>JAKGSH010000010.1 GCA_021568835.1 Streptomyces sp. Tue 6430
GCCCTTGACGACCCGGGACTTGGAGGTGAAGGACGCGGCGAACACCGACTGGGTGGCCACCGGACCCTCCTCGCCGGCCTCCAGGTCGACGGCGTCGGTGATGATGCCGGAGGCGGTGCGCAGCGCCAGCCGGGCGGCGATCTCCTTGCCCTCCGCGGAGGACGACAGCAGCACCGCGGCCGGGGACACGGCCTCGACGGCGGCCTGGAGCGCGTCGACCTTCGGCACGACCAGGTAGTCGGCGTACTCGGACGCTTCGTGGGTCAGGACCTTGACCGCGCCGTGCTCGGCGAGGACGGCGGCGGTGTCGGCGGCGCCGTTGCCCAGGGCCACGGCGACCGGCTCGCCGATACGGCGGGCCAGGGTCAGCAGCTCCAGGGTGGGCTTGCGGACGGCACCGTCCACGTGGTCGACGTAGACGAGGACTTCAGCCATGGGATTGCTCTCCTGCGAAACGAAGTTGAGGGCGGTCGGCGAGCGGGGCTCAGATGAACTTCTGGCCCGCCAGGAACTCGGCGAGCTGCTTGCCGCCCTCGCCCTCGTCCTTGACGATCGTGCCGGCGGTGCGGGCCGGACGGGCGGTCGCGGACTCGACCTTGGTCCAGGCGCCCTCCAGGCCGACCTCGTCGGCCTCGATGTCGAGGTCGGACAGGTCCCAGGACTGAACCGGCTTCTTCTTGGCGGCCATGATGCCCTTGAAGGACGGGTAACGGGCCTCGCCGGACTGGTCGGTGACCGACACGACGGCCGGCAGGGAGGCCTCGAGCTGCTCCGAGGCGGTGTCGCCGTCGCGGCGGCCCTTGACGATGCCGTCCTCGACGGAGACCTCGGACAGCAGGGAGACCTGCGGGACGCCGAGGCGCTCGGCCACCAGGGCCGGGACGACGCCCATGGTGCCGTCGGTGGAGGCCATGCCGGAGACGACCAGGTCGTAGCCGGCCTTCTCGATCGCCTTGGCCAGCACCAGGGAGGTGCCGATGGCGTCGGTGCCGTGCAGGTCGTCGTCCTCGACGTGGATCGCCTTGTCGGCGCCCATGGACAGGGCCTTGCGCAGCGCGTCCTTGGCGTCCTCGGGGCCCACCGTCAGGACGGTGACCTCGACGTCGTCGTCGGAGTTCTCGGAGATCTGCAGCGCCTGCTCGACCGCGTACTCGTCGAGCTCGGAGAGCAGACCGTCCACGTCGTCCCGGTCGACGGTCAGGTCATCGGCGAAGTGCCGGTCGCCAGTGGCGTCGGGCACGTACTTCACAGTGACAACGATCCTCAAGCTCACGCCGGCTCTCCTACTGCATCGTCAGTTCTGGCTGCCTTCTTTCAGGCAGCATAGGCGCCACAAGCGGCCGATCCCGATCGGGGCGGCCTGCGTCCCCGAACGAAATATTACTCACCAGTACACCCAGTTCCCGCTCGCTAAGCAAGCGCTTTGAACTGTGACCTCCGCAACGCAGCGTAACCGGAACCGGACGGCTCCGCGGGCGCGACCGGAGGTGATCAATCCCGCAGAGCCGTGAACCGCCCCTGGTGGTAGAGCAACGGGCGGCCCGCGCCCGCGGGATCGCCCAGGACGACCTCGGCGAGGACGATCCGGTGGTCGCCGGCGGGCACGCGCGCGACGACCCGGCACACCAGCCAGGCCAGCACGCCGTCGAGGACGGGAACACCCTCCGGCCCCTCGCGCCAGGACGTCGGCGCGCCGAACCGGTCCGCGCCGCTGCGCGCGAAGGTGGCGGCCAGTTCGTGCTGGTGCTCGCCGAGTATGTGCACGCCGACATGGTCGGCTTCCGAGATCGCAGGCCAGCTGGAGGCGCCGGTGCCGACGCCGAAGGACAGCATCGGCGGCTCCGCGGAGACGGAGGTGAGCGAGGTGGCGGTGAAGCCGACCGGTCCGGTCCCGCCGGGCGCCGTGATCACGGCCACGCCGGCCGCGTGGCGGCGGAAGACGGAGCGCAGCAGGTCGGGGAGGCGATCTGGGCGGTACGGAGTTCGGGCGTGGCCGTCATGGAGTCGTCCTGGTCCTTGTGCCGGAGGTGATGTGCGGATGCGTGGCTGCTCAACGGCTCGGACAGCACGCGCTCGCGGTGCGGACGAGGTCGACGTGCACCCGTCCGTGGAGAAGGAGTTCCTCAGGCATACGGTCAGGCTGACGATAGGTGGCGCGTGCAGTCAAGTACGTCCCGACATCCGGGAGCGGGTTCACCGCCGGCCGCACGGACTCACACCGCCTCGCCCAGGGCCGCGATGACGTCGGCCTTGCGGGGCTGCCCGGTGGCGCGGCGCACGATGTGGCCGTCGGCGTCCAGCACCAGCACGGTCGGGGTCCTGAGCACGGCGAGTTCCCGGACGAGGTCGAGGTGCGCCTCGGCGTCGATCTCGATGTGGGCCACCCCGGGGACCAGGTCCGCCACCTCGCCCAGGATCCGGCGGGTCGCCCGGCAGGGGGCACAGAAGGCGCTGGAGAACTGCACGAGCGTGGCCCGCTCACCGAGTTCGCCGCCCAGCCGGTCGGCCCCGAGCCGCTGTCCTTCGTCGCGCCCGCGCACGCGCACCCTCCCGTTCCGCCGCCGGTGCAGCACTCCGTAGGCGCTCGCCGCCGCGAGCACCGCCACGCACACCACGAGTCCGGTCATCATCCGCACCAGCATTCATCAGACTGCAAAGATTCCCGCCTCCCTCCTGCCCCCGCCGTTGCGGAATGCTTGATTCATGGACATCGATGCGAGAGGGCCGCGGTTCGGGGCGGCCGTCACGACCGTCGTGCTGGCGGTCGTACTGATCACCCGGAGCCCCTGGCTGCTGGCCTGGCAGACGCTGGCGTTCGCGCTCGGCGCGGCCGGCGGGGTCGGGCGCTCACCGTACGGCTGGGCCTTCCGGGTGGCCGTCCGTCCGAAGCTGGGGCCGCCCACCGCCTTCGAGGCGCCGCAGCCGCCGCGGTTCGCGCAGGCCGTGGGACTGGCCTTCGCGGGCCTGGGCCTGATCGGTTTCACGCTCGGCCCGCAGTGGCTCGGCCTGGCGGCGACGGGGGCGGCGCTCGCGGCGGCGTTCCTCAATGCCGCTTTCGGGTACTGCCTGGGCTGCGAGATGTACCTGCTCGTACGGCGGGTCACGGTACGAGCGGAGTAAAGAAGATCTAAAAGTCCGAGGTGGACCACGGGAGGCGGACGTGACGAGAATCTCGCGGCCGACGGGCACCAGGACTGGCTACCCGGCCGTTCTTCGGGCACGATCTGCGAGATGCCGTAAACCTACGGCTGCGTAACTTTGCCGCCGGGGAGCCGCTCCCGGGCAGAGATCAGGAAGGGTTCGCGCCGCCCATGGCAGAGCTTGTCTACCGTCCCGTCGTCGGCCTCGCCCAGACGCTGTTCAAGGTCTGGGATCTCAAGATCGACTGCAAGGGGTCGGAGAACATCCCGCGCTCGGGCGGAGCCGTGCTGGTGAGCAACCACATCAGCTACCTCGACTTCATCTTCAACGGCCTCGCGGCGCTCCCGCAGAAACGCCTCGTCCGCTTCATGGCGAAGGAGTCCGTCTTCCGCCACAAGGTCTCCGGCCCGCTGATGCGCGGCATGAAGCACATCCCGGTGGACCGCGAGCAGGGCGAGGCGGCCTACGCGCACGCCCTGGACTCGCTGCGCTCCGGCGAGATCGTCGGCGTCTTCCCCGAGGCCACCATCTCGGAGTCCTTCACGCTCAAGTCCTTCAAGTCGGGCGCCGCGCGGCTGGCCCAGGAGGCGGGCGTGCCCCTGGTGCCGATGGCCGTGTGGGGGACGCAGCGGCTGTGGACCAAGGGCCACCCGCGCAACTTCAAGCGCAGCCACACCCCGATCACCATGCGGGTCGGCGAGGCCCTGGAGGCGTCCCGCGACAAGTACGCGGGCGCCCTGACCCGGCAGCTGCGCGAGCGGGTCCAGGAGCTGCTGGAGGCCGCCCAGCGCGCCTACCCGGTCCGTCCCAAGGACGCGAGCGACACCTGGTGGATGCCGGCCCACCTGGGCGGCACGGCGCCGACCCCGGAGCAGGTCCGCGCGGCCGAGACCCGCTGACCCCCGCCTCCGCCCCCATCCCCGCACCCGCACCCGCACCCGCTCCAGGGGAGCGGCCCGGCAGCCGATAGGGTCCCGGCGAGGAACCGGAAGCCCGGTGTCCGTGGTCCGCCCGGTGCGGCCATCGGCAGGGCTTCGTCTGCCGGACGCGCTACGGGGGCGAGGATGCGGCGCTGGATCAAGGTGTCGGTGGCGGCTGTGCTGGTGCTCGGCCTGGGCGGCTGGATCGCCCGACCCTATGCCGCCGAGTGGTGGACGATCCGCACGGCGTGTGACGGGCTGCTGCCCGGCGACGCCGTGCGCGATCTGCTCCCCGAGGACGCCCGGGTGGTGGACGCCGCGTCGGGCGGAGTGGAGGCGCTCGGCGACTACGGCTGCGAGGTCACCGTCGAGGACGACGACAGCAGGAACTGGTGGCTGCTGAGCTTCGGCGCCTACACCCTGCGCGACGACCAGGACCGGGTGTTGATGCAGGCCTTCCCGCAGCACGGCCTCGAGCCGCAGGCGGCGATGCCCGAGGGCCTGCCCGGGTTCATCGGCCGCTTCAACACCCTCACGTTCCTCATGCCCTGCCCGGACCTGGGCAGGGACGCGGACGGACGGCAGCGCAAGATGCTGGTCAGCGCCGCGATCAGCCAGCTTGCCCCGTGGCGTCAGCCGGCCTCCTTCGAGGTGGCCGTCGCCTTCGCCAACTCCGCCTCGAAGCGGCTGGGTTGTGGCGCGCAGCCGCTGAAGGCCCCGAAGGGGGTCAGCCCGGCCGACACCGAGAAGAACGAGCAGAAGCCGGTTCCGCTCGCCGCCGCCCGTGACACCCCCTGCGGCTGGCCGGCCGACGCGGGGCTGCCGGACCCGGCGCACTGGAAGGTCGGCGTCCAGCTCGACGACGCGGCACCGACCGGTACCTGCGACGTCACCCTCGGGAAAGAGTTCACCCATGACGGCACGAAGCGGATGGACTTCGTCGCCTGGTTCGGTGACTGGAGCACCCGCTTCGTGACCGAGGATCACCTCCTCAGCCCCGCGCTGACGGCGAGCGCCCGCTGCGGCGGTGAAGCCGCCCACTTCGCACTCGACGCCTCCAAGGACATCCCGGGTGTCGACGCGGCGAAGCGACGGGCGCTGCTGGACGCCTTCGTCAAGGCCCAGACTGAACGGCGGGGCTGCACGGACTTCACCGCCGGCTGACGCCCGGAGCTCACCGGGTCATCCAGAGCGCCCGTACGTAGCGGTTGTCGACGACCTGCCGCAGGGCAAGGGCGCGTGCCGCCGGAATCCGACGGGCCGCGGCCCAGGCGTCCAGCACCGTGTTCAGCTGGTGCCGGGCGTCCATGAGGTCCTCGTCCGCCCGGCCCGAGGGCCTGCGCGCGGCGATGGAGGCCATCGGCGGCCGACTGGTCACCTGCTCCTCCCCGCGAGGTAGACGCCGGGGTGTACCGGCGTACGGCGGCGTCGAAGGCGGTGACGTCGGGGATGGTGCCGTTGCGGGCGTGGATCGACCGGTACGCCATCAGGGCGCCGATGCGGTCCGTCATGTGCTCGATGTCGCTGTCGACCCAGTAGGTCTGCGGAGAGTGGTACTCGCCCTTGCTCGGCTTCGGGTGGTAGCCGGAGTCACGGCCCTGTCCGTCGAGCCGCTCCAGGTAGTAGGCGAACCAGGCGCGCTCGGCGGCGTAGAGGATCGCGAACGCCCTCGGGTCCTTGGCGAGTTCGGCGAGCAGGTCCTCCGGGTCGGCGGCGGGATGGCCGTGGGCGAAGTCGGCGTGAGACTCACCGGGTGCGAGGAAACGGCCGTACTTCGTCCAGCCCTCGCCGTCCGGACGGGCCGACTCGGCGGGTACGGCGGGCAGGTCGGCGTCGTCGTCGATGCCGAGGTACCGGTGGTGGTCGACGACGTACTGGGCGAGCACGCGGGCGACGCCGGGTGCCATGCCGTCGGGCAGTTCGACGTCGTCCAGGACGGCGACCACCGCGAAAGCGGCGCGGGCCTGGGCGAGGGTGTGCGGCACGTCGTCGCCGACGGCACGGGTGGCCGCGTCCACGACCGCGCCGAGCACCTCTCCGCCGTCGCCGCAGGGGTGTTCGTGCACGAGGAGCGCGTGCACGGCGTCGAGGCGCCGCAGGTCGTCGCCCGGGTCGAGGGCGCGGGTCGCGGCCGCGGGGTTCCCGGCGAGGGCGCGGGTGGCGGCGGGGATCTCCCGGCAGGGCGGGCCGTCGTCGGAGCCCGCGAGCACCAGGGGCACGGTGACACCGGTGGCCACCAGGACGAGGGCGACGGCGGAGACGAGCAGCCGGTGCCTCTTCCATCGGCCGGGGAGGGTCGGTGGCGCGGGGTCCGCAAGCTGCCCGGCCTCCTGACGCAGGTCGCCGTCCCCGTCCACATCGGCCTCCCGGGCCTCCCTGGCCTCTCCCCCATCGCGCATGCCGGGGAGGTTAGCGACCGCGACCGGCCTGGTGTGCGGCGGGGTGTCACAAGGAGGTGGGGAGCGTCCTCCAGAGGTGGGGGCGGTCGGGGGCGGCCCGGAGCGCGCGCAGGACGGGCGGGGGCGGCGCGGCGTACAGGACGGGGTGGTCGCGCTCCCCGACGGCGGGGTCGGGGCGGAAGGCCAGTCGCTCGCCGTCCAGGGAGAACCGGGCGTCCACTCCGGGCTTGTTGCCGCGGGGGTCCTGGCGGTGCCAGGCGCCGTCGAAGCGGACGGCGACCAGCCCGTGGACCACACCGAACGTCTGGTAGCACAGGGCGGTCGGGATGTCCTCGGCGCGCAGCAGCGCGGCCAGCGCGTGGGCCTTGGCGTAGCAGATGCCCGTGCGCAGCTCCAGCACGTCGGAGGCGCGCCAGGTGACCCGGAGATCGCCGGAGTCCTGGGAGTGGGGGATGGTGTCCCGTACGAACTCGAAGGCCGCCCGCGCATAGGAATACGAGTCGTCCGCCCCCTTCGCCAACCGCGCGGCGGTGTCCCGCACCAGGGGATGGTGGTGGTCGATGACCTCGTCGGCGGCCAAGTACGCGGACAGGTCAGGGTTTTCCTGGATCAGCTGCATGCCGGGAGAGCATAGGAACGCGATCACCCGAACGTCAATTACTTTTCAGGTGACCGCATACCTATGCGGGATGCGCGCTTGCTGTCGCGCTCGCCTCTAGCGGGCCATCTCCTCCTTGAGCGCCGCCAGGAAGGCGTCGACGTCCTCCTCCGTGGTGTCGAAGGAGCACATCCAGCGCACCACTCCGGCCGGCTCGTCCCAGAAGTAGAAGCGGAACCGCTTCTGGAGGCGCTCGCCCACGTCGTGCGGCAGCCGGGCGAAGACGCCGTTGGCCTGCACGGGATAAAGGATCTCCACCCCGTGCACCGCGCGCACGCCCTCGGCCAGCCGCTGCGCCATCTCGTTGGCGTGCCGGGCGTTGCGCAGCCAGAGGTCCTTGGCCAGCAGGGCCTCCAACTGCACCGACACGAACCGCATCTTGGAGGCGAGCTGCATGGACAGCTTGCGCAGGTGCTTCATGTGGGAGACGGCGTCCTGGTCGATCACCACGACCGCCTCGCCGAACAGCGCGCCGTTCTTCGTCCCGCCGAGCGAGAGGATGTCGACGCCGACCGCGTTGGTGAACGTGCGCATCGGCACGTCCAGGGAGGCGGCCGCGTTGGCGATGCGGGAGCCGTCCAGGTGCACCTTCATGCCGTGCGCGTGGGCGTGCTCGCAGATCGCGCGGATCTCGGCGGGCGTGTACAGGGTGCCCAGCTCGGTGCTCTGGGTGATCGAGACGACCTGCGGCATCGCCCGGTGCTCGTCCTCCCAGCCGAACGCCTGCCGGTCGATCAGCTCGGGGGTGAGCTTGCCGTCCGGCGTCGCGACGGTGAGCAGCTTCAGGCCGCCCATGCGCTCCGGTGCACCGCCCTCGTCCACGTTGATGTGGGCGCTCTCGGCGCAGATCACCGCGCCCCAGCGGTCGGTGACCGCCTGGAGCGCGACGACGTTGGCACCGGTGCCGTTGAAGACCGGGAAGGCCTCCGCGGTCGGCCCGAAGTGGCCGCGGACGATCCGCTGGAGGTTCTCGGTGTAGTCGTCCTCGCCGTAGGCGACCTGGTGGCCGCCGTTGGCCAGGGCCAGGGCGGCCATCACCTCCGGGTGGGCGCCGGCGTAGTTGTCGCTGGCGAAACCGCGGACCTCCGGGTCGTGATGACGACGCGCGTCGGTCCTGGGTGGGTTCACGGCTTCTCGGTGAGCCACAGACGGTGTCCGTTCACTTCGGCGGCGGGCTTCTCCCAGACGTCGGCGATGGCCTCGGCCAGGTCCTTGACGTCGGTGAAGCCCGCGAACTTCGCGTTGGGCCGCTCGGCGCGCATCGCGTCGTGCACCAGCGCCTTCACCACCAGGATCGCAGCCGCCGAGGTCGGCCCGTCGGGCCCCCCCGCCTTGCGGAAGTAGTCGGCCATCGAGAGCGTCCACGCCTCGGCGGCGGCCTTGCCGGCGGCGTACGCGGCGTTGCCCGCGGTGGGCTTGCTGGCTCCCGCGGCGCTGATCAGGACGTAGCGGCCGCGGTCGCTGCGCTGGAGCGCCTCGTGGAAGGCGAGCGACGTGTGCTGCACGGTGCGGATCAGCAGCAGCTCCAGGAAGTCCCAGTCGTCGAGGCTGGTCTTGGTGAAGGTCTCGCTGCCGCGCCAGCCGCCGACGAGGTGCACGAGGCCGTCCACCCGGCCGAGGTCCCTCTCGATCCGGGCGGCCCAGTCCTGGGTGGACTTCAGGTCGAGCAGGTCGACCGGTTCGCCCATGACGGTCGCGCCGCCGGACGCGTAGCTCGCCGCGTCGACGGCCTCCGCGAGCCGCTCCGGGTCGTTGTCCGCGCCCATCACGGTCGCGCCCGCCTCGGCGAGCCTGATCATCGCCGCCCGGCCGGCGGGTCCGCCCGCGCCGGCCACCGCGATCACCGCACCGCTGAGAGCCCCGTTCCCCATGGTCTTCGCCTCCTGAGCAGTGTTCTCGGTACGCAGGTCGCTCACGCGGCGATCCGCTCGGCGCCGTCCGCGGTGATGCCCCGGGTGGAGGCGATCACGTTCTTCAGCTTCTTGGACAGCGCCTCATAGAACATGCTCAGCGGAAACTCGTCCGGAAGCACGTCGTCGACGAGCTTGCGGGGCGGCTGGGTCAGGTCCAGGGCGTCCGGACCCTTGGCCCACTTGGAGCCGGGGTGCGGGGCGAGGTAGGTGGAGACCAGCTCGTAACCGGCGAACCAGTGGACGAGCTTGGGGCGGTCGATGCCGTCGCGGTAGAGCTTCTCGATCTCGGCGCACAGCTCGTTGGTGACCTGCGGGGCGCGCTGCCAGTCGATGTGCAGCTTGTTGTCGGTCCAGCGGACGACGTCGTGCTTGTGCAGGTAGGCGAAGAGGAGCTGGCCGCCGAGGCCGTCGTAGTTGCGCACCCGCTCGCCGGTGACCGGGAAGCGGAACATGCGGTCGAAGAGGACCGCGTACTGCACGTCACGGGCCTGCGGGACGCCGTCGGCCTCCAGCTTCACGGCCTCCTTGAAGGCGGTGAGGTCGCAGCGCAGCTCCTCCAGGCCGTACATCCAGAACGGCTGGCGCTGCTTGATCATGAAGGGATCGAAGGGCAGGTCGCCGTGGCTGTGGGTGCGGTCGTGGACCATGTCCCACAGGACGAAGGCCTCCTCGCAGCGCTTCTGGTCGTGGACCATGGCGGCGACGTCCTCGGGCAGTTCCAGGCCCAGGACGCCGACCGCGGCGTCGGTGACGCGACGGAAGCGGGCGGCCTCGCGGTCGCAGAAGATGCCACCCCAGGAGAAACGTTCCGGCGCCTCGCGGACGGCGATGGTCTCCGGGAAGAGCACGGCCGAGTTGGTGTCGTAGCCGGCCGTGAAGTCCTCGAAGGTGATCCCGCAGAACAGCGGGTTGTCGTAGCGGGTGCGCTCCAGCTCGGCCAGCCAGTCCGGCCAGACCATGCGCAGCACGACCGCCTCGAGGTTGCGGTCCGGGTTGCCGTTCTGCGTGTACATCGGGAAGACGACCAGGTGCTGGAGGCCGTCCGCGCGGTGGGCGGCGGGCTGGAAGGCCAGCAGCGAGTCCAGGAAGTCCGGCACCTCGAAGCCGCCCTCGGCCCACCGGCGCAGGTCCTGCACCAGAGCGCGGTGGTAGTCGGCGTCGTGCGGGAGCAGCGGGGACAGTTCCTCGACCGCGGCCGTCACGCGCCGCACGGCCTGTTCGGCGTCGGCACGCTCAGGGGCGCCCTCGGCCGCGAAGTCGATCGATCCGTCCTTCGCCTGCCAGGGCCGGATCCGCTCCACGGCATCCTTGAGCACGGGCCAGGCCGGGTGCTCCACCACCCTGACCACGGGAGGAACGTGCCCCTCCGAACCCACCTGCACAAGAATTTCCGTCATGTCCCATCCTCCACGAAGAACCTTACGTACGGACACCGTAGGCATAAGAGGTTTCTTCCAGCAAGATGACCTTCGGGAAAATATCCTGCCCATCCCCATGGTCACCGCGTTTTTTCCTGCACGTCATCGGGCGGTCGGAGGATTCCGGCGCCGGCCGCAGGGTAGGGGTCCCCGCGGTGCGCGCCGACCGCACCTGTTTCGTCCAGGGAAGCGAGTCGCGACGTGAACGTCCCCGCCATCGGCCACCGCGGAGTCATGGGCGTCGAGCCCGAGAACACCCTCAGGTCGTTCGTCGCCGCCGAGCGGGCCGGTCTCGACGCGGTCGAGCTGGATCTGCACCTGAGCAAGGACGGCGCGCTCGTGGTCATGCACGACGCGGACGTGGACCGCACCACGGACGGCAGCGGACCGGTCGCCGACCACACCCTCGCGGAACTGCGCGCCCTGGACGCCGGGCTCGGCGAGCGGGTGCCGGTCTTCGAGGAGGTCCTGGCGGCGGTGTCGGTGCCGATCCAGGCCGAGATCAAGGACGTGCAGGCGGCGCGGGCGCTCGCCGAGGTGATGCGGGAGCGGGACCTGGTGGGGCGGGTGGAGGTGTCCTCGTTCCACGACGAGGCCGTCGCCGAGATCGCCCGGCTGGTTCCCGGCGTGCGCACCGCGCTCATCGACGGCCTCCACCCCGTCCGGACCACCCCGGGCGGGCGGATCCCCCAGCGCCCCGGCATCGCGGAACGCGCGGTGGCCGTCGGCGCCGCGACCGTGTGCCTGAAGCTGCGGCGGCTCACCCTGGAGATCGTCGAGGAGGTCCGCGGGCACGACCTGCGGATCATCGGCTGGGTGGTCAACACCCCGGACCAGCTGCGCCTGGCCCGGGCCTTCGGACTGGACGGCGTGACCACGGACCGGCCGGAGATCGGGGGCGCGGGCCGGGTCGGGGGCGGGGTCGGGAGCAGGGGCTCCGGTCGGCCGGAGGCCGAGAACGCCGGCCGGCCAGGGAGCGGGGACGTCGGCCTGCCGTAGGTCCGACGCCGACGGCCGCACAGCGGGCCCGCCCGGCGGTCGCAGTGGGCGGACCCACCGGCCGCATCCGGGGACAGCGGCCGGTCGGGCAGGCGGGGTCACCGGCCGGCCCGGGAGGGCGGCACCGGCCGGTCCGGGAGCGAGGTCACCGGTCGGCCCCGGCTCGGGCGCCCCGGCCGGCCGGAGGCCGGGCACTCCGCCGTTTCACGGCGTGGGGCTCATCCGAGGGGCTTGACCAGCAGCTCGAACTGGAGGTCGTCGCGCTGCGGGACGCCGAAGCGCTCGTCGCCGTAGGGGAACGGTGTCATCCGGCCGGTACGGCGGTAGCCGCGCCGCTCGTACCAGGCGATGAGGTCGTCGCGCACCGAGATCACCGTCATGTGCATCTCCGTGACGCCCCATTCGGCGCGGGCCCGGCGCTCGGCCTCCTCCAGCACCGTCCGGCCGAGACCGCCGCCCTGGACGGTGGGGCTGACCGCGAACATGCCGAAGTAGGCGTACTCGCCGCGGTGTTCGAGCTGGCAGCAGGCGACGAGCCGGCCGTCCCGCTCCACCGTGAGCAGGCGGGCGTCGGGCGACTTGATGATCTCCCGGACGCCTTCGGGGTCGGTGCGCTGCCCTTCCAGGATGTCCGCCTCCGTGGTCCAGCCGGCCCGGCTGGAGTCCCCGCGGTAGGCCGACTCGACGAGCGCGACCAGCGCGTCCACGTCGGCGTCGGCGGCGTCACGGAAGCTGACATCGGTGGCGGTGGTGTCCATACGGGGCTCTCCGGATCTGTGGCGCGGCTGGGCACCGCCGAGCCTAACCGTCGCCTACGCTCCGGATGCATGGTGCATGTACTCAGCAGTCGAATCCTGCTCCGCCCCACCGACCCCGAGCGCTCCCGCGCCTTCTACGGACAGCAGCTGGGTCTCGCCGTGTACCGGGAGTTCGGTACGGGCCCGGAGCGGGGCACCGTCTACTTCCTCGGCGGCGGGTTCCTGGAGGTCTCGGGGCGAGCCCAGACCCCGCCGGACCCCGCCGTACGGCTGTGGATGCAGGTCCCCGACGCGGCGGCGGCCCACGAGGAGCTGGTGGAGGCAGGGGTGGGGATCGTACGGCCGCCGGTGAAGGAGCCGTGGGGTCTGGTGGAGATGTGGATCGCCGACCCGGACGGGACGCCGATCGTGCTGGTGGAGGTGCCGGGTGATCATCCGCTGCGGTACCGGCCGGGCATCTGACCTCAGCGGATGCCGGGGAGCGGGCCCGGGTCTAGCGTGCTGAGGGGGTGCTCCCTCTGCCGGAAGGAACGCCATGAAGCTCGACGTGCCCGTGCCCGGCGGGCCCTGCTGGGCCGAGCTGGGCACCGACGACCTGGCGGCCGCCCAGCGGTTCTACGCGGAGCTGTTCGGCTGGCGGTGCGAGACCGATCCGCGGGAGGAGGCGGGCGGCTACACCGTCGCGCACCTCGGGGACGCCGCCGTCGCCGCGCTCAGCCCCCTCTACCAGAAGAGCCAGCCGGTGGCCTGGAACGTGTCCTTCGGGGTGTCGGACGCCGATGTCACCGCGCGGATGATCGAGGAGGCCGGGGGCAAGGTGCTGGTCGGCCCGATGGACGTGTTCGACATGGGCCGCTTCGTCGTCGCCCTCGATCCCGGCGGCGCCGCCTTCCAGCTGTGGCAGGCGCAGGCCTTCCCGGGGGCGGGCCTGTTCAACGCGCCCGGCTCGCTGGGCTGGGTGGAACTGCTGACCCGCGACACCGCGCGGGCGGAGGCGTTCTACACCACCGTGTTCGGGTGGACCGTGGGCACCTCCGAGTACTACACGCGGTGGGGTGTCGGCGGCGTCGACTTCGGCGGCATGATCGCGATGGACGACAAGTTCCCGCCCGAGGTGCCGCCGCACTGGCTGCCGTACTTCGCGGTGGCCGACGTGGACGCCGCGGCCGCGACGGCCGGACGGGCGGCCGGCACGGCGCTGATGGAGCCGACCTCGGTGCCGGACGGCCCGCGGATCGCGGTGTTGCGGGACCCGCGGGGAGCCTTGTTCGGCGTGTACCGGACCGGCGACGAGCCCTGAACTCGGCGCGGCACAGCGGGGCGGGGCACGGCGTAGCCGGGGTCGGCCTGGGCTCCGGCTTCTGCCTGGGCTCCGACGTCGGCCTCTGGCTCGGCACCGGAGTCGGAGTCGGCTCCGGCTCCGATCAGATCCGCAGCGCCTGCATGCGCCCCTCCAGCCGGCTGAGCAGCTCCCCAGCAGGTCGGCGAGTTCGCCCTGCCGATCGGCGTCCAGGGCGGCCAGTACGGCGCTCTCGTAGGCGAGTTGCTCGGGCATGATGCCGTCCACCAGCGCGCGGCCGGCCTCGGTGAGACGGAGGTGGGCGACGCGGCGGTCCCGGGCGTCCCCGCGGCGCTCCACCAGACCGCGTTCGGTGAGGTGCTTGACGCGTTTGGTGACGGCGGCCCCGGAGGAGAACGTCTCCCGGACGAGTTCGCCGGGGGTCAGTTCGTGGTCGGTACGGCGCAGCGCCCCGAGCAGGTCGAACTCCGCGCGGGTGAGCCCGGCACGCCGCAGCGGGGCGTCCTCGGCCTGCTGGAGGAGCGCGGCACAGCGGTTGACCCGTCCGATGATCTCCATGGGTGCGGTGTCCAGCTCGGGCCGCACGGCCCGCCACTGCCGCACCACGGAGGCGACGGTGTCACCACGGGCGGCGGCCCCGCGGGGGGCCGCGTCGCCCCCGTCGGCCGGCCGGCCCCGCCTCTCGTCGTCGCCGCCGGTCGGCTCACCCGCGTCGTCCCCGTCCACAGGCTGTCCCTGCGTCGCCGTCATGACCGTACGTCCTCCGGTCTCGCCTCGTTGTGCCCGGTCAGGTGGAGTCCCTGGCGCCGGACCGTAGCGGCGAGCGTACGGTGTCCGTTCTGTTCGGCCGCGACGACCCGCTCCTGGGGCAGGGCGCGCTGCCACCACTCGCCGCTCGCGGCATCGGCGGTGGCGCGCAGATCGACCAGTGCGGCGGCCAGGCCGCGGCGGGCGGACTCCAGCGCCGCCGGGGCGGGGGCCGGCCGGGCGAGGAGACGGGCGGCGCTGTCGGCGGCGCGCTCGGCGGCCCCCAGGGCCTGTTCGAGGCGGTCGCCGGAGCGGCGGTTGGTGACGGCGACGGCGGCGACGAAGCCGACCAGCGCGCCGACGAGGGTGTCCGCGACCCGTTCGGCGATCAGCGTGCCCGCGTCCTCGTACCGGGCGAACTCGGTGATGAGCAGCGCCATCGGGGTCACGCAGACGCTGCCGAGCCAGTAGTTGCGGCTGATCAGCGCCTCCGCGCCGAAGTTCAGAGCGAGGCAGCTGAGGACCAGGGCGGCCTGGTGGAGGTGGGCGAGCGGGACGATCGCGGCGAAGGCGAGGACGCCGACGAGGTTGCCGACGACGCGCTGGACGCCACGGCTCCAGGTCAGGGTGACGTTGGCCTGGTAGAGGGAGGCGGCGGTGACCAGGGCCCAGTAGGGCCGCCCGACACCGAGGGCGAGGGAGGCGTAGCCGGCCAGGGCGCAGCCGAGGGCGGTGCGGACGGCGAGCGGGGAGAGCGGGCCGAGACGCCGCCGCCACGGCGTTGGCGGCGCGGCGGTTTCGCTGTCCACTCCGAGGATCTCGTCGTCGTCCACCAGGTCGTCGGGGCGCGGCACGGCCCCTGTGCCGCGCAGCGCGCGGGCCCAGTCGCGCAGTCGTGCCGGGTCGGTGTCGGCGGGCGCGGCGAGGGCCACCTCGGCGCGCACCACGAGCCGCTCCAGCGCGCGTCCGGTGTCCCCGTCGCGGGCCGACAGCAGGGTCTGCCACGCGGCGTGCACGGCGGCGGCCGCGGCGGCGCGGGTGCGGGCGTGCCCCTCGCCGGTGCCGCGCGTGGCGGCGTACGCGGCGGCGGCGTTCAGCGCCTGCGCGGTGGCGCGCCGCTCCGGGCCGTGCGGGCGCAGCAGGCCCGGCGCCATGCCGACGGTCCAGGACCAGGCGCCCGCGACGAGCGCGAGTCCCAGGTGGCCGGGGATCTGACCGGGGGTCTGCGGCGCGAACAGCGCGGCGGAGCTGATGAAGGTGAGGATGACGTTGCCGGGCGGCCCGATCCGGGCGGCGTCGCAGAGCGTCTTCTGCGCGGCCGCGAGGAGGGCGCCGACGGTGACGAGGACGACGGCGTCGGTGGTGAGGGCGGCCGCGAGCAGCGCGACGGCGAGCCCGCCCGTCATGCCCAGCACCACCAGGGCCAGGACGCGGGCGCGGGCGGCGTAGGGGCGGTTGTGGGCGTACAGCGCGCACAGGGATCCGGCCATGGTGTACATCGCCAGGTCGAGGCGGCCGAGGGCCAGCAGGATCAGGTTGGGCGGGGCGACGGCGGCGACGACGCTGAACGCCGGCTTGAACCAGATGTCGGAAGGGCGCCCGAGTCTCAGCACCCCGGCCAGCGGGAGACGGACCCGGGAGCCGGCCCGGTGGCGGGGACGGGGCCCGGGGCCGGAACGGGGGGCGGGGCGGGCGCCGGGACGAGGATGCCCGCCGGGGCGCTGGGGGGTCGTGCTGCTCGGACTCACTCTCACCAATTTAGCAGGTGTTTTACTCGTGAATCATATGCCGCGACGCCGTCGGGCTGCTCCTCCGACCCGCTGTGCTCCGCCGAGTGCTCCCCGTGTACATCCTTGCGCTCGCGTGCGCACCGCGTGCCGCGGGCATCGCCTTCCTGGACCGTCCGTCGAACGGGGAGGTACGCGTGCACGGACCGGCATCGCCCGGCTGGCTGCTGGTCGCCGTGTGCGCGGCCACCGGTGCCTACTGCCTGCTGCGGATGCGGAGCAGCGACGAGACACAGCGCCGGGCCGCGGGCGACGAGGCGCTGATGGGCTTCGGGATGGCCGTGATGGCCGTGCCGGGCACCGTGTTCACCCCGCCGGCATGGGTCTGGCCGGTGTACGCGACGGTCTTCGGCGGGGTCGCGCTGCGGGCCCTGTGGGCGGCCCGGACGGGCTCGCACCATCTGCACCACCTGGTGGGCGCCGCGGCCATGGTCTACATGGCGGCCGTGATGGCGGCGTCCCCCGCGGCAGGTCACGGGCACGGTGACTCCGGGGTGCCCGCGCTCACGGGCGGCCTGCTGGTCTACTTCACGGCGTACGTCCTCGTCTCCGGAGCACGGCTGCTGCCGGCGGCCGGGGGACGGGCGGCGCCGGTACGACGGCGGGGAGCACGACCGCGCGGAGCGGTGCCGGGGGGAGTGCCGCCGGGCGTGCCGCGAAAAGCACTGCGGGGGGTGCCGCGGGGAGTGCCGTGGCGTGGGGCGACCGGCCCGAGCTGGCGCGTGCCTGCCGGCTGTCGATGGGGATAGGGATGCTGGCGATGCTGTCGGCCTTCTGAGGCGCCGGCCCGGCGGGGCGGAACGGTGCGGGGTGGGACGGGAGACCGTGGGGCGGGGCACCGCGGAGCGGGAAACCGCGGGACGGGAAACCGTGGGGCGGGGCACCGCGGAGCGGGAAACCGCGGGACGGGAAACCGCGGGACGGGACGCCGTGGTCTGCGTCACTTGCCGTACCGAGTCGTACCTGTGAGCGGCACGGCGCTCATAGTGTGCTCCCCATGATGGTCCCCGCGGTGCTGCTGCTGCTCGGTGCGCTGACCGCCGTCGTCGCCCCGCGGCTGCTCGCGCGGGCGGACTGGCCGGACCGTGAACCGGTGGTCGCGCTGTGGGTCTGGCAGTGCGTGGTGGCGGCGGTGCTGGTGTGCTGCGCGCTGGCGATGACGCTGAGCGCCGCGGCCGCCTGGCAGGCGGTGCGCGGGCACGTCTTCGCGCCGGCCCCGCGCGCGGTCGTGGAGGCGTACGCCCTGAACGCGACCGGCCCCTGGGCGGCGGTGACCGCGCTGGTCCTGGCGGGCGCCGGGCTGTGGAGCGGGGCGATGCTGGTCCGCGAGATCGCCGCGGCGCGCACCAGACTGCGTCACCAGCGTCACGAACTGAGCCTGCGGGCACCCCTGTTGCCGGGCGAGGAGCCCGCGGCCGGGCGGCTCGTGGTGCTGGAGGGTGAGCGGTCGGAGGCCTGGTGGCTGCCCGGCGGGGCGCCCCGGCTGGTCGTCACGACGGCCGCGCTGCGCCGTCTGAAGGGGCGCCGGCTGGACGCGGTCCTCGCGCACGAGCAGGGGCACGCCCGGGCTCGGCACGACTGGCTGCTGCGCTGCTCGGCCGCGCTGGCCGCCGGTTTCCCGCAGGTGCCGGTGTTCGCCGCGTTCCGAGCCGAGATGCACCGGCTGGTGGAGCTGGCCGCCGACGACACGGCCTCCCGCCGCTTCGGCAGACTGACGACCGCGCTCGCGCTGGTCGAGCTCAACGAGGACCGGGGCGTGTTCGGCCCCTCCCCCGGCCCGCAGGCCCACGTCCC
Source organism: Streptomyces sp. Tue 6430 (assembly GCA_021568835.1). Classification (GTDB taxonomy): domain Bacteria; phylum Actinomycetota; class Actinomycetes; order Streptomycetales; family Streptomycetaceae; genus Streptomyces. The sequence goes on from JAKGSH010000010.1 coordinate 17,835, forward strand.
GCAGCGGGTGCACCGGCTGCTGGCGGCCCCGGGCCGCCTCACCGCGGCCCGCCGGCTGCGGCTGACGGCCGCGGCCGCGCTGGTCCCGGTGCTCCCGGTACTGGTGACGCTGGTACCGGCGCTGCGGACACTCGGCTGAGGCGCCCCGGCCGACGGGTTGGCCCGGCACCCCGCAGTTCGGCGAGGATCACTTCATGCACCCCCACCGCGTCGACTCCCCGCCCGCCCCGTCGCCGTACCGCACCGCCGTCCGTACGGCGATCGCCCTGGGCCTGTGCTCGCTCGCGCTGCTGATCCTGGTGGCCACCCGATGGCACCCCCTGATCTCCGCCGACGGGGACATCGCGCGCACGACCCACCGCTGGGCGGTCGCCGACCCCGACCTCACCCATGCCGGCCGCATCCTGACGGACTGGGTCTGGGACCCGCTGACGATGCGACTGCTGTGCGCGGCGGTGGCCGTGTGGCTGGTGTGGCGCCGCTCGGCGTGGTGGACGGCGGTGTGGCTGATCACGGTGTCGGCGATCGGCACCGCTCTCCAGCAGGGGCTCAAGGCCGCGGTCGACCGCGCACGCCCGGTCTGGACCGACCCCGTCGACTCCGCCCACTACGCGGCCTACCCCTCCGGCCACGCCCTCACCGCCACCGTCGTCCTGGGCCTCCTCCTGTGGCTCCTGCACCGCCACGGTGCCGGCCCCGTCCTGTGGCGTACGGCGGTGACGGTGGCCGTCGTCTCGGTGGCGGGCGTCGGACTGACGCGCGTCTGGCTGGGGGTCCACTGGCCCACGGACGTCCTCGGCGGCTGGCTCATGGGCGCGACGCTCGTGTGCCTGGCGATCGCGGCGCACGTGAAGTGGCGGCCATGACCCGCCGGACGACCGCGCCCCCGTACGGCGACGGCCGTGCGCGCCCCGTGATCGGCGAGGGCCTGTTCGTCCGCGTGTTCCCCGACTCGGATCCTTGTAAGACGCATTCCCAGGGCCTGCCGCTTTTCTAGGATCGACACCATGACCTCCACCGTGCTGTTCGACTTCTCCGGCATCCTCTTCCGCATCGAGTCCGCCGAGTCGTGGCTGCGGGCCGTGCTCGACGCGGCCGGTGCCGAGCTGTCCGAGGGCGAACTGCGGGAAACGGCTCGGGCGCTGGAGGCGGCCGGCGCGCTGCCCGGCGGGGCCTTTCCGGCGCGGATACCGGAGGAGCTGGCGGGCCTGTGGCAGGTGCGCGACGAGAGTGCGGAGCTGCACCGGGCCGCCTACACCGGGCTCTCCCGCCAGGTGCCGCTGCCCCACCCCGCCCTGCACGACGCGCTGTACGACCGGCACATGCGGCCGGCCGCCTGGGCGCCGTACCCGGACGCCCCGCACGTGCTGAGCGGCCTGCGCGAACGCGGGGTGCGGGTGGGTGTGGTGAGCAACATCGGGTGGGACCTGCGGCCGGTGTTCCGTGAGCACGGCCTCGACGCCTACGTCGACGCCTACGTGCTGTCGTACGAGCACGGGGTGCAGAAGCCGGACCCGCGGCTGTTCGCGACGGCGTGCGAGGCGCTCGGCGCCGATCCGCGTGCCACGCTGATGGTCGGCGACAGCCGGCCGGCCGACGGCGGGGCGGCGGCGCTCGGCTGCTCGGTGTATTTCGTCGAGCACCTGCCGACCGCCGAACGACCGGACGGCCTGCGGCCGGTACTGGACCTGGTGGGCTGAGAACCGCCGATCGCCCCACCGATATCGCATACCGCGCACTGCGTACCGCACTTCGCCTGCCGGCTACCGGCTACCGGCTACCGGCTACCGGCTACCGGCTACCGGCTACCGGCTACCGGCTACCGGCTACCGGCTACCGGCTACCGGCTACCGGCTGAGGGTACGTGGTGGGTCAGCTGCGGTAGCCCTCCACCGGCGACGAGGGCCGCACCCGCGCGTCGTCCGGGTTCTCCCCGAACCCGGCCTTGGCACGCCGCCGGCGCAGCAGGTCCCGGTACTGCCGGTACTGCCGGTACTGGTCGAGGGCGCGCTCCAGTTCGCCGAGCCGCTGCTGTTCGGCGGTGTCGTCGATCCGGCCGGCCGCCAGGTCCTCCCGCAGCCTGCGCTCGTCCTCGACCAGCGCCGTGATCCAGGTGAGGATCTCCCGGCCCTGTCCGTTGTCGTCCGTTGTCGGCTGCCACGGCGCCGCGCCCTCCTCGGCCGGGTCGCGTGGCGACCGATCGGGCGGAGCCCTCGAAAAGGTGCCTGAGGATACCATCGGGCCAGAAGTGCACCTGCTCTGGACGATCCCCCGCGTCGCCCAGAGCAGGCGGCTCCCGGTACGCCTCCGCGACGGATCCGACCGGGCCGCGTTGAGTATAGTTGGCTGGCAGCCAGTCAACGCAGGAGTTACAGGATGTCCCCGCGCAGCGCCTCGGTCAATGAAGAATTGCGTCGGCGTTCCCGGGAACGGCTCCTCCAGGCGGCCGTCGAGCTGGTCAGCGAGCGCGGGTACGAGGCGACGACGCTCGGCGACATCGCGGACCGGGCGGGATCGGCCCGCGGCCTGGTGTCGTACTACTTCCCGGGCAAGCGCCAGCTGGTGCAGTCGGCCGTGCACCGGCTGATGCACCGCACCCTGGAGGAGGCGCTGGAGCGCGAGCCGCGCGTCGAGGACGGCCGGGAGCGGATGGCGCGGGCCCTCGACGCGATCCTGGGGCTGGCGCGAGACCGGACGGTGCTGATGCGCCAGCACATGGCGGGACTGCTCCAGGCGGAGGGGTTCGTGCAGTGCCCCGAACAACAGCGGCTGGCCGAACTGCTGCGGGACACGGTGTCCCGGCACGGCTCGCCGGACGCCGACACCGACTACCCGATGCTGCGCTCCCTGCTCATGGGCGCCGTCTACGCGATGGTGTTGCCGAACCTGGACATGCCCCTGGCGCCGCTGCGGGCCGAACTGTTCAGGCGGTACCGGCTGGACTGGGCCCAGGGGTTCCCGCCGGACACCGAGGCGTCCGGCGGGGCGCGCGACACCGATTTCTCACGTTTCTTCGCGACGGGCCGACCGGCTTCGTCCGGTCCGCGGACCACGGACCGGACGAAGCACTGACGAAGCCCCGGCACCGGACGGAGCCCGGGGACAGGACTGAGCCCGAGGACCGGACGGAGCCCGGGGGCGGGCCGAAAGCCGTCGATCAGTCGAAGTAGTCCGGCTGCGTCTGGACGTTCAGCTCACGCAGTCGCACGTGCTTCGCCGGGTCCGTGCGCCGGTCGTCGATCTTCAGCACGTCGAAGCCCTTGGCGATGTCGTTCGAGTAGATGTAGCCGTTGTAGTAGTACGCCGACCAGGGGCCGGCGGTCGTCAGCCGCTCGGTGTTGACCGGGCCGCGCTCGAAGTAGGCGATCTCCTGCGGGTGGGCGGAGTCGGTGAAGTCCCAGACGGAGACGCCGCCCTGGTACCAGGCCTGGACCATGATGTCCTTGCCCTTGACCGGGATCAGCGAGCCGTTGTGCGCGACGCAGACCTCGGTCGGCGCCTGGGGGCGGTCGATCTTGAAGTAGCTGCGGAAGACGAGCTTGCGCCTGTCGCCCTTGCCGACGATGTCGTAGATGCCGTCGGCCCCTTGTTCGGGCCGATCTCCGCGGTGCAGGTGGCCGCGCCGCCGCCCCCCAGTTCGTCGGTGAAGACGACCTTGTTCGCTTTCTGGTTGAAGGTCGCCGAGTGCCAGAACGCGAAGTTCACGTTGTCCTGGACCCGGTCGATGACCTTCGGGTTCTCCGGGTCCTCGATCGAGAACAGGATGCCGTCACCCATGCAGGCGCCCGCCGCCAGGTCCTTCTCCGGCAGCACGGTGATGTCGTGGCATCCGGTCGTCTTGGAGACGCCGGGGTTGGTGGGCCCGCCCGGGTTGCCGCCGCCGTCCGCTCCCTCACCCGGGAACAGCACCGGGAAGTTCACGACGGCGGCCTTCTCCGGCGCCTTGCGCGGCACCTTGATGATCGAGATGCCGTCGTGCGGGGGCCGGCAGTCGGGGTAGGCCGCGTTGGGCGAGTACGACGAGACGTAGACGTAGACGTTCTTGCGCTCGGGCACCAGCGTGTGGGTGTGCGAACCGCAGGCGGTCTCGACGGCGGCGACGTACTTCGGGTTCGCCTTGTCGCTGATGTCGAAGACCTTCATGCCCTCCCACGAGGACTTCTCGGTCGCGGGCTGCGTGGTGCTGTGGCAACTGCTGTCGCTGCGCGAGGAGTCGGTGGACAGGAACAGCAGGTCCCCGGAGACGGAGACGTCGTTCTGCGAGCCGGGGCACAGCACCTGGGAGACCGTCTTCGGGGCCTTCGGGTCGCTGATGTCGAAGACGCGGAAGCCGTCGTAGTTGCCGGAGAAGGCGTACTTGCCCTGGAAGGCCAGGTCGGTGTTGGTGCCGGGCAGCAGGTCCTTGGGGATGTTGGCGAGATGCTCGATGTTGGCGGAGTGGACGATCTCGTCCTGGCCGGGTATCTCGCCGTCGGCGATCGCCTCGGCCACATCGGCCCGCGCCTCCTGTGACACTTCGCGCTCCACGGCCGGGCCGTCCCCCGGGTCGGGGGTCGCGGCGGCCGGTACCGCCGAGAGCAGCGTGGCCAGGAGTCCGGCACAGGCCGCGACAACTCCGAGCCGTCTGTGCCGCGTTCGGGATTCTTTCAACAGGATCACTGCGTCCTCCCTAGTCGCCGTCCACAGGGAACGGTTCACGGTCCTCCGAAGTATCGTCTTCATCATGCACATATCAACAGTCGGCAACGCATTCGTCATGAATGTTTTCGACCGGTGAGGCGCAGACTCGTACCAGGGCGGTCCGGGACCGTCCGCTCACTCATGGCCGGTTCTGAACTCGCCAGTATCTGGAGGTCGTTGTGCCCGTCCGCCGTGCGCCCCTTGCCGCCGTCGCGTTGTTCGCCCTGGCCCTGACGGGCTGTGACGCCGGGTCGGACTCCGAGTCGGGCGCGGCAGCCGGGCCGTCGGTGATCGTGCCGGGGAAGCCGGGAGAGGCCAACCGGACGCTCTCCGCCGAGGACGCGGCGAAGCAGCGCGTCGACGACGACACCCCCAACAGCGCGGACATCGACTTCGCCCGGATGATGATCGAGCACCACCGCCAGGCCCTGGAGATGACCGGACTGGCCCCGGAACAGGGGGAGTCGGCGAAGGTCAAGGCGCTCGCCTCCCGGATCACCGCGGCGCAGGGCCCGGAGATCGAGGCCATGGAGAGCTGGCTGGCGACCTACGACAAGGACGGCAGCGGCGGCGCGGGCGGCGGACACGAGCACGCCGCGATGCCCGGGATGGCGACCGAGGCGCAGCTGAAGAAACTGCGGGCGGCGAACGGCAAGGCCTTCGACCAGCTCTTCCTGACCTTGATGATCACTCACCACGAGGGGCGATCACCATGGCCGCGGACGTCAAGGCGCAGGGGAACAACGTACGGATCGAGGAGATGGCCGACGACGTCGTCGCGGAGCAGACGACGGAGATCACGCGGATGCGCGCGATGCTCTGACACGCGCTCCAGGCCCCGCCGGCGGCATCCTCGTCCTGCTCGGCCTGCCGCCCGGGCCGGGCGCGGTGGTGGGGGCGGCGGTTCCGGCGCCGGTCCTCGGCGGTGCGGGCCGCGTGATGTTCGGGACCGTCGCGGCGAGCGGGCCGCGGACGCCGGCCGGGGTCGGCTCCGAGGGCAGCCACGACCTGACCGTGGTGGCCGTCTCGGTGGCGACGGGTGCGCCGCCGATGGGCGCGCCGACGGTCCACGAGAAGTTCCCCGACTGGTTCCGGACGGTGATGGACAGCGGCATCAGCGCGGGCCGCGTGACCGCGATCATCCCGAATCCGCCGTTCGGCCCCCTTCCCCGGCGCGGTGGTTCGAGCGGTGGTTCACCCCGCGCGAAGACGCCGGACCTCGCGGTCGGCGGCCTCGAGGACGGCGTCGAGGAGCCCCGGGAAGAGATCGTCCAGGTCGTCCTTGCGCAGGCCGTTCATCTTGGCCGTGCCCGGTAGACCTGCCGCAGGACGCCGGCTTCGCGCAGCACCCGGAAGTGGTGCGTGGTGGTCGACTTGGTGACCGGCAGGTCGAAGCGGGAACAGGAGAGCTCGTCGCCGTCGGCGGCGAGTTCTCGCACGATCCGCAGGCGCATCGGATCGGAGAGCGCGTGCAGCACGGCCTCCAGCCGGATCTCCTCGCACGCCGGATGCGGGAGATCACGGCTGCTCACTGCGGGGCGGTCACGGCGGCTCCACTTCGTCGGGAACACTCATGGTACGAGATCCATCGTAGTTTGACATTCGACGTACTACGATGCCTATCGTACGAGTCGACCACCGGCCCCGTGACGAATGGAGTCCGCCGTGAGCGCGCTCTTCCAGCCCTACTCCCTGCGCGACGTGACGATCCCCAACCGGGTGTGGATGCCGCCCATGTGCCAGTACTCGGCCGCCCCCGAGGGCCCGCTGACCGGCGTCGCCACCGACTGGCACTTCGCGCACTACGCGGCCCGCGCGACGGGCGGTACCGGCCTGATCGTCGTCGAGGCCACCGCCGTGTCCCCGGAGGGCCGCATCTCGCCGTACGACCTCGGCATCTGGAACGACACCCAGGTCGAGGCGTTCCGCCGGATCACCCGGTTCCTCGTCGGGCAGGGCACCGTCCCCGCGATCCAGCTCGCCCACGCCGGCCGCAAGGCCTCCACCGACCGGCCCTGGAAGGGCGGGGCGCCCGTGGGACCGCAGGCGCACGGATGGCAGCCGGTGGGGCCGAGCCCGGTCCCCTTCGCCGAGACCCACCCGGTGCCGAGCGAGCTGACCACCCATCAGATCGCGCGGATCGTCGGCGAGTTCCAGGACGCGGCACGGCGCGCTCTCGCCGCCGGCTTCGAGATCGCCGAGATCCACGGCGCCCACGGCTACCTGATCGGCAACTTCCTCTCCCCGCACTCCAACCACCGCACCGACGAGTACGGCGGCTCCTACGAGAACCGCACCCGGTTCGCGCTGGAGGTCGTCGACGCCGTACGGGCCGTGTGGCCCGACGGCAAGCCGCTGTTCTTCCGCATCTCCGCGACCGACTGGCTGGAGGAGGGCGGCTGGACCCCCGACGAGACGGTCCGCTTCGCCCGTGAGCTGCACGCACACGGCGTGGACCTGCTGGACGTGTCCACCGGCGGCAACGCCTCGGACGCGCGGATCCCGGCCGGTCCGGGTTACCAGGTCCCGTTCGCCGCGCGGGTGAAGGCCGAGACGCCGATGCCGGTCGCCGCGGTGGGCCTGATCACCGACGCCGGGCAGGCCGAGAAGATCCTGGTCAACGGCGAGGCGGACGCGGTGCTGCTCGGCCGCGAGCTGCTGCGCAACCCTCCTGGGCACGGCAGGCGGCACGCGAGAGGGGCGCCGAGGTGCGGGTGCCGGACCAGTACCACCGGTCGGTGTGAGCCCCGGGCCCGTGGTCGGTGTGAGCCCCGGGCCCGGTCGGTCGAGCACCATCGCGCGCTCGGGCGGGCGCCGCGGCGCGCTCGGGCGGGCGCCGGTGGACACCGTCCCGCCGGCCCAGGCGGTGCGGACCGGCCGGGTGGCGGCGCGGCGTGACGCGCTCGGCCGCGCCGCCCCCGGCGAGTGGCATCAACCCAGGGCGCACTGCGTCCCGTTGAGCGTGAAGGAGGAGGGCGCCCGGCTGTCGCCCGTATGGCTCGCCTGGTAGCCGAGGGTGACGCTCGCGTTCGGCGCGAGCGTGCCGTTGTACGACGCGTTCGTGGCCGTCACCGCCCCGGAGGCCGGGGTGTAGGCGGCGCCCCAGCCGTTGGTGACGGTCTGCCCGGCGGGCAGGGTGAAGCCGAGCCGCCAGCCGTCCACCGTCGAGGTGCCGGTGTTGGTGAGCGTCACCGAGGCGGTCAGACCGGTGTTCCAGGCACTGGTGGACACGGTCACCCGGCAGGGGCCCGTGGGCTGGGGATCCGGTCCGGGCCCGCCGCCGGCGTCCAGGCCGAAGAAGGTGAGCACCCGGGCGGCCATGCCCCACGCGTAGAGGTTGTGCCCGGTGCCCTGGAGACTGATGGCCTCCACCGGGGCCCGGTCACCGGTGCCGCCGTAGCGGGTGCGGGTCCAGCCGGCCTGCGGCGAGTCGGTGGCGGACGGGGTCTGGCCGGTCCCCGCACCTCGGTCCACTGCTTGATCTCCTCGCCGAAGTTGGGGTAGCGCAGCACGTCGTCCTCGGTGCCGTGCCACAGTTGCACGCGCGGCCGGGGCCCGGTGTAGCCGGGATGGGCGCCCCGCACCAGGTCGCCCCACTGCCGCGGGGTACGGACGACGGTGCCGCCGGAGCAGGCGCTGTTCCATTCGGAGCCGTCGGTGGTGGCGAAGCAGCCGAACGGGACCCCGGCGAACGCGGCGCCCGCCGCGAACACGTCGGGATAGTCGCCGAGCAGGACGTTGGTCATCATCGCGCCGGAGGAGATGCCGGTGACGAACACGCGCGAGGCGTCGGCGGAGTACGCGGCGCTCACCCAGTCGATCATCGACTTGATGCCGACGGGGTCGCTGCCGCCGTCGCGGCGGAGCGCCTGCGGCGAGGAGACGTCGAAGCACTTGCTGTTCCGGGTGACGGACGGGTAGACGATCACGAAGCCGTACTGGTCGGCGAGTCGGGCGTACTCGGTGCCCGCGTGCATGTCCGGGCCGGAGCCGCCGCACCAGTGCACGGCGACGAGGACGGCGGGGTGGGCGGTGACGGCGGCCGGCGCGTACACGTACATCCGGAGGTCGCTGGGGTTGGCGCCGAAGCCGGTGACCTCGGTGAGGGTGGCGGGCGGGACCGCCGACGGCGCGGAGAGCGGCCTGGCGGAGGCGGTGGGGGTGGCGAGCAGGGCGCCGGTGAGCAGGAGCAGCACCGCGAGTGACGAACGCAGCGCTCTCCCGAGGGAGTGGGGGGTGATCACGCTGGTCCCTTCTGTTGACGGCTCGTCGTGCACGGAAGGAGGGTTCAGCGGGCGGAGTTCGTCCGGACTTCGCATGGTGGCATGCACATGCCCTTCATGGAAGCGCTCCCACGACCTCGCTCCACGAAGCCCCACCGGTCGGCCGTCACGACCGGACGATTTCGGCCTCAGGGCCGGGGGCCTCTCCGGCCCTGAGAGCGGCGGGGGCGGTACGCGTCCACCCTCGCGGACCACGGCGTCGAGCCCCTCCGGCGTGGACTCGCGGGTGTCTTTCCGCCCGGCCTCCGCCTTCGCGTCGAAGAAGGCGACACCCTGCCTCCGCCTTCCCGGCGAAGAAGGCGCACAGCAGCTCACCCGGGCCGGAACGCATCCGTGCACCGGGGTGCGCGGCCGCGGAAGGCTGCCGCGAAGCGGCGAAGGGCCCGGAAGGGCCCGGTGCGGCGAAGGGCCGGATGCGGCGGAGTGCCGACCGGCCCGCCGGCCCTGTCGTGCGCCGGGCGGCAGCGCCTCAGGAGAGGGAGAGGAAGAGCTTCTCCATCTTCTGGGTGTCGAGGCTGTCGGCTCCGCCTTCCCGGGTCAGGCACTCCTTGAGGCCGCTGGCGACGATGGCGAAGCCGGCCCTGTCCAGCGCGCGGTTGACCGCGGCGAGCTGGGTGACGACGTCCTCGCAGTCGCGCCCTTCCTCCAGCATGCGCACGACGCCGGCGAGCTGGCCCTGGGCGCGCTTGAGGCGGTTGGCGGCAGACCGCACCTGGTCGGCGGGGAGCTGGACCATGGGGTGTTCCTCTCGAAGGGCCGGACGGGACCGGCCGCGGTCACTGACCGGGACTCTGGGTGGCGAGGGAGGCGCGCACCTCGTCCATGTCGAGCTCGCGGACGGCGGTGATCACCTGCTCCAGGGCCTGGGGCGGCAGGGCGCCGGGCTGGGAGAAGACCAGGACGCCCTCACGGAAGGCCATCAGGGTGGGGATGGAGGTGATGTCCGCCGCCGCGGCCAGAGCCTGCTCGGCCTCGGTGTCGACCTTGCCGAAGACGATGTCGGAGTGGGCGCGGGAGGCCTTTTCGTAGACGGGGGCGAACATCCGGCACGGCCCGCACCAGGCGGCCCAGAAGTCGACCAGAACGATGTCGTTGTCGGTGACGGTCTTCTCGAAGTCCGCGGCGGTGAGAGCGACGGTGCTCATGTGAGAGTTCCTTCCGGTTCGCGATGCCAGGAGCATTTGATACCCCCTGGGGTATGTAACGGCGGGACGGGGCGAGGTATTCCGGTGGTGCTCCGGTGCCGTCCGTCACGCGGGGACCACGTGAGGATCACGTGAGGACCCCGTGCGGGGGCCGCGGCATGCCGTTGCCCCGGCGCGCCGAGGGGCGGTGGGCCGGGGCAACGGTGGGTCGGGAGGGTCAGGCCCGGTGCACGGCCCGTCGCAGCGGGCAGCGGGCGACGAAGCCGTAGCAGACGCCCGCTCCGGCGCCCAGTGAGGCGATGGCGGCGAGGATCGGGACGGCTATGTGGGCGGGAGCCTGCTGGACGAGGACGAAGGTGCCCATGGCCAGCACGAACCAGGCGAAGAGGCGGGAGAGGACGTGCGCGGGGACGCGCCCGGCCAGCCGGGCTCCGGCGAGGCTGCCGACGACCGCGAACCCGGTGACGGCCAGGGTCAGGGTCCAGTCGATCTGCACGCTCGAGAGGTAGCCGGCGAAGCCCGCGGCGGACTTCATGGCGATGACCAGCAGCGAGGTGCCGATGGCGATCGGCATGGGCAGGCCGCCCAGCAGGGCCAGGGCGGGGACGACGAGGAAACCGCCCCCCGCGCCGACCAGGCCGGTGGCCAGGCCGACGGCCGCACCGTCCAGCAGGACCCGTCCCACGGGGAGCTGCCGGTGGGCCCGGTCGGGGTCGACGCCCCGGCGGCCCCGGAGCATGGCGGCGGCGGTGACGATCATCATGACGGCGAAGGCGATCAGCAGGACGGCGTCGGGGATGTGGCCGCCGACGAGTCCGCCGGTGTAGGCGCCGGCCATGCCGGCCGCTCCGAACAGGACGCCGGTGCGCCAGCGGACCCGTCCGCCACGGGCATGGTTGATCATGCCCACGGCGGAAGTGACGCCGACGACGAACAGGGAGGTGGCGATGGCCTCCTTGGCGTCCATGCCCGCGACATAGACCAGCAGCGGCACGGTCAGGATCGACCCGCCTCCCCCGAGCAGGCCGAGGGAGAGGCCGACCAACAGGGCGAGGACCAGGACGAGCGTCAGCGTCATGGTGATCACCTGCCGTCGGCGAGCTGGGCGACGGCCTTGCGCGGGTCGAAGGACGGCGTGCGGTTCCACGGCATCTTCGACAGCATCACGCCCATGGCGCAGGTGTTGCTGAGGGCGGCGAAGGCCAGTCCGCCGCCGACGAACGCGGACAGCGCCTGCAGGCCGGGGACGGCGAAGCTGCCGAGGGCGCCGACCAGCACCAGGGAACCGGCGACCAGGCGGACCTGGCGCTCCATGTCCCAGCGCTCCTGACCGTAGTTGGTCGGGGCACCGGACTTCTCCCAGGCGGTCATGCCTCCCGACAGGACCGCCAGACCGGGGAGCCCGGCCTCGGCGAGGGCACGTTCGGCCTGACCGGCACGCTGGCCGGAGCGGCACACCAGCACCACGTCGGCGTCCAGGTGCCTCGTCAGCTCCTCGCGGTGTTCACGCAGGGTGTCCAGCGGGACGTTGTAGGAGCCGGGGATGTGCGCTCCCTCGAACTCGGCGGGGGAACGGACGTCGAGCAGGCGCGGCGGGTTCGCCGAGTCGAGCTTGGCGCGCAGTTCGCCGGTGGTCAGGCTGCGGGGGGTGGTGAGGGCGGTCACGCGTTGGTCTCCTGTCGGTTGCCGGAGGTTCCGGGGGTGTCGGGGTGTCGGAGGTGTCGGAGGTGTCGGAGGGGAGGGGGCACAGCCCGAGGCCGAGGGCGTTGTCGAAGCTGTCGTCGACGGCGACGACGTCACGGCCGCGGGCGTGGAGCAGGGCGGCGACGACCCCGGCGCGGTATCCGCCGGCGCAGTGCACCCAGACACGGCCCGCGGGGATCTCGGCCAGGCGGCCCGGCACCTCGTGGACGGGGATGTGCACCGAGCCCGGGATGTGCGCCTCGGCGCGCTCCTGGTGACGGCGCACGTCCAGGACGACGAGGCCGTCGCCGCCGAGGGCGGCCTTGAGATCACCGAAGGTGGCGCGCTCGTAGGAGGCCAGGGACTCGCCGCCGGCCCAGTCCTCGGGGCCGCCGGTGGCCATCGCGGCCGGGCGGTCGATGCCGATGCGGACCAGCTCGCGCTGGGCCTCGGCCACGTCCCCGGCGGTCTCGCCGAGCAGGGTGACCGGGGTGCCCCACGGGATCAGCCAGCCCAGATAGGTGACGAACTGGCCGTCCAGGCCGAAGTTGAGGCTGCCGGCCAGGTGCCCGGCGGCGAAGGCGGTGCGGTCGCGCAGGTCGACCACCCACTCGCCGGCCTCGATCCTGCGCCGCAGTTCGGCCGGGTCCGCCACGGACGGCGCGGACAGGTCCGGCTTGCCCGGCCCGCCGGAGTTGGCCGGGCCCATGTGGGCGTAGTAGGCCGGGTAGGCGTCCAGGCCCGCCAGGAGCTGCTCGACGTAGGCCTCCTCGTCGGCGGTCAGCGCGGTGTTGGTCCGCTTCTCCTCGCCGATGGTGCTGGCCAGGCCGGTGGCCTGGGTCGCGGAGCAGAACGAGCCGAACCCGTGGGTGGGGTAGACGGCGGTCTCGTCCGGCAGTTCCTCCGCCAGCCGGTGCGCCGAGCGCCACTGGGCCCGCACGAGGGTGTCGGTGTGGTCCGGGCCCAGCAGGTCGGGCCGTCCGGTGGTGCCGTACAGCAGGGAGCCGCCGGTGAACACCGCGACCTGTTCCCCGTCGGCCTCCAGGGCGTAGGACAGATGGGTGTGGGTGTGGCCCGGGGTGTGGATCGCCCGCACCCGCAGGGTGTCGCCGACCTCGATCACCTGGTCGTCGTGGACCGGGGTCCGCTCGTAGGAGACCTCGTCGTCGGCGTTCACCAGGTACTGCGCGCCCACCTCGCGGGCCAGGGCCAGGCCGCCGGTGACGTAGTCGTTGTGGATGTGTGTCTCGAACACGTGGGTGATCCGCACTCCGGCGGCGGCGGCCAGCGCGGTGACGCGGTCGTAGTCGCGCTGGGGGTCGACCACCAGGGCCACGAAGCCGTCATGGGCGAGGTAGGTGCGGTCCCCCAGTCCGGGGGTCTCGACGGGCAGAACGGTGATCATCGCGTCTCCTCGGAGGTGGCGGGGGCGGTGGGGGCGCCGGGCTCGTCGCCGGTGGCCGTGGGGCGGCCCTCGTCGATCCAGGCGGCGGTGCCGCCGCTGACGCTGTGGGCGTCGTAGCCCAGGGCGCGGAGCAGGGAGGTCGCCTGTGCGCTGCGGCCGCCGCTCTGGCAGATCACGTGGACCGGACGGTCCTTGGGCAGGCCGGCGAGTTCGAGGGGAGGTTGGGGAGCGGTGCCGACCGGGCGCCGGGGACGTGGCCGGCGCGGTACTCGCCGCCGTTGCGGACGTCGACGACGAGGGCGCCCGCCGCGTGCGCCTCGGCGAACCGCTGCTGGTCGATCTCGGGAACCATGCGGAGAACTCCTGCTCACTTGCCTTCAGAAATACCCGGGGGGGTATATCCGAGTCCAACCGTAACAGGATCCGGTTTATGCCCCCGGGGGTATACGGGAGTGATGGGGCTCACGTGCGCGGGCTCACGTGAGCCGGGCTCTCGCGCCTCGCGAACCGGGGAGGCGACGAGCCGGCCGCCGTACTGCTCCCCCGAGGCCCGTCCCCCGCGACCGGTCCCGCGCGGCACCGGCGAGAAACCCTGGGGCGGAGCCGCCGACCGGTCCCCGCACCCGAGGGATCCCGCGTCGCGAAGACGAACCGGCGCCGGGGGCGACGCGCGTGACGCGCATGGCGCCTTCGACGACGACCACCATCGGCGCTCGCCCGCACGGACGACGCCGCAGAAGAACACCACCGGCCCCGCGCGTCCCGGGAGGATCCGGACGGGCCCTCCCGGGACACCGGACTCACGAACGACCGGGCACGACCGTGCACCTCCCGGATCCCCCCGCGCACACTCCCGCGCCGTCGTCCGCCGCCCGATGCCCGCCGCCCGGTGCGCCCCTTCCCGCACGAGGGGTCCTCCACGGCCGGGTGCCCGGCCGGGCACCCGGCCACCGGCCACCGGCCACCGGCCACCGGCCCGAGGGTGTCCGGCGGGTCCTCCGCGAACGACCCGTACACCTCGGCCTGCCCGTCGGCCGGAGACTCCACCGGCACGCGGCCGACGGCAGCCACGAGCCGCACCGCCCGTACGCTCTCCCACCGGACCCCGGCAACGGAGCGGCCCCCGCACTGGACGCCGAGACGGCTCCCCGGCACCGACGGCCGCTCCGCCCCCGGAGCCGGACTTCCGTCGTCTTCTGTGCGAGGCGTTGACTAGAAAGCGCTTGCCCTCTACCTTCCGTTCAGAAGTGTGGACGAGCCGCTCGCCGCAATGCGGGATTCTCCACACCGATCGAGCAATATGTTCAACATCGAGAACAGGGTTCATCAGCTCGAATCCGCCGTCACGTCGGCGACGACCGACGTGACCACCGGAGAACTTCGACCATCCCCCACCTGGAAGAAGGCATCGGGACATGACTTCCCCAGCACCCACGCGTCCTCGCGGGCGCGCCCTGACGGGTTCACTGGCCGCCGTCGGCCTCGCGGTTGGCATGATCATGACCAGCGGGGCGCTCACTCCGGCGAGCGCGGCCACCTGGCCCACCGCGAACGGCAGCCAGGCCGTCTCCGCCACCATCTCGGTCTCCGGCACCAAGGACTACGGGATGAAGCGCCTGTACGGCACGGGCGACCTGGGCAGCGGCAGCCAGGACGAGGACCAGGGTCCCATCCTGGAGCTGGCCGCCGGCGCGGTCCTCAAGAACGTCATCATCGGCGCGCCCGCCGCCGACGGCATCCACTGCAAGGGCAGCTGCACGCTGCAGAACGTCTGGTGGGAGGACGTCGGCGAGGACGCGGCGACCTTCCGCGGCTCGTCGTCGTCCAACGTCTACAGCGTCGTGGGCGGCGGGGCGAAGGAAGCCAGCGACAAGGTCTTCCAGTTCAACGGCGCCGGGACGCTGAACGTCTCCAACTTCGCCGTCAAGAACTTCGGCACCTTCATCCGCTCGTGCGGCAACTGCTCCACGCAGTACAAGCGGACGATCAACCTCAACACCGTCGAGGCCACCTACAAGGGCGGCAAGCTCGTCGGCATCAACACCAACTACGGCGACAGCGCGACCCTGCGGGGCATCACGATCGTCGGGGACAGCAGCAAGAAGATCGTCCCCTGCCAGAAGTACATCGGCAACAACACCGGCAAGGAGCCGACGACGAACGGCTCGGGCCCCGACAGCACGTACTGCAAGTACGCCGGCTCGGACATCACCTACAAGTAGGCCGAGCACCCCGCAGACCGGGCGTTCCCCCCACGGGCGGCCGGAGGAGGCACCCCGCACGCGCCCCCTCCGGCCGTCACTCGCGTTCACGCCCGTTCCCGCACGGCCGGGCGCGCTCAGGCGTGTTCACGCATGCGGGCCGACACCTCCTGCCGGAACCCGGCGTAGGCGGTGCGCAGCGCGGCGCCGGGCCAGTGCGCCGGCAGCAGCTCGGAGGGCAGGACGGGGTCCGCGAGGAGATGGCGCACGACGGCCGCGAAGGCGGTGAAGCGGTCGGCGGGCCGATCGGCCCGCTCGAGGTGCGCGAGCAGGTCCCGGCCCTGGGCGGCCCACTCCTCCAACGGCCACAGAAGCGCCGCCAGTTCCCCGGCGGAGGTGTCCGGCCGGGCGGTGAAGTGACGGGTGACGGACTCCAGTCCGGTCGGCCAGGAACGGTTCAGGGTCGCGGGGCGCAGCCAGACCCCCTCCCGCAGTTCCGCGAGCCGCAGACGCGTCAACTCGGTGCGCAGCTCGGCCCGTTCGGCCGGGTCCCGGCCGGTGGCCGTCACCACGGCCATCTCCCAGTCACCGTTCCAGGGCCGGGTCGCCGGGTGGACGGCGTCGTCCTGCCGGCGCCGGCGTTCCAGCAGGCGGTCGCTGAGGCCGTACACGGAACCGGCGCGCCGCAGGTCGCCCGCCGTCACCATCCGGCTGAGCGCGGCCCGCAGCGTGGAGCCACCGACGCCGAAGGGTTCCACCAGCCGGACGAGGTCCTTCACCGGCAGCTCGGGGGGATGGGCGCCGAGCAGCAGGCTCAGCACCACCGACCGGGCCGACAGCGGCGGCAGCTCCACCCCCGCGGGCCCGGACGTCATGTTCCTGCGCATGAGGACGTACTGTACGTCCGCCCTTGATGTTGCATTATTGCTGCGACCGCAGGAAAGATGCAACATTGAGCCATGAGCCTCGTGGACACAGAGCCCCTGACCCCTCCCCCGCCACGCACGACGTCACCAACCAGCCCCCGCCCCTGGCCCCGTACGACGCCTCCGACGACGCGGCCCTGCTGGAGGGGTTGCGGCGCGAGGGCGCCGGGTGGGCGGAGGCCGGCCTCCGCCGGCTCGGCCGGCGGGCCGGCGGTCCCGAGGCGCAGGAGTGGGGCGAACTGGCGAACCGGCACGAGCCGGTGCTCCGCACCCACGACCGGTACGGCCACCGCGTCGACGAGGTCGACTTCCATCCCGCGTGGCACGAACTGATGCGGGTCGCCGTCGCCGAGGGCCTGGCCGGAACCCCTGGGCGGACGGCCGGCCGGGGGCCCACGTGGCCCGTACGGCCGGCGGGCTGGCGTGGGGCACACGGAGGCCGGACACGGCTGCCCCACCTCGATGACGTACGCCGCCGTCCCCGCTCTGCGCCGCGAGCCGGAACTGGCGAAGGTGTACGAACCCCTGCTGACCGGACGCGCGTACGACCCCGGACTGCGGGTGCCGACGCAGAAGCGCGGGCTCCTCGCGGGCATGGGGATGACCGAGAAGCAGGGCGGCTCGGACGTGCGGACGAACACCACGACGGCGACGCCCACCGCCGAGCCCGGGGTGTACACCCTGCGCGGGCACAAGTGGTTCACGTCGGCGCCGATGTGCGACGTGTTCCTGGTCCTCGCCCAGGCCCCGGACGGGCTGTCGTGCTTCCTGGTGCCGCGCGTGCTGCCCGACGGCACCCGCAACACCTTCCGCGTCCAGCGGCTGAAGGACAAGCTGGGCAACCGCTCCAACGCCTCCTCCGAGCCCGAGTTCGACGGGACGGTGGCCTGGCTGGTCGGGCCCGGGGGGCAGGGCGTGAAGACCATCATCGAGATGGTCAACTGCACGCGTCTGGACTGCGTGATGATGTCGGCGGCGCTGATGCGCAAGACCCTCGTCGAGGCCGGCCATCACGCGCGGCACCGCGGCGCGTTCGGCGCGCGGCTGTTCGACCAGCCGCTGATGCGCAACGTCCTGGCGGACCTGGCGCTGGAGTCCGAGGCGGCGACCACGCTCACCCTGCGGCTGGCCGGGGCGGCCGATCGGGCGGTGCGCGGCGACGCGGGCGAACGGGTCTTCCGGCGGATCGCGACGGCCGTCGGCAAGTACTGGGTCACCAAGCGGGACCGGCCTTCACCGCCGAGGCCCTGGAATGCCTCGGCGGCAACGGTTACGTGGAGGAGTCCGGCATGCCCCGGCACTACCGCGAGGCCCCCTGCTGTCGATCTGGGAGGGCTCGGGCAACGTCAACGCCCTCGACGTGCTGAGGGCACTGACCCGCGAACCCGCCACCGCGGACGCCTTCTTCGCCGAACTCGCCCTGGCCCGCGGGGCGGACGCCCGGCTGGACGCGGCGGTGACCGGGCTCAGGTCCGGACTCGGCCGGGTCACGCAGGCGGGGGCCCGCCGGCTCGTGGAGCGCATGGCCCTCACCCTGCAGGCGTCCCTCCTGGTCCGGCACGCCCCGCCCGCGGTCGCCGACGCCTTCTGCGCGACCCGGCTCGGCGGCGACTGGGGCACTCCTTCGGCACCCTGCCCGACGGTGCCGACCTGGGCGGGATTCTGGAGCGGGCCCTGTCGCCCGCCGACGGCTGACGCGGGCCGGGCACCGGGGGCGCGGGGGTTGTGCGGCGAAACTCTTGTCAGAAGGTGTCACGAAATCGGTGGCTGTGGAACGCCCTGCCCAACGGGTGTCACGCCTGCTTCTTCGACGTGTGGGCCGGACGGGCCCTGTCCCGCGACCGGTTCCGGGCGCGGCTGCGCGCCGACCTCGCCGAGGTCTTCGCCGCCTTCGAGCGCGGCGAGGTCACCACCCGGATCACCGCCCGGCTGCCGCCGGCCCGCGTCGCCGTCGAAGGCTTCCTCCTCATGAGCGCGTGAACATCCCGGCCGCCCTCCCCTGCGGGGCCGGCGGTCCGGATGCTCAGGACGAGTCCTCCGTCCCGACGGTGCCACGGACGCGACGGACGCGACGGACGCGACGGACGCGCGGGACTCCCGCCGAAGGTGGCCGACACCTTGCGCTCCCGGACCGTCGTCGCCGCGCCGACCTGCGGCGACGGCGACTTCAGGGGTGACTGTCAGTGGCCGGGTGCAGACTGACCGGTGGTGGGACAAGGACGTCACAGCACAGCGGAGGTGACCGGCATGACCGAGGTACTGCTCACCGTGGGCACGCGCAAGGGCCTGTTCATCGGGCGGAGGCGCGGGGCGCCTGGGAGTTCGACGCATCCCCCTGCTTCAACGCACAGGCGATCTACTCGGTCGCGATCGACACACGGGGCGGCCGCACACGGCTCCTCGCCGGCGGGGACAGCGCCCACTGGGGCCCGTCGGTGTTCCACTCCGACGACCTCGGCCGGACCTGGACCGAACCGGCGAAACCGGCCGTCCGGTTCCCCCAGGACACGGGGGCTTCGCTGGAGCGGGTGTGGCAGCTGCACCCGGCGGCCGGGGAGCCGGACGTGGTGTACGCGGGCACGGAACCGGCCGCGCTGTACCGCTCCGAGGACCGCGGGGAGAGTTTCGAGCTGGTCCGCCCGCTGTGGGAGCACCCGACGCGCTCCCGATGGGTGCCGGGCGGTGGCGGCGAGGGCCTGCACACGGTGCTCACCGACCGGCGGACCCACGCGCGGTGACGGTGGCCGTGTCCACGGCCGGCGTGTTCCGCACCACCGACGGCGGCGCGAGCTGGACGCCTTCCAACTCCGGTGTCTCCGCGGTGTTCCTGCCGGATCCTGACCCGGAGTTCGGCCAGTGCGTGCACAAGGTCACGCGGGACGCGGCCGACCCGGACCGGCTGTACCTGCAGAACCACTGGGGGGTGTACCGCAGCGACGACGCCGGGGCCCACTGGACGGACATCGGCGCCGGCCTGCCGTCCACCTTCGGCTTCGCCGCCGCCGCGCACCCCCACCGCGGGGACACGGCGTACGTCTTCCCGATCAACGCCGACGCGGACCGGGTGCCCGCCGGCCACCGCTGCCGGGTCTACCGCACGACGGACGCGGGCGGGAGCTGGGAGCCGCTGTCGGCCGGTCTGCCGCAGGAGGACCACTACGGCACCGTGCTGCGCGACGCGCTCTGCACGGACGACGCGGACCCGGCCGGCGTGTACTTCGGCAACCGCAACGGCGAGGTGTTCGCCTCCTCCGACGACGGCGACAGCTGGCGGCAGTTGGCCTCGCACCTGCCGGACGTGCTCTGCGTGCGGGCCGCGGTGGTCGGATGAGTCCGACGGGGCAGGCGTGGGGTCCTGGCCACCGGTTGATCACCGCCGCCCGTACGGCAGTAGGGTGACGCCCGTGGCACCACGACCCTTGCATGAGATCGTCGAACCGGGCTGGGCGAAGGCCCTCGAACCCGTGGCCGGACAGATCGCGCGGATGGGCGACTTCCTGCGCGCGGAGATCGCCGCCGGACGCACCTACCTCCCCGCCGGACCCCACGTCCTGCGGGCCTTCCAGCAGCCCTTCGACGAGGTCCGCGTCCTGATCGTCGGACAGGACCCGTATCCGACGCCGGGTCACGCGGTGGGCCTGTCCTTCTCGGTGGCACCCGAGGTACGGCCGCTGCCCGGCAGCCTCGTCAACATCTACCGGGAGCTGAACACCGACCTGGGGCTGCCCCAGCCGTCCAGCGGCGACCTGACACCGTGGACGCGGCAGGGGGTGCTGCTGCTCAACAGGGCGCTCACCACGGCCCCGCGCAAACCCGCGGCCCATCGCGGCAAGGGCTGGGAGGAGGTCACCGAGCAGGCGATACGGGCGCTCGCCGCCCGCGGCAAGCCCCTGGTGTCCGTCCTGTG
Organism: Streptomyces sp. Tue 6430; assembly: GCA_021568835.1. Lineage (GTDB taxonomy): Bacteria > Actinomycetota > Actinomycetes > Streptomycetales > Streptomycetaceae > Streptomyces. Next base: position 38,065 of record JAKGSH010000010.1, read on the forward strand.
GGGCCGCGACGCCCGCAACCTGCGCCCGCTCCTCGGCGACCTGCCCTCGGTGGAGTCGGCGCACCCCTCGCCCATGTCAGCGGACCGCGGCTTCTTCGGCTCCCGGCCGTTCAGCCGGGCCAACGACCTGCTGGTCCGGCAGGGCGGTCAACCCGTGGACTGGCGCCTGCCGTGACCTCCTCCGCGGCTCCGGCGCCCTCCCCCGGCGTCCTCGCCGTGGACTCGGGGGGTTCCGGACTGCGGGTGGCCCTCGCCGCGGCCGACGGCGGCGCGCCCGCCGTACGGTCGTCACGCAGTCCCGTGCGCACCGGTGCGCGGGGCATCGACCCCGGGCACCTGATGGCACAACTCGTGCCCATGGTGCGGTCGTTGACGGCGGAGACCGGGGTGTCCCGGCCGGTCACGGCGGTGGTCGGCGCCGCCGGTCTCGCCACCCTCGGCGGCGCGCTGCGGGCCGAGCTGCCGGGCGCGCTGGCGCGGGAGTTCGGGGTCGGCACCACCGCCCTGGCCGCCGACGCCGTCACCGCCTACGCCGGCGCCCTCGGCACCGGTCCGGGCGCCGTGGTGGCCGCCGGGACCGGACTGATCGCGATCGGCACGGACCTGACGGCCTGGCGGCGGGCCGACGGCTGGGGTCACCTGCTGGGCGACTGCGGTGGCGGCGCCTGGATCGGGCGGGCCGGCCTGGAGGCCGCCCTGCGCGCCCACGACGGCCGGTCCGACGGTTCCGCCGCTCTCCTGGCCGACGCCGAGGAGCGGTTCGGGCCGATGTCGGGTCTGCCCGCGCTGCTCTACCCGCGCTCCGACCGCGCCGCCGTCCTCGCCTCCTTCGCGCCCCGCGTGGCCGCCTGCGCGCCGGCCGATCCGGTCGCCGCGGGCATCCTGCGCGCGGCGGCCCGGCACCTGGCCGACTCGGCCGCCGCGGTCTGCCCGCCGGACACCGGATGCCGCCCCCGCGTCGCCGTCACCGGCGGTCTCGTGAAACTGGGCGACCCCCTCCTCGTGCCGTTGGCGGAGGAACTGGCGCGCCGGCTGCCGTACGCCCGGCGGGTGGCGGCCGCCGGCGATCCGCTGGACGGCGCCGTCCGCATCGCCCTCGCGCTGACGGCCGGCACGCTCGGCCTGCCGGTCGACGGGACGATGCTCTGCGTGGCTCCGCGGGTGAACGACGCGTCATGACGGAAAAGGGGGATTGCGCCCTTCGAGGGCAAGTCGCCCGGAACACACGCTGATCACTTCTGATCCGTACGTAACTCATCAGACAAAACCGGACGGATACCGCTCACCTGCACCCTCCCCGAACAGGGGAGCCCAGGAAGCCACTAACATGCGGCGTCATGAGCTCCCCCACTGGGCCCGCGTCCGGCCTCCCTGTACGAATGCCGCGCCCCCGCCAGCCCGGGCGGCACCGCCGACCCGAGCCCCTGGCGGCTCCCGAGGGCGCGCCCGCGCTCGTCCTCGCGGTGCCGGGCACGCCGAGCGCCGCCACCCGCGGCCTCGCCGAGGAAGTCGTGAGCATCGCCCGCTCCGAGCTTCCCGGCCTCGACGCGCGCATCGGGTACCTCGACGGGGACGACGCCGAGTTCCCCAGCCTCCAGTCCGTCCTGGCGCACGCCGCCGACGAGCGCACCGCGCGCTACGAGCAGGCCCTCGCCGCCGGAGTGGACGCCAAGGAGCCCGACGGCCCGGTCGCCGTCGTCGTACCGCTGCTGGCCGGGCCGGACAGCGCGCTGCTGCGTCAGGTCCGCCAGGCCGTCATGGAGAGCCGCGTCGCGGCCGACCTGACCGACGCGCTCGGCCCGCACCCGCTGCTCGCCGAGGCGCTGCACGTGCGGCTGTCCGAGGCCGGTCTGGCCCGCGCCGACCGCGCCCGCCTGTTCACCGTGGCCACGGCCGCGGACGGCATCATCCTCGCCACCGTGGGCGGCGAGGAGGCGGTGCAGGCCGCCGGGATCACCGGCATGCTGCTCGCCGCGCGCCTCGCCGTGCCGGTGATGGCCGCGGCCCTCGACCAGGAGGGTTCCCTCGCCTCCGTGGCCGAGCAGCTGCGCGGCTCCGGCTCCCAGCAGCTGGCCCTGGCGCCGTACCTCATCGGTCCGGAGATCGACTCCACCCTTCTGGAGGAGGCGGCCAGGGAGGCGGGGTGCGCGTCCGCCGACGCGCTCGGCCCGTACCCGGCCATCGGCAAGCTCGCCCTGGCCAAGTACACGACGGCGCTGGGGATCGCGCCGCAGCAGCCGCAGGGCACGCCTGCCCGCCAGTCGTAAGCGGCGCGGGCGCGAGCCCGTACGACCTGCACGGACGCCGAAAGGGTCCGCTCCCGCCGGGGAGCGGACCCTTCGTCGTGTCTGTGGGCCGGGGCGCGGAGCCGACGAGTTGGTCCCGCCGGGCTCCTGACGGGTTCGGGGACTAGCCGAAGACCACGCAGGACGCCGCCGGCACCGGGATCGAGCCGCCGCGCCGGGGCAGTCCGGTGGCCGGGTCGAGGGCGAACCAGGTCACGTCGCCGGAGTGCTCGTTGGCGACGTACAGGAAGCCGGCGGACTCGGTGAGCGCCCGCGGCCAGCGGCCCGCGCAGGGCACGGTGCCGACGAGGCGCAGTGCCTCCCCGCCGCCCTCGACGGCGAACACCGACAGCACGTCCTCGCCGCGGGTGGCCGTCCACACGAACCGTCCGTCGGGCGAGACGGCGATGCCGGACGGGTAGGCGTCCCCGGCGGGCGCGCCCGGCAGCACGGGCACCTCCGCCAGCGGCTTCAGGGAGCCCTCCGGGGCGTCCCAGCGGCAGACGGTGACGGTCGGGGTGAGTTCGTTGACGACGTACGCGTGGCCGCCGTCCGGGTGGAAGACCAGGTGGCGGGGGCCGGAGCCGGGACGCAGGGCGAACTCCCGGTGCAGGACCGGCCTGCCGTCGTGCAGGTCGCACACCCGCACCGAGTCCGTCCCGAGGTCCACGCTGACCAGCCGGCGTCCGCTCGGATCCGCCTGGACCTGATGGGCGTGCGGTCCCTGCTGGCGCGGGGTGCGGGGGCCGGAGCCGCTGTGCCGGAGCACGCCGGAGGGCGCCGGTGCGAGGGTGCCGTCGGGCCGGACGGGTACGGCGGTGACGCTGCCGGATCCGTAGTCGGCGGTCAGGACGTGGCCGTCGAACACGGTGAGGTGGGTGGGGCCGCCGCCGACCGGCACGGGCGGTCCGGCCTGCTCCGGGACGTCCCCGGCCAGGCTGTACGCGGCCACCGCGCCGTCGGCGGTCTCGCTGACGGCGTAGAGCGTGCCACCGCCCGGCGACAGGGTCAGGTACGAGGGATCGGGAAGGCCGTTCACGCTGCTCAGGATGGTCAGCGCGCCGTCGCCCGGGTCCACGGCCGCCGCCACGATCCCGGGCCCTCCGGCCGCCGTGAACGACCCGATGAACGCCCGCCGGGGCCGCCTGCCGACGTCTGCCACCGCTGTCCCCTCTCGTGCCACCGCTGTCCGGGGTGACGGTAGCAGCCGGCCGCGCGCGGTCTAGACCAAGAAGGGGCGGGCGACATGGCAGCGTGCCTCGGGGTTTCGACGGGCGACGCGAGCCGTGACCGAGGACGGAGCAGCGACCGGCCGGGCGTGGCGGAAGTCGGCCGGACACGGCGGGGACCGGCCGGGCCGTGGGCGCTCAGGCTCCCACCAGAGGGGAGCCGGACGGGGCGCGCAGGGGGTGGGCCAGTTCCGCCAGGGCTCGTTCCAGGCCGTGCAGGTGGGCCAGGGCGGGGCCGGCCGCCGGGGGGTGCTCGGCGGGGGCGAGGTGTTCCGTGCCGCCGTCGGTCAGGGCCTCCACCGCGGCCTGGACGCGCCAGCAGGCGGTGGCGAGGCGGGCGTCGTGGGAGGCCTCCGGGTCGGCGGCGACGGCGACGAGTCCGCGGATCTCGCGCGCGCACTCGTCGAGCAGGTCGAGGACGCGGCGGGCGCGCGCCTTGCGGCCGAGCATGGGGTTCAGCGGGTGGGTGAGCGGGGCGACGGAGAGCCGGACCCGGCCGAGGAGCTGTTCCAGTTCGGCGACGCGCGCGCCGGGGTCGGCGGCGGGGTCGCCGGCGAGGCGGGCGGCGGCTTCGGCGGTGCAGGTGTGGACGCAGCGCAGCGCGCGCTGGATCCAGGCGTCGGTGACGGCGTGGGTGGTGACGGGAGCACGAACAGCACCGCCAGCCACGCGCCGAGCGCGCCCACGCCGGTCTCGGCGACGCGGACCGCCAGCAGGCCGGGGGTGAGCACGCCGAGGAGCCCGTAGAGCAGCTCGGCGAGCAGGGTCACCCAGAGCATCATCCAGGTGTAGGAGACGGCGGCCGTGTAGAAGATGCCGAAGACGCAGACGGCGGCCAGGGCGGCCGTGGGTGCGCCGGCGCCGTGCACGGGGACGGCGACGAGGAGGCCGAGGCCGATGCCGGTCACCGTGCCGAGCACCCGGCGGAAGCCGCGCACCAGGGTCTCGCCGCGGGAGGTGGTGTTGACGAAGATCCACCACGTGGCGCCGACGGCCCAGTACCAGCGTTCCCCGGAGACCGACTGGCCCACGAGGAGGGCGAAGCCCGCGCCGGCCGTCGCCTGGACGGCCTGCCGGGTGGTGATCCGGGCGAGGCCCCGGCCGCCCGGCGGGGCGGGCACGGCGGCCGGGGGCAGGCGGCGCTCGTAGCACCACAGGCCGAAGCGCACGGCGGCCGCGCCGAGGACGGAGAGGACGACGGCCGCGGCCAGCTCGGGGAGCCGTCCCGGGGTCGCGTGCAGGAACTGGGCGACGAAGAACATCATGAACGCGAACACGCCCAGGCTGTGGCCGCGCGGCCCCCACCGGCGGGCGTACACGCCCGCGCCGGTGACGGCCAGGAAGGTCAGGTCGCGGGCCAGGGGCTGGTCGTGCAGGAGGGCCGCGGCGGCCAGGACGGGCAGGCCGGCGGCGGGCAGCAGCGCGGTGGTGACCGCCTGGCCGCGCACGGTGGTGTCGGTGACGGTGAACAGGGCGAGCAGCGCGGCGAGCCCGCCGGTGACGGCGCCGACCAGGGAGTGCCCGGCCAGGCCGCAGACCGCGACGGCCAGTCCGATGCCGAGGACGGCCCGCGAGGCGAACCGCAGCCGCACCCGCCCCGGATCCGGAGCCGTGAACACCCTCTTCAGCACTTCTCGCCCCCAACGGTCACCCGTGAACACCGGCATGGAAAAGGCGCCGCGGGATCCGCAGCGCCATCGACGGCTCCATGACAGCATCCGCGCCGCCGCTGGCTCAAGTGGCCGGGAATCGACTGATCCGTTGGCTCACCGAATACCCGTCGAGAAGGACCGTTGCCGGGCCAACGGACCAGGAAGAGCCGGTACATCCGGAATGCGTCCGCCTGGGCCATTGGTACAGTCGTCAGCGATCGCCGACGAAACACGAGGAGTCCGGGCACCATGGCCGTCGACCAGCTCGACACCCGCATCCTGCGCCTGCTGCTCGAGCAGCCCCGCACCAGCGTGCGGGAGTACGCGCGCATCCTCGGCGTGGCTCGCGGCACGCTCCAGGCCCGCCTCGACCGGCTGGAGCGCGAAGGCGTGATCACCGGCTCGGGCCCCGCCCTCTCCCCGCCGCGCTGGGCCATCCCGTGCTCGCGTTCGTGCACATCGAGGTCACCCAGGGTCACCTCGACGACGTCGGTGACGCGCTGGCCGCCGTGCCCGAGATCGTGGAGGTGTTCTCGATCACCGGTGGCGGCGATCTCCTCACCCGGGTCGTGGCCCGCGACAACGCCCACCTGGAGGACGTGATCCAGAAGCTGATCAGCCTGCCCGGCGTGGTCCGCACCCGTACCGAGGTGGCGCTGCGCGAGCGGGTGCCGTACCGCCTGCTGCCGCTGGTGGAGTCGATCGGCCGCACGGCCGGCGGCTGACGGCGGCGACTCCTCGCCGATCCCGTCCGCACCGTTATCGAGCTGGAGTCGATGACCGGCAGCGACTACACGCGCGTGTGGGCGCCCTATTACACCGCCCACAAGATCCTGCGGGGCCTGCTGGACGCTCACCTCGCCACCGGTGACGCCCGCGCCCTGGACCTGGCGGCCGGGATGGCCGACTGGATGCACTCCCGGCTGTCGAGGCTGCCCGCGGCCACCCTCCAGCGCATGTGGGGCCTGTTCTCCAGCGGCGAGTTCGGCGGCATCGTCGAAGCGGTCTGCGATCTGCACGCGCTCACGGGAAAGGCCGAACACCTCGCGCTGGCCAGGATGTTCGACCTCGACCGGCTCATCGACGCGTGCGCAGCGAACACCGACGTCCTCGACGGCCTGCACGCCAACCAGCACATACCGATCTTCACCGGGTACGTCCGGCTGTACGACGCGACGGGCGAGGAACGCTATCTCACCGCCGCGAGGAACTTCTGGGACATGGTCGTACCGCACCGCACGTACGGCATCGGCGGTACCGGCGCCGGCGAGTTCTGGAGGGCGCGGGACGTCATCGCCGGCACGATCGGCGCCACCACGGCCGAGACGTGCTGCGCGTACAACCTGCTCAAGCTCAGCCGGACGCTGTTCTTCCACGAGCAGGACCCGAAGTACATGGATTACTACGAGCGGGCCCTGCTCAACCAGGTCCTCGGTTCCCGGCAGGACCGGGCGGACGCGGAGAAGCCGCTGGTCACGTACTTCATCGGGCTCACGCCGGGCCATGTGCGCGACTACACGCCCAAGCAGGGCACCACCTGCTGCGAGGGCACCGGCACGGAGAGCGCCACGAAGTACCAGGACTCGGTGTACTTCAAGGCCGCCGACGGCAGCGCGCTGTACGTCAACCTCTACAGCGCGTCCACGCTGGCCTGGGCCGAGAAGGGCGTCACGGTCACCCAGAGCACCGACTTCCCGCGCGAACAGGGCACCACGCTCACCGTCCGGGGCCGTGCGGCGTCCTTCGCGCTGCGGCTGCGGGTGCCGGCGTGGGCGGCCGCCGGGTTCCGGGTGACGGTCAACGGCCGTGCGGCGAGCGGCACTCCGACACCCGGGACCTACTTCACGGTGTCCCGGACCTGGCGCGACGGGGACACCGTGCGCGTGTCGGCGCCGTTCCGGCTGCGGGCCGAAAAGGCCCTGGACGACCCGTCCTTGCAGACCCTGTTCCTCGGCCCCGTGAACCTGGTCGCCCGCGACGCGTCGACGTCGTACCTGGAGTTCGGCCTCTACCGCAACGCGGCGCTCTCCGGCGACCTGTCGCCCTCGCTCACGCCCGTGAGCGGGAAGCCGCTGCACCACACCCTCGACGGCATCGGGTTCGCGCCCTTCTTCGAGGGCACCGAGGACCCGACGCACGCCTACGTGCGGCGGGTGGAGCCCCGGGTCGTCTTCGGCGGCACCGACTCGGGGGTGGCCAACCCCGCGAGGGCGGACGGCACCACGCTGCTCGACGAGGTCTGGGCGAGGGCGCCGTTCAGCGGGAAGGACGTCCTGGTGAGCCGGGTGCGGAACGTGGTGGACGCCTGGGTGGCCGCGGGGCTGCTCGGGCGGGCCGACGGGCAGCGGGTGGTGAGCACCGCGCGGGGCGCGACCTTCGTACCGTGACGCCCGGTACCGCCGGGGCCGGTACCGCTACGAGCGGCGGCGGGGCTTGCCGCCGGTGCCGCGCCGGCCGCCCGCCTTGGCGCCGCCTCCCTTGGCGCCGCCTCCCTTGGCGCCGCCGGTCCGGCCCCGCCCGGCCCCGCCCGGGGCGGCCTTGCGCGGGGCGCCGCCGGTCTTCTGCCGGGAGCGCTCGGCCTTCGGCTCGGCCGACGGCTGCCGGTCCCGGCCACGGGTGCTGTTGACCGTGCGGCCGCGGACGATGCCGATGAAGTCCTCGACCAGGTCGGTGGTGGCGTCCTCGGGCCAGGCGAGGGCGACGCCTGACTGCGGGGCGTCGACGAGGGTCCGGTAGGTGAGGTCGCGGCGGTGGTGCAGCCGGGCCAGCGACTGGGGCACGACCAGCACGCCGATGTTCGCCGCGACCAGCTCGATCGCGTCGGCCGTGGTCGCCGGGCGTTCGAAGGCGGGCTCTCCCGGAAGCCGCTCCCAGTCGAGGACGTCGTCCAGCGGGTGGACGACCACCTCGTCGGCGAGGTCGTCCAGGGTCACCTCGTCGGCCGCCGTGATCAGGTGGTCCTTGGGGACCACGACGACCGTGGTCTCGGTGTAGAGGGGGATCGCGCTGAACACCGTACGGTCCACCGGGAGCCGGACGAAGGCCGCGTCGGCGGTGCCCTCGCGCAGCATTCCGGGGGCCTCGGCGGACGTCGCCTGAAGGAGGACGAGGGGCACGTCGGGCAGGCGCTCCTGCCAGGTCCGCGCCCACTTGGCGGGGGTCACTCCGGGGACGTACGCGAGCCGGAACGAGGGGGAATCCGCCGAGTCGGTCATCCTGCCAGGATACCGGCTGTGGTCGGCGGTCCGGTTCGCGGCCGATACCCTGGACGGCATGACGTCGCACCAGAGCACCCAGACGATGAAGCCCGCGACCGCGGCGAAGAAGCTGGGTGTGTACCTCCCCGCCACCCCCGCCGAGTTCCAGGAGGGTGTCGTCACGCGCGCCGAGCTGAACGAGCTCCAGGCGAATCCGCCGGAATGGCTGCGCGCCCTGCGGGAGAACGGCCCGCACCCCCGCCCGGTGGTGGCGGCCAGGCTCGGCGTGTCCATCGCCGGACTGGCGCGCGGCGGCGTCACGGAGGCGCTGACCACCGGACAGATCCAGGAGATCAAGGACGCCGGGCCCGAGTGGCTGGCGAAGGAGCGCGCCACTCAGGCCGAGGTCCGCAAGGAGGCGGCGCGCCTGCGGCAGCGCGACGCCGAGAAGGCCGCCGGCGCGGAGTCCTGACCCGACTCCGGCAGGACGTCGGAGCCCGGCCCGCTTCCGTGCGGCGTGGGAGCCCGGCCCGCTTCCGCGGGAGCCCGGCCCCTGCGCCCGCGCCCGTGGCGGTCGTCCCCGGCCGCCGGGGTGACTACGATCTGGTCAGGTTCACCGATGTGGGTGTGCGAGGTCGCTGGGGGTTGGGATGGTTGCTGGTCGTGTGGTGCGCTTCGACAGCCAGCGGGGTTACGGGTTCATCGCGCCCGACGACGGCGGGGAGGACGTCTTCCTGCACGTCAACGACATGCTGATGCCCGAGTCGCAGGTCCGCCGGGGCATCGTCGTCGAGTTCGAGATCGAGGACGGCGAGCGCGGCCCGAAGGCCTCCGGGGTACGGCTCGCGCGCGGGGCGGACGGCAAGCCGCTCGCGGCCGACGACGACGTCCTGTGCGACGTGCTCAGCACGGAGGAGTTCACCCGCGACGTCACCGAGACCCTGTTGACGGCGGCGCCCTCGCTGACCGCCGAGCAGATCCTCCAGGTGCGCTCCGCGCTGGCCCGGTTCGCGAAGGACAACGGCTGGGTCGAGGGCTGACCTCCTCCCCTCGGGCTCCCACCGGCCCCGCCGGCCCCACAGGCCCCCGCCGGTGCACCTCCCGCGGCCGGCCCGTGGGCCGCGCGGCGCGACGCCGCTCGCGACGGCGGCGACCGCGACGGCGGTGCCGGGAAAACGGTCGCCGGAACGCCGGCCCCTCGTCACGGACCCGTTGTCAGTGGCTTGATCTAGAGTTCCCGTCACTTGATCACTGCGGGTGCGGGAGGCACGCATGGGTGGGTGTCGGCCGGCGGCTATGAAGTCGCCCTCGATGACGGCAAGGTGGTGTGCCGCAACGCGGCGGGGCGACGGTTGAAGTCCGTTCCGCCCAAGATCGCCGACGATCCGGCCGTGGTGGGCCTGCGTCAGCTCGTCGAATGGCTGGAACGGCACGAACAGCGGTGCCTGACCGACGTGGAGCGCTGGATGGTGCGCTCGCTGCCGGTGCCGTTCGCCGTCCTCGCGCGGGTGTGGCCCGACCCGGCGTGGCAGGCCGCCCTGCGCGACCTCGTCGTCACCGGGGAGGACGGCGAGGTGGCCGGATTCCTGCGGGACGCCGACCCCGAGCGCGGCCTCGGCCTCGTCGACCTCGACGGCGACACCGTCCGCGTCACCCCCGGCCTCGTCCGCCTCCCGCACCCGGTGCTCCTCGAAGACCTGGAGGACCTCAGGGAGTTCGCCGTCGAACTCGGTGTCGAGCAGCGCGCCCAGCAGCTGTTCCGCGAGGTCTGGCACCGGCCCGCCACGCTCGACGCGGAGAGCACCTCCGTCGAGGAGTACGCCGGCGGCGCCTTCAAGGAACTGCGTTTCCTGCACGGCAGGGCCGCCCAGCTCGGTTACCGCGTGCGCGGCGGCAACGCCGTCTGCTCCGTCCTGGAGGACGGCCGGGGCGTCGAGGCCCGGGTGTGGATAGGCGACTACGAGGGCTACGAGGAGACCGAGACCGGCCCCCTCACCTTCACCGATCCCGCCGGCCGGACGCTGAGGCTCGGTCAGGTGGGGCCGGTGGCCTGGTCGGAAGGCATGCGCATGGCGGCCTCGCTGTACGCCGGGCGGAACATCGAGGACGAGGAGCAGGCGGCATGACGACGTACGACGAGACGGCTTCCGCGGCACTGCTCGACGCCGGCGCGATCCTGCCGCCGGGCACGACCGGCCGGGAGGACGCCGACGTCCTCACCGTGCGCACGTACACGCATCCCGCCCTGGACGGGCGCAGGATCGTGCGGCTGGTGCCGGGCACGCTCGGCGAGGCGGAGGACCTGGCGCTGGACTTCCTCGGCCTGGTCCGGGAGCCCGAGACCCCGCAGGTCGGGCAGATACGCCGGGAGACGCTCGGCTTCCCCGCCTGGGCGCTGGTCAACGACCCGGCGAACGGCCACCACGCGCTGGCCCTCGTCAAGGACGTCGAGCGCCTCGCACGGCAGGCCAAGTCCCGTCCCGGCACCGCCAAGGAGGGCTTCGAGGCGCTCGGGGAACGGCTCGGCCGGGCCGTGCCGCACTTCCTGCCCACCTTCTACGAGCAGGCCGCCCGCGTCTTCCTCCAGCACGAGAACACCACGTACGCCGCCGCGTTCTTCGGCAAGGCCCGCGAGGCCGAGCGGGTGCACGCGCTGGCGGTGGACGAGGAACGGCAGCGCGCCGTGTTCCTGGAGTTCGCGTTCGCCGGGGCGCTCACCGTGAAGGCGCTCAAGGAGCACGTCAAGGCCCTCGCGGCACGCCTCAGCCCCGCCGACGCCTGGGCCCAGTTCCGGCAGCTGACGGTGGAGCGCTGCGCGGCCGGCATGCCGCCGTACGCCTCGCTCCCGCAGGACGCGCGCGGGCTGATCAAGGCCGCGGGCCTGGACCGGGACGCCGAGGAGTGCGCGCTGGTCGCCGACCTGATCGCCTCCCCGGCGGCGGTCCGGGCGCCCGCGTCCTTCTGGAACACCTACCGGGCGACGCTGGTGCTCCTCGGCCGACAGCAGCCCGCCGTGCGGGCCCGGCTGCTGGAGATCATGCCGGCCGGCCTGGGCCGCTCCACGCGTGACGACGAGTTCTGGCTGGACCTGCTCACCGAGTGCGGAGCGGATCTGCTGCTCACCGGAGAGACCGAGTCCGACGTCGACGCGGCGGACTGGCTCAGCCGCTGGTCGCTGCACCGCAAGCACGGCAGCTCGGCCGGCGACCGGTCGCCGGCCACCCTGGCGCTCGTCCGGCGGATGGCGCCGCGGCTGCGCGAGCGCGGCCGGCCCGTCGACCTCTTCACCGGGCGCTGGCACCCCGGCGCCGACCTGGACCTGCTCGACCTGTGCCTGGCGGAGGACGTGCCGCTGGCGGACCCCGGCACCGGCCGGCAGGTCTTCCTGCCCCTGAACCAGTGGCTGCAGGACAAGGCGCCGGACCGACGGGACCTGACGGCCCTCGCGGCCCACCCGCGCCACCGCCGGCTGCTGTACCTGTCCGTCGGCGCGCTCGGCGGCCACCGGCCGGACGCGCGGCTGATGGAGGGGCTGGCCGGTCATCCCGTCCTGGCCGACGTGCTGCGCGAGTGGCTGCAGGACGCGGCCGGGGAGCTGACCGCCGCGGCCGGTCTGCCCGCCGCGCGCGCGGCGCTGGAGAGGCTGCGGCCGTTCCGCACGGTCGCGGCCCGGGTCGCCCCAGCCGCCGTCGCCGAGGTCGCCGCCCACGAGGCCGCGCCGTTGCTCGGCCGCACGCTGCGCGCCGGCATCCCGGACGAACTGGTCTGGCCCGCCCTCGAGGAGGCGCTGACGCGGCTCGACGCCGAGACCAGGCGCGACCGTGACGACACCCTGCGCGTCGACGAGGCCTGGCCCGCGCTGATCCTCTCCCGCAGGCACAAGGTGATCGTCGTCGACCCCGAGGGCGTCCTCCTCGAGCACGACCTGCGGCTGCCCGACGGCCTGGACCGCTGGCAGCGTCCGTCGTTCCGCTTCACGGACGGCGAGCTGCTGGTGACGTGGCCCAAGGACGGCAAGCAGTTCGGCTACTGGTCGGCCCGCCCCTCCGACGTCTTCCCCTGAGCGGCGAGCGGGTCCCCCACTGGTACGGCGCCAACGACGCCGGCGAACCCTCGATCCCGCTGCCGGGAGGCGGCCGGGCCACCGGCGGCCGCACGCTGCACGCCGGTGACACCGTCCTGCCGCCGAGCCGCCGCATCCTCGGCGACGGCACCTCGTACTGGCGTCAGGGCCGGCAGGGACGCAAGCAGGTGTGGCTGGAGTACGACCCGGCCACCGGCACCCACGGGCGTGCCTCGCTGCCCGCGTTCCTGCGGTCGGGCGTCAGCGACGACGCCACGCTCCTCCAGCAGCACTGCGTGGTGCTGCCGCTCCAGCCGGGTCTGGAGCACAGCCCGTTCGGTACGGACGGCACGGTCCTCGGGCGCTGGGTGCGCGAGGAGGGCGAGGGCACCGGGGCCCGCCTCACCGCCGGCACTCCGGACGGGCGCACGGTCTCCCTGCCGAAGGACCGCGACGGCGTCGCGCGCGGCGTGCCGGTCGGCGCGCTGCGGCTCCCCGGCGGGGCCGAGCCCGTCGTCGTCGCCCTGCACCGGCAGATCGCCTTCCACACCGCGGACGACACCTCCGCGTCCGGGGAGTCGGGGCGGGTGACCCCGCTGGAGCGGGGCGGCGAGTTCGCCGCCGGCACGCGACTGGTCCCGCCGGTCGACTTCTGGCACGCGCTGCGGCCCCGGGACGAGGCCGCGTCGGCGGTCCTGCGGGCGCTGGACGACGAGCAGGCGGCCGTGGTGCTGCGCACCGGCGCGGCGGCGCTCGCCGAACACGCCGCGCGCGTGGCGGCGGCGAAGGCCGCCTCGGCAGGCTCGGCCGAGGGGTCGACGGCGGCCACGACGGGAACGTCCTCGGTGTCGAACGACGCCGCCGACGGCACGTCCGTCCCGCCGACCGCCGATGAGGTCCTGCGCGAGGCGGTCTCCCGTTGCCTGCCCGGTCTGAGCGAGCGGCGCCTGCTCATCGGGGTCTCCGCGCTGGTGCGCGCGGTGCTGCGGCTCGCGGAGTCGACCGCCGCGTTCGTGGCTCCTCCGGCGGAGCCGAAGCCGGTGCAGCGACGGCGCGTCGAGGGCATGTTCGGCGACTACAGTCCCCGGCACGCCGACGACCAGACGCTGCGGGAGGCCACCGCCGGCCTCGCCGACCAGCAGGGCTGGTGGGGCGGCGGGCAGCAGTGGAGCGTCGTGCGGCAGATCCGCGCGGTCAACCACGTGCTGTCCGGCAGTCCCGCCGACGGCAGGCCGCTGCCGGAGCGCTCCCGGTCGACGGGGTCCGCCGAGGGGTGGCGGAGCGACGAGTTCACCGTCCCCGGCATCGGGGTGCTGTGGCCGTCCCTCCTCGACGCGCTGCGGCCCCTGGCCTACCGTGCCGCCTCCCCCTCCTCTCCGACACGCACCGGGAGGCTCTCCTGGTGCTGTTCGAGGTGATCGCGGACGGACGGCTGGCCGCGGCCGACGGCGCCGTTCTGCGGGAGGTGGTGCTGAGCGAACCGCAGGACAAGCACGAGCGTCTGGGCCAGGTGCTGCGCCGCGACGGCCGTACGGTCGTCGTGCTCGGCTGCCGGCAGGTCGACCGGGAGAAGGGCCGGGTGCACTGGCTGGCCCTGGACCACGACCCGTCCGGGGCGTTCGGAGCGATCGCCCACTTCGTGCTGGAGCGGGAGACCGCGCACCCGCCGGTGTTCCCCTCCGACGCCCTGTCCGCCGTCACCGGGCTGATCCGGGACAAGGGCCCCGCGCCCTGGCAGCCGGAGGCGCCGGAGGCGCTCGCCGCCGCGACGGGGGGCGGGCTCGGGCCCGTGCAGTCGGCGCTGCTGCTGGCGGGCAAGCCGGTGCAGGTGGCCACGGACCGGCTCGCGACCATCGGCCTGAAGCCTCGCCAGAAGACGTTCGGAGATGGTCTGCTGACCTCTTTCCGGCTCGGCGACGTGGCCGCCTTCGTCGGCGCCCTGCTGCCCGACAGCCCCGGTGACCTGTGGACCGCCGGCCCGGACACGGCGGCCGCGGGCCGGGTCTGGCGGGAGCGGTTCGACGGGTTCGTCCGGCTCCCCGAGGACCTCGCCGCCGACCTCGAACTCGCCGGGGTATCCGCCCGCGGGGCCGAGGACGTCCTCAACCCGGCACGCACGCCCTGGATCAGCCGCACCACCGTCCAGCGGCCCGGCAGGAACGGCGACCTCGTCCCCGACGACGCGTGGGCGCTGCCCGGCCGCCACCACCTGTCGGGCGCCGTGGCCGCCCTGGCCGGGCTCGCCTACACGCTGCCCTACGGCCATCCGCTGCGCGCCGCCCTGCCCGAGGGGCTCGCCGCGGTGCGGCGCCGCCTCACGGACCCGGGACTGCTGCTCGACCTCGACGTCTCCTGGGCGGAGAAGGGCACGATCGCCCCCGCACTGCGCAAGGCCTACGGTCTGCCCGCCACCGGCGGCGGCGACGCGGACGGTCTGACCCGGCTGGGCGACGCGCTCGTGCTGCGCCCGTGGTACCAGGCCCAGGAGGCCGTCCTGGTGAGGCCGGCCGGGCTGACCGGGCCCGACGACGCCGTGTTCGGACTCGTCGAGGGGCTGGCCGGGCCGGGACGCGGCAGCGGCCTGCGTGCGCTGCGGATCGTCCTCGGCGACGACCTCGCCCGTGCGCTCTCCGCCGGCGTCGGCCCCGGGGAGCCCGTGGGGCACGCCCAGGACCCGACCACCAGCGTGCCGGAGCTGGTGGCGGAGGTCGCCGGGGCGCACGGTCTGAGCGAGGACGCGGCGGCGCTGTACCTCCAGTTGCTCGCCCTGCCCGACCCCACGGACCGCAACTGCGTCCGCTGGACCGGCTGGAAGCCCGCCCGGACGAAGAAGGCCCGTGCGGAACTCGCGGCCACCGACCTGGTGGTGGAGGCCAAGCGGCCGCGCGCCGGGCGCACCCTCTTCCTGCCGTGCGGCTGGCGCGAGCCGAAGGCGCCCGCACTGCCGGTGGAGGTCTGGAAGGAGCGGCTCTACCCCGTCCGCGAACACGCGCGGGCGATGCCGCTGGTGCCCGTGCCCGAACTGTTCGCGCGCGCGTGGGACCACGTCCGCGCCGGCGACGGCCCGGCCTACGAGGAACTCACGACCCGCGCCACCCGCAAGGGCCGCCGCCGATGACCGCCGTCCCCCCGTACCCGGAAGAAACCGTGCCGATGACCACCGCCCTCTCCCCCGCCCCGGCCCGCCAGATCGTCCCGCCCGAGGACCGGCACGCCACCGAACTGGCCTTCCTCGCGGCCTATGACGGCGGGCCGCGTCCGCCCGCCTGGCGGCTGACCCCGCGGGCGGTCGTCACGTTCGTCATGGGCAGCGACGGACGGGCCCTGAAGCTGCCCGACGATGCCGGGACGGACGGCGGGGTGCCGCGCCGGCTCGTGATCGAGGGCAAGTTCGTGGGCGACCGGGCCCTGGTCGAGCGGTGCGTGGTGACCCTCGCGGGCGAGCGCGGTCTGCTGCTCGTCGGCGAGCCCGGCACAGCGAAGTCCATGCTGTCGGAGCTGCTGTCGGCCGCCGTGTGCGGCACCAGCGGTCTGGTCGTGCAGGGCACGGCGGGCACCACGGAGGACCAGCTCAAGTACGGCTGGAACTACGCCCTGTTGCTGGCGCAGGGCCCGAGCCGGCAGGCGCTGGTGCCCTCGCCGGTGCTGACCGCCATGCACCGGGGCGGCATCGCGCGGGTCGAGGAGGTCACCCGCTGTCTGCCCGAGGTGCAGGACTCCCTCGTGTCGCTGCTCTCCGAACGGCGCATCGCGGTACCCGAACTGGCGGGCTCCGAGGACGCGTTGGCGCACGCGGCGCCCGGCTTCAACCTCATCGCCACCGCCAACCTGCGCGACAAGGGCGTCTCCGAGATGTCGGCGGCCCTCAAGCGCCGTTTCAACTTCGAGACAGTCGGCCCCATCCCGGACGTGGAGGCGGAGACGGCGCTCGTGCGCAGCCAGGCGCGGGCGTCGGTGGAGCGGGCGGGGGCGCCGTTCCACGTCGACGACGCGGTGCTGGAGGCGCTGGTGACGGCGTTCCGGGATCTGCGCGAGGGCCGGTCGGCGGAGGGCTGGGAGGTGGAGCGGCCGTCCACCGTGATGAGCACCGCCGAGGCCGTGTCCGTGGCAGGGGCCCTGGCTCTGGCGGCGGCGTACTTCCCGGGGGACCGCGACGTGCTCGGTCTGCTGCCGGGGCACCTGCTGGGCGTGGTCCGCAAGGACGACCCCGCCGACGCGGCCCGGCTGCGCGGCTACTGGGACGGTCCCGTCCGCCGCCGCGCGGAACAGGGCTCCGCCACCTGGCGCACCCTGTGGGACCTGCGCACGGTTCTGGAGGGCTGACGGCCGTGTCCTTCTCCCGCCTCTCCGCCCGCCCGGGGCCGGACACGCCTGGTTCCGGTCCCGGGCCGGACACGCCTGGTTCCGGTCCGGGACAGGTGCCGTCGGGTTCCCGCCCCGGTTCCGTGCCTCCCGAGGAGGCGCTCGCCGCCCTGACCGGCCCGGCGGCGCCCTACCTCGTGGGCGTACGGCACCACGCGCCCTCCCTGGCCGCGGCGGTGCCCGCGCTGCTGGACGCGGCGAAGCCGGACGTGCTGCTCGTCGAGCTGCCGGCCGAGATGCAGGAGTGGCTGCCGTGGCTCGGGCACGAGGAGACGCGGGCTCCGGTCGCGCTCGCCGCCGCCCCCGGTGACGGGAGCGGCGGCGCGGGGCCGGCGTTCTATCCGTTCGCGGACTTCTCGCCCGAGCTGGCCGCCGTGCGCTGGGCGAACCGCCGGGGCGTGCCGGTGATCGCCTGCGACCTGCCGCTCGCCGACCGGGCCTGGGACGCGGGCCGGGCCGCCGCCCCGGCTCCGCGCGCGGGCGGTCCCGGGCTGGCCGCCGCGCTGCGTGCCGGGGTGAGCGGCCGTCCCGGGGACGACCTGTGGGACCGCCTCGTCGAGGCCACCGCGCCCGGTTCACCACCGGAGGCCCTGCGCCGGGCGGCCCTGCTCACCGGCTGGGCGCTGCGCGAGGACGCGGCCGCGGCGGGCGGCGTGCCCGAACTGGACCTGCGGCGGGAGCGGTGGATGCGGGCACGGATCGCGCGGGCCACCGCACACGGGGAGCGGGCCGCCGTGGTGGTCGGGGCCTTTCACGCCCCGGCGCTGGTGGACCGGCACGCGGAGCGGGCGGAAGAGACGGGTGAGGCCGGTCGGGCCGCAGGTGAGACCGGTCAGGCCGCAGGCGTGGACCGCCCCGCGTGGACCACGTCCCTCATCCCTACACCTACGCCCTGCTGGACGAACGGTCCGGTTATCCGGCGGGCATCCGGGACCCCGAGTGGCAGGACATGGTCCTGCGGGCCGCGGGCGTCCCGAGGCACTGGAGGAGGCGCTGACGCGGGCGGCCGTCCGCGTCTGTGCCGAGCTGCGTCTCCTCGGCCACCCCTCGGGGCCCGCCGACGCGCGGGAGATCGTCCGGCTCGCCTCCGACCTGTCCCGGCTGCGCGGGCTGCCCGCGGCGGGCCGGGGTGAGCTGGTGGAGGCCGTGCAGACGGTGCTGACGCAGGGTGAACCGTACGGGCGGGGCGGGCCGTGGCGCGGGCGATGGAGCGGGTGCTGGTCGGCACCCGCACCGGACGGCCCGCGCCGGATGCGCCGCGCTGCGGTCTGGCCCCGGCGGTGGAGGCCGAGGCGGCGGAACTGGGCCTGCCGGGACCGGCGGACGGGGCGCCCGGTGCGGCGCGGGACCTGCGGCTGGACCCGCTGCGCTCCGATCTCGACCGGCGCCGTGAGCTGCTGCTGCGCCGGCTGGCGGTGTGCGGGGTGCCGTACGGGGAGGCGAAGGAGGTGGCCGGCACGGGGGGTGCCGAGGCGCTCACCTCGCGCTGGGAGGTGCGCTGGACGCCCGCGACGGCGGCCATGCTGACCGCGGCCGGCGTGCGCGGGGTCACCGCCGCCCAGGCGGCCGAAGGGTGCTGCGCGAGCGGCGGCGCACCGAGGAGGACGAGGGCGGCCCGACGGCGGCGCAGGCTCTCGACGGGCTGGCGCAGGCCGCCGAGTGCGGTCTGTCCGGGCTCGCGGACGAGCGTCTCGAGGATCTCGCCGAGGTGCTCCCCGGCGCCGGCGCCCTGCCCGAGCTGCTCGCCGGGCTGGCCCTGCTGGACCGGCTGCGGGCCGGGCACGTCCCCGGTCTCGGCGCCGACCGGGACCGTACGGCGCGGGCGGCCGGGGTGGCCGAGCTGCTCACGTCGGCGGCGGTGCGGCAGGTGGACGGCCTGACCGGTTCCGAGGACCTGGCGGACGCCCGCGCCCTGCTCGAACTGGCCCACCGCGCCGACCTGTCGGGCGGCATCAGGCTCGCCGACGCCCTCGGCCGGCTGGCGGCCGACGGGTCCCCCTTGATGCGCGGCGCCGCCGGGGCCGTGCGCGTGCTGCTCGGGCAGGAGGATCCGCGGGTCTTCGGGGACCGGGTGGCGTCCTGGGTCGACGGGGCCGTCGACGCCGACTCGCGGGCCGCGCTCACCGCGCGGCTCGGCGGGCTGCTGACCGCCGCCGGTCCCCTCCTGGAGGCGGCGGCGCCCGCGCTGGAACCCCTGCTCGACCGGGTGTCGGAGCTGCCCGACCGGGAGTTCCTCGACCGGCTCCCGGCGCTGCGCGGCGGCTTCGACGCCCTCAGCCCTGCCGCCCGTGACCGTCTGCTGGCGACCGTCGAGGAACGCCTCGACGTCTCGCACGTCGCGGACACCGGCGGCGTCGATCCGGCCGCGCTCGCCGCCTGGACGCGGGCGGACCTCGCCGGCCGCGAGACCCTGCGGGCCCTGGGGCTGCTGCCCGCGCCCGCCGCGGCGCGGGCGGATGTGCCTGTCGGGTCGCCGGGAGCCCGAGCCGAGGGCGGTCTCCTCGCTCCCGGTGACCGCTGGCGACTCGTCCTGGGCCGCGGGAAGGAACGGCTCCCCTCCTCGGCGGCGTCGTTGGCGACCGCGCTGGACGAGCTGTACGGCAGCGGACGCGGGGAGGGCAGCAGGGGCGACCTGACCGGGCGCGGCCCGGGCGGCGGCCGGGAGGTGCCCTACCCCGGTGTGCGGGAGTGGTCGCAGGAGCTGGCGATGCTGTTCGGTCCGGGCATCCGGGAGGAGGTGCTGGCGGCGGCAGCGGCGGGCCGGAAGGACGTGCTCGCCGAGCTGGACGCGGACAGTGTGCGCCCCTCGGTCGACCTGCTGCGCACCGTGCTCAGTCACGCGGGCGGCCTGCCCGAGGCGCGGCTGGCCGCGCTGCGTCCGCTGGTCCGACGGCTGGTGGAGGCCCTGACCCGGCAACTGGCCACCCGGCTGCGGCCGGCCCTGCACGGTACGGCCCTGCCGCGCCCGAGCAGACGCCCGGGCGGTGGTCTCGACCTGCCGCGCACCCTGCGCGCCAACCTGGCGACCGCGCGCCGCGCCCCCGACGGCACGATCCGGGTCATCCCCGAGCATCCCGTGTTCCGCACCCGCGCGCGGCGGTCCGCGGACTGGCGGCTGATCCTGGTCACCGACGTGTCCGGGTCCATGGAGGCGTCCACGGTCTGGGCCGCGCTCACGGCGTCGGTGCTGGCCGGGGTGCCGACCCTGTCCACGCACTTCCTGGCGTTCTCCACCGAGGTCATCGATCTCACGGGACACGTCGAGGACCCGCTGTCGCTGCTGCTGGAGGTCAGTGTGGGCGGCGGCACGCACATCGCGGCGGGACTGCGGCACGCCCGTGAGCTGGTCACCGTTCCCTCGCGGACCCTCGTCGTGGTCGTCAGCGACTTCGAGGAGGGCCATCCGCTCGGCGGGCTGCTCGCCGAGGTCCGCGCGCTGGTCGGGGCGGGCTGTCACGTCCTGGGCTGCGCGAGCCTCGACGACACGGGCCGGCCCCGCTACTCCACGGGCGTCGCCGGTCAGCTCGTCGCCGCGGGCATGCCCGTGGCCGCCCTCAGTCCACTCGAACTCGCCCGCTGGGTAGGGGAGAAGATCGCATGACTCCGGACCTGTCCACGGAGCACCCGGGCTCGGCAGGGCACTCGGGTCGCCCTGGCCCGGAAGGGGCCTCCGGTCATCCGGCCCCGGCAGGCGCCTCGGACCGCCCGGGCGCGGGGCTGCCCCCGGTCGCCCCGTCCGTCACCGCCGAGCTGGTCGGGGCGTTGTCGCCCCGGCTGCGCAAGCGGCTGGACGTGGGGGTGGCCAAGCTCGCGGCCCGTCCGGTGGCGCGCGACGGCGACGTCGTGCGGATCGCCGTCGACGACGACACCGACCTCGAACTGCACGCCCCCGGCGGGGCGGTGACCGATGCGGACGCCATCCGCTGCGGCTGCCTGCTGGCACCGGACTGCCTGCACCGCGCGGCCGCCGCCTCGGCGGCGCCGGTCGCCGAGGACACCCCGCCGGCCGGCGAACCGGCGGACGCGGCACGGGAGTCGCGGGAGAACACCGGATCCGAGCCCGGACCGGAGTCCGCCGGCCCGGAGGAACGCGCCGCCGCCCGTGCGGTGTTCGAGGCGGCGGCCGCCGTCCTGGAGGCCGGCACCGACGGGTCCGGCGCCGTGCTCCAGTCGGAGCTGCTGCGCGCCGCGCACACCGCACGCCTCGCGGGCCTCCCCCGTGCCTCGGCCGCCGCGGTCTCCGTGGTCACCGGCGTGCGCGCGGCCCGTTCCGGCGATCCGGCCCACCGTCTCGACGACCTCGCGGACGCGCTCCGCGCCGTCCTGGCCGTGGCGCACCGCCTTCCCCGCGCCACGGGTTCCGACCTGGCCGAACTGCGCGGTACGGCACGGCAGCCGTACCGCCCCGACGGCTCCCTGCGGCTGTACGGACTGTTCTCCGAGCCGGTCCTGACGGCCACCGGTTACGCGGGTGCGGTCACCTGGACCGCCGATGCCGACGGCCGCCTGTACACGGTCTCCGACGTGGCGCCCGGCGGTCCCGGCCGCGCGACCGGTGCCGCCGACCGGGCCGTCCGGATCGGCGACACCTCCCTGACGCACCGTGAACTCGCGCGCGCGGGCCTCGCCGTGTCGGGCGCGACCGTCTCGCCGACGGGACGGCTCGGCGCGGGCGCGGGGTGCGGGCGGTGCGCGCCTCGGGCGCGGCGTGGCGCGGCGAGCCACTGGACCGGCTGTGGGCCGTGCCCGTCGCCGATCAGGTGGCGCGGGCCCTCGGGGCGGTCACGGCCTGCTGTTCCTCGAGGCGACGCTCCGGGGCACGGTCCGGGAGGCGGCGGGCGACTGTCTGCTGGCCGACTGCGCCGGCGTACCCCTGCGGCTGGCGGCGGCCCACGACGCGCCCGCCCTGCCGTACCGCGAGAACCTGCGTCTGCTGGCGGCGGCGGGCGGCACCCTGCGGGTCGTGGCCCGGCTGGCGCCCGGACCGGTTCCCCGCGCATTGCTGCTGGCCACCGAGCACCCGAGCGACCCGGGCGCCCGGGTGGACCTGGGGCTGGACCGGCTCCAGCACGCGGATCTCCCCGCGCAGACGTCCGGTGCCGGGACCCCGGCCCCGGCACCGGACGAGGCACCGCTGCACCTGCTGCGCCGGCGGGTCCAGCAGGCCGTGTCGGGGGCCGCCGGGTGCTGGCCTTCCCGGGCGGCGCGGCGGGCGACGGGGCCCGGCTTCGCCGCGTGGGGCTCGGCACGGCGGGTGACCTCCTCGACGCACTGCACGCCGCCGCGGCGGACCGCGCCCGTGACGCGTTCGGGCGACTCCTGCCGTCGGACTCGGGGCGTTTCGCGGGCGCGTGGCTGGCGGCGGCGCTGTACACCGGCGAGGTCGAGCGGGCACTGTGCGCGCAGGCGTGGGGGGTGGCCGCGCTCCCGGCGTGAGGACGGTCCGCGCCTCCCGTCCGTTTAGGACAGGAGCTGACCTGTATCCCTCCTAACGTGGTCCACGAACGCGGAACACGCCTCTCGGAGACGGAGACACGTCATGTCCCTGAACAACCCCGCCCCCTCGCCCCGGTCCTCGACGGGGAGCGCGCCGACCTGCTGGAGACCCTGGCCAACCACCGCCGTTTCCTGCGTTTCACCACCAACGGCCTGACCGACGAGCAGGCGGGGCTGCGGACGACCGACAGCGAGCTGTGTCTCGGCGGCCTGATCAAGCACGTCACCGCGGTCGAGCGGAGCTGGGCCTCCTTCATCGTGGAGGGTCCGTCGGCGATCGGCGACTTCGACGCCATGACCGAGGAGGACTTCGCCCGACGAGCCGACGAGTTCCGGATGCTGCCCGGCGAGACGCTGGCGGAGGTGCTGGAGGAGTACGCCGAGGTGGCCCGCCGTACCGACGAACTGGTCGCGTCGCTGCCGGACCTCGACGCGGCGCACCCGCTGCCGTCGGCGCCGTGGTTCGAGCCGGGCAAGCACTGGTCGGCCCGCCGGGCGCTGCTGCACGTGATCGCCGAGACCTGTCAGCACGCGGGGCACGCCGACATCATCCGCGAGTCCCTGGACGGCGCGAAGACCATGGGATGAGCGGGTCGAGCGGGTCGGGCCGGTCCCCCCGGTCGAGCCGGTCGAGCCGATGGTTCGTCAGAAGGCCCGGAAGAGGTGCCCCGGCAGGGTCCGACCGAACGGCCGGTGCGGGCACGCTCCGCGCTCGGAGACGGGGTTCCCGGCTGCCTGCCCCACCGTCGTGGTGGGGCAGGCCCCACCACCGGTCCGGTGGACCGCTCCCTCGTGCCGGGGAGGGGAACACGGCATCGTTCGACGCGGCGGTTCCGCAGTGGGGTTGAGGTCCAGGTGGGCCGAGTTCCCAGGTCCGCGCGCCGGTAGGTCCGATCGCCCCGGAAGGAACCCGTGATGACGTCCCCCGTCCTGTCGAAGCCCCGGCCGAGGCCCTCGCTGAAGCCGCGGCCGGCACCGCGGCGGCAGCCGGCACCGCGGCCGCCGCACACGGGCGGCTCGACCTGCACGGGGTCCCCGGCGGCCGCTCCGCCGACGACGCCCGGCCCGCTCGCCTCCTTCGTGCGGTTCGTGGTCTGCGGCGGCGGGGTCGGGCTCCTCTCCGGCGCCGCCGTCCCGGTGGTGGCCACGCTGGTTCCCTGGGCCCTGGCGAACGCGGTGATCACCGTGGTCTCGACCCTGCTGTGCACCGAGTTGCACGCCCTCTTCACCTTCGGCACCGGACGACGCGCCGGGTGGCGCCGGCACCTGCAGTCCGCCGGTTCGGCGACCGCCGCGTACGGGGTCACCTGCGCCGCGGTGCTGGTCCTGTACGCGGTGCGGTCGTCACCCGGTCTCGTCACTCAGCAGGCCGTGTACCTGGGCGCCTCCGCCCTGGCGGGCACGGGGCGCTTCGTGGTGCTGCGCCTGTTCGTGTTCGCGGACCGCGCGCGGAGCGGGACGGCCGGGGGCCCGCGGGGCGGAGCGGCCACGTCGGCCGCGGCCGCCGCATCCGCCGGGCCGGCCGTCGTCACGCGGCCCGCCCCGGCCGCCGCCTGCTGAACCGTTTCCGAGGCTCGCCGTGCCGACGGGCCGAGGCCGGGACGCCGTCGGCGCCGGCCTTCCGGAGCGCGCTCCGGAACCGTCGCACGGCGTCGGGCCGGGCCCGCACGTCCTCGTACCGAGCGGCCCGTCCGGGCATCGGGACGTTCCGCCGGGCGGGCAGGCTTCCTCCGTGGAGACCGGGCGTCAGTCCCGAGCGGGTGTCCGTGCCGCCTGCTCCGGCGGACCGGACGGCGCCGTACCGGCTGTGCGGACAGGGCCCACCGGGCCCGCCGGTCCCACCGCGTCCGGCGTATCCACCACGTCCGGCGTATCCGCCGTGAGCGCCAGGAGCGTTTCGCGGGCGCGGGCGGCCAGTTGCTCGTCGGCGCGGATGATCCGGTTCTCGATCCCTCCGGTCACCACCCGCCGGTCACCCCGGGCGAGGCGTTCGACGCGGTGCAGGTGTGCGTCGGTCAGGGCGGCCCGGCCCAGCGCCGACAGCGCCTCGAACGCACCGGCCGCGTCGACGCCGGCCTCCGCCGCGTCCAGCACCCGCCCGGCCAGTGCGGTGCGCTCCAGCGGGCCGCGCAGTTCCTCCTCGGGGAGCGCGGCCAGCAGCGCGAGGACCGGGGCCGGTGCGTGCAGTGGTGTGGCGAGGAGTTCCTCCAGCGCCGGGCGCAACGGCCGGGCCGCGGGTCCCAGCCGGACCGCGAGGCGCGCCGTCCGCAGGGCCGTCCACCGGGTCCAGGGGCCGCCGTCGGCTCTGATGACGGCGTCGAACACCGGGACCGTCGCGGCGGCGTCGCCCGTGACGTCCCAGAGTGCGGCGGCGAGTTCCGCGAGGGCGTCGCCCCTGGGCGTCGACCGGCCTTCGGGCCGTTCCCGCAGGGCGTCGCGCATCACGGGCACCAGTTCCCCCGCGGCCTCACCGAGACCGGTGACGAGTCGGGCGGCCTCCCGCACGTTCCTTCCTCCGCCGGTCAGTTCGGCGCGTATCGCGGCGAGCAGCGGTCCGCTCTCGCCCGTCAGCCCGTGCAGGGCACGTGCCGCGGACAGGCGTCCCTCGTCGGGACCGTGCAGGGCGGCCGCCCGCAGGGCCTCCGCCGTGCGGGTCCGGGGCTCGCCGTCGTGCGGGCAGACCGCCGCCAGCGCGGTGGGACCGGCGAGCGGGATCCTCGGCAGCGCGTCGAGGAGTTCGGGGACGGCGGAGGCCGCCCGTCGTCCCCAGGAGGCGAGCAACAGGGCGAGATGGATGGGCTCGTTCCCCTGCGCCCCGGGGTCGGCGAGGCGCCGCCGGACCGCGTCGAGCAGCGCGGCGTCGTAGGGGAAGGGGGCGCTGACGGCCGTACCGAACGCGTAGGCCCCGGCGGCCTCGGCCAACGCCCGGGGGCGCTCCGGCAGCCGCCCGGCGAGCAGCGGGGCCGCCGGGCCGGGGGCGGCCGTCACCAGCACGGCGAGCGCCCGGTCGGCGAGGTCTCCGTCGCCCTCGGCGAGCCGGGCGAGCGTGGCACCGGCGGCACCCGCCTGCTCCGCGACCTTGTCGAGCAGGGCCACCACAGCGTGCGGCGGCTCCGGTTCGTCGAGCAGCGGGAGCAGCGCGGGCAGCAGCCGCGCGGGCGCGGAACGGGACACCATGCACGCGTGGTCCGCCGCCCACACGGCTTCGGCGCGCGCGTCCGGCGCCGGAACGCGCAGGGCGTCCACCAGCAGGACGAAGGCGGCCTCCCGGTCCTCGGCCGTGTCCCGCCGGAGCAGCGCGCCGGCCACGGCCCGGAGGGGCTCGCACTGCTCGAACGCGGACACCAGGCCGTCGGCCGGCAGCGCGGCGAGTACGGCGTCGTGCTGCCGGGTGTCCCACGGCAGGCCCGCCGCCAGGCAGGCGAGGACGGCGGTGACGCGCAGCCGGGCCGAACCGTCCGGCGCGAGGGCGGCCAGGGCCGTCGGGGCACCGCGTGCCGGGTCGAGCCGGACCAGGGCGGTCACCAGTTCCGCCCGGACCACCTCGTCGGACTCCTCCTCCCACCGTCGCCGCAGCACGGGCCACGCCTCGGCGGGGGCGCCGGTGTGCCCGGCCGCCCATACGGCGGCCTGCCGCACCGGCGCCTCCCCGGCGCCCGTCAGGGCCAGGACGGACGGGAGTTGACCGACGACCGCCGCGCGGCAGGCGCCCGGCGCCATCCCGTACTCGTCGGTGCTCTCGGCGATGCCGCCGAGCAGGCCGAGGAGGTCGGCGCCGCGGTGGCCGGCCGCCGCGAGACGTGCGAGGAACGGCACCGCTTCGACGGTCGCCGGGTAGACGGTGCCCTGGTGCAGGATGCTGCCGTACAGCTCGTCCAGGGCACCGTCCGCGGTGTCCTGGTCGTCACCCGCGAGAGAGCGCAGGAGGGCGGGCAGGTCCTCCGCGCTTCCGTAGGCGTGGTCCAGTTGCGCCCAGGGGCGGTCGTCGAGTCCGGCGAGGGCGAGCGTGCGATCCATGGGCGGATCTTCGCAGAGCGGCACACCGCCGCCGCCACCGCCACCATCACCGCCCGGAGTGCCGCGGAGTCGGAGCCTGCTCGGCCCGGTGGCCGGTCACCACCGACTGATGGTGGATCAGGCGACATCCGGGGAACCGCCTCGGGGCACGTTCCAGCGGTGTGTGCGGTGTCACGTACCCCGTGGCCGCCCAAGTCGTCTGCATCACAGCGCAAATGCCCCTTATCGTCCATGCTCGAGGCAGCTGCCGGCTCCCGAACCGGAGCCCTCCGGCGACGTCTTGGGCGCCGTACTCCGAAGTGACCCATGGCACAGCACTCGTGACCTTCACGACACTCCCGTTCGTTCCCCTGGAAAGGTGACCCACGATGGCCGCATACCTCTGCCCTCCTGCCGTGATCCATGGCGAACACGCCGTGCGGACCAGCCAGATCGTGGCCGAGGTGCGCGCCCGGCATCCGCATGCGGCGTGGGCGCCGCGCATCGACGGCATCGCGGCCGCCACGGGCATCGAGACCCGCGGGTGGATGCTGCCGCTGGAGGCCGCCGTCGCGCCCGGCAACGGCGGCGGGCTGTCGGCCGTCGGCGTCGGGCCGGCCCAAGAGGCCCTGGCACGCGCCGGTTTCACCCAGCAGGACGTGGAACGGGTGATCGCCACCCTGGAGGCGATACCCGGGCCGCAGACCGTCCAGGAACGCACCGCGCCGGCCTGGGAGGCCGTGCGGTCCTACGGCGAACGGGCGGCGCGCGGGGCCCTGCAGATCGCCGGGCTGGAGGCCTCGGACATCGACTGCCTGATCACCAGTCACTCCACCACCCCGGCACTGCCGGGCCTGGACGTCGCTCTGGCCGACAAGCTCCCGCTCCGCGGCGACACGATGCTGCTCCCGGCCACGCAGTGGGCCTGTGTCGCGGGGACCCGCTCACTGGCGCTGGCGGCGGATCTCGTGGCGGCGGACCCCGACCGGGTGGTCCTGGTCGTCATCGCGGAGGCCCTGAGCACGACCTACCAGCCCGCGGACGACACCCTCGAGTCCCTGATCGTCCGCCTGTTGTTCGCGGACACCGCCGTCGCCGCGGTGGTCACGGGCCGTCCACGGCACGAGTCGGTGCTGCGGCTGGACTCCGCCTGGCACCACACCCTGCCCGGCACCCAGGACCTGCACCGCCTGGAGACGCGGGCGGACGGCACCCACTTCGTGATGGACCGCCGCGGGCCGCGGGCCGTGCAGGAGACGGTGACCGCGATGTGGGAGTGGCTGCGCGTCCGTTACCAGGACGACCCCTCCTCCTGGCACCCCGACGTGCTGCTGGCGCACCCCGGCGGGACCCGTGTGCTGGAGTACATGGAGCAGACGATGCCCGACTCCTGGCCGTCGGGGCTGCTGGACCACAGTCGGGAGAGCTACACCAGCGGCAACCGTGGTGGCGCCGCCGTGTTCGACATCCTGCGGCGGGCGCACGACGCCGGGCAGAAGCCGGGCAGCCGCGCCGTGCTGTACGCGGCGGCGCCGGGCCTCACCGCCACCGCCCTGGAAGGGCAGTGGCTGTAGGACGGGCCTGTGCCACCGCAGCGGAGACGGGCCGTCCGCGGCACCGGCCGCGCCACGCAACCGCCACCGCCACCGCCACCGCCGAGGAGCACCGTGGTGCCGGCCGGCGCGCACACCGCCCGGACCGGCACCGCGCTCCGGTACGCCGGCCGCCCTTCGGCGGGGCCCACTTCGGCGGGGTCCTCCTCCACGTGGTCCTCTTCGACCCGGTGGCCGCACGCTGGGCCGAACGGGTACGGCGGCTCGCGGAGCACGGCGGCATCGCCGTCCCCGGCCGCGTCACCTCACGACGGTCGCCCAGACCACCTT
This sequence comes from Streptomyces sp. Tue 6430, assembly GCA_021568835.1. Taxonomy (GTDB): domain Bacteria; phylum Actinomycetota; class Actinomycetes; order Streptomycetales; family Streptomycetaceae; genus Streptomyces. Next base: position 66,228 of record JAKGSH010000010.1, read on the forward strand.
GCCGGTCTCCGTCCACCGCACCCCCCACCGGGTGGTGAGCCTGTGCACGATGTGCAGGCCACGACCGCCTTCGTCGAGGAGGCCGCCCAGGCGCAGGCGCGGTCTGCCGTTGCCGGTGTCGCCCACCTCGCACAGCAGTCCGTGGCGGGCCCTGATCAGCCGTACCGTGACCGGACCGGTGGCGTGGCGCACCGCATTGGTGACCAGCTCGCTGACCAGCAGCAACACGTTGTCGCGGGTGTCCTCCCTGGTGCGCCATTGCCGCAGCAGCGCGGAGACGTGCGCGCGGGCGTGGGCGGGCGCGTCGTCGCGGGCGGGCAGCCGCCAGGTCGCGGTGTCCTCCTTGCGGTAGCCGATCGTGCGGGCGAGCAGCAGGGTCACGTCGTCGCGCTGGCGCGCGGGGGCCAGCACGGAGACGACGCTCCGCGCGGCCTGCTGCAGGGAGTCCCAGGGGTGCACCGTGGACACGGTCTCCGCCAGCCTGCCGATGCCCTCGTCGATCGACAGGGCCGGATCCTCCACCAGGCCGTCGGTGTAGAGGGCGAGCAGGGAGCCCGGGGGTGCGTCGAAGGTGTGGAGGTCGAACGGCTCCCGCAGCGCGAACTCGGCGCCGAGACCGGGATGGGGGCGGACCGCGAGCAGGTCCGCCCGCCCGTCCGGCGACACCAGGACCGGCGGCAGGTGACCGGCGCTGGACAGCGTCACCTGGTGGCTGACCGGGTCGTAGAGGACGATGCAGCAGGTCGACCCGAGGGCGCTGTAGCCGGCCGCCAGCCCGGACTCCGCGTCGTCCAGCAGCGTCACGGTCTCGTCCAGGTGCTCCAGCACCTCGTCGGGTGCCAGCCCCGCGGACAGCAGCGCGCGGGCCTCCATGCTCAGCTGGCCCATGGTCGCCGCGGCTCCCAGGCCGTGCCCGACGACGTCACCGACCACCAGCGCGGTACGGCCGTCCGGCAGGGGAAAGCTGTTCACCCAGTCGCCGCCGACGCCGGCGCTGTCGGGGGTGGCGGGCTGGTAGACGCTGGCAACCGCGACGGTGTCGCCGCCGGTCCGGGGCAGCAGCCGGCGCTGCAACGCCAGGACCTGCGTGTGCTCGCGCTGGTGCTGGCGGGCCAGGTCGACGTGATGGGCGGTTCTGGCCACCAGTTCCTGCAGGTCCAGCAGCTCGCTGTCACGGAAGGGGCGGTCCGCCCGCCGCCAGACCTCCGCCACGCCCAGCACGAGGGGCGGCGCGCCGTCCAGCACCAGCGGGATGCACGCCACGCCCGCCGACCGGTCGCCGGGCACCAGGGCGCGCACCACTCGCGGACTGCCGAGCACCCGCTCGACCGTTTCCCGGTCGGGTATGACGACCGTCTGCGGGGCGTCGTCCCGCCGTACCACCTGCGCCAGCAGGCGGCTCGCGTCACCGGGGAGATCGTCGCCCGGCGTCGCGTAGCCGTCGGGCCACGCGCGGTCCGGCACGAGGGCCGCCCGCCGGAGCCGCAGGCGCCCCTGCGCCTGCCCGGTGACTCCCTCGCCCGTCCACACGGCGAAATCGAGGTCGACGGCGGCCACGTCTCCCCAGGCCAGCAGTGACTCCGCCAGCGACTGCGCGGTCTCGCCGATGTCCAGCGACATGCCGATCGCGGTCTCGGCGGCATACAGGTGCAGCCTCCTGGCCATGGCGATCAAGGAGACGGTCAGGCCCTCCTCGGGCGCCGCGGCGGGCAGGATGCTCAGGGAGACCACCAGTTCCGATCCGTCGCCACGCCGCAGGCGCTGGATCCGGGCGACGTGCGCCTCACCGGTCTCCAGGACCTGCCGCAACCGCCGTGTGACCGTCGGCACGTCCCCGGAGGGCAGGAGATCGACGAAAGGACTTCCGGTCTCGGCCGCCAGGCCGGCGAACACGGGGGCGTCCAGGTTGCGGCGGGTGATCCTCAGGTCCCGGTCCAGGTTGACCGCACCGAGGATCTGATCCTGCCGACCCGATTCCGGGTCGTCGGCCCGGCCGTCGGATCGGTCGCCGGGCGGCCCGTCGGGCACGCGTCGGCGGTCGGTGCGGTCGTCCTGCTCGTCGGCGGCGGCCGCTCCCCGCGCGGGATGTAGCGCCCCAGGGCGCTGCTCACCAGTTCGAAGGGCGACGACGGAGACGGTGTGGAGTCCATGCGGCTCTCTCGGCAATCCCCGGCACAGCACCGGGGCCGTACTCGGACCCGTGCGACGGGGCCCCGAGGGCCCTGACCGCACACCTCATTGAATAACACCGGGGGTCGCTTCGCCCACACCAGCGGATCGCGCGGTGAACACGGAGCGTGAGGGAACGCCGCGTCAGCCGAGGAAGCTCAGCCGCACCTGTCGGTCGGTGTTGTCCTTGTTCGTGTCCACGAGGCACACCGACTGCCAGGTTCCCAGCTGCAGGACGCCGCCCACCACCGGCAGGGTGGCGTGGGGTGGCACGAAGGCCGGCAGGACGTGGTCGCGGCCGTGGCCGGGACTGCCGTGGCGGTGCTGCCAGCGGTCGTCGGCGGGGAGGAGGGTGTGGAGGGCGGCCAGGAGGTCGTCGTCGCTCCCGGCACCGGTCTCGATGATCGCGATGCCGGCCGTGGCGTGCGGGACGAAGACGTTCAGGAGGCCGTCGCGGCCGGCCGCCGCCTCCCGCAGGAAGGCCTCGCAGTCTCGGGTGAGGTCGACGACCCTCTCCTGTGCGCCGGAGGCGATGGGCAGTACCCGGGTGGTGAACGCGTCTGACATGCCTCCATCCTGACCCCTCTCCGGCCCCGTACACCGGATTCCCCGGGCCGGTGTCCGCCCGGACCATGCCCCGGAGCCCGGTCCGCGAGACGCCCGCCGACCATGCCCCCGAACACAGGCCACGACCACCATCACGACCATGACCACGACCACCTTGGCGCGCAGCAGCCCGGACACGTTCACGGGAAGATCCACGACCTCGCCACTGTTGGTTCACATGTGAACGACATGCGTGAGGTCGAGGTGGTCGTCATAGGCGCCGGGCAGGCCGGACTGGCCGCCGCCCATCATCTGCGGCGCACCGGCTTCGAGCCGGAGCGGGACTTCGTGGTGCTGGACCGCTCCCCGGCCCGGGCGGCGCCTGGCAGTTCCGGTGGGCCTCGCTGACGTACGGCAAGGTGCACGGGATGCACGCGCTGCCCGGCAGGGAGCTGACGGGCGCGGATCCGTCGCGGCCCTCCTCCGAGGTGATCACCGAGTACTTCACGGCGTACGAGCGCGCCTTCGACCTGCGGGTACGGCGGCCGGTCGAGGTGACGGCGGTGCGCGAGGGGACGGACGGGCGGCTGCTCGTGGAGAGCACCGTCGGTACGTGGGCGACGAGGACGCTGATCAACGCCACCGGCACCTGGGACCGGCCCTTCTGGCCGCGCTACCCCGGGCAGGAGACCTTCCTGGGCCGGCAACTGCACACCGCGCGCTATCCGGGGCCCGAGGCGTTCGCCGGGCTGCGGGTGGTCGTGGTGGGCGGCGGCGCCTCGGGGACCCAGCACCTGCTGGAACTCGCCCCGTACGCGGCCGCCACCACCTGGGTGACGCGACGCCCGCCGGTCTTCCGCGAGGGCCCCTTCGACGAGGAGGCGGGCCGCGCGGCGGTCGCCCTCGTGGAGGAGCGGGTACGGCGGGGGCTGCCGCCGAAGAGCGTCGTCTCCGTGACGGGCCTGCCGCTGAACGACGCGATCCGGCAGGGGCTGGCGGACGGGGTCCTCGACCGGTTGCCGATGTTCGACCGGATCACCCCGGACGGCGTGGAGTGGGAGGACGGGCGGCGGGTGCCCGCCGACGTCATCCTGTGGGCGACCGGCTTCCGGCCCGCCGTGGACCACCTGGCGCCGCTGCGGCTGCGCGAGCCGGGCGGCGGCATCCGCCTCGAGGGCACGCGCACGGTCGCCGACCCGCGTGTGCACCTCGTCGGCTACGGGCCCTCCGCGAGCACCATCGGGCCAACCGGGCGGGGCGCGCCGCCGTGCGGGACATCAGGCGGCTGCTCGCCGAGCGGGCCGGCGAGCGGGCCGCCGCCTGATGCGTCGCCGTCGGGTCAGCGGGCCTTCGACGGACTCGCCGAGGTCTGGGCGCTCTGCTGGATCCTGTTGAACTCCGTGATGTTGCGCTGGTGTTCCTCGTAGCTGGCGGTGAAGCGCGTGTCGCCCGGCTTGACCGTGACGAAGTACAGCCAGTCGCCCGGGGTCGGGGTGATCGCGGCGCGCACGGCCTCTTCCCCGGGGTTGCCGATCGGGGTCGGGGGCAGTCCCATGCGCTGGTAGGAGTTGTAGGGACTGTCGATGCGGGTGTCCGCCGTGCTCGTCCTGAGCGTGGAGCGGTTCAGCGCGTAGTTGACGGTGGAGTCCATCTGCAACGGCATGCCGCGCTCCAGGCGGTTGAAGACGACGCGGGCCACCTTGCCCATGTCCGCCTCGGTGGCGGCCTCGGCCTGGACGATGCTGGCGACAGTGACGGCCTGGTAGACGTTCATGGCGTTGCGCTGGGCGCCTGCGGCGACAGGGGCTCCGTTGAACTTCCTGTTCGCGGTGTCGACCATCCGGGCCAGCAGCGCCTGCGGCGTCGGTTCCCCGTCCAGCGGATACGTCGCCGGGAAGAGGTAGCCCTCCGGGTTGCCCTCGGCGTCGGCCGGCAGCTTCAGGCCGGCCTTCGGCAGCGATTTCCTGGTGGTTCCGGGCGGCAGGGCGAGGGCCTTGTCGACGGCCTCGTAGACCTGGCTCGCGCGTCGGCCCTCCGGGATCACCAGTGCCGTCGGTCTGTTCTCCTCGGAGCTGTCCATGCTCAGCAGCGGCACGGCCACAGCGGTACCGGCCGCGACGGCTCCGATCGCGATGAGGACGAGACGGCCCCGGCGCGTCAGTCGGATCGCGCTCCGTGGCGGAGTGTTCATCTGCATGCGGGCACGGTAACCCGCACATCACCACAATCCCGACATAACTCGGCCTACCGTCATCTTGTCATTTCGTCATTCGTCATCTCGTCGGCTCCAGGCGTGCGTCCCGGCGCACCAGCTCGGCGTATCGCCCGTCGCGCTCCAGCAGTTCCTCGTGCGTGCCCCGTTCGGCCAGTCGGCCGGAGTCCAGGACCACGATCTGGTCGGCGCCACGGACGGTGGACAGCCGGTGGGCGATGGTGAGCGTGGTGCGGTTGGCCGAGAGCGCGTCGATGGCCTCCTGGACAGCGTGCTCGGTCCGGGTGTCCAGGGCGCTGGTCGCCTCGTCGAGGATCAGCACCGGCGGGTCGCGCAGGATGGTGCGCGCTATGGCCAGGCGCTGCTTCTCACCGCCGGAGAACCGGTGGCCGCGCTCACCCACGACCGTGTCGTACCCGTCGGGCAGTGCCGCGATGTGGTCGTGGATCTGGGCCGCCCGCGCCGCGGCGTGCAGTTCCTCGTCGGTGGCGTCCGGCTTGGCGAAGCGCAGGTTGTCCGCGATCGAGGAATGGAAGAGGTACGTCTCCTGCGAGACGACGCCGACCGCGCGCGCGAGGGTGTCGAAGTCGAGGTCGCGGACGTCCACCCCGTCGATGGTGACCCGGCCGCCGGTCACGTCGTACAGACGCGGCACCAGGTAGCCCAGTGTGGACTTGCCCGCGCCGGTCGGTCCGACGACGGCGAGGCTGCTGCCGGCCGGGACGGTCACGTCGATGTCGTCGAGGACGGGGGCGACCGTGTCGTCGTCGCCGTCGTAGCGGAACTCCACATGCTCGAAGCGGACCTCGCCCTTGACCTCGTCGAGACGGACCGGGTCCGCCCGCTCGGTGATGTCGACGGGCAGGTCGAGGTACTCGAAGATGCGCTGGAAGAGCGCGAGGGAGGTCTGGATCTGCACGCCGGTCGACAGAAGGCTGACGGCCGGACGGAACAGGCCCTGCTGGAGCGAGACGAAGGCGACGATCGCGCCCAGGGAGGCGCCGGGACCGCCGAGTTCCATCGTCAGGCCCGCGGTCCAGTAGATGACGGCCGGCATGGCCGACATGACGATCCCGATGACGGCCATGCGCCAGCGGCCGGCCATGCTCGATCTCACTTCGAGGTCGACGAGCCGCTCGGACTCGTCGGCGAAGGAGTGGATGAGGGAATCGGCGCGGCCCATGGTGCGACCGAGCAGGATGCCGCTGACCGAGAGCGATTCGGTCACCGTGGCGGCCATCCCGGCCATCTGCTTCTGCCGCTGGGTGGTGATCTTCCGCCGTTCGTTCCCGACGCGGCGGCTGATCCACACGAACACCGGCAGCAGGAGCAGCGAGACGACGGTGAGACGCCAGTCGAGGGCGACCATCGCGACGATCGTGGCGACGACGCTGGTGAAGTTGGAGACCAGGGAGGTGGCGGTGGAGGTGACGGTCGCCTGCATGCCGCCGATGTCGTTGGCGATGCGGGACTGGACCTCGCCGGTGCGCGTGCGGGTGAAGAACGCCAGCGACATGCTCTGGAGGCGGCCGTAGACGGCGGTGCGCAGATCGTGCATCACGCGCTGGCCGACCGTCGTGGAGATCAGCGTCTGGAGGACGCCGAAGACCCCGGCGAGGACGGCACTGAGGATCATGCCGAGTGCGAGCAGGCTCAGCAGGCCGGTGCGGCCCTCGGGGATGGCGACGTCGAGGGCTTCCTTCAGCAGGAACGGCGTGGCCACCGAGGCGAGCGAGGAGGCGGCGACGAGCAGGCCGACGATCGCGAGCCGCCCGCGGTAGGGACGGAAGAGTCTGAGGATGCGGCGCACCTGCCGGGGGTGTTCCCCGGTGTCGCCGGTCGGCTTCCAGGAGTCTGGCGTGTCGGGGTGCATGGGCTCCTACGGGGGGTGAGACGGGACGAGCGAGACACAGAGAGCGTAGCTCATTGTTACCTACGCTCACAATGAACGGGGTCCTGATATTGTTCCCGCATGACCACCTCCGATCCCGACGGCGCGCTCGCCGAGCAGCTGCTGCGGTTCACCCGGCGGGTGCACCGCATCCAGAAGCACCATCTGGAGCTGTCGGACCTGGGCATCACGCCCGCCCAGTCCCGCCTGCTGCGCACCCTCTCCCATTTCAGCGCACCGCCGCGGATGGCGGACCTGGCCGAGCGCCTGGAGGTCGTGCCGCGGGCGGTGACCACGCTGGTCGACGGGCTGGAGACGCACGGCAAGGTGCGCCGGGTGCCCGACCCGACCAACCGCCGGGTGATCCGGATCGAGCTGACCGACGCGGGCCGCGCCACGCTGCGCGAACTGCACCGGGCGCGTCAGTCGGCGGCACGGGAGATCCTGGCCCCCCTGACGGACGTGGAACGGGCGGTGCTCGGGGATCTGCTGGACACGTTGATCGGCGGGACGACGGCTCCCCACTGCTGAGGCGTTCACGCAGCGCACGAGGGCAGGCCACGGCCGCCTCTCCGGGATGCCGGAGCGGCGGCCGTCGCCTTGGGGCGACTTTCCGGCGACGGGCCGGCCGCGCTGGTCGCCGGCAGCGGGTTCCTCGGGGCGATGACCGCTTCCGGTGGCAGCCTGAACCACGCGGTGCCGCGGAAAACCGGTTGATTCCCACCACCCTGCGAAGCGAACCTTTCACGGTTTGCTGTCGCCGCTTCCCGCGGTCCCCTCCCCATTCCTGACACGAGCCTGACACGAGCCACTGGGACGTCATGAAGATCCGAGACCTTCCGTATCCAGACCCGGGTGTGCCCGACGCCCGCTCGGGGCCACGATTCCTGTGGTGGCTCGGACGCAATCAGCTGGGTGGCCAGCTCACCTCCCTGGCCTGGGGCCTGCTGCACTTCACGGCCGTCTCGGCGCAGCCGTTCTGCGTCGGGTTCGCCATCGAGGCGGTCATCGACCGGTCCGGCGCCCGGTTGGCCCTCGCCGGTGGGCTGATGGCCCTGTTCGGCGCCGCCATCGCGCTCGGGGACACCTTCCTCCACCGCGCCGCCGTCGCCAACTGGATCACCGCGGCCGCCCGCGTCCAGCAGCTCCTCGCCCGCAAGGCCTCGCAGTTGGGCTCCGCGCTCAGCCGGCGGGTCGCGGCCGGGGAGGTCGTCGCCGTCTCCACCGGCGACGTCGAGAAGATCGGCTGGTTCGTCGAGGCCGTCTCCCGCTTCACGGCAGCCGCCCTCACGGTCGTGTTCGTCTGTGTCGGCCTGGTGGTCTACCAGCCGGCCCTCGGCGTCGTCGTCGCCGTGGGCCTGCCCGTCGTCGCCTTCGCGGCTCTGCCCCTGCTGCCCCGCGCGACCCGTCGGGCCGACTTCCAGCGCGAGAAGGCCGGACGCGCCACCGAACTGGCCTCCGACACCGTGGCGGGCCTGCGGGTGCTGCGAGGCATCGGCGGCGAGGACCTCTTCCTCGACCGCTACCGCCGCGCCTCCCAGGAAGTACGTCACGCGGCCGTGCGCAGTGCCCGCATGTGGTCGCTGATCAGCGCCATCCAGGTCCTGCTGCCAGGGCTGCTGCTGATCGCGGTCGTGTTCCACGGCGTCCACCTGGCCCGCACGGGCCGGATCTCCGTCGGGGAACTCGTCACCGTCTACAGCTCCGTCATGGTCCTGGCGTACCCGCTCAGGCACTTCGAGGAGATCGCGATGGCCTACTCCTTCTCGCGTCCGTCGGCGAAACGCGCCGCCCGGGTCCTGTCGATGGAGCGGGTCACGGACGTGGGCGGATCACGCACGGCGGACCTGCCCTCCGGTGACCTGTACGACCCGGCCACCGGCCTGCTCGCCCCGGCCGCACGGCTCACCGCCGTGGTGTGCGGCGATCCGGACGCCGCCGGACGACTGGCCGAACGCCTCGGCGGACACCCTGCCGAGAACGGCCCGTCCGTGCTGCTCGGGGGAATCCCGCTGGACGAGTTGCCGCTGGACAGCGCGCGCACCGCCGTCCTGGTCCAGGACAAGGACCCGGTGCTGCTGTCGGGCTCCCTGCGCGACCTGCTCGACGTGCCCGCCTCGGGCGCGGTCGGCGCGGCCGAGGCGCTGGCGGCCGCCCGGTGCGGGGACGTCCTCGACGCCCTCGTGCAGGGCTCGCTGGACGTGGACGATCCGATGGACGCCCACATCACCGAGCGGGGACGTTCCCTGTCCGGTGGCCAGCGCCAGCGGCTGGCGCTGGCCCGCTCGTTGCTCACGGACCCGGAGATCCTCGTCCTGGACGAGCCCACCTCCGCCGTCGACTCGCACACCGAGGCACGGATCGCCGAGGGGCTGCGGGAGATCAGGACGGGGCGCACCACGGTCCTGTTCACCTCGTCCCCGCTGCTGCTGGACCGGGCCGACCGCGTGGTCCTCGTCCACGAGGGCCTGGCCGTCGCCGCCGGTGCGCACCGCGAGCTGCTGCACACCGAACCGCGGTACCGCGCGGTGGTCACCCGCGAGACCGACGAAGAGACCGCGTCGAGCGAAGAGACCGCACCGAGCGGTGTGCTGGACGAAGTGCACGAACTACACGGGCTGCGGGACACCGGACGGCACGAGATCGAGGAGTCCGCATGATCGGCGTGGCACCACCGGCCCACGACCCGGCGGCACCGACGACAGCCCACACGCTGCCCGTCGGCGCCCCCACGACCGTACGCGCCTACGTGGCCGAACTGCTGCGCCGGCACCGGCGTGCGTTCGGGATCCTTCTGGCCGTCAACACGGTCGCCACCGTCGCCTCGATGGTGGGCCCGTGGCTGCTCGGCGACGTCGTGGAACGGCTGTCGGAAGGAGCCCGCGAACTCCATCTGGGCTTCACCGCGACGCTGTTCACCCTCGCGCTCGTCGTCCAGGCCGTCTTCGTGCGGCAGGTGAGGCTGCGGGGCGCGATGCTCGGCGAGCGCATGCTGGCCGACCTGCGCGAGGACTTCCTCGTCCGGGCGGTGCGGCTGCCGCCGGGCGTGCTGGAGCGGGCCGGCACGGGCGACCTGCTGTCGCGGATCACCACCGACATCGACCGGCTGGCCAACGCCATGCGCGAGGCCGTGCCGCAACTGACGATCGGCGTGATGTGGGCGGCGCTGCTGCTCGGCGGACTCGTCGTGACCGCTCCGCCGCTGGCGCCCGCCGTGCTGGTCGCGGTGCCCCTGCTGGTGGCCGGCTGCCGCTGGTACTTCAAGCGGGCCCCGGCCGGCTACCGCTCGGAGGCCGCCGGTTACGCCTCCGTCTCCGCCGCCCTCGCCGAGACCGTGGACGCCGGCCGTACCGTCGAGGCCCACCGCCTGGGCGACCGTCGCGTCGGACTGTCGGAGCTGCGGATCAAGCAGTGGACGGCCTGGGAGAACTACACCCTGTGGCTGCGGTCGGTCCTCTTCCCGGTCATCAACCTCGTGCACGTCACCGTCCTGGGTTCGGTCCTGATGCTCGGCGGGGTGTTCGTCCTGCAGGGCTGGATCGAGGTCGGTCAGCTGACCACGGGCGCACTGCTCGCCCAGATGCTCGTCGACCCGGTGAACCTGATCCTGCGCTGGTACGACGAACTGCAGGTCGCGCAGGTGTCGCTGGCCCGGCTCGTCGGGGTGCGCGACATCGAGCCGGACGCCGGTGACTCCGCGTTGGAGCCGGACGGGCGGGACGTGCTCGCCGACCGGGTCCGCTTCGGCTACCGCGAGGGCGTCGACGTGCTGCGGCAGGTTTCCCTGGAGGTCGCGCCCGGTACCCGGCTGGCCCTCGTCGGCCCCTCCGGCGCGGGCAAGTCCACACTGGGCCGGCTCCTCGCGGGCATCTACGCGCCCCGGGACGGCCGGGTCGCCCTCGGTGGCGCGGAGCTGTCCCGGATGACCGCCGAACGCGTCCGCTCGCACGTGGCGCTCGTCAACCAGGAGCACCACGTCTTCGTCGGATCGCTGCGCGACAACCTCCGGCTGGCCCTGCCTCACGCCCGCCTCGAGGAGGACCGGCCGGATCCGGCCGACGCCCGGCCGACGGAGGAGGCCGCGCTGTGGGCGGCACTCGCCGCGGTCGACGCGGACGGCTGGGCACGCGCCCTGTCCGACGGTCTGGACACCGAGGTCGGCTCGGGCGGGCACGTGCTCACCCCGGCGCAGGCCCAGCAGATCGCGCTGGCCCGCCTGGTCCTCGCCGACCCGCACACGCTGGTCCTCGACGAGGCGACCTCGCTGCTCGATCCCCGCGCCGCACGTCACCTGGAACGCTCCCTCGCCCGCGTCCTGGACGGCCGCACGGTGGTCGCCATCGCCCACCGTCTGCACACCGCGCACGACGCTGACGTCATCGCCGTCGTGGAGAACGGCCGCATCAGCGAGCTGGGCAGCCACGCCCAGCTGGTCGCCGCGGGCGGGGCCTACGCGGCGCTGTGGCGGTCCTGGCACGGCTGAGGAGACGGATACGGGGCTCGGCCGGACGGGAACCGGTCGTGGCCGGCCCGCCACCGGAGGGGCAGGTGAGGGCAGGCCGCCCGGTTCACCCCGGGCGGACACGGCGGCCTGACCACCGCGGGACGGGCGGCTGCTCCACGAGGCCGGACCACTGCCGGACGAGCGGGAGGCGGGCACCGCGCCGGGGCGGCCACGCCGCGTGAGACCCGTGGGGTCCCCGTCGGCGGACCATCGGAGTCGCCACGCCGGTGGCGCCGGGAAGGGGCTCTCCGCCCGCGTCCGGGCACGCCGGCACGGCTCTGGCGTTGCGCACCCCCGAAGGGGGTGGAACGCTGGAGATCGGCACCCTCGCGGCAGGCAGCCGGGCCGCCCGGTCCAGCGCACCCGCCACCGGCCGGTGTCCTGTGCCACGGTCGCCCACCGCCGACCCGCGGTGAGGACGGGCCCGTCACCCCCTGGAGGTACCCGTGAACAGCGCCGACGGATGGGGGGACGACGTCTACCAGCCCGACGCCTCCGAGATCCAGGACGACGCCGGACTCCTCGACGCGGAGGACACCCTGGAGAACGACGGCGTCGGAGACCCCCTGGACCGTGGCTGGTCGCCTCCCGAGCGGCCCTGGGCCGTGGAGCACCACGGCGTCACGGCCGCGGAGCGCCGGCGGGGCGAGACCCTGGACCAGCGGCTCGCGGAAGAGCTGCCCGACCCCGTCGTCCCCGACGGCGACGGCCTCGGCGACAGCGCCGGCACCGACGGGGAACTCCTGGACAACGAGGTCGGCGCCGCCCGCTCCGGCCGGCTCGTGGCACCGGACGAGGGAGCCCACGAGGACGACGAGAGCGCCCTGGTCGCCACCGACGTCGGTATCGACGGCGCCGCCGCCTCCGCGGAGGAGGCGGCGATGCACATCGTCGACGAGGACACCCTGCCCGGCTGAAGGGCGCCGGCCTGCCGGTCCGGCCGCCGCGGCGCACCCGCGCCGATCGGCCCCGCACCCACCGCACGCACCGTCCGAGGAGCCCGCATGCAGCAGGACGAGCACCCCGACTACCACTCGGTCGTCTTCCGCGACCGCACCGCCGGCTACGCCTTCCTGACCCGGTCCACCGCGGTCAGCGACCAGACGATCGAATGGGACGACGGGGAGACCTACCCCGTCGTGGATGTCGAGATCTCCTCGGAGAGCCACCCGTTCTACACCGGCAAGGCCCGCACCGTGGACGCGGAAGGCCGCGTCGCCCGCTTCGAGCGGCGCTACGGGGAGGGCACCCCGACCTGAGCAGATCCCGTCGGCCCCGGCGGGACTCGCCCCGGCACGGCTCAGATGTAGTTGAGCGCGGCCGCGCCGCCCACCCCTCCGAGCACCATGAACACGGGCATCAGCACCTTCAGCTCGACCCAGCTTCCGGCCCGGAACCGCATCGCCTTGGGCGGACCGATCGGGTACCAGCGCTTGCGCCCGATCGGGATGGGCCACAGGACCGGACAGCCCGAGACGGTCAGCGCGTCCCCGATGTCGTGGACCAGGGCGCCGAGCACGATCGGCAGTCCGAGCCAGAGGTACTCCTGGCCCGGGTCCGTGAACAGCCAGTCCGACCCGTTGCCCGGCTTGTCCAGCACACCGGCGATGATCCACGCGCTCGTCGCCGCCAGCAGCCACACCAGCACATCGCTGCTGGACCCCCGCGTCGCCCGCCACAGCAGGCCCTCGATCGCCAGGACCATGTGGACGAAGAGCAGCGCCAGGACCGCCCAGCGTCCGCCGGTGATCGCCAGCGCCGAGGAGCCCGCGCCGATCATCACCGCCCACAGCCAGGTGTGCGTCAGGGTGCGATGCCCGCCGGAACGGCGCGGGTCGCCCTGCTTGCGGGTGCTCTTGTAGACGGCGTAGGAGAGCTTGTCCACGATCTCGCACAGCCAGCGCGAGAGGGGTCCGAAGGCCCGGGAGATCGTCGCGGCCTTGTGGTCGAGGTCCGGGGCCAGGGCCGCGCCGGCGCAGATCAGCGCACCGGCGAGCAGTACCGGCCACGGCATCGAGTGGCCGGCCGCGGCTGCCGCCGCGCCGACGCCGAGCCAGGCGGCGGCGCCCGACAGTGAGTGTGCTGGTCCCATCATGGCCGTTGCCCGCCCCATTCCTCGTGCGCCGCTGTCCAGTTGACCGGGTGCGATAACGCTCCGTCGGCGACACAGCGTAGCCGCCGTGATCTTCGGCCCCGCATCCGATTCCCCCGTTGCGCACCGGGGCAGGCAAGATGGGGGCGTGACCCTCATCGATCAGTTGCCGCCGACCGCAGATCCCGACGCCCTGTACGAAGCCTTCGAGTCCTGGGCCCAGGAGCGCGGTCTGACGCTCTACCCCCATCAGGAGGAGGCGCTGATCGAGGCGGTCTCCGGGGCGAACGTGATCGTGTCGACGCCGACCGGCTCCGGCAAGAGCATGATCGCGGCGGGCGCGCACTTCGCGGCTCTCGCCCGCGACGAGGTCACCTTCTACACCGCTCCGATCAAGGCGCTGGTGTCGGAGAAGTTCTTCGAGCTGTGCAAGATCTTCGGCACGGAGAACGTCGGCATGCTCACCGGTGACGCGTCCGTCAACGCCGACGCCCCGGTCATCTGCTGCACCGCCGAAGTGCTCGCGTCGATCGCGCTGCGCGACGGCCGGCACGCGGACGTCGGCCAGGTCGTCATGGACGAGTTCCACTTCTACGCGGAGGGCGATCGCGGCTGGGCCTGGCAGATCCCGATCCTGGAGCTGCCCCAGGCCCAGTTCATCCTCATGTCGGCGACGCTCGGCGACGTGTCCTTCTTCGAGAAGGACCTCGCCCGGCGCACCGGCCGGCCCACCGCGGTGGTCCGTTCGGCGACCCGGCCCGTACCGCTGTCCTACGAGTACCGCTTCACTCCGCTCACGGAGACGCTCACCGAGCTGCTGGAGACCAAGCAGGCTCCCGTGTACATCGTGCACTTCACCCAGGCGCAGGCGGTGGAGCGGGCGCAGGCGCTGATGAGCATCAACATGTGCTCGCGCGAGGAGAAGGAGCGGATCGCCGAACTGATCGGCAACTTCCGTTTCACCACCAAGTTCGGCCGCAACCTCTCGCGTTACGTACGGCACGGCATCGGCGTGCACCACGCCGGCATGCTCCCCAAGTACCGGCGGCTCGTGGAGAAGCTCGCCCAGGCCGGCCTGCTGAAGGTGATCTGCGGGACGGACACGCTCGGTGTCGGCGTCAACGTGCCGATCCGCACCGTGCTGTTCACGGCGCTGACGAAGTACGACGGCAGCCGTGTCCGCACGCTGCGGGCCCGTGAGTTCCACCAGATCGCGGGCCGGGCCGGCCGGGCCGGCTTCGACACGGCGGGGCTGGTGGTCGCGCAGGCACCCGAGCACGTCGTCGAGAACGAGAAGGCGCTCGCGAAGGCCGGCGACGACCCGAAGAAGCGTCGCAAGGTGGTCCGCAAGAAGGCGCCCGAGGGCTTCGTCGGCTGGACCGAGAGCACCTTCGAGAAGCTCATCGCCTCCGCCCCGGAACCACTGGCCTCCCGCTTCCGGGTGACGCACACGATGCTGCTGTCGGTCATCGCGCGCCCCGGCAACGCCTTCGAGGCGATGCGGCACCTGCTGGAGGACAACCACGAGCCGCGCAAGCAGCAGCTGCGGCACATCCGGCGCGCGATCGCGATCTACCGTTCGCTGCTGGACGGCGGGATCGTGGAGAAGCTCGACGAGCCGGACGCCACCGGCCGCATCGTCCGCCTGACGGTGGACCTCCAGCAGGACTTCGCGCTGAACCAGCCGCTGTCCACCTTCGCACTGGCCGCGTTCGAGCTGCTGGACCCGGAGTCGCCGTCGTACGCGCTCGACATGGTCTCCGTCGTGGAGTCCACGCTGGACGACCCGCGGCAGATCCTCGCGGCCCAGCAGAACAAGGCACGCGGCGAGGCGGTCGCCGCGATGAAGTCGGACGGCGTGGAGTACGAGGAGCGCATGGAGCGCCTCCAGAACATCACGTACCCGAAGCCGCTGGAGGAGCTGCTGTTCCACGCGTACGACACGTACCGCAGGAGCCACCCGTGGGTGGGTGACCATCCGCTGTCGCCGAAGTCGGTCATCCGCGACATGTACGAGCGGGCGATGTCGTTCACCGAGCTGGTGTCGCACTACGAACTGGCCCGCACCGAGGGCATCGTGCTGCGCTACCTGGCGAGCGCCTACAAGGCGCTCGACCACACGGTCCCGGACGACCTGAAGTCGGAGGACCTGCAGGACCTGATCGAGTGGCTCGGCGAGATGGTGCGGCAGGTCGACTCCAGTCTGCTGGACGAGTGGGAGCAGCTGGCCAACCCGGAGGAGATGACCGCCGAGGAGGCCCAGGAGAAGGCCGACGAGGTCAAGCCCGTCACCGCCAACGCGCGCGCCTTCCGCGTCCTCGTGCGCAACGCGATGTTCCGCCGGGTCGAACTCGCCGCCCTCGACCACGTCGACGAGCTGGGCGAGATGGACGGCGAGTCGGGCTGGGACGCCGACGCGTGGGGCGAGGCGATGGACAAGTACTGGGACGAGTACGACGACCTCGGTACCGGTCCGGACGCCCGCGGTCCCAAACTGCTGGTCATCAAGGAGGAGCCGCAGCACGGGCTGTGGCGGGTGCGTCAGATCTTCGACGACCCGAACGACGATCACGACTGGGGCATCAGCGCGGAGGTCGACCTGGCGGCGTCGGACGCCGAGGGTCGCGCGGTGGTCCGCGTCACCGACGTCGGTCAGTTGTGAGCACGGGAACGGACGGACGCGGCACAGGAGAAGCACACACATGACGAATCCGGCCGAGAGGCTCGTGGACCTGCTGGACCTCGAGCAGATCGAGGTCAACATCTTCCGCGGCCGCAGCCCGCAGGAGTCACTGCAACGGGTCTTCGGCGGACAGGTCGCCGGCCAGGCGTTGGTGGCGGCCGGCCGGACGACGGAGGGCGACCGGCCCGTGCACTCGCTGCACGCGTACTTCCTGCGGCCGGGCCGGCCGGGGGTGCCGATCGTGTACCAGGTCGAACGGGTGCGGGACGGGCGGTCGTTCACGACGCGCCGGGTCACCGCGGTGCAGCAGGGACGCACGATCTTCAATCTCACCGCCTCCTTTCACAAGCCTGAGGAAGGTCCTTTCGAGCACCAGCTGCCGCCGGCCCGCGAGGTGCCGGATCCGGAGTCCCTGCCGACGGTCACCGAGGAGGTCCGGACGCACCTGGGCGCACTGCCGGAGCAGTTGGAGCGGATGGCGCGTCGGCAGCCCTTCGACATCCGGTACGCGGACCGGCTGCGCTGGAGCGCCGAGGAGATCAAGGACGCCGAGCCGCGCAGTGCGGTGTGGATGCGTGCCGTCGGTCCGCTGGGTGACGATCCGCTGGTGCACACCTGCGCCCTGACGTACGCCAGCGACATGACTCTCCTGGACGCCGTGCGCCTTCCGGTCGAACCGCTGTGGGGGCCCCGGAACTTCGACATGGCGTCCCTGGACCACGCGATGTGGTTCCACCGGCCGTTCCGCGCGGACGAGTGGTTCCTCTACGACCAGGAGTCGCCCGTCGCGATCGGGGGCCGCGGTCTGGCACGCGGGCGGATCTACGACCTTCAGGGGCGGCTGCTGGTGTCCGTCGTGCAGGAGGGGCTGTTCCGGAAGCTGTAGGTCCCGGCGCCCCGGACGCCTCTGCGGAGCAGCCGGCCCAGGAGTCCGCTCCCGGGCCGCTCGGCCCGTGGGGTCCGCTCCGGGTTTCCGGCCGGCCGGGGCGTGGCGGGCTTCGCGGTGGGTCGTGGTGCCGGCCGGTGTGCGCGGGCCTGTTCGAGGGCGTGGGCCAGGTCGGAGCGCAGCCAGGCGATCTCGTCAGGGTCGGCCGCCGTCATGATCCTCTCCGCCAGCTGCGCGGCCGGTGAACCCGGGGCGCTGTACGTCGGCGGTCCGGGCCGGAAGCGGTTCAGGTGGGAACGTTCGTAGGGGTCCCTGGCGATGTCGGCGATCTGTGCCGGGTCCAGGAGGGCGGCCAGAGCGCCCGCCCGCTGCCAGGGGTCCTCGGCCTGCCGCAGCAGGGCTCCGAGGTGCCGCCCGCGCCAGTTCCGGGCCCGTAGGTCCAGTCCGGCGGTCAACCGGTCCCGCGTCCCTTCGGGCGCACGGCCCGTCAGCAGGATCGCGTTGCCCTCGTCGGCGGTGAACTGCCGCAGTTCATCGGTGAGGTAGAGCCATACGACGGCGCGGTAACGATTCAGGTAGAACGTCACGGGCACCAGGAACCCCATCCTCGCCAGACGGGTGAACCGGCTCGGAGGCACCCGCATGACGGCCGCCGCCTCGGTGGTACCGACGGCCTCGACGCTCCTGGTCAGGGCGTCGGGGAAGCCGGGCGCCGCGCGCAGGCGGTCGATCTCGGCACGGGCCACCCGCCGGCCCCCTCCTCCCTCGTCGGGCACGGTCCTGATGCGTCCGAGGTGCACGGCGAGGTCGAACTGACGGCGCTTGAGGCCCAGTTCCCGTGCCGCGCGGCTGTAGGTGCAGAAGAGGGCGCGCGGTGGCGCGACAGTGTTGCCCGACATGGTCGGTCTCCCCCGTGGAGTGAAGGGCCCCGCGCCGTCCGCGGTGGCCTCGGGAAAAACCGTAGCCCCGTTCGCGAAACTCTTGGTGGCCTGTGGATAAGTCCACGAGGGGGAACGGAGGCGCAGGTCAGAGCTATGGGTGGGGTTCGCTGTCGGGTCGCCGCGCGTCGACGGTGAGGTGCTCTCCGACGCGATTGACGAGCAGGGCCATCTCGTAGGCGATCTGTCCCATGTCGGCCTGGGCCGCGCTGAGCACGCAGAGACAGCTGCCGCTGCCGGCGGCCGTGACGAACAGCACCGCGTCGTCGAACTCGACCATCGTCTGGCGCACCCGGCCGACACCGAAGTGACGGCCGGATCCCTTGGCCAGGCTGTGCAGTCCGGACGCGACGGCGGCAAGGTGCTCGGCGTCCTCCCTGCGCAGTCCCGTGCTCGCGCCCGCCACCAGTCCGTCGGTGGACAGGACCAGGGCGTGGTGCACTTGTTCGACGCGCTCGGTCAGGTCGTCCAGCAGCCACCCCAGGCTCTGCTTCTGTGCCATGATCCGTCTCCCCGTGACGTTCCCCGTGTGGTGTTCCCGCCTGGCCGACAGGTCCGTCCGCCAGCCTTCCCCACCTCCGGCCGCCGGGCAAGGAGGATGGGGGCATGGCACAGAAGATGACCGACGAGGAATGGCGGGCGTTCGTCTCGCAGGGCACCCGCACCGCGAAGCTGTCGACGGTACGGGCCGACGGAAGCCCGCACGTGGCGCCCGTCTGGTTCCTGCTCGACGGGGACGAGGTGGTGTTCAACACCGGTAAGGAAACGGTGAAGGGGCGCAATCTGGCGCGGGACGGCCGGGTCGCCCTGTGCGTGGACGACGACCGGCCGCCGTTCGACTTCGTCGTGCTGCAGGGGCGCGCCCGGATCTCCGAGGACCTCGACCAGGTGCGGCTGTGGGCGACCCGCATCGCGGCGCGGTACATGGGGGACGACCGGGCCGAGGCGTTCGGCGCCCGCAACGGTGTCCCGGGCGAGCTGGTGGTCCGCGTCGGGATCGAGAAGGTCCTGGCGCAGAAGGCCGTGGCGGACTGACGCGAGGGGCGCCCCCCCGGTTCGAGACGCCCTCCGCGCCGGTGGGGGATCATGCGGGACATGAGCGACGACCACACACACGTCCAGGAGTTCTTCACCCCGCGCGCGGCGGACTGGGACAGCCGGTTCCCCGACGACGGCCCCGCCTACGCGGCCGCGGTCACGGAACTCGGTCTGCGCGAGGGCGACCGCGTGCTGGACGCGGGCTGCGGCACCGGACGGGCCCTGCCACCGCTGCGCGACGCCGTGGGATCCTCCGGGGTCGTCGTCGGGGCGGATCTGACCCCGGCGATGCTGGAGGCCGCCGTGCGGGCCGGGCGTGACCGGGCCGGGCGCCTGCTGCTCGTCGACGTCACCGCGCTCCCCCTGCGCTCCGGTTCGCTCGACGCGGTGTTCGCCGCCGGTCTCGTCGCCCACCTGCCCGCCCCTCGCGGGACCTGCGCGAACTGGCGCGGGTGGTCCGCCCCGGCGGCGCGCTGGCGCTCTTCCATCCGATCGGCAGGGCGGCCCTCGCGGCACGCCAGGGGCGCAGCGTCACCCCGGACGACCTGCGCGCCGAGCCGAACCTGCGGTCGCTGCTCGCGGGCTCGGGGTGGCGCATGACGTCGTACGTCGACGAGGACGCCCGGTTCCTGGCGCTGGCCGTGCGCGAGGGCTGAGCCCCACGCGTCCTCGTCGACCGCCTTCGCGACGGCACCGGGGCTGTCGGACACGACGTGGTGCCCGACGGCCGGCACGGTCCCGCGCGCGAGACGCCGGCGTCACCGGGCGGCTGAGCCGTCACCGTGCCGTACGGGGCAGCCTCGCAGGCCGGGCGTCGGCCGGGTGCCCAACTGCTCGAGGCGGTAGCCCTGCGGGTAACTCCTGATCTCCCGGTTCTGGCGCGCGAAGTGCGGTGCGCGGCGCGGCGGGAGGAGGCGGACGACGCGGCCGCGCGCGCGTACGGCCCGGCGGACCAGCGCGCGCGTGACGGGGGCGGGCGGGGTGTAGCGGAAGGCTCGCAGAAGCGGTTCGTCCAGCAGGGCGAGGGTGGTGGTGCGCAGCACGGGGGCGAGCGGCTTCGGGTACCAGGAGGCCATCAGGTCGAGGGTGGCGTCCGAGACCGCGCGTGCGCTTTCGTCCCAGGCGAAGTGGGCCTCCTCGTAGGCGTCGAGGCAGGCCTCGAACTCCTCGTAGGAGGAGGGGATCTCCTTGATGCCCATCCGGTGTCCGAGAGTGCGGTAGTGGACGGTGGAGGCGACGATCTCGTGGCGGGACAGCCTGCGCCATCCGTAGGCGTCGATCCAGCGCTTGGGCATGACGACGAACGTGCAGAGCACGTAGCGCATGTCGTCGTCGCTGATGTCGTAGCTGCGGTGCATGCGGTTGATGCGGCGGACGGCCGTCCGGCCCTGTTCGCTGTCGAATCCGTGCTCGACGACGGCGTCGAGGAGCAGCGCGGTGTCGTCGTAGCGCTTCTGCGAGCGCTCCGTGAGTTCCGCCGTGCGGGCGAGCAGACCGCCGATGCTCGGCACCGCGTAGGTGCGGTAGAGGGCGAGTTCCAGGGCACGGGTGAAGTCCCAGGGGAACTCGTGGGCGACGGTCAGCCGGTAGATCTCGGAGGCCTCCGTCACGGGGTCCATGCGCCGGATCCGTCCGAGCCGCTCGTAGCGCTTCACCGCTCCGCCCCCTTCTGCCGCCGGAACCACGACTCTACTGTGAGTGACGTCCGGTGGACGCTCGGTCGGCGCAACCATGCGAGGGAAAGGCGGTCGGCGATGTTCGACTCGGTCGGCAGGATCCGGAAGCGGCTGCTCGGCGCCACGCGCGGGCGGCCGCGGCCGGGCGACGCACGTCCCGCCGGAAAGCCGCGGGGATCCGGCACCGGGCGCGCGCCCAACCTGTTCGAGGCGGCCGCCGCGTACGTGGCCGCGTGCGCGGAGGACGATCAGGACGGGATGGAGGAGGCGGCGGGCTGGGTGTCCCCCGAGGCGCTGTCCTTCGGGGTCAACGAACTGGCGTGCCGGGCGGTGATCGCACTCGCGCGTGAGCGCGACGAGTCGCCGCGGACGGTGGCGCGGACCCTTCTCGGACTGCCGCCGGCGTGACACTGTCGGCGACCTGAGGGCGATTCGCCCCCGTCCGGTGGGAAAACTGCAGCTCCGGGCGGGTCGGGGAGTCGTGACAAGCACCTTCTCGCCGCACTAGGGTGCGCGCCGATGGACGAACCGATGGGGAGGCTGGGATGGCAGGGACGGAAGAGGACGCCGTCGCCGCCGCGGACGATGCGCTCTACGTGCTCACGGCGGTGCTGCTGACGCCGGCGAAGTTCCCGAGTGTGCTGGGCGACGACTACCCGGAGGCCTGCGCGGCGCTCGGCCTCGCGCCGCTCGCCGACGGCTACGGCCTGGTGCTGGGCCAGGACGGTGAGGGCGCTCGGTGGACGGTCGTCATCGACGACGTGTCGCTGGTGGCCGTCGCCATCGCGTCGTGGGACTGCGGCATGGAGTACGACCTGTCGCCCGACGAGCGGACGGTGGTCGCCGCCCTGCCCGGCTGGCCCCTGGCGGTGGCCGTCGCGGCGCCCGGCGTGCCGGCGCCTCACGACCCCGGGCCGGAGGAGACGGACGGTCCCGCTCTGCGCCCGCCGGACACGACCGCCTGGGGCCCCGCGCAGCGGCGGCTGGGAGCCGACGAGATCGCGCTCCAGTGGGCGCTGTGGCGAGAGCAGATCGACGACTCCGAGTTCGCGCCCGCGCCGGAGGGGGCGGAGGCGGCCGGGCCGGGCGACGGCGGGGCGGAGGACGGCGGGGACGCCCCGGCGGGACACGGTGGTGTACGACGTGTCCTCGCGGAGGTCCGCGCCTACGTGGAGACACCGCCTCCGCTGGGACGCGTGCGGTCGTCGTTCGCCGCGGGTGACGCGCGCACGCTGCGCGCGGACGGCCCCGGGTGGTCGCTGGTGGCCCGCACCGACGACATCGCCTTCGTCCTGCTCGACGACGAACCGGGCGAGGTGCTGCCGGTCGGGCGGGGACCCGAACTGCCCGGCCTGCTCGAGGCGCTCGACAAGATGGCCGTACGGCCCAGCTGAACCCGGACGGCGGAGCCCAAACGCATGCCGGACGGCGGGGGCCGCGACGCGGCCCCCGCGGATCAGCGGCCGATCTCCTTGCGCGTGACCCGGCGCAGCCTGCGCCGCTGCGAGGGATCCAGCGTGAGGTACGCCACGGCCGGAACCCCCAGCACGATCAGCAGAACCGCCCACAAGGGCAGCCAGATCAGCAGCAGGAGCCCTACGGCCACTCCCCCTGCGGCGATCTTCGCGTTCTTCGACATGTGCGTCGCCTCCTCCGCGGCCACTGCCGCTCTCTGATGTGAGAACGGCTCTGCGCGGTGCCCGGTTCCAGCATCATCCCTGAGACGTCCCTGACGTCCACCCCGAGATGCCCCTGAGACCCCTTCGGCCGCGCCTCTTCCGGGAGTCCTTCCGGCAGTGGCGCACGCTGGGTGACGGAATGCTGTACCCTCGGCCGCCGACGTCAGTAGTCAAATTTGAGGAGTGGGCATCTCCGTGCAGTGGGTTTCCGCGGGAACACCGTCCGAGATCGTGGAACTGGCGCGCCGGCCCGCCGTGTTCGTGCCCGGCGTGCCCGCGCGCACCGGCCGTTTCGCCTTCTGGCAGCACGATGGCGACGCCCCGCCCGTTCCCGGGTCGGGCTCGCTGGAGGACCTGTCCGTCGTCCGGCCCTCCGGCGCGGGCGTGACGCTGGTGCGCGTACCGGCCGTGCTGCTGCCGATGCACGAGGCCCTGACCGTCCTCACCCGCGCGCGTGCCGTGCACGAGGCGCACCGGGCGGTCGCCTTCTGGGGCGCGGCGGCCCTGACGGCCCTGGACCTCACCGCGCGCGGGCTGCTGCTGCCCGGTCTGTCCCCGACGATCACGACGCCTGGCGCGCGGGCCCCCTGGGACCGGACGACGTCGAGCGAGTGCGCCGGCTGGCCGCCGCCATGCCTCCCGAGGCACACGCCCTGCCGCTGGACCACGTCCCGCCCCTGCGGCTGCCGGACCGGGAAGGGCTGCTGCGGGCCTTCCTGGACGCGGTCGCGGACACCCTCCCCCGCTCGCCCGCCGCACCGCTCCTGGCGGCGGACCGGCCTACGCGGCCCCGGAGCCCCTGCACGTGCCGCGGTTGCGGGCCTGGGCCGCCGACGTGGCGGCCGGCCACGACGCCGGCGTACGGGTCTCGCTGCGGATCGAGGTCGCGGGGCTCACCCGGGACGCCGAGGAAGCGGCACCGTCCTTCCGCGCCGTGCCACAGGTGCACAGCGTGAGCGATCCCGCGCTCGTCGCGGACGCCACCGCGATCTGGCAGGACTCCGGCGCCGACCGGACGGCGTTCGGCCCACGCGCGCGGGGGACGCGCTCCTCGCCCTGCGCCGCGCCGCCCGCGCGTGGCCCGCCCTCACACCCCTGCTGTCGACGGCCGTCCCGGACGCCGTCGATCTGGTCGACGAGGAGGTCTCGGAACTCCTGGGAGAGGGATCGCGGGCGCTGGCCGCGGCGGGAGTCGAGGTGCACTGGCCCAGGGAGCTGGCACGCACGCTCACCACCCGCGCGGTGGTGGGCCCGCCCGACGACGCCGCCGGGCCGGACCGGGCCGCCTCGGACACGCCGTCGTTCCTGTCCGCGGACGCGGTCCTCACCCTCAGCTGGTGGTTCGCGCTGGGCGACCGGCGCCTCACGCGCGAGGAACTGGACCGCCTCGCCGAGGCGAACCGGCCGCTCGTGCGGCTGCGCGACCAGTGGGTACTGATCGACCCCCGGGAGGTGCGCCGTGCTCACGCCCGGCGGGACCGCGAGGTGACCCCGGTCGACGCGCTCGGCGCCGCCCTGACGGGCTCCACGGAGGTCGACGGCCGTCGGGTCGAGGTGCGGCCCACCGGATGGCTGGCGGTCCTGCGGGAGCGTCTGGCGCGCCCGCAGGACCAGGAACCGGTGGAACAGCCCGCCGCGCTCCACGCGACGCTGCGTGACTACCAACGGCGCGGCCTCGGCTGGCTGGCCAGGAACACGTCCCTGGGGGTCGGCTGCTGCCTGGCCGACGACATGGGTCTCGGCAAGACCGTCACGCTGATCGCCCTCCACCTGCACCGCCGGACGGATCCCTCGGCCGCCGGTCCCACCCTGGTGGTCTGCCCGACGTCCCTCATGGGCAACTGGCAGCGGGAGATCGAGAAGTTCGCCCCCGGCACACCCGTGCGCCGCTTCCACGGGCCGCGCCGCGATCTCGCGGACCTGGCCGACGGGGAGTTCGTCCTCACCACCTACGGCACCCTGCGCATGGACGCGGGCCGGCTCGGCGGGGTGCCCTGGGGGCTGGTGGTGGCGGACGAGGCGCAGCACGTGAAGAACCCGTACGCGGAGACCGCGCGAGCACTGCGCACGATCAAAACACGCGCGCGCGTGGCGCTCACGGGAACGCCGGTCGAGAACAACCTGTCGGAACTGTGGGCGATCCTGGACTGGACGACCCCCGGACTGCTGGGCCGGCTGGGCACGTTCCGCACCCGGTACGCCCGGGCGGTCGAGGAAGGCGGGGACCCGGCCGCGGCCGAGCGGCTCGCCCGGCTCGTGACCCCGTTCCTGCTGCGCCGCCGCAAGTCGGACCCGGGCATCGCGCCGGAGCTGCCGCCCAAGACCGAGACCGATCACCCGGTGTCCCTGACCGGGGAACAGGCGGGCCTGTACGAGGCCGTGGTGCGCGAGACGCTCGCGACGATCGCCGAGGCGGACGACATGGCACGGCGCGGACTGGTCGTGAAGCTCCTGACGGACCTCAAGCAGATCTGCAACCACCCGGCGCACTACCTCAAGGAGGAACGGCCGAGGACCGCCGGGCGCTCCGGGAAGCTCGAACTGCTGGACGAGCTGCTCGACACGATCCTCGCCGAGGGGGCGAGCGTCCTGGTCTTCACGCAGTACGTGCGCATGGCACGGGTTCTCGAGCGCCATCTGGCCGCGCGGGGCGTGCCGACCCGGTTCCTGCACGGCGGCACTCCCGTCGCGGAGCGCGAGGCCATGGTGGCGCGCTTCCAGGACGGCGAGGTGCCCGTGTTCCTGTTGTCGCTCAAGGCGGCCGGGACCGGACTCAACCTGACGCGCGCGGAGCATGTCGTGCACTACGACCGCTGGTGGAACCCGGCCGTCGAGGCACAGGCCACCGACCGGGCCCACCGCATCGGACAGACCCGGCCGGTGCAGGTGCACCGGCTGATCGCGGAGGGCACGGTCGAGGACCGCATCGCCGACATGCTGCGCCGCAAGCGCGAACTCGCCGACGCCGTGCTCGGCTCCGGGGAGGCGGGGTTCACCGAGCTGTCGGACGCCGAACTGGCCGAGCTGGTGGAACTGCGAGGGGGAACGCGATGAAGTCGTACGACAACGAGCGGGAACGTGTCTTCCAGCCGCCGCCTCCCGCGCGGGGAAGGGTTTCGCGCAGTCGTGGTGGGGGCGGGCGTGGCTGGCCGCCCTGGAGGACGGGGCACTGGACGGGAAGCAGATGCGGACGGGCCGCGGGCTCGCGCGCGCGGGGGCCGTGGGCGCCGTGTCGATACGACCGGGGCGCATCACGGCCGTGGTCAGGGACCGTGACGGCACGGGGCACCGGGCCGATGTGCTGCTCGACGTCCTGACGGACGGCCAGTGGGACCGGTTCCTGGACCTGGCCGTGGAACGGGCCGGGCACGTGGCCGCGCTGCTCGACCGTGAACTGCCGCCGCACCTGGTCGAGGACGCGGGGACGGCGGGTGTCGACCTGCTTCCGGGACCGGGCGAGCTGGAGGCGGAGTGCGGCTGCGGCGCCTGGACCACTGCGGCCACACGGCGGCCCTGTGTTATCAGGTGGCGCGGCTGCTCGACGAGGATCCGTTCGTCCTGCTGCTTCTGCGCGGCGGCGCCGAACGGGCCCTCCTCGCCGGCCTCCAGGCCCGCAGCACCGCCGCGGCACCGGCCGCGACCGCGCCCGCCCCGCAGGAAGGCGTGGACGCGCTGGAGGCGTACCTCGCCGGGCACGTCCTGCCCCCGTTGCCCGCCGTCCCCGAGCTGCCCGAACGGCCCGGCGTGCCGCCCTCGTTGAACACCGAGGTATCGCCCGTCGGCGAGGTGGAACCGGCCGCCCTGGAGCTCCTGGCCGCCCGCACGGCCGTACGGGCCCGCGCCCTGCTGGCGGAGGCTCTGCGGGGCGGGACGGAACGGCGGGCTCCGGCCGGAGAACTGACGGTCGGGGAGGACGCGGTGCGGCTGGCGGCGGACGGTCCCGGAGGCGCCGGGCCGCCGCGCCCCGTGTCGGACCGGCTCGCCGCCGGCTCCGGGCGTGACCGGGAGCAGCTGGAACTGGCCGTCCGGGCCTGGCGCATCGGGGGCCGGGCCGCGCTGGCGGTGCTCGAGGAGGAATGGACCGTCGAGGGCGAGGCCCTCGCACGCGCGCGTGCCGCCCTGGACGCCGCCTGGGCGAAGGACGAGCGGCCGGCGCTGCGGGCACGGGGCAACCGGTGGACGGTGGCCGGGTCGGCCGGTCAGCTGCGTCTGGGGCGGGACGGCCGCTGGTGGCCGTATCGCAAGGAGCGCGGGCGCTGGGTGCCGGCCGGGGGCGCGGCCCGGGATCCGGCGACGGCCCTGGCCGCCGTCGGGTCCGACGGGCGGGAGAGCCCTGCTGAGGTGAGAGCCGCTCCGGTGGAGGCGTGCGGGCAGGACCGACGGTCGTCGGACGGAACGCGTTCACCGGGGCGTCGCACGGCGTTCCGCGGGTGAACCGACCCTGTGCGCTGTCACCACAGATGTTCCCCAGGAGGCTCGATGTCCCCGCATGCCACCGGCCGACGCGCGGTCCGGCGTTCCGTCGCGGCGGTCGTACCGCTCGCCGTGCTGACCGCCCTCACAGCCGCCGACCCGGCGTCCGCCCACCCGCGGCCCGGGGAGGCACGCGTCATCGCGACGGCGACGCTCGGCGACATCCGCTCGGGACGTTCAGCAACGCGCTTCTGCCCGGCACCGTCGCCGAGGACCGGGGCGTGGACCTCGGCGGCATCGGCAGCGACATCCACCCGGCGGGCCGCAAGGGCGAGTACTGGACGGTCACCGACCGCGGTCCCAACGGCCAGATCAAGGTGGACGGCACGAAGCGCCGGACGTTCCCGGTGCCCGGTTTCGATCCGGCGATCGTGCGGATCAAGGTGTCCGGGGACACCGTGAGGGTGCTCCGGTCGATCCCGCTCACCACCTCGTCCGGCAAGCCCGTGACGGGCCTGTCGAACCAGGCGGAACGCGACGAGGCGCCGTACTCCTACGACGCGCGGACGCCGCTGCCGTTCGATCCGAACGGGCTGGACACCGAGGGCGTCGTGCCGGCGGCGGACGGCGGCTTCTGGCTCGTCGACGAGTACGGGCCCTCGCTCGTCCACGTCTCCGCGCGCGGGAAGGTCCTCACCCGCTACGTGCCCGAGGGCCTGAACCTGACGGGCGCCGACTATACGGTGGTGGAGGCGCTGCCCGGGGTGCTGTTGCACCGCAAGGTCAACCGCGGATTCGAGGGGCTCGCGCAGTTGCCGGGCGGCGACCTCGTGCTGGCGGTGCAGAGCCCGCTGTCGCTGCCGGACAAGGACGCCGGCGAGGCCTCGCGCACGGTGCGCCTGCTGCGCTTCTCGCCGAAGAAGAAGGCGGTCACCGCCGAGTACGCGTACCGCTTCGACCCGGTGGCGGTGGTCGACCCGAGCGAGGACGACACCTCCGAACTCAAGATCTCCTCGGTCGTCGCGGTGGGCGGTGAGCGGCTGCTGGTCGAGGAGCGGACCGACAAGGCCGCCCGCCTGCACCTGGTGCGGCTGGACCGCGAGGCGGACATCCTGGGCGGCCGCTGGGACGACGGGGCGACGTCGCCGTCGCTGGAACAGCTGGCGGACCCGGCGGCCGCGGGCGTCCCGGCGCTCTCCAAGCGACTGGTCGTCGACCTCGGCACGGTCGCCGGAGTGCCCGGCAAGATCGAGGGCGTCGCGCTCGTGAACCGCGACACGCTCGCCCTGATCAACGACAACGACTTCGGGATGACGGACGGCGCGGGCGCGTTCGACGCCCAGGGCCGGCTGATCGACAGCGGCATCGAGACGAAGGTGACGTACGTGCGCCTGCCGAGGGGGCTGTGACAGCCGACCGGTGACACCGGGCCGGGCGGCACGCGGCCGGGTGGCCGGGCGGCGACGGTGGGCGTGTGCGGCACGCGCGTGTGCCGCACACGCCGTCACGCGTGATGCGGTGTGAGGCCTCCCGCGCGTGCGGCAACACGCGATGCGGCACGTGGCCTCATGCGCGCGCCGCGCGACGGCAGGCTCATGGGAGCAGCTCTCCCACAGACGGCAGGAGGGACTCGAGATCGCTCGGCAGCACGGTCGGCAACTCGTCGGGGAGCCCGCTGGGAAGCCGGGACGGCAGTTCGGTCGGGAAGCCGCTGGGCAGGCCGCTCGGCAGGCGGAACGAGGGGGCGGGTGAGGAGCCCGCGCCCGCCGGCGCGTCGCCGTCGGGCGAATCGTCGTCCCCGGAGGCCATCAGCACCACGGTGACGACGGCCACGGCGGCGACCAGCAGCGCCAGTACGGCGAAGAGCGGGTTCCCGCGCCTTCCGGGGCCACCGGGAGGACCGGGCGGCGCGGAGGACGGCCGGGACGGCGGCCGGTCGCCGCCTCCCGCACCGTGATCGGGGCCGAAGCCCGGGGAGGGCGGTCCGAAGCCGCCCGGAGGCGGCGTGTCACCCGGCGGACCGGGCGGCTTGGGCGGTACGGGCGGCATGGCCATGGCGTCCAGGATCGCGGTGGGCGCGCCGACCCGCGACCCCCCGCACGGAAGTTGGTACCGGCTCATGCCGTGGACGGCACCATTCCGGCGTACTCACCACGGACGCCACCGGTACGACGTGCTCAGCGCGGAGGCCACCGGTACGGCGTACTCGACGGCACGCGCGTGCGTACGCCTCGACGGCACACACGCGCATGTGCCTCGACGGCGCACGCGCGTACGTGATGACGTGATGAGCGACGCGCGCGTACCTGGCCAGCCGCACGCGCGCGTAGCGGGACGCGCGGCGCGCGTGAGGGCGCCGGAAAGGGTCCGGGCGCACCCACGCGCGCGTGCCGTCAGCCGCGGGCGCCGAGCAGGTGGTCCATGGCGAGCTGGTCGAGGCGCTCGAAGGCCATGCCGCGGGCGGCGGCCGCGTCGGCGTCGAAGTCCTCGAACGCCGCACGGTCGGCGAGCAGGGCCTGCAGTCCGTCGGCGGCGGTGGCCTGGGCCAGCTGGTCCAGGCGGGAGTCGCGCAGGGCCTGCTGGACCTCGGGGTCGTCGCGGAACGCGGCCGCACGCTCCTTGAGGATCAGGTAGTTGCGCATGCAGCCCGCGGCCGACGCCCACACGCCGTCGAGGTCCTCGGTGCGCGGGGCTTGAAGTCGAAGTGCTTGGGGCCCTCGTAGCCGGCGCTCTCCAGCAGGTCGACCAGCCAGAACGCCGAACGCAGGTCACCGGCGCCGAAGCGCAGGTCCTGGTCGTACTTGATGCCGGACTGGCCGTTGAGGTCGATGTGGAAGAGCTTGCCCGCCCACAGCGCCTGGGCGATGCCGTGCGGGAAGTTCAGGCCCGCCATCTGCTCGTGACCGACCTCGGGGTTGACGCCGTACAGCTCCGGGCGCTCCAGGCGCTCGATGAACGCCAGCGCGTGCCCGACGGTGGGCAGCAGGATGTCGCCGCGGGGCTCGTTCGGCTTGGGCTCGATGGCGAAGCGCAGGTCGTAGCCCTGCTCGACGACGTACTCGCCGAGGAGGTCGAAGGCCTCCTTCATGCGGTCCAGGGCGACGCGCACGTCCTTGGCGGCGCCGGACTCCGCGCCCTCGCGCCCGCCCCAGGCCACGTAGGTCTTCGCACCCAGCTCGGCGGCCAGGTCGATGTTGCGGATCGTCTTGCGCAGCGCGTAGCGGCGCACGTCGCGGTCGTTCGCGGTGAACGCGCCGTCCTTGAAGACCGGGTGCGTGAAGAGGTTGGTGGTGGCCATCGGCACCTTCATACCGGTGGCGTCCAGGGCCTGGCGGAAGCGCTTGACATGCTCCTCGCGCTCGCTGTCGGAGGACCCGAAGGGGATGAGGTCGTCGTCGTGGAAGGTCACGCCGTGCGCGCCCAGCTCGGCCAGGCGCCGCACCGTCTCGACCGGGTCCAGGGCACGCCGCGTGGCGTCACCGAACGGGTCGCGTCCCTGCCAGCCGACGGTCCACAGACCGAAAGTGAACTTGTCGTCGGGGTGGGCTGGTAGCTCATTGCCGCGGCTCCTTGCTTGCAGACTATTTCGTCATGGCCGTTTACAAATTAGTATGCGGAAGCATCTCTGGGAAGTCAGATCCCGCGGAGCCGCGGAAAAAGTTAGGGAGATCCCGATGTCAGCAGCCGAGGGTCCGCTCGTCGTCGGCGTGGACACGTCCACCCAGTCCACCAAGGTGCTGGTCGTCGACGCGGCCACCGGCCAGGTCGTCGCGAGCGGCCAGGCACCGCACACGGTGACCTCCGGCGCCGGCCGGGAGAGCGACCCGCGCCAGTGGTGGGACGCCCTGCACGAGGCCCTGCGCCAGTGCGGTGACGCGGCCCGCGAAGCGGCTGCCGTGTCCATCGGCGGACAGCAGCACGGGCTCGTGACGCTGGACGGGCACGGCGAACCGGTGCGCCCGGCGCTGCTGTGGAACGACGTGCGCTCGGCCCCGCAGGCCCGCAGGCTGACGGAGGAGCTGGGCGGCGCGAAGTTCTGGGCGGAGCGCACCGGCTCGGTGCCGGCCGCCTCCTTCACGGTCACGAAGTGGGCGTGGCTCGCCGAGCACGAGCCCGAGGCCCTGCGCGCGACCAAGGCCGTACGCCTCCCCCACGACTACCTCACCGAACGGCTCACGGGCGAGGGCACGACCGACCGCGGTGACGCCTCCGGCACCGGCTGGTGGGCGTCCGCGACCGAGGCGTACGACGACGGGATCCTGGCCCACGTCGGCCTCGACCCAGCACTGCTGCCGCGCGTGGTGCGGCCCGGCGAGGTGGCGGGCACCGTGCGCGACAGCCACGACCTGCCGTTCTCCAAGGGCACCCTGGTCGCCGCGGGCACCGGCGACAACGCGGCGGCCGCGCTCGGCCTCGGGCTGCGCCCCGGCGCCCCGGTGCTGAGCCTCGGCACCTCGGGCACGGTGTACGCCGTGTCGAAGCGGCGCCCCACCGACCCGACGGGCACGGTGGCCGGCTTCGCCGACGCGCACGGCGCCTGGCTCCCGCTGGCGTGCACGCTGAACTGCACACTCGCCGTCGACCGCGTCGCCGCCCTGCTCGGCCTCGACCGCGAGGCCGTCGAGCCCGCCGCCGGTCTCACGCTCCTGCCCTACCTGGACGGCGAGCGCACCCCGAACCTGCCGAACGCCTCCGGCCTGCTGCACGGCCTGCGCCACGACACCACCGCCGGCCAGCTGCTCCAGGCCGCCTACGACGGCGCCGTGCACTCCCTGCTCGGCGCGCTCGACCTGGTCCTCGACGAGGACGCGGACCGCTCCGCCCCGCTGCTGCTGATCGGCGGCGGCGCCCGCGGCACGGCCTGGCAGCAGACCGTGCGCCGGCTGTCCGGGCGGCCCGTGCAGATCCCGGACGCCAAGGAGCTCGTGGCCCTGGGCGCCGCGGCACAGGCGGCGGGCCTGCTGACCGGGGAGGACCCGGCTGCCGTCGCCCGGCGCTGGAACACCGCGCGGGGCCCGGTGCTCGACGCCGTGGAGCGGGACGAGGCGGCCCTGGCCAGGATCGCCGGGGTACTCTCCGACGCGTCCCCGCTGCTGGAGCGGGACACGGACACCCACTGAGGATCGACGCAGGCATGAGCGCACCGCCGCACGAGGCCCGCCCGGCCGGTCCCGGGCGAACGCTGCCCGACACCCAGCAGGGCATGCGCCGCCGCAACCTCGCCCGGGTGATGCACGCCGTCAGCGCCGAGGGACCGCTGTCACGGGCGGCGGTCGCCACGCACATCGGCCTGACCCGTGCGGCGGTCTCGACGCTCGTCGACGAACTCATACGCACCGGCCTGATCGAGGAACTCGGCCCCGAGCGGCCGGGCAGGGTGGGCCGGCCCGGGTCGGCACTCGCGATCAGCGGGCGCGGCCCGGCGGGCATCGGCGCGGAGATCGGCGTGGACCACCTCGCGGTCTGCGCCGTCGACCTGCGCGGCGAGGTGCGGGCGCGCGCCGTACGGCACGGCACGAACCGGGGCCGCGCCCCCGGACCGGTGCTGCGGGAACTCACCGCGCTCGTGCGCCGGGTCGTGGCCGACGGGGAGCGTGAGGGGCTGTGGCCGGCGGGACTCGCGGTGGCCGTCCCCGGACTGGTGGGCCGGGACGCCCGCACCGTCGTCCGCGCCCCGAACCTGGACTGGCACGACGTCGATCTCGGCACCCTGCTGCCCGACGAATTCCCGCTGACCGTGGACAACGAGGCCAACTTCGGGGGTCTCGCGGAACTCTGGCTCGGCGCGGACACGCCGCGGGACTTCCTGCACGTCTCGGCGGAGATCGGCATCGGTGCCGCACTCGTCGTCGACGGCAGCCTGCTGCGCGGGACCCGCGGTTTCGCCGGGGAGCTGGGGCACGTTCCGGTCCGTCCCGACGGGCCGGACTGCGGGTGCGGCGGCCGTGGCTGCCTGGAGCAGTACGCCGGCGAGGAGGCGGTCCTGCGCGCGGCCGGCCTGGAACCGGGCGAGGACCGCGTCGGGCTGCTGGCCCGACGCGCGGCGGACGGCGACGAGCAGGTGCGCGAGGCGCTGCGCGAGGCGGGCACGGCGCTGGGCGTCGCCCTCACCGGGGCCCTCAACCTGCTGGACCCGGAGGCCGTCGTGCTCGGCGGGGCCCTCGCCGGACTGGCGCCCTGGCTGCTGCCGTCCCTGGAGTCCGAGCTCGCCCACCGCACGGCCGGCCCGCCCTGGCCGGTGTCCGTCTCCCGGCTGGGGCCGCAGGGCCCGCTGCTCGGCGCGGCACACTCCGTGGTGCGGGCGGTGCTGGACGACCCGGCGGGAGTGGCGGGACGGGGCTGAGCACCCGGGGCGGCGGCCCGACGCCTGCCGCTGCCGCCTGCTGCCGGGTCGTCCAGCACCGCCCGCTGCCGACTACCGCTGCCCGCCGTGCGGGCAGGGCCGGAGGGCGAGGGAGACCCCCGCGGGCTGCGTCCCCTCTCTCGTCTCTCTCGGGTTGCGCCTCATCCCTTCATTCCCTCTTTCGGGTGACCCCGGTCCAAACGGTTGTCGGGACGCACCCCCGGCGTGACGATGTCCCCAGCCGCATCGCCTTCCGGAGGACGACGTGACCGATCCCTGGGTGGCCCTGGAACCGGGGGCCGACCCCGCCGAGCGTGTACGGACACTGCGGCGGGCGCACGACGCGTTCACCGAGGCGGGCCGAGTGCCGCGGCCGGTACGGTCCGTGGTGGCCGACTCGTGGCGACGGTCGGCGCGGGCGGGCGTCGGGCCGGACGGCACCGCGGACGTGGAGCTGACCGACGCGGACCTCGGCGCCTACCGGGCCGAGCATCCACTGGCGCGGGTGATGCCGCTGTTCCGGGAGTTGATGGGCACGTTCGCCGCCGACGGAGAACATCTCCTCGCGGTCTGCGACGCGCACGGCCGGCTGCTCTGGGTGGAGGGTCACCCGGCGACCCGGCGGCGGGCGGGGCGGATGAACTTCGTGCCGGGCGCGCGGTGGTCGGAGACCGCGGTGGGGACGAACGCGCCGGGGACGGCGGTCGCCGTGGACCGGCCGGTGCAGGTGTTCGCGGCCGAGCACTTCATCCGGCGGGTGCAGCCGTGGACGTGCGCGGCGGCGCCGGTGCACGATCCGCGGACCGGGCGGGTGCTGGGCGCGGTGGACATCACCGGCGGCGACGGGCTGGCGCATCCGCACAGCCTGGGCTTCGTCCAGGCGGTCGCACGGGCCGCGGAGTCACACCTCGCGCTGCTCGCCCCGGAGCGGCCGGAGACCGACCCGCCCGAGCTGACCGTGCTGGGGCGCGACGAGGCATACCTCACCGCGGGCGGGCGGCGGATCAGGCTCAGCCGACGGCACAGCGAGATCCTGGTGCTGCTGGCCCGCCACCCGGAGGGCCTGACCGGGGACGAGTTGCTGTGCGCGCTGTACGAGGACGAGTCGGTGACGCCGGTGACGCTGCGGGTCGAACTCGCCCGGCTGCGCGGGGTGCTGGGACCGGGACTGCTGGCCTCGCGACCGTACCGGCTCACCGTCCCCGTCGAGTCGGACGTCACCGTCGTGGAACGGCGGCTGGCGGCCGGGGCGGTCACGGCCGCGATCACGGCGTACACCGGGCCACCGCTGCCGGCGTCGCGGGCACCGGCGGTGGTACGGCTCCGCAGCCGCCTGGCCGACGGCCTGCGCGCCGCCCTGCTGGCCGGCCGGGACCCCGACCTGCTCGCCGACTGGGCACACACGCCGTGGGGCGAGGACGACATCGACGTGTGGCGGGCGCTGGCAGCGGCACGCCCGACGGCCGCGGTACGAGCCCGGCTGGCCGCCCTGGAGTCGGAGCTGGCGGCGCCGGCGTCGTGGACGCGCCGCTGATCACCGGCCGCCCGCCCGCTCCGGCACGGTCGGCGGACGCTCCACCGGAACGCCCCGATCCGGTCGCGGCCGCGCCCCGCGCAACGTGCATGCAACGTCGGCCTGCCTAGCCTCGCGCGCAGAGCTGTCCAACGGCGGGCAGCGCTGCTGAGGGAGGCCCTCCACCATGACCCGTTACGCGGCGCCCGGAACCGACGGCGCGATCGTCTCCTACCAGGCGCGTTACGACCACTTCATCGGCGGCGAGTACGTGCCTCCGGCCCGCGGCCGGTACTTCGAGAACCCGTCCCCGGTGAACGGGCAGCCGTTCGCCGAGGTGGCCCGCGGCACGGCGGAGGACGTGGAGCGGGCGCTCGACGCGGCGCACGCGGCCGCGCCGGGCTGGGGCCGGACGTCGGCGAGCGAGCGCTCCGACATCCTGCTGAAGATCGCGGACCGCATGGAGGCCCACCTGGAGCCCCTCGCGGTCGCGGAGAGCTGGGAGAACGGCAAGCCGGTCCGCGAGACGCTGGCGGCGGACATCCCGCTGGCCATCGACCACTTCCGCTACTTCGCGGGGGCGGTCCGAGGGCAGGAGGGCTCCCTCAGCGAACTCGACGAGGACACGGTGGCGTACCACTTCCACGAGCCGCTCGGGGTGGTCGCGCAGATCATCCCGTGGAACTTCCCCATCCTGATGGCGACGTGGAAGCTCGCGCCGGCCCTCGCCGCCGGCAACGCGGTGGTCATCAAGCCCGCCGAGCAGACACCGGTGTCGCTGCACTACTGGATGAGTCTGGTCGCGGACCTGCTGCCGCCGGGCGTGGTGAACATCGTCAACGGCTTCGGCGAGGAGGCGGGCAAACCGCTCGCGTCCAGCCCGCGGGTGGCGAAGGTCGCGTTCACCGGTGAGACGTCGACCGGGCGGCTGATCATGCAGTACGCCGCGGAGAACCTGAAGCCGGTCACGCTGGAACTGGGTGGCAAGTCGCCGAACATCTTCTTCGACGACGTCTGGGAGAAGGACGACGACCTGCGCGACAAGGCCCTGGAGGGCTTCACGATGTTCGCGCTGAACCAGGGCGAGGTGTGCACCTGCCCGTCGCGCGGACTGGTCCAGCGCGGCAACTACTCCGAGTTCATGGCGGCCGCCGTGGCCCGCACCGAACTGATCAGGCCCGGACACCCGCTGGACACCGACACGATGATCGGCGCCCAGGCGTCCGGCGACCAGCTCAGCAAGATCCTCTCGTACATCGACATCGGTCGGCAGGAGGGCGCGAAGATCCTCACCGGTGGCGAACGCGCCGACTACGACGGTGAGTTGAAGGGCGGCTACTACGTCCAGCCGACCATCTTCGAGGGCGACAACCGCATGCGGATCTTCCAGGAGGAGATCTTCGGCCCGGTCGTCTCGGTGGCCTCGTTCGACGACTTCGAGGACGCCGTCAAGATCGCCAACGACACGCCGTACGGCCTCGGCGCCGGCGTGTGGACGCGGGACATCAACACGGCGTACCGCGCGGGACGGGCCATCCAGGCGGGCCGCATCTGGACCAACTGCTACCACGCCTACCCGGCCCACGCGGCGTTCGGCGGCTACAAGCAGTCGGGAATCGGCCGCGAGACGCACAAGATGATGCTGGAGCACTACCAGCAGACGAAGAACATTCTTTGTTCTTACAGCCCTCAGAAACTTGGCTTCTTCTAGAGCCTGAAGTCGGGTTGCCTGGAGGCATCGTTGCGCTCCAGGCAACCCGACACGAAAGATACCCCGTGTAATCAATTGGGTTCTTAAAGCTACCAACCGGCATCCAAGAGCTCGTAACACGATCTTGTTGAAGTGTTCTGGCCGGGTTGGGACGAGTCGGCGCTTGCATGCCAGGACGCTTCCGATGCCGTGATCATTCCTCTGCCTCTGGATCATCGCCTTGGCTGGGGTGGTGCCGAGGGGCCAAGTTGCCATAGCGCTGAGTACGCCCGGAGTCCGTGACGTGCGCCTGCCACGGTGGTGGGCAACCGTTTGTTGATCTCAGCTGTCACATGCACATGACGACGATGCCTGGCCTCCCTTCCCTCGTGCTGCGCGGCACCGGCGCCACCGCCCGCTTCGGGGACGGATTCGACTATGTGCAGTGGGAACAGGACGGGCGCGTGATACGGATTCCGTTGGAGGCCATCGAAACGGTGCAGCCTCGACCGCTCGTTCGAGGTCATGCTGACGACCACAGAGGCCGACCGCCCTGCCGCCGTGTACGCCGTCCACAATGCCAGCGCCGCCGCCGTGGCCACGTTCTGCGCCGCCCTGCGGCCGGGCGGTTGGCGGCTCGTTCCGCCCGAACTGCGGGACGCCTGACAGGAGGCCTTCGACGCGGAACCGGCCGCTCCCGACCTTTCGGCACCCTGTCCGCACTGCGGCGCGACCGATCTCCACCGCTGGTACCGGGCGGACGGCCCGCTGGACGAGACGTTCGACGGGGTCCAGGCCGTCGCCTACGGATGGCGCACCGAGTGGTGCGCCTCGTGCCACCTCTGCCACGAGGACGGCGACAGCTTCGTACCGGACCACTGGCAATCTCCGTACGACGTGCCCGAGGCGTACGAGATGAAGTTCGCCCCGCGCTACATCGAGGCCGCCCGCCAGAGGAAACTCACCACCGAACCGACTCGGAACGACTGAGACCGACGACGGTGCCGTGCTTCCCGCCACGTGAACAACAGGGAGGCGCGGCCCGTCGATCGGACCTTCGGATGTTCGCTTCGTGTCAGGAGACGGCATGACGAGACCACCCTGCCGGTAGAGCTCGTCGAGGGCGAGCGCTCCGGGCGTGTCCGGGGAGGGGCAGGAGCAGCTCTGCCGAGGAGTCACCTGCGCGGCGTTCGTGTTCCGTCGGCCGGCGGACAGAGAACACCGAGGCGACGGTGGCCGATGGTTCGGCGAAAACCGCAGGTCGACGCCAAGGTGCTGAGACCGCTGTTCGGTCCCCTTCCAAGATCCGGACCGTATGCGGGCCAAGGTCCACCCATACCCCTCCACAAGGCGCATTTGTGCTGGTCAGAACCAAGCGAAGGGTGTACCACCAGCAGACGAAGAATCTTCTGGTGTCGTACTCGCCGAAGAAGCCGGGCTTCTTCTAGACGCACGGGAAAGGCGCCTGACCTGGGTTTTCACCCGTCAGGCGCCCTTCGCCGGGCCCGCTCTCGACCGAGCCCGGCTTGCGTGCCGACTCCCGATTCCTCCCACGGTCGCACCCCTCCTGACCAGCGCTTCCGAACCAGTCACGGACCACACCCCCGGTCCGTCCCTCGGGTACGTCACCTTGGCTGACGCGCCGCCACTCGTCCATGGACTGCTCAACGAGACGGTTCACCTGCTCCCGAAGGCCGTCGAGGAACTTGGCGGCACGCAGACAGTCGGCGCGGGACCGATCCTCTGCTCGCCCTTAGGGTCGCGGGACGCAGCGGGGCCGCGCAGGCCACCATGCGCAACTCGCGAGCCCCGGGCCAGACTCCCGACCCACGGCAGATTCCCTGCTCGCCGCCCACCTCTATGATCAACTTTGACCGTTTCATTGACATTTCAGCCGGAGACCTTCATGTTGGGAGCGCTCCCATCACAGCTTGCAACTGGAAGGAGTCCCCCCACATGCGCAAACAGATTCCGTTAGCCGGGCGTTCACGGTCGCCCCTCCGCCGGCCTCTCCAGGCGCTCGTCATGCTGTTCGCCGTGGTTGTCGGCGCACTGACCTGGTCGGCCCCCGCCCAAGCCCACGGCACCGTCGTCGACCCCGCCTCCCGCGCGTACCAGTGCTGGAAGACGTGGGGCAGCAACCACACGAACCCGGCCATGCAGACCGAGGATCCGATGTGCTGGCAGGCCTTCCAGGCCAACTCCGACACCATGTGGAACTGGATGAGCGCGCTCCGCGACGGCCTCGGTGGTCAGTTCCAGGCGCGGACCCCCGACGGGACGCTCTGCAGCAACAACCTCTCGAGGAACGACAGCCTGAACAAGCCCGGGCAGTGGAGGACCACCACCGTCGGCAACAACTTCTCGGTCCACCTGCACGACCAGGCGTCCCACGGTGCCGACTACTTGAAGGTCTACGTGAGCAAGCAGGGCTTCGACCCCAAGACCCAGAAACTGGGATGGGGCAACCTCGACTTCATCACGCAGACCGGCCGCTTCGCCCCGGCACAGGACATCACGTTCCCCGTCCAGACCTCCGGCTACACCGGACACCACGTCCTGTTCGTGATCTGGCAGGCCTCGCACCTCGACCAGGCCTACATGTGGTGCAGCGACGTGAACTTCGGCTGAGCCGGGGAGCGCCGCACACGGCACCGGCCTCGGTCAGGCGCCGGTGACCCGCCGCCCGGCCGACCGAGCTCCGTCGGGTCAGGGGACCCGTTGGGTCACCCTGCCCGACGGGGCTTCCTGCGCTTGATCCGGACCAGGTGCCGACCAACTCGGCTCAGCGGCAGACGATTCCACCTTGTGCCGCAGGTCAGAGGCGACGGTGAGCGTGTAGCACCGGCAGACGAAGAACCTGCTGGTGTCGTACTCGCCGAAGAAGCCGGGCTTCTTCCAGGTTCCGTCCGGCCGATCTCGGGTTGTGGGAGGATGCCGCCCATGGCTTACATCCGAAGGGGCCGTGCCTCGTAGAACACCAGCTTCACTTCGGCCGCGGAAACGCGGCTGGGGCAGCCCCTGGGTGCGGTATCGCGATGTCCCAGGTCTGTCGGGAGCGGCGAATGCCGCTGTCCGTGTGCTCGAACGGGAGCGATTGTCTCCGGGCATCGTGGCGGTGTCGCTGAGCGTGTGGTCCGTGCGTGTCCACGGCACGAGGCGCCGGTGGAGACAAGGGGAGACGGAGTTCACCTGCCTCTGCTGCGGCGAGGGTTGGGCCCGGGACAAGCTGCAAGACGCTCTGTTCATGCTTCCGCCGAGGGCCGCCGGTGAACTTCGGGTGCAGGTCGAGCGCCTGGACGCGGTGCTCCTCGGGCGAACGCATCACGAGCCGGCAGAAGAACCGGAGTCGGCGTGGTGGCATCGCAGGTGCTGACCGTACCGATGTCGCCCACTGGTTCGTCGGCTCTTGCGTGACCGGTCGGGGGATCCGGCAGAGGCGGAGTGGCGACGTCCGGAGCCGCATCACGGCCCCCGCCCGGATGACGTGCCCGGAGCCACTCGGTCTCGGGGGGGGTGGCGGTCGGGAGGTCCGAGGAGCTGTCGCCCCTTCGGTGTTCGGGCAGAGTGCGCCGTCCGCCATCGCCGCACTCGAGGCCGGGTCCCCACGGGCCTGCCGGGTCGGGTCGGGCCTGCCGGGTCGGGTCGGGTCGGGTCGGGTCGGGTGCAAGAATGCCGCCCTTGAGCGAACATGCACGGGCTCGCGCTGAGGTACGGGCCGCGTCGGGAGTCGGGGGGTAACCATGGCGGTGGTCATGTGTCCGTTGTGCAGTGACGACGAGGACGTCGAGATGGTGGGTGTCCTCGACGACGGACGCCAACTCGTCAGACACCGGTGCGGCTTCGAGTGGAAGCACCGGGTCGCCGTCACCCCCCGGGGGAATTCCCCCCGCTCCTTCAGCGACCTCAAGGCCCGCTTCCCGAAGCCCGAAGACGTCGAGCCCCGGTGGCGGGAACGGGCGACCCGGCTCAAGGAGCGGTACCTCGCCACCAGACCGGGCTTCGACCCCGAAGTGGCGGCCTACTGGGCGAAGTACCGGCAGATCTTCTCTCCCGACGGACTGCGGACGAGTGACCCGAGGCTCCTCAAGGACTTCGCCAACTCCGACATCGGAGCCCACCCGGGCAACCAGGCCACGTTCAACTCCGCGTGGAACACCATGGGGGACACCGCGGCCGGGGAGGCCACGAGCAAGACCATCGCGTACCTCCTGCACGGGCCTGCCGACGTCCCGGTCGAGGACCGGCTGCAGCAGCTCCTGAGCGGCACCCAGCCGTTCGCCATGACCGGCTTCAAGGAAGCCCTCCTCACGAGGGTTCTCTGCGTGATGGAGCCCGAACGGTTCCTGTCGATCCTCAAGTACACGACAGAGGCGGGCGGCAAGCGCGAGATCGCGCGGCTGGTCTACGGCCTGGAGCTGCCGACGCCGGAGTCGGTGAACTGGACGCTCGGCCGGCTCATCCTCTGGAGCAACGACCTCCTGCGTGCCCTCGTCGGCGAAGGGTTCGCCAACCAGCAGCACTCCGCCGCGTTCCTGTGGTGGGCCAAGGACCAGCCCGACGGGCCGCAGTAGGCGAACATCTCTGCCGGTGGGGAAGGCCGTGCGGGCAGAGACCTCGGGCACCGGTCACGCGGGAGCATTCAGGGATCGGCGCGGGCCCTGTCGCTCCCGCTGTCGAGGCAGAGGACGTCCGGGCCGACCCGGATGCCGGGATGTGCCGCGACCGCGAGAACGGTTGCGGTCCCGTGCGGGGTGGCACCGCAAGCCGTCCGTTCGCAGCCGACGGCAGGGTTCGCCGGCGGATGGAGGCGACGCGCGTTCCGTCCGTGGCTGCCGCGTGCGACGCATCACGGACGGCGGGAGCCGGGAAGTGTCTCGGCGCCGGGCTGCGAGCTGGCAGACATGATCGGGCCCGCGTTTTCAGCGCGGCCGACCCGCAGGGCGCGCGGCGTGGAGGCATCCGCGCCGGTCTCCGGGCGTTCGGCGCGCGCCCGGGTCCGACAGCCCCGGGCGACCGACCGGCAGACGGGTGCCGATCGGGCTCCCGTCCTGCCCGGAGGGGCTGACACCGCTCCCACGGACGGACACGCACGCCGAACCGGTGCCGCCCCGCGCCCTGCCGTACCCGCCGGGGCCGGGGCGCCCCCGCCCGCGTCTTCTGCGGTTGCGTGGACCGACGTCGGGCAGGCCCTAATCGCCTCCCCCGCCGTCGCCTCCGCCGCTTCCGCCGTCGCCTCCGCCGCTTCCGCCGCCGTCCCCGCCGTCTCCGCCGTCCGCGCCCCAGCCGTCGCCGTGGCCGCCGCCGGGTTCGTTGTCGTCCCTCCCCTGCCCGAGGTTGCTGAACCAGGGGCGGTTCCACATCTCGTCGGCGGCGATCGGTTCGCCCCTGTTCGCAGGGCGCCGCTCCGATCGGAACCGTGCCAGGCCCGTCGTGTCGCCGAGTCCGAACGAAACGGCGAAAGCATGCGCCATGACGGCATCCAGCGGATCGGGGCTCTCGTGGCGCACGGGGCCCAGCGGCAGCAGTACCGAGCCCGGCCCGGGCACCGGCCGGCGTGGGGGACGCGTCAGCAGCGCCACTCTCCGTTCGCCGCGCAGCAGCCACGAACTCACCGCGTTCTCCCGCCGCAGCACCCAGTGCTGCCCGGCCAGTCGCACTTCCACGGAACTCCTGGACCTGCGCAGCTTCTTCTTCAGGACGATCTCCGCCGTGGCGTCGCCGATCGTCAGACGCAGGCCCCCGGACGGTTCGGGTGCGTCGCGGTGGAAGCCGTGTGACGCCCGGATCCGTACGACGGGGGCGTGCGGTCCCCAGACGTCCACGCGTACCAGGCGCCGGTCCACGGCGACGGTGATCGGCCCGGCGGGGCCGGGCGCGAAGCGTCGTGCGATCCACAGCGGTACGCCCTCGGCCCGGGCCCGGGCCGCCAGGGCGGCCACTTGGCCGGGCCCGCCGCACCGCCGTGTCGCCAACTCCCCAGTGCGCGGGCGAACCCGGCGGCCTGCCGCACCCTCACCGGCCTGGTGGTGCCGGTGACACGGGTCACCGGGACGACCCCGGTCCCCTCCGGCAGCCGCTCCAGCGGGCGTTCCGTCCCGCCGCCCCCGAGCCAGCGTCCCCGCTGGAACGCCTCGGCCATGGCGCCGAGGTTCAGCTCGTCCGGCGGCGTCGTCCTGCCACCGATCCGCAGTCGCTCCTCGGTCAGCTCCACGGTCCGCGCCAGCGGATTCCACGACCGTTCGCCATAGAGCACCTGGCTCACTCCATCCCCCGTACGTACGTGGCCGGTCCAGCCGGTCCCAGCCTCACACACCCCGGCGGGGCGCCACCACGGGGCGCGGCCGACCGGGAAAACCCCGCGCGGGTTCGCCGTGCACGGCCGAGTCGGGCACGGCCGAGCCAGGCACGGCCGAGCCAGGCACGGCCGAGCCGGGTGCGCGGGACGCCGGCGGACGCCGCTCTCCCGCCGACAGCCGACAGCCGACAGCCGACAGCCGACAGCCGACAGCGAAGGATCCGCCCGGCACCGGGCACGACATGCCCCCGCCCGGGGCCGGCTCCGCAAGGCCGGCCGTCCGTCGGCGTACCACGGCGGGGGAAGCGCCGAGCGCTCGCGGCAGTCGTCGCGGTGCCGCACAGCGCCGTCAACCGGCGGCGCGGACCGTTCCCCGGCGCTCGGACACCGCTTCGGTGAGGGCCGCCGCGGTCAGGTGTCACTTGCTGACGGCGAAACGCATCAGGGCGTGTTCGTCACCCTGCTTGATCTTGCCCGTCACGTTGATCACTTCGAGTTTCCAGCTGCCGCCGACCCGGACGGCCTTGGCCACGGCACAGCCGTTGTCCTGGGTGAGCAGGCTCGGCCAGATGTCGGCGACCTGCTGGGAGTTGCCCCCGGTCCCGTCGTAGACCTTGAAGCTGATGTTGCGCGCCTTCTGGAAGGAGCTGCCCCTTTTGTAGGCGGCGGCGACGAACACGATCGACGTGACGTTGGGCGGTACCCGGGCGAACTCGACGGTCACCGTCTCGTCGTCCCCGTCACCGCGCCCGGTCTGGTTGTCGCCGCTGTGGACCAGCGAGCCGTTGCCCATGGGGTCGAGCGAGTCGAGCCCGGCGAGGCGCACCGGGTCCCCGCCCTGCATGGCGACGGCTATCAGGTCGAGGTCGGTGCCGGTGTTGCGACGCAGCTTGCCCAGCACCCCACCGCTGCTGCCGGCGGTGGGGTCCCAGGAGACCCCGATGGACAGGTGGGTCACTCCGTCCAGGTCGGCCGGGCCGTCTTCCTTGGTGAGGGTGATCATGTGTGGCTCATTCCTTTGTCTCAAAGTGACTACGACAAGCAGAGTGTGCCTCGCGCCTTCGCGGTTCCCCGCAAAGGGTCCCGGTGAGCGTCCGGACTCCGCGCTCCGCCGTCAGTTCCGGGAGCGAGGTGACGGGGTCCGGGTGAGTTCCCGTCCGAGCTCGTCCAGGGCGTGGCGGGCCGCGATGATGCGGTCCGGAAGCGGGGCTCCGTCGCCGGACGCCTGCTGCCCGGGGAGGCTCGGTGGTTCCTCGTCCTCCCCCTCCTTGGCCTCCTCGAGAGAGGTGAGCACCACCCCGATGAGGACGTTGACCAGCACGAAGGAGGCGATCAGGACGTAGGAGGCGTAGTAGACGAGGCTCCAGCGGGACACTTCGAGGCCGGCGCGGACGACGTCGCCGATGCCGTCCAGGGTCATCAGCAGGAACAGGGTGAGGGCCGAGCGGCCGACGGAGCCGTAGTGCTCGGGGTCGTGGCGGGCGAAGAAGACCCAGCCGACCATCGCGTACACGTACAGCAGCAGGGCACCGACGAGCAGGAAGCCGAGCGCGCCGGGCAGACTGCGGGCGACCGCCACCAGGACGACGCGGAGCTGGGGCAGGAAGCGGGCGGTGCGCAGGACGCGGGCCAGGCG
This sequence comes from Streptomyces sp. Tue 6430, assembly GCA_021568835.1. Classification (GTDB taxonomy): domain Bacteria; phylum Actinomycetota; class Actinomycetes; order Streptomycetales; family Streptomycetaceae; genus Streptomyces. The sequence goes on from JAKGSH010000010.1 coordinate 110,435, forward strand.
CAGCAGCCTGAGGACGGTGGTGTTCTCGCGGACGACGGGCAGGAAGGCGCACAGGACGACGGCCAGGTCGAAGAGGTTCCAGGGGTCGCGGAGGAAGTCCTTGGAGCGGTCCGCGTGCGCGGCGAGGCGCACCAGGATCTCGACGGTGAAGGCGCCCAGGCAGAGGTGCTCGGCGAGCCGTAACCAGCGGTGCCGGTCGGCGACCAGTCCGCTGTAGGTCTCCACCCCCAGCAGCGCCGCGTCGGCGAGGATCACCGCGAAGACGGTGAGGGCGAACCAGCGGGCCTCGGTGAGGGCGCGGCAGCGGTGGGCGAGCTCCGGACGGGCGGGCTGAGCCGCCGTGTCGGCGGTGGGGTCGTAGCGGTCCTGCATCCTGCTGTCTCTGCTCCCGGTGCGGGGTGACGATCTCGGCCAGGCGGGCTGGAAGGCGGACTTGTCGAGCGGTCCCGCTCCAGGAGAGACTTCTACAGCAACGTAGATTCCCGTGCGTCACCGGTCCGCCGATCGGCCGCCGTGAACCCCGGGAGAGAGCACACGATGTTCGGCATGAGTGAACTGGCCCTGATCCTCCTCGTCGTCGTGGTCGTCCTCGGGATCAGGAAACTGCCCGAACTGACGCGTTCGGCGGGCAAGGCCGCGCGGATCTTCAAGGGCGAGGCGAAGGCCCTGAAGGAACAGGACGGTCCCGGTGGTCCCGCTGGAGCGGGACCGGCCGTCTCCGCCACCGTCGTGGGCCGGGACGGGGCCTCGCCGCGTTCCTGACGGCGTGGCGAGCCGGCCGGGCCCGGTCCGGGCGACGGGACGGCGCCCCGCCGCAGGCACAGCCGGCGCGCACCGCGGCGTCGGTGCGGCGTCGGTGCGGCGTCAGAGGTCGGCCGGCTCGCCTGCCGTCGCCGTTCGCGGGTCGGGGTGCCGTGGACGGCGGCCGCGGAGGCTGCCGCAGAGCCGGCGACCGCACTCATGGCCGTCCAGCCGCCCGGCACCGTGCGCTCCTCCTGGCCGTCGACCCGCAGCCGATGCCAACTTTCCTGTTCGTGAACCCCGTTGGCCTCCCCTGCTAAGCTGCCCGAGCCGTCCGCCGATCACCGTGAGTCGGCGTTCCCTCACACCTCGTCCCCGGCCTGACGGCGTGTGGCGCATCCGTGGCCGGCGGCCCGGCACGGCCGGTTTCCTTCTCGAAAGGCTTCGATGTCGATCACTCCCGCCGACGAGGTGCTGTCACGCACGGTGGCGACACTGCGAGCCGCCGGATGTGTGTTCGCCGAGGAGGAGGCGCAGCTCCTTCTCGAGGCCGCCGCGACGCCCGCCGAACTGGACGCGCTGGTCCGCCGTCGCGCCGTCGGCGAACCGCTCGAAGTCATCGTCGGCTGGGCCGGGTTCTGCGGCCTACGGGTCCGGGTGGACGCCGGTGTGTTCGTCCCGCGTCAGCGCACCCGGTTCCTGGTCGACCTCGCGGTGGAGCTGGCCCGGCCGGGCGCGGTCGTCGTCGATCTGTGCTGCGGGACCGGAGCGATCGGCGCCGCCATCGCCGCGCGGGTCCCCGGGATCGACCTCTCGTGCGCCGACGTCGACCCGCAGGCGGTCCGCTGCGCCCGGCTGAACGTCGGCCCCGACGCCCACGTGTACGAGGGCGACCTCTACGACGCGTTGCCCGACTCGCTGCGCGGTCGCACGGACGTCCTGGTCGTCAACGCGCCGTACGTGCCGACGGACGAGATCGCGATGATGCCGCCCGAGGCACGCGACCACGAGCCGAAGCACGCGCTCGACGGCGGCGCCGACGGTGTCGGGATGCACCGGCGGGTCGCCGCCGGCGCACCGGCGTGGCTGGCGCCGGGCGGCAGCCTGCTGATCGAGACCAGCGAGGAGCAGGCGCCTCTCACGGCGCGGGCGATGGCCGACCACGGTCTCGTCCCGCGTGTGTCGACGAGCGACGAGATGTACTGCACGGTCGTCGTCGGAACCCTCCCCCGCGATTAGGGCTCGTCCGGCGGATCGTGCCGGACGGACCCCGGCTCACCGGATCCGCGTGATGGGACAGGTCCGGAGACTCGACGGCGGCCGACCGGCGAACGACCGAAGTCTCCCCGCCGCCGCGGTGACTCGCCCGTGACGACGCCGGGCCTTTCCGGCCGGTCCCGGACGGTCCCGGACGGGGCCGGGTCGCGCCGTGCATCAGCGGACCGGCGCCATGGCCGTCGGCGGGGCGCCGTCGGCTGCCGGTGTCCGGCGGGCCCCGGGGACTCGGCTCCGGCCGGCGGTACGCCGGCACGCCGCACCCGAAGACCGGGGCGGCGATCAGCCGGTGCCCCGCGTTCGATGAGCGGAGTTCGCGGCGCGGCATCACACCGACGAACGCGACGAGCGCGACGCGGCAGCACGGCGCGGAGGTCGACAGGGGCGGCCCTCCGGTTTCCGACGACCCGTCATTTGCCTTTTCACGTAGTGGACTTGACGGCCGGGCGGGACGGAGGCGCGACCGCGGATGCCTTCGGGTCTCCGTTCCGGCCGGAGGTATTGACACCTCCTGAAACAATTCAATAGTTTCAGTATCTTCGACTCACAGGGAGGTGTTCCCATGCCGTCCCGTACAGCGGCCTCCCGTACCGCCGGCACCACCACGATCCGCTCCGGAGAGGGGCGCCACCCGCGCGGCGCCGCGTAGCCGCGTCACCCGGCTCACCGGCGTCGCCGTCATCGCGACCTGAACGCCAGTCAGGAGGGATCGCCCATGGACCGCTACAGCCGGCTCCGCCGCATCCGGCAGATGGATCCGCAACAGGACTTCGAGCGGATCTACCGGTGGATCGTCCACTACGAGTTCCCCCGCGACTACCTCCACGGGACGTCCGTCGCCTTCCTGCGCGACTACGGCGTCCCGCGCATCTCCCGGCTCCTGGACCGCACCCAGGAGTTCGAGCGGGCCGGTCAGAAGCGGTACGACGACACGGTGCTGATCACGTACGAGATGGTCCGCGAGGGGATGGACTCGGAGCACGGCCGGGCGGCCGCCCGCCATCTGAACCGCATACACGGCCGGTACCCGATCCCCAACGAGGACTTCCTCTACGTCCTGGCCACCACGGTGGTGGGGCCGAAGCGGTGGATCGACCGGTTCGGCTGGCGGCACCTGTCCGAGCAGGAGACCGAGAGCCTGGCGCTGGTGGGCCGGCGGATGGGCGAGATGATGGGCATCTCCGGGGTGCCCGACACCTACGCCGCGTTCGAGCGGCTCCACGACGACTACGAGCGCGAGATGTTCGCCTACGACCCCGCCAACCGCAGGGTCGCCGCGGCCACCCTGCGGATCCTGGCCTCCTGGTACCCGGCCCCGGTACGGCGGCCGGTGTCCCGGGTGGTCCTCGCCCTCCTGGACGAACCGCTGCTGGAGGCGCTCGGTTTCCGTCCGCAGCCGCGCCGGCTGCGGACCGCGGCGCACTTCGCGTTCCGCGCCCGGGCCCGGCTGATCCGCCTGCTGCCCACCCGGCCGGAGCGGTTCCCGCGCAAGCCCAGGGCGCGGACCTACCCCTTCGGCTGGACCCTGGACGACCTGGGTCCGCACTGGGCGCACTCCCGTCCCCGGGCCCCGCTCCAGGACGAGGCGCCGCCGGAGCAGGCCCCCGCTCCGGCGCAGCCGTCCGTCCCCCACGCACCCCGTCAGGAGACCCGATGACCGACGCCTCCCCGGCCACCGCAGCCCGCGCCACAACCTTCACCACGTACTCCCCCGCCACCGGCGAGCCGATCGCCGCGCACCCGGTGGACGGGCCGGACGAGGTCTCCCGCGCCGTGGCCTCGGCCCGGACCGCCCAGGCCGGCTGGGCGGCGCTGCCCGCGTCCCGGCGCCGCGACCACCTGCTGCGCTGGAAGAAGGCCCTCGCCACCGACCTTGACACCGTGGCCCGCGCCATCACCGAGGAGACCGGCAAGCCGGCCGGTGACGCCGCGCTGGAGGCCGTCCTCACGCTGGAGCACCTGGGCTGGGCCGCCCGCAACGCCGAACGCGTGCTGCGCCGGCGGAAGGTGGGCACCGGACTGTTCACCGTCCACCAGCGGGCCTCGCTGGTGCACCGGCCGCTGGGCGTGGTCGGTGTGATCGGCCCCTGGAACTACCCCCTGTACACCCCGATGGGCTCCATCGGTTACGCCCTGGCCGCGGGGAACGCCGTGGTCTTCAAGCCGTCCGAGCTGACCCCGGGCACCGGGATCCTGCTCGCCGAGCTGTTCGGCGCCGGCGTGCCCGGGCACGCCGGGCTGCTCACCACCGTCACCGGCGCGGCGTCCACCGGGGACGCCCTGGCCCGGTCCGGGGTCGACAAGCTGGCGTTCACCGGTTCGCCGGGGACGGCCCGCAAGGTGATGGCGGTGTGCGCCGAGACGCTGACGCCGTTCCTCGCCGAGTGCGGCGGGAAGGACGCGGTGATCGTCACCGCGGACGCGGACCTGGACGCGGCCGCCGACGCGATCGTGTGGGGCGCGCTGAGCAACGCGGGGCAGACCTGCGCGGGGGTGGAGCGCGTCTACGCGGTGCGGGAGGTCCACGCGGAGCTGTGCGAGCGGGTGGTGGAGCGGGCCGGAGCACTGCGCCCCGGCGCCGGGGCGGACGCCCCCTACGGCCCCATGACCCTGCCGGGCCAGGTCGCGGTCGTCGAGCGGCATGTGACCGGTGCGCTCGCGGCGGGTGCGCGGGCCCTGCTGGGCGGGCCCGGGTCGGTGCGCGCTCCGTTCGTCGCGCCGGTCGTGCTGACCGGTGTTCCGGAGGACGCGGCGGCGATGGCGGAGGAGACCTTCGGACCGGTCGTGGCGATCAACCCGGTGGCCGACGTGGACGAGGCGGTGGAGCGGGCCAACGCCTCCCGTTACGCCCTGGGCGCCGCGGTGTTCTGCCGCGACGGGCGTACCGGTGCGGCGATCGCGGCGCGGCTGCGCGCGGGGGCGGTGTCGGTGAACTCGGTGCTGGGCTTCGCGGCGGTGCCGGCGCTGCCGTTCGGCGGTTCGCGGGACTCCGGCTTCGGGCGGATCCACGGTGCGGAGGGACTGCGCGCCTTCACCGCCGTGCAGTCGACGACGGTGCAGCGGTTCACCCCGCTGATCGCGCTGACCTCCTTCGAGGTTCCGGCCGCCACGCGGGAACGCGCGGTGCGGCTGGCCCGGGCCCTGCACCGGCGCCGCTGAACGGCCGGGCGGCACCCGGCAGGACCGGCCCGCCCGGAGCGCCCGTTCGGACCACCCGCCCGGACCGCCCGTTCGGACCACCCGTTCGGACCACCCGCCCGGACCGCCCGGGCGGTCAGGCGTCCAGCAGTGGGGCCAGGTAGCGGCGGGCGAAGGCCCGGGCCTGGTCCTCGTCCTCCATCTCGATGCAGCTGGCGGGGTTGAGCAGGAAGGACACGGCGACCCGCACCATCAGCTCGGCGACCGGCCGCGGGTCGTCGCCGGGGCGGCCCTCGACCTGCTGCGCGCGGCGCAGATGGACCGTCAGGTACTCGACGGTGGCGGAGAGCGAGGAGCTGCCCTGCACGGTCAGGTAGGGCAGCACCAGCTCGGGTTCGAGGCGCAGCAGGCCGCCGAAGAGCGGGTGGGCGCGGGTGTGGCGCAGGGCGACCACGAAGCCCTCGACGACCCGCTCCCTCATGGTCGGCAGCGCCGCCACCGCCGCGTCCAGCCGCTGGAAGAAGCGGCTGAGCTCGCGCAGCAGGGTCTCCTCCACCAGCTTGTCCTTGGTGCGGAAGCGCCGGTAGACGGTGACCCGGGAGACGCCGGCCCGCTTGGCGACGTCGTCCATGGAGGAGCGGCGCAGGCCCAGGAGGGTGAACTGTTCCAGTGCTGCGTCGAGGATCCCGCGCGCCATGGGGTCCTGCGGCTCCGGCTGGGCGAGGGCCCTGTCGAGCCACGAGTCGTTCGTGTCAGTTCTCATGGTGCTCCTCACGATACCGGCGAACCACTCCCTGAGATTCTCTGAAACATCTAACATATCTTTGTAACTCGCCTGCTTGCCCGACCCTGACCGAACAGCCGACCGGCACCCGGACCCCGGAGGACCTGATGGGCAGTCGACTCACCGAGGAACAGGCCGCTTTCGCCGCGGCCGTGCGCGATTTCGCCAAGCGCGAGTGCGGTACCCGAGAGCAGCGTGACGCGCTGGCGGGAGAGGGCCACGAGGCCCATCACCCCGGGTTGTACGGAAGGCTCGCCGACCTGGGCTGGCTCGGGGTGTGCCTGCCCGAGGAGTACGAGGGCGCCGGCGGCGGGCTGGCCGACGCCTGTCTCTTCCTGGAGGAGACCTCGTACGGGATGGTCCCGTGCGGAGGTTTCATCACCACTGTCATCACCGCGAAGGTGTACGAGCGGTTCGGCACCGACCGGCAGCGGCGGGAGGTACTGCCCGGCGCCGTGCGCGGCGACGTCCTGGCCATCGCCATGTCGGAGCCGGAGGCCGGGTCGGACGTCGGCGCGCTGCGCTGCCGCGCCCGGCGGCAGGCGGACGGCACGTGGATGATCGACGGTCAGAAGACCTGGATCTCCAACGCGCACTGCGCGAAGAGCATCCTGCTGGTGGCCCGCACCGGCGAGGACAAGCACGGCGGCCTGACCATGTTCCACCTGCCCGCCGACACCCCCGGCGTGGAGGTGCGCGGCATCGGGACCATGCGCGGCCGGGAGGTCAACGACGTCTTCCTCACCGACGTGCGGCTGCCCGCGGACGCGGTCGTCGGCCAGGTGGACGGCGGCTGGCGGCAGTTGATGGCCGGCCTGAACCACGAGCGGCTCTTCCTGGCCGCGAACATGCTGGGCCTGGCGCGCCGCGCCTTCGACGACACCGTCGCCCATGTCCGCGAACGCAAGCAGTTCGGGCGGCCCGTCGGCTCCTTCCAGGCGCTCAGGCACCGGATCGCCGATCTCGCCACCGAGATCGAGTGCACCCGGCTGCTGGTGCGCGAGGTGGCTCTGGACTGCGACGCGCAGCCGGGCAGGCTGTTCCCGCGCGAGGCGTCCATGGCCAAGCTGAAGGCCACCGAGATCGCCAAGCGGGCCGCCCTGGAGGGCATGCAGATGATGGGCGGTTACGGCTACACCACGGAGTTCGACATGGAGCGCCACCTGCGGGCCGCGGTCGTCTCCACGGTCTACGGCGGGACCAGCGAGATCCAGCGGGACGTCATCGGCAAGACCTACGGCCTCTGAGCCGGCCCGGACGCGGCGGCCGCCCACTCCCCGGACGGGGGTGGGCGGCCGTCGTTCGTGCCCGGGGAGCGCGGGGCACGCGGTCTCGGGGACGCAGGGGCTCGGGGCGGGCGCACGGGGCGAAAAACGCAGGGCGAACGGCCAACAGCCAACGGCGAACGGCGAACGGCGAAGGGCGGAGGGAAACGCGGTCCGGGTCGGTCCCGGTCGGTCCCGGTCAGTCCGGGTAGAGCTCGGACAGCTCGGCGGCGTACTTGTCGCGGATGACCCGGCGCCGCATCTTCAGCGACGGCGTCAGCTCACCGGTCGCCGGACCCCACTCCTCGGCCAGCAGCTCGTACCGCTTGACCTGCTCGGTGCGGTTGAGCCGGGTGTTGGCGGCGGCCACCGCGCGATCCACCTCCGCCCGGACGGCGGGGTGCCGCACCAGCGCGGCCGCTCCCCCCTGCGCCTCGACGCCGTGGGCCGCGGCCCAGGCGGGGGCGGCCTCCGCGTCGAGCACCAGCAGGGCGACCAGGTAGGAGCGATTGTCGCCGTGCACCATCGCCTGGCCGATCAGCGGGTGTTCCTTGAGCGCGTTCTCCACCAGGGCCGGCGAGACGTTCTTGCCGGTGGAGGTGATGATCATCTCCTTCTTGCGGTCGGTGAGCCAGAGGTAGCCGTCCTCGTCGAGCCGCCCGATGTCGCCGGTGGCCAGCCAGCCGTCGACGTCGACGGCGGGCCGCACCGAGCCGTCCGGCCTGAGGTAGCCGGAGAACACCGACGAGCCCCGCACCAGGATCTCGCCGTCCTCGGCGACGCGGATCTCCACGCACTCGACCGGGCGTCCCACGGAGCCGAGCCGGAAGCCGGTCTTCGGGCTGTTGCTGGTGGCCACGCCGGTGGTCTCGGTCAGCCCCCAGGCGTCCATGATGACGATGCCGAAACCGGCCCAGAACCTCACCACGTCGAGCGACATCGGCGCCGACGCGCTGGCCGACCAGGTCACCCGGTCCAGACCGCCCGCGGCCAGCAGGGGCAGCAGCACGTCCTTGCGGGCGCGGACGTAGCGCTCCTCGAGCTCGGCGGGCGGTGTCTCGCCCCGCTCGCGGTACCCGACGTGCTCGCGGGCGACCCCGAACGCCTGGTCGATGACCACCCGCTGCTCGGCCGGCATCAGCGAGAGGACGGCCCGCACGGCGGCGGACAGTTTCTCCCAGATCCTCGGTACGCCGAAGAACTGCGCGGGGCGCACCTTGCGCACCACCTCGCCGACGCGCGTCGGGTCGGCGCAGAGGTGTACGTGCGAGGCCCGGTGGCAGGGCAGGTAGATGCCCAGCATCCGCTCGGCGATGTGGGCGAAGGGCAGGTAGCAGATGTGCTCGACGTGCGGGGCAGTTCCACCACGGCGTCCAGCGCCAGGGCGTTGGACATCACCTGACGGTGGGTGAGGACGACTCCCTTGGGCTCGCCGGTGGTGCCGGAGGTGTAGACGACGGTCAGCGGGTCCTCGGGGCGGGCGGCGTCCAGTTCCCCGGCGAACCGCTCCGGCACCGGTTCGCCGAGCAGATCGGCGTACGGGAGGTGACCGCCCAGCGCACCCGCCTCGACCACCACCAACCGCTCCAGCGGGGTGTCGGCGTCGGCCAGCGACGGCTCCCACACGGCGACCTGGGCCGCCCCCTCCACGACGGCGAGGCGTGCCCGGCAGTTGCGGGCGATGTGGGTGATCTGCGCGGGGGCCGCGGTGCCGTAGACGCTGACCGGGACCGCGCCGAGGCGGACCAGTGCCAGGTCCGACAGCCAGTGTTCGGGCCGGTTGGCCATCATCAGCAGGACGTGGTCGCCGCGGCCGACACCGAGGGCCCGGTAGCCGGCGGCGAGGTCGCGGGTGTGCTCCTGGATCTCCGCCCAGCTGAGCGTCGTCCAGTCGCCGTCCGCGTCCGCCGGTTTCCAGGACAGACCGGGGAGCCGGGGGTACTCGCGCGCGTTACGGGCCAGCAGCTGCGGCAGGGTCCGGTCGGCCGGGTCGTCGGGCAGGTCGCCGGTGGTGCGGGGTGCTGATGTCATCGGGGTCCCCTTGCGGGTCGGGAGGGAGCGTCTGGGAGACCGGGGCGCCGGAAGCCCCTGGCGCACAGCTTCTCGGAGTGGCCCTTGCCCCGAGCGGCCGCCTCGGCGGAGACGTCCTTCAGCACGACGTCGATGCCCGCCTCGGCGCAGGAGTGGGCGATGCCGGCGCCCATCATGCCCGCGCCGAGCACGGCCACCCTGGTCACCTCGCGCGGCTCGACGCCCTTCGGGCGGCCGGCGCCGGAGTCGACCGCCCGCAGGTCGAAGAAGAACGCCTGGATCATGTTCTTGGTGATCTGCCCGGTGACCAGTTCCGTCAGGTACCGGGCTTCCACCGTGAAGGCGGTGTCCACGTCGACCTGGGAGCCCTCCACGGCCGCCGCGAGGATGTTGCGCGGGGCCGGGTACGGGGCGCCGCCCGTCCTCTTCCTCAGCAGCGCGGTGAGGGCGGGGAGTTGCGCGGCCAGTTCCGGCGTCGCGGGGGTGCCGCCGGGGATGCGGTACCCGGGGGCGTCCCAGGACTGCGCGGACCGCGGGTGGGTGTCGACGAACGCCCTCGCCCTGGCGAGGAGTTCGTCCGGGTCGGCGGCGATCTCGTCGACCAGGCCGGCTTCCAGGGCGCGCGCCGGCCCGTACCGGGTGCCCTCCAGGAGGACCTTCCGCAGGGCGTCCGCCACACCGAACATGCGGACCGTGCGGGTCACTCCACCGCCGCCGGGCAGCAGGCCCAGGGTGACTTCGGGAAGCCCGACGCGGGCGGCCGGAGTGTCCAGCACCACGCGGTGGTGACAGGCCAGGGCGATCTCGTAACCGCCGCCCAGCGCGGCGCCGTTGATCGCGGCGACGACCGGTGTGCCCAGCGTCTCCAGGACCCGCAGCGAACGCTTGACTCGCATCCCGGCCTCGTAGGAGGCGCCGGCGGTCGCGGGGGTGACGGACTTCAGGTCGTGCAGGTCACCGCCGGCGAAGAAGCTCTTCTTGGCGGAGGTGACGATGACGCCCCGGACGGCGTCGCGGCGTTCCGCCAGCCGTGCCGCGACGGCATCCAGCGAGTCGACGAACGCGGCGTTCATCATGGTGTCGGCGCTCTGGTCCGGATCGTCGAGGACGAGGGTGACGACGTGGTCGTCGGACTCTTCCCAGCGGATGGTGGAAGGCCGTGCGGTGGTGTCCATGGCTGATGTCTCCCGTGAAGCTGATGTCTCCCGTGCAGGCGGACGACTGCGGAGGCGGACGACTGCGGAAGCGAGCGGCTGCGGAAGCGAGCGGCTGCGGAGGCAGCCGGCCGGCCGGTCAGAGGCGTTCGACGACGGTGGCGATGCCCATGCCGCCGCCCACGCACAGGGTCGCCAGCCCGTACCGCAGGTCACGGCGTTCCAGTTCGTCGACGAGGGTGCCGAGGATCATGGCGCCGGTGGCGCCGAGGGGGTGGCCGAGGGCGATCGCGCCGCCGTTGACGTTGACCTTGTCCAGGGACAGGCCCATGTCCTTGACGAAGCGCAGGACGACGGCGGCGAAGGCCTCGTTGATCTCGACGAGGTCGATGTCGCCGATGGTCAGTCCGGCCTTGGCCAGCGCCTTGCGGGTGGCGGGCGCGGGGCCGGTGAGCATGATCGTGGGTTCGGAGCCGGAGACCGCGGCGGAGACGATCCGGGCACGCGGGGTGAGGCCGTACCGCTGGCCCACCTCCTTGCTGCCGACCGCGACGAGCGAGGCGCCGTCGACGATGCCGGAGGAGTTGCCCGCGTGGTGGACGTGGTCGATCTTCTCCACCCAGTGGTACTTCTGCAGCGCCACGGCATCGAAGCCGCCCAGTTCGCCGATGTCGGCGAAGGAGGGCTTCAGCCGGGCGAGGGAGTCGGCGGTGGTGCCGGGGCGCGGGTGTTCGTCGTGGTCGAGGACGACGAGGCCGCTGCGGTCCCGCACCGGCACGAGCGAGCGGTCGAAGCGGCCCTCCTTGACGGCGGTGGCGGCCCGCTCCTGGGAGAGCGCCGCGTACTCGTCGACGTCCCGGCGGGAGAAGCCCTCGATGGTGGCGATCAGGTCGGCGCCGATGCCCTGCGGCACGAATCCGGTGGCGTGGCTGGTGCGCGGGTCCAGCGCCCAGGCGCCGCCGTCACTGCCCATCGGCACCCGGGACATCGACTCCACGCCGCCCGCGAGGACGAGGTCCTCCCAGCCCGAACGGATCTTCATGGCGGCCAGGTTGACGGCCTCGAGACCGGACGCGCAGAAGCGGTTCTCCTGCACGCCCGCCACCGTCTCCGGCAGGCCCGCGAGGACGGCAGCGGTGCGGGCGATGTCCGCGCCCTGGTCGCCCAGGGGGCTGACCACGCCGAGCACGATGTCGTCGACCGCCGCCGGGTCGAGGTCGGGGAAGCGACGGAGGGTCTCGTGGATCAGGCCGACGACCAGGTCGATCGGCTTCGTGCCGTGCAGGGCGCCGCCTGCCTTGCCGCGCCCGCGCGGGGTGCGGATCGCGTCGTACACGTACGCTTCGGTGCTCACCTTGGGCGCCTTCCCTGTCGGGTCTGGAGGAGGCCGCGAACGCGACACGGGTGCGGTCGGGGGCGGTCCGGGATCAAGCGAGCAGCGAGCGGCCGACGATCTCCTTCATGATCTCGGTGGTGCCGCCGTAGATGGTCTGGACGCGGCTGTCGAGGAACGCGCGGGCCACCCGGAACTCGCTCATGTAGCCGTATCCGCCGTGGAGTTGGAGACAGCGGTCGACGACCCTCTTCTGCAGTTCGGTGGCCCACCACTTGGCCATCGAGGCGTGCGCGGCGTCGAGCCGGCCCTGGCTGTGCTCGGTGACGCAGCGGTCGACGAAGGTCCGGGTGACCGCGGTCTCGGTGGCCATCTCGGCGATCTCGAAGCGGACGTGCTGGAGCTTCGCCAGCGGCTTCCCGAACGCCTCGCGCTCCTTCACGTACCGCACGGTGACGTCCAGGACGTCCTCGGCCGCGGCGGCGGCTCCGACCGCGATGGCCAGCCGCTCCTGGGCGAGGTTGCCCATGAGGTAGGAGAAGGCCCGGTTCTCCTCGCCCAGCAGGTTCTCCTTGGGGACGCGCACGTCGTCGAAGAACAACTCGGCGGTGTCCTGGGCCTTCTGGCCGATCTTGTCGAGGTTGCGGCCGCGTTCGAAGCCCGCCGTGCCGCGCTCGACGACGAGGAGGCTCTGCCCGCCGCTGCCGCCCTCGGGGGTGGTGCGGGCGACCACGACGACGAGGTCGGCGAGGATGCCGTTGGAGATGAAGGTCTTCGCGCCGTTGAGCAGGTAGTGGTCGCCGCGGTCGGTGGCGGTGGTGCGGATGCCCTGGAGGTCGGAACCGGCGCCGGGTTCCGTCATGGCGATGGCGGTGACGAGGTCGCCGGAAGTGAAGCCGGGCAGCCAGCGCCGCTTCTGCTCCTCGGTGGCGAGCCGGGTCAGGTACGGGCCGACGATGTCGTTGTGCAGACTCAGGGCCGGCCCGGAGGCGCCGGCGCGGGCGAGCTCCTCGATGAGAACGGCGCTGTAGCGGAAGTCGCCGGTCCCGCCGCCGCCGTACTCCTCGTCGACGGCCATGCCGAGCAGGCCCCGGCGGCCCGCCGAGCGCCACACCTCGCGGTCGACGACGCCGTCCTTCTCCCAGCGTTCGTGGTGCGGGGTCACCTCCTTGGCGACGAAGGTCCGCACCGTCTCGCGGAAGGCCTCGTGGTCGGGGCCGTACAGGTCGCGTTCCAGGCTCACAGCCAACTCCTCACGTGCTCGATCAGCCGGGCGGGGTCGGGACCGACGGGGGTGACGTTGAGCATGGTCACGCCCGCTTCCCGGAAGACCTCGACGCGGTCGCGGACGTAGCCCTCGGGTCCGGCCAGGCAGAGGAGCTCCAGCAGCTCGGCCGGTACGGCGGCCTCCGCGTCCTTCTTGCGGCCCTCCAGGTAGTGCTCCTGGATCGTGGCGGCGGCGGCCTCGTAGCCGTAGGAGCAGACCAGGTCGTGGTAGAAGTTACGGCCGGGGGCGCCCATGCCGCCGACGTAGAGGGCGACGGTGGGGCGCATCAGGTCGCGGACGGCCTCGGCGTCGTCGCCGATGGCCAGCAGGCCGCCCGCCACGACCGAGAGCGGGCCGAGTCCGGGGTCGCGCGCGGCGCCGCCCTCGGCCAGGGACCGGCCCCAGACCTCGGCGGCGCGCTCGGGGACGTAGAGGAACGGCAGCCATCCGTCGGCGAGTTCGGCGGTCATGCGGACGTTGGCCGGGCCGAGCGCGGCGACGTACACGGGAACGGTGTCGCGGACCGGGTGGTTCAGCAGCTTCAGCGGTTTGCCGAGGCCGGTGCCCTGTTCGGACGACAGCGGCAGGTCGGTGATGCCGTGGTGCTCGATCACCTCGCGCCGCCAGATCCGCCGGGACAGCTCGATCACCTCGCGGGTGCGGCCCAGGGGGCGGTCGTAGCGGCGGCCGTGCCAGCCCTCGACGACCTGCGGCCCGGAGGCGCCGACGCCGAGGAGGGCGCGGCCGCCGGTGAGGGCGTCGAGTCCGGCCGCGGTCTGGGCGATGAGCGCGGGGGTGCGGGAGTAGACGTTGAGGACGGCCGAGCCGATCCGCATCCGCTCGGTCCTCGCGGCGAGGTATCCCATGATCGTCGGGGAGTCGAAGCCGTACGCCTCGGCCACCCAGACGGCGTCGAGGCCCGCGGACTCCAGGGCGGCGGCCCGGTCCGCGGCGGCACGCGGATCGCCGGCGTACGCCAGCGGCGAGGACAGTTCCATCAGCAGGGGCCCTTCAGCAGTTCGGGCACGCCCCAGTCGCGGGCCACGTCGGGGGTGTGGGTGCCGGGCACGGCCGGGGGGCGCCGGAGGGTGCCGGGGGTGTCGGAGAAACGGGGGGCGGGAGCGGGCTGGGTGACGCCGTACGCCTCGGTGTAGGTGCCCCGTCCGGTCAGGTGCCGGTGGCCGGCCGCCTCGTGCAGCGAGAGGACGGGCGCGACGCAGGCGTCGGTGCCCTCGAAACGGGCCGTCCACTCCGCACGGGTGGCGGTCTTGAAGCGGGTGGTGAACACGGCCCGCAGCTCGGGCCAGTTGCGCGGGTCGGCGCGGTCCGGCAGGTCCTCGGCGTCCAGGCCCAGCAGGGCGACGAACACCGCGTAGAACTGCGGCTCGAGGGCGCCGACCGCCATCCAGCCGCCGTCGGCGGTCTCGTAGACGCCGTAGTGGGGGCAGCCGCCGTCGAGCAGGTTGCGGCCGCGGGCGTCCCGCCAGGTGCCTTCGGCGAGCATGCCCCAGAACAGGGTGGTCAGGTGCGCGGTACCGTCCACGATCGCGGCGTCCACCACCTGGCCGCGGCCGGTGGCGCGGGCGGTGAGCAGCGCGGCGAGGACGCCGGTGGTCAGGTAGAGGGAGCCGCCCGCGTAGTCGCCGAGCAGGTTGACGGGGAAGACGGGCCGTCCGTCCGGCGTGCCGATCATGGACAGGGCGCCCGCGGTGGCGATGTAGCCGATGTCGTGTCCGGCCAGGGGCGCGAGGGGTCCTCGCTGGCCCCAGCCGGTCATCCGGCCGTACACCAGCGCGGGGTGGGCGGCCATGCACTCCTCGGGGCCGACCCCGAGTCGCTCCGCGACGCCGGGCCGGTACCCCTCCAGCAGGATCTCGGCGCGGGCCGCCAACGCCCTTACCGTTCGCGGCCCTTCGGGCGACTTGAGGTCGACCAGGACGGAGCGCTTGTTACGGTTGGTCAGGTCGTGGGCGGGATCTCCGCCGAGCGGCGAGGGGCCCGGGCGGTCCACGCGCACCACGTCGGCGCCCAGGTCGGCGAGCAGCATCGCGGCGAACGGACCGGGACCGATCCCCGCCAGTTCCACCACGCGCACGCCCTCCAGCGGGCCCGCCACGTCGGGGTCCGGAAGCTCGGTCGAGTGCCGGCTCATGGGTTCCTTTCTCGGCGCAGGGCGCTCGGGGCAGGGCGCCCGGGGCGAGACGCACGTCGTACATCGCACCTCGTACATCGCACGTCGCACGTCGCTCGGGCAGGACGCGAGGTGCCCGGGCAAGACGGTCCGGCCTTCACCGGCCGACGACTTACTGAGCGTTCGCTAAGAACGTAGGAGCGTGACGCCGGTCGGTCAACTCCCCTTGCAGGGACAGTTTTCCTGGGTCCACACTGAGGAAGTGACAACGAGTCGGCCGCCGGAGGCCGGGCTCCACTGATCGATCGCTAAGCAGCCGGAGGGAGGTGCGGTGGACTCACGGCCGTACGATGTCGCCGATCGCCGCCCGCCCCGAGGAGAGCCGTTGAACACCGCGCCGAGCCAGGACACCCCACCATCGGCGGAGCACTGGCGCTCCTACGGACCGCTCGAGCTGCACCCGATCCTGAAGCACGCCATGGAGGCCTTCAACGAAGCGGGCTACCACGGCACTTCGGTTCGCGACATCGCCGGCCGGGTCGGCGTCACCGTGCCCGCGCTGTACTACCACTACGAGAACAAGCAGGCCCTGCTGGCCACGCTGCTGGAGACGTCCATCAAGGACGTCCTGGACCGCTGCCGGGCCGCCGCCGGGGAGGCCGGGGACGATCCGCTGGCGCGGTTCCGCGGCATGGTCGAGTCGATCGTGCTCTACATGGCCCACCGTCAGCAACTGGCCTTCCTGGACACGGAGATCCGCAGCCTGGAGCCCCAGAACCGGGCGCGCTACGTCGCCCTGCGCGACTACCTCGAGCACATGCTCCTGGACACGGTCGAAGCGGGCCGCGCCCAGGGGGTGTTCACCACGCCGATACCGGCCGACGCGGTGCGTTCGGTGCTGGTCATGTGCCAGGGGGTCGCCAACTGGTTCCGCGAGGACGGTCCGCTCACCGCGGAGGAGGTCGCCGAACGCCACGTGCTGCTGAGCCTCGGCACCGTGGGCCACCCCGGCGCGGTCACCGGCGACTTTCCGTTCCCGTTCCCGCGGCCCGCTCCGCCCCGGGCTCCGGCGGCCGGCAGCGGCCGGCAGCGGCCGGGGCGCTCCTCTCCGGCGCGTCCCGCGCCGGAGACATCCTGACGTCCCACTTCCACGGTGCCACCACCGACGAGAGGACACCCGCATGGACGTGCTCGAGGCCCGCGCCCGGTTCCAGGAGTTCCGGGAGCGGGACGGCCTGGTCGACCCCGCCGAACTCGACGAGATCTGGGCGGTGTTGGCCACCGTCCGCCCCGAGGAGATGCTCGGTGAGTGGAAGGGCGGCGAATTCGCCACCGGTCACCCGCTCAACGGCATGCTGGCGAAGGCCGGCTGGTACGGCAAGACGTTCACCTCCGTGCACGACGTCAAGCCGCTGATGTGCCGGGACGAGAAGGGCGAGCTGTACTCCAACCGCGAGCTCGGCAAGGGCGAGGCCAGCCTGTGGACCGTGGAGTTCCGCGGCGAGACGACGGCCACCATGGTCTACGACGGCCAACCGGTCCTCGACCACTTCAAGCGGGTGGACGACACCACGCTGATGGGGATCATGAACGCCAAGGGGGTCCCCCCTCAGGGCCCCTTCTACTACTTCTTCCTCGAGCGCGTCCCCGAGGGCTCGTGAGGCGCGTCCGCGCCGCGGTCACCGAGGCGCCGGGCGCCCCGTTCACCGTCCGGGACGTCTCCCTCGAGGACCCACGGCCGTACGAGGTCCTGGTGAGGATGACCGCGGCCGGCATCTGCCACACCGACCTGGCGATGCGGGACACCTGGCCCCGGCGGCTCACCCCGATGGTCTTCGGCCACGAGGGCGCCGGCCGGGTCGAGGCGGTGGGCGCGCGGGTGAGCGGCCTCGCGCCCGGGGACCACGTCTGCCTCACCTTCGCCAGTTGCGGCGCCTGCGAGCAGTGCGCGGCGGGCCACCCGGCGTACTGTCACGCCGCGCGGGCCCGGAACTTCTCCGGTGGGCGCGACGACGGCACGACCGCGCTCTCCCTCGACGGCGCACCGCTGTACGCCGGCTTCTTCGGCCAGTCCAGCTTCGCCACGCACGCCGTCGTCCACGAACGCGGCGTGGTCAAGGTGCCCGCCGACCTGCCGGCCGCGGTCGCCGCACCGCTGGGCTGCAGCGGCCAGACGGGCGCGGGCACCGTGCTCAACCGGCTGCGCCCGCAGCCGGGCTCCTCGCTGGTCGTCCTCGGCGCGGGCGGGGTCGGCCTGAGCGCGCTGATGGCCGCGGTGGCCGTGGGCTGCGACCCGGTGGTGGCCGTCGACCCGGTCGCCTCCCGCCGTGCCCTGGCCACCGGGCTCGGCGCCAAGGCGGCCCTGGCCCCCGGGGACGATCTGGTGGCGGCGCTGCGCGACCTCACCGGCGGCGGTGCGCACCACGTCGTCGAGACCACCGGCCGTCCGGAGATGGCCCGCCGGGGCGTCGGAGCGCTGCGCCCGCGCGGCGAACTCGCCCTCGTCGGGATCGGCGGTGAGGTGACGTTCGACGTGATGGGCCTGCTCGCCAAGGGCGTCCGGGTGCACGGGGTGATCGAGGGGGACTCCGACCCCGGCCGCTTCCTGCCCGAGCTGATCGGCCTGCACGGTCGCGGTCTCTTCCCGCTCGACCGGCTGGTCACCACGTTCCCGTTCGAGGACATCGGCGCGGCCGTGACCGCCATGGGGGACGGCACCGTGGTCAAGCCGGTCCTCACCTTCGCCTGACCGGCTGCGCCGGCACCGGGAACGGCGGTGCCGGACGGCGGGCCCCGTCGGAACGCCGACAACCGCCTGCCGCGCCACCGCGCCACCGCGCCACCGCGCCACCGCGCCACCGGTGGACTGTCTGCAATCGACTGCCGGTGGTCGGCAGTCGGCAGTCGGCAGTCGGCAGTCGGCAGTCGGCAGTCGGCAGTCGGCAGTCGGCAGTCGGCAGTCGGCAGTCGGCACGAGCCATGCACGTCACGGGGTGGCGGATCACCCGCGACGTGATCTCCGGAAAGTGATCCCGCGGTCGCGTCCTGGGCGGTCCGCGCCGAGGGATCCGGGCCCGCTGACGGCGTGTGATTGACTGAACCGCATGGCTCCCGCCTCCCCGTCCGCCCGTTCGGCCGCGACCGCCGCTCCGGCCTCGGGCACGCGGCCCCGCAATCGCAAGCAGCTCATCATCGACGCGGCGGGGCGGGTCTTCAGCGAGCGCGGCTACCACAAGGCGTCCATGGAGGAGGTCGCCGCCGGCGTGGGCATCACCGCGGCCGCTCTGTACCGGCACTTCCCCAACAAGTACGCGCTGTTCGCCGAGTGCGCCCACGTCATGGTGGACGGGCTGGTCGCCGCGCTCGACGAGATGCCGCCCGACGCGCCCCTGACGGAGGTGCTGACCGCCGTCACCCGGGTCACCGTCGCCCATCGCGCGTCGGGCGGCGTGTACCGCTGGGAGGCCCGGTACCTCGACCACCAGGACCGCCGGCGTCTCGGGGTGAAGTTCGGCCGCCTCGTCGAGCGGGTCGACGAGGCGGTGCAGCGCGAACGCCCCCTGCCCGACGACCGCCTGCGCGCCATGGCGGCCCTCGGTGCGATCGGCTCCATCACGATGCACCACACCTCCATCGCCGGGCGCCGGGCCGAGGCACTGCTCCTGGCGTCCGCGCTGCGCGTGGCCGCGACGGGGCCGGCGGCGGACGGCCGGGGGGTACGCCCCGTCGAGCTGCCCGCCCGGCCGGTGCCGCGCACGCGACGCGCGGAGATCCTCGCGGCGTCCGTCCCGCTGTTCGCCCGGAACGGATTCGCCAACGTCACGAACGGGCAGATCGCGGAGGCGGTGGGACTGACCCCGTCCGCGCTCTACCGCCATTACCCCGGCAAGGTCGACATCCTGGCGGCGGCGTGCCTCCAGGCGGCGGGGCTGCTGGCCCAGGGTGTGGAGCGGAGTCTGCACGAGGTGGCCGGCCCGCACGACGCCGTCGTCGCGCTGGCGGCGACGTACGTGGCCTACTGCTTCGAGTACACCGAGCTGAACAGCGTCGCCGAGGCCGAGCTGGCCGGCCTGCCGGCCGACCTGCGGCGGCCCCTGGTCGTCGCGCAGCGGGAGCACATCGCCGTCTGGGAGCAGCAGTTGCGGCTGGCCCGTCCGGAGTTGCACCCGCGCCAGGCCCGGGTGCTGGTGCACGCGGGGTTCGGCGTGGTGGTCGAGGCGGGACGCAGGCTGCGGTGGCAGGACAGCCCCGGGCATCGTGAGGCCGTGACCGCTCTGGTCGTGAGCGCCCTGGGCCTTTGAACGGCCTGGACCTCAGGACGGCTTGAGCCATTGAACGGCCCGGGCCGTTGGACAGCCTGGGCCGTTGGACAGCCTGGGCCTTGGGACGGCCTGGTTCTTTGGACGGCCTCGGCACCCGGCAGCACGGGGCGCGGCGTCGTGAAGCAGATCAAGCGGGTGAAGCGGGTGAGGTGTCTCGCACGGGAGTCCCCTCGTGCCCGCCCCTCGGCCCGTCTGTCGCGGGGCGGGCACGGGTGGGACCGGATCGCCGGTTCGGCCCGGCTCAGCCCGCCCTGTTGCCGGTGGGAATCGTGATGGGGGTGGTGGTCCCGGAGGAGCCCTTGTTGAGGAACAGCATCGCCAGGGCGCGCACGAACTGGTCGAACATGTAGAAGGTGCCGGGCATGACGGGCGACAACCCCTCGCGGAACAGGATGAACGCCGGCCAGGCGGTGCGGACCAGGGCCGCCGACGCGTAGTCGCGTTTGAGGCCCAGCCAGTCGCCGACCTCGTCGCTGAGGACGTAGCGCACGAACTCGTTGAGGAACCCGCGCGTGACGCCGAGGTCGATCTGCGCGGTCAGACCGAGCAGTTCCTCGGCCAGGGCGATGCCCTCGGTCGAGGGAGTGAGGATCGGGGTGAGCACCCGCGCCGACTGTGCTTCGGCGGCCGCCCAGGTCCGGGGGATGTGCTCGTACGGCACGCCGAGCAGGTGGACGGCGACCTGCCACGAGTGCAGGAACGCCTCCTGGTCCGCGGCCGGGTACGGGATCCTCCAGTCGAGCAGTTTGCGGTGCACGTAGGTGCCCAGGCTGTGGAAGGTGACCAGGATGTCGGCGGCGCTGATCGGGATCGTCTCGTCGGCGACCGCCCGCCAGTGCGGCGACTGCGGCAGCAGGTGACGCACCGCGGCGTGCACCACGCGCGTCTTGTTGGCGGTGACGACGAACTGACCGGTCGGGGTGAAGGCTCCCAGCTGGGACAGGTCGTAGCCGAACGTGAACGTCTTGGCCGCGCGGTCCTGCATGTCGGCGCCGCCCGCGGACCAGTAGACGCTCTTGGCCTCGCGCGGGATCACGGTGCTCATGATGCCGCTGCCGAGTCCGTACAGCATGAAGAGGTACGTGTCCCGGCGCCGGTTGAAGTCGGCGGCGCGGGCCAGCTTGACGGGGTCGGCCCAGGAGGGCAGCCGGTTGACCTGCCCGAGGTACGCGGCGAACGGGGCCGGCAGGCCACTGGGCAGCGGGTCGTTGTTGTTCACCCACGACGCCCAGGCCGTGTTGATCGTCGGCACGTGTCCGTCGTCGAGCATCGAGGCCATCAGAGGGTCCGCCGCGTCGTCCCAGATCCACTCCGGACCGGTCCCCGCGGCTCCGGTCACCGAGTCCGTCGACGCCCACGCCCGGCCGGGGTTCGCCACGGCCACGAGGCCGAGTGCGACACCGAGCGACAAGGCCTTTCGCCTGCTGAGGTTCTCCATTGACTTACCTGCTTCCCTGATGGGCCAGATGGTTCAAGATGCCTTCGCAGACTTGCCAGTTGTGCGACCGATGGGCGCTGAACCTCGTCGCACAGATGTGATTTTCGATTAACATAGCGAGGTGCGTTGCCGTCGGCAATGGTGGTGACCGAGGGCTCGTCGCCAATATCGGCCCGAGGGTCCGCCGGTCCCTCTCCGCCCGGATCCCGCACCCCACGGCACCCCATGGCACGACACCGCAGGGCACCCACCTCGGCGCCGAGGACCGCGGCGGCGGCGCGCGGTCCTCGGACGGGAGCGTCCTGAGCCGGGATCACACCCCTGCCCCGGACTGAAGGGGCGCGGCAGGACGGCCGCTACGACCTGTGCCCGGCCGTGGCGTCCGGCGGCGTGAGCACGTGGTCACGCGGCTCCGACGAGCCGCGTGCGCAGGTTACGGAACTGACGGCTCTGCATGACGAGGTGGGCGGGTTCCCAGAACAGCAGGTCGATCGGCCTGGTGAGCAGGCGCGGGCGGCTGCGGCCGAGCGTGCGGACGACGAGGCGGGTCTCCGTGCCGGCCGGTTCGAGGTGGAAGCCCCAGATGGAGCTGACGAACGCCGGTGGCGCCGGCTCGTGGAGGGGTCGAACGGGCGACCGGACGGCAGTCGCATGTCGGCCCGCAGCACCAGGGTCCGCTCCGGCACGAGGACCGCGACCGTGAACCAGGCGCTGCCGCCGGGTACCGAGGCGAGGCGCTGCCCCGGTTCCAAGCCCTGCCATCGGGGGACGAGGCGATCCACGCTCGGCCGTCCACCGTTGTCCAGCCGGTCCCAGCTGTACCAGCCGCCCCGGTCACAGCCCATCTGGGCCAGCCACGGCCAGACCTGCGAAGGGGGCGCGGGCAGAGTCGTGGCCATGGTCGAGCGGCTGTCGGCACCGGGGACGAGATCGTCCCCGGGAAGGGGACGCGCGGCCTCTTCCCGCGTCGCGCCCCGGGTCAGCATCCTCGGCCGCAGGACCAGACCGTGCACCGCGGAGGCGACCACGGCGGCGGTGACGGTGGCCGGTCCGAGGGCGACGCGGTGTTCGCTCACACCCCGAGCGTCGCTCGTCAGGCCCGGCGACGCCACCCGGACCGCCCTCCTCGACCTGCGACCTGCGGCCTGCGGCCTGCGACGGGCGACCGACGACCGGGCCGGCGACCGGCAGGTCCTCCCGGCGGCGGATCCCCCGAGCAGCGGACCCACTGAGCAACGGCTCGGCCTGCCCCGTGCGCGGGCCCGGGACTTCACCCGTGGTGACCGGCGTGGTGACCGGCGTGTGCCAACTCGGCGAGGAGCCGTTCTGCCTCCGGGCCGGGAAGCCGCACCTCGAGCAGCGGCAGGTTCCGGCGGTCGGTCACTGCCGGTCAGTCGACACCCGCTGGTGGACCAGGCCGGCCATGCCGCTCCCCGTCGTGGCGGTCGCATTCGCCCCCTGGCCGTCGGTGAATCCTGTCATCAGCCGTTATCGGATCTGACGAGATCTGACGGGATCGGCTCCGTCGCCGGGCCCCGGAAAGCCCGGGTTCATTGGACGCCCGCCGCGCCTGTCGTCATTTGTTCCTTTGACGACAGCAAAGACGCGGAGGCCGAAGACCGGCGGATTCAGATCGAGCACATTCAGGTCGAGCGCATTCAAGTAGGGCAGGGCCGGATGGCCCGGGCACGGACGGGCCTGCCGTAGGGCGGCGCGGCGGTGATCGGGGTGAGAGTTCACCGATTCCGTTCTCCGGGTCGGCGGCGACCGACGGCGGTGTGGTGCCGCGGCCCCGAGAGGGGCCCGTCGCCACGGGCCGGGCAACGGGCCGGGCAACGGGCCGGGCAACGGTGGGCCGGTCGAGGGCTTGACCCTTTCCGTGCTCGTCTCCTCGGTCGGGCCGCCGGACGAGGCGAACAGATGCCCCTGGCAGTGAGCTCGATGGCGCCGGTCGCCTCGTCAGGTCTTCCCCTTTTCCCGCGCGCGGGAAAACATCACCGACACCCAAGAGCGGGCTCGCCCATCTCACCCGTCTCACCCATGAGGCAGGCGGACACCGGAAGTGCAATCGGCTATATACGGAACGGTGGAACGCGCGATACGCGATACGGTCGGCCGTCATGGATTCAGCCGCAAGGCCATGATGTCGCAAGTAAGTCAAGACTTACCTTCAGGGAAGTTTGACCGTATGGTGTGGCTCGAATCGAAGGAGCCCGTGTTGTCGAAAAAGAATGATCCCGCTGTGCGTGCGGTTGAATCGGAGCGGGATCATGTGTCCTCCTTATATGAATTGCTCACCGAGCGGCTTTCCGAGGCACGAGCACTCCGAGCGAGTGTGCTGAAGGCCCCGGCGGACAGCGCCGGTGAGGCGTACGAGAGAGAAATCGCCGCCGCGCGTCTGGCCAAGGAGATCGGCCGGCTGGAGGGCGCCGAGAAGGGGCTGGTCTTCGGGCGCATCGACTGGACGGACGGCACGGCCCTGCGCATCGGGCGGATCGGACTGCACGCGGAGGAGGACGACCTGCCTCTGCTCGTGGACTGGCGCGCGAACGCGGCGCGGCCCTTCTACGAGGCGACACCGGTCCACCCGATGGACCTGCGGCGGCGCCGGCACCTGCGCATCGAGGAGCGCACGGTCGTCTCGGTGAGCGACGAACTGCTGGACGGGACCGCCCCGACCGACGAGGACGTCGTGGGGGACGGCCCGTTGACCGAGGCCCTGTCGGCACGGCGTACGGGCAGGATGCACGCGGCCGTCGCGACGCTGCAGGCCGAGCAGGACGAGATCGTCCGCTCCGCCCACCGCGGGGTGACCGTGGTGCAGGGCGGGCCCGGCACCGGCAAGACGGTGGTCGCCCTGCACCGGGCGGCCTATGTCCTGTACGCGTTCCCGCGCGCCGCGGAGGAGGGCGTCCTGGTGGTGGGCCCGAACGCCCGGTTCCTCGACTACATCTCCCAGGTCCTTCCCTCGCTCGGAGAGAACGACGTCGTTCTGGCGACCTGCCGGGAACTGGCCGGAGTGTCCACGGACGCGGTGGACCCGTTCGGCACGGCACGCCTCAAGGGCAGCTCCGACCTCGCCGACGCCTTGGCCGGCCTGCTGCGCGTCCACCGGGCCCCCGCCGGTGACTTCACCGTGCGGGTCGGACGGGAACTGGTTCACCTCTCCGACGAGGAAGTCGCCACGGCACGCGACGCCGCCGTGGCGGCCTCACCGGGGCACAACCCCGCGCGCCAGGTGTTCAAAGAGCTCTTGGCCGACGCCGTCACCCACGCGATGCAACGAGACCTGGGCGACCTCCTGGAGCAGATCGACGCCGATTCCGAAAGGATGACGGGCATCGACCTCGACCGGTTCACGGGAGCCGCCCGGCGCCGTGCCGAAGGCGCGGCCGCCCCGGGTCCGGCCCACGAGCTGGACCTGGACGCCGTCCGAGCCGATCTCCTCGACGACGCCGGCTTCGACCGAGCGGTCGAGGCGTTGTGGCCGCGGCTGGTACCCGGTGACCTCGTGAAGGCGCTCCTGACGGACGCCGGCGCCCTCGCCGAGCACCTGCCCCGTCTGACCGCGCAGGAGCGGTCCCTTCTGCTGCGCGGTCCGGACGATCCGTGGACCGATGCCGATGTGCCGTTGCTGGACGAGGCGGCGAGCCTGGTCGACGGTCCTCCCGAGCGGACGTACGGGCACGTCGTCGTCGACGAGGCGCAGGAACTGACCGCCATGCAGTGGCGGATGATCGTCCGCCGCTGCCCGGCAAGGGCGATGACGCTGGTGGGCGACTTCGCCCAGGCAGGCCCGGTCGCGACGGCACGCGACTGGAAGGAAGCGCTGAGCCCCCACGTCGGACCGCGGTTCGCACTGCACCACCTGACCGTCAGCTACCGCACCACGCAGGAGATCCTGGAGAGCGTCCGGGACCTGCTCACGCGGATCGCTCCGGACCAGAAGCCCACACGGTCACTGCGAAGCGGTGAGAGCCCCCGCACCGTGACCACACCTCAGGACGGGCTGGTCACCGCCGTCGTTCGGGAACTCCGCGCCCAGAGCACCGCGCACCCGGGCGAGCTTCTGGGGGTGATCTGCGCGGACACCAGGGTGAGCGAGCTGACGGCCCAGGGCATCGCCCACCACGCACGCATCGTGCCGGCGTCCGAAGCACGCGGCCTGGAATTCGACGGGGTCGTCGTCATGAACCCGGAGGAAATCATCACGGCCCGCCCCGGTGGGGAAAGGGACTTGTACGTGGCCCTGACCCGGGCCACCAAGCGCCTCTGCACCCTCACCGTCCGGCCCGCCTGACGGGACCCTGTTCTCGTACGGCTACGGCGAAGTGACGGGCAGCTCTCTGTGGCACGGACACCGAACGAGTCGGCGCCTCCTTGTACGACGACGGGGCGGGCGTGGGGAAACTGCGCGGTGCGTTCATGATCGGCTCCGGTGCGGAGGGGAGTGGCGGGAGGTGGGATCCTCTCGTCGCCGAGGCGTACCGGTGGAGCGGTGAGGGCTCTCACCTCATCGCGACGACGACCTTGCCGGCTTTGGCGCGGCCCTTCCCGGCGTACTCCATCGCCTCGCGGGTCTGGTCGAAGGAGAAGACGCGGTCGACGACGGGACGGATCTCTCCGGCGTCGACGAGCCGGGTGAGTTCGCGCAGCCGGTCGCCGTCGGCCTTCATGAACAGGAAGGAGTAGGTGACGCCCCGGCGCTTGGCGTGGCGCCGGGTCTTCCAGCTCAGCGCGTTCATCGCCTGCCGCAGGACCGGGTTCGCGCCCAGCTCGCGGGCGAAGTTCGCGTCGGGAGGCCCCGCGATGCTGATGACCTTCCCGCCGGGCTTGAGGACCCGCAGGGACTTCTCCAGGGTCTCGCCGCCGAGGGTGTCCAGGACGACGTCATAGCCGTCCAGGACCTCCTCGAAGTCCTGTGTCCGGTAGTCGACGACGACGTCCGCGCCGAGCTCCTCGACCAGGCCGGCGTTGGCCGCGCCGGCGGTGGTGGCCACGTGCGCGCCCAGATGCCTGGCCAGCTGGATGGCGATGGTGCCCACTCCGCCGGAGCCCGCGTGGATCAGAACCTTCTGCCCCGGCTGGACCTGTGCCCTCTCGACCAGTGCCTGCCACGATGTCAGGGCGACCAGGGGAAGGGAGGCGGCCTCCTCCATGGTGAGGGTGGCCGGCTTGGGCGCCAGGTCGTTCCGGTGGACGGCGACGAGTTCGGCGAAGGTGCCGATGCGGTCCTTGTCGGGCCGGGCGTAGACCTCGTCGCCCACGGCGAAGCAGGTGACGCCGGCGCCCACCTCGACCACCACCCCGGCGAGGTCGTTGCCCAGAGCGAGGGGGAGACGGTACGGCAGGATCGCCT
Source organism: Streptomyces sp. Tue 6430 (assembly GCA_021568835.1). Lineage (GTDB taxonomy): Bacteria > Actinomycetota > Actinomycetes > Streptomycetales > Streptomycetaceae > Streptomyces. The sequence goes on from JAKGSH010000010.1 coordinate 136,673, forward strand.
TGAGATCGCCGTCGCGGATCTTGAAGTCCAGCGGGTTGACGCTCGCCGCGTGGACCCGGACCAGGACGTCCTCGGCGCCTGCCCGCGGGTCTGGCGTCTCGGTGATGCGACCGCCGTTCCGGTCGCCGTACCGCTCGATCATGAAGGCCTTCATCGTCGTCTCCGTTTCCCGTCGTCCGCAGGGGGACGCAGCCACTGCGCGCGCCGGGCTTTTACCGGTACGCCACATTTCGTGATGTTCGTTTCGCGTTCTCGGAGCCCGTCTCCGCGGTGGGCGGCCACCACCGGCGCCGTGTCCGTTGCCGGGCATCGAGGTCGCCGGTGGGGCGATGCGCGCCTCAGGCCGCGTTCGGCGATGCGGCCAGGCCCTGCTTCACGTACCGGGTGATCTCGTCGGCGAGGATCTCGGGCAGTCCCGCCTCGATGCCGTCCAGGGCCTGCGCGGCGACCTCGGCGGGGTCGGCCTTCTGGTCGGCGGGAACGCTCGCGGCCATGCCGGTGTCCATGTATCCGACGTGCAGCGCCGAGACGGCGATGCCCCGGGGTGCCAGCTCCTCCCGGACCGCGCCGGTCAGCGCCCACGCCGCGGCCTTGGCCGCCGCATAGGCTCCGAGGCCGGCCGGGTGCAGCCAGGACAGGACGGACAGGACGTTGAGCACGGCACCGCCGCCGTTGGACTCGATGACGGGGGCGAAGGCCCGCGTCACGGCGAGCGGACCGAAGAAGTTCGTGTCCATCTCCAGGCGCACCGCCTCCGGGCCGCCCGCGATCAGCGGAGTTCCGGTGGATATTCCCGCGTTGTTCACCAGCAGCGTCGCGTCGGACGCGATGCGCGACGCGGCCCGGATCGACTCCTCGTCCGTCACGTCGAGCCGCAGCGGAGTGACCCCCGGCAGGTCCACCGTCCCGGGGCGCCGGGCCGCCGCGTACACCGTCGCTCCGCGCTCGACGAGCTGGGCGGCCAGATGCCGTCCGAGCCCCCGGTTGGCGCCGGTGACCACCGCGACCGCGTCCTTCAGTTCCATGTCCACTCCCAGCGTCACGGCCGTCGGCGAGCGGCCGGCGGCACCAAATTAGATTACGACCACAATCTAAGCACTCGACTAGAATAGATGCCAGTCGACATCCAATCGGGAGGTGGCCGATGGGCCGCGTATCGCAGGCGCAGGCCGAGGAGAACCGCCGGCGGGTCGTGGAAACCGCGTCCCGCCTGTTCCGGGAACAGGGGACTCACGCCAGCGTCGCCGACATCATGAAGGTGGCCGGGCTGACCCACGGCGGCTTCTACAAGCAGTTCGCCTCCAAAGAGGCACTCGTCGACGAAGCCACCGCCCACGCCTTCGGCGAACTCACCCGGCACCACAAGGACGGACTCGAGCAGCACGGCGGGCAGCGCGCCGCCGCCCAGCAGGCACTGATCGACACCTACCTCTCCCCGGACACCGCGACAGCCCGGCGGACGGGTGTCCCGTCGCCGCACTCGTCACCGACATGGCGCGCGGGGGCGAGGGTCAGGAGGCCCGCCGGATCTACACCGAAGGCGTCGGCGACTTCGCCGAGTGGCTCACCACCGAGGACCAGGACGGCATCACCCGGCTGTGCACCATGCTCGGCGCACTCGTCCTGGCCCGGGCCACCAACGGCTCCCCGCTCTCCGAGGAGATCCTCACCGCCGCGCGCGCGGCACTGACGGCATCCGGCTGATCCGTTCCGCGCCGTCGGGCAGCGCACCGAGGGACATTCGCCGCCACGTCACCGGCACGTCGCCGGCAGCGCAGCCGGCCCTCCCCCGGTCCGTCCCGTACGACCGGACGGCGCGGCAAGGCGCCCCCATCGGATCCAGCCCTCCGGGGCGACGTCGAAGCTCCCGGCTTCCGGGATGCCGACCCGGCCGAGCCGCCCGCCATCGACCGGGCGGAGTTCGGGGCCCTGGTCGACCGGACGGCTCTGCGAGCACACATGGCGCCCGGCGCAGCGCGAGCGCGGTGACGCCGGCACCGCCGGCGATGCCCTCGCGGCGCTCCCCTGACACCGCGTTCGTGGGCAGAGAGTCGGACTTCATCGCCTCCTCCTGCTCGACGGGGTCGTCGTCGGCGAGTACGCCCTGGTCGCCGAAGGCCACCCGCCGGGAGAACCGCGGCCGCTCGAACCGCGGGTACGCGGTCCGCTCGACCGAAGTCACATGTCCCGCCCCGGGCCCGGAGACCAGCCGGTACCAGCAGCGACAGCCTTCGGCCGGAGGGGTGAAGGCCGACACCGGTCGGACACCAAGATCCCGTATTGGCGACTCTCGGCCTCGCCTCGGCGCTGCCTGCGGCCACGGCCGGTTTCCCGGATCCGGGAGCAACCCGATCGGCACCGCGCACCCCCGGGCTTCCGATATACCCCCCAGGGGTATAGAGTCGATCCCGTCGGGAGAGGGTGGATGATCCCCTCCGGAAGCGACCCACGTATCGACAGTCGAGGAAGACGTCATGACCGACCAGAAGAACTCCGGCTCCTGCTGCTCCACCGACGGCTCGTGCCACTCCGGCGCCGCGGCCGGCACCCAGGACGGCGCCGTCACCACCGTCTACCAGGTGTCCGGCATGACCTGCGGGCACTGCGAGGGCGCGGTCTCGCGGGAGATCTCCGCACTCGACGGCGTCACCACGGTCACGGCGGTCGCCGGGACCGGTGAGGTCACCGTCACCTCCGCCGCCCCGCTCGACGAGGAGGCCGTCCGCGCCGCCGTCGACGAGGCCGGTTACGAGCTCGCCGGCACGGCATGAGCCCGTCCGGGGCCCGACGGCCCCGGAGCACGCGCATTCCTCCCCGCCGGGGCGTGCCGCTCCGCTGATACGGACGCCGCACGTCCCGGCCCTCCCCAGGAGTACCTCCATGACCAGCACGGCTCCCGAGAAGACGCTTCCCGGCCGGGCACCCTCGCCCGTCTCCGAGGTCGAGCTCTCCATCGGCGGCATGACCTGCGCCTCCTGCGCGGCCCGCATCGAGAAGAAGCTCAACCGGATGGACGGCGTCACGGCGACCGTCAACTACGCCACGGAGAAGGCGAAGATCTCCTACCCGGACGGGATCGAGGTCGCCGACCTCATCACCACGGTCGAGAAGACCGGCTACACGGCCGCGGCCCCGCCCCCGCCGGCTCCCCGGGCGGCGAGGACGAGGCCGACGGCGCCGCGCCCGCCGTCGACCACGAGTCGGCCGCCCTGCGGCAGCGTCTGTTCGTGTCGCTGGCCCTCTCGGTGCCCGTGGTGCTGATGGCGATGGTCCCGGCCCTGCAGTTCGAGAACTGGCAGTGGCTGTCGCTGACCCTGGCCGCCCCGGTCGTGGTCTGGGGCGCGTTCCCCTTCCACCGGGCCGCCTGGACGAACGCCCGGCACGGCGCGGCGACCATGGACACCCTGGTGTCGATCGGCACGCTCGCCGCCCTCGGCTGGTCGCTGTGGGCCCTGTTCTTCGGCACCGCCGGCATGCCGGGCATGCGGCACGGCTTCGAGTTCGCCATCTCGCGTTCCGACGGCTCGTCCTCCATCTACCTGGAGGCCGCGGCCGGCGTGACGACGTTCATCCTCGCCGGGCGCTACCTGGAGGCGAGGTCCAAGCGCAAGGCCGGCGCGGCGCTGCGGGCGCTGCTGGAACTGGGCGCGAAGGACGTCTCCGTACTGCGGGACGGCACCGAAGTGCGCGTCCCCGTCAACCGGCTGGCGGTAGGCGACCGCTTCGTGGTGCGTCCGGGCGAGAAGATCGCGACCGACGGGACGGTCGTCGAGGGGATCTCCGCGGTCGACGCCTCCATGCTGACCGGCGAATCCGTACCGGTGGACGTGGGTGTCGGCGACAGCGTGACCGGAGCGACGGTGAACGCCGGCGGCCGACTCGTCGTCGAGGCGACCCGGGTCGGCGCCGACACCCAGCTCGCCCGGATGGCGCGGCTCGTCGAGGACGCCCAGACCGGCAAGGCCGAGGTGCAACGCCTCGCCGACCGGATCTCCGGCGTCTTCGTCCCCGCCGTCCTGCTGATCGCCGTCGTCACCCTCGGCGCCTGGCTCGGCGCCACCGGGGATGCCACCGCCGCGTTCACCGCCGCCGTGGCCGTCCTGATCATCGCCTGCCCCTGCGCCCTCGGTCTCGCGACGCCGACCGCCCTCATGGTGGGCACCGGCCGCGGGGCCCAACTCGGCATCCTGATCAAGGGCCCCGAGGTCCTGGAGTCCACCCGCCGGGTCGACACGGTCGTCCTCGACAAGACCGGCACCGTGACGACCGGCCGGATGCGCCTCCACGACGTGTTCACCGCACCGGACGTGACCGAAGACGAACTGCTGCGCCTCGCGGGCGCGTTGGAACACGCCTCCGAGCACCCGATCGCCCAGGCGGTCGCCGCCGGCGCCGCCGACCGGACGGGAGATCTGCCGGTGCCCGAGGACTTCCGGAACGTCGCCGGTCTCGGCGTCCAGGGCGTCGTCGACGGACACGCCGTACTCGTCGGCCGCGAGAAGCTCCTCGAGGAGTGGGCGATCGAGCTGCCGCGCGAACTGGCCGACGCCAAGGCCGCCGCGGAGGCCGAGGGGCGCACGGCGGTGGCCGTGGCCTGGGACGGCGAGGCGCGCGGTGTCCTGACCGTCGCGGACGCGGTCAAGGAGACCAGCGCCGAGGCGGTGGCCGAACTGCGCCGGCTGGGGCTGACGCCGGTCCTGCTGACCGGGGACAACCGGCTCGTCGCCGAGTCGGTCGCCCGGAGCGTCGGCATCGACGAAGTGATCGCCGAGGTGCTGCCGCAGGACAAGGTCGACGTCGTCAAGCGGCTCCAGGCGCAGGGCCGTACGGTCGCCATGGTCGGCGACGGCGTCAACGACGCGGCCGCCCTCGCCACCGCCGACCTGGGCCTGGCGATGGGCACGGGCACGGACGCGGCGATCGAGGCGGGCGACCTGACCCTCGTACGGGGCGACCTGCGGGTGGCGGCGGACGCGATCCGGCTCTCCCGCAAGACCCTGGCCACCATCAAGGGAAACCTGTTCTGGGCCTTCGGTTACAACGTCGCCGCCCTGCCCCTCGCGGCCTTCGGGATGCTCAACCCGATGATCGCCGGCGCCGCGATGGCCTTCTCGTCGGTCTTCGTCGTCACCAACAGCCTGCGGCTGCGCTCCTTCAGGTAGCCGCCCGCGCCCGTACTCACCCCTCACCGCCGCCTGCTCACCGCCGCCCGGCCGCCGTCCTCCAGGACGGGGCCGGGCGGCGGCGTACGGGTCGGGCGCGGGCCGGCCCCGTCACGGGCCGGCCCCGTCACGGGCCGGCCCCGCCGCGGAGTTCAGCCGTCCCGCCCCGGACCGTAGTAGCCGAGGAACATGTCCACCCCGCTGACGACGAGGCGGTCGGTGAGTCCGTCGTCGACGTGGGTGCCGTAGGTGCTGAAGACCATGTGGGGGAAGACCAGCAGCGCGTAGAGCTGGATGATCGCGGCCTCCAGGTCGGGGATGACCAGCCGCCCCTGGTCCGCCAGGGCGCGCAGGGCGCCGGCGACGGCCGGGTGGTGGACCTCCGGACCGCGGCCGTGCCAGGCCTGCCCGAGTTCGGGAAGCGGTGCTGTTCGGCGGCGACCAGGTTGCGCAGGGCGATGACGTCCTCGTTCGTCCTGACCGCGTGCACCCAGGTGCGGGCGGCGTCGACGAGGGCCGCGCGCAGGTCCTCGGCATCCGGCAGCCCGCGAGGGCCGCCGAGGAGGCATGGCCGAGCGGTTCGTCGAGCGCGCTCGTGATGACCGCGGTGAACAGCGCCTCCTTGCTGCCGAAGTGGTTGTAGACCGTCACCTTGGACACGCCCGCCCCGGCGGCGATGGCGTCCATGCCGACCGCGAAGCCGTCGCGCAGGAACAGCTCACGCGCGGCCCGGACGATGGCCTGCCGTTTCCGTTCGGCCCGGGGGCCGCTGGGGGGCTGTCTGCCGCTCTCCACGCTCATGGGCCGATCCTAGCAACCGACTGAACTGAACAGTTGAGTTCATGTGAACTGAGCAGTACAGTTCACTTCGGTGGACGGCACCCTCCACCGCCCTCCCCTCTCGCGAATCTCACGAGTCTCGCGAACCTCACGGACCTCACGGACAGGACGCGCCATGACGCACCCCGCCGGTCACCTGCACCGGGCCCCGAACCTCGACGACCCGGCGCCGGACCCTCGGCGCTGGACGGCCCTCGCGCTCCTCTGCGTCGCCCAGTTCATGCTGGTCCTGGACGTCACCGTGGTGAACGTCGCCCTGCCCGACATGGCCGCCGACCTGCGCCTCGACCGGGCGACGCTGACCTGGGTGGTCACCGCGTACACCCTGTGCTTCGGCGGGCTGATGCTGCTCGGCGGCCGTCTCGCCGACGCCCTCGGCGCCCGCCGTACCCTTCTCGCCGGGCTCGCCCTCTTCACCGCCGCGTCCCTGGTCGCCGGACTGGCCGAGGACGCCACCACGCTGCTGGGCGGCCGGATCGCCCAGGGGGTGGGAGCCGCCCTCCTCTCCCCCGCCGCGTTGTCGATCGTCACCACCACCTTCCACGGCGCCGAACGCACCAGGGCGCTCGGCGCGTGGGCCGCGATCGGTGGCTCGGGGCGGCGGCCGGCGTCCTGGCCGGCGGCACCCTGACCGACGGGCCGGGCTGGCAGTGGGTCTTCTTCGTCAACGTGCCGGTCGGCCTGGCCGTCCTCGCCGCCCTGCCCGCGTTCGTCCCGCCCGCGCCCCGCGGCCGGCCCGGCTCGACGTCCCGGGCGCGCTCCTGGTCACCGCGGGCACCGGCTCGCTCGTCTACGGCCTGGTGGAGGCGGGCGACTCCGGCTGGAGCGCGCCGCACACCCTGCTGCCGCTCGCCGCCTCGGCGGTCCTGTACGCGGGATTCGCCGCGGTCGAACGAGCCACCCGCACTCCGCTGATGGATCTGCGGATGTTCACCCGTCGCCCGGTCCTCGCGGGCGCGTTCCTGATGCTGACGGCCACCGCGCTGCTGATCGCGTACTTCTTCCTGGGTTCGGTGTACCTCCAGCACCTCCGCGGCTTCGGCCCGCTGCGGACCGGCCTGCTGTTCCTGCCCGCGGCGGTGGCGACCGGCCTCGGCGCCCACCTCGCCTCCCGGCTGGTCGGCCGGGTGGGCGGCCGCGCCGTCGCCGTGGCCGGCATGGCCGTCGCCGGCCTCGGTTCCGTGCCGCTGACCCGGCTGTCCGCCGAGGGCGGCGTGTACGCGGGCCTGCTGCCCGGCTTCGCGGTGGCCTCGTTCGGCCTCGGCGCGGTCTTCGTCACCGCCACCACCACCGCGCTGGGCATGGTGGACCCCCATGAGGCCGGTCTCGCCTCGGGAGTGGTCAACACCTTCCACGAGGTGGGCGGTTCGATCGGCGTCGCGGTCGTCTCCACGGTCGCCGCCGCGGGCATCGAGTCCGGCTCCGCCGGCGGCTTCACGGACGCCTTCACCGTCTGCGCCCTCGCGGCGGCGGGAAGCGCCGCCGCGGCCGCGGTGCTCGTACCGCGCGGCAGGCCGCAGACGAGCGGGGTCCCGCACGTGCACTGAGACGCCGCACGAGGGCGCCGTACGAGGACGTCGTACGAGCAGGGCGGCAAAGCCTCCGGAACCCCTTTGCTGTATACCCCAGGGGGGTATACAGTCGATGGCTGTGGGGCTCAGGAAGACGGGCCGCACCCGACGGGAATGGGGATGACGGTCATGGACCACACCGCTCACCACACGACGACCGGGCAGCACCACGCGCCGCACGAGGGCCACCACGGCCGCGCGGACCACGCGGACCACGGGACGCACGCGGGCCCGGGGGCGTCCTGGAGCACGGCGGTCAAGGCGACCCTGCACTGCCTCACCGGCTGCGCCGTCGGCGAGATCCTCGGCATGGTCATCGGCACCGCCCTGATGTGGGGCAACGTGGCCACCATGGTCCTGGCGATCGCGCTGGCGTTCCTCTTCGGCTACTCCTTCACCCTGTTCGCCGTCGTCCGGGCCGGACTCGACCTCAGGAGCGCGGTCAAGGTGGCGCTCGCCGCCGACACCGTCTCCATCGCCGTGATGGAGCTCGTCGACAACGGCATCATCGCCCTCGTCCCCGGCGCGATGGACGCCCACCTCTCCGACGGGCTGTTCTGGTCGTCCCTGCTCGGCGGCTTCGCGGTCGCCTTCCTGATCACCACCCCGGTCAACAAGTGGATGATCGGCCGCGGCAAGGGCCACGCCGTCGTCCACGCCCACCACTGACGATCAGGCGGTGACGGCGCCGCCCCGTCCCGGGCGCCCCGTGCCGGCCGGACGCCCGGATGCAGCAGCGCGCCCCGCCCGACGGATCCCCGGGCGGGGCGCGCTGCTGCATCCGAGTGGTTCCGGCGGCGTACCACAACCGGGGGCCGGAGCGGGCGAGTCACTCCCGGCAACCTCCGCGACCCATGCACGAGAGGAAACCGCCATGGCCCACCTCACCACGACGCACAGCCGGCCCTCCTGGGCGAGCGAGGACTTCCTCCTCGCGCCGCCGGACCCCGCCCGGCGTTTCGAACTGCCGCTCGACCCCCGGGACGTGCGCCGTCTGGAACTGCACGCGGCCCTCACCACCGCCGGGATCGCCCCGATGCCAGGCGACCGTGAGGCCATCGAGCAGCTCAGCGCGCTCCCGCAGGGCGTCCGGTCGACGCGGCAAGGGCCGCCGGTCTTCAGTCCGCCACCCGCGCGACGGGTCCCCGACCGCCGCGCGCGGACGCGTGAGCCGACTGGTGGGGCAGGAGCGGTTTGCGGATCAGGATCAGCGCCGCGTCGTCGTGCAGGTGGCCGCCCACGTGGGCGAGCAGATCGTCGTGGAGCGCGGTGAGGGTGCGTGCCGGTTCCTCGGTCAGCGTCCGCGCCAGCCCGTCGTGGAGGGGTAGAACTCGCGGTCGCGGTCACGTGCCTCAGTGACGCCGTCGGTGTAGAGCAGCAACTGGTCGCCGTCGGTGAACGGCAGGACGTGGAGGTCGGGGGTCTGGTCCGTGAGGGCGCGCAGGCCGAGCGGCGGGGCCGGATTCGGCGGTACCACCGGGACGATGCCGCCGGACGCGGGGACCAGCAGCGGGGCGCGTGTCCGCAGTTCACCACTTCCAGCTGTCCGGGACGCGGGTACCCGGCGACCACGGCGGTCACGAAGTCGTCGGGGCCGAGGTTGCGCGCCAGGCTGCGCTCGATCCGGTCGACGACCGCGAGGAGGTCCGGTTCGTCGTGCGCGGCCTCCCGGAAGACGCCGAGCACCAGCGCGGCCGTACCCACGGCCGGCAGCCCCTTGCCCCGCACGTCGCCCACGATCAGGCGGACGCCGTACGGGGTGGGCACCAGGGCGTAGAGATCGCCGCCGATCCGGGCCTCGGCCGCGGCGGCGCTGTAGCGGACGGCGACCTGGAACGGGCCGACCGTGGGCGGCACCGGCACGAGCAGCGCGTGCTGGGCGGTCTCCGCGACCGAGCGCACGGCGGCGAGGACCCGTTCCCGACGTCCGCGCAGCACGCTGGCAAGACCGCTCGCCAGAGTGACGGCGACCAGGACGGAGAGCACGGCGGCCAGATCGCCTCCCGGCACCCCGTGCCGCAGACCGTGGACCACGCCGAACACCGCGGCGAGCAGGCCGACGCACAGGACACCGCGCGGACCGTTGGTGGTGGCGGCCAGCGCGGGCCCGGCCGCGAGCAGCGGCAGCCAGGTCACCCCGGCTCCGCCGGCGAGGTCCACGGCCAGCACGACGAGGGTCACGAGCAGCACCGGCAGTACGGCCGCCACCGCGGCGGCCCGCCTGACCGCCGGAGCCCCGGGGACCCGCACGCGTCTCGCGAGGGGTCGCGCGGTCCGGTGGCCGTCACGGCGGTCTCGGGCCTGACTCATGGGTGTCCGCAGTCCTCGTCTGTGCAGGGGGGATCCGTGCGTGCGGATCCGCGCGTACGGGTCCGCGCGTACGGATCCGTGCCGGCGGATCCGCGCATGAGTGGATCGCCTCGGAACGCCTGTTTCATCCAGGAATACGGGTTCGGCCCGCGCGTCACAAGGAGAGGGTTTTCAGATAGTGAGCGACAGCCCCCTGGTCACCCGGCCCGCCGTCGGGATGAGCCGCTCCCTGATGTCCCGCAGCCGGTGCAGCCGGTCCGCCGGCAGGGAGACCCCGAGCGAGCCGAGGGTGTCCCCGCTGTAGACGGGGACGGCGACGCAGACCGTGCCGAGGATGTACTCCTCCAGGTCGGTGACGGCCGGCGCCATCGGCGCGGCGTCCAGGCGGCGCAGCAGTTCGGCCGGGTTGGTGACCGTCCGCGGGGTGAGGTCGCGCAGGTGGTGGCGGGAGAGGTACTCGCGGCGGGCCGCGTCGTCGAGCTCGCGCAGGACGGACTTGCCGAGCGCGGTGGCGTGTCCGGCGTCCTCGAAACCCACCCAGAGGTCGACGCGGGGCGTCCGGGGGCCGTCGACGATCTCGGCGACCCGGATCTCGCCGTCCTCGTAGAAGGTGAGGTAGGCGGCGCTCGCCAGCTCGTCCCGCAGCGCGGCGAGCACGGGGCGGACCCGGTGGAGCAGCGCCTGCCCGCGGCCCGTCGAGTGCAGCGTCCGCAGCTTGTCGCCCAGGACGAAGCCGCCGTCCTCCAGTTTGCTCACGTAGCCGTCGTGGACCAGCGTCCGCAGCAGGTGGTAGGCGGTCGCCAGGGGCAGGCCGGTCTCGCGGGCGAGTTGCTTCGCCGGGGCGCCGTTCTCGTGCGCGCCGACCGCCTCCAGCAGGCGGAAGGCCCGCTGGACGGACGTGATCAGCGTCGGCCCGCCCTGCGCACCCATGCGTCCAGCGTGCGCCAGGGGTGGGGCACGGGCAAGACGGACGCGGGACACGCCGTTTTCTGGGCACCCGGCCCGCGTGAACGACGTGAACGACGTGAACGACACGAACGGAATGCACGACGCGGACCTCGTGAAGGACATGAGGAGCGCGGGGAGCGGGAAGGGCGGAAGGGCGTGAGCGGTATGGACGACGTGGACAGCGAGGGCTCGCGGCGCGTCCCCCCGTCCTAGGAGCGCGACATCGTGGAGCGGCTGGTCCCGGCCTGGCTGGCGGAGACCGAACGGCACGATCCGGCGGCGGCCCGCCGGGCCCGGACGGAGTGGGAGCGGGATTCCCTGTCGGCCCGCACGGCCGAGGACCTCGCCATCTGGGTCACCGCCAGGGTCACCGACACCGGCTTCAACGAGGACGAGGGCCCGCACGTCGACGGGCCGGCCCGCATCACCCCGGCCGACAAGGACGCCGTGCACCGCTGGCTCGCGGGGCGGGGCCACGGCGTCTGAGGCCCGGCCTCCGCGAGGCACCGTGTCGACGGCGTCACTCCGGGTACCCGGAGATCTCGACGTCACGGTCCTGTGGACCCGGCCCGCCGGACGCGCCGGGTGACGGACCGTCCAGGAACAAGGGGGCAGTGATGACGCAGCACGCGGACGACGACGCTCTGGATCAGCCCGCGGGCGTCGCGGAACTGCGGCTGGCGGCGGGAGGACCGGATCCCGTCCCACCGGACGACGCGCCCGCGCAGGAGCTGCCGCTCGACCGCAACCAGGCGATCCTCCAGGCCGCCAAACAGATCGGTTCCCTCCTGAAGCGCAAGGGGCACCCGTTCGCCCTGGCGGGCAGTGTCGCCGTGTACGCCCACGGCGGCACCCAGAACCTCCAGCACGACGTCGACTTCGCCATCCGTCCCGAGGACGCGGAGGCCGTCGCCGAGACGCTGCGGGAGGCGGGACTGACGGTGTACGAGCCGCCGGAGGACTGGCTGCTGAAGGCCGGCTGCCTCGGCCAGCAGGTCGACCTCATCTTCGAACTGGCCCACCGACCGGTCGACACGGAGCTGCTGGAGCGGGCCGAACGGCTCTCCGTCGACTCGGTCCTCATGCCGGTCCTGTCGCCGACCGACCTGGTGCACAGCCGGGTGGCCGCCTTCTCCGAGCACCACTGCGACTTCGGGGCGGTCCTGCCGATCGCCCGTGTGCTCCGGGAGAAGGTCGACTGGGACCGGGTGCGCCGGGCCTGCGGCGACGAGCCGATGGCCGACGCGTTCTTCTACTTCCTGGAACGGCTGGACGTCATTCCGCCGAGGCCGAAGGAGGACCGGTGATGGGGTCTTTCGCCGAGCCCACGAACGGCGGCGCCGACAGCGCCGGCCCGCCCGCCGGGAACACCGGGAACACCGGGGCCGCCGGGAACGCGGGTGCCTCCGGCGCCCCCGGGAACGCGGGAAACACCGGGACCGCCGAGGCCGCCGAGGCCGCCGGGAACATCGAGGCCGCCGGGAACATCGAGTACCGCGTCGCCCACCTGCACGACCGGCTCGCCGCCGAGGAGCTCGCCGAACTGGGCGTGCGCGCCGAGGTGCGGGCCGGGTCGGTGGTGGTGACCGGCACGGTGCCCTCCGTGCAGTGCCGCGAGACGCTGCTGCGGACCGTCCACGAGGAACTGGCCGGACTCGCCGTGCACACCGACGTGGTGGTGGCCGGGACCGCCTCACCCGACCGTGCGGAGGACCTGCCATGATCCGCGTCGCGGCCGTCGGCGACATCCACATGGGCTCCGACAGCCAGGGCCTGCTGCGGCCCGCCTTCGAAACCCTGGACCAGTGCGCCGACCTGCTGCTGCTGGCGGGCGACCTGACCCGGCACGGCACGCCCGAGGAGGCACGGGTGGTGGCCCGGGAGGTACGTGGTCTGCCGGTGCCGGTGGTGGCCGTGCTCGGCAACCACGACCATCACGACGAGCAGCCCGAGAAGGTCACCGGGATCCTCCAGGAGGCGGGCGTGACCGTCCTGGAGGGCGAGGGGACCGTGGTGGAGTGCGCCGGAACGCGCGTCGGCATCGCCGGGACCAAGGGCTTCGGCGGCGGGTTCGTGGGCCGCAGCGCCGGAGAGTTCGGCGAGCCGCTGATGAAGGAGTTCGTCCGCTATACCCGGCGCAGCGCGGACGCGCTGCACGGCGCCCTGGAGGATCTCGGCCGGGACGGCTGCGACGTCCGGGTCGCGCTCACCCACTTCTCCCCCGTCGCCGACACCCTCGCCGGTGAGCCGCCGGAGATCTACCCGTTCCTCGGCAGCTACCTGCTGGCCGAGGCGATCGACACGGCCGGCGCCGACCTCTCCGTCCACGGCCACGCCCACATGGGCACCGAGCACGGGATGACGGCGGGCGGGGTCCGCGTGCGGAACGTGGCCCAGCCGGTGATCCGGCGGGCGTTCAACGTGTACCAGCTGCACGCCGCCTGACCCGGGGGCGCGCGTCGGCTGGTCCGGGCACCGCCGCCCCGCCCGCGCCGCGGGCTCCGGCCGCAGCACGGTCTCGCGGGCCCGGCCCGGTTCCGCGCCGAGCCCGGTTCCGCGCCGAGCCCGGTTCCCGGACCGCGGGCGAGCCGGGCCCGTACGGCGTCGTACACGGCGAGGGCCTCGGACCGGTGGTCCGCGCCGGGGTGGGGACCGGCGCGGCCCGCACGGTTCGTACGAGGCACGGGCCACGGCTCACACGGTTCGTCCAGGGGACGGGCGGCCGCCCGGTAGAGGTGGGACAGGGCGGCCCCGGGACGTCCGGCCCGCAGGACGGTGACGGCCGGGTGATCGCGGTCTCGGCGGCGCGGATCTCCCCCGGGGCCGTGCCGGACGCCCGCCCGCGCCGGCCGGCGAGCCCGTCGGCACCCGGTGGACACCTGCCGCACACCGGCCGACGCGCCCGTCAGCGCCCCGCGGACGCCTGCCGCACGCGGGCCAGCGCGTCCGTCAGCGCCCGGTGGATCTCGTCGGGGAGCCACCGGCAGTGGGCGCCCTGCACCACGTACTCGGCCACCTCGCGCAGCTTGGTGTTGGTGCGCTGGGAGACCTCCCGCAACACCTCCCACCCCTGCTCGGGCGCAGCCGTGCCATGGCGACGACCACCCCGATCGCCTGGTCGACCACGGCGTGGGAGGCCACGGCCTGCCGCAGCTGGGCCACCTCCTCCCGCAGGGCGGCGATCCGCGCCTCGGCTTCCTCCTCCGCAGCCATGCCGCATTCCACGTGTGTTTCCCCTCGTCAGGAGCCCGCGAAGGCGCGGGCGGCCGGTGCGGCGTCACCGCGCCGTCCCTGTCCAGCCTGCACAGCGGGATCCGGTCCGGCCGCACCGCAGGCGAACAACATCGACGGTGCCGATCCGGAAAACGAATGCGCACCGCGATGCGGGGAAAGTGTGCGCAGGGAGCGAACACCGGCCGGCTGCCGCCCGGCACACCGTGCACGGGGCAGCTCGACCCATCGGACGAAGGATTCATGGACACGCTGTTCTTCGACAGTGACGACCTCGGCCTGACCGAGGACTTCCTCAGCCGGGCCTACGCCAGGATGCGCATCGGCAGCGGCGGGCCGGAGGCCGGCCGGGCGCGCGTCAGCCGCGCCGCGATGCCCTCGGTGACCGTGGACGAACTCGACCTCGGCTTCGAGATGAGCTACTCCGTCACCCCGCTGGGCCGCATCTGCCTGTGCCTCGTGCACGAGGGCACCATCCGGGACCACACCTTCGACGGGGTGGAGGACTCCTTCGGCCCGGGCGACGTGGTGTCCTTCGCCCCGCCGGAACTGCCGTACTCGGGGCGGATCTGCGCGGCCCGCTACAACATCACCATGCTCGACACCGACCTGCTCTCCCAGGTGGCCGCCACCGCCCCGGGCCGCAGACCGGGACCGGTCCGGCTGACCGGGCACCGCCCGCACTCCCCGGCCGCGGCCCGGCAGCTGCGGCAGACGGTCGGCTACGTCCGCGACCACGTGCTGGCCGCGCCCGGCGTCGCCGAGCAGCCGCTGGTCGCCGCCACCGCCGCCCAGCACCTCGCGGCGGGCGTCCTCGCCGCGTTCCCCAACACCGCGCTCACCGAGCCGACCGCGACCGACCGCAACGACGCCCGGCCGGCGACGCTGCGCCGCGCGCTGGCCTACATCGACGACCACGCCGCGGAACCGGTCACGGTCGCCGACATCGCGGCGGCCGCGCACGTCACCGTGCGGGCCCTCCAGTACGTCTTCCGCCGGCACCTCGACACCACGCCGCTGGCGCACCTGCGCCGGGTCCGGCTCGCCCACGCGCACGACGAGCTGCGGGCCGCGAACCCGCTCGACGGCACCACGGTCACCGACGTGGCGGCCCGCTGGGGCTTCTTCCATCCGGGGCGCTTCGCGACCCTGTACCGCTCCGCGTACGGGCGCCCGCCGCACCGCACGCTCGCCGGCTGAGGTCCACCCGGCGTCCGGGGCGCGGGAGCCGCCCGTGCCGCCCGCCGTGGGCACCGGCTGCTCGCCGTCGCCGCGCACCGCCTCCCCGGTCCGGAGGGAGCAGCCGGTCGGGAGCGCCGCGGCGGTGTCCTTCCCGGGGCGCCTCACGACAGTGCCGCGCGGACGGCCAGGCGGGGAGCGCGGTGGGTCAGCGCGGCGGCGGCCAGGCCGATCAGCGCGCCGACGGCGACGTCGGAGGGGTAGTGGGCGCCGGTGTGGACGCGTTCGCCGGCCACCAGCACGGCCGGCACCGCGCACAGGGCGCCGGCCACCGGCCAGACCCCCGCGACGGCGGCGGTGAAGCCCACGGCGGCCGCCGTGTGTCCGGAGGGGAACGAGGAGGAGTCGGGCCGGTCGTGGACCTCCTCGTGCGGGATCCACTCCTTCGGCGGCCTTTGCCGGTACCGGAGCTGCTTGACCACGCCGTTGGAGACCAGCTCCGCCACGGCCATGCCGGCCACGCCCGCCGCGGCGGCCCGGCGGCCCCGCCACCCGCCGGCCGTGGCCATCACGAAGGCGGCGCCCCACCAGAGTTTGGTGTGCTGCGCCGCCTCCTCCACCGCCGGAAGCACCTGCCGCGCGGCGGGCGACCGCCACGACGCCACCCTCCGCGTCAGCCGGTGGTCGCTCTCTCTCAGATCCTCCCACGTACCCATGAGCTGCGACTTCCCGCTCCGGGCGGTCCCTAACGGGAGACCGTGGGGCGCCCGTCACTCCATGCGGCGCTGGTCCTCCTCGCTCCAGGCACGGGTGTCCCGGGGCGGCACGTACGGCTCCTCGTCCTTCGGAAGTCCGCCGGCGACCGCCCGCTGGCGGGCCAGTTCCGCGTCGAACTCGAGGCCGAGCAGGATGGCGATGTTGCTGATCCACAGCCACACCAGGAACACGATGACGCCGGCGAGCGTGCCGTAGGTCTTGTTGTACGAGCCGAAGTTGGCCACGTAGAAGGCGAAGCCCGCCGAGGCGACGAGCCAGATCAGCAGGGCCAGCACGCTGCCCGGCGTGATCCACCGGAAGCCGCGGCCCTTGACGTTGGGGCGGCCCAGTACAGCAGCGCGATCATCATGGTGACCAGGACGACCAGAACCGGCCACTTGGCGATCGACCACACGGTGAGCGCGGTGTCGCCGATGCCCAGCGCCGTACCGGCCCTGCGCGCGATGCCCCCGGTGAACACCACGATCAGGGCGCTGATCACGGCCAGCACGAGGAGCACCACCGTCACTCCGACCCGGACCGGCAGCACCTTCCACACCGGCCGGCCCTCCGGCATGTCGTACACGGCGTTCGCGCTGCGGATGAAGGCGGCGACGTAGCCGGAGGCCGACCACACCGCCAGCACGATGCCGACGAGCGCCATGAGGGAGCCGACGCCGCCCCGCCCCTGGAGCTGGGTGACCGCGTCGCTGATGATGTCCCGGGCCGACCCCGGGGCGAGCTTCTGGAGGTTCTCCAGCACCTGGTCGGTCGCCGACTTGCCGGCGACCCCCAGCAGCGACACCAGGACCAGCAGGGCGGGGAACAGTGACAGCACCCCGTAGTAGGTCAGCGCGGCGGCCCGGTCGGTGAGCTCGTCGTCCTTGAACTCCTTCACCGTGCCCTTCAGCACCGCCGACCAGGACCGCTTGGGCAGTGCGCTCGGGTCGTCCGGCGCCCGGCGCTCCACCTGCTCGTCCGGTCCCGGGCGCTCCGCCCGCTCGTCCGGTCCCGGGTTCTCCGCCCGATCGTCGGGTCGGGTTCTCGATGTCCGTGCCATAAGGACGGAGTAACCCGCGCGGGCCGGTCCATGCCCTCCCCGAGATCCCGGCCGCAGCCCGTACAGGTTCGCGGCGGCTCGGGGTAGCAGTGCTCATGTGTGTGCTTTGTGTGCAGGCCCCCGGCGGGGCGCCGCCCCGCGTACCGGTTCCCGGCTCCGGCCGCCGCCGGAGCGGCTTCGGCTGTGGCTGCGGCTGCGGCTGCGGCTGCGGTCCGCCGGTCAGGCCGTGCGGCTGCCGGAGTCCGGGGCCTCGTCGTGCGTCCGGGCGGCCGCCGCGTCGCAGAACGCGTCGAGCCCCTCCAGCAGCGCGCTCCGCTTCCCCGCGGGCATCCCCGCCAGCACCGCGCGCAGCTCCCGCTCCCGGCGCTCCCGGAGGTCGGCCAGGAAGGCCCGCCCCCGGCCACTGAGGCGCAGCCGCAGTTCACGCCGGTCGGAGGGGCTCACCACCCGCTCCACCAGCCCGGCGGCCTGGAGCCGGTCGCACAGGCGGCTCGTCGACGGCGGGGTGGAGGCCAGCGAGTCGGCGAGGGTGCGCAGGTTGATGCCCTCCTGGTGCTCCAGGACGAACAGCACGCGCAGCTGGGACGCGGACGCGGGCGCCGTCGAGGCCCGCCCCCACAGCACTTCCAGCAGCTCCGCGGCCGTCGCGGTCACCCGTGCGACCTCGTCGGGGTCCGGGTGTGGGCGGAAGACAGTCACGGTCACACTCTCGCAGACACTGGGACGACCGCCAGCGTACTAGCGGCTCCCCGCCCCCGGCACCCCTCGACCCCGCCGCGCCGTCCGGGCGCGGCGGGACACCCCCGGCCGGCGAACCGGCCCCTGAACGAAGGATCGGTGTTATTCCCGTCGTGGTATCCCCCGTCACGAACAGAATGAGCAGATTCGTCACCGCCGAGCGCGCCCTGCGGACGGCGGCGCCTCATGAACTGGTCGAGGCCGTCCGCCGGGCGCTGGTCGAGCAGTACGCGGCGCTCTCCGTCGAGCTGCTCATGGCCGACTACGGCCTGACGTCGCTGCAGCCGGTGGCCGGGCCCCGGGACCGGGGGCCGCTGTCGGTGTACGACAGCGCGGCGGGCCGGGCGTTCGGCGCGCAGGAGCCGTACGTCGAACCGGCCGGGAACGGCCGGGTGCGGGCGCACCTGCCGGTCTCGGTGCGCGGCGACCGGCTCGGGGTGCTGTCGGTGACGCTGCCCGAGGATCCCGAGGACGGTGCGGGCCCCGAGGACGGCGAGGACGGAGAGGGCCCCGGGGGTGGCCGGACGCCGGACGTGCTGGGCGAGCTGGCGGAGGTAGCGCAGGTGCTCGGGCACGAGGTGGTCGTGGCCGGGCGGATCACGGACCTGTACCTGCGGGCCCGGCGCAGGGAACGGCTCACCCTGGCCGCGGAGATGCAGTGGCAGCTCCTCCCGGCCCGCGCCGGCACCGGTCCCGGATACGCGCTCGGTGCCCAGCTGGAGCCCGCCTACGCCGTCCGCGGCGACAACTTCGACTGGTCCGCGACGGACGGCCGCCTCACCCTGTACGTCAACAACGGCACGGGCGAGGGCACGGAGGCGCCGCTGCTGACGAGCCTGGCGGTCACCGCGCTGCGCAACGCGCGGCGGGCCGGCCTCCCGATCGCCGATCAGGCGGCGCTGGCCGACCAGGCGGTGCACGCGCACTACCGGGGCCACTGCTACCTGCCGGTGCTGATGCTGGAGGTCGAACTCGCCACGGGACGGGCCCAGGTGGTGGACGCCGGCTCGCCGCGGCTGCTGCGGCTGCGGGCGGGCACCGTGGAACACGTCGGCCTGGACGCCCAGTTGCCGCTGGGCATGTTCGAGGAGACCGACTACGTGGCGCAGCCGTTCCAGGTGGAGCCCGGCGACCGGCTGGTGTTCGTCAGCGACGGCGTCCACGCGGACGCATCGCCCGGCGGGGGGACGTACGGGGACGCCGCCCTGGCGCGCGCGATCACCGCCACCCGGCTGCTGCCGGCGGCCGAGGCCCCGCATGCCGTGCTGCGCGAACTGGCCGGGCGCCGCGACGGATCCGCGGCGGAGGACGACGCGCTCGTGGTGTGCCTGGACTGGCACGGCCGCTGACCCTCCGGGGCCCCGCCCCGGGCCCGTCCTCGAAACCCCTCCCCCGGGGCCCCTTCTCCGGGACTCCGTCTCCGGATCCCCGGACCGGCACGGCCGACGACCGGCCGGTGTGACCGGATCGACACCGCCACCGACCGGCGTCCGCGCGGCCCCGGCACGGCCGGTGTGCGCCGGGCCGGCACCCCGCGTCCGCCGTCCGTGCGCCCCCGTTCGCGCTTGTCACCGCCCCGGTCCTCGCACTACTGTCACCACGCCTTGGTGAACGGGAAATCCGGTGTGATGCCGGTGCGGCCCTCGCCACTGTGATCGGGAAGTCCGGCTCCGGCCCTCGCGGGCAGCCACTGGGTCCTCACGGACCCGGGAAGGCGGAGCACGGGCGGTGGTACCCGTCAGCCAGGAGACCGGCCAAGGCGCGTCAACCATCCACGAGGTGCTGGAGAGGGTCTGCTGAGCCATGCACATAGCCGAGGGTTTTCTGCCTCCGGCGCACGCGGTCGCCTGGAGCGTCGCGTCGGCGCCGTTCGTCGTCCACGGAGCCCGGTCGCTCACCCGTGAAGTCAGGGAACATCCCGAGAGCACACTGCTGCTCGGCGCCTCCGGCGCCTTCACGTTCGTCCTGTCCGCACTCAAGCTCCCTTCGGTGACCGGGAGTTGCTCGCACCCCACCGGCACCGGTCTGGGCGCGATCCTGTTCCGGCCGCCGATCATGGCCGTGCTGGGCACCATCACCCTGCTCTTCCAGGCCCTGCTGCTCGCGCACGGCGGCCTGACCACGCTCGGCGCCAACGTGTTCTCGATGGCGATCGTCGGGCCGTGGGCCGGGTACGGCGTGTACCGCCTGCTGCGGCACTACGGCGTGCCGCTGATGGTCACGGTGTTCGCCGGCGCCTTCGTCGCCGACCTGTCCACCTACTGCGTGACCAGCGTGCAGCTGGCGCTGGCGTTCCCCGACCCGAGCAGCGGGTTCCCGGGCGCACTCGGCAAGTTCGGGTCCATCTTCGCCGTCACGCAGGTCCCGCTGGCGGTGAGCGAGGGGCTCCTCACCGTCCTGGTGATGCGTCTCCTCGTGCAGTCCAGCAAGGGCGAGCTGACCCGGCTGGGCGTGCTGGTGACCGGGGGCCGGAACCGGAAGCCGGACACGACCGGGGCGGTGGCCCGGTGAAGCGGAACACGAGGATCAACCTCCTGCTGCTGCTCGCCGTGCTCGCACTCGCGGTGCTGCCGCTGGCCCTGGGGCTCGGCGACCACAAGGAGCAGCCGTTCACCGGCTCCGACGGCGAGGCGGAGACGGCGATCACCGAGCTGGAGCCGGACTACGAGCCGTGGTTCTCGCCCCTGTACGAGCCTCCGTCCGGGGAGATCGAGTCGGCGCTGTTCTCCCTCCAGGCGGCCCTGGGCGCGGGCGTCCTCGCCTACTACTTCGGGGTGCGCCGTGGCCGCCGCCAGGGCGAACTGCGGGCGCTGGCCCGGCTGGAGCGGGAGCGGGACGGTGCCGAGGCGCGGGACGACGCCGAAGCACGCGACGGGACCGGGGCACGGGACGGGACCGGGGCACGCCACGGTGCCGGGGCACGGGATGCCGTGAGCGCGCCCGACGCCGGGAAGTCCCCGCGGGGACGGGTCTGATCGCGCGTGCTGCCGATCGACGCGGCGGCGCACAGCAGTCGCTGGCGCCACCGCCATCCCGTGGACAAGGCCGTGCTGGGGCTCGGCCTCACCCTGCTCGCGGTCTCCCTGCCGCCCTGGCCGGGCGCGGCCCTGGTACTGGTGACGGCACTCGCCCTGCTGCTGGGTCCGGCGGGGGTGCCGCCCCGCCGGCTGTGGCGCGCCTACCGGGTCCCGCTGGGCTTCTGCGCGACGGGCGCGCTCACCCTCCTCGTCCAGGTGGGCGGGCCCGACGGGTTCGTCTCCCCGGCCGACGGTGGCCCGGCGCGGGCCGGGGAGCTGATGCTGCGCACCTCGGCCGCCTCACTCGGCGTGCTGCTGTTCGCGTTCACCACGCCCATGTCGGATCTGCTGCCCCGCCTGGTGAGGGCGGGCGTGCCCGCGCCGGTCGTCGACGTCGCCCTGGTGACGTACCGCATGAGCTTCCTGCTGCTGGACTCGATGCGCCGGATCCGGGAGGCGCAGGCGGCCCGGCTCGGGCACACGAGCCGGGCCGCCGAGTGGCGTTCGCTCGCCGGGCTCGGCGCCACCGCGTTCGTGCGGGCCTTCGACCGGGCGGCGCGGCTGCAGGCCGGGCTCGCCGGGCGCGGTTACGACGGCACCCTGCGCGTCCTGGTGCCCGAGGCCCGTGTCTCCGCGCGCTTCACGCTGTCCGCCGCCGCCCTCCTGACGGCCCTGGCCGTCCTCACCCTCGTCCTGGAAAGGCCCCTGTCATGAGCGAGCTGGTCGCCCTGCGGGTGCCTCCTTCGGGTACGAGGACGGCCCGGCCGTGCTCGAGGACCTCGACTTCACGGTGCGCGAGGGGCGCGCCCTCGCCCTGCTCGGCCGCAACGGCAGCGGGAAGACGACCCTGATGCGGCTGCTCAGCGGCGGACTGCGCCCGCGCACCGGCACGTTGACGGTCGCGGGACGGCCGGTGGGGTACGACCGCAAGGGGCTGACCCGGCTGCGGACGACCGTGCAGCTGGTGGTGCAGGACCCCGACGACCAGCTGTTCGCCGCGTCCGTCGCCCAGGACGTGTCGTTCGGGCCGCTGAACCTGGGGCTGCCCGACGCCGAGGTGCGGGCCCGGGTGGACGAGGCGCTCGCCGCGCTGGACATCACCGCCCTGGCCGACCGGCCCACCCACCTGCTGTCGTACGGGCAGCGCAAGCGGACCGCGATCGCGGGCGCCGTCGCGATGCGGCCGCGCGTGCTGATCCTCGACGAGCCGACCGCCGGGCTCGACCCGGACGGCCAGGAACGGCTGCTGGCCACGCTGGACGGGTTGCGCGCGTCCGGTACGACGGTGGTGATGGCCACCCACGACGTCGATCTCGCCCTGCGCTGGGCCGACGACGCGGCCCTGCTCACCCCGTCCGGCGCGCACACCGGTCCGGCGGAGACCGCGCTGGCCCGCACGGACCTGCTCCGCGCGGCGGGCCTGCGCCTGCCCTGGGGCATCGCGGTCGCCCGACTGCTCGCCGGCCAGGGCCTGTTGTCCGAAGGCGGGGCCGGACCGCGCAGCCCGGAGGAACTGGCGGCGCTGCTGGCCGGGGGCTGAGCCCACGGCGGGGCGCCCGGTCCCGGTACCGCCGGGCGTCACGACGCGGTTCGGCTCGACCCGGACGTCGCGCAGGCCCCTCCCCGGTACCGCCGGGCGTCACGGCCGAGCCGACCGCCGCGGCATCCCGGCCGAGCCGACTACCGCGGGCGTAGAAGGCCGGGCCGACCCGCGCAGGGCCACGGCCGGGCCGATGCGGGCGGGGCGGGGCGGCCCTCGACGCCGGCGGCGTCGTGCGCCGGGCCGACCGGCTCGGACCCCACGCCCGCGATTCGCCCTGCCGGTTCGCCGCGTCCCGCGGGATCCGGCAGGTGCCTGCCGTGCCTCCCGGCAACGAGGGAGGTACCCCTGGCAGTCGGTCCGTGGGCGGGCTCTGGCATTCTGGCGCCGTGCCGCAACCCGCCTCGGTGACGCCCGACGCCCCTCATCCCGTGGGGGTGCCGCTGCTGACCCAGCAGTGGCTCGACCTCTGCTTCGTCCACTGGGCGGTGGCACCGGAGACGGTGGCGGGGCTGCTGCCGCCGGGCACCGTCGCCGACGTCCACGACGGGTCGACGTACGTCGGTCTGGTCGCCTTCCGGATGCATCGCGTGGGTTGGCTGGGACTGCCGGGGGTGCCGTACCTGGGGTCGTTCCCGGAGACGAACGTGCGGCTGTACTCGGTGGACGGGCACGGCCGGCGCGGGGTCGTGTTCCGGTCGATGGACGCGGCGCGGCTGATACCGGTGGTGATGGGCCGCGTCGGTTTCCGGCTGCCGTACCTGTGGTCGCGGATGCGGGTGCGCGCGGACGGCGACACCGTCACCTACACCAGTTCGCGCCGGTGGCCGGGGCCGCGCGGCGCGTCGAGCAGGATCGTCGTGCGCCGGGGCGAGCGCATCGGGGAGCCCACGGAGCTGGAGCACTTCCTCACCGCGCGCTGGGGCATGCACAACGCCTTCTTCGGCGGCGCCGCCTACCTGACCAACGAGCACCCGCGCTGGCCCCTGCACCGGGCGGAACTGCTCACCTGCGAGGAGGACCTGGTCGCCGCGGCCGGACTGCCGGCGCCACCGGGGGCGCCGGTCAGCGTCCTGTACTCGCCGGGCGTACCGGTACGCCTGGGCCGGCCGGCACGCCCGGCGGGCATCCCGACCCCCTGACCTCCTCCCCCTGTCCTCCTGCCCCTGGCCTCCTGCCCCTGGCCCTTTGCCCCCGTCACGGACGGGTTCCCGCCCCCGGACGCGCCTCGGTGTCCGTCGACGAGGCGGTGAACGGATGCCGGGGAGCCGTCAGTATCCGCTGTGCCGGGCCCTGTTCGACCAGTTCTCCGGCCTCCAGCACGGCGACGCGGTGGGCGAGGCGCGCGGTGTCCAGGTCGTGCGTGACGAGGACCAGGGCGAGGTCGTCGCCGTCGCGCACGAGGCCCGCCAGGAGGTCGAGGATGCCGCGCCGGGTGACCGGGTCGAGGCCGGAGGTGATCTCGTCGCAGACGAGGACCCGGGGCCGGGCGAGCAGGGCGCGGGCGAGGGCGGCCCGCTGGAGTTCGCCGCCGGAGAGGGTACCGGGCGGGCGGTGGGCGAGGTCCGCCGGCAGGCCGAGGCGGGCCAGCGTCGCCGACGCCTCCGCTTCGGCGGTGTGTTCGTCGGTGCCGCGCAGCCGGACCGCCGTGCGGGCGACCTGCGTGAGGACGGGCCGGAATTCGTCGAACGCGGCGCGGGCGTCCTGGAACACGTACTGCACGGCGGCGAGCCGCTCCCGGTCGCGGTGTCGCAGGCTGCGCGGGAGCCGCGTCCCGTCGAGCAGGATCTCGCCGGTGTGGTCGCGGTGCAGCCCGGCCAGGCAGCGGGCGAGCGTGGTCTTGCCGCTGCCCGAGCGGCCGACGACGGCCAGGCACTCGCCGGCGCCCAGTGTGAGGCGCGGGACGCGCAGCACCGTGGTGGCGCCGTGCACGGCGGTCAGGCCGCGGACCGTCAGGACGGGCCGGGCGGCCTCGGCGCCGGTGTCCCGCGGTGGCCGCGCCCGGTTCTCGTCGAGGAGCCGGCGGGTCCACTCGTGCCGGGGGGCGCGCCACAGCCGTTCGGCGGGGCCCGACTCCACGACCCGGCCCGCCCGCATCACCAGGACCTCGTCGGCGAGGGCGCGCACGACGTCCAGGTCGTGGCTGAGCAGCACGACCGCGATGCCCCGGGCCGCGACCGCCGCCAGCTGCGCGACGATCCCTTCCTTGGTCAACGCGTCCTGGCCGGTGGTGGGTTCGTCGGCGACGACGACGCGGGCTCCGAGCAGGAGGGCCTGGGCGAGCACGACCCGCTGCTGCTGGCCGCCGGAGAGCTGGTGCGGGTAGCGCCGCACCAGCGTCCCGCCGTCCGGGAGTTGGGCGTCCTCCAGAGCGCGCAGGACCAACTCGTCTGCCGCCGGCCGGCGTTCGGCACGCGGCAGGTGACGGACCCGGGAGCGGGCGATGTCGTGGAGGAGGGCGTCGACGCGGCGGGCCGGGTTGAGGACGGCCGCGGGGTGCTGGGGCACGTATCCGACGGGTCCGCCGGCGGGGCGGAGCACCTCACCCGTGACGCGGGCGCCGGGCGGGTACTCCCCCAGCAGCGCGAGGCCGGTGGTGGTCTTGCCGCTGCCGGAGGCCCCCACCAGCGCGGTCACCCGGCCGGGCGGCACCCGCAGGTTCACGCCGTCGACGACGGCCCGCCCGTCGATCTCGACGCGCAGGTCGCGGATCTCCGCCGCGGCGGCGGTGGCGTGGCTCACGGACGTCGTCCCTTCCGTCGCGGGGTCTTCTCCAGGGCGGCGTCGAAGAGCAGGTTCGTGCCCGTCGTCAGCGCCACGATCAGCAGGGCGGGCACCACGACCGCCCAGGGCTGCACGAACAGCCCGGTGCGGTTGCGGTCGACCATGACCGCCCAGTCGGCGGCGTCCGGTGCGACGCCCACGCCGAGGAAGGCGGCCGTGGACACCAGGTACAGCACACCGGTCAGCCGGATCCCGGCGTCGGCGGCGAGGGTGCGCAGGACGGCCCGGCCGACGTAGCCGACGGCGATGCGCCACCGGGTCTCGCCCTGCATGCGCAGCGCCTCGACCGCCGGACGGGCCGCGGCCTCGCCCGCCGCCGCCCGCACGATCCGGGCCGCGTCGGGCACGTTCACCAGCGCGACGAGCAGCGCGAGCCCGGCCGTGCCCGGCGAGAACACGGACGCCACGAGCAGGATCACCAGCAGGGACGGTACGGCGAGCAGCACGTCCAGCGGCCGCATCAGCAGTTCCTCCAGGCGCCGCACGTGGGTGAGCGCGGCGGCCAGTCCGACGGGGAGGGCGACCAGGTAGGCCAGGGCGGTCGCGGCGAGCGCGCTGAGGACGACCGTACGGCCGCCGAGCAGGACCTGCCGCCACACGTCGCGGCCGACGAAGTCGGTGCCGAGCGGGTGGCCGTCGCCCAGGGCGAAGGACAGTGAGCGGGGGCCCGGTTCGCCGGCGAGGGCGGGGCCCAGGAGGGCGAGGCCGAGCGGGACGGCGACGACGGCGAGGCCGAGGGCGAAGCGACCGCGACTCACGCCGCCACCTCCCCGCGGGGCGTCAGCCGGTGGGCCGCCAGGTCCGCGCCCAGGTTGAGCAGGACGGTCAGCACCCCGAAGACCACGGCCAGTCCCTGGACCACCGGTACGTCCCGTTCGGCGACGGCGTGGAGCAGGACCGTGCCGAGGCCCGGGACGGCGAACAGCGCCTCGACGACGACGACCCCGCACAGCAGCCAGTCGGCGGTACGGGCCAGTTGCTGCACGGCCGGGGCGAGGGCGTTGGGCAGGGCGTGGCCGTAGCGGACCCGGGCGCCGGGGACGCCGCAGCGGCGGGCGTGGGCGGCGTACGGCGAGGCGAGGGCGTCGACCATGCCGGCGCGGACCAGGCGGGACAGGGAGCAGACCGGCCGGGCGAGCAGGACGAGCACCGGCAGGACCAGGACGGCCGGGTGGGCGAGCAGGTCGGTGCCGTAGCCGACGGCGGTCGGCGGCAGCCAGGCCAGTTCCAGCGCGACGACCGTCACCAGCAGGATCCCGAGGGCGAACTCGGGGACCGCGTACACCGCGAGCGTGACGGAGCTGACCAGGCGGTCCGTGAACCGGCCCTCGTGCCGGGCGGCGAGCACGCCCAGGCCGAGGCCGAGCGGGACGAGCAGGGCCAGGGTGAGGCAGGCCAGCAGCAGGGTCGGACCGAAGCCGTCGGCGAGGTGACCGGACACCGGGCGGCCGGAGGTCAGGGAGGTGCCGAGGTCGCCGTGCGGCAGGCCGGCCGCCCAGTCCGCGAGGCGCGCGTACGCCGGCCGGTCGAGGTCCATGGCCTCGCGGATCGCGGCGATGCGCGCGGGGTCGGGCTGGTCGCCGGCCAGGGCGACGGCCGCGTCCCCCGGCAGCGCCTCGGTGAGCGCGAAGACCAGCAGCACGACGGCCGCCGTCTGCGCGGCGCCGAGGAGCAGCCGCCGGGCGACGAACGAGCGCAGGCCGCTCGCCTTCGGGCTTCCCCTCACGTCAGCCAGACCTTGTCGAAGCGGGCCCAGTCGAGCGTGTTGGCGGGCGCCCCGGTCTCGACGCCCCTCACGTTGCGGGCGGTCGCGATGATCCAGTCGGCGAACCCCCAGACGAGGAAGCCGCCCTCGGCGTACAGGCGGCGCTGCATGCGCTCGTAGACGGCGGCCCGTCCGGCCTTGTCGCGGGTGGACTGCGCCTGCTGGTACAGGGCGTCGAAGTCCTGGTGCTTCCACTTGGTGGCGTTGGTGGTGGAGCCGGTGAGCAGGCGCTGCGAGATGTGGGCCTCGATGGGCATGGCGCCGGAGCGGTAGCAGCACAGGGTGCCGTTGTCGAGGATGTCGCTCCAGTAGGAGTCCTTGCTGCCCGTCCGGACGTCGACGGTGACGCCCGCCCGGGCGGCCTGGTCGCGGAAGATGCCGGCGGCCTCGGTGAACCCGGCGGCCACGGGCGAGGTGTCCAGGGTGACCTCGAGCTTCTCGGCGCCGGCCTGTTTCAGCAGGGCACGGGCCCGGTCGAGGTCCTGGGTGCGCTGCGGGAGGCCGTCGGCGTAGTACTCGTAGCCCTTGCCGAACAGGTCGTTGCCGACGACGCCCGCGCCGGACAGGGCGCCGTCGACGAGTTCCTGGCGGTCGGCGATCAGGAAGAACGCCTCGCGCACCCGCCTGTCGTCGAAGGGGGGACGGTCGGTCTTCATGCAGAAGCCCTGCATGGCGCTGCCCCGCAGCCGCACGATGTCGATCCGTCCCTTGCCCTCGTGGGCGCGGGCGGTGGTGGGGCTGAGTTCGTGGGCGTACTCGACCTGGCCGCCGAGCAGGGCGTTGACGCGGGCCGACTCCTCGTTGGCGACGACGAGTTCCAGCTCGTCGAGGTGCGGGGCGCCGTCCCAGTAGGCGTCGTTGCGGCGGAAGACGGCCGAGCGGCCCGGCGTGAAGGAGACGAACCGGAAGGGCCCGGAGCCGACGGGCGCGCTGTCGAATCCGGTGGCGTTCGCGGGGACGATGTAGGCGCCGAACGCGGCCAGCACGTTCGGGAATTCGGCGGTCGGCCGCTTGAGGACGAACTCGATGCCGCGGGCGCCGGTGGCGCGGCTCGCGTCGAGGTCGACGGGTTCCAGGGACGCCTTCGCCCGGTACGCCCGCTTCGGGTCGGCGATACGGCGGTAGCTGTACAGGACGTCCTCGGCGGTGACCGGCCTGCCGTCGTGGAAGGTGGCCTCGCGCAGGGTGACCCGCCAGCGGGTGAGCGTCCTGTCGGGTTCCCAGGACGCGGCGAGGCGGGGCCGCGCGGAGAGGTCGGGGCCGTGGTCGGCGAGCTTGTCGTAGAGGGCCTTGGCGCGGGCGACGTCGGCGAACAGGTTGGCCAGGTGCGGGTCGAGGGTCTCGCTCGCGCCGCCGCCGGCGAACGCGGCGCGCAGCCGCCCGCCCTTGCGGGGTTTGCCGTCACCGCTGTCGGCCCGGCCGTCGCCGGTGCCGTCGCCGCAGCCGACGAGGGCGAGGGCGGCGGCCCCCGTGCCGGCGGCGAGGAAGCCGCGTCGGCGCAGGCCGGGGAGAGGTTCGTCATGCATGGCTGTTCCTTGGAGTGGGATCGGATGGGGGCGGGCGCAAGCGGGTGGAGCCGGACGGGGGGCGGGCGGCTCAGGGGGTGGCGCCCAGGCGGGTCACGAGGTGCAGGCGGTCCCCGTCGGCCGTGGTGCCGGGCATCGCCCCCTCACACCAGGGGGTTTCGGTGCGCGGGCCCGGGCCGTCGTGGAGTTCGAGGACCTCGAAGCCGTGGGCGGCGAGGAAGTGCCGCAGCTCCTGCGGGAACAGGAGCCGCCAGGCGGAGCGCTGCGCGACGGGCGGTGTGCCGTCGCCGGCGCGCCACACGCGCACCCGGCGCAGGAGTTGGGCGTGGCGGTCGACGGACAGGGTGGTGACGGAGCGGTGGGTGACGCCCCGCCAGGTGAAGGCGTCGGCCCTGGGGGTGTCGAGGAGGTCCGTGCGGCCCAGGAGGTGGGCGCCGTTGCGCATCTCCGCGACCAGCAGCCCGCCGGGCCCGAGGGCCCGACGGCAGGAGGCGAGGAAGCCGTCGAGCTGCTCGTTGGTGTGGCAGTACAGCAGGGCGCTGTCCAGGCAGATCACCGCGTCGAAGGCGGCCCGGCCGAGGTCGAAGCCGTGCAGGTCGGCCCGGAGGTAGGCCGGACCCGGGTGGTGGGCGCGGGCGTGGCCGAGCATCGTCTCCGAGAGGTCGGCGCCGGTCACGGTGCGGCCGGCCCGGTGCAGGTGGGCGGCGTCGCGGCCGGTGCCGCAGCCGATGTCGAGGACCCGTGGACCGGCGTGGTGGTGGCGCAGGCGGTCCTCGGCCCAGCGCCCGGCCAGCCGGTCGGGGTCGGGGAAGCGGGCCTCGTAGAGCGCGGGGTGGTCGGTGAGGAGGTTCGTGCCCGTGGGGACCGTCACGCGTTGCTCCTCTCCTCGGCCGGGTCCGTCGGATCCGCAGAAGCCACCGGATCCGCAGAAGCCACCGAAGCTGCCGAAGCTGCCGAAGCCACCGGATACGCCGGTTCAACAGAAGCCGCCGAGGCTGCCGGATACGCCGGGTCCGCCGGAGCTGCCGGGTCCGCGGAAGCCACCGGAGCAGCCGACGTCCCGGTGACGGCCCCCGGGCTTCCGGGCAGCGCGCCACGCCGGTACAGCCGCGCCACCGCCGCCGCCGACGCCGGGCCGAGCAGCGCGCAGCACACCCACGGCAGCCACCCGGCGCCGGTCTCCTCGCCCGTGTCCATGGCCCAGCCGACGGCCGTGTTGCCGAGGGCGGCGGCGACGCCCGAGACGGCGTAGAAGATCCCGAAGCAGGTGCCGGTCAGCTCGGGGCGGCAGAAGCCGGGTATCAGCTCCATGACGAACGGCGAGGCGATCATGATGCCGAGATGGAGCAGGAGGGCGCCGAGCAGGACGGGCACGGCGCCGAGCCACCCGTCGGACGACGAGCCGGACACCGTCGCCGGGGCAGGAACGCCAGGCCCATCAGGGTCAGTCCGGCGACGATCCAACGGCCGCCGTGGCCACGCGACTTGAGGGCCCGGGTGACGCGCAGCTGGAGTGCCAGGTTGGCGAGCGTGCCGAGCAGGAGGACGAGGCCCGCGGCGCCGTCCCAGCCGGTGGCCTGCCGGGCGCCCTCGGGCAGCAGCAGGTAGAGCTGGTTCTCCAGGGTGAACATGCCGACCATGGCGAGGGCGAAGCCGAGGAAGGCCCGGTTGCCGGCCACTTCCCGCCAGTCGGCGAGGACGCCGCCCTTGCCGGGCGGCACCTTCCGCGCGGGCAGTACGAGTGCCTGCGCCAGGGTGAGGACGGCGAAGACACCGGCGGCGGTCAGCGCGCAGGTGCGGAAGTCGACGAGGAGCAGCGCGCTGCCCAGCAGCGGGCCGATCAGGGCACCGGTGGTGGCGAACACGTTGAACAGGGCGAACGCCTCCGCCTTGCCCTCCCCCGCCTCCTGCGCGAGGTAGGTGCGCACGGCCGGGTTGAACAGGGCGCCGGCGAGTCCGCTGAGCACCGACGCGGCGAGCAGCACCGGCAGTCCGTCGCCCAGCGCGAACAGCGCGAACCCGACCGTGCGCAGGGCGCACCCGGCGATGATGACGTTCCGCGCGCCGAGCCGGTCGGCCGCGGAGCCGCCGATGAGGAACAGGCCCTGCTGGCTGAGGTTGCGCACGCCCAGGACGATGCCGACAACGGCCGCCGACAGGCCCAGGTTCTCGCCGAGGTGGACGGCGAGGTAGGGGATCAGCAGGTAGAAGCCGGTGTTGACACCGAGCTGGTTGACCAGCAGGAGCCGGACGGCGAGGGGGAAGCGGCGTATCTCATGCCAGGTCCGCACGGGTCACCCCCAGTCCCGGCCGGTCGCTCGCGCGGACGAGGCCGTCCGCGCCGCCGATGCCGCTCCACGGGTCGTGGGCGAGCAGCAGGTGTCCGTCGAGGTCGGCCCAGCGGGCCCGGTCGGCGAGGTGGACGGCGGGCGCGAGGCCGAGGCTGCTGGCGGTGAGGCAGCCCAGCATCAGCGCGGTGCCGCTGCCCTCGACCGCCTCGGCGACGCGCAGGGCCGCCCGGACGCCGCCGCACTTGGCGAGCTTGACGTTGACGCCGTGCACGCGTCCGGCGAGGCGGCGGGCGTCCTCGACGTCGACGGCGTCCTCGTCGGCGATGACGGGCAGGGGTGAGCGTTCGGCGAGGGCGGCGAGCGTCTCCGGGCGCCGGGGGCGAGGGGCTGTTCGACGGCCTCGACGCCGAGGTCGGCGAAGCGGGGCAGGAGCGCCTCGGCCTGGCGGACCGTCCAGGCCCCGTTGGGGTCGAGGAGGAGCCGCACGCCGGGCGCCGCGTCGCGGACGACGCGGACGCGTTCGACGTCGTCCTCGGGGTCGGGGGCGCCGGCCTTGACCTTGATGATGCGGAAGCCGCTCGCGGCGAGCCGCCGGGCCTCGGCCGCCGCGTGCGCGAGGGAGGTGATGCCGAGGGTGCGGGCGGTGGCGGCCACGGGTGGCGCGGGCGCCCCGAGGAGCCGGTGGACGGGGGCGTCCGCGCGCTTGCCGACGAGGTCGAGGAGCGCGGCCTCGACGGCGGCGGTCACCGCCGGCGGCGCGGCGGGGACGACGTCGGGCAGGGCTTCCAGGGCGCTCTCCGGGTCGGCGAAGCGGTCCAGACGGACGGCGCGGAGGAAGCGCAGCAGGGTGCCGGTGTCGAGGCCGTAGTACACGCTGGTGACGGCCTCGCCGTGGCCGCGCAGTCCGTCGTGCTCCACGGTCAGCCACACGGCGTCGCGGGCGGCCATGGTGGAGCGGGAGATCCGCAGCGGTTCGGCGAGCACGAGGCGTACGGTCCGCAGGTCGGTCCTCATCGGCCGCCCTCCCGGACGGGGAGGGCGCCGAGGGGGTCGGCGACCCGGGTGCAGCGGGCCCAGCCGATCGCCTCGGTGGTGTGCGGATGCGGTATTTCGACGGGCCGGGTGGCGGCGGTGGCGGGGTCAAGGCCGTGCGCGGCGGTGAAGTCGTCGTCGTAGACGGTGCCGAGGTAGCGGTGCGGTCCGTCGGGGAAGACGGTCGCGACGACCGCGCCGGGGTGCACGCGGGCCGCCCAGGCGGCGACGCGGGCGACCGCGCCGGTGCTCCAGCCGCCGGTGACGAAGCTGCCGCGGGCGAGTCTGCGGCAGCTGTCGACGGCCTCGGCGGGACCGATCCAGTGGACCTCGTCGAAGGCGTCGTAGGCGACGTTGCGCGGGTGGATGCTGCTGCCGAGGCCGCGCATCAGGCGGGGGCGGGCGGGCTGGCCGAAGATGGTGGAGCCGGTGGCGTCGACGCCGATCAGCCGCAGCGCGGGCCAGTGGCGGCGCAGCGGTGCGACGACGCCCGCACTGTGGCCGCCGGTGCCGACGCTGCACACCAGGATGTCCAGGTGGTCGAGCTGGGTGGCGAGTTCGGCGGCGAGGGAGGCGTAACCGGCGGTGTTGTCGGGGTTGTTGTACTGGTCGGGCCAGTAGGCGCCGGGCAGTTCGGCGAGGAGTTCGCGCAGCCGGGCCAGGCGGGCCGCCTGCCAGCCGCCCTGGGGTGCGGGCCGGTCGGCGATCTCCAGGCGGACGCCGTGGGCGCGCAGCAACTGCCGCATGGACGGTTCGAGTTCGCGGTCGCCGACCAGGACGACGGGATGCCGAGGGCCTGTCCGGCGAAGGCGAGGCCGATGCCGAGCGTGCCGGAGGTGGACTCCACCACCGGTGCTCCGGGGCGCAGTTCGCCGCGTTCGCGGGCGCCGAGGAGCATGGACACCGCGGCCCGCGCCTTCATCCCGCCGGCCGAGAGCGCCTCCAGTTTGGCCCAGAAGCCGGGATGGGCGCCGGGCAGGTCGGCGGTGACGCGCACCACGGGCGTACGGCCGAGCAGTGCCAGGAGCTCCCGGCGCGCGTCGGGCAGGACGGCGGTCGTCGTCATCGCGCGTCTCCCGGACAGCCGTAGCGGTGGAGGGTGCCGGGCCCGCCGTCGAGCCAGAAGAAGGGGTAGGGCTCGGCGCACACCGCGCTCACCCGTGGCCGAGGAAGCGGGGCAGGACGGCGCTGCCGGTCTGGGCGAACGCCACCAGCTGCTTGCCGTGGGTCAGCGCGTGCCGGCGCAGGGGGTCGAAGGTGCCGTTGCCGAGGGTCATGCCGGAGACGAGCAGGGCGTCGCAGTGGCCGGCCGCGGCGAGCGCGTCGGTGCGGACCGGTTCGCCCCACTCGGTGGTGCCGCCCTTGAGATCGCTCGGGAGGTACCGCAGGCCGCAGGAACGGAGCGCTTCGAGAAGGGAGTTGACGACGCCGACGACGAGGACCGTCGCCCCGCCGGGCAGGTCGAGCAGTTCGACGACGGCGCGGGCCCGGGCGCGGGACTTCTCCAGGGAGGATCCGGCGGGCAGCGGGAGGGGCCGGGCGCCGTGCTCGGGGGTGTGCGGGGCGACCCGCATGAGGTAGGCGTCGAGGGCGGCGACCCGCACCGGCGGCAGGGGGTGCAGCAGGAGCCGGGCCACGTCGGCGCCGACGCAGTCGTCGAGGACGCTGTCGGGCAGTTCTCCCGGCTCGACGGCGCAGGAGCCGACGGCTTCGTCGAGGCGGAGGCTGAGCACCTCGTTGCGGTAGCCGGTGCCGCGCCCGTCGTGGCGTACGGCCTGCCGGGTGGTGAAGGCGACGGCGATCCGCAGCGTGGCCGGGTCGGGTCCGAGGGCGCCGTCGCGGACGCGGTCGACGAGGTCGGCGAGGTCGGCGTAGGTGTGGTGGGCGGGGAAGGCCGCGGCGGTCATCGGATCACCAGTCCCGCGCGCAGCCCGGTCAGCAGGTCCTCGACGCGGGCGCGGGCGCCGGGGCCGCGGGTGTCGGCGGCCATGACGTGTCCCAGGTACTCGTTGTTGCTGCCCGCCGCCCGCACCGCCCTGCCGGGTGCGGCGAGTTCCACCTCGAGGACGCCGTCCGCGTCCCGTACGCCGGTCCCGTCGAGCGCCTCGAGGGTGCCGGCGCGGTCCGGCACCAGGAAGCCGACGGCGGCGCTGCGCACTCCGGTGTCGGTCGGCCGCAGGTCGGGGGCGCGGCCGAGGGTGACGTCCACGAACGCGGCGGCGAGGTCGACGCCGGTGACGTGGCGGACGAGTTCGGTGATGCGGTTGCCGGCCGGCCGGGGGTTGACCTCGACGACGCGGGGTCCGTCGAAGGTCAGCTTGATCTCGGTGTGCGCCACGACCCCGTCGGTCAGGCCGAGGGCCTCGATCGCGGCCAGGGCGGTCCGTTCGGCGGCCTCGGTGTCGGCGGGCGGCAGGTCGGCGGGGAACATGTGGCCGGTCTCGATGAAGGCGGGGGCCCCGCCGACGCTCTTGTCGGTGACGCCGACCACCTGGACCGCGCCCGCGTGCGACACCGTCTCGACGCTGACCTCGGGTCCGTCCAGCAGTTCCTCCAGCAGGACGGCGGGCGACCGCCGCTGCCCGCGGGCGTTCACCGGGAATCCGGCGAGGGCCCTGACGGCGTCGGCGAGTTCGCGTTCGTCGTCCACGCGGCGCACGTACATGCCGGCGCACAGGTCGACCGGCTTGACGACCAGCGGGTAGCCGATCTCCCGCGCCGACCGGGCGAGGTCGGCCCACTCCTCGTGCAGGGCGAAGCGCGGGCCGGGCACCGCGGCCTCGGCGAGGACGCGACGGGTGGCGTCCTTGCGGCAGGCGTCGCCGACCGCCTCGGGGCCGGGGCCGGGCAGGCCGAGGCGGTCGGCGATGCGGGCCACGGCCGGCAGGTAGTAGTCGCAGGAGGTGAGGACGCCGTCGAAGCGCAGGGCCGCGTGGAGCCGTTCGGCCTCGGGGAGCAGGGCCTCGACGTCGTTGGTGTCCGCCGTGACGACGTCGCGGGCGCCGAGCAGCGGGTGCGCCGTGCCCTCGGGGGCGGAGCGCAGGTAGTGGTGCAGATCGCGGGTGAGGAAGGTGAAGGTGTGCCCGCCCTCCCCGATCGCCCGGGGCAACAGCCTGCTCATCGATCCGACCCAGCTCTCGACCATCAGCAGATGAGCCACAATTCCCCTTTTCCAGCGACGGGTTCGGACGTCAGGGCAGCCCGGCGGACCCTCACCGGAGGGGAGGACGCCGAGCCGCGCACCCCCACACGCTATCGATAATCATTTTCATTTGCCAGTCCCCCCGGCCGGTCCCCCCGGCCGGTCCCCCGGGCGGCCCCTCCGGACGGACAGGGCACCCGTCGCCCCTGTCAGCGGTGCACCGGCACCCGTAGACTGACAAGTCACCGAAGTTCGGGCGCTGTTGATGGGGAGGACAGCCATGTCCGGGGATCAGTACGGCATGTACGACCGCGGTTTCCACGTACCACCCATGCCGCCGGGGCCACCGCCGGCGCCGCCCGCCCCGCCGGACGGCGCGCGGGCCGTCGCGGTCGCGGTGCTCAACCTCAGCGGCCTGGGGCTCGGCTACGCGCTGCTGCGCCGCTGGGTGCTCATGCTCCTGTGCTGGGCCGCCACCGCCGTGCTGCTGCTCGTGGCCCTCCCGGCCGACCCGGACGGCGTCCCGGTGGCGGCCCTCGTCCTGTACGCCGTGTTCCTCGCCGGGGCCGCGGCGCACGGCGCGCTCGTCGGCCTGCGCTCCCGCACGGCGATCGTGCGACGGGCACCTCTCGCCCTGCTGCTGGGCCTGGTCCTGCTCGCCGTACCGGCCGGTGGCGTCGTGCTGTACGACGACGCGCGGGAGGAGGCGACGGAGCAGATGCTCCTCGACCGCCTCGACGAGGCCGACAGGCTGGTCACGGCGTCCGGCAAGAAGGACTTCGGCAGCGGCCGGGCCGGCTACCGCAAGGCGCTGAAGGCCTACGAGGACCTCAGGTCCGACCACCCCGACTCGCGCGCCGCCCAGCGGGTGCCCACCCGGATGAAGACCTTCTACACCACGGTCGCCGCCCCGTACGAGGACGCCGACTACTGCACCGCGGTAGCGCCCCTGACCTACCTGCGCACGGTCCCCGAGGACATGCCCTCCACCGACCTCGGCAGCCTGGAGAAGTGGCCCGACGACCGGCTGGCCACCTCCCTGTACGAATGCGCCTCGCAGGGCCTGGCCTCCGACCGGTCCACCTGGGCGTCCCAGTTCGGCGAACTGCTGACCACCTTCCCCGACTCCGACCAGGCCGCCAAGGTCCAGCCGGCCGTGGCCGCCGCCGTCACCCGCGAGGTCAAGGGCCTCTCCGGCGCCGAACCCTGCACGGCGGTCGAGCGGCTGCGCGACCTCGGCGCCGACATCGCGGACCTGCCGGGCGACGAGGCGGGCATCGAGGCCGCCCTCACCAAGGACGCCGGACGCGCCACGAGCAGCGCCGACTCGGGCACCTACACCTGCGGTGTGGACCAGTACCGCGACGGTGACTTCGAAGCCGCGCAGACGACGATGAACGAGTACGCCTCGGCTCACCGGACCGCCAAGAACGCGGCCCGGGCGAAGAAGATAGCGATCGCCGCGGAGATCGCCCAGACCCTGCCGGCCGCGGGCAAGACCCTGCCCACGACACGGTCGGGCGGCAGCATCTCGGTCACGGTGAAGAACGACAGCCCCGACGAGGTCACCGTCCTCTACACCGGTCCGGTGACGGGCAGCCTCACCCTCAAGGCCTGCGGCAGTTGCAAGGCGTACTCCCTGGGCAGCACCCTCACCCCCGGCTTCGAGCCGTGCAGCGGCGGCAAGAACTACCCGCAGCGCACGATCAGCCTGCCCCCGGCACCACCTACTTCGTGCACAAGTCGACGTCGAGCACCTCCTCCACCTCCTCCACGCCCGCCACGGACACCGCGAAGCTGGAGTCCGGCTACATCTACACGGAGTGCGCCTACACGACGAACTCCCTCGGATCGGGCATCTGAGCGACCCGGACCGGTCCGCGCGGGGCCGTCGTGAACGGCCCGAACGGGCTCCGCGAGGGCGACGGCACCGGGGCCGTCGCCCTCGCCGGCCCGGTCTCCCCGGCGCGCGGCGGCCCTCGCGCCGGCCGGCGCTCCGGCCGGCGTGCTCACGCACCGTCAGGCGGGTGAAGCCTGGGCCGCCGTTCGCCGGGCGGGGCATGCATGTCAGTCCCGGCCGTCCGGCCGCAAACGGCCGTGTCGGCGGACACGACGTGCTGGAGACACATCATGAACCACAGAACCGACCAATCGGGCGGCCCGGTCCACCGGGTCCCCGTCCTGATCGTCGGCGGCTCCCTCGTGGGCCTGTCGACCTCGCTGTTCCTGGGCCGGCTGGGGGTGCGCCACACCCTGGTGGAGCGCCACTCCGGCACCTCCCACCACCCCCGCGGACGCGGCAACAACGTCCGCACGATGGAGCTGTTCCGGGTGGCCGGCGTCGAGCCGGCGATCCACCGGGCCGCGGCCACCCTGGCCGACAACCACGGCATCCTCCAGGCGCGCGACCTGGTCGACGACGCGGGCGAGTGGCTGGTCAAGGACATCGACCCGGGCGGCGGCCTGGCCCGCTTCAGCCCGAGTTCCTGGTGCCTGTGCAGCCAGAACGACCTGGAGCCGGTCCTGCTCGACCACGCCACGACGCTCGGCGGCGACCTGCGGTACTCCACCGAACTGCTGTCGTTCGACGCCGACTCCGACGGTGTCACCGCGCTGGTCAAGGACCGGAAGACCGGCGAGCACACCAGGATCCGCGCCGACTACCTGGTCGCCGCCGACGGCCCCCGCAGCCCCGTCCGCGAGCAGCTCGGCATCGGCCAGAGCGGCCCCGGCGAGCTGTTCAGCAACGTCAGCATCACCTTCCGGTCCCGCCTCCTCGCCGACGTGGTGGGCGAGCGCCGGTTCATCGTCTGCTACCTCACCGGCCCGGACGGCGACGGCGCGCTGCTGCCGGTGGACAACCGGGAGAACTGGGTCTTCCACGCCCCCTGGCACCCCGAACGCGGCGAGACGCTGGAGGACTTCACCGACGAGCGCTGCGCCGAGCACATCCGGCGCGCGGTCGGCCGGACGGACCTCGACGTCGAGGTCACCGGGCGGGCGCCCTGGCACGCCGCCCAGCGCGTGGCCCGCGGCTACCGCTCGGGCCGCGTCCTGCTGGCGGGCGACTCCGCCCACGAGATGTCCCCCACCGGGGCCTTCGGCTCCAACACCGGCATCCAGGACGCGCACAACCTGGCCTGGAAGCTGGCGGCGGTGCTCGGCGACTGGGCGGGCCCCCGCCTGCTGGACTCCTACGACCTCGAGCGCCGCCCCGTGGCGGAGGCGACCAGTGCCCGCGCCGCGGTCCGGTCGGCGGAGCACAGCCACCCCGGTTTCGCCCCGCCGGCCGGCGCGGGCGGGGGCGGCCCGCAGCGCGGCATCCTCAACGTGGCCCTCGGCTACCGCTACCCGCAGGGCGCCGTCGTCGGCACCGACCCCACCTCACCGGTGGTCCCGGAGAAGCTCGCCCTCGACGGCTCCCCCGGCACCCGGGCGCCCCACCTGTGGGTCCGGCACGAGGGCAGGCGGCTGTCCACGCTCGACCTGTACGAGCGGTCCCTGGTCCTGCTGAGCGACGCCGACGGCGACGCCGGAGCCGACGGGCCGGACGGCTGGCACGAGGCCGCCGTCCGGCTGGCCGGTGAACTCTCCGTACCCCTCGTGTCGTACCGCGTGGGAGCGGGACCCGACGCCGCGCTGGTGCCCGAGGACGGCGCGGACTGGCGGGAGCGCCACGGCACGGCGGCCGGAGGTGCCGTCCTGGTGCGGCCGGACGGGTTCGTCGCCTGGCGCTCGCCCGGTCCGGTCCCGGAGCCCGAACCGGTGCTGCGGCGCGTCCTGACCACGGTGCTGGCCCTCTCCTGACCGGCCGTCGGATGCCGTGAGGGCGCCCGCGGGGCCTGTGCCGGCCCTCCCCCGGGAGGCCGGCACAGGCCCTTCGCCGTTCCCCCGGGTGCCACCCGCGCTCACCCGGCTGAGCGTCCTGAGTGGTGGAACGCCTCGGGGTGACTGACGGTGGATCACGTCGGGGCCGGGTTCTCTCAGCTGACGAACCGCCAGCTGCCCGGCCGACGGAAGGACCCTCATATGCGCTCAGCACGCATGATCCTGGCCACCGCGACGGCCTCGGCCGCCCTCGCCCTCGCCGCGCCCGGCGCGTACGCGGCGGGCGGTGACTGGGAGCACGACGACTCCTCCTACAGCAAGGAGCAGGACCAGGGAAGCAAGCACGACGACTCCTCCTACGGCAAGGAGAAGGACCACGGGAGCAAGCACGACGAGCCGCGCGGCGGCATGCACACCGGCGGCGGCGCGCTGACCGCGCTCACGGCGGACGACTGGGGCACCGCGCGCGACCCCAAGCAGGACCCGGAGACCTACAAGAAGGACAGTGAGCACGGCAAGGACTCCTCCTGGACCAAGGACGACGAGGAGAAGAAGTCCTGGAACGGCGAGGAGAAGCCGCGCGGCGGCATGCACACCGGCGGCGGCGCGCTGACCGCGCTCACGGCGGACGACTGGGGCACCGCGCGCGACCCCAAGCAGGACCCGGAGACCTACAAGAAGGACAGTGAGCACGGCAAGGACTCCTCCTGGACCAAGGGCGGCGAGGAGAAGGGGTCCTGGAACGGCGAGGAGAAGCCGCGCGGCGGCATGCACACCGGTGGCGGCGCGCTCGACGCGCCCGGCGCGACCGCGGGCGGCCTGGCCGTCCTGGCCGTCGCCGCGACCGGGCTGTACGCCGCGCGCCGCAAGAAGTCGGCCGCCGGCCTGGCCTGACCCGTGCCGGGCGACATAGCAGCCGTGGCCGCCACCTGAGCTGGACGTGGCGGCCCGGCTCGCTTTCCGCCCCCGCCCCGCCCCCGCCCGTCCCGCTGCCGTGAACCAGCT
The DNA here is from genome assembly GCA_021568835.1 of Streptomyces sp. Tue 6430. Taxonomy (GTDB): domain Bacteria; phylum Actinomycetota; class Actinomycetes; order Streptomycetales; family Streptomycetaceae; genus Streptomyces. Next base: position 176,398 of record JAKGSH010000010.1, read on the forward strand.
AGTGAGGTCACCTCAGATGGCCGTCCACTCCTCCGCCTCCTCCTCCGACGGGTCGGCCCCGGCCCGGCGGCCCCGCCGGGGCCTGACCCTGCTGTGCGCCGGTGGCCTGCTGCTGCTGGCGGTGCGCCTGCTCGGCGACGACACCCCGCAGGCGGGCGCGCCCAGTCCGCCGTCCGACCCGCGGTCCGCCCCGCAGGCCGCCGCACCGGCCTCGCCCGGCACCGGACCGGCGGGAAAGCACCTGCCGCGGTCCAGTCCGGTGCGGCTGCTCATCCCGAAGATCTCCGTCGACGCCCCCTTCACCGATCTCGCCATCGGCGCGAACGGGCAGCTCCAGGCCCCGCCGCCGCACGACACCAATCTGGTCGGGTGGTACGCCAAGGGCGCCTCGCCCGGTGAGACGGGCACCTCGGTCATCGCCGGGCACGTCGACACCGCCACCTCCGCCGCCGTCTTCGCCGAACTGGACGAACTCCGCAAGGGTGACGTCTTCCGGGTGCGGCGGGCCGACGGGCGCACGCCCGTCTTCGTGGTCGACAGCGTCGAGAAGTTCGACAAGGACCGCTTCCCCAGCCGGCGGGTCTACGGGGACACCGCCGACGCCCAGGTGCGGCTCATCACCTGCGCGGGCGACTACGACCGCACGGTCAAGGACTACACGGAGAACCTCGTCGTCTTCGCGCACCTCAGGTGACGGAACCTCACACGGACGAGGGGCGCCGGTCACCCGCCCAGTCCCTCCCGGTCGCGCGCCCGTCCGAGCCGCCACAGGATCGAGACACGCTCACGTCGCCCGACCGCAGCCGAGGTTCCGCCTCGCTCCCCGAAGGAGATCCCCACGATGACCACCACGTCCGCCCCCGCTTCCGAACAGCTGACGCGCCAGGTGTCGCAGCGCGTCTCCCAGTCCGTCTTCGACGGCTCCCACCTCCGGGTCGTCCTGCTGGTGGACGTCTACGACGGGGCCCAGCAGCAGTTCCTGGAGGCGTACGAGCAGCTCTGCAACCAGATCGCGGCGGTCCCCGGCCACGTCAGCGACCAGCTGTGCCAGTCGATCGAGAACCCCTCCCAGTGGCTCATCACCAGTGAGTGGGAGAGCGCCCCGCCGTTCCTGACCTGGGTCAACAGCGAGGAGCACGTCCGGATGGTGGAGCCGCTGCACAGCTGCGTGCGGGACACCAGGTCGCTGCGGTTCCACGTCGTCCGCGAGACGGGCGGCCCGGCCGCGCTGGCCGAGCCCGGCGAGCGCCGGCTCCAGTCGTCGCCCCGGATCGGCGACGGCGTGATCCGTCACGCGCTCACCTTCACGGTGAAGCCGGGCAGCGAGGAGGCCGTCGCGAAGATCCTCGGCGACTACGCCTCGCCGGAACCGCGGGTCGACGACACCACCCGCCTGATCCGCACCTCCCTCTTCATGCACGGCAACCGGGTGGTGCGGGCCATCGAGGTGCGGGGCGACCTGCTCGCCGCGCTGCGGCACGTCGCCCGGCAGCCCGAGGTGCGGGCCGTCGAGGAGGCCATCAACCCCTACCTGGAGCAGGACCGGGACCTCGACGACCCGAGTCGGCCCGGGTCTTCTTCACCCGTGCGGCGCTGCCGGCCGTCCACCACGTGTCGGCGGGCGAGGAGCGGCAGGACACCGTACGGCACGCGCTCTACTACCCGGCGCGCGAAGGCGGCGGTCTGCGGCTGGCCGAACTCCTCGCCCAGCAGGACGAGAGGGCGGCGGACGCCCCGGGCAGCCCGGTGCTGCGCAGCACGATCTTCCAGCGCGACGACGTCGTGGTGCGCCTGGTCGACGTACGCGGCAAGGACGCCGACGCCGGTCGGGTGCTCGGTCTGACGGACCGGGACCGGACGGCGGAGCTGACGGCCCTGCTGGACGCCGACGCGCTCGGCGTGGACGCCTCCGCGCTGCGGGACGGGGCCGCCGACCGTCTCCTCAGCCTCGCCCGCATGGAGCTCGTCACCGATCGCCGCTCGCCCGACGCCTGAGCCGTCCGGCAGGCACGGCGCCGGTCGCCACGCCGACACAGCACACGAAACGGAGCAACGTCGTGATCACATCCCGTCCCAGAATCGTGGACCTCAGCGAGGTCGAGCCCAACACCCGGCGCGGCGGTGACCTGCGCGCCATGCTCACACCCACCACGTCGGGCGCCACCAGCGGTTTCATGGGCGTGGCCATCGTCCAGCCGGGCGACCGCATCGGCGAGCACTACCACCCGTACTCCGAGGAGTTCGTGTACGTGGTGTGCGGGCAGCTGGAGGTCGACCTCGACGGCGAACCGCACCCGCTCCAGCCCGAGCAGGGGCTGATGATCCCGATGCACATGCGGCACCGCTTCCGCAATGTGGGCAAGGTCGAGGCGCGCCTGGTCTTCCACCTGGGCCCACTGGCGCCGAGCCCGCCGCTCGGTCACGTCGACACGGAGGAGACCGAGCCCGTCGCCGTGGCGGCGGCGGAGGGTGCCCACGGCGGTGCGGTCCGCACGGCCGGACGACGGCAGGCCGGCTCATGAACCGGCGGGTGGCGGTCACCGGCATAGGCGTCGTCGCTCCGGGCGGCATAGGGGTGCCGGCGTTCTGGGACCTGTTGTCCCACGGACGCACCGCGACGCGGGGCATCACCTTCTTCGACCCGACGGGCCTGCGGTCGCGCATCGCGGCCGAGTGCGACTTCGACCCGGCGGCGCACGGGCTGGACGCGGAGCAGGTCGCCCGGTGCGACCGGTACATCCAGTTCGCCCTGGTCGCCGGGGAGGAGGCGGTGCGGGACTCCGGTCTCGACCTGGGCCGGGAGAACCCCTGGCGGGTGGGTGTCTCGCTGGGTACCGCGGTCGGCGGCACCACCCGCCTGGAACACGACTACGTGCTGGTCAGCCACGGCGGGCAGCGCTGGGACGTGGACCCCAGCAGGGCCCGGCCGCACCTGCACCGCGCCTTCTCGCCCAGCACGCTGGCCTCCACGGTGGCGGAGCGGTTCGAGGCGCGCGGGCCGGTGCAGACGGTGTCGACGGGCTGCACCTCCGGGCTCGACGCGGTCGGGTACGCCTTCCACACGATCGAGGAGGGCCGGGCCGACATCTGCATCGCCGGCGCCTCGGACTCGCCGATCTCCCCGATCACCATGGCCTGCTTCGACGCCATCAAGGCCACGTCGCCCAACAACGACGACCCGGCGCACGCCTCACGCCCCTTCGACGCCCACCGTGACGGCTTCGTCATGGGCGAGGGCGGTGCGGTGCTCGTCCTGGAGGAGCTGGAGCACGCCAGGGCCCGCGGTGCGCACGTCTACTGCGAGCTGGGCGGTTACGCGACCTTCGGCAACGCGTACCACATGACCGGTCTGACCACTGAGGGCCTGGAGATGGCGCGGGCCATCGAGGAGGCCCTCGACCACGCCCGGGTCGACCCCACGGAGGTCGACTACGTCAACGCGCACGGCTCGGGCACCAAGCAGAACGACCGGCACGAGACCGCCGCCGTGAAGCGGACCCTGGGCGCGCACGCCCACGGCACGCCCATGAGCTCCATCAAGTCGATGGTGGGGCACTCCCTGGGCGCGATCGGCGCGATCGAGGTCGTGGCCTGTGTGCTGGCCCTGGCCCACCAGGTGGTGCCGCCCACCGCGAACTACGAGACCCCGGACCCCGAGTGCGATCTGGACTACGTGCCGCGTGACGCGCGCGAACGGAAGCTGAACAGCGTGCTCTCCGTGGGCAGCGGGTTCGGCGGTTTCCAGTCGGCGGTGGTCCTCAACCGGCCGAGGGAGAGGGAACGATGACCGCATCCCGTCCGCGGCGTGCCGCCGTCACCGGTATCGGTGTGGTCGCACCCAACGGAGCCAGCACCGAGTCCTTCTGGAAGTCCACCCAGGAGGGCATCAGCGCCCTCGGCCGGGTCACCCGCGAGGGCTGTGAACACCTCCCGCTGCGTGTGGCGGGCGAGGTGCGGGACTTCGAGCCGACGGCGGCGGTCGAGGAGCGCTACCTCGTCCAGACGGACCGGTTCACGCACTTCGCGCTCGCCGCGACCGACCTCGCCCTGGAGGACGCCCGCCTCGGCCAGGCCGACACCGGTGCCGCGCCGTACTCGGTGGGCGTGGTCACCGCGGCCGGTTCCGGCGGCGGTGAGTTCGGCCAGCGCGAGCTCCAGCAGCTGTGGGGCAAGGGCAGCCGCTTCGTCGGGCCGTACCAGTCGATCGCCTGGTTCTACGCCGCCAGCACCGGCCAGGTCTCCATCCGACGCGGCTTCAAGGGGCCGTGCTCGGTCGTCGCCTCCGACGAGGCCGGCGGACTGGACGCCCTGGCGCACGCGGCACGGGCGGTGCGGCGCGGCACCGGGGTGATCGTGGCCGGCGCCACCGAGGCGCCGCTCGCCCCGTACTCGATGGTGTGCCAGCTCGGTTACGAGGAGCTGAGCACCGGCGACGACCCCGAGCGGGCCTACCGTCCGTTCACGCGGGAAGCCCGCGGGTTCGTGCCGGCCGAGGGCGGCGCCATGTTCGTCGTCGAGGAGGAGTCCGCGGCCCGGGAACGCGGGGCGCGGGTGCGGGCCGTCCTCGCGGGGCACGCGGCGACGTTCACCGGCGCCGCCCGGTGGGAGCGGTCCCGGGAGGGTCTCGCGGAAGCCGTCCGCGCGGCTCTGGCGGACGCCGGGTGCGCGCCGGAGGAGATCGACGTGGTCTTCGCCGACGCGCTCGGCGTGCCGGCGGCGGACCGTGCCGAGGCGCTGGCCATCGCCGACGTCCTCGGCGCGCACGGCAGGCGGGTGCCGGTCACCGCGCCGAAGACCGGGACCGGCCGCGGCTACTGCGCGGCGCCGGTGCTGGACACCGCGGCGGCGGTGCTCGCCATGGAGCACGGCCTGATCCCGCCCACCCCGCACGTCTTCGACGTCTGTCACGACCTCGACCTGGTGACCGGCCGGGCCCGCCCCGCCGAGCTGCGCACGGCGCTGGTCCTCAGCCGGGGCCTGATGGGGTCGAACTCGGCGCTGGTGCTGCGGCACGGCGCCACCGGCGCCTCGTGACGAGGCGCGTCCAGGAAGCACGGAGCAGCAGGAACACAGCAGAAGGAGAGGAACCGCATGAGTGACCGCATCACGGTCGAGGAACTGGCCGAACTGATGAAGAAGTCCGCGGGCATCACCGTCGCCCCGGACGACCTCCAGCGGCAGTACGACGTCGGCTTCGACGTCCTCGGCATCGACTCGCTCGGGCTGCTCGGCATCGTGGGCGAGCTGGAGAACCGCTACGGCACGCCGATGCCCCAGGACGCGGAGCGCAGCAAGACGCCCCGGCAGTTCCTCGACCAGGTCAACAGCGCTCTGCTGGCGGGGGCGTGACATGTCCGGACACACGGAGAACGAGATCGTCATCGCCGCCCCGCTGGACCTGGTCTGGGACATGACCAACGACGTGGCGAACTGGCCGCGGCTGTTCAGCGAGTACGCCTCGGCCGAGATCCTGAAGCAGGAGGGCGGGAAGACCACCTTCCGGCTCACCATGCACCCCGACGAGAACGGCAAGGTGTGGAGCTGGGTCTCCGAGCGGGAGGCGGACCGCGGCACGCTCACCGTGCGGGCCCGCCGCGTCGAGACCGGTCCGTTCGCCCACATGAACATCCGGTGGCGGTACGAGGAGGTGCCGCAGGGCACCCGGATGGTGTGGACCCAGGACTTCGAGATGAAGCCCGAGGCTCCCGTCGACGACGACTGGATGACGGACAACATCAACCGGAACTCCAAGGTCCAGATGGAGCTGATCCGGGACCGCATCGAGCAGGCGGCCACGGAGCACCGGCCCGTGCCGAGCCTGGCCGACTGAGCCGGACGGAGGACAGGATGACGCACCAGGCCCTGATCGTCGCCCGGATGGCCCCGGGGTCCGCCCCGGACATCGCCAAGCTGTTCGCGGAGTCGGACCGCGGGGAACTGCCGCACCTCGTGGGCGTCTCGCGGCGCAGTCTCTTCCAGTTCGACGACGTGTACCTGCACCTCGTGGAGTCCGAGCAGGATCCGGGACCCGCCATCGCCAAGGTGGCCGGGCACCCCGAGTTCCGGGGCATCAGTGAGCGGCTGAGCGCGTACGTCAGCGCCTACGACCCCGCGACCTGGCGTTCGCCGAAGGACGCGATGGCGCACTGCTTCTACCGCTGGGAGCGCGACTCCACGGCGTGAGGAGCCGATGACCGACGGCGGCCGGCCCCGCGTACCTCGCGGGGCCGGCCGCCGTCGGTCCGGGGGTGTCACGCGGGCACGGTGCAGTCGAACGCGTGCAGGTAGGGGTTGACCGGCCGGATGTCGTCGACGACCAGGCCCGCCCCGGTCAGCCGGCTCACCATGCTCTCGGTGGTGTGCTTGGCGCCGCCCACGTTGAGGAGCAGCAGCAGGTCCATGGCGGTGCTGAAGCGCATCGAGGGCGAGTCGTCGACGAGGTTCTCGATGACGACGACCCGTGCGCCGGGCCCGCCCGCCGCCATGACGTTGCGCAGGGTCCGGGCGGTGCTGTCGTCGTCCCATTCCAGGATGTTCTTGATGATGTACACATCGGCCTGGACGGGGATCGCCTCGCGGCAGTCGCCGGGGACGATGCGCATCCGGTCGGCGAGCGCGCCGCCGGGACGCAGCCGCGGGTCGGCGTTCTCCACCACGCGGGGCAGGTCGAGCAGCGTCCCGTGCAGCGCCGGGTACTTCTCCAGCAGGCTCGCCACCACATGCCCCTGGCCGCCTCCGATGTCGGCGACCGAGGCGCTCCCCGACAGGTCGAGGAGCTGCGCGACGTCCCGTGCGGACTGCGCGCTGGAGGTCGTCATGGCGCGGTTGAAGACGAGGGCGGACTCGGGGGCGTCCTCGTTGAGGTAGGTGAAGAACTCCTTGCCGTACAGGTCCTCGACGACGTTGTGGCCGGTGCGCACGGCCTCGTCGAGCTTCGGCCAGGAGTCCCAGGTCCACGGCTCGGTGCACCACAGGGTGATGTAGCGCAGGCTGTGCGGATCGTCCTCGCGCAGCAGGCGGGACATCTCGGTGTGCGCGAAGGTCCCGTCGCCCTGCTCGGCGAAGACGCCGTAGCAGGAGACGGCCCGCAACAGCCTTCGCAGGGGCTTGGGTTCGGCCTTCACCGCGGCCGCGAGGTCCTCCACGGTCATGGGGCTGTCGCCGAGGGCGTCGGCGACGCCCAGACGGGCCGTCGCGCGCAGGGCGGCGGCACAGGCCGCCCCGAACGCCAGCTCCCGCAGCCGCATGGACGGCGCCGGGGCAGTTTCTGCGGTCGTCATGTGCCGCCTTTCCTCTTCGTCGTGTTCACGGGTGGTCACGGGCTTGCGGTCAGCACAGGCCCGCGGGCCTGGAGACCTGGCAGGAGTTGGCCTCGAAGGTGTTGGCCTTCGCGGTCTCCTGGTCGACGAGGTCGGCCGGGAGGTTTCCGCTCAGCTCGTTGTCGCTGATCCGGTTCCGCTCGCTGGTGGTGCCGACGAAGCTCTTGAACAGGACGATGCCGCCGGACAGCGGGGACTTCCCGGCGTTGTCCCGGATGACGTTCCGGGTCACCAGGGTGTCCTCGGTGCCGGTCATGACGACGCCGGAGCCCTGCAGGGCGTCCAGCCGCGCGGTCTTCGGGCAGGACTTGTTGTTGCGCACGATGCGGTTCGCGGCGACGGTCACCGCCCCGGCCTTGGGCTTGTTCTCGTCGCCGACGACGAACACGCCCGCGCAGTTGCCGGTGACGTGGTTCTCCGCGACGGTGAGGTTGCGCAGCCGGCGGACGGTCACGCCGATCCGGTTGCCCTCCAGCCGGTTGCGCTCGACGAGGGTGCCGCCGGTGTCGGTGGCGCCCTGCTCGGCGGTGATCGTGTTGGCGAGGAAGAGGCCCGCGTCGCCGTTGTCCCGGGCGGTGTTGCCCCGGAACACACCGCGCACCGACGCCTCCTGGGCGATGCCCCACACCCCGTTCTTCACCGCGGTCACCTTGCGCACGGTCAGTCCGTCGGTGTCGGCGGCGTAGACGCCGCTGCGGGTGAAGCCGGTGACGGTCAGGGAGGCGAGGGTGACGTCCTCGAGCTTGCGGTTCTTCGTCCCGACCACGCAGATGCCGTTGCCGGCCGCGGCGCAGCCGGCGGTGGCCGCGGCGGCGGACTTGCCGGTGGCCGCGGCGGCGGACTTGGCGGCCGCCGGCTGGATCACCACGCCCCGGCCCACGCCGCGCAGGGTCAGTCCGGAGGTGGTCACCGTGACGCTCTCCCGGTAGGTGCCCGGGGCGATCAGCACCGTGTCACCGGGTGCGGCGGCGTCCACCGCCTTCTGGATCGACTGTCCCGCGTGGACCACGTGGATCATGTGGCCGGCGGACGCCGGGGCGGCGCCGAGGCCCGCCCCCACGACCGCGGCGGTGCACGCGAGGTACACGAGATGGCATTTCTTCATATTCCGGACAATATGCTCGACGGGTCGGCGGTCCGGTGGTATCGGCCGTACGTTGGCGTGTTGCGGAACGGCACGTCGCGGGCGGCACGTCGCGGGCGGCACGTCGCGGGCGGCACGTCGCGGGCGGCATGCCGCGAGGCGACGTACCGCGGACGGCAGGGCACCCCCGGGATCGGCCCGAGCATCCTGGCCCGGTCCGGCGCGGTCCGGCCCGCCCTCGCCGGGGCGCGACGTAGCGTGGCCCGCACACCCGGGCGTGCCGGGGCTCGCGACGGTCGACTCGATGGTGGCGTCATGTGTTGGAGTGCGACGGCCGATCTGGTGGCGGGCGCCGGGGTCACCGCCGTCGGCGTGGCCTGTGCGGCGCGGGTGCGCCGGGTGCGGGACCTGCCGCTCGCCGCACTGCCCCTCCTGCTCGGAGTCCATCAGATCGTCGAGGCGATGGTCTGGGACGCGGGCGGTGGCGACGGACCCGCCACCGTCGCGTGGACCGTCATCGCGCTGCCGTTGCTGGCGGTGTGGGTGCCCGCGGGAGTGTGGTGCGCCGCCCCGCCGCGCGCCCGGCGCCGGCTCGGACCCGTTCTCGCGGTCGGCGCCGCGACCGCCGCCGGCCTCGCGTACGGGCTGGCCACCGGCCCCGTCACGGCCGAGATCCGGGGGCGCACGATCGGCTATGCGACCGACCTGTCCCGTCCCGCCGTCCTGATCGCCGGCTATCTGCTGGCCACGGTGGGTTCCCTGCTGCTGTCCGGCGACCGGCGGCTGCTGGTGCTGGGGTCTTCGTCGCCGTGGGCGCGCTGGTCTGCTGGGCCCTGTGGCGGCTGGAGTTCGTCTCCACCTGGTGCGCCTTCGCGGCGGTGTGCTCGGTGCTGCTGCTCGGCTGGGTCCGCGGCCGGCCGGCTCCCCGGTGAGCACCGGCGCGGGCCGCTCGGGGGGCCATGCGGTCACCTGCTCGAACTCCGCTTGCCGGTAGGGCGACCGGCCCTCGCGGCGAGCGGACCGGTCAGGGCCCCGAGGCCGCCCCGGCGGGCAGCGGCACGACGGGGAACCGATCATTCCTCCCCCGCGCGTCAAAGCCCTTGCTCCCCATGTGCCATACTCGGCGCCGCTCATAGCAAGATCTGACCGGAGGGGTCCACCTGCACGCCATAGCCTTGGACGCTCCCTACCTGGACACGGACGCGGACCAGCTCTGCTTCTCGCTGGACCTGGACGAACGGCCGGCCCTCGCCGAGCACGAGACGACCGTGGGTGGGCTCGACGTCCGTCTGCGGCTGCTCGGCGCCTCGCACCAGGTCTTCGCCGGCCCCGTACGGGAGACCGTGGCCTGCCTGTTGGGGTCCGTGAAGGGCCTGCCGGGGACGTACACCCGTCAACTGCCCGGCTGGACCTACGACTTCACGGCCGACACCCGGCGGCTGGACCCCGCGGACTTCAGCGAGCTGGTGGCGGGGATCCGCCGGCAGGTCGCCGGCAACCCCGACAGCCTGTGCGGGATCTTCCCCGGGTCGCCGGAGGCGCTGACGGCCGTCGTCGTCGAGGCGGCCGCCGGAGCGCCCGGCGGCGGGCTGGTCTGGCGCACCTGGCACACGTACCCGCAGCACGGCCAGATCGTATCGACGCACACGCGGCTGGAGGCCCGATGAAGAGCGCCCGACTCGTCCGCGCGGCGGTGGCCGCCGTGCTGGCCGTCGCCCTGCTGGCCGCCTGTTCCTCCGACGGCGGCAACGGGGTGCCGCGCGGCTGGATACGCGACACCTACACCGAGAGCGGCGCGGACTGGGTCGTTCCGGGCAAGGCCCCGACGCAGGTGGCCGACGCCATCCACGGGCACCGCGCGGCCCTCGACCGCTCGTCCGGCGCGAGCATGGAGTTCCTGCGCTACGGCGACGACATGGTCACCGTGTCGCCGTACCGGAGCGGCAGCCGGATCGAGATCGAGGACTACCGCAACGGCTACCACCGGCACGGCCAGTACCTCACCTACTGGCCGAACCCGGACAGCGCCAGCTTCCGCGGCGGCGGCCCCGGCGAGGGCAAGTGACACCGGTGGACCGGCTTCGCGCGTGACGCACCACCAGACCCGACGACGCCCTCAAGAAAGGCAACACAGTGACCGAGATCCTCGAGTCGACGGGCCAGGCCCTGCTCTACGGAGTCGTGGGCCTCGCGGTGATGGCCGTCGGCTTCATCGCCCTCGACCTCGTCACACCCGGCAAGCTCTTCCACGTGGTCTGGAGGGACCGCAACCGCGGCGCGGCGGTGCTGCTGGGCAGTCAGTCGATCGCCGTGGGTCTGGTCATCATGGAGGCCATCCGGGCCAGCGAGTCCGAGGAGGGCCTCGGCCAGGGCCTGTTGAGCACGCTCCTGTACGGCCTCGCCGGGGTGCTGGTGATGACGCTGGTCGGCATCGTGATCGGCCACCTCGCGCCGGGTCAGATGGGCGCGGTCGCGCTCGACGACAGCAGTGACGGCCGTCCGCACCCGGCCGCGTGGGTCCAGGCCGGGATGTACCTCGGCACCGCGTTCATGGTCGGCGCGGCACTGTCATAGGCACCGCACCCGTGAGCACCACCGCACTCCGGGGCCGCGACGCCGCGGCCCCCTCCCGCCCCCGGCCGTCCGGCACACCCGGGGGCGCGGTTCCTCCTGCTGCTCGCCGTCTTCCTCTGCGCCGCCTGCGGCCTCGTCTACGAGCTGGCACTCACCGCGCTGGGCAGCTACCTCATCGGCAACTCCGTGCTCCAGACCTCCGTGGTCATCTCCGTGATGGTCTTCGCGATGGGTCTCGGCTCGCTCGCCGCCAAACCGCTGCGCCGCCGCGCGGTCGGCGCGTTCGCCGTCGTCGAGGGGGTGCTGGCGCTGGTCGGCGGCCTGTCCGTGCTGGTGCTGTACGCGGCGTTCGCCTGGCTCCAGCTGTACACCCCGGCGATGATCGTGATCACGCTGGTGGTCGGCCTCCTCATCGGGGCCGAGATCCCGCTGCTGATGACGCTGCTGCAACGGATCCGGCGGCAGGAGGCGGGCAGCGCCGTCGCCGACATGTTCGCCGTCGACTACATCGGGGCGCTGGTGGGCGGGTTGTGCTTCCCGCTGCTGCTCCTGCCGACGTTCGGACAGCTGCGGGGCGCACTGGTGGTCGGCGCGGTCAACGCGGTGGCCGGCGTCGTCGTGGTGCTGTTCATCTTCCGCCGGCAGACCCGGCGTTCCGTCCAGGCCGGCCTCCTCTGCGGCGTGACGGCGGTCCTGGCGGTGCTCGGTACGGCGTACGTGCTGGCGGACGACCTGGAGGTCACCGCGCGTCAGCAGATGTACCAGGACCCGATCGTGCACGCCGAGACGACGCCGTACCAGGAGATCGTCGTCACCCGCTCGACCGCCTTCACCGGCGGTGCGGACATGCGCCTCTTCCTCAACGGGACCTCCAGTTCAGCTCCGTCGACGAGTACCGCTACCACGAGTCGCTCGTGCACCCCGCGCTGTCGCGGGGGCGCGGCGACGTGCTGATCCTGGGCGGTGGTGACGGGCTCGCCCTGCGCGAGGTGCTGCGCTACGACGACGTGCGGCACGTGACGCTCGTCGAGCTGGACCCGGCGATGACGAAGCTGGCCCGTGACTTCGCGCCGCTGCGCGAGCTGAACGACGCCTCGTTCGCCGATCCCCGGGTCGAGGTGGTCAACGCCGACGCCTTCAACTGGCTGCGCGGCGCCCGGCAGCGGTACGACGCGGTCGTCATCGACTTCCCGGACCCGGACACGGCGGCGCTGGCCAAGCTGTACTCGGTGGAGTTCTACACCCTGCTCGGCCAGGTCCTCACGCCGCGGAGCCAGGTCATGGTGCAGAGCGGGTCGCCGTTCTTCGCGCCGAAGACGTTCTGGTCGATCGCGGCGACCGTGGAGGCGGCCGGGTACGCGACGACCGAGTTCCAGGTCGACGTGCCGAGCTTCGGCAACTGGGGGTTCGTGCTGGCCGCCCGCGGCGCCGCCGCTCCCCCGCCGCTGCGACTGGCCCCGGACGCCCCCGCCTGCGCTACCTGGACGACGCGGTCCTGAAGGCGGCCACGGTGTTCCCCGTCGACCGCCGCCGCGAGGACGTACGGCCGAGCACGCTGATGGAGCCGACGGTGCTGGAGTACGTGCTCGACGAGTGGAAGAACTACTGATCCCCCCGGGCGGAACCGGAGCGGGGCCGGCTCCGCCCGGGGCGGTCGCGGTCAGCCGACGAGGCCGGCGACGAGGAGGGCGAACTCATCGGGGGTGGCCAGGCGCACGCCGAGGGACTCCGCCTTGGCCCGCTTGGAACCGGCGCCCTCCCCGGCGACGACCAGGCTCGTCCGCTTGGAGACGCTGGAGGAGGAGCGGCCGCCGGCCCGTTCCACGAGTTCGTTCATCTCGTTGCGGCTGAGCTTCTCGAGCGGGCCGGTCATCGCGCCGGTGACCACCACCGTCATGCCGGCCAGCGGCCCGTCGGCCGACGCGGTGACGTCGGTGGCGCGGGCGGTGTCGGTGGCGTGCGTGGCGTCCGCCGTCCCGGTGCCGCCGTCGGTCCCGTCGGACGGCGGGGCGGGCGGTGCGGGCGGCGTCGCGCCGGGCTCGGTCATGTTGACGCCGGCCGCGACGAGCTTGTCGATGAGCGGGCCGAGTTCGGCGAGTTCCGCGACGATGGACGGGGCCTTCTCGGTGCCGATGCCCTCCACCCGCCGGATCGTCTCCGCGTCGGCGGCGCGCAGCTCGTCCATGGTGGCGAAGTACCGGGCGATGCGGCGGGACATGGAGCGTCCGGTGCCGCGCACGCCGAGTGCGCACAGCACGCGCGCCAGCGGTCTGCCCTTGGCCGTGGCGATGGCGGCGAGGAGGTTGTCGGTGCTGGTCCCGCCCATCCGGTCCAGGCCGAGGAGCTGGTCGCGGGTGAGGGTGAACAGGTCGGCGAGATCGGCCACCAGGCCCGCCTCGACGAGTTGCACGACGCGGGTGTGGCCGAGGCCCTCGATGTCGAGCTGGTCGCGTCCGGCGGCGTAGGAGAGGGAGGCGACCAGATGGCAGTTGCGGCCGTTCTCGCAGCGCCAGCGCTGCTCGCTCGTGTCGATGGCCGATCCGCAGCGCGGGCACGCCTCGGGGAAGACGATCGGCTGTTCCTCGCCGGTGCGCAGGTGGGCGACGGGCGCCTCGACGCGGGGGATGACGTCACCCGCCCGGTGGACCATCACGTGGTCGCCCAGGCGCAGGTCGCGGCGGGTGATGTCGGCCGGGTTGTGGAGGGTGGCGTAGGTGATGGTGGAGCCGTCGATCTCCACCGGGGCGAGGACGGCGCGGGGCGCGATGATGCCGGTGCGGCCCACGTTCCACTGCACCTCCAGGAGGCGGGTGATCTTCTCGACTGCCGGCAGCTTGTAGGCGATCGCCCAGCGCGGGGCTCTGGAGCCCGACCCGGCGGCCCGCTGGTCGGCGGCGAGGTCGGCCTTGACGACGATCCCGTCGATGCCGAAGGGCAGGTGCGGCCGCAGGTCGGCGATCTCCCGCACCCTGGCCAGGACGTCCTCCACGGTGTCCGCGGTGACGCCGGGTACGGCCGTCGTGGCGGTCGTGTTCACACCGAGCGTCGCGGCCCGGGCCATCAGGTCGCTGTGGGCGGCCTCGTCGAGGGCGGCGGCGAGGCCGGCCTCGGTGCCGTCGAGGGGCAGCAGGCCGTAGCCGAAGAAGGTCATCGGCACGGTGTAGGCGCGGTCCCTGGCGCGCAGGGTGCCGGCGGCGGCGTTGCGCGGGTTGGCGAACGGCTGGCCGCCGTGCGCGGTGCGGACCTCGCCTGCGTGCTCGAACTGGGCGGTCGTCATCAGGACTTCGCCGCGCACCTCCACGGTGACCGGCTCGGTCAGCCGCTCGGGCAGGCCCTCGACGGCGCCGGCCGCGTGCGTGACGTCCTCGCCCGCCGTCCCGTCGCCCCGCGTGATCAGCCGCGTCAGACGGCCTTCGGTGTAACGGGCCGCTGTCGCCAGGCCGTCCAGCTTCGGCTCGACGCTGTACCGCTCGCTCTCGTGGCCGACGCGCCGCGCCAGCGAGGCCGCCCAGGCGGTGAACTCCTCCGGCGAGAACACGTTGTCCAGGCTGAGCATCGCGACCGTGTGCGGGACGTCGCCCTCGACGGCGCCGCCGGCCACCTTTCCGCTGGGCGAGTCGGGCAGCACCTGGCCGGGATGGGCGGCCTCCCAGTCCGCGATGGACCGCACCAGCCGGTCGTAGGCGTCGTCGTCCAGCACCGAGGTGCCCCCGGTGTAGTAGGCGGCGGACGCCCGTACGGCGTCCTCGACCGCCTGCGCGTAGGCGGCGGCGTCCACGATCTGTGCGGCAGGTGTCGTCATACCCGTCATCCTGCCTCCCACCACTGACAACGCCCCTGGCACGAGGGACGTCGGGCCTCGGGACGTTCTATATTCGACTGTGACTCGACGGATCTTCATCGACAAGCAGAGCCCCCGGGCCTACCACGCACTCGTGCAGACCTCCGAGGCCGTGCGCGCGACCGCCGCCGAGGCGGGCCTGGAGCGCACCGTCGTGGAACTGGTCAACCTGCGCGTCTCGCAACTCAACGACTGCGCCTTCTGCCTCGATCTGCACACCCGGGCCGCCCTGCGCGCCGGGGAGTCGACCCGGCGGCTCGGCGTGCTCGCCGCGTGGCGGGACACCGAACTGTTCAGCCCGCTGGAGCGGGCGGCCCTGGCACTGGCGGAGGCGACCACCTTCCCCGCCGACGCCGCCCTGCGCGAGACCGCGTACGCCGACGCCCGCGAGGCCCTCACCGAGGACCAGATCGCGGCGGTGCTCTGGGTGGCGGTCACCATCAACGCCTTCAACCGGGTCTCCGTCCTGAGCGGGCATCCGGTGCGCTGACCCGGCCCGGCCGGCCTGCCCGACCTCACGGGTCAGTACACCTGGCGCTGCGGGACGTCCTTGACGAACACCATGCCGTCGCCGTCGGCCAGGTGGGCCGGGTCGAGCGGGGCGTAGCCGAAGTACGGCGACACCCGCGGGACCGGGCGCGGTTCGCCGAGGGCGGCCGCCAGCCGCGCGGTGTCGACGACGCAGCGGTCCTCCGGGAGCGCGTACAGGCGTCCTTCGACGGTGTCCGGGGGCGGGGTGTCCACCCCGTGGTGGCGGATCGTGCCGAGGGCCGTGGGCAGGAAGGCGTACTCCTCGCCGAGCCGGGCGCTCACCAGCGCACCGGCGCTCCACCACTCCAGCGACTGCCCGCCCATGCGCACGGTGCTCCTCTCCCGCTGGAGATGGCTGTTGTGGGCGTGCACCAGCACCGGTCCCCGTTCGGCGAGGGCGAGGAGGTTGTCGGCCATCATCAGGTCCCGCACGCCCGTCAGCCGGGTCAGGCGGGCGGGCGAGGTGTCGGCCATCCAGAAGTGGTAGCGCAGGAGGCCGGTGGCCGTACGGCCGTACAGGCGGGCGCGGTCCCGCTCGTCCCGCGGGACCGTCGCGGCCAGGTGCGGCGCCTGCGCGTCGAGCAGGGCCGTCAACTCGTCGGCGAGCAGACGCAGTCGGACGGCCTCGGCCGACCTTCCCACCGACCGGGCGGGCTCCCACATGGCGGCGGGCCCGGTCCACCGGTCGTCGGCGCCGAGCAGGCCGTCCAGGGTTTCCGCGGTGCAGGGCAGCAGGGCCGGGTCGACGTGGGCCGCGAGGTGGGCGTGGAGCGCGGTGAGGGCCTGCCGGGGGCTCGCGGCGTGGGTGATCTCCAGCGGGCCGTCGAAACCGGCGAAGCGGACCCGCTCGGACGCGGGCCGGCCCTCGTTGTGGGCGCGCATCCAGCGGACGAGTTCGCGGTTGGCCGCGGAGGTTCCCCAGTCGTGGCTGAACCCCCGTTCCACGACCTCGTCGAGAGTGCCCCCGCCGGAGGTGACGTGGTCGTCGACGAGCAGGCCTCGCAGGCAGTCGCTCTCGACCGCGATCGTCCGGTAGCCCTCCTGCTCGACGAGCTGCCGGAAGAGGTCGTTGCGCAGGTCGAGCAGGGCCTCCTCGCCGTGGGTGGGCTCGCCCAGGGCGAGCAGTCGGGGCCGGGACGGGAGCAGCCGCATGACGGAGGCGGCCTCGACGGTCCGCACGGTGTCCTTGATGTCGGTAGCCATGGCTTCAACGGTATCTTTGAACCCTCGATGGAAACTTCTGCGCGGCATCGGTGGGATCGTGGAGCGAAACCTTCAAAGCGGTGAACGGCTCCGGCCGGTCGACCTGGCCCGTGCGCACGGTCTGTCCACGCAGGCGGTCAGGAACTACGAGGAGGCCGGCATCCTTCCGGTCGCCGGGCGCACCTCCCACGGTTACCGCACCTACACGCGGCTCCACGCGCGGGCGTTGAGCGCGTTCCTGGCCCTGGTGCCCGGCCACGGTCACCGGACGGCGGCGGCGGTCATGCGGGCGGTGAACCGGGGCGCGGCCGACGAGGCGTTCCGCCTCATCGACGAGAGCCACGCGGAACTCCTCGAGGACCGGCGGACACTCGGCGCCGTGGAGAACGCCCTCCGCGACCTGGAGCCCGGCACCCTGCCGTCCGAGACGTCCGCGCCCCCGGGCCGTCCGCACCCCCCGGGCCGTCCGGGACCGGCGGTACGTTCATCGGGCCGCTGGCGGGCCGGCTCGGCATCCGTTCCGCCACCCTCCGCAAGTGGGAGCGCGCGGGCTGGTGAGCCCCGCCGCGACCCGCGGACCGGGTACCGCGTCTACGACGAGGCCGACGTGCGCGACGCGCGGCTGGCCCGTCAACTCCGCCGCGGCGGCTACCCGCTGGAGCGGATCGCCCCGCTGATCGCCCAGGTGCGGTCGGCCGGCGGGATCGAGCCCCTGGAGGCCGCCCTGGCCGAGTGGCGTGCCCGGCTCTCGGCACGTGGCCGGGCCATGGTGTCCGGGGCCGCCGAGCTGGAGGCGTACCTCCGTGCTCGCGGATGAGCGGAGGGATGGAGGGGCCCAAGACGGGGGGACGGAGGGACGGTGAGGAACGGCAGCCGAGCGGATGAGCCGTCAGCGGCGCTCCCGTCCTTGCCTCTTCTCCCCTCCCCGTTCCTCCCCCGTCACCCGTGATCGCGTGCCCCGTGACGTGTCGCCGTGCTTGCATACGACGGTGATCCCCGACCCCGCCGCAGCCCCTGCCCTCTCCGTCCGGCCCGGGTGCCGGCCGACCTGGACGACTGCGTGAGCGCGCTGGCGCTGGTGCACGCGCACAGCCGCTACCCGGTCAACTGGCCCGCCGATCCCGCCTCCTGGCTCTCCCCCGTCACGCTCCTGGCCGCCTGGGTCGCCGAACGGGAGGGACGGATCGTCGGGCACGCCGCGCTGTGCCGGGGCGAGGACGGCGATCCCGCACCGGCGTTGTGGGCGGCGCGCGGGAACGGGGTGCCGGCGGCCGGTGTGAACCGGCTGTTCGTGGCGCCCGAGGCGCGCGGACTCGGCGCGGGAGCGGCCCTCGTGGAGCGGGCCGCCGGGAGGCGCGCTCCCGCGGCCTGCACCCCGTGCTCGACGTGGTGGCCACCGATCCGGCGGCGGCCTTCTACGCCCGGCTCGGCTGGCGGGACCTCGGCCGCGTGGACCAGCGGTGGGGCCCTGACCAGGTGGTTCCCCTGCGCTGTTACGCGGCGCCGGTGTCCGTGGAACGGGCCGGCTAGAGCCGTCACCTCGAGGTCGTCACCCTGCGGACATCGCTCCCGGGCCGAGCCGTGCCGCACCGGAGAGGTGACGACGGCGTCCGGCACGGAATGCCGCACCACACGCGCCCGGACAGGGCGGCGACCCCCGGACCCGCGCCGTCCCTCACTCGTTCCGGGCCGTTCACGTCCGCGTCGCCGCGGTACCCCCCGGCCCCCGTGAGAAGGTTGCCGCCCACACGAGACAGGGGGCCATGTGACACATGGTCAAAAACGTTCCCGTGCGCGCAGAACGTCACTGACACTGCTGACGGCACTCGGCACGCTGGCCGGTGCCGCCCTGACGGGAGCGGCACCGGCCGGGGCGGCGACGGGGACGAGTTCGGGGCCGGGCCGGGAACCACCATCGCGGCCGGCGTGGTGTACCGGCAGTACGACCTCGAGGCGGGTGCCGGCGTGACGCACGTGCACGTGCTCGACGTCGACCTGACCGACACCCGTGTGAGCCTGGGCCTGCTGCATCCGGGGAAGGTCGCGGCCCGCGCCACCGTCTCCCGGCAGGCCACCGCCCAGAAGGCCGTCGCCGGCGTCAACGGGGACTTCTTCCACATCACCGAGACGCAGCATCCGGGCGTCGCCGCGACCGGCGCGAGCGTGGGCCCCGCCATGGCGGACGGCAGGGCGCTCAAGGCCGCCGTGCCGACGGGACAGCGGTTCGGTCCCGGACTTCCGCCCGGCACGGACACCGAGGACGTGCTCGGCGTGAGCGAGGACGGACGGGCCCGGCTGGACCGCGTGGCGCTCGACGGCACGCTCGTCACCCTCGGCCGGCGGTGGCCGCTGGGCGGCCTCAACCAGTACGCGCTGCCGGAGAACTCCATCGGCGCCTACACCTCCGACTGGGGCGACGCCTCCCGGGCGCGGGCCGCCTGCGGCACCGACACCGACCGGGCCGCGCCGTGCGTCACCGAGACCTACGAGGTGACGGTGCGGCAGGGCCGGGTGGTGGCCGCCTCGGCCACGCCGGGCGGCGGCGCCGTCGCGGCGGGCACGACGGTGCTCGTCGGCCGGGAGGCGGGCGCGCGGCGCCTCAGGGAACTGGCCAGGGGGCAGCCGGTGACGGTGCGCCACGGCCTCATCGCCGCCTCAGGGCGCGCCTACCGCTTCGTCCTCGGCGGATGTCCGGTGCTCACCGGCGGGCGGCCGCTGACGGGCCTGGACACGCGGACCTCCGCGGTACGCACCGCGGTGGGCATCGCGAACGGCGGTCGGCGGGTGCTGCTGTTCGCGGTCGACGGTGCGCCGGCGTACCGCAAGGGCCTGACGGTCGCCGAGGTCGCGGCCGCCCTCGGGAGTCTCGGGGCGAGCGAGGGCTTCAGCCTGGACGGCGGCGGTTCCTCCACCTTGGTGGCGCGGGAGCCGGGAACGGCCACGGTGTCGGTGCGCAACCACCCTCGGCCGGGGCGGAGCGTGCCGTGCCGAACGGCATCGGGGTGTTCGTCCGGTGAACCGGCCCCCGCGGGGCCGGTTCAGCCGGTGACCCCGCGGGGCCTCACGGCCGGATGCTGCCGACGATGTCGGCGGTCGCCGTGAGGCCGCTGTGGATGGTGGGGGCCATGCTGGTGCCGGCCAGGAAGAAGCCGAGCAGCAGGCAGACCAGCCCGTGCGAGACCTTCAGTCCGCCGTTGCGCAGGAAGATCACCGCCAGGATCAGCAGCAACACCACCACGGAAAGGGAAACCGTCACGTCAACCTCCTCCA
Source organism: Streptomyces sp. Tue 6430 (assembly GCA_021568835.1). GTDB lineage: Bacteria > Actinomycetota > Actinomycetes > Streptomycetales > Streptomycetaceae > Streptomyces. Next base: position 196,220 of record JAKGSH010000010.1, read on the forward strand.
TTACGTCCGCTTTCGCGGCATTCGGCCGCAAGTGTGGCGTAGTGGGGGTTCGCTCGGGCGGCTCACCTGTCCGCCGAACGAGTGGTTCACGGGCCGGCGGGGCGGCCCGCCGGGCGGACGAGCGCCGGGCGACCGGCCGGGCGGACGTGGTCACGCCCTCCCGCGGCGTCGAGGAAGGCCTCCAGGCCGGCCAGGTCGTCGGTGTTCAGGTAGTCGACGCCGGCGTCGAGCAGCTCGCCCCACAGTGCCTCCCGTGCGGGCCCCGCCAGGTCCGGCGTCGCCCAGAAGCGCACCTTCTGCCCGTGGTCGTGCGCGGTCCGGACGAGGGTGCGCAGCTTGCGCCGCTCCGCGTCGGGGAAGGCGCCGGCACCGAGCCAGGTGAAGTGGAGCGTCCAGTTGTCGCTGATCAGGGAGGCGAAGGAGGCGTCGGTGCCGCCCAGGTCGGCGAGGCGGCCGTCGTAGAAGGCGCGGCGCACCGTCTGGGCCGCCATCGGCGCCCGGGCCGCGCGGTCGCCCGAGACGACGGCGGTGACCGGGCCGCGCCGCACCCGGCCGTGGTCGTAGGTGGTGAACAGGTGCCGGTAGCGGCGCAGTTGTCGGTCGAGCTCGAGGTACGTCGACGCGCCCTCGGTCTTGATGTCGACGAGCAGTTGCAGCGGGGTGCGCGAACCGCGGTACACCGAGCCGTGGTTGGCCCCGACGCGGGCGGCGAGCGGGGCGAGGTAGAGGGACTCGAGCGTGCGGGCCGGGTCGAGGTCCACCGGGTCGTGGGCGACGAGCAGTTGGCCGTCGACGAGGAAGACGTCGGCCTCGACGCTGCCGAAGCGGTGGTCGAGGGCGTCGAGCAGGGGCCGGGGGTGCTCGTAGTCGTTGTGGGCGTGGGCGTGCCACAACGGGCGCGGCCGGTGCCGCCGTTCGCCGGCGAAGGCGCTGCCGGCGGGCGGCGCCAGCACTGCCGTGAGGGCGGCGCCGAACGTGGTGAGGGCTCCGCGGCGAGTGATGAGGGCCATGCTCTGCCTCCCTGGGGGACGGTCCGAACCACAGGGAGTATGAGTCCGGCAGAGCCGCAATGAACCTGCACATGACAGGAGTTGGCCGGACCGCCGTCGGGCGTTCACCCCTTCCGGGCGGGCGCGCGAACCTTCCGCGCGAGCACGCGAAGAAGCCCGCCCCGGGTGGGGCGGGCTTCACGAGGGACCGTCAGGGGGCCCGCAGGTCGACGAGTTCGGCCAGGGCGGCGCGGTGGGCGCCCGCCGTGCCGTAGGCGATCGAGTCGGCCTTCGCGCGCTTGAGGTGGAGATGGGCCGGGTGCTCCCACGTCATCCCGATGCCGCCGTGCAGCTGGACCGCCTCCTCGGCGGCACGCACGGCGACGGACGCCGCGTACGCCTGCGCCACGGCGACGGCCACCTCGACGTCCTCACCGGTCGCCAGGGCGTCCGCCGCGCCCCGGGCCGCGGCCCGCAGGTTGACGACCTCCAGCCACAGCTGGGCGAGTCGGTGCTTGAGTGCCTGGAAGCCGCCGACGGGCCGGTTGAACTGCTTGCGGTCCTTGAGGTAGCGCACGGTCTCGGTCAACGCCCACTCAGCGGAACCGAGTTGCTCGGACGCGAGCAGTCCGGCACCGGCGCGCAGGGCTCGCCGGACGGCCGGGGCGGCGTCCCCGAGCCGACGGCCGGGAGCCCCGGCGAGGGTGACCGTGGCGAGCGGGCGGGTCAGGTCGAAGGACACCTGGGGGGTGACGGTGACGGCGGCGGCGTCGACCGCGTACAGCCGCCGTCGTCCGCGGGGACGAGCAGCAGGTCGGCACAGGCGGCGTCGGCGATGCCGGTCAGCTCCCCGTGCAGGGCGCCGTTCTCCAGCCGTACGGTCGGGAAGGCGGCGCCCGGCGCGGTGTGCAGCCCGACGGCGAGCGCCGCGACCGTGGTGGCCTGTGCCAGCGGGCCGAGCAGGTCGGCGGCGACGGAGGTCTCCCCGCTCGGGCGAAGCCGGGAGTGGGGAAGGCGAGCAGCGCCTCGGTGGCGACGACCGCGCTCGTGAGGTACGGGACGGGGCGACCGCGCGGCCGAGTTCCTCCAGGACGACGGCGGCCTCCCGGTGGGTGGCGCCCTGGCCGCCCAGTTCCTCGGGCACCAGCAGTCCGCGAGGCCCATCGTGCCGGCGAGCGCCTTCCACAGCCGGAGGTCGTGCGGGGCGTCCGACTCGGTGCGGGCGATCACGCCGGCCGCGTCGCAGTGGTCGCCGAGCAGGTCGCGGACCGCGGAGCGGAGCGCCTCCTCCTCCTCGGTGTAGAGCAGGTCCGTCATCGAGCGAGGTCCTTCCAGGCGACGTCCTTGTCGGTGCGCGGCTCGGTGGGCAGGCCCAGGACGCGCTCGGCGACGATGTTCAGCAGGACCTCGGTGGTCCCGCCCTCGATGCTGTTGCCCTTGGATCGGAGGTAGCGGTAGCCCGCCTCGCGGCCGGTGAAGTCGACGTGTTCGGGCCGACGCATGGTCCAGTCGTCGTACAACAGGCCCTCCTCGCCGAGGAGTTCCACCTCCAGGCCGCTGATCTCCTGGTTGAGGCGGGCGAAGGCGAGCTTCATGCCGGCGCCCTCGGGGCCCGGCTGGCCGGCGACGAGCTGCTGGCGCAGCCGCTCGGCGGTGAGCCGGGAGACCTCGGCCTCCACCCACAGCTTCAGCAGCCGCTGGTGCAGGTCGTGGGTGCGCAGTTCGGGGCGCTCGCGCCAGGTCCTGGCGGCGGGCCCGATCATGCCGCCCTCGCGGGGCAGCCGCATGCCGCCGATCGCGACCCGCTCGTTGTTCAGCGTGGTCTGCGCGACCCGCCAGCCGTCGCCGACCTCGCCGAGGCGGTGGGCGTCGGGGATGCGGACGCCGGTGAGGAAGACCTCGTTGAACTCGGCCTCGCCGGTGATCTGCCGCAGCGGGCGGACCTCCACGCCGGGGTCGGTCATGTCGCACACGAAGTACGTGATGCCGCGGTGCTTGGGCACGTCCGGGTCGGTGCGGGCGATGAGGATGGCCCAGCGGGCGACGTGGGCGCTGGACGTCCACACCTTCTGCCCGTCGACGACCCAGTCGCCCCCGTCCTCGCGGACGGCCCGGGTGCCGAGGGCGGCCAGGTCGGAGCCGGCGCCGGGCTCGCTGAACAGCTGGCACCAGACCTCCTCGCCGGTCCACAGGGGCCGCAGGAAGCGCCGCTTCTGCTCCTCGGTGCCGTACTGGAGGACCGTCGGCGCGGCCATGCCGAGGCCGATGCCGATGCGCCGCGGGTCGTTGTCGGGGGCGCCGGCGGCCTCCAGCTCGGCGTCCACGACGGCCTGGAGGGAGCGCGGGGCGCCGAGCCCGCCGAGCCCCTCGGGGTAGTGCACCCAGGCGAGACCGGCGTCGAAACGGGCCTTGAGGAAGTCGAGCCGGTCGGTGCCGGCCGGGGGGTGCGCGGCCAGCAGTTCGGCTGTGCGGCGCCGGAGTTCGGCTGCGTCGGTCATACGGCGGCTCCGTTTCGCGGGACGACGGCGACCCGGCCGGTGGTGACACCGTCGGCGACCCGCTGCACGGCGGCGGCGGCCTCCGCCAGCGGTACGCGCTCGCTCACCAGCGGCTTGATCGCGCCGCGGGCCGCCAGCTCGGTGAGCTGCTCGTGGCAGTGCCGGACCAGCTTCGGGTTCTTGGTGTTGTACAGGCCCCAGTGCAGGCCGAGGATCGCGTAGTTCTTCACCAGTGCGTGGTTGAGCGAGGGGCTGGGGATCGTCCCGCTCGCGAAGCCCACGACCACGATCCGGCCCTCGAAGGCGACGACCTTGGTGGACTGGGTGTAGGCCTCGCCGCCGACCGGGTCGTAGACGACGTCGGCGCCCCGGCCGCCGGTGGCCTCCTTGACGGCGGCGATCACGTCCTCGGCACGCCGGTCGATCACCACGTCGCAGCCCAGCTCGCGGGCGACGGCCGCCTTGTCGGCCCCGCCGACGACCCCGACGACGGTGGCGCCGGCCGCCTTGCCGAGCTGTACGGCCGCGCTGCCGACCCCGCCCGCCGCGGCGTGCACGAGGAGCGTCTCACCGGCCTGGAGAGCGGCCCGGCGGTGCAGGCCGAACCAGCCCGTCTGGTAGCCGATGTGCAGCGCGGCGGCCTCCGCGTCGTCCAGGGAGTCGGGCGCGGGCAGCAGGGCGGCGGCGTCCGCGACGGCGTACTCGGCGAAGCCGCCGTGCGGCAGCGCGGGGGTGGCGAGGACGCGGCGGCCGTCCTCGGTCTCGCCGCAGATCTCCACGCCCGGGGTGAACGGCAGCGGCGGCCTGACCTGGTAGTGGCCGCGGGCCATCAGCGCGTCGGGGAAGTTGATGTTCGCGGCGCGCACCCTGAGCAGGACCTGGCCGTCGCCGGGCGTGGGCCGCTCGATGTCCGCGAGCCGCATCACCTCGCTCGGCTCGCCGTTCTCGTGCACCTGCCATGCCTGCATGCGGAGCCTCCACGGGACTGCGTCGTCTGACCGGGGTCGATCGCATACTAAGCGGTCGCTTGCCAATCAGGGAACAGTCGGCGGACAACAGCCCCGCACCGGAGGCCACGGGCGGGACGCCGACATGCCGCGGGCGCGGGTCGTCGGGGCGTCACGGGCGCGGCTCGCCGGGACGCCGCGGACGGAGGCCGCCTGGACGCCACGCGCGAAGGCCGCCCCGCGTCACGCCCCCTTGGCCCGCGCCCGGACGTGCATCCGCTCCCCCTGCGGCCCGAAGAGGCTGAGGAACTCCACCGGCCCCTCCCCCGTCGACCCGAACCAGTGCGGCACGCGCGTGTCGAACTCGGCGGCCTCCCCCGCCGACAGCACCACGTCGTGCTCGCCCAGCACCAGCCGCAGCCGCCCGGACAGCACGTACAGCCACTCGTACCCCTCGTGCGTGCGGGGGTCCGGGTCGAGCCTGCGCTGCGGTTCCCGCACCTTGAACGCCTGGAGGCCGCCGGGCTGACGGGTCAGCGGCCAGTGGGTGCGGCCGTGGCGGACGACCGGCTGCGCCCGCACCCGCGGGTCGCGCACCGCCGGCGCGCCCACCAGTTCGTCCAGCGCCACCTCGTGGGCCCGCGCGATCGGCAGCAGCAGTTCCAGGCTGGGCCTGCGCAGCCCCGACTCCAGCCGGGACAGCGTGCTCACCGAGATGCCCGTCGCCTCGGACAGCCCCGCCAGCGTCGCACCCCGCTCCTTGCGGATCCGCCGCAGCCGCGGCCCGACCTCGGCGAGCACCGCGTCGACACCCTCGCCCGCGGCCCTGTCGTCGTCCTTGTCGCCACTCATGACACTATTGCAGTTTCGGCAAACTCGTTTGTCAATACGGCAGCGGTGGCGCGACGGTCGGCCGTGGAGGTGGTCACAGATGACCGAGCACACCACGAACACCGGGCAGACCGAGCAGACCGAACACCCCGGGAACCCCGGGCACGCCCCGGGAGGCGCCGACGCCTACGAAGTGGTCGTCGTCGGCGGCGGTGCGGCGGGACTGTCCGCCGCCCTGGTCCTGGGCCGGGCCCGGCGCCGCACCCTGGTCGTGGACGCGGGCGAGCCGCGCAACGCGCCCGCCGCGCACATGCAGGGCTACCTGTCGCGGGACGGGATGTCCCCGGCCGAGTTCCTGGCGACCGGACGCGAGGAGATCGCCCGGTACGGCGTGGAGCTGGTCCGGGACCGGGTGGTGGACGCCACGCGGAACGGGGGCTTCGCCGTGACGCTGGCGGGCGGACGGACCGTGCGGGCCCGTCAGCTCGTCGTCGCCACCGGCCTGAAGGACGAACTGCCCCCGGTCGAGGGCCTCGCCGAACGGTTCGGGCGGGACGTGCTGCACTGCCCGTACTGCCACGGCTGGGAGGTCCGCGACCAGGCCTTCGGCGTGCTCGCCACCAGCCCGATGAGCGTGCACCAGGCCCTGATGGTGACGCAGTGGTCGAAGGACGTGAAGCTGTTCCTGCACACCGTCGGCGAGGCGGAGCTGTCCGACGAGGACCTGCGCCGGCTCGCCGCGGCCGGCGTCGACGTCGTCCCCGGCGAGGTGGCCGGGCTGGTCGTCGAGGACGACCGGCTCACCGGGGTCCGCCTGGCCGGGGACGGGACCGCCGCCGACGGGACCGTGCACGCCCGCGAGGCGCTGTTCGTCGCCCCCAGGGCGGTCCCGCGGACCGGTCTCCTGGCCCGGCTCGGCGCCGAGACGACCGAGACGCCGTTCGGCCGCTATCCGGTGGTCGACGGCCGGGGCCTGACCACCGTGCCGGGCCTGTGGGCGGCGGGCAACGCCTCCGGCTTCGCCGAACAGGTCGTCAACGCGGCGAGCCGCGGCTACCGGGCGGGCGCCGCGATCAACGGGGAGCTGCTGATGAGCGATCTCGACGCCGCCGTCCGGGTGTAGTCACCACACCGTCGGTGCACCATGACTGCATGCTGCTGATCCGGCTCGCCGACGTGTCCCGGGAGGTCGCCGCCGCCCCGGCGCGCTCCCGCAAGATCGCTCTGCTCGCCGCGCTGTTCCGGGAGGCGGAGGCGGAGGACGTGCCGGTCGTGATCCCGTACCTCGCCGGGCGGCTCCCGCAGGGGCGGCTCGGCATCGGCGGGAAGGTGCTGGGCCGCCCGGTGGCCCCGGCCGCCGCACCGACGCTGACCGTGCGCGAGGTGGACGCCCGGCTCACCGCTCTGGGCGAGGTGTCGGGCCCCGGCTCGCAGGCCGAACGGGTGCGGCTGGTCGGGGAGCTGATGGGCGCCGCCACCGAGGACGAGCAGCGTTTCCTGATCGCCCTGATCAGCGGCGAGGTCCGGCAGGGCGCCCTGGACGCGGTGGCGGTGGAGGGGCTCGCGGAGGCGACCGGCGCTCCCCGGCGGACGTGCGGCGGGCGGTGATGCTGGCGGGCTCGCTCCAGACCGTGGCCCGGGCACTGCTCGCGGACGGGCCGGCGGCGCTGGAGCGGTTCCGGCTCACCGTCGGCCGTCCGGTGCTGCCGATGCTCGCGCACACCGCGTCCTCCGTGGCCGATGCGGTCGGCAGGCTGGGCGCCTGCGCGGTGGAGGAGAAACTGGACGGCATCCGCGTCCAGGTCCACCGGGACGGCGACACCGTACGGGTGCACACCCGCACCCTCGACGACATCACCGACCGGCTGCCCGAGATCACCTCCGCGGCAAGGGGGTTGCACGGCGATTCGTTCATCCTGGACGGTGAGGTGATCGCCCTCGACGAGACCGGCCGGCCCCGCTCCTTCCAGGAGACGGCGGGCCGCGTCGGCTCCCGGGTGGACGTGGCCGCGGCCGCCGCGGCGGTCCCGGTCTCCCCCGTCTTCTTCGACGCGCTGTCGGTCGACGGCCGGGACCTCCTCGACCTGCCCTTCTTCGAGCGGCACGCGGAGCTGGCCCGGCTGGTGCCCGAGCCGATGCGGGTGCGCCGGACCGTCCTGGCGGGCGAGGCGGACCTGCGGGCGGCCGAGGACTTCCTGGAGCAGACGCTGGCCCGGGGCCACGAGGGCGTGGTGGTGAAGTCCCTGGACGCGCCCTACAGCGCGGGCCGGCGCGGCGCGGCGTGGCTGAAGGTCAAGCCCGTGCACACGCTCGACCTGGTGGTGCTGGCCGCCGAGTGGGGCCACGGCCGGCGCACCGGGAGACTCTCCAACCTCCACCTCGGCGCCCGCACCGCCGACGGCGGCTTCGCGATGCTCGGCAAGACCTTCAAGGGCCTGACCGACGCCCTGCTCGCCTGGCAGACCGACCGCCTGCGGGACCTGGCCGTGGAGGACGACGGCTGGGTGGTGACCGTACGCCCCGAACTCGTCGTGGAGATCGCCTACGACGGCCTCCAGCGCTCCAGCCGCTACCCGGCCGGCGTCGCCCTGCGCTTCGCCCGCGTGGTCCGCTACCGCGAGGACAAGGGCCCGGAGCAGGCGGACACGGTGGAGACGGTGCTGGCCGCACACCCGCGGGTACGGCCGTGACGGCGCGGCGCAGTGCCGGCCTGCTGCTGTTCCGGCACACCGGCGACGGGCCGGAGGTGCTGCTGGGGCACATGGGCGGGCCCTGTTTCGCGAAGAAGGACGCCGGCGCCTGGACCGTCGTGAAGGGCGAGTACGAACCGGACGAGCCGGCCTGGGAGGCCGCCCGCCGCGAGTTCCGGGAGGAGCTGGGCGTGGCGCCGCCGGACGGCGAGGCGTTCCCGCTCGGGGAGGTCCGGCAGACGAACGGCAAGATCGTGACGGCCTGGGCGATCGAGGCGGACCTCGACCCGGCCGCGATCACCCCCGGCACCTTCGTCATGGAGTGGCCGCCGCGCTCCGGGCGGATGCGGGAGTTCCCGGAGCTGGACCGGGTCGCCTGGTACGGCACGGACCGGGCCCGCGAGGTGATCGTGAAGGCACAGGCCGCGTTTCTCGACCGGCTGGCGGAGCACTCGGGCTGAGCGGACGCGCACGCGTTGCGGGGCCCCCGGGACGCGCGAAGGTCGAAGCACGTCCAGCACCGAGGGAGGTCGGTCATGCCCATCGCGACGGTGAACCCGGCGAACGGCGAGACGCTCAAGACGTACCAGGCCATGGACGAGGAGGAGCTCGAACGCCGGCTCCAGCTCGCCGAGGCCACGTTCCGCACGTACCGCACGACGGCGTTCGCCGACCGCGCCCGGCTGCTGAACCGGGCCGCCGACCTCCTCGACGAGGACGGGGCGGAGATCGCCCGCGTGATGACCACCGAGATGGGCAAGCCGGTGAAGCAGGCCCGTGCGGAGGCCGCCAAGTGCGCGAAGGCCATGCGCTGGTACGCCGCGAACGCGGCGGAGCTCCTCGCCGACGAGCGGCCGGCCGAGTCCGACGTGCGGGACTCCGGCGCCTCCCGCGCCCTGGTGCGGTACCGCCCGCTGGGCCCGGTGCTCGCGGTGATGCCGTGGAACTTCCCGCTGTGGCAGGTCATCCGCTTCGCCGCGCCCGCGCTGATGGCGGGCAACGTCGGCCTGCTCAAGCACGCCTCGAACGTCCCGCAGACCGCCCTCTACCTGGAGGACCTCTTCCACCGGGCCGGCTTCACCGAGGGCTGTTTCCAGACCCTGCTGATCGGCTCCGCCGCGGTCGACGAGATCCTGCGCGACGAGCGGGTCAGGGCGGCCACCCTGACCGGCAGCGAGCCCGCGGGCCGCGCGGTCGCCTCCACCGCCGGCGAGATGGTCAAGAAGACGGTGCTGGAGCTGGGCGGCAGCGACCCCTTCGTCGTCATGCCGTCCGCGGACGTCGACCGGGCCGCCGAGGTGGCGGTGACGGCGCGCGTGCAGAACAACGGGCAGTCGTGCATCGCCGCCAAGCGGTTCATCGTCCACGCCGACGTGTACGACCGCTTCGCCGAACGCTTCACCGAGGGCATGCGGGCGCTGAGGGTCGGCGACCCGCTGGGGGAGGAGACGGAGGTCGGTCCCCTCGCCACCGAGCAGGGCCGCGCCGACCTGGAGGAGCTGGTGGACGACGCCCGGCGCAGCGGCGCCACGGTGCTGTGCGGTGGCGAACGCCCGGACGGGCCCGGCTGGTACTACCCGCCGACCGTCCTCGCCGGCATCGGCCGCGAGATGCGCGTCCACCGCGAGGAGGCCTTCGGGCCGGTGGCGACCCTCTACCGGGCCGCCGACCTGGACGAGGCGGTCCTCATCGCCAACGACTCCCCCTTCGGGCTGAGTTCCAACGTGTGGACCCGCGAGGAGGCCGAGGTGGACCGGTTCGTCCGGGATCTGGAGGCGGGCGGGGTGTTCGTCAACGGGATGACCGCCTCCCATCCGGCACTGCCGTTCGGCGGGGTCAAGCGGTCCGGCTACGGGCGTGAGCTGTCCGGGCACGGAATCCGGGAGTTCTGCAACATCACCACGGTTTGGCACGGTGCGTGAGCGCCGCGCGGCTACGATCCCGGTTGTGAACCGCGAAGTGACCCTGCCTCTGATCGTCGACGACCGCGGAACCCTCCAGGTGTCCGCGGCCGACGTGAGCAAGCTGCTCCGCACGCTGGGAGGCCGGTGGCTGCATCTCGTCGAGGCCGGGGCGGAGGGGCTGGACGAGGACACGGTCGCCGCCCTGACGATCGAGCTGGCGAAGCTGGCCGACCGGATCGACGTGGCGTGCATCGCCCACAGCAGCGGCGGGGCGCCGTAGGGCGCCGGTGCGCTGCCGCGGGCGAGGGCGCGGCGTGGCCGGTCGCGCGGTTCCCGACGCCGGCGGCTACCGGATCGGCATTCCCGACAGGGTGCGGGCGATCACCAGCCGCTGGATCTCGCTCGTCCCCTCGAAAATGGTGTAGATCGCGCTGTCGCGGTGCATCCGCTCCACCGGGTACTCCCGCGTGTAGCCGTTGCCGCCGAGGATCTGGACGGCCTGCGCCGTCACCTTCTTCGCCGTCTCACTGGCGTACAGCTTCGACATGGAGCCCTCGGCGGCCGTGAACGGCTTGCCGTTGACCGCCATCCACGAGGCGCGCCAGACCAGCAGCCGCGCCGCGTCGATCTGCGTGCGCATGTCGGCGAGCTGGAAGGCGACCCCCTGGTTGTCGATGATCGGGCGGCCGAACTGCTCGCGCGTCATCGCGTAGTCGAGGGCGACCTCGTACGCCGCGCGGGCCGTGCCGACGGCCATCGCGCCGACCGCCGGCCGGGAGGCCTCGAAGGTCGCCATGGCCGCGTTCTTCACGCGCTCGCCGCCGCCCGCCTTCGCCCGCTCGCGCGCCCGCGCCAGCCGTTCGTCGAGCTTCTCCTTGCCGCCGAGCAGGCAGGAGCCGGGGAGCCGCACGTTGTCGAGGATCACCTCGGCGGTGTGCGAGGCGCGGATGCCGTGCTTCTTGAACTTCTGGCCCTGGGCGAGGCCCGGCGTGCCCGGCGGGACGATGAAGGAGGCGTGCCCCTTGGAACCCAGCTCGGCGTCGACCACGGCGACGACCACGTGGACGTTGGCGATACCGCCGTTGGTGGCCCAGGTCTTCGTGCCGTTGATCACCCACTCGTCCTTGGCCTCGTCGTAGACGGCGCGGGTGCGCATGGAGGCGACGTCGGAGCCGGCGTCGGGCTCGGACGAGCAGAAGGCGGCCACCTTGACGTCGTTCGCGTCGCCGTACATCTGGGGGATCCAGGTGCCGATCTGCTCCTCGGTGCCGTTGGCGAGGACGCCCACGGCGGCGAGGCCGGTGCCGACGATGGACAGGGCGATGCCCGCGTCCCCCCAGAACAGCTCCTCCATGGCCATGGGGATGCCGAGGCCGGTGGCGTCGAAGTACTGCTGGGCGTAGAAGTCGAGGGAGTAGATGCCGACCTTCGCGGCCTCCTGGATGACCGGCCAGGGAGTCTCCTCACGCTCGTCCCATTCGGCGGCCGCGGGCGGATCACGTCGGCCGCGAAGCCGTGCAGCCAGTCCCGGACCTCCTTCTGTTCGTCGTTGAGCTCCATGGTGAACTCGGCCATGTCCCCTCCAGCGGCGGAACGTGCGTGTTACTAGCGGTAACGCGAGTCTGTTACCGGTCGGTAGGAAAAGTCAACTCCCGAGGACAGCCCGGCAGCCCGTTCGATGCGGCGTCGTCTTCAGGTGTTAGTTTGCGCAAGCGTCACCGAATCAGCACGGGTGGGGAGAGCACATGGACACCACGCAGCGGACCGAGCAGCAGCGGTCCGCCGACCGCCGAAGGCGCGAACTGCTGGAGGCCGCCGACCGAGTGGTGCTCCGGGACGGCCCCCATGCCTCCATGAACGCCATCGCGGCGGAGGCCGGCATCACCAAGCCGATCCTCTACCGCCACTTCGGCGACAAGGGCGGACTCTACGCCGCCCTCGCCAAGCGGCACACCGACGCCCTGCTCGCCTCCCTGCGCGCCGCGCTGGACGCCCCCGCCGAACGCCGGGAGCGCGTCGAGGCCACGCTGGAGACCTACCTCGCGGCCATCGAGGCCCGCCCCCAGGTCTACCGCTTCCTGATGCACCCGGCGGACGGGGCCTCCGGCGAACAGGGCTTCGACGTCGGCAAGCACTCGGCCCCCCTGCTGCGGCGGATGGGCGAGGAACTGGCCCAGGTCATCGAGGAGCGGATGGACCTCGGGCCCGGGACCCAGCAGCTCGCCCGCGTCTGGGGACACGGGATCGTCGGCATGATGCACGCGGCGGGCGACTGGTGGCTGGGCGAGCGGCCGTGCTCCCGGGCCGAGCTGGTGCGCAGCCTCGCCGACCTGCTGTGGGGCCGTCTCGCGGCGGCCGGGGACAGGGTCGGCGGCCCGGGGTTCTGACGGCCGCACGCCGCCCTCACCCGCCCCAGGAGGCCCGCGCCACCTGACGCGCCAGCCGTCTCCCGCGCCATCCCGTCACGCGGTCCGCGTACACCAGCCCCTCCAGGTGGTCGCACTCGTGCTGCAGGCACCTGGCGAAGAACCCCGTGCCGTGGACGGTGACCGGCTCGCCCGTCACCGTGAGGCCTTCGACCACCGCGTGGTCGTGGCGCTCCGTCCCCGCCTCCAGGCCCGGCAGGGACAGACAGCCCTCGGGGCCGCGGACCACCACGCCGTCCACCTCCACCAGACGCGGGTTCACCACGTGGCCGAGGTGACGGACCTCGTCGTCGTCCGGGCAGTCGTAGACGAACACCCGCAGGGACTCGCCGACCTGGTTGGCGGCGAGGCCCACGCCCTGGGCCGCGTACATCGTGGCGAACAGGTCCTCGACCAGGCGGGCCAGGGCCGGGCCGAACTCGGTGACCTCCGCGCAGGGTTGCCGCAGGACCGGATCGCCGAGCAGGGTGAGGGGCCGGACGCGCCCGTGGGCACCCGGGATGGAACCTTGTCGCATGGCGGCAAGGGTACGGTCCTTCCTGACACGCGCATGCCGTGCGCAGCGTGAGACGGTGCCGGGATTCGGGACTGTGAATGGATCTCGATAGGCTGACCACCTACCACGTTGCCGTCAGGCTTCAGGCGCGGCGCGTACGCAAGGAGGATCGAGAACTGATGGCAGGCAACTCGGACCCGCTCACGCCGCGGGCCAAGATCGCCGTGACCGCGGGCAAGGCGGTCGCTGCGGCATCGCGTGCCGCGGGACGCGGCAGCGGTTCGGTGATCGGCGGCAAGGTGGCGCTGAGACTCGATCCCGACCTCCTCGCACGGCTCGCCCAGAACCTGGACGTCACCCTCGTCTCGGCGACCAACGGCAAGACCACGACCACCCGCCTCATCGCGGAGGCCCTGCGGGCCGCGGGCCCGGTCGTCTCCAACGCGCTGGGCGCGAACATGCCGGCCGGCATCACCTCGGCGCTCGCGGGCGGCTCCGACGCCAAGTACGGCGTGATCGAGGTCGACGAGAAGTACCTGGCCGGTGTCGCCCGCGACACCGCGCCCAAGTGCATCGCGCTGCTGAACCTCTCCCGCGACCAGCTGGACCGCGCCGCCGAGACCCGCATGCTCGCGGAGAACTGGCGCGAGGGACTGGCCGGTTCGAAGGCCGTCGTCGTCGCCAACGCCGACGACCCGCTGGTGGTGTGGGCCGCGTCCTCCTCCCCCAACGTGATCTGGGTCGCCGCCGGACAGATGTGGAAGGACGACGCCTGGTCCTGCCCGTCCTGCGGCGGCGTGATGCAGCGCCCGGGCGACGACTGGTTCTGCGGCGAGTGCGGGTTCCGGCGGCCGACGCCGAGCTGGGCGCTCTCCGGCGACCACGTCCTCGACCCGCACGGTTCCGCCTGGCCGATCCACCTCCAGCTGCCGGGCCGCGCCAACAAGGCCAACGCCGCCTCCTCGGCCGCCGTCGCCGCCGTCTTCGGCGTGCCGCCGCAGGTCGCGCTGGAGCGCATGTACCAGGTGCAGGCCGTCGCCGGGCGCTACGACGTCGTCCAGTTCATGCAGCGCGACCTGCGCCTGCTGCTGGCGAAGAACCCGGCGGGCTGGCTCGAGACGTTCAGCCTGATCGACCCGCCGCCCACGCCGGTCATCCTCTCGGTGAACGCGCGCGGCGCCGACGGCACCGACACGTCCTGGCTGTGGGACGTCGACTACACCCGTCTCACCGGCCACCCGATCTTCGTCGTCGGTGACCGCAAGCTGGACCTCGCGGTGCGCCTGGAGGTCGCCAACCAGCACTTCCAGGTGTGCGAGAACATCGACCAGGCCGTGCAGCTGGCGCCGCCCGGCCGCATCGAGGTCATCGCGAACTACACCGCGTTCCAGGACCTGCGCCGCCGCGTCGGCAACTGAGCCCCGAGGGATACATCATCGTGATGAGCGACAACCAACTGCGGGTCGTCTGGGTGTACCCGGACCTGCTCAGCACCTACGGCGACCAGGGCAACGTCCTGGTCGTGGAGCGGCGGGCGCGGCAGCGCGGCCTGGACGTGGCGCGGCTGGACGTGCGCAGCGACCAGCCGATCCCCACCTCCGGCGACATCTACCTCATCGGCGGCGGCGAGGACCGGCCGCAGCGGCTCGCGGCCGAGCGGCTGCGCCGTGACGGGCACCTGTACCAGGCGGTGCAGAACGGCGCGATCGTGTTCGCGGTGTGCGCCGGCTACCAGATCCTGGGCCACGAGTTCGTCAACGACCTCGGTCAGCGCGAGCCGGGTCTCGGCCTGCTGGACGTCACCACCACCCGCGGTGAGGGCGAGCGGTGCGTCGGCGACGTCCTCGCCGACATCGACCCGCGCCTCGGGCTGCCCCCGCTCACCGGCTTCGAGAACCACCAGGGCATCACCCACCTCGGCCCGACCGCCCGCCCGCTCGCCCGCGTCCAGATCGGCAAGGGCAACGGCACCGGCGACGGCACCGAGGGCGCGTACAACGACACCGTCTTCGGCACCTACATGCACGGTCCGGTGCTGGCCCGCAACCCGCTCATCGCGGACCTGCTGCTGAAGCTGGCGCTCGACGTGAACGCGCTCCCGCCGACCGACGACCGCTGGTACGAGGCCCTGCGCAACGAGCGCATCGCGGCCGCCCAGCAGCCCGCCTAGCCGGCGCCTCCGCGGGCTCCCGCAGCCGCTCGCGGAAGCCCGCGGAACGCCCGCGCGACCTGTGTGTCCACCCGATCTCCGGGGTGCCGTCAGCAGCCCGGATGACGGTACGTCCGCACAGGTGAGCGGGTGCGTCCAGCAGGCGGACGTGTGCTTCGGCCCCGCCCCCTCCTGCCGCTAGGGTGGCGGGGATCGAGCCGGACGACGCGGTCCGGATCCGGCCCACGTGGAGAAGGTTGTTCGGGCTATGCGCATTGGTGTCCTCACGTCCGGCGGCGACTGCCCCGGCCTGAACGCCGTCATCCGGTCCGTCGTGCACCGCGCCGTCGTCGACCACGGCGACGAGGTCATCGGCTTCCGGGACGGCTGGAAGGGCCTCCTGGAGTGCGACTACCTCAAGCTCGACCTCGACGCGGTGGGCGGCATCCTGGCCCGCGGCGGCACCATCCTCGGCTCCTCCCGCGTCCAGCCCTCGCAGCTGAGGGACGGCGTGGAGCGGGCCCGCGGGCACGTCGAGGAACTCGGCCTCGACGCCGTCATCCCGATCGGCGGCGAGGGCACCCTCAAGGCGGCCCGCCTGATGTCGGACAGCGGCCTGCCGATCGTGGGCGTGCCGAAGACCATCGACAACGACATCGCCGTCACCGACGTCACCTTCGGCTTCGACACCGCGGTGGGCGTCGCCACCGAGGCGCTCGACCGGCTCAAGACCACCGCCGAGTCCCACCAGCGGGTCCTCGTCGTGGAGGTCATGGGGCGGCACACCGGCTGGATAGCGCTGCACTCCGGCATGGCGGCCGGCGCCCACGCCGTCGTCGTGCCGGAACGCCCCTTCGACATCGAGGAGCTGGCCCGGCGGGTCGGCGAGCGGTTCGCGGCGGGGAAGCGGTTCGCGATCGTCGTGGCCGCGGAGGGGGCCAAGCCCGCGCCCGGCTCCATGGCCTTCGACGAGGGCGGCAAGGACATCTACGGGCACGAGCGGTTCGCCGGGATCGCGCGCCAGCTGTCCGTCGAGCTGGAACAGCGCCTCGGCAAGGAGGCCCGGCCGGTGATCCTCGGGCACGTGCAGCGCGGCGGCACGCCCACCGCGTACGACCGCGTCCTGGCCACCCGGTTCGGGTGGCACGCGGTGGAGGCCGTGCACCGGGGCGAGTTCGGGCGGATGACGGCCCTGCGGGGGACGGACATCGTGATGGTGGAGCTGTCGGAGGCCGTCGAGACGCTGAAGACGGTTCCCGCGGACCGGTACGCCGAGGCGGAGTGCGTGCTGTAGCCGTCCTGCGGGGCCTCGCGCCCCTTGCGAGCCTGTTGTCCTGCCCCCGGTCGTGATCGCGACCGGGGGCGGTTCTACTCTGGGGGCGGCGAGAAACGCACAACCCCCCACGAATCAGGAGCCGGCGGATGGATCACAGCGGGCACGGCATGACGATGGATCTGCCGCCGTTCACGCTGGGGCGGGGTCTCCAGTGGTCGGCGGACCCGTTCTTCCTCGTGGCCTGTCTGGCCGCCCTCGGGCTGTACGCCTGGGGGTCGTCCGGCTGCGGCGGCGCGGGGACACCTGGTCCGCGGGCCGGACGGTGGCGTACGTCAGCGGTGTGCTGACGATCATGCTGGTGATGTGCACCGGGCTGAACGACTACGGCATGGTCATGTTCAGCGTGCACATGGTGCAGCACATGGTGATCAGCATGCTGTCGCCGATCCTGATCCTGCTCGGCGCCCCGGTCACCCTGGCGCTGCGCGCCCTGCCCACCGCCGGCAGGGGCCGCAAGGGGCCGCGCGAGGTGCTGCTGATGCTGCTGCACAGCCGGTACCTGCGGATCGTCACGCATCCCGCGTTCACCATCCCGATGTTCATCGCGAGCCTGTACGCGCTGTACTTCACCCCGATCTTCGACTTCCTGATGGGTTCGAAGACCGGGCACGTCGCGATGATGGTGCACTTCCTCGCCGTCGGCGTGGTCTTCTTCTGGCCGATCATGGGCGTGGACCCGGGCCCGAACCGGCCGGGCTACCTGATGCGCATGCTGGAGCTGTTCGCCGGGATGCCCTTCCACGCGTTCTTCGGCATCGCGCTGATGATGGCGTCCACGCCGATGGTCGAGACGTTCCGCAACCCGCCCGCCTCCCTCGGCATCGACGCCCTCTCCGACCAGAACGCGGCCGGCGGCATCGCCTGGGCGTTCAGCGAGATCCCGTCGGTGCTGGTGCTGATCGCTCTGCTGTTCCAGTGGTACGGCTCCGAGCAGCGGCAGGCCAAGCGCCAGGACCGGGCGGCCGACCGGGACGGCGACAAGGAGCTGGAGGCGTACAACGCCTACCTGGCCTCGCTGAGCGGCCGCGGTTGAGCGGTCACCGGGGCTGAAGGGCCGAAGCCGGGGCACCATGGAGGCGGACACACCCCGTGGGGGGTGTGCCGGAGGAGGGTGTCGCGATGCCCGGTTCCACGAACGGTCCGGCGGACGGTTCCACGAAGACCATGGGGGTGCTCACCATCGGCGGCCTCGTCGCGGTGACGGCCTACACGGTGGCGCTCGGCAGCAACGGCTGGCTGTGGTTCGGCTGGGTCGTGCTGGGTCTGATCACGCTCGCGATGGTCGCCACGCGCACGACGTGAGCGGCGGGCGGCTCACGCCGGGGTGCGGCGGGCCGCCGAGTGGACGCCCGGCTGGTACTTCGGCAGCCGGGCGCTGACCTTCATGCCCGCGCCGGGCGCCGTCTCGATGACGAGGCCGTGGTCGTCGCCGTACACCTGGCGGAGCCGGTCGTCGACGTTGCACAGCCCGATGCCGCCGGACGGGCTGACCCCGGCCGCCAGGATGCGGCCCAGCAGGACGGGGTCCATGCCCGCGCCGTCGTCCTCGATGACGACGAGGGCCTCGGCGCCGGCGTCCCGCGCGGTGATCTGGATGTGGCACTTGTCGGCCTTGCCCTCCAGTCCGTGCTTGACGGCGTTCTCCACCAGGGGCTGCAGGCAGAGGAAGGGCAGGGCCACCGGGAGGACCTCCGGGGCTATCTGGAGGGTGACGGAGAGGCGGTCGCCGAAGCGGGCCCGCACCAGCGCCAGGTACTGGTCGATGGCGTGCAGCTCGTCGGCGAGGGTGGTGAAGTCGCCGTGCCGGCGGAACGAGTAGCGGGTGAAGTCGGCGAACTCCAGGAGCAGCTCGCGGGCCCGCTCGGGGTCGGTGCGGACGAACGAGGCGATCACCGCGAGCGAGTTGAAGATGAAGTGCGGGGAGATCTGGGCGCGCAGGGCCTTGATCTCGGCCTCGATGAGGCGGGTGCGGGAGTCGTCGAGGTCGGCGAGTTCGAGCTGGACGCTCACCCAGCGGGCCACCTCCCCCGCGGCCCGGACCAGGACCGCGGACTCACGGGGCGCGCAGACGACGAGGGCGCCGTGCACCCGGTCGTCGACGGTGAGCGGGGTCAGGACGGCCCAGCGGACCGGGCAGTCGGGGGCGTCGCAGGTGAGCGGGAAGGCCTCGCCGCGGCCGGTGTCCAGCGCGCCGGCCAGCCGGGCCATGATCTCCGTGCGGTGGTGGGCGCCCACGCCGTCCCAGGCCAGCAGCTGTTCGCGGTCGGTCAGGCAGAGGGCGTCCGTGCCGAGCAGGGTGCGCAGCCGGCCGGCGGACCTGCGGGCCGTCTCCTCCGTGAGGCCGGCGCGCAGGGGCGGGGCCGCGAGGGAGGCGGTGTGCAGGGTCTGGAAGGTGGCGTGCTCGACGGGGGTGCCGAGGTCGCCGAGGCTCTGCGGGCGGGCGGTGCGGCGGCCCAGCCAGAAACCGGCCGCGAGGAAGGGCAGGATCGCGATGCACAGGCCCGCCAGGAAGCCGCTCATGCCTTGACCTCCGCCGCCCGCAGCTCCTCGGGGAGGTGGAAGCGGGCCAGGATGGACGCCGTGCCGGCCGGGACGCGGCCCGGGGTCGCCAACGAGACCAGGATCATGGTGAGGAAGCCCAGCGGGACCGACCACAGGGCGGGCCAGGCCAGCAGGGCGTGCGGTCCGCCCGTCACCGGCAGGCCCGCCATGGTCGCGGCGACGGCGGCGAAGGCCGAGCCGCCGCCCACGAGCATCCCGGCGGCCGCGCCCGGCGGGGTCAGTCGCCGCCACCAGATGCCGAGGACGAGCAGCGGGCAGAACGAGGACGCGGACACCGCGAAGGCCAGGCCCACCGCGTCGGCCACCGGCAGCCCGCCCACCAGCAGGCTCGCGGCGAGCGGGACGACCATGGCGAGACCGGTGCCGAGCCGGAAGTGCCGTACGCCGCGGGTGGGCAGGACGTCCTGGGTGAGGACGCCCGCCACGGCCATGGTCAGGCCCGACGCGGTGGACAGGAACGCCGCGAAGGCGCCGCCCGCGACCAGCGCGCCGAGCAGGTCGCCGCCGAGGCCGCCGATCATCCGGTCGGGCAGCAGCAGGACGGCCGCGTCGGCGTCGCCGGCGAGGGCAAGTTCCGGGGCGTACAGGCGGCCGAGGGCCCCGTAGACGGGCGGCAGCAGGTAGAAGGCGCCGATGAGGGCGAGGACGACGACGGTGGTGCGGCGGGCGGCGACACCGTGTGGGCTGGTGTAGAAGCGGACGACGACGTGCGGCAGCCCCATCGTGCCGAGGAAGGTCGCGAGGATCAGGCCGTACGTCGCGTACAGGGGGCGTTCCTCGCGGCCGGCGGCGAGGCTGGTGGACATGCCGCCGTTGCCGCCGCGCTCGGCGGCGGGGACGGGGGTGCCCGGGGCGAAGACGAGGCGGGTGCCCCGCTCGATGCGGTGGGTGCCGGCGGGCAGGCTCAGTGCGGCCCGCTCGTGCCGTCGGCCGTCGACGGTGCCGGTCACCGTCACGGTCAGGGGCCGGTCCAGTGCCAGGTCGAGGGTGGAGTCGACCCGGACGGCCCGCTGGTCGCGGAAGGCGGGCGGCTCCTCGAAGACCCGGCGGGGCGCGCCGTCGCCCTGCCAGGCGAGGACCAGGAACAGGGCGGGGACGAGGAGGGCGGTCAGCTTGAGCCAGTACTGGAAGGCCTGCACGAAGGTGATGCTGCGCATGCCGCCGGCGGCGACGGTCGCGGTGACGACCACGGCCACGATCAGCCCGCCGAGCGAGTCGGGTGCCCCGGTGAGCACGGTCAGGGTCAGTCCGGCGCCCTGGAGCTGGGGCAGCAGGTAGAGCCAGCCGATGCCCACGACGAAGGCGCCCGCGAGTCGCCGCACCGCCTGGGAGGCGAGGCGGGCCTCGGCGAAGTCGGGAGGGTGTAGGCGCCGGAGCGGCGCAGCGGGGCGGCGACGAAGAGGAGCAGCACCAGGTAGCCGGCGGTGTAGCCGACCGGGTACCAGAGCATGTCCGGGCCCTGCACGAGGACCAGTCCGGCGATGCCGAGGAAGGAGGCCGCGGAGAGGTACTCGCCGCTGATGGCGGCCGCGTTGAGGCGGGGGCCGACGGTGCGGGAGGCGACGTAGAAGTCGGAGGTCGTGCGGGAGATGCGCAGGCCGAAGGCGCCGACGAGGACGGTCGCCACGACGACCAGGGCGACGGCGGGGACGGCGAACGCGGAGTTCACCGGTCCTCGACCAGGCGGACGAGGTCGCGTTCGTTGCGTTCGGCGCGGCGGACGTACCAGCGGGCGAGCAGGACCAGCGGGGCGTACAGGCCGAAGCCGAGGACCGCCCACTCCAGGCGGCGGGCGTCGGGCAGCGCCGCGAACAGCAGGGGCAGTGGGCCGACCAGCAGCACGAGGACGGCGAACACGGTGAGCGCGGCCCGCAGCTGGGTGCGCATCAGGGAGCGGACGTAGGTGTGGCCGAGGGTCGTCTGCTCGTCGATCTCGGTGCGCGGGCGGTAGTAGCCGGAGGCGTGGGGGTACCGCCCGCGGGAGCGGGGCCGGGCGTGCGGGAGGGGCGGCGGGGCGGGGCGGTGACGACGACGCGGCGCTCGGCGGGGTCCTGCTGGGGCACGGTCACGGCCTCCTCATCAGCAGGTCCCGCAGTTCGCGGGCGTGACGGCGGCTGACCTGGAGTTCCTCGCCGCCGACGACGACGCTGACCGTGCCGGCGTCCAGGCGGAGCTCGCCGATGTGGCGCAGGCCGACGAGGTGGCGGCGGTGGATGCGGACGAAGCCGCGGGCCCGCCAGCGCTCCTCCAGGGTGGACAGCGGGATGCGGACGAGGTGGCTGCCGCGGTCGGTGTGCAGGCGGGCGTAGTCGCCCTGGGCCTCGACGTGGGTGATGTCGTCCACGGACACGAACCGGGTCACGCCGCCCAGCTCGACGGGTATGTGGTCGGGGTCGGGTTCGTGGACGGGGACGCGCGGGGTGGTGCCGCGCAGTTCGACGGCGCGGCGGACGGCCTCGGCGAGCCGTTCCTTGCGGACCGGTTTGAGGACGTAGTCGACGGCCTTGAGGTCGAAGGCCTGGACGGCGAAGTCCTCGTGGGCGGTGACGAACACGACCAGGGGCGGGCGGGCGAAGCCGGTGAGCAGCCGGGCCAGGTCGAGGCCGTCGAGGCCGGGCATCTGGATGTCGAGGAAGACGACGTCGACGGCGTCGGGGCCTTCGGGGCCGGATTCCAGGGCCCGGTTGATCCGGCGCAGCGCCTCCGTCGCGTCACCGGCGCCCTCCACGCTGTTGATCCGGGGATCCGCGGAGAGCAGATAGAGCAGTTCCTCCAGCGAGGGGCGTTCGTCGTCGACGGCGAGGGCGCGCAGCATGAAGGTGGAGTGTAGGGGCGATCCGGACGGCTGGACATGTGCCGGGGCACGGACGTGTGCGCTGGATACAGTGCCCCTATGAACAGCGGCCCCGCCCCTTTCGACGGACTCGACCGGAAGATCCTCACCGCGCTGATGGCGAACGCCAGGACGAGCTTCGCCGAGATCGGCACGGCGATCGGGCTGTCGGCCACGGCGGTCAAGCGCCGGGTGGACCGGCTGCGGGACAGCGGGGTGATCACCGGGTTCACGGCGACGGTGCGGCCGTCGGCGCTGGGCTGGCGCACGGAGGCGTACGTGGAGGTGTACTGCGAGGGGCGGCGCCGCCGCGGCGGCTCGCGGAGGTGGTGCGCAACCATCCGGAGATCACCGCGGCGATGACGGTGACGGGCGGCGCGGACGCGCTGCTGCACGTGCGGGCGCGGGACGTGGAGCACTTCGAGGAGGTGCTGGAGCGCATCCGGGTGGAGCCGTTCATCCGCAAGACGATCAGCGTGATGGTGCTGTCGCACCTGCTGCCGGAGAGCCCGGAGGCGGGTGCGACCCACGAGGCCCCGCACGCCCCGCACACCACTTCCGGCGACGCAGCGAACATGCGCTGAGCAGGGTGAAGACGCAGCATTCCTGCGTGAACGCGCAGCTCATCTTCCTTGTCCGGCGTCCCGCCCGCTTCCTACCGTGGTGTCACCCCCCAGTCGACCGCGCAGGAAAAGCGGAGGAACCCCTCTGTGACCGTCAGCCGTGTGCCACGCCTTCGGCGTTTCCTCGTCTGCGAACCCAGACATTTCGCCGTGCAGTACGCGATCAATCCCTGGATGCATCCCGACTCCCCCGTCGACGTCGACCTCGCGCACGCGCAGTGGCAGGCGCTGATCAGCGCCTATCGTGCGCACGGCCACACCGTCGACACCGTCGAGCCCGCCCCCGGGCTGCCCGACATGGTCTTCGCCGCGAACTCGGCGGTCGTCGTCGACGGCCGCGTCTTCGGCTCCCTCTTCCACGCTCCGGAGCGGCGTGCCGAGTCCGTCCACTACGACAGCTGGTTCAAGACGGCGGGCTTCGACGTCCACCGGCCCGCGTCCGTCTGCGAGGGCGAGGGCGACCTGGTGTGGACCGGCCGGTACATGCTGGCCGGCACCGGGTTCCGCACCACCCGCGAGGCGCACCGGGAGGTGCAGGAGTTCTTCGGGCACCCGGTGGTCAGCCTGACGCTGGTGGACCCGCACTTCTACCACCTGGACACCGCGCTGTTCGTGCTGGACGGCGGACCCGACGGAAACATCGCCTACTACCCCGAGGCGTTCTCGCCGGGAAGCCGTGAGGTGCTCGCCCGGCTCTACCCGGACGCGGTGCTCGCCACCCGCGACGACGCGATGACGTTCGGGCTGAACTCCGTCTCCGACGGCCGCAACGTCTTCATCGCGCCGCGTGCCGAGGCGCTCGCCGAGCGTCTCGCCGACCACGGCTACGTCCCCGTCCCCGTCGACCTCTCGGAGTTCCAGAAGGCCGGAGGTGGCATCAAGTGCTGCACCCAGGAGATCCGTCCATGACCGCACCCGCCCGCCCGCGCACGTCCGCCGACCTGATCCGGGCCGAGGAGCCCGTCCTCGCACACAACTACCACCCGCTGCCCGTGGTCGTCGCGCGTGCCGAGGGGTCTGGGTGGAGGACGTCGAGGGCCGCCGCTACCTCGACATGCTGGCCGGGTACTCGGCGCTGAACTTCGGGCACCGCCACCCGCTGCTGATCGAGGCCGCGCACCGCCAGCTGGACCGGCTGACGCTGACCTCCCGCGCCTTCCACAACGACAAGCTCGCCGAGTTCGCGGAACGGCTCGCCCGGCTGACCGGGCTGGACATGGTGCTGCCGATGAACACCGGCGCCGAGGCCGTCGAGAGCGGGATCAAGGTGGCCCGCAAGTGGGCGTACGACGTGAAGGGGGTGCCGGCCGACCGGGCGACCATCGTGGTGGCCGCCGACAACTTCCACGGCCGTACGACGACGATCGTCAGCTTCTCGACGGACGAGACGGCGCGGGCCGGGTTCGGGCCGTTCACGCCGGGGTTCCGGATCGTGCCGTACAACGACCTGGCGGCGCTGGAGGCGGCGGTCGACGAGACGACGGCGGCCGTGCTGCTCGAGCCGATCCAGGGTGAGGCGGGCGTCGTCATCCCGGACGACGGCTACCTGGCCGGGGTGCGGGAGCTGACCCGGCGCCGGGGCTGCCTCTTCGTCGCCGACGAGATCCAGTCCGGGCTCGGGCGCACCGGCCGGACGCTGGCCGTCGACCACGAGGGGGTCGTCCCCGACGTGCTGCTGCTCGGCAAGGCGCTGGGCGGCGGGATCGTGCCGGTGTCGGCCGTCGTGGCGCGGCGCGAGGTGCTGTCCGTGCTGCGGCCGGGTGAGCACGGGTCGACGTTCGGCGGGAACCCGCTGGCGGCGGCGGTGGGGACGGCGGTGGTGTCGCTGCTGGAGACCGGTGAGTTCCAGGCGCGGGCGGCCGCGCTGGGGAGTGTCCTGCGGGACGGGCTGACCGGGCTGGTGGGCCGGGGAGTCGTCGGGTTCCGCGCGCGCGGGCTGTGGGCGGGGGTCGACGTGGACCCGGCGATCGGCACCGGCCGGGAGATCGGCGAACGGCTGCTCGCGCGGGGCGTCCTGGCGAAGGACACCCACGGCTCCACCATCCGCCTGGCCCCGCCCCTGACGATCACGGAGGAGGAGCTGCGGATGGCGCTGGAGACGCTGGAGGAGGTGCTGAGGGCGTAGGCGGCAGGGCCTCGGGGTCCCCGGGTGGTTCCCCTCCGGGGACCCCTGGGGCTCTCGGGGCTCCCGGGGCTCTCAGGGCTCTCGGGGCTCTCGGGGCTCTCGGGGCTCTCGGGGAGGGTGATTCCCTCGTGGTTTCTTCGCCCCGCCGTCCACGCGGTCGCGGTGCGGCGCGCGGTCCGAGGCGGGCCGTGCGCGGCCCGCGCTCCCGGCTCCGCCGTGGCTCCGGTCGGTTCCGGGGAGCGGGGGTGCGGTCGGTCCGCCGGAGGCCTTCCCCGGGGTGCGGGGTGAAGATGGAGTCGAGACGTGGGAGAGGACTCACAGGACCATCAGGACCCTCAGCGACAGAGAGGTCGGCCGTGGGCAGTGACGACCTGGACGATGTTGCCCGCCGGCGGTTCGACGTGGCGGACGCCGTACCCCTGCTGCTCGACGCGCGTGGTGTGGTGACCAGCTGGACCAGGGACGCCGCACGGCTGTTCGGCTACGGGGCCGCGGAGGCGGTGGGCAGGGGCCTGGCCGATCTGCTGACGGCCGGGGACGCCGCGCGGGTGCCGGACGTGCTGGAGCAGTGCCGTCGGTCCGGCGGCTGGACGGGACTGCTGTCGGCCCGCCGCAAGGACCGACGGCCGGTGCCCGTGATGGCGCGGATCACCTCGGCGGACGAGCCCGCCGGGCCGTGGCACTGGCTGGTCCTGGTGAACGAGATGGGCGGGGCGCACGGCTGGAGCATGAGCCGTGACGTGCTGGAGCAGATGGTCGCCGGCTCGCCGATCGGCATCGCGATCGTGGACACGGACCTGCGGTTCGTGTGGTCGAACACCGCGCTGGCCCAGTTCGGCGGCGGTGCGCCCGGCAGCCGGCTGGGGCTGCGGCTGGCGGACGTCCAGCCGGGCTTCGACGCGGAGGCGGTCGAGGCCCGGATGCGGCAGGTGCTGGAGACCGGCGAGCCCGTCGTCGGCTACGAGCACGTGGGGCGGCTGCGGGCCGCTCCGCAGCGCGAGACGGCGCACATGCTGTCGTTCACCCGTCTGGACGACGACCGCCGCCGGCCGATGGGCGTCTACTACACCGTCGTGGACATCACCGAACGGCACCGGGCCCGGCAGCGTCTCGCTCTGCTGGACCGGGCCGGCCGGCACATCGGCCGCAGCCTGGACATCGCCCGGACCGCGCAGGAACTGGCCGAGGTGGTGGTCCCCGGTTTCGCCGACGCCGTGGCCGTGGACCTTCTGGAGTCGGTGCTGCGGGGGCCGAGCCCGTGGTGGGTCGGGCGGCGCGGCCGGACGGGGCGATGGTGCTGCGCCGGGCCGGGCAGCGGTCGGCGGCGGACGGCCCGCGGCCGGCCGGGGAGACGGAGTCCGGCGCCGCCGTCGTGGCCCACCGGGCCGGGTCCCCCGCTGTCCGCTGTCTGGTGACCGGGCGGGCCTGGTGGGCGGAGCGGCTCTGGCCGGACGCCGCGGAGTGGAGCCCGGGCCTTCCGCCGCTGGGCGCCGCGCAGGGGGCCGGCGGGGAGCCGGCGAGCGCGCTGATCGTGCCCGTGCGGGCCCGTGGCGCCACCCTGGGGGTGGCCCTGTTCCTGCGCCGCGCCACGCGGGAGCCCTTCGGCGAGGACGACGTGACGCTGGCCGAGGACCTCGTCTCGCGCGCCGGCGTGTGCGTGGACAACGCCCGCCGTTACACCCGCGAACGGGACGCCGCCCTGGTGCTGCAGCGCAGCCTGCTCCCGCGCCGGCTGCCCGAGCAGGAGGCGGTCGAGGTGGCCGCCTGCTACCGGCCGGCGGACGAGCTGACCGGCCTCGGCGGCGACTGGTACGACCTCATCCCGCTCTCGGGGGCCCGCGTGGCCCTCGTGGTGGGCGAGGTGCAGGGGCACGGCATCGCCGCCGCCGCGGCCATGGGGCGGCTGCGCACCGCCGTCCGCACCCTCGCCGCGCTGGAGCTGCCGCCCGACGAAATCCTCGCCCACCTCGACGACCAGGTGGCGCGCACGGTCCAGGAGGACGCGGGAGAGGGCGCGGCGGCCGCGGAGGAGGGCGCGGCACAGGCCGTGGAGGCCGGGTGCCTGTACGTGGTGTACGACCCCGTCGACGGGCGGTGCGCGATGGCCGCCGCCGGGCATCCCGCCCCGGCGGTCGCGCTGCCCGACGGCACGGTCGCGTTCGTCGAGCTGCCGCAGGGGCCGCCGCTCGGGCGGGCGGGCCGTCCTTCGAGTCGGCCGAGCTGCTACTGCCGGAGGGCAGCACGCTGGCGCTGCACACGGACGGGCTGCTGGCCCAGGGCGGGCGGGGGGCGCCGGACGCCGCCCGGGAGCAGTTGGTGCGGGCCCTGAAGGCACGGGCGGAGTCGCTGGACCTGCGCTGCCGGACGGTGGTCGACCTGCTGGTCCCGGACCGCCCGTACGACGACGTGGCCCTGCTGATGGCCCGTACCCGGCGGCTGCCACCGGACCGGGTCGCGCAGTGGGAACTGCCCGCCGATCCGGCCGGGGTCGCGGAGGCCCGCAAGGCCGCGGCCCGCCGGCTCGCGGAGTGGGGCCTCGCGGAGCTGTCGTTCACCACCGAGCTGGTCGTCAGCGAGCTGGTCACCAACGCCATCCGGTACGCCGACGGTCCGATCCTGCTGCGCCTGATCCGCGAGCGCACCCTGGTCTGCGAGGTGCACGACGGCGGCGCCACCGCTCCACATCTGCGCCACCCCCGCACCACCGACGAGGGCGGCCGCGGCCTGCTGCTGGTCTCCAGCATGACCCGGCGCTGGGGCACGCGGTTCGTCCCCGACGGAAAGATCATCTGGGCCGAGCAGTCCCTCACCGACCCCGACGCCTGACGCCCCCTCCGCCGCACCCGCCCTCCGCCCTCCGCCGCGCCTTCCGTCCGCCCTCCACTCTCCGCCGCGCCTTCCGTCCGCCCTCCGTCGCACCCCGCCCCCGTCCTCCGTCGCACCCCGCCTTCCGGTCACAGCGTGCGAAAATATCCCGAAGACCGGCAGATGGGGCGTGTCCATGAACGACTCGGTGATCGACTACGCGGCGGTGTTCCAGTCCCTGCCCGGCATGGTGGCGCTGCTGACCCCGGCCCTGGTGTACGCCGACGCCAACGAGGAGTTCCTGCGCATGTCCGGCCGCCGGCGCGAGCAGGTGGTCGGCCGTCACCTCTTCGAGGTCTTCCCCGACAACCCGCACGACCCCGCCGCCAGCGGCATGCGCAACCTGGAAGCCTCGCTGCGCCGGGTGCTGGCGACCGGCGAACGCGACGCGATGGCCCTGCAGCGCTACGACGTGGAGTCGCCGGACCGGCCCGGCGAGTGGGAGGAGCGGTACTGGAGCCCCGTCAACGCGCCCGTGCGCGACGGGGACGGTTCGGTGGTGCTGTTGGTGCACCGCGTCGAGGAGGTCACCGAGCTGATCCGGGCCCGGGGCGGCAGCTCGGGGAGCCCTGCCGGGAGCCGGGACCGGGTGCTGGAGGCCGAGCTGTACACCCGTGCGCGCGAACTCCAGAAGCTGAACGAGAACCTGCGGCT
The DNA here is from genome assembly GCA_021568835.1 of Streptomyces sp. Tue 6430. Classification (GTDB taxonomy): domain Bacteria; phylum Actinomycetota; class Actinomycetes; order Streptomycetales; family Streptomycetaceae; genus Streptomyces. The sequence goes on from JAKGSH010000010.1 coordinate 224,148, forward strand.
GGCGCACAACCGCGAGCGCGAGGTGGCCCTGGCTCTCCAGAAGGCGATGCTGCCCGCCCGCCGGCAGGTCGGTCGCCACCAGGCGGCGGTCCGCTACCGTCCCGCGGTCGGCGCGCTCAACGTCTGCGGTGACTGGTACGACCTCGTCGACCTGGTGGGCGGCAACCGGATCGGGGTGTCGGTGGGCGACGTCGTCGGGCACGGGCTGGCGGCCGCGGGCGTGATGGGACAGCTGCGCAGCGCGCTCAGTGCCGCCTCCCGGGTCGCGGCGGGTCCCGCCCAGGCGCTGGACGTGCTCGGCCGCTACGCCCACGTCGTGGACGGCGCCGAGTCGGCGACGGCGGTCACGACGTTCATCGACTGCGACGATCACACCGTCACCTACAGCAGCGCGGGCCATCCCCCGCCGGTGCTGGTGCACCCCGACGGCCACGTGGAGTTCCTCGACCGGGCCACCGATCCCCCGCTCGACGCCCGCCCCGATCCCCGGCCCCGGCCGCAGGCGTCCACCGCCTACGCGCCGGGCGCGCTGCTCGCGCTGTACACCGACGGCCTGGTGGAACGGCGGCGCGAGGACATCGACACCGGCCTCGCCCGGCTCGCCCGCTCCCTGACCCGCCACCGGCACGCCGACCCGGAGGAGATAGCCGACGCCGTCCTGCTGGAGCTGCTGCCCCACGGGGGCGCCACCGACGACACTGCTCTCGTCGTCGTCCGGCTGTGACCGCCGACGACGGCGCGCCGCAGGGTTCGTGAGGTCGATGCGCGCGGGTTCCTGCCGTGCGCCGCCCCGCCTAGAATTGCCCCCGCACCATGCCGGTTGACCTGCTGGGACACGGCGGTTGAGCCGATCCGCCGGATTGAGGAGCCACCCGTTGTTCTACTACCTCCTGAAGTACGTGGTGCTGGGACCGCTCCTGCGCCTGCTGTTCCGGCCCCGCATCGAGGGGCTCGGGCACGTGCCGGCGTCGGGGGCGGCGATCGTCGCGGGCAACCACCTGTCGTTCTCGGACCACTTCCTGATGCCGGCCATCCTCAAGCGGCGCATCACGTTCCTCGCGAAGGCCGAGTACTTCACGGGCTCCGGCGTGAAGGGCCGGCTGACCGCGGCCTTCTTCCGCAGCGCGGGGCAGATCCCGGTCGACCGCTCCGGCAAGGACGCGGGCCAGGCCGCCATCCGTGAAGGGCTCGGCGTGCTGGGCAAGGACGAGTTGCTCGGCATCTACCCGGAGGGCACCCGCTCGCACGACGGCCGCCTCTACAAGGGCAAGGTCGGGGTCGCGGTGATGGCCCTGAAGGCCGGGGCGCCCGTCGTGCCCTGCGCGATGATCGGCACGTTCGAGGCACAACCGCCCGGCAGGAAGATCCCGCGCATCCGGCCCGTGACGATCCGCTTCGGCGAGCCCCTCGACTTCTCCCGCTACGCCGGCATGGAGGGCGAGAAGGCGGTCCTGCGCGCGATCACGGACGAGATCATGTACGCGATCCTGACGCTGTCGGGGCAGGAGTACGTCGACCGGTACGCGGCCGAGGTCAAGGCGGAGGAAGCGGCGGCCGCCCGGGAGAGGGCCCGCAGGTTCCCTCGTTTTCCCACGCGTTGACACCGGCGGGACGGACCGGGCGCCCGGGGACACGGCGCCGCGGGCGGGGACGGTACGGGTGAGGGGCGGCCGGGATGATCCGGCCGCCCCTCACCGTCGTGCCGGCGGCTGCGAGGGAGCCGCCGCGGAGCCTACGGCTTGGGCGTGGCGTGCGGGGCGCAGGTCACGTCCGCGGTGTCCAGCTCACCCGTCAGGAGGTAGGTGTCCACCCGGGTGTTGACGCAGGAGTTGGCCAGGCTGGTGACGCCGTGGGAGCCCGCGTCCTTCTCGGTGATCAGGCGGGAGCCCTTGAAGCGCTGGTGCAGTTCGACGGCACCCTCGTAGGGGGTGGCCGCGTCCCGCTCGGACTGCACGATGAGCACCGGCGGAAGGCCCTTGTGGGTCTTGACGTTCACCGGGGTCTGCTGCTTGACCGGCCAGGTGGCGCACGGCAGGTTCATCCAGGCGTTGGCCCAGGTCATGAACGGGTGGTCCTTGTGCAGACGCGTGTTGTCGCGGTCCCACTTGGTCCAGTTGGTGGGCCACTTGGCGTCGGCGCACTCGACGGCCGTGTAGACGGCGTTGCCGTTCTCGGAGGAGGCGTTGCCGGCCGTGTCCGACAGGTCGGGGGCGGCGGCGTCGACGAGCGCCTGGGTGTCACCGGCGACGTACTTGCTGAAGACGGTGGCGACCGGGACCCAGGAGGAGTCGTAGTAGGGGCGCTCTGGAAGAAGGAGATCAGCTCGGCGGGGCCGACGACGCCGCCGAGGGGGCTCTTCTTCGCCGTGGCGCGCAGGTCGAGCCACTTGGCCTGGACGGCGGCGCGGGTGGTGCCGAGGTGGAAGGTCGCGTCGTTGGCGGCGACCCAGTCCTGCCAGTCCTTCCAGCGGCCCTCGAAGGCGACGTCCTGGTCGAGGTTGGCCTGGTACCAGATCTTCTCCGCGAGGGGTTCACCACGCTGTCGACGACCATGCGGCGCACGTGCCCCGGGAACAGGGTGCCGTAGACGGCGCCGAGGTAGGTGCCGTAGGAGACGCCGAGGAAGTTCAGCTTCTTCTCGCCGAGGGCGGCGCGGATGACGTCGAGGTCGCGCACGGTGTTCGGCGTGGTCATGTACGGCAGCATGTCGCCGCTGCGCTCGTGGCAGCCCTCGGCGTACTCGCGGCCAGCTTGCGCTGGGCGCGCTTGTCGGCCTCGGTGTCCGGCACGGGGTCGGCCTTGGGCGCCTTGACGAACTCCTGCGGGTCGACGCAGGAGATGGGCGCGGAGTGGCCGACGCCGCGCGGGTCGAAGCCCACGAAGTCGTAGGCCTTGGCGACCTTGGCCCAGACCGGGGCCTTGGTGGTGACCCGGCGCGGGAAGCGCAGGCCGGAGCCGCCGGGGCCGCCGGGGTTGTAGACGAGGGCGCCCTGGCGCTCCTCCTTCGTCCCGGTGTTGCCGATGCGGTCGACGGCGATCTTGATCTGCTTGCCGTCGGGCCGGGCGTAGTCGAGCGGCACGGTCACGTAACCGCACTGGATGGGCTTCTCCAGCCCCCAGTCGGCGGGACAGTCCTGCCAGTCGATGCCGGCCTTCGCGGCCCGCTCCGCGGCGATCGCCGCGCCGCGCATCTCGCGGTTCTGCCCGACCGGTCGCCGGTCGCGCTCGCGGTCGGTGCCATGACCGCGCCGGCCACCAGCGTCACGGCGACGAGTGCGCCGGCCGAGCCGAGCGCCGCCGTCCGTCCGGTAGGTCGTATGTCCCTCAAGTGGACCCTCCGCGTATGTCAGTTCGTCCGTTCAGAACGTCAGTACGGGATCCTTGCCGCTGTGAGGTCCCTGAGAACAGGTGTCGTTGACCTTCTTTGCCAATCCGATAACCGGAGAGACACGTCCCGCTCACCGGATGAACGCCTTCGTCAGGTCAGGGACTCGAGGGCCGCGTCCAGGACGCGCCGCAGCCGCAGGCCGTCCGGCGCGACCGCGGTCACCAGAGCGGCGGGGCCGGCCAGCGGCACGAGCGTGGCGCTGTCGCCCAGCATCCGGGCGGCGACCGGACCGGCGTCGAACTCCGGCCTCACGACCACCAGTTGTCCGACGGCACGATGGCCCGCGAGGACGGCGGGCCCGTCCCAGCCGGCGGGGCGCCCGGCCCGCAGGCCAGTTCCTGGTCGAGGACGGCCCGCCCGCCGATCCGGACGACGAGCCGGCCGGTGAGCCGGCCGGGCTCCTCGCCGGCCCGGCCGAGCACCTGCTCCTCGCGCAGGACGAGCCGGGCGCCCGGGGCGAGGTCGGCGTGGGTGGCGACGTACAGGTCGCTGCCCCGCGCGGAGATCAACGGCTCCGGGAGCCAGTGCAGTTCGCCGCCTTCGGCGATGTCCAGCCGTACCGTGTAACGGGCCTCGTCCTCGACCTGGCCGGGCAGGGCGATGGTGGCGGCGGCCGAGCCGACGCGCAGCCGGGCGCCGTCGGCGACGTCCGCCGTGACGGTGAAGCGGTCGCCGCCGAGCGGCCCGCTCATCGCGCCGACCAGCATCACGCGGGCCTCACCGACGTCGCCGCGGGTCCGCCGCAGCGCGAGCGGTCCGTCGCTCTCCAGCACGGGCAGGGCGGTGCCGCCGCGCCCGTCCGCGCGGGCCCGGATCCGCGCGGTGGCGTGCACACCGCTCATGTCAGGCCGTCCACGCGGCGAGCCGCTCCCGCACCCAGGCGGCGACCTGCCGTACGCCGTCCTCGCCACGCAACGACTGGAACACCACGGGCAGTTCGGCGCGCTGCGCCTTGGCGTCGGCGGCCATCCGGGCGAGGTCGGAGCCGACGTGCGGCGCGAGGTCGGTCTTGTTGACGACGAGGAGGTCGGCGGTGGTCACGCCGGGCCCGCCCTTGCGGGGATGTCGTCCCCTCCGGCGACGTCGATGACGAAGATCTGCGCGTCCACGAGCCCCTTGGAGAAGGTGGCGGTGAGGTTGTCCCCGCCGGACTCGACCAGGACGAGGTGCAGCGGCCCCACCGCGTCCTCCAGGTCCTCCACCGCTTCGAGGTTGGCGGAGATGTCGTCCCGGATCGCGGTGTGCGGGCAGGCCCCCGTCTCGACGGCCGTGATCCGCTCGGGCGGCAGCACGGCCTCCCGCAGCAGGAACTCGGCGTCCTCGCGGGTGTAGATGTCGTTGGTGACGACCGCCAGCGAGAACTCGTCGCGCAGCGCCCGGCAGAGCGCGGCCACGGTGGCGGTCTTGCCGGACCCGACGGGCCCGCCGAGCCCGATCCGCAGCGCGCGGCGGGCCCCGTCGGGCCGCCGGGCGTCGGCGCCGACGGCGGCGGGACCGTGGTGAGCGTGGTCGAGATGCATGTACCGCTCCTTTTCGACTGACTGGGCCGCACAGCCCGTCCGGCGCTCGAGGACGAGGCCGTTCAGACCGACGGGAGTCCGGCGCGACGGGGGTCCGGGCGAAACCCGGGAAGGGAAGGGAAGGGAAGGGAAGGCGGGGGCGGGGGCGGGGGCGGGAACCCTCACGAGGCGAACAACCGCGCACCCCACCCCGCGTGCGCCTCCGCCCGATCTCCAGCAGCGGCGCGGACGCCGCGGGCAGCACCCCCACCCCTCGCCCGGCACCGCCGCCCCGCCGTCACCGCCCGGTCGACGACCCGGTCCACCTCCGGAGCCAGCCGCGCCAGCACCGCCGTCGCCTCGAACGGATCGAGGCTCAGCAACCGCACGACCGCCGAAGCGGGCCCGCTCACGCTCTCGTACGCCGCGCAGTACGCCGCGTCCCGGGGTTCGAGCCCGGCCGCACGGGCCGTCAGCCCGAGCACCACCGGCTGATGCGCCCCCTTGGGGAACTTCCCCGCCAGGGCGTCCAGTCCGGCGTCCGGCCAGGTGGCCCGCGCCGCCCGGAGGAGTTGCCGGCCGAGCCGGCGGGCGGCCGCCCGCAGCGCGGGCGACGGTGTGCGCGCGTCGGCGGCGGCGTCCAGTTCGCCTGGGTCCGCCCCGGCCGCCGCGGCCGCGGCCAGCGCCGCCGCCACCAGTCCGGCCGTGTGCAGCCGGCCCCGGCAGAAGCCCTCCAGGTCCGCCGCGCCGGTGATCCGGCCCGCCTTGACGGCCTCCTCGGCTCCGCCGGAGTGGGCGTGCCCGCCGGCGGGGAAGCGTCCGTCGGCGAGGACGAGGAGCGCCGCCCTGCTCATCGCGGGCCCATCAGAAGAGGAAGTAGCGCTGGGAAAGGGGGAGTTCGGCTGCCGGTTCCGCCTCGACCAGCTCGCCGTCGATGCGTACGGCGAAGCTGTCGGGGTCGACCTCGACCCGCGGCCGGGCGTCGTTCTCCCGCATGTCGGCCTTGGTCACGCCCCGCGTGGAGTCGATCGCGACGAACCTCTTGCCGAGGTGCAGGCGTTCCGGAAGCCCGTCCTCGATCGCCAGTGGGGCGACGAAGTTGAACGAGTTGGACGCCGGTGCCCGGCCGGTCGCCCCGTACATGGGGCGCGGCAGGATCGGCTGCGGAGTGGGGATGGACGCGTTGGCGTCGCCCATCTGCGCGTACGCGATCTGCCCGCCCTTGATGACGAGGTGCGGCTTGACGCCGAAGAACGCCGGTTCCCACAGGACCAGGTCGGCCAGTTTGCCGGTCTCGACGGAGCCGATCTCCCGCGCCAGGCCCTGCGCGAGTGCGGGATTGATCGTGTACTTGGCGACGTAGCGGCGTACCGGTGGTTGTCGGCTCCGCCGTCGCCGGGCAGCGCGCCCCGGCGTCGCTTCATCACGTGCGCCGTCTGCCAGGTCCGCAGGACGACCTCGCCGACCCGGCCCATCGCCTGGGCGTCGGAGGAGATGATCGAGATGGCGCCGAGGTCGTGGAGGACGTCCTCCGCGCCGATGGTGGAGGGCCTGATCCGGGACTCGGCGAAGGCGAGGTCCTCGGGCACCGCGGGGTTCAGGTGGTGGCAGACCATCAGCATGTCGAGGTGTTCCTCGGCGGTGTTGACGGTGTACGGCCGGGTCGGGTTCGTCGAACTCGGCAGCACGTGCGGCTCGGAGACGACGGTCATGATGTCGGGCGCGTGCCCGCCGCCGGCGCCCTCGGTGTGGTACGCGTGGATGCCGCGGCCGGCGATCGCCGCGAGCGTGTCGCCCACGAAGCCGGCCTCGTTCAGCGTGTCCGTGTGGATGGCGACCTGGATGCCGGTGCGGTCGGCGACCGTGAGGGAGGCGTCGATGACGGCCGGGGTGGAACCCCAGTCCTCGTGGAGTTTCAGGCCCAGCGCGCCGCCCCGGATCTGGGAGAGCATCGCCTCGTGGGAGACGGTGTTGCCCTTGCCGAGGAAGCCGACGTTGAGCGGGTACTGCTCCATCGCCTCCAGCATGCGGGCCAGGTGCCAGGGTCCGGGCGTCACGGTGGTCGCCTTCGAGCCCTCGGCGGGCCCGGTGCCGCCCCCGACCAGGGTGGTCACGCCCGCGGACAGCGCCTCGTCGGCGATCTGGGGGCAGATGAAGTGGACGTGCGCGTCGATCGCGCCGGCCGTGAGGATCCGTCCGTTGCCGGCGATGATCTCGGTCTCGGGCCCGATCACGAGATCGGGGTGGACGCCGTCCATGGTGTCGGGGTTGCCGGCCTTGCCGATGCCGGTGATGCGCCCGTCGCGGATGCCGATGTCGGCCTTGACGATCCCCCAGTGGTCGACGACGACGGCCCGGTGACGACGGTGTCCGGCGTGCCGTCCGCGCGGGTGGCGCGCGCCTGGCCCATGGACTCCCGGATGACCTTGCCGCCGCCGAACACGGCCTCGTCGCCGGCGAGGCCCGGCCCGCCGCAGCGGTCCTCCTCGATCTCGATCAGCAGGTCGGTGTCGGCGAGCCGGATGCGGTCCCCGGTGGTCGGCCCGAACAGGTCGGCGTACGCGGCGCGCGAGATCTCAGGCATCGAGGGCACCTCCGGTCTCCCCGCGCAGACCGGGCACGACCCTGGCGCCGGCGAGCGGTACGAGTTCGACGTCGACGGGGATCCCGGGCTCGAAGCGGACGGCGGTGCCGGCGGCGACGTTCAGCCGTTTGCCGCGCGCGGCGGCACGGTCGAACTCCAGTCCGGGGTTGGCCTCGGCGAAGTGGTAGTGGGAGCCGACCTGGACGGGCCGGTCGGCGGCGTTGAGGACGGTGAGCCGGGTGGTCTCGCGGCCCGCGTTGTAGACGATCGGACCGGACGCGAACAGGATCTCGCCGGAATCATCGCGGCCCCCTCAGACGATCGGGTCGTGGACGGTGACGAGCTTGGTGCCGTCCGGGAAGGTCGCCTCGACCTGCACGTCGTGGATCATCTCGGGGATGCCCTCCATGACGTCGTCACGGGTGAGCAGCGTGCGGCCGGAGGCCATCAGCTCGGCGACGGTGCGGCCGTCCCGCGCCCCCTCGAGGAGGTGCGCGGTGATCAGGGCGACGGCCTCGGGGTGGTTGAGCCGGAGCCCCCGGCCCGGCGCCTCTCGGCGACGTCGGCGGCCACATGGATGAGCAGCCTCTCCTGCTCGTGCGGGGTCAGTTGCACGTCCCACCTCACCTCCTCGCTCCGGACCGTGCGGGGCCCGGTTGCCGCGGCCATCGGGCAAAGCGCCTGGTGGCGTGGAGGGCAGGCTAGTTGGACCGCGTTTCGCGGACGTTAACCATGCGGTGACCCGCGTGTCCGGCGGCGCTCGGGCGCGGGGCCGGTCCGCGCGTCCGGTGTGCGCTCCGGTCCGCGTGTCCGGTCCGCAGGGCCACTCCGCAGGACTGGTCCGCCTGTCCCGTCCGCGGGGCCCGTCCGCGGAGCCGGTCCGTGCGTCTAGGAGGGATCGGGCCCGCGGTGTTCCGCCGCGATCCCGAACCGCTGCCGCTCGCGGGAAGCGGACGCCACGTCACGGACCGCCGAGACCGAGCTGACCACCCGCTCCCCGGCCGGGGCGTCGGGCACGTCCAGCGCGTCGAGCCGCTCCAGGTCGGAGGCGGAGACGAGGGCGACGAGGGCTTGCCGTGACGCGTCACGACGACGCGCTCACCGCCGTACACCACCCGGTTGATCAGGTCGGCGAGTTCAGCCCTGGCTTGCGTCACCGGAATCTCGTAGGCCATGGACCCATTCTAACGTGACGTACGTCCTGTACATTTTTTACGGATGCCGAAGGAGGGGTTCCCATGGCCCGACCGCCCGCCCGTCACACGCCGGACGCGGGGTGAGCCGCCGATGCTCCCCGAACTGCCGCCGCTGCCGGCACTGACCCGCGCCGAGGCCGAGCTGATCGACCGTTACCTGGAGGTGGTCGACATGGTCGGCCGCGTCAATCCCGCCCGACGCGGCGACACGTACGGCGGTCTGCGGGCCGCCCAGGCGCTGGTGAGCCGGGCGACCGCGCTGCGGACGCGCTGACGCTGATGCACCAGCGGGGCGAGAGCGAGCTGCACGCGCCGACGCTCGCGCGGGCGCTGCGCCTCCTCGACGGGAGCGCCGCACGGCGCGCGTCACGGTGCCGCCGCTCTCCGACAGTTGACCCGCGTCCGTCCGGACCGGGCGACGGGCGCGGAGCGCGTGACGTCCGGTCCGGGACACAAACGGACCAAACGGCGTACCCCTGTTCGGCGTACGCGTGGCTGTTTTTCCGGACCGCTGAAGTTGCGCGGAGAACGGCGAAAGTGGGCGGAATCCCGTGTTCCCGTGCTGGTCGGAGGCCTGGTGGCGCCTTGACATCTGATCCGACATCAGGATGTCCACCCGAACGGGTGAGTGGTGAGTAACCCCACAAATCCCCGGTTCCGTTGGGATTTTCGGACATCGGTGAGCCAAGATCCCTGACTGACGACAAGCCCCCGCCACAAGCGGCGGGGCGGTCCGGGCGGACGCCGAGTCCTGCCGCCGTCCGGATGCCCGAGTCGACAGGAGTGCACCGGCAGGAGTGGAGGACCCGAGCAAGCCGGGTCGCCGGACCGGACGTCCCCGACAGGGAGGCGCCGGACCGAGCGGCCCTTGGGGTGAAGCCGCAGCAGCGGCCGGGCAACTTCGCCAGCCCGAATCCGACAGGTCATCCTTCACAGGCGGCTGACGAAGGGTTGCGCATGACTGCGCTCAATCGTGTCCCGTCGCTCATGGCCCGGGCCGGTACGGCCTCGGCGTTCGCCATCGCCGCCGTCGGCGGCTCGATCGTGGTCCCGGGGGCGGCGTCCGACGCCGCGGCCGCCACCCCGGCGACGAAGGCACTTCAGATCGCGGCCTCCAAGAAGGGCTCTCCCTACCGGTACGGGGCCACCGGGCCGAGCAGGTTCGACTGCTCGGGGCTGACGCTGTACTCGTTCAAGAAGGCCGGCAAGAAGCTGCCGCGCACGGCCGCCCAGCAGTACAACAAGACGCGCCACATCTCCGCCGGCAGCCGCAAGGCCGGGACCTGGTGTTCTTCCACTCGGGGTCGAACGTCTACCACGTCGGGATCTACGCCGGTAAGGGCAAGATCTGGCACTCCCGAAGACCGGGGACGTGGTGAGGCTCCAGAAGATCTGGACCAAGAGCGTCTGGTACGGCCGGGTCAAGTGACCTCCCGGGGCGGTGGTGGCGTCCTGACGCGCCGCCACCGCCCCGGGATCCGCTCCCGGCCCCGCGAGGGCGCCACGGGCTCAGGACGGCCTCCCGTGGCTCCATGGGGCCGGGCGGGGTCCCGTGAGGGCCCGGTGGGGGGTCCTGAGGGGCCTCAGAGGGGCACAGCGGAGTCCGAGCGGCCCCCGGAGCCCGTCAGGGGATCCTGCGGCCCCGCCGCCGTCACCGGCGCCGTCGTCACCGGCGCCGCCTTGCCGGCGGGCTCGCCGGGAACCGTCCAGGGCAGCTCGATGAAGACGGTCTTGCCGCCCTCGCGGGTGGGGCGGACCCGGAGCCTGCCACCGCGCTCCGCGGTCAGCCATCTGATGATCACCATGCCTCGGCCGTTGTCCTGCTGGACGGCGGCCGGCAGTCGTTGCGGGAAGCGCGGATGGCTGTCGGTGACGCCGATGTACAGCCGCTCGTCGCGGACGAGGACGAGGTCCACCGTGAAGGTGGGCGACTGCCCGAAGGTGTGCTGTACGGCGTTGGTGGCCAACTCGGAGACGATCAGGCGGACGGTGTCGGCCAGCTCCGCGGTGGCCGGGAGGCCCCACTGCGCGAGGGTGTCGAGCACGTGGGTGCGGGCAGTGGACACCGAGGCGGGATCGCTCGGCAGAGTGACGGATGCTTCCAGGTGGTCTGCCATGGCGACGTCGTCCCTTTCCCACGGGACCGGCGTCCGACACGGTGCGGATGGTTCACGTACGGTCCCGGACTGGTGCTCGCCGTCAGAGTGCCATCAACACGCCGGTCTCGGGTGGCTATCCACCAAGATATGCAGATGTCTGTCGCTCGTTGCGGTGAACTCTGCTAGGGCAGAGCGTATGCGGAGGGCCCGGAGGGAGTATGGAGCTCCCCGCGGGAAGCCCCCGCGGTGCGTCGCCGGGCCGTGGTGGAGAGCCCCGACGAGGACCGGCGGACGCGCCGGTGGACGCGAACACGAAGGCGTACGGCCGCCTCGCACCGGCTCACGGTGGTGCCGCACCGGCTCACGGCCGTGTCCGGTCGATCACCCGTACGGCGCGGTCGATCTCTTCCTCGCCGAGGTCCGCGCGGGCGGTCAGTCTCAGGCGCGAGACACCGTCGGGCACGGACGGGGGCGGAAGCAGCCCACGGCCAGGCCTGCCGTCCGGCAGTCCGCCGCCCAGCGCACGGCCGCCTCCGGGGACGGAGCCCGCACGGAGACGACCGCGGCGTCCGGACGCACCGCTTCCAGCCCCGCGGCCGTCAGGCGCGCGTGCAGCTCGCCCGCCACCGCACGCGCGCGTGCCGCGCGTTCCGGCTCGCGCCGCAGCAGCGTCAGGGCCGCCAGGGCGGCACCGGCCGCCGCCGGGGCGAGCCCGGTGTCGAAGATGAACGTCCGGGCGGCGTTGACCAGATGGTCGATCACGCGCGCGGGACCGAGCACGGCGCCGCCCTGGCTGCCCAGCGACTTGGACAGCGTGACCGTGACCACGACGTCCTCGGCCCCCGCCAGTCCCGCCGCGTGCGGCGCGCCGCGGCCGCCCGCGCCGAGGACGCCGAGACCGTGGGCGTCGTCGAGGACCAGACCGGCACCGTGCTCCGGCAGGCGTCGGCGAGGGCGGCCAGCGGGGCCGCGTCGCCGTCGACGGAGAAGACCGTGTCGGAGACCGCCAGGGCCGGGCCTTCGCCCGTTCCCAGCGCCTTGCGCACGGCGTCGGGGTCGGCGTGTGCGACGACCTGCGTCGTGCCGCGGGCCAGCCGGCAGCCGTCGATGAGCGAGGCGTGGTTGCCCGCGTCGGAGACGATCAGGGAGCCGTGCGGGGCCAGCGCGGTGACCGCGGCGAGGTTGGCGGCGTAGCCGGAGGAGAAGACCAGGGCCGCCTCGGAGCCGCAGAAGTCGGCCAGCTCCCGCTCCAGTTCGGCGTGCAGCTCGGTGGTGCCGGTGACGAGCCGGGAGCCGGTCGCGCCGCCGCCCCAGGTCCGCGCGGCCCGCGCCGCGCCCTCGGTGACCTCGGGGTGACGGGCGAGGCCCAGGTAGTCGTTGCTCGCGAGGTCCAGGAGGGGCGAGTCGGCCGGACGGGGGCGCAGGGTCCGTACGAGTCCGGCGGTGCGGCGCGCCCGCGCCCGCTCGTCGATCCAGCCGAACGCCATGGCTCGCCCTCCGGGGATTTTGTAGGCAGTGGACAGACACTAGCCGTACGGTGCGCATCCCATGGTGTGGCAATACCCACACGTCGAATGCCCTTCGTTGTACGAACTCTCCCTGGCCCGCGCACGGGTCGGTAAGACAGGATCGGCTCTCATGGACCTGCTGAACACGCTGGTGGACAAGGGGCTTCGGCGCGAGCCGCCGACCCGTGAAGAGGCGCTGGCCGTGCTGGCCACGTCCGACGACGACCTGCTCGACGTGGTGGCCGCGGCCGGAAGGGTGCGCCGCCACTGGTTCGGGCGACGGGTGAAGCTCAACTACCTCGTCAATCTGAAGTCGGGCCTGTGCCCGGAGGACTGCTCCTACTGCTCCCAGCGGCTCGGCTCCACGGCCGGGATCCTCAAGTACACCTGGCTCAAGCCCGACGAGGCCTCGCGGGCCGCCGCCGCGGGGCTGGCCGGGGGTGCCAAGCGGGTCTGCCTGGTGGCGTCCGGGCGGGGCCCGACCGACCGGGACGTCGACCGGGTCTCCGAGACCATCAAGGCGATCAAGGACCAGAACGAGGGCGTCGAGGTGTGCGCCTGCCTGGGCCTGCTCTCCGACGGCCAGGCGGAACGGCTGCGCGAGGCGGGCGCGGACGCCTACAACCACAACCTGAACACGTCCGAGGAGACGTACGCGGACATCACGACCACGCACACGTACGCCGACCGGGTGGACACGGTGCACAAGGCGCACGCGGCCGGTCTGTCGGCGTGCTCGGGGCTGATCGCCGGCATGGGCGAGACGGACGAGGACCTGGTCGACGTCGTCTTCTCGCTGCGCGAACTGGACCCCGACTCCGTCCCGGTGAACTTCCTGATCCCGGTCGAGGGCACCCCGCTGGCGAAGGAGTGGAACCTCACCCCGCAGCGCTGTCTGCGCATCCTGGCCATGGTGCGGTTCGTCTGCCCGGACGTGGAGGTGCGCATCGCGGGCGGCCGTGAGGTCCACCTGCGCACGATGCAGCCGCTCGCCCTGCACCTGGCCAACTCGATCTTCCTCGGCGACTACCTCACCACCGAGGGCCAGGCCGGCAAGGCGGACCTCGACATGATCGCGGACGCCGGGTTCGAGGTGGAGGGCGCGGGCGAGATGACGCTGCCGGAACACCGGGCCGGCGGCGGCTGCGGGTCCCACGAGGGCGGCGGCTGCGGGTCCCACGAGGGCGGCGGCTGCGGATCGCACGGGCAGGGGGGTGTCTGCGGGTCGCACGGGCAGGAGGACGTCCGCGCTGCGAACGAGGGCGGCGGTGCCCGCGGTCCGGCTTCCGCCCCGCAGGCGAACGAGGTCCGTACGGACCTGGTCGCCGTCCGCCGCCGGGGCGCCGGGACGGACCTCGCGCCCAATGCCTGAGCGGGACGTGTCCGGGCTGCTGGACCTCGACCGGCGGCACGTGTGGCATCCGTACGGTCCGATGCCGGGCCGGGTGGACCCGCTCGTCGTGGAGTCGGCGAGCGGGGTCCGGCTGCGGCTCGCCGACGGTTCCGGCGAGCTGGTCGACGGCATGTCCTCCTGGTGGTCGGCGATTCACGGCTACGGCCACCCGGTGCTCGACGAGGCGGCGCGGGCCCAGCTCGGGCGGATGAGCCACGTCATGTTCGGCGGGCTCACCCACGAGCCCGCCGTACGGCTGGCGAAGCTGCTCGTCGACATCTCCCCCGAGGGGCTGGAGCACGTGTTCCTCGCCGACTCGGGGTCGGTGTCGGTCGAGGTCGCGGTGAAGATGTGCCTCCAGTACTGGCGCTCGCTGGGCCGCCCCCGCAAGCAGCGGCTGCTGACCTGGCGCGGCGGCTACCACGGGGACACCTGGCAGCCGATGTCCGTGTGCGACCCCGAGGGCGGGATGCACGACCTGTGGACCGGGGTCCTGCCCCGGCAGGTGTTCGTCGGTCCGCCGCCCGCCGAGTACGACGAGACGTACGCGCGTGAGCTGCGTGCGGCGATCGGGCGGCACGCCGACGAGCTGGCCGCGGTGATCGTGGAGCCGGTGGTGCAGGGCGCCGGCGGGATGCGGTTCCACTCCCCCGCGTACCTGACGGTGCTGCGCGAGGCGTGCGACGAGCACGGCGTACTGCTGGTGTTCGACGAGATCGCCACCGGATTCGGCCGCACGGGCGCGCTGTTCGCCGCCGGTCACGCCGGGGTGACCCCGGACGTGATGTGCGTCGGCAAGGCGATGACCGGCGGTTACCTGACGATGGCCGCGACGCTGTGCACGAGCCGGGTCGCCGACGGCATCTCGCGGGGCGAGGTGCCGGTGCTGGCCCACGGTCCGACGTTCATGGGCAACCCGCTGGCCGCGGCGGTCGCCTGCGCCTCGATCGAGCTGCTTCTCGGGCAGGACTGGCTCGCGGAGGTCCGGCGGCTCGAGGCGGGGCTGCGGGTGGGGCTCGCCCCGGCCGCGGACCTGCCGGGCGTGAAGGACGTACGGGTGCTCGGTGCCATCGGGGTCGTCCAGCTCGACCACGAGGTGGACATGGAGGCCGCCACGCGGGCGGCCGTGCGCGAGGGCGTCTGGCTGCGGCCCTTCCGCGACCTCGTCTACACGATGCCGCCGTACGTCACCGGCGACGAGGACGTGGCACGGATCGCGCGGGCCGTGTGCGCGGCGGCGCGGGAGGGATGAGCATGCCGATCCTGGTGATCACGGGGACGGGCACGGAGGTCGGCAAGACGGTCACGACCGCCGCCGTCGCCGCCGCCGCGCTCGCGGCGGGCCGCTCGGTGGCCGTGCTGAAGGCCGCCCAGACCGGCGTACGGCCGGACGAGCGCGGTGACGCGGACGAGGTCGCGCGGCTGGCGGGTGACGTCACGACCGCCGAACTGGCGCGCTACCCGGAGCCGTTGGCACCGGCGACGGCGGCCCTGCGGGCCGGGATGGTGCCCGTGCGGCCGCGCGAGGTCGCCGACGCGGCGGCCGAGCTGGCCACCGGGCACGACCTGGTCCTCGTCGAGGGGGCCGGCGGGCTCCTGGTGCGGTTCGACGAGGCGGGCGGCACGCTGGCCGACGCCGCGGAGCTGCTGCGGGCGCCGGTGCTGGTGGTGGCGTCGGCGGGACTGGGCACGCTGAACACGACCGACCTGACGGCCCGTGAACTGCGTTTGCGGGGTCTGGAGTTGCTCGGGGTGGTGATCGGCTCCTGGCCCGCGTCGCCCGACCTGGCGACGCGGTGCAACGTCATCGACCTGCCGGACGTCGCCGGCGCCCCGCTGCTCGGCGCGCTGCCCGCCGGCTCGGGCTCGCTCGCCCCGCCGGTTTCCGTGCGGCGGCCCCCGGCTGGCTGGCGTCCCGGCTGGACGGGACGTGGGAGGCGGAGGCCTTCCGGCGCCGGACGGCACCGGAGCCCTGGAGCCCGTCCCCAAAGCCGCCGGGGGGCCGGGACCTGCCCTTCGGCCGGGAGGCGGATCGGTTCGACGCGTGAGCGGGGGGCGCGACGGGCGGGTACGGGGGAGAATCCCGGTAGGCCCGTGCCGCCAGGGAGGTCGCCATGCCGATACGGCCCGCCGGCTCCGGCGAGGTGTCCGGCGATCCCGTCCACCACCCGCTGTTCGCGCGCTGTTACGCCCGGTTGAGCGTGACCGCGGAGACCCGCGGGGGCCTGGCCGCGCTGCGCGGCCGGCTGCTCGCCGGGCTCTTCGGCCGTGTCATCGAGATCGGCGCGGGCAACGGCCTGAACTTCGCGCACTACCCGGGCACGGTCTCCGAGGTCGTGGCGATCGAGCCGGAGCGGCGGCTGCGCGCCCTGGCGGTGCGGGCCGCGCCGGGGGCCGGGGTGCCGGTGGACGTCGTGCCGGGCACGGCCGAGGCCCTGCCGGTCGGGAACGGGGCCTTCGACGCGGCGGTGTTCTCCCTGGTCCTGTGCAGCGTGCGGGACCTGCCGCGGGCCCTCGCCGAGGTACGGCGGGTGCTGCGGCCCGGTGGCGAGGTGCGGTTCCTGGAGCACGGCACGGGCGGCGGCCCGGCCATGGTCCTCACCCAGCGCGCGCTGGACCGGACGGTGTGGCCGCTCCTCAGCGGCGGCTGCCACCTCTCCCGTGACCCGGTCGGGGCACTGCGCGACGCCGGGTTCGAACTCGGCCCGTACCGCAGTCTGCTGGTCCCGGAGAAGGGACCGGCGCTGCCCTCGTCGTACTGCCGGCTGGGCACGGCCTGGCGGCCGGTCGCCGACGGGACGCTCCGCTAGGGGGTGTTTCGAAAGTGGCGTCGTCTGCCCGAAGGGCAGGCCCGGCGGCGTCTGGTGCGTGCGATCGCAAGGCGGAGGGTCGCCCCGATACTGGTTGTATCGGGGTGATCCCGACAACGCGGCGAGCGTGCGTGCCAGGCGTCGCCGGGCAGGCGGGACTTTCGAAACACCCCCCAGGCCCTGCCGTCACCTTCCCGCCTGCCCGTCACGCCCTGCACGCCCTCCCGCCGCGCCGGGCCCCGACCCGGGTGCGTCCCGTACGGGGACCAGGGCCCGGCGCTCCCCCGGCCTTCGGCCGGGAGGACCCCCGGCAGCACGCACCCGGCGCCGCGGGGCCCGCCCTCCGGGCGGACGACGCGGAGGCGACGACGGGCCGCGGGGCATGCCCGGACAGCGCGTCCGGGGAGCCGGCGGGGCCGCTCACCGACTCCAGCGGCGCAGCTCCCGCGCGATGTCGTGAACCGACGCCTCGCCGGTCTTGGCCAGGCGGGCCAGGTCGCGGACCTGTTCGGGGGAGGTCACGACCTTCGCTCCGCTCGCCACCAGGCAGGCGTAGGCGACGGCGCACGCGAAGAGGGCGTTCGAGCGCTCCGGGGCCGGGACGTGCAGGAGGAGTTGCAGGAGGGCCGCCACGCGGCCGGGGCGGCCGTCACCTCCGGGACGCACGGGGCCGGCGCCGGCGGGAAGCCGGGCCGGCGCCCCGGCGGGAGAGGGGCCGCGGGCGTCCGGATGCTGGAATCCCGGGCCGGGGTGTTTCCCGCGTGATGGGATCGCCCCATGTCTGATCTGCGGATACGGGCCGCGACGCCCGACGACCTCGACGCCGTGCTGGCCTTCTGGAAGACCGCCGCCGAGGGCACGAGCATCAGCGACGACCGCGAGGGCGTGGAGCGGCTCGTCGCCCGCGACCCCGGGGCGCTGCTCCTGGCGGAGCGCGGCGGTGAGCTGGCGGGCACGGTGATCGCCGGCTTCGACGGCTGGCGCTGCCACCTCTACCGGCTGGCGGTGCGTCCGGCGCACCGCCGCCAGGGCATCGGATCGGCGCTGCTCGCCGCCGCGGAGGAGCGGTTCGTCCGGCTCGGGGGCGGCGCGGCGACGCGATGGTGCTGACGCGCAACGAGACGGCCCATCATGCGTGGCGCGCGGCGGGGTACATGCCGGAGGAGAAGTGGCGGCGCTGGGTGAAGCCGCTGACCGGCTGAGCCCACGGCGCTCCGGTCGGGCGGCCGGGCCGGGCGGCCGACCACAACCTTTTGCCGATCCTTTACCCTTAGGGGACCGTACGACCGTGCGGTCCCCTCACCGAGTCCTCGAAAGGTGTGAGCCTCCGCCCATGGGCGAGCCTCCTGGTTCCCGACGTCGCGCGATCCTCCCCGTCCTGCCCGATCATGGGACGGAGGTGAACCGGTGATGGAACTGCTGTTGCTGCTGGTGGCGATCCTGCTGTCGCTCGCGTGCGGTGGCTTCGTCGCCGCCGAGTTCTCGTTGACCACGGTCGAGCGCGGCGAGCTGGAGCGAGCCGTCGAGCGCGGCGAGCGCGGCGCGGCCGGCGCGCTCAAGGCCGTCCGCAACCTGACCTTCCAGCTCTCCGGCGCCCAGCTCGGCATCACCGTCACCAACCTGGTCGTCGGCATGCTGGCCGAGCCCTCGATCGCCAAGCTGATCTCCGGGCCGCTGGAGTCGGCCGGTCTGTCGGGCGCGACCGCGAGCTCCGTCGCCCTGGTGCTGGGCACGGCGCTGTCGACGGTGTTCCTGATGGTCGTCGGCGAACTGGTGCCGAAGAACTGGGCGATCTCCACCCCGCTGGCCATGGCCAAGCGGGTGGGCAACGCGCAGCGCTTCTTCAGCGCCGCCTTCCGGCCGTTCATCGCCCACCTGAACAGCACGGCCAACCGGGTCGTCCGCCGCTTCGGCCTGGAGCCCGCCGAGGAGCTCGCCTCCGCCCGCGGCCCGCAGGAACTGGCGGCGCTGGCCCGGCACTCGGCCCGGCAGGGCGCCCTGGAGGCGGACACCGCCGAGCTGTTCGTGCGCACCCTGAACCTGGCCGACCTGACCGCGGAGAACGTGATGACCCCACGCGTGCAGGTCATCGCCCTCGACGCCCAGGCGACCTGCGAGGACGTCGCGAACGCGACCCGGGCGACGGGCCTGTCCCGGTTCCCCGTGTTCCGCGGCGGCCTGGACACCGTCGTCGGCACCGCGCACATCAAGGACGTCCTGGCCGTCCCGGCGGAGCAGCGGGCGCGCGTGCCCGTCGCCGAGCTGATGCGCGAACCCCTGCTGGTCCCCGAGTCCCTCACCGTGGACCGGCTCCTCGACCGGCTCTCCGGCAAGCGGACGATGGCCGTGGTCATCGACGAGTACGGCGGTACGGCGGGCGTGGCGACCCTGGAGGACATCGTCGAGGAGGTCGTCGGCGAGGTCCGCGACGAGCACGACCCGCACGAGACGCCCGACCTGGCCCACGCGGGCACCGACGACGAGGGCCGCCGGACCTACTCCGCCGACGGCGCCGCCCGCACCGACCAGCTCGCGCGCGTCGGCCTGCACGCCCCCGAAGGCCCCTACGAGACCCTCGCCGGGCTGGTCGCCACCGAGCTGGGCCGCATACCGGCCGTCGGCGACAGCCTGGACGTGGCCGGCTGGCACCTGGACGTCGTCGACGCCTCCGGTCGCCGGGCCGCGCGCGTCCTGCTGCACGCCCCGCTCGCCCAGGACCACGTGGAAGGAGCGGACCGGTGACCGCCGTCCAGCTGCTGATCGGTCTGGCGACCCTGGTCGTCAACGCCTTCTTCGTCGGCGCGGAGTTCGCGCTGATCTCCGTACGCCGCTCCCAGATCGAGCCGTACGCCGAACAGGGCGACCGGCGCGCCAGGAGCGTGCTGTGGGGCCTGGAGCACGTGTCCGCGCTGTTGGCGGCCGCCCAGCTCGGCATCACGCTGTGCACCCTGGTTCTCGGCGTGGTCGCCGAGCCGGCGATCGCGCACCTGCTGGAGCCGGTGTTCCACGCGGTCGGCGTTCCCGAGGGCGCGGGCCACGTGGTGTCCTTCGTGATCGCGCTGACCCTGGCGACATATCTGCACATGCTGCTGGGCGAGATGGTGCCGAAGAACATCGCGCTCGCCGAACCGGTGCGCAGCGCCCTGTTGCTCGGACCGCCGCTGGTCACGCTCTCCCGGGCGCTGCGGCCGGTGATCTTCGCGATCAACGCCTTCGCCAACGGCCTGCTGAAGCTGCTGCGGGTCGAGACGAAGGACGAGGTCACGGCCACGTTCTCGGACGCGGAGCTGGCGCAGATCGTGCGGGACGCCGGGGAGGCGGGCCTGCTCGACGACCGCGCCCAGGAACGCCTGCACGACGCGCTGGAACTGGGCCGCCGCCCGGTGCGGGACGTCGTCCTGCCACTGGAACGCGTCGTCTACGCGCGCGTGGGGGTGACCCCGGAGGAGCTGGAGCGGCTCGGCGCCGAATCCGGGTTCTCCCGCTTCCCCGTCGTCGACGAGGGGCGCCGGATCGTGGGCTACCTGCACGTGAAGGACGCGCTGGACGCCTCGCCGCGCGACGAGCCGTTCCGGGTGCGGGACCTGCGGCCCATCGCCCGGGTGCGCGAGACGACGCCGCTGGACGACGTCCTCACCGCGATGCGCGGCAGCCGCACCCACCTGGCGGCGGTTCTCGGCTCCGACGGGCGGCTCGCCGGGCTGGTCACCATGGAGGACGTGCTGCGGGAGCTGTTCGGGCAGCGGGCCTGAGACCGGACGGCGGGCCTGAGACCGGGGGCGGGGGTGACCGACCGCTGGGTATGGCGTGCGGGTTACCATCGCTGACGCCATGCAGACGAACACCACTCCCCCGTACTCCAGCCTGGTCGCGGTCGGCGACTCCTTCACCGAGGGCATGTCGGACCTGCTGCCCGACGGCACCTACCGGGGCTGGGCGGACCTCCTCGCGGGCCGGATCGCCGCGCACACGCCCGGCTTCCGGTACGCCAACCTCGCGGTGCGCGGCAAGCTGATCGGCCAGATCGTCGAGGAGCAGGTGCCGGTGGCGGCGACCATGGGCGCCGACGTCATCACCCTGGTCGGCGGTCTGAACGACACCCTGCGGCCCAAGTGCGACATGGTGCGGGTGCGGGACCTGCTGACCGAGGCCGTGGAGCGGCTGGCCCCGTCCTGCAAGCAGCTCGTGCTGATGCGCAGCCCCGGCCGGCAGGGCCCGGTGCTGGAGCGGTTCCGGCCGCGCATGGAGGAGCTGTTCGCCTGCGTCGACGGCCTCGCCGCCCGGCACGGCGCGCTGGTCGTCGACCTGTACGGCGCCCCGTCCCTGGGCGACCCGCGGATGTGGGACGTGGACCGGCTGCACCTGACGGCCGAGGGGCACCGCCGGGTCGCCGAGGCGGTCTGGCAGGGCCTCGGGTACGACCCGCAGGACACCGGGTGGCACGAGCCGATGCCCGCGACCGTGCCGCCGGCCTGGGTCGCGCGGCGGGTGGCCGACGCCCGGTTCGCGCGCCGGTACCTGCTGCCGTGGATCGCCCGCCGCCTCACCGGCCGCTCCTCGGGCGACGGCATGCCGCCGAAGCGCCCCGACCTGCTGCCGTACGAGGGACCGCGGTCCTGACCGGCCGTGACCCGGGTCTCGTAGGTTCCGCCGAACGGGGCCACGGCGCCGGCCTGCACGAATCGCCAGTAGAATCCGTCCACGTGACTTCCGCTCCCGCCAAGCCCCGCATCCCCAACGTCCTCGCCGGACGCTACGCCTCCGCCGAGCTCGCCACGCTCTGGTCGCCCGAGCAGAAGGTGAGGCTGGAGCGTCAGCTCTGGCTCGCCGTGCTGCGGGCCCAGAAGGACCTCGGGATCGAGGTGCCGGACGCGGCGATCGCCGACTACGAGCGCGTCCTCGACACCGTCGACCTGGCCTCCGTCGCCGAGCGCGAGAAGGTCACGCGGCACGACGTGAAGGCGCGGATCGAGGAGTTCAACGATCTCGCCGGTCACGAGCAGGTCCACAAGGGCATGACGTCGCGCGACCTCACGGAGAACGTGGAGCAGCTCCAGATCCGGCTGTCGCTGGAGCTGGTCCGCGACCGTACGGTGGCGGTACTGGCGCGCCTGGGCAAGCTGGCCGGCGAGTACGGCGAGCTGGTCATGGCCGGCCGCTCGCACAACGTGGCCGCCCAGGCCACCACGCTGGGCAAGCGGTTCGCGACGGCGGCCGACGAGCTGCTCGTGGCGTACGGGCGGGTCGAGGAGCTGCTCGGCCGCTACCCGCTGCGCGGCATCAAGGGTCCGGTCGGCACCGCCCAGGACATGCTCGACCTGCTCGGCGGCGACGCGGGCAAGCTCGCGGAGCTGGAGCAGCGGATCGCCGGGCACCTCGGCTTCTCGCAGGCCTTCACCTCCGTCGGCCAGGTCTACCCGCGCTCGCTGGACTACGAGGTCGTCACCGCGCTGGTGCAGCTGGCCGCCGCGCCGTCCTCGCTGGCGAAGACGATCCGGCTGATGGCCGGGCACGAGCTGGTGACCGAGGGCTTCAAGCCGGGCCAGGTCGGCTCCTCCGCGATGCCGCACAAGATGAACACCCGCTCCTGTGAGCGCGTCAACGGCCTCATGGTGATCCTGCGCGGCTACGCGTCGATGACCGGCGAGCTGGCGGGCGACCAGTGGAACGAGGGCGACGTGTCCTGCTCGGTGGTGCGCCGGGTCGCGCTGCCGGACGCGTTCTTCGCGCTCGACGGTCTGCTGGAGACGTTCCTGACGGTGCTCGACGAGTTCGGCGCCTTCCCGGCCGTCGTCGCCCGTGAGCTGGACCGCTACCTGCCGTTCCTCGCCACCACCAAGGTCCTGATGGGCGCGGTGCGGGCGGGCGTGGGCCGGGAACTGGCGCACGAGGCGATCAAGGAGAACGCCGTGGCCTCCGCGCTGGCCATGCGCGAGCGCGGCGCCGAGCGCAACGAGCTGCTGGACAAGCTCGCCGCCGACGAGCGCATCCCGCTGGACCGCGCGCAGCTCGACGCGCTGATGGCCGACAAGCTGTCCTTCACGGGTGCCGCCGCCGACCAGGTGACCCTCGTCGTCGGCCGGATCGAGGAGATCGTGAAGCAGCGGCCGGAGGCCGCCGGTTACACCCCGGGGGCGATCCTCTGACCCGCTTCACCCAGGCGGAACTGGAGGCCGCCCGCGACCGTCTCGTGCCGGACGTCGTCGCGGACGGCCTCCGGGTGCTCTTCTGCGGCATCAACCCGGGCCTGATGTCGGCGGCGAGCGGCCACCACTTCGCCCGGCCGGGCAACCGCTTCTGGCCGGTGCTGCACCTGTCCGGCTTCACGCCCAGGCTGCTGAAGCCGGCGGAGCAGCGGGAGCTGCTGTCGTACGGGCTCGGCATCACCAACGTGGTGGCGCGGGCGAGCGCGCGGGCCGACGAGCTGACGGCGGAGGAGTACCGCGAGGGCGGCCGGCTGCTGCGGGAGAAGGTCGTCCGGCTGACGCCGCGATGGCTGGCGGTGGTGGGCGTGACCGCGTACCGGGTGGCGTTCGACGACCGTACCGCCCGGGTGGGGCCCCAGGAGCGGGTGATCGGGGACACGCGCGTGTGGGTGCTGCCGAATCCCAGTGGTCTCAACGCGCATTGGACGACGGCGACGATGGCGCAGGAGTTCGCTCGGCTGCGGGTGGCGGCCGAGGACTGACCCTGTGCCGGGTGCGCGGTCAGGGTGGGGCGGTCTCGGTGACGAGCAGGAGGAGCCGGACCTCGTCGTCCTGGTCGACGTCGGCGACGCCGAGGGCGGCCCAACGGCCGTGCTCGGGCAGCTCCCAGAGGCGGACGTCCCTCACGAGGAGACTGAGCCGGGCCCAGGGCTCGGGTATCTCCTCGTGCGCGGTGCGCAGACGGATCGTCCGGAGGCCGACGCGGGACGGCTCCCCCCATCGCCCGGTCAGTTTCCCGGCCAGCGCCTCCCGGTCGTCGTGGAACCGCTCCGCCTCGGCGACGCGCAGCGCCGGGTCCGCCACCCGCAGGCCGTGGCTCGCCGCCAAGGGCGCGAGATGGAACCCGGGACCGCCCTCGCCGACGTCCGACGTGCTGTCCTCCGCGGGAAACCCCCGGGAGGACAGCACGTCCGCGAGAGCGAGGTACTTCTCCATGTCCATGTGATCCAGTGAACCCGCCGCCACTGACAATGGGCGCCGTGTCAGGGAGCGGACGCGTTCAGGCGTCCCGGCGTCGCACCCGCCACGCTCCCGCCGCGAGGGCCGCGGCCGTCCACAGGGCGGTCACCGCGAGGCCGGTCCACGGCCCCAGCGAGCCGTCCCACGTGCCGTGCAGGGCGACTTGGCCGGCGCGGTCGGGGAGGAAGTCGGCGACGGAGCCGGACATGTCGCCGACCACGAAGGACACGATCAGCAGGAACGGGATGAGGATGCCGAGCGTGGCCGCCCCGCTGCGCAGAACGGCCGTCAGACCGGCGGCGAGCAGGGCCATCAGCGTGAGGTGGAGCCCGCAGCCGACGGCCGCGCGCAGTCCTTCGGCCGTGCCGAGCCCCTCGGCCCGCTCGCCGAGCGCCGCGCGGCCCACGGCCCAGGTCAGCAGGCCGGTGATCAGGCCGACGGTCAGGACGGGCAGGGCGATCGCCGTGGCCTTGGCGGCGAACCAGCGGCCCCGGCGCGGGACCGCGACCAGGGACACGCGCAGGGCGCCGCCCTGGAACTCGGCCGCCACCGCCGCCGTCCCGAAGGCCACGGCAGCGACCTGGCCGAAGCTGACGCCGAAGAAGGCGGAGAACAGCGGATCGGCATCCGCTCCCTCCGAGTCGGCCGCGGCGAGCAGGGAGAAGGCGACGGTGGCGAGGAGGACCGCGCACAGGGTGGCGGCCTGTGACCGCAGCGTGCTGATCTTGATCCACTCGGCGTGGAGTGCGGGCGTGAATCCCATGTCAGGCCTCCTGGGGAGCGGCCGCGAACTCGGTTTCGGCGGCGGTCAGATCGAGATAGGCCTGCTCCAGCGTGCCTTCCTCAGCGGTCAGTTCGAGCAGCGGGACGCCCGCCTCGGAGGCGATCCGGCCGATGTCGTCCACGCGCGCGTGGTCCACCGTCCAGTGCCCGTCGTCGTGGGCGACCCCTTCGTGCCCGTGCCGGGCCAGGGCCTCCGCCAGGGCGGCGGAATCGGGGGTGCGGACGCGGACCCGGGGCCGCACGCGCGCGTCGATGAAGTCCCGCACGGAGGTGTCGGCCAGCAGACGGCCCCGCCCGAGGACCACGAGGTGGTCGGCGAAGGAGGCCGTCTCGTTCATGAGGTGACTGGAGACCAGGACGGTGCGCCCCTCGCCCGCGAGCCGGCGCAGCAGCCCGCGCATCCAGACGATGCCCTCGGGGTCGAGGCCGTTGGAGGGCTCGTCGAGCAGCACCACCCGGGGGTCGCCAAGCAGGGCGGCGGCGATGCCCAGCCGTTGCCGCATGCCTAGGGAGTACGTCTTCACCCGGCGGCGTGCGGCCGGCGTCAGCCCGGTCTCCTCCAGCACCTCGTCGACCCGGCGGACGGGGATGCGGTTGCTCGCGGCGAGGGCCCGCAGGTGGTCGCGGCCGGTGCGGGAGCCGTGCGGAGCCTGGGCGTCGAGCAACGCCCCGACATGGCGCAGGGGTTCGGGGAGCGCGGCGTAGGGGCGGCCGCCGAGGGTGACGGTTCCCGAGGTCGGCCGGTCGAGGCCGAGGACGAGGCGCAGAGTGGTGGACTTGCCGGCGCCGTTGGGGCCGAGGAAGCCGGTGACGCGGCCGGGCAGGACGCGGAAGGTGAGCCGGTCCACGGCCCGCCGGGGGCCGTACTCCTTGGTGAGGTCGTGGACGTCGATGCTGGTCATGGCACCACGGTGGCCGCCGGACCGGGTGCCGGTCCTCCCCCGCCGGTGGGGTTCGTCTCCCCCGCCCGGGGGAGGTGGCCTGTCGGTGGTGCCTGTCACGATGTGCGCATGGGCCGCTTCCTGCGCCCGCTGCTGCGGGGGACGACGTACACGCGACTGCTGCACCTGTGGGTGCCGGGGCTGCCGTTCAGCGTGTGGATGTTCATCGATCCCCGGACTCCTTGGCTGCCCGCACTCGTGCTGGTTCCGCTGGGGCTGGTCTCCCCGGTGCGCAGGGGCGAGGGTGTGCAGGCCCGGCTGCTGCTGACGCCCGGTGAGCGGGAGCCGGGAATCTCGGAGGAGCCGGCGGCGACGTGGCGGGACCGGCTGCGCACCGCGCTGTGGCTGGCGGTGCGCCTGGCGCTGGCGGTGGTGGCGGTCTTCGCCACGGTGTGGCTGCCGCTGCTGGCCGTCTCCCTGGTCCAGGTGGCCACGGGGACGGTGCCCGGCGGCGTGCCGCTGCTGGAGGACGCGCACCACCACTGGGCCTACGCGCTGCTCGCGCCGCTGCCCCTGGTCCTCCTGTACGCGGTCGTGGTGGGTCTCGGCGAACTGGTCACCGCGGCCGCGCGCCGTCTGCTCGGCCCCTCCCCCGCCGAGCGGCTGGCCGCGCTGGAGGCCAGGACCGAACAACTCCTGGAGCGCACCCGCATCGCGCGGGAACTGCACGACTCCATCGGTCACGCCCTGACCGTCGCCGTCGTGCAGGCCGGTGCCGCGCGGGCGGCGGGCGACCCCGGGTTCACCGACCGGGCGCTGGATGCCATCGAGGAGACCGGCCGGGCGGCGCTGGAGGACCTGGAACGGGTCCTGGGCGTGCTGCGCGAGCCCGAGAAGCCCGTCGACGGCCGTCCGACGCTCGTGGACGCCGACCGGCTGCTGGAGTCCGCCCGCGCGTCCGGGGCGAAGGTCGACGCCGAGGTGACGGGCCCGCTGGAGACGGCTCCGGGGCCCGTGTCCCGCGAGGGCTACCGCATCCTGCAGGAGTCGCTGACGAACACGTTGCGGCACGCGGGAGCGGTCCCCGTGCGGGTCCGGATCGGCGTCGCCGGGGCACGCTGCTCCTGGAGATCCGCAACCCGCTGACGGAGGACGTGCCCGGCCCCGGGCGCGGCAGCGGACTGCGCGGCATCCGTGAGCGCGCCGCGCTCCTGGGCGGCCGCGCGTGGACGGGGCCCGACGAGGGCGACTGGCGGGTGCGCGTGGAGCTGCCGCTGGGCTGATCCATAGACTGGCCGGATGCCGGTCAGTGTGCTCCTCGTCGACGACGAACCCCTGGTGCGTGCCGGGCTGCGGGCCGTGCTGGAGGCGCAGCCCGACATCGAGGTCGTCGGGGAGGCCGCGGACGGGGCGGCGGTGATCCCGCTGGTGCGGCGGCTGCGGCCCGACGTCGTCGCCATGGACGTACGGATGCCGTTGATGGACGGGATCGAGGCCACGCGCGCGGTGCTGCGGACGGTGGAGGTGCCGCCGAGGATCCTCGTCGTGACGACCTTCGAGAACGACGAGTACGTGTACGAGGCGCTGCGCGCGGGGGCGGACGGGTTCCTGTTGAAGCGGGCCCGGCCCGCGGAGATCGTGCACGCGGTGCGGCTCGTCGCGGAGGGCGGGTCGCTGCTGTTCCCGGCGTCGGTACGGCGGTTGGCCGCCTCGTACGGCGGGGGACCGGGGAACCGGGCGGCGCGGGAGCTGCTGGAGCGGGCGCGGCTGACGGAGCGGGAGGCCGGGGTGCTGCGGCTGATGGCGGGCGGGCTGTCCAACGCGGAGATCGCCGCGCGGCTGGTGGTCGGCGCGGAGACGGTCAAGTCGCACGTGAGCGCGGTGCTGGCGAAGCTGGCGGTCCGCGACCGCACGCAGGCGGTGATCACGGCGTACGAGTCGGGGTTCGTCACGGCGGGCCGGGCCGGCGGTGGGACGGGCCCGAGCGACGGGTGAGGCGGGCCGGTGCGCCGTCCGCGCTCGCCCGGGTGCCGCGCGCCGAGTACGATCCGCCCCACACGCGCACGAGCTGGGAGGACGGACGTTGGGGCGGCTGACCGGCGGGGATCCCTCGCTGTTGCGAAGGATCAATTCCGCGGTGGTGCTGCACGCGCTGCGTGCCGCCGACTGCGCGACGCTCACGGAGATCACGCGGGTGACGGGGCTGTCCCGGCCGACCGTCGAGGGGGTCGTCGAGGACCTCATGGGGGCCGGTCTGGTCGTCGAGAAGGCCGCCGAGGAGGGCGCCGCCCGCCGGCAGGGGCGTCCGGCGCGCCGCTTCCGGTTCCGGGCCGAGGCCGGTCACCTGCTGGGTCTGGAGATCGGGGCGCACCGGGTGGCCGCGCTCCTGGCCGACCTGGACGGGCGGGTCCTGGGCGCGCAGGCGAAGGACGTCGACGAGTCGGCGCCCGCCGACGAGCGGCTCGAACGGCTGCGGACCACCGTCGCCGAGCTGCTGCGGCGGGCCGGGGTGCCGCGCAGTTCCCTGCGGGCCGTCGGCGTCGGCACGCCCGGCATCGTGGAGGCGGACGGGACGGTCCGGCTGGGTACCGCGCTGCCCGAGTGGACGGGGCTGCGGCTGGGTGAGCGGCTGAGCCGTTCCTTCAAGTGTCCGGTGCTGGTGGAGAACGACGCCAACGCCGCGGCCGTGGCCGAGCACTGGAAGGGCTGCGCCACCGAGTCCGACGACGTCGTGTTCGTGCTGGCCGGACTCAGTCCGGGCGCGGGTTCGCTGATCGGGGGGCGGCTGCACCGCGGGTACGGCGGGGCGGCCGGGGAGATCGGCGCGCTGCACCTGCTGGGGCGCGGGGTGACGCCGGAGACGCTGCTGTCCACGACGGACGAGCCGCTGCACCCGCTGGACGAGCAGGCGGTCGCCGAGGTGTTCGCGCAGGCCCGCAAGGGCGACCAGCGGGCGCGGGCGGCCGTGGAGCGCTTCATCCAGCGGCTCGTCCACGACGTGGCCGCGCTGGCGCTCGCCCTCGACCCCGAGCTGGTCGTGGTGGGCGGCTGGGCGGCGGGACTGGACGGCGTACTGGAGCCGCTGCGGCGGGAGTTGGCACGCTACTGTCTGCGTCCGCCGAAGGTGGCCCTGTCCCTCCTCGGAGAGGCGGCCGTGGCGACGGGGCGCTGCGGCTGGCGCTCGACCACGTCGAGGAGCAGCTCTTCGCGGTGGAGGGCACGGTGACGGGCCGCGCCTGAGGCACGTCCCGCGGTACGGGATCCTTCCGGCGCGCCCCGGAGTCCGTCCGGGGCGCGCCGGCCGTGCGGCCGGGGGCAGGCCGTTCAGGGAGCCTGCCCTGCGGTCGCCGGGCGGTCAGGACGCCTGGCGTTCCGGGCCGTGGTGGATCTCCACGGTGCCCGACGCGCCGAAGGTCAGGCGGCAGGTGTCCGCGCGGTAGGTGGCCACGGAGAGTGCCGCGGTGCGGCCCCCGGCGAAGAAGCGGGTGGTGACGACGAGGACGGGTGCGCCGGGGAGCCGGTCGAGTTCCTTCGCGTCGTCCGCGCGGGCCGAGCCCAGTTCCACCGCGCGGTCCTGGCCCTCCAGCGCAGGACGCCGCAGTTCGCGCAGCACCGCACGCGCGCGTGCGGCTCCGGACGGGGTGTCGATCGCGGTCAGGTCGGGCACCGACGCGCGCGGGACGTAGAGCAGTTCCGCGGCGACGGGCCGGCCGTGGGAGACCCGCGAGCGCCGCACGATGTGCACGGCCTCGTCGCGGCCGGTGCCCAGCGCGTCGGCGACGGCCGAGGGCGGCGCCCCGACCGTGCAGTCGACGGGCTGCCAGGCGTCCTCGGACGTGCCGGGCCAGGTCTCCCCCTCCATGCCGACGTCGACGCCGACCCGGGGCGGCGCGACGGTCGTGCCGACGCCGCGGCGGCGCTGCAGACGCCCCTCCAGTTCGAGCTGCTCGAGCGCCTGCCGGAGCGTGGCGCGGGCGACGCCGAAGCGCGCGGCCAGGTCCCGCTCGTTGGGCAGGATCTCGCCCACGGCGAACTCCGAGTCCAGTGCCTCGCTGAGCACGGTCCTCAGATGCCAGTACTTCGGTTCCGGTACCGATTCCAGTTGCGTGGTCCCCACCCTGTCCTCCGCAATCGCCGTGGTACGGCGGCGTTTTCGCGCCCTTGTTTATTAAAGGTTGTTGTACTTCTCTGCGACCATAGGACGGCCCCCACCCTTGGTCAAGACCAATCCTCCGACCCCGAGGAGCCCACGGGGGTCGGGCGCACCAGGGTTCACGGGGTGTTCGCACTCGGCCGGTGCCATGACGTCACGGCAACGGCCCCGTCGTGTCGCCGCCGCCGACGGGGCGCGCCCACGGGGCTACCCGTCGGTAGCAATTGCTGACAAGCTGTCCACGCGACCGGCGGCCGTCCATCCGCCCGGCCGGCCGCCACCGGCCGTACCGCCGTGGTTCCGTACCGCCTCCGAGCCCCTGTCGCCCTCGAATCCGTACCGTGTCCGCCTGTTCAGACGAGGAGCACTCCGATGTCCGCCACCGTCTCCTTCCCGGTCCCCACCCCCGACGGTCCGCGAACCGTCACCGTCTCCTACGCGCGCGTGGGACGCGGCGAGCCGCTGCTCCTGCTGCACGGCATCGGACACCACCGGCAGGCCTGGGACCCCGTGGTGGACATCCTGGCGACCGAGCGCGAGGTGATCGCGGTGGACCTGCCCGGCTTCGGGGCGTCCCCGCCCCTGCCCGCCGGGCTCGTCCACGACCTGCCCACGACGACCGCGGTGCTCTCCGCCTTCTGCGAGGCCCTGGAGCTGGACCGCCCCCATGTCGCGGGCAACTCGCTGGGCGGCCTGCTGGCCCTGGAACTGGGCCGGGACAAGCGCGTGCGGTCCGTCACCGCCCTGTCCCCGGCGGGATTCTGGTCGGAGGCGGAACGGCGCTACGCCTTCGGCGTGCTGCTGACGATGCGGCGGATCGCCCGGCGGATGCCGCTGCCGCTGGTGGAGCGGCTGGCCCGGTCGGCGGCCGGCCGGGCCGCCCTGACCAGCACCGTCTACGCCCGTCCGGCGCGCCGTTCACCCGAGGCCGTGGTCGCCGAGACGCTGGCGCTGGCCGGGGCCACCGGGTTCGACCAGACCCTGCGCTCCGGTGCGGCCGTCCGGTTCACCGACGACGTCCCCGGCATCCCGGTCACGGTGGCCTGGGGCACCCGCGACCTGCTGCTGGTGCGCCGCCAGGGTGTCCGCGCCAAGCGGATCATCCCCCGGGCCCGGCTGGTACGGCTGCCCGGCTGCGGACACTGCCCGATGAACGACGACCCGGCGCTCGTGGCGCGCGTGCTGCTCGACGGCAGCCGCTGAGTCCCCGCGGGGGCGGCTCCACGCCCCCGCGCCCAGGGCGACCCCGGCTCCGACGAGGGCGCTGCCGGCGGCCTGTGCGAGGCCGTAGGAACCCGTTCCGGCGAGCGGTGCGGTGCAGGCGGCGGCGACGGGGATGAGGCCGGAGAACAGCGTGGCGCGCTCGGCGCCGATCCGCTGCATGCCCATGTACCAGCACACGAAGCCGACGACGGTGACGACGACCGCCTGCCACAGCAGCGCGGCCGCCTCCCCGGCGTCCGGGCGTCGCAGCCACCCGCCGCCGTCGAGGAGCAGGCCCGCCGCCGCGGACTCGACGGCGGCCAGGGCGCACACCGTGGCCGACAGCAGCCGCGGGCCCAGCGGCCGCAGCACGGGCACGGCCAGCACCGCGAACCCGACCTCGCCGCCCAGCGCGCACACCGAGAAGGCGAGGCCCACGCCGTCGGTGCGGCCCCAGCCCTGCACGGTGAACGCGCCGACGGCGACCAGTGACGCGCCGTACAGGACGGTGCGGCGCGGGCGGCGTCCCGCCAGGAGCGGGACGAGGACCGCGACGACGACCGGCGCGCACCCCACCAGGACGCCGGGGACGGCCGGTTCGGCGGAGCGTTCGGCGGCCAGGACGGCCAGGTTGAAGCCGACCATGCCGACGGCGGCGAGCAGGGCGAGGCGGGCCCACTGACGGGGGTGAGGGCGCGCAGGCGGGACGAGGAGCCGGCGCCGGCGAGGGGCACGAGCAGCAGGCACGCGAGGCCGTAGCGCAGGGCCTGGCCGCCCGCGTACGGGTAGGCGCCGAGGACGCTGTTGGCGGTGAAGGACGCTCCGACGAGGACGCAGGCGAGCGCGGCGAGCAGGGAGCCGCGCGGGACGGTGACGTTCATGACGGTGACGCTAGGAAGCGCGGCGGCCCGGTTTAAGGTCCACTTCCATGACGTCATCGGGGACCAATCCGGCGGGGGCCGCCGCCTCCGCCGCGTGGGAGGTGCTGCTGCCGGCCGCCTCCGCACCGCCGCGCGCGCGTGGCCGCACCCTCCGGGCCGCCCTGCGCGAGGCGGTCCGCTCGGGGCGCCTCGCGTCGGGCACCCGGCTGCCGTCGAGCCGGGACCTCGCGGCCGACCTCGGGGTGTCGCGGGGTCTGGTCACCGAGGCGTACGAGCAGTTGACGGCCGAGGGGTACCTGCGCAGCGGGCGCGGCGCCGGGACCTGGGTGGGCGGTGCCGTGCGCGCCGCGCCGCCCCGCGCGCGTGACCTCGCGCCCCGCTCCCCGGGCACGCGGGCCGACTTCGTGGCGGGAGCGCCCGACCTGTCGCTGTTCCCGCGGGCGGCGTGGGCCGCCGCGCAGCGCGGGGTGCTGGCCGGGCTCGCGCACCACGAGCTCGGCTACCCGGACCCGCGCGGGCTGCCCCGGCTGCGCACCGCGCTGGCCGCCCTTCTCGCCCGACGGCGGGGCGTGGTCGCCGATCCCGAGCGGCTCGTGGTCGTCTCCGGCGTGGCGCAGGCGACGGCCCTGCTGGGTCTGGTGCTCCGCGCGCGCGGGATCGACGCCGTGGCGGTGGAGGACCCCGGCAGCCCGCAGCACGGCGCCCTGTACGCGGCGGCGGGCGTCACCGCCGTGCCCGTCCCCTCGACGACGAGGGGATCGCGCTGGGGCCGCTGGGAGCGTCGGGCGTACGGTCCGTGGTGACGACGCCGGCGCACCAGTTCCCCACCGGGATCGCCTACTCGGCGCGGCGGCGCACCCGGCTGCTCGACTGGGCGCGCTCCGTGGACGGCTTCGTGCTGGAGGACGACTACGACGGCGACTTCCGCTACGACCGTGCTCCCGTGGGCGCGTTGCAGGGGCTGGACCCGGAGCGGGTGGCGTACACGGGGTCGGTCAGCAAGTCCCTCGCGCCGGGGCTGCGGCTCGGCTGGCTGCTGGTGCCCGAGGCGCTCGCCGACGAGGTCGTCGAGCGCAAGCGGACCCTGGACCTGGGTCATCCGGCCCTGGACCAGGCGCTGTTCGCCCGCTTCGTGGAGCGCGGCGACTACGACCGGCAGCTGCGCCGCTGCCAGCGGGCCTACCGCGACCGCCGTGACGCGCTCGTGGCGGCGCTCGCGGAGCACTTCCCCGGCACCCGCGTGACCGGCATCGCCGCCGGCCTCCACGTCATCGCGGCGCTGCCGGACCGCCACGGCCCCGAGGCGGAGTTCGTCGCACGGGCGACGGCGGCGGGCGTGGCGGTGCGTCCTCTCTCGGGGTACGCCCACTCGGGCGCCGTCCCCGGCCCGGGGTGCGGCTGGTCCTCGGGTACGCGCACCTGTCGCCGGCGCGGATCCGGGAGGGCGTCCGCCTGCTGGCGGGAGCGGGGTGACGGGGCGGGGCGGGGCGACGGGGCGGGGTGACGGGGCGGGCCCGCGGGGTTCCGCGGCCGGTTGTTCACCCGTGGTTCGCGTGCGCGCTGCGGCGTTCCCGTAGGTGTGGCGGTGCACACCGGCAGGTTCCCGTTCCAGGAGGCCCACCCATGTCCCACCGTCCACTCCCCGGACGCCGCAGCGTGCTGCGCGGCTCGCTCGCCGCGTCCGCCGCCCTGACCCTGCCCGTCGGCCTCGGCGCGGCGCCCGCCCTCGCCCTGTCGGGGCGGCCCCGCGCGGGGTGGGGTGTGCAGACCGGGGACGTGACCGCGAACTCCGGCCTGGTGTGGGTCCGTTCCGACCGGCCGGCGCGAATGATCGTCGAGACGTCGGCGACGGAGTCGTTCCGCAACGCGCGCCGCTGGCGCGGTCCGCTGCTCGGCGCCGGAACGGACTTCACCGGCACGACCCGGCTGCACGGGCTGCCGTCCGGCCAGGAGATCCACTACCGCGTGCTGCTGGCCGACCCGGAGGACCCGCGCCGTACCGGCGAGCCGGTCGCCGGCTCCTTCCGGACCGTGTCCGCGCGGCGGCGCGACGGCGTGCGGTTCGTCTGGTCCGGCGATCTGGCCGGGCAGGGCTGGGGCATCAACCCGGAGCTGGGCGGTTACCGGATCTACGACGCGATGGCCGCGCTCGACCCGGACTTCTTCCTGTGCAGCGGGGACAACATCTACGCCGACGGTCCGATCGGCGCGACGGTGGCACTGCCCGACGGGCGCACCTGGCGGAACGTCACCACGGAGGAGAAGTCCAAGGTCGCCGAGACCCTGGCGGAGTTCCGCGGCAACTTCCGCTACAACCTGCTGGACGAGAACCTGCGGGCGTTCAACGCGCGCGTGCCCTCCATCGTCCAGTGGGACGACCACGAGGTCACCAACAACTGGTACCCGGGCGAGATCCTCGCCGACGCGCGGTACACCGAGAAGAGCGTCGACGTGCTGGCCGCCCGCGCCCGGCAGGCGTTCTCCGAGTACTTCCCGATCTCCACGCTGCGCCGCCCGGACGGTCGCGTCTACCGGGTTCAGCACCACGGCCCCCTGCTGGACGTGTTCGTCCTGGACATGCGCACCCACCGCAACGCCAACTCCCCCGACGACCAGGGCACGGACGACCGGGGCATCCTCGGCGAGGAGCAGTTGGCGTGGCTCCAGCGCGAACTGTCCCGCTCCCGGGCGGTGTGGAAGGTGATCGCCTCCGACATGCCGCTCGGCCTGGTCGTGCCCGACGCCACGGACGGCAGGCCGAACATCGAGGCCGTCGCCCAGGGCGACCCGGGCGTGCCGCTCGGCCGTGAACTGCAGATCGCCGAACTGCTGCGGTTCGTCAAGCACCGGCGGATCACCGGTACGGTCTGGCTCACGGCCGACGTGCACTACACCTCGGCCCAGCACTACGACCCGTCGCGGGCGGCGTTCAAGGACTTCGCGCCGTTCTGGGAGTTCGTCTCCGGGCCGCTCAACGCGGGCGCCTTCCCGGCGAACGCGCTGGACGGCACGTTCGGCCCGGACCGGGTCTTCGTCAAGGCCCCCACCACCGCCAACGTCTCCCCGGCCGGCGGCTACCAGTTCTTCGGCGAGGTCGACATCGACGGCGGGAGCGGGGAGCTGACCGTGCGGCTGCGCGAGCAGGACGGCACCGTGCTGTTCACCAAGGTGCTCCAGCCGGGCCGGGTCGGTCAGTGACCCCTCTGTCCTGAACTCCCCTGTCCTGGAAGGCGCTCCGCGCACCGGCGTCATCTCCCGGTGCGCGGCGCCTTCGGAGCGGGGCCGCGACCCAGGACATCAAAGAATCAATAAAAAGGACAAATGTCTCCTTTACCCATCGGTCACAAACCGTTCGTGATCACGCAACACCATTCCTTCACAGTGGCTGCATGACTCGAGACATGTCTGATGTGACGCGGGCGAAGCACGGCCGCCCGGTGCACCACTGGCGGCGGGACGTCGTGGAGCTCGCCGCCCTGTTCACGGCGGTCGCGGTGGCCGACGTGGTCGCGGGCCTCGTGGGCCACGGCCCGCAGGGCCCGCGACTGCTGGTGATCTCGGCGGCCGCCCTGGTCGCCACGGCCGGATTCCACGTCTGGTGGTCACGACGCCACAGCCACGCACCCCCCACCGGCGATACCGATGCCCGGCCGCCCTCCACCGAGGCGCAGGCCGGGCCGTCCGGACTCCCGACGGCGTCGCCGGGGAGAGCGCCCTGTGGCGGATGCGGACGACGGTGAAGGACGCTCCCGGCTCGCTGGCCGCGCTGTGCGCGGCGCTGGCGGAGCACCGGGTCGACATCCTGAGCCTCCAGACGCACCCGCTGGGCCGGACACCGTGGACGAGTTCCTGCTGCGGGCGCCCGGTGCGCTCGCGGCGGCCGGGATCAGCCGGGCCGTGGCACGGGCGGGCGGCTCCGGCACCTGGATCGAGCGGGCCGACGCCCACGACCTGGTGGACGCCCCGACCCGGGTGCTGGGGCTGGCCACCCGGACCGCGCTGGACGCCGCCGAACTGCCTCTGGCGCTGCGCCAGTTGCTGGGCCGCTGCACGATCCGCTCACTGCCCGCCGCGGTGCGCGGCGGGGGCTCGGGCCGGAGGGCGTACCCGTGGAAGGGGTCCTGGAGGACACCGTGATGCGCCTGCGGGCGCCGGAGGGCGGAGTGATCACCGTGGAGCGGCCGTACCTGCCGTTCACCCCGACCGAGTTCGCGCGGGCGCGGGCCCTGGTGGAGCTGGACGCCCGGCTGGGCCCGCGCGTCCCGCCGGGCCAGGACGTGCTGACGCTCCCCGAGGGCAACGCCATCACCGTGCGCCGCGCCGACCCCGGTGACCTGGCGGCGGCGAAGGCGATGCACGAGCGCTGCTCGCCGCGCACCCTCGGCATGCGCTACCACGGGCCGGTCGGCGACGCCGACCGCTACCTCAAGCACCTGCTCAGCCCGCGTTTCGGCCGCACCCTCGCCGTGCAGACCGCGTCGGGGCGCGTCGTCGGCCTCGGCCACCTGCTGTGGGACGGCGACGAGACGGAGGTCGCGCTGCTCGTCGAGGACGAGTGGCAGCGGCGCGGCATCGGCGCCGAACTGCTCGGCAGGCTGGTCGCGATGGCCGTCGAGGCGGGCTGCGAGAGCGTGTACGCGGTGACGCAGGCCTCCAACACCGGCATGGTCGCCGCCATGCGCGGCCTCGGCCTCCCGCTCGACTACCAGATCGAGGAGGGCACCCTCGTCATCACCGCCCGCCTGGACACGGCCGCCGCCGGCGCCCGGCAGGCGTACGGGCGGCCCGCGGAGCGGATCGTCCGCGACTGAGCCGGACGCCGTCGAAGGCCTCGGTGGCCTGCGGCCGGACGACGGACGACGGGCGGCGGGCGACGGGCGGCGGGCGACGGACGGCGGGCGACGGACGGCCGGCGACCACCCGACGGCGGCCCGGACGCCGACGGCGAACGACGGACGGCCCGGCGACAGGACGGTCGCCGGGCCGTCCGTCCCCCTCCCCGGGAAACGGAAGCCGGACGTCAGCTCACCGTGACCACGGACCCGTTCAGCGCGGCGTCCAGGTCCGTCCACAGGTCGTCGACGTCCTCCAGGCCCACCGACATCCGCAGCAGCCGGTCGCTCACCCCGGCTCCCCTGCGGTCCTCCGCGCCCACGATCCGGTGGCTGATGGACGCCGGATGCTGGATGAGGGTGTCGACGCTGCCGAGGCTCACGGCCGGGGTGATCAGGCGCACCCCGGCGATCACCTCGTGCGGGTCGCCGTGCACCTCGAAGGCGACCATCGCGCCGCCGATCCGCGGGTAGTGCACGCGTGCCACGCGCGGGTCGGCGGTCAGGCGGCGGGCCAGTTCGGCGGCCGTCGCGGAGGCGGCCCGCACCCGGACCGGAAGCGTCGACAGGCCCCTCAGCAGCAGGTATCCGGCCAGCGGGTGCAGCACCCCGCCGGTGGCGAAACGTATCTGCCGCAGCAGTCCGGCGAACTCCTCGTCGCAGGCCACCACGCCCGCCAGGACGTCCCCGTGGCCACCGAGGTACTTCGTCGCGCTGTGCAGCACCAGCCGCGCGCCCTGCTCGGCGGGGCGTTGCAGCACCGGCGTGGCGAAGGTGTTGTCGACGAGCAGCGGCACCGAGCCGCAGGAGTGCGCGACCGCCCGCAGATCCACCTCGGCGAGGGTCGGGTTGGCGGGCGACTCGACCATGACCAGGCCCGTGTCCGGGCGCAGCGCGTCCGCGATCCCGGCCGGGTCGGTCCAGGTCACCTCCGTGCCGAGCAGCCCGGCGGTCAGCAGGTGGTCGCTGCACCCGTACAGCGGGCGGACCGCGACCACGTGCCGCAGGCCCAGGGAGGCGCGGGCCAGCAGCACCGCGCTCAGCGCGGCCATGCCGCTGGCGAACGCGACCGCGCTCGCGGTGCCCTCCAGCCGGGCCAGCGCGGTCTCGAAGCGGGCGACGGTCGGATTGCCGAGCCGGCCGTAGACCGGCGGGCCCTCCGGTTCGGCGCCGGTCGCCGCGAACGCGTCGATGCGAGCGGCCTCGGCGCGGCTGTCGTAGGAGGGGTAGGTGGTGGACAGGTCGATGGGCGGGGCGTGCAGGCCCTGGCGGGCCAGGTCGTCCCGCCCGGCGTGCACGGCCTCGGTGGCCAGTGCGCGGGGCGCTTCGGAGGTGCGTACGTCGTCGTACGCGCGCGTGCCCGCCGGGTCCGGGTACGCGCGGGTGCTCGCTGCGGCTGAGTCCATGGACGGCAGGGTGAACAACGGGCGGTCCCCACGGGGCGGAGGCCGTGCTACGTTCGGCCGATGGCCGAATCCGTCGTACTCGATCCGGTGGACCTCCAACTGCTGCGGCTGCTTCAGAACGACGCCCGGACGACCTACCGCGACCTCGCCGCACAGGTCGGGCTCGCGCCGTCGACCTGCCTGGACCGGGTGACGCGGCTGCGCCGCTCCGGCGTGATCCTCGGCAACCGGCTGCGACTCGATCCGGCCAAGCTGGGGCGGGGACTGCAGGCGCTGCTGTCCGTGCAGGTGAGGCCGCACCGGCGGGAACTGGTGGGGCCGTTCGTGGAGCGCATCCGGGGGCTGCCGGAGGCGCTGACCGTCTTCCACCTCACCGGGCCCGACGACTACCTCGTGCATGTGGCCGTCGCGGACATGGCCGACCTCCAGCGACTGGTGCTCGACGAGTTCACGGCACGCCGGGAGGTGGCCCGGGTCGAGACCCGGCTGATCTTCCAGCAGTGGGACTGCGGACCGCTGCTGCCACCGACGGCTTCGGGTCAAACGCCGTGACGCGCGGCACCGCCGCGTACGAGGATGGTGTCCATGTCACAGACCAACAGCCCGCTGCCCCGTGCGGTCGCCGACGCCTACGTCGACGACCTCATCGCCCTCGACCCGGTGACCGGAACCTTCCTCGGCGTGCAGGAGAGTTCGAGCCGTCTGCCCGACTTCTCGCCGGCGGGGCAGGAGGCGCGCGCGCGACTCGCGCGCGACACGCTGGCCAAGCTCGACGAAGCGGAACGCGCGCCCGGCGCGGACAGTGACATCGAGCGCCGGTGCGCACGCCTGCTGCGCGAGCGGCTGACCGCCCAGCTCGCCGTCCACGAGGCCGAGGAGGGCCTGCGCGAGGTCAGCAACCTGTCCTCGCCGGCCCACCAGGTGCGCGAGGTGTTCACCGTGACGCCCACGGAGACCGAGGCGGACTGGACGGCGATCGCCGAGCGGCTGCGCGCGGTCCCGGCGGCGCTGGCGGGCTACCGCCAGTCCCTGGCGCTCGGCCTGGAGCGCAAGCTGTACGGGGCGCCCCGGCCGGCGGTCACCTTCACGGGGCAGCTCTCGGAGTGGACGGACACCGACGGTTCGGGTCGCGGCTGGTTCGAGGACTTCGTCTCCGCCGGCCCGAGGCGCTGCGCGCCGAACTGGAGCAGGCGGCCCGCACCGCGAACGCCGCCCTGGGCGAACTGCGGGACTGGATGCGGGACGTGTACGTGCCGGCCGTGCAGGGCGCCCCGGACACCGTCGGCCGGGAGCGGTACGCCCGCTGGGCGCGCTACTACAACGGCACCGACCTCGACCTCGACGAGGCGTACGCCTACGGCTGGGCCGAGTACCACCGGCTCCTCGCCGAGATGCGGCAGGAGGCGGAGAGGATCCTGCCGGGCGCCGCGACGCCGTGGGTGGCTCTCGCGCACCTCGACGAGCACGGCAGGCACATCGAGGGCGTCGAGGAGCTCCGCGACTGGCTCCAGGGACTCATGGACCAGGCCATCGACGCGCTGGACGGCACCCACTTCGAACTCGCCGAACCGGTAAGGAAGGTGGAGTCGTGCGTCGCGCCGCCCGGCGGCGCCGCGGCCCCCTACTACACGCCGCCGTCCGAGGACTTCTCCCGCCCCGGCCGCACCTGGCTGCCGACCATGGGCCTGACCCGCTTCCCGGTCTACGACCTGGTCTCCACCTGGTACCACGAGGGGGTCCCCGGCCATCACCTCCAGCTCGCCCAGTGGACCTACGTGGTCAAGGACCTCTCCCGCTACCAGGCCACCGTGGGCATGGTCAGCGCCAACGCCGAGGGCTGGGCGCTGTACGCGGAGCGGCTGATGGACGAGCTGGGCTTCCTCACGGACGCCGAGCAGCGCCTCGGCTACCTGGACGCGCAGATGCTGCGCGCCGTGCGCGTCATCATCGACATCGGCATGCACGCGGAGCTGGAGATCCCGGCCGACTCCCCGTTCCGGCCCGGCGAGCGCTGGACGCCGGAGCTGGCCGAGGAGTTCTTCAACGCGCACAGCAGCCGCCCCGGGGACTACGTGGCGAGCGAGCTGACCCGCTACCTGAGCATCCCCGGCCAGGCGATCGGCTACAAGCTCGGCGAACGCGCCTGGCTGCTGGGCCGGGAGCGCGCCCGGGCCCGTCACGGTGACGCCTTCGACCTCAAGTCGTGGCACATGGCGGCCCTTTCGCAGGGCTCCCTGGGCCTGGACGACCTGGTGGACGAGCTGGCACGGCTCTGACACCGGCGGGTCCCGCCCGCCCCGCCACCGCCCCGCCCCGGCCGGCCGGCCGTCGTTCAGCAGCCGCAGTCCGCCGTTTCCACCGGGGAGGTGAGCGGGTCGGCGCCGCGCCGCCCGGGGCCCTGCCGGGTCTCGAACGCGAAGCCCTCGCGCACCCAGTACTCGAAGCCGCCCAGCATCTCCTTGACCCGGTAGCCGA
The DNA here is from genome assembly GCA_021568835.1 of Streptomyces sp. Tue 6430. Taxonomy (GTDB): domain Bacteria; phylum Actinomycetota; class Actinomycetes; order Streptomycetales; family Streptomycetaceae; genus Streptomyces. The sequence continues at coordinate 264,404 of JAKGSH010000010.1, forward strand.
GTTCGGCGAGGGCGAGGGCGGCCCGGGTGGCGCCGTTGCAGCCGGGGCCCCAGCAGTACGTCACCACCGGCACGTCCTTGTCGAGGAGCTGCCCGGCCCGTTCGGCGATGAGCGCGGTCGGCAGGTGGACGGCGCCGGGGATGTGGCCCTGGTCCCAGGACTCGGTGGAGCGGGAGTCCAGGACGACGAAGCCGGGGTCGCCGCCGGCCTCGAGCGCGGCGGCCACGTCGGAGACGTCGGCGTGGAAGACGAGGGAGGCCCGGAAGTGGGCGGCGGCGTCGGCCGGGGCGGCGGGGGCGAACCGCAGGACGCGGTCGGCGGCGGCCGGCGAGGGGGCGGTCGTCGCCGCGGCGTCCGCGGGAGCGGCGAGGGCGGCGGCCGTGGTGGTGGCGGTCGTGGCGGCGGGGGCGGGCGCGGCGGTGGCGGCGGGGTGGTGGTGGCGGGGGTGGTGGTGGCGGGGGTGGCGGTCATCTGCGGGCCTCTCGGTGCGGTGGCGATGACCGGAAATCTACGGCCGGGAGCGCCCCGCTGAAGGGCCGTTCCCCGGCATGGAGCTTGCCGGGCCGGGGATTCCCCTGGTATCCCTCGGGAATGACCGTGTATTCCCCGGACGCCACCGACTGGCGCATCCTCGAGGTCCTCCAGCGGGAGGGCCGGGCCAGTTTCGCCGACCTGGCGCGGGCCGTGTCGATGTCCGCGAGCGCGGTCACCGAACGGGTGCGACGGCTGGAGGAGGCGGGCGTCATCCAGGGGTACGCGGCGGTCGTGGACCCCGAGCGGCTGGGGCTGTCGATCCTGGCGTTCGTGCGGCTGCGCTACCCCCACGGCAACTACAAGCCCTTCCACGACCTCGTGGCCGTCACGCCCGAGATCCTGGAGGCGCACCACGTCACGGGCGACGACTGCTTCGTCATCAAGGTCGCCGCCCGCTCCATGCGGCACCTGGAGGAGCTGACGGGGAAGATCGGCGGCCTGGGGTCGGTCACGACCAGTGTCGTCTACTCCTCGCCGCTGCCCCGGCGCCCGCTCGGTCACTGACCGCGCTGCCGCACCACCGATCCGGACCGTCCCTTCACGATCTCCAGCTGGGCGTGGACGCGCCGCCGCAGGTCGGCGACGTGGCTCACGATGCCCACGCTGCGGTCGCGCTCGCGCAGGGAGTCGAGGACGTCCAGGACCTCGTCCAGCGTCTGGTCGTCGAGGCTGCCGAACCCCTCGTCGATGAACAGGGTGTCCAGCCGGACGCCGCCCGCCTCGTCGGTGACGACGTCCGCGAGGCCGAGGGCGAGGGCGAGGGAGGCGAAGAAGGTCTCGCCGCCGGACAGCGTGGCCGTGTCCCGTTCGCGTCCGGTCCAGGCGTCGACGACGTGCAGTCCGAGGCCGCTGCGGCCGCGCCCGGCCCGGTCGTCGGAGTGCACGAGGGTGTACCGCCCGGACGACATGCGCCGGAGGCGGACGGTCGCGGCGGCGGCCACCTGTTCCAGACGGGCGGCCAGGACGTACGCCTCCAGGCGCATCTTGCGCTCGTTGTCCGCCGAAGTGCCCGCGGTGAGTCCCGCCAGGCGGGCCACCCGCTCGTACTCCTCGCGCAGCGGCGCGAGCCGCCGCACGGCGTCGGCCGCGCGCGCGGAGAGCCGGTCGAGTTCGGCGCAGCGGCGGGCGGCCTCGTCCCGGGCGGAGGCGGCCCGGCGCAGCCGTTCGGCGGCCCGGCCGGCCTCGTGCTCGGCGGCGGTGAGGTCGACGGCGGGCCGCCCGCCGGCGGCCACGGTGTCGGGCTCGGCGAGGACGGCCCGTACGGCGGCCTCCTCGGACTGCCAGGCGTCCAGGCGGCGCTGCAGCTCGCGGTGGGCGGCCTCGTCGAGGAGGGCGTCGGCGGCGTCCCGCGGGGTGTCGAAGCCGGCCCGGAAGGCGGCCTCGTCGAGGCGGCCGTCGGCGGCCTTGAGGCGGCCGGCGCTCTCCTCGGCGGCGCGGGCCGCGTCGGCCCCGTCGGCGAGCCGCGCGGCCTGCCGCTCCAACTGCTCCGCCCGTGCGGACACACTCGGTGAGCTGCCCCGCGCCTCGGCCAGCTCCTCCTCCAGGGCGAGGCGTTCGCGCTCCAGCCGCTCGCGGTGACCCACCCGGGAGGCGGCCCTGACGGCGGCCTCCCGTTGGGCGGCCGTGCGGCGCTCGTGCTCCTGCTCGGCCCGGCGCAGCTCCTCGCGCGCGGAGTGCAGTGCGGAGGCCTCCCGGCGGGCCTGATCGTGGACGCGTTCCAGCTCCTCGCTCTCCGCGACGAGTTGTCCGGTGGGGGTGTCTCCGGCCTCGGCGCGGGCGGCGGCGAGGTCCTCCCGGACGCGTCCGAGGTCGCGCTCGGCGTCCGCGCGCTCCTGTTCGGCGCGTTGGTAGGCGGCGAGTGCCTCCTCCTCCGCCTCCCGGCCGACGTGTCCGGCGACCTTGCGGGCGGGAGCGGGGTGGTCGGTGCCGCCGCAGACCGCGCAGGGTTCGCCGGCGCGCAGGGTGGCGGCCAGTTCGGCGGCGATGCCGCTGAGCCGCTGTTCCTTGAGGTCGAGCCAGTGGGTGCGGGCCGCCAGTGCCCGCTCACCGGCGGCGAGCGCCTCCCGCTGGGCGTCGTCGGTGTCGCGGGCGAGCCGGTCGCGCAGCCGGGCGGCGGCCAGCCGGCGGCGGGCGGGCTCGCGCTGCCCGGCGAGCTGTTCGGCGCGGGTGGCGGCCTCCTGGGCGGACTCGACCCGCTCCTGGAGCGCCGCGCGGGTGGCGTCCCAGCCGGCGAGCCAGCCCTCGGTCTCGGCGAGCACGTCCTCGTCGGCACGCTCCTGGCGGTCCAGGTCGGTGCGCTCCGCGAGGAGTGCGGCCAGCCGTCGTTCGCCGCGGCGGGCCGACTCCAGCCCGCCCAGCTCCTCCGCGGCGCGGCGGGCGGCGGAGGCGAGTCCGGCCGCGCCGGCGTCGGCGAACCGCTCCGGCAGCAGCGCGCGTGCGCGCGCCTCGGCGGCGGCGGCCCCGCGGTGCTCGGCGTCGGCGGCCTCCCGCAGTTCCAGGGCCGGCGCCACCGCCTCGGCCTTGCGCGCCCGTTCCTGCCGCGCCCGCGCCTCACGGTGGGCTCCGGCCCGCTCCTCCAGCAACCGGGCCCGCTCCCGCGCTTCGGCGAACCGCCGCTGCGACCGGTCGAGTTCGCGCGCGTCGGCCAGCGCGCGCTCGGCGGCCGCCTGCGTGGACCCGGCGGCCAGGCGGCCGCACTCGGCGATCGTCAGCCGCTCCCGGGCCGTGCAGCGGGCCACGGCGGCGGCGGTCAGCACGGCCTCGGCCAGGCCCGGCTCGCCCGGTGCAAGTTCGGGCAGGTCCATGGCGTCGCCGGCGGCCTGCTGCATGCGGTGCGCGTCGGCCAGGAGCGCCGCGTCGCCCTCCCGCACACGCGCCTCGGCCGTACGCCGGCGCTCGGCGAGCCGTTTCTCGACATCGGCGAAGCGCCGGGTGTCGAAGAGGCGGCCGAGCAGCCGGCCGCGGGCCTCGGCGTCGGCGCGCAGGAACCGTGCGAAGTCCCCCTGGGGCAGCAGCACGACCTGGCAGAACTGCTCGCGGCTCATGCCGAGCAGCTGGGTGATCTCCTCGCCGATCTCCTGGTGGGAGCGGCTGAGGTCCTTCCAGGTCCCGGCGACGGCGTCGTGCTCGCGCAGCCAGGTCTGGGCCTTCTCGACGGTGGTGCCGGTGCCGCGCTTCTTGGGGCGCTCCCAGGGCGGCTGCCGGGTTACCTCCAACCGCCTTCCGGCGACGGTGAGTTCGAGGGTGACCTCGGTGCGGGTGCCGGGGGCGGCGTGGTCGCTGCGCAGCGTCAGGCCCTGACCGCTCTGCCGGGCGCCGGGGACGGAGCCGTACAGCGCGTAGCACACGGCGTCCAGGACGGAGGTCTTGCCCGCGCCCGTCGGTCCGTGCAGCAGGAAGAGTCCGGCGGCGGACAGCTCGTCGAAGTCGACGCTCTGGCTGCCGCCGAAGGGGCCGAAGGCGGTGAGGTCGAGGCGGTGGAGCCTCATCGGGTGTCTCCCCGGTGATCGTCGGAACGGGGCCCCGGCACCGGGAGCGGGGCGTGGACGGAGGCCGAAACCGGGGCCGGGGCCGGGAGAACCGGTGCCGAAGGGGCCGGGGCCGGGAGAACCGGTGCCGAAGCAGGGAGGGCCGGGCCCGGCAGCGTCCCGTGGGGCGGCCGGTTCCTCACCGGGCCACCTCCCGCGTGCTGTCGTCCGCGCGCACCGCGTCGAAGGCGTCCCGCAGCACGTCCTGTTCGCGCGCGTCGGGGCCCGCGCCGCGCACGTGCGCAACGAAGTCCTCGGCGATCTCCTGGTCGCTGCGGCCCGCGAGGCGCCGGGCGTAGGACACGTCGGGGTCGTCCGGGGCGCGTTCGGGGGCGAAGACGAGGCTGAGGGTGTGCGGGAAGCGGTCGGTGAGCCGGGCCATGGGGTCGGCCGGGCGCACGGCGTCGGTGAGGGTCGCCTCGACCCACGCCTCCTCGTACCGGTCGAGCCGGGGGTCGGCGAGCAGTTCCTCCAGCGTGCCGCGGAGCCGGGCCAGTTCGCGGGGGACGGGGCAGTCGATCCGCTCGGCGGTGACCTCTCCGGTGGCGTCGAGGTCGACGAGCCACATGGTCTTGCGGTGGTCGGCCTCCGAGAAGGAGTACGGCAGCGGGGATCCGGAGTAGCGCACGCGCTCGGTGAGGGTCTGGCAGCCGTGCAGGTGCCCGAGCGCCGCGTAGTCGACGCCGTCGAAGACGCCGGCGGGCACGGAGGCGACCCCGCCGACGGTGATGTCGCGCTCGCTCTCGCTGGGCCGGCCGCCCGTGACGAAGGCGTGCGCGAGGACGACCGAACGGGTCCCCGGCGGGCGGCCCGCGAGGTCGGCCCGGACCCGGTCCATGGCGGCGGCGAGCACCGCCTCGTGCCCGGCCTTCTCCACACCGAACTCGTCCTTCACCAGGGCGGGTTCGAGATAGGGAAGCCCGTAGAGGGCGACGTCGCCGTGGGCGTCGCCCAGGATCACCGGCGTGCCGGCCGCGGCCGGGGCGGTCAGCAGGTGGACGCCCGCGTGCCGGATCAGTCCGGCGCCCACGCCGAGCCGCCGGGCGGAGTCGTGGTTCCCGGAGATCATCACCGTGGGCACGCCCAGGTCGGCGAGGCGGTGCAGGGCGTCGTCGAACAGTTCGACGGCGGCGAGCGGCGGTACCGCGCGGTCGTACACGTCCCCCGACACGACCACCGCGTCCACCTCGCGCTCCCGCACGGTGTCGACGAGGTGGCCGATGAATCCGGCCTGGGCGCCGAGCATGTTCACCCGGTGGAACGCCCGGCCGAGATGCCAGTCGGAAGTGTGCAGAATTCTCAAGACGCCGCTCCGACCTGCATGTTTCCCCCTACTCAGCCCCTGTGGTCAGCACCGGTCCAGCACGGTCCTCGTGGTCGGCACCGACCACGCCAGCGCCTGTCGGCACCTGATCCATGACGGACCTCAGTCTGCCACCAGCGTCCGGGGTCGGACGGCCATGGATGTCGGCCGCGATCTGGACGGTGGAGTGACCGAGCCACCTCGCCACTTCGAGGAGTGACACGCCGCCGGCGATGGCGCTGCCTGCGAAGAAGTGGCGCAGCGTGTGCGCGGTCCACGGCTCGTCACCGTCTCCCGCTCTCCTCACCGCGGCCTCTGCCGTCGGTGTCGACGCGCATGGACGTGAAGCGGGCGAAGGTCGTCAACGCCGGCGGGGAGTCCCGGGCTCTCGTCGGTGCGGGTCGGCGTGTGTCCGCCGCCACGCCGCGGCGGGCCGAGGGGCCGAGTCCGCGTGGGGCGTGGCTGCCTGCCCGGGGCGGGCGACGATGTGGGGCCGGGCGTGTTTGTCGTCATACGTCCGGGACCGGCGGGCGGGTGTGGCCGCCGTGGTCGCTGCCTCCCGCCCCGGCGGAGGCACCGGACCGAGGCCCGCGACGGTCCGGGCGTGGCGGGCGTGGCAGCCGTCCCGGGCCGGGGCCCGCAGCCGCGCGGACCGGCAGCGGGCGGACCCGCGACGGGACGCACGGGGGCGCTGGAACGGACCCCTGTGCGTCCGTGTGAGCGAAGGGCTGGCACCATGCCGGACATGACCACCCGGCCCGGCTTCCGTCTCGCGCGAGCCGCGATCTTCGCGGCGGTGTGCGTGGTGACGACGGCGCTCGGGCACTCCATGATGTCCGGCGACGCCCCGTCGGCGGGGACCGTGGCCGGCGCGTTCGCCGCCGCGACGGGGGGAGCGTGGTGGCTGACCGGCCGGGAGCGCGGGGCGCCCGCCGTGACCGGATCGACGATCATCACGCAGTTCGTTCTCCACACCTTCTTCAGCCTGGCCCAGGCGCCGTCCGCCATGGGCTCGGCGCCCGGGACGGGCGGCGCACACGGCATGGCGGGCATGGGGCACGCGCACCACGCGATGCACACGATGCCCATGTCCGGTGCCTCGTCCGCACACGGCTGGACCACCGGCATGGTGCTGGCGCACACACTGGCCGCCCTGGTCTGCGGGCTGTGGCTGTGGCGCGGCGAGGCGGCCGCGTTCCGGCTCGGCCGCGCCCTCGCCGCATTCGTCTTCGCGCCCCTGCGCCGCGCCCGCCCGACCCTGGCCCGCACCGCACCCGGCCTCCCGCCGGGCCGGATCGTCACCGCCCCGCGGACACAGCGGCTGCGCAGGTCGCCACTGCTCCACATCGTCTCCCGCAGAGGCCCGCCGGCCCTTCCGGTCTGCTGCTGACGCCCGTCCCGCGGTCTTACGGTTCCCTCGGTGACGGGCGGAGTACCGGCGCGCCCGTGACGCGTCGCATGTCCGACGTCTCACGTCCCACGTGCGCCGGCCCATGGCCCTGCGGTACCCCGGGCCTGAAGGGCCCGAAGGTGTGCCGCTCACCACGCATCCGCAAGGACCTGTGATGACCTCTGCACCGACACTGACCCCTGCCCTCAAACGCGCCCCGCTCCCCGGCCCCGCCGTGCGCGACGACCAGCAGATCACCCAATGGGCGCTGGCCGCCCGAGGCGGCGACAGTGAGGCGATCGACCAGTTCGTGCGTGCCACGCACGGCGATGTCTGGCGCTTCGTCGCCCACCTCTGCGCCGACGTACAGGGTGCCGACGACCTCGCCCAGGAGACGTATCTGCGGGCGCTGACCGGACTGCCGCGCTTCGCCGGCCGCTCGTACGCGCGCACCTGGCTGCTGTCGATCGCCCGCCGCGTGGTCGTCGACCGCCACCGCGCGGCCGCGGCCCGTCCGCGGCTCGCCGACGCCGAGGACTGGCGGGTGCCCGCCGAGCGGGCGCAGCGCGCCCAGCAGACCGGGCTGCTCGGCTTCGACGACGGAGTCGCGCTCCACGACCTCCTGGGAGCGCTGGACGCCCCACGCCGGGAGGCGTTCGTCCTCACCCAGGTGATGGGCCTGCCCTACGCGGAGGCCGCGACGCTGGTGGGCTGCCCCATCGGCACCGTCCGCTCCCGGGTGGCGCGGGCCCGTGAGGAGATGGCCGGGCTGCTGCGGGCGGCGGAGACCGCCGGGAAGCCCGAGCCGGTGGCTGCCGCCGCCTAGGGGGTGTTTCGAAAGTCCCGCCTGCCCGGCGACGCCTGGCACGCACGCTCGCCGCGTTGTCGGGATCGCCCCGATACAACCAGTATCGGGGCGACCCTCCGCCTTGCGATCGCACGCACCAGACGCCGCCGGGCCTGCCCTTCGGGCAGACGACGCCACTTTCGAAACACCCCCTAGGCGCGGCGGACGTACGAGGCCGCTTCCGGTTCCCGCCCGCGGACGGGAACGGGAAGCGGCACGTTTCGCCGTGGCCAGGACCGACGGCGAGGAGTCCTGGCCCGGCCGGAGAGCCGGGCCAGGCCGGGCCCGCTCAGCCCTGCCCAGGTCTCACGGACGGCGTACCGACCGGACCAGGACCACGCCCAGCAGGATCAGGACGGCCACCAGCGCCACTCCTCCCACCGGCCACAGGACCGACCACGGCCCGTCGGCATCATCGGCGGTGTCCGTGTCATCCGCCCCGCCCGCACGCGGCGACTCAGTCGCCGAGCCGGCGGACGGCGTCCCGCCCGCGGCATCCGGGCGCGAGGACGGTGCCGGTGACACGGTCGGCGCCGCCGGGTCCTTGTCGGTGAAGGTGTACCGGCCCTGGAGCGGAGCCCCGTCGGCCGCCACGGTGCGCCAGGTGACGAGGATCTCGCCGGAGGGCAGCGCCTTCACCTCCTGCTCCACGTCGTTGTCGAGTGCGCTCGGCGCGCCGTCGCTGTACGACACACCGTCGGCGCCGAACACCGCGATGGTGGTGAACTGCTGCTTGACCGGCCCGTCGAAGCTCAGCGTGACCGACTCCGGGGACCGGGACACCACCGAGCCCGCCGCCGGGTCGGACCCCACCAGCCGCGCGTGCGCCCGAGCCGGCGCGGCCGCCGCGACGACCAGCAGCAGCGCGAGCAGCGCCGGCACGGCCGCCAGGAGCGCGGCCGGCACCCTCCTGGCGTACCCGGACACGGTCACAGGTACGGACGCGGTCACGGTTACGGGCGCGGACGTGCATCCGGCCGGCGGGGACGTGAGCACGGCCGCGCGGACGGTCGCGGACGGCCCGGCGGACGGGAACGGGAACGGGGAATCGCTTCGGCGCTTCACATACCAGTACGTCGGATCCGGCACCCGGAAAGTTCCCTGAAAATTTTCCGTGAAGACCCGGGAACTTCCGGCCGGTGCGCCACGACTACCTGTCCGAACTGCCGAACGCGAAGCCGGAGGGCCGACCCATCATGCGCACCGCCACCACCAGTCCCATAGCCCGGGGAACCCGCCGCCCGCGTGTCCTCGTCGCCGCCTCGGCGGTCGCGGTGCTGGGGATGATCACCCTCGCCGGTTGCGGCGCCGACGACTCGTCCCCGTCGGGCTCGGGCAGCTCCGCCACGGCGACCCCCGGCAAGGCCGCCGCCACTGCCGCGCCGGTCACCATGAAGGACCCGTGGGTGAAGGCCGCCAGATCCGGCATGACCGGGGCGTTCGGAACCCTGGTCAACAGCACCGACGCCGACGTCACCGTCGTGTCCGCCGCCTCCGGCACGTCCAAGAAGACGGAGCTGCACGAGGTGGCCGACATGGACGGCAAGATGGTGATGCGCCCGAAGGAGGGTGGGTTCGTCATCCCGGCCAAGGGCAGCCACACACTCGAGCCGGGCAGCGACCACCTGATGCTGATGGGACTGACCGACGCCGTGAAGCCGGGTGACGAGATCCCCGTCACCCTGACCTTCAAGGACGGCCGGACGCTCGAGTTCACCGCCGTCGTCAAGGAGTTCGCGGGCGGCAAGGAGAACTACGACTCCGGCATGTCGGACATGAAGGACTCCGGCATGTCCGACATGAAGAAGGACTGACCACCCGCCATGGAGGAGAACAGCATCCCGCCCGTCAGCCGCCGCAGGGTGCTGGCCGGCGGAGCGCTCACCGTCACGGGCGCCCTCGCCGGTGCCGGGATCACCGCCGCCGTGGGGCGTGGCAGCGGCTCCGGGGACGGCACCGGCGGCGACGCGGACCGACGCCCGCAGCCCGTCACCGTCGCCTACGGCGAGCAGACCGTGCCCTTCCACGGCAGGCACCAGGCCGGGATCGCGACCCCGGCCCAGTCCTACGCCGTGTTCCTCGGCTTCGAGCTGGCCAAGGGCACGGACCGCGCGGCCCTGGGCCGGATGATGCGGCTGCTCACCGACGACGCCGCCCGGCTCACCCGGGGTGAGCCGGCCCTGGCCGACACCGAACCCGAGCTCGCGGCACTGCCGGCCAGGCTGACCGTGACCTTCGGGTTCGGGCCCGGGCTGTTCAAGGCGGCCGGTGTCGACGACCAGCGGCCCGCGTCCCTCGAACCGCTGCCGCGGTTCGGCATCGACCGGCTGCAGGACCGCTGGAGCGGCGGCGACCTGCTGCTCCAGATCTGCGCCGACGACCCGCTCACCGTCGCGCACGCCCAGCGGATGCTGATCAAGGACGCCAGGTCGTTCGCCCGGCTGCGCTGGACTCAGCGCGGGTTCCGCCGCGGGCGCGGCATCGAGGACGACGGGGTCACGCAGCGCAACCTCATGGGCCAGCTCGACGGCACCGCCAACCCGGATCTGGAGGACGGCGTCTTCTCCGAGATCGTCTGGACCGACGCGGGGCCGCGGTGGCTGCGTGACGGCGGCACGACCCTGGTACTGCGCAGGATCCGCATCGAGCTCGAGACCTGGGACGCGGCCGACACCAGCGCCAAGGAATTCACCATCGGACGGAGGCTGCGCACCGGGGCGCCACTCACCGGCACCGCGGAGAAGGACCTCCCCGACTTCGACGCCAAGAACGGCCTCGGCTTCCCGGTCATCTCCGAGCACGCCCACATACGGCGGGCCCACGTGGGAGAGGACCGGCGGCGCATCTTCCGCCGCCCGTACAACTACGACGAGGCCGCGGCCGTGGACGGGCGGTCGGAGACCGGCCTGGTCTTCGCCTCGTTCCAGCGCGACATCGGCGAGCAGTTCCTGCCGATCCAGCGCAGCCTGGCGGAGTCCGACCTCCTCAACCAGTGGACCACCCCGATCGGTTCGGCGGTCTTCGCCGTCCCGCCGGGCTGCGCCGCCGACGGCTGGATCGGGGACACCCTGCTCGGCTGACACGGGGCCTCACGCGTCGCCGTACGCCTCCCCGCCCGTCTCGAACCTCGCCGTGCCCGCCGTCGCGTCGGCGAGCCAGGCGCGGAAGGCGTCGACGTCGGCCTCGGGGAGGCCGATCTCGATGGTGACCGCCTCGCCGTAGCGCACGTCGCGGACCTCGCGGCCGGTGGAGCGCAGGTCGTTCTGCACCTTGCCGGCCCGCTGGTGGTCGACGGTGACCGTGGCCAGCCGGAAGCGGCGGCGGGTGAGGGTGCCGAGGGTGTCCAGCGCCTCGCCGACGGCGCCGCCGTACGCGCGGATGAGGCCGCCGGCGCCGAGCTTGACCCCGCCGTAGTAGCGGGTGACGACGGCGACGACGTAGCGCATGTCGCGGCGCAGGAGCATCTGGAGCATGGGGACGCCCGCGGTGCCGCCGGGTTCGCCGTCGTCGCTGGCCTTCTGGACGGAGGCGTCGGCGCCGATGACGTAGGCCCAGCAGTTGTGGGTGGCGTCGGCGTGCTCCTTGCGGACGGCCGCGACGAACGCCTGGGCCTCCTCCTCGGTGGCGGCCGGGGCGAGCGCGCACAGGAAGCGGGAGCGGTTGATCTCGGTCTCGTGGACGCCCGGACGGGCGACGGTGCGGTACTCGTCCTGCATCGGGCCAGCCTATGCGGTCGCCGGTGCCGCCTCAGCCGCCGTCCTCGCGCCCCCGCGGCACGGCCGTCCAGGTCAGCAGGGCCGCGCCCGGCCGCAGGTCGCTCCAGGCCAGGCCGTGCCAGGTCAGCACCGCGACGGCGGAGGTGGGGAACTTCACCCGGACCCCGTCCAGGGCGCCGCCGGTGGCGTCCGCGGCCAGGTCGAGGACGAGGTCCTGCAGGCCGGGGTTGTGTCCGACCAGCAGCAGGGTGCCGACCGCGGCGGGCGCCCGGCGGGCCACGGCCAGCAGCTCGGGCACATCGGCGGCGTACAGGCGCGGTTCGTACCGCACGGGCGGGGCGGTGTCCCACCGGGCCGAGGCCAGTTCCCAGGTCCGGCGGGCGCGTACGGCGGTGGAGCACAGGGCGAGATCGGGCAGGCAGCCGGCGCCGGCCAGCGCGCGCCCGGCCGCCGGGGCGTCGCGCAGGCCGCGCGGGGCGAGCGGCCGCTCGTGGTCGGGCACGCCCTGCGGCCAGGCCGACTTGGCGTGCCGCAGGACGACCAGCCGGCGCGGCGGCCCGGTCTCGGCGGCGCTCACGCCGGGGCTCCGACGTCACGGGTGAGTTCGAGGCCGAGGAGACGGTCGGCGTGGGCGTACGTCTCGAAGCGGGCGCCGTCCGGGAGCCGCGGCCCGGCCTCCTCCACCGAGCGCAGCACGCGCAGCACCGCGGGCAGGTCCAGGTCGTCCTCCCAGGCGGTCCGCAGCCGTCCGCGCAGGTCCTCGGGGACCGGGCGGGACGGGCTGCGCGCCCAGTGGGCGACGGCCCTGCGCCAGCGGGCCAGGGTGGTGCCGGCCTCGCCGAGCGCGGCCTCGTCGAGCGGGGCGGGTGCGCGGTGGTGGTGGGAGAGGAGGGCGAGGCGCAGGGCGGCGGGGTCGGGGGCCGCGCCGGCCGGGCCGTCGGGCCGCACGGCCGCGACCGGGACCCACGCGCCCTCCCCCACCGCCGGGGCGTCGTCCGCCGCCGCGACGTGCACGGTCTGGGCCTCGCCGAATCCCGCGGAGACGTCCCTGCCGTCCTCGAAGGGGCGGACGCCGAGCCGCGTGGCGGCCGCCCGCAGTTCCGCCTGCTCGCGTTCGCCGGTCAGCACGGGCAGGACCGACGTGCCGCCGAGTTCCAGCACCCGCACGACGAGGTCGGCGACGAGGAGGACGCGGAGGGCCCCGCTGCCGCGCCCCGAGGCGTGGGCCTCGACACGGGTGAGGCCACGGCGGACAGGGGCGGCGACGACGGGCTCGCCGGTTCGGGGGTCGATGATGCGCAGCACGCGCCCGAGCGTAGGCGGGCGGAGGACCGTCCGCAGTCCTGGTTGCGGAATCGGTGGCGGCCGTCCGATGTTGAGCGGATGGACGCCGTTCGGCGTCCTGCGATGTCCGTCCGCCGGATGTCCGTCCGTCGGATGTCCGTCCGTCGAAGGAGGCCGCCGTGTACGGCGACGAGGCAACGATCCGCAGGATCCTGACCGAACTGGGCGACACCTGGGCGGTGGTGGGGCTGTCCACGAACCCGCGCCGGGCGGCGTACGGGGTCGCGGAGGTGCTCCGGCGCTACGGCAAGCGGGTCGTTCCCGTCCACCCGAAGGCGGAGACCGTGCACGGGGAGCGGGGGTACGCCTCCCTCGCGGACATCCCCTTCGACGTGGACGTGGTGGACGTGTTCGTGAACAGCGACCTCGCGGGAGCCGTCGCGGACGAGGCGGTCGCCAAGGGCGCGAAGGCGGTGTGGTTCCAGCTCGGCGTCGTCGACGAGGCGGCCCACGCCCGCACCCGGGCCGCGGGGCTGGAGATGGTGATGGACCGCTGCCCGGCGATCGAGATTCCCCGGCTGGGCTGAACGGGTGGCCTCTCCGGTCTCCTGACACCCCTCCCCCGAGGGGCGCCCCGGGGTGCGGGGATCACGGCCTTCCCCGCCCCGACTTCCCTTCCCCGCCGTACGTTCCGGTCGTCGTCGTGGGGCCGGCCGGGCCGGCCCCACCGTCACCGGCGTGCTGCGGGGCGGGCGGTGCCGGCCCCGCCTCGGACCGCGACGCCCAGCCCGGCCGGCACCACCGCGCCGGGCAGTTCGGCGAACGCCTTGCCGGGCACCAGCAGTTTGCCGCGCCGTCGCCCGCTGCCGACGAGGACGTACGGCAGGTCGACGACGGCCGGGTCGACCAGCACCGGCCAGGCGGCGGGGAGTCCGAGGGGGGTGCTGCCGCCGTACTCCATGCCGGTCTCCCCCACCGCCGTGTCCATCGCGGCGAACGACGCCTTGCGGGCGCCGAGGTGACGGCGCACCACACCGTTGACGTCGACGCGGGTGGTGGAGAGCACGACGCACGCGGCCAGGGTGGTCTCGGCGCCGCGTTTGCCGGCGACCACCACGCAGTTCGCCGACCGCTCCAGCAGTTCCCGTCCGTAGTGCTCGACGAAGACGGCCGTGTCGGCCCACCGCGGGTCGGTGTCGACGTGGACGATCTGTTCGGCGGGGACGCTGCCGCTCCAGTGGCGTACCGCGTCGGCGACCGGGCCGACCAGGTCGTCGAGGCGGTCGGGGGCGGGCCTGGCGTCGTCGAAGCATCCGATGGGTGCGTCCATGGCCGCGCGCTGACAGCAGCGCCGCGGCGGTCGACCGGGTGTCTCAGTGCACGGGCGGCACGGACACGGTGAGCACCATCTCGGTCGGGATCTCGCCCTGGTTGGCGTAGGTGTGGGCGGCGTCGGCCTCGAAGGTGACGCTGGCGCCGGCCGGGACGCGGTGCTCCGTGCCCTCGACGGTGAGGGTCAGTTCGCCGGCGGTGACGTGGGCGATCTCGACCGTGCCGGCCGGGTGCGGGTCGGAGCCGCTGCTGTCGCCCGGCATCAGCCGCCAGTCCCACATCTCCAGCGGGCCGGGGGCCTCGGTGCCGGCGAGGAGCCGGCTGTAGCTGCCCGCGTCGGTGTGCCACAGCCGGACCACCTGGTCGGCGGGGATCACGCGGACCTTGGGTCCCCGCTCGTAGTCGAGGAGGGTGGTGATGCTGATGCCGAGCGCGTCGCCGATCTTGACGACGGTGCCGAGGCTGGGGTTGGTGCGGGCCTGCTCGATCTGGATCAGCATGCCGCGGCTGACTCCGGCGCGGGCCGCGAGGGTGTCGAGGGTGAAGCCGCGGTCGGTGCGCCAGCGTTTGACGTTGCGCGCCAGGGACCGGGTCAGCAGGTCGAGGTCCGACACGTTCCGTCCAATGAGCCCTGTCCGGAGGCTGTCCGGAGTCCACCAGTCTGGATGACGGAGTTTACTGTCCTGCACCACCGGTCGGCGGCGGCCGGTGGCGCCGCACCCGTCACCTCTCCGGTTCGAGTGCGGCGAGCCTCGCCGCCGACTCCTCGTCCAGGCCGGACAGTGCGACCAGTTGGTCGGAGGTCACCCCGTCGGGGATCGGCACCGGGGCCGGGGTGCGCAGCGGCGGCTGCCAGCCGTCGGCGGGGGTCCACCGGCGTACGACCCGGGCGGGCGCCCCCGCCACCACGGCGTGGTCGGGCACCGTGCCCCGCACCACCGCGCCGGCCGCGACGACGACGTTCCGTCCGATCCGCGCCCCCGGCAGGATCACCGCGCCGGTGCCGATCCAGCAGCCGGGGCCGATCTCGACCGGTTCCATCCGCGGCCACTGCTTGCCGATGGGCTGGTGCGGATCGTCGTAGGAGTGGTTGGTGGAGGTGACGTAGACGTACGGCCCGAAGTAGCAGTCGCTGCCGATGGTGACCGTCGTGTCGGCGATGACGTGGCTGCCGCGCCCCAGCACGACGCCGTCGCCCATCCGCAGGATCGGGTCGGGGCCGAGGTCGAGGTCCGGCATCAGGCCGGCCGTCAGCGTGACCTGCTCGCCCACGATGCAGTGCGCGCCGAGGTGGATCCAGGGTTCGCCGAAGACGGTGCCGAGCGGGAAGGCGAGCCGGGTGCCGGAGCCGATCGAGCCGAAGCGCAGCCCGCCGGGGTGTTCGGCGGTGACGGAACCGGTGCGCCGCACCCAGGCCCAGCCCGCGTGGACGGCCCGCTGGGCGAGGCGGCGCCGCCATGATGAGAACGTGTTCTTGCGCTTCGGCACCCGCTCACCGTACTCAGCGCGCGTCGGCGCCAGGACGGCGGAAGCCTGTGATCTTCACCCCACCGGGTGACGTACGGTGCGGGGAGCGGACGGACACGAGGAGACGGTGATGACGCACAAGGCGCTGATCGTGGGCATCGGCGGCAGGGAACCGAAGATCGACGAGGAGGCGTTCGTGTCGCCGACGTCCTCCGTCGTCGGGGACGTGACGCTGGCGGCGGGCGCGAGCGTCTGGTACGGCGCCGTGCTGCGCGGTGACGTGGAGCGGATCTCGGTGGGGGCGCTGAGCAACGTCCAGGACAACTGCACGCTGCACGCCGATCCCGGTTTCCCCGTGACCATCGGCGAGCGGGTCTCCGTCGGCCACAACGCGGTCGTCCACGGGGCGAGCGTCGGGGACGACTGCCTGATCGGGATGGGCGCGACCGTGCTGAACGGCGCGGTGATCGGGTCCGGTTCGCTGGTCGCCGCGCAGGCGCTGGTGCCGCAGGGGATGGAGGTGCCGCCGGGTTCGCTGGTCGCGGGGGTGCCGGCGAAGATCAGGCGGCGGCTGACGGAGGAGGAGCGTCAGGGCGTCACGCTGAACGGCACGCTCTACGCCGACCTGGCGAAGGCCCACGGCGAGATCCACGGCTGACGGGTGACGAGTGGTGCGGTCCCGGACGGGCGCGCGGCCGCGGCCTACTCGGCGGCCGCCACCGTCCCGGCCTTCGGCTCGGCGGCGGTCCCGGCCCCGGTCTCCGTCTCGGCCTGCCGCGCGGCGTTCTTCGCCTTGCGCTTGACCACGATCATCGAGGCGAGGCCGATGAGCACGGCCGCCACCAGGCCCAGCCAGGAGAACCGCTTCAGCCAGGATTCGGCGACGACACCCACGTAGTAGATGACGGCCGTGGTGCCGCCCGCCCACACGATGCCGCCGAGGAGGTTGGCGGTGAAGAACCTCCAGTACGGCATGTGCAGGACGCCCGCGAGCGGCCCGGCGAAGATCCGCAGCAGGGCGATGAAGCGGCCGAAGAAGACGGCCCACATGCCCCACTTCTCGAAGGACCGCTCCGCCGTGGCGATGTGCCCCTCGCTGAAGTGCCGGGGGAACTTCTTGCCCAGCCAGGCGAGCATCGGGCGGCCGCCCTTGCGGCCGATGGCATAGCCGATGGAGTCACCGATCACCGCGCCCGCGGTGGCGCAGGCGCCGAGGATCAGGGGGTTGATGTCGCCGTGCTGCGAGGCCAGCAGCGCCGAGGAGACGAGGACGATCTCGCCCGGCAGCGGGATGCCCAGGCTCTCCAGTCCGATGACCAGGCCCACCAGCGCGTAGATGGCGACCGGTGGTACGGCCTCGAGCCACTCCTGGACGTGCACCGCCGGCTCCTCCCGTACGAGTCCTGCTTCGCGGCGCGCCGGGACGGGCGCACGCCGGGAAGCCTACCGGGTCGGCCCCGCGACCGGCCCGCCCCGGCCCATCCCGTGGTGCGGCCCACTCCGCGGCGCGGCCCCGGGGGGTACGGCCCCGCGGGTACGGTCCCGGAAGCCCGGTCCGGGGGCGCCGCCCCTCGTCACGGCGGGCCGGCCCCGGCCCTGTCGTCACCTTCCGCCCGCCCCGCGACGCCCTGCACACCCCGCACCCCCTCTCGCCGCACCGGGCCCCGACCCCACTGCGTCCCGTACGGGGATCAGGAGCCGGCGCTCCCCCGGCGGTACGCACCCGGCACCGCGGGGCCCGCCCTCCGGGGGGGACGACGGGAAGACGACGGGAAGACGACGGCAGGGTCCGGCGCACAGGAGTCTCAGAGGCGCCTCCCGGGGAACTCCCATCCCCGTGGCCCAGCATGACCGCCATGAACGCCCCCGCCCTTCCGCCCCTTCCGCCCCTTCCGCCGGCTGGGTCCCCGCCGTCCCAGCCGCCCCTTCCGCTTCCGCGCCCCCCGCCGGCTGTGTCTCCGCCGTCCCCGCCGTCCCCGCCGTCCGCAAGGCGGTCGTCCCGGCGGCCGGGCTCGGCACCCGTTTCCTTCCCGCGACGAAGGCGACGCCGAAGGAGATGCTCCCGGTCGTCGACAAGCCGGCCATCCAGTACGTCGTCGAGGAGGCCGCCGCGGCCGGTCTGGACGACGTGCTGATGGTCACGGGCCGCCACAAGCGGGCCATCGAGGACCACTTCGACCACGCCTTCGAACTGGAGCAGGCCCTCGCGGCCAAGGGCGACACCGTGCGGCTGGACGCGGTGCGCGATCCGGCCCGGCTCGCGGACATCCACCACATCCGCCAGGGCGATCCGCTCGGCCTCGGTCACGCCGTGCTGTGCGCCCGCAACCACGTGGGCGACCAGCCGTTCGCCGTCCTCCTCGGCGACGACCTCATCGACCCGCGCGACGAGCTCCTCGGCCGCATGCTGGAGGTCCGCGAGCGGCACGCCGGCAGCGTGGTCGCGCTGATGGAGGTGCCGGTCGAGCAGGTAGCCCTCTACGGCTGCGCGGCCGTGGAGCCGTCCGGGGAGGACGGCGTCGTACGGGTCACGGGGCTGGTGGAGAAGCCCGCGCCCGAGAACGCGCCGAGCCGGTACGCGGTCATCGGGCGGTACGTCCTCGACCCGGCGGTCTTCGACGTCCTGGAGCGCACGGAGCCCGGCCGCGGCGGCGAGATCCAGCTCACCGACGCCCTCCAGGAACTGGCCGCGGGCGGCACGGTGCACGGCGTCGTCTTCTCCGGCCGCCGCTACGACACCGGCGACAAGGCCGACTACCTGCGCACGGTGGTCCGGCTGGCCTGTGACCGGGACGACCTGGGCCCGGAATTCGTCTCCTGGCTCAAGGAGTTCGTGACGGAACTGGAGGAACTGGAGGAACTGGAGGAAACCGGCGCGCCGGCGCGCGAACGGTCCCGCCACGTGCGGGCGAGGGCCACCGGGGCGGCGTAGCGCCGGTGGCCCTCGGCCCCGGAGCGCGAGGCGCGGAACGCGAGGCGCGGCCCGTCCGCTCAGCCGTTGGGCCGCAGGGTCCACAGCACGGTCATCTCGCCGGTCACGGCGCCGTCCGCGCGGCGGATCTCGACCGCCACCGGGAACTCGGGCCGCTCCCCCGCGTCGAGCTGGGCGACGACCTCGGCGGCCGGGCGGCCGAGGGTCGCGGTCGCCGTGACGGGCCCCGTCGCGAGCTTGCGGTAGGCGATCTCGGCGCGGACGGCGAGCGGCACGGCCCGGGAGAGCTGGTCACCGAACGCGGCGAGCACGATCGCCCCGCTCGCGGACTCGCCGAGCGTGAACATCGCCCCGGCGTGCGGCCCGCCCACGTGGTTGTGGAACGCCCCCTGGTCCGGCAGAGCCACCACGGCCTTCTCCGTCCCGGTCTCGAGGAACTCGAGGTTCAGGGTCCGGGCCATGGGCACGGTGGCGGCGAGCATCTCGCCGATGGACATCTGCTCTGCGCTCATGCCGCGATGTTACCCACGAGTAGAGTCCGTCGGCCAGAGGGCAGGAAGGGGGACCCCGCGCGGGAAGGGGCGCGCCGCGGCCGATTCGGTACCGCCCTGACGAGGGGCGGTGACCTGTTCGTGTCATGGGCGGCACTAGGGTTTCTGGCCATGTGGCCAGGACAGCAGCCGCCCGGGGGAGAGCAGAACCCGCAGGCGCAGAACAACCCGTACCAGCAACCGGGATACCAGCAGCCGAATCCGTACCAGCAGCCGGGATACCAGCAGCAGCCCGGTTATCAGCAGCACCCCGGCGCCTACGCGCAGACCGCCCAGTGGGGACGCCGGGGGCCCCGGGCTCCCCGCAGCCCGGTGGTGGCGGCGGGAACCGGACGAAGGTGGTCGCGATCGTGGCGGCCGCGGCCGTCGTCCTGGCCGCCGGTGTCACCGGATTCCTGGTGCTGGGCGGAGACGACGAGCAGCCGGAGGCCAAGGGCAAGGGCGGTGCGAGCCCGACGGTGTCGGTCGAGCCGAGCGGCTCGGTCTCCTCCTCGTCCGGCACGGACGACAACCCGCGCGACGCCGAGACCGAGAAGCCGACCGTGGCGGGCTGGAAGGTCGTCGTGAACCCCAAGTGGGGCATCGCCTTCGACGTGCCCGCGGACTGGGAGGTCCAGTCGCCGGGTCTGAGCCAGGGCTTCGAGTGGGAGGACAAGGAGCAGCCCGACGGCTACGACGCGATCATCCAGGGGGGCACGGCCGAGTACAAGTCCAAGTGGTGCACGTCCGACGACGACAAGGACGGCAAGACCGACGACACCTCGCTGGCCGTGGTCGGCAGCAAGGGCGCCGAAGGGGCGAAGAACACCGACGAGATCGCCCTCAACACGCCCGCCTGGTGGGTGTTCGGCGGCTACACCGAGCCGGACCGCAAGAGCATCACCACCGACAAGAAGGCCACCCCCTTCACCACCGCCTCGGGGGTCGAGGGCAGCTACGCCTGGGCGCGGTCGACGAACACGCCCCAGAAGGGCAAGTGCGCCAGCGACGGCAAGGCGATCACCTTCGGCTTCAAGAACTCCAACAACGACTACGTGTCGTGGAACCTGTACGGCGCCAGGGGCGTGAAGGACGAGCTGCCCGAGGCGACCGTCCTGCAGATCCTCGCCACCGTGCGGCTGCACGGGGAGCCGACCGGCGGCTGAGTCGCCACCGCCCGCGCGCCGGCGCCTCGCGTGCGACCGGCGGCATGCCGCCGTCCGCATGCCGCCGTCCACGCGCCGGCTCCCCGGCCGTCGGGAGCGGCCGCCGGTTTGCCGGATCGGCGGCCGGGCGGGATAGTCGGCCGGTGACCTCAGCCGCCGACCCCCGCCTGCGCAGACCCTCCTGGGCGGGCCGCAACTACAGCCTGCTGACGGCCGCCGCGTTCGTCACGGGCCTCGGGGCCAACGGGGCCCTCATCGCCGCCGCGTTCGCCGTCCTGGAAGCCGGCGGCGACGGCGGCGACGTCGGTCTGGTGGCGGCGGCCCGTACCCTGCCGCTGGTGCTGTTCCTGCTGATCGGCGGGGCGGTCGCGGACCGCCTGCCGCGGCACCGGGTGATGGTCGCGGCCAACGCCCTCAACTGTGTGTCGCAGGCCGCGTTCGCCGCGCTCGTCCTGACCGGCGAGCCGCGGCTGTGGCAGATGATGCTGCTGACCGCCCTCGGCGGCACCGGCCAGGCGTTCTTCAGCCCGGCCGCCGAGGGCATGCTGATGTCCTCGGTGCGCGGCGAGCAGGCCGGGCGGGCGTTCGCGGTGTTCCGGATGGCGATGCAGGGAGCGGGTCTCGGCGGTGCGGCCCTCGGCGGCGCCATGGTCGCGGTGATCGGGCCGGGCTGGGTGCTCGCGGCGGACGCCGCCGCCTTCGCCGTCGCCGGGTCGCTGCGCGCGTTCCTCGACGTGGGGCACATCCCGGTCCGCGAGCGCGGCGGCGGCCTGCCGGCCGACCTGCGGGAGGGCTGGCACGAGTTCAGCGGCCGCCCCTGGCTGTGGGGCGTCGTGCTCCAGTTCTCGATCGCCAACGCCGTCGTGGGAGCGGCCGACGCGGTCTACGGCCCCCTCGTCGCCAGGGACCACCTGGGCGGGGCGGGCCCCTGGGGTCTCGCCCTCGGCTTCTTCGGCGCGGGTACGGTGGCGGGCGCCCTGCTGATGACCCGCTGGAAACCGCGCCGCCTCCTCTTCGTCGGCACCCTCTGCGTGTTCCCGCTGGCCCTGCCCTCGGCGGCCCTCGCCGTGCCGGTGCCGGTCGGCCTCCTGTGCGCGGTGATGTTCCTGACCGGCGTCACCCTGGAGGTGTTCGGCGTGTCCTGGATGACCGCCCTCCACCAGGAGATCCCGGAGGAGAAGCTCTCCCGCGTCTCGGCCTACGACTGGTTCGGCTCGGTCGCCCTGGTCCCCCTGGCCACGGCCCTGGCCGGCCCCTCGGAGTCCCTGTTCGGCCGCACGGCCTCCCTGTGGGGCTGTGCCGTCCTCGTCGTCGTGGTGACGGCGGCGGTCCTGTGCGTGCCGGACGTACGCCGCCTGACCCGCCGCACGAAGCCGGTGGCCGGCCGGCGGGCGGCAGCGGCTCCCGCCGGCCCCCTCCCCGGGACACTGCCGGACCGGGCCGCCCCGGCCCCGGCGAAGCCGGACGGAGGCACCGGCGCGCTCGGGTGAGGTCCGCGCACGGGTTCCCGCGCGCGGACCGGCGCCGGTCACCCGATCCCGAACGCCCCCTCGGGCGGCACCGGTGACGGCACCGCGTCCTCGTCGCCCACCGGCCGGGCGTCGCCGGTGAACTCCTTCAGGGACGCGCCGTGTTCGACGCGGGCCGGGAAGGCGTCGGAGGCCGCGCGGCGGGCCAGGGGCGGGACGTCGAGGGGGTGACGGGCGGCGACGAGGACGGCGTTGCCGAACCGTCGGCCACGCAGCACCGCCGGTTCGGCGATGACCGCGAGGTGCTCGAACACCACCGCGAAGGTGGCCAGTTGGGAGCGCAGGAAGGCGAACGGGGCCGCGTCCGCGAGGTTCGCCAGATAGACGCCGTCCGCGCGCAGCACCCGCCCGGCCTCCCGGGCGTAGGACAGCGTCGTCAGGTGGGCGGGGACGCGGGAGCCGCCGAAGACGTCGGCCACCAGGATGTCGGCGGAGGCCGTCGGGGCCGTCTCCAGCCAGTCCCGCGCGTCGGCCGCGTGCAGGGTGATGCCGGTGCCGGCCGGGACCGGCAGCTGCTCGGCCACGAGGTCCAGCAGCCCCCGGTCGGCCTCCACGACGTCCTGCCGGGAGCCCGGCCGGGTCGCGGCGAGGTACCGGGGCAGGGTGAGCGCCCCGCCGCCCAGGTGCAGCACGTCCAGCGGCCGGCCGGCCTCGGCGACGGTGTCCAGGACGTGCCCGAGCCGCCGGGTGTACTCGAACTCCAGGTGCGTCGGCTCGTCCAGGTCGACATACGACTGCGGCGCCCCGTCCACCGTCAGCAGCCAGGCCCGCTCCCGGTCGACGTCGGGCATCAGCTTGGCGGTGCCGTGATCGACGGCTCGGGTGACGGGTATGGAGTCGTTCACCCTGTCATTGTGCCCGGGGGCCGGCAGGGCCGTGCGGTCCACCGGGGGGCGGGCGTCGGAACACGCCGGGGCGGGGCACCGCAGAACCTGGGGTGGAACCAGGCGTCAGCAAGGCGCGCGCTCAGCAGATCGCGGAGGGGCGTACGACAGGCAAGCACACTGAATGACGAAAGAGCCCGCCAGGTGAGTCTGACGGGGCTCTCGCGTGTCCTGCTACTCCGCCTCTGGCGTCGCCCACTCGATGTCGCACCGTGCGTCACCGTCGAACGGGGCACCGCGTCGAACGGCCTGCGTCACCATGATCTTCTCGATAGCGACCCGAAGGAGGTCGCGGCGCATCGGCAAACCAGCTGCTTCCCAAGCCTCTTCGAGCATGTTCGCGTCGTCGAACATCGTCAGGTCGACGTGGTTACCGCTCAGCGCGTCCGCACGCTCCTGTGCCTCTCTGAGCGTCTCCTCCGCCTCTGCGACGAGGCGGGGGAAGTACTTGCCCATGGCGCCGTCGTAAAGCCCCTTCGCGCGGTCGTTGGCAAGCCGCTCGACGGCTGCCTCCGCAGCCTTGACGGCGCCTGGTGCCTCCTGCGTCTCCTCAGTTTCCTCCGGAGCAACGAGGGCGGCCCACCGTTCGGCTACTGCGATCATCAGTGGGTCGCCGGCGTCGACGTCGGCCGAACTGACAGCCCCGACCCATTCTCTGTAGACGTATTCCTCGATCCGTGCGCGCATGGCCGACGCGGGGGCAGGACACGGCTTGCCCATAGCGTGCGCGTTACACACGTAGGAGCGCCCGCTCGTCGGCATCTTCGCCCCGCACCCTCCGCACCGGAGGAGATCCGTCAGGAGGTGCGTCGCCTTACCGACGCGCGGACCCAGCGCCCCGCGTTGGTGGCCGGCGTGCACTCGCCGCGCCTTCGCGACGAGATCCGCGGGATGGGTTCGACTTCGTCAGCGAACACGCGGACGCGCGCTCCCGCCTCGTTGCGGTACGCGACGGGCCATGTGTGCTTGCGGGACAGACCGACCACCTGCCACCCCTCGTACACCGGGTTGTAGACGATGCGTCGGACTGTCGACGCGTTCCAATGCCCGCCCTTAGGGGAGGCCATGCGGTCGTCCGTCAGCCGACGTGCGACAGACCGAGGCGCGAAGCCGTCAGCGACGTCAGTGATAACGCGGATGACCGTGTCCCAGTCGTCGCCGTGGTGCAGTTTCCCGTTCTTGTCCTTGCGCAACCCGAACGGCGCGGCGCTGAGCCATTCCCCCCGGCGTCGTTGTCCCTGCTTCGTGTCGCGTACGCGGTGGGAGAGAAGATCGGACACTGTCTTTGCGCGTTCGGCGTCGCTGATGATGCGCTCACGGTCGCGCGGGACCGCACTGTCGAGTCGCTCGTAATCGAAGATGATCCGGGCGCCTGCGTCGAGTAGCTGAATGACGGAGCCGGCGCCCTGGCGGTCGAACCTGTCTACCGCGTAGCGCCAAAGCGCGGGCACCTCTTTACGCCTGAGCGCCCCCAGCGCCTTGACGAAGTCGGGACGCTTAACGTCCGTCCACGCACTGAGGTCGTCCTTCCAGACCTTGCGCACCCGGTAGCCGTGCTGTTCTGCCCACGCCAGGCCCCGTTCCTCTTGCGTCTTGAAAGTCAGAGCCTCCACACCCTCGCGTGTGATCTTGCTGCGGCGTAGGTAGAGGTCAATCTCGTCCACGCCCACTCCTCTTTGCGCTTGTCGGCGTATGACAGAGTGCAAGAACCACGTAATTGGCGTGCCCCGGCATGCCAACGTGCGCGTAGTGCCGGGTGTCGGTCTCGTACTCGACGTGCGCGATGTTGATGGTGATGCCGCGCGCCGCCTCCTCGGGGGCGCGGTCGATGCGGTCGAACGGCACGAAGGTGCCGGTGCCGCGCTCGGCGAGGACCTTGGTGATGGCGGCGGTGAGCGTGGTCTTGCCGTGGTCGACGTGACCCATGGTGCCGATGTTCAGGTGCGGTTCGGTGCGCACGTAAGCCGTCTTGGGCATGGCGGTACCTCGAAGCCTCTCGGAGGGTGCTGGGCGACGGCCCCGGCGGCGACGGACGCGCGGGCCGGGACGGGGACCCCGGAGAGCTCGCCGACCCTCCCCCTGCGGGGTCCGCCGGTCGATCCGGAGAGGGTCAGCTTCGGGCGCCGTCGACAGCGGCCGCGAGAACGGGAACGGCAGCCTTCGGCGCGTCCGCGACTGCGGATGCCACGAGGAGGAAGGCGTACCGGAACATGGGGCCGATCCTCGCCGACGGCGGAACCGGTGTCGAACGGTTTTCCCCGGGCGTGCGGGGCGGAAGGCCCCTGGCCGGCCCGGCCGGGACCGGGGGCACCGGGGGCACCGGGGGCACCGGGGGCACGGTCTACGCTCCGATGTTCTTCAGCGCCTCGCGCACGGTCAGCGGCGCGAAGCGGTCCCCTTCGCGGGCGAGGAAGGCGCGGACGGCGTCCGGGTCGGTCCGGGCGTACTCGCGCAGCGCCCAGCCGATCGCCTTGCGGACGAAGAAGTCCGGGTCGCCGGACCGCCGCAGGCAGTGCCGGAACAGGCGGTCGGCGTCGGTGCGGTCCTTGTGGGCGAGCTGGTGCAGCAGGGCGGTGCGGGCGACCCACGGGTCGTCGTCGGCGATCCAGGCGTCCGTCTCGGCGCCGAGGCCCGGGTCGGCGGCGACGAGGGCGCCGACGACGTGGACGGCGAGCGGGTCGACGGTGTCCCACCAGGAGGCCGTGGTGACGAGACGGCGGACGACCGGCAGGAGAGCGGAGGAGCAGCGGCCGACGTGCCGGCGCAGGTGGTCCACGGCGAAGTAGTGGTACTCGCGCTCCGGCAGGGCCCAGCACCGCAGGGCGATCGCCGTGCAGTCGGCCTCCGCGGGGCGGGGCGTGCCCGCGAGGACGGACCGGGACAGGGCCCGCCGCTCGGGTGCGGGAATGCCCAGGAAGGGGCCGCGTCCTTCATGTAGGCGCGCATGGCCGCCGCCCTCGCGGGGTCGGCCGCGGCACCGTACACGGTGGTCAGCCGCTCCAGGACGGTGTCGGCGAGAGCGCTGGACGGTGTCTCCCCCGCCCCTGCTCCGGTGACGGTCATGAGACGCACCATACGGCGATCACACCTGTCCTTCGGTTAGTGTCGCCGGATGCTCGATGCCCACACCCGCTCTGGGGGCACCGCCACGGCCTCTCCCCGGGCCGCCGCCACTGAGCTGGTCGTCCCCGTACCGCTCGTCCCCCTGCCAGTCGCCCTGCCCGCCGTCGCCCCGGCGCCGACGGGGTTCACCGCGCGCCGCGCGAGAACGCTGTTCTCGCCGTGGGCGCGGTTCTCGCTCCTGATCACGCTCCTCGCGGCGGCCGCGTCGAGCGTGCTGCTGTTCGAGCCGCAACGCCTGCTCTCTGAGGGCTGGCCACCCCAACTGGGCGGAGTCGCCGCCGCGTCGGTGTTCGCGGTGGCGTACGGCCTGTGCACGGTGGCGTTCGTACCGCGCCCGTTGCTGAACCTGGCCGCCGGAGCGCTGTTCGGCTCGCAGCTGGGGGCCGGCGCGGCTCTGGCGGGCACGGTGCTGGGCGCCGGGCTCGCCTTCGGGCTCGGCCGGATCCTCGGCCAGGACGCGCTGCGGCCCCTGCTGCGGGGGCGGCTGCTGAAGGCGGCGGACGGCCAGTTGAGCCGGCACGGCCTGCGGTCGATGCTGGCGGCCCGGCTGTTCCCGGGGGTGCCGTTCTGGGCGGCGAACTACTGCGCCGCCGTCTCGCGCATGGGCTGGCTGCCGTTCCTGGCCGCGACCGCGCTCGGTTCGATCCCGAACACGACCGCGTACGTCGTCGCCGGAGCGAGCGCCTCGTCCCCGACCTCGCCCCTCTTCCTGGTCTCGATGGCGGCCATCGCGCTGCCCGCGGCGGCGGGCGCGGTGGTCGCCTGGCGCAAACGCCACCACCTGCGCCGCCGCTGACACCCCGACGCGGACGCCACCGCCGGGCCGCCGCCGACACTCGTGCGGACACCACCGCCGGGCCGCCGCCGACACTCGTGCGGACACCGTCACTCGCAGGCGTCGGCGTCCGTCACACCGAGGCGCCGAGGCGCCCGCGCGAGTGTCAGGCGCCTCCGCGTGCGGGACGCGTCGCGGGTCAGACGCCCTCGAGGATCATGGCGTTGGCGAGACCGCCCGCCTCGCACATCGTCTGGAGGGCGTAGCGGGCCCCGCGTTCGCGCATGGCGTGGACCAGGGTCGTCGTCAGCCGGGTGCCGCTCGCGCCCAACGGGTGGCCGAGCGCGACCGCGCCCCCGCGCACGTTGACCTTGCGCAGGTCGGCGCCGGTCTCCTGGGCCCAGGCGAGCACGACGGCGGCGAAGGCCTCGTTGAC
Source organism: Streptomyces sp. Tue 6430 (assembly GCA_021568835.1). Taxonomy (GTDB): domain Bacteria; phylum Actinomycetota; class Actinomycetes; order Streptomycetales; family Streptomycetaceae; genus Streptomyces. The sequence continues at coordinate 291,179 of JAKGSH010000010.1, forward strand.
CTCGAACAGGTCGATGTCGTCCAGGCGCAGGCCCGCCCGGCGCAGGACCTTCTCGGTCGCCGGGACGACTCCGGTGAGCATCAGCAGCGGGTCGGAGCCGGTCACGGCGAAGCTGTGCAGCCGGGCCAGCGGGCGCAGGCCGAGGCGGGCGGCGGTGTCGCCGGACGTGATCAGCACGGCCGAGGCACCGTCGTTGACCGGACTGGCGTTGCCCGCGGTGACGTTCCACTCGATCTGCGGGAAGCACTCCGCGAAGGCGGGGTCGTGGTAGGCGGGCCGGAGTCCCGCCAGCACGTCCAGGCCGGTGTCCGGACGGACGCACTCGTCGCGCGAGACCCCGTCGAGGGGCGCGACCTCGGCGTCGAACAGGCCCTCCTGCCAGGCCCCGGCCGCCTTGCGGTGCGAGGAGAGGGCGAAGGTGTCCATCTGCTCGCGCGTGATCGACCACTTCGCGGCGATGAGCTCGGCGCTGATGCCCTGCGGGACCAGGCCCTGCGGGTAGCGCTCGGCGACGCCCGGACCGAAGGGGTCCTTGCCGGGCGGCACGTTGGACCACATCGGCACCCGGCTCATCGACTCCACACCGCAGGCCACGACGAGGTCGTAGGCGCCGGAGACGACGCCCTGCGCCGCGAAGTGCACGGCCTGCTGGGAGGAGCCGCACTGCCGGTCCACCGTGGTCGCGGGCACCGTCTCCGGGAAGCCCGCCGACAGGAGGGCGTACCGGGTGGTGTTCATGGCCTGCTCTCCGACCTGGTCGACGGTGCCGCCGATGACGTCGTCGATGAGCGCGGGGTCGACGCCGGAGCGCTCGACGAGGGTGCGCAGGGTGTGGGCGAGGAGTTCGACGGGGTGGACGTGGGCGAGGGAGCCGTTCGGCTTGCCCTTGCCGATGGGGGTGCGTACGGCTTCGACGATGACTGCGTCACGCATGTGCGGGCCTCCTTGGCCGCCGGGCGGTGACCGGTCGCCGGGCACGGCGATTACCGGTGAGTAGGAAATCCGGACTCACCATAGCGTGACGAGTTGGAAAATCAAACCTGCAAGTTGGGAAATCCAACCCTCACCTAGACTGGGCGGCATGGCCGCCTCCACCAAAGATCCGCGTCCCTGTTCCATCGCCGACGCCCTGGCACTGGTCGGCGAGAAGTACTCCCTGCTCGTCCTGCGGGAGGTGTGCCTGGGCAACGGCCGTTTCGACCAGCTGGTGCGCAACATCGGCGCCCCGCGCGACATCCTGGCCACCCGGCTGCGCCGGCTCGTGGACGCGGGGATCCTGACCAAGCGCGCGTACAGCGAGCGCCCGCAGCGCTTCGAGTACCGGCCCACCCGGGCGGGGCTCGAACTGGAACCGGTCCTGCTGACGCTCATGGCGTGGGGCGACCGCCACCTCCGCGCGGACGACGACCGCCCCATGGTCGTCGAGCACGTCTGCGGTCACGAGATGGTGCCCGTGGTCACCTGCGCGGCCTGCGGCGCCGCGGTCCACCACGAGGACCTCTCGGCACACCCCCAGGTCCCCGGCTGGACGGTGGCGGGCCCCACGGCCGCCGCCTGATCACCTCCTCCCCGGACCGGACGCCGCGGGCGCGCTGACCCCCGGCCGGCCGGGCGGGAGCCAGCGCCCGGACCGGATCCCGCGGCCCCGGCGCCGTCCGGACGGGAGCCGCCCGGCGCGGTGGCCCGCGACGCGGCCCACGCCGACGGGCGGCCGGTCCCCGCTCACCAGGGATGCGCCGCCAGATACCCGGCGATCTCCTCCCGCTCCCAGGCGCCGTCCGCCACGACCACCCGGTAGCGGCGGGTGAGGGTGTCGCCGGGGGCCAGTTCCAGCTCGTCGTGGAAGGCCCAGGACGGGGCCACGCCGGCGAAGGGCTCGTTGCGGACGAACCAGTGCGCGGGGTGCGACCCGGCGTCGCCGGACTGGTCGTTCTCGGGGGCGTGCGCGAAGACGACCGTGGCGTGCCCGTCGGTGCCGTCGTGCTCGCCGGACAGCGCGAGCCAGGGGCCCTGTGTGCCCATCAGTGCGGGCCCCTCACCGTCGGGGCCGATGATCCGGCCGTCGCGGAAGGCGCGCGGGCCGCGCCAGAACAGGCCCGTGTAGCCCGCCATCTCCCGTCCGGCGGTGGTCGGACTGCCGAACCGCAACGGCTCCCGGCGGCGGTTGGTGATCTCGCTGGTCCAGGTCAGCGCCCAGGAACCGGCGGCCCGGTCCACGTCGTGCACCTCGATCCGGCGCCGCTCCTCGGCCCACAGCTCCCGCCGTGCGGATGCCAGGTCAGCCGTTCGGCGAGGACGACCCGGTCGCCGTCCGCCGTGACCTCGTCGAAGCCGACGTGTGCCATCGAGCCGACGCGCTCCGGGAGTGCGAGGTACCCCTCACCGTGGACGTAGCTGTTGCCGCCCCACAGGTTGGCCCCCGAGAGGTGGGAGGCGGTCAGCGACAGCCCCTTGTGCCAGCGGTGGTCGTTGGGCCGGTAGTCGGTGACGGCGTCGCCCGCGAGGGTGCGCAACGGGTGGATGTACGGCTTCGGCGCCTCCCAGGCGGCCTCGGGCCGGTAGACGTACGCGAGCAGTTCGACGCCGCTGCCGGAGTCGGTCACGGTGACGCGGTCCCCGTGGACGTGGACGAGGCGCAGCCCGGTCATGCCACCCCCTCCCGGCCGCCGACCGGAGCGACGGGGGTGACAGGAGTCGCGGCGGACCCCGCCGCCGTCTCGGCGGCGGGAGCGACGGGGGACGTGACGACGGGCGCCCAGCCGGGGGCACCCCCGTGCAGGGCCGTGTAGAACGGGTCGCCGGGTCCGATCTCGCCCCGCCGCACCGTCACGTCCGTGAACGCCGACTTGTACAGGGCGCTGACCAGTTCCAGGCTGGTGCGCCCGTCGGCGCCGCTGCTGCGCGGCCGCCGGCCCGCCCGCATGCCGGCGACGAGCTCCCGCAGCTGGGCCAGGTGCGAACTGGGCACGTCCGTGCCGAAGTCCTGCCAGGCCGCGGCCCGCTGCGCGGGGACGTCCCGTGCCGGGGTGATCCGCCAGTTGTCGTTGCCGTGGCCGTAGAGGTGGGTCAGCTCGACGGTGGCGTGCTCGCAGTCGATGCGGATGCGGCTGACCTCGTCCGGGCTGAGGACGCTGTTCACGATCGTGGCCATGGCGCCGTTCTCGAACCGGAGCAGGGCGGTGGAGACGTCCTCGGTCTCCACGTCGTGGACGAGCCGGCCGGCCATGGCCCGCACCTCGCTCCACGGTCCGAGCAGATCGAGCAGCAGATCCATCTGGTGGATGCCGTGCCCCATCGCGGGACCGCCGCCCTCGGTGTGCCAGCGTCCACGCCAGGGAACGGCGTAGTAGGCGGTGTCGCGGTACCAGGTCGTCTGGCAGTGGGCGACGAGCGGTCGCCCCATCGCCCGCTCGGCGAGCAGCCGCCGTACGTGATCGGAACCGGACCCGAAGCGGTGCTGGAAGACGATCGAGGCGTACGGCCCCCGGCGGCCCCCTCCTCGGCCATCACGGCGTCGTAGTCGGCGAGGGTCGGCACGGGCGGCTTCTCGCACCACACCCAGGCTCCCGCCCGCAGCGCGGCGATGCTCTGCTCACGGTGCAGGGTCGGCGGGGTGCAGATCGTCACCAGGTCGGGGCGCTGCTCCGCGAGCATCCGCTCCAGATCGGTGTAAGGGTGCGGGATCTCGCCCTCCGCACAGAAGGCCTCGACCGCGCCGGCATCGATGTCGACGGCCGCCACGACCTCGGTCTCGCCCTCCGCCGCGAGCTGGGCGAGCGCGGGCAGATGGGAGCCGCGGGCGATGGCACCGGTACCGACGACGGCGGCGCGGATGCGGCGACCGGCGGGCGGAGGGGATGGGACATGGGCGTGATCAGCACTCCTCCGACGAACGGCCCGGCAGCGGGAGCGAAAGCGGCCGGCACGGCGAGCACGCCGAACACGACAAGCACGCCCAATACGACAAGCACGACAAAAGCGACAAGCGCGACCACCGGCATAGCAAGCGCTTTCTCCCGGCAGCAACGTAAGCGGCGACCCCCTGGCCGGTCAACACGTACGCCCTGTTCGGCCGCCGTGCGCGCTTCCCCCGCGGGCCCCTCTTCGAAACCCCTGTGCCGGGCCTGTCACCCGGGGGCGCTACGCTGCCCCTGACACATCACTTGATCACCGCGCGCGCGGCGGCTCGCCGTGCCCGTCGCCCTCCCCGATCGGCACTTGGACTCCGTAACCTCATGTCTTGGTTTGAATCTCTCATCCTCGGACTCGTCCAGGGGCTGACCGAGTTCCTCCCCGTCTCCTCCAGCGCGCACCTGCGGCTGACCGCGGCCTTCTCCGGATGGGAGGACCCCGGGGCGGCCTTCACGGCGATCACGCAGATCGGCACGGAGGCCGCGGTGTTGATCTACTTCCGCAAGGACATCGGGCGGATCATCTCCGCGTGGTCCAGGTCGCTCTTCGACAAGACGATGCGCAAGGACCACGACGCCCAGATGGGCTGGCTGGTGATCGTCGGCTCGATCCCGATCGGCGTCCTCGGCGTCACCCTCAAGGACCAGATCGAGGGACCGTTCCGCGACCTGCGGATCACCGCGACGATGCTCGTGGTCATCGGCATCGTCATCGGCATCGCCGACCGGCTGGCCGCCCGCGACGAGAACGGCGGCCGGCACCGGGCGCCCAAGCAGCGCAAGGGCCTGGAGAACCTGGGCGTCAAGGACGGCCTGATCTTCGGCCTCTGCCAGGCCTGCGCCCTCGTCCCGGGCGTCTCCCGCTCCGGCGCCACGATCAGCGGCGGCCTGTTCATGGGCTACAAGCGCGAGTCCGCGGCCCGCTACTCGTTCCTGCTCGCCATCCCGGCGGTGCTGGCCTCCGGCGTCTTCGAGCTGAAGGACGCCATGGAGGGCGGCCACGTGGACTGGGCGCCGACCGGGTTCGCGACGGTGGTCGCGTTCGTGTCCGGATACGCCGTCATCGCCTGGTTCATGAAATTCATCAGCACCAAGTCGTTCATGCCGTTCGTGTACTACCGCGTGGTCCTCGGCATCGTGATCATCGTCCTCGTCTCGATGGGCGTCCTGAGCCCGCACGCGGCGGAGTCGGCGGGCTGATCCCGCCCGGGCGGCAGTCGGACCCGCGCAGCCCCGGCACGGTCGTTCCACGACCGCGCCGGGGCTGCGCGCGACAGGCGGCGGCACACGACACGGGGTGGGTGGCACACGACATGCGGCATGCGGCAGGTCGTGGACGGCAGGCAGCGGCCCCGGCCTACCCGGCCGCCACGATCCGGTCGACCGCCGCCGTCACCAGCTCGTCGCGCTCCGCCGCCGTGAAGACGTCCGGCAGGGTGAGCTGCTCCACGATCAGCCAGTTGAGCGCCAGGATGAGCAGCTTCACCGCCATGGCGTCCCCGGGGAGTCCGGAGGCCTCGTGGTAGGCGACGTTCGCGTCGACGTCGGCACGGACCCGCTCGGTGAGGACCCTGCGCAGTTCGGGCCGGCGGGTGGCCTCGAGGCGCAGTTCGAGCAGGGCCAGGTAGCCGGTGCGGAACGAGGCGACACGGCCGACCAGTTCACGCATCAGCTCCGCGTACGTCTCCCGGTCGCGGCCTGCCGTCCGCTGCCGGGTGAGCGTGGCCTCGTCGGGCTGGAGCCGCTCGTAGACGCGGGCGCCGGCCTGGGTGAGCAGATCGTCGCGGTTGGCGAAGTAGTTGGACGCGGTGCCGACGGGCACGGCGGCCTCGGCGTCCACCGCCCGGAAGGTCAGACCCCGGGCCCCCTCCCGGGCCAGCACCTCGATCGCGGCATCGACCAGGGCGGCGCGCCGCTCGTCGTTCCGTCTCGCCATGGACACCCTCCCGACGCGTCATCGGACCACTTCGGCGAGAGTACTACGCGTGAAGTTGTCGCGAGGGGCGGCGGGAAGCCGCCGTCCCTCGCCGCGACCGGGGCACCACCCCGGCCACGGTGAACGCGGCCCGTGACCAAGCCCATAGGGTTTGCGTAGCCACCCGGTAGCGCAGTGTCAGTGCTTGCCCCTAGGCTGTTGCGCATGTCCCCGAGTTCATCAGCCCCTGGTTCCGTGCGGTCTGCCGCCGAGTTGAACGAGCAGATCCGGGCTCTGTGGCTGCGCGCGGGCGGGTCGCTGTCGGCCCAGGAGCGGGCGGAGTACGAGCTGCTGGTGGTCGAGTGGGCCGCGGCCATCCGCGGAGAGGTCGTCAAGGCGGCCTGAGGCCGGCCCCGTCACGGCACACCGCCCGGCCGGACCCCCCGCCCGACCGGGCTCCCTGTCCGAACCGCGCGTGGCACGCTACGACGGCACCACGACCCCGTCGTGTGCCTCGTCCGCCCCCGCCCCCTCGGCCGGGTCGGTGAGCTGCTCGCGCACGTAGCTCCAGATCACCGCGAGCAGTGCCGCGACCGGCACCGCGAGCAGGCTGCCGACGATCCCGGCCAGACTGCCGCCGAGCGTCACCGCCAGCAGGACCACCGCCGCGTGCAGGCCGAGCCCCCGGCTCTGGATCATCGGCTGGAAGACGTTGCCCTCCAGCTGCTGCACCACGACGATGATGGCCAGCACGATCAGCGCGTCCGTCAGACCGTTGGAGACCAGCGCGATGAGGACCGCGACGAATCCGGCGAACAGCGCGCCCACGATCGGCACGAACGCGGAGACGAAGGTCAGCACCGCCAGTGGAAGCACCAGCGGCACGTCCAGGATCCACAGCCCGAGGCCGATGAGCACCGCGTCGAGCAGACCGACGACCGCCTGCGACCGGACGAACGCGCCCAGCGTGTCCCAGCTGCGGGCGGCCACCGTCGGGACGTCCGTGGCGAACCGGCCGGGCAGCTGACGGGTCAGCCAGGGCAGGAACCGGGGGCCGTCCTTGAGGAAGAAGAACATCAGGAAGACCGCCAGGACCGCGGTGACCAGGCCGTCGACCACCGTGCTCACTCCCGTGACGACGGCGGTGACCATGCTCCCCAGGCCGTCCTGGGCGCGGGCGACCCCGCTGTCGAAGGCCTTGTTGATCTGGTCGTCGCCGATGTTCAGCGGCGGCCCGGCGGCCCATTCGCGCACCCTCTGCAGGCCTTCGACGACCCCGTCGGTCAACTCCCCGGACTGGGAGGCCACCGGCACCGCGATCAGCGCCACGGTACCCGCGGCGACCAGGAGGAACAGGACGGTCACCAGCGACGCGGCGAGGGCGGGCGGCCAGCCGCGCCGGCGCAGGTAGCGCGTCGGAGGCCAGGTCAGGGTGGTCAGGAACAGGCCGACGACGAGCGGCCACACGACCGACCACATCTGCCCCAACAGCCATAGCGCGACCGCGAGCCCCACGAGGAGCAGCAACAACTCGGCGGATATGCGCGCCGACGCGCGGAGCGCGGCGCGGGTCCTCGTGGAACTCAACGTGGCAGACATGGGGCTCACCCTATGGGTACGCCGGTCGGAGGGACGCTGGTCGGGGTCACGCCGGTCGCGGCCCGGCCCGGTTCCCGACGGGAGGTCTTCGGCGGGTTTGCCGCGCCGATCGGGCGGACGTACCCGCACGGCCCTTGGCGCGGCGCCCGCCGTGCCCAACACTCGGGCCATGACGCAGCGTGTGGAACTCGCGGCCGTACTGGACCGCCTGGCCGTCGACGGACTGATCACCGACTACGCGGTCGCCCTCGACGACGGCGACTGGGCGGCCTACCGGGCCCTGTTCACTTCCGACGGGCGGGCGGACCACCGCTCGGCCGGCGGCATCGAGGGAGAGGTGGGGAAGGTCGCCGCCTGGCTCGAGGAGAACATGCGGCTGTTCCCGATGCGCCAGCACCTGATCGTCAATCGCCGGCTGCGCTTCGGGGTCCTGGAACAGGACCTGGGCGACACCGCCCGCGTCCAGGCCGACTACCTGAACCCGATGCGGTCGGCGGGCGGGGAGGAGGGGGCCGCCGGAACGCCGGACCTCGTGTCCGGCGGCCGGTACGACTTCGCCCTGCTGCGGACGGAGGACGGCTGGCGGGTGCGCGAGGTGGTGGTGCGGGAGAAGTGGCGCCGGCTGCCGGGCCGGGACGTCACCGGCTGACCGGACGGCACCCCTTCGCCCCTCACCCCTCGCCCCTCGCCCCCTCGCCCCCTCGCCCCCTCGCCCCGGGACCATCTGGCCGGAGATCGCCCCGGACGCGCACACTGGAGCGACCACGGGGTAGGGAGGTGCCGTATGAAGACGTTCGGTCACTGGCTCTCCTCCCCGTGGCGGCGCTCGGCCCTCGTGGCCCTGGCAGGCGCGCTGCCCGTCCCGGCCTTCCCGGCGCCCGGCCTGTGGTGGTGGGCGTACGCCGCGCTGGTCCCCTGGCTCCTGCTGGCGCGTTCGGCGCCCACGGGCAGGCGGGCCCTGTACGACGGCTGGGCCGGCGGGTTCGGGTTCATGCTGTCGATGCACGTGTGGCTGCTGCCGAGCCTGCACGTCTTCACGCTGGTCCTCGCCGCCCTGCTGGGCGCGCTGTGGGCGCCGTGGGGCTGGCTGGTCCGTCGGTTCCTCGGCGGGGTGCCCTCGCGGGGCCGGGCCGGAGCCGCGCTGCTGGTGCTGCCCTCGGGCTGGCTGGCCGTGGAGCTGGTCCGTTCCTGGCAGGGGCTGGGCGGGCCGTGGGGTGTGCTCGGGGCCGGTCAGTGGCAGGTGGAGCCGGCGCTGCGGCTGGCGTCCGTCGGCGGGGTGTGGCTGCTGAGCCTGCTGGTGGTGGCGGTGAACGTCGCCCTCGCCCTGCTCGTCGCGGTGCCGGCGCACCGGACGCCGGCCGTCGCCGCCCTACTGGCGACGGCCGCCGCGACCTCCGCCGCATGGGTGTGGTCGCCGCGGCCGGAGACCGGCGGGCAGGCCCGGACAGCCGTCGTCCAGGCCGGTGTCGTCGACGGGCCCGAGCGCCGTTTCGACCGGGAGGAGCAGCTGACCCGCCGGCTCGTGGGGCAGGACGTCGACCTGATCGTCTGGGGCGAGAGCAGCGTCGGGCACGACCTGGCCGACCGTCCCGACCTGGCGCGCCGGCTGGCCGCGCTGTCGCACGCGACCGGCGCCGACATCCTGGTCAACGTGGACGCCCGCCGGTCCGACCGGCCCGGCATCTACAAGAGTTCGGTCCTGGTCGGACCGGACGGACCGACCGGCGACCGGTACGACAAGATGCGGCTGGTGCCGTTCGGCGAGTACGTCCCCGCCCGGTCGCTGCTGGGCTGGGCCACGTCCGTCGGCAAGGCGGCCGGCGAGGACCGGCGGCGCGGCACGGAGCAGGTCGTGATGAACACCGGGTCGGGCCTGCGCATCGGCCCGCTGGTGTGCTTCGAGACGGCGTTCCCGGACATGAGCCGCCATCTCGTCGAGGACGGCGCCGACGTCCTGGTCGGCGAGTCGTCGACGTCGACGTTCCAGGACAGCTGGGCCCCCGCGCAGCACGCCTCGCTGGGCGCCCTGCGGGCCGCGGAGACCGGCCGTCCCTTCGTGCACGCGACGCTGACGGGTGTCTCGGCGGTGTACGACGCGAGCGGCGGGCGGCTCGGCCCGCGGCTGGGGACGGACGCGAGCACCGTCGCCGTCTACGAGGTGCCGCTCGCGCACGGTGTCACCCCGTACGTCCGCTTCGGCGACTGGCCGGTCCACGCCGCCCTGCTCGTCCTGCTCGGACTCGGTGCGGTGGAGGGGGCGCGGGCGGTCAGATCGCGCCGGAACGCTCCCGCACCGCTCGGACCACCCGCTCGCACAGTTCGTGAGTCGCCAGCGCGTCCCGGGCGCTGAGCGTCCTTCCCGCCCGGACGGCGTCGAGGAAGGCCCCCGCCGCCTGCTCGATGCCGCGCTGGCGGGCCACCGGCACCCAGTCGCCGCGCCGCCGCACGGTCGGCTGTCCCTTGTGGTCGATCACCTCGGCGAGGTTGACCACCTGGCGCTTGGTGTCCTGGCCGGACACCTCGAGGATCTCCTCGTTGGACCCGCTGAGCCGGTTCATCACCCCGAGCGCGGTGAAGCCGTCGCCGGAGAGCTGGAGGACGACGTGGTGCAGCAGCCCGTCCTCGACGCGGGCCCGCACGGTCACGTCCTCGACGGGTCCCGGGACGAGGAAACGCAGGGTGTCGACGACGTGGATGAAGTCGTCGAGGATCGTCGCCCGCGCCTCCTCGGGCAGGCCGACCCGGTTCTTCTGCATCAGGATCAGCTCGCGCGGGTGGTCGGCGCACTGCGCGTACCCGGGGGCGAACCGCCGGTTGAAGCCCACGGCCAGGCTGGTCCCGCGCTCCTCCGCGAGCGCGACGAGCCGCTCGGAGTCGGCGAGGTCGTACGCCAGCGGCTTGTCGACGTAGGTCGGGACGCCCGCCTCCAGGAGCCGGGTGACGATCTCGGGGTGGACGGCGGTGGGGGCGTGCACGAAAGCGGCGTCCAGGCCCTGGGCGAGCAGCGCGTCGAGGTCGCGGTGGCGCTGCCCGGCCGGCAGGCGCAGGCTGTCGGCGATCCGGTCGAGGGTGGCCGGGGTGCGCGTCTGGAGATGGAGTTCGATCCCGGGCAGCGCGCCGAGCACCGGCAGGTACGCCTTCTGCGCGATGTCGCCGAGTCCGATGCAGCCGACCTTCACGGGGGCTCCTTCACTGCTGGTCCGCGCCTGCCTGCACGGCAGCATACGGGGCCCGCGGCGGCGGCCGGCGGGCGCTCCCGCCGAGGCCCCGCGGCAGGAGCCCGGGCCGGCCGCGGGCCCGCCGTCGCGTACGGCGGCGACGGCCGGGGCCCTCCTGCCCGCCGGCCTCCCCCGCCGGCCTCCGCCCGCCGGCCTCCGCCCGCCGGCCTCCGCCCGGCGGAAAACGCCCGGCGGAAAACGCGTGGCGGCGAAGGGCCTGCCGGGCGACCATGCGGGCATGACGACCGAGCGCGCCGAACCCGCCCAGAACGCCGACGAACGCACCATGCTGGAAGGCTGGTTGGACTACCACCGGCAGACCCTCGCGTGGAAGTGCGAGGGTCTCACCGACGACCAGCTCCGCACCGCGTCCGTGCCGCCCTCCGAACTGTCCCTGATGGGGCTGGTGCGGCACATGGCGGAGGTCGAGCGCAGCTGGTTCCGCAGGGTCCTCGTGGACGACGGGGCCGGCCCGATCCACTACACCGACGAGGACCGCGACGGCGAGTTCCACCTCACCGAGGAGGACACCTGGCAGGAGGCGTACGCCGGCTGGCAGGCCGAGATCGCGATCGCCCGGCGCAACGCGGCCGGCTTCCAGCTGGACGAACTCTCCCGCGGCGGCAGCCGGTCCACCGGGGAACCCTTCAGCCTGCGCTGGATCTACACGCACATGATCGAGGAGTACGCGCGGCACAACGGCCACGCCGACCTGCTGCGCGAGCGGATCGACGGCGTCACCGGCGACTGACGCCGCGTCAGCCCGCGTACCGCGCACCCTCCCCGAGGGGCACGCGATCACCCGTACGGGGCATCCTCCGCCGGTCCGCCGTGCCTCCGCGAGCCAGAGCCAGCAGAGTGGCGCGGGTGCAGCGAACGACGACTACCGCAACGCTTCTGGTGACCGTGGCCGTCACGGTCCTCGCCGGATGCGTGACCGTCCGGTACCCGCCCGTGCCCCGCCCGCCCGCGGCCCCGGCCCAGCCGTCCGTGCCACGGCCCGACGGACGGGCCGGGACGCAGGTGGTGCAGGCGCCGGCCCGGGAGGCCCTGGAGATGGTCGGGACGGAGCCCGGGCGGGAGTCGGGCACACCGGCGTCACCACGGCGGGCGGCCCCCGCGCCGCCCGCCGCGTCCGCCGGACGGCCCCCGTCCGCCCGCCACCGCCCGCCGGCCCCGGCGCGCCCGGAACGCCGTCGCCCCGCGCAGCCGCGCGTCGAGGTCCCCGGCGTGAAGGAGGGGGCGCGCGGCAACGCCGACGTGTGCGGCCTCGGCAGGAAGTACGGGGGCTGGCGGCCCGGCAGCCCGGAGTCCGTGATCTGCGAGGGCGCCTACGGGCGCTGAGGCCTTGCCGCCCCGCCTACTCGGACCGCAGGTGGTCCTGACCGCCCTCCCCCAGCCGCAGCTCCATCCGGCTGATGGCCGCCCGCACGCCGTCGCCGTAGGTGTCGTCGCCGAGTCCCCGGGCGGCTCTGCGGGCCTTGCGCACATGGGTGCGGGCGGCTTCCGTACGGCCGAGTTTGACGTAGTCCGCCGCGAGGTTGAGGTGGAGCGAGGGGTACAGCGCCCGCACGGCGGGCGCCCGCTCGTGCTCCTCGGCGGCGGTCAGCGCTCTCAGGTCCCAGGCCAGTTCGTCGAAGGGGTCGTCCTGGGTGTCGGCGAGATAGTGGGCGACGGTGCAGCGGTGCAGCGCGTCGCCCTCCTCGCCGAGCTCCTCCCACAGCTCCAGCAGGCGCCGTCCGGCCTCCTCCCGGTCTCCCCCGTGGTGCAGCATCACCAGCTGCCCGATCCGGGTCAGCACGGCGTCCGGCGCCGCCTGTCCCTGCCGATGCTCCGCCACGAACCCTCCTTGCGTTGTTGCGAAGACGCTAACCGCAGGCACCGGGGATCCCGGTCAGGCGGCACCGACCGGTCCGCCGGGGGAACCGGCCCGGCGGGGATCAGGTCAGGTTCGGCACCGTCCAGTCGATCGGCTCGTGGCCCTGGCGGGCCACCGCCTCGTTGATCTGCGTGAAGGGACGGGAGCCGAAGAACTTCTTCGCCGACAGCGGTGAGGGGTGCGCGCCCTTCACCACCGCGTGCCGGGTCTCGTCGATCAGGGGCAGCTTCTTCTGCGCGTAGTTCCCCCACAGGACGAAGACCGCCGGGTCGGGCCGCTCGGCCACGGCCCGGATCACCGCGTCGGTGAACCTCTCCCAGCCCTTGCCCTTGTGCGAGTTGGCCTCGCCGGCGCGGACCGTGAGCACCGCGTTGAGCAGCAGCACGCCCTGCTGGGCCCACGGCATCAGATAGCCGTTGTCCGGGATCGGGGTGCCCAGCTCGGCGTGCATCTCCTTGTAGATGTTGCGCAGCGACGGCGGGATCTTCACCCCGGGCCGCACCGAGAAGCACAGGCCGTGTCCCTGGCCCTCGCCGTGGTAGGGGTCCTGGCCGAGGATCAGGACCTTCACCCGGTCGTACGGCGTCGCGTCGAGCGCGGCGAAGACCTCCTCGCGCGGAGGGTAGACGGGACCCTCGGCCCGCTCCTGCTCGACGAACTCCGTCAGCTCCTTGAAGTAGGGCTGCTCCAGCTCGTCGCCCAGGACCTTGCGCCAGGTCTCGGGCAGCATGGCGATGTCGGTCACGTCAACGTCCTCCGTCGTGCGGTCACTTACCGGCCACAGAACCTACAGGTGACCACTGACAACGGCGTCCGCGGTGCGCCTACCAGCTGGTCTTGCGGGACAGCTCCCACACCATCATGATCGTCGACGGGTCCAGCGCACGCTCGCCGCCGGAGACGTCCTCGTTCGCGGCGATGTACTGCTTGCCCTGCCACAGCGGCAGCAGCCGGGCGTCGTCGACGAGGATCTGCTGGGCCTCCTGGAAGTCCTTCACCACGTTGGCGCGGTCGCTCTCCTGGCGGGAGCGGGGCAGCAGCACCTGGGTGATCTGCTTCTCCGGGTAGGGCGTGCCGAGCGCGTTCTGCTCGCCGACGAAGGGGGCGATGAAGTTGTCGGCGTCCGGGAAGTCGGGGGCCCAGCCGCGGCCGAAGACCGGGTACTCGCCCTTCTGGTAGCCCACGACGTAGGTCTTCCAGGGGCGGCTCTTGAGGGTGATCTCGAAGAGGCCCGACCTCTCCAGCTGGGCCTTGATCTCCTTGAACTCCAGAGCCGTGTCGGAGCCGTAGCGGTCGGTGGTGTACCAGAGCGTGAGCGGCACGGGACCGGTGATGCCGGCGTCGTCGAGGATCACGCGGGCCTTGCCCGGGTCGGGGTCGCCGAAGTCGTCGAAGAAGCCGGTGGTGTGGCCCGTCAGGCCCTTGGGGACCATCGAGTACAGCGGGTCGACGGTGTCCTTGTAGACCTTGTGGGCGAGCGCGGCCCGGTCGACGACCTGGGCGACGGCCCGCCGCACGGCCAGCTTGTCCGACCACTTGTCCTTGGGGTTGAACACCAGGTAGTTGATGTTGCTGGCGGCGCCCTCGACGAGCTGGAGGCCCTCGTTCTCCTCGCCCTTGTTCTCCAGGGCGACGATGTCGTCGGCGGCGAGACCCTGGTAGGTGATGTCGATCTGCTTGCCCCGCAGGGCCTTGACCATCTCGCCGGAGTCCTGGAAGTAGCGGATGGTCACGGCGCCGTTCTTGCGGTCGGCCGCGCCCTTGTAGCGGTCGTTGCGGACGAGTTCCGCCCGGTCGCCCTCCTTGTACTCCTTCAGGTCGTACGGACCGGAGCCGACGATGCCGGTGTCCTCGCGCACCGCCTTGGCGGGGTAGTCGTCCGGGGCGACGAGGGACATGCCGGGGGTAGCGAGCACGAACGGGAAGGTGGCGTCGGCCTTGTTGAGCCGGAAGACGACCTCGCGGTCACCGACGGCCTCGACCCGGTCGAGGCTGCCGAGCAGTCCCGCGGGGCCGGTGGGCGCGTTGATGGCGAGGATCCGGTCGAAGGTGTACTTCACGGCCTCGGCGTCGAGCTTGTCCCCGTTGGAGAAGGAGAGGCCCTCCCGCAGCTCGCAGCGGTACGTCCGGCTGCTGCGGTCGGTGAACTCGCACGTGGCGGCGTCGGGCTGGGGCGTCGTCGCGCCGTTGGGGTACGACAGCAGCGTCTGGTAGACGTTGCGGAACAGCTCCCAGGAGCCGTCCCAGGCGGCGGCGGGGTCCAGCGTGCTGGGGGCGCTGGTGGTGCCCACGACGATCGGCCCGGCGTCGTCGGAGCCTTCCTCTCCCAGGAGGCCGCATCCGGCCACCAGGGATATGGACACGATCGCCGCGACCTGCTGCAAGGATCGGTTCCGGTTGAACACGCGCACGCTCCTCGATCTGCCATGCCAAGGGTTGGCAGACCATACCGCAGCGCCGGGCCGACTGAACCCGCTCCAAACATCACGTTATGGATCACGGGAAATGACGACGTTGTCATGACTCTGCGCGATGTCCGTACGGCCGTACGGGCGCCGCTTCCGGTGTCGGAGGCGGCGCCCGTACGGCAGGTGAGGCGGGTACGGCGGGTGCCGTCAGGCCACGCCGGCGTTGAGGAACATGCCTCCGTCGACGACGAGGGTCTGACCGGTGACCCAGTCCGACTGCTCCGAGGTGAGGAACGCGGCGGCGCCCCCGATGTCGGAGGGCACGCCGAGCCGGGCCAGCGGGTAGGCGGCGGCCGCCTCGGCCTCCCGGCCCTCGTACAGGGCCTGCGCGAACTTGGTCTTCACCACGGCCGGGGCGATGGCGTTGACCCGCACCTTGGGCGCGAACTCGTGCGCCAGCTGCTGCGTCAGGTTGATCATCGCGGCCTTGCTCACGCCGTACGCCCCGATGAAGGGCGAGGGCGCGAGGCCCGCGACGGAGGCGATGTTGACGATGGCGCCGCCGTTGTCCTTCTGCCAGGCGTGCCAGGTGCGCTGGGCGAAGCCGAGCGCCGAGATCACGTTGGTCTCGAACACCTTGCGCGCCACGTTCAGGTCGAGGTCGGCGATCGGCCCGAACACCGGGTTCGTACCGGCGTTGTTGATCAGGTGGTCGACGCGGCCGAAGGCCTCCATCGTGCGCTCGACGGCGATCGCCTGGTGCGCCTCGTCGTGGGCCTTGCCGGCGACACCGATGACGCGGTCGGCGCCGAGCCTGTCGACGGCCTCCTTGAGGGCGTCCTCGTTGCGTCCGGTGATGCAGACCCGGTCGCCGCGGGCGAGAAGCGCCTCGGCGATGCCGTAGCCGATGCCGCGGCTGGCGCCCGTGACGAGGGCGACCTTGCCGGAGAGTGCGGGCAGTTCAGTCATGTCCGTGATCCCTGGGGGTCTAGTTGAGCGGTCCGCCGGCGACGTACAGCACCTGGCCGGAGACGAAACCGGCGGCCTCGCCGGTGAAGAACGCGATCGCGTTGGCGATGTCGTCGGGCTCGCCGACGCGCGCCACCGGGATCTGGGTGGCGGCGGCGGCCTTGAACTCCTCGAAGCCCATGCCGACGCGGGCGGCGGTCGTGGCCGTCATGTCGGTGGCGATGAAGCCCGGGGCGACGGCGTTGGCGGTGACGCCGAACTTGCCCAGTTCGATGGCGAGGGTCTTGGTGAAGCCCTGCAGACCGGCCTTGGCGGCGGAGTAGTTGGCCTGGCCCCGGTTGCCGAGCGCGGAGGACGAGGAGAGGTTGACGATCCGGCCGAAGCCGGCGTCGACCATGTGCTTCTGGACCGCCTTGGTCATCAGGAACGAACCGCGCAGGTGCACGTTGAGCACCGTGTCCCAGTCGCCGGCGCTCATCTTGAACAGCAGGTTGTCGCGGAGCACGCCCGCGTTGTTGACGAGGATCGTCGGGGCGCCCAGCTCCTCGACGACGCGCGCGACGGCCGCCTCGACCTGGGCCTCGTCGGAGACGTCGGCGCCGACCGCGATCGCCCGGCCGCCCGCCGCGGTGATCTTCTCGACGGTGTCCTTGCAGGCTGCCTCGTCGAGGTCGATCACCGCGACCGCGCGGCCCTCGGCGGCCAGCCGTACGGCGGTGGCGGCACCGATGCCGCGCGCCGCGCCCGTGACTACTGCGACCCGCTGCTCTGTGGTGGACATTGCTGCTTCTCCTCGCCCTCGAGAATGTACGTCCGTGTGGGGAGCGACCGTCCTGATCACCGTCGACTCGGTGAGCGACCGCTTAGTACCTTCGGCAGACGTGACGCTAGAAGCCTTGGCACCCGGTGTCAACGCCACACGGGGGCGGTGTGATCCATCACCCGGACGGTCACCTCACCAGGAGGTCCAGCAGGCGGTCGGTCTCGGCCGCGGGATCGGTGGTGAGCCCGGTGTGCACGGGCCCCGGCCGGACGACCGTCGAGCGGGGCGCGATCAGCCAGCGGAACCTCCGTCCGGCGTCGTCGTGCGCCGCCTGTCCGGCCGCCTCGCCGCCGCCGCACAGGTCCTCCACGGCGCGCAGCGCGGCGCGCACCCCGGCCACGTCCGCGGCCGGGTCCAGCGCCAGCAGCCGGGCCTCGTCGAGGTGGGTGCGGGCGCCGACGTAGCCCTGGGCCCGGCAGTAGACGAGCACGCCCGCGTTGATGCGCTCGCCGCGCTCGACGCGGGGCACGATCCGCAGCAGGGCGTACTCGTAGACGTCCCGCTCGTTGGCCTCGCCGGCCCTGATGATGTGGCGCTCGTTCACCGGTCCCTCTCGATGCGTTCGTGGATGACGGCGGCGCGCGCGAGGAGGGGTGCCGCGTAGGCACGCCGGAGCGCGTCCGGGGTGTCGAAGCCGGGCTCGTCGGTCAGCCAGGCGTCGGGGATCTCGGCGGTGACCTCGGTGAGGAGGTCGGCGGTGACGAGGGGGGCCAGCTCGGCCGCGGCGGCCTCGACGTCCGGCGGAAGCGGGCGAGGGCGTGGTCCGTGGCGTCGTAGGGGCGGGCCGCGGAGGTCTCGGCGGAGGGCCAGTTGTGGTGCCAGATCATGGTGGCGCCGTGGTCGATGAGCCACAGGTCGCCGCGGTGCACCAGCAGGTTGGGGTTGCGCCAGGAGCGGTCGACGTTGTTGACCAGTGCGTCGAACCAGACGATCCGTCCGGCTTCGGCGGGGTCGACCGGGAAGGCGAGCGGGTCGAAGCCGAGGGCTCCGGACAGGAAGTCCATGCCGAGGTTGGTCCCGCCGCTGGACCGGAGGAGGTTCTGCACCTGCTGTTCGGGTTCGCCGAGGCCCAGCACGGCGTCCAGTTCCACGGTGACCAGGTTCGGGACCCTCAGTCCCAGGCGGCGGGCGAGTTCTCCGCAGACGACCTCGGCGACGAGCGTCTTGCGGCCCTGCCCGGCGCCGGTGAACTTCAGGACATAGGCGGCGAGGTCGTCCGCCTCGACGAGGCCCGGCAACGAGCCGCCCTCACGCAGGGGCGTGATGAAACGGGTCGCGATGACTTCCCTGAGCATCGCCCCAGGCTACTGGGGTCGCGCGGACCCGCGGAGCCCGGCCGACGGCTCCGCGACAGCTGCGGCTCACGCCCCGCCCGTCCCGGACGGGTCGGGCTCCCGGCACGGTCCGAACGGGTCCGACCGCCGCTGAACGGGCGGCACCCGTGGCCCGTACCTCTCGGCACACCGTCGCATCCGCCCGAAGGGAACCCCAGCATGACCAGCGCATCGTTCCACTCCGCCTCGGGACCCGCCCGCCGCACCGTCGTCGCGGCAGCCGGAGCCGCGGGGCTCGCCGCCGCGCTGACCGCGTGCGGAGGCTCCGACGACGACTCGTCCGCTTCGGTGGACTCCTCGGGGGCGGCCGGCGCCGGCGGCGGTTCCGAGTCCGCTGCCGCCGGCGGCGGGGCCGCGGCGGGTGCGGCCCTGACGACGACCGCGGACATCCCCGAGGGCGGCGGGAAGGTGTTCGCCGATCAGAAGGTGGTCGTCGTGCAGCCGACGGCGGGTGAGTACAAGGCCTACTCGGCGGTGTGCACGCACCAGGGCTGCGCGGTGAAGAGCATCGCCGACGGGGTCATCAACTGCCCCTGCCACAACAGCAACTTCTCCGTCGCCGACGGCAGCGTCAAGAGCGGCCCGGCGACGAAGCCCCTGCCCGAGGTGCCGATCAGCGTGAGCGGTGACTCGATCACGCTGGCCTGACGCGCCCGCCGCGTCCCGTCCGTCCCGCCTCGCCTCGCCGCGTCCGTCCCGCCCCGCCGCGTCCGCCTCGCCTCGCCTCGCCTCGCCGCGTCCGCCGCGTCGCGCAAGGAGGAGCACCGTTGCGCGAGCGGGGAAGAGGACCCATCCTGTGCGGGCGGA
The DNA here is from genome assembly GCA_021568835.1 of Streptomyces sp. Tue 6430. Classification (GTDB taxonomy): domain Bacteria; phylum Actinomycetota; class Actinomycetes; order Streptomycetales; family Streptomycetaceae; genus Streptomyces. The sequence continues at coordinate 310,042 of JAKGSH010000010.1, forward strand.
CCGCCCTTTCCCGACGCGATGTCAGAGATGCCTCCGGCACGACGTGCGTGACGTGAGGGAAGCCGAGAGAGAAGAGGTACGGATGACCGTCACCCAGCGCAGGGGCCGGAAGATCATGATGTCTCCGGGCGAGGTGAGCGCGTTCCTCACCACCCAGCGCACCTGCCGGGTGGCCACCGTGTCCGCCGACGGCGCCCCGCACGTGAGCGCCCTGTGGTTCCTGTGGGACGGCTCCGCGCTGTGGCTGTACTCCGTGGTGCGCAGCAGGCGCTGGGCGGACCTGCGCCGGGACCCACGGGTCGCGATCGTGATCGACAGCGGCGAGGAGTACGAGTCGCTGCGGGGCGTGGAGCTGTCCGGCACCGTGGAGTTCGTGGGCGAGATCCCGCGCACCGGCGGACTCTGCGCCGAACTCGACTCCGTGGAGACGCTGTTCGCCCGCAAGAACTTCGGTCTGGACGCCATGCCGCACGACGGACGGCACGCGTGGGTGCGGCTGCGCCCGGAGAAGATCGTGTCGTGGGACTTCCGCAAGCTGGCCGACCTGTAGGGACCGGACCCGTCGGTCCACCGTGTCGGCCGGCGGCGGACCGGCGGGCCCCGGGCCTACGGCAGTTGGCTTGCGGGACACGGCCCTGCGGGAGCCGGGCCGTCGACAGCGGGCCGGCGGCAGGCCCGCGGGAGCAGGACCGGCCGGCGGCAGGCCGGTGTCAGCCGAGGTTGTCGGCGGCCGACTTCAGCGCCCGCACCGCCGCCCTGATCGACGGGCGGCGGTCGGCGTCCGCCCGCCACAGTGCGTAGACGTGCCGGCGCAGCCGCTGCCGGAGCGGGACCATGACGATTCCCTCCGGCACCGGGTGGCGTCCGAGCAGCGGGGCGATGCACACCCCCAGCCCGGCCGCCACCAGCCCCAGTTGGGTGTGCGTCTCGGCCGCCCGGTGGCCGACGATCGGCTCGACGCCCCGCGAGCGGAGCGTGAACATCAGCCACTCGTGACAGAACTCGCCGTCGGCCCAGGTGATCCACTCGTCCCCGGCGAACTCCGTGAGGTCCACCTCGTCCCGTCCCGCGAGCGGATGCCCGGCCGGCATCGCCACGTCGGCGGGGTCGTCCAGGATCGGCGCCTTGACCAGCCCGTCCGGTACCGGCATCGGCTTGTTGTACCAGTCCAGGACGACGGCGAGGTCGAGGTCGCCGCGGATCACCCCGGCGATGCCGCGCTCCGGCTCCAGCTCGCAGGAGCGCACGCGGAGCCCCGGGTGCTCCCCGCGCAGATCGGCGAGCGCGGTGGGGAACAGTCCGCGCGCGGCGGTCGGGAACGCCGCCAGCCTCAGCTCCCCCACCACCTGGCCGCGCTGGGCCTCCAGGTCCGACTGGGCCAGCTCGACCTGCGAGAGGATGCGGGCCGCGTGGTCGGCGAGCAGCCGGCCCGCGTCCGTGAGCCGGACGCCCCGCCCGTTCTTGGCGAGGAGCCGCTGGCCGACCTCGCGTTCCAGCTTGGCCATCTGCTGCGAGACGGCCGAGGTGGTGATGTGCAGCCCCGCGGCGGCGCCGCTGACCGAGCCGTGCCGGGCGAGGGCGTCGAGGGTACGCAGGCGCTCCAGATTCAACATGTAAGCGATGCTACGAAATACTGCTCGCGAATTCTCGCTTGTGCTACGACGTCGTCGTCGGGGACGGTGAGGACCATGACCACCGCCGCCACCACGGGTTCTCCGTCCGCGCCCACGCCCGCATCCGCATCCGCGCCTGCCCCACCCCCGTGCCCGCCTCCGCGTCAGCGTCCGGCTCAGCCTCCACGTCCACGTCCACGGACGTCCGTCCGGCCGGCCGCCCCCGCGGCACCCTGGACTGGCGGCTGCGCTTCGGGTTCCTCTCGCTGATCTGGGGCTTCAGCTTCCTGCTCATCAAGGTGGGCACGGGGAGCTACGCGCCGTTCCAGGTCACGCTCGGCCGGCTGGCGTTCGGCACGGCGGTGCTGGCGGTGGCCATCGCGGTGAAGCGGGACCGGCTGCCGCGCGGGGCCCGCACCTGGGCGCACCTGACCGTCGCCGCGCTGCTCCTGAACGCGCTGCCGTTCTCCCTGTTCGCCTACGCGGAACTGACCATCCCGTCCACCCTGGCGGGCATCTGCAACGCGACCTCGCCGCTGTGGGGGATGGCCCTGTCCCTGGTGGCCCTCTCCGAGGACCGGCCCACCCGGGTGAGGGTGGCGGGCCTGGGTCTCGGCTTCCTCGGCGTGCTGACGGTCCTGGGTGCCTGGCAGGGCTTCAGCGGGCTCGACGCCCGCGGCACGGCGCTGGCGCTGCTGGCCTCGCTGAGCTACCCGATCGGATGGATCTACGTCCGCCGCACCCTGGCCGGCACCGGCAGCTCGGCCCTGTCGATGACCGGCGCCCAGCTGTTCCTGGCCACCCTGCAACTCGCCGTGGTCACCCCGTTGTTCACCACGTTCCCGACGCGCTTCCCGCTGCTGCCGCTGCTGGCGGTCGCCGCCCTGGGCGTCCTGGGCACCGGCCTGGCCCTCCTGATCCAGTACGGCCTGGTCACCGAGGTGGGCCCGACGACCGCCCAGATGGTCACGTACTTCATCCCGGTCATCGCGACGGCGGCGGGCGTGGCCCTGCTCGGCGAGTCCCTGACCTGGTCGACACCGGTGGGAGCGGTGATCGTCCTGGCGGGAGCGGCGCTGACACAGGTGCGGGCCAAGGCGTAGCACCCGGGCACGGGCGCCGAGGAGCCGCGGACGGGGAGCCGCGGACGAGAAGGCGCGGACGAAAGGGGCGGACGAAAGGGGCGCGGGAACGACGTCACCGGTGCACGCCGAGGCGTGCACGGGTGACGCGGCCCGGGCCCCGCTACACGACCCCCCGCCCCCTCCCCACCCGTACCGCCGAGGCCACCGCGTCCGCCAGGGCCTCCGCCTCCCCCTCCTCCAGCGTCGACACGGTGATCCGGATGCCGGGCGGAGCCGCGAGCCGGAACCGCGCGCCGGGCGCGACCGCCCATCCCGCGTGCAGCAGCCGCGCCACCGCCCCGGTCTCGTCGGGCACCGGGATCCACACGTTCATCCCGCTGCGGCCCCACGCCGCGACCCCTCGCTCGGCCAGCGCGCCGATCAGCGCGTCCCGGCGCCTGCCGTACGCCCCGCGACCGCCGCGGTGTCCACCGCGCCGTCGGCCCACAGCCGCACGACGGCCCGCTGGGTGATCCTGCTGACCCAGCCGGGCCCGAGCCGTTGGCGCCCGCGGACCCGGTCGAGGGTGACCTCGTCACCGGTGAGGACGGCGAGCCGCAGATCGGGGCCGTAGGCCTTGGCGACGGAGCGGACGAAGGCCCAGTGCCGGGTGACGCCCGCGAGGGGGTGCAGCGGCAGGTCGACGATCCGGTGACCGTGGTCGTCCTCGACGAGCAGGGTCCCCGGGTGCCGGCGCAGCACGGCCCGCAGGGCACGCGCGCGGGCGGCGCCGAGCACGGCGCCGGTCGGGTTCTGCGCCCGGTCGGTCACGATCAGGGCGCGCGCGCCGGCCTCCAGGGCCCGGTCGACGTCCTCCGGGAGCGGTCCGTCGTCGTCGACGCCGACCGGGACCGTGCGCAGGCCGAGCGCCGGGACGAGGTCGAGGAGCGAACCCCAGCCGGGGTCCTCGACGGCCACCGTGTCGCCGGGCCTGAGGTGCGCGGCGAGCACCCGCTCGACGGCGTCGAGCGAGCCGGAGGTGACGGCCACCGGCCCGGCCGGGACGCCGTCGGCGTCCAGCTCGGCGCGGGCCAGCCGCGCCAGTTCGGGCTCGACCGGCTCGTCTCCGTAGAGGACCGGTTCCCGGTCGCCCCGGTCGGCGGCCCGGGCGAACGCCGGCCCGAGCGGCGGCAGCAGCGCGGGGTCCGGATTGCCCGCCGACACGTCCCGCACCCCCTCCGGCACCTCCACCCGGATGGACTCGCGGCCGGTCGTGGCCGGCTTGGACCGCACCCTGCTGCCCCGCCGGCCGTCGGTCTCGATCACCCCGCGCTCGCGCAGGGTGCGGTAGGCGGCCGCGACGGTGTTCGGGTTCACCCCGAGCCGCTCGGCCAACTCCCGCATCGGGGGCAGAAGTCGCCCGGGCTCCAGCTCACCGGCGCCCACCGCCCGCTCGACGCTCGCGGAGATGTCGGCTGCGCGCCGCCCTTTGATCGGATACTCTCCTAGCACAAACACGATTATGCACTAGTGCAATGGAGAGCGCCATGCAGGGGACCACGCAGCCGCAGGGAACCGCGCCGTCGACGCCGCCGGCCGCCTACACCCCGACCGACCGCACGGTCCCCACCCGATCCGCCGAGAGGGCCTCCTACGACAAGGACCTGGTGCACGCGATACTCGACGAGGGGTACGTCTGCCACCTGGGCTTCGTCCGCGACGGCGCGCCGGTGGTGCTGCCCACGCTCTACGGCCGGGTCGGCGAGACGCTCTACGTGCACGGGTCGACGGGCTCGCGCCCGCTGCGGATGACGGGACAGGCCGACCCGGGCCTGCCGGTGTGCCTGACGGTGACGCACGTCGACGGACTGGTCCTGGCCCGCTCGGCCTTCCACCACTCGGTCAACTACCGCTCCGTCGTCGTGCACGGCATCGCCCACGACGTGACCGACAGCGAGGAGAAGCTCATGGCCCTGGACGCCCTGGTGGACCACGTCGTCCCCGGCCGTGCCGCCGACTCCCGGCCCGCGAACAAGAAGGAACTGGCCGCCACCGCGGTCATCCGCATCGACCTGACCGAGGTCTCGGCCAAGACCCGCACCGGCGGCGTGAACGACGAGCCCGAGGACCTCGCCCTCCCGCACTGGGCCGGCGTGGTCCCCCTCCGCAAGGGTTACGACACCCCGGTCCCGGAGGCCGACCTGCCGCCCGGCACCGGGCTCCCCGCCTACCTCGGGACCCTGTGATGCTGATCCACCCCTGGGACGCGCCCCACGACGACGCCGAGTGGCAGCGGTGGCTGGCCGCGCACGACTTCGGCCAGCTCGCCGTCAACGGCCTTCCGGGCGAGGCCCCGTGGGTCCAGCCCCTGCACTTCGCCTACGACGCCGACCGCGGCGAGGCCGTCACCCACCTCGCCCGGCCGAACCCCCTGTGGGCGGCCCTGGAGGCCGACCCCGAGGTCGTGCTCAGCGTGGTCGACGACCACGTGTACGTTCCCGGCCCCTGGCAGGCACCGCCGGAGGAGCCGGCCGAGCACGGCACCCCGACGAGTTTCTACACGGCGGTCCAACTGCGCTGCACGGCCCACCCGGTCGACGACCCCGAGGCCAAGGCCGACCTGCTGAACCGGCAGACGGGCCACTTCCAGCCGGAGGGCGGCTCCGCCCGGGTCGCGGCGGGCGAGGTGCCGTACGGCCGTCTGCTCTCCGGGATCCGCGGGATCCGGCTCGAGGTGACGGGCGTACGGGCCAAGTTCAAGTATGCGAACCACCGGCCCGCCGGAACCCGGGAGCGCATCGCGGCGGGCCTCGCGGCACGCGGCGGTCCGGGGGACGCGGCGGCCCGCGAGCACCTGCTGCGCCGCGGCCCCGGGGCGTGACGGCAGGGCTGCGGAAGCCGGGTCCGGTCCGGTTCCCCCGGCGCACCGGGCGGGCCGGCCGGTGCGCCGGGGTCGCACAGTCCGCCCGGCGGGCCTCCGCCCCCGCTCAAGCCCCCGTCAGGCCGCCGTCCCGCGGGCGGACAGCTCCCGCTCCGGGCCGCCTGCGGCCATCGGGTCCGGGAAACCCTTGGCGGGGCGGACGACTGGGCGATGAACGCGCCCAGCAGGACGACCGCGCCCCCGACGATCTGCGGCAGCGAGAGGTGCTCGCCGAGCAGGACCCACGCGAGCACGGTGGCGATGACCGCCTCCAGGCAGGCCACGACACCCGCCACCTGCGGGGAGAGTCGGCGCACGGAGACCACGCCGGTGACGTACGCGACGACCGTGGCGACCAGGACGATCCAGCCGAGCAGCAGCCAGGCCGGGACCTCGGTGCCGTCCATGGCGGCGGTGCCCGTGAGCACCGACCGGTCCATGCCCCAGGGGCGGGCCACGGCCGTCAGGACGACGGCGCCGACGAGAAGGCCGTAGGCGATCACGCCGAGCGGGTCGGGGGCGTCGTCGCCGGAGTCGCTGCCCTGGTCGGACAGGACGAAGTAGCCGACCTGGCAGCAGGCGGCGGCCAGCGCCAGGGCCAGGCCGAGGGCGTCGAAACCGAGCCCCGACCAGACCTCGACGACACAGGCGAGCCCGCCCACCGCGAGGACCACGCCGAGCGCGGCGGCCCGCGTCACCGGCCGCCGCTGCACGAACCGCACCCAGCCGAGCACGAGGGCGGGCGCCAGGTACTCGACGAGCAGGGCGACGCCGACGGGGATGCGGGAGATGGAGGCGAAGTAGAACGCCTGGACGCCGGCCACGCCGAGCAGTCCGAACCCGGCGAGCAGCGCGGGACGGCGGCGTACCAGTGCGCGGTGGCGCACCGCCAACGGCAGCATGACCAGGGCCGCGCCCGTCACTCGCAGCCACACCACGTGCAGCGGGTCGAGGCCCGCCTCGATCAGCGGCTTCGCCGCCACTCCGGATCCGCCGAAGGCGATGGCCGACCCGACCGCGAGAGAGAGCCCGATGCCCTTTCCACGACTGACCTGACTGCTCACAGACGTACGCACCGGCACATGATGACAGGCCACGACATGACCGTCACCCCGGTTGACACCTGTCTCAGTCGCTGGACGGGCAAGGGACCCCGCCCGGGTCAGGGTGCGCCGCCGGCCGCGTCGCCGGCACCGTCCCTGTCGCCGTCTCTGTCGCCGCCTCTGTCGCCGTCGCACTCGTCGAGGCCGCCGTCGATCCGGGCGCACACCTCCAGCGGGTCGATGCCGGCCCGGCCCAGCACCTCGACGGCACGGGCCTGCGGGTCGGCGAGGATCGCGGCGAGCAGGTCGACGCCGCGGGCGACGCCGCCCGCGCCGGGGGGCCGGCCCGCACCGGGGGCGCCGGGTCCCGGGCGCCCGGCGGCACGGACCCGCGCGTGCCACAGCGCGGCGGAGGCGAGGGGCGAGAAACCCTCGGCGGCCGCGACGACGGGCAGAGCGCCGGAGTCCTCGACGCCACCCTGCCAGCGCAGGCCGTAGCCGATGCTGCGCTGGACGAGATAGCCGAAGAGGCGGGCGAGCCGCGGACCCCCGCCGAGGACGGCGCACACCTCCGGGTCGCTCTCCAGGAGGGAGTGGAGCAGGTGCGCGGTGTCGATCTGCCGGTCGCCGTCCCGGACGGCCCGCCGGCGAGCGCCCCCGACCGCCGCCGCCAGCTCGGCACTGAGCCCGGCGTCGTCTTCCATGGCCCGGAACGCGTGGTCGCGGACCGGCTGCCGGGGGATACGGGGTTGCACATCCTCCACCCCATCAGTCCCGGCCGGCCGGGTCATCCGCGGGGGGAACCATCTTCGCGTCCCACGCAGAGCCGACAGCAGGTGCCGGAATCTCCTCCTTGCGGATGAGATCAGGCCGTTTTCGCACCGACCGCGCGCGCCGCCTTGCCTCAGCCCCCGCGACAGCCGCGGACCCGGGAACGCGGAAGCGGAAAACGCCCGGCGGAGTCCTCCACCGGGCGCCCCCGCTCTCGTACGGAACGGCCGTCAGTCCTGGTCGGCGAGGATCAGGTACAGCTTCCTGCGGGCGTCGTTGACGACCGTGAGCGCCTTCTCGCGCTGTTCCTTGCTGCCGGTCTTCCAGACCTGCCCGAAGGCCTCCATCAGGCCGAAACCGGCCTGCCGGATCTCACCGAGGGCTTCCCAGTCGACCCCGCGGGAGGCTTCCTCCCAGGGCGCCTCGGGTCCCTCCTCGGCCGCCGTGCGGCCCGCCTCGGTGAGCGAGAACAGCTTCTTGCCGCCCTCCGACGCGCTGCTGATCAGGCCCTCGTCCTCCAGCAGCTGGAGGGTGGGGTACACCGAGCCGGGGCTCGGCTTCCACGCGCCGCCGCTGCGCTCGGCGATCTCCTGGATCATCTCGTAGCCGTGCATGGGCCGGTCCTTCAGCAGCGCCAGGATCGAGGCGCGCACGTCACCGCGCCGCGCCCTCCCCCTGGGTCCGCCACGCCCCCGACCGCCCCAGGGTCCCGGCCCGAAGCCCGGACCGAAGCCGCCACCGGGGCCGCCGGGGCCGAAGCCCGGACCACCCGGACCGAAAGGCCCGAAGGCGGCCCGACGCCCGTCGAAGCCACCCCGGCCACCCCGGCCGCGCCGGGCGAAGTCGTCCTGTCCATGTCCACGCTCGTATCCGTGGGTACGCATCGCCATCACTCCGTTCATTCGTTCGTTGATCGATCGCGATGCGTCAACGATATATCGGAATAATTCGCACGGGAAGGCCCGGCAGGACACCGCCTCGTCCCGTGCGGTGCCGGATCACGCCAGGGCGGGTTCCAGCGGGGTGAAGGAGAACATCTCGTCGCCGCCGGACTGCACCACGCCGCCCGTGCCCTCGGGGACCGCGTTCCAGGCGCCGGGGAGGTCGCCGAGCGGCTCGGACACGATGAGGCGCGTGGTGTCGGAGACCTCTTGCAGGAACTCCACATCGGGGTGGAGGGCGCGCAGGGTGTCCACCCGGGTGCTGTAGAACAGCGAGCGCGAGGCCTTCAGGCTGGAGTAGCGGAACGCCCACAGCCGCTCCCCGTCCGTCACGGCGACCGTCATCTGCAGCGGGAACTCCACCCCGTGCTCGTGGCCGGTCCGCTCCACCAGGCCCGCCATGCGCGCGACGGCACGCGGCGGGTCCTGCTCCAGGCCGAGGGTGAGCGCCAGGTAGAACATCATCTCGGAGTCCGTGGAGCCCTCCATGTCGAGGAACAGCTCCGGGTCGACGGCCAGCGCCAGGTCCCGCCGTACGCGGTGGAACTCGGCGATCGCGCCGTTGTGCATCCACATCCAGCGGCCGTGGCGGAACGGGTGGCAGTTCGTCTGCTGCACCGCGGTCCCCGTCGAGGCGCGGATGTGGGCGAAGAAGAGCGAGGAGCGGACGTGGCCCGCGATCTCCCGCAGATTGCGGTTGCTCCAGGCCGGGCCGATGTCACGGACGACCGCGGGGGTCTGCAGGTCCGGTCCGTACCATCCCACTCCGAAGCCGTCGCCGTTGGTCGTCTCGACGCCCATCCGGGAGTGCAGACTCTGGTCGATCAGTGAGTGCTCGGGCTTGTAGAGGATCGTCTCGAGCAGAACGGGCGTGCCCGAGTAGGCGAGCCATCGGCACATCGCGCGCCGCCTTCCTGGCCGTCGGGACGCGCGCGGGCGGCCGTCGCTCCCGCGCGCGGGAGGATCAGTGGCGCAGCGACGCGGTGTCCGACCGTGGCATGCACAGGGCCCAGATGACGAACCCGGAGAAGGCGATCATCACGACGGACCAGACCGGGTAGTACGGCAGCGACAGGAAGTTGGCGATGACGAGGAGTCCCGCGATGACCACGCCGGAGACCCGCGCCCACATCGACCCCCGGAAGAGTCCCATGCTGACGAGCACGGCCACCACGCCGAGCGCCAGGTGGATCCAGCCCCAGCCGGTCAGGTCGAACTCGAAGACGTAGCTGCGGGTCGTGACGAAGACGTCGTCCTCGGCGATCCCCATGATGCCGCGGAAGATGTCCAGGATCCCCGCGAGCATGAGCGTCACGGCGGCGAAGACCGTCAGGCCCTCGGCCCACTGCTGCTTGGCGGTCCCGGTGTGCGGAGAGTGCGTCGCGCTCATACCGTCGCCTCGATTCGGATGTCGTGGATGGTCGGCGGCCCAAGGCGGAGGCCTCGGCACCGGGGCCGGGGCGGTCGGGGCCGGTTCCCTCACACGCCACGGCGGACGCGGCACACGGTGACCCGGATCGTCCTGCTCGGGCCGGCATGGCGTTCACCGCCACTTCTCGTCAGGCCTTGGGCAACGCTCACTCCAGCATCCCAGCGTGCCGGTGAGTCCGCGCGGTGGAGGGCTTCCGCACCGGGAGCCGCCACGCCGTGCCGCACGTCACCGGGCCCGGACGGCGCGCGAGGCGGACCGGGCGGCACGGGGCCCGCGGGCCCCGTGCCGCCCGTGTCCCCGGTCCGTGCCCCACGCTGTCTCAGGCACCCCGCCCCAGCAGCTCCCGGTACCACCCGGCCGCGTCCGAAAGGCGGCTCAGCGGGCCGGGTCCCGGTGGCTCGGCCGTCAGTTCCCAGATCTCGTCGGCGCGGTACCAGTGGTCGCGGCCGACCAGGGCGAACTGGCGTTCCGAGGCCCGGCCGGGGGTGGCCCGCAGGCGCTCCAGGCAGGTGGCCCACGGCCAGTCGGCGTCGGGGCGGGGCGGCAGCACGCCGTACCGCGCGAGCGCGGCCAGCAGGTCGCCGACGCGCACGGGGTCGGGGTGGCCCGCGTGGTACACGCCGGGCGGGACCGGGTGGGGGCCGGTGGCGACCGCGGCGATCAGACGGGCGAGGTCGCCGACGTCGATCACCGAGAGCAGGGCCCGGCCGCCGTCCCACTCGGCCGGCACCCGCTCGACCAGCTCCCGCAGGCCTGGCACGACCCACCGGTCCCCGGCACCGAGCACGAGTCCCGGCCGCAGGACGACCGCGCCGGCCTCCCGGGCAGGTGTCTCCCCGGCCAGCCGGGTCCGGCTCACGGCGGAGGCCGGCTCGGCCGGTGTCCCGTCCACGGCGATGCCCCGGTGCGGGCCGACGCCGTACACCGCGGCCGTCGACAGGTGCACCACGCGGCGGGCGCCGGCCCGCCGGGCCTCCGCCATCAGCGCACGGGTGCCGCCGACGTTGACCTCCTCGCACAGCCGCTCGTCCGCGCCGACGTACGAGGCCAGGTGGACGACCGTCCGCGCGCCCTCGCACAGACCGCGCACCGCGTCCGGGTCGGTCAGGTCGCCGCGCACCCACTCGACGGCCCCGGCCCCCGCCTCGCCGCCGGGAGCGCGCGGACCAGGGCCCGCACACGAACTCCCCGGTCCAGCAGCGCGCCGAGCACATGGGACCCGATGAAGCCGGTCGCCCCCGTCAGCACGAGGGGCCCTCGTCGCTCCTTGCCTCGGTGCCGTTCAGGGCAGTGTCCTTCCGCCGGTCGTCGTGCCTGCCGGGCCGTCCGCCCCACCGCGATCAACGTCCGGGCGGGCGCGGCCGGTTCCCCGACCGGTCCAGCGATCGCCGATTGGCCTTGGCCGGCCGCCGCTGCCGGCGCCTACCGTCGCCACATGCGGATTCGTATCGTCGACGCCTTCACCGACCGTCCCTTCGCCGGGAACCCCGCCGGGGTCCTGCTGCTCGACACCTTCCCCGGCGACGACCGGCTCCAGAACGTGGCCCTCGAGGTCAACCACGCCGAGACGGCCTTCGCGCACCCGCTGCCGGCGGGCGGCGAGGCCGACTGGGCGCTGCGCTGGTTCACCCCCGTCACCGAGGTGGCGATGTGCGGCCACGCCACGCTGGCCACCGCGCACGTCCTGCACAGCACGGGTGCCCACGCGGGACCGGTGCGGTTCGCGACCCGCAGCGGGGTGCTCGTCGCGACGCCCGCCGAGGACGGCTCCGTCACCCTGGACTTCCCGACCGCCCCCCTCACCCGCGTGGAGGTCCCGGAGGGGTCGCCGAGGCCCTGGGCGCCGAACCGCTCACGGCCTTCGACACCGGCCCGGACGTGGGCGACCTGCTGGTCGAACTCGCCGACGAGAACACCGTTCGCGCCCTGCGCCCCGATCACCGGGCCCTGCGCGCCCACTCCGCGCGCGGCGTCATCGCCACCGCCCGTGCCGAACGCCCCGGCCTGGGCCACGACTTCGTCTCCCGCTGCTTCTTCCCCAACGTCGGCATCGACGAGGACCCGGTCACCGGCAGCGCCCACACGGCCCTGGCCCCCTACTGGTCGGAGCGCCTCGGCCGCGCCGAGCTGACCGGTCTGCAGGCCTCACCGCGCTCCGGCCACGTCCGCACCGAACTGCGCGGCCCGCGCACCCTGCTCAGGGGCCGCGCGGTCACCGTCATCGAGGGCGACCTGCTCGCCTAGGGTCTGTCCGGGCCGGGGGCGTACGGCCCGCGTTCATGCCGTGGGCAGCCAGTCGACCTTGCCCGCCAGCAGCGCGTATCCGACGAAGGCACCGATGTCGAGCAGGGCGTGCGCGACGACCAGGGGCCCCACCCGGCCCCATCGTCGGTAGAGGTACACGAACACCACGCCCATCACCATGTTGCCGACGAACCCGCCGATGCCCTGGTAGAGGTGGTACGAGCCGCGCAGCACGGAACTGGCCGCCATCGCCCCGACCGGCGTCCATCCCAGCTGTCCGAGGCGGCGCAGCAGATAGCCGACCACGATGACCTCTTCGAGGATCGCGTTCTGCAGCGCCGACAGGATCAGCACCGGGTACTTCCACCACACGTCGGGCAGGGCCTCGGGCACCACCGTGAGGTTGAAGCCGAGACCGCGGGCGGCGAGGTAGAAGGCGATGCCGGAGCTGCCGATGACCGCGGCGATCGCGGCGCCGCGGCCGAGGTCGGGCCAGGGGCGGGTGCGGTCGAAGCCGAGGGTGCGCAGGCCCTGTCCCTCGCGCAGCAGCAGGTGCGCGACGAGCGCGACGGGGACGAGCGCACTGGCGATCCCGAACAGCTGCCAGGCGAGGTCGAGCCAGGGGCGGCCCGGCGCGGCCGAGGCGTTGAGGGTCGCCGCCTGGTCCTTGAGACCGCCCGGCTTCGTGACCGACCCGACGAAACTGATCAGGGCGGACACCCCGCTCGCGCCCAGCGAGACGCCCAGGACGAGCAGCGTCTCGTCCCGGAGGATCCGCCGGGAGAACCGCTCCTGCGGAAAAGAATCAGCCACCTGCGGGGCCTCCACCTTCACACCTGCCGCACCACCATCGGACGTCACAGCTTGCCCGATCCCCACGGTGCGACCGGCGTCGGCCCCACGCCGCGACGGCCCGCGCGCACGGCCCGTCCGCCGGGGGCCGCGCGGAACCGCGGTGCCCCGGGGCCGTCACCCCGCGGGGACGGGCTCCGGCAGTCCCACCGGCCAGGTGTGCGCGGGCTCTCCCCGACGGCTCAGCTCCGCGTACCGCCGGGTCGTCGCCGCCAGGGCCGCGTCCCGCGGCAGCCCTGCCTCCAGCGCGGCGTGGAAGGTCGCCACCTGCCAGCTCGCGCCGTTGGTCCGCAGCCGGCACCGCTCCTCGATGACTCCCAGGTAGAGGTCGCGGTCGGCCGGCTCCACCCCCCACGCGTCCAGCCCGGTCTCGGCCAGCGGCAGCAGCTCGTCGCGTACGAGACTCACCGCGTCGACCTCCGCGACGCCCCCGAGCCGGCCGCGCCGGGGCCAGCGCAGCCGGGCGTCGATGCCGTGGCGGCAGGCCGCGTCGAAGTTGTCGGCGGCGGTCTCGAAGGGCATCCGGGTCCACACCGGCCGGGACTCCTCGGCCAGGGCGCGGACCACGCCGTAGTAGAAGGCCGCGTTGGCGACGACGTCGGTGACGGTCGGGCCGGCGGGCAGGACGCGGTTCTCGACGCGCAGGTGCGGGACGCCGTCGGCGACGTCGTAGACGGGGCGGTTCCAGCGGTACACGGTGCCGTTGTGCAGGACCAGTTCGGCGAGTTTGGGGGTGCCGCCCGCCGCCAGGACCTGCGCCGGGTCCTCCTCGTCGCAGAGAGGCAGCAGGGCGGGGAAGTAGCGCAGGTTCTCCTCGAACAGCTCGTACGCGGAGCTGATCCAGCGTTCGCCGAACCAGGTCCGCGGGCGCACTCCCTGGGCCTGCAGTTCCGGCGGCCGGGTGTCGGTGGCCTGCTGGAACAGCGGCGGCCGGGACTCGCGCCACAGTTCGTGACCGAAGAGGAACGGCGAGTTGGCGCCGATGGCGATCTGGGCCGCGGCGACGGCCTGCGCGGCGTTCCACACGTCGGCGAAGCGGCCCGGCGTGACCTGGAGGTGCAGCTGCACGGACGTGCAGGCGGCCTCGGGGACGATCGACTTCGAAGTGCAGGACAGATGCTCCACGCCGTCGATGTCGAGGGTGAACTCCTCACCGCGGGCGGCCACGATCTGATCGTTGAGGAGGGTGTAGCGGTCGACGTCGGAAAGGTTGGAGGAGACCAGGTCGTCACGGTCGAGAGTCGGCAGAATACCGATCATCACGATTCCCGCGTCGACTTCCCCGGCCTTTCGGTGGGCATATGCCAGTGACGTACGGAGTTCCTCCGCGAGCCGGTCGAATACCCGGCCGCCCAGCCGGTGCGGAGCTATGTTCACTTCCAGATTGAACATGGCGAGTTCTGTTTGGAAGTCCCGGCTGGCGATCCGCTCCAGCACTTCCCCGTTCAACATTTTCGGCAGACCGTCCGCGCCGGCGAGATTCAGTTCGATCTCCAGCCCCATGAGATTCCTGGGGCGGTCGAAGCGCTGCTGGGCCAGCAGGCGCTCCAGCACCGACAGGCACTGGCGCAGCTTGTCCCGGTGGCGCTGGCGATCGGACAGGTCGAACCCGCCCGCCACGACCTTCTCCCCCATGGGACGTCCCTCCTCGCGTGGCGGTCCGAGGTTCCGGCCGCCGGTGTGCCGGGGTCAGAGGGGATGATGCCCAACCCCGTCGATCGATAACGTCACCTACCCGGCATCACACCCGCTACTCTGGCCGAGTCGCCGGAGGTGACCGGAGGCACATTCACGGGGCATGAAGCAAAGGGCCGATTCATGAACTCGGGATCTCGTGAAAAACGCCGACGAGAATAAGCCGACCACTGCGCCCGCATATCCTGAGGTCATCGAGGCGCACCTCTCTCCGAATCGGGATGATTCACGCGTACCGCCGTCCGAATGGAATCTTGACGGGTATCCCGGGAGCGGCTAGGCGAAACACAGTCTGAACACGTGTCGTATAAACTCCGCGGACAAGGCGGAGAAGGTGGGCACCCCGCGGTCGAAGGAGCCTGTCGTCCTCTACGAGAGAGACGGCGGGCCGCAGGCGCAGCCTCCGTTCCCAGACCCCGGCTCCCCTGCCTCTCCGACCTCACCCTGAGAGCTGACAGCGCCGTCCGCCCCACCCACGCCCTCGTGCCATCGTGCCTGTCCAATGAGAGGCGACCCACCATGCCGCTGCATGTCCCCCCGGCTCCCGCGCCCGCCCTGCGCTCCGTCCTCACGGCACTGGTTCTCCCACCGCGGTCCGCGAGGCGAGGACTCCCGCCCTGCGCACCGCCCAGGGACCCCTCACTCCCGAACTCCCGCTGCCCGTGCACGTCCTGGACCGGATCGCCCCCGAGGGCACGTCCGCGACCAGGCTGGCCGGCTGGCGCTTCCTGATCCGCTGCGGAGACCGGTCGCTGGCCGCGGCCGAGACCCGGCTGACCCCGGACGGCTGGACCTTCTCGCACTTCTTCGAGGGCCCGTACCTCGCCTCCACCGAACTGGCCCTGCGCCAGGCCGAGTCGACGACCCAGCCGTACCAGGCGCGCCTGCTGTCCCTGCCCGATCTCTACATGCTCACCCTGTGGCTGCACGGCGACTGCGCCTCGGACGGCGCCTCCGGGCATCCGGCGGCGACCGACCTCCTGGTGCCGCTGGCCCCGGCGCCGCCCGGCATCGCCGCGCACCGCCCGCACCGGGTCGCCGAGTTGCTGCCGGTGCTCAGCCTCCGGGTGACCCGGCCGCCCCTGCTCGGCTCGCCGGCCTGACCGCCCGCCCGCGTCGTGCCGTACCCCGCCACCGCGGCCCCGGTGGCGGGGTACGACGCTCTCTCCGGTCCGGCCCGAGGCCCCCGGGCCATGGGGACTAGCCCCATCCGGCCAGCCGGAACCACCCGAACTGACGGTGCAGTGGGAATGAACCGCCCGCGCGGGTGACGCGTCATGAACCTGTGAGGAGCGGTGCCGCGAAATCCCTGCGGAACTACGCCCGTGGGGCAACACTTGGGTTCCGACCGACTTATCACAACGGGGGCGGCCATGAACGACGTTTCACGCCGCGGGACAGACACGACACACCTTCCACCCACCACGCCTGAGCGAGAGATCCCCTCCATGTGCCAGCACCAGCCACCGTGCCCGACAGCCGACTCCGCCGACCGGGAATCCGCCCGCCTCGTGGCGCACCACCCGGAACAGGGCTGGAGCCTGCTGTGCAACGGCGTCCTGCTCTTCGAGGACACCGGCGAGATCCTGCCGGACGGCCGGATCATCGCACCGCACCGCCCGCTGGCCGGCGGCCGCGTCGTGACGGCGGCCTGAGCGGCACCGTTTCGGCACACCACCCGGACCGGCGCCGTCGAGCGCCGGCCACCGGTCCGGGGCGCCGGATCGCGGCCGCCGCCGCGCGCCGGCCCCGACGCGCGCCCGCGGCCGCTCACTCCCGGTGACCCCGTGGTCGCCCTCGTGGCCCCCGCGGTCGCCCTCCCGCCTCTTCGCCCACGGGTACGCGAGGTCCGGGGGCTCCCGGACCTCGCGCCCCTCGGCACACCCCCGGCCGGCCCGTGTGCGCGCCGCTGCCCTACTTCAGCGCCTCCCGGATCGCGTGGTACGCCGGCTTCGGCGCGAGCTGCTCGTCCCACGGCAGGGCCGCCCCCTCGCCCGGGAAGAAGTCGGGAATCCACGAGTACTTGTCCGTGTAGTCCCAGACGGTCACCCCGGCGCACCGCCGCACCGCGAGGCACGCCTCGGTCAGGTCCCGGTACCAGTCGGCCTGCCGGGCGAGCTTCTCCTCGGTCGCGGGCAACTGCATCCGCACGTCGACCTCGGTGAGGGCGGTGTCCAGGCCGAGGCGGCCGAAGCGGCGCAGGTTGTCCTCCAGGCTCGCCGGATAGCCGTACTGGAGGGCGAGGTGGGCCTGGAGGCCGAAGCCGTGCAGCGGGACCCCTTGCGCCTTGAGCTCCTTGGCGAGGGCGTAGTAGGCGTCGCTCTTGGGGCCGACGGCCTCGACGTTGTAGTCGTTGAGGTAGAGCTTGGCCTTGGGGTCGGCCTGGTGGGCCCAGCGCAGGGCGTCGGCGATGTAGCCGGGGCCGAGCGTCTTGTAGAAGACCGTCTCGCGGTAGGTGCCGTCCTCGTTGAACGCCTCGTTGACGACGTCCCAGGAGTAGACCTTGCCGCGGTAGTGGCGCACCTCGGTCTGGATGTGGTTCTTGAGGACGGCCCGCAGTTCGGGGGCCGTCCACTCCCGGTCGGTGAGCCAGCCGGGCAGCTGGCTGTGCCAGACGAGGGTGTGGGCCCGGACCCGCTGGTGGTTCGCGCGGGCGAGGTCCACGATCTCGTCGCCGGCGGAGAAGTCGAAGACGCCTTGCTGCGGCTCGGTGGCGTACCACTTCATGCCGTTGCCGGGGGTGATCATGTCGAACTCGTCGCCGAGGATCTCCGTGTAGGCGGTGTCGGTGAGTTCGGGGTTGTCGGTGGCGCTGCCGAAGTAGCGGCCGTGGCGCTCGGCGAGGTCGGCGAGCGTGCGGTGGTGCTGGTGCCGCGGGTGCGCCTGTGCGGCCGGGCCGGTGGCGACACCGGCGCCGGTCAGGACGGCGGCGAGCACCGCGGCGAGTCCGAGCCGGGTACGGGAGGTGCGGGGCATGGGGCGACTCCTGGGCGATCGGTGATGTCGTCGAGTCGTACGGCCGCGGGGGCGCGCGTCATCCCTTCGTGGCGCCGGCGGTGAGTCCGCCGACGAGCTGGCGCTCGGCGACGGAGTAGAAGGCCAGGGCGGGGACCATGGCGAGGACGAGGTACGCGAAGACGCGGGCGTACTCGGCCGAGTACTGGCCCTGGAACTGCTGCACGCCGATGGGGATCGTCCACCAGGTGGAGTCGGTGAACACCAGCAGCGGCAGGAAGAAGTTGTTCCAGCTCCCCACCACCGCCAGCACGGAGACCGTGCCGAGGGCGGGGCGGGCCATGGGCAGCAGGATCCGCCAGAAGAAGCCGAGGGGGCCGCAGCCGTCGAGGGTGGCGGCCTCCTCCAGTTCGGCGGGGATCTCCCGGAAGAAGCCGCGCAGGATGACGATCGTCATCGGCAGCCCGAAGGCGGCCTGCGGCAGGATCACCCCGAGCGGGTTGTCCAGCAGGCCGATCTGGCGCAGCAGCAGGAACAGCGGCAGGGCCGCCACCGCGAAGGGGAACATCAGCCCCAGCGTGAACAGGGTGAACAGCGCCTCCCGGCCGCGGAAGGCGAACCGGGCGAAGGAGAACGCGGCGAGCGCGGACACCGCGACCACCACCACCGTCGTGCCGATCGCGATCAGGGTGCTGCTGCCGACCAGTTGCCAGAAGGAGCCGGAGCCCAGGATGTCGGTGTAGTTGGAGGTCACCCACGACTCGGGCAGGCCGATGGGGTTGCGGGACAGCTCGTCGGTCGACTTGAAGCCGGACAGGACGGCGTAGACGAGGGGGACGGCCATCGCCGTGCCGACGGCGATCAGGACGATGTGCAGCGGGAAGGTACGGCCTGTCCGGCGGGCGTTCACGAGCCGCCTCCTCTCAGGGTCGTGGTGGCCCCCTCCAGGTCGCGGCGGAGCACGAACCTCTGGTAGGTGAGGGCGAAGACGAGGCTGATGGCGAACATGGCCACGCTGATCGCGCTGGCGTAGCCGACCTGGTAGCGCTTGAAGCCGTACTGGAACAGGGTGACGGCCATCGTCTCGGAGTGGTGGTCGGGGCCGCCCGCGGTGGTGACCCAGACCAGGTCGAAGAGCTGGACCGCGCCGATGACGGACAGGAAGACGCTGATCCGCAGGGTCGGGGCGAGCAGCGGCAGGGTGACGTGGCGGAAGCGCTGCCAGGGGCCGGCGCCGTCGATGAGCGCGGCCTCGGTCAACTCGGCCGGGATCGACTGGAGTCCGGCCAGGTAGAGCATCATGTGGAAGCCGAAGTACTTCCACGTCATGACGAGGAACAGGGTGGCCATGACGGTGGACGGGTCGGCGAACCACTCCCCGCCCAGGCCGTCCAGGCCGACCGCGCCGAGCACGTGGTCGGCGAGGCCCTGGTCGGGCGCGAAGATCATGGCGAACAGCACGCCGGTGATCGCCTCGGAGAGGATGTACGGCGCGAAGAACAGCATCCGGTAGACGGCCCGCCCGCGGAGGCGCTGGTTGAGCGCGACCGCGAGGGCGAGCGCGAACGGCAGCTGGACCACGAGCGAGAGCACGACCAGGAGCAGGCAGCGCCAGAGGTCGCCGAGGAAGACCGGGTCGTCGAGGAGGCGGGTGAAGTTGTCGACGCCGATGTAGTCCTCGGGCATGCCGAAGCCGCCCCAGCGGAAGAACGAGGCGTACAGCGCGAACAGCATCGGCAGCAGCACCAGCACGCCGAACAGCACCAGGGCGGGCACCTGGAAGACGACGGCGGTGAGCCAGTGGCGTGCCCGCCGCCGGGCCGCTCCGGCGGCCGGGGGCGGGGTACCGACGGGCGGGCCGCTGCGCTTGTCCGGGAGGTAGGTCGAGGTCATCGCCGGCTACTGCTCTTCCTTCGCGATCTTGGTGATCGACTGGGCGACCTGCGCGGGTGACTTGGAGCCGGCGACGAGGGCGGCGACGCTGTCGTTGATCTCCTGGCCGAGGGCAGGCGCGTAGGCCTGGTCGAGGTAGAGCTGGAAGCCGGTGGCCGCCTTCAACTGGGTCTGCACGGCCTTGAGGTTGGGGTCGGTCAGCGCGCTCTCGGCGGCCGGCACCACGGGCAGCACACCGGTCTTCTTGACCAGTTCGGTGTCGGTGGCCGCGGAGGCGAAGAACTTCAGGAAGTCGACGGCGGCCTGCGGGGCGCCGGCGCGCAGGGCGTGTCCGCCGCCGCCGCCGAACACCTCGGTGAGCTTGCCCTGTCCGCCCTCGACCTCGGGGAACGGGAAGAACCCGAGGTCGGCGCCGAGTCCCTTGCCGGCGTCGGCCTCCACCACCGGGGCCCACTGGCCCATGAGTTCCATCGCGGCCTTGCCGTTGCCGACGGTGGCGGCCTGTCCGGTGGGGCTGGAGTAGGCGGCGCCGAGGAAGCCCTTCTGGAACGGCTGGAGGTCGACCAGGTCCTGGAGGTGCTGCCCCGCCTGGACGAAGCCGTCCCCGGTGAAGTCCTTGTCGTCGTTGGCCTTTTGCAGGGCGTCGACCCCGGCGGTGCGCATCGCGAGGTAGGCCCAGTAGTACATGCCGGGCCACTTCTCCTTGCCGGCCAGGGCGATGGGGGTGATGCCGGCGGACTTCAACTTCCTCACGGCGTCGAGGAATCCGCTCCAGGTGGTGGGCGGCGCGCTGACGCCGGCCTTCTTGAAGAGGGCCTTGTTGTACCAGAAGCCGATCATGCCGATGTCGAACGGTATGCCGTAGACCTTGTCGTCCACCAGGTACGGCTCCTTGGCGACCGGCAGCACGCCGTCGGCCCAGTCCTTGGTGCGGTCGGTGAGGTCCTCGACGAGCCCGGCGTCGACCTGCTGCTTCAGGACGCCGCCGCCCCAGGTGTGGAAGATGTCCGGCAGCTTCCCGGAGGCGATCAGCGCGGTCATCTTCGACTTGTAGGCATCGTTCTCCAGTTGGACGATCTTGACCTTCACCTTGGGGTTCTGGGCTTCGAACTGCTTGGCGAGGGCGGCCCAGACGTCCTTGGTCGGCTGTGTGGTGGAGATGTTCCACCACTCGATGGTGGTCGTCCCCGACGATCCTCCGTCCGAGTCGCCGCCGCAGGCGCTCAGTGCCGTCATGCCGAGTCCGGCCGCGGCGGAGGCCGCCAGGAAGCCTCGTCGGGAGAGTCCCGGGTCGCCCATCATGCGCTCCTTGGGGTACGGAACGGCCGGACACGGCCGTTCGCGGGATCGAAAGTTTCGGTTGCAATCCAGAAAGCTTCGCTGCTGCCGCACCCTAGAGACAGCCTCCGACAGGTGGCAACCCCTTGAACACAGAGAAATTTCCGCACGTCCGTCAGACAGGTGACAGACAGAACCCCCGAAACATTCGGCACTTGCGACGAACATTACGGAGGGGACTGTAGAAGGCCGTCCGGGCAGCGGCAAGATGGCGCGTCGGCTGCCCGGACGGCGGAGGGAGAACCACCTCACCCGTGGTCGATCAGGCTCCTGAGCGCGACGTTGAGTTCGAGCACGTTGACGCGCGGCTCGCCCAGGAACCCGAGGGTGCGGCCCTCGGTGTGTTCCGCCACCAGCTTCTCGACCCGGGCGACGGACAGGCCGTTGCGCTCGGCGACCCGGTGGACCTGGAGTTCGGCGTACGCCGGGGAGATGTCGGGGTCGAGGCCCGAGCCGGAGGAGGTGACCGCGTCGGCGGGGACCCGGGCGGGGTCGACCGTGAAGTCGGCCGTGGAGTTCTGCTCGACGACCCTCGCCCGCGCCTTCGTCACCCACGCGACCAGCTCGGGTCGTCGGCGGAGCGGTTGGTGGCGCCGGAGAGCAGCAGCCGGTACCGGGTGTTGACCGAGTTCTCCCCCAGGCCGTTCGCCGGCCGCGGCTGGAACCAGTCCGGGCCGTAGCCCTGCTGGCCGATGAGCGAGGAGCCGACGACCCTGCCGTCCGCCGTGATCTCGGAGCCGTTCGCCCGGCCGCCGAACAGTGTCTGCGCGATGCCGGTGACGGCCAGCGGGTAGAGGACGCCCGTCAGGAGGGTGAGCACGAGCAGGGCGCGCAGGCCCGCCCCAGCAGCCGTGCCGTGTGCGGAACAGAGGTCTTCATGGGATCAGCACGCTTTCGGAAGGTCACGGCCCGGTGACGAGGGAGAGGAGCAGGTCGATGAGCTTGATGCCGACGAAGGGCACGATCAGGCCACCCAAGCCGTAGATCGTGAGGTTGCGGCGCAGCAGCCGGTCGGCGCTGACCGGCCGGTAGCGCACGCCTCTCAGCGAGAGCGGAACCAGCGCGATGATGACCAGCGCGTTGAAGATGACGGCGGACAGGATCGCGGAGTCCGGCGAGGACAGCTGCATGATGTTGAGCCTGTCCAGGCCCGGGTGGACGGCCGCGAACAGCGCCGGGATGATCGCGAAGTACTTGGCGACGTCGTTGGCGATCGAGAAAGTCGTCAACGCACCCCGGGTGATGAGGAGTTGTTTGCCGATCTCGACGATCTCGATGAGCTTGGTCGGGTCGGAGTCGAGGTCGACCATGTTGCCGGCCTCCTTGGCGGCCGACGTGCCGGTGTTCATCGCGACACCGACGTCCGCCTGGGCCAGCGCGGGCGCGTCGTTGGTGCCGTCGCCGGTCATCGCGACGAGTCTGCCGCCGGCCTGCTCGCGCTTGATGAGGGCCATCTTGTCCTCGGGCGTGGCCTCGGCGAGGAAGTCGTCCACGCCCGCCTCCTCGGCGATCGCCCTGGCCGTCAGCGGGTTGTCGCCCGTGATCATGACGGTCCTGATGCCCATGCGGCGCAGTTCGGCGAACCGCTCGCGCACGCCCTCCTTGACGACGTCCTTGAGGTGGACGACGCCGACCACCCGCGCGCCGCGGGCGTCGTCGACCGCCACCAGCAGCGGCGTACCGCCCGCCCCGGCGATCCGGTCGGTCAGCTCCCCGGCGTCCGCGGCGACCTCACCGCCCTGTTCGCGCACCCAGGCGGTGACGGAGCCGGCCGCGCCCTTGCGCACCCGGCGCCCGTCGACGTCCACGCCCGACATCCGGGTGCGGGCGGTGAAGGCGATCCACTCGGCGCCGGCCAGTTCGCCCTCGTGCCGCTCGCGCAGGCCGTACCGCTCCTTGGCGAGGACGACGACGGAGCGGCCCTCGGGCGTCCGGTCGGCCAGTGACGACAACTGGGCGGCGTCGGCGACCTCGGCCTCCGTGGCGCCCCGCACCGGTACGAACTCCGCGGCCCTGCGGTTGCCGAGGGTGATGGTGCCGGTCTTGTCGAGCAGCAGTGTGGAGACGTCGCCGGCGGCCTCGACCGCCCGCCCCGACAGGGCGAGGACATTGCGCTGGACCAGCCGGTCCATGCCCGCGATGCCGATCGCGGAGAGCAGCGCGCCGATGGTGGTCGGGATGAGACAGACCAGCAGCGCCACCAGTACGACCACGTTGAGGTGGGTGCCGGCGTGGTCCGCGAACGCCGGCAGCGTGGCGCAGGCCAGCAGGAACACGATCGTCAGCGAGGCGAGCAGGATGTTCAGCGCGATCTCGTTCGGCGTCTTCTGCCGGGCGGCGCCCTCGACCAGGGCGATCATCCGGTCGATGAAGGTCTCGCCCGGTTTCGTGGTGATCCTGACGACGACGCGGTCGGAGAGGACTCTGGTGCCTCCGGTGACGGCACAGCGGTCGCCGCCGGACTCCCGGATGACGGGCGCCGACTCGCCGGTGATCGCCGACTCGTCGACGGAGGCCACGCCCTCGACGACGTCGCCGTCGCCCGGTATGACGTCCCCGCCTCGCAGACGACCAGGTCGCCGACCCTCAGTTCGGCGCCGGGCACCACGGTCCCGTCGGCCTTGCGGGCGACGGTGTCCGCCTTGGCCCTGCGCAGGGTGTCGGCCTGCGCCTTGCCGCGTCCCTCGGCGACCGCCTCCGCGAGGTTGGCGAAGACGACGGTCAGCCACAGCCAGGCGCTGATGGTCCAGCCGAACAGGTCGCCCGGGTCCTTGAAGGAGAGGACCGTCGTCAGGACGGAGCCCACGAGGACCACGAACATCACGGGCGACTTGATCATCACCCGCGGGTCGAGCTTGCGGAAGGCGTCGGGCAGCGACCGCAGAAGCTGCCCGGCGTCGAACAGGCCCGCGCCGACACGGCCCTCGGGACCTTGTGACCCGTCGGCGCGTCCGGGTGGGGGGCCAGGGTGGGAGTGGACATGGAGTCCTCTGACTTCTGTGTCGACTTCTCTGTACGGATGGTCGTCACGCCAGCCCTCGGCGAGCGGGCCCAGCGCGAGGGCGGGGAAGTACGTGAGACCGGTGACGACGAGGATCGCGCCCACCAGCAGACCGGTGAACAGCGGCTTCTCGGTGCGCAGGGTGCCGGCGGTGACCGGGACGGGCCGCTGCCGGGCCAGCGAGCCCGCGAGCGCCAGCACGAACACCATCGGCAGGAAACGGCCGAGCAGCATCGCGAGACCCAGCGTGCTGTTGAACCACCGGGTGTCCGCGTTCAGACCGGCGAAGGCCGAGCCGTTGTTGTTCGAGGCGGAGGTATAGGCGTACAGGATCTCCGAGAACCCGTGGGCGCCGCTGTCGGCCGTGGAGTCCGCCGGGGTCGGCAGGGCCGTCGCGAAGGCGGTGAACACCAGCACCAGCGCCGGGGTGACGAGGATGTACAGGGCCGCCAGTTTGATCTCGCGGGTGCCGATCTTCTTGCCCAGGTACTCGGGGTGCGGCCGACCATCAGACCGGCGACGAACACCGCGACGACCGCCATGACCAGCATGCCGTAGAGGCCGGAGCCCACACCGCCGGGCGCGATCTCACCCAGCATCATGCCGAGCAGGGTGATGCCGCCGCCGAGACCGGTGAGGGAGGAGTGGGCGGAGTCGACCGCGCCGGTCGAGGTGAGCGTCGTCGACACCGCGAAGATCGACGAGGAACCGACGCCGAAGCGGACCTCCTTGCCCTCCATCGCCCCGCCGGCGAGCTGGAGCGCCGGTCCGTGGTGCGCGAACTCGGTCCACATCATCAGGCCGGCGAAGCCGACCCAGATGACGCCCATGGCCGCGAGCACGGCGTGGCCCTGCCGCACCGAGCCGACCATGAGCCCGAAGGTCCGGGGCAGCGCGAACGGGATCACCAGCATCAGGAAGATCTCGAAGAGGTTGGTGAAGGGCGTCGGGTTCTCGAAGGGGTGGGCGGAGTTGGCGTTGAAGTAGCCGCCCCCGTTGGTGCCCAGCTCCTTGATGGCCTCCTGGGAGGCGACCGCGCCGCCGTTCCACTGCTGCGAGCCGCCCGTGAACCGGCCGACCTCATGGATGCCGGAGAAGTTCTGGATCACCCCGCGGGCGACGAGGACGACGGCGGCCACGAACGCCAGCGGCACCAGGAGGCGTACGACGCCCCGCACCAGGTCGGCCCAGAAGTTGCCGAGTTCGCCGGAGCGGGAGCCCGCGAACCCCCGCACGAGCGCGACGGCCACCGCCAGCCCCACCGCGGCGGAGACGAAGTTCTGCACCGCCAGCCCGGCCGTCTGCACGACGTGGCCCATGGCCTGCTCGCCGGAGTACGACTGCCAGTTGGTGTTGGTCACGAACGACACGGCGGTGTTGAACGCCTGGTCCGGGTCGATCGACCGGAAGCCCAGCGACAGCGGCAGCACGCCCTGGACACGCTGGAGGAGGTAGAGGAACAGGACACCGGCGGCCGAGAAGGCGAGCACTCCGCGCAGGTACGCGGGCCAGCCCATCCGCATGTCGGGATCGGCGCCGATGCCCTTGTACAGCCACTTCTCCACCCGCCAGTGGCGGTCGGAGGAGTAGACCCCGGCCATGTAGGTGCCGAGGGGGACGTGGGCGAGCGCCAACGCCGCGACGAGCGCGAGCAGTTGGAGCACGCCGGCGAGTACGGGACCCATGGGGCTTCTCAGAACCTCTCGGGAAGAGCAGGGCGAGGGCGAGATAGCCCAGCAGGGAGACGGCCACGACGAGGCCGACGATGTTCTCGGCGGTCACAGCTTCGTCACCCCCTTGGCGACGAGGGCCACCAGCGCGAAGACCGCGATCGTGGTGACGACGAAGGCCAGATCGGCCATCGTGAGCTCCTGGAGGTGAGATCCGGGGGATGAGATCCCGGTGGGACGTGGAACAGGGACGGTTACAGGGAACAACCGCCCTGACCGGAATCGACCGCCGTTGACGGCTCCCATACGCCGCCGTGCTCACCTTTGACGGGTCTCATACGCCGCCGTGCTCACCCTCGACGAGCCCCGTACGCCGCGCTCACCCTCGACGGACCTCGTACACCGCACTCGCTCCGGACGGGTTTCCGCGCCGGTCCTGACGCCACCGGGTCGCCGGGGCCGTTCCCGCCGCCCCGGGCCGCGTGCGGGCCGACGCCGCTCCCCCGATCCCCCGCCTGCCCCTATCGTGACCGGCATGCAGTCCTACACCATCGGCCAGGCCGCGCGCCTGCTCGGCGTGAGCCCCGACACCGCACGCCGCTGGGCGGACGCGGGCCGGGTGCCGACGCACCGCGACGACACCGGACGACGTCTCATCGACGGCGAGGATCTCGCCGCTTTCTCGGTCGAACTCGCCGGATCCGGCGGCGAGGAGGGCGGCGCCTCCTACACCTCGGCCCGCAACGCGTTCCCCGGCATCGTCACCGCGATCAAGCTGGGCGACGTCGCCGCCCAGGTCGACATCCAGGCGGGCCCGCACCGCCTGGTCTCCCTCCTGACCCGCGAGGCCGTCGAGGAACTCGGCCTGGAGGTGGGCATGGAGGCCACGGCCCGCGTGAAGTCGACCAACGTCCACATCGACCGCACCTGACACGAGCCCACTCTGCCGCACCCGGCACCTGCGACCTCAAAAGCCGAAAAGATGCCGCTGACGCAAAGTGAAAAGCGGATCAACCCTCGCACCTGCGGCGGTACCATCTCGGCAGGGGCCCGTTCGAGGGACCGCGACGACACCGAGGAGCGCACCGTGACGACCCGAACCGCCCGCCGGGCCCGCCGGACGCTGCGCCTGACGGGCGCCGGGGCCGCCGCGCTGCTGGTGCTGACCGCCTGCTCCTCCTCGGACGGCACCTCCTCCGGGGCCGGGTCCGCCACGGCGGACCCGGCGAAGCCGTCCGGCACGGTGACCGTCTTCGCGGCGGCCTCCCTGAAGGAGAGCTTCACGGCCCTGGGCGAGGAGTTCGAGAAGACGTACCCCGGCACGAAGGTCGTCCTCAGCTTCGGCGGCAGCGACAGCCTGGCCGCGAGCATCACCGGCGGCGCGCCGGCCGACGTGTTCGCCGCCGCCAGCACCAGGACCATGGCGATCGTGACGGACGCCGGGGACGACGCCTCCGCCCCCGTCGCCTTCGCCCGCAACCAGCTGGAGATCGCCACCCTGCCGGGCAACCCCGACAAGATCGCCTCCCTGAAGGACCTCACGAAGTCCGGCCTCAAGGTCGTCCTGTGCGACGAGGCCGTCCCGTGCGGCGCCGCCGCCCGCGAGGCCCTCGACGCGAGCGGCCTCGACCTCACCCCTGTCTCCTACGAACAGGACGTCAGGAGCGCCCTGACGAAGGTGGAGCTGAAGGAGGCCGACGCCGCGGTGGTGTACCGGACCGATGTGCGGGCGGCGGGTGACAAGGTGGAGGGCGTGGACTTCCCCGAGTCGGCCGACGCCGTCAACGACTACCCCATCACCGTGCTCGAGGACTCCCGGAACGCCGCGGCCGCCCGGGCCTTCGTCGCCCTCGTCCGCTCCGCGCGGGGCCAGGAGACCCTGGCCGAGGCCGGGTTCCTGAAGCCGTGACGCCCTCCGCCCCCGACCTGCGCAAGGGCGACCGGCGGCCCGGCCGGATCCGCACCGGCGTCCCCTTCGCCCTGCTGCTGCCCGCCCTCCTGGGCCTGGCCTTCCTGCTGCTGCCCCTGGCCGCCCTGCTGATCCGGGCGCCCTGGCACAGCCTCCCCGGGCAGCTGACCAGCCCCGAGGTGTGGCAGGCCCTGCGGCTGTCCCTGATCTGCGCCACGTCGGCGACCGCCCTGAGTCTCGTCGTCGGCGTACCGCTGGCCTGGCTGCTGGCCCGCACCGACTTCCCCGGCCGCGGGCTCGTGCGCGCCCTGGTGACGCTCCCGCTGGTCCTGCCGCCGGTCGTGGGCGGTGTGGCCCTGCTGCTCGCCCTGGGCCGCAACGGCGTGGTCGGGCAGTGGCTGGACTCCTGGTTCGGCATCACCCTGCCGTTCACCACGGCCGGCGTCGTGCTCGCGGAGACGTTCGTGGCGATGCCGTTCCTCGTCATCAGCGTCGAGGGCACGCTGCGCGCCGCCGACCCCCGTTACGAGGAAGCGGCCACCACCCTGGGCGCCTCCCGCTTCACCGCGTTCCGCCGGGTCACGCTGCCCCTGATCGCTCCGGGCATCGCGGCGGGCGCCGTCCTGGCCTGGGCACGCGCGCTGGGCGAGTTCGGCGCGACGATCACCTTCGCGGGCAACTTCCCCGGCCGTACCCAGACCATGCCGCTCGCCGTCTACCTCGCCCTGCAGAGCGACCCGGAGGCCGCCATCGCCCTCAGCCTCGTCCTGCTGGCCGTCTCCATCGCCGTACTGGCGGGCCTGCGCGACCGCTGGATGACCGCCTCATGAGCACCCCCGACCGCGCGCAGGACGCCCCCGGCCCCACGGCGGGCGCCGTCTCGCCCCGCCCCGGCGTCACGACGGGCACCGCCGAGGGCCTCGACGCCCGGCTCGTCGTCGACCGGGGCGCCTTCCGCCTCGACATCGCGCTGAGCGCCGCCCCCGGCGACGTCGTCGCCCTGCTCGGCCCGAACGGCGCAGGCAAGACGACGGCCCTGCGCGCCCTCGCCGGCCTCGTCCCGCTCACCGGCGGCCGGCTCCGCCTCGACGGCAGCGTGCTGGACCGTACGCCGCCGGAGGCCCGCCCGGTCGGCGTGGTCTTCCAGGACTACCTGCTGTTCCCCCACCTGAGCGCCCTGGACAACGTGGCGTTCGGCCCGCGCTGCCACGGCGCGAGCAAGGCCGAGGCGCGTGCCCTGGCGGCGAGGTGGCTGGAGCGGATGGGCATCGCCGAGCACGCCGACGCCAAGCCCCGCCGGCTCTCCGGCGGACAGGCCCAGCGGGTCGCCCTGGCGCGCGCCCTCGCCACACGTCCGCGGCTGCTGCTGCTCGACGAGCCCCTCGCCGCCCTGGACGCCCGCACCCGCCTGGAGGTGCGCGCCCGACTGCGGCGTCATCTGGCCGACTTCGAGGCGGTCGCCGTCCTCGTCACGCACGACCCGCTCGACGCCATGGTCCTCGCGGACCGCCTGGTCGTCATCGAGGACGGCAGGGTCGTCCAGGAGGGCGCCCCCTCCGACATCGCCCGCCACCCGCGCACGGACTACATCGCCCGGCTCGTCGGCCTGAACCTCTACCGCGGCCGGGCCGACGGCCACACCGTCCGCCTCGACACCGGACCCGCGCTCACCACCACGGAGGTCCTCACCGGGCCGGTCTTCGTCGCGTTCCCGCCCGGCGCGGTCACCCTCCACCGCGACCGCCCCACCGGATCCAGCGCCCGCAACCTCTGGCGCTGCGAGGTCGCGGGCCTGGAGACCCACGGCGACCAGATCCGCGCCGACCTCACCGGTGAACTCCCCTGGTCGCCGACCTCACCACGGTCGCCGCCGCGGAACTCGACCTGCACCCCGGCGCCACCGTGTGGGCCACGGTCAAGGCGGCCCAGACGCACGCCTACCCGGCCTGAACCGCCCCTCCCCCGGCATGCCGAGGGCCCCCGCCCTGCACGGACGGGGGCCCTCGGCGTACGGCTGCCGGATCAGTCCTGGTAGGCGTCCAGCGGCGGGCACGAGCAGACCAGGTTGCGGTCGCCGAAGGCCTGGTCGATCCGGCGCACCGGCGGCCAGTACTTGTCGGCGGCGGACACCCCGGCCGGGAAGACGGCCTCCTCGCGCGTGTAGGCGTGGTCCCACTCGCCGCCCAGCGCGGCCGCCGTGTGCGGAGCGCCCCACAGCGGGTTGTCCTCGGCGGGCCACTGGCCGGCCCCGACCTTCTCGATCTCCCCGCGGATCGCGATCATCGCCTCGCAGAACCGGTCCAGCTCCGCCAGGTCCTCCGACTCGGTCGGCTCGATCATCAGCGTGCCGGCCACGGGGAACGACATCGTCGGCGCGTGGAAGCCGTAGTCGATGAGCCGCTTGGCCACGTCGTCCACGCTGACGCCGGTCGCCTTCGTCAGCGGACGCAGGTCGATGATGCACTCGTGCGCGACCAGCCCGCCGGGGCCGGTGTAGAGCACGGGGTAGTGCGGTTCGAGCCGCTTGGCGACGTAGTTGGCGGACAGCACGGCCACCTGCGTGGCCCGCTTCAGCCCTTCGCCGCCCATGAGCCGCACGTAGGCCCACGAGATCGGCAGGATCCCCGCGGAACCCCACGGCGCGGCCGAGATCGGCCCCACCCCCGTCGCGGGCCCGGCCTCGGGCTGCATCGGGTGGTTGGGCAGGTACGGCGCCAGGTGCGACCGCACGGCCACGGGACCGACACCCGGGCCGCCGCCGCCGTGCGGGATGCAGAACGTCTTGTGCAGGTTCAGGTGCGAGACGTCGCCGCCGAAGTGGCCGGGCTTGGCGAGCCCGACGAGCGCGTTGAGGTTGGCGCCGTCCACGTAGACCTGGCCGCCGGCCTCGTGCACCTGCGCGCAGATGTCGGCGACGTGCTCCTCGAACACCCCGTGCGTCGACGGATAGGTGATCATCAGGACCGCCAGCTCGTCGCGGTGCTTGTCGATCTTCGCGCGCAGGTCCTCGACGTCGATCTCACCGTCCTCGGCGGTGTTCACCACGACGACCTTCATCCCGGCCATCACGGCGCTCGCGGCGTTCGTGCCGTGCGCCGACGACGGGATCAGGCACACGGTCCGCTGCTCGTCCCCGTTGGCCCGGTGGTATCCGCGTACGGCGAGCAGTCCGGCGAACTCGCCCTGCGACCCGGCGTTCGGCTGGAGGGACACCTTGTCGTACCCGGTGACCTCGGCAAGCCGCTCCTCCAGCTCGTGGATGAGCGTGAGGTAGCCCCGCGCCTGCTCGGCCGGCGCGAAGGGGTGCAGCTGCCCGAACTCGGGCCAGGTGACGGGCTCCATCTCGGTGGTCGCGTTGAGCTTCATCGTGCAGGAGCCCAGCGGGATCATGCCCCGGTCCAGCGCGTAGTCGCGGTCGGACAGCCTGCGCAGGTAGCGCAGCATCGCGGTCTCGGAGCGGTGCTGATGGAACACGGGGTGGGCGAGGATCTCGTCGCGGCGCAGCAGCCCGGCGGGGAGGGTGTCCTGCGTGACCGCGTCGAGGGCCTCGACGTCGCCCTCGACCCCGAAGGCCCGCCAGACGGCGCCGATCTGCGCCCGCCCGGTGGTCTCGTCACAGGAGATCGCCACGTGGTCGGCGTCGACGAGGTGCAGGTTGACGCCGTTGTCCCGCGCGGCGGCGACGACTTCGGCGGCCTTCGCGGGCACCCGCACGGTCAGCGTGTCGAAGTAGGAACCGTGCACGACCTCGACGCCGCCCGCGGTGAGCCCGGCGGCCAGGACCGAGGCGTAGCGGTGGGTGCGCCACGCGATCGCCCGCAGGCCCTCGGGGCCGTGGTAGACGGCGTACATGCCGGCCATGACGGCGAGCAGGACCTGCGCCGTGCAGATGTTGCTGGTCGCCTTCTCCCGGCGGATGTGCTGCTCACGGGTCTGCAACGCCAGCCGGTACGCACGGTTGCCGTCCACGTCGACGGACACGCCCACGAGCCGCCCGGGCAGGCTGCGCGCGAACTTCTCGTGGACGGCCATGTACCCGGCGTGCGGCCCGCCGAAGCCCATCGGCACCCCGAACCGCTGCGTCGTCCCGACGGCGATGTCCGCGCCCAGCTCACCGGGCGAGGTCAGCAACGTCAGCGCGAGCAGATCGGCGGCGACGGTGACGAGCGCCCCCAGATCGTGCGCCTGGTCGACGACCGGCTTGAGGTCGCGTACGGCACCGGAGGCCCCCGGGTACTGGAGCAGCACGCCGTTGATCTCCCGCGCGGCGATGTCGGCCGGGATGCCCTCGCTGAGATCGGCGACGACGACCTCGACACCGGTCGGCTCGGCGCGCGTCTCGATCACGGCGATGGTCTGCGGCAGCGCGTCCGCGTCGACCAGGAAGAGGCCCTTCTTGTTCTTCCCCATGCGCCGGGACAGCGCCATCGCCTCGGCCGCGGCCGTGCCCTCGTCGAGCAGCGAGGCGCCGGAGGTCGGCAGCCCGGTCAGGTCGGCGACCATGGTCTGGAAGTTCAGCAGCGCCTCGAGCCGGCCCTGCGAGATCTCCGGCTGGTACGGCGTGTAGGCCGTGTACCAGGCCGGGTTCTCCATGACGTTGCGCAGGATGACCGGCGGGGTGAAGGTGCCGTAGTAACCGAGCCCGATCATGGAGTCCATGACCTGGTTGCGGTCGGCCAGCGACCGCAGCTCGGCCAGCACCTCGGCCTCGGTGCGCGCGCCCGGCAGGTCCAGCGCGTCGGCGTTCTTGATGACGTCGGGGACCGCGGCGGCGGTCAGCTCGTCCAGGGAGCCGTAACCGACCTGGGCGAGCATCTTGGCCCGCGCCTCCTGGTCGGGCCCGATGTGGCGCTGCTCGAAGGGGATTCCCTGTTCGAGGTCGGAGAGCGGAATGCGATGGGCGGTCATGGCGGAGGCCTCCTGGTCAGACACGACCTTCGAGGGGCACCACTGGCGGGTACCCGGACGGCCTCCCCCTCTGTCATCTCAACCTGAGAGCTTCACCGGCCGCCCGAGGGCAGCCGGCTTTCACCGTCGGTGAGAGCGGAAGCCGTCGGCACCCGCCCTGCTTTCCAGAGTGACCTCGTCCGTGCGGTACGTGGGCCTGAGAGATTCCGGGGAGGATTTGCTCCTTCGGCGCCTCCGGTGGTCTCCGGAGGACTCTCCCGCACGGGGTCAGCGGCCATTGCCAGACTACCAGCGAGGTCAACGAGGCCTCCTTTCGAGTGGCCGCGACCGCCGATGTGCTCTTTTGTGGTGCTAAGGGATGAGTGTGCGACCAAGTGGAGGGGTCCTGTGCAGACCGACATCGACCCGCGCAACCTGATCGGCCGCAAGGCGTTCGACCGGAACGGCACCAAGATCGGCACCATCGACGAGATCTATCTCGACGACGCGACCGGAGTGCCGGAGTGGGCGGCCATACGCACCGGCCTGTTCAGCAGGGACGCCTTCGTCCCCCTGGAGCCCAGCGAACTGATCGAGGGCACCCTGCACGTCCCCTTCGACCGCGCCCTGATCAAGGACGCCCCCGACTTCGGGGTGGGCCGTCACCTCTCCCCCGACCAGGAACTCCAGCTCTATCACCACTACGGCCTCGACGTGTCCGCCCCACCGCCCCTCCCGGACCGCGACTTCGGCAGACTGGCGGGCTCGGAGGAGACCTGAGCGGACCGGCCGCACGCCCGGACCAGCGCCCCGAGGAGCCCCCGCGGATCGTGGAGCGGCCGTGCCCCGCCGGTGACGACGCGTCGTGTGCCCGCGTCGACGGGATCGGTACGCGCCCAGTCGGCGGGCCGATCTCGACCTCGAGACCGGAAGCGGTGGCGTACCGCCATTCGGTGACGGGCCCCCAGGCCCGGTTGCGGATCAGCTCTCCCAGGGCCGACTCGCATCCCTGGGCGTCCTCGACGGCGTACCGGCCAGGCTCGGTGGTCAGCACGACGAGATCGACATCCGAGTCCGCCCGCTCGGCGCCCCGCGCCCAGGACCCGACGAGCAGCACCCCGACGACGTCCTTGCGCCCCGCGGCCCATCCGGTGACCCGCCGGATCACCGAGCGCGCCTCCTCACGCCGCTCCGCCGGGACCCCGGCAGGGCCCGTCCGTCCCTTCCCGTCCGCCACCGCGCACCGCCTCGCTCGATCCCGTCACCGGCCGCTCCCCTGCCGTGGTCCCACCGCCGGCCCCTGACCGGCCGCGTCCACGGCCGGTGCCCCGTCCGGTCTTCGCCGCACCAGCGGCAGCGGCTCCGCCGGTGCCAGATCGGGGTCGTCGGTCCGGAACGTCCGCACCCGCCCCACCTCCGACTCGGGCGTCTCGAACCGCACGGTCACCCGCCCCAACCCGCTGCCCTGCACCCACCCGTGGCCGAGCTCGGCGTGCCGCACGTCGTGCCCCGGCCGCCACCGGTGCTCCGCGGGCGCCACCCCGGCCACGGCGGGCCCCTCCGGCGTCTCCTCCTCGGGCCCCTCGGCCCGCACGTCCGCCACCCGCACCTCGGCCGCCCGCACCTCGGCCGCCTGCGCGAACAGGTCCTCCTGCGTGAAGTCCGCCAGCCCGCTGACCCCCACCCCGAGCAGCCGTACGCCACCCGTCGTGTCCACCGCGTCCAGCAGCCGCGCCGCCGCCTCCCGCACGACCGCCGGATCGTCCGTGGGCCCCCGCAGGGTCTCCGACCGGGTGAGCGTGGAGAAGTCGTACCGCCGCACCTTCAGCACGATGGTCCGCCCCGACAGACCGGCCCCCCGCAGCCGCCGCACACACCGGTCGGCGAGCCGCTGCACCTCCAGCTCCACCCGCACCCGGTCGTGGATGTCCACGTCGTAGGTGTCCTCCACCGACACGGACTTGGTCTCCCGCTCGGCCACCACGGGCCGGTCGTCCCGGGCCAGCGCCATGGCGTACAGCGCGTGCCCGTGCGCCTTGCCCAGCATTCTCACCAGCTCGCCCTCCCCCGCCTCGACCATCTCCCCGACCGTGGCGATCCCGGCCCGCCTCAGGTGGTCGCCGGTCGCCGGACCGACCCCCGGCAGCGTCCGCACCGACATCGGCGCGAGCAGGGACCGCTCGGTACCCGGCTCGATCAGCACCAGACCGTCCGGCTTGGCCTGCTCG
Organism: Streptomyces sp. Tue 6430; assembly: GCA_021568835.1. Lineage (GTDB taxonomy): Bacteria > Actinomycetota > Actinomycetes > Streptomycetales > Streptomycetaceae > Streptomyces. Next base: position 344,498 of record JAKGSH010000010.1, read on the forward strand.
GAGGCGATCTTGGCGAGCATCTTGGAGGCGGCCAGCCCCACCGAACCGGTGAGCCCGGTGACCGCCCGGATGTCGGCGCGCAGCCGCACTCCGGCCAGCCGCGCCGACTCGCTGTCCCAGGCCGCCCCACCGGCCTCCAGATCCACGAACGCCTCGTCCAGACTGAGCGGCTCCACCAGCGGCGACAGGGCCCGCAGCAGCGCCATGACCTGGTCGCTGATCCGGCGGTAGAACGCGCCCCGCGGCACCAGGTAGGCGGCGTTCGGAGCGAGCCGGCGGGCCTGCGCCATCGGCATCGCCGAGTGCACTCCGAAGACCCGTGCCTCGTACGAGGCGGTCGCCACCACCCCTCGCGGCCCGAGGCCTCCCACGACCACCGCCTTCCCGCGCAGACTCGGCTTGGACGCCTGCTCCGCCTGGGCGAAGAAGGCATCCATGTCGAGGTGCAGGACGGTGGGCGCGTTTCTCACGTCTTTGATGCTGCACCACGCCACTGACAACGAGGCCGTGCAGCCGCCCGCGAGGGTGCCGGGGCCGTCAGACCGCCCGGTTGCGCCGACGGGCCAGCTCGTCCGCCGGGTTGGGCCCGACGAGGGTCTCACCGGTGTCGACGCGCTCCCCGTGCAACTGCGACAGCGCGCTCTCGACATCCCGCCACACCACGCCGACGGCGATCCCGAAGACGCCCTGACCGCCCTGGAGCAGTGCGTGGACCTCGTCCGGCGAGGTGCACTCGTAGACCGTGGCACCGTCACTCATCAGCGTCATCCGCTCCAGGTCGCTGAAACCGCGCTCCCGCAGGTGCTGGACGGCGGTGCGGATGTTCTGGAGCGAGACCCCGGTGTCGAGGAAACGCTTGACGATCTTCAGGACCACCACGTCCCGGAAGCTGTACAGACGCTGCGTACCGGACCCGTGGGCGGGCCGTACGCTCGGCTCGACCAGGCCCGTGCGCGCCCAGTAGTCCAGTTGCCGATAGGTGATCCCGGCGGCCGCGCAGGCCGTCGGGCCCCGGTAGCCGATCTCCTCGGACGCCATGGACGTCGCCCCTCCGCTGCTCGGCACGGCCGCCGGCCGCTGCGGAGCGTGATCGGCCGCGCCTCCGTGATGGGGGTACCCCCCACTCGAGCGGAGCCGAGAGCTTGAGGGAGGGTACGGACCGCTTCCCCCGACACCGAGTCCGGGGGCACCCCCCACCGTACCGTCGCCGCTGCTTCTCACGCCGACCTCCGTCCTTGACCTGCCTTCTCGACGGTAGGCAGTCACCAGGGGTGCGTCAACGATCGCCACACTCGGCACGCCGAGTGATAATCACCCCAGGAGTGGTTTCCCGCACCCCACCGCGGGGAAAGGCTAGCCGAATGCCCTGAGCGCAAGCCGCAGGACGCTCTCATGGTCCGGCCGCAATTGCCGCGGCCGAAGCCGCCGCGCCCACCGGACCGCCCGCGCCCGCCGACGGCTACTGATTGCTGCTGCCGAAGTCCTCGGGCGAGATCTGGTCGAGGAACTCGCGGAACTTCTCCACCTCGTCCTCCTGCTCGTCCGGGATGGCGATCCCCGCGTCGTCGAGCACCGTGTCGCTGCCGTAGATCGGCGTCCCGGTGCGCAGAGCCAGCGCTATGGCGTCGGACGGCCGCGCACTCACCTCCACCCCACTGGCGAAGACCAGCTCGGCGTAGAAGACGCCTTCACGCAGGTCCGTGATGCGTACTTCGCTGAGCTCCTGGCCGACGGCCTCCAGCACGTCCTTGAACAGGTCGTGGGTCAGCGGCCGCGCGGGAGCCATGCCCTGCTGGGCGAAGGCGATCGCCGTCGCCTCACCCGGCCCGATCCAGATGGGGAGGTAACGGTCGCCCCCCACTTCACGCAGCAGGACGATCGGTTGGTTGGAGGGCATCTCGACCCGGACACCTACGACATCGAGCTCGTTCACACAGCAACCCTAGGCCGTGCCCGGGACGTTTGGGTAGTCGGGCCGGGAACGGGTGACCGATCCGGGCGGCCCGGACCGTCCGCCTCAGGGCAGACGCACTCCGAGCGCGGTCTGCACCAATGCCGCGTGCAACCTGACCGTGAGCCCCGCCAGCTCCTTCGTGCGGGCCTCGGCATGTGTCCTCGTCTGCGGATTGCGGTGGCGCCTGAGCGGTGCGACCACCTGGTCCACGAGTCCCGCCTCACGATCGGCCGCGGCCTTCATCACCCGCAGGTGCCGGGGCTCGATCCCGAACCGCCGCAGCTCGCAGACGAGCGCGGCCACCGTCACCACCTCGGCGTCGTAGATGCCGTCCTCCAGGGGCGCGACGAGCCCGTAGGCCTCCCACTCCTGGAGTTCGTGCTCGTCGATCCCGGCGGCCGCCAGCAGCTCGGACCGTCCGATCCGGGCGGCGGTGGGCGCGTCGGGCCGCTCCGGCACCGTCTCTCCGTCCCGCTGCCTGCCCACGGTCGGCAGCGGTGCCGCCTCGCCGCGCTCCATGGCGTCCAGGTGCTCCCGGATCACCTTGAGCGGTAGATAGTGGTCCCGCTGCATCCTCAGGACGTGCCCGAGGCGCTCGACGTCCTCCACGCTGAACTTGCGGTACCCCGACGGGGTCCGCTGCGGCTCGACGAGCCCCTCCGACTCCAGGAAGCGGATCTTGGAGATGGTGACTTCGGGGAACTCGTCGCGCAGCACGTTCAGCACCGTGCCGATGCTCATCGCACCACCGTCCGCTGCGGCGGCGCCGGGTTCGGTACCGCCCCTCGGTGTTCGCAGCATGGGCCTTCCCTGGGGGTTCCCCCGGACCGGGTCCGGGGGCGGGTCAGTAGCCTCGCTGGCTCGCGTAGAAGACCAGCCGGTACTTGCCGATCTGCACCTCGTCGCCGTTCGACAGCGGGATCTCATCGATCCGCTCCCGGTTGACGTACGTGCCGTTCAGGCTGCCGACGTCGGCCACCGTGAACGAACCGTCCTGGCGACGCCGGAACTCCACGTGGCGGCGCGAGACCGTCACGTCGTCCAGGAAGATGTCGCTCTGCGGGTGCCGCCCGGCCGTCGTCAGGTCACCGTCCAGCAGGAAGCGGCTGCCCGAGTTGGGGCCACGCCGCACGACCAGCAGGGCGGAACCCAGCGGCAGCGCGTCGACCGCGGCCTGGGCCTCGGGCGAGAGCGCCGGCAACTGTGTCTGTCCGGTGGCCTCGGCGTCGTAGGCCTCGAGACCGGAGATGGAAATGGTGGACGTCGTCTCCGAGGGGCGCTCGGGCGTCAGCCCCGGCCTCAGCGGCGCGCCGCAGTTCGAGCAGAAGCGGCTGTTCTCCGCGTTGCGGTTACCGCACCTCGTACACACCAGGGCCGACATAGGGGAAAACCCTCCACCCGTACTTGAGGTTGACGGTTGTCCGAAACCTATGCCGCCGGACTGCGCAGGGTCAACCGACGCCCCGCCCTGGCCTCCGGAAATGTCACCGCCCGGACCAGCGACCTGGTCCCGGAACAGCGGCCGCTGGCCCTCCGCGTCAGGCTGTGCGCGGTGACGGGCGGTCGCGTTGTCACCGCTGCCTTCTCGCGCGCTCTTGCCGAACAACTTCGCAAACAACTTCACGGGCGATTCCCCTTGACCGAAACAGACCCGCCCGTGGGGCAGGACGAACCCTGAATGATTAGACCGGCCGACCCGGACATCTTCACAACGTCCGTATCCACCAGACAGTTTCCACCACGCACCACCCGTTCGGTGCGCCGACCCCCCGCAACCTCATGCCCTTGCCGGACGGCCCCCATGCACCCCCGGTTCACTGCGAGGACGACCGAGCGTAGTCAGGCTGCTCAGCTGCTCGCAAGGCGTCCACGACGATCTTGGCGGATCGCTCCACGGACACCGTGGCCTGCTCCTTCTCGAGAGTCTGCACCACACCCCCAGGGATGTTGAGCGCCGGTTCGAGATCCTGCGGCTTGCCGATGACCTTGAAACGATAGGGAGCGTTGATCTTGTTCCCGTCGACGCTCACGCTCTTGCCGGATTCCGTCAGATACGTGCCGGCGACGACCCGGACGCCGTTCACCTGGATCGCCTCGGCGCCCGCCGCGCGCAGCTCCTGGATCGCGTCGAGCAGCATGTCGGCCTCGACCGTCCCCTTCGTGTCCTCGATGACCATGGTGATGCCGGGCCCCTGAGCGGCCACCGTGCCCGCCAGGACGCCGAGTTGCTTCTCCTTCTCGATCGTCTGCCTGCGGGCCTCCTCGGCCTGGTCGGAACTGTTCTCCAGCTCCTGCCGCTGCTTCTCGAGACTCTGCTTCTCGTCCTCAAGACGCTGACTGCGGTCATCCAGTTCATCGAGGATGCGCACGAGATCTTCCTGGCGCGCCCCGCGCAGGGCGTTGTCGCTCTCACTGTTGGACGCCACTTGCACGGCCAGTCCGAAGCCGAGGCCGAACAGCAGCAGGGCGACGATGAGTTGGGCCCGGCTCACCCGCGGCGGCCAGAGCCCCTGCACCAGCCGCTGCCGGCCGGTCAGCGTGGGCTTCCCGCTCTCCTCGGGCCGCTCCGCGCGCGGAAGGGCCGTGGGAACCTCCTGGGGCAGTTCCTTGCGCAGCCTGGTCGTGGGCGTCTCGTCCTGGGGCGCCTCGCCCCGGGGCGTCCGGTTCCGGGTTGTCTCGTTCCGGGCTGTCTCACTCCGGGGGGTCTCGCTCCGGGGGGTCTCGCTCCGGGGGGTCTCGCCGGGACGGGTCGCGTCGTGGTCGCTCATCGCCCTCACGCCCGGAAGACGTGCCGGCGGATCGCCGCGGCGTTGGAGAAGATCCGGATGCCGAGCACGACCACCACACCCGTGGACAGCTGGGCGCCGACGCCCAACTTGTCACCGAGGAACACGATCAGGGCGGCCACGACCACGTTCGACAGGAACGACACGACGAACACCTTGTCGTCGAAGATGCCGTCGAGCATGGCCCGCAGACCCCCGAAGACGGCGTCCAGCGCCGCCACGACGGCGATCGGCAGATAAGGCTCGACGACCGCCGGAACCTCGGGCCGGACCAAGAGGCCGGCCACGACTCCCACGACGAGGCCCAGTACGGCGATCACGATGTGCCCTTCTCAGTTCTCGGCTCTGCTGTACGTACGATCACACTCGGTGCCGCGGGCACCCGGACGTCCTTCTCCACCGAGATGGCGGTCCGGATGCCGAAGTTCTCCTGGAGGGCGTGCAGATACAGCCCGTCGGGGCTGTCCTGGAACCGGGTGCTCAGGTTCTTCCCGTCCCCCACCGCGAGCACCGTGTACGGCGGCACCAGCGGCTTGTTGTCGACCAGTATGGCCTCGCCCGCGGCCCTGATCGCCGACAGCGCCGTCAGCCGCTGGCCGTTGACGGAGACGGCCTCGGCCCCCGATGCCCACAGCCCGTTGACGACGCGCTGCATGTCACGGTCACGCACCCGCCCGGTGTCGGAGAAGCCGGAGGTCTCGCGCGGATCACCGTCACCGCCGGTGGCGGCCTCCTCGGCGTCGTCCACGACCAGCTTCACACCGGGCCCGTGCACCTCGACGGCGCCCGCGAGGATGCCCACCAGCTCCGACCGGCCGCCGCCACCGCTCTCCCGGAGCGCCTCGCGCTGCCGCGCGCTCACGTCGTCACGCAGTTCGTCGACGGTGTCCTCGAGCTCGTCGGCCGCCTCGGTCTCACTGTCGATGCGGTCGATCAGTTCCTCGCGCTCCTTGGCCACGACCGGAGCGGCGATCCGCGCCTGGGCGGCCCCCACGGTCACGACGAGAGCCGCGAGCACCAGACCCGCGGCCAGGCCCAGCTTCGAGCGCAGGGTCCTGGGCAGCCCGCCGACGCCCTCGGCCCGCTTCCGGGCGGCCGCCTCGGCGTATCCGTCGTCGAGACTGTGGTCCATGACGTTGGTGAGCAGCGACATGGACGCGTCCGGGCGCGACGCTCGCGCGGGCGTACTCCGAACGGGGGGCTGCTGCGGCATGCCGCACATCGTCGCACGCCGCGCCCACTACCTCCGAACGGCCCCACCGACGTGCCGGACAGGCCCCCTCGGGGACACTTGTCCGGCACGCGCGTGTGGTAGGTGTGTCAGCGCCCGGCGCTGTCCACGACGGACGACCACTCGTCCAGCAAGGCCTGTGCGGAGGCGTCGTCGGGGCCTTCCGCCCACAGGTGCGTGACGGCCTCGGCCGGGTCCGGCAGCACCATCACCCAGCGTCCGTCGGCCTCCACCACCCGGACACCGTCCGTGGTGTCCACGGAGCGGTCTCCGGCAGCCTCGACGACCCGCCGCATCACCAGGCCCTTGACGGCCCACGGAGTGGCCAGATCCCGCTTCAGGACGTGCGCCCGCGGGATCCGCGCGTCGATCTGGCTCAGCGTGAGCTGCGTCCGGGCCACGAGCCCGATCAGCCGCACGAAGGCCGCCGTGCCGTCGAAGACGCTGCTGAACTCGGGGACGATGAAGCCGCCCTTGCCGTCCCCGCCGAAGATGGTCGACTCGTCCCGGCCCACCCTGGTCAGGTCGTCGGGCGATGTCGTCGTCCACTCCACCTGGGTGCCGTGATAGGCCGCCACCTGCTCGGCGATGCGCGTCGTGGTCACCGGCAGGGCCACCCGCCCGCTGCGCCGCTCGGCGGCGACCAGGTCGAGCAGCACGAGCAGCGCCCGGTCGTCCTCGATGATCCGGCCCTTCTCGTCGACGAGGGAGAGCCGCTCGCCCACCGGGTCGAACCGCACACCGAACGCGGCCCGCGACGACGCCACGATCTCCCCGAGCCGCACGAGCCCGGAGCGCCTCTGGTCACTGCTCTCCGTCGGTCGGGCCTCGTTCAGACCGGGGTTGACGGTCAGCGAGTCGACCCCGAGCTTCCCGAGCAGGCTGGGCAGGACGAGACCCGCACTGCCGTTCGAAGCATCCACCACGACCTTCAACCCGGATTCGGCGATCCCGGTCGTGTCCACGTTCCGCAGCAACGACCCGGTGTACGAGTCGAAGACGCTGGCGGGGAAGTGCAGGTCCCCGATCTCTCCGGGGAACGCCCGCCGGTACTCCTGCCGCGCGAACACCCGGTCCAGCTTCCGCTGACTGCCCTGCGACAGGTCCGCGCCCTGCCCGTCGAAGAACATGATGTCCACGGAATCGGGCACTCCGGGCGACGTCCGGATCATGATCCCGCCGGCACTGCCGCGCGCGGTCTGCTGCCGCGCCACGGGCAGCGGCACATTCTCCAGATCCCGTACGTCGATGGCGCTCGCCTGCAACGCGGAGATCACCGCTCGCTTCAGAGCACGGGCACCGCGGGAGTGGTCGCGGGCCGTGGTGACGGTGGAACCCTTCTTGAGGGTGGTCGCATAGGCCCCTGCGAGACGCACGGCCAGTTCCGGCGTGATCTCGACGTTCAGGATGCCGGAGACGCCCCGGGCGCCGAAGAGGTGTGCCTGGCCCCGCGACTCCCAGATCACCGAGGTGTTGACGAAAGCACCGGCCTCGATGGTCTTGAACGGGTAGACCCGCACATTGCCCTGCACGATCGATTCTTCACCGATCAGGCATTCGTCGCCGATGACGGCGCCGTCCTCGATCCGGGCCGCCCGCATGATGTCGGTGTTCTTTCCGACGACGCAGCCGCGCAGATTGCTGTGCTGTCCGATGTACACGTTGTCGTGAACGACGGCCTTGTGCAGGAAGGCCCCGCTCTTGACGACGACGTTGGACCCGACGACCGTGTGTTCGCGGATTTCCGCTCCGGCCTCCACCTTGGCGTAGTCCCCGATGTAGAGGGGGCCGCGGAGCACGGCGTCCGGATGTACTTCGGCGCCTTCGGCGACCCATACGCCCGGTGAGATCTCGAAGCCGTCGAGCTCGACGTCGACCTTGCCCTCCAGCACGTCGGCCTGGGCCTTCACGTAGCTCTCGTGCGTGCCGACGTCCTCCCAGTAGCCCTCGGCGACGTAGCCGTAGATCGGCTTGCCTTCCTTCATCAGCTGCGGGAAGACGTCGCCGGACCAGTCGACGGGCACGTCGGCCTCGACGTAGTCGAAGACCTCGGGTTCCATCACGTAGATGCCGGTGTTCACCGTGTCGGAGAAGACCTGGCCCCAGGTCGGCTTCTCGAGGAAGCGCTCGACCTTGCCCTCCTCGTCGACGATGGTGATGCCGAATTCCAGGGGGTTGGGCACACGCGTCAGACAGACGGTGACGAGCGCGCCCTTTTCCTTGTGGAAGTTGATCAGCTCGGTGAGGTCGAAGTCGGTGAGCGCATCGCCGGAAATGACGAGGAAGGCGTCGTCCTTGAGCGCCTCCTCCGCGTTCTTGACGCTTCCCGCGGTACCGAGTGGCTTCTCCTCATTGGCATAACTGAGCTCCATACCGAGCTCTTCACCGTCACCGAAGTAGTTCTTGACCAGTGAGGCCAGGAACTGGACGGTGACGACGGTCTCATTGAGCCCATGCCTTTTGAGCAGCCTCAGAACGTGCTCCATGATCGGCCGGTTGGCCACCGGCAGGAGCGGCTTGGGCATGCTCGAGGTCATGGGACGAAGGCGTGTGCCTTCGCCTCCGGCCATCACGACGGCCTTCATGTCGGAAGCGTCCTCCTTGAAGAGACGACGGTCTAGCCGACTTCACCCGTCCAGATTGTCCCGCACTTTTTGGTAGCGGGCCATCGAGCCGGCGCTGAGTGCCAATCGCTTCGGCGAGATCAGTCGGCCATGGCGTCCGCACGGACAAGGCGGCGGACCTGTACCACGTAGAGGACTCCTGCCCACCAATACAGCGTTGTACCCCATCCTGCGAACGCCCATCCGAAAATGGCAGCGAGTGACGCCGGCCATCCGCTTCCGTCACTGAGCAGGAGAAGCGGGAAGGCATACATCAGGTTGAAGGTGGCTGCCTTCCCGAGGAAGTTCACCTGGGGCGGCGGATAGCCGTGCCGTCTGAGGATGCCCACCATCACCAGCAGCATCAGTTCTCGCGCCAGAAGTGCAGCGGTCAACCAGAGGGGCAGAATCTCCCGCCAGGTGAGGCCGACCAGGGTCGAGAGAATGTAGAGCCGGTCCGCGGCCGGGTCGAGGAGCCGGCCGAGGCTGCTGATCTGGTTCCAGCGCCGGGCAAGCTTGCCGTCCAGGTAGTCGGTGATTCCGCTCAGAGCCAGCACGAGGAGGGCCCAGCCGTCGCTCTGCGGCCCTCCGAACTCAGGTCTGAGAATCAGCCACAGGAACAGTGGTACGCCGAGGAGACGCGCCATGCTGAGGATGTTGGGGATGGTGAGGACCCGGTCGGTCTGCACACGGGTCTCCTGGACCTCCACCCGGGGGCCTCCAGTAGAAAATGAGCCAACGATGCCCTCTGACCCTACCTCAACGCAAAAAGGCTCTGGCTCCTGGGCGGTATGCCCAGGAGCCAGAGCTGTAAAAGGAGTTCGGCGGCGTCCTACTCTCCCACAGGGTCCCCCCTGCAGTACCATCGGCGCTGTGAGGCTTAGCTTCCGGGTTCGGAATGTGACCGGGCGTTTCCCTCACGCTATAACCACCGAAACACTATGAAACTGTGCAGCCGCACCACGCTCTGTGGGAACGTGGGGCTGTTCGTGGTTTCAGAACCAACACAGTGGACGCGAGCAACTGAGGACAAGCCCTCGGCCTATTAGTACCAGTCAGCTTCACCCCTTACGGGGCTTCCACATCTGGCCTATCAACCCAGTCGTCTACTGGGAGCCTTACCCCATCAAGTGGGTGGGAGTCCTCATCTCGAAGCAGGCTTCCCGCTTAGATGCTTTCAGCGGTTATCCCTCCCGAACGTAGCCAACCAGCCATGCCCTTGGCAGGACAACTGGCACACCAGAGGTTCGTCCGTCCCGGTCCTCTCGTACTAGGGACAGCCCTTCTCAAGACTCCTGCGCGCGCAGCGGATAGGGACCGAACTGTCTCACGACGTTCTAAACCCAGCTCGCGTACCGCTTTAATGGGCGAACAGCCCAACCCTTGGGACCGACTCCAGCCCCAGGATGCGACGAGCCGACATCGAGGTGCCAAACCATCCCGTCGATATGGACTCTTGGGGAAGATCAGCCTGTTATCCCCGGGGTACCTTTTATCCGTTGAGCGACGGCGCTTCCACAAGCCACCGCCGGATCACTAGTCCCGACTTTCGTCCCTGCTCGACCCGTCGGTCTCACAGTCAAGCTCCCTTGTGCACTTACACTCAACACCTGATTGCCAACCAGGCTGAGGGAACCTTTGGGCGCCTCCGTTACTCTTTAGGAGGCAACCGCCCCAGTTAAACTACCCATCAGACACTGTCCCTGATCCGGATCACGGACCCAGGTTAGACATCCAGCACGACCAGAGTGGTATTTCAACGGCGACTCCACCTGAACTGGCGTCCAGGCTTCACAGTCTCCCACCTATCCTACACAAGCCGAACCGAACACCAATATCAAACTGTAGTAAAGGTCCCGGGGTCTTTCCGTCCTGCTGCGCGAAACGAGCATCTTTACTCGTAGTGCAATTTCACCGGGCCTATGGTTGAGACAGTCGAGAAGTCGTTACGCCATTCGTGCAGGTCGGAACTTACCCGACAAGGAATTTCGCTACCTTAGGATGGTTATAGTTACCACCGCCGTTTACTGGCGCTTAAGTTCTCAGCTTCGCACACCCGAAGGCGCACTAACCGGTCCCCTTAACGTTCCAGCACCGGGCAGGCGTCAGTCCGTATACATCGCCTTACGGCTTCGCACGGACCTGTGTTTTTAGTAAACAGTCGCTTCTCGCTGGTCTCTGCGGCCACCCCCAGCTCAGAGTGCAAGACTCATCACCGGTGATGGCCCCCCTTCTCCCGAAGTTACGGGGGCATTTTGCCGAGTTCCTTAACCATAGTTCACCCGAACGCCTCGGTATTCTCTACCTGACCACCTGAGTCGGTTTAGGGTACGGGCCGCCATGAAACTCGCTAGAGGCTTTTCTCGACAGCATAGGATCATCCACTTCACCACAATCGGCTCGGCATCAGGTCTCAGACTATGTGAACGGCGGATTTGCCTACCGTTCGTCCTACACCCTTACCCCGGGACAACCACCGCCCGGGCTGGACTACCTTCCTGCGTCACCCCATCACTCACCTACTAACCGCTTGGGCCGGCGGCTCCACCACTTTCCTTTCCCCGAAGGGTCCGGAACGGCTTCACGGCCTTAGCATCACGATGCTCGATGTTTGACGCTTCACAGCGGGTACCGGAATATCAACCGGTTATCCATCGACTACGCCTGTCGGCCTCGCCTTAGGTCCCGACTTACCCTGGGCAGATCAGCTTGACCCAGGAACCCTTAGTCAATCGGCGCAAACGTTTCTCACGTTTGTATCGCTACTCATGCCTGCATTCTCACTCGTGAACCGTCCACAACTCGCTTCCGCGGCTGCTTCACCCGGCACACGACGCTCCCCTACCCATCACGATCCCCGTTGGGGGTATGTATCGCAATGACACGACTTCGGCGGTACGCTTGAGCCCCGCTACATTGTCGGCGCGGAATCACTAGACCAGTGAGCTATTACGCACTCTTTCAAGGGTGGCTGCTTCTAAGCCAACCTCCTGGTTGTCTGTGCGACTCCACATCCTTTCCCACTTAGCGTACGCTTAGGGGCCTTAGTCGATGCTCTGGGCTGTTTCCCTCTCGACCATGGAGCTTATCCCCCACAGTCTCACTGCCGCGCTCTCACTTACCGGCATTCGGAGTTTGGCTAAGGTCAGTAACCCGGTAGGGCCCATCGCCTATCCAGTGCTCTACCTCCGGCAAGAAACACACGACGCTGCACCTAAATGCATTTCGGGGAGAACCAGCTATCACGGAGTTTGATTGGCCTTTCACCCCTAACCACAGGTCATCCCCCAGGTTTTCAACCCTGGTGGGTTCGGTCCTCCACGAAGTCTTACCTCCGCTTCAACCTGCCCATGGCTAGATCACTCCGCTTCGGGTCTTGAGCGTGCTACTGAAACGCCCTGTTCGGACTCGCTTTCGCTACGGCTACCCCACTCGGGTTAACCTCGCAACACACCGCAAACTCGCAGGCTCATTCTTCAAAAGGCACGCAGTCACGACGCACCAAGCAAGCTTGATGCGCGACGCTCCCACGGCTTGTAGGCACACGGTTTCAGGTACTATTTCACTCCGCTCCCGCGGTACTTTTCACCATTCCCTCACGGTACTATCCGCTATCGGTCACCAGGGAATATTTAGGCTTAGCGGGTGGTCCCGCCAGATTCACACGGGATTTCTCGGGCCCCGTGCTACTTGGGTGTCTCTCCAACGAGCCGCTGACGTTTCGACTACGGGGGTCTTACCCTCTACGCCGGACCTTTCGCATGTCCTTCGTCTACATCAACGGTTTCTGACTCGCCTCACAGCCGGCAGACTGTGAAAGAGAGATCCCACAACCCCGCACACGCAACCCCTGCCGGGTCTCACACGTATACGGTTTGGCCTCATCCGGTTTCGCTCGCCACTACTCCCGGAATCACGGTTGTTTTCTCTTCCTGCGGGTACTGAGATGTTTCACTTCCCCGCGTTCCCTCCACATACCCTATGTGTTCAGGTATGGGTGACAGCCCATGACGACTGCCGGGTTTCCCCATTCGGAAACCCCCGGATCAAAGCCTGGTTGACGGCTCCCCGGGGACTATCGTGGCCTCCCACGTCCTTCATCGGTTCCTGGTGCCAAGGCATCCACCGTGCGCCCTTAAAAACTTGGCCACAGATGCTCGCGTCCACTGTGCAGTTCTCAAACAACGACCAGCCACCCATCACCCCCACCCACACGGGTCGGAGTGCACTGGGGCCGGCACTGAAGATCCAGACTCATCGTCCGTACCCTCAGACACCCAACAGCGTGCCCGGCCGGCCCTCGTCCGGAGATCATGCGTTCCACGCCCCGAAGAGCAGTACTGGCAGCCTCCGACCCGATGAACCGGACCGAATAATCAACGTTCCACCCATGAGCTAACCACCGTCGATCGTTTGCCGACGTAGTGGCTCTGGACCACCAAGCAAGCTTGGCGGCCTAGATGCTCCTTAGAAAGGAGGTGATCCAGCCGCACCTTCCGGTACGGCTACCTTGTTACGACTTCGTCCCAATCGCCAGTCCCACCTTCGACAGCTCCCTCCCACAAGGGGTTGGGCCACCGGCTTCGGGTGTTACCGACTTTCGTGACGTGACGGGCGGTGTGTACAAGGCCCGGGAACGTATTCACCGCAGCAATGCTGATCTGCGATTACTAGCAACTCCGACTTCATGGGGTCGAGTTGCAGACCCCAATCCGAACTGAGACCGGCTTTTTGAGATTCGCTCCACCTCACGGTATCGCAGCTCTTTGTACCGGCCATTGTAGCACGTGTGCAGCCCAAGACATAAGGGGCATGATGACTTGACGTCGTCCCCACCTTCCTCCGAGTTGACCCCGGCGGTCTCCTGTGAGTCCCCATCACCCCGAAGGGCATGCTGGCAACACAGAACAAGGGTTGCGCTCGTTGCGGGACTTAACCCAACATCTCACGACACGAGCTGACGACAGCCATGCACCACCTGTACACCGACCACAAGGGGGACCCTGTCTCCAGGGTTTTCCGGTGTATGTCAAGCCTTGGTAAGGTTCTTCGCGTTGCGTCGAATTAAGCCACATGCTCCGCTGCTTGTGCGGGCCCCCGTCAATTCCTTTGAGTTTTAGCCTTGCGGCCGTACTCCCCAGGCGGGGAACTTAATGCGTTAGCTGCGGCACCGACGACGTGGAATGTCGCCAACACCTAGTTCCCACCGTTTACGGCGTGGACTACCAGGGTATCTAATCCTGTTCGCTCCCCACGCTTTCGCTCCTCAGCGTCAGTAATGGCCCAGAGATCCGCCTTCGCCACCGGTGTTCCTCCTGATATCTGCGCATTTCACCGCTACACCAGGAATTCCGATCTCCCCTACCACACTCTAGCTAGCCCGTATCGAATGCAGACCCGGGGTTAAGCCCCGGGCTTTCACACCCGACGTGACAAGCCGCCTACGAGCTCTTTACGCCCAATAATTCCGGACAACGCTTGCGCCCTACGTATTACCGCGGCTGCTGGCACGTAGTTAGCCGGCGCTTCTTCTGCAGGTACCGTCACTTTCGCTTCTTCCCTGCTGAAAGAGGTTTACAACCCGAAGGCCGTCATCCCTCACGCGGCGTCGCTGCATCAGGCTTTCGCCCATTGTGCAATATTCCCCACTGCTGCCTCCCGTAGGAGTCTGGGCCGTGTCTCAGTCCCAGTGTGGCCGGTCGCCCTCTCAGGCCGGCTACCCGTCGTCGCCTTGGTGAGCCATTACCTCACCAACAAGCTGATAGGCCGCGGGCTCATCCTTCACCGCCGGAGCTTTTAACCCCCACCCATGAGAGAGGGAGTGTTATCCGGTATTAGACCCCGTTTCCAGGGCTTGTCCCAGAGTGAAGGGCAGATTGCCCACGTGTTACTCACCCGTTCGCCACTAATCCCCACCGAAGTGGTTCATCGTTCGACTTGCATGTGTTAAGCACGCCGCCAGCGTTCGTCCTGAGCCAGGATCAAACTCTCCGTGAATGTTTACCCGTGATCGGGTGCACACATCACGAGAGCGGAACGGCCAGGCGGAATGAGCCCGGCCGTTCACAGCGTCCTCGCTGTGTTTTTTTCAAAGGAACCTCATCTCCGGCTATCACTGCCGGGGACGGGGTATCAACATATCTGGCGTTGATTTTTGGCACGCTGTTGAGTTCTCAAGGAACGGACGCTTCCTTCGTACTCACCCGAGAGACTCTCTCAGGCTTTCCTCCGGGCGCTTCCCTTCGGTCCTGCGTTTCCGACTCTATCAGACCGTTTCCCGGCCCGATTTCCTCGGTGCTTTCCAGAATCCCGCTCTTTTCTCGCGGTTTCCTTTCCGGCGGTTCCGACTCTATCAGTCAATTTCCGCCCCCTTGACCACCGTCTCGCAGGCATGCGAAAGATGATCAAAAGTTAGGGTCTGACAAGTTGGATACTGCTCGGTTAAGCGCGCTCACTGGCGTCGCTCACCCTTAAGCAGGAGTACGACTGTACACGGGGCCGCAGAGCGCGTGCAAATCGATTAGGGTAGTGGTCTAGACCACGGATCGTGATCACTCGTGCGGAACCGGTACTTCATATGACATACCCTGCTGCACAGTGCGCCGTCCGGGACTGGCAGTGACGGCCCTTATACATCTCCACCCCTGGGAGGTTTCCCATGACCACCGTGACGTCCCCGTTGGCAGGACGCACCATCGGACTGGCGGCAGTGCCCGATCCGGTCTTCTCCGGGGCCATGGTCGGCCCCGGTACGGCCATCGACCCGGTCCGTGAGCCCTCCGAGGCCGTCTCACCCGTGGACGGAGTCATCGTCTCCCTCCACCCGCACGCCTTCGTGGTGGTCGACGCCGAGGGACACGGCGTGCTCACTCATCTCGGTATCGACACCGTGCAGCTGAACGGCGAGGGCTTCGAGCTGCTCGTGAACAAAGGCGACACGGTGACCCGCGGGCAGGGCATCGTCCGGTGGGATCCCGTCGCGGTCGAAGAAGCCGGCAAGTCCCCGGTGTGCCCGGTGGTGGCCCTGGAAGCCACCGCCGACGCCCTCGGTGATCTCCGCGAGGACAGCGACGTGAAGACTGGCGACGTTCTCTTTTCCTGGCGCTGAGCCGAGGCCGTCGCATGGGTGACGGCACAGGGACAACCACCGCGGCGGCGGGACCCGCCGCACTACCGGAGACGGGTGAGATGGAGACAACGCTGCGAGGCGTCGGCGTGAGCCACGGTGTGGCGATCGGCGAGGTTCGGCACATGGGAACGGCGGTCCTCGAACCGCCCGCCAAGCAGATCCCGGCCGAGGAGGCGGAGCGTGAACAGGGGCGCGCCCGCCAGGCCGTGGATGCTGTGGCCGCCGATCTGATGGCACGCGGGAATCTGGCCGGGGGCGAGGCCCAGGCAGTGCTCGAAGCCCAGGCCATGATGGCCCAGGACCCGGAACTGATGGCGGACGTGGAACGGCGTATCGCCGTCGGCAGCACGGCCGAGCGTGCCGTGTACGACGCGTTCGCCGCGTACCGCGAGCTGTTGGCGAACGCCGGGGAGTACCTCGCCGGTCGCGTGGCCGACCTCGACGACGTGCGGAACCGTATCGTCGCCCGTCTGCTGGGTGTCCCGATGCCGGGTGTCCCGGACAGCGACGAGCCGTACGTGCTGGTGGCACGAGATCTCGCGCCTGCCGACACCGCGCTGCTGGATCCGACACTGGTGCTCGGGTTCGTGACCGAGGAAGGCGGGCCCACCAGCCACAGCGCGATTCTCGCGCGGGCACTGGGTGTGCCGGCAGTCGTGGCGCTGCCGGGTGCCGGTGAACTTGCCGAGGGGACGGTGATCGCCGTCGACGGCAGCACCGGCGAGATCTTCGTGGACCCGACCGAGGACAAGAAGGCGCAGCTCGAAGCGTCGGCGGCGGAGCGGAGGGCGGCGCTGTCCGCCTCGACGGGACCGGGCGCCACCGCGGACGGACACAAGGTGCCGCTGCTGGCGAACGTCGGTGGTCCGGCCGACGTGCCGGCCGCCGTCGAGGCCGGTGCTGAAGGCGTCGGCCTGTTCCGCACCGAGTTCCTCTTCCTCGACGACAGCAGGAAGGCTCCGTCGGAGGAGAAACAGGTCACTGCGTACCGACAGGTGCTGGAGGCGTTTCCCGAGGGGCGCGTCGTGGTGCGGGTGCTGGATGCCGGCGCCGACAAGCCCCTGGACTTCCTGACCCCGGCGGACGAGCCGAATCCGGCGTTGGGCGTGCGGGGTCTGCGAACGCTCCTCGACCACCCCGAGGTGCTGCGCACGCAGCTGTCGGCGCTCGCGAAGGCCGCCGAAGGCCTGCCGGTCCACCTCGAGGTGATGGCCCCGATGGTCGCGGACCGTGCCGATGCGAAGGCGTTCGCCGACGCATGCCGTGCGGCCGGGCTCCGGGCGAAGTTCGGCGCGATGGTGGAGATCCCCTCGGCCGCCCTGCGGGCGCGCTCGATCCTGCGGGAGGTCGAGTTCCTGTCGCTGGGGACGAACGACCTCGCGCAGTACACCTTTGCCGCGGACCGTCAGGTGGGTGCGGTGTCGCGGCTCCAGGATCCGTGGCAGCCCGCGCTGCTCGACCTGGTCGCGCTGTCCGCCGAGGCGGCCCGGGCGGAGGGCAAGAGCTGCGGGGTCTGTGGTGAGGCCGCGGCCGACCCGCTGCTCGCATGCGTGCTGACGGGTCTGGGTGTCACCTCCCTGTCGATGGGATCGGCGTCGATCCCGTACGTGCGGGCGACGCTCGCGAAGTACACGCTCGCGCAGTGTGAGCGGGCTGCGGCCGCCGCCCGCGCGACCGACAGCGCCGAGGACGCGCGCGAGGCCGCGCGGGCGGTGCTGTCCGGCGAGTAGTCGGCGGAGCCGTGTCCGGCTGGTGAGGAGGGGCGCTCCGTTCGTGTCGCGGAGCGCCCTCCCGCGTGTCAGTGATGGTGGCCCTGGGCAGGCCCGCGCTGTCCGTCCTCGTCGAGGTCCGGCGGTGCGCAGTAGTCGACGTCGGACTCGGGTGCGATGAGGTCGCCGGATTCGACGTCGGTGCAGTAGGCGTCGAAGACCTCACCGGCGGTCAGCGGTTGCAGTCCCTCGCCGCGCAGCCGCCAGCCGTAGACCCGGTCGGGATTGCCGGCGGAGCTGGTGCGCATGACCAGTCCGCCGGGACTCCGGGTGGCGACGCCGAGGGCGAGGACGGTCGTGAATTCGAGGGCCTCGGCCTCGTCGAGCGGGGTGGTGCCGTCGGCTGCTTCGTCCGCGTGGAGGACGGCGACCAGGGTCTCGGGCGTGCCGGTCACGCTGCACACGAGATGGCGGTCACCGGGCGGTGCCGTGTCGAGGATGCGTACGAGCAGGTCGGAGGCCTGGTTGAAGGCCGCGCGGCCGATGTCCTCGCCGCAGGTCGCGCATGCTCCCAGGCGGGCCAGGAGGGTGGCCGCGTATTCCCAGGTCGCTTGCCGGACGGCTTCGTCGACCAGTGCGGGGACCAGGTCGGCCAGCGGCTGGCCCTCGTACGGGAGGGTGGGGCCGGTGGTGGCGAGTTCGGCCGTGAAGCGTGTGCGGTGGGCGGGGTTGTCGGGGTCGAGGCCCCGCGCCGCGCAGAAGTCGGCGTACTCCTGGGGATCGAAGAGGGCGACGGTGGTGTGGGTGCCCTGGAGGGCGCGCGTTTTGAGGAGGTCCTCGACCTGTCGGAGATAGGTGGTGTGGTCGTCGAAGGTGAAAGTGCGATAGCGCCGCATGGCCCGGAAGTCGTGTTCGTCGGTGAGCAGGCCGATGGTGCCGGCGATCTCGCGGCGCAGGACGCGTCGCATGGTCCAGTGGTCGGTGTGTGCCGCCATGGCTCCCCCTGTGTGTGCGCAGTCGATCAATGCTCACTCAAAGTAATCGTCGGCACTGACAACGGGTCCTGAGCTGCGGTTTCAGTGTGGTCAGGCTCGCTTGCGGGCGAGGTCCTCGTAGAAGTGCAGGAGATCGAGGTTGTCGATGGAGCCCGGGTTGACCGCTTTGTCCAGGGGAGTTCCCTGGAGGAGGCGCTTGACGGGGACCTCGATGCGCTTCCCGGTGAGGGTGTGCGGCACTCCGGGGACCTCGATGACCTCGTCGGGGACGTGGCGCGGCGAGAGTTCCTCGCGAATGGTCCGCTTGATGCGGTCGAGGAGCGCCTGGTCGAGTACGGCTCCCGGGCCAGGTGGACGAAGAGGGGCATCCAGTAGCCGCCGTCGGGCTGCTCGATGCCGATGACGAGGGATTCCTTGATCTCGGGCAGCCGCTCCACGGCTTCGTAGATGTCGGCCGAGCCCATGCGGACGCCCTGGCGGTTGAGGGTGGAGTCGGATCGCCCGTGGATGACGACGGTGCCCCGCGAGCTGAGGGTGATCCAGTCGCCGTGGCGCCATGCGCCGGGGTAGGTGTCGAAGTAGCTGTCGTGGTAGCGGCTGCCGTCGGGGTCGTTCCAGAAGTACACCGGCATCGACGGCATGGGGTTGGTGACGACGAGTTCGCCGACCTCGTCGACGACGGGCCGGCCGCTCGGGTCCCAGGCCTGGAGGTCGGTGCCGAGACAGGGTGCCTGCAGTTCGCCGGTGTACACGGGCAGGGTGGGGACGGCTCCCGCGAAGCAGGAGCAGACGTCCGTGCCGCCGCTGACGGAGGCGATCCACAGGTCGTCGCGGACCTCCTCGTGCAGCCAGCGGAAGCCGTCGGGCGGCAGCGGCGAGCCGGTGGTGGCGACGCAGCGGACCTTGGAGAGGTCGAAGTCGCGGGCCGGGTGCACGTCGGCCTTGCGGCAGGCCATCACGTAGGCCGCCGACGTGCCGTAGAGGGTGGCGCCGGTGCGTTCGGCGATGCGCCACTGGGCTCCGGTGTCGGGGTGGCCGGGGCTGCCGTCGTAGAGGACGACCGTCGTTCCGGTGAGGAGGCCGGAGACGAGGAAGTTCCACATCATCCAGCCGGTCGAGGTGTACCAGAAGAAGCGGTCCTCGGGGCCCAGGTCGCAGTGCAGACCGAGTTGCTTGAGGTGTTCGACGAGGATGCCGCCCTGGGACTGGACGATGGCCTTGGGCAGACCGGTCGTGCCGGAGGAGTAGAGCACCCACAGGGGGTGGTCGAACGGCACCTGTTCGAAGGTGGGTTCCTGGTCGGCGGCGGTCAGGGCCGACCACTCCAGGGCCCCCTCGGGGTCTCGGTGCCGAGGAGGGGGATGTGGACGACGGCGCGCAGGGTAGGCAGTTCGCGGCGGAGCTCGGCGGCGACGTCGCGGCGGTCGTGTTCCTTGCCGCCGTAGCGGTAACCGTCGACGGTGAAGAGGACGACCGGTTCGACCTGCTGGAAGCGGTCGAGGACGCTGCGGGCGCCGAAGTCGGGGGCGCAGGAGGTCCAGACGCCGCCCACGGCGGCCGTGGCGAGGAGGGCGACGACGGCCTGGGGGATGTTGGGGAGGTAGGCGCTGACCCGGTCTCCGGGGCGGACGCCGAGACGGCGCAGTTCCGCGGCGAGGGAGCCGACCTGGCGGCTCAGTTCCGACCAGGTCACCGGCCGGGGTTCGTGGGTCTCGTCGACGTGTAGGAGGGCTGGTTCGTCCGGGCGGCTGGAGGCGGCGCGCAGCGCGTGCTCGGCGTAGTTCAGGGTGGCGCCGGGGAACCACTCGGCGCCGGGCATGGCGCGGTCGCCCAGGACGCGCGTGAAGGGGGTCGAGAAGCGTACGTCGAACCACTCCGTGACGGCTTTCCAGAACGTTTCCAGTTCGTCGACGGACCAGCGGTGCAGGGCCGGGTAGCCGCCGTCGGACGGGGCTCCGTGGTGTTCGGCCGCCCAGGTCTGGAATCTGGTGACCTGGGCCTCGGCGGTGCGCTGCGGATCGGGCCGCCAGAGCGGCTCGGGGTTCACGGTCGACATGGGGCGGCTCCCGGGCTGTGCGCGTCGTGTGCGTCGCTCGCGCACGTGCTGGGGTGTGCGCGTGACGCGGCTGACACGGACGATGCCATGTGATCGACTTCCACACCAGGGTGTGTCCCACACAGTCAGTGTCATCAAGATGTGGGTCCGGCACAGGTGAACGGCAGTTGAACGACACGCGCGCGTGGTGCCGTCAGTGACAGGGTGAGCGACATGGACGGTCGTGACCTGGTGCGTTCGATGAAGAGGGTCGGTTCCGCGGGGGCCGCAGGGGGGATGCGCACCGTGCGGGCGGCGTGGCGTCGGCGGCGTGCCGACGCCGTGGCGCTGCCCGCGCGGGGCGTCGAACGGGCGCGGGTCCCGGGGGTGGTGCGGGACGTGGAGCCGGGGCCCGGTGGCGGCACGATCCGGTTCAGCCGCTCCGAGCTGAAGATCCGGGTGGCGGTGAACGGTGCCGTCTTCTGGGGCTGGGACGGGGCGGAGCCGGAGCCGTCGTACGCGCTGGCCGGACGTTGTCCCGAGGCCGATCCGCGGGCGGTGCTGGAGCCGGACAAGGACGGCGGCTGGCGGGTGGTGGCGGAACGGGTGACCGTCATGGTCTCGCGGCACGGGGCCGTCGAGGTGCGGACTCCGGGTGGCGTGGCGCTACGGCGGGATCTGCCGCCGCGGTGGTGGGAACCGGCTGACGGGGCGCCGGGGCGCTGGCTGCAGCGGTCGGAGGTGTCGGCGGACGCCCGCTTCTTCGGGCTGGGCGCCCGGGCCTCCGGGCCTCGTCTGCGCACGGGGACCTACCGGCTGTGGAACACCGATCCGGGGCACGCGTTCGACCGGGGTGACGATCCGCTGTACCTGACGATGCCGGTGCAGCTGGTGGTGTCCGACGCGGCCACGCATCTGGCGTTCCACGACACGTCCTGGGACGGCTCGGTGAGGTTGCGGGAGGGTGAGGAGGGGGCGGCTCCGGGCACGACCGGCCCGGGGTGTCCGAGCTGCGGATGGACGGCGGCCCGCTGCGCTGCTGGGTGGTGGTGGGAACCCCCGCGCGCGTGCTGCTCGTCTGGGCCTCGCTCACCGGCGCGCCGGCGGTGCCGCCCGCCTGGGCGCTCGGGCACCATCACGCGCGGAGCTTCGGCGACGAGCAGGAGGTGCGGCGTGTCGTGGCCGATTACCAGGAGCGCGGCCTGCCGCTCGACGTGGTCCACCTCGGCGTCGGCCCCTCGGACGACCGTCAGGTGTTCGCCGTCGACCAGGAGCGTTTCCCGAAGCCGGCGGGGCTCGCCGAGGAGCTGCGGCAGGGCGGGGTCCGCCTGGTGTCGGTCGTGGAGCCTGCCGTGCGGGCCGTGCCGGGCGACGCGGTCCACGACGGCGGGGTCGCCGAGGACGCGTTCGTGCGGGACGCCTCGGGGCGGATCGTCGAGGGCGTGGCGCGGACCGGCGATGCGGTGTACCCGGACTTCACGCACGCGCGTGTGCGGCGCTGGTGGGGTGGGCTGTACGCGGAGGGGGTCGCGCAGGGGTTCTCGGGTTTCTGGCACGACATGAACGAGCCCACGTCGTTCACCGCCTTCGGGGAGCCGACGCTCCCCAGGTCGGCGCGGCACGCCCTGGAGGGCCGGGGCGGGGATCATCGCGAAGCGCACAACGTGTACGGGTTGTGCATGGCGCAGGCGGCCTACGAGGGGCTGCGGGAGCTGCTTCCCGAGGAGCGCCCGTTCGTGTTCTCGCGTTCCGGCTGGGCGGGGCTCCAGCGCTACGGCGGTACCTGGTCCGGGGACGTCGCCGGGGGCTGGCCGGGGCTGCGGGCGTCGCTGTCGCTGGTGCTGGGGCTCGGGTTGTGCGGGGTGCCGTACTCGGGGCCGGACGTCGGCGGGTCCGACGGCGGCTCGTCCCCGGAGTTGTATCTGCGGTGGTTGCAGCTGGGTTCCTACCTGCCGCTGTTCCGTACGCGTGCAGCTCCCCGGGCGGGGCGCGCAGAGCCGTGGGAGTTCGGCCCGGAGGTGCTGGAGCACGCGCGCGCGGCGCTCGTCGAGCGTCGGCGGCTGCTGCCGTACTTCGTGACGCTGGCGCATCTGGCCCGGCGGACGGGGGCTCCTCATGTGCGGCCGCTGTGGTGGGGTGCCCCGGAGGACCGGGCGTTGCGCGACTGCGAGGACGCCTTCCTGCTCGGTGACTGCCTGCTCGTGGCGCCGGTGCTGGACCCGGGCGCGGGCCGGCGGGCCGTGCGGTTGCCGCGGGGCCTTTGGTACGACACGGCGACGGGAGAGCGGTACACGGGGCCGGGGCAGGTTCTCGTCGACGCGCCCCTGGGGCGTATACCGGTGCTCGCGCGCGCGGGTGCGGTCATGCCCGTGTGCGGGGAGGACGGCGGGCTGGAACTGGAGGTGTGGGCGCCGGCCCCGGGCGGGACGGGGGGCGGGCTGGTGGTGCGGGACGCGGGCGACGGATGGAACGAGCCCGAGATCGAGCGGTACGTCGCCCGCTGGGGCGTCGGCCGGGAGGTCGTCGTGGAGCGGGAGGGTGAGGACGGTGTGCGTGAGCCGTCCCACCCCGTGCGCGTGCGCGGGCTCGACCGGTCGGCTCAGATGTAGCGGCCCTCGAAGAACGCCCGCACGGCGGCCGTGTGCAGCGGGAAGGCCAGCTCCTCCGGCCTGTGCAGGAGGTGCCAGCCCTCCGTCTCGTCGGTGGCGGCGGACGTCGGCAGCCGGTCCGCGGGGCGTTCCGGCAGGAGCCCGAACAGCAGGAGGTGGCCGTCGGGCGAGCTCATCGCGTCGGCGAGGCGTACGTCGCGGCTCGCGGCGTCGATGCCGGTCTCCTCGTCGAGTTCCCGGACGACGGCCTGTTTCCAGTCCTCCTGGTGGTCGACGTAGCCGCCGGGCAGGGCGATGCCCCCGCGCGCGGGGGCGATGGTCCGGGTGATGACGACGAGGGCGGTGCCCTTCGTGTCGTACACGGGCTGGAGGGCGATCGCGACCGGCAGGGGGTTGCGGTAGGCGACGGTGGCGCAGGCCGGGCAGGTGCGGGGCCAGCCGGTGA
This sequence comes from Streptomyces sp. Tue 6430, assembly GCA_021568835.1. GTDB lineage: Bacteria > Actinomycetota > Actinomycetes > Streptomycetales > Streptomycetaceae > Streptomyces. The sequence goes on from JAKGSH010000010.1 coordinate 367,994, forward strand.
CGCCCTCTCCATAAGGCGCTCCGCAGCCCGAACAGTGGGAGTCGGGCACGGAGTTGGAAGTGGAGTGCTGAGTTTCGGACACGCGCGGACTGTATCCGATCATCGGTGTGCGTCGTGCGCGGGTGGCTCAGGGGGTCCCGGTGAGGGACTCGGCGGAGACGGGGAAGTCGAAGTAGGTCTCCGGATGGGGTTCGGGCTTGAAGGTGTAGTGCCACCACTCCTCGGCGAGGTTGACGAAGCCCTGCTCCTCGAGCGTGCTCTTCAGGAGCAGTCGGTTGGCTCGCTGTTCGCCCTGGACGCGCGGGTCGAGGGTGTGGCTGAGGGTGTCGAAGCAGTCGAAACCGGTGCCCATGTCGACGGAGTTGTCCGGGAAGCGGTCGCGCTGTGGTGCGAAGCAGGGCACGAGGGGTTCACCGGGCACGTACGGCCTGGTCGGCCGGGCCGGAAGCCTGACGAGTGTGACGTCGAGGGTCGAGCCGCGGCTGTGACCGGATTTCTCGGCGATGTAGCCGTCCTCGAAGAGGCGGGTCTTGTCGACGTTCGGGTAGAACTCCCCCTTCATGGCCTGGTCGTCGAGGTCCTGGGCCCAGCGGACGAAGTGGTTCACGGCGCGCTGGGGGCGGTAGCAGTCGTAGACCTTGAGCGTGTAGCCCTGGCGCAGGAGCTTCGTCTGGGCCCTGTGCAGAGCCTGGGCGGCCGGCCGGGTGAGGATGCACAGCGGCCGGCGGTAGCCGTCGATGCGTTCGCCGACGAAGTTGTGCGGGGTGACGTAGCGCATGTCCTGGAGGATCGTCCGGTCCGCGGTCCGCAGGGCGACGAAGTCCGCCGGGGCTTTGGGGTCGGTGTCCGCGCGGGCCGTGGCGGACGCGGTGGTCAGTGCCAGCAGGGTGGCGAGCGTGGTGACGGCACCGCGTACGGCGCTGGAAAGTCGTGTCATGTCCCCTGCGTCTATCAGGTCCCGGTCCCGCGCGGGAAGACGGTCGCACACGGTCCGCCCGGGGAGCCGGACCACCCTGCCCCCGTGTCGGGATGAGCCCGCCACACGCGTGTGCGCCGTCCGGCGGCGCGGCCCGTACGCCGGCCGGCGGGGGTACGGGCCGTGCGCACGTCTCAGGTGGTGACGGTCCGGCGGCGGTCGGCGTCGTAGTCCATGGCGTGCTGGACGACGCCGACCAGCACGTCCTTCACCGAGCCGCGGTCGCGGGCGTCGCACAACAGCACGGGTACGGCGTCGTCGAGGTCGAGGGCGCGGCGTACGTCCTCCACGGGGTACCGGGCCGCGCCCTCGAAGCAGTTGACGCCGACGAGGAAGGGGATGGAGCGGCGCTCGAAGTAGTCGACGGCGGCGAAGCAGTCCTCCAGGCGGCGGGTGTCGGCCAGCACGACGGCGCCGAGCGCGCCCTCGGAGAGCTCGTCCCACATGAACCAGAACCGTTCCTGGCCGGGCGTGCGAACAGGTACAGCACCAGGTCCTCGCGCAGGGTGATGCGCCCGAAGTCCATGGCGACCGTGGTGGTGTGCTTGCGTTCGACGCCGGTGGTGTCGTCGACCGGCCGGCCCGCCTCCGTGAGGAACTCCTCGGTGCGCAGCGGCCTGATCTCGCTGACGGCGCCGACGAGGGTGGTCTTGCCCACGCCGAAGCCGCCTGCCACCAGGATCTTGAGCGTGACGGGCTCCACCGGGGGCTTGCCGCGCTCAGAACGCCCGAAGATCATCGGTTACTTCTCCTGCTCGATGGGGGTCGTGGGCGGCGGACCGTAGCCTCCGCCGCCGGGGGTCTCGATGACGAGCACGTCGCCGGGGCCGACGTCCACGGAGTCGCTGCCGTCGAGTTCGGCGACGGTGCCGTCCGCGCGCTCCACGCGGTTGACGCCCAGTGCTCCGGGGGCGCCGCCCGCCATGCCGTAGGGAGGGACCCTGCGGTGCTGGGAGAGGATGGAGACGGTCATCGGTTCCAGGAACCGGATGCGGCGTACGGCGCCGTCCCCGCCGCGCCATTCTCCCGCACCGCCGCTCCCCTGCCGGACGGCGAACTCGTCGAGCCGCACGGGAAGCCGCCACTCCAGGATTTCGGGGTCGGTCAGGCGGGAGTTGGTCATGTGGGTCTGGACGACGCTCGCGCCGGGAAAACCGTCGCCCGCGCCGGATCCGGAGGCGACGGTCTCGTAGTACTGGTGGCGGGCGTTGCCGAAGGTGACGTTGTTCATGGTGCCGGAGCCTTCGGCCTGGACGCCGAGGGCGGCGTAGAGGGCGCCGGTGATCGCCTGGGAGGTCTCGACGTTGCCCGCGACCACGGCGGCGGGGGGTTCGGGCGCCAGCAGGGAGCCGCGCGGCACGATGATCCTGAGGGGGCGCAGGCAGCCGTCGTTGAGGGGGATGTCGTCCTCGACCAGGGTGCGGAAGACGTACAGGACGGCCGCGTTGACGACGGCGTACGGAGCGTTGAAGTTGGTCGCCTGTTGCGCCGACGTGCCCGTGAAGTCGATGGTCGCCGAGCGGTTCCGGCGGTCCACGCGCACGCGTACCCGGATGACGGCGCCGGCGTCGGTCTCGTAGGCGTACTCACCGTCGTCGAGGGCGTCGATGACGCGGCGCACGGCCTCCTCGGCGTTGTCCTGGACGTGCCGCATGTACGCCTGGACGACGTCGAGCCCGAAGTCCTCGATCATGCGGGTGACTTCGTCGACGCCTTTCTGGTTGGCGGCGATCTGCGCGCGCAGGTCGGCGAGGTTGGTCGCGGGATTGCGGGAGGGGTGGCGGGCCTCGGTGAGCAGGCGGAGGGTCTCCCTCTCGCGGAGGCGGCCGTTCTCTGCGAGCAGCCAGTTGTCGAGGAGGACACCCTCTTCGTCGATGGTGCGGCTGTCGGCCGGCATGGAGCCCGGGGCGATGCCGCCGATCTCGGCGTGGTGACCGCGGGAGGCGACGTGGAAGAGGACCCGCGGGTCGCTCCCGGTGTCGTGGTCGCCCCTCGTGTCGAAGACCGGGGTGATCACGGTGACGTCGGGCAGATGGGTGCCGCCGTGGTAGGGGTCGTTGACGGCGTAGGTGTCGCCGGGGCGCATGGCGGGGCCGCGCCGTCTGATGACCTCCTTGACGCTGGTTCCCATCGATCCCAGGTGGACGGGGATGTGGGGGGCGTTGGCCACCAGGTTTCCGTCGGGGTCGAAGAGCGCGCAGGAGAAGTCGAGGCGTTCCTTGATGTTGACGGACTGGGCCGTCGACTCCAGGCGGGCGCCCATCTGTTCGGCGATGGACATGAACAGGTTGTTGAACACCTCGAGGAGGACGGGGTCCGCTTCCGTGTCCAGGTCGGAACTCCGCGTGACCGTCGTCCGTTCCAGGAGCAGATGCCCGTCCTGTGTGGTCACGGCCCGCCAGCCGTCGTCCACGACGGTCGTCGCGCTGTTCTCGGTGATGATCGCCGGTCCGGTGACGGTCCGGCCGGGAGGCAGGTCCTCACGGCGGTGGAGAGGTACGTCGCGCCAGGTGCCGCCAGTATGGAGGCGGACGGTGCGCGGTGGTGCGGTGCGGCCTTCGTAGGGGGCGAGGGCGGAGAGATCGGGGGGTCGGTGATGCCGGTGCATTCCACGGAGAGTGCTTCCACGACGACCGGGCGGTCGAGCACGAAGGAGTACGTGGCGCGATGACGTTCTTCGAAGGCGGCCCGCATGGTGGCGGGGTCGGTCAGGTCGACGGTGAGGGTGGTGTCGGTGCCGTCGTAGCGCAGCTGGGCGCGGCGGGTGACCCGGACGCGGTCGTCGGGACGTCCTCGGCTCGGAGTTCGGCGCGGGCCGCCGCCTCCAGGTCGTCGGCCGTCCTGAGGATCCGGGGCAGGGAGGCGGCCTCCAGCGGCGCCTCCACGGATTGTTCGCGCATCGCCGTGGTGTCGGCGAGACCGATGCCGAGCGCGGACAGGACACCGGCCATGGGCGGCACGAGCACGGTGCGGATGCCGAGGGAGTCGGCCACCATGCAGGCGTGCTGACCGCCCGCACCGCCGAAGGTGGTGAGGGCGTAGCGGGTGACGTCGTGGCCCTTCTGGACGGAGATCCGCTTCACCGCGTTGGCGATGTTGGCGACGGCGATCTGGAGGAACCCCTCGGCGACCTGTTCGGGTGTGCGGTCGTCGCCTGCCGTCTCGCGGATCTCGCGCGCGAGTGCGGTGAAGCGGTCGCGGACGAGTGCGTCGTCGAGGGGCTGGTCGCCCTCGGGCCGAACACCTGCGGGAAGTGGGCGGGTTGGATGCGGCCGAGCATCACGTTGGCGTCGGTGACGGCGAGGGGGCCGCCGCCGCGGTAGGAGGCGGGGCCGGGGTTCGCGCCGGCCGATTCGGGCCCCACCCGGTAGCGGGAACCGTCGAAGTGGAGGACGGAGCCGCCGCCGGCGGCGACGGTGTGGATGTCCAGCATGGGCGCGCGCAGGCGGACGCCCGCGAGCTGCGTGGTGAAGACGCGTTCGTACGTGCCCGCGAAATGGGAGACGTCGGTGGAGGTGCCGCCCATGTCGAAGCCGATGACGCGGTCGAAGCCGGCGAGCTGGGACATGCGGGCCATGCCCACGATGCCCCCGCGGGCCCGGACAGGACGGCGTCCTTGCCGCGGAACTGCCTCGCCTCGGCCAGACCTCCGTTGGACTGCATGAACATCAGGCGCACATCGCGCAGTTCGTCGGCGACGTGCCGGACGTAGCGGCGCAGCACCGGCGAGAGGTAGGCGTCCACCACGGCCGTGTCCCCGCGCGGGACGAGCTTCATGAGGGGGCTGACCTCGCTGGACAGCGAGATCTGCGGGAATCCGATGCGGGCGGCGAGTCGTCCCACGGCCTGCTCGTGGGCGGGGTGGCGGTGACTGTGCATGCAGACCACGGCGACGGCACGCACGCCGTGGTCGTAGGCCTGCCTCAGCGGCCCGGTGAGGGCCTCCAGATCGGGGGCGCGCAGGACGGTGCCGTCGGCCGCGATGCGCTCGTCGACCTCGACGACTCGTTCGTAGAGGAGTTCCGGCAGGTCGATGCGGCGGGCGAAGATGTGGGGGCGGTTCTGGTAGGCGATGCGCAGGGCGTCGCGGAAGCCGCGGGTGACGACGAGGAGGGTGCGCTCTCCCGCGCGCTCCAGGAGGGCGTTGGTGGCGACGGTGGTGCCCATGCGCACCGCCTCGACGGGCTCGCGCGCGTCGCCGAGCAGGGCGCGGACGCCGGCGACGGCCGCGTCGGCGTACCGCGCCGGGTTGTCGGACAGCAGCTTGTGGGTGAGCAGCCGGCCGTCCGGGCGGCGCGCGACGACGTCCGTGAAGGTGCCGCCCCGGTCCACCCAGAACTGCCAGCCTGCCACGTCCTCACCTCGCTTCCGTGCTGCTCACAGTGCTCGGAGGCCGTTGATCACGTCGCGCAGAATACTCTCGTCCGGCAGTTCGGCCGGGGGTACGGGCCGGTTCACATGGACGAATTCCGCGTCCACGAGATCACCGACGAGGACGCGTACCACCCCGATGGGCAGATCGAGTCCGGCGGCGAGTTCGGCGACCGACTGGGGGGCGTCCCGGCACAGGTCCACGATGTCGACGTGTTCCGGGGACAGCGCGAGGTCCGCGTCCGGGTCGTCGGCGTGCGGTTCGGCCACGACGACCGCGATCAGGTCGAGACGGTGCTGGACCGCGCTGGTGGTCCGGCCGCGCGTCATGGCGTACGGACGGACGACCGGTCCGGCCTCGTCGTCGAACCAGTGGCTGCTTCCCTGTCCGTCTGTCCTCATACCGTCCCACTACCCGCCGGCGGGCAGATCGGTGCGCGGGGCGGTGCCCAGATGTGCGCCGACCCGCTTGACCAGCAGCGTCATCTCGTACGCCACCAGGCCGACGTCCGAGTCGGCGTCCGCGAGGACGGCGAGGCAGCTGCCGTCGCCTGCGGCGGTGACGAACAGGAAGGCCTCGTCGAGTTCCACGACGGTCTGGCGGACGCTGCCGGCCTCGAAGTGGCGGCCGACGCCCTTGGCGAGACTGTGGAATCCGGAGGCCACGGCGGCCAGGTGCTCGCTGTCCTCCCGGCTGAGGTCCTTGGAGGCTCCCGTCGCGAGGCCGTCGCCGGAGAGCACGACGGCCTTGCGGATGCTGCCGACGCGGTCGACGAGGTCGTCGAGGAGCCAGTTCAGTTCGCCGTTGTCGGTCGTGGTGTGGCCGGTGGCCTTCGGTGCGGTCATCGACCGTCCCCCTTTGTCGTTCGTCGTGGTGCTGTGCCGCTGTGGGCGTCGTCGTCCGCGGCGTTCTCCGCGCGGCCGCGCTGCCAGCCGCGCTGGAGCGAGGCCATGCGGTTGCGGACCTCGTCCGCGTCGCGGTCGGCGGGGTCAGAGCGGTCCTGGGCGGGCCGCTCCGGGCCCTGCCTCAGTTGCGGGGCCAGGTTCGCCTGCCGCACGCGCCGGGGCAGGGCACCCGTACCGGAGCCGGAGTCGTGAGCCGTGCCGCCAGGAGGGCCGGTGAGCTCCCCGGGGCTGCCCGACGCCGGTTCCTCGGCCTGGTGGGGCGGGTTGCGCGTGAGGTCGGCCCTCTCGTCCGGGCCGGCGGTCCTTCGGCTGCGGCTCGGCAGGGCGGGTGGCTGCTGCGGCCGGCCGGTGCCGTCGCCGGAGCGCTCGGCGGCGCCGGTGCTCCGCGGGATCTGTGGCGTCGCGCCGCGACGGCGGGAGGGCAGCGGGGCCGGGCCGTCCTGCTCCGGCCGCCCTCCGGCCGGCCTCGACGGGGGTTCTTCGCCCGCGCCCGTCTCCGCACCCGCGCGTCGGGACCGCTGGTCGGTGACCGGACGGCCGTGCGAGCTGACCAGCTTCGGGGTTCTCCGGCTCGGCAGGGGCACGGGGGCGACCGGGTCGCCCGTCGCGGGACGGTCCGGGTCGCTCCGGACGTCGGTCAGCCGACGGCGCTGCTCGACGGCGTCGGGCACCGGGCCGTCCGGCGTGCGGGTGAGGGCGCGGCCGGGGCGGAACAGGCCGCCCCGCTCGCCGCTGTCGTCGTCCAGGGGGACCGGGAAACCGCCGAAGGCGTCCAGGTCGACCGGAGCCTCCAGTTCGACCGGCCCGTCCAGCAGCGCGGGTGTGCCGGGCAGCTGCACCGGCGTCCGGGCCGGCGCGGACCTGCGGCTCCTGGCGGGCTCCCCTCCTTCGGAGGCCGGGGGCGGTCGAGCCGGAAGCCGATGCCGTTGGTGTCGGGGACGTCGTCGGTGAGCAGGGCGTCGGGGATGAAGACGACCGCGGTCGTGCCGCCGTACGGAGAGGGCTGCAGGGAGACACGGACGTTCTGGCGCTGGGCGAGCCTGCTGACCACGAACAGGCCCAGCCGGTCGGTGTCGGACAGTTCGAACTCCGGCGTCTCGGCGAGCCGGAGGTTGGCGTCCAGGAGCGCCTCGGGCGCCATGCCGAGGCCGCGGTCGTGGATCTCCAGCGTGAAGCCGTTGGCGACCCGGTCGCCGAGGACCTGGACGGCGGTGTGCGGCGGGGAGAACACGGTGGCGTTCTCCAGGAGCTCGGCCACGAGGTGCGTGAGGTCGGCGACGGCGGGACCGGTGACGGCGACCCGCGGGAGGCGGCGGACCTCGATGCGCTCGTAGTCCTCGACCTCGGCGACGGCGGCACGCACGATGTCCATGAGCTGGATGGGCTTGCGCCACTGCCTCGAGGGGGCGGCGCCGGAGAGGATCACCAGGCCCTCGGCGTGCCGTCGCATGCGGGTGGTGAGGTGGTCGAGGCGGAAGAGGTCGGCGAGCTCCTCGGTGTCCTCGGTGCGGCGCTCCATGGTGTCGAGCAGGGTGAGCTGCTTGTGCAGCAGGACCTGGCTCCGGCGGGCGAGGTTGACGAAGACCTCGGAGACGCCGGAGCGCAGCTCGGCCTGTTTGACGGCGGCCTCGACCGCGGCACGCTGAAGGGTGTTGAGGGCTTGGCCTACCTCGCCGATCTCGTTCTTGTCGTACTCCAGGCGCGGGGCTTCCGTCTCGACGTCGATCTGTTCGCCGGCGGAGAGGCGGCGCATGACGCCGGGCAGCCGTACGCCGGACGCCTCGTGCGCCTCCAGGCGCAGTTGACGCAGGTCGCGGATGAGTCCGCGGCCGATGCGCACGGACAGGACGAGGGAGACGAGCAGGGCGATCAGGCCGAAGACTCCGGCGACGACCGCCTTGACGATCACCTCGACGGCCACGGGGCGGACACGGTCCTGGTAACGGTCGTTCGCCTGCTCGTCGAGGGTGCCGAGTTCGTCGAGGACGTTCGCGACCGCGGTGTCCCAGGTCTTGGCGGTGACCCGCGGGGCATCTCGCCGGGCTCGGTGGAAGCGACCGCCTGCTCCGCCGTGCGCACGGGGGCGGTGGTGGCGTTCTTCCAGAAGCGCTCGTAGCGTTCGCGCTCCGCGACGGGCAGTTGGGCGAGGCTGATGTCGTAGACGACGTTGCGCTGGGCCTCGAGGTCGGAGACCTCGCGGATCTCGTCCCGGGTGACCCGGCCCACGACCAGGGCGGAGCCGAGCAGGGCGTCCTCCCGGGAGAGCAGCTCACGGGCGCGGGCGACGCTGACGAGGGCCCGGTACTGCTTGTCCATCTCCACGCTGTCGACGACGTCGAGCTTGGCCAGCAGCGTGTAACAGGGGTCGATCAGACGGTTGTAGAGGTCCAGCGCCTGGGCGCGGGTCACGGTCCCTTCCTCGACACCGCGGCGCAGGGTGTCGACCCCGCCGAAGGCGTCCAGGACCGCCGTCAGCCCCTCGCCGTCGTCATCGTCCAGCACCTCGCGTACGTCGGAGTCCTCGGCGTTCGCGCGGATCTCCGCGAGCGCCTCGTCGGTGGCGGTACGGGTACGGCGCAGGGCGGACAGCGCGTCGGAGGCGCGAGGGTCGGCGAGGTAGACCAGGGTCTGGCGGCGTTCCTGCTGGACGATGCGGACGGTGTCCTCGATGGGGTAGCCGACCTTCTCCACGAGGTTCGACACCGTGAACAGGCGGTTCGCCTCGCGGCCCGTGAGCACCGTGGCGAAGCCCCACAGGGCGGTCAGGGACACCAGCGGCACGAGCAGCAGTGCCACGATCTTCCGGCGGATCGACTTCCCGCGAAAGCGCATGGACTCCCCCAGCTCGAACCCCCACCGGCAGGGGGTGCGCATGTGCGTCAACAAACGGCGCGAGCCTACTACCGACGCGCCGTTAACTCGAAGACGCGTCCGGAATCCGAACGTCCGTATAGGCGTCGCAGCAGGGTGAGTTGTCCGTTCATTGCGGGAGATTGCCTCCCGGAACCAGCGTCTTCGACCGGGACGGGATCCGACCGACTTCGTGGCGGAGTTGGCCAGAATTTTTCGCAGTTCGGGAATCTTCGAGGCGGGTTGCTCGTCCTACTCATTGGGAATTGGGGACGGAATCGGCCACAGGAGCCGCATGCCGCACCCGGGCGGCGTAAAAGAGCGCAAGCCGGGCAGCCAATGGGGAGCCGGTTCTTGGAGCCGGAGGCAAGCGGTCTGCCGGCGGTGGGGAGTGACACGTTGATGGGCACGGCGGAGCGGCGCGGGGCGCCCGAGGACGGCAGGGCGGCGCGCGGTACGGCGCTGCGGGACCCCGAGGCGCCGGATCGCGACATTCCGGCGAAGGGGCGCAGAGTGACGGAGCGAAGTGACCTTCCGGTGACCGCGGCGGCCGTCGGTGACGAGACCGGGGACGTCCGTCGCCCGGGGACGGCCCGGAGAGGCGACACGTCCCGTGCGGAGCGGGACCGGCCGCTTTACCGGCCGTTGTGGGTGGAAGAGCCTGCCCGTCGGCGCCGGCTTCCCGACCCGGTTCGCAGGTCGGCGGTGCGGGCGGTGCTGTTCATCGCCGTGACCCTGCTTCAGGCCATGGTCGCCTTCCTGTGCACGCTGGCAGGATCCTGGCTGGCCTTCCCCATGGTCATCAGCAGCGTGGTCAGCACCGTGGTGGCCACCTGGGGCGCGCTGGACGTCTGGGTGACCCGCCAGGTGTGGAGCCAGCGCAACGGTGTCGTGTCGACGCCGAGCAGCACCGCGCGAGCACTGCGCCGTGAGCGTCGCCGGGCGCGCCGACAGGAGCGGGCCGCCGAGCGCACGCAGGAGCGGATACGTCGCCGGAGCGGTGCCGGACAGCTGTCCCACCCCTGACACCTGCGACCGATCACACGGCACGTCCCCTGACACTCGAGACCGGTCAGGGGGCGCAACGCTCGGCCGACCGCTCCGACCCGCGGCCGACCGCTCCGGCCGACTGGTGCATCACGCCGGTGCATCACGCCGGTCCCGGAGCGTCACCTGTCCTTCCGCGCTCTCGGGCAAGCGCCCGTGATGACGGCGGTCTCCCGCCGCCGCTGCGCTACGGGGTGGTCGGTGCCGGGCGCTTGAACATCCTCGTCGCCGTGATCTCGCTGTGTCCCGCCTCGCCGGGGGACGCCTGCGGCAGTCCCGGGCGGAGGTGCTCCTCCACACTGATGTACTTCAGGCCGGCGCGGAGGTCGGCATCGTTGCGCAGGCGGATGACCAGCGGAAACTCCGCCAGCGCCGTCGTGTCGAACAGGCCGGTGGTGTAGAGGAGCTGCACACCGAGGGCGTCCGAGACCGCGCGCTGGAGCTCCAGCAGATAGGTCGCGTTGGCGCGGCCGATGGGGTTGTCGAGGAAGAGCGTGCCGGCGTGCCGGTGTTTGTCGCGGCCTCGGTCGTTGCTCCGGAGGGCCGCCATCGTGCAGTACAGGGCGATTGCGGCGGTGAGCAGCTGACCGCCGGAGAAGACGTCGCCCATCTGGCCGACGGGCACCCGCTCGGCGCGCAGCACGGCGTCCGGCTTGAGGATCTCGACGGCGACGCCCTTGGGCTCAAGCGCCGCCCCGACGCCCCGCAGCAGCAGGGACATGCCGTCGCGCCGCAGGTCGGAGTTCTTCTTGAGGGCGGCGCGGGTGGCCTCGTCGACGACTTCACCGAGCCGCTCGGTGAGAGTGGCCTGGTCGGGTTCCTCGAAGCGGATGCGCAGGAACTCCTGCCCGGACCACTCGCCGAGTCCTTCGGGCAGCCGGGACAGCCGCTGGGCGGACCGCAGTGTGGCGAGCGCCGACTCCACGAGGCCGCGCAGCCGGTCCACGATCGAGTCGCGGTTACGCTCCAGCTGCTCCAACTCGTCCGTGAGGACGCGGAGCCGGGGTGCGAAGGCGTCCGCCCATTTCCGGGCGTGCTCGGGCAGCGCGGCGGCGGGCAGTTCGCGGATCTGCTGCCGGGCGGGGGTGCGCACCTGTTCGTAGCGGGTGGAGTTGGCGTGCCGGACGAGGATGTCGCTCGCCTCACGGACCGCGGCCTCGGCGGCGGACAGGTCGGCGGCGCAGCCGCGCAGGGACCGGCGGGCCTCGGCCGCGGACTGGCGGGCCTCCTCCAGGGTGCCCGGGTAGGGCTCCGGCGCCTCCTGTTCCTCCTCGGAGGTGTGCTCGCGCAGCAGGTCGCGGAGCATGGCGGCGATCTCGTCGAAGCCGCCGGCCGCGTCCTCGGCGGCACGGTGGGCGTCCAGCAGTTCGGCGTGCGCCTCCCGAGCCTGGGTCAACGCCTCCGTGCGGGAGGCCAGCTCGGCGGAGGCGGTGCGCAGCAGGGCCTGCGCGTGCTCGGCGTCGCGCGGCTCGAGCTCCTCGGGCAGCCGGGTGTGGGCGTCGCCGTCCTCGGGCGCGTGCCGTTCGGCCTCGCCGCGGAGCCTGCCGAGCTGCTCGCTCGTGCTGGACACACGGGTCTCCAGGAGCTGGACCAGCTCCTCCGCGCGCGCGGCGGCCGCCTGCCGGGACGGCCCGTCGGAGCCGTCGGGGGACTGGAGCAACTGCTCCGCGCGGGTGCGGACCTTGTTGCTCAGCCGGTCCAGCTCGGCCAGGGCCGCACTCTCGTCGCTCTCCGCACGGGCCTGTTCGGCTCGCAGGTCGGCGCCGACGCCCACCTTCTCGTACACCTGGGAGGCGGCCCGGTAGGCCTCGCGCAGGGCGGGCAGGGACGCCTTGGGCGCGTCCGGCTCGTCCTCCGGTACGTCGTCGGGGGCGCCGGCGATCTCGGAGCGCTCGGCGCGCAGCGCACGCGCGGTGCGGCGGGCGTCGTCGGCGGCGCGCTGGGCGGCGCGGCGGTCCTCGTCGGCGGCGCGGGCGTGCTCCAGGCAGGACTGGGCGCGGGCCTCGGACTCCGCTGCCTCGTCGGCGAGTTCACGCAGCTTGACCTGCCAGCCGGCGCGTTCGCGCAGCCGGAAGGCGAGGCCGGCGAGGGCGTCGGCGGCGCGCCGGGCCTTCTGGGCGGTCTCCTGCCGCTCGTCGCGCAGTTGTGCGGCTTCGGCGGCCGCCTCGTCGGCCTCCGCGCGCACGGTCCGTGCCTCGGCCAGCTCGGCCTCGGTCTCCTCGGCGAAGACGCGCGTCTCCTCGGCGGTCCGCGCCAGTTCGGTGAGCCGCCCGGCGGGGCAGCCGGTGCGCCAGGAGACGAGCCGGGCCGCCAGTTCGCGGTCCTTGCCGAGCCGCGCCGCGAGCCGGCGGATCTCTCCGTCCCGCTCCGTGGCCCGCGCGCGCAGCGCCTGCCGTTCCTCGTCGGCGGCGTGTTCGTCGTGCATGGCCGGGTTCGGCGGTACGAGGAAGACGTCACGGGGGTCGGCGTCGGGCGCCGGGGTGGGCGCGAGGAGGGCGGCGGCGGTGCCGACGGCCACGGCGGACCGGGGCAGCAACGCGGCCTCGCTGAGCACTTCGCGGGCGCGGGCGTGCGAGTCCGGGTCGGTGATGATCACGCCGTCGACCAGTTCCGGCCGGGCGGCGAGGACGCGTGCGTGGTCGACGGGGTCGACGGCCTGGGCGAGGTAGCGCCAGCCGGGCAGGGCGGGGATGCCGTGCTCGCCGAGGAACTCGACCGTCGCGAGCACGTCCGGGCCGGGCGGCAGGAGTCCGCCGTCGCCGAGTGCGCCGAGGATGCGGGAGTCGTCGGCGGCGGCGGTCCGCAGCTCGAACAGCTGCCGTTCGGCGGAGGAGACGGTGTCGTCGAGAAGTTCGCGCAGCTCTTCGGCGTAGCGGTCGAGGTCCTCGGGCGTGAGCCCGGTGCTCTCGGCCTCGCCCTCCTGGCGTGGCTGAGGAATGATCCGCGCGGCCGCGCCGCCCGTCAGGCCGAGCAGCTCGGCCAGGCGCTCCTCGCTCGCGAGGCCCTCGGCGAGCCGGCGCTCGGCCTCGTACGACCGTTGCGCGGCCGTCGCCGCGTCCGCGGCCCGGGCCGCGGTCAGCTCGGCGCGGGACTCGGCCGAGGCGGCCTCACGGGCGTGCTCGGCGGCTGTCCGCGAGGCCTCGCGGGCGGTGTCCCAGGCGGCCACGGCGCTCTTCTCGGCGTCGCTGGCGGCGAGGGCCGCGCGCGCGGGGTCGGCGTCGGGCGCGCTGTCGTCCAGCCAGCCGGCACGGACCGCTTCGGCGGTCTCCTGCTCGACCTCGGTGAGGCGCTGGCGCAGGTGGCCGGCCTCGCTGCGGGCGCGTTGCGCCTCGGTGGCGGCGGAGGTGGCGTCCCGGTGGGCGGCCTCGCCGACGTCCTGGAGCGCCGCGGAGCGTTCCTCCTCCTCGTTGGCGAGGGCCTCGGCACCCGCGGCGGCGGTGTGCAGGGCGCGGACGAGGTCGGCGGCGGCCTTGGCGCGGGCGGCCAGCGCCGGGGCGGCGTCCCGCTCGGCCTCCTGGATGGCGGCGGACACGCGCGCGACGCGGTCGGCGGCGGCGCGCTGCCGCAGGGAGACCTCGGCGGCCTGCCAGGCGGCGTGCAGGGTGCGGCCCTCGGCGAGCTCCCGCTTCTGCGCGGCGGCGGACTTCTCCGCGGCGGCGAGCGCCAGGGAGGCGTGCCGGAAGGCGAGTTCGGCGGCGATCAGCGCGCTGCGCTCGCGGGCGCCCTCGGAGTGCGTGACGGCGTAGGCGGCGGCCGTGACGCGCTGGGCCAGGTCCGCGGCGCGGGTGCGCTCCCGCAGGCCACGGGCGGTGAGTCGGCGCGCGAGGCTGCGGGTGCGGCGCTCGGCACCGGTGTGGACGTCACGCGCGCGTGCCCGCGCCTCCGCGGCCTCGACGATGCGCCCGAGCAGGTCCACCGAGCCCGCGGTGAAGTCGCGTTCGGCGATCAGTTCGGCGCGCCGGCCCAGTTTGTTGCCGAAGCCGCCGACCAGGTCGGCGAGACCGTCGGTGTCCCGTGTGTCCGTCACGGCGCGCAGCAGCAGGTCGGTGAAGTCGGAGTCCTTCTTGACCGCGAAGAGGCCGGCGGCCTCGCCCTCGTCGGCGTTCATCTCCCGCTGGTAGCGGAAGAGCTCGGGGTCGAGGCCCAGCTCGCCGAGGTGCTCGATCCACCGGTCGTGGATCTCCTCCCAGTGCACCTCCAGATGCGGGTACGCCTTGCCCGCGTCGGTGAGCGCGTCCCGGAAGCCCTTCATGGTGCGTCGGCGGCCCTGCGCTCCCGACTGGCCCTCGACGGACGGCCGTACGGCGGTGGACTCGGCGACGGGGAGGTTGTCGAGGGTGAGGCCGGGGCCGGGGCGGAAGGAGTACCAGGCCTCGGCGAACTTCCGCGGGTCGTTGGAGACCTGCCGGCCGCGCCACTCGCTGACCTTGCCGACGACCACGCACTCGCCGGTCAGCACGTGCTGCCACTCCAGTGCGACATGACCGCAGTCGTCGGCGAGCAGGAACTTGCGCAGGACGCCGGAGCTGGCACCGCCGAGGGTGTTGCGGTGGCCCGGCAGCATCACGGAGAAGATCAGCTTGAGCAGGACGGACTTCCCGCCGCCGTTCTCCAGGAAGAGCACGCCCGCGGGCGCGGGCCGGCGCGGCGGGCCGGCGGGCTCGTCCTGGAAGAACTCCGCCTGCATGGGTGCGGGATCGGGCACGACGTCACCCACGCCTCGCAGGTCAAGCACGGTGTCGGCGTAGCGCGCACCGGCGGGCCCGATCGAGTAGAGGCGGACCCGGGACAGCTCGTACATGGCGGACTCTCGTAAGTCTTCGGAAAGGTGCGGTGGATCGGTGCTTCGGGGACTGCCCGGGCTTCGGGACTCCGTGGGGTTCGTGGAGTCCCCGGGAGCTGCGGGAGGTCCCGGCGGGGCCTCGGGCGGCTTCAGGAGTGGAACGGCAGCCCCGCGTCGGCGACGAGCTCCAGGTCGTCGGACTCCTCGGGGGGCAGCAGCGTCGGTGTGCCGTCGGTGACCGGGACGACGCCCAGTTCCAACAGCTCGGCCAGGGCCGCGCTCCCCGCCATGTCGCGGATCTGGAGCTGGTAGCGGGCGGTGGTCCGGTACGTGCCGCCGTTGTCGTCGCCGGTGCGCTGGAGGAATCCGGATTCGGTGAGGAACGCGACGGCCTTGCCGACGATGCCGGTCGTCGAACCGGCGAGCCGGCGGGCGTCCTTGGTGGCACCGGCGGCGCTACGTCTGGCCCAGATGCGCCAGGCGGCCTCCAGGCCCGGGGCGTCGGTCGCGGGGTCGGTGTTCTCGCCCTGCTGTTCCGCCCTCTCCTCCAGGCGGCGGCAGGCCTGGCGCACGAAGGCGTCGACGCCGTTGACGCTGACCCGGCCGATGTAGCCGTCGTCGGCCAGGTCCTCGGGCCGGGGGAACGCCATCGCCGCGACGGCGAGGTGGGCCAGACCGTGCAGGAACCGGTCGCCGGAGTCGGCGGACGTGCGCCGCGCGTAGTCGCCCATGCGGACGGCGAACACCGAGTCCTCGGCGGCGGTGACGGCCATCCCCGCGCGCGGGGACACCTCCAGCACGATCAGCCCCAGCCCGGTGGCCACGGCGTCCGCGAGCCGCGCGAACGGCGGGTCCTCGCGGTAGCGCCGCAGCAGGTCGGCGTACTCCTGGTCGCGCGCGGGCTGGAGTCGGGGCTGGAGCCCGAAGGCGACGAGCCGCGCCGCGTCGGCGGCGTCGGCGGGAGTGACGACGGCGGAGGCCGGCGCGGCGGCCTCGGGCTCACTCCGGTCGACGTACTCGGTCACGGTTTCGGCTCCTTGCTGCGGGGGTGCGCGTTGCTGCGGGGGTGCTCGTTCTTGCGGGGGTGCTGCGGGGGCGCCCGCTCCTGGGCTTCGGCGGCCGGTTCGTGCCGCTTCGCCCCGGGGCCCGGCTCGTGCCGGCCGGCTTCCGGATCCGGTTCGTGCCGCTTCGCCCCGGGGCCCGCCTCATGCCGCTTCCGTCCGGTCCGCGGCCATCCCCGCCGCGTCCAGCAGTGCGGTGCCCACGATCAGGTCGGCCCCGCCGAACTCCGGATCGTCCAGTTCGGTCCCGTCGTCGACGGCGAACAACAGCTTCTGCTCGCCCTGCCGATAGGCCGTGCCGACCGCCGGGCTGGCCGCGTGCACCGCCAGCAGGGCCACCAGGTAGGGCAGTTCGGGATCTCGCCCGCGTGCTTCCGCGAGGAGGCCCGACAGCCGCCGCGGCGCGTCGGCGGGCAGGTCCAGCAGTTCCGTCGCGGCGGCCAGCTGCTCCTCGCTGAACCGGCTGTCGTCGGGTGTCGCGATGAGGTCCGGCTCCGGCATCTCGGCGCCGAGGTGCTCCCGCTCCACCGGTGGCGTCAGCAGCAGGTCGACGAGATCGCCCACCCGGACGGACACCGGTGTCCGCAGTCCCGTCCCGTGCGCGAAGAACGCGTCGGTGACCCGGACCGCCTCCTCCAGCGGCAACGGCAGTACGGGCGCGACGAGATGCCCGTAGAGGTCTGTCCCGACGACGTCATGGGGGTGGCGAAGGCCTGCCGGTCCTGCTCGGCGCGGAACAGCGGTCCGGCTTCCAGCAGCCGGGACTGCAGTTGAGTGTGGCGGCGGATGCAGTCCTTGACGATGTCGACGAGTTCGGCGGCCCGGCGCTTGTTCTCCGCGTCCTCGATCTCGTCGCGGGCCTTGCGGATGTTGGTGAGGATCGCGTTCTCGTGGCGGTAGCGGTCGGCCACGTGGTCGAGGGCCTCGGCGATCATGTCGGGCACGGCGTTGAGCCAGTCCACCGCGCGGACGTTGCGCCGGGTCGCCTCCAGGGCCCGGCGCAGCGTCTCCGAGTACTGCACGGTCCGGTAGCGGGCCTGTTCGGCGGCGAGTTGGGCGTCGGCCAGGCGGCCGCGGCGGACGAGGACCTCGAGCTTGACCTCGGCGGCGATCTGCGCGCTGGTGACATCGGTGTCGAGGGCGCCCACCAGGACGTTGACCGCCTCGTCCGTGGTGCGGAGGTAGACCGTGCCGCCGTAGCCGGGAACCTCCTCGACGAGCTTGAAGTCGTAGTCGCGGCGGACGTAGGTGCCGTCCTGCGTGAAGGTGCCGTACACGGCGCGGAAGCCGCGGTCGACGCTGCCGACGTTGATCAGGTTCTCCAGGACCCAGCGGGCGACGCGCTCGTGTTCCTCGGCCGGGCGGCGGGGGGCCTGCGCGGCGATGCGCGGGATCAGTCGGGCGACTATCTGGTCGTGGTCGGCGCCGGTGTCGAAGTCCATGTTCAGGGTGACCAGGTCGATCGCGGAGAGGGCGATCTCCGCCATGCCGTAGACCGAGTACTCGCCGGCGAGGTTGGCCTTGCGCGCGTCGAGGTCGTGGATCGGCGCGGTGCAGGCGAGCGCGCGCAGCCGCCGCGCCAGCCCCTCGTCGGCGGCCGGGCCCGGCGCCGGGCGCGGCCCCGCGCCGAGCTGGGGCGGAACACGGTCCGTCGATGCAGGCGAAGTCACGGTGCACAGACTAGGTCCTCGGTCTGACATCGACCCAAACGGCGCAGAAGCGACCCCCGTCACAGCGGCGCGAGACCGCCCGCCGCGAACGCCGGAAAACCCGGCCGCACTCCGCCCGAGCCGCCGTGGAGAGCACCGGTCGCCGCGGAGAGCACCGGTCGCCGCGGAGAGCCTTCAGACGCCGGCGGGGTCGTCGCCCACCCGCCGCCGGTACACCTCGACGATCCGCTCCAGTGAATCGGCGAGATACACGGCGAGCAGGTCCTCCGCCTCGTCCCTGCCGCCGGCCTCGAGCGCCCGGAGGATCTGCCGGTTGCGGGTGAGGTAGGGCTCGTGCAGCCGGCGAGGGTCGTCGACGACGTGGAAGGCCAGCCGCAGTTCGGCGAAGACGCTGCGCATCAGTTCGTCGGTGCGTTCGCTGCCCGCGAGGGCGACCAGTTCCCGGTGGAAGTGGATGTTGGCCGTACCCAGCGCTTTCCAGTCACCTTCGCGCGCCGCCCGCCGTCCCTGCCCGACGGCCTCGGCGAGGTGGTCGAGGACGTACGGGGGCTCTCCCAGACCTCGTACGACGGCGCACTCGACGAGAGCGCGCGTGCGGTAGATGTCCTCGACGTCCTCGACGGTCAGGACCCTGACGAAGACGCCCCGGTTCAGCTCGTGGACGAGCAGGCGTTCGTGGGTGAGCAGCCGGAACGCCTCGCGCAGGGTGTTGCGGGAGACGCCGAGGGCGCCGCCGATGCTGTCCTCCGACAAGCGTGTCCCCGGCGGGAAATAGCCCTCGGCGATACGGCTCCTGAGGATGTCCGAGACGCGTTCGGCCGTACTGGTGCGGCTCAGGAGGGCACGGTCGTCCGCCAGTCCCGCCAGCTGCTCTGCCATGCCCGGAATTCAACCGCAGACACCAGGACGAGACAACAGGGGTATTGAGGGATCGTTCAACGATCCTCTACTTTGCTGGATACCTTGCTCCGCACGGCACCACCCCGCACGGCACCACCCCCTCACGGCACGGCTCAGCCCTCAGCACCCCCTCACGGCACGGCTCAGCCCTCACCACCCCCTCACGGCACGGCTCAGCCCTCAGCACCCTCCGTCATCCCTCTGCGAGGTGCCCCATGAGCACGACCCCTCCACCGCAGGCCCCGCACACCGACGCCCCACCCGCCGGCGCCCCCTCCCGGCGGCCGAACACGCCGCCGCCGCCGACAGCTCGCCGGGCTGGTTGCGCGCCCTGGGCCCGCGGGGCCGCCGCGCCTTCGCGGGCGCGTTCGGCGGCTACGCCCTGGACTCCTACGACTACTTCACGCTGCCGCTCAGCATGGTCGCGCTGGCCGCGTACTTCGGCCTGGACAGCGGCCAGACCGGCCTGTTCACCACCGTGACGCTGGTCGCCTCGGCGGTGGGCGGCGCCCTCGCGGGCGTCCTCGCGGACCGGATCGGCCGGGTCAGGGCCCTGATGATCACGGTTGTCACCTACGCCGTCTTCACCGTGGCCTGCGGCTTCGCGCCCACCTACGAGACGCTGCTGCTCTTCCGTTCGCTCCAGGGCCTCGGCTTCGGCGGCGAGTGGGCCGTCGGCGCGATCCTGGTCGCCGAGTACGCGAGCGCGAAGCACCGGGGCCGCACCCTGGGCGCGGTCCAGAGCTCGTGGGCCGTCGGCTGGGGCCTGGCGGCGATCGTGTACACGCTGGTCTTCTCCCTCCTCGGCGACGACGTGGCCTGGCGCGTGATGTTCTGGACGGGCGCCCTGCCCGCCCTGCTCGTGGTGTGGATGCGGCGCCGCGTGCAGGACGCGCCCACGGCGGTCGCCGCACGCGAGCGCGACGCCGGCAAGGGCTCCTTCACCGCGATCTTCCGTGGCCCCCTGCTGCGCACGACGGTCTTCGCGGTCCTGCTCTCCACGGGCGTCCAGGGCGGTTACTACACGCTGGCGACCTGGGTGCCGACGTACCTCAAGAGCGAGCGCGGGCTGTCGGTGGTCAACACGGGCGGCTACCTGACGTTCCTGATCTCCGGCGCCTTCCTCGGCTACCTGACCGGCGGGCATCTCACCGACCGGCTGGGCCGGCGCCGCAACATCTGGCTGTTCGCCCTGCTGTCGGCGGTCTGCATCCTGGCGTACGCCGACATCCCGAGCGGTGCGGACACCCTGCTGCTGGTCCTCGGGTTCCCGCTCGGGTTCTGCATGTCGGCCATCTTCAGCGGCTTCGGGTCCTTCCTGAGCGAGCTGTACCCGACGGCCGTGCGCGGGACGGGCCAGGGCTTCACCTACAACACCGGGCGCGCCGTCGGCGCCGTCTTCCCCACCACGGTCGGCTTCCTCGCCGACAGCTGGGGCGTGGGCGGGGCCCTCGTCTTCGGCGCGATCGGTTACGGCCTCGCGGCACTGGCGCTGCTGGGGCTGCCGGAGACGCGCGGAAGGGAGCTGGAGTGAAGCGTCCGATCATCGTGCGGGACCGCCCGGTGGCCCTCGTCGACGAGCACGCGCACGCGTGGAGCCCGGCAACCGCCCGGTCCCGTTTCCGGGACGGCCTGACCGGTCCCACGGCGGGCGTCGCCGCGGGCCACACCCAGGCCAATCTGATCTCGGTGCCCGCGGACTGGGCGTACGACATGCTCCTGTTCTGCCAGCGCAACCCCAAGCCCTGTCCGGTCCTCGACGTCACCGACGCCGGCTCCTGGACGACCGTCCTGGCCGAGGACGCGGACCTGCGCACCGACCTGCCGCGTTACCGGGTGTGGCGGGACGGCGAGCTGGTGGACGAGCCGAGGGAGGTGCGCGGGTACTGGCGGGACGACCTGGTGTCGTTCCTCATCGGGTGCAGCTTCACCTTCGAGTGGGCGCTGACCGGGGCAGGTGTGCCGATCCGCCACGTCGAGCAGGGACGCAACGTCCCGATGTACGTGACGAACCGTCAGTGCCGTCCGGCGGGGCGGCTGCGCGGCCCGCTGGTGGTGTCCATGCGGCCGGTGCCGCCGGAGCACCTGGCGGCGGCCATCCGGGAGAGCAGCCTGCTCCCGGCGGTGCACGGCGGCCCCGTACACTGCGGCGATCCGTCGGGGCTGGGCATCGACGACCTCGGCCGCCCCGATTTCGGAGAACCGGTGGACGCCGGGCCGGACGACATCCCGGTGTTCTGGGCCTGCGGTGTGACCCCGCAGGCCGCGGTGACGGCCTCGCGCCCGCCGTTCGCCCTCACCCACGCACCGGGGCAGATGTTCCTCACCGACGCCCGCGACGAGCAGTACCGCGTGGCCTGACCAGGAGACAGCATGATCGATCTCAACGCCGACCTCGGCGAGGGTTTCGGACGCTGGCAGCTGACCGACGACGAGCAACTGCTGTCCGTCGTGACCAGCGCCAACGTGGCCTGCGGCTTCCATGCCGGGGACGCGTCCACCATGCGGCGGGTGTGCGAGCTGGCGGCCGGACGGGGCGTGACGATCGGCGCGCAGGTCTCCTACCGCGACCTCGCCGGGTTCGGGCGGCGCGCGATGGACGTGCCGCCCGCCGAACTGGCCGCCGAGGTGGCCTACCAGATCGGTGCCCTGGAGGTCTTCGCCCGCGCGGCGGGCGCCCGCGTGGCGTACGTCAAGCCGCACGGCGCGCTCTACAACCGGGTCGTGCACGACGAGGAGCAGGCGGCGGCGGTGGTCGACGGGGTGCTCCTGGCCGACGCCACGCTGCCCGTGCTCGGGCTGCCCGGCTCGCGGTTGCTGGAGCTGGCCGGGAAGGCGGGGCTGTCCGCCGTCACGGAGGCGTTCGCGGACCGCGCCTACACCGAGGAGGGCACCCTGGTGCCCGGGGCCGGGACGGGGCCGTGATCACCGATGCGGACGCCGTCGTCGAGCGGTCGGTGAGCCTGGCCAGGCTCGGAGAGGTCACCTCCCGCGCGGGGGCGCGCATCGAGGTACGCGCGCGTTCCCTCTGCCTGCACGGCGACACGCCCGGTGCGGTGGAGCTGGCCCGCCGGGTCCGGCGGCGGCTGGAGGAGTCCGGTGTGCGCGTGGCGGCGTTCGCGTGAGGGCGCTTCCCGTGGGCCGGGACGCCCTGCTCGTGGAGGTGGCCTCCGGTGCGGAGGCCCAGGCCCTGCACGCCGATCTGCTGCGGCGGCGCGCCGAGGGCTCGCTGACCGTGCGGGAGATCGTCCCGGCGGCCCGTACGGTCCTCCTCGACGGTCTGGCCGACCCGGCCCGATGGGCCGCCGAACTGACCACGGCCGCCGTGCCGCCCGCTCCCCCGCGCACGGGTGAGGTGATCGAGCTGCCGGTGCGTTACGACGGCCCCGACCTGGCCGATGTCGCCGCCCACTGGGGTGTCCGTGCCCAGGAGGTGGCCCGCATCCACGCGGCCACCGAGTTCCGCGTCGCGTTCTGCGGCTTCGCCCCCGGATTCGGCTACCTCACGGGCCTGCCGTCGCGCTGCGACGTCCCGCGCCGGGCGACCCCGCGCACCGCCGTGCCGGCCGGGTCGGTGGCGCTGGCGGGCCCGTACACGGGGGTCTATCCGCGCTCCTCACCGGGCGGCTGGCAGCTGATCGGAACCACGTCCGCCGTGCTGTGGGACCACGCGCGCGTGCCGGCCGCGTTGCTGAACCCGGGCACCCGCGTGCGTTTCGTCCCCGTGGACCGGGCGAGGGCGGCATGAACGTCCTCCTGCCGGCACCACGGCGCTGCGGCGTCGACGGCCGGGTGCCGATGCCCCGTGGCCGCGACGGGAGTGCCTTCGTCACGGCGGGCTGCCCGGGCCGCGTGGGCACCGGCCGCGCCACCGGGGCCCCGCGTCACCCACGCGCGAAGGGGCGCCGTATGACGGACCGTGCGCTCGTCGTCGTGCGCGCCGGGGCGCTCACCACCGTGCAGGACCGGGGCCGTCCCGGCCACGCCCATCTCGGCGTGCCGCGCTCCGGAGCCCTGGACGCGCCCGCGGCGGCGCTCGGCAACCGCCTCGTCGGGAACCCGCCGGGGCGGCCGTTCTGGAGACGACCCTCGACGGCTGTGCCGTGCGCCCCGGTGCGCGGTCACCGTGGCCGTCACCGGCGCTCCGTGCCGGGTCGTCGTGGACGGCCGGCCCGCCGCCTGGGGAACGCCCGTGCGGGTGCCCGCGGGAGCCGTCCTGGACGTCGGCCGCGCCGTCTCCGGCGTACGGAGCTATGTCGCCGTGGGGGGCGGCATAGCCGTCGACCCCGTCCTCGGCAGCCGCTCGGCGGACCTCCTGTCGGGCCTCGGTCCGGCTCCCCTCAGCGACGGCACCGTCCTGCCTCTGGGACGGGCGGGCACGCCGTGCGCGCATGTGGACGTCGCCCCGCAGCCCGCGCCCCCGGCCGAACTGGTCCTCCGGATCACCCTGGGCCCGCGCGACGACTGGTTCACCCCCGGGCGGTCCGGGTGTTCACCTCGCGCGCGTACCGCGTGTCCGCGGCGAGCAACCGCATCGGGCTGCGCACCGAGGGACCCGCGCTGGACCGCGCGGCGACGGGCGAACTCCCGAGCGAGGGAATGGTCCTGGGCGCCGTGCAGGTCCCCCCGACGGCAGGCCGGTGGTCTTCCTGGCGGACCATCCGACCACCGGGGCTACCCGGTGATCGGGGTGGTCCGCCCCGCCGACCTCCCGTACGCCGCCCAGGCGGCACCGGGCACCCCGGTCCGCTTCGTGGCGGTACGCGGCCGCTGACGCGCCGCGGCCGGCGTCAGCGCGGGGACGGTGCCGTCCGGACGGCACCGTCGGCTCCGTCGGAGCGCGGCACTCCCGCCATGTCGTTGCCCGCTCCTCCTTCCGCCCCCGGCCCCGCTCCCGGCCGGGTGAGCACCGTCGCGTCGTGGGCCGCCAGGAAGGTCTCCACCGCCGTCGCCCAGCCGAAGCCCTCCGCACGCGCGCGTGCCGCCCCGCGCCGCTCCGCCGGGGCCGCGCCAGCAGTCGCTCCACGGCGTCCGCGAACGCGTCCCCGCGGTCCGCCGCGGTCGCCCCGGCGGCCCCGATCACCTCGGGCAGCGCCGAGGAGGCACTGGCGACCACGGGCGTGCCGCAGGCCATGGCCTCCAGCGCGGCGAGCCCGAACGTCTCCGCGGGCCCCGGTGCGAGACACACGTCGGCGCAGGCCTGGAGGGCGCCGAGCAGGCCGCGGTCGGAGACGTGTCCCAGGAAGGTGACCGGCAGCCCGCGTTCCCGGGCCCGCCGTTCGAGCCGGCCCCGCAGCGGCCCGTCGCCGGCCACCACCAGCACCGCGCGCGTGCCACGGCGCACCAGGGACTCGAGCGCGTCCAGCGCCGTGCCGGGGCGCTTCTCCACGGACAGCCGGGTGCACGTCACCAGCAGTGTCTGGTCGTCGCGCGCGTACCGGGCCCGCAGCCGCGCGTCGGCCAGCGCGGGGTGCCGTTCGAGCAGGTCGACGCCGAGCGGCGCCCGCATCACGTTCCGGGCGCCGATCCGCACGAACTCCCGCTCGGCGAACTCGGTCGTGCAGACCACGCGCGCGTAGCTGTGCGCCGTACGGACGTTGAGCGAGTCGGCGGCTCGCCGGGCGGCGCCCTCCGGCAGCCCCCACGTGCGCAGCACGCCGTCGGCGGTCTCGTGGGAGACCATGACGGCGGGGACCCGGGCCCGGCGCGCCCACCTGCCGGTCCAGCGCAGCGTCGTACGGTCGCAGACCTCGAGGCGGTCCGGTTCCAGGTGCTCGAGCAGGCGGGCGACACGCCGCTTGTCGGTGAGGACGCGGTAGCCGCCGGTGCCGGGCAGCAGCGGTCCGGGCAGGGTGATCACCCTGCCCTGTTCGGTGTCGCGGTCACTCTCCCGGTCGCCCGGCACGACCAGGACCGGTTCGTGTCCGGCGGCGCGGTAGCCCCTGCCCAGTTCGCGCAGCGCCGTGCGCAGTCCGCCCGAGGCGGGCGCGACGAAGTTGGCGAGACGGACGATCCGCAGCGGTCCGGCGCTCATGCGGCCACCGCCGGCCGGCGCGCGGCGAGGACGTCGTCGTAGTGGCCGATCAGGCGGTCGCCGACGGCGGCCCAGGTGCGGCCCTCGACCATGGCCCGTCCGGCGGCCCCGTAGGCCCTCCGGCGCGCCGGGTCGGCGGCCAGGGCGGCGACCGCGTCGCGTACGGCGCCGGCGTCGCGCGGCGGGACGAGCAGGCCGGTGCGCCCGTGGTCGACCAGGTCCAGCGGTCCGCCGGCGGCGGGCGCGACGACCGGGACGCCGCTCGCCATGGCCTCCTGCACGGTCTGGCAGAACGTCTCGAAGGGCCCGGTGTGCGCGAAGACGTCCAGTGAGGCGAAGACGCGGGCGAGTTCGTCACCGGTGCGGCGACCGAGGAAGACGGCGCCGGGCAGTGCCTCGGCGAGCCCGGCCGGGCGGGTCCGTCGCCCACCACCACGACCCGCACGCCGTCCAGGCCGCAGACGCCGGAGAGGAGTTCGACCTGTTTCTCGGGGGCGAGCCGCCCGACGTAGCCGACGATCACCTCGCCGTTCGGGCGAGTTCCCGGCGCAGCGCGTCGTCGCGGAGGGCGGGCGGAAACGGACGGCGTCGACGCCGCGCGGCCACAGCCTGACCCGGGGCACGCCGTGCGCGGCCAGGTCCTGCAGGGCCGCGCTGGAGGGGCGAGGGTGAGGTCGGCGGCGGCGTGCACGGAGCGGATGCGGCGCCAGGCGGCCGCCTCGCCGGCGTGCACATAGGTGCGGGCGTATCCGGCCAGGTCGGTCTGGTAGACGGCCACGGCGGGAATGCCGAGCCGGGCGGCGGCGGCCATGCCGCGTACGCCGAGGACGAAGGGGCCGGCCAGGTGGACCATGTCGGCCCGGTGGTCGGCGAGGGCCGCGGCGACGCGTCGGCTGGGGAGGGCGACGCGGACCTGGGGTAGCCCGGAAGCGGGAGGGAGGGGACGCGGACGACGGGGCAGGGCGCTTCGGCGTCCGGCCCGGGACCGGTGGCGGTGGCCGGCGCGACGACGAGCGGGTGGTGGCCGCGGTCCACGAGGTGCCGGGCGGTCTGGAGCGCGCAGTGGGCCACGCCGTTGACGTCGGGGGGAAAGGATTCGGTCACGATGACGACACGCATAGGGGTGTTGTCGCCATGCAGGACGTGTACGCGTCAAAGTGGATCTTTCCGGACGACGAACGTCCCATGAGCGTTGCGCCGCACGCCCGAGCAGGTCAGACGGCGTCCACGCCCGTCTGACCCGCGGGTCGTCCGCCGTTCACCCGGCGGATGCGCCGCCGCCGTCGATCACATGGCGGAGGCGGCGTCCGGCCCGATCCGGCTGCGTACGGCCGTCTGGACCTCCGCCTCCTCGGCGGGGTCGGCGGCGAGGCGGCGGAGCCGTTCCACGACCCGGGCGTCGCCGGTCTCGGCGTGCCGGGCGGCGATCTCACGGGTGGTCTCCTCGCAGTCCCACAGGCACTCGACGGCGAAGCCCGTGGCGAAGGAGGGGTCGGTGGCGGCGAGCGCGCGGGCGCAGCGCCCGCGCAGATGGGACGAGGCGGTCTCGCGGTAGATGTGGCGCAGTACCGGGGCCGCGCAGGCGATGCCCAGCCGTCCGGCGCCGTCGACCAGGGTCCACAGGGTCGGCGCGTCGCAGCCCTCGCCGCGCACGGCCTCGCGCAGGGCGCCGAGGACCAGGTCGCTGTCACGGGCGGTGCCCCGGCAGGCGAGCACCCGGCCGGCCGCAGCGCCGAGGGCGTCGGGCCGGTGGGCCCAGCCGCGGGCCCGGTCGACCGCGGCGTCACCGCGCATGCGTTCGAAGGCGTCGACGGCGGCCTCCACGACGAGCCCGCTGCCCGTCGCCACGGCCCGTTCGATCAGGTCGGGGGCCTCGGGGTCGTCGTGATCGGCGAGATAGCGCAGGGCGGTGCACCGGGCTCCCTCGGTGCCGTCCTCGGCCGCCCGCACGATCTCCGCGCGGTCCTCGGGCCCGGCCACGGCGGTGAGGCAGCGGGCGGCGGGACGTGGAGCGCGGCGCCCCGTTCGATGCCTTGCTGGGCCCACTCGAACACGGCCCGCACGCTCCAGCCGGGTCGGGGGCCGGTGGAACTCAGCTGCCGCTGCCAGCGGTCGAAGCATCCGGCTTCCTGGGCGGCACGCACGCGTGCGGAGACGTACTCGCGGGGTCTTCGGCCCACAGCCGCCAGGGCCGCGGCTCGAACGCGTCCCGTACGACGGCGGCCAGCCGGGCCTCCCCCTCGGGGTCGGTGGCGAACCGCGCGAGCACGGGGGCGGCGAGGGCGCGCAGGCCGGCGTCGTCGTCGCGCAGGGCGAGTTCGTCCAGCGCCCAGGCCCAGTTGGAGCCCGAGGCGGCGTACCTGCGCAGCAGTTCGAGGGCGTCCCGCCGGCCGTAGGAGGCGAGGTGACCGAGGACGGCCAGGCTCAGGCCGGTACGGCTCTCCTCGGTGTCGAAGGCGTCCTCGACGTCGAAGAGGTGCGCCTCGATCTCGTCGAGGCCGCCGTCCAGGTCGAGGTAGAGACGGGCGTAGTAGAGGGAGCGGTTCTCCACCTGCCAGTCGTGGCGCGGATCGCGCAGCACGCAGTGGTCGAGTGCCGCGAGCGCCTCGGCGCGGGGAGCGGTGAGCGCGTGCAGTGTGCCGTCGCCGCGGCCCCGCTGGAGCAGGCCGAGCAGCGTACCGCTGGGCGCTATGAACGGATCGAACATGGGAAACAGCCTCACATCAAGCGTCGACGCAACCGGGGACGTGCATTACCTGGCCGCGTGACAACGCGTCGGGGCGCCCGCCGTTTCCTGCTTGCTGTAAGCCATCTTCCTCTGCCTCTCGTCGGTGGCCCATGCGGACCGCATCACGGCCCGCGCGGTGCGGCAACACCTGCCCAGCCATCGCGTCCGTGAATCACGTCGTCATGATGACTCGGCAGCTCAGCCCGCCGCGACCGAAATTTCCGGCGGCCCCGTACCGCCTCCCCCCGTGGTCGTCGATTCACCTGGTCAGGAACCGCTTCCCGCCCGCTCGGGAAGCCCGGCTCACCCCACGCCGAACAGCTCCAGCAGCTCCGTCCTGCCGAACATGCGGGCCGTGTCGACCGACGAGGGGGTACCCGCGGCAGGGTCGGCGCCGGCCTCCAGAAGGACGTGGATGACGTCCGTCTCCCCCTTGAAGACGGCACCGGCGAGGGGGGTCTGGCCCCGGTCGTTGATCCGGTCCGCCTCGGCTCCCCGGGCCAGCAGTGCCCGGACCGCCTCGGCGTGGCCGTGGTAGGCGGCGAGCATCACGAGCGAGTCGCCCCGGTCGTTGGTGAGGTTGGCCGGAACGCCCGCGTCGACGTAGGCCACGAGCGCCTCGGTCTGTCCCCGGCGAGCAAGATCGAAGATCTTGGTCGCCAGTTCCACGACCTCGGGGTCGGGGACTTCGGTCATCGGCCGGACCGCCTCTCGTTGCAACCGTTCAGGTGAATCGCCAGGGTACTGGCTCCCCGGACACATGGCGTGACCCGCCGGAGGCAACCATCACGGCGGGACCCGTTCGCCGCAACTCCCCTGCTCACGCGGCCCGCCCGGACCTCGGCCACATGGGGGAAATTCTCCTAATTTCACCCAGTTGCACCTTTTATCGTATGGATACATGCTGTGACTCTGGAAGTACTCATGGTGACTGTCCCCCGTGAACCAGGAGAACTGAAATGATCCTGTCCATCTCAGGCGTGGTCCTGCTCGGCGTCATCGTCTTCCTCTTCTGCCGCAAGGACGGGCTGAAGGCGTCGCACTGCTTCGTCTGCGCCCTGTTCGGCTTCTACCTGGCCAGCACGGCCATCGCCCCGAGCATCAAGGCCGGCGGCGAGAGCCTGGCCAGCATCCTGGGCGGCATCAAGTTCTGAGGCCGCCCGGCCTCCCGCAGCCCGTCCCCCGCCATCCCCCCGCCATCCCCGCCGTCCGTCCCTTCCGTACGCACCTCCAGGAGACAGCAGTGGCCCGGCGTCCTCTCCCCCGGATCCTGAGCACAGGCAGCGCGCAGATCGCCCGGAGCCGGGAACTGGCCCGGACGGCGGCGGACAGCGCCACCGACATCCTCCACCCGCTGATCACGGTGACCCGCGGTCTGCGCCGGCTGGCCTCGGCCGGGCGGCGCAGGTGGGCCGGGACCCCCAAGGACAGGCGCGGGCCGCTGCTGTTCCTGGTGGCCTCGGTGATCCTCGTCGTGGCGCTCGTACCGTACGGACCGCTGCTCGCCGTCATCACCGTGATGGCGGCAGCCGCCTGGCAGGGCCGGGACCGCACCCCACCGGTTCCCGACGGCCCCGACGAGTCGCAGATCCAGCGGCTCCAGGCGCTGTACGAAGCCCTGGTGCCGTACTTCTCCACGGCGGAGGACCCTTCTCCCCTCTACGCGCACGGCGGTGAGTGGGAGAAGGCCTTCCCGGCGTACGAGTTCGACGGCTCGGGGCGGATCACCCGGCTGGAGATCCGTTACCCCGCGTACTTCCCTGACGGCGAGGCCGGGGCACGCGCGCGTGTCGAGCACCTGCTCACGGCCAAGTCCGGCCGGGGGCGGGAGTACCACTTCGGCTGGGACGAGGAGGGCAACACGCTCACCGTGTCGGTGCTCGCCCCGCTCCCCACCGACCTCGCCGCCCAGCGCTTCGTGACCGCGCCCGGCGAAACCGTCCTGGGCTTCACCGACCCCTCCCAGATCCCGCGCACGCTCCCGCTCACCCACGGCGAGGAGCGGCGTGACGTCCCGCCGGTCGTCTGGCGCACCGGCATCCGCTCCACCGAGCCCCACCTGCTGGCGGTCGGCCAGCCCGGCAGCGGCACCTCGACCCTGCTGCGTTCCGTCGCCCTCCAGGCCCTCCAGCACGGCGACGTCCTGGTCATCGACGGCGGCGGCACCGGCGAGTACGCCTGCCTGACCGGCCGGGACGGCGTCCTGGGGTCGAGGTCGGGCTCGCCGGGCACTGGCAAGTCTGGAGTGGGCGGCGCACGAGACCGAGCGTCGGCTGATCGCCGCCAACCGCGCCCGCCAGGAGGGCCACCCGCCGCCGGACGACACCAGGCGGCCGCTGTGGATCCTGCTCGACCGGCCGACGGCGTTCACCCACCTCGCCGACACCGACGGCCGCAAGGACCCGCAGTCCCTTCTCCAGGTTCCCCTCCGGCACGGCCGCGCGGCCCAGGTCACGGTGGTGGTGGCCGAGCAGTTCGACAGCCTGGACGCCCTGAGCGACCCCGTCCGGCAGCACACGCGCGCGCGGGTCGTCCTCGGGCCCGCCCCCACCGCACTGCTGGAGACGGTCCTGGGCGTGCGGCCGCACACCTCCCCCGCCGAACACGTCCCGCCGGGGCGCGGTTACGCCCGGCTGGGCAGCGGCCCGGCCCACCGTCTCCAGGTGCCGGCGACTCCCGACCCCTACGACGACGCCACCAGCGACGCGCACCGGCAGGCGGTGCTGGAGCTGCTGCCGCCGCGGACGACGCCCGCGGACGGCGAGAAGCTGCCGGTGCCCGCCGAGGCCGTGGCGGCGGAGAGTTCCTGACCGGGGCCGTCGCACGCACCGGCGGGCCGCGGCCGGGTGGTCCCGCACCCGGCCGCGGCCCGTCACGCCACGAACGTGCGGGGGCCCTCGCCGCCCGCGGTCCCCCCGCTCTCCACGATCCGGGCGGCCGCGGCAAGTCGCGCCGCCGCCTCCTCCGCCACCGCGCCGCCCACGGTGAACGGCAGCCGCACGAAGCCCTCGAAGGCGCCGTCGACCCCGAACCGGGGACCGGACGGCACCCGCACCCCGACCCGCTCCCCCGCCTCGGCCAGCCGGGACCCGGAGAGCCCCCGGCCCGCACCCACAGGGTCAGTCCGCCCCTCGGCACGGCGAACTCCCAGTCGGGCAGCCGGCGGCGGACGGCCGCGACCAGCGCGTCCCGGTTGTCCCGGGCCTGTGCGCGGCGCAGTTCCACGGCCTGCTCCAGCCGCCGGTGCCGAACAGCCAGTTCACGGCCAGCTGCTCCAGGACCGGCGTCCCGAGGTCGGCGTAGGCACGGGCGGCGACCAGGCTGCGGATGACGTCGGGGGCGGCGCGGACCCAGCCGATGCGCATGCCGGCCCAGAAGGCCTTGCTCGCCGAGCCCACGGTGATGACCGTCGACCCGGCCGGGTCGAAGCCGCACACCGGGCGGGGCATCTCGACGTCGTCGTCGAGCCACAGCTCGGTCATCGTCTCGTCGGCGACCAGCACGGTCCCCGCCGACCGGGCCGCCTCGACGAGCCGGCGTCGCTGGTCCTCGCCGGCGAGCGCCCCGGTGGGGTTGTGGAAGTCGGCGACCACGTAGGCGATGCGCGGCGCGGCTTCGCGCAGGACCTGCCGCCAGCGGTCCATGTCCCACCCGGCGAGCCCCTCGGCCATCGCCACGGGCACCAGCCGGGCGCCCGCCTCCCGCATCAGCTGGAGGATGTTGGCGTACGAGGGCGACTCGACGGCGATGCGCTCGCCGCGGCCGCCGAAGAGGTGGCAGATGGCGTCGATGGCGCCCATCGCGCCCGTGGTCACCATGATCTGCTCGGGCATCGTCGGGATCCCGCGCCGGGTGTACCGCTCGGCGATCATCGCGCGCAGGGCGGGCAGCCCCGCCGGATAGTCGCCGTGCGTGTGGGCGTACGGGGGCAGCTCCTCCAGCGCGCCCTGAACGGCCCGGGTGAGCCACGGTTCGGGGCGGGGAGGGCGGCGCAGCCGAGGTCGATCACCGAGCCGAGGGCCTCGGGCGGCAGGGGTTCCAGCCCGCGCGCGGGCACCGGGTTGCCCGCGGGGACGGAGGTCCAGCTTCCGGCACCGCGCCGGGACTCCAGGAATCCCTCCGCGCGCAGGGCCTCGTAGGCGGCGGCGACGGTCGTGCGGCTGACGGACAGGGCGAGGGCCAGTTCGCGTTCGGCGGGCAGGCGCGCGGCGACGGGGACCCGTCCCTCCAGGACGAGCAGCCGGACGCCGTCGGCGAGGGCGCGGTAGGCGGGCGGACGGCGCGTCCCGGGGCCGGCGGGCCGGTCCTGCTGGGACGTGAGAAGCCGCGCGAGCTGTGCGGCGCCCACCGCCGAGGTCCACTGCGCCATGGATATCAGTCCACCTTCCCGGAATTGGCCATGGATGACCTTTCCTTCCCTGCCACAGAGTGACACGCGTCAGTCCACTGCCACCACCAGGGGTCCACTTGTCCGAGCCGCTTCCTCCCGCCGGCCCGCTCACCCGCCGGCTCACCCAGCTCTACGCCGGCCTCGCGCTCTACGGCGCCAGCTCCGCGCTCCTCGTACGGGCGGGCCTCGGTCTGGAACCCTGGAACGTGCTCCACCAGGGGCTCGCCGAGCGGAGCGGCCTGTCCATCGGCGTCGTGTCGATCGTCGTGGGCGCCGCCGTACTGCTGTTGTGGATCCCGCTGCGCCAGCGCCCGGGGCTCGGCACCGTCTCCAACGTCTTCGTGGTCGGTCTCGCGATGGACGGCACGCTCGCCCTGGTCCCGAGGCGCACGGCCTGGCCGTGCGGGTGCCGCTGCTGGTCGCCGGCATCGTCCTGAACGGCGCGGCCACCGGCCTCTACATCGCGGCGTCCTTCGGACCGGGGCCGCGCGACGGTCTGATGACGGGGCTGCACCGGCGCACCGGCCGGTCGATCCGCCTGATGCGGACGGCCGTCGAGATCGCAGTGGTGGCGACCGGCTTCGCTCTCGGAGGCACCATCGGCGTCGGGACCCTGCTGTACGCCGTGTCGATCGGACCGCTCGCCCAGCTGTTCCTGCGCGTCTTCGCCCTGTCCCCGGCACCCGGCGGCAGCACGGTGGTTGCCGGCGGGTCACCCCGGGGAGCGATACTGCGTCCGTGAGCACCCCCGTACGCCACCCGTACCTCGACCACCCGGGTCCCATCCCGTTCGCGCACCGCGGCGGGGCCGCCGACGGCCTGGAGAACACCGTGGCGCAGTTCCGCCGCGCGGTCGAGGCGGGCTACCGCTACATCGAGACCGACGTCCACACCACCCGGGACGGCAGGCTCGTCGCCTTCCACGACGCGACGCTGGACCGGCTGACCGACGGCACGGGCCGCATCGCCGACCTGCCGTGGACGGAGGTGCGCCGCGCGCGCGTGGGGGGCAGCGAGACGGTCCCGCTGTTCGAGGAACTGCTGGAGACCTTCCCCGAGGTCCGCTGGAACGTCGACATGAAGGCCGAACCGGCCCTTCACCCCCTGCTCAACCTGATCGCCCGCGTCGGCGCCTGGGACCGCGTCTGCGTCGGCTCCTTCTCCGAGGCCCGTGTCGTGCGCGCCCAGCGGCTGGCGGGACCCCGCCTGGCCACGTCGTACGGCACCCGCGGGGTGCTGAACCTGCGGCTGCGGTCCTGGGGCGTGCCCGCGACGGTGCGCCGGTCGGCGGTCGCCGCCCAGGTGCCGGAGGAGCAGTCGGGCATACAGGTGGTGGACCGGCGCTTCGTGCGTTCCGCCCACGCGCGCGGGCTCCAGGTGCACGTGTGGACGGTCAACGAGGCGGATCGGATGCACCGACTCCTGGACCTGGGAGTGGATGGCATCATGACCGATCACATCGACACGTTGCGCCAGGTCATGGTGGACCGGGGCGTCTGGGTCTGATCCCGGTCCCTCCCGTTCCGCGGCCGTGCGCGGCATCTTGGGCGGGGAGGCGGGGGCGCTGGTGGGCACCGACACCGTGCGGACGGAGGCGTCCGACGACGCGGCCGGGCGGCGGCGCGAACAGCGCGGCTGGTACTTCTACGACTGGGCGTGCTCCGTCTACTCGACGAGCGTGCTGACCGTGTTCCTGGGCCCGTACCTGACGTCGGTCGCCAAGAACGCCGCCGACCCGGACGGCTATGTGCATCCGCTGGGCATCCCGGTCCGCGCGGGCTCCTTCTTCGCGTACTCGGTGTCGCTGTCGGTGATCGCGGCCGTCCTGGTGATGCCGCTGGTGGGCGCGGCCGCCGACCGCACCGGCCGCAAGAAGCCGTTCCTGGGGGCCGCCGCCTACACCGGGGCCGCGGCCACGACGGGCATGTTCTTCCTCTCCGGCGACCGCTACCTGCTGGGCGGCGTGCTGCTGGTGGTCGCCAACGCCGCCCAGTCGGTCGCGATGATGCTCTACAACTCCTATCTGCCCCAGATCGCCCCGCCCGAGGAACGCGACGCGGTGTCCTCGCGCGGCTGGGCCTTCGGATACGCGGCGGGCTCCCTGGTCCTGGTCGTCAACCTGGTCCTCTACCTCGCCCACGACGCCTTCGGCGTCTCGGAGTCCACCGCCGTGCGGATCTGTCTGGCCTCGGCGGGCCTGTGGTGGGGCGGGTTCACTCTGATCCCGCTGCTCCGGCTGCGCGACCGCCCGCCGGCGGCCGCCTCCGCGGGCACGGCGAGCACCCCGGGCCTGCGCCAGCTGGTGGCGACCTTCCGGACATGCGCCGCCACCCGCTGACCCTCGCCTTCCTGCTGGCCTACCTCGTCTACAACGACGGCATCCAGACGGTGATCTCCCAGGCCTCGGTCTACGGCTCCGAGGAACTCGGCCTCGGCCAGTCCACCCTCATCGGCGCCATCCTCCTGGTGCAGGTCCTGGCCGTCGCCGGCGCCCTGACGATGGGCCGGCTGTCCCGGATCTACGGCGCGAAGCGCACGATCCTGGGCTCGCTGGTGGCCTGGACGCTCACCCTGGCCGCCGGCTACTTCCTGCCGTCCGGCGCGCCGGTGGGCTTCTTCCTGCTGGCGGCCGCGATCGGCCTGGTCCTCGGCGGCAGCCAGGCCCTGTCACGCTCCCTCTACTCCCACCTCGTCCCGCCCGGCAAGGAGGCCGAGTACTTCTCGGCCTACGAGGTGAGCGACCGCGGGACGAGCTGGCTCGGCCCGCTGCTGTTCGGGATCACCTACCAGGTGACCGGAAGCTACCGGGACGCGATCATCTCGCTGGTGGTCTTCTTCGTCCTCGGTTTCCTGTTGCTGGCGCGGGTTCCGGTACGGCGGGCCATCACCGACGCGGGCAATCCCGCACCCGAAAGGATTTAGCGCTGGAGACCAAAGGGCGGTAGTGTACGCGTTTGGCCTGCCAGGCGTACCGTTACTGCGCGTCAAAGATGCCGAAACGCTGGGTGACATCTCCTTTCAGATGTGACAAACCGGGCGCCGGTGGGTACTGCACTGGTTGACAAGGCTGCGGCTACGACGGCGACGCACGCCCCGGAACGGGACTCCGAACGGGAATCTTTACCGCCGACCGGACGTTGACCGGATGACGACGACAGCGACACCTGTCCTGTGGGCGACAAGCCCGGGAGGCACGATTCATGAGTGAGCGAGCTCTTCGCGGCACGCGCCTCGTGGTGACCAGCTACGAGACGGACCGCGGCATCGACTTGGCCCCGCGCCAGGCCGTGGAGTACGCATGCGAGAAGGGGCACCGCTTCGAGATGCCCTTCTCGGTGGAGGCGGAGATCCCGCCGGAGTGGGAGTGCAAGGTCTGCGGAGCACCTGCGCTCCTCGTGGACGGCGACGGCCCTGAGGAGAAGAAGGCCAAGCCCGCGCGTACGCACTGGGACATGCTGATGGAGCGGCGGACCCGTGAGGAACTCGAAGAGGTCCTCGAAGAACGGCTGGCCGTTCTGCGTTCCGGAGCGATGAACCTCGCGGTGCATCCTCGGGACAGCCGCAAGTCCGCGTAGTTCCGCGGAGCTGGGGCTGGTTTACAGCGCACGAGAAATGACCGCGGGCGCCGTACGCGATATCGCGTACGGCGCCCGCGGTCTTTCCTTGCTCCACTGCCTCATGCCTCACGGGCACCGGCTCATGGGCACCGGCCAACGGGCCGGGCTCACCGCGTCAGCGGGGGCGCTGGTCCTGGCGTCCCTCTTCGCGCTCGTCCCTCCTGACCACCTCGCCCTGGACCACCTTTCCGTCCGGGCGGTGCATGCGGGCCTGCTGGAAGGCGTCACCGAGGCTCCCGGGGCCGGCCGTGCGCAGTTTGCGGTCGACCGTGCGTTCCGCACGGCGGCCGACGGCCTTCTGGACCGGCGGGAGGAGCAGGAGCAGCCCCAGCGCGTCGGAGGCCAGACCGGGGATCATGAGGAGGAGGCCGCCCAGCATCATCAGGCCGCTGCCCCCGCCCGAGGAGGGGGGTGTGCCGCGCCGGAGCGCCTCGTCGAGGTTCTGGAAGGCGCGCCGGCCCGCCCGCTTGATGACCACGGAGCCGAGCAGGAAGCCGGCGAGCAGCAGCAGGAAGACCGCGAACCCGCCGGCCGCGTCCGCGACCACGGTCAGCAGCCAGATCTCCAGCACCAGCCACGCGGCCAGCCCCAGCGGCAGGAACGTCCGCAGACGCGAGCGCCGGGGCCGGGTGTCGAGGGGCGGGGGAGTCTGAGCGCCAGTCGTCATGTCCCCAGTGTGCCCGGCCCCGTCTCAGAGCGGCGTAAGGGGCCGATCAGCGGCGTGAACGACGCTGTGGGTCAATGCATGCGGTCAAGGCTGCGGGTGCGGGGCTGCTGCGGTGACGGGGCGGGCGAGGTGGATCGGTCGGACTCGGCAGGCTGGTCGGACTGGTCGGACTGGTCGGACGATGCCGGGGGCGGCTGCGCCGTGGTCCGGGCCTGTTCCTGCCCGCCCGTCCGGCCGGCGATCTTGCCGACGCGCTCCCCCACGCCCCAGGCCGTGACCCGCCACAGCGCCTCCACGAGGATGTCGCGGCTCATCTTGGAGTCGCCCAGCTCGCGCTCGACGAAGGTGATGGGCACCTCGACGACGTGGTAGCCGGCCTTGACGGCCCGGCGGGCGAGGTCGACCTGGAAGCAGTACCCCTGCGAGGCGACCTCGTCGAGGCCGAGGCCTTCGAGGGTCTCGCGCCGGAAGGCGCGGTATCCGCCGGTGACGTCGCGCAGCGGCAGGTCGAGCGCCAGGCGCGAGTAGAGGCTGCCGCCGCGGGAGATGATCTCGCGGGACCGGGGCCAGTTCACGACCCGGCCGCCCGGCACCCAGCGGGAGCCCAGCACGAGGTCGGCGCCCTTGAGGGCGGTGAGGAGGCGGGGCAGTTCCTCGGGCTGGTGGGAGCCGTCGGCGTCCATCTCGACCAGGACGCCGTAGCCGTTGTCCAGGCCCCAGCGGAAGCCCGCGAGGTAGGCGGCGCCGAGGCCCTCCTTGCCCTTGCGGTGCAGCACCTGGACGTGGTCGTCCGTGGCGGCCAGCTCGTCGGCGAGTTTGCCGGTGCCGTCGGGGCTGTTGTCGTCGGCCACGAGGACGTGCGCCTCGGGGACGGCCTCGCGCACCCGGCCGACGATGCTCTTGATGTTCTCCGCCTCGTTGAAGGTCGGAATGATCACCAACGCCGTGCCGAGCGGACCGAACTTCCTCCCCCGGTCCTGTGCCGCGCGGGTCGCGTCGCCGTCGTTCACTGCTGCCCCTTCGTGTCCGTACGCAGGGGTCCACCATAGTGGCCGCCGCCTGGGGTGACGCGACAGGACGTTCGTATGGTGGTGTCGTTTCCGCAAAAGCGGGGTATGCATGTGCTTTTGCACTCGTATGACCGGGGCGTACCGCCGGAGGCGGTGCCCGTGCGGTCCTGCGGAGGGGGGCCCGGCGCCCTTCGGGCCGACCTGGGACCCGCCGGCTGCGGATCGACCTGAAGCCGTTGTCTACTGAGCGTCCGGGCCCCACCCGGGTCACACCGCCCCGGCCGGCCGGAACGCTCCCTCGTCCTGGTGCGGCGCTGCGCCTGGCTCCCAGCGGCGGCGTACCGGTCCGGCACGCCGTCCCTGACCCAGCGGCGCACCGGCGAGTGCGCGGACGTTCCCCGGCGGGGCGTCCGGTGGTGGACCCGGCCGAACCTACCGGCCCCCCGCGGTCGGCTGTCAACAGCCGTTCGACCTGCGACTCTTCGGGTAACGCGCTGGTCAGCGGGCAGGTGGCGACTCTCGCGGGGCGCGGTGCGGACGGGTGATCTTCCGCACCGCGCCCCGGCGGATCACTCGCCCGGCCGTACGAACACCGTGCGTCCACCGACCACCGTGCGCAGGCACTCGGGCAGGTCGGTGCCGGGGGTGAGGTCGGGCAGGCCGGGCGTGCCCGAACGGGGATCGGTGGACCAGCGGGCGACGCGGTCGTCCGGGGCCTGCACGACCAGGGCGCCGGTGCGCCAGACGGCGTAGTCGGCGGGCGCGCCCGGTACCAGGACGCCCGCGTCGTCGCGTCCGACGGCCCGCCAGCCGCCCCGCGTGTGGGCGGTGAAGGCGGCGCGCACGGAGATCCGGTGCTCGGGCGTGCGGTGGAAGGCGGCGGCGCGGACCGTGCCCCACGGGTCGAGGGGGGTCACCGGGCTGTCGGAGCCGAAGGCGAGGGGGACGCCGGAGCGCAGCAGGGCGGCGAACGGGTTGAGGGAGCGGGCCCGCTCGGCGCCCAGGCGCTGGGCGTACATGCCGTCCTCGCCTCCCCACAGGGCGTCGAAGGCGGGCTGGACGGAGGCGGTCAGGCCGAGTTCGGCGAAGGCGGCGATCGTCTCGGGGGTGAGCATCTCGGCGTGCTCGACGCGGTGGCGGGCGGCGCGCACGCGGGCCGGGCCGACCTTGTCCGCTGCCGCGCGCACGCCCTCGACGACGGCGGTGACGGCGGCGTCGCCGATGGCGTGGAAGCCCGCCTGGAGGCCGGCCTCGGTGCAGGCCGCGACGTGCGCGGCGACCGCGGCGGCGTCCAGGTAGGCGGTGCCGGTGTGGGTGGCGTCGCGGTACGGGTCGTGCAGGCAGGCGGTGTGGGAGCCGAGGGCGCCGTCGACGAAGAGGTCCCCGGCCGCGCCGCGTGCACCCAGCGCGCGCGCCTTGTCGACGTCGCGCTCCGCCCAGTAGCCGACGACCCGCGGACCCGGTTCCTCGGCGGCCAGCCGCAGCAGGGCGGTGAAGTCGTCCTCGGAGGAGATCTCGGGGCCGGCGCACTCGTGGACCGAGCCGATGCCGAGCGAGGCGGCGTGCGCGAGGGCGGCCCGCTGGGCCTCGGCGCGCCGGTCCGGCGTCACGGCCGCGAACGCCGCGGCGCGGACGGCGTGGTGGGCGTCGGCGGTGAGCGGGGCGCCGCCCGGCCGGTCCGTCGCACCGAGGCCGGGGACCATGTCCAGCAGGGCCGTGGTGACGACCGCGGAGTGGACGTCGATGCGGGACAGGTAGAGGGGCCGCCCGCCGGTGGCCTCGTCCAGTTCGGCGCGCGTCGGGGGGCGGCCGCCGGGCCAGCGTGCGGCGTCCCAGCCGTGGCCGAGGAGAACCGTGTCCCGCGGCCGGGCCGCGGCGAAGTCCCGCACCCGGGCGAGGGCCGCCTCCAGGGAGGGCGCGGCCGACAGGTCGAGACCGGTCAGGGCCAGGCCGGTGGAGGTGGTGTGGACGTGGGCGTCGGTGAAGGCGGGGGTGACCAGGGCGCCGTCCAGGTCGACCACCTCGTCGACGCCGTCCGCGAAGGCGTCGGCAGCGCCCTCGGAGCCGACCCAGGCCACCTGACCGCGCTCGACGACCATCGCGGTCGCGAACGGGTCGGCGGGACTGTGGACCTCTCCTCGGCGGAGCAGGACGGTCTTCGGGTCGGGGGTGCGCTCACTCATGGCACCAGTCTCGTACCTCGCTCCGGCCGACCGGCACGGGGGACCCTCGTACCGGGGTGCCGGATGTCGGGTGCCGGATGTCGGGTGCCGGATGTCGGGTGCCGGATGTCGGGTGCCGGGGGTCCGTCCGGGGCGGCGGTCCTCAGATCCGGGGCGGGCGGGCCTCGTACGGGGTGGACAGCACGACCGTGGTGCGGGTGGAGACGCCCGCGAGGGCCCGCAGCCGGCTCAGCAGCTCCTCCAGTTCGTGCGGGGTGGCCACCCGCACCTTGAGGATGTAGTTCTCGTCGCCGGCGACGCTGTGACAGGCCTCGATCTCGGGCACTCCGGCGAGCCGGTCGGCGATGTCGTCGGGCGCGCTGGGGTCGAAGGGTTTCACCGAGATGAAGGCGGTCAGGGGCAGCCCGACGGCCTCGGCGTCGACGACGGCCGCGTACCCCCGGATCACGCCGCGCTGTTCCAGCCGGCGCACCCGCTGGTGCACGGCCGACGTGGACAGGCCCGTGGCCTTGCCCAGGTCTGTGTAACTCATCCGCCCGTCCTTGACGAGCAGCTGCACGATCTGTCGGTCCAGCTCCTCCATGGCGCAAGAACTTACAGGGCGCGCGATCTCTTCGTATACGTATACAGCCCAGGTCATACTGGTTCGTGATGTGGCGGACGGTACGAGCCGATCGGCATCTGCGCATGGCATGTGACCAACGCCACAGCGCGTGCGAACTCTTCGTGACGGTCCCGTGATTACCACCGCCGAGCCCTGGGAAGTGCTTGCTGTGGTCGAGGCCGCAGTGCCTGAACGGCCCAGCCCGAGGGGGAGAATCCCATGCAGAGCCTTAAGCGTCCTGGTCGCACCGCGCCCAAGCGGTTCCAGCCCACCGTCGTCGAGTCCGAGCCGGAGGGCGTCGAACCCGACGGCCACGACGACCTCGACGGCCTCGACGACGAGAGCGGCGACCACTCCTACGAGTTCGACGCCTACGACACGTTCGAGATGTACCGGGTGATCTGCCCGGACTGCGCGCAGCCCATCGCCCTGCTGGCGGACGAGGAGGTCCTGCCGGAGCACGCGCTGTGCGCCTCGCCGTGGAACCCGTTCGGGCTCACGGTCTGCGCCGGTACGGGCCGCGCGGCGGCCGAGGCCCGTTCCGCGGACGAGTCGCCGGAGCCCCAGGAGCAGGAGACGGCACTGCTGTTGACGCTCCCCCAGGGACTGGACTGGCGCATGCAGCCCTTCTCGCACGTCGGCGGACCGGCCTCGCGTCCGATCCGGGTGCCGGCGCTGCGCCGCCACGCCGCCTGAGCGCTTCCGCCCGACTCCCCCGGCCGAACCGTGACATGGTCCGCGTCATGTCGGTCCGCCTCATGTCCCGTGTCCCGCTCCGCGGCCCGGCCGTGGTCCGCTCTCAGTACGTCCCGGGCGTTCGAGTGCCGGGCGAGCAGGGGTGGATGACGGAACGTCAGGAATCGGTCGCCTCCCCGCGGGCCGTACCGGGGGCACGTCCCGAACTCACGCACGGGGGTGCGAGCCGTGACCTCGCGTCGCGCGCTCGCGTTGTCCTGGTATGACCCCCACCTATCAGGCGTCCGGGCGTCACCGCCAACTGTTCGTCCCCGTCCCCGTGTCGGCGAAGACGGCTCCGTCGCCGCCCCCGCAGGACCCGCCGATCTACCGCGACATGATGCGTACCTGGGCCGACCGGGGACGCACCCTGCCCGGCCGGCAGGACCCGGAGTGGGTGCGGCTGGCGGCACCGCTGGTGCGGCCGGGTCAGTTCAGCGGGTCTCCGGACCCAGCAACTGACGGGCGATGACCATGCGCTGGATCTGGTTCGTGCCCTCGACGATCTGCAGGGCCTTGGCCTCGCGCAGGTAGCGCTCGACGGGGAAGTCCGCGGTGCAGCCGTAGCCGCCGAGCACCTGGACGGCGTCCGTGGTGACCTGCATCGCCGCGTCGGTGCAGTGCAGCTTGGCCATGGCCGCCTGGCGCACGAACGGCCGGCCGGCGTCGCGCAGTCGCGCCGCCGCGAGATACAGGGCCCGGCCCGACTCGACCCGGGTCGCCATGTCGGCGAGCAGGAAGCGCAGCCCCTGGAAGTCGGCGATCGGCCGCCCGAACTGCCGGCGCCCGGTGGCGTGGGCGACCGCCTCGTCCAGGGCCGCCCGGGCGACGCCGACGGCGCACGCGGCGATGCCGAGCCGTCCGGAGTCCAGGGCGGCGAGGGCGATCGCGAAGCCCTGCCCCTCGTCGCCGATGCGCAGCGCGTCGGGGATCCGCACCCCGTCGAAGTGGACCTGGGCGGTCGGTGAGCCCCTGAGCCCCATCTTCCTCTCCGGCGGCGCGGCGCTCAGCCCCTCGGCGTCGCCGGGCACCAGGAACGCGGTGATGCCGCGGGCGCCCTCGCCGCCGGTGCGCGCCAGGACGGTGTAGAAGTCGGCGATGCCCCCGTGGGTGATCCAGGCCTTGGTCCCGTCGATGACCCAGCCGTCGCCCTCCCGGACGGCCCGGGTGCGCAGCGCGGCCGCGTCGGAGCCGGAGGCGGGCTCGGAGAGGCAGTAGGCGCCCAGTTGCCCCCGCCCAGCATCGCGGGCAGGCGTGCGGCCCGCTGCTCCTCGGTGCCGTGGGTGGCGAGGGCGTAGCCGGCCAGGGTGTGCACGCTGACGCCGAGGCCGACGGTGAGGCGGGCGGCGGCGAGTTCCTCGAGGACCTGGAGGTAGACCTCGTACGGCTGGTCTCCGCCGCCGTACGCGGCCGGGTAGGGCAGGCCGAGGAGGCCCGCCCGGGACAGGAGGGTGAACAGCTCGCGCGGGAAGCGTCCGGCGTCCTCCTCCGCGGCGGCGCCCGGGGCGATCTCGCGGCGGGCGATGCCCTGGACGAGGGCGAGCAGGTCGCGGGCCTCCTGCGTGGGCAGGAGACGGTCCACGGGTGGTGCTGCACGGTCGGGCATGACCCCACTCTCCTCCTCGGGCCGGCCGGCGGCCCGGCGCGGTGAGTATGCCCGCGGGAGGCGGCGGTCGCACGGCCCGAGCGGAGGCGATCGGTCCGCACCGGTGACCGAATTGCTCCGGGCCCCTCACGCTCTCGACGCCGCGTTATCGCGTTCATGCCCAAAAGGGTCAGCCCTGCATCGAGGTCCCGTGCTCCTTCGGCGGCATCGACGGGGGTGCGCGAACGCCCGCGGCTCCGGGCGGCACCACGACCGGTCCGGCCGCGGGAACGTACGAGCAGGGTTCCGAGGATCGAGGACCACGGGCCGCTCAGGACCAGGCGCCCCGCGACAAACACGGCGTACGCCGAGTACGTTGACGGCCGGTCGAGTTGCGGCGCCCCGGCGGCCTTCGTGGCGAAGACGGCGTACGAGAACCGGCAGGGTCCGGGCGGGGCCTTCTTCCGGGAGCCGAGCGGGGACACCGCGGGCGATGAGCTGATCGAGGCCGTCAGCCGGCCGGTCCCGGAGGGGTACTCGGGGCGGAGGGCCAGGAGCCTTCGCCCCGGAGGCGGTTCAGGACTCGCGCCGGGCCGGCTTCGGGGCCGGGAAGGCGGCGTCGAGTTCCTCGACGGCGCGCAGAGCGCCGCCCAGCGTCTTCACGAGGAGGTCGCGCATGGTCTCGCGGGAGAGCTCGGGGCGGTGGATCCAGTCGAGGGTGGCGCCCTCCACGCTGCACACCCAGGACAGCAGGCTCATGCGGGGCAGCGCCGGGATGTCGCTGCGGCCGTAGGCGCCCTCGGCGATGGTGGCCACGATCGCCTCGCGCACCCCGTCGCGGATGGCGTGCACCTCGGCGTCGAAGCCGACGCCGCCGCTGACGATGGTGCGGTAGGCGGCCTGGTGGTGCTCGGCGAAGCGCAGGTAGCCGTCGATCGTGCGGTGGACCCGGTCCACCTGGGGCAGTTCCGCGCCGCTCGCCGCGAAGGAGACCAGGTCGGCGACGGAGTCCTGGATGATCGCCAGGTAGTAGCCGCGCTTGGACTGGAAGTAGTAGTAGATCAGCCCCTTGGCGACGTGCGCCTGCCGGGCGATGTCGTCCATGGAGAGCGCGTCGTAGGACGTGTCGGCGAACAACCTCCGCCCGATGGCGATGAGTTCGGCGCGACGCGCCAGTGAGCGTTCGGTGCCGCGCGGTCGGGGACGGGACGCGTCACGCTGCTGACTGATGTTCAATGTCGACCCTGGCTCCACAACGCTCGGCGGGACGACGTCAGTATGTCAGGTCGAATCGGGTCCGGGCGCGGCGGTCCCGGACCCGCGGGCAGCGCTCCCGCGCCGGCGTCAGACCAGGCCCAGCCGGGTCACGAGCATCGCCACCACGACGACCAGGACCCAACCCATGACGTGCTCGAAGATCTTCGGACCGTCGTCCCCGGGCCCGCCGGTACGGGTGCGGACGGCAGTGGCGGCGGCGGTGTGCGCGGTCATGGTCTCTCACTGACGGTCGTGCGTGCGGTGGACGGCAATCTTCCCCCGGTCCGTCCACCTTGCCACCGTGCGGGGCTTTTGCGGCCGAGAGCTTGCTCACACGGGGACGGCCCTCGTCGTGGCGGACACCGCCACGACGAGGGCCGTCCCCGTGCGGAGCGGGGCTCAGCGCACTCCGACCGCCGCGAGCGCCCTGCGCTGGAGCGCGCTCGGACGCGCCGGGAAGTAGAGGTAGCAGACGCCTCCGGTGCCCGACGCGACCTTGCCGCTCGCGTTGTACCGCTTGGTCCGCAGCCAGATGTTCTCGAACTCCCGCCGCCGGTAGACGCGCCGCACCGCCGGATCGCTCGGCGAGGCCGGGTCGTTGGCGATCACGTCGCCGTCCGCGGTGAAGCCGATCACGGTCATCAGATGGCCGGAGGTGCCGTACCCCGCGCCCGTCAGCTCCTCCTTCAGGAAGGACTGCGACGTGATGGCCGGAATGCCGGCCGCGATCAGCGTCTCCAGGTCGGTGAGGGAGCCGAGCCGGGTCACCACGCCCTGGAGACCCTCGAACGTGGCGGCGTAGGCCGCGTTGAACGGCCAGTTGCCGCAGCCCTCGTACTGGTGGTCGAAGGTGTGGCGGGCCGCGTGGCACACCTGCGGGTCGGCGTACGCGGGGTCGACCCAGGCCAGTTGCTCCGGGGTGAGGCGGCCGCCCCAGTACTCGATGATCATCTGCGAGGAGGTGGGGCTGCACCAGGCCTCGCCGCCGTTGTCGTACTCGGGGTACTGGCCGGCGTGGATCTCCTGCGAGTAGCGCGGGACGACCAGTTCCCGCGCGAGACCCGGCACCGAGGCCGGGACGGTGAAGCGGTCCGGCACGTCGGAGCCCATCGCGCCCGCCCGCCACACGGTCGGGGTGAGCTTCGTGCCGGGCCTGCGGTGGAGGGTCAGG
Organism: Streptomyces sp. Tue 6430; assembly: GCA_021568835.1. Classification (GTDB taxonomy): domain Bacteria; phylum Actinomycetota; class Actinomycetes; order Streptomycetales; family Streptomycetaceae; genus Streptomyces. The sequence continues at coordinate 412,539 of JAKGSH010000010.1, forward strand.
CGGAGCCGGTACGACGTGAGGCGCAGGCCCGCGGCCGCGTCGTCGACCGCGAGGGTGTCCGTCCACACGGTGCTCCTGCCGTCGGTCTGTCCGTCGACGGAGGTCCGCTTGATGTCCTGGTCCCCGGCGGCCCACCGGCCCATCACGTACCAGGGGGTGTCCGTGCCGTCGGAGTAGCCGGCCTTCAGTTCGACCTGGAGCCAGGTGCCGGCCGGTGCGGCGGCGTTCCAGGAGGCGATCGCCTCGGTGGCGGGGACGGCGAACCGGTGGACGGGAGAGGTCCAGGTCGCGTACTCCCAGGCGGCGGTGGTGCCGGTGTGCGGGTCGGTGTAGTCGGTGGTCCCGGCCGGGGCCGCGAGGACCAGCCCGGGCCGGACGCCGGCGACGGCGCGGGTGCCCGCCGCGGCGCCGGAGCGCCAGTCGGTGTACGTCGTCCAGGAGTGGTACTCGACGGGGCGGTCCGGGGCCGCGCCCGGCCCCGCTTCCGGTGCTGCGCCCGGGGCCGCGCCCGGGCCCGCGGGCCCGGCAGGGACGGCGGCCTCGGCCACCGCGGGGGTCACGCCGCCCGCCACGGCGGCGACGACCGCGGCGGCGAGGAGCGTCCTGCGGGACGGCTGGTCGATTCGGTCGGAGAGCTGTTCGGCCCTCCTGGACGGCTGTTCGGCTCTGCTCATGAGCGAAAGACTCCCAGGGTGTCCGAGTCGGAGCGGATCCGGTGTGCGGTGTGCGGTGTGCGGTGTGCGGTGTGCGGTGTGCGGTGTGCGGTGTGCGGTGTGCGGTGTGCGGTGTGCGGTGTGCGGTGTGCGGTGTGCGGTGTGCGCCAACTATGGCGGCAGGCGGGCGGGCCCGCCAGCACTTCCGCCCGCGCCGCGCCCGGCAATATTGGTCTGGTCCACTGGCGTGACCTGCGGGAGGGCGGACCCGCACCGCTAGACTTGCCCAGCTCGGCCCCGCGACCTCCCTCACCTCCGCCTCCGCCAGGAACCGCCATCCGCCAGCTCGCCTCCCAGCTCCGCAGCCTGCCGCCGTCCTGCGGCCCGGTCCGCCTGATCGGCGTCGACGGGCACGCCGGCTCGGGCAAGTCCACGTTCGCGGAGCGGCTGGCCGAGGCGTCGGGCGGGGCGCCGGTGCTGCGCCTGGACGACCTCGCGACCCACGACGAACTGTTCGCGTGGACCGGGCGGTTGCTGGCCCAGGTGATCGAGCCGCTCGGCCGCGGCGAGACGGCGCACTACGCCCCCTACGACTGGCGCGTCCGCGGGTTCGGCCCGCCCGCCCGCTCCCCCCGGCCCCCGTGGTCCTCGTCGAGGGGGTCGGCGCCGGCCGTCGCGCCCTGCGGCCGCACCTGGCCCACCTGCTGTGGATGGAGCTGCCGCGCGAGAAGGCCTGGGCCCGTGGGCGGGCCCGGACGGGGAGGACCAGCGGGAGTTCTGGGACGGATGGGTGGAGGCGGAGGCGCGACATTTCGCCGAGGATCCGTCGAGGCCGTACGCGCACGGTCTGGTACGGCAGTTGCCGGAGGGGTACGAGGTACTGCCGGGGCCCGTGGGAACGCGCTGAGCACACCATCCCGTCACGCAGGGTGAGGGGTCGCCCGCGATGTGGTGAAAACGTGAAGGGTCTTGCGTTCGAACTCCGCCAAGTGCTTCAACTCGGCTTGACCGGCGGCCCGTACAGGACTTACGTTCTCAATGTGCGGCAGGAAAGCCGCCCACAGTCGCGAAGCCCCCGGTTGTTCCCCCGTGATCGGGGGCTTCGTCCTGCCCGCACGCCCCCTTCCGGCCCGTTTCGCCGACGCGCCGTGGCGCCGTTCGCTCACCCAGGGTCACCGTGCGACGGTGCGCCCCTTCTGCTCCCACCTCGCCGAACGGGCTGTGCGGCACCCTTCGGCGGGGTGCTCCCCCGCAGGTACGATGCCCTCGGTGCGACCTGCCGGCGACTGCCGCGCGCACCTGGCAACTCCGGTCCGCGGCACAGCGGTTCGACCATCGCAGCCGATGGGCTCCGGCCCGGTGGCATACCGACGGGGGCACGGTTCGTGGGGGACGTGATGGACTTCGGCACGCGGGGCCCCGAGGCCCCGGCCGACCTCGCCTGGCTACGAGGCGTGGACGCCTACACCATGGGCGCGTATCCGCAGGCGGAGGAGGAGTTCCGCGCCGCGGTGCGGATCGATCCCGGCATGGCCGACGGCTGGCTCGGCCTGCACGCGCTGCGCGTCGACACGACGACCGCGCTGCTCAGGATGTTCCGGCACCGCGACCGCTTCGGCGAACAGCGCACCCGGCACCGCCGCACCCTCAATTCCTGGTACTGGCTGGGCTGGTGGGTGCAGCCCGTGCTGGAGAGCCCCCGCGACCTGCTCCTCGCGCACGCCTCGCACTGGCTGGACGGCCGGCACGTGCCCGAGCTGGACCGGGCGCTGGCGGGCCTCCCGCCCGTCGACGCCGACCACCACGTCCGCTTCCTGCACGCCTGCCGCGCCTACCTGGTCAAGGACTGGGAGCAGCTCGTCCGGCACACCGACCCGCTCCTCGACGACCCCCTCCTCGGTATCGAGGCCGGCCTCTTCGGCGGCATGGCCCGGGTCCGGCTGGAGATGTACGGACAGGCCGAGCCGCTGCTGTCGACGGCGCTCATGCGCTGCCGCAGCGAACAGCCGCAGCGCAAGGAGTTGCGGTACTGGCTGGCCCGCGCGCACGAGGGCACCGGCCGTTCCGCCGCCGCGCTCCCCCTGTACCGGGCCGTGCACCGGGTCGACCCCGCCTTCATGGACACCTCGGCCCGGCTCGCCGCGATCGCCGAGGGCGACGGCTACGACGACACGGGCGACCTGGCCTCCATCACCCTGGCCGGAGTCGGTCAGGACGTCGGGGACGGGGCGGACGTCCTGGACCCGCTGTTCGGCACCGAGGGCCGGGACCTGAGGCTCGGCGACCCCTCCGACCTGCCGCCCGTCGGTCCCCTCCCGACGGTGGCCGACCCGGCCGTGCGCGAGAAGACCGTCGTGCCCTCGGTCCTGCCACCCGGTCCCACCGACCCGACGTTACTGGAGGAGGCGCTCACCGAGCTGGAGCGCATGGTGGGTCTGGAGCCGGTGAAACGGCAGGTCAAGGCCCTGTCGGCGCAGCTGAACATGGCCCGGCTGCGGGCCGGGCAGGGGCTCCCGGTCCAGCCGCCGAAGCGGCACTTCGTCTTCTCCGGCCCCTCCGGAACCGGCAAGACCACGGTGGCCCGCATCCTCGGCCGCGTCTTCTACGCCCTCGGGCTGCTCGGCGGCGACCACCTCGTGGAGGCCCAGCGGGCCGACCTCGTCGGCGAGTACCTGGGCCAGACCGCCGTGAAGGCCAACGAACTGATCGACTCCGCGCTGGGCGGCGTCCTCTTCGTGGACGAGGCGTACTCCCTGTCCAACTCCGGCTACGGCAAGGGGGACGCGTACGGGGACGAGGCCCTGCAGGTGCTCCTGAAGCGGGCCGAGGACAACCGGGACCACCTGGTGGTGATCCTGGCCGGCTATCCCGAGGGCATGGACCGGCTGCTCGCGGCGAACCCCGGCCTGTCGTCCCGCTTCACGACCCGCGTCGACTTCCCGTCGTACCGGCCCCTCGAACTCACCTCGATCGGTGAGGTCCTCGCGGCGGACAACGGGGACGTGTGGGACGAGGAGACGCTGGACGAGCTGCGGTCGATCGCCGGGCACGTGGTGGACCAGGGGTGGATCGACGAACTGGGCAACGGACGGTTCCTGCGGACCCTGTACGAGAAGAGCTGTGCCTACCGGGACCTGCGGCTGTCGACGTACCCGGGGACCCTGACCCGCGACGACCTGTCGACCCTGCGGCTGCCGGACCTGATGCAGGCGTACGGCGAGGTGCTGTCGGGACGCGGGCCGCAGGACCCGGCCTAGATCCTGCCGTCATCTTCCCGTCGTCCGCCCGGAGGACGGGCCCCGCGGCGTCGGGTGCGTGCTGCCGGGGTGCGCCGGGCCGAGGGCCGGATGCACCCCGGCCCTGATCCTCGTACGGGACGCACTCGGGTCGGGGCCCGGTGCGGCGAGCGGGCGCAGGGCGTCGCGGGGCGGGCGGGAAGGTGACGGCAGGGCCCAAGGCCTGGGGCGGCATCCGATGGTCCGTGCCCGAGGGTGGCGGCTGGACGCGAACGCGCGAGGTGCGCCGGTGGCGGGGCGGTGCCGGTCAGTCTGTTGCCGGGCTCTGCCCTCGCGTGAACCCGTGGCTGCGTTCGACCTTCGCCACGTGCAGCGTGTAGCTCTGGTACCACTCCGCTCGCCCGCGCCTTTGCGCCGCACGGTGCTCGGCGTTGCCCCGCCACTTCGTGAGGGCGTCGCCGTCGCGGAAGTACCCGACGGTGATGCCCAGCCCGCCGGGAGTCTGCGCGTGGTCCATCCCCAGGTATCCGGGGATCTCCTTCACCAGGTCTTCCATGCGTGCGTCGGTCTCGCTGTAGCCGCTCTGGTCCTGGGTTCGCACCGTGGTGAAGACAGCCACGTAGTAGGGGGGTTCGTAGGCCTCGACGGGCGCGACAGGCGCTTCCGGATGATCGCTCATGGCGCCACCGTAGGACGGGAGGAGCCCGACGATCCAGCGTCTTTCCCCGACGGGGCGCACGCGGGATCGATCGGGCTCCCGGCCGGAGCCGTCCGGGCCCTCCTCCGGTTCCCGCGGGCGGGGCGGGCCCGTGCGACCGCCCGCCCCGGCAACCCGGCCGGCCGGTCCGGCCGGACCCTAGGTCGCCATCACCACCTCGGGATAGCCCCGGTGGGCGGGGTCCGTCACCTCGCCCACCAGCAGCTCCAGGACGTCCTCCAGGGCGACCAGCCCGAGCACCCTGCCCGAGGCGTCCGCGACCTGCGCCAGGTGCGTCGCCGCCCGGCGCATCACCGTCAGCGCGTCGTCGAGCGGCAGTTCGGAGCGGAGCGTCGTCATCGGGCGCCACACCTGCTGGGGTACCGCCCGGTCGGACTCCTCGAGGTCGAGGACGTCCTTCACGTGGAGGTAGCCCATGAAGGCGCCGTTCTCCGCGGCGACGGGGAAGCGGGAGTAGCCGGTGCGGGCGGTGAGGGCGACGATCTGCCCGGGCGTGACCGACGGCGGGACCGTCACCAGCGACTCGCGCTTGAGCAGGACGTCGGTGACCGGGCGGGAGCCCAGCTCCAGTGCGTCCTCCAGCCGCTCCTGCTCCTCGGGATCGAGCAGGCCGGCCTGGCCGGAGTCCTCCACCAGCCGGTTGAGCTGCTCGCTCGTGAAGACGGCCTCGACCTCGTCCTTGGGCTCGACGCTGAAGAGGCGCAGGATGCCCTGGGCGCAGGCGCCGAGGGCGACGGTGATCGGCCGGCACAGGCGGGCGAAGGCGACCAGACCGGGGCTGAGCCACAGTGCGGCCTTCTCCGGGGCCGCCATGGCGAGGTTCTTCGGGACCATCTCGCCGACGACGAGGTGGAAGAAGACCACGGCCGCCAGGGCGATGACGTAACCGAGCGGGTGGATCATGCCGTGCGGCAGGTGGATGCCCTCGAAGACCGGCTCCAGCAGGTGTGCCACCGTCGGCTCGGCGACGGCGCCCAGGGTCAGCGAGCACATGGTGATGCCGAACTGGGCGGCGGCCATCATCTGCGGCAGGTGCTCCAGGCCGTGGAGGACCTGGCGGGCCCGCGTGGTGCCCAGCGGCTCGATCTGGCTGCGGCGGACGGAGACGAGGGCGAACTCGGCGCCGACGAAGAAGCCGTTCGCGAGCACGAGCAGGCCCGCGAAGACGAGTTGGAGCACGCTCATCGGGCGACCTCCGCGACCACGGCGGTGCGGACGACGCGGACCCGCTCGGCCCGGTAGTGGCCGACGCGGCGGACCGACAGCCGCCAGCCGGGCAGCTCGGCCCGGTCGCCGACGGCCGGGATGCGGCCGAGCAGGTCGGCGACGAGCCCGGCGACCGTCTCGTACGGTCCCTCGGGCGCGTCGAGGCCGATGCGCCGGAGCGTGTCGACCCGGCAGCTGCCGTCGACGTCCCAGGCGGGCCTGCCGTCCTCGGGCGGGGCGGCGGCCAGTTCGGGGGTGTCCAGGCCGTCGTGCTCGTCGCGGACCTCGCCGACGATCTCCTCGACGATGTCCTCCAGGGTCACCACGCCGGCCGTGCCGCCGTACTCGTCCACGACGACGGCGATCGGCTGCTCGCTGCGCAGCCGGGCCAGCAGGGGCCGCACGGGCAGGGTCTCGGGGACCAGCAGGGCCGGGCGGGCGATCCGGCCGAGCGGGGTGCGCAGCCGGTCGTGGACGGGGACGGCCAGGGCGTCCTTGAGGTGGACCATGCCGACGATCTCGTCGATCTTCTCGCGGTAGACGGGGAAGCGGGACAGGCCGGTGGCGCGGGTCAGGTTGACCACGTCCTCGGCGGTGGCCGACGCCTGCAGGGCGCTGACCTTCACCCGCGGGGTCATCACGTGCTGGGCGGTCAGCCCGGCCAGGGACAGGGTCCGTACGAAGAGGTCGGCCGTGTCCTGTTCGAGCGTGCCGGCACGGGCGGAGTGCCGGGCCAGGGAGACCAGTTCGCCGGGGGTGCGGGCGGAGGCCAGCTCCTCGGTGGGCTCGACGCCCAGGGCGCGCACGAGCCGGTTGGCGACGGCGTTGAGGCCGGCGATGACCGGCCGGAAGAGGCGGGCGAACGCGTGCTGCGGGCCGGCGACGAAGCGCGCGACCTGGAGGGGCTTGGAGACCGCCCAGTTCTTCGGTACGAGTTCACCGATCACCATCTGCACGGCGGAGGCCAGCAGCATGCCGATGACGACGGCCACCCCGGAGACGGCGCCCTCGGGGACGCGGATCGCGGTGAGGGGGCCGCCGAGCAGCTCGGCGAGTGCCGGTTCGGCCAGCATGCCGACGACGAGGGAGGTGATGGTGATGCCGAGCTGGGTGCCGGAGAGCTGGAAGGACAGCTCCTTGAGCGACTCGACGACCGTACGGGCCCGTCGGTCGCCCTCGGCGGCGGCTTTCTCGGCCTCCTGGCGCTCGACGGTGACGAGCCCGAACTCGGCGGCCACGAAGAAGCCGTTGGCGAGGATGAGCAGGAACGCGGCTGCCAGGAGCAGCAGGGGGATGGTCATGAAGCCGCCGCCTCCGTTTCGGAGGGGGCGGCGCAGGTACTACAGGACGAACCGTCCATCGCCGGAGAGGGTCACTCCTCGGGTAGCAGGACCCCCCGCGCGCCGGGCAGGGCGCGACGGGGGCGGAGGCGCAAAGGGGACGCCTCCGTCACCAGATTAATCAAGACAGGGGCTCCAGCGGCAGGGTGGACGCCCCCGAGTCAGCCCTGATGCTGCTCCGCGTCAGCCCTGGTCCCGGTCGGAGCGGTGCACGGAGCGGGCCTCCACGAGGCCGCGCAGGGCGCGCGCGTGGGCGATGGCCTGCTGCTTGTCGATGCCCGGCTGGATGCCGAGCGCGGGCAGGCTGGTGCCGTCGCTGAGGTCGAGGAACACCCAGGGGTCGCCCTGTCGGAGGTTCACCTGGAGGATCTCGGCCCACTCCAGGTGCCGCCTGCTCGCGATGTTCACCACGGTGACACCGGCGTCGTCGGCGACGACCCTGACCCGGGCCAGCTGGGCCGGCACCCAGAAGCAGAGGGCGCCGGTGAGGACGAAGCTGAGCCGTTCCCCCGGCCCGAGGTCCAGCAGCAGGGCGACGGCGGAGATGACGAGGAAGAGCACCGCTCCGGCCGAGAGGAGCACCGCGCGGGTGCGGCTCGGCCGGAAGGTGACGGGGAGCGTGGGCTGGTCGGACATCTTCCCGGGGTTCTCAGAGTCGGCAGGCGTGGATGGCCGTGGTGAGGATGGCGCGGGCGCCGATGTCGTACAGGTCGTCCATGATCCGCTGCGCCTCCTTGGCGGGGACCATGGCGCGGACGGCGACCCAGCCCTCGTTGTGCAGCGGGGAGACGGTCGGCGACTCCAGGCCGGGGGTGAGCGCGACGGCCTTCTCGAGCTGCTCGACGCGGCAGTCGTAGTCCATCATCACGTACGTGCGGGCGACCAGGACGCCCTGGAGGCGGCGCAGGAACTGCTGGACCTTGGGCTCCTCGCCGTCCGCGCCGGTGCGGCGGATGACGACGGCCTCGGACTTCATGATGGGCTCGCCGATGACCTCAAGGCCCGCGTTGCGCAGGGAGGTGCCGGTCTCGACGACGTCGGCGATGACCTCGGCGACGCCCAGCTCGATGGCGGTCTCGACGGCGCCGTCCAGGTGGACGACGGAGGCGTCGATGCCGTGGTCGGCGAGGTGCTTGGCCACGATCCCCTCGTAGGAGGTGGCGACCGTCATGCCCTTGAGGTCCTCGACGCCGCCGGCGGTGCCGGGCTTGGTGGCGAAGCGGAAGGTGGAGCGGGCGAAGCCGAGCGGGAGGATCTCCTCGGCGTCGGCGCCGGAGTCGATGAGCAGGTCGCGGCCGGTGATGCCGATGTCGAGGCGGCCGGAGGAGACGTAGATCGCGATGTCGCGGGGGCGGAGGTAGAAGAACTCGACCTCGTTCTCCGGGTCGACGATCCGCAGTTCCTTGGCCTCGCGGCGCTGCTGGTAGCCGGCCTCATGCAGCATCTCCCCCGCAGGTCCGGACAGGGAACCCTTGTTGGGGATGGCGATGCGCAGCATGAGGTCGGCTTCCTTCGCGTGGTGTTGTTCGGGAGGTGGTGGGCAGGGCTTACAGGTGGGCGTAGACGTCGTCCAGCGAGATGCCGCGGGCGACCATCATCACCTGGACGTGGTAGAGCAGCTGCGAGATCTCCTCGGCTGCGGCGTCCTTGCCCTCGTACTCGGCGGCCATCCAGACCTCGGCGGCCTCTTCGACGACCTTCTTGCCGATGGCGTGGACCCCCTTCCCGACCAGTTCTGCGGTGCGGGAAGTGGCGGGGTCGCCGTCGGCGGCCTTCTGCTGGAGCTCGGTGAACAGCTCCTCGAACGTCTTCTTGGACATGGTGGTCCCACCCTAGCCGTTGTCCGGGGCGGCCTAGCGCCAGGGTTCGGATACTGAGCGCAGGGTGGCCGCGGTCGCCACCGCCGCCGTCACCGCCTCGTGGCCCTTGTCCTCGGTGGAGCCCTCGATGCCGGCCCGGTCCAGGGCCTGCTCCTCAGTGTCACAGGTGAGGACCCCGAAGCCGACGGGCACGCCGGTGTCGACCGAGACCTGGGTCAGGCCCTGGGCGACGCCCTGGCACACGTACTCGAAGTGCGGGGTCCCGCCGCGGATGACGACGCCGAGGGCGACGATCGCGTCGTAGCCGCGGCCCGCGAGGACCTTGGCGACCACCGGCAGTTCCCAGCTGCCGGGGACCCGGAGCAGGGTCGGCTCGTCGATGCCGAGGTCGTGCAGGGCGCGCAGGGCGCCGTCGACCAGACCGTCCATCACCTTCTCGTGCCACTGCGCCGCGATGACGGCGACCCTGAGGTCACCCACATTGCGTACGGACAACTCCGGTGCGCCCTTGCCGCTCACGTCTCTCCTTCGTGCCGTGCTTACTGGTTGCCGCAGGGGGACACGGGAGCCGTGTCCAGCCAGGGCAGGTCGTGTCCCATCCGGTCCCGCTTGGTGCGCAGGTAGCGGATGTTGTGCTCGCCCGCCTGGACGGGCATCGGTTCGCGGGCGGCGACCTCGATGCCGTGCCGGGTGAGCGCGTCGGTCTTCTCGGGGTTGTTGGTCATCAGCCGTACGCTGCGCACGCCCAGGTCGTCGAGGATCCGCGCGCCGGCAGCGTAGTCCCGGGCGTCGGCGGGCAGGCCCAGTTCCAGGTTGGCGTCGAGGGTGTCGCGGCCGCGCTCCTGGAGCTCGTACGCCCGGAGCTTGGACAGCAGGCCGATGCCGCGGCCCTCGTGTCCGCGCAGGTAGACCACGACGCCCCGGCCCTCGGTCTGGATGCGCTCCAGGGAGGCGTCGAGCTGGGGGCCGCAGTCGCAACGCGCGGAGCCGAAGACGTCCCCGGTGAGGCACTCGGAGTGGACGCGGACGAGGACGTCCCTGCCGTCGCCGATCTCGCCGTGCACGAGGGCGACGTGCTCGACGCCGTCGACGGTGGAGCGGTAGCCGTACGCGGTGAAGGTGCCGTGGACGGTGGGCAGGCGGGTCTCGGCCTCGCGGCGGACGGTGGGCTCGGCGGTGCGGCGGTAGGCGATCAGGTCCTCGATGGAGATGATCGTCAGGCCGTGCTTGCGGGCGAAGGGGATCAGCTCGGGCAGGCGGAGCATGCGGCCGTCCTCACCGGCGATCTCGACGATGGCGCCGGCCGGCCGCAGGCCCGCGAGCCGGGCGAGGTCGACGGCGGCCTCGGTGTGCCCGTTGCGCACGAGGACGCCGCCGGGCCTGGCGCGCAGCGGGAAGACGTGGCCGGGGCGGACGAGGTCGGTGGGTTCGGCGGTGCCGTCGGCCAGGAGCCGCAGGGTGGTGGCGCGGTCGGCGGCGGAGATGCCGGTGGTCACGCCGTGCGCGGCACAGGCGTCGACGGAGACGGTGAACGCGGTCTTCATCGACTCGGTGTTGTCCGCGACCATCTGCGGGAGCTCGAGCCGGTCGAGTTCGTCCCCCTCCATGGGGGCGCAGATCAGACCGCGGCACTCGCTCATCATGAAGGCGACGATCTCGGGGGTGGCCTTCTCGGCGGCGATGACGAGGTCGCCCTCGTTCTCGCGGTTCTCGTCGTCGACGACCACGACCGGGCGGCCGGCGGCGATGTCGGCGACGGCCCGCTCCACCGGGTCGAGGGCGAACTCCTCGATGTCGTCGGGGGTGCGGAGGACGGGTGCCGTGCTCATGCGGGCGCTCCTTCCAGAGCGGGCCGGGTACCCCTGCGGGAGCGCAGCCACCAGTCGCGCATGCCCCACAGGACGAGCGCGCCGTAGATGACGTAGACGAAGCCGGAGAAGGCGTAGCCGTTGGCGAAGTTCAGGGGGACGCCGACGAGGTCGACGAGGAGCCAGGCGAACCAGAACTCGACCATGCCCTTGGCCTGGGCGTACATGGCGACGATGGTGCCGACGAAGATGTAGGCGTCGGGCCAGGGGTCCCAGGACAGGGTGGGGTAGGCCGTGAACAGGAGCGCCACGGCGACCGTGCCGGCGGCGGCGGCGCCGGTCATGGCGGCGCGCTCGCGCCAGGTGGCGAAGCGCGGGGCGATGTGGCCGTCGGCGGATCCGCTCCGGTCGCGGTTCCACCGCCACCAGCCGTAGAGGGCGACGGCCATGACGACGGCCTGCTTGCCGGCGCTGCCGGTGAGGTGGCCGAAGAAGGCGCCGAAGAGGATGAGGCCGGAGAGGAACTGCACCGGCCAGCTCCAGAGGGACCGGCGCCAGCCGAGTGCGAGTGCGGCCAGTCCGAAGATGTTGCCGATCATGTCCGACCAGAGGATGTGCTGGTCGAGGAGGACGAAGGCCTCAGAGTTCAGGGTGTTCACTTCGCCGCCCCACCGGTGGTGGCCATGAGCCGCTCCACGTACTTGGCGACGATGTCCACCTCGAGGTTGACCGGGTCGCCGGGCTGCTTGAGACCGAGGGTGGTCAGGGCGAGGGTGGTGGGGATGAGGCTGACGGTGAAGTGGTCGGACCCGGCCTCCACGACCGTGAGGCTGATGCCGTCGACGGTGATGGACCCCTTCTCGACGACGTACCGGGCGAGGTCGGCGGGGAGGGCGATCCTGACGATCTCCCAGTGCTCGGAGGGTGTGCGCTCCAGCACCTGTCCGGTGCCGTCGACGTGGCCCTGCACGATGTGGCCGCCGAGGCGCGCGCCGACGGCGGTGGGGCGTTCGAGGTTGACGCGGGAGCCGACGGTGAGGGCGCCGAGGCTGGACCGCTTCAGGGTCTCGGCCATGACGTCGGCGGTGAACTCGTCGCCCTCGTGCTCGACGACGGTGAGGCAGACGCCGTTGACCGCGATGGAGTCACCGTGCTTGGCGCCGTCGGTGACGACGGGGCCGCGGACGCGGAAGCGACAGGCGTCGTCGAGGTTCTCGACGGCGGTGATCTCGCCCAGTTCTTCGACGATTCCGGTGAACACTTCCCGGGTCCTCCTGCCTCGTGGGGCACGGACTCCGGGGCCTGTCGATGACGACAGAAGGAAGCGGGTGAGGACACCGGGGCGACGCCGGACAGACTCGTCCGCGGACGAGTACGGATACGGCGGCGCGCACGAATGCCCGCCCGCCGCGCACTGCCTCCCATCCGGACTTTAACCGTCGGTCCAGGAATTTCACCTGGTCAACCGGCCGCTGGAGGCGGCCGGGTCGCGGACTGTAACCGCCGGTTCGGAATTTCACCGACCCCGGAGTGCGCTGCTTTAGGTACAGGGCCAGTGTGCCACGCCCGGTACACGTCCATGCGGGTGACGCCTGTGGGGTGGCTCACAGGGGACGCGCGGGGACATCCCGGCCGGGCCGTCCGGCGCCCCGGCCCGGGGCCTGGACACCTTCTCTCCAGATTGGTCCATACCTATTGACGCATTGGTCTAGTCCTCTCTAGGGTCTGCGCAACTTCCGTGGAGAGGAACCGACTGTGCTGTCCCCCTCACGACACCGGGCGAGACCCGCGCTGCTCGCCGCCGCGGCGGCGGTGGCGGGCCTGCTGCTCGCCGGACTGCCGGCCACCGTCTCGAACGCCGCCGACCAGGAGTCCTGCCGCCCCGACGGCCTCTACGAGACGCCGGGCGCGGACGTCCCCTACTGCTCGGTCTACGACACGGCCGGCCGGGAGAAGATGGGCGCCGACCACCAGCGCCGGGTGATCGGCTACTTCACCGGCTGGCGCACCGGCAAGGACGGCACTCCCGCCTACCTGGCCCCGGACATCCCGTGGGACAAGGTCACCCACCTCAACTACGCGTTCGCGCACGTCGACGGGTCCGGCAAGCTCTCCGTCGGCGCGGACGGCGCCGCCAACGCGGCGACCGGGATGACCTGGCCGGGCGTGGCCGGTGCCGAAATGGACCCGGCACTCCCCTACCAGGGCCACTTCAACCTGCTCAACAAGTTCAAGAAGCAGCACCCCGACGTGAAGACCCTGATCTCCGTGGGCGGCTGGGCGGAGACCGGCGGCTACTTCGCCGCCGACGGCACCCGCGTCGGCTCGGGCGGCTTCTACTCCATGGCCACGAACGCGGACGGCTCGGTCGACCAGGCTGGCATCGACACCTTCGCGAACTCCGCCGTCGACTTCGTCAGGAAGTACGGCTTCAACGGCGTCGACATCGACTACGAGTACCCGACGACCATGAAGGACGCGGGCAACCCGCTCGACTGGCCCCTCTCCAACGCCCGCCGCGCCGGACTCGTCAACGGCTACGCGGCGCTGATGAGGACGCTGCGCGAGAAGCTCGACCGCGCGGGCTCGGCGGACGGGAAGCACTACCTGCTGTCGGTGGCCGCGCCCTCGTCCGGATACCTGCTGCGCGGCATGGAGACCTTCCAGGTCCAGAAGTACCTGGACTACGTCAACATCATGTCCTACGACCTGCACGGCGCCTGGAACGAGTACGTCGGCCCGAACGCCTCCCTCTTCGACGACGGCAAGGACGCCGAACTCGCCGCGGCGGGCGTGTACTCGACATCGCAGTACGGCGGGATCGGCTACCTGAACACCGACTGGGCCTATCACTACTTCCGCGGATCGATGCCGGCCGGCCGCATCAACATCGGGCTCCCCTACTACACCCGGGGGTTCAAGAACGTCACCGGCGGGACCGACGGGCTGTGGGGCAGGGCGGCCACGACCACCTGTCCGGCCGGGTCCGGCCTCACCAGGTGCGGGGACGGTGCCGTCGGCATCGACAACCTCTGGCACGACCTGGACACCGCCGGGCAGGAGGCGCCCGCCGGATCCAACCCGATGTGGCACGCCAAGAACCTGGAGAAGGGCGTCGTCGGGGACTACGTCACGCGGTACGGCTTCCCGGCCGGCACCCGGCTGACCGGCACGTACGCCCGCAGGTACGACGCCACGCTGGTCGCGCCCTGGCTGTGGAACGCCGAGAAGAAGGTGTTCCTGTCCACCGAGGACGAGCAGTCCGTCGCCGCCAAGGCCGACTACGTCGTCGACCAGGGCATCGGCGGCACCATGGTGTGGGAGCTGGCCGGTGACTACGGCTGGAACGCGGCCGAGGGGCAGTACGAGCCGGGGTCGACGCTGACCTCCACGATGTACGAGAGGTTCCGGTCGGCCTCGCCGTACGGCGCGAAGCGGTCGACGGTGGAGCTGCCGGCGGAGGCGCTGAAGATCGACGTGGAGTTCGGGCAGTTCCCGCTCGGCGACTCCAACTACCCGATCAGCCCCAAGCTCAGGATCACCAACAACACGTCCACGGCCCTGCCCGGCGGCACCGAGTTCCGCTTCGACTACGGCACGTCGGCGCCCGGCAACGCCAAGGACCAGTCCGGCTGGGGCACTTCGGTGATCAGCAGCGATCACACGGGGAACAACGTCGGCGGCCTCAAGGGCGCCCACCACCGGGTCTCGCTGAAGCTGCCGGCCTGGCAGACGCTGGCGCCGGGGGCGTCGGCGGAGCTGGACTTCGTCTACCACCTGCCGGTGTCGACGCCCTCGAACTGGACGGTGACCTTCGGCGGACGGACGTACGCGCTGGCCGGTGACCTGGCGCGCGGCACCACGGTGGTGGAACCGGGGCCGTCGGCTCCGGCCAGTCCGAGTGCGAGCCCGAGTGCAAGTGCGAGCCCGAGCCCGAGCCCGTCGGGCAGCGTCTCCCCGTCGCCCTCCGGCGGGACCGGGCAGTGCACCGTCCCCGCCTGGACCGCGACGACGGAGTACGCCGGCGGGAGCCAGGTGTCCCACAAGGGTCACACCTGGCGCGCCCAGTGGTGGACGCGGGGCGAGGAGCCCGGCACCACCGGTGAATGGGGGGTGTGGCGGGACCTCGGTTCCTGCTGACCCCGTACGACCGGCCCGGTGGCGGTGACGACGGCCCTTGCCCGCCGCCGGGCCTCTCCACGACCCGGCCCCCTGGAGAACTCAGCCGTCACGGCCTCCGAACAGCTCCGCCTGGGCGGACTCCCGTGCCGTCAGCAGGGCGCCGCGCAGTACCGCCGCGCCGCCCAGGGGCTCGGGCGCACCTGGGCGGGGAGCGGCGCCATCCGCCGCAGCCGCTGCGCCACCCGGGCCGCGAGGGCCTCACCGCCGGCCAGGCCGACCTCCCCGCCGAGGACCACGCATCCGGGGTCGAGGACGGCGACGACGGAGGCGGCGCCGATGGCCAGCCGGTCGGCGAGGGCGTCGAGGAAGCGCGCGGACGCGCCGCCGGAGTCACTGTCGAAGTCGCCGCCCGGGGCACTGCCGGTGGCGTCGGGGCCGTCGCCCGCGCCGGCGTCCGCCCCCGTCACCCGTGCCACCGCCGCCCGCACCAGGCCGGCCGCCTCCGGTTCGCCGGGCACCGGGTCCGGGGCCGGGCCCAGCCCGTGCTCGCGCGCCAGCGCCGCGACCGCCGCCGAGCCGGCCAGGGAGTGGAAGCCGCCCGCGCAGTCCGTGGCCGAGGGCAGGCCGGTGGTGCCGGGAACCGGGAGGAAGCCGATCTCGCCGGTGCCGCCGGAGGCCCCCGGCGCAGGGCGCCGTCCAGGACGACGGCCGCGCCCGTGCCGTGACCGAGCCACAGCAGCACGAAGGTGTCGCGGTCCCGCGCCACGCCCTCGCGCTGTTCGGCCAGGGCGGCGAGGTTGGTCTCGTTCTCGACGGTGACGCGGGCCGCGGGCAGCCGTTCCTGGAGGGCGGCCACCAGGCGGCGGTGCCAGGCGGGCAGGCCGGAGGAGTCGCGCAGTTCGCCGCCGGCGGGGTCGATCAGACCGGGCGCGCCGATGCCGACGGTGTGCAGCCGGTCGGCCCCGGCCTCCTTCACGGCCCGTTCGACCAGGGTCACCGCCTGTTCCACGGCGGGCTCCGTGCCGATGTCGCCGCCGATGGGCACGGACGCCTCGGCGAGCACCCGCCCCACCAGGTCGGAGACCAGCACGGCGACGCCCTCGGTGCGGACGTCCAGCGCCGCCAGGTGGGCCCGGTCCGCGACGATGCCGTGGAGCCGGGCGTTCGGGCCGCGTCGCTGCTCCCCCGCCTCCCCCACGACCTCGATCAGGCCGGAGGCGGTGAGACGTTCGACGAGGTCGGCGACGGTGGGCCGGGACAGGCCGGTGAGCTGTTTCAACTGCCCGGCCGTCAGCGGGCCTTCGTCCTGCAGGAGCCGTAGGGCGAGCCGGTCGTTGATGGCCCGGGCGGTGCTCGGGATGCGGGCATGCGCGGAATCCTCCCATGGGCGCCGGAGCGTCACCCCCGGACCGGCCTCTATTTATCAGGCAGGGTTCCTGATAGTTTACGCAGGCGCCGCGTGGACGCGGCCCGCGCACGGCACCGCGCCGGGCGGCGCACTGGCGAGGAGGGGCCCCGGAGATGAGCGAAGCGACCTGTGCACCGTCGGAGGTGCGGCGGGCCCGGTACGCGGTGGCCGCCGTGTTCACCGTGCACGGCGCGGTCACCGGCTCCTTCGCCACGCGGGTGCCGTGGATCCAGGACCACGCCTCCGTGGGCGCCGGGCAGCTCGGCTTCGCCCTGGCCTTCACCGCGTTCGGCGCGGCCTGCGCCATGCCGCTGGCCGGCCGGATCACCCACCGCCTCGGCAGCCGGGCCGCCCTGCGCGGACTGCTCGCGCTGTGGACGCTGGCGCTGGTCCTGCCCTCCCTCGCGCCGGACATGGTCACCCTGTGCCTGGCGATGTTCGTCTACGGCGCCACCGCGGGCATGGCCGACGTGGCGATGAACGCCCTCGGCGTCGAGGTCGAGCAGCGGCTCGGCAAGTCGATCATGTCGGGGCTGCACGGCATGTGGAGCGCGGGCGCGCTGCTCGGCTCGGCGGCCGGCACCCTCGCCGCGCACCTGGGCACGGACGCGCGTCTGCACCACGCCCTGGCGGCGGCCGTGCTCACCGCGCTCGGCCTGCTGGCCTGCCGGTGGGTGCTCGACCTGCGGCCCACCGAGGACGAGGAGCCCCCGCCCCGCTTCACCCTGCCGCCCCGCTCGGCGCTGCTGATCGGCGCGGTCGGGTTCTGCGCGGTGTTCGCGGAGGGCGCGAGCCTGGACTGGTCGGCGGTCTACCTGGACGACCACCTCGGCACCTCGGCCGGTCTCGCGGCGGCCTGCACGACCGGCTTCATGCTGACCATGGCGGTGGCCCGGATCGTGGGGGACGCGGTGGTGAACCGGTTCGGCGCGGTCCGCACGGTCCGTGCGGGCGGGGTGCTGGCCGCCGCGGGCGGACTGCTGATCGTGGTGGCGGACCACCCGGCGACGGCCATCGGCGGGTTCGGGATGATGGGCCTCGGTATCGCCGTCGTCGTCCCGCTGTGCTTCGCGGCGGCCGGGCACAGCGGGCCGAACCCCAGTCAGGCCATCGCGGGCGTCGCGACCATCACCTACACCTCGGGGCTGATCGCGCCGAGCCTGATCGGCGGGGTGGCGCAGGCGACCAGCCTGGTGGTGTCGTTCGGCGTGGTGACGGTGCTGGCGTTCGGGCTCGTGGTGTTCGCGGGCGTGCTGCGCGGCAGCGAGCGTACGTCCGTGAAGGTCAGCCCTCGGGACGCAGCAGCGCCCGGCCCGCGCTCCTGAACGCCTCGCTCCACGGCGCCGGGCGCATGGTCGCGGGATCGAGGCGGACCAGGACGCGGGTGCCGTGCGCGTGGGTGAACGCCCCGTCGGCCGAGCAGAACCGGAAGCCGTAGGTCAGGCCGGTGTTGCCGAGCCGCTCCAGCCACAGGTGGACGGCGTAGGCGCCCGGCTTGGTGACGGGCGCCTCGTAGCCGATGCGCAGTTCCTTCACGGCGTTGCAGGCGTCGCCGGCCGCGGTCCAGTCGCCCTCGAAGCGCACGCCGTGCTCCTGCCACAGCTCGGTCCAGGCCCGCTCGACCATCAGCGGATAGCGGGCGTTGTGCAGCAGTCCGAGCGCGTCGAGGTCGTCGAAGTGGACGGTGACGGGCATCAGCCGGCCGTGGGACAGGGCGGGGGCGGCCGGGGCTTCGGCGGTCACGGGCGGGGCTCCTGGGGACGAAGGGAGACGTACGAGGAAGATGTACGAGACAAGCACCCCTATCCTAAGCGGTCGCTCACCCTCCGGATCCGCGTGAGAATGGGCCGGACATCCACACCGCGCCGAACGACTTCCGCACCGCACCGGAACGGCTTCGGCGCCGCACGAACGAAAGCGAAACCCACCATGGATCTTGGCGTCCGCTGGAAACTGCACGGCGACGGGCGCACGCCGGAGCCCGGAGCGGTGGTCCGCCCCGACGAGCGGCTCTCCTGGCCCCGCACGGCCGGCCTCGGCGCCCAGCACGTGGTGGCCATGTTCGGGGCGTCCTTCGTGGCCCCCGTCCTGATGGGCCTGGACCCCAACCTGGCCATCATGATGTCGGGCGTCGCGACCATGATCTTCCTGCTCGCGACCCGCGGCCGGGTGCCCAGCTACCTCGGCTGCTCGCTGTCGTTCGTGGGCGTCGCGGCGGTCATCCGCGCCCAGGGCGGCACGAGCGCCACCGTCACCGGCGCGGTCCTCGTCGTGGGGGTCGCGCTCTTCCTGGTGGGCGTGGCCGTGCAGCGGTTCGGCGCCCGGATCATCCACGTCGCGATGCCACCGGTCGTGACGGGCGCGGTCGTGATGCTGATCGGCTTCAACCTCGCCCCCGTCACCGCCTCCACCTACTGGCCGCAGGACCAGTGGACGGCCCTGCTGGTCATGCTGTTCACCGGTCTGGCCGTGGTCTGCCTGCGCGGCTTCTGGTCCCGCATCGCGATCTTCCTCGGCCTGGTCTTCGGCTACGGCATCTCCTGGGCGTTCGACCGGATCTTCGGCCGGATCCACTCGGCGGACGCGAGCGGCAAGGTCGTCGACCACTGGCGGCTGGACCTGTCCGCCGTGGGCCGGGCCGACTGGATCGGCCTGCCGTCCTTCCACGGCCCGAGCTTCGAGTGGTCGGCGATCCTGGTGGCCCTGCCCGTCGTCATCGCGCTGGTCGCGGAGAACGCCGGGCACGTCAAGGCGGTCGGCGAGATGACCGGCGACCCGCTGGACGACAAGCTGGGCACGGCGATCTCGGCCGACGGCATCGGCTCCGTGCTGTCCACGGCGGTCGGCGGCCCGCCCACCACCACGTACTCCGAGAACATCGGCGTGATGGCCGCGACCCGCGTCTACTCCACGGCCGCCTACTGGGCCGCGGCGGGCTTCGCCCTCCTGTTCGGCCTGTGCCCCAAGTTCGGCGCGGTGGTGGCCGCGATCCCGGGCGGCGTCCTCGGCGGCATCACCGTCATCCTGTACGGCATGATCGGCCTGCTCGGTGCCCAGATCTGGCTGAACGCCGGGGTCGACCTGCGCAACCCGCTGAACCTGGTCCCGACCGCCGCGGGCATCATCATCGGCGTCGGCAACGTCACCATGGAGTTCACCGACACCTTCTCGCTCAGCGGCATCGCCCTCGGCACCCTGGTCGTCATCACCGGCTACCACGCCCTGCGCGCCTTCGCCCCCGCCCACCTCAAGACCCAGCCCCCGCTCCTCGACGAGGGCACCAGTTCCTACGACGAGGCCGGCTCGTAGGAGTACGGCGGGTGCCGCCCGGTCGCACCCGCGGCCGGGCGGCGTCAGCCGGGGCGACGGGGGGGGCGGGCCGACGGCGGGCGCGACACCCCGCCGTACGCCCCGCCGCTCACGGGGGGGCTCACCCGCCCTGTCACCCCTCCCGCGCGACGGACCCGTTCGCCCGTTCCGGGGAAGCACCGGTCCTACGGGCCCGCGGGCCGGCCCGGGCTGCGATTCTTCCTGCATGCCGCACCCGGAACAGTTCGTCCCTCCTCTCGGCGCGTCCGTCGGCGTCAACAGGGTGCTCTCCCGTATGCGCGCCCTCGACGCGGCCCTCCCGCCGGGGGACGGGATCGCCGTCTTCAACCGCGTCTATCTCGCCGTGACGGAGGAGGCGGACCGCCACATCGGCACGGGCCGGTTCAGCGACCGGCGAGCCGCGGTCACGCTGGACGTGCGGTTCGCGGAGCGCTACCTCTCGGCCGTCGACGCCGCCACGGCCGACCGTCGCCCACCCGCCTGCTGGCGCCCGCTGTTCCAGCTCCGCCGCCATCCGGGCGTACGGCCGCTGCAGTTCGCGCTCGCGGGCGTCAACGCCCACGTCGGGCACGACCTGGCGCTCGCCGTCGTGGACGCCTGTCGGAGCCTCGGCTGCGAACCCGCCGATCTGGAGGACGAGTTCGACCGGGTGGGCGATCTCCTCGTGGCGCTGGAGGAGCGGGTGCGCGAGGACCTGGTGCCCGGCCCCGACCTGCTCCGGATCGCCGATCCGCTCATCCACCTGCTCGGCTCCTGGAGCCTGGAGCGGGCCCGCGAGGCCACCTGGTCCGCGGCCCGCGCCCTGTGGGCCCTGCGCCGTCTCCCGGACCTCGCGGGGGAGTTCACCGACCGCCTCGACGCGGCGGTCGGCTTCGCGGGCCGCATGCTCCTGACCCCCCTGCCGGACCGGCCGGACGGCGCCGGCCCGCCCCGGACCTGAAGGCGGGGTCCGACCGGCCCGGGGCGGGCCGCGAAAGTCCGGTCCGCCCGTCGGGCGGACGACGCGGCTTCCTCAAGTCGCCCTAGTCCTCCGGCAGTTCGACCGGAGCGATCTCGTCGTAGACGTCGCCCGGGCCCGGATTGGTCGCGTCCGTCGCCCCGCCGAGGTGGTGCATCACGCCCCACACCGCGTTGAGGGCGGTCTGGACGGCGCCCTCGGCCCAGCCCGCGGTCCAGGAGATGTCGTCGCCGGCGAGGAAGATGCCCGCTTGTCCTCGGGCAGCCGGTCCTGCACGAAGTGGGTGAACAGGCGCCGCTGGTAGCGGTAGTGGCCGGGCAGGTTGGCCTTGAACGCGCCCATGAAGTAGGGCTCGTTCTCCCAGGAGACGGTGACCGGGTTGCCGATGACGTGCTTCCTGATGTCGACGTTCGGGTAGATCTCGCCGAGCGACTTGAGCATGACCTCCATCCGCTCGTTCGCGGACAGCGGCAGCCACTTCAGGCTGTCGTCGCACCAGGTGTAGGACAGGCAGATCACGGCGGGCTTGTCCGGGCCGTCGTCGAGGAGGTAGGTGCCGCGGGTCATGCGGTCGGTGAGCGTCATCGACATGACGTCCCGGCCCGTCTCCTCGTCCTTGTCCAGCCAGAAGGGGCGGTCGACGGGGACGAAGAGCTTGGAGCTCTCCATGTAGTGGGTGCGCTCGATCGCCGTCCAGTGGTCGATCGGGAAGAGCGAGTCGTCGCAGGCGATCTTCGACAGCAGCATCCAGGACTGTGCGGTGAAGACGGCGGCCCGGTAGGTGCGGATGTCCCCGTTCTCGTCGGTGACGGTGATGCGGTTGCCCGCGGTGCGGTTGAGGCGGGTCACCGCCGGGCGGGGCTCACCGCCCTCGTGCAGGCCCGCGAGCGAGGTGCCGTAGGGCCAGTGGACGATCTTCTCCGGCTCGCGCTCCCACAACCGCAGCGGCAGCTGCTGGGAGCCGCCGACGATGCCGCGGTGGTGGTCGTCGGCCTCGGTGTAGACGACCCGCAGGATCTCCAGGATGGAGTTGGGGAAGTCGGTGTCCCAGCCGCCGGTGCCGAAGCCGACCTGGCCGAAGATCTCGCGGTGCCGGAAGGACCGGAAGGCCTCGGAGTCGCAGAGGAAGCCGTAGAAGGTCTGGTTGTCGAGCTTCTCGACGAGCTTCGCCCAGATCTCACGGATGCGCGGCACGTCGCGCTCGCGCATGGCCCGGTTCATGTCGGAGAAGTCGGCGCCCTCCTCCAGGCACTTGTTCCAGGCGGCGGCGACGTCCCGGTAGACCTGCGGCAGGTCGTCGATCGTCTCGGCGTAGTGGGACTCGCCCTTGAGGTCGACGACGGTCGAGGGCGTGGCCTCGGCGAGCGGGTTGGGGAACGGGCGGGTCTCGAGGCCCACCAGGTCGATGTAGTGCTGCAGGGCCGTGGAGGACGGCGGGAAGCGCATCGCGCCCATCTCGGCGGTCAGCGAGGGGTCGCAGCCGTCGAAGCCCACCGTGCGCAGCCGCCCGCCGATCCGGTCGGCCTCGTACACGACGGGCTTGAGGCCCATCTTCATCAGCTCGTAGGCGGCGACGATCCCGGACAGCCCGCCGCCGATCACGGCGACCTCGGTGCCGTGCTCGGTGGCCGGTATCTGGCCGAGGCCCGCCGGATGGGCGAGGAAGTCGTCGTAGGCGTACGGGAAGTCCGGGCCGAACATCGTGATCGGCGGCTGCTGCTCGTCTGCGTGCTCGACGGCGTTGGGCACGGTGGACGTCATGGGGTGCGGACTCCTTGCGGCGACGAGGAAGGGAGGACGGGGCAGGCAGGGGGTTCGGACCAGGGGGTTCAGACCAGGGACCCGTAGAGGCCGGGGCGGCGGTCCTGCAGGTACGGGTTCGCCTCGCGGGAGGCGGCCACGAAGGCGGGTCGGCGTCGGCGAACACGAGTTCCTCCCCGCGTCCGGCGCGGGCGCGGGCGACGCCGTCGGGGCCGGCCAGGGTGGAGAGTCCGACGAACTCGAACTCCCCTTCCCGGCCGACCCGGTTGACGTAGGCGACGTACATCTGGTTCTCGAAGGCGCGCACCGGGATCATCGACTCGGCGACGAACTGGAAGGGGTGCATCTGCGCCGTCGGCACCACCAGCAGGCCGGTGCCGGCCAGCGCGTGGGCGCGGACGTTCTCCGGGAACTCGACGTCGTAGCAGATCATGAGGCCGACGGTCAGGCCGCCCAGTTCGGCCTGGACGACGGGCTGGTCGCCGGGCGTGAAGTGGTCGCGCTCGAAGCAGCCGAAGAGGTGGGTCTTGCGGTAGTTCGCGAGGCGGACGCCGTCGGCGGAGATCAGCTGCGCGGCGTTGTACACCGTCTCGCCGTCGCGCTCGGGGTATCCGTAGGCGACCGCGAGACCGTGCCGCCCGGCGAGGCCGGCGACCGCGTCCGCGGAGTCGCCGTCGGCGGGCTCGGCGAGGCGGGCGACGTCGTCGCCGATCGCGTACCCGGTCAGGAACAGCTCCGGCGCGACCAGCAGTCCGGCTCCCGCGGCGGCGGCGCGGCCGGCGGCCTCGTCGAGGACCTCGAGGTTCTCGGCGACGCGGCCGGGGCGGCCGGAGCTCTGGAGCAGGGCGATGCGCATGCGTGTTCCTCACCGGAGGCGGAAGGTGTGGGGACGTCTAGACGGTACGGTCCGCTGACCAGGGCGGACAAGGAGGAGCCGTTGCGCGCTGGTGAGCTGTTCGTTGCGTGCGAGGGGCGCGGGGCGGCGATTCGTTGCGCGGCCCCGCGCCCGGGAACACCGCCACGGGATCACGGCCGTGAGGCCACCGCCACGGAGCCACCACCGTGGGATCACCGCCGCGAGACCACCCGCACGGAATCACCGCCGTGAGGCCACCGTCGCACCGCCACCAGCAACGCGGTCACCAGACAGGGCACCGCGAGCAGCGCGAAGGCGGTGCCGTGCGCGGTCGCCGAGGCGAGCGGGGCGTAGGTGAGGTACACCGCGATCGTGGTGAGTTCGGTGCCCAGGCCCGCGACGGAGGTGAGAGTGGCCCGGCCGGTGCCCTCGATGCGCCGCTGGAGGCGGGCATCGGCCAGTACGGTCGCCAGCTGGAAGCCGCCGAAGGCCAGGGCCACCAGCGCCAGGCCGGCCGGTGTGCCGGCGCCCGCCCCGGCGGCGAGGGCGAGCGCGGAGGCCGTGAGCAGCGCGGCGAACCCCCTGCGGCCCAGACGCTCGGCGGGCCCGGCCAGCAGGCTTCCGGCGGTGACGCCGGCCCAGATCATCATCAGCAGGTGGGGGATCGCCGCGTCGGGGGCGCCGGTGTCCCGCGCCAGCAGCGGGGTGTACTCGTCGAGGGCGCCCCAGACGGCGGCGACGGCCGGGACGAGCAGGAGGGCGCCGCGCACGGAGCGGTCGCGGCGGGCCTCGGTGAGGCCGGCCCGCAGGGTCGCCGCCCAGCCCTCGCCGCCGTCACCGTCACCGTCACCGTCCCTCCCCCGTCGCTGTCTGCGCCTGCGTCGGCGGGAGCGGGGGCGCGGTGTTCGGGGAAGCGGGTCGCCGTCGCGGCGCACAGCAGGCAGGCCAGCACGCTGGCCGCGCCGACCGCCGGGTAGCCGTACCCGCGAACACCGGACCGGCCAGGGCCATCGCCGTCATCGCGGCGGCCTGTCCGGCCGCGTGGGCCCGGCCCATGAGGCGGGCGTACCGGTCCGCCGCGCCGAGCCGCTCCAGCTCCTCGTAGACCAGGGCCTCCAGGGCACCCGAGCCGAGCGCCCCGCGCGCGCCCCACAGCACGAAGCCGGCGGCGAAGGCCCCGTACGACGGGAACAGCACCCACAGCGCGAAGCCGGCCGCGCCCAGCAACGGGCCCAGCCACAGCAACAGCCGGCGCGAGACGGCGTCCGCCCAGGCACCGGAGGGGACCTCCAGCAGGACGCCGGTCGCCGACCAGAGGACGAACAGCGAGGACATCTGTCCGACGGACAGCCCGGTGTCGGCGAACAGCAGCGCGTACACCGGGTAGAGCAGGACGAACTCGTCCAGGAACGCATAGCCGTACAGCGTGGTGGTGAGCCGCCGTACGCCCGGTGTGCCGACGGGCGCACTGGCAGGTGAGTGAGTCATGGGGCCTTCCCGCAGGGACGTTTCGGACACCGGGGGTACGGCGTCCGAGGCGGCCCTCGGGAGGCACGGCTGCTGGATCAATGTCGCCAGGTCATGGGACCGAGGGTAGACCCGGGCCCGGGCCGCTCACCAGCGCTTTGCGGAGCCGCCGGCCTCGGAACCGGCGGCTCTCGGATCGGCGACTCTCGGGCAGGCGGCTCTCGGGCAGACGGCTCTCAGGTCGGCGGCTCTCGGGCAGACGGCTCTCAGGTCGGCGAGCCGGAGGAGAAGCGGCGCAGCAGCGGGGAGAGCACCAGCACCGACTTCGTGCGCTCCACGAAGGGCTCCCCCGCGATCCGCTCCAGGACCCGCTCGAAGTGGCGCATGTCGGCGGCGAAGACCTGGGCGATCGCGTCCGCCTCCCCGGTGACGGTGGAGGCGGCCACGACTTCCTGATAGCGCTCCAGGCCCCGCTGGATGGTCTCCGGCGAGGTGTTGCGCCGGCAGTGGATCTCGACGTACCCCTCGGTCTTCCAGCCCAGGGCCGCCGGGTCGACGCGCACCGTGAACCCGGTGATGGCCCCGGTGGCGCGCAGCCGGTCCACGCGCCGTTTCACGGCGGGCGCGGAGAGCCCGACGAGCTGCCCGATGTCCGCGTAGGAGCGGCGGGCGTCCTCGGCGAGGGCGTGCACGATGCGTTCGTCGAGATCGTTCAGCACTGCGGGTCGTTCACTTCACTTCGGATGACGCGAGGCGGGAGCGGCGGTGGCCGTAGAGGAAGTAGAACACGAGCCCGACCGCCATCCAGACACCGAAGACCACCCAGGTGACGGCGGAGAGGCTGCCCATCATCCAGACGCAGAAGGCGAAGCCCAGCGCGGGCAGCACCGGCGACAGCGGGACGCGAAAGGTACGGGGCATTTCCGGGCGGGTCCGGCGCAGCACCACGACGGCCACGTTGACCAGGGCGAAGGCGAAGAGGGTGCCGATGCTGGTGGCGTCGGCCAGCCGGCCGAGCGGGACGGCGGCGGCCAGGACGCCGCAGAGCAGGGAGACGATCAGCGTGTTGGCGCGGGGCGCGCCGGTCTTCGGGTGGACGCGGGAGAACACCTTGGGCACGAGCCCGTCCCGGGACATCGCGAAGAGGATGCGGGTCTGGCCGTACAGGACGGTCAGGACGACGCCGGCGATGGCGACGACCGCGCAGAAGGCCAGCAGGGTGCCCCAGAAGGC
Organism: Streptomyces sp. Tue 6430; assembly: GCA_021568835.1. Classification (GTDB taxonomy): domain Bacteria; phylum Actinomycetota; class Actinomycetes; order Streptomycetales; family Streptomycetaceae; genus Streptomyces. The sequence continues at coordinate 438,455 of JAKGSH010000010.1, forward strand.
CTGGCCGGTGACGTCGCGCATGATCTGGGCGAGCGCGGCCTCCGAGTCGGTGAAGCCCCGCCAGGGCCTGGCTCCCACGGCGACGGCGGCGACCAGGACATACAGGGCGGTCACGACGACGAGGGACAGCATGATCGCGCGGGGCAGGTCGCGCTGCGCGTTCGTCGCCTCCTCACCGGCGGTGGAGGCGGCGTCGAAGCCGATGTACGAGAAGAACAGGGTGGCCCCGGCGGCGCTGACGCCGGCCATGCCGAGCGGCATGAAGTCGGCGTAGTTGCCGGAGCGGAAGCCCTGGACGCCGATGGCGCAGAAGAGCACCAGGGCGGCGATCTTCACGACGACCATGACGGTGTTGGCGCGGGCGGACTCGCGGGCGCCGCCGAGCAGGAACGCCATCGCGAGCAGGACGACGATCAGCGCGGGCAGGTTGAAGACGCCGCCGTCCCCGGGCGGGGCGGACAGCGCGGCCGGGATGGTGACGCCGATCGTGCCGTCGAGCAGTTCGTTGAGGTACTCGCCCCAGCCGACCGCGACCGCGGCGACCGACACGCCGTACTCCAGGACCAGGCACCAGCCGCAGATCCAGGCGATCAGCTCGCCCATCGTTGCGTACGCATACGAGTAGGAGGAGCCGGCGACGGGGATGGTGCCCGCCAGTTCGGCGTAGGACAGGGCCGAGAACAGTGCCGTGAGTCCGGCGATCACGAAGGACAGCGTGACGGCCGGGCCGGCCTTGGGGACCGCCTCGCCGAGGACGACGAAGATGCCGGTGCCGAGCGTCGCACCGATGCTGATCATGGTCAGCTGCCACAGCCCGAGGGAGCGCCGCAGGGCCCCTCCCTCGCCCTGGCCACCCTCGGCGACCAGGTGTTCCACGGGCTTGCGCCGCATCAGGCGCGCGCCGGGCCCGGGGGTGCCGGGACGGTCCGACTGCGCTGTCGCGGGGGTGCGCCTTGGTCGAGCACGCGCTGACTCCTTCGTCGCTGCCGAGCGGAGCGACGGGGACGGGCGGCACCCCTGCGTGAACGGGAACCCACCGAGCGGGGTCCCCGCCACACCTTGTACAGCGCACGACCCTACGAGGGGAGCGTTGCCGGTGTAATGCAGCAACCTTGCGCGTATCCGCAAGATCGTTGCGTCTGTCGCGGCGGAGCGCCCATTCGTTGCGCGGTGCCGGCGGAGCCCGTCGGCGGCGCGGAGGGAACAAGCGGAGGGAACAGGCGGAGGGAACGGGGAGGGGCAGAAGGACGCGGGCCCGGCGACGGCCGGACCCGCGGTGTCCTCGGCGACGACGACGGCGCCCGCGGGGCGCTCAGTTCCAGCTGGCGTGCAGGGGCTGGCCCTCCGCGTAGCCGGCCGCGCTCTGGAGGCCGACGACGGCCTTCTCGGCGAACTCCTCCAGGGAGGCGGCACCGGCGTAGGTGCAGGAGGAGCGGACGCCCGCGACGACCGAGTCGATCAGGTCCTCGACGCCCGGGCGCCCCGGGTCGAGGAACATGCGCGAGGTGGAGATGCCCTCCTCGAACAGCGCCTTGCGGGCCCGGTCGTACGCCGACTCCTCGGAGGTGCGGTTGCGCACGGCGCGCGCGGAGGCCATGCCGAACGACTCCTTGTAGAGCCGTCCGCCGGCATCCTGCTGGAGGTCGCCCGGGGACTCGTAGGTGCCCGCGAACCAGGAGCCGATCATCACGTTGGACGCGCCGGCCGCGAGGGCCATGGCCACGTCGCGCGGGTGGCGGACGCCGCCGTCGGCCCACACGTGCTTGCCGTACTTCCTCGCCTCGGCCGCGCACTCCAGGACCGCGGAGAACTGCGGCCGGCCCACGCCGGTCATCATGCGGGTGGTGCACATGGCGCCGGGGCCGACGCCGACCTTGACGATGTCGGCGCCCGCGTCGACGAGGTCCTTGACGCCCTCGGCGGAGACGATGTTGCCGGCGACGATCGGGACCTGCGGGTCGAGGTCGCGCACCAGCCGGATCGCGTTGATCATCGACTCCTGGTGGCCGTGGGCCGTGTCGATGACGAGGGTGTCGACGCCCGCGTCCAGCAGCAGCTTGGCCTTCTCGGCGAAGTCGCCGTTGATGCCGACGGCGGCGGCGATCCGCAGCCTGCCCCGCGCGTCGGTGGCGGGCGTGTACAGGGTGGCGCGCAGGGCGCCCTTGCGGGTGAGGATGCCGGCCAGCCTGCCGTCCGCGTCGACCGCGGGGGCGTAGCGCCGGTTGGCCGCGTCGAGGGTGTTGAAGGCCTCGCGGGGGTCGATGTCCGCGTCCAGGAGCAGCAGGTCCTTGGACATGACCTCGGTGAGCTGGGTGAAGCGGTCGACGCCGCTGAGGTCCGTGTCCGTGACGACACCGACGGGGCGGGCGTCCCCGTCGACGACGACGCCCGCGTTGTGCGCGCGCTTGGGCAGCAGGGCCAGCGCGTCGGCGACGGTCTGGTGCGGGGCGAGCACGATCGGGGTGTCCAGCACGAGGTGGCGGCTCTTGACCCAGGAGATGACGTCGGTGACGACGTCGATCGGGATGTCCTGGGGGATCACGACGAGGCCGCCGCGCCGCGCCACGGTCTCGGCCATCCGGCGCCCGGCGACGGCGGTCATGTTGGCCACGACCAGCGGGATCGTGGTCCCGTCCCGTCCGGGGAGCTGAGGTCCACGCCCAGCCGCGACCCGACCGCGCTGCGGCTCGGGACCATGAAGACGTCGTCGTACGTGAGGTCGTACGCGGGCTGGATGTCGTTGAGGAAACGCACGTGCCGCACATCCCAGTCGATCAGAGGTGACCCCCGGACCGGCCGGCCAGGGGGAAGAGCACGTACTTCATTGTCCCATGGGAGCCGTGATGCCCGGCCCGGGAGGATCGTCCAGGCCGGTCAGGAGGGGGTTGGGAGGATCGTCCGAGAGATACCCGCGGGACCCGCCGGTCAAGCGCCCGGGGCGCCCCCGAGGGCGAGCGCCACGGACAGCTCCGGCGTCCGGTCCGCGGCCTGTGCGAACACCTCCTCGGCGATCGCCCACTCCCGCGCGTTCTCGTGCGCGTACGGCCGCCAGCCCCGTACGAGGACCAGCAGCCCCCGGCCGGCGCACCCGGCGGGCCAGACGCCGGGGTCGGCGAGGGAGTCGGCGAGCGCGTCCCAGTTGCGCCCGAACCACTCCGGGAGGTCCAGGGCACGGGCGGCGCGGTCCATCAGGCCCGCCTTGTCCGTGACCCCGTCGAGGTCCAGCGTGACCACGTGCTGCGTCATCTCGGTACCGTCCTGAACGAGTCGGGTGATCGGCGGTGCGGAGTGATCGTCGGTGCTGCGGGGGGAGAGAGACGGGCGGGCGGGGAAGCACACGGGGGACGCACCGCGCCGGTGTGCGTCGACGCTGTCGCGGTGCGTCCCCTCGTGACCTGTCGTCGGGAACCGTCAGGCCCCGTCGGGGTCCGCCCGGTTCAGGGCGGGCCTGGGCGTCGGGCCCGCCGTCATCAGGTAGTCCGCGGCCGAGGTGTCGGTCACCAGGCTGGTGACGAGCCCCGAGCGCAGCACCGCGTCGATCGCGGCCGCCTTGCGCTGCCCGCCCGCGATCGCGACGACCTCGGGGATGTTGCGGAGCTGGTCCGCCTTGACGGTGATGCACCGCTCGCCGAGGTCCCGGCCGACCCGGCGTCCCTCGGAGTCGAAGAGGTGCGCGGACATCTCGGCGGCGACCCCGAGCGAGGCGTAGTGCGCCCGCTCCTCGTCGCTGAGCATGTCGTGCACCGTCGAGATGCCCGGCTCCCAGGAACCGATGGAGACACAGGCGACCGTGACCTTGTCGAAGTACTCGAAGGCCCGGGCGATCCCGGTCTGGTGGCGCAGCGCGATCGCGGTGGCCGCATCCGGCAACAGCATCGGCGCGTAGATGGGGTGGGCGTCGCCGCCGGACACCTGGGCGGCGCGGCGGACGGCCTCGACCGAGCCGCGCTCGGCGGTCCCGGCGTCGTACACGCCCGTCAGCTGCACCACCGTGCAGGGCGGCAGCCGGTCCAGCGCCGCCGCCATGTGGATGGTGGACCGGCCCCAGGCCAGGCCCAGGACGTCCCCCTCGTCGACCAGTTCGCCGAGCAGGTCGGCGGCCACCTCCCCGAGGTTCTCGGGGTCGGGCGACTCCTCGGCGTCGGCCGGGGACTCGACCACCACGGCGTGCCTGAGGCCGTACCTGGCGCGGAGCGCGTCGGAGCGCTCGGCGTCCAGTTCGGCCGGGACGCGGATCTCGATCCGTACGAGATCCCGTTCGAGGGCGGTCTCCAGGACCCGGGCCACCTTGAAGCGGCTGACGCCGAACTCCTCGGCGATCTGGATCTTGGATTTGCCCTCGAGGTAGAAGCGGCGGGCCATGGCCGCCGCCTGCACCAGCTCAGCGGGTCCCATCCGCATGGCTGACCGGCCCGCCGACATACCCGACACGGCGATCTCCTCACTGCTGTTCACACTCTGGATTCGCCGTTCATCCTTGCAGATGCGGCGCACTCGATCGGCCCTGATCGCGGCCGTTCACGTTCCCTTGGTCCCGCGGTCGCCCACCCGTCCGTCAGTGGGCGCACGCCCAGGACGCCCCGGCGGTCGCCCCTCCGCCTGCGCGCGCAGTGCCCGTACCGCCTCGACCGGGTCCGACGCCCCGTAGACCGCGGAGCCGGCGACGAAGACGTCGGCGCCCGCCTCGGCGCACCGCTCGATGGTGGCGGCCGAGACCCCGCCGTCCACCTGGAGCCAGAGCTCGAGGCCGTGCTTGCTGATCAACTCGCGGGTGCGGCGAATCTTGGGCAGCATGATGTCGAGGAACGCCTGGCCCCGAAGCCCGGTTCGACCGTCATGATCAGCAACATGTCGAGTTCGGGGAGCAGATCCTCGTACGGTTCGACGGGCGTCGCCGGCTTCAGCGCCATGGATGCGCGCGCACCCTTGGCGCGGATCTCGCGGGCGAGCCGGACCGGCGCGGCGGCCGCCTCGACGTGGAAGGTGACGGAACCGGCCCCCGCCTCGACGTACTGGGGCGCCCAGCGATCGGGGGCCTGGATCATCAGATGGCAGTCCAGCGGCGTGTCCGTCGCCCGGGCCAGGGACTCCACGACCGGCACACCGAGCGTGAGGTTCGGGACGAAATGGTTGTCCATGACGTCGACGTGAAGCCAGTCGGCTCCCTCGACCGCCTTCGCCTCGTCCGCGAGGCGGGCGAAGTCGGCGGACAGGATGCTGGGGTTGATCTGCGCGGCCATGACCCAAGACTGCCATGTCCGGGCACGTTCGTTCGCCCCGGTCCGTATCCGGGACGTCCGCCGGGTGTTCCGCGGGAGCCGGACGTGCCGTTCCGGACTCCCCACCGGTACCGGATTCGGGAACGGGGGCAGGTATGAGGCAGCTCGACGTCTGGAAGAGGGGCGCCGTCCGGCTCGTCTGCGGACGGCGGTCCAAGTGGCTGGTCCTGATCCTCTGGCTGGTCGTCCTGGTGATCGCGGCACCCTTCGGCGCGAAGCTGAACGACGCGCAGGACAACGACGCCCAGTCCTGGCTGCCGGGCTCCGCCGAGTCCACCCGGGTCCTCAGCCTCTCCGAGGAGTTCCGGCCGGAGCAGATCCCCGCGGTCGTCGTCTACGCGCGCGCCGGCGGGCTGACCGACCAGGACCGGCAGCGGATCGCCGAGGACGTCCGCGAGGTGAGCGCGCTGCGCGCGCACGGCATCCGCGGCGCGGAGGTCAAGGGTCCGGTCTTCGACCGGCCGACCGCGCCACGGGCCGCCCAGATCTACGTGCCCGTCACCATGAACGCGCAGGGCTGGCAGCGCATCGCCCCCGCGGTCGACTCCATCCGCGACGACGTGGGCCGGGGCGAGGACGGGCTCACCGTGCACATCACGGGCCCCGGCGGCACGTCGGCCGACTTCTCCAAGGCCTTCGAGGGCATCGACACGACACTGCTGTTCTCCGCGATGGCCGTCGTGGTCGTGATGCTCCTGTTCACCTTCCGCAGCCCGGTCCTGCTGTTCGTGCCGCTGCTCGGGTGGTGGCCGCGCTGTTCACGGCCCAGGCCCTGATCCACCTCCTCGCCACGCACGCCGGCCTGACGGTCAACGGCCAGAGCGCGGGCATCCTGACGGTGCTCGTCTTCGGCGCGGGCACCGACTACGCGCTGCTGCTGGTCGCCCGTTACCGGGAGGAGCTGCGTCGCCACCACGACCGGCACGAGGCGATGGAGCTGGCCCTCAACCGGGCCGGTCCGGCGGTCGTCGCCTCCGGCGCCACGGTCGTGCTGAGCATGCTGGTGCTGCTGGTCGCCGAGATGAACTCGACCCGGGGCCTGGGCCCGGTCGCCGCCATCGGCGTCGCGGTCGCCCTGCTGGCGATGCTCACGCTCTTCCCGGCCCTGCTGCTCGTCTTCGGCCGCTGGATCTTCTGGCCGGCCGTTCCGCACGAGGGGTCCGCCGATCCCACCACGGGCGGCGTGTGGGCCCGTACCGGGCGCCGTATCGCCCGCCGCCCCCGCCTGGTGTGGGGCGTCACGGCCGCGGTGCTGGCGGCCCTGTCCCTCGGTCTGCTGCAGCTGCGCGCGGCGGGCATCGCCAACGCGGACGCCCTCACCGGCGAACCGGACTCGATCGCCGGGCAGAAGGTGTCGGCGCGCTACTTCCCGGCCGGCGCCGGTGATCCGCTGGTGGTCGTGGCGAACACGGACCGGGCGGAGCGGGTGGGCCGCACGGTCGCCGCGGACCCGGGGGTCGTCCCGGCGAGCGTCGGCACACCGCCCGGGACCGCGCCCGAGCACGACGGGAAGGTGCTGCTGGAGGCGACGATGCGCGCCCCCGCCGACAGTTCCGAGGCGAAGGCGACCGTGGAGCGCGTGCGCGACGCGGTGCACGCCGTGCCCGGCGCCGACGCGCGGGTGGGCGGCGGCACCGCGGCCCTGCTGGACATGGACGAGGCCCAGACCCACGACAACTACCTGGTCATCCCCCTGGTCCTGGTCGTGGTGCTGCTCGTGCTCAGCGTGCTGCTGCGCGCCCTGGTGGCGCCGCTGCTGCTGGTCGGGACGGTGGTGCTGTCCCTGGCCACCGCGCTCGGACTGAGCGCCCTCGTCTTCCGGCACGTCTTCGACTACGCGGGCGAGGACGTGGCCTTCCCGCTGTTCGTGTTCGTGTTCCTGGTGGCGCTGGGCATCGACTACAACATCTTCCTGACGACACGCATCCGCGAGGAGGCGGTCCGGCAGGGCACCCGGCCCGGCGTGGTCACGGGCCTGGCCACGACCGGGGCGGTGATCACCTCGGCCGGCCTGGTCCTGGCCGGCACCTTCGCCGTGCTCGGCACGCTTCCCGTCCTGGGTTTCGCCGAGATCGGCTTCGCGGTCGCGCTGGGCGTCCTGCTGGACACCTTCGTCGTCCGGTCCGTCCTGGTCACCGCGCTCTTCCTGGACGTGGGCGAGAAGGTGTGGTGGCCGCACCCGCTGGCCCACCGGGACGACGCGGCGCGGGCGCCCCGGCCCAAAGCGCCGGTCAGCCGGTCCTCCGAATGAGCGCCAGGTACATCGCGTCGGTCCCGTGCACGTGCGGCCACAACTGGACGTCGGGCCCGTCGCCGAGGTCGGGCACGCCCGGGAGCAGGGGCCGTGCGTCGAGCAGTTCGGCCTCCGGGAACTGCTTGAGCAGGTCGGCGACGACGGCCCGGGTCTCCGCGAGGTGCGGGGAGCAGGTGGCGTACCCGACGACGCCCCGACCCGTACGGACTCCAGCGCGGTCCGCAGCAGGCCGCGCTGGAGGGGGGCGAAGCCGTCCAGGTCCTCGGGCCGGCGCCGCCAGCGCGCCTCGGGCCGACGGCGCAGGGCGCCGAGCCCGGTGCAGGGCACGTCCATCAGCACCCGGTCGAAGGAACCGGGCCGCCACGGCGGCCGCGTCCCGTCGGCGGCGAGGACCTGGTACGGGCCGGGGTTCCCGGCGAGCGCCTTGGCCACGAGCCCGGCCCGGTGCGGCTGCTTCTCCGAGGCGAGCAGCACGGCGCCGCGTTCGGCGGCGAGGGCCGCCAGCAGCGCGGCCTTGCCGCCGGGCCCGGCGCAGCCGTCGAGCCAGCGCGTGTCGGACCCCTCCAGCGGCGCGTTGGCGAGCGCGAGCGCGACCAGCTGGCTCCCCTCGTCCTGCACGCCCGCGCGCCCGGACCGCACGGCCTCGATCGCGCCGGGTTCGCCGCCCTCGGCGAGCCGTACGGCATACGGCGACCAGCGTCCGGGGACGGCGGCCTCCTCGCACAGCAGCTCGTCCGTCGTGGCCCGGCCGGGCCGGGCGACCAGGGTCACCTCGGGCCGCTCATTGTCGGCCGCCAGCAGTTCCTCGATGCCGGCCCGGCCGCCGCCGAGGGAGTCCCACAGCGCGGAGACGACCCAGCGTGGGTGCGAGTGGACGACGGCGAGGTGGTCCTCGGGGTCGTCGTCGTAAGGCGGCGCGACCTTCTCGATCCAGGTGTCGAGGTCGTGCTGGGCGACCTTGCGCAGGACCGCGTTGACGAACTTGGCCCGCCCGTCACCGAGCACCACCCGCGCCAGCTCGACGGAGGCGGACACGGCGGCGTGCGTCGGGATCCTGGTCCCGAGCAGCTGGTGCACACCGAGGCTGAGCACGTCGAGCACGGGCGGGTCGACCTCCCGCAGCGGCCGGTCGACACACGCGGCGACGATCGCGTCGTACGTCCCCTGCCGGCGCAGCGTGCCGTACACCAGCTCGGTGGCGAGGGCGGCGTCCCGTCCGTCGAAGTCCCCGCTCGCCCGCGCCTTGCGCAGCAGCGGCGGCAGCACGAGGTTGGCGTAGGCGTCCCGCTCGTCCACGGCCCGCAGCACCTCGAACGCGAGGAAGCGGACGGGGTCCTTCTTGGGCCGACGGTGGGGCTTGCCGGTGGTGCGGGGACGGGGGGGCTGCTCGCTCACGAAAAAGGTGCTCCGGATTGCAGGATGACGGTACGTCCAGCCTACGACGGGCGGGCCGGCCTCCGTTCCGCCCACTCCTGCGGCCGCTCCCCGCGGCTGCCGCCCCGGCCCGCGGCCGCCGTCCCGGCCGCGGCGTCGGCTACTCGCCCGCCCGCTCCCCGGCGGGCTCCCCGACCCGCTCGCCGTCCGTGATGCGCACCCCGCGGGCCCAGTCGGCCGCCCGCATCGGCTTCTTGCCCTGCGCCTGCACCCACAGCAGCTCGACGGCGTGCGATCCGGTGCCGACGTGCACGCTGTTCTTGCCGACGGCCAGGGCGCTCGGCGCGAGGTCGTCACGCTCCGGCGCGGTCCGCACCTGGACGAGCTTGAGCCGCTCCCCGCGGAACGTCGTCCAGGCGCCCGGCGCGGGAGTGCAGCCGCGCACGACCCGGTCGACGCGCAGCGCCGGAGCGGCCCAGTCGACCCGCGCGTCCTCGACGGTGATCTTCGGCGCGAGGGTGATGCCGTCCTGCGGCTGCGGTACGGCCTGGAGCGAACCGTCCTCGATCCCGTCCATGGTGGCGGCGAGCAGTCCGGCGCCGGCGAACGCCAGCCGGGTGAGCAGATCGCCGCTGGTGTCGGTGGGCCGGACCTCCTCCGTCACCGTGCCGTAGACGGGCCCGGAGTCGAGCCCCTCCTCGATGAGGAAGGTGGAGGCGCCGGTGATCTCGTCCCCCGCCATGACGGCGTGCTGCACGGGCGCGGCCCCGCGCCAGGCGGGCAGCAGCGAGAAGTGCAGGTTGACCCAGCCGCGGGCCGGGATGTCGAGGGCCGCCTTGGGCAGCAGGGCGCCGTAGGCGACGACGGGACAGCAGTCCGGGGCGATCTCCGCGAGCCGCGCCAGGAACTCCGGCTCGCGCGGCCGGGCCGGCTTCAGCACCTCGATCCCGGCCTCCTCGGCCCGCTGTGCCACGGGGGAGGCGACCAGCCTGCGCCCCCGTCCCGCCTGCGCGTCGGGCCGCGTGACGACGGCGGCCACCTCGTGCCGACCGGAGGCGAGCAGGGCGTCCAGAGCGGGAACGGCGACCTCGGGGGTACCGGCGAAGACGAGCTTCATGAGTGGGCACGGGCCTCTCGGAGGGAACGGACGACGGGCGACGCACAAGTTTATTGCGCCACCGGGAGAAGCCGCCGACGGCACGGAACGCCCGCGGCGGGCCGAGGGTCGGCCGGAGACCCTCGCCGGGGGCGTACGCATATGCCCATACGCCCCCACACCGTGACCAGCGGAGCGCATCCGCGTTGGTCAAGACAGAGTTGACCACACCGGACCGCGCCTCACCGCGGACCGCCCCTTATCTCTTCAACGCCGGTTCGAGAGGCTTGTTCATGGCCGACCACGCAACCCACGACGCCCAGGCCCGCGCCAGCCTGCAATTGCTGGTACGGGACATCGAGCGGGTCCGCCGGCAGGTGGACGCGCTGCGCACCCTGACGGCCCAGCTGGGCAACGTCTACCGCCCGCGCCGCTCCGGCCCGTCCACGGGCTTCGTCGTCTACGGGCGGGCCCCCGCCCCGACGGTCCGCCTCGCCCAGGAACTGCGGGACAGCGTCGAGACCCTGGTCACCGCCGCGGTGGACTTCGACCGTTCGCTCGGCTTCTCGTGGGACGCGGTGGGCTCCGCGCTCGGCGTGACCAAGCAGGCGGTCCACCGCCGCTACGGCGCCCGCCGTGCCGCCGCCCAGACGGCCGCGGAGGCCGACCGGACGACGGCCGAGACAGCGGCTCCCCGCACGGTCAACGTGGGCACCGGCATCTCCGCGGTCCCCACGGTCCCCGCGGCCCGCTCGATGCCGACCCAGCCGACGGCGGGCAGCTCGTCCCTGCGCGAGGACGTCAGACCCACGGCCTTCCACGGCCCGCGGAAAGGCTGACCCCTCCCACCCGCCCCCTCGGCGCCCCGAGGGGGCGGACGCATGCCGAGACCGGCACGGCGGAGGCATGTCGAGGCGGAGCGGCGAAGGCCGGGACGGCGGCACACCCGCTCGGCGCAGCACGGGGCGCCCGGGGCGGGCCGCGGGCCCGTGGACCGCTCGCCCCCGTGGAGACGGCCTGCGGCCCGGCCCCCGTGGCCGACCGCCCACTGCCCACAGTTGAGTACCCACGGCTCACAGCCCGCGGCTGGCTGCCGCCTGCTCACGGCCCACGATCGAGTGCTCACGGCCCACGGCTGACTGCCGCCTGCCGACGGCTCGCAGCTCACGGCTGAGTGTCCACGGTTCACAGCCCACAGCTGACTGCCGCCAGCCCCCAGCTGAGTGTTCACGGCTGGCTGCCGCCTGCCGACGGCTGACCGCCACCCCCGACCCCCGATCCCCGATCCCCGATCCCCGACCACATAACCGTCACAGCGCGACTTCCGGTCCCGAGCCACAGCTGACCATCAACCGCAGATCGCAGATCGCAGATCGCAGATCGCCCACCACCTACCGCCGCAGCCCACTCCCCACCCCGGCCGATCGTCACCCGATGTCCAGCGGATCCATCCGCACCCACACCGCCCCCGAGGCCCCCTCACCCCGCGAGGCCGCACCACCCCGTGAAGCCGCACCACCGCGTGAGGCCGCACCCCCCGTGAAGCCGCACCACCGCGTGAGGCCGCACCCCCCCGCGCCATCCGCGCGGCCTGCGCCGCCTTGAGCGCGGCGGCCAGGGCGGCCCCCTCCCCGGCGGCACCCGGACCAGTGCCCGCTCCCACTGCTCGCCGGGCGGCGGCGCACCCGGCCGTCGAGGCCGCCCCGCGGGAGTGACCGGCAGCGGGACGGGTCCCAGCACCTCGGCCTCCGGGGGCAGCTCCACGGAGCCGAGGAAAGCGGCCACCGCCTCCCCCGTCCCGGTGACGGCCGCCATCCGCGACACCGGGGGGAAGCCCAGCTCGGCCCGTTCCGACAGTTCGCGCACGGCGTGTCCGACGGGGTCCCACCGCACCAGCGCCTGCACCGGACGCAGGGTCGGCTCGGCGACGACGACCACGGTCCCCCCGTCGCCCTGGGGCCGTACCAGGGAGGCGGCCGCGATCCAGCGGCGCAGCGCGTCCTCCCCGGCCCGCAGGTCGGGCCGTCCGACCATGGCCCAGCCGTCCAGCAGCAGGGCCGCCGCGTACCCGCCCTCGGCGACGGGCTCGGCACCCGGTGTGCTCACGACGAGCGCGGGTGTGCCGGGCACGGTGTCCAGCACCTGCTCCCGCCCGGAGGTGCGCACCGGTACGGCCGGGAACGCCCGGCCCAGTTCCTCGGCGGTCCGCCGCGCCCCGACGACCTGCGCGCGCAACCGGAAGCCACCGCACTCCGGGCAGTGCCAGGCCCCTTCCTCGCGCCCGCACCAGCCGCACCACAGCGCCCCGCCGTCCCTCGCCTCCAGGGGCCCGGAACAGTGCCGGCACCGGGCGGGGGCCCGGCAGGCGGCGCACGCCATGCGTGGCACGTAGCCACGCCGCGGCACCTGCACGAGCACGGGCCCGTGCCGCAGGCCCTCGCGGACGGCCTGCCAGGCGAGGCTGGGCAGCCGGGCGGCCCGGGCGGCCTCGTCCCGGGCGAGATCCTGGTCCCCCACGGTCCGCACCAGCGGCGCGGCCCGGCGCACCTGCTCCCGGCCGGCGGCCAGGGGCCGCGCCCACCCGCTCTCGACGAGCTGCGCCCCCTCGACGGTGGAGCTCCACCCCCCATCAGGAAGCCGCACTTGTCCTGCGCCGCGCGCAGCAGCAGCACATCGCGCGCGTGCGGCTGCGGGGCGTGCTGCTCGCTGTGGTTGTCGTCGCCGTCGTCCCACACGGCGACCAGTCCCAGGTCGCGCACCGGCGCGAACATGGCGGCCCGCGTCCCGACGACCGCCCGCACGCTCGCGCGCCGCACCGCGAGCCACTCCCGGTACCGCTTCTCCGGCCCGGCGTCGGCGGTGAGCAGGGCGTGCCGCCCCTCCCCCAGCAGGGCCGTCAGGGCGCCGTCCACGCGCGCGGCGGCCCGCCCGTCCGGTACGACGACGAGGGCGCCGCGCCCCGAGGCCAGCGTCGCGGCGACGGCCCGCGCCAGCTCCTCGCTCCACTCGGGGCCGGGCAGCGCGTTCCACACGGCCCTCGGGGATCCTCCCCGGGCCAGCGCGTCGAGGAACGCGGCCCCGTGCTCGTACCGCCCCCACGAGCCCGGTGGCGGCGCCTGCGGCGGGGCGAGGGGCGCGGGCGAGGGGCGCTGCTCGGCCCGGGCGCTGCGCGGCGGCACGGCCAGCTGGAGCACGTCAGCCAGGCTCCCCGCGTACCGGTCGGCGACGGAGCGCGCAAGCCCCAGCAGTTCCGGACTCAGCACGGGCTCGGGCGACACGACCTGGGCGAGAGCGGCCAGCGGCCCGGCGTAGTCCGACTCGGCGAGCCGCTCGACGAGGAACCCGTCGATCAGCCCGCCCCCCTCACGGCGCCCCTCGCGCACCCGCCCGCGACCGGCCCCGAACCGCACCCGCACCCGCACGCCCGGCTGGGCGTCCGCGTCCAGCTCGGCCGGCACCGCGTAGTCGAAGTACCGGTCGAGGTGCAGGACGCCCTTGTCGACGAGGACCCGCGCGACCGGCAGCCTCTCGGCGAGCGCGGCCCCCCGCCAGGTCCGCGGCTTCGCCCGCGGCGCCTTGGCCTGCCGCACGCTCTCGCGGAGAAGCGCGAGCTGTTCCGGCGGCGCCCCGTCCCCGCCGCCACCGCCCTCCCGCTGCCCGTTGTCGCTGCTCACGCCTGCATTCATACCAAACGCCGCTGACAACGGCCGCCCTCGAGCGCCCCCGCCCCCGCCCGCCCGCACCCCCGCCGGCCGCGGGGCGGCGCCGCGCAACGCCGAGGCCCGGCCTCCCTGGGGAAGCCGGGCCCGGTGCGTCGCGGTGGCGGTGGCCTCAGAGGCCCGCCGCCTCCTTCAGCGCGTCCACGCGGTCCGTGCGCTCCCACGTGAAGTCGGGCAGCTCGCGACCGAAGTGGCCGTACGCGGCGGTCTGGGCGTAGATCGGGCGCAGCAGGTCGAGGTCGCGGATGATCGCGGCCGGGCGGAGGTCGAAGACCTCGTCGATGGCCTTCTCGATCTTCTCGGGGTCGATCTTGTGCGTGCCGAAGGTCTCGACGAACAGACCGACCGGCTCGGCCTTGCCGATGGCGTACGCGACCTGGACCTCGCAGCGCGCGGCCAGGCCGGCGGCGACGACGTTCTTCGCGACCCAGCGCATCGCGTAGGCGGCGGAGCGGTCGACCTTGGACGGGTCCTTGCCGGAGAAGGCACCGCCGCCGTGACGGGCGAAGCCGCCGTAGGTGTCGATGATGATCTTGCGGCCGGTCAGACCCGCGTCGCCCATCGGGCCGCCGATCTCGAAGCGGCCGGTGGGGTTGACCAGCAGGCGGTAGTTCTCGGTGTCGATCTTGATGCCCTCGTCCAGCAGGGCCTTCAGCTCCGGCTCCACGACGAACTCGCGGATGTCGGGGGCGAGCAGCGACTCCAGGTCGATGTCGGAGGCGTGCTGCGAGGAGACGACGACGGTGTCCAGACGGACCGCCTTGTCGCCGTCGTACTCGATGGTGACCTGGGTCTTGCCGTCGGGGCGCAGGTAGGGGATGGTGCCGTTCTTGCGGACGTCCGAGAGGCGCTTCGACAGGCGGTGGGCCAGGAAGATCGGGAGCGGCATCAGCGTCGGCGTCTCGTCGGAGGCGTAGCCGAACATCAGGCCCTGGTCGCCCGCGCCCTGCCGGTCCAGCTCGTCGTCGTCGCCCTCGACCCGCGTCTCGTACGCCGTGTCGACACCCTGGGCGATGTCGGGGGACTGCGCGCCGATGGACACCGAGACGCCGCAGGAGGCGCCGTCGAAGCCCTTCTTCGAGGAGTCGTAGCCGATCTCCAGGATCTTGTCCCGGACCAGCTGCGGGATCGGCGCGTACGCCTTGGTGGTGACCTCACCGGCCACGTGCACCAGGCCGGTCGTGATCAGGGTCTCTACGGCGACCCGGGACGTCGGGTCCTCGCGCAGGAGCGCGTCGAGAATGGTGTCGCTGATCTGGTCAGCGATCTTGTCGGGGTGACCCTCGGTCACGGACTCCGAGGTGAACAGGCGACGGGACACAACGCTCCCTGGGGTTGCAGCGGCTGCTGGCTGATCATGGGCGGACGCGACGGGAGCTGCGCCCGGCGTCGTCCGACAACAGTTTATCGGTCGCGCTTCACCACCGGCCCACCTGTCTCGCCTCTCGGGAGCCCTGTGACCTGCGGCACAGGCATTCTGCCGAATGCCGACCACTGTTGGCCAGGGGTGCCACGCCGAACGGGCGAGGGCCGGGGACCGTGCGCATCAAACAATCACGCCAGCCGCCGCGTCACCAGGTCCCACACGATTTCGGCCAGCGCTTCCTTGGGGCCGTACGGGACGGGGGTCTCGCTGCCGTCGGCGCCCAGGACGACCGCCTCGTTCTCCTCCGAGCCGAAGGTCCTGCGCTCCCCCACCTCGTTGACGACCAGCAGATCGCAGCCCTTGCGGCGCAGTTTCGTCCGGCCGTTGGCCAGCACGTCGTCGGTCTCGGCGGCGAAACCGACGACCACCTGGCCGGGGCGGGCGCGCTCGGCGGAGATCTCCGCGAGGATGTCCGGATTCCGCAGCAGAACGATGGGGTCCGGTTCCTGCCCGTCCTTCTTCTTGATCTTGCCGGACGCGTAGGCGGCGGGCCGGAAATCGGCGACCGCGGCCGCCATGACCACCGCGTCGGCGTCGGCCGCCGCCTTCAGCACCGCCTCGCGCAGTTGTACGGCGGTGCCGACCCGGACGACGTCGACGCCGGCGGGGTCGGGCAGCTCGGTGTTGGCCGCGACGAGCGTGACGCGGGCGCCGCGGGCGGCGGCCGTACGGGCGAGGGCGTAGCCCTGCTTGCCGGAGGAGCGGTTGCCGAGGAAGCGGACGGGGTCGAGGGGTTCGCGGGTGCCGCCCGCGCTGACGACGACGTGCCGCCCGGCCAGGTCGGGCTCCCGCGACCCGCGGGCCAGGACGCGTCGGCAGACCTCGAAGATCTCGGCGGGGTCGGGCAGCCGGCCCTTGCCGGTGTCGGCGCCGGTGAGCCGGCCGACGGCCGGTTCGACGACGACGGCACCGCGGCGGCGCAGCGTCGCCACGTTCTCCCGGGTGGCCGGGTGCTCCCACATCTCGGTGTGCATCGCCGGCGCGAGGACGACCGGACACCGGGCGGTGAGCAGGGTGTTGGTGAGCAGGTCGTCGGCCAGTCCGTGGGCGGCCTTGGCGAGCATGTCGGCCGTGGCGGGGCGACGACCACGAGGTCGGCGTGCTGGCCGATGCGGACGTGCGGGACCTCGTGGACGTCGTCCCAGACCTCGGTGGAGACCGGGTGACCGGAGAGGGCGGACCAGGTGGCCGCGCCGACGAAGTGCAGAGCGGAGGCGGTGGGGACGACGCGCACGTCGTGACCCGACTCGGTGAGCCTGCGCAGCAGCTCGCAGGCCTTGTAGGCGGCGATGCCACCGCTGACCCCGAGCACGACCTTGGGTTTGTCCACCGTCTCTCCCCGGACCTCGGAAACCGTGCGCCGCGACTCCCGGCGCATGAGTCCATCACACACCACAGGCCCGGCGGTCGCGCCGCCGGGCCTGTGGAAAAACCTACTGCGAGCTGAAAATACTACTGAGCCGGGCCCTCGATGGCCTCGGACGTCAGCAGGCCCGCGTTGATCTCGCGGAGCGCGATCGAGAGCGGCTTCTCGTGGACGTGGGTGTCGACGAGCGGACCGACGTACTCGAGGAGGCCCTCGCCGAGCTGCGAGTAGTACGCGTTGATCTGGCGGGCCCGCTTGGCCGCGTAGATCACGAGGCTGTACTTCGAGTCGGTGGCCTCGAGGAGCTCGTCGATCGGCGGGTTGATGATGCCCTCGGGAGCGGAGATGGAAGAGGACACGCTCTACCTTCCGATAGGTGGGAAAAAACGGGGCATGATCACACAGTCGTGATCACACAACATCCATCAAGGTTAGCAGCTCACGCGCCACGTCCTCGACGGAGGTGTTGACCAGGGTCTCGTCGAACTCCGGCTCGGCCGCGAGTTCGACCTTGGCCGCGTCCAGACGGCGGGCGACGACCTCGGGCGACTCGGTGCCGCGGCCGGTGAGCCTGCGCACCAGCTCCTCCCAGGAGGGCGGAGCCAGGAACACCAGCTGGGCCTCGGCCATGGAGCCGCGGACCTGGCGCGCGCCCTGGAGGTCGATCTCGAGGAGGACGGGCTCGCCCGCCTCCAGTCGCTCCAGCACGGCCGCACGCGGCGTGCCGTAGCGGTTGCCGGCGAACTCGGCCCACTCCAGCAGCTCGCCGTTGGCGATCAGCTTGTCCATCTCGTCGTCGGTGACGAAGAAGTAGTGGACACCGTGCTTCTCGCCGGGGCGGGGCCTCCGGGTCGTCGCCGAGACCGAGAGCCAGACCTCGGGGTGTTCTTTGCGCATATGAGCGACGACCGTGCTCTTGCCGACCCCGGAGGGCCGGAGAGCACGGTCAGCCGCGGACGTGCGTCCGGGGGTTCGGGGGTCGTCCCCCGGGGTGTTACAGCCATGCGGCGATTATTCCAGTTGTCTCGCCGTGCCCGGGACGCTGTGCCCGGAGCACGTCGGACTCACTTGGCCGTGTCGCCGAACTCACGCTCCAGGGAGGCGATCTGGTTGGAGCCGAGACCGCGCACCCGGCGACTCTCGGAGATGCCGAGCCGCTCCATGATCTGCTTGGCGCGGACCTTGCCCACGCCCGGCAGGGACTCCAGGAGCGCGGAGACCTTCATCTTGCCGACGACGTCGTTCTCCTGGCCCTGCTTGATGACCTCGTGAAGGGAGGCGCCGGAGTGCTTGAGTCGATTCTTGACCTCGGCCCGCTCCCGGCGAGCCGCGGCGGCCTTTTCGAGCGCGGCTGCGCGCTGTTCGGGGTAAGGGGCGGAAGAGCCACGCCTACGTCACCTCGGATGTCGAACTGTCGGATACGGACCGGTGAGGAACCTGGTCGCTCCTCACCTGGAGAGCCACGGGCAACACGCTCGCCCGTTGACCCTCCGCTCGGAGACTAGCGGCCAACGCCGCCGGAGTCAGCGAGAACAGCGGAAAAGTCCTGGTCAGCCTCTACGGGGAGGGATATTTAAGACAAATTGCCCCGGATTTGAGGATGTATTCGGGCTCAAGTGGGCCCGCGGCCGTCCGGCGGGGTCCCGACCGGACGGCCGCGGGCGGTCAGGCGGCCTCGACCGCGGCCCTGACCTGTTGCGCGAACCGCTCCGCGGCGTCACGCAGCGCGACCACGTCGGGACCGTGGCGCAGCACGGCGCGGCTGACGTTCGGCACGACGTTGCGCACCGCGGCCCCGAAGACGTGCGGCAGGTCCGCCGGAGTGGCCCCCTGGGCACCGATGCCGGGCGCGAGGATCGGGCCGTTGATGTCGAGGTCGTACGTCGACAGGTCACCGAGCGTCGCGCCGACGACCGCCCCGAAGGAGCCCAGCGGCTCCTCCCCGGCGTTCTCGGCCGCCAGGTGCGCCAGCATGGTCGCGCCGACGGTACGGCCGTCCGCGCGCACCGCGTGCTGGACCTCGCCGCCCTCCGGGTTGGAGGTCAGCGCCAGCACGAAGAGTCCGGCGCCGCTCTCGCGCGCGAGGGCCACGGCCGGCGAGAGCGACCCGTAGCCGAGGTACGGCGACACGGTCAGGGCGTCCGAGAAGAGCGGGGCGTCCTTGCGCAGGAAGGACTCCGCGTAGGCCGCCATGGTCGAACCGATGTCGCCGCGCTTGGCGTCCATCACGACCAGGGCGCCGGCCGCCCGCGCCTCCTCGACCGACCGCTCCAGGACGGCGACCCCGCGCGAGCCGAACCGTTCGAAGAAGGCGCTCTGCGGCTTCAGGACGGCGACGCGGTCGGCCGTGGCCTCGACGACCGTCCGGCTGAACCGCTCCAGACCCGCGACGGTGTCGTCCAGGCCCCACTCGGCGAGCAGCGAGGCGTGCGGGTCGATGCCGACGCACAGCGGGCCGCGCTCGTCCATGGCGCGGCGCAGGCGGGCGCCGAAGGGTTCCAGGGTCATGCCGTCTTCCTCACGTCGGCGCCGACGGCGTCGGCGAGGGTGGCGTACGGGCTGGTGCGCAGGCGTGCGGCGAGTCCCTTGTGGATCGCGCGGGCCCAGAAGGGTCCCTCGTAGACGAAGGCGCTGTAGCCCTGGACGAGGGTGGCGCCCGCCAGGATGCGCTCCCAGGCGTCCTCGGCGGTCTCGACGCCACCGACGCCCACGAGGGTGACGCGGTCGCCCACGCGCGCGTAGAGGCGCCGCAGCACCTCCAGGGAGCGCGCCTTGAGCGGCGCCCCCGACAGACCGCCGGTCTCCTGCACCAGGGCGGGCGGGGAGGTCAGACCGAGGCCCTCGCGCGCGATGGTGGTGTTCGTGGCGATGATCCCGTCCAGGCCCAGTTCCACGGCGAGGTCGGCGACGGCGTCCACGTCCTCGTCGGCGAGGTCGGGGGCGATCTTCACCAGCAGCGGCACCCGACGGTGGGCGACCGTGCGGTCGGCGGCCTCCCGCACGGCGCTCAGCAGCGGCCGCAGCGCCTCGGTGGCCTGGAGGTCGCGCAGCCCCGGGGTGTTCGGGGAGGAGACGTTGACGACCAGGTAGTCGGCGTACGGGGCGAGCCGCTCGGCCGACTTCACGTAGTCGGCGACCGCCTCGGCCTCCGGCACGGCCTTGGTCTTGCCGATGTTGACGCCGACGACGGTCCTGAAGACCGGCTCGCGGGAGGCCAGGCGCGCGGCGACGGTCAGCGAGCCGTCGTTGTTGAAGCCCATGCGGTTGATCAGCGCCCGGTCGGCGACCAGGCGGAACAGCCGCTTCCTGGGGTTGCCGGGCTGCGCCTCCCCGGTGACCGTGCCGATCTCGACGTGGTCGAAGCCCACCATCGCCATGCCGTCGACGGCGACCGCGTTCTTGTCGAAGCCGGCGGCGAGCCCGAAGGGGCCGTGCATGCGCAGGCCGAAGGCCTCGGTGCGCAGTTCCCGGTGGCGGGGGGCGAGTGCGGCCGCGACGAACGTGCGGAGCACCGGGATCCGGGCGGTGAGCCGGATCCAGCGGAAGGCCAGGTGGTGGGCCTTCTCCGGGTCCATCCGGGAGAAGGCGAGGCGGAAGAAGAGCTGGTACATGACGTGTGTCCTCGAAGACCTCATACAGAGGGGGACACCGTTTCCGGTGTCCCCCTGGGGCTGCTAGGGGGTGTTTCGAAAGTCCCGCCTGCCCGGCGACGTCTGGCACGCACGCTCGCCGCGTTGTCGGGATCGCCCCGATACAACCAGTATCGGGGCGACCCTCCGCCTTGCGATCGCACGCACCAGACGCCGCCGGGCCTGCCCTTCGGGCAGACGACGCCACTTTCGAAACACCCCCTATTCGCGGGCCGCGGTCAGATGCTCGGCGTGTTCCTGGAGGGAACGCACCCCCACGTCCCCGTGGTTGAGGGCGTCGATGCCCTGGACGGCGGCGGCGAGCGCCTGGACCGTCGTCAGGCAGGGCACCGAGCGCGCCACCGCCGCCGTACGGATGTCGTAGCCGTCGAGACGGCCGCCGGTGCCGTACGGGGTGTTGACGATGAGGTCGACCTGGCCGTCGTGGATGAGCTGGACGATGGTCTTCTCGCCGTTCGGGCCCACGCCCTCGGACTGCTTGCGCACGACCGTGGCGTTGAGGCCGTTGCGCCTGAGGACCTCGGCGGTGCCGGAGGTGGCGAGCAGCTCGAAGCCGTGGGCGACCAGCTCGCGCGCCGGGAAGATCATCGACCGCTTGTCGCGGTTGGCGACCGAGATGAACGCGCGGCCCTTGGTGGGCAGCGGGCCGTAGGCGCCCGCCTGCGACTTGGCGTACGCCGTGCCGAAGACGGAGTCGATGCCCATGACCTCGCCGGTGGAGCGCATCTCCGGGCCCAGGATGGTGTCGACGCCGCGGCCGGAGGTGTCGCGGAAGCGGGTCCACGGCATCACGGCCTCCTTGACGGAGATCGGCGCGTCCAGCGGCAGCTCGCCGCCGTCGCCGGTCGCCGGGAGCAGCCCCTCGGCGCGCAGTTCGGCGATGGTCGCGCCCAGGGAGATCCGGGCGGCGGCCTTGGCCAGCGGCACCGCGGTCGCCTTCGAGGTGAAGGGGACGGTGCGGGACGCGCGCGGGTTGGCCTCCAGGACGTAGAGGATGTCCCCGGCCATCGCGAACTGGATGTTGATCAGGCCGCGGACGCCCACCCGCGCGCGATGGCCTCCGTGGAGGCCCGCAGGCGCTTGATGTCGAAGCCGCCGAGAGTGATCGGGGGCAGGGCGCAGGCCGAGTCGCCGGAGTGGATGCCGGCCTCCTCGATGTGCTCCATGACGCCGCCGAGGTACAGCTCCTCGCCGTCGTAGAGCGCGTCGACGTCGATCTCGATGGCGTCGTCGAGGAAACGGTCGACGAGGACCGGCCGGGTGGGGCTGATCTCGGTCGACTCCGCGATGTAGGCGGACAGCCGGGTCTCGTCGTAGACGATCTCCATGCCGCGGCCGCCGAGGACGTACGACGGGCGGACGAGGACCGGGTAGCCGATCTCGTCGGCGATGGCCTTGGCGCCGGCGAAGGTGGTGGCGGTGCCGTGCTTCGGGGCCGGCAGGCCGGCCTCGGCGAGGACGCGTCCGAAGGCGCCCCGGTCCTCGGCCGCGTGGATCGCCTCGGGAGGGGTGCCGACGATCGGCACGCCGTTGTCCTTGAGCGCCTGCGCCAGACCCAGCGGGGTCTGGCCGCCGAGCTGGACGACGACCCCGGCGATCGGGCCGGCCTGCGCCTCCGCGTGGACGACCTCCAGCACGTCCTCGAGCGTCAGCGGCTCGAAGTACAGGCGGTCGGAGGTGTCGTAGTCGGTGGAGACGGTCTCCGGGTTGCAGTTGACCATCACGGTCTCGTACCCGGCGTCGGACAGCGCGAAGGAGGCGTGCACGCAGGAGTAGTCGAACTCGATGCCCTGGCCGATGCGGTTCGGGCCGGAGCCCAGGATGATGACGGCCGGCTTCTCGCGGGTCGCGACCTCGTTCTCCTCGTCGTAGGAGGAGTAGAAGTACGGCGTCTTCGCCGCGAACTCGGCGGCGCAGGTGTCGACCGTCTTGTAGACGGGGCGGACGCCCAGCGCGTGCCGGACCTCGCGGACGACGTCCTCGCGCAGGCCGCGGATCTCGGCGATCTGCTGGTCGGAGAAGCCGTGCCGTTTGGCCTCGGCGAGCAGGTCGCCGTCGAGACGTTCGGCGGCGGCCAGCTCGTCCGCGACCTCCTTGATCAGGAACAGCTGGTCGACGAACCAGGGGTCGATCTTCGTGAACGCGAAGACCTCCTCCGGGGTGGCGCCCGCGCGGATGGCCTGCATGACGGTGTTGATCCGGCCGTCGGTGGGACGGACGGCCTCCGTCAGGAGCTGCTGCTTGTCGCCGGGGTCGCCGACGAACGTGAACTGGCTGCCCTTCTTCTCCAGCGAGCGCAGCGCCTTCTGGAAGGCCTCGGTGAAGTTGCGGCCGATGGCCATGGCCTCGCCGACGGACTTCATGGTGGTCGTCAGCGTCGAGTCCGCGCTCGGGAACTTCTCGAAGGCGAAGCGGGGGGCCTTGACGACCACGTAGTCGAGCGTGGGCTCGAAGGAGGCCGGGGTCTCCCGGGTGATGTCGTTCGGGATCTCGTCGAGGGTGTAGCCGACGGCGAGCTTGGCCGCGATCTTGGCGATCGGGAAGCCGGTCGCCTTGGAGGCCAGCGCCGACGAACGGGACACGCGCGGGTTCATCTCGATGACGATGATGCGGCCGTCCTCGGGGTTCACCGCGAACTGGATGTTGCAGCCGCCGGTGTCCACGCCGACCTCGCGGATGATCGCGATGCCGATGTCGCGCAGCCGCTGGTACTCGCGGTCGGTCAGCGTCATCGCCGGCGCGACGGTGATCGAGTCGCCGGTGTGCACGCCCATGGGGTCGAAGTTCTCGATGGAGCAGACGACCACGACGTTGTCGTGCTTGTCGCGCATCAGCTCCAGCTCGTACTCCTTCCAGCCGAGGATGGACTCCTCCAGGAGCACCTCGGTGGTCGGCGAGAGCGTGAGTCCCTGGCCGGCGATGCGGCGCAGTTCCTCCTCGTCATGGGCGAAGCCGGAGCCGGCGCCGCCCATGGTGAAGGAGGGGCGGACCACGACGGGGTAGCCGCCGAGCGTCTCGACGCCCGCGATCACGTCGTCCATGGAGTGGCAGATCACGGACCGGGCGGACTCGCCGTGCCCGATCTTCTCGCGGACGGCCTCGACGACGCCCTTGAAGAGGTCGCGGTCCTCGCCCTTGTGGATGGCCTCCACGTTGGCACCGATCAGCTCGACGCCGTACTTCTCGAGCACCCCCTGCTCGTGCATGGAGATCGCGGTGTTGAGGGCCGTCTGGCCGCCGAGCGTCGGCAGCAGGACGTCCGGCCGCTCCTTGGCGATGATCTTCTCGACGAACTCCGGGGTGATCGGCTCGACGTAGGTGGCGTCGGCGATCTCCGGGTCGGTCATGATCGTCGCCGGGTTGGAGTTGACGAGGATCACGCGCAGGCCCTCGGCGCGCAGGACGCGGCACGCCTGGGTGCCGGAGTAGTCGAACTCGGCTGCCTGTCCGATGACGATCGGGCCGGAGCCGATGACCAGGACGGACTGGATATCGGTGCGCTTAGGCACGCTGGCCCTCCATCAGAGAAACGAAGCGGTCGAACAGGTAGGCGGCGTCGTGCGGGCCGGCTGCCGCTTCGGGGTGGTACTGGACGGAGAAGGCCGGCTGGTCGAGCAGCCGGAGCCCCTCCACGACGTCGTCGTTGAGGCAGACGTGGGACACCTCGGCGCGGCCGAACTCGGTGTCGCTGACCTTGTCGAGCGGCGCGTCCACGGCGAACCCGTGGTTGTGCGCGGTGACCTCGACCTTGCCGGTCGTACGGTCCTGGACCGGCTGGTTGATGCCGCGGTGGCCGTACTTCAGCTTGTAGGTGCCGAAGCCGAGGGCGCGGCCGAGGATCTGGTTGCCGAAGCAGATGCCGAACAGGGGCGTGCGGCGCCGGAGCACCTCGGTCATCAGTTCCACGGGGCCGTCGGCGGTGGCCGGGTCGCCCGGGCCGTTGGAGAAGAACACGCCGTCGGGGCCGACGGCGTACACCTCTTCGGCTGTGGCCGTCGCGGGCAGCACGTGCACCTCGATGCCGCGCTCGGCCATGCGGTGCGGGGTCATGCCCTTGATGCCGAGGTCGACCGCGGCGACGGTGAACCGCTTCTCGCCGACCGCGGGGACGACGTACGCCTCCTTGGTGGCGACCTCCTCGTAGAGGCTCGCGCCCTTCATGTGCGGCTGGGCCTGCACGCGTGCGAGGAGCTCGTCGTCCGGGCCGATCGCGTCGCCGGAGAAGACGCCGGCGCGCATGGAGCCGCGCTCGCGCAGGTGGCGGGTGAGGGCGCGGGTGTCGATGCCGGAGATGCCGACGACGCCCTGCGCGACCAGCTCGTCGTCCAGGGAGCGCCGGGAGCGCCAGTTGGACGGCACGCGCGCGGGGTCGCGGACGACGTAGCCGGAGACCCAGATGCGGCCCGACTCGTCGTCCTCGTCGTTCCAGCCGGTGTTGCCGATCTGCGGCGCGGTCGCCACGACGATCTGGCGGTCGTAGGAGGGGTCGGTCAGGGTCTCCTGGTAGCCGGTCATGCCGGTGGAGAACACCGCTTCGCCGAAGGTCTCCCCCACGGCCCCGTAGGCACGGCCGCGGAAGGTGCGGCCGTCCTCCAGGACGAGTACGGCGGGAGCCGCCTTGTGCCTCTGCGAGGCGATCCCCTGGCTGGAGGTCGTCATCGTGCGCCTTCCGTTTCCCTCTTGTCGATCATGGAGTTGATGGCCTCGACCCACTCGGTGTGCTCGGCCGCGTGGTCCGAGCGGAAACCGGAGTCGATCAGTGTGCCGCCGTGCTCCCAGGTCACCAGGAGCAGTCCGCCCTCGGTGAGGACCTTGCCGGCGATGCCCTTGCCGAGCACCGCCTCGCGCAGCGCGCCGGCCGGGATGAAGAAGTCGTCCGCTCCGGGGCGTACGACGTCCAGTCCCGCGTCCGTCAGGGTGAGCTCGACCCGGCTGCGGGTGCCCAGTCCGTGCGCCACGATGCGGTCGAGCCACTGTCCGGCGGTGGTGGAGCCGTGGTAGCGGCCGCTCATCGACAGCACGGTCGGTTGTGCCGAGCCCGGCGAGTCCGGCGCGGTGGGCAGCTCCGGCAGGTCGCCCTGGAGCGTGCCGCGCCACTTCCAGCCCTCGCGCATCAGCCAGTAGACGAGCGCGACGAAGAGGCCGAGACCGACCACCCAGCCGATCCGGGCGGCCCAGTCGGTCACTTGGGCCGATTCCTTCTCGGCCGCGAGCAGTAGTGCTGCAGATGTCACGTGAGCTTCCCGTCGACGAGCGTGGCCTTGCCCCGGAGCCAGGTGTGCGTCACACGGCCCGGCAGCTCACGCCCCTCGTACGGGGTGTTCCGGCTGCGCGAGGCGAAGCCCGCGGGGTCCACCTGACCACGGTATGCCGTGTCGACGAGCGTGAGGTTGGCGGGCTCACCAGCCGAGACGGGACGGCCGTGTCCCTGGGCCCGCCCGATGCGGGCCGGCGTGAAGGACATGCGGTCCGCGACCCCGGCCCAGTCCAGCAGGCCCGTGTCCACCATCGTCTCCTGGACCACCGACAGCGCGGTCTCCAGGCCGACCATGCCCATGGCGGCCGCGGCCCACTCGCAGTCCTTGTCCTCGTGCGGGTGCGGGGCGTGGTCGGTGGCGACGATGTCGATGGTGCCGTCGGCGAGCGCCTCGCGCAGGGCGTGCACGTCACGCTCGGTGCGCAGCGGCGGGTTCACCTTGTAGACCGGGTTGTAGGAGCGCACCAGCTCGTCGGTGAGGAGGAGGTGGTGCGGGGTGACCTCGGCGGTGACGTCGATGCCGCGGGACTTGGCCCAGCGGACGATCTCGACGGAGCCGGCGGTGGACAGGTGGCAGATGTGGACGCGGGAGCCGACGTGCTCGGCGAGCAGCACGTCCCGCGCGATGACCGACTCCTCGGCGACGGCCGGCCAGCCCCCGAGCCCCAGCTCTGCGGAGACGACGCCCTCGTTCATCTGGGCGCCCTCGGTCAGCCGCGGCTCCTGCGCGTGCTGGGCGACGACGCCGCCGAAGGCCTTCACGTACTCCAGCGCGCGGCGCATGATCACGGCGTCGTCGACGCACTTGCCGTCGTCGGAGAAGACGGTGACGCCGGCGGCGGACTCGTGCATCGCTCCCAGCTCGGCGAGCTTCCTGCCCTCCAGGCCGACGGTGACGGCGCCGATGGGCTGCACGTCGCAGTAGCCGTGCTCCCGGCCCAGTCGCCAGACCTGCTCGACGACGCCGGCGGTGTCCGCGACGGGGAAGGTGTTGGCCATGGCGAAGACGGCCGTGAAACCGCCGCTCGCAGCGGCGCGGGTGCCGGTCAGGACGGTCTCGGAGTCCTCGCGGCCCGGCTCGCGCAGGTGGGTGTGCAGGTCGACGAGGCCCGGCAGCAGTACCTTGCCATCGGCCTCGACGACCTCGGCGCCCTCGGCGGACAGCCCGCTGCCGACGGCCTCGACGACCTCGCCGTCGATCAGGACGTCCTGCGGCTCGCCGCCGAGGACCCGCGCACCACGGATAAGGATCTTGCTCATGGTTCTTACTTCTCCTCGGTGGTACGGGTGTGGCTGACGGCGGGTTCGTTCCCGCCCAGGAGCAGGTAGAGCACGGCCATCCGGATGGACACCCCGTTGGCGACCTGTTCGACGACGGTGCAGCGGTCGGAGTCGGCGACCTCGGCGGTGATCTCCATGCCGCGGACCATCGGGCCGGGGTGCATCACGATGGCGTGCTCGGGCATCCGCGCCATCCGGTCGCCGTCGAGGCCGTAGCGCCGCGAGTACTCGCGCTCGGTCGGGAAGAACG
This sequence comes from Streptomyces sp. Tue 6430, assembly GCA_021568835.1. GTDB lineage: Bacteria > Actinomycetota > Actinomycetes > Streptomycetales > Streptomycetaceae > Streptomyces. Next base: position 465,407 of record JAKGSH010000010.1, read on the forward strand.
CGGCGTTCATCCGCTCGCGCTGGACGCGCAGCATCATCACGGCGTCGGACTTGGGCAGCGTGCTGTCGAGGTCGTACGACACCTCGCAGGGCCAGGTCTCGACGCCGACCGGCACCAGGGTGGGCGGGGCGACGAGGGTGACCTCGGCGCCGAGGGTGTGCAGCAGGTCGACGTTGGAGCGGGCGACCCGGCTGTGCAGGACGTCCCCGACGATGGTGATGCGCTTGCCGGACAGGTCCCGGCCGAGCCCGGCGTCGCGGCCGACGAGCCTGCGGCGCATGGTGAAGGCGTCCAGCAGCGCCTGGGTGGGGTGCTGGTGGGTGCCGTCGCCGGCGTTGACGACGACGGCGTCGATCCATCCGGAGGTCGCGAGGCGGTACGGGGCTCCGGAGGCGCCGTGCCGGATGACGACGGCGTCGACGCCCATGGCCTCCAGGGTCTGGGCGGTGTCCTTGAGCGACTCGCCCTTGGAGACGCTGGAGCCCTTGGCGGAGAAGTTGATGACGTCCGCGGACAGGCGCTTCTCGGCGGCCTCGAAGGAGATCCGGGTCCGGGTGGAGTCCTCGAAGAAGAGGTTGACGATCGTGCGGCCGCGCAGGGTCGGCAGCTTCTTGATGGGCCGGTCCGCCACCCGGGCCATCTCCTCGGCGGTGTCGAGGACATGGACGGCGTCGTCGCGGGTGAGGTCGGCGGCCGAGATGAGATGACGCTGCATCTGTCAGGCTCCGTAAGGCATGGGGAGTTTTCGGGCATGCGGGCGCGTGGAGGCACGCACTCGGGGGGCGTACGCCGGAGTGCTAGTGCTGTGCGCCCGGGGCGGTCCGCTTGACGCCGAGCAGCACGGTGTCGCGACCGTCCTCCTCGGCCAGCTGGACCTTGACCGTCTCCCGCAGCGACGTGGGGAGGTTCTTGCCGACGTAGTCGGCGCGGATGGGCAGTTCGCGGTGACCGCGGTCGACGAGGACCGCGAGCTGCACCGCGCGGGGGCGCCCGATGTCGTTCAGGGCGTCGAGGGCGGCGCGGATGGTGCGGCCGGAGAAGAGCACGTCGTCGACGAGGACGACCAGCTTGCCGTCGATCCCGTCGCCGGGGATCTCCGTGCGGGCGAGCGCCCGCGGCGGGTGCATGCGCAGGTCGTCGCGGTACATGGTGATGTCGAGGGAGCCGACCGGGATCGCGCGGTCGGTGATCTCCTCGAGCTTGGCGGCGAGCCGGCGGCCGAGGAAGACGCCCCGGGTCGGGATGCCGAGGAGGACCACGTCGTCGGCGCCCTTGGCGCGCTCGACGATCTCGTGGGCGATGCGGGTCAGCACCCGCGCGATGTCGGGGCCTTCGAGGACGGGCCGCGCCTCGGAGCGCGGTTCCTGCCGCGCGCCCTGGCCGGCGTGCGGGACCTGCGGGTCTCGCCCGTCCTGGTGGTCGTCATTGCCGTACGTGTCCATGGGAAACGGACCTCCTTCTCCGCCTCACGGGACGGACCTTAAAGGACGTCGGATTTGCGCCATCCACGGTAGCAGGTCGGAGGGGCACCTCCGTTCACCCCATCGGCCCAGTGGTCAGCGGCTACCACGGAAGAGTCGGTGTGGACCATTCGGCTTGACGCAGAAGAATCACGCTGCGTAACCTCACAGTGAGTTACCAGCCGCGCGGCATGGAACCTCACCCAGTCGCGTCGACCCAGTGCCGGGGAGCTATATGTCCAGCGAATACGCCAAACAGCTCGGGGCCAAGCTCCGGGCCATCCGCACCCAGCAGGGCCTTTCCCTCCACGGTGTCGAGGAGAAGTCCCAGGGACGGTGGAAGGCGGTCGTGGTCGGTTCGTACGAGCGCGGCGACCGCGCCGTGACCGTGCAGCGCCTTGCGGAGCTGGCCGATTTCTACGGTGTCCCCGTGCAGGAGCTGCTCCCGGGCACCACGCCGGGCGGTGCCGCCGAGCCGCCGCCGAAGCTGGTCCTGGACCTGGAGCGGCTGGCCCACGTGCCGGTCGAGAAGGCCGGTCCCCTCCAGCGGTACGCGGCCACGATCCAGTCGCAGCGCGGCGACTACAACGGCAAGGTGCTCTCGATCCGCCAGGACGACCTGCGCACGCTCGCCGTCATCTACGACCAGTCGCCCTCGGTCCTGACCGAGCAGCTGATCAGCTGGGGCGTGCTGGACGCGGACGCGCGTCGCGCCGTCTCCCACGAGGAGGGCTGAGTCGCCGCGTCGACCAGCAGAAACGTGCCGCCGGGGCGGCCGGACCGAAAGGTTCCGGCCGCCCCGGCGCCTTTGTCCCGCCGCCCCGGCGCCTTTGTCCCGCCGCCCCGGAGCCGTTGTCCCGCCCGTGGAGCCGGTGGCCCGTGGAGCCGGTCCCACGAGGCCCTCAGGATCCTCAGGAGCCCCGACAGCCACACGCCGAGGGGAACGCCGACGGACCGGAGCATGCCGGAGGGCCCGCGGACAGCACGTCCACGGGCCCTCCGGCGTCGCCGGTACCGCTCACGCCTCCCGGCGCAGCGACGGCTTGAGCTCCTTCAGCCGGCCGAGCAGGCCGTTCACGAACGAGGGCGACTCGTCCGTGGAGAACTCCTTCGCGATCTGCACCATCTCGTCGAGGACGACGGCGTCCGGGGTCTCGTCGACCCAGATCAGCTCGTACGCCCCGAGCCGCAGGATGTTGCGGTCGACGACCGGCATCCGGTCGAGCGTCCAGCCGACCGAGTACTGGGAGATCAGCTCGTCGATGCGCCGCGCGTGCTCCGCGAAGCCCTCGACCAGCTGCATCGTGTACTCGCTCACCGGCGGCTGCCGGGTGTCGGCCCGGGAGAGCCGGATCCAGTCCGCGAGGACCGTCAGGACGTCGGCGCCGCGCTGGTCGCTCTCGAAGAGGATCTGGAAGGCGCGCTTGCGGGCCGTGTTGCGGGCAGCCACGGTTAGCTGTTCACCCGGCCGAGGTAGTCGCTCGTACGGGTGTCGACCTTGATCTTCTCACCGGTGGTGATGAAGAGCGGGACCTGGATCTGGTGACCGGTCTCCAGGGTGGCGGGCTTGGTGCCACCGGTGGAGCGGTCGCCCTGCAGGCCGGGCTCGGTCTCCTGGACGACGAGCTCGACGGCGGCCGGCAGCTCGACGAAGAGCACCTCGCCCTCGTGCTGCGCGACGGTGGCCGTGAAGCCCTCGATCAGGAAGTTGGCGGCGTCGCCGACGGCCTTGCGGTCGACCATGAGCTGGTCGTAGGTCTCCATGTCCATGAAGACGAAGTACTCGCCGTCCATGTAGGAGAACTGCATGTCGCGCTTGTCGACAGTGGCCGTCTCGACCTTGACGCCGGCGTTGAAGGTCTTGTCGACCACCTTGCCGGACAGCACGTTCTTGAGCTTGGTGCGCACGAAGGCCGGGCCCTTGCCGGGCTTGACGTGCTGGAACTCGACGACGGACCAGAGCTGGCCGCCTTCGAGCTTGAGCACCAGGCCGTTCTTGAGGTCGTTCGTGGAAGCCACGGTTGCGGAATCTCCTGGACTGACGTGGACGACCCCGGGGGCACGCACCTGCCTGTAGCTATAGTGCGAGCAGCTCCTTGGTCGTGATGGTGAGTAGCTCGGGTCCGCCGTCCGCCTCGGGGCGCACGACGAGCGTGTCATCGATCCGGACACCGCCCCGGCCCGGGAGGTGGACCCCCGGTTCGACGGTGACCGGCACGCAAGCGTCCAGTTTACCCATGGCCGCGGGGGCCAACTGCGGGTCCTCCTCGATTTCGAGTCCCACACCGTGCCCGGTGAGTGCCGTGAGGCCCTCGGCGTACCCCGCGGAGTCCAGCACCTGCCGTGCCGCGCGGTCCACGTCGCGGTACGCGGCACCGGGCACCAGGCTTTCGCGTCCGGCCCGCTGAGCGGCGAAGACGAGGTCGTACAGCTCGATCTGCCACTCCGCGGGAGAGGTGCCGATGACGAACGTGCGCCCGATCTCGCAGCGGTAGCCGCGGTAGGTCGCCCCGAGGCAGACCGACAGGAAATCGCCCTCCTCCACCCGCCGGTCGGTGGGCCGGTGGCCCCGCCGCCCCGAGTTCGGGCCGGTTCCCACGGACGGGGTGAAGGCGGGGCCGTCGGCTCCGTGGTCGACGAGGCGCCGCTCCAGCTCCAGGGCGAGGTGGCGTTCGGTACGGCCGACGAGGATGGACTCCAGCAGCTCGCCGAGGGCCTGGTCGGCGATCTCGGCGCCGATGCGGAGGCAGGAGATCTCCTCCTCGTCCTTGACGACCCTCAACTGCTCGACGGCGCCGCCGAGGTCGGCGAGGCGCAGCCGGGGCGCGACCGACCGCAGGGCCCGGTGCCGGGCCACCGTGAGGTGGTGTTCCTCGACCGCCAGGGACTCGGTGCCGCGGTCCGTGAGGATGCCCGCGGCGGCCACCGCGGGATCGCCTCCGGAGCGGGACAGCACCTGGACCTTCAGTGCCTCGTCGGGCCTGCCCTCGTGGGGCCGCTCGTCGGGTGGGTCCGTGCACACGAGGAGCTCCTCGTGTGCACTCAGCAGCAGGACGGCGCCCCGGGGGGCCGCACCCGCGAGGTATCTCACATTGGCGGGACGGGAGATCAGTGCGCTCGCGCTGCCGCCGGCACCGCACCGTTCCCTGAGCCGTTTGCGGCGAGCCGCGTACACCTCTGACATGTGTCGAGCGTAGGAGGATTGTCCGGATTGTGCCGGTTGGGCTGCGCCGAGCGGGGTGGACGGTGAGACGGGACCCCGTGCCGCGGCCATCGCACGGGGGTGGTCACCGTGTGCTCACCAGCTCGGCGGGCTGGCTATCGCCCGCGCCAGCACGTCGTCCAGGATCCGTGCCGTCGCCGGGACGTCCAGTTGGGAGTTGTCGATGATCGGGAGTCCGGAGCCGTACCAGCCGGCCATGCGGCCGTGGATGCGGGCGACCTCCTCGTCCGCGAGACGGCGGTTGCCGGAGCGCTCCGCGTTGCGTTCCAGGACGACTTCGAGGCCGGGGAGCAGGACGACCGGGAGCAGGCCGGGCCCCACGTGCCGCTTCCAGCCGCCGAGCCCGACGGCCGGGCGGTCGGGGAAGATCGCGTCGTCGAGGATGCACGAGATGCCGTTGGCCAGGAAGTTGCGCGCGGCGAAGCCGCAGGTGCGGCGGGCCAGGCGGTACTGCGCCTCGGAGTGGTCGTTCCAGCCCGACTGGGGGTCGGCGAAGCCGGAGCGGACCCATTCGCGGACGTCGTCGAGGCTGATGTGGGCGGTGGGCACCCGGCGGTGGTCGGCCCAGAACTTGGCGACGCTGGTCTTCCCGGCGCCGGCCGGTCCGATGAGCAGCACCGCGAGCGTCGTGGCCGCCGGATCGGGGGCCGCCGGGGCCGGCGGCGCGCTGGGCATGCCGACGGGGCCACCGGGAGGCAGCGGCACGTGCCCGGTGACGTCGCCGACCGGCGGGGCGTGCCGCGGGGCCGGCGGGTGCGCGGCGGGCGGGGCCGGGGGCGCGGGCCGGTGCGGGCCCGGCGGCGGGGCGGTGAAGCCCGGGGGCGGCGGAGGCACGGGCCGTCCGGGGGGGCCGGCGGGCTGGTGCGGACCCGGGTGTTGCGCGGCCGGCGACCAGCCGACGGCCGGTCCGTGCCCCGGCTGATGGGGCGGCGGCAGCGGAGAACCCACTGCGTGCTGCATCCGGTGCCACTCCGTCTCGTACAGGCGATTGACCCTGGCCGCGAGGGTGCGGGCCCTCACTTCCCCCCGAACGGTACCGCCCCCGGCCGTCCTTTGGTGAACGGCCGGGGGCGGCGTGAAGTGCCCGGTGCGCCAAGCGAATCGGACGGATGGGGACCCTGCGGACTTACTCGCCCACCTCGCCGTACGCGGCGAGCAGCACGGCCGGGTCGGGGCTTTCCAGGACGGTGGGCTTGGCCAGGCCGTCGAGGACGATGAAGCGCAGGAGGTCGCCGCGGGACTTCTTGTCGACCTTCATGTTCTCCAGCAGCTTGGGCCACTGGTCGTGGCGGTAGTGCAGCGGCAGCCCCACCGACTCCAGCACGGTGCGGTGGCGGTCGGCCGTGGCGTCGTCCAGCCGGCCGGCCAGGCGGCCCAGCTCGGCGGCGAAGTGCAGGCCGACCGAGACGGCGGCGCCGTGCCGCCACTTGTAGCGCTCGTTCTTCTCGATGGCGTGGGCGAGCGTGTGGCCGTAGTTGAGGATCTCCCGCAGGCCCGACTCCTTGAGGTCGGAGGAGACGACGTCCGCCTTGACCCGGATGGAGCGCTCGATCAGCTCGGCGGTGTGCGGGCCGGCCGGGGTGCGGGCGGCCTCGGGGTCGGCCTCGATGAGGTCGAGGATGACCGGGTCGGCGATGAAGCCGGCCTTGATGACCTCGGCGAGCCCGGAGACGTAGTCGTGGACCGGGAGGGAGTCCAGCGCGGCCAGGTCGCAGAGCACGCCGGCCGGCGGGTGGAAGGCGCCGACGAGGTTCTTGCCCTCGGCGGTGTTGATGCCGGTCTTGCCGCCGACGGCCGCGTCCACCATGGCGAGCACGGTGGTCGGGACGGCGATCCAGCGCACCCCGCGCAGCCAGGTGGCGGCCACGAAGCCGGCGAGGTCGGTGGTCGCGCCGCCGCCGACGCCCACCACGACGTCGGTGCGGGTGAACCCGGACTGGCCGAGCGCCTTCCAGCAGTAGGCCGCGACCTCGGCGGTCTTGGCCTCCTCCGCGTTGGGCACCTGGATGGCGACCGCCTCGAAGCCCTGTTCGGCCAGGTCGGCGCGGAGCGCCTCCCCGGTCTCGGCGAGCGCCTCGGGGTGGATCACCGCGACCCGCTTCGCGCGGTCGCCGATCAGCCCGCCCAGCTCGCCGAGGAGCCGGTGGCCGACCAGCACCTCGTAGGGCTCGGAGCCGGCGCTGCCGCCGACCCGGATCCGCGTCACTGCCTCACTCATGCTTCCTTCAACTCCAACGCGTCCAGGGCTGCCTGGGTGACCTCTTCGGGTGTACGGCCGTCCGTCGGCACGACCGCGGTGGCGACCTCCTCGTAGAGGTGCCGGCGGGCCTCCATCAGCTCGCGCCACTGCTTGCGCGGATTGACGGCGAGCAGCGGGCGGGCCGTGTTGAGGCCGGTCCGCCGGACGGCCTCCTCGACGTCCATCGACAGGTAGACCACCCGCTGCCCGGCCAGCCGGCCGCGCGTCTCCTCGTCGAGGATCGAGCCGCCGCCGAGCGCCAGGACGCCGTCGTGCTCGGCGAGCGCGCGCAGCACGGCCGCCTTCTCGACGGCGCGGAAGGCGGGCTCGCCCTCCTCGACGAAGATGTCGGCGATGGCGCGGCCCTGTCCGGCGACGATGTCGTCGTCGGTGTCCCGGTAGGCGACCCGGAGCCGCTCGGCCAGCTGCTGACCGACGGTGGACTTGCCGACGCCCATCGGCCCGACCAGGACGACCAGCGGCCCGCTCATCGGACGGGGAGGTGGTCGAGGTACGACCGCACGTTGCGGCGGGTCTCGGCGACGCTGTCGCCGCCGAACTTCTCCGCGACGGCGTCCGCGAGGACGAGCGCGACCATGGCCTCGGCGACGATGCCGGCCGCCGGCACGGCACAGACGTCGGAGCGCTGGTGGTGGGCCTGCGTCGCCTCGCCGGTGGCCACGTCCACGGTCCGCAGCGCGCGCGGCACGGTGGCGATCGGCTTCATGGCCGCGCGGACGCGCAGCAGTTCGCCGGTGGACAGGCCGCCCTCGGTGCCGCCGGCGCGGCCGGAGGTCCGCCGCAGGCCCTCGGGGGTGCCGACGATCTCGTCGTGCGCCTGCGAGCCGGGCACGCGCGCGAGGTCGAAGCCGTCGCCGACCTCGACGCCCTTGATCGCCTGGATGCCCATGAGGGCGCCGGCCAGCCGGGCGTCCAGCTTGCGGTCCCAGTGCACGTGCGAGCCCAGGCCCACCGGCACGTCGTAGGCCAGCACCTCGACGACTCCGCCGAGGGTGTCGCCGTCCTTGTGGGCCTGGTCGATCTCGGCGACCATCGCCTTCGACGCGTCCGCGTCCAGGCAGCGCACCGGGTCGGCGTCGAGCTTCCCGACGTCGGCGGGGGTCGGGTACACGCCGTACGGCGCCTTGGCGGCGGCGATCTCCACGACGTGGGACACGATCTCGATGCCGGCCGTCTCCTTCAGGTACGACCGGGCGACGGCGCCCAGGGCGACGCGGGCGGCCGTCTCGCGCGCGGAGGCGCGCTCCAGGATCGGCCGGGCCTCGTCGAAGCCGTACTTCTGCATGCCGGCCAGGTCGGCGTGGCCGGGGCGGGGGCGGGTCAGCGGCGCGTTGCGGGCGAGCCCGGCGAGCACCTCGGGATCGACCGGGTCGGCCGCCATGACCTGGTCCCACTTCGGCCACTCGGTGTTGCCCACCATGACCGCGACCGGGGAACCGAGGGTGAGGCCGTGGCGTACACCGCCGAGGAAGGTCACCTCGTCCCGCTCGAACTTCATCCGCGCACCGCGCCCGTAGCCGAGCCGGCGCCTCGCCAGATGGTCCGCCACCATGTCCGTGGTGATCGGCACGCCGGCGGGAAGGCCCTCCAGCGTCGCCACGAGTGCGGGACCGTGGGACTCCCCCGCGGTCAGCCAGCGCAACGTGCTCAACGGTGCTCCTCAGTCTCGCGCCTGGTACTGCTCTGCGTAGGCGTGTCCTCGCGTACGGCAACGGCGCGACCGGGTGCGCGACCCTGGTCCGCCACCCCCGATCCTCCCACGTCCGCCACCCGGAACCGGCCGCCGGTCCATCTGGCGGACGTCGGCGGCCGGCGGGCGGGGCCCCGGGGGCCGCACGGGGCGCGGGAACCGCGCTACTCGCGGGAGGCGAGGGCGTGCTCTCCGGCCTTGCGCATCGCGTCCACGGGGGCCGGGGCGCGCCCGGTCATCCGCTCCACCTGGAGCGCCGCCTGGTGCACCAGCAGGTCGAGGCCGCTGACGACGGCGCCGCCGAACATGGACCAGCGGGCGGCCAGTTCGGTCGGCCAGGGGTGGTAGAGCACGTCGAAGAGGGTGGCGGGCCGCCCCGGTACGGCGGTGGCGAGGGCGTCGGTGGTGCCCGCGGGCGTGGTGGCGATCACCAGGGGGGCGCGCAGCGCCTCGGCCGCGTCGGCCCAGTCGGCCGTGCGGACGTCGACGTCGAGGCGCTCGCCCCACCGCCGCATCTCGGCGGCACGGTCCGCGCTGCGCACGTAGACCACGACCTCGCCCGCGCAGACCGCGGACATCGCGGCCAGCGCGGAGGAGGCGGTGGCGCCGGCACCGAGGATCGCGGCCGAGTCGACCTGCTCGACGCCGTGTTCGCGCAGGGCGGCGACCATGCCGGGGATGTCGGTGTTGTCGCCGACGCGGCGGCCGTCCTCGGTGAACACCAGGGTGTTGACCGCCTCGACGGCGGCCGCCGTCTCGCTGACCTCGTCCAGCAGGGGGATGACCGCGCGCTTGAGGGGCATGGTCAGCGACAGTCCCGCCCACTCGGCCCCGAGCCCTTCGACGAAGGAGGGCAGGGCCGCCTCGTCCACGTCGAAGAGGTCGTACGTCCACTGCGTGAGGTCCATCGCCCGGTACGCGGCGCGGTGCAGCACCGGGGAGAGGGAATGGGCGACGGGGCTGCCGAGCACGGCGGCGCGATGCCGCGGGACGTGCCCGGGTCGGGTGGTGTCGGTCATGCTCTCAGTTACCGGCGCTCTCGTTGAACTTGTCCTTGAGCTGTTCGAATTCCGCGTAGGTCTTGGCGAACTCGGTCTTGTTCTGGCCGTCGGTCGCCACGAAGTAGATCCAGCCGTCGCTCGTCGGCGTCAGCGCCGCCGTCAGCGCCTCGCTCCCCGGGTTCCCGATCGGTCCCGGCGGGAGGCCCTTCTGCGTGTACGTGTTGTACGGGTCCTGGTTGCTGTTGATCTCGGACTCGCTGATGTGGATGTTGCTCTCGTTCTTCAGGTAGTTGAAGGTCGAGTCGAACTGGAGCAGCTGGTTGGTCTCGGTGTTCGTCGGCTTGAGGCGGTTGTAGACCACCTCCGCCATCTTGCGGAAGTCCTCGTGCGTCTTGCCCTCCGCCTGGACCAGGCTGGCGACCGTGACGAGCTGGAGCGGGTTCTCCAGCTTCAGCGCCTTGGCCTTGGCCTCGAGGTCGTACTTGCCGTAGGCCTCGTCGGCCCGGCCGACCATCTGCTTGAGGACCGCGGCGGGCTTCATGCCCTTGGCCGCGGGATAGGTGCCGGGGTAGAGGAATCCCTCCAGCGGGTCCTTGACGTCGCCGTCGGCGTTCGCCCAGTCGGGCAGGCCGAGGCTCTCGAAGTCCTTCTCCGCGACGCCCCGGGTGGTGCCGGCGGCAAGGCCGAGTTTGGCGTCGATCGTCTTGTAGACGGTGATGTTCCGCTGGCCGGGCGTGACCATGACGTTGGCCTGGCTCTTGGGGTCGAGCATCATCTCCACGGCGCTCTTGGCGGACATCTCCTTCTTGAGGATGTACGCGCCCGCCTGGATCTTGTCCCCGTCGTTGGTGGTGAAGGCGGACACGAAGGCGTCGACGCTCTTCACCACACCGGCGTCCTTCAGCTTGCGGCCGATGTCGACGCCGCGGGCGCCTTTCGGGATCTCGATGCTGACGGTCTCGTCGGTGCCGTCGCCCGCGAAGTCGGGCGCCGCACTGTGACGATTCTGATAGAACTGGTAACCGAAATAGGTGACGCCGCCGAGGCCGCCGCCGAACACCAGCAGGACGACCAGGCAGGCGCAGCCGTTGCGGCTCTTCTTGTTCTTGGCGCCCTTGGACCCTTTGCCGCCGCGGCCGCGCCGGTCGCCGCGCCCCTCCGGCTCGTCGTCGTCCTCGTCGTCTCCGCCGCCGCCCGCGAAGAAGGCGTGCTCGCCCTGGTCGGGACCGGGGTCCCAGTCGGGCCGCGGCTGCTCCGCCTCCGGTTCCGGCTCGGCGCGCCTGCGCGCGGGCGGCTCCGGGGGCGGATAGGCGTCCGGCGTCCCGTAGAGGTCGGGCTGCTCGGCGCCGTAGGCCGCGGCCTGCTGGCCGTACGGGTCACCGGGGTCGGCGGCGTACGGGACGTGCGCGTGGCTGCCGGTGCCGTCCCAGCCGCCCTCCTGGTAGGGCTGCTGGTTCTGGTGGGTGTACTGCTGGTCCTGGGCGGTGTACTGCTGCTGCTCGTACGACTGCTGGTACTGCTGCTGGTCGTGCTGTTGGCCGTACTGCTGCGGCCGGCCGTCGTTCCAGCCCGCGTACTCCTGCTGCTGCGGCTGCTGCGGGTACTGGTGCTGCGGCTGGCCGCCGTAGGCAGGCTGGTGGCCGGTGTGGCCCTGCTGCCCTTCCCATCCGCCGTCCCCGTACAACGGGTCCTCCGGATGCCACGGTTCGGAGCCGGGGCCCCGGCCATACTCAGTCATCGATCCCCTAGAGCCGCGAGGCGGCGGTCGCCCGGCTTGTGGGCCCGGCTACCGTCCCGCCTCTTTCTGTGCGGTCGCTGTTCGAACACCACCGCATCGCGCGGAACGTTACCGTATCGCGATCAGATGACCACTTCGACGCCCTCGCCGGGTGCCGAGCCTGACACCCGTTCGGATTCCAGGGCCTGCTGGAGGATGATCACGGCGGCCACCTGGTCGATGACGGAACGTCCCTTCTTGGACTTCACGCCCGAGGCGCGCAGTCCCTGACCGGCCGTCACCGTCGTCATCCGCTCGTCGACCAGCCGGACCTGGACCGGTGCGATGCCCTTGGCCAGCTCCTGGGCGAAGGCGCGCACCTTGACCGCGGCCGGGCCCTCGCCTCCCTTGAGGGAGCGGGGCAGGCCGACGACGACCTCGATCGGCTCGTACTCCTCGACGAGTTGCCGCAGTCGGCGGTGGGCCGCCGGGACGTCGCGGCCGGGGACCGTCTCCACCGGGGTGGCGAGGATCCCGTCGGGGTCGCACGAGGCGACCCCGATCCGGGCGTCACCGACGTCGACGGCGAGACGACGGCCCTTGCGCATGGGACCGCTCACTTGGCCGATTCCGCCACGAGCCGCTCGACGGCGTCGACGGCCTCGCCGACGGCGGCCGGGTTCTGGCCACCGCCCTGGGCGACGTCCGGCTTGCCGCCACCGCCGCCGCCGAGGGTCTTGGCCGCCGTGCGGACCAGGTCGCCGGCCTTGAGGCCGCGCTCGCGGGCGGCCTCGTTGGTGGCGATGACCGTGAGCGGCTTGCCGTTGTTCACCGTGAACAGGGCGACCACGGCGGCCCGCCCGCCCTGGATGCGGCCGCGCACGTCGAGGACCAGCTTGCGCAGGTCGTCCGGCGTGGTGCCGTCCGGGACCTGCCCGGTGACGACGGCGATGCCGCGGACGTCCTTGGCGGAGCCGGCGAGACCGGCGGCGGCCTGGAGGACCTTCTCGGCGCGGAACTTCTCGATCTCCTTCTCGGCGTCCTTCAGCTTGCCGAGCATGGCGGAGATCTTCTCCGGGAGTTCCTCCGGGCGGCCCTTGACCAGCTCCTGGAGCTGGGCGACGACCGTGTGCTCACGGGCCAGGAAGTTGTAGGCGTCGACGCCGACGAGGGCCTCGATGCGGCGCACGCCCGAACCGATCGACGACTCGCCGAGCAGCTTCACCAGGCCGAGCTGGGCGGTGTTGTGCACGTGGGTGCCGCCGCACAGCTCCTTGGAGAAGTCGCCGATGGTCACGACGCGGACCCGCTCGCCGTACTTCTCGCCGAACTCGGCGATGGCGCCCTGCTTCTTGGCCTCGTCGAGGCTCAGGATCTCGGCGTGCACGTCCAGGTCGCGGGCGAGCACCTCGTTGATCTTCTGCTCGACGTCGGTCATCACGGCCGTCGGGACGGCGGCGGGGGAACCGAAGTCGAAGCGGAAGCGGCCGGGCTGGTTCTCGGAACCGGCCTGGGCGGCCGTCGGGCCGAGGGCGTCGCGCAGGGCCTGGTGGGTGAGGTGGGTGGCCGAGTGGGCACGGGCGATGGCCGTACGGCGGCGGCCGTCGATCGAGGCGTGGGCCTTGGCCCCGACGGTCACCTCGCCGAACTGGACGACGCCCTTGTGGACGTACACGCCCGGCACCGGCTTCTGGGTGTCGCGGATCTCGACGACGGCACCGGTGTCGACCTTGATGCGGCCGGTGTCGCCGATCTGGCCGCCGCCCTCGGCGTAGAACGGGGTGCGGTCCAGGACGATCTCGACCTCGTCGCCCTCGGTGGCGGCCGGGGAGGAGACGCCGTCGACGAGGATGCCGACGACCGTGGTCTCGCCCTCGGTGTCGGTGTAGCCGATGAAGTCGGTCTCACCGGCCTTGTCGGCGATCTCGCGGTAGGCGCCGGCGCCGGCGTGGCCGGTCTTCTTGGCCTGGGCGTCGGCCTTGGCGCGCTCGCGCTGTTCCTTCATCAGGCGGCGGAAGCCGTCCTCGTCCACCGAGAGGCCCTGTTCGGCGGCCATCTCCAGGGTGAGGTCGATCGGGAAGCCCCAGGTGTCGTGGAGCAGGAAGGCCTTGTCGCCGGACAGGACGCTGCCGCCGGCCTGCTTGGTCTCGGTGACGGCGGTGTCGAGGATGTTCGTGCCGCCCTTGAGGGCCTTGAGGAAGGCGTTCTCCTCGGCGACGGCGACCTTCTCGATGCGCTCGCGGTCCGTGACCAGCTCGGGGTACTGCTGGCCCATCATCGCGATGACGGTGTCGACGAGGTCCTTGACGACCGGGCCGGTGGCGCCGAGCAGGCGCATGTTGCGGATGGCGCGGCGCATGATGCGGCGCAGGACGTAGCCACGGCCCTCGTTGCCGGGGGTCACGCCGTCGCCGATCAGCATCACCGAGGTGCGCATGTGGTCGGTGACCACGCGCAGGGAGACGTCCGAGTCGTGGGCGTCGCCGTAGGCCACGCCGGTCAGTTCGGTGGCCTTCCTGATGACGGCCATGGAGGTGTCGATCTCGTACATGTTCTGCACGCCCTGCAGAATCATGGCGAGGCGCTCCAGGCCGAGGCCCGTGTCGATGTTCTTGCTCGGCAGCTCGCCGAGGATCTCGAAGTTGTCCTTGCCGATGCCCTCGCCCCGCTCGTACTGCATGAAGACGAGGTTCCAGATCTCCACGTACCGCTCGTCGTTGACGGCGGGGCCGCCCTCGGCGCCGAACTCGGGGCCGCGGTCGTAGTTGATCTCGGAGCAGGGTCCGCAGGGGCCGGGGACGCCCATGGACCAGTAGTTGTCCTTCATGCCGAGGCGCTGGATGCGCTCCTTCGGCACCCCGACGACCTCGTGCCAGATGCGCTCGGCCTCGTCGTCGTCCTTGTAGACGGTGATCCAGAGCTTCTCCGGCTCCAGGCCGTAACCCCCCTTGTCCTGGGGCTGGTGAGCAGCTCCCAGGCGTGCTTGATGGCGCCTTCCTTGAAGTAGTCGCCGAAGGAGAAGTTGCCGCACATCTGGAAGAACGTGCCGTGCCGGGTGGTCTTGCCGACCTCTTCGATGTCGGGCGTGCGCACGCACTTCTGCACGCTGGTGGCGCGCTGGAAGGGCGGCTTGACCTCGCCGAGGAAGTAGGGCTTGAAGGGCACCATGCCGGCGGGGACCAGGAGCAGAGTCGGGTCGTCCGCGATGAGCGACGCCGAAGGGACGACGGTGTGCCCGCGCTCCTCGAAGAAGCTCAGCCAGCGGCGGCGGATCTCAGCCGACTCCATCAGTGGTCCTCATTCCGGTTGTACGAGTACGTCGTGTCGTCGACGTGCTGCGGCTTGCTGGGGTGGTTCTCGATGGCGGTGTACCGCCGGGGTGCGGGGAGTTCGGGGTCCGGGCGGATCCCGAGCGCTTCCCCCAGTTCGGCCTCCCGCCGGGCCATGTTGTCGCGGACGTCGAGCGCGAAACCCACCGCGCGGTCCTTGAGGCGCGCTCCCGTCTCGAGAGCCTTGTCGGCCGCGGTCGCGGCGAGGCTCTCGGGGGTCAGCTGCCTCAGCTTGCGGTTGACCTTGGTGGTGGCCCACACGCCGGCGGCGACGCCGGTGCTGAACCAGAACGTACGGCGGAACATCGCTTGAGTCTCAGTCCTTCTTCCGCTTGCCCCACCGCTGGGCCGGGACGGTCCGGCCCACGATCACGGTGCGTCGGGGCGCCTTGGCGGGCCCGTCTTCCTTGCGTCCGCCGAGGGCCCGGCGGACGCCGTAGCCGAAGGCGGCGACCTTCACCAGGGGGCCGCCGAAGGTGGAGGCGACCGTGGTGGAGAGCGCGGAGGCGTTGGAGGTGACCTCCTGGACGTCCGAGGCGATCGCGTCGACCCGGTCGATCTGGGTCTGTGCCGAGCGGACCGCCGTGGAGGCGTCCGCCAACAGCGGTACGGCCTGGTCGGTCACGTCCACGACCAGCTTGGTGGTGGCCTTGAGCGTCTGGGCCAGTCTCGCCAGCGCGACCGCGAGGAAGGAGACCAGGATCGCCCAGAACACGGCCACCAGGATGCCGGCCACCTCTCCACCGGACACTGC
This sequence comes from Streptomyces sp. Tue 6430, assembly GCA_021568835.1. GTDB lineage: Bacteria > Actinomycetota > Actinomycetes > Streptomycetales > Streptomycetaceae > Streptomyces. The sequence continues at coordinate 480,841 of JAKGSH010000010.1, forward strand.
GCACCCGCTCCCTGAAATGTGCCTCTGCATCGGAAAAGTCGTGCACCGAGCCTATCGCGCCGCCGGGACCGGTCCGCACCGGATTAACGGGCGTCGCGGCCGTGGCCCCGGGCGCGGACCCGGACACGCGCGGACCCGGACACGCGCGGACCCGGACACGCGCGGACCCGGACACGCGCGGACCCGGACACGCGCGGACCCGCCGCCCCGCCCGCCCGGAGGGGCGGGGGGACGGCGGGTCCGGGCACAGAGGTCCTGCGGCCGCCGGAGGATCAGCGGGCGTAGTACTCGACGACCAGCTGCTCGTCGCAGATGACCGGGATCTCCTTGCGGTTCGGCTCGCGGTCCAGGCGGAACGCCAGGGCGCGGAGGTTCACCTGGAGGTAGCGCGGGGTCTCGCCGTCGGGGGCGAAGCCGCCCTCACGGGCGACCGTGAAGAGGGTCTTCTCGCGGCTGCGCTCGCGGACCATCACGACGTCGTCGGGACGGACGCGGAACGAGGGCTTGTCGACCTTCTGGCCGTTGACCTCGATGTGGCCGTGGACGACCATCTGGCGGGCCTGGTAGATCGTGCGGGCGATGCCCGAACGCAGGACCAGCGCGTCGAGACGGCGCTCGAGCTCGATGATCAGGGCCTCACCGGTCTTGCCCTGGACCTTGGAGGCGCGCTCGTAGGCGCGGACGAGCTGGCGCTCGGACACGTCGTACTGCGCGCGCAGACGCTGCTTCTCGAGCAGACGGACCTTGTAGTCCGAGTTCTGCTTGCGGCCGCGGCCGTGCTCGCCCGGCGGGTAGGGGCGGGCCTCGAAGTACTTGACGGCCTTCGGGGTCAGCGCGATGCCGAGGGCACGCGACTTCTTGACCTTGGGGCGGGGCTGGTTCGCCACTGTCTCTCATTTCCTGGTTTTCGGCTTGTCAGGGTTGAGGGAGGTCGCATCCGCAGCCGGGGAGACCCGCCGGGTCCACGGGGGACCTGCCGGGCAGCCGCTCCCCTGTTCTGGGCACATACGTGCAGCACGCGAGTGGCCCACCGACCCTGACCGGGAACCCGGCTGGTGGTGGGCTGCCCGCGACACCGTTCGACGGTGCGCGACGCTCCTGGAGCCGGTCCGCGGGGGACCGGGGCTCCGGCTGACCGTCCCGTTCTGACAGCGCGGGACACAGCACTGCGAGCGAGTTTACAGGGTGCTCAGTCCCGTGTGCGACCGAGGTGCTTCCTGGTCCACTCCACGGCGTCCGAGTACCGCGCCTCGGCGCCGTGCCGGGTCGGCTCGTAGTACCGGCGGTCCTTGAGGGCGTCCGGGGCGTACTGCTGGGGGGCGATCCCCTCGGGCAGGTCGTGCGGGTACACGTACCCCTGCGCGTGCCCCAGTTTGGCGGCTCCCTTGTAGTGCCCGTCCCGCAGGTGCGCCGGCACGGGCCCGGCCAGCCCTTGCGCACGTCGTCCAGGGCGGCGCCTATCGCGGTCGTCGCGGAGTTCGACTTGGGGGCGAGGGCCAGGGCGATGGTGGCGTGGCTGAGGGTGAGCGCGGCCTCGGGGAAGCCGATCATGGCGACGGCCTGGGCGGCGGCGACCGCGATCGGCAGGGCGCCGGGGTCGGCCAGGCCGATGTCCTCGCTGGCGGAGATCATCAGGCGGCGGGCGATGAAACGGGGGTCCTCGCCCGCCTCGATCATGCGGGCCAGGTAGTGCAGGGCGGCGTCGACGTCGGAGCCGCGGATCGACTTGATCAGGGCGCTGGCGACGTCGTAGTGCTGGTCGCCGTCGCGGTCGTACTTCACGGCGGCCCGGTCGACCGTCTCCTCCAGGGTGGCGAGGGAGATCCGCGCCTCGCCCTTGTCCAGGGCGGCCCCGGCGGCGGCCTCCAGGGCGGTGAGAGCGCGGCGGGCGTCGCCGCCGGCGATGCGCAGGAGGTGGTCCTCGGTGTCCTCGGGGAGGTCCACGGCGCCCTTCAGCCCGCGGTCGTCGGCCACCGCGCGCCGCAGCAGACCGCGCAGGTCGTCGTCGGTGAGCGGTTCGAGGTGAGCAGGAGCGAGCGGGAGAGCAGGGGTGAGATGACCGAGAAGAACGGATTCTCCGTGGTGGCCGCGATCAGGGTGACCCAGCGGTTCTCGACGGCGGGCAGGAGGGAGTCCTGCTGGGCCTTGCTGAAGCGGTGGATCTCGTCGAGGAAGAGGACCGTCTCCTTGCCGAAGCCTCCGGCGGCGCGGCGGGCGCCGTCGATGACGGCGCGGACCTCCTTGACGCCGGCGGTGATCGCGGACAGTTCGACGAAGCGGGCGTCGGTGGCCTTGGAGACGACGTAGGCGAGGGTGGTCTTGCCGGTGCCCGGCGGGCCCCAGAGGATCACCGAGGAGGGGCCGGCCGGCCTCTGGCGCTCTCGCCGACCAGGCGGCGCAGGGGTGAGCCCGGCTTCAGCAGGTGCTGCTGGCCCACGACCTCGTCGAGGGTGCGCGGGCGCATCCGGACCGCCAGGGGGCTCCCGGCGGGGTCCTTCTCCTGGCGTTCTTCGGCTGCGGCGGTGAACAGATCGGGCTCCACGCTGAAACCCTAGTTCACCGCACCGACAACGCCCTCGGCCGCCGGGAGGCCCCGGCGTCCGGATCCGCCCGGCGCGGCCGGGTCAGCTGGTCCAGAAGTCCCACCAGCGGGTCAGGATCAGCATGCCGATGATGCCGACGTGCAGGACGGGCAGGACCCAGGTGAACTCGCCGAAGAAGCTCTTGAGCCAGCCGGGGCGGGCAGGAAGCCGTTGCGGACGTTGAACGAGGTCACGTACCAGAACATGAGGATCGTGGCGACCCAGGCCAGGGAGCACCACAGGCACAGGGCGTTGATGCGGTACAGGGACTGGAACATCAGCCAGGCGCAGAAGACGACCCCGAAGAGCGTGCCGGCGTTGAAGGTGAGCCAGTACCAGCGCGGGAAGCGGGCGCCCGCGAGCAGGCTGACGCCGACGCAGACGACGATGCCGTAGGCGACGAGGCCGAGCATCGGGTTGGGGAAGCCGAAGACCGAGGCCTGGTCGCTCTCCATGACGCTGCCGCAGGAGACGACGGGGTTGAGGCTGCACCCGGGGGTGAAGGTCTTGCCCTCGACCTTGGCCTCGAGGAGCTTGAACTTGTCGATCGTGATGACCCACGCGGCGAGCAGTCCGGCCGCGCCGGTGATCACCAGGAGCAGGGCGAACGCCCGGCCGGCACCCCTCTTGGCCGGCGCGGAGGCGCGCTCCGGCGAGGTCGAGGGTTCGGGCTCCATGTCGACGTCCCTGACTGTCGTCTTGCTCATCACGCCGATTCCGTCACTTGAGACTCGGACCTTCTTCGGGCACGGCCATTGTGCCGTACGCGCGCGCGTGCACACCGTTCGCTTCACATAAGGATGAAGGTGAGACCCGGTACGGATGTTCGGTTTCGGACAGCCGCACCGGATGTCCGGCCCGGACACCGCCGGACACGGTCCGGACACCGCGCCGGGCCCGGCACCGGACACGACGAGGGCGCCGGACATCCGAGAAGATGTCCGGCGCCCCGTGCGTGCCCCGTCAGCCGAGCCTCGACTCCAGCTCGGCCACGATCTCGTTCACGCCGACCGCCGTCTGCTCTCCGGACTCCATGTCCTTGAGCTGGACGACGCCCTCGGCGAGGTCGCGTTCGCCCAGGACCAGCGCGTACCGGGCGCCCGACCGGTTGGCCGCCTTCATCGCGGCCTTGAGGCCCTTGCCGCCGTAGGCGAAGTCCGCGGCCACCCCGTTCTTGCGCAGGTCGGAGACCTTCGCGAACAGCACCCGGCGAGCCTCCTCGCCGAGCGGTACGGCGAACACACTGGTGGTGGCGGGGAGTTCGAGCTCGACGCCCTCCGCCTCCAGCGCCAGCACCGTGCGGTCGACGCCCAGGGCCCAGCCGACGGACGGCAGCGCGGGGCCGCCGATCATCTCGGACAGGCCGTCGTAGCGCCCGCCGCCGCCCACCGCGGACTGCGAGCCGAGGCCGTCGTGGACGAACTCGAAGGTGGTGCGGGTGTAGTAGTCCAGGCCGCGGACCAGCTTCGGGTCGTCCTCGAAGGCGACGCCGGCCGCCGTGATCAGTTCGCGGACCTCCTCGTGGTAGGTCTTGCAGGCGTCGCAGAGGTAGTCGCGCAGCAGCGGGGCACCGGCCAGCTGCTGCTGGACGTCAGGGCGCTTGTCGTCGAGGACCCGCAACGGGTTGATCTCGGCGCGGCGGAGCGTGTCCTCGTCGAGGTCCAGGCCGCGCAGGAAGGTCTGCAGCGCCTCCCGGTACACCGGGCGGCACTCCTTGTCGCCCAGGCTGTTGAGCAGGATGCGGAAGTTCCTCAGCCCCAGGGAGCGGTACGCCTGGTCGGCCAGGATGATCAGCTCGGCGTCCAGCGCCGGGTCCTCGGCGCCGATCGCCTCGGCGCCGACCTGGGAGAAGTGGCGGTAACGGCCCTTCTGCGGGCGCTCGTAGCGGTAGTACGAGCCGGAGTACCAGAGCTTGACCGGGAGGTTTCCCGCCTTGTGGAGGTTGGCCTCGAGGGTGGCGCGCAGGACCGACGCCGTTCCCTCGGGGCGCAGCGCGAGCCGGTCGCCGCCCTTGGTCTCGAAGGCGTACATCTCCTTGGTCACGATGTCGGTGGACTCGCCGACACCGCGCGCGAACAGCTCGACGTTCTCGAAGCCGGGCGTCTCGATGTAGCCGTAGCCGGAGTTGCGCAGCGGGGCGGCGATCGCCTCGCGGACGGCCAGGTACGTGGCGCTGTCCGGAGGGATGAGGTCGTACGTGCCCTTGGGGGCCTGGAAGGTACTCACGGGAGGTCTCTCGTCACATTCCTCGTCGGGGAGCCTCGGAGGCTCCCTGGCCGGCGGCCACCTGCCGCAGGTACGGGTTGGTGGCGCGTTCCTGGCCGATGGTCGTGTGCTCATTGTGACCGGGCAGCACCACGGTGGAGTCGTCGAGCGGAAGGACCACGCGGGCCAACGACTCGAGCATGTCGTCCATGGAGCCACCGGGCAGGTCGGTGCGTCCGATGGAGCCGGCGAACAGCAGGTCGCCCGAGAAGAGGACGGGCGGGACGTCCGCGCCCTCGGGCATCCGGAAGGTCACCGACCCCCTGGTATGGCCCGGCGCGTGCGCGACGGAGAACTCCAGACCCGCCAGTTCGAGCTTCGCCCCGTCCGTCAGCTCACGGACGTCGTCGGGCTCCCCCACGGTCAGCTCGCCCAGCAGCGGCAGGCCGATGGAGCGTCCGAGCGCCTTCTCGGGGTCGCTCATCATGAACCGGTCCTCGGGGTGGATCCAGGCCGGGACGTCGTGCGCCCCGCAGACCGGGACGACCGAGGCCACGTGGTCGAGGTGGCCGTGGGTGAGGACGACGGCGACGGGCTTGAGCCGATGCTTCCTGATCGCTTCCTCGACTCCTGGGGCCGCCTGGTGGCCCGGGTCGATGATCACGCACTCCTCACCGGCGGCGGGGGCGACGAGGTAACAGTTCGTCGCCCAGGCCCCGGCGGGGAACCCGGCAATGAGCACGATCGTCCTTCGTTTGTGTCGATAAGGGTGGCTTGGGAGCGGCTGCGCCTGTGGTCAGAGCCTACCGGCGCTGCCGATTCCTCAGCGAACCCATATACGGTACGGGGCACACGCAGGCGGTCGGCTCACTGGACGCACGCGTACCGGTGGACATACGAGACGCACGAGGAGAGAACCCGGTGGTCACCCAGGAACAGCGCAAGCGTCAGCTCGCCCGGGAGAAGTTCTTGCGGCAGCAGCAGCGCCGTACGGCCCTGCGCCGCAAGGCACGCGCTCGCAACGCGGTGATCGCGTCGGTCCTCGGCGTGATCCTGGTGGGCAGTCTGGCGCTGTACACGACCGGCGTCCTCAAGGACGACGACAAGGCGAACGCGAGCTCCGAGGCGAGCCCGTCGGCCTCGCCCAGCGCCGTCGAGGACCCGTGCGAGAAGCCCGCCGAGGGCGCGGTCAGGACGCAGACGTGGAAGAAGGAGCCGGCGATCACGATCGACAAGTCGGCGAAGTACACGATGAAGCTGGCCACGACCTGCGGCGACATAGACCTCGCGCTGAAGGCGTCGGCGGCTCCGCACACCGTGAACTCGTTCGCCTTCCTCGCCGGCAAGGGCTACTTCGACCACACCAAGTGCCACCGGCTCACCACCAACGGCATCTTCGTGCTCCAGTGCGGCGACCCGACGGGCAGCGGCAGCGGCGGACCCGGTTACACCATTCCGGACGAGAACCTGAAGGACACGAGCCTCAAGGCGAACGTCTACCCGGCCGGCACGGTGGCGATGGCGAACACCGGTCAGGCGAACAGCGGCGGCAGCCAGTTCTTCCTGGTCTACGAGGACAGCCAGCTCCCGCCCAGCTACACGCCGTTCGGCACGGTCTCCGAGGCCGGCATGGCCGTCCTCAAGAAGATCGCCGCCGCGGGCGAGAACACTGGCGCCGGTGACGGTGCCCCGAACGCGACCGTGGTGATCGACAAGGCGACGGTCGCCAAGTCCTGACGACGGGGCGGCCGACCGCCCGATTTCGGTCGCGCTGGATGCGGACAGGCGGCCCGCCGGTCGCCTATGTTGGCGGTGACGAAACTGTGGACGATGCCCGGGGCGCCGAAGCCCTTCGGAGGCATCATGTGGAGGAGGCGCTGTGAGCAGCGACCCGTGGGGCCGCGTCGACGAGACGGGGACCGTGTACGTGCGTACGGCCGACGGCGAGCAGGTCGTCGGTTCCTGGCAGGCCGGCTCTCCTGAGGAGGCGCTGGCCTACTTCGAGCGCAAGTACGAGGGCCTGGTTGTCGAGATCGGCCTCCTCGAGAAGCGAGTGCGGACCACCGACCTGTCGGCGAAGGACGCCCAGGTCGCGATCGGCCACATCCGCGAGCAGGTGGACGCGCACCACGCGGTCGGCGACCTGGACGCGCTGCGCACCCGGCTGGACAAGCTGGTGGCGACGGTCGAGGCGCGCCGCGAGGAGCGCAAGCAGCAGCGGGCCAAGCAGTCCGACGAGGCCCGCAGGGCCAAGGAGGACCTCGTCGTGGAGGCCGAGCAGCTGGCGCAGTCCGACCAGTGGCGGGCGGCCGGTGAGCGGCTGCGGGCCCTGGTGGACACCTGGAAGGGCCTGCCGCGCCTGGACCGCAAGTCGGACGACGAGCTGTGGCACCGGTTCTCGCACGCCCGGTCGGCGTTCTCCAAGCGCCGCAAGGCCCACTTCGCGCAGCTCGACGCCCAGCGCGAGGACGCCCGCCGGGTCAAGGAGCGGCTGGTCGCCGAGGCCGAGGCGCTGTCCGGCTCGACCGACTGGGGCCCGACGGCCGCGCGCTACCGCGACCTGATGACCGAGTGGAAGTCTGCCGGCCGCGCCCAGCGCGAGCACGAGGACGACCTGTGGAACCGCTTCCGCGGCGCCCAGGACGTCTTCTTCGCCGCCCGCAGCTCGGTCTTCGCGGAGCGCGACGCCGAGCAGACGGAGAACCTGAAGCTGAAGGAGGAGCTGGCCGAGGAGGCCGAGAAGATCCTCCCGGTGACGGATCTCAAGGCGGCGCGGGCCGCGTTCCGCTCGGTCAACGAGCGCTGGGAGGCCATCGGCCACGTGCCGCGCGACGCCCGGCCGAAGGTCGAGGGCCGGATGCACGCGGTGGAGCGGGCGATCCAGGAGGCCGAGGAGGCCGAGTGGCGCCGGACCAACCCGGAGGCGCGCGCACGTGCCGAGGGTCTGACCGGTCAGCTCCAGGCCGCCGTGGACAAGCTGCGTTCCCAGATCGAGCAGGCGCGCGCGCAGGGCAACAGCGCCCGGGCCGACAAGCTGGAGCGTGAGCTGGAGGGCCGTCAGGCGCTGCTGGACCAGGCGCTCAAGGGACTCCAGGAGTTCGGCGGCTGACACCGCCCGCCGGAACCGGCCCGAACAGCCCGGCCGTGGGAGACCACGGCCGGGCTGTTCGGCGTTCCCGGGTGCCGCACGGTGTCCGGGGAGCGGTGGGGATCCCGAGGTCGAGGACCGGGCCGGGGGCTCAGGCGGGGCCGCCGCGTTCGCTGATGTCCAGGGCGTGCTTGAGGACCTCGCAGGCCTGGAGGTGGTTGCCGGACTCCTGGAGCAGGTCGGCGAGGCGCCGGCAGACCAGGACGGCCTCCGGGCCGTAGACCTTGTGGACCTGCTGGAAGGCGAGTTCCAGGACCTCGATGGCGTCCTTGACCTGGCCGGTCTCGGCGAGGAGTTCGGAGAGTTCGAGCTGGACGGCGAGCAGGTCGCCCTGGGCGCCGGCGGTCCGCTGTTCCTGGAGGGCGAGCCGCAGCACGGGCAGGGCGTCGCGGGTGTTGCCCTCGGCGCGCAGCAGCCGGGCGACGGCGAGGCCGGTGGAGACCATGGCGGCGCGGACGTCGGCCGGCAGGACCGGGCCCGCCGGGGTGTGACGGCCGGCCCGGGACTTGTTGCGGGCCAGCGGGAGCCGTCCCACGCCGTTCTCCTGGGAGTGCTGGGGCAGCGGGCGGTTCTTGGCGCGCAGGCGTTCCAGCAGGACGCGGTAGAGCGTGTCCAGGTCGATCAGTTCGGGGCCGTCCTCGACGCCGTGCCGCAGCACGGTGAGGAGTTCGCCGGTGAAGGCGGTGTAGCGCTCGCCGTCGGGGGCCAGGGCGATCCGGTCGCGGGGGGAGGCGGTCAGGACGTACGCCCCGTCCACGGCGGCCTCCGCGGCGAGGACGTCGCCGCCGGACAGGGCCCGGGCGGCGCGGCCGCTGAAGCAGCAGTCCAGGACGACGATCTTGCGGCGGGCGCGGGCGGAGCGCAGCGCGGTGCGCAGGTGCTGGTAGGCGACGGCGGTGTAGCCGAGATGTTCGCGGGAGTCGCCGAGGGCGAGGTAGAGGTCGGCGGACTCCGCGTCGCGTATGCCGTGTCCGGCGAAGTACACCAGCAGGGTGTCGGTGGCCTCCTCGCCGGCCCGGTGGACGGGGTCGAGGATGGTCTGGGGGCTCAGCGGGTCGGTGACGACCGTGCAGTGCTGCACGGGCAGCCCCACACGGTGGCGTCGCACAGCTCGGCGGCGAGGTCGACGACACCGGTCTCGACGGCGGGGAGCTGGGGCAGGTGGCGGTAGGAGGCGGTGCCGATGAGCACGGCCCGCGAGCGCGCCGGGTCAGGCAGTGCCGTCATCGCCTCCGCTTCCCTCGGTGCGGGGGGCGGGCGGGGCGGCGGGGGCGGGGTCGCCGTCGAGGAGGGCGACGAGGCGCCGCACGGCCTCCTCGTCGCGGGCCGCCCGGGCCGTGAGCAGGACCTCCACGTCGCCGCGGCGCAGGGTGACGGCCGGGGCGCGGCGCAGGGAGGCCTGCCACTGGAGGACGGAGAGCACCAGGGAGGCCGCGGACAGTCCGCCCGACACGGCGAACTGGAGCACGTCGAAGCCGGTGCCCATGCCGCCGGGCGGGGGCGGTGCGGCGACGGGGCGGGCCCGCACGCCGGCGGTGTCGTCCGCGCGCAGCCAGCGCAGCAGGGAACGCAGGTCGTCCTCGGTGCCGGTGTCGTCCAGGGAGGCGGAGATCCCCGGGCCGGGATCAGTCATCGTGTCCGTCCGTTCGTCGGGCCACGCGTGCGTTGACGCGGGAGAAGAGTTCGAGTGCGTCCCGTCCGGCGTCGAGCCGGGCCAGGCAGACCGCGTGCCAGTACTGGCCGGTGAGGGTGGTCGGATGGTCGGGACCGAGCGTGGAGAGGCAGACCGGGACCACGACCGACAGCATCTGCGCCGCCTCCCGGAGCCGTCCGCGCTGCACCAGGTTGACCGCTTCGCGCTGCCGGGACAGGGCGGTCTGCGGGGTCATGCTGCCGAGCACGATCCGGCGGGTGGTGTCGCTGAGGGTGGCGGGCCGGAAGGGGTCCGCCGGGGCGTCCCGCGGCTCGGGCAGGACGGGCGCCTCGTCCCAGAGGTACTCGGGCACGTCCTCGTGCGCTCCGCCGGGCGGACCGGCCTGGACCACGTGCGGCGCCGCCCGGGCGTCCCGTACGGCCTCCTCGCGGGCCCGGCCGGTCACCAGGGCGGCCAGGGTCTCCGTGCCGCCGTAGGTCAGGGGCAGCAGGACGTCCCGGATCGCGCCGGCGTCCTGGCGGCGGGCGGCGGGATCCTGCCGGCAGAGGTCGTCGACCAGCCGGCGCAGGCTCTCGGGGCGGTCGTGGCGGCTCCCGGTGAGCGGGGGGACGCCGTCGCCGAGGGCCCGCTCCATGATCGCGCCGAAGTCGACGGTGGGGCCGAACGGCAGCTCGCCGGTGATCATCAGGTACATGCAGACGCCGAGGCCGTACCAGTCGGCCGCGCGTTCCGGCAGGACGCCGCGCATGGCCTCGGGCGCCATGAACTGCGGGGTGCCGACGAGGGCGCCGGTACGGGTGATGGCGGCCTCGCCGGCCAGCCGGGCCAGGCCGAAGTCCTGGAGGACCACCCGCCCGCTGCGGGTGATGCCCACGTTGGTGGGCTTGACGTCGCGGTGCAGGACCCCGGCCGTGTGCGCGGCCTCCAGGGCCTCGGCCATGCCGAAGGCCACCGTGCACACGACGGCCGTCGGCAGCGGGCCGGTGTCCGCCACCAGCTCGGCCAGGGTCGTGCCGTCGAGCACCTGCATCACGAGGTAGGGGGTGCCGTCGTGCACCCCGCTGTCGTAGAGGGTGACGACGCCCGGGTGCTCGATCCGGGCCAGGGCGCGGGCCTCCCGGCGGAAGCGGTCCCAGGCCTCGCTGTCCCGGGCCAGGCCCTCGACGGCGGTGAGCATCTTCACCGCGACGCGGCGGTCGAGCCGGGTGTCCTCCGCCTCGTGGACGACGCCCATGCCGCCGCGGCCGAGGAAGCGGACCGGGCGGTAGCGCTCGGCCACCAGAAGGGGCGCGGCCGGCGGCGACGCCTCCACCGGCGCGTCCACCGGTTCGTCGGCCGATAACGCCCCGCCCGTCGATCCGTCCTGTCCGGTGCCGCCCATCCCGCTCCCCCGTCCCCGTCGGCCCCTGCCGTCCGCCCGTAGGCTACGGCCTGCGTGCCGAGGTCACCCGGTAGACGTCGTAGACGCCCTCGACCCCGCGGACGGCCTTCAGGACGTGTCCCAGGTGCTTGGGATCGCCCATCTCGAAGGTGAAGCGGGAGGTGGCGACGCGGTCGCGGGAGGTCTGTACGGCCGCCGAGAGGATGTTGACGTGCTGGTCCGACAGGACCCGCGTGACGTCCGAGAGGAGCCGCGAGCGGTCCAGCGCCTCGACCTGTATGGCGACCAGGAAGACCGAGGACTGCGTCGGCGCCCACTCCACCTCGAGGATGCGCTCCGGCTCCCGCGAGAGCGAGTCCACGTTGACGCAGTCGCTGCGGTGGACCGACACGCCGCTGCCGCGCGTGACGAAGCCGATGATCGGGTCGCCGGGGACGGGCGTGCAGCAGCGGGCCAGCTTCACCCACACGTCGTCGACGCCCTTGACGACCACCCCCGGGTCGTTGCTGCTGCGCCGCTTGCGCCCGCGTCCGCGGGACGGGACCGTCTCGTCGATCTCCTCGCTCGCGGCCTCCTCGCCGCCGAGGGCCTGCACCAGCTTCTGCACGACGTTCTGCGCGGCGACGTGGCCCTCGCCGATCGCGGCGTACAACGAGGAGATGTCCGGGTAGCGCATCTCGTGCGCGAGCGTGACCAGGGAGTCGCCGGTGAGGATGCGCTGGATGGGCAGGTTCTGCTTGCGCATCGCGCGGGCGATGGCGTCCTTGCCCTGCTCGATCGCCTCGTCGCGGCGCTCCTTGGAGAACCAGGCCCGGATCTTGTTGCGGGCGCGCGGTGACTTGACGAAGCCCAGCCAGTCGCGGGAGGGTCCGGCGCCGACCGCCTTGGAGGTGAAGACCTCCACCAGGTCGCCGTTGTCCAGCGTGGACTCCAGCGGTACGAGCCTGCCGTTGACCCGTGCTCCTATCGTCCGGTGGCCGACCTCCGTGTGCACCGCGTACGCGAAGTCGACCGGCGTCGCCCCGGCCGGGAGCGCTATGACGTCGCCCTTCGGCGTGAAGACGAAGACCTCGTTGCGGGAGAGGTCGAAGCGCAGCGAGTCCAGGAACTCGCTGGGGTCCTCGGTCTCCTTCTGCCAGTCCAGGAGCTGCCGCAGCCACGCCATGTCGTTGAGGTGGTCGTCCTTGCCCTTGCCGGACGACCTGGGCACGTCGCTGCGGACCTTGGAGGCGCCGGCGACGGCCTCCTGCTTGTACTTCCAGTGCGCGGCGATGCCGTACTCGGCGCGGCGGTGCATGTCGAACGTGCGGATCTGGAGTTCGACCGGCTTGCCGTTGGGGCCGATGACCGTCGTGTGCAGCGACTGGTACATGTTGAACTTGGGCATCGCGATGTAGTCCTTGAACCGCCCCGGAACCGGGTTCCAGCGGGCGTGGACGGTGCCCAGCGCCGCGTAGCAGTCGCGGACGGTGTCCACCAGGACGCGGATGCCGACCAGGTCGTAGATCTCCGCGAAGTCACGGCCGCGGACGATCATCTTCTGGTAGACGCTGTAGTAGTGCTTGGGGCGGCCGGTGACGGTCGCCTTGATGCGGGCGGCGCGCAGGTCGGCCTGGACCTCGTCGGTCACTATGGCCAGGTACTCGTCACGCTTGGGTGCCCTTTCGGCCACCAGCCGGACGATCTCGTCGTACATCTTGGGGTAGAGGATCGCGAAGGCGAGGTCCTCCAGTTCCCACTTGATGGTGTTCATGCCCAGGCGGTGGGCGAGCGGCGCGTAGATCTCGAGGGTCTCGCGCGCCTTCTTCTCCTGCTTCTCGCGCTTGAGGTAGCGCATGGTGCGCATGTTGTGCAGGCGGTCGGCGAGCTTGATGACCAGGACGCGCGGGTCCTTGGCCATGGCGACGACCATCTTGCGGACGGTCTCGGCCTGCGCGGCCTCGCCGAACTTGACCTTGTCGAGCTTGGTGACGCCGTCGACGAGGAGGGCGACCGCGTCGCCGAAGTCACGGCGCAGGTCGTCCAGGCCGTACTCGGTGTCCTCGACCGTGTCGTGGAGCAGACCCGCCATGAGGGTGGCCGGATCCATGCCCAGTTCGGCGAGGATCGTCGTCACCGCGAGGGGGTGCGTGATGTACGGGTCGCCGCTCTTGCGCTTCTGCCCCCGGTGCCAGCGCTCGGCGACCTGGTAGGCCTTCTCGATCTGGCGCAGGGTGGCGGTCTCGATCTTCGGGTCGTTGCTGCGCACTATCCGCAGCAGCGGTTCCAGGACCGGGTTGTACGGGTTCGCGCGCTGGCCGCCGAGGCGGGCGAGACGGGCGCGGACGCGGTTCGAGGAGCCGGAACGGGCGGGCGGCTGCGCGGCGGCGGGACGGGCGGCCGGCGGGGCGGCGGGGCGCTCGGGCGAGGAGGGTGCCGCCGCTCGGGCCGCGTCGGGCGCGGGGGCCGGCTTGGGGCGGGGCGGCTCGGCCGGCTGCTGCTCGACGGGGGCGGAGCGGTCGTGCTCGACCGGCCCGCGGGCGTCGTCGGGCGCCTGCGACGCGGGCTCGGCCGCGGACTCCGAGGGAGACTCGGACTTGGCGGCGGTCAGGTGCTGGGCCTCGTCTGGCAAGAGGGCTCCTCGTGCGCGATCCGGGTGCCCCGGTCAGGCTCCGGAACATCCATCGTAGCGATCCCGGGCTCCGGGATCGCCTCCGGACCGGGATGCGAGAGCGGTCCGCCCGTGGAACGCAAGGGCGGGCGCCGGATTCCTCCGGGCCCGCCCGCTCGCCGTACGGCGGTCGTCGTACCGTGCCGGTCGTGCGCCACCGCGCTGTCAGACCGTGAGCAGCGCCTCCAGCGGCGCTCCGGCCAGGGCCGCCTCCAGGCGGGGCCGGCCGTCGAGGAAGCCCAGCTCCATGAGGACGGCGACGCCCGAGACCTCGGCGCCGGCACGGTGGATGAGCTGGATCGACGCCTCGGCGGTGCCACCGGTGGCGAGGACGTCGTCGACGATCAGGATGCGGTCGTCGGCGGTCAGGTCCTCGGCGTGGATCTCGATCTCGGCCGAGCCGTACTCCAGGTCGTAGGCCTGGGTGAGGGTGGCTCCGGGCAGCTTGCCCGCCTTGCGCACGGGGACGAAGCCGAGGCCGGCCCGGACGGCGACGGGGGCACCCAGGATGAAACCGCGGGCCTCCAGGCCGACGACCTTGGTGGCACCGGTGCGCACGGCGATCTCCGCGAACGCCTCGGTGAGCGCGGAGAACGCCGCCGGGTCCGCGAGCAGCGGCGTGATGTCCTTGAACATCACGCCCGGCTCCGGGTGGTCGGCCACGTCACGGATGCGGCTGAGCAGCAGCGTCGTGAGGTCGGTGGTCTCGGTCATCGGCGCTTCCCCGAAGGACGGCCGCGGCCACGGCCGCGGGACGAGGGCTGGGTCCTGGGGCCGACGACGGCCGTCTCGGCGTCCTCGGGGTGCCCGGCGTCCTCGTCACGCCCGTCGTGGCCGTACGACCGCGCGGGCTCCTCGTCGGTGTGCGACTGGGCGCGCTTGGCGAGGACGCGCTTCCTCAGGGCCCGCACCTGCGGCTCGCGTTCCTTGAGGTCGGCGACGAGCGGGGTGGCGATGAAGATCGAGGAGTAGGCGCCGGCGGCGAGGCCGACGAACAGCGACAGCGAGATGTCGTTGAGCGTGCCCGCGCCGAGGAAACCGCCGCCGATGAACAGCAGGCCCGCGACCGGGAGCAGCGCGACCACCGTGGTGTTCACGGAACGCACCAGGGTGCCGTTGATCGAGCGGTTGGCGATCTCGCTGTAGGTGAAGCGGGTCTGCTTCGTGAGGTCCTTCGTCTGTTCCTTGAGGGAGTCGAAGACGACGACCGTGTCGTACAGGGAGTAGCCGAGGATGGTCAGCAGACCGATCACCGTGCCCGGCGTGACCTCGAAGCCGACGAGGGCGTAGATGCCGACGGTGATGGTGATGTCGTGGATCAGGGCGACGAGCGCCGCGACGGCCATGCGCCACTCGAAGGCGATCGCCAGGTAGATCACGACCAGGACCATGAAGATCGCCAGACCCTGCCAGGCCTTGTTGGCGATCTGGTCACCCCAACTGGGGCCGACCAGGTCCGCCGCGATCGACTCCGAGTCGACCTTGAAGTCCTTGGCCAGCTCGTCCTTGACCGTGTCGGACTGCTTGGTGTCCATGCCGGCGATCTGGATGCGCACCGAGCCGTCGCCGAGCTTCTGCACGACCGCTTCGTGGCCCGACGCCTCCTCGGCGGCGGTCTGCGCCTGCGAGACGGAGATGGAGCCGTTCTTCGCCGTGGTGAAGACGGCACCGCCCTGGAAGTCGATGCCCATGTTCAGGCCGCGCACCGCCAGGCCGACGATGGCCGTGATGGTGATCAGGATCGAGATGCCGTACCAGATCTTGCGGTGACCGATGAAGTCGTAGCTGATCTCACCACGGTGCAGTCGGGCGCCGAGGCTGCCGAGTTTCGACATCGCTCACGCCTCCTTCGTCTCGACGGGACCGGCGGCAGGACCGGAGGGACGGCGGGTGCGGCGCAGCGGCGGCTTGGCACCCAGGCTCTTCGGGTCGAGGCCGGACCACTTGTGGCCGCCGGCGAAGAACTTGCGGCGCGCGATCAGCGTCATCAGCGGCTTGGTGAAGAAGAAGACCACGACCACGTCGAGGACGGTGGTCAGACCCAGCGTGAACGCGAAGCCCTGGACCTTGCCGACGGTGACCAGGAACAGCACCGCGGCGGCGAGGAACGACACGAAGTCGGAGACCAGGATGGTGCGCCGCGCCCGCGGCCAGGCCCGCTCGACCGCGGGACGCAGGGAGCGTCCCTCGCGGATCTCGTCCCGGACCCGTTCGAAGTACACGATGAACGAGTCCGCCGTGATGCCGATGGCGACGATGGCACCGCAGACGGCCGGCAGGTTGAGCGCGAAGTGGATGGTCGGGCCGAGCAGCGACATGATCACGTACGTCAGCGCGGCGGAGACCAGCAGCGAGGCGATCGCGATGAGCGACAGGCCGCGGTAGTAGGCCACCAGGTAGACGATGACCAGGCCGAGGCCGATGGCGCCCGCGATCAGACCGGCACGGAGCTGGTCACCGCCGAGCGCGGCGGTCACGGTCTGGACGCTGAACTCCTCGAAGGTGAGCGGCAGCGCACCGTACGACAGCATGTTCGCGAGGTTCTGGGCCTCCTCCTGCTGGAAGCTGCCGGAGATCTGGGCCTTGCCGCCGGCGATGGAGGAGCTGACGTACGGGCTGGAGACGACCTCGCCGTCGAGGACGATGCCGAACTGGTTCTGCGGCTGCTGGTTCTGGGCGAGCTGACCCGTGATGTCCGCGAACTTCTTCGCGCCCTTGGAGTCGAACTTCATGTCGACCTGCCAGCCGGCGGCACCCTGGGTGTCGTAGACCGCCTTGGCCTCGTCGACCTCGGTGCCGTCGACGGCGGCCGGGCCGAGCAGGTACTTGTACCAGACGCCGTCGATGTCGCCGCAGGCCACGGTCGTGTCGCCGGGCTTGACGCCATCGCCGAGCCCGGCGCGCTGCGACCGCTTGCTGCAGTCCAGGGCGGCGTACTTCGCCTGGAGGGCGGCCTCGCCGGTGGTGCCGCCGCTCGCGGACGCCGAGGGGCTGGCGGAGGCGGAGGCGCTCGCGGAGGGCGACGGCGTGGAGTCGGCCTTCAGGGCGTCGGTGACGGCACGGCCCTGGGAGGTGGCGGAGGCCGACGGAGAGGTCGAGGAGGAGGCCTTCTCACCTGCCGAAGCACTCGCCGAGGCACTCGGGGAGGCGGCCGGGGAACCGCTGGCCGACGGGCTCGGCGAGCCGCTCGCGGCGGCACCGCTGGGCTCGCTGGCCAGGACCGGGCGGAAGTACAGCTTGGCGGTGGTGCCGACCTGTGCCCGGGCTTCCTTGGAGTTGATGCCCTTGGGGATGTTCACGATGATGTTGCGGTCGCCCTGGGTCTGCACCTCCGCCTCGGAGACGCCAAGACCGTTGACACGGCGGTTCATGATCTCGACCGCGGTGTCCATGTTGGCCTTGTTGATCGCGGACCCTTGGTCGGCCTTCGCCTGGAGCATGATGCTCGTACCGCCGGCAAGGTCGATGCCGAGACGCGGAGTCGTGTGACCGGAGAGGAACATGCCTCCGGTGAGCCCCACGATGGCGATCAGGATCAGGGCCAGCGAGCGCCACGGCTTGCTCTGGGCGCTCGCGCTCCGGCCCTTTTTAGGTGCTGCCACCTTCTCGTACTCCCTCTCGGGCCGCCTCGCGCCGGGTCAGCGCGGCAGCGGCCATGACATGGTGTCGGGATCCCCTACGTGCGAGATTGCGCGCGCCCGGGACACGCGGGACCGGCCCGCGTGCCCTCGGTCGTGGCTACTTCTTCGCGTCGGAGTCGCCGTCGGTCTTCTTCGGCTCTTCGTCGGCCTCGGCAGCGGCGGTCTTCTCCTCGGCCTCGTTCTTCGTGCCGGGCTCCTCGTCCTTCTTGCCGAGATCGACGGGCCGGTCGTCGGAGACGGCGGCAGCGTCGGCGGACCCGTCGGTCCCGGTGAGGGAGGAGGCGTCGTCCGGGACGACGCCGGCGTCGGACTTCAGGTCGTGCTCGATGCCGTGGACGATGCGGTTGTACTCGTCGTCCGTCAGCACGGCGCCGATCGAGTTCTTCGCGAAGAGCAGGTCCACACCCGGGCCGGCGTCGAGGAGGACCGTGTCCTCGTTGACCTCCTTGACCGTCGCGTACATGCCCCCGATCGTGCGGACACCGCTGCCGGGCTGCATCTGGTTGCGCATGTCCACGGCCTGCTGCTGCTTCTTCTTCGCCGACCGGGTCATCAGGAACATGGCCCCGATGAGCACGATGAACGGGAGGAGGGTCACGAGACTCACGGGTCGGTACTTCCTTCACGCGACCGCGATGGTGAGCGGCCTGATGGTTGGGGGTGTGTGCGCTGCCGACAAGGGCGGCATCGGCGGAGTCTAAGCGAGTCCGCGTGCAGGGAACAACGCTCAGCATGGCACCAGGGTTCCTGGTGCCGCCATCACCGCGTCCGATCCCGGGCGGACGCCCGGGCGGTCACGCCCCGAACAGGTCCTGTTGTCCGTTTCCCGCGGTGGCGGGGCGGGCGGGGTCAGGTCCAGGTGGGTCCAGGCGGCGGGGGTCGCGACCCGGCCGCGGGGCGTGCGGGCGAGCAGGCCCTCGCGGACGAGGAAGGGCTCGGCGACCTCCTCGACGGTCTCGCGCTCCTCCCCCACGGCGACGGCGAGCGTGGACAGGCCGACCGGTCCGCCGCCGAACAGCTTCAGCAGGGCCGTGAGGACCGCGCGGTCGAGGCGGTCGAGGCCGCGGGCGTCGACCTCGTAGACCTTCAGCGCGGCTTCCGCGATCTCGCGGGTGATCCCGCCGTCGGCCTTGACCTGGGCGTAGTCCCGGACGCGGCGCAGCAGGCGGTTGGCGATGCGGGGCGTGCCGCGGGAGCGGCCGGCGATCTCGGCGGCGCCATGGGTGTCGATCTCGACGTCGAGGAGGTTCGCCGAGCGGTGTATCACCCGCTCCAGCTCGGCCGGCTCGTAGAACTCCATGTGCGCGGTGAAGCCGAAGCGGTCGCGCAGCGGGGGCGGCAGCAGGCCCGCGCGCGTGGTGGCGCCGACCAGGGTGAACGGGGCAGCTCCAGGGGGATGGCGGTGGCGCCGGGGCCCTTGCCGACGATGACGTCGACGCGGAAGTCCTCCATCGCCATGTAGAGCATCTCCTCGGCGGGCCGGGACATGCGGTGGATCTCGTCGAGGAAGAGGACCTCGCCCTCCTGGAGGGAGGAGAGGATCGCGGCGAGGTCGCCCGCGTGCTGGATGGCGGGGCCGCTGGTGATCCGGATCGGGGCGCCCATCTCGGCCGCGATGATCATCGACAGGGTGGTCTTGCCGAGGCCGGGGGCGCCGGAGAGCAGGACGTGGTCGGCGGTGGCGCCCCGCGCGCGCGCGGCGCGCAGGACGAGGTCGAGCTGTTCGCGGACCTTCTCCTGGCCGATGAACTCGCCCAGGTCCTTGGGGCGCAGGGCGGCCTCGACGGCCTGGTCCTCGCCGTCGGCGACAGAGCCCACCAGCCGCTCCGCGGCGGGGCCGGCGAGCCCCTCGTCGGCGGTCGCGTCGGTCGGGTCGTCCCAGTTCATGTGGTGTGCCTCGGGGATGTAGGAGGTCAGCGGGCTCGGTTGAGGGTCTGCAGCGCCGCCTTCAGGAGCTGGCCGACCGGGGGTGTGCCACCGGCGGCCTCGGCCTGCGGCGCGACCGCGGTCACGGCCTCCTCGGCCTCGCGGGTCGCGTAGCCGAGGCCGATCAGGGCCGCGTGCAACTGGTCGCGCCAGCCCTGGGTGACGGGGGTGCCGACGGCGGGGGCGCCGGTCGGCTCGCCGAGGCGGTCCTTCAGTTCCAGCAGGAGCTTCTGGGCGCCCTTCTTGCCGATGCCGGGGACGGCGGTGAGGGCCTTCTCGTCGCCGGTGGCGACGGCTCGCCGCAGGGTGTCCGGCGCGTGGACCGCCAGCATGGCCTGGGCGAGGCGGGGGCCGACCCCGCTCGCGGTCTGGAGCAGCTCGAAGACCTGGCGCTCGTCGTCGTCGGCGAAGCCGTACAGGGTGAGGGAGTCCTCGCGGACGACCAGGGAGGTGGCGAGTTTCGTCTCCCGGCCCGTGCGCAGGCCCGAGAGCGTGTTGGGGGTGCACTGGACGGCGATGCCGATGCCGCCCACCTCGATCACCGCGGAGTCGGGGGCGAGGGCGGCGACCGGTCCGCTCACGAAGGCGATCATCCCGTACGGCCTTTCGATGTGTGCAGGGCGACGGCCTGCTGGAGTCGGTTCTGCGCGGGGGCGCGCCAGATGTGGCAGATGGCGAGCGCGAGGGCGTCGGCGGCGTCGGCGGGCTTGGGGGGTGCGTCGAGCCGGAGCAGCCGGGTCACCATGGCGCCGACCTGGGCCTTGTCGGCGCGGCCGCTGCCGGTGACGGCCGCCTTGACCTCGCTGGGGGTGTGCAGGGCGACCGGGATCCCGCGGCGGGCGGCGCACAGCATGGCGACGGCGCTGGCCTGGGCGGTGCCCATGACCGTGCGCACGTTGTGCTGGCTGAACACCCGCTCCACGGCGACGCATTCGGGGCGGTACTCGTCCAGCCACCGCTCGATGCCCTGCTCGACGGCGACGAGGCGCTGTCCCAACTCGGCGTCCGCGGGCGTCCGCACGACGCCCACGCCGAGCATGGTGAGCGGCCGGCCCGCGACGCCCTCGACGACGCCCACGCCGCATCGTGTGAGGCCGGGGTCCACCCGAGTACGCGCACGCGCCCTCTCCTCCTCGTCCGTGCTCGCGCCCGGACTTCCGCCCTGCGGCCCTGGCGGCGACCTCGCGCCGGGCCGGCCCGGCCGAAGGCCGCGACCTGTGGTGTCTGACGGTCGCCAGGCTATCCGCCGGCACTGACAACGGCGTCGGGCCGGCAGGACGTGTCCCACCGGCCCGACGGGTCCGCTCGGTTCGCGGCGGCGCTACGCGTCGACCTTCTCCATGACCTCGTCGCTGACGTCGAAGTTGGCGAAGACGTTCTGCACGTCGTCGCTGTCCTCGAGCGCGTCGATCAGCTTGAAGATCTTCCGGGCGCCGTCCTCGTCCAGTTCGACCTGCATGGTCGGGACGAAGTTGGCGTCGGCGGAGTCGTAGTCGATGCCGGCGTCCTGGAGGGCGGTGCGGACCGCGACCAGGTCGGTGGCCTCGCTGAGGACCTCGAAGGACTCACCGAGGTCGTTGACCTCCTCGGCGCCCGCGTCCAGGACGGCGCCGAGCACGTCGTCCTCGGTCAGCTCGCCCTTGGGGACGATGACGACGCCCTTGCGGTGGAAGAGGTACGACACCGAGCCGGGGTCGGCCATGGATCCGCCGTTGCGGGTCATGGCGACGCGGACGTCGGAGGCGGCGCGGTTGCGGTTGTCGGTGAGGCACTCGATGAGCACCGCGACGCCGTTCGGTCCGTAGCCCTCGTACATGATCGTCTCGTAGTCGGCGCCGCCGGCCTCGAGTCCACCGCCGCGCTTGATCGCGGAGTCGATGTTCTTGTTGGGGACCGACGACTTCTTCGCCTTCTGGACGGCGTCGTAGAGCGTCGGGTTGCCGTCCAGGTCGACACCGCCCATGCGCGCCGCGACCTCGATGTTCTTGATCAGCTTCGCGAAGAGCTTGCCGCGCTTGGCGTCGATCACGGCCTTCTTGTGCTTCGTCGTGGCCCATTTAGAGTGGCCGGACATCTGCCTGTCTCCTTCGCGTAACCCATCTCTGCGTGAACGCCAGAGATCCTACAAGGACTCCGGTGTCCGGCTCGCGCGCACCATGTCCGCGAACAGGGAGTGCACGCGGTGGTCGCCGGTCAGTTCCGGGTGGAAGGACGTGGCCAGCGCGTTCGCCTGGCGGACCGCGACGATGTGGCCCTCGTGCTCGGCGAGCACCTCGACGCGGGCGCCGACGGACTCCACCCAGGGGGCGCGGATGAAGACGCCCTCCACAGGATCGCCCCCGACGCCCTTGATGTCGACCGCCGCTTCGAAGGACTCGTTCTGCCGTCCGAAGGCGTTGCGGCGCACGATCATGTCGATGCCGCCGACGGTCTCCTGGCCCGAGCGCGGGTCGAGGATCTTGTCGGCGAGCAGGATCATGCCCGCGCAGGTGCCGTAGACGGGCAGGCCGGCCCGCACGCGCGCGCGGAGGGGGTCCAGCACGCCGAAGAGGGCGGCCAGCTTGGAGATGGTGGTGGACTCACCGCCGGGCAGGACCAGGCCGTCGACCTCGGCGAGTTCTTCGGGGCGCCTGACCGGCCTGGCCACGGCGTCGGCCGCGGCCAGGGCGATGAGGTGCTCCCGGACGTCGCCCTGGAGGGCCAGGACGCCGATGACGGGGGTGTCGCCCATGGAGGCTTACCAGCCCCGGTTCGCGTAGCGCTCGGCCTCGGGGAGGGTGTCGCAGTTGATGCCGACCATGGCCTCGCCGAGGTTGCGGGACGCGTCCGCGATGATCTTCGGGTCGTCGTAGAAGGTGGTGGCCTTCACGATGGCGGCGGCGCGCTTGGCCGGGTCGCCGGACTTGAAGATGCCGGAGCCGACGAAGACGCCCTCGGCTCCGAGCTGGCGCATCAGGGCGGCGTCGGCGGGGGTGGCCACGCCACCGGCGGAGAACAGCACGACGGGCAGCTTGCCCAGCTCGGCGACCTCCTTGACCAGCTCGTACGGGGCACGCAGGTCCTTGGCGGCGGCGTACAGCTCGTTGTTGTCGAAGCCGCGGAGCCTGGCGATCTCGTTCTTGATCTGGCGCAGGTGACGGACCGCCTCGACGACGTTGCCGGTGCCGGCCTCGCCCTTGGAGCGGATCATCGCGGCGCCCTCGGCGATGCGGCGCAGGGCCTCGCCGAGGTTGGTGGCACCGCAGACGAAGGGGGTGGTGAACGCCCACTTGTCGGAGTGGTTGACCTCGTCGGCCGGGGTGAGGACTTCGGACTCGTCGATGTAGTCGACGCCGAGGGACTGGAGCACCTGGGCCTCGACGAAGTGGCCGATGCGGGACTTGGCCATGACCGGGATGGAGACCGCCTCGATGATCTCCTCGATCATGTTGGGGTCCGACATCCGGGCCACGCCGCCGTCCTTGCGGATGTCGGCGGGCACCCGCTCCAGGGCCATGACGGCGACGGCGCCCGCGTCCTCGGCGATCTTCGCCTGCTCCGCGTTGACGACGTCCATGATCACGCCGCCCTTGAGCTGCTCGGCCATGCCGCGCTTCACGCGCGCGGTGCCGGTCTCGGGGGCCTGGTTCTGGGTGCTGGACACGGGTTGACCTCGCTGAAGGGGAAGAGGGTTTTCTACCGGACCGAGGAAACGCGAGTGGACCAGTCCACAGCAAGGGCCAATGAGAAGGCGGTGGATCCTTTTGGCCGGTCCGGGGCGGCTCCTCGGCCGGTCCGGGGCGGCTCCCCTTCCGGACCGACTCCTCTCCGGACGGACCCCCTCTCCCGGACGGCTCCCTCCCCCGACGGGTCGGGCGGCCCGGTCGCGGGTCACCGGCGGGACGGGCATCGGGGTCTCGCAGTGGCCCTTCGGGTGGCCCCGCGGGCCACGGGGCTCACGAGTGCGAACGGGCCATGAGCACGGCCGGCGGCTCGTCGTCCATCTCGAAGGCCATCGGGAACGGGGCGTGGCCGGCCAGCCGGAACCAGCGCACCTTGCGGTGCTCGCGCAGCCTGCGGGCCCCGCCCACCGCGTCGTTGTGGAAACGGCGGGCCATGGGCACCCGCAGGACCGCCTCGGTCAGCTCGTGCGCCGCGGTCTCCCCCCCGGGCGCCTCGCGGACGGCGTCCAGTTGCTGCGCGTCCGCGAAGACCGCCCGCAGCGCCTGGCTCAGGTCGCTCTCGGCGACCTCCCGCTGTTCCTCCTCGGCCTGCCGGGCGGCGTGCGCGGCCTCGTACAGCACGATCGAGGCGGCCGGATCGAGCACGCCCGAGGTGGCCAGTTCCTGGGCCACGGAGGCCCTGCGCAGCAGTTGCGCGTCCAGCGCGGCGCGGGCGGCATCGATACGGGCGTGCAGCCGGTCCAGGCGGCCCGCGGTCCAGCTCAGGTAGAGGCCGACGGCGACGAGGGCGACGAGGATCCAGATGAGGGTTGCGGTCACGGGCGGCAAGGCTAGCCGCTCCGCGGGCGCGGCCGGGACGCCTCCCCGGCGGCTGCCGGGGCCCGCCCCGGTCCTCGGCGGTCCTCGGCGCTCCTCGGCGGCCCTCGGCGGCGAACGCCGGCGGGCCGGGTCGCCCGACCGGCGTCGCCGGGCCCGCCCGGATCAGTCCCGCGCCCGCCCGGATCAGTTCAAGGCCAGGCCGGATCAGTCCCGGGCCAGGCCGAACCGGCCCCGCAGTCCCGGGGAGCCCTTGTCGTCCGCGGCCACCGCCGCCGCGCCCGCCGTCACCGTCTCGTAGACGGAGAGGATGTCCGCGCCGACCGTGGACCAGTCGAAGCGCCGGACGTGGGCGCTGCCGCGTTCGCGCAGGCCGGCCCGTCGCTCCGGGTCGCCCAGCAGCCGTACGGCCGCCTCGGCCAGCGCGTCCGCGTCCTCGTTGGCGAAGAGTTCGCCCGCGGCGCCCTGGTCGAGCACCTGGGCGAAGGCGTCGAGGTCGGAGGCGAGCACCGGGGCCCCGGCGGACATGGCCTCGACCAGGATGATGCCGAAGCTCTCGCCGCCGGTGTTGGGGCGACGTAGAGGTCGATGCTGCGCAGGAAGCGGGCCTTGTCCTCGTCGCTGACCATGCCGAGGAACTCGACGCGCGGGCGCAGTTCCGCCGGGAGGTTCTCGACGGCCTCCTGCTCGTCGCCGCGGCCGGCCACCAGCAGGCGGGCCTCCGGGCGTTCGGCGAAGATCTTCGGCAGGGCCGCCATCAGCACCGGCAGGCCCTTGCGGGGCTCGTCGATGCGCCCCACGAAGCCGATCGTCTGGCCCTGCCACTCGGGCCTGGGCTCGGCGCGGGCGAAGAAGTCGACGTCGACGCCGTTGGGGATGACCACGGCGTCCCCGCCGAGGTGCTCCACCAGGGTGCGGC
Organism: Streptomyces sp. Tue 6430; assembly: GCA_021568835.1. Lineage (GTDB taxonomy): Bacteria > Actinomycetota > Actinomycetes > Streptomycetales > Streptomycetaceae > Streptomyces. The sequence continues at coordinate 505,425 of JAKGSH010000010.1, forward strand.
GGGCGTACTCGCTCACCGCGATCCGCGCGCTGATCTTCTCCAGGGCGGCCTGGAGGATCGAGTAGGCGGCGAGCATCGCGCGCGAGCGCGGGTTCGACGTGTGGAACGTGGCCACGATGGGGCCCTGTGCCGCCCAGCAGGTCAGCAGTCCGAGCGACGGCGAGGTCGGCTCGTGGATGTGGACCACGTCGAAGGCGCCGTCGTGCAGCCAGCGCCGCACCCGGGCGGCGCTCAGGAAGCCGAAGTTGAGCCGGGCCACCGAGCCGTTGTACGGCACCGGGACGGCGCGGCCGGCCGAGACGACGTACGGCGGCAGCGGGGTGTCGTCGTCGGCGGGGGCGAGGACGGACACCTCGTGGCCGAGCCGGATGAAGTACTCGGCGAGGTCGCGGATGTGGAACTGGACGCCGCCGGGCACGTCCCAGGAGTAGGGGCAGACGATGCCGATTCTCACGAGGGTCCCTTCGCGGGGTCGAGATCGGCGAGCCACAGCCGCTGGAGCATGTGCCAGTCCTCCGGATGGTCGGCGATACCCGTGGCGAAGGCGTCTGCCAGCGCCTGTGTCATGACGGACGTCCGTTCGGCGCGCGTACCCGACCCGGGCACCTCGATCGGGGCGTGGAGGCGGCCCCGCATCACGGGCGAGTCGTCGTACCAGAGCGTGACGGGGAGCAGCCGTGCGCCGGTCTGCTGGGCGAGCAGGGCCGGCCCGGCGGGCATGCGCGCGGTGGCGCCGAAGAAGTCGACCTCGACGCCGGAGGCGGACAGGTCGCGGTCGGCGACCAGGCAGACCAGGCCGCCGTCGCGCAGCCGCCGGGCGAGGGTGCCGAAGGCGGTGCCGCCGCTGTGCGGCAGGACCTCCATGCCGAGGCCCTCGCGGTAGGCGACGAAGCGGTCGTAGAGCGTCTCGGGCCTGAGGCGTTCGGCGACCGTGGTGAACGGGACGCGCAGCTTCGTGGTGACCCAGGCGCCGGCGAGGTCCCAGTTGGCCAGGTGCGGCAGCGCGACGATGACACCCTTGCCGGCCGCGAGGCCGTCGGTCAGGTGGTGCAGGTCCTTGGGCTCGAACCCGGACGCGATCCGTTCCCGGCTCCAGGCGGGGAGACGGAAGGACTCCATCCAGTAGCGCAGGTAGGAGCGCATGCCCGCGCGGGACAGCTCGGCGAGCCGTTCGGGGCTCGCGCCCGGCACCACGCGCGCGTAGTTGCTCTCCAGGCGCTGGACGCCCTTGCCGCGCTGTTTCCAGGCGAGATCGGCGATGGTGCGTCCGAGGCGGACCGCGACCGGCTCGGGGAGCTTCTTGACGGTGCTCCAGCCGAGCCCGTACAGCCCGTCGGTCAGCTGGTCACGTGCGCTCACTGGGCCGTCTCACGCCCCTCCGGCTCGGCCTTCGGGCCGGGCTTCGGCCCGGCCGCCACGGAGGCCGCCGCCTCGGCCGCGGTCGCCGCGTCGGCCTCCGCCGATTCGCGCCGTACGGTGACGACCCGCTGGATCAGCGTGACCAGGCTGCCTACGGCGACGATCCACAGGGCGACCGGCAGCAGGTACTGGATGCCCGGCACGCCGAACGCGTGCAGGCCCGCGAGCCCGGCGGCGACCAGCGACACCACGAGCCGCTCGGCGCGCTCGACGAGCCCGTTGACCGCGACCGGCAGCCCGATCGACTCGCCGCGCGCCTTGGTGTACGACACGACCTGACCGCTGGCCAGGCAGAAGATCGAGACGGCGCACAGCACGTTGTCGTCGCCGTGGCCCGCGTACCAGAGGGCGAAGCCGCCGAAGACGGCGCCGTCGGCGACCCGGTCGAGCGTGGAGTCCAGGAAGGCTCCCCAGCGGCTGGAGCGGCCGAGCTGGCGGGCCATGTTGCCGTCGACGAGGTCGGAGAACACGAACAGTGTGATCACGACCGTGCCCCAGAAGAACTCGCCCCTGGGGTAGAAGACCAGCGCGCCCGCGACCACGCCGGCGGTGCCGAGCAGCGTGACCGTGTCGGGGCTCACGCCCCGGCGGATGAGAAACGCGGCGAACGGTGTGAGGACACGCGTGAAGAATGCACGCGCGTACTTGTTCAGCATGGCCTTCCCGAAGGTTGTATGACCGCGCGGCCCCTGCTGGCCACCGGCTGGCCCATCGTAGCCACGCGCGCGCGTGCGCGGCCCTCGGGCACCGGGCCCGGTGTCACGACCGGGCCCCGCCCGGGCCGTGTTCAGGCCGCGGCCGGGTCGCGTCCGGGGCCGCGCCGGCGCCCGTGTCCCGGCCGTGCCGTGGGCGTCGTCGCGTCCTCCGTATGGACGGGCCGTGACGGGAGTGGAAAGCTCGAAGGACCGCGGACGTCGCCGGAGCCGCCATCGCCGGGGTCGCCTCGGAGTGGAGTCCGGGGGAGGAGCCGCCGGGTCCGCGCCCCGATGACCTCACCGTGCACGGGAGGCGGAGAAATGGGCGACAAGGCGAACACACATCCCGGGGCCGCCGGCAGGGCCACGGCGGCCGACCACCCCGCGTCCGTACGGAACGTGGTGCTGGTCGGCCCCTCCGGATCCGGCAAGACGACCCTGGTGGAGGCTCTCGCGCTGACGGCGGGCGCGGTGAACCGGGCGGGCCGCGTGGAGGACGGCGGCACCGTCTCCGACTACGACGGCATCGAGCACCGTCAGCAACGCTCGGTGCAGCTCTCCCTGGTGCCGGTCGAATGGGACGGCATCAAGATCAATCTCCTCGACACCCCCGGGTACGCCGACTTCGTCGGGGAGCTGAGGGCCGGTCTGCGCGCCGCGGACGCGGCCCTCTTCGTCGTCTCGGCCTCGGACGGCGTGGACGGCTCGACCCGGATGGTGTGGGAGGAGTGCGCCGCCGTCGGGATGCCCCGGGCCATCGTCGTCACGCATCTGGAGGCCGCGCGCGCGGACTTCGAGGAGATGACGCGGATCTGCGCGGAGGCCTTCGGCGGCGACGACCCCGACGCCGTGCTGCCGCTGTACCTTCCGCTGCACGGCCCGCAGGCGCCGGACGGGCACGCGCCCGTGACGGGTCTGACCGGGCTGCTGTCGCAGAAGCTGTTCGGCTACTCCTCCGGCGCGCGCGAGGAGTCCGAGCCGGGCGAGGACGCGCTGCCCGGGATCGAGGAGGCCCGCGCCCGGCTGATCGAGGGGATCATCGCCGAGAGCGAGGACGAGACCCTCATGGACCGCTACCTCGGCGGCGAGCGGATCGACGTGAAGACGCTGATCGAGGACCTGGAGCGGGCCGTGGCCCGCGGCACGTTCTTCCCCGTCCTGGCCGCGGCCCCGGCCGCGGAGGGCGCCCGGCAGGGCATCGGCACCGTGGAGCTGCTCGAACTGGTCACCAGGGGCTTCCCGACGCCCCTGGAGCGCGAGGCGCCCCGCGTCACCACGGTCGGCGGCGAACCGCGCGTCCTGGACCCGTGCGATCCGGACGGTCCGCTGGTCGCCGAGGTCGTGAAGACGGCCTCCGACCCGTACGTCGGCCGGATCTCGCTGGTGCGCGTGTTCTCCGGAACCCTGCGCCCCGACCAGGTGGTCCACGTGTCCGGGCACGGGCTCACCGACCGCGGCCACGAGGACCACGACGTCGACGAACGCGTCGGCGCCCTGTCCGCGCCCTTCGGCAAGCAGCAGCGGGCGCTGACGCACTGCATCGCGGGCGACCTGGCGTGCGTGGCGAAGCTGAGCCGCGCGGAGACCGGCGACACGCTCTCCGCCAAGGACGACCCGCTGCTGATGGAGCCGTGGCGGATGCCCGACCCGCTGCTGCCGCTGGCCATCCGGGCGCACAGCAAGGCCGACGAGGACAAGCTGTCGCAGGGGCTGTCCCGGCTGGTGGCCGAGGACCCGACGATGCGGCTGGAGCAGAACCAGGACACCCACCAGGTGGTGCTGTGGTGCCTGGGCGAGGCCCACGCGGACGTCGCGCTGGAACGGCTGCGCAGCCGCTACGGCGTGCAGGTGGACGTCGTCCCGCACCAGGTCTCCCTCCGGGAGACGTTCGCCGCCGCCGCCACCGGGCGCGGCCGGCACGTCAAGCAGTCCGGCGGGCACGGGCAGTTCGCGATCTGCGAGATCGAGGTGGAGCCGCTGCCGGGCGGTTCGGGCATCGAGTTCGTGGACAAGGTCGTGGGCGGCGCGGTGCCGCGCCAGTTCGTCCCGTCCGTGGAGAAGGGCGTACGGGCGCAGGCGGCCAGGGGGGTCGCCGCGGGCCATCCCCTCGTCGACGTCCGGGTGACCCTGGTCGACGGCAAGGCGCACTCGGTGGACTCCTCCGACGCCGCTTTCCAGACGGCCGGGGCGCTCGCGCTGCGGGAGGCCGCGGCCGGCGCGAGGATCCATCTGCTGGAGCCGGTGGCCGAGGTGACCGTGCTGGTCGGCGACGCGTACGTGGGCGCCGTGATGAGCGACCTGTCGGGGCGGCGCGGCCGGGTCCTGGGCACCGAGCAGAGCGGTGGCGGTGGCACGCTGGTGCGCGCGGAGGTGCCCGAGATCGAGATCGGCCGGTACGCGGTCGACCTGCGTTCCCTGTCGCACGGCACGGCCCGCTTCCACCGCGCGTACGCCCGGCACGAACCGATGCCGGCGCAGGTGGCGGAACGGCTCCGCCAACAGGAGCGGGCCGGATAGGAGTCGGGGCGCGGCCGCCCTCAAGTGACGGGCGGGACAGCGTGTTTACGCGTCGGCGGACGGCTTCGGCCGTCCGCCGACGCACGCCCGTGCCTGGATATACGCTGATGACCTGATCAACAGGTGTGCGGAGCACGGAAGTCGGGAAGGCCGCAGGAGCGACAGTGGCGGCGATCGGGGGCGGGAATGACCGTTGGGGACTTCTTCGGGCCACAGGTGCCGCAGCAGGGCGACGGCGGGCAGACGCCGACCTTCGCGCTGGCGTCGGCCGCCTACCGGGACAACCCGGTCGAGGACATCAAGAAGGCCGACAACGAATGGCACCAGTCGGCGGTCTCCACCGGCCGCGGCTGGGCCAGGATCTTCCGGCCCAACCTCGGCGAGGCGTTCTCCCAGGCGGTGGTCGACCGCATGCTGGGCGTCGGGCGCAAGCCGCTGATCCAGTCGTTCGGCAGTGAGCCGCAGGTGGTCGTCGAGCACTGCCTGGCCGCCAACCGGATCCGCCGGGAGCGCGACAAGAAGCTCACCGGCATCATGGTCGTGTGCGGGCTGCTCTTCCTGCCCGGGCTGCTGGTGTGGCTGCTGGTCTTCCAGCTCCGGGCCACCATGACGAAGGCGGGCGACAAGCGGGTCTCCGGGCTGGCCACCGGTCTGCTCGTGGCCGTCGCCGCGCTCGCCGCGCTCTTCCTCCTCAAGATGCCGTTCTCCGGTCTGGCCGGGTGGTACGCGCGCGGTGCGGTCGTCGCGCCGGTGGCCGGCTGGTTCCTGGCCAAGCGGATCTGCGAGGGCACGGCGAAGGACCTGCGCGAGCGCTGGGACAGTCTGCTGTCCGGGGGCAGCGTCGGCGCCAAGGTCCCCGAGGCGGTGCCGACCAGCCCCAACCAGACGGCGGCCGAGCAGCTGCGCCAGTCCCTGGCCCGGCTGAGCGCCGAGCAGCAGTCCAACTCGGTGTTCTACGCCGGTCCCAAGGGGATCCTCGGCATGGGCACCCGCTGGGGCGCCTGGCACCTCGCGGAGGAGCTGACCCCGGTCGACCCGGTCAAGGGCGTCCACGAGTTCCGCAGCTGGACGGTGGTCAAGGCCATCCACGACCAGCTCCAGGTGCTGCACCGGCAGAGCCTGAAGACCGGCGGTTTCCCGCCGCCTTCGGTACGGCACTGGATCGTCACGCCGGTCGGCGAGAACGCCAAGGCGGTGGCCCGGCCGGAGGGCACCGACGTGGAGGCGTACCAGGTCAAGCCGAGGGCCGTGGAGGACATCTGCAACAACCAGCAGTTCGGCGGCGGCGACCGGCACTACCTCGGCGTGCAGTGGCCGCTGTGGGACGGCCAGTTGATCATCACCATGCTGATCACCGTGACCGTGCTGCACGAGACGCTGCGCATCGAGGTCACCGGTCACGCGCTGGGGCCGGTGAACTCCCTGTTCACCTCCAAGCCGGAGGCGCCCACGAAGGAGGTCGCCAAGACCGTCCGGTTCTGGGAGACGCGGAAGATCAGCCTGCCGCTGGTCACCGCCGACGAGGTGGTCCGGGTGGCGGCGCGCGCCACGATCAGCTGGTACCCGCCGCTGCTGAACTGGCTCGGCGGCTCCATAGGCCTGCCCGAGCCGTTCGGCCTGCGGCACGCCTGGGCCGACCAGCCGTGGCGGCACCGCTTCATGGCCGACGACGCGCTGCGCGCGGCGACGCCGGTGCTCCGGGTGGTGCACAGCGCGGCGCTGAGGGTGCTCAAGGAGCACGACGTGGACATCGAGAAGTTCAGCTCCCGCTCGTCGGCCCTCAGCGGCGCGGTCCAGGACCTGGCGCCGAAGAAGGCCGACACCTACGACGCGTAGGCCTCCGGCGGTGGGACGGGGGCCTCTTGCCGGGGCGGTACTGGGGGCTGCCGCCCCCAGGCCCCCGCTTCGGCCTGGACGGCCTCGTCCTCAAACTCCCCCAGAGGGGGCACCCCCGGACGGGCTGGATACACCCGCCGCAGCCGTCATGGCGAGGTCGGCCACGCCTCCGCCAGCATCTTGCGGGTGTCCGCCAGCAGCTGCGGCAGCACGCGCGTGTGGCCGACCACCGGCATGAAGTTCGTGTCGCCGCCCCAGCGGGGCACGATGTGCTGGTGCAGGTGCGCGGCGATGCCGGCGCCCGCGACCGACCCCTGGTTCATGCCGATGTTGAACCCCTGGGCGCCGGACGCGGTGCGCAGCGCGGTCATCGCCTGCTTGGTCAGCTCGGCGAGCTCCGCGGTCTCCGGCCCGGTCAGGCCGGTGTAGTCGGCCACGTGCCGGTAGGGGACGGTCATCAGGTGGCCGCCGTTGTACGGGTACAGGTTCAGCACGGCGTACACGTGCTCGCCGCGCCGGACCACCAGGCCGTCCTCGTCGGACTTCGCCGGGATCGCGCAGAACGGACAGCCGTCGTCGGCTCCGGGGCCCGTGGGCTTGTTCTCCCCCTGGATGTAGGCCATCCGGTGGGGCGTCCACAGGCGCTGGAACGCGTCCTGCGTCCCCACTCCGATCTGCTGCTCCGGCTCACTCGTCATGCTAGGCAGCATATGGCTTCGCCCGTTCGCGGCGTGTCGGCGGGGGAGCGCAAACGCGACGCGGGCCAAGCTGGGCCGATGACCGAAGACAGCCGTCTGGTGCACTGGGAACGGCGCACCGAGATGCTCCTCTCGCTCGCCTCGCTGACCTACCTCGCCGGATACGCCGTCCTCGTTCTCGCCCCCGACCTCGCGGACGCCTGGCGGGACTGCAGTCTGGCGCTCCTGCTCGCGTCGTGGGCGCTGTTCGTGGTGGACTACGCGGTGCGCTGGCGGCTCGGCGGAGAGGGCCTGCGCTTCGTACGGCGGCATTCGCTGGACACCCTGGTGGTGCTGTTGCCCCTGCTGCGCCCGCTGCGGATGGTGCGGTTCTACGAGGCCGTACTGCACCAGCGCGGGGCGCCACGGCTGTCGCTGCACGCGCGGGTGATGTTCTACGCGGGGGTGTCGACGCTGCTGCTCGGTTTCGCGGGCGCGCTCGCCGTGTACGCCGAGGAGCGCGGGGCGCCGGGCACGGAGATGCGCACCTTCGGCGACGCGGTCTGGTGGACCTGTTCCACCCTGTCCACCGTCGGCTACGGCGATGTCACGCCGATCACCCCCATGGGCAGGGTCGTCGGGGTCGGCCTGATGGCGTCCGGCCTGGCCCTGCTGGGCGCGGTGACCGGCTCCTTCTCGTCCTGGCTGATCCAGGTCTTCTCGCGCGAGGACGAGCGGGGGCAGGGGCAGGGGCAAGGGGAAGGGCAAGGGCAAGGGGAAGGGACCGGGCGGCCCTCGGGAGGGTGACGGCCGGACGACAGGCCGGCGACGGGCCGCCTCCGGCGAGGAGGGGACGGTGCCCGGGAGGCCACCTCCGGCGGGGACGGGACGGGGCCCGGGGAGGCCGCCTCCACGAACACGCGACGGGCCCCCGGGGAGCGCGCTCCCCGGGGGCCCCGCGTCCGGTGGATCAGACCTGCGCGCGCTCCTCGACGACCTTCGCGATCTTCGCGACGGCCTCGTCGAGCGGGATGCCGTTCTCCTGGGAGCCGTCGCGGTAGCGGAAGGACACCGAGCCGTTCGACATGTCCTCGTCGCCCGCGATGACCATGAAGGGCACCTTCTGCTTCTGGGCGTTGCGGATCTTCTTCTGCATGCGGTCGGAGGAGGAATCGACCTCGACCCGCAGCCCCTGCTTCCTCGCGGCCGCGGCGAACTTCTCCAGGTACTCCACGTGCGCGTCGCCGATCGGGATGCCGATCGCCTGCACCGGGGCCAGCCAGGCCGGGAAGGCGCCCGCGTAGTGCTCCAGGAGCACCGCGAAGAACCGCTCGATCGAGCCGAAGAGGGCACGGTGGATCATCACCGGGCGCTGCTTCGAGCCGTCGGGGCCGGTGTACTCGAGGTCGAAGCGCTCCGGCAGGTTGAAGTCCAGCTGGATGGTCGACATCTGCCAGGTGCGGCCGATGGCGTCCTTGGTCTGCACGGAGATCTTGGGGCCGTAGAACGCGGCGCCGCCCGGGTCGGGCACGAGCGGGAGGCCCTGCTTCTCGGCGACCTGGCGCAGCGTCTCGGTCGCCTCCTCCCAGGCCTCGTCGGAACCGACGAACTTCTCCGGGTCCTTGGTGGACAGTTCCAGGTAGAAGTCGGTCAGGCCGTAGTCGCGCAGCAGGCCGAGGACGAAGGTGAGCGTCTTGTCGAGCTCCTCCGACATCTGCTCGCGCGTGCAGTAGATGTGCGCGTCATCCTGGGTGAAGCCGCGGGCACGGGTCAGACCGTGCACGACGCCGGACTTCTCGTACCGGTAGACGGTCCCGAACTCGAAGAGGCGCAGCGGCAGTTCGCGGTAGGAGCGACCCCGCGCGTCGAAGATCAGGTTGTGCATCGGGCAGTTCATGGGCTTGAGGTAGTAGTCCACGCCCTCGTCGAGCTGCATGGGCGGGTACATGCCGTCGGCGTACCAGTCCAGGTGGCCCGAGGTCTCGAAGAGCTTCCCCTTCGTCGCGTGCGGGGTGTAGACGAACTCGTAGCCCTCCTCCTCGTGGCGGCGGCGCGAGTAGTCCTCCATGACCCGGCGGATGATGCCGCCCTTGGGGTGGAAGACGGCGAGGCCGGAGCCGATCTGTTCGGGGATGGAGAACAGGTCCAGCTCGCTGCCCAGCTTGCGGTGGTCGCGTTTCTCCGCCTCGGCGAGGAAGTCGAGGTGCGCCTTCAGCTCGTCCTTGGACGGCCAGGCGGTGCCGTAGATGCGCTGGAGCATGGGGTTCTTCTCGCTGCCGCGCCAGTAGGCAGCCGCGTTGCGCATCAGCTTGAACGCCGGGATGAGGCGGGTGGTGGGCAGGTGGGGACCGCGGCAGAGGTCCTTCCAGCACAGCTCGCCGGTCTTGGCGTCCAGGTTGTCGTAAATGGTCAGCTCGCCGGCGCCCACCTCGACGTCCGCGCCGTCGTCGTGGGAGGCGGAGCCCTTGAGACCGATCAGCTCCAGCTTGTACGGCTCGTCCGCCAGCTCCTCGCGGGCGGCCTCGTCGCTCACCACCCGGCGGGAGAAGCGCTGCCCGCGCTTCTGGATCTCCTGCATCTTCTTCTCGACGGCCTTGAGATCCTCGGGCGTGAACGGCTTCTCGACGTCGAAGTCGTAGTAGAAGCCGTCCTTGACGGGCGGGCCGATGCCGAGCTTGGCCTCCGGGAACAGCTCCTGCACCGCCTGCGCCATGACGTGCGCGGTGGAGTGGCGCAGGATGTCGAGACCGTCCGCGGAGGAGATCTCGACGCCCTCGACGGTCACGCCGTCGCGCAGTTCGTGGGCGAGGTCCTTCAGCTCGCCGTCCACGCGCGCGGCGACGATCGAGCGCTCACCGGCGAAGAGGTCGGCGGCCGTGGTGCCCGTCGTCACCGTGCGCTCTTCCCGCTCGGAATCGCGTTGGATGATCACACGGACGTCTGACACCGGTCTCTCCTGACTGAAGGCGGAAGCGCGGCCCGGAATCCATCACCACGCAAGAGGCGATCGTACCGACCCGGGAGCGCCCTCCGCGAAATCAGTCTCCCCCGCAGGCCTCCCCGAAGAAGTCCAGGTTCTCCTGGAGCGATTTCATCAGCCGGTCCCGTTCGGCGTCGTCCACCTGCACCGGGACCACGCCGCGGACGCCGGTCAGCCTGCGGAAACCGCCCCGGCTCTCCAGCCGGCCCTGCACCCGCACCGGCAGTCCGACCAGATGGGCCTGGCCGGCGATGCGGTAGTCCTCCTCGTCGAGGGTGAGCCGGACGTGCGGGACCTCGGCCCCGGCGAGCACCCGCAACCGTACGCCGCCCTCGCCGCGCGGCCCCGACCTGCGCAGCCGGACCACGGCGCCGGTGATCCGCACGGACACGGAGGGTTCCTCGCGCAGGTAGCGGGCGCCCGCCTCGCACAGGGCGGTGAGGTCCCCGGGGAGAACTCCACGGGGCCGGCACCGGCCGCGCAGTTCTCGGGGACCCCGGCGGCGGGCGCCCACTCGACGGCGATCCGGGCTCCCTCCGTGCCGCGCACCAGGTCGACGATCGCCTCGGTCAGCTCGCGGCTGGCACCGGCCTCCACGGCACCGTCGAAGGCGTCCATGCCGCCGGTGGCGCGCCGGTAGTCGATGGCCTCGCGGACGGCGTGCAGCGCCTGGTGGAGGCGTACGGCCAGGGGCGGGCCGGGCCGACGGGGGCGAAGGCGGTCAGCCGTCGGCCGTCGGCGGCGGTGCCGACGAGGACGCTCTCCAGCAGGGCGCCGGCCGACCGCCGGTGCCGGGCGCCGTGGTAGCCGGCCCGCGCGCGGGTGGCGAGCGCGCCGGCGAGCAGCATCTGCCGGGCGGCGTCGCGCAGCCGGTCCTCGACCGCCCAGGAGGCGGTTCCGGCCGCCTCGGCGGGCCCGGACGGGGTCTCCCGCCACCAGCGGATCTCGTCGCTCGGGACGGCCAGGGCGAGGAGCACCTCGCGGGCGGCGGGCGTCTGGCTGCGCTCCAGCGCCAGCAGTGCCTCGCCGAGCAGGTCGTCGCTGTCGGGGAAGGCGCGGTTCTCCGGTACGAGCAGGCTGGTCGCGGCGCCGCCCGGCCCGGGCGGGGTCCAGCGGCCGTACCGGCCGGCGGCACCACCGCGGCGCTGCCAGCCGTGCCGGCGCAGCAGAGCGCCGAGGACGGCCGGGTCGACGTCGGCGGCCTCGGGGGCCGGTTCCAGGAGGAGTCGACGGGGTGCGGCCGTACCGGCCTCGGGGGGTCCTCCAGGGGGCGGTGCGTCATGGTCTGCCTCCTGTCCCGACCCGCGTCATGATCTCGCACAGCGCCCGGTCGTCGAAGATCCGCGCGGTCGGGACGCGCACGCTGGTCCGGAACCGGCCGGTGACCGGATGCCCGGCCAGGTTGACCCAGTAGCAGCAGTGCCGCAGGTCGAGCCGGTCGTGTCCGGCCCGCAGCCACTGGTCCTGCGAGCGCGGGACGATCATCACGACGAGGATCTTGTGGACCGACACCGGGGTGCGGGCGAGCTTGCGCAGGTGGTCGTTGTCCAGCGTGAAGGAGAAGGAGTGCCCCGGAGGGCGGGGCGGGAGCTGGTACGTGGCCTTCAGCTGCACCTTGATGGTCACCTCGTCGTCGACGGTGTGACCGGGGGCGCTGTGGCTGACGTGCCAGTCGATGCCGTTGTCGGGGAACGGCTGGGACAGCGAACAGCCCGCGGCCGCGGCGACCGCGTGGAGATAGCCCACCTGGAGTGTCTCCATGCACGCCGTGGTGGCGAGTGATCCACGAGGGGGGCCCGTGAGTTCGGGCAGCAGCCCGCCCCGTTCGGGCTGCGCTGTCACCATGACCCAACAGCCTTCCGAGCAATGAGGATCCCCGTGCCGGGGACCGGGAGAACTTCGCGCCGGGCCCCTGAACTGGCAAGACCCGTACTCCTGTTGTCTCCTCGCGGCGTACGGCGCAAACAGCCCGGGTATCACCGGATGGGCAGGGAACGGGACATCAGCTGCCGTGGGTGAGTGAGGGGTTGGTGGATATGACGAGCTGGTACGAGGGCCCGCTGGCGGCCTTCGACACGGAGACGACGGGCGTCGACGTCGAGACCGACCGGATCGTGTCGGCCGCGCTGGTCGTGCAGGAGGCGCCGGGCCACCGGCCCCGGGTGAGCCGGTGGCTGGTGAACCCGGGCGTGCCGGTGCCCGAAGGGGCGACGGCGGTCCACGGGCTGACGGACGAACACCTTCAGCGCAACGGCCGCTGGCCGGCGCCGGTGATGTACGAGATAGCCGAAATCCTGGGCGAACAGGCGTCGGCGGGGCGGCCGTTGGTGGTGATGAACGCGCCGTTCGACCTGACGCTGCTCGACCGCGAGCTGCGCCGGCACCGCGCGTCCACGCTGGGCCACTGGCTGGAGCAGGCGCCGCTGCGGGTGCTGGACCCGCGGGTCCTGGACAAGCACCTGGACCGCTACCGCAAGGGCCGCCGCACGCTCACCGACCTGTGCGGGCACTACGAGGTGACGCTGGCCGAGGCGCACGACGCGGCCGCGGACGCGCTGGCCGCGCTGGAGGTCGTACGGGCGCTGGGCCGGCGTTTCGCGGCCCGGCTGGAGCGGCTGTCCCCCGCCGAGCTGCACGCGCTCCAGACCTCCTGGCACGCGGCGCAGGCCCGCGGGCTCCAGGCGTGGTTCGCGCGCAGCGGCACCCCCGAGACGGTCGACACGTCCTGGCCGCTGCGCCCGGCGCTGTCGGCGGCGGCGTGAGGAGGGGCGCCCTCCCGGCCCGCGGGGGTCATGCAAAAAGCCGGTCCGCGTGCTGCGGACCGGCCTTTCCCGGTGGGCGATACTGGGTTCGAACCAGTGACCTCTTCGGTGTGAACGAAGCGCTCTCCCACTGAGCTAATCGCCCGGGAACGGACTGAACAATACAGGTCCCCTCGGGTTCCTTCAAACCGCTTCGAGATACCGGAGCAGGCCGCGTCGCCCGGCCCTCATCATCAGCCGGTGGTTGGCGCGGAACAGCGGACGCCCGGGCACGGCGAACCTCCTGAGCAGCGGCTTGGTGACGTCGACGACCTGCTCGTACCGGGCCAGGCTCCCGGAGCCGTGCGCGGTGACCGTCCAGCGCGCCCAGCCCTCGAGGTCCCCGGTCATCGCGGTCTCCAGCACACCGGCCGCCGGGTCGCGCCGCACCTCCCGCACGGTGAAGGTCAGGCGGTACGGCAGGAACGAGCGCACGGTGATGACGCCGGTGGTGCCGTCGAGCCGGGTCACCTCGCGGACCTGCGGCCACCAGCGCGGATAGTCCTCGACCCGTTCCAGGGCCGCGTGGACGACGGCGGGCGGCGCGGGCAGCGGCCACCGGCTGAGGAAACGGTAGTGGTTGCGGTCCATGCGTCGAGTGTGCCCGCCCACAGGCCGAAACGACCGCGCGACCGGGATGACCGGGTTGACCGGACGGCCAGACGGCCAGGCGGCCAGGCGGCCGGAATGATCGGACCGGCCGGAGTGACCGCACCGGCCGGGATCTGAGTACGTCCTGAGTAGCCACGCTCATGCCCCGCGGCGTGGCGCGGGCCACACTCCGTTCCATGACGCCCCTTCCGCCCCCGGCCGAGGAGCTGCGGCTCCTCGACGCAGAGCTGTGGCAACTGGACGCCCGCCGGACCCAGTTGCTCGCGCGCCGCGCCTGGCTGGTCGCCTCGCTCCGGTCATCGAGCCCGGCCGCGCCGCCCCTGCCCCCGACCGTGCCCCGCCCCGAGGCGAGCGCCCCGCGGGTCCAGAACGTGCTCCTGCTGCTCGGCGGCATCCTGCTCACCGTCGCGGCGATCGCGTTCACGCTCGTCAGCTGGGGGCACCTCGGCATCACCGGACGGGCCCTGGTCCTCGGCACGGTCACGCTGGCGGTGCTCGCCGCCCCGCTGCCGTTGCTGCGGCGCGGACTGCGCTCGACGGCGGAGTCGGTGGCCGGTCTGGGCCTGGCCCTGACGGTGCTGGACGCCTACGCCCTGCACGAGGCGGCCCTCACCGGCACCGACGGCACGGGCTACGCGGCGGGCGCGGCGGCGGTGCTCGCCGGGCTCTGGGCGGCGTACGGCCGCGGTCTCGGCGCCCTGCGGCTGCCGCTGCCCGCCGCGTTGGTGGCGGCCCAGTTCCCCCTGGTTCTCTGGGCGGTCGCGGCGGGCGCGGATCCCCACGCGGTGGCGACGGCGCTGCTGGTGACGGCCGGCCTCGACACGGTCCTGGCGCTGGTGCTGCCGGCCGGTGCCGTCGGTGCCATCCGGGTGACTGCCACCGCCGGCGGGTACGGCCTGGGCGGCTGGGGTGTTCTGGCGGCGGGCTGGCTGTCGTGGACGGCCACCGGTCCGGGCGCCGCCGCCCGTGCGGCGGTGCTCCTCGCCTTCGCGGCGGTGATCGCCCTGGTGGCGGCCGCGCGGCTGCCGGAGCCGGGCGTCGCGGCGGGCACGGCGGTCGCCGGGGGTCTGCTGCTGGTGGCGGCGGGCGGCGGCCCGCTGCGGGCCGCCCTGCCCGCCGGCTGGGCGGTCCCGGTCCATCTGGCGTTCGGCGTCGCGCTGTTGGCGGCGGTGCGCGCGGACCGGCTCCCCGAGCCGGTGCGGCAGGGGCTGGTCCGGGCCGCCGCCGCCGTGCAGGCCCTCGCGCTGCTGTGGGCGGTGCCGCTGGTGGTCGTCACGCTGCTGGGACCGCTCGGCTGGGCGGAGCGTCCCTGGCGGGGCGAGCCGTCGGACGCCCGCGCCGCGGTCACCGTGCACACGCCGTGGCCGCCGTACGCGGGGCAGGCCCTCCTCGTCCTGGTGGCCGTCGCCGGCGTCCTGTTCCTGGCCGGGCGGCACGAGGCCCGGCGGCCGTGGGCGCGGACCGGAGCGCTGGTCCTGGCCTGGGCGGGCTGCGTGGCCCTCCCGGCGGTGCTCGGACTCCCCTACGTCGCGGCCCTGGCGGTGCTGGGAGCGCTGACGGTGGCGACGGTCTTCCTGCCGACGCCGTGGCCGGCCCTGGCCGGCTCGCTCCACCTGGCGTTCCTCTCCCTGGCGACGCAGTCGGCGACCCTGACCGTCCTGTCGGCACTGACCGTGTCGTGCGCGGCGGCGTCCCGGTGGCCCCGCCTCACCCCGGTCGCGGCGCCCGCCGCCCTCGGGTACGCCACCGCGCTGGCCGCCGCGACCGGCGCCGCGGCGGGCTGGCAGCCGTCCCACACGGCGCTGCTCGTCCTCTGCGTCCCCGCGGCCGCCGCCCTGACCGCCGCCCGGCTCGGCGCGTCACCGGCGACCGTGCCGGTCGAGACGGCGGGAGCCGCCGCCGCGCTGCTCGCCCTGGGCCTGGCGGTGACCGACGCGCCGATGCTGGCCACGGTGCTGGCGGCCTGCGCCACGATCGCCGCGGGCACGGCGGCCCGGCCCGACCGGCGCCAGGCCGCGTACCCGGCCGCCGCCCTGTTCCTGCTGGCCGCCTGGGTCAGGCTCGCCGCCTGGGACGTCACCACCCCGGAGGCGTACACGCTTCCCGTGACCGTCCCGGCACTGCTCGTCGGCGCCTGGCGCCGGCACCGCGATCCGCTGACCCGGTCGTGGACGGCTTACGGCCCCGGCCTGGCCGCGACCCTGGTGCCGAGCCTCGCCGCGGCCTGGCGCGACCCGGAGTGGCCGCGCCCGCTGCTGCTGGGTGCGGCCGCCCTCCTGGTCACGCTGCTCGGTGCCCGGCACCGGCTGCGGGCCCCGCTGCTCCTCGGCGGCTCGGTGCTGGTGCTGGACGCCCTCCACGAACTGGCCCCCTACCTGGTGCAGGTGGCCGACGCGCTGCCCCGCTGGGTGCCCCCGCGCTCGCCGGAGTCCTGCTGCTCGCCGTGGGTGCGACCTACGAGCGGCGACTGCGGGACGTCCGGCACGTGCGGGAGGTGCTGGGCAGGCTGAACTAGCCCGCGAGGAACCCGCCTTCGGGGAACCGGTCCCGCGCGGACCGGTTCCCCGCGGCTTCCCTACGACGGCATCCTGTCGCCGAGGAGTGCCAGGTTCTCGATGGCGGCGAGGCCGTAGAGCGCGGTGTCGTTGGTGGACACCCACGCGGCCTCGCTGCCCGGCACCAGGGTGACGGGCCCGCTCAGTGCCTCCGTCTTCCAGGGCGCGGACTCCTTGTAGCCGTCGGAGTTGTAGAACTTCTCCCAGGCCCGCTTGGCGAGTTTGTCGTCCCCGGTCCGCACGGCGGCGTACGCGTCGAGGCGGGAGTGGCCCTGGAACAGCAGCAGGGTGCCGAAGTGGGAGCCGTAGCGGGCCGCCTGCTCGGCCTTGGTGGCGTTGAAGTAGCGGCAGTAGTCGAAGTAGGCCTCGTTGAACTTCGGCATGTCCACGAGGTGGATGAGCTCGGCGCACAGCTCGTTGAGACCGAAGACGGCCGAGAGGTGCGAGACGCCGACGGCGGGCTTGTCGGCGACGGCGAACCTCCCGGTGTCCAGGTCGTAGAGGCCGGTGCCCTGGACGAACCCGTTGGGCTGGGCGGCGATCGTCTCCATCGTCGACAGCACGCGCGCCCTGGCCTTCTCCCACTTGGGGCCCTTGCGCTCCCACTCCGTGAGCCAGGCCGACACCAGGCCGCTCCAGTCCGTGCCGAAGCCGATCGACAGGGCGTGCCGGTCGGGGGTGTACGGCTCGGTGCGGATCTTGCGGATCGGGTCCAGGACGAGGAACGTCTCGTCGGAGTCGACGTTGGCGTGCATGAGGTCGCCGACCCGCTCGTCCGCCGTGAGGAAGTAGTAGTAGCGGCGGTACGTCGTGTTGGCGATGCGCTGCTGTTTGGCGCTGTCGGCGTAGTGCTGGACGCCGTGCCGGGTGCCGAGGCCGGCCCACTGCCCGAGGTGGTATACGTCCACCTCGCCGGTGTGCCGGGTCATCGCCTCGGCGAAGCGGAAGAGGTCCGACCGGCCGCTGCGCAGGTACGCGAACCAGAGCCAGAGGTCCGGAGACAGCTCGGAGTTGTCCCAGGCGTAGCCGCCGATGTCGTAGCGCCACTGGTGCCGCACGGTGTCGTAGGTGTGCATGATGTCGCCGTGGTCCCAGAAGCCGTACCAGCGGCGCTGCTCCACCTGGTCCTTGTAGTAGGTGAAGAGGAAGTCGAGGTGGTCCTCGATCTTCGCCTTGGCGGGGGTGGAGCGGTCCGGCTCGGAGTAGAGGCCCGGACCGAAGACCTGGGCCTTGATGAGCTGCTTGGGCGGGGCGGCGAGCTGGGGCAGCACCCGGACCGCCTCGACCTGCTCGGCGAGCCGGGCGGGGGTCGGTGTCGACTCGTTGGCCCAGAAGAGGAGTTCGGAGGTGCGGGCGATGCCGTAGGGGGTGCCGAAGCCGGGCTCGTAGTCCTCGTAGGTGATGTTGAGGCCCTCGAGCTGTTCGGGGAAGGTGTCCTGCTCCATGCCGTCGTGGTAGAAGCGCAGGTCCATGGGCTGCGCCTCGGGCGACCAGAGCCAGAGGGTGACCTCGGCCTCCTCGGTCTGGGCGTCGCGGATGTCGAGCTGGGCGGGGAACCTCTCCCAGAAGTCCCGCAGCCCGAAGGAGAGTCCGCCGCTCGCCCCGCCGACGTAGCCGAAGCCGGAGGCGCGTCTGCCGCCGCCGGCGCCGATCCAGCCGTGGCCCTTCTTGGTGCGCTTGCGCACGGTGAAGCCGTCGGCGGAGAGCTGGGACAGGGTGTAGTCACCCCATTCGGGGATGTACGGGAGCCGGGTGGTGACCCGCTGGTCCCAGGTGGCCGGGTCGGGCAGCTTCTCCCCCGCGTACTGGGCCGCCTGCACGGCCGCGCCCGGGTCGCGGCGCAGGCCGGTGATGCCCTTGACGGCCTCGCGCAGCAGGCCGGTGCCCTCGCCGCCGATGCGGACGTGACGGTCGTAGGCCGCGTCACGCATCGGGACGGTGAAGCGCACGCCGAGGCCGCGGATGAAGTCGCCACTGGCCTTGCCGGGCTCCTGCGTGCCGTCGTAGGTGATGGTGTGCACCATGCGGAAGGAGTCGGCGCCCGCGTAGAAGTAGAGGCGGATCGAGAAGGGCAGCCAACTGCGGCTGCCCTTGCGGTGCTTGCCGTCGATGCGGACGACGGCGCGGACCGGGCCCTCCTGCTCGACGGTGACGGCGTCGACGGCCCCGTCGAAGCGCTCGGTCTTGACAGCGCCCTGGTCCCCGTCCTCGATCTCGGGCTGCCGGATCAGCACCAGGCGGCCGTTCCTGGCGATCTCGGTGGAGCCGCGGGTGACCGACTTGACGAGGGTGGCGCCGGACTTGCCGATCTTCACGGTGATGACGCCGGTCGACACGTCGATGGTGCCGCCGCTCTTGTCGACGGTGACCTTCCTGGCGGGGGCGGCCGGTGCGCCGGCGGCCAGGGTGAGCTTGCCGTTGCCCGAACTCACGGCGTGGGCGGTCCACTTGAGGGAGCCGTCCGGCCAGTAGGCGATCGGCCAGGACTGCACGGGGACGGCCCTGCCGTCGGCGTCCGTCAGCGCGAAGGTCTGGTCCTCCCGGTGGACGCCCATCGGCCAGGGCACGCCGAGCGTGGAGCCGGGGGCGGCGCCGAGGCCGCCGTCCTCCAGCCAGTCCAGGGTGACCGGGTCGGCGTCCGCGGGCGCCGCCGCGGGGGCCGCCTCGGCGTTCTTCGTCCCTAGCGCCCAGGAGAACTGTGCGGCGGCTCCGGCGACGGCTGCCGCCTTGAGGAGGGACCTGCGGGGGATGGGAGACATGGGATGCTGCCTTTCCTTCCGTGCGGAATGCAGGGGGTGGTCAGGGGCATGACAGATCGAGGTACGGCGCGCGGGGCGCCGGCCCGAAAGGGGAGCAGCGCCCGTCAGCGGCGCCGGTGACGCTCCTCGACGGCGACGGCCGCCGCCGCGACGGCCCCCAGGACGGGGACCGCCAGCGGCGCGACGAACAGGGCGGACAGGGCCACGACGCCCAGCCCGCAGACGATCAGGAAGGACCCGGCGGGGTCGAGCACCGTCCGCCGTCCGGCGTCCGCGAGCAAGCTCCGCCAGGAGGCTCCCGGCGTCCAGACGGCCGTCGCCCGCAGCAGGGCCACGGTCAGGCCGATCAGCGCGAACAGACCGACGGCACCGGCGAACGGCCCGCCGGGCAGCCCGGCCCGCGCGGCCTGGACGTCCACCCGGACCGCGGCGCCGGCCGCCCACCCGGCGAGCCCGACGGCCCAGCCGCGGCGCAGGGCGGCCCGGAAGTCCGCGACGAACTCCCTCAGGCCGCCGCCCTCGTGACGCGTACGCCGCCGCAGGTGCCGGGCGCCGGCGGCGAAGGCGGCGGGGTAGGTGACGACCCCGAGACAGGCCACGGCGATCCACACGCCGGTGAGCAGGCACTCGGCGAACACCGCGAAGCGCTCGCCGAACACGGACTCCTTGCGCGGGCGCTCCCTGCGCGGGGCGCGCTCCTTCACGCGTGCTCGCGCCACGGTGACCGCCTCAGCCCTTCAGTCCGGACGTCGCCATACCGTCGATGAGGTAGCGCTGGAAGGCCATGAAGAAGGCGATGACCGGCACCAGCGCCACCAGCGACATCGCGATCATGCTGCCGTAGTTGGAGACGCCCTCCTGGTCGCGGAACATCATCAGGCCGAGCGAGACGGTGTACTTCTCGGGGGTGTTGAGATAGATCAACGGCCCCATGAAGTCGTTCCACGCGTTGATGAAGGTGAAGATGGCGCTGGTGATGATGGCCGGCCGGCACAGCGGCAGCACGATGGACCAGTAGGTCCTCAGGTGACCGCAGCCGTCGAGTTTGGCGGCCTCGTCCAGCTCGCGCGGCAGCCCGCGCATGAACTGCACCATCAGGAAGACGAAGAACGCCTCCGTGGCCAGGAACTTGCCCGCGACGAGCGGCACCAGCGTGTCGACGAGCTCCAGGTTGCGGAACATCACGTACTGCGGGATGAGCAGGACGTGGTACGGCAGCAGCAGCGTGCCGATCATCAGCGTGAACAGCAGGTTCCGGCCGGCGAACCGGATCTTGGCGAAGGCGTACGCGGTCAGCGAGCTGGACACCACGACACCGGCCACGGCGAGGACCGCGTACATCAGCGAGTTGACGAAGAAGCTGCTGATGGAGATGCCGGAGATGCCGTCGGCGAGTCCGGAGAAGTTCGCCCAGACCGGCTCGGTGGGCAGCAGGTCGAGGCTGGCGATGATGTCCTTGCTCGGCTTGAACGAGGCGCCGACCACCCAGACCACGGGGTACAGGACGACCGCGAGGACGGCGAGCGCGCCCACGTGCCAGGCGAGCGATCCGGTGCGCCGCCGCTCGTTCGCGGTACGCGCGGCGGGGCTGGTGGCAGTGGTCACTTGGCGGCCTCCTCGTAGTGCACCCACTTCTTCTGCGACCAGAACAGGACCGCCGTGACGAGCGCCACCGCGACCACCAGGGTCCAGGCCATCGCGGAGGCGAAGCCCATCTGGGCCTCCTTGAAGCCCTTCTGGTAGAGGTAACAGGTGTAGACCAGCGTGGCGTCGGCGGGCCCGCACCGGGTGTCGGAGACGACGTACGCGGAGCCGAACACCTGGAACGCGTGGATGGACTCCAGCAGCACGTTGAAGAACAGCACCGGGGAGATCATCGGAAGCGTGACGTTCCAGAACCTGCGGAAGGGTCCGGCCCCGTCCATCTCGGCGGCCTCGTACAGCTCCCGCGGAACCTGCTTGAGGCCGGCCAGGAAGATGACCATGGGGGCACCGAACTGCCAGATGCTCAGGGCCACCAGGGCGTAGAGGACGTAGTCCGGGTTGCCGATCCAGCCGCCCACGTCGAGACCGAAGATCTTCTGCGTGCGGTCCACGACCGCGTCGTCGGAGAACAGCGCCCGCCACACGAACCCCACGGAGACGCTGGCGCCGATGAGCGAGGGCATGTAGAACGCGGCCCGGTACAGGCCCTGGCCGCGCCGCTTCTGCGCGAGCAGCAGCGCGACGCCGAGCGCGAGCAGCAGCTTCAGCGGTGTGGCCACGACGACGTACTTCAGCGTGACCTGCACCGACTTCTGCCAGCGCGGGTCCTCGAACATCGTCGTGAAGTTGTCCAGCCCCACCCACCGGGGCGGCGTGAACAGGTTGTAGCTGGTGAACGCGTAGTAGAGGGACGCGATCATCGGCCCCGCCGTGAGCAGCAGGAACCCCGCGATCCACGGCGACATGAAGAGATAGCCGGCGAGGTTCTCGCGGCGCCGCCCGCGCCGCCCGGCGACGGGGGCGGCGGGCCGCTTCCCGGCCGGGCGCGCGGGCGCTTCCTTGACGAGCGTCATGATGGTACGTCCCCTCAGCCCGCGAACGCGGCCTTGGCCTCGCTGAACAGCGCCTTGGCGGCGGCGGACGGCTTGGACTTGCCCTGGGCGACCTCACCGCCCAGCCGCAGGAACGCCGCCTCGATGACGTCGGCGCCGGACGGGTGCGGGGTGATCTTCCCGAGCACGCCGGCCGCGGCGACCTCCTCCTCGTACGCCTTGACGCCCTTGTTGTTGTCGTCGGTGGGCGTGAACGCCTCGTACTGCTCGGTCGTGGCGAGGATGCCGCGGTCGTAGCCCATGATCTTGCCGACCTCGGGGTCGTGCACCATGAAGTCGATGAACTGCGCGGCCTCCTTGGGGTGCTTGGTCCCGGAGAAGGCGCTGAGCATCAGCGAGCCGAGGTACTGGCCGGTGTTCTTGCCGTCCTGGGTGGGAATCGGCGCGAGCCCGTAGTCCGACTCGCCCTCGCCCTGGTAGCGGATGGAGAAGTTGTCCCAGGTGAACTCGGACGCGGCGAGCCCCGCCGAGAGCGCGGACTTGGGCTTGGCCTGCTCGACCTTCTTCGGGTCGGCGACGAGCCCTGACTTCACGCGCTTGTAGCCGTCCTCCCACCACTGCGTCAGGTCGTCCTCGGTGAATCCGAGGTCGGAGTCGGTGAAGAAGGCCTTGCCGTTCTGGCGCAGGTACAGGTCGTAGAGGTACATGATGCTGAAGTAGCCGGTGTCGCCGGCGATCTTCAGCTTGTCCTGGATCGTCTGGAGCGCGTCGAAGTACTCGTCCCAGGTCCAGCCGAACTTCGCCTCGACGCCCGCCTTCTTGAAGGCGTTGAGGTCGATGACGAGCGACATGGTGTTGGCGCCGACCGGGACGCCGATCTGCTTGCCGTCGACCTGACCGTTCGCCAGAACGCCGTTGCGGAAGTTCTCCAGGCTCAGATTGCCCGCGTCCGCCTGCGACTTGAGGTCCATCAGAACGCCACGCTTGTCGTACTTGCGCAGGAAACCGACCGCGTTCTGGAAAACGTCCGGCGGATTTCCGCCGGAGGCCTGAGTCTGGAACTTCTCCCAGAACGCCTCGTAGTCGGTGAATTCAGGCTTGATCTTGATCTTCGGGAACTTCTTCTCGAAGAGTGCGATCGTCTTCTTGATCGCAATGGTGCGCGGCTCGCCGCCCCACCACGCGTAACGGAGCGTCACCGTCCCGTCGGAGGAGGCGCCTCCACTCCCCCCGCAACCCGTGGTCGCGGCCAGGCCGAGCGTCGCCGCCGTGGCCCCCGCGACCTTCAGGATCGTTCGCCTCTCCACATTCCCGCTGGTTCCCACAGCCGGCCTCCCCGCAGCGTCGTTGCCGCTTGCATGAATCGTTTCAAGAAAGCGCTTGCTGGCACAAGGTACGAGGGGGTGGGGAGAGCGTCAATGATTCGGACAGGAATTTCTCGATCGACGACCGTGGGGCGCCGGGGCACCGTGGAGCTGACGCCGTGCCGTCAGCAGGGTGAACGCGCAGGTCGGGCGGCGGCCGTTCGGCTGCCCGGACAGCGGTCGGCGCTTCGCGCGGCCATCGCGGGCGGCCGAAACGCGCCTGCCGCAGCCACCCGACCGGCCGGGCCGTCGGCCTCGGATCGGCCTCCGGTCGGCCGGACTGCCGCCTTCCTCGGGATCGGTCTTCGATCGGCACTCCGACGCCGGAGCGCGGGACGGAGGCCGCCCTGCGGGCACCGCGGCACCGGACCGCCCGACGTCGACCGACCGCGCCAGGCCGATCCGCGGCGACCGCCACGGCCACCCTGCGGAGGCCCCCGCCCCGGGCCACCTCACGGAGGCCCCACGGAGACCCCCGCCTCGGGCCGCCTCACGGGGTCCCGCGGAGGCCGCACGCAGGAACTGCGAAGGCCGCGCGCCGGACCGTCACGCCGGGGCAAGCCGCTGAGGATCGGCGCCGGGGGGCCGGTCGCCGGAGGGTCGACCCGCCGGCGCCGCATGGCCCCCACCGCGGAGGCCGCCGATCGACGAATCCGGACACAGCAAACGGCCGCCGGGCGACGTGACGACAGCAGGCCGCCGGACACGGTGACGACAGCAGGCCGCCGGACGAAGTGCCGGGAACCGGCCGCCGGACACGGCGACGGGAGTCGGGCGTCGGCCGTCGGGTGCCGTAACGGAAGCCGGCCACCGGACGATGCGCCGGGAGCCAACCGCCGGACACGGTGACGGGAGTCGGCCGTCGGGCGCCGTGACGGCAGCAGGCCACCGGGCAGCTTGACGGCAGCAGGTCGCGAAGGGGCGGGACACGGGAGCCGTTCGCACGCCCTGGTCGCGGAACTGGGCGCAGGGGCCGGCCGCAGGGACGGGAAAGCGGGAAGGGGCCGGTGCGGGCCGCGCCCGAGGACCGCTGTCACGGTCCCCACCGCGGCGGGGACCGTGCGCCCCTCGTGTCCGCGACGCGGCATGTACGGGTCTTCGCGGGCTGCGCGGGGCGCGGGAGGGCCCGCACACATGACGACGGCCCGTCTGCTCTGTCGCAGACGGGCCGTCGTGCCGGGTGGGCGATACTGGGTTCGAACCAGTGACCTCTTCGGTGTGAACGAAGCGCTCTCCCACTGAGCTAATCGCCCGGGCGCAGGAAGTACATTACCGCATGTCAGCGGGTCCCCGTGACCACGGCCGGGCCGCCCCCTCGCCGCGGCGGCGGTTCACTGGTCCTTGATCTTCCAGGGCATCACGATCCCGAACTTCCACACGTAGAAGCCGACGACGGCCGCGATGATCACGAGTCCGATCGAGGTCAGGATGATGTTGCGGCGCCTGACCTTCGGGTCGAGCGCGCGTTGCGCCGCCTCGGTGACCTTGCGTTTGGTCCAGCGCAGCACCAGCTGGGCCCAGACGAACTCGGTCGCCCAGATCGCCATGCCGCCGAAGATCACGACCCAGCCGGGCCCGGGCAGCGGCAGCATGATGATGCCGGCGACCACGACCGCGAGGCCGACGACGAAGATCCCGACCTGCCAGCTCAGGTGCAGGACCCGGCGGGCCTTGACGAACTCCGGGGCCCGGGAACCGAGAGCCTGTTCCTGCCGCTCCGCCGCCCCGTCCGACCTCGCGTCGTTCGTCGCCATGGCCACCTCGCCCGGAGCGTCACTCCCCGTATCCATACGACCAAACCCTACCCGAGAGATTCGAGTCACCGTAATGGTGGTACTCCGCGATCACACCCTCGGCCGGAAGAGTTACGTAAACGCACGCAAACCACGCAGAGGGGTTTACAACGGCACCGTAGGTGGCATGTCGATTTCGCCGACGTGCGAATCCCCGAGCGCACACTGAGCGAAAGGCCCTGGCGCTTATGAACACCACGGTCAGCTGCGAGCTGCACCTGCGCCTCGTTGTGTCGAGCGAGTCCTCCCTGCCTGTCCCCGCAGGCCTGCGGTACGACACGGCCGACCCCTACGCCGTGCACGCCACCTTCCACACCGGAGCCGAGGAAACCGTCGAGTGGGTGTTCGCCCGCGACCTCCTCGCGGAGGGCCTGCACCGGCCCACGGGCACCGGCGACGTCCGAGTCTGGCCGTCGCGCAGTCACGGTCAGGGCGTCGTCTGCATCGCCCTGAGCTCCCCGGAGGGGGAAGCCCTGCTCGAGGCCCCGGCGCGGGCCCTGGAGTCCTTCCTGAAGCGGACGGACGCGGCCGTGCCCCCGGGCACGGAGCACCGTCACTTCGATCTCGATCAGGAGCTCTCGCACATCCTGGCGGAAAGCTAGCGAGAGGGCTCCCACCGAGGCGCCCGGCGCCGTCCACTCGGGGAGACGGCTCGGGCTCGGACAACAACCGCATAGGGCATGCGCCGACGCCGCGCCACGGTTCTCCGTGGGGCGGCGTCGGCGTGCGCGCCGGAAGCGCGCGGCCGTCCGCCGGTGGACGGCCGCGCGTTTCCGGCTTCGACGGACCGGTGGCTCGACGGCCCGGTGCGGCTACCATCGGCCAGCATCGGCGGGCACCCGCCCGACCCTCCAGGCCAGGGAGCGAAACGTGCTGATCACCCACGACACCCGGTGTGCGCTCGATGCCGTGGTGGATCTGGTGAACACCGCACCGGAGGACGACACCGTCCCGGACGGGCTGCCGGATGTCGCCACGCTCGGGGACTTCGTGCGAAAACACGAGATCAGCGACATCGGCGTGCTCTCCGAGCTCGACCTGTCCGCGGTGCGCAAGGTCCGGGGACGGTTCGCCCGGATCTTCGCGGCGCCGGACGCCCGCGCCGCCGCCGCGCTCATCAACGAGCTGGTCGCCGCCGCGGGCACCACCCCCGGCTCACCGACCACGACGGCTACGACTGGCACGTTCACTACTTCGCCCCCGGTGCCTCGATCGCGGACCACCTCGCGGCGGACTGCGGGATGGCCCTGGCCTTCTTCGTGGTGGCCGGCGAGCAGGAGCGGCTGCGGCGCTGCGAGGCCCCGGACTGCCGTCGCGCCTTCGTCGACCTCTCCCGCAACCGATCGCGCCGGTACTGCGACAGCCGCACCTGCGGCAACCGCCTGCACGTGGCCGCCTACCGGGCGCGCCGCAAGGAGGCGGCCGGCTGAGGTCCCGTCCTGGACGCCGACGCGCCCCGGCGGGTGGCGCCGGGGACCGCGGGTACGGCTCAGAGCAGCAGCAGGTCATGCAGCGAGGCCATGAGCAACAGACACCCGATCACCGCCAGGAAGATCATCAGCGGTGGCTGGGAAAGGGCGAAGAGGCACCCGCGCGGCTCGTCCTGAGGGGGCGCGGCATCACTCTGTGTCGTGTCCAGCATCTCGCGGCGATGATGACGCAGGCGGCGCACCGCACGCGATCACCGTGCCCGGATTGAGCGATTGTTCGCCGAATTCCGTGATGTCGGTTTCCCGTCGTGATCACTTCCGCGCGCGTGCGGCCCGACTGTGTCGTTTCCGCCGCGGGGCGGTCCTGCCGCGCGAGCCCCGTCAGCTGCGGTGACGCCACCGG
Source organism: Streptomyces sp. Tue 6430 (assembly GCA_021568835.1). Classification (GTDB taxonomy): domain Bacteria; phylum Actinomycetota; class Actinomycetes; order Streptomycetales; family Streptomycetaceae; genus Streptomyces. The sequence continues at coordinate 531,803 of JAKGSH010000010.1, forward strand.
TGCCGGGCCGTCACCGGCCGGCGGCACCGGTTCATATGCCGTGCTTCTTGAGGATGGCCTCGATGTCGCTGAAGTCGTCCGAGGGGTCGCCCGGGGCGCGGCGGCGGGGCGGGAGGCGGGCCGGGCGCCCTGCCCCAGCGAGGGTGCCGACGCGGCCGGCGCCACGGCACCGGTGTGCGCGGAGCGCGCCGCCGCCCTGCGCTCCTTGCGGGTGCCGCCGCCCCTGCGGCGCTCGACCGCGCGGGTGGTCGCGAACAGCGCCCAGGCGGCGCCGAGGACACCGAAGCCGGCCCAGGCCGTCGGGCTGAAGGCGGTGTCGGCGGCCCACTCGACGACCCCCGTCATCACCAGACCGAGGGGCACCAGTGCGTAGGCCGCGATCCGGGCCGCCGCCAGGAAACGCTTGCGGTACGCCGTGACGGCCGCGATGCCCAGGCCGGCCGCGGCGACGGCGGAACACACGGTCTCGGCAATCATCCGGTCCTCCAGACACGGGACATGCGGTCAGGGGCGGTACGGCTCCGCACCGCCGCGGGGGCGGTGCTTCGCTCCTCCATCCTGCACCTGCGAGGGACCGCCGGGCCATGCCTCAGCCGGACATCAGGGACATCTCCGGGTCGGCTCCTCCCCAGGTGCCGGCGGGCGCCGTACGTCGCGGCGGTGCGGACCGTCCGGATTGGGGGGCCGGGACGGGGGCTGGAAGACTGGAGGCATGAGCGACTCCTCCCCCGCGGCCGTCCCGGCGCCCGAATCCGCCCGTCCCGCCGTCGTCCTCGACGTCTGGTGCGAGCTCCAGTGCCCCGACTGCCGTACCGCACTGGCCGATCTCCGCGCCCTGCGCGAGCGCTACGGCGACCGGCTGGAGCCGCGACTGCGGCACTTCCCGCTGGAGAAGCACCGGCATGCCTTCGCCGCGGCCCAGGCCGCGGAGGAGGCCGCGGAGCAGGGACGGGGCTGGCCGTACGTCGAGGCGGTGCTGGCGCGGGTCGGGGAACTGGAGCGTGGGGAGAACCCTTCCTGGTCGAGGTCGCGCGGGAACTGGGTCTGGACGCCGAGGAGTTCGACACGGCACTCATCGACGGGCGGCACATCCTGATCGTCGACGCCGACCAGGCCGAGGGCAAGGCGATCGGCGTCACCGGCACCCCGACATACGTCATCGGCGGCGAGCGTCTCGACGGCGGCAAGAGCCAGGAGGGGCTCCGCGAGCGCATCGAGGAGATCGCGGACCGGCTGCTGGCCGAACAGGGCTGAGGCGCCCCGGTCTCAGAGCAGTTGCTTGTAGAGGGAGTACTCCACCGGCACGTAGCCGAGCGATTCGTAGAGGCGCTCGGCGGGCGTGTTCCCCTCGAAGACGTTGAGGCCGATGACGGGCTTGCCGGCGGCGATCGACTGGGCCTCGGCCAGCAGCATCAGGGTGCGGCCGTGGCCCCGGCCGCGGAAGGGCTCGTCGGTCTCGACGTCGAACACGAAGGCCTCGTCCCCGGCGAAGGACATCCACAGCGTGCCGACCCGGCCGCCCTCGTGCTCCAGGACGCTGAACAGCATGTCCTCGGTGGCCACGCCCTGCGGCAGCCGGTTGTCCCGCCGGGACTTGGCCCAGGCCTCCTCCTCGGGGACGCCGCGGTCGATCCAGTCCTGCGCGTACTCCACGAGGCCCCGCCGGAGCCAGGGCCCGAACTCGGCCTCGGTCATGGGTCTGGCCCGGCTGCCGTCGGGCAGCCGGGGCGGGACGGTGCCGAGCGGCTTCTCCATCCCGCGGTTGCGGTGGACGTATCCGAGCGCGTGCGCCAGCCGCAGGGCGGCCCCGGCGTCGGCGGGCACCCGGATCTCGATCCTCCGGCAGCCCCAGCCGCGCGCCACCTCCTCGGCGGCGAGCGCGGCGACCGCGCCCCGGCCGCGCCCGCGGTCGGCCTCCTCGACGCGCAGGTCGTCGATGCGGGCGACCGCCGGACCGAAGCCGGGATGGGTCGAGAGGTGGAGCGCGCCCACGGGGCGGCTGTTCACGCACACCTGGAAGCGGCGGGACAGCGCCCCGTCGGCGCTGCGCTGGAGCGGCTCGGTCGGCCGCAGGGTCGTGGTCATCACGGGTGTTCTACCCGTTGCCGCGCCCCGGGTCAGCCGAATAACCGGGGCGGGCGGGGAAGCGGGGGCAGGGACTCAGGGGTCCAGGTCGCCGGCCGCCCGTTCGTCGAAGACGCGCATCGCCTTGGCGGTCACGGGCCCCGCGGCGCCCGGCAGTTCGCGGCCGTCGACGCGGTGCACGGCCTGGACGTCCCGCAGGGTGGAGGTGAGGAAGACCTCGTCGGCGCGCTCCAGCACGTCCAGCGGCAGGTCGGTCTCCTTGGCGCCGGTCCACTCGACTGTCAGCTCGCGGGTGATGCCCGCGAGGCAGCCGGAGGCGAGCGGCGGGGTGTGGATCTCGCCGTCCAGGACGACGAAGACGTTCGACCCGGTGCCCTCGCAGAGCCGGCCGACCGTGTTGCCGAACAGCGCCTCGGTGGCGCCGTGCCGGTGGGCGCGGGCCAGGGCGACGACGTTCTCGGCGTACGAGGTCGTCTTCAGGCCGGTGAGGGCGCCGCGCTCGTTGCGGGTCCAGGGGACCGTGATCGTGGCCGTGGAGTCGGGGCGGCGGCCGGTCTCGCCGAGGGCGACCACGAGGGTCGGCCCGTGCTCGCCGCGGTCGGAGCCGAGGGGCCGTGGCCGCCGGTGAAGGTGATGCGCAGCCGGCCGAGCGGCATCGGGTTCGCGGCCAGGACCGCGGCGCAGGCGCGGCGGACCTCGTCGAGGTCGGGGTCGGGCAGGCCGAGACCGCGCGCGGAGCGGGTCAGCCGGTCGAGGTGCCGGGTGAGCGCGAACGTCTCGCCGTGCACCGCCTTCACGGTCTCGAAGATGCCGTCGCCCACGGTCAGGCCGTGGTCGAAGACGGAGACACGGGCGGACTCGGTGTCCTGCAACCCGCCGTCGAGCCAGATCTTCACGTCAGTCCCTCTCCACTCACCTCGTACGCTCCCGACGCTACCGCGAGCAGCCGGGACGCCTTCAGCTCGGTCTCCCGCCACTCCGCCTCGGGGTCGGAGCCCCAGGTGATGCCGGCTCCGGTGCCGAAGCGCAGGGCACCGGCCCCGCGGTCGATCCAGAAGGTGCGTATGCCGACGGCCAGCTCGCCGGTGCCGCGGTCGGCGTCGACCCAGCCGACGCCGCCGCAGTACGGGCCGCGCGGCGCCGTCTCCAGTTCGCCGATGATCCGCAGGGCGCTGGACTTGGGGGCGCCGGTGACCGAGCCCGGCGGGAACGCGGCGGCGAGCAGCTCGGGCCAGCCGGCGTCCTCGCGCAGCTCGCCGCGGACCGTGGACACGAGGTGGACCAGGCCCGGGTGCTTCTCCACGGCGCACAGGTCGGGCACGGTCACGCTGCCGGTGGCGCAGACCCGGCCGATGTCGTTGCGGACCAGGTCCACGATCATCACGTTCTCGGCGTGGTCCTTCTCGAGGAGGTCCGCCTCGGTCCGTCCGGTCCCCTTGATCGGCCCGGACTCCACGACCCGCCCGTCCCGCCGCAGGAACAGCTCCGGGGACGCGGTGGCGATCTCGACGCCGTGCTCCGGCAGCCGAATCGTTCCGGCATAGGGCGCCGGGTTGCCGCGGGCGAGCAGGGCCGTCAGCGCGTCCGGGTCGGCGCCGCGGGGCAGCGGCGCCGACAGGACCCGGCACAGGTTCGCCTGGTAGACCTCGCCGGCCGCGATGGACGCCCGGATCCGGCGCACCCCGGCCGTGTACGCCGCGTGGTCCAGGGACGACGTCCAGTCACCGGTTGCGGGTCCCCGCCACTCCCCCGGCACCGGAACGGGCACCGGCTCGACCCGGACGTCGGCGAAGCGGGCGCAGACCAGACGGCCCTCGAAATCGGCGGACACGGCCCAGAAACCGGCGGAGTCCAGGGCTTCCGGGTCTTGCGTGACGTCGAGGAGGCCGGTGGCGACGCGGTCGCCGAAGCGGGCGAGAGGAGGGAGGTGGAGCACGGTGTCGAGTCTAGGGCGGGTGTCCCGGGGGCGGCCCGGGGATGTCCCGGCGGTGGCCCGGGCGGGTGCCCGGCGGGACGCAGCGCAGCACGCTGCACAAACGCGTTTTTGTACTGGCCCCGGAATCCGCTAGAGTTCAACTCGTCGCCGGGCCGCGAGAGCGGACCGAAACGACAGGCGGACGTAGCTCAGTTGGTAGAGCGCAACCTTGCCAAGGTTGAGGTCGCGAGTTCGAGCCTCGTCGTCCGCTCGAAGGAAGAGGGGGCTTCCCGGCCCCCTACACTCCTGGTGGAGTGGCCGAGAGGCGAGGCAACGGCCTGCAAAGCCGTCTACACGGGTTCAAATCCCGTCTCCACCTCCAAGGACGATTAGCTCAGCGGGAGAGCGCTTCCCTGACACGGAAGAGGTCACTGGTTCAATCCCAGTATCGTCCACTGGATCTTCGGATCCCCCGCGCGATTAGCTCAGCGGGAGAGCGCTTCCCTGACACGGAAGAGGTCACTGGTTCAATCCCAGTATCGCGCACGCAGCATCCACGGCCCCCGGCCGTGACCACCCCGAGGACGATTAGCTCAGCGGGAGAGCGCTTCCCTGACACGGAAGAGGTCACTGGTTCAATCCCAGTATCGTCCACGCACCGGAGCCCCCGGCCGCCCAGCGCGGTCGGGGCTCCTTCGTGTGCGCGGCTCAGCTGGAGAAGAGCATGTGCCCGAAGCTCTTGTGGCGCTGGTGCCCGTAGTGACCACCGTGGCCGCCGTGCGGGGCGCCCCAGGCGGGAGCGGCCGGGGCGGCGGGGTACGCCTGCGGGGCGGGCGGGGGCGGCGGGGCCTGCTGGGTCCACTGGGACTCCACGCGGGTCAGCGCCTCCAGCTCGCCGTAGTCGAGGAAGATTCCCCGGCAGTTGCTGCACTGCTCGATCTGGACACCGTTGCGGTTGTACGTGTGCATGGGGGCGTGGCACTTCGGACACTGCATGTTTCGGCTCAACTCCTCGCCGGTCGGTCCTGCTTCGCGTATCACCAGGACAGACTCCGTCCCGCTGCGGTCGGTTGCACCCTACTTCGCGGAGTCCGGCGCCGACGGGGCCGGTACCGGACCCATGCGCGCGCAGGCGTCGACGAGGGCCCGCTCGACCTCGTCCGGCTCCCTGCCGCCGGCGAGGGCCTTGGTGAGGGCGCGGGCGGCGGTCTGGACGGTGAGGGCGCGGGCCGGGACGTCGAGGGCGGGCCAGGGATCGCCGTCGGCGGGCACGGCGGGGCCGCCCGCCTGCCGGTAGGCGGTCAGGAAGCGGGTCCACTCCTCGGGCGGGAGCAGCCCGCAGGCGTACCAGGCGGCGGGGCGGGCCAGGTCCCAGGCAGGGACTCCGACGCCCAGGTCGTCGATGTCGATGAGGCGCCACGGGCCGTCGGGGCGGGGTGGCGGACCAGCTGCCCGAGGTGGAGGTCGCCGTGGCAGACGGTGGTGGCGTCCGGCATCGGGGCCTCGCCCCGGGCCCAGGCGGGCAGACGGGTCCAGGCGCTCAGGACGGGGGCGGCCTCGGGACGGGCCCCCGCCGCGCGGAGGCGGGCCACGGCGCGGGCGGCCTTGGCGGGGCCGCGCATCGGAGGCAACGGGGCGGGCGCGGGGGTGCGGTGGAGGCGGGCGAGGAGGCTGCCGGCGGCTTCCCAGGGGGCGGCGTCCGGGTCCTGCGGGTCCACGGGGGCGCCGTACGGCCAGAAGGTGACGAGCCGGTCGCCGAGGACGGCGGGCGTCGGGGTGAGCGGGGGCAGGAGGACGTCGGAAAGACGGGCGGCGGTGGTGAGGCGGGGCACGAGGGCGGCGGGGTCGGTGTCCGGGGCGTGGGCCTTGGCGACGGTGCCGGCGTGACGGACGACGGTGGCGTCGGGGCGGTCGGCGAGGGTGGCCGTGCCGCAGGGGCAGGTGGGGGTGCGGGTGTGCGCGTGGGTGCGGGCGCGGGAGGTGAGTGCGGCGAGGAGGGGGTGGGTGGGCACGGGGCTCCCTGGGGCGGTGCGGGTCTGCTCCGCAGGGTACGGGGGTGGGGGTTCTCGGGGGCCTGTGCTGTCACGGGGTGGGGGGTTCGCCCCTGCCGCCCCTTCCCGACCCGCCCCCGGGGGCTGCCGCCCCTGGCCCCCGCTTTCGGCCTGAACGGCCTCGTCCTCGGACGCCGGACGGGCTGGGTCACCGGACCGTGGCTGGAAAGGGCAATGCCGGCGCAGCTCCCCAGCTGCGCCGGCATTTCTTGCCGTCCGCCGTACCCCCGTCCCCACGGGGTTTCATGGATGGATGTCCCCGCCCGGACCGCTCTTCCGGGCCTGGGGTCGCCGCTCAGCGCCCCAGCATCACACCCACGGACGACGCCTGTGTGGCCACTGTCTCCCAGCCGTCGAAGACGACGAGGAGCAGGACCGCCAGGGGGAGGGCCATGACCGTCGCCACCAGGGGGTGGCGGCGGCCCGTACGGCGGGGTCGCGCGGTGCGGAGGTGCGTCCGCGGTGCCGTGTGGGCCATGGTCCCTCTCCTGACCGTTCTCGGTTGTCCTTGGCGAGCGGCGGGTGTCTGACCTCGGGGGACGAGTGCTGCACCCGCCGCTCGACCTCAAATCTAGGCGCGCGGCGGGCGCCGGGCGTCATGCCCTCGTACCGATTGCCGGGCCTCCCGGAGGATGAGCCATGACCTGCGGAGTACTCCCCTGGGTGGAGACGGGGTTCCCGGTCTCGGGGTCCTCCCGGAAGGGGTGCCCGGTGCGGGCCGGTTTTCCCCAACTGTCCCGGCCGGGTGACTTCTCTCACTTCCCCCACCCCGCACGCACCCCGGTATCCCCCCGGCGGCCCGCCCGACCGGCCGTGTCGTCAGGGGTCCGCGCCGCCCCGCCGGCGTCGGCGGCACTCTCCGCCCGGTCGGCCCTCGTGGGTGCAACCCCCTTCTGCGAGAGGTGGTTGTGACCAGTGGAAAAGCGAAGTGAGCCTGCTCGCCGGGTCGCTGACCACCCTTCACCCCTCCCGCCCCGCACGGACAATCGGCGGGGCCGAGAGGGCGCGGCCTCTGCGCGCGAGCGGCCGTGGAAACGTAAGCTGTGCCACGTCACACGGACCGGGCAGCGGGGATGAACATGGCGATGATGCGCCTGAGGCGCGAGGACCCGCGCGTCGTCGGCTCGTTCAAGCTTCACCGACGGCTCGGCGCGGGCGGGATGGGCGTCGTCTACCTGGGCTCCGACAAGAAGGGGCAGCGGGTCGCGCTGAAGGTGATCCGGCCCGATCTGGCCGAGGACCAGGAGTTCCGGTCGCGGTTCGCGCGCGAGGTGTCGGCGGCCCGGCGGATCCGGGGCGGGTGCACCGCCCGGCTGGTCGCGGCGGACCTGGACGCCGACCGGCCGTGGTTCGCCACCCAGTACGTGCCCGGCCCGTCGCTGCACGACAAGGTCGCCGACGACGGTCCCCTCGGGGCGGCCGAGCTGGCGTCGATCGGGGCGGCGCTGTCGGAGGGGCTCGTCGCCGTTCACGAGGCCGGGGTCGTGCACCGGGACCTGAAGCCCTCGAACATCCTGCTCTCCCCCAAGGGCCCGCGGATCATCGACTTCGGCATCGCCTGGGCGACGGGAGCCTCCACGCTCACGCACGTCGGTACGGCGGTCGGCTCCCCGGGTTCCTCGCGCCGGAGCAGGTGCGCGGTGCGCTCGTCACCCCGGCCACCGACGTCTTCTCGCTCGGCGCCACCCTCGCGTACGCCTCGACCGCCGACTCCCCTTCGGGCACGGCAGTTCCGAGGTGATGCTGTACCGGGTGGTGCACGAGGAGCCCCACCTGCACGGCGTCCCGGACGCCCTGGCCCCGCTGATCCGGGCCTGTCTGGCGAAGGATCCGCAGGAGCGGCCCAGCACGCTCGATCTCTCGCTGCGGCTGAAGGAGATCGCGGCCCGTGAGGCCCACGGTCCGGCCGAGGTGCGGCCGCCCGCGCCGCGCGCGGGTGAGGCCGACCGGCCCACCGGGCGGCTGGCCGACACCAGTTACCCGGAGCGCACGCTGCGGCAGCCCGGTCCGCCGCCGTCCCGCGGCGGGGTGCCGTCCTCGCGCGGGGCCGTGCCGCCCCGGGGCGGCACGCCCTCACGCGGCGGTGCCTCGCGCGGCGGCGGCAACCCCCCGTCGCGTCCGGGGCCCGGTCGACCCCGGCTTCGCGGAACACGGGCTCTTCGCGGAACACCGGCTCCTCCCGCAACACCCGTTCCGGCAGCGGCAGCAGACCCGCGCCGCGCAGCGGGGCCGGCCGCCGGACACCGCGCGCCACGGGCACCGGACTGCGGCCCGCCAATCCGCGGCTGCTGCGGCAGCGGCTGTTCGTCTTCGTCGTGGTGACGCTGCTCGTGGCGCTCGGCATCGCGGTCGTCCAGGGCTGCCAGGGGCCGGCCCGGGGACTCGGCGGCGAGAACGACGTCGTACGGCACCGGCAGCAGGCCCAGGCGGACGTGCGGCGGGACGCCGCTGGGCCCGGCGGGCGGTCGCCCGCGGGGGCGGGCGGAGCCTACGCCGACGGGCGGCCCGTCGCGACGGCGTAGAAGGCGACGGCGGCGGCGGCGCCCACGTTGAGGGAGTCGACGCCGTGGGACATGGGGATGCGGACCCGTGCGTCGGCGGCGGCCAGGGCCCGGGCGGAGAGGCCGTCGCCCTCCGCGCCGAGCATGAGCGCGACCCGGTCCATGGTGTGGGGTGCCGCCTCGTCCAGGCTGACGGCCTTCTCGTCGGGGGTGAGGGCGAGCAGCGTGAAGCCGGCCTCGCGGACCGGGTCCAGGCCCCTGGGCCAGGTGTCCAGGCGGGCGTACGGCACGGAGAAGACCGCGCCCATCGAGACCTTCACGCTGCGGCGGTAGAGGGGGTCGGCGCAGTCCGGTGAGAGCAGGACCGCGTCCATGCCGAGGGCCGCCGCGGAGCGGAAGATCGCGCCGACGTTGGTGTGGTCGTTCACCGATTCCATGATCACGACCCGGCGTGCGGTCCGCAGGATCTCGGCGGCCGTCGGGAGCGGCTTGCGCTGCATGGAGGCCAGGGCGCCCCGGTGGACGTGGTAGCCGGTGACCCGCTCGGCGAGCTCCGGGCTGACGGCGTAGACCGGGGCCGGGAGTTCGTCGATGACGTCGCGCATGACGTCGACCCACTTGGCGGACAGCAGCATCGAGCGCATCTCGTAACCGGACTCCTTGGCCCGTCTGATGACCTTCTCGCCCTCGGCGATGAACAGGCCCTCGGCGGGCTCGCGTCTGCGGCGCAGTTCGACGTCGGTCAGGCCGGTGTAGTCGCGCAGGCGCGGGTCGTCGGGATCCTCGACGGTGATGAGATCGGCCACGGGGTGATACCGCCTTGTCCTGAGTGCGGTGCCAACGGTTCGGCAGGGGTTTGTTACCCGGGGTTGCACGCCGGGGGTCGCACGCCGGGCTCGCCTGCCGGCGGTCACACCGGCGCGGGCAGGCCGACGCCGACGACCTCGCCGACGACGATGACCGCCGGCGGTCGGACCTCCTGGGTGCGGACCGTCTCGGCGACCGTCGTCAGGGTGGCGTCGACGCGGCGCTGGGCCGCCGTCGTGCCCTCCTGGACGAGCGCGACCGGGGTGTCGGCCGGCTTGCCGTGCGCCATCAGCGTCTCGGCGATCTTCCCTATCTTGTCGACGCCCATCAGGATCACCAGCGTGCCGGTGAGCTTGGCGAGGGAGGGCCAGTCGACCAGGGAACGCTCGTCGTCGGGGCGACATGGCCGCTGACCACGGTGAACTCATGGGCGACCCCGCGGTGGGTGACCGGGATGCCGGCCGCGCCGGGGACGGAGATCGAACTGGAGATGCCGGGAACCACCGTGCAGGCGATGCCGGCCTCGGCGAGGGCCTGGAGTTCCTCCATGCCGCGGCCGAAGACGTAGGGGTCGCCGCCCTTGAGCCGGACGACCGACTTGCCCTGCTTGGCGTGCTCGATCAACGCGTTGTTGATGGCCTCCTGGGCCATGTACCGCCCGTACGGGATCTTCGCGGCGTCGATCACCTCGACGTGCGGCGGGAGTTCGGCGAGGAGGTCGCGCGGGCCGAGGCGGTCCGCGATGACGACGTCCGCCTCGGCGAGGAGGCGGCGGCCGCGGACCGTGATCAGGTCGGGGTCGCCGGGGCCGCCGCCGACGAGGGCGACGCCGGGGTGCGGGTGCGGTGGTGGGGCGCGACCAGGGTGCCGTCGCGCAGGCCCTCGACCACCGCGTCGCGGATGGCCGCGGTGCGCCGGGGGTCGCGGCCCTTGGCGTCCGTGGTCAGCACGGCGACGGTGACGCCCTCGCTGTGGCCCGTCGCGGGGGTCCAGGCGGTGGCCTCGTCGGCGTCGTCGGAGCGTACGCACCACACGCGGTGGCGCTCCGCCTCGGCGGAGGCGGCGGCGTTGGCGTCGGGGTCGCCGGTGGCGATCAGGGCGTACCAGGCGTCGGCGAGGTCGCCGAGGGTGTAGACCCGCCGCTCCCAGGTGATCTCGCCCGCGTCCGCCATCGCCTCGACGGAGGGGTCGCCTCGGGGGACACGAGGAGGACGTCCGCGCCCGCGGCGATCAGGGCGGGCAGGCGTCGCTGGGCGACCTGGCCGCCGCCGACGACGACCACACGGCGGCCGGTGAGGCGGAGGCCTACGGGGTAGGCGGGGTGTTCGGCCATGAGGGGCGGCTCCTCGAACGGGCGGAGGCGGGCGCTGCGGCTCTGGAGCGGCCCTGACGTGCGCATTTTAGAGGTGGGTTCAGCGTACGGCGGGTCGGGGGGCATGCAGGGGCGCGTGCCTCCCGACCCGGCGGCGTCCTACTTCTCGGTCACTCCCGCCGAGTCGAAGGTCGCCACCTCGTGCATCGCCCGTGCCGTGCTCTGGACCAGCGGAAGGGCCAGCAGGGCGCCGGTGCCCTCGCCCAGGCGGAGGTCGAGGTCGACCAGGGGGCGCAGACCCAGCTTGTTGAGGGCGGCGACGTGGCCGGGTTCGGCGCTGCGGTGGCCCGCGATGCAGGCCGCGAGGACCTCGGGGCGATCGCGCGGGCGACCAGTGCGGCGGCGCCGGCGCTCACCCCGTCCAGGATCACGGGCGTGCGCAGGGACGCGCCGCCCAGCAGGAGGCCGACCATCGCCGCGTGCTCGAAGCCGCCGACGGCCGCGAGGACCCCGATGGGGTCGGCCGGGTCGGGCTGGTGGACTTCCAGGGCGCGGCGGACGACCTCGGTCTTGCGGGCGAGGGTCTCGTCGTTGATGCCGGTGCCGCGGCCGGTGACCTCGGCCGGGTCGGCACCGGTGAAGACCGAGATGAGGGCCGCGGACGCCGTCGTGTTGGCGATGCCCATCTCGCCCGTGAGGAGGGCCTTGTTGCCGGCCGCCACCAGGTCGCGGGCCGTCTCGATGCCGACCTCGATGGCCTGCTTGGCCTCCTCGCGGGACATCGCGGGGCCGGTCGTCATGTCGGACGTGCCCGCGCGGACCTTGCGGGGCAGCAGGCCGGGGGTGGCCGGGAGGTCGGCCACGACGCCGACGTCCACGATGCAGACCTCGGCGCCCACCTGGTTCGCGAAGGCGTTGCAGACCGCACCGCCGCCGAGGAAGTTGGCCACCATCTGCGCGGTGACCTCCTGCGGCCAGGGGGTGACGCCCTGGGCGTGCACCCCGTGGTCGCCGGCGAAGATCGCGACGGCCGCGGGCTCCGGGATCGGCGGCGGGCACTGGCGGGACAGCCCGGACAGCTGCGCGGAGATGATCTCCAGCATGCCGAGCGCGCCGGCCGGCTTCGTCATGCGCTTCTGCCGTTCCCAGGCCTCGCCGAGCGCCTTGGCGTCCAGCGGGCGGATCCCCGCGACGGTCTCGGCGAGCAGGTCGTGCGGGTCCTCGCCGGGCAGCGCGCGGCGGCCGTACGTCTCCTCGTGGACGACCCACGACAGGGGGCGGCGCTTGGCCCAGCCGGCCTGCATCAGCTCGGGCTCGTCCGGGAACTCGTCGACGTACCCGACGCAGAGGTAGGCGACGACGTCGAGGTGCTCGGGCAGGCCGAGGGCGCGGACCATCTCGCGCTCGTCGAAGAAGCTGACCCAGCCGACGCCGAGGCCCTCGGCGCGGGCGGCGAGCCACAGGTTCTCCACGGCGAGCGCGGAGGAGTACGGCGCCATCTGCGGCTGGGTGTGGCGGCCGAGGGTGTGGCGGCCGCCGCGGGTCGGGTCGGCGGTGACGACGATGTTGACCGGGGTGTCGAGGATGGCCTCGATCTTCAGTTCCTTGAACTGCTTGGCCCGGCCCTTGGGGAGGGACTTCGCGTAGGCGTCCCGCTGCCGCATCGCCAGTTCGTGCATCGCGCGCCGGGTGTCGGCGGAGCGGATCACGACGAAGTCCCAGGGCTGCGAGTGGCCGACGGAGGGCGCGGTGTGGGCGGCCTCCAGGACGCGCAGCAGCACCTCGTGCGGGATGGGGTCGCTGCGGAAGCCGTTGCGGATGTCCCGGCGTTCGCGCATGACCTTCAGGACGGCCTCGCGCTCGGCGTCGTCGTACGCGGGGCGGCGGGGCCGGTGGACTGCCGTACGTCTTCCACTGCGGCCGCGCTCTCTTCCTCCTGGTCGGCGGCCCTGGTGTCCAGGTCCTCCGCGTTCTGTGCGACCTGCTGGTCGGGCTCCGGCACGGGGCCGGCCTCCGGGGTGGCGGGGTCCGCGGTGGGGGCCTCCGCGATGGCGGGATCCGCTTCGCGGGGAGCGGGGAGGTCCGCCGAGGGGGCGACAGCGGGCGGCGCGGCCGGGGACGCCTCGGGTACGGGCGCCTCCGGAGCGACGGGCGTCTCGGGCGCGGCTGCCTGGGGTGCGGCTGCCTGGGCCACCACCAACTCGTCGGTGGGAAGCACGAGGGCGTGCGGCGGGGTGGGAGCGAGGTGCGGGGTGGTCGGCACCGCGCCCTCCACCGGCACGAACTGGCCCAGCGGCTGGGGCTCCTGGGGCTCCGGGGACAGGACGGGCGCCGTGGGCCGGAGGACCGCCGCGGCGGGGGCGTCTGGCGTCGGGGCCGTCTGCGGCGCGTCCTGGGCCGTCGCCGCGACGGGACCGGAGGCGTCCGGGATCCGGGACGCGGGGTCCGCGGGGTGGACTGGTTCCTGCGGGTGCTCCTGCTCCTGCGGGGCCGGGCCGGAGTGGACGTCCGGCGCGGGCTGAGCGAGGAAGGCGTCCAGGGCGGACTCGGTGGACCGGGGGTGCTGGGTGTTGTCCGGGACGGGCTCGGCGGGCGGTTCCGTCCCGGCGGGCACCGGGGCGGTCCGCTCGGGCTGTGCAGCCGTCTGCTCGGGCTGCGGGGCCGCCTGGTGGACGGCGGCCGACTCGTCGGCGGCGGCCTCGGGGCGGGGACCGGGGCCTCGGCGGCCGGGGGCACCTGACCGGGCGCGGCGGCGTCCGGCACCGGGGTGACAGCTTCCGGCACCGGGGGAGCGGCCTCCGGCTCGGTCGCGACAGTCGCCGGCGCGGGCAGCGGCGTGACCGCTTCGGACGCGGGCGCGGCTGCCTCCGGGGCGTCGGGCGCCTCGGGGGTCACGACCGCGTGCTCGGGCGCCGGGCCCGGGGCGGGCGCGGCGTCGGCTGCCTGGGCGGCGTCCGGGGCCGGGCCGGCCTGGGGCTCCTGCGCGGGATCCGGCGCGACGACGGGCTCGGACGCCTGAGGAGCCTCCGGGGCCTGCGGGGCGACGGGCACGGCGGCTTCCGGGGCCCGGAAAGTCGGATCGGTCTCGACGGCGGGGACCTCGGGGGCCACGGCGGGCGCCGGGGCCTCGGGGACGGCACCTCCGCGGGTGCGACGGCCGCCTCGACGGGCGGCGCCGTCCCGTCGGCGGGGACGGCACCCGCGTCGGGTACCTGAGGAGCGTCGGGCGCCGAGACGTCCGGCGCGGGCTCGGACACCTGCGCCACCGGCTCCGGTCCGGGCGCGGCGTCGGCGGCCCCGGACGGGTCCGCCGGCTGCGGCTCCGGGGCCGGGGTCGTGGGGGCGGTCGTGTCGGCGGTCGCGGGCTCGGCCGCCTCCGGTGCCAGGGGCGGCTGCGCGGGTTCCCCGGGCTGCGGCGCGCCCGTCTCCGAGGCCAGGCGTGCCATGACCGCCTGGGCCGCGCCCTGCTGCTCGGGCTGCTGCCGGGCCGCCGGGACGACCGTTTCCGCAGGGTTCGCCCCCGGAACGACCTGTGCCTGGGCGGCGGGCGGCGCGCCCCACGGCGCCGCGCCCTGCGGAGGCATGTCGCGCAGGTGCTGGACGTCGAGGTACTCCGGCCCGGAGGCGGGCGTGCCCGGGTGGCGTACCGGCGCGCCCGCGGGGCCCCGGTCGGCGAGGGAGCGGACCGGGCTCGCGGAGGTGTCGGGGATGGGCGGGCCGAGGTGCAGGGGGCGGCGCGGTGCCGCGGGCGGCGCCGACGGGTTCGGGAGGCGGACGCCGCCGAGGTCGACGGAGCCGGTGTCACGGCCCGCCGTCTCGTGCGGGCCGGGTTCGTGCACCGCCTCGACCACGGGCTCCGGCGCGGGCGGCGCCACCTCGTTGCCCCAGGCGCTCTGGGCGCCGGGCAGCAGCAGCAGGTCTTCGTCCTGGGCGGTGGTCTCGGAGAGGTAGGTGTACGCGCCGGGCGCGGGGACGCCCTGCTGCTCCACCATGCCTGCGTTCTCCGGCAGTCCCTCGCCCGGAACCTGGCCGGTGTCGGTCATGCGTACCCCTCGCCCATCGGTTAGTGCTCCTACGACCAGCTCACCCGGAACGGCGCACCGACCGCCCCGTGGTGAAGAACGAGCGTCCGCGCCCAGCGGCACGAACGACCCGCCCGGAAAAGACGACAAAGCCATTCAATGGCATTGTCGCGGCCGTTGCCGCGTCGCGACAGCTTGATCCGCAACGCTCCGCTGTGGACTGCGCCACGTTGCGCGCCCTCAGGTTCTGCCGTACCACACCCCACCCCACATCAGATGCGTTTTCCGGACATCGACCGACGAAAAGCCGGGTGCCCGAATGCGGTACGACGATCGGCCAGCCTACCGCGCGCGGTCGGACGACGGGATCACGGGGAGGGCGGAGCGGGCCGGTCCGAACGGTCCGGCAGAACCCGCTGAGCAGGAACGCGACGCTCCGCTCCGTCTCCGTCCAGGCCCGTGTGTCGAGTGCGACGGACTGGACGAGCGCGCACTCCACGCGGTAGCCGTGCTCGGTCAGGTCGCGGCCGACGCGTTCGGCGGCGTCGCGGGTCATGGCATGGGTGACGATGCGCTGCGGGCGGCGGTCGGCGACCGCCGAGACCACGGCCGCTCCCCCGCCGCCGACGCGGACGACGTCCGGTTCGGGCAGGTCCTCCAGGACGTGCGGGGCGGTGCCGCGGACGATCTGGAGCTGGACGCCGAAGCGGCGCGCGGCGGCGTCGGTGCGGGCGCACGCCTCCAGGGCGTGGTCGACGGCGATGACGGCCGCCCCGGCCCGCGCGGCCTCGGTGGCGAAGGCGCCGCTGCCGCAGCCGATGTCCCAGACGAGGTCGCCCACCCGCGGTCCGAGCCGGGCGAGCTGGGCCGCGCGCAGCAGTTCCGCCTCCCCCTCGCCCAGTCCGCCGCCGTACTCCCCGGCGGGCAGCGTCCAGCCGCGGGGGCCGGTGCCCGGGTCGCGGCCGGCGATCCAGCCGCCGTCGCCGGCCGGCGGTGCGCCGGTGCTGCCGGCGCTGCCGGTGCTGCTGGTGCTGCCGCCGATGACGATGACGACGTTGGGGTCGCGCCAGGTGTGGTCGGCGGCCTTCTCGGAGGTGACGACGCTGACCTGTTCGCGGTCGGTGCCGAGTTCCTCGCAGACGACGAAGGTGCGGTGCACGCCCTCCATGAGCAGTCCCAGCTCGGCGGGGCCGGCGCCGGGTGAGGTGAGGACGGCGACCTTGGAGTGGGCCCGGCACACGTTCACCGCCCGGCGCAGGGTGCGCCGGTGTGCGACGACCACCTGGGCGTCGTCCCAGGGCATGCCGGCGCGGGCGAACGCGGCGGCGACGGAGGAGACGGCCGGGACGACCTCGACCTCCAGGCCGAACTCGGGTGCGCGCAGGGTCCGTACGACGCCGAAGAAGCCGGGGTCGCCGTCGGCGAGGACGACGGCCGTGCCGCGGTGGCCGGCGATGCGGCGGGCGGCGAGGGCGACGCTGCCGAGGCGGATGCGTTCGGCGGCGGGGGGCACCTCGGGCAGCGCCAGGTGGTGGGCGGCCCCGGCCACCAGGGTGGCGGCTCCCAGGGCCGAACGGGCGGCGGCGGTCAGCGGCGAGCCGTCCCAGCCGATCACCGTGACGCGGTCGGCCATCGTCGTATGTCTCCCGTGGGTCTGCGCGGCCGGCGGGTCCGGCGGGGCTGGCGGGGCTGGCGGGGCTGGCGGGGCTGGCGGGGCTGGCGGGGCTGGCGGGGCTGGCGGGGCTGGCGGGGCTGGCGGGGTTCCGTGAGAGTACCTGGTCGTACGGGGCGGGCGGCGTCGGTGCGGCGTCCGGAGGTCAGTTCCAGTCGCCGTACGACGGGTAGCCGCCGCTCTCCGTGAGGTGCTCCCCCGCGCCCTCGATGTCCTCCGGGAGGAGGCTCCACACGATGAAGTCGGTGCGCGCCTCGCTCCAGGTGCCGTCGTCGGCGCGCACGCGCGCTATGCAGGCGCCGCGCAGGACGCCCTCGCTGATGCAGCCGATCTTCTGCGCGACCTGCTGCGAGGCGGTGTTGTCGGCGGCCGTGCGCAGCTCGATGCGTTCGAGCTTCTGGTCGGTGAGCAGCCACTGGGCGGTGGCGAGCGCGGCCTCGGAGGCGTAGCCCTCGCCGCGGGCCCAGGGGGCGATGATGTACGACAGCTCGGTGGACCGTACGTGCCAGTCGGTCCTGCCCAGCTGGATCACGCCGACGAGCCGCTGGGTGAGGAACTCGGTGACGGCGAGGTCGAGTCCGCGTCCGGAGGCGCGTTCGGCGGGGGCGTGCCCGGTGATCCAGGCGCGGGCGTCCTCGGCGGTGAAGGGCTGGGGGACGGAGGTCCAGGCCGTGACCTGTTCGTCGTTCATCATCTCGGCCAGTGCGGGCACGTCGTCCTCGTCGAGGGGACGCAGCACCAACCGCTCCGTGCTGATGGAGATGTTGGGGAAGGTGCTCGTCATGCGCCGCTCCGTAACCTTCGAAACCGTCAGGGTCCGACCTGGTTGGCCGTCAGGCCCGCTGAACTGCTCAGCATGCAGCATGAAAGCACCGGGTCGCACCACGGGGTCCGCACCGGCGGACGGCGCGGACCCCGTGGGGAACTTGTTCGGGTACGTCAGGACTTGACCGGCCGGGACGGGGCCGGAACCCGCGTCAGAAGGACGCGATGACGGAGCCGGCGTACTTGTCCTCGATGAACTTCTTGACCTCGGCGGAGGTGAGGAGCTTCGCGAGCTTCCGCACGCGCGGGTCGTCCTCGTCGCCCTCCTTGACGGCGAGGAAGTTGCCGTAGGGGTTGTCCGTGGCGGACTCCAGGACGAGGGCGTCCTTCGAGGGCTTCAGGTCGGCCTCGATGGCGTAGTTGCCGTTGATGACGGCGGCGTCCACGTCGCCCAGGGAGCGCGGGGTCTGCGCCGCCTCCAGCTCCTTGAACTCGAGGTTCTTCGGGTTCTTGGCGATGTCGGCGGGGGTCGCCGCGTTGCCCGCGCCGTCCTTGAGCGTGATGAGGCCGTTCGCGGCGAGCAGCTTCAGGGCGCGCGCCTCGTTGACGGTGTCGTTCGGAACGGCGACGGTCGCGCCGCTCTTGAGGTCGTCGACGCTCTTGAACTTGTCGGAGTAGAGGCCGAGCGGCTCCAGGTGGACCGTGACGACGGGCACGATGTGAGTGCCGTTCTTCTTGTTGAAGTCGTCGAGGTAGGGCTGGTTCTGGAAGTAGTTGGCGCCCACCGAGCCGTCCTCCGTCGCCGTGTTCGGCGTGACGTAGTCGGTGAACTCCTTGACCTCCAGGTCGAGGCCCGCGTCCTTGGCCAGCTTGTCCTTGACGAAGGTGAGGATCTCGGCGTGCGGGACGGGGCTCGCGGCGACGATCAGCGGGCCGCTCGTGTCGGCGGAGCCGGAGCCGGAGTCCTTGTCCGAACCGCACGCGCCGAGCCCGAGGGTGAGGGCTCCGGCGGCGAGGACGGCGGTGGTGATCTTGGCGGTGTTACGCACGAAAAGTGCCTTTCCTGAGGTGGTGCGTCCCCGCGGTGGGTGTGCGGGGAGGAACAGAGGGGTGGAAGTGAGGGGGACGGCGCGAGAGGTGTGGCCGGGGCGGGGTGGTCAGCTCTTCCTGACGGCGTCGGTGGCGACCGTGCCGGGGAGGATGCCGCGCAGCGGCCTGAAGAGGAGCAGCGGGCTGCCCTTGCCGGTGCGCCGGTGCAGGGAGCGGGCCGCGAGGTCGCCGCCGAACTGGAGCAGGGAGATGACGACGGCCAGGACGGCGACGGTGATCCACATCAGGCCGGTCTCGAAGCGCTGGTAGCCGTAGCGGATCGCGATGTCGCCCAGGCCGCCCGCGCCGACGGTGCCCGCCATGGCGGAGTAGCCGATGAGGGCGACGACGGTCGTGGTGGCTCCGGAGATCAGGGACGGCAGGGCCTCGGGGACGAGCACGCTGCGGACGATCTTCCAGGTGCTGCCGCCCATGGACTGCACGGCTTCCACGAGTCCGCCGTCGACCTCGCGG
Source organism: Streptomyces sp. Tue 6430 (assembly GCA_021568835.1). Taxonomy (GTDB): domain Bacteria; phylum Actinomycetota; class Actinomycetes; order Streptomycetales; family Streptomycetaceae; genus Streptomyces. Next base: position 550,496 of record JAKGSH010000010.1, read on the forward strand.
ACGGACATCTCCACCAGCCGCGCGAAGAAGGGGATCGCGCCGATCGCGAGCGGCACGATGGCGGCCTCGCGGCCGATGGTCGTCCCGGTCAGCCAGCGGGTGAAGGTCATCAGCGCGACCATCAGGATGATGAACGGCATCGAGCGGGCGACGTTCACGACCTGCCCGATCACCTTGTTGGCGACGACGTTCTGCAGCAGGCCGCCGCGGTCGGTGAGGACCAGGAGGATCCCGAGCGGAAGACCGCCGACGACGGCGATGAGCGTGGACCAGCCCACCATGTAGAAGGTGTCCCAACACGCCTGCTCCAGCAGGGGCTGCATTTCCGACCAGGTCACCGGGCACCGTCCTTCACCAGCTGGGGCCGCTCGTCGGCGGCGCCCGGCACGTCGATCCGAAGACCCTGTTCGCGCAGGAAGCCGATCGGCACCACGTTGTCCTCGTAGCGGCCGGGCAGTTCGATGCGCATCCGACCGATCTGGAGGCCGCCGACGGTGTCGATGGCCGCGCCCAGGATCGAGATGTCGATGTTGTAGGTGCGCGACAGCTGGGAGATGACCGGCTGGGTGGCCGTCTCGCCCTGGAAGGTGACGTCCAGGACGGTCCGGTCGTCGCCGGTCGCCTCGCCGCCCACCGGGAAGAGCGCGGCGGCCAGCTGGGAGCCCGGCGTGGCGAGCAGCTCGCCGACGGTGCCGGACTCGACGATGCGGCCGCGTTCCATGAGCGCGGCGGAGTCGCAGATCGACTTCACCACGCCCATCTCGTGGGTGATGAGCAGGACCGTCAGGCCCAGCCGGCGGTTGAGGTCGCGCAGCAGTTGGAGGATCGAGCGGGTGGTCTCCGGGTCGAGGGCGCTGGTGGCCTCGTCGGAGAGCAGCACCTTGGGGTCGCCGGCGAGGGCGCGGGCGATGCCGACGCGCTGCTTCTGGCCGCCGGAGAGCTGGGCGGGTAGGCACCCGCCTTGTCGGCGAGACCGACGAGGTCGAGCAGTTCGAGCGCCTTGCGGGAACGTTCCTTCCCGGACTTGCCGAGGATTTCCAGCGGCAGCTCGACGTTGTCCCGCACGGTCCGCGACGACAGCAGGTTGAAGTGCTGGAAGACCATGCCGATACGGCTGCGCGCCTCGCGCAGTTCCCGGCCGGCGCGCGGGCCGCGGCCGGCGAGGGCGGTGAGGTCCTGTCCGGCGACGGTGACCGTGCCGGAGGTGGGGCGCTCCAGGAGGTTGACGCAGCGGATCAGCGAGGACTTGCCGGCGCCGGACTGGCCGATGACGCCGTACACCTCACCTTCGCGGACGTGCAGATCGACGCCGTCGAGGGCGGTGACCTCACGGCCGCGCGAGCGGTCGGCCCCATAAATTTTGGTCAGGCCCGTAGTGGTGATCACGTGGGTTTCCGTCACTGTCGAGTGCGCGGGCGTGGGTGTGCCCGGGCACGGATGCATTCGGTCAGGGACGCGGCACGGTTCTCGCGGTGGCGAGGAAACCGGGGGAGAACATGTGCGCGATGGGTCTCCCCGCGCCGTTCGGGCAGAGCCGTCCGGGCAGTGGAGGAGGTGCCTCGTCACGTACGGGAGGCGTACGGACGTGCCACGGCGTCTCGCTTCGGGGCGCGAGCTCGGGTGTGGTGCGGGGGCCCTCTAACAGGCGCACATTCGACACGTACAACGAGCACCGGGCGTCATGGTCGCCTCGGTCGCAAGGGTGCGGCTGCTCGTCGTGGTCATGCGATCAGTAAAGCAGACCCACGGTCCTGACAAAGCCCGTCCGTCCACATGTTGGACAGCCGTGGACAGTGCGCGCACACAAACGGAGTCCTCCGCTCCCCCGTCGGTGACCAGCGCGGACAAGGGGGGCGGGGCTTTCTCGCCAGGGCCGGATCCGGACCCGCGGCCGGGGTGGGCTGTGGCCAACGCCACGGCCGCCGGACCGCGACCGGACCGCGTCGGGAGCACGCGCGGATCGCGACCGGGCCGCGTCCGGGACGGATCCCGACCAAGTCCCGGTCCGGGCGCGGGGCGCGGGCCCGGACGCGGGGGCCGCATACGGCCGTAATAGGGTCACTGCATGCTCGCTGCCCTGACGCTGACGACCGGTGTCGCCGCGCTGCTGCTCGCCGCCTGGTGCGGCTGGGCGGCCTACCGTGACCAGCCGACGAAGGACTGGCACTTCATCGGGATGGCCGTGGTCTCGGTGCTGGCGCTGGTACAGCTGGTCGTCGGGATCGTGCTGCTGGCGCGGGGCGAGGACCCGGCGCAGGGCACGACGATCTTCGTGGCGTACCTGCTGGGCGCGTTCGCGTGCGTTCCGGCGGCGGGGTTCATGTCGCTGGCCGAGCGGACCCGGTGGGGTTCGGTGACGGTCGCGGCGGGCGGGATCGTGCTCGCCGTCCTGGAGGTGCGGCTGTATGACATCTGGGGAGGCTGACGTGACGGCCGTGAAGGAGAAGCCGACGCGGCTGATCGGCGGCCCCGGTCTGCTGCTGGTCTGGTTCTACGGCGTGATGGTGGTCGGCGCGGTGTCGCGGTCGGCGTACCAGATCGCGACGGAGTTCGACCGGGCGCCGCTCGCGTACTCGCTGTCCGCGGCGGCCGGTCTGGTGTACGGCTTCATCACGTACTCGCTGGTGCGGGGCGGGGAGACGGCGCGCAGGGCGGCGCAGGTGTGCTGCGCCGCCGAGCTGGTGGGCGTACTGGCCGTGGGCACCTGGACCCTGGTGGACCCGGGCGCCTTCCCGGACTCGACCGTGTGGTCGGACTACGGGATGGGCTACGTGTTCATCCCGGTGCTGCTGCCGCTGACCGCCCTCTTCTGGCTGCGGAAGGCTCGGCGGGCGGACTGAGACCGGAAGGGCCGAAGCCGGGCGGGCCGAAACCGGGAGGACCGAAGCCTGACGAGCCGAAGCCGGGAAGGCTCGGCCCGGGTGATCAGGCCGTGGTGGCGAACTCGTCCGCCGGCTTCTCCAGGACGATCATCGGGACGCCGTCCGAGCCCTGGGACGTACCCACCGTCCGGTAGCCGACCCGGCGGTACAGGCGGAGGTTGCCTTCGCTGCGGTGGCCGGTGAAGAGGCGGAACCTGGTGGCACCGCGCTCCCGGCCAGCGCCGATTCGGCCGCGCGCAGCAGCCGCGCGCCGATGCCGTGCCCCTGGAGGCGGGGGTGGACGCAGAGCCTGCCGATGGCGGCCGTGCCGTCCTCGGCGATCGTGCCGCGCACCGAGCCGACGACCTCCTCGCCGAGCCGCGCCACGTAGACGCAGTCGGAGGCCAGCTCCTGCCGGACGGAGTCGAGGGTCTGCACGAGGGGAGCGATGCGGTAGTTGCCGTACAGCGCCGCCTCGCCCTGGAAACACAGGTACTGAAGCCTGAAGATCTGCTCGGCATCCTGCTCGGTCCCCACCGAGATGGTCACGCTCATGCCCATGTGCGCACGCCTCCCGCTCACCTGATCGCCTGTGGTCCTACACTCCTATCCCCGCGCCCCAGGGGCCGCAACCTCCGATCGGAGCAGACACCGCGGACATGCCGGACATCCGGAACGTTCCGGTTCGAGACTGCCCTGTGAGATACCCAACTCCCCGCGATCCGGCGGTACGTGAGGTCCCGCGGCGACGGCGGGGCGTCCGGGCGCCGGGCGCACCGGGTGGGCATCCGGTGCGCGGCTCGCGCCGTCGGGCGGCGGGCGTCGTACGTCAGGTGTGGCACGACGCGGCCGCCCGGGGCGGGTCGCCCGGGCGGCCGGCGGTCGTCACCCCGACGGGGTCAGGAGCCGTCGAGGAAGTCCTCGCGGGCGAGGAGGCCGGTGTCCGGCTGGTCGGTGAAGACGCCGTCGATTCCGGTCGCGAAGTACGCCCGGTACGCGCCGAACACGTCGCCGTAGGCGTCCGCGCCGGTGCCCTTGCGGAAGTTCGCGGGCAGGAAGGGGTTCTCGTTGCGCATCGTGTACGGGTGCAGGATGAGGCCGGCCGCGTGGGCGTCCTTCACCAGGGTGGTCGGCGTGGTCAGGTTGCCGGCCGCGTCCTTGGGGACGACCAGGTCGAGGGTGGGGCCGATGCCCTGGGCGTAGCCGGCGATCTCGCGCAGGCCCTCGCGGGTGACCAGGTCGGCGACCGTGCGCGGGTCGCCGGTCTCGACGAAGTCCCAGGGGCGGGTGGCGGCGCCGGAGAGCAGGACGACGAGCGGGTTGCCGACCATCTTGTCCAGGCGCTGGACGCTGGTCGGTTCGAAGGACTGGAGGATGACGGGCGCGTTCCTGCCGTCCTTGCCGTGCTTGCGCAGCAGCCTGGCGACGCGCTCCTCCAGGTTCAGGCCGAGCTTGCGGAAGTAGGTGGGGTGCTTCAGCTCGGGGTAGATCCAGACCTGCTTGCCGCGCTTGCGGGTCTGCTCGTCCTGCCAGCGCAGGACCTCCTCGAAGGTGGGGATCTCCCAGCGGCCGTTGTAGAGGGTGTTGTGGGGTCGGTTGGCGGGGATGCGCTCGGTCGCGCGGAGCGTCTTCAGTTCGGCGAGCGTGAAGTCCTCGGTGAACCAGCCGGTGACGGAGACTCCGTCGAGGAGCTTGGTGGTGCGGCGGCCGGCGAACTCGGGGTGGCTCGCGACGTCCGTGGTGCCGCCGATCTCCGGCTCGTGGCGGCAGACGAGGTGACCGTCCCTGGTGGGGACGAGGTCGCCGGCCTCGACGATGTCGGCGCCGAGGTCGAGGGCGAGCTGGTAGGAGCCGAAGGTGTGCTCGGGCCGGTATCCGCTGGCACCGCGGTGACCGATGATCGTCGGCACGGGGAGGCCGCGGACGCCCTTGCCGCCGGGCCGCGCCCCGGTCGCTCCCGCGGTGCCGGCGAGGCCCAGGGTCGTCGTGGCGGCGCCGAGCGCGGCGGCCGCTCCGAGGAACGCCCGCCGTCCGGTTCCGCTCGCCTGGGTGTTCGAGTTCTGCGACTCCTGCGGCTCCTGCATCCCCATGAGGGTTCTCCTGCCATCGGCTCGTCCCGTGCGCGCCGATCGTAGGTGCGCGGACGTGACCACCGGGAGACCTCGATCCGAACACCTGGCTGCCGGTGGATGGCACGTGCCGTACGACGACATGACGGGGCGTCCGATTCGGCGGCGCGGAGCGGGGTACGCGACCGGTACCGGCCGGGGCCGCACCCGGCACCCGGCAGCCGGCACGGAGGCCGTGGGGCCTCACGGGCTGCGGGGCGCGATGTCCGTCACACCGTTGCGTCCGTGTGTCGGGCCCGCGGCGGACCGGCCGTGCAGGTGAACGCAGGTCAACAGTGCGTAAGACGTCGGTGAACCCGATGTGCGCCGCCCCCGGCCGCGCGAGTATCGTCCTCACCTGCACAGACTCATACCGTCATCCCTTGACATCGGAGGGCCCGTTGTCCCGCTTCGCGCTCATCAAGGCAGTGCTCGGACCGGTCATGCGCCTGATGTTCCGCCCCCGGGTCGAAGGCGTGGAGCACATCCCGGGCGACGGTCCGGTCATCCTGGCCGGCAACCACCTGACCTTCATCGACTCGATGATCCTGCCGTTGGTCTGCGACCGGCAGGTCTTCTTCATCGGCAAGGACGAGTACGTCACCGGCAAGGGCCTCAAGGGCCGGCTGATGGCCTGGTTCTTCACCGGCGTCGGCATGATCCCCGTCGACCGCGACGGCGGCAAGGGCGGGGTCGCCGCGCTGATGACCGGCCGCCGGATCCTGGAGGAGGGCCGGGTCTTCGGGATCTACCCCGAGGGCACCCGGTCCCCCGACGGCCGGCTGTACCGGGGCCGTACGGGCATCGCCCGTCTCACCCTGATGACCGGCGCACCCGTGGTGCCCTTCGCGATGATCGGCACCGACAAGATCCAGCCGAGCGGCTCGGGGATGCCCCGCCCCTCGAAGGTGACGGTCCGCTTCGGTGAGGCCATGGAGTTCTCCCGGTACGAGGGGATGGACCGGGACCGTTACGTGCTGCGCGCGGTGACGGACTCCGTGATGACGGAGGTCATGCGGCTGTCCGGGCAGGAGTACGTGGACATGTACGCCACGAAGGCGAAGGCCGCCTGAGGGCGCGCGACCGGGCGCGGCCGCCCCGCGGGCGGCCGCGCCCTCGCCGTGCGTGGGGCCGCGGCCCGGCACGGCGCCGCGGCGCTCAGGGCCGGCTGTCCAGCCGCTGGCCCCGGAGCATGAACCACGCCGCCACCGCCGTCGCCAGGAGCACCGCCGCGCCCGCGCCCGCCGCGAGGGTGAGGCCGTCGACGAAGGCCCCGCGTGCCGACGCCAGCATGTCCCGGGCCGTGGCCGCGGGCAGGCCGGAGGCCGCCTCCACCGCCCCGCCCAGCGATTCGTGCGCTCCCGCGGGCGTGCCCGGCGGGGACGGGAAGCCGCGGTAGACGCCCGTCACGATCGAGCCCAGGACGGCGATGCCGAGAGCCGCACCCAGTTCGTACGCCGTCTCCGAGACCGCGGACGCCGAGCCGGCCTCCTCCTGCGGCACCGAGGACAGGATCACGTCGGCCGTGACGGTGAACGACAGGCCCGCGCCCACGCCGACGACCAGCAGGGACGCTCCCAGCAGCGGATAGCCGGTGCTCTCGTCGATCACCGTGAGGGCGGCCAGCGCCAGCCCGATCGCCGCGAGGCCGCCGGAGACGACCGCCCGGACCGAGAAGCGCCGGGCCGCGTGGCCGGCGAGCAGACCGGCGACCACCGCGCCGACCGCGGCGGGCAGTTCGGCGAGTCCCGCCTCCAACGGGCTCCTGCCCTGCACCAGTTGCAGGTACTGGGACAGGAAGAAGACCAGGCCGGACAGGCCGAGGACGGTCAGCAGGTCGGCCAGGACCGCGCCGCTGAAGCCGCGGTTGCGGAACAGGCGCATGTCCAGCAGCGGTACCGGCAGGGTCAGCTGGCGGCGGACGAAGCCGTACAGCGCCGCCGCGCCGAGCAGGGCGGCGCCGGCCGTGACCCGGGTGAGGCCGTGGGCGGCGGCCTCCTTGACGGCGTAGACGAGCGCGATCACGCCGACGAGGGAGAGCGTCACGCCGATCAGGTCCCACGGGCCCGGGTCCGGGTTGCGGGACTCGGGCAGGGTGCGGATGCCGACGACGACGAGGACCGCCATCACGGGCAGGTTGATGAGGAAGACCGAGCCCCACCAGAAGTGCTCGAGGAGGAAGCCGCCGGCGATCGGACCGACCGCCGTGCCGGCGGAGGCCGTGGCGCCCCAGACGCCCACGGCCAGGCTCCGCTCGCGCGGGTCGTGGAAGAGGTTGCGGATCAGGGCGAGGGTGGCGGGCATCAGGGTCGCGCCGGCGACGCCGAGGAGCGCCCGGGCGGCGATCATCATCTCGGGTGTCGTCGCGTACGCGTTCAGCACGGATATCGCGCCGAAGGCGGTGGCGCCGACGAGCAGGACGCGCTTGCGGCCGATCCGGTCGCCGAGGCTGCCCATCGAGACCAGCAGACCGGCGATGACGAAGGAGTACACGTCGCCGATCCACAGGAGCTGGGTCCCCGAGGGCTCGAGGTCCTCGCTGATGTAGGGGGTCGCCAGGCCGAGGACGGTCGCGTCGACGGCGACCAGCAGCACGGCGAACACGAGGACGGAGAGCGCGAGCCAGCGGCCGGGGCGCTTCACCGCCTCGTCCGGGGTCACCGGCTGCAGGGTGCCGGTCATGGCCGTCTCCTCAGTGCGCCGCCGAGCAGCAGCTCGACGATCATGTGGGTGAAGTCGTTGCGGGCGACGCGGCCTTCCGCGACCGCCCAGGCGCCGGAGGCCAGCAGGCCGTACAGGGCCTCGGTGAGCCAGGCCGGACTCAGGTCGATGCGGAACTCGCCGTCGGCCTGGCCGCGCCGGAAGAGGGCGGCGACGCGGTCGTCGATCCCGGCCCAGCCCTCGTTCTGCCCCTCCCCTCGAACAGCTGGTTCTCGCTGTAGAGGAAGGCCAGCAGGGCGGCCGCGGGTTCGATCTCGCGGACCACGCGGCGGACGGCCGCGCTCGCCGGGCCGTCGTCGGGACGGGCCCGGTCCAGGGCGGCCTCGCACTCCTGGATGCCGAGTGCCTCCAGCGCCCGTACGAGCGCGTCGCGTCCGGCGAACTGCCGGTGCAGGGTGGCCCTGCTGATCCCGGCGGCCTTGGCGACCTCGTCCATGGTCGCGGTGGATCTGCGGGTCAGCAGGGCCGCGGCGCTGCGCAGCACGTGGTCACGGTCGACAGCCATGAGACGACCATAACCCACATGAGACATGAATGTCTCATCAGTGGCATGTGCATCTCACGCCCTGCGCATCTCGTGCGGTGACTCCCGGAGCGAGCCGGGCGGTCCGGGTGGTCCCGGTACTCCGGAGGTCCGGGCGGTCCCGGTGCCCCGTCAGTGCCAGGGCAGGCGGCCGCGCCGCTGCCAGTAGGCGGCCGGCTCCTCCGTCAGGGCGGCGAGCCGGGCCAGGCGGTCCTCGTCGAGGTCGACGACGGCCGCGTGCAGGTTGGAGGAGAGCTGCGCGACGGTCGCGGCGCCGGACAGGACGACCCCGGCCCACGGCTGCCGCAGGATCGTCGCGAGGGCGACCGCGTCACAGCCGAGGCCGGTCTCCTCGGCCACCGCCCTGAGGACGTCCGGTGCGTGCGGCCCGGCGAGGCGGCCGTTGGCCATGCCCTCCTTGACGATCACCGTGAGTCCGGCGTCGTGGGCCTCGGCGAGGGCCGGGCCGGCCGAGGTCTCCAGGACGTTGTACGTGGACTGGACGGTACGGAAGAGGGGGGTGCCGTCGACCTCGACGGCGAGGGCGGCGCGGACGGCGTCGGCCTGGGCGGGACCGCTGGTGGAGAAGCCGACGGTGAGGCCCCGGCCGCGGCCTCGGCCAGCCTGGCGTGGAGTTCCTTGTCGGTGAGGGCCGGGCTGTCCGGGGTGACCGAGTGGATCTGGTAGAGGTCGAGACGGTCACCGAGCAGGCGGGCCGTCTCGGCGCGCTGGCGCTCGTACGTCGCGAGGGTGTGGTCCTTGACCTCGTGCCGCTCGGCGTCGGTGGTCCACCCGGCGGTGTAGGTGTAGCCCCACTTGCTGCCGACGACGACGTCGGTCACGTCGGGACGGGCCGTCAGCCAGTCGGCGAGGAACTCCTCGGAGCGGCCGTAGGAGCGGGCCGCGTCGAGGTAGCGGACGCCCTGGGCGTAGGCGGCGTCGAGGAGTTCGTGGGTGCGGGCGCGCAGTGTCTCGACGTCGCGGTCGTCCCCGAGGTCGCGGTCCCGGCCGAGGTTGATGTAGCCGGGGCGGCCGACCGCGGCGAGACCCAGGCCGAGGTGACAGGTGGGGGTCGTCGCTGCGGCGAGGCGGGCGAAGGGCATCGCGGGCTCCGTGGGGTCGGCTCCGGTACGGCTGGCGACCAACGTAACCCGCGACGCCCCGACGGCGGCGGAACCGCTACTTCTTGGCGTCCGCCCACCGGTGCTGGACGGCGACGTCCGCCTTCACCTCGGCGAGCTGGACGGCGACCGCGCTCGGCGCCGTACCGCCGCGGCCGTCGCGGGAGGCGAGGGCGCCGGGGACGTTGAGGACGGAGCGCACCTCGGGGGTGAGGTGGGCGGAGATCTTCGCGAACTGCTCGTCGGTCAGCTCGTCCAGTTCCTTGCCCTCGGCCTCGGCGGCCTTCACGCACTCGCCGGCGACCTCGTGCGCCACCCGGAACGGCACGCCCTGCTTGACCAGCCACTCGGCGACGTCGGTGGCGAGGGAGAAGCCGGCCGGGGCCAGTTCCTCCATGCGCTCGCGGTGGACGGTGAGGGTGGCGATCATGCCGGTGAAGGCGGGAGCAGGACCTCCAGCTGCTCGCAGGAGTCGAAGACGGGCTCCTTGTCCTCCTGCAGGTCGCGGTTGTAGGCGAGGGGCAGGGCCTTGAGGGTGGCGAGGAGACCGGTCAGGTTGCCGATCAGACGGCCGCTCTTGCCGCGCGCCAGCTCGGCGATGTCCGGGTTCTTCTTCTGCGGCATGATCGACGAGCCCGTGGAGAACGCGTCGTGCAGGGTCACGAAGGAGAACTCCTTCGTGTTCCAGATGATGATCTCCTCGGCGATCCGGGAGAGGTTCACGCCGATCATCGCGGTGATGAAGGCGAACTCGGCGACGAAGTCGCGGGAGGCCGTGCCGTCGATCGAGTTGCCGACGCTGCCGCGCTCGAAGCCGAGGTCCGCGGCGACCGCCTCGGGTCGAGGCCGAGCGAGGAACCGGCGAGCGCTCCCGAGCCGTACGGCGAGACGGCCGTGCGCTCGTCCCACTGGCGCAGCCGCTCCGCGTCCCGGGACAGGGGCTGCACGTGCGCGAGGACGTGGTGGCGAAGAGGACCGGCTGGGCGTGCTGGAGGTGGGTGCGGCCGGGCATCGCCACGTCCGGGTGGGCCTCCGCCAGGCCGATCAGGGCGTCCTGGAGATCGGCGATCAGGCCGCCGATGATCCGGGCGTGGTCGCGCAGGTACATCCGGAAGAGGGTGGCGACCTGGTCGTTGCGGGAGCGCCCGGCGCGGAGCTTGCCGCCGAGGTCGGGGCCGAGGATCTCCAGCAGGCCCCGCTCCAGGGCGGTGTGGATGTCCTCGTCGGCGACGGTGCCGACCAGGGTCCCCGAGGCCACGTCCGCCGCCAGCCGGTCCAGGCCCGCGAGCATGGCCGTCAGCTCGTCGTCGGTGAGCAGGCCCGCCTTGTGGAGCACGCGCGCGTGGGCGCGCGAACCGGCGATGTCGTAGGGCGCGAGCCGCCAGTCGAAGTGGACGGACGCGGACAGTTTCGCCAGGGCCTCGGCGGGTCCGTCGGCGAACCGGCCGCCCCAGAGCCGTACGTCACCGCTGTTGCTGCTCACTTGGGTTGCTCCTAGAGAGGGTGTGGGCGAACTCAGATCTTCGCAGGCCGACCGTTGCTCTTCACCAGCTGACTCCTGCATGAGTATGCAGCGTCATGCATGATTCGTCAATCGAGCCGGCGGCGGGTCCCGGCACCCTTCGCCGGCCTGGCGGATGTTTTTGAAACGCCTTTGAACAACGGCAACCGCTTACCCGTACTCACCGCTGAACGCAGGCGCCGCGTTCGACCCACCCACTCCTGACCCAAGTGAGGCATCCGCATGTCCAGGGCTCTTCCGAAGTACAACAAGCGTCGTGTGGCGCTCATCGGCGGCGCCGCCGCTCTGGCACTGACCGGCGCGGTGGTCGTGAACTCCGCCCTCGCCGGGGAGACGTCCAGGAGCAGCGGCACGGACGCCCGGACGCTCGCCTCCCCCGGAACGATCAGCTGCCCGGACGTGGCCTCGCAGCTCCCCGCGATCCCCGCCACCGCCAAGGCCGAGGTCGACCGCAACCTCGCCCTCCTCAACACCCAGATCGCCGAAGCGAACAAGCGCCTCGTCGACACCGTCGGCCAGGGCGGCCCCAACTTCGTCCAGAACGCCATCCTCGGCCCGCTCGAGGACAAGCGCGTCTCCACCGTCAACCGCATCGCGACCGCCATCGGCCGCACCGCCGCCAAGCCCCAGGGCCTCGACGCACTCGCACCCTGCGCACTGAACGGCGGCGGCGTCGGCACCGGCGGCGCGGCCGCCCCGAGCGCGGCACCCGGTCAGCAGGCCGGGAACAACGGGAACGCGGGCAACGCCGGGAACGCCGGCGCCAACGGGAACGGGAACGCGGGGAACGCCGGCGCCGCGGGAACGATCAGCTGCCCGGACGTGGCCTCGCAGCTCCCCGCGATCCCCGCCACCGCCAAGGCCGAGGTCGACCGCAACCTCGCCCTGCTCAACACCCAGATCGCCGAAGCGAACAAGCGCCTCGTCGACACCGTCGGCCAGGGCGGCCCCAACTTCGTCCAGAACGCCATCCTCGGCCCGCTCGAGGACAAGCGCGTCTCCACCGTCAACCGCATCGCGACCGCCATCGGCCGCACCGCCGCCAAGCCCCAGGGCCTCGACGCACTCGCACCCTGCGTGCTGAACAAGTGACCTGACAGGCGCGGCGGCCGCCCCGGGGAGCACCGGCCGGGGCGGCCGCCGCGGCGTCCGATCACGAAATCGCTTAGACGTGCGAAAGACTTTCCCGAACAATCGTCAACCATGGGAAAGACTTACGAACACATCGACGGCAGACTCCGCACGTTCATCGAGGAGCAGCCCCTCTTCTTCACCGCGACCGCGCCGCTGTCCGGCGACGGCACCGTGAACCTCTCCCCCAAGGGCCTCAGGGGATCGTTCGCCGTCCTCGACGAACACACCGTGGCCTACCTGGACTTCGCCGGCTCCAACGCCGAGACGATCGCGCATCTGCGGGAGAACGGCCGGATCACGCTGATGTGGTGCGCGTTCCAGGGACCGCCGAACATCGTGCGGGTGCACGGCCGCGGCGAACCGGTCTTCCGCGACGACCCCCGCTTCTCGGACCTCCTCGCCCGCTTCCCCGGCATCGACCCGGCCCCGCACGGGCTGCGTGCGGTCATCGTCGTGCACGCCGAACTGGTCCGGGACACCTGCGGGTACGCCGTGCCCTTCATGACGTACGACGAGGAGCGGGATCTGCACGGGAAGCGGTTCGCGCGCGAGGACGACGCGTCGCTCAGCGCGTACTTCACGAAGAAGGAACACGTGGCGACGAGCATGGACGGACTCCCGGGACTCCCGCTGCCGCTGCCGCCGCGTCCGGCCTGACGCGGACGGGCGCGGTGCCGGGACCGACGGATGCGGGGACCGGCAGGTACCGGGCCCGGCGGTCCGCGGACGGGGTGAGGGCGGCGGGGCCCGCACGGTCGGCCCACCCGGCCTGCCGGGGCGGCCGGGGCCGCTTAGCGTCTGACCATGCGCCCTCGTGCCCTCGCCGCCGCCCTCGTCTGTACGTCCCTGCCGCTGCTCGGGCGGCTCCGGGCACCGGCGGGTCACCCCCGCTGCCCGCGCGGATGGCGGACACGGGCGGCGGCACCCAGCTGATCACCGCCGTCGCCCCGGGGGCCGGCGCCACGACGGGCACCCTCGCCTGGTGGGACCTGCGAGGCGGCCGGTGGGTGCGGACCGGTTCCGCACCGGCCCGGTTCGGCGCGAACGGGCTGGTCGAGGGGGCCGTACGCCGGCAGGGCACCGACACGACACCGACCGGACTGTACGGCCTGCCGTTCGCGTTCGGCGTCCAGGCGCCGCCCCGCGGGACGACGTACGCCCACCGTCGTGTGCGCGAGGACTCCTGGTGGTGCCAGGACAACGCGTCCCGCTCCTACAACCGGTGGACCGAACCGCGGGCGGCCGACTGCCGTGCCGACGAGTCCGAGCACCTGATCGACTTCCGGACGCAGTACGCGCACGCCCTGGTGATCGGGTTCAACTACCGCGAGCCGGTGCGCGGTCGCGGGGCGGGGATCTTCCTCCACGTCGACGGGCTTGGGGCGACGGCGGGTTGCGTGTCGGTTCCGGTGGACGCGATGCGGCGGATCCTGACGTGGGCCCGCCCGCGGGAACGGCCGCACATCGCGATCGGGACGGACGGCGGAGCGACGGCGATCACCCGCTACTGAGCGCGGCGCTGAACACTGTGCGGCCGCGCCCCGTATCTGTGGGTCAAGGGCCCGCACCACGGAGGAACAGTGACCACGACGATCGCCGGCGGGCGTGCCGCCCGCCGCCAGACGATGCGCCGCATCCGTCCGCGCCGCTCCCCGGCCGTCCCGCTGCTGCTCGCCGTCTGGGCGGGCGCCGCGGGTGTGCTGTGGCTGTGGTGGGACAACACCGCGTCCGTCGCGGGCACCGAGGGCAGGATCCTCAACGCCGGCCGGATCACGGGCCTGCTCGCCGGCTACCTGATGGCCCTCGTCGTCCTCCAGATGGCCCGGGTGCCCGCGCTGGAACGGCGGGTCGGCTCGGACCGGGTCGCCCGCTGGCACGCGATGACCGGCCGCTACACGCTGAGCCTCACCTTCGTGCACGTGTTCCTCATCATGTGGGGGTACGCGCTCCAGTCCGGCAGGACGCTCGGCGACATCGTGCAGCAGACGGTCGACTCCGTGAACCAGCTGCCCGACATGGGCAAGGCCGCCGTCGGCACGTCCCTGCTGGTGGTCATCGGCCTGGCGTCGATCGGCCCGGTGCGCCGCAGGATGCCGTACGACACCTGGTACCACGTCCACCTCCTGACGTACGCCGCGGTGTTCCTGACGTTCTGGCACCAGCTCACCACCGGGAACGAGTTCGCCGTCGAACCCGCCGCGAAGACCGTCTGGTACGCGCTGTACGGATCGGTCACCGCGCTGGTCCTCTGGTACCGCGTCCTCACCCCGATCCGGCTGAACCTGCGCCACCGCATGTACGTCGAGGCGGTCATCGAGGAGACGCCCGGCATCGTGTCGGTGCTGATCGGCGGGCGCAGGCTGCACCGGATGGGCGCGGAGGCCGGACAGTTCTTCCGGTGGCGGTTCATGGCGCCGGGCATGCGGTTCAGCTCGCACCCGTACTCGCTGTCGGCGGCGCCCCGTCCCGAACTGCTGCGCATCACCGTCAAGGCGATCGGCGACCACAGCTCCGCGCTGCGCGGCCTGAAGCCCGGAGTGAAGGTGTGGGCCGAGGGTCCGTACGGCGCGATGACGGCGTCCCGGCGCAGCCAGGGCAAGGTGCTGCTGGTGGCCGGCGGCGTCGGCATCACGCCGATGCGGGCGCTGTTCGAGACGCTGCCCGGCGCGGCCGGCGACATCACGCTCCTCTACCGGGCCAACAGCACCCAGGACCTGGCGCTGTGGGACGAGCTGGCGAAGATCGCCGACGAGCGGGGGGCCCGGCTGATGTACGCCGTCAACAGCCCCGACGGGGAACGCCCCGACATCTCGGCGGAGTCCCTGCGGCGCAAGCTGCCGGACATCGAGGACCACGACGTCTTCATGTGCGGGCCGGCCGGCTTCGCCCAGAACGTGTACGAGGCCCTGCGCGGCGCCGGGGTGCCCGCCCGCCGCATCCACCACGAGTCGTTCGAGATGTGAGCGACGGCCCCCCCGGCGGCACACAGCCGGCGACGGACATCCACGGATCCGCGGCAAGCGACGGAAGCGACGGGAATCAGGAACGATGAAGAAGAACCATCCTCTACGACGCGTCGTCCTCGCGGGCGCGGCCACCGTGTCCGGGATCGTGCTGCTGCTGTCACTGAAGCCGGCGTCGGACCCCGGCTCCGCCCAGGCCGCCGGCGTGGCGGCTCAGGAGGCCGCCCAGGGCGGGCCGCGGCGGCCGCGTCCGGGGCGGTCACCGGTGACGCGGCACAGACGCAGTACGGCGCCGTGCAGGTGCGCCTGACCGTCGCCGACGGCAGGATCACCGAGGCGGAGGCGGTCCAGGCGCCCAAGGGCGGCCAGAGCGACCAGATCACCGCCGACGCCGTCCCCCGGCTCAACCGGGCCGTCGTCACCGCGCAGAGCGCCGACATCGACGCCGTCTCCGGCGCCACCTTCACCAGCGCCGGCTACAAGAAGTCCCTCCAGTCGGCGATCGACAGGATGAAGGCGAGCGCGGGGCCTCCCAGGGGGCGGGCACCGCCCAGGTGTCCGGCACCTTCGACGGGGACGCCGCACAGACGCAGTACGGGGCCGTGCAGGTGCGGATCACCGTCAGCAAGAACCGGATCACCGAGGCGGAGGCGGTCCAGGCGCCCAAGGGCGGGCGGAGCGACCAGATCACCGCCGACGCCGTCCCCCGGCTCAACCAGGCCGTCGTCACCCGGCAGAGCCCCGGCATCGACGCCGTCTCCGGCGCCACCTACACCAGCGCCGGCTACAAGAAGTCCCTCCAGTCCGCGATCGACAAGGCCAACGCGAGCGCGGGGGCGCAGGGTTCGGGGGCCCAGCAGGGCTCGAAGGCGCCGGAGGCACCGGAGGCCTCGAAGGCTCCGGAGGGCTCGGGGAACGCCCCGGCGGGCGGCACCTTCACCGGGGAGGCCGCGCAGACGCAGTACGGCGCCGTACAGGTGCGGATCACGGTCAGCGGCGGCAGGATCACGAAGGCGGAGACGGTCCAGGCGCCCAAGGGCGGGCGGAGCGACCAGATCACCGCCGACGCCGTCCCCGGCTCAACCGGGCCGCCGTGGCCGCCGGCAGTGCCGACATCGACGCCGTCTCCGGCGCCACCTACACCAGCGCCGGCTACCAGGAGTCCCTCCAGTCGGCGCTGGACCGGGCCGGTGACTGACACGGTGGCCGAGTCGTCGCAGGCACCCGCCGTGGTGCGGCACGCGGAGGAGGTCATGGGGACCGTCTTCTCCTTCGACGTCCGCGGCGGGGAACCCGGGGCGGTGCGGGCGGCCCTCGACGAGGCGGTCGCCGGCCTGCACCGGGTGAACGAGGTGTTCAGCACCTACCGGGAGGACAGTGAGGTCTCCCGGCTGGCGCGCGGCGAGCTGACCGTCGGGGAGTGCGGCCCCGAGGTGGCCGAGGTGCTGGAACTGGGTGCCGAGGCGGAACGGACCAGCGAGGGCTGGTTCAGCATGCGCTACCGGGACGGCCGGCTCGACCCCACCGGGATCGTCAAGGGGTGGGCGGCCGAGCGCGCGGCGCGGGTGATCGCCGCGGCGGGGGTGAGCGGGGTGAGCGTCAACGGCGGCGGCGACGTGCAGGTGCTGGGCGTGCCCGGCCCCGGCCGGCCCTGGCGGGTCGGGGTGTCGGATCCGCTGCGGCCCGGTGGGCTGGCGGCGGTGGTCTCGGCGGCGGGGGCGGACGAGCTGGCGGTGGCCACGTCGGGGACGGTGGAGCGGGGGCGCACATCGTCGACCCGCGCACGGGGCGGTCGGCGGTGACCGACCTGGTCGCCGTGACCGTCGTCGCGCCCCGGCTGACCTGGGCGGACTGCTGGGCCACCGCCGCCTTCGCGATGGGGTCGCGGGAGGGACTGCGGTGGCTGGAGTCGCTGCCCGACGTGGAGGCACTGCTGATCACGGCCGGGGACGAGGTGCGGTGCACGGGGGGTCTGGCGCGTCGGCTGGGCTGACCGCCGCCGGGCCGGACGCGGTTCGGCCCGGCCGTCGGCCGGTGCCGGGGCGTGGGGCGTGCGGCCCGGCCCCTGGCGCGTGCCGCCCCTGGGCCCACCCGTGCCGACCCGGGCGGCACGCTGCCCGCGAACGGCGGCCGGTGACGACAGGGGTGACCGCGACGCTCCCGGGGGCGCGGGGCCGTACCGATGTCCGGCTCCGCCGCGCGGGCACGTCCGGCGCCCGCTCACCCTCGGACGAAGGACCGGTCGGGCCGGCCGGACCGGCCCGACCGGTGGAGCCTCACGTGTTCTGGGCCAGCCTCAGCAGGTGGTCCGCCAGGGCCTGGCCGCCCGTCGGCTCCCGGCTGATGAGCAGCAGCGTGTCGTCGCCGGCGATCGTGCCGAGGATGTCGTGCAGTTCCGCCTGGTCGATCGCCGAGGCCAGGAACTGGGCCGCGCCCGGCGGCGTACGCAGGACCACGAGGTTCGCGGAGGCCTCGGCGGAGATCAGCAGTTCCTGCGACAGCCGCCGCATCCGCTCCTCCTTCGCCGACCCGCCCAGCGGGACCCGCGGCGTCCGGAATCCGCCCTCGCTGGGCACCGCGTAGATCAGGTCGCCGTCGTTGTTGCGGATCTTCACCGCGTTCAGCTCGTCCAGGTCGCGGGAGAGCGTCGCCTGGGTGACGCTCAGTCCGTCGTCGGCGAGCAGTTTCGCCAGCTGGCTCTGCGAGCGCACGGGCTGTCGGTTGAGGATGTCGACGATCCGGCGGTGGCGGGCGGTGCGGGTCTGCGGGACGGCGGGCCCGTTGGCCGCCGTCTGCTCGTGGTCCTGCGCCTGGCTCATCGTCGTCTCATTCCCCGGATCGTCCGTCCCCGTGCACTGCCTGGAGGATGCCGGGCAACGCCGCGAGCAGCGCGTCCGCCTCGTCGTCGCCGAGGTTCAGCGGTGGCATCAGCCGGACGACGTCGGGGGCGGGCGCGTTGACCAGGAAACCGGCCTCCTGAGCCGCCTGGCGCACCTGGGGCGCGAGCGGCTCGGTGAGCACGATACCCAGGAGGAGCCCCGCGCCCCGGACATAATCGATCAACGGGTGGCCGAGACCCTCGATTCCGTTGCGCAGCCGCTCGCTCTGCCGCTTGACGTTCTCCAGCAGGCCCTCGTTCTCGATGGTGTCGAGGACGGCGAGTCCGGCGGCGCAGGCGACGGGGTTGCCGCCGAACGTCGTGCCGTGCTGGCCGGGCCGGAGCAGTTCGGCGGCCCGGCCGAAGGCGACGGTGGCGCCGAGGGGCAGTCCGCCGCCGAGCTGCTTGGCGAGGGTGACCACGTCGGGCAGGACGCCTTCGTGGGCCTGGTACTCGAACCAGTGCCCGGTCCGGCCGATGCCGGTCTGCACCTCGTCGAGGACGAGGAGGGCACCGGTGGCGGCGGTGATGGCGCGGGCGGCCTTGAGGTAGCCGGCGGGCGGGACGACGACGCCGAGTTCGCCCTGGATCGGCTCGAGGACGACGAGCGCGGTCTCCTCGGTGACGGCGGCGGCCAGCGCCTGCGCGTCGCCGAAGGGGACGTGGGTGACGTCGCCGGGCAGCGGCAGGAAGGGTTCGCGCTTGCCGGGCTGCCCGGTGAGCGCGAGGGCGCCCATCGTACGGCCGTGGAAGGCGCCCTCGGTGGCCACGACGTGGGTGCGCCCGGTCAGCCGGCCGATCTTGAAGGCGGCCTCGTTGGCCTCGGCACCGGAGTTGCAGAAGAAGACCCTGCCCTCCCGGCCGAAGTGCCGCAGGAGCCGTTCGGCGAGGGCCACGGTCGGTTCGGCCAGGAAGAAGTTGGAGATGTGGCCGAGGGAGCCGATCTGCCGGGTCACGGCCTCGACGACGGCCGGGTGGGCGTGGCCGAGGGCGTTGGTCGCGATGCCGCCGACGAAGTCGAGGTAGCTGTTGCCGTCGGCGTCCCAGAGCCGGGTGCCCTCGCCGCGGACCAGGGGCAGCAGCGGGGTGCCGTAGTTGTTCATGAGCGCGCCCTGCCAGCGCGCGGTCAGTTCCTCGTTGCCGCTGACGGCGTCACCCGTGACGGCGTTGTTCACGACGGCGTCGCTCATGACGACTCCCCCTCTTTCTCGCCGGACACGGCTTTCTCGTCGGCCACGACCATCGTGCCGATGCCTTCGTCGGTGAAGATCTCCAGCAGGATCGAGTGCTGGACGCGGCCGTCGATGACGCGGGCGGTGGTGACGCCGCCCCGGACGGCGTGCAGGCAGCCCTCCATCTTCGGCACCATGCCGGAGGACAACTCCGGGAGGAGTTTCTCCAGTTGGGAGGCGGTGAGGCGGCTGATCACCTCGTCGGAGTTCGGCCAGTCCTCGTAGAGGCCCTCGACGTCCGTGAGGACCATGAGGGTTTCGGCGCCCAGAGCAGCAGCGAGTGCCGCAGCCGCCGTATCAGCATTGACGTTGTAGACATGTCCGTCGTCCTCGGAGCGGGCGATGGAGGAGACGACCGGGATGCGGCCGTCGGCGAGCAGTGCCTCGATCGCGCCCGTGTCGATCGCGGTGATCTCGCCGACCCGCCCGATGTCGACCAGCTCGCCGTCGATCTCGGGCCGGTGCCTGACGGCGGTGATGGTGTGGGCGTCCTCGCCGGTGAGCCCGACGGCGAGCGGGCCGTGCTGGTTGAGCAGCCCGACCAGTTCGCGCTGGACCCGGCCGGCCAGCACCATCCGTACGACGTCCATGGCCTCCTCGGTGGTGACGCGCAGGCCGGCCTTGAACTCGCTGACGATGCCGTGCCGGTCGAGGGCGGCGCTGATCTGCGGGCCGCCGCCGTGCACGACGACGGGCCGGATACCGGCGTGGTGCAGGAACACCACGTCCTGGGCGAAGGCGGCCTTCAGGTCCTCGTCGATCATGGCGTTGCCGCCGAACTTGATGACGACCGTCTTGCCGTTGTGCCGGGTCAGCCAGGGCAGCGCTTCGATGAGGATCTGGGCCTTGGGCAGGGCGGTGTGCTTCCGCGTGGGTCCATTGCTCATGACGAGTAGGCGCTGTTCTCGTGGACGTAGTCGGCGGTGAGGTCGTTGGTCCAGATGGTGGCGGTCTCGGTGCCGGCCGCGAGGTCGGCGACGATGTGGACCTCGCGGTAGCGCATGTCGACCTTGTCGCGGTCCTCGCCGACGGCGCCGTTCTTGCACACCCAGACGCCGTTGATGGCGACGTTGAGCCGGTCGGGCTCGAAGGCGGCCGCGGTGGTGCCGATCGCGGAGAGCACGCGGCCCCAGTTGGGGTCCTCGCCGTGGATGGCGCACTTGAGGAGGTTGTTGCGGGCGATGGAGCGGCCCACCTCGACGGCGTCGTCCTCGCTCGCGGCGCCCACGACCTCGACCTTGATGTCCTTGCCGGCGCCCTCGGCGTCGCGGATGAGCTGTTGGCCCAGGTCGTCGCAGACGGTGCGGACGGCCTCGGCGAACTCGGCGTACTCCGGGGTGACTTCGGCGGAGCCGGAGGCGAGCAGCAGCACGGTGTCGTTGGTCGACATGCAGCCGTCGGAGTCGACGCGGTCGAAGGTGACCCGGGTGGCGGCGCGCAGCGCCCGGTCCAGGGTCGCGCTGTCGACGTCGGCGTCGGTGGTGAGGACGACGAGCATGGTGGCCAGGCCGGGGGCGAGCATGCCCGCGCCCTTGGCCATGCCGCCCACGGTCCAGCCGTCCTTGGCCACGACAGACGTCTTGTGGACGGTGTCGGTGGTCTTGATGGCGATGGCGGCCTTCTCGCCGCCGTGCTCGCTGAGCGCCTCGGCGGCCTTCTCGACCCCGGGGAGCAGCTTGTCCATGGGGAGGAGGACGCCGATCAGTCCGGTGGAGGCGACGGCGACCTCGCCGGCGCCCAGGCCGAGGACCGCGGCGGCCTTCTCGGCGGTGGCGTGCGTGTCCTGGAAACCCTTCGGTCCCGTACAGGCGTTGGCGCCGCCGGAGTTGAGGACCACGGCGGACAGGGCGCCGCTCTTGAGGACCTGCTCGGACCACAGCACCGGCGCGGCCTTGACGCGGTTGGAGGTGAAGACGCCCGCGGCGGCGCGACGGGGCCCGGTGTTGACCACGAGGGCCAGGTCCGGGTTGCCGTTCTCCTTGATCCCGGCGGCGATGCCCGCCGCCGTGAATCCCTTGGCTGCCGTGACGCTCACGGTGCGACTCCGATCGTGGAAAGTCCCAGTGCCTCGGGGAACCCGAGGGCGATGTTCATGCTCTGGACGGCACCGCCGGCGGTGCCCTTGGTCAGGTTGTCGATGGCGCTGATCGCGATGATGCGGCCCGCCGCCTCGTCGAGGGCGACCTGCACCTGAACGGCGTTGGAACCCTGGACGGACGCCGTGGCGGGCCAGCGGCCCTCGGGCAGCAGGTGCACGAAGGGCTCGTCGGCGAAGGCCTTCTCGTAGGCCGCGCGCAGGGACTCGGCGGTGACGCCCTCCTTGGCGGCGGCGCTGCACGTGGCGAGGATGCCGCGGGACATCGGCGCGAGGGTCGGCGTGAAGGAGACGGAGATCCGCTCCCCCGCCGCCGCGCTGAGGTTCTGGATCATCTCGGGCGTGTGCCGGTGCCCGCCGCCGACGCCGTACGGCGACATCGACCCCATGACCTCGCTGCCGAGCAGGTGCGGCTTGGCCGCCTTGCCGGCGCCGGAGGTGCCGGAGGCGGCGACGATCACGGCCTGGGCCTCGGCCAGGCCGGCGGCGTACGCCGGGAACAGGGCGAGGGAGACGGCCGTGGGGTAGCAACCGGGCACCGCGATGCGCTTGGACCCCTCCAGCGCGACGCGGGCGCCCGGCAGTTCGGGGAGGCCGTAGGGCCAGGTGCCGGCGTGCGGGGAGCCGTAGAACCGCTCCCAGTCGGCCGGGTCCGCGAGCCGGAAGTCGGCTCCCATGTCGACCACGAGGACGTCCGGGCCGAGCTGTTCGGCGACGGCCGCGGACTGCCCGTGCGGGAGGGCGAGGAAGACGACCTCGTGTCCGGCGAGCACCTCGGGGGTGGTCTCCTGGAGCACGCGGTCGGCGAGGGGCAGCAGGTGCGGCTGGAGGGCTCCCAGCTTCTGCCCCGCGTTGGAGTTGCCGGTGAGGGCGCCGATCTCGATCTCGGGGTGCGCGAGGAGCAGGCGCAGCGCCTCGCCGCCCGCGTACCCGCTCGCTCCGGCCACTGCCGCACGTACCGCCATGTCCACCCTCCTCTTGGATGGCATGACTATACGTCGCTATGCACGTTTATACAATCCATTCTCCGGAGGGACGGCCTGCCCCGCGCCGCCGCCGGACGGCGGTGAGGACGCCGAGCAGCGTCACGGTCAGCAGGGACGCGCCGCCCAGGGCCGTGCCCAGCCGCAGACCGGGCGGGTGGAAGGTGCAGGTGAGGCGGGTCGAGGAGCCGTCGAGGGGGACGGCGATCAGGCCGTGGTGGGCGTCGGCGGGCACGGCGGGGCCGTCGCCCGTGGCGCAGCGCCATCCGGCGATCCGGGGCGCGGCGACGACGGCGGTCCCCGTGCTGCCCTCGGGGAGTTCCGCCCGGACCGTGCCGCCCAAGACGCTCACCTCGGTGGCGCCGGTGGCCGTGAGCCGCTCGACGGCGGCGTCCAGCCGGGCGGTGTCCAGGCAGCCGACGGCTCCGTCCGGGACGGTGCCCGGCCGGTCCGGGGACAGGTCGACGCGCAGGAGTCCGGACACCGGGACGGTGCCCAGCCGCTGCATGGCGGCGATCTTGCTGACGGAGTCGGAGCGGAACCGGCCGGTCGGAGCGCCGGTGGGGGCGCCGGCGAGCCGCGCGGTGCCCGCGAAGCGCGGCGCCCACAGGTACACCTCGCTGCCCGCCGGGCACGCGGCCGTGATCGTCGGCCGGCCCGCGGCGGTCCGCGCGCCGGGGGCGTCGAGGCGTACGCCGGGCCGGTCGCCCCCGGTCCGGCGGGGCGCCGTCCCGTCGCCGGTCCGCACGGTGAGGCGGGGCACGGTGTAGACGCGGGTGCCCAGCAGGAGCTCCTGGTTGCGGTACGGCGAGGGCCCGAAGGCGGGGGCGCCGGCCGCGGCGGGCCGTACCGTCACCAGGGGCGGCACCTTCCGCCGGGACACGGTCACGCCGCTGCCGTCCTGCGGGAACCAGTTCTGGTGCGGGTCGGGCGGGGAGTGCACCCGGGCGCCGACGGAGAAGACGGCGTCGGTGACGGCGTTGTCCAGGCTCTGGAGGCTGCGGCCGCCCGAGGTCCAGCCGCCGCCGAGGGCGGTGAGCGTACGGAACAGCACGTCGGAGGTGTGGCTGCTGTAGTACTGGGCGCCCTGGCCGCCGACCATCAGGGGGTCGTTGCCCACGGTCTGCTCCCGGCCCGGGTCGGTGCGGTGGCGGGGCCAGCCGTCGGCCTCGGCGACCGCGTCCGCCTGCTGCTGCCGCCGCTGCCCCCAGGGCGCGTAGTCGTCCATGTGCCCGAGCCGCGTGCGGGTGGCCACGGCGGCGGTGGCGGTGACCTCGCCGAGCTGTGTGCAAAGGAGCAGCGCCACGGCGCACACGGCGGGCACGGTACGGCGCCCGGTGCCGGGCGCACGCCCGGTGCCCGCACGGCCGAGCAGGAGCAGGCCGCCCAGCGTGCCCGCCACGGCCAGGAGCAGCACGGCCCACGCCAAGGGCCGTACCAGGTCGCTGCGGCTCGCGACGGCGGCGATCAGCGCGAGCAGCCCGGCCGCCGCGGCCAGCGCGCGCCGGTCGGGCGGGCCGTACGAGAGCGCGTGCCAGGCCGCGATCACCAGGAGCGCGCACACCACGAAGGTCTGCCGGTACCCGCTGCCCTGCGGGACGGCGAAGGCGTGCCAGAGCAGCTGGGTCGGGCCCCACTGCGTCGACAGCGTCACCACGGTCACCAGCACGGTCCAGCCGGCGCGCACCCGTACGGGCGCCGACCGCGCGAAGGGCAGCGAGAGGGCGAGCAGCAGCGCGGGGGTGCCCACGAAGAGTGCGGGCGAGCCGAAGCTGTACGTCGTCGGCAGCAGGCGGGCCAGGAGGTCCTGGGCGGGCACCGGGGTGAACCCCGTGAACCTGCCCGGGGAGGCGTGGGCGCTGCCGAAGTACACGACCGCCACCAGGGGCGCCGCGAGGCCCGTGCCGAGGGCGGCGGTCAGCACGGCCCGGCCCGCCGCGGCGAGGCCTTCCCGGCGCGGGAGTCCGCGGAGCCACAGCCGCAGGAGCAGCACGAGACCGGCGGCGAGGGTGGCCATGTACGCGGTGTAGAAGTTGGCGGTCCAGGCCGCGGCCACGATCCCCACGCCGGGGAGGAAACGCCGTCCGGCCAGGGCCCACTCGCCGGCCAGGCACAGCAGCGGCAGGGCGACGAGGCCGTCGAGCCACATCAGGTTGTACGTGCCGCTCGACACGGTCCAGCCGCACAGGGCGTAGGACGCGCCGAGGAGTCCCGCCGCCCACCAGCGGCCGGGCCGCAGGTCACGGAGCAGCCGGGCCATCGCGGCGGCGGCGCAGGCGAGCTTCAGGACGGTGACGACGTACACCGCGAGGTCGATCCGGTCGCGCGGGAACACCGCGACGAGCGGGGCGAACGGGCTGGTGACGTAGGTGGCGAGGTCGGGCAGGAAGCTCGCCCCGTAGCCGGACTGCCAGTTGAACAGCACGCCGCCGTCGGCCCGGCCGTGCAGCAGGTCCCACAGGTGCGCGTGGAACGGCAGGTACTGGTTGCCCAGGTCGTTGACGCTGCGGGTGCGCGGGCCGAAGGGGAAGCTGCGGGCGACGGCGTCGGAGGCGCAGAACGCCGTGACGGTCAGGAGGGCGGCGAGCAGGGACGGGGACCGCCCCGGCCGGGCCGGCGCCGGGAACCGTGGTACGGCGGGCATGCCGGCGAGCCTGGCACGCGCCCCGTCACCGGCGGGGAAACGGGACATGTCGCGCACCTTTTGTGGGGGCCAACTACTCCCCCGGGGAAAGCAGTCGGCCCCTACTGGTGCCCTACGGCGGGCGTGCCTACTTCCGTCCGACGCGCAGGAAGGTGACCGAGTTCGCGGGGAAGGTGTACGTGAACCTGCCGGCCACGCCGGTGAAGGTGGACGTCACCGGCGCGACCGGGGTCGCGGTCTCGGAGTTGACCGCGTCCGGCGCGGCGGCCAGCGTGGTCACGCGGGCCCTGGAGGAGACCCTGGCGCCGCCGAGGTCGACGGCCGTCCGGGCCTCGGCGGACCGGGCGTCGGCGGACCGGGCGTTGACGACCTTGAGGATCAGGTCGCCGGTCCTGCGGTCCTCGGTGACGACCTGGCGGAACGGTTCGGCCGGCTTGTCGTCGGTGAAGCTCCCCCATTCCCGGCCGTCGAGGTAGAGGGTGACCTGGCGGCCCCGCACCTTGACGTCGAGGTCGTAGGCGCGGCCCGTCTCGACGCTGCCGTCCTGGGCGAGCAGGGTGGACTTCGCGCCGTCCACGGCCTGTTCGACGGCGGACCGGGTGTTGTTCCAGCCGCCCAGGTTCCACCAGTAGTAGGTGCCGGTGTCCTTGACGCCGAAGGCGACGAGGAAGCCCTCCTTGCCGGACTTCTTGGTGGCCCTCACGTGCAGGTCGTAGTCGTGCCACGCCGGGTCCCCGGCGGAGACCATGGTGTTCTCGGCCGCGCCGTCGGTCTGCACGTACTGCCCGTCCTGGACGCTCCAGCTGCCGCCGCCCGTGTGGGTCCAGCGCCCGGCGTCACCGGAGAAGTCGTCGTCGAACAGGGTGGTCCCGTCGGCGCCGGTGACCTTCACGTCGTCGTACGCCGCGCTGGTCGCCCAGGTCGACAGGCCGACGGCGCCGGTGACGGGGCCGCTCACGGCGGGGGTGGAGGTGGCCGACGAGGGGACCACGCGGTCGCCGACGTTGGTCATGAACAGCTTCTGGACCTCGTAGTTGGCGGAGTTCCAGGAGGCGTGGTTGTTGAACCACACCAGGTCCGGGCGCCACTGCACGGAGTCCTCGTCGGCGAACAGCGGCGCGTAGGAGGCGAGTTTCACGACGTCCGCGTTGCGTTCGAGGCCGGTCATGAAGGCGGCCTCGGCGAGGCCGTTGCGGAAGGCGTTGCCCTGGGAGGCGTACTCGCCGAGGAAGACGTCGGGGCCGCCGCGGTCGTAGGAGTCGTAGCGGTCGTTGTTCTGGAGGAACCACCGCGTGCTGTTGCAGTGGTGCTCGTCGACCATGTCGTCGATCGCCGCGCCCCTGGTGGTGGGGTCGACGGTGATCGTGTAGTCGGTGGCGTCCTCGGCGTGGGCCGGGGCGGGCAGGAGGGCGGTCGCCGCCAGCAGGGCGGTGGCGGCGAGCCCGCGTCCGCGGCGGGCGGCGGTCGCACCGCGTGACGGGGTGGGGGTGGTGCTGGGTGACATGGATACTCCGCGGCTCTCTGTACACGGACCGTACACGAATGTTCGAAATATCGGACATTGATCAGCACTTCGAACGGCAAGATAGGGAGGAGGACGGAGCGCGTCGATGGGTCGCGCGGTCACGGAGGGGACGGAGGTCGGCGCGCGATGGGCGAGTTCTGGCCGGTGCCGGACGTCCTGGCGTTCCTCGCCGGGCGCTGGCGGGCCGAGCGGTCGGTGCGGGACCTTGCGAGCGGCGAGGCGGGGCACTTCGAGGGCACGACGGTTTTCGGCCCGCTGGACGGCGGCGGCCTGCTGCACGAGGAGTCCGGCACGTTCGTCTGGCGGGGCGTGCCGCGGCCCGCCGGGCGGACCCTGCGTTTCCTGCCCGGGCGGGCGCCGGGCACGGCCGACGTCACGTTCGCCGACGGGCGGCCCTTCCACGACCTCGACCTGACGAGCGGGCGGCACGTGAGCGGCCACCCGTGCGCCGCGGACCTCTACCGGGGCGAGTTCACCGTCCGGGACGCCGACCGCTGGCGGACGGTCTGGCGGGTGCGCGGCCCCGCGAAGGACCTGGTCCTCACCACCGACTACACGCGCGAGGCCACCGGCTACGCGCGCGAGGCCTGAACAGCGCTCCCCTCGAAGCGCAGGTTCCACCGTCCGCCGCGCCGGCGACGGTGGTCGTCGACAGCGAGCGCACGTCGAGGTTCCAGTACGTCGACGGCGGCGCCTTGAGCACGTAGACCAGGGCGGCCCGGATCACGCTCGGCTCGGCGACGGCCACGATCCGGCAGCCGTCCTCCACGGGCCGGGTGTCGAGCCAGCCGCCCACCCGGGAGATGAACGCCAGCAGCGACTCGCCGCCGTGGGGAGTGGCCCGCGGGTCGGCCAGCCAGGCGTCCACCGCCTCCGGCTCCCGGGCCATCGCCTCCCCCAGCGTGAAGCCGCGCCAGCGCCCCATGTCGCAGTCCCGCAGGGCGAGCTGCACGAGCGGGGCGTACCGAGCGCGTCACCGGTGGCACGGCTGCGCGGGGTCGGCGAGCAGTAGCGCAGCTCGGCCGCGGCCAGCGGCAGGAGATCGCCGGCCGCCCGCTGCACCTCGTCCCAGCCCGCCTGGTCCAGCGGGCGGTCGTCCTCGAAACGCTCGGCGAGCGGAGCGGAACTGCGCGCCGCGGCGACGAACGTGACCCGGAGTGCCATGCGGTGATGGTGGGACGCGCAAGGGGTCGGGTCAAGAGTCGCCGTGTGAAAGCTTCTCGAAAATCAGCGCCATCCAGTGGTCGGGCCGCTCCAGCGCCTCGAAGCCGATCTTCTCGTAGACGCCGTGCGCGTCGTGGGTGGCGAGCAGGAGGCGGCGCAGACCGTGCGGGCGCAGGTGGTCGCGGACGGCCGCGACCAGCGAGGTCCCGATGCCCTTCCCCCGCACCGCCGGGTCCACGTACACGTCGCACAGCCAGGCGAAGGTCGCCAGGTCGGTCACCACGCGCGCGTAGGCGACCTGTTGTCCGGACACCGTCTCGTACACGCCGAAGTTCAGCGACCCGGCGACGGCCCGCTCCTGCTTCTCGCGCTCCCGGCCGAGCGCCCAGTAGGCGTCGGTCGACAGCCAGCGGTGCACCCGTCCGACGTCGATCCGGTCGGTGTCGGCGGAGATCTCGTAGCCCTCGGCGAGGGGCGGCGTGGTGCTGGAGGTCATGGAGGGACCCTCACAGACGGGATGTCCGGTGTCGAACCGTTTCCGCGAGCACCTCGTCGCGGGCCGACCGCAGCCGCCGTACCCCTTCCGCGATCTCCTCGGCCCCGGCGGCGGCCGCGAAGCTCAGGCGGATGTGCGGGGCCGGGGGTTCGGCGCTGAAATAGGGGCGGCCGGGGGTCACGGCGACGCCCGCGCGCAGGGCCGCCGCCGTGAACGCCGGCTCCTGCGTGCCGTCGGGCAGACGCAGCCAGAGGTGGTAGCCGCCGGACGGGACGTGCGGGAGGGCGAGTTCGGGCAGGCCCAGGGCGAGGGCGGTGGTCAGGGTGTCGCGCCGGCTGCGCAACTCGGCCGCGACCGCCCGCAGGTGGCGCGGCCAGGCGGGCGAGCCGACGAGTTCGAGTGCCGCCTCCTGGAGGGGGCGGGGCACGAAGAAGGTGTCGACGACCTGGATGGCGCGCAGACGCTCCAGGACCGGACCGCGGGCGGCCAGGGCGCTGACCCGGAAGCTCGGCGAGGTCGCCTTGGTGAGCGAACCGACGTGGACGACGACGCCGTCGGGGTCGTCGGCGGCGAGCGGGCGGGCAGCGGCCCGGCGTCCTCGTGCGCGAGCCGCCGCACGAAGTCGTCCTCCACGACGAAGGCGCCCGCCTCGCGGGCGATGCGCAGCACCTCACCGCGGCGGGCCGGGGCGAGGACGGCGCCGGTCGGGTTCTGGAACAGCGGCTGGCAGACGAAGACGCGGGCGCCGGTCGCGCGGAAGGCGTCGGCGAGCAGTTCGGGTTTGACGCCGTCGGGGTCCACCGGCACCGGCACCGGGCGCAGTCCCGCCGAGCGGGCGATCGCCAGCATGCCCGGATAGGTCGGCGACTCGACGAGCACCGGGGCGCCGGGCGGGCCAGCGCCCGCAGGGCGGTGGTGAGCGCGGTCTGGCCGCCGGCACTGACGAGCACCTCGGCGGCGGTGACCGCGCCGCCGATGGCGCGCGCGAACCACTCGCGCAGCTCCGGCAGCCCCTCCAGGGGCGGCCGCCCCCAGGCGCCGGGGCGTCGCGCGGCCCGCGCCAGGGCCGCCGACATGGCGCGCTCCGGTTGCAGGGAGGAATGCAGGTAGCCGCCGCTGAACTCGACGACGCCGGGCGGTGGGGCCGCGAGGGAGACGGTCACGCCGGAGGCGTCCACCGAGCGGGGCACGAGGTCGGCGCCCTCCGCGCTCAGCGCGACCTCCTGCCAGGAGGTGTCGCCGGCCGGTGCGGGCGCGGGGCGCGGCCCGGCCCGGAAGGCACCGGCGCCCGGCCGGGTGACCACCAGCCCCTCGGCGGCCAGTTGCGCAAGGGCCCGCGACACCGTCACGGGGCTCACCCGGAACCGCTCGACGAGGGCACGACTCGACGGGAGCTTTCCACCAGGAGAGTAGCGGTCGAGCTCCCTTCGGAGTCGATCTGCCAGTTCACCGACACTGCTACGCTCGTGCATGAAGACACAGAGTAGCGCTACTGCCCTCCCCGCGATAGCGGTGGCCGCCCCGCGGGCGAGCGGCCCCGGTACCCTCCAGGCCGCTCTCGGCGTCGGCGCCTTCTCGCTCACCTTCCCCGCCACCGCCTGGGGCCTGGAGGGTTTCGGCCCCTGGTCGCTGGTCGCCGTGCGCAGCGTGCTGGCCGCGCTCGTCGCGGGCGGCTGCCTCCTCGCCCTGCGGGTGCCGCTGCCCGCCCGCCGGGACCGGGCGGGGCTCGCCGTCGTGGCCGCCGGGGTCGTCGTGGGCTTCCCGCTGCTCAGCACCCTGGCCCTGCGGACGTCGTCCACCGCGCACGCGGCCGTGGTGGTGGGCCTGCTGCCCCTGACGACCGCGCTGCTGTCCGCCCTGCGCGTCGACTCCCGGCCCTCCCGGACCTTCTGGACGGCGGCGCTGGTGGGCGCCGGCGCGGTGGTGGCCTTCACCGTGCAGCAGAGCGGCGGCGCCCTCACCACCGCCGACCTGTACCTGTTCGGGGCGCTGCTGGTGTGCGCGGCCGGCTACGCCGAGGGCGGCCGGCTGGCGCGGGTGATGCCGGGCTGGCAGGTCATCGGCTGGGCGCTGGTGTTCTGCCTGCCGCTCGCCGTACCCGCCGCCGCCCTCGCCCTCGCCCTCGAGCCGGTCCGGCTGACCGCGCACAGCGTGACCGGGCTGCTGTGGGTGGCGGTGGGCTCGCAGTTCCTCGGCCTCGTCGTCTGGTACCGGGGCATGGCCGCCATCGGCATCCCCCGGGCCAGCCAGTTGCAGTTGGCCCAGCCCCTGCTCACACTGGTGTGGTCGGTGCTGCTGCTGGGCGAGCACCTCACGCCCGCCGCTCCGCTGACGGCCGCGGCCGTCCTGGTCTGCATCGCCGTCACCCAGCGGGCGCGCGGTCAGGTCTCGAACGGGAGGCTCCGAGGGCGCCGCGCGCCGGTTCGGCCGGTGGGCGCGCCGCAGACGGGAAAAGGACTCCGGGACGGCTCCGCGTACGGATCCCAGGACGACTCCAGGACACGAACCGCTGCTCCCGCACACGGTGAGGAGGTCTCACAGATGCGTGCGACCACGGGCGACCAGCTTGTCCAGCACGGCAGGGTGGTGGGCCAACACGACAAGGTCGGCGAGATCGTCGAAGTGCTGGGACAGGAGGGCAACCCTCCCTACCGCGTCCGCTTCGCGGACGGGCACGAGGGCGTGTGCTCGCCGGGACCGGACACCGAGATCCGCCACAAGAGCGAGGAACGACGGTAGGCCGGCACGGTACGACGGCAGGCCGGCAGGCCGACACGGTGAGGCACGACGGCAGGCCGACAGGCAGGCACCGCCGAGCATGACGGCAGGCCGGCACGGCCGAGCCCGACGGCAGGTCAGCGCGAGGGCGTCACCGGCTGCGCGTAGTGGTCGGCGACGACCCGCGCCATCGCGCCGGCACGGTCCGTGCGCAGCTCCTTCGCGGCGAAGAAGACGTGGCCGCGGACCTCGGGCCGGCCGGCCGCGAGGGTGAGGTGCCGGGAGAGTTCGGCCGGGTCCCGCCAGGCCGCGGGCTGCGCCGGATCGCCGGCCTTGTACAGCGCCTCCCCCAGGTAGAGCTTGGTGCGGCTGCCCCGCGCGACCTCCGCCCACCAGGGCACGAGCGCGGCGTAGTCGGCGGCGGAGAACCCGATGTTCCAGTACAGCTGCGGCACGACGTAGTCGATCCAGCCCTCCCGCACCCACCTGCGGGTGTCGGCGTGGACGGCGTCGTACGACTGGAGCGCCCGGGTGTCCGAGCCGCGCGGGTCGGTGGAGGCGTTGCGCCACACCCGAAGGGGCTGATCCCGAACTGTGTGGTGGGCCGCACCGCCTTGATCCGGGCGGCCATCTCGCGCACCAGCCGGTCGATGTTGTCGCGTCGCCAGGCGGCCCGGTCGGTGAAGGCGCCGCCGTGGGCGTCGTAGGCCGCGTCGTCGTCGAAGGTCTGGCCGGCCACCGGATAGGGATAGAAGTAGTCGTCGAAGTGCACGGCGTCGACCGGGTACCGGCGCACCGCGTCGAGGATCGCGTCCTGCACGAACGCCCGGACCTCGGGCAGCCCGGGGTTGTAGTGGAGCTTCCCGCCGTACGGCACCACCCAGTCAGGGTGCCGGCGCGCGGGGTGGGAGGCGACGAGCCTGGCCGGATCGTCGTGGACGGCGACGCGGTAGGGGTTGAACCAGGCGTGCAGCTGGAGTCCGCGGGCGTGCGCCTCCGTCACGGCGGTGCCCAGCGGGTCCCAGCCGGGCGCCTTGCCCTGGGTGCCGGTGAGCACCTGCGACCACGGCTCGTACGGCGAGGGCCACAGGGCGTCCGCGGTGGGCCGGACCTGGAGGATCACCGTGTTGAGGCGACTGCGGACCGCCAGGTCGAGCCAGCCGAGCAGTTCGGAACGCTGCTGGGCCGCCGTCAGTCCGGTGCGTGAGGGCCAGTCCCGGTTGGCGACGGTGGCCAGCCACACACCCCGCATCTCCGCCGTCGCCCGCCCGTGCCCGCCGCCGTGTCCGGGCGGGCTTCCGGGCGGGCGGGCCGCCGCGCCCGTCGTCGTGAACGCCGACAGCGCGGCCAGCGCGAACGCCCTCCGAGTCAGTCGCCCCATCGCGCACATCCCTGCATACTCCGCGGATCCGCTCGGTCACGGATCGTCTCCGCGCCCAGCATGCCCCCACCCCGGCGATCGATCATCGATACTTGCTAGTAGCGTGCACGATCGGAGCAGGCCCGCCGGGACCCGGAAGACCTGCGCAGTGACCGGAGTCAGCCAGTGAAAGGGACCGATGTGACCGACATCGAACGCGTCGGAGTGGTGGGCTGCGGCCAGATGGGGGCGGGCATCGCCGAGGTCTGCGCGCGGGCCGGACTCGACGTGAAGGTCGCCGAGACCACCGGCGAGGCCCTGGAGTTCGGCCGCACCCGGCTCTTCACCTCCCTGGCCAAGGCCGCCGAACGCGGCAAGATCAGCGAGGAGGAGCGGGACGCCACGCAGGCGCGCCTGAGCTTCACCACCGACCTCGGCGAGTTCGCCGACCGCGACCTGGTCATCGAGGCCGTCGTGGAGAACGAGCAGGTCAAGACGGAGATCTTCCAGGTCCTGGACCAGGTCGTGACCCGCCCGGACGCCATCCTGGCCTCCAACACCTCCTCCATCCCGCTGGTGAAGCTGGCGGTCGCCACCTCGCGGCCCGACCAGGTCGTCGGCATCCACTTCTTCAACCCGGCGCCGGTGCAGAAGCTCGTCGAGCTGATCCCGGCGCTGACCACCTCCGAGGGCACCCTCAGCCGTGCGCAGCTGTTCGCCGAGAAGACGGTCGGCAAGCACGCCATCCGCGCCCAGGACCGCTCGGGCTTCGTGGTCAACGCGCTGCTGATCCCGTACCTGCTCTCCGCGATCCGGATGTTCGAGACGGGCATCGCCAGCCGCGAGGACATCGACAACGGCATGGAGCTGGGCTGCGCCCACCCGATGGGCCCGCTGAAGCTGTCCGACCTGATCGGCCTCGACACGGTGGCCTCGGTCGCGCAGTCGATGTACGACGAGTACAAGGAGCCGCTGTACGCCGCTCCCCCGCTGCTGCAGCGCATGGTGGACGCCGGCCGTCTGGGCCGCAAGACCGGCTCGGGGTTCTACACCTACGGCTGACGCAGCCCGACTACTCAACTGTGGGCCCTGAGCTGGGAGTTCAGCTCAGGGCCCACAGTTTCACCCATCGCGTGGGCGGTAAACAGGGCACCAGGTCGCCGTCCACCTTGCCCACTGCCGAGCTGCGCGAGCCTGATCCTGTTCCGGCACTGTTGCCGGTGGGCGGCTTCGTCGTCGCCGTGTCGGAGCCGGCGCCTCCACAACTGGTGGCGAGGGCCGCCGGCGTCACCAGTACTGCGGCACTCGGACCCGTACGAAACCTCAAGACTGCACTCCCCGTTGTCCGTTGCTCGCCAGTCCACCGGTGTGGCGGTCTGTCGCTCCAACAGATGAGCTTGGCAGTCATGTCCTTGCCGATCAAACACACGTACCCGCTGCGCGGGCTCTCCGGGGTTGGTGGGTACGGCCGCAGGACGAGGTTGCTGTTCGATTCTGTTTCGTGGGTTCCCCGTCACCTGAAACGGCTTGTCCGGCACGGCCGGTTTCAGGACCAGACGATCTCGCCATGGCGGGAGACGAAGCGTCCGGTGCCGGCGCCGGGCTCCTCGGTGGCAAGGGCGACGATCGCGTCCGTGCCCTCGGTGACGGTTTGGGGGCCGCTGTGACCGGTGAGGTCGGTCGCGGTGTAGCCGGGGTCTGCGGCGTTGACGCGGATGCCCTTGAGCCCCTTGGCATACTGCGTGGTCAACATCGTCAGGGCCGCCTTCGAGGAGGTGTACAGCGGCGCGATCACGCGCGACTCGGGCCGGCCGGGGTCGTGGGTGAGGGCGAGGGAGCCCATGCCGCTGCTGACGTTGACGATCACAGGGTCGTCCGAGCGGCGCAGCAGCGGCAAGAAGGCGGTGGTGGTGCGGACGACGCCGATGACGTTGACGTCGAGGACGGCGCGGGCGTCAGCGGCGGTGAGGTCGCCGGCATCGCCGACGGGGCCGTACACACCGGCGTTGTTGATCAGGACGTCGATCCTGCCCTCGTGCTCGGCGACGTTCGCGGCCGCGGCGGCCACGGACGCGTCGTCGGTCACGTCGATGGGGACGTAGCGTGCGCCGAGCGCGGCGGCGGCCTCCTCGCCCTGCTCGCAGTTGCGGGCTCCGACGAGCACGGTGTGCCCACTCTC
Organism: Streptomyces sp. Tue 6430; assembly: GCA_021568835.1. GTDB lineage: Bacteria > Actinomycetota > Actinomycetes > Streptomycetales > Streptomycetaceae > Streptomyces. The sequence goes on from JAKGSH010000010.1 coordinate 584,723, forward strand.
GATCAGGCGACGGGCGGTCTCGCGGCCGAGACCCTTGTTGGCTCCGGTGATGAAGGTGATCGTCATGCGTTCGATACTGGCCCGACGACGGAGGCGGGCCAGGGACGCTTCGACGGTAGGAAGACCAGTACCACCCCAGCACCCGCACACACGATCGGGGATGCCGGAGGATGGAGATCATGGCGACGACACCCGGAACCGGACTGGGCGCGATGATCCGCACGTGGCGAGACCGGCTGCCCCCATCGGCCGCCGGGCTGCCGGCGGCCCGCGGGCGCCGGGCGGCCGGGCTGCGGCGCGAAGAACTGGCTGACCTGGCCGGGGTATCGGTCGACTACATCGTGCGCCTGGAACAGGGGCGGGCCACGACACCCTCCGCGTCGGTGGTGGCGTCCCTGGCGCGCGCCTTGCAACTGTCCACCGCCGAGCGGGACCACCTGTACCGGCTGGCCCGGCTCGTACCGCCGGTGGGCGGCGCGATCTCCGACCATCTTCCGCCCGGCGTGCAGCGGGTGCTCACCCGCCTCGGGGACGTGGCGGTTGCCGTGTTCGCGGCGGACTGGCAACTGGTGTGGTGGAACCGTGGGTGGGCCGCCCTGCTGGGCGATCCCTCCGCCTCGCCGCCGCGCCTGCGCAACTTCGCCCGCGACAGGTTCCCGGTGAACACCGGCCCCGCCCACCTCGCGCTGTGGCCGGTGACCGAGGCGGACCGCGACGCCACCGACGCCGCCGTCGTCTCCGACCTGCGCCGCGCCACCGGCCGCTTCCCCCAGGACAACCGCCTGGCCGCGCTGATCCGCGACCTGAACGCGGGCAACAGGAGGTTCGCCGAGCTGTGGGCGACCGGAGAGGTGGCCGCACACCGCGAGGACCACAAGACGATCGACCACCCGTCAGTGGGCCCGGTCACGGTGGACTGCGACATCCTGGCCGACGGCGACTCCGAGCTCAAAATCGTCATCATGACCGCCGTACCCGGCAGCGAGGACGAGACCAAGCTCCGGCTCGCCGCCATCGCCGGCCCACCGGCCACCACGCACAACTGATCCGGCCTGCACATCGATCGACCGGCTGCATGTGCGCGGCGAGTGTCACACCACGATGCCGACCTCTCAAGGACATGTCCGCCGCCGCCTTCCACCGTCTCGCCGCCGCAGCCCAAGTCCGTAGCACCAGGACGGTGTGCTGCCTCGAGCACTGACTCCGGGCGCATCACACTGCGAGGCCGCACTCGGTGCTCGCGTCCACGCGCCCCTTTTCCTCCCTCCCCGTCCCGCCGCCCGTCCCTGAGGCTGCTGTGCGGCGAGCACGCCCACTTCGACCGGAGGAGCCCGATGTCCCCACTGCACGACGATGCCGCTCCTGGCAAGCTGCCGCCCCACGCCGGTGGCGTGTCCGCGGCCGAGCAGGAACTGTTCGGCGGGCGCCTGCGCTACAACCAGGCCTACGTCCACCACGAGGGCGCGTTGACGCGGATGACGTTCAGGCGGATGGCCTCCGCCCTGCCCCGCATGGTCGTCGTGGTGCTGCGGGCCGGGTGGGCCGTGGACCGCCGTGCCCTGGCCGGACTGGTGATCTCGCAGGTCGGGCAGGGGGTGACCGCAGCATGGGGGTTGGTGGCGGTCAACAGAGTACTCACCGAACTGTTCGCGGACGGCCCGACCACGGACAAACTGCGCCAGTCGCTGCCCGCCCTGGTCGTCCTCGCGGCGGTCTCGGTCGGCACAGCGCTGCTCGCCGCCTGGACGACGGCGATGTCCGGGCGGCTGGAACCGCAGGTCGAGCGGGCCGTCGCCACTGACTACTACCGCGCCGTCACCGGCGTGGAAGTGGCCGCCACCGAGCAGCCGGAGGTCCAACGGATCCTGGAAGCGGGGAAGTTCGGCACCGACTCGGCGCGGCGCATGCTGGGGCTGTCGGTGAGTGTGGCGGGCGTGCTGATCAGCATGGTGGCCTCGGCGGTCGTGCTGGCCTCGCTGCACTGGGCGCTGCTGCCGATGCTGCTGGCGATCGCGCTGCCCAAGGGGTGGGGCGCGGTACGCTCCGCGCGGCGTGAGTACCTCTCGCGCCGTCACTGGGTCGACCATCGGCGGGCGGTCGCCACGCTTCTGCAGTACCTGACGCTCCCCCACGCGGCGGGCGAGATCCGCGCGCACTCGGCCGGCACGCTGCTGCTGCGCGGCTACGAGGCGTCACGCGGGCCCGGCACCTCACCCGGTGCCGGGCCCGTTCACGCCGCGGGGCGTCCGTGCCGGGCCGCCGGGGCGTCAGCGCCCGGTGTCATGGCCGAGCCTGAGGTGGTGCAGGAGCAGTAAGGCGGCCGCCATGTCGGCGGCCGGGACCTCCCCCGGGCGACCATGCCGGGCACGCGTTCGAGGGGGACCCATTCCCGGCGCTCGGACTCGAAGTCGTCCACGGGGTGCCCGACGTACTCGCCCTCGTCCGACCAGTAGACGTGGTGCCGGGCGTCGGTGAGGCCGTTGGCCGGTTCCACGCTCATCAGGTGGTGCAGGCGGCCCGGCCGCCAGCCGGTCTCCTCCTCCAGTTCCCTGGCGGCCGCGCGGGCGACGTCCTCGCCGTCCTCGACGACGCCCGCGGCGAGTTCCCATCCCCAGCTGTCGGTGATGAAGCGGTGCCGCCACAGCAGGAGGACCTCGTCGGCCTCGTTCACCACGGTGGCCACCGCGACGGGCCGCAGCCGTATGAGGAAGTGGTCGAGATGCCGGCCGTCCGGCAGGCCGACGTCCGCGAGGTTGACCCGGAACCAGCGGTTTTCATACACAGTTCGTTCGTTCTGTTTCGTCCACTGCACGGTTCTGCCACCTTCCGTCGAGTAAGGGGCAATATCGCAGCAGGAATCGCCGCAGGAACGGGAGCGCGGGCGCTACAGCGGCACGCGCAGTGCGCCGTCGATGAGTTCGGCCGCCTCCACCGTGCCCGCGCAGCCGCTGCGCACCAGGTGTTCGCGTACCGCCCGGAGTCTGTCGCGCAGCCGCCGGGACTCCATGCCCCTCGCCTGCTCCGCCATCAGCACGGCGGTGGCCACCGCCCGGTCGGCGTTTCCCCGGCGCAGCTCGACGGTGCTGAGCATGGCGAGCCGGTGCACCCGGCCCCGGTCGTGGGCGGGCGTGCCGACGGCGGCCGCGGCGTGCTCCGCGGCGGCGGTGACGTCGCCGAGGCTCAACAGGGCTTCCGCCACTTGGACGTTGACCAGCCCCGGCTGGACGTATCCGGTCTCGTCCGGTTCGGTGCCGCGCCGGATGCGGTCGGCGGCGGCCTCGGCCCGCCGGATGCAGGACAGGGCGCTCCTGCCGTCGCCGAGGTGGGCGTACGCCTTCGCCTGCATCGCGTGCAGGTCGGAGGCGAGGGCGGGGGTGACGTCCTTGCCGACCGTGCGCAGCGCGGCCTCCGCGAAGGCGACGGCCTGCCGGAACTCCCGCAGGAACAGGGACTGGTTGACCAGCAGCGCGATGGCGTACGCCCCGAGTCCCCGGTCCCCGCTGGCCTTCGCGAGCCGCAGTGCCTGGTGGAAGTAGCGCTGGGCGAGCCCGTGCGCGTCGGAGTCGTAGGCGCAGATGCCGGCGATCGCCACCAGGGCGCCGGTCGCGCGGTGCAGTTGGCGGCCGGTGGTGTCGGTGTAGCCGCCGCGCAGCAGCGGGGCCGCCTCGGCGTTGAGGAAACCGACGACGCGGCTGCGGGTCGCCACGCCGCCGGCCTTGCGGTACATCTGCTCGTAGTGGGCGCGGGCCGCGCGCAGCGTCTCGATGTCGGCGGCGGTGACCCGGTGCCGGCCGCCGCGGGAGACGTCGGTGTCCTCGGGCGGGTTCTCCCACTCCCACACCGGCATCACGGCCGGCGTGCCGGTGACCGCGGGGGCGCCCAGGACGTGCGGGCGCTGCTGCTCGTCGGAACGCCACAGGGCGGTGGCCCGCTCCACGAACCCGGACAGCGAGATGCCGTGCGGTGCCGCGGGTTCGCCGGGCACGCCGAGGCCGATGTCGTCGAGGGTGACGGGCCGCCGCAGCCGGTGGGCGAGCACCTCGCAGATCAGGTCGGGGACCTGTCCGCGCGGGCGCTGGCCCTTGAGCCACCGGGCGACGGCCGTGTGTTCGTAGCGCAGCGCGAGTCCGCGGGTGCGGCCGGCCTGGTTGACGTGCGCGGCGAGGCCCGCGTGCGAGATTCCGGCCTCGTCCAGGATCGCGTCGAGCAGGGTGTTGGGCTGCATGAGGTGCCCCCCGGGTGGTTCGGTGCCGACGGCGCCACTCACGGTAGCGGGTGCGTCTTCACACGGGGTGCGAACCGAGTGCGCACATCCGCACCGTGCACGCGCTGTCGCACAGGGTCGCCGTCCGGTTGACTGAAACGCCTCGAAAGAGGCCGGCCGGGCCGTCGGCTCCCCCCTCATCAAGCGGCGGCCCGGCCGTTCGCTCCGCGGCCCGGGCCGTGGTCCGCCGGGCCGTCCGCCGCGGTCGCCGGTCGTGCCGTGCGGGCAGGGCGACGTCGCCCTGCGGTCTGCCCGCCGTGTGGCGCGGGGGTGCGCCGGAGACCGTGCGCGGGGCCCGCGGCAGGTGCTGCCGGGCCGGTCCGGTGCCGGACACGGCGGACCGCTCCCCGTCCGGGCCCGTACAGCGCAGACGGACCGGACCCGTACGAGACCGGCGGACCGGCCCCGAGAGGCCGGTCCGGTTCCGTCGATGCCGGGGCCCACGGGCCCGGTCGCCGGGAGAACTCACCCGAACGGATGAGAGGCGGGTGCGGGGCCCCGCCCCCGTACCCGCCTCGGCCGCACGGCACGTCAGCCGCGCAGCACCGCGCCCGTCCGTTCGCCCGCGAGGGCGACCGCCGCGTCCCGGGCGGCCGAGGCCTCGTCGACCGTCAGCGTCCGGTCCGCCGCGCGGAAGCGCAGGGCGTACGCGAGCGACTTCCGCCCGTCGCCCAGCTGCTCCGCGTTCTCGTAGACGTCGAACAGCCTGATCCCCTCGAGGAGTTCACCGGCGCCCTCGCGCAGCGCGGCCTCGACGTCGGCGTGCGGGACGTAGACGTCGACGACGAGCGCGACGTCCTGCGTGGCGACGGGGAACGTGGAGATGCCCGGCGCCCGGGGCGTGTCGTCGCCGACCCGCTCCAGGACGTCCAGGTCCAGCTCCATGGCCGAGGTGCGCGCGGGCAGGCCGAGGGCCTTCAGCACGCGCGGGTGCAGCTCGCCGGCGTGGCCGACGACCCGCTCGGCGCCGTCGGCGACGACCACCAGCTCGGCGCACCGGCCCGGGTGCCACGGCCCGTACTGGCCCTTGCGGACGATCAGTTCGGCGCCCGTCTCCCGGGCGACCGTCCGCGCCGCCTCGACGGCGTCGGCCCAGTCCGCCGGACGGCCCCTGCCCCACCAGCCGGCCTGTTCGCGGGCTCCCGCGAGGACGACGGCGACGTGGCGCGGCTGCTCGGGCAGCACGGCGTCGATCGCCGCGATCTCCTCGTCGGTGGGCCGGCGGTCGACCGGCAGGTGACCGGCGACGCGCTGCTCCTCGCGCGGGAGGAAGACCAGTCCGGTCTCGAAGAGGGCCAGGTCGTGCGCGCCGCGGCCGTCGTTGCGCCGCAGCGCGGCGAGCAGGCCCGGCAGCAGCGAGGTGCGGAGCGCGGGCTCCTCGTCGTTGAGCGGGTTGGTCAGCCGGACGACGCGGCGGGCCGGGTCGTCGGCGTCCAGGCCGAGCTGGTCGAAGACGTGCTCGGCGACGAACGGGTAGTTCGGCGCCTCGACGTAACCGGCACCGGCCAGCGCGCGGCCGACCCGGCGGTGCAGCCGCTGGCGGTGGGTGAGGCCGCGCCCCGCCGGGGGCTTGGGCAGCGTGGAGGGCAGGTTCTCGTAGCCCTCCAGCCGGATGACCTCCTCGGCGAGGTCGTTGGCCTCGCCGAGGTCGGGCCGCCAGGACGGCACGGTGACGATCAGCTCGTCCTGCCCGTACACGTCGCAGCCGATCTCCTGGAGCCGGCGTACGACGGTCTCGCGGCCGTAGCCGACACCCGCGACCTTGTCCGGATGGTCGGCGGGCACGGCGACGGTGTGCGGCGCGGACGGGGCGACGACCTCGGTGACGCCGGCCTCGGCGGTACCGCCGGCGAGCAGCACCAGCAGGTCGACCGTGCGCTGCGCGGCCGCCGACGACGCCTGCGGGTCGACGCCGCGCTCGAAGCGCTTGGACGCCTCGGAGGAGAGCTTGTGGCGGCGGGCGGTGCGGGCGACGGAGACCGCGTCGAAGTGGGCGGCCTCGATGACGACGTCGGTGGTCCCCTCGGACTCGGCGTGGTCGGCGATCTCCGTGTTGGCGCCGCCCATGACACCGGCGAGGCCGATGGGGCCGCGCTCGTCGGTGATGACCAGGTCCTCGGCGTGCAGGGTGCGCTCGACGCCGTCGAGGGTGACGAGCTTCTCGCCCTCGGCCGCGCGGCGGACGCCGATGGTGCCCTGGACCAGGGTGCGGTCGTAGGCGTGCAGGGGCTGGCCCAGCTCCATCATCACGTAGTTCGTGACGTCGACGGCGAGCGAGATCGGGCGCATGCCGACCTTCTGGAGCCGGCGCTGGAGCCAGATCGGGGAGCGCGCCTCGGGGCTCAGACCGGTGACGGTGCGGGCGGTGAAGCGGTCGCAGCCGGCCGGGTCGGAGACCTGGACGGGGTAGCCGAAGGCGTTGGGTCCGGGTACGTCGAGCAGGGCGGGGTCGCGCAGCGGCAGGCCGTAGGCGATGGCGGTCTCGCGGGCGACGCCGCGGATGGACAGACAGTCGCCGCGGTTGGCGGTGACGGCGATGTCCAGGACCTCGTCGACCAGTTCGAGCAGCTCGATGGCGTCCTTGCCGACCTCGGTCTCCGGCGGCAGCACGATGATGCCCTTGGTGCCGTCGTCGCCCATGCCCAGCTCGTCGCTGGAGCAGATCATGCCGTGGGAGGTCCTGCCGTACGTCTTGCGCGCGGCGATGGCGAAGCCGCCGGGCAGGACCGCGCCCGGGAGGACCACGACGACCTTGTCGCCGACGGCGAAGTTGCGGGCGCCGCAGACGATCTCCTGCGGCTCGCCGGTGCCGTTGGCCTGCCCGACGTCGACGGTGCAGAAGCGGATCGGCTTCTTGAAGCCCTCCAGCTCCTCGATGGTCAGCACCTGGCCGACGACGAGGGGACCCTTGAGGTCGTGGCCGAGCTGCTCGACCGTCTCGACCTCGAGGCCGGCCGAGATGAGCCTGGCCTGGACGTCACGGCCGGTCTCGGTGGCCGGCAGGTCGACGTACTCCCGCAGCCAGGAAAGCGGGACCCGCATCAGATCTCCATCCCGAACGGCCGGGTGAACCGGACGTCACCCTCGACCATGTCTCGCATGTCTTCGACGTTGTGGCGGAACATCAGCATCCGCTCGATGCCGAACCCGAAGGCGAACCCGCTGTACTTCTCCGGGTCGACGCCGCAGGCCGTGAGCACCTTGGGGTTGACCATGCCGCAGCCGCCCAGTTCGATCCAGCCCTCGCTGGAGCAGGTGCGGCAGGGCCGGTCGGGGTTGCCGACGGACTCGCCGCGGCAGACGTAGCACACCATGTCCATCTCGGCGGACGGCTCGGTGAAGGGGAAGAAGTTCGGGCGCAGCCGGGTCTTCATGCCCTCGCCGAACAGCGCCTGGACCATGTGGTCCAGGGTGCCCTTGAGGTCCGCCATGGTCAGGCCCTCGTCCACGGCGAGCAGCTCGACCTGGTGGAAGACGGGGGTGTGCGTGGCGTCCAGCTCGTCGGTGCGGTACACGCGGCCGGGGCAGATCACGTACACCGGCAGCTCGCGGCCGAGCAGCGAGCGGATCTGCACGGGCGAGGTGTGGGTGCGCAGCACCACACCGGACTCGGTGCCGCCCTGCGGTCCCTGCACGAAGAACGTGTCCGCCTCGCCGCGGGCCGGGTGGTCCGGGCCGATGTTGAGGGCGTCGAAGTTGAACCACTCGGCCTCGACCTGCGGGCCCTCGGCGACCTCGTAGCCCATGGCGACGAAGACGTCCTCGATGCGCTCGGAGAGCGTGGTGAGCGGGTGGCGGGCGCCGGCCGGGACCCGGTCGTGGGGCAGCGTGACGTCCACCGCCTCCTCGACCAGGACGCGCGCGTCGCGCTCGGCCTCGAGCTCGGTCTGCCGGGCGGCGAGGCCCTTGTTCACCGCGCCACGGGCCTGGCCGACGAGCTTGCCGGCGGCGGCCTTCGCGTGCGGGGGCAGTGCGCCGATCTCGCGGTTGGCGAGGGCCAGCGGGGAGGCGCCGCCGGTGTGGGCGACCTTGGCCTCCTGGAGTGCGTCGAGGGAGTCCGCGGCGGCGAAGGCGGCGAGCGCCTCGTCCCGCATGCGCTCGATCTCTTCCGGTTTCAAGGCCTCGACCTCTACAGGGTCGTACGACTTATTCGGTGCCGACATCTCTTCCCGTGCTTCCGATTAGCTGGCTGAAGGTCCCCGTCACCGACTCACTCGGAGGGCCGTCCATGGGACACAAAGGTGCCAAAGGCCGAGTCTAACGGGGTGAGGACGACGGATGCGCCCGCGGTGGCTAGGCCAGATAGGCCGGGGCCGCCACGGGCAACGTAAATCGGAACTCGGCGCCGCCGCCGTGGGCGCGGCCGACCGTGATGACGCCGCCGTGGGCCTCGACGATGCCCTTGACGATGTACAGCCCGAGGCCCGTGCCGCCGCGCTTGCTGCCCCGCCAGAAGCGGGTGAAGACGCGGTTCATGGACTCCTCCGGGATGCCGGTGCCCTCGTCGCTCACGATGACCGACGTGCCGGTGTCCTCCCCCTCGCGGGGGACGGGGCGGGCGTGACGTCAATGGTGACGGTTCCCTCGCCGTGCCGCACCGCATTTTCGATGAGGTTGCTGAGCACCTGGTCGACCTTGTCGGGGTCGGCCCACAGGGGGGGCAGCGGCTGTTCGATGCGCAGCAGGAACCGGTCGGCGGGCTGCCCGGCGGCGACGTAGGCCTGGATGTGGCGGCCGACGGCGGCGCCCATGTCGACGGGCTGCCGGCGCACCTCCAGCCGGCCGGAGTCGATCCGGGAGATGTCGAGGAGTTCGGCGATGAGCCGGGTGACGCGGTCGGCGTCGGCGTCGACCGTCTCCAGCATCAGCCGCTTCTGGTCGTCGGTGAACCGCGTCCACTTGGCGAGGAGCGTGGCGGTGAACCCCTTCACGGAGGTGAGGGGGAACGCAGCTCGTGGGCGACGGTGGCGATCAGCTCGGCGTGACTGCGCTCGGTGCGGCGGCGGGCCTCGGTGTCGCGGAGGGAGACGACGACGCGGCGGACGGGGCCGGTGGGCTCGCCGCGGACGTACCGGGCGGAGGCGAGGACCTCACGCCCGCCGGGCAGCAGCAGGTTGCGTTCGGGCTGGCCCACCCGGATGGCGAGTCCGCTGTAGGGGTCGGTCAGCTGCCACCAGCGGCGGCCTTCGAGGTCCTCCAGCGGCAGGGCCTTGTCGAGCCGCTGCCCGAGCGCTTCGGCGGCGGGAACGGCGGTGATGCGCTCGGCGGCGGCGTTGAAACAGACGACGTACCCGTGCTCGTCGGCGACGACCAGCCCGTCGGGCAGGTCGTCGGGGTCGATGCCGAGTCCGGTGAGGTCACCGGCCGGCCGGGCCGCGGGCGGGCGCCCCGGTCCCCTGGCTCCCGGTGCGCTGCTCGTGCCGACACCCATCCCCGTACCTCACCTCCCGTCCTCCCGGAAGAGGCCCCCGAGCTGGTCACCCTACTAGCTGTCGGTGACGGAGCGGCACCCTCCGGAGGCGCGCTGTGCACGGGCCGACGCGTAGAGACATACGGCCGCGGCGGTCGCGAGGTTCAGACTCTCGGCCTTCCCGTGGATCGGGACGCGGACGACGGCGTCGGCGAGGTCCCGGGTCTCCTCGGGCAGCCCCCAGGCCTCGTTGCCGAAGACCCACGCGGTGGGCCCGCCCATGGTGCCCTTGTCCAGTTCGTCGTCGAGGTCGTCCCGGCCGGCGCCGTCGGCGGCGAGGACGCGCACCCCGGCGTCCCTGAGCCCGGCGACGGCCCGCTCGACGGGGACGCCGACGGCGACCGGCAGGTGGAACAGCGATCCGACCGAGGCCCGTACGGCCTTGGGGTTGTACAGGTCGACGGAGGCGTCGGTGAGGACGACGGCGTCGGCGCCGGCCGCGTCGGCGCAGCGCAGGACGGTGCCGGCGTTGCCGGGGTCGCGGACGTGCGCGAGGACGGCGACGAGCCGGGGGCGGGCGGCGAGGACGTCGTCGAAGGGGGTGTCGACGAAGCGGCACACGCCCACGAGGCCCTGCGGGGTGACGGTGGTGGAGATGTCCTCGATGACTTGCTCGTCGGCGAGGTGGACGCGGGCGCCGGCGTCCCGGGCCTCGCCGACGATGCCGGCGTGGCGCTCCGCGGCCTCGGGGGTGGCGAACAGCTCCACGAGGGTGTCGCCGTGGGCGGCGGCCTCCCGTACGGCCTGCGGGCCCTCCGCGAGGAACAGCCGCTCCTTCCCCCGGAAGTTGCGTCGCGCGAGGCGCCTGGCGGCCAGGACGCGGGCGGAACGGGGGGAGATCAGGTCGGGGGTGGCGGGGGGCATCGGGGTTCACCTTCGGTGGGTCGACGGGGGTCGGGACGGGGCCCGGTGTTCTCGCCCCGGGGCGGACGCACTCGGACCCGCAGGCGGGTGGCCTGCGGGTCCGAGTCATGTCACTTCCGGCTCAGCCGGCGCGGCGTCACGCAGCCTTCGGCGCGTTCACGTCCGACGGCAGCGCCTTCTGGGCGACCTCGACGAGCGCGGCGAACGCGGTCGGGTCGTTGACTGCCAGCTCGGCCAGGATCTTGCGGTCGACCTCGATGCTCGCGGCGTTCAGACCCTGGATGAAGCGGTTGTACGTGATGCCGTTGGCGCGGGCAGCGGCGTTGATGCGCTGGATCCACAGCCGACGGAAGTCGCCCTTGCGCTTCTTGCGGTCGTTGTAGTTGTAGACCAGCGAGTGGGTGACCTGCTCCTTGGCCTTGCGGTACAGGCGCGAACGCTGACCGCGGTAGCCGGAGGCCGCCTCGAGGATCGCCCGGCGCTTCTTGTGGGCGTTGACTGCCCGCTTGACGCGTGCCACTTTTTAACTCCTTGTAGCGGGGCCGCGGTGGGGACTCACACGGCCCGGAAACGATTGGGTCCCGGTTCAGACGTACGTACGGCGGCGAGGCGCCCGTACGTCACTTGCCGAGAAGCTTCTTGATCTTCTTGGCGTCGCCCGGGGCCATCTCGGCGTTGCCGGTGAGGCGACGCGTCAGGCGCGACGACTTGTGCTCGAGCAGGTGGCGCTTGCCGGCGCGCTCACGGAGCACCTTGCCGGAGCCGGTGATCTTGAAGCGCTTGCTGGCACCGCTGTGCGACTTGTTCTTCGGCATAGCGCCGTTCTCTCCTCGTCGGTGGCGCTCCGGTGCCCGGTCGTGAAACCGGGCACAGGTGGAGCGTCGCTTGTATCGGTTACGTCCTGGGACTGACGTCCCGGGGGTCACGCCTCGGCGGAAGCCTCGGCGGACTCGGACGGCACGGAGTCCCCGGAATCCTCGGCGTTCACGGCGTCGGAATCCGCGGCGTTCTGCGAGCGGCCCGGGTTGGCCTTCGCTTCGGCCTTGCGGGCCTCCTGGGCCTGACGTGCCTCGGCCATCGCCTCGGTCTTCTTCTTGTGCGGACCGAGAACCATGATCATGTTGCGGCCGTCCTGCTTCGGGTTCGACTCGATGAACCCGAGGTCCTGGACGTCCTCCGCCAGGCGCTGCAGCAGTCGGTAGCCCAGCTCGGGCCGGGACTGCTCGCGACCACGGAACATGATCGTGATCTTGACCTTGTCGCCCTGCTTGAGGAACCGGACGACGTGACCCTTCTTGGTGTCATAGTCGTGCGGGTCGATCTTCGGCCGGAGCTTCATCTCCTTGATGACCGTGTGCGCCTGGTTCTTGCGCGCCTCACGGGCCTTCATGGCCGACTCGTACTTGAACTTCCCGTAGTCCATGAGCTTGCAGACCGGCGGGCGGGCGGTTGCCGCGACCTCGACCAGGTCCAGGTCGTACTCCTGCGCAAGCTCCAGTGCCTTCGCGAGCGGCACGATGCCGACCTGCTCACCACTGGGACCGACAAGTCGCACCTCGGGAACGCGAATCCGGTCGTTGATACGGGGCTCGGCGCTGATGGATCCTCCTCGGTAGCACCACACGGCAGTCTGGCGAACGGCCGCGTAACGTCTGTGTTCGATTGGTTGATAACCACGCCGAAGCACAAAAAATGCCCCGAACGATCACACGCGGGGCTCCAAGCACTACCGGAGCACCGCCACGAGGACCGCGGGGCGCACTACCGGGCGACTCCATCGTCCGTACGGAACGATGGTGGCCGCCTGACCGGGGTGACCCGCCGCCCCGGAGGGTGGTCGGGTGGGAGTTCGGAGCCTCCACTTGTGGGCCGGATCCGCCTGCTGAGGGGCACGCGTGTCCGACCGGTCGTTACACGAGATTAGCAGCTCGTTCACGCGTGCGCGAATCCGGTGTCCGCCGCCTCCTGCTGTCAAGGGGGCGTGCGGCGGGCCCTATCGTGTGGGGCATGAGTGAGACCTCCCCCTCGGACAGCCCCGAGCCCTCCGGCACCGCCGGTTTCGACGAGATGACCCGCGACATCGCCGAGGTCCCGGCGGTCGAGGTGATCGTGACGGTCGCCGTCAACCTGATGAGCGCGTCCGCCGTGAAGCTCGGCCTCACCGAGGAGGGCGACAAGTACAAGGACCTGGACGAGGCCCGCAAGCTGATCACCGCCCTCGCCGGCCTGCTGGACGCGAGCACGACCGAGATCAGCTCCTTCCACGCGGCACCGCTGCGCGACGGTCTGAAGTCGCTCCAGCTCGCCTTCCGCGAGGCCTCGATCGTCCCGGACGAGCCGGGCCAGGGCCCGGGCGAGAAGTACACCGGGCCGGTCTACGGCTGAGGCTCGTCAGTCGCGCAGGTAGAGGGGCTCGCCCGGAGGGGTGGTTCCGGCCGGCAGGAGTGCCAGGTCGAGGCCGCGCACCAGGCGGGCCCTCAGTGTCTCGTCGGCGGCGATGCGCTCCGCCACGGCCCGCGCGGCCTCGGCGGGAGCGGCGTCGGGGGCCAGGACGAGGGCGAGGGTGCCGTCGGAGGGGCCGGGCACCAGGTGGGCGCGCAGGACGGCCGGTTCGGCGGCCACCGCGGCCCGTACCGCGTCGACGACCGCCGGGTCGGCCAGCGGGTCCGTCGTGGTGCGGCCCTCGGCGAGCGCCAGCAGCGCGGGCCCCGTCAGTTCGAAGGCGACCGGCCCGGCCATGTCGAGGACGACCGTGTCGGCCTTCTCGTGCGCGGCCGCCCGCAGGGCCTGGTGCAGGGGCACGGCGACGGGGCGCGCCTTCGGGTCCCAGCGGGCGAGGGACGCGATGGAGGTGAAGGCCGGCAGCGCCGTGCGGTCCCCCGCCTTCAGGGTCGGTACGGCCATGTCGCTGGTCTTCTCGCGGCGCAGTCCGTTCTCGTCCTCCTCGACCTCCCCGAGGACAGCGACGACGGGGACGAGCAGCCGGGCGCCCTCCAGCGCCTCCAGTACGGGTCCCACGGCGGTGCGGTCCTCGGCCCAGGCGGCGAGCGCCGCGCTCAGCACGGGGTCGGCGGAGCCGTCGTCGTCGGAGAAACCGGGGTCGGGAATGTTCTTGTTCGCCACGGTCACCGACCCTATCGGGGGGAAACCGCCCGCCTTGCGGGGGGCCGGAAACACGGCGGTGACCGCTCTCACGGGTTTCTCAGAAAGCCCTGACACACCTTTAACCCGGATCTGACGGGGCGCACAGTCGGCGCCTCCAGCATCACGGGCATGCAGTCCTCCAGAGCACGCCGCGGCAGCCGCGCTCGTCCGTCCGGGCGCCGTCCCCTTCTCTCCTGCGCGCTCGCCTCCGTGGCCGTGCTCGGTGCCTCGGCGGCCGGGACGGTGTATGTGAAGGCCCAGGCGCACCCGGGTCCCGGCGCCGTATCGTCGACGGCACCGTCGCCCTCGGCGTCGGTGCCGTCGACGGCGAGCGGGGAGGCATCGGTGGAGTCCGTGATCCGGTCCGGGTCCACGTCCGGTTCCGAGGCCGGGTCCGGGTCCGGGTCCGGGTCCGTGGTCGACCGCGACGCCCTGCTGGCGAAGGCGATGGCCTCGGTGGCCGTGCCGGACGCCGCCGCGGTCTCGGTGGCCGTGCTCGACGTGGAGTCCGGGCAGAGCGCCGTCCACGGCACCGGTGCCTTCGACACGGCGAGCATCGTCAAGGTGGACATCCTGGCGGCGCTGCTGCTCCGGGCGCAGGACGCCGGCCGGCGCCTCACGGCCCGGGAGAAGGCGTACGCGACCGCGATGATCGAGGACAGCGACAACGCCTCGGCGACCGCGCTGTGGAACTCCATCGGCGGCGCGGCGGGGCTCGACGCGGCGAACCTGCGGTTCGGACTCACCGGCACCCGGGGCGGCGACGGCGCGCTGTGGGGGCTGACCCGGACCACCGCGGCCGACCAGCTGACGCTGCTGCGGCAGGTCTTCGGCACCGCGTCGGCGCTGGACGAGGCCTCGAGGACGTACCTCCGGTCGCTGATGGGGCAGATCGCGGCGGACCAGAGCTGGGGGGTCTCGGCCGTCGCCGACGGGTCGGCGTGGGCGCTGAAGAACGGCTGGTTGCCGCGTACGGCGACGGGGCTGTGGGACGTCAACAGCATCGGGCGGGTGACGTCCGGCGGGCGGGACTACCTGGTGGCCGTGCTGTCGGACGGCAACCGGACGCAGGCCGAGGGGATCGCGCTGGTGGAAGCGGCGGCCGGGGCGGCGCTGTCGGCCTTCACGGACGCCTGACTCGAGCGGACCGGTCCGGGGCCGGGCGGGCCGGACGGGCGTTGTCCGGGGCCGGGCGGGTGATGCCCAGGGGCCAAGCGGGCCCGGCGGGCGTTGTCCGGCGGGCGTTGTCCGGCGGGAGAACGGCGTCTACAGGACGTCGTACTGCTGCTGCCCGTCCTCGCGGTCGCGGGTGCGGCGGCCCCGCCACAGGATCACCGCGGCCACCAGCAGCACTCCCCGGTGCCGCCCGCGAGCGGACCGGCCCAGCCGGAGGCGGCGTCCTCGGCCTTCCTCTCGTCCGGGCCGGGGCCGAAGTACTCCTCGCCGTACGCCGCCGCCCGCAGGCCCTCGGGTTCGAGGCCGGCGGCGGCCTCGATCGCGGCGGCCGGGTCGATGAAGCCGAAGCCGCGGGAGTCGTCGCGGCCGCCGGTGGGGGAGTTGCGGGCGGTGTCCTCCAGCAGCTTCTTGATCTGCGCCGGGGTCAGGTCGGGGTGGGCGGCCTTGACGAGGGCGGCCGCGCCGGAGACGAAGGCCGCCGCGGCGGAGGTTCCCCAGCCCTCGTAGTACTTGTGGTCGGGGTCGGCGATGACGACGTCGACGCCGGGGGCGCTCACCGTGGCGTACCAGCGGCGGGTGGAGAAGGAGGCGCGGGTGCCGTAGCGGTCGACGGCGGTCGCGGCGATGACGCCCGGGTAGGCCGCCGGGTAGGAGATGTGGTCGCCCTTCTCGCCGCCGTTGCCGGCCGAGGCGACGACGACCGAGCCCTTCTTCAGCGCGTACTGGACGGCCTCGTCCTCGGCGGGTTCGGGGTGGGCCGACGCGGAGTCGTCGCCGAGGGAGAGGTTGATGACGTCGGCGCCCTGGTCGGCGGCCCAGCGGATGCCTTCGGCGAGGGCGTTGCCGCGGGTGTTGCGGGCTTTGGCGCGGGACGGGTCGCCGTCCTCCAGGATCACCCGGACGGGCAGGATCTTCGCCTCCGGGGCGATGCCCATGACGCCGTCGCCGTTGCCGTAGCCATGGCCGTGACCGGCGATGATGCCGGCCATCGCGGTGCCGTGGCGGGCCCAGGCGCGGTCGCCGGGCCCGGCTCCGAAGCCGACCATGTCCCTGCCGGTCAGGACGTTGCCGTCGAGGTCCGGGTGGTCGGCCTCGACGCCGGTGTCCAGGACCGCGACGGTGATGCCCCCGCCCTTGGTGGTCCGCCAGACCTCCTCGGTGCGCAGGGCCTCCAGTGCCCACTGCTTGGCCCGGATGCCGTCCGCGTACGCGGCGGTGGGCGGCACCAGGGCGACCGCGGCGGCCAGCAGACAGCCCAGCACACCGGCCCGGCGGGCACCGCGCCCGCTCATGACGGCGGCGCCGAGGGCGAGACGACGGTCTTGCGCAGGCCGCGCTCGATGCGGTCGGCGAGCCCCTTCGCCTCGTGGCCCAGGCCCGCCTGGGCCACGGCGCTGGTGGCGCCGGAGGCGGTGGCCTCGACGGCGGACTGCGCGGCGGCGACCCTACGGCCGTCCGCCCAGCCGGAGACGGCGTAGACGACGACGGGGGCGTCGGTGAGGACGGACACCGTCCACGAGGCGCGCTGCGCGTCGCCGAAGGCGGCGGCGAGCGTGCCCTTCGCGGCGTACGGGCGGGGCATCAGGTCGGTGCGGCCGGCCAGTCCCTCCTTGTCGAACCTGGCGTCGAGGGCGCGCATGCCGGCCGCGTCCGCCGTGGTGAACAGCAGGCCCACGGTGGTGACGAAGCTGCGGGTGGCGTCGGTGTAGGTCGCGCGCAGCAGGCGGGTGCAGCCGACCGGGGCGAGGGCCTTCCCGAGCAACGGGTCGAAGGCGCCGGCGCAGCCGCTGTCCGGGGCGACGGCGATCCGCGTCCAGGTGCGGTCGGCGCCGCCGGGGCCGGCGCCCTGTCCGTCCACGGCCGGGGGGAACAGCAGGTCGACGGGCACGTTGTGCCACAGGTCGCCCGCGGTCGCGTAGACGCTCCGCTCCCCCGCGTCCGCGGGGGAGCCGACGAGCCAGCTGCCGGTGACGGCACCGCCGATGAGGCCGAACCCGAGGACCACACAGGCCGCGGCCGCGACGGTGTGCCCGCGCAGCCCGCGGCCCCCCGCACGCGGGGCGTCGCCGTACCCCTCCGGGGCGGCGAACCTCACGACGGGCCGCGCGGAGCCGGGCGCTCCGCCCGGCTCCGCCGGAGCGCTCCACGACAAGGCCGGGTCGGGCCCGGCCCCGGCGGCCGGGGACGGGGCGTCGAAGCCGGGGTGGCGCAGCGGCGTCGCGGGGCTCCAGGCGGGCGGCGCGTCCGCTTCGGGGTGCCGCCCGGGCACGGCGGTCGACAGCCCGTCCCGGTGCTGTCCGGGGGCGGGCGCCCAGGAACGCGGGAGGGGGCTCCAGGCGGTGCCGGGGCGGGAGGGCCGGGGTGGTCGGGACGCGCTCGCGGGGCGCGGCGGGGGTGCCTTGCGCGTCGCGGGTCTCCCGGCGGGAGAAGCCGGGTGGGGCGGGGGCCGGGGCGGGGGTCCGGTCCGGAGCGGCGGCGGCGCCGGTCGCGCCGTCCTGCGCGCCGGGCCGGGGGTGGCCAGGGGGTGGCGGAGCGGTCCTGGCCGGCGGCCTGCGGGGCGGTCGGGCGGGAGCCGTTCGCCGGCGCGGCGTCCGGGCCCGTGGGCCGGACGGCGTCCAGCCGTACGGGGCGACGGACTGCCGGGGCTGCCGGGCGGGAGGTCTCCGGACCGGTGGCGCGGGGGGTCTCCGGACCGGTGGCGCGGGGGGTCTCCGGACCGGTGGCGCGGGTGGGTGCCGGGTGCGGGGAGCGGGTGCCGTCCGGGCGGGCGGGGCGGGGGACGGCGGGACGTGCCGGGTCGGCACCGGCCGATCCCGCGGCGCCGGCACCGTCCGGACCGGCTGCAGGACGGGAACCGCCCCAGCGGGCCGGGTGCGTGATCTGCTGTTCCGCCGGCCCTGCCGGCCCTGCCGGCCTCGCCGGTTCCGCCGGGCGCGGGGGTATGGGGACCGTGCGGCGGCCGCCGTCGGTGGCCGCGGACCGGGGGCCGTCCTCCGGCCCGTGCGCTCCGGTCCGGGACGGGCCCTCGTCGCTCCTGCCGGTCCCACCGCTCCGGGGCGGACCGTCCGGGAAGCGGGCCGACGCGGGGGCGGGGGCATGTGGTCCAGGTGCGGGGGCCGGGGCGGCAGGTGCGGGAGGCCCGGCGCGGCGGACGGCGACTCCGGGGCCGTACGGAACGACGGGAACCCCGCGGGCGGCGGTCCGGGCGCCCGGGAGTCCGCGTCGTGGTCGTGGTCCGGGTCCGTGGACGCCGGTGGGTGGGGCGGGCGGGGCGGAGCCGCCGGGGGCGGGGGCGTCACGGGGCGGGGGGGAACCGAGGCGCGGCGTGCTTCCGTGCTCATGCACCCCCCGTTTCCTCGTGCCCGCGCCGTCGTCGCCTGCGCGGGCCGGTCTCCTCGGCCAGGCGGCCCCGGTGCGGACCCGACGGTCCTTCCTGGGCACGCATACCCGCACGGGAGGACCGGCATCCCGGCACGGGTGACCGGCCGGAGCCCTCCTCCGTGCGTGCGCGTCACTCTACGGCTTGTTCCTGCGCGAACGGGAACCGGTCCGCGCCTCCAGGGGCATCTGCCCGGAACGTCCCCCTACCCTGCGGTAATCGGTTCTGGCAGGCTGCGTCCATGACTGCGCGCGCCGCCGACCGGGTCCGGTACGACCGGGCCACCGCCTCTCTCGACGCCCCTCTCGCCGTCGTCGACCTGGAGGCGTTCGACGCCAACGCGGACGACCTGGTGCGCCGGGCGGGCGGGAAGCCGGTCCGGGTCGCCAGCAAGTCCGTCCGCTGCCGGGCCCTGCTGGAACGCGTCCTGGCGAAGGACGGTTTCGCGGGCGTCATGTCCTTCACCCTGGCCGAATCCCTGTGGCTGGCCCGGTCGGGCTTCGACGACGTCCTGCTCGCCTACCCCTCCGCCGACCGCGCCGGCTTCGCGGAGCTCGCCGGCGACCCCGAACTGGCCGCCGCCGTCACGGTGATGGTCGACGACGTCGCCCAGCTCGACCTCATCGACTCCGCGCGCGGCGAGGGAGGCGAAGTGGTCCGGGTCTGCCTGGAGCTGGACACCTCGCTGAAACTGCTGGGCGGCCGGGTGCGGGTCGGCGCGCTGCGCTCACCACTGCACTCCCCGGCCCAAGTGGCCGACGTGGCGCGGGCGGTGGCCCGACGGCCGGGGTTCCGGCTGGTGGGGCTCATGGCGTACGAGGGACACATCGCGGGCGTGGGCGACTCGGTGGCCGGGCGGCCCTTCCGGTCACGGGCGGTCCGGCTGATGCAGGCCGCCGCCCGCCGTGAACTCGTCGAGCGGCGTGCCGCGGTGGTGCGTGCGGTGCGGGCCGTGGTGCCGGACCTGGAGTTCGTCAACGGCGGCGGCACGGGCAGTGTGCAGCACACGGCCGCGGAGGACGCGGTCACCGAGATCGCGGCGGGTTCGGGACTGTACGTGCCACGCCTGTTCGACAACTACACGTCGTTCAGCGGCCGTCCGGCCGCCCTGTTCGCCCAGCCCGTCGTACGGCGGCCGGGTGTCGGCGTCGTCACCGTCCTCGGCGGCGGCTACCCCGCCTCCGGTGTCGCCGGCGGCGACCGGCTGCCGGTGCCGTACCTGCCGGAGGGTCTGCGCTACGACCCGCAGGAGGGACCCGGCGAGGTGCAGACCCCGCTGCTCGGCTCCCCGCCGACGATCTGCTGATCGGCGACAAGGTGTGGTTCCGGCACGCCAAGGCGGGTGAGCTGTGCGAGCGGTTCGACACCCTGCATCTGATCGAGGGCGACCGGGTGACGGCGACCGTGCCGACGTACCGGGGCGAGGGCCGGACGTTCCTCTGAGCCGCGCAGACGGAGCAGACGGAGCAGACCGTGCAGACCGTGTGGTTCCGGTTCGCCGCGTCGGTCCGAGGGGTGCCGGCCGGTGGGCTCGAGGGCGCCGGTCGGGAGTCCTCCGCCGCCGGTGCGGCGGAGGGGGTCCCGGGGTGCGTCGGTGGCCGGTCCGGGGTGCCGTCCCGCCGGCGTTCCCGGTGGGGAGCCGCCGGGAGCGCCGTACCGGCCGGGCGGGGGCGTCGCGTTCGTCCCAACACTGCGGGGCGCGGCCTACAGCGGGGTGACGTACGCCCCGGAGATGCCGCCGTCGACCAGGAAGTCGCTGGCGTTGACGAAGGAGGAGTCGTCGCTGGCCAGGAAGGCGACGGCGGCGGCGATCTCGTCGGCCTCGGCGAACCGCCCGGCCGGGATGTGGACGAGCCGGCGGGCCGCCCGCTCGGGGTCCTTGGCGAACAGCTCCTGGAGCAACGGGGTGTTGACCGGTCCGGGGCAGAGGGCGTTCACGCGGATGCCCTCCCGCGCGAACTGCACGCCCAGTTCCCGGGACATGGCGAGGACGCCGCCCTTGGAGGCCGTGTACGAGATCTGGGAGGTGGCGGCGCCCATCCTCGCCACGAAGGACGCCGTGTTGATGATGGAGCCCCTGCCCTGGCGCCGCATGTAGGGGATGGCGGCCTTGCAGCACAGGTAGACGGAGGTGAGGTTGACCTCCTGGACGCGTTTCCAGGCCTCCAGCCCGGTGTCGAGGATCGAGTCGTCGTCGGGGGGTGAGATCCCGGCGTTGTTGAAGGCGACGTCGACGCTGCCGTAGGTGTCGTACGCCGCCTTGAACAGGGCCTCCACCTGGTCGGGGTCGGTGACGTCGACCTTCACGAAGAGGCCTCCGACCTCCTCGGCGGCGGCTTCGCCGCGGGTCTCGTCGACGTCGCCGCAGACGACGTGGGCCCCCTCGGAGGCGAGGCGGCGCGCGGTGGCGAGGCCGATCCCGCTGCCGGCCCCGGTGATGACGGCGGTGCGGCCGACGAGCCGGCGGCAGACGATCTCTTCGGTCACTGTGCGGAACCCTCCGTGCTGATGAAGACGTTCTTGGTCTCGGTGAAGGCGGTCAGGGCGTCCGGGCCGAGTTCGCGGCCGATGCCGGACTGCTTGAAGCCGCCGAACGGGGTCCAGTAGCGGACGCTGGAGTGCGAGTTGACGGACAGGTTCCCGGCGCGCACGGCCCGCGAGACGCGCAGGGCGCGGCCGACGTCGCGGGTCCAGACGGAGCCGGAGAGGCCGTAGTCGGTGGCGTTGGCGAGTTCGATCGCCTCCGCCTCGTCCTCGAAGGGGAGGACGACGGCGACCGGGCCGAAGACCTCCTCGACGGCGACGCGCGCACGGGGGTCGAGGCCGGTCAGGACGGTGGGCGGGAACCAGAAACCGGGGCCGTCGGGAGCCTTGCCGCGGATGCCGGCCAGGCCGTCGGGCACGTACGAACGGACGCGGTCCAGCTGGGCGCGGGAGATCAGCGGGCCCATGTCCGTGGTCTCGTCGGCCGGGTCGCCGACCACGACCGACTCGATCGCGGGGGCGAGAAGGTCCAGGAAGCGGTCGTGGACGGCGCGCTGGACGAGGATGCGGGTGCGGGCGCAGCAGTCCTGTCCGGCGTTGTCGAGGAAGGCCATGGGAGCCGCCGCGGCGGCGGCCTCGACGTCGGCGTCGGCGAAGACGATGTTGGGACTCTTGCCGCCGAGTTCCAGGGTGACGCGTTTGAGCTGCTCGGCGCCCTTCGCCCACACCCGTTTGCCCACGGTCGTGGACCCGGTGAAGACGATCTTCGCCACGCCGGGATGCTCGACCAGGGCGTTGCCCGCGACGGGGCCGCGGCCGGGCAGCACCTGGAGGAGGCCCTCCGGCAGGCCGGCCTCCAGGGCCAGTTCGGCCAGCCGCAGGGCGGTCAGCGGGGTCGTCTCGGCGGGCTTGAGGAGCACCGCGTTGCCGGCGGCGAGCGCGGGGCGGTGCCCCAGGCCGCGATCGGCATCGGGAAGTTCCACGGCGCGATGACGCCGACGACGCCCAGCGGTTCGAGGATCGTGACGTCGAGGCCGCCCGCGACCGGGATCTGACGTCCCGTGAGCCGTTCCACCCCGCCGGCCGCGTAGTCGAGCAGATCACGGACGTTGCCCGCCTCCCAGCGGGCGTTGCCGACGGTGTGTCCGGCCTCGCGGACCTCCAGCTGCGCGAGTTCCTCGAGGTGCTCGTCGACCCGCGCGGCGAACCGGCGCAGCAGGCGGGCGCGGTCGCCGGGCGCGAGGGCGGCCCAGCGGGACTGGGCCCGGGTGCCGCGCACGACGGCCGCGTGGACGTCGGCCCCGGTGGCGGCGGGGACGGTGGCGACGACCTCCTCGGTGGCCGGGTCGATCACCCGCAGCAGGTCCGGAGGAAGGTCGCCGGCCGGGAGCCGGTCGGAGGTGGACCGGTCCGAGGTGGACCGGTCGGAAGCGGACCGGCCGGAGATGGGCTGGTCAGAGGTGGACTGGTCGGAAGTGGGCTGGTCGGGCAAGGAGGGCCTCACATGCGTTCGAAGGAGCGGCGCAGCTCCCAGTCGGTGACCGCCGCGTCGAAGGCCTCCACCTCGACGCGGGCCATGTTGCGGTAGTGCGCGACGACCTCGTCGCCGAAGGCCGCCCGGGCGACGGCACTGTTCTCCCACAGCTCGGCGGCCTCGCGCAGGGTGGTGGGGACGTGCGCGTAGTCGGCGGTGTAGGCGTTGCCCGCGCAGGGCTCGGGCAGTTCCAGCTTCCGCTCGACGCCGTGGAGGCCGGCGGCCACCAGTGCGGCGACGGCGAGGTGCGGGTTGACGTCGCCGCCGGGCAGCCGGTTCTCGAAGCGGAGGGAGCGGCCGTGGCCGACGACGCGCAGGGCGCAGGTGCGGTTGTCGTGTCCCCAGGCGACGGCGGTCGGGGCGAAGGAGCCCGGCTGGAACCGCTTGTAGGAGTTGATGTGCGGGGCGTACAGGAGGGAGAAGTCGCGCAGCGCGGCGAGCTGTCCGGCGAGGAAGTGGCGCATGACGTCGGACATCCCGTCCGGCCCGGCCATCGCGTTGGTGCCGTCGGCGTCCGCGAGGGAGAGGTGGATGTGGCAGGAGTTGCCCTCGCGCTCGTCGTACTTGGCCATGAAGGTGAGGGAGACGCCCTCCTGGGAGGCGATCTCCTTGGCGCCGGTCTTGTAGAGGGCGTGCTGGTCGCAGGTGACCAGGGCCTCGTCGTAGCGGAAGACGATCTCGTGCTGGCCGGGGTTGCACTCGCCCTTGGCGGACTCGACGGTGAGACCGGCGCCGGCCATGTCGTTGCGCAGGCGGCGCAGCAGGGGCTCGACGCGGCCGGTGCCGAGGATCGAGTAGTCGACGTTGTACTGGTTGGCCGGGGTGAGTCCCCGGTAACGGGCGTCCCAGGCCTGCTCGTAGGTGTCCTTGAAGACGATGAACTCCAGCTCGGTGCCGACCTGGGCGGTGTAGCCCAGCTCGGCGAGGCGTTCGAGCTGGCGGCGCAGGATCTGCCGGGGGGCGGCGACCACGGGCGAGCCGTCCTCCCAGGCGAGGTCGGCGAGGAGCATCGCCGTACCCGGGTGCCAGGGCAGGCGGCGCAGGGTGCTCGGGTCGGGGCGCATGGCGAAGTCGCCGTAGCCCCGCTCCCACGAGGACATCTCGTAACCGCCGACCGTGTTCATCTCGGTGTCGACGGCGAGGAGGTAGTTGCAGCCCTCGGTGCCGTGTTCGAGGACCTCGTCGAGGAAGAAGCGGGCGGCGAACCGCTTGCCCTGGAGACGCCCCTGCATGTCGGGGAAGGCGAGGACGACGGTGTCGATCTCACCGCCGGCGACGAGGGCGTGCAGCTCCTCGACGCCGAGCGGGGGTGTGCGGTCTGCCACGGGAGGGCCTCCTCAGGCTTCCTCGGCTGTTACGACTGCTGTGGGGGCTGCGGCTGCGGCTGCGGGGCTGCTGTTACGGCTGCGGAGCGCTGCCGGGGCTGCTGCTGGGGGCTGTGTCGGACGACCGGGAGCCATAAGGTATTGCCGGGAACCTTTACTTGGGAAGGGGGCGCGACCGGATGCCGGCGGACGGCGGGGAAGGACCGGCGGACCGGCTGACGCCGGTGCTCCGGCCGGTACGGGCCGGGAACGGTTTCGAGGAGGCCCTGCAGCAGGTCCTCCAGGTGGTACGGCTGGGCCTGGTGCCCGGCGGGGAACGGCTCCCGGCCGAACGGGACCTGGCGGAGCGGCTCGGGATCAGCCGGGTGACGCTGCGCGAGGTGCTGAAGGTGCTCCAGGACCAGGGGCTCGTGGAGTCCCGCCGGGGCAGGTACGGCGGGACGTTCGTGCTGCCGCGCACGGACGCGGTCGGCGAGGACGAGTTGCGGCGGCGGATCACCGAGGCCGACCTGGAGGACGTGCTCCGGTTCCGGGAGGTGCTGGAGGTCGGCGCGGCGGGCCTGTGCGCGGCGCACGGGCTGACGGCGGAGCGGGCCGGACGGTTGCGGGCGGCCCTGACGCGCACCGAGGACGCCCCGCTCGCCGAGTACCGCCGCCACGACACGATGCTGCACCTCACCCTCGCCGAGCTGTGCGGCTCCCCGTCGCTGGCGGCGCAGTACGCGGCGGTCCGGGCGACGCTCAACGACCTGCTGGACTGCATCCCGCTGCTGGTGCGCAACCTGGAGCACTCCCAGCGCCAGCACACGGCGCTGGTGGGGGCGGTGCTGGACGGCGACGCGGACGGGGCCCGGGAGATCATGCGCGAGCACTGCGCCGGGACGGCCGCGCTGCTGCGGGGTTTCCTCGCCTGACCCACGGACGTGTTCAATGGTTCACTTCTGGTCCATTCGGTCCGCACGGGGGCAGCGGCCGCACCGAGGCGGCAACCGTGCGAAGGCAGCGGCCGTGCGGAGGCAGTGGCCGACGGCGGGACGGAGGGCGTGGCGTGACGAACGGGACGGACAGGCCGCTGATCGGCGTCAGCACCTATCTGGAGGCCGGTACGCGATGGGGGGTGTGGGAGCTGGAGGCGGTGCTGCTGCCGGCCGGGTATCCGCGGCTCGTGCAGCGGGCGGGCGCGCTGGCGGCGATGCTGCCGCCGGACGCCCCCGAGCACGCGGCGTCCGCCGTGGCCCGGCTGGACGGGCTGGTGATCGCGGGCGGACCCGACGTCGAGCCCGCGCGCTACGGCGCCGAGCGCGATCCCCGGACGGGGCCGCCGGCGCGGGAGCGGGACGCCTGGGAACTGGCGTTGATCGGGGCGGCGCTGGGGGCGGGGGTGCCGCTGCTGGGGGTCTGCCGGGGGATGCAGTTGCTGAACGTGGCGCTCGGGGGTCGCTCGTGCAGCACCTGCCCGGGCACGCGGAGGCGCCCGGGGTGTTCGGGCGGCACGCGGTCAAGCCCGTACCGGGCACCCGGTACGCCGCTCTGGTCCCGGAGGAGACGTCGGTGCCCACCTTCCATCACCAGGCGGTGGAGCGGCTGGGGGCGGGACTGGTGGCGTCCGCGTACGCGGAGGACGGGACGGTGGAGGCCGTCGAACTCCCGTCCGCGGGCGGGCGATGGGTGCTGGGGGTGCAGTGGCATCCGGAGGTGGGGGACGATCTGCGGGTGATGCGGGGGCTGGTGACGGCGGCGGGGTGAGGCGGCGAGGCGGGACAGCCGGGTGCAGCCGCGCGGCAGGCCCGCGAAGCCAAGCCGCGCGGCAGACCCGCGAGGTGAGGCGGCACCGCGAGCCCACGAGCCCACGAGCCCACGAGCCCACGAGCCCACGAGCCCACGAGCCCACGAGCCCACGAGCCCACGAGCCCACGAGACGAAACCGCACGGCGGGTGCGACGGATACGGCGGGTACAGGCAGGTCTCCGCGCCCCGCCGCCCTTCCCGGCCCGGCCCCGGGGGCTGCGCCCCGAGCCCCGCGTCGCCCCTGGGCGGGCCCCGTCCCGACCGCCGGACGGACCGGACGCGCCGGTCCCCGCCCGCCCGGGGCCCCGCCCGCCGCCTACCCTCGCGTGAGCGACAGCAGGTCCCGGGCCGGGCCCGTGGGGCGGTGGCCCGTGGGCCAGACCGCCCGGAGGTCCCGGGCCAGGCGGACGCCGTCCACCGGGACGGACACCAGGCGCCGCAGGCCCAGCTCCTCCCCACCACCAGCTCGCTCAGGACCGCCGGCCCGCGCCGCCGACCGCGGCCGCCTTCACCGCCGTCGTCGAGGACAGCTCGATCAGGGGGCGGGCCAGTCCGCCGAGGGCCGCGTCCAGGACCTGCCGTGTACCGGAGCCCTCCTCCCGCAGGATCAGCGGCGTCGAGGCCAGTTCCGGCGCGGACACCGCCCGCCGGCGCCGCGCCCACGGATGCGCCGGCGCGACGACGACGATCAGCCGGTCGTGGGCGATGACCGTCGAGTCCAGGCCGCCGGCACGCTGAGCCCCTCGACGAAACCGAGGTCGGCCTCGCCGGACAGCAGGCGCTCCGCCACCGCCGTCGAGTTGCCCGCGAGCAGCGACACCGCCGTGTCCGGGCGTTGCGCGCGCAGCGCGAGGAGCCAGCCGGGCAGCAGGTACTCGGCGATGGTCATGCTCGCCGCGACCCGCAGCCGCGAGTCGCGCCGGTCGCGCAGCGCCTGCGCGCCCGCGTCGAAGGCCGCCGCCGCCTCGACGATCCGCCGCGCCCAGTCGGTGACGAGCGCCCCGGCGTCGGTGAGCCGGGAACCGCGCGGGGAGCGGTCCACCAGGGCCACCCCGAGCTGGCGTTCCATCGTGCGGATGCGGCTGCTCGCGGCCGGCTGGGTGATGCCCAGTTCGCGGGCGGCCGCCCCGAGGCTGCCGAGCCGGGCCACGGCCAGCAGCAGCTCCAGGGCGCCGAGGTCGGGGACCCGGTGCGCGATCGAGCCGTCGGGCCGCTCCCCCGCGGGTTCGTGCGCGGGTTCGTGCGTCGTCTCGTCACCACTCATAAAGTCAGCTTATGCCCCCATAGAGTCATCGTCCCTGGTCGCGGGGGCGTCGGGACGGGACGGTGGGATCATGGTCACCGCAGTCCAGCCCGCCCCCTCCCCCTTCCCTCCTCCGCCCCCGTCGCGGGCCCGCACCCACGCCCGCGTGCCACCGCCGTCCGCCATCTCGGCCCCCACTGGTACGCCACGGTCATGGGCACCGCCGTGGTGGCGACGGCGGGCGCCGCGCTGCCCGCCCGCCCTCCGGGACTGCGCCCCGCCTGCGCGGCCGTCTGGGCGCTCTCCCTGGTCCTGCTGCTGACCCTGCTCACCGCCCGGGCCCTGCACTGGCGTCACCACCGCGACCAGGCCCGCGCCCATGTCCTGGACCCGGCGACGGTCCCGTTCTACGGCTGCCTGGCGATGGCGCTGGTCGCGGTCGGCGGCGGGACGCTCTCCGTCGGCCGGGACTGGATCGGCACCGGCGCGGCCGTGGCCCTCGACGCCGTGCTGTCCGGCGCCGGTACGGCGGTGGGGCTCGCGGCGGCCGTCGCCGTGCCGTACCTGATGGCCGTACGCCATCGGGTCGGGCCGGAGCAGGCCACACCGGTGTGGCTGCTGCCGCTCGTCGCGCCGATGGTGCCGGCGGCGACGGGGCCGCGGCTGGTGCCGTACCTGCCGGCCGGGCAGGCCCGCGAGACGCTGCTGTTCGCGTGCTTCGCGCTGTTCGGGCTGAGTCTGCTCGCCACGCTGGTGATGCTGCCGCTGGTCTTCGCCCGGCTGGTCACGGGCGGGCCGCTGCCGCTCGCCCTCACGCCGACCCTGTTCCTGGTCCTGGGGCCGCTCGGGCAGTCGACGACGGCCGTCGGGGCGTTCGCGGAGGTCGCGCCCGCGGTGGTCCCGGCCGCGGACGGCCGGGCTCTCGCGGTCCTCGCCGTCCTGTACGGGGTGCCCGTCATGGGGTTCGCCCTGCTGTGGCTGTGCCTGGCCGGCGCCCACGTGGTGCGGGCCCGCCGGCGCGGAATGGGTTTCGCGATGACGTGGTGGGCGTTCACCTTCCCGGTCGGCACCTGTGTGACCGGCGCCGCGGCGCTGGCCCGGCACACCGGGCTGGTCGCGTACGGGGCGCTGGCCACCGCTCTGTACGTCGTGCTCGTGACCGCCTGGGTCGTCGTCACCGCGCACACCGTGCGGGGGCTGGTCAGCGGCGGGCTGCTCGCAGCGCCCCGGTCAGCACCTGGGGAGCCTCGGCGAGCGACGGGCCGTACCACGTCAGGTGCCGTCCGCTGACGAGGGCGCACGGCAGGCCGGGGAACGCCTCCGGGCCGTCGCCGGCGGTGAAGCGGTAGGGCTCGTCGGGGAGGACGACCAGGTCCGGGGCGGCCGCCCGCAGTTCCTGTGCCGTGACCTTCGGATAGCGGTCCGGGTGGGCCGTGTACAGGTGGTCCACCCCGAGGCGGGCGAGGACGTCCCCGGCGAAGGTGTCGCGGCCCAGGACCATCCACGGCCGCCGCCAGACGGGTACGACGGCCGTGCGGCGCCGGCCGGGCGGTCGCGGGGCGCTCCAGGCCTCCTCGGCCTCGTCCAGCCAGCGGGGGCGCGAGCGGGCCCCGCAGGCCGCCAGCACGCGGGCCAGCTCGCGGAAGGCCTGCGGCACGTCCCGGACCTCGGTGACCAGGACCTCGATGCCGGCGTCCCGGAGGGCGGCGAGGTCCGGCGCGCGGTTCTCCTCCTCGTTGGCGATCACGAGATCGGGCGCGAGCGCGGCGATCCGGTCGGTCGCGGGGTTCTTGGTGCCGCCCACCCGGACGACGTCGAGGCCCGCCGGGTGGGTGCACCAGTCGGTGGCGCCGGCCAGGACGCCGGGCAGGGTGACGGCCACCGCCTCCGTGAGCGAGGGCACCAGGGAGACGGCCCGCACTACCGCTTGCGGTCCCGGACCGCCTCGATGTGCTCCGCCACGGCGACGACCACGACCCGGGTGTCCGGCACGGTCGCGCGCCAGCGGTGCCGGACCCCGCCGGTGAGGTACAGGGTGTCGCCGCGGCCGAGACGGTAGGCCCGGCCCTCGGCCTCGATCTCCACCGCGCCGTCGGCGACGTACATCAACTGGTCGTTGCGGTACTGGAACTCGCGGCCGGCCTCGTGGTCGCCGGTGAACTCCGAGGCGTGCATCTGGTGGTGGCCGCGGACCAGCGAGCGGGAGCGCGGACCGGGTCCGGGCTCGGTGGCCTCGGCGCGCACGACGTCGACGCTGCACGCCGGGTCGGCGGCGGCGAGGAGTTCGACGGCCGTGGTGCGCAGGGCGTCGGCGACCTTCTCCAGGGAGCCGGTGCTGGGCCGCGCCCGGTCGTTCTCGATCTGGCTCAGGAACGGGACCGACAGCCCGCTGCGCTCGGCCACGATGGCGAGCGTGAGGTCCAGGGACCGGCGCCGCCGCCGGACGGCCGCGCCCACCCGGAGCGGCTGTTCTTTGTGGTCGCCCATCGCTTCGGCTCCCTCCTCCGCTCGTCGGTCCGATTGCCGAGTGCCCCGTCGCGGGCGCACGTCGTCTGATGGAGTTCTCTTGCACCCTACGCATGTTCGGCAAACCGTTTCACGGGCCCGTCACATCGAGGACATCCGGCGTCGCACGGGAAGTCACGGTTCACGCCAGTCGATCATCCGCGGGCGGGGGTGTTTCCCCTCGTCCTCCGGTTCAATGCCCGGCGGCCTCCCGGTGTTCCCGGGGCGTCCCCACGGCATTCGCGCGGCGTTCGCGCGGTGTGATCCGGCTGGTCGGGCGGCCGGTGCCGGCGGACGGCCGGCCGGCCGGTCCGGGCCCGGACGTGGCGCTGTGCGGTTGGCCGGATCCGTGCCGTGCGAACGGCGGCGCGGGGCGGGCCCCGGCGCACGTCCTGTGGAGGTGCGCCGGCGCCCGCCCCGCGCGGGACGGCCCGGGTGCTGTCAGGTCACCCGGCCGCCCTGCTCTTCTCCCCCGCTCCGCCGACCGGTACCCACCGGTCGAGCAGGCCGGGATTCTCCTTCAGCCAGGCGCGGACGGCTTCCTGCTCCTTGCCCTTGCCGGCCTTCTGGATGCGCGCCTCCAGGCCGGTGAGCTGCTCCTCGGTCATGGAGAAGTCCTTCAGCCAGGCGCCGACCTCGGGGTGGTCGGCGGCGAAGCCCTCGCGGGACAGGGTGTGCACGCCGTCGCCCTCGCCCCAGGCGCCCCGGGGGTCCTTCAGTTTCTTCAGGTCGTACTCGCTGTAGGCCCAGTGCGGCGACCAGAGCGTGACGACGATCGGGTCCTTCCTGGCGTACGCCCGCTTCAGCTCGGCGAGCATCGCCGGGGTCGAACCGTCGACGACCCGGTAGCCGTCGAGGCCGTACTCCTCGACGACCTTGTCCTTGAGCAGGCCCATCATTCCGGCGCTGGGTTCGATGCCGGTGATCCGGCCGCCGAACTCGGCCGACTTCGCCTTCAGGTCGGCGAGGGTGTTCACGTCCTTCATGTACGCCGGGACGCTCAGCTCCAGGGACGTGGGGCCGTACCACGTGCCGAGGTCGTCGAGCCGGTCGCCGTACTTCTTCCAGTACTCGGCGTGCGTGGTGGGCAGCCAGGAGTCGGTCTGGAAGTCGACCTGACCGGTGGCGAGGCCGGTGTAGAGGGGGGCGGCGGCGTACTGGGTGGTCTTCACCTCGAAGCCGCGCTCCTCCAGCAGTTCCTTCCACAGGTAGGTGGAGGCGATGCCCTCGTCCCAGGGGATGTAGCCGATGGTGATCTCCTCGCCCTTGCCGACGTCCGTGGCGGAGGCCTCGGCGGTGCCGGAGTTCGAGCCGAAGACGCCCATGCCGCCGGCGACGAGCGCGAGGACGACCACGCCGACCACGGCCACGGCCGGGCGGGGGCGGTGGCTCCACACGGTGGGGCGGGCCTTGGCGGCGGCGCGGCGGCCGAGCGGGGAGATGCGGGTGCCGAGGGCGCCGGTCATGCGGTCCAGGTAGATGGCGAGCACGACGATGCCGAGGCCGGCCTCGAAGCCGAGGCCGATGTCGAGCCGGCCGATGGCCTCGTTGACGGAGCCGCCGAGGCCGCCGGTGCCGACCATGCCGGCGATGACGACCATCGACAGGCCGAGCATGATGACCTGGTTGACGCCCGCCATGATCGTCGGCAGGGCGAGCGGCAGCTGGACCCGCCAGAGGGTGTCACGGGGCGTCGTGCCGAAGGCCTCCGCCGCCTCGACGAGTTCGGCGTCGACCTGGCGGATGCCGAGTTCGGTCATGCGCACGCCGGGGGCGAGCGCGAAGATCAGGGTGGCGATCACGCCGGCGGGCACGCCCATGCCGAAGAAGAGGATCGCGGGGATCAGCAGAACCATCGACGGCATGGTCTGGAGCAGGTCCAGGACCGGCCGCAGGGCGGCGCTCACGGCCTGGGAGCGGGCCGCCCAGATGCCCAGCGGCACCGAGATCACCAGGGCGATCACCGTGGCGACGAGCACCAGCGACAGCGTGGACATCGCCTCCTCCCACAGGTCGAGGGAGTCGACGAGCGCGAACCCGGCGAAGCCGAGGACGCCCGCGACCAGGCCGCGCAGCCACCAGGCGAGGACGGCGAGGATGCCGGCGAGCAGCAGGGGTTCGGGGGCGGTGAGGACGGTGTCGATGCCGTCGTACATGCCTTCGACGACCGCCTTGACGGCGTCGAACAGCCAGGACATGTGGGTGACGAGCCAGTCCACGCCGGAGTCGACCCAGTCACCGAGGTGCAGCCTAGGCACGGGCGGTCACCTTCCCCCGTCGCGCGGGTCGGCACAGGCGGTGGGCTCCCCGTGTTCGTCGCCGAGGAAGCCGACGAGGCGCCGGCGCGGGACCACTCCGACGAGTTCGCGCCGCGCGTTCACGACGGCGACCGGGTGCGTCGTGCGGGCGCTGAGCGCGCACAGCTCGGTGAAGGGGGTGTCGGGGTCCGCGGTGGCGCAGCCGCAGTCGGCCTCGTCGCCGCGGACGGCGGTGTCCATGACCGCGGACGCGGTCAGTACGCGGGAGCGGTCGACGTCCTGGATGAAGGAGGCGACGTAGTCGTCGGCCGGGCGGACGAGGATGTCCTCGGCGGTGCCGTTCTGCACGATGCGGCCGTCGCGCATGACGGCGATGCGGTCGCCCAGGCGCATGGCCTCGTTGAGGTCGTGGGTGATGAAGACGATCGTCTTCTTCAGGGTCTTCTGGAGCGTGAGCAGCTGGTCCTGCATGTCGCGGCGGATCAGCGGGTCCAGCGCGCTGAAGGACTCGTCCATCAGGAGCAGGTCGGCGTCGGTGGCGAGGGCGCGGGCGAGTCCCACCCGCTGCTGCATGCCGCCGGACAGCTCGTCCGGCCAGGACTTCTCCCAGCCGGCCAGGCCGCACAGCCGCAGGGCCTCGCCGGCGCGCTCCTCGCGTTCGGCGCGCGGGACGCCCTGCACGGCGAGGCCGTAGCCGACGTTGTCGAGGACGCTGCGGTGCGGGAAGAGCGCGAAGTGCTGGAAGACCATGCTGATCTTCCGGGCGCGGACCTCGCGCAGTTCGCGGTCGCCGAGCGCGGTCAGGTCCTCGCCGTCGAAGAGGACGCGTCCCGCGGTGGGCTCCAGCAGTCCGTTGAGCATGCGCAGCAGGGTGGACTTCCCGGAGCCGGACAGGCCCATGACGACGAAGATCTGGCCGGGGTCCACGGTGAAGGAGGCGTCGATGACGGCGGCGGTGGTGCCGTCGGCCCGCAGCTCGTCCCGGTCGGCGCCGCGGCGCAACCGCTCGACCGCCTCGTCCTGTCGTCTGCCGAACACCTTGTACAGGTGATCGGCTTCCAGCCTGGAGGACACACGTACCTTCTCTGGTCGGGGGCAGGGACGGGAGCGGCGGCGGGGCCGGGTGCGGCCCGCCGGACGTTCACAACAGTTGAATGTGCAACCGGCACCGCTCCGACGCGGCACCTGCCCCGGACCGGCATGGGCAAACACGCCCGTGGGCCAGTTCACAGACCCTTCACACCTGCCACGGGAGTGAATCGCGGCGGCCGCCCGCCGGGCCGGTGCGGCATGATGCGTGGCGTGACCGGACGACTGATGCTCCTCGACACCGCCTCCCTGTATTTCCGTGCCTACTTCGGTGTCCCCGACTCCGTGAAGGCCCCGGACGGCACGCCGGTGAACGCCGTGCGCGGGCTGCTGGACTTCATCGACCGCCTGGTCAAGGACCACCGGCCCGACGAGCTGGTCGCCTGTATGGACGCCGACTGGCGGCCGCGGTGGCGGGTCGACCTCATCCCCTCCTACAAGGCGCACCGGGTCGCCGAGGAGCACGAGGCGGGCCCGGACGAGGAGCAGGTGCCCGACACGCTCTCCCCGCAGGTGCCGGTGATCGAGGCGGTCCTGGACGCGCTGGGCATCGCCCGCGTCGGCGTCGCCGGCTACGAGGCGGACGACGTGATCGGCACCTTCACCGCGCGCGCGAAGGGCCCGGTCGACATCGTCACCGGCGACCGCGACCTGTACCAGCTGGTGGACGACGCGCGCGGGGTGCGGGTGCTGTACCCGCTGAAGGGCGTCGGCACGCTGCAGACCACGGACGAGGCGTGGCTGCGCGAGAAGTATGGCGTCGACGGGCGCGGGTACGCGGATCTGGCGCTGCTGCGCGGCGATCCGAGCGACGGTCTGCCCGGCGTGCCGGGCATCGGCGAGAAGACGGCGGCCAAGCTGCTGGCCGAGTTCGGCGACCTGGCCGGGATCCTGGCGGCGGTCGACGACCCCGAGGCCCGGCTCACGCCCACGCAGCGCAAGCGGCTCGGCGAGGCCGGGCCCTACCTCGCCGTCGCGCCGAAGGTGGTCAGGGTCGCCGACGACGTTCCGCTGCCGGCGGTGACGACGCGGCTCCCGCGTGCCGCACGGGAACCCGCGGAGCTGGCGGAGCTGGCGGAGCGCTGGGGGCTGGGCGGGTCGCTGCAGCGGCTGCTGACCACGCTCGGCGCGTAGGCGTCGGTTCCGCGAGCGGGGCCTCGCGGTGGGGTGCCGCGGCGGCACGAGATGCTAACTTAGGCAAACCTAACCAACAAAGGCTCGGGAGGCCGTCATGGCAGAACGTCCGGCACGGAAGCCCCGGAAGCCCCGTTCCGCGCGGGTCGTCCGCACCGAACGGCTCACCCCCCACATGCAGCGCGTCGTCCTCGGCGGGGAGGGGTTGGCCGGGTTCCCCGCCGGCACCTGCACCGACCACTACGTGAAGCTGCTGTTCGGACCTGAGGGCGTGACCTACCCGGAGCCCTTCGACCTGGAGCACATCCGCGCGGAGTTCCCCGCGAGCAGTGGCCCGTGACGCGGACGTACACCGTGCGCCGCTGGGACGCCGAGCACCGCGAGCTGACCCTGGACTTCGTCCTGCACGGCGACGAGGGCCTCGCCGGGCCGTGGGCGGCCCGCGTCCGGCCGGGCGAGACCGTCCGCTTCATGGGCCCCGGTGGCGCCTACGCCCCCGACCCGGCCGCCGACTGGCATCTGCTGGCCGGTGACGAGAGCGCGCTGCCCGCCATCGCGGCGGCGCTGGAGTCGCTGCCCGCCGGCACCGTGGCGCACGCCTTCATCGAGGTCTCCGGGCCCGAGGAGGAGCAGAAGATCGACTCCGACGTGGAGGTCGTCTGGCTGCACCGCGGCGATCGTCCGGTCGGCGAGCGGCTCGTGGAGGCCGTCCGCGCACTGGAGTTCCCCGAGGGCCGGCTGCACGCCTTCGTGCACGGCGAGGCCACCTTCGTGAAGGAGCTGCGCAAGCTGCTGCGGGTCGAGCTGCAGGTCCCCCGCGAGGACCTGTCGGTGTCCGGGTACTGGCGGCTCGGTCACGACGAGGACGGCTGGCAGGCCGGCAAGCGGGAGTGGAACGCGCGCGTGGAGGCCGAACAGGAGAACGCCACGCCGGCCGCCTGACGCCGGGACGGACGGCCGAGGCGGACGGCCGAGGCGGACGGGCCCGGCCGCCCAGGGCCTGGGCCCGGGCCCGGTCAGTCGCCCCGCACCCGGGCGTGCAGGTGCATGTCGTGCCAGCCGTCCTGGTGCAGGCCCGCGCTGCGTTTGGTGCCCTCCAGGAGGAAGCCGGCCCTGGCGGCCACGCGGCAGGAGGCCTCGTTGGCCGTGGCGTGCAGCAGTTCCAGGCGGTGGAAGCCGACCTCGTCCAGGGCCCACCGCGACAGGGCGCTCGTGGCGCGGGCGGCCACCCGCCGGCCCCGGGCGGCCGCCGTGGTCCAGTAGGCCACCTCGGCCACGCCGTCGCCGAGTTCGATGCCGCGCAGCGCCACGCGTCCGCGCAGCGCGTCGGTGGCCGCGTCGACGACGGCCCACTGGGCGGTCCGCTCCCCGGCCCACTCGGTCAGCCACTCCTCGATCCAGCCGGTGACCTCGGCGACGGAGTCGGCGGCCCGGACGTGCCACCGGTGCAGCAGCGGGTCCTGGAAGGCGGCGTGGACGGCGGGCGCGTCCGTGGCCCGCCAGGGCCGCAGGAGAAGACCGTCGCCGGTGGACAGGACCGGTTGCGGGGACGTGGCGAGGGCGCCGGCGGGGAGGACGGGATCAGTCAGAAAGGGCATGCCGGGAAGCCTGTCGACCGGGCGGGAGCATGCCAACAGGTTTTCGCGGCGGCCGTAGGGTGGATCCCGATGAGACGCCGCA
Source organism: Streptomyces sp. Tue 6430 (assembly GCA_021568835.1). Lineage (GTDB taxonomy): Bacteria > Actinomycetota > Actinomycetes > Streptomycetales > Streptomycetaceae > Streptomyces. Next base: position 620,060 of record JAKGSH010000010.1, read on the forward strand.
CCGCTCCCCCGCCGTCCCCCTCCCGCAGCGTGACGGGGTCGACCCGGTACGGGTGCGGCTGCCGGGCGGGGGCTCCTGGGCGACCGTGCGGGAGCACCTGACGCAGCGGTTCGGGCCGGAGCGGGCCGGGGCCGTGGACGCGCTGTTCGCGGCGGGGCGGATCGTCGGGGCCGACGGGCGGGCGGTGGCGGCGGACGCGGCGTACGTGCCGGGGATGTTCGTCTGGTTCCACCGGGACCTGCCCGCCGAGGAGCCGGTGCCGTTCCCGGTGGAGGTCGTGTACCGCGACGAGCACGTCGTCGTGGCCGACAAGCCCCACTTCCTCGCCACCACACCGCGCGGCAGCCACGTCACCGAGACCGCGCTGGCCCGGCTGCGGCGGGAGCTGGAGCTGCCCGCGCTGGGCGCCGCCCACCGCCTGGACCGGCTCACCGCGGGCCTGGTGCTGTTCACCGTGCGTCCCGAGGAGCGGGGTGCCTACCAGACCCTGTTCCGCGACCGCCTGGTCCGCAAGGTGTACGAGGCCGTCGCGCCGTACGATCCGGGGCTGGCCCTGCCGGTGACCGTGCGCAGCCGGATCGTGAAGGAACGCGGGACGCTGACCGCCCGTGAGGTGCCGGGCGAGCCCAACGCGGTCAGCCGCGTCGAGCTGGCCGGGCACCTCACGGGCGGACTCGCCCGTTACCGGCTGATCCCGCGGACCGGGCAGACCCATCAGCTGCGGGTGCACATGACCGCGCTGGGCGTGCCCATCCTCGGCGACCCCCTCTACCCCGAGGTGACCGCCCCCGGACCGGCCGGCGACTTCCGGCGCCCGCTGCAACTGCTGGCGCGGGAGCTGGAGTTCACCGATCCGGTGACGGGGGTGGAGCACCGGTTGCGGAGCCGTCGGACGCTGGCCGCCCGGTCGTCGTACGACGGCCGGGGCGGCGGGCGCGCCGGGGATCAGTAGCCGCGCCACCAGTCGAGGAAGCGCCGCCAGCCGCTGGGCCGACGGGCCGGTTCCGCGGCGCGGGCCGCCGCGGGCTCGGACCGGGGCACGGGCTGGTGCTCGGGCTGGTGCTCGGGCCGGTGCTCGGGCCGGAGCTGCTGCTCAGGCTGGGGCTGGTGCTCGGGCCGGGGCCGCGGGACGGTCGCCGGCCGGGGCTCGGCGGGCGGTGGCAGGAGGGTGGCCGGCGGAGCGGCGGGTACGGCGCCGGGCGCCGGCGTGGTGCCGGGGTCACCGGGACGACCGGACGCGGCGGCGGGAGCGCACCGTGGGCCGGCCTGACCATGACGTCCTGCTGGGGCTTGGGCTCGAAGCGGACCGGCAGTTCCATGAGGTGCCGGGAGGCGATCGACGTCGTCCAGCGCAGGTCCTCCTCCGCGCAGGCGAGCTGCACGTCCGGCAGGCGGGTGAGCAGGGCGTCGACGCCGACGTCGGCGATGGCGCGCCCGATGTCCTGTCCGGGGCACTCGTGCGGACCGCCGCCGAAGGCGAGGTGGGCGCGGTTGCCCTGCATGCTGGCGGACAGGTCGGGACGGACCCGCGGGTCCACGTTGCCGGGCGCGGGCGCGAAGAGGAGGCCGTCGCCCCGGCGGATGCGCTGACCGCCCAGTTCGGTGTCCTGCTTGGCGAAGTAGGCGAAGACCGTGCTGAACGGCGGCTCGTCCCACAGGGACTGCTCGACCGCCTCCGGCACCGTCATCTGCCCGCCGTTGAGCTGGGCGAGGAACCGCGGGTCGGTGAGGACCATCCGCAGGGCGTTGGAGAGCAGGTTGACCGTGGCCTCGTAGGCGGCGAAGAGCACCAGGCGCAGGTGCTCCCGGACCTCGTCGTCGGTCAGTTCCGCGGGGTCCAGCACGAGATGGCTGGTGAAGTCGTCCTGGGGCCGGGCGCGGCGGCGGGCGGTGAGCCGGCTCAGCGCCTCCATGACGTGGTGGTGACTGGCGATCGCGGTCCCGGTGCCCTTGAGCGCGTCCCGGGCGGCGTGGACCATGCGGTCGTCGTACTCCTCGGGCATGCCGAGCACGTGGCACATCACGGCCATCGGGAGGTGCTCGGCGAACTGGCCGACCAGCTCGGCCCGGCCCCGCTCGCAGAAGCGGTTGACCAGGCGCTGGGTGGACCGGTAGATGTACCGGCGCAGGCTGCGGTCGTCGATGGTCGCCATGGCGGCGGTGACCGCGCCGCGCAGCCGCTTGTGCTCGTCGCCCTCGGCGTGGGAGCAGATGGGCTGCCAGGCGATGTGCGGCATGAGCGGGTGGTCGGGCTTGACCGCGCCGTCCACCAGCGGCGTCCAGATGCGGCTGTCGCGGCTGTACTGGGAGGGCGTGCGGACCATGTGCATGTTCTCGGCGTGACCGAGGACCACCCACATCGGCACGTCGTCGTGGAGCAGGACGGGCGCCACCGGGCCGTGCTGCTCGCGCAGTTGCTCGTAGAGGTCGTCCAGGTCCTCGGCGCCGGGCCCGTAGAGCCGGCGCAGTCCGCCGGGGCCACGGCCGTGCGCGGGGCAGCCGGGCGGCGGGTCGAGGGCCAGGTCGTGGGGACCGGTCGTCATGGGGTGGTCAGGCGTCACTGGGTCGCTCCGAAAGGGGTCCGGGAGGGGCCGGGATGGTCCGGGAGGCGGAAGGCAGGGAGTGGGCGGGTGTCAGGGGGTGGGCGGGTGTCAGGGGGTGGGCGGGTGTCAGGTCAGGCTGCCGGTCCGCACGAGGTCGTGCAGGAAGCGCGTCAGCGTCATCAGCACGTCGCGGCTGGAGGCCCGGCGGCGCACGTCGCACTCCACGATCGGGATCTCGGGCGGCAGGTCGAGGGCGCTCCGCAGGTCCTCCAGCGGGTAACGGGGGCCGTCGGGGAAGGTGTTGACGGCGACCACGAAGGGCACGCCGCGTTCCTCCAGGCGGCCCATGACCTCGAAGCTGACCTCCAGGCGGCGGGTGTCGACCAGGACGACCGCCCCGAGTGCGCCCTCGAACAGTCCGTTCCACAGGAACCAGAACCGCTCCTGGCCGGGAGTGCCGAAGAGGTAGAGCACGACCTGGTCCGTGATGCGGATGCGGCCGAAGTCCATGGCGACGGTGGTGGCGGTCTTGGTGTCGGAGCCGTAGTTGTCGTCGACGCCGATACCGGCCTGCGTCATGGTCTCCTCGGTGGTCAGCGGCTTGATCTCGCTGACCGACCCGACCATGGTCGTCTTGCCGACACCGAAGCCGCCCACGATGACGATCTTGGCCGCCGCCGTGGTGGTCTGCGGCAGGTGGTCCTCGGCGCGTGGGCCGGGGACGGTGTCAGAGCCGTTGAAGTCCATGCATCACCGCTTCGAGGAGGGAACGGTCGGGGAGGTGCTGCCGGACGATCGGGGCGCGCGCCTGGACGAGTTCGGCCGCCAGCATCTCGGTGAGCAGCACCGTCACCACGCTGAACGGCAGGCTGAGGTAGGCCGACACCTCGGCCACCGACAGCGGAGCCCGGCACATCCGCAGCACCGCCGACTGCTCCGGGGGTGCGGAGGAGGGGGTTCGGCGCGCGCCACGATCAGGGTGACGAGGTCGAGCGGGGCGCGTTCGCCGTCCGGTCCGGTGATGATGTACAGCCGCTCGGGGTTCTTGCCCTCCCCCTCCTTCGGCGGCTGCGGGGGCGGTTCCGGGGCGGGGTCGCGCCGTCGGCGTTGCGGAGGCGTCATACGCTCTGCCCGTTCCGCCGGGGCGGGCTGGTCAGATGGGCGCCGATCCGCACCACGAGGTCGCGCATCATGGCGCTCATCCGGCCGGCCTCGCAGCGTACGTCGGCGAGCACGGCGAGGTAGGCGTTGGCACCGGCGGACATCATGTAGAAGTAGCCGCCGTTCAGCTCGATCATGACCAGGTTCATCTCGCCGTCGCTGGAGTGGATCTCCTGGGCGACGGCGTTGGCCAGGCTCTGGAGGCCGGCGCAGGCCGCCGCGATCCGGTCGGCGGCGTCGGGATCACCGGCGTAGCGGGCGATGCGCAGTCCGTCGGCCGAGAGCACGACGATCATCTCGATGCCCGGAACCCCGTCGTACAGCTCCTTGAGCAGCCAGTCGAAGTTTTGGCGCTGCTGGATCACGTGCGGTCCCCTTCATCGTCGGCCTCGAACTCGGCCTTGTCCTTGAGCAGATGCAGGTATGCGGTGGGATTGCGGGTGAAGTCCGTCGGGTGGTGCCCGGGCGGGGCCTCCTTCTTCAGGCCCTCCCAGAACGCCTCGAAGGCGACGCCGGGCTCCTGCCGCTTCACGCCGGGCCGGGGCTCCGGTCCGGGCAGCGCGAACGGGTCGGGCTCACCAGCGCGTTCGGCCGCCTGGGCGGCGTACGCCTCGCGGTAGCGCTGGCTGATCGGGACGGTGGTCTTGCTGCGGCGCTGCGGCAGGCCCTTGTCGGTCCACTCGGTGACCTCGGGCACCTCGTCGTCGTCCAGGGAGACACCCGCCGGGATCCTCGGATTGGTGGGGCGGCGCTTCTTCGGAGGCCGCTTCGGACCCTCGATGTTGCCCAGGTCGATCTGCGGTACGGCGGTGGCGCCGATGCCGTGGGCGAAGCCGGGTGCGGGGTCGGAGGTGACCATCTCGCTCGGCGCGATCAGTACGGCGCGGACACCGCCGTAGGCCGAAGTGCGCAGGGAGATCTGCATGTTGAACGCCGTGCAGAGCCGGCCGACGACCGCGAGCCCGAGGCGCGGGGTACCCCCGACGTCCTGGATGTCGACACCGGCCATGGCCTGTTCGAGCATGCGCTCGGCCTTGGCGCGGGCCTCCTCGCTGAGGCTGACGCCGGCGTCCTCGATCTCGATCGCGATGCCGGTCTGCACCTCGACGGCGTTGACGTGCACCTTGCTGGTGGGCGGCGAGTAGCGGGTGGAGTTGTCGAGGAGTTCGGCGAGCGCGTGGATCAGCGGTTCGACGGACAGGCCGCGGATGTTGACCTTGGCGATGGAGTCGAGCTGGATGCGGCGGTACTCCAGGATGCGGGACATGGCGCCGCGCAGCACGCTGTAGAGCGGCACGGGCTGGGGCCAGTTGCGGCCGGGGCGGCCGCCGCCGAGCACGCCGATGGAGTCGGCGAGACGGCCGATCAGGGCGGTGCCGTGGTCGATGCGCAGGAGGTCGTCGAAGACCTCGGGGTTGCGGCCGTGGTCCTCCTCCATCTCCCGCAGTTCCGCGGCCTGTTGGTGCACGATGGCCTGGACGCGCCGGGCGACGCTGACGAACGAGCGCTGGGCGGAGTCACGCAGGGCCTCCTCGTGGTCGACGATCTCGAGGATCGTCTTGACCACCTTGCGCTGGCCCTCGCCGAGCTCGCGGTAGCCGGCGTCCGCCTCGGCGAAGTGGAGCATCACCTCCCGGGGCGAGTTGCCGGCGCGCAGCCAGGCCACCGCCTGGGGGACGAAGAAGTCGGCGAGCCGGAGGTTCTGCTCCTCGTGGGCGGAGACCCGGCGTTCCAGATTCCCGATCCGGCGTTCCTTCTCCGCGCGCAGTTCCTTCAGTTGACGGCCGCGGCGCACCGCCTCGGTGCCGGCGAGGGCCACCAGGAGGGTGGCGACGGCTCCGCAGACGCCGACGGCCGTCCGGGCCGGGGTCGCCACCAGGGCGACGGCCGCTCCGGTCGCCGCGGCCATCACCGTCGCCGGCAGCAGCACCGTACGGATGTAGGCCAGTTCACGGCGACCGGGTGGGGACTGAACACTCACCATGTGGGCACCCTCTGTAGGGGATCTGTCGGCATCATCGGGATGTCTGGGAACAAGCGCACGAATACGCCTCAACTCGGTGCGCCGCGGGCGAGCCTAGTCCGGCCGGATCACCGCCGCGCCATGTTCGACAACCGCCTGAAACCACACCCGCACCTGGAGTAACCTCGGGCGTTTCGCACGCTCGGAATTCGTTCGCACACATTGCGTAACGCCGTACGGACGTGCGAAAACCTTCACCGGGACAGGTGATTCAGGGGCGGAGGGCCGCCGTCGGGCAGCCGTCACGCGCAGGGCCGCTTCGCGGGTGCCGCGGGGCGGAACGCAGGGCGGGAAACAGGCCGGGGGCGGAGAGCAGACCGGGGAACAGGCCGGAGCACGGGAATCCGACCCGCCCTCGGGGCCCTGGGGACGGCCTCACCGAAGCCCGCCGCGCTCGTCCTCGCGGGCGAGTGCGGCGGCCCGGCCGGGGCGCGGGTGTCACGCCTCCCGGCGGCGGGCCCGGGCGGCGGCCCCGCACGCAGCCGGCGCCCGGGAAGGCATTCACCGGAACCGGCAGCCCCCGCGCCCGCCGCGCGGCCCCGCTGACGCACCGTCAGCAGAGCCCTGTCACCGCCCCGGCATCACCCCGGACGGCAGCGCACACCTCACAGGCCCGACGTTTCCCCTCGGGCAGCGGCACATCTCACCGCCCCGGCGTCTCCGCTCGGACGGCGGCACACCTCACCGGCCCGGCGTCCCCGCTCAGGCAGCCGCGCACCTCACCGCCCCGGCCTCTCCCCCCGGACGGCGGCACACCTCACCGGCCCGACGTTTCCCTCGGGCAGCGGCACATCTCGCCGCCTCGGCATCACCCCGGGCGGCGGCACACTTCATCACAGGCCCGACGCCCCCTCGGACAGCCGCCCGTCCCACAGCCCCGGCCTCTCCGCCCGGGCGGCAGTGCCCCTCCTGCCCCGGCCGAAGCCACCGCTGCGGCCGGGGTTCCCGCCTGCGCGTGTTCAGCCCACCGACGAGTACGCCACGACGCCCCGCAGCAGTGCGTTGACCGCCTTGCGGGCGTTCTTCGCCACCGACGAACTCTCCGCGGGCGCGGCCGCCGCGATCTGCCCGAGGACGTCGATGACCTGCTTGCACCAGCGCACGAAGTCGCCGGCCGGCATCTCGACCTCCCGCAGGACCTCGTCGAGGCCCTTGCCCGAGGCCCACATGTGGGCGGCCCAGGCGAAGCCGAGATCGGGCTCGCGCTGGCCGACGCCCTCGGTCTGGCTGATCCGGAAGTCCTCCTCCAGCGCGTCCAGCCGGCCCCAGATCCGCACCATCTCGCCGAGCGCGGCCTTGGCATTGCCCGCGGGCAGCTTCGGCGCCATCGCGTCGTCGCCGGACCGGGCCTCGAACACCAGCGCCGAGACGCAGGCGGCGAGTTCGGCCGGTCCCAGGCCCTCCCAGACGCCGGCCCGCAGGCATTCGCTCGCCAGCAGGTCCAGCTCGCCGTACAGCCGGGCCAGCCGCCTGCCGTGTTCGGTGACCTCGTTGCCGCGCAGGTAGTCCAGTTCGGTCAGCAGGGCCACGATCCGGTCGAAGGTGCGGGCGATGGTGTTCGTCCGGCCCTCGATCCGGCGCTCCAGCTGCGAGGTGTCGCGCAGCAGCCGGTGGTAGCGCTCGGCCCAGCGGGCGTGGTCCTCGCGCTCGGAGCAGCCGTGGCAGGGATGGGCGCGCAGCGCGGTGCGCAGGCGGGCGATCTCGCGGTCGTCGGCCGCCTGGGACCGGCCCCTGCGGGCACGCTCGGGCGTGATGTGCCCGGCCTTGGTGCGCAGGGCGGAGGCGAGGTCCCGGCGGGACTGCGGGGAGCGCGGGTTGAACGTCTTCGGGATGCGCATCCGCTCCAGCGCCTCGACGGGCACCGGGAAGTCCATCGCGGCGAGCCGCTTGACCTGCCGCTCGGCGGTCAGCACGAGCGGGCGCGGCCCGTCGTGGTGGTCGAAGCCGCGGTGGCCGTCGGCCCGGCCGGCGGACAGGCCCGGATCCAGGACGAGGGCCAGTCCGGCGTACTTGCCGGTGGGCACGTGGATGACGTCCCCCGGCTTCAGCTTCTCCAGCGCCACCGCCGCCTCGGCCCGCCGCTGGGCCGCGCCCTGCTTGGCGAGCTCCGTCTCGCGGTCCTTGAGTTCGCGGCGCAGCCGCGCGTACTCCTCGAAGTCGCCGAGGTGGCAGGTCATGGAGGCCTTGTAGCCCTCCAGGCCCTCCTCGTTGCGCTGCACCTGCCGGGAGATCCCGACGACCGACCGGTCGGCCTGGAACTGTGCGAAGGAGGTCTCCAGCAGCTCGCGCGAGCGGTGCCGCCCGAACTGCTGGACCAGGTTGACCGCCATGTTGTACGACGGCTTGAAGCTGGAGCGCAGCGGATAGGTGCGGGTGCCGGCCAGACCGGCCAGGTGGTCGGGGTTCATGCCGCGCTGCCACAGCACGACGGCGTGTCCCTCGACATCGATGCCGCGGCGCCCCGCACGGCCGGTGAGCTGCGTGTACTCGCCGGGGGTGATGTCGGCGTGCTGTTCGCCGTTCCACTTGACGAGCTTCTCCAGCACGACCGAGCGGGCGGGCATGTTGATGCCGAGGGCGAGGGTCTCGGTGGCGAAGACCGCCTTGACCAGACCGCGGACGAACAGCTCCTCGACGACCTCCTTGAAGGTCGGGAGCATGCCCGCGTGGTGGGCGGCTATGCCCCGCTCCAGGCCCTCCAGCCACTCGTAGTAGCCGAGGACGTGCAGGTCCTCGTGGGGGATGGCGGCGGTGCGCTCCTCCACCAGGGCGCGGACCCGTTCGCGCGCCTCGTCGTCGTTGAGCCGCAGCCCGGCGTACAGGCACTGCTGGACGGCGGCCTCGCAGGCGGCACGGCTGAAGATGAAGGTGATCGCGGGCAGCAGGCCCTCGGCGTCGAGCCGCTCGATGACCTCGGGGCGTCCGGGCGTCCACACCCGTGACCGCTGTCTGCGCTCGCGCTCGCGGTCGGCCTCGCGCATGTTCCGGCCGCGCCTGCGGTCCTGGTACGACGGGCGGCTCGCCTCCATGCGGGCCAGCCGCGCGAGGTCGGGGTTGACGGCCCTGCGGTGGCCCTCGCCCTCCTCGAAGAGGTCGTACATCCGCCGTCCGGCGAGCACGTGCTGGAACAGCGGCACGGGCCGGTGCTCGGAGACGATCACCTCGGTGTCGCCGCGCACGGTGTCGAGCCAGTCGCCGAACTCCTCGGCGTTGGACACGGTCGCCGACAGGGAGACCAGGGTCACCGACTCGGGGAGGTGGATGATCACCTCCTCCCACACGGCGCCCCGGAAGCGGTCGGAGAGGTAGTGCACCTCGTCCATCACGACGTACCCGAGGCCGAGGAGGGTCTGCGAACCGGCGTACAGCATGTTCCGCAGGACCTCGGTGGTCATCACGATCACCGGGGCGTCGGAGTTGACGCTGTTGTCGCCGGTCAGCAGACCGACCTTGTCGGCGCCGTGGCGACGGCACAGGTCGGAGTACTTCTGGTTGGACAGCGCCTTGATGGGTGTCGTGTAGAAGCACTTCTTGCCCTGCCGGAGGGCGAGGTGGACGGCGAACTCGCCGACGATCGTCTTGCCCGAGCCGGTCGGGGCGGCGACCAGGACGCCCTTGCCCGACTCGAGTGCCTGGCAGGCCTCGATCTGGAAGGGGTCGAGACCGAAGTCGTACATCTCGCGGAAGGAGGCGAGCGCGGTGGCCTGCTCGACAGCACGCTTACGGGCTGCCGCGTACCGCTCGGCCGGTGAGAGGTCCTCTGTCATCGTGCTTTCCACCGTACCGGGCCGCACTGACAACAGGACGATCATTATCCGGATCCGCCGTCCGGGGCCCGCGTCCGGGAAGTCCGGGGCCTCACGGTGGGTCGCCGCCCGGACACACGGAGCGGCCGGGGCGCCGTGCGGGCGCCCCGGCCGCGGGGAGGCTGCGTACCGGTGCTCAGGTCACGTCGTCGTAGCCGTTGACCCGTTCCGTGCTCGTCTGTGCGGGCAGTGTCCGGCTCGGGGCCACCGCCTCGACCCGGCCGATGTCCTCGGGGTGAGGTCCAGCTCGGAGGCCTCGTCGTCGGCGGGGCCCAGGGCGTCCCGGCGGCGCCTGCGGCGGTCGTTCAGCAGGGAGAAGCCGGTGGCGAAGAAGTAGAGGATCCAGATCGGCCCGGCGAGCGCCAGCATCGTCAGCGGGTCGGTGCTGGGCGTGGCCACGGCGGCGAAGACCGTGATGCCGATGATCATGCCGCGCCACCAGCTCATCATGCGCCGGCCGGTCAGCGCCCCGGTGAGGTTGAGCATGACCAGCAGCAGCGGCAGCTCGAAGGAGAGGCCGAAGACGAGCACCATGCGCACGATGAGGTCGAGCAGGTCGTCGAGCGGCAGCTGGTTGTCCAGGTCAGCCGGTGAGAACTCGAGGAGCACCTTCGCCATCGTCGGCAGCGTCTTGTACGCGAAGAAGGCGCCGCCGAGGAACAGCGGGACGCCCGTGCCGACGAACGCGTAGGCATACTTGCGCTCGTGCCGGTGCAGGCCCGGCGCGACGAAGCCCCACAGCTGGTAGAGCCAGACCGGCGACGCGAAGATCACGCCCGCCATCAGGGAGACCTTCAGGGCGAGCGTGAACGGGGTGAGCAGACCGTTCAGGACGATGCGGGCGCAGGTGCCGGTGCGCTGCTGCGCCAGCTCCGAGAAGGTGGAATCGCACCCCACCGCGGTCAGGATCGGGTTCGTGAAGAACTCGATGATGTCCTTGTAGAAGAAGGCGGCGACGATCGTGACGACCACGATGGCCAGCAGCGCCTTCGCGAGCCGGTTGCGCAACTCACGAAGGTGTTCCGCGAGGGGCATCCGCCCCTCCGGGTCCTTCTCCTTCTTGCGGGCGGACTTGAGCAACCCACGTTCCCATCTCGTGCGGCGGGCCGGAGGTCACCGGCCCTGCGTCAGCGCTTGGTCGAATCCGTCGGCTCACTGACCGGGCGCGAGCTGGTCACGTCACCGGGGGAGGCCTGGATGGTGCGCTGAGCCGGGGGCTGCTCGCCGTCGTTGGGCGGTCCGGCCGGGGTGGCCGTGCTGCTGCCGTCGTCCTTCATCGCCTTGGCCTCGCTCTTGAGGATGCGAGCGGACTTGCCGAGCGAGCGGGCCATGTCCGGAAGCTTCTTCGCGCCGAACAGCAGGATGATGACGACGAGGATGAGAATGATCTCGGGGGCGCCGAGCCTTCCGAACATAAGTCTTTACCTTCTCACCGAGGCGGCTGGGTGGGATTGCTGTCCGATCGGTCGGACAGTTGTCCGAACGATCGTGCTGGCAGCGATCGTAACGCTCAGGGGTGAACGTGAGGCAATCCCCGTGCGTACTCCCGGTCCGCGATCCGGGCCTCGTTCTGCGGACCGCGATCAGCAGCGTACCTGTCCGGACCACCGCGACGGGAGGGCGAAGTGTCCCAAAACGTATTCCGCGCGGGACTCACAGGAGGGCCACAGCGGCGCTCACAGGGTGTCCACGGCCCGGGCCGCGCTCAGGGACGCCCGCTCCAGCTCCTCCGCGGCCCGGCTGATGCGCTGCGCGGAGTCCGACACCTGGCGGCCCAGACGCCGCGCCTCCAGGAAGACCCGGACGGCGAACACCGCGAGGACGGCGAGACCCAGAAAACCCACGGCTACCGCGAACATCGGCCAGAACATGACGCCGAGCCTAGACCTTCCTACGGGGTGTGCAGCCGCAGGGTCCTGACCCCGCCCCCGGTGAGCAGCTCGACCACCCGCTCCCCGGCCGGCTTGCGCACGGCGGCGCCGCAGTCGGGGCAGGTGAAGGAGTAGAAGGTGGTGCGGCTGGAGGCGCCGACGACCAGGCGCAGCGCACCGGCGGCGAGTTCGAAACGGCCGCGGCAGTCCGGGCAGCCCGCCCTGAAGACCACCGGGGCCACGCCGGTCATGCCCGAAAACGCCGAGGCCACCGAGACACCCCGCGCACCGGACGTCGTCACCGACTCGCTCACCGCTGCCGCTCCCGACCCTCGATCCGCGCCCGCCCGGCCCGCTCCGTGCCGCCCGGCCCGCCGACGGGACCGGCGGTCCCGCCGTGCCCCGCTGCCTCCGCCCCGTCGTACGCCGCCAGCGCCTCGCGGGCCGCGCGGCGGGCGCTGTCGGCGAGGTCCTGCGGCGCCACGATGCGGCCGTCGCGGCCGAGCCGCAGCGCCAGCCGCCGCAGCGAGGCCGGCTCGGGCGTGCGCAGGGTGATGCGCAGGCCGCCGTCCACGAGCTCTTCGGCGCTGTCGTGCGGGTAGTACTCGGCGACCCAGCGCCCGCCGGGCCCCACCTCGACGACGACCTCCGGGTCCTCGGCGGCGGGCTGGACCAGCCCCTCCGACAGGTCGCGCAGTTCGACCTCCGGCGGCGCGGCGGGCTCGTCGAGGATCCTGATCTCGGCGACCCGGTCGAGGCGGAAGGTGCGGCGCGCCTCGGAGCGGCGGCACCAGGCCTCCACGTACGTGTGCCCGACGCTGACGAGGCGGATCGGGTCGATCTCGCGCTCGGTGACCTCGTCGCGGGCGGGCGAGTAATAACGGATCCACAGCCGGCGGCGCTCGGAGATCGCCCGGTCGACGTCGGCGAAGACCCCGCCCTCGGACTCGAAGGTCACCGACAGGCGGGAGCTGGCACCCGCCGCCTCCCCGGCCGCGGTCTCCACCTTGGCGGTGGCCCGCAGCAGCGCCTGGCGGTCGCTCTCACGCAGACCGGGCAGGGTCGCCACCGCGCGGGCGGCCACCAGCAGCGCGGTCGCCTCGTCGGCGGCCAGCCGCAGCGGTTCGGCGGCGTCCGCGCCGAGGGCGGCCGGGTTGTGCCACCAGATCCGCTCGCCGTCGGTGTCGATGTCGAGCAGGTCGCCGCCGCGGAAACTGGTGCCGCACATGGGCAGCACGTCGAGGTCGGAGACCAGCTCGTCCTCGGTGATCCCGAAGGCACGGGCGACGTCCTCGATGCGCGCTCCCGGGCGCTCCCGCAGGTACGTCACCAGGGAGAGCATCCGCCGGGTCTGGTCGATCGCGTTCGCCGGCCTGACCGGTTTGCCTGCCACTGTGTTGCTCGCTCCCCCTCAGCCCTTGGCCACGGCGCGCAGCCGGTCCACCACGTCGGCCCGCAGCTCCGCGGGCTCCAGCACCACCACGTCCGGCCCGAACTCCACCAGCCAGGCGTCCAGGCCGTGCCCGTACGGAATCTCCAACTCGTCCCAGCCGTCGCCGAGTTCCCGCACCGCCGTGGCCTTCGCCCGCAAGGGTACCCGCAGCCGGCGCGCAGCCGGATCAGCGCGCTGCGGTCGGCGGTCTCCCCCGCCCAGCCGGCCACGGTCTCGCGGACGGTGACGACGTCGGGCACGGGCGCGCTGAACGCCGTACCGCGCGAGCGCACCTTGCCGGTGATGCGGGACAGCCGGAAGACCCGCTCGGCCCCCCGGTCGCGGTCCCAGCCCGCGAGGTACCAGTGGCCGCGCCAGCACTCCAGCGCCCACGGCTCGACGTGCCGGGGCTCGGGACGGGCGGCGGTGGCCTTGCGGTAGTCGAAGACGACGGGGCGGCGGTCGCGGCAGGCCAGCATCAGCGGCTCGAACGCGGCCTCGTGGACGGGGATGCGCGGTTCCAGGGCACTGTGCGGCTCGTAGGGGTCGACGTCCTCGGGCAGGCCCGCCGCGCGCAGTTTCTGCAGGGCGCCGCTGGCCGCGCCGGCGAGCCTGGCCTGCTGCCACACCTTGGCGGCCAGGCCCAGGGCGGCGGCCTCCTCGGCGTCGAGGGTGATGGCCGGCAGCCGGTTGCTGTCACGGCGGGCGAGGTAGCCGATCTCGCCGTCCAGGCTCTCGACGGTCTCGATGACCAGGCCCAGCTCGCGCAGGTCGTCCTTGTCCCGCTCGAACATCCGGTTGAAGGAGTCGTCCGACCCGGCCCCGCCCCTGCCCGAACCGAACGCCTCGACGTAGGCCTCGATGGAGTCACGCAGCTCGCGCTTGCTGAGCGGCCGCCGCGTCCCGAGCAGACACAGCGCCAGGTTCATCAGCCGCTCTGCCTTGGCAATGGCCATCGACGCCCTTCGCCTCTCCTGTGGTGCTTCCGACGGACGACCGTACCGCTCCGCGGCGCCCGGGCAAAAGCCGAGGGTCCATGCCCGGACAGGCATGGACCCCGGCTGGTCGAGACCGGTCCTGCGACGATCAGACCCCGAGCAGGTCGACCACGAAGATCAGCGTCTCGCCCGGCTTGATCGCCGGGGTCGGGCTCTGGTTGCCGTAGGCGAGGTGGGCCGGGATGGTCAGCTGGCGACGGCCGCCGACCTTCATGCCCTGCACACCCTGGTCCCAGCCCTTGATGACCCGGCCGCCGCCCAGCGGGAAGCGGAACGGGGTCCCGCGGTTCCAGCTCGCGTCGAACTCCTCACCGGTGCTGAAGGCGACACCGACGTAGTGCACGGAGACGGTCTGGCCCGCCTGCGCCACCTCACCGTCGCCCTCCCAGATGTCCTTGATCTCGAGGTCCGCCGGGGGCTCGCCGCCCGGGAAGTCGATCTCGGGCTTCTCGATGCTCACGTCTTACGCTCCTGCTTGTTCGCGGAAAGGCAACAGCACAGTCTTACATCACGGCGGCGTCACATCTTCGCGAGGATGTCCACCGTGAAGACCATCGTGGAGTCCTTCTCGATACCGCTGCCGGCCGGCGGCTGGTCGCCGTACCCCAGGTCGGGCGGGATGACGATGACGACGCGGCTGCCGGTCTTCTTGCCGGTCAGACCCTGCGCCCAGCCCTTGACGACCTGCTGGAGCGAGAACGAGGTCAGCGCGGACCGCTGGTACGTCGAGTCGAACTCCTTGCCGGTGTCCCAGACGACGCCCTTGTACTGCACGAGGACCGTGTCGTCGGCCGCGACGGCCTGGCCGTCGCCCTCGATGACGTAGCCCGACACGAGCTTCTTCGGCGGGTCGGCCTTGGGGATCTCGACGGAGGGCGCCTTGCCGTCGGTGTTGGTGCCGACCTTCGGCACGGCGGCGTCGTCCTGGGGGACCTTCTTGCCCTCGGCCGAGCTCCTGGCGTTGAAGGTGTCCTGGACGTCGAACACGAACACCAGCGTGTCGGTGCCCTTGACGCCCGCCTCCGCGTTGCCCTCCTTGCCGAAGCCCCAGGTGGGCGGGACGGCGAACTGCACCCGGCTGCCGGCCTTCTTGCCGGTCAGGGCGTAGCGCCAGCCCTCCATGGTGCTGCCCTGCGCGAGCTGGGTGAGCAGCGGCGCCCCGCGGTCGTAGGAGTTGTCGAGGACCTTGCCGGTGTCCCAGATCTGGCCGAGGTACTGGGCCTGGATGTAGTCGCCCTCCGCGACGGTCCGGCCGCCGCCCGCGATGACCGTCCTGACGGCGAGCTGGTCGGAGGGCTCGCCACTGCCCTTGGCGACCGTCGGCTTCTCCCCGAACTTCGTGCCCGCGGTGATGGCCGGCAGCGGACCGTCGACGATCTTGGGGGCGGGCGCGGCGGAGGGGGCCGAGGCGGAGGGCGACGCGCTGCTGTCCACCTTGCCCGACGAGTCGGACGAGTCGTCGCCCCCGCATCCGGCGAGCGTGACCAGTCCTGCGGGTACGGCGGCGAGAATGAGTGAGCGTCGGCGCACGGTGGGGGCCTCGTAATCGGTTGATCTTGCTGATGGCGTGCGCGCTACCTTACTGACGATTCCGCGCCGATTCAGGTTTCGGCCCGGTTCCGTTTCGGCCGGTGCTCCGGGAGTTGTCCCCGGACGGCACCGCCGACGTGAGAAGGGCGCCGTACGGGAAACGTACGGCGCCCTTGTCGCGTTCCGGCATTGCCGCGGAACGCGGTACCCGGTCACATTCCGGCGATCAGCTTCTCCACCCGGTCGTCCACCGAACGGAACGGGTCCTTGCACAACACCGTGCGCTGCGCCTGGTCGTTGAGCTTGAGGTGCACCCAGTCGACGGTGAAGTCCCGCCGCTGCTCCTGGGCCCGGCGGATGAAGTCACCGCGCAACCGCGCCCGAGTGGTCTGCGGGGGGACCGACTTGCCCTCGAAGATCTTCAGGTCGTTGCAGATCCGGGCGGCCTGCCCCTTGCGCTCCAGCAGGTAGTAGAGGCCACGACGACGGTGGATGTCGTGGTAGGCGAGGTCTATCTGCGCCACGCGCGGGTGCGACATGGTCATGTTGTGCTTGGCCCGGTACCGCTCGATGAGCTTGTACTTCATCACCCAGTCGATCTCGGTGCCGATGCGGTCGAGGTCCTCGGCCTCGATCGCGTCGAGCGTGCGGCCCCACAGCTCCAGGACCTGGTCGACGGTGCCGGTACGGATGCCGCGGCGCTCGACGAAGTCCACGGCCTTCTCGTAGTACTCGCGCTGCACCTCGAGGGCGGAGGCCTCACGGCCGCTGGCCAGGCGCACCTTGCGCCGGCCGGTGATGTCGTGGCTGACCTCGCGGATCGCCCGGATCGGGTTCTCCAGGGTCAGGTCGCGCATCACGGTGCCCGCCTCGATCATGCGCAGCACCAGGTCGGTGGCTCCGACCTTGAGCAGCATGGTCGTCTCGGACATGTTCGAGTCGCCCACGATCACGTGCAGGCGACGGTAGCGCTCGGCGTCGGCGTGCGGTTCGTCGCGGGTGTTGATGATGGGCCGGGACCGGGTCGTCGCCGAGGAGACGCCCTCCCAGATGTGCTCGGCCCGCTGGCTCACGCAGTAGACGGCCCCGCGGGGCGTCTGGAGCACCTTCCCGGCACCGCACAGCAGCTGCCGGGTCACCAGGAAGGGATGAGGATGTCCGCGAGCCGGGAGAACTCCCGTGCCGGGCCACCAGGTAGTTCTCGTGGCAACCGTAGGAGTTGCCCGCCGAGTCGGTGTTGTTCTTGAAGAGGTAGACGTCGCCCGCGATTCCTTCCTCGTGCAGGCGTCGTTCCGCGTCCACCAGGAGTCCCTCGAGAATGCGCTCGCCGGCCTTGTCGTGGGTGACCAGTTCGGTCACGTTGTCACATTCGGGTGTCGCGTATTCCGGATGCGATCCCACGTCGAGATAGAGGCGGGCGCCGTTCCGCAGAAAGACATTGCTGCTTCGGCCCCATGACACGACACGGCGGAAGAGGTACCGCGCCACCTCGTCAGGCGACAGGCGGCGCTGTCCCCTGAACGTGCACGTGACGCCGTACTCGTTCTCCAGCCCGAAAATGCGGCGGTCCATGACTGAACATTACGCCCGATCCCCTGAACTGAAACGGGGTTCGACGGCACGGTTCGGATCATTTTCCGATGAAGCCGCAACCACCCCGCTTCCGGCGGGAACGGCGAGCACCCGCCCCGTGGCCAGCAAAACCAGCAATGCCACGGCACCCGCCGCACCCGGCACGGCGAAACCCACCGGGCGCCGCCCGCCTCGACGACCGGGCCCGCCACGGCCGTTCCGAGCGAGTGACCGACCGTGAAGGTGGTCACCAGCCAGGAGAACGCCTCCGTGACGGTGCCGCGCGGCGCGTGCCGGTCGACCAGCACGAACGCGCAGGCGAGCGCGGGCGCGAGGAACACGCCCGCCAACGCGGTGAGCGCCACCATGGCGACCGCGCCCGGCATCAGCGTCAGCGGCAGATAACACACCGCCAGGAACGCCACCAGCACCCGCAGTCGCCGCTCCGGCGCCCCCACCCACCGCCGCGCCCCGTAGGCCACCCCGCCGACGAGCGCGCCGAGGCCGAGGGCGGCCATCAGCCAGCCGTACACCACGTCACCCCCGTGGTCGTCGGCGTACGGCACGGAGGCCACCGTGATGGAACCCAGCGCGATGCCGACGAACAGGAAGGCGCCCAGCAGCGCGAGCAGACCGGGCGAGCGCAGGGCGCCCAGCCAGTGCGCCTCGCGCGGGGCGGAGCGCCACGCCCGCGAGGGCGGCGAGACGACCACGGTCAGCGCCCCGAGCACCCCGAGCCCGTTCAGGACCAGCAGGGCGGCCTGCGCCGACCACAGCGAGGTGCACAGGGTCACCAGCAGCGGCCCGACGGTGAACATCACCTCCTGGGCCACCGCGTCCATCGCGTACGCGGTGTGCACCTGCTCCTCCCGGCGCAGCACCGACGGCCACAGCGCCCGCAGGCCGCCCTCCAGCGGCGGGGTGAACAGCCCGGCCGCCGCGACGAGGACGAGGGCGAGCGGCAACGGGGCGATGCCGGTGAAGGCGAAGCCGCCCATGGCGAAGGCCGCGGCGAGCGCGGCGGACAGCTGCACACGCGGCTGGCCGTGCAGGTCGACCAGACGGCCGAGCAGCGGCTGACCGACGGCGTTGGCGACGCCGTACACGGCCGCCAGGACGCCCGCGAGGGTGTAACCGCCGCCCTCGGCACGCACGAACAGCACGATCGCGATGGCGGCCGTGGCGTTGGGCAGCCGCCCCACCAGGGTGCCGGCGAGGAGCCGGGCCGCGTGCCGCGCCCTGAGGATCTCCAGATACCCCGCGGTCATGTCCCGCCTCCGTCGGCTCCCCCGAGGCGGTCGACCCCGCCAAGGTTTTACGTATAACGCGTCTCGGTCATACGTACCATGTGCGCTGTTCACCCGTCCAGACGAAAGAGCAGGCCCACGGTGGCACGAGCCAGCACCCGCCCGACGAGCCGCGACGTCGCCCGGGCCGCAGGCGTCTCCCAGGCCGCCGTCTCCCTCGTCCTCGGCGACAAATGGCGCGGCCGCGTCTCCGAGACCACGGCGGAACGCGTACGCCAGGCCGCCCGCGACCTCGGCTACCGCCCCAACCTGGCCGCCCGCAACCTGCGCCTGGGCCGCACCCGCACCATCCTGCTCGTCGTCCCGGAACTGACCACCGAATTCTTCGCCGGCGTCTACACCGGCGCCGCCCGCCTCGCCGCCACCCACGGCTTCGGCGTCGTCCTCTACCCCTCCCCCGAAGGCATCGGCCCCGCCCCCGACCCTTCGCCTCCGCCCCCACCGCCCTCGACGGCGTCCTGGCCTCCTCCATGGCCGCCGACGCCCTCACCACCATCCGCGGCGACCAGCTCCCCCTCGTCATGCTCGACAGCGACCCCTCGGCAGCCTCGGAGCCGCCACCGTCAACCTCGACATCGCCGACGGCGCCCGCCAGATCGCCGAACACCTCCTGGACCTCGGCCACCGGCACTTCCTGCACCTGGCCTCCGACGTCCCCTCCTGGACGTTCGAGGTACGCGCCCGCGAGCTGGCCGCACGCGTGCACGCCGTGCCCGGCACCACCCTGCGCACCGCCCCCACCCCGATGACCATCGACGGCGCCCGCACGGCCGCGGAAACCGCCCTGGACTCCCCGGCGCCCGACCCACCGCCGTCGTCTGCGACGACGACAAACTCGCCGCCGGCGTCTACAAGGCCGCACGCCGACGCGGGCTGCGGGTACCCGACGACATCTCCGTCACCGGCGTCGACGACATCGCGCTCGCCGCCGCCCTCGACCCCGAACTGACGACCGTGCGCCTGGACGCCGAACTCTTCGGAGAACACGGCATGCGGGCCCTGCTGGCGGTCCTGGACGGCCGGACGCCCGAGACCGGACAGATCCCGGTCCACCTGGTCGTCCGGGGCTCCACGGCCCCATCCAGGGCCTGAGAGGGGCCAGCCGGGAAAACGCCTGCGCCCCGACCGGAAAACGGCCGGGGCACAGCGAAAACGGATCGGGCTACTTCTCGTCCGACTCCTCGGCGCTCTCCGCCTCCGTCGACGCCCCGCCGGTCTCCAGCAGCCTCCCCAGCTGCCGCCCACGATCCGCTTGAACTTGCGCGACTGCGGACGCGTACGGTCCAGCACCGCCACCTCCAGACGCTCGGCGGGAATCTCCCGCTCCGTGCCGCTGGTGTCACGCGACAGGGCCTGCACCGCCAGCTTCAGGGCCTCCGCGAGGCTCATCCCGTCCCGGTGACGCTGGTCCAGGTAACTGCCGATCTGCTCCGCATTGCCACCGACCGCGACCGAACCGTGCTCGTCCACGATCGACCCGTCGTGCGGCAACCGGTAGATCTGATCACCGTCCGGCGTCTCCCCGACCTCCGCCACCACCAGCTCCACCTCGTACGGCTTCTCACCGGCCGAGGAGAAAATGGTGCCCAGCGTCTGCGCGTAGACGTTGGCCAGACCGCGGGCGGTCACGTCGTCCCGGTCGTAGGTGTAACCGCGCAGGTCCGCGTAGCGCACCCCGCCGATCCGGAGGTTCTCGTACTCGTTGTACTTGCCGGCGGCCGCGAAACCGATCCGGTCGTAGATCTCGCTGAACTTGTGCAGCGCACGGGACGGGTTCTCACCGACGAACACGATGCCGTCGGCGTACTGGAGCACGGCCAGGCTCCGACCACGGGCGATGCCCTTGCGCGCGTACTCCGCACGGTCCGCCATCGCCTGCTGGGGTGAGACATAGAACGGCGTCGACACCGGTTATCCGTCCCTTTCTGTGGAAGTCACACGATCACCTTGCCAGGAACCCGGCCCGCTACAGCAGCGCGGCCCGGGGACCGTCCGGCTCCTCGAGACGGCGCGCCAGCACCGAACGGGCGATCCCGGAGGACTCGTCGTCGGTCAGCCGGCGGAAACCGTCCTCGGTGATCACCGTGACGATGGGGTAGATCCGGCGGGCGACATCGGGACCACCGGTCGCCGAGTCGTCGTCTGCCGCGTCGTAGAGCGCCTGGACCACGAGCGTCGTGGCATCCTCCTCGCTCAGATCCTGGCGGTACAGCTTCTTCATGGCGCCCCGCGCGAAGACCGAACCCGAACCGGTCGCCGCGAAGTGGTGCTCCTCGGAACGGCCCCCGGTGACGTCGTAGGAGAAGATCCGGCCCCTGCCGCGGTCCACGTCGAACCCGGCGAACAGCGGTACCACGGCCAGACCCTGCATGGCCATGCCCAGGTTGGAACGGATCATCGTCGACAACCGGTTCGCCTTGCCCTCCAGCGACAGCTGGGCACCCTCGACCTTCTCGAAGTGCTCCAGCTCCAGCTGGAAGAGCTTGACCATCTCCACGGCCAGACCGGCGGTGCCCGCGATACCGACGGCCGAGTACTCGTCCGCCGGGAACACCTTCTCGATGTCGCGCTGCGCGATCACGTTGCCCATGGTCGCGCGACGGTCACCGGCGAGCACCACACCACCGGGGAAGGTCACGGCCACGATCGTCGTGCCGTGCGGCGCCTCGATCACCCCCTGCAGCGCGGGGAGTTGCCGGTTGCCGGGCAGCAGCTCCGGCTGGTGCTCGGAGAGGAAGTCCATGAAGGACGAGGACCCAGGCGTCAGGAAGGCAGCTGGTAGACGCCCGGTGCTACGAGTGTTGGCTTCCACGCGATTCCTTCCACGTAAGCAGCAGCCCGCCTTATGGCATCGGGCCGATCCTTGAACTGCCCCAGTGCGGCATTGCAGCTGAAGCACAGTACGCCTCGGACCCTACCCGTCTTGTGGCAGTGATCCACATGCTCGGGCACGGCCGCCAAACATATGCAGCAGACGCCCCCTTGGGAGGTGACCAACTCGTCGCGCTCAGCTTCGGTGATGCCGTACTGGCGCTTGAGATGGGCCTTCCGGCTCTGGATCGCGCGGCACGCCTTGCAGCGCGTCGACAGGCCGTCGGACGCGGTCGAGTTGCGGTGCCACTCACTGTGCGGCTTGATCTCGCCACACGTCCGGCAGAGCCTGTGCCCCTCAGGCACGTCCACTTTCTCTCGAACCGTCTCGCCCATGGCCTCTTGACGTCGGCGGTAGTGCGCGGCGCTGTACTCCGCCACGCACTCCCGACAGTGCATCTGCAGGCCGTCGCGCCGGTTCTTGTCCCTCGCGAAGGCAGTGACGGGAAGATCTCGCTTGCACTTCCTGCACTGCTTCCCATCGGGCTCGCCCGCCACCCCCACCCCGTGACCTTCATTCCAAAGGAGAAACTAGCGACTGACCTTCACTCCCCACCTTTCTGCACGAAGCTTCGCACGAAATCCTCGGCATTTTCCTCGAGTACATCGTCAATCTCGTCAAGAACCGAGTCCACGTCGTCGCTCAGCTTCTCCTGACGCTCCTTGAGGTCGTCCGAGGCCTGCGTCTCCGCCGCCTGCTCCTCGGTCTCCTCGGTGGAGCGCGTCGCCTTCTGCTGGCCGCCGCCGGTGTCCTTGGTCGCCATAACCCTCACCCCGCTCAGTTCGCCCGACATGGTCGACAGGTCGGCATTCCTGCCGATCGGTGATGATCAGACCCTACAAGCCGGGTCCGACATCGGCCCCGCAGTTGCCACAACGTGCGGGGTCCATCTCGATGATTCCCGGGCGCGGGGGTTTCCACCCTCGCGCCCGGGTCCGGCCGGGTACCCGTTCAGCGCCCGGACAAGACCTTGACCAGGTCTTCCGCGGTACGACAGCGGTCCAGGAGCGCCTTGACGTGATTTCGCGTTCCGCGAAGCGGTTCCAGGGTTGGAACCCGCTGGAGGCTGTCGCGGCCGGGCAGGTCGAAGATGACCGAGTCCCAGGAGGCGGCCGCCACGTCGTCGGCGTACTGCTCCAGGCAGCGGCCGCGGAAGTACGCGCGCGTGTCCTCCGGGGGCTTGCCCACGGCCCGCTGGACCTCCGCCTCGTCCAGGAGCCGCTTGACGCGGCCGCGGGCCACGAGGCGGTTGTAGAGGCCCTTCTCGGCCCGTACGTCGGCGTACTGGAGGTCGACGAGGTGGAGGCGGGCGGCGTCCCAGTCGAGGGCGTCGCGGCGCCGGTAGCCTTCCATCAGTTCGCGTTTGGCCACCCAGTCCAGTTCGCCGGCCAGGCTCATGGGGTCGTTCTCGAGGCGCGTGAGGGTGTCCTCCCAGCGCGCCAGGACGTCCTTGGTCTGGTCGTCGGCGTCGGCTCCGTAGCGTTCTTCCACGTATTTGCGTGACAGCTCGAAGTACTCCATCTGCAGTTGGACCGCGGTGAGTGTGCGGCCGCTGCGCAGGGTGACGAGGTGCTTGAGGGTGGGGTCGTGGGAGACCTGGTGGAGGGTGCGGACGGGCTGGTCGACGGCGAGGTCGACGGCGATGAAGCCGTCCTCGATCATCGACAGGACCAGGGCGGTGGTGCCGAGCTTGAGGTAGGTGGAGATCTCCGAGAGGTTGGCGTCCCCGATGATCACGTGGAGGCGGCGGTACTTCTCGGCGTCGGCGTGCGGCTCGTCGCGGGTGTTGATGATCGGGCGCTTGAGCGTGGTCTCGAGGCCGACCTCGACCTCGAAGTAGTCGGCGCGCTGGCTGAGCTGGAAGCCGTGTTCGTGTCCGTCCTGGCCGATGCCGACGCGGCCGGCTCCGGCGAAGACCTGGCGGGAGACGAAGAAGGGCGTGAGGTGGCGCACGATGTCGGAGAAGGCGGTCTCCCGCTTCATCAGGTAGTTCTCGTGCGTGCCGTAGGAGGCGCCTTTGTTGTCGGTGTTGTTCTTGTAGAGGTGGATCGGCTGGGCGCCGGGGAGTGCAGCGGCCCGTTCGGCGGCTTCGGCCATGATGCGTTCGCCGGCTTTGTCCCACAGGACGGCGTCGCGCGGGTTGGTGACCTCGGGCGAGCTGTATTCGGGGTGGGCGTGGTCGACGTAGAGGCGGGCGCCGTTGGTGAGGATGACGTTGGCGAGGCCGATGTCCTCGTCGGTGAGCTGGGTGGAGTCGGCGGCTTCGCGGGCGAGGTCGAAGCCTCGGGCGTCCCGCAGGGGGTTCTCTTCCTCGAAGTCCCAGCGGGCCCGGCGGGCCCGGTGCATCGCCGCCGCGTAGGCGTTGACGATCTGGGACGAGGTGAGCATGGCATTGGCGTTCGGGTGACCGGGGACGGAGATCCCGTATTCCGTCTCGATGCCCATTACTCGCCGTACGGTCATGCGGCCCTCCTTGCCCGGCGGCGTCCTCGGTCGTGGGCGCCGCTCAAGTACCGCGGGTGTTCCGGTGCGTGTGCGGTGCCCGTGCCCGCACTGTGCCCGGCGGTACGGATGAGCCTAGAACGCCTCTGCGCCGGTGGGGAGATCATTTGCGTCATTGCCTGCTCCAGCCGTGGCCCGAAAAGCAGTCGGCTGCGGGTGCCCGGTGAGGGCACCCGCAGCCGCCCTGGTTCTACAGGTACTGTCCGGTGTTCGCCACCGTGTCGATGGAGCGTCCGGTGTCGGAGCCTTGCTTTCCGGTGATGAGGGTGCGGATGTAGACGATCCGCTCGCCCTTCTTTCCGGAGATGCGGGCCCAGTCGTCGGGGTTGGTGGTGTTGGGGAGGTCCTCGTTCTCCTTGAACTCGTCCACGCAGGCCTGGAGGAGGTGGGAGACGCGGAGGCCCTTCTGGTTCTTCTCGAGGAAGTCCTTGATCGCCATTTTCTTGGCGCGGCCCACGATGTTCTCGATCATGGCGCCGGAGTTGAAGTCCTTGAAGTAGAGGACTTCCTTGTCGCCGTTGGCGTAGGTGACTTCCAGGAAGCGGTTCTCCTCGGATTCGGCGTACATGTGTTCCACTGCCGTCTGGATCATGCTTTCGACGGTGGTGGTGCGGTCGCCGGCGTGTTCGCCGAGGTCGTCGGAGTGGAGCGGGAGGCGTTCGGTGAGGTACTTGCCGAAGATGTCCTTGGCCGCTTCGGCGTCCGGACGTTCGATCTTGATCTTCACGTCGAGCCGGCCGGGGCGCAGGATGGCCGGGTCGATCATGTCCTCGCGGTTGGAGGCGCCGATCACGACCACGTTCTGCAGGCCTTCCACGCCGTCGATCTCGGCGAGGAGCTGGGGGACGATGGTGTTCTCCACGTCCGAGCTGACACCGGAGCCGCGGGTGCGGAAGAGGGATTCCATCTCGTCGAAGAAGACGATGACGGGGGTGCCCTCGCTGGCCTTCTCGCGGGCGCGCTGGAAGACCAGGCGGATCTGCCGCTCGGTCTCGCCGACGTACTTGTTGAGAAGCTCGGGGCCCTTGATGTTGAGGAAGAAGCTCTTGCCGGCGGCCTGGCCGGTGACCTCGGCGACCTTCTTGGCCAGCGAGTTGGCGACGGCCTTGGCGATGAGCGTCTTGCCGCATCCGGGGGGCCGTAGAGCAGGACGCCCTTGGGGGGGCGCAGCTCGTGCTCGCGGAAGAGGTCGGGGTAGAGGTAGGGCAGCTCGACCGCGTCGCGGATGGCTTCGATCTGGCCGCCGAGGCCGCCGATCTGCTCGTACCCGATGTCCGGGACCTCTTCGAGGACGAGTTCTTCGACCTCGCTCTTGGGGACGACCTCGTAGACGTAGCCGGAGCGGGGTTCGAGCAGCAGGGCGTCGCCGGGCCGGATGACGACGTCCAGCAAGGGCTCGGCGAGCCTGACCACCCGTTCTTCGTCGGTGTGTCCGACGACCAGGGCGCGCTGGCCGTCCTCGAGGATCTCCTTGAGGGTGACGATGTCGCCGACGCTCTCGTACTCCATGGCCTCGACCACGTTGAGTGCTTCGTTGAGCATCAGTTCCTGGCCGCGTCGGAGCTCCTCGAGCTCGACGCCGGGGCTGACGTTCACCCGGAGCTTGCGGCCCCCGGTGAAGATGTCGGCGGTGCCGTCCTCGTTCGCCTGGAGGAAGACACCGAAGCCGGCGGGCGGCTGTGCGAGCCGGTCGACTTCTTCCTTGAGGGCCACGATCTGGTCACGGGCCTCGCGGAGTGTGCTGGCCAGTCTTTCGTTCTGGGCGGACACGCCGGCCAGGTTGGTCTGCAGCTCGACGATCCGCTCTTCGAGAATCCTCGTGTGTCGCGGAGAGTCGGCGAGCTTGCGTCGCAGGACGGCGATCTCCTGCTCAAGGTAGGCAATCTGCCCGGCGGGGTCGTCGGACCCTCGTCCCGGGCGGATGCCGCGGTTCATGTCGTCGTCGTGGGCTGCCACGGTCCTCACCTCCTCCAAGGGGAGCTGGACGCTTCCAGACCCTACCTGGGTGGGTGTCGATTGAAACCCCTAGATCAAAAGACTGTCGGGGTGTGTCCGATCTTCACCCTTGCGCTCTCCCTCACGCCAGGGGAATACCCACTGAACGTGGTTGGAAAGCTGCCGGGGGTAGGGTCGAAGTGTTCAACACCCGTCAGAGCCTGCATCGTTCCCGTACGGCTCGGCAAACATTCGGCAGGAGATATGGGCGTGCAGCAGGAGGCCGGTGTCGGCGGCGAGGCTCTGGAGGTCTGGATCGACCAGGATCTCTGTACCGGCGACGGCATCTGTGCGCAGTATGCGCCGGAGGTGTTCGAGCTGGACATCGACGGTCTGGCGTACGTCAAGGCCGCCGATGAGGAGCTTCTGCAGGACAAGGGTGCCACGGTGCCGGTTCCGCTGCCGTTGTTGACGGACGTGGTGGACTCGGCGCGGGAGTGTCCGGGCGACTGCATCCATGTGCGGAGGGTCGCGGACGGGGTCGAGGTCTACGGTCCGGACGCGGAGTGACGGTGTCCGTACGTGTGGTGACGGCTGTCTGATTTCTCACAGCCTCGGTGGTCTGGTTCAGACGCTGTGGGTGGCGGCGGGTGTGGAGCGGACGAACGCGTGGTCCTGCCAGCGCCACTTGGCGCTCTCCTTGACGTCCGGGCAGCAACTGGGGACGTCGGGCGAGGAGTAGCCGAGGTAGTCGGCGAGTACGGCGCCGTCGCCGACGGTCAGGGCGGTGACGGTGCGGCGTTCCTTCGGGTCGACGAGTGTGGCGACGACCCGGGGGCTGGTCGCGCCGGCGGCCTGGGTGAGGACGTAGACGCCGTCGGGCGGGTGCCCATGGGGGCGTCGCAGTGGACCGCGGCGACTGTTTCCGGCCTGCCGTCGCCGTCCAGGTCTCCGGTGGCCTTCTTCATCACCAGCGCCTTCACCGGGCCGCATTCCAGGGGGAAGTCGACGCCCGTGGTGGCCGGGGCGGCCGCGGTGACGGGTGCGGGGGCCGTGCCGGGGCCGCTCGCCTGGGCGGCGGTCGCGGGGCCGGGCTGGAGCACCGAGGACAGGGCCACGACACCGGCGACGGCGGTGGCGGTCGCGAGCCAGTGGATCGGCCGGGTGTGGGTGTGTGCCAGTTCCGGGACGGCGGATTGCTGCACGAGGAGCGTCTCCTGTGAGGGCTGTGCCGGTGGGGGTTGTGCCGGTGGGATGGGCTGCATCGTGCCACACGTCACAGTGTGGGGAACAGGGGGGTCGGGGATCGGGGTGGTGCCCCGCGGGCGGCGCCAAAGCGACGACGCCGTGGTCCAGTTCCCTCGGGTTCGCGGGAACTGGACCACGGCGTCGGTTCGTTGGTGCGGCGTCGGCCGGACCGGGGGCGGTTAGCGGGTGCCTGCGTCGGCGTTGGGGCCGGTGTAGTCCTCGCCGTAGGCGCCCTTGGCGGGGCGGCGGCGGCGCATCGGCGGCTCGACGCCGTCGGCCAGGCGGCGGGCGGTGAGGAGGAAGCCGGTGTGGCCGATCATGCGGTGGTCGGGGCGGACGGCCAGGCCCTCGACGTGCCAGTTGCGGATCATCGTCTCCCAGGAGGTCGGCTCGTTGAAGGAGCCGATCTCGCGGATGGACTCGACGGTCCGGGCGAGCTGGGTGGTGGTGGCGACGTAGCAGCACAGGATGCCGCCGGGGACGAGTGCCTTGGAGACGGCCTCGAGGCATTCCCAGGGGGCGAGCATGTCGAGGATGACGCGGTCCACGTCGGTGTCGCTCAGGTTGTCCTGGAGGTCGCCGACGGTGAGCTGCCAGGCGGGGTGCGGGCCGCCGAAGTAGCGCTCCACGTTCTGCCGGGCGATCTCCGCGAAGTCCTCGCGGCGTTCGTAGCTGTGCAGCATGCCCTGGTCGCCGATGGCGCGCAGCAGGAAGCTGCTGAGCGAGCCGGAGCCGACGCCGGCCTCGACGACGCGCGCGCCGGGGAAGATGTCGGCGAAGGCGAGGATCTGCCCCGCGTCCTTGGGGTAGACCACGGCGGCGCCGCGGGGCATGGACAGGACGTAGTCGGGGAGCAGGGGGCGCAGCGCGAGGTAGGCGACGTTCCCGGTGGTGCGGACGACGCTGCCCTCGGGAGCACCGATCAGTTCGTCGTGCGGGAAGGAACCCTTGTGGGTGTGGAAATTCTTCCCGGCCTCGAGCGTGAACGTGTAGTGGCGGCCCTTGGGGTCGGTCAGCTGAACCTGGTCCCCGACCTTGAAGGGCCCGCGCCTGCGGGCGGCACCGGTCGGTTCGGACATGTGAACAGCCTACCGGGATTCGCGGGGGTCGCCGACCACCGGGGCGCCGCTAGGAGGGCCTGGCCATGGCCTTCACGAAGGCGCGTTCCACGTCGGCCGCGGAGAGGACGCCGTAGATCTCGCCGGTCTCCTCGACCACCAGGTATTCGGTGGCGGGGGTGGCGCGCAGGGCGTCCAGGAGGTCTTCGCCGGCGAGTTCGGCGGAGACCCGCATGCCTTCGGTGAGGTCCTGGGCGAGGTTGCTGACGGCGACCCAGGGGCGGCGGTGTTCGGGTACGCCGACGATGGCGGCCTCGCGGACCAGGGAGAGGGGTTCGCCGTGGGCGTCGACGACGACCAGGGCGCGGGCGCCCGCGTCGTTGGCGCGGCGCAGTGCCTCGGAGAGCGGGGTGTTCGTCTCGACCGGGACCGCGCGGCGGGTCAGCTTGCGGGCGCGCAGTTCGGGGAGGTGCTCGCGCAGGCGTGCCATGCGCAGGCTGTTGCCGGCGCCGGTCCAGATGATGGCGGCGAGGATGGCGGCGAGCAGGGCGTCCAGGACGGTGTCCATGCCGACGCTGTCCTCGGCCTGGGAGCCGAGCGCCCCGGACTGGGTGAGGAGCGGGAGTCCGATCAGGACGGAGACGGCGAGGGCGCGGCCGACCCAGGCGGCGGCGACGGTGCCGGTCATGGGCTTGCCGGTGATCTTCCAGACGACGGCGCGGAGCATGCGGCCGCCGTCGAGCGGGAGTCCGGGCAGGAGGTTGAAGACCGCGACGATGAGGTTGGAGACCATCAGTCCGGCCAGCAGGACGCCGGGGACGGTGCCGGGCTCCACGGTCCGCATGGCGAGGTGGAACAGGCCGGCGAGCACCAGGGAGAGCAGGGGGCCGACGAAGGCCAGGACGAACTCGCGGCCGGGGGTCTCGGCCTCCTTCTCGATCTCGGAGACGCCGCCGAAGAACTGGAGCTGGATGCGGCGGACCGGGAGCTTGAAGCGGAGGGCGGCGATGGTGTGCGCCAGTTCGTGGACGAGGACGGAGGCGTAGAAGGCGACCGCGAAGAAGAGGGCGACGAGGTAGCGGGCGGCGCCGAGCTCGGGCAGCACGCGGTCGAGCTGGCCGCCGAAGACCCAGGTGATCAGTGCGGCGACCAGGAACCAGCTGGGGGCCACGTAGACGGGGACGCCGAAGGGGCGTCCCATCAGCAGGCCGCCGCGGGACTCCGGGGGGCGCGGGGGACGGCGGCCCTTGGCGGGGGCGGGGGCGTCGCCGAGGGCGGGGGCGCTGTGGGCGTGGGGGCGGTCCGGGTGGAGGTCGTGGCCCTCCGGGGTCCTGCGGGCCGTCGGGGTCGGGGCGCTCCCGGGTTGCGTCCCGGCGTTTGCGGCCGGTTCGGTGGCGGCCGGTTCCGTAGCGGCCGGTTCTTCGGTGGCCGGTTCTTCGGTGGCCGGTTCTTCGGTGGCGGCCGATTCCGTTGCAACCGATTCCGTTGCGGCCGGTTCGGTCGCCTGCCGGTCCGTCCCGGCGCGCCGGGTCTCCCGCTCCTCCTGCGGCTCGCGGTCCTGCCGGTCCTCGCGGGCCGTTTCGTGCGTCGTCCCCTTCGCGTCTTTCGCGGGGCCGGCCCCGCGCTCCGCGAAGGTGTCGCCGGCCTCGGCGGTGGTTTCCTCGGCGGCGGCCGGGGGCGCAGGTGTCACGTGGTGCTCGGCCGACTCCTCGTTGTCCGGCCGCGGCCGCCCGCTCCCGCCGCTTTCCACCACGGTGTCCCCTCGTTGGTTGCGACTCCCGCTCCTGCCGGGCGGGAGGGTCTGGGATCGATGGTATGCGTCCGTCGGGGCGCGTTCGGCTCCGGCACCCCTGCGTTTTCACGGCTGTCGCCCCTGTCGTGGGCGGTGTGGGGTCACTGTCGGTGGCGGGCCGTAAGGTCTGTGGCATGGAGAGCAGCAGCGAGGGTGTCGCCCGGTCCGGCGACGAGGACGGCGTGGGGGCCCGCCGGGGGTGGCGGCCGGGGAGACGGCCGCGGGGGCGGTGCGGGCCGCCGGGGGAAGGCCGTCGTCCCTGCGGCGCCCGCCTCGCTGTCGCCGTCGCGCGCCGGCGACTTCATGCAGTGTCCGCTGCTGTACCGGTTCCGGGTGATCGACCGGCTGCCGGAGAAGCCGAGCGCGGCGGCCACCAGGGGCACGCTGGTGCACGCGGTGCTGGAGCGTCTGTTCGACGCGCCGGCCGCGGAGCGGACCGCGCCGCGGGCCAGGTCGCTGGTCCCCGGCCAGTGGGACCGGCTGCGTGAGTCCCGGCCGGAGCTCATGGAGCTGTTCGCGGGCGATGCCGAGGGCGAGCGGCTGGCGGGCTGGCTGGCCGAGGCCGAGCGGCTGGTGGAGCGGTGGTTCACGCTGGAGGACCCGACGCGGCTGGAGCCCGCCGAGCGGGAGCTGTTCGTGGAGACCGAGCTGGAGTCGGGGCTGAGGCTGCGCGGGATCATCGACCGGGTCGACGTGGCCCCCACCGGTGAGGTGCGGATCGTCGACTACAAGACGGGCAAGGCGCCCCGGCCCGAGTACGCCGAGGGCGCGCTGTTCCAGATGAAGTTCTACGCGCTGGTGGTGTGGCGGCTGAAGAACGTGATCCCCCGGCGGCTCCAGCTGGTGTACCTGGGCAGTGGTGACGTGCTGACCTACGACCCGGTGCGTGCCGATCTGGAGGGGGTCGAGCGCAAGCTGCTCGCGCTGTGGGAGGCGATCCGGCTGGCGACGGAGACGGGTGACTGGCGGCCGCGTCCGACGAAGCTGTGCGGGTGGTGCGATCACCAGGCGCACTGTCCGGAGTTCGGCGGTACTCCCCCGCCGTATCCGCTGCCGGTGCGGCCGGCGGGGGCTTCCGCGGACGGGGGCGGGGGACCGCTCCGGCGTAGGGCGTCGGTGAGGGCGGCCGGGTCCGGCGTTGTCGCGCAGGGCAGAATGGGGCCGGACTACCGAAGGAGACTTACGTGGCCATCCGCGTCCTACTGGTCGACGACCAGCCGCTGCTGCGTACCGGCTTCCGGATGATTCTGGAGGCGGAGCAGGACATCGCGGTGGTCGGTGAGGCCGGCGACGGCCTCCAGGCCCTCGACCAGGTGCGGGCCCTGCAGCCCGATGTGGTTCTGATGGACATCCGCATGCCCCGCATGGACGGGGTGGAGGCGACGCGGCAGATCACCGGGCCGGGCCGGGACGGGCCCGCGAAGGTGCTGGTACTGACGACGTTCGACCTCGACGAGTACGTGGTGGAGGCGCTGCGCGCCGGGGCGAGCGGGTTCCTGCTCAAGGACGCGCCCGCCAACGAGCTGGTGCAGGCGATCCGGGTGGTGGCGGCCGGCGAGGCGATGCTGGCGCCGAGCATCACCCGGCGGCTGCTCGACAAGTACGCCACGCATCTGCCCTCGGGCGACGAGCCGGTGCCGGACACGCTGCACACGCTCACCGACCGCGAGGTCGAGGTGCTCAAGCTGGTGGCGCGGGGTCTGTCGAACGCGGAGATCGCCGCGGACCTGTTCGTCAGCGAGACGACCGTGAAGACGCACGTCGGGCATGTGCTGACCAAGCTGGGCCTGCGCGACCGGGTGCAGGCCGCGGTGTACGCCTACGAGAGCGGCCTGGTGCGTCCCGGGGCGCAGTAGCGCCGGTCCCGCCCCGGTACGGCACGGAGGGCGCCCCTTCCTGACAAGGGGCGCCCTCCGCGTTCGTGGTGGCCGTTCGGCCGGGGCGCCGGCTCCGGCGCGGCCGGTCCTCCTCCGGTGTCCGGCAGGCCGGTGGCCGTGCCCGACAGGCCGGTGGCCGGCCCCGTCACGGCGGACGGGACCGGCCACCGGTCGCGCGGGTTCACGTGCGGGTCGCTCTCGCCGCCGTGTCGGTGCTCGCGGGACCGTCGTGCACGGCCCCGCGGGGAGGGTCGGTCAGCCGCTGACGCCGCGGGACAGCTCCCACAGCTGGAGGGTGGCGGAGGAGTTCAGGACGTAGGCGGTGCCCGTGACGTCGTCGCGGGAGGCGACGTACTGCTTGCCCTGCCACAGTGGCAGCACGGGGACGTCCTCGGCGACGATGTCCTGAATCTCCGTCAGCGTCTTGCCGGCGGACAGGCGGTCGGCCTCGCGGCGGGACTCGGGGATGAGCTTGTCGATGACCTCGCGGTTCTGGTACGGCGACTTGAGGAAGTTGTCCTTGTCGAGGAACGGCGCGATGTAGCTGTCGCCGTCGGCGAAGTCGGGGAACCAGCCCATGCCCCAGACGTCGTACTCGCCCTTGCGCTCGGCCGGGACGAAGGCGTCCCAGGCGGTGCCCTCGATGGAGACGTCGAACAGGCCGCTGTCGTCGAGCTGCTTCTTCAGCAGCTCGAACTCCTTCTTCGTGGCGGGACCGTAGTGGTCGGTCGTGTAGTGCAGCGTCAGCTTCACCGGGGTGGTGATGTCGGCCTTGGACAGCAGGTTCTTGGCCTTGCCGACGTTGGCGTCGCCGTACTTGTTGAAGAACGAGTTGGAGTGGCCGGTGACGGAGGCCGGGACCAGCGAGTAGAGGGGCTCGGCCTGGGAGCCGTACACGTCGGTGACGAGCTCGCCGCGGTTGATGATCTGGGCCATGGCCTGACGGACCGCCTTGTCCTTCACCGTCGGGGCGGTGGTGTTGAAGGCGAGGTAGCGGATCTCGAGGCCGGCCAGTTCGACGATGTCGACGCTGCTGTCGGAGGAGGCGTCGGAGAGCTTCTGGATCTGCTCGGGCGACATGGTGCGGGTCATCACGTCGATGTCGCCCTTGTCGATGGCGGTGCCCATCTCCTCGGCGTCCGCGAAGGAGACCATCTCGACCTTGTCGTTCTTCACCTCGAGGGCCCCCTTGTAGTTGGGGTTCTTGGTGAAGACGGCGCGGGTCATCTCGTCGCCGTCGGTCTCGGCCTTGAGGGTGTACGGGCCGGAGCCGTCGACCTCGAAGCCGTCGCGCAGCTTGCCCTTGTCGTAGTCGTCGGGGTTGACGATGCCGGCGACCGGGGTCGACAGCTTGAACGGGAAGGTGGCGTCGGCGGTGTTGAGGTGGAAGATGACTTCGTTGTCACCCTTGGCCTCGACGGTGTCGACGGTCGACAGCAGGGCGAAGACGCCGGAGTCGGCCTTGATGGCGCGGGCCCGGTCGATGGAGAACTTGACGTCCTCGGCGGTGACGGCGTCGCCGTTGGCGAACTTCAGGTCCTTGCGGAGCTTGCAGGCGTAGCGCTCGTTGCCGGTGTCGGTGAAGCCGCAGCTCTCGGCGGCCTCGGGGACGGGGTCGCCCTCCCCCTTGGGCTGGATCATCAGGGTCTGCACGGTCTGGCGCAGGATGTTCCAGGTGCCGACGTCGTAGGAGTACGCCGGGTCGAGGGGCGCCGGGGCGTCCTTGGTGGCGGTGAACCGGTCGGTGGTGCCGACGACGATGGCGTCGCCGCTGCCGCTGCCGCTGTCGGACCCGCCACAGGCGGCGAGCACGGGCGCGAGCAGACCTGCCACGGCCGGCAGCACCAAAGTCTTGCGGTTCATGCTCGAGTTTCTCCAGAGCTGTCAGGTCCGTGTACCCGGCATGCAGGGGTGTCGCGGCGGATCACGGGGGTATGGGGCGAGGTTCTCGCGACGAGATTAGTCCGCACCTGCACGAGGGTTCACAGCCACTGGAGTTGAAAGCTCATCACGGAGCGAAACCGGGCGCGGACGCACCGAAAACCCGACAGCGGAATGATTCGTGCAGTGCCCTATGAATCGGGACACAAGGACATGCCCGCACCCCCCGTACGGGGGTGAACTGCACACCCGCACGACCCTGTCGAGCCCTCGGACGTGGCGAAGCTCACAGATTCGGCAACGGTCGCACGTAGCGGAATTCAGCCGTCCGTGGCGGGATGAATTCACCGCGCGCACGTGTCGAATTCCCTCGCTTTCCCTCGCTATCGACGGTGCACGCTGGGTGAACGGCTCTCGCATTTCCGTCATCGGGGATCACGGTTGAACTTCCCGGCGATCATTCGAGCGGCATCAGGCCGCGCAGGAATGTCAGGTCGACCTGTTCCAGCGAGGAGACGACGGTCCGGCGGCGGGCCGGGGCGATGGGCGCCACGGAGGGTACGGCGACGACGTGGCAGCCCGCCGCCTCGGCCGCGGCGACCCCGGTCGCGGTGTCCTCGACGACGGCGCACCGGGTGGGGTCCACGTCCAGGCCGGCGGTGGCGAAGAGGTAGGGATCGGGGTGCGGCTTGGTGCGCGTCACCTCGTCGCCGGCCACCGTCAGCGCGAAGTGCTGGGGCCCAGCGTGGTCAGGACGCGGTCGATGATGCGCCGGTGCGAGGCGGAGACGAGGGCGGTTGGGACCTCGTGCGCCGCCAGTTCGGCCAGCAGCCGGGCGGCTCCCGGCATCAGGGGCAGGTCGTGTCCGATGCGCCGCTCGAAGCCGTCGTTGAGCAGGACGCTGAGCTCGGCGAGGGTGATGTCGGCGCCGGTCGCCTCGATCAGGAACCCGGCACTGCGGCTCATGGGGCCGCCGACCACGACGTGGCGCCAGGAGTCGTCGAGGGTGTGGCCGAGTCCGGCGAAGACCTCGGCCTCGACGTCCCACCAGAATCCCTCGGTGTCCACCAGGGTGCCGTCCATGTCGAGGAGCACCGCCTGGAGGGCCGAGCCTTCGGCCGTGCGGGTTCCGAGTGCGGGGACCGTGCTGGTCATCCACGTACCTCCTTGAGGGACGAGCAGGCCGGTTCCCGTGGGGGAACCGGCCTGCAGTGGACCGACCAGTGTACGACTCGTCCGATCAATGTGCAGGGGAGGTGCGCCGGTCGGTGTCCGGTGCCTCACCGTGCGTTGAAGTACTTCGCCTCCGGGTGGTGGATCACGATGGCGTCCGTGGACTGCTCGGGGTGCAGCTGGAACTCCTCGGAGAGGTGGACGCCGATCCGTTCGGGCCGCAGCAGCTCGGCGATCTTGGCGCGGTCCTCCAGGTCGGGGCAGGCGCCGTAGCCGAGGGAGAAGCGGGCGCCGCGGTACTTGAGGGCGAACATGTCCTCGACGTCGGCCGGGTCCTCGCCGGCGAATCCCAGCTCCGAGCGCACGCGCGCGTGCCAGTACTCGGCGAGGGCCTCCGCCAGCTGGACGGACAGGCCGTGCAGTTCGAGGTAGTCGCGGTAGGAGTTCGACTCGAAGAGCTTGGCGGTCTCCTCCCCGATGCGGGAGCCGACGGTGACGACCTGGAGGCCGACCACGTCGGTCTCCCCCGACTCCTCCGGGCGGAAGAAGTCCGCCAGGCAGAGCCGGCGGCCGCGGCGCTGGCGGGGGAAGGTGAAGCGGGTCCGCTCGTTGCCCTGTTCGTCCAGGATGATCAGGTCGTCGTCCTTGGAGACGCAGGGGAAGTAGCCGTAGACGACGGCGGCTTCGAGCAGGTTCTCGGTCTGGAGCCTGTCGAGCAGTCCGCGCAGCCTGGGGCGGCCCTCGGTCTCGACGAGTTCCTCGTACGTCGGGCCGTCGCCGGTGCGGGCCTGCTTGAGGCCCCACTGGCCCTTGAAGAGGGCGCCCTCGTCGAGCCAGGAGGCGTACTCCTTGAGCTGGATGCCCTTGATGACGCGGGTGCCCCGGAACGGCGGGGTGGGGACGGGGTTGTCGGTGGCGACGTCGGAGCGGACGTGCCCCTCCTCGGGGCGCTCGTCGACCTCGACGGCGGTGGCGCTCGCGCGGACCCGGCGCTGCCTGAGTTCGGGCAGTGCGGCGCCGGGGACGCCGCGCTTGACGCCGATGAGGGCGTCCATCAGGCGCAGTCCCTCGAAGGCGTCGCGGGCGTAGCGGACCTCGCCCTCGTAGACCTCGTGCAGGTCCTGCTCGACGTAGGAGCGGGTCAGGGCGGCGCCGCCGAGGATGACGGGTAGTCCGCCGCCAGGCCGCGCTGGTTGAGCTCCTGGAGGTTCTCCTTCATGATCACCGTGGACTTGACCAGGAGCCCGGACATGCCGATGACGTCGGCGCGGTGCTCCTCGGCGGCCTCGAGGATCGCGGAGACGGGCTGCTTGATGCCGAGGTTGACGACGGTGTAGCCGTTGTTGGACAGGATGATGTCGACGAGGTTCTTGCCGATGTCGTGGACGTCGCCGCGGACGGTGGCCAGCACGATGGTGCCCTTGCCCTCCTCGCCCTCGACCTTCTCCATGTGGGGTTCGAGGTGGGCGACCGCGGTCTTCATGACCTCGGCCGACTGCAGGACGAACGGCAGCTGCATCTGGCCGGAGCCGAACAGCTCACCGACGACCTTCATGCCGTCCAGGAGGGTCTCGTTGACGATCTCCAGGGCGGGGCGGCTTTCGAGGGCCTCGTCGAGGTCGGCCTCCAGGCCGTTGCGCTCGCCGTCGATGATGCGGCGCTTGAGGCGCTCGTCCAGCGGCAGGGCGGCCAGTTCCTCGGCGCGGCCCGCCTTGAGGGACTTGGTGGTGGCGCCCTCGAACAGCTGCATGAGCTTCTGGAGGGGGTCGTAGCCCTCGCTGCGGCGGTCGTGGATGAGGTCGAGGGCGGTGGTGACCTCCTCCTCGGTGAAGCGGGCGATCGGGAGGATCTTGGACGCGTGCACGATCGCCGAGTCCAGGCCGGCCTTGACGCACTCGTCGAGGAAGACCGAGTTGAGCAGGACGCGGGCGGCCGGGTTGAGGCCGAAGGAGATGTTCGACAGGCCGAGGGTGGTCTGGACGTCGGGGTGGCGGCGCTTCAGCTCGCGGATCGCCTCGATGGTGGCGACGCCGTCCCCGCGCGACTCCTCCTGACCGGTGCAGATGGTGAAGGTCAGGGTGTCGATGAGGATGTCCTCCTCGCGGATGCCCCAGTTCCCGGTGAGGTCGTCGATGAGCCGTTCGGCGATCTCGACCTTCTTCTCGGGGGTGCGGGCCTGGCCCTCCTCGTCGATGGTGAGGGCGATCAGCGCGGCGCCGTGCTCCTGGGCCAGCCGGGTGACCTTGGCGAAGCGGGACTCGGGGCCGTCGCCGTCCTCGTAGTTGACGGAGTTGATGACCGCGCGGCCGCCGAGCTTCTCCAGGCCGGCTCTGACGACCTCGACCTCGGTGGAGTCCAGCACGATCGGCAGGGTGGAGGCGGTGGCGAAGCGGCCGGCGAGTTCCTCCATGTCGGCGACGCCGTCGCGGCCGACGTAGTCCACGCACAGGTCGAGCATGTGGGCGCCTTCGCGGATCTGTTCGCGGGCGATCTCCACGCAGTCGTCCCAGCGGCCCTCCAGCATGGCCTCGCGGAACTTCTTGGAGCCGTTGGCGTTGGTGCGCTCGCCGATGGCCAGGTAGGCGGTGTCCTGACGGAAGGGGACGTTCTGGTAGAGCGAGGCGGCGCCGGGTTCGGGGCGCGGGTCGCGCTCGGCGGGGGCGAGGCCGCGGACCCGCTCGACGACCTGGCGCAGGTGTTCGGGGTGGTGCCGCAGCAGCCGCCGATCAGGGAGAGGCCGTAGTCGCGGACGAAGTTCTCCTGGGCGTCCGCGAGTTCGGGGGCCGTGAGCGGATAGCTGGCGCCGTCCTTGCCGAGCACCGGCAGGCCCGCGTTCGGCATGCAGGCGAGCGGGATGCGGGCGTTGCGGGCCAGGTAGCGCAGGTGCTCGCTCATCTCGGCGGGGCCGGTGGCACAGTTCATGCCGATCATGTCGATGCCGAGCGGTTCCAGGGCCGTCAGGGCGGCGCCGATCTCGGAGCCGAGCAGCATGGTGCCGGTGGTCTCCACGGTGACGGAGACGATGAGCGGCACGTCCAGTCCGGCGTTGCGGCGGGCGCGCTGGGCGCCGAGCACGGCGGCCTTGGTCTGGAGCAGGTCCTGGGTGGTCTCGACGATCAGGGCGTCGGCGCCGCCGGCGAGGAGTCCCTCGGCGTTCTGCTGGTAGGCGTCGCGCAGGGTGGTGTAGGCGACGTGCCCGAGCGTGGGCAGCTTGGTGCCGGGGCCGATCGAGCCGAGGACCCAGCGGGTGCGGCCGTCGCGCGCGGCGAAGGAGTCCGCCGTCTCGCGGGCGATGCGGGCGCCCGCCTCGGACAGTTCGTGGACCCGCTCGGGGATGTCGTACTCGGCCATGGCGGCGAAGTTCGCGCCGAAGGTGTTCGTCTCGACGCAGTCCACTCCGGCGGCGAAGTACTCCTCGTGCACCGAGCGCACGATGTCGGGCCGGGTGACGTTCAGGATCTCGTTGCAGCCCTCGAGGTTCTGGAAGTCCTCCAGGGTGGGGTCCTGGGCCTGGAGCATCGTGCCCATCGCTCCGTCGGCCACCACCACTCGGGTGGCGAAGGCCGCGCGGAGCTCGGACACACGGGTCCGGCTGTCGGCGGAAGGGGTCGGCGGCACAGAGGCCATGTAAGGGCTCCCTCGGGTGCGACGGCTGTCGGCTTCACGGCGCCCCGTGGTCGTCCCCGGACCGCCCCGCGGGAGGGGTCGGGGAGCTTCCCGTGCGGGGCGCTCGCGGCCAGGGTAGCCGGGACGGGGGCTTATGGTCAGGGCGTCCACGGGGCGGACCGGGATCTCCTGCTGTCCGTCGGCCGGAAACGCGCGGTGTGACGGGATGTCGACGGACCATTAGCGAGAGGTCGGCATGGACCGGTAATGTTCGACAATGCCGAACGACGGCAGTATTGGCTGCGCGTGGACGGCCGAAGGGGACGGAGGCGGAACGGCGATGGCACGGAACATCCAGTCGCTCGAAAGGGCGGCCGCGATGCTGCGACTGCTCGCGGGCGGCGAGCGGCGGCTGGGCCTGTCGGACATCGCCTCGGCGCTGGGCCTGGCCAAGGGCACCGCCCACGGCATTCTGCGCACCCTCCAGCACGAGGGTTTCGTCGAACAGGACGAGGCCTCCGGCCGCTACCAGCTGGGCGCGGAGCTGCTGCGTCTGGGCACCACCTACCTGGACGTGCACGAGCTGCGCGCGCGTGCCCTGGTGTGGACGGACGACCTGGCCCGCTCCAGCGGCGAGAGCGTGCACCTGGGGGTGCTGCACCAGCAGGGCGTGCTGATCGTGCACCACGTCTTCCGGCCCGACGACAGCCGGCAGGTCCTGGAGATCGGGGCCATGCAGCCGCTGCACTCGACGGCCCTGGGCAAGGTGCTGTCGGCGTACGACCCGGTCGCGCACAGCGAGGCCCTGGAGGCCGACCGCAAGCCGTTCACCGAGCGCACGGTGTGCGAGGCGGAGGGCTTCGAGCAGCTCCTCGACCTCACGCGCGCGCGGGGGTACGCGGCGGACGTGGAGGAGACCTGGGAGGGCGTCGCCTCCATCGCCGCGCCCATCCACGACCGGCGGCGCATGCCGGTGGGGGCGGTCGGCATCACCGGCGCCGTGGAGCGCGTGTGCCGGGACGGCGAGGTGCGGCCCGAGCTGATCGCGGCCGTACGGGACTGCGCCCGCGCCGTGTCGCGGGACCTGGGCGCCGGGCGGTTCTGAGAGCCGGGCGGGAGCACACCGGGACGTCGGGACGGCGTTCCGGTCCTCCTCATGTCCGGCGCGGGACGTTCCGGATGTCCGGCGCGGGACATTCCGGATGTCCGGCGCGGGACATTCCGGGCGTGGCGGTCGCGCCCGCGGGGCTCCGGCGGGTGGGGCCGGGCCGTCCGGACCGATAGGCGCCCGCGATCAATAACGATCGTATTTTCGATAACAGGACTCTTGACGCACCTGCGACACCGGGGCGAGACTCCCGTCCATTGGTCGGCATTGTCGAACACCTACCGGCAATACGCGTTAGAGTGTGACGACGCCAAGGGCCGACACCGCTCTCACCCGAGGGCAGCTCGAACTCCCGGAGGGACCCGGGGTTCGGTCCCCTGGACGAAGGACAAAGGAGTCGCGGGTGTCCAGCTCCGACATCTTCATCGGCGAGACCATCGGTACCGCCATACTCATCCTGCTCGGCGGCGGAGTCTGCGCCGCCGTC
Source organism: Streptomyces sp. Tue 6430 (assembly GCA_021568835.1). Lineage (GTDB taxonomy): Bacteria > Actinomycetota > Actinomycetes > Streptomycetales > Streptomycetaceae > Streptomyces. The sequence goes on from JAKGSH010000010.1 coordinate 659,842, forward strand.
ACGCTGAAGGCCTCCAAAGCCCGGAACGCCGGCTGGCTCGCCATCACCTTCGGGTGGGGTTTCGCCGTTCTGACGGCGGTCTACACCTCGGCGCCGCTGTCGGGTGCCCACCTGAACCCGGCCGTGACCCTGGCGCTCGCGATCAAGGACGGCGACTGGAGCAACGTCCCGGCCTACTGGGCCGGCCAGCTGCTCGGTGCCGCCATCGGCGCGGCCCTGGTGTGGGTCGCCTACTACGGCCAGTTCCACGCGCACCTCACCGACAGGGAGATCGTCGGCGGCCCGGGCGCGCAGGCCACGACGGCCAAGGCCGTCGAGGCCCAGGAGAAGGGCGCCGGTCCGGTGCTCGGCGTCTTCTCCACGGGCCCGGAGATCCGCAACGCGGTGCAGAACCTCGCCACGGAGATCATCGGCACCGTCGTGCTGGTGCTCGCCGTCCTCACCCAGGGCCTGAACGACAAGGGCAACGGCCTCGGCAACCTGGGCGCGCTGATCACCGCGCTCGTGGTCGTCTCGATCGGCCTGTCCCTCGGCGGCCCGACCGGCTACGCGATCAACCCGGCCCGTGACCTCGGTCCGCGCATCGTGCACGCCCTCCTGCCCCTGCCCAACAAGGGTGGTTCCGACTGGGGCTACGCCTGGATCCCGGTGGTCGGTCCGCTGATCGGCGGAGCGATCGCCGCGGGTATCTACAACGTCGCATTCGCTTAGGAACATGAGCTTCACGCCGCACCCCGAGCGCGCGCCGTACGTACCGCCCCTCAACCACGGAACCTCCTGGAGCACACTGTGACCGACGCCCACACCGCCGGCCCGTTCATCGCCGCGATCGACCAGGGCACCACCTCCTCGCGCTGCATCGTCTTCGACCGCGACGGCCGGATCGTCTCCGTCGACCAGAAGGAGCACGAGCAGATCTTCCCCAAGCCGGGCTGGGTCGAGCACGACGCCACCGAGATCTGGGCCAACGTCGAGGAGGTCGTCGCCTCCGCCATCGCGAAGGCCGGCATCACCCGCGACGACATCAAGGCCATCGGCATCACCAACCAGCGCGAGACCACGCTGCTGTGGGACAAGAACACCGGTGAGCCCGTCCACAACGCCATCGTCTGGCAGGACACCCGCACCGACGCCCTGTGCCGCGAACTGGGCCGCAACGTCGGCCAGGACCGCTTCCGCCGCGAGACGGGCCTGCCGCTGGCCTCGTACTTCGCCGGCCCGAAGGCCCGCTGGCTGCTCGACAACGTCGAGGGCCTGCGCGAGCGCGCCGAGGCCGGGGACATCCTGTTCGGCACCATGGACAGCTGGGTCATCTGGAACCTGACCGGCGGCGTCGACGGCGGCCGGCACGTCACCGACGTCACCAACGCCTCGCGCACCATGCTGATGAACCTGCACACCCTGGAGTGGGACCCGAAGATCGCCGAGTCCATCGGCGTCCCGCTGGCGATGCTCCCGGAGATCCGCTCCTCCGCCGAGGTCTACGGCGAGATCACCGGCGGCAAGCTGGGCGACCTGCTCGGCGGCATCCCCGTCGCCTCCGCGCTCGGCGACCAGCAGGCGGCCCTGTTCGGCCAGACCTGTTTCGCCGAGGGCGAGGCCAAGTCGACGTACGGCACCGGCACGTTCATGCTGATGAACACCGGTGACAAGATCATCAACTCGTACTCCGGCCTGCTGACCACCGTCGGCTACCGCATCGGTGACGACAAGCCGGTCTACGCCCTGGAAGGCTCCATCGCCGTCACCGGTTCGCTGGTGCAGTGGATGCGCGACCAGATGGGCCTGATCTCCACCGCCGCCGAGATCGAGACCCTCGCGCTGTCGGTCGAGGACAACGGCGGCGCGTACTTCGTGCCGGCCTTCTCCGGTCTGTTCGCCCCCTACTGGCGCCCCGACGCCCGCGGTGTGATCGCCGGCCTCACCCGGTACGTCACCAAGGCGCACCTCGCGCGCGCCGTCCTGGAGGCGACCGCCTGGCAGACCCGTGAGATCAGCGACGCCATGACCAAGGACTCCGGCGTCGAGCTGGCGGCCCTCAAGGTCGACGGCGGCATGACCTCCAACAACCTGCTGATGCAGACCCTCTCGGACTTCCTGGACGCGCCGGTCGTGCGTCCGATGGTCGCCGAGACGACCTGCCTCGGCGCCGCCTACGCCGCCGGCCTCGCCGTCGGCTTCTGGACGAGCACCGACGACCTGCGCGCCAACTGGCGCCGGGCCGCCGAGTGGACCCCCGCATGGACGCGGAGACCCGCGACCGTGAGTACAAGAGCTGGCTCAAGGCCGTCGAGCGGACCATGGGCTGGATCGCCGACGAAGACTGACGAGGAGTAAGAACCGCAATGACCACTGAGTCCACCCTGAAGTCCGTGCCTGCCCTCGGCACGCGCCCGGCCTCCGGCTCGAACCCGAGCCGCGCCGAGACCCGGGAGCAGCTCGCCAAGGCGTCGTACGACCTCCTCGTGATCGGCGGCGGCATCCTGGGCATCTCCACCGCCTGGCACGCCGCGCAGTCCGGCCTCAGGGTGGCAGTGGTCGATGCCGGCGACTTCGCCGGCGCCACGTCCTCCGCCTCCTCCAAGCTGCTCCACGGCGGTCTGCGCTACCTGCAGACCGGCGCGGTGAAGCTGGTGGCGGAGAACCACTTCGAGCGCCGTGCGGTGTCCCGCCAGGTGGCCCCCCACCTGGCGAACCCGCTCACGTTCTACCTCCCCGTGTACAGGGGCGGGCCGCACGGCGCGGCGAAGCTCGGGCGGGCGTGTTCGCCTACTCCGCGCTGTCGGCCTTCGGCGACGGCGTGGGTCACCTGCTGTCGCCGGCCAAGGCCCGGCAGGACGTGCCCGAGCTGCGCACCGAGAACCTCAAGGCCGTGGCCGTGTACGGCGACGACCAGATGAACGACGCCCGGATGGCGCTGATGACGGTGCGCGCGGCCGTCGAGGCGGGCGCGGTGGTGCTCAACCACGCCGAGGTGACCGGGCTGCGCTTCACCAAGGGCCGGGTGACGGGCGCCGAGCTGCGCGACCGTCTCTCCGGCGACGAGTTCGGCGTCAACGCCCGGCTCGTGCTCAACGCGACCGGGCCGTGGGTGGACCACCTGCGCCGGATGGAGGACCCGAACGCCGCGCCGTCGATCCGGCTGTCGAAGGGCGCGCATCTGGTCCTGAAGCGGACGTCCCCGTGGAAGGCCGCGCTGGCGACCCCCATCGACAAGTACCGGATCACCTTCGCCCTCCCCTGGGAGGACATGCTGCTGCTCGGCACGACCGACGAGGTCTACGAGGGCGACCCGGCGGATGTCGCGGTCACCGAGAAGGACACCGCGCAGATACTCGACGAGGCCGCCTTCTCCATCCGCGACCAGCAGCTCGACCGTGATCTGATCACGTACGCGTTCGCCGGTCTGCGGGTGCTGCCGGGCGGTCCCGGCGACACCGCGAAGGCCAAGCGGGAGACGGTGGTGACCGAGGGCCGGGGCGGGATGCTGTCGGTCGCGGGCGGCAAGTGGACGACCTTCCGGCACATCGGACGCACGGTCATGCAGAAGCTTCAGGTGCTGCCGGGCCACCCGCTCGGTGACGACTTCGAGCCGGTCTCCGCGCTGCCGAGGAAGCTGCCGCTGCCCGGCGTCGCCAACCCGCGCGCGGTCGCCCACCGGCTGCTCGTCGACCACCCGGCGCCGGGGCCGCGCATGGCGGCCGACACCGCCAGGCACCTGGCCACGCACTACGGTTCGCTGGCCTTCGACATCGCCCGGATGGCGAACGAGAACCCGGAACTGGGCGAGCGCGTGCACCCCGACGCCCCGGAGATCTGGGCGCAGGTCGTGTACGCCCGGGACCACGAGTGGGCCGAGACGCAGGACGACGTGCTGCGCCGCCGCACGACCCTGACGATCCGCGGCCTGGCCACGGACGAGGTCCGTGCGAAGGTGCAGGACCTGCTCGACAAGAAGTAGCCCGCGGCGGGAAAGGGACGGCTCCCCGGTGGGGGCCGTCCCTTCGTCGTGGCGGGCGGAGAGCGAACCGGCCGCCGAACCGGGCCCGCCCCGCGACCGCCGGGTTCCACCGGGGCGTTGCACGCGGTGCCGGCGACTCGGTGCCGTGCCTCCTCCTCGACGGTCCGTCAGGGCCCGCCGCGCGGGCCCTGGTCCGGCCCGGCCCGGCCCGGCCCGGAAGGACACGGTCGCGGGCACCTTGCGCGAGCGCCGGGCGTTCCTGCCGACGCTGCGCGACCGGGACGCGGAGGCGGCCGGACCGCGGGCCGCGGCGCACGTCGCGAGCGTGGCAACGCGGTTAGGGCCGAGCCCGTGAGCGACGTCCGGCGAGGGGTCTTCGGCGAAGGGTGTCCGGGGCCGGCGAACGGGGCAGTGATCCGTTCACCGGCCCGCGCGAGGGGGCTGCGGGCGCTCCCGTCGGACGCCGTAAGGTTGGGTGGTCAGGCGAGGGCACGTCGGAAGGAGGCGCTGGGTGATCGAGCTCGAGGGGGTTCCCGAGCTGATCGACCCGGTCATGGTGGCCGCGTTCGAGGGCTGGAACGATGCCGGCGACGCCGCTTCCACCGCGGTCGCGCACCTGGAACGGGAGTGGAAGGGCGAGGTGTTCGCGGCGCTGGACGCCGAGGACTACTACGACTTCCAGGTGAACCGGCCCACGGTGTGGATGGACGCCGGCGTGCGCAAGATCACGTGGCCGACGACGAGGTTGTCGGTGGTGCGCGTCGGCGGCGAGAAGCCGCGCGACCTGGTGCTCGTGCGCGGCATCGAACCGTCCATGCGCTGGCGCTCGTTCTGCAACGAGCTGCTCGGCTTCGCGCACGAGCTGGGCGTGGAGCTGGTCGTCGTCCTGGGCGCCCTGCTGGGCGACACCCCGCACACCCGTCCGGTGCCGATCAGCGGGACCACGTCCGACGCGGACCTGGCCCGGCGCATGGACCTGGAGGAGACGAAGTACGAGGGCCCCACGGGCATCGTCGGCGTCCTCCAGGAGGCGTGCGCGCACGCGGGCGTACCGGCCGTCAGTCTCTGGGCCGCCGTACCGCACTACGTGTCGCAGCCGCCGAACCCGAAGGCCACGCTCGCCCTCCTCAACCGGCTGGAGGACCTGATCGACGTGCGCATCCCGCTGGGTGAACTGCCCGAGGACGCGCGCGCCTGGCAGGTGGGGGTGGACCAACTGGCCGCGGAGGACAGCGAGGTCGCGGAGTACGTCCAGACGCTGGAGGAGGCCCGTGACACCGCGGAGCTGCCGGAGGCCTCGGGGGAGGCGATCGCCCGGGAGTTCGAGCGGTACCTGCGGCGCCGGGACGGCGGCGGGCCGCCCGGCCCCGGGGAGCGGACGCGGCCTCCGAAGCCGCCGAAGCCGAGCGGGGACGGCGCCGACGAGGACGATCCGTCGGAGGACTGAGCGGACCGACCGCTCACGGCCGACGGAACGGTGCCGAACGCTCGCACTCCCCCGTACGACGGGCCGTCACGACGGGCCGTCCGGAGCCGGACACACGGCCGGGGCGCCTCCTCGCGTGGAGGAGGCGCCCCGGCCGTACTCGTTCCGGCGGAGGCCTACAGCGCCACGCCCAGCAGCGCGTCCACCGCCCGCGACACCACGCCGGGCGCGCCCATGTCCGTGCCGCCCCGCTCCTGCTGGAGTGCGGCCCAGCCATCGACGGCGGACAGCGCGGCCGGGGCGTCCAGGTCGTTCGCCAGGGCCGCGCGGATCTCGTCCACCAGGGCCTCGGCGGGCGGACCGTCGGGCCGGGAGACGGCGGCGCGCCAGCGCCCGAGCCGGTCCACGGCGTCCTGGAGGACCTGGTCGGTCCACTCCAGTCGGCCCGGTAGTGGTGGGCGAGGAGGGTGAGCCGGATCGCGGCGGGGTCGACGCCGTCCTGGCGCAGCTTCGAGACGAAGACGAGGTTGCCCTTGGACTTGGACATCTTCTCGCCGTCCAGCGCGACCATGCCCGCGTGGACGTACGCCTTGGCCATGGGGAACTCGCCGGTGAGCACCTGGGCGTGCGAGGCGCCCATCTCGTGGTGCGGGAAGGCGAGGTCGGAGCCGCCGCCCTGCACGTCGAAGCCCATGCCGAGGTGGTCCAGGGCGATGGCGACGCACTCGATGTGCCAGCCCGGCCGGCCGCGGCCCAGTGAGCCGCCGTCCCAGCTGGGCTCGCCCTCGCGGGCCGCCATCCACAGCATCGGGTCGAGCGGGTTCTTCTTGCCCGGCCGGTCCGGGTCCCCGCCGCGCTCGGCGGACAGCAGCCGCATGGCGGCGGCGTCCAGGCCGGAGACCTTGCCGAAGTTCGGGTCGGACCCGACGGAGAAGTAGACGTCCCCCTCGAGTTCGTAGGCGGCGCCGAGCTCCCGCAGCCGCTCGACGAGCGGGACGATGCCGGGTATGGCCTCGACGGCGCCTATGTAGTGCCGCGGCGGCAGCATCCGCAGGGCCGTCATGTCCTCGCGGAAGAGGGCCGTCTCCTTCTCGGCGAGGGCGACCCAGTCGAGGCCGTCCCGCTGCGCGCGCTCCAGGAGCGGATCGTCGACGTCGGTGACGTTCTGGACGTAGTGAACCTGCCGCTTGGTGTCGAGCCACACGCGCTGAACCAGGTCGAACGCGTTGTAGGTCGCCGCGTGACCCATGTGGGTCGCGTCGTACGGCGTGATACCGCAGACGTAGATACGGGCGACGGGACCGGGGTCGAGGGTGACGAGGCCGCCGGTCGCGGTGTCGTGGATCCTCAGGTCGCGGCCCTGACCAGGCAGGGCGGGGACCTCGGAAGCGGGCCAGGCATGCATGTCATGAGCCTAACCGGAGGGATCCGCCGGGTACGAACCGGAGCGGGCCGGACGACCGGGAAGGCACTCTTGCGCGGCTCCGTCCCGCGTGCTGGGGCCGGCCGTCGCGGCACGGGCCCGGTCCCGGGGGGCGGGACCGGGCCGGGCGGGAGCGGGCCGGATGGGGCCAGACCGAGCCAGAACCAGACCGGGCGGGACCGGACCGGGCGGGACCGGACCGGGCGGGACCGGACCGGGCGGGACCGGACCGGGCGGGACCGGACCGGGCGGGACCGGACCGGGCGGGACCGGACCGGGCGGGACCGGACGGGCGGGACCGGACCGGGCGGGACCGGACCGGGCGGGACCGGACCGGGCGGGACCGGACCGGGCGGGACCGGACCGGGCGGGACCGGACCGGGCGGGACCGGACCGGGCGGGACCGGACCGGGCGGCGGGACCGGACCGGGCGGGACCGGACCGGGCGGGACCGGACCGGGCGGGACCGGACCGGGCGGGACCGGACCGGGCGGGACCGGACCGGGCGGGACCGGACCGGGCGGGACCGGACCGGGCGGGACCGGACCGGGCGGGACCGGACCGGATGAGGCCGGACCGGATGGGAGCGGACCGAGCCAGGACCGGGGCCGGCCCGGGTCAGACCGGTGGCCAGGGGATGGCCGGCCAGTCGCCGCCGGGCTCGGGGTGCCTGCCGGACTCCAGCAGCGCTCCGACACGCGCGCGCGTGGCGTCGACCTCGGCCGGGGTGACGAGCGCGGCCAGGGTGGCCGCCAGCGTCCCGCCCGCCTCCAGGGCGCCCTGGAGGCCCTTGAGCACCTCGACGGCCTCCCCGGTCAGGGGCTCCCCCGCCCACCCCCACAGGAGGGTGCGCAGCTTGTCCTCGGCGTTGAAGGTGACGCCGTGGTCGATGCCGTAGAGCCGCCCGTCCGCGGTGGGCAGCAGGTGGCCGCCCTTGCGGTCGGCGTTGTTGATGACCGCGTCGAGGACGGCGAGCCGGCGCAGTCGCTCGTCGTCGGCGTGCACCAGCAGCGCGGTCCGCCCCTCGCCGGTCTCGGCGAAGCCGATCGCCCGCCAGCCCGGCTCGGGCTCCTCGGCGTCGACCAGGGCGAGCAGTTCGGCCTGCGGGAACACCTCGATCCACAGCTGGCACATGCCCTCGCCGTACGGCCCGTCGCGCAGCACGGTCGGCGGGACGAGCCCCCAGCCGGTCGCCTCGGAGACCGCGTACGCGGCGACCTCCCGTTGGGCGAGGGTGCCGTCGGGGAAGTCCCACAGGGGTCTCTCGCCGGCGACCGGTTTGTAGACGCAGGCCGCCTCGCGGCCCTCGTGCGTGACGGTGCAGTACAGGGCCGCGTTGGACGCCTCCCGGATGCGGCCGCGCACGGTCAGCTCGCCTCGCGCGAGCAGGTCGGCGTCGGCCCGGCCGGTGGTCGTCACGCCCCGCGGCGGTATCCGTTCTGGCGCGGACATACGTGTCCTTCCGGGTCGAGCGGCAGACTGCACAGCGGGCACGGCGGCCGGCCGGCGTTGACGACGTCGAGAGCGCGCTTGGCGAAGGCCCTGGCCTGCGCGCCGGTGAGGCGGACCCGCAGCATCGGGGGTCCGTTCTCATCGTCCTGGAGCAGCCGCTCCTCGGCCTCGGCGAGGTCCTCGTCGGTCTCGGCGTCGAGTTCCACCAGGGCCTGCGCCTCGACGATCATGCGTTGCTCCTCGCCGTCCCAGGCGAGGGCCATCGTGCCGACCCGGAACTCCTCCTCGACGGGGGTGTCGAGGGGGCCCGAGTCGGCCACTTCGGTGGGTGTGACGGCGGGCACCGCGGCACTTCCGCCGCTACGGCGTACGACCTCGTCCAGCAGCTCGTCCATGCGCTCGGCGAGCGCGGCGACCTGGGTCTTCTCCAGGGCCACGCTGGTCACCCGGGAGCCGGCCGTGGCCTGGAGGAAGAAGGTACGGCGCCCGGGCAGTCCGACCGTACCGGCCACGAAGCGGTCCGGGGGGTCGTAGAGGAACACCTGACGGGACACGTCCTGTCTCCATGGGGATCGTGGGTACGGAACGTCCATGCGTGAACGCGCGCGTATGTGGACCGCTTCACCCTACTGCGGCCGACGATCACGGTGCGCCCGCATCACCCCCGACCGTGGCGTCCTGCCGCGGGGGCTCCTCGCGCGGCACGAGGGAGGCGAAGTCCCCGGTGTCGCCGAGGCGCACGAGGAAGGGCCGCAGGCGGGTGTAGCGGATCACCGTGACGGAACAGGGTTCGACGGAGATGCGCTGGAAGAGGTCGAGATGCAGCCCCAGCGCGTCCGCGACGAGCGATTTGATGATGTCGCCGTGCGAGCACATGAGGTAGACGGCGTCGGGGCCGTGGTCGCGCTCCACGCGCGCGTTCCACTCGCGTACGGCCTCGGCGGCGCGGGTCTGCATGGCCCGCATGGACTCGCCGCCGGGGAAGGCGGCCGTGGAGGGGTGCGCCTGGACGACCTCCATCAGCGGGTCGTCCTTCAGCTCCGCGAGCTTGCGTCCGGACCAGTCGCCGTAGTGGGCCTCCCCGATCCGCTCGTCGGAGTGGAGGGGCAGGCCGGGGCGGGCGTCGAGCAGGGGCCGGACCGTCTCCTGGCAGCGTTGCAGCGGGCTGGCGACGACCTCGGCGACCGGCAGGCCCTCGAGCCTGGCCGGCAGCGCGGCGGCCTGTGCGGCGCCGCGCTCGTCGAGGGCGACGCCGGGCGTCCAGCCGGCGAGCACTCCGGAGGTGTTGGCGGTGGACCGTCCGTGCCGGACCAGGATCAGCGTGGGCATGTCGCCCAGGGTAGGGGTACTCCTGGGGACACAGGGAACCGCGGAAGGGAGAAAGCACTTCGTGATCGTCGACTGCGCCATCTACCGGGACGGGCGCCGGACCCAGGGCCCGCAGGACTTCTCCGACGCGCTGGACGACGCGCGGGCCGTGGGCGGCTTCGTCTGGATCGGGCTGCACGAGCCCACCGAGAAGGAGTTCGCCCACGTCACACAGGAGTTCGCGCTGCACCCGCTGGCGGTGGAGGACGCCCTCAAGGCCCACCAGCGGCCCAAGCTGGAGGTGTACGACGATTCGCTGTTCCTGGTGCTGAAGCCGGTGGTGTACGAGCCGGAGAGCGACGCGGTCTCCTCCGGGGAGGTCATGGTCTTCCTCGGCGACTCCTTCGTGCTGACCGTCCGGCACGGCGAGGGCGCGCCCCTCGCCGCGGTACGGCGGCGGCTGGAGCACGAGCCGGAGATGCTGGCGAAGGGACCGACGGCGGTGGTCTACGCGATAGCCGACGCCACCGTCGACCACTACCTGGACGTGGCGACGGAGTTGCAGACCGACCTGGAGGAGCTGGAGACGGAGGTGTTCTCGCCGGACGGCGGCGGGTCCCGGAACACGGCCTCCCGGATCTACACCTTCAAGCGGCAGATCCTGGAGTTCCGCCGGGCCACGGCCCCGCTGGCGCCCCGGTGTCCCGGCTGGCCGGCACCGGGGGGTCCGGGGCGGGCCTGTCCGGGACGGGCCTGCCGTTCGTGAACGACGAGGCGCGGCCCTTCTTCCGGGACGTCAGCGACCACCTCACGCGCGTGAACGAGTCCGTGGAGAGCCTGGACCGGCTCGTGTCGGACATCCTCTCGGCACACCTGGCGCAGATGAGCGTCCGGCAGAACGACGACATGCGGAAGATCTCCGCGTGGGCGGCCATGGCCGCGATCCCCACCATGATCGCGGGCATCTACGGCATGAACTTCGAGCACATGCCGGAGCTGCGCTGGACCTGGTCGTATCCGGCGGTGATCGCGATCATGGCCGCGCTGGAGGTGGTCCTGTACCGGACGTTCAAGCGGCGGGGGTGGCTGTAGGGGGCGGAGCATCCGCGCGCGGGGCCGTGCGCGGGTGCCGTGCGGTCGGGCGCCACGTGCGCGTACGGCGGCGCGGGCTCCCCGTGCGGGCGCCGTGCCGCGCGGTTCGGGCGTCACGCGCGTGGCGGCCCGTCGCTCGGGCGGACTGCGGCCCGTCGCTCAGGCGAACTCGGGGGCCGGGGTGGCCGGGCCGCCCAGGGCGTCACGCCGTTCGGGCATGGTCAGGCCGACCATGCGGTGCCAGCCCGCCAGGCGCTCCCCCGCGTACACGGCGTGGATGCCGGCGGCGAGGAGGGCCGCCTTGGGCCGGGACCAGCCGAGGATGCGGCCCATGTGGGACATCACGGCCAGGCTGACGTCGCGGTAGACGCGGATCTCCGTGAGCGCGGACTCGCGCAGGGTGCGCTGGATCGCGCGGCCGTGCCCCGCGCGCGCGAAGCGCAGCAACTCCTCGTGGCAGTAGGCGAGGTGGTTGTCCTCGTCGTGGGAGATCATCCGCACCGCGCGGCCGATGTCGGGGCGGTCGGCGAAGTGCTTGCGCAGCAGCTCCATCTGCTCGGAGGCGCGCTGCTCGGTGACCCGGCTGTGGGCGAGGTAGGTGACGACGTCCTGCACGGTCAGCGGCTGGTCGGCCCTGAGCCTGTCGTGGGCGAGGCCGATGCCGGCGCGCTCCAGGAGCATCGTGTAGTCGGCGTCGGGCGGGACGGGGACGGGCTGGAGGCCGCGCTTCTTCAGCAGGGCGTCGAAGATCCGCCCGTGCTTGTCCTCGTCGGCGCCGTGCCGCGCGATCTTGGGGGCGAGGTCGCGCTGGTCCGGAGGGACGAGCGCGGCGATCCGGGCGTTCTCCCAGCCGCCCTGCGACTCCCCGCTCGCGGCGATGGAACAGAACAGCCGGAAGGACTCGTCGTCGTCCAGGATCTCCTGGAACAGACTCTTGGCCGAAAGCATCGTGGGGCACCTCTCCGCGTCCCGGGGATTCCGCAGGTTCCGCAAAGAACGAGTCAAGTGCGGGGAGAGGGGTGTCGCAACAGCTGTGCCGGAACGACTGCGCCGAACGGATGACCCGAGAAGCTCGCGCCGAAGGCGTAACCGCGCGCTGCGCGGGGCGTTGTTCCCCGTGACGGCCGTGGCGGGGAAGACCCCCGAGCCCCCACCACGGCCGCTGACTTCCCCCTCGCCGTGCCGGCGGGGTCGGGCCCGGCCCCGTGCTACGCCAGTCCGGCCAGCTCCAGTGCCTCGGCGCCCGCCCGCAGCGAGGCGAGCCGCTCGTCGAGCGTGAAGCCGGCGGGGGCGAGGGTGAGGGTGGTGACGCCGGCCGCCGCGTAGGCCTTCATCCGGTCGGCGATGCGCTCCTTGGACCCCAGCAGCGTGGTCCGGTCGATCAGCTCGTGCGGAACGGCCGCCGCGGCGCCCTGCTTGTCCCCGGAGAGGTACTTGTCCTGGATCTCGTCGGCGGCCTGCTCGTAGCCCATGCGCCGGGCGAGCTGGTTGTAGAAGTTCTGCTTGCGGCTGCCCATTCCGCCGACGTAGAGCGCGGTGTAGGGCCGGAAGGTGTCGGCGAGCCGCTCGACGTCGCCGTCGGCGCCGACGGCCAGCGGCAGCGTCGGGCAGACGTCGAAGCCGTCCAGCGTCTTGCCGGCCTTCTCGCGCCCCGCGCGCAGGTGCTTGATCGCGGTGTCCTCGATGTGGTCGGCGGACGGGAAGATCAGCAGGGCGCCGTCGGCGATCTCGCCGGTCTGCTCCAGGTTCTTCGGGCCGATCGCGGCGATGTACAGCGGGATGTGCTCGCGCTCCGGGTGCACGGTCAGCTTGATCGGCTTGCCGGGGCCGCCCGGCAGCGGCAGCGTCCAGTGCTCGCCCTCGTACGACAGCCGCTCGCGCGTCATCGCCTTGCGGACGATCTCGACGTACTCGCGCGTGCGGGACAGCGGCTTGTCGAACTTGACGCCGTACCAGCCCTCGGAGACCTGCGGGCCCGAGACGCCGAGGCCGAGGCGGAAGCGGCCGCCGGACAGCGAGTCGAGGGTGGCGGCGGTCATCGCGGTCATCGCCGGCTGGCGGGCCGGGATCTGGAAGATGGCCGAGCCGACGTCGATGCGTTCGGTCTGGGCGGCGACCCAGCTGAGCACGGTGGCGGCGTCCGAGCCGTAGGCCTCCGCGGCCCAGCAGACCGCGTACCCCAGCCGGTCGGCCTCCTGTGCCACGGCCAGGTTGTCCCCGTCCATTCCGGCACCCCAGTAGCCGAGGTTGATCCCGAGCTGCATGGCCGATTCCCCTTACTGATCAGTAACGACGCTGTCGCGGAGACAGTAGCGCGCAGGACGGCCCGGAGGGAGGGTGGTGTGGCGAGGGTCGCGGCGGCCCGCAGGAGGTTCCGGCCTGCCCGAACCGGTCCCGGCCTGCCCGGAATTCCGTTGTCCACAGGCAACCCGCGGTCCGGTTCCGGCCAGTAATCTCGGCGTCCATGGAGCAGAGGCATCTCGGTCGCACCGGCCTGCGCGTGTCCCGCATCGGGCTCGGCACCCTGACCTGGGGCCGTGACACCGACGAGCACGACGCGGCGGACCTCTTGAAGACGTTCTGGGAGGCGGGCGGCACCCTCGTCGACACGGCGGACGTGTACGGCGACGGGGAGGCCGAGTACGTGCTGGGGCGGCTCATGGAGGGCCTGATACCGCGCCGGGACCTGATCATCTCGACGAAGGCCGGCAGCGTGCCCGACCCGGACCGGCGCGTCGACGGCTCCCGCGGTCATCTCCTCGCGGCCCTGGACGCCTCGCTCACCCGGCTCGGCACGGACCACGTCGACGTGTGGCACGTGCACGCCTTCGACCCCGGCACCCCGCTGGAGGAGACCCTCCAGGCCCTCGACATCGCGGTCGCCAGCGGTCGCGCCCGCTATGCCGGCGTCTCCAACTTCTGCGGCTGGCAGCTCGCCAAGGCCGCCACCTGGCAGCTCGCGGCACCGGGTACGCGCACCCGGCTGGCCAGCACGCAGATGGAGTACTCCCTGCTGCAGCGCGGTGTGGAGCGCGAGGTGCTGCCGGCCGCGCTGGACCTGGGCATCGGACTGCTGCCCTCCTCACCGCTCGGCCGGGGCGTCCTCACCGGCAAGTACCGCGGCGACGCCCTGCCGCCGGACTCCCGCGCCGCCTCCGACCACTTCGCGCCGTTCGTCGAGCCCTACCTCGACGACGCCGCGAGCCGCATCGTGGACGCCGTGGCGACCGCGGCGGACGGGCTCGCGGTGAGCCCTCAGCAGGTCGCCCTCGCCTGGGTCCGCGACCGGCCCGGAGTGGCCGCCCCGATCGTCGGCGCGCGCAACGCGCAGCAGCTCACGGCCGCATTGTCAGTGGAGGCGCTTAGTCTTCCTGACGAGATCTGCCGGGCGCTCGACGACGTGTCGGCGCCCGTGCACCGCTATCCCGATCACGACTGGAGCACGCTGTGAGCACGGAGCCGGAGCCCCCCAGCACCACGGAGAACACCGGGCCGGGCACCCCGGACGACGCACCGCCCGCCGAGGGCTCACCGCAGTCCGGCTCCGTGGCGGCCCCGGCCGGCGACGGCGGGACGGCGCCCGGGTCCGCGGCCGGTGGGATCACGCCGGGGTCCGCGACGGCCGACGCCACCGTGCCGGGATCCGACGGCGCCACCGTGCCGGAGTCCGCGGCCGAGGAGCCCGCCCGGAAGCCGTCCGAGGCCGAGGCGGAACTCGCCGCCCAGAAGCTGGAGCGCGAGCGGATCGAGCGGCGCAAGGCGGAGAAGCGGGGTCCCGTCCCCGCCGGGACCAAGCTGAGCGGCAGGGCCGCCGACCTCCTGGCGGCCGTGCGGGCCGTGGAGAGCGGGGAGAAGCCCGCCGCCACCGTGTTCGCCGATCAGGAGCCCGCCCCGCGCCCCGCCGCCCCGGAGCCCGTGCGGCGCCCGCAGCCGGTGGCCGCGGATCCCGTCGCCACCGCACCGGCGCCGGACACCGTGGAGGCCGTACGGCGTGTGCTGGCCGCCGGCGGTGCTCCCGAGGCGCTGGCGCCGCAGGTCGCGGCGGCTCTGGGCGAGGGGGCCGCGGAGGCCCTGGGCGAGGACCCCTGGCAGTTGCTGCGCGTCCCCGGCGTGCGACCCGAGCAGGCGGACGGCTTCGCGCGGGCGCGGCTCGGCGCGGAGTGCGCCCCGGGCGACGAGCGGCGGGGCCGGGCGGTGACCGTCTGGCTGCTGGAACAGGCGGCCCTGGCCGGGCACACCGCCCTGGAACTGCCGACGCTGACGGCGGCGCTCGCCCGGCAGGGGGTCCCGGACGGGGACGCGGCCGTGCAGAGCACCCTCGCCGAGGGCGAGGCCCTCGCCTTCCAGGACGCCCTGGAGGAGCCCGGCGCCGCCCCGGCCCCGGTGGCCGCGAGCCGGGAATCCGAGGACCGCGAGGACGGCGGGGACGGCGGGGACGACGGGGAGGACGGGGAGGAGACCGGCCCGGTCCGGGTCCTCGTCGGTCTCGAGCGGTACGCGCTCGCGGAGGAGAGCCTCGCCGACGGTCTGGCCCGCCTGGCCAACGCCCTGGCCGAGGAGACCTCGACGCCGTGGGAGTCCGCCGCCGCCCGGGTGTCCGGCAGCACGGCCGAGCTGATCCGCGCGGTCGCCGGGCACGGCCTCGTCGTGCACACCGGCGGCGAGGCGGCGCGCGCCGAACCGGCAGCCCTGCTCGCCGCCGCCCGGTCCCTGGGAGTGCGCGCGGTCGCCGCCTGCCACACACCGGACGGACGGCGCCGGCTGGCGGCACACCTGGACGCGGCGGACCAGGGGACAGAGGGGCCGAGGGGGACGGCCCCGTCGTCACCCTTCCCGGCCTGCTGTCCGGCGCCGAGGGTCCCGGCCGGGACGCCGAGGGCGCCTTCGCCCTGGACCTGCTGATCGTGCTGGACGCGCCGCAGCTGGACGTGGAGACCGCCGCGATGGTCGTGGAGTCGCTCCCGGACGGCGCCCGGCTGGTGCTCAGCGGCGACCCCGCGCTGCTCTGGTCGGCCGGGCCGGGCCGGGTCTTCGCCGACCTCCTCGCCGCCCGGGTGTGCCCGCAGGTCGCCTCCCGCATCCCGGACCCGGGGCCGCTGGGCGAGCTGGTCTCCGGAGTGGGCGTCGGCGAGCTGAACCAGGTCGAGGCGCCCGGCAAGGAGATCGTGATCGTGCCGGTGCGGGACGCCGGCGAGGCCGTGCACCGGACGGTGCAGCTCGTCTCGGACTCCGTGCCGCGGGCCTTCGGCGTCGCCGCCGGGGAGACGGTGGTCGTCACCCCGGGCCACGGCGGCGCGGCCGGCACCCGCGCGCTGAACGCGGCGCTGAAGGACCGCCTCAACCCCGGTCCCGGCCGCTTCGGCGGCTTCGACCCCGGCGACCTGATCGCCTACTCCCCCGTCCCGGGCCGTACGGTGACGGGCCGGGTGGTGACGGCCGACGCGGAGGGGCTGCACCTGGCCTGCGCCGGTGCCGCCGTGGTCGTACCGAAGGAGCGGGTGGAGCACTCCGTCCGGCACGGATGGGCGCTCACGGCGCACCAGGCGGTGGGGAGCCGGTGGCCGGCGGCGGTCGTGGTGCTGCCCGGTGACGCCGCGCAGGTCCTGTCCCGCCCCTGGGTCTACACGGCCTTCGGCCGGGCGGAGCGCCACCTGTCCGTGGTGCACGGGGTCGAGCAGGCGCTGCCCGGAGCGGTCGCCGGGGTCACGGCGAAGCCCCGCACGACCCGGCTGCCGGCCCTGCTGCGTCCCCAGGTCCCGGCGGCGGACTGACGGTCGCGGGGACGCGGACGGCGGCGGTCACAGCGGTCAGGGTGGTCACGGCGGGGAATCGCTCCTCGCCGTGACCGCGGCCGCTCCGCTAGCGGCCGGCCCGCCCGGCGTCCAGGGGCTCCGGATCCCCCTCTTCCCCTGCTTCGTCGTCGTCTACGTCCACGTCCTCTTCGTCGTCCTCTTCGTCGTCGTCCGCCGCTTCGTCCTCGACGTCGTCGTCGAAGACCGAGCTGACGTCGAAGCGGCACACCACCTGCTGCGGGTCCGGCTGCTCGAAGGGCGTCTCCAGCCATTCGCCCGGCTCGGCGGGTTCGTCGGCGGCCAGCACCCACAGGGTGGAGTCGCCCTCCTCCAGGCCGAACTCCTTGTGCCGGGAGGCGATCTCGTCGGGTTCGAACTCGCCGAAGAGCAGGCCCAGCGCGCCGTGGACGGTCCCGGAGGCCTCCGCGTCCGCGCCGTCCTCAAACTCGGCCGCCTCGACCCGCTGGGCCTGTGCCAGCAGCCGCTGCGGTTCCACCACCGCGTAGTCGCGGCGGATCAGGACGCTCAGGGCGTTGGGCTCCTCGGGTCCCGCGTAGGGCGGCAGCGAGTCCTCGGCGCCGGGGATCTCGAAGGGGGTGACCTCGTCGTAACGGTCGTAGAGCAGTTCGTCGTACGCCTCCGCGGCAGCGGCCAGCTCGTTGAACGCCTCGTAGACGGCCGGGTCGTCCTCACCCGTCCGGCGTTCGACCGCCGCAAGGTGGCGGTCGAGCGCGGTCTTGACCGCCTCGGCGGCGGCGCGTACCTCGGCAGCGGTGGGCTGCGCAGCATCAGACATAGTGCAGACGCTATCCGTACCGGGCCCCAGCCCGCACAATAGATGCGATGCCGGAATACGAATTTGTCGACGTGTACGTACCGCGCGGGGTCTCCCGCAAGGACGCGACACGTTTGCTGACCGACCATGCGGAGTACGGACACTGGGAGTTGGACCGTCTGAGCCTGCTGCGGGACGGCAGCCGCCGCGTGCGGCTGCGCCGGCGGATCATCCGTCAGGTACGCGCCACGTGGTGAGCCGAAGATGACGGAAACGGAGCGGGCCCCGCCGAGGCGGGGCCCGCTCCGTTGTGCGGTGCCGGGGATTGTCAGGCCGCGGCGCGGGCCTTGCGGTAGAGGACCGCGCCCGCGAGCAGCGCGCCGGCGCCGGCCGGGAGCGCGAGGCCCAGCGGCAGTCCGCTGCCGGTCTGCGCGAGCTGCGGGGAGTGGACGGAGGAGTGTCCGGCCGGGGTCACGTGACCCGGCTTGGCGGGGTGCTCTCGTCCTGGGGGTGGCCGGGCTTGCCGGGGCCGGTCGGCTCCCGCCGGGAGGCGTGCCGGGCGTCTCCTCCTCGCCGCCGGGAGGCGTGCCGTAGTCACGGCCGGGGCCGCTGTCGTTGACGCAGGTGTTGCCCATGGCCGGGTTGAGGATCCCGACGACGTCGATGGTGTTGCCGCACACGTTGACCGGCACGTCGACCGGCGCCTGGACGTTGTTGCCGGAACCGACGCCGGGCGAACCGGCGGTGTGGCCGCCCGCCTGCGCACCGCCCGGGCCGGCGTGCGAACCGGAACCGCCGTGGCCGCCCGAGCCGCCGTGGCCGCCGGAACCGGCGTGCGAGCCGGAGCCGCCGTGCCCGGCCTGGCTGCCGCCCTGCCCGGCGTGGCTGCCGCCGCCGCTCTTGCCGCCGTCGTGGCCCGTGCTGCGGTTGGCACAGGAGTTGCCGACCGCCGGGTTGAGGATCCCGACGACGTCGACGGTGTTGCCGCAGACGTTGACCGGCACGTGCACCGGCGCCTGGACGTTGTTGCCGGACAGGACGCCGGGTGAGTCGGAGGCGTAGCCGCTCGCGCCGGAGTCGGCGTGGGCGTACCCTCCGGCGGCGGCGATCACCCCCGTCGCCGCCGCCACGGTCATGAGACTTTTGCGGGTGACCTGTCGCATTCCTGAATCCCTGCTTTCGCTCTCGTCCCGGATCGCTCGCATCCTTCCAGCTTCGCGAGGCATCCGGGTGCTACGACTTCTTCGGCTTTCCTTTCTCATGTCATTCGGATTTCGCACGAATGGCAGGAGAAAAGACCGGTCGGCCCCGGAGCGCATGGCGTGCGCTCCGGGGCCGACGGTGTGGACGACCCCTCAGCGGGTCGATGTCACTTGTTGATGCAGACGTTGCCGAAGGCGGGGTTCAGCAGCCCGATCACCGAGATCGTGTTGCCGCAGACGTTCACGGGGACGTGGACGGGCACCTGGATCACGTTGCCGGAAGCGACACCCGGGGAGTGCACGGCGGCACCCTGGGCACCCGAATCGGCGACGGCCATGCCCGCGCCCGCGAGAACCAGACCACCGGTGGCAGCCGCAGCAGCAACGACCTTCTTGAGCATTGTTCCTCCTTGTTGGCAATGCGATTCCCAGTAACGGGTCGCACCAGCAGTAACGAGGAGGAGGTAATGGGGCTACGTGCTTATCGTCGCATTCACTCTTTCCAGTCGTTCCCGCACACGCGGCCGAATAAGAGGAGTGTCGTTCAGGTCGTTCAGGAGGCGTCGATGAAGCGGTCGAGCACGCGGACGCCGAACCGGAGGCCGTCCACGGGCACGCGCTCGTCGACGCCGTGGAACATGCCGGCGAAGTCCAGCTCCGGCGGCAGCTTCAGCGGGGCGAAGCCGAAGCCGCGGATGCCGAGGTCGTCGAAGGACTTGGCGTCGGTACCGCCGGAGAGCATGTAGGGGATCGCCTTGGCGGTGGGGTCCTCGGCGAGCAGCGCGGACTGCATGGCCTCCACGAGCGGCCCGTCGAAGGAGGTCTCCACGGCCTTGTCGGAGTGGACGTCCTCACGGCGCACCTTCGGGCCGAGGATCCGGTCGAGGTCGGCGAGGAACTCCTCCTCGTGACCCGGCAGGAAGCGCCCGTCGACGTGGGCGGTGGCCTCGCCGGGGATGACGTTGACCTTGTAGCCGGCGTTCAGCTGGGTGGGGTTGGCGGTGTTCCTCAGGGTCGCGCCGATCAGCTTGGCGATGCCGCCGAGCCGGGCGAGGGTGGACTCCATGTCCTCCGGGTCCAGCGGGGTGCCCAGCGCGTCACCCAGTTCGTCCAGGAAGGCCCGGGTGGTCTTGGTGACCCGCACCGGGAAGGTGTGGCGGCCGAGCCGGGCCACGGCCTCGGACAGCTCCGTGATCGCGTTGTCCCGGTGGATCATCGAGCCGTGCCCGGCGGTGCCGGCCACCCTCAGCTTCATCCAGTGCATGCCCTTCTCGGCCGTCTGGATCAGGTAGAGCCGGCGCTCCTCGCTGACCGTGAAGGAGAAGCCGCCCACCTCGCTGATCGCCTCGGTGACGCCCTCGAAGAGGTCCGGGTGGCGGTCGACGAGGTGCCGGGCGCCGTAGGTGCCGCCCGCCTCCTCGTCGGCGAGGAAGGCGAGGACGATGTCGCGCGGCGGCCTGCGCCCGGAACGCAGCCGGTCGCGGACGACCGCCAGGGTCATGGCGTCCATGTCCTTCATGTCGACCGCGCCCCGGCCCCACACGCACCCGTCGGCGACCTCCCCGGAGAAGGGATCGTGGGTCCAGTCGGCCGCGTTGGCGGGGACGACGTCGAGGTGGCCGTGGATGAGGAGCGCGGGCCGGGAGGGATCCGTGCCCTCGATACGGGCCACGGTGGAGGCGCGCCCCGGGTGGGACTCGTAGATCTTCGGTTCGAGCCCCACCTCGGCGAGCTTCTCGGCGACGTACTCGGCCGCCTCGCGCTCGCCCGGACCCGAGTGGTCGCCGTAGTTGCTGGTGTCGAACCGGATCAGCTCGCGGCAGAGGTCCACGACCTCGTCCTCGCCGGTGACGCCCCTGGCCGTGTCGTCCGTCGCGCTCACGCTGGTTCCTCCCGCTGTCACTGCTGGTGGTTCCCCTCATCCTCCCCCTCCCCGGCTGCCGCGCCCAAGACCGGTCCCGGCCCGTCACACCCCGTTCACGCCGGATGCGGCGGATGCGGCGGACCGTCGGCGGCGGAGGCGGGCGGCGGGCGGGCCGTGATCGGGCACCCCGGAAAGCCTGGTAATGTTTACGACGTCGCCGCGGGGGAACCCGCGCGAAAGACACCTTGTCCGGGTGGCGGAATGGCAGACGCGCTAGCTTGAGGTGCTAGTGCCCTTTATCGGGCGTGGGGGTTCAAGTCCCCCCTCGGACACGCGAGATGGACGAGGGCCCCGACCTGAAGGTCGGGGCCCTCGCTCGTTGGTGTGGGGCATCTCTCCCCGGTTCGAAGATCACCAGGTCACGGCATTTCCGCAGCCCCCGGACGACGCCGTTCGGCCGTTCCGGCTGGCCGCCGGAAAGGGGCGAGCCTAGCGTCGTACTAAAATTTCCGGCTTGTTACGGGCTGGCGCCGGACAACCCCAGGCAGACCTGCGGGCCCGCCAGCGCCCCGGAGGGCTCCGGGAACGAGACGCGAGGACCTGATGGCAGCCACAGACGAGAGCAGCGCTCTCGGCCTGCTCGACGAAGAGATCCGCGGACAACTCGGCGACACCGCACGTTTCTCGGGCGGTCCCGCCGCCTCCCCCCGCACCCTCGTCGACATCCTCGACGCGTCCGTACGCTCGTACCCCGACGAGCCGGCCCTGGACGACGGCGGCACCACGCTGACCTACCGCGAGCTGGCCGTCGAGGTCGAGCGGCTGCGCCGCCGACTGGCCGGCGCCGGGGTCGGCCTCGGCGACCGGGTGGGGATCCGGGTGCCGTCGGGACGAACGACCTGTACGTCGCGATCCTCGCCGTGCTCGCCGCCGGAGCGGCCTACGTTCCCGTGGACGCCGAGGACCCCGACGAGCGGGCCGAGCTGGTGTTCGGGGAGGCCGGGGTCGGGGCGGTCGTCGGCGCCGGGCACGAGCTGACCGTGCACGGCCGCTCCGGGACGCCGGCCGCGCGGCCGGGCGCCGGCCACGACGCGTGGATCATCTTCACCTCCGGCTCCACCGGGAAGCCCAAGGGCGTCGCCGTCAGCCACCGCAGTGCCGCCGCGTTCGTGGACGCCGAGGCCGCGCTGTTCCTCACCGACGAGCCGATCGGGCCGGGCGACCGGGTGATGGCGGGGCTGTCCGTCGCCTTCGACGCCTCCTGCGAGGAGATGTGGCTGGCCTGGCGGTACGGCGCGTGCCTGGTGCCGGTGCCGCGCGCGCAGGTCAGGAGCGGTGCCGACCTCGGTCCCTGGCTGGTGGAGCAGGAGATCACCGTCGTCTCGACGGTGCCCACGCTCGCCGCGCTCTGGGAGCCCGGGACCCTCAACGACGTCCGTCTGCTGATCTTCGGCGGTGAGGCCTGTCCTCCCGAGCTGGCGCAGCGGCTGGTGACCGAGGGGCGCAAGGTCTGGAACACGTACGGGCCGACCGAGGCGACCGTCGTGGCCTGTGCGGCGCTGCTGGGCGCGACGGGGCCGGTCCGGATCGGGCTGCCGCTGCGCGGCTGGGAGCTGGCCGTCGTGGACGAGGCCGGTGAGCCCGTGCCGATGGGCGGCAGCGGGCAGCTGGTGATCGGCGGCGTCGGGCTCGCCCGGTACCTCGACGCCGAGAAGGACGCGGAGAAGTACGCGCCGCTGGAGTCGCTGGGCTGGGAGCGGGCGTACCGCAGCGGCGACCTCGTGAAGGCGGAGCCGGAGGGGCTGGTCTTCCTCGGGCGGGCCGACGAGCAGATCAAGCTCGGCGGGCGGCGGATCGAGCTGGGCGAGGTCGACGCGGCGCTGCAGGCGCTGCCCGGGGTCGCGGGCGCGGCCGCCGCCGTGCGCACCGCGCGCGGCGGCAACCAGCTCCTCGTCGGGTACGTCGTCGTGCAGGACGGCTGGGACCGGGCCGCGGCCGTGGACAGGCTCCGCGCCGAGCTGCCCGCCGCGCTGGTGCCGCTGCTCGCGCCGGTGGCCGACCTGCCGACCCGGACGTCGGGCAAGGTCGACCGGGCCGCGCTGCCGTGGCCTCTGGAGGGTCTGGAGACGGACGGGCCGGTCGAACGGCTCTACGGCACCGAGGCCTGGCTCGCCGAACAGTGGACGGCGGTCCTCGGCGTCCCGGTCGGCGGTGCCCGTGACGACTTCTTCGCGATCGGCGGCGGCAGTCTGGCCGCCGCGCAGCTGACGACGCGGCTGCGGACCCGGTACCCGAGCGTCGCCGTGGTCGACGTCTACCAGCGGCCGACGCTGCGCAAGCTGGCCCGGTACCTGGAGGAGTCCGCGCAGGGCGACGGCGCCCGGCGCACCGTCGCCCCGGTGCCGCGACGCGCGCAGCTGGTGCAGGTGCTGCTGCTCCTGCCGCTGTTCACGCTGCTGGGGCTGCGCTGGACGCTGGTCCTGGCCGCCGCGGGCAACGTCCTGCCCGCGTACGGGTGGCTGCCGACCGCGCCCTGGTGGCTGGTGGTGGCGGGCGCGCTGCTGTTCTTCAGTCCGCCCGGCCGGCTCGCGCTCGGCGCGGGCGGGGCGCGGCTGCTGCTGCGGGGGTGGCGCCGGGCCGTCATCCGCGGGGCGGCGGGGTGCACCTGCGGCTGTGGGCCGCCGAGCGGCTCGTCGAGTTCAGCGGGGCGACCTCGCTGACCGGCTCCTGGCTGCAGCGGTACGCCCGCGCCCTCGGGCGCGGATCGGTCCGGACGTGGACCTGCACGCGCTGCCGCCGGTCACCGGCCTGCTCAGGCTGGGCCGGGGCGCGGCCGTCGAGTCCGAGGTGGACCTCTCCGGCTGGTGGCTGGACGGCGACCGGCTGGAGATCGGCCCGGTCAGGGTCGGTGCGCACGCCGTCGTCGGCACGCGCAGCGTCCTGTTCCCGGGGGCGCGGGTCGGCAAGCGGGCCGAGGTGGCGCCGGGTTCGGCCGTCGTCGGCCAGGTCCCGACCGGGCAGCGCTGGGCGGGCGCGCCCGCGGCCAAACTCGGCAAGGCCAAGCGCAACTGGCCCGAGGAGCGGCCGGCCCGGAGCCGGGTCTGGCGGGCGCTGTACGGGGCCTCGGGGCGGGACTGACACTGCTGCCGGTGTCGGCGGCCGGGGCCGCGCTGCTCGTGGCGTACGCCCTCGTGTCGCCGGACGCCCCGCTGCGGGGTGCCGCGCTGGCGCTGGTCCCGGCCACGCTCGCCTACGGGCTGACGTACGCGCTGCTGCTCCTGGTCGCCGTGCGGCTGCTGAGCCTGGGGCTGCGGGAGGGCACGCACCCCACGCACGGGCGGATCGGCTGGCAGGCCTGGACGGTCACCCAGCTGATGGACCGCTCGCGCGAGACGCTCTTCCCGCTGTACGCGGGGCTGGCGACGCCGGTGTGGCTGCGGCTGCTCGGGATGCGGATCGGCAAGGGCGCCGAGGTGTCGACCGTCCTCGCGCTGCCCAGTCTGACCACGGTCGGCGAGGGCGCGTTCCTGGCCGACGACACGCTGACCGCGCCGTACGAGCTGGGGGGCGGCTGGATGCGGATCGGGCGCGCGGAGATCGGGCGGCGGGCGTTCCTCGGGAACTCGGGGATGACCGCGCCGGGGCGGAGCGTGCCGGACGGCGGGCTCGTCGGGGTGCTGTCGGCGACACCGAAGAAGGCGAAGAAGGGCAGTTCCTACCTGGGGCTGCCGCCGGTGAAGCTGCCGCGCGCGGCGGCCGACGGCGACAGCAGCCGCACCTACGAACCGCCGGCGCGGCTGCTGTGGGCGCGTGCGCTGGTGGAGCTGTGCAGGATCGTGCCGGTGTTCTGCTCGGCCGGTCTCGCGGTGCTGACGGTGGCCGCGCTGTGCGCGCTGGGGGCGTGGGCCCCCCTGCTGTCCGGGCCGGTGCTGCTCGGGGCGGGCGGGCGGCGGCGCTGCTGTCGATCGTCGCGAAGTGGCTGCTGGTGGGGCGGCACCGGCGTGGGGAGCACCCGCTGTGGAGCGGTTTCGTGTGGCGCAACGAGCTGGCGGACACCTTCGTCGAGGTGGTGGCGGTGCCGTGGCTGGCGGGTTCGGTTCCGGGTACGCCGGTGCTGTCGGCGTGGCTGCGCGGGCTCGGCGCGCGCATCGGCCGGGGCGTGTGGGTGGAGAGCCACTGGCTGCCCGAGGCGGACCTGGTGACGCTGGAGGACGCGGCCACGGTCAACCGGGGGTGCGTGCTCCAGACTCACCTCTTCCACGACCGGATCTTGCGGACGGATACTGTGGTCCTCCGTGAGGGTGCCACGCTGGGCCCTGGCGGGATCGTGCTGCCCGGCAGCACGATCGGGGCCCGTACGACCCTGGGTCCCGCGTCGCTCGTGATGGCCGCGGAGTCCGTCCCGGACGACACCCGCTGGCTCGGCAACCCGATCGAAGCATGGCGTCCCTGAACGCCGGCCGCTCGGACCCGGACGACGGCACATCGGCGGGGAGTGGCGGCACGGCGCAGGGAGCGGACGCGGCAGTGGCAGTTCAGCAGGCAGGCGGGGCGGACCCGTACTTCCCGGCCAACGGTGATTCCCGGTACCGGGTGCACCGCTACGAGCTCACGCTGGACTACCGGCCCGGGCCGAACCGGCTCTCGGGCACCGCCCGGATCAACGCGATAGCCGGGCGTGCGCCGCTCGCCGAGTTCCAGCTCAACCTGGCCGACTTCAAGATCGGCCGGGTCCGGGTGGACGGCCGGCAGGCGCACTACACGCACCGCGGCGGCAGGCTGCGCGTCCGGCCCGCCAAGGCGCTGCGGGCCGGGGCCGCGTTCACCGTCGAGGTGCACTGGGCGGGCAACCCCAAGCCGGTCAACAGCCCCTGGGGCGGGATCGGCTGGGAGGAGCTGGCCGACGGGGCGCTGGTGGCGAGCCAGCCCGTCGGGGCGCCGTCCTGGTACCCGTGCAACGACCGGCCCGCCGACAAGGCGTCGTACCAGATATCGGTCACGACGCCGTCGGCGTACGCGGTGGTGGCCGGTGGCCGGCTGCTGACCCGGACGACGAAGGCGTCCACGACGACCTGGGTGTACGAGCAGTCCGCGCCGACGTCGAGCTATCTGGTCGGGCTGTCGATCGGCAAGTACCAGACGGTGCTGCTCGGTGATCCGGGGCTCGGCGGGGTGCCGCAGCACGGGCACATCCCGGCGCACCTGCTGCCGGAGTTCTCGCGGGACTTCGCGCGCCAGCCGGGCATGATGCACCTCTTCCAACAGCTCTTCGGGCCCTACCCGTTCGACGAGTACGCGGTCGTGGTGACCGAGGAGGAACTCGACGTGCCCGTCGAGGCACAGGGGTTGTCGCTGTTCGGCGCCAACCACGTGGACGGGGCGCGGGGTTCGGAGCGGCTGGTGGCGCACGAGCTGGCGCACCAGTGGTTCGGCAACAGTGTGTCCATCGCCGACTGGCGGCACATCTGGCTGAACGAGGGCTTCGCCAAGTACGCGGAGTGGCTGTGGTCGGAGCGCTCGGGCGGGCGTACGGCGCAGCAACTGGCCGCCGTCGCGCACCGGTCGCTCTCCGTCCTGCCGCAGGACCTGAAGCTGGCCGACCCCGGCCGCAAGTCGATGTTCGACGACCGGCTCTACGAGCGGGGCGGGCTCACCGTGCACGCGCTGCGCTGCGCGCTGGGCGACGAGGCGTTCTTCCGGATGCTGCGCGCCTGGCTCGGTCTGCACCGCGGCGGCGCGGTCACGACGTCGGCCTTCACGGCCCACGCGGCGCGGTTCGCGGCCGAACCGCTGGACGACCTGTTCGACGCGTGGCTGTACGCGACGGCGCTGCCGCCGTTGCCGCGGGCCGACACGCGGGCGGCCGTCTGAGGGGTGCGTCCAGCACAATGGCCGTCATGAGCACGCGTAACTGCCCCTGCGGGCTGTCCGGGACCTATGCGGAGTGCTGCGGCCGCTTCCACGCCGGCGCCGCCGCGCCGACCGCCGAGGCGTTGATGCGGTCGCGGTACAGCGCCTTCGTGCAGGGCGACGCGGGGTACCTGCTGCGGACCTGGCATCCGCGGACCCGGCCGGGGCGGCTGGACCTCGATCCGGGGACGCGGTGGACGGGGCTGGAGATCCTCGGCACGGTCGACGGGTCGGCGTTCCACGCCACCGGGGTCGTGGAGTTCCGGGCCTCCTACCGGGGCGGCGCGCTGCGGGAGCGGAGCCGCTTCGAGCGGGTGGCGGGGGCCTGGGTGTACGTGGACGGGGAGTTCCCGGAGGGTAGGGCCGCGCCGCCCGGGGCGCGGGGGCGGGGGCGGGGTGCGAGACGCGGGGCGGGGTCCGAGGGGGGCGCTACGGCGCCAGGATGTCGAGTTCCTGGAGCGCGCCGACCGTGATCTCGCGCGTCAGCTTCTCCGCGCGGTCCGCGTCGCGCTCGCGCACCGCCTCGGCGACCCGTACGTGCAGGGTGACGGCGGCCGGGTCGGGGTCCTCGAACATGACCTCGTGGTGGGTGCGGCCCGAGAGGACCTCCGCGACGACGTCCCCGAGGCGGGCGAACATCTCGTTGCCGGAGGCCGTGAGGATCACGCGGTGGAAGGCCACGTCGTGGAGGAGGTAGCCCTCGAGCTGGTGGCCGCGCGAGTTGGCCACCATGCCGAGCGCGCACTCGGTCAGTTCGGCGCACTGCTCCGCCGTGGCGTTGCGCGCCGCCAGGCCCGCCGCGACCGGTTCGATCGCCGACCGCAGGACGGTGAGCGAGCGCAGCTGGTGGGGGCGGTCGGCGCCAGCCAGTCGCCAGCGGATGACCTGCGGGTCGTAGACGTTCCACTCGGCCTTCGGGCGTACGGTCACGCCCACCCGGCGGCGGGACTCGACCAGGTGCATCGATTCCAGGACGCGGACCGCCTCGCGCATCACGGAGCGTGAGACGTCGAAGCGCTGGGCCAGTTCGTCGGTGCGCAGGACGCTGCCCGGGGGTATGCGCCCGCGGTGATGGCGGGGCCGAGGGCGTCGAGTACACGGCCGTGCAGACCCCGGCCCGGAATGGTCATGCACTCAGCGTACGTGCCGCGTCACGGACTCGAAAAGTCAGACTTATTCGTCACAGACTCTTGAATTCGTCGTACCTAATGGGCTTCAGTGTCGTCGACATCAGGTGTCGAGGAAGACAGCGAGGCAGAGATGCGTACCCCCCACGTCGTCGTGGTGATGGGCGTCGCCGGCACGGGCAAGACCACGATCGGTCCGCTGCTCGCCGCCCGGCTGGGCGTTCCCTACGCCGAGGGCGACGACTTCCACCCGCCGGCCAACATCGCCAAGATGTCGGCCGGCACCCCGCTCGACGACGACGACAGGCGGCCGTGGCTCGACGCCATCGGCGACTGGGCGCACGGGCGGGCCGGGCTGGGCGGGGTCGTGAGCTGTTCGGCGCTGAAGCGGTCGTACCGCGACCGGCTCCGGGCCGCCGCCCCGGGATCGTGTTCGTGCACCTCGCGGGTGACCGGGCGCTGATCGAGGACCGGATGGCGCACCGGCAGGGTCACTTCATGCCGACCGCGCTGCTGGACTCCCAGTTCGCCACGCTCCAGCCGCTCGCGGCGGACGAGGCGGGGGTCGCGGTCGATGTGACCGGGACGCCCGAGGAGATCACCGAACGCGCCGCGCGGGCGCTCGACGGGCTTCCCGACACCCGGCGGTAGCCGCCCCGCTCCCCCGGGGCGGCCACCGTGTCAGCAGTACCCCCCTCTCCCCATCCCCCGTAACGCGTAAGGGACCCCCCGTGACCAGACTCAGCGTCGAGATGCTGGCGGCGGACAGTGTCGAGCCGATCACCTCGGCCGGTCATGCCCAGCTGGGCATCGCCGTGCTGGCGGGCATCGCCGTCATCGTCCTGCTCATCACCAAGTTCAAGCTGCACGCCTTCCTGGCGCTGACCATCGGCTCGCTCGCACTCGGCGCGTTCGCCGGGGCGCCGCTCGACAAGGCGATCGCCAGTTTCACCACCGGTCTCGGCGCCACGGTCGCCGGTGTGGGCGTGCTCATCGCGCTCGGCGCGATCCTCGGCAGGCTGCTCGCCGACTCCGGCGGCGCCGACAGAATCGTCGACACGATCCTCGCCAAGGCGGGCGGCCGGTCGATGCCGTGGGCGATGGTGCTGATCGCCTCGGTGATCGGTCTGCCCCTGTTCTTCGAGGTCGGCGTCGTCCTGCTGATCCCCGTCGTGCTGATGGTCGCCAAGCGCGGCAACTACTCGCTGATGCGCATCGGCATCCCGGCGCTGGCCGGTCTGTCCGTGATGCACGGCCTGGTCCCGCCGCACCCCGGTCCGCTGGTCGCGATCGACGCCGTGGACGCCAACCTGGGCGTGACGCTCGCGCTGGGCGTGCTGGTCGCCGTCCCGACGGTGATCATCGCCGGTCCGGTGTTCTCCCGCTACGCCGCCCGCTGGGTGGACGTCCCCGCCCCGGACCGGATGATCCCGCAGCGGCCCTCCGAGGACCTGGAGAAGCGTCCGGGCTTCGGGATCACCCTGGTGACGATCCTGCTGCCGGTCGTGATGATGCTGGCCAAGGCACTCGTCGACATCGTCGTGGACGACCCCGAGAACACCGTGCAGCGTGTGTTCGACGTGGTCGGCTCCCCGCTGATCGCCCTGCTCACCGCCGTCGTCGTCGGCATGTTCACCCTCGGCCGGGCGGCCGGCTTCACCAAGGACCGGATCTCCTCCACGGTCGAGAAGTCCCTCGCCCCATCGCCGGCATCCTGCTGATCGTCGGCGCGGGCGGCGGCTTCAAGCAGACACTGATCGACTCCGGTGTGGGCCGGATGGTCCTGGAGATCTCCGAGGACTGGTCGATCCCGGCCCTGCTGCTGGCCTGGCTGATCGCGGTGGCGATCCGGCTGGCGACCGGCTCGGCGACCGTGGCGACGATCTCGGCGGCCGGCCTGGTCGCGCCGCTCGCCGCCGACATGTCGACCGCGCACACCGCCCTGCTGGTCCTGGCGATCGGCGCCGGCTCGCTGTTCTTCAGCCACGTCAACGACGCCGGCTTCTGGCTGGTGAAGGAGTACTTCGGCCTGAGCGTCGGCCAGAACATCAAGACCTGGTCGGTCATGGAGACCATCATCTCGGTGGTCGCCGGCGGCCTGGTCCTGCTGCTCTCCCTGGTCATATAGGGGTCGTACGGGCCCATGGCCGTGCAGGCCCGCGGTCACACAGGCCCGCAGTCATACAGGCCCGCGGTCACACAGGTCCACGGGACGGGTTCACCCGCTGTCGGCATCAGCGGCCGTACGTACGGTTCGCCGGCGGTCAGCGGTGCCACAGCGGGTGCTCCCGTTCCGCCCAGTCCGGGCTCACCGATCCGGTGCGCATGCCGCGGCGGGCCTCCGGGTCGCCGAGGGCCATGCCGATGTGACCGGCCAGGACGATGCCGACGGCCAGGGCCAGCCAGTCGTGCACGAAGGTCGCGCTGGTCCGCCACACGAGCGGGGTCAGGCGGGTGAACCACATGAGGAGCCCGGTGCCGAGCATCACCACGGTGGCCCCGGCGATCCACGCGGCGTAGACCTTCTGGCCCGCGTTGAACTTGCCCGCCGGTCTGGACTCCCGTCGCCGGTCGCGGCGCAGGGCCGCGCGCAGCCAGCGGCGGTCGTGCGGGCCGAAGCGGTTCAGGCGGCCGAGGTCGGCGCGGAACGCGCGGGAGAGGAGTCCGGCCAGGACGGGCACGGGCAGGGCGAGGCCGGACCACTCGTGGACCCGGACGACCAGTTCGCGGCGGCCGACGAGCTGCGCGAGCTGGGGGACGTAGAGGAAGGCCGCCGTCAGTACGCACACGCCCATGAGCAGGGCGGTCGCGCGGTGCACCCGGCGTTCGGCCGTGCTGAAGCGGCGGACGCGGGCGTGGGCGGGCGGTGCGTCAGCTCGTGGGTTCATCGTCCCGCCCGTTCGAACGGCCCACCCAGGCGTCGACGTCGTAGCCGCGCCGCTCCCAGTAGCCGGTCTCCACCTTCTCGGTGACGGTGATGCCCGAGAGCCACTTGGCGGACTTGTAGAAGTACATGGGCGCCACGTACAGGCGGACCGGGCCGCCGTGTTCGTGGGCGAGGTCCTCGTCCCGCATGCGCAGGGCGACCAGGACGTCGGGGCGGCGGGCCTGGGCGAGGGTGAGGCTCTCGGTGTAGGTGCCGTCGAAGCAGGTGAAGCGGACGGCGCCGGCACGTGCGCGCACTCCGGCCGCGTCGAGCAGGACGGACAGCCGTACGCCCTCGAAGGGTGTCCCGGGCACCCGCCAGCCGGTGACGCACTGGACGTCCCTGACCACGCGGGTCTGCGGCAGTGCCCTCAGGTCGGCCAGGGTGTGGGTGGCGGGGCGGTCGACCAGGCCGTCGACGGTCAGGCGGTAGTTCCCGGCGTTCCTGTGCGGTACGGAGGAGGCCACCGAGTAGTAGCGGAAGCCGCCCCCGTTGGGGAGCAGGTCGGTGAGGCCGGTGGGGTCCCTGTCGGCGGCGCGGCCCAGGAAGTCCTCCAGGCCGCGCTGGAGGACGGGGGCGGCGACGACGCCGAGGGCGCCCAGGCCGAGCGTGCCGAGGAAGACGCGGCGGCCGACGGGGGTGCCGCGTTCCTCGGGTGTTTCGGAGGTCACACGTCCATTCGAGCACCCGGGGCCCGGGCGGGGCCAGGGAGGCGGGGCGGTCGTCAGGATTGCGTCATCACTTCCCGGTTTCCCGGTTTCCCGGGCTCTCAGGTTCTCCGGCCTCCGGGCTCTCCGGCCTCCGGGCTCTCAGGTTCTCCGGCCTCCGGGCTCTCAGGTTCTCCGGCCTCCGGGCTTCCCGTCGGTCGGTGCCGCGGGCGGCGCGGGCGGCGCCCCTCTCCTCCCCTCCTGTCACCTCCCGGCCGCTCGTGGCCCAGCGCCGCCGTCCGGGCCGCGTGGAAGGCGGCGTACGGATCGCGGTCGGGGTAGGACCAGGGGGCCGGGGTGACGTGGTCGCCGATGCGGCGGAAGAGGGTCGCGGCCTCGGCGGGCAGGCCCTCGCAGAACTTGGCGTGGGCGAGGAAGTTCAGGTCGACCAGGAGGCGGGGGTGACCGTCGTGCTCCCACTCCAGCCACCAGTCGAAGGCCGCCTTCATCACGTCGGCGGCCCGGTGGTCGCGCCAGTGCAGGGCCGTCGTCGGGTCGGCGGGGGCGTGGCCGCGGACGGCCAGGGCACGGTAGCGCTCGGCGTGCGCGACGATCGGGAGGATGGCCAGCGGGGAGTCGGCGGGCGCCTGCTCGGCCGCCCAGGCGGCGAAGTCGTACACCTCGTGCAGCGGGTCCGGGCCGGCGTCGGCGCGGCGCTCGGCGAGCAGGGCGATCATCCGGTGGTGGGCGTGGTGATGGTCGCGGTGGCGGGCCCGGACCTCTTCGAAGATCCGCACGGCGTCGGCGGTGCCCTCGCGCTCCAGCATCAGCAGGCCGAGCCAGGGGGTGGGGTCGGCGGGTGCCGCCGCGGCGGCGGCCCGGCAGGCGGCGCGGGCGGCGGCCGGGGTCTGCCTGCCGCGCAGGGCGCGCCTGACCTGGGCCAGGGCGAGCAGGACCGCGGCGTCGGCGGAGTCGGGCTCGG
This sequence comes from Streptomyces sp. Tue 6430, assembly GCA_021568835.1. Taxonomy (GTDB): domain Bacteria; phylum Actinomycetota; class Actinomycetes; order Streptomycetales; family Streptomycetaceae; genus Streptomyces. The sequence goes on from JAKGSH010000010.1 coordinate 691,729, forward strand.
CGACCAGCCACGCGTGGGCCCAGGCGGCCGCGTACGGTTCGAGGGCGAGGACGGTGATGCGGTGTCCGCGCCGGTCCCAGTCGTCGCCGGTGCGGGCGAGCAGCGAGCGGGCGGCCTGCCGACGGCCCTGGGCCAGTGCGGCGCGGGCGGAGAGCAGCTCGGCGTCGTCGAGCGCGGCTCTGTCCGACTCGGTGCGATCGAGCGCGGCTCTGTCCGGCTCGGTGCGATCGAGCGCGGCCTGATCGAGCGCGGCGCCGTCACGCATCGCGCCGACGGTCGCGGCCGGACGTTCCTGGCGCCGGGCCTGGCGTCGGGCCTGGGACAACGGGGTTCGGGGCACCGCGGGACTTCCTCATCCTCCTCGGTGACGGGCCGGGCAGGCGGCCGCGCACGTCTCGGGCGGCGGGCCCGTCATCGGCCCGCAAGCGACCGATCACCCACAGCAAACCCCCGGCCGGCGCCCACCGTCAAGCGCCGGGGTCACATGACAAACGCCAACTCCCCTCACCGACAGGGAACTTGACCGGTCCCAGGGCTGGTCGCAGCGGAGGGCCGGGGGACGAATGTGGCGTACGCCATGGCGCGGTCCGCTCCGGTCCCGCAGCATGGCTGTACGGTCGCTCCGCGCCGCCCCCGGTGCCGCGACCGCGTGAGGCGCCCGTGAGCGGGCACCCACCGAGGTACACATTCCGGGCACTCCGGGGCGCCGAGCGCGCCAGGAGGCCACATTCGGTCACTACCCACCCCGTGGCCCGACCCGATGATCGAGGTACGCAGCGTGTCGGTTCTGGTTCTGGTTCTCGCCGTGAGCGCCGCCTGCTGCCTGGGTTTCGGATTCGTCCTCCAGCAGAACGTGGCCCAGAAGGCGCCCCTCGGCGACTTCCTCTCGCCCCGGCTGCTGCTCGACCTGATGCGCGTGCCGCGCTGGCTCGGCGGCATCGGGCTGATGGTGGCCGGCATGGCGCTCGGCGCCGTCGCCCTGAGCCAGGGCGAGCTGTCCCTGGTCGAGCCGCTCCTCGCGACGAACCTGCTGTTCGCCCTGGCCCTCTCCCGCCGTCAGAGCAGGCAGCCGCTGGGCCGGCAGGGCTGGGCGGGCCTGCTGCTGCTCGCGGGCGGGGTGAGCGCGTTCATCGTGGCGGGCGAGCCGCGCGGCGGCACGGCACTCTCCGATCCGCTGCGGCAGTGGCTGATCATCGGCGTGATGGTCGGCCTGGCCCTGCTGCTCACCGCGTACGCCAAACGCTCCCGGCTGTCCGCGGCCCCGGTGCTGCTGGCCCTCGCGGCCGGGCTGCTCTACGGCGTCCAGGACGCCCTGACCCGGATCAGCGGGGAACGCTTCTCCGAGGGCGGCCTCGTCGAACTGCTCACCGGCTGGCAGCCGTACGCCGTGCTGGCGCTCGGGGTGACCGGCCTGGTACTGGTGCAGAGCGCGTTCGAGACGGCGTCGCTGCGGATGTCGCTGCCCGCGCTGACCGCCGCCCAGCCGCTGGCCGGGATCATCTGCGGGGTGGGCTTCCTCGGGGACCGGCTGCGCACCGACACGGGCGCGCTGGCCTGGGAGGCGGCGGGGCTCGCGGCGGTCGTCGGCGGCATCATGCTGCTCGGGCTGCACCCGGCGATGCCGCAGGGCGGCGGCGCCCCGCGCGAACGGATGCCCGACCTCCAGCCGCTCTGACCGTTCCCGTGGGCCGAGCGGGAGTGAGCCCTCCCGGCCGCGCACCCCGGACGCCTTGCCCCATGGCCGCCCGACCCCCGGCAGCTCCGCCGCCCTCGCCGTCCTGATCGTCCTGGTCGTCCTGCCGTCCTGGTCGTCCTGCCGCCCGCCCCTGCTTGGATGGGCGGATGAGCGCTGCTGACGAGATCCTCGACGTCGTCGACGAACACGACCGGGTGGTGGGCCGCCTGCCGCGCGGGCAGGTGTACGCCCAGGGCCTGCGCCACCGCTGCGTCTTCGTCCGGGCCAGGGATGCCGAGGGCCGCCTCTTCGTCCACCGCCGCACCCCCACCAAGCTGGTCTTCCCCTCGCTCCACGACATGTTCGTCGGCGGAGTGGTCGGCGCGGGCGAGAGCTACGACGACGCGGCCCTGCGCGAGGCCGAGGAGGAACTCGGCGTGAGCGGCCTGCCGCGTCCGGAGTTCCTCCTCAAGTTCCTCTACGACGGCGGCGCCCGCGGGAGCTGGTGGTCGGCCGTGTACGAGGTGCGCTGCGAGCTGCCGGTGAACCCCCAGGTGGAGGAGGTCGCCTGGCACGCCTTTCTCACCGAGGAGGAGGTCGAGGGCCGCCTGCGCGACTGGGAGTGGGTGCCGGACGGCCTCGCGGCGTACGAACGGCTCAGGGCGCTGCGGGCGGCGGACCGGGCCCGGGGGGCCCGGGGACGGACGCCGGGTAGGGTCCGGCAGGTGAGCGAGTTCGTGCGGAACGTCCGGCTGTGGTTCGCGCCCGAAGAGGTCCGGCGGGAGGGGGAGACGCCCGACTACCGGTTCTCGCTGGCCAACGAGCGCACCTTCCTGGCCTGGCTGCGGACCGCGCTGGCACTGGTCGGCGGCGGGTTCGCGGTGGACCAGTTCCTGCCGGACCTGCGCTGGGGGTGGCGGGTCGGGCTGGCCCTCGCGCTGCTGGGGCGGGCGTGCTGTGCGCCCTGCGGGCGGTGAACCACTGGGTGCTCTGCGAGCGGGCCATGCGGCGGGGGAGGACCTGCCGGTGTCGCGATTCCCCGCGCTGCTCGGCGTCGTGGTCGCCGTGGTGGCCGTCGCGATGGTCGTCGCCGTGCTGCTCGGGTGGGAGGGGTGACCGCGTGGGAGGGATGACCGGCGACCGCGATCCGGGACTCCAGCCGGAGCGGACCCGGCTCGCCTGGCGGCGTACGACGCTGTCGGCGACCGCGGCCGCCGTGCTCGGGGCGAAGGCGGCGCTGCAGGACGGCGCGTCGGCGCCCGCGGTCACCGCGTGCGTGGCGTGCTGCCTGCTCTGGCTGGTTCTCCTCGTCCTGGCCCACCGCCGCATCCGCGTGCTCGCGTCGACGGCGACACCCCCGGCCCTGGCCCCCGTCGCGCCACCGCGGCGGTGCTGTGCACGGTGGCGCTGGCGCTGTGCGCGGTGGTGCTGGTGGGGTGAGCCGCGGCGTGGACCGCGCGAGCGGCGGGTGCGAGGCCGTCGGCGGGATGCGTGGGGCGAGCCGCGGCGTGGACCGTGGTCGCGGCGGAGGGGTGTGCACCCGGGCTCAGTCCTGCGTCTCGTCCGGCCAGTCCACCGTCACCACGATCTTTCCGCGGGTGCGGCCCTCCTCGTTCCGGCGGTAGGCGTCCGCCGTCCGTTCCAGGGGGAACGTCTGCGACACGTGGACCGACACCACGCCCTGCTCGGCCAGTTCCGCCAGGCGGGTGAGGTCCTCGGCGTCGGGACGCACGAAGGAGTAGCGGCCGCCGTAGTCGACGACGTCGCCGTCGGCGATCGACACCAGGCGGCCCTCGGGGGCCAGCAGGTTCGCGGAGGTCTTCAGGGTCTCCCCGCCGATCGTGTCGAAGGCCGCGTCCACGCCCTCCGGGGCGAGCCCCCGCACCCGTTCGGCCAGGCCCTCGCCGTAGGTGACGGGCTCGCCGCCCAGGGACCGGACGAAGTCGTGGTTCGCCTCGCTCGCCGTGCCGATCGCGCGGGCGCCCAGGTGGCGGGCGAGCTGCACGGCGATGGAGCCGACGCCGCCGGCGGCCGCGTGGATCAGGACGGTCTCGCCGCGCCTGACCCGGAGGGCCTTGTACAGGACCTGGTAGGCGGTGAGGCCGACCAGCGGCAGGCCCGCGGCCTCCTCCCAGGTGAGGTTGCGCGGCTTGCGGGCGAGGGTGCGCACCGGGGCGGCGACGTACTCGGCGAGGGTGCCGCGGGAGAGGAAGTCCTCGCGGACGTAGCCGATCACCTCGTCGCCGACCGAGAACTCGGTGACCGCCGCGCCCGGCCGGACGACGACGCCGGAGACGTCCCAGCCGGGGATCACGGGGAAGACGGCGTCGAGAACTCCGTCGAGGTAACCCGCCCGGCACTTCCAGTCGACGGGGTTGACGGCGGCCGCCCGCACCTTGACCAGCACGGTGTCGGGGCCGACCTTGGGGTCGCGGACCTCCCCGTACTCGAGGACCTCGGGACCGCCGTACCGGCTGTAGCTGATGCCCTTCATGCCACCGACCCTCCGGGGTACTCGCACGCCACGCAAGCCGGATGCCCGGGCCCGCGCCGTTCGTGCGGCGGCCGCTCCGACGTCGTCCCGGTACCCCCGAAGGTGCGCGCCATGACCGTCCTTCACCGGGAACGCACGGCCCACCCGCACGCGCACGACGGCCACCGGGACGACCGCCGGGGCGGCCCCGCGCCCGTGCGGAAGACCTGCTTCGGGCGTTGCGCGACGGCTCCCCGGCTCCCGGCCGGGGAGCCGTGGTCCCCTCGTGGCCCCGGTCACTTCGGACACTCCCTCTGGACGTACATACCGACCGGTCGGCATCATAGGGCGGGTCCCCGTCCGCCCGCCCGTAGGAGCGATGTATGACCCCCGACCACCCGCCCGGACTCGATCTCGGCCGGCTGCGCGCCCTGCTCGACCGAGAGCGCCCCGGTCTGGTCGACGGACCCCTCACCGGCCGGCTGATCGAGGGCGGACGGTCGAACCTGACCTACGCGGTCGACGACGGGGCTTCCCGGTGGGTCGTCCGGCGGCCCCCGCTCGGGCACGTCCTGGCCACCGCGCACGACATGCGGCGCGAGCACCGGGTGATCGCGGCCCTGCACCCGACCAGCGTGCCGGTGCCGCGTCCGGTGCTGCTGTGCGAGGACGAGGAGGTGCTGGGAGCGCCCTTCTACGTCATGGAGTTCGTCGAGGGCACCCCGTACCGCACGGCCGAGCAGCTCCTCCCGCTCGGCGCGGAGCGCACCCGCGGCGCGGTGCTGTCGCTCGTGGACACCCTGGTGGAACTGCACGCGGTGGACCCGGCCGCGGTGGGCCTCGCCGACTTCGGCCGCCCCGAGGGCTTCCTCGACCGGCAGCTGCGGCGCTGGGGCAAGCAGCTGGACGCCTCCCGCAGCCGCGACCTGGCCGGCATCGACGAGCTGCACGCCGCGCTCGGCCGGTCGCTGCCCTCCTCCCCCGCCCGACGGTCGTGCACGGCGACTACCGCCTCGACAACGTCCTGATCGGCGAGGACGACACGATCCGGGCGATCCTCGACTGGGAGATGTCGACGCTCGGCGACCCGCTGACCGACCTGGGCCTGCTGGTGATGTACAGCGTGCCGCTGGAGGTCCCGCACTCCCCCGTCTCCACCACCGCCTCGGCCCCCGGGCACCCGTCCCCGGCCGAGCTGATCGAACGGTACGCCGCGCGCTCGGGGCGCGACGTGTCGGCCGTCTCCTGGTACACGGCGTTCGCCTGGTTCAAGCTCGCCGTGATCCTGGAGGGCATCCACTACCGCTACACGCTGGGCCAGACGGTGGGCCGCGGCTTCGACCGCATCGGCGAGCTGGTCCCCGTCTTCATCCACCACGGTCTGACCACTCTCCAGGAAGGCTGACGCCATGGACTTCGCGTTCGACGCGCGCACCGAGGAACTGCGTGCCAAGCTGCTCGCCTTCATGGACGAGCACGTCTACCCGGCCGAGGCGGTCGCCGAGGAGCAGCGGGCCCGCCTCGCCTCGCCGTGGGACACCCCGGCCGTGGTGGAGGAGCTGAAGGCCGAGGCCCGCCGCCAGGGGCTGTGGAACCTCTTCCTGCCCGACGCCGAGTACGGCGCCGGCCTCACGAACCTCCAGTACGCGCCGCTGGCCGAGATCACCGGCCGCTCCCCGCAGCTGGCGCCGACCGCGCTGAACTGCGCCGCGCCGGACACCGGCAACATGGAGGTGCTCGCGCAGTTCGGCGACGAGCGGCAGCGCAAGCAGTGGCTGGAGCCGCTGCTTGCGGGTGAGATCCGCTCGGCGTTCGCGATGACCGAGCCGGAGGTGGCCTCCTCCGACGCCACGAACATCACCACGCTCATCGAGCGAGCCTCCGACGGAACAGACGAGTACGTCGTCACCGGCCGCAAGTGGTACATCTCCGGGCGATGAACCCGGACTGCTCGATCTTCATCGTGATGGGCAAGACGGACCCCGACGGCTCCGACATCCGCCGTCAGCAGTCCATGGTGCTGGTGCCCCGGGACACGCCGGGGGTGACCGTCGAGCGGGCGATGAAGGTCTTCGGCTACGAGGACCACTCCCACGGCGGCCACGCCGAGGTGGTCTTCGACCACGCGCGCGTGCCGGTGACCAACCTGATCGGTGAGGAGGGCGGTGGTTTCGCCATCGCCCAGGCCCGGCTCGGTCCGGGCCGGATCCACCACTGCATGCGCCTGATCGGCATGGCCGAGCGGGCGATCGAGCTGATGTGCCGCCGGGCCGTCTCGCGTGAGGCGTTCGGCAAGGCGCTGGGGCAGCAGGGCGTGGTGCACAACTGGATCGCCGACGCGCGCGTGACGGTCGAGCAGTTGCGGCTGCTGGTCCTCAAGACGGCCTGGATGATGGACACGGTGGGCAACCGGGGGGCGCACACGGAGATCCAGTCGATCAAGATCGCGACGCCGCGGGCGGTCGTGGACATCATCGACCGGGCGATCCAGCTGCACGGCGCGGGCGGCGTCAGCCAGGACTTCCCGCTGGCCGAGCTGTACGCCGGGGCGCGGACCCTGATGATCGCCGACGGCCCGGACGAGGTGCACCAGCGTTCCCTGGCGCGGCGGGAGCTGAAGAAGTACCTGTAGCGGCGGGTGGCAGGAGGAAGGCCCCGGCGGCGTCGCCGGGGCCTTCCTCCTGCCTCATGGACCGCCGGCCGGGTCCGGGTCCGGGTCCGGGTCCGGGTCCGGTGAGCGTCAGGGGCGCAGCGCCCGCAGCAGCAGGTCGGCCAGGTGGTCGGCGACCTCCTGGGGGCTCATCGGGCCGTCCGGGCGGTACCAGGTCGACAGGTGGTGCACGGACCCGAAGTGGTAGTCCACGATCAGGTCGGCCGGGGTCGCCTTCGAGAAGACACCGCTGCGCTGGCCCTCCTCGATGAGGGCGCGGAACCGCTCGTGGTAGCGGCGGCGCTCGGCACGGACCTGCTTGTTCTTCTCGGGCTGAGGTGGTGCATCGAGCGGAAGAAGATCGACGCGTCGTCGAGGTTCTCGATCGTGGTGACGACGACGTCGGCCGCGGCGCCCCGGAGCCGCTTGTCGATCGGCTCGTCGGCGTTCGCGAAGGCGTCCAGGCGTTCCTGCTGGACGCGCAGCACGCGCGCGTACACCTCGTGCAGGAGGTCGTCCTTGGAGCCGAAGTAGTGGTACAGCGCTCCCTTGGTGACGCCCGCCGCCTCGACGATCTCCTGGACCGAGGTGCGGTCGTAGCCCTGCTCCGCGAAGAGCCGGGTGGCGGCGGCGAGGAGCCGCTGCGGTACAGGAGCCTCTGCACCGTCCGTCGTCCTGGGCACTGCCGCCACCTGCCTTCCGTTCGCCTTACCGACTGCCCTGCGTGCGGGAACGCAGTTCCCGCCGGAGGATCTTCCCACTCGCCGTCTTCGGCAGGTCGGGCAGGATCTCCACCTGCCGCGGGTACTTGTAGGCGGCCAGTCTCTCCTTGCAGTACGCGGCGAGTTCGTCGGGGCCCGCCCGGCGCCGGGACGCAGGCTGATGTACGCCTTCACGGTCTCCCCGCGGTACCCGTCGGGCACCCCGACGACGGCCGCCTCGCGCACCGCCGGGTGGGTGTACAGCACGTCCTCGACCTCGCGCGGCCAGACCTTGAAGCCGGACGCGTTGATCATGTCCTTCTTGCGGTCGACGACGTACAGCCAGCCCTGTTCGTCCATGAAGCCGATGTCGCCGGTGCGCAGCTCGCCGCCGGGGAAGGTCTCGGCGGTGGCGTCGGGCGGCGCCAGTAGCCGGGCACCACCTGGGGACCGCGTACGACGATCTCGCCCTGTTCGCCGAAGGGCACCTCCTCGCCCCGGTCGTCGACGATGCGGACGACCGTGTCGGGGCCCGGCACGCCGACCGCGAGGGTCCCGGAGGCCGGGTCGACGGGCGCCTCCCGGTGGGGCGGGACGGAGGCGCAGGGGGCGGTGCACTCGGTGAGGCCGTAGCCGTTGCGGATGTACGGCCCGAAGCCGGCCCGGAACTTCTCCACCAGGGCCGGCGGCAGCGGGGCTCCGCCGGAGGAGATGTTCACGAAGGAGGAGAAGTGCTCGCGCGTGGCGGCCGGGTGGGCGGCCAGCGCCATGAAGGCGGTGGACGGGCCGACCGTGTAGTGCGGGCGGTGCTCGGCGAACGCCTCCAGGACGACACCCGCCTCGAACCGGTACGTCAGGACGAGCGTGCCGGCGCTGTCGAGGCAGGCGCCGAGCTGGCAGACCATGCCGGTGATGTGGAACAGCGGCGCGAGCGCGTAGTAGACGGGCGCCTCGGGCAGGTGCAGGCCGGTGCGCTGCCGTTCGGCGTTGTACATGATGTTGGCGTGCGTGTTGGTGGCGCCCTTCGGTGCGCCGCTGGTGCCCGAGGTGTAGCTGATCAGGGCGGTGTCGGCGGCGGCCGGGTCGCGGTCGGCGGGCGCGGGGTGCCCGGCGCGGGCGACGGCGGTGAGGTCGTCGGCGTCACCGGCCTGCGGCAGCCGTTCGAAGCCGAGCACGCGCGTGTCGCCGCGGGTCTGGAAGTCCAGCTCGCACGCCGTCAGCACGATCCGCACCGGCGAGCCGGCGGCGGTGTCGCGCAGATACGCCTCCCAGGCGCGGTCGGCGCAGATCAGCGCGGCCACCTCGCCGTCCCGCAGGACGTGGGCGACCTCGCCCGACTTGTACATGGGGTTGACGGGGACGACGGTCGCGCCCGCCTTCCACGCGCCCAGCACGGCGAGCACGAAGTGCGGGGAGTTCTGGAGCAGGACGGCGACGCGGTCGCCCCGCTCCAGGCCGCGGGCCGCCAGGTGTCCGGCGACGGAGTCGCTCAGCTCGTCCGCCTCGCGGTAGGTGAGGCGGCCGTCGAAGTAGGTGAGGAAGACGCGGTCCGGGGCCTCGGCGGCGAACCGGCGCAGGGCGTGCACCAGGGAGTCGGCCGGGTCGACGGGACCGCGCTGGACCTCGTCGAGGAGGTCCAGCCAGGGTTTGGCGGCGTAGCGGGAGGCGGTCACCCGGCAGCCTCCCACTTCTGCTGGATGTGGTTCATGGTGGCCAGCCAGCGGTCGGGGTCACCGGCGCGGGCCTGGTAGTACCCGGCGACCTCGGGGTGCGGCAGGATCAGGAAGCGGTCCTCGGCCATCCCCGCGAAGAGGGCGTCGGCCACGTCCCGCGGCTCGATCGCGGTGGGCCTGAGCACGAGGTCGCCCGCGCTGCCGGTGGCGTCGAGCATGTCGGTGCGCACGCCCTGGGGGCAGACGGCGTGGACCTTGATGCCGCGGTGGCGGTAGGTCAGCGACAGCCACTCGGCGAAGGCGTACGCGCCGTGTTTGGTCACGCTGTAGGGCGCGGCGCCGATCATGGTGAGCAGTCCGGCGGCGGAGACGGTGGAGACGAACCGGCCCGAGCCGCGCTCCAGCCAGTCGGGGATCAGGGCGTGCGCCGCGCGGACGTGGGCCATCACGTTGACGTCCCAGGCCAGCGCCCACACCGACTCGTCGGCCGCCTCGGAGCCGCCCGAGCCGACACCGGCGTTGGCGCAGTAGACGTCGACGGTGCCGCCGAGTGCCTCGCGGGCGTCCGCGATGATCGCGGAGGCGTCGCCCGGCACGGCGGTCCCGCCGATCTCCTCGGCGACGGCCTTCGCCCGGTCCGCGTCGAGGTCGTTGACGACGACCCGCGCCCCCTCGGCGGCGAAACGCCGGGCGAGCGCGGCCCCGATGCCGCCTCCCGCCCCGGTGACGACGACTCCAGCACCTCGAACGGCTTCCACCATCGATCTCCTTCGACCCGGCTCCGGCCTGACTTCCGGCCGTCAGACTAACCGGTCGGTATGTTTCGGGAAAGGGCCGGCGCAGCATGGTCGAGGGGCGCGGGGCCATGTCGGCGCCCGGCTCCGCCGCGGGGCGCCGGGCGGCCCTTCCCTCGCATCCGGCCCCGCCACGGAAGCCGCCCCGCATCCGTCCGGACGGACCCCGCTCACGGCTGCGACGGCGTCCCCGCCTTCCGACGGGTGCGCCGGAGGTGCCTGCCGTACCGGTGAGCGGGGCGCACGGCGACGTCGTGCGCCCCGAACCGGTACAGGTGGTCACCGGTGGGAGGTGAACTCCACGACCTGCTGGTAGGTGGGCCGGTTCTGCCAGCTGATGTTGCCGTGCTTGATGCCGCCGAGGGTGCGCTGGACGATCGAGTCGGCGCACCACTGGTTGCCCGCCGCGCACAGCGTGTCGCCGGGGTAGACCTGGGCCGCGGTGCGGCCGGCCGCCTGCTTCAGGGTGGACAGGAGGACGTCGCGGCAGGCACCGAGGTCGCCGCCGCCGCAGTACGTGCGGCCGAGCGCGCCCTGCACCGGCTCGCCGAGCACCGCCCGGATGTCCTTGTCGACATAGCTCCACCAGCCGTACTGGAAGGCGCTGCCGGCGTGCGCGCCGGTCGGGCCGTGTGCGGCCGAGGGGCTCTCGTCGACGGGCAGGTTGTTCGTCATGGCGGTGTAGAGCGCGGTGCCGAGACCGGGCTCGAACTGCGCCTTCACCAGCAGCGGCCACCAGGCGTCGAGGATGCGGACGGCGTCCGCGTCGGCGTACGTCCTCGAACCGGCCGTGGTCTCCGTGCGCCGGCCGCCCGCCGCCAGCCAGGTACGGAGCCTGGTGACCGCGGCCGCGGCCGTGGTGTCGGTGACCGGGGAGGTGTCGATCACCTTCAGCAGGCCGGGCAGCACGTCCTCGGCGCGCAGGTCGGCGAGTGCCGCGTCCGCCATCGCCTTCGTCAGTGACGCCCGCGTGACGCCGCCGGCCCGGACCAGCTTCTTCACCCGGTCCTCCAGCAGGTTGCCGCGGTGCACCGAGCCGTTGCCCCAGGGCGCGGTCGCGTAGTCCTTCGCCTGCTTGTTGTTCCAGGAGATGTAGTAGTCCTGGTCGACGGAGTTGGGGTGCGCCGAGGCGGGGGTGTACGCCGCCGTGTTGGCCGTCGGCTCCCAGTCGCGCCACTCGTACGCCGGACGCGCCCAGACCGGGAACTCGGCGTCGACGCCGCTCGCCCGCACCGGGTTGTCGCCGCTGTTGTAGTAGGCGGTGTGCTCGGAGTCGGCGTAGAACCAGTTGAAGGTGAAGTTGATGTGCTGCACCGCGCTCTGGAAGGACTGCGGTCCGGTGACGTAGGAGGGGTCGTTCAGCATCTGGAAGCCGATGATGGAGTCGACCTCGTGCAGGAACGACGAGCGCAGGGTGGTGTAGGCGACCTTCTTGCCGCCGACGGTCGCGCGGTGTCCGACGGGGCCGTACGCGGTGCGCCAGACGCGCATCGTGTACGAACCGGCCGCGGTGCCGTCGGCGGTGGTCGGCTTCCAGGCGTTCTTCTGCTCGATCTTCTCCATCGCCGTGCAGGTGCCGCGGTACAGGTAGTGGTAGTCGTCCTGGCACAGTTCGACGGCGTAGGTGTCGATGATGTCCTGGCCGGAGGTGGTGGCGCTCCACGCGTAGTCCTGGCCGCGGCCCAGCTCGACGTACATGCTCAGGCCCGCGAAGGAGGCGCCGCGGGCGCTGATGCCGGGGCCCTGGATCTCCTGGAGCAGCAGGAGCTGCGGGGCGAAGTAGCCGGTCTGCGGGCCGAAGACGGCGACCGGGTGGCCGCTCGCCGTGTGGTCGCCGCTGACCACGAGGGCGTTGGACATGCCGCGCCGGGCGGAGGCGGTGGCGGCCGCGGCCGCCGTGCCGGAGGCCTCGGCGGCCGCGGTGCCGGACGCGCTGCCCGTACGGTCGTGGACCAGCGGTTCCTCGACCACGGAGCCGGGGTCGGGCAGGGCCTCGCCCTGGGGGTCCTCGGGCCGGACGGCGTAGGGGAAGCTCTTGCCGTCGTGCAGGGTCATGACGGCCTCGGGGTCGTTGCGCTCGCGGAAGGACTCCCAGACCGCGGTGCCCTGGGCGACGCCGTACTTCTCCTGGGCGGCGAGCAGCGACATCGCGTTGTCGACCTCGCCGCCGCCGCCGGAGCCGAAGAGGGTGCCGATGACCGAGGCGAGCGCCACCAGGTCGGTGATCTTGAAGTGGTCGATGGTGCCCGCGTTGGTGATTGAGTCCTTGTGGCCCGTCAGGACGTATTCACCGGGGAAGTAACGGCCGCTGTCGGAGGCGTCGATGTAGGCGTTGATGCCGGCGAGGTAGGCGTCGGCATCGTCCAGGGCCTGCCGGCCGCGGGCGCCGCCGGCGGCGACGGCGTTGTCGATCTGGGCCTGGAGGTCCGCCTCGGAATAGGGGGCGTGCCGCCAGAACTGCTGTTCCAGGCCCTGGTTGGAGGGATCTCCGCCCGCGAAGGAGGTGAGCCGGCCCCGGCCGACGTGCCGGAAGACGTCCATGAGCCACAGCCGGTCCTCGGCCGCCGCCCAGCCGGCGCCGAACTCGGTGCCGTACCTGGTGGTACCGGTGATGTGCGGGACGCCCGTCTTCTTGTCGCGGACGATCGTGACGTCGCCGCGGCCGGCGGGCTTGACGGTGGAGGCGACTTGATCGGCGGGGACCCCGAAGGACGCGTCGTTGAAGAACGTGTTGATCGTGGAGTTGGTGAGCGTCGGGTAGCCCTTGGCCAGGTTGGCGTAGGGGCCGAGCTGGTCCTCGGCGTGCGCGGGCTGTGTGCCGAAGGCCTGGTTGAGCAGGATCTGGGCCAGCGTGGCGTTGCCGTTCTGGCCGGGCGGCAGGATGTCGGAACACTGGTTGCCGCAGTGGTCGGTCACCGCCGCGACCTCGGCCGCTGCCGCCGTCTGGGAAAGAGGCGACAAAAGTCCGGCGATCAGGGCGCATACGGATGCGGTCTTCAGGAACCCGGGGATTCTGCCGGGAGTTCTCAGTATGTCGGGTGCGGTGCGGGAGGTTCGCCGTGGCATCGGCAACTCCTAGCGACGGGGGTGGCGGAGAGGTTACCGCCGGTATCCCCGAGTTTGAAGATGAACATGCGTCAGTTTTCGGAGTCGCCTCATCCGGCTTGTGGAGGGCATCGGAAGAAGGACGGGCGGGAAGGGAGCCGAATCGGGTGTCGATACGTCTATTCGGCGACGTCCGTACGACGACGCCGAAGTGACCGAAGTGCAGGTGCGAATGTGACGGAGGTGCAAGGCGATGGCCGGTTTCCGGAGTCTGGCGAGACAGGTGCGCGACCCGCGGTGCGATCTGGCACTGCGGCGCTACTCGCTCCGCAAGTGCCTTGAACGGTTCGCCCCTTACGGGCACAGGGCGACCTGGGACCACCTGTGCTCGCGTGCCGGGTTCGGCCCCGAGGACCGCTCCCCCGATCCGGCGCGGCTCGTGGCCGCACTGGAGGAGCTGGAGGCGGCGCGTGCGGTGTGGCTGGCCTACGAGGTCGAGTTCGCCGACCGCCGCAGGAAGGAGAAGCACGACGGACTGCGCCGGCCGGGCAGCGTGGACGACTGGCACCGGATGACCTGGGGCGGCTTCGGTGTGGCCTGGTGCGACGACCCGCGGGTCCACCCTCGCGAACCGCTGGCCGAGGTGCTGCGCCGGCTGATCGCCGCGCTGGAGCGCGAGCCGGGCACCGACTGCCCGGTGTGCGAGGGCGAACGGCTCGTGTGGAGGTACGACCTCGACCACGAACCGTCGTCCGGTCCGGTCTGCGCGGACTGCGGGATACTCGTCCCGCGCCCCGTGCTCACACCCGAGGCCCTGGCGTACGCCAGGCGCGGACGGCGGCTGCTCGTGTCGGCCTGATCCCGCCGCGGGACGGGGGATCCGGAGTGAACGGCGGGGGTGCGCCGGGGATGCCGCACCCCTGTTCTCCGCCTGTTCCGACGACGGGCGCCTGGGCGGAACCCGACCCGGCGGTGCGGCTCGCCCGTGTGCGTGAGTGGACCGTGCTGCCCGACCACGCCTCGGTCAACTGGCACGAACCGGCGGCGGAGGAGCCGGCCGCCCGGCTGATGGCGCTCGGCGTCGGGGCGGAGGCCGGGATCTGGTCCGGGACCGACGGGCGGCGCGGTTCGCCGTTTCGCCGCTCGGGCCGAAGGCGCTGGGGGTGCTCGCGGAGGTGACGGACCCCGGGCCGGACACCGCCGGGGTCGAGGCGCGCCGACTGCCGTCCCTCCTCGGCGGCGCGCACGGCCGCCCCGTGCTGCTGCACGGCGAGGACGGAGGGGGCGTGGCCCGTGCTGCGGCCGGCGGGACGGCTGGGACTCGCCACCCGGATCGGCCTCGAGGACACCCTGCCCCTGCCGGACGGACGACGGGCCCTGTCCCACGCCCGGTTGAGGGCCGAGGCACTGGCCCGGTACGGCCGCGAGGCGGGTGACGGTACCAGCCGCTAATCGGGTCGCTCCACCTCTTTGTCGTGGGGAGAGTGGGGGCGATGAGACACCCATGACGTCCTGAAGGAGCCTCGCATGTCGACGCTGCGCGTCACCGCAGAAGTCCTGACCGTCCACGAGCACCCGGACGCCGACGCCCTCGAACTGGCCCAGGTCGGCCTGTACCGGGCCGTCGTCGCCAAGGGCGCCTACCGCACGGGGGACGTGGCCGTCTACATCCCCGAGCAGTCGGTGCTGCCGGCCGCGCTGATCGAGGAACTGGGGCTGACCGGGCGGCTGGCGGGAAGCGGGGCGGACCGGGTCAAGGCGGTACGGCTGCGGGGCGAGCTGTCGCAGGGGATCGTGTGCCGACCGGGCGCGCTGGCGGACGTCGACCTCGCGCGGGCGGCCGAGGAGGGCACCGACTTCGCGGAACGGCTCGGCATCGTCAAATGGGTGCCGCCGATCCCTCCCACGATGAACGGGGAGGTGGAGCCGGCGCCGGAACTGCTGCCCTGGGTCGACATCGAGAGCATCCAGCGGTATCCGGACATCTTCACGGCCGGCGAGCAGGTGGTCCTCACCGAGAAGCTGCACGGGTCGGCGTGTCTGCTGACGTACGTCGCCGGCGAGGAGCGGGTGTACGTCTCCTCGAAGGGCTTCGGGGCGAAGTCGCTGGCGCTGCGGGAGGATCCGCGGAACCTGTACTGGCGGGCCGTGCGCGGCCACGGTGTCGCCGAGGCGGCGGCCCGGCTCGCCGAGCGGCTGGGCGCGCGCCGGGTCGGCGTCTTCGGCGAGGTGTACGGCGCGGGCGTGCAGGACCTGACGTACGGCGCCGACGGACGGCGGGACACCCTCGGGTACGCGGTGTTCGACGTGTCCGCGGAGATCGACGGCGCGGTGCGATGGCTGGACGCGGCGGCCCTCCTGGAAGGCGAACTGCCCTTGGTGCCAAGACTGTTCGAGGGCCCCTACGACAGTTCGCTGGTGCTGGAGCTGGCCGGCGGGCGGGAGACGGTGTCGGGGCGGGAACTGCACCTGCGGGAGGGCGTGGTGATACGGCCGGCCGTGGAGCGGCACAGCCCGGTGACCGGGGGGCGGGCCGTCGCCAAGGCGGTGAGCGCGGCGTACCTGACGCGGAAGGGAGGGACGGAGTACGAGTGAGCGGCCGGTGACCACGGACCCGCCGGTGAGCGGCCGCCGGTGAGCGGTGGGCGGCCGCTCACCGGGCGGCTTCGTGCGGGGAGGTGGACACGGGGCCGGCAGAGCCTCAGGCGCAGCAGTCCTCGCCCGGGGGCGGGACGGCCCGGCGGCCGCCGGGAGCCGGGGCCTTGCGTTCGGGGAGGAGGCGGGAGCCCGCGCTGCGGTCGCCGAAGGCGTCGTCGGGGTTGGACAGGACGCAGGAGTCCAGCGAGAGGCAGCCGCAGCCGATGCAGTCGGTGAGGTGGTCGCGCAGGCGGTTGAGCTGCCTGATGCGCTCGTCGAGTTCGGCTCGCCAGGTCCGCGAGAGGCGGGCCCAGTCCTCGCGGGTGGGAGTGCGTTCCTCGGGGAGTTCGGCGAGGGCGTCCCGGATCGTGGCGAGCGGGATGCCGACGCGCTGCGCGGCCCGGACGAAGGCGACCCGGCGGAGCGTGTCACGGGTGTAGCGGCGCTGGTTGCCCGGGGTGCGCCGGCTGCTGATCAGGCCCTTGGACTCGTAGAAGTGCAGGGCGGAGACGGCGGCACCGCTGCGGGCGGCGACCTGGCCGACCGTGAGTTCGTGGATCGTCTCTGGAATCTTCGGCACCCCTCGGAGCCTACCCATCCCACCGGGCACCGGGTCCGTTGACATGACTCCCCGCGGCCACCATGCTAAGCAGTCGCTTAGACATTCCGTGAGTGCGAGAGAGGCCGCAGACATGGCAGAGCCGAGGATCTTCACGTCCCCCGACGAGCTGAGGGCGGCGGTGGGCGAGCAGCTGGGGTACACCGACTGGCTGGAGGTCGACCAGAAGCGGATCGACCTGTTCGCGGAGGCCACCGGCGACCACCAGTGGATCCACGTCGACCCCGAGCGCGCGGCCTCGGGCCCGTTCGGGACCACCATCGCGCACGGCTACCTGACCCTGTCCCTGCTGCCGCTGTTCGGCCCCCAGCTGATCTCGGTCGAGGGCGTGAAGATGGGTGTCAACTACGGGACGAACAAGGTCCGGTTCCCCGCGCCCGTCCCGGTCGGCTCGCGCCTGCGCGCCACCGCGGCCATCTCCGCCGTCGACGACGTCACCGGCGGCGTCCAGGTCACCGTCGCCTTCACGGTGGAGCGCGAGGGCGGCGACAAGCCGGTGTGCGTGGCCGAGTCGGTGTCGCGCTACTACCTCTGACCTTCCACCCCGTGAGCGGCGGCCCGCCGCTCCTCCCGGAGCGGCGGCCCGCCGCGCGGCACTCCCGCCCCCGCGGCTACTTCGCCGCCCCCACCATCCGCAGCACGAGGTCGGCGTACAGCGCGCCGACCTCGTCGGGGGTGCGCGGGCCGCCCACCTTGAACCAGCGGGCCACGTCGATGCACAGGGACAGCACCGCGAGGGTCGTCCCGTGCACGTCGATGACGTCGAACTCGCCGCTCGCCACGCCCTCCTCGATGATCCCGCGCACCTCGCCGTCGACCTGCCGGCGCAGCGCGAGGATCTCGGCGCGGGCGTCCGGGCCGAGGGCGTCCAGTTCGTACTGGACGACCCGTGCGGTGGTGCGCCGGCCCGCGTGCCAGCGGACGAAGGAACTGACGGCCTCGGCGAGCCGGTCCGTCGCACTGCCCCCGCCGCGCGCGGCCGTGCGCAGGATGTCCAGCGCGCGGTCGTGGCCGATCCGGCTGATGCGGTGGAGCAGCTCCTCCTTGGTCTTGTAGTGGATGTAGAGCGCGGCCGGGCTCATTCCGGCGCGGCCCGCGATGTCACGGGTCGTCGTCGCGTGGTAGCCGCGCTCGGCGAAGGCCTCCACGGCGGCGACGAGCAGTCGCCGGGCCGCGTCAGGGGTGACCTCTTCCCACGGCTCGACCTCGCCGCCGGCCGTCTCCTCCGCCGTACTCATCGCTCGTTCGCCCCTCTCGGTACCGGAGCTCCACCATACCGCCGAAGGTGAGCGGCCGCTTAGCACGGCTGCCCGTGGCTGCCGGTGCGGATGACGGTCTCAGATCTTCTCGAAGGGGTCGTGCTCGGCGAGCAGCTTCTCCAGACGGGCCTGGTCGACCCGGCTGACGATCTGCCCGGCCTCCTGGCGGTCCCGGATCACCTTGGCGAGCGTGAAAGCGGACGTGACCAGGTAGAGGACGGCGATGCCGAGGAAACCGCGGACCCAGGCGTCGGCGTCCAGCCGGAGGATGCCGATGGCGGTGGCCGCCATGGCGACCGCGAACGACGCCACGGCCTGGCCGTAGAAGGCGGCCGTGCTCTGCTGCTTGACGGGTGTGTCACTCATGGGCCAAGCATCGGCGGCCGCGGTCCGCACCACATCGGTCGGGATACTCAGACGAGGTACTCAGAACGCCGAGACCCCCGTCAGCGCCCGCCCGATGAGCAGTTTCTGGATCTGGCTCGTGCCCTCGTAGAGGGTCATGACGCGGGCGTCGCGCAGCAGTTTGCCCGCCGGGTACTCGTCGATGTAGCCGTAGCCGCCGTAGACCTGGAGGGCGTTGTTGGCGGCGCGGACGGCCGCCTCCGAGGCGAAGAGCTTGGCCTTGGAGGACTCGACGGCGAAGGGCAGCCCGCGGTCGACGAGGTCCGCGACCCGCCAGGTCAGCAGGCGGGCGGCGTCCACGTCGACCGCGATGTCGCTGATCAGTTCCTGGACGAGCTGGTGGTGGGCGATGGTCTTCCCGAACTGCTCGCGCTCCCCCGCGTACCGCACGGCGGCGTCCAGCGCGGCCTGGGCTATGCCGACGCAGCCCGCCGCGACCGACATCCGGCCCTTGGCCAGGGCGGACATCGCGACGGAGAAGCCCTTGCCCTCGGCACCGAGCAGCGCGGACGCGGGCACCCGCACGTCCTCGAGCACCAGTTCGGCGGTGGCCTGGCCGCGCAGGCCGAGTTTGCCGTGCAGGGCGCGGCGGGTCAGTCCCGGGGTGTCCGTGGGGACCAGGAAGGCGGAGACGCCCTTGTGGCCGGGGGCGTCCGTGGAGCGGGCGAAGAGCAGCACGACGTCGGCCCAGGTGCCGTTGGTGATGAACATCTTGGTGCCGCTGATGACGTAGTCCCCGCCGTCACGGACCGCGCGGGTGGTGAGGTTCCCGGCGTCGGAGCCGGTGCCGGGCTCGGTGAGCCCGAAGCAGCCGACGTACGCGCCGGAGGTCAGCCCCGGCAGCCAGCGGCGCTTCTGCTCCTCGTCCCCCCAGGCCGCGACGGTCTTGGCGACCAGGCCGAGGGAGACGGAGACGATGCCGCGCACGGAGGAGTCGCCGCGGCCCAGTTCCTCCGTGACCAGGCAGTACGCGAGGTGGTCGCCGCCGGAGCCGCCGTACTCCTCGTCGATCGTCAGGCCCAGGAAGCCGACCTCGCCGAGCTTCTTCACGAGGGACCGGTCGATGTCCTCGGCGCGGTCCCAGGCCACGGCGTGCGGGGTGATCTCGCGGTCCACGAAGTCCCGGGCGAGCCGCCGTACGGCCTCCTGCTCCTCGCTGAGCCCCAGATGCATGACACGTCACCCCACAGAGAACCGACGGACGGTGGAACCGGCGGGCCGGGGACCGGAGGGCGCCGACCTGCCCGACCATTAAATTAGCACTGCTAGTTTCTTGGTCGCAGCCCTACTATGTGCGCCATGGCCCGACCGCGCAAGCCCTTGCTGAGCACCGACCGCATCGTCGAGACGGCCCGCGCGCTCGTGGACGCGGAGGGCCTCGCGGCGCTCTCCACCCGCCGGCTCGCCGCCGAACTCGGGTGAGCGGACCCTCGCTCTACAACCACTTCCGGACGAAGGACGAGATCCTCGAGGCGGTCGCCGACTCGGTGAGCGCCCAGGTCGACCTGTCGGTGTTCGAGGACGGCCGGCCGTGGCGGACCGCGCTGCACGACTGGGCGGTCTCCTACCGGACCGCCCTGCGCGACCACCCGAACATCGTCCCGGTCCTCGCCCGCGGCCCCGGCCGCCGGCCGGCCGGACTGCGGCTCGCGGACGCGGTCTACGGCGCGATGGTCGAGGCGGGCTGGCCGCCCGCGCAGGCCACCTCGATCGGCGCGCTGATGCGGTACTTCATCATGGGTTCCGCCCTCGGCTCCTTCGCCGGCGGCTTCGTGGACGACGCCAGCGCCTACGACCCGGCCGACTACCCGCACCTCGGACAGGCCCATCTGCTGGCCGAGCAGCAGGAGAAGGTCGACGAGCGGGCCTTCGAGACGGGCCTCGCGGCCCTGCTGGACGGGCTGGCGCAGCAGTACGAGCGGCTGCGGCGCACGGCGTGATCCCGGGCGCCGACACTTCGGCGCCCGCCGAACCGTCCGTGCCCCATGCTGGGAGCCATGACCACCAGGGATCCCGCGCGCCGCTGCTGGCCGGGCTGGCCGCGCTGATCGCCGACGAGACGCGCGCCACGTGTCTGCTGGCGCTGCTCGACGGCCGGGCGTGGACCGCGGGCGAGCTGGCCCGGCACGCGGGCGTCGCCGCCTCGACCCTGAGCGAACACCTCGGCAGGCTCGTCGCCGGCGGGATGCTCACCGAGGAACGGCAGGGCCGCCACCGGTACGTCCGGCTCGCCGACGCGCGCGTCGCCCAGCTCGTGGAGGACCTGGCCGCCCAGGTCGCCCCCGCCGACGCCGCAGGGCCCCGGACCCTGCGCGAGTCGAGCGCGGGGGCCGCCATGGCGCGCGGCCGGACCTGCTACGACCACCTCGCCGGGCGGCTCGGCATCGCCGTCACCGACGCCCTGACCGCGCGCGGGCTCCTCGTCCAGGACACCGGCTTCGCGCTGACGGACGCCGGGCTCGGGTGGTTCGCGGACACCGGCATCACCCTGGACCGCGGGGGCCGCCGGCCGCTGGCCCGCGCCTGCCTCGACTGGACCGAGCGCCGGCCGCACCTGGCCGGGGTGGCGGGCGCGGCGCTGTGCCGGCACGCCCTCGACACGGGCTGGTGCGAGCGCGTCGGCTCCGGGCGGGCGGTGCGCGCGACCGCCGCCGGCCGGCGGGCGCTGGGCGAGCTGCTCGGCGTCGACGGGGCGGCGCTGCGGTGACCGGTGCCCCGGTGCCCGCCCGGCCTCCGGTTCCCGCGAGCCCTCCCACCTTCCGACTCCCTCTTCTCAGGAGCACGATGAACACCGTCGTCCGCCCGGAACGCCGTACCCGACTGCTCGCCGCCGGTGCCGCCTCGGTGACCGTCGTGCTGTGGGCCTCCGCCTTCGTGTCGATCCGCAGCGCGGGCGCCGCGTACTCCCCCGGCGCGCTGGCCCTCGGCCGCCTGCTGGCCGGCGCCCTGACCCTGGGCGTGATCTGTCTCGTACGACGGGAGGGGCTGCCGCCGCGGTCCGCCTGGCGCGGGATCGCGGTGTCGGGGGTGCTGTGGTTCGGCTTCTACATGGTGGTGCTGAACTGGGGCGAGCAGGAGGTCGACGCGGGGACGGCGGCGCTGGTCGTGAACATCGGTCCGCTGCTCATCGCCCTGCTCGGCGCGCGGTTCCTCGGCGACCGGCTGCCGCCGCGGCTGCTGGCCGGGATGGCGGTGTCGTTCGCGGGCGCGGTGACGGTCGGGCTGTCGATGTCGGGCGGGGGCGGTTCCTCGCTGTTCGGGGTGGTGCTGTGCCTGCTGGCCGCCGTCGCCTACGCGGGCGGGGTCGTGGCGCAGAAGCCGGCGCTGGGGCGGGCCGGGGCCCTGCAGGTGACGACGTTCGGGTGCCTGGTGGGGGCGGTGACCTGCCTGCCCTTCGCCGGGCAGCTGGTCGGCGACGCCGCCGACGCGCCGCTGTCGGCCACGCTCAACATGGTCTACCTGGGCGTGTTCCCGACCGCGCTCGCCTTCACCACCTGGGCGTACGCGCTGGCCCGGACCACTGCCGGACGGATGGGCGCGACGACGTACGCCGTGCCCTCGCTGGTGGTGCTGATGTCGTGGCTGTTCCTGGGCGAGGTGCCGGGGGCCCTCACCCTGGCGGGCGGAGCGCTGTGCCTGGCGGGGGTGGCGGTGTCCCGGTCGGGAGGACCGGCCGGACCGGCCGCGGCGCTCCGGGCCCGACCGCAGCCGCAGGCGCGGCCCGGCGAGGCCGAGGTTGAGGCGCCGAGCTGACGGCGCCGAGCCGACGGCTCCGGGACCGGGTACGCCGGCCCGGGACGAGGGCGCCGGGACCCGGCAGGCCGCCCCGGGAGGACACCGCCCGCGTCCGGCGCGGCCGAAGGGGCGGGACCGGATCCACGGCCGCGACGAGGCGGACGTGCGGTCCCGGCGCCGCGGGGGCCATCGCCCGCTCCACCGGCCGTCCCGGCGCCACCCGGCCGCGGGGGCGGCACACCGGAGTGACGGCCCGACCAGGCTGGAGCGCGACCGGGCGACAGGGCCGCAACTCCCAGGAGGCCGGGACGCCGAGCCACGACCTCCTGGGGCACCGGCACGCGACCGCGGCCCCGGGCCGGGATGACGGCGTCGTGGCCCGGGACGGCCGTGCCGTCGCGGTCGCGGTCGCGCCGGTGTGCCGTCCGGGTCGCGGGGTGCCGCGGCGGGTGTCAGAAGACGATCAGGGCCCTGCCGCCCTTGCCCGCGAGCATGTTCTCGAAGGCCGCCGGGATGCCCTCCAGGGAGATGCGTTCGGTGATGAGGGAGCCGAGGTCCAGACGGCCGGCGCGGACGTGTGCGGCCAGGACCGGGAGGTCGCGGGCCGGGTCGGAGTTGCCGTAGACGCAGCCGGTGAGGGTGCGGCCCCAGTGGAAGAGTTCCAGGGCGTTGAAGGTGACCTGCTGGTCCTTGCCGCCGATGCCGACGACCGCGGTGCGGCCGCCGCGGCGGGTGGACTCCCAGGCCGTGCGGATGGTGACCGCGCGGCCGACGCACTCCACGGCGACGTCGACGCCCTGCTTCCCGGTGAGGGCGCGGATCTCCCGGGCGGTCCCGTCGGAGGCGACGACGTACTCGGTGGCGCCCGCCGCGCGGGCCAACTCCTCCTTCTCCGGGGAGACGTCGACGGCGACGATCGTCGAGGCGCCCGCGATCCGGGCGGCCTGGAGGGCCGCGAGGCCGACCCCGCCGACGCCGAACACGGCCACCGTCTCGCCGGGGCGCACCTGGGCGCAGTGGTGGACGGCGCCGTAGCCGGTGAGGACCGCGCAGCCGAGGAGCGCCGCGTCGGTGAGCGGGATGCCGTCGGGCAGGGGCAGGGTGCAGGAGACGGGGACGACGGTCTCCTCGGCGAACGCGGCGACGTTCAGGCCCGGGTGGAGGTCGGTGCCGCCGGCGGTTCTGGCGTGCACGGCGGCGGAGCCGCTGAGCGCGTCGGCGCACAGCCAGACCTCGCCGAGCGAGCAGGCGTGGCAACTTCCGCAGGAAGGAGCCCAGTTGAGGACCACACCGTCGCCGGGGGCGAGGCCGGTGACGCCCTCGCCGACGGAGACGACCGTGCCCGCGCCCTCGTGGCCGAGGACGGCCGGGACGGGCACCCGCATGGTGCCGTCGGACAGCGACAGGTCGGAGTGGCAGACGCCGGCGGCGGCGAGCCGGACGCGGACCCGGCCCGGTCCGGGCTCGGGCAGCTCGATCTCGGTGATCTCCAGCGGGGCGCCCACGGCGGGAAGGACGGCGGCACGAACCACGGGGAACTCCTCAGAACTGGAGGGACTTGGTCTGGAGGTACTCGGTGAGGCCGTGCGCGCCGAGTTCCCGGCCGACGCCCGACTGCTTGTAGCCGCCGAAGGGGGCCAGCGGGTTGAAGCGGCCGCCGTTGATGTCGACCTGCCCGGTGTCCATCCGGCGGGCGAAGGCGACCGCCTCCGCCTCCTCACCGGCCCAGACGGCGCCGGCCAGGCCGTAGACCGTGCCGTTGGCGATGCGCAGGGCGTCCTCCTCGTCCTCGTAGCGCAGGATCGACAGGACGGGGCCGAAGATCTCCTCCTGGGCGATCGTCATCCCGGGGGTGACGTCGGCGAACACGGTGGGGCTGACGAACCAGCCCCGCTCGCGGTGGGTTCCGGTGCCCCCCGCGACCAGGCGCGCGCCCTCGGCGACGCCCTGGTCGATGTAACCGCGCACCCGGGCCTGCTGCTTGGCGCTGACGAGGGGGCCGATCCGGTCGCCGTACTTCGCCGCGGCGGTGGCGGCCAGCTCGACGGCCTCGTCGTAGCGGTCGCGGTGGACCAGCA
Organism: Streptomyces sp. Tue 6430; assembly: GCA_021568835.1. Taxonomy (GTDB): domain Bacteria; phylum Actinomycetota; class Actinomycetes; order Streptomycetales; family Streptomycetaceae; genus Streptomyces. The sequence goes on from JAKGSH010000010.1 coordinate 715,473, forward strand.
TCCGGGTCCAGGCGCTGCACGTCTGACCGGAGTTGGACATCACGTTGGCGACGCCGACGTTGACGGCGCGGGCGAGGTCGGCGCTCGGGAGGATGACGTTGGCGGACTTGCCGCCGAGTTCGAGGGCCACCTTCTTGATCGCGGCACCGGCCGTCGCGGCGATCACCCTGCCCACGGCGGTGGAACCGGTGAAGGAGACGAGGTCGACACCGGGGTGTCCGGCGAGGGCCTGCCCGGCGACCGGGCCGAGGCCCGTGACGAGGTTGAGAACACCGGCCGGGACGCCGGCCTCGTGGACCGCCTCGGCGAAGAGCTGCGCGACGAGCGGCGTGTCCTCGGCGGGCTTCAGGACGACCGTGCAGCCGGCGGCGAGGGCCGGGGCGGCCTTGGCGACGATCTGGTGGAGCGGGTAGTTCCAGGGCGTGATGGCGCCGACCACGCCGACCGGCTCGTGGTAGACGGTCGAGTTGCCGACCTTCTCCTCGAAGGAGTGGGTGGCGGCCAGTTCGGCGTAGGAGCCGGCGACCGCGATCGGGACGGCCGCGTGGACCGCCTGGGAGAAGGGCGGCGGGGAGCCGAGTTCGGCGGTGACCGTCTCGGCGATCTCGTCCTTGCGGGCCGCCAGCACGTCCCGGAGGGCGCTCAGGCGCGCGGCCCGCTCGGCGGGCGCCGTCGCCGCCCAGGCGGGGAGGGCGGTACGGGCGGCCCGTACGGCCGCGTCGACGTCCTCGGGCCCGGCGGCCGGGACCCGGCCGATGACCTGCTCGTCCGCCGGGTTGACGACCTCGATCACGTCCTGCCCGACGGCGGGGCGCCAGGCGCCGTCGAGGTAGATGCCGTCGTGTGCCTTCATCGCGTTCCCTCCGGGCGGTCGTCGTCGTCCGCGCCCTAAACTAGCGCCGATAGTTTTCCGGCACCAGGGGCGTCCGCCGTGCGGCACCCCACACGGGTGCGGCGACGGGTACGGCAACCGCCGCGGGCGTCACTCGTCGAGGTCCGGCAGCCGGTCCGGGGCCGGGGAGATCCGCTCGCCGTGCTGGTCGAAGACGAACAGGTGGGCGAGGTCGACGAGGAGCGGGACCTGCATGCCGTACCGCAGGTCGAAGTCGGGTGTGGTCCGCACGACCAGGTCGCCGGGCTGGCGGCCGTCCGGGGAGGTCACCGCGAAGGGCTGCTCCGCGGGCTCGTCCAGCACCACGACCGGCCCGGCCCGCCGGCTGCCGGCCCGCTCCCGCAGCCGGTCCAGCACCCCGGCCTCCCGCCGTCGCCGCCGGGACGGCCGGGCCTGCGGGCGCGGCGCCTCCAGGTCGGGCACGACGGCGGGGCGCGAGCCGGTGTCGAAGTGGACGAGCACCTCGTGGCCCTGGAACTCCACGTGCTCCACCAGGCCGGTGATGTGCGCCTCACCGGGGCGCGCCTCGGCGGGGCCGCCGACGCGGACGGCCTCCGAGCGCAGACCGACGATCACCTCGCGGCCCTGCTGCACCCGCAGCAACTCGTGGTCCGGACAGAGCGGTTCGGGCAGTCGCAGGGCCTGCTTTCCGAGGCTGACCGTCATCGCCCCGTCGAGCGGCGCCCGGACCACGCCGCGCAGGAGGTTGATGCGCGGGGTGCCGATGAAAGCGGCCACGAAGACGTTGCGGGGCAGGGCGTAGACCGCGCGGGGGGTGTCGATCTGCTGGAGGACACCGCCGCGCAGGACCGCCACCCGGTCGCCGAGGGACATGGCCTCGGCCTGGTCGTGCGTGACGTACACCGTCGTCACGCCCAGCTTCCGGGTCAGGGAGGCTATTTCGGCCCGCAACCGGTTGCGGAGCTTGGCGTCGAGGTTGGACAGCGGTTCGTCCATCAGGAAGGCGGACGCGTGGCGGGCGATGGCCCGGCCCATGGCGACCCGCTGGCGCTCCCCGCCGGAGAGTTGGCGGGGATAGCGGTCGAGGAGGTCCTCGATGCCGAGCATCCGCGCGGTGGCATCGACGCGGGGGCCCGGATCGGCACCCGGGGCCTCGATGCGCAGCGGGAAACCGATGTTGTCGCGGTTGGTCATGGTCGGGTAGAGGGCGAAGTTCTGGAACACCATCGCGATGTCCCGGCCGGACGGCGGCAGATCGTTCGCGTACTCGCCGTCGAGCAGCAACTGCCCTTCCGTGATCTGCTCCAGCCCGGCGATCATCCGCAGCACCGTGGACTTCCCGCAGCCGGAGGGTCCGAGCAGCACGAGGAATTCCCCGGGCGCGATGTCCAGCGACAGCCGGTCCACCACGCGGGAACCACCGGTGCCGTAGGCCTTGCTCACGTCGTGCAGGGAGATGGCGCGTGTCATGACAGGAATCCCCGGGGCTCACGGACCCGCCGCCGCCCGCCCCGTCCGGATCGGGACGGGGCGGGCGGCGGGCGGACCCTGGGCGCGTGTGCTCGACAGCCTCCGAAGGACCGAACGAGGCTGTGAGTCACGGAAGTTAACGGACCGTGCGCGCCCAGGGAAGAGAATCGGCCAGATCCGTGACCATGAGATGCCGGCGCCCCGCCCGCCGGGACGGGCCCCGGTTCAGCGTGCCGGGCCGGCCCGGTCCCGGATCTGGGTCAGGTGGGCGAAGACCACGAGGTTGCCGGAGTAGCCGGACCTGCGGTCGAAGGTGCCGCCGCAGGTGATGAGCCGCAGTTCGGGGCGGCCCCGGTCGCCGTACACCTCCTGGTCGGGGAAGTCGGCCTTCTCGTAGCTCCTGATCCGGTCGACCCGGTAGACGGCGGTGCGCCCGTCGGCCCGGCGGACCTCGATGCGGCGGCCGCGCGAGAGTTCGGACAGGCCGAGAAGACGGCCGGCCCGGTGTCGGTGTCGAGGTGGCCGACGGCGACGGCGGTGCCCGGCCCGCCCGGGGAGGGACCGTCCGCGTACCAGCCCACCAGCTCGGGGTCGTCCTCCGGGGGCGCGGGCAGTCTGCGCCCGCCGTCCAGGCGGAGGTCCATGACCGGCGCGTCGAGGCCGAGGTACGGGATCGCCAGCCGGGTCGCGCGCGAGCGCGGGAGGACGTGAGGGCCCTTGGGGGCGGGCCGGGGTCGTGGCGCCGCCGCCCGGGGGGCGCCCGCCGCACCGGGGAGCGGCGCGGCGGAACGGGGGTGGGCGGAGGGGGGCCGGGGGAAGGGTGGGCAGCGGTGCCGGGGCGTGTGGTCCCTGTACGGGTGGCCCCCGGCGGGGGGGCGGTTCCCGTCGTCGACGGCGGCCGCCGGGGACCCGGCGGCGACACCGGCCGGGTCGGCCGCGGCCGCGAGGGTGCCGCCCGCTGCGGGGACTGCCGGGCCGCCCCTGCGGACGGTCCTCCCGGCGGGGACTGCCGGGTCCGTGCCGGCGGCGTCCCTTGGTGCGACCGCCCCGGACGGGCGGAGGGCGCCGGCCGGCGGGGCTTCCCCGAGTGCGCCGACGGCGCCCCCGCCCCGTGGGCCGCCGGGGGCGGCGCGCCCTCCGGGGGCCGCGCCGGCCCCGACAGCCCCGTCCCGTACCGGGCCTGCTCCGGACGTGCGTCTGGCGCGCCCTCGCCGGTGTCCGGCGAGGGCACGGACCCGGACCGCGGAAGCGCCTGCCGGTCGGGGCCCCGAGCGTCCCGGCCACGACGGCGGATCCGGCGGGGCCGGCCGCCGCGACCGCCGTGTCGGCGGGCTCCTCGGCACGGGCCCACCAGACGGCGCCCGCCACCAGCGTGACGGTCAGGGCGGCCGTCCTCGTCAGGCGGTAGGCGCGCGTCCGGTACCAGGGCCTGCGGATCCGCCTACGCGGCGCCATGCGAGCGGCGGCGCAGCCGGAACCACGCCGCTCCGCCGGCCGCGGCCAGGCCGACCGCCGCCGCACCGGCGACCGGGGTGAACGCGGCGTCGCGGGCCAGGCCGCCGCCGCCCGCCGGCGGGCCGCCGTGGGGGCCGCCGGCGTGGTGCGGCCGGTCGGGGCAGTCGAGCTTGAAGACCTTCGGACTGGCGGCGCTGACGCCGCCGCCGACGACGGTCCAGGCCAGCCGGTACTGCCCGGCGGGCAGCAGCAGGTTCTCGGTGACCCCGGCGCCGTTGGCGAGGGTGACGACACCGGAGAGGGCGGCGCTGTTGTCGGCCTGCGCGGACTGCGGTGTGATGGTCCAGTTGATGCCCGGGGCGGTGTCGAAGTTGAAGGCGTCGAGGTAGAACCTGCAGACCTTGGGCTGGTTGGCCTGGGCGCGGACGGCGGTGCCCACCGTGTGCACCTTGACGTCTCCGTTCTCCCTACGGCAGCGGCGGTCGGCGCTCCGAGGAGGACGGCTCCACCGGCGGCGAGGGCCGTCAGCGTGGCGGCCCTGCGTGGACGGGACGAGGTCGGCATCAGAGAACCTCCGAGTCAGATGATTTTCATACAAATCGGTTTGCATCTGACTGGATGTCACATCCCGGCCCGCCGATCGCGGAAGCACCGCGTGCCGCGCCTCAGATATCGCTCTTACGGCCCAACGAGGAACCGGTACGCCGCACTCCGCCGCGGCTCCCGGCATCGGCATCGGCTCCGACCCCGGCATCGGCCCCAGTCCCGGTCCCGGTCCCGGTCCCGGTCCCGGTCCCGGTCCCGAAAGCGTCTTCGCCGCCCCCCGCCCGCGCCCTGGGCGCGCCCCGCTCCGGCGAGCGCAGCGCCACTCCCGACGAGAGCAGCAACAGCCCGCCCAGCATCACGAACGGCGCCGCCACGCCCGCCACCCCGGCGATCAGACCCGCGGCGGCCGGCGCGGCGACCTGGCCGAGACGGTTGCCGGTCAGCCGGAGCGCGAGGGCGGTGGAGCGGGCGCCGTCGGGCGCGGCCTGGACGACGGTCGTCATGGACAGGGGCTGCCCCACCCCGAGGCAGAAGCCGAGCGCCGCGAGCATCACGGCCAGCGCCCACACCGGCACCGGCAGCGCGAGCCCGGCGCACAGCAGGGCCGCCGACAGGCAGGTCACGGTGAGCAGAGCGGTCCGCCCGAGCAGCCTCAGCAGGGGCGTGAGGACCAGGCGGCAGACGATGGTGGCGGCGGCCCGCAGGCTGAGCAGCAGGCCGATCACCGACGGCGCGATGCCCCGGTGCTCGCCGACCACCGGCAGATAGGCGGTGAGGATGTCGGTCGCGGACAGCACCGAGAGGCTGACGAGGATGCCCGCGGGCACGCCGCGGGTGCGCAGGATGCGGACGACGGGTACGACGGGTACGACGGGAACACAGTCGCCCTTCGGCGTGCGCGACGTGGCGGAGGTGTCCGGGTGCTCGACGCGCCACAGCGAGGTGAACGCGACCGCGGCGCCCGCGCCGGCGACGAGGAGGGCCAGCGCGCTGGTGCCGGCCATGTCGGGGCCGCCGATCAGGGAGCCCGCGGCGATCGGGCCGGCCAGTTGGCCGAGCGAGGCACCGATCGTGAAGTGACCGAAGTTGCGGTCCTGTTCGTGCGGTGCGGACTGGCGGGCGACGAGCGACTGGGCGCCGATGACGAAGCAGAGGTGGCCGAGTCCCATGACGCCGCTCCACAGGGCCATCGTCCCCAGGGAGCCGGCGGCGCCGCTCAAGGCGCAGCCGCCGGCTATCAGGACCACGCCGAAGGGCAGCAGGGGCGCGCACCGGCCGTGGTCGGTACGGCGTCCCAGCGGGACGGCGGCGAAGAGCGGAAGGAGGGCGTACACGCCGGCGATGACGCCGACCGCCCGTTCGTCCGCGCCCAGCGCGAGGGCCCGGTAGGAGACGGCGGGCCGGGCCATCGACACCGCCCCCTGCGCGAAGCCGAAGGCGATGACGAGGCGGAGCAGCCAGCCGCGGTTCCCACCGGGCCCCATGGTCGTTTCCTCCCTGGCGGTCGGAGCCGAAGTCGGATTCGGATTCGGATTCGGATTCGGATTCGGAACGAGCGTGGAGCCGAGCGGATCGGAGCGGGACGGCCCGGCGGGACGCGCCGGGCCGCCAGGCCGGACCCCCGGGTCAGATGATCCCGAACAGCATGCCCGCCGCGAGGATCACCAGGCTGGTCAGGGCCGCCCACTTGACGACGAACCGCGTGTGGTCGCCGAACTCGACCTTGGCCATGCCGACGAGGACGTAGACGGCCGGGACGAGCGGGCTCGACATGTGCAGGGGCTGGCCCACCAGGGAGGCGCGGGCGATCTCCAGCGAGGAGACCCCGTGGGCCTGGCCGGCCTCGGCGAGGACGGGCAGGACGCCGAAGTAGAAGCCGTCGTTCGACATGAAGTAGGTGAGCGGGATGCTCAGGACGCCGGTGACGAAGGCCATGTGCGGGCCCATGCCGTCGGGGATGTTGTCCACCAGCCAGGTGGCCATGTGGTCGACCATGCCGGTGCCGGTGAGGACGCCGGTGAAGACGGCGGCGGCGAACACCATGCCGGCGACGTTGAGGACGTTCTCGGCGTGCGCGCCGAGGCGGGCCTTCTGGTCGGGCATGTGCGGGAAGTTGACGGTGAGCGCGAGCGCGGCACCGAGCAGGAACAGCACCGGGATCGGCAGCCACTCCATGATCATGGCGGTGAGCAGCGTGACCGTGAGGAGCGCGTTGAACCAGTACAGCTTGGGACGCAGGGTGGCGCGGTTCGGGTCGAGCCCGGCGAGGCGCGCGTCCTCCTCGGGCTCGTCGGCGCCCGCACCCGCTTCGCCGTCGGCGTCGGCGTCGGCGTCGGTGCCGGAACCCGAACCGCCCGCGGGGACGGTCTTCCTGCCGGTGCCGGCGCCGGCGCCGGTGCCGGCACCCACGAGCACCGTCTCGGTCTCCGTCTCGGTCTCCGTCTCCTCCACCAGGACCTCGTCCAGCGTCAGCACGCCGAGCCGCTTGCGCTCGCGGCGGCCGAGGACGTAGGAGAGGGCGAAGACGCCCAGGAGACCGACGGCCAGGGCCGGGATCATCGGGACGAAGATGTCGCCGGCGTCGAGCTTCAGGGCGGTGGCGGCGCGGGCGGTCGGGCCGCCCCAGGGCAGCGTGTTCATCACGCCGTTGGCCATCGCGGCGACACCGGTCATCACGACCAGGCTCATCTTCAGGCGCTTGTAGAGCGGGTACATCGCCGAGACGGTGATCATGAAGGTGGTGGAGCCGTCGCCGTCGAGCGAGACGATCGCGGCGAGGAGCGCCGTGCCGACGACGATGCGCAGCGGGTCGGCCTTGCAGAACTTCAGGATGGCCCGCACGATCGGGTCGAACAGGCCGACGTCGATCATCACACCGAAGTAGACGATCGCGAACATGAGCATCGCCGCGGTGGGGCGAGGCTGGAGACGCCGTCGAGGACGTAGTCCCCGAGCTTGGCGCCCTTCCCGACGAAGACACAGAACAGTGCCGGGATCAGGACGAGCGCCGCGATCGGCGACATCTTCTTCAGCATGATCAGGACCAGGAAGGTCGCGATCATGGCGAAGCCGAGGATGGTCAGCATGAATGGATACCTAACGTTCGCCCTTGAACATCCCACCTGGGGGTCGGCGGTGCGTTGACGTTAGGACCGTTCAAACGGTGTTAACAAGATGTTGACGTGCGAGCAATAAGCGCAAAACTCCAGGTCAGCCGGTAGGGGTGAGTTCGACGGGCACGCCGTTGAGGACGGCGTTGCCGGACAGCGGGTCGAGCAGGCTGCCGTCGAGGAGCTGGTTGACGTTGACTCCGGGGTCGGCGCAGGCGTGGCCGAGCCGGGTGCCGGGGCGGTCGTGGCCCCAGCCGTGCGGGATGCTGACGACGCCCCGGCGCACCCCGTCGGTCACCTCGGCCGGCACGGTCACCTCCCCCCCGGCGCCCTTGACCCGCACCGGCTGCCCGTCGCGCAGCCCGAGCCGCTCGGCGTCCTCGGGGTGGACCTGGACGGTGCAGCGGTTGCTGCCGCCGGTGAGGGCGGGGACGTTGTGCATCCAGCTGTTGTTGGACCGCAGGTGCCGGCGGCCGACGAGGACGAGCCCGGCGGGTCGCTCGCCGGCCGCCCGCCGCAGCCGCGGCAGGTCGTCGGCGATCGGCCCGGGCAGCAGCTCGATCTTCCCGCTGCGGGTCTTCAGCGGCTGCGGCAGGCGCGGCCGCAGCGGCCCGAGGTCGATGCCGTGCGGGCGGTCGAGGAGCCGCTCCAGGCACAGCCCGTCGGGCCGGACGCCGAAGCCGTCGCCGTAGGGGCCGAGGCGCAGCATCATGTCGAGCCGGCGTTCGGGGCCGCTGTCGCCGGCGAGCCGGGCCGCGAGGTCCTCGGGGTCGCGGCCGTGCACGGGTGAGTGCGGGTCCGCGACCGCCTTGCCGAGGGTCTGCCCGATGACCAGGTCGTCGACGGCGCCGGGGTCGGCGCCGTGCATCCCGGTGACGGCCAGGACCAGCCGGGCGAGGATCTCGGTCTCGGCCATCCGGCCCGGCTCCAGCGGGACGGCGGGGCGGGTGTAGCGGACCTGGTTGCGGACGGCGAGGGCGTTGAAGGCGAAGTCGTGGTGGGGGCTCTGGGACGGCGGGGGCGGCGGCAGGACGACGTCGGCGTGGCGCGAGGTCTCGTTGAGGTACGGGTCCACGCTGACCATGAAGTCGAGCGAGTCGAGCGCCTTGTCGAGCCGGTCGCCGTCGGGGGCGGAGAGCACCGGGTTGGCGGCGACGGCGATCAGCGCCCGGACCGGGGTGCCCTCGTCCGTCGCGGTGTCGATCTCCTCGGCGAGCGCGGAGAGCGGCAGTTCGCCCTTGGCCTCGGGGTGCCGGCTCACGCGGGAGTGCCAGCGCCCGAGCGCGAAGCCCCGGCCGGGACCGGCGGGCCGGGCGTGCGGTCCGTGGCGGCCTGCGGGAAGAGGGCGCCGCCGGGCCGGTCGAGGTTGCCGGTGAGGATGTTGAGGACGTCGACGAGCCAGCTCGCCAGGGTGCCGTACGGGACGGTGCAGCTGCCGATGCGGCCGTAGACGGCGGCGGTGGGGGCGGCGGCGAGTTCCCGGGCGAGGGTGCGCACGAGCGCGGCGTCCACGTCACAGGCGGCCGCCACCGCCTCCGGAGTGAACTCGCCGACGGCGTCACGGAGTTCGTCGACGCCCTGCACCTGCGCGCTCAACTCGCCCAGCTGCACGAGTCCTTCCTCGAACAGTACGTGTGCCATCGCCGCGAGCAGCAGGGCGTCGGTGCCGGGCCGGATCGCGATGTGCCGGTCGGCGAGCCGCGCGGTGCGGGTGCGGCGGGGATCGATGACGGTGAGGGTGCCGCCGCGGGCCCTGAGCGCCTTGAGCTTGCCGGGGAAGTCGGGGGCGGTGCACAGACTCCCGTTGGACTCCAGGGGGTTGGCCCCGATCAGGAGCAGGTGGTCGGTGTGGTCCAGGTCCGGCACCGGGATGGCGCCCGCGTCACCGAAGAGGAGTCCGCTGGAGACGTGCTTGGGCATCTGGTCGACCGTGGAGGCGGTGAAGAGGCTGCGGGTGCCGAGTCCGGCGAGCAGCACGGGCGGGTAGAGCGCGCCGGCCATGGTGTGCACGTTGGGGTTGCCGAGGACGACGCCGACCGCGTGCGGGCCGTCGCGTTCGAGGACCGGGCGGATCCCGGCGGCGACGGCGTCGAAGGCCTCCGCCCAGGTGGCCTCGCGCAGTTCGCCGTCGCGGCGGACGAGGGGTGCGCGCAGCCGGTCGGGGTCGCCGTCGACGGCGCCGAAGGAGGCGCCCTTGGGGCAGATGAACCCGTTGCTGAAGACGTCCTCGCGGTCGCCGCGGGCACCGGTGACCCGGGTTCCCTCGATGGTCAGGGTCAGCCCGCAGGTGGCCTCGCACAGGGGGCAGATTCGCAGGGCGGTGCGGGACACGGGTCCTCCTGGGAAGGCGGCGGCTGTGGCGCTCTCGTCCGCCGAGCATACCGACCGGTATGCATGCTGGGGAGGGCCTGGGCCGCGCGATCCGGCGGGCGCGTCAGTCCAGCACGCGGGCCAGGTACGCCCGCAGCAGTTCCCGCGCCTCCTCGATGATCTTCGGGTCGCCCTCGGGCGCCATCCGGAAGGCCAGGTGGACGAGGGTGTCCGCGGTCTCCACCGCGATCAGGAAGGTGCGGCGCAGGTCCTCGTCGGGGGTCCGGCCGAGGTGGTCGGAGAGCAGGTCGGTGAGGCGGTCGGCGACGCGGTGGTTGGGTTCGGCGCGCGAGCCGATGGGGATCTGGTTGCCGAAGTCCACGAGCGAGAAGCCGGGCGCGGTGCGCTTCATGGCCAGGTACTCGTCGAGGACGGCGTCCGTCGCGGCCCGCCAGTCCCCCCGCCGGGCGTCCCGCAGCCGCTCGGTGACCCGTTCGGCGTACCGCTCCAGGTTGCGCTGGGCCAGCGCGTCGGCCATCTGCCTCTTGTTGCCGAAGAAGCGGTAGACCGACCCGATGGGGACGCCGGCCCGCTGGGCGACGGCACGGGTGCTCAGCGCGTCGTAGCCGACCTCGTCCAGGAGGTCGGCGCAGGCGTCGAGGATTCTGGTCAGCCGTTCGGCGCTGCGCCGCTGCACGGGCGCGCGACGGAGCGATGTCGCGTGGGGCACGGGCTTCATGATGCCTTTCCGCCGCGGTCCGGTGAACCTCGCCCCTCGGTACGCGCAAAGGTGGCCGGTGCACTCAACGCGGCGGGGGACGACGCGCCCGGGCCGCCCGGGGAACCCGATCGGGCCCCCGTCCCTGCCCCCGCCTCCGACTCCGTCCCCGCTCCCGCCCCCGGCTCCGACTCCGCTCCCGGCTGCGGCTCCGCCTCGGGCCGCGTCTCCGGCTCCGCCTCGGACTCCGAGGCCGTGATGTCCGCCGTGCTCTCCACCGGCTTCCCGTCGACCGCCCACACCGTGCCGTCGTCGGCGTACAGCCGTGCGGTGACCTGGTGGGTGCCGTGCGCGAGGTAGCCCTCGGGGATGCGGTAGGAGGGGTCGCGCAGGTCGGCGAGGGGCGAGCCGTCCACGAAGATCCGGGCGATGCCGCGGCCGCCGACCGCCGCCCGCGCACCGGACGGCGACAGGCGGAAGCCCCGCAGCTTCAGGCGCACGTCCCAGCCACCCTCGGCGTCGGGCTCCACCTCCAGACGGACCTGCGGCGCGCCCTTCCCGCCGATCTCCCGGTAGTGCCGCCCGTCGTCGTCCGTGTCGTCGAGCACCTTGCCGACGGGCGAGGGCGGGAGCGTGCTCCCGCGCCCGGCCGGCGCGGGCGCGCCACCGGTGCCGCAGCCCGCGGATCCGGTCACGAGCAGGACACAGACCGCGAGCGCGGGCAGGATTCCACGCGTCCACGACATGCCCGGGAGCGTAGAACACGGGTGCGACACGGGGATCCTTCCGGGGTCTGTTTCTCGCCATCCGTGATCGTCCTCCGCAAGGAGGACCCGTGCACCTCTTGCGTCCGGGAAACCGCAATCCTACGGTGATACAGAGGAATCGGCGGTCGAGGGAGCACGTATGAACAGCGGGGACGCACGCAAGACGGCAGAGGGGCTGACGTACCTCACGGGATTCGGCAACGAGCACGCCTCCGAGGCCGTGCCCGGCGCCCTGCCCGAGGGACGCAACTCCCCGCAGCGCGCGCCCCTCGGGCTGTACGCGGAGCAGCTCAGCGGCTCCGCCTTCACCGAGCCGCGCGCCGACAACCGCCGCTCGTGGCTGTACCGGATCCGCCCCTCGGCCGCGCACCCGGCGTTCACCCGCGCGGACAACGGCGCTCTGCGCACCGCCCCTTCGCGGACACGGTCCCGGACCCGAACCGGCTGCGCTGGGACCCCCTCCCCGACCCCGCGCCGGGGACGGACTTCCTGGGGGGTCTGTGGACCCTGGGCGGCAACGGCGACGCCGCGCAGCGCGCCGGCATGGCCGTGCACCTCTACCACGCCGACACCGCCATGGACCGGGTGTTCAGCGACGCCGACGGCGAGCTGCTGATCGTGCCGGAGCGCGGCGGCCTGCTGCTGCGCACCGAGTTCGGCCTGCTGCACGCCGAGCCGGGGCACGTGGCGCTGATCCCGCGCGGGGTCCGCTTCCGGGTGGAACCGCTCGACGGGACGGCCCGCGGTTACGTGTGCGAGAACTACGGCGCCCCGTTCCGCCTCCCCGACCTCGGCCCCATCGGCGCCAACGGCCTGGCCAACCCGCGCGACTTCCGCGCGCCCGTCGCCGCGTACGAGGACGTCGAGGGTCCGGTGGAGGTGGTCAACAAGTACTGCGGCAACCTCTGGACGGCCACCTACGACCACTCGCCCCTCGACGTCGTCGCCTGGCACGGCAACCACGTCCCGTACGTCTACGACCTGCGCCGCTTCAACGTCATCGGCACGATCTCGTACGACCACCCGGACCCGTCGATCTTCACGGTGCTGACGTCCCCGTCCGACACCCCGGGGCTGGCGGGCGTGGACTTCGTGGTCTTCGCGCCGCGCTGGCTGGTGGGCGAGGACACCTTCCGGCCGCCGTACTTCCACCGGAACGTGATGAGCGAGTACATGGGCCTGATCGAGGGGGCCTACGACGCCAAAGCGGAGGGCTTCGTGCCCGGCGGCGGCTCGCTGCACAACATGATGTCGGCGCACGGCCCGGACCGGGAGACGTTCGACCGGGCCAGCGCGGCCGACCTGGTGCCGCACCGGGTCGACGACGGGCTGGCGTTCATGTTCGAGACGCGGTGGCCACTCGCCCTCACCCCGCAGGCGGCCGGCGCGGACCACCTGCAACAGGGGTACGACGACGTGTGGTCGGGCCTCGAACGTCACTTCCGCCCCTTGCACTGAGGATTGCCGCCGGGTACGGATGGCCCCGTGACCTCCTTCGCGCCGGACTCGATCGTCCTGAACCGCAAGCTGCCGCTCTGGTACCAGGTGTCGCAGTCGCTGCGCGCCTCGATACTGGGGCGTTCGGCCGCGGACCCGCTGCGGCTGCCCACCGAGGAGCAGCTGGCCGGGCACTACGGGGTGAGCGTGCTGACCATGCGGCAGGCGCTCAAGGAGCTGGAGGACGAGGGGCTGATCACCCGGCACCGCCGCCGCGGCACGTTCATCGAGCCGACGGCCCGGCGGGGCGCCCCGGTCAGGCTGCTGGGCTCGGTCGACGCGATCGTGGCCCAGCAGTCGGGCATGGTGACGGAGCTGCTCTCGCACGGCCCGGTGCCGGTCCCGGCGGACGTCGCCGAGCACTTCCCGGACCTGGCGGAGGTGGCGGCGTACCACCGGCTGCGCGGTGACGAGAAGACGGGCGAGCCGACCAACCACGCCCGCAACTACGTCCGTCCGGAACTCGCCGCGGTGATCGACCCGCAGGACCTGGTGCGCTGGCCGATGACGAAGGTGCTGCGGGACGTGGTGGGCGCGGACATCAGCCGGATCACCGACACGGTCGAGGCCCGCCTCGCGGACCCGGAGACCGCCCGGCTGCTGCGGGTACCGCTGCTCAGCCCGATCCTGCACTACACGGGCGTCACCTACGACAGCGGCGGCCGCCCGCTGGACGTGGCCGTCATCCACTACCGCGGCGACCGCTTCTCCTTCACGGTCACCCTCGACGCGCACTGAGCACGTCGTACGATGCCACGCGTGACGCGCGACGAAGCTCCGCCGCTGGCGGACCTCATGCCGTGGTCGGTCGCACCGCCGCGGCTCGGCCGGGGGTGGCCGACGGCCCCCGATCCGGCTTCCCTGCGGGCCCGTTGGGACCGCCTCCTGACGGCGGAGGGCGCGGACCGCGAGGCCCTCCTCCAGCCGACCCGCTCGCGCACCGCGCACACCGCGGTCGCACAGCTGCCCGGCGGGCCCGCCGGCACCGGGAGGCTGATCCGCGCCACCGGCCCCTGCCCCGAGCCGGTCCGGGTCCTGGCCGCCCCCTTCGACGAGCAGTGGCTCATCCCCGACCACCGGCTCATCGACGCGGCCCGCCCCGAGCTGTGGCGGGTGGCGGACGCGCACCAGGTCTTCGTGGTGGAGTCGGACGGGGCCCCGCACCTGCTCGCGACCTCCCGCTTCCCGACGCTGCGCGCCCGCCGGATCCGCCCCCTGTACCGCCGGCCCGGCGGCGGGGAACCCAACCTCGCGCCGGGCCTGCTGGAGCACCTCGGGCACTCCCGCGACCCGCTGGACTTCCTCGCCTGGACCCTCGCCGCGGTCCGTCCCGACCGCACGGTCCCACTCACCCGGGACCCCGGGCTGTGGTCCCGCGGCGTCGCGCTGGGCCACCGCCTGCTGCGGCTCCTGCGCCGCGACGGCGAGCGCCCCAAGCTGCCCGGCGGCCGCCGCCCCTACGTCCGCGCCCCGCTGCCCGCCCTGCCCCTGACCGTCCGCCACGACCCCGCCGAGGAGGCCCTCCACCTCGACGGGGGGCGCATCTCCCCGGTCCCCCGCAGGCCTGGGACTTCGAGGCGGGCGGCGTCCGGGTCCTGGAGCGGTGGTTCGCGGTGCGCACCGCACCCGGCGAGGCCGGCACCCTCTCCGCCCTCCGGCCGCGCACCTGGCCCCCGTCCTGGACCTCGGAACTGCTGGAACTCATCACGGTGTTGACCCTGCTGACGGAACTCCTGCCCCAGCGGGCGGAGTTGCAGGTGACGGACGGTGTCACGACGTCGGACCTGCGCGCGGCGGGCGTACTGCCGGTACCGCACCGGGCCCGCCGCCCCGCCTCGGTCCTGACCCTGCACGAGGAGGGCCCGGAGGGCCAGCTGGCACTCCTCTAGGGCGCTCCCCGGCCCGGGCCGGGGGCTCCACAGCCTGGGCCGGGGGCTTCACGACCCGGGCGCGAAGGCGTCCAGCACCCGCTCCACCGCGAACCCGAAGACGGCCTCCAGGTCGATCGGCCCGGGGTCCTCGGAGAAGGCCGCGGCCATCCGCGGGTAGGCCCCGGTGGCCACCTGGCTCGCCAGGTAGCCGATCCGCGCCGCGTTCTCCTGCTCCTCCGACCACGGCAGCGACCGCGTCCGCTCGGCGGTGGCCAGCTCGGTGGAGACGTACATCGTCACGACCCCGTTGAGCATGCCGACGAGCTGCATCTTCATGCCGTACGTCATGTCCAGCGGGTCCAGGCAGGCCAGGCAGTGCTCCAGGTACCGCAGCGCGTTCGGGCTGAACCCGTAGACCGGCGACATCAGCCGGGGCAGCCACGGGTGCCGGTGCATCAGCTCGCGGGTCTGCCTCGCCACCCGCAGCATGTCGGCCCGCCAGTCCCCGCCCGGCTCCCACAGCTCGTGCTCGCCGCTGACCGCGTCGACCATCAGCTCGTGCAGGTCCTCCTTGCGGGGGACGTAGTTGTACAGCGACATGGTGCCGCAGCCCAGCTCGGCGGCGACGTGCCGCATGGACACCGCGTCGAGCCCCCCGGCGTCGGCGATCCGCACGGCCGCCGCCGCGATGTCGGCACGCGTGTACGCGGGCTTCGGCCCCCGGCCCGTCCGCTCGGGACGGGCCCAGATCACTTCGGGTACGGCCGCTCGGCCCGCCATCGGTCATCACCTCGCCCACCATCGTAGTTACGTACACCGTACGTAGTGCGCTATGGTCGACCCATGACTACTACGTACGCTGTACTTAGTGAGGGTCTGGAGAAGCGTTTCGGACAGGTGCGTGCCCTGCGGGGCCTCGACCTCGCCGTCCCGCAGGGCACGGTCTGCGGGATCCTCGGGCGCAACGGGGCGGGCAAGACGACCGCCGTGCGCCTGCTGACGACGCTGCTGCGACCGGACGGCGGGTCGGCCCGGATCGCGGGGCACGACCTCGTCCGCGAGGCGGCGGCCGTCCGGCGTGTCATCGGCGTCACCGGACAGGACACGACGGTCGACGGCGACCTCACCGGCCGGCAGAACCTGCGGCTGTTCGCCCGGCTGCACCGGGTGCGCGGGCCCGCCGGGCGCGTCGACGCGCTGCTGGAGCGCTTCGGCCTGACGGAGGCCGCCGACCGTGCCGCGTCGGGTTACTCGGGCGGGATGCGGCGGCGCCTGGACCTCGCGGCGAGCCTGGTCCGCCGGCCGCGGGTGCTGTTCCTCGACGAGCCGACCACCGGCCTCGACCCGGCCGGCCGGGACGAGGTGTGGACCGCCGTCCGCGAGCTGCGCGACGAGGGCACGACGGTCCTGCTGACCACCCAGTACCTGGAGGAGGCCGATCGGCTGGCCGACGACATCGCACTGCTCGACCGGGGCCGCGTCGCGCAGACCGGCTCGCCGCGGCACCTCAAGGCGCTGATCGGCTCGTACGCCGAGGCCGTCGTCGCGGACCCGGCCGCCCTGGCGCGGGCGGCGGGCGTCCTGGACCGCCTCACGGGCGGCGAACCGTCGTTCGACCACGCGCGGGCCGCCGTCGGCGCGGTCACCCGCGACGGCACGCTCACCCTGCCCGGCTGGTCCGTGAACTCGACGCGGCGGGCGTGCCGTTGCTCGACGTCACGCTGAGACCGCCCACCCTCGACGAGGTGTTCCTGCGGCTCACCGGCGACGGGCGCGCGGCCGACCGGCTCACCGGCGACGGGCGCGTGGCCGACGGCGTCGGGGGCGGCAGCCCGGCCGGCGACCGTCCCGCCGGCGACCGCCCCGCCGCCGGTGAGGAGGCCGCCGCGTGAGCGCCCTCGCCCTCGCCCTCGACGGCACGGCCATGCTGGGCCGCCAGCTGCTGCGCGTCCGCAACAGTCCGGCGCTGGTGATCCTCACCCAGACCATGCCGATCACCATGCTGCTCTTCTTCGGTTACGTCTTCGGCAGCGCGCTGGCGATGCCGGGTGCGCAGTACCGCTCCCTCCTGGTGCCGGGCCTGCTGGTGGCGACCGCCGCCAACGGGATCATGACCGGCATGTTCCAGGCGGCCCAGGACGTCCACCGGGGCGTGGCGGACCGGCTGCGCACGCTGCCGGTGAGCCGGGCCGCGGTGCCGCTGGGGCAGGCGGTGGCCGACCTCGTCGTCACGGCGGCGGGGACCGTGCCGTTGCTGCTGGTCGGGCTCTCCGTGGGCTGGCGCGTGGAGGGTTCGGCGCTCGCCGCGACCGGCGCGGTGGGGCTGCTCCTGCTGTTCCGGTTCGCCTGCACCTGGGCGGGCATCTTCCTCGGACTGCTGTCCCGCAGCGAGGAGGCGGCCGGTCAGCTCGGCAGCGCGACCTTCGTGCTGCCGCTGCTGTCCAATGCCTACATCCCCACCGGCGGTCTGCCGGGCCCGCTGCGCACGCTCGCCGAGTGGAACCCGATCAGCGCGGTGACGACGGCCCTGCGGGACCTGTTCGGGAACGCGCCGGTCCCCGCGGGTTCCGCCTGGCCGGTGGCACACCCGGTCGCCGGATCACTGGTGTGGTGCGGGCTGCTGATCGCGGTGTTCGCGCCGCTCGCCGTGCGGCGGTACGCGCGGCCATGACAGACCGGGGCCGCCCAGGACATGATCCACCCCATGGACCAGCAGCCCCCTCCCCTGCCCCTGCCCCTGCCCCTGCCCCTGCCCCTCGAGGGCCTCACCGTCGTCGCCGTCGAGCAGGCCGTCGCGGCCCCGTTCGCCACCCGGCAGCTCGCCGACCTCGGCGCCCGGGTGATCAAGATCGAGCGGATCGACGGCGGCGACTTCGCGCGCGGCTACGACACCGCCGCCCGCGGCCTCGCCTCGCACTTCGTGTGGTGCAACCGCGGCAAGGAGTCCATCGCGCTGGACCTGAAGGACCCGCGCGGTCTGGACGTCGTGCGCCGGCTGGTCGCGGGAGCGGACGTGTTCGTGCAGAACCTCGCGCAGGGGGCGGCGGCCCGGCTCGGACTGGACGCCGCCACCCTGTGCGCCGCGCACCCGCGCCTGGTCGCCGTCGACATCTCGGGGTACGGCGCGTCGGGGCCGTACGCGGACAAGCGGGCGTACGACATGCTCGTGCAGTGCGAGGCGGGGCTGGTGTCGGTGACGGGGACACCCGAGCAGCCGGTGAAGGCGGGCATCCCGGCGGCGGACGTCGCGGCGGCCATGTACGCCTTCTCGGGCGTGCTGGCGGCGCTGGTGCGGCGCGGGACGACCGGGCGGGCGGGCCGGTGGAGGTGTCGATGCTGGAGGCGCTGGCCGAGTGGATGGGGCATCCGCTGCACCACGCGATGCACGGCGGCACGGCCCCCGCGCGCACCGGCCTCGCGCACGCCGTGATCGCGCCCTACGACGCCTATCCGACGGCCGACGGCGGGCGGGTGCTGCTGTCGGTGCAGAACGACCGGGAGTGGCGCCGGCTGGCGGAACGGGTGCTGGAGCGACCGGAGTTGGGGAGTGACCCGGCGTACGCGACGAACGCGGCGCGGGTCGCGCACCGGGAGCGTACCGACGCGCTGGTGGCGGGGGCGCTGGGCGCGCTGGACGCCGACGAGGCGCTGGCGCGTCTGGAGGCCGCGGGCATCGCGTGCGCGCGGCTGCGGGATCTGCACGAGGTGGCCGGACATCCGCAGCTGGCGGCCGGGAGCGGTGGCGGGAGGTGGACTCGCCGGTCGGGCCGTTGCGGGCGCTGCTGCCTCCGATCACGCTGCCGGGCGGGGCGGAGGCGCGGATGGGGGCCGTGCCCGCGCTCGGGGAGCACACCGAAGCCTTGCTGCGTGCCGTGGGGATGACGGACGAGGAGATCGCAGCGCTGCGCCGGGACGGTGTGGCCTCCTGAGCGCGGGCCTCAGTGCTTGTTGTTGCCGAACAGCGAACGGCGCAGCCGGCGCAGCGGCGCGAACAGCGAGACCCCGCTGATCCGGGCGCCCCTCGGGCTGCGGTGGGCGGGCGCGCGCGACGTCAGCTCCCGCATCAGGGAGGTCGCCTCGGCCGTCTCCCGCTGCGGTATGGCGGGGCCCGCCAGCACCGAGAGATGGCGGTCGAGACGCGAACTGGTCGCGCTGCTCCCGCAGGTGATGGCAGGGACCCTCGCCCTGCTGCGCATCGTTATCTGTTCCATGTCACTCCCCACCCGTACGAGTCCACCCGGCCCGGGCAGGGTAACCCTATCGCCCCGGCGAGGCACACGTGTATCGCGGCCACAGGAATCACCTTCCCCGTAAGGGGGTTGACGACCCTTCCGCCATTACTCTCCGAATCCGACCGATTTCAGGGTGAGTTGGACAACCGGCTGGGTAGTGGGCTGCGGTGATCCCCCGTCGGGCTCGACGGTCACGGCGAGTGACGTCGACGAGGGCCCGAGCCCGGTGGCGACCAAGGGCGTGTCACCCTCGAAGAGGCCCAGGGAGCGCGGCCGCGCGTCGGGGCGCATGACCCAGAGCTGGTGCACCCGCCCGCCGGGCAGCCCCTCGCGTCCGCTCAACGTGACGACCGCCTCGCCCGTCGAAGCGGAGGCGATCACTCCGATCGTGCCGCCCCGCGCGTCCCTGCCGGTGCTCGCGCGGGCGTCCGGAGCGGCGAGAACGTGGGCGATCTCACGTGCCCGGGTCCGCTCGGCGTCGAGCCGGTCCTGGGTGCGACCGGCCTGGACCGCGAAGAGGGAGGCGACGACGAGCGCGGCGGCGGCCGTCGCCGTGGCGAACGGCACGAACAGCGGGCGGCGCGCCCGGGGCGCACGGGAGCGTCCGGGCGGCGGCCGCACGCCCCAGACGTGCGGCGGGAGTTGGGGCGCGCGCTCCCGCGACGGCTCACGCGCGGGCTCCTGCGGCGTCGTCCGTACGGCGGCCAGGACCCGGTCCCGCATCGCGGCCGGGGCGGGGCGGCCGTCGACCAGGCCAGCCGCACGGCGTCCTCGGACAGGGCGCGCACCTCGGCGGCGCAGCGGTCGCAGCCGCCCAGGTGTTTCTCGAAGCGGCGCCGCTCGCCGGATTCGAGGGCGTCGAGGGCGTAGGGCGCCGCCAGCGAGTGCAGGTCCTCGCGGCGGAGGAAGCCGAGAACGCTCACGCGGCACCTCCCAGGCAGTGGCGCAGCCGCGTGAGTCCGTCGCGCATCCGGGTCTTGACCGTGCCCAGCGGCAGCGAGAGCCGCTCGGCGACTTCGCGGTAGGTGTAGCCGTCGTAGTAGGCGAGGGTGACGGACTGCCGTTGCAGGGCCGTCAGCCGGTCCAGGCAGCGGCGTACCCACTCGCGCTCCAGGCCGGCCTCCACCTCCTCGGTCACCTGGTCGAAGGCGGGGTGGTGGGCGCGCTGGGCCTCGCGCTGCTCGCGCTCGCCGGCCGCACGGGCGCTGCGCACCCGGTCGACGGCGCGGCGGTGGGCGAGGGTGAGGATCCAGGACAGCGCGCTGCCCCGCCGGGGGTCGAACCTGGCGGCGGAGCGCCAGAGTTCGAGCAGCACCTCCTGGGAGACCTCCTCCGACTGCGCCGGGTCCCGCACCACGCGCCGCACGAGTCCGAACACCGGCCCGGACACGATGGCGTAGAGCCGTTCGAACGCGTTCTGGTCGCCTCCCGCGACGAGCACCAGCAGCTCGTCCGCCTCCATCCGGTCCCCCTCCCCGCGGCCGCACCCCGGCCGCCCCGTCGTCCCAGGCATTCGCAACGCACACACCTCCGGCAGGGGTACGGATTCCAGGGGCGAAAACGCGGGTGAGCAGGAAAGAAAAAGTTTTTGTTTTCCGACCAATCCAGTCGGCGTCCCCATTCCGTATCACTGTCCGTCAGGCAAGTTGGCACGGAGGACGGACGGCATGACAGCTATCTCCAGGAGCGGATCCGGACGCAGGGGCGTCGCGACCCTCATATGCGGGGCACTGGCCACCGGGGGCTCGCGGCCGCCGGCGTCGCCACGCTGGCGCCCGGGGAGGCGGCCGCCTCCAGCCACCGGGAGGCCCGCTCGTCTCGGGCACCCCGCAGTACGACAACACCGACGTGTACGCCTTCGTGAGCCCGGACAAACCGGACACCACGACGATCGTCGCGAACTGGATCCCGTTCGAGGAGCCGGCCGGCGGCCCGAACTTCTTCCCGTTCGCGGAGGACGCCCAGTACGACATCCACGTCGACAACAACGGTGACGCGCAGGGCGAACTGCTCTTCCGCTACACCTTCAAGACGCATGTGAAGAACAAGAAGACGTTCCTGTACAACACCGGGGCGGTCGAGAGCCTGGACGACCCGGACCTGAACGTGACCCAGACGTACGACCTCGAACTGGTCAAGCTGAAGAAGGGGAAGGCGGTCCACACGACGAAGCTCGCGGACGACGTGCCGGTGGCGCCGTCGAACGTCGGCAAGGCCTCGATGCCGGACTACGCCAAGCTGCGCAAGCAGGCGGTCTACAAGCTCTCCAACGGTTCGCAGACCTTCGCCGGCCAGGCGGACGACCCGTTCTTCCTCGACCTGCGCGTCTTCGACCTGCTGTACGGCGGGAACCTCTCCGAGGTCGGCAACGACACGCTCAAGGGCTACAACGTCAACTCGATCGCCCTCCAGGTGCCGACGGACCTGATCGCCGAGTCCGCGCACCAGCCGGTCGTGGGCATCTGGTCGACCACCCAGCGCCGTAACGCGCAGGGCTACTACACGCAGGTCTCCCGGCTGGGCAGCCCGCTGGTCAACGAGGTCGTCAACCCCATCAAGGACAAGGACAGGTTCAACGCGTCCGAGCCGAAGGACGACGGCCAGTTCCTGAAGAACGTCACCAATCCGGAGCTGCCGAAGCTCATCGAGGCGATCTACAAGATCAAGGCGCCCGCCGAGCCGCGCAACGACCTGGTGGACGTGTTCCTCAAGGGCGTGAAGGGGCTCAACCAGCCGCCGCACGTGACGCCTTCGGAGCAACTGCGCCTCAACACCTCCATCAAGCCGACCGCCTCCCCCAAGCGCCTCGGCGTGCTCGACGGCGACAACGCGGGCTTCCCGAACGGGCGCCGGCTCACCGACGACGTGATCGACGCCTCGCTCCAGGTCGTCGAGGGCGAACTGCTGGGCGCCAAGAACGACCTGGGTGACGCGGTCGACAAGAACGACAAGCACTTCGAGAAGGCCTTCCCCTACGTCGCGCTGCCGACCGAGGGTTCCCGCGGCCCGCTCGCCAAGGGCGTCAGCACGGGCAACGACGTCCGCAACCAGCTCGGCGACGCGCTCCGGCCCGCGGGCACCGCGTCCGGGACGGACACCACCGTGATCGCCGCCTCGGCGGGCGCCGGCGCGGCCGGGGTCCTGCTCGTCGGCGGCGGCCTGATGTGGTGGCGCCGGACGAGCGGCGGCCACGGCCGACGGGCGTACCGGGGCTGACGCCGGTCCGGCCCACGGGTCCGCAGGCGGACCCCTTCGTCCGGGCGGGCCGGGGAGAATCCTGCGCTCCCCGGCCCGCCCCACCGACGGGCGCGGCCCGCGTACTCATCCCCCACGGCGCGGGCCGCGCCACCCCCACGCACGTGCGCAGGACGATTCACCCCAGGAGACCGAGGAGAGGGCATGCCCCCGCGTACGAACGACGGCGGACCGGAGCGCGAGCGGCCGGCCTCCGGGCCCGGTGCCACCGCCCCGGTGAAGGAGACGGCGTCCGGGGAGACCGGGGCCGGGGAGACCGGGGCCGGGCGAACGGCGGGCACGCCGACGGCACGGCCGGAGGCGACGGAGACCGCCGGTGCGGCCGGTGCGGCCGGGAAGGCCGCGGAGGCCGCGGAGACCCACGACACCCGGACCGCCCCGGCTTCCGGATCCACCGAACCCGCCGAGACCCTCGGGACCGCCCCGACCGCCGCGGCCGCCCCGGCTTCCGGGGCTTCCGGGGCTTCCGGGGCTTCCGGGACTCCCGAAGCAACTGGGACCACGGGAGCCGCCGGAGCCGCCCCGGTGCCCGAAGCGGCCCGGTCCGCCGAGGAACGGGTCGCCGCCGTTCGGCGGGTCGCCGCCGCGGGGCGCCGTTGGCGGTCCGTGCAGCTCGGGGCCTGTGCCGCCCTGCTGGCCGTGGGTCTCACCGCGGGGGCGATCGCGTTCGGCGCGGTGCGGGACGGCGCGGACGCGCCGGTGGTGACGGCCGCCGCGGTCTCCCCCGGT
Organism: Streptomyces sp. Tue 6430; assembly: GCA_021568835.1. Taxonomy (GTDB): domain Bacteria; phylum Actinomycetota; class Actinomycetes; order Streptomycetales; family Streptomycetaceae; genus Streptomyces. The sequence continues at coordinate 738,286 of JAKGSH010000010.1, forward strand.
CTGCTCGCGGCCGCCGACCTCGGCACCGGCATCGCCTCGCTCCAGGCCCATCTCCGCGACCAGCCGAAGGACTTCGGCGGCTGGGCCACCCTCGGCCTCGCCTACGTCGAGCAGGCCCGCACCCAGGGCGACCCCTCCCGCTACCCGCAGGCCGAGCGGGCGCTGAAGCGCTCCCTCGCCCTGCGCCCGGACAACGACCAGGCCCTGGCCGGCCGTGCCGCGCTCGCCGCGGCCCGCCACGAGTTCGCCGACGCGCTCGCCGACGCCGACCGGGCCCTGGAACTGAACCCCTACAACGAACGCGCCCTGTGCTCCCGCATCGACGCGCTCGTCGAACTGGGCCGGTACGAGGAGGCGGCGCGGGCGGCCCGCACGGCCGACGAACGGCGGCCCGGCATACCGGTGTTCACCCGCTACGCGTACGTCCAGGAGCTGCGCGGCGACGTCGCCGGCGCCCGCCGGGTCCTGGACCGGGCGCTCGCGGCCTCGACCACGCCGGGCGACATCGCCTACGTGGCCACCCAGCTCGGCCTGCTCGCCTGGAACCAGGGCGACGACGCCACCGCCCTCACCCATTACGCCCGCGCCCTCGCCGCCGACGAGGACTATCTCCCGGCGCTGGAGGGCCGCGCCCGCGCCCTGGCGGCGAGCGGCCGGCAGGCGGAGGCGATCGAGGAGCTGGAGAACGTGGTCGCCCGCTTCCCGCTCCCCGGCCCGCTGGTCGCGTCGGGCGAGCTGTACGAGGTGCGCGGCGGCGAGGGCGACGCGGCGAAGGCGCGGGACCGGTACCGGCTCGTCGACGCCTGGACGGCGCTCGCCCGCGCGGGCGGCGTCAACGTCGACCTGGACACCGCGCTCGCCGCCGCCGACCACGGCGACCGGGCGGCGGCACTGCGCGCGGCCCGCGCCGAATGGAACCGCCGCCGCACCGTGCACACCGCCGACGCCCTCGCCTGGGCCCTGCACGTCAACGGCGAGGACGACGAGGCGCTCGGCCACGCCCGGCAGGCCACGGCCACCGGTTACCGCAACGCCGCCTTCCTCTACCACCGGGGCGTGATCGAACGGGCCACGGGCCACCCGGACGACGCCCGCGCCCACCTCGCCGCGGCCCTGGAACTGAACCCCGGCTTCTCGGCCCTCGGGCCCGCGAGGCCCGTGCCGCCCTGAAGGCGCTGGAGGCGGCCGAGTGACGCCCCGTCGCGCGTTCGCCTCCGGCGCGGCCGTCCTGACGGCCGGGTGCGCGCTCGCCCTGTTCCCCTCCACCGGTGCGAGCGCGCACCCCTGGGCAACTTCACCGTCAACCGGTACGACGGCCTCGTGGCCGCCCCCGGTCAGCTGCGCGTCGACCACGTGGAGGATCTCGCGGAGATCCCGGCGACCCAGGCGAAGCCGGACGTCGAACGGCTCGGTACGGCCGGGTGGGCCCGGCAGCGGTGCGCCACGGCCGCCGCGGACAGCCGCCTCACCGTCGACGGCCGTACGGTCGCCCTCACGGCCGCCGCCGCGGAGGCGGAGCTGCGGCCGGGGCAGGCGGGGCTGGACACCCTGCGCGTGCGGTGCCGGCTGACCGCTCCGCTGCCCGGGGCCGCGTCGGTGTCCCTCGCCTTCCGCAGCGCGGGCGCCTCCTCCGGGCCCGGCTGGCGCGAGATCACCGCGCGCGGTGACCGGACGACGCTCACCGGCGCGGATGTACCGCGAGAGTCGGTGTCCGGGGAACTGACGCGTTATCCGGCCGAGTTGCTGTCCTCGCCCGCCGACACCGCGACCGCTTCCCTGCGGGTGCGGCCCGGCGGCCCGGCGCTCACCGGGGAAGAGGAGGGCGACGCGCCCGCCGCGTCCGTGCTGCCCCGCGGCGCGGACCGCTGGACGCGGGCCCTGGACGGCCTGGTCGCCCGGCAGCACCTCACCCTCGGTTTCGCCGCGCTGGCGCTGGTCCTCGCCGTCGGCCTCGGGGCGATGCACGCCCTCGCGCCGGGACACGGCAAGACGCTCATGGCCGCGACGGCGGCCGCCCGCGGCGACCGGGCCCGCTTCAGGGACGTCCTGCCCCTGGCCGCGTCCGTCACCGTCACCCACACCCTCGGCGTGGTCGCCCTCGGCCTCCTGGTCACCGCCGGCTCGGCCGCCGCGCCCTCGGTGGTCGCCTGGCTGGGCCTGGCCAGCGGCGCCCTCGTCCTGTTCGCGGGCGCGACCCTCGTACGACGGGCCTGGCACCACCGGGCCCACGGCACCGGACACGGGCCTCCGCACCCGCACCCGCACCGGCCGGCGAAGCCGCCCGCCCGCCGGCCGGCCCTGGTCGGCGCGCCCGCGGAGCACCCCGGCCGGGCCACCGCCCACGAGCACCCGCGCGACCGCGAACACGACCACCCCCACCGCGGCCACGGTCACCACCACGGCCATCACCACCCCCACGACGGCGAGCACGGGCACGACGGCGGACACCGGCACGGGCACGCCCACACCCACACCCACACCCACACCCACACCCACGGCGGTGTGCCCCACAGCCACCCCACCGCCCCGACCCTGCGCGGCACGATCCTGCTCGGCTTCGCCGGGGGCTGGTCCCCAGTCCCTCCGCGGTCGTCGTGCTGGTCGGCGCCGCGGCACTCGGCCACGCCTGGTTCGGGCTGCTGCTCGTCGTCGCGTACGGGATCGGGCTGGCCCTGACCCTGACGGCCGCCGGGTTCGCCGTCGTCCGGCTGGGCGCGGGCGCGGCCCGGCTGCTGGACCGGAGCCCGCGCCGGACCGGCCACCCGGCGGTGGCGCTGGTGCGCCGGAACCTGCCCCTGTGGTCGGCGCTGGTGGTCGTGGCCCTCGGTGTCGGGCTGGTGTTCAAGGGGGCCGCATCCGTACTGGTCTGAGCTACGTTGGGGAGGTATTCACCAGGATGCGAAGGGGGAATGGGGTGCGCGGTGACCGAGGAGCCCGGCAGTGAGCGTCTGATCGCGGGCCGCTACCGTCTGCTGTCCCCGCTCGGCGAGGGCGGCATGGGCACGGTGTGGCGGGCCCGGGACGAGGTGCTGCACCGTGAGGTCGCCGTCAAGGAGGTCCGCGCCCCGGCCGGACTGCCGGCCTCGGACGTCGAGCGGCTGTACGCCCGGCTGGAGCGGGAGGCCTGGGCCGCCGCCCGGGTGGCGAACCGCAATGTGGTGACGGTGTACGACGTGGTCGTGCAGGACGGCCGGCCGTGGATCGTCATGGAGCTGGTGCGGGGCATCTCCCTCGCCGAACTGCTGCAGGCCGAGGGCCCGTTGGAGCCCGCGCGGGCCGCGCGCATCGGGGTCGAGGTACTGGCCGCGCTGCGGGCGGCGCACGAGGCGGGCGTGCTGCACCGGGACGTGAAACCCGCCAACGTGCTGATGTCCAACGACGGCCGGGTGGTGCTCACCGACTTCGGTATCGCCTCCGTCGAGGGCACCTCGGCGCTGACCATGACCGGCGAGGTCATCGGCTCGCCCGAGTTCCTCGCGCCGGAGCGGGCGCTGGGCCGCACGCCGGGTCCCGAGTCGGACCTGTGGTCGCTGGGCGTGCTGCTGTACGCGGCGGTCGAGGGCACCTCCCCCTTCCGGCACGACACGCCGTTGAGCACCCTGCGCGCGATCGTCGACGAGGAGCTGCCGCGGCCGCGCCGGGCGGGCGCGCTGGCCCCCGTCATCGAGGGGCTGCTGCGCAAGGACCCGGCCGAACGGGTGCCGGCCGAGGTGGCCGAGACCGATCTGCGGGTCGTCGCCGCGGGCGGCGCCGCCCGGCCCGGCACGTTCCGGTCGGCGACGCCGTATCCGCCGACGGCCGCCGGGCCGCCGGCGACGTCGCGCACCGAGCCGCTGCCGTCGCCGGGTCCGCTGCCGTCGCCGGGTCCGTCCTGGACCGGCCCGCAGGGGGACGCCGCCCGGACCGGGCCCGGCCGTGACCGGCGTACCGCGGGGGTGCTGATCGCCGGTGTGGCGGCGCTGGCACTGGCGGTCGGCGGGCTGACGTACGCGCTGCTGAGCCGGGATGGCGGGGGCGGCGGCGACGGCGGTGGAGGGGCCGTCAGCAGCCTTTCGCAGGGCGTGAGTCCGTCCGCGACACCGCGGGAGAGCGGGACCACGGACAGTGGGGCACCCTCGCCGGAGGCGAGTCCGGGCGGGAGCGGGAGCGCCACGAGCGAGGCGCCGCCGCAGTCCGTGGCGGTCACGGTCACCGGATCGCACACGGACTACTCGGGGTCCTGCCCGCCGCCGGACGCGCAGGCGCCCACGTTCACGGCGACCTTCACGGTGGGCCGGCTGCCCGCGCGGGTGTCCTACCGGTGGGTGTCGCGGGAGGGCGGACTCGTGGACGCGGGCTGGAAGACCCTGGAACTTCCCGCCGGCGGCGGGAAGTCGGGGCAGGACAGGGTGGTCGTGACCACGCCCGCCGAGAGCGGGACGTACCGCGACGCGATCGGTGTCGAGGTGCGCGAGCCGCGTCGCGTGACGTCGGAATCCGTGCCGTTCTCGGTCACGTGCGAGACGGAGGCCCCGTCGGGCGGGGCCTCCCCCTCGGTGTCGTCCTCGGGGTGAGGGCTCAGGCGGCGTTGTTGAGGACCGGCAGGTAGCCACCCGACTGGCCGGACGCGGTCGGGTGGTAGGACTCACCGATGTTGAGCCAGTTGACGCTGTGCAGCCAGGAGCTGCCGGAGCAGATCTCGTGGCCGGTGAAGGTGGTGCGGACGTCTCCGAAGACGAAGCCGTGGGCGGCGGCGCGCTGGGCGGTGACGCTGTTGAGGAGGTCGGAGGCGTTGTTGATGGCGGTGCGCTTGGTCTCGGACAGCCCCAGGCAGGTCGTGCCGAGCTGGTAGAAGCGGGGGTAGCCGATGACGACGACGCGGGCGGCGGGCGCCTTGGAGCGGATCGCCGAGTAGACGCTGTCGAGCTGGCCGGGCAGCGTGGAACTGACGTAGGAGCGCGCGGTGTTGACGCGGCTGAGGCAGGTGCTGTCGGTGCTGGTGACGCAGGTGGTCATGACGTCGGCGAAGCCGGCGTCGTTGCCGCCGATGCTGATGGAGACCAGGCCGGTGGAGGAGTTGAGCGGGCCGAGCTGTCCGGCGAGGACATCACCCGTCCGAGCGCCCGAGCAAGCGGTGAACGCGAACGAGGCGGGGGCGTGTGCGGCGTTCCAGAGGTACGGGAAGGCCTTCGTGCTGCGCTTGCAGTCGCCGCTGGAGCTGATGTAGCTGCCGGATCCGACACCTGAGGAGTAGGAGTCGCCGAGGGCCACATAGCCCCCGGTGGCGGCGAGTTGGGCGCCCTGTGCCGAGGCCGCCCCGGTGAGGGCAGCGCCGAAGGCGAGGAGCAGCGAACTGACAAGCACGGCAATACGGGAACGTCTCATGGAATCTCCCTTAGCAGGATCTCGGCGTCAACCTTGGTACCAGCTACGCGCGTTGACAGGAAGTGTTCATGCCAAGTCTTCTCGTCCCGACGGCGATCGATCATTTCCCGTTCGTTACGTGGGCACGTCAATTTTGTTGACTGGCTTTCAACACCCTTGTTCTACGGCGGTAGATGACGGAGTCTTTACCCCGGCCGAGAGCGGAACGCCGCGACGCTCGACGCCGTGTGCGCCGACTCCGCGCGCACCCCCCACAGACGCGCGCCCCACCCCGGCGTGCGCCGCCTAGAGGAGGACTCCCTCGTAATGGCACACCTTCGCAGCACCAAGGTCCGCGTCTCCGCCGCCGCCACCGTGGCGGCCGCCGCCCTCGTCGGCGGCCTGACCGCGCTTCCCGCCCAGGCCGCCCCGGCCGAGGGCAGGGTCCTCGCGGCCGGCTCCCCCACCGCCGTCAAGGACAGCTACATCGTCACCCTCAAGCAGGACGCCGGTTTCCGGGCGTCCTCGGCGACGGGCAAGGACCTCGTCGAGAGCTACGGCGGCTCGGTGAAGAAGACGTTCGGCGCCGCGCTGAACGGCTACACCGCTACCCTCTCCGCCGCCGAGGCGAGGAGACTGGCCGCCGACCCCGCGGTCGCGACCGTCGAGCAGAACCAGACCGTCCACGTGGACGCCACGCAGTCCAGCGCCCCCTGGGGCCTGGACCGCATCGACCAGACCTCGCTCCCGCTGTCCGGCACCTACACCTACCCGGACTCCGGCGGCAGCGGCGTGACGGCCTACGTCATCGACACCGGCGTGCGCATCACGCACTCCCAGATCAGCGGCCGGGCCGTCAACGGCTACGACGCCGTCGACGGCGACAACGTCGCCCAGGACGGCAACGGCCACGGCACCCACGTCGCCACCACGATCGCGGGCACCACCTACGGCGTCGCCAAGAAGGCGAAGATCGTGGCCGTCCGCGTGCTGAACAACTCCGGCTCCGGCACCACGGCCGGCGTGATCGCGGGCATCGACTGGGTGACCGCGAACCACTCCGGCCCCTCGGTCGCCAACATGTCCCTCGGCGGCGGCGTCTCCACCACCCTGGACGCGGCCGTGCGCCGCTCCATATCCAGCGGCGTCACCTACGCCGTCGCGGCGGGCAACAGCAACACCGCCGCCTCCTCCTCGTCCCCGGCCCGGGTCACCGAGGCCATCACGGTCGGCGCCACCACCAGCACCGACGCCAGGGCGAGCTACTCCAACTACGGTTCGTCCCTGGACATCTTCGCCCCGGCTCCTCCATCACGGCGGGCTGGTACACCAGCGACACCGCCACGAACACCATCTCCGGCACGTCGATGGCGACCCCGCACGTCGCGGGCGCGGCCGCGATCTACCTGGCGGGCCACACCTCGGCCACCCCGGCCCAGGTCGCCACGGCCCTGGTCAACGGCGCGACCACCGGCAAGGTCACCAGCGCGGGCACCGGTTCGCCGAACCGCCTGCTGAAGATCGTCCCGTGATCCGGCGCCGCTGAGGCGGCGACCGGTCACCCCCCGTTCCCCGGAGGCGCACCCGGCCTCCGGGGAGCGTTCGTGTCAGGTTCCTGATCATCGAGGTCCGTCCCGGTGCGGGACGACCCGTTGGGTAACGGTCAAACGAACAAAAAGGTGAGGCCTCGTTCCAGGTCTTGCCATACGGGCGCATTCGTCAATACCGTCAGACATCTCACCCGCATCGGACCGTCGGTAAGCGGCTCTAGGGGAGGGCTCAAGGACCGCGACGGTTTCCGGCGCGGGGCGCGGTAGGGGGGTGCCGTGCCCGGTGACCGAACCTGGTGACCGGGTCGTGCCGCGCAGTCGGCCGCCGTCTTTTTCCGGTGGCCGGTCAGCTTTGCCTGCTCACCCGGGGTGCGCGGAGAGGTCTTCCGCCATGCCCGGCCGCAGGGCCGACGGAGAGGCCTTCCGTCATGCCGTGCGGCCGCGGGTGACACCACAACCCCCCTTTCGAACCGGACTTACATCCGGGCCGCCCGGGGGTGGGCGGTCCACCGGACGAGAGGGACCAGACCCATGAGTTCCGTTCTGCATCCGGCGACACCGGGCCAGGATCGTCAGGCCCCGTCGACCGCCGGGAAGTACCGGCCCATCTCCTCTCACCTGGCCATCACGCCACCGGTGAGCGTCGTCATCCCGGCGATGAACGAGGCCGAGAACCTCCCGTACGTCTTCAAGACCCTGCCGGACTGGATCCACGAAGTGGTGCTGGTCGACGGCAACTCCACCGACGCCACCGTCGAGGTCGCGCGGGAACTGTGGCCCGGCGTCAAGGTCGTGGAGCAGCGCGGCCGGGGCAAGGGCGACGCCCTCATCACCGGCTTCGCGGCGTGCAGCGGCGACATCATCGTGATGGTCGACGCGGACGGCTCCGCCGACGGCGACGAGATCGTGTCGTACGTCTCCGCCCTCGTCTCGGGCGCGGACTTCGCCAAGGGCTCCCGCTTCGCCAACGGCGGCGGCACCGACGACATGACCTTCGTCCGCCGGCTCGGCAACCGCGCCCTGTGCGCCGTCGTCAACCGCAAGTTCGGCGCCCGCTACACCGACCTGTGCTACGGCTACAACGCCTTCTGGCGGCACTGCCTGGACAAGATCGACCTGGACTGCACCGGCTTCGAGGTCGAGACCCTGATGAACATCCGGGTCGTCAAGGCCGGGCTGAAGGTGCAGGAGATCCCCAGCCACGAGTACCTGCGCATCCACGGCGTCAGCAACCTGCGCGCCGTGCGCGACGGGCTGCGGGTGCTGCGGGTGATCCTCGGCGAACGGTCCAACCGGCGGGCGCTGCGCCGCGGCCGCCGCACGCGGATGCTCGACGGGGGCCGGGGAGAGGTGTCTTGAGCGCGCACGACACCCCGGCCGGCCGGCCCGGCCACGACTCCACCGCCGGCCACGACTCCGCCGCCGTCCGCGTCTCCGTCGTCGTCTGCGTGTACACCGAGGACCGCTGGGAGGACATCCTCGCGGCGGTCGCCTCGGTGCGCGCGCAGAGCAGGCCGGCCCTGGAGACCCTGCTGGTCGTCGACCACAACCCGGTGCTCCTGGACCGGCTGACCGGGGAGTACGAGGAGGTCGCCGGGGTGCGGGTGCTGCCCAACGCGGGCCCGCGCGGACTGTCCGCCGGCCGCAACACCGGCATCGCGGCCTCCCGCGGCGAGGTCGTCGCCTTCCTCGACGACGACGCCGTCGCCGAACGCGACTGGCTGAGCCGGTTCGCCGCCGCCTACGACGACCCGCGGGTGATGGCCGTCGGCGGCCGGACCGAGCCGGTGTGGGCGTCCGGACGGCGGCCCGACTGGTTCCCCGACGAGTTCGACTGGGTGGTGGGCTGCTCCTACCGGGGCCTGCCGCCCGGCCTGGTGCGGGTCCGCAACATCCTCGGCGGCAACGCCTCCTTCCGGCGGACTGCGTTCGACCTCGCGGGCGGCTTCGCCACCGGCATCGGCCGCGACGGCGACAAGCGGCCGCTGGGCGGCGAGGAGACCGAGCTGTGCATCCGGCTCGGCCGCGCCGGCCCCGACGCCGTCCTGCTCGTCGACGACCGCGCGGTCATCCACCACCGGGTGCCCGAGGCGCGCGAGCGGTTCGCGTACTTCCGCACCCGCACCTACGCCGAGGGCCTGTCCAAGGCACTCGTCGCCCGTAGTGTCGGCGCCGGCAAGGGCCTGGAGTCCGAACGCCGGTACGTCACCCGCGTGTTGCCGGCCGGGGTGGCCCGGGGGCTGCGCGACCAGGCGCTGGCCCGCCCCGGCGGAGCCCGGCGCGCGGGCGCGATCGTCGCCGGGGTGCTCACCGCCGCCGCCGGCTACGTGGTGGGCAGCCTACGGGCGCGGCGGAGCGGGACGGTGTTCTCGCCGGTGCGGATCGACACGCCCGCCGGGGCGGACCGGGAGGCCGCCGCATGACGCAGGCGCGGATCCCGATCCTCATGTACCACGCGGTCGCGTCCGACCCGAACGACGCCACCCGGTCCCTCTCGGTCTCCCCGGCGGCGTTCGCCGGGCAGATGGCGATGGTCGCCGACCGGGGCCTGACCCCGCTGACCACCGCGGACCTCGCGGCCCGCTGGCGCTCCGGCCGCCCGCTGCCCGCCCTGCCCGTCCTGATCACCTTCGACGACGGCTACGAGGGCGTGCACCGCCACGCCCTGCCCGCCCTGGCCGAACACGGCTTCCCGGCCACCCTGTTCGTCTCCACCGGCTGGCTCCGCGGCGCGCACGACACCGGCGGCGGCCCGGACACCATGCTGGACTGGCGGCAGGTGCGCGAACTGGCCCGCGCGGGCGTCGAGATCGGCGGCCACAGCCACAGGCACCCGCAGCTCGACCAGCTCGACGACACCGCGCTGCACGCCGAGCTGGCCCGCTGCCGGGACATCGTCGCCGGCGAACTGGGCGCCCTGCCGGTGTCGTTCGCCTACCCGTACGGCTACTCCAGCAGACGGGTGCGCACGGCCGTACGGGAGCACGGGTTCGCCCAGGCTCTCGCGGTCGGCAACGCGCTGGCCCGGCGCGCGCAGGGGCCGTACGCCCTGCGGCGGGTGACCGTGCGGCGCGGCACGTCCGTCGAGGAGTTCGAGCGGCTCCTCGACGGACGCGCCGTCGCCCGCGCCTTCGCCCGCGACCGCGCCCTCACCAAGGGATACGCGGTGGTCCGCAGGACCCGGCGGATCCACCGCAGGGCGGTGGGGGCCCTGCTCTGACGGTCCGCGCCGGAGGGCGCGGCGCGGGCCGGTCCCGCAGCCCCACGCCGGAAGGCGCGGACGGGGGGAAGCGGCAGGGGCTGCGGACCCCGGCCGCGCCCTCCGGTCGCGCCCTCCGGCGCGGGACCGCGGCCGCACCGCGCGCACCGGACAGATCCGGCACACCGGCGCGCAGTGCGGAAACCGGGTGCACACGGACCGTCCGTGCCGGATCATGGCGGGCATGTCCTCGCACCCACACGACGCCCTGCCGATGCGGCTCAACGTCGACGACTCCGACTCCCCGTCCGACGTCGTCGACGCGCTGTTCCTCGGCCGCTTCGCGACGGGCGAGCAGCCGTACTCCCACGCGGTGAACATCGACCGCGTCCGCTCCGGCGCCGACCTGGTCCCGCCCGGCGCGCGCGTGCTGCGCGTCGCCCGCGACGACGACCGCAGCGCCACCCTCGCCGAGGGCGACGGCTGGACGCTGCTGGTGTCCCGCTGGAACCGCGGCGCGGACGTCACCGTCACCGCGACCAGCGCCGAACTCGCCGCGAAGGTCCTCGGCGAGGCGACCGACGGCGCGGCGGACGAGCCCGAGCCCCAGCCGGAGAACGTCACCATGGGCTTCTGGTACGTCTCCCCGCGGCGCGGCCCGCACCGCACCACCCGCCAGATCGCCGCGGGCACCTGGGACGAGATCCGCCCCAACTACACGGCCCCGTCGCCGAGGCGATGGACCGCCTGATGGGCACGACCCCCGACGACATCGCCGGCCGGCTGCTCCTGCTGCACGGCCCGCCCGGCACCGGCAAGACCTCCGCGCTGCGCACCCTCGCCCGCTCCTGGCGGGACTGGTGCCAGGTCGACTGCGTGCTGGACCCCGAGCGTCTGTTCTCCGACGTCGGCTACCTGATGGACATCGCGATCGGCGAGGAGGACGGCCCCGGCAAGGGCCGCTGGCGGCTGCTCCTGCTGGAGGACTGCGACGAGCTGATCCGCGGCGAGGCCAAGCACACCGCGGGCCAGGCCCTCTCCCGGCTGCTCAACCTCACCGACGGCCTGCTCGGCCAGGGGCGCAACGTCCTGGTCGGGGTGACCACCAACGAGGACCTGGAGCGGCTGCACCCGGCGGTCGTGCGGCCGGGCCGCTGCCTGGCCCGGATCGAGGTCGGGCCGCTGACCCGCCGGGAGGCGGTGGACTGGCTCGGCGCCGAGGAGGGCGTCGGCCGCGAGGGCGCCACCCTCGCCGAGTTGTACGCGCTGCGCCGGGGCACCTCCCCCACGTCACTGCCGGAACCCCGCGGCGGGGCCGACGCGGGGCTGTACCTGTAGGGCCCGGCCGGCGGATCACGTCGGCGGGGGCCGGCGGCGCCCAGGAGCGGGGGCGAGCGGGGACCCGCGGGTCCGGCCGCGAGGCGGAGGAGGGCGTCGACGCGACGGGAGCGCCCCCCGCGGGGCAGGGCGTGCCGGACCCCTCGTACCACCCGGCACGGCCCGCCGGACCGGCCCTGGTGCTTCGATGGAGGCGTGACCCTGTTCGTCGGCACGTCGGGCTGGCAGTACGAGGACTGGAGGGGCGTCCTGTACCCGGCCGGTGTGCCCGTGCGGCGGTGGCTGGAGGAGTACACGGCGCACTTCGCCACCGTCGAGATCAACAACGCCTTCTACCGGCTGCCCTCGCGGGAGACCTTCGCGTCCTGGGCCGAACGGGTGCCGCCGGGCTTCGTCGTCGCGGTCAAGGCGAGCCGCTACCTCACCCACGTCAAGCGGCTGCGGGATCCCGAGGAGCCGGTGCGGCGCCTGACGGCCCACGCGGCCGGGCTCGGCGACCGCCTGGGCCCGGTACTCCTCCAGCTGCCGCCGACCCTGCGCGCCGACCCGGACCTGCTGGACACCTGCCTGGCCCGCTTCCCGTCCGGCACCCGGGTCGCCGTCGAACCCCGCCACGACTCCTGGTGGACCCCCAAGGTCCGCGCGGTCCTGGAGCGCCGGGGCGCGGCCCTGTGCTGGGCCGACGCCCGGTCCCGCCCGGTGACCCCGCTGTGGCGGACCGCTGGCTGGGGCTACGTCCGCTTCCACCAGGGCCGCGCCCGCCCGTGGCCGCGCTACGGCCGGCGCGCGCTGGAGACGTGGGCCGGCCGCATCGCCACCGCCTGGCCGGCCGGCGCCGACGTGTACGCCTACTTCAACAACGATCCCGGCGGCGCGGCGGTGGAGAACGCGCTGCTGTTCGGGCGGCTCGCGGAGCGGGCGGGCCTGCGCCCGGCACGGCCCCCCGCCGTGCCGGCGGACTGAACGGCCGGCCTCAGCCGTCGGCCGCCCGCAGGGCGTCCCGGACCGCCGCCAGGGCCTCCGCCTCGCCCAGGCCCAGCCGGCGGGCCCGCTCCGCGTAGGTCTGCGCGGCGGCGGCGAGCTCCCGCTCCGCCGCCGAACCCGTGGCGGCGACGAAGGTGCCGTTGCGCCCGCGGGTCTCGATCACTCCGTCCGTCTCCAGTGCCCGGTAGGCCTTGGCGACCGTGTTCGCCGCCAGGCCCAGCGACTCGGCCAGGCCCCGTACGGTGGGCAGCCGATGGCCCACCGGCAGCGCCCCCGACCGGGCCTGCTCGGCGATCTGCGTCCTCACTTGTTCGTACGGCGCGACGCCCTCAACGATGTGGATCTTCAAGGTCACGGGCCGATTGTCCCGCACCCGCCGGAAAATGGGAGGCACCCCGGCAGGCCGGACGCATAGCGTGCGGCGCATGACCGTCATCGTGCGTGATCTGCGTCCCGGGGCGCCGGCGGACGTGGAGGGCTTCGTCCGGGTGCGGCGGGCCGCCCTGCCGTTCATGGTGTCCACGCCGGAATCCGTGGTCCACGACCTCACCCGCACCCCTCCCGGCGCCCGTTTCCGCCAGCTCCTCGCCGAGGCCGGCGGCGAGATCGTCGGCACGGCCCAGGTGGGCCTCGCCCACGACAGCCAGGAGCCCGGCCAGGGCTCCCTCAACGTGTACGTGCACCCCGCGCGCCGCGGCCGCGGGGCGGGGTCGGCGCTGACCCGGGCGGGCGAGGAGCATCTGGCGGCGCACGGGGCGACGCGGGTGTTCGCCTGGGTCCTGGACGAGCCGGACGACCGCGGCTTCGCCGGGCGGCGCGGCTACCGGGCGAGCCGCTCCGCGCACTTCCTGCGCCTGGACCTGGCGAACGGCGCGCTGCCTCCGCTCCAGGACCCCCCGGCCGGTGTCGAACTGCGCACCGCCGCCGACCTCGCGGCCGACCCCCGCCCGTTGTTCGAGCTGGACGCCGAGGTGAGCGCGGACGAACCGGGCGACATCGACGCCGGGCTCACCGACTACGAGGCCTGGCTGGAGGAGACCTGGCGGCATCCGCTGCTGGACCTCGACCTGACCGTGGTCGCCGTCGTCGAGGGCCGTCCCGTCGCGTTCACCGCGGCCCGCACCGACGGCGCGGCCCGCTACTCCACGGGCATGACCGGCACGGCCCGCGCCCACCGCGGCCGGGGCCTCGCCAAGCTCGTCAAGAACGCCTCGCTGCACCGTGCCCGCGCCGCGGGACACCGGGAGGCGTTCACCGGCAACGACACCGGCAACGTCCCGATGCTCGCCGTCAACAAGTGGTTCGGCTACGAGATCTGTGCGACAGAGGTGCGCCATGCCCGTGAACTCGCCTGACCCCGCCCGGTTCGTGGACGTCGTCCTCGTCAAGGGCGGCCGGACGAAGATCCGTTACCCCGCCGGGCTGCTCTCCGACGACGGCACCCGGATCGCCGTCCGGGCCCCCTGGGCGGGCGAGGGCGTGCGGGACTTCGGCTTCGTGCGGTTCGAGCCGGGTGACGTCTTCACGGAGTACTACTGGCGGGACCGCTGGTACTCCGTGAAGGAGGTCCGCGGCGCGTCCGGCGCGCTGAAGGGCTGGTACTGCGACGTCACCCGCCCCGCGACCCTCACCGGCACCGAGCTGGTCGTGGAGGATCTCGACCTGGACCTGTGGCGCTCCGCCGACGGCGACGACGTACGGCGGCTGGACGAGGACGAGTTCGCGGAGAGCGGGCTGGCCGAGCGGGACCCGGAGGCGGCGGCCGCCGCGGTGCGGGCGCTCGACGAGCTGGAGGTGTTCGCCACCGTGGAGGGCGGACTGGAGGCCCTGCTGGGGTGAGCGGGTCGTCGGGCCCGCTCACCACCGGCGATCCGTCAGACCGTCGCCACCACCGCGTACCGCTCGTCCTCCACCGTCCTCCCCCACAGCCGCCGGTCGTCCGAGAGCCGCTCCAGGCGCGCGTGGCCGGTGAGCGGGGTCAGCAGGGCGGTGAGCAGGTCCGCCGGTATGCCGACGGGGCTGACGGCGCCCCACACGCCCTCGACCAGCACGAGCCGGCCGCCGGGGCGCAGCAGGCCGCACCAGTGCCGCAGGACGCGACCGGGTCGGGCAGGGTCCACAGCACGTGCCGTACGAGGACGGTGTCGAAGCGCTCCTCGCCGACCGGGGGCGCCGCCGCGTCACCGACCAGGAACACCGCGTCACGCCCGGCGAGTTTGGCGCGGGCCCGGTCGATCATGGCCGGGAGAGGTCGACGCCGGTGACGCGGTGTCCGCGCTCGGCGGCCAGGAGCGACAGGCTGCCGGTGCCGCAGCCGAGGTCGAGGAGATCGCCGGGGCGGTCCGGCAGCCAGGTGCGCAGCCGGTCCGCCCACGCGGCGCGCACTTCGGGGTCGCGCAGTCCGTGGTCCGGTTCCTCGTCGAAGGCGGCGGCCCGCACGTCCCAGTCGACACGTGGCGAAGTCGTCCCGTCACTCTGGTTTGTCATGTGCCCAAGAGTGACACCCACCACTGACATGCGAACCGTGACAGCCGCCACTGACAGGACGGGCGGCGATGAGGAACTCTCCCGGGACCGGTCCACCTCCGTGAGAGCGTGGAACCCGGTGGATCCTGGAGGAGGCAGCCATGCGCCGTACGACCGTGCAGAAGCCCCTGAAGAAGACGGAATCCCGCAGGACCCGTGAGGAGGCCGAGGAGCGTCCCGCCGGGCGTCCCGAGGTGCGCAAGGACATCGCACGCACCTGGTGGCCGGACGGGTGAGGCGCGCCGCGGCCCGCGTCAGTCCAGCCGTTTGCGGTAGTGGACGCGGTCGTAGGGCCCGTCGGCCCGGCGCTCCACGACCTCGTAGCCGTACCGCGGGTAGAGCCGCCGGTTCTCCCACATGAGCACGTTCGTGAAGAGCCTGACCTCGTGCAGTCCCCGCGCACGCGCGTGTGCGTCGACGAAGTGCAGCAGCCGTCGCCCCACGCCCGTCCCGCGGGCGTCGGGGTGGACGGCGATGCTCTCGAGGAACAGGTGGCCCGGCGGCTCGTCCCCGCGCTCCTCGACCACCACCAGGCCGATGACGGGGTCTCCGGTGACGAACACCTTTCCGGCCGCGACGTCCGCCGCGTGGTCCGCCTCCATGGGCATCGGCACGAGGCCGATGCGCTCGATGTAGTGGCGATACGCGGCGTCGGTCACCGCCTCGACGGCCGGTACGTCGGCCCGCGTCGCGGGCCGGATCCTGTCACTGGTCATGTCGTGCACGCTACCTGCCTGATCCCCGCCTCAGCAGGTCCTTAAGGGGACCCTAAAGATCGCCGACGCGGGTCCCCGCCAGGCGATTTCGGGGTTTCTTGGTTCCGGCACACACCAGCACCGGTTCCGAGGAGATTCCCCATGCCCGCACGCCGCAAGGCCGCCGCCGTCGCCGCCCTGGGCCTGACCCCGTCGGCCCTGACCGCGCTGTCCGTGCTGGTCGCGAGTCCCGCGGCCGCGCACGGCTCGATGGGCGACCCGGTCAGCCGCGTCGCGCAGTGTTACGCGGAGGGTCCCGAGAGTCCGCGGTCGGACGCCTGCAGGGCGGCGGTCGCGGCGGGCGGGACGCAGGCGCTGTACGACTGGAACGGCATCCGCATCGGCGACGCCGCCGGCCGGCACCGGGAGCTGATCCCGGACGGCAGGCTGTGCAGCGCGGACAACGCCGCGTTCAAGGGCCTCGACCTGGCCCGCGCGGACTGGCCGGCGACGAGCGTGCGCGGCGGGTCCGCCACCTTCAGGTACCGGGTGACCGCCCCGCACAAGGGCACCTTCACGGTGTACGTCACCCGGCCCGGTTACGACCCGGCGCGGCCGCTGGCCTGGTCCGACCTGGATCTGGAGCATCCGGTGGCGACGGCCACCGACCCGGTCGCGGCAGGCGGCTTCTCCACCTTCTCCGGCACGCTGCCCGAGCGTTCGGGGCGGCACGTGCTGTACGCGGTGTGGCAGCGCTCGGACAGCCCGGAGGCGTTCTACTCCTGCTCGGACGTCGCCTTCGGCGGGTCGGAGAGCGGTGCCGGGAGCGGTTCCGGAAGCGGTGCGGAGGGCGGGACGGGGAACGGCTCGGAGGGCGGGACGGGGAACGGCTCGGAGGGCGGGACGGGGAACGGCTCGGAGGGCGGTTCCGCCGACGTCCCCCCGGCCGGTTCCGCGAGCGGTTCGGGCGACGGCTCCGCTCCGGTGCCGGCCGCGTCCGCGCCGTCCGAGGAGCAGATCGAGGAGGGGACCGGCAGGTCGACGGTCGAGCACGGCGGTCACGGCGACGACGACCCCGCCACGACGACGGACCCGACGCCGGTCTCCCCCGCACCCGACGCCGGCGCGCCGAAGGCGGCCGGGACCGGCGGCGCTCTCGCCGAGACCGGCGGCGACGGCAGCACGCCCTACCTCGCGGCCGGCGGGGCGGCCGTGCTGGCACTGGGGACGGGCGCGCTGTTCGCGTCGGTGCGGCGGCGTGCGGCGGCCGGCGGCCGGGGCGGCCGCTGACCCGACGGGCTCCGGGGCCCGACCGGCGGCTCAGGCCGGCCGGGCCCCGGCGGCACCACCTCCGTCAGCCGAGGACGGACGCGCAGGTGGTGGGGGTGGCGTGGGCCGGGTCGAGCGCGTTGGCCACCTCGTGGAAGACGATCCGATCGGTCAGGGCGAGCAGCACGTGCTCGGAGAGATCGAGTGGGCAGAGGTCCTGGACGAGGACGTTCCTGACGTTCGGCCCGCTCAGGAACTGCGTCCGGTACGGCGTCACCACCTCGTCGTACCGGGTCGCGATGACGGTGTAGCGGACGCCGGGGACGGTGTCGCCGCCCTCGTTCAGTCTCGTCATGAAGTCGGAGCCTGCGATCTGCTGGGCGAGGGCCGGGGTGGCGGCGGTGAGGAGGTCCTCGGCGCCGGGGAAGTAGGGCAGCAGGCCGGTCAGCCCGGCGAGGGTGGTGCCGTGGCTGCTGGGGGCGATGCCGACGAGGGCGTTCACCTTGGCGGCTCCGCCGAGGAACTTGAGGTAGTGGCGGGGCATCATGCCGCCCTGCGAGTGGCCGACGAGGTCGGTCTCGGCGGCGCCGGTCGCGGCGAGGACCCTGTCGACGTAACCGGACAGCTGTTGCGCCGACCTGTCGATGGGGCCGAGTCCGTGGAAGAGGGGACGCCGGGCAACTGGCCGTAGTCGAGGGAGAAGACGCAGTACCCGCGGTGCTTGAGGTACGGCGCGAGGCCGAGCCAGTTGTCGACGGAGTTGCCGAAGGTGCCGTGGACGAGGACGACGGGGCGGGGGTGGGCGGCGGAGGGCACGCAGTCGTAGTCGTTCCACCCTCCCCGGCCCGAGGCGGTGGTGGCGGCGTGGGCGGTGCTCGCGGCCGTGGCGGCGGGACGGCGGTGGCCGCGATCGCCAGCAGCAGGGCGGTGAGCGGTCCGAGCAGGCGTTTCCAGGGCAGCATCGCGTGATCTCCTCGCGGCTCAAGGGAGGTTCGACGGCCTTACGCCTGATGATCCGGATCACGAGGATGCTGTTCACCCGTCAAGTTACGGGCGAGTAGGTGAAGTGTGAAGTTACGCGTCGGTAAAAAGTTCCGGCGGCGGTCGACGGCGGCGGGGCGCCTGACGCCAGGTCACCAGGCGGGCCGGAGCGGGCCGGAGGGGGCGATCCGCCCCAGACGGTCGCACAGCAGGCGCACTTCGTCCTCCCCGAGGACCTCGGCCCAGGCCCGTACGGCGTCGGCGGCGGCCTCCTCCGCGGCGCGGGTGCAGTCCCAGCCGCGTTCGGTGAGGACGACCAGCCGGGCCCGCGCGTCCACGGGGTGCGGCCGCCGCTCGACGTACCCCTTGCGGACCAGTTCGTCGACGAACTGACTGGCGGCCTGCTTGGTCACCCCGAGGTGCGCGGCCAGCTCGGTGACGGTCGCCCCGTCCGGCGCGAGCCGCGCGAAGGCGAAGCCGTGGGCGGGCCGCCCCTCGAAGCCGCGCGCCTCCACGCCGTCGTTGATGCGCCGCGTGAGATCACCGGCCGCGGCGAGCAGGGCGGCGGTCAGGGCGAGGGCTTCGGAGTTCTGCACGTCCGCATTCAAACACCCTTGACGTTTCGGTCAAGCAGCTTGACTATAAATGCGACCCATTCAGTCAAGCAGCTTGACCATATTCCGAGGGGACACCCATGCCGTTCGTCCGTTCCTCCGACGCCGTGACGCACGAGATCCACGGCGCCCGCTTCGTCTCGTACGCGACTCCCCGCACCGGCAGCAAGGAGCTGGCCGCCTGGCGGGGCGAGATCCCGCCGGGGACGAAGGCCCCCGCGCACACCGTCAGCCGGGAGGAGATCCTCCACGTCCTCGTCGGCGAGCTGGCCCTCACGCTCGACGGCCGCACCGAACGGGTCGGTGCGGGCGACACCGTGATCGTCAACGCCGGGTCGACCTTGAGCGTGGAGAACCCCACGGACCACACCGCGCTCACCTGGGTCACCACCTCCGTCGGCCTGACGGCGGAACTGGCCGACGGAACCCTGCTCACTCCCCCGTGGGCGAACTGACCCCGACGTCGAAGGCACCGACGTCGAAGGCCCCGGCGGCGAACACCCCGGAGCGGACCGGCTCCGGCAGGCGGCCCACCCGGTTGCGGCCCGCGTCGTCGCGACGGTCCTCCGGTACGGGGACGCGTCGTACCCGCCGCAGCCGATCCGCGCGTCCCCGGTGCCGGGCAGGATCGCGGCCGGTTCCGGGTGCCGGGTGAACCCGGCGCGCAGCAGACCGGCCACGACGGCGAGGCGTACGTCCGTCCGGTCGTCGCGGCGCCGGGCCCGCGCGCCCGGCTCGTGCGCCGCCTCGGGGGCGGGGGCGGGGGCGTCACGAACGGCGAGGCGGTCGGCCTCCTCGGCGGCGGCCAGGACCCGGCACCCGCGCCAGGCCGGCCAGGTCGGCCGGCCGGCCGCAGCGCACCGTCCCGTCGGCGCGGGCGATCAGGTCCTCGACGGAGTGGGCGTCCGCCCACTCGTCCCGCTGCCGGACGTGACACCGGGCCCCGTCGATCCGCTCCCCGGCCACCGTCCGAGATGTCGGCACCCGCCATGCCGTCCGGGCACCCTGTCCAGCGGGCGGGACGGGCGGCCGCCGCCCCGGACCCGCCGGATCCCCGGACGCGCGTACGGCATCCGTTCGGTCGCCTCCCGCCTGCGCGGGCGTCCTCGAGGCCGGACGGTTGGGACATGTCACAGCCCGTCGGCGTACCCTCTCCCGACCGTTCCCTCCTCGCCGAGGTGGAGGACGCGGTCACCCCGCGCGCCACCCTGCTGGTCGTCGGCGTACTCGCCCTGCACCTGCTCTTCATCGCCTCCTACGTGGGCGCCCTGCACGACCCGCGCCCCAGGGACGTGCCCTTCGGGGTCGTCGCGCCCCGGGCCGTGGCCGAGCGGACGGTGGCCCGGCTGGCGGGACTCCCGGGCGGGCCGCTGGACCCGCGGGCGGTGGCCGACCGGGCGACGGCCCGGAAGCAGATCCTGGACCGGAAGACCGACGGCGCGCTGATCGTCGACCCGGCCGGCACCACCGACACCCTCCTGGTCGCCACCGGAGGCGGCCGGGTGCTGGCCACCACCCTGGAGACGCTCACCACCCGCGTGGAGAAGTCCGAGGGCCGCACGGTACGGACCGTCGACGTGGCCCCGGCCGGGACCGGCGACGCGAACGGACTGTCGTCCTTCTACGTGACCGTGGGCTGGTGCGTGGGCGGCTACCTCTGCGCGTCGATCATGACGATCAGTGCGGGCGCCGCCCGTTCCACGCCGCGACGGGCGGCGATCCGGCTCGCCGCCATGATCCCCGTCGCGCTCCTCGGCGGACTCGGCGGCGCCCTGATCGCCGGGCCGGTCCTGGACGCGCTGCCCGGCAGCTTCCCGGCCCTCTGGGGGCTCGGCACCCTGGTCGTCTTCGCGGTGGGCGCGGCCACCCTCGCCTGTCAGGCCGTCTTCGGGCTCGCCGGCATCGGCCTGGCCATCCTGCTCGTGGTGATCCTGGGCAACCCGAGCGCGGGCGGCGCCCTCCCGGCCCCGCTGCTGCCGCCCTTCTGGAAGGCGATCGGCCCGGCCCTGCCGCCGGGCGCGGGCACCTGGGCGGCGCGGTCGATCGCCTACTTCGAGGGCAACGCCCTGACGTCCGCCCTGCTGGTCCTGTCGGCGTGGGCGGTCGCCGGAACCGCGATCACCCTGCTGGCGACGGCCCTGCGCACCCGCACCCGGCGCACCGGCCCCTGAGGCCTCGGTACGACACGGAAGTCCCGCCCCTGCTCATCGCGTGGGGCGGGACTTCCGCGGGCCGGTCGGGCCGAGGGCCGGGCCGAGAGGTGAGGGCCGGGCCGAGGGCCGAGGGTCGAAGGCCCGGAGGCGTCAGCCGATTTGGGTGCCCGTCGCCGACAGCGCCTCCGTGACCGGCTGGAAGAACGTCTCCCCGCCCGAGGTGCAGTCGCCGCTGCCGCCGGAGGTGAGGCCGATCGCGCTGGAGCCCGCGAAGAGGGAGCCGCCGCTGTCGCCCGGCTCGGCGCAGACGTCGGTCTGGACGAGGCCGTTGACGATGTCGCCGTTGCCGTAGTTCACGGTGGCGTCCAGACCGGTGACCGTGCCGTCGTGCACCTGGGTCGTCGAGCCGCTGCGGGTGACCTTCATGCCGACGGTGGCCTCGGCGGCGCCGGTGATCGCCTGGGCCGAGCCGTTGTAGAGGTTCACCTCGCTCGGGTGGTCGACCTCGGCCGTGTACTTGACCAGGCCGTAGTCGTCGCCGGGGAAGCTGGAGGTCTCGTTGGTGCCGATCTCGGCACCGGAGGAGTCCGACCAGGTCGAGATGGACTCGGTGCAGTGGCCGGCGGTCAGGAAGTAGGGCTCGCCGCCCTTGACCACGTTGAAGCCGAGCGAGCAGCGCCCGCCGCCGCCGGTGATCGCGTCGCCGCCCGCCACGAAGGGTGTGAACTCACCCTTGGTGCGACGGAGTTCGGCCTTGCCGCCGAGTCCCTCGACGACCTCGGTGAGCTTGTCCCACTCGGCTGCGGAGACCGTGCGGTCGGCGGTGACGACCACCTTGTTGGTGGTCGGGTCCGTCACCCAGGCGGTGCCCGGGACGGTCGCGTCCTCCTTGAGCGTCGCGCGGGCGCTCGTCAGTTCGGCGAGGGAGTTCTGGACGAGTCTGGCCCTGGCGCCGGCCGCCTCGACGGTCTTCGCGGCGGTCTCGTCGACCACGTTCACCACGAGGTTCTTGCTCCGCGCGTCGTAGTAGAGCCCGGCCGCGTCGGCGCCGAGGTCGGCACGGAGCGTCGAGCCGAGCTTTCCGGCCGCGAGGGCGGAGAGCAGTCGGGGCTCGGGGTGGCCGGGGCCTCACTGGCGTTCGCAGTCTGGAAGGTGACACCCGCGGCGACGAGAGCGGCGATGCCCGCTCCGGTCATGACGGCCCGTCGCCTGGGTATGCGTCGGTGCTTCAACTCGGGTCCTCCTGTGGGGGACGGGCCGGACGGCAGTGGGGGCCGTCCGGCCCGGAAGGCTGGGTTGACGGGCGCTCACTCTTCCGAACCGCACAGGGAGCACACAAGGTCGAACCGAGGAAGCGCACAGGGTGAACACCGCGCACCCTCACCGCCTTCACCACCCCGGGACCGGTCCGAGGGCCGACTCGGGCCACGCCAGAAGTAGTTCGAATCGCAAATACCAGCTGTCCCGCGGTCTCCCGCGGACGAGCGGGAGCCCCCGCACGCGGTGGGCGTGCGGGGCTCCCCTGTGGTCGGCCGAAGGCCGTACGCCCGGGTGTCCGGGCGTCCGTACGTCCGGGCTAGAAGACGCTGACGCCGTACGCGTTCAGCGCCTCCACCACGGGCTGGAAGAACGTCGTGCCGCCGGAGGTGCAGTTGCCGCTGCCGCCGGAGGTCAGGCCGTAGGCCACGCCGTTGCTGCCGTAGAGCGAGCCGCCGGAGTCGCCGCCCTCGGCGCAGACGTTGGTCTGGATCATGCCGTAGACGACGTCGCCGCCACCGTAGTTGACGGTCGCGTTGAGCGCGGTGACCCGTCCGCTGTGGGTGCCGGTGGTCGAG
Source organism: Streptomyces sp. Tue 6430 (assembly GCA_021568835.1). GTDB lineage: Bacteria > Actinomycetota > Actinomycetes > Streptomycetales > Streptomycetaceae > Streptomyces. The sequence continues at coordinate 760,773 of JAKGSH010000010.1, forward strand.
CCGTCTCGGTAGACGGTGGTGCCCACGGACGGGGTGGCCGCGCTGGTGATGTCCACCCGCCGGCGGTGCCCGACTTGGTGACCGAGGTGTTGGTGTACCGGACGATGCCGTAGTCGTTCGTCGGGAAGCTCGAGCTCGCCGTGGTGCCGAGCGTCGTGGTGTGCGACGAGTTGGACCACCACGTGCCGGCGCCGTCGGTGCAGTGACCGGCCGTCAGGAAGTAGTAGTTGCCCGCGCTGTCACGGACGTTGAAGCCGAGGGAGCAGCGCCAGCTACTCGCATAGATGGCGTCGCCGCCCTGGATGTACTTCTGGAACTTGCCCTCGGTCCGCTTGATCGTCAGGGCGTCGGCGTTGCCGCCCGCCTGCTGCTTGATCTTCGCGATCTCGGCCTGGGACACCGTGCTGTCGACGGTGACGACGAGCCGGTTGGTCTTGCTGTCGACCGCCCAGGCGGTGCCCGGGACGTCGGCCTTGAGCACCGCGCTGCCGGCGCTCTTGAGTTCGGCGGCGCTGAAGGGGGTGGAGTCCGCGGCGCTCGCGTGGGGGATGGCGACGGCGGCAGCGGCCACGAGACCGGTGGTGACGGCGATCAGCCGGGTGCGTCTCGTGATGCCGTTGGTGGGGGTGGTGCGCTTGATCCTCACGTTTCGTTCCCTCCCGGGGGAAATCGGGGGCCCGCGTGGGGTCGGGGCCCGTGAGGCGCAGTCAAGGACCGTGGGGTGTCCGGATTACGAACAAGCCATGCCCCTGACAAGCGCTGAGGGGAGTATTCGGTTGAACGGCCGCCCGGCGCAAGGGCACCTTTCGGCCGTCGGTCCTTGAACCACCGGTGCGAGCCGGACCCCCGCCGCCCGCCCGGAGCGCCTCCCGCCGAACGGCACGGAGCGCCCCGGTACAGAGCAACTCGCTTCGTGCGCAGGGGTGTCGACGCTTCGGTGCCGACGCCACGGGCACCGCTCCCGCGTCTTCGGCCACCCGCACCACGGATGTCCGGAATCTGCCCCTCCGGGACATCACGCCGGCCCTGCCGCACACTGACCGACCGGCCGGGCCAGACCCAGGTGCTCCCGGAGGGTGCTTCCCGGATAGAAGGTGCGGAACAGGCCCCGGTGCTGGAGCAGCGCCACCGTGCCGTTGACCAGCCGCTCCAGGTCGCGGCGCGGTTCGACGGGGGTGAGGTGGAAGCCGTCGACAGCACCGTCCCGGTGCCAGGAGGCGATCAGGTCGGCGAGGCCGACGGGGCCGCCCCGGTAGAGCGGACCCCGCGCGCTCTGCCGGGGACCGCCCCCGCCGTGGCCGGGCTCCGCGGCGTGCTCGCCGTCGCCGAGGTCGATCAGCAGAGCCGCCAGGACCCGCAGGGAATCCGGCTCCCGACCGGACTCCGCCGCTCCCGAACGCAGTTGCTCACGCACCGACCGGGCCTGCGCCCGGCTCGTCACCCGCGCCAGTACGACATCGGCGTACCGGGCGACGGTGCGGCGGGCGGGACCGTCACCGGCGTCGGCCACACGCACCGGACGCCCCCTCGGGAAGAGGCCGGAGAAGCCGGAGGAGTCGGAGGAGTCGGAGAGGCCGACGTGACCGGGCTCCTGGCCGGCGGACAGGTCGAGCCACCGGCCGCCCCGCCCCGGCCGGCCCGGTCCAGCGCGGCGAGGGCGGCGAGGGCGGCGAGGGCGGCCTCACCGTGCGGGGAACCACCGGGCAGGGAACCGCCGGGCGGGGACTCCCCCTGCGGGGATCTGGTGTGCGGGACGGTACCCGCGGGCACCAGGCCGACGCGGTGGGTGGCGGACGCCGCCCGCGACAGCACGGCCGCCGCGTCCGGCACGGGGCCGGGTCCCGCACCGGGTCGGGGCCCTCGGCCGGGTCCGGACCCGGCGGAGGTGTCGCCCAGGGTGACGAAGTCGAGCCCGCCGCGCTCGGCGAGCCGGACCAGCTCGACGCAGGCGTCGGCGTCGTCCGCCCCCGGCTGGTCGACGGCGGCGGCCAGATGCGGCAGCCCCCGCCCGGACGGCTGGACCGACCCGATGTGGGCCATGACGCTCATGGGACGAATTCCTTCGAATGGAAACGGAGTCGACGGTCGGAGGTCAGCCGGCGGCGGGGCGGCCCAGGTCGCGGAGGAAGACCAGCGCGGCCCGCGCGGTGGCGTCGTTCTGCCGGAAGGCGGGCCCGCCCGTGCGCGGCCGGGTGAACGCGCCCGGCGTCCGCCCGTCGGTGTGCGGCCCGAGCGCGAAGCGCCGGGGGTGCGGCTCACCGTTGCGGTCCAGGATCCGTCCGTCGAGGCGGTCCACCCGCAGCAGCCCGTCGGGGGTCTCGGCCGCGCCCTCCCGGTACAGCTCGCGCAGCAGCGGGTCGCGGGCGCGCCGGACCGTCGGTTCGGGCAGCCGCGCCTCGACCAGTGCCCGCGCCGCGACGGAGAATCCCGGCACGGTCGGACTCGACGCCCGGAACACCCCGCCCTCGGCGTCCACGGTCATGCCGGCGCCGACGAAGTGCAGCACTCCCGCCCGGGACAGCGCGAGCAGTTGCCGCAGCCGGGGTCCGGGCGGGCCGGAGGCCAGCCGGCTGAAGAAGCCGTGCCACCAGGGCCCGGTGTTCCCGAGCCTGAGCAGTTGCCCGTACACGGACAGCAGGGCGAGGAAGACGGCCAGGTCGGGACTGTGCGAGGGGTCGTGCCGGCGGTCGAGGCCGGCCTCGACGTGCTCCCGCAGTCCCTCCTGGAACTCCGCGGAGGACGCGTACCGCACCCCGTCCAGCGGCCGGTCGAGCGCGGCCAGGTCGAGCCGGTCGCGCGGGTCGGGCACGGCGGACGCCACGAGGGTCTCCCGCTCGGCGGCGTCCCCGGCGGCGGCGTACTTCTCCTCGAAGTCGGTCCAGGCGACCGCCGTGCGCTCGGGATGGGCCGTGAACAGCCGGTGGTAGTGGGCGAACCCCAACTCCTTCTCCACCAGCGGCCACACGTCCCGCCGGAAGTCGAACCCCTCCGGCCGGGAGAGCAGTTCCGCCGTCTCGGCGGGCCCGAAGAACCTGGGCAGCGGGGGCCGCTCCCCGTTCCAGTCGTACCCGATCTTCGCGTGGTACGGCACTCCGCTCCGCGAGCCGACGTACAGCACCGGTTCCCGCCCCGAGGGGACGTAGGCGTCGCCCTCGTACCGGCCGCCGCGCCCCTCGGTGAGCAGCACCATCAGGTCGACGAAGGCGAGGCCGAGGCCGCGGACGAGGACGGGTTCGCCGGGCCGCAGCGCGGACAGGTCGCTGTCGGCGGTGAAGTCCGGCGGGAGGTGGACCAGCCCGTGCTCGCCCGCGTACGCCGTCAGGGCCCGCTGTTCGTCGTCGGGTTCGGCGTCCAGATGGCCGAGGGCGAGGACGACGAGGTCCGCGAGGAGCGGCCGGGGACGGTCCTGCAGCCACACCTGCTGGCGGCCCGTGCGCGGCCCGCCGACGCGCAGGGCGCGGCGCGGGTGGTGGTGGACGGTGACGGACGGGGGCAGCGCGGCCACCGCCCGCTCGTGCGCCCAGCGCAGGTAGCCGCCCTGGAGCCGCCGGTCGGCGAAGGTGCGGCCGTCGATGCCCGCCCACTCGTGCAGGGTGGGCCCCTCGTGGACGGGTCCGGCCATGTCCACCGTGTCGTCGGTGAACACGGTGACGTCCCCGGCGTGCGAGTTCATCCACAGCAGCGGTGACTGCGCGGCCCGCCAGACGCGTCCGGCGCCCGGCGGATACGGGTCGACGAGATGGATGTCGAGGCCCGGACCGGCGTACAGCTCGGGTGCGTTGGCGGCGATCCGCTCGACGAGGCCGGCGCCGCGCGGTCCGGCCCCGACGATGACCAGGGAGTGTCTCATCGGGTGCGCTCCGGACCGCGCGCGTGGTGCTTCTCCCCGTGGCACCGGCCGGCGCCGGGCAGCGAGGGGACGGGCGCGTGCCGGACCGTGGCCACGGTCGGCGGGGGTGCCGCCCGGTGGGTGCGGTGGTGGACGAGCGGCACCGAGAACAGCGGGTCCGCGACGGCGGAGGCTTTGACGGGGTGTCGGAAGACATGCGAAGGCTCCGTGACTTCATGTCGAACACGGGTGGGTGCCTTCACACCGGTGCGCCGCGCGGCGCCGTACGGCCGAGCCCCTCAGCAGAGCCGTCCGCCGAGAGTACGGCGGCGTTTCCCCTCGCTGTCAAGGGTGTCCACACTGTGAGCCGTACGTCTCAGGTCAGTTGACGCGTCTGCGGATGCCTGTTCCACTTGGGCCATGCATCCGCAGCAGTGGCTGGTCACGCGCTCCCACATCGACTTCGGTCGTGTGTGGTCCTCTTCCTGTTGAGCCGACCCCCTGCGTGCCCCGGTTCCCGGGCACCCCTCGCGCGTTCTTCCTCTCCCCCGGCTCTGCCTTCACCCGCGCCCCTCCCCTCGGCCCGCGCTTTCGTCCTCGTTCCCCGCTGTCCCGGAAACCGCACACGATGCGTACGTCCCTGCGCCCCACCGGAGCTTCCTCACCCCCTTCCCCCTGATCACGTCGGCGGCGCCGACGCCCGGACCCTCGCGAAGCGGGGCGCGACGGGCTCGGCGACCGGGAAGCCGCGGATCTCCCCGCCCGAACCGGAGGACCGACCGGAGAACGACCGGAGAACGACCGGAGAACGACCGGAGAACGACCGGAGGACGAGCGGTTCAGCAGTCGCAGCTGCAGCCGTCGCAGCAGCAGCCGTCCCCGCAGCAGCCGTCCCCGCAGTTCCCGCAGCAGTCACAGCAGTCGCAGCAGTCCGAGCAGCTCTCGCCGCGATGGCACAGGCCTTCCTTGGGCTCCCGCGTCCACGGGTCGTCGTACGTGCCGCAGCACATCTGGCAGGTGCAGGCGAGGCCGGACCACACCAGGCACCCGGCGAGCAGACCGCGCCGGTCGCGGTGCGGCGGGGGCGGCGGCGGGCTGCCGGGGCCGGACGGGGCGTAGGGGTTGCCGGGCGGCGGCCCGTACTGCTCCGGTGCGTGCGCGTGTCCGCACGAGGCGGTGCCGAAGGCCCGGTCCACGGAGGTGCGCAGCTCGTGCACGAGCAGCGCGTGAGCGAGCCCGGCGTCCGTGAACTCGGCGTCGCGCAGAGCCAGCCGGATCCCGTGCACGGCGTCGTCCGCGAGCCGCCGGGCCTCCGTGAGGGAGGTCCCGGTGGCCGTGAGCGGGTTCCAGGCGCCGGCCGCGGCGTCGGTCCCCCGGTCCTCGACAGCGTCCAGCAGGTGTGCGAGCCGGCCGAACAGGCGGCCGGCCTCGGCGAGCGGTTCGGCGTTGCCGGGCCGGCCCGCCAGGACCGCGGTGTGGGCGAAGGCGGCGGCGGTGGCCGTCTCGGTCGGTTCGGTGACGGTCAGCAACGGCGTGCCGGGCCCGGCGAGCGCCTCGATGCCGACCTGCCGGTCCACGGCGTCCACCAGGACGGCCGTGTCGAAGCCGACGGCAGAGCCGCCGCGCGCGCCCGCCCGTCCCCAGCTCGCGGCCACCCGGCGCGCGGCCAGGGCGACCGGGCGGCGCGCCAGCAGTCCGTCCCCGTCGGCGACGTGGTCGCGCACCTTGGCGGCGGCCAGCACCAGCGAGACCGCCGCCGCGAGCCGGGCCCCCTCCCCCTGCGCGACGGACGCGGAGCGCATGCCGCGCAGCGGACAGGGCCCGGCCGTACGCCGCGTGCCCTCGGGCCGTTCGGCCTGAGCCTCCGTCAGGACGGAGACGAGCAGGCCGTCGTAGTTGGTGACGATCCGCGCGAACTGTCCGTGATCGCGCCGCAGGGCGAGGCAGAGCCCGCACAAGTGCGCCATCCACTGGGTCTTGAGTCCCTCACCGAGCCGGTGCCGGCACGGCCTGACGATCCCGAACATGTCGATCCCCCGTGGTGTGTCCCGTGATGTGCGTCGGTCCCCGCGGCGTCGAGCCGCCGGGAGGACCGCCGTCGGCCGCCGCATCGTACCGACCGCCCGTCACGCGGGAACGGCGCGCCCGGTTCACCCGTCCGCTCCGCCACTCACCCGTACGCCGTGAAGAATCATATTTCACTCACAGTCAGCAGCCGTATGAGTCACGACCCTTGGGGCACATGGACTCTCGACGGATCGACTGTGCACCAGTAGCGTCACAAACCCCCCGCGCGGCGTCTATCCACTTGGCGCGACATCCGCATCATGGACGACCATGGGGAATGCGGAAAGCAAGAATGACCGCTGTGAGAGGAGGCGTCCATGGGATCGGTACGCAAGGCGAGTGCCTGGCTTGGCCTCGTCGACGACAACGATGACGAGCGTTACTACGACGACGACTATTCCGAAGGGACCGACCCCGGAGACGCCTGGGTCACCGACCCGCGGGTGAAGGTCGCCACCGACACCGCCCAGGAGAAGGGCCGCCGGATCGGCACCGTGACCCCGGACAGCTTCCGGGACGCGCGGGCGATCGGCGAGCTGTTCCGCGAGGGCGTCCCGGTCATCATGAACCTCACGGCCATGGAGGCCGCCGACGCCAAGCGCGTGGTCGACTTCGCGGCCGGGCTGATCTTCGGTCTGCGCGGTTCGATCGAGCGGGTGTCGACCCGGGTGTTCCTGCTCAGCCCCGCCAACACCGAGATCGTCAGCGGCGACCCGGCCGCGCGCCGCGCGGACGGCTTCTTCAACCAGAGCTGAGGCAGGGCCGCTCGCCGGCCCCGCCCCCTTCCGGGGTCAGCGGAAGGCGTCGAGTCCGGTGAGCGCCTTGCCCAGCACGAGCTGGTGCATCTCGACGGTGCCCTCGTAGGTCAGCACCGACTCGAGGTTGGTCGCGTGCCGCATGACGGGGTACTCGAGGGAGATCCCGTTCGCCCCGAGGATCGTCCGCGCGGTACGGCAGATCTCGATCGCCTCCCGCACGTTGTTGAGCTTGCCGAAGCTGACCTGTTCGGGACGCAGGCGGCCGGCGTCCATGCGCCGCCCCAGGTGGTGGGCGAGCAGGATCCCCTTGTGCAGTTCGACCGCCATGTCGGCGAGCTTGGCCTGGGTGAGCTGGAACCCGCCGATCGGCCGCCCGAACTGCTCCCGCGACTTCGCGTAGTCGACGGCGGTCTCGAAACTGGCCCGCGCCGCCCCCATGGCGCCCCACACGATCCCGTACCGGGCGTGGGACAGACAGCTGAGCGGGCCCTTGAGCCCGACGACCTCCGGCAGTACGGCGTCGGCGGGCAGCCGTACGTCGTCCAGCACGAGTTCGCTGGTGACGCTGGCCCGCAGGGACCACTTGTGCTTGATCTCGGGCGCGGAGAACCCGGGGGTGTCGGTGGGCACGACGAAGCCCCGGATGCCCTCCTCGGTCTGTGCCCACACCACGGCGACGCCCGCGACCGACCCGTTGGTGATCCACATCTTGCGCCCGTTCAGGACCCAGTCGGAGCCGTCCCTCCTGGCGTGGGTCCGCATGCCGGCGGGGTCCGAACCGTGGTCGGGCTCGGTCAGTCCGAAGCAGCCGATGACCTCACCGGCGGCCATGCGCGGCAGCCAGGCCCGCTTCTGCTCCTCGCTGCCGAACCGGTGGACGGCGTACATGGCGAGGGAGCCCTGGACGGAGACGAGCGAGCGGATCCCGGAGTCGGCGGCCTCCAGCTCCAGGCAGGCCAGCCCGTACTGCACGTTCGTGGCACCGGCGCACCCGTAGCCCGTGAGGGACATGCCGAGGGCCCCGATCCCGCCCAGTTCCCTCGCCAGTTCCCGGATCCGGGGCAGCTCGCCCGTCTCGTACCACTCGGCGACGTACGGCAGTACCCGGTCGGCGGCCCAGGAGCGCACGGTGTCCCGTACGGCGAGGTCCTCGTCGTCCAGGAGGTCGTCGATCCCGAGGGGGTCGGACGGGTCGAAAGGAGGCGGCACAGACCCCACGGAGCCCGAGGACGACGACATGATTCCCTCCGAAACCTGAAAACTAGCACCGCTAGTCACGCGACTCCCCCGACGTTACGACGCCCGGCGGACCTCGTCCAGCCCCCACCCCACGCGCCCCGCCGGTGATCGCCGCGGGCGGCGCGCGGGCGGGAGAGCGGCCGTCAGGCCGACACTCGCGGCTGCCCTGCCTCCCGGGGCGAGGGCACCCGCACCGCGGGGGCGGGGGCCTCGCACTGCATCACCCGCGGCAGCCGCAGCGCCATGACCGCGCCCAGCAGCAACAGCCCCGCGCTCACCAGCAGCGTCACGTGCAGGCCGTGCACGAAGCAGTCCCGCGCCGTCTGCCGCAGGATCTCCCCGGCGGGCCCGCCGAGCCGTCCGGCGACCTCGTACGCCTCGCCCAGCGAGTTCCCCGCCGCGGCCGACGCCGCGGCCGGCACCCCCGGCACCGACGACAGACCCGGCGCGTAGGCCGCGTTCATCACGCTGCCCAGTAGCGCGATCCCGATCCCGGCCCCCAGCTGGTACGACGTCTCGCCGATCGCCGCCGCCCCGCCCGCCTGCTCCGGCGGCGCCTCGCTCAGCATCGACTCGTACGCCCCGAACAGCGTCGTCTCCAGCCCGAACCCGAGCAGCAGGAAGCCGACCACCAGCAGCGCCGGGTTGTCCGCCCCGCCCATCGCGGTCAGGGTGACGACCGCGGCGGCGGTGAGGCAGAACCCGGCGCACACCGTCCGCCGCGGCCCGAACCGCCGCAGCAGCCGGGCCCCGGCGAGCCCCGCGGCCATCGCCGCGAAGGTCAGCGGCAGCAGGCGCAGCCCCGTCTCCAGCGGGGACAGGTCCAGCACCAGCTGGAGGTACTGCGCCGCGATCAGTTCCAGACCCACCAGCGCCAGCATCGCCAGCACGATGCACCCCACCGCCGTACCGAACGCGGGCCGCGCGAACATGCGCAGGTCCACCAGCGGATGCGCGCGCCGCCGCTGACGGCGCACGAACAGCACGATCAGCAGTGCGCCGACGGCCAGCGGCACCAGGGTGAGCGGGCCCAGTTCGCCACTGCCCAGCCGCTTGACGCCCAGGACGGCGCCGAACAGTCCGGCGGCGGCCGTCAGCGCGCCCACGACGTCCCACGGCCCCTCCCCGGCGCCCTTGGACTCGGGCAGCAGCAGCCGGCCCACCGGCAGGCTGACCAGCATCAGGGGGATGTTGACGAGGAAGACCGAGCCCCACCAGAAGTGCTCCAGCAGGAAGCCGCCGAGCAGCGGCCCGACCGCCGCGCCGACCGCGGCGACGGCGCTCCAGATGCCGATGGCGAGCGCCCGCTCCCGCCGGTCGGGGAAGACCTGGCGCAGGATGGACAGCGTCGCGGGCATGATCATCGCGCCGCCGACGCCGAGCAGCGCCCGCGCGAGGACGAGCACCTCGCCGCTGCCGGCGAACGCCGCGAGCGCGGAGGCCACGCCGAACAGCGTGTAACCGAGCAGCAGCACCCTTCTGCGGCCGACCCTGTCGCCGAGCGTGCCGAACAGGATCAGCAGCGAGGCGCAGACCAGGGGATAGGTGTCGACGATCCAGAGCAGTTCGATCGCGCCGGGCCGCAGGTCCTCGGTGACGGCGGGCACCGCCACGTGCAGCACGGTCGCATCGACGGCGACCAGGAGCAGGCTGACGCACAGCACCACCAGCACGACCCAGCGGTTGGCACCGGCCCCGGCCGCCCGACGGCGCCACCGAACGGCGGCCGTGGTCGTCCCGGACATGAACGTACCTCCCAGAGTTCCCTCGGTTCGGCGGGCTCGCGGGGCGGGGACTCCCCGGGGCTCGGCCGGAGAGGAGCGGTGGTCCCCGGCCCGCGCGACGAACGACGAGTGACACGCAGCGTACGCGAGTTCGCGCGTCGGCCACGTGGCGGACCTCTCACAGTTCCCGGCCGAACATGTGGCGTACGCCACTTGCCTCACGGCCCGTCGCACCCCGGCGCACCCTCTGTTTCCGGGTGCCGCCGATAATCGCCCCGTGACCGATCTCGAGACCCGGGTGGCGCCGCCCGGCTCCCCGACCCTGCGCCGGGCGGCCCCCGCCCTCCTGGGGTACGCGGCCGTGCGCGCGCTGGGGCTGATCTCGCTGGCCGTGTGGAGCGCCGCGCGGGACAAGAGCGCGTACACCCTGCTGACGGCCCGCTGGGACTCCCTGTGGTACACCCGGGTCGCCGAACTGGGGTACGGCTACGAGGTGCGGCTGCCCAACGGCGACGTCCACTCCAACCTCGCCTTCTTCCCGCTGCTGCCGTGGCTGGAGCGCCTGCTCCGGGAGCTGACGCCGCTGTCGTACGCCGACGCCGGTTTCGCCGTCTCCCTGCTCGCCTCGCTCGCCGCGGCCTGGGGGATCTTCGCGGTCGCCGACCGTCTGTACGGGCGCCGGGCCGGGGTGTGCGCGGTGCTGCTGTGGGCGGTGCTGCCGGTCGGGGTCGTGCAGTCGATGGCGTACAGCGAGTCGCTGTTCACCGCGCTGGCCGCCTGGTCGCTGTACGCGGTGCTCACCGGCCGCTGGGTGACCGCGGGTCTGCTGGCGTCGCTCGCCGGGCTGACCCGCCCGGTGGGGATCGCCGTGGTGGCGGCGGTGTGGACGGCGGGCGTGGTCTCGTTCGGGCGAGAGCGGAGCGGGGCGGACGCGCCGGGCGCGCGGGGCGACGCGCGCGCCCTGGGTCTCCTCCTCGCTCCCCTGGGCGCCGCCGGCTACGTCCTCTGGGTCGGCCACCGCACCGGGAAGGGTCCGCTCGGCTATCTCGACGTCCAGGCGGGCTGGCGCAACGGTTTCGACGGCGGTCACGCCTTCGCCCGGTTCATCATCGCCAAGTTCACGTCAATTCCCTCGGCCTTCGCCGGTCTCGCCCTGGTCGTCGGCGTCGCCCTGCTGATCCGGCTCTACGTCGCCTGCGTACGCGGACGCCAACCCCTCCCCCTGCTGGTCCACACGGGGATCGTCCTCGCGCTCGCGCTGTGCGCCTCGAGCTACTTCGGCTCGAAGCCGCGTCTGCTGCTGCCCGCCTTCCCCCTGCTGTTCCCCCTCGCCACGGCCCTCGCGCGGCTGCGGCCCAGGCGATCGGCCCTGGTCCTCGGCGGTGTCGCGGTGGCGTCGGCCGTGTACGGCGCGTGGTGGCTGAACGGCTCCGGTCCGCCCTGAACCGCCCCGGCGGGCGGATGAGCGGACGGAGAATGGCGGCCGTGCATTCGGTGAACGCATTCATAAGTAATCCAAAACCACCCCCGAAATGATCAAAAGAATTGCGGAGAGCGCGCTTCGGAGATTGCGGATTCCCGTCGAATATCCGCCCTTCTGAGAGCAATCCCACATCACATCGTCATCACAAAGCCGTGGATTCGGCGGGGAACTGCGCTCACTCGCTGTAACGTCGATTGGGTGCGTACCGAACGAAACCTCACCCGTCTGGACCGGGTGTTCGCAAGGCTCGACCGTGAGCCGGAACGACCGGCCCACCTCGATGTGCCGCAGATGAGCAGGCACCGGGTCGCGCTGTTCTCGGCGACCCTGGCCTTCTACCTGGCCATCGTGTGGCTCGTGGTGACCACCTCGTGGCTGGTCCGCCTCGACTGGCAGGTCATGTTCTTCCGGCCGTACCAGCAGTGGTCGGAGATCCACTGGTTCGTGGACTACTACGTGGTCCTCGGCCAGCGCGGACCCACCGCCGTCATGGTCTGCGCCTGGCTCGGCTGGAGATCCTGGCGCCAGCACACCCTGCGGCCCCTGCTCACGCTCGGCACGTCGCTGCTGCTGCTGAACCTCACCGTCGGTGCCGCCAAGATCGGCATGGGCCGCCTCGGACCGCACTACGCCACCGCCATCGGCTCGAACGAGATGGGTCTGGGCGGCGATATATTTCCCAGCGGTCACACCGCCAACGCGGTCGTGACCTGGGGAATCCTGGCCTATCTGGCCTCCACCCCACGAGCCCGCCGCTGGCTGTCCGCGCTCTCCGCGGTGACCTCGCTCGGCGTCGGCCTGGCCACCGTCTACCTCGGTACGCACTGGCTGAGCGACGTGATCCTCGGCTGGGCCGCAGGCCTGCTGATCCTGCTGGCACTGCCCGCGTTCGAGCCGTTGATCGCCCGCACCGAGGCCGGGATCTTCACTCTGCGTGACCGTCTGCGCAACCGCCGCGCGAGGACGGCACCCGTCACGGCGCCGGCGCCGGTGCCGGTGGCCGTGCCGCTCGCGCAGCGCGCCCCGGCCGTCCGGCCGGACGCGATCACCGCGGCCCGCGAGACGACGGCCCGTCCGCCCAGGACGCCGGTCCACCTCGCCCCCGGTCCGCACACGACCCGCGCGGAGCGCGCCCCGGTCACCCCGGCCGGCAGCCGCCGCCCGCCGCACGCGGACCGGCTTCCGCACGGCCAGGGCAACCCGGCCGCCCGCCCCCTGAGCGGCAGCTGATCCCGCGCGCGGGGCCCACCGGTGCGCACACACCGGGCCCCGCGCCGGCTCAGCCCTTCCAGGCCCGCGTCACCCGCCCGTCGCGCACCTCGAAGTTCAGCCGGCCCACGAGGTACTCCATGGTGATGATCGTCCCGGGCGCCAGTGAACGCACCGCCGACCATCCCCGCTCACGGGCGAGCCGCTCGGCCCGGCCGCTCTCGAGGCCGACGTATCCGTCCGGACTGTCCTGGGGCTCCGCTGGCGGAGTGGGAATCGGTGCCATGGCCGCAACGCTAGGCCGGGTCCGCCGTTCCGGGAACCCCGGACGGGAGATGTGGATCACTACGGTCACACTTCTGTCACAGGACCACGACACGGGTTTCCGTACGACTCCATCACCCGAACGGGCGGTTTCGTAAGCCTTCCGCACCTATTCGGCGGCCATTTCCGCGTGTCGTACCGGCCCCTTCTCCTGTCCGGCGGAAAGTTCCCGGAGAACCGTTCCCGGATCCCGTTTCCTTTCGATTCCGCAGAGCTTCGCGGGGTCGGACCCCCATAGGAAAAACACGGCTCCCCCACACATTCTTCGTATGCCCTCTGCCGGGCGGGTGGCGTCGCGAGCATCATGACGACGGCTCGCGGGCACCCGTGCGGCGCGGCCGGGGCGGGACCCGGGAGGCGGGACCCAGGACACGGGACGCGGGACTCGACGAGCGAAGGGGCGAGCGGGCGATGGGGACGGAGACCGTACCGGCGACGGCGCGCACCGCGGGCGGGAGGCGGGGCCGGGTGGTCGTCGACTGGCTGACCACCACCGACCACAAGAAGATCGGACACCTCTACCTGATCACGTCGTTCGCGTTCTTCCTGATCGGCGGGGTCATGGCGCTGGTCGTGCGGGCCGAACTGGCCCGCCCGGGCCTCCAGATCGTGACCAACCAGCAGTTCAACCAGTTGTTCACCCTGCACGGCACGATCATGCTGCTGCTGTTCGCGACCCCGTCCTTCGCGGGCTTCGCCAACGAGCTGATGCCGCTCCAGATCGGCGCCCCGACGTCGCCTTCCCCCGGCTGAACATGCTGTCGTACTGGCTGTTCCTGTTCGGCGGACTGATCGTGCTCGGCTCGCTGCTGGTACCGGAGGGCCCCGCCGCCTTCGGCTGGTTCGCCTACGCGCCGCTCAACGACGCCACGCACTCCCCCGGCCTCGGCCCCGACCTGTGGATCATGGGGCTGGCGCTGGCCGGCTTCGGCACGATCCTCGGCGCGGTCAACTTCATCGCCACCATCATCGGGATGCGCGCGCCCGGCATGACCATGTTCCGGATGCCGATCTTCACCTGGAACACGCTGTTCACGTCGATCCTGATCCTGCTGGCGTTCCCGGTGCTGGCGGCGGCCCTGCTGGTGCTCGAGGCGGACCGGCGGTTCGGCTCGCAGGTCTTCGAGGCGGCCAACGGCGGGGCGCTGCTGTGGCAGCACCTCTTCTGGTTCTTCGGGCATCCCGAGGTGTACATCATCGCGCTGCCGTTCTTCGGGATCATCACCGAGATCATCCCGGTCTTCAGCCGCAAGCCGATCTTCGGCTACCTGACCCTGGTCGGCGCGACGATGGCCATCACCGGGCTGTCGGTGGTCGTCTGGGCCCACCACATGTTCGCCACCGGCGCGGTGCTGCTGCCGTTCTTCTCACTGCTGTCGTTCCTGATCGCGGTGCCGACGGGCGTGAAGTTCTTCAACTGGACCGGGACCATGCTGAAGGGCTCGCTCTCCTTCGAGACGCCGATGCTGTGGGCGACCGGCTTCCTGGTGACGTTCCTGTTCGGCGGTCTGACCGGGGTGATCCTGGCTTCGCCGCCACTGGACTTCCACGTCACCGACTCGTACTTCGTGGTGGCGCACTTCCACTACGTCGTCTTCGGCACCGTCGTCTTCGCGGTCTTCGCCGGGTTCTTCTTCTGGTGGCCGAAGTTCACCGGCAAGCTGCTCGACGAGCGGCTCGGGAAGATCCAGTTCTGGACGCTGTTCACCGGCTTCCACACCACGTTCCTGGTCCAGCACTGGCTGGGCGCCGAGGGCATGCCGCGCCGCTACCCGGACTACCTGGCCACGGACGGCTTCACGGCCCTCAACACGGTCTCCACGATCGGCGCGTTCCTGCTCGGCCTGTCGACGCTCCCGTTCCTCCTCAACGTCTGGAAGACCGCCAGGTACGGCGAGAAGGTCGGGGTCGACGACCCCTGGGGCTTCGGCCGCTCCCTGGAGTGGACGACCTCCTGCCCGCCGCCCCGGCACAACTTCACCACGCTGCCCGGATCCGCTCGGAGTCCCCGGCGTTCGACCTGCACCATCCCGAGTACGCGGCGGAGACCCCGCAGCCGGAGCCGAGGAAGCACCAGGCGGGCTCGTGAGCGGGGCTCCGTGGGCCCGTCCGGCGTGCACACCGGACGGGCCCACGGAGCCGGGCGCCGTCAGAAGTTCAGCCGCAGACCGGGCACGATCAGGTCGGGGTTCCCGCCGATGGCCGTCCTGTTCGCGGCGTAGAGGCGCTGCCAGGTGGTTCCGTGGCGCGCGGCGATCGTGCTGAGCGTGTCACCCGCGCGGACGATGTGGTCGCCGTCGCCGCGGGAGGACGTACCGCGGGAGCCGTGGCCGGGAGAGTGCTCGGCGGCGGCCTCCTTCGAGGAGCCTCCCGCGGCCGAGCCGTTCTTCGACGACCCGTCGGCGGACGGGCCGCTCTTGCTCGAACCGCTCTTGACCGAACCGCTCGCGGTCGCGGGGGCGCCGCCGGAGGCCCCGGCGCGCGTGGAGCAGGTCGGCCACGCGCCCCAGCCCTGGGAGCGCTGGACCTCGGTGGCGACGGCGATCTGCTGCTCCCTGGTGGCCCGGTCGGCGGTCGGCGCGTAGGCCGTGCCGCCGTAGGCGCGCCAGGTGGAGGCGGAGAACTGGAGCCCTCCGTAGTAGCCGTTGCCGGTGTTGATGTGCCAGTTGCCGCCGCTCTCGCACCGGGCGATGCGGTCCCACACTCCGGCGTCCGCCGCGGCGGCGCTGCCGCCGGCGGTCAGCAGTCCCAGGGGGCGAGAAGCGCCGCCCCGGCGAGGACCGCCGTCGTACGCGCCTTCGCGGCGCGAGCGTCGACGCGGGTGTCATCGGCACATTCGGACATGAGGATCCCTCTCTACGAACCCGGGTCTTCCCCCGAGCGGAGCGCGCCGTCCGCGCGGGAACGCGGTCGTCGTGCTCCGCCCCGTCCGCCGGCGGTGGTGCTGCGCGGTGTCTGGCTCTGCGCGGCCGGCGGACGTACCCGGGCGGTGCTCGCTGCACACGGCCGAGGAATCTAGGGAATCCGACGGCCCGTCATCAATCGATCCGCCGTCGCCGCAGGCCAGTTGACCGTTACCGTCGGTATCGGCGAAATCAGGACACCCACTTCATTGCCTGATTTCCGGATTTGTCGACCGGCACCCCGCCCCCTCTGTGTTCCACCTCACGCGTTCAACTTCCGTGACCCTCTCGTTACTTGACGATGAGTGGCCGATTCCGCGCGAATCGTGACCGTGCGCGCAGACCGGTTCGATTCCCTTCGCCCAGCAGCGTGACCCCCGCCACAACTCGCCCGTTGTCTGTGCATGAGCCGGGGAGCCGCCCGGCCCGCCCACGCACCGCATCCGAGGGAGTCACCCGTGCCGCGCATGCTCGACGTCAGCGACGAGGTACGTGCCGAGATCGGCGCCGAAGAAGCCGACCGGCTGATCGCCGGAGAGAACGCCCCGGGCAGCTACGACTGCACGTCCTGCCGCACCCCGGGCGACTCCGAGCACGAGCGCACCAGCACCGTCCTGTTCATCGGGGAGGAGACCGCCGTCCTCGCCTTCGCCCACGCCGGCTGCCTGCCCTCGCAGATCGTCCAGGTCACCGAGGAGCAGCTCCAGGGCGCCGTCCGTTCCATCAGCGGTGACACCGTCGACCTGGACCCCGGCAGGGTCGTGCCCGAGCAGGCCGTGCTCGGCGTGACCAGCGGACTGGTCCTGATCGCCGGGAGTTGCACCCGGCCCTGGTCGTCGAGCCGACCGCGCCCATCGTGCGCCCCGGCGCCACCGACATCGGCGACGACTTCCTGCCGCTCCTCATCGAACAGGGCTTCATGCCGCTGTCCGAGCTGTCCGAGGTGCCGCCCGTGCGGCACGGCTGGTCCGTGCTGCTGGCGATGGGACAGCTGCACGCCGTGCTCCAGCCCTCGGTCAACGGCGGTCAGCCGGTGGCCTGGTGGCAGGCCCACCAGCCGTTGCAGGTGACGGAGGGCTGGCGGGCCGCCGCCAACAAGCACCAGCAGGTGCTGATGTTCGCGGCACCGGTGGGGGCGATCGGCCGCCAACCCCGCGAGGACCTGCTGCGGGACGCGCTGGACAAGGCCGCGGCGAACGGCCAGCTGGTCGGGGCGGCGCTGCCCCTCGCCGGAACCTGAGCCGGCAGGGCGGGGACGCGCCCCGCCCCCGCGTCCCCGAAGGCCGGTCACCGGCCGCATCCCCCGACCTCACACGTCGTTGGGACATACGTGCACACCTACGACGTCTCCCGCCGCCAGCCCTACCCGATCCCGTCCGCGCGATCGGCCCAGGACTCCCAGGATCCACAGGGCGGCCCCTCGGCCACGCCGATCTACGACGCGCTCTACACCGAGTACGTCAAGTCGTTCCGTTCACTGCCCGGTGACCGCAGCGGCGAGGACGACCTGGGGTTCACCGCCTTCGGGAACATGCCGCACGGCACGGGGACGTACGCGGTGCCGCGGCCGGGGTCGTTCAGCAGCTCGTACAGCGCCTACAGCGCGGGTGCGCAGAGCGCGCGGCTCGGGCAGCCGCCACAGGCGCCGTCCTCGTCGCAGGAGCGGGAACAGACGCAGGACCGGCCGCAGCCGCAGGCGCCGCAGTGGCAGCGGATCGGCCCGCTCGGGCAGACCGGCCGGCCGCACACACCCGCCGGGACGCACCACGTCCCGGCGGCACTGCCCCCGGCGCCCCGGCGGAGTGTCTGAGGCACGCGGCGGGCGCGGCACGGCCGGAGGGCGGCACCCGTGGTGGGTGCCGCCCTCCGGCCGTGCCGTCACGTCAGGTCACTTCTTCTTGCCGCGCTTCTCGCGCACCCGCACCGAGATGTGGATCGGCGTCCCCTCGAAGCCGAACTCCTCGCGCAGCCGGCGCTCGACGAAGCGCCGGTAGCCCGCCTCGATGAAGCCGGAGGCGAACAGCACGAACCGCGGCGGCTTGGTGCCCGCCTGGGTGCCGAAGAGGATGCGCGGCTGCTTGCCGCCCCGGATCGGGTGCGGGTGGGCGGCGACCAGTTCGCCGAGGAAGGCGTTCAGCCGGCCGGTCGGGACGCGCGTCTCCCAGCCCGCGAGGGCGGTCTCGATCGCCGGGACCAGCTTCTCCATGTGCCGTCCGGTGCGCGCCGAGACGTTCACCCGCGGCGCCCACGCCACCTGGGCCAGCTCGGTCTCGATCTCCCGCTCCAGGTAGTAGCGGCGTTCCTCTTCGAGGGTGTCCCACTTGTTGTAGGCGAGGACGATCGCGCGGCCCGCCTCCACCGCCATGGTGACGATCCGCTGGTCCTGCACGGAGATCGACTCGGAGGCGTCGATCAGGATGACCGCCACCTCGGCCTTCTCCACCGCGGCCGCCGTGCGCAGCGAGGCGTAGTAGTCGGCGCCCTGTTGGAGGTGGACCCGCTTGCGGATACCGGCCGTGTCGACGAACTTCCAGGTGACACCGCCCAGTTCGATCAGTTCGTCGACCGGGTCGCGGGTGGTGCCCGCGATCTCGTTGACGACGACGCGCTCCTCGCCGGCCACCTTGTTCAGCAGCGAGGACTTGCCGACGTTCGGACGGCCGATGAGGGCGATGCGGCGCGGACCGCCGACCGCCGTGCCGAAGGTCTGCGCGGGCGCCTCCGGCAGCGCCTCCAGGACGGCGTCCAGCATGTCTCCGGTGCCGCGGCCGTGCAGCGCGGAGACGGGGTGCGGCTCGCCGAGGCCCAGGGACCACAGGTAGGCGGCGTCCGCCTCACCGCTCTGGCCGTCCACCTTGTTGGCGGCGAGCACGACGGGCTTGCCCGCCTTGCGCAGCAGTCGTACGACCGCCTCGTCGGTGTCGGTGGCGCCGACCTTGGCGTCGACGACGAACACGACGGCGTCGGCGGCCTCGATCGCGTACTCGGCCTGTGCGGCCACGGAGGCGTCGATGCCGAGGACGTCCTGCTCCCAGCCGCCGGTGTCGACGACCTTGAAGCGGCGGCCCGCCCACTCGGCCTCGTAGGTGACCCGGTCGCGGGTGACGCCCGGCTTGTCCTCGACGACCGCCTCGCGCCGCCCGATGATCCGGTTGACGAGGGTCGACTTGCCGACGTTCGGGCGGCCGACGACCGCGAGGACGGGCAGCGGCCCGTGCCCGGCGGCCTCGATCGCGCCCTCGACGTCCTCGATGTCGAAGCCCTCGACCGCGGCGAGCTCCATGAACTCCGCGTACTCGGCGTCGCCGAGCGCCCCGTGGTCGTGCTCGAAGGAGTCCGAGCCGTCGGGCTGGATGTGGTCGTTCATGAAGTCCGTACCTCTGCGTTCATTCGTGGTGATCGGTGGAGCATCCGTTTTCGGCGGTTTGATCCACTACTCAGTGTCGCCCAGCGTCCGCCCGGACGCCCGGCGTTTTCGTACCGTCTTCGTGCCGTCTTCGTGCCGTCTTCGTGCCGTCGCGCCGCTATGCGTCGCGCCGTGGTCCGTCGTCCGCCGCGCGGCCGGTGAGCCGTCTGGCGTGTTCCAGGTGGGAGGCCAGTTGCTTCTGGATGCGCTCGGTGGCCTCGTCCAGCGCCTTGCGGGTGCGCCGCCCGCTGCCGTCGCCCGCCTCGAACGGGTCGCCGAAGACGACGTCGACGCGGGAACGCAGCGGGGGCAGCGCCTTGAACAACCGTCCGCGCCGCTCGGTGCTTCCCAGGACGGCCACGGGGACGATCGCCGCCCCGCTGCGCACCGCGAAGTAGGCGAGCCCCGCGCGCAGGGAGGCGAAGTCGCCCTCGCCCCGCGTGCCCTCCGGGAAGATCCCGAGGACGCCGCCGGCCTCCAGCACGCCCAGCGCGCGGGTGATGGCCTTGCGGTCGGTGGTGTGCCGGTCGACCTTGAGCTGGCCGATGCCGGTCAGGAACGGGTCGAGGGGGCCGACGAACGCCTCCTTCTTGATCAGGAAGTGCGTCGGCCGGGGGGCCACACCCATGACCATCGGCCCGTCGATGTTGTGGGAGTGGTTGACGGCGAAGATCACGGGGCCGGTCGCCGGAACCTTCCAGGCGCCCAGCACCCGCGGTTTCCACAGCCCGAACATCAGGCCGACGCCGATGCGTCGCCCGACCTCCGCCCCTCTCTCCGAGGGCAGCTCGCTCACCTCTCCGCCCGCTTCTCCCCGACGAGGGCGACCACGCGCTCGATGACCTGGACCAGCGTCAGCTCGGTGGTGTCCACCTCGACGGCGTCGTCCGCCTTGGCGAGCGGGGAGGTCTTGCGGGAGGAGTCGGCGGCGTCCCGCTTGATCAGCGCCTCGCGGGTGCTCTGCACGTCCGCGCCCTTCAGCTCGCCGCTGCGGCGGGCGGCGCGGGCCTCCGGCGAGGCGGTGAGGAAGATCTTCAGGTCGGCGTCGGGCAGCACGGTCGTCCCGATGTCCCGTCCCTCGACGACGATGCCCTGCCCGGCGGAGGCCGCCAGCGCCCGCTGCAGCTCGGTGATCCGCGACCGCACCTCGGGTACGGCGCTCACCGCGCTGACCTTGGAGGTGACCTCCTGGGTGCGGATCGGACCGGCCACGTCGACGCCGTCGACCGTGATCGTCGGGTCGGCCGGGTCGGTGCCGGAGACGATCTCGGGCTTGCCGGCGACGGCGGCGATCGCCGTGGGGTCCTCGATGTCGATCCCGTTGCTGACCATCCACCACGTGATCGCCCGGTACTGGGCGCCGGTGTCCAGGTAGCTCAGCCCGAGCCGGGCGGCCACGGCCTTGGACGTGCTGGACTTGCCCGTGCCGGAGGGACCGTCGATGGCGACAATCACGGGCTGGGCCGCGCCGTTTTCCACGGGAGGACACCTTCCTGGTGCGAGGTGGTGGGCTGCGGGACGACAATGTGCCCCGCACAAGGTTACTGGCTGCGGGTCACTCGTCCGGCCGACGGCCGCGGAGGGGGCCGGTCCGGCACGGTTCCCCGGCGCGGACCGGCCACCCGGACGCCGGGCTACTGCCGCAGCGCCCAGCCCCGGTCCCGCAGCGCGGCGCTCAGCACGGTCACCGCCTTCGGCTCCACCATCAGCTGCACCAGACCGGCCTGCTGGCCCGTCGCGTGCTCGATGCGCACGTCCTCGATGTTGACCCCGGCCCGGCCGGCGTCGGCGAAGATGCGGGCCAGCTGCCCCGGCTGGTCGTCGATGAGCACCGCCACGACCTCGTACACCCGCGGGGCGGACCCGTGCTTGCCGGGGACCCGGACCTGACCGGCGTTGCCCCGCCGCAGGACGTCCTCGATGCCGCCGGCGCCGGTGCGCCGCTTGTCCTCGTCGGAGGACTGCAGGGCGCGCAGCGCCCGGACCGTCTCGTCGAGGTCGGCGGCGACGTCGCCGAGCAGATCGGCGACCGGCCCGGGGTTCGCGGAGAGGATGTCGATCCACATCCGGGGGTCGGAGGCGGCGATCCGGGTCACGTCCCGGATGCCCTGCCCGCACAGCCGTACGGCGGCCTCCTCGGCGTTCTGCAGGCGGGCCGCGACCATGCTGGAGACCAGGTGGGGCATGTGGGAGACGAGCGCCACGGCCCGGTCGTGGGCGTCGGCGTCCATCACCACGGGGACGGCCCGGCAGTGCGAGACCAGCTCCAGGGCGAGGTTCAGCACCTCGGTGTCGGTGTCGCGGGTCGGCGTCAGCACCCAGGGGCGGCCCTCGAAGAGGTCGGCGGTCGCGGCCAGCGGCCCGACTTCTCGCGGCCGGACATGGGGTGGGTGCCGAGGTAGGCCGACAGGTCGAGGCCGAGCGCCTCCAGTTCCCGGCGCGGCCCGCCCTTGACGCTGGCGACGTCGAGGTAGCCGCGGGCCACGCCCCGGCGCATGGCGCCGGCGAGCACGGCGGCCACGTGGGCGGGCGGGGCGGCGACGATGGCGACGTCGACCGGGCCCTGGGGCGGGTCGTCGGTGCCGGCGCCGAGCGCCGCCGCCGTACGGGCCTGCTCGGGGTCGTGGTCCTCCAGGTGGACGACGACGCCGCGCTGGGCGAGGGCCAGGGCCGCGGAGGTGCCGATGAGCCCGGTTCCGATGACGAGCGCGGTCCTCACTGGGCGATGTCCTTGCGCAGGGCGGCCGCGGCACCGAGGTAGACGTGGTGGATCCCGGAGCGGGGCCGGTCCGACTCGATGTGCGCGAGGACGCGGACGACCCTCGGCATGGCGCCCCGGACGTCGAGTTCCCGGGCGCAGATCAGCGGTACGTCGACGATGCCCAGCTTGCGCGCGGCGGCGGCCGGGAAGTCGCTGTGCAGGTCGGGGTGGCCGTGAACCAGATGCTGATCAGGTCGTCGACGGTGAGGGAGTTCCGCTCCATGACCTCGGTGAGCAGGGCCCGACCCGCTCGTCCATGTGTCCGGCCTCGTCCCGCTCCAGCTGGACGGCCCCCCGGACCGCTCGTACCGCCACGGCGCTGCTCCTCGCTCACGTAGGTCACGGTTCTTCGCCGCCCAGCGTAGTCAGCGCGGGCCGGGCCGGTGGCGCGGTGCCCGCCCGCTGAGACGCGCCCCGTGCGGGCGCCCGGCCCCCGTGGACCCGGGCCGCGCCTTCTGTGCCACTCTGTCCCTCGGTTCCACCCGCCGTTGCCCTTCCGCTTCTTCCGCCCCTTCCGCCCCTTCCGCCTCTTCCGCACTTCCGGAGTGACGACATGACTCTCCCCGCCTCCCGCCGGACGGTTCTCCTCGCGACGGGCACGGCGGCGCTCGCCGTCGGCTGTGGCGCCCAGGACGCCGGGGGCGACGCGTCCGGCCCCTCCCCCACCCCCGGTCAGGAGCTGGCGAGGACGGCCGACATCCCGGTCGGCGGCGGCAGGATCTTCAAGGACGCGAAGGTGGTGGTCACGCAGCCGGCGCAGGGGGACTTCAGGGCGTTCTCGGCGGTCTGCACCCATCAGGGCTGCATCGTGGCGACCGTCGCCGACGGCACCATCAACTGCGCCTGTCACAAGAGCAGTTTCGCCATCGGCGACGGCGCGGTGACGGCCGGCCCGGCGACCGAGCCGCTGCCCGCGGCGAAGATCGCGGTGAAGGGCGACGCCATCACGCTGGCGTGAGGTGAGCGCTGGTCGCCGACCGACGACCGGCGCTCAGCGACCAGCAGTCAGCGGTCAGCGGTCAGCGGTCAGCGGTCAGCGGTCCCACAGCGCCCCGAGGGTGACCAGCTCGCTCCCGTGCTCGACGCGGTCCGCCCACTCGGTCGGCCAGGCGTCGGCCCCGGCGTGGGCGCCCGCGAAGGCGCCGGCCAGGCAGGCGACGGAGTCGGAGTCGCCGGCGGAGCAGGCGGCCCGGCGCAGCGCGGTGACCGGTTCGTCGGGAAGAGCAGGAAGCACAGCAGACCGGTCGCCAGCGCCTCCTCGGCGATCCAGCCCTCCCCGGTGGCCAGGCACGGGTCGGTCTCCGGCGAGGGGCTGCGCAGGGCCTCCCGGAGCCGCTCCAGGACGCCCAGGCAGTCGTCCCAGCCCGTGCGATGAAGTGTTCCGGGGCCGGGTCCTGGGAGCGGGTCCACAGGTCGCCGAGCCAGCGGTGGTGGTAGCGGGTGCGGTTGTCGAGGGCGTACGACCGCAGCAGTCCGACGAGGCCCGTCGGTTCGGCGCCGTCCGCGAGCAGCCGTACGGCGTGGGCGGTGAGGTCGGAGGCGGCGAGCGCGGTGGGGTGGCCGTGGGTGAGGCCGGACTGGAGCTGCGCGGCACCGGCCCGCTGCTCGTCGCTGAGGCCGGGGACGAGGCCGAGGGGCGCGACGCGCATGTTGGCGCCGCAGCCCTTGGAGCCGATCCGGGCGGCGTCCTGCCACGGGCGCCCCTCGTCCTCCAGCAGGCCGCAGGCGGTCAGGCAGGTCCGGCCGGGGGCGCGGTTGTTCTCGGGCGAGCGGTACCAGTCCACGAACTCCCCGCGCAGCGGCCGCTCCAGCCCGGCCGGCTCGAGCGGCCCGCGGTCCATGGCCGTGCGCAGGGCCCGGGCGACGGCCAGCGTCATCTGCGTGTCGTCGGAGACGAAGGCCCGCCCGGCAGCTCCATCTCCCGCCACGGCCCGCACTTGGCGAGGATGGAGGGACGTCGTTGAACTCGGTCGGAAAGCCGAGCGCGTCCCCCAGCGCGAGGCCCAGCAGGGCCCCGGTCGCGGCGCGCTTCCTGACGGTCGTGGTGGTCATGCGGAACGTCCTTCCCGGGGCGGTCGCAGCAGGGGCGGGTGGAGGGAGGTGGCGGTGCCCGCGCGGTAGAGGGCGGCCGGTTTGCCGCGGCCCCCGGTCAGCCGCGCGGGGCCGCCGGGAACGGGTTCGACGAAGCCGGGGGTGGCGAGGACCTTGCGGCGGAAGTTGGGCCGGTCCAGGCCGGTGCCCCAGACGCTCTCGTAGACCTGCTGAAGCTCGCCGAGGGTGAACTCGGGCGGGCAGAAGGCGGTCGCGAGGCAGGTGTACTCGAGCTTGGCGCCGACCCGGTCGTGGGCGTCGGCCAGGATCCGGTCGTGGTCGAAGGCGAGCGGTGGGACGTCGTCGTACGGCCGCCAGCGGGCCTGGGCCGCGTCGCCGCCGCCGCGTGGTTCGGGAGCGTCGGGCAGCAGGGCGGCGAAGGCGACGGAGACGACCCGCATGCGGGGGTCGCGGCCGGGTTCGCTGTAGGTGCGCAGTTGTTCCAGGTGGAGGCCGGAGACGTCGGCGAGGCCGGTCTCCTCGGCGAGTTCGCGCCGGGCGGCGGCCTCGGCGGACTCGTCCGGCAGCACGAACCCGCCGGGCAGCGCCCAGCGGCCGAGGTACGGCTCCTGCCCGCGCTCGACGAGCAGCACGTGCAGGGCGCCCGCGCGCAGGGTGAGGACGGCGAGGTCCACGGTGACGGCGAAGGGCTCGAAGGCGTGCTTGTCGTAGCCCCGCATCCGCCCACCCCCTTTTAATAGTCGCATCGACCATAAACCCGGCGGGTGTCCGGACACAAGGGAGCGGCCGGCCCCGGAGATCCGGAACCGGCCGCTCCAGCGGGCCGCCCTACAGGTCGACTTCCTTCATCAGCATGCCGACCTCGGTGTTGGACAGCCGGCGCAGCCAGCCCGACTTCTGGTCGCCCAGGGTGATCGGGCCGAAGGCCACGCGGACCAGCTTGTCGACCGGGAACCCGGCCTCCGCGAGCATCCGGCGCACGATGTGCTTGCGGCCCTCGTGGAGGGTGACCTCGACGAGGTAGTTCTTGCCGGTCTGCTCGACGACCCGGAAGTGGTCCGCCTTCGCGTACCCGTCCTCCAGCTGGATGCCGTCCTTGAGCCGCTTGCCCAGGTCGCGCGGGATCGGGCCCACGATGTGCGCGAGGTAGACCTTCTTCACGCCGTACTTCGGGTGCGTCAGGCGGTGCGCCAGTTCACCGTGGTTGGTGAGGAGGATGACGCCCTCGGTCTCGGTGTCGAGCCGCCCGACGTGGAAGAGGCGGGTCTCGCGGTTGGTGACGTAGTCGCCGAGGCACTGCCGGCCCTCGTTGTCCTCCATCGTCGAGACCACGCCGGCGGGCTTGTTCAGCGAGAAGAACTGGTACGACTGCGTCGCCACGGTCAGGCCGTCGACCTTGACCTCGTCCTTCTCCGGGTCGACCCGCTTGCCCTGCTCCAGGACGATCTCGCCGTTGACCTCGACCCGCGCCTGCTCGATCAGCTCCTCGCAGGCCCGCCGGGAGCCGTAGCCCGCGCGCGCGAGGATCTTCTGGAGCCGCTCGCCCTCCTGCTCGGCGCCCGGGAAGGTCTTGGGCAGCTTGACGTCCTTCTTGCCCGCGTACCGCTCGCGGTTGCGCTCCTCGGCCCGCGTCTCGTACTCGCGCGAGGTCGCCGGGACCGACGGCCCGCGCTGCTGGGGCTTCTTCGGACCGCCCTTGGCGCCGCCGCGGGCCGCGCCCCGCGCCCCGCCTTCGGGCCCTCGTGGGACGCACCGGGGCCCACGTCGTAGCGGCGCTCCTCCGGGCGGGGCTTGCTGGGCCGGCCCTGACCCTGCCCCGGCTCTGGGCCTGTCCCCGGCCCTGGCCCTGCTTCTGGCCCCTGTTGTCGCCGGCGCCGCGGGGGTTACCGCGCCCACCGCTCCTGCCGCTACCGCTGCCGCTGCTTCGCATCAGATTTCCGTCGTCGTCGTGTCCGTCGTGGGACCGTCGTCCGCATCCGGGGCGTCCGGATCGAACGACGGTACGGCTTCCTGGGTCTCGGCCTCGATCGCCTCCGCCTCCGGGAGGAAGGGCGCGAGCTCCGGGAGCTCGTCCAGACCGCGCAGGCCCATCCGCTCCAGGAAGTAGTTCGTCGTCCTGTACAGGATCGCACCTGTTTCGGGTTCCGTGCCCGCCTCCTCGACCAGACCGCGCTGGAGCAGGGTGCGCATCACGCCGTCGCAGTTCACCCCGCGCACCGCGGAGACCCGGCTGCGGCTGACCGGCTGGCGGTACGCGACCACCGCGAGGGTCTCCAGCGCCGCCTGGGTCAGCCGGGCCTGCTGGCCGTCCAGGACGTAGCGCTCGACGGCCGGGGCGTAGTCGGCCCGGGTGGAGAACCGCCAGCCGCCCGCGACGAACCGCAGCTCGAAGCCGCGTCCCTGCGCGGTGTACTCGTCGGCCAGTTCCCGCAGCGCGTCCGCGACCTGGCGGCGCGGACGCTCCACGATCCTCGCCAGGTGCTCCTCGGTGGCGGGCTCGTCCACGACCATCAGCACGGCCTCCAGGGCGGGCTTGAGGTCGAGGGCGGCGACGGTACGCGGTCCGGCCGGGGCCGCCGCGGCCCCCATGGTCTCCTCGCTCACGGCTTGCGCTCCTCCTCGGTCTTCTCCGGCGGCCGGTCGAACTCGTCGGTCACCCTGGGCCGGTCGTCCCCGTCCCCGTCCCCGCCGGTCCAGCGCACCAGCAGTTCCCCGAGCGCGGTCTCCTGGTCGAGCGCGACGGCCTTCTCCCGGTACAGCTCGAGCAGGGCCAGGAACCTCGCCACGACGGTGAGGGGGTCGTCGGTGTCCTCGACGAGCGTGCGGAAGCCGGCCTCGCCGAGCCGCCGCAGCCGTGCGACCACGATCCGGGCCTGCTCCTGCACGCTGACCAGCGGGGCGTGGATGTGGTCGACGTACACCTGCGGCGCGGGCCTCGGCTGCATCGCCTTGACGGCGAGCTTCGCGAAGCCCTCCGCACCGATGCTGATGACGACCTCGGGCAGCAGTTCGGCGTGGTGCGGTTCGGGGCCGACGGTCCGCGGGTAGCGGCGGGCCTCGCCGTCCAGTCGTTCTGTGAAGATGTCGGCGATCCGTTTGTACGCGCGGTACTGCAGCAGCCGGGCGAACAGCAGGTCGCGGGCCTCGAAGAGGGCCAGGTCCGCCTCGTCCTCGACCTCGGCGGCGGGCAGCAGGCGGGCGGCCTTCAGGTCGAGCAGTGTCGCGGCGACGACGAGGAACTCGGTCGTCCGGTCCAGGTCCCAGTCGGGGCCCATCGCCCGGATGTGCGCCATGAACTCGTCGGTGACCTTCGACAGCGCGACCTCGGTGACGTCCAGCTTGTGCCGGGAGATCAACTGGAGCAGCAGGTCGAAGGGGCCCTCGAAGTTGGCGAGCCGGACCTTGAAGACCCCGCCGGAGGACTCCTCGGCGTTGTCCCCGACGCCGTTCCGCACGCCCTCCCGGACGCTGCCGACGGGCTCGGCGGCGGGTTCCGGATCGGGCACCGGCTCAGACTCGCGTACCGGCTCCGATGCGGGTTCCGGCCCGCGTACCGGCTCCGATGCGGGTTCCGGCCCGTGCACCGGAGCCGGGACAGGCGTCGGTTCCCGCACCGGTACCGGTACCGCAGGCGCCTCCCCCGGCCCCCGTCCCAGCGCACGCCGACGGCCGACGGGGACGCCGGAGCCGGGGGTGGGATCGTTCGAGGTCATGGCCCCCGCAGGCTACCGCTACCGCCCGCGAAGTCGTCGTACGAGGATGCTGGCGTCCCCGCGGCTCTCCAGGTCGGCGAGGACGACGGCGACCGCCTCGCGGACGATGCGTCCGCGGTCGACCGCGAGCCCGTGTTCACCGCGGAGCACCAGGCGGGCGTGCTCGAGGTCCATCAGTTCCTCGGCGGACACGTACACGGTGATCTTCTCGTCGTGCCGTTCGCGGCCGCTGGGCCGGCGGGCGGAGGCCCGTCCGCGCTTGCGCGCCGGGGCGTCGCCCTGGGCGGCAGAACCTTCCTGCGCGCCCTGACGCGGGCCGGGACGCTCCCCGGTGCCCCGGGTGCCGCCCTGCTCGGCGCCGGCCGCCGCGTGTTCGGTTCCCTCGCCGTCCCCGCCCTGCGCGGGCACGGCGCTCGGCGCGTCGGCGGCGGAACCGGCCGCCGCCCCGGCGCTCTCCCCGCCGGAGCGGGTACCCGGGCCTCGCCGCCCGCGGGGCGCCGGGGTGCGGACGGCTGGAGCGCCGTTCCCCCTGTCGTGCGGAAGAGTTCGTCGGCCCCCGGCAGACTCACTCGGCGTGACACCGGGCGAGCACCTCCCTGGCGAGCTGGCGGTAGGCGGCGGCGCCGACGGAGTTGGAGGCGTAGGTGGTGATCGGCTCACCGGCGACCGTGGTCTCCGGGAAGCGGACCGTGCGCCCGATGACCGTGTGGTAGACGTGGTCGTCGAAGGCCTCGACGACCCGCGCCAGCACCTCGCGGCTGTGCACCGTGCGCGAGTCGTACATGGTCGCCAGGATCCCGTCGAGCTCCAGCTCCGGGTTGAGCCGTTCCTGGACCTTCTCGATGGTCTCCGTCAGCAGGGCGACACCGCGCAGCGCGAAGAACTCGCACTCCAGCGGCACGATCACCTTGTGGGCGGCGGTGAGCGCGTTGACGGTGAGCAGGCCGAGCGAGGGCTGGCAGTCGATCACGATGTAGTCGTAGTCGTCCATCAGCGGCTTCAGCGCCCGCTGCAGCGTCGACTCGCGCGCGACCTCGGAGACCAGTTGGACCTCGGCGGCGGACAGGTCGATGTTGCTGGGCAGCAGGTCCATGTTGGGGACCGCCGTCTTCAGGAGCACCTCGTCGGCCGACATGCCCCGCTCCATGAGCAGGTTGTAGACCGTGAGGTCGAGCTCCATGGGGTTGACGCCCAGACCGACCGACAGCGCGCCCTGCGGGTCGAAGTCCACGAGCAGCACCGGCGTCCGTACTCCGCGAGCGCGGCACCCAGGTTGATGGTCGACGTGGTCTTGCCGACGCCGCCCTTCTGGTTGCACATCGCGATGATCGTCGCGGGACCGTGGTCGGTCAGCGGTCCCGGGATCGGGAAGTACGGCAGCGGGCGACCGGTCGGGCCGATGCGCTCGCGGCGCTGGCGGGCAGCGTCGGGCGCGAGGGTGGCCGCGTACTCGGGGTCGGGCTCGTACTCGGCGTCGGGGTCGTAGAAGTGCCCTTCGGGCAGTTCGTCGTAGTCGGCGAAGTGGTTGCGGGGCGCGCCACTTCCGTCGCCGGCCATGGCGTTCACGTGATGGCCATCCATGCTCTGGTGTGCTGACAGAGCCGTGTGGGGGCTTGACCGGCTCTGACGGGCTGCGAAGGTTCGGACAGCGACGGAGCCGACAGCCTCGAGCCCCGTGGAGTCCTGACTCCGCGTAGGCATTCCTGGTTGACCACCCCGGGAGAAAATGTCGACTCATTCACAAGTCGTCTTACCTCCTTGGTGACCAGGAAACTTCTAGACAAGGTCAGCGTGGCACCATGCCGACGGTTGGCGACTCTATGGCGTGTCGGGTGTTCGCAGCAACACAATCCGCCGGACCCGACTCGATGTGTCGACAATGAAACATCCCGCTGTCAAGGGCGTACGGCCGTCGCGCGGCAGGTTTCACCGGCGTACGAATCGGTCGAAGGGTCACGTTCGAGGCGAGTTGACCGAGAACCGCAAAGTGACCATACACACATCCGGCCGGACCTTGTCGGGCAAGGTCCGGCCGGCGGGACGCGATTGACGCCTCCTGTTGACGTATCGCCTTTACGGAAAGGTGACTTGCCCGGGCGTGTCAGCCGAGCAGCGTGTCGAGCTCCACGTGCGCCAGGCCGTGCGCCTCGGCGACCTCGCGGTAAACGACCTGGCCGTCGTGGGTGTTGAGACCCTTGGCCAGCGCGGCGTCACGGCGCAGCGCCTCGACCCAGCCGTTGTTGGCGAGCGAGACGATGTAGGGCAGCGTCGCGTTGGTGAGGGCGTTGGTGGAGGTGTTGGGGACCGCGCCCGGCATGTTCGCGACGCAGTAGAAGACCGAGTTGTGCACCGGGAAGGTCGGCTCGGCGTGGGTGGTGGGACGGGAGTCCTCGAAGCAGCCGCCCTGGTCGATCGCGATGTCGACAAGGACACTGCCGGGCTTCATCCGGGACACCAGTTCGTTGGTGACCAGCTTCGGCGCCTTGGCGCCCGGGATGAGCACGGCGCCGATGACGAGGTCGGCGTCGAGGACGGCCTTCTCCAGCTCGAAGGAGTTGGACATGACGGCCTTGACCCTGGTGCCGAAGATCTTGTCGGCCTCGCGCAGCTTGTTGATGTCGCGGTCCAGCAGGGTCACGTCGAAGCCCATGCCGACGGCGATCTGGGTGGCGTTCCAGCCCGACACCCCGCCGCCGATGACGACGGCCTTGGCCGGGGTGACGCCGGGGACGCCGCCGGGCAGGACGCCGCGGCCGCCGTTGGCCCGCATCAGGTGGTAGGCGCCGACCTGCGGGGCCAGCCGGCCCGCGACCTCGGACATCGGGGCGAGCAGCGGCAGCGCGCGGTTCGGCAGCTCGACGGTCTCGTAGGCGATCGCGGTGGTGCCGGACGCGACGAGGGCGTCGGTGCACTCCTTGGAGGCGGCCAGGTGCAGGTAGGTGAAGAGGGTCTGGTCCTTGCGGAGGCGGTGGTACTCCTCGGCGACGGGCTCCTTGACCTTCAGCAGCAGGTCCGCCGCGGCCCACACCTCGTCGGCGGTGTCCAGGATCCGGGCGCCGGCGGCGACGTACTCGTCGTCCGTGATCGACGATCCGACACCGGCGTTGCGCTCGATGACGACCTGGTGGCCGTTGCGCACCAGCTCGTGCACGCCGGCGGGGGTGATGGCCACCCGGAACTCGTTGTTCTTGACCTCGCGGGGGATGCCGACCTTCACGTCGATCACGGTCCTTGGCTCAGAGGGTGTGGGGGAACAGCAAGACATACCCGGAGGTAGCGGACGCACCGGGATGCACCGCAGGAGAAGGTGCGGCAGAGCCAGTTTAATGAAGGTGTTCCCGCTGTCTAGCCTTTCATTGCATCAATCTTCAGCGGGTGTACTGCGGATTTCGCAGGCGTTATCGCCGTGTTCCGGCTCCGGACCATGCTCTCCGGGCTCATCTCCCAGGATGCGCTCGGCCGCACCGCGGTGCAGGCGGGCGGCCTCGGGGTCGCCGAGGTGCTCCAGGGTGTCGGCCAGTCGGAGCTGGAGGGCGGCCTGCAGCCGGGTGTCGTCGGCGTGCCGGGCCCACTCCGCCGCCTCCTGGCAGGTGCGCAGCGACTCCTCCGGCCGCCCCGCGTACTCCTGGACCCGGGCCAGCTCGCTCAACGCCCGCGCGGACGCGGCCACATCGCCGGCCTTGCGGTGCCCGGCGGCCGCGGCCCGCCAGCCGCGCTGCGCCTCGCCGTACCGTCCGGCGTAGGTGTGGGCGGTGGCGATACGGCCGTACAGCCGGGCGGCGTCCGCGCGCTCGTCGCGGGCCAGCCGCTGGGCGAGGGCCCGGCCGAACCAGTCGGCGGCCCGGTCGTAGTCCCCCAGCTCCAGGTGTGCGCCGCCTACGGATTCCATCGCACGGCCGGTCGCGTACGGGTCGTTCGCCTCCCGTCCGGCGTCCAGCGCGGCCCGGTAGCGCACCAGGGCCTCCGCCGTACGCCCGGTGCGGGCGTCCACGTCGGCCAGGTTCAGCAGGGCGGCGGCCTTCTCGCGGGGCAGGCCGCGGCGCTCGGCCACGTCCAGGACGAGCTGGTGGACGCCGTACAGGTCGGGCGCGGCCCCCTGGGTCCCGAAGTGCGCGACCATCGCCCTGACCAGCTGGGACATCAGACGTCTGGCCAGCGTGTCCAGCTCGCCGTCGGCGACCGCGAGCCGGGCGGAGGCCAGCAGCGCGGGCCGGCGGGCGCGCAGCCAGTCGGCGGCCGCGCGCGGGGTGGCGAACCGCAGGGCGCGGGGCATCCCCTGGAGTTTCTCCCGGGCCTGCGGATTGTCCGTCTCGGTGATCGCCCGGCAGGACTGGAGCAGCCGTACCGTCCGCTCCAGCATGCGGGCGCGGGCCAGCTGGAGCTCGGCCGGACGCTCGTGGGTCTCGGCGGCCGCCCGCAGCAGGGGCTGGAGGCAGCCGGGGACCTCGTACTGCGGCACCGGCGACGGCAGGGCCCGCAGCAGGCCCAGGGCGACGAAGTCGTCCAGGGTGGTGCGCGCGGCACCGATCGAGCAGCCGGCGAGCGCGGCGGCGGTGTGCGGGTCGACCAGGCCGGCCGGGGCGAGGCAGAGGAGCCGCAGTGTCCGGGCGGCGGCCGGGGACAGGGTGGCGTGCACGAGCCGGAAGATCCGGCTGAGGGGGTCCCGTCGTCGCCCTCGGCGTGCAGTTGCTTGGCGAGGTCGGCGATCGCCGACTTGGGCCGCGCGGCGAGCCAGCCGCCCGCCAGGATCAGCGCGGCGGGGTGCCCCTGGCAGGCCTCCACGAGGCCCTCGGCGGCACGCGGGTCGACGGTGACGCGGACCGAGCCGGTGTGGCGGGTGAGCAGTTCGAGGGCGGACTTGGTGTCGAGGCCGCCCAGGGTGCAGGGCCGCACGTCGACGATCCCGGTGAGCGGGCCCGCCGAGACGGCCACGACCAGGCACTCGGGGTGTCCGGGAGGAGCACGTCGACCTGGTCGGCGCCGGCCGCGTCGTCGAGCAGGAGCAGCGCGCGCCGCTCGGCGAGGGCCTCGCGCAGAATGGCCGAGAGGTCGTCCTCGCCGGCGCCCGGCGGGACCGGCCGGCCGAGCGCGGTGAGCAGGTCGCGGGCGGCCCGCTCGACGGGCACGGGCGTGCCGTCGGGTTCGCCGAGCCGGACGCGCAGCACGCCGTCGCGGTAGCGCCCGGCGACCTGCCGGACGAACTCCTCGGCCAGCGCGGTACGGCCGGAGCCGGGCCGTCCGGCGATGAGGAGCACGCGCGCGCGGGGGGCTTTCTTTCCGGAGAGGGTGTCCAGCCCCGCGCGTTCGATGTCGGCGCGCAGTTCCTTCAACTCCCGGGTACGGCCCAGGAAATGGCCCTCCGACGCAGCGTGTCCGGACAGCTGCGCGCCGCCTGTGTCCACTGCCTGATCCGTCACGGGCCACACTCCCGTCCCACCGCACGCGCGAGCCCGCCGGAACTCCGGCCGGGCGGTTCCCGAGCCTAGTTCACGCTCTGCGACGTTCCGTGAGGAGCACGGCGGTGACGTCCCCCGATCGGATCAGCAGATCGTCACACCGCAGGAGCCGACAGGGGGCGCGGGACGGGGCGACGCCCGAAGGGCGGGGTCACGCCTCGAAGGGGCGGGCCGGCCACGGTGCCTGTGCCGGGCGCAGCGCGTCGAGCCCCTCGCCGCCGCGCGCGGCGACCAGCGACAGGACGCCCACGACGAGGCAGTTGTTGTGCAGCTCGCCGGCGAGCACCTTCCGTACGAGTTCGTCGACCGGCACCCGCGCGTGCTCCATGTCGGCCTCCTCGTCCTCGACCACGAAGCGCTCCCGTCGGCCTCGGACAGACCGCGGGCCAGGAAGACGCGCACCGCCTCGTCACAGCCGCCGGGGGTGGTGTAGACGTCGGTCAGCACCCGCCAGTCCTCGGCCTTGACGTGGGCCTCCTCGTACAGCTCCCGCTGGGCGGCGTGCAGCGGGTTCTCGCCGGGCACGTCGAGCAGGCCGGCCGGGATCTCCCACAGCTTCTGCCGCACGGGGTGGCGGTACTGCTTGATCAGCAGGACGCGGTCCTCGTCGTCGAGGGCGAGGACGGCCACGGAGCCGGGGTGGACCTGGTAGTCGCGGTGGACGACGGAGCCGTCGGGCATGACCACCTCGTCCGTGCGGACGGAGGTCTTCTTGCCCACGAAGGGGGTCGTCGTCGCGCGGATCTCCCACGCCTGCGCGGTGTCCTTGATCGTCATGCCCTGTCCTTCCACACGTACAAAAGGAATCCGGTCGGAGGGGAACCGGCCGTGCCGCACCGGGAAACCGGGAAACCGGAGAAAAGAGGCCGGGGTGCTCACCTGTGAAGGGACGCACCCCGGCCACCGTACAACTGGTGTGTTACTTCGAGGTCTTCCGCTCGACCGCGGCCTTCACCAGTCCGGCGAACAGCGGGTGCGGGCGGGTCGGCCGCGAGCGCAGCTCCGGGTGGGCCTGCGTGGCGACCAGGTAGGGGTGGACGTCGCGCGGGTACTCCACGTACTCGACGAGCTTGCCGTCCGGCGAGGTGCCGGAGAACAGGATGCCCGCCTTCTTCTCCAGCTCCGCGCGGTAGGCGTTGTTGACCTCGTAGCGGTGCCGGTGGCGCTCCTCGACGTACTCCTTGCCGTCGTAGACCTCGCGCACGATCGAGCCCTCGGCCAGCTTCGCCGGGTACATGCCCAGCCGCATGGTGCCGCCCATGTCGCCCTCGCCGGCGACGATGTCGAGCTGCTCGGCCATCGTGGAGATGACCGGGTGGGCGGTGGCCGGGTCGAACTCGGTGGAGTTGGCGTCGCCGATGCCGGCGAGGTTGCGGGCCGCCTCGATCACGATGCACTGCAGGCCCAGGCACAGGCCGAGCAGCGGGATCCGGTTCTCGCGGGCGTAGCGGATCGCGCCGACCTTGCCCAGCACGCCGCGGTCGCCGAAGCCGCCGGGGATGCAGACGCCGTCCACGTCGGCGAGCTGCGCCTTGGCGCCCGCCGGGGTCTTGCAGTCGTCCGAGGTGACCCACTTGATCTTGACGCGGGCCTTGTTGGCGAAACCGCCGGCGCGCAGCGCCTCGGTGACCGAGAGGTAGGCGTCGGGCAGGTCGATGTACTTGCCGACCAGGGCGAGGGTGATCTCGTGGTCGGGGTGGTGGACGCGGTCGAGCAGGTCGTCCCAGGTCGTCCAGTCCACGTCCCGGAACGGCAGGTCCAGCTTGCGGACGACGTAGGCGTCCAGGCCCTCGCCGTGCACGGTCTTGGGGATGTCGTAGATCGACTTGGCGTCGGGGCAGGCGACCACGGCGGCCTCGTCGACGTCGCACATCAGCGAGATCTTCCGCTTGATCGCGGTGGGGACCTCGCGGTCGCAGCGCAGCACGATCGCGTCCGGCTGGATGCCGATGTTGCGCAGGGCGGCGACGGAGTGCTGGGTGGGCTTGGTCTTCAGCTCGCCCGAGGGACCGATGTAGGGCAGGAGCGAGATGTGCACGACGAAGACGTTGTCCCGGCCGACCTCGTGGCGGACCTGGCGGACGGTCTCCAGGAACGGCAGCGACTCGATGTCGCCGACCGTGCCGCCGACCTCGGTGATCACCACGTCGACCTCGTCGGTCGCCATCCGCCGGATGCGGTGCTTGATCTCGTTGGTGATGTGCGGGATGACCTGCACGGTGTCACCCAGGTACTCGCCGCGGCGCTCCTTGGCGATCACGGTGGAGTAGACCTGGCCGGTGGTGACGTTGGCGGAGCCGTCGAGGTCGCGGTCGAGGAAGCGCTCGTAGTGGCCGATGTCCAGGTCGGTCTCGGCGCCGTCGTTGGTGACGAACACCTCACCGTGCTGGAAGGGGTTCATCGTGCCGGGGTCGACGTTGAGATAGGGGTCGAGCTTCTGCATCACGACGCGCAGGCCCCGCGCCTTGAGCAGCATGCCGAGGCTGGAGGCGGTCAGCCCCTTGCCGAGGGAGGAGGCGACACCCCGGTGACGAAGATGTGCTTGGTCGTCGTGGCGGAGCTGTTTCGGAAAGCAGCGGGCGGCATGGCCAAGAGGGGGCTCCCGTGGTCGCGATCTGGGGGTGCGGTGCGGCTCCCGGAAACGGTCTCCGGCGGTGCGTGCCGGAGATTTCCGGGGGTGCCGTCGCTGCGGTTCGGGGGTTTCGTGCCCACCGGTCCACGGGCTACCAGGGTATCAGCGCCTCGGGGGACGGCTTCCGGCCACGCTCCGCACACGGTCCGGCACGCCGGGGCACCGGCGCACCGGGTCCTCACCCGCTGCTCACCCGTTCGGCCCACCCGTGTTGTCCGGAGCGGCACACAGATCATCTACGTGCGTCGTATCCTGCTCGGACACTCGCTGCCGAGCCCGGTCGGCAAGACGGCACACCCCAGCCCGTACCCACCGGAACAATGAGAGCTCGTCAGTTCGTTGAGCAAGAATTGGCCTTTTGCCAACACGGTAGAGCGACTGCTTTGCTTCACCGCTCAACGACGCATGACACATTTTCCCTTGACCGCACCAAGCGACTGCCCCGTCTGATGGGGGCTACGTGGCCGTTCGACTGGAGTTGCACGTGGCCGGGCGCATCGAAGACTACGCACTCATCGGAGACATGCAGACCGCCGCACTGGTCTGCCGCGACGGGACGGTGGACTGGCTCTGCCTGCCCCGCTTCGACTCCCACGCGATCTTCGCCGGGCTGCTGGGCACCGAGGAGCACGGTTTCTGGCGGCTCGGCCCGGCGCACGCCTCCGACGCCGAACCGCCGCGGGCGGCCCGGCGCGGCTACCGGGGCGACTCGCTGATCCTGGAGTCCGAGTGGGACACCCCGCGCGGCACGGTCCGGGTGACCGATTTCATGCCCCGCGCGACGGCGCCCCGCAGCTCATCCGGATCGTCGAGGGCGTCTCGGGCCGCGTCCCCATGCGCTCGACCCTGCGGATGCGCTTCTCCTACGGCCGCGTCGTGCCGTGGGTGCACAAGCACGAGGGCCGCACGGTCGCCGTCGCCGGTCCCGACTCGGTGTGGTTCGACACGGAGGCCGAGGCCTACGGCAAGTCGCTGACGACGTACTCCGACTTCACGGTCGCCCCCGGTGAGCGGATCGCGTTCACCATCTCGTGGGAGCCCTCGCACAAGGAGCCGCCCGCGCTGCCGGAGCCGGAGCAGTCGCTCCAGGCCACGGAGGACTTCTGGCGCGAGTGGGTCGAGCACTGCACGTACCACGGGCCCTACCGCGAGGCGGTGATCCGTTCGCTGATCACGCTGAAGGCGCTGACGTACGCCCCCACCGGCGGCATCGTGGCGGCGCCCACCACCTCGCTGCCCGAGGACATCGGCGGGGTCCGCAACTGGGACTACCGCTACACCTGGCTGCGCGACGCGGCCATCACCCTGTCCTCGCTGCTGCGCACCGGCTACCGCGAGGAGGCCCGCGCCTGGCGCGAATGGCTGCTGCGCGCGGTCGCGGGCGATCCGGAGAACCTCCAGATCATGTACGGCATCGCCGGCGAGCGCGAGCTGGGCGAGGCGGAGCTGGACTGGCTGCCCGGCTACGAGGGCTCCGCCCCGGTCCGGGTCGGCAACGGCGCGGCGCACCAGCTCCAGCTGGACGTGTACGGCGAGGTCACCGAGGCGCTGCACCTGGGCCACATGACCGGGCTGGCCCGCAACGACTACGCCTC
Source organism: Streptomyces sp. Tue 6430 (assembly GCA_021568835.1). Taxonomy (GTDB): domain Bacteria; phylum Actinomycetota; class Actinomycetes; order Streptomycetales; family Streptomycetaceae; genus Streptomyces. The sequence goes on from JAKGSH010000010.1 coordinate 797,924, forward strand.
GCTGCTCCAGCTGAAGCTGATCCGCTACCTGGAGAAGCACTGGCAGGAGCCGGACGAGGGCATCTGGGAGGTGCGCGGCCCGCGCCGCCACTTCGTGCACTCCAAGGTGATGGCCTGGGTGGCCGTGGACCGCACGATCAAGCTGATCGAGTCCGGTGACGCGGACGGCCCGCTGGAGCGCTGGCGCGAGCTGCGCGACGAGATCCACCGGGACGTGTGCGAGAAGGGTTACGACAAGGAGCGCAACACCTTCACGCAGTCCTACGGCTCGAAGGAGCTGGACGCGTCGCTGCTGCTGATCCCGCAGATGGGCTTCCTGCCCCCGGACGACAAGCGCGTGATCGGCACCATCGAGGCGATCCAGCGCGAGCTGTCCACGGAGGACGGCTTCATCCTGCGCTACCCGACCGAGGGCGAGAGCGAGGGCGTCGACGGCCTCCCCGGCGACGAGGGCGCCTTCCTGGCGTGCTCGTTCTGGATGGCGGACGACCTGGCGATGATCGGCCGCGTGGACGAGGCCCGCAAGCTGTTCGAGAAGCTCCTGTCGCTGCGCAACGACCTGGGGCTGCTCGCCGAGGAGTGGGACCCGCGCCTGCAGCGCCAGGTGGGCAACTTCCCCCAGGCCTTCAGCCACGTCCCCCTGATCGACACGGCCCTGCGCCTGACGGCCTCGGGGGCGTACGGCGGCTGAGCCCGCGGCTCCCCCCGGCCGCGGCGCCCTGCCGTGGCCGGGCGGGAGATGTGGCCGGACGGGGTCCGCGGGTAGCGTCCGCTGCATGGACAGCCACGCGGACCACCGATTCGACGGCCGGGGCGCCGGCATCACCGTGCAGCGGGCGCTGGAGCTGCCCGGTCTGCGCAGCGGGCTGCCCGAGATCCTGGCGGGCGCGGAGCGGCTGGGCCGCACGGTGCGCTGGGTGCACGCCGGGGAGGTCCCGAACATCGCCTCCCTGCTCAAGGGCGGCGAGCTGCTGCTCACCACCGGTTACGGCCTCGGCGCCCGTCCGGCGGAGCAGCGGGCGTTCGTGCGCACACTGGCCGAGCGGGGCATCGCGGCCCTGGTGGTCGAGCTGGGCCCCCGCTTCGCCCGGCTGCCCGCGGCGCTGGTGGAGACGGCCCGCGCCACCGGCCTGCCGCTGGTCCAGCTGCACCGCGAGGTGCCGTTCGTCACGGTCACCGAGGAGATCCACACCGAGATCGTCAACGGCCACTACGCGCTGCTCCAGCAGGCCGAGGAGGTGCACCGGCGCTGCACCCGGGCGCTGCTGGGCGGCGGGGGGATCCCCAGGTCCTCGGCATCCTGGCCGACTTCAGCGGCAACCCGGTGTTCCTGGAGACCACCGGCGGACAGCTGCTGTACGCCGCCGGCGCCGGGCCGGAGGGGGCGGACCCGCTCCAGGTGTGGGAGGGGCTGCGGGGCTCGCACAAGGACGCGCCGACCGGTTCGGTGCTGGTGGACGTCCCGGGCGGCGGGCCGGGAACGGGTGCGGTGCGGGCCCGGCTGGTGCTGCTGCCGGTACGCGCCGCGCTCGCTCCCGTGCACCGGATCGCCGCCGAGCGGGCCGCCGGGATCCTGGCCGTGGTGCTGATGCAGGCGCGCCAGGAGGAGGAGCTGGCGGCGCGCGGCCGGGGTGACTTCCTGACCGACCTCGCCGAGGGGCGCATCGCGGCGGAGGACGCTCCGGCGCAGGCGCGTGTCCTCGGCTTCAAGCCCGGCGACGGTCCGCTGCTGCCGGTCGTGATGCGGCTGGGCGACACGCTGTCCCCGGGCGGCGGTTGGGCGGTGCTGGCGCGGGCGGTGGCGGAGGAGCTGGCGTCGGTGGGGGTGCCGGTCCTGCTGGGCGTGCGGCCCGTGGAGGGCCGTGTGCCGCTGCTGCTGGGCCTGCGCGCGGAGTCGGAGCGGCCGGCGGTCGCGGACCGGGTCGCGGCGGCGCTGCGCGCCGGGGTGGAACGGGCCGGGATCCAGCGGCCGGGCGCCCGGCCGCCGGTCGTGGTGGTCGGCGTCGCGGGCGGCTGGGCGGCGGCCTCGGCGGGCCTCGGACACGCGGCGGAGACGGCGACGGCGGCGCAGGGCCTGCCGGACCTGCCCTGGTACGACGCCCGCCGTCTCGACATCGACCTGCTGCTGTGGCGGCTGCGCGACCATCCCGACCTGGCGGCCTTCGTGGACCGCGCGATCGGCCCGGTCCGTGACCACGACCACCGCTCCAGGCCGCCCCTGCTGCCCACCCTGGAGACCTATCTGGCGCACGCGGGCCGCAAGGCGGAGACGGCCCGCGAGCTGCACCTGAACCGGCAGACGCTGTACAACCGGCTCGCGCGCATCGGTGAGTTGCTGGGCACCGACCTCGACGACCCACAGACGGTACTGGCGTTGAGCCTGGCGCTGCGGGCCCGGCGGCTGGTGCCCTGAGCCGCCGTCGGCGGATGCCGCAGGAGGGGCGCGCGGGTGCGCGTCAGATCATCGGCAGCGGCTGCGTCAACTCGTCGTAGACGCTGAGGACCTGGGCGACGGTGTCGTCCTCGCTCGGCCAGGTGGCCGCCTGCCGGGTGCCCGACTCCCGGAGGTGCTCGCGGCGTTCGGAGGCGGCGAGCAGGCGTACGACGGCGTCGGCGAAGGCCTCCGCGTCGCCGGGCGGGACCAGTTCGGCCGCGTCGCCGACGAGTTCGCGCACTCCGCCGGTCAGCGCCGCGACGAGCGGTACGCGCGCGTGGAGGGCCTCCTGCGCCAGGACCGAACGCGACTCCCCGGCGCCGGGCAGCAGGGCGAGGTCGGCGGCGGCCAGCAGTTCGCTCACGTCGTCGCGACGCCCGAGGAGCCGGACGGGCAGTCCCTCGTCCTCGATGCGGTGCTGGAGTTCCGGCCGCAGCGGCCCCTCCCCCGCGACCACGACCAGCGGCACGGGGTCCAGGCGGCTCCATGCGCGCGCGGCGTCGAGCAGGACGTCGTAACCGCAGAACCGGTCGAGGGAGCCGGCGGCCATCAGCAACGGGCGTTCGATCGCGCCGAGTTCGGCCCGCACCTTGGCCCGCGGCCGCTCCGGGTCCTCCTCGGTCCCGCGGGGTCCGGGCAGTCCCACGGCGGCGAGCCGGGCGTCCCGGGCGCCGGTGCGGCGGGCTCGGTCCACGAGGCCGGAGGTGGTGCCGAGCACCACGGCCGCCGCCCTGGCGACCCGCCGCTCCAGCAGGCGCAGCAGATGGGCGCGGGCTCCCTCGGCGTGCGCCCTGTTGTGCCAGGTGACCACGAGCGGGGTGCGCCGCCCGCTGAGCGCGAGCACGGCCCGGAAGGAGGCGTGCAGTCCGTGCGCGTGGACGAGGTCGGCGTCCGCGCAGGCCGCCCGCAGTGCCGCCACGGACGCGGGATCGCTGCTGCGGGGCACGGGCACGTGGTCGGCTCCGGTGCCCGTGAAGTCGTGCAGGTGATCGGACTCGGCGGGGGCGCACACCGTCACCCGCACGCCCCGTGCGACGAGCCCCGCGGCCAGGGAGCGCACATGGGCGCTGCTGCCGGCGTTGCCCCCGCCCAGCACCTGCACGGTGCGCAGCGGCGACTGGCCGTGCGGTGAGTGGCTGCTCACGTGGCCGGGGCTCCTGATTCGGCATCGGGGGGTCTCGAAGGAACGTACAGAAGGGACTCGGACGCGGGGTGGACCACTCGCACTCCTCCGCGTCCTCCACTCAAGGATGCCAGGGCGCACGGGTGTTCCGTACCGTCGAGCACCGCGGCCCCGGCAACACGCCCCATGTATCACCCACACGAGTGAAGAGGGGCGGACTTTCGTTCGGCGGGTGAGCCGGTCGCCGCGGCTCGGGCGAGGTCCTGTCACGAGACGGCGGCGGCCCCGGGGGCGCGTGTGCGCCGGGCGGCCCGTGCGGGGGCGCCGGGCGGCGCGTAGCCGAATCCCCGGGCCCGAAGGGCTCGGAAGGGCCCTTCGGGGCCCTGACGGCACGTCGGCAGGAGATCCGGCCGCCCCGTTCACGCAGCCGCGTCGGCCGGCGCATCCCGCCGAGCCCTCGCCGGCATGGCCGACCAGGTCCGCGCGCGCCTCCCCTCACACCGGCGTGCGCCCTCGCGCTGCCGTCCGCCGCCCGATCCGCGCCGTCCCGCCCGTCCCGATCCGCGCCAGCCGGCTCACCCGGTCCCCGTACACCGCCGCGCCCGTCACCGCGACCGCGTGCGCCACGAGTCCCGCGCGACCGCCGCCCACCGCGACCGCCGCGCCCAGGAGCGCGCCCAGCGCGTGCGCTCCGGTGTCACCGAGCATCGCGCGCTCCCCCAGGTCGTCCGGGAGCACGGCCGTCGCGACCCCCGTCACCACCGCGGCCAGTTCCCCGGCGGGGCCGTCCCGCAGCAGCCCCGGCGCGCCCAGCGCGAGCACGGCGCCGGCGGCTCGTCCGGGCCGTACGTCCACGAGGTTGACGACGTGCGCCGTCCCGGCGATCACGACGCCCGCGAGCACCTTGTCCAGGGGCCGTTCCCTCAGCAGGGCCCCGGCCAGCAGCCCCGCCGCGCCGATCCCGCCCAGCTTGACGGCCCCGCTGGTGACCTCCCCCGGCGCAGCGCCCCCAGGTGCGCCCGGAAGCCGCGCCGCGGGTCACCGGCGCCCACGAGGTCGTCGTACGCCCCGCAGACCCCGGCGGCCAGTACGGCCCCGGCCGCTGCCGGACGCACCCGTGCCGCCCCGAGCGCCGCCGCGAGGACGGCCGCCGGGCCGACGTACAACTCCACGGTCCGTCCGGCGAAGTTCGTCCGCTCCCAGCGCACCGGCCCGCCGGGCGCCGCCGCGCGCAGGGCGGCCGCCCCGGCGCGGGTGAGACCGGCCGCCACCGCGAACGCGGCCCTCCTGCTCCTTCGTGTGATCATCGGGCCAGCCTAGGGAGGCCGCCGCGGGAAAGCCGAAGGGCGGGACCGGCCCGTGCGGCCCGCCGTCCCGCCCTCAGCCCGAGCCGCTACGCGTCCGCGCGTGCCGTCTCCAGCAGTTCCTCCGCGTGCGCACGCGCCGTCTCCGAGTCCTCCTGGCCGGCGAGCATCCGGGACAGCTCCCGGATCCGTTCCTCGCCCTCCAGCACCTTCACACCGGACCGGGTCACGGACCCGTCGTTGGTCTTCTCGACCAGCAGCTGCCGGTCGGCGAAGGCCGCCACCTGCGGCAGGTGGGTGACGACGACGACCTGCGCGGTCTTCGCGAGTCGCGCCAGGCGCCGTCCGATCTCCACCGCCGCCTTGCCGCCCACGCCCGCGTCGACCTCGTCGAAGAGGTACGTCGGCACGGGGTCCGTCCCCGCGAACACGACCTCGACGGCCAGCATCACGCGGGACAGCTCACCGCCGGACGCGCCCTTGGCGATCGGCCGCGGCGGCGCCCCCGGATGCGGGGCGAGCAGCAGTTCGACCTCGTCGGCGCCGGACGGCCCGTAGGCGACGGGACGGCCGTCGACCTCCACGCCCTCGGGGTCCTCGGTCTGCCGGATGTCGAACGACACGCGCGCGTGCGGCATCGCCAGCGAGGCCAGCTCGGCGGTCACGGCGGCGGCGAACCGCTCGGCGGTCTCCGTCCGCGCGTCGGTCAGGGCCTGGGCCAGACCGCCCAGTTCGGCCCGCAGCGCGTCGCGCTCGGCGGTCAGCTCGCCGATCCGCTCGTCGTCCCCGTCCAGTTCGCCGAGCCGGGCGGCACCACGCTCGGCCCAGTCGAGGACCGCGTCGACGTCCTCGCCGTACTTCCGGGTCAGCGCGGTCAGCGCGGCCCGCCGCTCCTCGACGGCCGCCAGCCGCAGCGGATCGGCGTCGAGGTCGTCGGCGTACCCCGCCAGCTCCCCCGCCACGTCGCCCAGCAGGATCCCGATCTCCCCGATGCGGTCGGCGAGCGCGGCCAGCGCCGGATCGTGCGACCGCACGGCCTCCAGGGCCCGCTGGGCGCCCGCGACGAGCGTGGTGGCGTCGATGCCCTCGGGGTCCTCGGGGTTGCCCGCGAGGGCGCCGTGGGCGGCCGTGGCGGCCGAGGACAGCGCCTCCGCGTGGCCGAGCCGCTCCGCCTCCTCCGCCAGTTCCGCGTCCTCGCCCGGGCGCGGCTCGACGCCGGCGATCTCGTCGAGGCCGTAGCGCAGCATGTCGGCCTCCTGGGCCCGTTCACGCGCGCGCGTGGTGATCTCGTCGAGCCGGGCGGAGACGGCCCGCAGCCGCCGGTAGGCCTCCGTGTACCGGGCGAGCGGCACGGCGACCGCGTCACCGGCGTACCGGTCGAGGGCCTGCCGCTGCCGGGACAGCTTCAGCAGCCCCTGCTGGTCGGTCTGGCCGTGCACGGCCACCAGCTCGTCCGCGAGTTCGGCGAGCACGCCGACGGGCACGCTCCGCCCGCCGACATGCGCCCGCGACCGCCCTTCGGCGGACACGCTGCGGCTGATCAGCAGCGCTCCGTCGTCGAGTTCGGCCCCGGCCTCCTCGGCCCGTACGGCCACCGGAGCGCCCGCGGGCACGGCGATCCGTCCCTCCACGACCGCTTTGTCGGCGCCGAGCCGCACGAGCGCGGCGTCGGCGCGCCCGCCCAGCAGCAGCCCGAGGCTGGTGACCACCATGGTCTTGCCCGCGCCCGTCTCGCCCGTGACGGCAGTGAAGCCCGGCGACAGCTCGACGACCGCGTCGTCGATGACTCCGAGCGACCGTATCCGCATCTCCTCCAACACGTCCCCGACCATACGAGGTTTTGCCGGCAGCGTGCGACGCCGCCCCCCGTAACGATGGTCGGGCGTTACTTTTGTCAGCCGATCGTCGTTGCCCCGACAGGTCTCCGCCGTGGCCGGGACGATCCGGTCGTGTCCGTCCTGGACGAGCCGCGGATGCGGCGCTCCCCGCCGGCGCGGGGGCGGCCCGGCACCCGGGCCGTGCCGGGGCGCCGGGCCTCTCCTAGTGCCGCGCCCCGCGCCACCCGGAGACGGGCAGTGCGAACTTCGCCACCAGCCGGTCGGTGAAGGACGCGTGGTGCAGGCGGGCCAGGCGCACCGGCACGGCTCCGCGCCGCACCTCGACCCGGGCCCCCGGCGGCAGCTCGAAGGTGCGCCGCCCGTCGCACCACAGGACGCCCGGCGGGATGTGCGGCAGCAGCTCGACCGCGAGCACCGAGTTCGGCGAGGTGACCAGCGGCTTGGCGAACAGGGCGTGGGCGCTGATCGGCACCATCAGCAGCGCCTCGACCTCGGGCCACACCACGGGCCCGCCGGCCGAGAAGGCGTAGGCGGTGGAGCCGGTCGGCGTCGACAGCACGATCCCGTCGCAGCCGAACCCGGTGACCGGCCGCCCGTCGATCTCCAGCACCACCTCGAGCAGCTTCTCCGCGCCGGCCTTCTGCACGGCCGCCTCGTTCAGCGCCCAGTCGGTGTGCACGATGTCCCCGTTGCGGTGCACGACGACGTCGACGGTCATCCGCTCCTCGACCTCGTACGACTTCGTGACCACCCGGTCGACGACCTTGTCGAGGTCGTCGCGCTCGGCCTCCGCCAGGAAGCCGACGCTGCCGAGGTTCACGCCGAGCATCGGTACCCCGGACGCCCGCGCGAACTCCGCGCCGCGCAGCAGCGTCCCGTCACCGCCGAGGACGATGAGCAGTTCGCAGCCCTCCAGGCACTGCGGGGTGGCCTCGCAGACCAGCTCCACCTCGCCCGGCAGGGGCAGGTCGGCGGCCTCGTACTCCAGGACGCGCACCCCGATGCCCTCGCGCAGCAGACCCTTCACCACCAGTTCCGCGCTGCGGATCGCGGCGGGCCGCCCGGTGTGGGCCAGCAGGAAAACAGTACGAGCTCGGTTCTGGGTCAACGCGGCCCCTCCGCAACTGCACGGTCGACATCGGCCGGGTCCAGGGCGGGCGCCCCGGCCCGGAGCCACAGAAAGTACTCGACGTTGCCGGAGGGCCCGGGCAGCGGACTGGCGGTGACCCCCTTCACGCCGAGTCCCAGCTCCCACGCCTTGCGGGCCACGCCCCGCACCGCCTCGGCCCGCAGCTGGGGCTGCGCACGACGCCCCCGCTGCCCAGCCGTTCCTTGCCCACCTCGAACTGTGGCTTGACCATCATCACCAGGTCCGCGTCCGGCGCGGCGCACCGTGCCAGGGCCGGCAGCACCAGCCCGAGCGGGATGAAGGACAAGTCCCCCACGACAAGATCCACTGGCTCCCCATCGATCGCTTCGAGCGTCAACTCGCGTACGTTCGTACGGTCCTTGACGGTGACGCGTTCATCGCTCCGGAGAGACCAGGCGAGTTGCCCGTAGCCGACGTCGACCGCGACGACGTGCGCGGCCCCCGCCCGCAGCAGCACGTCGGTGAAGCCGCCGGTGGACGCGCCGGCGTCCAGCGCCCGCCGTCCCCCGACCAGGAGTCCCCGCGGCACGAACGCCTCCAGGGCACCGGCGAGTTTGTGCCCGCCCCGCGACACGTAGTCGGGGTCGCTGTCGTCGACGGAGACGACGATCGCCGCCGCCGTCTCCACCTGTGTGGCGGGTTTGGTGGCGACGGTCTTCCCGACCGAGACCCGCCCCGCGGCGATCAGCTGACCGGCGTGCTCACGCGAGCGCGCGAGTTTGCGGCGCACCAGCTCCGCGTCCAGACGACGACGTGCGACTCCTGCCACGTTCGGTTCAGCTCCTACTGCCATGCGTTGAATTGAAGGGGGACCCGCAGGGTCTCATTCAGGGGCGTTGGTCGGGTGACGGGTGGGGACCGGAGGTCCCGGGCGGGCGTCGAGCGCGGTGAGCGCGTCGCGCAGCCCCCGGTGTACATCCTCGTACACCTCGAGGTGTCCGTCCGTGGCGAGGTGGTCGGCGTCGGCCAGCCGGCCCAGGTGGGCGTCCACCCCGACGTCCCCGGTGGGGGTGCGGGGCACCTGGAGCGGTGCGGGGGCGGAGGGAGCGTACTCCGGCTCCTGCTCCCTTTCCCGCTCCCGAGGCGTGACCGCCGTCTCCGGAACTGTGTCGCTCATGCCCCGACGCTACCGCGAACCGCTGGGGTACCGTCGAGCGCGATGGCCACGATCGAGGAGTGCCGCGCCGCACTCGAGAAGTTCTCGCAGAGCATGGGCCGCGCCGAGGGGACGCCCGCGCGGCCGCCGCCCTCGACCGGTCGGTGAGCTGCTGGATCACCGACCTGGACGTCACGTTCGTCGGCCGGATGACGGACGGCCGGATCGTCGTGCGGGACACCGTGCAGGGTCCTCCTGCGGAAAGGGCCGGGATCAGGCTGCGGATGGCCGGCGACGACCTGGTGGCGCTGGTCGACGGGGAGATGAACTTCGCCAAGGCGTGGGGTCGGGCCGGGTGCGGCTGGAGGCGAGCCTCAGGGATCTGTTCCGGCTCAGAAAGCTCCTGTGACCTCGGGAAGCTCACGCGATCTCGGGGCGGCGCCCCCGGCGCCCCCGGCCCCCCCGCCCCCGGCTTCCCGGCTTCCCGGCTTCCCGTGATCGTCAGGAGGCTTCCGTCACCGGCACGCGTGCGCGTGCCCTGCGTGCGGCCGGCACCACCAGCGGCGTCCCCGTCTCCGGGTCGTCGATGACCTGGCAGCGCAGTCCGAAGACCTCCTCGACCAGGGGCGCCGTGACGACGTCGCCGGGCGCGCCCTGCGCGATCACCGTGCCGCCCTTCAGCGCGATGAGGTGGGTGGCGTACCGGGCGGCGTGGTTGAGGTCGTGCAGGACGGCGACCAGGGTGCGGCCCTGCTCCTCGTGGAGTTCGGCGCACAGGTCGAGGACGTCGATCTGGTGCTGGATGTCCAGGTAGGTGGTCGGCTCGTCGAGGAGCAGCAGCGGGGTCTGCTGGGCGAGGGCCATCGCGATCCACACCCGCTGGCGCTGGCCGCCGGACAGCTCGTCGACGTAGCGCTCGGCGAGTTCGGCGACCCCGGTCCGGGCCATGGACTCCTGGACGACCCGCTCGTCCTCGGCCGACCACTGGCGCAGGATGCCCTGGTGCGGGTAGCGGCCGCGGCCCACCAGGTCGGCCACCGTGATGCCGTCGGGCGCGATCGAGGACTGCGGCAGCAGTCCGAGCGTCCTGGCGACCTTCTTGGCGGGCATCGACTGGATGACCTGCCCGTCGAGGAGCACCCGGCCCCCGCTCGGCCTGAGCATCCGCGACAGCGCGCGCAGGAGCGTCGACTTGCCGCAGGCGTTGGGGCCGACGATCACCGTGAACGAGTTGTCGGGGATCTCCACCGACAGCCGCTCGGCGATGACCCGCTGGTCGTAGGCGAGGGTGACGTTCTCGGCGGACAGGCGGTTCACGGTGCTCCTTCGGTCGTCCGGCCCGTGGCCGGCACGGGTGGTGGGGCCGCTCATATCCGGCCCGCCCGGCGCTCGGTGACCAGCAGCCACAGCAGGTAGACGCCGCCGAGCACGCCGGTGACCACGCCCACGGGCAGTTGTCCGTCGCCGAACAGCCGCTGCGCGGCCCAGTCGGCGGTGACCAGGAGGGCGGCGCCCATGAACAGGGCGGGTACGAGGTTCGGTCCGGGTGCGCGGGTCAGGCGGCGGGCGAGCTGGGGCGCGGTGAGCGCCACGAAGGCCACGGGGCCCGCGGCGGCGGTGGCGGAGGCGGTGAGGAGGACGGCGCACACCATGAGCAGCAGCCGTACCCGCTCCACGCGCACCCCGAGGGCGTGGGAGACGTCGTCGCCCATCTCCATCATGCGCAGCCCGCGCGCGTTGGCGAGGACGAGCGGGACGAGCACGCAGCACAGCGTGAGCAGCGGCCAGACCTGCTTCCAGTCCCGGCCGTCGAGAGATCCGGTCATCCACACGACCGCACGGGCGGCGTCGACCAGGTCGGCCTTGGTGATCAGGTAGCCGTTGACCGCGGTCGCGATCGCCGACACGCCGATGCCGACGAGGACCAGGCGGTAGCCGTGCACGCCCCGCTTCCAGGCGAGCAGGTAGATGGCGGCGCCGGTGACCAGGCCGCCGACGAGGGCGCCGACGGCGACCTGGTTCGCGGAGCCGGACATCAGCACGATCACCACGAGCGCGCCGGCCGTCGCCCCCTGCCCGAGCCCGAGGACGTCCGGACTGCCCAGCGGGTTGCGGGAGACGGCCTGGAACACGGCGCCGCCCAGCCCCAGCGCGGCGCCGACCAGCAGCCCCACGACGACCCGCGGCAGCCGCAGTTCGTTGACGATGAACTCCTGGCCCTCGGTGCCGTTGCCGGCGAGCGTCCTCAGTACGTCGCCGGTGGAGATGGGGAAGTCGCCGGTGCCGATGAGCACCACGCTCGCGGCGAGGGCGGCCAGGGCCAGCACGAGCACGACGACCAGGGAACGCGGGTGCACCCGGAGGGACAGCCCGCCGGGGGTGCGCAGGGCTCTGATCGCGCCGGCGCCGCGACGTCCGGCCTCGGTGCCCTCCGGGGCTCCTGCCGTTTTCGTCGCTTCTGTCACTTCTGTCGCTTCTCTTGTTCTCGTGGTGCGCTGCGGCTCGGACTGGGGTGCGGTCTTCACAGCTGGGCCGTCCTCCGCCGTCGTACGAGATGGATGAAGACCGGGCCGCCGATGAGTGCGGTGATGATGCCCACCTGGACCTCCGAGGGGCGGGCGACGACCCGGCCGATCACGTCGGAGCCCAGCAGCAGCACGGGCGACAGGACCGCCGCGTACGGCATGATCCAGCGCAGGTCGGGCCCGGTGAAGGAGCGCACCACGTGCGGGACCATCAGTCCGACGAACACGATGGGCCCGCAGGCGGCGGTCGCGGCCCCGCACAGCACGGTGGCGGCGAGCATGGACAGCGCCCGGGTGCGGTCGAGGTGGGCGCCGAGGGCCTTGGCGGTGTCGTCGCCCATGGCCATGGCGTTCAGCGGCCGGGCGAGCGCGAAGGCGAGCAGCGTGCCGACCGCCAGGAAGGGCAGCACCCGCCAGATCGTGTCGTTCGTCGCCGAGGTCAGCGAGCCGACCGTCCAGAAGCGCATCCGGGCGAGCGCCGCCTTGTCCATGATCATCACGGCCTGGACGTAGCCGAAGAGCGCGGCGCTGAGCGCGGTGCCGGCGAGCGCGAGCCGCACGGGCGTGGCGCCCCGGCTGCCGCCCAGGAACCAGACCAGCGCGCCGACGGCCGCCGCGCCGAGGAAGGCGAACCACACGTAGCCGCTGACGCTGGTCACGCCGAGGTAGGTGATGGCGGTGACCACGGCGGCCGAGGCGCCCGCGTTGATGCCGAGCAGTCCGGGGTCGGCCAGCGGATTGCGGGTCAGGGCCTGGAGCACCGTTCCGGACAGTCCCAGCGCGGCGCCGACCAGCAGCCCGAGCACGGTCCGCGACACCCGCTCCCCCACGACGACGTCGCCGTACGTCCCCGTGTCCTGGAACAGGCCGTGCCACACCTGGTCCAGGGACAACTCCTTGGCGCCGATGGCGATGCTCGCCACCGCCACCAGCAGCAGGACGGCGACGGACACGAGCAGCCCGAGGGACCGCAGGGTCCTGCGGGTCGGGGGCGCGGGGGCGGTCTCCGCGCGCTGTTCGGGAACACTGTCGACCAACACGCGGTTAGGTTAGCCTACCCTGCTATTCCTGTTCGCCGACTGGTCGGGGCCGCCTCCCGAAAGCCGTACCCACGCCCACGCCCACGAACGCAACCGCGGCCCGGCCGCGACCACGGCCGATCCCCCCCGTCGCACGGGTCACCGCAGCGGCCGCGCCACCGGCCTCACAGCCCCAGCCGGGCGAGTGCCTTCCCCCCGTCCAGCCCGCACGACCCGTCGCCCGCCGCGGTCCAGGCCGCCGCGCACAGCGCCCGCAGCCCCTCCAGGTCGGTACCCTCACCGTCGAGTTCGAGCCTCTCCGTCCCGGCCGACGCGATCCATCCCCCGCACCGGAAGCCGCCCCCCTCCTCGGTGACCTCCGGCTGCCCGGTCAGCAGGCCGCGCAGATCGGCGTCCACGTACGTCGGCCGGTGCTGCGGCGGCGCCGCGAGGAGCCGCGCGCCGTCGGTCACCCCGGTCAGCACGAGCAGCGAGTCGACCCCGCCGTTGAACGCGCCCTCGATGTCGGTGTCCAGCCGGTCCCCGACCACCAGCGGCCGCTCGGCACCGGTCCGCAGGATCGTCTCGCGGTGCATGGGGGGCAGCGGCTTGCCCGCGACCTGCGGCTCGGCCCCGGTCGCGATCCGCACGACCTCCACCGCCGCGCCGTTGCCCGGCGCGATGCCCCGCCCGCTCGGAATCGTCAGGTCGGTGTTGGACGCGAACCACGGCACGCCACGCGCGACGGCGTAGGACGCCTCCGCGAACCGTCCCCACGGCAGGTCGGGCCCGCCGAACCCCTGCACCACGGCCGCCGGTTCGTCCTCCGCCGACTCGACGGGTTCGAGCCCGCGCTCGCGCAGCGCGACCCGCAGGCCCTCCCCGCCGATCACCAGGACCCGCGCCCCCGCCGGCACCTGTTCGGCGATCAGCCGGGCGACCGCCTGCGCCGAGGTGATGACGTCGTCCCCTCCGGTGGGTATCCCCAGCTCGGTGAGGTGGTCCGCCACGGCGTCGGGCGTGCGCAGCGCGTTGTTGGTGACGTACGCCAGCCGCATACCGCCGTCACGCGCGGTGGCCAGCGACTCGACGGCGTGCACGATCGCGTTCCCGCCCGCGTACACCACCCCGTCCAGGTCGAGCAGCGCCGTGTCGTACGCCTCGCTCAGGGCCTGGCCACTGCCCTCGGGCCTCGTCCTGACGCTCCGGCTCATTCCGCATCGCTCCTCGTTCGATCGCTTTCCCCGATCATCCCGCATGCCACAGGCACACGTACGATGCCGGGATGAACTCAGCAGGTCACTCGGAAGCGGCGGCGCCCCGAGGCCTGGAACTCACCCCGTTCCGAGGCCTGCGCTACGACCCCGACCGGGTCGGCAGTCTCGCCGCCGTCACCTCCCCGCCGTACGACGTCGTGGTCCGCCCCGACGGCCTGCACCACCTCCAGGACGCGGACCCGCACAACATCGTCCGCCTGATCCTCCCCCAGGCCACCACCCCCGGCGCCCGCAACGAGCAGGCCGCGGACACCCTCCGCCGCTGGCTCGCCGAAGGCGTCCTGACGACCGACGCCGTACCCGCCCTGTATGTCTACGAGCAGCGGCACGCCGACGGCACGCTCCAGCGCGGCCTCATCGGCACCCTTCGGGTGTCCGAGCCCTCGGCCGGCGTCGTCCTCCCCCACGAGGACGTGATGCCGCACATCGTCGCCGACCGCGCGGCCCTGATGCGCGCCACCCGGGCCAACCTCGAGCCGCTGCTGCTGACGTACCGCGGCGACGGCACGGCGACGGAGACCGTCGAGCGGACCGCGGACCGGCCCCCGCTCCTGTCGACGACCACGGAGGACGGCTTCAGCCACCGGCTGTGGTCGATCACCGACCCCGCCGAGGTGGCGCGCGTCCAGGCCGACCTCGCCCGCCACCAGGCCCTGATCGCCGACGGCCACCACCGCTGGGCGACGTACTTGCGTCTACGCGCGGAGCACCCCTCCCCCGGTCCCTGGGACGACGGCCTGGTCCTCCTCGTGGACACGGCCCGCCACCCGCTGCGCGTCCGCGCCATCCACCGTCTCCTGCACGGCCTGCCGGTCGCCGAGGCCCTGGCCGCGGTGGAGGGCTGTTCCGCGTGCGGCGCCTGGAGACGCCGCTGTCCCGGGCCCTCGACGCCCTCGCGGACGCGACCGCCGCGGGCAACGCCTTCCTGCTGGCCGGCGACGGCGCCTTCCACCTCCTGGACCGCCCGGACCCGGCCCTCCTCGCCCGCACGGTCCCCGCCGACCGCCCGCAGGCCTGGCGCACCCTCGACGCGACGGTCCTGCACGCCGCGCTCCTCGACCACGTGTGGCACGTCCCCGAGGACGACCCCGCCCGCATCGCCTACATCCACGACACGGCCGCGACGGTCGAGAAGGCGGAACGCGACGCCGGTACGGCCGTGCTGCTGCACCCGGTCCGCGAGGAGGTCGTCCGCGACCTCGCCCGGCAGGGCGTCATGATGCCCCGCAAGTCGACGTCGTTCGGCCCGAAACCGGCCTCGGGCCTGGTCCTGCGCGCACTGGACCTCTGACCGGGAGTCCGACCGGGAGAACGGAAAAAAGGGGCTCGGCTCCGGTGCGGCACCGGAGCCGAGCCCCTTTTTCTTCATCCGTGTCAGTCCTGGTCGTCGGCCTTGCCCTCGGCCGGTCGCCCGTCCTCGGCGACGACGTCGTCGTTCTCGTCCAGCGCGTCGACGAACTCCACACCGTCCAGCTCGGCGAGCCGGTCGGAGGCGTCGGTGCTGCTGTCCCGGTCGGCTTCGACGGCCTTCGCGAACCACTCGCGCGCCTCGCTCCTGCGGTCGGCGGCGAGCAGCGCGTCGGCGTAGGCGTACCGCAGCCGCGCGGTCCACGGCTGCACGGAGTTCGAGGCCAGCTCGGGGCTCTGGAGCGTCACGATGGCCGCGTCCAGCTGGTCCATGTCACGCCGGGCGCCGGCCGCGACGAGCCGCATCTCCACCTGTCCGGCCTTGTCGAGCTTGTGCACCTCGGGCGCGCCGGCCATCTCCAGCGCCTTCTCCGGCCGCCCGAGCCCGCGCTCGCAGTCGGCCATGACGGGCCACAGTTCCACGGTCCCGGTCATCCGCCGGGCGGCACGGAACTCGGCCAGCGCCTCGCTGTACTTCTGGGTGGCGTACGCCGCGAAGCCGGCCGCCTCCCGTACGGCGGCGACGCGCGACGCCAGCCGCAGCGCCACCTTCGAGTACCCGTAGGCGCGCTCGGGCTCCTCGTCGATGAGGCGCGCGACCATCACCAGGTTCTTGGCGACGTCCTCGGCGAGCCCCTTGGGCAGGCTCTGCAGCTCCTGCCGTACGTCCTTGTCGATCTCCTCGCCGGTGACGTCCTCGGGGATCGGCAGCCGCTTGATCGGCTCCCGGTCCCGGTCCTCACGGAACCGACCGCCACCACGCCGGTCGTCGCGGCGGTCGTCGCGCCCACCTCGGTCGTCACGTCCCCGGAAGCCACCGGGCCGGCCCCCGCGGTCGTCACGGCTCTGGAAGCCACCGGGCCGACCGCCACGGTCGTCACGACCGCGGAACCCGCCGCGGTCGCTCCCGCGCTCACCACCACGGTTGTCGTCACGGCGTCCGTAACCACCACCACTGCTGCCACCGCTGCGGTTGTCGTCGCGCTGCCGGAAGCCGCCGCGGTCACCGCGGTCGTCGCCGCGGCGGTCGTCGCGTCGGTCACCGGGGCGGTCGTCGCGTCGGAAGGAGGGACGCTCGGCACGGTCGTCGCGGCGGAAGGGAGGCCGCTCGCCGCGGTCGTCACGGCGGAAAGCGGGGCGGTCGCCCCGGTCGTCCCGACGCGGCCCGCGATCGCGGTCGTCGCGCTGGAACGCCGGACGAGAACCCCGATCGCCCTCTCGCCGGTCATCACGACGATCGTCACGACGCCCGTAACCACCACGGTTGTCGTCACGCCGGTCATCACGGCGGTCGTCGCGCCTGTCGTCACGACGGAAGCCACCACGATCACCACGGTTGTCGTCACGACGGACGAAGCCTTCGCGGTCGCCGCTGCGGTTGTCGTCGCGCTGCCGGAAGCCGCCGCGGTCACCGCGGTCGTCGCCGCGGCGGTCGTCGCGTCGGTCACCGGGGCGGTCGTCGCGTCGGAAGGAGGGACGCTCGGCACGGTCGTCGCGGCGGAAGGGAGGCCGCTCGCCGCGGTCGTCACGGCGGAAAGCGGGCGGTCGCCCCGGTCGTCCCGACGCGGCCCGCGATCGCGGTCGTCGCGCTGGAACGCCGGACGAGAACCCCGATCGCCCTCTCGCCGGTCATCACGACGATCGTCACGACGCCCGTAACCACCACGGTTGTCGTCACGCCGGTCATCACGGCGGTCGTCGCGCCTGTCGTCACGACGGAAGCCACCACGATCACCACGGTTGTCGTCACGGCGTCCGTAACCACCACCACTGCTGCCACCGCCGCGGTTGTCGTCACGACGTCCGACGCCGGGGCGGTCGTTGTCACGACGGAAGCCGCCACGGTCTCCGCGGTCGCTACGGAAGCCTCCGCGCTCGCCACGGTCTCCGCGGTCCCCACTGTCCCGTCGCCGCTGGTCGCGCTCCGGTCGATCGTCGGGAGAGTTGGTGGACATGGGTGACTCCTGTCTTCGGTACCGCAAGTCATTCTCGCGCAGCCGGGTACCCGGCGCTTCCTGGAAAAACAAAAGGACCCCTGGTCCCAGCTGAACGCTGGGACCAGGGGTCCTTCCAAAGATTGTTCGGCGGCGTCCTACTCTCCCACAGGGTCCCCCTGCAGTACCATCGGCGCTGTGAGGCTTAGCTTCCGGGTTCGGAATGTGACCGGGCGTTTCCCTCACGCTATAACCACCGAAACCCTAATGGTTTCGAGCGAACAAGCACACTTTTTACTTGTTTTAGCTCAAAGCCGGCAACGGTCGTTGCCTCAGAACTAACACAGTGGACGCGAGCAACTGAGGACAAGCCCTCGGCCTATTAGTACCAGTCAGCTTCACCCCTTACGGGGCTTCCACATCTGGCCTATCAACCCAGTCGTCTACTGGGAGCCTTACCCATCAAGTGGGTGGGAGTCCTCATCTCGAAGCAGGCTTCCCGCTTAGATGCTTTCAGCGGTTATCCCTCCCGAACGTAGCCAACCAGCCATGCCCTTGGCAGGACAACTGGCACACCAGAGGTTCGTCCGTCCCGGTCCTCTCGTACTAGGGACAGCCCTTCTCAAGACTCCTGCGCGCGCAGCGGATAGGGACCGAACTGTCTCACGACGTTCTAAACCCAGCTCGCGTACCGCTTTAATGGGCGAACAGCCCAACCCTTGGGACCGACTCCAGCCCCAGGATGCGACGAGCCGACATCGAGGTGCCAAACCATCCCGTCGATATGGACTCTTGGGGAAGATCAGCCTGTTATCCCCGGGGTACCTTTTATCCGTTGAGCGACGGCGCTTCCACAAGCCACCGCCGGATCACTAGTCCCGACTTTCGTCCCTGCTCGACCCGTCGGTCTCACAGTCAAGCTCCCTTGTGCACTTACACTCAACACCTGATTGCCAACCAGGCTGAGGGAACCTTTGGGCGCCTCCGTTACTCTTTAGGAGGCAACCGCCCCAGTTAAACTACCCATCAGACACTGTCCCTGATCCGGATCACGGACCCAGGTTAGACATCCAGCACGACCAGAGTGGTATTTCAACGGCGACTCCACCTGAACTGGCGTCCAGGCTTCACAGTCTCCCACCTATCCTACACAAGCCGAACCGAACACCAATATCAAACTGTAGTAAAGGTCCCGGGGTCTTTCCGTCCTGCTGCGCGAAACGAGCATCTTTACTCGTAGTGCAATTTCACCGGGCCTATGGTTGAGACAGTCGAGAAGTCGTTACGCCATTCGTGCAGGTCGGAACTTACCCGACAAGGAATTTCGCTACCTTAGGATGGTTATAGTTACCACCGCCGTTTACTGGCGCTTAAGTTCTCAGCTTCGCACACCCGAAGGCGCACTAACCGGTCCCCTTAACGTTCCAGCACCGGGCAGGCGTCAGTCCGTATACATCGCCTTACGGCTTCGCACGGACCTGTGTTTTTAGTAAACAGTCGCTTCTCGCTGGTCTCTGCGGCCACCCCCAGCTCAGAGTGCAAGACTCATCACCGGTGATGGCCCCCCTTCTCCCGAAGTTACGGGGGCATTTTGCCGAGTTCCTTAACCATAGTTCACCCGAACGCCTCGGTATTCTCTACCTGACCACCTGAGTCGGTTTAGGGTACGGGCCGCCATGAAACTCGCTAGAGGCTTTTCTCGACAGCATAGGATCATCCACTTCACCACAATCGGCTCGGCATCAGGTCTCAGCCTTGATGTGTGACGGATTTGCCTATCACACGGCCTACACCCTTACCCCGGGACAACCACCGCCCGGGCTGGACTACCTTCCTGCGTCACCCCATCACTCACCTACTAACCGCTTGGGCCGGCGGCTCCACCACTTTCCTTTCCCCGAAGGGTCCGGAACGGCTTCACGGCCTTAGCATCACGATGCTCGATGTTTGACGCTTCACAGCGGGTACCGGAATATCAACCGGTTATCCATCGACTACGCCTGTCGGCCTCGCCTTAGGTCCCGACTTACCCTGGGCAGATCAGCTTGACCCAGGAACCCTTAGTCAATCGGCGCAAACGTTTCTCACGTTTGTATCGCTACTCATGCCTGCATTCTCACTCGTGAACCGTCCACAACTCGCTTCCGCGGCTGCTTCACCCGGCACACGACGCTCCCCTACCCATCACGATCCCCGTTGGGGGTATGTATCGCAATGACACGACTTCGGCGGTACGCTTGAGCCCCGCTACATTGTCGGCGCGGAATCACTAGACCAGTGAGCTATTACGCACTCTTTCAAGGGTGGCTGCTTCTAAGCCAACCTCCTGGTTGTCTGTGCGACTCCACATCCTTTCCCACTTAGCGTACGCTTAGGGGCCTTAGTCGATGCTCTGGGCTGTTTCCCTCTCGACCATGGAGCTTATCCCCCACAGTCTCACTGCCGCGCTCTCACTTACCGGCATTCGGAGTTTGGCTAAGGTCAGTAACCCGGTAGGGCCCATCGCCTATCCAGTGCTCTACCTCCGGCAAGAAACACACGACGCTGCACCTAAATGCATTTCGGGGAGAACCAGCTATCACGGAGTTTGATTGGCCTTTCACCCCTAACCACAGGTCATCCCCAGGTTTTCAACCCTGGTGGGTTCGGTCCTCCACGAAGTCTTACCTCCGCTTCAACCTGCCCATGGCTAGATCACTCCGCTTCGGGTCTTGAGCGTGCTACTGAAACGCCCTGTTCGGACTCGCTTTCGCTACGGCTACCCCACTCGGGTTAACCTCGCAACACACCGCAAACTCGCAGGCTCATTCTTCAAAAGGCACGCAGTCACGACGCACCAAGCAAGCTTGATGCGCGACGCTCCCACGGCTTGTAGGCACACGGTTTCAGGTACTATTTCACTCCGCTCCCGCGGTACTTTTCACCATTCCCTCACGGTACTATCCGCTATCGGTCACCAGGGAATATTTAGGCTTAGCGGGTGGTCCCGCCAGATTCACACGGGATTTCTCGGGCCCCGTGCTACTTGGGTGTCTCTCCAACGAGCCGCTGACGTTTCGACTACGGGGGTCTTACCCTCTACGCCGGACCTTTCGCATGTCCTTCGTCTACATCAACGGTTTCTGACTCGCCTCACAGCCGGCAGACTGTGAAAGAGAGATCCCACAACCCCGCACACGCAACCCCTGCCGGGTCTCACACGTATACGGTTTGGCCTCATCCGGTTTCGCTCGCCACTACTCCCGGAATCACGGTTGTTTTCTCTTCCTGCGGGTACTGAGATGTTTCACTTCCCCGCGTTCCCTCCACATACCCTATGTGTTCAGGTATGGGTGACAGCCCATGACGACTGCCGGGTTTCCCCATTCGGAAACCCCCGGATCAAAGCCTGGTTGACGGCTCCCCGGGGACTATCGTGGCCTCCCACGTCCTTCATCGGTTCCTGGTGCCAAGGCATCCACCGTGCGCCCTTAAAAACTTGGCCACAGATGCTCGCGTCCACTGTGCAGTTCTCAAACAACGACCAGCCACCCATCACCCCCACCCACACGGGTCGGAGTGCACTGGGCCGGCACTGAAGATCCAGACTCATCGTCCGTACCCTCAGACACCCAACAGCGTGCCCGGCCTCTCGGCCACTCGTGATCAGCGTTCCACGCTCCGAAGAGCAGTACTGGCAGCCCGAGATGACTGAAGAGACCGAATAATCAACGTTCCACCCATGAGCAACCAGCATCAGACGTTCGCTGATGAACTGGCCTCTGACCTCACCCCGAAGGGGATCGGTGAGAAGTGCTCCTTAGAAAGGAGGTGATCCAGCCGCACCTTCCGGTACGGCTACCTTGTTACGACTTCGTCCCAATCGCCAGTCCCACCTTCGACAGCTCCCTCCCACAAGGGGTTGGGCCACCGGCTTCGGGTGTTACCGACTTTCGTGACGTGACGGGCGGTGTGTACAAGGCCCGGGAACGTATTCACCGCAGCAATGCTGATCTGCGATTACTAGCAACTCCGACTTCATGGGGTCGAGTTGCAGACCCCAATCCGAACTGAGACCGGCTTTTTGAGATTCGCTCCACCTCACGGTATCGCAGCTCTTTGTACCGGCCATTGTAGCACGTGTGCAGCCCAAGACATAAGGGGCATGATGACTTGACGTCGTCCCCACCTTCCTCCGAGTTGACCCCGGCGGTCTCCTGTGAGTCCCCATCACCCCGAAGGGCATGCTGGCAACACAGAACAAGGGTTGCGCTCGTTGCGGGACTTAACCCAACATCTCACGACACGAGCTGACGACAGCCATGCACCACCTGTACACCGACCACAAGGGGGACCCTGTCTCCAGGGTTTTCCGGTGTATGTCAAGCCTTGGTAAGGTTCTTCGCGTTGCGTCGAATTAAGCCACATGCTCCGCTGCTTGTGCGGGCCCCCGTCAATTCCTTTGAGTTTTAGCCTTGCGGCCGTACTCCCCAGGCGGGGAACTTAATGCGTTAGCTGCGGCACCGACGACGTGGAATGTCGCCAACACCTAGTTCCCACCGTTTACGGCGTGGACTACCAGGGTATCTAATCCTGTTCGCTCCCCACGCTTTCGCTCCTCAGCGTCAGTAATGGCCCAGAGATCCGCCTTCGCCACCGGTGTTCCTCCTGATATCTGCGCATTTCACCGCTACACCAGGAATTCCGATCTCCCCTACCACACTCTAGCTAGCCCGTATCGAATGCAGACCCGGGGTTAAGCCCGGGCTTTCACACCCGACGTGACAAGCCGCCTACGAGCTCTTTACGCCCAATAATTCCGGACAACGCTTGCGCCCTACGTATTACCGCGGCTGCTGGCACGTAGTTAGCCGGCGCTTCTTCTGCAGGTACCGTCACTTTCGCTTCTTCCCTGCTGAAAGAGGTTTACAACCCGAAGGCCGTCATCCCTCACGCGGCGTCGCTGCATCAGGCTTTCGCCCATTGTGCAATATTCCCCACTGCTGCCTCCCGTAGGAGTCTGGGCCGTGTCTCAGTCCCAGTGTGGCCGGTCGCCCTCTCAGGCCGGCTACCCGTCGTCGCCTTGGTGAGCCATTACCTCACCAACAAGCTGATAGGCCGCGGGCTCATCCTTCACCGCCGGAGCTTTTAACCCCCACCCATGAGAGAGGGAGTGTTATCCGGTATTAGACCCCGTTTCCAGGGCTTGTCCCAGAGTGAAGGGCAGATTGCCCACGTGTTACTCACCCGTTCGCCACTAATCCCACCGAAGTGGTTCATCGTTCGACTTGCATGTGTTAAGCACGCCGCCAGCGTTCGTCCTGAGCCAGGATCAAACTCTCCGTGAATGTTTACCCGTGATCGGGTGCACACATCACGAGAGCGGAACAGCCAGGCGGAATGAGCCCGGCCGTTCACAGCGTCCTCGCTGTGTTTTTTTCAAAGGAACCTCATCTCCGGCTATCACTGCCGGGGACGGGGTATCAACATATCTGGCGTTGATTTTTGGCACGCTGTTGAGTTCTCAAGGAACGGACGCTTCCTTCGTACTCACCCGAGAGACTCTCTCAGGCTTTCCTCCGGGCGCTTCCCTTCGGTCCTGCGTTTCCGACTCTATCAGACCGTTTCCCGGCCCGATTTCCTCGGCGCCTTCCAGGCTCCCGCTCTTTTCTCGCGGTTTCCTTTCCGGCGGTTCCGACTTTATCAGATCCTTTCGGTTCCGATTCCCTGTCGGTGGGATTCGCCTTGGGCTTCTGGCTTTCGCCTGTCGGCCTTTCGACATTCACTACGTTAGCCGATTCCCTCGCCGGCTCATAATCGAGCTTCGTCAGGTTCGAATTCAGACATGCGAGCACGTCGAATTCGACCCCTCTGAGGGGCGTCGTAGGTAGTGGGTTGGCTGCTTCCGGCTGCTGGCGAATGCCGTACCCGGTTCAAGCGGCTCGGGCTACGTTACGCCCCCGTCCAAGGCGAGTCAACTTCGGCGGCGCCCGGGCGCCACGCTCGCGAGCGATCACGCGTCTTCGGGCCCACCACTCCGCAGCGTCTCGTCGGCAGGCCGCGAGCAAGGCGCACGACGGCTCAGCCTCCGGCGGACGGCTTGGCTCTCGGGCTCAGCCGGTACGCCGAGACCGTTGGATCACCGGCGAGGTAGAAGCGGTGCTGCCAGTCGTGGGCTTTGCTCACGCCCACCCGAGGACCGATCCGGATGAGTGCGGCGGGTACCGGCTCGCCCTCGGACAGCGCGACCGAGGCGCCTGCCAGTAGATCCGTGCCGTTGTGCTCCGCCGTGATGCCGAGCGCTTGGCAGAAGTTTCCCGGCCCCGCGCGAGACGTGGACGCTCGACCGTGCCCCCTCGCCGCTCGCGTGCCAGGTCCTCCCCCTCGATGACCCTGCCTGCCCGGATGAGGACGGCTGAAGCGATGCCGTCCGTCCCGGTGACGATGTTGGCGCACCAGTGGAGACCGTGAGACCGGTAGACGTACATGTGTCCTGCCGGTCCGAACATGACGGCGTTACGGGGTGTCTTGCCCCGGTGGGCGTGGGAGGCGGGGTCCGCCGCACCGGAGTACGCCTCGGTCTCCGTGATGGTGATGCTCACGGTTCCTTCGGGGGTCTCATGAGTGAGAACGGCACCGAGCAGCTTGGGGGCGACCTCTTCCGCGGGGTGAGCAAGGTTCTCGACGTTCACGCTGACCGCCTTGACATGTATGGGTGGAGTGGACGTACATGTGTCCGGGCCGGCCGGACATCACGCTGTTGCGGGCGGCGCGTCCGCGGAAGGCGTGGGAGCCCGGGTCGTTCGGCCGTCGTGGGCCTCGGCCTCGGTGAGACCCGGGGTGATCGGGCCGGCCGGGGCGGCGCGCACGACGAGGCGGCCGAGGGGATCGGAGCGGCCTCCGGAACGGGGCGCTCGAAGAAGGTCCTGGGCAGGGGCGTACGGTCGGGGGTCGCGATCATGCCCTCCGAGCGTAAGTGGGAGACGGTCGGTGCGCCGGGGTGGCCAGTGGGCACCCGCTTGCCAGGGTGGGGTGCGGAACCGGTTCCTGCCGGAATGCGTTTGTAGGGATCAAGGGGCAGGGATCAAGGATCCCGTCGTAGAGGTCTAGAGGGAGAGTCATGGCGTTCAAGAAGCTGCTCGCGAGTCTCGGGGCCGGTGGGGCCTCGGTCGAGACGGTGCTGACCGAGGTCAACGTCGTTCCGGGTGGCGTGGTGCAGGGCGAGGTGCGGATCCAGGGCGGGTCCGTGAACCAGCAGATCGAGGGACTGTCCGTCGGGCTCCAGGCCAAGGTCGAGGTCGAGAGCGGCGATCAGGAGTACAAGCAGGACATCGAGTTCGTCAAGCAGCGGCTCGGAGGCGCCTTCGAGCTCCAGGCGGGCGCGGTGCACGCCGTGCCGTTCGGCCTGGAGATCCCGTGGGAGACGCCGATCACGATGATCGACGGGCAGGCCTTGCGCGGGATGAACGTCGGGGTGACCACCGAGCTGGAGATCGCGCGGGCCGTGGACTCCGGTGACCTCGACCCGGTGAACGTGCACCCGCTGCCGGTGCAGAAGGCGATCCTGGACGCCTTCCTCCGGTTGGGCTTCCGCTTCAAGAACGCGGACCTGGAGCGCGGTCACATCCGGGGCACGCGGCAGAAGCTGCCGTTCTACCAGGAGATCGAGTTCTTCCCGCCGTCGCAGTACCACGGTCTGCACCAGGTCGAGGTGAGCTTCGTCGCCGACGAGCACACGATGGACGTCGTGCTGGAGATGGACAAGAAGCCGGGGCTGTTCAGTGAGGGCAGCGACACCTTCCGTTCCTTCCAGGTCGGGCTGAACGACTACCAGGGGACCGACTGGGCGGCCTACCTCAACCAGTGGCTGTCCGAGGTCGGCAGCAAGCGCAACTGGTTCTAGGCTCGGAACCACTGACTCCAGAACCGATGCAGGAGGTACCGAGGTGACCGAGCTCAAGCGGCGGCCGCTCCCCCACGACTTCCATCCGCCCGTGCCGTCGTTCACCTTGACGAGCAAGGACGTCGAGGAGGGCGCGACCCTCAAGGGCGACCAGGTCCAGGCGGACGGGAACACCTCGCCGCACCTGCGGTGGGAGGGTTTCCCGCCGGAGACCGAGAGCTTCGCGGTGACCTGTTACGACCCCGACGCGCCGACGGGCAGCGGTTTCTGGCACTGGGTCCTGTTCGACATCCCCGCCTCGGTGACCGAGCTTCCGGCGGGGGCCGGCGGCGGCAGGTTCGAGGGCCTGCCCGAAGGCGCCGTCCACGCGCGCAACGACTACGGGACGAAGGACTTCGGCGGGGCCGCCCCGCCGCCCGGGGACGGCCCGCACCGGTACGTCTTCACGGTGTACGCGGTGGACCAGGAGAGGCTCGGTCCGGACTCGGACGCCTCTCCCGCCGCCGTCGGGTTCAACCTGCGCTTCCACACGCTCGCGCGGGCCCAGCTGATCGGGGAGTACGAGAACCCCGCCGCGGGCTGAGCCGGGCCCCCGCCGGGTCATCTCATCGTTCATTCAACGTTTGCCCGTCCCTGGTCTTGGAAGTGATCAGGGGCGGGCATTTTGTTGCCGGGGGCGCGGGGGCATCCCCCGTGGGAGCAGCAGATATTGCGTTGTCCATCTCGGCGTGCCCGGCCAGAGTTGTTCCCAGCCCGCCAGGGGGTGGGCCGGTGCACACGGGAGGTGGGCTGGTATGCGGGACACGCTGGTACTCAACGCGAGCTTCGAGCCGCTGTCGACGGTGACGTTGAACCGAGCCGTCGTTCTGGTGCTTCAGGACAAGGCCGTCGTCGAGCAGGCCCACCCCGAACTGCGGATGCGGGGAGCCGAGGTGGACATACCGGCGCCCCGGATCATCAGGCTGTGCAGGTACGTACGGGTGCCGTTCCGAAGACAAGCTCCGTGGTCGCGGCGGGGTGTGCTGGTCCGGGACCGGCACCGGTGCGCCTACTGCGGCCGCCGGGCGACCACGGTGGACCACGTCGTGCCGCGGGCCCAGGGCGGTCAGGACTCCTGGCTCAACACGGTCGCCTCGTGCGCGGAGGACAACCACCGCAAGGCGGACCGGACTCCGGAGCAGGCGGGTATGCCGCTGCTGCGGCAGCCGTTCGAGCCGACCCCGCAGGACGCGATGCTGCTCGCCCTGGGGCAGGAGGACCTGGCCGCGCTGCCGGAGTGGCTGACCACGGACGCGGCGTAGGGCACGCACGGCACAAGGGCTGTCGTCCCGCGGCTCGCGCGGGACGGTCGCCAGGTTCCCCGCGTCCCTTCAGGGACTGCGGGGAACCGTTCGTCACGGGGCCGGGTCAGTCGATCGACGGCTTCTCGCGGCGTTCCCTGGGGCTGTCCGAGCCGCCGCCGTTGGAACCCGAACCGCCGCCCATGGGGCCGAAGTTGCCCATGGCACCGGACAGTCCCTTGAGGGCGTCGCCGATTTCGCTGGGGACGATCCAGAGCTTGTTGGCGTCGCCCTCGGCGATCTTCGGGAGCATCTGGAGGTACTGGTAGGAGAGCAGCTTCTGGTCCGCGTCGCCGGCGTGGATCGCCTCGAAGACCGTGCGGACGGCCTGGGCCTCACCCTCGGCGCGCAGGGCGGCGGCCTTGGCCTCGCCCTCGGCCTTGAGGATGGCGGACTGCTTCTCGCCCTCCGCGGTGAGGATGGCGGCTTGGCGCGTGCCCTCGGCGGTGAGGATCGCGGCGCGCTTGTCGCGGTCGGCGCGCATCTGCTTCTCCATCGAGTCCTGGATGGAAGTCGGGGGCTCGATCGCCTTCAGCTCCACGCGGTTGACGCGGATGCCCCACTTGCCGGTGGCCTCGTCGAGCACTCCGCGCAGGGCCGCGTTGATCTCCTCGCGGGAGGTCAGGGTGCGCTCCAGGTCCATGCCGCCGATGATGTTGCGCAGGGTGGTGACGGTGAGCTGCTCGATCGCCTGGATGTAGCTGGCGACTTCGTAGGTCGCGGCGCGGGCGTCGGTCACCTGGTAGTAGATGACGGTGTCGATGTTGACGACCAGGTTGTCCTGGGTGATGACCGGCTGCGGCGGGAACGGGACGACCTGTTCACGCAGGTCGATGCGGTTGCGGATGGTGTCGATGAACGGGACGACGATGTTGAGGCCCGCGTTGAGCGTCCGGGTGTAGCGGCCGAACCGCTCCACGATCGCGGCGCTCGCCTGTGGGATGACCTGGATCGTCTTGATCAGGGCGATGAAGACCAACACCACCAGGATGATCAAGACGATGATGACCGGTTCCATCGTGCTCCCCGTACCCTTCTTCGCCTCGGCGCTTTCGGAAGATCTTAGGCTTGTCGAAGATCTTTCTGGTCGAGTGTGACAGACCGTCGTCCGGCTCGTGGGGTGTTCGGTTCACTTGCGTGGTGCGGTAGTTGACCCGGTCAGATGACGATCGCCGTGGCCCCCTCGATGTCCACGACGTCGACCTCCTGCCCGACTTCGTAGGTGCGGTCGGTGTCGAGAGCACGAGCCGACCAGATCTCCCCGGCGAGCTTGATGCGTCCGCCCGAGCCGTCGACCCGTTCCAGCACGACGGCCTGCTTGCCCTTCAACGCGTCCACGCCGCTGGCGAATTGGGGCCGCTGGGCGCTGTGCCTGGCCGCGATGGGCCGTACGACGGCGATGAGGGCGACGGAGACGGCCACGAAGACGAGTACCTGGGCGACCACGTCGAAGCCGAGGGCGGCCGCGACGGCCGCGGCCACCGCGCCGACCGCGAACATGCCGAACTCCGGCATCGCGGTGACCACCAGAGGGATTCCGAGCGCTGCCGCGCCTACGAGCCACCACACCCACGCGTCGATGTCGTCCACGCGTTCATGGTAGGTCCGACGGGTGTGCGACCGACAGGGCGCGAACGGGGGCGGTCAGGACAGCGGCAGGCCCTGGGCGGTCCAGCGGTCGCCGACCTGTTCCACGACGAGGGGGAGGCCGAAGCAGCGGGAGAGGTTGCGGGAGGTCAGTTCGAGTTCGACCGGTCCGGCGGCGAGGACCTTGCCCTGACGGATCATGAGGACGTGCGTGAATCCGGGGGCGATCTCCTCGACATGGTGCGTGACCATGATCATCGAGGGGGCGATCGGGTCGCGGGCGAGGCGGCCGAGGCGGCGGACGAGGTCCTCGCGGCCGCCGAGGTCGAGGCCGGCGGCCGGCTCGTCCAGCAGCAGCAGTTCGGGGTCGGTCATCAGGGCGCGGGCGATGAGCGTGCGCTTGCGCTCGCCCTCGGAGAGGGTGCCGAACTTCCGGTCCAGGAACTCGGTCATGCCGAGGCGGTCGAGGAAGGCGCGGGCGCGCTGTTCGTCGATCTCCTCGTAGTCCTCCTGCCAGCTGGCCGTCATGCCGTACGCGGCGGTCAGGACGGTCTGCAGGACGGTCTGGCGCTTGGGGAGCTTGTCGGCCATGGCGATGCCGGCCATGCCGATGCGGGGGCGCAGCTCGAAGACGTCGGTGCCGGGCGTGCCGAGGGTCTCGCCGAGGATGGTGGCGGTGCCGCTGCTGGGGTAGAGGTAGCTGGAGGCGACGTTCAGCAGGGTCGTCTTGCCGGCTCCGTTGGGGCCGAGGATGACCCAGCGCTCGCCTTCCTTGACCGACCAGGAGACCTGGTCCACCAGAGCCCGGCCCTCGCGGACCACGGATACGTCCTGAAGCTCCAGAACATCGCTCATGAGCGCGTTGTCTCCCCTTGCAGTGTGGCCGGTCTCGGTTGTCGCGTACGCCTGTGGCTCGGACCGCCGCGCGCGGGTGGGCGCGGCCCCTCCAGGAAAATCTACGCCACCGGCCGGGTGGGCCGTTCCATCGGTCCGGTCCTTAGGCTGGGGGGCATGCTCTCTGAACCGCGCTCCGGCCGCCTCGCCGCTTGGGGAAATGCGCTTTTGGCCGGACTCGTCTCTCCGGACGACGCCGTACTCGCCGTCGTCGGGGAGGACGCCGTGCACCGGGTGGAGGGGCTGCCCGGCGAGTCCGCGCCCGTCGGGCTCACGCTCGCGCTCGGACGGCTGCGGGCGCTCGGGGTGCGGGGGCTGCGGGTGGCGCTGCCGGCGCCGGGGCATCCGCTGGGGCTGAGCGGGCCGCCGGAGTTCAACGCGCGGGCGCTGGAGGCCGAGGAGGCAGTGGTCTGTCACGGGGCCGCGCTCGGGCTGGTGCCGGAGGTGTCCGAGGCCGGTCCTGCGGGCGATGTGCATGTCGAGGTGACGTGGCACTGCCTTCCGGTGCGGGAGGCTCCGCCGGCGGACGTGCCGTCGCTGGGCGAGGCCGAGCGGGAGCTGGCGGAGGCGCTGCGGGACACCACGGCCGTGCTGGCGCGGCTGGACGTGGCGGGCTCGGGGCCGGTGGCCGAGGCGGCGATCGACGCGTACCGGGCGCGGGCGGAGGGCGGGCGGGAGGTGCTGGCGCCGGGGTACCCGCCGCGCGCGGTGCGGGTGCTGGAGCTGGCGCAGCGGGTGGGGCTGCTGGTGTCGCTGGCCCGGGACAACGGGCACGGGGGCGCGGTGAGCGCTTCGGAGATGGGGGCTCGGGTGGCCGCGTTGCGGCCGGTGGAGCGGACGGGGCGGCGGGCGCAGGTGGCTGCGTACAACGCGTACGTGGAGGAGCGCGAGCGGGAACGGTGACGTGTCCGCGCGGGACCGGACGGGTGGCCGGAGCGCGGGACGCGGGACGGGTGATGCGGGACGGGTGACCGGTGGCCGCGTCGGCGACCGGCGGCATCCGCCGGGGCTGGTGACGCGGGACCGGTGGCCCGCACACGAGACGCGAGACCGGTGACCCGGGTGCGAGACCGGTGACCCCGTCGGTGACCGGCGGCATCCGCCGGGGCGGAGGCGGGGGGCGTGGGCCGAGACGCCGGTGGCGGTGGGGCGGACCGGTCTCCCCCGGAGTGGGGCCGGGAGAGACCGGGAGGGACTCGGCGGTTCCTCGCCGGTCGGCGCCTCAGGCGTGGCTCAGTGGTCGAGGCCCAGGTTGCCGAAAGCCGGGTTGAGCACGCCGACGACGTCGACGCTGTTGCCGACGGCGTCGAACGGGATGTGCACCGGGGCCTGGACGAGGTTGCCCGAGACGACGCCCGGCGAGTGCTCGGCCGCGCCGCCGGCCGACGCGCCGTTCGCGGCCGACGCCATCCCGGCGCCCGCGGCCACCAGCCCACCGGCGACCATCGTCATGGCCGCTGCCTTCTTCAGGTTCTTCACTTCTGACCCCTCCTGGTGACGGCCGCGGCGATCACCGCGGCACGCACTGGGGAACGCCGGAGTCCGGCGGAGGATGCGCCATCCGGGGGACATTCCCACGACGGTATGAATCTCGGACCGGAGGAAACCCGTCCGGACGGGCGCCCCGCTGTGCCGCCGGCCGTGCGCCGGGTGCCGTGCCGCCCGGCCGTGCGCCGGGGTGTGGTCAGCCCGCCATGCCGTGGCGTACGGCCCACAGGGCGGCCTGGGTGCGGTCGGCGAGGTCGAGCTTCATCAGGATGTTCGAGACGTGGGTCTTGACGGTCTTCTCGGACAGCACGAGGGCTCGGGCGATCTCCCGGTTGGAGCGGCCGTCCGCTATCAGACC
Organism: Streptomyces sp. Tue 6430; assembly: GCA_021568835.1. Taxonomy (GTDB): domain Bacteria; phylum Actinomycetota; class Actinomycetes; order Streptomycetales; family Streptomycetaceae; genus Streptomyces. Next base: position 828,580 of record JAKGSH010000010.1, read on the forward strand.
GAGGACCTCGCGCTCCCGCTCGGTGAGCGAACCGCCCCTCCCTGGCCGGAGTTGGCCTCGTCCTGGGAGAGCAGGGCGCCGGCGACCTCGGGCTGGAGCAGGATGTGGCCGGCGTGGACCGAGCGGATGGCGCCGGCCAGCGCGTCGGGGTCCACGTCCTTGTAGACGTACCCGGCGGCGCCCGCGCGCAGGGCGGGCACCACCGTGCGCTGCTCGGTGAAGCTGGTGACGACGAGCACGCGCGCGGGGTTGGCCAGTTCGCGGAGCCTTCGGAGGGCCTCCACGCCGTCCGTGCCCGGCATCTTGACGTCCATCAGGACGACGTCGGGCTTCAGCTCCTCGGCGCGGGCGACTCCCTCGGCACCGTCGGACGCCTCCCCGACGACCTCGATGTCGTCCTGGACCTCCAGGAAGGTGCGCAGGCCCCGGCGGACGACCTGGTGGTCGTCGACGAGCAGCACCTTGATTGCGTCAGCCACCGGGAGCCTCCATCTCGATCGTGGTGCCCTTGCCGGGCGCCGATTGCACCGTCAGGCTGCCGCCGACCCCGCCGGCCCGGTCCCGCATGGAGACCAGGCCGAGGTGGCGGCCGGCCCTGCGGACCGTCGTGGGGTCGAATCCGCTGCCGTCGTCCACGACGCGCAGGACCGTGTCCGGGCCGCGCTTGTGGAGGGTCACCTCGACGTGCTCGGCGCCGGAGTGGCGCAGCGCGTTGTGCAGGGCCTCCTGGGCGACGCGCAGGAAGGCCTCCTCCTGGGCGGCGGGCAGGGCCCGGACGCCGTGGCCGGTGAAGGTCACGCGCGCGGAGTGGGCGCGGTCCAGGACCTGGATCTGGGTGCGGAGGGTGGCCACCAGGCCGTCCTCGTCGAGGGCGGCGGGGCGCAACTCGACGACGGCGGCCCGCAGTTCGTCGGTGGCCTCAGCGGCGAGGACGGCGACCTGCTGGAGTTCGCCCTTGGCGCGGGCGGGATCGCGGTCGACGAGGGTGGCGGCGGCCTGGGCGGTCAGGCGCAGGGAGAAGAGCTTCTGGCTCACCGCGTCGTGCAGTTCGTGGGCGAGCCGGGAGCGCTCCTCGGCGATGGTGAGTTCGCGGCTGCGCTCGTACAGGCGGGCGTTGGTGAGGGCGATCGCGGCGTGTTGGGCGAGGATCGCGAGGAGTTCCTCGTCGTCCTCGGTGAAGCCGCAGCCGCCCGCGGTCTTCGGACGGGGCGGGTTCACCCCGTCGGGGCACAGCTTGTTCGCGAGGAACAGGGCGCCGATGACCTCGTCGCCGTCACGGACGGGCAGGCCCAGGAAGTCGGACATCTCCGGGTGGGCGGCCGGCCAGCCCTCGAAGCGCGGGTCCTCGCGGACGTCGGCGAGGCGCTCGGCCTTGGCCTCGTGCAGCATCGCCGCCAGGATGCCGTGCTGCCGGGGCAGCGGGCCGATGGCCTTCCACTGGTCCTCGTCGACCCCGTCGACGACGAACTGGGCGAAGCCCCCGTGGTCGTCGGGAACGCCGAGTGCGGCGTACTGCGCGTCGAGCAGCTCGCGCGCCGAGGCGACGATCGTCTTGAGGACGTCGCGCACCTCGAGGTGCCTGCTCATGGCCAGCAGCGCGGAACTGACCGCGGCGAGGCCGGACCGGGGGCCTTGGCTCATGTCCTCACGGTACCGGCGGGGTGTGACGGCGGGCATCGGCCCCGTGACGCGGCGGGGTAGGCCGCGGGACCTAGGACCGCCGCGGGTCCGAGGTCCCCGGTCCGGGGGCGTACGCCGAAGGGCCCCGGTGTGCCCCGTCCCGCGTCCGAGGCGGGCGGGGGCGGCGCGTTCCTACGGTGAGGGCACCGCCGAGCGGCGGGTCGACGAGGGGACGGTTGTCATGCCGGTTGCGATCATCACGGGCGCCTCGAAGGGACTGGGCCGGGCGCTCGCCGGGGCCCTGGCCGCCCGGGGCTGGGATCTGGTGCTGGACGCCAGGACGGCCGGGGTGCTGAAGGAGGCGGCCGCCGCGGTCGCGGAGCACGGGACCAGGGTGGAGGCGCTCGCCGGGGACGTGACCGATCCCGCGCACCGGAGCGCGCTGGTGGCGGCCGCCCGGCGGTTCGGTGGGTGCCGGCTGCTGGTGAACAACGCGAGCGCGCTGGGCGCCGAGCCGCTGGTGCGGCTGGCGGAGCTGCCCCTGGAGGGGCTGCGGCGGGCCCTGGAGGTGAACGTGGTGGCGGCGCTGGGGCTGGTGCAGGAGGCGCTGCCGCTGCTCCGCGCGGCGCCGGACGGCGCGGTGATCACGGTCAGTTCGGACGCGGCGGCCGAGGCCTACGCCACGTGGGGCGGGTACGGGGCGTCGAAGGCGGCCCTCGACCGGCTCGCGGCGGTGCTCGGCGAGGAGGAGCCGGAGCTGCGGGTGTGGGCGGTGGACCCCGGGGACATGGCGACCGACCTGTACGCGGCGGCCGTACCGGAGGACGACGGGGCGCGGCCGGAGCCGGGCCGTGTGGTGCCGGCCTTCCTGCGGTTGCTGGACGAGTGGCCCCCCAGTGGGCGCTACGGGGCGCCGGCCCTGCTGGAGGGACGGCGATGACGCTCGCCCTTCAGGTGCCCGAGGAGTTGTCGGCGCGGCTTCCGGCCGAGCAGCGCGGGCCCGGCCGCGACCGGGACTCCGTACGGCTGCTGGTGTCGCGGGGGAGCGAGCCGGCGCACCACGTGTTCCGGGAGCTGCCGGGGTTGCTGCGGGCCGGGGACCTGCTCGTGGTGAACACCTCGCCGACGCTGGCCGCCGCCGTGGACGGGCGGATCGGGCACGCGCGCGTGGTGGTGCACTTCTCCACGCGCGGGGACGACGGACGGTGGGCGGTCGAGCTGCGGGAGCCCGACGGGCGGGGCACCACGCGCCCGCGCGCGGGAGGGCCGGCCGGGACGGAGGTGCGGCTGTCCGCCGGGGTGCGGCTGGTGCTGGAGGAGTCGCCGGGCGGGCCCGGGGGGCGGTTGTGGTGGGCGCGGGTGGCCGCGGGGACGGTGCCGGGGCTGCTGCGGGAGCACGGGCGGCCCATCCGGTACTCCTACACGGACCGGGACCAGCCGCTGTCGGCGTACCAGACGGTGTTCGCGCTGCCGGCGGCCGACGGGGCGGGCAGCGCGGAGATGCCGAGTGCGGCGCGGCCCTTCACGGCACGGCTGGTGACGGAGCTGGTCAGCCGGGGGGTGCAGTTCGCGCCGGTCACGCTGCACACCGGGGTGGCGTCGGCGGAGGCGCACGAGCCGCCGTATCCGGAGCGGTTCGCGGTGCCCGCGGGGTCGGCCCGGCTGATCAACGCGGCGAGGGCGGGAGCCGGCCGGGTCGTCGCGGTGGGGACGACCGCCGTCCGGGCGGTGGAGTCGGCGGTGGGGGCCGACGAGGTCGTCCGCGCGCGTGCGGGGTGGACGGACCTCGTCGTGACCCCCGAGCGCGGGGTGCGGGTGGTGGACGGGCTGCTGACCGGGCTGCACGAGCCGCAGGCTTCGCATCTGCTCATGCTGGAGGCGGTGGCCGGGCGGGCCGCGATCGACCGCGGTTACGAGGAGGCGCTGCGGGGTTCCTACCTGTGGCACGAGTTCGGGGACCTGCACCTCCTTCTGCCCGCGGAAGTCGCTCACACAAAACGCTCCATTGGTGACGTATGGTGACAAAACCTCGCCACCCCTGTGAGCCCGCACATAGGGTGCACATCACGTACTAAAGGAGATAGAAGTCAAAAGGCCCCTTGTGAACGGGACAGACAGCCTGATCTGTCCCGTTTTGCCCACCCCTGATCCACTACCGGGGATCGTACGTCACACCTTTGCCTGGGCATTTTGCGGCCGCTAACAATGGCTCCCGTCGCTCAGCACCGCGGTTCCTGATCCGCGGCGCTCGTGCCGAAAAGCACCCGCTGTCCGTCGTCGGACGAAGTGAGCGACCTCCGCGCTATTCGAAGAGGTCCTTCCGCCATGCCCAAGAACACTCGCAAGATCGCGATGGCCGGTGTCGCCACGCTCGGCGCCGCCGCCGTCGCTTTCACCGTGGTTCCGGCCGACGGTCAGACGACCACGACGGACTCCCTTTCCTCGTCCCACGTGGCCTACAGCTCCGAGCGGGTACACGACGTCAAGGCCAGCGTGACCGACCTTCAGGCCGGCGCCGACCTGAAGGTCGAGGCCATCGAGGCCAGGAAGAAGGCCGCCGCCGACGCGGTGGCCGCGAAGAAGGCGGCCACCACCGCCGCCGCGCAGAAGAAGACGGCCGCCGCTGCCGCCGCGAAGAAGGCGGCCGCGAAGAAGGCCGCCGCCGCGCGCGCGGCCAAGGCCGCCGCCAACCGGTCCGCCCAGCGCCCCGTGGTCAAGCAGGTCGCCGTCAAGAGCTACCCGAACAACCTCGACGGCTGGATCCGCGAGGCCCTCGGCATCATGAAGAAGAAGGGCATCCCGGGCTCCTACCACGGGCTGCACAAGAACATCATGCGCGAGTCCTCGGGCAACCCGAAGGCCATCAACGACTGGGACATCAACGCCATCAACGGCATCCCGTCGAAGGGCCTGCTCCAGGTGATCCCGCCGACCTTCAGCGCGTACCACGTCCCGGGCACGTCCTGGAACATCTACGACCCGGTCGCCAACATCACCGCCGCCGCCAACTACGCGGCCGACCGGTACGGCACGATCGACAACGTCAACAGCGCGTACTGAGCGTCCCGGCTCCCGCCCGGCCCCCCATGAGCCGGGCCCCCGCACGCGCCGAAGGGCGGCACTCCTCCCTGACCGGGGGTGCCGCCCTTCGGCGTCGTACGACCGCCCGCGCCTACTTGCGCATGACCTCGGGCTCGTGGCGGCGCAGGAACCGGGCCACGAAGAAGCCGCAGATCACGCCGAGGACGATCAGGGCGGCCATGTCCAGGCCCCAGGCGCCGACGGTGTGCTCCCACAGCGGGTCGTTGCCGGCGCCCTTCTCGGGCGGGCTGATCTTGTTGAAGTCCAGCGTGGCGCCCGCGGCGGCGACCGCCCAGCGCGACGGCATCAGGTACGAGACCTGGTTGGCGCCGATCGAGCCGTTCAGGGCGAACAGGCAGCCCGTGAACACGACTTGGACGATGGCGAACATGACCAGCAGCGGCATGGTCTTCTCGGACGTCTTCACCAGTGAGGAGATGACCAGACCGAACATCATCGAGGTGAAGCCCAGCCCCATGATCGGCAGGGAGAGCTCCAGCAGCGGGGCGCCGCCGAAGATCAGGCCCTCCTGCGGGATCTCACGACTGGCGAAGCCGATGACGCCGACCAGCAGGCCCTGGAACACGGTGATCAGACCGAGCACGAACACCTTGGACATCAGGTAGGCCGAGCGGGACAGGCCGGTCGCGCGCTCCCGCTCGTAGATCACCCGTTCCTTGATCAGCTCGCGGACGGAGTTCGCCGCGCCCGAGAAGCAGGCGCCGACGGCGAGGAGCAGCAGCACGGTACTGGCCGTGCCGTTGGGGACGATCCGGCCGCTCTGCGGGTTGACCCCGTTGGGCAGCAGGCCCCGGTCCGGGTCGATGAGCAGGCTCACCGCGCCGATCACGGCCGGCAGGACCACCATCAGTCCCAGGAAGCCCTTGTCGGAGACGATCACCGACACGTAGCGGCGCACCAGGGTGACGAACTGGGACATCCAGCCCTGCGGCTTCGGCGGCCGCATCGCCTGCATCGGCGTCATCGATACGGACTGCGGCGCGATGGCGTCGATGTCCGCGGCGTACATCTGGTAGTGCTGCGAGCCCTTCCAGCGGCCCGCCCAGTCGTAGTCGCGGTAGTTCTCGAAGGCGGAGAAGACGTCGGCCCAGCTGTCGTAGCCGAAGAAGTTCAGCGCCTCCTCGGGCGGACCGAAGTAGGCGACGCTGCCGCCGGGCGCCATCACGAGCAGTTTGTCGCAGATGGCGAGTTCGGCCACCGAGTGTGTGACCACGAGAACCGTGCGGCCGTCGTCGGCGAGACCGCGCAGCAGCTGCATGACATCGCGGTCCATGCCCGGGTCGAGGCCGGAGGTCGGCTCGTCGAGGAAGATCAGCGAGGGCTTGGTCAGCAGCTCCAGGGCGACCGACACGCGCTTGCGCTGGCCGCCGGAGAGGGAGGTGACCTTCTTGTCCTTGTGGATGTCCAGCTTCAGCTCGCGCAGCACCTCGTCGATGCGGGCGTCGCGCTCGGCGGCCGTGGTGTCGGCCGGGAAGCGGAGCTTGGCCGCGTACTTGAGGGCCTTCTTGACGGTCAGCTCCTTGTGCAGGATGTCGTCCTGCGGGACCAGACCGATGCGCTGGCGCAGCTCGGCGAACTGCTTGTAGAGGTTGCGGTTGTCGTAGAGGACGTCGCCCTGGTTGGCGGGCCGGTAGCCGGTGAGGGCCTTGAGCAGGGTGGACTTGCCGGAGCCGGACGGGCCGATGACCGCGATCAGCGACTTCTCCGGGACGCCGAAGGAGACGTCCTTCAGGATCTGCTTGCCGCCGTCGACCGTCACGGTCAGGTGGCGTGCGGAGAAGGAGACCTCACCGGTGTCGACGAACTCCTCGAGCCGGTCGCCGACGATCCGGAACGTCGAGTGGCCGACGCCCACGACGTCGGTGGGGCCGAGCAGTTGTGAGCTGCCCTTGGCGATCGGCTGGCCGTTGACGTACGTGCCGTTGTGCGAGCCGAGGTCGCGGATCTCCATGCGCCCGTCGGGCGTCGAGTGGAACTCGGCGTGGTTGCGCGAGACCTGGAGGTCGGACACGACCAGGTCGTTCTCCAGGGCCCGGCCGATGCGCATGACGCGGCCGAGGGAGAACTGGTGGAACGTGGTCGGGCTGCGGTCGCCGTGGACCGGCGGCGCCCCCGCGCCGACGCCGGGGCCCTGCTGGGCGGAACGGGCGCGCCGGTCTTCCGCGGCGGCTCCCATCCGGGCTGCGGCACCTGCTGCTGGGGCACCTGTTGCGGTGGAGCCTGCTGCGCCCAGCCGGGGTTCGCGGCCTGGGCGGCGTACGGCTGCTGCGGCTGCGCGACCGCCGCCTGCGCGGCGGAGAGGTTCAGGCGCGGCCCGTCGGTGGCGTTGCCCAGGTGGACCGCCGAGCCGGGCCCGATGTCCACCTGCTGGACGCGCCGGCCCTGGACGAACGTCCCGTTGGTGCTGCCGTGGTCCTCCAGCATCCAGCCGCGGCCGTTGAAGCTGACCGTGGCGTGACGCCACGAGACCCTGGCGTCGTCGAGGACGACGTCCCCCTGCGGATCCCGTCCGAGGGTGTATGACCTGGACGGATCCAGCGTCCAGGTGCGTCCGTTCAATTCCAGTACGAGTTCCGGCACTCCATGCCCCACTGAGTAGTCCCCCGAGTTACCCCCATCGCAGGGAGTCTAGGGATGTCGAACATCGTCGGGAACTATTTCAGGCGCGGCCCCCTGACCGAAAGTCGGGCCTTGCGAAGGGGCGCGCGCGGGCTCACGCCGTCTCGTCGCGCGTTTCCGTTGACGGGGTGGAAACCCGGCCGGACAGTGGTAAACGCACGCGAGGGGGACGGAAGCGGTGATCTTCGCCGCTGCGCATCGCGGATCGGGGGGTCTGCATGAGTACCGGCACGGGCGTCGGGCACGGCACGGGCGCGGCGTACGGCGAGGGGGTGCCGTGGCCGGACGTCCTGCTGTCCGCGATCGCCGCGGTGAGCTGGGCGTTGATCGGGATGGCGGGGACGGCGGCGCTCGGCCTGCATCTGCTGGGGGCGGACGCCGCGGGTTCGCCGGTGCCGATGACGGCGGCGGTCGTGGCGCTGGGCGTCGGCGGTTCGGTGACGCCGTCGGGCGATGTGTCCACGTTCGGCCTGACGGGCGCGGAGGCGGACACCGCCATCGAGATCACGCCACTGGGCGTGGGCCTGGTCGGGGCGGTGCTGCTGTCGTGGTTCTTCCTGCGGTCCCTGCGCGCGGCCGGGGTCGTGGTCGCGCCGGCCGAACTCCTGGCGCGCGCGGGCACGGTGGTCGCGCTGTTCGTCGCCGTGCTGGGCGGGCTGGCCTGGGCCGGGCACGACGTCATCACCCTCGACGGCGGGGCGCTGGGGTCGGCCGGCCTGCCCGGCGGTGGGGGTGGCGTCGAGGTCCCCGGGCTGGGCGATCTCGGGGACGTCGGCGGGCTGCTGCCCGACCGGCTGGGGGATCTCGTCGACGCGCGGGCCGCGGTCGGCTTCAGCGTCGACACGTCCGCGACGCTGCTCGGCGGACTGCTCTGGTCGGCCGCGGTGCTGCTGATCGCCCTGCTGGCCGCACGCCGTACGCCGCTGCCGCCCGGCTGGGACGCCGTGCACCGGGTGGTGCGGCCCGCGGTCTCCGCCCTCGTCACGGTGCTGCTGGTGGCGGTGGCCGCCGGGTTCGCGGCGGCGGTGTACGCGGCGATCGGTGACGACCACCCGAGGCGGATCGTGGGGGCGGCGCTGCTCGGGGCGCCCAACGGGGTGTGGCTCGGGGTGGACGTCGGTCTGTTCGTGCCGTGGGACGGCCGGGCGACGGGGGTTCTGACGCGTGTGCTGCCCGATCCGCTCGACGACTTGCTGGGCACCGGCACCGAGGGGTCGGTGACGCTGGGCCGGCTGGCCGAACTGGACGGTCGGGTGTGGCTGTTGGGGGTCGCGGCGGCGGTGATGCTGCTGCTGGCGGGGGTGTTGACGGCGGTACGGAGCCCGATGGGCCGGTCGGGGGCGGCCGCCGCGGCCGACGGTTCCGGGGCGGCCGACGGTTCCGGGGCGGCCGACGGTTCCGGGGCGGTACGGAGGGCGGAGGGCGCCGGGTTCGTGGGGTGGTGTGCGGTGCGGCTGGGGTGGCGACCGCGGCGGCGCTGCCGCTGCTCGCCCGGCTGACGGACGTGTCCGTCGACGCCTCCCTGTCCGTGCTCGGGTTCGACGCCTTCGGCGCCGGCGTGGAACTGCACGGCCACCTCGGCACGGCCGTGCTGCTCGGGGCCGCGTGGGGGGCCGGGGCCGGGGCTGCCGGGGCGCTCCTCGCCCGGGCGGCCGGAGTTGCGGGGACACGGGCGGCGGCACCGGCGTGGCACGGCCTCGCGGCGGGGCCTGGAGGCGAGGACTCACACCGACGTCGCACCGCCTCGCGGCAGGGGGCGCCGGCGAGTGGGCGGCACCGGTGCCGCGCGACCTCGCGGCGGGGCCTGGAGGCGGGGGCGCGGCTCCGGCGCCCGGGCCGGGCGGCCCGCCTCCGGGCAGGGGCGGCCCGGGGCGGGCGACCGGGGGGTCCGGCAGCCCCCGGGCGACGGACGGCCGCTCCGGGCCGTACGTGCCGGGTGTGCCGTACCGGCCGCCGAACCCCGCCACCAATCCGTACCTGCGGCTGCCGGAGGGGCCGGCGGAACCGGAGGCTTCGCGGCCCGGGCACGATCTGTACGACGCGCCGACGGTGGCGGGCCCCGTGGAACCCCCCGCCCGGCCGCCCCGGCGCCCGCCGGGGTCCCCGCGCTCCCGGGAGCGGTCGCCGGACACCGACGGCCCCGTGCCGCCTCCCCCGCCCCCGCCCCCGGACGGCCCGGGCGCAGACCGGTGAGTCACATCCTGGGAAGGTCGACGCAGAAAAGAACGGTCAGCGCGACGGCCACGGCGACGGGCCCCAGCAGTGCGAACCGGGCGGAGGGGGCGAGACGCTCGACGCCGGGCGCGAAGTACAGGGGCGTCAGTACGGCCGCGCCGATGCCGACCTGGAGCAGGGTGATCTCCAGCCACGGCACCACCCATGTCGGCGGCTGTCCCCATGCGACGGAGAAGACGGGCAGGAGAACGACGGGGCCCCACACGATCAGCGCCGTGAAGCCCCAGAAGAGCAGGGCGAGGGCGAGGCAGAGGGGCGAGTCGCCGATGTCGCGGGGCACGACGTTCCGTTTCACGTTCACGGAGGCAGCCTGCGGCCGGTGGCCGGTCGGCGGCATGAGTACCGGTACTCATCCGGGGACCCGCCGGTCACTGGGCACCGTTCCGCCAGGTGATCGCCACGCGAACGACACCCACTGTTCCGTGTCCGCCAGACGGACCTGGGCGGCGGAAGGCACGGGGTGCCGGATACGGTGGAGACACCATGAGCGCTTCGCAGACCTCGCCGACCTGGTCCTCCGACGTCCCCACTCTCCTTGTCAAGATCTTCGGCAAGGACAGGCCGGGCATCACGGCCGGCCTCTTCGACACCCTTGCCGCCTACTCCGTCGACGTGGTCGACATCGAGCAGGTCGTCACCCGCGGCCGCATGGTGCTGTGTGCGCTCGTGACCGAGCCGCCGCACGGGCTGGAGGGTGATCTGCGGTCGACCGTCCACAGCTGGGCGGAATCGATGAAGATGCAGGCGGAGATCATCTCCGGCCTCGGTGACAACCGGCCGCGCGGCCTCGGACGGTCCCTGGTCACCGTGCTCGGGCATCCGCTCACCGCGCAGGCCACGGCCTCCGTCGCCGCCAGGATCACCAAGGTCGGCGGCAACATCGACCGTATCTTCCGGCTGGCCAAGTACCCGGTCACCGCCGTCGAGTTCGCCGTCTCCGGGTGGAGACCGGACCGCTGCGCACCGCGCTGGTCACCGACGCGGCGGCACTCGGTGTCGACGTCGCCGTCGTGGCCGCGGGTCTGCACCGGCGCGCCCAGCGGCTGGTCGTCATGGACGTCGACTCCACGCTGATCCAGGACGAGGTGATCGAGCTCTTCGCGGCGCACGCCGGCTGTGAGGACGAGGTCGCCGAGGTGACGGCGGCGGCGATGCGGGGCGAGCTGGACTTCGAACAGTCGCTGCACGCCCGGGTGGCGCTGCTGGCGGGGCTGGACGCCTCGGTCGTGGAGAAGGTGCGCGCCGAGGTGCGGCTGACGCCGGGCGCGCGCACGCTGATCCGGACCCTGAAGCGGCTGGGCTTCCAGGTGGGTGTCGTCTCCGGCGGCTTCACCCAGGTCACCGACGACCTGAGGGAACGGCTGGGTCTGGACTTCGCGCAGGCCAACACCCTGGAGATCGTCGACGGGAAGCTGACCGGCCGGGTCACCGGGGAGATCGTGGACCGCGCGGGCAAGGCGCGGCTGCTGCGCCGGTTCGCCGCGGAGGCGGGCGTGCCCCTGTCGCAGACGGTGGCGATCGGCGACGGAGCCAACGATCTGGACATGCTGAACGCGGCCGGTCTCGGGGTCGCCTTCAACGCCAAGCCCGTGGTGCGGGAGGCCGCGCACACGGCGGTGAACGTGCCCTTCCTGGACACCGTCCTGTACCTGCTGGGCATCACCCGGGAAGAGGTCGAGGCGGCGGACACCCACGACGAGGAGTGACGAGGGGAGAGCCTCTCGTCCGGACGGGCGAGCGAGGCCCGGCGTGCCGCCGGGCCTCACGTGTGCCGTACCGGTGTCACTCGGACGGTGCCCAGTAGTCGGCGAGTGTGGCGACGCCCGGCTCCAGGGACTTCCAGGAGCCGTCGAAGGTCACGACGGCGAAGGCCGCGGTGGGGAAGCCGCGGCGGGCCATCCGCTCGCGTGCGTCGCCCTCGGCGGCACCGGAGAGGATGTCCGCGAGTCCCTGGATGCCCGGGTTGTGGCCGATCAGGAGGACGTTGCGCACGTCGTCCGGGGTTTCGTTGAGCAGGGCGATCAGCTCGCCCGGGGAGGCCTCGTAGATCCGCTCCTCGTAGACCGTCCTGGGCCGGTGGGGGAACTCGTGCACGGCGAGCTTCCACGTCTCGCGCGTGCGGGTCGCGGTGGAGCACAGGGCCAGGTCGACGGGGATGCCGGTGTCGGTCAGCTTGCGTCCGGCGACGGCCGCGTCCAGGCGGCCCCGCTCAGCGAGCGGTCGCTCGTGGTCGGTCACCTGTGGCCAGTCGGCTTTCGCATGCCGGAAGAGGACGATCCTGCGGGGTTCTGCGACGCTCATGACTCCCAGCTTCGCATGAAACAGGCCACGAGGCGCAGGGAGTTGACATGCGTCTTCACCTGGGAACGGGGCGTGAGGCGTGCGTCCGGGGCGTGATCGACGGGGCCTATCGCGCCACGAGCTGCCGTACGCGGTCGACGAGGTCGGTGATCGCCGGGTCGCCGGATGCCGCCTGGGCGTCGGAGGGGTTCAGTATCAGCGCGAGGAGGGTCACGAAGGCCAGGGTCGGCAGGGCCAGGGCCCACCAGGGCAGCCGGGTGCCGACGCCGCTGCCCTGAGCGACCGGGCGGGTCCGGGTGTGCGTGGGGGCCGGCATGGGTGCCTCCGCTGGTCTTCGAGGGGTTCCGGCCGCGTCGCGCGGCCACATCTCGAAGGTACGGCCCCGGCGGCCGGCGTCCCATCCGGTGATCCACCCACTTGCCCCTGACCCTCACCCCCTAGGGGACAGGGGGTTAACCCCACCCCCGCTCCGCCGGGGGGCACGTCAGGGCGAGGCGATGGTGGCGATGATCCCGATGATCACAAAAATGAGGAGGAACGAGCCGAAGACGATCAGCATCTTCTTCTGGCCGTTCTTGGGGTTCGGGTCGAGCACTGGCATGCGCCCAGTCTCGCACCCGGCGCACCGGACGGTCCCCGCGGGGTCAGCGGGGTCAGCGGGGTCAGCGGGCGGCCTCGTCCTCCACCGTGCGGTCGCGGCCGGCCAGGACGCCCACCGCCATCTGCGGGACCATCAGCGCCGCCATCAGCGCCAGGGGCAGGCCCCAGCCGCCGCTGTGCTGGTAGAGCACGCCGACCAGCAGCGGACCGGGGATGGAGAGCAGGTAGCCGGCGCTCTGCGCGAAGGCGGACAGCTGGGCCACTCCCCCGCCGGTCCTGGCCCGCATCCCGACCATGGTGAGGGCCAGCGGGAAGGCGCAGTTGGAGACGCCGAGGAGCAGGGCCCAGGCCCAGGCCCCGGCGGCGGGCGCGAGGTGCAGACCGGCGTACCCGGCGAGGCCGCACAGGCCGAGCGCGACGACGATCGGGCCCTGGCGCGGCAGCCGGGTCGCCAGGCGCGGGATGACGAAGGCGAGCGGCACCCCCATGACCATGGTGACGGCCAGGAGCAGTCCGGCCGTGCTCGCGGGTACGCCCGCGTCGCGGAAGATCTGCGGCATCCAGCCCATGGTGATGTACGCGGCCGTGGCCTGGAGCCCGAAAAAGACGGCGAGCGCCCAGGCGGTGGGGCTGCGGGTGATGCGCAGCACGGGGGCGTCCTCCGCGCGGCCGCCCGCCGCGCCGTCCTCCGCGCGCGCGGCGGGCGTCGCCCCGCGCTCGCGGGCCAGCGGCAGCCACGGAAGCACGGCGGCCGCCGCCGGCCCGGCCCACACCGCCAGCCCGGACTGCCAGCCGCCGCCGAGCGCGTCGGTCACGGGCACGGTGACCGCGGCGGCGGCCGAGGTGCCGAGGGCGAGGGCCATCGAGTACAGGCCGGTCATGGAGCCGACCCGGTCGGGGAACCAGCGCTTGACGATGACCGGCATGAGGACGTTGACGACGGCGATGCCCATCAGGGCGAGGGCGCTGGCGGCGAGGAAGCCGGCCGTACCGCCCGCGTACGGGCGTGTCAGCAGACCCGCGGTGATGGCGGCCATGCCGGCGCAGACGACCGCGCCGGCGCCGAAGCGGCGGGCGAGGCGGGGCGCCGTGACGCCGAAGACGGCGAAGCAGAGCGGGGGCACGGAGGTGAGGAGGCCGGCCACGCCGCCGCTCATGCCGAGGCCCTCGCGGACCTCTTCGAGGAGGGCGCCGAGGCTGGTGATGGCGGGGCGGAGGTTGAGGGCGGCCAGCACGACGCCCACGACGACCAGGCGGGCCGTCCACGCGCGCGGAGTGGTCGGTGGGGGCACCGGGCGGTGGCCGGTCGCGGGGGCCGCGTCACGCGTGCCCGTGGTTTCCTTGCTCGCCATCCGACCATCATAGAATCATGGATGATTGGCTGTCCATCCCCAGGAGCCCGATCCCGGCCCCGCCCGTGCGAAGGTGTGCCATGCCCCTGAGCCATCCCCGCCGCTCGGCGCTGTCCGAGCAGGTCATCACCGCGCTGCGCACCCAGATCACCTCGGGGAGTGGCCGGTCGGTTCGCGCATCCCGACGGAGCCCGAGCTGGTCGGGCAGCTGGGGGTCGCCCGCAACACCGTCCGCGAGGCCGTCCGCGCGCTCGCGCACAACGGGCTGCTGGACATCCGTCAGGGCTCGGGCACCTACGTGGTGGCGACCAGCGAGCTGGCGGGCGTGATGCACCGCCGCTTCGCGGACGCGGACCCGCGGCACATCGCGGAACTGCGCGCCACCCTGGAGTCGGGTGCGGCACGGCTGGCGGCCGAGCGGCGCACGGAGAAGGACCTCAGCCAGCTGGAGACCCTGCTGCTGCGCCGCGAGGAGGCGTGGGAGTCGGGTGACGCCGAGGCCTTCGTGACGGCGGACGCGACGTTCCACCTGGCGGTGGTGGCCGCCTCCCACAACGACGCGATGACGGCCGTGTACGCCGACCTGGGCGAGGTCCTGCGGGACTGGCTGCGCGAGGACGTCGGCGGGGAGCTGACGCCGGAGGCGCGCATGGACCACGACCGGCTGGTCGACGCGATCCGCGCGGGGGACGCGGAGACGGCCGCCGTCGAGGCCGCGAGCTATCCCTTCCTGTGCCGGCCCGGGCGGTTCACACCCGCTGGTGGCTGACCCAGACCGCCCCGACCTCCTTCCAGCAGCGCCCGGTCAGCCGCACGGTCACGGCCGGTCCGGCGTCGGCGGGGGCGCCGTCCGTGTCGAGGTCCCACCAGCGCGCGCACTCGATGTGCAGGCGCACCCGGTCGACGGCGGCGTAGGGGTTGTGGCAGTAGGTGGTCACCTCCGACCCGTCGACGGTGGTCCGGCACTCCGCGCCGAACAGGTCCTCGGGTGCTGCGGCGGTGGCGGGCCGTGCCGGCACGCGCGCGTGGGAGAGCGCGTCGTACGGCAGCGACAGGACGAGGCAGACGGCGACGGTCAGTGGGGCCACGCTGCGGAACAGGCGCACAAAGAGACCTCCTCGGCCGGGCTGGGGAGGAAAGCGCTTGACGGACGCGCACTTCAGCGTGGCTCGTACGGGTGCTCCGCCGCCCGGCCGGATACGCCGAACGGGTGACGCCCCGCCTCCCGCGCGAGGCGGGCGGCGGGGCGTCGGGGACGTGCCGGTGGATCAGGCGCCGATGGCGTGCAGGCCGCCGTCCACGTGGATGATCTCGCCGGTGGTCTTCGGGAACCAGTCGCTCAGCAGGGCGACGATGCCGCGGCCGGCCGGCTCGGGGTCCTTCAGGTCCCACTCCAGCGGGGAACGGGTGTCCCACACGGCGGCCAGGTCGCTGAAGCCCGGGATGGACTTGGCGGCCATGGAGCCGAGCGGGCCCGCGGAGATGAGGTTGCAGCGGATGTTCTGCTTGCCCAGGTCACGGGCGATGTAGCGGCTGGTGGCCTCCAGCGCGGCCTTGGCCGGGCCCATCCAGTCGTACTGCGGCCAGGCGTACTGCGCGTCGAAGGTGAGGCCGACGACGGAGCCGCCGTTCTGCATCAGCGGCAGGCAGGCCATGGTGAGCGACTTCAGGGAGTACGCCGAGACGTGCATGGCCGTGGCGACGGACTCGAACGGGGTGTTGAGGAAGTTGCCGCCGAGCGCGTCCTGCGGCGCGAAGCCGATGGAGTGCACGACGCCGTCGAGGCCGCCCAGCTCCTCGCCGACGATGTCGGCGAGCCGGCCGAGGTGCTCGTCGTTGGTCACGTCCAGCTCGATGACCTTGGTGGGCTTGGGCAGCTTCCGGGCGATGCGCTCGGTCAGGGTGGGCCGCGGGAACGCGGTGAGGATGATCTCCGCGCCCTGCTCCTGGGCCAGCTTGGCGGCGTGGAAGGCGATGGAGGACTCCATCAGCACACCGGAGATCAGGACGCGCTTGCCCTCGAGAATTCCGCTCATGGTGATCAGTGACCCATTCCCAGTCCGCCGTCTACGGGGATGACGGCTCCAGTGATGTACGAGGCGTCGTCCGAGGCGAGGAACCGCACCGTCGCGGCGATCTCGTCGGGCTGCGCGTACCGGCCGAGCGGCACCTGCGAGACGATGTTGGCGCGCTGCTCGTCGGTCAGCGCCTGCGTCATGTCGGTGTCGACGAAGCCGGGGGCGACGACGTTGAAGGTGATGTTGCGCGAGCCCAGCTCACGGGCGAGGGACCGCGCGAAGCCGACCAGGCCGGCCTTGGAGGCGGCGTAGTTCGCCTGCCCCGCCGAACCGAGCAGGCCGACGACGGAGGAGATCAGGACGACGCGGCCCTTCTTGGCCCGCAGCATGGCACGGTTGGCGCGCTTGACGACCCGGAAGGTGCCGGTGAGGTTGGTGTCGACGACCGAGGTGAAGTCCTCCTCGGACATGCGCATCAGGAGCTGGTCCTTGGTGACGCCGGCGTTGGCGACCAGGACCTCGACGGGCCCGTGTGCTTCCTCGATCTCCTTGTAGGCCTGCTCCACCTGCTCGGTGTCGGTGATGTCGCACTTGACGGCCAGGAAGCCGGCGGGCGGCTCCCCCGACCGGTACGTGATCGCGACCTTGTCGCCGGCATCGGCGAACGCGCGGGCGATGGCGAGGCCGATGCCCCGGTTACCTCCGGTGACGAGAACCGAGCGGCTCAACGGATCACCCTTTCCATAGGGGTCGTGACACACCGCCCGGGACCTGAACGGCAGGCGGCTTCCCTCGAAACCTATCGGTACGCCGAGGCCGGAGGACATTCGGGCACCGACAGGCGGTCACGGGACTGACTGTGGGGTTTCTACAGAAAGTCGCCGGAGCGGACCGGAAAGCTGTGGTCCGGGGGTCCGCTCGCGCGACATGATCGGAGCCAGCACAGGCGACGACCACAGGGAGATACCCAGGTGCCTCACAGCATCGACGAAAGTTTCACGGCACTGCCGTTGCGGGCACTCGCCGACGCCGCCCTCGCCCGCGCGCGGGCGCTCGGCGCGGAGCACGCCGACTTCCGGTTCGAGCGGGTGCGCAGCGCGTCCTGGCGGCTGCGGGACGCCCGGCCCTCCGGGTCGTCGGACACCACCGACCTGGGGTACGCGGTGCGGGTGGTGCACGGCGGGACGTGGGGGTTCGCCTCCGGTGTGGACCTGACGATGGACGCAGCCGCCAAGGTCGCCTCGCAGGCGGTGGCGATGGCGAAGCTGTCCGCGCAGGTGATCAGGGCGGCCGGGTCCGACGAGAGGGTGGAGCTGGCCGACGAGCCGGTGCACGCCGAGAAGTCGTGGGTCTCGTCGTACGAGATCGATCCGTTCACGGTGCCCGACGAGGAGAAGGCGGCGCTGCTCGCGGACTGGAGCGCCCGGCTGCTGGCGGCCGACGGGATCAACCACGTCGACGCCTCGCTGCTCACCGTCCACGAGAACAAGTTCTACGCCGACACCGCGGGGACGGTGACCACCCAGCAGCGGGTACGGCTGCATCCGGCGCTGACGGCGGTGTCGGTCGACGAGTCCAGCGGCGAGTTCGACTCGATGCGGACCGTCGCGCCGCCGGTCGGGCGCGGCTGGGAGTACCTGACGGGCACCGGCTGGGACTGGGACGAGGAGCTGGAGCGGATCCCGGAACTGCTCGCCGAGAAGATGCGGGCGCCGAGCGTGGAGCCGGGGCTGTACGACCTGGTGGTCGACCCGTCCAACCTGTGGCTGACCATCCACGAGTCCATCGGGCACGCCACCGAGCTGGACCGGGCCCTCGGCTACGAGGCCGCCTACGCCGGCACCTCCTTCGCCACCTTCGACCGGCTCGGCACGCTGCGCTACGGCTCGGACCTGATGAACGTCACCGGCGACCGCACCGCCGAGCACGGCCTGGCGACCGTCGGCTTCGACGACGAGGGCGTCGAGGCGCAGTCCTGGGACCTGGTCAGGGACGGCACGCTCGTCGGGTACCAGCTGGACCGGCGCATCGCGAAGCTGACCGGCTTCGAGCGTTCCAACGGGTGCGCGTTCGCCGACTCCCCCGCGCACGTGCCGGTGCAGCGCATGGCCAACGTGTCGTTGCGGCCGGATCCGGCGGGGATGTCCACCGAGGACCTGATCGGAAGCGTGGACCGCGGGATCTACGTCGTCGGGGACCGGTCCTGGTCGATCGACATGCAGCGCTACAACTTCCAGTTCACCGGGCAGCGGTTCTTCCGGATCGAGAACGGGCGGATCACCGGGCAGCTGCGGGACGTGGCCTACCAGGCGACGACCACCGACTTCTGGGGCTCCATGGCGGCCGTCGGCGGCCCGCAGACGTACGTCCTGGGCGGCGCCTTCAACTGCGGCAAGGCCCAGCCGGGCCAGGTCGCGGCCGTCTCGCACGGCTGCCCGTCCGCCCTGTTCAAGGGCGTCAACATCCTCAACACCACCCAGGAGGCCGGCCGATGAAGGCCAGGACAGGGACCGGCCGGGGGTCCGGGGGTCGCCCCCGGGAAAGCACAGTCTCGACACCACGCAGGAGGCCGGCCGATGAAGGCCAGGACAGGGACCGGCCGGGGGCCCGGGGTCGCCCCCCGGGAAAGCACAGTCTCGACACCACGCAGGAGGCCGGCCGATGAAGGCCAGGACAGGGACCGGCCGGGGCCCGGGGGTCGCCCCCCGGGAAAGCACAGTCTCGACACGACGCAGGAGGCCGGCCGATGAGCGCCCGTACCGACAAGCCGCACGAGGTCGTGGAGCGCGCGCTGGAGCTGTCGCGGGCCGACGGCTGCGTCGTGATCGCCGACGAGCGGTCGACCGCCAATCTGCGCTGGGCGGGCAACGCACTGACCACCAACGGTGTCACGCGCGGGCGCACGCTCACCGTGATCGCGACCGTCGACGGCAAGGAGGGCACCGCCGCCGGGGTCGTCTCGCGGTCCGCGGTGACCGCCGACGAGCTGGAGCCGCTGGTGCGGGCCGCCGAGGCCGCCGCGCGCGGTGCGGCGCCCGCCGAGGACGCGCAGCCGCTGGTGACGGGCGGGGCGCCGTCCCCCGCGTTCACCGAGGCGCCCGTCGAGACCTCGTCCGCGGTGTTCGCCGACTTCGCGCCGGCGCTCGGCGAGGCGTTCGCACGCGCGCGTGCGGGCGGTCGTGAGCTGTACGGCTTCGCCAACCACGAGCTGGTCTCGACCTACCTGGGCACGTCGACGGGACTGCGGCTGCGGCACGACCAGCCCACCGGGACGCTGGAGCTGAACGCCAAGTCACCGGACCGTACGCGCTCGGCGTGGGCGGGCCGCTCGACACGGGACTTCAAGGACGTCGACCCGGCGGCGCTCGACGCCGAGCTGGCCGTACGGCTGGGCTGGGCCGAGCGGCGGATCGACCTGCCCGCGGGGCGGTACGAGACGCTGCTGCCGCCGACCGCGGTCGCGGACCTGATGATCTACCAGCTGTGGTCGGCCTCGGGCCGGGACGCGGCCGAGGGGCGGACGGTGTTCTCCAGGCCGGGCGGCGGCACCCGGCTCGGCGAGAAGCTGGCCGGGCTGCCGCTGACCCTGCGCAGCGACCCGGACGAGCCGGGTCTGGAGTCGGCGCCGTTCGTCGTCGCGCACTCCTCGGGCGGCGACCAATCGGTGTTCGACAACGGCCTGCCGATCCGGGCCACCGAGTGGATCAGCGGCGGCGAACTGAAGCAGCTCACGACCAGCCGGCACGGCGCGGCCCTGACCGGCCTGCCGGTGGCCCCCGGAGCCGACAACCTCGTCCTGGACGGCGACGGCGACCGGTCGCTGGAGGACATGGTCGCGAGCACCCGGCGCGGGCTGCTGCTGACCTGCCTGTGGTACATCCGCGAGGTGGACCCCGCGACCCTGCTGCTGACCGGGCTGACCCGGGACGGCGTCTACCTCGTCGAGGACGGCGAGGTCGTGGGCGAGGTCACCAACTTCCGCTTCAACGAGTCCCCCGTCGACGTGCTGCGGCGGGCCACCGAGGCCGGGCGCACGGAGAAGACGCTGCCCCGGGAGTGGAGCGACTGGTTCACCAGGTCCGCCATGCCCGCGCTGCGGGTGCCGGAATTCAACATGAGCTCTGTCAGCCAGGGCGTATAACCTCATAGCCGGTGGTCGCCGGACCGCCCGAGATCATCGAGGAGACACGAGAACCGTGACGGACATCGTCGACGAGCTGAAGTGGCGGGGACTGTTCTCCCTGTCCACCGACGAGGACGCTTTGCGCAAGGCGCTCGCGGACGGTCCCGTCACGTTCTATTGCGGCTTCGACCCGACCGCGCCGTCCCTGCACGTCGGACACCTGGTGCAGGTGCTCACCGTGCGACGGCTCCAGCAGGCCGGGCACCGGCCGCTGGCGCTGGTCGGCGGCGCCACGGGGCTGATCGGCGACCCCCGCCCGACGGCGGAGCGCACGCTGAACGACCCGGAGACGGTCGCCGGCTGGGTCGGCAAGCTGCGTTCCCAGATCGAGCCGTTCCTCTCGTTCGAGGGGAGAACGCGGCCGTGATGGTCAACAACCTCGACTGGACGGCCGGCCTGTCCGCGATCGAGTTCCTGCGGGACATCGGCAAGCACTTCCGCGTCAACAAGATGCTGACGAAGGACTCCGTGGCCCGCCGGCTGGAGTCCGACCAGGGCATCAGCTACACCGAGTTCAGCTACCAGATCCTCCAGGGCATGGACTTCCTCCAGCTCCACCGGCGCTACGGCTGCACGCTCCAGCAGGGCGGCAGCGACCAGTGGGGCAACCTCACGGCCGGCCTGGACCTGATCCACCGGCTGGAGCCGGAGGCGTCCGTGCACGCGCTGGCGACGCCGCTGATGACCAAGGCGGACGGCACCAAGTTCGGCAAGACCGAGGGCGGCGCCGTCTGGCTCGACCCGGAGATGACGACGCCGTACGCGTTCTACCAGTTCTGGCTGAACGTGGACGACCGGGACATCTCGGGCTACATGCGCATCCTGTCCTTCAAGTCCCGTGAGGAACTGGAGGAGCTGGAGCAGCAGACGCGGGAGCGGCCGCAGGCGCGGGCCGCGCAGCGGGCGCTGGCCGAGGAGCTGACGACGCTGGTGCACGGCGCCGGCCAGACGGCCGCCGTGATCGCCGCGTCCAGGGCGCTGTTCGGGCAGGGCGAGTTGGCGGACCTCGACGAGCGGACGCTGGCCGCGGCCCTGTCCGAGGTGCCGCACGTCCGGGTCGCCGAGCCGGCGCCGGTCGTCGACCTGTTCGCCGAGGTCGGCCTGGTGGCGAGCAAGTCCGCGGCCCGGCGGACGGTGAAGGAGGGCGGGGCCTACGTGAACAACGTCAAGGTGACCGCCGAGGACGCCGTCCCGGCGGCGGAGGACCTGCTGCACGGGCGGTGGCTGGTGCTGCGGCGCGGCAAGAAGAACCTGGCCGCCGTCGAGGTGACGGGGCGTAGTGGCGTAGGGGCGTAGGGGCGTAGGGCGCCACCGGGGCGCGGGCCCCGCGCGGCGGGCACGGGATCGCGTGCCCCGCCGGGCGGGGCCCGCGCCTCTTCGTGCGCTCAGGCGTGGTGCCTGCGCCTGCCCAGTGTCCGGACGTACAGCATGTCGCCGACGGCGACGATGATGACGGCGGCGACCAGCTGGAAGATGTGCCGGCTCCAGTCGATGCCGGAGGTCTCCTCCACCCCGAAGCCCCGGGCGACGGCGTTGCCGACGACCGCGCCCAGGATGCCGAAGATGGTGGTCAGCCACAGTGGGCTGTGCTGCTTGCCCGGGATGATCGCCTTGGCGATCAGGCCCAGCACGAATCCCACGATGATCGCCCACAACCAGCCCATTGCTGCCTCCTCGTACGGCCCTGCGCGAGCATTGCCCCCAGTGTCGGCCCGACCTCCTTACGCCGCATGTCGGGTGCTGCCGTACGCGGTACGGCGCAGCGTGTCCGCCCGGCCGGCGGCGCCCCGGTCTCGAGGGCGGCCGGGTCGCGGCGTACCGTTGACAAGCGGGGAGAGTTCGAGCGCGCGGATGGTGGAATGTGATGCGGAAGCAGCGCGGCGGCGGCGACGCCCAGGTGTTCCGGATCACCGGAGCACGTCAGGGGCTCCAGGAGGACGTCCGGGGCCGGCAGCGACGGTACGTGATCTCGATGTCGGTCCGTACCGTGGCGGTGATCCTGGGAGCGACGCTGTGGAACGTGGAACGGCATGTCGCGGTGGTGGCGCTGGTCCTGGGCCTGGTCCTGCCGTACGTCGCGGTGGTGATCGCCAATGCCGGACGGGAGAACGCGCCGGGGCTGCCGTCGACGTTCGT
Organism: Streptomyces sp. Tue 6430; assembly: GCA_021568835.1. Classification (GTDB taxonomy): domain Bacteria; phylum Actinomycetota; class Actinomycetes; order Streptomycetales; family Streptomycetaceae; genus Streptomyces. The sequence goes on from JAKGSH010000010.1 coordinate 850,746, forward strand.
GACCACTCCCCCGCCGCCGATGATCACCGCCGGGCACGCGGAGGAGCGGACGGCGCAGGAGGAGCCCGCCGCGGAACCCCGCGGGAGGAACCGGAACCCCCGCGGGAGGAACCGGAGGCCGCGCGCGAGCGGACCGTGCCCCGGCCGGGACACGCGGAGGCCGGGCCGACGGAGCGGCGGTCGTGAGCCGGCTGTGCGCCGGGCCCAATAAAAGCTGTTGTTCCGGTGCCGTGGCGCCGGGTCGCCGTGACATACTTCGTACGCGCTCCGCATCCCCCGTCGGAGCGACGGACCGACGCCGGGCAGCTCCCCCCGTGGCTGCTCGGCGTCGCCTTTTTGCGCGCACCTGTGAGACGAACCTGTGAGTGACGAGACCCCGATCTGCTCCGCGAAGGGCTGCCGCGCCGATGCCGTGTGGGTGCTGGCGTGGAACAACCCGAAGATCCACACGCCGGAGCGCCGCAAGACGTGGCTGGCGTGCGAGGAGCACCGGGAGCACCTGTCGCAGTTCCTCGGCGTGCGCGGCTTCCTGAAGGACGTCGTCCTGCTGACGGAGTGGGAGTCGCCCGAGGCCTCTCGGGTTCCGGTTTCCGGGACACCCGAGTCACCCGGGTCCCCCGGGGCGTCCTAGCCGCCGATCGCCGACATCGGGCGGTCCGGCTGGACGAAGGACGGGTCGTCCAGGCCCGCGCCCGCCTTCTTGCCCCACATCGCCAGGCGCCAGATGCGCGCGATCTCCTCGTCGGGGGCGTCGGAGCGCAGGGCGGCGCGCAGGTCGGTCTCCTCGCGGGCGAAGAGACAGGTGCGGACCTGGCCGTCCGCCGTGAGGCGGGTGCGGTCGCAGGCCGCGCAGAACGGGCGGGTGACGGAGGCGATGACGCCGACCCGGTGCGGGCCGCCGTCGACGGTCCAGCGTTCGGCCGGGGCCGAACCGCGCTCCTGGGAGCCCTCCTCGGTGAGGTCGAAGCGGGTGCGCAGGGAGGCGAGGATGTCGCCCGCCGTGACCATGCCCTCGCGCTTCCAGCCGTGCTGGGCGTCCAGGGGCATCTGCTCGATGAACCGCAGTTCGTAGTCGTGCTCGACGGCCCAGGCGAGGAGGTCGGGGGCCTCGTCGGCGTTGAGGCCGGGCATCAGGACCGCGTTCACCTTGACCGGGGTCAGGCCCGCTTCCCGGGCGGCCCGGAGGCCTTCGAGGACGTCCTGGTGGCGGTCGCGGCGGGTGAGGGTCTTGAAGACGTCCGGGCGGAGCGTGTCGAGGGAGACGTTGACCCGGTCCAGGCCCGCGGCCTTGAGGGCCGGTGCCGTGCGCCGGAGGCCGATGCCGTTGGTGGTCAGCGACATCTGGGGGCGCGGGCTCAGGGCCGCGACCCGCTCGACGATGCCGACCAGGCCGGGGCGCAGCAGGGGTTCACCGCCGGTGAAGCGGACCTCCTCGATACCGAGGGAGGTGACGGCGATGTCGATCAGGCGGACGATCTCGTCGTCCGTGAGCAGGTCCGGCTTGGCCAGCCACTGCAGGCCCTCCTCGGGCATGCAGTACGTGCACCGGAGATTGCAGCGGTCGGTCAGCGAGACGCGCAGGTCGGTGGCCACCCGGCCGTAGGTGTCGATGAGCACGCCGGCCCCTCCCTCGTAGCGGATCACGGGTTTTCCGTCATCTGCGAGCCTACGTGACACCACCGACAGCGCGGGGGCGCGGTCCGCACGAGGAACGAGGGAGCCGCGTCGTGGGGATCCGTTGATCACCCGCGACGCGGCTCCCTCGGGGGCGTGTCAGTGTGCGCCGGTGCCGGTCATGGACCGCACTTCCAGCTCCGCGTACTTGGCGGTGTCCGGCTCCTCCTTGGAGAGGACCGTGCCGAGCCAGCCGAGCAGGAAGCCGACGGGGATGGAGATGATGCCGGGGTTCTCCAGCGGGAACCAGTGGAAGTCGACGTCGGGGAACATCGAGCTGGGCTTGCCCGAGACGACCGGCGAGAACAGCACGAGGCCGACGGCGGTGACCAGGCCGCCGTAGATGGACCACAGGGCGCCGGCGGTGGTGAACCGCTTCCAGAACAGGCTGTAGAGGATGGTCGGCAGGTTGGCGGAGGCCGCGACCGCGAAGGCCAGGGCGACCAGTCCGGCGACGTTGAGGTCCCTGGCGAGGGCGCCGAGCAGGATGGAGACGGCGCCGATGCCCACGGTCGCGTACCGGGCCGCGCTGATCTCCTGCTTCTCGGTGGCCGTGCCCCTCTTGATGACGTTCGCGTAGATGTCGTGGGCGAACGAGGAGGACGAGGCCAGGGTCAGGCCGGCGACGACCGCGAGGATCGTGGCGAAGGCCACGGCGGAGATGGTGGCGAGCAGGATGGCGCCCCAGGTGGAGTCGACGCCGCCGAGGTGGAGCGCCAGCAGGGGTGCGGCCGTGTTGCCCGCCTTGTTGGAGGAGGTGATCTCGTCCGGCTCGATCAGCGCGGCGGCGCCGAAGCCGAGGGCGAGGGTCATCAGGTAGAAGGCGCCGATCAGGCCGATGGCCCAGAGCACCGACTTGCGGGCGGCCTTGGCGGTGGGGACGGTGTAGAAGCGGATCAGGATGTGCGGCAGGCCGGCGGTGCCGAGGACCAGGGCGATGCCGAGGGAGATGAAGTCCAGCTTGGTGGTGCCGGTGGCGCCGTACTTCAGGCCCGGCTCCAGGAAGGCGGCGCCCTTGCCGCTGTTGTCGGCGGCCGAGCCCAGCAGGTCGGAGATGTTGAAGTCGAACTTCAGCAGCACCAGGAAGGTGAGCAGCAGGGCTCCGGCGATCAGCAGGACGGCCTTGACCATCTGGACCCAGGTGGTGCCCTTCATGCCGCCGATGGTGACGTACACGATCATCAGGACGCCGACGAGGGCGACGATGCCGATCTTGCCGCTGTCGCTGGTGATGCCGAGGAGCAGGGAGACCAGGACGCCCGCACCCGCCATCTGGGCCAGCAGGTAGAAGATCGACACGACGATCGTGGAGGTGCCGGCCGCGGTGCGGACCGGGCGCTGGCGCATGCGGTACGCGAGGACGTCGCCCATGGTGTAGCGGCCGGAGTTGCGCAGCGGCTCGGCGACCAGGAGCAGGGCGACCAGCCAGGCGACCAGGAAGCCGATGGAGTACAGGAAGCCGTCGTAGCCGAAGAGGGCGATCGCGCCGGCGATGCCGAGGAAGGACGCGGCCGACATGTAGTCGCCGGAGACGGCGAGGCCGTTCTGGAATCCGGTGAACTGGCGGCCGCCCGCGTAGAAGTCGGCGGCGTCCTTCGTCTGGCGGCCCGCCCACACGGTGATGACGAGGGTCGCGGCGACGAAGACGGAGAACAGGGTGATGATCAGCGTGCGGTGCTCGCCGGCCTCACCGGCGGCGAGAAACGTCTGCGCGGTGTTCATGCGCCGCCCTCCATCCGGGACTTGATCGCTTCGGCCCTGGGGTCGAACTTGGCGGCGGCCACGCGCGCGTACCACCAGGCGATGAGGAACGTGGTGAGGAACTGGGCGAGGCCCAGCGTCATGGCGACGTTGAAGTTGCCGAACAGCTTGGTGCCCATGAAGTCGCCCGCGTAGTTGGACAGCAGGACGTACAGCAGGTACCAGGCGATGAAGGCGAAGGTCAGCGGGAAGGCGAAGCTGCGGTAGGAGCGGCGCAGTTCACCGAACTCCGCGCTCTCCTGCACCGCGACGAACTCCTCGCCGGCGGGGAGTCGGGCTGGGGATTTCGAGGGGGCGGTGTCTCGGTGGCCACGGAGTCTCCTCGCGTTGCGGGTGCGGTGGGTGAAGGGCGGCGAGGGTCCTCGCCGTCCCTGCCCAAGGTCACGGCGGCGCACGACGACGGGTTCAACGCCTCGCACCGGTTTCCGAAGTGGCCTCGGCGGCCGCTGTGTCAACGAGCCACGCCCGTCGGAGGTCATGGCCGGGTGAACTCACCTCCCGAAGGTCATTGCTGGCCGGCGAGTCGGGGAGATAGCTTCGGGCGAGCACCACCCCGTCATGTACCTGTCCAGGCACGACCCGTGTCCGGGCAGGTCTCGCTTCCGGATGATGTGGAGACCCCATGGCTCATCTGCCTTCCAGACGCCGCCTCGCCCTCGCGGTGCCCGTCGTGCTGTCGCTGACCGCCTCCCTCGGCTTCCTGCCGACGGCGGCCTCGGCGGCTCCGGTCACGGCCACGGCCACCCAGGCGGCGGACGCCGGAACGCTGGCGTACGTCGTCAACACCAAGGTGGACCACCGCACGATCGAGTCGGTGAAGAAGGCGATCGCCGCGGCCGACGGCACCGTCGTCGCGACCTACGCGAAGATCGGCGTCATCGTCGTGCACTCGGCGAACCCCGACTTCGGCGCGCAGATACGCGCGGTGCGCGGCGTGCAGTCGGCGGGCGCGACCCGCACCGCGCCGCTGAGCCCCGCCGGGACCACGGACGAGGGCGCCGCCGAGCTGATCTCCGCGGCCGACGCCGCGAGGACGGCGAGCGCGTCCGCCGCGGCGGGCGTGAGCGAGCCGCTCGAGGCCGACCAGTGGGACCTGCGCGCCATCGGCGCCGACAAGGCCGCCGAGATCAACCCGGGCAGCAGCAAGGTGACCGTCGCCGTCATCGACACCGGTGTGGACGACACCCACCCGGACCTGGCGCCGAACTTCTCCGCGTCGCAGTCGGCGAACTGCGTCGGCGGTGTGGCCGACACCAGCGAGGGCGCCTGGCGGCCGTACAACCCGACCGAGGACTACCACGGCACGCACGTCGCCGGTGAGATCGCGGCGGCCCGCAACGGCATCGGCGTGGCCGGTGTCGCGCCCGGCGTGAAGGTCGCCGGCATCAAGGTGAGCGACCCGAAGGACGGCCTCTTCTACCCGGAGAACGTCGTCTGCGCCTTCGTCTTCGCCGCCGACCACGGGGTCGAGGTCACGAACAACAGCTACTACGTGGACCCGTGGCTGTACAACTGCATGGACGACCCCGACCAGAAGGCCATCGTCGACGCGGTCAACAGGGCGCAGCTGTACGCCCAGAAGAAGGGCACGCTCAACGTCGCCTCGGCCGGCAACTCCAACCACGACCTGGACTCCGACGCGATCGTCGACGACTCCAGCCCGGACGACTCCGCTCCGGTGACGCGGACGATCGACCCGCACGAGTGCTTCGACGTGCCGACCCAGCTGCCGGGGGTCGTCACGGTGAGCGCGACGGGCGTCAAGGGCACCAAGTCGTACTACTCCACGTACGGTCTGGGCGCCGTGGACGTGGCGGCGCCGGGCGGCGACCGGTACCAGATCCCGGACACCCCGTCGGCCAACGGCCGCATCCTGTCGACGATGCCGAACAACGCGTACGGCTTCCTCCAGGGCACCTCGATGGCGTCCCCGCACGTCGCCGGTGTGGCCGCGCTGCTGAAGTCGGCCCACCCGTGGGCCTCTCCGGCGACGCTCCAGGCGCTGCTCAAGGCGCAGGCCGACAACCCGGGCTGCCCGGCCGAGCCGTACGACGGCAACGGTGACGGCGTGGTGGACGCGACCTGTGAGGGTGGCAAGCGCGTCAACGGCTTCTACGGCTTCGGCGTGGTGAACGCGCTGCGCGCGGTGAAGTAGCCGGGACGTCGTTCGGGGGGCCGGGCGGAGCGGATCCGCCCGGCCCCTCGGCGTCTTCGGACGACCGTCGAGCCGCGCGGAGGCCCCTGCCGCACCAGGTTGATTCGATCAATCATGCATCGTGTGGTCATGACCGACTTCGGGTTCGCCCGGTCGGAACAGGGCGGCGATCCCACCCTCCTCCGGCATCGGCTGTTCGGTGCCGGAGGCCGCCCGGCGGGGCTTCGCCCACGCGGCCGCCGTCCGCGCGCCCCCGCCGCTCAGATCCCGGCCGCGCCCAGCAGTGATCCGGCCGCGTACGTCACCGCCATCGCCACCGCCCCGCCCCCCACGTTGCGCACGACCGCCCGCGCGGGTGCCGCCGCTCCGAGGCGTGCGCTGCTCCAGCCCGTGCAGGCCAGGGCGAGGAGGACCGACACCACGGTGACGGGCAGCCGCCAGTCCGACGGGGGCAGCACGATCGCCAGCAGCGGGAGCAGGGCGCCCACCGTGAAGGCCAGGAAGCTCGCCCAGGCCGCGTGCCAGGGATTGGTGAGCTCGTCGGGGTCGATGCCCAGCTCCACGCGCGCGTGGGCCCGCAGCGCGTCGCGCTGCGTCAGCTGGACGGCCGCGTCCCGGGCCACCTCGCGGGTCAGGCCCCGTTCCTCCAGCAGCCCGGTCAGCTCCTCCAGCTCGGCCTCCGGCTGCTCCAGCAGCTCCCGTCGTTCCAGCGCGAGGGCGGCCCTCTCGGAGTCGCGCTGCGTCGACACCGACACGTACTCCCCCGCCGCCATCGACATCGACCCGGCCAGCAGACCGGCCAGACCCGCCGTCAGCAGCGCCGAGCGGTCACCGGTGGCCCCGGCCACGCCGACGACGAGGCCCGCGGTGGACACGATGCCGTCGTTGGCGCCGAGCACGGCGGCCCGCAGCCAGTTGAGCCGGGCTCCGAGCGACCCGCCGTGGGGCTCCTCGTGGGATGGTTCCGTCATACGGGGAGGATCGCATCCCGGCCGGCGGGACGTCGCACCGAGGCTCCCCGCGCGCGTGCCGAAGTGCGCCCGTCGCGCCCGCCGCGCCCCTGTCCGGTGTCGTCCCGCACGCGCGTGCGGGTGTGCGCGAGCGGGTGCGTCCGGCGGTGGGGTGGAGGCGTGTGCCCGCTGTCGGTGGCGGCCCGTATCCTCAATGACCATGCTCGAAGACCGTACGCCCGCAGCGTCCTCCCCCACGGAATGGCCGACCGCCTATCCCCGGGGATACGCGGTCGTCGACGTGGAGACCACCGGCCTGGCCCGCGACGACCGGATCATCTCCGCCGCCGTGTACCGGCTGGACGCGCGCGGTGAGGTCGAGGACCACTGGTACACGCTGGTCAACCCGGAGCGCGACCCGGGCCCGGTGTGGATCCACGGTCTGACGAGCGAGGCACTGGAGGGCGCGCCGCTCTTCCGGGACGTGGCGCAGGAGTTCGCGGCCCGGCTCGACGGCCGGGTGCTGGTCGCGCACAACGCGGTGTTCGACTGGCAGATGATCGCCCGCGAGTACGCGCGCGCGAAGCGCGAGGCCCCGGTGCGACAGCGGCTGTGCACCATCGCGCTCGCCAAGGAGCTGGCCCTGCCGCTGCCCAACCACAAGCTGGAGTCGCTGGCCGCGCACTTCGGTGTCGTCCAGCGGCGGGCGCACCACGCCCTCGACGACGCGCGCGTGCTGGCGGAGGCGTTCCGGCCGAGCCTGCGGGCCGCGGCGGCGGGCGGTGTGCGGCTGCCGCTGCACGAGTGCCGGCCGCTGACGGAGTGGCAGGACCGTCCCGCGCCGCGGCTCGGGCAGCACAGCGGCGGCTCCGACGGCCCCCGGCCGACCAGTTGGCGTCCGGCCCGGAAGCGGCCCGCCTGCCCGTATCCCAACCCGGGGCGCTACGAGGACGGGAAACGCCTCAAGCAGGGCATGCGCATCGCGTTCTCCGGGGACACCTCGGTCGAGCGCGAGCTGCTGGAGGACCGCGCGACCGAGGCCGGACTGCACGTCGCCACGTCGCTCTCCCGGCTGACCAGCCTGCTCGTCACCAACGACCCCGACTCGGGCACCTCCAAGGTGGTCAAGGCCCGCCAGTTCGGCACGCCGGTGGTGGACGAGGCGGCGTTCGGCCAGCTGCTGCGCGATGTCGAGCCGGCCGCGCCGCGGTGACCGTGCCGTGCCGTGCTGCGGTGGCCGTGCCGCGCCTCGGTGAGCACGCCGCGCCGCGATGACCGTACGGACGGGTGATTGCCGCGCGACTCGCCCGGCGCCGTCTCGCCCGCGCCGCACCGACGGCCCACCCTGTGGCCCATGGCGACATGTGAGGTTTGCGGCAACAACTACGGAATGACCTTCGAGGTGCACGCGCAGGGCGCGGTGCACGTCTTCGACTGCTTCTCCTGTGCGATCCACCGCATGGCCCCGATCTGTGAGCACTGCCGGGTGCAGATCATCGGCCAGGGCGTGGAGGCCGAGGGGCGCTGGTACTGCGGCGCCCACTGCGCCCGCGCCGAGGGAAAGGCGGGCATCGTCGACCGGGTCTGAAGCGGGCCCCACGTCAGGACACCCCACGGCCGGGAGGTACGGTCGTGGGGTGTACCGCTTCCTTTTGTCCCGGCAGTGGGTGATCATCACGCTCGTCGCCCTCCTCCTGATCCCCACGATGATCAGGCTGGGCATCTGGCAGATGCACCGCTACGACGAGCGCACCGCCCGCAACCAGCTGGTCTCCGACGCGCTGTCCGCCGACCCCGTGCCGGTGGAGAGTCTGACCTCCCCGGGCCACGCCGTCAGCACCGGCCAGCGGTACCGCTCCGTGACCGCCGTGGGCCGCTTCGACACCGACCGGGAGATCGTGGTCCGGCGGCGCGTCAACGGCGACGAGGAGGTCGGCTTCCACGTCGTCACCCCGTTCGTCCTGAAGGACGGGAGGGTGCTGCTGGTCAACCGCGGCTGGATCCCCGCCGACGCCCCCAGCCAGACCACGTTCCCCGAGGTCCCGGCGCCGCCCGCCGGGCAGGTCACCGTGACCGGGCGGCTGATGCCCGACGAGACGACCGCGGCGAGCGGCATCAAGAACCTCCAGGGGCTGCCGGACCGGCAGGTCATGCTGATCAACAGCGCGCAGGAGGCGCGGCGCCTGGACGCGCAGGTCCTCGGCGGCTACATCGCGCAGACGGCGCCCGAGCCCGCGAAGGGCACCCCCCAGTTGGTCGGCAGGCCCGGCAACGAGGACGCCGCGCTCAACTACGCCTACGCGATCCAGTGGTGGCTGTTCTCCGCGGGCGTGCCGGTCGGCTGGGTGATCCTGGTCCGGCGCGAGCTGCGCGACCGCAGGGAGGCGGCCGCCGCGCAGAAGCCGGCGGAGGCACAGCCCGCGACGGTCTGAGGACCCCCGCCCGGCCGCCCCACCGCCGAGGGGCCGTGCCCGGCCCCACGGCCGGGGCCCCGCCCGGCCGGACGTCCCGGCGCCGTGTCACCCTCCCGGCTCCCGCCCGGATTGCCCTGCCGCACCGCCGGGAACCCGCACCCCGTGCACCCCCGTATCGAGGACTACGCCGTCATCGGCGACGAACAGACCGCGGCCCTGGTCGGCAGGGACGGCTCGGTCGACTGGCTGTGCCTGCCCCGCTTCGACTCAGGGGCCTGCTTCGCGCGCCTGCTGGGCGACGAGGACAACGGCCACTGGCGCATCGCGCCCAAGGGCGCCGACGGGAAGTACTGCACCCGCCGCGCCTACCGTCCGGACACGCTCGTCCTGGACACCGAGTGGGAGACCGACGAGGGCGCGATCCGCGTCACCGACCTGATGCCGCAGCGCGACCGGGCCCCCGACGTCGTACGGATCGTCGAGGGACTGCGCGGGCGGGTCACCGTCCACAGCGCGCTGCGGCTGCGCTTCGACTACGGCTGGGTCGTCCCGTGGATGCGCCGGGTCGACGGTCACCGGGTGGCGGTCGCCGGGCCGGACGCGGTGTGGTTGCGCAGCGAGCCGGAGGTGCGCACCTGGGGCGAGAACTTCAGCACCCACGCGGAGTTCACCGTCGCCGCGGGCGAGACGGTCGCGTTCGTGCTGACCTGGCACCCCTCGCACCACGCGCGCCCGCCGCTCGTCGACCCCCACGAGGCGCTGCGGGCCAGTGTCGCGGACTGGCGGGCGTGGTCGGCACGCTGCCGCTACGACGGACCCCACCGGGACGCCGTGATCCGCTCCCTCATCACCCTGAAGGCCCTCACCTACGTGCCGACGGGCGGCATCGTCGCCGCACTCACCACGTCCCTGCCCGAGGAGCTGGGCGGGGTCCGCAACTGGGACTACCGCTACTGCTGGCTGCGCGACTCCACCCTCACCCTCGGCGCCCTGCTGGCGGCCGGCCACGAGGACGAGGCCGAGGCCTGGCGCGACTGGCTGCTGCGTGCCGTCGCGGGCGACCCGGCGGACCTCCAGATCATGTACGGGCTGGCGGGCGAGCGCCGGCTGCCCGAGTTCGAGCTGCCGTGGCTGTCGGGCTACGCGGGCTCGCGTCCGGTGCGCATCGGCAACGGCGCCGTGAGCCAGCTCCAGCTCGACGTGTACGGCGAGGTGATGGACTCGCTGTCACTGGCCCGCACCGCGGGGATGACGCCCAAGCCGCACGTGTGGTCGCTCCAGTGCGCGCTGATGAACTGGCTGTGCGAGAACTGGCGGCAGCCCGACGAGGGGCTCTGGGAGGTGCGCGGCGGCCGCCGCCAGTTCGTGCACTCCAAGGTGATGGTGTGGGTGGCCGCCGACCGTGCCGTCCGCGCGCTGGAGCGGTACCCGCAGCTCAGCGGCGACCTCGAGGGGTGGCGGGCGCTGCGCGACGAGGTGCACCGCGAGGTGTGCGAGAAGGGCTACGACCCCGGGCGCAACACCTTCACGCAGTACTACGGTTCGCGCGACCTGGACGCCGCCCTGCTGCTCATCCCGCGCGTCGGCTTCCTGCCCCCCGAGGACCCGCGGGTGACCGGCACCGTCGACGCCGTCCGCGAGGAACTCGGGCACGGCGGTCTGCTGCGCCGCTACAGCACCGCCGGGCGGACCGTCGACGGCCTGCCCGGCGACGAGGGCGCCTTCCTGGCGTGCTCCTTCTGGCTCGCGGACGCCCTGCACCTGACGGGCCGGACCCGGGAGGCGCGCGAGCTGTTCGACCGCCTGGTGGCCCTGGCCAACGACGTGGGGCTGCTGGCCGAGGAGTACGACCCGAAGGCCGGCCGTCACCTGGGGAACTACCCGCAGGCGTTCAGCCACATCGGCCTCGTCAACACCGCCCTCACCCTGTACGGCGACGGGCAGGCAGGATAGGGGCCATGGATCTTGGACTGAAGGACCGGGTGTACGTCGTCACCGGGGCCACCCGCGGCCTCGGCAACGCCGCCGCGCGCGAGCTGGTCGCGGACGGCGCGAAGGTGGTCGTCACGGGGCGGGACGAGGAGCGGGCCGCCGAGGCGGCGCGGGAGCTGGGGCCGGGCGCGGTCGGGGTCGGCGTCGACAACGCCGACCCCGAGGCGCCCGCGCGGCTGATCGCGGCCGCGCGGGAGGCGTTCGGCCGCTTCGACGGTGTGCTGGTGAGCGTGGGAGGGCCGCCGCCCGGGTTCGTCGCGGACAACACGGACGAGCAGTGGCTGGCGGCGTTCGAGTCGGTGTTCCTCGGCGCGGTGCGGCTGGCGCGGGCGGCGGCCGCCGAGCTGGAGGCCGGGGGTGTCATCGGGTTCGTGCTGTCGGGGTCGGTGCACGAACCGATCCCGGGGCTGACGATCTCCAACGGGCTGCGGCCGGGCCTGGCCGGGTTCGCGAAGTCGCTCTCCGACGAGCTGGGGCCGCGCGGGATCCGGGTGGTGGGGCTGCTGCCCGCGCGGATCGACACCGACCGGGTGCGCGAGCTGGACGCGCTGTCGGCCGACCCGGAGGCGACCCGGGCGGCGAACCAGTCCCGGATCCCGCTGCGGCGGTACGGGACGCCGCAGGAGTTCGGGCGGGTGGCGGCCTTCCTGCTGTCGCCGGCCGCCTCCTATCTGACCGGCCTCATGGTGCCGGTGGACGGCGGGATGCGGCACGGGTTCTGAGGGGCCGCCGGCCGACTCGGGACCGGCCGGCGTCAACTGACCCGTTCCGCCTTGTGCTTGTGCGTCCTGAGACGCACTTCCGCCGGGAGCGACGTCAGCGCCGCCGACTCCCGCGCGTGGGCCAGGCACTCGTGCGTCAGCCCGTCGAGCGCCACGGCCGGGTCCACGTGCGGTTCCAGCAGGAGCCGTACGTGGGCCTCGGGGGCGTCCCTGCGGCCCGTCAGGTGGGCGCGGCTGTGGGACACGCCGTCCAGCCGGGCCGCGTCGCCGGCCAGGGCGTTCTCCAGGGCCCGGCCGCGCAGCAAGGCGCCCGCGCCGTCGCCGGTGTCGACGAGAACCTCGCCGAGGCGGCGCCGGCGCAGGACCGCGACCAGCCACCACAGGGCGAGCAGGAGGAGCACCGCCAGCACGGCGAGGACGACCGGCCACCACCAGCCCTCGTCCCGCCAGCGGGTGCGCTCGGCGGTGCTGAGCAGGACGTCGTGCCGGTCCTGGTGGATCCACCAGGAGGGCGGGTCCGCGCCCAGACCGACGGCGAGCACGGCGCCGCCGACGACGAGCAGGGCGAGACCCACGAGCCCCAGGGCCACGCGGTTGACGGTCCTGAGCATCGGCGTCATCCCTTCTTTTCGGGCCGGCGCACGTGCACGGACAGCGCGGGCGGCCGGGCGAGCCCCAGGCCGCGGACGGCGCCGCCGAGCACCTCGTCCAGTTCCGCGCGCACCTCGTCCAGGTCGCGGAAGTGGGAGACCGCCCGTACGTGGGCCCGGCGGCGCCCGGAGCGGACGTGGACCGACTGCACGCCGGCGACCTCCATGGCCCGGTCGCGCAGCACCAGGGCGGCGGCGCCCCGGTGCAGGCCGGCGCGGACGTCGGGGTGGGGGCGCCGCATGGGCAGCAGGTCGCGCAGCCCGGGCGTGACGGCGAGGAGGACCAGCCACAGGCCGAGGGCCGCGGCGACACCCGCGCCCACGAGGACCCAGGTGTCGTCCAGGGGCCGTTCGGCGAGCTGCCGTGCCAGCTCCCGGCGTACGTGCAGGGCCGGCCGGTCGGCACGCACCGCGGCGATGTCGTAGAGGAGCACGCCCGTGAGGGCGGCGAGCAGCAGCGCGACGACGGCCGCCGGGACCCGGCGGGCCGACCAGAAGCGTCCGCTGCTCGGCGCGGAGGCGGGGTCGGGGCCGGGGTCGGGCGGGGGCCCGGGCCGGGAACCGTCGTCCTCGGCCGCCTTCTCCAGGACCGGCAGTCGTCGTGTGCTGCCCTCGGAGCCCAGGGGCTCGCTCATGGCGTCCTCCCGTGTGCCACACCGTGTTCCGCGACCAGATGCAGGCGTTCGACCTGGACGGCGACCTCCGGCACCTCCATTCCCACCAACGCGCCCACCCGCTCGGTGACATGACGGCGCACCTCATGGCAGCGGGGGCCGATGTCGGCCGGATAGCCGAGTTCGAGGTGGACGCGGATGTGAGCGGCGTCGTGGTGGACGACCACGGTGGCGTGCGGGCGGGCGGCGTCGGAGGGCAGTGGTCCCACCGCCTCGCGCGCGGCCTGCGCGGCGACCTTCGCCACCACCCGGTCGGCGATCCGGGTGGCGCCCCGTTCCCTGGGCGGGACCGCGGCCGGCCGGGTGCCGGACGCGCCGGGTGCCTCGCTCACGGACGTCACCGGCGCCGGTCGTCACGCGTGCGGAAGAAGTCGCCGAGTTCCAGGTCCCCTTCCAGGAACCGGCCGGCGAAGAACCCGACGGCGCCCAGCGCCGCCACCAGCAGGAAGGCCCCGAACCCGCCGAAGTATCCGGCGAAGCCCAGCGCCATGCCGGCGATCATGCCCACCACGGCCATGTTCACGGTGCACTCCCCTCAGCGGCCCGGTCGCCCGTGGCCGGTGCGTCACTGGAGCCGGGACTCCGGCTCCTCGTCCTCTTCCTCGGGCAGCTTGACGTCGCTGACCGCGATGTTGACCTCGACCACCTCGAGGCCGGTCATCCGCTCGACGGCCGCGATGACGTTCTCGCGCACGTCCCGGGAGACCTCGATGATGGACACGCCGTAGTCGACCACGATCTCCAGGTCGAGTGCCGTCTGCACCTCCCCGACCTCGGCCTTGACGCCGCGGGTGACGGACTTCGTGCCGCCGGGCACCCGGTCGCGCACCGCGCCGAAGGTACGGCTGATGCCGCTGCCCATCGCGTGCACGCCGACCACGTCGCGGGCCGCCATTCCGGCGATCTTCTCCACGACGCCGTCGGCGATGGTGGTGCGTCCGCGCGACCCCGGATCGCCGCCGCCGCGCCTGGTCGCCTTGCGGGGCGACACCGGCTCGGTGCCGCCGTCCGGGAACTGCGTCCTGCTCTGTTCGCTCGTCTCGCTCATCGCCGTACGTCCTTTTCGGTCGTCGTCCTCCTGCCACCGTAAGCGCGGTGGACCGTCCTCGCCCCAGGGATGCGGCAGGCTGGGGGAATGACGTCGGACGGATGGACGCGCGTGGTGCGCGAACAGCTCGCAATGGGTCGGTTGCTCCCTCTGGGCGGACCGGGGGACGGGGCGTGGATCGCGGAGGACGCGGCGGAGGCGGTGCTGCGGCGGGCGGCGCGGGAACTGCCCGGCGTGCGCCTGGGCGCGCTGCGGATCGCGGTGGCGGATCCCGGCGCGACGTACGAGCCGGTGGTGCCGGCGCCGCCGAGCGCGCTGCCGCCGGGGCCGTTGCGGGTGACGGCGGAGTTCGCGGCGGCGGCCTCCGCGCCGCTGCCCACGACCGCGTCCCGGCTGCGCACGGCGCTGGCGGTGGCGGCGGCGGAGCGGCTCGGGCTGGTGGTGGCCGAGGTGGACCTGCGGGTGACGGCGCTGCTCGACGGCGAGGAGGAGCAGCCGGGGCCCGGGCCGGAGTCCGGGCGGCCGCCCCGGCCGGCCACGGCGGCGCGGGAGGGCGACGAGGCGCGCGTCGCCGAGGCCGCCCTGTCGGTGCCCGGGGTGTCCGCGCTGACGGACGTGCTCGGGCGCGCGGTGCGTCTGGAGGAGCGGCGGGACGTGACGGCCGCGCTGCCGCGACGGCACGCGCGCGTGGAGATCGCGGTGCGCGCGGACCACCGGGCGCTGGAGGTCGCCCGGGGGGTCCGCGCGGCGGTGTCGGAGGCGCTGGCGGATCAGCCGACGGTGGCGGTGCTGGTGACGGCGGCGGGCTGAACGCCCGCCGCCGTCACCCGGTCCACCTCGGCCGCCCGGTCCGGCTCGGCCCCCCGGTCCGCCCGGTCCGGCTCGGCCGTCGGTGTCACTCTCCGAGGCCGGCCAGGTCCCGCAGGCGGCGGGCCTGGGAGGCGCGTTCGGCCGCCCGCTGCTCGTCGTACGTCCTGTCGCCGGCGCCGCGCAGCAGCGTCTTCGTCTCGACGACCGCGTCGCGCGGCGCGGCCAGGAGGGCCGCGGCCAGCTCGCGGACCGTCGCGTCCAGTTCGGCGACGGGCACGGCGACGTTGGCGAGGCCGGTGGCGACCGCCTCCTCGGCGTGCACGAAGCGGCCGGTCAGGCAGATCTCGACGGCGCGGCCGTACCCCACGAGGGAGACGAGGGGTGCGTGCCGGTGAGGTCCGGCACCAGGCCGAGGGCGGTCTCGCGCATGGCGAACTGCACGTCGTCGGCGACGACGCGCAGGTCACAGGCGAGGGCCAGCTGGAAGCCCGCGCCGATGGCGTGGCCCTGGACGGCGGCGATCGACACGAGGTCGTTGCGCCGCCACCAGGTGAAGCCCTCCTGGAACTCGGCGATGGCTGCGTCGAGTTCGGCGTCGCCACTGCGCGCGAGGTCGATGAAGGAGGGTTCGCCCTCGATCCCCTCGGGCGTGAACATCTGCCGGTCGAGGCCGGCGGAGAAGGACTTGCCCTCGCCGCGCAGCACGACCACGCGGACGGAGCCCGGCAGTTGCCGGCCCGCTTCGGCCAGCGCGCGCCACATCGCGGGGCTCTGCGCGTTGCGCTTGGCCGGATTGGTCAGCGTCACCGTGGCGAGCGCGTCGTCGACGGTGAGCCGTACGCCGTCCTTGTCGAGCAGGGGAACGAGTTCCTGGCCGGACGTGGTCATGGGGCGCCTCCGATGGGTGCGGTCAGCTAGCGGTCGGCTAAGTGACTGCACAGTAACCACCCGGTCGATCGGAAGACCGACCGGGTGGCCACCATCGGATTCGATGGGCCGCCCGGATCAGGACGAGGCGGCCTTCTTGCCGCGCGTCGCTCCGCCACGCCCACGGAGCGTGACGCCCGACTCGCTGAGCATCCGGTGCACGAAGCCATACGAGCGGCCGGTCTCCTCGGCCAGTGCCCGGATGCTCGCACCGGAGTCGTACTTCTTCTTCAGGTCTGCCGCGAGCTTGTCGCGCGCGTCGCCGGTCACCCGGCTGCCCTTCTTCAGAGTCTCGGCCACCCGTGCCTCCTCATGGGAAGTGCGCTCTGGTCCCCTCATGATCACCCCTTCCGGCCCCGATGGCCACCCATTCGGCAAGGTCCGTGCGACAGGGTTGTGACGACAGGAGCACGTCTCCACGATCGGAATGTGTAATTCCGGTGCCGGGCGTTCGTACGGCCGAACGGGTTCTTCCACGAAGTGCCAGGTCAGGGACGCACGACGGCCGGCCCCCGATGGGTCGGGGGCCGGCCGTGAAATCGGTGGAGGACACACCTCGATACGAGGAGATCTCACACAGATGATGGATCACCGGTGGGCCGAATGATCCATACGCCGTGGATCAAGCGTTCGGTCAAGCCAGGGCGACGAGGTCCGCGTAGTCGGAGCCCCACAGGTCCTCGACGCCGTCGGGCAGCAGGATGATCCGCTCGGGCTGGAGGGCCTGCACGGCGCCCTCGTCGTGGGTGACGAGGACGACGGCGCCCTTGTAGGTGCGCAGCGCGCCGAGGATCTCCTCGCGGCTGGCGGGGTCGAGGTTGTTCGTGGGCTCGTCGAGGAGCAGCACGTTGGCCGAGGAGACCACGAGGGTGGCCAGGGCCAGCCGGGTCTTCTCACCGCCGGACAGGACGCCGGCCGGCTTGTCGACGTCGTCGCCGGAGAACAGGAACGAGCCGAGCACCTTGCGGACCTCGACGAGGTCGAGGTCGGGGGCCGCGGAGCGCATGTTCTCCAGGACCGAGCGCTCGGGGTCGAGGGTCTCGTGCTCCTGGGCGTAGTAGCCGAGCTTGAGCCCGTGGCCGGGGCGCACCTCGCCGGTGTCGGGCGTCTCCACACCCCCGAGCAGGCGCAGCAGCGTGGTCTTGCCGGCGCCGTTGAGGCCGAGGATGACGACGCGGGACCCCTTGTCGATGGCCAGGTCGACGTCGGTGAAGATCTCCAGCGAGCCGTACGACTTCGACAGGCCCTCGGCCATCAGCGGGGTCTTCCCGCAGGGCGCGGGCTCCGGGAAGCGCAGCTTGGCGACCTTGTCGGAGGCCCGTACGGCCTCGAGTCCGGCGAGCAGCCGGTCGGCCCGCTTGGCCATGTTCTGGGCGGCGACCGTCTTGGTGGCCTTGGCGCGCATCTTGTCGGCCTGCGAGTGGAGGGCGGCGGCCTTCTTCTCGGCGTTCTGCCGCTCGCGCTTGCGGCGCTTCTCGTCCGCCTCGCGCTGCTGCTGGTAGAGCTTCCAGCCCATGTTGTAGACGTCGATCTGGGAGCGGTTGGCGTCCAGGTAGAACACCTTGTTGACGACCGTCTCGACCAGGTCGACGTCGTGGGAGATGACGATGAAGCCGCCGCGGTAGGTCTTGAGGTAGTCCCGCAGCCAGACGATCGAGTCGGCGTCCAGGTGGTTCGTCGGCTCGTCGAGGAGCAGGGTGTCGGCGTCGGAGAACAGGATCCGGGCCAGCTCGACCCGGCGGCGCTGACCGCCGGAGAGCGTGTGCAGGGGCTGTCCGAGCACGCGGTCGGGCAGGTTGAGCGCGGCGGCGATGGTGGCGGCCTCGGCCTCGGCGGCGTACCCGCCCTTGGTGAGGAACTCCGTCTCCTGGCGCTCGTACTGCCGCATGGCCTTGTCGCGGGTGGACCCCTGGCCGTTGGCGATGCGCTGCTCGTTGTCGCGCATCTTGCGGATCAGCACGTCGAGACCGCGGGCGGAGAGGATGCGGTCGCGGGCGAGGACGTCGAGGTCTCCGGTGCGGGGGTCCTGCGGGAGGTAGCCGACCTCGCCGGACCGGGTGACCTGGCCCGCGGCGGGGATGCCCTCACCGGCGAGGACCTTCGTCAGTGTGGTCTTGCCGGCGCCGTTGCGCCCGACCAGACCGATGCGGTCGCCCTTGGCGATGCGGAAGGAGGCGTTCTCGATGAGGATGCGGGCACCGGCGCGCAGCTCGATGCCGGAGGCGGAGATCACGGACAGACTCCAGAGCGGGTGGGGGCGGGATGGGCGGCTGAGGACGTTCCCGCCGTCTAATGCGCGAGGAGAATGGCCATGAAGTCATTCTAACGGGGCCGTGCAAGCACTTTTCCTGAGTGCGCGTGTTCGATCTCCGCGCGGATCGCGTGCCTGGTCCGGCGCGGATCGCGTGCCTGGTCCGGCGCGGATCGCGTGCCTGGTCCGGCGCGGATCGCGTGCCTGGTCCGGCGCGGGCCGCGCGCGGGCGGGAAGCGGCGGGGCGCGCGCGGCGGTCGGGGCCGCACGTGCAACGGCGGGACGCGGGGGTACCTGACTGCCGACCCGCCTCCCGGTGCGGTCCGCCCGCGGGCGTGGGCCCCACGCGCGTGGGGGCACGCAGGGGGCGAGGACGACGGCCGAGGGCGGCACAGACGGAGGTGGCCCGTGCAGTTCGACGACGACGCCAGACTGGACACGTCCGAGGTGCAGGACGTGCGCGGGAGCCGGATCCCGGGCGGGCGGGCGACCGTGGGCGGTGGCATCGCCGGGCTGGTCGCGCTGCTGCTGGCGCTGTTCCTCGGGGTCGGGCCGGACCAGCTCGGGCTCTCCTCGGGCGGCGACGAGCCCGCGGCGACCTCGTCGGGGCTCGCCCAGGTGCAGCGCGACTGCCGTACCGGGCAGGACGCGAACACACGGGACGACTGCCGGATCGTGGCGGTGGTCAACAGCGTGCAGGACTTCTGGGACGGGGAGCTCCGGCGGCGGGACGGCACGTACACGCGCTCGTCCACCGTGTTCTTCGCCCAGCGGGTGGGGACGGCGTGCGGGACGGCGACCTCGGCGGTGGGGCCGTTCTACTGCCCGGGCGACCGGAAGGTCTACCTGGACCTGGGGTTCTTCGACGAACTGCGGTCGACGTTCGGCGCGAGCGGCGGGCCCTTCGCTCAGGCGTACGTCGTGGCGCACGAGTACGGGCACCACGTGCAGGACCTCGTGGGCACGCTGGGCCGCTCGCAGGACGGGCCGGCCGGCGCCGGCAGCGCCGCGGTGAGCGTCGAGCTGCAGGCCGACTGCTACGCGGGCGTGTGGGCCCGGCACGCCACCACGACGCCGGACGAGTCGACCGGGCGGCCGCTGATCACCAGCCTCACCGCCGCGGACATCTCCGACGGGCTGGACGCCGCGGCGGCCGTGGGCGACGACCGGATCCAGGAGCGGTTCCAGGGCGGGTGACGCCCGAGACGTGGACGCACGGTTCGGCGGCGCAGCGGCAGCAGTGGTTCGACGTGGGGTACCGGAGCGGGGACATGGCGCGGTGCGACACCTTCCGCTGACCGCGCGGTGCCCGCTGCCCGCGCACGCTCCGCGGAGCCCTGCCGGCGGGCGTTGCCGGCAGGCCCTGCCGACGGGCGCCGCCGGACGGGGCCGTGCCGTGAGGTTCGTGGCGGGAACGGCACGGAGGTCCTGACGCCCCCGGCCGTACGCCCCCGACGGACCGGGAGTGCGGCCCTGCGGACCGGGAGCACGGCCCCGCGGGGCCGCACGGCCCGCGGCGCCGGTCTCAGCCTCCGGTGTGGACCTGGAAGGCGGCCCTTCGCACGGCCTTGGCCAGCGCCGGGTCGGGGTGTGCGGCGGCGAGCGCCACCAGGACCTGCACGGTGCGCGGGTGCCCGGCGGAGCGGACCTCGGCCAGCAGCGCCGGCACGGTCGGCTGGAGCGCGGACTCCAGGTGGCGCACCAGCATCGGCGCCTCGCCGTGGTCGGCGACGGCCGCGGCGGTGTCCACCCACAGCCAGGTGGCCTCCTCGCGGGTGAGCACCTCGTGGGCGTCCTCGGGGTCCACCCCGTCGTGCTCGGCCAGCCACAGCAGGGCGTACGGCCGCAGGGCGGGCTCCTCGACGACGGCGCGCACGTCGGGCTCCGCGGGGGCGCCGACGACACGCAGCGCCTCGAAGGCGAGGCCGCGCAGCAGGGCGTCCTCACCGCGGGCGGCGGTGAGCAGTTCGCCGACGGCGCTGCCGACGGTGCGGGCGGCGAGCCAGGCGCGGTACTCGGCACGGGCGGCGTTCGGGCGGAGCTGGGCGCAGCCGCGCAGCATCTCCTCGGCCGGGACCTCGATGTTGCCGGCGGGGCTCTGCGCGGCGACGCAGATCTGCTCCAGCTTGACCCAGACCGCCCAGTTGCCGAGCGGGGTCAGGGTGGCCTGGCCGTCGCCGTAGGTGAGCGCGCCCACCGAGGCGAGGGCGTGCAGGGCCCAGTCGAGGAGGGGGCGAGTTCGGCGGCGCGGGCCGGTTCCGCCGGGTCGGCGTCGGCGGAGGGGCCGGGGCGGCGGGGGCCCGGAGCGGCGGCGTCCTCGGGGCCGTAGGAGACCTCGCAGCGTTCGGTGCGCAGTTCGGTGACGCGCTGGCGCAGCAGGTCGAGGAGCTGGTCCACGGGGACGGGGCCGGCGGACAGCTGGAGGAAGGAGAGCACCTGCGGCAGGGCCGAGACGACCTCGGCGACGGCGCCGGGCTCCTGGCCCGCGGGTTCCGGGGTGGCCAGCGACCAGGCGTCGAAGAGGGCGACCCAGCCGCGCAGGACGGCGCTGTCGTCACGGTTCCAGGCGCGCAGCCGCCAGCCGGGGCGGGCGCTGTCGCCGTGCACCTCGACGAGGCCGGCGAGGCGGGCGGTGTCCCAGTCGGCGCGGACCTGAGCCGCGGTCAGGCCCAGGTCGGCCGCCGCGCGTTCGGCGGTCGTCTCGGAGAGGGTGGCCTTGCCGTCGTCGGTGGCCGCGTCCCGGCCGGGGCCGAGGGCGTTGTCGGCCCAGCGGGCGACGCGGGCCGCGGCCGCCAGCCCGGAGCGCGCCATTCTGGCCAGCTCCGCCGGGGCGGGGGTGCCCTCCGGCGGGCGGGGTGCGGGGCGGCGCTGGCGCCGCTGGTTCACAGCTGAGGGGGCGGCGGCCAGGGGTCGTGGGCGGACGAGTCGAAGCCTGGAGTCGCGCGGGATACGGGACGTCACGGGTGCAGTCTTCCGGTTGACGGTCCGAAATCCCAAACGGAATGTCACGACGGGCTGCGGGACCGGTCGAGGCGCGGGGTGCGGGGAGGGGTGGTGGGGCTTGTTCAGGCCAACGGTCCGGCTTTAAACGGAACCTGCGGGACCGTTCCGGCGCGGCACGTCGCGGCACGTCGCGGCACGCGTCACATCAAGGGGGTCAGGAAGCGGCGCAGCACTTCCTCGTAGGCGGCCGGATCGGGGTTCCACATGGCGGCGTGCGGGGCGTGCGGGACGGTGTGGAGGGTGACCGGGCCGGGGTGGCGGTCGGCGAAGCGGCGGGAGGCCGCCCAGGGCGCCACGGTGTCCCCGGGGCCGTGGATGATCAGGGTCGGTACGAGGGGGGCGGCCGGGGCGGCGGTCCCGTCGGGGTCGGCGCCCAGGCGGGCGCGGCCCTCGGCGGCGCGGACGGCCAGCGGCAGCAGCGCGCCCGGGGTGTGGCGGGCGGCGGCGAGGGCCCGCAGGGTGGCCTGCCAGTCGAGGACCGGGGAGTCCAGCACGACCCCGGAGACGAGGTTGCGCAGTCCCGAGCGGGCGGCGGCGCGCAGGGCCATGGTGGCGCCGGTGGACCAGCCGAGCAGGACGAGGCGTTCGGCGCCGTAGCGGACGGCGTACCTCATCGCCGCGTCCAGGTCGCGCCACTCGGTCTCGCCGAGGTGGTTGAGGCCGTCCGGGGAGCGGGGCGCGCCCAGGTCGCCGCGGTAGGACAGGGCGAGGACCGGGAAACGGCGGCGGTGCAGGAAGCCGGTCAGGTTCAGGGCGTGTTCCCGGGTGGTGCCCAGGCCGTGCACGGCGATCACCCAGGTGCGGCGGGCGCCGGGGACGAACCAGGCGGGCAGCGGTCCCAGCTCGCCGGGCACGTCGACGTCGGCGTGGTCGAGGCCGAGCGCGGTGGTCGGGTTGCCCACGTACAGGTTCGGGGTGAGCCACACCGCGTCGCCCGCCTCCAGGGCTCCGTGGGTGACCCGCTCCAGACGTCGTACGACCGTGTCGGCGGAGTGCGGGGCGGTGTCCAGGACGGGGCCGACGACCGCGTGGGAGCCGTCGCCGGCGAGTCCGTAGGTGCCGGGTCGCAGGGCGGCGAGGTCGCGGGTGAGGGTCACCTGGCCGGCGGTGGTGCCGTGCACGGTGAGCCGGGGTTCGGTGGGCAGGGGGCGGCCGGGTGGCGCCTTCAGGGCCGCGTCGCTGGCGAGGCGGCCCGCGGCCACGCTTGCGGCGCCGGCGGCCAGGGCCGCGGCTGCGGTGACGGCGGTCGCCGTGACGGTGCGCACCCGTCCAGTGTCCCGGCCGATCCCGCTGAGGGCCAGCGGTGGAAGCACCGGGGGTGGGGCGGACGGCCGCGGCCGCTCCCTCGGCGGCCTGCGGGCCCGCGACGGCCGACGGGCGAGCCGCCGTCACCACGGCCGGACAGGGCCGGGCGGCGGAGCCGCGCACAGGGCCGGGCGGCGCAGTCGCGTGCCGGCACGGCCGCCGCCCCTCGGGACGCGGCGTCCGCGCCGGGTCCGCGGGTCCGGTGCGCCGCCTCAGCGCTTCTGTCCGTAGCCCCGCAGGCGTTGTGCCACCGCTGCCAGCTGGTCGTCGGTCAGCAGGTTCGGGGTGCGGCCCGGGACGGACGAGGCGGTCAGCCACAGCCGGCACATCCACTCCAGCTGGGCCGTGCGGTCGTAGGCCTCGTCGAGGGTGGCGCCGTGGGTGAGGGTGCCGTGGTTCTGGAGGAGGCAGGCGGTGCGGCCGGCGAGGGCGTGCAGGAGGTTGCGGGCGAGTTCCTCGGTGCCGTAGGTCGCATAGGGGGCGACGCGGACGGGGCCGCCGAGCGCGGCCGTCATGTAGTGGACGGACGGGAGTTCGCTCACGAGGGTCGAGACGGCGGTGGCGTGCACGGCGTGGGTGTGGACGACGGCGCGGGCGTCGGTGGTGCGGTGCACGGCGAGGTGCATGGGCAGTTCGCTGGTCGGGTGAGGGTGCCGAGGACCTGCCGGCCGTCGAGGTCGACGCCGGTGACGTCGTCGGGGGTGAGGCGGTCGTAGGGGACGCCCGAGGGGGTGACCAGGACGAGGTCCCCGACGCGGACCGAGACGTTGCCGGAGGTGCCGACGACGAGCCGGTCGGCGACGGTGCGGCGGGCCGTCGCCACGAGCTGTTCCCAGGCGTGCGCGACCTCCCCGTCGTGGAGGTCGTGGAGGTCGTGGGGGGCGTGGGGGCCGTCACCGGTGTCGCGTCGCTGCTCTGCCATGCCGTGATCCTGCCAGGTGACGAACATCTCTTTCGCGGCCTTCCAGGACCCTCGGGGAAGGGGGCGCGGGACCCGGGCCCGTGCGGCGTCCGGGGTGTCACGGCGAAGCGGAATGAACTCCGCCGATTGTGGACACCGCGAAGCCCGTCCCAGTTCATCTTCCGTTCACCCAGGTTACCTACGTTCATCCAGCCAATGACCTCGAACGATTGCCTGGGTAAATGGAAAGCTTCTCGCTGATCCTCGCGATTGTGGTAGTAACCGCACTCGCGTTCGATTTCACGAACGGTTTCCACGACACCGCCAACGCGATGGCCACCACCATCTCGACCGGTGCACTCAAGCCCAAGGTCGCGGTGGCCATGTCCGCCGTGCTGAACCTTGTGGGCGCCTTCCTCTCCGTGGAGGTCGCCAACACGATCTCCAAGGGTCTCGTCGACGAGACCGGCATCCGTCCCGAGGTCATCTTCGCCGCCCTGGTCGGCGCGATCCTCTGGAACCTGCTGACCTGGCTGGTCGGACTGCCGTCCAGCTCCTCGCACGCCCTGATGGGCGGGCTGATCGGCGCCACCATCGCCTCGGCCGGCGCCGGCGCGGTCCACGGCGACGTGCTCGTCACCAAGGTCCTGATCCCGGCCGTCGCCGCGCCGATCGTCGCGGGCGTCGCGGCGATGCTCGCGACCCGGCTGTCGTACGCGCTGGGCAAGAAGGCCGACGGCAAGGCCGCCGCCAAGGGCTACCGGACCGGCCAGATCGCCTCCGCCGGCCTGGTCTCGCTCGCCCACGGCACCAACGACGCCCAGAAGACGATGGGCATCATCACTCTCGCCCTGGTCGCCGGCGGCGCCGTCGCCCCCGACTCCGACCCTCCGCTGTGGGTCATCCTGTCCGCGGGCCTGGCGATCGCGCTCGGCACCTACCTCGGCGGCTGGCGCATCATCCGCACCATGGGCAAGGGCCTGACCGACCTCCAGCCGCAGCAGGGCTTCGCCGCCCAGACCAGCGCGGCCACCGTCATCCTGGCCTCCTCCCACCTCGGCTTCTCGCTCTCCACCACGCACTCGGTGTCCGGCGCGGTGATGGGCGCGGGCCTGGGCCGCAAGGGCGGCGTCGTCCGCTGGTCGACCGCCACCCGGATGTTCGTGGCCTGGGGCCTGACGCTGCCGGCCGCGGCCCTGGTCGGCGCCCTCGCCGAGTACGTGACCGGCTTCGGCGACTGGGGCACGGCGCTCGTCGCGGTGTTCCTCATCGCCTCCAGCGCGGCGATCTGGAAGATCTCGCGGCGCGAGATCATCGACCACACGCACGTCGTCGGCGGGGACGAGGAGCCGGCCGGCGTGGTCACCACCGCGATCGCCGCCGTGACCCCGCCCCGGCGGGCACGGTCACCGAGGACCTCACGGCCACCGTCCCGGCGCCGGAGCCGGAGCCGGCCCCGCCGGCCGCCCCCACCGTCACCACCGTCTGAGTCCCGCCCCCACCGGTACGAAGGAAGAAGCAGCATGAAGATCGACTGGGCGGCTCTCGGCTCCGTCTTCGGGGTCAGTCTCGTCGTCACCGTGGCCCTCGTGGCCCTCTTCACCCTCGGCGTCATGGGCCTCTCCCGCCGCGAGCGGGCCGCGGCCCAGGGCGGCTCCGCCACCCTGGCCGTCACCGGCGCGTACGCGTGCTTCGCGGCGTGCGCCGGGGCGGTGGCCTACGGGATCTCGCTGATCGTCGCCTGACGGATCGGCACGCACACGCGCGCGTGGGGCGCGGGACGGATCACCGTCCCGCGCCCCACGCGTGCGTGACGGCCGTGACCGGTGGTGCGGGGCCGGCGGCGTGTGGGGTTCTGCACACTGTCCCGTCGCAGGTCAACAGTGAGTTGACGGCCGTTCCGGGCCCGTGGTGGACTGCCGGGGCCATGTACGGCGACAGAAGAGGAAGCCGGTGTGAATCCGGCGCGGTCCCGCCACTGTCACCGGGGTAGACACCCCCGGGAGCCAGGAACTCTCGTCGCCGGTCTCGTCGAACCAGGGCGTGGACACCCTGAGTGAGGACATATCGCCATGCTCGGCTGCCGTTCGAGGTACAGCACCAGGTCGTTGCCCGGCCCGTCGGCCGGCTGAGCCGATGGGTGCCGATCGCCGATACGCGTACGGTGCCGCCGCCGGCCTCCTGGGGGACCTGCTCCTCGGCGATCCGCGCCGGGGACATCCGGTCGCCGTGTTCGGGCGGGCCGCGGCCGGCGTGGAGCGGGTGCTCTGGCGGGACCACCGCGGGTGGGGCGCGCTGCACACCGCCGTGTGCGCCGGTGGCGCCGTGGCCCTCGGAGCCCTCGCCTCGCGTGCCGTACGCCGCTCCCCCACCGCCTCCGTCGCGCTGACCGGTGCCGCCGCGTGGGCCGTCGTCGGCGGGACCTCGCTGGTACGGGAGGCCCGGGCCGTCGGGCGGGCCCTGGAGGCGGGGGACGTCGAGGGCGCGCGGGCGCGCCTGCCGCACCTGTGCGGGCGGGACCCGCAGGCCCTGGACGCCGACGGGATCGCCCGCGCGGTCGTCGAGTCCGTCGCCGAGAACACCTCCGACGCGGTCGTGGGCGCCCTGGTGTGGGGAGCCGTCGGCGGCGTGCCGGGACTGCTCGGGTTCCGGGCCGTCAACACCCTGGACGCGATGGTCGGTCACCGCTCGCCGCGCCACCTCCGCTTCGGGTGGGCGTCGGCCCGGCTGGACGACGTCGCCGGCTGGCCGGGGGCCCGGCTGACCGCCGTCCTGGCCGCCGTCGCCGGTGACGATCCGCGCGGGGCGCTGCGGGCCTGGCGGGCCGACGCGCGTAGGCACCCCAGCCCCAACGCCGGTCCCGTGGAGGCGTCGTTCGCCGGTGCCCTCGGGGTGCGGCTGGGCGGGACGCTGTCGTACGGCGGGCGCGTCGAGCACCGGCCGGTGCTGAACGGGGAGCGGGGCCGGCCCGTCGTGGTCCGGGACATCGAACGTGCCGCGCGGCTCTCCCGCCGCGTCGGCCTGCTCGCGCTCGGCGTCACCGTCGCCGCGCGCGCCGTCGCCGCGAGCGTCCTCGCGGCGGGAGCGAAGGGGCGTACGTCATGAGCGGGGGTCTCCTCGTCGCCGGCACCACCTCGGACGCCGGCAAGAGCGTCGTCACGGCCGGGATCTGCCGGTGGCTGGTGCGGCAGGGGGTCAAGGTGGCGCCCTTCAAGGCGCAGAACATGTCCCTCAACTCGTTCGTGACCCGTGAGGGCGCCGAGATCGGGCGCGCGCAGGCCATGCAGGCGCAGGCCTGCCGCATCGAGCCGACGGCGCTGATGAACCCGGTGCTGCTCAAGCCGGGCGGCGAGCGGAGCAGCCAGGTCGTGCTGCTCGGCAGGCCGGTCGGCGAGATGAGCGCGCGCGGCTTCTTCGGCGAGACCGGAGGGGCCGGAAGGAGCGGAGGGGCCGGAGGGAGCGGAGGGGCGTCCCCCGGGAGCAGGCTGCGCGGCGGACGGCAGGAGGAACTCCTCGGGACCGTTCTCGACTGTCTCGCCGAGTTGCGGGGCACGTATGACGCGGTGATCTGTGAGGGGGCGGGCAGTCCCGCCGAGATCAACCTGCGGCGGACCGACATCGTGAACATGGGGATCGCCCGCAACGCGCGGCTCCCCGTGCTCGTCGTCGGCGACATCGACCGCGGCGGCGTCTTCGCCTCCTTCTTCGGGACCGTCGCGCTGCTCTCGCCGCAGGACCAGGAACTGGTCGCCGGGTTCCTCGTCAACAAGTTCCGCGGTGACGTCTCGCTGCTGGAGCCGGGCCTGGACATGCTGCACGGGCTGACCGGGCGGCGGACCTACGGAGTGCTGCCGTTCCGGCACGGGCTCGGCATCGACGAGGAGGACGGGATGGCGGTCTCCCTGCGGGGCGCCGTCCGGGAGTCGGACGTCTCCGCGCCCGTCGGCGAGGACGTGCTGCGGGTCGCCGTCTGCGCGGTCCCCTCATGTCCAACTTCACCGACGTGGACGCGCTGGCCGCCGAACCGGGCGTCGTCGTGCGGTTCGTGGACCGGCCGGAGGAACTGGCCGACGCCGACCTCGTGGTGATCCCGGGAACCCGGGGACGGTCCGGGCGCTGCGGTGGCTGCGGGAGCGCGGACTGGCGGACGCGATCCTGCGCAGGGTCGCCGAGCAGCGGCCCGTGCTGGGCGTCTGCGGCGGCTTCCAGATCCTCGGCGAGCACATCGAGGACGAGGTCGAGTCGCGCGCCGGCGAGGTCGCGGGGCTCGGCGTCCTTCCCGTCCGGGTGCGGTTCGCCCGCGAGAAGACCCTCACCCGGCCCGTCGGCCAGGCCCTCGGCGAGCGGGTCGAGGGGTACGAGATCCATCACGGGGTCGCCGACGTCGGCGGAGGCCAGACGTTCATCCGTGATGACGAAGGGCACAGCCTGGACGGCTGCCGGGTCGGCCAGACCTGGGGCACCCACTGGCACGGCTCACTGGAGTCGGACGGTTTCCGCCGGGCGTTCCTGCGGGAGGTGGCGGCCGCCGCGGGCCGCCGTTTCGTGCCGGCCGCCGACACCTCCTTCGCCGCGCTGCGCGAGCAGCAGCTCGACCGGCTCGGCGACCTGATCGAACAGCACGCGGACACGGACGCGCTGTGGCGGCTCATCGAGTCGGGCGCGCCGCAAGGACTGCCTTTCATTCCACCGGGAGCGCCCGCATGAGCACAGTGTTGTTGTTGTCGACCGCCGACACCGATCTGCTGGCGGCCCGGGCCGCCGGCGGTGCCTCGTACCGGATCGGCAATCCGACCCGCGTGGACGTCGCGGAGGACCTGCCGGGCCTGATCGAGGGCTCGGACGTCGCCGTCGTACGGCTGCTCGGCGGGAAGCGGGCCTGGGAGGACGGGCTCGCCGCGCTGAAGGCGTCCGGCATCCCCACCGTCCTGCTGGGCGGGGAGGCCGTGCCGGACGCGGAGCTGATGGCCGAGTCGTCCGTACCGGCCGGCGTGGTGGCGGAGGCGCTCAGGTACCTCGTCGAGGGCGGGCCCGCCAACCTCACCGAGCTGGCGCGGTTCCTCTCCGACACCGTCCTGCTGACGGGCGAGGGCTTCGAGGAGCCGCGGCCGATGCCCGCGCACGGCGTCCACGGCGACCGGGCGCTCCGGGAGGGCCGGCCGACCGTCGGCGTGCTCTTCTACCGGGCGCACGAACTGAGCGGCAACACCGCCTTCGTGGACACGCTGTGCGACGCGATCGAGGCGAGGGGCGCCAACGCCCTCGCGGTGTACTGCGGTTCGCTGCGCGACGCCGACCCCGGTCTGTACGAGATCCTCGGCACGGCGGACACCCTGGTCGCCACCGTGCTGGCCGCGGGCGGCACCCACGCCTCGCAGGCGTCGGCCGGCGGCGACGAGGAGGCCTGGGACATCGGGGCGCTCGCCGACCTCGACGTACCGGTGCTGCAGGGGCTGTGCCTCACCTCCTCGAGGGCCGCCTGGGACGCCTCCGACGCCGCCCTCTCCCCCATGGACGCGGCGATGCAGGTCGCGATCCCCGAGTTCGACGGGCGGCTGATCACCGTCCCCTTCTCCTTCAAGGAGCAGGGCCCGGACGACGTCCCGGTGTACGTCGCCGACCCCGAGCGGGCCGCGCGCGTCGCCGGGATCGCCGTACGGCACGCGCGGCTCAGGCACAAGGCGAACGCCGACAAGAAGCTCGCGCTCGTCTTCACCGCCTACCCCACCAAGCACTCGCGGGTCGGCAACGCGGTCGGCCTCGACACGCCCGCCTCCGCCGTCCGGGTCCTCGACGCCCTCAAGGCGGCCGGGTACTCGCTCACCGAATACCCCGACAACGGCGACGAGTTGATCCACCGGCTGATCGAGGCCGGTGGCCACGACGTCGAGTGGCTGACCGAGGAGCAGCTCGCCACCGCGCCCGCACGGGTACCGCTGGCCGACTACCGGGCCTGGTTCGACCGGCTCGACCCGGACCTCAGACAGGGCATGCTCGACGCGTGGGGCGAGCCGCCGGGCAGCCTGTACGTCGACGGCGACGACATCGTGCTGGCGTCCCTGCGGTTCGGGAACGTCGTCGTGATGATCCAGCCGCCGCGCGGCTTCGGCGAGAACCCGATCGCGATCTACCACGACCCCGACATGCCGCCGTCGCACCACTACATGGCGGCGTACCGGTGGCTGGAGGCGCCGGCGTCGGAGGGCGGTTTCGGCGCCGACGCGATCGTCCACATGGGCAAGCACGGCACGATGGAGTGGCTGCCGGGCAAGGGGCTGGGCCTGAGCGGGGGCTGCGCCCCCGACGCCGTACTCGGTGAACTCCCGCTGGTCTACCCGTTCATCGTCAACGACCCCGGCGAGGGCACGCAGGCCAAGCGGCGCGGGCACGCCACCGTCGTCGACCACCTGGTGCCGCCGATGGCGCGCGCCGACACCTACGGTGACCTGGCCAAGCTGGAGCAGCTCCTCGACGAGTACGCGCTCGTCTCCGACCTGGACCCGGCGAAGGCGCCGGCCGTGCGGGCGCAGATCTGGACGCTGGTGAAGGCCGCCGAGCTGCACCACGACCTGCACGTCGACGACCAGCCGGACGACGAGGCGTTCGACGAGTTCGTCATGCACATCGACGGCTACCTGTGCGAGATCAAGGACGTGCAGATCCGCGACGGCCTGCACGTCCTGGGCGGCGGGCCGGTGGACGAGGCGCGCGTGAACCTGGTGCTGGCCGTGCTGCGGGCCTCGCAGGTGTGGGGCGGGCGGGCGAACGCGCTGCCGGGTCTGCGGGCCTGTCTGGCGGAACACTTCGGGCTGGCCGAGAAGGAGCTGCTCGCCGAGCCGGGGGCACCGGTCAAGGTGCCCGTGGAGCTGACCGGCCTGGTGCCGGGGCCGTCGCGCAGCGCCGCCGACGCGATCGACCTGCTGGAGCAGCTGTGCCGGCGGATCGCGGAGGGCATGGAGGCGCGGGGCTGGGCGGCCGGTGAGAGCCGCGCGCTCGTCCGGGAGGTGCTGGGCACCGAACTCCCGGACGCCGTCGCGGTGGTGGAGTTCGCCTGCACGGAGGTCGTGCCCCGGCTGGAGCGGACGACCGACGAGATCGGGCACATCCTCAAGGCCCTGAACGGCGGTTACGTCCCGGCCGGTCCGTCCGGCTCGCCCACGCGCGGGCTGGTCAACGTCCTGCCGACGGGCCGCAACTTCTACTCGGTCGACCCCAAGGCCATCCCGTCCCGCCTGAGTTGGGAGGTCGGCCAGTCCCTCGCCGACTCCCTCGTGCAGCGGTACCTCCAGGACACCGGCGCGTACCCGAAGTCGGTCGGCCTGACGGTGTGGGGCACCTCGGCCATGCGCACCCAGGGCGACGACATCGCCGAGATCCTCGCGCTGCTGGGCTGCCGGCCGGTGTGGGACGACGCCTCGCGCCGGGTGACCGGCTTCGAGATCGTGCCGGCGGCGGAACTGGGCCGGCCCCGCATCGACGTCACGGTCCGCATCTCCGGGTTCTTCCGCGACGCGTTCCCGCACGTCGTCGGGCTGATCGACGACGCGGTGCGGGCGGTGGCCGAGCTGGACGAACCGGCCGACGTGAACTACGTGAAGGCGCACGCCGACGAGGACACCGCCGAGCACGGCGACCGGCGCCGGGCGACGGCCCGCGTCTTCGGCTCCAAGCCGGGCGCGTACGGCGCCGGGCTGCTGCCGCTGATCGACGCCCGCAACTGGCGCTCGGACGCCGACCTCGCCGAGGTGTACGCGGTGTGGGGCGGCTACGCCTACGGGCGCGGGCTCGACGGGCGGGCGGCGCGCGGGGACATGGAGACGGCGTTCCGGCGGATCGCGGTGGCGGCGAAGAACGTGGACACACGTGAACATGACATCGCGGATGCGGACGACTACTTCCAGTACCACGGCGGCATGGTCGCCATGGTGCGCCATCTGACGGGCGCCTCCCCCGAGGCGTACGTCGGCGACTCGGCCACCCCCGACCAGGTGAAGACCCGGACGCTGGGCGAGGAGACCCACCGGGTGTTCCGCGCCCGGGTGGTCAACCCGCGCTGGATGGCCGCGATGCGGCGCCACGGCTACAAGGGTGCCTTCGAGATGGCGGCGACCGTCGACTACCTCTTCGGCTACGACGCCACGGCGGGCGTGGTCGACGACTGGATGTACGAGAAGCTCAGCGCCGAGTACGTCTTCGATCCGGAGAACCAGGACTTCATGAGGAAGTCCAATCCCTGGGCGCTGCGCGGCATCACCGAGCGGCTGCTGGAGGCGGCGGACCGCGGGCTGTGGGCGGAGCCGGACGCGGACACGATCGAGCGGCTCCGGGCGACCTACCTGGAGCTGGAAGGCGACTTGGAGGGCGACGACCAGTGAGTAATCCGTTCCCGTTCACGGCCGTCGTCGGCCAGGACGACCTGCGGCTCGCGCTGTTGCTGAACGCCGTGTCGCCGGCGGTCGGCGGGGTGCTGGTGCGCGGCGAGAAGGGGACCGCCAAGAGCACGGCCGTGCGCGCCCTCTCGGTGCTGCTGCCGGCGGTCCCCGTGGTCCCCGGCTGCCGGTTCTCCTGCGATCCCGCGGCGCCGGACCCCGCGTGCCCGGACGGGCCGCACGAGCCGGGGCCCGGGGCCGAACGCCCGGCGCGGATGGTCGAGTTGCCGGTCGGCGCCTCCGAGGACCGGCTGGTCGGCGCGCTCGACATCGAGCGGGCGCTGACAGAAGGTGTGAAGGCGTTCGAGCCAGGTCTGCTCGCCGCGTCGAACCGGGGCATCCTCTACGTCGACGAGGTCAACCTGCTCCATGACCACCTCATCGACGTTCTGCTGGATGCCGCCGCCATGGGAGCCTCCTACGTCGAGCGCGAGGGCGTCTCCGTACGGCACGCGGCGCGGTTCCTGCTCGTCGGGACCATGAACCCGGAGGAGGGCGAGCTGCGGCCGCAGCTGCTCGACCGGTTCGGGCTGACCGTGGAGGTCGCCGCCTCACGGGAGCCCGACCAGCGGGTGGAGGTCGTGCGGCGGCGGCTCGCCCACGACGACGACCCGGCCGGCTTCGCCGCGCGGTGGGCGGACGAGGAGGCGGCCGTACGGGCGCGGATCGTGGCGGCGCGCAAGCTGCTGCCGTCGGTGCGGCTGGGCGACGGGGCGCTGCGGCAGATCGCGGCGACCTGCGCGGCCTTCGAAGTCGACGGGATGCGGGCCGACATCGTGATGGCGCGTACGGCGACGGCGCTGGCGGCGTGGGCCGGGCGGACCGAGGTGCTCGCGGAGGACGTCCGGCAGGCCGCGCTGCTCGCGCTGCCGCACCGGCGGCGCCGCAACCCCTTCGACGCGCCCGGACTCGACGAGGACAAGCTCGACGAGACGCTGGAGGAGTTCGGCGGGTCCGACGACGAGGACCCCGATCCCGGTCCGGACGGGCCCGGCGGGGACGGCGGGGGCGGCGGGCAGCCGCCGTCGGAGGGGCCCGAGGGCGGTGACGCCGGGGCGCGGCCCGAGGCCGGGGAGAGCGGTGAGCCGCAGACCTCGGGGGCCGGTGCCGGTGAGCAGCAGCCGGCGCGTGCGGGCGAGCCCTTCCGGACCAAGGCGCTGAGCGTGCCCGGGATCGGGGAGGGCGCCGCCGGGCGGCGGTCGCGGGCGCGGACCGAGCAGGGGCGGACCACCGGGTCCCGGCGGCCCCGCGGGACGCTGACCAAGCTGCACCTGGCGGCGACCGTGCAGGCGGCGGCGCCGCACCAGCGGGCGCGCGGGCGGTCCGGGCGCGGGCTGGTCGTGCGCCGTGACGATCTGCGGCAGGCGACGCGGGAGGGCCGCGAGGGCAATCTCGTGCTGTTCGTCGTCGACGCGTCCGGGTCCATGGCGGCCCGGCAGCGGATGAGCGCCGTCAAGGGTGCCGTGCTGTCGCTGCTGCTCGACGCATACCAGCGACGGGACAAGGTGGGGCTGGTGACGTTCCGGGGGTCGGCCGCCGACGTGGCGCTGCCGCCGACCTCGTCCGTGGACGCGGCGGCGGCCCGGCTGGAGTCGCTGCCGACCGGGGGCGGACGCCGCTGGCGGCCGGACTGCTCCGCGCGCACGACGTGCTGCGGGTGGAGCGGCTGCGGGACTCCGCTCGGCGGCCGCTGGTGGTCGTGGTGACGGACGGGCGGGCGACCGGTGGTCCCGAGCCCGTGGCCCTCGCCGGGCGGGCGGCCCGGCTGTTCGCGGCCGACGGGGTCGCGTCCGTGGTCGTGGACTGCGAGTCGGGGCCGGTGCGGCTGGGGCTCGCCGGGCGGCTCGCGCAGGAGCTGGGCGGCAGCGCCGTCACGCTCGACGAGTTGCGGGCGGACGCGATCGTCGGGCTGGTCAGGGACGTGCAGGGGACTTCGAGGAGGGCCGCGTAATGCCGCAGGGACAGCCGAGTGTCGTACCGGACGACGGACTGACGACCCGTCAGCGACGCAACCGGGCGCTGGTCGTCGTGCACACCGGGGTCGGCAAGGGCAAGTCGACGGCCGCGTTCGGGCTGGCGCTGCGAGCCTGGAACCAGGGGTGGCCCATCGGGGTGTTCCAGTTCGTCAAGTCGGCGAAGTGGAAGGTCGGCGAGGAGCGGGCGCTGCGGGTGCTCGGCGACTCCGGCGAGGGCGGGTCGGTCGCCTGGCACAAGATGGGCGAGGGCTGGTCCTGGGTGCAGCGGGATTCGCAGATGGACAACGAGGAGAAGGCCCGCGAGGGCTGGGAGCAGGTCAAGCGGGACCTGGCCGCCGAGACGTACCGGCTGTACGTGCTCGACGAGTTCGCGTACCCGATGCACTGGGGGTGGATCGACACCGACGAGGTGGTGTCCGTGCTGCGGGAGCGGCCGGGGAACCAGCACGTCGTGATCACCGGGCGGAACGCGCCGGGGAAGCTCGTGGACTTCGCCGACCTCGTCACCGACATGTCCAAGGTCAAGCACCCCATGGACGTGGGGCAGAAGGGGCAGAGGGGCATCGAGTGGTGACGTCCTCCGTCCCGCGGCTGGTCGTCGCCGCGCCCTCGTCGGGCAGCGGCAAGACCACCGTCGCCACGGGGCTGATGGCCGCGTTCGCCGCGCGGGGGCTCGCCGTGTCCCCGCACAAGGTGGGACCGGACTACATCGACCCCGGGTACCACGCGCTCGCCACCGGGCGGGTGGGGCGCAACCTCGACGCGTACCTGTGCGGGCCGGAGCTGGTGGCTCCGCTGTTCCTGCACGGGGCGCGCGGGTGCGACATCGCCGTCGTCGAGGGCGTGATGGGGCTGTACGACGGGGCCGCGGGGCAGGGCGAGCTGGCGTCCACGGCGCAGGTGGCGAAGCTGCTGCGGGCGCCGGTGGTGCTGGTCGTGGACGCGTCGTCGCAGTCGCGGTCGGTGGCGGCGCTGGTGCACGGGTTCGTGTCGTGGGACCCGGGGGTGCGGATCGGGGGCGTGATCCTGAACAAGGTCGCCTCGGACCGGCACGAGGCGTTGCTGCGGGAGGCGCTGGAGTCGGTCGGGGTGCCGGTGCTGGCGCGCTGCGGCGGGCCGCGCCGGTGGAGACGCCGTCGCGGCACCTGGGGCTGGTGCCGGTGGCCGAACGCGGGGCGCGGGCGGTGGAGGCGGTGGCCGCCATGGCGGCGCAGGTCTCGGCCGGGTGCGACCTGGAGGCGCTGGCCGCGCTGGCGCGGGGTGCGGGGGAGCTGCCGGGCGTGGCCTGGGACGCGGTTGAGGCCGTGTCCGGGGCCGGGTACGGGGCCGGGTACGGGGCTGGGGCTGGGGCCGGATACGCAGCTGAGGCCGCGGCCTCGGACGAGGCCGGTACCGAAGCCACGGCCGAGGCCACGGCCGAGGTCGCGGCCCGGCTCGCCCGTGGCCGTCCGGTCCGGGTGGCCGGGAGGCCGGCGCCGGTGATCGCCGTCGCCGGTGGGGCCGCGTTCACCTTCTCCTACGCCGAGCACACCGAGCTGCTCGGTGCCGCCGGGGCCGACGTCGTGACCTTCGATCCGCTGCGGGACGAGCGACTGCCGCCGGACACGGGCGGGTTGGTGGTGGGGGGCGGGTTCCCCGAGGTGTACGCCGCCGAACTGTCCGCGAACGAGGGACTCCGCAAGGAGGTCGCCGCGCTCGCGGAGGGCGGGGCTCCGGTCGCCGCCGAGTGCGCCGGGTTGCTGTACCTGTGCCGGGAGCTGGACGGGCTGCCCATGTGCGGGGTGCTGGACGCCACGGCCCGGATGACCGAGCGGCTCACCCTCGGCTACCGGGACGCCGTCGCGGTGGGCGACAGCGTGCTCGCCGGGGCGGGGACGCGGATGCGGGGGCACGAGTTCCACCGGACGGTCGTCGAGCCGGGTGCCGGGGCGTCTCCGGCGTGGGGGGTCCTCGCTCCCGTGAAGCGGGTCGAGGGTTTTGTGGAGCGCGGTGTGCACGCGAGTTACCTGCACACGCACTGGGCGTCGTCGCCCGGTGCGGCCCGTCGGTTCGTGGAGAGGTGCCGGACGTCATGAGCAGCAGGCTGATCGGAGTGGGGGTCGGTCCCGGGGATCCGGAGCTGGTCACCGTGAAGGGCGTCAACGCCCTGCGGGCCGCCGACGTGGTCGTCGTCCCCGTGATGGCGGCGCCCGACGGGACGGCGGGCGCGGAGCGGGGGCGTGCCGAGGCCACCGTGCTCCACTACGTGTCCGCGGAGAAGGTCGTCCGGGTGGCGTTCGCGCTGAACGAGCGGACCGACCGGGGCCGGCGGGAGGCCGCCTGGGACGTCGCCGGGGAGCGGGTGGCGCGGTTGCTCACGCAAGTCGACACCGTCGCCTTCGCCACCATCGGCGACCCGAACGTGTACTCGACGTTCACGTATCTCGCCCACACCGTCGGGGAGCTGGTGCCGGGCACCGTCGTGGAGACCGTGCCCGGGATCACCGCCATGCAGGACCTCGCGGCGCGTTCGGGGGCCGTACTGACCGAGGGGACCGAGCCGTTGACGCTGGTGCCCGTGACGGCGGGGTCGGCCGTGCTGAAGGAGGCGCTGGCCGGACCCGGCACCGTCGTCGCCTACAAGTTCGGCCGGCAGGCCGCCGAGGTCGCGGAGGCGCTGCGCGAGACCGGGCGGCTCGAGGACGCGGTGTGGGGGTCGGCGCTCGGGCTGGCCGAGGAGTCCGTGCGGCCCGCGGCCGAGCTGGCCGGGGAGACCCTCCCCTACCTCTCGACGCTCATCGCGCCCGCCCGGCGCGACGGCGGACGGGGCGGCAAGCTGTGAGGCCCCCCGGTTCAGCCGGACCTGCCGGTTCACTGCGCCACGCCCACCACCAGCCAGATGAAGGCCGCGCCCACGATCGTGCACAGCACCGTCGAGCGGGCGGGGTGTACGTGGTGGGCCTCGGGAGGATCTCGGCCGCCGCCAGGTAGAGCAGTCCGCCGGCGAAGAAGCCCAGGTAACCGCCGAGCAGTGGCCCGGGATGGTGACGAACGTGGTGCAGGCGGCCCCGACGACCGGTGCCGC
Source organism: Streptomyces sp. Tue 6430 (assembly GCA_021568835.1). GTDB lineage: Bacteria > Actinomycetota > Actinomycetes > Streptomycetales > Streptomycetaceae > Streptomyces. Next base: position 887,452 of record JAKGSH010000010.1, read on the forward strand.
GGCGTCCGCGACCAGCATGGCGAGGGCTCTGCGGCGGTCGTTCCCGTACAGGCTGGTGAGGGTGTACGTGTTGAAGCCGTCCGCGAAGTCGTGGGCGACGACGGCCAGGGCGACGGCCGTGCCCATGCCTCCGCCCACCTGGAAGGCCGCGCCGATCGCGACGCCGTCCATGGCGCTGTGACCGACCATCGCCGCGGCCGCCGTGAGGCCCACCCGGGGCTGCGGCCGCCGTGTTCGCCGGCGCCGTGCGCGGCCTGCCGGTGGGCCAGCAGACGTTCCACCAGATGGGCCAGCAGGAAGCCCGCCACGAACAGCAGCAGCGCGGCGGGCACGCCGAAGACCTCCGTGCCGGCCGCCTCCAGTGCCTCCGGCAGCAGGTCCAGGCCGACCACGCCGAGCATCAGGCCCCCGCCAGGCCCAGCACCAGGTGGCGGCGGTCGGTCACGCGCTGTGCGGTCCAGCCGCCGGCCAACGTCATCAGGAACGCGCCGAGCGCGACGAACACCGCCATGTGCCCTTCGTATCCGATCGGGCCCCGGCCACGCACCTTCGCCACCACCCGTGTCCCGTCCCGCACTCCACCCCGTCATGAGAGGACCCGAACCCATGGCCGACGCCCCCGCCGGCAAGGTGACCTTCGTCGGCGCCGGTCCCGGCGCCGCCGACCTGCTGACCTTCCGTGCCGCCCGTGCCATCGCCGAGGCCGACGTCGTGATCTGGGCCGCGAGCCTGGTCCAGGCGGAGGTGCTGGAGCACGCGCGCGAGGACGCGGAGATCCTCGACTCGGCGACCATGTCCCTGGAGGACGTCGTCGCCGTCTACGAACGGGCGCACCGGGACGGCCTCCGGGTCGCCCGGATCCACTCGGGCGACCCCGCCCTGTGGGGCGGTACGCAGGAGCAGGCCGACCGCTGCGACGAGATCGGCATCGCCACCGAGATCGTGCCCGGGGTGTCCTCCTTCTCCGCCGTCGCCGCGCTGGCCGGGCGCGAGCTGACGATTCCCGAGGTGGCGCAGTCGGTGATCCTCACCCGGCTCGGCGGCGGCAAGACGCCCATGCCGCCCGGCGAGGAGGTGCGGGAGTTCGCCCGGCACGGCACGACCATGGCGCTCTTCCTGTCGGCCGCGCGCAGCGGACAGCTGGTGCGGGAGCTGCTGGAGGGCGGCTACCCGACCGAGACGCCCGTCGTCGTCGCCCACCAGGCCACCTGGCCGGAGGAGCTGGTCGTGCGGTGCACGATCGGCACGCTGGAGGAGACGGTCAAGGAGCACAAGCTGTGGAAGCACACGCTGTTCCTGGTCGGCCCGGCGCTCGCCGCGCACGGCACCCGCTCGCACCTGTACCACCCCGGTCACTTCCACGGCCACCGCAAGGCCGACCCCGAGGCCCGCAGGGCCCTGCGCGAACGGGGTGCCCGTACGTGAGCCGTCCTCCGATCACCGTCGTCGGCGCGGGGACCGGGGCGCCCGTCCCCGCGGCGGTGACGGCGGGCGCGGACCTCGTCGTCGGCGGACGCCGCCACCTGGACGCCGTGGAGCTGCCGGAGGGCGCCGAGCGGATCGTGCTGGGGCCGCTGGCGCCCGCGCTCGACGGCATCGGGAGGTACGTCGCCGAGGAGCGGCGGGTGGTGGTGCTGGCGTCCGGGGACCCGGGGTTCTTCGGGATCGTGCGGGCGCTCGCCGAGCGGTTCGGCGCGGAGCGGCTGGAGGTCGTGCCGGGGTGTCCTCGGTCGCCACCGCGTTCGCGCGGCTCGGGCTGACCTGGGAGGACGCCGTCGTCGTCAGCGCGCACGGGCGGGAGCCGCGGACGGCGGTCCAGGTGTGCCGGGCATATCCGAAGGTGGCCGTGCTGACCGGGCCCGGTGCCGGTCCCGCCGAGCTGGGCGCCGCGCTGGCCCGGACCGCTCCCGGCCGGGTCCTGGTCGTCGCCTCGGCGCTGGGCGACCCGGCGCGCGAGCGCGTGGAGCGGGTCACGCCCGCCGAGGCGGCGGCCCGCGACTGGGGGACGGCGGTGAGCGTCGTGCTGTGCCTGGACGAGGCGCGGGCGTCCGGTCCCGTGCGGACGCTGGCGGGGCCGGCGCGCCGGCCCGCCGGCTGGGCGCTGGACGAGGGCGACTTCGCGCACCGCGACTCGATGATCACCAAGTTCGAGGTGCGGGCGCTGGCCCTGGCCCGGCTCGGGCCGCGCCCCGGCGACCTGGTCTGGGACGTGGGTTCCGGTTCGGGGTCGGTGGCCGTGGAGTGCGCGCGGCTGGGCGCGGCGGTCAGCGCCGTGGAGAGGTCCGGGGACGGCGTCGGGCGGATCCGCGCCAACGCGGCCGCGCACGGCGTCGACGTGCACGTGGTGCACGGCGAGGCGCCCGCGGTGCTGGACGGACTCGACGATCCGGACGCGGTGTTCGTCGGCGGCGGCGGGCGGGAGCTGCCCGGCATCGTCGGGGCGTGCGCGCGGCGGGCCCGGCGGACCGTGGTCGTCGCGATGGCCGCGCTGGACCGGGTGCCCGCGGCGCGGGCCGCGCTCACGGACGCCGGGTTCGCCGTCGACGGCGTCCTGCTGCAGTCCTCGCGGCTGGCCCCGCTGCCGGGGGACGTGACCCGGCTGGCGGCGACCAATCCCGTTTTCCTGCTGTGGGGGTCCAGGACCCCGCCCCCGAAGTGGATCCCGCGGAAATCCCTGAAGGAATCACCGAAGGAATCACCGAAGAAGTCCCCGCAGAAGTCGCTGCGGGGATCCCTGAAGAAGGAGTTGCCCAGTGATCGGCCTCATTTCCGCCACCGTGGCGGGGGCGGCGGCACGCGACCGGCTGGCCGCGGCGTGGCCGGACCGCACCCGCGTGTACGACGGGCCCGTCGGGGACGCCGTCCGGCGGGCGTTCGCGGAGTGCGAGCAGCTCGTGTGCTTCCTGGCGACGGGCGCGGTGGTGCGGCTCGTCGCGCCGCTGCTGTCCGACAAGGCGTCCGACCCGGGTGTGGTGTGCGTCGACGAGGCGTGCCGGTTCGCGGTGCCCCTGGTCGGCGGGCACGCGGGCGGCGCCAACGACCTGGCCCGCGAGGTGGGCGAGTCGCTGGGCGCGGTGCCCGTGGTGACCACGGCGACGGACGCCGTCGGCATCCCCGGTCTCGACACCCTCGGCATGCCCGTGGAGGGCGATGTGGCGGGCGTGACGCGGGCCCTGCTCGACGGGGAGCCGGTCGCGCTGCGCGCGGAGGTGGCGTGGCCGCTGCCGCCGGTGCCGTTCGCCGAGCAGGGCGCCTGGGCGGTGCGCCTCACGGACCGGGCCGTCGAACCCGCCGGGCGCGAGGTGCTGCTGCGTCCGCCGTCGCTGGTGGTGGGGGTCGGTGCGTCCAAGGGCGCTCCGGTGGACGAAGTACTCGACGTGATCGAGTCAGCGCTGCGGGACGCGGGTCTGTCCGCGCGCAGCGTCGCCGAGCTGGCCACCGTGGACGCCAAGCGCGAGGAGCCGGGCATCGTGGGGGCGGCCGAGCGGCTCGGTGTGCCGCTGGTGACGTACCCGGCCGAGGAGCTGGCGGCGGTGCCGGTGCCGAACCCCTCCGACGCGCCCCTCGCCGCCGTGGGAACCCCGTCCGTCGCCGAGGCCGCCGCCCTGGCCGACGGCGGCGAACTCCTCGTGCCCAAGCGCAAGTCGGCCGGTGTCCCCGCGACGGCGACCTGTGCCGTCGTACGGCGGCCCGGACGCGGCCGGCTGGCGGTGGTCGGGCTCGGGCCGGGCGCCCGCGACCTGCTCACCCCGCGCGCGAAGGCCGAGCTGCGGCGCGCCTCGGTGCTCGTCGGCCTCGACCAGTACGTCGACCAGATCCGTGACCTGCTGCGGCCCGGCACCCGGATCCTGGAGTCCGGGCTCGGCGCGGAGGAGGAGCGGGCCCGCACGGCCGTCGCCGAGGCCCGGCACGGGCACGCCGTCGCGCTGATCGGCAGCGGGGACGCCGGCGTGTACGCCATGGCCTCGCCCGCGCTGGCCGAGGCGTCCGACGACATCGACGTCGTCGGCGTGCCGGGGGTGACCGCCGCGCTGGCCGCCGCCGCGCTGCTGGGCGCGCCGCTGGGCCACGACCACGTGTCGATCAGCCTGTCCGACCTGCACACGCCGTGGGAGGTCATCGAGCGGCGGGTGCGGGCGGCGGCCGAGGCGGACCTCGTGGTGACGTTCTACAACCCGCGCAGCCGGGGCCGGGACTGGCAGCTGCCGAAGGCGCTCGCGATCCTCGCCGGGCACCGGGAGCCGGCGACCCCGGTGGGCGTCGTGCGCAACGCCTCGCGCCCGGACGGCACCGCGCGGGTGACGACGCTCGCGCTGCTCGACCCGGCGACGGTGGACATGATGACGGTCGTGACGGTGGGCAACACGGCGACCCGGGACATCGCGGGCCGCATGGTGACGCCGCGCGGCTACCGCTGGCAGGAGGAGCCCCAGTGAACCGTGTGGTCCACCCGATCGAGCAGGAGTCCTTCCGGCGGCTGCGCGCCCGCCTGGACACCTCGCACTTCCCGCCGCTGACCCGGGCGGTGGTGGAGCGGGTGATCCACTCCGCCGCCGACCTGGAGTACGCGAGCGACCTCGTCACGGACGAGGGCGCCCTGGAGAAGGCGCACGCCGCGCTGCACGCCGGGGCGCCGGTGGTCGTGGACGTGGAGATGGTGGCCGCCGGCATCACCCGGCGGGAGACCGTCTGCCGGCTCCGGGACGCCGTGGCCGGTCCCGGGCTGACGCGTTCGGCGCACGCGGTCCGGCTGGCGTACGAGCAGGTCGGGCCCGGCGCCCTGTGGGTGATCGGCTGTGCGCCGACCGCCCTGGAGGAGCTGCTCGCCCTCGACGCCTCCCCCGCGCTCGTCATCGGTCTGCCCGTCGGTTTCGTCGGCGCGGCCGAGTCCAAGGCCGCGTTGCGCGAGAGCGGCCTGCCCGCCGTGAGCAACGTGTCCGAGAAGGGCGGTTCGGCGGTCGCCGCCGCCGCGCTCAACGCCCTGTTGTACACCCCCCTTTCGCACTCCGATTCGCACTCCGAGGAGAAACCGTGACCACCCCGCCGCCCGCCCTGCTCATCGCCGGCCACGGCACCCGGGACGAGGCCGGAGCCGAGGCGTTCCGCGACTTCGTCCGGGAGCTGGGCCGCCGCCACCCCGAACTGCCCGTCGCGGGCGGCTTCATCGAGCTGTCCCCGCCGCCGCTGGGCGAGGCGGTGACGGACCTGGTGGAGCGCGGCGTACGGCGGTTCGCGGCCGTCCCGCTGATGCTGGTGTCCGCCGGTCACGCGAAGGGGGACATCCCCGCGGCGCTGGCCCGGGAGAAGGAGCGGCACCCGGGGATCTCCTACACGTACGGCCGTCCGCTGGGCCCGCACCCGGCGCTGCTGAACGTGCTGGAACGGCGGCTGGCCGAGGCTCTGGGCGGCGGGTGCGCGCCCGAGGACCTGGCCGACGTGACCGTGCTGCTCGTGGGGCGCGGCTCGACCGACCCGGACGCCAACGCCGAGGTGCACAAGGCGGCCCGTCTGCTGTGGGAGGGGCGCGGGTACGCCGGTGTCGAGACCGCGTTCGTGTCGCTGGCGGCGCCGGACGTGCCGAGCGGGCTGGACCGGTGCCTCAGGCTCGGCGCGCGGCGGATCGTCGTCCTGCCGTACTTCCTGTTCACCGGGATCCTGCCGGACCGGGTGCGGCGGCAGACCGAGGAGTGGGCGGCCGCGCACCCGGAGGCCGAGGTGCGGTCGGCGGACGTCATCGGGCCCGAGCCGGAGCTGCTGGACCTGGTGATGGAGCGGTACGCGGAGGCCGTGAAGGGAGATCTCCGGATGAACTGCGACTCGTGCGTGTACCGCATCGCGCTGCCCGGCTTCGAGGACAAGGTGGGGCAGCCGCAGCAGCCGCACTTCCACCCCGACGACGAGGGCCACGACCACGGCCACGGTCATGGCCCTGGTCACCACCATCACGGAGGGCACGCGCATTCCCATGCACACTGACGGGCACGACCTGCGGCACCACGGGGACGCGGAGGTGCGTGACGACGGCTCGGCGTTGGTCGACCTCGCCGTCAACGTCCGCGCGGACACGCCCCGACGTGGCTGCGCGAGCACCTCGCCGCGTCCCTGGCCGGGCTCGCGGCCTACCCCGACGGGCGGGCCGCGCGGGCGGCGGTGGCGGCGCGGCACGGGCTGCCGGTCGAGCGGGTGCTGCTGACGGCGGGCGCGGCGGAGGCGTTCGTGCTGCTGGCCCGCGCCCTGAAGGTCCGCCGGCCGGTCGTGGTGCACCCCCAGTTCACGGAGCCGGAGGCGGCGCTGCGGGACGCGGGGCACGGCGTCGACCGGGTGCTGCTGCGGGAGGAGGACGGCTTCCGGCTCGATCCGGCGGCCGTCCCCGAGGACGCCGACCTGGTGGTGATCGGCAACCCGACGAACCCGACGTCGGTGCTGCACCCCGCCGCCGTGGTCGCCGGGCTCGCCCGGCCCGGGCGGACACTGGTCGTCGACGAGGCGTTCATGGACGCGGTGCCGGGCGAGCGCGAGGCCCTGGCCGGGCGGACGGACGTGCCCGGTCTGGTGGTGCTGCGCAGCCTGACGAAGACGTGGGGGCTGGCGGGGCTGCGCGTCGGGTACGTCCTGGCCGCGCCGGACGTCATCGGCGAACTGGAGCGTGCCCAGCCGCTGTGGCCGGTGTCCACGCCCGCGCTGGCGGCGGCCGAGGCGTGCGTGTCGCCGCGGGCGCTGGCCGAGGCGGCGGACGCGGCGCGCCGGGTGGCCGCCGACCGGGCGCATCTCGTGGCCGGGCTGGCGGGGTTCGCCGGGGCCGGGGTGCGGGTGGCCGGTCCCGCGGAGGGGCCGTTCGTGCTGGTGCGGGTGCCCGCGGCGGCGGCGGTGCGGCGGGAGCTGCGTGCCCTCGGGTACGCGGTGCGGCGCGGGGACACGTTTCCCGGACTGGGTGAGGAGTGGCTGCGGATCGCGGTGCGGGACCGCGGGACGGTGGACGGGTTCCTGCGGGCGGTGGGGACGGTCGTGGGGGCGGCGGGGTGACGCCGGCTGACGCCGGAGGGTGTTCCGCCCCCGCCGCCCCTTCCCGACCCGTCCCCGGGGGCTGCGCCCCCGGACCCCCTGTCGGCGCTTCGCGCCTCGTCCTCAAGCGCCGGACGGGCTGAGATGCCCGACCGTCGCCATTCGACCCACCGAGGCGGGTGGTGGGTGGGCACAGGCCGGGGGTCCGGGGGCGGAGCCCCCGGGTTCGGGTCGGGAAGGGGTGGCGGGGGCGGCCTCCGGTCCTCAGCGGCGGCGCCGTGCCAGGGCGACCGCTCCCCCGCCCGCCGCCAGCAGGGCGACCGCGCCGCCCGCGAGGTACGGCGTCATGGAGCTGCCGCCCGTCTCGGCGAGGCCGGCCTCCGCAGGAGCGCCCTGTGCCCTGACGTCCCCGACGGGCTCGGCGGATTCGGCCGGCTCGGCGGATTCGGCCGATTCGGCGGGTTCGGCCGATTCGGCGGGCCCGGCGCTCGGCGGAGCCTCCCCGCGCGGCACGGCGGGCGTCTCGCAGGTGGCCTCGGCCAGCGTCACCGTGCCCGTGACCTCGGCGACGTTGAGGTTCAGCGGGTCGATGGAGACGGTGAGCCGCAGCGCCGTCGCGGCGGCCGTGCGCGACGTCGTCCCGTGCCGCGCGAGATCCAGCCGGACCTCCCCCACCCCCGGCACCTTCACGTCGGTGGGCCCGCCCGCCGACACCGTCACCCGCTTGCCGAGGACGGTGACCGCGCCGACCGGGCGGGAGGTGGCGACGGGCGTTTTCCCCGCCTCACAGACGGCCTGTGCGGAGACGGCCTCGATCTCGATCAGGGAGAGCAGCGGCAGCCCGGGGACGTGCAGCCTGGCGTGGGCGAGCCGGGTGGAGGCCTCGGCCCTGCCCCCCTCGACCGTGGCCTTCGCCTCGGCCACGTCCGCGCGCAGCACGCTGAAGGGACGGCCGCCGTCGACGCCGTCGAGTTCGGCCGTCAGCGCGGTCCGCTCGGCGCTCTGCGGCGCCCGGACCTCGTTGAGGGAGACGGTGAGGGGCACGTCGACGGTCTTGTCGAGCAGGGCGACGTCGAGGCCGGTGCGCAGCACCACGGCGCTCGCGCTCCCCTCCTCGTCCGCGTGGGCGGCGGGTGCGCCGGCCAGCGCCGCGGGACCGGCGGCGAGGGCGGTGGCGGCCAGCACGGTGGCGCAACGGCGTGCGGGCATGCGGAAGTGACAGCTGTTCACGGTGTGGGACCCCCGGAGAGAAAGCTTGGGACCTCGAAAGGATGTCGCACCGCCGCCCGTTCGACAGCGTCCCGGCACGGGTTCACCCCAACGTGGCGCACCCGTACACGCCTTCGACGGATTCAGCCCACGATCCGCCCGTTCAGCACCACCCGTGCCGGCGTCCCGAGCACGCGTACGTCCGCGCGCGGGTCCTGTTCGTAGACGACCAGGTCGGCCGGGGCGCCCTCGGTCAGCGCGGGGCGGCCGAGCCAGTCGCGGGCGGACCAGGTGGCCGCGGCGAGGGCCGCCAGCGGCGGGATGCCCGCCTTCACCAGTTCCGCCACCTCGGCGGCGACCAGTCCGTGCGGCAGGGAACCGCCCGCGTCGGTGCCGACGAAGACCGGGATCCCGGCGTCGTGGGCGTTGCGGACGGTGTCGTAGCGGCGGGCGTGGAGGCGGCGCATGTGGGCGGACCAGGCGGGGTACCTGGTCTCGCCGCCGGCCGCGAGTCGCGGGAACGTCGCGATGTTCACCAGGGTCGGGACGATCGCGACGCCGCGGGAGACGAACAGGGGGATGAGGTCGTCGGTGAGGCCCGTGGCGTGTTCGACGCAGTCGATGCCCGACTCGACCAGGTCGCGCAGGGACGACTCGGCGAAGCAGTGCGCCGTCACCCGGGCGCCCAGCCGGTGCGCCTCGCCGATCGCCGCCTCGACGGCGTCCCGCGGCCAGCACGCCGTCAGGTCCCCCGCCTCGCGGTCGATCCAGTCGCCGACCAGTTTCACCCAGCCGTCGCCGCGCCGGGCCTCCCGGCCGACGTACGCGACGAGGTCGGCCGGCTCGATCTCGTGGGCGTAGCCGCGGAGGTAGCGGCGGGTGCGGGCGATGTGCCGGCCCGCCCTGATGATCTTCGGGAGGTCCTCGCGGTCGTCGACCCAGCGGGTGTCGGAGGGGGAGCCGGCGTCGCGGATCAGCAGGGTCCCGGCGTCGCGGTCGGTGAGCGCCTGCTTCTCGGCCGTGCCGGCGTCGACCGGCCCGTGGGCGCCGAGGCCGACGTGGCAGTGGGCGTCGACCAGGCCGGGCAGGGCCCAGCCGGTCACCGTGCGGATGTCGCGGGCGCCGGTGGGACGGTCGTAGGAGACCCTCCCGTCGATCACCCACAGTTCGTCGCGGACCTGGTCCTCGCCCGGTCCGGCGAGGACCCTGCCCTTCACGTGCAGCACCGTGTCGTCGCTCATGCACGGCACCTTAGGGCCTGCCGTTCGGCTCAGGCGCCGCCGCCCACCTGGTCCGAGGTCTCCTCCTCCACGTCGGCCATCGCCGGGTCGAGGAGGCGGGAGAGGAAGTGGCGGGTGCGTTCGTGGCGGGGGGAGCCGATGACCTGCGCGGGGGCGCCGTCCTCGACGATCACTCCGCCGTCCATGAAGACGACCCGGTCGGCGACCTCGCGGGCGAAGGTCATCTCGTGGGTGACGACCATCATGGTCATGCCCTCGTTGGCGAGCATGCGCATGACCGCGAGGACGTCGCCGACCAGTTCGGGGTCGAGTGCCGACGTGGGTTCGTCGAACAGCATCACCTGAGGGCCCATCGCCAGCGCGCGGGCGATGGCCACGCGCTGCTGCTGGCCGCCGGAGAGGGAGGAGGGGTAGGCGGCCGCCTTCTCCGACAGGCCGACCCGTTCCAGGTTCTCGGCGGCGACCCGGGCCGCCTCCGCCTTGCCGCGGCGCAGGACCCGGCGCTGCGGCAGCGTCAGGTTCTCGGTCACCGTCAGGTGGGGGAAGAGGTTGAACTGCTGGAAGACCATGCCGATGCGGCGGCGGACGGCGTCGATGTCGACGTCCGGGTCGGTCAGTTCGATGCCGCCGACGACCACCCGGCCCGCGGTCGGCTCCTCCAGGAGGTTCACGCAGCGCAGCAGGGTCGACTTGCCGGAGCCGGACGGGCCGATGACGCACACGACCTCGCCCCGGCCGATCTCCAGGTCGATGCCGCGCAGCACCTCGTTGTCGCCGAACGCCTTGTGCAGGGCGCGGACCTCGATCTCCGGTCGGCTCATCGCACGGCCTCCTGGGCCTTGGCCTCCATGCGGCGCACGACGAAGCCGAGCGGGATCGTCACCAGCAGGTAGCACAGGCCGGCGACGAGGATGGGGGTGGAGTTGGCGGTCGTACTGGCCAGGTCGCGGCCGTACTTGGACAGTTCGCGCTCCTCGAGGGTGACGCCGAGGAACAGCACCAGTGAGGAGTCCTTGAACAGCAGGACCAGCTCGTTGGTGAGCGGCGGGAGGATGATGCGGAAGGCCTGCGGGATGATGATCGAGACCATCGCGCGGGCGGGCGAGAAGCCCAGGGAGCGGGCCGCCTCCAGCTGCCCCTTGGGCACCGCCTGGATGCCCGCGCGGATGGTCTCGGCCATGTACGCCGCCGCCACCAGGCCGAGGGCCAGGGCGACCTTGCCGTACGTGCCGCCGACGATCTCCGTGCCGGGGAAGGCCAGGGGCACGGCTACGCCGATGAAGATGAAGATCAGCAGGGCGGGCAGACCGCGGAAGATCTCGATGTAGATCCCGGCGAGCCAGCGGTAGGGGCCGACGGAGGACAGCCGCATCAGCGCGATGACCATGCCGAGGGCCAGCCCGACGAGGAAGCCGGACAGCGTGTAGAGCACGGTGTTCTTCAGCGCCAGCGTGATGACGTCCGGGAACATCCGCTCGGCGATGTCCGCCTGCGCGAACTGGTTCTTCAGCCGGCCCCAGTCCGCCGAGAGCGCGAACGCGACCAGGGCGGCGACGAAGACGACGTACTGGGCACCGCGCGAGAGCGTGCGCTTCCGGGTTCGCGTCAGCCCCTTGCGCCGGGGCGGGACGTCGAGCTTCGTGGCGTCGCTCATGAGGCGGACGGGGAGGCCGCGGCGGCGTCGTACGGGCCGATCCACTGCTCGTAGAGCTTCTTGTACGTGCCGTCGGCCCTGGCGTCGGCGATCGCCTTGTTGATGGCCTCGGCCAGCTTCGTGTTGCCCTTCTTCACCGTGAAGCCGTACTGCTCGCCGGTGTTGAGGTTGTCGACGACCTCGAAGGCGTCCGCGTTGGCCTTGTCCTTCAGCCAGCCCTGGACGACCGGGTAGTCGATGACGACGGCCTTGACCTGGCCGGTGCGCAGGCCGTTGAGGACGGCGTCGGAGGACTCGAAGGAGACCGGGTCGAAGCCCTGCTTCGTCACGTAGTCCTCGCCGGTGGTCTGCGCCTGCGCGCCGAGCTTGACGTTCTTCGACTTGATCTCGGCGAGGGAGTTCACCCCGGCGTCCTTGTCGACCAGGACGGCCTGCGTGGCGTCGAAGTAGGGGTCGGAGAAGTCGACGTTCTTCTTGCGCTCCTCGGTGATGGTCATGCCGGCCGCGGCCAGGTCGCACTCGCCGGAGTTGAGGAAGGCGCCGGTCTTGAAGTTCTCGAACGGCGTGTCGAGGATCTCCTGCTCGACGCCCAGGTCCTTCGCGACCAGGTCGATCAGGGAGACGTCGAAGCCCTGCACCTTGCCGTCGATCTCCGACTGGAACGGCGGGTAGGGCAGGTGGGTGCAGGTGGTGAGCTGACCCGCCTTGACCAGCTCCACACCGCCCGCGGCGGTCTTGGACCCGCTGCCGCCGTCGTCGCTGGAGGTGCAGGCGGCCACGAGCATCAGCCCGGCCGTAGCGGTGGTGGCGGCCAGGACACGGGTGCGACGCCCGAGGAGCGTGTTCACGGCGGGCCTTCCTGTGGGGAACAGTAGGTTCCGATTATAAGGAGAAGTTTGAGGCTCTCAAATCAAACCCTTGGCAGCCGGGTCCTCCGGCCTAAGAAGTCGCCGGTCCGGGGGGGTGGGGGTCACGTTGGTTACCCTCGTCACCACAACCCCGTGAGTGAAGAGAGCACCGCCGTGACGCACCCCTTCCTGGATCTCGCTCCGCTGACCGCCGCCCGGTTCGCCTCCGTCGAGGACCGGGTGGCCCGGCTGCTGGACACCCGGCAGGACGTCGTGATCACGCAGGGCGAGGCGCTGCTGCCGCTGGAGGGCGCGATCCGCGGGACGGCCGGACCGGGCACGACCGCGCTGAACGTGATCACCGGCCCGTACGGGCAGACCTTCGGGGACTGGCTGCGCGACTGCGGCGCCACCGTGATCGATCTCGCGGTGCCCTTCCACACGGCGGTCACCGCCGAGCAGATCCGCGCGGCCTTCGCCGAGCACCCCGCGATCGACTTCGTGTCGCTGGTGCACGCCGAGGCGGCCACCGGCAACACCAACCCGGTCGCGGAGATCGGCGAGGTGGTCGAGGAGCACGGCGCGCTGTTCTACCTGGACGCCGTGGCCTCCGTGGGCGCCGAGCCGGTGCTGCCGGACGCCTGGGGCGTGGACCTGTGCGTGATCGGCGCGCAGAAGGCGATGGGCGGGCCGGCGGGCGTGTCGGCGGTGTCGGTGAGCGAGCGGGCGTGGGCCCGGATGGCCGCCAACCCGCGGGCGCCGCGCCGCTCCTACCTGTCGCTGCTGGACTGGAAGGAGCGGTGGATCGACGGCGGCCGCAAGGCCCTGCTGCACGCGCCGGCACAGCTGGAGATGCTGGCGCTCGAGGCGTGCGTGGAGCGGATCGAGGCGGAGGGACTGGAGACCGTGATGGCCCGGCACGCGTCCGCCGCCGCCGCGACGCGCGCGGGGGCGCTGGCGCTGGGGGCGGCCTGGAGCCGTACGTGCACGAGGCGCGCGAGGCGGCGCCCGTCGCCACCACGCTCAGGGCGCCCTCGGGCGTGGTGGCATCGGAGCTGGTGACGCGGGCGCTGGCGAGCGACCCCGCGGTGCCGCTGGCCGCGGGCGGGGCCGCGCTGGCCAAGGAGATGATCCGGGTCAACCACTACGGGGCGGACGCGACGCCGGGAGCGGTCCGCGGCAGCCTCACGGCCCTGGGCGCGGCACTCGCCGAGAGGGGCCTGGACGTGGACCTGACGGGCGCGCTGCGGGCGGCGGAGCAGGCCTGGCGGTGAGGGTGGCGGGGGGACGGCCCGACGGCGACGGCCGGCCGAGCGGGCCCGGCGGCGACGGCCACCGGAGCGGGTGACCGGATCGGGGCGGGGGATCGGAGCCGGTCATCAGGTGACCGGAGCAGGTCCTCGGGGCGGGGAATCGGAGCGGGTCGGCCGGGGCGCGCTCCCGGCCGGGCTGAACCTGAGTACCAGGATCACTGTCAGTGACGCCTGCCATGCTCGCGGCATGACCTCCCTTCCCGACGGCCGCCCCGTCCCCCTGATGACCGGCGATGAGCGGGCCATGCTCGACAGCTGGCTCGACTTCCACCGCGCGACCCTGGAGCTGAAGTGCGCGGGCCTGGACGACGCCCAGGTCCGGCGGGCCTCGGCCGCGCCCTCCTCCCTCACCCTGCTCGGCCTGGTGCAGCATCTCGCCGAGGTCGAACGGAACTGGTTCCAGCGGGTGTTCGCGGGACTCGACGTACCGCCCGTGTTCGAGGAGGAGACGGGGTACGCCCTCAGCCCGGAGCGGGGACTCGGGGAGGCGCTGGCGACGTGGCGGCGGGAGATCGCGCGGGGGCGCGAGCTGACCGCCGGGCGCTCGCTGGACGACACCGGGCGGATCGTCGACGGGCCGGCGGCGGGCGCGGAGGTCAGTCTGCGCTGGGTGCTGATCCACCTCGTCGAGGAGTACGCGCGGCACAACGGCCACGCGGACATTCTGCGGGAGCGGATCGACGGAGCCACCGGAGCCTGAACACGGGCAATGACGGCCTTTTCCCGTCACCTTTTACGAGCGCCTTTCTCCGTCCTTTTTCCACCCTATTCCCCGGATGACTTTCCCTGGTTCTCCTGCCCGCACATCCAGGGCTTAAACGCAGAGATTTTTCGAGCACATTACGGGCGCGTGACGCATTGCACAGGAGCGGCATTATGTCCCGTTATGCGCGGTGCATAACGGGACAGAACGGAAGGCGCCCACAGGGGCATCACGAAACCATCGCCACCTCTCCATGCATTTTTTAATTTCCCTCGGTAAGTTCAATGCGCATGACTGCCACACAAGCAGACCTGCGGATCGACCGCCCTTCGGTGGCGGACGGGGCCGCTCTCTGGCGTATCGCGAAGGAATCCGGGAACCTCGATCTGAACTCCTCCTACAGCTATCTGCTGTGGTGCCGGGACTTCGCCGACACCTCCGCGGTGGCGCGTGCCGGGGGCGGCGAACCGGTCGGATTCGTCACCGGATACGTCCGCCCCGAGGCGCCGCGGACGCTGCTCGTCTGGCAGGTGGCGGTCGACGACGCGTACCGCGGCCGCGGCCTGGCCGCCGCGCTGCTCGACGGACTGACCGCCCGGGTGGCCGCCGAGCGCCCCCTCACCGCCGTCGAGACCACCATCACCCCGGGCAACACCGCCTCCGAGAGGCTGTTCACCTCCTACGCCGCCCGGCACGGCGCGGACGTCACGCGTGAGGTCCTGTTCGGCACCGACCTGTTCCCGGACGGCCCCCACGATCCCGAAGTCCTTTACCGCATAGGCCCGTTGACCTTCACCTGAGTCACCCCGGCCGTACCCGACACCGGCCGCACGATCGCCCGGCGACACGAGCACGCGCGTCGCCGGCCTCCGCACGACTCCCCCCGCACGACTTCCCCGCACGACCCCCTCCGTACGACCCCACCGCATCGAGGAGCGTTTCGCCGTGACCATCACCCAGCCCGACCTCAGTGTGTTCGAGACCCTCGAGTCCGAGGTGCGCAGCTACTGCCGCGGCTGGCCCGTCGTCTTCGACCGGGCGCGGGCAGCCGCATGCACGACGAGGACGGCCACTCCTACCTGGACTTCTTCGCCGGTGCCGGGTCGCTCAACTACGGGCACAACAACCCGGTGCTGAAACGGGCGCTGATCGACTACCTGATGCGCGACGGCGTCACCCACGGGCTGGACATGTCCACCGTCGCCAAGCGGACCTTCCTGCAGACCTTCCAGGACCTGGTGCTGCGGCCGCGCGACCTGCCGTACAAGGTCATGTTCCCGGGCCCGACGGGCACCAACGCCGTGGAGTCCGCGCTGAAGCTGGCGCGGAAGGTGAAGGGACGCGAGGCGATCGTGTCGTTCACCAACGCCTTCCACGGGATGTCGCTCGGCTCGCTCGCCGTCACCGGGAACGCCTTCAAGCGGGCCGGGGCGGGCGTCCCGCTGGTGCACGGCACGCCGATGCCGTTCGACAACTACTTCGACGGCCGGGTCCCGGACTTCCTGTGGTTCGAGCGGCTGCTGGAGGACCAGGGCTCCGGCCTCAACAAGCCGGCCGCCGTGATCGTCGAGACGGTGCAGGGCGAGGGCGGCATCAACGTGGCCCGCCCGGAGTGGCTGCGGGCGCTGGCCGAGCTGTGCGAGCGGCAGGACATGCTGCTGATCGTCGACGACATCCAGATGGGATGCGGGCGCACCGGGGCCTTCTTCTCCTTCGAGGAGGCGGGCATCACCCCCGACATCGTCACCGTGTCCAAGTCGATCAGCGGCTACGGCCTGCCGATGTCGCTGTGCCTGTTCAAGCCCGAACTGGACGTGTGGGAGCCCGGCGAGCACAACGGCACCTTCCGCGGCAACAACCCGGCCTTCGTCACCGCCACCGCCGCCCTGGAGACCTACTGGGCCGACGGGTCGGCGATGGAGAAGCAGACCCGTCAGCGCGGCGAGCAGGTCGAGCAGGGGCTGATCTCGATCGCCGAGGAGAACCTCACCGACATCAAGGAGTACCGGGGCCGCGGCCTGGTGTGGGGCCTGGAGTTCCACGACAAGTCCCGCGCCGGACGGGTCGCCGCCCGTGCCTTCGAACTCGGGCTGCTGATCGAGACGTCCGGGCCCGAGAGCGAGGTCGTCAAGCTGCTGCCGGCGCTCACCGTCACGCCCGAGGAAGTGGACGAGGGCATGAGCGTCCTCGCCCGCGCCGTCCGCGAAACCGCCTGACAGTCCGTCACCGAAAACCACCGACCACTACCCGGGAGGCATCGCACCACCGTGATCGTCCGTTCGTTCAAGGAACTCGAAGGCACCGACCGGCACGTGAAGTCGGCGTCCGGCACCTGGGAGAGCAAGCGCATCGTCCTCGCCAAGGAGAGGGTCGGCTTCTCGCTGCACGAGACGGTCCTCTACGCCGGCACGGAGACGTCGATGTGGTACGCGAACCACGTCGAGGCCGTCGTCTGCGTGGAGGGCGAGGCCGAACTCACCGACCACGAGACCGGGCTGACGCACACCGTCACGCCCGGCACCATGTACCTCCTCGACGGGCACGAGCGGCACACGCTCCGCGTCAAGGAGGACTTCCGCTGCATCTGCGTGTTCAACCCGCCCGTCACCGGACGGGAGGACCACGACGAGAACGGCGTCTATCCCCTGCTCACCGAGCCCGAGGAGGTGTGACATCCCCATGACCACCGTCACCGGCACCACCGTCACCGATCTCTACCCCAGCCGCGGCGCCACCGAGGTGACCGTCCCCCGCCAGGACCCGGTCGTCTGGGGCGCGCCGGACGCGCCCGGCCCGTTCGAGCCGCTCGACCTCCAGTCGTTCGAGCGGGACGGCTTCGCCACCGTCGACCGGCTCCTCACCGACGACGAGGTCGCCGTCCACAAGCGGGAGCTGGACCGGCTGGTGACCGACCCGGCGATCCGGGCCGACGACCGGTCGATCGTCGAGCCGAAGTCGAAGGAGATCCGGTCCGTCTTCGAGGTGCACCGGATCAGCGAGGTCTTCGCCCGGCTGGTGCGCGACGAGCGGGTCGTCGGGCGGGCCCGCCAGCTCCTCGGCTCCGACGTGTACGTCCACCAGTCGCGCATCAACGTCAAGCCCGGCTTCGGCGCCTCCGGCTTCTACTGGCACTCCGACTTCGAGACCTGGCACGCCGAGGACGGGCTGCCCCGGATGCGGACGGTGTCCGTCTCGATCGCGCTGACCGAGAACCACGACACCAACGGCGGCCTGATGATCATGCCGGGTTCGCACAAGACGTTCCTGGGCTGCGCCGGCGCCACGCCGAAGGACAACTACAAGCAGTCGCTCCAGATGCAGGACGCGGGCACGCCCTCCGACGAGGCGCTGACCGAGATGGCGTCCGCGTACGGCATCAAGCTGTTCACGGGGCGGGCCGGTTCGGCGACCTGGTTCGACTGCAATTGCATGCACGGGTCCGGCGACAACATCACGCCGTTCCCGCGCAGCAACGTCTTCATCGTGTTCAACAGCGTGGAGAACGCCGCGGTGGAGCCGTTCGCGGCGCCGGTGCGGCGGCCCGAGTTCATCGGCGCCCGCGACTTCACGCCGGTGCGCTGACGCCACCGCCTGCCGGTGCGCTGACGCCACCACCCGCTGTCGGGCTGAGCCCACCCACCGGACCTCCGGGCGGGCTCAGCCCGACAGCGCGTCCAGCAGCCGGTCCACGTCCGCCACCGTGTTGAACAGGTGGAAGGCCGCGCGCAGGTTGCCCGCGCGGTCGGAGACCTCGATGCCCGCGCGGCTCAGCTCCGGCTGCCGGACGCCGAGTCCGGGCACCGAGACGATCGCCGAACCGGGCGCGGGCACGGACTCGTGGCCGAGCGCCGCGAGCCCGGCCCGGAACCGGTCGGCGAGGGCCAGGTCGTGGGCCCGTACGGCGGCGACGCCGAGTTCCTCGATCAGCTCGAGGGACCGGCGCAGCCCCGCGTAGGTGAACAGGGCGTGGCTCAGGTCGAACCGCCGTGCCGAGCGGGCGAGTTCGGCGACCGGGCCGTAGCAGCTGTCCCACGGCACCTCGGCGGCGACCCAGCCGGCCAGCAGCGGGGTGAGTCCGCCGAAGTCCTCCGGGACCACGAGGAAGGCGGCCCCGTGCGGGCCGAGCAGCCACTTGAAGGAGACGGACACGGAGTAGTCGTACGCGCCGGCGTCCATCGGCAGCCAGCCGGCGGACTGGGAGAAGTCGAC
The DNA here is from genome assembly GCA_021568835.1 of Streptomyces sp. Tue 6430. Taxonomy (GTDB): domain Bacteria; phylum Actinomycetota; class Actinomycetes; order Streptomycetales; family Streptomycetaceae; genus Streptomyces. Next base: position 905,631 of record JAKGSH010000010.1, read on the forward strand.
GTAGGTGCGCGCTCCGTGGGCGCGGGCCGCCTCGCGCAGGGCGGGCAGGTCCGCGATCCGTCCGTCGGCGGACTGGGCGGCGCTGACCGCGACGAGTGCGGTGCCGGGGCGGACGGCCTCGGCGAGCCGCTCCAGCGGGACCGCGCGGACCTTGAGGTCGCCGCGGACGTGGAACGGGTTCAGCACCGAGGTGAAATCGTCCTCCGCGGTGAGGACCTCGGCGCCCGCGGGCAGTGCGGCGGCGATCACGCCGGTGTGCGCGGCGACCGAGGCGCCGGCCGCGACCCGGCCGACGGGCACGCCGGCCAGCCGGGCGTACGCCGCGCGGCTGGCCTCCACGTCCTCGTACAGCGAGGTCAGCGGCCTGCCCTCGGCCCGCAGCAGCGCCGCCTCGTGCAGGGCGGTGACGGTACGGGCGGGCAGCAGGCCGTTGCTCGCGGTGTTGAGGTAGGTGTTCTTCGGGGCGAACTCTGTGCGGACGAGGGTCTCGAAGGTCTCCATGGCTCCACTGTGCGGTGCCGCGAAGTCCACGTCCATCGCGCGTTTCTGCGCGGTTTCCCCAAGGAACGCTTATGAGCCGGCCGTGAGCTGGGCTTTCGGCCCCGGCCGCGCCCGGGCGCCCGCCCCTTTCAGTCCCTTCAGTGCTGCGGTACCGCGCATCCGTCCGGGCCGCAGGCCTCGGCGTCGCCCTGGTCGACGAGCCGGAGCGGGGAGCGCTCGCCCCAGGCCTGCGTCAGGGCCTGGGCGAAGACCTCGGCGGGCTGGGCGCCGGAGACGCCGTACGTGCGGTCGAGGACGAAGAAGGGCACGCCGTTCGCGCCGAGCCGGGCGGCCTCGCGCTCGTCGGCGCGGACCTCGTCGGCGTAGGCGGCCGGGTCGGCGAGGACCGCGCGCGCCTCGTCGGCGTCGAGGCCGGCCTCGACGGCCAGTTCCACGAGCCGTTCGTCGCCCTCGTCGAACAGGGACCGTTCCTCGGCGAAGTTGGCCCGGTACAGGAGCTGGATCAGCTCGTCCTGGCGGCCCCGCTCCTTGGCGAGGTGCAGCAGCCGGTGCATGTCGAAGGTGTTGCCGTGGTCGCGCCCGCGGGTGCGGTAGTCGAGGCCCTCGGCGGCGGCCTGGGCGCCGAGGTTGTCCTCGCCGGCCTGGGCCTGGGCCTCGCTCATGCCGTACTTCTTGGTGAGCATGGCCAGCACGGGCTGGACGTCGCCCTTGGCGCGGCCGGGGTCCAGCTCGAAGGAGCGGTGCACGACCTCGACCTGGTCGCGGTGCGGGAAGGCGTCGAGCGCCTTCTCGAAGCGGGCCTTGCCCACGTAGCACCACGGGCAGGCGATGTCGCTCCAGATCTCGACGCGCATGTCTCGGCTCTCTCCAGGTCGTGCGGGTACGGAGACTCCCTCCGGCGACTGCGTGAACGTTCAAACGGTTCGGTTCATTCCCCGCCCGGCCCGGCACGCCCGGCACGCCCGGCCCCGCCCGAATCCGCTCCGCCAGACCCCGCCTCGCCCGACTCCGCTCCGTCGCGGCCCGGCCCCGCTCCGCCCGATGCGGCCGTGACGGTCCCCGGTCAGCTGCCGTCGCGGAGGTCGTCCGGCCACTTCGGGCGGAACTCCAGGTGGTCGTAGGTGACGACGCACCCCTCCCCATCGGCGCCTGCGCCATGAAGCCGACCAGGGCCGCGCCCGTCTCCGTCTCGTCGCCCAGGGTGAACAGCCGGACGAAGATCCACCGCTTGCCGTCGCGGGAGGCGTGGAAGGCGAACGCCCGGCCGGTCCTGCTCACCCGGAGCCAGACCGAACCGCCCTCCACGGTGAAGGAGTTGGCGTCGTCGGAGTGACCGCGGGTGACCACCGTGCAGACGGTGGGCACGTCCGGGGAGTACTCCAGGCAGAGCTTGGCCCAGGCCCGTTCGCCGACGTGGACGTACAGCACCCCGGCGTCGAAGGCGCCGTTGAAGCCGACGGTCACCCGGGCGATGAGCTGGAAGTCGCCCTCGGGCGCCCCCAGCAGCCTGGGGGCGTCGCCGGCCGGATCCAGGGCCTCCGCGGTGGGCGGCACGAACCGGTCCTGGCGGGGACCGGCCCATGCGGTGAGGACCCCGTCCTCGTGGCTCCAGTGCCCGTCGGGCCCGTAGGTGCGCAGCGGGAAGGGCAGTTCGGGCAGTTCGAGGTCCATGCGGGGAGTCTTCCCGATCCTTCTGTCGGCCGGGCCGTGACCCGGCGCCGGTCAGCGTTCGAGGTGGTTGTCGAAGCGCCGCGGCAGGCCGAGCGGGTTGTCGTCGCGCAGCTCGGGCGGCAGCAGGGCCTCGGGGGCGTTCTGGTAGGCGACCGGGCGCAGCCAGCGCTCGATGGCCGTGCCGCCCACGGAGGTGGAGGTGGAGGTGGTCGCCGGGTAGGGGCCGCCGTGGTGCTGCGCGGGGCCACGGCGACACCGGTCGGCCAGCCGTTCACCAGCACGCGGCCCGCGAGCGGGGTGAGTTCGGCGAGGATCTCGGCGCCGCGGCCCTCGCCGGCGGCCTCCTGCGTCGACAGGTGCACGGTGGCCGTGAGGTTGCCGGGCAGCCGCGAGAGGACGGACCGCGCCTGGTCGTCGTCGTCGTAGCGCGCCACCACGGTCACCGGGCCGAAGCACTCCTCCAGGAGCAGGTCGTACGACCCCTCCTCGGTGAGCTTCCCGGCCGGAACGGTCAGGAAGCCCGCGCTCACGGTGTGCTCGCCGCCCGCCCCGGGGGTGACCGGCGTCTCGACCTCGGGCAGCTGCGCCCGCTCGGTGACGCCGGTGAGGAAGTTGTCGCGCATGCGGTGGTCGAGCAGGACGCCCGCGTCGGTGTCGCTGACCGCGTCGGTCAGGGACTTGACGAGGCCGTCACCGGCCGCGCCGGAGGGGACGAGGACCAGGCCCGGCTTCACGCAGAACTGTCCGACGCCCAGCGTCATGGAGCCGGCGAGGCCGGTCCCGATGGCCTCCGCGCGCTCGGCGGCGGCGGCCTCGGTCACGACGACCGGGTTGAGCGAGCCCAGCTCGCCGTGGAAGGGGATCGGCACGGGCCGTGCGGCCGCCGCGTCGAACAGCGCGCGGCCGCCCCGGACGGACCCGGTGAAGCCGGCGGCGGCGATCAGCGGGTGCTTGATCAGCTCGACGCCCGCCTCGAAGCCGTGCACGAGGCCCAGCACGTCGCCGGGGATGCCGTGCTCGGCGGCGGCCCGGCGGACCACCTTGGCGACCAGCTCGGACAGGCCCGGGTGGTCGGGGTGGGACTTGACGACGACCGGGTTGCCCGCGGCCAGCGCGCTCGCGGTGTCGCCGCCGGCGACGGAGAACGCGAAGGGGAAGTTGGACGCCGAGTACACGGCGACGACGCCCAGCGGCACCTTGTAGCGGCGCAGGTCCGGCACGGGCGGGGTCGCGGTGTCGTCGGGGTGGTTGATGACGACGTCGAGGAAGGCGCCCTCCTCGACGATGCCGGCGAAGGCACGCAGCTGGTAGCAGGTGCGGGCGAGTTCGCCGGTCAGGCGGACCGGGCCGAGCGCGGTCTCGGCGTCGGCCACCTCGACGAGCTGGTCCCTGGCGGCCTCCAGCCGGTCCGCGGCGGTGCGCAGGAAGGCGGTGCGGACGGCGCGGTCGGCGAGGGCCGCGCGCGTGCCGTGCGCGGCGCGGACGACGGAGTCCACCTCCTGGGCCGTGGCCTCCACCGCGACCTGTTCACGCTGCTTCCCGGTTCGGGGGTCGACACTCCAGACTGGTGCTGCTGCCACCGCGGGTCCCTCCACGTTCGTCGCCGCATCGCAATGCCGCTGTTCTTACCTCACCACCAGGGATGTTCGATATACTGAACGCTGTCTCTGATGATGAATATGCTGTCGGAGACTATTTCCCGTCGAACGAAGGGGTCAAGGGCGATGTCGGCTGGCGAGACGGGGGCGGGGCGCAGGTCAAGTCCGCGGTGCGGACGGTTGAACTGCTCGAGTACTTCGCCGGCCGCCCCGGAATGCACTCCCTCGCGTCGGTCCAGGAGGCCGTCGGCTATCCCAAGTCCAGCCTCTACATGCTGCTGCGCACGCTGGTGGAGCTGGGCTGGGTGGAGACGGACGCGACGGGCACGCGGTACGGCATCGGCGTACGGGCGCTGCTGGTCGGCACCTCCTACATCGACGGCGACGAGGTGGTCGCGGCCGCCCGCCCCACGCTGGACCGGCTGTCGGACGACACCACCGAGACGATCCACCTGGCCCGGCTGGACGGCACCAACGTGGTGTACCTCGCCACCCGCCAGTCCCAGCACTACCTGCGGCCCTTCACCCGGGTCGGGCGCCGGCTGCCCGCCCACTCCACCTCCCTGGGCAAGGCGCTGCTGAGCACGTACACCGACGAGCAGGTGCGCAAGCTGCTCCCGGAGACGCTGCCCGCGCTGACCGAGCACACCCTCACCGACCGCGAGAAGCTCATCGAGGAGCTGCACCAGGTCCGCGAGCAGGGCTTCGCCGTGGACCGGGAGGAGAACACGCTGGGGCTGCGCTGCTTCGGCGTCGCGATCCCGTACCGCACCCCCGCGCGCGACGCGATCAGCTGCTCGGTGCCGGTGGCCCGGCTGACGCCGGCGCACGAGCAGCTGGTGAAGGACGCGTTGTTCGACGCGCGCGACCGGCTGACACTGGCGACCCGTAGGCTCTGAGGCATGGAGATCGCCCTGCGCCCGGTCCACGACAGCGATCTGCCGGTGTTCTACCGGCAGATGAACGATCCCGAGTCCCTGCGGATGGCCGCGTTCACCCCGAAGGACCCGGCCGACCGGGACGCCTTCGACGCCCACTGGCAACGGATCCGCGCCTCCAGCGCCGTGGTGCGCGCGATCCTGGCCGACGGCGACGTGGTGGGCAGCGCATCGGTCTACGGCGAACCGGGCGAGCGCGAGGTGACGTACTGGGTGGACCGCTCCCACTGGGGGCGCGGCATCGCCACGGCCGCGCTGCGGGCGCTCCTCGCCGAGGTCCCCGAACGCCCGCTGTACGCGCGCGCGGCCGACGACAACACCGGCTCCCGGCGCGTCCTGGAGAAGTGCGGCTTCCGGGTGACCGCGCGGGCCACGGGGTACGCCCAGGCGCGCGGTGCGGAGATCGACGAGGTCGTCCTGGTGCTGGAGGGCTGACCTCCGGGAGGAACGCCGGCCTGCGGGAGGAGGGCCCCTCCCCGCGCGGCGGAGGCGGATCGTCATCGCGCTCGATGTGGCCGGGACGGGCCGTGCGCGAGCGTGGAGGCATGACCCAGTCGCTCACCCCGCGCCCTGCCGCGTACCCCACCGCCCGGTCCACGCCGTCCGGGACGCGCAGGCTCCTGCGCGCCGTCACGATCGCCGCCTGTCTGCCGTACCTGACCCTGAAGATCGTCTGGGTGGCCGGCGGGCACCTCGGCATTCCGGCGGGCAGCCCGCTGCTGGAGCATCCGACCGCCATGGTGGCCGCCAACCTCCTCACCGTCCTCATGGACGGCGCGGTGATCGTGCTGGCCCTGCTGCTGACCCGGCCGTGGGGGTTGCGGGTGCCGGCCTGGCTGCTCGTGCCGCCCCTGTGGGCCGCGTCGGGTCTGCTCGCGCCGATCATGACGGGCTATCCGCTCCAGATGCTGGTGCGCGCGTTCGGCGGCAGCGCCGGGGGCACCTCGGGCGGCTCGGACGAACCCTTCCTGCGGGAGTGGGTGTTCGTCCTCGTGTACGCCGGGTTCATCGTGCAGGGGCTGGCGTTGGGCGCGCTCGGCCTGCTGTACGCGCGGGACCGCTGGGGGCACGTGTGGCGCGGCCGGACGGGGGACCTGCCGGCCGGCCTCATGGGCACGCGGCACCGGACGGCCGCCGTGGCCGCCGCCGTGGTGGCCCTGTTCCCGCTGGCCCTGCGGCTGCTGTGGGCCTGTGGCGGCACGACCGGACTGAGCGAGAGCCAGATCGCCGGCCGGAGCAGCGACTTCCACGTCCTGGAGTCCTTGTACGTCGTGTTCCTGCTCGTCGCGGTCACCGGCGGCTGGCTGCTGGCGTTCCGGCGGTGCCCGGGGCTGCCGGTGCGGGTGCCGCTCGCCCTCGCCTGGACGGGGTCCGGTGCCGTGGCGTGCTGGGGCGGCTGGATGGCCCTCGCCGTCCTCGTCGCCGACGATCCGGCGGACCGGCCCGCGTCGCTGACGCTGCTCACCTACGCTGGCCAGATGATCGTCGGGATCCTGGTCGCCACCGTCGCCGTCCGCCACGCCCGCTCGCTGTCCGCCCCGGCGGCGCGGCGCCGGCCGGGGCCGTGACGGCCTTCCTCCGGCCGCTGTTCGGCCGGCGGGCGCGGCTGCGCTGGCTCCACCTGGTCCTCGGCGGCGCGCTCGCCGTGCCGTACGTGCTGGCCGGTGAGGTCGTCATCGGGCCGGTCACCGGCTGGGCGGACGTCCTCGGCTCGCTGCCCCTGCAACTCGCGGCGTTCGCGACGGGCCTGCCGGTCGCCGCCGTCACGGCCCTGTTCCCGCCGGTCAGGCCGCTGGAGGCGGGCGCGGTGCGCTGGCTGTGCGGGGTCGAGCCGGGTCTGCTGGCGTACGGCCCGGCTCGCACCCGGGGCGAGAAGGGCCGGACGGCCGCCTGGTTCACGCTGCACCTGGGGATCGGCGCGATCGTCGCCGGGTTGTCCCTCGCGGTGCCGCCGTTCGCCGTGGTGCTGATGGCGCTGCCGTTCTCCGCGGGGCTGCGGCACAGCCGGTTCGGGATGCCGGAGGTGTGGGGGGAGGGCTGGGTCCTGGCGCTCGCCCCGGTCGCCGGCGCCGCCCTGCTGGTCGCGCTCGCCGGGTGCGCGGCCGGCAGCGGTGCCCTGCTCGCCCGGTGGGCGCCGGCGCTGCTCGGGCCGAGTGCCCGGGACCGGCTGGCGGCGGCCGAGGCGCGCGCCGCCGACCTCGCCGTGCGCAACCGGCTGGCGCGGGAACTGCACGACTCCGTGGGGCACGCGCTGAGCGCGGTCATGCTCCAGGCGGGCGCGGCCCGGCGGGTCCTGGACACGGACCCCGGCTTCGTGCGCGAGGCGCTCGCCGCGATCGAGGACACCACCCGGCGCACGGTCGGTGAACTCGACGCCGTCCTGGGCGTGCTGCGGGACGGCGACCCCACCGGCACCGCGCCCGCGCCGACCCTCGCCGCCGACCTGGACGGCCTGCTGCGGCGCACCCGCGCGGCCGGGCCCCGCATCACCGCGACGGTCACGGCCGACGTCGCGACGCTGCCGCCGCCGGTGTCCCGCGAGGCCTACCGCATCGTGCAGGAGGGGCTGAGCAACGCTCTCCGGCACGGCGGCGACCAAAGGGCCGTGGCCCTGCGGATCGATGCGGCCGGCGACCACCTGGAGATCACCCTCGCCAACGCCCTGGCCGCCGCGGGTCCCGCCGCGGACCGGCCCGGCGGCGGCCACGGGCTGCGCGGCATCGCCGACCGGGCGCGGCTGCTCGGCGGGACGTTCGAGGCGGGAGCGGTCCAGGGACGGTGGCGGCTGCGCGTACGGCTGCCGCTGGCGGTGCCCGGCGCGAACCGCCGGACGACGGCGGAGGGATCCGTATGAGCCGCCCGCCGGTGCGGATCGTCCTCGCCGACGACGAACGCATGGTGCGCACCGCGCTGCGCGTCATCCTCACCGCCGAGCCGGACCTGGAGGTGGTCGGCGAGGCCGCGGACGGCGCCGAGGCCGTGTCCGTCGTCCGGGAGACCCGGCCCGACGTGGTCCTCATGGACGTGCGCATGCCGCGGACGGACGGGCTGCGCGCCACCGAACAGATCCTCGCCACGCTCGCCGACCCGCCGCGGATCGTCGTCCTGACCACCTTCGAGAACGACTCCTACGTGTACGACGCCCTGCGCGCCGGAGCTGCCGGGTTCCTGCTGAAACGGGCGGACGCCGAGGAACTGGTGCAGGCCGTGCGACTGGTGGCGCGCAGCGACAGTCTGCTCTTCCCGGCGGCGGTGCGGGCGCTGGCCGTGGGGCACGCGCGCGCATGCCCCACGCCGCCGTGGGTGGCGCGGCTCACCGTGCGGGAGAGCGAGGTGCTGCGGCTGATGGCGGCCGGGCTGACCAACGCGGAGATCGCCCGCCGGATGGGGGTGGGACCGGCCACGGTGAAGACGCATGTGGCGGCCGTCCTCGCGAAGACCGGCGCCCGGGACCGCACCCAGGCCGTGATCGCGGCGTACGAGGCCGGGTTCATGGACGCCCGGTGAGGAATCCGGGCGGAGGTGGACGATCGCGTCCGTCCCGTCCGTCCCGTCCGTCCCGTCCGTCCGACCGCGGTGAACAAGGGTGAACAAGACGGTCGGGCGCGCCTGTCGTCCTCGCGCTGCCGCCGGTGTTCTCCGCGCCGGCCCGGGCGGTCCGGGTGCGGTTCCACGGGGCCGGGTGCGCGCGGACGACGGGGCGACCGGCGCGACGCGGTCGAGACGTACGCGGATCCGCCCGGGAACACCACCGCGGTCGGGCAGCCGGTCACCAACCCGGCTGCCGCCCCGGACGGCGCCGAGCCGCTCGCCGGCCGGCCACGACGGCGCCGCGGCCGGTCGCCTGCCGCGTTTCGGACCTGACGGGCGCTCCTCGTGACCTGGTGATCCGCGGGTGGACGCCGGCTGGATCGTTCCCTCGCCGGACCCCGTTCAGGTTTTCGACGTGTCACGGAATCCGGGTTCGGTCAGCCATACACTGTTCGAACCCCGTACCAACCAGGCGGTTGACCACTGCTACGCTTCCGGATCTCGCCCCGGCCACCTCCTCGGGGCATCCCCATGTCATTCACATGACACGCACCGCATCCACCCCCGCCGGGGTGCAGATTCCGCACCGAGAAGAGGTCACTCGTGGGCACAGTCGTCGACGACGCCGCCTCCGTGGAGTTCCATGCCTTCTTCGAACGCCACCACGCCGAACTGGCCCGGCTCGCCCACCTGCTGACCGGCGAGGCGGACGCGGCCGACGACCTGGCGGCGGACGCGCTGCTCGCGCTCTGGCACCGCTGGGACCGGGTCCGCGCGGCCGATCACCCGGTGGCGTACGCGCGGGGTGTCGTGGCCAACCTGGCCCGCACCCGGATCCGCAGCGCGGTCCGCGAGCGCCGCAGGATCGCCCTGTTCTGGTCGCAGCGCGAGGAGAAGACGGAGAATCCGGACGTCGCGGGCGTGGTGGACGTCCAGTCGGCGCTGCGTAGACTCCCGTTCCGCAAACGGGCCTGCGTGGTGCTCCGGCACGCCTTCGACCTCTCGGAGAAGGACACCGCGCTCGCCCTGGGCGTCTCGGTGGGTACGGTGAAGAGCCAGACCTCGAAGGGGATGGCCGAGTTGCAGAGGCTGCTCGGCGCCACGGGGGGTCCGCGGAAGGTGCCCGCCGTGATGGCGGCGCGCACGGGTGAGGCCGGAGGAAGAAACCGATGACGACGCAGCGGGACGGGCACGGCGAGCTGCGCGCCCGGCTGCACGAGGCGGCCGGGGCGTACGAGCCGAACCGCGAGCGGATCCTCGCCCGGATCGAACGCGGCATGGTGGAGCAGGAACGGCCCGGCGGTCACCGGGCGACCCGGCCGGCCCTGTGGGGCTGGGCACGGATCGTGAGCGCCACCGCCGCGGTCGCGGGCATGCTCGCGGTCGGCGGCTACGCGGTGGCGTCCGCGGTGAAGGGCGACCCGCCGCAGCCGCAGACGGTCGCCGTCTCGTCGCCGCCGGTGGAGTCCCCGGACGCGACGAGCCGCCCGCCGGCCCCGCCGGAGCCGACGCCCGGTCAGGGCGGGGGCGGCGGACGGGACGAGCCCGAGCCGAGCGGTTCACCGTCGAGGCCGGTGCCGGCGACGCCCTCCGCGTCCGCTCCGGACCTGCTGCCGGCCGTCGACGACACCGAGGACGGCCCGCTGTGGTCGGACGGCTCGGTGGACCCGCACAGCAACGACTTCTGGGCGCAGAGCAACGTGACGTTCAAGACCTCGGAGCCGCTCACCGCGCTGACCGTGCAGCTGAAGATCGCGCAGACCGGCGGAGTGTCCTCCGCGGGTGCCTGGCGCTCGCTGCCCGAGGGCGACTTCACGTTCACGGCCGAGGCCGGGGACGGCTTCCTCGTCTACACCTGGGTCCTCAAGGAGGGCCGTACGGTCTCCGAGGGCGAGTGGGTGTTCGCCGGGCAGTACGACCACGACCGCGGCGGCCGGGACGCCAAGGACGACAGCTACGTGGTGTCCGGCACGGCCGACGGCCGGCAGGCCGTCGTGGGCGGGGACTTCGCCGCCCACGACGCCGACGACGGCGACTCGTAGCGGCCGGGGAGAACACCGGAAAAAACTTTCGACGAGGCGGCAACCCTTTCCTCACCGGTGACGACCACAAGGCGCAAGAGTCACCACCCACTTGAGGAACCGGTACATGACTGCACCAGCACAGCCCCGCGTCCGGCACCGCCGCAAGGTCACCAAGCGGCGGGCGCTGATCGCCGGCTCCGCCGCCCTCGCGGTCTCGGGCGCGGCGATCGTCACCACGACGATGCTCTCGTCCGCGGGCGCGGCGACGGCCTGGCCGACCGCCACCGGCAGCAAGTCCGTCTCGTCGACGATCAAGGTGTCGGGGACCTACGACGGCAAGCTGACGAAGTTCGTCGGCTCCGGCGCCCTGGGCGGCAGCGGCCAGGACGAGGGCCAGGACCCGATCTTCGAGCTCGCCGACGGCGCCGTCCTGAAGAACGTGATCATCGGCACCCCGGCCGCCGACGGCGTCCACTGCAAGGGCTCCTGCACGCTCCAGAACGTGTGGTGGCTGGACGTCGGCGAGGACGCCGCCAGCTTCAAGGGCAAGTCCGCCTCGTCGGTGTACAAGGTCATCGGCGGCGGCGCGAAGAACGGCGCCGACAAGGTGCTCCAGTTCAACGGCGCCGGCACGCTGACCGTGTCCGGCTTCCGGGTGGAGAACTCCGGCAAGCTGGTCCGCTCGTGCGGCAACTGCAAGACGCAGTACAAGCGCACGATCGTGCTGAGCGACATCGACGTCGTGGCGCCCCTGAAGGCCATCGTCGGCGTCAACGCCAACTACGGCGACACCGCGACCCTGTCGAAGATCCGCATCCAGGGCGACACCAAGAAGAAGACGAAGACCTGCGTCCGCTTCCAGGGCAACAACACCGGCAAGGAGCCCACCGAGCTGGGCACCGGCGCCGACGGCAAGACCTGCAAGTTCTCGTCGTCCGACATCACCTACAAGTAGGCCTGTCGGCCCGCCGGCCCGAGCCCCTCTCGGGCCGGCGCGAGAACGCCCCCGCCGGCGGTCACCGGCGGGGGCGTTCGGCTGTCCGGGTCAGTCCATGGTGGCGCCGATCGTGGTGGACCCGGTGGTCAGGAATGTCGTGGCCGGCAGCGACCCGTCCGCCGCGCGGGCGCCGTACGCCGTCGTCGCGTCCGTCGAGCGGAACGCCGGGGTGCCGACGCCGGCGTCCCAGTTGTTCGCGGCGCTCACCGTGGCGGGGCCCAGCTTCGCGAGGCCGCCCTTGTCGGCCACCGCGAGGTTGCGGGCGAGGCGGGCCTTGCCGGTGGCGAAGTAGAAGCCGGCCTGCGCGTTGGCGTACGCGGTGTTGCGGTTCAGGGCGATCGCACCGGGGTTGGAGTTCTCGGTGAACCCGTTGAGGGTGTTGTCCCAGGCCGCGTTGTCGTTCACGACGTGCGCCACGACGACGCCTCCGCCGCCCAGCTTGAACCCGTTGCCGTTGCCCTCGAAGGCGGCGTCGCCCCAGCGGTTCTTGCCGTTCCCGAAGGCCCAGGTGTGGTCGATGGTGATCGGGGTGGAGAACTGCCACAGGTCGAGGCCGTCGTCGGAGTTGTTGTAGAGGCGGGCCCCGGTGATTCGGTTGCCGCTGCCGGAGCCGAACTTCACGGCGATGCCGTCCGCGTTCTGCCCGTGTCCGGCCGGGTCGTAGTTGCTGTGGCTGTCGAGGTTCTGCACGAGGTTGCCGACGGTGTCGTCGCCGCGCAGGGTGAAGCCGGTGTCGCCGTTGCCGGCGGTGACCAGGTTCCTGAAGACGCCTCCGGTGGAGGAGGTCACGACGAAGCCCTGCGCCGGGGACTTCTGGAAGGTCAGGTTCTGCACGGTCCAGTAGCTGCCGTAGATCCCGGCGAGCCAGGAGCCGGCCGGGAGCTTCGAGCCGTCGATCTTCACCTTCTCGGTGCCGTACGCCCGGAGGGTGATCCGGTTCGACGGGGTGCCGCTGGCCGTGGACTTCAGGGTGGCCGTCGGGTAATAGGTGCCGCCGCGGACCTGGATGACGGTGCCGGCGGCGGCGTTCTTCACGGCTGCTTCCAGTTGCGCGGTGGTCGACACGGTGACCGTGGTCGTCGCCGCCTGGGCGCCGTCGTTCGTCAGGCCGAGGTAGACGCCGCCCGCCCCCGAGGCGACGGCCACCGCGGCGGCGATCGAGAGGGTGCGCGTCCTGCGGTGGCGTCCGGTGCTCAAACGCACGGGGCGTTCCTTTCCTGAGGGGGATGGAGGGGAAACGGGCCGGAGGGGCCGCTCCGGCCCGTTTCCTCACACCAGTCGCCGCCGTGGCCGGAAAGGGTTGCCGGACCGCGTGGAAGAGAGCGGGACGTCGTGCCGCGGTCAGTCCATGGTCGCCCCGATGGTGGTGCTGCCCGTGGTCAGGAAGGTGGTCACGGGCAGTGCGCCGCCCGACCGGCGGGCGTTGTAGGTGCTGGAGGCGTCCGTGGAGCGGAAGGCGGGGGTGGCGATGCCGGAGTCCCAGTTGTTGCCGGCCGAGGTGACCTTGGAGCCCTTGCTGACCTGGCCGCTGCCGTTGCTGACCGCGAGGTTCTTGCCGAGCCGCGCGGAACCGGTCGCGAAGTAGTGGCCCCACTTGGCGTTGGCGTAGGCGGTGGTGCGGTTGATGACGACGGCGCCGGTGTTGGAGTTCTCGGTGAAGCCGTTGCCGGCGTTGCCCCAGGCGGCCGAGTTGTTGACGACGTGGGCGACGACCTCGCCGTCGCCGCCCAGCTTGTAGCCGTTGCCGTCGCCCGCGAAGGCGGAGTCGGACCAGCGGTTGACGCCGTTGCCGAAGGCCCAGGTGTGCTCGACGGTGACGGGTGAGGAGAAGGACCAGAAGTCGAGGCCGTCGTCGGAGTTGTTGTAGAGGCGGGCCCCGGTGATGAGGTTGCCGGTGCCGGAGCCGAACTTCACGGCGATGCCGTCGGCGTTCTCGCCGTGGTTCGCGGCGTCGTAGTGGCCGTAACTGTCCAGGTTCTTCACGGTGTTGCCCACCGTGCCGTCGCCGGTGAGGGTGAAGCCGGAGTCGCCGCCGTTGATGGTTCTGACGTTGTTCCAGTTCGTCCCGGTGCAGGACTGGCAGACGACGGCGCTGTCCGGGGAGTTCTGGAAGGTGAGGTTCGAGACGTTCCAGTAGTCGGCGGTGAGCTTGAACATCCAGCCGCCGGCGGGGAGGTTCGAGCCGTCGATCTTCACGGTCTCCGAGCCGTACGCGGTGAGGGTGATGGGCGCGGACGAGGTGCCGTTGGCGGTGGACTGGAGGGTGGCCGTCGGGTAGTAGGTGCCACCGCGGACCTGGATGACGGTGCCGGCGGTGGCGTTCTTGACGGCGTTGGCCAGGTCGGTGGAGTTGCCGACCACGACGGTGGCGGCCTGGGCCTGGGTGGGGAGGACGGCCAGGCCGGCGCCGAGCGCGAGGGCGGCCAGGGCGGGGAGAGCGGTGCGACGAGGCATGGAGTGCGGGTCCTTCGCTCGTGGGGGTGGGGGGACGGTCGGATCCCGGTGGGGTGCGGGGATCAGAGGACGCGGTCCAGCCAGGTGAAGACCTCGTCCTGCATGCGGTCGACGAAGACGTGGCCGAGGTCGGGCCAGGTCCGCAGGTGCAACCGCTCCTCGGCGTGGCGGGACCGCCAGACGGCGCGCAGCTTCTCGTGGGCCGTGCGGACGCCGTCGGCGGGGAACAGCGGGTCGAGGCCGCCGTGGAGGAAGAGCATCGGCCTGGGTGCGGCGATGCTCGCCACGTCGGGGAAGTCGAGGTGGCGGGGCAGTCCGGGGTGGAGCATGTAGTAGGAGGACTGCCCGCGCAGGGTGTTGTTGCCGGGGACCATCATCTCCTTGAGTCCGGTCATCCAGCAGACGGCGGCCGCGGCGGCGAGGTCGTCGGTGAGCGCCGCGGCCTGCCAGGCGCGGAAGGCTCCCATGGAGAAGCCGACGGCCGCGATCCGCCGCCGGTCCACCCGCTCCAGCCGCGCGAGGAAGCCGGCGGCGCGGGCGTCCTCGCGGGCCATGAGCCCGGCCAGGGAGGACCCCAGGTGGAAGAAGGTGCTCGCCAGGGCCTGCTGCTGGTCGTAGGCGAGGGGGCCGCGGTCGCCCCAGCCGAGCGCGTCGGCGGCCAGCACGACGTATCCGCGCCGGGCCAGTTCGTCGCCGACGAAGCGGCCGCTGAAGTACTTCTGGGTCCAGGCCTCGGCGGAGGCGAGCCGGGAGGCGTCGTACCAGGGCCGGACCAGTTTCTCCTTGCCGATGTCGAACTTCGCCCCGTGGTCGTGCAGCAGGAGGACGGCCGGGAAGGGGCCGGCCCGTGCGGGGTGAGCAGGGCGGCCCGGACGCGTTCGTGACGGGTGAGGGAGAGCGTCACCGACTCGCTGGTGTAACCGTCCTGTTCGGTCCGCCCGTGGAACTCGGGGGCGTACGGCGTGTCGTCCTCGCGGTCGACGAGCAGCGCCTCCTCGACCTGGGCGCGGGCGGCCCGGCGCCAGGCGCGGAAGTCCCGGATCGGGGAGTTGCCCCAGGCCAGCGGGAAGGTGAGGGCCTCCTTGAGGGCGGGGTGGAAGTCGGGCAGCGGTCCGTCGACGACCGCCGCCCGCGCACCGCCGGAGGCTCCCCGGCCAGCAGGGCCGCCCCCGTCCCGACCACGAACGCCCGCCGGCCCACCGGTTCACGGACGCTCATACGGCCTCCAGTCCCCGAGGTAGGTGCGCCGGGTGTGGACGGCCGCCTCCGCGGGTGTCAGCTGCGGGCGGTCGTCCGGTGCGGAGATCACCGCGCCGGGTCCCGAGTTGCCGTACTCGCGGAAGCGCATGGTCTGCCAGGGGTAGGCCTCGCGCATGTTCGTGTACGGGGCGGCCGCGTCGATGCCGGGGCCGATCCAGGAGTCCCGTACGACGAGGGAGGGCCAGGCGGTCGTCTCGTACGACGGCACCCAGGGCCGGGCCAGTTTGTAGGCCGCGTCCTCGGCACCGGAGGTGATACGGCAGCGGACGGCGAGGAAGCCGTAGGGGTTGGCGCGGGCGGTGGCCGGGGCGAAGACCATGCCCTTCGGAGTGAAGGCGACGTCCCGCCGGAGGGTGTGGAAGCGGCAGGTGTCGAAGACGGCGCGGGCCCGTCCGAAGACGAAGTCGACGTCGCCCTCGATGTGGCAGCGGTGGTAGTACTGCCGGTCGAAGGCGTCCAGGGCGGTGGTGTCCGCGAAGAGGGCGTCCTGGTGGGCGAGGAAGCGCACGTTGTCGAAGCGGGAACGGTCGCCGGTGACGTACGCGGCCACCGCCTGGGTGCCGGTGACGTCGGGGTGGTCGGCGCGCAGCCAGTCGTTGGCGAGGGTGAGGTCGCGGACGGTGAGGCCGGGGGCGGCGGAGCTGAAGGTGGCGGAGCCGGCGGTGCCGTAGGTGGTGCCGTCGGGCTTCTTCGTGCCGTTCGCGTTGTCGTGCACCAGGACGGCGGCGCGCGGGTCGCGGGAGGCGCCGCACAGGGTCAGCTCGGCCGCGCCGGCGGGGACGGTGACCACCTCGCGGTAGGTGCCGGGGTGCACGACGATCGTCCAGCCGGGCCCGGTGACGGCGTCCACCGCGGCCTGGACGGAGTCGCCGGGGCGGACGTGCAGGACACGGCGGCCCGCCGCGCCCGTGCCCGCCGCGAGGGCGGGGGTGGCGGCCAGGGCGGGGGCGGCGGTGGCGGCCAGGCCCGCGGTGAGACCTGCGGTGAGACCCGCCAGCAGGGTGCGCCGGCGCATGTCAGCAGGTCTCCTTCCAGGGCGCCCAGTCCCCGAGGTGGGCCGACCGGGTCGCCGACGCGGCCTGTTCGGGGGTGAGCTGGGGCCGGTTCCCGGGGACGGTGACGACCGCGCCGGGCCCGGAGTTGCGGTACTCGGCGAACCGCTGGTCCTGCCAGGGGAAGGAGGCCGACATGTTCGCGTAGGGCGCGACCGCGTCGATGCCGGGGCCGAGGTGGGTGTCGCGGACGGTGAGCATGGGGCGGGCGGTGGTGTCGGAGCTGGGCACCCAGGGGCGGGCCAGTTCGTAGAAGGCGTCCGGGGCCTCGCTCGTGACCCGGCTGCCGGTCACCAGGTACCCGTGCGGGTTGGCGCCGGCCGTGGAGGGCGCGAAGACGAAGCCGTAGGGGGCGGCGGCGAGGTCCGTGCGGTTCAGGGTGCGGAAGTGGCAGTGCTCGAAGACGGCGGTGGCCCGGCCGAAGACGAAGTCGACGTCCCCCTCGGCGTAGCAGTGGGAGAAGTACTGCCGGGCGAACGTGCCGAGGGCGGTCGAGTCGGCGTAGAGGGTGTCCTGGTGGCCGAGGAAGCGGCAGTGGTGGAAGGCGGAGCGGTCGCCCTGGACCTTGATCGCGACGGCCTGGGTGCCGGAGACGCCGGGGTGGTCGGCGCGCAGCCAGTCGTTGGCGAAGGTGATCCAGCGGGCGGTGAAGCCGTCGGCCTGCACGGTCGTGGTGGCCGAGCCGGTGGTGCCGTGGGTGCCGCCGCCGGGCTTCGGGGTGCCGGCCGCGTTGTCGTACACGATCACGACGTCGCGGGGGTTCTCCGAGGCGCCGATCCAGGTCGCCCCGGTGCGGGTGGTGTCGACCGCGACGGTCTCGCGGTAGGTGCCGGGGGCGATGACGAGGGTGCGGCCGGTGCCGGTGGCGGCGGCCACGGCGTCCCGGACCGAGGTGTGGTCACCGCGCCCGCGCGCGTCGACGTACAGGGTTCCCGGGGTGAGGCGGGCGGACGGGGAGCCGAAGCGGCCGAACGGGCGGCGGGCGGCGGCGCGGACGGGTCCGGCCGACAGGCCGAGGGCGGCGCCCGCACCGGCGCTCGCCAGGAGGAAACCCCTGCGGGACAGGGAGAGCTGGACGTGGTGCGAGGGCATGCGGGTGCTCCTTCGGGGTGCGGCTCGTGGGGTGCGTGC
Organism: Streptomyces sp. Tue 6430; assembly: GCA_021568835.1. Taxonomy (GTDB): domain Bacteria; phylum Actinomycetota; class Actinomycetes; order Streptomycetales; family Streptomycetaceae; genus Streptomyces. The sequence goes on from JAKGSH010000010.1 coordinate 922,788, forward strand.
GGCTCGTGGGGCGCGGACCTCGGATGTGGGGGGGTGGGGGTGGGAGTGCGGGCCGGGGCGGCGGGGCCCCGGCCCGCACGGTGCGTCGCGGTGCTGTGCGGTGCGGTGCTGCGTGGTGCGGTGTGGTGCGCTGTGGTGGGGTGCGGGTCAGCAGATCTTTCCGGCGCCGGCCCGGCCGGCGACGATGCCGGGGACGGCCTTCGCGGGGTCGACCCGGGTGCGCAGGGTGGGCGTCCATCCCGCGCCGGACCGGAGGGTCTCGGCGGGGATCTCCGCGTTGTGCACGGCGATCAGGTCGACGGGCCTGCCGTTGACGTAGTTGCCGTCGGCGGTGACCGGCGCCTCGCTCCACTTCTTCAGCGCCTTCGCCGCGCTGACGCCGGCGGGCAGCGTGAACGCGTTGTGCTGGGCGACGAGCTGGGACTCCTTGCCGATGCCGAAGCTGTAGGAGTAGGAGGCGTCGGCGACGAAGTGGTTGTTGTAGGAGTCGACCTGTCCGAAGCGGACGCGGGGCGCGCGCTCGACGAGCTTCGAGAACAGGTTGTGGTGGAAGGTGACCTTCAGCTTGCCCCGGTCGCCCACGGCGGTGGACTCGCTGTCGCTGTTGCCGATGAGGATCGTCTTGTCGTGCTCGGTGAAGACGTTCCAGGAGGCGGTGACGTGGTTCGAGCCGCGCACGATGTCCAGTTCGCCGTCGTGCTGCTGGTAGAGCATGCCGAAGTAGGTCGGCGCGGCGCTGTCGGGGTGGGAGCCGTCGGTGAAGGTGTTGTGGTCCAGCCACACGTGGGTGGACCCGTAGACGACGGCGGTGTCGTACTCGGAGTTCCAGTTGCCCTTCGAGCCGTCGGTGGGGTCCCACTGCGGGAAGCAGTCGATGGGGCTCTCGAAGGCGAGGTTGCGGACGATCACGTTGTCGACGGCCTTGATCTGGAGGCTGGCGCCCTTGATGCCCGCGTTCCTTCCCACGCCGATGATGGTGGTGTTGGAGGGGACGTTCACCTTGATCGCCGTGTCCTGGGCGGCGGCGGAGGCGCGCCGCAGGCCCTCGGGGCTGTCCGCGGGCTCGGCGCTCAGGTCGGTGTCGAGGCCCCACACCTCGGGCGCGTAGGCGGCGAGGTAGGCGTCGAAGTCGTAGCCGGGCGCGGCGAAGGCGTCGCACCCTTCCGAGACGGCGTCGATCGTGCCCTTGACCTTGATGATCCTCGGTGCGGTGCCGCCGGCCTCCAGGGCGGCCCTGAACTCCGCCCAGGTGGTGACGGTGTGGACGTGCTCGGCGTCGGCGGCGGCGCCACCGGTGGTGCCGGTTCCGTAGGACGCCCAGCCGTCGCCGGCCGGCAGGGTCTGCCGGGCGACGTCACGGGCGGAGTGGGCCTGGGCGGGGCTGCCGGTGACCGTCAGGGCGAGGGCGGTGCAGCCGACCACGACGGCGGTCTTTGTGGCATGCCCATGCCATCTCTGTGCATTCACTGTGCGGCTCTCTTTCGCGAAGGGGAGGGGTTACGCGGTGGTGGCCGGGGTCCAGGTGATCCACGACTCCGGGATCTCGTCGTCCAGCCGGCGCACGTCGCGCGCCGTCAGCACCCGGCGGCGCAGCAGCTCGGCGGCGACGAGCCGGGCCACGGCGATCGCGCCCGGCGGATTGAAGTGCGTGTTGTCCTGCTCGGTGCCGGTCCAGTTGAAGTACCTCTTGGTCTCCTCGGGCCCGAGCTTCTGCCACAGCGCGAGCGACAGGGCCTGGAGGTCGAGGAGCGCCACGTCCTCCGCCGTGGCGAGGGCGCGCATCGCCGCGGGGTACTCGCCGTGCGTGGGCAGGGCGTTGCCGTCGGCGTCGAATCGGCGGCGCTCCACGGGCGTCGCCAGCACGGGCCGCGCCCCGCGGGAGCGCGCCCCGTCGACGTACAGCCTCAGGTGGTCCTGGTACGTCGTCCAGGGCTCGGTGTAGCGGGCCGGGTCGGTGGTCTTCTCGTCGTTGTGCGCGAACTGGATCAGGAGGAAGTCCCCCGGCCGGATCGACGCCAGGACGACGTCCAGCCGCCCCTCGTCGACGAAGCTCTTGGAACTGCGGCCGTTCACCGCGTGGTTGGCGACCGGCCGGTCCTTGTGCAGGAAGAACGGCAGCGCCGTTCCCCATCCGGTCTCGGGCGCCGCGTCGGCGGACTTCTGGGCGGCGGTGGAGTCACCGGCGATGTAGAGGGTGCGGGGCCGTCCCGCGGCCCGGGCGGTGCCGGTGGCCGCGACGGCGAGGGGGACGGCGGCGAGGGCCGCCGAGGTGACCTGTCTGCGGGTGAGGGACACGGGGGTGCGCCTTTCGCACAGGGGTTTCTCACAGGGAGGGGGACCGCGCCCCTGCCGGGGCGCGGGGCGGTACGCGCGTGCGGCTCCGCCGCGGAAGTCGCAGCCGGCCCCGCCGCGGACATCGCGGCCGGCCCCGGCACGGGGATCGCGGCCGATCCCGGCGCCGGGATCACGGCCGCCTCCGCCGCGGGGATCACGGCCGATCCCGGCACGGGGATCACGGCCGGCCCCGGCGGGACGCCGTGGCCGGCCGCCGTGCGACGGGGAGAAGGCCTAGCCCTTCTGTTCCTTCCACTCCGCCTGCGCCGTGTTCAGCTGCTCGGCGAGGGTGTCCAGGAACTTCTTGGCGGTGAGCTTGCCGAGCAGGACCTTCTGGAAGTTGGGCTCGTTGTCGGACTTGGAGATGGTGCCCCAGTCCGGCAGGTAGTAGGGCAGCTGCACGATCGTCGTGGTCCCGTCCGACAGCGCCTGCGCGGCCAGCTTGGTCGGCTCGGCCTTGTCGATCCACGCGTCCTTCGCCGCCCCGGTGTTGGACGGCACCTGGCCCGCCGACTCGTTGAACTTCGAGTTCTCCGCCTTCGAGGTGGCGAACTCGATGAACTTCCAGGCGGCGTCCTTGTTCTTCGAGCTCTTGAACATGCCGATGCCGTCGACCGGGTTGGACACCTGGACCCGCTTGCCGGAGGCGCCGACCGGCTGCGGGATGCCCCGGAACTTGTCGGTGCCGAACGCCTTCACGTGGTCCTGGTACGAGCCCAGGTTGTGGTTCAGCATGCCGATGGTGCCCGAGTCCCACTGGGCGACCATCTTGGTGAAGTCGTTGTTGAGGTCGGCGGCCGGGGTGACCTTCTTGTAGAGGGCCGCGTACTTCTCCAGCGCCTCGACGTTCTTCGGGTCGTTGACGGTGGTCTTGTCGCCGTTCCAGAACGAGGTGATCCCGCTCTGCCCGTACATCGCGTCCAGCGCCTGGGCGATGGACCCGGCGCCGCCGCGGATGGTGTAGCCGAACTGGTTCTTGCCGGTGTTCGTCAGCTTCTCCGCCGCCGTGTAGAACGCGTCCCAGGTGGTCGGCTCGGCCAGCCCCGCCGCCTTGAACAGGTCGGTGCGGTAGTAGAGGACGCCGTTGTTGGCGGAGGTCGGGATCGAGTACAGCGCGTCACCGCCGCCGGCGGACTTCAGCGACTCGACCATGGACGTGTTGAGCTCGCCGTTCAGGGGGGACTTGGCGAGGCGGCCGTCGAGCGGCTCCAGGGCGTCCTGCGCCGCGATCGACGCCGCCATCGACGCCGTGATGCCGCCGACGTCCGGCAGGCCGCCGCCCTGGATGGCGGTGTCGACCTTGGACTGGTACTCGGTGGAGGCGATGCCGACGTACTCGACGTCGATGTCGGGGTTGGCCTTCTCGAAGTCGGCGATGACCTGCTTCCAGATGTCGGTGCGGACACCGCCGTTGTTGTCCCAGAAGACGATCTTGCCCTTGCCGCTGCCGTCGGCCCCCTTGTCCCCGCCGGCGCCGCTGCCGTCGTCACCGCAGGCGGTGGCGGTCAGGGCGAGCGCGGCCCCCAGGGCTACGGCCGTGGCGGCGCGCCTGCTTCTGTGGATGCTGATCTTCATTGGTCGGCTCTCTTCTTCTTCTCTTCTGGATCCAACGGGCTGTGCGGGCATGTGCTGTGCGGGCTCGTGGGGGCGTGCGGGGTCAGCGGCGGGCGTGGGGAGCCCGGTTGCCGGTGTCCCTGAGGTGGTCGGCGTCGCCCTCGACGCGGGAGTCGCGGATGCGGACCCCGCTGGTCACGTCCGGCCGGGGGCTGCCGGTGACCGGGGTGTCCCGGCCGGCCGGGAGGGCGGTGTCCTGGAGGGCGGTGTCCTGGAGGACGGTCCGGTCGCCGGTCGTCCCCACCGCCGGTGCCTGACCGGCGTCCGGCTCGTGCGCGGCCTCGTCGAGGTCGTCGCCGAGGTCGTCGCCGAGGACGAGGGGGCGGGCGGTGACGCCGTGGGCCGCGGTCCGGACCGTGGCGCTGCCGGCCGGACTCCCGTACGCCACAGGCGTGTCGTAGACGATGACGGTGCCGGAGCGGCCCTGTCCAGTCCCCTGCGGCAAGATGTTCGGCTCGCCCGTGGCGGGCGCGGCGAGGGAGGCCGGGGCGGTGACGGTGACCGCCCCGCCGTCGGCGGTGGCCGGCGCGGAGTGGGTCTCGCCGACCGCGCCGAGGACCGGCGCGGCGGCCGGACCGGCCACGGCGGCCGGGACGGCACCGGGTCTCGACGAGCGCTTGCTGGGGAAGTGCGTCATTGCGGCTCCCGACAGACTGACCGTTGCGATGGGGTGCGGTGGGGTGCGAGGGACGGGGACGAGGTGCGGTGGGCTGGGACGGGCTCAGACGGGTCGCGGTGGGCTGGGACGGGTCGCGGTGGACTGCGGTGGGTCAGAGGGGGCTGATCCTGAAGCGGGTGAACGTGGCGGCCCCGGGGCGGCCCGGTCCGTCGGGCGCCAGGGCGAACAGGCCGAGCAGCGCGCCCACCCAGCGCCAGGGGGTGGCGGCGAAGACCGGCCCGCTGCGGCGTCGGCCGTCGCCCAGGTCGTGGGCGAAACGGCAGCGGGCGCCGGCGCCGATCTCGATGCGCAGGAGGGCCCTGCCGTGCGGGGCGGGCCGCGGGTGGGCGGCGTCCCGTTCCCTCCCGGCGGCCGACTCGGCGAAGCGGTGCACGAGGTGGACCGTGCCGTCGGCGCCGCGTTCCAGCCCGATCCACGCGAAGGCGTCCCCGAGCACCGCGAGTCCGGCCCGTGCGCCGGGCTCCCCGCCGTGCAGCTCCAGTTCCACCTCGACGGCCGACGGGGTGCCGGGCAGCCGCTGGGTGAGTACGTGGGGCAGTTCGCGCAGGTCGTGCGCGTGGGCCGTGCGGACGCAGGACAGGCGCAGTCCGTCGCCGGAGTGCTGGGTGGCCCAGCCGTCGTCGGGGTTGGCGGTCCACTGCCACTGCCTGCCGAACCGTCCGCCGGGGAAGTCGTCGTCGGTGGCGGGCGCGGCGGCGGGCTGCGGCGGCAGAGCGGGCCCGCGGTGCGCGGCGACGGGGGCGCCGTCGTCCCCGAGCACCGGCCAGCCGTCCGCCCCCCAGCGCATCGGCTGGAGGTGCACGACCCTGCCGTACGCGCCGCGCTGCTGGAAGTGCAGGAACCAGTCCTCGCCGGACGGGGTGCGCACCCAGCCGCCCTGGTGAGGGCCGTTGACGTCGGTGTCCTTCTGCTCCAGGACGATCCTCTCCTCGTAGGGGCCGAAGAAGTCCCGGGAGCGGAAGGCGCCCTGCCAGCCGGTCGCCACCCCGCCGGCCGGGGCGAGGATCCAGAACCAGCCGTCGTGCCGGTACAGCTTGGGGCCCTCGAGGGTGAACCAGCCGGGGATGCGGTCCCCGTCGACGATGACCTCGCCGTCGTCGAGGAGCGAGGTGCCGTCGGGGTGCATCCGGTGGCCGGTGAGGCGGTTCTTGATGCCGGAGCGGGACTTCGCCCAGGCGTGGACCAGGTGGGCCTCGCCGGTCTCCTCGTCCCACAGGGGGCACGGGTCGATCAGGCCCTTGCCCGCCTTCACCAGGTGGGGCCGGGTCCAAGGTCCCCTGATCTCGGGGGCGTTGACCTGGAAGATGCCCTGGTCGGGATCGCCCCAGAAGATCCAGAAGCGGTCGTCGTGGTGGCGCAGCGACGGCGCCCAGACCCCGCGGTCGTGGCGCGGGGACGCGAACTCGGCCTCCGGTTCGAGGCGTTCGAGGGCGTGTCCGACCAGTGTCCAGCCGACCAGGTCGCGGGAGTGCAGCAGGGGCAGGCCGGGCGCGCGGCCGAAGCTGGAGGCGGTGAGGTAGAAGTCGTCGCCGACGCGCACCACGTCCGGGTCGGACCAGTCGGCGTTCAGGACCGGGTTCTCGTACGTCTCGTCGGCCACGACCGCGTCCGTCACTGGGCGACCGCCTTCCGCGCGAGGGCGGCCGCCTCGTCGCGGCCGAGGCGGCCGTCGGCGACGACGGTGACGACGCGGCGGACGGCGGTGTCGCCGGGGGCGATCACGAGCCGCTCGGCGGAGGCGAGCGAGGAGCCGACGCCCGGGTACTCGGCGGTGCGCACGAACCAGGGGTCGCGGCGGGTGGCGTCGGTGGCGCCCGCGAACACCAGGGTCCATTCCCCCCCGCTCCCGGCTCCGCCCGAGCGGGGGGACCCCCGTCCCGCCAGGGCCAGCCAGTCGGCCGGCCCGCCGTGCACCTCGGCCTCGCCCTCGGCGGTGGCGGTGAAGACGTCGGGGGCCCGGTCCTCCTTGCGGGCGCGCCAGAAGAAGCCGCCGTAGGCCGCGCCGGGGCGCCCGTTCGTGGCCGGGCTGCCGATGGTCACCGGGGCCGCGGTGGCGTTCGTGAGGGAGAAGGTGAAGTCCAGGGCCCAGGCGGTGTCGGTGAGTCCGGTGGCCGCGACCGTGCGGCGCTCGCGCAGCAGCTCGGTTCCGGCGGCCGTCCAGCGCAGCTCCTCCACGAAGCCGTCGGGGTCGCACAGCGGGAAGCCGGTGTGCCGCTGGACGCCGTGGTTGTCGAGTTCGGTCGGGCCGCGGTCGCGGACGTAGGTGCGGCCGCCCCAGAAGTTGTGCCCCTCGACGTCGGGAACGGCGACACCGACGCCGAGGTGGTGGATGTGGTCGGCGGGGCTCAGTTCGGTGACGGCCGTGCCGGCCAGGGTGGTGACCGGGTGCAGGAAGGGGCGCGGGGAGAGCCGGCCGGGCAGCTCGGGCCGGGTGACGTAGTGGCCGACCGGGCGGCCCGCGACCCGCAGCACGACGGGTGCGTCGGGGACCTGTGCCATCAGGTGTCCACCCCTTTCGGGTGCGCGGTCGGGGACGCCCAGGCGGCGCCCAGCTCGGAGAAGAGGGCGAGGGTGTCGGCGGCGGCGGCGACCAGCCCGTCGACGCCGGGGACGACCCGGCGGTCCTCGCCGGGGAGCCGGTGCCAGGCGCCGTCGGGCAGTTCGAGCGGGTCGGGGGCGACCCGGACCGCCTCGACGACCCGCATGAACGCCTCGGTCGCGGCCGGCGGGACCAGCAGGTCGGCGCCGTCGGTGAGGTGGTCGACGAGGTTCTCCAGCAGGTCGGTGCGGCCGTACTCGAACTCCTCGGGGCCGTGGCCGCCGCGCTGGAGCAGGACGCGGTCCTGCTTGTACCAGAAGGTGATCCGGCCGTGGCTGCCGTGGACGACGACGTACGGGTCGTCGGGGTCCTCCGCGCACAGGGTCGCGGCGACGACGACGGGGCGTCCGGCGGCGGTGGTGATCCGGACGCAGGAGGTGTCGTCGGACTCGATGGCGTTGGCGTGCGCCAGCTCGGTCTCGATGCCGGTGACGTCCTCGGCGCGGGTGACGCCGGCCAGCGTGAGGGCGGTGGCGACGGCGTGCGCGAGCGGGTTGGTGAGGGCGCCGTCGATCACGTCGACGCCGTTCAGCCGCCGCTTCCCGGCCCAGGGCGCGCGCCGGAAGTAGGCCTCCGGGCGGGCCCAGGCGCCGGCCCCGCCGACCCCGGTGACCTCGCCGATCACCCCGTCGCCGATCATCCGGCGGACCGCGGGCACGGCGTGCGAGCCCAGCGACTGGAAGCCGATCTGGCAGACCACGCCCGCCTCGGCGACCCCGTGGGCCATCCGGCGGAACTCCGCGTACGACGGTGCCGGCGGCTTCTCCAGCAGCAGGTGCACGCCCCTGCGGGCCGCGGTCAGCGCCAGGTCGGTGTGGGTCGGGATCGGGGTGCAGACCACGGCGATCCGGGCGCCGGTGGAGTCCAGCAGCGCGCCGAAGTCGGCGGACTGCTCGGGCGTGCCGAGGCCCTCCGGCATCTCGTCGGGGGTGAGCGGGGTCAGCTCGCAGACGCCAGCGAGGCGGACGATGCCCTTGTCCTGGAGACGGCGGATGTTCTCCAGGTGCCAGCGGCCGTGGCCGCGCGCGCCAGCGAGGACGACGGGGACGCCGGTGCCCGCCGGCGCGGCCGGGTGCGAGGGGGCGCCCGTGGTCAGGGGTTCGGGGGCGTTCACGGGATCCTCCTCCCCGCGCCCGCGCCGTGTGCCGCGCCGCGCGCCGTCCCGGGGCCGGCCGCCGTGGTGCTGCCGGTCGCCGCGCGCGGGGTGGGGGTGCGGTCGCCCGCGGCCACCGCGGTCATCTCGGCCGTCGCGGCCGGGTGAGGGCTCCTCATCCCTTCACCGCCCCCGCGCTGAAGCCGGTGATCAGCCACTTCTGGATGAAGGCGAACACCAGCACCACCGGGACGGCGGCGATGATGCCGCCGGCGGCGAGGGCGCCGAGGTCGACGCTGTCCGCGCTCATCAGGGTGTTGAGGCCGACCGGGATGGTCTGCTTGCTCTGGTTGTTGAGGAACATCAGGGCGAACAGGAAGTGGTTCCAGGAGTGCACGAAGGCGAAGGAACCGACGGCGATCAGGCCGGGCCGCAGCAGCGGCAGGACGACGATGCGGAAGGCCGTCAGCCGGTTGCAGCCGTCGACCCAGGCCGCCTCCTCCAGCGAGTACGGCACGTTCTTGATGAAGTTGCTGATCAGGATCATCGACAGCGGCAGCTGGAACACCGTCTCGGCGATGATCACGCTGGTCAGCGAGTTGATCATCTGGAGTTCGGCGAAGATCTCGAACAGCGGGACCAGGAGCAGCGCGCCCGGCACGAACTGGGAGCAGAGCAGGGCCAGCATGAAGGCGCGCTTGACCTTGAAGTCGAAGCGGGCGAGGGCGTAGCCGCCGGCCAGCGCGACGAGGGTCGTCGTCAGCAGGGTGGCGACGCCGACGAGCAGGCTGTTCTGGAAGTAGGTGCCGAAGCTTCGGTCCGTCCAGACCTTCTCGAAGTGGTCGAAGGTGACCGGCCAGGGCAGGAGCGAGGTGGAGCCGGCCGGGCGCAGCGCGAACAGCAGGATCCAGTAGAAGGGGATCAGCGTGAAGACGAGGTAGACCGACAGCGGCAGGTAGATCTGCCAGCGCGGGGCCTCGTCCCAGGCACGGTGCTTCCCGCCGCGCGGGCGCGGCTCGGACGTGGTGGGGACGCTCACGGGCGTGGGCGCCACCTCGGTGGCCTCCTTGGTGATCACTTGGCCTCACTTCCGAACTTGCTCAGCCTCAGGTAGACCATCGAGCAGAAGAGCAGGATCACGAACGCGACGGTGGTCAGGGCGGACGCGTAGCCGAAGTTGTGCGCGTCCACGGAGGTGTTGGCGATGTAGAGGGGCAGCGTGGTGGTCTCGCCCGCGGGCCCGCCACCGGTCAGGGTGTAGAGCAGGTCGACGTTGTTGAACTCCCACACCGCGCGCAGCAGCGTGGACAGCACGATCGCGTCCTTGAGGTGGGCAGCGTGATGTGCCAGAACTGCTTGAGCCTGCTGGCCCCGTCGACCTCGGCGGCCTCGTACAGGTCCTTCGAGACGGACTGGAGGTCGGCGAGGATGAGGATCGCGAAGAAGGGGACGCCGCGCCACAGGTCGGCGACGATCGCGGCCGGGAACACCGTGGAGGTGTCCGACAGCCAGCTGGTGCCGTAGCTGCCGATGCCCAGGTCCGCGAGGTAACGGGTGATGCCCGTCTGGGAGTTGTAGAGCAGCACCCAGATCGCGGAGGTCAGCACGCCGGAGACGGCCCACGGGGAGAAGACCAGGGCGCGGCCGAGCGAGCGGCCCACGAAGGTCTGGTTGACGATGAGCGCCAGCGCCAGGCCGAACATCAGCTGGAGCCCGACCTCGACGAACACCCACTTGGCGCTGAAGGTGAGCGTGTCCCAGAACACCGGGTCGTCGGTGAAGGCGTGGACGAAGTTGTCGAAGCCCGCGTAGCCGTTGCGCCACGGTTTGGTGGGGTTGTAGTTCTGCAGGCTGTAGTAGAAGACGCTGATGACCGGATAGGCGATGAAGCCCAGCATGAGCAGGGCCGCCGGCGCGATCAGCAGGTACGGCAGCCTGCGCGGCGTGGCGGAGGCACGGCGCCGCCGGCTGGCGCGGGCGGTTTCGCCACGGCTGCGGCTTGGGCCATGACTGTTCTCCGTTTCTGGGGTACGTCGTCGTACGTCGTGCTGGTGCGGTGCCCGCGTCGCACAGGAAGCGCTTTCTCCACGGGCAGGGGTCCGCCGGGGCGGTTCCGCGGTGCGGGTCAGCCCGCGTAGGGTCCTGCACGGTGCCCGGGCGGGCCAGGAACTCGAAGTCGCAGCCGGTGTCGGCCTGGGTGATCTGTTCGTTGTAGAGCGCGCCGTAGCCGCGTTCGTAGCGGTCGGGCAGCGGCGTCCAGTCGGCCCTGCGCCGCTCCAGCTCCTCGTCGTCCACCTGGAGGTGGAGGGTGCGGGCCTCGACGTCGAGGGTGATCGGGTCGCCCGTGCGGACCAAGGCGAGGGGTCCGCCCACGTAGGACTCGGGCGCCACGTGGAGCACGCACGCGCCGTAGCTCGTCCCGCTCATCCGGGCGTCGGAGATGCGGACCATGTCCCGCACGCCCTGCCGGAGCAGGTGGTCGGGGATGGGCAGCATGCCGTACTCGGCATGCCCGGGCCGCCCTTGGGGCCGGCGTTGCGCAGGACCAGCACGCTGTCGGCGGTGATGCCGAGGTCCGGGTCGTTGATGGTGCGCTGCATCGTCCGGTAGTCGTCGAAGACGACCGCCGGGCCGGTGTGCTTGAGCAGGTGCGGCTCGGCCGAGATGTGCTTGATGACCGCGCCGTCCGGGCAGAGGTTGCCGCGCAGGACGGCGACCCCGCCCTCGGCCGCGACCGGGTTGTCCCGCGGCCGGATGACGTCGTCGTTGTGCACCCGCGCGCCGTCGAGCTGCTCGCGCATCGTGTCGTACGAGACGGTCGGCCGCTCCAGGTGGAGCAGGTCGGGGATGCGGGAGAGGAACCCGGGCAGGCCGCCGGCGAAGTGGAAGTCCTCCATCAGGTAGGTCTGTCCGCCGGGCCGGACGTTGGCGAGCACGGGGACGGTGCGGGCGATGCGGTCGAAGTCGTCCAGCGTGAGCTTCACTCCCGCCCGCCCGGCCATGGCGATCAGGTGGATGACGGCGTTGGTGGAGCCGCCGAGGCCGAGGACGGTCGTCACCGCGTCCTCGAAGGCGTCGCGGGTGAGGACGGCCGACAGCCTGCGGTCCCGGTGGACGAGGTCGACGATCGCCATGCCGGCCTTCGCGGCCATCCGGTCGTGCCCGGAGTCCACGGCCGGGATGCTGGAGGCGCCGGGGACGGTGACGCCGAGCGCCTCGGCGGCCGCCGTCAGCGTGGACGCCGTCCCATCGTCATGCAGTGACCGGGCGAGCGGGCCAGGCCGTTCTCCAGTTCGGTCATCTCGCAGTCGCCGATCAGGCCGGCCCGCTTGTCGTCCCAGTACTTCCACATGTCGGTGCCGGAGCCGAGGACCTCGTTGCGCCAGTGGCCCGGCAGCATGGGCCGGCGGGCACGAAGACGGTCGGCAGGTCGACGCTCGCGGCGCCCATGAGGAGGGCCGGGGTGGTCTTGTCGCAGCCGCCCATCAGGACGGCGCCGTCCACCGGGTACGACCGCAGCAGCTCCTCGGTCTCCATCGCCAGCATGTTGCGGTAGAGCATGGGGGTCGGCTTCTGGAAGGTCTCGCTCAGGGTGGAGACCGGGAACTCCAGCGGGAAGCCGCCCGCCTGCCACACGCCCCGCTTGACGGCCTGCGCCCGGTCGCGCAGGTGCACGTGGCAGGGGTTGATGTCCGACCAGGTGTTGAGGATCGCGATCACCGGCTTGCCGAGGTGCTCCTCGGGGAGGTAGCCGAGCTGGCGGGTGCGGGCGCGGTGGCTGAAGGAGCGCAGGCCTCCGTGCCGTACCACTGGTGGCTGCGCAGGTCCTCGGGGCGCCTGCGGACGGGCTCGCTCATATGGACCACCCCGCGGCGATGGCGGCGACCTCGGCGCGGTCCGCCTCGGGCAGCGGCCTGCTGGGCGGGCGGACCTCGCGGCGGCACAGGCCGAGGGAGGCGAGGGCCTCCTTGACGACGGTGACGTTGTTGGCGGAGCCGTTGGCCGCGCGCAGTTCCTCGAAGCGGCGGATCTGCTCCCAGACCTTCATCGCGGCCGGGTAGTCGCCGGAGCGCAGCGCCTCGATCATGTTCAGCGAGACGGCCGGGGCGACGTTCACCAGCCCCGACGTGAAGCCGGTGGCGCCGGCGGAGAAGTAGGAGGGGGCGTACGGCTCGGCGAGGCCGGCCACCCAGACGAACCGCTCCAGCCCCGCGTCACGGGCGAACGCGGCGAACCGGGAGGCGTCCGGGACGGCGTACTTCACGCCGATCACGTTCGGGCAGGCGTCGGCGAGTTCGGCGAGGCGGGCGCCGGCGAGCTGCGCGTTGCGGATGTAGGGGACGACGCCCAGCTCGGGCACCGACTCGGCGATGGCGCGGTGGTAGTCGACCCAGCCGCTCTGCGAGACGTAGGGGTGCACGGGCTGGTGCACCATCACCATGCCCGCGCCGAGTTCACGGGCGTGGCGGGCGGAGGCGACGGCGGTGGGCACGTCGTGTCCGACGCCGACCAGGATCGCCGCGCGCTCCCCGGCCTCCTCGATCGTCAGCTCCGTGACGAGACGGCGCTCCTCGGGGGTGAGGGCGTAGAACTCGCCGGTGTTGCCGTTGGGGGTGAGGGTCCTGATGCCGCCGTCGAGCAGACGGCGCAGCAGGGCCCGGTGGACGTCCCGGTCGACGGAGCCGTCCTCGGCGAACGGGGTCACCGGGATGGCCACGATGTCGGCCAGGGCCGCACGTCGGGTCTCGAACACCACGCTGCTCATTCCTGACCTTCCTCTGCCTGGACGTCGGGGAACGCCCTGTGGACGAACGACGCGATGTGGGCGTGCAGGGCGCGGGCCGCGCCGTCGGCGTCGCCGCCCAGGGCGAGCCGCAATATCTCGCGGTGCTCGCCCGCCTCCCGCTCCCAGGAGGGGGAGGCGGCCCAGGCGACGGCCGAGACCAGGGCGGCCTGGTCGCGGACCTCGTCGAGCATCCGGCCGAGCAGCGGGTTGCCGCACGGCAGGTACAGGGCGCGGTGGAACTCCCGGTTGGCCAGGGAGCGTTCGGCGGTGTCGGTCGCCTCGTCGGCCATGGCGAGCGCCGCGCGGGCGGCGTCCAGGGAGGCGCCGCGCTTCACGGCCCGCTTCAGCGCCTCGGGTTCGAGGAGCAGCCGCACGTCGTAGACCTCGCGCGCCATGTCCGCGTCCACCATGCGCACCGTGACGCCCTTGTACTGGCTCATGACGACCAGTCCGGTGCCGGCCAGGGTCTTGAGCGCCTCGCGCACCGGGGTCTTGGAGACCCCGAACCGCGCGGCCAGCTCGGTCTCGACCAGCGCCTGACCGGGCGTCAACTGACCGGTGAGGATGCGGCGTTTGATCTCCTCCAGCACGTACTGCGTGCGGGAGGGGATCGGCGTGGGCACAGAGGTCATGCGCGCCTCTCGGTGTCGCGTATCTGATCTCGCGTATCGCGTATCGCGTCTCATATATGACGTACGAAGTACGACGGGATGAAGGTAGGAGGGGCGCTGTGTTTCGTCAATGCTTCTGACAGAGGAAGTCGAGGTTGCTTCTTCCCGGCCGCCGGTACGCCGGTCGGTACGCCGGTCGGTCCGCCGGTCGGTCCGCCGGTCGGTCCGCTCGTCAGAGGGAGACGGTGTCGCCCTCGCGCGCGGCGGTGGTGCGTCCGCCGAAGACCAGCGCGGCGCGGTCGGCCGCGGCCTCCCGGGTGAGGGTGGGTCCCACGTGGGTGACGAGCAGTTCCCGGGCGCCCTTCGCGCAGGCGCCCGCGTCCTCCGGGGTGAGGTGCACCCGCTGTTCGCCTTCGCGATGCGCGTCGATGTCGGCCTCGCACAGGAACAGGTCGGCGCCCACCGCGAGTTCGGTGAGCGCGTCGCACGGTCCGCTGTCTCCCGAGTAGGCGAGCACGCTGCCCCGGCACTCGGCGCGCAACCCGTACGCCTCGGTGTCGTGGAGCACCGCGCGGGAGGTGAGGCGAAGGTCCCCGTGCCGGACCGTGTGACCGTCGTGCAGCGGCCTGAAGTCGAGGATCCCGTCCAGGAACCGTACGTCGGGCCGGCCGAAGAAGCCCGCCAGGCGCAGGGGGCAGTCGCGCGGCGCGTACACCGGCACCGGGGCCGGCGGGGTCATGCCGCCGAACGCGAAGGCGTGGACGGCGGCGAGGAGGTCCGCGCTGTGATCGGCGTGCAGGTGCGATGTCCGGATCGCGGTGAGCCGCCGCGGATCCGTGTGCCTCTGCAACTCGGCGAACGTCCCCGGCCCGGCGTCCACCCACACCTCGGCGCCCCCGCCCCGCACCAGGTAGCCGGAACAGGGCCGCCCCGGCCCGGGATGCGGGGAGGCGGTACCGAGGACGGTGAGGCTGAGGTGCAGGGAGGGGAGCGTACGCACCGCACCGGCGGACCGCGCCCGGATCACGCAGGCGTCTCCGGCCCCGGCTCGCGCCCCCGGCGGGGCACGCCCGCCCGTGACGCGCGGCCCGGACGGCGCCAGTGGCTCCCGTCCCGTCTCACGCCCGTCCGGGCGTCCAGGACGGGTCGCGGCCGCTGAGGCCGACCGTGCGGTCCAGGAGGGGGGCGTCCGGTGGGACCGGTACGACGGGGCCGAAGATGCCTCCGCCGCCGGTGGGGTCCTCGGCGGCCGCCAGCAGGAAGGCGTGGGACGCCTGGAGGGCGGCCGGGTCGGGGACGTAGTCCTGGCCGGTGGCGCGGGCGAGGTCCCAGCCGTGGACGACCAGTTCGTCGACCGCGACGGCGGCCGCGACCTCGGCCGGCAGGTCGATGCCGCCGGCGCGGGTCATGCCGGTCCGGGCGGCGGGCTCCCGCCAGGCCGCGGCGAGTTCGTCGAGGACGCGGGGCAGTTCCTCGCGCCAGCCGGGGCCGACGTCGGGGATGCCGTCGGGAGGGGTGTCGGTGGTCGGGCCGACATCCTTGCGGGCGGCGTCGCGGAAGGCGACGGCGAGGCCGGTGAGGTGGCCCAGCAGGTTGCGGACCGCGTACGCGGGGCAGGGCGTTCCGTCCGCGAGCCGGTCGTCCCGCACGCCCGCCGCGAGGCGGGCCACGATCCCGGCCTGCGCTCCGAGGTCGGGGGCCGTCGGACCGATGTCCGTGCCGATGTCGGTGACCGTACCGATGTCCGTGCCGGTGTCGATGTGGGACATGTGCCGCTCCTCCGGATAGGTGTCTGCAGGGCAGACCGGCGGAGCGGCCCGGACTCATCGCGGAGCGGACCGCCTTTTCGCCACGACCCGGACCGGCTCGCCCCGGACCGGCTCGGATCTGCTCGGCCCGGACCGACTCGACCCGGACCGGACCGGCTCAGATCGACTCGCCCGGCTCGACCCGGCTCTTCGCCACGACCCGGACCGGCCCTGCTCGGCCCGACTCAGCCGGAGTCCGCCCGCCGCCCGCCCGCCGCCCGGCCCCCACCCGGCGATCGCCGGGCGACGGGCCGCTCCGGCCGCGCCGCGGCACCCGCCCGACGCCGCCGTGCCGCCCCGCCCGCCACCCGCCGCGCCCGCCACCGGCCCGCCCGCCACCGGCCCGCCCGCTACCGGCCCGCCCGCTCACCACCGCGCCGGTTCACGGCGGACCGGCTCCCAGCGCGCCGAGTCCCGCGCGGACCGCGTCCAGGTCGGCGTCCGAGGCCAGTCCCGCGTGGTACAGCCGGAGCTCCGTGGCGCCCAGCTCCCGCGCGCGTGCCGCGTCCGCGGCCAGCGTGCCGGGGCTGCCGCCCATGCCGGAGACGACGGTGAGGTTGGCGGCGATCACGGCTCTCTCGCGGCGCTGCTCCGCGAACGGGCCCAGGAGCGCGGCCCCGCCCGTGCAGGGCACGACCACGCCGTCGGCGACCGACAGGATGTGCGCGGGGTCGACGCCGGGGTTGGCGCCCACGTGGTGGGAGACCGGGTCGGCGTGCAGAAGCACCTGGAAGCCCTCGGGCGCCGCCGCGCGGACGGCCGCGACGGCCTCCTCCTGGAGCGAGCGGGCGGTCGCGTCCCGCCACGCGCGCGTGGCCGTCGCCGGCTCCGTGCCGAGCAGCTTCTCCACCGCGGCCCAGCCTCCCCCGCCGTCCGGCAGTTCCTGCCACACCGGTTCCAGCGCGGTCCGCACGGCCGCCGCCAGCTCGTCGGCGTCCAGGCCGAGGTCGTCGTAGCCGGCCCGGCAGACGGGGCAGAAGCAGAGCGACATCAGGTACTGGCCGGCCTCGCCGAGCCCGACCCCGCCGGTCTTGTCGTGGGCGTGCAGGTGCTGGAGGCCGTACCAGCCGAGGGACTCCAGTTCGGTGCCGGCCGCGCCGGGCCGTACGGCGGCCTCGGCGGCGAGGTCGACGAGGTACGCGCGCGTGGCGGGCTGCGCGATGCACGGGGCCCACGGGTACCGGTCGCCGTAGGCGTTGACGACCGAGGTCCGCGGGTGCTCGGCGCCCAGCCGGGAGTTGTGGGCGAGGACGACCCAGCTGTGCACCTCCAGGCCGGCCCGGGCGAGCGCGGCGGCGGCCTCGCCGTACGCGTCGCCGGGCGCCCAGTCCCCGGCCGGGTACGGGCGCAGCGCGCGGCCGTGCCAGCGGCTGTCGGCCGGGTACAGCACGGCCGCGTGTTCGGCGGTGACGATGCGGTGGCGGGGATGGCGGGGGGTGAGGGCGCGGGTGGAGTGGTAGGCGGCGGCCAGGGTGACCTGCCGGACGCCGAGCGCGGCGATCCGGTCGGGCGCCGCCGGGTCGCCGTTGACGTCCCAGGGGTAGACGAACGCCGACGCCTTCACTCGCCCTCCTCCAGGAGCGCGTACCCGCGGTCGATCAGCTGCGCGAGCTGTTTGACGTGCTCCTCGGCGGGCTCGTGCAGCGGGGGCCGCACCTCGCCCACGTCGAGGCCGCGCAGCCGTACGCCCGCCTTGACGAGGGAGACCGCGTAGCCGCGGCCCTGGGCGCGCAGTTCGACGAAGGGGCGGTAGAAGCCGTCGAGGAGGCGGTGCGCGGTGGCCTCGTCACCGGTGGCGAGCGCCCGGTGGAAGGCGAGGGCGATCTCGGGGGCGAAGCAGAACACGGCGGACGAGTAGAGGGGGACGCCGATGGCGGCGTAGGCGAGCTGGGTCTGCTCGGCGGTCGGCAGGCCGTTGAAGTAGAGGAAGTCGCCGGGGGCCTCGGTGCGGACGGCGCTGACGATGCGCTGCATGAGGTCGAGGTCGCCGAGCCCGTCCTTGAGCCCGATGATCCCCTCCGTGCGGGCCAGTTCGACGGCCGTCGCGGGGGTGAGGACGGCGTTGTCGCGCTGGTAGACGATCACCGGCAGCCCGGTCGCGGCGGCCAGCTCCCGGTAGTGCCGCAGCAGCCCCTCCTGGCCGGCGACCACGAGGTAGGGCGGCATCGCGAGCAGTCCGTCCGCGCCGGCGGCCTCGGCCAGGCCCGCGTAGCGCACCGCGAGCGCGGTCCCGTAGCCGACGCCGGCGACGACGGGCACGCGTCCGGCCGTCTCGTCCACGGCCGCGCGCACGCACGTCGCGAACTCCTCGGGGGTGAGCGCGTGGAACTCCCCGGTGCCGCAGCAGGCGAAGACGGCGGCCGCCCCGGCCTCGATGCCGCGGCGGACGTGCGCGCGGTAGACGTCGAGGTCGGGGAGCCGTCGGGACCGTAGGCGGTGACGGGGAAGAACAGTGGTCCGCTGGGGACGCGCAGACGTGCGGCGAGCGGGGCTGGCGTCACGGGCTCTCCCTAGGACGACGCGTGCGTTCTTCTGATTAATGTCCACATCTATGAACGGACTCACCCTATGAAGGCCCCCACGCCCGGTCAAGCGCGCGAACCGCCGGACGGGAGCCGATCCTCCGACCCCACGAGACACTTGACGCGACGGGCGGGAGATCCTTAGCGTGTCCATGCATGTGAATGATGTCCACGCATACGGCCGTCGGGCTCGTCGCCTGCCGCACCCGTCGCCCCAAGGAGACCCGAGGATGCCCGCTCCGCGCACCGTCCTGCTCACCGGCGCCGCCGGGGGCCTCGGCACCCTGATGCGGGAACTGCTCCCCGCGTACGGCTACGAGCTGCGCCTGATGGACCTGCGCCCGATCGAGGGCGAGCCGGAGGCGATCGTCGCCGACCTCGCCGACCTCGGCGCCGTGCGGGAGGCCGTGCGGGGCGTCGACGCGATCATCCACCTGGCGGGCATCTCCCTGGAAGCCCCCTTCGAGGAGATCCTCGGCGCCAACATCGTCGGCACCCACCACCTGTACGAGGCCGCCCGCGAGGAGGGCGTGCGACGCGTCGTCTTCGCCTCCTCCAACCACGCGGTGGGCTTCACCCCAGCCCCCGGGGCGACGACCCCCTCATCCCCGTCGAGACCCCGCACCGCCCGGACACCTTCTACGGCCTGTCCAAGGCCTTCGGCGAGGACCTCGCCCAGTTCTACTGGGACAAGCACGGCCTGGAGACCGTCTCGGTGCGCATCGGCTCCTGCTTCCCGGAACCGACCAGCGTCCGGATGCTGTCGGTGTGGATGAGCCCGGCCGACGGCGCCCGGCTGTTCCACGCCGCCCTGACCGCCGAGGGCGTCGGACACACCGTGGTCCACGGCTCCTCCGCCAACACCCGGCTGTGGTGGGACCTGACCAGCGCGCGGGCGCTCGGCTACGAGCCGCAGGACGACTCCGAGCCGTGGGCCGAGAAGCTGATCGCCGAGCAGGGCGAGCTGGACCCGGGGAACGTCGCGCACACCCACCTCGGCGGCCACTTCGTCAACGACCCCCCGATCTGGCCGTACTGACGCTCCCTCGGGAGCGGCGCGGCGGCGGGCGGGCACCGAACGGGCCCGCCCGCCGCCGCGTTCGGGCGTCCGCACTGCCCGAACCGGCGCCCGCCGCCACGACCGCGCAGGTCCGCGGCGGGTACCGGCCGCGGGAAACGGGCACAGACGGGCCGTATCGGGCCCACGACAGGCCTGGTCACCGCCTCAACCCCGTTGTAGAACTTCCCCCATGGGCCCGACCGGGCCCGAACGGGCAGACACGGGCGGAAGAGCGAGGTGACGGCAGTGACCCCGAGGACGGCGGAGGAGCGCCAGCGGGAGATCGTGCGGGCCGCGCGCGCCACCGGCTCGGTCGACGTCGCCGCGCTCGCCACCGAACTGGGCGTGGCCAGGGAGACCGTACGGCGGGACCTGCGCGCCCTGGAGGACCACGGACTGGTGCGGCGCACGCACGGCGGCGCGTATCCCGTGGAGAGCGCCGGTTTCGAGACGACCCTCGCCTTCCGCGCCACCAGTCACGTGCCCGAGAAGCGCCGGATCGCCACCGCGGCGGCCGGACTCCTCGGGGACGCCGAGACGGTGTTCGTCGACGAGGGGTTCACCCCGCAGCTCATCGCGGAGGCGCTGCCCCGGGACCGGCCGCTGACCGTGGTCACCGCCTCCCTGCCGGTCGCGGGCGCCCTCGCCGAGACCGGCAACGTGTCCGTCCTGCTGCTGGGCGGCCGGGTCCGGGCCGGCACCCTGGCGACGGTGGACCACTGGACGACGAGGATGCTCGCGGGCTTCGTCGTCGACCTCGCCTACATCGGCGCCAACGGCATCTCCCGTGAGCACGGCCTGACCACCCCCGACCCGGCCGTCGGGGAGGTCAAGGCACAGGCGGTACGGGCCGCCCGCCGCACGGTGTTCGTCGGCGTGCACACCAAGTTCGGCGCCGTCAGCTTCTGCCGGTTCGCCGAGGTCGGCTCCCTGGAGGCGATCGTGACGAGCACGCTGCTGCCGGCCCCCGAGGCCCACCGCTACTCCCTGCTGGGGCCGCAGGTCGTCCGCGTCTGAGGGCCGGCGCACCCGGCCGGACGCGCGTCCGGAGAACCCCTCCTCTCCCCCGCCGAGGGCCACTCCCCTACCCCCTCGCACCCTTTTGCCCCCTGCACATCCCCTGTGTTCCATACGTCCAGGAGTGATCCATGCGAACCCCGAGCCGACGGCGGCCCCCGCGAGCCACGCTCGCCCTGGCCGCCGCAGGGACGCTGCTCGCCCCCCTGCTCTCCGGCTGCTGGACCGGAGCCGGCGGGGCCGGATCGGGCGGCGATTCCCTCAACGTCCTCATGGTCAACAACCCCCAGATGGCCGAGCTGCAGAAACTCACCGCCGCCCACTTCACCGAGGACACCGGCATCAAGGTGAACTTCACCGTCCTGCCGGAGAACGACGTCCGCGACAAGATCAGCCAGGACTTCGCCAACCAGGCGGGCCAGTACGACGTGGCCACCCTGTCCAACTACGAGATACCGATCTACGCCCGCAACGGCTGGCTGCACGAGATGGACTCCTACGTGGCCCGGGACCCGGCCTACGACGAGCAGGACGTCCTCGCCCCGATGCGCGAGTCGCTCACCGCCGACGACGGAAAGCTCTACGGCCAGCCGTTCTACGGCGAGTCGTCCTTCCTGATGTACCGCAAGGACGTCTTCGCGAAGGCCGGTCTGACGATGCCCGAGCGCCCCACCTGGACCCAGGTGGCCGACCTGGCCGCGAAGGCCGACGGGGCCGAGCCCGGCATGAAGGGCATCTGCCTGCGCGGACTGCCCGGCTGGGGCGAGGTGATGGCACCGCTCACCACCGTCGTGAACACCTTCGGCGGGACCTGGTTCGACGAGGACTGGACGGCACGCCTGGACTCGCCCGAGTTCGAGAAGGCGACGAAGTTCTACGTCGACCTCGTCCGCGAGCACGGCGAGTCCGGCGCCGCCCAGTCCGGCTTCGCCGAGTGCCTCAACAACATGACCCAGGGCAAGGTCGCCATGTGGTACGACGCCACCTCCGCCGCCGGTTCCCTGGAGGCGGCGAACTCCCCGGTCAAGGGCAGGATGGGCTACGCCCCCGCCCCCGTCGAGAGGACGGAGACCTCCGGCTGGCTCTACACCTGGGCCTGGGGCATCCAGAAGGCCTCCCGCAACACCGACAAGGCCTGGCAGTTCGTCTCCTGGGCCTCCGGCAAGGAGTACGAGCAGCTGGTCGGCGAGCGGATCGGCTGGTCGAACGTGCCCGCCGGCAAGCGCGCCTCGACGTACGCCCACGCGGCCTACCGGGCCGAGGCGTCCGCCTTCCAGGACATGACGAAGGCCGCCATCGAGGGGGCCCGGCCGAAGGACCCCGGCGTGCAGCCGCGCCCCGCGCCCGGCATCCAGTTCGTCGGCATCCCCGAGTTCACCGACCTCGGCACCAAGGTCTCCCAGGAGATCAGCGCGGCCATCGCCGGACGCCAGTCCGTCGAGTCGGCCCTGAAGAAGTCCCAGAAGCTCGCCGAGCGCGTCTCCGAGGAGTACGAGGGCCGATGACCGCCACGACGACGGCCCCCGTGGCCACCACCCCGGTACCGGCCGGGCGCCGGCCCTCCGCCCGGCTGCGCGCCTGGGCCACCCGCGCCCCGCTGCTGCCCGCCCTCGTCTTCATGATCGTCGTGACCCAGCTCCCGTTCGTGGCCACGCTGGTGATCTCGTTCTACGACTGGAACGCCCTCTACCCCGACGCCCGCGGCTTCACCGGCCTCGACAACTACCGGCAGGTGCTGGGCGACGCCGACCTGCGCCACTCGGTGTGGACGACGGTCGTGCTGACGGTCTCGGTGGTGCTGGCCAGTCTCGTCCTGGGCCTGGGCCTGGCCCTGCTCCTGGACCGCAGGTTCCGCGGCCGGGGCGTGGTCCGCACGCTCCTCATCGCCCCCTTCCTGGTGGTCCCGGTGGCGGCGGCCCTGCTGTGGAAGCACGTCCTCTACAACCCCGAGTACGGCCTGCTGAACGGCCTGCTGCACTACGTCGGCGGCCCGCAGCCCGACTGGATCTCCGACACCCCGCTGCTCGCGGTGGAGGCCTCGCTGGTCTGGCAGTGGACGCCGTTCATGATGCTGATCCTGCTGGCCGGGCTGCAGAGCCGGGACCAGCAGCAGCTGGAGGCCGCGCGGGTGGACGGCGCGAGCGACTGGCAGATCTTCCGGCACCTCACGCTTCCGCACCTGCGCCGGTACCTGGAGCTGGGCGCCCTGCTGGGCTCGATCTACATCGTGCAGAACTTCGACGCGGTCTTCACGATCACGTCCGGCGGCCTGGGCACCGCCAACCTGCCCTACACCGTCTACCAGAGCTTCTACCAGGCCCACGAGAACGGCCTCGCGTCGGCCGCGGGCGTCCTGGTGGTCATCGGCTCGATCGTCATCGCCACCTTCGCGCTGCGCGTGGTGTCGTCCCTGTTCCGCGAGGAGGTGTCGCGCGCATGAACGCACCGACCGTACGGGCCCGCCGCAAGGGCGCCGGACTCGGCCTGCTGGCCTGGCTGGCCGGGATCGTCTTCTTCCTGCCCATCGCGTGGATGGCGCTGACCTCCTTCCACTCCGAGGAGGACGCGGCGACCAACCCGCCCTCCTTCACGGCGGCGCTCACCCTGGACGGCTACCGCGAGTTCTTCGGCACGGACGGCGGAGCCAGCCCCTGGCCCGCGCTGACCAACTCGGCGGTGGCCTCGGTGGCGTCCACCCTGCTGGTGCTGCTGCTGGCCGTCCCGGCGGCCTACGCGCTCTCGATCCGCCCGGTGCGCAAGTGGACGGACGTGCTGTTCTTCTTCCTGTCGACGAAGATGCTGCCGGCCGTCGCGGGCCTGCTGCCGATCTACCTCTTCGCGAGGGACACCGGCCTGCTCGACAACATCTGGCTGCTGGTCGTCCTCTACACCTGCATGAACCTGCCGATCGCGGTGTGGATGATGCAGTCGTTCCTCGCCGAGGTCCCGGTGGCGGTCATCGAGGCGGCACGGGTGGACGGGGCCCGACTGCCCACCGTCCTCACGCGGGTGGTGGGCCCGATCGCCCTGCCCGGCATCGCCGCCACGGCCCTCATCTGCTTCATCTTCAGCTGGAACGAGCTGCTGTTCGCCCGGGTCCTCACCGGCGTCGTCGCCGAGACCGCCCCGGTCTTCCTGACCGGCTTCATCACCAGCCAGGGCCTGTTCCTGGCGAAGGTGTGCGCCGCGTCGCTCGTCATCTCCCTGCCGGTGCTCGCCGCGGGGTTCGCCGCCCAGGACAAGCTGGTCCAGGGCCTGTCGTTGGGAGCCGTGAAATGAAGGCCGCCGTCATCGAGTCCATCGGCCGCGCCGTCGTCACCGAGGTCCCGGACCCGACGCCCGGCCCCCGTGACGTCGTCGTCGAGGTCGCCGCCTGCGGACTGTGCGGCACCGATCTGCACATCCTCCAGGGCGAGTTCGCACCCGAGCTGCCGATCGTGCCGGGCCACGAGTTCGCCGGCACGGTGGTGGGGACCGGCGCCCAGGTCACCGAGGTGACGGTGGGCGACCGGGTGGCCGTCGACCCGTCCCTGTACTGCCACGAGTGCCGCTACTGCCGCACCGGCCACAACAACCTCTGCGAGCGCTGGGCGGCGATCGGCGTGACGGCGGCCGGCGGCGCGGCCCAGTACGCGGTGGCGCCGGTGGCGAACTGCGTGAAGCTGCCCGAACACGTCCGCACCGAGGACGCGGCGCTGATCGAGCCCCTGTCGTGTGCGGTGCGCGGCTACGACGTGCTCCGGTCGCGTCTCGGCGCCCACGTGCTGATCTACGGGTCCGGGACCATGGGCCTGATGATGCTGGAGCTGGCGAAGCGGACCGGTGCGGCGAGCGTGGACGTGGTGGACCTGAACCCGGCGCGGCTGGAGACGGCGCGACGGCTGGGGGTCTCCGCGTCGGCGGCGACCCCGGACGAGCTGGACCGGCCCCAGGGGTGGGACCTCGTCATCGACGCGACGGGGAACGCGGCGGCGATCCAGGACGGGCTGGAGCGGGTCTCCAAGGCCGGTACGTTCCTGCAGTTCGGGGTCGCCGACTACGCGACGCGGGTGACGATCGACCCGTACCGGATCTACAACCAGGAGATCACGATCACGGGTTCCATGGCCGTCCTGCACAGCTACGAGCGGGCGGCGGAGCTCTTCGCGGGGGGCGTCCTGGACCCGGACGTCTTCATCAGCGACCGGCTCCCGCTGGGCCAGTACCCCCAGGCCCTGGACCAGTTCGCCGCGGGCGTGGGCAGGAAGATCGTGGTGGTCCCGTAGGGGCTTCCTCGCCCCGCCGCCCCTCCCCGTCCCGTCCCCGGGGCACTCACCCTCCCCGGGGACGGGGCGGGGAGGGGCGGCAGGACGAGGCCCCCGCGGGCCCACCGGCCCCGATCGGACCACAGGTAAGGGAACGGTAAAACGCCCTCGCTCGTTCACCCGGCATGACAGCTATGACCCCCGGCTCGAACATCCCTCTCCCCGTCACCCGTGTGGCGGTGGACGTCGCCGCCCCCGTGCGTCTCGACGTTTCGGGCCTGCTGCTCACCGCCGACGGCAAGGTGCGCTCCGACGACGACTTCATCTTCTACAACCAGCCGGCCGGCCCCGGCGTGACCTACCGCTCCGGCGGCGGCGCGGCCCCCGACGCGATCATCGTCGACACCTCCGCGCTGCCCCCGGGCATCGAGAAGATCGTCGTCACCGCGAGCCCGGACGCGGCGGGCCAGACCTTCCAGGGCATCGAACCGACGGCCACCGTCCGCGGCGCCGACGACAACGGCGTCCTGGCCACGTTCACCCCCCGCGGCTGGGCGCCGAGACGGCGCTGGTGATCGTGGAGATCTACCTGCGCAACGGCGCCTGGAAGGCCCGCGCCGTCGGCCAGGGGTACGCCGACGGCCTGGCCGGCATCGCCACCGACTTCGGCGTCACCGTGGAGGAGCCCGCCCCGGCCGCCCCGGCCCGGCCGGCCGCCCCGCCCATGCCCGTGACGCAGCCCCCGGTCACCCCGCCCGCCCCGCCGATGGCCGCCCCGCCCGCTCCCCCGGCCCCGCCCGCCCCCGGCGCCGGGAAGATCAACCTGGACAAGGGCCGCGTCAGCCTCCAGAAGAACCAGACGGTGTCCCTGGTCAAGGGCGGCAGCCCGCTGCTCTCGCAGGTCAAGATGGGCCTCGGCTGGGAGCCGGCGTACCGCGGCAAGGACATCGACCTGGACGCCTCGGTGATCGCCTACGGCCCGCAGCGCAACCACATCGACAGCTGCTACTTCGGCAAGCTGTCCATCGTGGGCGGCGCGATCAAGCACTCGGGCGACAACCTCACCGGTGAGGGCGGCGGCGACGACGAGGTGATCGTCGTCGACCTGGGCCGGATCCCGCAGGAGGTCACCGGTCTGGTCTTCACCGTGAACTCCTTCTCCGGGCAGAAGTTCACCGAGGTCGCCAAGGCCTACTGCCGTCTCCTGGACGCCGCCACCGGCGAGGAGCTGGTCCGCTTCGACCTGACGAGCGCCGAGCCGCAGACGGGCGTGATGATGGCCAAGCTGATCCGCCAGTTCACCGGCGAGTGGGAGATGACGGCCATGGGCGACTTCGTCAAGGCCCGCACGGTGCGGAACATGGTGAAGCCGGCGGCGCAGGCGCTCTGACCTCCTGCCCGGCCGGCCCCCGAGGACGCACGCGGGCGCCCCCTCGGCGGGGGCGCCCGTCGCCGACGGCCGCCACGCCCCGCTCACCGCGCGGGGCGCAGCCCCTCCGTCAGCAGCGACACGTACCGGCGGATGCCGCTCGCGCCCCCGTTCGCCAGCTCCGCCGCCGTCGCCACCCCGTGCGCCAGCCGCAGCACCTCCACGGGCTCGACGTCCGCCCGCAGCGTCCCCTCCCGCTGTGCCGCCTCCACCAGCCGGGCCGCCGCGCCCTGCACGGTCGTACCGCAGGCGGTGGCCGCGGCGCTGCCGGCGTCGGTGACGGCGGAGCCCAGCAGCGCCTTCATGCCGCGCACCTGGATCGTGCCGACGCACACCTCGTTCAGCCACTCCACCAGCGCCTCGCCCGGCGGCAGGCGCGCGGCGAGTTCGGCCGCGCGCACGGCGAGCGCCTCGACCCGGTCGACGTACGCCGCCTCCAGCAGCGCCTGGCGCGTGGGGAAGTGCCGGTACAGCGTGCCGGAGCCGACCCCCGCCCGCTTGGCGATGTCGTCGAGGGACGCGCCCTCCCCGTGCTCGGCGAAGGCCTCCGCCGCCGCCGTCAGCAACCGCTGGTAGTTGCGGCGGGCGTCCGCGCGCATGGGCTTGACCTGCGTCATCCCGTCACTCCTCGCAAACCGGGGATTCTCCCCGATGGTAGCGAGGACCGACGTGCCGCCGTCCGGACTCAGAACAGCGCGCTGTAGGCGTTGAGCGCCGGCTGGCCGCCCAGGTGGGCGTAGAGCACGGTGGAGTCGCGGCCGATCTCGCCGCACGCGACCAGGTCGACGAGTCCGGCCATCGACTTCCCCTCGTAGACGGGGTCGGTGACCATGCCCTCGGTGCGCGCGGCGAGCCGCATCGCCTCCAGGGTGACCTCGTCGGGGACGCCGTAGATCCCGGCGTGGTAGCGCTCGTCCAGCTCGACGTCCGCCTCGGTCAGTTCCCGCCGCACCCCGATGAGCTGCCCGGTGCGCCGGGCGATGCGGGCGATCTGCGTCCGGGTCCCGGCCGGCTCGGCCGAGGCGTCGATGCCGAGGACGCGCCGGGGCCGGCCGCCCGCCTCCTCCAGCGCCGCGAACCCGGCGACCATGCCGGCCTGCGTCGACCCGGTCACCGAGCACACGACCACGGTGTCGAAGAAGACGCCCAGGTCCCGCTCCTGCTCCGCCACCTCGTACGCCCAGCCGGCGAAACCCAGCCCGCCGAGCGGATGGTCGGAGGCGCCGGCGGGGATGGCGTAGGGCTTGCCACCGGACTCCTCGACCTCCCGGAGCGCCAGCTCCCAGCTCTCCTTGAAGCCGATCCCGAACCCGGCCCGCACCAGCCGGACGTCGGCCCCCGCGAGCCGGCTGATCAGGATGTTGCCGACCTTGTCGTACACCGCGTCGGGCCAGTCCACCCAACTCTCCTGCACCAGGACGCACTTGAGTCCGGCGCGGGCCGCGCAGGCCGCCACCTGCCGGGTGTGGTTGGACTGCACCCCGCCGATCGACACCAGGGTGTCGCAGCCCTGCGCGAGGGCGTCGGCGATCAGGTACTCCAGCTTGCGCGTCTTGTTGCCGCCGTAGGCGACCCCGGAGTTGCAGTCCTCCCGCTTGGCCCACACGGCGGCGCCGCCGAGGTGTTCCGTCAGCCGGTGCAGCGGGTGCACGGGCGACGGGCCGAAGAGCAGGGGATAACGCGCGTACGAGGACAGGGACATGTCGCCTCCTGGGGCGGGTTCGGCAGGACGGTCAGTCGTCGGTGTCGGCGAGATCCGCGAGGGTGCGCCAGATCTCCGCCGTGATACGGACCGCCCCGTCCACGTCGGCGGTCGCGCAGGCGGCGATCAGCCGGTCGTGCAGCCCGGCCGAGCGGCAGGTGCCGCCCTCGCCGAAGCGCCGTCGCTCCAGCCGCCGGATCAGGGGGGTGTAGCGGGCGACGGTGGCGGCGGCCGCGTGGTTGCCGCTCACCCGGACGAGGACGTCGTGCAGTGCGTCGTCGGCGCGCAGGGCGCCCTCGACGTCACCGGCCTCGACGGCGGCGCCGAACCGCTCGTTGGCGGCGCGCATCGCCTCGACGTCCGCCGCGAACAGCCGGGGCACCGCCACGCGCGTGACCAGTTCGTGCATCGCGCCGACCACGGCCGCCGCGTCCCGTACGTCGCCGGCGACGACCGGGGTCACCCGCGTGTAGCTCTGCGGCTTGCTCTCCAGCAGCCCTTCGTCCACGAGGCGCGCGAACGCCTCCCGGACCGGCGCCCGGGACAGCCCGAGCCGCTCCGCGAGGTCGGCGTCGCGCACCACCGCGCCGGGCTCGATCTCCCCGGCCACGATGGCGTCGCGGATCGCTGCGTACGCCCGCTCCCTGAGCAGGGTGCGGGGCACGGGTCGTAGTGGCTCCATGAACTGACATGTTAGATGTCAGTGGTCGGCGGGAGAAGGGCCGCGGCGCGGGAAAAGAGCCGCACGGCGAAGGCCCGCACCGCCGGTGCGGTGCGGGCCTCGGGGTTGCGGGGTTGCGGGGTTGC
Source organism: Streptomyces sp. Tue 6430 (assembly GCA_021568835.1). Lineage (GTDB taxonomy): Bacteria > Actinomycetota > Actinomycetes > Streptomycetales > Streptomycetaceae > Streptomyces. The sequence continues at coordinate 951,093 of JAKGSH010000010.1, forward strand.
GGGGTTGCGGGGTTGCGGGGTCAGGATCCGGGCTTCCGGGGTCAGGGTCCGGGTCGGACGGTCAGGCAGCCCACGGCCAGTCCGCGTCGCGTGCCGCCTCCAGCAGCGGCACCATGCGGAAGGCCGCGTCCGAGAGTCCCCCGAAGGTGTGCCGGTTGCGCTCCCCGAGGGCCCGTGGCCCGCCCGGTACCCCGCGAGGTTCCACGTGTAGACCGGCACGTCGGCCGGGAGCTGCTCGGTCGGCGAGCCGTGGCCGTTGAAGCCGTACTGCTCGTCGGTGACGATCAGCACCCGGTCGTGCCCCCGGTAGTGCTCGCGCACCGCGGCGGTCGTGTCGGTGCCGCCCAGGTCGCCGAAACGCTCCAGGATCCTCAGCACCGACCCGCCCGTGCGGAACTCCACCCGCCTGCTGGTGGTGCCGAACTCGACCAGGTCCGCATCCGCCGCCCGCAGCGCGAGCGCCGTGCCGAAGATCGCCGCCGCGTCGGCACGGTTGAGGGCGGAACGGTCCGACAGCCGGGAGAAGAACATCGAGCCCGAGCGGTCGACGAGCACCAGCGTGCGGCCGGGCAGCGCGGGCACGTTGCCCAGCGCGTGCCCGAGCGCCCGCTCCAGCGGGTACGCCCAGCGCAGCGAGGGCGCGTGCTGGTGGGCGGCGAGGTAGCGGAACGGGAACTGCCGCGAGCGCGCGACCTCGGCCGGGTCGCTGATCCGGTCCGCGACCCGCGCCGCGACCTCGTCGCGGACACCGGCCTCGTCGAAGTTCCGCAGGTTCCTGATCAGCGCCATCGGACCCATGGACGGAATCACGGCCTCCCAGGCCGCCCGGTCCATCGGCCCCTGGAGCCAGCCCGCGAGCGCCTCCCAGGTCATGCCGGCCGCGGCGAGCCGCTCGGCCCCGCCCTCGGAGGTGACGACCGCGCGCCGCTCCTCGACCGGCAGTGCCATCAGCTCGCGGTGCGCGGTCAGGACCCGGTCCGAGGCGGGCGGCACGGCGGTGTCGGGGTGGTGCCGGCGGTCCAGCGCGTACCGGAACAGCTCGCCCTGCCACGGCTTGGCCGGGTCCGGCGCCGCGTGGACGAGGTTGAGGACGTCGCCGAAGCGGTAGCCCCTGGCCGCGGTGTCGTACTTCAGCAGCGACCTGCCGCTGTAGAGACGGCGTACGGCGTCGGCGATGCCGCGCTTGACCGGCTTGGGGACATTGCGGCCGTGGGTCGCGGTCCAGTACGCGAGCAGTTCCCCGGGCTCGTCCGGGCGCTGGAGGACGGAGTCGACGACCTGGCGGCCCGTCGGTCCGCCGGTCGCGCCGGCCGCCAGGCGCGCGTGGACGTACTCGGCGGCCCCGACGACCGCGGCCGTCCGCAGACCGCCCTCGCCGCGCAGCCAGCCGAGCAGGCCGGCCGTCCAGGACGGGTCGGAGACGGCCAGCTCGCGCACGAGCCGCACGAACCGGTCGTCGCGGTCGGCAGCCGTCTCGTAGAAGGTCTTCTGCGTCACGAAGTGGGACACCGCGAGCAGGAACAGTTCGGAGCGTGCGTCCCGCTCGTGGCCCCGGCCACCCTGGTGGGTGTCAAGGGTCCGGCCCGTCGTGCGCACGGCCGAGGCGGGCTGCGCCCTCGCGGCACGGGCGTTGAAGCGCGCCATGCTGAAATCCCCCCGAATTCCATGGTGTTGCGGAGGGAGACACGGCAGGTGGAGGGTGCCCGAGATCAGAGATCGGCGACGGACTTAGCCAGATGCTCTACCGACTGAGCTACACCGACCCGAAGTCGATGACGGGACTCGAACCCGCGACTCTCCGATCCAATGAAGTAACCGTTGCCTGCGCACCGGGCACCCACCGCGTGCCGCGCCTCCCGAGATCGGACCGGCTGCGGCCCGGATTCCGTGGAAGAGAAGTAGCCGCCGCCTTCGCACCGGGAGGTGCGTCGTCGTGCCCCCACTGTAGGAGGCGGGGCACGCGGGGTGCGAACCCATTTCGCTCAGCCGCGCTTCTGCCTCTTCCACGGGCCCGTGATCGCCACCATGATGCCCGGCTGCTGGATGTTGGCGAACAGGGTCTTTCCGTCGGGAGAGAAGGTGACGCCGGTGAACTCGCTGTACTCGGGGGCCTCTTCGGTGCCGATGTTCAGGTCGTTGCGGGCGATCGGGTAGGTGCGGCCGCTGTCGGTGGCGCCGAACAGGTGGGAGACGCCCTCGCCGTCCTCGGCGATCACCAGGCCGCCGTACGGGGAGACGGTGATGTTGTCGGGGCCGTCGAAGGCGCCGTCGGCCGACGGGTCGGGGTTGACGCCGAGGAGGACCTTCAGGGTGAGGGTGCGGCGCCGGGGGTCGTAGAACCAGACCTGGCCGTCGTGCTGAACCGGGCTCTCGGCGCGGGCGTACGAGGAGACGAGGTAGGCGCCGCCGTCGCCCCACCACATGCCCTCCAGCTTGCGGGCGCGGGTGACCTCGCCGGCGCCGAACTGCTTGCGCACGGCGGTCGTCCGCGCGTCGCGGTCGGGCACGTCCACCCAGTCGACGCCGTAGACCGTGCCGGTCTTCGTGGCGCGGGAGAGGTCGTCGACGAACTGGCCGCCGGAGTCGAAGCACCGGGGGCCTGCAGGACGCCGGCGTCGTCGGCGAGGGCGCGGAACCGGCCGCGGCCGTGCTCGAAGCCGGGCGGCGGGGTCCAGCGGAAGAACAGGCCGTTGGGGTTCGCGGCGTCCTCGGTGAGGTAGGCGTGGCCGCGCCTGGGGTCGATGACGACGGCCTCGTGGTCGTAGCGGCCGAAGAACTTCAGGGGCTTGGGGTCCCGGTTGGCGCGCCGGTCGCGGGGGTCGACCTCGAAGACGTAGCCGTGGTCCTTGGTCATGCCGTTGGTGCCGGCCCGGTCGGAGTTCTCCTCGCAGGTCAGCCAGGTGCCCCACGGGGTGCTGCCGCCCGCGCAGTTGGTGGAGGTACCGGCGATGCCCACCCACTCGGCGACCCGGCCCCCGGGGCGGACCTCGACGACCGTGCAGCCGCCCGAGGCGGCCGGGTCGTAGACGAGGCCCTCGGTGAGCGGCACAGGGTACTTCCAGTTGGCGCGCGGGCCCTTCAGCTCGTGGTTGTTGACGAGGAGGGTGGTGCCGCGCGGGCCGTCGAAGGCGGCCGTGCCGTCGTGGTTCGAGGGGGTGGGCTCGCCCGACTCCAGCCTGGTCCTGCCGCTGTACGTGATGATCCGGTAGTCGAAGCCGGCGGGCAGCGCGAGGATGCCGTCCGGGTCGGGGAGCAGCGGTCCGTAGCCGACTCCGCCGTGGTGCGCCGCCCGCTCCCGTGCCACGCCCGTGGTGTCCACGTCGGTGGTGTCCACGCTCTCGGTCTCGGTGGCCGCGAGGGCGTTCGGTGCGCTGGCGAGCACGTCCACGCTGCCCGCCAACGCGACACCGGCACCGGTTGCCGCGGTTTTCCTGGCGAAGTCCCTGCGGGTGAGCGACATGGTGTCTCCTGAGACGCTGGTGGCCGTGGAGGGTGGCGGACCTCGGTCCGCGCCACCGTCCCCCTCACCCCTGAACACCGGCTGAACGCGGAGCGGCGCCCGGCCGGGCTCCGGGGGAACTGCGCGCCCGCGCCCGCGGCGCGGCCCCGGAGCGGGCGGGGAACCGCACCCGGCCCCCACTCACCCGGACCGCATCCCGGTCACCCGCACCGGCCCCGCTCACCCCCACCCACGCCTTCCCGGTCCGCCGGTCACCCGCACCGGCCTCGCTCATCCGGACCGGCCCCGCTCACCCGCCCTGCTGCGAGCGTGCCTTGAACGCGGCCTTGCGGGCCTCCTTGGCGATCCGCTTGTCCGGGTGCAGGCGCCCCATGGCCTCCAGGACGTCGGCGGTGGCCGGGTGCCCGACCCGCCAGGCCGCGGCGAAGAAGCCGCTGTGCTGCTGCGCGAGCCCCTCGACGAGCCCCTGGAGTTCGTCGGAGTTGCCCTCGGCGGCCAGTTGGGCGGCCAGGGTGTCGATGGTGAGCCAGTAGACCAGGTCCTCGGAGGGGGCGGCACGTCGGCGGCGCCCAGCTCGCTCAGCCAGACCCGGGCGAGTCCGCCGAGTTCGGGGTCGTCGAGGACCTCCCGCACGGCGGGTTCGGCCCGTGCGCCGACCAGGGACAGGGCCTGCTGGCAGCGCAGCCGGCGCAGCGGGGCGCCCTCGTCCGAGCCGCGGGCGGCGGCGAGCAGTTCGCGGGCGGCGTCGAGGGGTTCGCGCCGGTCCAGCCACTGTTCGGTCTCGGCGCGGGCGGCCTGCGGTCCGTAGCCGGAGCTGCCGTCGAGGAGGGCGTCGGCCCCCTTGTCGACGAGGTCCCCGACGGCCGGCGCCTCGAAGCCGGCCTCCAGCAGGCGCGCGCGGAGCCCGTAGAGGCCGAGCGGGGTGAGGCGGACCATGCCGTACCGGGAGACGTCGGTCTCGTCGAGGGGGCGGCGGGCTCCTCCTCGGGGTCGCCCATCAGCGCCTCGTCGACGGGCCGGTAGGCGACCAATCCGATGGGCTCCAGGAGCCGGAACTGGTCGTCGAGACGCATCATCGCGTCGGAGATCTGCTCCAGCATGTCGTTGGTGGGTTCGCCCAGGTCGCCGGGGACGATCATGGAGGCGGCGAGGGCGGGCAGCGGGACGGGGCCGCCGCCGGGGCCGTCCTCGGTGACGGTGAGCAGGTAGAGGTTGCCGAGCACGCCGTCGAGGAAGGCGGCCTCGCCCTCGGGGTCCCAGTCGAGCCGGGAGAAGTCGATCTCGCCGCCCTCGTCCATGGCGTCGACCAGCTCGTCGAGGTCGGGCACGGTCGCGTCGGCGAGGACGGCCTCCAGGGCGGCGAGCCAGACGGCGAGCACGTCGTGCGGGGCGCCGCCGGTGAGCAGGGGGAGCCCCTCACCCGCGGTGACGGTGCCGGCCTCCTCGTCGGTGACCTCGACGAGCCCGACGTCGACGGCGACCCGCCAGGCCTCGCTCGCGTGGGCGGCGGCGGCGTCGCCGGTGAGTCCGAGCGCTTCCGCGGCGGCCGGGAGCTGCTCGTCGAGGAGTCCGCCGCCGGCGTCGACGCGGGTGTCGGGTCCGGCCCAACGGGCGAGGAGGGCGGCCCGGGAGAGCAACGGCGTGGACAGCGCGTCGCGCGCCAGCTCCGCTTCGGGGTGCAGCCGCACCGGCGGCAGGGGGAGCTGTCTGACATCGGCTGTTCTCCTCGGACGCGTGGTGCCACTCGGTCGTTCAGCCTAGACGGGTTTCACCCCATGCCGCCCGGTTCATCTACCGGTCACGTCTCGTACGTGGCCGAAACCTTGACAACTGGACTGGCCAGGCAGGAGATTGACGCGCGTAGAAGTTGGGGGGACAGGTGTTCACTGGTTTCTACGCGCGTCATCCGCGCCCCACGTCCACCCTCGTCCCGGCGCTCATGAACGTCCCCGGAGGGAACCCCTTGCCCAGCAGGTCTTCCACGCGCCTCGCCGCGCTCACCGTCGCCGCCGTCTGCTCCGCCGCGTCGGCGGTCGTCGTCGCCGCGCCCGCGCACGCGGACTCGGTACGCATCCACGACATCCAGGGCACCACCCGCGTCTCGCCGTACGCCGGCAAGCAGGTCGCGGACGTGACCGGAATCGTCACGGGTGTGCGCACCTACGGTTCGTCCAAGGGCTTCTGGATCCAGGATCCGAACCCGGACGCCGACCCGGCCACCAGCGAGGGCGTCTTCGTCTTCACCAGCTCGACCCCGAAGGTCGCCGTCGGGGACGCGGTCAGCGTCTCCGGCACGGTCTCGGAATACGTCCCGGGCGGCACCTCGTCCGGCAACCAGGCGGTGACGGAGATCGTCCGTCCGACGGTGACCGCGGTCTCCGCGGGCAACGCGGTCCCGGCCGCGACGGTCGTCGACGCGAAGTCGGTGCCGGCGGCCTACGCCCCGGCCGGCGACCCCGCCGCGAACAACTCGGTCAACGCCCTCCCCCTGCGGCCCGGCGCCTACGCCCTGGACCTCTACGAGTCCCTCGAGGGCATGAACGTCGAGGTCTCCGACGTCCGCGTGGTCGGCGCCACCGACCCGTACACCGAGCTGTGGGTCACGGTGAAGCCGTGGGAGAACCGCAACCGCCGCGGCGGCACGGTCTACGGCTCCTACGACGCCCAGAACACCGGCCGGCTCCAGATCCAGTCGCTCGGCAAGTCCGCCAACTTCCCGGCGGCGAACGTCGGCGACAGGCTGACCGGCACCACCGCGGGCCCGCTGGACTACAACCAGTTCGGCGGTTACACCGTCGCCGCCAACCGGATCGGCACGCTCGAGAGCGCCGGTGTGGAGCGGGAGACGACCCGGAAGCAGAAGAACGGCGAGCTGGCGGTCGCGACGTACAACGTCGAGAACCTCGACCCGTCCGACACCACGTTCGAGGCGCACGCCGCCGCGATCGTGAACAACCTGAAGTCGCCCGACGTCGTGTCTCTGGAGGAGATCCAGGACAACAACGGCGCGACCGACGACGGCACGGTGGCCGCCGACCGGACGGTGACCAAGCTGATCGACGCGATCGTCGCCGCGGGCGGCCCCCGCTACGACTGGCGCTCGATCGACCCGGTGAACAAGACCGACGGCGGTCAGCCGGGCGGGAACATCCGTCAGGTGTTCCTGTTCAACCCCGAGCGCGTCTCCTTCACCGACCGCGCGGGCGGCGACGCCACCACCGCGGCCGGTGTCACCGAGGAGCGCGGCAAGGCGGCCCTGACCGTCTCCCCCGGCCGGATCGACCCGGCGAACGCGGCCTGGGACGACAGCCGCAAGCCGCTGGTCGGCGAGTTCGTCTTCCGTGGCCGCACGGTGTTCGTGATCGCCAACCACTTCAACTCCAAGGGCGGCGACCAGGGGCTGACCTCGCAGTACCAGCCGGCGGCGCGCAGCTCGGAGACCCAGCGCCACCAGCAGGCCACGCTGGTCAACGCCTTCGTCAAGGACATCCTCGACACCCAGAAGAACGCGGACGTCGTCGCGCTCGGCGACATCAACGACTTCGAGTTCTCCGACACCGCCAAGCTCCTCGAGGGTGACGGCGAGCTGTGGTCGGCGGTCAAGTCGCTGCCGAGGAGCGAGCGTTACTCGTACGTCTACCAGGGCAACAGCCAGGTCCTCGACCAGATCCTGGTCAGCCCGTCGATCCGGCGCGGCTGCGACTTCGCGTACGACAGCGTGCACATCAACGCGGAGTTCAACGACCAGATCAGCGACCACGACCCGCAGGTGCTGCGGTTCAAGCCGTAACCGGCTGTTCCCGGGGCCGGCCGAGCACGCCGTTCGGCCGGCCCCGCCAGGGCGTTCCGCCGTGACCGGCGGGCGGGGCGCGCCTGGACAGGATGCGGACCCGGCACCCCTGAGGGGTGCCGGGTCCGCATCCTGTCGACCGGTGACCGCCTGCTGACCCGGCTGTCGGCTACCGCCGTCTGCCGACAGCCGGGTCAGCAGCGTGCCCGGCGGCGCCGGCGGCCGAGCACTCCCGCCGCCACGATCGCGACGCCCGCCGCGGCCACGATCACCAACGGCCGCGGGTGCCGCGCGGCGAACCGGACCGGCGCGCGCAGCGTCGCCGGGGCGGCGCCTTCCGCGTGGGACCCCGTGTGCCGCAGATCCTCGCCCGTCCGCGCGGCCCGGTCCCGGAGTTCGTGCCGCGTGTCCTTCGCCCTGTCCAGGGCCGTGTGGCCGACGCGGCCCGCCCTGTCCTGGACGGTGTGCCCCGCGCCCTTCGCCTTCTCCTGGACGGTGTGCCCCGCCTGGGCCGCCGTGCTGCGGAGCTGGACCGTCATCGCGCCGGCCCGGTCCCTGAGGTCGGCCGCGCGGGCCTTGGCCCGCCCGCGCAGGTCCGTCTTCGCCGCCAGTTCCTCGACCGTGGCGCCCAGCTGGCTCCTGGTCTGTGCTATCTGCCTGCGCAGCTCCGCGGCGCCGTCCGCGGCTGCCCTGTCCGTCATCGGTGCGCCCTTTCCCTGATTTCCTCGACGTCCGCCTTGACGCTGCCGAGGGCCGCCTCGGGGGTGGGCGGCGTGGCCTGACGCAGCTGGCTGCGTCCGGTCGCCCCCAGGACGGCGGCGATCACGAACAGCACCGCCGTCACGATGAGCGCCGCGGCCCAGACCGGCAGCACCAGCGAGAGGGCGGCGACGCCCGTGCCGGCGAGTGCCAGCAGACCGGCGTACGCGAACGCGCCCGCCGCCCCCAGCAGACCGCCGCCGCGGCCGGCGCGGCGTCCCTTCTCGGCCAGTTCCTCCTTGGCCAGCGCCATCTCCTGCCGGACGAGCCGGGAGAGCTGTTCGCTCGCCTGTCCGACGAGTTCTCCGACCGTGTGGTGCCCGTCGTGGACGGGCCGGGTCTCCGTGGTACCTGCCACGTGCTCCGCCTCCTCTCGCGGTGGTGACGCTCCGGGTACCCACAGGAACGGCGGCTACCCGTGCGGTGCGGCGGGTTCGCCGCGCCGACGACGTCGCAGCAGTCCTTAGCCGTACCTCGTAGCAGATTTAAGTGGAGCTTCACGATCACGGTGCCGAGACTGCTCCCATGACGAACGCCGCCTTCCCCGCCGCCCCTTCGGCCGCGCGCTCTGCGCGATGGTCACGCCCTTCACCGCGTCGGGCGCCCTGGACCTCGACGGTGCCCAGCGCCTCGCCGCCCGTCTGGTCGCGGACGGCTGCGACGGGCTCGTCCTGTCCGGCACCACGGGCGAGTCCCCGACCACGTCGGACGCCGAGAAGGCGGAACTGGTGCGGGCCGTGCGGGCGGCGGTCGGGGACCGGGCCGCCCTGGTGGCGGGCGTGGGCACCGCCGACACCCGGCACACCGTCGAACTGGCCCGCGCCGCCGAGAAGGCGGGCGCCGACGGCGTGCTGGTGGTCAGTCCGTACTACAGCCGCCCTCCGCAGGACGCCCTGGAGGCGCACTTCCGCGAGGTCGCCGACGCGTCCGGCCTCCCGGTCCTGCTCTACGACATCCCCGGCCGCACGGGCACCCGCATAGAGCCGCGGACGCTGATCCGCCTCGCGGAGCACCCCCGGATCGTGGGGGTCAAGGACTGCTCCTACGACCTCCTCGGCACCCAGAAGGTGCTCTCCCGCACGGAGTTGGCCTACTACGCGGGCTGCGACGAGCAGATCCTCGCGCTGTACGCGGTGGGCGCGGCCGGGTACATCAGCACCGTCGCCAACGTCGTCCCCCGCCACCTCCGTTGCGTCGTGGACGCGTTCGACGCCGGTGACACGGCCGGGGCCGCGCGCCTCCAGCGACGTGCGCTGGAACTCGTCGAGTCGATGATGGCCTCGGGGCTGCCGGGCACGGTCACCGCGAAGGGCCTGCTGGACCGACTCGGCCCGCCGGCCGGTCCCGTCCGGGCACCTCTGCGGCCCGCCGGACGCGAGACGGTCGACGGACTGCTGGCGGCCTACCGGGCCTGCGTGTCCGGATAGGGGCGACGGCGGGCGGCACGCCCCTGCCCGATGTCGGGACGTCAAGTTGCGGTTGTCCTGAGAAACGAGCGTGCATGACCGCGTCCTGGCCGGATCGCCCCCTTGTGCGCCCTTCGTGTGCGTGTCACACAGTTCAGAGGCATGACCTGGGGGAGGGGAGCACTGCATGTCGGTGTCGGGTGGCTGTCCGGTGGGGCCGTCGGCCTGGGCCGTCGAGCGGTTCGGGCGGCATGCCGGCGCGCTTGCCGCCGCGGTCCCGGTGCAGCTGGCCAAGGCGCACGGGAAGGCTCACGCCGCGCACCTCGCCGCGGGACTGAAGAAGCGGAGTCCGTACGGTGTCGCCCTTGCGGGCGTGGTGCGCGAGAACCTGGCGGAGACGGCGCGGGAGCTGGGAGAAGCCGTGCGGGACGTGCGCGGCTACGAGTACGCGGTGATCAACGATCACGCACTCTTCCCCTTCCGCTACGCGGACAGGCCGAGGCCCCTGGACCGGGCCCGGCTGCCGGCCAACGCGTCGCCCACACGGCACCGGCTGTTCCGGGCGCACGGGCCGCAGCCTCCGGAAGGCCTGTTCGACGTCGACGAGGACCTGGCGACCGAGGAGTACCTGGGGCTGCACGAGGTGTTCGAGGAGCTGGGAGCTTCCACCAGGCTGGTCTGTGTGTTCTTCACGGCCGACGCCGAGAACGGCATCCATGCCATCCACTGGGGCGACGCCCACCTCGAACCCGACCGCACCTTCACCTGGCCCTACAGGGAACAGCTCCCGCTCGCTCCCGTGCGGCTGGAGTGACGAGCGGCAGCGCCACCGCCTGAGCACGGCCGGCCGAGGACCGCCTGAGTCCCGGGCCGCCCCTGGGCCGTCCGAAGCCGACCAACGCTGACAGCCGACACCCACGGGTGACCACCCTCACCCCGCTCTGGCCGTAGACCGTGATCGGGCCACTGATTCGTGAGAGGCGTGTGGCGGTGTTGCTCTACGCTTCCCCGCATGATCGCCAAGCTGCAGTGTGTGGTGTTGGACTGTGCCGATGTCGCCCAGCTGTCGAGGTTCTACCAGTCGCTTCTCGGCGGTGCGGTGAACCGGCCGGATCCCCGATGGTCGCTCGGCGACAGCTGGGCGACGCTCCACACCGACGATGGGTTCGTGCTGGCCTTCCAGCGCGTGGACGAGTACCAGCCGCCGCGGTGGCCGGACCCCGCTCGCCCTCAGCAGTTCCACCTCGACCTGGGGGTCAAGGACCTGGACCGGTCCCAGGAAGACGTCCTCGATCTGGGCGCGACACTGCTCGACGCGGGTGACGGGAAGCGGAGTTGGCGCGTCTTCGCGGATCCCGCAGGACACCCGTTCTGTCTCGTCCGGGAATGACAGGAGACCCCGAAGGAGTGCGGCCACCGTTGATCATCGTGAGTTGTGTGGACAAACGATGAGACGGCGGCCGCAGGTCACGGCCGCCGGTGGTCAGTTGTGGCTGTGCAGGATCTCGTTCAGGCCGCCCCACACCGCGTTGTTCGGGCGGGCCTCCACCGTGCCGGTCACGGAGTTGCGGCGGAACAGGATGTTCGAGGCGCCGGAGAGTTCGCGGGCCTTGACGATCTGGCCGTCGGGCATCGTCACGCGGGTGCCCGCGGTGACGTACAGGCCGGCCTCCACCACGCACTCGTCGCCGAGGGCGATGCCGACGCCGGCCTCGGCGCCGATCAGGCAGCGCTCGCCGATGGCGATGATCACGTTGCCGCCGCCGGAGAGGGTGCCCATCGTGGAGGCGCCGCCGCCGATGTCCGAGCCGTCGCCCACCACGACGCCCGCGGAGATACGGCCCTCGACCATCGACGTGCCGAGCGTGCCCGCGTTGAAGTTCACGAAGCCCTCGTGCATGACCGTGGTGCCCTCGGCCAGGTGCGCGCCCAGGCGGACCCGGTCGGCGTCGGCGATGCGGACGCCCTTGGGGGCCACGTAGTCCGTCATGCGCGGGAACTTGTCGACCGACGTCACCTGGAGGTGCAGGCCCTCGGCGCGGGCGTTCAGCCGGACCTTCTCGACGTCGTCCACGGCAACCGGGCCGAGGGAGGTCCAGGCGACGTTCGCGAGCAGGCCGAAGATGCCGTCCAGGCTCTGGCCGTGCGGCCTGACCAGGCGGTGGGAGAGCAGGTGCAGGCGCAGGTAGGCGTCGTGCGTGTCGATCGGCTTGTCGTCGAGGGAGCTGATGACCGTGCGGACCGCGACCACCTCGACGCCTCGCCGGGCGTCCGGGCCGATCGCCTTGGCGGCTCCCTCGCCGAGCAGTTCCACGGCCTTCTCGGCGGACAGCCGCTCGGTGCCGGACGGGCCGGGCTCGTCGGTGAGCCGGGGGGCGGGGAACCAGGTGTCGAGAACGGTGCCGTCGGCGGCGAGGGTGGCGAGGCCGGCGGCCGCGGCGCCGGTGGTGCGAGTCGTGTCGGTCATGAGGGAAACCTAACCGGCGGGAGCCGGTGGAGGCCAACCCGCCGGGCGGTGTCTCAGGGGGCGGGCGGGAGGCGGCGGCACGGCCGACGGGGGCGGGAAGCGGCCGCCCGTTTCCGTCCCCCGCGGCATCCGGAACCCGGCGGGGAAAGCGCTCACCCAAACGCCTGCTCGAGAGCCACCGGTTCCGCTACTGTTTCACCGTTCAAACACCGGGCCGTCGCAGCCGTGTTCGCCCTTCGGGCGCCGCTGGAGGAACAGCGCATGCCAGACAACAAGTCCCGGCCTTCCCCGCAGCACCGCTGGGAGAACGGCTGGGTTCCGGACACCTCCCGGACACCCGGGACGCGGCGGCTGTGGCTGGCCGGCGTCCTCGCCGTCGCGACCGTCGTGGCCTGCGTCACCGCCGTCTCGTTCACCGACCGGTCCGCCGACGAGCAGTCGGCCGCCTCGGCGGGGCGGACGGTGTCCGACAAGGAGACGTCGCCGGGACTCATCTCCTTCGGCTCGCCCCGGTGGACGCCTCGCCCTCGGCGTCGGCCGCGCGGGAGAGCGCCTCGCCGTCCGCGTCGGCCTCCTCCTCGCCGTCGCCGGGGGGCAGTTCCTCGCCGCGCCCCCCGGCGACGGCCTCACCGTCCGCCTCGGCCGGCGGGAGCGGTTCCGGTCCGGGGCCGGTGACCGTGCGCCGGTCGGTGCGGTCCGTCAACTACCCCGACCACTACTGGCGGGTGGGCGGCGGCCAGGTGCGGCTCGAAGCGGCAGGCGGCGCGGAGTTCCGCGCGGACGCCACCTTCACCGTGGTGAGCGGTCTGGCGAGCGGTTCGTGTCTGTCGTTCCGCACGTCCGACGGGACCTATCTGCGCCACCGCGACTTCGTGCTGCGCGCGGAGGCCGACGACGGCTCCCCGCTGTTCCGGCAGGACGCCACCTTCTGCGCCCGCCCCGCCGGCTCCGACGCGGTCGTGCTGGAGTCGGCGAACTTCCCGGGGTACTTCCTGCGCCACCAGAACTTCCAGGTGAAGCTGCAGCGGTACCAGGGCGGCGGCCCGTACGCCGCCGACTCGGCCTTCCGGCTCGTGGAGGGGCTGGCGTAGGGAGCGCGCACGAGAAGACGCGCACGAGAAGAACGGCGGCGTCCTCGCGGACGCCGCCGTTTCCCGTACTGCGGGGGTACCGAAGAGGTACCGGGGATCTCAGACGTTGAAGCCGAGCGCGCGGAGCTGCTCGCGGCCGTCGTCCGTGATCTTGTCCGGGCCCCACGGCGGCATCCAGACCCAGTTGATGCGCAACTCGTTGACCAGACCGTCCGTGGCCGACTTCGCCTGGTCCTCGATGACGTCCGTCAGCGGGCAGGCCGCGGAGGTCAGGGTCATGTCGATCGTCGCGATGTTCGCGTCGTCGATGTGGATGCCGTAGATCAGCCCGAGGTTGACGACGTCGATGCCCAGTTCGGGGTCGACGACGTCGTACAGCGCCTCGCGGACCTCCTCCTCGGAGGCCGGCTTCATCTCAACGGTCTCGCTCATGCCGTCTTCCTTTCGGCGTCGGCGCCCAGCGCCTGGGCCGTCGCGTCCTTCCACGCCATCCAGCTGAGGAGGGCGCACTTGACCCGTGCCGGGTACTTGGAGACACCGGCGAACGCGACCGCGTCCTCCAGCACCTCCTCCATCGCGTCGTCCGGTTCGACCTTGCCCTTGGACTGCATCAGCTCCAGGAAGGTCTCCTGGATCCGCTGCGCCTCGGAGACGCTCTTGCCGACGAGGAGCTCGTTCAGCACGGAGGCCGAGGCCTGGCTGATGGAGCAGCCCTGTCCCTCGTACGAGACGTCCTCGACGGTCGTGCCGTCGTACTTCACTCGCAGGGTGATCTCGTCGCCGCACGTCGGGTTGACGTGGTGCACCTCGGCGTCGCCGTCCCGCAAGCCCCGCCCGTGCGGGTTCTTGTAGTGGTCCAGGATGACTTCCTGGTACATGGAGTCCAGCTTCACGTCAGCTACCCTCGCGTCCCATCGTCGTCGTCACGCCCCTCAGCCGAAGAAGTTCCGTACGTGCTCCAGGCCCTCGACCAACGCGTCGATCTCGGCAGGCGTGGAGTACAGGTAGAACGACGCTCGCGTGGTCGCGGGAATTCCGTAGCGCAGGCAGACGGGACGCGCGCAGTGGTGTCCGACCCGGACCGCGATGCCCTGCTCGTCGAGGACCTGGCCCACGTCGTGCGGGTGGATGTCGCCGAGCGTGAAGGAGATCGCGGCGCCGCGGTCCTCGGCCGTGGCCGGGCCGATGATCCGCAGGTCGGGAACCTCGCCGAGCCGCTTCACCGCGTACTCGGTGATCGCGTGCTCGTGGGCGAGGATCTTGTCCATGCCGATCGCGGACAGGTAGTCGATCGCCGCGCCCAGACCGACCGCCTGCGCGATCGGCGGGGTGCCCGCCTCGAACTTGTGAGGGGCGGGCGCGTAGGTCGAGGAGTGCATCGACACCGTCTCGATCATCTCGCCGCCGCCCAGGAACGGGGGCAGGTCCTCCAGCAGCTCCTGGCGGCCCCACAGGACGCCGATGCCGGTCGGGCCGCACATCTTGTGGCCGGTGAAGGCCACGAAGTCGGCCTGGAGGGCCTGGACGTCCATCGGCATGTGCGGCGCGGCCTGCGAGGCGTCGATGCACACCAGGGCGCCGACCTGCTGCGCGCGGCGCACTATCGCCTCGACCGGGTTGACCGTGCCCAGGATGTTCGACACCAGCACGAAGGAGACGATCTTCGTCTTCTCCGTGATGATCTCGTCGATGTTGGACAGGTCGAGCCGTCCGTCGTCGGTGAGGCCGAACCACTTCAGCTTCGCGCCGGTGCGCTGCGCGAGCAGCTGCCACGGCACGATGTTGGAGTGGTGCTCCATCTCCGTGATGACGATCTCGGTCTCGGAGTCCACGCGGTAGGGCTCGTCGGCCCAGCCCAGCATGTTCGCGACCAGGTTCAGCGACTCCGAGGCGTTCTTGGTGAAGATCACCTCGTCGCGGCTGGGCGCGTTGATGAACTCCGCGACCTTGTCGCGCGCGCCTTCGTACAGTGCCGTGGCCTCCTCGGCGAGCACATGCACACCGCGGTGGACGTTGGCGTTGTAGCGCTCGTAGTACTCACTCAGGGCGTCCAGCACCTGGCGCGGCTTCTGCGAGGTCGCCGCGTTGTCCAGGTACACGAGCTTCCGGTCGTCGTGGAGCACGCGGTCCAGGATCGGGAAGTCCTTGCGGATCGCCTCGGTGTCGAGGAGGCCCGGCAGCTGCGTCACGCGGATACTCCACCCTTCGTGTATGCCTCGTATCCCTCGTTCTCCAGCTTGTCGGCGAGTTCGGCGCCGCCGGACTCGACGATGCGGCCGCCGGAGAAGACGTGGACGTAATCGGGCTTGATGTAGCGCAGGATGCGCGTGTAGTGCGTGATCAGCAGGGTGCCGACCTCGCCGGTCTCGCGGACGCGGTTCACGCCCTCGGAGACGATCCGCAGGGCGTCGACGTCCAGACCGGAGTCCGTCTCGTCGAGGATCGCGACCTTCGGCTTGAGCAGCTCCAGCTGGAGGATCTCGTGGCGCTTCTTCTCACCGCCGGAGAAGCCCTCGTTGACGTTGCGCTCGGCGAAGGACGCGTCCATGTGGAGGCGCTCCATGGCCTCGCGGACCTCCTTCACCCAGGTGCGCAGCTTGGGGGCCTCGCCGCGGACGGCGGTGGCGGAGGTGCGCAGGAAGTTGGAGACCGAGACGCCGGGGACCTCGACCGGGTACTGCATCGCCAGGAACAGGCCGGCGCGGGCGCGCTCGTCGACGGACATCTCCAGGACGTCCTCGCCGTCGAGGGTGACGGTGCCGCCGGTGATCGTGTACTTGGGGTGACCCGCGAGCGAGTAGGCGAGGGTGGACTTGCCCGAGCCGTTGGGGCCCATGATGGCGTGCGTCTCGCCCTGCTTCACGGTCAGGTCGACACCCTTGAGGATCTCCTTCGTGGCGTTGTCGGCCTCGACGGTGACGTGCAGGTCTCGGATTTCAAGCGTTGCCATGGGTGCCTCAGGACTCCTGGGAGAGGGAGACGAGCACGTCGTCCCCATCGATCTTTACGGGGTATACGGGGACGGGGCGCGTCGCGGGAAGACCGGACGGCTTGCCGGTGCGCAGGTCGAAGGCGGAGCCGTGCAGCCAGCACTCGATCTGGCAGTCCTCCACCTCGCCCTCGGAGAGCGAGACGTTCGCGTGGGAGCAGATGTCGTTGATCGCGAACACCTCCCCCTCCGTCTTCACGACGGAGACCGGCGTGCCGTCGAGTTCCACCCGCTTGGGGGTGTTCTCCTCCAGCTCGCCCAGCCCGCAGGCGCGTACGAACGTCATCAGACCGACGCCTCCAGTTCCTCGTCGATCCGGGCGAGGAGGCGCTCCTGGATGTCGGCGACGCCGATCTGCTGCACCAGCTCGGCGAAGAAGCCGCGGACCACCAGACGGCGGGCGTCGTCGGCGGGGATGCCGCGGGCCATCAGGTAGAACAGCTGCTCGTCGTCGAAGCGGCCGGTGGCGGAGGCGTGGCCGGCGCCGACGATCTCGCCGGTCTCGATCTCCAGGTTGGGCACGGAGTCGACGCGGGCGCCGTCGGTGAGCACCAGGTTGCGGTTCATCTCGTAGGTGTCCGTGCCCTCGGCGTTGGCCTCGATGAGGACGTCGCCGATCCACACCGCGTGGGCGCCGTCGCCCTGGAGCGCGCCCTTGTAGGCGACGTTCGACTTGCAGTGCGGGGTGTTGTGGTCGACGAGGAGGCGGTGCTCCTGGTGCTGGCCTGCGTCGGTGAAGTACAGGCCGAACAGCTCGGCCTCGCCGCCGGTGCCGGCGTAGGCGACCCGCGGGTGCAGCCGTACGAGGTCGCCGCCGAAGGTGACCACGAACGACTTGAGGGTGGCGTCCCGGCCGATCAGCGCGTTGTGCTGGGCCACGTGCACGGCCTTGTCGTCCCAGTCCTGGACGGAGACGACGGTCAGCTTGGCGCCGTCGCCGAGGACGTAGTCGACGTTGGCGGCCAGGACGGCGTCACCGGTGTGGTCGATGACGACGACGGCCTCGGCGAAGGCGCCCAGCTCGATCACCTGGTGGCCGAAGGAGGTCCCGCCCTCGCCGTGCACGGTGATGCGGATGGGCTCGGTGAGGACCGTCTCCTTGGGGACGGTGACGACGCCGGCCTTCTCGAACGCCGAGTACGCCTGGGCGGCGACGCGGTCCACCGGGGTGCCCGCCCTGCCGAGGCGGGCGTCGTCGCGGCCGACGGTCTCGACGACGACGCCCTCGGGGCGTCGACGTCGACCTTCACGCCGTCGCCGGTGGCGACCGCGGTGCCGTCGTGCAGGCCGCGCAGCCGCTCCAGCGGGGTGAACCGCCACTCCTCCTCGCGGCCGTGGGGGACGGGGAAGTCCGCCACGTCGAAGGACGCGGGCGCGCTCATGCGCGTGGCGACGGTGGACTCTGCGGCCACCGCGATCTGGCCGGCGGTCGTGCTGCCCACCGGGATGTTTCGGGCCTCAGCCATGGCTGTCGGTCTGCTCTCTTCCTACGTCAGGTTTCGCTGGCTGTGGGTGGTGGGCGGGTCCTAGCCGACCGCGCCCTCCATCTGCAGCTCGATCAGCCGGTTGAGCTCCAGCGCGTACTCCATCGGGAGTTCCTTGGCGATGGGCTCGACGAAGCCGCGCACGATCATCGCCATCGCCTCGAACTCGCTCAGACCGCGGCTCATCAGGTAGAAGAGCTGGTCCTCGGAGACCTTGGAGACGGTCGCCTCGTGGCCCATGGACACGTCGTCCTCGCGGACGTCCACGTAGGGGTACGTGTCGGAGCGGGAGATGGTGTCCACGAGCAGCGCGTCGCACAGCACGTTGGACTTCGAGCCGTGGGCGCCCTCGCCGATCTCGACGAGGCCCCGGTAGGAGGTGCGGCCGCCGCCGCGCGCCACGGACTTCGAGACGATGTTGGAGGAAGTGTTCGGCGCCATGTGGACCATCTTGGAGCCGGCGTCCTGGTGCTGGCCCTCGCCCGCGAAGGCGATGGACAGGGTCTCGCCCTTGGCGTGCTCGCCCATCAGGTAGACGGCCGGGTACTTCATCGTCACCTTGGAACCGATGTTGCCGTCGATCCACTCCATGGTGGCGCCCTCGTAGGCGACGGCGCGCTTGGTGACCAGGTTGTAGACGTTGTTCGACCAGTTCTGGATGGTCGTGTAACGGCAGCGGGCGTTCTTCTTGACGATGATCTCGACGACCGCGGAGTGCAGCGAGTCCGACTTGTAGATCGGGGCCGTGCAGCCCTCGACGTAGTGCACGTAGGCGCCCTCGTCGACGATGATCAGGGTCCGCTCGAACTGGCCCATGTTCTCCGTGTTGATGCGGAAGTAGGCCTGGAGCGGGATCTCGACGTGCACGCCCGGCGGCACGTAGATGAAGGAGCCGCCGGACCACACCGCGGTGTTCAGCGACGCGAACTTGTTGTCGCCGACCGGGATGACGGTGCCGAAGTACTCCTTGAAGAGCTCCGGGTGCTCCTTCAGCGCCGTGTCGGTGTCGAGGAAGATGACGCCCTGCTCCTCCAGGTCCTCGCGGATCTGGTGGTAGACGACCTCGGACTCGTACTGGGCCGCGACACCGGCGACGAGGCGCTGCTTCTCCGCCTCGGGGATGCCGAGCTTGTCGTACGTGTTCTTGATGTCCTCGGGCAGGTCCTCCCAGGACTCCGCCTGCTTCTCCGTGGAGCGCACGAAGTACTTGATGTTGTCGAAGTCGATCCCCGACAGGTCCGAGCCCCAGTTCGGCATGGGCTTCTTCTCGAAGAGCTTCAGGCCCTTGAGACGGAGCTTGGTCATCCACTCCGGCTCGTTCTTCTTCGCCGAGATGTCGCGGACGACGTCCTCGTTGATGCCGCGCTTCGCAGAGGCGCCGGCCGTGTCGGAGTCGGCCCAGCCGTATTCGTACTTACCCAGGCCCTCGAGTTCGGGGTGGGCAGTCTCCGTGGGGAGAGTCATGCGGGGTTCCTCCCGGCCGTGCTTGCGGATGCGATATCGGTGGTGTGATCGGTGCGGTGATCAGTCGTGGGGGAAATCTTGGGATGAACGTCGTGCAGACGCCGTCGCCGTGCGCGATGGTCGCCAGCCGCTGGACGTGCGTCCCGAGCAGCTGGGAGAAGATCTCGGTCTCCGCCTCGCAGAGCTGGGGAAACTTCTCCGCGACGTGGGCGACGGGGCAGTGGTGCTGGCACAGCTGCTCGCCGACCGGTGCGCTGCGCGCCGTAGCAGCGTACCCGTCGGCGCTCAGGGCCTTGGCGAGGGCTTGGGTGCGCTGTGCGGGCCCGGCGGCCTCGATCGCCTCGCGGTAGCCGGCGGCCTGTTCGGCGATCCTCGCGCGGGCGAAGGCGGTGACGGCCTCGTCCCCGCCGAACCGCTCCCGGATGAAGCGCAGGGCGTCCGCGGCGAGCTTGTCGTACGACTGGTCGAAGGCGTCGCGGCCGCAGTCGGTGAGGGCGAAGACCTTCGCGGGACGCCCACGCGTGCGCGCTCCGTACACCCGCTGCTCGCGCGGCGCCACGACGTCGTCGGTGACCAGCGCGTCCAGGTGCCGGCGTACGGCGGCCTGGGTGAGCCCCAGCCGTCCGGCCAGCTCGGCGACGGTGGACGGCCCGTGGTCCAGGATGGAGCGCGCGACGCGGTTGCGCGTGGAGCGCTCACCGGTCGCCAGCTCTTCCTGAGGGGCCCCCGCGGGGGTCTCCCGAGCCTCGCCGACGTTTTTCACAACGCCATTGTTGCGTAATTCCTCCGGGGCAGGCAAGCCGCGTCCGGATCACCGCCCGGTGCCCTGCGTCACTTAGGTCTACCTAATTTGACCTGCGCGAACGATCTACGGCCGGCCGGGACGGCGGTGCGGTGAGGCGCGGTTCCGGGGCCCGCCCGCGGGGCCGGCGGCGGCTTCCCGCACCCGCCGGTCCGGGCGCCCGGCCGCGAACCTAGACTCTGGACCCATGCGAAGCGAGCCCGTGGTCCAGGTCCAGGCCCTGGTGAAGCGGTACGGCACGAAGACCGCGGTGGACGGCCTCGACCTGGTGGCCGAGGCCGGCGTGACGGCCGTGCTCGGCCCCAACGGCGCGGGCAAGACGACCACCGTCGAGACCTGCGAGGGCTACCGCAGACCGGACTCCGGCACCGTGCGCGTCCTCGGCCTCGACCCGGTGGGACAGGCGTCCGCCCTGCGCCCCAGGATCGGGGTGATGCTCCAGTCCGGGGGTGTCTACTCGGGGGCGCGGGCCGACGAGATGCTGCGGCACGTCGCCCGGCTGCACGCACACCCGCTGGACGTGGACGCGCTCGTCGAGCGGCTGGGGCTGGGCGGCTGCGGCCGCACGACGTACCGGCGGCTGTCCGGGGGCCAGCAGCAGCGTCTCGCGCTCGCGATGGCCGTGGTGGGGCGCCCGGAGCTGGTGTTCCTCGACGAGCCGACCGCCGGCCTGGACCCGCAGGCCCGCCGCGCCACCTGGGACCTGGTCCGCGACCTGCGGGCGGACGGAGTCTCGGTCATCCTCACCACGCACCACATGGACGAGGCCGAGCAGCTCGCCGACGACGTCGCGATCATCGACGCGGGCCGGGTCGTCGCCCAGGGCTCCCCCGAGGAGCTGTGCCGCGGCGGTGCCGAGAACACCCTCCGCTTCGGCGGCCGTCCCGGCCTGGACCTGACCTCCCTGCTCAAGGCCCTGCCCGCCGACAGCACGGCCGCCGAACTGACACCGGGCTCGTACCGGATCACCGGCAAGGTCGACCCGCAGATGCTGGCGACGGTGACCTCGTGGTGCGCGCAGCACGGAGTGATGCCGGACCGGATCTCGGTGGAACGGCACACCCTCGAAGACGTCTTTCTGGAGCTGACCGGCAAGGAGCTGCGCTCATGATTCCCGTCCCGCAGAAGACCGGCCGGGGGCCCGGGGGTCGCCCCCCGGAACGACACAGCCTGGAGCTGACCGGCAAGGAGCTGCGCTCATGATTCCCGCCCCGCAGAAGACCGGCCGGGGGTCCGGGGGTCGCCCCCCGGAACGACACAGCCTGGAGCTGACCGGCAAGGAGCTGCGCTCATGACGAGCACCGGCACGTACACGCCGAAGCCGGGCGCCGCACCGCTGCCCCGCATGATCAGGGCCCAGGCGGCGCTGGAGACGAGGATGCTCCTGCGCAACGGTGAGCAGTTGCTGCTGACCGTCGTGATCCCGACCCTGCTGCTGGTGCTGTTCAGCTCGGTGGACATCATCGACACCGGCGCCGGCGAGGCGGTCGACTTCCTGACCCCCGGCGTCCTCGCGCTCGCCGTGATGTCGACGGCGTTCACCGGCCAGGCCATCGCCACGGGCTTCGAGCGCCGGTACGGGGTGCTCAAGCGGCTGGCGGCCTCCCCGCTCCCCGCTGGGGGCTGATGACCGCGAAGACGCTCGCCGTGCTGGTCACGGAGGTCCTCCAGGTCGTCCTGCTGACGGTGATCGCCTTCGCGCTGGGCTGGTCGCCGCACGGCAACCCGTTCGCCGTGGTGCTGTTGCTGGTGCTCGGCACGGCGGCCTTCTCGGGCCTCGGTCTGCTGATGGCGGGCACGCTGCGGGCCGAGGCCACGCTGGGCGCCGCCAACCTGGTGTTCCTGCTGCTCCTGGTGGGCGGCGGGGTGATCGTGCCGCTGGAGAAGTTCCCCCCGGGCGCCCAGGACGTGCTCGCCCTGCTGCCGATCTCGGCGCTCTCGGACGGCCTGCGGGACGTGCTCCGGCACGGGGCCGCGATGCCGTGGGGCGACCTGGGGATCCTCGCCGTGTGGGCGGCCCTGGGGCTGGCCGCGGCCGGCCGGTTCTTCCGCTGGGAATGACCCGGGAAGGATCCGGGAACGCCCCGGTCCGGGACCCTCGTGAAAGCGTGCACAAGCGGCCCCTTACGATGGACGGCGTGCCGAACGTGACCCGCGCCGATGCCGTAGCCGCCGTGCGCAACCCCCTCGCCTTCATCGCCGCGCGCTGGACCCCCGCCCCCCGGACGGTTCAGCGGGCGGCCCTCGCCGCGCTCGTGATGTCGGTGGTCATCGTGGTCACCGGCGGTGCCGTCCGGCTCACCGGCTCCGGCCTCGGCTGTCCGACCTGGCCGAAGTGCACCGACGACTCGCTCACCTCGACCAGCGAGATGGGCCTCCACGGCGCCATCGAGTTCGGCAACCGCATGCTGACGTACGTGCTGTGCGCCGCGGTGGGCTGGGCTATCGTGGCGGCCCGCTCGCAGAAGCCGTACCGGCGCGAACTCGTCCGGCTGGGCTGGGCGCAGTTCTGGGTCGTGATGGGCAATGCCGTCCTCGGCGGGATCGTCGTGCTGGTGGGTCTGAACCCGTACACGGTCGCGGCGCACTTCCTGCTCTCCTCGGCGCTGATCGCGGTCGCCACGGTGATGTGGCAGCGCACCCGGGAGGGCGACGGGGCGCCCGTGGCGCTGGTCGGCAAGGCCGTGCAGCAGCTGGTGTGGTTCATGGTCGCCGCGTCCGTGCTGCTGATCGCGGTCGGCACGGTGGTCACCGGGGCCGGTCCGCACGCGGGCGACTCCAGCGAGGTCGCGCGCATGCCGCTGGACTGGGAGACCGTCTCCAAGCTGCACGCCGTGCTCGCCTGGATCGTGGTGACGCTGACCTTCGCCCTGTGGTTCGTCCTCAAGGCGGTCGACGCCCCCGAGGGGCCGTCGCACCGCACCCGCGAGCTGTTCCTGGTGCTCCTCGCCCAGGGCGTCATCGGCTACGTCCAGTACTTCACGGACCTCCCCGAGGTTCTGGTCGGCCTGCACATGCTCGGCTCGTGCCTGGTGTGGATCGCGGTCCTGCGCGTCCTGCTGGCCCTGCGCGAGCGCCCGGACACGCTGCCCGGTCTGCCGGGGCCGGCGGCGGAGGCGACGGTCGGCAGCCGCGCCTGACGCCTCCCGGCGTCCGTCCGTGACCGCTCCCGGCCCGCGTCCCCGGCTCAGCCGTACGCCGCCACCAGGCCGTCGATCGCCGGTCCGAGCCAGCCGCGCACCAGCTCGGCCCTGCGGACCCGCCACCCCTCCCCGGAGGGGGCGGGAGCGGGCCCGCCGTAGCGGCGCCGTCGGATGTCCTCGACGATCTCGGCGGGCGCCCCGAGGCCGGGCAGTTCCTCCAGTGCCTCGCGCTTGGAGATCAGCCGCCCCTCCCGCAGCGTGACCGTCGCCCGCGCGAAGGTCACCGGGCCCATGTCGACCCAGACGTCCCGCGTCCACAGGTGCGCCCTGTCCACGGCGGGCCGCCAGAAGTCCCGCTGGTCGGACACCACGAACTCCGCCAGCTCACGGTCCGCCACCTCCGGCAGCAGCCCGCCCGGGGCGCCGCCGTACAGGACCCGCCCGAAGGTGTGCAGCTCGCGACGGGTGACGGGGGTGACCGGGCGGCGCATCAGCTCCCGGTGCGCCCAGGTCAGGTGCCGGTGCCCGAAGTCCGCGACCGTGGCCGGGGTCAGGTAGCTGCAGTGCAGCTTCGCCGCGAGCGGGTCGGCGCGCACCCCCTGGTGCAGGAGGGCCACCCGCCACACCGTGCCGGCCCGCACGGGTCCGGGCAGCACGGCGATCAGGTCCAGATCGCTGCGGCCCTCCTGGTAGTCCCCGCCGGCGAGCGAGCCGTGGGCCCAGACGGCGAGGGGTCCGAGAGGCGCCAGGGCGCCGAGGAAGCGGTCGAGCAGGGCTTCGGTCTGCATCCGCCCAGTCTGGTGCGGCGTGCCCCGGCCGGTGGGGTCTTCGCTCATTCCAGCCCGTAGACCCGTCGCGCGTTCCCCGCCGCGAGCAGCCCCGCCACCCGCCGCGCGTCCGTGAGCGACCACGCGCCCTCCGCCACCCAGCCGCCGAGCACCCGCCCCAGCGCCTCGCGGAACAGCCGGGCGCCCACGACGTGCAGCTCGGGCAGTCCGCGGGCCCCGCTGGAGAAGAGGATCTTGCCGAAGGGGGCCAGCTCCAGGATCTCGGCGAGGACCGTCGCCGCGCGGGCGCCGGTGCGCACGAGGGCGGCCCCGGAGTCGGCGTAGACGTGCGGGAAGAGACCGGCGAGGTGGGCGGCGTGCCGGTGGTGGGGTAGCCGTGCAGCAGCACCAGGTCGGTGCCGAGGCCGGCCGTGGCGCGGACGAAGTCGGTCAGCAGGACGGGGTCGGCGCGGTCGCCGCACGGGCCGGGCTCGCCGAGGCCCGCGTGGAGCTGGAGCGGCCGACCCGCGGTGACGGCGATCCACAGCAGGTGCCGCAGCAGCACCGGGTCGTTCACCTCCCCGCCGGCCCGGCGCCCCGCCAGCCAGCGGCCCGCCGCGCCCCGGACCTCCCCCGGTCCGGGCGGCTCGGGCGCGAGGGCGAGACCGTGGCGCACGCCGGCCACGGAGCTGAAGGCCACCGCCGTCGCCGCGGCGCCGTGCACCGCCTCGGCGAGGTTGGCGAGGAACGACTCGACGGTGCCGGAGGTGTCGGCGACCTGCTCGGCCAGCGGTTCCAGCCGGACGATCTCACGGGCCTCGGCGTCGCCCGCGCAGGCGATCTCGTCGGGGCCGGTGAGGTCGCCGGGCGGGCCGGTGTCGACGAGGTAGGTGGTGATGCCGCTGCCGCGCAGCAGCCGGCGGCCCGCCTCCGGCACGCCCAGTTCGCGGCGGCGGGCGAGGTAGCGGGCGGGCGGGCAGTGCGGCTCCAGGCCGAGCAGCGGGGGGCACCAGCGGCGCACCGCGAAGCCGGTCTGGGTGTCGAACAGCGTGGTGCCGGGCGCGGGCGGTCCCTCGGTGCGGGCCAGCTGGGCCTCGAAGGTGCCGAGGCCCAGCTCCGTCCTCAGAATGCCGTGGCAGTACTGGTCCACCAGGGACGGTGTTTCGATCATCCGGGACTCCCGCGGCTGGACCGTGTGCTCGGTGTGCTCCTCACACGTCCTAACGGGTGAACCCGGCGTCAGGTGTTGCTCAGGTGTTGCGCGGGCCGCCGACCTGGATCCCTGCCATCCGGGTCCACTCGTACGGGCCGGTCGTCACCTTGGCGGCGAACTCGCCGTCGAAGTTCTCGTGGACGGTGATCCCGGACTTCTCGACCGCCTTGGCGGCGATCTCCACGCTGGGCGCCACGAGGTCGCCCCAGCCGCCGTCCTCGCCGACGAGCACGATCCGGGCGCCGCGCTCGCCGAGGTGGGCGACCTGGCCCTCGGCGCCGCCGTGCGCCTGGGAGAAGGTGCTGATCCGCTTGGCGAGGCGGGTTGCCGCGCGCTCGGCCTTCGCGGCCCGCTTGGCGTCCGCGGTCTCGTCAACCTGCTTGGTGTCTGCCATGGCCAGGATGCTACCGACGGGTAGGTCGAACGGCGACGGCCGGGGTGCGTGGCCTTGACCACGCACCCCGGCCGCCGGACCGCTCAGGGGTCTCAGGAAGGGGTCGTACGGGAGGGGGTCCTCACCGCAGGAAGGGGTCCACCGCGACCGCCACGAACAGCAGCGAGACGTAGGTGATGGACCAGTGGAACAGCCGCATCTCCTTCAGCTTGCCGCCCGTGGTCTCCGCCTTCGCGCGGTTCTGGAGGGAGTGCGCCTCCCACAGCCACCAGCCGCCGGCCGCGAGCGCGACCGTGGTGTAGAACCAGCCGGTGTAGCCGAGCGGGGTCAGCAGCAGCGAGACGGCGACCATCACCCAGCTGTAGATGACGATCTGCTTGGCGACCACCTTGTTGGAGGCGATGACCGGCAGCATCGGCACGCCCACGCGCGCGTAGTCCTCGCGCACCTTCATGGACAGCGGCCAGTAGTGCGGCGGGGTCCAGAAGAACATGACGAGGAAGAGGACGACCGGCGCCCAGGAGAGGGAGTCGGTGACGGCGGACCACCCGATGAGGACCGGCATGCAGCCGGCGATGCCGCCCCAGACGATGTTCTGCGAGGTACGGCGCTTGAGGACCATCGTGTAGACGACGACGTAGAAGAGGAGCGCGCCGAGGGCCAGCCAGGCGGACAGCCAGTTCACCGTGAGGCCGAACAGGAGGGTCGATACGACCGCGAGGGTGATGCCGAAGGCGAGGCACTCGCGGGGGCTGACCATTCCGGTGACCAGCGGACGCTGCGAGGTGCGGTCCATCAGGGCGTCGATGTCGCGGTCGATGTACATGTTCAGCGCGTTGGCGCCGCCCGCGGAGAGATAGCCGCCCAGACAGGTGAGCAGCACCAGACCGAGGTCCGGCACCCCCTGCTGGGCCAAGAACATCACCGGAACGGTGGTGATCAGCAGCAGCTCGATGATCCGCGGCTTGGTCAGCGCCACGAACGCCATGACGCGGGCCGCCACCGGCCGCCGGCTCGGGCTCTGGCTCGTCCCGATAACCCCCGCTGGACGGGATTCAACGGCCGTCACGCACACCCCTGACAGAGACATCCCAGCGAGCCCCTTCGCGTGTGAAGTACGGGTAAGGCTCGCGCGTACCACGCCACTGTAGACGTTGCCCATACCCCGGGCTTCGCGGGGGTGGGTCGTGTTGGGGGCCGGGCCCGGCAGCCGTTCCGGCTCCCGTACGGAGGTGCGCTCATCGGTCGCACGGAGGCTCGATTGAGCGGTCGGATGAGCGGCTCCGTATTCATGTGTGGAGCGGGGCCCCGGCCGGTCGGGGGGCGGATTCCCGGATGGCCCGGCAGTCTGGAACGACTCGAAAAAACGCACGTCCCCACGGGGGTAGGCTCGGCAGCGGCCGGTGGTCGTCTCGTCACCGGCAGCCGGTGGGCACGCGCCCGAAGCAACCGGTATTCGACATGTGGAGAGGAGCCCTGACCCAGGGTGAGCACCAAGCCGACCACCACAGACCTCGAGTGGACCGAATGGGACCAGCGGGCCGTCGACACCGCCCGCGTCCTGGCCGCCGACGCCGTACAGAAGGTCGGCAACGGCCATCCCGGTACGGCGATGAGCCTGGCGCCTGCCGCCTACACCCTCTTCCAGAAGGTGATGCGGCACGACCCCGCCGATGCCGACTGGGTCGGCCGCGACCGCTTCGTGCTGTCCGCGGGCCACTCGTCCCTGACTCTCTACACCCAGCTGTACCTGGCCGGCTTCGGTCTGGAGCTGGACGATCTGAAGGCCTTCAGGACGTGGGGTTCGAAGACCCCCGGTCACCCGGAGTACGGGCACACCGTGGGCGTCGAGACCACCACCGGTCCGCTGGGCCAGGGCGTCGCCAACGCGGTGGGCATGGCCATGGCCGCCCGCTACGAGCGCGGCCTGTTCGACCCGGAGGCGCCCGAGGGCGAGTCCCCCTTCGACCACTTCGTCTACTGCATCGCCGGTGACGGCTGCCTCCAGGAGGGCATCTCCGCCGAGGCGTCCTCGCTGGCCGGTCACCAGAAGCTCGGCAACCTGGTGCTGCTGTGGGACGACAACCACATCTCCATCGAGGGCGACACGGAGACGGCCGTCTCCGAGGACACGGTGAAGCGGTACGAGGCGTACGGCTGGCACGTGCAGCGCGTCGCCCCCAAGCCGGACGGCGACCTCGACCCGCACGCCCTCTACGACGCGATCGAGGCGGCGAAGCAGGTCACGGACCGGCCGTCCTTCATCGCGATGCGCTCGATCATCGCCTGGCCCGCCCCGAACGCGCAGAACACCGAGGCCGCGCACGGCTCGGCGCTCGGCGACGAGGAGGTCGCGGCCACCAAGCGCGTCCTGGGCTTCGACCCGGAGCGGTCCTTCGAGGTCGCGGACGAGGTCATCGCCCACACCCGGCAGGCACGGGAGCGCGGCGCCCAGGCGAAGGCGGAGTGGGAGAAGTCCTACCGGCTGTGGCGGGACGCCGACCCGGAGCGCGCGGCCACGTACGACCGCGTCGCGGCGGCCGAGCTGCCGGCCGGCTGGGAGAAGCACATCCCGGTCTTCGAGCCGGGCAAGGGCGTCGCCACCCGTGCCGCGTCCGGCAAGGTGCTCCAGGCGCTCGGCGCGGTCGTCCCGGAGCTGTGGGGCGGCTCGGCCGACCTGGCCGGCTCGAACAACACGACGATCGACAAGACGTCGTCGTTCCTGCCGGCGGGCAACCCGCTGCCGGAGGCCGACCCGTACGGCCGCACGGTGCACTTCGGCATCCGCGAGCACTCGATGGCCGGGGAGATGAACGGCATCGCCCTGCACGGCAACACCCGCGTCTACGGCGGCACGTTCCTCGTGTTCTCCGACTACATGCGCAACGCGGTCCGGCTGTCGGCCCTGATGCACCTGCCGGTGACGTACGTGTGGACGCACGACTCCGTCGGCCTGGGCGAGGACGGCCCCACCCACCAGCCGGTCGAGCACCTGGCCTCGCTGCGCGCGATCCCCGGCCTGAACGTGGTCCGCCCCGCCGACGCCAACGAGACCGCGATCGCCTGGCGCGAGATCCTCAAGCGCTACACCAAGGTCTTCGGCGAGGGCGCCCCGCACGGTCTGGTCCTCACCCGCCAGGGCGTGCCGACGTACGAGCCGAACGAGGACGCGGCCAAGGGCGGCTACGTCCTGGCCGAGGCCTCCACCGGGACGCCCGAGCTGATCCTGATCGCGACCGGTTCCGAGGTGCACGTGGCCGTCGAGGCGCGCGAGCGCCTCGAAGCCGACGGCGTGCCGACGCGGGTCGTGTCCATGCCGTCCGTGGAGTGGTTCGAGGAGCAGGACCAGGGGTACCGGGACAGCGTGCTGCCGCCCTCCGTGAAGGCCCGGGTCGCCGTCGAGGCGGGCATCGGCCTCACCTGGCACCGGTACGTCGGGGACGCGGGCCGCATCGTTTCCCTGGAGCACTTCGGTGCTTCGGCCGACGGCAAGGTCCTCTTCCGCGAGTTCGGCTTCACTGCCGAGAACGTGGCCGACAAGGCCCGGGAATCCCTCGCGGCCGCCCAGCGCTGACGTCCGTACACGACACGTAGGAGATGTAATTCCATGACAGACGCACTCAAGCGCCTCTCCGAGGAGGGCGTCGCGATCTGGCTGGACGACCTGTCGCGCAAGCGGATCACGTCCGGCAACCTCGCCGAGCTGATCGACCAGCAGCACGTCGTGGGCGTCACCACCAACCCGTCCATCTTCCAGAAGGCGATCTCGCAGGGCGACGGTTACGACCAGCAGCTCTCCGACCTCGCCGCCCGCAAGGTCACCGTCGAAGAGGCCATCCGCATGATCACGACGGCGGACGTCCGTGACGCCGCCGACATCCTGCGCCCGGTCTTCGACGCCACCGGCGGCCAGGACGGCCGGGTGTCGATCGAGGTCGACCCGCGCCTCGCCCACGACACCAAGGCGACGGTCGCCGAGGCCAAGCAGCTGGCGTGGCTGGTCGACCGCCCCAACACGCTCATCAAGATCCCGGCCACGATGGGCGGCCTGCCGGCCATCACCGAGGTCGTCGGCCTGGGCATCAGCGTCAACGTCACGCTGATCTTCTCGCTGGAGCGCTACCGCCAGGTCATGGACGCCTACCTGGCCGGCCTGGAGAAGGCCAGGGAGCGCGGCCTGGACCTGTCCCTGATCCACTCGGTGGCGTCCTTCTTCGTGTCCCGCGTGGACACCGAGATCGACAAGCGGCTCGACGCGCTCGGCACCGACGAGGCCAGGGCCGCCCGCGGCAAGGCCGGCGTCGCCAACGCCCGGCTCGCCTACCAGGCGTACGAGGAGGTCTTCGCGGGCGAGCGCTGGGGCGCCCTGGAGAAGGCGGGCGCGAACAAGCAGCGTGCCCTGTGGGCGTCGACCGGCGTGAAGGACCCGGCGTACCGCGACACGATGTACGTGGTCGACCTGGTCGCGCCGAACACGGTGAACACCATGCCCGAGGCGACCCTGTTCGCCACCGAGGACCACGGCGAGGTCACCGGCGACACCGTGGCCGGCACCTACGAGCAGGCCCGCGCCGACCTCGACGCGGTCGAGAAGCTCGGGATCGCGTACGACGACGTGGTGCAGCTCCTGGAGGACGAGGGCGTCGAGAAGTTCGAGGCGTCCTGGAACGACCTGCTCAAGTCGACCGAGGCGGAGCTCCAGCGCCTCGCCCCTTCGGAGGGCTGAGAATTTGTCGAGCAGCAACCCGCTGCGTGACCCCGCAGACCGACGGCTCCCGCGCATCGCGGGGCCGTCGGGTCTGGTCATCTTCGGTGTCACGGGTGATCTGTCGCGGAAGAAGCTGATGCCCGCGGTGTACGACCTCGCCAACCGGGGTCTGCTGCCGCCGGGCTTCTCGCTGGTCGGGTTCGCCCGCCGTGAATGGGCCCACGAGGACTTCGCCCAGGAGGTCCACGACGCGGTGAAGGAGCACGCCCGCACCCCCTTCCGCGAGGAGGTCTGGCAGCAGCTCATCCAGGGCATGCGCTTCGTGCAGGGCACCTTCGACGACGACGACGCCTTCGAGCGGCTGCGCTCGACGATCGACGAACTCGACAAGGCGCAGGGCACGGGCGGCAACTTCGCCTTCTACCTGTCGGTGCCCCCGGGCGCCTTCCCCGTGGTCATCCAGCAGCTGAAGAAGCACCGGCTGGCCGACCAGTCGAAGGGTTCCTGGCGGCGCGCGGTCATCGAGAAGCCGTTCGGCCACGACCTGAGGTCGGCCGAGGAGCTCAACGCGATCGTCCACGAGGTCTTCGCCCCGGACCAGGTCTTCCGCATCGACCACTACCTGGGCAAGGAGACCGTCCAGAACATCCTGGCGCTGCGCTTCGCCAACACGATGTTCGAGCCGATCTGGAACCGGTCCTTCGTGGACCACGTGCAGATCACCATGGCCGAGGACATCGGCATCGGCGGCCGGGCCGGCTACTACGACGGCATCGGCGCCGCCCGGGACGTCATCCAGAACCACCTCCTGCAGCTGATGGCGCTGACCGCGATGGAGGAGCCCGCCTCCTTCGACGCGGACGCGCTCGCCGCGGAGAAGACCAAGGTCCTCGGTGCCGTCCGGCTGCCGAAGGACCTGGGTGCCGCCACCGTGCGCGGTCAGTACGCGGCCGGCTGGCAGGGCGGCGAGAAGGCGGTCGGCTACCTCCAGGAGGAGGGCATCGACCCCCGGTCGAAGACCGACACCTACGCGGCCATCAAGCTGGAGGTGGACAACCGCCGCTGGGCGGGCGTCCCCTTCTACCTGCGCACCGGCAAGCGCCTGGGCCGCCGCGTCACCGAGATCGCGGTCGTCTTCCAGCGCGCCCCGCACTCGCCCTTCGACCACACGGCGACGGAGGAGCTGGGCAAGAACGCGATCGTCATCCGCGTCCAGCCCGACGAGGGCGTCACCGTCCGTTTCGGCTCCAAGGTGCCCGGCACCTCCATGGAGATCCGGGACGTGTCGATGGACTTCGCCTACGGGGAGTCCTTCACGGAGTCCAGCCCGGAGGCGTACGAGCGCCTCATCCTGGACGTGCTGCTCGGCGACTCGAACCTCTTCCCGCGCACCGAGGAGGTCGAGCTGTCCTGGAAGATCCTCGACCCGATCGAGCAGTACTGGGACGCGCACGGCACGCCGGCCCAGTACCCGTCCGGCACCTGGGGACCCGTCGAGGCGGACGAGATGCTCGAACGAGACGGACGGAGCTGGCGCCGGCCATGAAGATAGACCTCACGGACACCACGGCCAGCAAGATCAACAAGGCGCTGGTGAAGGGCCGCCGCGCCATCGGCACGCCGGCCGTGGGCATGGTGCTCACGCTGGTCATCGTCACGGACGAGGAGAACGCGTACGACGCGCTCAAGGCCGCGGGCGACGCGTCGCGCGAGCACCCCTCGCGCACGCTCGTGGTGATCAAGCGCGTCTCCCGCTCCCCGCGCGACCGCACCCAGTCCCGCCTGGACGCCGAGGTGCGGGTGGGCGCGGACGCGGGCACCGGCGAGACGGTCATCCTGCGGCTGTACGGCGAGGTGGCCGACCACGCGCAGTCGGTGGTGCTGCCGCTGCTGCTGCCGGACGCGCCCGTCGTCGCCTGGTGGCCGGTGAACGCGCCGCTCGACCCGGCCGCCGACCCGCTCGGCGCGCTGGCCCAGCGCCGCGTCACCGACACCTACGCCGCCGAGCAGCCGGTGCGGGACCTGACGGCCCGTTCCGGGACCTACGCCCCGGCGACACCGACCTGTCGTGGACCCGCATCACGCCCTGGCGTTCGATGCTGGCCGCGGCTCTCGACCAGGTCACCTGCGAGGTCGAGTCGGTCGAGGTGGAGGGCGAGGAGTTCAACCCGAGCTGCGAGCTGCTGGCGATGTGGCTCGGCGACCGGCTGGACGTGCCCGTCCGGCGCTCGCTGTCCGGCGGGCCGGGCCTCACGGCCGTACGGCTGTCGACGTCCTGCGGTCCGATCGTGCTGGACCGGGCCGACGGCTCGCTGGCCACCCTGTCCATCGAGGGGCAGCCCGACCGCGCGGTGGCGCTCAAGCGCCGGGAGACGGCGGAGCTGATCGCGGAGGAGCTGCGGCGGCTCGACCCGGACGACACCTACGCGTCGGCGCTGCGGTTCGGGGTGGAGCGGTTGCACACCCCGGACGGCGGGGGTGACCGGGGCGCCGGGGGTTCCGCCGTGGCAAAGCCGCCGGCCGACGCTCCGGAAGCCGTCGTCAAAGGAGAACCGGGAGGACCGGCCGCGGTCCCCACTCCCCTCGAAGTGGCCGCGAAAGCACCCGCGGGGGAAGCGGCGGCGCAGGCCCCGGTGAAGAAGGCGGCCGCGAAGTGAGTGCGCCCCAGCTCGTCGTGCACCGCGACAAGGATCTGATGGCCCGGGCCGCCGCGGCCCGCCTCATCACGAAGATCGTGGACGCGCAGGCCTCGCGGGGCCACGCGTCGGTGGTCCTCACCGGCGGCCGCAACGGCAACGGCCTGCTGGCCGCGCTGGCGGCGGCCCCCGCCCGCGACGCCGTGGACTGGGGCCGGCTCGACCTGTGGTGGGGCGACGAGCGGTTCCTGCCCGAGGGCGACCCGGACCGCAATGTCACGCAGGCCCGCGAGGCCCTGCTGGACTCCGTGCCCCTGGACCCGGAGCGCGTGCACGCCATGCCCGCGTCGGACGGTCCCCACGGCGGCGACGTGGAGGAGGCCGCGGCCGGCTACGCCGAGGAGCTGGCCCGCGCGGCCGGTCCGCAGGACCACGGCCGCGTGCCCGCCTTCGACGTCCTGATGCTGGGCGTCGGTCCGGACACCCACGTGGCCTCGCTCTTCCCCGAGCTGCCGGCCGTGCGGGAGACCGAGCGCACGGTGGTCGGCGTGCGCGGCGCGCCCAAGCCGCCGCCGACCCGCACCACCCTCACCCTTCCGGCGATCCGGGCGGCGCGTGAGGTGTGGCTGCTGGCGGCCGGTGAGGACAAGGCGCAGGCGGCGGCCATCGCCCTGTCGGGCGCGGGCGAGATCCAGGCCCCGGCGGCCGGGGCGCGGGGCCGCGCCCGCACCCTGTGGCTGCTGGACGCGGCCGCGGCGTCGCGGCTGCCGCGCTCGCTGTATCCGCCGGCTTCGCCCTGAGACGAGCGGGGCGGCGGGCTTCTCCACGAAGCCCGCCGCCCCCTCCCCCGTTCGTCGGCCGGTCATTTCACCGAGCCGGCCATCACTCCCTGCACGAAGTGCTTCTGGAACGCGAAGAACACGGCGACCGGTACCACCAGGGACAGGAAGGCCCCCGGCGCCAGTACGTCGATGTTGCTGCCGAACTGCCGTATCTGCGACTGGAGTTGCACCGTCAGCGGTTGTGCGGAGCCGTCGGCGAAGAGCAGGGCGACCAGCATGTCGTTCCACACCCACAGGAACTGGAAGATGGCGAGGCTGGCCAGGGCCGGCCGGGCCACCGGCAGGACGAGGCGGGTGAAGATCCGCCATTCGCCGCCCCCGTCCATCCGGGCCGCCTCCAGCATCTCCTTCGGTATCTCGGCGAAGTAGTTGCGCAGCAGGAACACCGCGAACGGCAGGCCGTACGCCACGTGGAAGAGGACGACGCCGGGGATCGTGCCGAACAGGCCCAGCTGGCCGAAGAGTTTGGCGACCGGCAGCAGACCGATCTGCACCGGCACCACCAGCAGGGCGACCACGCCGAGGAAGACGGCCTCCCGTCCGGGGAAGTCGAGCCAGGCGAAGGCGTACCCGGCGAGCGCCGCGAGGACCACGACCAGGACGGTCGTGGGGACCGAGATGAGGACGGTGTTCCAGAACGCCTGGGTGATGCCCTCGTTCTTCAGCAGCTGGGAGTAGTTGTCGAAGGACAGCTGGCCGGGGGCGGCGAAGACCGTCCACCAGCCGCCCCGGGCGGTCTCCTCGGCCGACCGCAGCGAGGACAGGAACAGTCCCGCGAGCGGGGTGACCCAGACCAGGCCGATCACCACGAGGACGGCCTGCACGAGCCCGTTGCCGAGGCCGCGCCGTACCGCGTTCATCGCTGACTCCTTCGGAAGCGGCGGACGTTGAAGACCATCGCCGGGACGACGAGGAGCAGGAGCAGCACGCCGAGCGCGCTGCCGAGCCCCTGGTTGTTGCCGCCGCCGAACGACACCAGCCACATCTGCGTCGCGAGGACGGTCGCGTCCTCCTGCACCGGCCCGGGCGCGATGATGTAGACGAGGTCGAAGACCTTCATCACGTTGATCACGAGCGTCACGAAGACGACGGTGAGGACGGGTGCCAGCAGCGGGACGGTGATCCGGCGGAAGATCTGCCACTCGTTCGCGCCGTCCATCCGGGCCGCCTCCAGGGCGTCCCGCGGCAGGGTGGAGAGCCCGGCGCCGATCAGCACCATGGCGAAGCCGGTCCAGATCCACAGGTACGCCCCGATGATCGCGGGAGTCACCAGCGCGGGCCCGAGCCAGGAGATCCCGTCGTAGGGGGGCGCGAAGTTGGATGCCGGGAGCCGCACGGTGTACGGGCCGGCGTCCAGTCCGGTAAAGCGGAAGGAGCCGTCGGAGGCCGTGGTGGTGGTCGCGGCCGTCCGTCCGTCGCGCACCGCCTCGACCGTCATCCGCGGCAGTCCGCTCTCCCGCCGGTCGACCTCGCCCGGTCTCCCTCCGCCGCCCGGCGTGAAGTCGAGGTAGACCACGCCGCGCAGTTCGTCCGGCGCGGCCGTGCGGCCGGCGGCCCCGGAAGCGGGGCGGGTGCCGGCGGGCAGGTCCTTGGGCGGGACGCCGACCAGCGGAAGCGTCACCGAGTCGCCCGGGGACACGCTCGCGCCGGTCCGGTACGAGCCGTCCGCCGCCCGGGTGAGTCCCTGGCCGTCGCGCGCCCGGGCCGTCGGGTAGGCCGACGTGTCCGCGAACGCGTCGTGGACGGAGACGGCGGCGGCGTTCAGGACGCCCTTGTCGGGGTCCTCCTCGTAGGCGAGGCGGAAGATGATGCCGGCGGCGAGGAAGGACACCGCCATCGGCATGAACAGCAGCAGCTTGAAGGCGGTGGCCCAGCGCACCTTCTCCACCAGTACGGCGAGGACGAGGCCGAGGCCGGTGAGCAGGGCGGGCGCCACGACGACCCAGATCGCCGTGTTGCGCACGGCCTTGAGGGTGGCCGGGTCGCGGAACATCTCGGTGTAGTTCTCGCCGCCGACGAACCGGGTGCCGGACGCGTCGAAGAAGCTGCGGCCGACGGAGAACAGCACCGGGTAGACGACGAGGGCGCCCAGCAGGAGCAGCGCGGGGAGGGCGAACAGCAGGGCGACGATCCGCCCCCGCCGGCGCAGGCGCCGCGCGCGGTCGGCGAGGCCGACGGGCGGCGGAGCCGCCTCTTTCACGAGGGTCGCGGTCATGGCCGGTCAGCCCTTGTAGGCCTTGGCCGCCGCGGCCTCCAGCGCGGCCGCTGCCGCCTTCGGGTCGGACGGGTCGCGCAGGAAGTCCTGGAGCAGCTTCCACTCCCCCGCGCCCTTCGTGCCGCCGAACGCCGCCGGCGCCTGGTCCGACATGTCGAAGCGCACCGAGTCCCCGTCCCCGGCGTCGATGAGGGACTTGGCGGTGGCGCGGGTGACGTCGTCGCCGTAGGAGCCGAGGTCGAGCTTCTTGTTCGGGGACAGGAAGCCGCCCGCCTGCGCCCACACGGCGGCGGCCTCGGGGGTGGCCAGGTACTCCAGGAGGGCCATGCCCGCCTCGGCGTTCTTGCCGTCCTTGAGGACGACCGCCGCGTCGCCTCCGCTGACCACGGGCGCCTCGCCGCCGCCGACCGCCGGGAACGGGAAGAAGTCCGCGTCCTTGCCGATCTCCTTGCCGAACTGGTCCTTGGCGACGCCCGCGACGAAGTCGCCCTCGTAGACCATGCCCGCCTCGGGCTTCGGCCCGAACACCTTCTCCACGGAGCCCGGGAAGTCGGTGTTGAGGGCGCCCTTCTGGCCGCCGGCCAGCAGCTGCCTGTCCTTGAAGAGCTTGCCGAGCGTGGTGAGCGCCTCGACGACCGAGGGGTCCGTCCACTTCAGCTTGTGGGCGGCGAGGGCGTCGTACTTCTCGGGTCCGGCCTGGGAGAGGTAGATGTTCTCGAACCAGTCGGTGAGGGTCCAGCCGTCCTGCCCGGCGACCGAGAAGGCGGCCAGGCCGGAGTCGGAGACGGTGTGTCCGGCCTTCAGCAGGTCGTCGTAGGTCGTCGGCGGCTCGACCCCGGCCTGGGTGAGGGCGTCGGGGCTGTACCAGACCGTCGACTTGTGGGCGGCCTTGAAGTAGAGGCCGTAGAGGGTGCCGTCGACGCTGCCGTACGTCTTCCACACGGGGGCGAAGTTGGTGTCGACGGCCTTCTCGGTGGTGCTGGACAGCTGCTTGAGCCAGCCGTTCCCGGCGAACTGCTGGAGCACGCCGACCTGCGGAACCATGACCACGTCGGGGGCGTTGCCGCCCTCGATCTTGCTGCCCACGACGGTGGAGACGTTGTCGCCGGTGGAGATGAACCGGGTCTTCGCGCCGGTCTTCTCGGCGAACGCGTCCAGCACCTTCTGGAAGTTCTTCTGCTCGCTGCCGGACCAGACGCCGGCGACGGTGACGGTCTGGCCGTCGAGGGACTTGTCCCCGCCGCCCGCCGAGACCGGGTCGTCCGAGCCGCAGGCGGTGGCGCCGAACGTCAGGGCGAGGGCGGTGCAGCCGGTGAGGAGGGTCGTACGTCGTCGCATCATCGTTGATGTCCCTTCGGGAAGTGGGGCGTTGACGGAAATGGGGTGTTGACGGGAGTGAGGCGCCGACCGAAGTCAGGGGTCGCCGGCCGGAGTCAGAGGTCGCCGAGCCACCAGGCGGCGGTGGAGCCGGGCAGGACGCCGGCCGGGCAGGGGTCGCTGGACAGCAGGGGGGTGCCGGGGACCGGCGCGGGGGTGGGAGCCGTGCCGAAGTTGACGGCGCAGACGAGTCCGTCACCGCGGGCGAAGGCGAGCACGTCGGGCGGGGAGTCCAGCCAGCGCAGCGTGCCCTCACCCAACTGGGGCAGTGCGGAACGGAGCTGGAGGCCGTCGCGGTAGAGGTGCCAGAAGGAGCGGGTGTCGGCGAGGGCGCGGTCGGTGGCGTACTCGGCGAAGTAGTCCGGCTGCGGCAGCCACGGCTTGGCGCCCTCCGCCCCGGAGGTGAAGCCGAACGGCGAGGCCTGGCCCGACCAGGGCAGCGGGACGCGGCAGCCGTCGCGGATCCGGGCACGGCTGCCGGTGCGCCGGAAGATCGGGTCGGTCAGCACGTCGTCGGGCAGGTCGACGACCTCGGGCAGGCCCAGTTCCTCGCCCTGGTAGATGTACGCCGCGCCGGGCAGCGCCAGCATCAGCAGGGCGGCGGCGCGGGCCCGGGAGGTGCCGAGTCCGCTGCCGGCGGCGGGTTCGCCGTAGCGGGTGACGGTGCGGACCTGGTCGTGGTTGTTGAGGACCCAGGTGACCGTCGAGCCCGTGCCGGCGATGTCCTGCATGGCCTCGGAGACGACCTTGCGGAAGGCGTCGGCGCTCCAGGGGGCGCTCAGCAGGTCGAAGAAGAAGGCCTGGTGCAGTTCGTCCGGGCGGACGTAGCGGGCGTGTTCGCGTGCGGTGGGGACGGAGACCTCGCCGACGAGGAGGCGTTCGTGGCCGTCGCGGGCCGTGTACTCCTCGCAGACCGCCCGCCAGTGCCGCCACACGTCGTGCACCTCGGGCCGGTTCCAGGCGAGCGGGTTGACCGAGTCACGGGTGCGGGCGTCGGCCTCGGGGTCCGGGGAGTCGGGCAGGTCCGGGTGCTTGAAGAGACCGGCGGCGACGTCGATGCGGAAGCCGTCGACGCCCCGGTCCAGCCAGAAGCGCAGGACCCGGTCGAACTCTGCGGCCACCTCGGGGGTGCGCCAGTTCCAGTCGGGCTGTTCGGGGGTGAACATGTGCAGGTACCACTGGCCGGGGCGGCCGTCCGGCTCGGTCACCCGGCTCCAGGCCGGGCCGCCGAACATGGCGTGCCAGTTGTTGGGCGGCTCGCAGCCGCCGGGGCCGCGGCCGTCGGCGAAGTGGAAGCGGGCACGGGCCGGGCTGCCGGGCCCGGCGGCGAGTGCCTCGCGGAACCAGGGGTGCTCGCTGGAGCAGTGGTTCGGCACGACGTCCAGGAGCACCTTGACGCCGAGCCGCCGGGCGGCGGCCACCAGCAGGTCGAATTCGGCGAGGTCGCCGAAGAGCGGGTCGACGTCGCAGTAGTCGGCCACGTCGTAGCCGTGGTCGTGCTGCGGTGAGGGGTAGAAGGGGCTCAGCCAGATCCCGTCCACGCCGAGCTTCCTGAGGTACGGCAGTCCGGCCCGGACGCCGGCGAGGTCGCCGACGCCGTCGCCGGTGCTGTCCAGGAAGCTGCGGACGTACACCTGGTAGATCACTGCGTCGCGCCACCAGTGGCGGGTGTCGATGCGCTGGAGAGTCACCCCGTTGACCTGTCTGTGCGAGCTGACGTTATGCATGCATGTTAGGTAGGCGAGTCGAGAGAGTGTCAACGAGTAGGCGGATGTTACCGAGGGGTTGCCCTGACAAATACCTACTTAACAGGGCGGCATGTGAACAGATGAGATCCGCGCGTTACCTAACAAGTAACTAGGGAGGGTTTCCGGCCGGGTCTACCGGGAGGAGACGGCGGCGAGCTCTCGCGCCAGTCGGCGCACCGCGGCCTCGGGCGTCTCGCGCCCGGTCATCGCGTCGCGCACGACCGCCTGCACCACCAGGCTCACCTGGTCGTAGCGCGCGCTCTTGGGCCGCGGCGCGGCGGCCAGGACGCTCTGGCGCAGGGTCGGCAGATAGGGGAAGTCGCGGACCAGCGCGGGGTCCTCGTACAGCGCGGCCCGCACGGGCGGCAGGGCGCCGCGGGTCAGGACCCGGCGCTGGACGGGCTCGCTGGTGAGGTAGGCGATCAGCCGCGCCGCCGAGTCGAGGTGCCGGGCGTGGGTGTTGACGGCCAGGTTGGAACCGCCGAGGACGCTGGTGCCCGGGCCGTCGGGTCCCGGCAGCGGTACGGCGCCGACCCGCCCGGCCACCCGCGACCCCTCGGCCGAGGCGGCGACGTAGGCGTACGGCCAGTTGCGCAGGAAGAGGAGCCGGCCCTCCTGGAAGGCCCGCTTGGACTCCTCCTCCTTGTACGTCAGCGCCTCTTCGGGTATCCAGCCCTCGCGCACACCGCGGGCGAGGAAGGCGATGCCCTCGCGGGCGCCCGCCGAGTTCACGGTGACGCGGGACCCCTCGTCGCCGAGGATGGTGCCGCCCGCCGAGTAGACGGCCTCGGCGGCGTTGACGGTGAGGCCCTCGTACGGCAGGAACTGCCCGGCGTAGCCGTCGAGTCCGTGCTTCGGGGCGACGGTCCTCGCGGCCCGTTCCAGTTCGGCCCAGGTGCGCGGCGGCGGGACGCCCTCCGCGGCGAGGACGTCCTTGCGGTAGAGGAGGAGCCCGGCGTTCGTGACGTACGGGACGGCGTAGAGCCGTCCGTCGTAGGTCGCCGTGTCCACCACCGGCGGCAGGAAGGTCTTCAGGGGGAAGCGGTCGCGGGGCAGCGGCCGGATCCAGCCCGCGGCGGCGAACTCCGGCGTCCAGTTGACGTCGATGTTGAGGACGTCGAAGCGGCCGCGGTCGCCGCCGCGCAGGTCGGTGGTCATCTGCGCGTGGGTCTCGTCGGCGGAGTCCGGCAGCTCGACCAGGGTGACCCGCTCACCGGGGTGGGTGCGGTTCCAGTCCTCCAGCAGCGGGCCGAGATAGCCGGTGAGGTCTCCGGCGGTGGCGAGGGTCAGCGGCCCCCGGCCCTGCGCGCTCCCCCCGCCCGTGCCGGCGCCCGAGGCGACGTGGCCGGTGAGGATCACGACGAGTACGAGGAGGCCCCTACCGGCGGCGTGTATCCACCGCATAGGTTCCTCCCTGCACACCGGCACGGGCGTCGTCGCCCGGTCAGAGGCCATGTATACCTGTTAGGTATGCGCGATACTAGGGCCTGGAGCACATTCGAGGACTAGGAGGACAGCACGAGTGCGCCTGCACCTCCTGGCTCTTCTCGCACGCGGCCCCGCCCACGGCTACGAGCTCAAACAGGACCTTGAGCAACTGCTGGGCTCCGCGTACCCTCAGCCGAACGTCGGCCAGATCTACGTCACCCTGGGCCGCCTCGAGAAGACGGGCCTGATCGAGGGTGAAGAGGTCGAGCAGTCGAGCCGGCCCAACAAGAAGACCTACCACCTCACCGACGCCGGACGGGACGAGCTGCGCGCCTGGTACGAGCAGACTGCGGACGAGCCGCGCGTGCGGGACGAGTTCTTCATGAAACTGGCCCTCGCCCCGCAGACCGGCCTCGCCGACCAGATCGCCCTCATCAACAGACAGCGGCGCCAGTACCTCAACACCATGCGCAGCCTGTCGAAGCTGGCGGCCGCCGAGAACCGCGACAACCGCATCTCCCAGCTGCTGATCGAGGGCGCGATGCTGCACCTGCAGGCCGACCTCGACTGGCTGGAGCGGTGCCAGGAAGAGCTGGAGGAGACGGAGTGAACGACAGCCCCGTTCCCGTGCTGCGCGCCGAGGGTCTGGTCAAGACGCACCACGGCGAGGGCGCCCGGCACACGCCGTGCGCGGCGTCGACCTGTGCGTGCGCCGGGGCGAGTTCGTGGCGGTCACCGGCCCCTCCGGCGCCGGGAAGTCCACCCTGCTGCATCTGCTCGGCGGACTCCAGCGGCCCGACGGCGGCAGCCTCTGGCTGGACGGTGAACGCACCGACGCCTACAGCGAGGCGCGCTGGGCGGTCGAGCGCAGGAAACGCATCGGCATCGTCTTCCAGTTCTTCAACCTGGTCTCCAACCTGTCGGTCGCCGACAACGTCGAGCTGCCCGCGCTGCTCGCCGGCCTCTCCCCCGGCAGGCGCGCGCCGAGCGGGAGGGGCTGCTGGCCGAGCTGGGGCTGGCCGGCAAGGACCGGAGCATGCCGGGCGAGCTGTCCGGCGGCGAGCAGCAGCGGGTCGCGCTGGCCCGCGCGCTGGTCAACCGGCCGCCCCTGCTCCTCGCCGACGAGCCCGCCGGCAGCCTGGACAGCAAGGGCACCCGCGAGGTGATGCGGCTGCTGTCCCGCTTCCACCGGCGCGGCCAGACGATCGTGCTGGTCACCCATGACGCACGGCTGGCGAGCGCCGCCGACCGGGTGATCAGTTTCTTCGACGGCCGGATAGCCGACGACGCGGAACTCGACGGCACGCCGTCAGGCGGCCCCGGTATCTCCGGCGTGCTGGAACTGAAGGACTGACATGCGCCCGTACGACGATCCCCGGAGGGGCTGAGACGGTGCGAGCGACCCTGCGCTGGGCCCACTCCGATCTGCGCGCCCACCGCGGTGAGGCGTTGTTCCTGGTGCTCGCCACGGCGGGCATCGTCGCCTCGTTGCTGCTGGCCGCCGCCCTGTTCGGGTACGCCACCAACCCCTGGCAGCGGGTGTTCACGCAGGCGCGCGGCGCACACGTGTGGCTGCACACCGGGCCGGCCGCCGCCACGGACGGGCTCGCGGCGCTGGACGGCGTCGAGTCCGTCGCCGGTCCCTACCCGGTCGCCTCCGCCACCGTGACCTCCCGCGGCGCCCGCGCCTCCGTCGAACTGCGCGGCACCCCCGGACCGCCCGCCGTGGGCCGGCCGCTGCTCACCGCCGGTCACTGGCTGGACCCGGCGGTACCCGACGGGGTCGTCCTGGACGGCCGTCTCGCCCGCGCCCTGGTGGCCGAGCCCGGCGACACCCTCGGCCTGCCCGGCAGCCCGCGGGGACTGACCGTCCTCGGCATCGCCGACAGCGCCGAACCGCGCTACCGCCCCGGCGACCGGCCCGGCCTGGTCTGGGTGCTCCCCTCCGCCGTGCCGGAGCCGGACGGCCAGGTGACCGGCCTGCGGCTGACCGATCCCGACGACACCGACTACGCCGTCCAGCGCGCCGTCACCGTCCTGGGCGCCGGCACGGTCGGCGAGGTCTCCACCTGGCAGCAGGCCCGCGCCGAGGCGCAGGGCGACAACCGGCTGCTCGGGCAGGTGCTGGGACTGTTCGGTCTGGGCGCCCTGGCCGCCGCCGGACTCGCCGTGCACGGGGCGATCGGCACCCGGATCCGCGGACACCTGCGGGACATCTCGGTGCTGAAGGCGATCGGCTTCACACCGGGCCAGGTGGTGCGGATCTTCCTGCTCCAGCACATCGCCTACGCCCTGCTGGGCGCCGCGGCCGCGGCGACGCTCGTCCAGGCGCTGGGCAGCCGTGTGCCCGGGCGGCTGGGGGACGCCGTCGGCGTGTGGCAGGGACTGCCCGGACACGCGGTGGCGCTGCTCTCGGTGCCGGTGACGGTGGTGCTGTTCATCGGGGCGACGACCGGGCTCGCCGCCTGGCGTGCGGGGCGGGTGCCCCCGGTGCCGGTACCGCGGCCGGCCGCTCCGGCCGGCGGGA
The DNA here is from genome assembly GCA_021568835.1 of Streptomyces sp. Tue 6430. Lineage (GTDB taxonomy): Bacteria > Actinomycetota > Actinomycetes > Streptomycetales > Streptomycetaceae > Streptomyces. The sequence goes on from JAKGSH010000010.1 coordinate 993,803, forward strand.
GGCTGTCGGGCGTGGCGCGCCGCGCGCTCGGGCTGCGGCTGCCGCCGGCGCTGGTCCTCGGCTGGCACACGGCGTTCGCCCGGCGGCCGCGCTCCGTGGCGACGGTGGCCCGGCTGGCGCTGCCGCTGCTGCTGATCGTGGTGACGCTGAGCGCCTGGACCACCATCGACCGCTTCCGCACCAGCCCCGAGGAGACGGGCCTGCCGACCGCGCTCACCGTCCACGCCGACGCCGGCCTGTCCGACCGGGACACCCGCGCCCTGCTGGAGCGCGACCCCGAGGTCGCCGCCGCGTACCCGGGCGTGGAGGTGGCCGCCCTGGTGCCCGGCCAGACGGCCACGATCGCCCTGCGCGGCCTCGGCACCCGCCGGGACCCCTACCCGTACACCCTGGCCGAGGGCCGCCCCGCCCACGGCCGCGACGAGGCGGTGGCCGGGCAGGGACTGCTCGACCTGCTGGACGTGCGCGTCGGCGACTGGGTGCGGATGACCGTGGGCGAGCAGCCGCAGATCCTGCACATCGTGGGCCGCAGCATCGAGCCGGAGAACGCCGGCCGGACCATCTCCACCTCGCTGGACACCCTCCGCGAGAACGACCCGGGGCTGGGTCCGACGCTGTACCAGCTGCGGCTGCGGCCCGGCGCCGACCCCGGCGCGGTGGCCGGGCGGCTGACCGCGGCCGGGCAGGGACGGCTGGACGTGCACGCCGTGACGAACCCGGCCGACGGGCTGTCCCCGCTGCGGGGGGTCTTCGTGGGTCTGATCGCCGTGCTCGCCCTGATCGGGCTCATCGAGCTGCTCACCACGATCGGCGGCACGGTGCGCGAGGGCGAGCGGGACCTGCTGGCGCTCAAGGCCATCGGTCTGTCCCCACGCCAGATCACCGCGATCACGGTGACGGCCACCGGCTGCACCGCCCTGGCCGCGGTCCTCGTCGGCACCGTGCTGGGCACGCCGCTCGCCCGCTGGCTGATCGACGCCCAGGGCAGGTCGAGCGGCATCGGCGCCGGAATCGCCCACGGCCCGTCGCCGGTCCTGCTGCTGCTGTTCGGCGCCGCCGCGGTGCTGGGCGCCACCGCGCTCGCCGCCGTACCGGCGGCCCGCGCCGCCCGCCGGCGACTGGCCGACACGCTGAGCGCGGTGACCTGAGGGCTCCGGGACCGGTCGCGGCGGGACGGGGCCGGGCGCCCCGTCCCGCCGCGCCGTGGTCCCTACCGGCCGCGCAGTTCCCGGTACGTCGCGACGAGGGCCTTCGTGGAGGTGTCCAGGCCGGGGACGTCGGTGCCCTCGGTCAGGGCGGGTTCGACGCGCTTGGCGAGGACCTTGCCCAGTTCCACGCCCCACTGGTCGAAGGAGTCGATGTCCCAGACCGCGCCCTGGACGAACACCTTGTGCTCGTACAGGGCGATGAGCTGACCCAGCACCGACGGCGTCAGCTCGGCCGCCAGGATCGTGGTGGTGGGGTGGTTGCCGCGGAACGTCTTGTGCGCCACCAACTCCTCCGGGACCCCCTCGGCACGCACCTCGTCGGGCGTCTTGCCGAAGGCCAGCGCCTGGGTCTGCGCGAAGAAGTTCGCCATCAACAGATCGTGCTGGGCGGCCAGTTCCGCGCCCAGCTCGCCCACCGGACGGGCGAAACCGATGAAGTCCGCCGGGATCAGCTTCGTACCCTGGTGGATCAACTGGTAGTAGGCGTGCTGCCCGTTGGTCCCCGGCGTGCCCCACACCACCGGACCCGTCTGCCATGAGACCGGCCGACCGTCACGGGTGACGGACTTGCCGTTGGACTCCATGTCCAGCTGCTGCAGATACGCCGTGAACTTCGACAGGTAGTGGCTGTAGGGCAGCACCGCGTGCGACTGCGCGTCATGGAAGTTGCCGTACCAGATGCCCAGCAGAGCCAGCAGCAGCGGCGCGTTCGCCTCGGCCGGAGCCGTGCGGAAGTGCTCGTCGACCATCCGGAAACCGTCCAGCATCTCGCGGAAACGGTCCGCACCGACGGCGATCATCAACGACAGGCCGATCGCCGAGTCGAAGGAGTAACGGCCTCCCACCCAGTCCCAGAACGCGAACATGTTCGCCGGGTCGATGCCGAAGGCGGCGACCTTCTCCGCGTTCGTCGACAGCGCCACGAAGTGCTTCGCGACCGCCTTCTCGTCGCCGCCCAGGCCCTCCAGGAGCCAGGACCGGGCCGAGGTCGCGTTGGTGATCGTCTCGATCGTGGTGAACGTCTTCGACGCCACGACGAACAGCGTCTCCGCCGGATCCAGGTCCCGCACCGCCTCGTGCAGGTCCGCCCCGTCCACGTTGGACACGAACCGCACCGTCAACGACCGGTCGGTGAACGCCCGCAGCGCCTCGTACGCCATCGCCGGACCCAGATCCGAACCACCGATACCGATGTTGACGACAGTGCGGATCCGCCGCCCGGTGTGACCGGTCCACTCACCCGACCGCACCCGCCCGGCGAAATCAGCCATCTTGTCGAGCACGGCGTGCACCTTGGGCACCACGTTCTCGCCGTCCACCTCGACCACCGCACCCCGCGGAGCACGCAACGCGGTGTGCAGCACCGCCCGGCCCTCGGTGACGTTGATCCTCTCACCGCGCAACATCGCGTCCCGCAGCCCGAACACACCGGTCGCGGCGGCGAGTTCCTGCAACAGCGCGAGGGTCTCGTCGGTGATCAGGTGCTTGGAGTAGTCGATGCGCAGGTCGCCGACCCGCAGTGTGTACCCGCTGCCGCGCCCGGGGTCGGCGGCGAACAGCTCGCGCAGCTGCACCTCGCCGAGTTCCTCGCGGTGCTTGGCCAGAGCGGTCCACTCGGGCGTCTGGTCGAGCCTCGTACGGCCGTCTGCGTTCATGTCGGACCCAGCCCTCTTCTCTCACCTGTCCGTGCCGCGCGTCTTGTCCCGCTGCGGTCCCAACCTAATTGATCAGCGCGTGACGTGAGCTGTCGTGGGACCGTCCCGCGGTGCGACAAGAGGTACGTGCGCGTGGCCCGCGGGTGTCAGCGTGGCGGCCGACAAGGTGAAGAAGGGGGAGGAGTCGGGGCAGAGGGGAGCGTGACGGGACGGCATGGGCCGCCCACCGAACGGCGCCCGGCCGTCGGTGCGCGGAACAGGTGCGGCCAAGTGCCGTGGGCACCCGGCCGGTCCGCGATTGCTAGATCTCGCCCCGCAGTTTGGCGAGCGCCTCGGCGAGGATCGCCTCGCCGTCCGCGTCGCTGCGCCGCTCCCGCACGTAGGCGAGGTGCGTCTTGTAGGGCTCGGTGCGCGGCGGGGCCGGGGGGTTGTCCCGGTCCTGGCCGGCCGGGAAGCCGCAGCGCGGGCAGTCCCAGGTATCGGGCACCTGCGCGTCGCTGGCGAAGCTGGGCTGCGTCTCGTGCCCGTTGGAGCACCAGAAGGAGATGCGCGCACGCGGCGCGGACTCGCCGCGCTCGGCCTCGCCCATCGGCCCCGCCCCGACCCGGCTTCCCCGGATCGCGTTGCCACTTGCCACGGTCGTAACTCCCTGCGTGATGGTGCCGCGAAGCGAGTCGGCGTTTCGCTTCGCTGCGAGCGCCTCAGTCTACGTAAGGCCCAACGCGCGTCCAGTGATTGGAGTTACAACCCCCCACACGTAGACGCAAGCCCCATGATAGGCCGCGCTCAGCTGCGCGTACCCAACATGGGGCCTTACGTACGGAATGTGTGCCTGTGAGCAGCTGATCAGCTGCTCGTCTTCATCAGGATGCCGAGGACGATGATGCTGGCGAACCAGAGCAGACCGATCACCACGGTGATGCGGTCGAGGTTGCGCTCGGCGACCGAGGAGCCGCCGACGGAGGACTGCATGCCGCCACCGAACATGTCGGAGAGGCCGCCGCCCTTCCCCTTGTGCATCAGCACCAGCAGCATCAGCAGCAGGCTGAAGACGATCAGGGCGATCGAGAACCCCAAAACCACGGCTGGACCAACTTCCTCGGATTCGGATGACGACGGGGGCACAGCTTCACGCTGTGCCCCCGCAAGGGTACGACGGATCGCCGCTACCGCATACTCACAGCCCGGTCACTGGTCGCGGAAGCGCACGATCTTGACGAACTCCTCGTGGTCCAGCGAAGCGCCGCCGACCAGTGCGCCGTCGATGTCGGCCTGCGCCATGATCTCGGCGACGTTGCCCGACTTCACCGAGCCGCCGTACTGGATGCGGATCTTGTCGGCGACGTCCTGGGAGTACAGCTCGGCGAGCTTGCCGCGGACGGCCGCGCAGACCTCCTGGGCGTCCTCGGCGCCGCAGACCTTGCCGGTGCCGATGGCCCACACCGGCTCGTAGGCGATCACGACGGTCTCGGCCTGCTCGGCCGGGACGTCCTTCAGGCCGCCCTCGACCTGGGCGAGGGTGTGCGCCACGTGGTTGCCCGCCTCGCGGACCTCCAGTTCCTCGCCGACGCACAGGATCGGGACGAGACCGTGCTTGTAGGCGGCCTTGACCTTGGCGTTCACCTGCTCGTCGGTCTCGCCGTGGTACTGCCGGCGCTCGGAGTGGCCGACCGCGACGTAGGTGCAGCGCAGCTTGGCGAGCATCGGGCCGGAGATCTCGCCGGTGTAGGCGCCGCCGTCGTGGGCGGAGATGTCCTGGGCGCCGTACTTGATCTTCAGCTTGTCGTGCTCGACCAGCGTCTGCACGGAGCGCAGGTCGGTGAAGGGCGGCAGGACGGCGACCTCGACGGCCTCGTAGTCCTTGTCTGCCAGGGCGAAGGCGAGCTTCTGGGTGTGGGCGATGGCCTCGAGGTGGTTGAGGTTCATCTTCCAGTTGCCCGCCATCAGCGGCGTACGGGTGCTCATGCGGGGTCAGTCCTCCAGTGCGGCGAGGCCGGGGAGCGTCTTGCCCTCGAGGTATTCGAGGGAGGCGCCGCCACCGGTCGAGATGTGGCCGAATGCGTTCTCGTCGAAGCCCAGCAGCCGGACGGCTGCGGCGGAGTCGCCGCCGCCGACGACCGTGAAGGCCGGGGAGTCGAGGAGGGCCTGGGCGACCGCCTTGGTGCCCTCGGCGTAGTCGGGGTGCTCGAAGACGCCCATCGGGCCGTTCCAGAAGACGGTGGCGGCGTCGGCGAGCTTCGAGGCGTACAGCTTGCGGGTCTCCGGGCCGATGTCCAGGCCGAGCTGACCCGCGGGGATGGCGTCCGCGGCGACGGTGTTCGGGTTCGACGGCGCCTTGGTCTTCAGGTCCGGGAAGGCGGTGGAGGTCACCACGTCGACGGGGAGGACCAGCTCCACGCCGCTCTTCTCCGCCCGCTCGATGTACTCCCGGACGACCGGGATCTGGTCCTCCTGGAGCAGCGAGGCGCCGACCTCGTAGCCCTTGGCCTTGAGGAAGGTGAAGACCATGCCGCCGCCGATGAGGAGGCGGTCCGCCTTGCCGAGGAGCTGGTCGATGACGGCGAGCTTGTCGGAGACCTTGGATCCGCCGAGGGCGACCACATAGGGCCGCTCGACGTTCTCGGTGAGCTTCTTCAGGACGCCGACCTCGGTGGCGATGAGGTAGCCGGCCGCGTGCGGCAGCCGGGCCGGGAGGTCGAAGACCGAGGCGTGCTTGCGGTGGACGGCGCCGAAGCCGTCGCCCACGTACACGTCGGCGAGTTCGGCCAGCTGGTCGGCGAAGGCGCCGCGCTCGGCGTCGTCCTTGGCCGTCTCGCCCGCGTTGAAGCGCAGGTTCTCGATGACGGCGACCTGCCCGTCGGTGAGGCCCGCGACGGTCGAGCGGGCGGAGTCGCCCACCGTGTCGGTCGCGAACGCCACGTCGGCGCCGAGGAGTTCACCGAGGCGCGCGGCGGCCGGGGCGAGTGAGAAGGCCGGGTCCGGGGCGCCCTTGGGGCGGCCCAGGTGCGAGGCGACGACCACCTTGGCGCCCGCGTCCGCGAGGGCCTTGACGGTCGGGAGCACGGCGCGGATACGGCCGTCGTCAGAGATTTCCACCGTGGCGCCGCCGTTCACCAGCGGCACGTTGAGGTCGGCGCGGACGAAGACCCGCTTGCCGGCCACGCCTTCGGAGAGGAGTTCGTCGATCGTCTTCATGTAAGGGGCTCCCGGGAGGACTCGTGTTCTCCGTGATCGTAGAGAGGGCGGTCTGCACGTGAGTCAGGGCCCGGCGACGCGTCCCCGCGCCGTCCGGGCCCTGCCCTCACATCGAGGTGCCTGATCCGTCGATCAGAGCTGGTCGCCGACGAAGACCGTCAGGTCGACGAGGCGGTTGGAGTAACCCCACTCGTTGTCGTACCAGCCGAGGATCTTCACCGTGCTGCCCTCCTGGACCATGGTCAGGGAGGAGTCGAAGGTGCAGGAGGACGGGTCGCTGACGATGTCCGAGGAGACGATCGGGTCCTCGGTGTAGGTCAGGAAGCCCTTGAGGTCGCCGTCCTCGGCGGCCTTCTTGAACGCGGCGTTGACCTCGTCCTTGGTGACCTCGCGCTGGAGCGTCACGACCAGGTCGGTGGCCGAGCCGGTCGGGACCGGGACGCGCATCGCGATGCCGTCGAGCTTGCCCTTGAGCTGCGGCAGGACCAGGGCGGTGGCCTTGGCGGCACCCGTCGTGGTCGGGATGATGTTCTCGGCTGCGGCGCGGGCGCGGCGCAGGTCCTTGTGCGGGAAGTCCAGGATGCGCTGGTCGTTGGTGTACGCGTGCACCGTCGTCATCAGACCCTTGACGATGCCGAAGTTCTCGTCGAGGACCTTGGCCATCGGCGCCACACAGTTGGTGGTGCAGGAGGCGTTGGAGATGACGTGGTGGTTCGCCGGGTCGTACTTGTCCTGGTTGACGCCCATCACGATGGTGATGTCCTCGTCCTTGGCCGGAGCCGAGATGAGGACCTTCTTGGCGCCGCCGACGATGTGCTTCTCGGCGTCGGCCTTCTTCGTGAAGATGCCCGTCGACTCGATGACGATGTCGACGCCGAGGTCGCCCCACGGAATGTCGGCGGGGTCGCGCTCGGACAGGACCTTGATGGTGTGGCCGTCGACGGTGATCGTGTCGGCGGTGTGCGACACCTCGGCCTTCAGGCGGCCCAGGATGGTGTCGTACTTGAGCAGGTGAGCGGTTGTCGCGGTGTCACCCAGGTCGTTGACAGCCACGATCTCGATGTCAGCACCCTGCTCCAGCAGCGCGCGGAAGTAGTTACGACCGATGCGGCCAAAGCCGTTGATGCCTACGCGGATCGTCACGAACCGATCTCCTCGTTGGTACGCCGGCCACGAGGTGCCGGCGAGCTGTATTTGGGATGTCCCCGACCACCCCCGACCCTACCTCTCCGAGGCGGCCGGGGTGACATCGACTTCGCCCATACCCGGCAGGGCGGTCCGTACCCACCAGTAGGGGTACGGACCGCCCTGCCCCGAAGGGCCGAACAGCCGATTCGGTCACTCCGTGTCGCGCCGGGGCGACCTGTGCGTGTCAGTCGTCAAGTGAGTCGAGGGCCTTTCCGATGAGCGCGGTGCGGTCGGCCGCCGCGGCGACGTGCTCCAGGCCGAAGCCGAGCAGCACGGTGTCGTCGGTGGTGACCGCCCCATAGGTCCGGAACAGCGTGCCGGTGCGCGTCCAGTCCTTCAGGACGGCCGGACTGCCCGGGGGCGGTCCGGCGACCCGCCAGGCGCCCAGGGAGGTCTCGAAGCCCTCGGTCCGGGTGGCGGTGCCGCCCACGACGAGCGAGGCCTCGTCGGCGAGGACGCCGTGGCCGCCGCCCGGGTCGGTGACGTAACTGAGCGAGATCTCCACGGACTTCCCCGCGTAGGCGCTCAGGTCGAAGTTCACCTGCTGCCAGCCGCTGGAGGCGCCGGTGAGGGCGTTCCAGGAGCCGGTGGTGCCGGTCGCGGTGCACTCGTTTGCCGTCAGGGTCAGGTAGTGCCGCAGCTGCGGGTGCCCCCCGATGTAGTAGCCGGCCCCGCACTCGGCGGGTACGGCGGTGCCGGTGACGCCGCCGGCCTCGGGCAGGGTCGTCCAGTCGTCGGCCCCGACGGTGTGGATCTCGTCGTCGGCGTTGACGTCCCGCAGGTTCTTGCGCCACAGGCGGTTGGCGGGGTCCTGGAAGGTGTGGTCGTAGCCGTCGGGGTTGGCCGACAGGACTAACCACAGCTCGGTCGAGTCGACGAGCTTCTTCATGCGCCGGTCGGTGCGGTAGCTGTCGAGGTAGTGGTGCATCAGCCGCCGGGTCATCTCCGGGGTGATCCACTCGCGCGCGTGCTGGTTGCACATGTACAGCACCGAGGGTTCGGAGCCGTCCTCGGACCTCTTCGCGTTCCTGGTGAGCTTGAGCGCGAGGATGTCCTGGCCGCGGACCGTCCTGCCGATGAAGACGACCTTGGTGAGGGCGGGGTTCTCCTGGGCGGTGCGGAGGATCTCCTCCTTGAGGCCGCCGCTGCCGCTGTACGGCCGGAACACGCCGTCGGCCGCGGCCGCCACGCGCTTCTCCGCCCCTGCGGGGAGGGTGTGCTCGGTGAGCGGGGTGGGTGGCGACGCAGGTGTTGCAGGGGGGCGACGCCGGTGCCGGCCGTCCCTCGGAGGGGCGGTCGGCACCGGTGTGGCGGTGACTCTTACCGGCCGTTCGGGCCGGATCCGTCCTGGCCGGGGCGGGGCGGGCGGGGCGGGCGGCGTACGGCCGAGTCCGGTCGGGCGGTCGGGCGGTCGGGCGGTCGGGCGGTCGGGCGGTCGGGCGGTCGGGCGGTCGGGAGACCGAATCCGGTCAGGCTGGACACCGGTCGGCCGGGACGCCGGACGGCCGAGTCCGGGCGGGCGGTCAGCCCACCAGGTTGTCGGCGAGTTCCTCGCTGAGGTTGGCGTCCGTGCCCGGGATGCCGAGGTCCGACGCCCGCTTGTCGGCCATCGCCAGCAGCCGGCGGATCCGGCCGGCGACCGCGTCCTTGGTCAGCGGCGGGTCGGCGAGCGCGCCCAGTTCCTCCAGCGAGGCCTGCTTGTGCTCCATGCGCAGCCGGCCGGCCGCCGCCAGGTGCTCGGGCACCTCGTCGCCGAGGATCTCCAGGGCGCGCTGGACGCGGGCACCCGCGGCGACGGCGGCCCGGGCGGAGCGGCGCAGGTTGGCGTCGTCGAAGTTGGCGAGACGGTTCGCCGTGGCGCGCACCTCGCGCCGCATCCGGCGCTCCTCCCAGGCCAGCACCGACTCGTGGGCGCCGAGGCGGGTGAGCAGCGCGCCGATCGCGTCCCCGTCGCGGACCACGACCCGGTCGACTCCGCGCACCTCGCGGGCCTTCGCGGCGATCGACAGCCGGCGGGCGGCGCCGACCAGCGCGAGCGCGGCCTCGGGACCCGGGCAGGTCACCTCCAGGGAGGAGGACCGGCCGGGCTCGGTGAGCGAGCCGTGTGCCAGGAAGGCCCCGCGCCAGGCCGCCTCCGCGTCACAGGTGGCACCGGAGACCACTTGCGGGGGCAGCCCGCGGATGGGACGCCCGCGGCCGTCCACCAGACCGGTCTGGCGGGCCAGTTGGTCACCGCCCGCGACCACCCGTACGACGTAACGCGAACCGCGGCGCAGACCGCCGGGCGCCATCACGATCAGTTCCGAACTGTGGCCGAAGATCTCCAGGATGTCCCGCTTGAGCCGGCGGGCCGCCATCGCCGTGTCCAGCTCCGCCTCGATCACAATGCGCCCGCTCACCAGGTGGAGGCCGCCGGCGAACCGCAGGATGGCGGAGACCTCCGCCTTCCTGCAGCAGGTCCGGGTGACGGGGAGCCGGGAGATCTCGTCCTTCACCGCTGCCGTCATCGCCATGGGCCGATCCTTCCATGCATCCGAAAAATACGGTCGTACGCGGCGGCCAACAGCTCCGGGTCGTGCCTCGGGGTGCCGTCGGGCCGGGCCACCGGCGCCAGCTCGACCGCGGCCCCGAACCGCTTGGCGGCATCGGTGAGGGAGTCGCGGTCGGGCACGGCGGCCGCGTCGGCCAGCACCACGTCCAGGGCGAGTTTAGGGGCGTGTCGTCCCAAAACCTCCAAATGACGCTGCGGGGAGAAGCCCTCGGTTTCTCCCGGCTGCGGCGCGAGATTGAGCGAGAGTACCCGGCGCGCCTTCGTCTCGGTGAGCGCGTCCAGCAGTTCGGGCACCAGCAGGTGCGGGATGACCGACGAGAACCAGGAACCGGGGCCGAGCACCACCCAGTCCGCGTCGAGGACGGCCGCCACCGCCTCCGGGACGGCCGGCGGGTCGGACGGCACGAGGTGCACGGACTGCACCTCGCCGGTGGTGAGCGCGACGGTCGCCTGCCCGCGCACGGTGTCGACGTCCTCGGGGCGGGCCGGATCGTGCCCCTTGACCAGCGCCTGGAGTTCCAGCGGTACGGCGGACATGGGCAGCACGCGTCCCTGTGCGCCGAGGAGCTTGCCGACCAGGTCCAGGGCCTGGACGTGGTCGCCGAGCTGCTCCCACAGGGCGACGATCAGCAGGTTGCCGACGGCGTGGCCGTTGATCTCGCCCTGCGACTGGAAGCGGTGCTGGATGACCCGGGCCCAGGTCTGGCCCCAGTCGTCGTCGCCGCACAGGGCGGCCAGGGCCTTGCGCAGGTCGCCGGGTGGCAGCACGCCCAGCTCGTCGCGCAGGCGCCCGCTGGAACCGCCGTCGTCGGCCACCGTGACGACACCCGTGAGGTCGCCGGTGATCCGTCGCAGCGCGGTGAGCGAGGCGGACAGCCCCATGCCGCCGCCGAGGGCGACGACCTTGGGCTGGGTGCCGCGACGACGCGGTCTGCCGCCCCGCGCCTCGACCGGCCGGCCGGTGCGCCCTTCCGGCGCCGTTCTGCGCAGCCTGCCCAGCCGCGGAGTGCGTCCCGTCATTCCCGTCCCATGTCCCGGTGCACGACCACCGTCTCCACTCCCTCGGCCGCGAGGCGCGCGGCGAGCTTCTCCGACATCGCGACCGAACGGTGCTTGCCGCCCGTACAGCCGACCGCGATGGTCACGTAGCGCTTGCCCTCGCGGCGGTAGCCCGCGGCGACCAGCTGGAGGAGCTCGGCGTACCGGTCGAGGAACTCCTTCGCCCCGGGCTGGTTCAGGACGTACGCGGAGACCTCCTCGTTCAGCCCGGTGAAGGGGCGCAGCTCCGGGACCCAGTGCGGGTTGGGCAGGAAGCGCATGTCCACGACCAGGTCGGCGTCCACCGGGAGGCCGTACTTGAAGCCGAAGGACATCACGGTGGCCCGCAGCTCGGGCTCCTCGTCACCGGCGAACTGGGCGTCCATCTTGGCGCGCAGCTCGTGCACGTTGAGACTGGAGGTGTCGATCACCAGGTCGGCGTCGCCGCGCAGCTCGCGCAGCAGTTCGCGCTCGGCGTCGATGCCGTCGACGATCCGGCCGTCGCCCTGGAGGGGGTGCGGGCGGCGCACCGACTCGAAGCGGCGGACCAGGGCGTCGTCGGAGGACTCCAGGAACACGATCCGCCGGGTGACGCCCTTGGCCTCGAGGTCGGCGAGGGACTCGCGGAGGTTGTCGAAGAACCGGCGGCCGCGCACGTCGACGACGACCGCGATCCGCGCCACGTTGCCCTGGGAGCGGGCACCCAGCTCCACCATGGTGGGGATCAGGGCGGGTGGGAGGTTGTCGACGACGAACCAGCCGAGGTCCTCCAGACACTTGGCGGCCGTCGAGCGGCCGGCCCCGGACATGCCGGAGATGATCACCAGCTCGGGGATGGCGGCCTCGGGGATCCCGGGCGGCGTGACGTCGGTACTCACCTGTGCTCCGTCTTCGTGACCTGCGGTGTGCGCGGCGCCGGGGGCGTCCACGGGGTGTCCGGCCCCGGCGGGGCCCGCGTCGTGCCGGGGGTGGTGCTGAGGGTGATCCTCGCCGGTCCGGCTGTGTCCCTGCTGAGGGGTGGCCCCTGCCGTCGCCGTGGGCCCGGGCGCGAGCTGCGCCGTGGGCGCGGGCGCGGGTTCTCGCTCCGGTGCGGGTCGTGCGTCGTTCTCGGTCATGTCTCCTGCCCCCGTCGGTCTTCCGGGGCGCCCGCGGCCACGGGCTCCCCGGGGGAGCCCGCCGTCGTGTCGGTCTCCCCCTCGTCCATGATCTCTCCGGTCGCCGTGTTCACGGCGGGTGCGGGCGCGGCCGCCCCGGCGAAGGCCACGGCGATCGTCTCGGCCGTCTTGCGGCCGATGCCGGGCACCTCGCAGATCTGGTCGATCGTCGCCGCACGCAGCCTCTTCACCGAACCGAAGTGCTTGATGAGCGCCTGCTTGCGCGTTTCGCCGAGGCCCGGCACGTCGTCCAGCGGGCCGGCGCGGAACCGCTTGGCCCGCTTGGTCCGCTGATAAGTGATCGCGAAGCGGTGCGCCTCGTCACGGACCCGCTGGAGCAGATAGAGGCCCTCGCTGCTGCGCGGCAGGATCACGGGATCGCCGTCGTCCGGCAGCCAGACCTCCTCCAGGCGCTTGGCGAGGCCGCAGACGGCGACGTCGTCGACACCCAGCTCGTCGAGCGCCCGCTTGGCCGCCGCCACCTGGGGCTGACCGCCGTCCACGACGACGAGCTGGGGCGGGTAGGCGAACCGCTTGGGCCGGCCGTCGTCCTCGGTGAGGCTGTCGGCGACCGGGCCGTCGACGGCGACGGCACCGGCGACGGCGACGGCACCGGCGACGGCTCCAGCACCGGCACCGGCACCGGCGGGATCTCGGCGGAGCCGTCGACGGCGTCCGCGCCGCCGTCGCCCCACTCCCCCGTCCGCTCCTTGTCGGCGAGGTAGCGGCGGAAGCGGCGGGTGATCACCTCGTGCATCGAGCGGACGTCGTCCTGGCCCTCGAAGCCCTTGATCTGGAAGCGGCGGTACTCGCTCTTGCGGGCCAGGCCGTCCTCGAAAACGACCATGGAGGCCACGACGTCGTCGCCCTGGAGGTGCGAGATGTCGTAGCACTCGATCCGCAGCGGGCACTGTCCAGGCCCAGGGCGTCGGCGATCTCCTCCAGCGCGCGCGAGCGGGTGGTGAGGTCGGAGGCGCGCTTGGTCTTGTGCAGGGCGAGGCCCTGCTGGGCGTTGCGCTCCACGGTCTCCATCAGGGCCCGCTTGTCGCCGCGCTGGGGGACGCGCAGCGAGACGTTGGATCCGCGGCGGGCGGTGAGCCACTCCTGGACCGGTTCCAGCGGGTCGGGCAGGGCGGGGACCAGGACCTCCTTGGGCACCGCGTCGCCGGTCTCCTCGCCGTAGAGCTGCTGGAGGGCGTGTTCGACGAGGGCGCCGGTGGTGATCTCCTCGACCTTGTCGGTGACCCAGCCGCGCTGACCGCGGACACGTCCGCCGCGGACGTGGAAGATCTGGACGGCCGCCTCCAGCTCGTCCTCGGCGACCGCGATCAGGTCGGCGTCGGTCGCGTCGGCGAGCACGACCGCGTTCTTCTCCATGGCCTTCTTCAGGGCCCCTATGTCGTCGCGCAGGCGGGCGGCCCGCTCGTACTCCATCTCCTCGGCCGCCTCCGCCATCTGCTTCTCCAGACGGCGCAGGTAGGTGCCGGTGCGGCCGGTCATGAAGTCGCAGAACTCGTCCGCCAGTTCCCAGTGGTCGTCGGGCGAGATCCGGCCGACGCAGGGCGCGGAGCACTTGCCGATGTAGCCGAGCAGGCAGGGGCGGCCGGTGCGGGCGGCGTTCTTGAAGACGCCGGCCGAGCAGGTGCGGACCGGGAAGACCCGCAGGAGGAGGTCGACGGTGTCACGGATCGCCCACGCGTGCGCGTACGGCCCGAAGTACCTGACGCCCTTCTTCTTGTGCCCGCGCATCACCTGCGCGCGCGGGAACTCCTCGTTCATCGTCACCGCGAGGTACGGGTAGCTCTTGTCGTCGCGGTACTTGACGTTGAACCGGGGGTCGTACTCCTTGATCCACGAGTACTCCAGCTGGAGCGCCTCGACCTCCGTGGACACCACGGTCCACTCGACGGACGCGGCCGTCGTGACCATCGTGCGGGTGCGCGGGTGGAGGCCCGCCAGGTCCTGGAAGTAGTTCGCCAGGCGCTGGCGCAGGCTTTTCGCCTTTCCGACGTAGATCACCCGGCGGTGCTCGTCGCGGAACCGGTACACCCCGGGGGAGTCGGGGATCTGTCCCGGCTTGGGGCGGTAGCTGGAGGGGTCGGCCATGTCTCACACCCTACTGGCGTGCGGTGACAGTCGGACGGGGCTGTGGACGACCGCGCGGGGCGGGGCGCCGACTCGGCCACCGTCGCGTCGCGTTCCGGCGTCACCTGTTGTCGGGACCATGCCGACGCGCTTCAATGCGGGGAACTCCGGGCGGTGGACCCCGCGCTGCGGATGTGAGGGCGCGCCCGCGTCGCCGGGGCGGCCCGGACGCCCGGCCGGCGGGGGCGGCCCGGACACTCACGTGAACGGTCCGACCAGCCGTCGCGAGCATTCACAGAGAGGCCCCTGCATGCCGCACGCCCCACAGCACGCGGACGCCGACGCGCGCACCGCCACGGAGACTTCCGCGGAGGCCGGCCCGGAGCCTGACGCGACGGCCGGCGCCCGGCCCGGGCCCGGTGCCGCCGCCGAACTCGACGGGGCCCTGAGCGGCGGCCCCTTCCACGTCGCCCTGCGCGCCGCGATCGCCGCCCGGGGGCTGCCCCTCCAGCGCGTCCAGCACCACCTGTCGCGGCACGGGGTCAAGGTCGGGGTCACGAGCCTGAGCTACTGGCAGCAGGGGGCCCGGCGCCCGCAGCGCCCGGAGTCGCTGCGGGCCGTGCGCGCCCTGGAGGAGATCCTCCGGCTTCCGGACGAGTCCCTGATCCGGCTGCTCGCGGAGCCCGACGCGAAGGTGCCCGCCACAGGGCCGGCCGGCCGCACGTACCGGTCGTTCCTGGAGGCCTCGAACGTCCTGGAGGAACTTTTCGCCGAACTGGAGTGCCCCCTGGACGACGGGCTGCACACCCTGGGCCACCACGAGCGGGTCCGCGTCGGGGCCTGCCGCGAACTGCTGGAGCACGAGTCGCAGCATGTCGTCCGCGCCCACCGCGACGGCGTCGACCGTTTCGTCGCCGTCCACCGCGGGGACCCCGGCTGCGCCCCGGAACGGATGTCCGTGCGCGCCCTGGAGAACTGCCGGACCGGCCGCGTCCGCCGGCACCACGACACCGGCGTCCTGGTGGCCGAGTTCCTCTTCGACACCCGCCTGCGCGCCGGCGACACCTTCCTCTTCGGCTACGGCGTCCAGGACGGCACCGCCGGGGCCGCCCGCGAGTACGTCCGCGGCTTCGGCGCCCCCGGCGGCCAGTACACCCTCCAGGTGCGGTTCGACGAGAGCGCCGTACCGGTGCGCTGCCACCGCTTCACGCGGCACTCCCCGGCGGCCCCGCGCGGCAGCCGTCGGGAACTCGTCCTCAGCCGATGCCACCGCTCGGTGCACCTCGTCGAGCCGCGGGTGCGGCTGGGCATGGTGGGCATCGGGTGGGACTGGGAGTGAACGGGCGGTCCCCGGCGGGCGGGACGGCGGGAGGAGGGCGGCGTGGAGGAGGGCGGCGGATCAGACGGCCGGACCCGAGACGATCTTGCCGTTCTCGGTCCTGACGGGGAGTTCGTTCAGCGGCACGGTCGCCGGCGCCCGCAGCACCTCGCCGGTCGCGGCGTCGAACTCACTGCCGTGGCAGGGGCAGATCAGGGTCGTCCCTTCGAGCTTGTTGATGGGGCACCCCGCGTGCGTGCAGATCGAGCTGTACGCCTTCAGCTCGCCGCCCGCGGACCGGCTGACCACCACGTTGTGGTCCCCGTAGAGCTTGGCGCTCCCCTTGGCGACCTCGCCGTCCGCGCCCAGTTCGACGGGCGCGGTCGGTGTGGCGGGCGCGGTGGTCCCGCCGGTCGGCGAACAGGCGGCCAGACCGAGGCCCGCGGCCGGCGCGAGGGCCGCTCCCCGCAGGACGGTACGGCGGGTCGCTGACGGGCGGGCGGGCATGCGCATCTCCAGGGTCCGGGGCGGAGGCGGGGCCGACGGTGCGGGACGGCCGTACGGCGCGCGGCCGGCGGGCCGCCGCCCCGCGCACATTACCGGCCCGGTCCGCGCCGGACGGCGGCGGGTTGCCACGGAATGCCACGGGTTGCGCCGAAGCGGTCGGTGCGGAGCGCAGGAGGGCGCGACGGCGCTCACGAAGGAGCGGGGTCGCGAAGGAGCGCGCGACCGCGTGGGGTTGCACGGACGGGAACGCTTGCGTCAGCGTGTACGTCCGCCGTCCGGCGTCTGCCGTCCGGCGGGGAACCACGCACGAACCCCCGGGGTTCGTGCGACCCTGGCCACCGACAGCTCGAGCGGTGCGCTCGGTGAGCCACCGGAGAGGAACCGCCCCGTGATCGTCGTCGCCGGTGAGGCCCTGATCGACCTGGTACCGGGGGGCCCTGGCGCCCTCGCGGCTCTGCAGCCGGCCCTCGGCGGCGGCCCGTACAACACGGCCGTGGCCCTGGGCCGCCTCGGCTCCGCGACCGCGTTCTGTTCCCGCCTCTCCTACGACGCCTTCGGCGAGGCGCTCCTTCGCGGGCTGCGCGACTCGGGGGTGGACGTGTCGGCGGTGCAGCGCGGCTCGGAGCCGACCACCCTGGCGGTCGCCACGCTCGACGGGGACGGCTCGGCCGCCTACTCCTTCTACGTCGAGGGCACCGCCGACCGGCTGTTCACCGCCCCCGCCGGCCTGCCCGCCGACAGCCGGGCGGTGTCCTTCGGCACCTGCTCGCTGGTGCTGGAGCCGGGTGCGAGCGCGTACGAGGAGCTGATGCGGACGGCGGCGGCCCAGGGTCTCTTCACCGCCCTGGACCCGAACGTCCGGCCCGGTCTGATCCCCGACGCCGACGCCTACCGGGCGCGCTTCAGGAGCTGGCTGCCCTCGGTGTCCCTGCTCAAGCTCTCCGAGGAGGACGCCCTCTGGCTGGGCGGCACCCCGCGCGACTGGCTGGCCGCCGGGCCCGCCGCCGTCGTGATCACGCACGGCGGCGACGGGCTGACCGCCTTCACCCGGGACGGCTCCGTGTACCCGGTGCCCGGCGAGAAGGTCGACGTCGTGGACACCATCGGCGCCGGCGACACCGTGAACGCGGCGCTGCTGCACGCCCTCTCGGTCCAGGACGCCCTCTCCCCGGCGGCCCTCGCGGACCTGGGCCGCGACGGCTGGGAACGGCTGCTGCGCTTCGCCGCCCGCGCGGCAGCGGTCACCTGCTCGCGGGCGGGCGCGGAACCGCCGTACGCCTCCGAACTCGGCGAGCTGTGAAACGGCGGCGCCCCGCGGGGTTTCCCGCGGGGCGCCGCCGCCGCTTCCACGGCTTCTGCGTCGCCTTCTTCTACTTCTTCGTCGCCTTCTTCGCGGCCGTCGCCTTCTTCGTGGTGCCGGCGGCCTTCTTGGCCGCCGTGCCGTCGACGGCGGCCCTGGCGGTCGCCGTCTTCCTCGGCGTCGCCTTGGCCGCGACCGTCTTCTTCGCCGCCCCGCGCGGGGCCCTGACCGGCTGCGCGTCGCTGACACGGTCGCCGAGGACCTCGCGCAGGAACTTGCCGGTGTGGCTGGCCGGGACCCCGGCCACCTCCTCCGGCGTGCCCTCGGCGACGACGACGCCGCCGCCCGCGCCGCCCTCGGGTCCCATGTCGACGACCCAGTCGGCGGTCTTGATCACATCGAGGTTGTGCTCGATGACGATGACCGTGTTGCCCTTCTCCACGAGGCCGGAGAGGACCTTCAGGAGCTTGCTGATGTCCTCGAAGTGCAGACCCGTGGTCGGTTCGTCGAGGACGTAGACCGTGCGGCCGGTGGAGCGGCGCTGGAGCTCGCTGGCGAGCTTGACGCGCTGTGCCTCACCGCCGGACAGGGTGGTCGCGGACTGGCCGAGGCGGACGTAGCCGAGACCGACGTCCTTGAGGGTGTTGAGATGGCGGGCGATCGCGGGGACGGCCTCGAAGAACTCGGTCGCCTCCTCGATCGGCATGTTCAGGACGTCGGCGATGGACTTGCCCTTGTAGTGGACCTCCAGGGTCTCCCGGTTGTAACGGGCGCCGTGGCAGACCTCGCACGGGACGTAGACGTCCGGGAGGAAGTTCATCTCGATCTTGATCGTGCCGTCGCCCGCGCAGTTCTCGCAGCGGCCGCCCTTGACGTTGAAGGAGAAGCGGCCGGGCAGGTAGCCGCGGACCTTGGCCTCGGTGGTCTCGGCGAACAGCTTGCGGACGTGGTCGAAGACGCCGGTGTAGGTCGCCGGGTTGGAACGCGGGGTGCGGCCGATGGGCGACTGGTCGACGTGGACGACCTTGTCGACGAGGTCGTCGCCGTCCACACGCGTGTGGCGCCCGGGCACGTTCCTCGCGCCGTTCAGTTCGCGGGCCAGGTGCGTGTACAGGATGTCGTTGACCAGGGTCGACTTGCCGGAGCCGGAGACGCCCGTGACCGCGGTGAAGACGCCCAGCGGGAAGGAGACGTCGATGTCCCGCAGGTTGTTCTCGCGGGCCCCGCGCACCGTGAGCTGCCGGGACGGGTCGAGCGGGCGCCGGAGGTCGGGCAGCGGGATGGCCTTCTTGCCGGACAGGTACTGCCCGGTCTGCGACTCGTCGTTGGCGAGCAGCTCCTTCAGGGAACCGCTGTGCACGACCTTGCCGCCGTGCTCGCCGGCGCCGGGGCCGATGTCGACGATCCAGTCGGCGATCTTGATGGTGTCCTCGTCGTGCTCGACGACGATGAGCGTGTTGCCCATGTCGCGCAGCCGGACGAGGGTCTCGATCAGCCGGTGGTTGTCGCGCTGGTGCAGGCCGATGGACGGCTCGTCGAGGACGTACAGCACGCCGACGAGGCCGGAGCCGATCTGGGTGGCCAGGCGGATGCGCTGGGCCTCGCCGCCGGAGAGCGTGCCGGCGGCGCGGTTGAGCGAGAGGTAGTCCAGGCCGACGTCGACCAGGAACCGCAGGCGCTCGTTGACCTCCTTCAGGACGCGCTCGGCGATCTTCTTGTCGCGCGCGTCGAGCTTCAGCTCTCCCAGGAAGTCCGCGCAGTCGCTGATCGACATGGCGGAGACCTCGGCGATGGACTTCCCCATGACCGTGACCGCGAGGACGATCGGCTTGAGGCGGGTGCCCTCGCAGGTCGGGCAGGGCACCTCGCGCATGTAGCCCTCGAAGCGCTCGCGGCTGGCGTCGCTCTCGGCCTCGCTGTGCCGACGCTTCACGAACGGGACGGCGCCCTCGAACGGCGTCGTGTACACGCGCTCGCGGCCGTACCGGTTGCGGTAACGGACCTCGATCTGCGTCTTGTGGCCGTGGAGGAGGGCCTTCCTGGCGCGCTGGGGCAGACCGGCGAAGGGGATGTCGGTCCGGAATCCCAGGGCGTCCGCGAGGGCGCCGATCAGGCGGCCGAAGTATTCCTTGGTGTGCCCGTGGGACCAGGGGTGGATGGCGCCCTCGTCGAGGGACTTGTCCTCGTCGGGGACGATCAGCTCGGGGTCGACCTCCATGCGCGTGCCGATGCCGGAGCAGTCGGGCAGGCGCCGAAGGGCGAGTTGAAGGAGAAGGAGCGGGGCTCCAGTTCTTCGAAGGACAGGTCGTCGTACGCGCAGTACAGGTGCTCGGAGTACATGCGCTCGCGCTCGGGGTCGTCCTCGGGCAGGTCGACGAAGTCGAGCACGACCATGCCGCCGGACAGGCCGAGGGCGGTCTCGACGGAGTCGGTGAGGCGGCGCTTGGCGGACTCCTTCACCGTGAGGCGGTCGATGACCACCTCGATGGTGTGCTTCTCCTGCTTCTTCAGCGTGGGCGGGTTGGAGAGCTGGACGGTCTCGCCGTCCACCCGCGCGCGGCTGTAGCCCTTGGTCTGGAGGTCGGCGAACAGGTCGACGAACTCGCCCTTGCGCTCGCGGACCAGCGGCGACAGCACCTGGAAGCGGCTGCCCTCGGGCAGCTCCAGCACCTTGTCGACGATGGCCTGCGGCGACTGGCGCGAGATGGGGCGGCCGCACTCGGGACAGTGCGGCTTGCCGATGCGCGCGAAGAGCAGGCGGAGGTAGTCGTAGACCTCGGTGATGGTGCCGACCGTGGAGCGCGGGTTGCGCGAGGTCGACTTCTGGTCGATCGAGACGGCCGGGGAGAGGCCCTCGATGAAGTCGACGTCCGGCTTGTCCATCTGGCCGAGGAACTGCCGGGCGTAGGAGGAGAGGGACTCGACGTAGCGCCGCTGCCCCTCGGCGAAGATCGTGTCGAAGGCCAGCGAGGACTTGCCCGACCCCGACAGGCCCGTGAAGACGATGAGCGAGTCGCGCGGCAGGTCGAGCGAGACATTCTTGAGGTTGTGCTCGCGCGCGCCACGGACGATGAGACGGTCGGCCACGCCGGTCCGCACCTTTCTTGAGAGAAGTGACAGGGGCGGGGCCCCCGTCCTTCTCAGACTAGGGGGAGCCACTGACAACGCCGGTCGGATTCCCGGGTTGACAACAATCCCCTGCCATCCAGCATGCCCGACGCCGCCCACGACCTTATAGCACGTACATTCGATTTATGGGCGGTTGCCGACCACCTTCACCCGAAGGAGTGGCGAAGCTAAGGTCAGCACCATGATTGATCACGCTCATGACCTGGCATCCGTACGGGACGCGACGGACCGGCTGCTCACCGCAGTCGCCGAGCTGGACAACGCGTCCGTGACGCAGTCGTCACGCCTGCCCGGCTGGAGCCGCGGCCACGTCCTCGCCCACCTCGCCCGCAACGCCGACGCCCTGGTGAACGTCTTCCAGGGCCGCCCCATGTACGTCGACGCCACCGTGCGGGACGCCGACATCGAGCGGGACGCCCCGCGCCCCCTGGACGTCCAGCTCGCGGACGTCCGGGAGAGCGCCGCCCGCTTCCAGGAGGCCGCCGCCGTCCCCGCGGACTGGTCGCGCACGGTCGAGCTGCGCAACGGCGTCACCGACTCGGCGGCGAGGGTGCCCTTCCGGCGCTGGGCGGAGGTGGAACTGCACCACGTGGACCTCGGGATCGGCTACGAGCTGGAGGATCTGCCGGAGGAATTCGTGGCGCGGGAGATCGACTTCCTCGCGGACCGCTTCCGCGGCCACGGGGACGTACCGCCGACGCGCCTGAGCGGCGACGGCGGCGGGACCTGGACCACGGGCGGCGGCGCACCCGGCGGGCCCGTCGAGGTCGGGGGCCCGGCCGCGGACCTGCTCGGCTGGCTCTCGGGACGCCGCGACGGCTCCGCGCTCACGGTCGGCGGCGGCCCGCTCCCGGGCCTCCCCCCGCTATAGGCTGGCGCCATGACGTACAGCGGAGAGGTGCGGGTCGGCGGCTCGGCGGACGTGCACGAGCTGAAGGACCTGATGATCACCAAGGTCGCGGTCGGCCCGATGAACAACAACGCCTATCTGCTGCGTTGCCGGGCCACGGACGAGCAGCTGCTGATCGACGCGGCCGCCGACGCCGGGACGCTGCTCGGCACGATCGGTGACGACGGCATCGCCTCCGTCGTCACCACGCACCGTCACGGAGACCACTGGCAGGCGCTCGCCGAGGTCGTCGCGGCCACGCGCGCGCGTACGTACGCCGGCCGGGAGGACGCCGAGGGCATCCCGGTGCCGACCGACGTCCTGCTCGACGACGGCGACGTCGTCCGGGTCGGTGAGGTGCACCTCACCGCACGTCACCTCGTCGGACACACACCGGGCTCGATCGCCCTCGTGTACGACGACCCGCACGGGCATCCGCACCTGTTCACGGGCGACTGCCTCTTCCCCGGCGGCGTGGGCAACACGCGCAAGGACCCCGAGGCGTTCGCCCGTCTGATCCACGACGTCGAGACGAAGATCTTCGACGTGCTCCCGGACGAGACCTGGGTCTATCCGGGACACGGCAACGACACCACGCTGGGCGACGAACGCCCGCACCTGCCGGAGTGGCACGCGCGCGGGTGGTGAACGCCGCGCCCGCCCGCCGACGGCGCGTCACCCCGCCTCGTCCTCGGCGAGTGCACGGCACTCACGGGGCACGCACAGCCGCACGCGCGCCCCGTGAGAAATACGCGCCCGCGCCGACGGCTCGAGCGCGCTCCCCGCACGCCTGACGGCGCGGTCGACTGGTGGCAGCCCCGCGCGGGATGACGGCTCCGGCGCGGGGCGGGCCGCCGGTCTTCTTTCCCCGCCCTCGACCGGCGGCCCGGCGCTTCCCGCGGCAGGTCGTGACGGCCGGAAGCCGGCAAGGGGCGCCCGCCAGGAAGCCGGTGCTTACGACCGGTGTCCAGGTCCGACCGGTGTCCTGGTCCGGCCGGTGCTCACACGCGGCCGGTGTTCACGCGCCACCGGTGTTCACGTGCTAGCCTGCCCCGCCCCCGCCAGGGCGGCGACGCGCTCCACGGCGAACGCGTAGCCCTGCACTCCGCAGCCCGCGATGACGCCGTCGGCGCGCAGCGAGACGTACGAGTGGTGCCGGAAGGACTCCCGCCGGTGGATGTTGGAGATGTGGACCTCCAGTACCGGCAGTCCGTCACAGGTGTTGAGCGCGTCGAGGATCGCGATCGACGTGTGCGAGTAGGCGCCGGGGTTGATCACGACGCCGCAGTGGTCCCGCCGTGCCTCGTGGATCCAGTCCACCAGCTCGCCCTCGTGGTTGGACTGCCGGAAGTCCACCGTGCCGCCGTGCGCCGCCGCCGCCTTCGCGCACAGCGCCTCGACGTCGGCGAGCGTGTCGGAGCCGTAGATCTCGGGCTGGCGCTGCCCCAGGAGGTTCAGGTTGGGGCCGTTGAGAATCATGATGGGGGCGCTGGCCAGGGTGCGGGGCACGGTTCCTCCGGTCCGTTCGGCGTGGGGCGGCCCGTCGGACCGCCGCTCGGACCCGGTTTATCACGGTGAAACAGCGGGGCGGGAAGCCCTAGTCTCACCGGCATGACCACACCGTCGTATCCTCCGAAGCCCTCCCCCGGTGACCGCGTGGCCGTCCTCTCCCCGGCCGCCGGCCTGCCCGGGCTCTTCCCGGTCCCCTTCGAACTGGGCCTGGAACGGCTGCGCGAGGAGTTCGGCCTCGAGCCGGTCGAGTACCCGACGACCCGCACGATGGGCGCGACGCCGCAGGCGCGGGCCGACGACATCCACGCCGCTTTCGCCGATCCCGGCATCAAGGCGGTCATCGCGTCGATCGGCGGTGACGACCAGATCACCGTCCTGCCGCTGCTGGACCGCGAGTTGATCCGGGCCAACCCGAAGCCGTTCTTCGGCACGAGCGACAACACCAACCTCCTCGCCTTCCTGTACAACACCGGGATCGTCGGCTACCACGGCGCGAGCGTGATGGTGCAGCTCGGGCGGCCGGTGGCCATGGACGCGCTGACCGCGGACTCCCTGCGGGCGGCCCTGTTCACCTCGGGCGCCTACGAACTGCGGCCGGCCGAGCGCTGGAGCGACGTCGACCGCGACTGGGCCGACCCGGCGACCTTCGCTTCGCGGTCGGAGACCCGGCCGGGCACCGGCTGGATCTGGCGCAACGCCGACCGCGTCGTCGAGGGCCGCGGCTGGGGCGGCAATCTGGAGATCCTCTCCTGGCTCCTGATGGCCGACCGCGAGATCTCCCACGATCTGTCGGTCTACGACGGCGGTGTGCTGTTCCTGGAGACCTCCGAGGAACTCCCCAGCGCCACGGAGGTCTTCCGGATCCTGCGCAACATGGGTGAGCGCGGCCTCCTCCAGCGGTTCTCCGCGCTCCTGATGGCCCGCGCCAAGACCTGGTCCTTCGAACGCCCCAACGGCCCTGCGGCGGCCGCCCGTTACGCCGTGGAGCAGCGCGAGGCGGTACTGGGCGTGCTGGAGACGTACGCGCCCGACGCCCTCGCCGTCTTCGACGTGGACTTCGGCCACACGGACCCGCAGCTCGTCCTCCCCTACGGAGGGGCGATCCGCGTCGACGGCCCGAACGGCGCATCACCGTCACCTACTGAACCCCGCGCGACACGGTTGCGGCATCGTGCGCCCCGTACCCCTCGGTCACGGTGGATGGTTGACGCGGCGCACACGACATACGCACCGTGAACACCGCAAGCGCCGCAAGTACCGCAAGTACCGCGAGGGCGCTTTCCCTGCCGCGGCTCGTCGCCGCCTGCCTGCCGGAGCTGTACGAGCCGCGGATCTGCCGCACGGGCGCGGCGGACGGCTGCAACCTCGGCGGAGTCCCCAGGGGGCGCACCCCCTGGGGTGTGGGCGCGTACCTGACGGGCATCTCCCCGCTCAGCCTCGGCTGCTTCGCCCTGCTGCCGGAGACCGGACCGACGCCGGTCCGGACGAACGCCCCTAGGGATTGACGGCCAGCTCCAGGTACGCCGCGAACAGCACCAGGTGCACGCCGCCCTGCAGCGGCGTGGCCCTTCCCGGAACGACCGTCAGGGAGCTGACGACGACGGTCAGTGCGAGCAGCACCATGTGGGTGGGTCCGAGGCCGAGGACGAGCGGACCGGAGAGCCAGATCGAGGCCAGGGCGACCGCTGGGATCGTCAGGCCGATGCTGGCCATCGCGGAGCCGAGCGCGAGGTTGAGGCTGGTCTGCACCCGGTCGCGGCGGGCGGAGCGCAGTGCGGCGATGGTCTCGGGGAGCAGCACGAGCAGCGCGATGATCACACCGACGACGGCGTGGGGGAGCCCGGCGGCCTCCACGCCGTCCTCGATCGTGGGCGAGACGCCTTTGGCCAGTCCGACCACGCCGACGAGGGCCAGGCCGAGCAGGCTCAGGCTGATCAGCGCGGTCCGCGACGAGGGCGCGGCGGCGTGGTCGTCCCCGGTGATCACGTCGCCCTGCCGGGTGACCGGGAGGAAGTAGTCACGGTGCCGGACGGTCTGGGTCGTCACGAACAGGCCGTACAGGATCAGTGAGGACAGGGCGGCGAAGGTGAGCTGGACGCTGGAGAACTCCGGGCCCGGCTTGCTGGTGGTGAAGGTCGGCAGGACCAGGCTGAGGGTGGCCAGGGTGGCGACGGTCGCCAGGGCCGCGCCGGTGCCCTCGGGGTTGAAGATCGCCGTGCCGTGCCGTAGGGAGGCGACGAGGAGGCAGAGGCCGACGATGCCGTTGCAGGTGATCATCACGGCCGCGAAGACCGTGTCCCTCGCGAGGGTGGAACTCTTGTCGCCGCCGTCCGCCATCAGCGCGACGATGAGCGCGACCTCGATGATCGTCACGGCGACCGCGAGTACCAGGGAGCCGAACGGTTCACCGACGCGGTGCGCGACGACCTCGGCGTGGTGCACGGCCGCCAGGACCGCTCCGGCGAGGACGACCGTGATCAGGGCGACGACCACGGGGGCGAGGTCACGGCCCCAGGTCAGGACCAGCAGGACGCCGGCGAGCGCCGGCACGAGGGATGTCCAGCGGGTCGTGAGCGACCTGAGCCGAGCGGTCATGCAGCGATCGTCGCAGAGCGGTACGGGCCCCGCATTCCGTCCGGGAGATGCCGGGAACAGTCGGGAGGAACGCCGGGAGCGGTGCCCGGCGAATCGCCGCGCACCGCTCCCGGTGATGGTTCCCTCGTCGTCCGTGGTCAGACGTCGATGCTGTCCTTCGGGGCGCCGCCGCCCCCGGTCTGCGCCTCCTCGGCCGCCGTCTGCTTCCTGGAGGCCCGCAGGCTGGTGATCGTGGTGACGATCAGGACGGAGCAGATGACGCCGAGCGAGACCGGGATGCTGATCTCGGGGACGTGGACCCCGGACTCGTGCAGCGCGTGCAGTACCAGCTTGACGCCGATGAAGCCGAGGATGATCGACAGGCCGTAGCTGAGGTGGACGAGCTTGCGCAGCAGGCCGCCGATGAGGAAGTACAGCTGCCTCAGACCCATCAGCGCGAACGCGTTGGCCGTGAACACGATGTACGGGTCCTGCGTCAGGCCGAAGATCGCGGGGATCGAGTCGAGGGCGAACAGCACGTCGGTGGTGCCGATCGCGAGCATCACGACCAGCATCGGGGTCATGACCCGCTTGCCGTTCTGCTCGATCCACAGTTTGGTGCCGTGGTAGCGGTCGGCGACACCGAACCTGCGCTCGACGGCCTTGAGCAGCTTGTTCTCCTCGAACTCCTCGTCCTCCTGGTCCGCCCGGGCCTCCTGGATGAGCTTCCAGGCGGTCCAGATCAGGAAGGCGCCGAAGAGGTAGAACACCCAGGAGAAGCTGGCAAGGATCGCGGCGCCCGCGGCGATGAAGATCGCCCGCAGGACCAGGGCGATGAGCACGCCGACGAGCAGGACCCGCTGCTGGTACTGCGAGGGGACGGCGAACTTCGCCATGATCAGGACGAAGACGAAGAGGTTGTCGACGCTGAGCGACTTCTCGGTGATGAAGCCCGCGAAGAACTCTCCGGCGGGCTGTCCCCCGCCGAAGACGAGCAGGCCGAGCCCGAACAGTGCGGCCAGGGCGATCCAGACGACGGTCCAGATACCGGCTTCCTTGATCGACACGTCATGCGGCTTGCGGCCGATGAAGAAGTCGATCGCGATGAGGGCACTCAGGCCCACGATGGTCAGGACCCACAGGGTCAGGGAAACATCCACTGCGCCTCCGGCAGTACGTAACGGCAGGTGATCAGCGTCGTCGCGCTGCCGGAGGTCTCTTCCACCCCGGGTCCCGGCGCAGGGCATGCGCACGGGACCACACGGGCCGGCGCCCCGGGATCAGCTCTGATCCGTATTGACGGGTACGCCGCAGTTGGCAGGGAGTACTCCCCTCCGTACGAAAGACAGTACCCAATCACCAAAGAAAGGTAAAGGGATTGGCAAAATAAAGATCAAAACTGCTGGTCAGGGCCACTTTGCGGTCGCTTGGTGAAGTGGTGGGAGCGATCAGTCCCGCCACGTCCGGCGGGCCGCGGTGACCTGCGTCAGGACCTGCTGGAGAACCTGGCTGCCGGGCGGCACGAGGGCCGGCTCGTACGTCCAGGCGTGACCGACCCAGGGATCGGCGAGGTGGTCGTCGGGCACCGGGGTCAGCCGCATCAGCCCGCGCCACAGTGGATCCAGCAACGGACCGTAACCGGCGGCGTCCTCGCGGTCGGCGACCATCATCAGGTGGACGCCGACGGACGGGCCCTCGTCCGCGAGGTAACGGAGCTGGGTCACGGCACGATCGTCGAAGCCGTGCGGGAAGTCGTTGACGACCAGGAGCTGCTGGGCGGTGTCGAACCCGGGCGGGAGCGAGTCGGCCGCACCGCCGCGCACCGCCATCTGCACCAGGTCGACGTGCTGCGTGAGCCGGGTGAGCACGTCCGTCACCCCGGCCGAGCCCACGGCCGGCGGCGCCGCCAGCGCTCCGCTCCGCACCAGCGGGGCGAGCGCCGGCGCGCCCGAACCACCCGGGTCGACGACGTGCACCGTGAACTCGTCGGCCGGATGGACCGCCAGCAGCCGGACCGTGTGCGCCACGGCCGAGTCCAGCGCGAGACGGCGCAGCTCATGGGAGTCGAGGAACGAGCCGTCGGGCGAGCCCGTCCGCCCGCTGTCCATCCACAGACCGCGCTCCAGCGGAAGGCGGATGAGCATGGGGATGCGCAGCCGGTCGCTCTCGGGAAGGTGGAGGTCGCCCAGGCGCAGCGCCATGGGCATTTCCATCGGAACGCGATAGGCGTGCCAGACAGGGTTGTCCCAGCGCGCGAAGGCCGGCGGCAGCGCCGGCTCGACGACCTCGGCCTCGGCCATGAGCTGGGCGAGATCACGGTCCAGCACCTGCCGGGCCTGGTCGACGAGCTGTGCGTGCTTGGCGCGAGCGGTCTCGCGGGCGGCGTCGCCCTGGCCGCCGATCCGGCTGCGCGGGTCGGAGAGGACCTCGTCGAGTTCCCTTTCCCTGCGCGTGTCGGCGAAGTCGACGGCGCTGCGGTACGCGGCCGTGGTGCGGGCCAGGTCCTCGAACATGCCCCAGACCTGGTTGTACAGCCGCTCCTCCATGGACCAGCCGGTGGCGTCGCCGGCGACCGGCCGCGCGGGCCTGCCGGGCTCGGCCGGGGGCGCGACGGGCGGAGGCGGCGGGGCGGTGGTGCGGCGCCGCGGGTGGCTGTAGTCGACGGGGCCGCCGGTGCCGGACGCCACGGGGGTGCCCGGCTGGGTGACGGCCGCGGGGTCCGCGGGCCCCGCCGGATGTCCCGCCACGGCATCCGCTGCGCCTTGCGCCGGCTGGGAACCCGCGTACGGTCCGGCGGCGCCCTGGGGGCTCTGCCCGCCGTACGGGGATCCCCCTGGTCGGGGCCGAGGGCGGAGGCGGCCGCTTGCCGGGAGCGGTCGGCGTCGGCCGTGCGCGGCGGTGGGGCCGGCACCGAGCGGACCGACCCCCGCGCCACGGCCTCGTCGATGTCGGACGCGAGCTGCTGGGCCTGCGCCAGGCCCTGGTCGGCGAGGAGGGCGGCGAGGCCGCCCGCGTACCCCTGGCCGACCGCCCGGACCTTCCAGGCGCCCTGGCGCCGGTACAGCTCCAGGGCGACGACGGCCGACTCGGGGCCGAGGCCGGTGAGGGTGAAGCCGGCCACTTCGGAACCGTCGAGGCCGGTGACGGCGACGAAGGGGGCGGCGAGGGAGCCGAAGACGACCGGGCCTCCCACCCCGGTGGGCAGGGCGAGCAGAACGCTGACGCGGTGCACACTCTCCGCGACGGCGTCCAGGTCCACCGCGAGGCGGTGGTCGGCGGCCGCCTGCCGGGAGACCTCGAGACCGGGGAGGGCGGGTGCGCCCGGGTGGGCGACCCACTCCACCCCGTGGATCCTGCCGCTCTCGTCGCAGAGGGTGGCCGCCGCCACGACGGGGGCGCCGGCCGAGACCCGGATCTCGAGGCGGACTTCCAAGAGCGGGTGGTTCTGGCCCCGCACCAGCTCGGCCGTCATCGCCTGTGGTCCCCCTGCGTCGCGTGTCGTGTCGTCGTGTGCCGCCCGGCCCGGTTACAGCGCGGGCAGGATGGCCGGCATCAGGTCCTGGAAGGTGCGGCCGTTGGCCGGGGTGCCGAGGGCGGTCATGTTCCAGCCCGCGCCCACCCGGTGCACCTTGGCCATGATCTGGGCGGTGTAGGCGCCGCCGCCCGCGAGCGTGTAGCGCGCCAGCTCCTGGCCGTTGGTCTCGTCGACCAGGCGGCAGAACGCGTTCTGCACCTCCTGGAAGGTCTGGCCGGTGAAGGAGTTCACCGTGAAGACGATCTGGTCGATGTGGACCGGGACGCGGGACAGGTCGACGAGGATCGCCTCGTCGTCGCCGCCCTGGCCGACGCCGCCGACGAGGTTGTCACCGGTGTGCCGGACCGAGCCGTCGTCGCTCACCAGGTGGCGGAAGAAGACGACGTCGACCGGCTGCCTGTCCGCGAAGAGGACCGCGGAGGCGTCGAGGTCGATCTCCCGGGTGCGGGAGCCGAACAGGCCGCGCCGGGGGCAGCCTGCCAGCCGAGACCCATGCGCACCGCGGTCAGGCTGCCTCCGTCGGTCTTCTGCAGACTGATGGCCTGACCCTTGGTCATGTTGACGGTCACGCGCTGATTCCCCTCTCGGACTGTCCCCTGTTGCCGCGGTCCCCGCGGTTGACGAAAACCCTACGCAAGGGCACTGACAGTGCCGTACCCAGGACCGCACTTTGTGTCGTTCTTGCAACACGGCGCGTACGGCGGCCGGGCCCCGCGCGCGGCACGTCAGGCGATGCCCGCCTCCTTCATCTGACGCAGTTCCTTCTTCATCTCGGAGACCTCGTCGCGCAGCCGGGCCGCGACCTCGAAGTGGAGGTCCGCGGCGGCCGCCCGCATGCGCGCCGTCATCTCCTCGATCTGGTCGGCGAGTTCGGCGGCGGGGCGGTCGGTCGGGACCGTCTTCTTGGTCTTGCCCTTCGCGGGCCCGGCGGACTTCGCGCCCTTGGTCGCCTTGCCGCCGAGGGAGGGCACCGGCGCCTTGGTGCCGCCGCCGTCCTTCTTCGCGCGGTAGCCGGAGCCCAGCAGCTGCTCGGTGTCGACCTCCTCGCGCGCGATCTGCGCCACGATGTCGTTGATCTTCTTGCGCAGCGGCTGCGGGTCGATTCCGCGCGCCGTGTTGTAGGCGATCTGCTTCTCCCGGCGGCGGTTGGTCTCCTCGATGGCCCGCTCCATGCCCGGGGTGACCTTGTCGGCGTACATGTGGACCTGGCCGGAGACGTTGCGCGCGGCGCGGCCGATGGTCTGGATCAGCGAGGTGCCGGAGCGCAGGAAGCCCTCCTTGTCGGCGTCGAGGATGGCCACCAGGGACACCTCGGGCAGGTCGAGGCCCTCCCGCAGGAGGTTGATGCCGACCAGCACGTCGAACTCACCGGACCGCAGTTCGCGCAGCAGCTCGATGCGGCGCAGGGTGTCGACGTCGCTGTGCAGGTAGCGGACCTGGATGCCGAGTTCCAGGAAGTAGTCGGTGAGGTCCTCGGCCATCTTCTTGGTGAGGGTGGTGACCAGGACCCGCTCGTCCTTCTCGACGCGCGTGCGGATCTCGTGCACCAGGTCGTCGATCTGGCCCTCGGTGGGCTTGACGACGATCTCGGGGTCGATGAGGCCGGTGGGGCGGATGATCTGCTCGACGACGCCGTCCCCGCGCGAGAGTTCGTACTTGCCGGGCGTCGCCGACAGGTAGACGGCCTGCCCGATGCGCTCCTGGAACTCCTCCCACTTCAGCGGGCGGTTGTCGAGGGCGGAGGGAAGCCGGAAGCCGTGGTCGACGAGGGTGCGCTTGCGGGAGGCGTCGCCCTCGTACATGGCGCCGATCTGCGGGACGGTGACATGGGACTCGTCGATGACGAGGAGGAAGTCGTCGGGGAAGTAGTCGAGCAGGGTGTTCGGCGGGGAGCCGGGCAGACGCCCGTCGAAGTGCATCGAGTAGTTCTCCACACCCGAGCAGCTGCCGATCTGGCGGAGCATCTCGATGTCGTACGTGGTGCGCATGCGCAGGCGCTGGGCCTCGAGGAGCTTGCCCTGCTTCTCGAGTTCGGCGAGGCGCTCGCCCAGTTCCTTCTCGATGTCGTTGACGGCGCGCTCCAGGCGCTCCGGGCCGGCCACGTAGTGGGTGGCGGGGAAGACGTACAGCTGCTCGTCGTCGCTGATGATCTCGCCGGTGAGCGGGTGGAGGGTCGACAGGGCCTCGATCTCGTCGCCGAACATCTCGATGCGGACGGCCAGTTCCTCGTAGACCGGGAAGATCTCGATGGTGTCGCCGCGGACCCGGAAGGTGCCGCGGGTGAAGGCCGTGTCGTTGCGCGTGTACTGGATGTCGACGAAGCGGCGCAGCAGCTGGTCGCGGTCGATCTCGGCGCCGACCTTCAGCGGGACCATGCGGTCCACGTACTCCTGGGGGGTGCCGAGGCCGTAGATGCAGGAGACCGAGGCGACCACGACGACGTCCCGGCGGGTGAGCAGCGAGTTGGTCGCGGAGTGGCGCAGCCGCTCGACCTCCTCGTTGATCGAGGAGTCCTTCTCGATGTAGGTGTCCGACTGCGGGACGTACGCCTCGGGCTGGTAGTAGTCGTAGTACGAGACGAAGTACTCCACCGCGTTGTTCGGCAGCAGCTCGCGGAACTCGTTGGCCAGCTGTGCGGCCAGCGTCTTGTTCGGCGCCATCACGAGCGTGGGGCGCTGGAGCTTCTCGATCATCCACGCGGTGGTCGCGGACTTGCCGGTGCCGGTCGCGCCCAGGAGGACGACGTCCTTCTCACCGGCCTCGATGCGCTTGGCCAGCTCGGCGATGGCCGCCGGCTGGTCACCGCTGGGCTGGTAGGGGCTGACGACCTCGAAAGGCGCCACCGTGCGTTCGATGCTGGAAACGGGCCGCATGTCATCCACCGTACGGCCCACCACCGACAATGCGGTCCGATCAGCGGTTCTGCGGGGTCCGGCGCTCGTGGGGACCTGCCGGCGGCGGGTGCGGAGCCGGGTCCGGGGGACGGGGTGCGGGTGGGCCGGGACGCCGGGCCTGTGCCCGGCGGGGGCCCGGCCGGGCCTGCCCGTCATCATGCGGGGGTCGAACAGCACCACCATGCCGGCGAGGCAGAGGAAGGCGAGGGGGCCGATCAGCATCGGCGCGAGGAGACCGGCGGGCGGGTCGCCCGCGGACGGCGATCCCGTGGCGTGCAGGTGGACGCTGAGGGCGGCCATGCCCGTGTAGTGCATGCCGGTCACGGCGAGGCCCATGACGAGGCTCGCGCCGACGCTCCACAGGAAGCCCCTGACCTGCCCGGCGGCCCACAGCGCGGCGGTGGCGGCGACCATCGCGACGGCCACGGAGACGCCCACGGTGAGGGTGTTGTACTCGAACTTGCCGTCGAACTGCATGCCGGCCATGCCCAGGTAGTGCATCGAGGCGATCCCGAGGCCCGTGATGGTGCCTCCGGTGAACAGGGCGGTGCCGGACGCGCCCCGGTAGCCGACGATGAAGATCCCGACGCCCACCATGACGACGGCGACGCCGAGGCTGGCGTAGGTCATCGGCCTGTCGTAGCGGATCGGGGCGCCGGCGACCGTGAAGCCCGTCATGGCGATGAAGTGCATGGTCCATATGCCGGAGCCGATCACGGTCGCGCCGAGGGCGAGCCATCCGGGGCGCCAGGAGTGGGCGACGAGCATGGCTCTGGTCGTGCAGCGCAGGCCGAGGGCACCGCCGAGGCAGGCCATGAGGTAGGCCACCAGCGGTGTCACGAGTCCGTAGCTGAATCCGTCGGCCGTGCCGTGCATGCGCGGTTGCCCTTCCGCCCTGTTGCTGGAATGCCTGGAGCGCGCCGTGTACCCGGGATCGCGCGAGCGATCAGGGTTGACGCAGAGCAGTATGACTGCCACCGGAATGGTCGAACGATTTTCCGGCAAAGAAACACGGCCTTGCCGCAATGTGCGGCACCGGTGTGCGTTCCCGGCCGTCAACCTTCGTCCTCCGGTCTTCCCGCGCGCGTCCGCCGTTGACTCTTCGCTGTCACAGTTGTGCCGTACGTGATCGGCCGACGCGAGGAGTACGCATGCACGCGCGCGCAGTCGCCGCGGCGACCACCGCCCTGGTGGGTTTCGTCGCCCTCCTGCTCCCTGTCCACGACGCCCGGGCGGGATCGTCGGGCGGCCCGCGGTGATCGCCCACAGGGGCGCTTCCGCCCAGGCTCCGAGAACACCCTGGCGGCCGTCGACGCGGCCGCCGACCTGGGCGTCCGCTGGGTGGAGAACGACGTCCAGCGCACCAGGGACGGCGAACTGGTGGTGATCCACGACGACAGTCTCGAGCGGACCACCGACGTCGAGGAGGTCTTTCCCGGCGGGCCCCGTGGCAGGTGCGGGACTTCACCGCGGCCGAGGTCGCACGGCTCGACGCGGGCGGCTGGTTCGGCCCCGCGTACGCGGGCGCGCGCGTGCCGACGCTCCGGGAGTACGTCCGCCGTGTCGAGCGTCACGACCAGAAACTGCTGCTGGAGCTGAAGAACCCCGCGCTGTACCCGGGGATCGAACAGGACACCCTCAAGGTGCTCGCCGACGAGGGGTGGCTGGACCGGGAGCATCTCGACCGGCTGGTCGTGCAGAGCTTCGACACCGGCAGCCTGCGGGCCGTCCACGACCTCGCGCCGTCGGTGACGACCGGTCTGCTGGGCAGGCCGGCGATGCGGGACCTGCCCGGCTGCGCGGTCTTCACCGACCTGATCAATCCCTCGTACGTGTCTCTCTCGGCCGAGTACGTCGCCGCCGTGCACGCGGTCGGGGGACCGCACGGCAGCCCGTTGAGGATCTTCGTGTGGACCGTCGACGACGCCGCGGCGGCCCGGACGGTCGCCGGGTACGGCGTCGACGGCATCATCACCGACAGGCCGGACGTGGTCGCGCGGGCGCTGTACGGGAGCTGACCTCCGGGACCGGTCGGGCGTCGGGCCGGGGCGTTGTCGGTGGGAGGTCGTACGGTGGGCGCATGGACAGCCACGGGCAGTACGAGCAGCAGGTCGTGTGGACCGTCGTCGACACCGGCATCGGTCCGCTGCTGCTGGCCGCAACCCGCGAGGGCCTGGTCAATGTCGTGTTCCACGCCGACGGGCCGGTGCGCGAGAAAGCGCTCCGCCGCCTCGCGCAGCGGCTGGGCACGGAGCCGGTCGAGTCGCCCGGATCGCCGTTGCTGTCCGAGGCGATACACCAGGTCGACGCCTACTTCGCCGGGGAGCGCCGCGACTTCGCGCTCCCCCTGGACTGGTCGCTGATCTCCGGCTTCAACCGGCAGGTCCTGCGCGAGCTGGCCTCCGGCGTCCCGTACGGCGCAGTCGTCGGCTACGGCGACCTGGCCGAACGGGTGGGCCGGCCCGGCGGGCGCAGGCGGTGGGGATGGCGATGGGCGCCAATCCGCTGCCGGTCGTGGTGCCCTGCCACCGGGTGGTGGAGAGCGACGGCGGGATCGGCGGTTTCGGCGGCGGTCTGGAGGCCAAGCGCACATTGCTCGCCCTGGAGGGGTTCTGCCCGAGCCGCTGTTCTGAGCGGCTCGGGCGGGCGGCGGCGTCCGTGCGGGCGGCGGGTGCGGGGTGGCGCCCGCGTCAGTCGTAGTGCCGGATCTCGACGACGTTGCCGTCCGGGTCGCGGAAGTAGAGGCTGCGCGTGGCCGCGCCCCGGGCGCCGAACGAGCCGTGCGAGACGTCCGAGACGGGGACGGCGTGCTCGGCCAGCCGGGTGCGGAGGGCGTCGAAGGCGGTGCGGGACAGGGCGAGGCAGATGTGGTTCACGGGATGTCCGGCGCTGTCGGCCGCCCCGGGAAGCATCGTCATGCCCTTCACCATCGTCAGCGGCATCAGGTCGAGGAGGCTCCCGTCGTCGACACGGACGGAGGGGAAGGGCTCCTCCCCCGCGGCGAACGCGGCGAGCCGGACGGGTGCCAGGCCGACGACGTTCTCGTAGAAGTCGGCCGCGGCGAGCGGGTCGCGCACCCACAGGACGACGTGGTCGAGGCGGGGCGGGTTGTCGGTCATGCCTTCCAGGCTGGTGTCGTCCTCCACGGGCCGCAAGGGTTTGGCCGGCGTGTCGCCCGCCAGGGATGAGGGAGGACCGACGGACAGGAGGCGGGCACGTGGTGCTGGTGGTGTCGGAAGAGGTGCGGGAGGCGGTCGAGGCGCGTCGCCCCGTGGTGGCGCTGGAGTCCACGATCATCGCCCACGGGCTGCCCCGGCCGCGCAACCTTCAGGTGGCGCGGGAGCTGGAGGCGGCGGTGCGCGCGGAGGGCGCCGTACCGGCGACGATCGCCGTGCTGGACGGGCGGCCCCGTGTCGGCCTCGACAAGGAGCAGTTGGAGCGGGTAGCCAACGAGGACGGCATCCGCAAGCTGGGCCACCGCGACCTGCCGCTCGCGGTCGCCTCGGGGGCGAGCGGGGCGACCACGGTGTCGGCGACCGCGCTGCTCGCGGCGCTGGCCGGGGTGCGGGTGTTCGCGACGGGCGGACTCGGCGGGGTGCACCGGGAATGGACGGTCACCCAGGACGAGTCGGCCGATCTGGGT
This sequence comes from Streptomyces sp. Tue 6430, assembly GCA_021568835.1. Lineage (GTDB taxonomy): Bacteria > Actinomycetota > Actinomycetes > Streptomycetales > Streptomycetaceae > Streptomyces. Next base: position 1,029,178 of record JAKGSH010000010.1, read on the forward strand.
CTGCTGGCGCGCACCCGGATCACGGTGGTGTGCGCGGGGGTGAAGTCGATCCTGGACGTGCCGGCGACGCTCCAGCGGCTGGAGACGCTGGGGGTCGCCGTCGCCGGGTACGGCACCGACCGCTTCCCCGGCTTCTACCTGTCCGACTCGGGTGTCCGGTGGACTGGACGCTGGAGAGTCCCGCTCAGGTGGCGGACGTGATGCGGGCTCAGGTCGCGCTCGGCCTGCCCGAGTCGGCGCTGATCGTCGCGAACCCGGTTCCGGAGGAGGAACAGCTGGATCCCGCGCTGCACGCGCGTGTGCTCGCGGAGGCGCTCAGGGCGTGTGCGGCGGAGGGGGTCACGGGCCAGGCCGTCACGCCGTTCCTGCTCGACCACCTGGTCCGCCACACCGACGGCGCCTCTCTGAGCGCCAACCTGGCCGCGGTGCGCGGCAACGTACGGCTGGCGGGGCGGATCGCCGCGGCGTGGGCCGGGGCGTGACCGGCGGTCCGGACGGGGCGGATCCCGGCTCCGACGGCCCGAAACCGAGTTCTGGCGGGGCGGAGTCCGGCTCCGGGGCCCGGAGCCGGACTCCGCTCCCGCGGGTGTGCGGCGAGGGGGCGGGGCGCTGCTGGTGGTCGGGGATGTCGTCACGGACGTCGTCGCGCGCCACTGGGGTCCGCTGGCCTCGGGGACGGACACGGCCGCGGTGGTCCGGACGCTGCCGGGCGGCGCGGGCGCCAACGTGGCGTGCTGGGCGGCGCACTGGGGCTGTGCGGACGTACGGCTGCTCGGCCGGGTGGGTGCGGAGACGGCGGCCTGGCACGAACGTGAGCTGGTCGCGTGCGGGGTACGGCCCTTGCTCGTCGTCGATCCCGAGGCACCGACGGGGACGGTGGTCTGCCTGGTCGACACCGGGGCCGCGGCCGAGCGGACGTTCCTCACCGACAGCGGCGCCTCCCTGCGGCTCGGACCGGACGACTGGTCGGACACGCTGCTCGACGGGATCGCCCGGCTGCATTTGTCGGGCTACCTGCTGTTCTCCGCGTCGGGGCGGGCACTGGTGCGGACGGCGCTGGTGTCGGCACGCGCGCGCGGGGTGCCGGTGAGCCTGGATCCGGCGTCGGCGGGATTCCTGGCGGAACTGGGCGCCGACCGGTTCCTCGCCCTGGTGCGGGGCGTGGACGTGCTGTTGCCCAGCCGGGACGAGGCCCGTCTGCTGACCGGAGCGGCCGACGGGGCGGACGCGGCCGCCGAACTCAGCCGGCGTGTGCCGCTGGTGGTGGCCAAGCAGGGGCGGACGGAGCCGTGGTGGCCCGGGGCGGCGCCGTCGTCGCCCGGGTTCGCGCCGTCCCGGCGACCCCGCGCGACACGACGGGCGCCGGCGACGCCTTCACCGGCGCGTTCCTCACCGCCCTGCTCGGGGGTGCGGAGCCCGCGGAGGCCGCGGTCGAGGGGTGCGGGGCCGGCGCGCTGGCGGTGGAGCGGGTGGGTGGCAGACCGGGGCGGCCGGCCGGGCGGGGCCAGTCGTGAGACGTCGACGTCGGTGACGAGGATCCTGCCCGTGAGGCCGGCCCTCTTCGCCGGCCAGGACACCACCGGGGTGCCGCCCGCGCCGGCCTCCCGGCAGCGTCGGCCGGGGCTCACGCCCAGGCCCTCGAGGTGCCGGAACGCCGTCGGGTCGAAGAGGACGGCGAGGGCCTCGAAGCGCTCTCCCGCCTCGGTCCGCCGGTTGTCGGGGAGGTAGCGGCGGTCGGCTCGCATCATGCCGCGATCGTCCCGCCCGCCCCGGTCCGGCCGGCCGGGGCGGGCGACGCGACCGGGACACGGGAGCGGAGGCCGCCCCGACATGGTGCGGAAGAGGAGGGGAAGCCGACTCCGGGGCAGACTCCTTTCCAGGTCGTCCACAGACGGGAACCAAGCGGAACGTCCCCTTTCCACAGGCTTGCCCAACTTCTGCGCGGGCCTGGCAGACTGGCGCGCCACGGCGTGAGATCACGCAGGGGATCCGAGAAGGAGGTCGGGATGACCATGGCCGGGAATCTACGGAAGGTCACTGGCCTGGGCGGGGTGGGCGGCCTGCGCAGGGTGGCGCGCCTGGCCCGCCGGCGGCCTCGGGTCGATCTGAGCCATCCCGCGCGGTCGCCGCTGGGTTCCTCGGTGGTGAACTGCGTGGCCTACCGCGAGGGCGCGCGCGTCCCGGCCGGCGGCGACCTGGTCGACACCGTGGAGCGGATGCGCAGGAGCGGGCACGGATTCGTCTGGCTCGGTCTCCACGAGCCGACGAACGCGGAGTTCGCGGGCATCGCCGACCTCTTCGACCTCCATCCGCTGGCGGTCGAGGACGCGGTCGAAGCCCATCAGCGCCCGAAGATGGAGCGGTACGGCGAGACGCTGTTCGCGGTGTTCAAGACGGTCTGCTATGTCGAGCACGAGCAGCTCACGGCGACGAGCGAGGTGGTCGACACCGGCGAGATCATGGTGTTCGTCGGCCAGGACTTCGTCATCACCGTGCGCCACGGCCGGCACGGCTCGCTGGGCCCGTTGCGCGAGGGGCTGGAGTCCGATCCCGGCCAGCTCGCCAAGGGACCGTCAGCGGTGCTGCACGCGGTCGCGGACCACGTGGTCGACGAGTACCTCAACGTCATCGACGCCGCACAGATGGACATCGACCAGGTCGAGACGGACGTCTTCGCGGAGAACGGGGCGCGGACCGACCCCGGGCGCATCTACCAGCTCAAGCGGGAACTGCTGGAGCTGAAGCGGGCGGTGGTGCCGTTGAGCCGGCCCCTCCAGGATCTGGCGGCCCGGCCGATGCGGGTGGTCGACCCCGAGATACAGGCCTACTTCCGGGACGTCTCCGACCATCTGCTGCGGGCCACGGAACAGATCGCGGCCTTCGACGAACTGCTCAACTCGATCCTCCAGGCGCACCTCGCCCAGGTCACCGTCGCGCAGAACGAGGACATGCGGAAGATCACCGCCTGGGCCGCGATCGTCGCCGTACCGACCATGATCTGCGGGCTCTACGGCATGAACTTCGACCACATGCCGGAGCTGCACTGGAAGTACGGCTACGGCATGGCCCTCGGACTGATAACCGCCGTCTGTCTGGCGTTGTACCGCGGCTTCCGCCGCAACGGCTGGCTCTGAGGGAGCGGCTCGCGGCGGCCGGGTCAGGAGGGAGCGGTTCCGGTCCTGGCGTAGACGCTCTCGGCCCAGGACGCCATCTGGTCGTCGGTCAGGTGCCGGGCGAGATCGGCCTCACTGATCATGCCCACCAGGCGCTTGTTCTCGATCACCGGCAGCCGCTTGATCTGGTGCCCCTGCATCTCCTGGAGCACCTCGCTGACATCGGCGCCGGCATCGACCCAGCGCGGGGTCCCCTTGGCCATCTCACCGGCGGTGACCTCGGAGGGGTCGTGCCCCATGGCCACGCAGCCGACGACGATGTCGCGGTCGGTGAGGATGCCGCAGAGCCGCTCGTTCTCGTCGCTGACGGGGAGGGCTCCGACGTTGAGGTCGCGCATCAGCTGGGCGGCGCGCTCGAGGGTCTCGTGGGCGGGGATCCACTGGGCGCCCCGGTGCATGATCTGTCCGGCGGTGGTCATGGTGTACCTCCCGGTGCGGGACGGCCGGCGCGACGCGGTGTGTGCCGCTGTCCCGGCGCCCTGCACTCTCGTGTCCCGGCCTCCCATTCTCTCCGGGACGTTCACCGACCGCATGTCCGGCGGGAGGCGGCGGGCCGGCGGTCTTCCGCGGGTCATCCGCTCCAGGCCGGGCGTCGCGGGTCGTCCGCGCGGACCAGCACGTCCGCCGTGGCAGCCGGGTCGGTCTCCCGGTCGTAGCGGTCGAAGGCGGGCAGCGTCCACCGGTCGGCCTCGGCGGTACGGCGGCGCAGCGCGGGCGGGGAGAGGAGGACGTGGACGGTCAGGTCGAAGGGGAACCAGTGCCGCAGCAGGAGGGGGCCGTGCAGCAACAGGAATCCGTCCCGCGGGAGTTGGACGTAGGGGCTGCGGGTGGCGCGGTCGGTGACCGGATCCCACAGGTCGGGCAGGATCCGTCCGTCACCGCCGGGTTCGAGGGGGCCGAACACCTCGCGCCACAGGGCGCCGGTGTCGAACCAGCCGTCGTGGTAGGCCTCGGCGTCGTGGTGGCCGTACTCCAGGCGGACGGAGGCCGGTCGCAGGAAGCCCTGGGTACCGATCACACGGGAGGGGCGTCCGCGTATCCGCAGCGCCTCGGCGACGCGTTCGGCGAGGTCTCCGGGGCGGGCCGCCGGGGCGCCGTCGAAGGCGATGCGCGGCCAGGGGCTGCCGTCCTCCGGCTTCAGGTCGAGCAGGCGGTCGGCGAGGAGGTCGCCGAGGCGCTCCCACGTGATCGCTTCGAGTCGCACACGGCCCATGATGCGACAGACACCGGTTCGGGACGACCATGTCGCTCCACGGGCCGGCCACGAGGAGGAGGGGCCTGGTGGAGGTGGTCCGGACGCGTCCGCGGCGGTGACGCCCCGCCGCACCCGGGTGCTCGTGCTCACGCCGCGCGGGAGGGGCGGGGCGCGTTCCGGCTCGGCGCGGTGTCCGGGGTGGGGGTGGGCTCGGGAGGGGGAATGCAGCAGGTATGCGGGTTCCCCCAACTCCACTGCCCGGTAGCGGGCTTGTCGCGGTTCAGCCTTCGCGCCGGCGGCACTGTGCCGGATGCCGGCGAGGACCGCTGCCGCTGCTCGTCGTCGAGGACGGCGCGCCGCACTGCCTCGGTTGCGCGGACCTGGGACATCTCGTCTTCCTGCCGCGCGGCGACACGGCGCTCACGCGCAGGGCGCGGCAGGAGAGCCCGCTCTCCGTGGTCGTCGTGCGGTTCAACCGCCGCAGGGGCCGCTACGAGCGACAGGGCGTCCTCGTCGAGGAGGCGGGGCTGATGCGGGCGGAGGCGCGCTGCCTGGCGGACGCCGAGGCGCGTGGACGGCGCCGGGTGCGGGACGCCCGTCGACGGGCGGCGCAGGACGAGCGGTTCGCGGAGGCGTTCGCGGAGGAGGTCCTGCGGCTGTTCCCCCGCTGCCCGCGGTACCGGGCCCGCGCGATCGCCGCGCACGCGTCGGAGCGGGGCAGCGGGCGGGTGGGACGCAGTGCCGCCGGGCGGCGGTTGTCCGAGGGCGCGGTCGTGTCGGCGGTCGTGGCGTCCGTACGGCACCTGGACACCCCGTACGACGAATTGCTGATGAGCGGGGTGCCGCGGCGGGAGGCGCGGCAGCGGATCACGGCGGGCGCGGTGGCGGTCCTGCGGGAGTGGGGGTGGGAGGAGGCCGGTGCCGCCGGTCGCTGAGGCGGGCGGCACCGAACAGGTCCGCAGCCGAACACCCCCGTGCCCGAACACGCCGGAAGGCGGGCAGGCAGGCGGGCAGGTGGGCGGGCAGATGGGCTTGTGGAACCGGGCTGGTGGCGAGGGTCTTCTCAGGGTTCTCGGTCTTCGTGGCGAGGGGCCCGGCCGCACTGCCGCCGACACGGGGCCCTGCCGCGGTGGGGATGATCGGCGTGACGGCGATCAGGTCGGCGTACGTGTGTGGGGGGGCGGCCTGGCATCGCGTCCGCGCGGTCGCCTCGGTCGCCGCCGCGTCCGCCCGCGTGCCGGTGCCGACCCGACGGCCGGCTCGCCCGTGACAGGCGTCGGCCGGGCGGCCGGGCCTGCCCGTGGCAGGCGTCGTCCGGCGCCCTGCGCGGGGCGTGGAGCGGACGTATCGTGGCTGCAGGAGTGTCGCACGTGCCGCCCGATGGCGCAGCACGGCCCCGTCGCAAGCGCACGCAAGGAAGACGGCCATGGCCGATCCCAAGGGATTCCTGACCACCCCCCGCCAGGACTGGCCGCGCCGGCCGGTCGGGGAACGGGTCCGCGACTGGGACGAGGTGTACGTCCCCGGGGCGCTGCTCCCCCTCATCAGCGCACAGGCCGACCGCTGCATGGACTGCGGCGTCCCCTTCTGCCACGACGCCTGCCCGCTCGGCAATCTGATCCCCGAGTGGAACGACCTGGTCTCCCGCGAGGACTGGCGGGCGGCGAGCGACCGGCTGCACGCGACGAACAACTTCCCGGAGTTCACCGGGCGGTTGTGTCCCGCTCCGTGCGAGGCGGGTTGCGTGCTCGCCATCAACCAGCCCGCCGTCACCATCAAGAACGTCGAGGCCGCCATCGCGGACCGGGCCTGGACGGACGGGCTCACCCCGCCCCGGCCGCCGGACCGGCTGTCCGGGCTGACGGTGGCGGTGATCGGCTCCGGGCCGACCGGGCTGGCCGCCGCCCAGCAGCTGACACGGGCCGGGCACACGGTCGCCGTCTACGAGAAGGACGACCGGATCGGCGGACTGATGCGGTACGGCATCCCGAGTTCAAGATGGAGAAGCGGCAGCTGGACCGCCGGATCGAGCAGATGCGGGCGGAGGGCACGAAGTTCCGTACGTCGACCACGGTCGGGCGGGATGTCATGGCCGACGACCTGCGGACGCGTCACGACGCCGTGGTGATCGCCACCGGAGCGACCGAGTGGCGGGAACTGCACGCACCCGGAAGGGAGTTGACCGGCATTCAGCAGGCGATGGAGTACCTGCCGCTGGCCAACCGGGTGTGCGAGGGCGACCTGGAACGGTCCCCGATGTCCGCCGCCGGCAAGCACGTCGTCATCGTCGGCGGCGGCGACACGGGCGCCGACTGCCTGGGCACGGCGATCCGGGAGGGGGCCGCGTCCGTGACGCAGCTGGACATCTACGCCCAGCCGGGCGCGGAACGCGACGAGGACACCGATCCCTGGCCGACGTATCCGAAGATCTACCGGCTGTCCGCCGCGCACGAGGAGGCGCGCGACCTCGGCGTCGCGCCGGCGGCGGACGCGGACGCGCGCCTGTTCGCGGCGTCCACGCTCCGCTTCACCGGCGACGGGAGCGGGCACGTCCGGGCGCTGCACCTCGTCGAGGTCGACGCCGAGCGGCGGCCGGTGGAGGGCACCGCACGGATGCTCCCGCCGACCTCGTCCTGCTCGCCCTCGGCTTCTCCGGTCCCGACCGGGACGACGGGCTCACCGAACAGCTGGGGCTGGCGCTGGAGCCGCGCGGCACGGTCGCGCGGGACGCGGGTTTCGCGACGAACGTCCCCGGTGTGTTCGCCGCCGGGGACGCCGCGCGCGGGCAGTCGCTGATCGTGTGGGCGATCGCGGAGGGACGGGCGGTCGCCGCGGCCGTCGACCGCCATCTGACGGGAAGATCACGGCTGCCGGCACCGATCGGCCCGTACGACCGGCCGATGAGCGTGTAGGGGACACGCGCGAACGACCGGTGAGCGGGCGGGGGATGCGCACGAAGGCCCGGTGAGCGGGCGGGAGCGACGTGCGGAACCAGCAGGCCGGTGGGGTGGGCAGCCGGTGTCGGCGACCGCGCGGTGCCGCCGGCCCGCGGGCGATCGTTTCAGCGCTCGTCGGTGCCCGCCACCTTGGCGGTGGCCGGCGCGACCCGGTTCCAGGTGTTGATCGTGCAGATGAGGGCCAGCACCTGGGCGAGTTCCGTGTCGTCGAAACAGGCTGCGGCCCGTGCGTAGACGTCGTCCGGGACGCCTCCGTCGGCCACCAGCGTGACCGCTTCGGTCAGGGCCAGGGCGGCCTGCTCCTTCTCCGTGTGGAAGTGCCGGGCCTCGCGCCAGACGGCGACCAGGTGCGGTCGGTCCTCGTTCTCGCCGGCCTTGCGCGCGTCGTTCGTGTGCATGTGCAGGCAGTGCGCGCAGTGGTTGAGGTGGGAGACGCGGATCTGGATCAGTTCGACGAGGGCCGGATCGAGTCCCTCGCGGGCGGCGGCGTCGAAGCCGACGAGTGCGCGGAACGCCTTGCGGGCGGACTTCGCGAAGTCCAGACGGCTCGTGCCGGTCGTGTCCGCCCCACTCACCGCGTGCGTCCCACTCACCGCGTTCCCCGTGCTCACCGCGTTCCCCGTGCTCGTCGCGTTCCCCGTGCTCGTCGCGTTGGCCGTGTCCGTCGCGACGGCGGTGTCCGTCGCGTTCGTCGTCATGCAGATCAATCCATGAGCCGGAAAGACCCTCTGTAGGGTGCATTCCCATGGAGGAATCGTGGGTCAGTTCCGCTGAGCGGATCGGTGCCGACCTGCATCTGGAGCTGTCCGGTCCGGGCGGACGGCGGGCCGCGCTGATCCGGGCGCTGCGCGAGGCCGTGCGCGGCGGACGGCTCCCTCCGGGCACCCGGCTGCCGCCCTACCGTTCCCTCGCCGCCGATCTCGGGGTCGCACGCAACACGGTGGCCGGCGCCTACGCCGAACTGGTGGCGGAGGGCTGGCTGACGGCTCGGCAGGGGTCCGGTACGCGGGTCGCCGACCGCGCGGAGCCCCTGCGCCACGCCGCGCGGAGGCCCGGTGAAGCACCTCCACGCGTGCGTGGTCCGCGGCACGACCTGCGCCAGGGCACCCCGGACGCGTCGGCGTTCCCGCGTGCGGCCTGGCTGGCTTCCTACCGACGGGCGCTCCAGCAGGCGCCCAACGAGGTGTTCGGGCCCGGCGACCCGGCCGGGCGCCGCGAGTTGCGCGAGGCGCTCACGGAGTACCTGGCACGCGCGCGCGGCGTGCGCACCGAGCCCGACCGCATCGTGATCTGCTCCGGCTTCGCGCACGCCCTGCGGCTGCTGTTCGGCCAGGGCGGGAACGGGGCGGGGCGCTGCGCGGCCCGCTGGCGGTGGAGGCGTACGGGCTGCGGTTCCACCGGGAGCTGCTGGCCGCGGCGGGCGTGCGGACGGTGCCGCTCCCGCTCGACGGGGACGGGGCGCGCGTCGGCCTGCTGGGACGCGAGCGGGGTGTGCTCCTCACGCCCGCCCACCAGTTCCCGACCGGCGGTCCGCTGCACGCGAGCCGCCGGGCCGCCGTGATCGACTGGGCACGCGCGCGGGGCGCCGTGGTGCTGGAGGACGACTACGACGGCGAGTTCCGCTACGACCGCAAGCCCGTCGGCGCGCTCCAGGGCCTGGACCCCGAGCGCGTGATCCACCTCGGCTCGGTCAGCAAGAGCCTGTCACCGGCCCTGCGGCTGGGCTGGATGGTGCTGCCGGAGCGGTACGTCGGCGACGTCCTCGCGGCCAAGGGCGACCGGGAGGCCTGGGCGAGCGTGCCGGACCAGCTGGGCCTGGCCGACCTCGTCGTCTCCGGGGCCTACGACCGCCATGTGCGGCGTATGCGACAGCGGTACCGGGGCCGCCGGGACCGGCTGGTCGCGGCGCTCGCCGCGCACGCGCCGCGGGTCGGCGTCACCGGGGTCGCGGCCGGACTGCACGCGGTGCTGCGGCTGCCGCCGGGCACCGAGCGGGCCACGGTCGAGGCGGCCGTCCGGCGGGGCGTCGCGCTGGACGGCCTGGCCGGCTTCCGGCACCCGGAGACGGACATGGCGGCGCACGACGGACTGGTCGTGGGATACGCCACGCCCTCCGAGCACGCCTACGGGGCGGCGCTGGACGCACTGCTCGACGTGCTGCCCTGAGCTTCCGCTCCCCAGGGCCCGCATCTCGCGCCCCGGCTGCCGCGCCCCACCCCGAGGGGGCCCCGGACGCCGCGCCCCGGACGCCGGCCGCCGTCCCACGGGCACCCCGTCATGCCGCCCCGGCACCCCGGACGCCTACGGCTTGCGTGCCACCGCACCGTAGCCGGGAATGACGCCGTCCTCCTGGCCCGGCACCGGCTCGCCGAGTTCGGGGTGCCACTCGGGCACCACCGCGACACCGGGTTCGACCAGTTCCAGCCCGTCGAAGAATCGGCCGAACTCGTCGCGCGAGCGCAGTGCCAGCGTGACGCCGGCCGCCTTCAGCTTCGCCGTGGCCGCCGCCGACTCCTCCGGGGTGAAGTCGGCGGTGGCGTGGGTCATCATCAGGTAGCTGCCCGAGGGGACTTCGGCGAGCAGCCGGTCGACCAGCTCGTGGGCCCCGTCCTCGTCGGAGACGAAGTGCAGCAGCGCGATGAGGGACAGCGCCACGGGTTGCTCGAAGTCCAGGATCTTCCTGGCGCCCTCGATGATGGTGGCCGGGTTCCGGACGTCCGCCTGGAGGTACTCGGTGACGCCCTCGGGGGTGCTGCGCAGCAGGGCTGCCGCGTGGGCCAGGACGATCGGGTCGTTGTCGCAGTAGACGACGGCGGCGTCGGGCGCGACCTGCTGGGCGACCTGGTGGAGGTTCGGCTCGGTCGGGATGCCCGTGCCGATGTCCAGGAACTGCCGGACGCCGTGCCCCGCGAGCCAGCGCGTGGCGCGGTGCATGAACGCCCGGTTGACCCGGGCCATCACCGGGACGCGGGGGTCGAGGGCCAGCATCTGGCGGCCCATCTCCTCGTCCACGGGGTAGTTGTCCTTGCCGCCGAGGTACCAGTCGTACATCCGCGCGGGGTGCGGTTTGCCGGTGTCGATCTCGACGGCGCCGGCGGGGTCCTGCCCGGTCATGAGGAACTCCATGAGCATGCGACACGAATAATGATCAAGTCAGTACCAAGATAAGGAAGTTGAGCAAATTGTGCACAGGGGAGAAGGAACGGGCGGGCTGGTTCAGGACAGCAGGAAGTCCGCCTCTCCCGCCTTCGCTCCCTGGATGAAGGCCGTCATCTCGTCGGAGGTGTAGATCAGCGCCGGACCGTCGGGGTCGGTGGACTGGCGGACGGCGATCCGGCCGTCGGCGAGCTTCATGGCCTCCAGGCAGTTGCCTCCGTTGCCGCCGCTCCACGGCTTGTGCCAGCCCTCGCTGCCCAGTTCCCTCGCGGGCATGCCGTTGTAGATCCGCTGAGCGCGGCCACGCGGCCTGGTGGGGGACTTGATGCGTTCCATTCACAGCTCCTTGCGGAGATCCCGGAGGATCTCCTTCGTGCGATGTGCCGTAGCGGCCTGCGCCGCCATGCGGTCCATGACCTCGAGGTGGGTCGCCACCTCGGTGCGCGCGTCCAGGTAGACGGCGCCGGTCAGGTACTCGCTGTAGACCATGTCCGGAAGTTCGGGCATGGCGAATCGGAACAGCACGAAGGGCCCGTACGTGCCGGGGTGCGGCCCCGAGGAGAACGGGGCGACCTGCAGCGTCACGTTGGGCAGCTTCGTGGCGTCGAGCAGTTTGTCGATCTGCGCGCGCATCACCTCCGGGCCGCCCACCGGGCGGCGCAGCACGGTCTCGTCCATGACGACCCACAGCCGGGGCGCGTCCTCACGCGTGAGGAGCCCCTGGCGTTGCATGCGCAGGTCGACGTGGCGCTCGATGTCCTCCGGCCGGGTCTGGCCGATGGCTCCGGACCTCAGCACTCCGCGCGCGTAGTCCTCGGTCTGCAGCAGACCGGGGACGAAGTGCGGTTCGTACTGACGGATCAGGGCGGCGGCGCCCTCGAGGCTGACGTGCATCGAGAACCAGCCGGGCAGCACGTCGTGGAAGCGCTGCCACCAGCCGGGCCGGTTGGCCTCCTCGGCGAGCTGGACGAAGCCCTCGGCCTCCGCGTCGGTGACGCCGTACGCCTTCAGCAGCAACTGGAGGTAGGGGATCTTGAGGGAGACCTCGGCCATCTCCATACGGCGGACCGTGGCGGGCGCGACCCGGAGGATGCGGGCGGCCTCCTCGCGTTTGAGGCCTGCGCGTTCCCGCAGGTCCAGCAGGCGCCGGCCGAGGACGACCTGCCCCACCGTCGGCGCGGACCGCGGTTCGCTCACGCTCCACCTCCACGAAGAGCCCGGCCGAGGGCCCACTTGGCCCGGCCGGGCGGTCACGAAAACTTCCCCACAGCCCTGCGGCGCCACGCGAAGACCTCATGCGAAGACACGTATGAAAATACGGATCTCCGTGATCCCAACTGGCGCCGCTCGACATGCTGTTGCGAGCAGTGTGCCACGGCCCTTCACCGCGTCACACAGCACTCTGCATTTTTCAGAGTGACACTTGCCAAGTGTTCACGGCGGGGCGATAGTGGCAAGCGTGATTCCGTCCGCGCCCTTAGGAACAGACGCTGCCGCAGGCCACCCCCAGGGTCTCGGTGCCGATGCGGGTTCCCCCGGTCGAGCGCATTCGAGAGTGGGGGAGGGAGCGGGCCTCGACCAGGCCGCTGCCCAGCGCCGGTTCCGATTCGAACTGGCCGCGCATCCGGGTTCCCCGGCACGGGCCAGACGCCTGGTGCGGGCCCGGCTGACCGGCTGGTCGGTGTGCGAGGACACCTGCGACACGGCTGCCCTGGTCATATCCGAGCTGGTCACCAACGCCATCGTGCACACCGCGAGCGGCGTGGTCGTCTGCGAGCTGTACGACGGTGACGACCTCGTGCGCATAGCCGTGCGCGACGAGGGCTGCGCGCCCGGTGAGCCGCATCCCTCGCCGCAGCGCCCCGAGGAGGAACACGGACGGGGCCTGTTCCTCGTCGACGCCCTCTGTCACTCCTGGGGCGCCCGGGAACACGGTCCCGGACTGCTGGTCTGGGCGGACCTGGCCCGACGGGCCGCCTCCGAGGGCGCGGGAGAACCCGCTTCCCCGAGCACGCCGAGCACGCCGTCCGTGACACCGTCGGCCTCTCCGACGCCGATCCGGTGCCCGCGCCGCGCGCCGACCTCGGCTGGGGCGCCCGCCCGAAGCCGGACCCGGCCGGCGGCTCGGACGACGAGGGCGAGACCCCCACCGAGCACGACGATCACGCAGACGCCCGGCACGCCGACGCGCGGCTCGAAGACGCCCTGCTCGAAGACGCGCGCCGCTCAGGCACCCGGCACGGCGACCTCCGGTACGGAGACGTCCGGCACGGGCACCCGGCGCACGGTGACGTCCGGCACGGACATGATGCGCACGCAGACGTCCGGCACGGACCCGATGCGCACGGCGACTCCGAAGCCGCCGAACAGGCGCACAGGACACACCCCGCGGAAGGCCGCGCGGAAGCCCGCGCCCCCGGCCGCACACACCGGCCCCATCACACCCCCGCGGTCGACGGCCGGGCCGACCTCCGGTCGGGCGGCCCTCTCGGCCGGCTCCCGCACCCGTCCGAAGGCACTCTGTCCCGCGTCGCGCCGCAGTGGCACCGCGGCCCGGGGGCCGACGAGCCGCCCCGGCCGACCGACCGCACCGACCGCACCGATCACGCGCTCGACCAGACGGGCGGGGCTCCCGTCCGGCGCCCGCACCCCGGCGCGGGTCCTGCGGGCTTCCCTCCGCACGGCCGGGACACGGCGTGAACGCGGCCCCGGCAGGATCGGGGTGCTCAACCTGGACACGCTCGTCCGTCTGGGGCGCGGCCCCGGCGGCGACACCCCGCGGGCACCGCACCGGCTCGCGGTTCCCGAGGGGATGACGGCCCCGCTGGGCTGCGACGCCGTGGCCGTCCCGGCGCGGCTGGGCCCGCTGGTCATGCCCCGCATCCCGCGCGTGGGCTGCGTGTACGCCGACGAGGCGCACTGGTGGTGGCTGGTCCCGTCGGACTCCGACTACGCCCTGGACTGGCCCGCCCCCGCGCGGTACGCCACGGGCGCGCTCGTGCCGGACTCCCGGCAGGCCCCCGGCCTCATCCACCGGCCGGACGGCACGCTGCCGTACACCCCGCCCATCCCCCTCTATCTGACGCTGTGCCGCCTCACGGACACACCGCCCACCTGGTCGCGGCCGATCAGCGCGTGACGCGCGTCCGGGCGCTCGGCGCACAGCCCTGATCGACGCGCGGACCGGGCCGGAGGTCTTCGAGGAGATCGGTGCGCCCGCCGGCGGGCCCGGTGCCCGCCGCGGAAGCGGGCCGGCCACGGCGTCAGTCGGTGGCCTCGCCGCCCCGGACGACCACCAGGAACGTGTCGGTCGCGAGGTCCATGACAACCTCGGCGGCCAGTCCCTCCATGCGCCGCGCCTGCGCGAACTCCTCCGCGGGCCACGATCCACGCGGCCCGCCCGCGGGAAAGCGTTCGAGCACTGTTCGCCCGTTCACCATCTCGCACACCTCCGATAAGCGTTGTACCTGTAGGAGTTAACGCTCTTCGGAGAGGGAACGCCTCGGCCGGTGACGCTACTGAGACGCAGTTGACACACGTTCAACGCGGAGTGTGAGGGTCAGGTCACCTTCTGAACGCATCGGCTACCCTGCGCGTCGGAACTCGCACATGTCGTGACGTGGGCCGGGAGGCCGACCCGTTCCCGGTGTCCGGCCAGTTCCGCGAGGAGTTCGGTGAGCCGGTCGCCGTGGCGGCGGTCGAGCCGTCCGGTGTCGTCGAGGTGGACGGCGGCGGCGGTGGTCGTGTCGACGAGTCGTTCGAGGAGGGCGGCCACCTCGTCGGTGCCCTCGGTGTGCCGGGCGAGCGCGGGGAGTTCGGCGGCCGAACGGGCGATGGCGGCGCGGGCCTCGGCGAGCGCCCGGTAGGCCTCGCGGCGCAGGGTCCAGCGGGTGGCCCGGTCGTCGGAGCCGTCCGGGACGTCCAGTACATGAACGAGGTAGGCGTGCGCGGCCCCCGCGGCGGACGCGAGCCGGGCGTGCACGTGCCCGCCGCGCTCCCCCGGCATCGGCAGGTGTCCGACGACGAGCACGAGCGCGCAGGCCAGCAGCGTCTCACCGATGCGCCCGACGGAGGCCTGGGGCTCCCCGCCGACCATGACGAGCGACAGGACGAGGACGGTGACGACGGCGGTCTGGGCGGCGAAGTGGCGCGTGGCGACGGGGATCAGCGCCCCGCACACGGCGACCAGGGCGACCAGCCCCTCCGGACGCGGCAGCACGGCGGCGAACCCGGCGAAGAGCAGCGCCCCCAGGACCGTCCCGGCGGCTCGGCACAGCACGCGGGAGACCAGCGGCCCGAGGTCGGGCTTGACGAGGAAGACCGCGGTGGCGGGCAGCCAGTACCAGTGCGTGTGCTGCCCGTACCAGCGCGCGTGGTACAGCGCCTGGGCGATGGCCGCGCTGGCGCCGAAGCAGAGGGCGACCCGCAGCCCGTACTCCCGCCCGCCGGCCCGAACACGGTCCGCAGCAGGTCCCGGGCGCCGCGCCGGCGCGTGTGCAGGTCCGACCCGGCGCCCCGGTCGAAGGCGTCCGCGGCCCGGAGCAGGGCGTCGTCGAGAGCCCGCAGCGCGGGCGCGGACCGGGCGGGCGCGGGCAACGGCCCGGTGGCCGCGCTCCCCCGTACGGCCGCGGCGAGGCGCCGGGTCCCTCGGCGGCCCGGTCGGCGAGGGGGGCGCCGGCCCAGGCGAGGGCGGTGGCGGCCTCGGCCAGCGGCAGGGCGGCGGCGTACTGGGCGTGCAGCCGGCGTTCGGCCGCGGAACTGGCACAGCGGCGCAGCCGAGGCCCGGCGAGGGCGTCCTGGGCGTGGTCGAGAGCGGCGGTGAGGGCGGCACGGCGGGCAGTGGCGTGCTCGGTGCCGGCGGCGTCGAGGAGAGCGGCGACGGCTTCGTACACGCCGGCCACGGCCGCCCGCTCGCCGTCGAAGCGGAAGTCTCCGGCCAACGCGCCCGGCGTGGGCAGGGCGAGCCGCAGCGCGATCAGCCATCCCGCGCCGGCGAGGAAGGCGAGGGCCCGCGCCCCGCCGCTGTCGGGCAGCGGCATCCCGGCGCCGACCGCCGCGGCGACGAGGAGTTGGGTCCCGCCCCGGAGGCGACGGGCCCGATGGCGCTCGCACCGCCGGCCAGGAGGCCCAGAGCGGTGAGGAGGAGCGTCAGCGCGACCGGGCCGGCGTGGTCGCCGGCGTAGGTCCCGACGAGGAGTCCGGCCGCTCCGGCGAGCGCGGGCGCCCCGAGCCGCCGGACGGCGGCGCGCCGGCCGCCGGGACGGTCGTTGATCCCGGCGAGCATGGCGGCGATGGCGGCGACGACCCCGAGGGAGGTGTGCCCGGCGAGGACGGCGAGGAGCAGCAGCGGCCCGGCGGCGAGCGCGCCGCGTACGACCGCGCTCCACGGGACGGGCCCGCGCTGGGCGCGCAGGACGTGCGCGAGCCAGGGCGGCAGGGCGGTGGGTGTGCGCACGGCGACGTCGGAACGCGGGGACACAGGGCTCCGTTCGGGCGAGGGCGGGGTGTGCCTTCGGGCGACGGTGGCCGGGGCTGATGCTGGTGCTGGTGCTCGGGGTGCGTCTCCACGGTACGCGTCGATCGAGGAGAAGGTGGGACGGCTGCGTTTCGGAAAGGTGACGCCCGGGCCGGATCCCGGGTTCTTCGTGAACGCGACCGCTCGGGTGTCCGCCGGGGACCGGCTCCTCGCCGGCCGTGACCCCTCATGCGCGCGTGGACCCGGCCGCTGCCACCGTCTCCTCGAACAGCGTGCGGGCCCGTTCGAGCGCCTCCGGGACGCTGCCCCGGGCGATCCGCGCGACAAGCGCGTCGACGTCCCTGAGCCCGGCGCGCTCCAGCAGCCGCTTCTCGTTCGTCACCCACTCCCCGCGCGCGGCGAGCACCGCGTGGCCGGCCTGCGCGGCGGCGACGGCCAGGGCACCCGCGGCCTCCGTGCGCCGGCCCCGCGCCGCGTGGTGGGCGGCCGCGTAGGCGAGGGTGGCGCTCGCGGTGCCGTACCAGCGGTCGCGCGCCGTCCGGCGGAGCCTGTCGGGGTACGCGGCCGGGCGCGGCAGCTCCCCGTGCAGCACCTGGTTGATCGCCAGCTCGGCGACGACCAGGTAGCTCGGGATGCCCGCCAGGTGGAACAGCAGGGGTTCCACACGGAACCGGCCCTGTTCCGCCTCCGCCAGTTCGTGGGCGACGACGTCCAGGTCGCGGTAGTGGACGTCGACGCGCCGTCCGTCGACGGTGAGCCAGGCGCCGCCGTTGAAGACGCCGCCGCCCCAGCCGCCGATCTCCGACACCTCGCCCTCCCAGCCGACGGCGCGCAGGTCGGCCGGGTCGAAGGCGCCCCGGTAGTAGACGGCCAGGTCCCAGTCGCTGTCGGGGCGGTGGGTGCCCTGGGCCCGGGAGCCGCCGAGGGCGACGGCGCGGACCCCGGGAGGGCGGCCAGGCGGTCGGTGGTGGCGCGGAGGAAGGCGGCGTCCATCAGAAGTCCCAGATGTTCCGGTGGCGGTGGCGGGTCGGCGGGTGGTCCAGGTCCTCGGCGACATCGAGGAGGGCGCCGGGCGGGGCGGCTCGCAGGCGGTTGCGAGCGGTCGTGCGGAAGACGGCCAGTGCGGCTCGGGCCCGCGACTCGTACGGGCCGTCGACTCCCGCGTTCAGGGAGCGCGGACAGGTGTGAGCGGTGAAGGTGCGATGGACGGGGACGGGGCGCGGGCGGCGTCCCTCGCGCCGCGCGCGGGCCGACTCCGCGAAGGTGACACGGAGTTGGACGAGGCGGTGCCCGGAGCGCAGTCCGGTCCAGCCGGGCGATCCGGGGGCAGGGTGGTGGTTGCGGTGTCGGAGACGGATGTGGTGGACGGTGCGGGACATGGCGGACCTCCGCGGACCCGCCGGGACTTCCGGCGCGGCCCTCTAGAAGTCGGCCGCCGTGAAACGGCCCAGGTGCTTGGTGCGCATGGGAGCAAGGCTGGCGTCCGCGGCCCACGCCCGTCCAGCGGTTATCGGCGGCAGGGGTGAGCACCGGCAGGGGCGGCGGTCGCCCGGGGCACAGACCGGAACGAGCACGTCGGCGCCCGCCGCCCGGGTGCGGCCGGCCACCGCGAGCGCGACAGCCGACCGCCGTACGGCAGGCGGTCCCGCATCCCGAGGGCATCGGGACACCACCCACAACCGCGCCCCAGCCCGTCCGACAGGGTCCGGCAGGACAGCAGGTCCGGGAACGGTCCGGCAGGACGACAGAGCCGACAGAACCACCCTGAGCAGACCGGCGGGGCGCGGCCGGCCGGGCCGGACCGCCAGGGGCAGACCGGCAGGGTCCGACCCACCGGATCCAGTCCTGCCGGCAGCGGCGGGCAGACCGGGGCCGACAACGCCGGGCCTGTCGGGCCGGAACGGGCCGAGTCGGAGCGGCAGCGGCAGCGGCAGGCAGACCGGGCTGGGGACCGACAGCGGCCGGCCGGATCGGCAGGAGCAGGTCGGTGGCGCCGGGCCGTCAGTTCAGTCCCGCCGCCGTCGCCGCCGTGCGCAGTACCTCCCGCAGCATCTCCGGGGTGAGACGCCCGGTGAAGGTGTTGCGCTGGCTGACGTGGAAGCAGCCGAAGAGGTCCAGGCCGTCGAGCGGTACCCGCGCCCCGTGCGCGAAGGCCGGCCGGGGCCGGGGCACGGCCCACCCCGCCTCGGCGAACGCGGGCAGCGCGGCCTGCCAGCCGAACGCCCCCAGCACGACGGCCGCCCGCACCGTCGGCCGCAACAGCCGCAGTTCCTGGACCAGCCACGGCCGGCAGGTGTCCCGCTCCCGTGGGGTCGGCTTGTTGGCGGGCGGCGCGCAGTGCACCGGGGAGGTGACCCGCACGCCGTGCAGGGCGAGGCCGTCGTCGGCGGACACGGAGGTCGGCTGCGAGGCGAGCCCCACGTCGTACAGCGCCTGGTACAGCACGTCCCCGGAACGGTCGCCCGTGAACATCCGGCCCGTGCGGTTCCCTCCGTGCGCGGCCGGAGCCAGCCCCACGATCAGCAACCGCGCGTCGGCCGGACCGAACCCCGGCACCGGCCGCCCCCAGTAGGTCCAGTCGGCGAAGGCCGCCCGCTTCGTGCGAGCCACCTCTTCCCGCCACTCGACGAGCCTGGGGCAGGCCCGGCATCCTGCGATCCGCCGGTCCAGGGCGGGAAGGGGGCCGGGGTCCATCGGTTCGTGCGGGTCCATGGGTCCACGGTAGGGCGGGGTCGCCGGACCGCGGGACCGGACGGGCCGGTCGCGGTCACCGCGTGCGCCGCACCAGCCGCAGCAGGTCCTGCACGGAGTCGCGCCGGGCCCAGGCGATCAGGGCCAGCGGGACGAGCAGGACGAGGGGTGTCGCCGCGTTCTGCCCGTCCATGGCCACGATCGTCACGATGAACGCGCCCACCATGAGCGCTCCCAGGCAGACCGCGGCCACCGACCGGAGCACCGGGACCAGCAGGGCGATCGCACCGGCCAGTTCGAGGACGCCGATGGCGTACATGCCGGTGCTGCCCCAGCCCAGCTTGTCGAAGCCTTCGGCCGCCGACGGGTGGGCGATCAGTTTCGGCAGTGCGCCGGCGATCCCGTAGAAGAGAGCGAGCAGCACCTCCAGTCCGCGCAGCGCGATGCGGGCGCGCCTGCGTCCGGGGGTCATCGGCTCGAGCGGGGCGGCGGGGACGGAAGCGGCGGAGGGGAGCGGTGCCGTGGTCTCGGACATGGGGATCTTCTCCTGGAGGAAGCGGTCCGTGGTGCTGTCGGATGGGAAGACCGCTCCCCCGCCGTGAACTCATCGCTCCGCGCCCGACGTCATCGCTTCACCGCCCGCACCCAGACCCGGTCCTCGGTCAGATACCGGTCCACTTTCAGTCCCGCCTCCGCCAGTGCCTCCTCGAACTCTTCCCGGGTCAGGGGCCGGGCACGGAACGTCTGGGTCCATGTCGCGTCCGGGAACACGTACTCCGCGCGCACCGAGTTGACGCCGTCGCCGACGGGTTCCGACGACAGGATCCGTGTGGTGAAACCGCCCGGATGGACCCGCTCCCTGGGCAGGTCGGTGTGGTAGCCCTCGCCCTCCCGCTGGATCAGCACGCATCCGTCCCGCGCCACGTGCCGGGCGCAGGTGCGCAGTATGCCGCGCCGGACCTCCTCGTCCCCGGCGTGGACGAGGAACGACGCGAGCATCACCACGTCGAAGGTCTCGCGCAGGTCCAGGTCCTCGATGGGGCCGCGGACGGTGCGTGCGCCCCGGACTCGGTCGAGCATCTCGGCGGACTCGTCCACCGCCGTGATCGTGAAGCCGCGCTCCAGGAGCGGGTGGGTCATGCGGCCGACGCCGCAGCCCAGCTCCAGGACGTGCGCGCCCGCGGGTACGGCGGCGGTGACGATGTCGGGTTCCTCGCCCACCGGGAGGCAGCTGTAGAGCTCGACCGCGCAGCCGTCCGGGGTGATGGCACCGGGGCCCGTCCCCTCGTGTCCCTCTCGCATTTCACGCCTCATGTCCTCCCAACGACCCACGCCCGCAAGGCCGTTCCGCCACCCTCCCGGTTCATTCGTTCGAGTGAGGACAGACCTTTCGACGAAGGTGCGGCCGGCGGTGGCCACGCCTCTCTGGAGAACGTCCGGCCCTGGGAGTACGTTGCAGGAAGGAGTGATGACCCGATGCGTACGGGCAGTGAGCCGGTGACAGCGCGCAGTGCGCTGAGGATGCGGCTGTGGCTGAGTGTGTGGGGACTGCTCTGGGCGGTCTTCGGGACGGTCGCGTTCGCGCTCGTGGGGCGCCCCGGGTGGGCGGCCGCCTGCGGGGTGCTGTGGCTCGTGATCACCATCGACATGTCGATGATCGCCAGGCATCTGCGCGAGGGGGCCCACTTCCAGCCGGGCCCGGACGTCCCGCCGTACCGGCCGCCGGAGCGGCGTCGTCCCTGAGGCGGCGACCGCCCGGGATCCGGTTCCGATCCCGCCTGGTCCGATCCACCCGATCCACCCGATCCACCCGATCCACCCGATTCGCCCGATCCGGACGAAAGGCCTAGGACTCGAACCGTGCCGCCTTCAGGTACTGCGGGTTCGGGTCCAGGGCGGCGGCCAGGCGGAAGTGCCTCTTCGCCTGGTCGGCGCGGCCCTGCCGCTCGTAGGTGCGGGCGAGCGCGAAGTGGGCGAACGCGTTGTCCGGCTCGCGCTCCAGGACGATCGTGAACTCCAGCTCGGCGGGTCGCAGCTGCGCGGCGGCGAAGAAGGCCCGCGCGCGCAGCAGCCGGGCGGCGGTGTTCTCGGGGTACGCGGCGATGACACCGTCGAGCAGTTTCACCGCGCCCCGCGGATCCCGTGCGGCGAGCAGTTGCTCGGCGGCGCGGAAGTCGATGACGTGCGTCTCCGGAGTACGTCCGGTCGAACCGCTGGTTTCGGGCACGGAAAATTCCTTCCCTCACTCATGGCGTTCAACGCGCGCCGCGCGGGCCGCTATTCCGCGGGCCGTTCTTCCTCGGGCCGCTCACCGGACCGCCCGCCGGACCCTTCGCCGTCCCGCGCCGCCGTCCGCGCCCGGCGGACCAGGTCGGCCCACACGTCCTTCACGCGTCGCTCCAGGTCGGGCAGGGGGCCGTCGTTGTCGACGACGATGTCGGCGATGCCCCGGCGCTGCTCGCGGGTCGCCTGCGCCGCCATCCGCGCGCGGGCGTCGGCCTCGGTCATTCCGCGCAGCCGCACGAGCCGGTCGAGCTGGGTGGCGGGGTCGGCGTCGACGACCACGACCACGTCGTAGAGGGGGCGAGCCCGTTCTCGGTGAGGAGGGGGACGTCGTGGACGACGACGGCGTCCTCGGGGGCGGCGGTCTCCAGCTCGCGGGACCGGGCGCCGACCAGCGGGTGCACGATCGCGTTGAGCGCGGCGAGCTTGTCGGGGTCGGCGAAGACGAGCGAGCCGAGTCCGGGCCGGTCGAGGCTGCCGTCCGCGGTGAGGACGCCCTCGCCGAAGGTCTCGACGACGGCCGCGAGGCCGGGCGTTCCCGGCGCGACGACCTCGCGCGCGATGCGGTCCGCGTCGATCAGTACGGCGCCGCACTCGACGAGCAGCCGGGACACCTCGCTCTTGCCGGCGCCGATCCCACCGGTCAGGCCCACCTTCAGCATGACGGGAAGCTTAGGGCCTGCCGCCGGCGGGGCGCACGGCAGGCCCTGGGAGGGTGCTCAGCCCTCGCCCTCCCGCTCGGCCAGAAACTTTTCGAACTCCCGCCCGATCTCGTCGGCGGACGGGATGTCGACCGGCTCGGCGAGCATGTTGCCGCGGGACTCGGCGCCCGCGGCGGCGTCGTACTGGTGCTCCAGGCCCTGGACGAGGGCCGTCAGCTCCTCGTCGCCCTCCTGGATCTGGCGGTCGATCTCGGTCTGCGTGCGGTGCGCGTCGGTGCGGAGGGCGTGCGCGATGCTCGGCAGGACAAGTCCGGTGGCGGCCGTGATGGCTTCCAGGACGGTCAGGGCGGCGTCCGGGTAGGCGGAGCGCGCGATGTAGTGCGGGACGTGCGCGGCGACGCCCAGGATGTCGTGTCCGGCCTCCATCAGGCGGTACTCGACGAGGGCCTCGGCGCTGCCCGGGACCTGGGCCTCTTCGAAGGGGCTGCGCTGGCCGGGGACGAGGTCGGTGCGGTTGCCGTGCGGGGTGAGACCCACCGGACGGGTGTGCGGCACGCCCATGGGGATGCCGTGGAAGTTCACCGACAGGCGGACGCCGAGGCGCTCCACGATCTGCTTCATGGCGGCGGCGAAGCGCTCCCACTCGACGTCCGGCTCGGGGCCGGACAGCAGCAGGAAGGGCGCTCCGGTGGCGTCCTGGACGAGCTTGACCTCGATGCCGGGTTCCTCGTAGTCCGTCCACCGGTCGCGCTGGAAGGTCAGCAGCGGGCGGCGGGCGCGGTAGTCCACCAGTCGGTCGTGGTCGAAGCGGGCGACGACCTGGTGGGGCAACGAGTCGAGAAGCCGGTCGACGATCTGGTCGCCGGTCTCACCCGCGTCGATGTATCCGTCGAAGTGGTAGAGCATGACAAGTCCGGCCGACTCCTGGGCGAGCGCCATGTCGACGACGGCCAGCCCCTTCGGCTCCCATGCGTACAAACCCTGCGGATCAAGCACTTGGACCGCTCCTCCTCGTGTTCGTACTGCACAACGTGCAGGAGGGCAGGGGCATTCCCGGCCCGCGCCCTGATCGCCCGGCCTCGCGGCGGCGGGTCACGGCCTGTCAGTTCCTCGGCCTGCCGGTTCCTCGGGTGTCCCGTGCGTCGGGTGTCCCGTGCGCTTCCTCCACGACCGGCGGGCGCCCCACCGGGAGGGCGTGCCGGCCGCCTCCCGGGAACAGCACCGAGGGCCCGCACCTCGAAAGGTGCGGGCCCTCAGTCATGAGCTACTGCTCAGCGGGCGTCAGCTCTGCCCACCGGCCAGCTTCTCGCGGAGCGCGGCGAGCGCCTCGTCCGAAGCCAGGGCACCGGAGGTGTCCGCACCCTCGGAGGAGTACGAACCGCCACCGCCACCACCGGACGCGGCCGGAGCGGCGGCCTCGCCACCCTCGGCGGCAGCGGCGGCGTCGGCCTCGCGGGACTTGATGACCTGCTGCTGGTGCTGCTCGAAGCGGGTCTGGGCCTCGGCGTACTGGTTCTCCCACACCTCACGCTGGGACTCGAAGCCCTCGAGCCAGTCGTTGGTCTCGGGGTCGAAGCCCTCGGGGTAGATGTAGTTCCCCTGGTCGTCGTACGACGCGGCCATGCCGTAGAGCGTCGGGTCGAACTCGACCGAGGCCGGGTCCGAGCCGAAGGCCTCGTTGGCCTGCTTCAGCGAGAGGCTGATGCGGCGACGCTCGAGGTCGATGTCGATGACCTTGACGAAGATCTCGTCGTTGACCTGGACGACCTGCTCCGGGATCTCCACGTGGCGCTCGGCCAGCTCGGAGATGTGGACCAGACCCTCGATGCCCTCGTCCACGCGGACGAACGCACCGAACGGAACCAGCTTCGTGACCTTGCCGGGCACGACCTGGCCGATCTGGTGGGTGCGGGCGAACTGCTGCCACGGGTCTTCCTGGGTCGCCTTCAGCGACAGGGAGACGCGCTCGCGGTCCATGTCCACGTCGAGGACCTCGACGGTGACTTCCTGGCCGACCTCGACAACCTCGGAGGGGTGGTCGATGTGCTTCCAGGAGAGCTCGGAGACGTGCACGAGACCGTCGACGCCACCCAGGTCCACGAAGGCACCGAAGTTGACGATCGAGGACACGACGCCGGAGCGGACCTGACCCTTCTGGAGGGTGGTGAGGAACGTCTGGCGAACCTCGGACTGGGTCTGCTCCAGCCAGGCACGGCGGGACAGGACCACGTTGTTGCGGTTCTTGTCCAGCTCGATGATCTTGGCCTCGAGCTCCTTGCCCACGTAGGGCTGGAGGTCGCGGACGCGGCGCATCTCGACGAGGGAAGCCGGCAGGAAGCCACGGAGGCCGATGTCGAGGATGAGACCACCCTTGACGACCTCGATGACGGTACCGGTGACGATGCCGTCCTCTTCCTTGATCTTCTCGATGGTGCCCCAGGCGCGCTCGTACTGGGCGCGCTTCTTCGAGAGGATCAGGCGGCCTTCCTTGTCCTCCTTCTGGAGGACGAGGGCCTCGATCTCGTCGCCGACGGCGACCACGTCGTTCGGGTCGACGTCGTGCTTGATCGAGAGCTCGCGGCTCGGGATGACACCTTCGGTCTTGTAACCGATGTCGAGCAGGACCTCGTCCCGGTCGACCTTCACGATGACGCCGTCGACGATGTCGCCGTCGTTGAAGTACTTGATCGTCTCGTCGATCGCGGCGAGGAAGGCTTCCTCGTTACCGATGTCGTTGACCGCAACCTGCGGGGTGGTGGCGGTGGTCTCGGTGCTGCTCGTCATGTGGGAAAGGGCTCCGGTACGGACAGAGAGTCGTAGGTACTGCTTACGCCGGGAGCCCGTTTCGCTCTGCAGAAGGCCGGACAGCCAAGGAAGCGCTCCACCGGAACGGTGACGACGCCTCGACAACCGAGGGGACATACATACAGATGCGAGCACGACCTGCTACGTCTGAGGTGCGCAGGCCCGCAGCGCAACTTGTAGCATACGGGGGCAGCCGGGCAGGGTCAATGCGCGAAGGCGCACACCCGGGGCGGATCGCCGCAATCCCGGCACACAACCTCTCTTCCGAGGCCACGCAGGCCGCAGGAAGCCCTCCCGGCGACACCGCGAGGACGCCTCCCGAGTCGGGTTGGACGGAAGAGTACGACGAGGGAGCCGATCATCCAAGAGTCCGTATCGTCCGAGCCGGTGTCCGAGCCGGTGTCCGAGCCGGAAGCCACCCGCCGCGAGGCCGGTGTCACCGAGAGCGCGCGTGCCAATCGCGGCTGGTGGGACCGCAACGCGGACGAGTACCAGATCGAGCACGGCACGTTCCTCGGCGACGACCGCTTCGTGTGGGGTCCCGAGGGCCTCGACGAGGTGGAGGCCGAGCTGCTCGGCCCGCCGGAGGACCTGAAGGGGAAGGCGGTCCTGGAGATCGGCGCCGGCGCGGCCCAGTGTGCGCGCTGGCTGGCCGCCCAGGGGGCCCGTCCGGTCGCCCTGGACGTCTCCCACCGCCAGCTCCAGCACGCACTGCGGATCGGCGCGGCGTTCCCGCTGGTGTGCGCCGACGCGGCCGTCCTGCCGTTCGCGGACGGCTCCTTCGACCTGGCCTGTTCCGCGTACGGGGCGCTGCCCTTCGTCGCCGACCCGGTGCTGGTCCTGAAGGAGGTGCGCCGGGTGCTGCGGCCGGGCGGGCGCTTCGTCTTCTCGGTGACCCATCCGATCCGCTGGGCCTTCCCCGACGAGCCGGGCCCCGAGGGCCTGTCCGTGGCGTCGTCGTACTTCGACCGCACGCCCTACGTCGAGCAGGACGACGAGGGCCGGGCGGTGTACGTCGAGCACCACCGCACGATCGGCGACCGGGTCCGCGACGTCGTGGCGGGGGGCTTCCGGCTGGTGGACCTGGTCGAGCCGGAGTGGCCGGTCTGGAACACGGCGGAGTGGGGTGGCTGGTCCCCGCTGCGCGGCGGTCTGATCCCGGGCACGGCGATCTTCGTCTGCGAGCGGGACTAGCCCCTCGCCGTCGTACCCGCCCCGTACACGCGTGCGTGCGGGGCGCTTCGGCGAGCGAGCCGGAGGCCCGGTCCCGCGTGGAGGCCCGCACGCGCGTGCGGGGCGTTTCGGAGAACCTGGCCGTCCGCCCGGTCGACGGCACGGCCCGCACGCGCGTGCGGGGCGTTTCACCGGGCGTACGACACTGGGGGCGTGATCCGTGACGACGCCCTGGACGCGCTGCCCGTGCGGGCCGCCCTGCCCGCCCTGCACGACGCCCTGGCCGGGCCGGGGACCGCCGTGCTGGCGGCACCGCCCGGCACCGGGAAGACGACGCTGGTGCCGCTCGCGCTGGCCGGGCTGGTGGGCGAGGGACCGGTCCGGCGGGTGGTGGTGGCGGAGCCGCGGCGGATCGCGGCGCGCGCGGCGGCCCGGCGGATGGCGTGGCTGCTCGGTGAGCGGACCGGCGGGAGCGTCGGGTTCACCGTGCGCGGCGAGCGCGTCGTCGGGCGGCACACGCGCGTGGAGGTCGTCACCACCGGGGTGCTGCTCCAGCGTCTCCAGCGCGACCAGGAGCTGACCGGGGTCGACGTGGTGGTGCTGGACGAGTGCCACGAGCGGCACCTGGACGCGGACACGGCGGCCGCCTTCCTGTGGGACGTGCGCGAGACGCTCCGTCCCGAGCTGGGGCTGGTGGCCGCGTCGGCGACGACCGACACGGAGGGCTGGTCCCGGCTGCTGGGGGGCGCGCCGGTGGTCGAGGCCCACGGCTCGTCGTACGGCGTCGAGGTGGTGTGGGCGCCTCCGGCCCGGCCGGTGCGGCCGCCGCACGGCATGTCGGTGGACCCCGTGCTGCTCGCGCACGTGGCGTCGGTGGTGCGGCGGGCGCTGGCGGAGCGTCCGGGGACATCCTGTGCTTCCTGCCCGGGGTCGGCGAGATCGCACGGGTCGCGGGACGGCTCGCGGACCTGGAGGGGTGGACGTGCTCCAGGTGCACGGGCGGGCGTCCGCGGCGGTGCAGGACGCGGTGCTGGCTCCCGGGGAGCGTCGCCGGGTCGTGCTGGCCACGTCCGTCGCCGAGTCGTCGCTGACGGTGCCGGGCGTGCGGGTGGTGGTGGACTCGGGCCTGGCGCGCGAGCCGCGGGTGGACCACGCGCGCGGGCTGAGCGCGCTGGCGACGGTGCGGGCGTCCGTCGCGGCGGGACGGCAGCGGGCCGGGCGGGCCGGGCGCGAGGCGCCGGGCGTCGTGTACCGCTGCTGGACGGAGGCGGAGAACGCCCGCCTGCCGCGCTTCCCGGCGCCGGAGATCAAGGTGGCCGATCTGACGGCGTTCGCGCTCCAGGCGGCCTGCTGGGGTGATCCCGGGGCGTCGGGGCTCGCCCTGCTGGATCCGCCGCCGGGTGGGGCGATGGCGGCGGCGGGCCGGCTGCTGCGGGCGGTCGGGGCGGTGGACGCGGCGGGCCGGGCCACGGAGCGCGGGGTACGGCTGGCGCGGGCGGGGCTGCACCCGCGGCTGGGGCGGGCGCTGCTCGACGGGGCCGCGCTGGTGGGGGCGGAGCAGGCCGCGGAGGTGGTCGCCCTGCTGAGCGAGGAGGCTCCGCGGGAGTACGGCGACGATCTCGCGGGTGCGCTGCGCGCGGCCCGGCGCGGGGTGACGCGTACGCGGGGCGCTGGCGGACGGAGGTACGGCGGCTACGGGCCGTGGCGACGGAGTTCGCCGGCCCGGCGGAGGGGTGCACGGCGACGGGGCCGACCGGTCCGGGAGGAGGGTCGGCGGCGGCGCGGCCGACCGGCTCGGCGGGAAGGGCCGTGGTGCCGGAGTCCTCCGTCGGCCCGGTGGAAGGGCCCGTGGCGCCGGCGGGCGCCGCCGGGGGCCGTCGGTGCCGGCCGGCGAGGACGGCCGCGTCGGTGTCGTGGCCGCGCTCGCCTTCCCCGAGCGGGTCGCCAGGGCGGACGGCGGCTCGTACCTGATGGTGTCCGGGACGCGGGCCGAGGTCCGCGACGGGTCGGGGCTGCGCGGGGCGCCGTGGCTCGCGGTCGCCGTCGCCGACCGGCCCGTCGGCAAGGGGCACGCGCGGGTGCAGCTCGCGGCGGTCGTCGACGAGGAGGTCGCCCGGTTCGCGGCGGGCGCCCTGCTCGACGTGCGCGAGGAGGTCCACTGGGCGGAGGGGGACGTCGTGGCCCGGCGGGTCGAGCGGCTCGGGGCCGTGGAGTTGGCGGCGCGGCCGCTGCGGGAGGCCGCCGCGGGGCTCGTGCGGGAGGCGCTGCTCGAAGGGCTGCGGCAGGAGGGGTGGGGGCTGTTGCGGTGGTCGGCGGAGGCGCGGGGGTTGCGGCAGCGCCTGGCGTTCCTCGGGGCGCGTCTCGGGGAGCCGTGGCCGGACGTCTCCGACACGGCGCTGCACGCGCGCGTGGACGAGTGGCTGGAGCCCGAGTTGAGCCGGGCCCGGCGCCGGGGCGACCTGGCGCGGATCGATGCCGGGGCGGCGCTCGCCCGGCTGCTGCCCTGGGCGTCCGGGGAGGCGGCGCGGCTGGACGAGCTGGCGCCGGAGCGGATCACGGTGCCGAGCGGGTCGGGGATCCGGATCGACTACGCCGACCCCGGACAGCCGGTGCTGGCGGTGAAGCTCCAGGAGATGTTCGGGCTCCAGGAGACACCGCGCGTGGCGGGGGTGCCGCTGCTGGTGCACCTGCTCTCCCCCGCCGGGCGGCCCGCGGCCGTGACCGCGGACCTCGCCTCCTTCTGGAAGGACGGCTACCGGGGCGTGCGGGCGGAGCTGCGGGGCCGGTACCCCAAGCATCCGTGGCCGGAGGACCCGGCCGATGCCCAGCCCACCCGGCACACCAACGCACGGCTCAGGCGGTGACCGGTTCGGCGTCGGCCGCGAGGGCCGGGTCGGCGGGGCGTCGGCCGCGAGGGCCGGGTCGGCGGGGCGCCGGCCGCGAGGGCCGGGTCGGCGGGGCGCCGGCCGCGGGCCTCCGGGGACGGCGGCAGGGCGAGCAGCGGGACGCCGAGGGCGAGGAGGCCCCCGGGCGGGGCGGCATCGGCGGGACCGCGGGTGCGCCGGTGGCGGGTTCGCCCCGGAGCCCGCGGACGGTGGTGCGCCGGCGGGTAGCGCCGGGCGCACCCGAGCTGACGGTTCGTCAGTTCGGATGTCGTGGCGACGAGCGGGCGGGACGAGCACAGGTCGTGCGCCACTGACGGCGCCCCGCTCGCGTGGAGCGGGGCGCCGTCGGTGGTGCGGGGCGGGTCCTCAGCCGGTCGTCGTCGACCCGGAGGGGCTCGGGGAGGTGCTCTCGGAGGGGGTGCCCGAGGGGGTGTCCGACGGGGTCGGCGTGGACGACGGTGCAGGCGTGACGGTCAGTTCGACCGTGAGGGTGGCGCCGCCCTCGGTGGTGACGCGCAGCAGGTAGGTGCCGGCGGTGTCGTCCGCGTACAGCTTCGGGAGCGTCAGCAGGCCGTTCGCGTCCGTGCGGAGGTCGGTCAGGGTGCGGACGGGGTTGCCGGCGGCGTCCTTGAAGTAGGGGCCCTTGTCGTTCGCGGTCGGGTCGTCGGCCGCCTTCACGAGGGTGGCGGTGGCCGCGACCCTGTCCGCCACGGCGCCCTTGTAGGTGGCCTTCACCTCGACCCGGTCGGCGAACTCGCCGCCCGCGACGCAGGTCAGGGCGGTCGAGCCGGTGCGGGCCAGGGCGTCGGCGGCCCGCGCGGTGACCGTGGCCGAGTAGCTCGCGGCGGCGACCGTACGGCCCACGACGGTGGCGCGGACCGTGAAGGTGCCGGTGTTCTCCCCCGCCTCGAGGGCGGGCGCGGTGGCGATGCCCCGGCTGTCGGTGATGACCGTGGCGACGCGCTCGCCACCCGTGAAGGCGGCGTCGGTGTCGCCGGTGATCGTGAAGCGGACCCGGACCTTGGCGACGGCCGTGCCGGCCTCGGTCTCGGCGCGGGTGCCGATCCGGGCGCCGAACGCGTCGCCCGCCATGGCGGTGAGCCGCGGCGTGCCCGCGTCCTCCAGGTGGTGCACCGTGTCGGTCGGTGTCGTGCCGGGGGGCGTGGTGGCCGGGGGCGTGGTGGCCGGCGGGGGGGTCGTCGGGGGCGTGGTGGCCGGGGGCGTGGCGGGGGGCGTGGCGGGCGGGGTCGTCCCGGGCGGCGTGGGCTTCGGGGACGGGGACGGCCAGGTGGTCGTGCCGCCGCCGTTCCCGTCGCTGCGGTTGTCCGGCAGGGTGCCGGCGCCGTCCGGGACCTCGTGCGTGCCCTTGCGGTAGTACTCCAGCCACGACACGACGGTGTTGTAGTAGTCCGTCGAGTTGTTGTAGCTCAGGATCGCGCTGCGCAGGCCGGCGTCGGTGGACATGTCCCAGCTGTAGCGGCACAGGTAATGACCGGCTGCGAGCGCGGCGTCGTAGACGTTGTTGGGGTCCTTGCGGCCGTCGCCGTTGCCGTCGCGGCCGGCCCACGCCCAGGTGGAGGGGATGAACTGCATCGGGCCGACGGCGCGGTCGTGCGTGGTGTCGCCGTCGAAGGCGCCGTTGTCGGTGTCGTTGATGTCGGCGAAGCCGTTGCCGTCGAGGACCGGGCCGAGGATCGCCGAGAGGGTGGTGCCGTCGACGCCGACGTTGCCGCCGCGGGCGTGGCCGGACTCCACCTTGCCGATGGCGGCGAGGAGTTCCCAGGGCATGTTGCAGCCGGGCCGGGACTCGGCGAGGGCCGAGGCGGCCTTCTTGTAGGCGTCCAGGACGGTCGCGGGGATGCCGGCCTCCGTCCCGCCGGTGCCGGCCGGGGTGGCGCCGGTGCTCGGGCCGGGCGCCGGGGCGGGGCTCTTCAGCGGCGGCAGGTCCGTGTAGTACGGAGAGTTGCCGGTGGCGCTCTCACCGGTGCCGGCGGTGGAGCCGCCGTCGGCGGACGGGGTGTTCGCGGCGGCCCGTCCGCCCGCGTCACCGGCCGTGACGTCGGGCGCCTGGGAGGCGGCCAGAGCCGCGACCGCCAACGCGGCCACGGTGGTGTTGACCGCACCCTTGCGCAGCCTGCTGCCGAAATGCGCCGACATGAAGTGAACCCCTCCCGTGGACACTCGAGCGCCCGTCTTCGTCCGTCTCGCCCGTCCCGTGGGACGCCTTGCCCCGCTCGCCCCTCGGGGACGGCCCACCGGCCGCGAAAGTCGCGGCCGCGGGCGGTTTGCGCTGATCTGTTCGGTTGTCCGACCGCCATTCGTACGGCGGCGGCCCAGGCGACCCTACGACAACTTCTTTGCGACCGGCACCCGTTCGCACCCGGTGTTCACCGCCCTTCCACGTACCGCGGGGCGCGGGAGGCGTCCCGCATACTGGTCGGGTCGCCGACGTCCGGGCCGGTGGGTCCGTCAACACCCTTGCCGGGGAGCCTCATTGCCGTTCACGCTGAGTCACGCGGCGGCCGTGCTGCCCGCCGTGCGCGCCGACGGCACCGGTCGCGGGCACCTGGCGCCCGCCGTCCTCGTCGCGGGGTCGTTCGCTCCCGACATGACCTACTACGCGGCCAGTGTCCTGTCCGGGGCGATGGAGTTCGGCGACGTCACGCACTCCTTCCCCGGCGTCCTCACCGTCGACGTGCTGCTGGCGTGGGCGCTGGTGGGGTTGTGGCTGCTGGTGCGCGAGCCGCTCGTGGCGCTGCTGCCACGGGCGCGGCAGGGCCGTGCCGCGGTCCTGACGCGCTGCGGAGTGCCGCGCGCGCGTGTCCGGCCGCCGACGGTGGGGTGGTGGTACGCGTCCGCGGTCCTCGGCGCGCTGACGCACGTCGTCTGGGACGCCTTCACCCACCTCGACCGGTGGGGCACGCGGGTCCTCCCGGTCCTCGGCGAGACGGTGGCGGGCTCGCCGTTGTACTGGTACCTCCAGTACGGCGGTTCGGCCGTCGCGGCGGTCGTGATCGCCGGGTTCGTCCTGCGCGCGCTGCGCCGGACCCCGGCGGGCGAGCCGCTCGGGGTGCCGGTGCTGTCGGCGCGCGACCGCTGGTGGGCGGCGGCCGTGATCGGCGGCTGCGCCCTGACCGCGGCGGCCCGCCGGGCGCTCGGCTGGTGGGACGGGCGGGGTCCCGGCAGCAAGCCCTACGAGCTGATCCCGACCCTGTGCTTCGGAGCGGGGGCGGGGCTGCTGCTGGGGGTCGTGCTGTACGCCGTGGGGGTGCGGTCGCGGCGCGGAACGGTGCGGCCCGCGCGGCAGAGGGACGAGGTGGGCGTCGGGTGAACGGCGGGGAACACCCGCCGGCCCGGATCAGCGGCCGCCGGAACGGCCCGCGCCGGGTGCCGCACCCACGACGAAGACCGTGATGCGGCGCCCCGCGCGCGGCCTGGGAGTCGGCGCAGGGCGGCGAGGCCGAGGGCCAGGTAGCCGCGGGCCGTCTCGGTCTTGAGGCGCCAGGCGGCGTCCGGGCGGGCGAGCGGGGCGAGGACCCGGCGCCGGAGGCTCACGGCCGTCTCGCGCGGCACCCGGAGAGGGGCCCCGGGGACGCGGGGCGTCGCGGCGCCGGGCGCGAGGGCGGGAAGCGGCCGCCCCGAGGGGGTCGCGTCGGGGCCGGCTCGCCTCTTGCCGGCGGGGGACGTGACGTGAACGCGTGCGGAGGCCTTCCGGCGGTGAAGCATGCGTATACCCATGGCCGCATCCTGGCGGCCCCCCGCCCGCAAGGGCCCCTTCTCGGGGGCCACGCGGGTGAGGGCCCCGCGGGAACGCGGGTCCTTCGGGCCGCAGGGTGCCGGGAGTGAGGAGCGGAGGGGAACTGCGGGCGACCGGCTGGCCGGCGACGAACGGGAAGGGTTCGGGAGCCGCGCGGGTCCACGGGACCGGCGCGGGCGGACGGACCGGCCGACGTGGGTGGGCAGGGGGACGGGCGCGGGCGGACGGGCCGACGTGAGCAGGCCGACGTGGGTGGGCCGGCGGGGGGCCGGCGCGGGAGACCGGGAGGCGAGCGGTCGGCGCGCGCGAGGGCGTCGTGCGGGAACGGGGCGGGTGCGAAGGCCCGGGAGCGAGTGGGACGAGGAAGGGACCCCACCGCCGCGGATGGGGTCCCTTCCCGTCGGTGCCGGGGCTAGTGGGCCGCCGACTCCCAGTCGGGGCCCGCGCCCACCGAGACGTCCAGGGGGGCCCTGAGGTGGACCGCACCGGCCATTTCCCGGCGGACCAGTTCCTCCACGGCCGGCCGCTCGCCGGGGGCGATCTCCAGGACGATTTCGTCGTGGACCTGGAGGAGCATGCGGGACTTCAGCTCCGCCTCGCGCAGGGCCGCGTCCACCTTCAGCATGGCGATCTTGACGATGTCCGCCGCCGTGCCCTGGATCGGCGCGTTGAGGGCCATGCGCTCGGCCGCCTCGCGGCGCTGACGGTTGTCGCTGTTGAGGTCGGGGAGGTAGCGGCGGCGCCCGAAGAGCGTCGCCGTGTAGCCCGTCGCCCGTGCCTCCTCGACCGCGCGGCGCAGGTAGTCCCGTACGCCGCCGAAGCGCTCGAAGTAGGCGTCCATCAGGGCGCGGGCCTCCCCCGCGTCGATGTTCAGCTGCTGGGACAGCCCGAACGCCGACAGCCCGTACGCCAGGCCGTACGACATCGCCTTGATCTTGCGGCGCATCTCCGCGTCCACGGCGTCCCGCTCGACGCCGAAGACCTGGGAGGCGGCCGTGGTGTGCAGGTCCTCGCCGGAGGTGAACGCCTCGATGAGGCCCTCGTCCTCGGAGAGGTGGGCCATCACCCGCAGTTCGATCTGGCTGTAGTCGGCCGTCATCAGGGACTCGAAGCCCTCGCCGACGACGAACCCGCGCCGGATCGCCCGGCCCTCGTCCGTGCGGACCGGGATGTTCTGGAGGTTGGGGTCGGTGGACGACAGGCGGCCGGTCGCGGCGACCGTCTGGTTGAAGGTGGTGTGGATACGGCCGTCGGCGGCGATCGTCTTGATCAGGCCCTCGACGGTGACGCGGAGCTTGGCCTGCTCACGGTGGCGGAGCATGATCACCGGGAGTTCGTTGTCCGTCTGGGCGGCGAGCCAGGCCAGAGCGTCGGCGTCCGTCGTGTAACCGGTCTTGGTCTTCTTCGTCCTCGGCAGGCCCAGTTCCCCGAAGAGGACCTCCTGGAGCTGCTTGGGCGAGCCGAGGTTGAACTCGTGCCCGGCGGCGGCGTGCGCCTCCTTCACCGCCTGCTGGACGGCGCCCGCGAACATCTGCTCCATGGCCTCCAGGTGCGCCCGGTCGGCGGCGATGCCGTGCCGCTCCAGACGGGCGAGGAGGGCGGAGGTGGGCAGTTCCATGTCCTGGAGCAGGTCCGCCGCGCCGACCTCCTCCAGCCGGCCGCGGAAGGCCTCGCCGAGGTCGAGGATCGCGCGGGCCTGCACCATCAGCGTCTCGGCCTCGGCTCCCTCGTCCGCGCCGAAGGCGAGCTGGCCGTCGGCCGCGGCGGGCGGGGCCAGCTCCCGGCCCAGGTACTCCAGCGACAGCGCGTCCAGGTCGAAGGAGCGACGGCCGGGCTTGACCAGGTAGGCGGCCAGGGCGGTGTCCATGGAGACGCCGGCGACGTTCCAGCCGTGCTCGGCGAGGACGCGCATGGCGCCCTTGGCGTTGTGCAGGACCTTGGGGCGGTCCTCGGCCGCCAGCCAGGCGGCCCAGGTGTTCTCGTCGGTCTCGTCCAGCTCGGCCGGGTCGAACCAGGCGGCGGGTCCGTCCGCCGCGGCGAGCGCGACCTCCGCGACCGCCCCGGTGCCCAGCGCCCAGGTGTCGACGGTGGCCACACCGAGGGGTCCGGCGCCGTGCTCGGTGAGCCAGGCGGTCAGCTCGCCCGTGCCCAGCACCGTGCCGTCCAGTGCCACGCCGGGTGCGACGGCCGCGGCCGGCTCGGCTTCCCGGGCGCCCGGGTCCACGGCGAGCAGCCGTTCGCGCAGCGACGGGTTCCGGATCTCGAGGGTGTCCAGGATCATCGCGAGGGCCGTGCGGTCGTACGGGGCGCGCTCGAGGTCGAGGACGGTGCCGGGCAGCTCGACGGTGCGGACCATCTCCGTCAGGCGGCGGTTGAGCTTGACGGCCTCCAGGTGGTCGCGGAGGTTCTGCCCGGCCTTGCCCTTGACCTCGTCGACGCGCTCGACCAGCTCGGCGAACGAACCGAACTGGTTGATCCACTTCGCGGCGGTCTTCTCGCCGACGCCCGGGATGCCCGGGAGGTTGTCGGACGGGTCGCCGCGCAGGGCCGCGAAGTCGGGGTACTGGGCGGGCGTCAGCCCGTACTTCTCGACGACCTTCTCCGGGGTGAAGCGGGTCAGCTCGGAGACGCCTTTGGTGGGGTACAGCACCGTGGTGTGTTCGCTGACGAGCTGGAAGGAGTCGCGGTCGCCCGTGACGATCAGCACCTCGAAGCCCTCGGCCTCGGCCCGGGTGGCCAGCGTGGCGATCACGTCGTCGGCCTCGAAGCCGTCGACCGCGAACCGGGAGACGTGCATCGCGTCGAGCAGCTCGCCGATCAGCTCGACCTGGCCCTTGAACTCGTCCGGGGTCTTGGAACGGTTGGCCTTGTACTCGGTGAACTCCTCGGAGCGCCAGGTCTTGCGGGAGACGTCGAACGCCACCGCGAAGTGCGTGGGCGCCTCGTCGCGCAGGGTGTTCGCCAGCATCGACGCGAAGCCGTAGATCGCGTTCGTCGGCTGGCCGGTCGCGGTGGTGAAGTTCTCCGCGGGCAGCGCGAAGAACGCGCGGTAGGCCAGCGAGTGCCCGTCCATGAGCATCAGGCGGGGCCGGCCGGCGCCGGAGGTGTTCTCGGTCTTCTTCGATGCTGTTTCTGCCACGCCCCCGATCCTGCCACGCCCCACCGACACTCCGGCCCAGGTGTGCCTCCGGCGGCCCGGGGCGCGGCGACGACTCCCCGGCTCCCTCCCTCCTCTTCTCCCCCCTCTCCCCCTCTCCCTCGTCCCCTCGTCCCCTCGTCCCTTCTCCCCGCCCCCTCCCTCTGTTCCCGCGGTCCTGCAACCATTGCTCCCGCACCCCGCACCCCGCACGCCCGCACGCCCGCCCTGTCGGTGTCGCGTGCAAGGATCGGTGGGAGTGGTCACCCGTGTCAGTGCCCGTGCCAGTGAAGGAGCGCCGCGATGGCAACGAAGCCGCCCAAGGCCGACCCGGTTCAGGACGCGCCGCAGGTCGCCGAGCCGCAGCACGCGGCGGCGGGGCTGCCGGCCATCGGTCACACCCTGCGGATCGCCCAGCGGCAGATGGGCGTGCGGCGGACCGCGCTGACGCTGCTGCGCGTCAATCAGAAGGACGGTTTCGACTGTCCGGGCTGTGCCTGGCCGGAGCCGGACCACCGGCACGCGGCGGAGTTCTGCGAGAACGGCGCGAAGGCGGTCGCCGAGGAGGCCACCCTGCGCCGGGTCACCCCGGAGTTCTTCGCCGCGCACCCGGTCGCCGGCCTCGCGGAGCGCAGCGGCTACTGGCTGGGCCAGCAGGGCCGGCTCACGCACCCGATGTACCTGCCCGAGGGCGGCGAGCACTACGAGCCGGTCTCCTGGGAGCGCGCCTTCGACATCGTCGCCGAGGAGATGGCGGCCCTGACCTCCCCCGACGAGGCCGTGTTCTACACCTCGGGGCGCACGAGCAACGAGGCCGCGTTCCTCTACCAGCTGTTCGCGCGCGAGTGGGGCACCAACAACCTTCCCGACTGCTCCAACATGTGCCACGAGTCGTCCGGTTCGGCCCTCGTGGAGACGATCGGCGTCGGCAAGGGCAGCGTCCTGCTCGAGGACCTGTACAAGGCCGACCTGATCATCGTCGCCGGCCAGAACCCGGGCACCAACCATCCGCGGATGCTCTCCGCCCTGGAGAAGGCCAAGGCGGGCGGCGCGCGGATCGTGAGCGTGAACCCGCTGCCCGAGGCCGGCATGGAGCGCTTCAAGAATCCCCAGACCCCGCGGGGCATGCTCAAGGGCGCCGCCCTGACCGATCTGTTCCTCCAGATCCGCCTCGGCGGCGACCAGGCCCTGTTCCGCCTCCTCAACAAGCTGATCCTCGAGACCGAGGGTGCGGTCGACGAGCGTTTCGTCGCCGAGCACACCCACGGCTACGAGGAGTTCGCCGCGGCCGCCCGCGAGGCCGACTGGGACACGACGCTCGCCGCGACGGGGCTCACGCGCGCGGAGATCGAGGAGGTCCTGCGCATGGTGCTGGCCTCGGAGCGCGTCATCGTGTGCTGGGCGATGGGCCTCACCCAGCACAAGCACTCCGTGCCGACCATCCGCGAGGTGGTCAACTTCCTGCTGCTGCGCGGCAACATCGGCCGTCCGGGCGCGGGCGTCTGCCCGGTGCGCGGTCATTCGAACGTGCAGGGCGACCGCACCATGGGCATCTTCGAGCGCCCGGCCCCGGCCTTCCTGGACGCCCTGGAGCGGGAGTTCGGCTTCGCGCCGCCGCGCGGGCACGGCTTCGACGTCGTACGGGCCATCCGGGCGCTGCGGGACGGCGAGGCGAAGGTCTTCTTCGCCATGGGCGGCAACTTCGTGTCCGCCTCCCCCGACACGGAGGTCACCGAGGCGGCGATGCGGCGGGCCCGGCTGACGGTGCACGTGTCGACGAAGCTCAACCGCTCGCACGTCGTCACGGGCGCGCGTGCCCTGATCCTGCCGACGCTCGGCCGTACCGAGCGCGACGTGCAGGACGGCGGCGAGCAGTTCGTGACCGTCGAGGACTCCATGGGCATGGTGCACGCCTCCCGCGGCCGGCTGGCGCCCGCGAGCGCGCGGCTGCTGTCCGAACCGGCCATCGTGTGCCGGCTGGCGCGCCGGGTGCTGGGCGAGGACAGCCGGGTGCCGTGGGAGGAGTTCGAGAAGGACTACGCCGCGATCCGGGACCGCATCGCGCGCGTGATCCCCGGTTTCGAGGACTTCAACGCGCGCGTCGCCCGCCCCGGCGGCTTCGCGCTGCCGCACGCCCCGCGCGACGAGCGCCGCTTCCCCACGGCCACCGGCAAGGCCAACTTCACGGCCGCGCCGGTGGAGTTCCCCGAGCTGCCCGCCGGCCGGCTCCTGCTGCAGACGCTGCGCTCGCACGACCAGTACAACACCACCGTCTACGGGCTCGACGACCGTTACCGGGCATCACGAACGGCCGCCGGGTCGTCCTGGTCAACCCCGAGGACGTCCGGGCGCTGGGCCTGGCCGACGGTTCCTACGTGGACCTGGTGAGCGAGTGGCGGGACGGGGTGGAGCGGCGGGCGCCCGGCTTCCGGGTGGTGTCCTACCCGACGGCACGGGGCTGCGCGGCGGCGTACTACCCGGAGACCAACGTCCTGGTGCCGCTGGACGCCACCGCGGACACCAGCAACACCCCGGCCAGCAAGTCCGTCGTCGTCCGTCTGGAACAATCGGCGACCGACTGAGCGTTTGCTCAGCCGACACGGTCCCCGTACCGGTCACGACACGGGTCACGACGAACGGAGCAGGTCCCATGGGCGAGCAGCAGCACGTGAAGTTCCCGCAGGAGATCGTCGACGAGTACGCGGCGCTCGGCATCGACCTGGGTGCCCTCTTCTCCGCCGGGCACCTGGGCACCCGCATGGGCGTGCAGATCGTCGAGGCGTCCGCCGAGCGGGTCGTCGGCACGATGCCGGTCGAGGGCAACACCCAGCCGTACGGGCTGCTGCACGGCGGTGCCTCCGCGGTGCTGGCGGAGACCCTCGGTTCGGTCGGCGCCATGCTGCACGGCGGCAGCTCCAAGATCGCCGTCGGTGTCGACCTCAACTGCACCCACCACCGCGGCGTCCGCTCCGGCCTGGTCACGGGCGTGGCCACGCCCGTGCACCGGGGGCGGTCCACGGCGACGTACGAGATCGTGATCAGCGACGAGGCGGACAAGCGGGTGTGCACGGCGCGGCTGACGTGTCTGCTGCGGGACCTGAACGCCGGCGACGCCGCGCCCGCGACCGGCTGAGGGCACCGGCGCCGCCCCTCCCCGGCCCGTCGTCCGGCCCCTCCCGCCCCGTTGCCCGCCGCCGCCTCCGCGGCCTAGCGTCGGGGAATGGCAACGGGATGGCCCTTCGGCCGGGGGCGGCACGACGGCCCGCGACGGCAGGACGAACCGGACCGGCACGGCGAACCGGACCGGCACGACCGCCCGCGGCATGCCGGTCGGAGCCGGCACGGCGCCCCGGGACGCTCCGACGGTCCACCGCCGCACGCCGCCCCGGGGTGGCGCGGTGGCTCGGGGCGGTCCTCGGCGCGGGCGTGCTGGTGACGGCCTGTGCCGGTCCCGGCGCCGCCGGGGCGGGAAGCACCCCGTCGCCCTCCTCGACTCCCCCCGAGGCACTGTGCGCCCGGATCGTCGCCCACTGGTCGCGCGAGGTTCTGGACGGCGGCGGCTACGGGGACTACCAGTCGATGGGGCTCTCAGGCGGCCAGTACGAGATCCTGCGCTCGGTCGTGGACGCCGCGCGGGCCGTGGAGAAGCGCGAAGGCGCGCGTGCCGCGGACGAGTTGATCGTCCGTCGGTCGCACGAGGGCTGTACCGCCCGGTACCGCTCCGGCACTCCGGGCGGGGGTCCCTGGCGGTGAGCGGCGGGGTCGGCCCCGTCGAGCCGGGCGAGGGCACGCGCGCGTGGAAGACCGCGGACACCTCGGGGGCGGACGCTTCGCGCGCCCGGTCGGCCCCGCTCCCCGGGTTCCTCGGGCGTCACCGCCGGTCCGTGCCGGCGGCGCTGACGGCCCTCGCCCTCCTGGCCGGTGGCGGTCTGCTCTGGGCGACCCGGCCGCAGGAGCGTCAACGGGCCGCCCCGGCACCGCCGTTCCCGTCCCAGGTCGTGAGCCTCGCGTACCTGGGGCCGCTCACGGTGCCACCGGGCACCCGGCCGCGGACGTTCGCGCTGGAGGTGCTGCTCAGCGTGGAGTCGGGTCCGCCGGTCACGACGACGCGGCTGGCGCAGCCGTACGCCGGCATCTTCCTGACGTCGGCGCCGCGTTCACCTTTCCGCACAAAAGCGGGTTCCGCCCGCAAGATCGTCATCACGATGCATGTGACGGATTGCGGAAATGTGCCGAGGGATGCCGGACTGCCTTTCCTGGACGTAACTCTGCGTAATGCGCGCGCAATGCAGGACCACAGCTTCATCCTCGGCTCCCGGTACGCGCAGGACCTCTCCCAGGCCCTACAAGTCGCCTGCAGCAACGAATCCGGGTAATCACCAAAACGTCTGAGACGCCTGAAACCACCGGGGCGCGTCCTGCGGATTCTCAGCATGTGGACAGGGCGAATCGGCCTGAATTCCACGGTTCCACCCTCTGAGTACCGCTCTGCATTACCTGGTGTCATAACAAGAGAGTCACAGCATGGGCCAGAGCCTCCTCCGCGTTACCTTCACCCGTTTAGAGTCACGGCCAGTCACCGCGCAGCTGGAATACCCCTTCGGCCCCAGCGCTCGACTCGGCCTCTTCCAGGGGGGAGGGCCGCCCAGGGAAAGGACTGGAACGTGCGTCAACGTTCGCTTATCGCCATCACCGCTGCGCTGTCCGCGGGAGCACTCACCCTCACTGCCTGCGGCTCGCGCGACAGCGACGACAAGGGCTCCGACAGCGGCGGCGGCACCACCGTCACCATCGGCGTCGACGCCCCGCTGACCGG
Organism: Streptomyces sp. Tue 6430; assembly: GCA_021568835.1. GTDB lineage: Bacteria > Actinomycetota > Actinomycetes > Streptomycetales > Streptomycetaceae > Streptomyces. The sequence continues at coordinate 1,069,343 of JAKGSH010000010.1, forward strand.
CGACCTGTCCGCGCTGGGCCTCGGCATCAAGAACTCCGTCGACCTGGCCGCCAAGACGGCCAACAAGAAGAAGTACGTCGACGGCGTCACCTTCAAGATCGAGGCGCTCGACGACCAGGCCCAGCCGTCCTCGGGCCAGCAGAACGCCACCAAACTGGTCGCGGACAAGTCCGTCCTCGGCGTGGTCGGCCCGCTGAACTCCTCCGTCGCCGAGTCGATGCAGAAGGTCTTCGACGACGCCAAGCTGGTCGAGGTCTCCCCGGCCAACACCAACCCGGCGCTCACCCAGGGCACCGACTGGCAGAACTCCAAGAAGCGCGTCTACAACTCGTACTTCCGCACCGCGACCACGGACGCCATCCAGGGCCCGTTCGCCGCCCAGTACCTGTTCAACGACGCCAAGAAGAAGAAGGTCTTCGTCATCGACGACAAGAAGACCTACGGCGCCGGCCTGGCCGCCACCTTCACCAAGGAGTTCCAGAAGCTCGGCGGCGCGGTCGCGGGCACCGAGCACATCAACCCGGACAGCAAGGACTTCTCGGCCATCGCCACGAAGGTCAAGAACTCCGGCGCCGACGTCGTCTACTACGGCGGCGAGTACCCCCAGGCCGGCCCGCTGAGCAAGCAGATCAAGGCCGCCGGCGCCAAGATCCCCGTGGTCGGCGGTGACGGCATCTACAGCGCCGACTTCATCAAGCTGGCCGGCGCCTCCGCCGCCGGCGACCTGGCCACGTCGGTCGGCGCACCGGTCGAGGAACTGCCCTCCGCCAAGGAGTTCGTGGCCAACTACAAGGCCGAGAACTACAAGGAGGCCTTCGAGGCCTACGGCGGCTACTCCTACGACTCCGCCTGGGCGATCATCGAGGCCGTGAAGAAGGTCGTCGACGACAACGACGGCAAGCTCCCGGACGACGCCCGCGCCAAGGTCACCGCCGCCATGCAGAACGTCTCCTTCGACGGTGTGACCGGCAAGGTCTCCTTCGACGAGTTCGGTGACGCCACCAACAAGCAGCTCACCGTGTACGCCGTCGAGAACGGTGCCTGGAAGTCGGTGAAGTCCGGCACCTACACCGGCTGACCCACCCGCATCACCGAGCCGCGCGGGGCGCTGTTCCACTGGCGCCCCGCGCGGACCCACATCCGGACACATCCGTCGAAATCATCCGAACGTCTCGGAGGACATGCGGTGAACGAACTGCCGCAGCAGCTGGTCAACGGCCTGCTACTGGGATCCATGTACGGGCTGGTCGCCATTGGCTACACGATGGTCTACGGCATCGTCCAGCTCATCAACTTCGCCCACGGCGAGATCTTCATGACGGGCGCCTTCGGGGCTCTCTCCGTCTACCTCTGGATACTGCCCAACGGCACGACCATGTGGATAGCCCTGCCGCTCATGCTCATCGGCGCCATGCTGGTCGCCGCCCTCGTCGCCATCGGAGCGGAACGGTTCGCCTACCGCCCCCTGCGCGGCGCACCCCGGCTCGCCCCCCTCATCACCGCCATCGGCCTCTCCCTGGCCCTCCAGCAGGCCGTCTGGGCCTGGTACCCGGAGGCGAAGTCGGCCCGCACCTTCCCCCAGATCGAGGGCGGCCCCTTCCACATCGGTGACGTCACCATCCAGACCGGCGACGTCTTCCTCCTCGCCGCCGCCCCCATCAGCATGGCCGTCCTCGCCTACTTCGTCATGAAGACCCGCACCGGACGCGGCATGCAGGCCACCGCGCAGGACCCGGACACCGCCAAGCTCATGGGCGTCAACACCGACCGCATCATCGTGATCGCCTTCGCCCTCGGCGCGATCTTCGCCGCCGTCGGCGGCGTCGCCTACGGCCTCAAGTACGGCCAGATCGACTACCGCATGGGCTTCATCCTCGGCCTCAAGGCCTTCACCGCGGCAGTCCTCGGCGGCATCGGCAACATCTACGGCGCCATGATCGGCGGCATCGTCCTCGGCATCGCCGAAACCCTGGCCACCGCCTACATCGCCGACATCCCCGGCATGGACCAGTTCGGCAGCCAGTCCTGGGCCGACGTCTGGGCCTTCGTACTTCTCATCCTCGTACTGCTGTTCAGGCCACAAGGCCTGCTCGGCGAACGCGTCGCGGACAGGGCGTGACACCGATGACCACACAGACCACCGCACCCGGCACCCCCAGCACCCCCGCCGCCGCACCGGCCACCGGCCTCATCGGCATCCCGGAGCACCTCGGCCGCGCCCTCGCCACCGGCGGCGGCGCCCTCACCGTCGTCTCCACCTTCCTCGCCTGGACCTGGACCTCCGCCTTCCCCGGCGACCTCACCGTCTACGGCTACCCCGGCGGCCTCCAGGTCCTCGCCCTCATCGGCGGCGCCCTCACCACCCTCCTCGGCCTGTCCTCCTACGGCCTCAAGGGCCTGCGCTGGCTCACCCCGGCCGGCGCCGACGGCGCGATCAAGTTCGCCGCCCTCGCCGCCTTCGCCACCGTCTGGTACACGGTCGTCGCGATCACCGTCGACCTCGGCGGCATCGTCAACCTCGAGCCCGGCGGCTTCGTCGCCGCCCTCGCCACCCTGGTCGCCCTCCTCGGCGCCCTCGCCCTCCCCTTCGAGCGGCCCGCGCCCGAACCCCACGACCCCGACGACACCGGCTGGGAACTGTTCCGCCACCGCCTGCGCGGCGCCCGCGACATCACCAAGGCCGCCTTCGCCGGCGGCACCCCCCGCCCCGTCGGCACCCTGCCCCCCTACGCCGAGATCCTCATCATCGTCGCCGTCCTCGGCCTCGGCCTCACCGTCTTCACCTACGGCATCGGCACCGAGTACGACGAACTCTTCATCGGCTTCCTCATCACCGCCGCCTTCGGCTTCGCCGCACTCAACAAGGCCGGACTGGTCAACCAGGCCTCCCAGATCACCGCCCGGCACCAGAACATCACCATCTGCGGCGCCTTCGTCGCCGCCGCGATGTTCCCCTTCACCCAGACCGACGACCAGTACGCCACCGTCGGCGTCTACATCCTCATCTTCGGCACCGTCGCCCTCGGCCTCAACATCGTCGTCGGCCTCGCCGGCCTCCTCGACCTCGGATACGTCGCCTTCCTCGGCGTCGGCGCCTACGCCGCCGCCATGGTCTCCGGCTCCCCCAGCTCCCCTTCGACGTGCACTTCCCCTTCTGGGCCGCCGTCCTCGTCGGCGCCGCCGCCTCCCTCGTCTTCGGCGTCCTCATCGGCGCCCCGACCCTGCGACTGCGCGGCGACTACCTCGCCATCGTCACCCTCGGCTTCGGCGAGATCTTCCGCATCACCGCCAACAACCTCGACGGCACCTCCGGGCCCGACGTCACCAACGGCTCCAACGGCATCTCCTCCATCCCGAACCTCAACATCCTCGGGTTCGACTTCGGAACCGAGCACGCCGTCGCCGGCTTCACCATCGGCCGGTTCGCCAACTACTTCTTCCTGATGCTCCTCATCACCGCGATCGTCGTCCTCGTCTTCCGACGCAGCGGCGACTCCCGCATCGGACGCGCCTGGGTCGCCATCCGCGAGGACGAGACCGCCGCACTCGCCATGGGCATCAACGGCTTCCGCGTCAAGCTCATCGCCTTCGCCGTCGGCGCCTCCCTCGCCGGCCTCGCCGGCACCGTCCAGGCCCACGTCACCTACACCGTGACACCCGAGCAGTACCTCTTCGCCGGCCCCATCCCGCCCAACTCCGCCTTCCTCCTCGCCGCAGTCGTCCTCGGCGGCATGGGCACCATCAGCGGACCCCTCATCGGCGCGGCACTGCTCTTCCTCATCCCCAACAAGCTCCAGTTCCTCGGCGACTACCAGCTCTTCGCCTTCGGCCTCGCACTCATCCTCCTGATGCGCTTCCGCCCCGAGGGCCTCATCCCCAACCGCCGGCGTCAGCTCGAGTTCCACGAGGACGCGGAAGCTCCCACCGTCCTGACGAAGGCAGGGGCCTGACCACCATGACCACCGACACCACCACCACGGTCGCCCCCACCGGCGAAAGGGTCCTCGACGCCCGCGGCGTCACCATGCGCTTCGGCGGCCTCACCGCCGTCCGCGACGTCGACCTCCACGTCAACGCCGGAGAGATCGTCGGCCTCATCGGCCCCAACGGCGCCGGCAAGACCACCTTCTTCAACTGCCTCACCGGCCTCTACATCCCCACCGAAGGCGAAGTCCGCTACAAGGGCACCGTCCTGCCGCCCAAATCCTTCAAGGTCACCGCCGCCGGCATCGCCCGCACCTTCCAGAACATCCGCCTGTTCGCCAACATGACGGTCCTGGAAAACGTGCTCGTCGGCCGCCACACCCGCACCAAAGAAGGCTTCTGGTCCGCCGTCCTGCGCCTCCCCGGCTTCCACAAGGCGGAAGCCGCCTCCCGCGCACGCGCCATGGAACTCCTCGAGTTCGTGGGCCTGGAGAAGAAGGCCGACCACCTCGCACGCAACCTGCCCTACGGCGAACAGCGCAAGCTCGAGATCGCCCGGGCCCTCGCCAGCGACCCCGGCCTGCTCCTCCTCGACGAGCCCACCGCCGGCATGAACCCCCAGGAGACGCGAGCCACCGAAGAACTGGTCTTCGCCATCCGCGACCAGGGCATCGCCGTCCTCGTCATCGAGCACGACATGCGCTTCATCTTCAACCTCTGCGACCGCGTCGCCGTCCTCGTCCAGGGCGAAAAACTCGTCGAGGGCGACAGCGCCACCGTCCAGGGCGACGACCGCGTCGTCGCCGCCTACCTCGGCGAACCCTACGAAGACGCACCCGGCGCCGAGGAGATCGCCGAAGTCGAGGCCGCCGAAGCGCACGCCGAGACCACGACGGACGCCGCGCCCGCCAAGGAGAACGACCGATGACCGCACTGCTCGAAGTCGAGGACCTCCGGGTCGCCTACGGCAAGATCGAAGCCGTCAAAGGCATCTCGTTCAAGGTCGACGCCGGCGAGGTCGTCACCCTGATCGGCACCAACGGCGCCGGCAAGACCACCACCCTGCGCACCCTCTCCGGCCTCCTCAAGCCGGTCGGCGGCCAGATCAAATTCAACGGCAAGTCCCTGAAGAAGATCCCCGCCCACGACATCGTCTCGCTGGGACTGGCCCACTCCCCGAGGGCCGGCACATCTTCCCCCGCATGACGATCGAGGACAACCTCCGCCTCGGCGCCTTCCTCCGCAACGACAAAGCAGGCATCGAAAAGGACATCCAGCGCGCCTACGACCTCTTCCCCATCCTGGGAGAGCGCCGCAAGCAGGCCGCCGGCACCCTCTCCGGCGGCGAACAGCAGATGCTCGCCATGGGCCGCGCCCTCATGTCCCAGCCGAAGCTGCTCATGCTGGACGAACCCTCGATGGGCCTGTCCCCGATCATGATGCAGAAGATCATGGCGACCATCGCGGAACTGAAGTCCCAGGGCATGACCATCCTCCTCATCGAGCAGAACGCCCAGGCGGCACTCTCGCTCGCCGACCACGGCCACGTCATGGAGATCGGCAAGATCGTGCTCTCCGGCACGGGCCGCGACCTCCTGCACGACGAGTCCGTCCGCAAGGCCTACCTCGGCGAGGACTGAACCGACCCCGCACACGAAGAGGCCCGCGCCCCCGGTTCGATCCGGGGGCGCGGGCCTCTTCGTCCGTGCGCGGCGACTTCGTCCGTGCGCGGCGACGCCTCAGCCCTTGGACGCCTTCTTCTCCGCGGCGTCCTGGATGACGGCCTCCGCCACCTGCTGCATCGACATCCGCCGATCCATCGACGTCTTCTGGATCCAACGGAACGCCGCCGGCTCCGTCAGCCCGTACTCCGTCTGCAGGACCGACTTCGCCCGGTCCACCAGCTTGCGGGTCTCCAGACGCAGAGTCAGGTCCGCGACCTCGTTCTCCAGCTCGCGCAGCTCCGTGAACCGCGAGACGGCCATCTCGATCGCCGGGACGACATCACTCTTGCTGAACGGCTTCACCAGGTACGCCATCGCCCCCGCGTCACGCGCCCGCTCCACGAGGTCGCGCTGCGAGAACGCGGTCAGCATCAGCACCGGCGCGATGCGCTCCTCGGCGATCTTCTCCGCGGCGGAGATGCCGTCCAGCTTCGGCATCTTCACGTCGAGGATGACCAGGTCGGGCTTGTGCTCACGGGCGAGCTCGATCGCCTGCTCGCCGTCACCGGCCTCGCCGACGACGGTGTAGCCCTCCTCCTCCAGCATCTCTTTGAGGTCGAGGCGGATCAGCGCCTCGTCCTCGGCGATGACGACACGGGTCGTCAGCGGAGGCACGTGCGACTTGTCGTCGTCGGGCGCGTCTACGGGCTGGGGCGACTCGGGGGCGGTCACGGGGGCTCCTTGTTCAGGCAGGGCACTGCTGACAAGAGCCTACCCAGCTGCGGTAAGGTGGGGTCACGGCGGGTCGGTGCCTGCCTTTGTTTTAGAGGAAGCCCCGGTAGTCCAGCGGAAGAGACACGGTGCTCAAACCACCGACAGCGTGGGTTCGAATCCCACCCGGGGCACTTTTCCTTCAATTCCAAGATTGATCTTAGAAAGCGGATGTTCCCGTTCTCGTGAACATCCGCTTTTTGCTGCGTGCCGCCGCCATCACGCTCACAGAGTGAGCACATGTACGACATGAGTACGCGCAAGCGGGCGCTGACGCTGGTGACCCAAGGGCGCAGCCTGAATTCCGTGAGCAAGGAACTCGGAGTCTCCCGGTCCGCCATCCGCTCGTGGCAAGGACGTGTCGAGCCGATTCGCCTCACAGGCCGCTCTTGCCCGCGCTGCCAGGAGGTCCCTGGCACGCCTGAGGCGCCTGCGGCCTACGCCTACCTGCTGGGCCTCTATCTCGGCGACGGCTGTATCAACCTCCATCGACGCGGGGTCTACTTCATGCGCATCGCGCTGGACAACGCCTGGCCCGGAGTGATCGACGAGTGCGAAGCCTCCATGCGCTCCGTACGCCCCGCCAACAGCGTGTGTCGCGTCAAGAAACAAGGCTGCGTCGCCGTCACGGGGTCGAGCAAGCACTGGCCCTGTCTCTTCCCGCAACACGGCCCCGGCAAGAAGCACGAGCGCCGCATCGCCCTCGAACCGTGGCAGCAGGCCATCGTCGACACCCACCCCTGGGAGTTCGTCCGGGGCCTCATCCACTCCGACGGATGCCGCATCACCAACTGGACGACCCGCATGGTCGGCGGCGAACGCAAGCGCTACGAGTACCCCGGTACTTCTTCACCAACTTGTCGGGCGACATCATCCGCCTCTTCACCGACGCGCTGGACCATGTGGGCGTCGAGTGGAAAATGGCGAACCCCAGGAACGTCTCCATCGCCAAGAAGGCCTCCGTCGCCCTGCTCGACACCCACGTAGGCCCCAAGTACTGACCGGACCCGGCCGCCCCTACTCGGGCCTGTCGTCCTCCCCGACGTGGTGGACGCGGACCAGGTTCGTCGAGCCGGAGACCCCCGGGGGCGAACCGGCCGTGATCACCACCACGTCGCCCTTCTCGCAGCGGCCGTGGCGCAGGAGCAGTTCGTCGACCTGGTCGACCATCGCGTCCGTGGAGCCGACGGGCGGGACGAGGAAGGTCTCGACGCCCCAGGTGAGGTTGAGCTGGGAGCGGGTGGCGGGTTCGGGGGTGAAGGCGAGGAGGGGGATCGGGGAGCGGTAGCGGGAGAGGCGGCGGGCGGTGTCGCCGGTCTGGGTGAAGGCGACGAGGAATTTGGCGTCGAGGAAGTCGCCGATCTCCGCGGCGGCCCGGGCGACGGCTCCGCCCTGGGTGCGGGGTTTGTTGTGTTCGGTGAGGGGTGGGAGGCCGGCGGCGAGGATGTCCTCCTCGGCGGCTTCGAGGATCTTGGCCATGGTGCGGACGGTCTGTACGGCGTATTTGCCGACGCTGGTCTCGCCGGAGAGCATGACGGCGTCGGTGCCGTCGATGACGGCGTTGGCGACGTCGGAGGCCTCGGCGCGGGTGGGGCGGGAGTTGTCGATCATGGAGTCGAGCATCTGGGTGGCGACGATCACCGGTTTGGCGTTGCGCCTGGCGAGTTTGACGGCGCGTTTCTGGACGATGGGGACCTGCTCCAGGGGCATCTCGACGCCGAGGTCGCCGCGGGCGACCATGATGCCGTCGAAGGCGGCGACGATGTCGTCGATGTTCTCGACGGCCTGGGGTTTCTCGACCTTGGCGATGACGGGCAGTCGGCGGCCTTCCTCGTCCATGATGCGGTGGACGTCGAGGATGTCGCGGCCGCTGCGGACGAAGGAGAGGGCGATGACGTCGAGGCCGGTGCGCAGGGCCCAGCGCAGGTCTTCCTCGTCCTTCTTGGACAGGGCGGGGACGGAGACGGTGACCCCGGGGAGGTTGAGGCCCTTGTGGTCGGAGACGATGCCGCCCTCGACGACGCGGGTGTGGACGCGGGGGCCGTCGACCTCGGTGACTTCCAGGCACACCTTGCCGTCGTCGACGAGGATGTGTTCGCCGGGCGAGACGTCGTCGGCGAGGCCGGCGTAGGTGGTTCCGCAGGTGTGGCGGTCGCCTGCCACGCCCTCTTCGACGGTGATGGTGAAGGTGTCGCCGCGTTCGAGGAGGACGGGTCCTTCGGTGAAGTGGCCGAGGCGGATCTTGGGGCCCTGGAGGTCGGCGAGGGTGCCGACGCTGTGGCCGGTCTCGTCGGAGGCCTTGCGGACGTGGTGGTAGCGCTCCTCGTGCTCGGCGTGGTCGCCGTGGCTGAGGTTGAGGCGGGCGACGTCCATTCCGGCTTCGACCAGGGATTTGATCCGGTCGTAGGAGTCGGTGGCGGGGCCCAGGGTGCAGACGATTTTCGCTCGGCGCATGAGTCGAGCCTAAGTCTTACCCGGCGGTAGCGAATTCGCGGGACATGGCCGCTCAACATCCTTTGCGTGAAGGGTTGTTGACGGGCGTGGCATTGTGCGCCCGGCCGCTCCGACGAGCATCCGCACGGGCGCCCGAATTCCTCGATCGGGTGAATTCACAGGTGCGGAGGGACCATGGTGAATTGCGCTCTCACCTCGGCGCGCACCCGCATCCGCTCCGGTTCGAGGTCGAGGGGTTCGGGCGGCGTGTCCTCCGTGGCTGCGGCCCTGCGGAGGGTCCGGCGTTCGAGGGCGCCCTGCGGGCGTCCGCCCGTCGCTTCGCCGCCGAGGTCGGTGAGCTCGATCAGGGCGGCCACGGAGGTGTCCAGCGCCTCGGCGTACTCGGTCGCGCGTCGTACGGCGTCCCGTACCGCCTGCCGGCGGGCCTCGCGGTGGACCGGTGAGTCGGGGCGCAGTTCCCACCAGGGCCCGTCGACCCGGGTGAGGTCGAGGCTGGCGAGGCGGGTGGTGAGGTCGCCGAGGGCGGCGAAGTCGGTCAGCGCGGCGGTGACGTGGACGTGGCCGTGGTGGCCGCGGACGCGTTCGCCGCGGCCGTGCGGGGCGAGTTCGGGGGCGACGGACACGGCGCCGGTCGACACCTCGGTGACGGCGTCGCCGTAGGACCTGATCAGGTCCAGGACCTCGGTGTTGCGGCGGGTGAGGTCGTCGAGGGTGGTGCGGCGGTCCCGGCCGCGGGCGGTGACGGTGATGCCGAGGCGGGCGATGTCGGGGTCGGCCTCGAGGGTGGTCTCGCCGCGGACGACGAGGAGGGGGGCGTCGGGGGTGCCGTGGGCGGCGGGCGTGGCCATACGCCCCACTCTGGCAGGCCTTACCGGGGTATGGGACGGCTCCCGGGTGGTTGCGGTCATCAGATCGAAACCTGTGGGGGCTGTTGTCGTTTGCCATGGCCGGGTCAGAATCTACGCGCGTTCGGCTGCGCGTGTCCCTTGTCCCGTGCATCTGTCTACGCGCGTCATTGGTCGTTGTCCGAGGAGCACAGCATGCCGTTGAACCGCCGGAAGTTCCTGAAGAAGTCCGCCGTGACCGGGGCGGGGGTGGCGATCGCGGGCGCGGTCGGGGCACCGGCGGCGCAGGCGGCGGTGCCCGGGAAGCCGGCCAGGCCCGCCAAGCGGTACTCGCTGACGGTGCTGGGCACGACGGACCTGCACGGGCACGTCTTCAACTGGGACTACTTCAAGGACGCGGAGTACTCGGACGCCAAGGGCAACGCGCAGGGCCTGGCGCGCGTCTCGACCCTGGTGAACGCGATCCGCAAGGAGAGGGGCCGGGAGAACACGCTGCTCCTGGACGCGGGCGACACGATCCAGGGCACGCCGCTGACGTACTACTACGCCAAGGTGGACCCGATCACCGCCGAGGGCGGTCCGGTGCACCCGATGGCGCAGGCGATGAACGCGATCGGGTACGACGCGGTGGCGCTCGGCAACCACGAGTTCAACTACGGCATCGAGACGCTGCGCAAGTTCGAGGAGCAGTGCGACTTCCCGCTGCTCGGGGCGAACGCGGTGGACGCGAAGACGCTGAAGCCGGCGTTCCCGCCGTACTTCATGAAGACGTTCCGCGTGAAGGGGGCGCCGCCGGTGAAGGTGGCGGTGCTGGGCCTGACCAATCCGGGCATCGCGATCTGGGACAAGGCGTACGTGCAGGGGAAGCTGGCCTTCCCGGGGCTGGAGGAGCAGGCGGCGAAGTGGGTGCCGAAGCTGCGGTCGATGGGCGCGGACGTGGTCGTGGTGTCGGCGCACTCGGGTTCCTCGGGCACGTCGTCGTACGGTGACCAGGTCCCCTACGTCGAGAACTCGGCGGCGCTGGTGGCGCAGCAGGTGCCGGGGATCGACGCGATCCTGGTGGGGCACGCGCACGTGGAGATCCCGGAGCTGAAGGTCGTCAACGAGGAGACCGGGAAGACGGTGGTGCTGTCGGAGCCGCTGGCCTACGCGGAGCGGCTGTCGCTGTTCGACATCGAGCTGGTCTTCGCCCGGGGCCGCTGGAGCGTGGAGTCGGTGGCGGCGTCGGTGCTGAACTCCAACACGGTGGCCGACGACCCGAGGATCACCAGGCTGCTGTCGGACGAGCACGCCAAGGTCGTCGAGTACGTCAACCAGGTGGTGGGCACGGCGACGGAGACGCTGACCACGGTCGAGGCGCGGTACAAGGACGCCCCGATCATCGACCTGATCACCAAGGTCCAGGAGGACGTGGTGAGGGCGGCCCTGGCGGGCACGTCGTACGCGTCCCTGCCGGTGATCGCGCAGGCGTCGCCGTTCTCGCGGACCTCGGAGATCCCGGCCGGCGAGGTGACGATCCGGGACCTGTCGAGCCTGTACGTGTACGACAACACGCTGGTCGCGAAGCTGATGACGGGTGCTCAGGTGCGGGCGTACCTGGAGTACTCGGCGGAGTACTTCGTGCGGACGGCGGCGGACGCGGCCGTGGATGTGGCGAAGCTGACGAACGCCGGCGGCCGTCCGGACTACAACTACGACTACGTGTCGGGGCTGTCGTACGACATCGACGTCGCGCAGCCGGCCGGGGCGCGGATCAGGAACCTGACGTACGGCGGGGCGCCGCTGGACGATGCCCGGCAGTTCGTGCTGGCGGTGAACAACTACCGGGCCAATGGCGGGGGTGCGTTCCCGCACGTGGCGTCGGCGCAGGAGCTGTGGGCGGAGTCGACGGAGATCCGGACGCGGATCGCGGAGTGGGTGACGGCGAAGGGTGTGCTGGACCCGAAGGACTTCGCGTCGGTGGACTGGAGGCTGACGCGCGAGGGTGTGCCGGTCTTCTAGGGCCTGGTCGTCGGGCGTGAGGGACGGTGGGGGCCCGGCTCCCGCCGTCCCTTCGTCGTGCCCGGCGGGTCACCGGCCTTCGAGGAGCGGGGTGAGGGGGGCGGGCTGCCGGCCCGGCGGGACGGGGGGGGCCGGGGGTGCGGGGCGGCCGGGGGTGCGGGGGCGCCGCCCCGGCCCTCCGGCCTCAGCCCCGGCCCTCCGGCCTCAGCCCTGGTCCCGGCCCCAGCCCTGGTCCCGGCCCCAGCTCCGGTCCCGGTCGCAGCCCCAGGCCCCGCTCCCGTCCCGGTCTCGCCCCCGGTTCCTGCTCCGGTCCGGTGCGGACGCCCCCGTGCCGCGGCCGCTCCGGTGGAGCTAGGCCGTCGTGCCCTCCCTGACGCGCAGGGCGCGGCGCAGGTCGTCCAGCTGGTCCGTCAGCTTGCGGCGCAGGGAGGGGGTCGGGTCCGCCTCGCGCAGGCAGGCCTCGCCCAGGGTCAGGTTCTCGGTGTCGACGGCGTGCGCGGGGAAGGCCCAGCGGCCGACGGCGTCGGCGATGGCGGGGCCGCGGCGGGCCGCCACGGCGACCGCGTCGTCGTAGAAGCGGGGCACGTAGTGCCGTACGAGGTCGGCCTGTTCGGGCTGCCAGAAGCCCTGGGCGGTGGCGGTGAAGAGGTAGTTGGACAGCTCGTCGCCGTCGAACATCGCGGCCCAGGCGGCGCGCTTGGCCTCCGCGTCGGGCAGGGCGGCGCGGCACCGGGCGGCGCCTTCGCGGCCGTTGGCGGACGGGTCGCGTTCCTGTTCGGCGGCGATGGCGGCCTCGTCGGTGGCGCCGAGGACGGCGAGCCGGGCGAGGACGCGCCAGCGCAGGTCGGGGTCGAGTTCGGGTCCGCCGGGGACCGTGCCCTCGGCGAGCCAGGCGGCGATGGTCTCCGGGTGGGCGGCGACGTCGATGAAGTGGCGTACGGCGATCAGGCGCAGGCCGGGGTGGTCGCCGTCCTCGGTGCGGCGGATGAGGTCGCGGCACAGGGAGGACAGGGTCGCCAGGGCGGCGGGGCGTTCCTCGGGGGTGAGGTAGCGGTCGGCGATCTGGGTGGAGGCGAAGGCGAGGACGCCCTGGGCGAGGGCCAGGTCGGTCTCGCGCGGGAGGTGGAGGCGGGCGGTCTCCAGGTAGGCGCCGGGGGCGAGTTCGCCGTCGCGGACCGCGTCGCGCAGGGCGTTCCAGACGACGGCGCGGGTCAGCGGGTCGGGCAGCCGGGACAGGCTCGTGCCGACGGACTCGGCGGACGCGGCGTCGAAGCGGACCTTGGTGTAGGTGAGGTCGCCGTCGTTGAGCAGGAGCAGCGCCGGGGGCTTGCCGAGGGGCTGCGGCGCGCTCTGCGGGACGTCGACGTCGAGGCGCCGGCGCAGGGTGAGGCGGCCCTTGTCGTCGGAGAGGTCCTGGTCGTACAGGCCGACGGCGATGCGGTGCGGGCGGCTGCCGGTGTGCTCCACGGTGAGGGCGCAGGTGCCGGCCTCGGTGGTGACGGTGGGGGTGAGGGTGTCGACGCCGGTGGTGCGCAGCCAGGCGTCGGCCCAGGCGTGGACGTCGCGTTCGGTGGCGGAGGCGAGGGAGTCGATGAAGTCGGCGAGGGTGGCGTTGGCGAACCTGTGCCGTGCGAAGTGGGTGTTGATGCCGGCCAGGAAGTCCTCCTCGCCGAGCCAGGTCACCAGCTGGCGCAGGGCGGAGGCGCCCTTGGCGTAGGAGATGCCGTCGAAGTTGAGGAGTGCGGAGGCGGTGTCGGCGACGTCCTCGGGGGCGACGGGGTGGGTGGAGGGGCGCTGGTCGGCGTCGTAGCCCCAGGCCTTGCGGGTGACGCCGAACTCGGTCCAGGTGTCGGTGAAGCGGGTGGCCTCGGCGGTGGTCTGGTAGCCCATGTACTCGGCGAAGGACTCGTTCAGCCAGATGTCGTCCCACCATCTGAGGGTGACGAGGTCACCGAACCACATGTGGGCCATCTCGTGCGCGATGACCATGGCGCGGATCTGGCGCTCGGTGTCGGTGACGGCGGAGCGGTAGACGAAGTCGTCGCGGAAGGTGACGAGGCCGGGGTTCTCCATGGCGCCGGCGTTGAACTCGGGGACGAACGCCTGGTCGTAGGAGTCGAAGGGGTAGGGCTCGGTGAACTTCTCGTGGTAGCGGTCGAAGCAGGCGCGGGTGACGTCGAGGATCTCGTCGGCTTCGGCGTCGAGGTGGGGCGCGAGGGAGCGGCGGCAGTGGATGCCGAAGGGCAGGTCGCGGTGTTCGGTGCGGACGGAGTGCCAGGGGCCGGCGGCGACGGCGACGAGGTAGGTGGAGATGGGCGGGGTGGCGGCGGACTGCCAGCGGCCCTCGCCGAGGTGCTCGGTGACGCCGTTGGCGAGGACGGTCCAGCCGGTGGGGGCCTTGACCGACAGGTCGAAGACGGACTTGAGGTCGGGCTGGTCGAAGGCGGCGAAGACGCGCTGGACGTCGTCCATGAACATCTGCGTGTAGACGTAGGTCTCGCCGTCGGCGGGGTCGGTGAAGCGGTGCATGCCCTCGCCGGTGCGGGAGTAGCGCATGCTCGCGGCGATCCGCAGTTCGTGCTCGCCGGCGGCGAGGTTCTTCAGGGGCAGCCGGTTGCCGTCCAGGGTCTGCGGGTCCAGGGCCTCGCCGTCGAGGACGGCGGAGCGCAGCTCGGCCGGTTTGAGCTCGACGAAGGTGTCGGCGCCCGTGCGCGCGGTGAACCGGATCACGGTGCGGGACTCGAAGGTCTCGTCGCCGGTGGTCAGGTCCAGTTCGATGGTGTAGCGGTGGACGTCGAGGAGCTGGGCACGGGTCTGCGCTTCGTCGCGCGTCAGTACGGACATGCAGGCCATGCTGCCCGATGCCGCAGGCCGGGCACAGGGGCGGATCGGTACGCGCCGTTTGTCCCCCGTTCGCGCGTGCGCCGGGAGGACGGGATTCCGGTGCCGTCGGCGTGGGGGGCTGCGCGCCGCCAGAGGCACCCGGGACCGTCGGCTCGGGACCGGCCTGCGCCTCGCCACAGACTCCCGGGACCGTCGGCTCGGGACCGGCATGCGCCTCGCCGCGGACTCCCGGTGCCGTCGGCGCGGGACCGGCCTGCGCGTCACCACAGACTCCCGGTGCGTCGGCGCGGGACCGGCCTGCGCCTCGCCGCGGACTCCCGGTGCGTCGGCGCGGGACCGGCCTGCGCCTCGCCACAGACTCCCGGTGCCGACGGCTCGGGCGGGGCCTATGTCGTCGTGGGGGACCACGGACCCGTCGTGCGGGCCTCGGTGTCGCGCTGGGGCGGCACCCGGGCCTCCGGGGCGTCGGGCGTGTCGGGGTGCCCGGCGTCCAGGCCCTCCAGCCGGGCCCGCAGTGCGCGCGTCTCCTCCTGGAGGGCGACGTAGCGCTGGTGGGCGTCGTAGAGGTAGCGGACCTTGGTGCGCAGGGCCAGCGGGTCGACCGGCTTCATGACCAGGTCGGCCACGCCGAGGCCGAAGGCGGTGGTGGTCAGCTCCTGGTCGGGGCCGAAGCCGGTGAGGAGGATGACGGGGATGTGCTGGGTCTGTTCGAGGCGCCGCAGGTAGCGGACCACGTCCAGGCCGCTGACGCCGGGCATGCGCACGTCGAGCACGAGGAGGCCGACCCGGCCTCGCAGCACCTGCTTCAGCGCCTCGTCGCCGCTGGTGGCGCGGGTTATCCGGTGGCCCAGCGGGGCCAGGACGTTCTCCAGCGCGTACAGCGTGTCCTGGTGGTCGTCCACGATCAGGATCCTGGCATCCGGCGGCATGACCGACATCCCTCCCGCGATGGGACCACCAGCTTATGCCCGAATCCTGACGCGCAGTGCCCGTCGGCTGACGCCCGGTGTCCGCCGGGGCGTGCGCGGCGCACGCCGCGGCGGGGTGGGTCCGTCGGGCGCGGGGCCGTCCGTGGAGGTCAGGTGCCGTTGACGGCGTCCTCGGCGATGCGCTCGTGGTGGCGGATCACCTCGGCGATGATGAAGTTGAGAAGTTTCTCGGCGAACGCCGGGTCGAGCTTGGCGTTCTCGGCGAGGGCGCGCAGGCGGGCGATCTGGCGGGCCTCGCGGGCCGGGTCGGCGGGCGGCAGCTGGTGGCGGGCCTTGAGGTGGCCGACCTGCTGGGTGGCCTTGAAGCGCTCGGCGAGCATGTGGATGACGGCCGCGTCGATGTTGTCGATGCTGTCGCGCAGGCGGGCGAGTTCCTCGTGGACCGCGGGGTCGACGTCACCGGTTCCGGTGTTGCTGGTGGTCATGGGCGTTCACCCTAGTGCGTCGTGATCGGGGGCCGGCGACCGCGGGATCCCTGCCGCCGGGGTCGCCGTCGGGTCCGCTCGCGGCGGTCGCTCGTACAGTGGAAGCGGGTGCACGGCGTCTTGGGGGCAGTGGCGTGGCGAACGGCGGACCGGTGGAGCACGGTTACCCGCACCTGGAGACGGTGCGGGAGGCCGTCACCGCGCTGTACCGGCGGCTGTCGTACGGCACCGTCCAGCAGTTCCCGGTCAGCGTGGCCTCCGCGGACGTGGCGTTCTGCGACACCGACGACCTGCATCTCGGGGCGCAGCGGGTGGCGCGGGAGCTGGTGCGGCACTTCCGCCTGCCGGACGCCCGGGTGATCGTCGGCTTCCGGGAGATGCAGCACGCGGCGAACGTGGAACTGACGGCGGGCCGGAGTACTTCATCGAGCTGAACGACCGGTTCCGCACCCATCGGCGGGACATCGGCGCGGCCCTGGCGCACGAGATCATGCACGTCTTGCTGCACCGCGTGGATCTGGCGTTCCCCGGCACGCCCGCCAACGAGATCCTCACGGACACGGCCACCGTCTATCTGGGGGCGGGGTGGCTGCTGCTCGACGCCTACCGGGAGGACGCGGTCTCCTCGCAGAAGCTGGGGTACCTGACGCCGGAGGAGTTCGGGTACGTGCTGGCCAAGCGGGCGCTGGTCTTCGGCGAGGACCCGTCGACGTGGTTCACCAGTGCGCGGGCGTACACGGCGTACGTCGAGGGGCGGGAGCGGGCCCGTCTCGACGAACGGCAGCCGCCGTTGACGGCCGCGGGGTGGGCGGGGCGGCGGCGCTACGCGCGTGACCGGCGGCAGGCGCAGGACACCGCGGCGCCGGCCGTCTCGTCGGCCGCTCCGTACGCCTTCGTGCCGGACGGGCGGGGGCCGCTGCGGGTGACGTTCCGCTGTCCCACCTGTCTCCAGCGGATCAGGGTGCCGGTGCGGGGGCGGGTGCGGGTGCGGTGCGGGTTGTGCCGGACGGTGCTGGAGTGCGACACCTGAGGTCGCGCCCGGCTCAGTGGCCGGGGCCCACGATCCCCCGGGCCCGCGCCGCCGCCAGCCACTGGGGGAAATCGCCGACCAGGCGGTCGTAGAGGTCCGCGTCCGAGACCCGGCGCGGATCGGCGCCCGCGTGGAAGAAGCCGGCGTTGTCGACGACGCGTTGTGCCGGTACGGGCAGTTCGTCGAGCTTGCGCAGGAAGTCGAACTGCTTGCTGTCCTTGTCCCCGAAGCCGATGAACTGCCAGAACAGCGGCAGCGTCGACGCCTTGCACAGGTAGCGTTCGGCGGCGAGCTTGTTGATCGGCCCGCCGTCGGTCTGGAAGACGACGAGGGCGGGCTCGCGCGAGCCGCTGTCGAGGTAGTGGTCGATGACGGCGTCCATCGCCAGGTGGTAGCTGGTCCTGCCCATGTGTCCGAGGCCGGCCGCGATCCGCTCCACCCGCCCCTGGTGGTCGGCGAGCGCGATGTCGGTCACGGCGTCCACGTCGGTGGAGAAGAACACCACCGGCACCCGGCCGTCGTCGTCGAGGTGCGCCGAGAGTCCCAGCACCCGGTCGGCGAGCGCCTGCACGCTGCCGTCCCGGTAGTACGGCTTCATCGACCCCGAGTAGTCCACGACCAGGTAGACGGCGGCCCGCTGCCCGTCCAGGCCGTGCTTCGTGAGGGACACCCCGGCGCTCTTGTACAGGCTGACCAGCGCGGGGCCGTCTCCTGGACCTTGCTGAGACTGATCGCGACCATGGGCCACACCCTCCCACACCGGGACGTGCGGCGGCGCCTGCCCGGTCGTCCGGTCGGGACAGGGGGGCAGGCGCCGTCTCGGGGGTGTCCGGGGGCAGTGCCCCGGACGTCCCGCCCGTACGTCGTTGTACGGGACGCTTGGTGACGGGCCGTCAGGTGGCCCGCCGGAAGGTCCGCCGGACGGTCCGTCAGACCATCAGGGACCGGTCGGTCGGCCGGATCGGGGCCGGCAGGTCGCTGGCGCCGGTCAGGAAGCGGTCGACGCCGCGGGCGGCCGAGCGGCCCTCCGCGATCGCCCACACGATGAGGGACTGGCCGCGGCCGGCGTCACCGGCGACGTACACGCCCGGCACGTTGGTCCGGAAGTCGGCGTCGCGGGCGATGTTGCCGCGCTCGTCCAGCTCCAGGCCGAACTGCTCCACCAGGCCGTTCTCGCGGTCGGTGCCGGTGAAGCCCATGGCGAGGGTGACCAGCTGGGCGGGGATCTTGCGCTCCGTGCCCGGCTTCTGGGTCAGCTTGCCCTCGACGAACTCGACCTCGGTGAGGTGCAGCCACTGGACGTTGCCGTCCTGGTCGCCCTCGAAGTGGGTGGTGGAGACGGAGTAGACCCGCTCGCCGCCCTCCTCGTGCGCGCTGGTGACCTTGTAGAGCATCGGGAACGTCGGCCACGGCTGGGCGACCGGGTTCCGCTCCTCGTTCGGGCGGGGCATGATCTCCAGCTGCGTGACCGAGGCCGCGCCCTGGCGGTGGGCGGTGCCCACGCAGTCGGCGCCGGTGTCGCCACCGCCGATGACCACGACGTGCTTGCCCTCGGCCGAGATCGGGGGCGCCACGAAGTCGCCCTCCTGCACCTTGTTGGCCAGCGGCAGGTACTCCATGGCCTGGTACACGCCCTTGAGTTCCCGGCCGGGGACCGGGAGGTCGCGGGCGGTCGTGGCGCCGGCGGCGATGACGACCGCGTCGTAGCGCTTCTTCAGGTCGGTGGCCTTGAGGTCGCGGCCGATCTCGACGCCCGTGCGGAAGCGGGTGCCCTCCGCGCGCATCTGCTCGATACGGCGGTTGATGTGCCGCTTCTCCATCTTGAACTCGGGGATGCCGTACCGCAGGAGGCCTCCGATGCGGTCCGCGCGCTCGTAGACGGCGACGGTGTGGCCGGCCCGGGTCAGCTGCTGGGCGGCGGCCAGGCCCGCCGGGCCCGAGCCGATGACCGCGACCGTCTTGCCGGACAGCCGCTCGGGGATCTGCGGGGCGACGTCACCGGTCTCCCACGCCTTGTCGATGATCGAGACCTCGACGTTCTTGATGGTGACCGGCGGCTGGTTGATGCCGAGCACGCACGCCGACTCGCACGGGGCGGGGCACAGCCGGCCCGTGAACTCCGGGAAGTTGTTGGTGGCGTGCAGGCGCTCGGAGGCGGCCGACCAGTCCTCGCGGTAGGCGAAGTCGTTCCACTCGGGGATCAGGTTCCCCAGCGGACAGCCGTTGTGGCAGAACGGGATGCCGCAGTCCATGCACCGGCTGGCCTGCTTGCCGATGATCGGCAGCAGCGAGCCGGGGACGTAGACCTCGTTCCAGTCCTTGACGCGCTCCTGGACCGGACGGGACCTGGCGACCTCGCGGCCGTGGTTGAGAAAGCCCTTGGGATCAGCCATTGGTCGCCGCCTCCATCATCTTCTCGGTGATCTCGGTCTCGGAGAGACCGGCTCGCTCGGCGGCGTCCTTGGCGGCGAGCACTGCCTTGTACGTGCTGGGGATGATCTTGCTGAAGCGCTCCACGGACGCGTCCCAGTCGGCGAGCAGCTTCTCGGCGACCGTCGAGCCGGTCTCCTCGGCGTGGCGGCGCACCACGTCGTGCAGCCACGCCTTGTCGGCGTCGTCGAGCGCCTCGACCGCGCCGAGGTTGCCGGCGTTGACGTTGTCGCGGTTCAGGTCGATCACGTAGGCGACGCCGCCGGACATGCCGGCCGCGAAGTTGCGGCCCGTCTCGCCGAGGACCACCGCGTGACCGCCGGTCATGTACTCGCAGCCGTGGTCGCCCACACCCTCGGAGACGACGGTCGCGCCGGAGTTGCGGACGCAGAACCGCTCGCCGGTGCGGCCGCGCAGGAACAGCTCGCCGCCGGTCGCGCCGTAGGCGATGGTGTTGCCCGCGATCGTCGAGTACTCGGCGAGGTGGTCGGCGCCCCGGTCGGGGCGGACGACGACCCGGCCGCCGGAGAGGCCCTTGCCGACGTAGTCGTTGGCGTCGCCCTCCAGGCGCAGCGTGACACCGCGCGGGAGGAAGGCGCCGAAGGACTGGCCGGCCGAGCCGGTGAAGGTGATGTCGATGGTGTCGTCGGGCAGGCCCGCGCCGCCGAACTTCTTCGTCACCTCGTGGCCGAGCATGGTGCCGACCGTGCGGTTGATGTTGCGGATCGCGACCTGGGCGCGCACCGGGTGGGCGTCGGTGGCGGAGTCCGCGGCCAGCGCGTCGGCGGCGAGCCTGATCAGCTCGTTGTCCAGCGCCTTCTCCAGACCGTGGTCCTGCGCGACGACCTGGTGGAGGGAGGCGCCCTCGGGCAGCGCCGGCACGTGGAACAGCGGCTCCAGGTTCAGGCCCTGGGCCTTCCAGTGGTCGACGGCGCGCTCGACGTCGAGGACCTCGGCGTGGCCGACGGCCTCCTCGATCGAGCGGAAGCCCAGCTCGGCCAGCAGTTCGCGGACCTCCTGCGCGATGAACGTGAAGAAGTTCACCACGTACTCGGCCTTGCCGTTGAACCGGTCGCGCAGCACCGGGTTCTGGGTGGCGATGCCGACCGGGCAGGTGTCCAGGTGGCAGACGCGCATCATGACGCAGCCGGAGACGACGAGCGGCGCGGTGGCGAAACCGAACTCCTCGGCGCCGAGCAGCGCGGCGATGACCACGTCGCGGCCGGTCTTGAGCTGGCCGTCGGTCTGCACGACGATGCGGTCGCGCAGGCCGTTGAGCAGCAGGGTCTGCTGGGTCTCGGCGAGGCCCAGCTCCCAGGGACCGCCCGCGTGCTTGAGGGAGGTCAGCGGGGAGGCGCCCGTGCCGCCGTCGTGGCCGGAGATGAGGACGACGTCCGCGTGGGCCTTGGAGACACCGGCGGCGACCGTGCCGACGCCGACCTCGGAGACCAGCTTCACGTGGATGCGGGCCTGCGGGTTGGCGTTCTTGAGGTCGTGGATGAGCTGGGCCAGGTCCTCGATGGAGTAGATGTCGTGGTGCGGCGGCGGGGAGATCAGGCCGACGCCCGGCGTCGAGTGACGCGTCTTGGCGACCCACGGGTAGACCTTGTGGCCGGGCAGCTGGCCGCCCTCGCCGGGCTTGGCGCCCTGGGCCATCTTGATCTGGATGTCGTCCGCGTTGACCAGGTACTCGGAGGTGACGCCGAAGCGGCCGGAGGCGACCTGCTTGATCGACGAGCGGCGCGCCGGGTCGTACAGGCGGTCCGCGTCCTCGCCGCCCTCACCGGTGTTGGACTTGCCGCCCAGCTGGTTCATGGCGATGGCGAGGGTCTCGTGCGCCTCCTGGGAGATGGAGCCGTACGACATGGCGCCGGTGGAGAAGCGCTTGACGATCTCGCTGACCGGCTCGACCTCGTCGAGGGGGATCGGCTGCCGGCCGGAGCTGAAGCCGAACAGTCCGCGCAGCGTCATGAGGCGCTCGGACTGCTCGTTCACGCGGTCCGTGTACTTCTTGAAGATGTCGTAGCGGCCCGCGCGCGTGGAGTGCTGGAGGCGGAAGACCGTCTCCGGGTCGAACAGGTGCGGTTCGCCCTCGCGGCGCCACTGGTACTCGCCGCCTATGTCCAGCGCACGGTGGGCCGGCGCGATGCCGCTGGCCGGGTAGGCCTTGGCGTGGCGGGCGGCGACCTCCTGGGCGACCACGTCGATGCCGACGCCGCCGATCTTGGTGGCCGTGCCGTTGAAGTACTTCGCGACGAAGGCGTCGTCGAGGCCGACGGCCTCGAACACCTGGGCGCCGCGGTAGGAGGCGACGGTGGAGATGCCCATCTTGGACATGACCTTCAGGACGCCCTTGCCGAGGGCGTAGATCAGGTTGCGGATCGCCTGCTCGGGCTCCATGCCGCTCAGGAAGGTGCCGGCGCGCAGCAGGTCCTCGACGGACTCCATCGCCAGGTACGGGTTGACGGCGGCGGCGCCGAAGCCGATGAGCAGGGCGACGTGGTGCACCTCGCGGACGTCACCGGCCTCCACCAGCAGGCCCACCTGGGTGCGCTGCTTGGTGCGGATGAGGTGGTGGTGGACGGCCGCGGTGAGCAGCAGCGACGGGATGGGCGCGTGCTCGGCGTCGGAGTGGCGGTCGGACAGCACGATGAGGCGGGCGCCGTTGGCGATGGCCTCGTCGGCCTCGTCGCAGATCTCCTCGATCCGCGCGGCCAGCGCGTCCCCGCCGCCGTGCACCCGGTACAGGCCGGAGAGGGTCGCGGCCTTGAGGCCGGGCATGTCGCCGTCGGCGTTGATGTGGATGAGCTTGGCCAGCTCGTCGTTGTCGATCACCGGGAAGGGCAGCACGACGGAGCGGCAGGAGGCGGCGCTCGGGTCGAGCAGGTTGCCCTGCGGGCCGAGCGAGGAGCGCAGGGAGGTGACCAGTTCCTCGCGGATCGCGTCCAGCGGCGGGTTGGTGACCTGTGCGAACAGCTGGGTGAAGTAGTCGAAGAGCAGCCGCGGGCGCGACGACAGCGCGGCGATCGGCGAGTCGGTGCCCATGGAGCCGATCGGCTCGGCGGCGGCCTTGGCCATCGGCGCGAGCAGGATGCGCAGCTCCTCCTCGGTGTAGCCGAAGGTCTGCTGGCGGCGGGTGACCGAGGCGTGCGTGTGCACGATGTGCTCGCGCTCGGGCAGGTCGCCCAGCTCGATCTCGCCGGCTTCCAGCCACTCCGCGTAGGGGTTCTCGGCGGCGAGCTGGGCCTTGATCTCGTCGTCCTCGATGATGCGGTGCTCGGCGGTGTCGACGAGGAACATCCGGCCGGGCTGGAGGCGGCCCTTGCGGACGACCTTCGCCGGGTCGATGTCGAGGACGCCGACCTCGGAGCCGAGGACGACGAGGCCGTCGTCGGTGACCCAGTAGCGGCCGGGACGCAGACCGTTGCGGTCGAGGACCGCGCCGACCTGGACGCCGTCGGTGAAGGTGACGCAGGCCGGTCCGTCCCAGGGCTCCATCAGGTTGGAGTGGAACTGGTAGAAGGCGCGGCGGGCCGGGTCCATGGAGTCGTGGTTCTCCCACGCCTCCGGGATCATCATCAGCACGGAGTGCGGCAGCGAGCGGCCACCGAGGTGGAGCAGCTCGAGCACCTCGTCGAAGGACGCCGAGTCGGAGGCGTCCGGCGTGCAGATGGGGAAGACGCGGTCGATGCGCTCCTGGTCTCCGCTGTGCCCGCTGTCGGCAGAGCCGAACGCGTCGGAGGCGAGCTGGGACTCGCGGGCCGCCATCCAGTTGCGGTTGCCCTTGACGGTGTTGATCTCACCGTTGTGCGCGACGAAGCGGTACGGGTGGGCGAGCGGCCACGACGGGAAGGTGTTCGTCGAGAAGCGCGAGTGGACGAGCGACACGGCCGAGGCGAAGCGGCGGTCGGACAGGTCCGGGAAGAAGGGCTCGAGCTGGCCGGTGGTCAGCATGCCCTTGTAGACGACGGTCCGCGCGGACAGCGAGGGGAAGTAGACGCCGGCCTCGCGCTCGGCGCGCTTGCGCAGCACGAAGGCGCGGCGGTCGAGGTCGATGCCCTTCGAGGCGCCGTCGGTGACGAAGATCTGCCGGAAGGCGGGCATCGTCGAGCGGGCGGTGGCGCCGAGGAGCTCGGGGCGACCGGGACCTCGCGCCAGCCGAGGACGGTGAGGCCCTCTTCGGCGGCGATCGTCTCGATGCGCGAGACGGCGTCCGTCAGGCCGTCCTGCGGCAGGAAGGCGATGCCGACGGCGTAGCCGCCGGCCTCGGGCAGCTCGAACCCGGCGACCTCGCGCAGGAACGCGTCGGGGACCTGGGTGAGGATGCCCGCGCCGTCGCCGGAGTCGGGCTCGGAGCCGGTGGCGCCACGGTGCTCGAGGTTGCGCAGAACGGTCAGCGCCTGCTCGACCAGCGTGTGGCTCGCCTCTCCGGTGAGGTTGGCCACGAAGCCGACGCCGCAGGCGTCGTGCTCGTTGCGGGGGTCGTACATACCCTGCGCAGCAGGGCGAGCATCCATGAAGGACCAGTTCTGGCCATTCCCGGAATGCTGGGACGGCTGGCGCGGCGTACGCATCGGCTCTCCCGTCGTCGTCTCAAGTGGCATGTCTGCTGGCGAAGGGACGACGTTGGCCCTCTGCGTAAGTGCAAAATTTCGTGCAGGTTACATGATGGAGCGGTTCTCGGGAACCGGATACTCCGTTCCAGCATGCGGACGCCGTGGGGGTGGCGGCGGGGTGCCGCGGGGGCGGCTGAAAGTGTGTGGGGGGACTTGACCGGACACCATCGGTCGGAGTGGTGTCCGTCGGTCCACAGGAGGGCGGAGGAGGCGTCGTAGCCACTCCGCGCGTGCCCCGCGGGCGTCATTGCCCGCAGCGCTTACGGCTCATGCCCGGTGGTTAAGCGTTCGAAACCAGCGGGTAACGGCTACTTATGCGGCCCATCGCATAAGTAGCAGCCGATCTATCCTACGGCCGTTCCGAAGAAACTGCCCAGGGCGTACGTCACACCGGCCGCCGCGCCGCCGAGGGCGAGCTGCCGCAGGCCGCTGTACCACCAGGTGCGCGCGGTCACCCTGGCCACCACCGCACCGCACAGGAAGAGCCCGAGCAGCGAGAGCAGGACCGCCGGCCAGAGCGCGGTGGCGCCCAGCAGGTAGGGCAGGACGGGCAGCAGGGCGCCCAGCGCGAAGGCGCCGAAGCTGGAGACGGCGGCGACCAGCGGCGAGGGCAGGTCGAAGGGGTCGATGCCCAGTTCCTCGCGGGCGTGTATCTCCAGGGCCTGCTCGGGGTCGCGCGACAACTGCGAGGCGACCTGCCGGGCGAGGTCCGGGTCGACGCCGCGGGACTCGTAGAGCGCGGCCAGCTCGGCCTCCTCGTCCTTCGGGTGCTTCCTCAGCTCGCGCCGCTCGACGTCGAGCTCGGCCTCGACGAGTTCGCGCTGCGAGGCGACGGAGGTGTACTCTCCGGCGGCCATCGAGAAGGCGCCGGCGGCGAGGCCCGCGAGCCCGGTGAGCACGATGGTCTGCCGGTCGACCGCCCCGCCGGCGACACCGGTCATCAGGGCGAGGTTGGAGACGAGACCGTCCATCGCGCCGAAGACGGCCGGCCGCAGCCAGCCGCCGTTGACGTCCCGGTGGGTGTGGTTGTCCCGGTGCGCCTCGTGCAGCGCCGCCCCGGTCTCGATGAGAGCCATGCCGATCTCCAGACGTACGTCTCCGCGCCGCCCGGCGTGCCCCCCGGACAGCCCTCTTTGGACTCATTCCATATTTTGACAACGCTCAGAATACGCCCGCACTTCCCACTCCGCCAGCAAGGAAAGGCTGCGCTAACCTGCGGCTTTACCTTCAACCGCTCATTCGATCAAGGCTGTGCACAGATGTCGACCGGGTGACATGACGACTCGGGAGGCTCAGGTCAACCGCCGACGGTGGGACACATCCGCAAAGGGCCCCGCACCCGTGCGCGGCCCCCGGAGGGAAGGCCCCGTATGGCATCGACCGCCTGCATGCCCTCGGTCCCGGCGCCCGAGGACGTCACCGGCCTCCGCGACCGGGCCCGCGGCGCGCTGCTCGGCCTGGCCGTGGGAGACGCCCTCGGCGCGCCGGCCGAGAACCTCAAGCCGTCCGAGATCCGCGCCCGCTGGGGCCGGGTCACGGGCTACGTCACCGACCAGCCGGCCGGCACCGACGACACCGAGTACGCGATCTTCTCGGGGCTCCTGCTGGCCCGGCACGGCTCGGCGCTGACCCCCGCCGACGTGGAAACGGCCTGGCACCGGTGGATCGCCGACCGCCACGAGGGCCCCTTCCGCGGGGCGGGTTTCAGCGAACGCGGCACCCTGGAGAACCTCCGCCGAGGCCTGGCCGCCCCCGTCTCCGCCCAGCACCGGCACGCCTGGAGCGACGGTCTCGCGATGCGCGCGGCCCCCTTCGGCGTCTTCGCCGCGGGCCGCCCGGCCGAGGCCGCCCGCCTGGTCGCCGTCGACGGCTCGGTGAGCCACGACGGCGAGGGCATCCACGGCGGCCGGGCGGTCGCGGCGGGTGTCGCGGCCGCGATGGCGGGAGCGCCGCCGGTCGCCGTGGTCGCCGCCGCCCTGGCCGTGATCCCCGACGACTCCTGGACGGCCCGCTCGCTGCGCCGCGCGGTCGCGGTCGCCCACCGCGGCGAACGCGCCGTCCGCTCCGCCGTCGTCATCGGCGGCTACCCCTGGACCGACCTGGCCCCCGAGGCGGTCGCCCTCGCGTTCGGCGCCTACGCGGCGGCCGACGGCGACTTCACCCGGGCCGTCCTCACCGCCGTCAACATGGGCCGCGACGCCGACACGACGGCCGCGGTGGCGGGCGCCCTGGCCGGCGCCGGCCAGGGCGTCTCGGCGATCCCCCGGACTGGGCGGCCGCCATCGGTCCGGCCCGCGGCAGCTGCCTCCCCTCGGTCCGCGGCCACCACGTCCTGGACGTGGCCGACCTCCTCACCCCGGCGATGACCGCATGAGGCCGCCGGGGCCGTGGGACGAGGGTGCGGCGGGCGGCCCGGTGGCCCTGGC
This sequence comes from Streptomyces sp. Tue 6430, assembly GCA_021568835.1. GTDB lineage: Bacteria > Actinomycetota > Actinomycetes > Streptomycetales > Streptomycetaceae > Streptomyces. Next base: position 1,095,762 of record JAKGSH010000010.1, read on the forward strand.
GCCGGCCGCGGACGTCGCCCCCGCGGGCGGCACCATCACGGCGGAACCGCCCCCACCCGCGACGGACCCGCTGGACACCGGCGGCCGCACCCCCACCGCGACCGGCCCGGCGGACCTCACCGGCCGCACCACCACGGCCGAGCCGACGGAACCCGCGACCACCGACGGCGACAGCGACAGCGGCGACACCGATGCCGATGCCGATGTCATGGAGGCCGCGGACGCCACGGCCACGGCCGAGTCGAGCGGGCCCGCGGCGGTCATCGGCGAGGCCCCCTCGCCGGCGCCACCCGCACCCGGCGGCCGTGCCCGCACGGGCGGTAGAGGCGGCACGGGCAGCACAGGCAGCACGGGCGGGAAACGCTCATCGGCCGAGGACGTGGTCGGGGCCGGACCGGCCCCGCGCCGGACCGAGGGCCTCCTCCTCGGCCTCGCCGCGGGCGACGCCGCCGGCTGGCCCGCCGCCCGTCACCGCGCCGCCCGCATGCCGGAGTGGACCCGTCGCCTCACCCGCGAACTGGACACCTTCGCCGAGCAGAACGCGACGACGACCCTCCCCGTCCCCATCGCCCTGAACCAGTCCCCCGAACCCCTCCGCCTGGGCCCGTCCGACGACGCCGAGTGGGCGGCCTTCGCCGCGGAGGCGCTCCTGCGGGCGGGCGACGACACCGTCCTCGGCGACCTCAGCCGTCAGCGCCGTGCGCGCGCCGCCATCGACCTCACCTGGAACGCCGTCGCCAGTGAGGTCGCGGCCGCGGCGGAGCGCGCGCCCGAGGCGGAGTCGGCCGTGCTCCCCCTGCGCGCCCGCATCTCGGTCCGGGCGGGCCTCGGCAACCTGGCCACCGGCCTGCGCCCGCCCGCCACCCGCCACGACAACCCGCACTACTTCGACGACGCGGCCTGCGTCCGCGCCTGTGTGCTCGCGGTGGCCCACCCCGGCGACCCCCGACTCGCCGCCGAACTGGCCGAGTTCGACGCCCGCTACACGCAGGACGGCGACGGCGTGCACGGCGCCCGCGCGATGGCGGCGGCCCTCTCCCTGGCCCTGGCCGGCGCGGACACCGGGGCCTGCGTGGCCGCGGCACTCGCCGAACTCCCCGAGGAGACGGAGATCGGCCGCAACGCCCGTCACGCGCTCGCCCTCGCACGGGCCGCGGAGAGCACGTTCGCGCTGGTGCCGCTGCTGGAGCACCAGATCGTCGACCACGTCTACAGCTACGGCGTCGCCGCCGCCGAGACCGTGCCGGTCGCCCTCGCCCTGGCCGTCGCGTCGGACGGGCGGGTCGCGGAGGCCGTACCGGCGGCGGCCTGCCTGTCGCGGGTCGCGGACTCCGCCCCCGCACTCGCGGGGGCGCTGACCGGGGCGCTGGGCGGCGCCGCGTCGATCCCGGCGACCTGGCGCGCCGCCTGCCGCACCCTCTCCGGCTGCGCCCTGCCCCGCCTCACCGGTACCGACCTGGTGGAACTCGCCGAACTGCTGGAAGCCGCGCAACCGGCCGCACCAGGAGGATGATTCGGCCCATGGCACCCAAAACAGAAGAAAGCGGCGGAAGGGACGGGGAAACTCCCGAGCGGCGGACCCCGTCGGGGCCGGCCCCGACGAGACGGGTCCTGACGAGACGGGCCCCGGAAGGCGGAACGCTGGAGGAACGCGTCACGCGCGCCCTCGTCGGCGCGGCCGTCGGCGACGCCCTCGGCGGCCCGGTGGAGGGCTACTCCCCCGACCAGATCCGCCGGCGCCACGGCGGCCGCGTGCACGGCGTCGTCGGCCCCTGGAACGGCGACGACTGGCGCACGGCCCGCCCCATCGCCCCGTACCACAAGGGCGACGGCCACGTCACCGACGACACCTTGATGACCCACGCGCTGATCAGGGTCTACACCACGGTCCGTGACCACCTGGACGCGTACGCGCTCGCCGGCCACCTGGTCCCCGACCTGATGACGAACCCGCGCTGGATCCCGGAGCTGGAAGCCGAGGCGCTCCCCCTGCAGCGCGTCTTCCTGGCGGAGAAGTGGCTGGTCGCCAGGCTCCACTACGGCCATGTCGACCCGCGCGAGGCGGGCGTCGGCAACATCGTCAACTGCGGTGCGGCGATGTACATGGCCCCGGTGGGGCTGGTCAACGCGGCCGATCCGGCGGCCGCCTACGCCGAGGCGATCGACCTGGCGGGCGCCCACCAGTCCTCGTACGGCCGCGAGGCGGCGGGCGTCCTCGCGGCGGCGGTGGCCGCGGCCTGCGCACCCGGCGCGACGCCCGACTCGGTGGTGGCGGCGTGCCTGTCCCTGGCCAAGGACGGCACCCGGACCGCGATCGAGCGGGTCTGCGAAGTGGCCTCCCGCCACCAGGACTTCGAGTCGGCGCTGGCCCCGCTCCGGGAGGCGGTGGCGCCGTACGACACCGTCGGCCCCGACTACCGGCAGCCCTCCCTGGCCGCCCGCCGCCCCTCCCGCCTGCACGCCGTCGAGGAACTCCCCGTCGCCCTGGGCATGGTGGTGGTGGCCGGCGGCGACTACCGCCACGCCGTGCTGGGCTCGGTGAACTACGGTCGCGACTGCGACTCGATCGCGACGATGGCCGGCGCGGTGACCGGCGCCCTCGGTTCCCCCGTGCCGGACGAGTGGTCGAAGCGGGTCGCGGAGGCCAGCCGCCTGGACCTGTGGTCGCCGGCGACCGCCCTCGCCGGGGTCGCCCGGGAGATCTTCGACAAGGACGTCCACCGCCGCCGGGCGCACGAGCGGGCGTTCGCCGCCCTCGGGGGCCGGTGATGCTCCGCCTGACCTGGGTCCAGCCCGAGGACCTCGTCGGCCACGAACTGCGACAGGCCGCCCAGGACGGCCGCGAACCCTCGGCGGTCGCGGCCCGCTGGCGGGCGGCGGGCGGGTGGGCGGCACCGGAGCGGGCCGGCGCGTCGCCCCGGCGCGCGTCCCGCTACCTGCGCCTGCTGGCGGAGGACCTGCTGGACGAACTGGCGGACCTGCCGAGCGCCTTGGCGGAGGACGAGCCGACGGACCTCCCGGCCATCAGGGCCGCCTGTCCGGCGTGGCCCGCCGGTCCCGCGGGCGGGCGCGGCCCGGCCCCCGACCCGGCCGGCCTGGAAGCCGCCTGGCTCGGCCGGGCCGTCGGCTGCCTCCTGGGCAAACCCGTGGAGAAACTCCCCCTCGACGCCGTCCGCGCCCTGGCCGGCGCCACCGGCAACTGGCCCCTGAACAGCTACTTCACGGCCCGGGGCGTCCCGCGGGACCTGCTGGAGGCGCACCCCTGGAACCGCCGCTCGGCGCCCACCTCCCTCGCCGAGAACATCGACGGCATGCCCGAGGACGACGACCTCGACTACCCCCTGCTCAACCTGATCCTGCTCCGGCGTCACGGCAGAACCTTCACCACCGCCGACGTGGCACGCCTGTGGCTGGACGAACTCCCCGCCGGGCGCACCTTCACGGCCGAACGCGTCGCCTACCGCAACCTCCTCTGCGGCGTCGAACCCCCGCTCACCGCCCGCCACCGCAACCCCTTCCGCGAGTGGATCGGCGCGCTGATCCGCGCCGACGTCCACGGCTGGACCAACCCCGGTGACCCGGCCGCCGCCGCCGAGCAGGCGCACCGCGACGCCACCCTCACCCACACCGCGAACGGCGTCTACGCGGCGATGTTAACGGCGGCCGCCATCGCCGCCGCCGCGACGGGCGGGCACGACGTCCACGCCTGTCTGCGCACCGGCCTCACCGTGGTCCCGCCCCGTTCCCGGCTGTCCCGGGCCGTCACCCACGCGATCGGACTCGCCCGCGAGCACACCGACTTCGACACGGTCGTGGACGAACTCCACGCCGTGCACGGCGCGACCCACCACTGGGTCCACGCCGTCCCCAACACCGCCCTGATCGCCGCCGCCCTCACCCACGCCGACGGCGACTTCACCGGCTCCGTCTGCCGCGCCGTGTCCGGCGGCCTGGACACCGACTCCACCGGCGCCACCGCCGGCGGCATCGCCGCGCTGCTCGCCGGCGACCCGGCCGCCCTCCCCGAGCGCTGGACGGCCCCGCTCAAGAACCGACTGGCCACCTCCGTCGCCGACTTCGACGGCACCGGATTCGACACCCTCGCCCACCTCACCCACCGGGAGGCTGCACGCCCATGACCGACATCGTCGTGCCCGGCAGCACGCACACGGGCCCCGTCGCCCACGCCGAGAAGGCCCCGCCGCGCCAGGAGACCGCGGCGGGACGGGAGTTCCGCACGATCCCCGACGGCGGGAGCGCCCGCCGAGCCGTCGCCCCCGCCCCGGCCCGCCCCCGGCCCCGGCCCCGGCCCAACTCCAGTCCCTGTTCCTGCCCCAGCCCCAGCCCCTGCAGCCCGGACTCCTCCTCGCGGCCGATCGGTCGGTGCCCGACGGACACGAGGCCGCCGCCGCGGCGTCGCCGTCGGTCCACCGGCCGGGCGCCTCCGCGTCGACGCCGTACCGCCCCGGAACCGAGGAGCGGCACACGTCATGACCGGACCGGGCAACACCCGCACCGCGGCCGGGACGGCCGGCGCGCCCCTCACCGGCCTGCGCGTCCTCGACCTGGCCACCCTCTTCGCCGGCCCCCTCGCCGCCACCATGCTCGGCGACTTCGGCGCGGAGGTCATCAAGGTCGAGCACCCGTCGAGACCCGACCCGTCCCGGGGCCACGGCCCCTCGAAGAACGGCGTCGGCCTGTGGTGGAAACTCCTCGGCCGCAACAAGCGCGCCATCACCCTGGACCTGTCCAGACCCGGCGGCCGCGCCACCCTGCTCCGCCTCGCCGCCGGCGCCGACGTGATCATCGAGAACTTCCGCCCCGGCACCCTGGAGAAGTGGGACCTCGGCTGGGAGGAGCTGTCGGCGGCCAACCCCCGGCTGGTCCTCACCCGCGTCACCGGCTTCGGCCAGTTCGGCCCGTACGCCCACCGCCCCGGCTTCGGCACCCTCGCCGAGGCGATGAGCGGCTTCGCCGCCCTCACCGGCGAACCCGACGCGCCCCCGACCCTGCCGCCGTTCGGCCTCGCCGACTCCATCGCGGCGCTCGCCACGTCGTACGCCGTCATGACGGCCCTCGCCGCCCGCGACCGCACGGGCGAGGGCCAGGTCGTCGACATGGCCATCATCGAACCGATCCTGACCGTCCTCGGCCCGCAGCCCCTCTGGTACGACCAGCTCGGATACGTCCAGGAGCGCACCGGGAACCGCTCCGCGAACAACGCCCCGCGCAACACCTACCGCACGGCCGACGGCACCTGGGTCGCCGTGTCCACGTCGGCCCAGTCGGTGGCGGAGCGGGTGGTGCGGCTGGTCGGCCGCCCCGACCTGATCGACGAGCCCTGGTTCGTGACGGGCGCCGGACGGGCCGCCCACGCCGACGTCCTCGACACGGCGGTCGGCACCTGGATCGCCGCCCGCAGCCGTACCGACGTCCTCGCCGCCTTCGAGAAGGCGGAAGCGGCCGTCGCCCCGGTCCAGGACGTGCGGGACGTGCTGACCGACCCCCAATACCAGGCCCTCGACACCGTCACCACGGTCGACGACCCCGAACTGGGCCCGATCCGCATGCAGAACGTCCTCTTCCGCCTCTCCGCCACCCCCGGCGCGATCCGCTGGAGCGGACGCCCGCACGGCGCGGACACCGAGGCGGTCCTCACCGAACTGGGCCTCACCCCGGCCGACCTGGAGGCCCTGCGGACGGAGGGCGTCCTGTGACCTTCCCGCTCACCTGGCTCTACGTCCCCGGCGACCGCCCGCACATCGTCGCCAAGGCCCTGCGCTGCGGGGCGGACGTCGTCGTGATCGACCTGGAGGACGCGGTCGCCCCCGACCGCAAGGAGTACGCCCGCGAGGCCACCGCCGAGCTGCTCTCCGAGGAGCAGCCGGTTCCGGTCCACGTCCGGGTCAACGCCCTGGACGGGCCCCTCGCCACCCCCGATCTCCGGGCGGTGGCGGCCCTCCCCGGCGTCCACGGCCTCCGCCTGCCCAAGGTGACCTCGCCCGCCCAGATCACCCGGATCGCCGGCCGCGTCGCGGAACACGGCCCGCGCCCGCTGTACGCCCTGCTGGAAACGGCTCTCGGCGTCGAACACGCCTACGCCATCGCCGCCGCGCACCCCGACCTGCGCGGCATCTCCCTGGGCGAGTCCGATCTGCGGGCCGACCTCGGCGTGCGGGCGGACGCGGGACTCGACTGGTCCCGCTCCCGGGTGATCGTCGCCGCGCGGGCGGCGGGCCTGGCCCCGCCGCCGCAGTCGGTGCACCCCGACATCCGCGACCTCGAAGGCCTGGCGTCCTCCTGTGCGCACGGTCGCGGCCTGGGTTTCCTGGGCCGGTCGGCGATCCATCCCCGCCAGCTCCCGATCATCGAACGGGCCTACCTCCCCACGCAGCGGGAGATCGAGGAGGCCGAGACGATCGTGAAGGCGGCGGCGGCCGAGCCGGGCGCCCAGGCCCTGCCGGACGGCCGGTTCGTCGACGCGGCGGTGGTGGCGACGGCCCGGCGGACGCTGTCGCTGGCCCGGCGTACCTGAGCCGTCCGTACCCGAGCCGTCGTACACGACGAGGGCGCCCGGAGATCCCGGGCGCCCTCGTCGTCGTGGAAGTCGCCGTCAGCTCTTCTTGCCCGCCGAGCCGGACTCGGCGGCGTCCTTCGGCCGGTCCCCTGCCTCGCCCTTGCCGTCCTCGCCGTCCTTGTCGGCCCGGTCGGGCTCGTCGGCCGTCGTCCCGGCCTTGCCTTCGTCGCCGGCCTTCGCGGACTCGGTCTTCACGGACTCGACCTTCGCGGAGTCGGTCTTCTCCCCCGCCGCGGCTCCGTCCTCGGCTTCGGAGCCGGGGGTGGCCGAGCCGTCGGTGGGGTCGTCCGCGCCCGGTTCCACCACGGCCTCCCGTCCCGGCCGCTTCCTGGCCGAGATCACGAGGTACACCACGGCCAGCAGGAACACGACGAGCGCGGTCCAGTTGTTCAGCCGCAGACCGAGGATGTGGTGGGCGTCGTCGACGCGCATGTACTCGATCCAGAAGCGGCCGGCGCAGTACGCGGCGACGTACAGGGCGAACGCCCGTCCGTGACCCAGCTTGAAGCGGCGGTCGGCCCAGATGACGAGGAGGGCGACGCCGACGCACCACAGCGACTCGTACAGGAACGTCGGGTGGTAGTAGCCCGGGACCCGGCCGTCCAGGGAGGAGGTGATGTGCAGGGCCCACGGCAGGTCGGTCTCCTTGCCGTACAGCTCCTGGTTGAACCAGTTGCCCCAGCGGCCGATCGCCTGCGCGAGGGCGATGCCCGGCGCGATGGCGTCGGCGTACGCGGGCAGCGGAATGCCCCGGTGGCGGCAGCCGATCCAGGCGCCCACCGCGCCGAGCGCGATCGCGCCCCAGATGCCGAGGCCGCCCTCCCAGATCTTGAAGGCGTCCACCCAGTCGCGGCCCTCGCTGAAGTACAGCTCGTAGTCCGTGATCACGTGGTAGAGCCGGCCGCCGATCAGGCCGAAGGGCACGGCCCAGACGGCGATGTCGGCCACCGTGCCGGCCCGCCCGCCCCGGGCGATCCAGCGCTTGTTGCCGAGCCAGACGGCGACGAAGACACCGATGATGATGCAGAAGGCGTAGCCGCGCAGCGGAATGGGGCCGAGGTGGATCACTCCGCGCGACGGGCTGGGAATGTAGGCAAGTTCCATGGCAGGGTCGACGCTACCGTGCCGGGCCGGGCCCACGGCGGGCAGCCCGGCTACGGCTCCATAACGGGCCGGTGAGCGGGGCTCACCCCTGGTCGGCCTCCTCCACCATCTTCTTCAGCTTGGCCGGTGTCATCGTCCGGTCCTGGTAGATGTTCTTGCCGTTGAACAGGACGGTCGGGGTGCCGGTGAAACCGCCGGTGCGGAAGGCCTGGTTGGACTTCTCGACCCAGCCGTCGTGGGTGCCCTTCTCCACGCAGGTGCGGAAGGCGGGAGTGTCGAGGCCGTCGACCTTGCCGGCGAGTTCGAGGACCTTCCCCTCGTCGGCGAAGGCGTCGTCGGTCTCCTCCGGCTGGTTCACGTACAGCACGTCGTGGTAGGCGGGGAACCTGCCGGCGTCCTGCGCGCAGGCCGCGGCGTTGGCCGCGGTGCGCGACCCGCTGCCGCCCATGTTGCCGTCGATGATGGTGGCCAGGTGGTACTCCACCTTCAGCTTTCCGGCGTCGGTCAGCTCGTGGATCGTCGAACGGTAGGTGTCCTCGAAGGACTTGCAGGCCGGGCAGCGGAAGTCCTCCCACACGGTGAGCGTGGACTTCGCGTTCTCCTTCCCGACCGGGATCGCGAGGGCGTCCTTGCCCTGCGCGCCCGAGGGCGCCACGACCGGGCCCGCGCTGTCGCCGCCGTCGTCCTTGCCGGCGTTCGCCGCGACGATGCCGATGACCGCGGCCAGGCCCAGTACGCAGACGACGCTCGCGGCGACGATCAGCGTCCGCCGCCGTCGCTCCGCCGCCTTCTGCCTGTCCCGCTCGACCGCCAGCCGCTCCCGGGCGGTGCGCTTCCTGTCACGATTCTTCTCGCTCACACCCCGGAAACGAACCGGGGAGGCGCCCAGCGCCTCCCCGGTCCCAGGTCCACCCGTTCGAGTGACCGATCCTTCTGTCCGGCCTGCTACGCCCGGCCGCGCACGCCCTTCGCCAGCTCGCCCGCGAGTTCGCGCACGGCCTCGACACCGGCCGCCTCGTCCGGGGCGTCGAGCATCCGCTTGACGAAGGCCGAGCCGACGATCACCCCGTCGGCGAAGCCGGCGACCTCGGCGGCCTGCCGGGGGTCGGACACCCCGAGGCCCACGCAGACGGGCAGCGCGGTGCCGGTCGCGCGGGTGCGCTCGACCAGGTTCCGGGCCTGCGTGCCCACCGACTCGCGGGTGCCGGTGACCCCCATCAGCGAGGCGGCGTAGAGGAAGCCGCTGCCCGCCCGGGTGATCGTGGCCAGCCGCTCGTCCCGGCTGCTGGGCGCCACGACGAAGACCGTCGCGAGGCCGTGCTTCTCGGCGTGCTCCCTCCACAGCGCCGACTCCTGCACGGGCAGGTCGGGCAGGATGCAGCCCGCGCCGCCCGCCTCGGCCAGTTCGGCGGTGAAGCGCTCGACGCCGTAGCGGTCGACGGGGTTCCAGTACGTCATGACGAGGACCGGCTTGCCGGTGGCCTCGAAGGACTCCCGGACGGTGCGCATGACGTCCGCGATCCGTACGCCGCCGCGCAGGGCGATGTCGTCGGCGGTCTGGATGACCGGGCCGTCGAGGACGGGGTCGCTGTGCGGCAGCCCCACCTCGACGACGTCGGCGCCGCCGTCGAAGACGGCCTTGATCGCCGTGATGCCGCCGTCGACGGTCGGGAACCCGGCCGGCAGGTAGGCGATGAGCGCGGCGCGTCCCTCGTCCTTGGCGGCGGCGAGGGTGTCGGACAGCAGTCTGATGTTGCCGCTCACTTGGCGTCCCCCTCGATCTCGGCGGTGTCGGCCGCGTCGGCGGCGACCTCGGCGTCGGTGTCGTACAGCCCGAAGTAGCGGGCGGCCGTGTCCATGTCCTTGTCGCCGCGGCCGGAGAGGTTGACGACGATCAGCCCGTCCTCGCCCAGCTCCCTGCCGACCTCCAGGGCGCCGGCCAGCGCGTGCGCGCTCTCGATGGCCGGGATGATGCCCTCGGTGCGCGACAGCAGGCGCAGCGCCTGCATGGCCGCGTCGTCGGTGACCGCGCGGTACTCGCCGCGGCCGCTGTCCTTGAGGTAGGAGTGCTCGGGGCCGATGCCCGGGTAGTCCAGGCCGGCCGAGATCGAGTACGGCTCGGTGATCTGGCCCTCGTCGTCCTGGAGGACGTAGGAACGGGAGCCGTGCAGGATGCCGGGCTCGCCCGCGGTGAGGGTGGCGGCGTGCTCGCCGGTCTCGACGCCGTGCCCGGCCGGCTCGCAGCCGATGAGGCGTACGCCGGTGTCCGGGATGAAGGCGTGGAAGAGGCCGATGGCGTTGGAACCGCCGCCGACGCAGGCGACGGCCGCGTCGGGCAGGCGCCCGGCGCGCTCGAGGATCTGACGGCGGGCCTCGACGCCGATGACGCGGTGGAAGTCGCGGACCATCGCCGGGAAGGGGTGCGGCCCGGCGACCGTGCCGAACAGGTAGTGGGTGCGGTCGACGTTGGCGACCCAGTCGCGGAAGGCCTCGTTGATGGCGTCCTTCAGCGTGCGGCTGCCGGACTTCACCGCGACGACCTCGGCGCCGAGCATCCGCATCCGGGCCACGTTGAGGGCCTGCCGCTGCGTGTCGATCTCGCCCATGTAGATGGTGCAGTCGAGCCCGAACAGCGCGCAGGCGGTGGCGGTGGCGACGCCGTGCTGGCCGGCGCCGGTCTCGGCGATGACACGGGTCTTGCCCATGCGCTTGGTGAGCAGGGCCTGGCCGAGCACGTTGTTGATCTTGTGGGAGCCGGTGTGGTTGAGGTCCTCGCGCTTGAGGAACACCCGGGCGCCACCGGCGTGTTCGGCGAACCGCGGCACCTCGGTGAGGGGGCTGGGCCGGCCGGTGTAGTGGACGAGCAGGTCGTCGAGCTCGCGGGCGAACTCGGGGTCGTGCTTGGCCTTGTCGTACTCGACGGCGACCTCGTCCACGGCGGCCACCAGGGCCTCCGGGATGAACTTGCCGCCGAAGGCGCCGAAGTAGCCTTCGGCGGTGGGGACCTGACCCTCGGGGTCGGGAATGAAGAACTCGCTGGGCATGCCGAAACCTCACGGTGAGTTGGGGAGAAACCGATCGCCGTGGGGCGGAGCTGGTCCGACGACCTCAGCCCGGGTGGGCCCGGTCGCGCCCGGGCGGCTGAGCCGCGTGGGCGGACACCGCGCTGCGCCCCTCGGGGGCGCGCTGCCATCGACGTCCGTTCACCTGGCCCGGCTCGTCCCCGATGACGTACCGCACCCGGCGGCCGTGCACCCGGCGGGCGGGCGCGCGGCAGCCACGGGGGCGGCAGCCGCGCGCGAGGCGGGCGTACCGGTCCGTGGCCGTGAGGGTGATCGGGAGCGTCATCGGTGCCCAGCCTAGCGGGGTCAGCCCCGGCCGTGCCGCAGTGCGGGGTGCTCGCCCGCCGCCACGAGGTCGGCGACCGCCGTCTTCGGGTCGCGGCCGGTGACGAGGGACTCGCCGACCAGGACCGCGTCGGCGCCGGCGTTGGCGTAGGCGATCAGGTCGTGCGGGCCCCGGACGCCGGACTCGGCGATCTTGACGAGGTGGGCCGGGATCTCGGGGGCGACCCGCTCGAACGTGCCCCGGTCGACCTCGAGGGTCTTGAGGTTGCGGGCGTTGACGCCGATCACCTTGGCGCCCGCGTCCACCGCGCGCTCGGCCTCGTCCTCGTCGTGCACCTCGACGAGCGGGGTGAGGCCGATGGAGACGGCGCGCTCGATCAGCGACTCCAGGGCCGGCTGGTCGAGGGCGGCGACGATCAGCAGGGCGAGGTCGGCGCCGTACGCGCGCGCCTCCCACAGCTGGTACGACGTGACGATGAAGTCCTTGCGCAGCACCGGGATGTCGACGCGCGCCCGGACCGCTTCGAGGTCGGCGAGCGAGCCGCCGAAGCGGCGTTCCTCGGTGAGGACGGAGATGACGGCGGCGCCGCCCGCCTCGTAGTCGGCGGCGAGGCCCGCCGGGTCGGCGATCGCGGCCAGCGCGCCCTTGGAGGGGCTGGAGCGCTTGACCTCACAGATGACCTTGACGCCGTCGCCCTTGAGCGCGGCCACCCCGTCCTTGGCTGCGGGGGCCCTGGCCGCGCGCTCCTTGAGCTCGTCGAGGCTGACGCGCGCCTGCCGCTCCGCGAGGTCGGCACGGACTCCGTCGATGATCTCGTCGAGCACACTCACGCGAGCGGCCCCCTTCCAGACGGTTGCGGTTCCAGCGACCAGAGGAAATGGATGGTCACTGCGATGGTATCCGGAGGAGGGCGGTGGCCTCGCATCCGGTGGAGGGCGGTCCCTCCCCGCTCTCGGACCAGCTTCGCACGGCTCGGGCGGGAGGTGCTCCCCGTGCCGGACGTCCACCGGTGGTCAGGGAAGCAGCCAGTCGCCGGACGGCAGGTTGCGGACGACCGTGAAGACCAGCAGCGCCGCGCCCAGCGTCCACAGCAGGCCCGGCCCGGGATCGAGACGGACCGGACGGCCCCGTGCCGCGCGGACCGCCCAGACGGTCCACAGCACCGCGAAGCCCGCGTAGCCGGCCACGGCCATGGCGTTGGCGTGCAGCGCGGTCACCAGGTCGCCGTGGGCGAAGGCGTGGGCGCTGCGCAGGCCGCCGCAGCCGGGACAGGAGAGGCCGGTGACCCGCAGCAGCGGACAGACCGGGTAGTGGCCCGGCTCGTTGGGGTCGACGGCGGCCACGTACGCGAAGGCGCCCACGACGGCCGCGAGGATCCCGGCGGGCACCGCGAGCCGGGCCAGGACGGTCGCGGGGGCGGGGGCGGGGGCGGGCGGCGTCACGCTGCGGCTGTCTGCGTTCACGCCTCGCATTGTGCCCCGCGACGCGTCCACGCGCGCGTGGAGGGGCGGCCGGCTGCGCACCGGCCGCCCCTCACACGAGGTGGTTCGCGGGGCTCAGCCCTCGGCGCCGGCCGGCTCGCGCGCCGGGGTGACCCGGTGCACCGGGTGGGCGTCCTTCGGCATGCCGAGACCCATGGCGCTCATGGCGGCGCCGACGACACCGCCGAGGGCCACGAGCGCCATGCCGGCCCAGAAGCCGAGCGGCTCGGCCATCACCATGAACGCGCCCGCGACGCAGAAACCGATGAAGGCGATGGTGACACCGGTCCAGGCGGCCGGGGTGTGTCCGTGGCTGCTGCCCGCCATGACTTGCTCCTCGTTGCTGTCTCTATGTGACGTACGGGTCGTACAGGTCCGAGCCGGGGGCTCGCCCTCCATTGTCCCGTACGCGTACGCGTGCAGAAGTGCCGGGGCGGCTTTCGACCGAGTCTGGTTCGCCACATCGGAGAACCGGACGCGGGGCGGATCAGGCCGGGTCCGCGCCCGTGGGGTCCTCGCCGCGGTCCAGGGCCTTCCAGATGTCCTCGGGGCGGTCGGGGTCGACGACCGGGGTCCCGCGCCGGGCCCGGGGGTGCCGTCGCGCTCGTAGCGGCCCGACATGGCCGGCCAGCGGCTGCCGTGGCGCAGGGCGAGCAGGCCCGCCAGGAGGATCAGGGCGCCGCCCGCCGCGGCGGCGTACGGCCAGGCGGTGTGGGTGAGGGAGGCGACGGCCGCGGAGGTGTCCCCGGAGGCCTTGGCGGCCTCGTCGTCGAGCGCGGAGCCGTCCGAGGCGCCGAGCAGCGCGGCGACGACGATGCCGGCGCCGGAGAGCGTGAGCAGGGCGGAGACGGCGAGGCGGCCCGTACGGCGGACGGCGAAGACGGCGACGAGAGCGGCGAGGCCCACTATGGCGAGCGCCGCGGGCACGCCCGTGACGTCACTGCCCTTGGCGGTCAGGGGGAAGGCGCCGCCGGCCACCGTCGCCGTGCCCTGCGCCCAGCGCTGCCGGGTCGCGAGCAGGACCAGGGTCGCGCCCAGCGCACCGCACGTCAGGGCGAGCGCGAGGCTCCGGCGGCCGGACCGGTCGGGGGCGGCTTCGGAACGGGGTGAGGAACAGCAGTCACGTACTCCACTATCGCCTGAACCCCGGGCGAACCGTCACCCGGGGTTCACGTGAGCCTCGTCCCATGGCGCGTGAGGCGCCCCTACCCGCCCAGGCGGTTGGCGGTGTGCACCGCGCGGAGCACGGCCGCCGCCTTGTTGCGGCACTCCTGGTCCTCGGCCACCGGGTCGGAGTCGGCGACGATGCCGGCGCCGGCCTGGACGTGGGCGGTGCCGTCGCGCAGCAGGGCGGTGCGGATGGCGATGGCGGTGTCGGAGTCGCCGGCGAAGTCGAGGTAGCCGACGCAGCCGCCGTACAGGCCGCGGCGGGACGGTTCCAGCTCGTCGATGATCTGCATGGCGCGGGGTTTGGGGGCGCCGGAGAGGGTGCCCGCGGGGAAGCAGGCGGTGAGGACGTCGAAGGCGGTGCGGCCCGCCGCGACCCGGCCCGTGACCGTCGAGACGATGTGCATGACGTGGGAGTAGCGCTCGATCGACATGAAGTCGACGACCTCGACGGAGCCGGGTTCGCAGACCCGTCCCAGGTCGTTGCGGCCCAGGTCGACGAGCATGAGGTGCTCGGCGCGCTCCTTGGGATCGGCCAGCAGCTCGTCGGCGAGCGCCTGGTCCTCCTGCGGGGTCGCCCCGCGGTGCCGGGTGCCCGCGATGGGGTGCACCATGGCCCGCCCGTCCTCGACCTTGACCAGCGCCTCCGGGGAGGAGCCCACGACGTCGAAGCCGTCGAAGCGGAACAGGTACATGTACGGGGAGGGGTTGGTGGCCCTGAGGACCCGGTAGACGTCCAGCGCGCTCGCCGTGCACGGCGTCTCGAAGCGCTGGGAGGGGACGACCTGGAAGGCCTCGCCCGCGCGGATGCGCTCCTTGACGTCCTCGACGGCCCGCTGGAAGTCGGGGCCGCCCCACCGGGCCGTGTACTCCGGCAGTTCGGAGGGGGCAGGACGGCGGGCGGCTGGGCGACGGCGCGCGAGAGGTCCGCCTCCATGGCGTCGAGGCGGGCGACGGCGTCCGCGTGGGCCTCGTCCACGCCCGTGTCGAGGTCGTTGTGGTTGATCGCGTTGGCGATCAGCAGGACGGAGCCCTCCCAGTGGTCCATCACGGCGAGGTCGCTCGTGAGGAGCATGGTCAGCTCGGGCAGTTCGAGGTCGTCGCGCTCGCCGGGGCCGATCTTCTCCAGCCGGCGGACGATGTCGTAGCCCAGGTAGCCGACCATGCCGCCGGTGAAGGGCGGCAGGCCCTCCTGGTGGGGCGTGTGCAGGGTCTCGATGGTGGCGCGCAGGGCGGCCAGCGGGTCGCCGTCGACGGGGACGCCGACGGGCGGGGTGCCGAGCCAGTGGGCCTGTCCGTCGCGCGCGGTGAGCGTGGCCGCCGAGCGCACGCCGACGAACGAGTACCGGGACCAGGAACGGCCGTTCTCCGCGGACTCCAGCAGGAAGGTGCCGGGGCGCTCGGCGGCCAGTTTGCGGTAGAGCGCGACCGGGGTGTCGCCGTCCGCGAGGAGCTTGCGGGTGACCGGGACGACGCGGCGGTCGGTGGCCAGCTTGCGGAACGTCTCGAGATCCATGACGGCTGACCTTACTGATCTGCGGCGGAGGTGCCGGAACCGGCGCTCCCGGCGTCCTCGAGGAGCACGTCGGCGTCGAAGCAGGTGCGGGCGCCGGTGTGGCAGGCGGCGCCGACCTGGTCGACCTTGACCAGCAGGGTGTCGGCGTCGCAGTCCAGGGCGACCGCCTTGACCCACTGGACGTGTCCGGAGGTGTCGCCCTTGACCCAGTACTCGCGGCGGCTGCGCGACCAGTACGTGCACCGGCCGGTCGTCAGGGTGCGGTGCAGCGCCTCGTCGTCCATCCAGCCGAGCATGAGCACCTCTCCGGTGTCGTACTGCTGGGCGATGGCCGGCACGAGGCCGTCGGGGCTGCGCCTGAGGCGCGCGGCGATGTCCGGGGCGAGGCCGGCGGAGGGGGCACCGGGGCGCGGGACACCCGGGTGGGGGGCGGTGGCCGGGCGGTGGGCGGGCGTGCTGCTCATGGGGCCATTGTGCCGCGCGGCGGGGAGGATCCCGGGCCGTTGTCCACTGGGCGGACCCGCCGGACGGTCGTAGGCTGACGGCATGTCGACTTTCGCCAAGCGTGAACGACTCCTTCTCGCCGAGCTCTTGGAGACCGCGGGGCCCGAGGCGCCGACCCTCTGCGAGGGCTGGCGGACCCGCGACCTGGCCGCGCACGTGGTGGTGCGCGAGCGTCGGCCCGACGCGGCCGGCGGCATTCTCGTCAAGCAGCTCGCGTCGCGGCTGGACAGGACGATGGAGGAGTTCGCCGCCAAGCCGTACGAGGAGCTGGTCCAGCTGATCCGCACCGGCCCGCCGCGGTTCTCCCCTTCCGGGTCAAGCAGCTCGACGAGGCGTCGAACACCGTGGAGTTCTACGTCCACGGCGAGGACGTCCGCCGTGCCCAGCTCGACTGGACGCCCCGTGAGCTGGACCCGGTCTTCCAGGATGCGCTGTGGTCGCGCCTGGAGCGCACCGCCCGGCTGATGGGCCGGAACACCCCGACCGGCCTGGTGCTGCGCCGTCCGGACGGGCGTACGGCGGTCGCCAACCGCGGCACCCCGGTCGTCACGGCGACCGGCGAGCCCTCGGAGCTGCTGCTGTTCCTGTACGGCCGGCAGAGCGCCGCCAAGGTGGCCCTGGTCGGCGACGAGGACGCCGTCACCGCACTGCACGGCGGCAAGCAGCTCGGCATCTGAGCACCGGTGCGCCGCCGCGCCTGAGAGGACGCCGCCGTGATCAAGGTCGCCGTGACCAGCGTGTACGTCGACGACGTCGCCCGGGCCACGCCTTCTACACCGGCGTCCTCGGCTTCGAGACCCGCGTCCACCTGGATCTGGGCGACGGCGCGCTGTTCGTCACCGTGGGCGCGGCCGAGGGCGCCCAGCGGGACCTCCAGCTGCTGCTGGAACCCGGCCACAACCCGATCGCGGCGCTGTACCGCGCGGCGCTGCGGGAGGCCGAGCTGCCCTGCATCGTGTTCTCCGTGGACGACATGCGGGCGGAGTTCGAGCGGCTGAGCGGCCTCGGCGTGCACTTCCCCCAGGAACCCCGGGAACGGGGCTCGATGATCACCGCGGTCCTGGACGACACGGTCGGCAACTACGTGCAGCTGGCGCAGGCGAGGGAGCAGGGCCCGTCCGGGGAGTAGGGCCTGTCCGGCGGATCACGTCGGAGGAGAGCGGCGACGCCTCGGAGCCGGGGTGAGCGGCGTCCGGTGCGTGCGGCCGCACGGCGCAGGAGGGCGTCGACGCGGTGGAGAACCCCCGCGCGAGCGCGGCCGGGCGTGGAGGCGGCAGCCGGGCGTGGAGGCGGCCGGGCGTGGAGGCGGCCGGGCGTGGAGGCGGCCGGCGGCAACGCCCGCCGGGGGCGCCCCCGGCGGGGCAGGGCGGCCCGACCCCGCGTCTTCGGCACGATCCGCCGGACAGGCCCTGGTCCGGCCTCCGTGTCCGCTCACGCGTGGGCCCCGGTCACCGGGTGACCGGGGCCCACGCCGGTGCGGGGCGCCTCAGCGGACCGGGTGGCCCGCCGCTCGCAGCGCCTGCTTGACCTCGCCGATGCGCAGGTCGCCGAAGTGGAAGACCGACGCGGCCAGGACCGCGTCCGCGCCCGCCTCGACGGCCGGGGGAAGTCGGAGAGCTTGCCGGCGCCGCCGGAGGCGATCACCGGCACCGAGACGTGCCCCCGGACGGCGGCGATCATCTCCAGGTCGTAGCCGTCCTTGGTGCCGTCCGCGTCCATCGAGTTGAGCAGGATCTCGCCGGCGCCCAGTTCGGCGGCGCGGTGGGCCCACTCGACGGCGTCGATGCCGGTGCCGCGGCGGCCGCCGTGGGTGGTGACCTCGAAGGAGCCCGACGCGGTGCGGCGGGCGTCCACGGAGAGCACCAGGACCTGGCTGCCGAAGCGCTCGGCGATCTCCTTGATCAGCTCCGGGCGGGCGATCGCGGCGGTGTTGACGCCGACCTTGTCGGCGCCGGCCCGCAGCAGTTTGTCGACGTCCTCGGGGGTGCGCACCCCGCCGCCGACGGTGAGCGGGATGAACACCTGCTCGGCCGTGCGCCGGACCACGTCGTAGGTGGTCTCGCGGTTGCCCGACGAGGCGGTGATGTCCAGGAACGTCAGCTCGTCGGCGCCCTCGGCGTCGTACACCTTGGCCATCTCGACGGGGTCGCCCGCGTCGCGCAGGTTCTGGAAGTTGACGCCCTTGACGACCCGGCCGTTGTCCACGTCCAGGCAGGGGATGACTCGGACCGCCAGGGTCATGAATCCACGGCTCCTCTGCTTGCTTCTAATTGCCTGTACTGCCTGTACTGCCCCTGAATGCTTCCAGCTCGACGGAGACCAGGACGCGCGGGTCGATGAACCCCTCCACGACCAGCAGGGTCGCGGCCGGGCGCACGGTGTCGAAGAGTTCCTTGTGGGCCCGGCCCACCTCGTCGACGTCCCGTGGATGCGCCAGGTGCATCCGGGTCCTGACCACCGACTCGGGTCCCAGCCCGAACTCGGCGATCGCCTCCAGGGCACTGGTGAAGGCCACTTTGGCCTGCTCGTAGGGGTCGCCCTCCCCGTACAGCACGCTGCCCTTGAAGGACGTCGTGCCCGCCACCAGCACCATGTCGCCCGCCGCCACGGCGCGCGCGAAGCCGAGAGTCTCTTCCCAGGGGTTTCCGCTCTGCACGCGCCGTACGGTTTCGGACGTCATGACACCGTGTCCATCTTCACGACGTGGCCTCCAGGGCTTCTTCCAGGGTGAACGCCTTCGCGTAGAGCGCCTTCCCGACGATGGCGCCCTCCACACCGAGGGGGACCAGTCCCGCGATGGCGCGCAGGTCGTCGAGGGAGGACACTCCGCCGGAGGCGACGACCGGGCGGTCCGTCGCGGCGCACACGGTGCGCAGCAGCTCCAGGTTGGGGCCCTGGAGGGTGCCGTCCTTGGCGATGTCGGTGACGACGTACCGCGCGCAGCCCTCCTTGTTCAGGCGCTCCAGCGTCTCGTAGAGGTCGCCGCCGTCGCGGGTCCAGCCGCGGCCGCGCAGGGTGGTGCCGCGGACGTCGAGGCCGACGGCGATCTTGTCGCCGTGCTCGGCGATGACCTTGGCGACCCACTCGGGGGTCTCCAGGGCGGCCGTGCCCAGGTTGACGCGGGTGCAGCCGGTGGCGAGGGCGGCGGCGAGGGTGTCGTCGTCGCGGATGCCGCCGGACAGCTCCACCTTGATGTCCATGGCGCCCGCGACCTCGGCGATCAGCGCGCGGTTGTCGCCGGTGCCGAACGCGGCGTCGAGGTCGACCAGGTGCAGCCACTCGGCGCCCGAGCGCTGCCAGGCGAGGGCGGCCTCCAGGGGCGAACCGTAAGAAGTTTCCGTCCCCGACTCGCCGTGCACGAGCCGGACGGCCTGGCCGTCGCGGACGTCGACGGCGGGGAGGAGTTCGAGCTTGCTCACAGGGTTCCGATCCAGTTGGTGAGGAGCTGGGCTCCGGCGTCGCCGGACTTCTCGGGGTGGAACTGGGTGGCCCACAGCGGGCCGTTCTCCACGGCGGCCACGAACGGCTCGCCGTGCGTCGACCAGGTCACCCTGGGCGCCCGCATGGTGGGGTTGTGCTCGTCGAAGGACCAGTCCTGGACGGCGTAGGAGTGCACGAAGTAGAAGCGCGCGTCCGCGTCCAGGCCGGCGAACAGCTCGGAGTCGGCCGGGGCGTCCACGGTGTTCCAGCCCATGTGGGGCACGATCTCGGCCCGGAGCGGCTCGACCGCGCCGGGCCACTCGTCGAGGCCCTCGGTCTCCACGCCGTGCTCGATGCCGCGGGCGAACAGGATCTGCATGCCGACGCAGATGCCCATCACCGGGCGGCCGCCGGACAGCCGGCGGCCGATGATCCAGTCGCCGCGGGCCTCGCGCAGGCCCTTCATGCAGGCGGCGAAGGCGCCGACGCCCGGCACCAGCAGCCCGTCGGCGTTCATCGCCGTGTCGAAGTCGCGGGTGATCTCGACGTCGGCCCCGGTGCGCGCGAGGGCGCGCTCGGCGGAGCGGACGTTGCCGAAGCCGTAGTCGAAGACGACGACCTTCTTGGACGCGGTGCTCAACTCCACACCTCCAGCCTCATCACTCCCGCGACGAGGCACATCGCGGCGCCGATGGAGAGCAGCACGATCAGGCTCCTCGGCATGTCCTGCTTGACGAAGGAGTAGATGCCGCCGGCCAGGAAGAGGCCGACGACGATCAGGATGGTCGACAGGCCGGTCACAGCGCGCCCTTCGTGGAGGGGAGGATGCCGGCCGCGCGCGGGTCGCGCTCCGAGGCGTAGCGCAGGGCCCGGGCCAGCGCCTTGAACTGGCACTCCACGATGTGGTGCGCGTTGCGTCCGTAGGGCACGTGCACGTGCAGGGCGATCTGCGCCTGGGCGACGAAGGACTCCAGGATGTGCCGGGTCATCGTGGTGTCGTACTCGCCGATCATCGGCGCCATGTTCTCGGGCTCGGTGTGCACGAGGTAGGGGCGGCCGGACAGGTCGACGGTCACCTGGGCGAGGGACTCGTCCAGCGGGACCGTGCAGTTGCCGAAGCGGTAGATGCCCACCTTGTCGCCGAGCGCCTGCCGGAAGGCGGCGCCGAGCGCGAGGGCGGTGTCCTCGATGGTGTGGTGGGAGTCGATGTGCAGGTCGCCGTCGGTCTTCACGGTCAGGTCGAACAGACCGTGCCGGCCGAGTTGGTCGAGCATGTGGTCGTAGAAGCCGACACCGGTCGCCACATCGACCTTGCCGGTGCCGTCGAGGTCGATCTCGACCAGGACGGACGTCTCCTTGGTCGTGCGCTCCACGCGTCCGACACGGCTCATGATCCCTGCTCCTTCTTGATCTCACGGACCGCGTCGAGGAACGCGTCGTTCTCTTCGGGGGTCCCGGCGGTGACCCGCAGCCATCCCGGTACGCCGTTGTCGCGGACCAGGACGCCCCGGTCGAGGATCCTGCGCCACATCGCGTGCGCGTCCTCGAACCGGCCGAACTGCACGAAGTTGGCGTCGGAGGCGGTCACCGCGTAGCCGAGCGCCGTCAGTTCGGCCACCAGACGGTCCCGTTCCGCCTTGAGCTGCTCGACGTACTTCAGCAGCGTGCCGGTGTGCTCCAGGGCGGCCAGGGCGGTCGCCTGGGTGACGGCCGACAGGTGGTACGGCAGCCGGACGAGCTGGACGGCGTCCACGACGGCCGGGTGGGCGGCGAGGTAGCCGAGGCGTAGTCCAGCCGCGCCGAAGGCCTTCGACATGGTCCGCGAGACGACGAGATTCGGCCGACCTTCGAGCAGCGGCAGCAGCGAGTCGCCGTGGCTGAACTCGACGTAGGCCTCGTCCACGATCACCATGGACGGCTTGGCGGCCTGCGCGGCCTCGTACAGCGCGAGGACGGTCGGGGCCGGGACGGCGGTGCCGGTGGGGTTGTTGGGGGTGGTGACGAAGACGACGTCGGGACGGTTCTCCGCGATGGCCTTCTCGGCGGCCGCCAGGTCGATGGTGAAGTCCTCGTTGCGCGGCCCGGAGATCCAGCCGGTGCCGGTGCCGCGCGCGATGAGGCCGTGCATCGAGTACGACGGCTCGAAACCGATCGCGGTGCGGCCCGGTCCGCCGAAGGTCTGGAGCAGTTGCTGGATGACCTCGTTGGAGCCGTTGGCGGCCCAGACGTTCGCCGGACCGACCTCGTAGCCGGAGGTGTCCGTCAGGTACGCGGCGAGCCGGGTGCGCAGCTCGACGGCGTCCCGGTCGGGGTAGCGGTTGAGGTCGCGGGCGGCCGCGCGGACGCGCTCGGCGATCCGCTCGACGAGCGCCTCGGGCAGCGGGTAGGGGTTCTCGTTGGTGTTCAGCCGTACCGGCACGTCCAACTGGGGCGCGCCGTAGGGGGACTTGCCGCGCAGCTCGTCCCGTACGGGGAGGTCGTCAATGCCGGTCACTTGCCCTCGGGTACCTTCCAGTCGAACCGCGCCTTGATCGCCGCGCCGTGCGCGGGCAGGTCCTCCGCCTCCGCCAGCGTCACCACGTGGTGCGCGACGTCGGCCAGCGCGTCCTTCGTGTAGTCGACGATGTGGATGCCGCGCAGGAAGGACTGGACGGAAAGGCCCGAGGAGTGGCAGGCGCAGCCGCCGGTGGGCAGGACGTGGTTGGACCCGGCGGCGTAGTCGCCGAGCGACACGGGCGCCCAGGGCCCGACGAAGATCGCGCCCGCGTTGCGCACCCGGTCGGCGACCGCGGCGGCGTCGGCCGTCTGGATCTCCAGGTGCTCGGCGCCGTAGGCGTCGACCACCCGCAGGCCCTCGTCGATGCCGTCGACGAGGACGATCGCGGACTGCCGCCCCTTCAGGGCCGGGACGATCCGGTCGTCGATGTGCTTGGTGGCCGCGACCTGCGGCTCCAGCTCCCGCTCGACCGCGTCCGCCAGCTCGGCGGAGTCGGTGACCAGGACGGCGGCGGCCAGCGGGTCGTGCTCGGCCTGGCTGATCAGGTCGGCGGCGACGTGGGCGGGGTCGGCGGTGGAGTCGGCCAGGACGGCGATCTCGGTCGGGCCCGCCTCGGCGTCGATGCCGATGCGGCCGGTGAAGTAGCGCTTGGCGGCGGCGACCCAGATGTTGCCGGGGCCGGTGACCATGTCGGCGGGCGGGCAGGACTCGGTGCCGTGGGCGAACATCGCGACGGCGGTGGCGCCGCCCGCGGCGTAGACCTCGTCGACGCCGAGCAGCGCGCACGCGGCGAGGATCGTCGGGTGCGGCAGTCCGCCGAAGTCGGCCTGGGCCGGGGAGGCGAGCGCGATCGACTCGACGCCGGCCTCCTGGGCCGGGACCACGTTCATGATCACGGAGGACGGGTAGACCGACCGGCCGCCGGGCGCGTACAGCCCGACGCGGTCGACCGGAACCCACTTCTCGGTCACCGAGCCGCCGGGCACGACCTGCGTCGTGTGGTTCGTACGGCGCTGCTCGCGGTGGACGGCACGGGTGCGGCGGATGGACTCCTCCAGGGCCGCGCGCACGGCGGGGTCGAGGTCCTCGAGGGCGCGGGTGAGGGCCTCTGCGGGGACCCGCACCCGGTCGAGCCGGACGCCGTCGAACTTCTCGGCGAAGTCGATCAGTGCCGCGTCGCCACGATGATGCACGGCCTCGCAGATCGGACGCACCTTCTCCAGGGCGGCCGAGACGTCGAAGTCGGCTCGGGGCAGCAGGTCGCGCAGGGCGGGTCCCTCGGGGAGGGCGGCGCCGCGCAGATCGATTCGGGCCAGCGAGAAATTTTGCAGCACGTGGTCAATTCTCTCAGACCGGAATCGGGGACCGTCCGCGCGTATCAATGGCTGATACAGAACGTGGCCGGAAACGGAAGATCCCCTCACGGTTAGCGTTCGGCGCGTCACCCACCGGGCATGAACGGCTGTACGAAACGTGTGCGAGAGCGAAGGGACCGAAGCAGCGTGACGGAAGGGGCCGGTCTGCGGACCGGAGACCTGCCGGACGACCTGACCGCCGCCGAGGTCGGCATGTGGCAGGCCTTCCGCAACGGCAGCGTGTACGACCTCAGCAGCGGCGACGGCGTCGTCGACGACCCGCACGGCGGGCACCCCTGGGGCGAGTCCCGCACGGTACGGGCGCGGATCGTGGCCTGGCTGCTGCTGGACGGGCCGCCCGCCCTCACCGGCCGGGTGTCCTCGCTCAAGCTGGTCGGCGTGCAGATCAGCGGCTCCCTCGACCTGGCGGGCGGCACCGTGGAGCCGTACGTCGAGATGAAGCGCTGCCGCTTCGAGCGGGACGTGCTGCTGCCCGAGGCGCGGGTGTCGACGCTGCGCATGGTGGACTGCTCGGTGCCGCGGCTGGAGGCCGCCCGGCTCCAGACGGAGGGGGATCTGCACCTGCCCCGCTGCCGCTTCCACAACGGCGTGCGGCTGACCGACGCGCAGATCGGCACCGACCTGATGCTCAACATGGCGATCGTCTACCGCGACCGCACCGGCCGCTCGATCACCGCCGACGGCCTGAGCGTCGGCCAGGACCTCCAGGCCGAGATGCTGGAGTCGCACGGCGAGCTGCGGCTGCGCAGCGCCAAGATCGGGGTCTCGCTGAGCCTGCGCGGGGCACGGCTGGCCAACCCGTACACCCGCTTCGCGCTGAACGCTCCCCAGCTCACCGTCGAACGTTCCCTCTACCTGACCCCGGCCGGCCTCGGCGGCCAGGCGCTGAGCGGCACCACTCCCGCGCGCGGGACGCGCGTCCAGCGCTTCGAGTGCCGGGGCGGGGTGCGCCTGGACGACGGGCGGTTCGGGGACGCGGTCGACCTGGAGCAGGCCCGGTTCACCTTCACCGACGACCAGGAGCTGTCGCTGCGCCGGGTGCAGACGCCCGAGCTGCGTTTCCTCGGGGAGCGGCCGCAGCGCGGCAAGGTGGTGCTCTCGGGGGCGCGGGTGGTCAACCTGGTGGACCGCGCGGCCGCCTGGCCGGGCCCCGGGAACCTGCACATGGGCGGTTTCGCGTACGAGAACCTGGTGCCGCAGGGGCCGTTCCCGCTGGACGAGCGACTGGGCTGGGTGGCCGCGGCGTCCGCCGAGTACAACCCGGAGCCGTACGAGCGGCTGGCGGCGGTGCTGCGGGCCGGCGGGGAGGACGAGGACGCCCGCGAGGTGCTGCTCGCCAAGCAGCGCAGGCGCCGCGAGACGCTGCCGCCGGCCGCGAAGCTCTGGGGGTACGCGCAGGACTGGACGGTGGCCTACGGCTACCGGCCGGGCCGGGCGGCCGTGTGGATGGCGGTGCTGTGGGCGGCGAGCTCACTGGCGTTCGCGCGCGCGGACCCCCCGCCGGTCAGCCGCGACGGGCATCCGCCGTGGAATCCGGCACTGTTCGCCCTCGACCTGCTCCTGCCCGTGATCGACCTGGGGCAGGCCGGGCAGTGGCGTATGCAGGGCGGCTGGCAGTGGGTGCAGGCGGCGATGATCCTGCTGGGCTGGGTGCTGGCCACGACGGTGGCGGCGGGCGTGACACGGGCACTGCGCCGCGGCTGACGGCGACCGGGACGCGGGCGCGGCCGGGACGCGGGCGCGGGCGCGGTGCCGGCCGCCCGGGAAGCCCGCCCACCGGAACGGGGGGTTCACCTTTTACCCGGCCTTGACCCGGCGCCGTACAACTTTCCAGAGGTTCGCGCCACCCTCTGGCGCGCGGCCGACCGGCAGCTTTTCAATGGCAAAACCATGGCTCTGCTGCCCCCGTTCATCCGCGTCTCCCGGACGGCCGCGCCCCGGCGCGCGCGGACCGCCGCCCCCCACCCCGCGGCCGGACTCCCGCCCGACGACGAGGTGCTCCTCGACGTGCCCGACGACCGCCTGGGCCCCGCGCTGGTCGCGGCCGGGCGGGGCGCGTACGAGGCGGCCGCCGCGCTGCTGGCCGGTACCAGGGAGCGGGCCGAGTGGGAGTACCGCGACCGGTACGTCACCCGCCTCGCGTCCTTCGCCCGGTCCCGCCCGGAGTGGTTCGAGGACTGGCGGGGGCCGCCGCCCCGCACGACCCCGACGTGCTGCTGGTGGCCGCCCAGCTCGCGGTGGCGCGTGCCTGGGGGTCGCCCGCCCGGGCCGAGCTGCTGCGCGAGGTGAGTCCGCTGATCACGGCCGCCGCGCAGGGCGACCACCGCGACCCGGTGCCGTGCCGGATCGCCCTGGACCACGCGCGCGGCTCGAACGCCGGGCCCGCGTACTTCGAGGAGCTGTGGGCGGCCGCCGTCCGCCGCGCCCCGCACCACTACGGCTGTCACGTGGCCGCCGAACGCTATCTGGCCGAGTCCTGGCACGGCTCCCACCGCGAGTGCTTCGACTTCGCCGACCGTGCCGCGCAGGACGCCCCGGCCGGCTCGCTCGTCCAGGCGCTGCCGGTACGGGCCGCCTTCTCCTACCTGACCGACGGCTGCGGGCCCGAGGTGCCCCGCGAACGCCTCGACGGGGCCGCCGACCGCGCGATCGTGCTCTCCGCCCGTTTCCCGGGCTCGGACCCGTGGACGGCCGAGATCCGCAACCTCCTGACGTACGTCCTGGTCCGGCTCGGCCGCCGGGCGGACGCCCTCGCCCAGCTGCGTCTGGTCGGCCCCTACGCCACGTCCTTCCCGTGGGGCCGGCTGTCCGACGACCCGCTGGGACACTTCCTGGCGGTGCGCGAGAGCGTGTGCGCGGAACCCTTCGGAGAGCCCCCGGGCCTTCCACGGAACGGGCACGGGGAACGCGCGCGCCCCGCGGACCACTAGGCTTCTGCGCCGTGACCACCGTCCGGCTGCCGCTCTTCCCGCTGAACACCGTCCTCTTCCCCGGACTGGTGCTGCCGCTCAACGTGTTCGAGGAGCGCTACCGCGCCCTGATGCGCGATCTGCTGAAGACTCCCGAGGAGGAGGCGCGCCGGTTCGCCGTCGTCGCCGTCCGCGACGGCCACGAGGTGGCACCGACCGCCCCGGGCATGCCGGACGCGACGGCGCCGCCCCGGCGGGGTCCCACCGCCGGGTTCGGCGACGACCCGGTCAAGGCGTTCCACTCCGTCGGGTGCGTCGCCGACGCGGCGACGGTCCGGGAGCGGGCCGACGGCACCTTCGAGGTGCTGGCCACCGGGACGACCCGGGTGCGCCTGGTCTCGGTGGACGCCTCGGGCCCCTTCCTGGTGGCGGAGCTGGAGGAACTGGCGGAGGAGCCGGGCGACGGGGCGGGCGCGCTCGCGGAGGGCGTGCTGCGGGCCTTCCGCCAGTACCAGAAGCGGCTGGCGGGCGCGCGGGAGCGTTCGCTGTCCACCGGGGCGGACCTGCCGGACGACCCGTCCGTGGTGTCGTACCTGGTGGCGGCCGCGATGATGCTCGACACGCCCACCAAGCAGCGGCTGCTCCAGGCCCCGGACACCGCCTCCCGGCTGCGCGACGAGCTGAAACTCCTGCGCGCGGAGACGGCCATCCTCCGTAGCCTGCCCTCGCTGCCCGCGGCGGATCTGACCCGCGGGCCGACGAGTCCGAACTGACGCACGGGAAGGCCCTGATGGCGAAGAAGTCGAAGAAGCAGCAGTCCGGCGGCACGCCCGCGACCGTCGCCCTGACGGCGGCGGGCGTGGAGTTCACGGTCCACGCCTACGAGCACGACCCGGCCCACCCGTCCTACGGCGAGGAGGCCGCCGAGGCCATGGGCGTCTCCCCCGACCGGGTCTTCAAGACCCTGGTCGCCGACGTGGACGGCGCCCTGACGGTCGCCGTGGTCCCGGTCGCCGGGTCGCTCGACCTCAAGGCCCTCGCGGCGGCGGTCGGCGGCAAACGCGCCGCCATGGCCGACCCGGCCCTCGCCGAACGCACCACGGGCTACGTGCGCGGCGGCATCTCCCCGCTGGGCCAGCGCAAGCGGCTCCCCACGGTGCTCGACGACTCGGCGCGGGCGCACGCCACCATCTGCGTCTCGGCGGGCCGCCGCGGCCTGGAGGTCGAACTGGCCCCCGCCGACCTGGCCGGGCTCACGGAAGCGGTCCTGGCCCCCATCGGCCGCACCTGAGCGGCAGGCGCCGCGACAGGAACGGCACGAGCCCGGCAGGCGCCGCGGTCCGGCCCGCCCCGGCCCGGACCACCGGGCCCGGCCGCGGCTCCGGCCTCGACACGGGCACCGCCCGCCCCGTACGGACAGGCGCACCGCCCGCCCCGTACGGACACCGCAGCCCGCTACAGCCGACGCACAAGCATGCCGGACACCGCCCGCCCCGGCCACGCCCCGACGCACAAGCCCGCCGGACACCGCCCTGCCGCGGCTCGGCCCCGCCGGTCCAGCCGCGTCCCGGCACGGGCACCGCATCCCGGCACGGGGCGGCACGGGCGCGGCGCGGGTCCGGCGTCCGCGCTATCCGAGCGGTGCCCCGTAGGGGTCCTTCGGGAAAGGTCCCTGGCCGTACGGCTCGGGGTCGCGGGGGCCGAACAGGGCCGTGAGGCCGAGGTGCACCAGGAGGGCGGCCAGGGGCCAGGCCAGCAGCGCGCCCTTGGCGCTCAGCTTCAGCGGGGCCGAGAACGTGACGCCCGCGCCCGCCGCCCTCGCGTGCGCGATCACGTCCTGCCCGGGGCCGAGCCACACGCCCAGCCGCCACGCCAGCAGGGAGCCGAGCAGTCCGCCGAGGGCCAGCGCCACGACCAGCGGCACGCCGCCGCGCCGGCGCCAGGCGAACACCGCGGCGGCGCTCACGGCGCCGCAGGCCAGGGCGAGCAGGACGAACGTTCCGTCCACGCCCACGGCCTGCTCGCCCTCGGTGTCCTTGAGGTAGACGACCCAGTTGCCGTCGACGACCTCACCGACCAGCGGGACGTGCGGCGCCAGCCGCAGCCACAGCAGGCCCAGCGCCGCTCCGACGAGCGCGACCACGACCGTGATCACGGCGGCTTCCCGCAGCTCCGTCCTCATCCCGGGCCCGTCCTGTCCGTGTCCGGCGGCTCCGTGTCCGGCATCCCCGTGTCCGGCGTCGTGGGGCGCGGCCGCACCGGGGTACGCGCCGGGCGACGGCCGGGCGTCGCCCGGGGACGGTTCGTGCGGCGGCGGAGGGGGAGTCAGCGGTGCGGTCACCCTGACATCGTGCCAGGCCCGCCCGTGCCGTGCGTCACCGGACGGCGGCCCGGCGGTACGCCCAGGTGGCGACCGCCAGCGACACCACGCCGACGGCGGCGCACACCGCGAGGTCCCCGAGCACGAAGGCCCAGTCGGGGTGCGGCCGGAAGGTCCGCGCGAGCGCCTCCACGCCGTACGTCGACGGCAGCAGGTCGCGGGCGAGGCGCACCGCCTCGGGCATCCGGTCGGGCGGCAGCACACCGAGCAGCAGCGCCGCCGACATGCCCAGCTGGCCGAGCACGGTGGCCAGCTCGGGGCGCGGGGCGAGCAGGCCGAAGGCCGCACCGAGCCCGGCCAGCGCGGCGCCGGACAGCGGGACGACGAGCGCCAGCACCCACAGGTGGGTCAGCGGCAGTCCGAAGAGCGCGGCGCCGAAGACCGCGGTCACCAGCGTCCCCGGCACGGTGAAGGAGGCGTAGGCGCCCGCGGCGCCCAGCACGACGGCCGCGGGCGGCACCGGCAGCGTGGCGTAGTGGTCGAGGCCGCCGGTGGCCCGCAGCTGGCCGAAGTACTGCGCCAGCAGGTTCAGCGCGACGAAGGCGACGACCAGCACCGCCGAGCCGGCCACCACGGCCTCCGCCTCGCGTCCGCCGTCCACGACCCCGCGCATCATGATCAGGATGCCGACCGACTGGAAGGTCGCCACGAAGAGCAGCGGGATGCGGGCCACCCGCGCGCGGGACAGCTGCGCCCGGTACACGGCCACGAGCGACGGCCACAGCCGCGCGCGCGGCGCCAGCTCGGCCGCCTCCCGGGCCGGCTGTCCGTCCACGGCCAGGGCGCTGCCCGGCAGAACCTCTGCGGGTACGACACTCACGTCGCGGTGCTCCTCTTGGGTCCGGTGGTCTCGGGTCCGGTGGTCGCCCTGTTCGGCACGGACGCGGGGACGGTCCTGCTCACGCCCTCACCAGCCCCTGCCGGGCGGCTCCGCCCAGCGCCAGGTAGACGTCCTCCAGGCTCGGGGTGGCGAGGGTGAAGTCGTCCAGGGCGGCGAAGGCGGCCCCGCCGGTGACGGTGGCGACGACCGTACGGGCCTCCTCGGGGCCGAGCCGCAGCGTCCAGCGGCGTCCGGACTCCACGGCCCGTTCGCGCAGCGCGGCGACCTCGGGGACGTCCAGCGGCGCCCGCTCGCGCCACACCAGCTCGACCCGTACCTCGTCGGCGACCTGCTCCTTGAGTCCGGCGGGCGTGTCGCAGGCGATGACCCGGCCGCGGTCGAGGACGGCGACCCGGTCGAGGACGGTCTCGGCCTCGATGACGTTGTGGGTGACGAGCAGCACGGTGGTGCCGCGCTCGGCGCGCCGCCGGTCCACGGCGGACCACACGGCGCGCCGGGCGACGGGGTCCATCCCGGTGGTGGGCTCGTCCAGGACCAGCAGCGGCCGCTCCCCCACCAGCGCGGTCGCGAAGCAGGCCAGCCGTCGCTGGCCACCGGAGAGCCTGCGCAGCGGCCGGCCGGCGATCGGGGTGAGCCCCAGCTCCTCGAGCACGGCGTCCCGTTCGCGCCGGGCCTCGCGCACGGGGAGTCCGCGCAGCCGTCCGGTGGTCTCGGCGGCGAGGGAGACGGTGAGTTCGTCGAGGGCGGTGGACTCCTGGCCGAGGTAGGCGAGGATGCGCGCGGCCCGTTCGGGGTGGCGCACGATGTCGTGGCCGAGGATCTCCACGCTGCCGCCGTCGGGCCGCATCAGCCCGGTGACCTGGCGCACGACGCTGGTCTTGCCGGCCCCGTTGGGCCCGAGCAGGCCGAAGATCTCACCCCGCCGCACGTCGAGCCGCACGTCGTCGGTGGCGCGGACCTCGGGGGTGGCGGGAGTGCCGCGCCGGCCCCGGACCGCCGGATAGGTCTTGGTCAGTCCGCGTACGGCACACACGACCTCGTCCCGGTGCCGAATGGTCGATGCCGCGCGCGTACTCACAAGGAGCGAGCCTACGGGGTCGGCGGCCCCCGCTCGCCGTCGGGGGCGCCCAGAGTGTCCGGTTCAGTCCGCCGCGGGCGCGTGCTCGGCCGTCGTCCGGATGTCGATCTCGCGCCAGAACCCCGCCCGGATGGCGTAGCGGTCGTGCTCGTCGATCTGGTCGTCCTTGTGCGCGAGGAGGCCGAAGCGGGCCGCGTAGCGCAGCAGCTCGCCGTCGATGCGGTGCGGGATGCGCGGATACATGCCGGACAGCTTCTGGAGGTGGCCCTGGTCTCCGAGGCGCCCCGTCCAGCGGCGGGCGAAGACCTGCCCCACCTCGAAGGGGTCGCCGCCGACGGTGGTGATGTCCTCCTCGCGGTCGGCCCACCGCTGCTCGGCCGTGGTGACCTGCGCGAGGGTCGGCATCGAGGCGACCTCGGGGGCTCGGCGACGGCGGAGGGCCGGTCGACCCAGCCCTTGTCGGAGGACCAGCGCAGGGTCGCGGTGGCCGGGGACCGGTCGGCCCGGTCGCCGGGCGCGCGCAGGGCCGCGAGGTCCTTGGGGGTGGGGACGCCCTTGGGGGCGGGGATCCTGTCCCGGGTGCCGTTGTCGGCGGTGACGGAGGGGTGCTCGCTCTGCTCCGCGGGCCGCTCGGAGGTGGGCGCCAGGGTGGACTCGGGGAGCGGCGCGGAGAGGATGGCCGCGATCTCGGGCCGCGGCGCGGGCGACGGCGCGCAGACCCCGCCGAGGTCCTTGGCGCGTACGGCCCTGGTGATCCAGGTGCGGTCCAGGACGCGGCGTTCGTCGGCCTCGGCGACCAGGTCCTCGGACTGGTTGTAGTCGCCGTCGGCGGCCTGGACGGCCCACAGGTGGACGGCGACGCCGTGTTCCTTGGCGGCCATCATGCCGGGCAGCAGGTCGCCGTCGCCGGTGACGAGGACGACGTCGGAGCAGGCCCGGTTGCGGGCCAGCTCGGTCAGCTCGGCGTGCATCGCGGCGTCGACGCCCTTCTGCGCCCAGCGGCCGTCGCTGCGGGTCAGGGCGCCGAGCCGGACGGTGACCCGCGGCATCACGCGCAGTCTGCGGTGTTCGGGCTGGGGGACGCGGTCGGGGGCGCCGTCGAACCAGTAGATGCGCAGCAGGGGCCGTTCGGTCTCGGACTCGGCCTGTTCGCGCAGGCCCTGGACGAGGGCGGCGTGATCGACGGTGATCCGGGAACGCGAGGGTTCTCCGGCGAGGAGACTCGCGGCGGCCCCCAGCAGATACCCGGCGTCCACCAGGACGATGCAGCGGTCCACACGACTCACCCTCTTCCCGGGAGGTTTGCTTCCGGCCTGCTTCGAGTCTGCCCGACCGCACGGGGGTTAACGGCCGGAACTCGATCTTCGGCGTGGCGTTTCGGGGCGGAGTCCGCCGACGCCCCCTGTCACCGACGGTAATTATCCGAAATGCGCCACAAGTCGGGCTATGTGAATCTGATTCCGGCCCTGGCCCCTAGACCCCCAACAGGAGGCAGATCCCCATGGCCAAGAACAAGAACCGTGACCGTAAGCAGCCGCAGTCCGAACGTACTCCGCGGACGGCGCAGGCCACCCTGGAGCCGCAGGACGAGTCGAACCCTACGCAGATGGCGCCCGGCGAGATGGCCCGCGGCAAGGGACGCGGCAAGCGCTTCGGCCACAACTAGCATCCGTGTTCACGGGCCCTTGACGCCCGCGCGCATGCAGCAGGGGCGCACCCGGAGGTCCGGGTGCGCCCCTTGCGCGCGTCCGCGGCTCAGCCGGCCAGGCAGGACGGGCCGAGCAGCACCTTCAGGTCGCCGAACAGGGCCGGGTCGGGCTTGACCCGGTGCCGGTCCAGGCGGAGCACGGTCGTCTTCGTCGGGCCCTGGAGCCTGATGCGGACCTCGCTGTCGCCCCGGTGGTGGGTGAGGATCTCGCCGAGGCGGTTGACCATCGGCGGGGTGACCTTCACGGCCGGGATGGTGAGGATCACGGGCGCGTTGGTGCCCGCGTTGGACAGGTCCGGCACCTGGAGCTCCATCGCGACCAGGCGGGGCACGTCCTCCCGCTTGTCGAGGCGGCCCTTGACGAACACCACGGCGTCCTCGACGAGTTGGGTCGAGACCAGCTGGTAGGTCGCGGGGAAGAACATGCACTCGATGGAACCGGCGAGGTCCTCGACGGTGGCGATGGCCCAGGCGTTGCCCTGCTTGGTCATCTTGCGCTGGAGGCCCGAGATGATGCCGCCGATGGTCACGACCGCGCCGTCGGCGTGCTCGCCCCCGGTGAGCTGGGCGATGCCGGCGTCCGCCTTGTCGGACAGCACGTGCTCCAGACCGAAGAGGGGGTGGTCGGAGACGTACAGGCCGAGCATCTCGCGCTCCTGCGCGAGCAGGTACGTCTTGTCCCACTCGTCGGTGGTGAACTCGACGTCGAGGCCGAAACCGGGCTCGTCGTTCTGTTCCTCGCCCATGCCGCCGAAGAGGTCGAACTGGCCCTCGGCCTCCTTGCGCTTGACCGCGACCACGTTGTCGATCATCGGTTCGTACTGCGCGGTGAGGCCCTTGCGGGTGTGGCCCATGGAGTCGAAGGCGCCGGCCTTGATCAGCGACTCCGTGGTGCGCTTGTTGCAGACCACGGCCTCGACCTTGTCGAGGTAGTCGGGGAAGGAGGAGTACTTCCCCTTGGCCTTGCGGGACTTGATGATCGACTCGACGACGTTGGTGCCGACGTTGCGCACCGCGGAGAGGCCGAAGAGGATCACGTCGTCGCCCTGGGCGGCGAAGTTCGACTCGGACTCGTTGACGTTCGGCGGGAGCACCTTGATGCCCATGCGCCGGCACTCGTTGAGGTACACGGCCGACTTGTCCTTGTCGTCCTTGACCGAGGTGAGCAGCGCGGCCATGTACTCGGCGGGGTAGTTCGCCTTCAGGTACGCCGTCCAGTACGAGACCAGTCCGTACGCGGCCGAGTGGGCCTTGTTGAACGCGTAGCCGGCGAAGGGGACCAGCACGTCCCACAGGGCCTGGATCGCCTCGTCGCTGTAGCCGTTCTTCTTCGCGCCGGCCTGGAAGATGGTGAAGTTCTTCGCCAGCTCGTCGGGCTTCTTCTTGCCCATCACGCGGCGGAGGATGTCGGCCTCGCCGAGCGAGTACCCGGCGATGATCTGGGCGGCCTTCTGCACCTGCTCCTGGTAGACGATCAGGCCGTAGGTGACGGCCAGGACCTCCTCGAGGGGCTCCTCCAGCTCCTTGTGGATCGGTGTGATCTCCTGGCGCTTGTTCTTGCGCTCCGCGTAGTTGATGTGGGAGTTCATGCCCATCGGGCCGGGCCGGTACAGGGCCGAGACGGCGGAGATGTCCTCGAAGTTGTCGGGCTGCATCTGGCGGAGCAGCGAGCGCATCGGGCCGCCGTCGAACTGGAAGACGCCGAGGGTGTCGCCGCGGCAGAGCAGTTCGAAGGTCTTGGGGTCGTCCAGCGGGAGGGCGAGCATCTCCAGGTCGATGCCCTTGTTGGCCTTCACCATCTTGATGGCGTCGTCCATGATCGTGAGGTTGCGCAGGCCGAGGAAGTCCATCTTCAGCAGGCCCAGCGACTCGCACTGGGGGTAGTCCCACTGGGTGATGGTCACGCCGTCGGTGTGCCGCACCCAGATCGGGGCGTGGTCGACGATCGGTTCGCTGGACATGATCACGCCCGCGGCGTGCACGCCCATCTGCCGGACCAGGCCCTCGACGCCCTTGGCGGTGTCGATGACCTTCTTCACGTCCGGCTCGTTCTCGTACATCGCGCGGATCTCGCCCGCCTCGCTGTAGCGGGGGTGCGAGGGGTCGGTGATGCCGTTGAGGTCGATGCCCTTGCCCAGGACGTCGGCGGGCATCGCCTTGGTGAGGCGGTCGCCCATCGCGTACGGGTAGCCCAGCACGCGCGCGGAGTCCTTGATGGCGTTCTTCGCCTTGATCTTGCCGTAGGTGCCGATCATGGCGACCTTGTCGGCGCCGTACTTCTCGGTCACGTACCGGATCACCTCGACGCGCCGGCGCTCGTCGAAGTCGATGTCGACGTCCGGCATGGAGACGCGCTCGGGGTTGAGGAACCGCTCGAAGATCAGGCCGTGCGGGATCGGGTCGAGGTCGGTGATGCCCATGGCGTACGCGACGATCGAACCGGCCGCGGAACCCCGGCCGGGGCCGACCGCGATGCCGTTGTTCTTGGCCCACATGATGAAGTCGGCGACCACGAGGAAGTAGCCCGGGAACCCCATCTGGATGATGACGTCCATCTCGTACTCGACCTGCTTCTGGCGGTCCTCGGGGACGCCGCCGGGGAAGCGGCGCTCCATGCCGCGGCGGACCTCCTCCTTGAACCAGCTGACCTCCGTGTAGCCCTCGGGGATGTCGAACTTCGGCATGAGGTTCTTCGCCTCGAACATGCCGCTCGTGTCGATCTGCTCGGCCACCAGGAGGGTGTTGGCGCAGCCCTCCTGCCAGGCGTCCGAGGAGTCGATGGCGTACATCTCGTCCGTGGACTTCAGGTAGTAGCCGGTGCCGTCGAAGCGGAAGCGGTCCGGGTCGGAGAGGTTCTTGCCGGTCTGGATGCACAGCAGGGCGTCGTGGGCGGTCGCCTCGTGCGCGTACGTGTAGTGCGAGTCGTTGGTGACCAGCGGCGGGATGCCGAGCTTCTTGCCGATGTCCAGCAGGCCCTCGCGGACCCGGCGCTCGATCTCGATGCCGTGGTCCATCAGCTCCAGGAAGTAGCGGTCCTTGCCGAAGATGTCCTGGTACTCGGCCGCCGACTTCAGTGCCTCGTCGTACTGGCCGAGGCGCAGGCGGGTCTGGAGCTCGCCGGAGGGGCAGCCGGTGGAGGCGATGAGCCCTTCGGACCACTGGGAGATGGTCTCCTTGTCCATCCGCGGCCACTTCTGGAGCCAGCCCTCGGCGTACGCGTCCGAGGAGAGCTTGAAGAGGTTGTGCAGGCCGGTCGCGTTCGCCGCCCAGATGGTCTTGTGCGTGTAACCGCCGGAACCGGAGACGTCGTCGCGCTTCTGGTGCGGCTGGCCCCACTGGATCTTGCGCTTGTTGCGCCGCGACTCGGGGGCGACGTACGCCTCGATGCCGATGATCGGGGTGACCCCGGCCTTCTTCGCGGTGTGGAAGAAGTCGTACGCCCCGTGGAGGTTGCCGTGGTCGGACATGGCGATGTGGGTCATGCCCATCTCGTTGCACGCGTCGAACATGTCCTTCAGCCGCGCGGCACCGTCCAGCAGCGAGTACTGGGTGTGGACGTGCAGGTGCGTGAACGGCGGCTTCGACACGGCATGGCCTCCATGGGACGGGTGCTGCGCCGCGGCGCGCCGTGTTGCGGGCGGCGGCCGGGCGACGGGTGAACGGGCGACGACGGGCTGGCGGACGGTCGGGGGGTCAGCCTCGAAGTCTATGCCTCGGCACTGACACCCGGAGCGTTCCCCCGCGTACCTTCACTGCGGGGACCGTGGGCACTTTCGCACGCGTCCGCCCGTTGAGGACGACAGAAACGCTGTCGTACGCATGAAGCACCAGGAGGCACCCCGCGATGTCGGTTCCGCAGCTCGACGAAGAGCCCCGCGGCGAGGAGATCCTCGCCGTCCTCGACACCGCCTTCGGCGAACTCCTGGCGGCGGACCCGGCCGCGTTCCGCGTGAAGTTCCGCAAGATGGCGGCCTCGGCGTTCGCGTTCTACCGGGGCACGGCGAGCCTCTTCTACCACGACGAGGACGCGGCGAGCGGCGAGCGCGGCGCGACCGGCGCCTTCGCCGGGCCCTACCTGGACGAGCGCACCTCGCGCGTGTGGATCCACGGCGATCTGCACGCGGAGAACTTCGGCACCTACATGGACTCCCAGGGCCGTCTGATCTTCAACGTCAACGACTTCGACGAGGCGTACGTCGGCCCCTTCACCTGGGACCTCAAGCGCTTCTCCGCCTCGATCGCCCTGATCGGGTACGCGAAGGCGCTCAGCGACGACCAGATCTCCGAGCTGGTGCGGGTGTACGCGGCGGCCTACCGCGAGCGGATCCGCGCGCTGGCGACGGGCGCCAAGCAGGACGAGGTGCCGCCCTTCACGCTGGACACGGCCGAGGGCCCCCTGCTGGACGCGCTGCGCGACGCCCGTTCCCTGACCCGCTTCGGGCTGCTGGACTCCATGACCGAGATCCGCGACTTCGAGCGCCGCTTCGCGCCGGGCGGCGGCTCCATCGAGCTGGACGCCGCCACCCGCTACAAGGTCCTCGCCGCCTTCGACGGCTATCTGGAGACGCTGCCGGAGACCTCCCTGGCCCGCCCGGACTCCTACCGCGTGAAGGACGTCGTCGGCCGCCGGGGCATCGGCATCGGCTCGGCGGGCCTGCCCTCGTACAACATCCTCCTGGAGGGCCACAGCGACGCCCTGGAGAACGACGTGGTGATCTACATCAAGCAGGGCCAGACCCCGGCCGTCTCCCGGCACATCACCGACCGGGCGATCCGCGACTACTTCCTGCACGAGGGCCACCGCACGGTGATCTCCCAGCGGGCCCTCCAGCAGCACGCCGACCCGTGGCTGGGCTGGACCGAGCTGGACGGCGCGGGCCAGTTGGTCGCCGAGGTCTCGCCGTACGCGGTGGACCTGGACTGGGGCGACATCGACGACCCGGAGGAGATCGCGGGCGTCGTCGCCGACCTGGGCCGGGCCACGGCCACCATGCACGCGGCGGCGGACGACACCTCCGGCGAGTCGCTGGTGCCGTTCTCGACCGAGCGGGCCATCGACGCGGCGATCGCCGGCGACGAGGAGGGCTTCGCGCCGCTCCTGGTCGACTTCGCGCACTCCTACGGCGCACGCGCGCGTGCGGACCACCAGATCTTCCTCGACCTGTTCCGCAACGGCCGGATCCCGGGCCTGTGACGGGCTCCGTGCCGGGCTCCGTGCCGGGCTCCGTGCCGGGCTCCGTGCCGGGCTCCGTGCCGGGCTCCGTGCCGGGCTCCGTGCCGGGCTCCACGACGAAATCGATAACGAAAAGGGCGCTCACAGCGAACCTTTAGGGGTCTCTTACCGGCGCGCGTGACACACTCTCCTCCGCTATGGACATATCCGGGACCCGCCTCAGAGCCGTACGCGCGGCGCTGTTCACGGCCTTCGTCGTGACGCTCAGCACCGCGTCGCACGTGCTGCTGTCCCGGGTCCCGCTGCCGCTGAACACGGTGGCCGCCCTCGCGGTCGGCGTGTTCCTCCTGGCGTACGCGCTGGCGGGCCGGGAGCGCGGCTTCGGACGGATCGCCGCCCTGCTGATCCCGCTGGAGCTGGCGGCCGACACCGTCTTCACCACCGGCCAGCACGTCTGCTACGGCCGGGCGGGCGGCCCGGTCGCCGGTCCGCTGCGCTCCGTCGGCCTCGACGTCCTGTGCGGCGACGGCACCAGTGTCGGCGCCCCGCTGGCCCGCATGACCGGCACCGACCCCGAGCGGGTCGGCGGTCTCCTCGCCCACGCCGACCCCTCGACGGCCTGGCTGCTGCTGGGCGCGCACGTCGGCGTCGGCCTCCTCGCCGCGGCCTGGCTGCGGCGGGGCGAGCGCGCGCTGGGCCAGTTGCTGCGCGCGGCGACCGCGACCACGTTCCGGCCGCTGCTGCTGGCCGTGGCCGCCGTGACCGTACGCGGCGCCCCGGCCGCCCGCCGCCTGCCGCGGCCCGCGCGCCGTCCGGGCACCACCAGCCGCGACCGGATCCTCGTGCACTCCCCGGGACGCCGCGGACCCCCGCGCCCGGCCGCTGCCGCCTGAGCGACACCGGACCGCCCGGTCCGACACACCGGGCCCGACCCGTCGGGTCGGACGCACCGCGCCCGACGCACCGGTTCCGGTCGACAGGTTCGGTCACCGGGCCGATCGCCGGCCCGGTCGCCCTGCGCGGCCCCGGAGCACGACAGTCCCCACACACGTATCCCGCGCACGCCCCCGTGCGCGTCCCACCTGGAGAACACCACCATGAGCAAGCGCAACAGTGCGGCGGCGAAGACGGCGGCCCGCGAGCGACTGCGCCTCGAGCGCGAACGCCAGGCCAAGCGGGCCAAGGTCAAGCGGCAGGTCGTCGTGGCCTGCTCGGTCGTCGCGGTGCTGGCGGTGGCCGGCGGCATAGGTTACGCGGTCGTCCAGAACAACAAGCCCACGTACTGGGAGGAGGCCGAGGACAAGCCGCTGGTCAAGCCGGCCAACACCACCGGCGCGAACGGCACGACCGTCGTGATGGGCAAGAGCACCGCCGAGAAGACCCTCGTGATGTACGAGGACCCGCGCTGCCCGGTCTGCGCCCAGTTCGAGCAGACCGTGGGCCCCAAGCTGAAGTCGGACTACGACGCGGGCAAGTTCAAGCTCCAGTTCGTCGGCGCCACCTTCCTCGACAACGGCCTGTCCGGCGAGGGCTCCAAGAACGCGCTGAGCGCGCTGGGCGCCGCGCTCGACGTCAGCCCGGAGGCGTTCCTCGAGTACAAGACGGCGCTGTACTCGGCGAAGTGGCACCCCGAGGAGTCCGACGACAAGTTCAAGGACGACAGCTACCTGATCAAGGCGGCCGACACGGTCTCCGCGCTGAAGGGCAACGCCGCGTTCCAGAAGGCCGTGAAGGACGGCACCTACGACAGGTGGGCGCTGGAGATGTCCGAGACGTTCGACAAGAGCGGTGTGTCGGGCACCCCGACCCTGAAGATGGACGGGAAGGCGCTCACCTCGCCGGGCAGTCAGAACGCCCCGATGACGGTCGCCGACTTCACCACCGCGCTCGAGGCGGCCCTCAAGGCGTGAACGGCCGCCGCGTGACGGCGGTCTGAGAGACGGGGAACCGAAGAGCGGGCGAACTTTTGCCAGTTCGCCCGCTCCTCGCCGTACTGGTCAGTAATCTGATCGCCCGTGACCAGTCGATACAGATCAACAGAGAGTGCCGACGCGCCGTCGGACCGCCCCGCCGCGCACACCCCGCGCCGCCGTACGGTCGTCAAGGCCGCCGCCACCGCCGTGCTGGCCGGGCCGCTCGCCGCCGCGCTGCCCGCGCGGGCCGCCGACGAGGCCCCCGCGTTCCTGCACGGTGTCGCCTCCGGCGACCCGCTGCCCGACGGCGTCCTGCTGTGGACCCGGGTGACGCCGACCGCCGAGGCGATACCCGGCTCCGGGCGCGGCCCGGACACCGAGGTCGAGTGGGTCGTCGCCCGGGACAAGGCGCTGACGAACGTCGTGGCGAAGGGGTCCGTCACCGCGACCGCCGCCTCCGACCACACCGTCAAGGCCGACGTCCGCGGTCTCGCCCCGGCCACGGACTACTGGTTCCGCTTCTCGGCCGGCGGGACCGACTCCCCGGTGGCGCGCACCCGCACCGCGCCGGCGGCGGACGCGTCCGTGGCGGGCCTGCGCTTCGGCGTGGTGTCCTGCGCCAACTGGGAGGCCGGATACTTCTCCTCCTACCGCCACCTCGCCGCCCGCGGCGACCTCGACGCCTGGCTGCACCTCGGCGACTACATCTACGAGTACGGCACCGGCGAGTACGGCACCCGCGGCACCGTCGTACGGCAGCACGCGCCCGCGCACGAGATCCTCACCCTCGCCGACTACCGCACCCGGCACGGCAGGTACAAGACCGACCCCGATCTCCAGGCCCTGCACGCCAAGGCGCCCGTCGTCGCGATCTGGGACGACCACGAGATCGCCAACGACACCTGGTCGGGCGGCGCCGAGAACCACACCGAGGGCTCCGAGGGCAGCTGGGCGGCCCGTCAGGCCGCCGCCAAGCAGGCCTACTTCGAGTGGATGCCGGTCCGCCCGGCGCTGGCGGGCACCACCTACCGCCGGCTGCGCTTCGGCAAGCTCGCCGACCTCTCCCTGCTGGACCTGCGCTCCTTCCGCTCCCAGCAGGTCTCCGTCGGCAACGGCGGCGTCGACGACCCGGACCGCACCCTCACCGGCCGCGCCCAGCTCGACTGGCTCAAGGCCGGCCTGAAGGCGTCCGACACCACCTGGCGGCTGGTCGGCAACTCGGTGATGATCTCGCCGTTCGCCATCGGCTCCCTCTCCGCGGACCTGCTCAAGCCGCTCGCCAAGCTGCTCGGCCTGCCGCAGGAGGGTCTCGCCCTCAACACCGACCAGTGGGACGGCTACACGGACGACCGCCGTGAACTCCTCGCCCACCTGCGGGCGAACGCCATCCGCAACACCGTCTTCCTCACCGGCGACATCCACATGGCGTGGGCCAACGACGTGCCCGTGGACGCCGGGACCTACCCGCTGTCCGCCTCGGCGGCCACGGAGTTCGTGGTCACCTCGGTGACCTCCGACAACCTCGACGACCTGGTGAAGGTCCCCGAAGGCACGGTCTCCGCGATCGCCGCCCCGGTCATCAAGGCCGCCAACCGCCACGTCCACTGGGTGGACACCGACCGGCACGGCTACGGCGTCCTGGACATCACCGCCGACCGCGCGCAGATGGACTACTACGTGGTGTCCAGCCGCACCAGGGCGGACGCGACCTCGTCCTGGTCCCGCTCCTACCGCACCCGCACCGGCACCCAGAAGGTCGAGCGGACGTACGACCCCGTGTAGCCGCCGCCTACAGGCTGCCGAGGAAGCCGAGCGCCACCCGCCAGGTGGCCTCGGCGGCCTCCGCGTCGTAATCGGGCAGGTCGGGGTCGGTGTAGAGGTGACCGGCCCCGGCGTACCGGTAGATCTCCACGTCGGCGCCCGCCCTGCCCATCTGGAGGTACCAGGCGCTCAGCCAGTCGTCGGTCTCGAACGGGTCCGGCTCGGCCACGTGCAGTTGCACCGGCAGGCCGTCCACCGAGGCGTTCGGCGCGAGGTCGGAGGTGCCGTGCAGGAGCAGCAGACCGCGAGCCCTCTCGTCCCCGAGGGCGAGGGTCTGCGCGATCGACGCGCCCAGCGAGAACCCGGCGTACACCAACCCCCGCTCGGAGTAGGGCGCGGCGGCCAGGACGGCTCTCCTCAGCAGCTCGTCCTTGCCGATCTCCTCGTTGTGGGCCATGCCCTCCTCGACCGTGTCGAACGTGCGCCCGTCGAAGAGGTCCGGGGTCCACACCTCGTGACCGGCGGCGCGCAGCCGGTCCGCCGCCGCGCGCACCGCGGGACGCAGTCCGAAGGTCGAATGGAAGAGCATGATGTTCATGGGGCCATGGTGCCAGCCGGCACCGACAACGCCCCACGGGGCGGCCCCCGTCACGGCGTGTGCGGGCCGTACGTGGGTCTCTTCACACCATGCGCATGTTCACGACCCCGCCGGGCCGGTTACGTTCGAAGGCATGGAGAACCTGCTCCGCCCACTGATCGTGGTCGGCGGTTCGGTCGTGCTGACGTTGTTCATCGGCTGGGCCACCGACCGACTGTTGTCCAAGGCCGACCGACGGCATTCCGAGACGCCCCTGTGGGGGCTGCTGCGCCGCGGCCGCATCCCGTACCAGCTCGTGCTGTGCGCCGCCCTGCTGAGAGGATCGTTCGACAACGCGGAGGTGCTGGAGGGCCACCGCGTCGGCATCGGCCAGACGCTCACCCTGGTGCTGATCGGGTCGACCGCGTGGCTGGCGATCCGGATCACCGCCGCGGTCGTCGAGAGCTCGTACCGCCGCTACGCACGCGTGCACCAGGACGCGGCCCGGGTACGGCGGGTGCGCACCCAGGTGTCGCTGATCATGCGGGTCGTCTCCGCGGTGGTCGCGGTGGTCGCGGTGGCGGCGATGCTGCTGACGTTCCCGGCGTTCCGCGCGGCCGGCGCCTCGCTGCTGGCCTCCGCGGGCATCATCGGCATCGTCGCCGGTGTCGCCGCCCAGTCGACGCTGAGCAACATGTTCGCCGGCTTCCAGATCGCCTTCGGCGACATGGTGCGGATGGGCGACACCGTGGTGGTGGACGGCGAATGGGGCACGGTCGAGGAGATCACCCTGACCTTCCTCACCGTGCGGACCTGGGACGAGCGCCGGATCACCATGCCCGTCTCGTACTTCACGTCCAAGCCGTTCGAGAACTGGTCGCGGGGCACCCCCCAGATGACCGGCATCGTCTACTGGCACCTCGACCACTCGGCACCGCTGGACGCGATGCGGGAGAAGCTCCGCGACATCCTGCGCGAGTGCCCGGCCTGGGACGGCCGCGCCTACAACCTGACCCTGACAGACACCACCCCCAACACCATCGAGGTCAGGGCCCTGGTGACCGCGAAGGACGCCGACGACATCTGGACGGTCCGCGTGACCGTCCGCGAGCAGATGATCCGCTGGCTGTCCGAGGAGCACCCGTACGCGCTGCCGCGCGTCAACACCGCCGACGCGATCGTGCGCTCGCACCGCTCCAACGGCTCCAACGGCTCCAACGGCTCCAACGGGCGGGTGTCCCACGGCATAGGGCCCCAGCGCCGGGCCCACGAGTCGCCGCGGGCAGACCGCTGAACCGGTGAGCCGCTGAACCGACGAACCGCCGACGCCGGCCGGGCCGCCCCGTGCGCCCGGCCGGCGTCCCGCAGCACCGCGTCCGTCCGCACGAGGCCGCCGTCGGCGGGCGGCCGGACCCGCGCGCGGCCGGACCCGACACGCCCGACGCCCGCCGGCGCGGCATCACCGCAGACTGCGCACGTCGAGGTGGCGCAGCACCCGGTCCACGATCTCGGGGTCGGCCCCGGGCTCGCTGCGCGCCGCGACCACCTCGTGCCGGGCCGCGCTCAGCATCTCGCCCTGGATCCGCCGCACCCGCTTCAGCCGGCGCACGCGGTGCTCGTGCGCCTCCCGCCGCTCGTCCTCGCCGAGGTCGGGGCTGATCCGCAGCCCGATGTCGAGGGCGCGCCGGCTCATCTGCTCGGAGAGCTCCTCCGGCAGGTCCTCCTCGGCCTCGATCTCCCGCAGCCTGCGCTTCGCCGCCTTGGCCGCCCGCACGGCCAGTTCCTTCTCGAACTCCTTCTCGCGGCCGGTGTCGGCCTGCACCCCGAGCCGCTTGACCAACCACGGCAGGGTCAGTCCCTGGAGGACGAGCGTCACCATGATGACGCCGAAGGCGACGAACACGATCTCGTCCCGGTCCGGGAAGGCGGACCCCTCGTCGGTCTTCAGCGGGATCGCGAGCGCCAGGGCCACCGAGGCGACCCCGCGCATCCCCGACCACCACATCACGACGGTCTCCCGCCAGGTCGTCGGGATGTCCTCGTCGTGGTCCCGCCTGGCGTGCATCCGCTGGGCGAGCCAGGTCGCCGGCAGCAGCCACAGCAGCCGGACGAGGATCACGACGGCCGTCACCGCCGCGGCCCACCCGAGCATCTCCCCCCACCGTCCGGACGCCGTCCGGATCGCCATGTGCAGTTCCAGGCCGACCAGCCCGAACGCCACCCCGGTGACCAGGGTGTCGATGATGTCCCAGAAGGTGTGCCCGGCCAGGCGGGTCATCACGTCGTCGGGATCGGTGGCGTACTCGGCGAGGAACAGCGCGGAGGTGAGCACGGCGAGCACCCCGGACCCGTGGAACTCCTCCGCGAGCACGTAGGAGGCGTACGGCACCAGCAGGGTGAGCCCGATCTGCAGGGTCGCGTCCCCGAGCAGGTCCAGGAGCCGGTTCGCCCCCCAGCCGAGCGCCAGCCCGACCGCGACCGCGACGACGGCGGACAGCACGAAGTCGAGACCGGCCTTCCAGGGCGAGAAGGTCCCGCTGACGACGGCGGCGATGGCCACGTGGTAGAGCACGATGGCGGTGACGTCGTTGAACAGCCCCTCGCCCTCGAGGATGGACACCAGTCGGCGCGGCAGCCCGAGCTGCCCCGCCACGGCGGTGGCGGCCACCGGGTCCGGCGGCGCGACGAGCGCCCCGAGGGCCACGGCAGCGGCGATCGGCAGTCCGGGGACGATCGCGTGGGCGACGGCGGCCACACACAGCATCGTGACGAACACCAGCGCCACGGCGAGCAGGAAGATCGGCCGTTTGTTGGCGGTGAACTGCCGCCAGGAGGTACGCCGTACGGCCGCGTAGAGCAGGGGCGGCAGCAGCAGCGGGAGGATCAGGTCCGGCGGGACGTTCACGTCGGGCACGAAGTCGGCGACCGCGAGCACGATCCCGAGCAGGGTCATCAGGACCGGCGCCGGCAGGTTCCACCGGTCCCCCAGCGGGACACTCACCACGGCCCCGAGCAACAGGACGAACAACAGGGCCAACTGGTCCACGGTCGGTGCTCCGGGGGCTGAGACGTCACACGGCAGACTTCAAGCCTGCCACGTCACCCCCGCCACCAGCCCTTTCGGCGCCCCGCCGCCGCCCCGCCGACCCGGCTGGCGCCGGAGCGCCCGCCGCATCGCCCGGTGCGGGATCCCCGCGTCCGGGAACTCGGGACCGTACGCCCGGTACCCCAGCCGTTCGTAGAACCCGAGGGCGTGGGTCTGCGCGTGCAGGTCCACGGCCGTGAGCCCACGCGCGTGTGCCGCGTCCTCGACGGCCCGCACCAGCGCGGCCCCGACCCCGAGCCCGCGCGCCTCCCGGG
This sequence comes from Streptomyces sp. Tue 6430, assembly GCA_021568835.1. Classification (GTDB taxonomy): domain Bacteria; phylum Actinomycetota; class Actinomycetes; order Streptomycetales; family Streptomycetaceae; genus Streptomyces. The sequence continues at coordinate 1,140,452 of JAKGSH010000010.1, forward strand.
TGACGGCGAGCCGCCCCAGCGACCCGACCGACGGGTCCCCGCCGGTCTTCGCCGCGGCACCGGCGCCGTACAGCAGCCGCCCGGTCCCGAGCGGTACGCCGTCCTCCCGGACCGCCAGCACGTGCACCGCGCCGGCGTCGTGGGCGTCGTACTCGATGTCCTCGGGAACGCCCTGCTCGCCGACGAAGACCTCCTTGCGGACCGCGAAGCAGGCCTCACGGTCGGCGGGGTCCTCGGCGACGCGGATCACGTACGCGCGCGTGCCGCTCATCCGTAGGTCTCCTCGCGGACCTGGTCGAGGGCCTGCTGGAGGTCGTCCGGGTACACGCAGGCGAACTCGGCCCACCGGCCGTCCCCGGGGTGCTCGAAGCCCAGCCGGACCGCGTGCAGCCACTGCCGGGTCAGGTTCAGCCGCTTGGCGAGCGTCGGGTCGGCGCCGTAGGTCAGGTCGCCGACGCACGGATGGCGATGGGCGGCCATGTGGACGCGGATCTGGTGCGTGCGGCCGGTCTCCAGCTTGACGTCCAGCAGGGAGGCGGCGCGGAAGGCCTCGATCAGGTCGTAGTGCGTGACGGAGGGCTTGCCCTCGGCGGTGACCGCCCACTTGTAGTCGTGCTGGGGGTGCCGGCCGATGGGCGCGTCGATGGTGCCGCTGGTGGGGTCCGGGTGCCCCTGGACGAGCGTGTGGTAGCGCTTGTCGACCGTGCGCTCCTTGAACTGGCGCTTCAGCGAGGTGTACGCGCGCTCCGACTTGGCGACCACCATCAGGCCGGAGGTGCCCACGTCGAGGCGGTGCACGATGCCCTGGCGCTCGGCGGCGCCGGAGGTGGAGACGCGGTACCCGGCGGCGGCGAGTCCGCCGATGACGGTGGGGCCGCTCCAGCCGGGCGACGGGTGGGCGGCCACCCCGACCGGCTTGACGATCACGACCACGTCCTCGTCGTCGTGCACGATCTCCATGCCCTCGACGGGCTCGGCGACCACCTGCACCGGGGCGGGCGCCTGCGGCATCTCGACCTCGAGCCAGGCCCCGCCGTGCACCCGCTCGGACTTCCCGACCACCGACCCGTCGACCGTGACCTTCCCCGCGGCCGCGAGTTCGGCGGCCTTGGTACGGGAGAAGCCGAACATGCGGGAGATGACGGCGTCGACACGCTCGCCCTCCAGGCCGTCGGGCACGGGCAGGGTGCGGATCTCGGGAATCGTGCTCACCCGTCGAGTATGCCGGACGGGCCCGGCACCCCCGAACACACGCTCAGTCCTTGTGGACGGTGCCGTCCGGGTCGAGGCCCTTGAAGGACAGCAGGACGATCAGGATGCCGCCGCACACGATCGCCGAATCGGCCAGGTTGAAGACGGCGAAGTGCTTCGGCGCGATGAAGTCGACCACCGCGCCCTCGAAGACGCCCGGCGCCCGGAAGATCCGGTCGGTGAGGTTGCCGAGCGCGCCGCCGAGCAGCAGGCCCAGCGCGATCGCCCAGGGCAGGCTGTGGAGCTTGCGGGCGAGCCGGGCGATGACCACGATCACCGCCGCCGCGATCACCGTGAAGATCACGGTGAAGGCCTCGCCGAAGCCGAAGGCGGCGCCCGCGTTGCGGATCGCCTCGAACCGCAGCCAGTCGCCGACGATCTCGATCGGCTGGTGGTGCTCCAGCTTCGCGACCACGATCATCTTGCTGATCAGGTCGAGGGCGTAGGCGAACGCGGCGACCGTGAACAGCACGGCGATCCGGCGCCTGCCGCGGGGCCGCTGCCCGGCGGCCGGCGCCGCGGACCCGTCCGCACCGGGCGACTCGCCCGACGCCGGCTGCCCGGCGTTTGCGTCGGACGGCTCCGGCCCGGCTCCCGCCGCCTCTGGAGTGTCCGGCGTACCGATGATGCGCTCCGCCTCTGCCACGTGAGTCCCTCGACCTAGGTACCTGACTGAGGACGAGGGTACGGCACGCCTTACGAGGGCCGGGTGATCAGTACCGCCGCTCCTGCTTCTGCTTGCACTCGACGCACAGCGTGGCCCGCGGGAAGGCCTGCATGCGGGCCTTCCCGATGGGATCGCCGCAGTTCTCGCACAGGCCGTAGGTGCCCGCGTCCAGCCGCTCCAGGGCGTGCTCGGTCTGGATCAGCATCTCGCGCGCGTTGGCGGCCAGTGTCAGCTCGTTCTCGCGCGTGATGTTCTTCGTGCCGGTGTCCGCCTGGTCGTCGCCCGCGCCGTCCCCCGAGTCCCGCATCAGTCCGACCAGGGCCGCCTCCGAGGAGGCCAGCTCGGCGCGCAGCCGGTCCCTCTCGGAGTCCAGCTCGGCGCGGGCCTCCGCGACCTCCTCGGGGGTCCAGGGGTCCTCGCCGGGGCGTACCGCCAGTTCGCCGGGCTCCGCCGCGGCGAAGCGCGCCTTCGGAACAGCGGTCTGCGCCGCCGGAGCCGTGCCAGTCTTCTTCGCAACCACCGTCGTGGCTCCCGTCTGTTCCGCGGCCGAGGCCGCGCCCACCTTCTTGTCCTTGGCCGTGCTCCTGCCGGGGGCACTCCTGCGGGCGGTCCCCTTCCCGGCCGCACCGCCCCCGTCGCCGGTCCCTTCCGTACCGGCGTCCACCTCACCGACCGCGTCGCGCGGACCGGCCTCCGACGCGCCGACCGCCCCCTGCCGGGCCCCGGCCGTCTTCCTGCCCGCGGCCGCCCTCTTCGAAGCGGCCTCCTCCCCGACGGCCTCCTCCTCGGCGGCCGTCTCCGAGGCCGTGGTCTTCTTCCGGGGCACCGCCTCCTCGGGCGCCGCCTTCGCCGCCTTCGCCGCCTTCCCGGCCACCGCCTTCCCGGCCCGCCTCGCCGGCTTCGCGGCCCCCGCCGTGCCACCGCCCCGCGTGCTCTTCTTCGCACCGGCGTCCTCGGCCGCACCGCCGGGGGCGCCGGTGGAGCTGCCGGACGCCGACTGCTGTACGGCGGTCTTCTTCGCCACCATGGCCGCGGCCCCTTCACATATTGTGATCTTGCACGCGAATCGTGCTGGGACGATAAATCGACTCGAGTCCCGCGGCAACGGGGCACACCGCCCGATCCGCCGCCTCGCGCACGTCGCGCGGCAAGCCTGCATCCGTTGTGCCCAGCTCCCCGCCAGGTATTCCGGCCGGCCGGCGGTCCGGGAGCCGGAATCCGCGCGCCTCGCCGTTCGGGTCATCCCGGACCGCCCCGGACCGCCGCCCGCGAAGCCGGAAAACCGGTCCGCCGCCGTCCGTGCGGCGCCGTACACTGGGCGGAGCGAGAAGCGTGGATGGGGACGAGTAGCGACGTACGCAGCCCAGAGCGACCCGGGGACGGTGGAAGCCCGGGGGCGAGCGCGACGTGAAGATCACCCCGGAGCCGCCGGAAGAAAGCCGCAGCCCGACGGCGGCGAGTAGAACCGGCATCGCGACCCCAATGAGGGGGCTCCCCGGAGCGTACGGCGCACCGGAGGGCCAAGGAGGGTGGTACCGCGGGAGCGCGCCGCACACGGCGTGGACAAGGCTCTCGTCCCTCCGACGGAAGGCAGCACATCCGCCGGAGGAAGCTCGTTGAACACGCAGCCGCAGTACCGACAGGTACCCGCCCAGGTCGACCTGCCCGCCCTCGAGCACGCCGTGCTCGATTTCTGGCGCGAGCAGAAGATCTTCGCCAAGACCCTGGAGCAGTCCGAGGGCCGCCCCGAATGGGTGTTCTACGAGGGCCCGCCCACCGCCAACGGCATGCCGGGGGCCCACCACATCGAGGCGCGCGTCTTCAAGGACGTCTTCCCCCGGTTCCGCACCATGCGCGGCTACCACGTGGGCCGCAAGGCCGGCTGGGACTGCCACGGCCTCCCGGTGGAGCTGGCGGTGGAGAAGGAGCTCGGCTTCACCGGCAAGCAGGACATCGAGGCGTACGGCATCGCGGAGTTCAACGACAAGTGCCGCGCCTCCGTGACCCGGCACACCGACGCGTTCACCGAGCTGACCCACCGCATGGGCTACTGGGTCGACCTGGACGACGCCTACCGGACCATGGACCCCGAGTACATCGAGTCCGTGTGGTGGTCGCTCAAGGAGATCCACGGCAAGGGCCTGCTGGTGCAGGACTACCGCGTGGCCCCCTGGTGCCCGCGCGACGAGACGGGCCTGTCGGACCACGAGCTGGCGCAGGGCTACGAGACGATCGTCGACCCGTCCGTGTACGTCCGCTTCCCGCTCACCTCCGGTCCGCTCGCCGGCGAGGCCGCGCTGCTGATCTGGACGACCACGCCCTGGACGCTGGTCTCCAACACCGCGGTCGCCGCGCACCCCGAGGTCACCTACGTCGTCGCCACGGACGGCACGGAGAAGCTCGTCGTCGCCGAGCCGCTGCTCGCCAAGGCCCTCGGCGAGGGCTGGGAGAGCACCGGGCAGACCTTCACCGGCGCCGAGATGGAGCGCTGGAGCTACCAGCGGCCGTTCGAGCTGGTGGAGTTCCCCGAGCCCGCCCAGTACGTGGTGAACGCCGAGTACGTCACCACCGAGGACGGCACGGGTCTGGTCCACCAGTCCCCCGCCTTCGGCGAGGACGACCTCAAGGTCTGCCGCTCCTACGGCCTGCCCGTCGTCAACCCCGTCCGCCCGGACGGCACCTTCGAGGAGGACGTCCCGCTGGTCGGCGGCGTCTTCTTCAAGAAGGCGGACGAAAAGCTCACCGAGGACCTCCAGCAGCGCGGCCTCCTCTTCAAGCACCTGCCGTACGAGCACAGCTACCCGCACTGCTGGCGCTGCCACACCGCGCTGCTCTACTACGCGCAGCCGTCCTGGTACATCCGCACCACGGCCGTCAAGGACCGCCTCCTGGCGGAGAACGAGAAGACGAACTGGTTCCCGGACACCGTCAAGCACGGCCGCTTCGGCGACTGGCTGAACAACAACATCGACTGGGCGCTCTCCCGCAGCCGCTACTGGGGCACCCCGCTGCCGATCTGGCGCTGCGCGGACGGCCACCTCACCGTCGTCGGCTCGCGCGCGGAGCTGACCGAGCTGACCGGCACCGACCAGTCCGAACTGGACCCGCACCGCCCCTACATCGACGCGGTCACCTTCGACTGCCCCGAGTGCGCGCAGACGGCCACGCGCGTGCCCGAGGTCATCGACGCCTGGTACGACTCGGGTTCGATGCCGTTCGCGCAGTGGGGCTACCCGTACAAGAACAAGGAACTCTTCGAGTCCCGCTACCCCGCGCAGTTCATCAGCGAGGCCATCGACCAGACCCGTGGCTGGTTCTACACGCTGATGGCGGTCGGCACCCTGGTCTTCGACAAGTCCTCCTACGAGAACGTCGTCTGCCTCGGCCACATCCTCGCCGAGGACGGCCGCAAGATGTCCAAGCACCTGGGCAACATCCTCCAGCCGATCCCGCTGATGGACCAGCACGGCGCCGACGCGGTGCGCTGGTTCATGGCGGCCGGCGGCTCCCCCTGGGCGGCCCGCCGCGTCGGCCACGGCACCATCCAGGAGGTGGTGCGCAAGACCCTCCTCACCTACTGGAACACGGTCGCCTTCCAGGCCCTGTACGCCCGCACCTCCGGCTGGGCCCCGTCCGGCGCCGATCCGGCTCCCGCCGACCGCACCGTCCTCGACCGCTGGCTGCTGTCCGAACTCCACGCGCTCACCGACCAGGTGACCCAGGCGCTGGAGGCCTACGACACCCAGCGCGCCGGCAAGCTCCTCTCGGCGTTCGTCGACGACCTGTCCAACTGGTACGTACGCCGCTCCCGCCGCCGTTTCTGGCAGGGCGACAAGGCCGCGCTGCGCACCCTGCACGAGGTCGTCGAGACGGTCACGAAGCTGATGGCCCCGCTGACCCCGTTCATCACCGAGCGGGTCTGGCAGGACCTGGTCGTGCCGGTCTCCGCCGACGCCCCCGAGTCGGTGCACCTGGCGTCCTGGCCGGAGGCGGACCTCTCCGCGATCGACCCTGAGCTGTCGCGGCAGATGGCCCTGGTGCGCCGCCTGGTCGAGCTGGGCCGTGCCACGCGCGCCGAGTCGGGCGTGAAGACGCGCCAGCCGCTGCGCCGGGCGCTCATCGCGGCCTCCGGCTTCGACGCGCTCTCCCCCGAGCTGCACGCGCAGATCACGGAGGAGCTGAACGTCGAGTCCCTCGCGTCGCTCGCCGAGGTCGGCGGCAGCCTCGTCGACACGACCGCCAAGGCCAACTTCCGCGCCCTGGGCAAGCGGTTCGGCAAGCGCGTCCAGGACGTGGCCAAGGCCGTGGCGAACGCCGACGCGGCCGCGCTCTCCCTCGCCCTGCGCGAGGGCACGGCGTCGGTGGAGGTCGACGGCGAGACGGTCACCCTCGCCCCGGACGAGGTGATCATCACGGAGACCCCGCGCGAGGGGTGGTCGGTGGCATCCGACTCGGGCGCGACCGTCGCCCTCGACCTGGAGATCACCGAGGAGCTGCGCCGCGCCGGCCTGGCCCGGGACGCGATCCGCCTGATCCAGGAGGCCCGCAAGAACAGCGGCCTCGACGTCGCCGACCGCATCGCGCTCCGCTGGACCGCGACCGACCCGGGAGCCGTCGAGGCGCTGACCGGCCACGCGGGCCTGATCGCCGACGAGGTCCTCGCCACCGACTTCGCGCGGGGCGAGGCGGACGACACCTACGGCGCCCCGTTCACGGACGAGGGCCTGACCCTGACGTTCCGCCTGCGCAAGGCGTAACGCCCCCGGCGCCGACAAGGGCCCGGTCCCCCCTGGGGGCCGGGCCCTTCCGCACGCCCGGCGTCGCCGGCGCCTGCCGCCCGCCTCCCCTCGGCCCGCGGGCCGCCCGCGTGCGGCCCGCGGGGACCGGCCCCGCAACACGCGTAAAAAGGGCGGGGCCCCGGAAAGGAATCCGGGGCCCCGCCCTTCTACGCTGCCGACGCCTGAGGCGTGGTGGCGCCCGTCAGTTGTCGTCCTCGTCGATGAGGAAACCGCGCATCGGCGAGGGCGCCTGCCCCATCGGGGAGGGGCCCTGCGGACGCACCGGCGCCATCGGCTGGGTCATCGCCGGGGACATCTGCTGCTGACCGCCGTAGGACGGGCCGGTCTGGCTCGGTCCGCCCATGCCCGGGTTGCCGCCGCCGTAGGACGGGGCGCTCGCGCCGGCCGGAGCCATCGAGGGCGACGGGGACGGCGGCAGGGAGGCCGCGGCCGGGGTGCGCGGCGGGGCGAGGGAGTCGTCGGCCTGGGTCTCCAGCTGACGCAGCTGGGACTCGAGGTACGACTTCAGGCGCGTGCGGTACTCGCGCTCGAAGCCGCGCAGGTCCTCGACCTTGCGCTCCAGCGTGGCGCGGGCGGACTCCAGGGAGCCCATCGCGACGCGGTGCTTCTCCTGCGCGTCCCGCTCCAGGGCGTCGGCCTTGGCACGGGCGTCACGCTCGAGACCCTCGGCACGCGAACGCGCCTCACCGACGATCTTGTTGGCTTCGGAGCGGGCCTCGGCGATCGCCTGGTCGGCGGTCTGCTGGGCCAGCGAGAGGACACGGGCGGCGCTGTCGCCACCGGGGCCCTGACCGGGGCCGCCCATGGGGCCGCCCATCTGCTGCTGCATGGGGTGGCCGCCCATGGGGCCCTGCCCCATCGGCCCCTGACCCATGGGGCCCTGGCCCATCGGACCGGGACCCATCTGCCCCTGGCCCATCTGACCCTGGCCCATCTGCCCCTGACCCATCGGACCGGGACCCATCTGCCCCTGACCCATCTGACCGGGACCCTGCGGACCGCCCTGACCACCGCCGGGGCCGGCGGGAAGCTGCGGGGCACCGCTCGGCAGCTGGGGCGGGCCACCCATGGGGCCACCCATCTGCTGCTGCGGCGGGCCCGATATGCCGGCGGGCACCGGGCCGCCGCGCATACCCTGCGGCATGCCCTGCTGCGGCATCCCCTGCTGGGGCATACCCTGCTGAGGCATCCCCTGCTGCTGCGGGGGCATCCCCTGCTGCTGCTGGTCCTGCTGCTCCGGCGGCTTGCGCATGTTCTGCTGGTTCTGGGCAGCAGCACGCGTGGCAGCGGCCAGCTTGGCGCGCAGGTCCTCGTTCTCCCGCAGCAGGCGGGTCAGTTCGGCTTCGACCTCGTCGAGGAAGGCATCGACCTCGTCCTCGTCATAGCCTTCTCGGAGGCGGACGGTCGTGAACTGCTTGTTCCGCACGTCCTCGGGGGTCAACGGCATCTCTTCACCTCAACGTAGTCGTCGGCATTCGGCAAGACGGTAGTTCACATCGCTCACACCTGGCTCACGATCGAGATCAGGACGTAGACGATGATCATCAGTACGAAGAAGGACAGGTCGAGCGCCACGCCCCCGAGACGCAACGGAGGGATCACCCGCCGCAGAAGCTTGAGCGGTGGATCGGTGACAGTGTAGGTGGCCTCCAGAACGACCACCATCGCCTTGCCGGGCTGCCATGAGCGGGCGAACTGGAAGACGTAGTCCATGACCAGCCGGAAGATGAGCACGATGAGGAAGACCATCAGCGCGATGTAGACGACATCCAGGACCACGCTCATGTTCGGTGCTTCCCTCTCCCCTGTTCCGCGCTTCTCTGTACTGCTGTTTCCGGTCTTGCGTCTCAGCTCTGGTTGAAGAACCCGCCCTCTGCGATGCGGGCCTTGTCCTCCGCCGTGACATCGACGTTAGCAGGCGACAACAGGAACACCTTCTGCGTCACCCGCTCGATGCTGCCGTGAAGACCAAACACCAAACCGGCCGCAAAGTCGACAAGTCGCTTCGCGTCTGTGTCATCCATCTCAGTCAGATTCATGATCACCGGGGTGCCCTCACGGAAGTGTTCCCCGATGGTACGGGCCTCGTTGTAGGTCCGGGGGTGGAGCGTGGTGATCCGGTACGGCTCTCGTTCGGACACGACCTTGGGCATGATCACCGGTGCGTTCTTCTCCAGGGACTGACGTTCTTGTGTGATGGATGCCACGGGCGCGATCCGCGCCGGCCGCCCGGATTCCGCGCCTGGCGAAACGGATCTGGCCACCGGCTCGCGCGGCACGGGCGGTTGGGTGATTCGCACCTCTTCGTCCCTTTGGGACTGATGCGCTCCATGTGACTGGTGTGACGGCTCGTGCCGTCGGTGGTCACGCTCGGGCTCAGGGTCGAGCTCGGGTTCGAAGTCGTCGTCGGGGTCGAAACCCCGGCCGTCGTACCCATCGTCCTCCACGAGGCCGAGGTAGACCGCCATCTTGCGCATCGCGCCGGCCATTCTCTGAGTCCTCCGCTCTGTGGTGGATCCGCTGACGACTGCCAAGTCCCGCGATCCACGTGGCCCTTGTGTCGCCTTTCGGCGATAATGACCATATTTTCTGCTGTGGTCCGACTTCCTGGCGACGTTACCCGAGCCTGGGACGGACTCCGAGTACCGCGGTGCCGACGCGTACATGTGTCGCTCCGGCCGCCACGGCCTGTTCGAGGTCCGCGCTCATCCCTGCCGAGACCATGTTCGCAGCAGGATGGGTTCGGCGCAGGTCAGTCGACAAATCCATCAACCGGTCGAACGCCGCCCGTTGACGTCCGGCGTACTCCCCGGTCAGAGGTGCGACTGTCATCAGCCCGCCGAGCCGGAGACCCGGAGCGTCCGCCACGAGGTCGGCCAACTCCGCGATCCCGCCGGGCGCGACACCGCCCCGCTCCCCCCGCGCGCCCCCTCCCGCCGAGGGCTCGCCCGCGTCGAGGGCGACCTGGATGAGGCAGCCGACCTCGCGCCCGGCGCGCTCCGCCTCCTTCGACAGGGCCGTGACCAGGCGGGAGCGGTCCACGGACTGCACGACATCCGCGTAACCGACCACGGATCGGACCTTGTTGGTCTGCAATTGCCCCACGAAGTGCCAGGAAAGGGGCAGATCCGAGCAGGCGGCGGCCTTGGGCGCCGCGTCCTGGTCACGGTTCTCGGCGACGTGCCGCACACCGAGTTCCGACAGTGCCCGCACGTCGCTCGCCGGGTAGGTCTTGGTGACCACGATCAGGGTCACCTCCTCCCGCGCGCGCCCGGCCGCGGCGCACGCGGCCGTGATGCGCTGCTCCACCTCCGCCAGATTCCCGGCGAGTTCTTCCTTGCGGTCCGTCATGCCCCTCAGCCCAGCCAGACATATCCCGCGAGTCGCCCCGTGGTGCGATCGCGGCGGTACGAGAAGTGGTCCTGTGACTCGCGCGTGCACACCGGCGACCGCTCCCGGTCGTGCACCCCGAGCCGGTCGAGCTGCGCGTGCACCCCGGCGGTCACGTCGACCGAGGGAGTGCCCCAGCCGGTCTCCGCGTGCGCGGCCGGCTCGACGGCGGCCACCTCGGCCCGCATCGCCTCCGGCACCTCGTAGCACCGGCCGCAGACGGCGGGGCCGGTGCGGGCGACGATCCGGGACGGCTCGGCGCCGAGGCCGACCATGGCCCGTACGGCGGCGGGGACGATCCCCGCGACCATTCCGGGCCGGCCGGCGTGGGCCGCGGCCGCGACACCGGCGACCGGGTCGGCGAGCAGGACGGGCGTGCAGTCGGCGGTGAGGACGGCGAGCGCGAGCCCCGCTCCCGGGTGACGATCGCGTCGACCTCGGGCACCATGCGTTCGCCCCAGGGACCGTCGACGACGGCGACGTCCGCGCCGTGCACCTGGTTCATCCAGACGACCCGGTCCGCCTCCAGACCGAGCGACTCGGCCGCGGACTTCCGGTTGGCCCGTACGGCCCCGGGGTCGTCGCCCACCGCGCCGCCGAGGTTGAGCTCCTCGTACGGAGCGGCGCTCACCCCGCCCCACCGGTCGGTGAAGGCGAAGTGCGCGCCGCTCGCGTGTCCGCGCTGTCCTATCACTTCAGGAAGTCCGGCACGTCCAGTTCCTCGGCCGCGCTGTCCGAGTAGCTGCGCGACGGCGGCACCGGCGGGGCGACCGGGATGTCGGCCACCGGCTCGGGCGCCGGCTCGGGCGCCTCCTTCGGGGTCACGCTGCCGAGCGAGCCGAAGGTCGGGCGGCTCTCGGGCTGCCGTACCGGAGCGGGCTCCTCGCGGCGGTGCGACGAGGCCGAGGACGAGGCCGAGGAGGCCGACGAGGAGCCGGAGGCCGAGCCGAGGACGTTGTCCCGGCGGGCCGGGGGCTGGCCCCCGTCGAAGCCGGCCGCGATCACGGTGACCCGGACCTCGTCGCCGAGCGCGTCGTCGATGACGGCGCCGAAGATGATGTTGGCCTCGGGGTGGGCGGCCTCGCTGACCAGCTGGGCGGCCTCGTTGATCTCGAACAGGCCGAGGTCGGAGCCGCCGGAGATGGACAGGAGCACACCCCGGGCGCCGTCGATGGACGCCTCGAGCAGCGGCGAGGAGATCGCCATCTCGGCGGCGGCCACCGCGCGGTCGTCGCCGCGGGCCGAGCCGATGCCCATGAGGGCCGAACCCGCCTCGGACATGACCGACTTGACGTCGGCGAAGTCGAGGTTGATCAGACCCGGCGTGGTGATGAGGTCGGTGATGCCCTGGACACCGGAGAGCAGGACCTGGTCCGCCGACTTGAACGCGTCGAGGACGGAGACCTGGCGGTCCGAGATGGACAGCAGCCGGTCGTTGGGGATGACGATGAGGGTGTCGACCTCTTCGCGGAGTTCGGCGATGCCGTCCTCGGCCTGGTTCGCGCGGCGCCGTCCCTCGAAGGTGAACGGGCGGGTGACCACGCCGATGGTGAGGGCGCCGAGGGAGCGCGCGATGTTGGCCACGACGGGTGCGCCGCCGGTGCCGGTGCCACCGCCTTCACCGGCCGTCACGAAGACCATGTCGGCCCCCTTGAGGACCTCCTCGATCTCCTCGCGGTGGTCCTCGGCGGCCTTGCGGCCGACGGCCGGGTTGGCTCCGGCGCCGAGTCCGCGGGTGAGTTCGCGGCCGACGTCGAGTTTGACGTCGGCGTCGCTCATCAACAGAGCCTGGGCGTCCGTGTTGATGGCGATGAACTCGACACCCTTGAGACCGACCTCGATCATCCGGTTGATGGCATTGACACCACCGCCGCCGACACCGATGACTTTGATGACTGCGAGGTAGTTCTGCGGTGCTGCCACGTCGAAGGCCTCTCGCCTCGAGTTACGTGTCGCTGGTTCGCGAGACGCTCTGCGCTCCACGATCCGGCGACTGATGCCGAATGGGACGGTCCGTTTCGCCGACCCGAACCCTAACGTTGAAGTTTAGGGTTACCAGTGTGCCTGTTCCTTGAAGTCTTCTGAACAGGACACTAAGTCGACAAGTGGCGCCCGTTCAACGAACACGCCGAACCTCCCGTTTTTCTTTTCACCCTATGTGATCAGCCATGTCGCTGCCCAACCAGGGTGCTGGCCTGCACCGATGTGCGTCAACTGCCCACTGACGCGGGGGCCGTGGGGACACTCACATCGAAGTGCCGTGCGTCCGGAGAGGCCTTCATCAGGGCGAGGATGGTACGACCCTTCGCCGCCGCGTCCTCGGCGCTGCCCCACGCGACGGTCCGGCCACCGCTCAGCTCCAGCGAGATGTCGTCGTAGGAACGGACCTTGACGACACGGGTGGCCCGGGCGACCGCGGACGGCAGACCGCCGGCGGTCCGCACCGCCTCGCGGACGAGGCGGTCCTCTCCGAAGCGGCGCAGGCTCGCGGCGGCCGAACTCGACGGGGAGGGCTCCGCCTCCAGCAGCGGGACGCCCTTCGGCGCCCGGGAGACGGTGGCGAAACGGACACCCTCGTCGTCCACTTCGACGAATTTCCGCCCCTTCGGCACCAGCAGGACGGGCGTGCGCTCGGTCACCTCCAGATCGATTCCGTCGGGCCAGGAACGCGTCACGGCAACCGAGTCGATCCGGCGCAGCTCCTCCCTCAACCGCGCCTCGATCGCACCGGTGTCGACGGAGGCCAGCGGTGACCCGACGGGGACGGCGGCGGCCTCGCGGACCTGGGCCGGGGTCAGAACCGCCGTGCCGGAGACGGAGACCCGCTCCACGCGCAGCCACGGGGAGCCGTACAGGAGCCAGCCGGCGCAGCCGCCGAGGAGGACGACCACGAGCGCGACGACGACGGCCCTGCGGAGCCGACGCGGGCCGAGCCGCCGGACGAGGGGCGGGCCGGACGACTCCTGCTGGCGTGCACCGCGCTCGGCGGTGGCGGATCCGGCCACGCGCACTCCCTTTCCTGGCCCGGTTCGCCTCCGGGGCGCCGCGGTCGGCGCCGAACGGCAGGTGGTCCCCGACCGTTCGGCGCCGACGACGCCCCTTCGGCTCACTCGCCGATGCGTTTCCTAGTGGTGTGCACGGCCGGCGGCGATCGCCTCGTACACCATGCCGACGAGCAGGTCGTCGGCGTCCCGGCGGCCGAACTCACCGGCGGCGCGGGACATCTCGTACAGCCGGTGCGGGTCGGCCAGCACCGGCAGGACGTTCTCCCGGATCCACTCCGGGGTCAGTTCCGCGTCGTCGACCAGGAGGCCGCCGCCGGCCTTGACCACCGGCTGGGCGTTCAGCCGCTGCTCGCCGTTGCCGATGGGCAGCGGGACGTAGGCGGCGGGGAGCCCGACGGCGGAGAGTTCGGCGACGGTCATCGCGCCCGCGCGGCAGAGCATCATGTCGGCCGCGGCGTACGCGAGATCCATCCGGTCCACGTACGGTACCGGGATGTACGGGGGCATTCCCGGCATCTGCTGGACCTGCGGCAGTTCGTTCTTCGGGCCGACCGCGTGCAGGACCTGGATGCCGGCCTGCTGGAGCCACGGGGCGACCTGCTGGACCACCTCGTTGAGGCGGCGGGCGCCCTGCGAGCCGCCGGAGACGAGCAGCGTCGGCAGGTTCGGGTCGAGCCCGAAGGCGTGCCGCGCCTCGGGGCGCACGGCGGCCCGGTCCAGCGTGGCGATGGAACGGCGCAGCGGGATGCCGATGTAGCGGGCGTCGCGAAGCTTGCTGTCGGGCGTGGAGACGGCGACGCGGGCGGCGTACCGCGAGCCGATCTTGTTGGCCAGGCCCGGGCGGGCGTTGGCCTCGTGGATGACGATCGGCACGCCCCGGCGCTTGGCGGCCAGGTAGGCGGGCAGCGCCACGTATCCGCCGAAGCCCACGACCACGTCGGCCTTGGTGCGCTCCAGGATCTGCTCGGTCGCCTTGATCGTGCCGCGCAGCCGGCCCGGGACGGTGATCAGCTCGGGGGTCGGCTTGCGCGGCAGCGGCACCGCGGGGATCAGCGCCAGCTCGTAACCCCGCTGGGGTACGAGCGTGGTCTCCAGACCGCGCTCCGTGCCCAGGGCCGTGATCCCCACCGAGGGGTCCTGCCTGCGCAGGGCGTCCGCGAGGGCGAGCGCGGGCTCGATGTGGCCGGCGGTCCCCCCACCAGCGAGTACGACATGCACCGAAATTCACCGCTCTCCGGACGTACGCGCCGCCGAGGCACGCCGTCGCATCGTGTTCCATCTCCGGGGCCCCGTGAGACCCCGGCTCCCCGCTTTCTACCAAAGCGGCGGGGCCGCATCGCAAGCGCCGCCCGCGCAGCGGGCTCGTCGCGTGCGAAGGCGATCAGCAGCCCGATGGCGAACATGGTCGGCAGCAGGGCGGATCCTCCGTAGGAGAACAGCGGGAGGGGGACACCGGCGATCGGCAGCAGGCCGAGCACCGCACCGATGTTGATCACGGCCTGGGCCGTGATCCAGGTGGTCACGCCTCCCGCGGCATACCTGACGAAGGGGTCCTCCGTGCGTCCGGCCACGCGGATACCCGCATAGCCTAGAGCCGCGAACAGGGCGAGCACCGACAGCGTCCCCGCGAGACCCAGTTCCTCGCCGGTGACGGCGAAGATGAAGTCGGTGTGGGCCTCGGGAAGTTGTCCCCATTTCTCCACACTCGCACCGAGTCCGGACCCGAAGATGCCACCCGAGGCGAGGGCGTAGATCCCGTGCACGGCCTGCCAGCAGTCGGCCGCCCCGGACTTCGGTTCGGTGGCGCCGATGCAGGCGAGCCGGGCCATGCGGTTCGGACTGGTCTTGATGAGGACCACGCCGATCAGGGCGGCGATCGAGAGCACACCGGCGAAGAGGCGGGTGGGCGCGCCCGCCAGCCACAACAGGCCGAACAGGATGGCCGTGAGGATGATCGCCGTCCCCATGTCACCGCCGAGCATGATCAGTCCGAGCAGCATGAACGCGACCGGCACGAGCGGCACCAGCAGGTGCTTCCACTGGCTCAGCAGCGCCCTGTCCTGCTTGCGGGCCAGCAGGTCGGCACCCCAGAGCACCAGCGCGAGCTTGCCGAACTCGCTGGGCTGGATCTGGAACGAGCCGCCGAGCGAGATCCAGTTCTGGTTGCCGTTGACGGCCATCCCTATCCCCGGCACCTGCACCAGGATCATCAGGAAGACGGCGCCCGCGAGGATCGGATAGGCCAGCGCCCGGTGCAGTTTCACCGGCATCCGGGAGGCGACCAGCATCAGCAGCCCGCCGATGGCGGCGGCGAGGAACTGCTTGCGGAAGAAGAACGAGCCCGGCAACGACATCTGCAACGCGGTGATCTGCGAGGCCGAGTAGACCATCACCAGGCCCAGCACGGTGATCAGCAGGCTGCCGCCGAGGATCAGGTAGTAGGCGGTCAGCGGCCGGTCCCAGGCCTTGCGGGCACGCGTGTAGAGCCGCAGCGCCGGGTTGTCGCGCGGCGGCCCCGCGGCGGGTCTGCGGACGGCCCGCTGGACGGGCGGCCGCCCGGTACGGCTACCGGGCACCGCAGCCTCCGGTGAGCATCGGCCTCGACGGTCGCACGCGTCCCTCCCAAGGTCCGCCCGGCAGGCGGCCGGGTCAGGCGCCGAGTTCGCGAACGGCCTCCGCGAACGCGTCACCGCGCTGGTTGTAGTTGACGAACATGTCCATGGAGGCGCAGGCCGGGGCGAGCAGCACCGTGTCGCCCTCGGCGGCGAGTCCGCGGGCCTCCTGGACAGCCGCGAGCATGGCCCCAGTGTCGGTCCGGTCGAGCTCGACGACCGGTACCTGCGGGGCGTGTCGCGTCAGGGCTTCCCGGATCAGGGCGCGGTCGGCGCCGATGAGCACGACCCCGCGCAGCCGCTTCGCCGACACCGCGACCAGCTCGTCGAAGGTCGCCCCCTTGGCGAGGCCGCCCGCGATCCACACGATCGACTCGTACGCCGCCAACGAGGCTTGCGCGGCATGGGTGTTGGTGGCCTTGGAGTCGTCGACGTACGCGACGCCGTCCAGGTCCGCCACGTGGGCGATCCGGTGGGCGTCGGGCGTGAAGGCCCGCAACCCGTCCCGTACGGCCGTGGCGGGCACCCCGAAGGCGCGTGCGAGGGCCGCCGCGGCAAGGGCGTTGGCGATGTTGTGCGGGGCCGGCGGGCGGACGTCGGAGACCTCTGCCAGTTCCTGGGCGTTCTTCTGCCGGTTCTCGACGAAGGCGCGGTCGACCAGGATGCCGTCCACGACGCCGAGTTGGGAGGGGCCGGGGGTGCCCAGCGTGAAGCCGACGGCCCGGCAGCCCTCCTCGACGTCCGCCTCGCGCACCAGGTCCTCGGTGGCCTTGTCGGCCACGTTGTAGACGCAGGCGACCCGATTGCCCTCGTACACCCGGCCCTTGTCCTTGGCGTACGCCTCCATGGAGCCGTGCCAGTCGAGGTGGTCCGGGGCCAGGTTGAGCACGGTGGCCGAGTGGGCGCGCAGGGACGGCGCCCAGTGCAGCTGGTAGCTGGAGAGTTCCACGGCGAGGACGTCGTGGTGCTCCTCGCCGAGGACGGCGTCCAGCAGCGAGACGCCGATGTTGCCGACGGCCGCCGTGCGCAGGCCGGCCGCCGTCAGGATCGACGCCAGCATCTGCGTGGTGGTGGTCTTGCCGTTGGTGCCGGTGACGCAGAGCCAGGGGGCCGCGTCGGGTCCCCTGAGCCGCCAGGCGAGTTCGACGTCGCCCCACACCGGCACACCGGCCGCGGCGGCCGCCGTGAACAGCGGCTTGTCCGGCTTCCAGCCGGGCGCGGTGACGATCAGTTCGGTGCCCTCGGGCAGGGTCGCCCCGTCGCCGAGGCGCACGGCGACGCCCAGCTCCAGCAGCTCCGCGGCCTGCTCGCGCGCGCGTGCGTCGTCGCCGTCGTTGACGACGGTGACGTGCGCGCCGAGGCCGTGCAGCACCTTGGCCGCCGGGATGCCGGAGACGCCGAGCCCGGCGACGGTGACGTTCTTCCCCTGCCAGTCGGTCACTTTTCTGCTGCCCATCCCGCGTAGAAGAGACCCAGTCCGACGATCACGCAGATGCCCTGGATGATCCAGAAGCGGACCACGACGAGGACCTCGGACCAGCCCTTGAGTTCGAAGTGGTGCTGGAGCGGTGCCATGCGGAAGACGCGCTTGCCGGTCATCCGGAAGGAGCCGACCTGGATGACCACCGACATGGTGATGAGGACGAACAGGCCGCCCAGGATGGCCATCAGCAGTTCGGTGCGGGAGCAGATCGCGAGACCGGCGAGCACGCCGCCGAGCGCCAGCGAACCGGTGTCACCCATGAAGATCTTGGCCGGCGAGGTGTTCCACCACAGGAAGCCGAGGCAGGCGCCCATCAGCGCGGAGGCGATGACCGCGAGGTCCAGCGGATCGCGCACCTCGTAGCAGGCGCTGGGGTTGGTCAGGGTCTCGCCGTTGGCGCAGGACTCCTGGAACTGCCAGACGCCGATGAAGGTGTAGGCGCCGAAGACGAGGACGGAGGCGCCGGTGGCGAGGCCGTCCAGACCGTCCGTCAGGTTCACGCCGTTGGACATGGCGAGGATCATGAACAGCGCCCAGACGACGAACAGCACCGGGCCGATCGTCCAGCCGAAGTCCGTGATGAACGACAGCTTCGTGGAGGCGGGGGTGTTGCCGCGCTGGTCGGAGAACTGGAGCGAGAGCACCGCGAAGGCGATGCCGACGATCAGCTGGCCGGCCATCTTCGCCTTGGCCCGCAGGCCCAGCGAACGCCGCTTGACGATCTTGATGTAGTCGTCGAGGAAGCCGACCAGACCCATGCCGCACATCAGGCCGAGCACCAGCAGACCGGAGTAGGTCGGCGGCTTGCCCGTGATGACCTTGGACAGGAAGTACGCCGCGACCGTCGCCAGGATGAAGGCGATGCCGCCCATGGTCGGCGTACCGCGCTTGCTGGCATGCTCGCGCGGGCCGTCGTCGCGGATGTACTGGCCGTACCCCTTGCGTGCGAGCAGCTTGATCAGCAGCGGGGTGCCGACCAGCGTCAGGAAGAGGCCGATGACGCCCGCGAACAGGATCTGATTCATCATCGGGCGGCGACCTCACCCTCGGCACCGGTCTCGAGCAGCGCCTGCGCGACGCTCTCCAGACCGACCGAACGGGACGCCTTCACGAGTACGACGTCTCCCGGGCGCAACTCGCTGCGCAACAGGTCGACAGCCGCCTGTGCGTCGGACACGTGCACCGACTCCTCACCCCACGAACCCTCGTTGTATGCGCCCAGTTGCAGCCAGGCGGCTTCCCTGCCCCGACCGCGACGAGCTTGCCGACATTGAGCCGGACGGCGAGCCGTCCGACCGCGTCGTGCTCGGCGAGCGCCTCGTCCCCCAGCTCGGCCATCTTGCCGAGCACCGCCCACGTACGGCCCCCCTTCGCCTGTGAGGCTTTGCCCATTGCGGCGAGCGCGCGCAGGGCGGCTCGCATGGACTCGGGGTTCGCGTTGTAGGCGTCGTTGACGATCGTCACGCCGTCCGGGCGCTCGGTGACCTCCATCCGCCAGCGGGAGAGGGAGTCCGCCTCGGAGAGCGCGGTGGCGATCTCTTCCGCGGACATACCCAGCTCATGGGCGACGGCGGCCGCGGCGAGCGCGTTCGACACGTGGTGCTCACCGTACAGGCGCATGGTCACATCGCTTGCACCGGAGGGTGTGTGAAGCCTGAAGGCGGGCTGTCCGGTGTCCGTGAGTCTCACGTTCTCGGCGCGTACGTCCGCTTCGTCGGACTCTCCGAAAAGGACCACCTTCGCGTTCGTACGGGAGGCCATGGCGCGGACCAGGGGGTCGTCGGCGTTGAGGACCGCCACACCGCCCTCGTCCGCGGGCGGGAGGCTCTCGACGAGTTCGCCCTTCGCCCGGGCGATCTGCTCGCGGCCGCCGAACTCGCCGATGTGGGCGGTGCCGACGTTGAGCACGAGACCGATCCGCGGCGGCGTCAGACCGGCGAGGTAACGGATGTGGCCGATGCCGCGGGCGCCCATCTCCAGGACGAGGAACCGGGTCTCCTCGGTGGCGGACAGGGCGGTCAGCGGCAGCCCGATCTCGTTGTTGAGGGAGCCGGGCGTGAACACCGTCGGCGCCTTGCGCCGCAGGACCTGGGCGATGAGGTCCTTGGTGCTGGTCTTGCCGGCCGAGCCGGTGAGGGCGACGAGGGTCGCGCCGAGCCTGCGCACGACGTGCCGGGCGAGGGCGCCGAGCGCCGTCTGGACGTCGTCCACGACGATCGCGGGCACGCCGACGGGCCGCGAGGCCAGCACGGCCGCCGCACCCGCCTCGACGACCGCCCGCGCGTAGTCGTGGCCGTCCGCCCGTTCGCCGACGAAGGCGACGAAGAGGCTGCCGGGCTCCACCTCGCGGGAGTCCCGGACGACAGCTCCGGTGACCTGCGCGGACGGATCCGGTATGTCGTACGTCTGCCCGCCGACGACTGCTGCGATCTCGGCGAGGGAGAGGGCGATCACAAGTTCATCCCTGGGTCTTCTGGATAGCTTCGCGAAGCACCTGGCGGTCGTCGAAGGGACGGACCACACCGGCGATGTCCTGGCCCTGCTCGTGGCCCTTGCCCGCGACCAGCACGGTGTCCCCGGGCCGCGCCCGGCCGACGGCGGCGGCGATCGCGGCGGCCCGGTCCTCGAACAGCTGCACCTCGCCGCGCTCGTGGGCCGGTACGGACGCGGCGCCCTGGAGCATCGTCGCGAGGATCCCGAGGGGGTCCTCGGAGCGGGGGTTGTCGGAGGTCAGTACGGCGGTGTCGGCGAGCCGGGCCACGGCGGCGCCCATCGGGGCCCGCTTGGTGGTGTCGCGGTCGCCGCCGCAGCCGAGCACCACGTGCAGCCGGCCCTCGGTGACCTTGCGCAGCGCCTTGAGCACCGACTCCACGGCGTCCGTCTTGTGCGCGTAGTCGACGACCGCGAGGTAGTCCTGTCCGGCGTCCACGCGCTCCAGCCGGCCCGGCACGCCCGGTACGGCGGCCACGCCGTCGGCGGCGGTCTGCGGGTCGAGTCCGGCGGCGGCGAGGGCGACGACGGCGCCGAGGCTGTTGGCCACGTTGAAGGGGCCGGCGATCGGCGACCTGGCCGCGATCCGCTCGCCCCGCGGGCCGAGGACGGTGAACGTCGAGTCCATCGGGCCGACCCGGACGTCCACGGCCCGCCAGTCGGCGTCGGGGTGGCCCTCGGCGGAGAACGTGACGACGGGGACGGTGGCCTCGCCGGCCAGCCGGCGGCCGTACTCGTCGTCGAGGTTGACCACCCGAGCCTGCTGCGCCGCGGGGTGAACAGCTGCGCCTTGGCCCGGAAGTAGTCCTCCATGTCGGAGTGGAACTCCATGTGTTCCGGGCTGAGGTTGTTGAACACGGCGATGTCGAAGACGCAGCCGTCGACCCGGCCGAGGACCAGGGCGTGGCTGGAGACCTCCATCGCGACCGCCTCGACGCCGCGTTCGCGCATGACGGCGAACAGGGCCTGGAGGTCGGTGGCCTCCGGGGTGGTGCGCTCGGACTTGATGCGCTCCTCGCCGATGCGCATCTCGACCGTGCCGATGAGGCCGGTCGCCCTGACCTTCTTCAGGCCGCCCTCGACGAGGTAGGCGGTGGTGGTCTTGCCGGAGGTGCCGGTGATGCCGATCTGGAGCAGCTCGCGGCCGGGGTGGCCGTAGATGGTGGCCGCCAGTTCGCCCATCCGTCCGCGCGGGTCGTCGACGACCAGGACCGGCAGGCCGGTGGCGGCGGCGCGTTCGGCGCCGGCCGGGTCGGTCAGCACGGCGACCGCGCCGAGGCCCGCGGCCTGGGTGGCGAAGTCGGCGCCGTGCAGGCGGGCGCCCGGGAGGGCGGCGTACAGGTCGCCGGGGCGGACGGCGCGTGAGTCGTGGGTGATGCCCGTGACCTGCGCGGCGCTCTCCGGCTGCTCGGCACCCAGCTGTCCGGCCAGCTCCGCCAGGGGTGTGGCGGCGACATGGACCGGTCGCGGCGGTCCCGGGTACGTCACGGAAGCGCCCTTCGGGGTGGTTGGGGACTGATCAGCGTGTGGCACGGCGGTGAGCGTACCGGGCGGGGCTGGTCGGGAGCGAAGTGAGGCGGCGGGTGGTGCCTGGTTCGCGGGGTCGGGAGTGATCATGGTCACGGGCTGGTTCCCTGGCTGGTTCGGCGCTGAACACGGGCGGCGGACGGGACGGCGGGCGGGACGGCTGGCGGGCTGGCGGGCTGGCGGGCTGGCGGGCTGGGTCAGGGAGCGAAGGAGACCGGGAGGTTCGCGGGCTTCCCCCGGTCGGCGGGATCTGGAGCGTCTTCAGGGAGAACTCCATGACCTGCTTGAAGATCGGGCCACAGATCTGGCCGCCGAAGTAGCTGCCCTGGGTGGCGTTCTGGATCGCGCAGTAGACCGTCACCCGGGGGTTGTCGGCGGGCGCGAACCCGGCGAACGACGAGGTGTAGCCGCGGTACTTGCCGGTGGCCGGATCCACGCGGTTCGCGGTACCCGTCTTGCCCGCGACGCGGTATCCGGGGATGCGCGCCTTGGTGCCGGTTCCCTCCTCGTCGTCCACCACCGACTCCAGCATCTGCGCGAGGGACTTGGCCGTCTTCTGGCTCACCACCCGGGTCTTGCGGGGAGCCTCGGCGGGGGTGAAGCGGCCGTCGGGTCCCTTGGTGCCGCGCACCAGGCTCGGTTCGACGCGCACGCCGCCGTTGGCGATCGTCGAGTAGACGGAGGCCGCCTGGAGCGCGTTGACGGAGACGCCCTGGCCGAAAGGGATCGTGTACTGCTGCGAGGTCGACCAGTCGCCGGGGGCCGCGAGGATGCCCTTGGTCTCGCCGGGGAAGCCGAGCCCGGTGTAGCCGCCGATGCCGAACTTGCGCAGGTAGGAGTAGAGGATCTGGTTCGCCTGCGCCTGGGTCCTGCCGAGCTGGCCGGTCGCCAGGATCGTGCCGATGTTGCTGGACTTGGCGAGCACGCCGTTGAGCGTGAGGTACCAGGTGGGGTGGTCGATGTCGTCCTGGAACAGCCGGTCGCCGCGGTGCAGCCGGTTGGGCACGGTGACGTGCGTGAGCGGCGTGGCGGCGTTCTCCTCCAGCACGGCGGCCATCGACATGACCTTGGCGGTGGAGCCGGGCTCGAAGGCGTCCTGGAGGGCCGCGTTGCCGAGGGCCTCGGGGCGCGCGTCGGACAGGTCGTTGGGGTCGAAGCCGGGCGAGTTGGCCAGGGCGAGGATCTCGCCGGTGCGGGTGTCCTGGACGATGACGTAGCCGCGGTCCGCCTTGGAGGCCTTCACCTGCTCGGTGATGGCGTTCTGCGCGGCCCACTGGATGTCCCGGTCGATCGTCAGCTCGACGTCGGAGCCGGGCACGGCCGGCGTCTCGGTGGAGCCCGCAGTGGGCACCTGACGGCCGCCGGACTGGGCGTAGCGGATCTTGCCGTCCTGGCCGGCCAGGGTGGTGTTCAGCTTCTGCTCGATGCCGCCGCCGCCCGTGCCCTCGGCGTTGACCCAGCCCAGTATCCCGGCGGCCAGCTCACCGTTGGGGTACACGCGCTTGCTGCTCGGGACGGAGAAGACGCCGGCCAGGACGTTGGCCGTGGCGGGGTCCGAATCGGCCTTGCCGGCGAGCGCGGACTTCAGGTCCTTGATCTGCTTCCAGACCTGCGGGGTCTGCCGCCCGGCCAGCTTGGTGTAGCGGACGTTCGCGTCGCCGGGGCGCAGCTTCCTGACGAGCGCGGACTGCTCCTGGCCGAGGATCGGCGCGAGGAGGGCGGCCGCCTGTTCGGGCCCGTCGTCGATCTTCAGCTGCCCGCGGGCGAACATGGTCGGGTCGGCCGTGATGTCGTAGGCGTCCTCGCTGGAGGCGAGGGCCACGCCGGAGCGGTCGGTGATCTCGCCGCGCTCGGCCGTCAGGACCTGGCCGACGTAGCGGTTCTGTTCGGCCTTGGCGGCGTAGGTGCCGGCGTCGACGGCCTGCACCTGGAGCAGCCGGATCACGAAGGCGATCATCACCAGGGTCAGCGCGAGGCCGACCATGCGCAGCCGGGGGCGCGGGCTGCCGAGCCGGATGACGCGGGGGGCCGCGGACCGCGCGGCCGGGCGGCGGGCGGGGCGGGCTCCGGGCCCCGGTCGGCGCCGGGCCGACGCGGGGCCGGCGGGCCGGGCCGGGCGGGCGGGCCGGGGCGGGCGGGCGGGGCCGGGCACGCGCCGGCGCGGCGGTTCCCTGTCGGACACTTCCGTCACCTGCCGGGAGTCGTGGGAGTGGCTGCGGTCGCGGACCCGCCGGGGGCGGTCGCCGCCGGGCCGGGCGCGGCCGCGGCGGTCGGGGAGGCATCGGGGGCGGCGGCGGCCGACGGGAGGACCGGCAGGGTCGCGATGGCCTCGGGGGGCCGTGCGGCGAGCGGGGTCTCCGCCGGGACGCCGGGGGCAGCCGAGGGGACGCCCCTCACGGTGCCGTCGGGCTCGAGGAAGGCCGGGTCGCCGCCGGGGACCATGCCCAGTTCCCGCGCGCGGCGCTGGAGGGCGTCCGGGGCGGAGTAGGAGTCGATGTCCCGCTGGAGCGCCTGTTCCTCGTCGGTGAGGTTCTTGGTGTCCTTCTGGAGGTCGTCCATCTCGAACGAGCCTTCGCTGAGCGCGGAGTTCAGCACCAGCAGACCGATCAGGCCACCGCCGAGGAGCAGCACGACGAGCAGGACGAACGGCGTGCGGGCCGCCTGTCGCGGCCGGGCCGGGAAGAGCCGCGCGAGCCGGGCGGCCCGCCCCTTCAGCCGGGGTTTCCTGCTCACTCGCCCTCCCCTGGGCCGTCCGTCACGAACCCGCTGGGCCGGAGTGTCCCCCGGCCCACCCTCCGCACGCCCGTCACTCGACGTCCTCCCTGATGCGCTCGGCCCCGCGCAGCCGCGCCGGGGCAGCCCGCCGGTTCTCGGCGATCTCCTCCTCCGTGGGAAGTTCGGCACCACGGGTGAGCAGCTTGAGGCGCGGCTGGTAGCGCTCGGGGACGACGGGCAGTCCGGCCGGCGCGGTGGTGGCGGCGCCGGCCGCGAACACCTGCTTGACCAGCCGGTCCTCCAGCGAGTGGTACGACAGCACGGCGATCCGTCCGCCGACGTCGAGGGCCTTCACGGCGGCCGGGATCGCCCGTTCCAGGACGGACAGCTCGCCGTTGACCTCGATGCGCAGCGCCTGGAAGGTGCGCTTGGCCGGGTTGCCGCCGGTGCGCTTGACCGCCTGCGGCAGGGCGTCGCGGATGAGCTCGACGAGCCGGGCGCTGTTGGTGAAGGGTTCCTTCTCCCGTTCGCGCACGACCGCGGAGACGATCCGCTTGGCCTGCTTCTCCTCGCCGTAGGCCCGCAGGATGCGCACCAGTTCGCCCGGCGGATAGGTGTTGAGGACCTCGGCGGCGCCGATGCCGGTCGTCTGGTCCATGCGCATGTCCAGGGGGGCGTCCTGCGCGTAGGCGAACCCCCGGTCCGCCTCGTCGAGCTGCATGGAGGAGACGCCGAGGTCGAACAGGACGCCCTGCACGCGGGGGATGCCGAGCCGCTCCAGCACCTCGGGAAGTTCGTCGTACACGGCGTGCACGAGGGTGGCGCGGTCCTGGTGGGGGGCGAGGCGCTCGCCGGACAGCCGCAGGGCCTCCTTGTCGCGGTCGAGGGCGACGAGGCGGGCCTCGGGGAACCGGGTGAGCAGGGCCTCGCTGTGTCCGCCGAGGCCGAGCGTGCAGTCGACGACCACCGCTCGGGGCTGCTGGAGGGCGGGGGCCAGCAGGTCCAGGCACCGCTGGAGCATCACCGGGACGTGCCGGCTCCGTCCCTCGCGCCGCCCGTCGTCGCCCTCGTTCGAATGCGCTTCGCGCCCCATCGGTCCTGGGCCCTCTCAGATCCGGCGGATCCCGTACGCACCGCCGGGTCCCCGCCCGCTCGAAGAAGGGGAGGTCCGCCGGCGCCGGAAGCGTCAGCCGACCGGGAGCGGGAGGAGGCCGAGCCGTACGTACGCGCCGCGCACGCGGGGAGATCCCCGGCGGCCGCGCCGGGGTCTCTCGGGGAATTCAGTCCAGCAGGGAGATCACCGCCTCCCGCTTCGCGTCACTTTAGTCCACCCTGTCTCGCGGTCAATCAACCGGCCTGCGCGTCGTGCTCCGGCAGGCGTGTGAAGCGGCGATTACGGGAAAATCACTCCTACGGACTTCCTCCCGCCACTCGTGTGGGTTACCTCACACGAGACCGGGATGACATCCTTCACCCCCTCTCACCACGAGACCGGAGAGCTTGTGACCAGTAACGTCATGGGTATGACGACTTCCGCATCGGTACCCACCGGCTCCGAGGCCGCCATGCCCACCGGCGGCTCGGTCACCGACCGCCTGGTCGACGCGAACCGGCGTTATGCCGACGCGTTCAGCGACCCGGGAATGGACGCGCGCCCCGTCCTGCACGTGGCCGTGGTGGCCTGCATGGACGCCCGACTCGACCTGCACGACGCCCTCGGCCTGGCACTCGGCGACTGCCACACCATCCGCAACGCGGGTGGTGTCGTCACCGACGACGTGATCCGCTCCCTCACGATCAGCCAGCGCGCCCTGGGCACCCGCAGCGTGGTGCTGATCCACCACACCGGCTGCGGCCTGGAGAGCCTCACCGAGGAGTTCCGCCACGACCTGGAGATGGAGGTGGGGCAGCGTCCGGCATGGGCGGTGGAGGCCTTCCGGGACGTCGACCAGGACGTGCGGCAGTCGATGCAGCGCGTGCGCACCTCGCCGTTCCTGCTGCACACCAACGACGTAAGGGGCTTCGTCTTCGACGTGAGGACGGGGCTGCTGAGGGAAATCGACCCGGCCGAACAGTCCTAAGACCTGACATATCGCTGTCAGTTGTCCACGGGCGAGTGACACGAAACGGTAACGGCAGCAAGAATGCGGGAGTGGCGTCGCGCTGAGCATTTCCCGCGTGGTGTCCGTGTTTCGGGGTGGGCCGGTCCGCACAACAGCGCGTCGGCCCGGAAAGAACGGGCCGAGGAGGGCCGGGTGACGACCTATGACGAGCGTGCGAGCCTCACGGATCTGACCGCCACTGTGGAACGCGTCCGCAGTTCGGTGGAGGGAGTGATCGAGGGCAAGCCCGAGGTCGTACGGCTTTCTCTGACGGTGCTTCTCGCCGAGGGACATCTTCTGATCGAGGATGTCCCCGGCGTGGGCAAGACGATGCTGGCGAAGGCGCTGGCCCGGTCCATCGACTGTTCGGTCCGGCGCATCCAGTTCACGCCCGACCTGCTGCCGTCGGACGTCACCGGCGTGTCCATCTGGGACCAGCAGCGCCGGGACTTCGAGTTCAAGCCGGGCGCGATCTTCGCGCAGATCGTGATCGGCGACGAGATCAACCGCGCCTCGCCCAAGACCCAGTCCGCGCTGCTGGAGTCGATGGAGGAGCGCCAGGTCACCATGGACGGGCAGACCTACGAGCTGCCCAGCCCCTTCATGGTGGTGGCCACCCAGAACCCGGTGGAGATGGAGGGCACCTATCCGCTGCCCGAGGCCCAGCGCGACCGCTTCATGGCCCGGGTCTCCATCGGCTATCCCAGCCCGGAGGCGGAGCTGCAGATGCTCGACGTCCACGGCGGGGTGAACCCCCTGGACGACCTCCAGCCGGTGGCCCACGCGCACGAGATCCTGAAGCTGATCGAGGCGGTCCGCGGGGTCCACGTCGCCGAGGCGGTCCGGCGGTACGCGGTCGACCTGGTCTCCGCCACCCGCACCCACCCCGACCTCAGACTCGGCGCCTCCCCGCGCGCGACCCTGCACCTGCTGCGCGCGGCGAAGGCGTCCGCCGCCCTCGGCGGCCGGGACTACGCGCTGCCGGACGACGTGCAGAACCTCGCCGTGGCCGTCCTGGCCCACCGGCTGCTGCCCACCGCGCAGGCCCAGCTGAACCGCCGCACCTCGGAGCAGGTCGTCGAGGAGATCATCCAGCGCACCCCGGTACCCACCGGCTCGCAGCAGCAGCGCGGCTACGGCCTGGGCAGCGGCCTCCAGGCGTACGGCCGGCAGCCGCCGCGGAGGCTCGGATGACCATCGGCGCGGCCGGACCGGCGGAGGCGGACGGCGGGGCGAGAGGTGGCGGGGCGAGGGGTGGCGCGCGCACCGCCCTGGCCGGTCTCACCACGCGTGGCCGCTCCTTCCTGGCGGCCGGGGTCGCCGCCGCGGTCTGCGCCTATGTCCTCGGCCAGCCGGACCTGCTGCGCGTCGGGCTGCTGCTGGCCGCGCTGCCGCTGGTCTGCGCGGCCGTGGTCTACCGCACCCGCTACCGGGTGGCCGGCAGCCGCCGGCTCTCCCCCGCGCGCGTGCCCGCCGGCAGCGAGGCCCGCGTCCACCTGCGGATGGACAACGTCTCCCGCCTGCCCACGGGCCTGCTGATGCTCCAGGACCGGGTGCCCTACGTCCTCGGCCCGCGCCCCCGCTTCGTCCTGGACCGGGTCGAGGCGGGCGGCCGGCGCGAGGTGTCCTACCGGGTCCGTTCCGACCTGCGCGGACGCTACCCGCTGGGCCCCTCCAGCTGCGGCTGAACGACCCGTTCGGCATGTGCGAGCTGACCCGCTCCTTCTCGACGTACGACACCCTGACGGTCGTGCCGCGCGTGGAGGCGCTGCCGGCGGTCCGGCTGGGCGGTGAGGCGAAGGGGTACGGCGACGGGCGGCAGCGCTCGCTGGCGCTGGCCGGCGAGGACGACGCGATCCCGCGCGGCTACCGCTACGGCGACGACCTGCGCCGTGTCCACTGGCGTTCCACC
Source organism: Streptomyces sp. Tue 6430 (assembly GCA_021568835.1). Classification (GTDB taxonomy): domain Bacteria; phylum Actinomycetota; class Actinomycetes; order Streptomycetales; family Streptomycetaceae; genus Streptomyces. The sequence goes on from JAKGSH010000010.1 coordinate 1,168,405, forward strand.
GCCCGCTACGGCGAGCTGATGGTGCGCCGTGAGGAGCAGCCCCAGCGCTCCCGCTGCACGGTGCTGCTGGACACCCGCGGACCCGCCCACCGGGGCGCGGGCCCCGACTCGGCCTTCGAGTGGGCGGTCTCGGGTGCCGCTTCCGTCCTGGTGCACCTGCTGGAGCGGGGCTTCTCCGTCCGGCTGCTGACGGACACCGGCAGCTCGGTGCCGGGCGAGGGCACCGAGGGTTTCGCCGGGTCCGGCCAGGGATCGGCCGACGCGGCCGGGCTGATGATGGACACCCTCGCGGTGATCGACCACTCCGACGGCACGAGCCTGTCCCCGGCCTACGACGCGCTGCGCGGGGGCAACGAGGGGCTGCTGGTGGCCTTCCTCGGCGATCTGGACGAGGAGGAGGCGGCGGTGGCCGCCAGGATGCGCCAGCGCAGCGGGGCCGCCGTCGCCTTCCTCCTGGACGGGGACAGCTGGATGCGTGAACCGAATGACGTGCCTCATCCGATGAACAGGCACCAGGAGCGGCTGCGGATGCTGCGCGAGGCGGGCTGGACGGCCGTGAGCGTGCCGCGGGGCGCTCCGCTGGACGAGCTGTGGCGACAGGCGGACCGGGAGCGTTCGGGGGTCGTGACGGCCGGCGGACCGAGCGGAAGGGGGACGGGATCATGAGCGGTCGGGCCCGGCTGACGCTGTGCGCCGCGGCGGCCACGCTGATGGCCGCCTCCGCCCTGCTGCCCCTGGTCGAGCAGATCTCGTGGATCCTGACGGCGGCCGTCCTGCTGGCCGTCCAGTGCGGGGTCGGCGCGGCCACCCGGCGGGTGCCGCTGGCCCGGCCGCTGACCGTGCTGGCCCAGGCCCTGGTCACGCTGATGCTGCTCACCCTGGTCTTCGCCCGGGAGCAGGCCCTCGTCGGGCTGGTCCCCGGCCCGCAGGCCTTCCAGCACTTCGCCGACCTGCTCCGCGCGGGCACCGACGACGTGGGGCGGTACGCGATACCGGCGCCGCTCTCCGACGGCATCCGGCTGATGATGGTCGGCGGTGTGCTGCTGATCGGGCTCGCGGTGGACACCCTCGCGGTGACCTACCGCAACGCCGCGCCGGCCGGCCTGCCCCTGCTGGCGCTGTACTCGGTCGCCGCGGGACTCTCCGACGCCGGGACCGACTGGCTCTGGTTCCTGGTGGCCGGCGGCGGCTATCTGATGCTGCTGCTCGCCGAGGGCCGGGAGCGGCTCTCGCAGTGGGGCCGCGTCTTCGGAGGCGCCCCGCGCGGCCCGGGCGCCCCGGGCGAGCGGTCCGGCCCGGTGGCCCCGGTGCGCACCGGGCGGCGCATCGGTGTGGCAGCCCTGGGCGTGGCGCTCGCGGTGCCGTTGCTGCCGCTGCCCGCGATCGACGGCGGTCTGCTGGGCGACGCGGGCGCCGGGGTCGGCCCGGGCACCGGCGGTGGGGGCACGATCTCCGCGGTCAACCCCCTGGTGTCGCTGCGCGACAGTCTGAACGTGAACGAGGACCGCACGGTCCTGACCCTGCGCACGAACAGCGGCGACATCTCGGACCTGTACCTGCGGATCGTCTCCCTGGACGACTTCGACGGCACCACGTGGAAGCCCTCGAAGCGCGGCGTCGTCGCCGTGCCCGACGAGCTGCCCACCCCGCCCGGCCTGAGCCCGCAGGTGCGGCGCGCGGAGATCACCACCCGGGTGTCCGCTGCCGACTGGTACGCCCAGGACTGGCTGCCGATGCCGTACCCGCCGAGCGGTGTGCAGGTCAGCGGCAGGTGGCGGTACGAGCCGGTCGGCATGACCGTGGTCGGCGACCACCGCCAGACCACCCGCGGCAAGACCTACGAGGTGAACAGCCTCCAGGTGCGGCCGACCGCGAAACAGCTGGCCGCCGCCCCGGAGGCCCGCGGTTCGCTGCGCGAGGAGTACACCGAGGTGCCGGACACCCTGCCGGCGGTGGTGTCGCGGACGGCCCGCGAGATCACCGACGGCTCGTCGAACGACTACGAGCGGGCGGTGAAGCTCCAGGACTGGTTCGCGGTGACGGGCGGCTTCGAGTACGACACCGAGGTCGAGGTCGGCAGCGGGAAGGACGCGCTCGCCCGCTTCCTGCGGGACAAGCAGGGCTTCTGCGTGCACTTCTCGTTCGCGATGGCGGCGATGGCCCGCACGCTGGGCGTTCCGGCCCGGGTGGCGGTGGGCTTCGCGCCCGGTTCCCCGCAGTCCGACGGTTCGGTGGCGGTGAGCCTGAAGGACGCGCACGCCTGGCCGGAGCTGTATTTCGAGGGCGTGGGCTGGACCCGTTTCGAGCCGACCCCGACCCGGGGACGACGCCCCCGTACACGGTGCCGGAGACCTCGGGCAGTGCCGTCCCGGACCTGCCGCAGGCTTCGCGGTCGGCGGGCGCGGCGCCGTCGGCCGAGCCGTCGGCGAGCACGAGCTGCACCGCGGAGGACAAGAGGCTCCAGGGCTGCGACGACGCGCTGCCGCTGGACCAGGCGGATCAGGGCAGCGGCGGCCCGCCCTGGTACAGGATCGCCGGCTGGACGGTCCTGGGGCTCGTGGTGCTGGTGCTGCCCCTGCTGCCGATGGTGTGGCGGCTGAGACGGCGGTCGGTGCGGCTGGCCTCGGCCCAGCACACCGGTTCCCCGGCGGCGAGCCGGATGAGCGCCGGGACACACGGGGACGGCGCCGGGCAGCCGGTGGACGTCTCCGGCCCTGCGGTGCTGCTGGACCCGCCGCCGGAGGAGGTCACCGAGGCTGCCGTGGCCCACGTCCTGGGGGTGTGGCGCGAGCTGACCGACACGGCGTGGGACTACGGGATTCCGCCCGACGACGCGCTGACGCCCCGCCGGGCGGCTGCCCGGATCGTCCGGCTCGGCGAGCTGGACCAGGCGGTGGCCGGATCCGTGCACCGGGTGGCGGGCGCCGTGGAGCAGGTCCTGTTCGCCCCGCGGCCGCAGGCCGAGGCCGGGCTGGCCGAGGAGGTGCGCGCGGTGCGAGTGGCCCTGCGGGCGCGGGTCGGCCGGCGGGCCCGGCTGCGCGCGGTCGTGGCGCCGCGTTCGGCCGTCCGTGTGGTGTGGGACCTCAGCGACCGCTGGACGGCGGCCAGGGCGACCTGCTCGGCCCGCCTGGCGGCCCTGGCCCGTCGGGTACGACCGGGCGGCCGTGCGGCCGACGCCCGGACAGGCAGCTGAGGCCCGGACGGCGTCCGGGGCTGCGACGGGCGACGCGGCTCAAGCTCCGTCCGGCCACCGAGGCCACTGACGCTCGGCAGGGCCTCGCCAGGGCCGGCGCAGGGCCGGCGATGTGTGGCCGGTGACGACGCGTGCGGCCCCCGCTCGGAGGGATCCCGCAGCGGCGGCCGATCGCTGTTCCGTGGCGGGTCGGCGGGAGCACCCGATCCGCACGCGGAAGTGCCGTGAGAGGCATGCGTGAGGGGGTGACCACCCGGTCGGGCGGTCACCCCCTCATCACGTCTTTGTGCGGCTCCGGCGTCTCACCGGCCACCGGCCGGGCGCGGCCCGGCACAGCCCGGTGGTGCCTCAGTGGCCCTGGCCGCCGCCCTGCTCGTCGCGGCGGCGCTGCCAGCGCTCCTCGATCCGGTCCATCACCGAGCGCTTCGGCCGTCCCTGCCTGCCTGCCTGGGGGTGCCGGCCGGCTGTTCACCCGGCTTGGGAGCCTTGCGCCAGCCGGTGACCGCGAGGACCGCGCACCCGAGCATGACAAGGAAGCCCAGCACGCTGAGCCAGACCTGCTTGGCGACCATACCCGCCATGAGGAGCGCGATACCCACGAGGAAGCCCGCGACGGCCTGGTAGACCCGGCGCCGGGTGTACGTACGCAGCCCGCTTCCCTCAAGCGCCGACGCGAATTTGGGATCTTCGGCGTACAGCGCTCGCTCCATCTGCTCGAGCATGCGCTGCTCGTGCTCAGAGAGCGGCACGGAGTCCTCCTCATCGTGCAGTCGCCGGGGCGACCCGGGGTCCCTTCAGGATAGGCAGGGAATCGCCCCCGTGAAACCCGCCCCTCTACGCCAATTGGCCAACCGGAGCCCGCCATGAGCGTCTCGGGTCCGCTGGGGGTTCCATTCCCCGGCGGCCGACCCGTCATGCCGGGCGGTCTCCCTCGATCATACGGCGCGCTTCGGCCGAACGGGGGGCCTGTGGCGTACTCCATGTGCGGCCGCGCGCCTGATCAGCGGCGCGCCTCAGGAGTGGGCGGCGGCCTCGTCGGGACCGCGGGTCTCGCCGAGCACGTGGAGCTGTGTCGCCACGGAGTGGAAGGCGGGCAGTTCGGCCGCCGCCTCCTCCAGCTTCAGCAGCGCCTCCAGGGCGCCGGGCTCGGTGTCCACGAGCACGCCGGGCACGAGGTCGGCGAAGACCCGCACCCCGTGCACGGCGCCCACCCGCAGGCCGGCGCCCTCGACCAGCGCGGTGAGCTGATCGGCGGTGAAACGGTGCGGCACGGGGTCGCCCTCGCCCCAGCGGCCGTCCGGGTCGGTGAGGGCCTGGTGGGCCTCCGTGAAGTGTCCGGCGAGCGCGCGGGCCAGGACGGCGCCGCCGAGGCCGGCGGCGAGCAGGCTGAGGACCCCCTCGGAGCGCAGCGCGGCCACCACGTTGCGGAGGCCTTCGGCGGGGTCGTCGACGTACTCCAGGACGCCGTGGCACAGGACGGCGTCGTAGCCGTCGCGCCGGACCACGTCGAAGAGGCCGTGGGCGTCGCCCTGGACGCCCTGCACGCGGTCGGCGACTCCGGCCTCGGCGGCGCGGCGCTCCAGCGCGAACAGCGCGTTGGGCTGGGGTCGACGACGGTGACCCGGTGCCCGAGGCGGGCGACCGGCACCGCGAAGTTGCCGCTGCCGCCCCCGGTGTCGAGCACGTCCAGAGACTCGCGCCCCGTGACCTTGACCTGGCGGTCGAGGGCGTCCTGGAGGACCTCCCAGACCACGGCGGTGCGGAGCGAGGCGCGGGGCGGGAGGGGCCGGAGCGCAGCGACGCCGTGTGGGAGTGGCGGTGGGAGACGGACGGGCGCATGGGGTCCGGCACGGCAGTTGACTCCTCGGCGCGGCACCGCCTCTGGCGCGGCGGAGCGAACGGGGCGCCTTCCCGGCCAGGACGACGGCGGGGAAGGCTTCAGGCGCTGTCCACCCTATTGCCTCCACCGCATTGCCTCCGCCCCCGCGCCCGGTCACCGCGGTACGCCTGGTCATCGCGACCCACCTGGTCACCGCGGTACGCCCGGGCAGCGGGGTCCGCCGCCCTCACGGGGCCACCCATGCGCGCCTCCCGGACGGACACTCCGCCGGCCCGGACGGGCGTCCCGCCGGCCGAGGCGGCTCGAGCGTCGGCCCGGCCGGTCCCGCCGCCGGCGGCGGGGTTCATCCCGCGTCCGACATGTCCGCCCCCGCGCTCGGGCCGTCCGCCGCGGCGCCCTCCTGGCGGGGCTGCGGCAGGACGGGCTGGAGGACCAGCATGCGTTCGACGAGGCGGAGGAACATGGCCACGTCGCGTATCAGGTCGTCGGCGTCACGCCGACTGGCCGCGCCCCGGATGCCTGCCTCGGCACGGGCGCGGCGCCCGGCCCCGGAGGCGAACAGCGCGCTCCACTCGGCCAGTTCGGGCGCTATCTCGGGAGCACCTCCCACGCGCTCCTGATCCGGGCCCGGCGTCGGGGGGTGGTCTCCGGGCGTCCCCGGGCGGCGAGGACCGCGGCGGCGGTGCGCAGCGCGGCGAGGTGGGCCGTGGCGTACCGCTCGTTGGGGCGTCGAGGACGGTGGCCTCGTCCAGCCCGGCGTGGGCCTGGGCGAGCAGGTCGAGGGCGGCGGGCGGGGCCGTGGTCCGGCGCAGCACGGGGTGCACGTCGCTCGCCGGGCCGGTCAGTGAGGGGGCAGGGCCGGTGGCGCGTCGCCGACGTGCGGCTGCTGCGTGGGAGCTGGCCATGACGAACCTCCTGTCGTCTGGGTGACGGCACGATCCTGTCCGGTGGTGCCGTATGTGCTCATCGTGCGCCATGCCACTGACAATCCGTTGCGACCTGGGCTTTTGCCTCGATCGAAAGTTCGGGTTATTTTTTGCACTGACCAGTCAGTACAAATTTTGCCACGGAGGGAACCGTGCACGGAGTCGCCGTCACCGCCGAGGGCTTCGGGCTGCGGGGGCCACGCGGCTGGGCCTTCCGGGACGTCGGTCTCGACGCGGGGCCCGGCTCGCTGATCGCGGTCGAGGGCCCCTCCGGCTCCGGCCGGACCAGCCTGCTGCTCGCGCTCACCGGCCGGATGAGGGCCACCGAGGGCACGGCGGCCGTCGGCACCGCACGGCTGCCGAAGCAGATGGCCGCGGTGCGCCGCGTCAGCGCCCTGGCCAACGTCACCGGTGTCACCGACCTCGACCCGGCGCTGACCGTCGGCGAGCACCTGCACGAGCGGGCGCTGCTGCAACGGCGGTTCGGCGGCTCCGTACGCGCGCTGCTGCGGCCGCGCACCGCGCGCGTGACCGAGGAGAGACTTCAGGTCGAGGCCGCGCTGGCCGCCGCCGGGCTCGACCGGGAGGCGCTGCCCAAGGGCGCGCGGACCGCCGTACGCGATCTGGAGCGGCTGGAGGCGCTGCGGTTGTCGGTCGCGCTGGCTCTGCTCGGGCGGCCTCGGCTGCTCGCGGTCGACGACGTCGACCTGAAGCTGTCCGACGCCGAACGCGCCGCGGCCGGGGCCCTGCTGGCCTCCGTCGCCGAGACCGGGACCACCGTCGTGGCGGCGTGCGCCGAGGCGCCCGACGGTGCCGTGACGGTGGCCGGCCGACCGAGACCGGGAGAACCGGGAGAGCGGTCGGGACCGGAAGAACCGGGAGAACCGGAAGAACCGGAAGAGGGGACGGCCGATGCACGCGCCGCGACTCGCCGCGCTTGAGCTGCGCCGCTTCGGCCGGGGGAGGCTCCCGCGCGCCGCTCTGGTCGCGCTCCTGCTGCTGCCCCTGCTCTACGGCGCGCTGTACCTGTGGTCCTTCTGGGACCCGTACGGCCGGCTCGACCGCATCCCCGTGGCCCTGGTGAACGACGACGAGGGCGCGAGTGCCGGCGGCAGGCGGCTCGCCGCCGGGGACGACATCACCGAAGGGCTGCGCGAGAGCGAGGTCTTCGACTGGCACGAGGTCGATGCCGCGCAGGCGCGCGCGGGCGTGGAGGACGGCACCTACTACCTCTCGCTGACCATGCCCGCCGACTTCAGCCGGCGCATCGCCTCCAGCTCGGGGACTCCCCCGCGACGAGCGCCCTGCAGGTGCGCACGAACGACGCCAACAACTACATCGTCGGGCAGATCTCGCGGACGGTCTTCGGCGAGGTCCGCACGGCCGCCTCGACGAAGGCCTCCCGCTCCTTCCTGGACAGGATCTTCATCTCCTTCTCCGACATCCACGGCAAGACCGTGGAGGCCGCCGACGGGGCCGCCAGGCTGAAGGGCGGCATCGGGAAGGCCGAGCAGGGCTCCAAGGCCCTCGCGGACGGCCTCAAGGACGCCAAGTCGGGCAGCGGCAAGCTGTCCGGGGGACTGACGAAGCTCGACAAGGGCGCCGGTGACCTGGAGGACGGCTCGCGGAAGGTCGCCGACGGCACGCAGACGCTCGCCGACGAGGTCAACGGCGTCTCCGGCAAGGTCACGCCCTTCCTCCAGGACAACGAGAAGACCATCGGGGACACCGCCCAGCTGGTCGCCGACTCCGCCGAGGTGGTCCGCGGCCACCTGTCCACCCTGGTGAAGACGGCGCCGGTGGCCGCGGAGGGTGCGCGGGCCGCCTCCGAGACCCTGGACGAGATCCACCGGACGCGCTGCGAGACGCCCGTGCTGCCCGACCCGGCCTGCGCCGACCTGAAGAAGGCCAGGGACGCCGCCGCGGACGTGGTGCTGATCGCCGACGACCTCGACACGGTCGTCGCCGATCAGGACGGCGACCTGAAGACGATGCGCACGAACCTCGCGGCGCTCCGGAAGCAGGCCCAGGCGCTCGCCGACCGCGCCCCGCACCTGTCCGAGGACGTCGCCGACGCGGTCTCCAGGATCAACGAGCTGAACAAGGGCGCCCAGAAGGTGGCCGCGGGCGCGAAGAAGCTGAACACCGGCATCGGCACCGCGAAGAGCGGCGCGACCGCCCTGGACAAGGGCGTCGGCAAGCTCGAGAAGGGCGCCCAGAAGCTCGACGGCGGCATGTTCAAGCTGGTCGACGGCTCCGCGGAGCTCGCCGGCGGGCTGCACGACGGCGCCGGGCGGATCCCCGACTACGACAAGGAGGACCGGGACGCGCGCACCGCCGTCATGGCGGACCCGGTCCAGCTGGCCTCCCACGACCTGCACAAGGCGCCCAACTACGGCACCGGCTTCGCCCCGTACTTCATCCCGCTGTCGCTGTGGGTGGGCGCGATGGTGGCGTACATGCTGATCGCGCCGATGAACCGGCGCGCGCTCGCCGCGGGCGCCTCCGCGTGGCGGATCGCGCTGGCCGGCTGGCTGCCGGTGGCCGCGATCGGGGTGCTCCAGACCGCGGCGCTGATGGCCGTGCTGCACTGGGCGGTGGGTCTGCGGATGGTCCGGGCGGCCGGCACGGTGGGCTTCCTGTTCCTGGTGGTGGCGTGTTTCGCGGCCATCGTCCAGTGGCTCAACGCGCGCTTCGGCCCGGCGGGCCGGATCCTCGTGCTGGCCCTGCTGATGCTCCAGCTCACGTCGGCGGGCGGCACCTACCCGGTGCAGACGAGTCCGGGCTTCTTCAATGCCCTGCACCCCTTCCTGCCGATGAGCTACGTCGTCGAGGCGCTGCGCCGGCTCATCACGGGCGGCGGCCTGGAACCGGTGTGGCACGCGTGCGCGGTGCTGACCGCCTTCACGGCGGGCGCCCTGGCACTGACCGCGCTGTCCGCGCGCCGCCGCCAGGTGTGGACGCTGGACCGGCTGCACCCGGAGCTGACCCTGTGACCGGGCGGCCGGGGCCTTCGGCGGGGCGGGTTCCTGTGACAATCGGGGGCATGGACAGCACCACCACGCCGACCGGCCGCACCCGCCGCGAGGCCACCCGGCAGAAGCTCTACGAGGCAGCCGTCACGCTCATCGCCGAGCAGGGCTTCTCCGCGACCACCGTGGACGAGATCGCCGAGCGGGCGGGCGTCGCGAAGGGCACGGTCTACTACAACTTCGCGAGCAAGTCGGTCCTCTTCGAGGAGTTGCTGCGGCACGGCGTGGGGCTGCTCACGGCGTCCCTCCGGGAGGCCGCCGAGAGCACGGAGCGCCGGGGCGGCAGCCGGGTCGACGCGCTGGACGCGATGATCCGCGCGGGCCTGGTCTTCATCGACCGCTACCCGGCGTTCACCCAGCTCTACGTGGCCGAGCTCTGGCGCACCAACCGGGCCTGGCAGGCCACGCTCATGGTGGTGCGGCAGCAGGCGGTGGCCGTGGTCGAGGGCGTGCTGCGCGAGGGCATCGAACACGGCGAGTTCAGCGACGAGATCGACGTCCCGCTGACCGCGGCCGCGCTGGTCGGCATGGTCCTGGTGGCCGCCCTGGACTGGCAGGCCTTCCAGCCGGAGCGGTCCCTGGACGACGTCCACGCGGCCCTGTCCCGGCTGCTCCAGGGCCGGGTCAGCGGGCGCTGAGCACTCCGCGGGAGGTGGCGCCACCGGCCGCCGGAGGAGACACGGGAGCGCCGGTCCGCCGTGGCCACGTCCCCCGTGTGCCACCGCGGACCGGCGCTCCCTGGTACTTCCCCCGTACTCCCCCGTGTCCCCCGTCCGGTCGTTCCCGGACTGCCCCCGTGCCTCGCCTCCGCCGACCGGGCCGGCGGAAGGAGCGGTCCAGGACCGGCACCGTTCCGCCGCCCCGTGTCGGCGGTGCGGTGCCGGGCCCCTTTCCGTGAGCTCCACTCTTCCGTCCGCCCGGGCCGCGGCCCATCCGCGCGCGTACTCATCTCGGCGGCTAGGTACGGCTACTCAGACCCTGGGTGCCCGGCCCCAGGGCGCCGGGCGGCCGGGCCCGCGCCGTCACTGTCGGTGGCGGCCGATAAAGTCGCGGGCATGGCACGGATTGCGGTGATCGGCGCCGGGATGGGCGCGCTGGCGGCTGCCGCCCGGCTGGCCGTCGCGGGCCACCGGGTGACGGTGTACGAGCGGACGGAGACGTACGGGGGTGCGGTGCGCCGCTTCGAGCGGGACGGGTTCCGCTTCGACACGGGCCCCGGCCTGCTGACCCTGCCCGCGGTCTGGCGCGATCTCTTCGTCAAGACCGGCAGGGAACCGCTGGAGGACCGTGTCGAGCTGGTCCAGGTCGACCCGTCGGCGCGGCACGTGTTCGCCGACGGCACCGAGGCCGTGCTGCCGAACGCCTCACGCGCGGGTGTCGTCGCCGCCCTGGACGGGGCGCTGGGCCCAGGGGCCGGCGGGCGGTGGGGGACTTCCTGGTCCGGGCCCGCGAGGCCTGGGACCGCACGCGCCGCCCGCTCCTGGAGGAGCCGCTGTGGCCGGACTGGACGGTGCTCGCCGATCGCGAGCCCTATCCGGCGGTGCCGCACAAGCGCCTGCTGCGCACCCGGCGGGCGGGCACGCTCGCCGAGGTCGGCGCCTGGGAACTGCGCGACCCACGGCTCGCCGCCCTCCTGGAGAGCCACGCGCTCGCCCACGGCCTCGATCCACGGGTCACCCCGGCGAGCGCGGCCGTGCTGCCGTACATGGAGCACGCCTTCGGCACGTGGTCCGTGCGCGGGGGCGTGCGCGAGCTGGCCCGCGCGGTGTACGAGAGGTGCCTGGCCCGCCGGGTCGTGTTCGAGTTCGGTGCCGAGGTCATCCGGATCGTGGAGAAGGACGGCCGGGCGGCGGGCGTGGAGCTGGCCGGGGGCGGTGTGGCGGAGGCGGACTTCGTGGTCGCGCCGGGGGCCGGCGGCTTCGGGGGGCTGCCGCCGCGCGGCCGGGGCGAGGTCGTGCCCCAGCGGGGCCTGCCGAGCCGGCTCACCGTGCTGCTCGCACTGCGCGGCGGGCGTCCGGAGGGGACCGCGCACCGGACGGTGGTGCACACGAGGGACCGCGAGGGCGAGCTGGAGGCCCTGTTCGGTACGGCGCCCGCGCCGGCCGCCGGTCCGACGGTCACGGTGCTGCGCCCCGGGGACCCGGGTCTCGTTCCCGACGCCGCCCATGAGGCGGTCACCCTGAGTGCCGTCGTCCCGGCCGGGGCCGAGCCGGGGACCGACCTGGTGGAGGCGGTGCTCGACGTCGCCGAGCGCGCCCTGGCGGGTCTGCGGGACCGCGTCCTGTGGCGGGAGGTGCGCACCCCGGCGGACATCGCGCGGGAGACCGGCGCGGAGGGCGGGTCCGTCCCGGCGCCGGCGCTGGCGGCGGCGGGGGGCCGGCTGCTGCACCCGGCCAACTCGACCGCCCTCAGGGGCCTGTTCACCGCGGGCGGCTGGGCGCATCCGGGCGGCGGGCTTCCCCACGCGGGCATGTCGGGCGCGCTGGTGTCCGGACTCATCGTGGAGGGACCGGAGTTCCGCGGCTCGCAGTGAGCCCCGGCCTCCGCCCGTGCCGTCACCGCCCCGCGCCACCGCCCGTGCCGTCACCGCCCGTGCCGCCGCTCGGGACGGCGGCGGTCGTGAGCGTCCGTCAGAAGCGGTACTGCTCGTCGTAGCCGTTGTCCTGCCGCTGTCCGTCGCCCTGGTAGGGGTACGGCTGCTCGGGCGGGAGTTCGCCGGCGAGCGGGTCGTCGGTGCTGCGCTGCTGCGGGACCCAGACGCCGCCGGCCGGGGTCCCGTCGTGGCCGCCGGTGCCGTACTGGTCCTGGCCGTAGCCCTGCTGCGGGTACTGCTGCTGGTCGTACCCGGCGTCGTAGGAGCCGCCGCCGTAGGTCTGGGTGCCGATGTAGGGATCGGAGTAGGCCGCGTACTGCTGCTCGCCGGAGGCGTCGTAGCCGTACTGCTGCTGGCCGTATCCGGAGTAGCCGTCGTAGCCGTATCCCTGATCGGTGCCCTGGTCGGTGCCCTGGGCGGCGGTCGCGTACCGGTCCTGGGGCTGGGTGGCGGACGCGTAGGCGGTGTCGCTGTACACGCCGTAGGAGCCGGTGTCGTCGGGCAGGGGCTGCGGCTCGTAGACGGAGGTGGCCTCCGTGGCGTCGGCGCCGCGCGCGGCGGGCGTGAACACGTCGTCGCGGTCGTCGTCGCGGTCGTGGTCGCCGTAGGCGCTCTCGTCCTGGCCGTACGCGACGTCGCCGCCGCCGAACGGCGTGCCCGCGTCCCGGCCGTACGGGCCGGGGCCGTCCTCGGTCTCCTCCAGGCCGGAGACCTCCAGGGTCGGGTCCCGGCGCTCGCCCTTGCCGCGGCGGCGCTTGGTGTCCTCGGCGCCGGGGCGCCCGACGGCCCAGCCCTCGGCGAAGCCGCGGCGGAACGACAGCGTGACGTACGTCTGGCCGACCGCGAAGGCGGCCGCCCCCACACCGATGACGACGACCGACGGGATCAGGACGCCGACCACCACGCCGAGGAAGCCGCCGAAGGCGAGCAGCCGCCAGCGCAGCCGTGCCTTGTACTGCAGCAGCACCTCACCGAGCAGCCACAGCGCGACGATGCCGAACGCGATGTAGAGGACCGTCCAGCCCATGTACGCCCCTCTCCCCTCGGCCGCTACGCAGTGTTTCGTAAGGCGTGGCGACCGGTCTAGGCCCGCGGTGGGTGGTGCAGGCCCAGGTTCTCGTAGATTTCCAGCGTCGCCGTGGAGTTGTTGAGCGTGATGAAGTGCAGTCCGGGCACTCCCTCGGCGAGCAGCCGAGCGCAGAACTCCGTGGCGAAGTCGATGCCAATGGAGCGTACAGCGGCCGCATCGTCTTTGGCTGTGAGGATCCGCTCTTTCAGCGCCGCCGGGAAGTGGGCGTTGCTGAGCTTGGGCAGCCTCTCCAGCATCTTCACACTCGTCACCGGCAGGATCTCGGGGATCACCGGGGTAGCGCAGCCGGCCGCCGACACCCGGTCCCGCAGCCGTAGGTAGGAGTCGGGCTCGAAGAACATCTGCGTGATGGCGTAGTCGGCGCCGGCCCGGCACTTGTCGACGAAGCGCGCGACGTCGGTGTCCCAGTCGCTGGAACGCGGGTGCATCTCGGGGAAGGCGGCGACGCCGACGCAGAAGTCGCCCGACTCCTTGATCAGCTGGACGAGTTCGGCGGCGTAGGTGAGGCCCTGCGGATGCGGCACCCACTCCCCCATGGGGTCGCCGGGCGGGTCGCCGCGCACGGCGAGCATGTTGCGGATCCCGGCGTCGGCGTACTGGCCGATGATGTTGCGGAGTTCGGCGATGGAGTGGTCCACGGCCGTGAGGTGCGCGACCGGGGTGAGGGTGGTGTCGACGACGATCTGCTGCGTCTCCTTGACCGTGGTCGCCCGCGTGGTGCCACCGGCGCCGTAGGTGACGGAGACGAAGTCGGGGGCCACGGCCTCGACCCGCCGGAGCGCGTTCCACAGGTTCCGCTCACCCTGGACGGTCTTCGGCGCGTAGAACTCGAACGAGTACGTCGTCTTGCCGGCGGCCAGGATGTCGCGCACGGTGCGGGCGCGGTCGGTCCTGGTGGAGGCGGTTCCGAGGGCCATACCCGCAGGTTAACCAGGGGCGGGACCTCCCCCAACCGAAACCCGGAAATTTGCCTGAATTGTCGGCTTGTTGTCCACCCCTTGGACAGGCGGGGGCGAGCCGGGGGAAAGAGGCGGGGGGAAGGAGGCCGGACGGGTGAACGGACCGCCGTCCGGGCTTCGGCTCAGACCGCGCGCAGCCGCTTGGCGAACTCCGCCGCCGCGGCCCCCGGATCGTCGGCCTCCGTGATGGCCCGGACGACCACGACGCGGCGGGCGCCCGCCTCCAGCACCTCGTCGAGGTTGCCGAGGTCGACGCCGCCGATCGCGAACCAGGGACGCCCGGTGCCCAGCGACGCCGCGTGACGGACCAGGCCGAGGCCGGGGGCCGGGCGGCCGGGCTTGGTGGGGGTGGGCCAGCACGGGCCCGTGCAGAAGTAGTCGACGCCGTCCTGGACGGCCGCGGCGTCCGCCTCCGCCGCGCTGTGCGTGGAGCGGCCGATCAGCACGTCGTCGCCGAGGAGGGCGCGGGCGGCGGGGACCGGCAGGTCGCCCTGGCCGAGGTGGAGGACCTGGGAGCCGGCGGCGTGGGCGACGTCCGCCCGGTCGTTGACCGCGAGCAGCCTGCCGTGGCGGGCGCAGGCGTCGGCGAGCACCTCGAGGTGCTCCAGCTCCGCCGCCGCCTCCATGCCCTTGTCGCGCAGCTGCACGATGTCGACGCCGCCCGCGAGGACCGCGTCCAGGAACTCCGGCAGGTCGCCCTGGCGCTCACGGGCGTCCGTGCAGAGGTAGAGACGGGCGTCGGCGAGCTGGGAGCGGGCCGTGTCGGACATGCGTGGGTCCCCCGGGGCGTGGCGGCGCCCCGGGTCCTTCCCGGGGCGGCGGTGTGCGGCCGCGGCGGACCGCGGCCGCACACCTGGTGGTTCTGACGACGGATCCGTGGAGCGGGTCCGTGAAGCGGGTTCGTGGCTCAGACGGCGAGCGCCTGGGCGCGGCGCTTCACCTCCGTGCCGCGATTCTCACTCAGTGCCTGCGCCGGGGTCCCGGGCAGGGACGGGTCGGGCGTGAACAGCCACTCCAGCATCTCCTCGTCCGTGAAGCCGTCGTCCCGCAGCAGGGTCAGGGTCCCGGCCAGGCCCTTGGTCACCTTGTCCTCGTCGACGAAGGCGGCGGGAACGTGCAGCGCCCTGTTCTCCCCACGGCGTACGGCGATGAGCTGGCCTTCCTTGACCAGCTGCCGCACCCGCGTCACGTCGACATCGAGCATCTCCGCGATGTCGGGCAGGGTGAGCCAGGCGGGGACGAGAGCATCGATCTTTGCGTCAATCTCGGTCACCCCTCAAGACTGCCATCCCGGACCGACAGTCGGTACCCGAGGCTCCCCCAGGGGGACGGAGCCGCCGCCGGACGCCGCGGGACTCCTCCGGACGGAGCACCGGTCGTGCCCGCGGAGGCCCCGGTCAGGCCGTCGCCGTCTTGAGCGGCCGCTCCGGGTCCACGACCAGCTCCGGGTCGAGCGGCGTGCCCGACTCGATCAGCCGGCGGCCCTGCGCGAGGTCGCGCGGGCGGCCCACCGCCAGCAGGGCGACCAGGCGGCCGTCGCGCAGCCAGCAGACCGTCCAGGCCGGTCCGGCGGGGTCGCCGCGCCACAGGGTGGTGTCGGCGCCGCTGTGGTGCCCGGCGTACTGGACGAAGCGGCCGAACTGCTCCGACCAGAAGTACGGGACCGGATCGTAGACCGCGGGGACTCCGCCGGCGGCCGTGCCGAGGATGTTCGCGGCGACCGTGCGCGGGCCCTGGAGGGCGTTGTCCCAGTGGTGGATCAGCAGGCGCTCGCCGTACCGCCCGGAGGGGAAGGACGCGCAGTCGCCGACCGCGTACACGTCGGGCAGGGAGGTGCGCAGGCCGGCGTCGGCCACGACCTCGCCGTGCCGGCCCAGCTCGACGCCCGAGCCGGCCAGCCAGGCCGTGGCGGGTCGGGCTCCGATGCCGACCACGACGGCGTCGGCGAGCAGCCGGGACCCGTCGTCGAGGAGGACCGCGCCGGGCTCGACGCGCCGCACGCGCGTGCGGGTGCGCAGGTCGGTGCCGCTGTCGGCGTACCAGGCGGTCATCGCGGCGGTGACGTCGGCGGGCAGGGCGCCGGCCAGCGGCCGGTCGGCGGCCTCCACGACGGTGACCGCGCAGCCGGCCCGCGCGCGGCGGTGGCGAACTCGGCGCCGATCCAGCCGGCGCCGACGACGACGACGTCGTGCCGGCCGGCGAGCACCGGCCGCAGCCGTTCGGCGTCGTCCAGGGTGCGCAGCAGGTGGACGCCGGGGACGCCCTCGGCGCCGGGCAGCCGGATCGGTTCGGCGCCGGTGGCGAGCACGAGGACGTCGTACGGGACGGGCCCGGACCCGGTGTCGAGTTCGTGGTCGGCGGGGCGGACGCCGAGGGCCTCGCTGCCGAGCCGGAGTTCGACGTCGAGGCTCTCGAAGTCGACGTCGAAGGCGGAGTGCTCGGCCTTGCCCAGCAGGACGGCCTTGGACAGCGGGGGCCGGTCGTAGGGCTGGTGGGGTTCGGCGCCCACGACGACGACCGTGCCGTCGAAGCCCTGTTCGCGCAGGGCGACCGCGGTCTGCACCCCGGCCATGCCCGCGCCGACGACGACCACCCGCCGCGCCGTCCGCCCGTCTTCTTCCCGCGTCTGCTCGCTCACCCGGTCACCTTAGACAGCTGACGCGCCGTCAGTCAGCCGTCCCGCTCCGTGATCTGCTCCACCACACTGCTCCCGCTGCCGGCCCGCGACTCCCACTCCCAGGTCTCGTCGAGGCGCAGCCGCCCGTCGGGCAGCTCGACGACCGCGGACACGCAGTGCCCGGACGACGTCGTCCCGTCGTGCCCCAGCTGGACGTACCGGAAGTCCAGCCGGTCCCCCGCCGGGTCCCCACGAGGTGCCCGCGGACGACGTCGCCGCCCGCGTAGTCGGCCCAGACCACGCCGTCGCGTTCGTGGTACGTGAAGCGGGTGCGGGTGCCGACCTGACCGGGGCCTGGTCGGCCACCGGGGCCAGGACCAGGCCGTCGAGCGAACGGGCCACGAGGGGAGGCTCCCTTACCGGGACGGAGGACGGGGGCTAGGGTTGCCAACCTAGAGCACTCGCGGGAGCCCGGACGCACCGGGCTGAGAGGGAGGCTGGCGGCCTCCGACCGTACGAACCTGATCCGGGTCATGCCGGCGAAGGGAGGGGCTGGACGCCCATGTCCTCAAGCACGTCGGACGTCCTCGTCGTCGGGGGCGGCATCATCGGGCTGGTCACCGCGTGGCGGGCCGCGCAGCGCGGGTTCGCCACGGCGGTGCTGGATCCCGCCCCGGGCGGCGGGGCCGCGCAGGTGGCGGCCGGGATGCTCGCCGCCGTCACCGAACTGCACTACGGCGAGCACACACTGCTCGGCCTCAACCTGGAATCGGCCCGCCGCTACCCGGACTTCGTGGCCGAGCTGACCGAGCTGACCGGCCACGACGTCGGCTACCGCCGCTCCGGGACCCTCGCGGTCGCGCTGGACGCCGACGACCGCGCCCAGTTGCGGGAACTGCACGCCCTGCAGCGGCAGTCGGGACTGGCCTCGGAGTGGCTGTCCGGGCGGGAGTGCCGGCGGCTGGAGCCCCTGCTCGCGCCCGGGGTGCGGGGCGGGCTGCGGGTGGACGGCGACCACCAGATCGATCCGCGGCGGCTGGTGGCGGCGCTGGTGGCCGCCTGCGAGCGGGCGGGCGTGGCCTTCCACCGCGACGGGGCGGAGCGGCTGACGGTGTCGGCCGGGCGCGCCACGGGAGTGCGCACGCGCGCGGGCACGACGCTCACGGCGCGGCAGGTGGTGCTCGCGGCGGGCAGCCTCAGCGGGCGGCTCGCGGGCGTCCCGGCGGAGGTGCTGCCGCCGGTGCGGCCGGTGAAGGGGCAGGTGCTGCGGCTGACCGTGCCACGGCGGTACGCGCCGTTCCTGACCCGGACGGTGCGGGCCGTGGTGCGCGGCAGCCAGGTCTACCTGGTGCCGCGCGAGAACGGCGAGCTGGTCGTCGGGGCGACGAGCGAGGAGCTGGGCTGGGACACGACGGTGACGGCGGGCGGCGTGTACGAGCTGCTGCGGGACGCCCACGAGCTGGTTCCCGGGATCACCGAACTGCCGCTCGCCGAGACCCGCGCGGGGCTGCGCCCCTGCTCGCCGGACAACGCGCCGCTGCTCGGGCCGACCGGGCTGGACGGACTGCTGCTGGCGACCGGGCACCACCGCAACGGCGTACTGCTGGCGCCGGTCACCGGGGACGCGCTGGCGCACGCGCTGGCCACCGGCGAACTCCCCGCCGAGGCCCGCCCCTTCACCCCCCGGCGCTTTCGCGCCGCCGCACTCTCGGAGCAGTCCGCATGAAGATCTCGGTGAACGGCGAGCGGCGCGACGTCGCTCCCGGCACGGCCCTCGACGGCGTCGTGCGGTCCCTGGCCCCGGCGTCCTCCGGGGTGGCCGCGGCCCTCAACGAAACCGTCGTCCCGCGCGCGCGGTGGTCCGCCACCGTCCTCTCCGACGGAGACCGCGTGGAAGTCCTCACCGCCGTCCAGGGAGGCTGAGCCATGGCCGACGACCCCTTCGTCCTCGGCGGTACGGCGTACTCGTCCCGTCTGATCATGGGGACGGGCGGCGCGCCCAGCCTGGAGGTGCTGGAGCGGGCGCTGGTCGCGTCCGGCACCGGGCTGACCACCGTCGCGATGCGGCGGGTGGACCCCTCGGTGCACGGGTCCGTGCTGTCGGTGCTGGAACGGCTCGGCATCCGGGTGCTGCCGAACACGGCGGGGTGCTTCACGGCCGGTGAGGCGGTCCTGACGGCACGGCTGGCACGGGAGGCCCTGGGTACCGACCTGGTCAAGCTGGAGGTCATCGCCGACGAGCGGACGCTGCTGCCCGATCCGATCGAGCTGCTGGACGCGGCGGAGACGCTGGTCGACGACGGGTTCACGGTGCTGCCGTACACGAACGACGATCCGGTGCTGGCGCGGAAGCTGGAGGACGTCGGGTGCGCGGCGGTGATGCCGCTGGGCTCGCCGATCGGGTCCGGGCTGGGCATCCGCAACCCCCACAACTTCCAGCTGATCGTCGAGCACGCGCGCGTGCCGGTGATCCTGGACGCGGGCGCCGGTACGGCGTCGGACGTGGCGCTGGCGATGGAGCTGGGGTGCGCGGGGGTGATGCTGGCGTCGGCGGTGACGCGGGCGCAGGAGCCGGTGCTGATGGCCCGGGCGATGCGGGGGGCCGTGGAGGCGGGGAGACTGGCCCGGCTCGCGGGCCGCATTCCCCGCCGTCACTTCGCGCAGGCGTCGTCGCCGGGTGAGGGCCGCGCCGTCCTCGACCCGGAACGGCCGGCCTTCTGAACGTCCGGCCTCCTGACGACGCCACCGCCCCGCACCGTCCGTGACGGCCGGCCCGGTGGACGTCACGGGCGGGGTGCGAGGGGGTGACGGCTCCGCGCGGGCGGACCCGCCGCCCCGGCCGTGCCGCTCGTCACAGGTCCGCTTCAGTCCCGCTGCGATACCGGTGTGAGCGGTGAGGGGTGTCGGTGCGGGCTCGTAGACTCGCCTGCGTGGACACGACCCTTCAGGACCCTTTGGTCGGGCAGGTGCTCGACGGGCGTTATCGCGTGGACGCGCGGATCGCGGTCGGCGGGATGGCCACGGTCTACCGGGCCGTGGACACCCGCCTCGACCGTGTCCTCGCGCTCAAGGTGATGCACCCGGCCCTCGCGGCCGACGCCTCGTTCGTCGAGCGCTTCATCCGCGAGGCCAAGTCCGTGGCCCGGCTGGCGCACCCGAATGTCGTCCAGGTGTTCGACCAGGGGGCCGACAGGTCGTACGTCTACCTCGCGATGGAGTACGTCGCCGGCTGCACCCTGCGGGACGTGCTGCGTGAGCGCGGCGCCCTCCAGCCGCGGGCCGCGCTGGACATCCTGGAGCCGGTGCTCGCCGCGCTCGGAGCCGCGCACCGCGCCGGGTTCGTGCACCGGGACATGAAGCCGGAGAACGTGCTGATAGGGGACGACGGCCGGGTCAAGGTCGCCGACTTCGGCCTGGTCCGGTCCGTGGACACCGTGACCAGCACCACCGGAGCCGTCCTCGGCACCGTCGCCTACCTCGCGCCCGAGCAGCTGGAGCAGGGCACCACCGACGCGCGCGTGGACGTCTACGCCTGCGGGGTCGTGCTCTACGAGATGCTGACCGGCGAGAAGCCGCACGACGGCGACACCCCCGCCGTGGTGCTCTACAAGCGCCTCCACGAGGACGTGCCGCCGCCCTCCGCCGCCGTCCCCGGTATGGCGTTCGCGCTGGACGAGCTGGTGGCCTCGGCCACCGCCCGCACTCCCGACGTCCGTCCGGCGGACGCCGTGGCCCTGCTCGCGCAGGTCCGCGAGGCGCGGGCCGCGCTCGACGAGACGCAGCTGGACGCGCTGCCGCCGCAGGCCCTGTCGGCGGACCGCGACATCGCCGAGGACCGCACCAGCGTGATCCGCGCTCGCTCACGGTCCCGCGCCCCCTGCCCGTCGACGAGGGCGAGGACGGGCCGGGCCTCGACGGGGACCCGATGAACCGGACGTCCCGGTTCGCGGCGGAGCCCCCGCCGCCCCGGCGCCGCCCGGTGCGGCCACGCCGCCAGGTGGTCGCGGTCGTCGCCGCCGTCCTGCTGGTGCTCGGCGTCGGCGCGGGCGTCTGGTACATCAACTCGGGCCAGTTCACCAAGGTCCCGGGGGTCCTCACGCAGACCGAGGCGCAGGCCAGGGAGCGGCTGGAGGGGGCCGGGCTGGACGTCGGCGGGGTGAAGCACGCCTACAGCGACACGGTGAAGCGCGGCACCGTCATCAGCACGGACCCGGAACCGGGCGCCCGCATCCGCGCCAACGACTCGGTGACCCTCACCGTCTCCGACGGCCCCGAGACGGTGAAGGTGCCGGACGTGAAGGGCTCGCGGCTGGACAAGGCCAAGGATCTGCTGAAGACGGACGGGCTGGAGCCCGGCCTGGTCACCGAGGCGTTCAGCGAGGACGTCCTCAAGGGCTTCGTGATCAGCAGCAGCCCGCAGGCCGGCACCGAGCGGCGGGCGGGCTCGGCGGTCTCCCTCGTCGTCAGCAAGGGCAGCCCCGTCGAGGTCCCGGACGTCACCGGCCAGGACCTGGACGACGCGCGGGCCGAGCTGGAGGAGGCCGGCCTGGAGGTGAAGGTCTCCGCCGAGGAGGTCACCTCCGAGTTCGACAAGGGCCAGGTCGCCGCCCAGTCGCCGGGCGCGGACGAGGAGGTCGCCGACGGCGACACGGTGACGCTGACCCTGTCCAAGGGCCCGGAGATGGTCGAGGTCCCGGACGTGGTGGGCGCGAGCGTCGACGACGCCAAGGCCGAGCTGGAGGAGGCCGGCTTCCGGGTGGACGAGGACCGCGGCCTGCTGGGCCTGTTCGGCGACACGGTCAAGGGCCAGTCCGTCGACGGCGGCGAGAGGGCCCCCAAGGGATCGACGATCACGATCACCATCCGGTGACGCTGCCGCCCGGCGCCCTCCGGTGACCGGGCGGCGCCGGGGGCATGACACCCTGAACGGGTGAGTTCCGCGCATCCCCTCCCTCCCGCAATCCCGTCGGCAGCCATGTCCCGGTGGCCGGCGGCCTGCACTCCGTGGGCCTGTCCTACGCCCGTGACCTCGAGGCCGAGACGGTCCAGGTCTTCGTCGCCAACCCGCGCGGCTGGGCCACCCCGGCGGGCAACCCGGCGCAGGACGCGGCGTTCCGGGAGGCCTGCGCGGCGGAGTCGGTCCCGGTGTACGTGCACGCGCCGTATCTGATCAACTTCGGCTCGCACACCGAGGCGACGGCGCAGCGGTCGGTGGAGTCCCTGCGGCACTCGCTGCGCCGGGGGCGGGAGATCGGCGCGCTGGGCGTGGTCGTGCACACGGGGAGCGCGACGGGCGGGCGGGAGCGGGGCGTGGCCCTGAAGCAGGTCCGGGAGTACCTGCTGCCGCTGCTGGACGAGCTGACCCACGACGACGACCCGTTCCTGCTGCTGGAGTCGACGGCCGGACAGGGCGCCTCGCTCTGTTCGCGGACCTGGGACTTCGGGCCGTACTTCGAGGCGCTGGACGCCCATCCGAGGCTCGGCGTCTGTCTGGACACCTGCCACGTCTTCGCGGCCGGGCACGACCTGACCGGTCCGGCGGGCATGCACCGGACCCTCGATCTGCTGGTGGACACGGTGGGCGAG
The DNA here is from genome assembly GCA_021568835.1 of Streptomyces sp. Tue 6430. Taxonomy (GTDB): domain Bacteria; phylum Actinomycetota; class Actinomycetes; order Streptomycetales; family Streptomycetaceae; genus Streptomyces. The sequence goes on from JAKGSH010000010.1 coordinate 1,190,241, forward strand.
GGCCGGCTGAAGCTGATCCACGCCAACGACTCCAAGGACGTGGCGGGCGCCCACAAGGACCGGCACGAGAACATCGGCGCGGGTCGCATCGGCGAGGACCCGTTCCGCGCGCTGATGACGCACCCGGCGACCGCGGGCGTACCGCTCGTGATCGAGACACCCGGTGGCAAGGAGGGGCACGCGGCGGACGTGGCGCGGCTGAAGAAGCTGCGGGACGGCTGACCCGCCCTCCCGGGGCGGTCCCGGACGCCCCGGAGCGCCGGGGTTCAGAGCTCGGGGCCGTCCCCGGGCTCCTCCTGGTAGGAGTAGCGCTGTTCCTTCCAGGGGTCGCCGATGTTGTGGTAGCCGCGTTCCTCCCAGAAGCCGCGGCGGTCGGCGGTCATGTACTCGACACCGCGGACCCACTTGGGGCCCTTCCAGGCGTAGAGGTGGGGCACGACCAGGCGCACCGGGAAGCCGTGCTCGGCGGTGAGCAGTTCGCCGTCCTTGTGGGTGGCGAAGAGGGTGTGCTCGGCGGCGAAGTCCGACAGCCGCAGGTTGGAACTGAAGCCGTACTCCGCCCACACCATCACGTGGGTGACGTCGGCGGCGGGCGGCACGGCCTCCAGGATGGTCCGGGCCGGGACGCCGCCCCATTCGGCGCCGAGCATGCTGAACTTCGTCACGCAGTGCAGATCGGCCACCACGGTGGCGTACGGGAGGGCCGTGAACTCCTCGTGGGTCCAGCAGCGCTTGTCACCGTCGGCGGTGCCGCCGAAGACCCTGAACTCCCAGCGCTCGGGCCGGAACTTGGGCACCGGGCCGTAGTGGGTGACGGGCCAACCCCGCTGGAGTCGCTGCCCGGCGGAAGCTCGGACGCTGCTGCTTCTCCTGATTCTCGTTCCACCGGATGACCCATGGCTCCATCCTGACAGACCCCGGCCGGTGCGAATGACCAGGCATGGCCGAAATCGGACAAGTAGCATCAAGTATGGATCAACTTACTAAGTGCCGACTTACTGGACGATCTTCCGCACCGGTGACATCATGCGGCGGCAATCTCCCGAATCCCCGCGCGGAAGGAGCCTCTGCGATGCAGGGCGACCCCGAGGTCCTCGAGTTCCTCAACGAGCAGCTCACCGGTGAGCTGACCGCGATCAACCAGTACTTCCTGCACGCGAAGATGCAGGAGAACCTCGGCTGGACGAAGCTCGCGAAGTACACGCGGCACGAGTCGTTCGACGAGATGAAGCACGCGGAGGTCCTGACCGACCGGATCCTGCTCCTGGACGGCCTGCCGAACTACCAGCGGCTGTTCCACGTGCGCGTGGGCCAGACGGTCACGGAGATGTTCGAGGCCGACCGTCAGGTCGAGGTGGAGGCGATCGACCGCCTCAAGCGCGGGATCAAGGTGATGCGAGAGAAGGGCGACATCACGTCCGCGAACATCTTCGAGGCGATCCTGGAGGACGAGGAGCACCACATCGACTACCTCGACACCCAGCTGGCCCTGGTGGAGAAGCTCGGCGAGGCGCTGTACATCGCGCAGCTGATCGAGCAGCCGGAGGGCTGAGCCGCGACGGAGGGGCCGAACGCCGGAAGGATCCGGAGCCGGGAGGGGCCGAACGCCGGAGAGGACCGGGCCCCGCGAAGACCCGGCGGGAACCGCCGGGCGCTCAGGCGGCCTCGTCGAGCGCGGTGAGGACCGGCCGGCCCTGGTCCGCCAGGTCACGGCGCGGACAGGCGCCCCGGCCGAGGATCGCCTGGATGCGGCGGACGCACGAGCCGCAGTCCGTGCCCGCCTTGCAGGCGGAGGCGATCTGGCGGGGCGTACAGGCGCCGTCGTCCGCATGCTGCTGGACCTGCGCTTCCGTCACTCCGAAGCAGCTGCAGACGTACACGCGGACACCTCCCGCCGAGATCGATTAGGTTTACCTAACCTTACCCGGCGGCCGGATGTCGCAAAAGGGAGAAGGGGCGCGGATCGCATGTGATCCGCGCCCCACTTCGGCGCCGGTGGCGGGCGGACCCGTCACCGGTCCGCCGCACAGCCCGCCGCTACTGGTCCCGGTACATCTCCGCGACGAGGAACGCCAGGTCGAGCGACTGGCTGCGGTTGAGCCGCGGGTCGCAGGCGGTCTCGTAACGCTGGTGGAGGTCGTCGACGAAGATCTCGTCACCGCCGCCCACGCACTCGGTGACGTCGTCGCCGGTCAGCTCGACGTGGATGCCGCCGGGGTGGGTGCCGAGGCCCTTGTGGACCTCGAAGAAGCCCTTGACCTCGTCGAGCACGTCGTCGAAGCGGCGCGTCTTGTGGCCGGAGGCCGCCTCGAAGGTGTTGCCGTGCATCGGGTCGGTCACCCAGGCGACGGTCGCGCCGGAGGCGGTGACCTTCTCGACCAGCTCCGGCAGCTTGTCGCGGACCTTGTCGGCGCCCATGCGGACGACGAAGGTCAGCCGGCCCGGCTCCCGGTCGGGGTCGAGACGCTCGATGTACTGGAGCGCCTCCTCGGCCGTCGTCGTCGGACCGAGCTTGATGCCGATGGGGTTGCGGATCTTCGAGGCGAACTCGATGTGCGCGTGGTCCAGCTGGCGGGTGCGCTCGCCGATCCACACCATGTGCGCGGAGACGTCGTACAGGCGGCCGGTACGGGAGTCGACGCGGGTGAGGGCACCCTCGTAGTCGAGGAGCAGCGCCTCGTGGGAGGCGTAGAACTCGACCGTCTTGAACTCCTCCGGGTCCGCCCCGCAGGCGTGCATGAAGTGGAGCGCCTGGTCGATCTCGCGGGCGAGCTGCTCGTAACGCTGGCCGGACGGGGACGACTTCACGAAGTCCTGGTTCCAGGCGTGGACCTGGCGCAGGTCGGCGTAGCCGCCGGTGGTGAAGGCGCGCACCAGGTTCAGCGTGGAGGCGGACGCGTGGTACATCCGCTTCAGGCGCTCGGGGTCCGGGACGCGGGCGGCCTCGTTGAAGTCGAAGCCGTTGACCGAGTCGCCGCGGTACGTCGGCAGGGTCACGCCGTCGCGGGTCTCGGTGTTCTTGGAACGCGGCTTGGAGTACTGGCCCGCGATCCGGCCCACCTTCACGACCGGCACGGAGGCCGCGTACGTGAGGACGGCGCCCATCTGGAGGAGCGTCTTGAGCTTCGCCCGGATGTGCTCGGCGGACACCGCGTCGAAGGACTCGGCGCAGTCACCGCCCTGCAGCAGGAACGCCTCTCCTCGGGCAACCGCGGCCATCCGCGCGCGGAGCTGGTCGCACTCACCGGCGAACACCAGCGGGGGATACGTTTCGAGCTCGGCGATCGCTTCGCGCAGAGCCTCGGCATCCGGATACTCGGGCTGCTGCGCCGCAGGCAGGTTTCGCCACGTCGCCTGGGCGGCGACACTTCGGGAATCAGCGTTCACGGTCACGCGCCCCACAGTACGCGGTCGGCCCGGGGGTCCATCGCCGCGCTCAGCCTGTGAGACGGCTCTGCCCCGGCTCACCGAGCGGGGGGGGGCAGAACCTGACGGCCCCGCTGCCGCGGGGAACGCACCTTCTCGCACGGGGCGGAGCCGCATGCGACACATCGTGTAGCGTGCAGCCCATGTTCGCGCTTTCGACCCAGAACTGGTGGTGGACCGCTCATCCGGCGGCCCACTGACTGCGCGTACGCACGACTTCGCGAAGGCCGCCCGAAGGGGCGGCCTTCGGTGTTTCCGGGCCCGGCCGTCCCTGTCGACTCTCCCACCGAGAAGGACACGGATCCCATGCATCTGCTCGACCTCCTGGCCGATCCCCGCCCGTTCGCCCTGCTGCGCCGCCGCTCGCCGGGCCGGGCCACCGAGGACGGCGCCACCGTGGAGCTGCTCCTCGGCCCGGTCGCCGTCCACGAGCGGCTCGCCGACCTGCCCGACGAGGGCCTCGCGCTGGTGCCGTTCCGCCAGATCCGCGAGCGCGGCTTCGACGTCCGCGACGACGGCACGCCGCTGTCCGTCCTGATCCCCGAGGAGCGGTACGAGATCCCGCTCGCCGAGGCGCTGGAGCAGCTCCCCGCGCACGAGGTGCGCGTCGAGGGCGGCGGCTTCGACGTCGGCGACGAGGAGTACGCGGAGATCGTCGGGCGGGTGCTGCGGGAGGAGATCGGGCGGGGCGAGGGGGCGAACTTCGTCATCCGGCGGACGTACGAGGGCGAGGTCCCGGGATTCGGGAGGGCCGACGCGCTCGCACTGTTCCGGCGGCTGCTGGCGGGCGAGCGGGGCGCGTACTGGACGTTCGTCGTGCACACCGGGGAGCGGACGCTGGTGGGCGCCAGCCCCGAGGTGCACGTGCGGATGTCGGGCGGCACGGTCGTGATGAACCCGATCAGCGGGACGTACCGCTATCCCGACGGGGGCCCGACGCCCGAGCACCTGCTGGACTTCCTCGCCGACGGCAAGGAGATCGAGGAGCTGTCGATGGTCGTCGACGAGGAGCTGAAGATGATGTGCACCGTCGGCGACAGGGGCGGGGTGGTGGTCGGGCCGCGGCTGAAGGAGATGGCCCACCTCGCGCACACCGAGTACGAGCTGCGCGGGAAGTCCTCGATGGACGTGCGCGAGGTGCTGCGGGAGACGATGTTCGCGGCGACCGTCACGGGCTCGCCGGTGCAGAACGCCTGCCGGGTCATCGAGCGGCACGAGGTCGGCGGGCGCGGTTACTACGGGGCCGCGCTGGCGCTGGTCGGGCGGGACGCCGGCGGGGCCCAGACCCTCGACTCCCCCATCCTCATCCGCACCGCCGACATCGACGCGGCCGGCCGGCTGCGGGTGCCGGTCGGGGCGACGCTGGTGCGCGGTTCGGACCCGGCGGGCGAGGTGGCGGAGACGCACGCCAAGGCGGCGGGCGTGCTGACGGCCCTCGGCGTCCGGCCGGGGAGGCCGCGGGCCGAGGAGGGGCGGTCCCCGCTGGCCGACGATCCGCGGGTGCGGGCGGCGCTGGACGGACGCCGGGCCTCGCTGGCGCCGTTCTGGCTGCGGATGCAGGAGCGGTCCCGGGAACTGACCGGGCACGCCCTGGTGGTCGACGGCGAGGACACCTTCACGGCGATGCTCGCGCACGTCCTGCGCTCGTCCGGGCTGGAGGTCACCGTCCGGCGCCACGACGAACCGGGGCTGCGGGCGGCGGTGCTCGCGCACGAGGGGCCCGTGGTGCTGGGCCCCGGTCCGGGCGATCCGTCCGACCTGACGGACCCCAGGATGCGGTTCCTGCGGGAGCTGACCGCGCGGGTCGTCGGGGAGCACCGGCACGGGGTGCTGGGGTGTGCCTCGGGCACGAGCTGATCGCGGCGGAACTGGGGCTGGACATCGTGCGGAAGGAGGTGCCGTACCAGGGGGCGCAGACGCGGGTGGAGCTGTTCGGGCGGGAGGAGACCGTCGGGTTCTACAACAGTTTCGTGGCGCGGTGCGACGACGACGCCCGGCAGGAGCTGACCGCGCGCGGGGTGGAGGTGAGCGTGGCGGCGAACGGGGAGGTGCACGCGCTGCGCGGACCCGGGTTCGCCGGCGTGCAGTTCCACCCGGAGTCGGTGCTCACGCTGGACGGGGCGGCGATCGTGCGGGAGCTGATGGGGCGGCTGCGGGACGCCGGCCGTCCGTCCGAGCGGCGGCCGGTGCTCTAGGACGTCCTGCGAAAGTGGCGCCGTCCGCCCGAGGGGCGGGCCCGGCGGCGTCCGGTGCGTGCGATCGCACGGCGGAGGGTCGCCCCGACACCGGCCGTGTCGGGGCGACCCCGACGACCCGGCTGGGGGTCCCCCTCCGGGGAGTGCGTGCCGGACGCCGCCGGGCCGGGGGCACCCCCTCCAGGGGAGGGGCTTTCGCCACGCGTCCTGGGCCGGTGCGGCCGGGGCTGTCCGGCGGAGGATCCCGCCGGCGGCGGCCCCGGTGCCGGCGACCGGGGAGCACTCGGCGGTGCCGGGTGCTCCGTGGTGGTCCGGGGCGGGGTCACTCGTCGTCGAGGCCGCGCTCTATCGCGTACCGCACCAGCTCCACCCGGTTGTGCAGCTGGAGCTTGCCGAGGGTGTTCTGCACGTGGTTCTGGACCGTGCGGTGCGAGATCACGAGGCGTTCGGCGATCTGCTTGTAGCTCAGGCCCTTGGCGACCAGGCGGAGCACCTCGGTCTCGCGGTCGGTGAGCCGGGGCGCGTCCGGTTCGTCGGTGCCGGACGCCGGGCCGGGGTCGGAGGCCAGCCGCCGGTACTCGCCGAGCACCAGTCCGGCCAGGCCCGGCGTGAACACCGGGTCGCCGACGGCGGTGCGGCGCACGGCGTCCAGCAGCTCCTCCGTGGACGCCGACTTCAGCAGGTAGCCGGTCGCGCCGGACTTCACCGCTTCCAGTACGTCGGCGTGCTCGCCGCTCGCGGACAGCACCAGGACGCGCAGCGCCGGGTCGGCGGCGACGACCTCCTTGCAGACCTGGACGCCCGGCTTGGCGGGCAGGTTGAGGTCCAGGACGAGGACGTCGGGCGAGGCGGCCCTGGCGCGGCGCACGGCCTGCTCGCCGTCGCCGGCGGTGGCCACCACGTCGAAGCCGGACTCGGCGAGGTCGCGGGCGACGGCCTCGCGCCACATGGGGTGGTCGTCGACCACCATCACCTTGATCGGGTCCTGTCCACTGCTCATCGTGTGCCTGCCTTCCCCCGCGTGACATGCTGTTTCGGTACCGTCAGTTCGACCTCGGTGCCCTGTCCCGGCGTCGACACCAGTTCGGCCCCGCCGCCGAGGTCGCGCAGCCGGCCCCGGATCGACTGGGCGACCCCGAGCCGTCCCTCGCCCTCGGCCTGCGCCAGCCGGCCCTCCGCGATGCCCGGCCCGTCGTCCCGCACGGTCACGATCACCGCGTCGGGCTCGTCCTCCACCAGGATCCAGGCCCGCGCCTGCTCCCCCGCGTGCTTGCGCACGTTGTCCAGCGCGGCCCCGACCGCCGCGGCCAGCTCCCGGGCGGCGGCCGGGGCCAGCAGGACCGGGGCGCCCGGCTCGGCGAGGCTGACCCGGGCCGCGGCGAAGGGCGCGAGCAGCGCACGCAGATCGACCGGGCCGGCCTCGTCGTCGTCATCGCTCTCGTCCACCGCGACGACGAGGGCCCCCTCGGCGGCGTCCCGCGACACCCGGGAGACGGGGACGAGGCCGCCGGAGACCAGGGTGCGCAGGGCGACCTCCTGCTCTCCGGCCATCCGGCCCAGCTCGGCCGCCTCACCGCCGATGACCGCGCCGCGCCGCTGCACCATGGCGAGCACCTGGAGCACGCCGTCGTGGATGTCGCGGGCGAGCCGCTCGCGCTCGCGGGTCGCGGCCTCGATCTCCAGGGCGCGGGCGAGCGTGCGCTCGGAGGCGCGGGCGACCTCGACGACGTATCCGATGGCGATGGAGGCGACCCAGACGAGGATCACGTTGTGGACGGTGTCGCGGGCCGGGTGGCCGCGTTCGATCAGGTTGGCGGCGGCCACCGGTGTGGAGGCGAACGCCGCCCAGCGCCAGCCGCCCTTGATGGCGAACGCCAGGACCGAGCCGGCCGTCCAGATCGAGGGCAGGGTGGGACCGCTGTCCTGGATGTGCCGGCCGCTGACGACCAGCGGGGTCAGGAGGATGCCGGCGAGCGCGACGAGGAGGTCGGCGGCGAGGAAGCTCCTGGTGCACTCGGCCGCGTTCTGCACGCGGGGCAGGGTGGCGAGCGTCCAGCCGCACAGGACGGCGAAGTAGGCGACGGCGACGCCGGGCCGGTCGTAGTCGGCGTGGTCGGCGACGAACAGGCCGACCGCGTACAGCATGGTCAGCACCCGGTAGGCGGTGAGCGCACGCCACAGCGGCAGCTCGACCGACATCCTCATGACTCTCTCGCGCTTGGCCACGTCCCCCACCCCCTGAGCCCGGACCCCGTCGCTAGGGCTCGCTCCGCTCGGACTTCTCCTTCTTCGCCTGTTCCCTCTCGGCCTGCGCGAGGGCGGCCCTCGCGGCCTTCTCCGCTTCCTTGTCGGCCTTCGCCGCCTCCGCGATCTGCCGCTTGGCGGCCGTCGCGTAGATGTCGACGTACTCCTGGCCGGAGAGCTTCATGATCTCGTACATGACCTCGTCGGTCACCGCCCGGAGCACGAAACGGTCGTGTTCCATGCCGTGGTAGCGGCTGAAGTCCAGCGGCCTGCCGATGCGGATGCCGGGTCGCATGATCTTCGGCATCACCTGACCGGGCGGCTGGATCTTCTCCGTGTCGATCATCGCGACCGGGATCACCGGGGCGCCGGTGGCGAGCGCCACGCGCGCGAGGCCGCCCGGTTTGCCGCGGTAGAGCCGGCCGTCGGGCGAGCGGGTGCCCTCCGGGTAGATCCCGAACAGCTCACCGCGCTCCAGCACGCCCATCCCGCTCCTGATCGCCGCCTCGCCCGCGCCGCGGGCGCCGGAACGGTCCACGGGGAGCTGGCCGACGCCCTTGAAGAAGGCCGCCGTCAGCCGGCCCTTCACGCCGGGCGTGGTGAAGTACTCGGCCTTCGCGATGAACGTGACCTTGCGGTCGAGGACCGCGGGGAGGAAGAACGAGTCGGAGAAGGAGAGGTGATTGCTCGCCAGGATCGCGGGGCCCTCGGCGGGCACGTTCTCCAGGCCCTCCACCCAGGGCCTGAAGATCATCTTCAGCGGCCCCCCGACGGAAACCTTCATCGCGCCGTACAACAACCGAGTGCCTCCTGTAAGTGTCGCTCAGACCTTAACCCGGAGTGGCGGCCCGAGGCTTCGACGACCCTGGTCGGTGTCGGTGCGGTCGCGTACGGTGAACCTCACGTCCGTCCGTCGCGGAGGTCCCGTCGCAGAGGTCCCGCAGCGGGAGTCCCGTCGAGCAGCGCCACCGAAGACTCCGCCGAGGAACCCCGGCGAGAGGCCCCCATCGAGAACGACGAAGACAGGAGACCGAAGGTGCCGGTCCTTCCTGGAGCCGAGCCGTACCGCCACGAGGGCGGGGAGGTAGGGATCCTCCTCTGTCACGGCTTCACCGGTTCCCCGCAGTCGCTGCGTCCCTGGGCGCGCCATCTGGCCGGGCACGGCCTGACCGTCTCGCTGCCCCTGCTGCCGGGCCACGGCACGCGCTGGGAGGACATGGCGCTCACCGGCTGGCCCGACTGGTACGCGGAGGTGGACCGCGAGCTGCGCGCCCTGCGGGAGCGGTGCGCGCGGGTGTTCGTGGCCGGGCTCTCGATGGGCGGTGCCCTGGCGCTGCGGCTCGCCGCCCGGCACGGCGACGCGGTCGGGGGCGTCGTGGTCGTCAACCCGGCGAACCGGGTGCACGGTCTGTCCGCCCGCGCGCTCCCGGTGGCGCGTCACCTCGTGCGCACGACGCGGGGGATCGTCAGCGACATCGCGAAGGAGGGGGCGGTGGAGGTCGGGTACGACCGGGTGCCGCTGCACGCGGCGCACTCGCTGCGGACCTTTCTCCGGATGGTCGACGGCGAACTGCCGCAGGTCACCCAGCCGCTGCTGCTCCTGCGCAGTGTGCGGGACCATGTGGTGCCGGCCGCCGACTCCGCCCGGATCCTGAGCCGGGTGTCGTCGACGGACGTGACCGAGGTCCTGCTGGAACAGAGCTACCACGTGGCGACGTTGGACCACGACGCGGACCGGATCTTCGAGGAGACCCTCGCGTTCATCGGCCGGCTCGCACCCAGTGTCGGCAAGGAAGGGACGACAGCAGGTGGCTGAGCACGACTCCGACCGCGAGGACCGTGAGGACCGCGAGGACGGCCGCGACCACGAGCCGGAGCAGAGCGTGCCCTTCGACGAGGAGGCCGCGTGGGCGGCGATCGTCGCGGGGTACGGCGACGAGCCGGTGGACCCGCCGGGCGCCAAGCCGTTCAAGTCGGTCGAGGACCTGGCGCTCCTGGAGGCGAAGGCCGACGACGAGGGTCCGTCGGGCGGTACGCCCGCGGGCGGGGGCCCCGTGGAGGAGCCCGCCGGGAGAAGGAGCCGGCCGGACCGCTGGGCAGCTCGGTCTCCTTCGCCCCCGGTGTCGGACCGCGCGACTACTCGCCGGCCGAGCCCGCCGGGACGGACCCCGACGGCGACGACGAGGGGCACTTCGTGCCGCCCGAGCCGCCGCCGCTGCCCGAGGCCGACACGACGGCCAAGTTCGCCTGGCTCGGGGTGATCGGCGGTCCGGTCCTGCTGCTGCTGGCGATCCTGCTGGGCTGGGAGATGACCTGGTGGCTGACGACGGTCTGCATCGGCGGCTTCCTCGGCGGCTTCGCCACGCTGGTGATGCGCATGGGCCCGGACGACGAGGACGACGGCGATCCGGGGCGGGGCGCGGTCGTCTGAGGACCGCGCGGGCCCGGCCCGCGTCCGTCCCCGGGTCCCGTCCGCCCCGACCTCCGTCCGCCTCCGGCCTTCGTCTGCCCCGGCCTTCGCCCGTCCCCGGGCCCCGGCCTCCGTCCGCCTCCGGCCTTCGTTCGCCCCCGGCCCCGTCCGGCCGCCGGGTTCAGACGGCGGGCACCCGCAGGGCGGCCAGGACCGGCAGGTGGTCCGTGGCCGCCCTCAGGTCCGTGTCGGTGACGCCCGGGAGGCCGAGCGGGACCCCGCAGCCCAGCACCTCCACGCCCTTCGTCGCGAGGAGGGCGTCGATGCGGCGGTCCGGGCCGGCGGGCGGGAAGGTGTTCCCGCCGCCCCAGGGGGCCGTCGTACGGCAGTCCTGGAGTGCGGCGGTCAGGCGGGTGAAGGCGCGTCCGCCGGGGCGCTCGTTGAGGTCGCCGCCCGCGACGGCGTGCTCCACGCCGAGCCCCGCGAGCCGGTCGAGGAGCATCCCGGCCTGCTCGTACCGCTCGGCCCCGTCCAGGCCGAGGTGACAGCTGAGGACACCGAGGCGAGCGCCCGCGAACCGGACCACGGCGGTGGCGAAGCCCCGCCGGTGCTGTCCGGGGGTGAGGGGCAGGAGCACGTCCTCGGTGCGTTCGACGGTCGCCCGCAGCGAGCAGAGGACGGCGGGGCCCGCGGCGGGGCCGCCGCCGGTGAGGACGACCTGCCCGGAGGCGGCCGCGAGCCGGGCCAGTTTCTTGCGCCAGCGGAAGAACCGCGGGGCCTCCTGGACCAGGACGAGGTCGGGGGCGCAGGCGCTGATCACCCGGGCGAGGGCGGCGGTGTCGTCGCGCATCGAGCGGATGTTGTAGCCGAGGACGCGGATGACGGCGGAGCCGTCGGGTTCGGTACGGGACTCCGGGAGCGGCGGGGGCGTCACCATACCGTCACGATACGGGCTGATCACCCGGCGGAGGCGAGGATCCCGGAGAGCCGCGGGCGCCGTTTCCCTGAGGGCTGCGACCAGTTGCTCCCCTGACGGCCGCGACCGGTTGCTCCCCGGAGGGCCGCGACCGGTTGCTCCCCGGAGGGCCGCGATCAGTTGCTCCCGGACGGCCGCGATCAGTTGCTCCCGGACGGCCGCAACCAGCCGTTCCCCGGAGGGCCACGACCGGCCGCTCCCCGGACGGCCGCGCCCGGCTGTTCCCCGCGCCTCCGAAGGGGGGCGGGGAACAGCCGGGCGTCAGACAGCCGGCCTCACATGATCGGGTCGGGCTCGCGGGCCAGGTCGGCCGCGCCCACCAGGCCCGCCTTGTTGCCCAGCCGGGCGGCGATCACGTCGGCCACCGGGCGCCAGTTGCCGCCGACCAGCCACCGCTTGTAGGACTTGCGGATCGGGTCGAGGACCAGGTCGCCCTCGTCCGAGAGGCCGCCGCCGACGATGAAGGCGGACGGGTCGAACAGGGAGGCCAGGTCGGCGAGACCGGCGCCGGCCCAGCGGGCCAGCTCGCGGTAGGAGTCCACGGCGACCGGGTCGCCCTGGCGGGCGGCCATGGAGATGTGCTTGCCCTCGATGCCGTCGGGGGTGCCGTCGCCGAGCGCGAGCAGCACCTCGGCGCGCTCCGGGGTGGCGTTGGCGCGCTGCTTGGCGTACCGCACGAGGGCGCGGCCGGAGGCGTACTGCTCCCAGCAGCCCTGCGAGCCGCAGCCGCACAGCAGCCCGTCCGGGACCATGCGGATGTGGCCGAACTCGGCGGCCACGCCGAAGTGGCCGCGGCGCAGCTTGTTGCCGATGATGATGCCGCCGCCGAGGCCGGTGCCGAGCGTGATGCAGATGACGTTGCGGTGGCCCTTGCCCGCGCCGAACTTGTACTCGCCCCAGGCCGCGGCGTTGGCGTCGTTCTCCACGACGACCGGCAGGCCGACGCGGGCCTCGACCTTCTCCTTGAGCGGCTCGTTGCGCCAGTCGATGTTGGGCGCGAAGTAGACCGTGGAGCGCTGGCGGTTGACGTAACCGGCGGCGCCGATGCCCACGCCGACGATCTCGTGCCCGGCGCGCGCGCCCTCCACCGCGGAGGCGATGGCGTCCACGATGCCCTCGGGCGTACCCGGGGTCGGCACCTTGTGGGTCGAGAGGATGTTGCCTTCCTCGTCGACCACGCCGGCCGCGATCTTCGTGCCGCCGATGTCGACGCCGATGGTGAGTCCCATGAATCCCTCAGTTTCGGTCGAGCCCCGCTACGGCCAACCGTACCCGAGGGGGCGGCGCCGCTACCGCGTGAGCGCCGCCCGGGTGCGGGGAGGGACCGTCAGTCGAGATCGATGCGCTGGCCGGGGCCGGTGCCCCCGTCGTCGTCCCGGGGGTGGGCGGGGTCCTCGCGCGGCTCGTCGGTGCGGGCGGTCCAGCGCCGCTCCTGCTGCTGGACGGCGGAACGGTAGGCGGCGAGCAGTTCGCCGCCCGCGGCGGCCAGGTGGTCGAAGACGTCGGGGTTGCGCTCGATGACCGGTTCGACGGCCGCCCTGGCCTGCTGGACGGCCTGGCGGACCACCTGCTGGGCGGCGGGTCCGGCGACCGCGCCGAACAGCGGGGACCGGAGGCCGGAGAGCTTGTCGGCGACCGTGTCGACGATTCGGAGGAGTTCCTCGGCCGCCGATCCCTGGGGCGCGCCCTGCTCCGCCCGGCGGCGGGCCTTCTCCGCCGCCATGTCCTCGGCACAGGCGGTCGCCCAGGCGTCGGCGTCGGTGGCGCGAGGCACCTCGTCGGCGGTCCGGTGCTCACCGCTGTCCGAGCTGTCCGACGGGGGAAGCTCTTCGCTCATGACGGGCTCCTGACTACGGTTCGTCCCTCCGACGTTACCCGAACGGCGGAACGTCCTTCATCGGGTCCGCGGCCACAGCGCGGGATCCGGCGCGAACCGCACGCGCAGCTCGCCGTCGCGCAGGGCGGCGCCCGCGACGGTGCAGCGGCGCAGGGCGGAGGGCAGCGGGACGATCCGGCGGAACGGACCCGCGGTGACGACGAGTTCGTCGCCGCGGCGGACGAGGTCCAGCCCCTCGCGTACCGCGCCGGGCAGCGGGAGGTGCCACACCAGGACGCCGTCCGCGCCGATCCGGTCCTCGATCGGCCACTCGACCGGGGAGGCCGCCGGGTTGACGCCGGGCACGGCCAGCGCGGTCAGGTCGTCGTCCCCGCGGGGGTCGCGGCCGAGGTGTGCGAGGGGCCGGGCGCCGGTCCACTCCCCCAGGGTCTTCTGCTGCTGGGCGTGGAGCCCGGCGAGGACGCCGGTGACGGCGTCCTCGGGCAGGACGCGGTTGGCGAGGAGCGGCTCGACGGGCAGGCCCCGCAGGGCCAGGCCGAGGCGGGCGTCACGGACGGCGTCGGCGCCGGCCGGCCCCGGCTCGGCCACCAGCCGCACGGAGGTCCCGCGGTCGGCGAGGACGGCCTCGACGGCGGCCAGTTCCACGTCCCAGCGCGCGGCCGTCTCGTACAGCCACTCGGCGGGCATGGGGACGCCCGCCAGGCGGCCGAGGACGGGGCGCAGGGCGCGGGCGGCCTGCCGCTCCGGGGGGAGCAGCCGGCGCAGGTAGCGCCGCAGTTCCTCCGGGAGGGCGAGCAGGGCGAGGGCCTGCGGGGCGGGCGGCAGGTCGACGACGAGGAGGTCGTGGGTCCCGGTGAGGGCGGCGTCGCGCAGGGCGCGCAGCAGGGTCAGTTCCTCCGCGCCGGGCAGCGGGGTGACTTCCTCCGGGTCGAGCCGGGCGGCGCCGAGCAGGTCCAGGACGGTGGCGGCGCGGCCCTGGAAGGAGGTGAGGTCGTCCCGGAAGCCGGCGGTGGCGTCGGGGCGCCAGGCGGTGAGGTCCGGGCCCGCCTGCACCGGCACCGCGCCCGTCGCCGTGCCGAGCGCCGCGCCCAGGGTGTCGGTGCGGTCGGCACTGAGCACGAGGGTCCTCAGGCCGGCGCGGGCCGCCCCGAGTGCGGTGGCCGCGGCGACGGTCGTACGGCCGCTGCCGCCGGGGCCGGTGATCAGGAGGGTGCGCATGAGGGTGAACGGTAACGGACGTCGGGGTGGTGCCCCGGTGGCCGGCGGCCGCCGGCCGGACGGGACCCGGGGGCGGCAGCCCCGCAGGGGCCCACACCGACGCCGGACGACCGGCTGTCACACACCGACTACCCGCTACCGCATACCGGCGACCGGCGACCGAATATCGCCTACCGCCCCGACTCGACCCGCTTCCTGAGGCCCGCCAGCGCCCGGTCGATGATGACCTTCTCCGCCTTGCGCTTGATCATGCCCAGCATGGGGATCTTGACGTCGACCGTCAGCCGGTAGGTGACCTCGGTCGCCCCCGCCCCGGCGGCCTTGAGGAGGTACGAGCCGTCCAGTGAGCGCAGCATCTGGGACTTGACCAGCGTCCAGGAGACCTCGTGCTCGCCGGTCCAGGTGTAGGCCAGCGTCTGGTCGTCCTTGATCGCGCCCGCGTCCATGACCAGCCGCACCCGCTCGGCGCGTCCCGCCGCGTCGGTCGCCAGGACCTCCGCCTCCTTGACCTCGCCGGTCCAGTCCGGGTAGCGGGCGAAGTCGGCGATGACCGCCATGACGTCGGCCGGTGCCGCCTCGATCGTGATGCTCGAGCTGGTGTGTTCCGCCATCGCGGTGGCTCCTCCAGATGCGGGCCGGTAGGGAGGGATCCCCGTGCGCGAGCGTGCGCACGTGTGTGCAGCGTGAAGGCTACCGCGCGCCCGGCCGGTCGCTTTCACCCCGTGGGGCACGGCGGCCCGTGCCGCGCCGCGCGACGGCGTTCACCACTGGAGCACCCACGGCTTTCCGGTGCCCGCGAAGTGCCCGACGTTGACGCACTCGGTCGCCCCGATCCGCATCCGCCGTACCAGCGGCTGGTGGACGTGGCCGAAGAGGGAGTAGCGGGGCCGGGTGCGGCGGATGGCGTCCAGCAGGGCGCGGCTGCCGCGTTCGAAGCGGCGGGCGACGGTGTCGTAGACCAGTTCCGGCACCTCGGGCGGGATGTGCGTGCACAGCACGTCGACCTCGCCCACGGCCTCGATCTTCGCCGCGTACTCCTCGTCGTCGATCTCGTACGGCGTGCGCATCGGCGTCCTCAGGCCGCCGCCGACGAAGCCGAAGACCCACCCGCCGATCTCCACCCGCTCCCCGTCCAGCACCGTCGTGCCGGGTCCGGCGTACTCCGGCCACAGTGCCGGCATGTCGACGTTGCCGTAGGTGGCGTACGTCGGCGTCGGGAAGGCGGCGAACATCTCGGCGTACTGCCCCCGCACCGCCCGCTCGATCACCGCGGCCCGGTCCTCGCCGATCCCGGCCCACAGCCGGGCGCCCAGCTCACGGGCCTCGGCGAAGCGGCGGGCCGTGCGCAGCTCGACGATGCGGTGGGCGTTCTCCACGCCGAACAGGTCGGGGAAGATGCCGCGGGAATGGTCGGCGTAGTCGAGGAAGAGGACGAGGTCGCCCAGACAGACCAGCGCGTCCGCGCCCTCGCCGGCCAGGGACAGGTCGCGCGCGTTGCCGTGCACGTCACTGACCACGTGGATGCGTGTGCCGGGAGTCCCGGACGGTGTGGAGGCCATGTCGATCAAGGGTAGGCGTGTGCGGCATACGTGAACAGTGGCGGCGAAACCTGCCGTTACTGGCCGGTCGGTTTTCGGGTGGACTACCGTACGGACTGCAACATCCATCTGTGTGACGCAGCGAACATCTCGCCGGGACCCCCTGTCGAAGAAGCCATACCGGCGGGTAACGTCCGGGCAGTCCAGTCGTGCTCAGCATTTCAACCACCGATGCGCGAGCACTTGCCCGAGCCTTGGACCGCACCGTCGCATCGCACAACGTCGTGGCGCCGGCGCCCTATGAGGAGCAGCAGTCTTGCGCGAGTTCAGCCTTCCGGCTTTGTACGAGGTCCCCGCGGACGGCAATCTGACCGACATCGTCCGGAGAAACGCCGCGCAGCATCCCGACGTCGCCGTCATCGCCCGCAAGGTCGACGGCGTCTGGCAGGACGTCACGGCCACGGCCTTCCTGGCCGAGGTGCACGCGGCGGCCAAGGGCCTCATCGCCTCCGGCGTCCAGCCGGGCGACCGCGTCGGCCTGATGTCCCGCACCCGTTACGAGTGGACGCTGCTCGACTTCGCGATCTGGTGCGCGGGCGCCGTCACCGTGCCGGTGTACGAGACGAGCTCGCCCGAGCAGGTGCAGTGGATCCTCTCCGACTCGGGCGCGACGGCCTGCGTCGTCGAGCTGGACGCCCACAGCGCCGCCGTCGAGTCGGTGCGCGAGACCCTGCCGGCGCTGAAGCACGTCTGGCAGATCGAGGGCGGCGGCGTCGAGGAGCTGCGGCGGCTGGGCACGGACGTCTCCGACGAGACCGTGGAGGAGCGCGGTTCGCTCGCCAAGGCCGACGACCCGGCCACCATCGTCTACACCTCCGGCACGACCGGCCGCCCCAAGGGCTGCGTGCTCACCCACCGCAGCTTCTTCGCCGAGTGCGGCAACGTGGTGGAGCGGCTGCGCCCGCTGTTCCGCACCGGCGAGTGCAGCGTGCTGCTGTTCCTCCCGCTCGCGCACGTCTTCGGCCGCCTGGTGCAGATCGCCCCGATGATGGCGCCGATCAAGCTGGGCACCGTTCCGGACATCAAGAACCTCACCGACGAACTGGCGGCCTTCCGGCCGACGTTGATCCTCGGCGTGCCGCGCGTGTTCGAGAAGGTCTACAACGCGGCGCGGGCCAAGGCGCAGGCGGACGGCAAGGGCGCGATCTTCGACAGGGCGGCGGACGCCGCGATCGCGTACAGCAAGGCGCTGGACACCCCGTCGGGCCCGTCGCTCGGCGTGCGGATCAAGCACAAGGTCTTCGACAAGCTGGTCTACGGCAAGCTGCGCGCGGTGCTCGGCGGCAGGGGTGAGTACGCCATCTCCGGCGGCGCCCCGCTGGGCGAGCGCCTCGGTCACTTCTTCCGCGGCATCGGCTTCACCGTCCTGGAGGGCTACGGCCTGACGGAGTCCTGTGCGGCGACCGCGTTCAACCCGTGGGACCGGCAGAAGATCGGCACGGTCGGCCAGCCGCTGCCGGGTTCGGTCGTGCGCATCGCGGACGACGGCGAGGTGCTGCTGCACGGCGAGCACCTGTTCAAGGAGTACTGGAACAACCCCGGCGCGACCGCGGAGGCGCTGGCCGACGGCTGGTTCCACACCGGCGACATCGGCACCCTGGACGAGGACGGCTACCTCAGGATCACCGGCCGCAAGAAGGAGATCATCGTCACCGCGGGCGGCAAGAACGTCGCCCCGGCCGTGATCGAGGACCGCATCCGGGCGCACGCGCTGGTCGCGGAGTGCATGGTGGTGGGCGACGGGCGGCCGTTCGTGGGCGCGCTGGTCACCATCGACGAGGAGTTCCTGGGCCGGTGGGCCGCCGACCACGGCAAGCCGACCGGCTCCACCGCGGCGTCGCTGCGTGAGGACGCCGACCTGCTGTCGGAGATCCAGTCGGCGGTCGACGACGGCAACGCCGCGGTCTCGAAGGCGGAATCGGTGCGGAAGTTCCGCATCCTCTCCGCCCAGTTCACGGAGGACTCGGGCCACCTCACCCCGTCGCTGAAGCTCAAGCGCAACGTCGTGGCGAAGGACTACGCGGCGGAGATCGAGGCGATCTACGCGAAGTAGCACCCGGGCCGCCCCGCGGCCCGCTGCGTCCCGCGGCGCGGTGCCCTCGGTGAGGACACCGCGCCGCGGCGCGTCCGGCGGGCGCGCTGACGCTGACGCTGACGGGGTGCGACGGTGACGGTGACGGGAGGGGCGACGGTGAGGAACGGGTTTCCTACAGCAGTTCCTTCAGCCTCTCCGCCAGCAGGTCCCAGCGCCACTTCTCCTCGACCCACCGGCGGCCCCGCTCGCCCATGCGGCGGCGCAGTGCGGGGTCGCCCAGCAGCGCGGTGACGCGGTCGGCCGTGTCCTCGGGGGAGGTGCCCCGAACGACCCAGCCGGTCTCGCCGTCCAGTACGGCGTCGGGGGCACCCCCGGAGTCGCCGGCGACGACGGGCAGGCCGGTCGCGGAGGCCTCCAGGTAGACGATGCCGAGGCCCTCGACGTCGAGTCCGCCCCGGCGGGTGCGGCACGGCATGGCGAAGACGTCGCCGGCGCCGTAGTGGGCGGGCAGGTCCGACCAGGGGACGGATCCGGTGAACCGTACGGAGGCGGCGACCCCCCTCTCGTGGGCCAGGCGGCGCAGGTCCTTCTCGTAGGGGCCGCCGCCGACGACGAGCAGCACGGCCTCCGGCTCGGCGGCGAGGATCCGGGGCATGGCCCGGATCAGGGTGTCCTGGCCCTTGCGCGGCACCAGCCGCGAGACGCACACCACCACCGGGCGGTCGGTGAGACCGAGGCGGGCGCGCACCAGGTCGCCGCCGGAGCCGGGGTGGAAGGTCTTCTCGTCGACCCCCGGCGGCAGTTGCACCATCCGCGCGGCGGCCTCGGGGCTCAGCGCGGTGGCGATCCGCGAGCGCGTGTACTCGCCGAGGTAGGTGATCGTGTCGGTGGCCTCGCCGATGCGCCCCAGCAGCTGCCGGGCGACGGGCAGCTGGGCCCAGCCGGCCTCGTGGCCGTGCGTGGTGGCCACCAGCCGCCGGGCGCCGGCCCTCCGGAGCGCGGGGGCCATCAGCCCGAGCGGCGCGGCGGCCCCGAACCACACGGACGTGCACCCGTGTTCGCGCAGCAGGGCGACGGCCCGCCGCGTCGCGCCGGGCGTCGGCAGGAGCATGGTCGTGGAGTCCCGCACGACGGTGAAGGGCTGCTCGGCGTCGAAGGCCGCCGTCGCCTCGACGCCCTCGCGGCCCCGCTTCCAGGTGGACGCATAGACGACGACGCGCTCGGGGTCCAGGCGCAGCGCCATGTTGTGCAGGAACGCCTGGATGCCGCCCGGGCGGGGCGGGAAGTCGTTGGTCACGATCAGGGTCTTGTGCATCGCCGCCGACCCTACCCAAGCCGCCCTTCACCGCCGCGCCCGGCCGTGCCGCACGGCCCGCGCACAGCCGGACGGGAGACCATGTGGTCCGCATACCCTGACCAAGAGGACGAACAGGGGCACACGTGGACTTCATGGACGACAGGCGCTCCCCGGCCGGCCTGACGGCCCTGTCGGTCCTGTGGGGCGCGACCCGGCTCGTGCTGCTGCTGTGCGTGTTCAAGGTGTACGTCTTCCCCGGCCCGGACGTCACCACCGACGTGTCGGTGATCTACCGGGGCTGGTACGACGTGCTGGGCGCCGGGTCCTTCCCGCAGGGCGACGTGACCTGGCAGTACCCGCCCGCGGCCGCCCTCGCGATCCTCTCCCCCGGCCTGCTGCCCTTCCTGGACTACGCGTCGGCGTTCTTCGTCCTGGCCCTCCTCGCCGACCTCGCCGTCCTCGTGCTGCTGCTGACCGCCGGCCGCTCCCCGCGCGGCGCCCTGGTCTGGGTGGCGGGCGTCCCCCTGCTGGGCCCGACGGTGTACGCCCGCTACGACCTGATGGTGACCGCGGTCGCGGTGGCCGCGCTGCTGGCCGGGGTCCGGCATCCCCGGGTCATGGGGGTGCTGGCCGGTCTGGGGGCCCTGCTCAAGGTGTGGCCGGTGCTGCTGCTGGCCGGGGCGCGGCGGCGGGCCCGGGGTGCGGCGGCCGTCACCGTCGGCGCCCTCGCGGTCCTGTCCGCGTGGGCCGCGCCCGGCGCCTTCGCCTTCCTCTCCGCCCAGCGGGGGCGCGGCACCGAGGTGGAGTCGCTGGGCGCCCTGGTGTTCCACGTCGCCCGGCACCTCGGCTGGAGCGGCGAGGTGCGGCTGAACTACGGCTCGGTCGAATTCCTCGGTCCGCACGTGGACGTGGTGAGCCACGCCGCCCTCGGCCTGACGGCGGCCGCGCTCGGCTGGCTGCTGCTGTGGCGTCTGCGGGCGCGGCGGTTCGCGCCGCACACGCTCGCGGACGCCGCCTTCACCGCCGTCCTGCTGTTCACCACCACCAGCCGCGTGCTCAGCCCGCAGTACCTGGTGTGGCTGATCGGTCTGGCCGCCGTCTGCCGGTGCTTCCCGGGCAGCCGGATGGGGCCGCCGGCCGCCCTGGTGCTGGCCGCGTCGCCGGTGACGGTGCTGGAGTTCCCCGTCTGGTTCGACCACGTCGTCGCGAGCGACGCCCTCGGGCTCACCCTGCTGTTCCTGCGCAACGGCCTGCTGGTGGCGGCCGCGGTCACCGCGGCCGTACGGCTGTGGCGCTCGACGGTGCCGCGGGCCGCCGCCCCGCCCGCCGAACCCGGCCGGGACGCCCGCGCCGGGCACACGCCGGTCTCCTCCCGGTGAGGGGAGGCGGCGGTTCCCGGTGCGGGGCGCGGCGGTGCTCAGCCCAGTTCGTCGTGGAGGTACCGGCGCCACTGGGCGGTGAAGTCCTCCAGGGTCGTCCCCAGCACGCTCTCCATCGCCCCCTCGACCGCCCCCGGCCGTTTCCCGTGCTCCCCCACGGCCCGGTAGAAGGCGTGGAGTTCCTGCTCGCCCCAGCGCTCGGCGATCATCCGGCAGGCCGTCCAGCCGCCCTCGTACGCCCGTGCCAGCCGCGCCGCGTCCCCGGCGAAACCGAAGTCGCCGTCGGACGGCAGCCCGCCCGGCGGGTCGTCCCCGCGGACGGCCTTCTGCAGCTCGGGCGCGGCCTCGTCCGGGGTGCGGCCGGTGCCGCGGTAGCCGACCCAGTCGGCGTACCCCTCCGACAGCCACAGCGGGGTCGCCGCGTTGGTGTCGGCCCGGGTGGCGACGTGCGTGGTCTCGTGGGTGAACACCACCTGCCGGCCGACCGGGCCGAGCATGCCGAAGGCGTCCGGGTTGACGATGACCCGGTCGGCGGGCGCGTCGGCCCCGCCGCCCGTCTCCCCCGTGGTGACCGCGGCGATCCCGCGGTAGGAGGAGGCGGGCGAGCCGAGCAGCGCCGCCATGCCGTCGAGCGACTTCGGCACGAGGACGACGACCCGCCGGGCCCAGTCGGTGCCCCACGCCTGCGAGACCGCGGGGACGGCCCGGTCGGCCAGGTCGGCGAAGGTCCGCAGCTGCTCGTCGGACCGGCCGACCCCGAGGACGAGGCTGCGTGCGCCCCGGACGACCGTGACCGTGCCCTGGTCCCACAGCTGCCGGCCGGAGCCGCGCGCGGGCTCCTCGGCGGCCACGTTCCACCGCCCGGCGGCATCGCGGGTCAGGCGCAGGGCGCGCGCCACGGTCACCGGGCCCCGGTCGTGGCCCTCGACGCGGTAGCTCAGCTCCGCGTCGGCCTCGGCCTCCTCCCCGCCGGGCCGCACGGCGGTGACCCGGTAGGACCAGGCGGCCAGCGGTACGGCCCGCAGCCGGGCGTATCCGACGGGGTCCCCGGTGGCGGCGTAGGCGGCCGCGTCGTGGGCCAGGACGGCGGCGGCCCGCTGGTCCAGCACCCGCTGGACCTCGGCCCGGACGCCCTCGGTGGCGGGCCGCCCGCCGCAGCCCACGAGCAGGACGAGCAGCAGCACCGCGAGCCCGACGGCTCCGGATCCGCGCGCCCGCCCGTGACCGGCCATTCCCCCGATCCTACGGCGGACCGCCCCGGGCGGAACCCCGAAGGCGTGCGCCGCCCGACCCGGTCAGGGCCTCGTCACCGACGACACCGGCATCATCCCGACCGGGTCGTAGCGCACGGGCGCGCCCGGGTGGGGGCGTGGATGACCTGCCCGTTGCCCGCGTACATGCCGACGTGGCCGGCGTCGGAGCGGTAGGTGACGAGGTCGCCGGGCCGGGCCTGGGAGAGCGGGACCCGCCGTCCGGCGTGCGCCTGGGCCTGCGAGGTGCGCGGCAGGGAGACCCCGGCCTGCGCGTACGACCACTGCATCAGGCCCGAGCAGTCGAAGCCGGCGGGCCCGTTGGCGCCCCAGACGTACGGTCTGCCGAGTGCGGAGCGGGCGGCGGCCAGGGCGACGGCCGCGCGGCCCGAGGCGGCGCCGGCGGCCTCGGGGCCGGGCAGGCCGGAACGGCCGGAGCGCGAGGCCCGGTCGTAGGCGGCGCGCTCGGCGGACGGCAGGGAGTTCAGCAGCCGGCGGGCCTTGGCGAGCTTCCGCTCGACGGTCCGCTTGTGCTTCTCGACGGCCTCGCGGCTCTTCTCCAGCTCGCCGAGCCGGCGGGTGGCCTCGGCGCGTTCCTGGGCCAGTTCGCGCAGGGCGTGCCGGAGGTCCTTCAGCTCGCCGGCCTGGCGGGCGGTGACGCGGTCGAGGACGGAGGCCTTGTCGAGGTAGCCGGCCGGGTCGTCGGAGAACAGCAGGGCCAGCGACGGGTCGAGTCCGCCGGAGCGGTACTGGGCGCCGGCCAGCGCGCCGAGCCGCTCGCGCAGCTCGTTGACGCGTCCCTGCTTGCGGGCGACGCGGTCCTGGGCGTCCCCGACCTGCCGGCGCAGGACGCCGGCCCGTTCCCCCGCCTCGTTGAAGGCCTCGGTGGCCTTCTCGGCGGCCTCGTAGAGCCGGTCCACCTCGGCCCGGGTGTCCTCGTGCGGGGCGGCCGTGGCCGGTGCGGTGGTGGCGACGGCGCCGAGGGCGGCTGCGGCGGCGGACAGGACGCACAGGGCGCCCCGGTCGAACCCGGACGGTGCAAGGCGGCGATGGGACCCCACGGGAAGCCGCGTTCCTTCCTCTGGCGGACAGGGACCGTCCCCCGGCACACGTGCCGGGGAAACGCGGCAGACAGTAGCCGCGCGACGGGGGGCCCACCAAAGACCCCGGCGGCCACACAACGTGACACCCCGCCTCTGACGCAGGTCATGGGCGGGGTGCGGGGTCAGTTCACGTCGCGGTGATTCGCCCGTTCGGGCGTGCCGGTGTCGCGGCCGGGGGGACGCTCAGATCCGGACGCCGAACTGGTACGGCATGTTGTTGATCGACTCGTAGCGCACGACGGTGCCGGTGCGCGGGGCGTGCAGCACCTGGCCGTTGCCCGCGTAGAAGCCGACGTGGTGCTGGTCGCCGTAGAAGATGACCAGGTCGCCGACCTTGAGGTCGGACTGGGAGTAGATGCGCGTGCCGGCGTTGGCCTGGGCCTGGGAGGTGCGCGGGATGCCGACGCCGGCCTGGGCGAAGGCCCAGGAGGTCAGGCCCGAGCAGTCGAAGGTGGAGGGGCCGGTGGCGCCGTAGGAGTAGGGCGAGCCGATCTTGCTCTGGGCGGCCTGGAAGGCGGCCATGGCGCGGCCGGAGGCGGCGCCCGTGTTGCCGAGGTCGACGCGCTCGCCGGCGTCACGGCTGGCGCGGGCGTCGGAGGCGGCCAGTGCGGCCTTCTCCTCGGCCGTCAGCGTGTTGAGGAGCTTCTGCGCCTCGGCGAGCTTGGCCTGGACTTCCTTCTTCTTCTTGCCCAGTTCGGTGCGGGTGGAGGAGAGGTCCTCGAGCTTGTCGGAGGCCTCCGCGCGGTCCTGGGCCAGCTCGCGCTGCTTGTCCTGGATCTTCTTCAGCGACTCGACCTGCTGGGCGCTCAGCTGGTCGGCGGTGGACGCCTTGTCCAGGTAGTCGTCCGGGTCGGAGGACAGGAACAGCTGGAGGGAGGAGTCGATGCTGCCGGAGCGGTACTGGGCCGCTGCCGCCTGGCCTATGGACTCGCGCAGCTCGTTCAGCTCCTGCTGGCCGCGGGCGACGTCGTCCTGGATCGTGGAGATCTCCTTCTGGAGCTTCTCCTGCTTCTCCTTGGCCCCGTTGTACTTCTCGGTGGCCTGCTCCGCGTCCTCGTAGAGCTTGTCGACCTTGGACTTGACCTCGTCCTTGCTCGGCTTCTCGCTCGGCGCGGCGTTGGCGGCCTGCGAGGTGAGGGCAACAGCGGCGGCGGCCGCGGTGGTCAGCAAGGTCACGCGTGCGCGACTCGGCTGCTTGGGTCGACGGTGGGACGCCACGGAGAGCGAGCTCCTTCATGTGAGTGATCACTCGTGCGGAGGTTCGAAGGCAGACCCTAGTGACCTTCTTGTGATCACTTCAAATCCTGGAGCCGAAAAAGTCGGTGACGCACTGCATTCTTTACCCTCAATCCACGTGCAGTGACGCGTGATTGACGCTACGTTGCGTGACGATTGCGCCAATTCGGGCATTGGGTCTTTACGTTGACCTCAGGGACTTTCAGGTCAGCCGCTTCAGGAGTACCGCAGAAGCCACCGGCCGGGCCCCCGCCCTGGCCACCCCGTCGGCCACCTCGCGGTCCGTCGAGGCCACGATGACCGGCCGGCCCGACGGTTCGGCCCGCACCAGCCGGCGGATCAGCTCGTCGGCGGTGACCCCCGGCTTGGAGAACAGCACCCGCACCCCGCGCGGCGGCGCCAGCAGCACCGGCGCGACCAGTTCGGCGCCGTCGAAGACACAGGTGACCTCGGCGCCGGTCTGCGCGGCGAGCGCCGAGAGCTGCCCGAGCAGCCGCAGCCGCTGCTTCTCCAACGGCATCTGCGGATAACCGGTCTTGGTGACGTTGTAGCCGTCGACGACGAGGTGCGCCTGCGGCAGTGCCAGCAACTGGTCCAGGATCGCGGGGTCGTTCTCCGACAGCGCGCGGGCCGCGATGTCCTTCGGGGTCATCCGGCCGGGCTCCACCGCGTCGACGGTCTCCGCCGGGCGCACCGACACCGGCGGCAGCGCCAGTTCCCGGCGCAGCCCCTGGGCCGATTCCAGCAGGGTGTCCAGCAGCAGCCGTACCCGCATGTCCTCGACGCTGCGCCCCTCGCGGGCCGCGCGCCGGGTGGCCTCCAGCGCGGCCTCCGCCTCGCCGAGCCGCGTCTTGAGCCGCCGCGACTCGCTCTCGGCGGCGGACACCTGCGCCTGCCCCTCGCCGCGCACGGCCTCCATCTCGCCCTGGAGCTTGCGCAGCGCCGCCTCGCCGCGCTTGACGTCACTGAGGGCCGACCGCAGCTTGCGGTGCAGCGACTCGGCCTCCCGCTTCGCCGCGTCCAGCTCGGCGCGCAGCCGCTCGGTCTCGGTCCGGGTCAGCTCACGGGCCTCGGCGAGCTGCTCGCGCAGCCGCTCCAGTTCCGCCCGGCTCTCCTCGTCGGCCCGCTCGGCGTCCGCCCGCAGGGCCTCCTCGCCGGCGGCGGTGACCAGCTTGACCCAGCCGGCGGGGCGCAGCACGTAGGCCGCGGCGGCCACGTCGAGCGGGTCCGCGGCCGGCGGCGGCGCACCGGAGTCCAGGGCGCCGGCCAGTTCCGGCTGGGCCTCCCTGAGCTTCTCCGCGATGCGCTGCCGGAACAGCGGATCACTCTCCAGCGCCGCGGCCATCGCGCTGCCCGCGAACTTGGCCCGCCGGTTCGGGGCGAACCGGGCGTACTGCCGCAACTGGGCGGGCAGTTCGGCGACGGTCAGGCCACCGAAGCCGTCCGAGACGATCTGCACGACCCGGCGCCGCACTCCGTCGGGCAGGGGACGGTCGAGCACCTCGGCGGCGCCGTCGCCCGGCCCCCCGCCCGTGGTCTCCACCATCCGTCACACCCCAATTCTGTGCGGGGCCCTCCCCCGCCCTCGGCTTCGCTCGAGCGGGGGAGCCCCATCCTCAGGAACCGGCGCCCGGCCTGTCCACCAGTTCCACCTGATCCACGGCGTTGCACCAACGGCACCGCACCGACTCGATGGTCTCACTGACCACCTCGCGCTCCTCCACCTTCGCCTCACCGGCGAGATCGAGGTGGACGTACTCGACGACCTTCGACGAGCGCGTCACGTCGAAGCGCGTGAGGTTGCCGCAGAGGGTGCAGCGCCACCGCGTCGTGGCGGTCGGCAGGGGAACCGTCATCGTGACTGTCCGCTTCCTTCTAGTGTCGGTCTTCGGGGGCCGGGGTGCGCCGAAGGCTCCCCGGAACATGTGGCTCGTAACCCTACGGCCTGGCGGGTCCCCGCCGCCCGTCCGTCCACGGCGGCGAGGCGGGAGGGTCCGGTACGTCCCGTTGCGTCATGCTCTGTAGGCATGATCCGCGACTGGAGCAGGTCCCTGGGCCGGGCCGTCCGGCACCCCGTGGCGCCCGTGACGTACGGACTGATGGCCCTGTGCTGCATGGTCTTCGTGATCGGCCCGGCCTCGGGCCTCGATCCGGCGTACGGCACCGGCGAGGCGGCGGCGCTCGCGCAGCGCGCCTACTTCCGCCGGTGGGGCGTGATCCCCGCGGACGTGTTCGACGGGTCGCCGGGGTCCGCCCTCACGTCCTTCACGGCCCTGTTCGTCCACGGCGGCTGGGTGCACCTGCTGGGCAACATGCTCTTCCTCCACGTCTTCGGGGCGATGACCGAGCACCGGATGGGCCGCCTCGAGTTCACGCTCTTCTACCTCGGCTGCGGCGCCCTGGCGCTGCTGGGGTACGCCGCCGCCAACGCCGGCTCCGGGCAGTCCCTGGTCGGCGCCTCCGGGGCGATCTCGGCGGTCCTCGGCGCATTCCTGTACCTGTTCCCCCGGGCCCGCGTCACCAGTCTCCTGCCGTTCCTCTTCTTCCTGCCGCTGCGCTTCCCGGCCTGGGTCGTGCTGCCCTTCTGGGCGGCGCTGCAGTGGGTGGCGGCGGGGCGGGCCGGACCGGGACCGGGTGTGGCGTACCTGGCGCACCTGGTGGGCTTCGGGCTGGGCTTCGTCTACGCGTGGGCCCGCTTCACCCGGCCCACTAGAGTGGGCGGCAGCCCAGCCCCGGCCCCCGAGGGAGAGAACCAGCCGTGATCACCGCGATCGTCCTCATCAAGACCAGCGTGGACCGGATCCCCGAGATCGCGGAGTCGATCGCCTCGCTGGAGTCCGTGAGCGAGGTGTTCTCCGTGACCGGCACCTACGACCTGATCGCCATGGTGCGGGTGCGGCAGCACGAGGACCTCGCCGATGTGATCCCGGGGCGGATCAGCAAGATCCCGGGCGTCGAGGCGACGGACACGCACGTGGCCTTCCGCACCTACTCGCAGCACGACCTCGAGGCGGCGTTCGCCATCGGCCTGGACTCCTGACCGGCCGCGACACCGCCCGGGGCGGACGGGGCGGGCGGGGCGGCGTCTACGCCTCCGGGACGCAGCGGCCGTCCCGCGTGCGGTAGCGCCACTTCGCGCCCTCGGTCACCAGTTCCCGTACCGCCGCCACGAAGCGGTCGACGTGCTCGTCGGGGGTGCCCGCGCCGAAGCTCACGCGGATCGCGTCGAGGGACCTCTCGCCGGGGGCCGCCCCGGGGGCGCCGCACTCGCCCTGGTCGTGGGAGCGGCCGTCGAGGAGGGTGCGCACCAGGGGGTGGGCGCAGAAGAGGCCGTCGCGGACGCCGATGCCGTACTCGGCGGAGAGCGCGGCGGCGAGGTGGGAGCTGTTCCAGCCGTCCACGACGAAGGAGATCACACCGACCCGCGGCGCGTCGTCGCCGAAGAGGGACAGGATCCTCACCTCGGGGACCTCCGCGAGGCCGGTGCGGACCTTCTCCACGAGGTACTGCTCGCGGGCCACCAGGGAGTCGAAGCCCGCTTCGGTGAGGGCCTCGCAGGCGGAGGCGATGGCGTAGGCCCCGATGACGTTCGGGGAGCCGGCCTCGTGCCGGGCGGCGCTCTCGTGCCACTGGACGTCCACTCCCCCGTCCGCGCGCCGGGTCACCCTGCGGCTGGCGCCGCCGCCGGCGAGGTACGGCTCGGCCGCCCGCAGCCAGTCGGCCCGGCCGGCCAGCACGCCGGAGCCGAAGGGGGCGTACAGCTTGTGGCCGGAGAAGGCGACCCAGTCGACGTCGAGGTCGCGCACGGACACCGGGTGGTGGGGGCGAGTTGGGCGGCGTCCAGGACGATCCGGGCGCCGTGGGCGTGGGCCGCGGCGGCCAGTTCCCGTACGGGCCACAGCTCGCCGGTGACGTTGGAGGCGCCGGTGACGCAGACCAGGGCCGGGCCGTGCGGTTCCCGCTCGGCGAGGGCCCGCTCCAGGGCGGCGACGGCCTGGAGCGGGGTGCGCGGGGCGTCGAGGCAGGTGACCCGGGCGTCCTTCCAGGGCAGCAGCGCGGCGTGGTGCTCGGTCTCGAAGACGAAGACCTGGCAGTCGGCGGGAAGGGCGGCGGCGAGGAGGTTGAGGGAGTCGGTGGTCGAGCGCGTGAAGACGAGCTGGTCGTCGGGCCGGCAGTCGAGGAACCCGGCGACCGTGCGGCGGGCGTTCTCGAAGAGGTCGGTGGAGAGCTGGGAGAGGTACCCGGCGCCGCGGTGGACGCTGCCGTAGTAGGGGGCGTAGGCGGCCACGTCGTCCCAGACGCGCTGGAGGGCGGGCGCGCTGGCGGCGTAGTCCAGGGCCGCGTAGCCGACCTCGCCGCCGGTGACGAGCGGGACGGCGACATCCCGGCCCAGAACGGGCAGAGGGGCGCAAAGAGTCGGGGCGGTGGCAGCGGTGGAGACGGACATGGCGCAACTCCCGTGAGAGGCAGGGGAATTCACCGCGCGAGCGGCTACGGCTCGAACGCGGGAAAAGGTGGCGGAGGGATGCGGAGGCGGGGCTCTGCGGCCCTATCGCATTCGCTTGCTCACGGAAGGCTCCTCGACGACCAGGACCCCTGCCCCCGCTCGACCAGAAGCGTGCGAGGGGTCCGCGCTTGCCGTGGAGCTTTGTCTCCACGGCCTGGTCCTCACCCGGGGCACCCCGCCACGGACGGAGGGTTGCCGGACAGTCGGCCGGGGCCTCATGACTGTCACTCATGACCTGGTACGGCATCTTGCCACACGATCACCGGCGCGCAAGGCGCGGTCCATGTCCTGAGACACCAGGAGGTCCTGGGGCACCAGGAGGTCCTGGGGCACCAGGGGTTCGGACCGCGCCCCGCCCGCCGCCGTCCCGGCTCAGGCGTGGGTGGCCGCCGCCCAGCGCTCCAGCGTCCGCTTCGCCGCCCCCGAGTCGAGGGACTCCGCGGCCCGGGCCATGCCGGCGCGGAGCTGCTCGGCGAGCGGTCCCCCGGTCGGCTCCAGGGCGACCAGGGCGGCTGCCGAGTTCAGCAGGACGGCGTCGCGGACCGGCCCCCTCTCGCCGTCCAGCAGCCTGCGCGCCACCTCGGCGTTGTGGGCGGCGTCCGCACCGCGCAGGGCCTCGACGGGAACGAGGTCGAGGCCGACGTCGCGCGGGTCGAAGGACTCCTCGGTCACCTCGCCCTCCCGCACGACCCAGACCCGGGAGGTGGAGGTCGTCGTCAGCTCGTCGAGGCCGTCGTCGCCGCGGAACACCAGCGAGGAGTGGCCGCGTTCGGCGAAGACGCCGGCGACGATCGGCGCCATGCGCGGGTCCGCCACACCGACCGCCTGGGCGCGGACCCTGGCCGGGTTGGTCAGCGGGCCCAGCACGTTGAACACCGTGCGGATGCCGAGCTGGCCGCGCGCGGCACCCGCGTGGCGCAGCGCCGGGTGGAACGTGACGGCGAAACAGAAGGTGATGCCGGCCTCCTCGGCGACCTCGGCCACCCGCCGCGGGGTCAGGTCGAGGCGGACGCCGAGCTTCTCCAGGACGTCCGAGGCGCCGGAGGCGGAGGACGCGGCCCGGTTGCCGTGCTTGACGACCTTGACGCCCGTGCCGGCGACGACGATCGAGGACATGGTGGAGATGTTGACCGTCTTCGCACCGTCGCCGCCCGTGCCGACGATGTCGACCGCCGGGCCGGGCACCTCGATCACGTTCGCGTGCTCGTACATCGCGCGGACGAGTCCGTTGATCTCCTCGACGGTCTCGCCCTTGGCGCGCAGCGCCACCACGAAGCCGGCGATCTGCGCGTCGGTGGCCTCGCCGCGCATGATCCGGTCCATCGCCCACGCCGTGGCGTCGGCGCTCTGGTCGCGGCCGGACAGCAGGGCGTTCAGCACCTCGGGCCAGGAACGGTCCGCCGCGGTGTCGCCTCCGGCGGGGGTCACAGCGCTCATAAGCCGCTCCTGGATCAGTGTGGTCCCGCTCCACGGGACGCGTGTCTCGACGCTTCCACCCTATCCAGCCGCGGACAGGGCGAAGGGCCCCGTCCGTACACCGGACGGGGCCCTTCTGGGGTGCGTGGCGACGCAGTGATCAGTGGTGGCCGTGGCCGCTCGTGATCTCCTTGTACTCCTCGACGGTCGGCTTGGCGATCTGGCTGTCCTCGCCGTAGTACGCCTTGCTCAGCTTGGCGCGGACCTTCTCGGTGCGCTTCACCTTGCGCTCGACGCCGTTCTCGTCGACCGTCGGGCCGATCTCGGCGGGCTTGTACTGCTCGTGCGAGGTGAGCGTGTAGAGCGCCTCCTGGCTGAGCGGCTCGTGCACCTCGATGAACTCACCGTGCGGCAGGCGCTTGATGGTGCCGGTCTCACGACCGTGCAGCACCTTGTCCCTGTCGCGGCGCTGGAGGCCGAGGCAGATCCGCTTGGTGATCACGAAGGCGACGACCGGTCCGGCGAAGAAGCCGATCCGGACGAACCAGGTGACCGCGTTGATCGACAGGTGGAAGTGGGTGGCGAAGATGTCGTTGCCACCACCGATCAGCATGATGATGTAGCCGGTGACCCAGGCGACACCGAAGGCCGTACGGGTCGGGGCGTTGCGCGGGCGGTCCAGGATGTGGTGCTCGCGCTTGTCGCCGGTGACCCACGACTCGATGAACGGGTACATCGCGATCACACCGAGGAACAGACCGAACAGCACCAGCGGGACGAACACGCCCATGACCAGCGTGTGGCCCCAGAAGTTGATCTCCCAGCCCGGCATCGCGCGGATCAGACCCTCGGCGAAGCCCATGTACCAGTCGGGCTGGGCGCCGGTGGACACCTGGTCCGGACGGTAGGGGCCCAGCACCCAGATCGGGTTGATGGTCGCGATGCCGGCCATGGCCGCGATCGCGCCGAAGACCAGGAAGAAGAAGCCTCCGGCCTTGGCCATGTAGACCGGCAGCAGCGGCATGCCGACGACGTTCTTGTTGGTGCGTCCGGGACCCGCGAACTGGGTGTGCTTGTGGTAGAAGACCAGGATCAGGTGGCCGACCACGAGCCCGAGCATGATGCCCGGCAGCAGCAGGATGTGGATCGAGTAGAACCGCGCGACGAAGTCGCCGCCCGGGAACTCCCCGCCGAACAGGAACATCGAGATGTACGTGCCGACGATCGGCACGGACAGGATCGCGCCCTGCGTGAAGCGGACACCGGTGCCGGAGAGCAGGTCGTCCGGGAGCGAGTAGCCGGTGAAACCGGTGAACATGCCCAGGACGAACAGCAGGAAGCCGAACAGCCAGTTGATCTCGCGCGGCTTGCGGAAGGCGCCCGTGAAGAAGACGCGCATCATGTGCACGAACATGCCGGCGAGGAAGATGACCGCGGCCCAGTGGTGGATCTGCCGGATGAGCAGACCACCGCGCACGTCGAAGGAGATGTGCATGGTCGAGTTGAAGGCCTCGGACATCAGCTGGCCCTGCAGCGGGACGTAGCTGCCGTGGTACTCCACCTCGTTCATCGACGGGTGGAAGAACAGCGTCAGGTACACACCCGTGAGGATGATGATGATGAAGCTGTAGAGGCAGATCTCACCGAGCATGAAGGACCAGTGGTCCGGGAAGATCTTGCGCATGTTGGCCTTGGCCAGGGAGTAGATCCCCAGGCGGCCGTCGGCCCAGTCGGCGACCCGCTCGCCCGCGGGTGCCTTGCGGCGGTCGTCCTTGTTGCTCATCCGCGCTCCCAGAAGGCAGGACCGACGGGCTCTTCGAAGTCGCCGAGCGCCTCGAGGTAGCCCTCGTCGTTCACGCCGATGCGCAGCTGCGGCAGGGCGTGACCGGCGGGACCGAAGATCACTCGGGCACCGTCGGACAGGTCGAAGGTGGACTGGTGGCAGGGGCACAGCACGTGGTGCGTCTGCTGCTCGTACAGGGAGATCGGGCAGCCCACGTGGGTGCAGATCTTCGAGTACGCCACGATGCCTTCGTGCGACCACTCGAGCTCGCGCTTGTCCTTGATGTTGTCCGGCTGGATGCGGACGATCATCAGGGCGGCCTTGGCGATCTCGGTCTGGAAGTCGTGGTCCTCCTCCTCCAGGCCTTCCGGCTTGGCGAAGGTGAGGGACCCGACGGCGACGTCCGAGGGACGCAGCGGCTCGTTGGTGTTCATGTTGACGAGCAGCTTGCCCTTGGACCACCGCGTGTGCCGCAGCTTGTCCTCGGGCAGCGGACCGAGGTCGCGCAGCAGGACGACACCGGAGAGCGGGAACAGGGCCAGCGCGCCGAACATCGTGTTGCGGATCAGCTTGCGGCGACCCAGCGCGGACTCCCGGGCGCCGTCCCGGAAGTCGGCCATGACCTTGGCCTTGACCTCGGGCGCCGCCTCGATCGCGTGCCGCTCGTCGGCGATCTCCACGTCGGACATCAGGGTGCGGGCCCAGTGGACCGCGCCCGCGCCGATGCAGAACAGGGCCGCGCCGAGCGTCAGACCGAGCGCGAAGTTCAGCGCGCTGATGTGGCCGAGCGGGAAGATGAAGACCGACTTGTCGTGCGGGATCGCCACGTAGGAGGCGATGAAGCCGACGGTGGCCAGCATCGACAGCGTGAACAGGAAGGCGACCGCACGCTCGGACCGCTTGGCGGCCCGCTCGTCGATGTCCTGGACGCGGTGCTCGTGCGGCGGCAGCCCGGGGTCGGCGAACGGGTTCTTCTCGTCCGCGACGTCTACGGCTCCGTGGGCGTGATCCTGCTCAGCGGGCAGGTTCTCTTCTGGGATGTCTTGGCTACTCATGACTTCTTGGCCTTTGCGGTCCGGGCGGCGACCCACACGGCGACGGCGATCAGCCCGCCGAGACCGAAGATCCAGCCGAAGAGGCCCTCGCTGACCGGCCCGAGGCCGCCCAGCTCAAGGCCGCCGGGGCTCTCCGTGTCAGAGCTGTTGACCGCGTCCAGGTACGCGATGATGTCCTTCTTGTTCTGCTCCGACATGGTGGTGTCGGGGAAGGAGGGCATGTTCTGCGGGCCGGTCTGCATGGCCTCGTAGATGTGCTTCGGGTCCACGCCCTCCAGCGAAGGCGCGTACTTGCCCGGGTCAGGGCGCCACCCTTGCCGGTGAAGTTGTGGCACTGGGCGCAGTTGGTCCGGAACAGCTCGCCACCCTTGGCGATGTCCGCGCCCTCGGGGCCGTACTGGGCCTCGGTGGGGACGGCCGGGCCGGCGCCGAGCGAGGCGATGTACGCGGCGAGCTGGTCGATCTCGGCCTGCGTGTAGATGTTCTTCTTCTTGGGCACCTGGGCGCCCTGGGAGGTCGCGGCCGGCATCCGGCCGGTGGCGACCTGGAAGTCGACTGCCGCGGCGCCCACGCCGACCAGGCTCGGACCGTCGGAGGTGCCCTGACCGCCGGTGCCGTGGCAGCTGGCGCAGCCGACGGCGTAGAGCTTCTTGCCCTCGTCGATGGCGAGGGACTGTGCGGTTTCGTCTGCCTGCGCCTTGCTCGCGGGTGCGAACGCGGCGTACAGCCCCCCGGTGCATGCCAGCGCGAGGAGTAGGACGACGAGCGCCGCCATCGGATGGCGTCGTCGTGCGGAGAGCTTTTTCACGGATTACCCCGGTGTCAGGATCTTCTGCGTCGATGCTTCTGGGACGGGTGCGGGATCGGGCCCGGCTACTTGATCAGGTAGATCGTGGCGAAGAGGCCGATCCAGACGACATCGACGAAGTGCCAGTAGTAGGACACGACGATGGCCGCGGTCGCCTGTTCGTGGGTGAACCTCTTCGCCGCGTAGGTGCGGCCGAGGACGAACAGGAAGGCGATGAGGCCACCCGTCACGTGCAGGCCGTGGAACCCGGTGGTCAGGTAGAACGCCGAGCCGTACGGGTCGGAGGAGAGCGAGAGCCCGTCCTTCTTGACCAGCTCGGTGTACTCGTACACCTGACCGCCGATGAAGATCGCACCCATCACGAAGGTGACGATGAACCACATTCTGAGCTTCTTCACGTCACCGCGCTCGGCGGCGAAGACGCCGAGCTGGCAGGTGAGCGAGGAGAGCACCAGGATCGTGGTGTTCGTCGCCGAGAACGGAAGGTTCAGCGCGTGCGCCATTTCCTTCCAGTGATCGGGACCCGTCACCGATCGCAGGGTGAAGTACATCGCGAAGAGGGCCGCGAAGAACATCAGCTCGGAACTCAGCCAGATGATGGTTCCGACGCTGGTGAGGTTCGGCCTATTGACCGACGGGTGCGCGTGCCCGGTGTCTACTGTCGTTGCTGTCGCCACGACCGACATTATGTCGGTCGCTTATCCCGCCCTCACTCCGGGGGGTGCCGTTCGGAGTGTTCGCACCCCGTGGACTGCCCGTATGGCCCATCGCGGGCATGTTCCAACAGGTGTTGACGAGGTGTCCGGGGGAGTAGCATCCGCCCCATCGGTACCCCGAAGTTCCACTCCAATGACGCGGAGGAACCATGCAGGCGACCGCCACGGTGCTGGTCTACAGCGACAACGCCGACACCAGGGAGCAGGTGCGGCTGGCCGCCGGCCGGCGGCCGGCCCCGGACGCCCCCCTGGTCGAGTTCCTGGAGTGCGCGACGCACGCCGCCGTACTGACGGAGCTGGACCGGGGCGGGATCGACGTGTGCGTGCTGGACGGCGAGGCCGTGCCCATGGGCGGCATGGGGCTGTGCCGGCAGATCAAGGACGAGGTGTTCCGCTGCCCGCCGGTGCTGCTGCTCATCGGGCGGCCGCAGGACGCGTGGCTGGCGACCTGGAGCCGGGCCGACGCGGCCGTGACGCTGCCGGTGGAGCCCGTGGAGTTCGCGGCGGCCCTGGCGGCCCTGCTCAGCCGCCAGAGCCTCGTGGGCGCGTCCGAGGGCGCCACCGGGTCCTGAAGGGACGGTGACGCCCCGCGCGGCGCCCTAGACGGTCGTCGGCCGGAGCCTGGAGGTGTCCTCCTGGGTCTTCTGGCCGCCGGCGGCCAGGGCGCTGCCCTCGCGCCACTTCTTCCAGTCCAGGTTCCAGTCGCCGAAGCCGTTGCCGAAGGTCTCCATCGTGTCGCCGTCGCTGTTGACGACCTGGACGATGTCGCCCTCGCGGACGTTGTCGAAGAACCACTCGGCGTTCTCGGTGCTCATGCCCACGCAGCCGTGGCTGACGTTGGCGGAGCCCTGGGAGCCGACGGACCAGGGGGCGGCGTGGACGTACTCGCCGCTCCAGGTGACGCGGGTGGCGTAGTACACGGGCAGGTCGTACGACTCCGAGGAGCCCTCGGCGATGCCGATGCTGGTGCCGCGCATGCGTACGAAGTACTCCTTGCCCAGGACGACCTTGACGCCGTTGCGGGTCTCGAAGCCGGGCTTTCCGGTGGTGACGGGGATCTCCTTCACCTCCTCGCCGTTGCGGTACAGCGTGAGGGAGTGCGCGGAGGCGTCGGTGACGGCGATGACGCGGTCGCCGACGGTGAAGGCGATGTCCTTCGACTTCCCGCCCCAGAGCCGGTCGCCGACCTTGATGCCGTCGAGGTTGCTGCGGGCGCGGACGGTGGCGTGGGCGGGCCAGTACTCCTTCGGGCGGTAGTGCAGCGTCTTGTCGTCCACCCAGTGCCAGCCGCCCTGCACGGAGGGCCTGGCGTCGACCTTCAGGGAGCGTTCCACGACGGCCCGCTGGGCGGGGTCCTTGACCGGCCGGTTCAGTTCGGCGGTGACGGGCCGTCCGACGCCGTAGGTGCCCGTGCCGGGGCCGAAGGTGACGGTCAGCCGCTTCTTGGCGGTGGGCCTGCCGGTGTCGAAGGTGAGGACCCGGCGGCCGGGGGCGCCGTCCTCGTCCTCGGTGCTCACCCGGACCGTGTAGTGGGCGCCTGCGGCGAGCGGTTCGGTGCTGTGCCAGCGGCGGCCGTCGGCGGCGAGTTCGCCCGCCACGTAGCGGCCTGCGGCGTCCAGGGCGGTGACGTCGGTGATCCGCTCGCCGGAGTCCTCCGCCCTGATCTCCAGGGGCTTGTCCGGGTCGGCCTTCTCGGCGTCGCCGCGGGGGACGTTGAACGAGATCCGGTCCGTCGCGTCGTACGGCCGTGAGGCGAGCGGGTTGCCGTCCGAGCCGCAGGCGGTTGCGCCCGCGACCAGGGCGATCACCAGCAGCGTGCAGCTGACGACGGTGCGGGGGCGGGGTTCGTGGCTCATGGCTTCACGCTAGGGAGCGGCGTCGGTCACGGCGCGCTGGGTGACACGTACGGGCGACACCGGTTAGGGCAAAAGCAGGAGCCCGGACACTCCTCGCGGAGTGTCCGGGCTCTGCCGCGCGCGGCGCGTGCTACTGGGTGCGGTTCTCGCCGCGGTAGTACTCGAAGACCCAGCCCCACAGGCCGATGAGGATCATCGGGGCGGAGAAGTAGAGCAGCCACCAGCCGACCGCGACCCCCAGGAAGGCGAGGGCGCCGCCGATGGCCAGGGAGAGCGGCTGCCAGCTGTGCGGGCTGAAGAAGCCCAGCTCGCCGGCGTCGTCCGCGACGTCCGCCTCCTTGTTGTCCTGGGCACCGGTGTCGACCCGCTTGGCGGTGAAGCCCAGGTAGAAGCCGACCATGATGGACAGGCCGAAGGCCAGGAAGAGGGCCGTCGTACCGGCCGGCTCCTTGGACCAGACGCCGTAGACGGTCGCCATGACGAGCAGGAAGACGCTCAGCCAGATGAACATCTTGCCCTGGATCTTCACTTGCCGGCCTCCTTGCTGCCCGCGACGGCGGCGGCGCCGTGACCGGCGTGCTCCAGCTGCTCGAGCGCTGCGATCTCCGGGTGGTGCAGGTCGAACGCCGGGGATTCACTGCGGATCCGCGGCAGGGTGAGGAAGTTGTGCCGCGGCGGCGGGCAGGAGGTCGCCCACTCCAGGGAGCGGCCGTAGCCCCACGGGTCGTCGACCTGGACCGGCTTGCCGTACTTGGCGGTCTTCCACACGTTGTAGAAGAACGGCAGGACGGACAGGCCGAGCACGAACGAGCTGATCGTCGAGATCGTGTTCAGGACGGTGAAGCCGTCGGCGGCCAGGTAGTCCGCGTAGCGGCGCGGCATGCCCTCGGCGCCCAGCCAGTGCTGGACCAGGAACGTGCCGTGGAAGCCGACGAACAGCGTCCAGAAG
Organism: Streptomyces sp. Tue 6430; assembly: GCA_021568835.1. GTDB lineage: Bacteria > Actinomycetota > Actinomycetes > Streptomycetales > Streptomycetaceae > Streptomyces. The sequence goes on from JAKGSH010000010.1 coordinate 1,227,535, forward strand.
GTGATCTTGCCGAGGCGCTCGTCGAGCATCTTGCCGGTGAACTTCGGCCACCAGAAGTGGAAGCCGGAGAACATCGCGAAGACGACGGTGCCGAAGACGACGTAGTGGAAGTGCGCCACCACGAAGTACGAGTCCGAGACGTGGAAGTCCATCGGCGGCGAGGCCAGGATGACACCGGTCAGACCACCGAAGGTGAAGGTGATCAGGAAGCCGGCCGCCCACAGCATCGGGGTCTCGAAACTCAGCGACCCCTTCCACATCGTTCCGATCCAGTTGAAGAACTTCACGCCCGTCGGGACGGCGATGAGGAACGTCATGAAGGAGAAGAACGGGAGCAGGACGCCACCGGTGACGTACATGTGGTGCGCCCACACCGTCACGGACAGACCGGCGATCGAGATGGTCGCGGCGATCAGGCCCATGTAGCCGAACATCGGCTTGCGGGAGAACACCGGGATCACTTCGGAGATGATCCCGAAGAACGGCAGGGCGATGATGTACACCTCTGGATGGCCGAAGAACCAGAAGAGGTGCTGCCACAGCAACGCGCCGCCGTTGGAGGAGTCGAAGATGTGGGCGCCGAACTTGCGGTCCGCCTCCAGGGCGAACAGCGCGGCCGCGAGGACCGGGAAGGCCAGCAGGACCAGGACACCGGTCAGCAGGACGTTCCAGGTGAAGATCGGCATGCGGAACATGGTCATGCCGGGCGCGCGCATGCAGATGATCGTGGTGATGAAGTTGACCGAGCCGAGGATCGTGCCGAAGCCGGAGAAGGCCAGACCCATGATCCACATGTCGGCGCCGATGCCCGGGCTGCGGACCGCGTCCGAGAGCGGGGAGTAGGCGAACCAGCCGAAGTCGGCCGCACCCGCGGGGGTGAGGAAGCCGGCCACGGCGATCAGCGAGCCGAACAGGTACAGCCAGTAGGCGAACATGTTCAGTCGCGGGAAGGCGACGTCGGGGGCGCCGATCTGGAGCGGCATGATCCAGTTCGCGAAGCCGGCGAACAGCGGCGTCGCGAACATCAGCAGCATGATCGTGCCGTGCATCGTGAACGCCTGGTTGAACTGCTCGTTCGACATGAACTGCAGGCCCGGACGGGCCAGCTCGGCGCGCATGAAGAGCGCCATCACGCCGCCGATGCAGAAGAACGCGAACGACGTCACGAGGTACAGCGTGCCGATCGTCTTGTGGTCCGTCGTGGTGAGCCACTTGACGGCGACTTCGCCTCGGCGCTGGCGCCGGACCGGCAGCTCGTCCTCATAGTGGGACCCTGCTGCGGCGGCACCCTGGGGTTCGTTGAGGATGCTCACAGGATGTTCGACTCCCGGTTCTTCTCGGGGCTCGTCTGCTCGATGCCGGCGGGAACGTAACCGGTCTGCCCCTTCTTGGCGAGGTCCTTCAGGTGCTGCTCGTAGCGCTCGGGGGAGACGACCTTCACGTTGAACAGCATCCGGGAGTGGTCGACGCCGCACAGCTCGGCGCACTTGCCCAGGAAGGTGCCCTGCTTGTTGGGGGTCACCTGGAAGGCATTGGTGTGGCCCGGGATGACGTCCTGCTTCATCAGGAACGGCACCACCCAGAAGGAGTGGATGACGTCACGCGAGGTGAGGACGAAGCGGACCGTCTTGCCCTCGGGGAGCCAGAGGGTCGGGCCGGGGTTGTTGGTCTGCGGGTTCCGCTCACCGGGGGTGCCGCAGGTGTAGACACCGCCCGCGTCGGCCGGGAAGTCCTTCTTGTACCGGTCCGGGATCGCGGCCAGGTTCTTGTCGGACTTCGCGTCACCGGTGGAACCGTCGACGCCTTCGATGTAGTTGAAGCACCAGCTCCACTGGAAGCCGACCACGTTGACCGTGACGTCGGGCTTCTTCTCGAGGCTGAGCAGCTTCGATTCGTCGCGGGCGGTGAAGTAGAAGAGGACCGAGACGATGATGATCGGGACCACCGTGTACAGGGCCTCGATGGGCATGTTGTACCGGGTCTGCGGAGGTACCTCGACCTTGGTGCGGCTGCGCCGGTGGAAGAAAGCACTCCACAGGATCAGGCCCCACACCAGCACGCCGGTGGCCAGCGCGGCAGCCCATGAGCCCTGCCACAGGGAGAGGATCCGCGGAGCCTCTTCCGTGGTCGGGGTGGGCATACCAAGGCGGGGGAAGTCCTCGTATGTGCAACCGGTTGCGGTCGCAAGGACCAGGCCCGCGGTCAGTGCCTGCAGCAGCTTCCGCCGCATCGGGCGCCGCGGCGAGCGGTCGGAGCCGTTGGGACTCACGTAGCGCCTTCCCGAGAGTCTCGCCCGCGCGGTCGGCTGCGGCCTTCTCGCTGGTAGGTCGCCGCCCTGCGTCGGGCAGGGGTTTGGATGTTTATGCGGACCAAACCCTACTGGACGCGTTTTGGGGTCGCGCGGGGAGGGGTGGGCAACGCGCCGGGGGTCATGCCCAGGGGTGGGAGAGGGCCCCTAATCGCTCGGGGATGCGCTCTGTTGGACGCGTGCGTGCGGGTTTGTGACCGCTCGCGCCGTTCCCCGGTCCGCCGTGCCGCTCCCCCGCGTCCTACCGTTGCCGTGTGCCCTACTTCGACGCCGCCTCCGCCGCCCCGCTCCATCCCGTGGCCCGTCAGGCCCTGTTGGCCTCGCTCGACGAGGGCTGGGCCGATCCCGCCCGGCTCTACCGGGAGGGCCGCCGGGCCCGGCTGCTGCTGGACGCCTCCCGCGAGGCGGCGGCGGAGGCGGTGGGGTGCCGGCCCGACGAGGTGGTGTTCACCCCGTCCGGGACGCGTGCCGTGCACAGCGGTGTCGCGGGCGCGCTGGCGGGCCGGCGACGCGCCGGACGCCACCTGATCGTGTCAGCGGTCGAACACTCCTCCGTGCTCCATTCGGCCGAGGCCTTCGAGTCGGCCGGCGGGACGGTGACCAGGGTGCCGGTGCTGCGGTCCGGCGCGGTGACCGCCGCGTCGTACGCCGGGGCGCTGCGGCCCGACACCGCGCTCGCCTGTCTGCAGTCGGCCAACCACGAGGTGGGGACCGAGCAGCCGGTGGCGGAGGTGGCCGAGGCGTGCCGGGAGGCGGGGGTGCCGTTGTTCGTCGACGCGGCCCAGTCGCTCGGGTGGGGGCCGGTGGCGGGGCCCTGGTCGCTGCTGGCGGCGAGCGCGCACAAGTGGGGCGGGCCGTCGGGGGTGGGGCTGCTGGTGGTGCGCAAGGGGGTGCGGTTCGCTCCTCAAGGGCCCGCCGACGAGCGGGAGTCGGGGCGCGCGGCCGGGTTCGAGAACATCCCGGCGATCGTGGCCGCGGTGGCGTCGCTGCGGGCGGTGCGGACGGAGGCGGCGGCCGAGGCGGCGCGACTGCGGGAGCTGACCGGGCGGATCCGGGCCCAGGTGGCGCGGGTTGTGCCGGACGTGGAGGTGGTGGGTGACGCGGAGCGGCGGCTGCCCGGGATCGTCACCTTCTCCTGTCTCTATGTCGACGGGGAGACTCTGCTGCACGAGCTGGACCGGGAGGGGTTCTCGGTCTCCTCCGGTTCGTCCTGCACGAGCAGCACGCTCACGCCGAGTCACGTGCTCAGGGCGATGGGGGTGCTGAGCGAGGGCAACGTGCGGGTGTCGCTGCCGCCGGGGACGTCCGAGGAGGACGTGGAACGGTTCCTCACCGTGCTGCCGGGCGTGGTGGCGGGGGTGCGGGACAAGCTCGGGGCGCCCGCGCCCGCGCCGGCGGCCGCCGCGAGGGGGACGAGCTGGTCCTCGACGCCCTCGGCAAGCTCTGCCCGCTCCCCGTGATCGAGCTGGCGAAGGTCATCGCCGACGTGCCGGTCGGCGGCACCGTGCGGGTCCTGGCCGACGACGAGGCGGCCCGGCTCGACATTCCCGCCTGGTGTCAGATGCGGGGGCAGGAGTACGTCGGCGAGGAGCCGGCGGACCGGGGCTCCGCCCATCTGGTCCGCCGGCTCGTCTGAACCAGGTCCGCGCGGGCTCCGGACGGGCCGGGTCCACGCCGACCCCGGGCGGGCCGGGTCCGGACGGGCCGACTCCGGGCGGGGTCCGCGCGGGCTCCGGGCGAGCCGACTCCGGGCCGGGTCCGCGCGGGCTCCGGGTCAGCTCAGGTGCTTCTGGACCTCGGCGGCGGCCTCGTCGCCGTACGCCTTCGCGAAGCGGTCCATGAAGTGGGCGCGGCGGAGCTGGTACTCCTGGGTGCCGACGGTCTCGATGACCAGGGTGGCGAGCATGCAGCCGATCTGGGCGGCGCGCTCCAGGGAGACGTTCCACGCCAGGCCGGAGAGGAAGCCGGCGCGGAAGGCGTCGCCGACGCCGGTGGGCTCGGCCTTGCGCTCCTCCTGCGGGCAGCCGACCTCGATCGGCTCCTCGCCGGCCCGCTCGACGCGCACGCCGCGCGCGCCGAGGGTGGTGACGCGGTGGCCGACCTTGCCGAGGATCTCCTCGTCGCTCCAGCCGGTCTTGGACTCGATGAGGCCCTTCTCGTACTCGTTGGAGAAGAGGTACGTCGCCCCGTCCAGCAGGATGCGGATCTCCTCGCCGCCCATGCGGGCGATCTGCTGGGAGAAGTCGGCGGCGAAGGGGATGTCCCGGGAGCGGCACTCCTCCGTGTGGCGCAGCATCGCCTCGGGGTCGTCGGCACCGATCAGGACCAGGTCGAGGCCGCCGACGCGGTCGGCGACGGTCTTCAGCTCGATGAGGCGGGCCTCGCTCATCGCGCCCGTGTAGAAGGAGCCGATCTGGTTGTGGTCGGAGTCCGTGGTGCACACGAAGCGGGCGGTGTGCAGGGTCTCGGAGATGCGGACCGAGGCGGTGTCGACGCCGTGCCGGTCCAGCCAGGCCCGGTACTCGTCGAAGTCGGAGCCGGCGGCGCCGACCAGGACGGGCTTCGTGCCGAGCTGCCCCATGCCGAAGGCGATGTTCGCGCCCACCCCGCCGCGGCGTACGTCCAGCTTGTCGACCAGGAAGGAGAGCGAGACCGTGTGGAGCCGGTCCGCGACGAGCTGGTCGGCGAAGCGGCCGGGGAACGTCATGAGGTGGTCGGTTGCGATGGAGCCGGTGACTGCGATGCGCACGGCGTGGACTCTCCTGTAGGAGGGGGATTGACAGTTCACGCTACCCGGTCGACCGTGACCGCTGAAGCGGACGAAACTACCCGATAGTAGATCTTTCTTCGCGGCCCTGACCATGCGTACGGTGCCGTTATGACGAACCTCAAGGTCCACGCGCCCGCTCCGGCCGACCTCGAAGGCGACCTGGCGTCGCTGCGGGGCGACTGCGCCCGGATGGCCCCGCACTGGAGCGCCCCGGAGAAGCACGTGTCCCGCCCGGTGCCGCTGTCCCTGCTCCACGGCGTGACCGTCCCCGCGACCTCGGCCCGACTGCTGGAGGCGATGCCGGAGTACGGCAACTAGCGCGTAGCGCGGGGTTCCCGCGGGCTCCCGCGGGTGCTTCTTCCGGCCGGGGCGCGAGCGGGGGAACCGTGCGCTCCCTCGCTGCGTCCCATCGCTGTCCCCGGTGAAGGGGATGTGGGAAACGACAGCGGCGCAGCCGAAGGAGCGATGCGGTGAACACCGAGCGACCCGACAACGACGACGCCGCGCGCGGGCCGGAGGACGGGCGCACCCCGCAGGACCGGGGTACGCCGCGGGAGGCGCGTGCGGAGGAGGCCTCGTTCGAGGAGAGCAGGGAGAGCGGGGAGAGCGGGAAGGCCGAGAAGGACGGAGGGACCGGGGCCGGGGAGAGTGCGCCCCGGTCCGGCCCCGGGACGTCCGCCGAAGCCTCCGGCCCGGCCCGGGAAGCGGGGAGTCCCGGCACGGCCGGCGCGACCGACGCGGAGGAGCCCGCGGCCGGTCCGGTGGCCGACGACGGCGCTCCCGCCACCCCGGCACCTCCCGCGGCTCCCGGCCCACGGGACGAGGCCGAGGACGGTGTCGTGGCCCGTTCCCCCGGCGACGAGCGGCACGCCGACGAGCAGCACGGCGGTGCCGCCGCGGGCGGCCGCCGGCGCTCCGTCGCCCTCGTCGCCTCCGTCGCCGCCGCCGTGCTGCTCGTCGGCGGGGGCGGGGCCTATCTCGCCTCCCGCGCGGGAGACGGCGCCGGCAGCGGTGGCCGGGTGCCCGCGGCGGACGGCACTCCCCCGGCGCTCGTGCTGGACGACCACGCCCCGGCGTCGGACCCGGGGAGCCCGCAGGGCATCGCGCCCGGCGAGCCGAACCCGTACGGGGTGGTCTACCGGGCCGACGGCACCCTTCCGGCGGGTCCCGGCTCGGCGTCCGTGTACTGGGCGAAGGGCGGGGTCGCGCGGGCCGAGGTGACCCGGCTGGCGGACGCGCTGGGGGTCGAGGGCACTCCGGTGGCCGAGGGCCGGACGTGGCGGGTCGGTTCCGCGAAGGACGGGTCCGGCCCGGTGCTCCGGGTGGAGAGGGACGCGCCGGGCCCGTGGACGTTCAGCCGGTACGTCCCCGGCACGGACTCCTGCAGGAGCGGCTCCGACGTCTGCGCACCGGACGCCACCACCTCGTCCGCGGACCCGGTGGGCGAGGCGGCCGCGAAGAAGGCGGCGGCGCCGGTCCTGAAGGCGGTCGGGCAGGACACCGCCGAGATCGACGCGAGCCAGGTCATGGGCGCGCAGCGGGTCGTGAACGCCGACCCCGAGATCGACGGCCTGCCGACCTACGGCTGGACGACCGGCGTCACCGTGAGCGCCCAGGGCGAGATCGTCGCCGGCAGCGGCCAGGTGAAGGCGCCGGCCGAGGGGGCGACGTACCCCGTGCTGGGGCGCGGGAGACGCTGGACCGGATGAACGCGGCGCCGGGGACCGACCCCCGTGCGGGCATCGGCGGCTGCGCCACGCCCGTGCCGGCGGAGGAACAGCCGCAGAGCGCGTGCGGGACGTCGTCGGGCGTGCCCCGCAAGGAGACGCTCACGGTCGAGGAGGCGGTGTTCGGGCTCGCCCCGCACGCCTCGGGCGGCCGGCAGGTGCTGGTGCCCTCCTGGCTGTTCTCGGTGCGCGGGGCCGGGGCGGGGGACGCCTACACGGTGACGCACCCGGCGGTCGAGCCGCGGTTCCTGAGCGCGCCCCCGGCCGCCACGCCGTCCGGGGCGCCGACCCCGGACACCGGGACCCGTGACGTGAAGGTCGACGGTTACACGGCCGAGGGCGACGAACTGGTCGTCGGCTTCACGGGCGGGGTGTGCTCCGACTACCGGGCGACGGCGGTGGAGAGCGGGGACCGGGTGAAGGTCACCGTGACCGAGACGCCGTGGCCGGACGCCGTCTGCATCAAGGTCGCCAAGTTCTTCCACCGGACCGTACGGCTCGACGAGCCGCTGGGCGACCGGACGGTCGTCGGCTCGGACGGCAAGCAGGTCCCCCTGGAGAAGCCGGGGGCGCGGCTGCCGCACTGAGGCGCCTCCGGCGGATCGCGCCGGACACGCGGAACCGGACACGCGGAAGGCGGCGGCCCCCTCGGGGGACCGCCGCCTTCCGCGTCGGATGCGGGGAGTCCTAGCTGAAGGAGTCGCCGCAGGCGCAGGAGCCCGTCGCGTTCGGGTTGTCGATCGTGAAGCCCTGCTTCTCGATGGTGTCCACGAAGTCGATGGACGCGCCGCCCAGGTAGGGGGCGCTCATGCGGTCGGTGACGACCTTGACGCCGTCGAAGTCCTTGACCACGTCGCCGTCGAGGGAACGCTCGTCGAAGAAGAGCTGGTAGCGCAGGCCGGAGCAGCCGCCGGGCTGGACGGCGACACGCAGGGCCAAGTCCTCACGGCCTTCCTGGTCGAGCAGGGCCTTGACCTTCGCCGCGGCGGCGTCGGACAGGATGATGCCGTCGGTGACGGTGCTGGTCTCGTCCGATACGGACATCTACATCTCTCCCGGGTTGTACGGAGACTGCTTGCCGACGGTTTCAACCGGCGGGGCCGCGGATTCATTCCACGGGCCGGGCGAGTTGTCTTCCGCCCGTTCTTTCATGCTCGCACACGCGCCCGGCGGCGAACAGTAGCCCTCGGCGCCCGTGGACGGGCCCGCGCCGGGGCACGGTGGGACACCGCGGGACACGGCGGGATTCATGTCACATCGACGCAATGACCGTCGTCAAAGTGACATGAAGCGGGTTATGATAGATAACGTCAGATCGACGAAAAGTAGAAAGGGTGCGTGTCGTGACCACCGCCCAGACCACGGAGCTCGACGTACAGCCGACTCCGCTCGCCCTGTTGCTGCTCGGCCGCGAGGCCGACCCGAAGAGTGAGCGGGGCGTCGAGTGCCCCGGCGACCTGCCCTCCCCGTCCGACCCGGACCTGGTGGAGCGGGCCCGCGCCGCCAAGGAGAAGCTCGGTGACAAGGTCTTCGTCCTCGGGCACCACTACCAGCGCGACGAGGTCATCCAGTTCGCCGACGTCACGGGCGACTCCTTCAAGCTGGCGCGGGACGCGGCCGCCCGCCCGGAGGCCGAGTACATCGTGTTCTGCGGTGTGCACTTCATGGCCGAGTCCGCGGACATCCTGACGTCCGACGACCAGAAGGTGGTCCTGCCCGACCTGGCGGCCGGCTGCTCGATGGCCGACATGGCGACGGCCGAGCAGGTCGCCGAGTGCTGGGACGTGCTGACCGAGGCCGGCGTGGCCGAGCAGGTCGTGCCCGTCTCGTACATGAACTCCTCCGCGGACATCAAGGCGTTCACCGGCAGGCACGGTGGCACGATCTGCACCTCGTCCAACGCGAGGAAGGCCCTGGAGTGGGCCTTCGCGCAGGGCGAGAAGGTGCTGTTCCTGCCCGACCAGCACCTGGGCCGCAACACCGCCGTCCGCGACATGGGCATGTCCCTGGAGGACTGCGTCGTCTACAACCCGCACAAGCCGAACGGCGGGCTCACCGCCGAGCAGCTGCGCGACGCGAAGATGATCCTGTGGCGGGGCCACTGCTCGGTGCACGGCCGCTTCAGCCTGGAGTCGGTGGAGGACGTACGCGCCCGCATCCCCGGGGTGAACGTGCTCGTCCACCCGAGTGCCGGCACGAGGTCGTGGCGGCGGCGGACCACGTCGGCTCGACCGAGTACATCATCAAGGCCCTGGAGGCCGCCCCCGCCGGCTCCAAGTGGGCCATCGGCACGGAGCTGAACCTGGTCCGCAGGCTGGCGAACCGTTTCGCCCCGAGGGCAAGGAGATCGTGTTCCTCGACAGGACGGTCTGCTTCTGCTCCACCATGAACCGCATCGACCTGCCGCACCTGGTCTGGACCCTGGAGTCCCTGGCCGAAGGCACGCTGGTCAACCGCATCGAGGTCGACAAGGAGACCGAGGCGTACGCGAAGCTGGCGCTGGAGCGGATGCTGGCGCTGCCGTAGGGCCCCCGGCGGGACAGACGTCGAGGCCCCGGCCCGCGCGGTGCGCGCGGGCCGGGGCCTCGGTGCGGGTACCTGAGCCGCGGTCGGTGTACCGGAGCTCAGGTGCGTGCACCGGCTCAGACGCCGGCCGGCTCCGGGGCCTTCTCCGGCCCGGCGGACCGCTTCTTCGCCGTCCGCTTCTGCGCCCGCCGCTCCTTGCGCAGTTCGACCATCGCGTAGAGGGTCGGGACCAGCAGCAGGGTGAGCAGCGTGGAGGTGATCAGACCGCCGATCACGACCACGGCCAGCGGCTGCGCGATGAAGCCGCCCTCACCGGTGACGCCCAGGGCCATCGGCAGCAGGGCGAAGACGGTCGCCAGTGCCGTCATGAGGATGGGCCGCAGCCGGTGGCGGCCGCCCTCGACCACGGCCTCGACCACGCCGTACCCCTGTCCGCGGTACTGGTTGATCAGGTCGATCAGCACGATGGCGTTGGTCACCACGATGCCGATCAGCATCAGCATGCCGATCATGGCCGGGACGCCCATCGGGGTGCCGGTGGCGATCAGCAGGCCGATCGCGCCGGTCGCCGCGAACGGGATGGAGACCAGCAGGATCAGCGGCTGGACCAGCGACCGGAAGGTCGCCACCAGCAGCATGAAGACGATCGCGATCGCCGCGAGCATCGCCAGGGCGAGGTTCTTGAACGCGTCGTCCTGGTCCTGCGAGACACCGCCGATCTCGGCCGTGGCGCCCGCCGGGAGCTTCAGCGCGTCCAGCTTCGACGTCAGGTCCGCGCTCACCGCGCCCGTGTTGTCGCCGGTCGGCCGGGCGGTGACGGTGGCCGCGCGCCGGCCGTCGATGCGCGTCATGGCCACGGGGCCGTCGACGAGCCGCACGGTCGCGATGTCGCCGAGCTTCACCGGGCCCAGGGGCAGGGCCCTGAGCTGCGCCAGCGTGGTGGCCGGACGGGCGGAGGTGATGACGACGTCGCGCTCGGTGTCGTCCAGGACCGCCTTCGCCGCCGTCGTGCCGCGCACCGCCTGCGTGACCGCCGCGCCCAGGCTCTGCTCGTCGAACCCGGCCGCCGCGGCCTTCGCGTTCGCCGCGACCGAGATGCGCGGCACGCTCTGCGAGAGGTCGCTGGTGACGTCCGTGACGTCGTCCAGGCCGGCCACCGCGGCGCGGACCTGCTCGGCCGCCGTGCGCAGCACCCCGGCGTCGGCCGCCTTCACGACGACGCTCAGGTCCTGGCTGCCGAAGCCGTCACCGGCGGCGACCGTGGTGCTGCCGATGCCGGACAGCTTCTTCAGCCCGTCCTCGATGTGGTCCCGGACGTCCTCGAAGGACGCAGAGTCCTCCAGCATCACCTGGTACGAGGCCTGGTTGGTGTCGGTGCCGCCGCCGAAGGCCGCCATGAACCCGGAGGAGCCGACGGTGACCTGGTAGTCCTTCACGCCCTCGGTGCCGGCGAGGAGTTGCTCGACCTTCCTGGCCCGGGCGTCGGTCGCCGCCAGGCTGGTGCCCGGCTCCAGCTCCTGCTTGACCGTCAGGACCTGCTGCTCGCCCTGGTCGAAGAAGTTGGTCTTCAGCAGCGGCGCCATGCCGAAGGTGCCGATCAGAACGACGACCGCGATCGCCACGCTCGTCAGCCGGCGCCGGGTCGCGAACCGCAGGACGGGGACGTAGAAGCGCTGCAGGCGGCTGTTCGCCTCCTTCTCCTCGGCCGCGCGGCGGGCTTCGCCGGCGTCCTCGGGGGTGCCCTTCGGGGCCGCAGGAACCAGTACGACAGGACCGGGACGACCGTCAGGGACACCAGCAGGGAGGCCAGCAGGGCCGCCGTGACGGTGAGGCTGAACGCGCCGAACAGGGCGCCGACCATGCCGCCGACCAGGCCGATCGGCAGGAACACGGCGACCGTGGTGAGGGTCGAGGAGGTGACCGCGCCGGCCACCTCGCGGACCGCGGTGAGGATCGCGGCCTGGCGCTCCTCGCCGTAGCCGAGGTGGCGCTTGATGTTCTCCAGGACCACGATCGAGTCGTCGACGACGCGGCCGATGGCGATGGTCAGCGCGCCCAGGGTCAGCATGTTGAGCGACAGGTCGCGGGTCCACAGCACGATCAGGGCGAGGACCACGGACAGCGGGATGGACACCGCCGTCACCAGCGTCGAGCGGACCGACGCCAGGAAGACCAGGATGACCAGGACCGCGAAGAGCAGGCCGAGCGCGCCCTCGGTGGTCAGGCCGTCGATGGACTTCGACACCGCCGGGCCCTGGTCGCTGACGACGGTGATCGACGCGCCGGCGCCGAGGTCCTCGCGCAGACCGGGCAGCTTGTCCCGGACCGCGTCGGAGATGGCGACCGCGCTGCCGTCGTGGTCCATGGTGACGGCCACGGCGAGGCTGGGCTTGCCGTCGGTGCGGGTGACGGAGGCGGCCGGGGCCTCCTCCTGCTTCACCGTGGCGACGTCGGCGAGACGGACCGGCTTGCCGCCCGGCCGCGCGGGGATCACCAGGTCCTGGATCTGCCGCAGGGAGGTGTAGCCGCCGCCGACCTGGACGGTGCGGTTGCCGCCCGCCTCGTCGAAGGAGCCCGCGGCGACGGTGACGCCGCCGGCCTGGAGGGCCTGGGCGAGCGACTGGGTGGTCAGCCCGGCCTTCGCCAGTTTCGCGTCGGCCGGGGTGACGGTGACCCGGAGGTCGCGCACGCCGTCGACGGTGACCTGACCGACGCCGTCGATGTCCTTCAGCGCGGGCACGACCGTCGTGTCCAGGCGGTCGGCGAGGGCCTGCTGGTCACCGGCCGAGGCGACGGCGAGGACCACGGTCGGGATGTCGTCCGTGGAACCGGCGACGACCTGCGGGTCCACCGGGTCCGGGAGCCGGACGCGGGCCCGGTTGACGGCCTGCTGGACGTCGGCGACGAGCTGCTCGGTGTCGTTGCCGTAGTCGAAGGAGGCGAGGATGACCGCGTTGCCCTCGCTCGCCGTGGAGGTGACGCCGGTGATCCCGTCGACCCCTTCGAGGTTGTCCTCGATGGGCTGGATCACCTGCTTCTCGACGACGTCGGGGGAGGCTCCCTGGTACGGGGCGAGCACCGACACCACCGGCAGTTCGATGGTGGGCAGGAGCTGCTGTTTGAGCTGCGGGATCGCGATCGCCCCGAACACGATCGCGATGATGGACACGAGGCCTATCAGGGCCCGTTGCGCGAGGCTGAACTTCGACAGCCAGGACATGGGTTACAGGTCTCTCTTCCGGGAGCGGCGGGAGCGGCACGGCAGGGACGGAAAGGGACGGCGCGCACGCACGGGCCCCGTCCCCTCACACCATCGGCCATGCGGAAGGCCCGATCCGTAAGCCCCAGGTCGATTTCCTTATACGGCGCATACTCCGGGTGCAGTACGGCCGGGTGGAGATCAGTCCACCCTCGGGCGGACCAGCCCGGACTCGTAGGCGATCACCACGAGCTGGGCCCGGTCGCGGGCGCCCAGTTTGGCCATGGCCCTGTTGACGTGCGTCTTCACGGTCAGCGGGCTGACCTCCAGGCGTTCGGCGATCTCGTCGTTGGAGTGGCCGCCGGCGACCTGGACGAGGACCTCGCGCTCCCGGCCGGTGAGCGCCGACAGCCGCTGCGCCCGGTCCGGGTCGTCGTCGTCCCCCACGTCGCCCTGGGCGAGGAAGCGGGCGATCAGCCCCTTGGTCGCGGCCGGCGAGAGCAGGGCGTCCCCGCCGGCGGCGACCCGGATGGCGTTGAGCAGTTCCTCCGGCTCGCTGCCCTTGCCGAGGAAGCCGGAGGCGCCCGCGCGCAGCGACCGCACCACGTAGTCGTCGACCTCGAAGGTCGTCAGGATCACCACGCGGACGTGCGCGAGGGACGGGTCGGCGCTGATCAGGCGGGTGGCGGCGAGGCCGTCGGTGCCGGGCATGCGGATGTCCATCAGGACGACGTCGGCGCGCTCCTCCTTGGCGAGCCGGACCGCCTGCGCCCCGTCGGACGCCTCACCGACCACCTCCATGTCGGGCTCGGAGTCGACGAGCACCCGGAACGCGCTGCGCAGCAGCGCCTGGTCGTCGGCGAGCAGGACGCGGATGGTCATGCGGAGTCCTCGGGGGCGCTGGGGCGGGTCTTGACGGGCAGGATCGCATGGACGCGGTAGCCGCCCCCGTAGCGGGGACCGGTGGTGAGGGCGCCGCGCAGGGCGGTGACGCGCTCACGCATCCCGAGCAGGCCGTGTCCGCCGCCGTCCTGCGGGGCCGGTGCGCCCCCGGGACCGTCGTCGAGGACGGTGACCTCGATGTGGGGGCCGACGCGGACGACGCTGACCTCGGCCCTGGCCTCGGGTCCCGCGTGTTTGCGCACGTTGGTGAGGGCCTCCTGGATGACGCGGTAGGCGGCCAGGTCGACGGCGGCGGGGAGCGCGGTGCCGTGGTCGGCACGGGCCACCTCGACCGGCAGGCCCGCGTTGCGGAAGGTGCCGGCCAGTTCGTCGAGCCGGTCGAGGCCGGGGGCCGGCTCGGTGGGCGCCTCCGGGTCGCCGGACTGGCGCAGCAGGCCGACCGTGGCGCGCAGTTCGTTGAGCGCGGAGCGGCTGGCCTCGCGGACGTGCGCGAGGGCCTCCTTGGCCTGGTCGGGGCGTTTGTCCATGACGTGGGCGGCGACCCCGGCCTGCACGTTGACCAGGGCGATGTGGTGGGCGACCACGTCGTGCAGGTCGCGGGCGATGCGCAGGCGCTCCTCGGCGACCCGGCGGCGGGCCTCCTCCTCGCGGGTGCGTTCGGCCCGTTCGGCCCGCTCCCGGATGGCGCGCACGACGGCCCGGCGGCTGCGGACCGCGTCCCCGGCGGTGGCGCCGATGCCGGTCCAGGCGAAGATCGCCAGGTTCTCCTGGGCGTACCAGGGCAGCGGCCCGGCGAGCATGGCGGCGCCGGTGAGGACGGTCGTGGTGAGCAGGCCGACCCGCCAGGTGGTGGGGCGGTCGGTGGTGGAGGCGACGGTGTAGAGGGCGAGGACGGCGGACATCGCGACGGGGGCGCGGGGGTCGCCGGTGACGCTCTCGACCACGGTGCAGGTGCCGGTGACCGCGAGGACCGCCAGGGGGGCGATGCGGCGGAGGGCGAGGGCGACGCCGGCGAGGGTGATCAGCAGCAGGCTGAGCGGGTCGGGACTGCGCAGGCTCCAGCTGACGCCCTGCTCGCCGTGCGGGTCGATGAAGGAACCGGCCAGCATGCACAGCAGTACGGCGGCGGCGAGGGCGGAGTCCAGGGCGAGGGGGTGGGCCTTCAGCCGGCGCCGGGCTCGGGCGAGGGGGGTCACAGGGGGTCGCTTTCCGTGCCGTCGCTTTCGTGGCCGCTCCGTGGCCGCCGCCCGGCACCGTCGGCAGGGGCTGCCGCCGGGGACAGCCGCCCTCGGACCCGGGCGTCGGGTGGGGCGGCGGGCCGGCCGTCGGCCCGGGCGGCCCGGTCCCGGCCGACCGCCGGGCCGGACCCGCGGGCCGCGGGCCACCGCCGGGGCAGCGGCCCGCCGTCACCGGGACTCCGGCCTCAGCCGGGGATCAGCCCGTTGTCGCTGAGCATCTCCCGGACCTCCTCCAGGCTCGCGTCCGGGGCCGGGAGGATCAGTTCCGAGGGTTCCAGGGCGTCGTCGGGAAGGGGCTCGCCGAGGCGGCGGACGGCGTCCAGGAGGGCGCAGAGGGTGCGGTGGAAGCCCTCGTCGTCGCCGCCCTCCATCTCGGCCAGCAGTTCGTCGTCCAGCTGGTTCAGCTCGGCGAAGTGGGAGTCGGCCAGTGTCCACTGGCCCTCCCCCATGATCCGGACGATCATGTCGGCCTCCTCGGCTCCGGCCCCGGCGCCGCGGCTACTGCTTGTCGAAGCGCGGGGTGTCCTGCGGCTGCTGCCGGTTCTGCGCCGGGTCGGCGCCGCCCTCGATGGCCTGCTGCCCGGACGAGGGGCCGCCGGCCAGCTCCGCCTTCATGCGCTGGAGCTCCAGCTCTACATCCGTACCACCGGAGAGCCGGTCCAGCTCGGCCTGGAGGTCGTCCTTGGCGATGCCGGTGGGGTCGTCCAGGGCGCCGGAGGCGAGGAGTTCGTCGAGGGCGCCGGCCCGGGCCTGGAGCTGGGCGGTCTTGTCCTCGGCGCGCTGGATCGCCAGCCCGACGTCGCCCATCTCCTCGGAGATGCCGGAGAAGGCCTCCCCGATCCGGGTCTGCGCCTGCGCCGCCGTGTAGGTGGCCTTGATGGTCTCCTTCTTGGTGCGGAAGGCGTCCACCTTGGCCTGGAGGCGCTGGGCCGCGAGGGTGAGCTTCTCCTCCTCGCCCTGGAGCGTCGAGTGCTGCGTCTCCAGGTCGGTGACCTGCTGCTGGAGGGCGGCCCGGCGGGAGAGCGCCTCGCGGGCCAGGTCCTCGCGGCCCAGCGCGAGCGCCTTGCGGCCCTGGTCCTCCAGCTTGGAGGACTGCGACTGCAACTGGTTGAGCTGGAGTTCCAGCCGCTTGCGCGAGGTGGCCACGTCCGCGACACCGCGGCGGACCTTCTGCAACAGCTCCAGCTGCTTCTGGTACGAGTAGTCGAGGGTTTCGCGCGGGTCCTCGGCCCGGTCAAGGGCCTTGTTCGCCTTCGCGCGGAAGATCATCCCCATACGCTTCATGACACCGCTCATGGGCTTCGCGCGCCCCCTTCTGACGTCCAGCTCCAGCTCTGCGACAGAACCCACAGTACGGGCCCTGCTTCCATTGACGCACTGTTCGAGGCCAGATGTGCTCATCCCCAAGGACGACTGACCGAGGCCTTGCTCCGGCGTGAGGAGTAGGTGACCTTCAGGGTGACCACCGCGCCACCGCCCGTCCCCTCTCCACCGGTTCGTCCCGAGTCCGTCATCGGTTCAGACGAACGGTGTTGCCGGATCGTTCCCCGCCCGGCTGGGGTCCATGCCCGGGGAGCGCTTACCCTTGGGTTTTGTGTTCCGTAGCCGTGCCAAGGAAGAGAAGGCCCCGGTAGCCGACAAGGCGCCGGCCGACTCCAAGCAGACCCGCGACCCGCAGGCCCCGAAGGGCAGGCCCACGCCCAAGCGCAGTGAGGCCCAGTCCCAACGCCGCAGCGTCGCCAACACCTCGCTGTCGCGCAAGGACGCCGCCAAGCGTCAGCGCGAGGAGCGCCGAGCCCAGCTGGAGCGCCAGCGGCAGGCGCTGGCGGGCGGTGACGAGCGGTTCCTGCCGGCCCGCGACAAGGGCCCGGTGCGCAAGTTCGCGCGCGACACCATCGACTCGCGGTTCAACGTGGCGGAGTTCTTCCTGCCGATGGCCGTGGTCATCCTGGTGCTGAGCATGGTCCGGGTGGGCTCGCTCCAGACGATCGCGCTGCTGCTGTGGCTCGTGGTGATCGTGCTGATCGTGCTGGACTCGCTCGTGACCGGGTTCCGTCTGAAGAAGCGGCTCGCCGAGCGCTTCCCCGACCAGAACCGGCGGGGCGCGGTGGCCTACGCGCTCATGCGCTCCCTCCAGATGCGTCGGCTCCGGCTGCCCAAGCCGCAGGTCAAGCGCGGAGAGCGGCCCTGAGCACGGCTTCTTTCTCCGGGGGCGCGGCGAAGGCCTGGCTGAACAGGCTCGGCGGACTGCGTGATGTCGTACGGCAGGAGCTGGTGGCCCGGCAGCTCGACGAACAGATAGCCGGGCGGTATCCGGTCGGGCAGCGGCTGCGCGTGCTCGACGTGGGGATGGGGCAGGGCACCCAGGCGCTGCGGCTGGCCCGGCTCGGTCACCAGGTGACCGGGCTGGAGCAGGACGCGACGATGATCGCCGCGGCCCGTGAGGCCCTGGGCGGGGAGCCCGAGGGCATCCGGGAGCGGATGCGGATCATGGAGGGCGACGGCCGGGACACCGGCGCGCACTTCCCGCCCGGCAGCTTCGACGTGGTGCTCTGCCACGGCGTGCTCATGTACGTCCAGGAGCCGGACCCCCTGCTCGCGGGCCTCGCGCGCGTGCTGGCCCCCGGCGGGCTGCTGTCCCTCCTGGTCCGCAACGCCGACGCGCTGGCCATGCGGCCCGGGCTGGCCGGGGACTGGGCGGGCGCCCTGGGCGCCTTCGACACCACGGCGTACCGCAACCGATTGGGTCTGGACGTCCGCGCGGACCGCCGGGAGACCCTGACCGCGACCCTCGCGGGCATCGGGGCGCCGCTGCACACCTGGTACGGCGTGCGGGTCTTCACGGACACGGCGGTGGACGGCGCGGACGTCCCCGAGGACCTGGAGCCGCTGCTGGCGGCGGAGGAGCGGGCGGGCCGGACGGACCCGTACCGCAGCGTGGCGGCACTGCTGCATCTGTGCGGGGTGCGGGGCTGAGAGGCCCCGCGGTGGATTTCACCCGCAGCGGCGACGGACGGTCGGCGTGACGCCGGTCGAGCGGCGCCGGGGGCGGTCGGGGCGGGGCGAGCGGGGTGGCCGTCGGCCGGCCACCCCGGGCCGGGGCCCCTCCTACGACTCGTCGGCGTGCAGGTTCATCGGGCCGTAGATCTCCGTGGCGTCCTCGAACAGCCGGACCTGGTCCGCGCCGCCTTCGAGCAGGGCCTTCCACTGCTCCCCGAGCCAGGACTCGGCGTCCCCCTGCGTGGTGAACTCCTCCGGCTGCACCGCGGGCTGGACCTCCGTCCCGTCGGCCTTCTCGAACCGCCACGTCCATGCCGCCATGTACGCCTCCAACGTGTGAGCACATGCAGAGCAGGAGCCGGATCACGGTCCGGCTCCTGGCACGCAGCCTAGCCGGATGCGCAAGACCTGATCGGACGCGCGAAAATCAGGTCCGTGGAAGTGACTCTGCTCGGTACCGGTGCCCCCGCGGGACTCCCCCGCCCCGACTGTCCCTGTGCCGCCTGCGCGACCGCCCTCGGGGCGGACGCCCGGGCGGCGACCGCGGCTCTGGTGGACGGGGTGCTGCTGCTCGACCTCACGCCGGGCGCGGCCTTCGCCGCGGCGCGCTCCGGGCACTCCCTGGGCGGCGTGCGGCAGGTGCTGCTGTCGCATCCGCACGACGGGCCCGCGGTCGAGGTGCCGGCCGGGCTGCCGCAACCCGTCCGGGTGCCGGACGGCCGGGAGTCGACGCAGCCGACGGGGCACCGGGTGCGGGCGGTGGCGATGGACGCGCCCGGTACGGGGTACGCCGTGACCGGTCCGGACGGGCAGCGGCTGCTGTACCTGCCGCCGGGCGGCGCGCCGGCCGGGCTGGAGGAGGGCGGGGAGCCTGCCGAGCGGTACGACATGGTCCTCGCCGACGTGATGGGGCGGCCGGACGCGGCGGCGAAGCTGCGGGCGGTGGGCGCGGTCGGGCCCACGACGGACGTCGTCGCCGTGCACCTGGACCACGACGTGCCCCCGGGTCCGGAGGTGCGGCGCCGGCTGGCCGCGGCGGGGGCGCGGGCGGTGCCGGACGGATCGACGCTGACGGTGGGCGTGTACGAGGAGGTGCCGGACGTGCCGCGGCGGACCCTGGTGCTGGGCGGCGCGCGGTCGGGGAAGTCGGTGGAGGCCGAACGGCGGCTGGAGTCCTTCCCCGACGTGCTGTACGTCGCGACCGGCGGGACACGGGGCGGGGACGGCGAGTGGGCGGCACGGGTCGCCGCGCACCGGGAGCGGCGGCCGGGGTCGTGGCGGACGGTGGAGACGTGCGACCTGGTGCCGCTGCTCGCACAGGACGGGGCGCCGCCCCTGCTGGTCGACTGCCTGTCGCTGTGGCTGACCGACGCGATGGACTCCGTCGGCGCCTGGGACGACGCGGTGTGGGCGGACGGCGGTGAACGCGAACTGCGCTCCCGGGTGGCGGAGTTGGCGGGAGCGGTGCGGGGGACCCGGCGGCCGGTGGTGCTGGTGTCGAACGAGGTGGGGTCCGGGATCGTGCCGGCGACGGCGTCGGGACGGCGGTACCGGGACGAGCTGGGACGGCTGAACGCGGCGGTCGCGGGCGAGTGCGAGGAGGTGCTGCTGGTGGTGGCGGGACAGGTGCTGGTGCTACGGGGCTGAGCCGGCCGCGCACAGCCGCGCGCGGAGCCGGCAGCGGTGCCACCGGGCCGGGCCGAGCGCGCTCCCGGGCGCAGGGCCGGTGCCGGGGAACGCCTGGTGTCAGGGGGCTGCCCGATGCCGGGGGCCGGTGCCCGGCGGGTGCGCGGCACGGCCCGGCGCGGCAGGGGGTGCCTCCCCCGCTCCCGGCTCGCCCGGGCGGACCCCGGCGTGCCGCCCGAGCGGCTCCGGGCGGCACGCCTGCCTGCGGACGCCGTCGGGTGGCCGTCGCCGGTGCCGGGGGTCAGTTCTTGCGGGCGATCACCCGGTACGTGTTGGAGAAGCGGGTGTGGCGGAGCAGGGGGGCCAGCGCGTGGTCCAGGGCGCTCGCCGCGGTGACCAGCGGGGCGGCGGCGCGCAGGAGGGCCGTACGGGGGGCCGGGACCGAGCGGGAGAGGGCGAGGGCCAGGGCCGCCGCGAGGTCGTGGGGGACGTGGGCGCCGCTGCGGTCGGCCGTGACGACGGTGCAGTCCTGGGACTCGAGTTCGGCGCGGAGGTTGGGCAGCGGGATGAGGTGGAGGTGGCGCGGCTGCCCGTGGGCCACCCACCACTTGCCGAGCAGCGCCGCGAACGCGCTGCGCGGTTCGGGCAGTTCGAGGAGCAGGTGTCCGCCGGGCCGCAACGCGACGAGCGCGGCGCGGAGTTCGGCGCGCGGGTCGAGGGTGTGCTCGACATGGCCGAGCATGCTGACGACGTCGTAGCGGGCGCGCAGCCGTGCGCTGGTGGCGGGGTGGGTGAGCCACCCCTGGTGGGCCTCCTCCACGCGGCCGGCCTCCTGGGCCCTGACGACCCGCGGGGTGGGGTCGAGCCCGTCGAAGGAGGTGTAGGTGAAGACCTCCTTCGCCGCCTCGGGGAACAGCGCGTCCCCGTACCCACGTCCAGCCAGCTCTCCGGCTCGGGGAAGGGCAGCATCGCGCGGGCGGTGGCCACCAGCCGGCGCCGCCGCGTGCGGGTGGCGAGGACGCGTTCGGCGGAGTCGCCGGGCAGGCCCACCGCCGGGGGGCGGTGGTAGAGGGCGAGCCCCTCCGCGGTCAGTCGCGGGTTCTGGAAGGTGTGGGCGCAGTCCCGGCACTCGTCGACGGCGAAGGTGCCGGGCCGGTGGTGGAGCAGGTCGGGCGCGCGCAGGCGGGTGCGCAGGCGTTTCGAGCCGCACCAGGGGCAGTTGTCGCGGCGCGGCTCGTGGATGGGCCTGGGGGGCATGAGCGGCTCCGGGGAGGGGCGTCGGAGGATGCGGCAATTCGCCGTAAAACGGAACGTATGGGATGCCGATCTCGGGTGCAAAGACGTCACGGGGGTGTGGTGCCGGTGTGGCACCGGACCGTTCGACCGGTGCCGGTACTGTTCGGCGAATGAGCTCGCTGAATCTCGACGACTTCACCGATCTGATCGAGCGCCCCGACGGCGGGGTGCGCCGCGACGCGGAGGCCCGCCGGGAACGGCTGGCCGTGCCGCCCGGATCGCTGGGCCGCCTCGACGACCTGGGTGAGTGGCTGGCGGCGGCGCAGGGTTCGGTGCCCGTACGGCCGGTCGTACGGCCGCGGGTGGTGCTGTTCGCCGGCGATCACGGGATCGCCGGACTGGGCGTCTCGGCGCGTCCGGCGGGCAGCGCGGCGGAGCTGGTGCGGGAGGTGCTGGAGGGCGGCCGGCCGGTGTCGGTGCTCGCCCGGCGGCTCGGCGTCCCCGTGCGCGTCGTGGACATGGCGCTGGACTGCCCGCCGGAGACGTTCCCCGAGGACGTCGTACGGCACCGGGTGCGGCGCGGCAGCGGCCGTATCGACGTCGAGGACGCGCTGACCGCCGAGGAGGCCGAGGCGGCCTTCCTCGCCGGGGTGGCGGTGGCCGACGAGGAGGCCGACTCCGGTACGGACCTGGTCGTGCTCGGCGATGTCAGCGTGGGCGGGACGACGGCGGCGGGCGTCCTGGTGGCCGCGCTGTGCGGGACCGACGCGTCCGTGGTGACCGGGCGGGGCGGCCTGGCGATCGACGACCTGGCGTGGATGCGCAAGTGCGCCGCGATCCGGGACGCGTTGCGGCGGGCGCGGCCGGTGCTCGGGGACCAGGTGCAGCTGCTGGCGACCGTGGGCGGCGCGGACCTCGCCGCGATGACGGGCTTCCTGCTCCAGAGCGCCGTCCGCAAGATGCCGGTGGTGCTGGACGGCGTCGTGGCGGCGGCGTGCGCGCTCGTCGGGCAGCGGATCGCCTTCCGGGCCCCGGACTGGTGGCTGGCCGGACAGCGCAGCGGGGAGCCGGGGCAGGCGAAGGCGCTGGACCGGATGGCCCTGGAGCCGCTGCTGGACCAGGGCGTGACGGTGGGCGAGGGCGCGGGAGCGCTGCTGGCGCTGCCGCTGGTGCAGGCGGCCGCCGCCCTGGCCGCCGAACTGCCGGAGAAGCCCGAAGCACCCCGGGAGCCCGCGGGGCTCGACGGCCCCGACAGCCCCGATGGCCCCGCGGGCCCCGCGGGCCCCGAGGGATCCGCCGGGAAGGTGGCCGCCGGGGAGCCCACCGGGGCGCTCGGCACGGAGTAGGCAGCCCCCGGGGCCGACGGCCGTCACGGCAGCGTGTCAGTGGTGCTCGGCCGCCCGGCTCAGCTCGGCGTCGGTCTTGCCGCCCAGCCAGTCGCCGACCACCCGGCGCGGGCCCGCCCAGCGGCGGTCGTGGTGGTAGGCCCGCAGGACCGCCCTGGCGCGGGCGTGCGGGCGCCTGCGGTAGAAGCGGCGGGCCCACGGCGAGTCGGGACGGGCCACCCGGACGAGGCCGAACAGGGCGACGAACGGGACGAACACGCTGAAGACGGCCAGCTTCACCTTGCCCTTGCTCAGCACGGCCAGGGCGAACAGGAAGTTGACGGCCACGGTCGAGAGCACGGCGCCCCGGTCCTGGAGTTCCTCGTCGCTGAGGTCGTTGACGCCGAACGGCGCGAAGCCGACCAGCACCAGGCCGACGAGGGCCGCCGTCAGGACGACGGCCTCCACGCTCTTGCGGCCGGCCTCCGTCCAGTACACGTCGTCGAGGTGCAGGACCAGCGCGAACTCGTCCAGGACCAGGCCCGCGCCGATGCCGAAGACCGCCGCGCAGGCGTACGAGCCGAAGCCGTGCCGGCCGCTGGCCACCGCGCCGAAGCCGCCGACGACGGTGAGGACGACGCCGGGCACCACGTGGTGGATGTGCACCCCGCCCGCGCTGATGTTGCCGAACGGGCCCTTGCCCGCGCGGATCAGACGGGTGACGACCCGGGTGATCAGGAAGGTCAGGACGAAGGAGGCCAGGGCGACGAGCAGCGGAAGCTTGCCCGGCTCGACGATGTTGCGCTGCAGCCAATCTCCCATAGGCGCATTTTCGTCCCGGGCTCCCCGCGGCGCCCGTCCGACCGCCGGGTAACCTGCGCCGGTGTCCACGACCCCGCCCTCCCCGCCCGCCCCGCCCTCCGGCCTCGACGGTCTGCGCTTCGCCTTCGGCACCCTCACCGTCCTCCCCGTCCGGGTGACCCGCTGGGACCGCGGGGCCGCGCGCGGGGGCATGCTCGCGGCCCCGCTGGCCGGGCTGGCCGTCGGCGGCTGCGCGGCCGGGCTCGGGCTGCTGCTCCTGCTCCTCGGCGCGGGCCCGCTGCTCGCCGCCGTCGCCTCCGCCGCCGTGCCCGCCGCCCTCACCCGCGGCCTGCACCTCGACGGGCTGGCGGACACCGCGGACGGGCTGGGCAGCGGCAGGCCCGCGGACGACGCGCTGCGGATCATGAAGCAGTCGGACATCGGGCCCTTCGGCGTCCTCACCCTCGTCCTCGTCCTGTTCGCCCAGGTGGCCGCGCTGACCCAGCTCTACGGCTCCTCCTGGGGCCGGGGCGCCCTGGCGGCCGTCGCCGGCGCGGTCGCCGCCCGGCTGGCGCTCACCCTCGCCGCCCGCGCCGGCGTGCCCGCCGCCCGGCCGGAGGGGCTCGGCGCGGCGGTCGCCGGGGTGGTCCCGGTGCGCGGCGCGCTGGCCGTGGCGGCGGGCTGCCTCGCGGCCGCGGCGGCCGGGGGCGCCCTCCTCGGCCCGTACGACGCCGTCCGCACGCCCGTCGCCCTCGTCCTCGCCGTCGTCGCCGCCGAACTGCTCCTGCGCCACTGCACGCGCCGCTTCGGCGGGGTCACCGGCGACGTCTTCGGCGGCCTGGCGGAGACGGCGGCCACGACGGCGCTGGTGGTCCTCTGCCTCGGTTAGCGAAGGCGGCGGGACCCGGCTAACAGGCCTCGCGCCACGCCGTGAGTTCGTACTCCTTCCGCAGGGAACTCAGCTTCAGGCGGCGGGACTCGGCGCAGAAGCGGCTCGTGGGGAGTTCGTACTCGACGTGGAAGACGGCCTTGCCCGCCTCGACGAACGGGGTCGTCCGCGCGCACTCGCCGTACTGGGCGCACTGCTCGTTGACCGCGAAGTCGAAGTCGTCGACGAGTTCGGGGATCTGGTCGAGGTCGTTCTTCAGACCGACGGACAGGCCCCGGTCGTGGGCGAGCCGGGCGATCAGCCGGTTGTAGCGGAGCTGGTCGGCGGCCGTCAGCGGGAAGCCGCTCTCGTTGCGGTAGCCGTCCATGTTGTCCGGTTCCACCGCGTCGAAGCCCTTGTCGCGGCACATGTCGAGACGGGCCGCCATCAGCGGTTCGAGGACGTCGGTACGGCGGATGTCCAGCCAGCGCTCCCCCTCCCAGCCGTTGCCCTCGCCCAGGACCGCCCGCGGGAACCTCCCCGCGTCCGGCCGCCAGTCCTCCCAGGCGCCGGTGGACAGGTAGCAGATGACCCTGCGGCCGTCCTCGTGCAGCCCGGCGACGGCCGCCGCGCTCTGGTCGAAGCCGTCGACGTCGTACACCGGCACGTCGACGGAGGTGTCCAGACGCCCCCTCAGCTGCCACTGCCAGCCGATGCCGGGTGGTGGCCGCCAGCGGTCCCCCTGCGCGGGCTCGCCGTCCGGCGCGGACGCGCAGCCCGCGAGCAGCGACAGCAGGACGGGCAGCAGGACCATGCGTCTCACGGACGGGCTCCAGGGTGGGCGACGGCGGCTGCCGCCATGATCCCCCGCCGCCGCCCGGCGCGGGACGCCGCCCTCCGCCGCACCCGAGAGGTGTGGCCCCTCCGTCGGATGCGAGGATCGGGGAGTGGCCACGACGCCACCGACAGGTGAACACTCCCGTGCACGGGCGAACGCCCCCGCACGCGTACGCTCGTCGCGGGGTCGCCGCGCCGGTCCGCCGCGCCGGTGAGGCCGACCCCGGTAACGACCGCTCCCCCAGCCCGGATCTAGGGTCGGCTGTCGGGCCCGGTCGACCCACTCATATCGGCCACAGCAACTCCACATCGGAAGCGAGAAATCACCACCGTGACTGCTCTCACTCTCAGCACCGCCGCGGCGCCCGGCCTTCGGGCCGACGCGATCGTGATCGGTGTCGCCAAGGGCGCCAACGGCCCCGTCGTCACAGCGGGCGCCGAGGCCGTGGACAAGGCCTACGACGGCCGGCTCGCCGGCGTCCTGGAAACCCTCGGTGCCGCCGGCGCCGAGGGCGAGGTGACGAAGCTGCCGGCCCCGGCCGGCTTCAAGACGCCTCTCGTGCTGGCGGTGGGGCTGGGCGCGGAGCCCGAGAAGGACGCCTCCTACGACGCCGAGGCGCTGCGCCGCGCCGCCGGTGCGGCCGCCCGCGCCCTCGCCGGCGCCAAGAAGGCCGCCTTCGCCCTGCCCCTGGCGGACGCCGCCGACCTCGGCGCGGTCGCCGAGGGCGTCGCGCTCGGCGCCTACTCCTTCGACACCTACAAGGAGCAGGGCAAGGACGCCAAGGCGAAGAACGGCAAGGCCCCGCTCGTCGAGGCCGTCCTGCTCGGCGGCAAGCCGCGCGACGCCGCCCACAAGGCGGCCCTCGCCCGCGCCGCCGCCGTCACCGAGGAACTCAACCGCGCGCGGGACCTCATCAACACCCCGCCGAACGACCTCGACCCCCAGGCCTTCGCCGCCCTCGCCCAGACCGCGGCCAAGGAACACGGCATCAAGGTCCAGGTCCTCGACGAGAAGGCCCTCGCCAAGGGCGGCTACGGCGGCATCCTCGGCGTCGGCGCCGGCTCGGCGGCGGCCCCGCGCCTGGTGAAGCTGTCGTACACCTCCTCGAAGGCGAAGAAGCACCTCGCCTTCGTCGGCAAGGGCATCACCTACGACTCGGGCGGCATCTCGCTCAAGCCGGCCGGGCACAACGAGACGATGAAGTGCGACATGAGCGGTGCGGCGGCGGTCTTCGCCGCCGTGGTCGCCGTCGCGCGTCTCGGCCTGGACGTCAACGTCACCGGCTGGCTGGCGCTGGCCGAGAACATGCCGTCCGGCTCCGCCACCCGCCCGGGTGACGTGCTGCGCATGTTCAGCGGCAAGACGGTCGAGGTCCTCAACACCGACGCCGAGGGCCGGCTGGTCCTCGCCGACGCGCTGTGGGCCGCCTCCCAGGAGAAGCCGGACGCCATCGTGGACGTCGCGACCCTGACCGGCGCGATGATGCTGGCGCTGGGCAGCCGGACGTTCGGCATCATGGCGAACGACGACGCGTTCCGCTCCGCGGTGCACGAGGCCGCCGAGGAGGTCGGCGAGCCGGCCTGGCCGATGCCGCTCCCCGACCACCTGCGCAAGGGCATGGACTCCCCCGTCGCCGACATCGCGAACATGGGCGAGCGGATGGGCGGCGGACTCGTCGCCGGCCTGTTCCTGCGGGAGTTCGTCGGTGAGGGGATCACCTGGGCGCACCTCGACATCGCGGGACCGGCGTTCAACGAGGGCGGCCCCTTCGGGTACACGCCCAAGGGCGGTACGGGCACGGCCGTGCGGACGCTGGTGCGGCTGGCGGAGCTGACCGCGGAGGGCGACCTCGGCTGACCGCCCGGGGTGCGGGGAGCGTGCGCCCGATCACTCGGCGCGCCGTCGATCGGCACGTCCCCGCACCCCGGTGGGGCTCCTCACCCGCGCGCAAGCGAGCGTGGGGTGTCTCACACCGCTCCTGCGGACCGGGCGGGAGTGAACCTCCCCGGTCGCGCGCCCCGAACGGTCCTGGGCGCTCCCTCACCGCCCTGAGGGCGCGGGGGGGCGCCCCCGGGTCCCGGGCGTGCTCGGCCCCGGGGCGGCGACACGGGTCCCGCCCGTGGTCCGCTCCCGGGAGGCCGCCGGCTCCCTCACGACCTGGCCGGACGGGTACGGCCGCGGCGACGGAGAAGCCCGGACCCTCACTCCGGTGGAGCGGGGCCCCGCACGCCGACGCCGTACCGGGGCTCCCGAACGGCGTGACCGCCGTAGCCCGAACGGCCCAGGACGGCGCGGGCCCGAAGCCGACCACCACACGGTCGAGCCGAACCACCCCGGTGCACACCCCCCGGCGGTGAACAGCCGGCAACTCCGGCCCGGCGTCCCGTTCGCCTCCCGCAGGTGCGAAGATGGGGCTCGGCAGGACAGGGCCCCCACCACAGGGCCGAAGAAAGAGCGGCCGGACACCAGCCGCCGGCGGTCAGCGACGACCGGCGCACGGCGCACATGCATGGAGGACGTGACGTGGCGAACGACGCCAGCACCGTTTTCGACCTAGTGATCCTCGGCGGTGGTAGTGGCGGTTACGCCGCGGCCCTGCGCGGGGCCCAGCTGGGCCTGGACGTCGCCCTGATCGAGAAGGACAAGGTCGGCGGCACCTGCCTGCACCGGGGTTGCATCCCCACCAAGGCCCTGCTCCACGCGGGCGAGATCGCCGACCAGGCCCGCGAGAGCGAGCAGTTCGGCGTCAAGGCCACCTTCGAGGGCATCGACATCGCCGGGGTCCACAAGTACAAGGACGGTGTCATCTCCGGCCTGTACAAGGGCCTCCAGGGGCTTGTCGCCTCCCGCAAGGTGACGTACATCGAGGGTGAGGGCCGCCTGTCCTCCCCGACCTCCGTCGACGTGAACGGGCAGCGGATCCAGGGCCGCCACGTGCTGCTCGCGACCGGCTCCGTGCCGAAGTCGCTGCCGGGCCTGGAGATCGACGGCAACCGGATCATCTCCTCCGACCACGCGCTCGTCCTGGACCGCGTACCGAAGTCCGCGATCATCCTGGGCGGCGGCGTCATCGGCGTGGAGTTCGCCTCCGCGTGGAAGTCGTTCGGCACCGACGTCACCATCGTCGAGGGCCTCAAGCACCTGGTCCCGGTCGAGGACGAGAACTCCTCCAAGCTCCTCGAGCGCGCGTTCCGCAAGCGCGGCATCAAGTTCAACCTGGGCACCTTCTTCCAGAAGGCCGAGTACACCCAGGACGGCGTCAAGGTCACCCTCGCCGACGGCAAGGAGTTCGAGGCCGAGATCCTGCTCGTCGCCATCGGCCGCGGCCCGTCTCGCAGGGCCTCGGCTACGAGGAGCAGGGCATCGCGACGGACCGCGGCTACGTCCTGGTCGACGAGTACATGCGCACGAACGTCCCCACCGTCTCCGCCGTCGGCGACCTCGTCCCGACGCTCCAGCTCGCGCACGTCGGCTTCGCCGAGGGCATCCTGGTGGCGGAGCGTCTGGCCGGCCTGAAGACCGTCCCGATCGACTACGACGGCGTCCCGCGGGTGACGTACTGCCACCCCGAGGTCGCCTCCGTGGGTATCACCGAGGCCAAGGCCAAGGAGATCTACGGCGCGGACAAGGTCGTCGCTCTGAAGTACAACCTGGCGGGCAACGGCAAGAGCAAGATCCTCCAGACCGCGGGCGAGATCAAGCTCGTCCAGGTCAAGGACGGTGCCGTGGTCGGCGTCCACATGGTCGGCGACCGCATGGGCGAGCAGGTCGGCGAAGCCCAGCTGATCTACAACTGGGAGGCGCTGCCGGCCGAGGTCGCGCAGCTCATCCACGCCCACCCGACGCAGAACGAGGCGCTCGGCGAGGCCCACCTGGCCCTGGCCGGCAAGCCGCTCCACTCGCACGACTGACCCTCGGTCGGCGAAGCGACTCCGCGACGACACAGACTTCCGCAATTCGTAAGGAGCAACCGAAACCATGGCGGTTTCCGTAACCCTTCCGGCGCTCGGTGAGAGCGTCACCGAGGGCACTGTCACCCGCTGGCTGAAGGCCGAGGGCGAGCGCGTCGAGGCCGACGAGCCCCTGCTCGAGGTGTCGACCGACAAGGTCGACACCGAGATCCCCTCGCCCGCCGCCGGCATCCTGGCGTCCATCAAGGTCGCCGAGGACGAGACCGTCGAGGTCGGCGCCGAGCTGGCCGTCATCGACGACGGCACCGGTTCCCCCGCCGAGCAGGCTCCGGCCGCCGAGCCGGCCCCGGCCGCCGAGCAGGCTCCGGCCGCGGAGCAGGTCGCCCCGCCGGCTCCCGAGCCGGCCCCGGCCGCCCAGCCCTCCACCGAGCAGGCGGCCCCGGCCCCCGCTCCCACCGCCGAGGCCGCCTCCGGCGGCGGTTCCGCCGAGGGCACGGACGTCGTCCTGCCCGCGCTCGGCGAGTCCGTCACCGAGGGCACCGTCACCCGCTGGCTGAAGTCGGTCGGCGACTCCGTCGAGGCCGACGAGCCGCTGCTCGAGGTCTCCACGGACAAGGTCGACACCGAGATCCCGGCGCCCGCCTCCGGTGTGCTGCTCGAGATCACGGTCGGCGAGGACGAGACCGCCGAGGTCGGCGCCAAGCTGGCCGTCATCGGCGCTCCGGGTGCGGCTCCGGCCGCTGCCCCGGCCCCCGCCGCGGCCGCTCCCGCCCCGGCTGCTCCGGCGCCCGCGCCCGCCCCGGAGCCCACGCCGGCCCCGGCTCCGGCCGCGCCCGCTCCGGCCGCCGCGGCTCCGGCTCCGGCACCCGCGCCCGCTCCGGTCGCCCCGGCCCCCGCTGCCCCGGCCCCCGCCGCGGCCGCCCCCGCCGCCGCCCCCGCCGCCGCGCAGGCCACCGACGAGGGTGCCTACGTCACCCCGCTGGTGCGCAAGCTCGCCGCCGAGAACGGCGTCGACCTGGGCTCGGTCAAGGGCACCGGCGTCGGCGGTCGCATCCGCAAGCAGGACGTCGTCGCCGCCGCCGAGGCCGCGAAGGCCGCCGCCGCACCGGCTCCGGCCGCCGCTGTGACTGCCGGAGGCCCCGCCGCCGCGAAGAAGGCCCCCGCGCTGGAGGCCTCCCCGCTGCGTGGCCAGACCGTCAAGATGCCGCGCATCCGCAAGGTCATCGGCGACAACATGGTCAAGGCGCTGCACGAGCAGGCCCAGCTGTCGTCGGTCGTCGAGGTCGACGTCACGCGGCTGATGAAGCTGCGCGCCAAGGCGAAGGACTCCTTCGCGGCCCGTGAGGGCGTCAAGCTCTCGCCGATGCCGTTCTTCGTCAAGGCCGCGGCCCAGGCGCTGAAGGCCCACGCGCCGATCAACGCCAAGATCAACGAGGCCGAGGGGACCATCACCTACTTCGACACCGAGAACGTCGGTATCGCGGTGGACTCCGAGAAGGGCCTGATGACCCCGGTCATCAAGAACGCCGGTGACCTCAACCTCGCCGGCATCGCCAAGGCCACGGCCGAGCTGGCCGGCAAGGTCCGCGGCAACAAGATCACTCCGGACGAGCTGTCCGGCGCGACCTTCACCATCTCCAACACCGGTTCGCGCGGTGCCCTCTTCGACACGATCATCGTGCCGCCGGGCCAGGTCGCGATCCTCGGCATCGGGGCCACGGTGAAGCGTCCGGCCGTCATCGAGACGGAGGAGGGCACGGTCATCGGCGTCCGCGACATGACCTACCTGACGCTGTCCTACGACCACCGGCTGGTGGACGGCGCCGACGCGGCCCGTTACCTGACGGCGGTCAAGGCCATCCTGGAGGCGGGCGAGTTCGAGGTCGAGCTCGGCCTGTAGTCGGCACGCGGTGTCGTACGGCGCCCCCGCCCGGGTCTCCCGGGCGGGGGCGCCGCGCGTTCGCACCCCGCCGCACGGGCTGTCAGCGGCGTGTAAGTCTCGTCTCACCTGCGCGGAAGCGCCCCCGTGAACCGCTCCCCGAACCCGTCGCGGCCTTATTGTCTAAACGTCGAACGCCCCAGGGGCCGATGGGCGGCCCCTCCCTAAGGAGCCCTCATGACCGCGCCCGTCGTCCACTCGCTGCGCGAGCAGATCCGCGAGCACATCGTGGAGGGGATCGTCAGCGGGCGCTGGCAGCCGGGCGAGCGGATCGTGGAGCGGCGGATCGCCAGTGAGCTGGAGGTCAGCCAGACGCCGGTGCGCGAGGCGCTGCGCGAGCTGGAGTCGCTGCGGCTGATCGAGTCCGCGCCGAACAAGGGCGTACGGGTGCGGAACCTGACCGCGGCCGACCTGGAGGAGAGCTACCCGGTCCGGGCCGGCCTGGAGGCGATCGCCGCGGAGCTGGCGGCGCAGCGGCTGGCCGAGGACTGCTCGGCGCTGGAGCCGCACGTGGCCGCGCTGTACGAGGCGGACCGGGCGTCGGACGGGACCGGTCAGGTGCGGCACACGGTGGCCTTCCACCGCGAGCTGGTCCGCGCGGCCGGCAACTCCGTGCTGCTGCACACCTGGGAGGGCCTGGGCATCGAGGTGTTCACGGCGCTGTCGATCCGCTGGCTGGGGACGGTGCAGCAGTCGTACGCGGAGGAGCACGAGGAGCTGGTGGCGGCCTTCAAGCGGCGGGACCCGCGCATCGCGGAGATCGTGAAGGCGCACGTGCTGGGCTGCGCGCCGCGGGCCTGAAGCGCCGTAGACGCGAGGCGCCGTAGGCCCGGAACAGTGTGGTCCTGAGACGGTACGAGCCCGGGGCAGTGTGGTCCTGAGGCGATGCGGGCCCGGAACGTGCGCGCCCTGGGCGCCGGACGGCGCCCCTGAGCACACATTCGCTCATACGTGGCCCCACCTGCGAAAACCTTTCGAAAACGCGGCACGGGGTGCCTTCGCGCGAGACACCCCGTGCCGACTTTCTCGTGATCAAGAGATTTTCCCCCTCAACCCTTTGATCGATCATCGATCAGGGGGTTACAGTCGCCGACGGGCCGCGTCGCGGTGTCGTACAACGACTCCGCGGCAGAGCCCCACCGCCCTGTCCTGCCAAAGACAAAGGGCACCCCCGAACCCTTGCCGATGAGGGAACCCCCTTCGACTGAGGAAGGCGGCGACATGACCGACCCCTACGCCATCCAGCCGAGCGCGCTCGACCAGCTCCCCGACCGGGACCCGGAGGAGACCGCCGAATGGCAGGCCTCCCTGGACGCGGTCGCCCAGGCGGCCGGGCCGCACCGTGCCGCGTACCTGATGCGGCGCACGCTGGAGCGGGCCGAGGGCAACGGCATCGCGCTGCCCAAGCTGCTCGAGACGGACTACGTCAACACCATCCCCACCGCCGCCGAGCCCGCCACGCCGGGTGACGAGGCGATGGAGGCCCGGATCACCGCCTGGAACCGCTGGAACGCGGCGGCCATGGTGACCCGCGGCGCGAAGCACGGCGTCGGCGGCCACATCGCCACCTTCGCCTCCGCGGCCTGGCTGTACGAGACCGGCTTCAACCACTTCTTCCAGGGCAAGGAGGCCGACGGCTCGGGCGACCAGCTCTACATCCAGGGCCACGCCTCCCCGGCATCTACGCCCGCGCCTTCCTCGACGGCCGCCTGACCGAGGGCCACCTGGACAACTTCCGCCAGGAGGCGGGCGGCAACGGCCTGCCGTCGTACCCGCACCCGCGGCGGCTGCCCTGGCTGTGGGAGTTCCCGACGGTGTCGATGGGCCTCGGCCCGCTCTCCGCGATCTACCAGGCGCGGTTCAACCGCTACCTGACCAACCGCGGCATCAAGGACGTCTCCGCCTCCCACGTCTGGGCGTTCCTCGGCGACGGCGAGATGGACGAGCCCGAGTCGACGGCGGCCCTCGCGCTCGCCGCCCGCGAGGAGCTGGACAACCTCACCTTCGTCATCAACTGCAACCTGCAGCGCCTCGACGGCCCGGTCCGCGCGAACTTCAAGATCGTGCAGGAGCTGGAGGCCCAGTTCCGCGGCGCCGGCTGGAACGTCGTCAAGTCGCTGTGGGGCTCCGCCTGGGACGAGCTGTTCCGGCTCGACACCACGGGCGCGCTCGTGCGCCGCCTGCGTCAGGTGCCCGACGCCCAGGTGCAGACGTACCAGACGCGCGACGCCGCCTACATCCGCCGGGACTTCTTCGGCGCCGACCCGGCGCTCGTCGAGATGGCGAAGCTGCTGAGCGACGACAAGATCCTGGAGTGCTTCCACCTGTCCCGCGGCGGCCACGAGGCGCGCAAGGTGTACGCGGCCTACAGGGCGGCCGTCGAGCACAAGGGCGCCCCGACGGTCATCCTGGCCCAGACGGTCAAGGGCCACACCCTCGGTGAGGGCTTCGCGTCGAAGAACGCCAACCACCAGATGAAGAAGCTCTCGGTGGACGAGTTCAAGGCGATGCGCG
Organism: Streptomyces sp. Tue 6430; assembly: GCA_021568835.1. Lineage (GTDB taxonomy): Bacteria > Actinomycetota > Actinomycetes > Streptomycetales > Streptomycetaceae > Streptomyces. Next base: position 1,260,264 of record JAKGSH010000010.1, read on the forward strand.
ACCTGCTGGAACTGCCGATCTCCGACAGCGCGTTCGTCGACGGGGTCGTGCCCTACGGCCACCCCGGCGCCGACTCCCCGAGGTCCGCTACCTCCAGGAGCGCCGCGCGGCCCTCGGCGGCCCGGCCCCGGCCCGCCGCACGCACGCGCTCGCCCCGCTGCCCGCCCCCGCCGAGAAGGCGTTCGCCGCGTTCGACAAGGGCTCAGGCTCCCAGAACGTCGCCACCACCATGGCCTTCGTACGGCTGGTCAAGGACCTGGTCCGCGACAAGGAGACGGGCCGGCGCTGGGTGCCGATCGTCCCCGACGAGGCGCGCACCTTCGGCATGGAGTCGCTGTTCCCCTCGCTCGGGATCTACTCCCCCAAGGGCCAGACGTACGAGCCGGTCGACCGCGACCAGCTGATGTACTACAAGGAGGCCGAGAACGGCCAGATCCTCAACGAGGGGATCACCGAGGCCGGTTCGATGGCCGACTTCATCGCCGCGTCCACCGCGTACGCCACGCACGGCGAGGCGATGATCCCGTTCTACATCTTCTACTCGATGTTCGGCTGGCAGCGCACGGCCGACCAGATGTGGCAGCTCGGCGACCAGCTCGGCCGCGGCTTCCTCGTCGGCGCCACGGCCGGCCGCACCACGCTGACGGGCGAGGGCCTCCAGCACGCCGACGGCCACTCGCCGGTGATCGCGGCGACCAACCCGGCCGCGCTGACGTACGACCCGGCGTTCGCGTACGAGATCGGCGTCATCGTCAAGGACGGTCTGCGCCGGATGTACGGCGAGACGGCGCCGGGTGAGGACCCGAACGTCTTCTACTACCTGACCGTCTACAACGAGCCGATGCCGCAGCCCGCGAAGCCGGCCGCCCCCGGCATCGACGAGGGCATCGTCAAGGGCCTGTACCGCTTCAACACGGCGGAGTCGGCGGGTCTGTCCCCGGTGGCCGACGCGCCGCGCGTCCAGCTCCTGGGTTCCGGCACGGCGATCCACTGGACGCTGAAGGCGCAGAGGATGCTCGCCGAGGAGTGGGGCGTGGCCGCCGACGTGTGGTCCGCGACCTCCTGGACCGAGCTGCGGCGCGACGCGCTGGAGGCCGACGCGGCGCTGCTGCGCGGCGAGGAGCGGCTGCCGTACGTCCGCAGGGCGCTCCAGGGTGCCGAGGGGCCGGTCCTCGCGGTCTCCGACTACATGCGCCAGGTCCCGGACCAGATCGCGCAGTGGGTCGAGCAGGACTACTCGTCGCTGGGCGCCGACGGCTTCGGCCTGTCCGACACCCGTGACGCCGCCCGCCGCCACTTCGGCGTCGACGCGGAGTCCATCGTGGTGGCGGCCCTCGCCCAGCTGGCCCGCCGCGGCGAGGTCCGGGCGACGGCGGTGAAGGAAGCACGGGAGCGGTACGGGCTGTAGGCCCGGTGTGTGCGGCCGGAAGGGCGCGGTGGCCACGGCCACCGCGCCCTTCCGGCCGTCCGGCCGTACCCACGCGCCGCCCGACGGGACGAGCCGACCTGCCGGGGACCGGGCGGTGCGGGTCGTCCGGTGCTCGAGGACGGGTCCGTCCGGGCCGAAGCGGGGGTCCGGGGACGGCAGCCCCGGGGACGGGGACGGGAGGCGGCAGCAGGGGCGGGCCCCCTCTGTCGGTGCCACCCGGCATCATGCGGGTATGCGTGCTGCCCGGCTCATCAAGATGGTGCTGCTCCTGCAGGGCCGGTCCGCCATGACCGCCGCCGAGCTGGCGCGCGAGCTGGAGGTGTCGGAGCGGACGGTCACCAGGGACGCCCAGGCCCTGTCGGAGGCGGGCGTCCCGGTGTACGCCGAGCGCGGGCGGGCCGGCGGCTACCGCCTGGTCGACGGCTACCGCACCCGCCTCACCGGCCTGGCCCGCGGCGAGGCGGAGGCGCTGTTCCTGAGCGGTGTGCCGGGCGCGCTCAGGGAGATGGGTCTGGAGGACGCGGCCTCGGCGGCCCGCCTGAAGGTGTCTGCCGCCCTGATGCCGTCCCTCAGGGACGCCCCGAGGACGGCGGCACAGCGGTTCCACCTGGACGCGCCCGCCTGGTTCCAGGAGCCGCGGACGCCCCCGCTGCTGCCCGTGATCGCGGAGGCGGTCTGGGACGACCGCCGGCTCACCGCCCGGTACCTGCGGGGCGGGACGGAGGCCGTACGGGAGCTGGAACCGTACGGGCTCGTGCTCAAGGCGGGCCTGTGGTACCTGTGCGCGCGGGTGGCCGACGCGGAAGCCTTCCGGACGTATCGCGTCGACCGGTTCACGGACGCGCGGGCCGGCGCGGAGCGGTTCGGCAGGGACGAGGACTTCGATCTGCCCGGCTTCTGGGCCCGGCAGGCGGAGCGGTTCGCGCGGTCGATCCTGCGGGCCGAGGTCGTCGTACGGCTCACGCCGGCGGGACTGCGCCGGCTGCCGTACGCCGTCGACCCGGTGGCCGCGCGGGACGCCCTGGCGACGGCCGGGGAGCCCGACGCGCGGGGGTGGGTGACGGTCACCCTGGGCGTGGAGTCCGAGGAGGTGGCGCACGGCCAGCTCACCGCGCTGGGGCCGGAGGCGGAGGTGGTCTCCCCGGAGCCGCTGCGCCGCCGTTTCGCCGCGGACGCGGCCCGGCTGGCGGCGCTGTACCGCCCCTGACGACCGCCCGCACTCCGGGTGCGGCCCGCCCGTCCAGGCAGGATGCTGGGACGCGTGATGGACGAGACGGAGTTCTGGGAACTGGTCGACGCCACCCGCGAGGCCGCCGGGGGCGACCCGGAGGAGCAGGCCGATCTGCTGGTGGAGCGGCTGCTGCGGCTGGACCCCGACATGGTGCTCGACTTCGCCCGTCACTTCGAGGCCCGCTACAACCGGGCGTACACCTGGGATCTGTGGGGCGCCGCCTGGGTGCTGCTGGACGGGGCGAGCGACGACGCCTTCGACTTCTTCCGGTGCTGGCTGATCGGTCAGGGCCGGGAGGTGTACGAGGGGGCCGTGCACGGTCCGGACTCGCTCGCGGAGCTGCTGGGCGAGTTCGACGAGGAGGTCGACGGCGACGGCGAGGATCTGGGCTACGCGGCCGACGAGGCCTACGAGCAGCTCACCGGGACCGTCGCCCCGGAGCTGGGCATCGCTCCCGCCCCGGTGGAACCCGAGGGCACGCCGGTCGACTTCGAGAGCGAGCGGGCGCTCGCGGAGCGGTTCCCGCGGCTGTGGGAGCGCTTCCGGGGCTGACCGTGCCGCCGGGGCCGCCGGACCGTGGGAAGAGGCCGGGGCCGGGGTCAGGCCGTCGTGCGGCGGCGGCCGGCGTCCGACGGGAGGTACGCCTGCTGCTCGGCCCGCACGGCGTGGTGCAGCGGCGCCCCGTTGGCCTGCTCCAGGGCGGACGCGGTGGCCGCCGCGGGACCGAGGACGACCGCGGCGACGGCGCAGACGACCGTCCAGGGGCTGCGGAGGGCCCGTCGTGCGACGGCCGCCGTTCCCTCCTCGCCGGCGTGCGCGGTGCCGGTGCCGCGCTTCAGGACGCCGTTCACGCCGTTCGCGTTGTTCACGCGGTTCACATCGTTCGTGTCGTTCGTGTCGTTCGTGTCGTTCGTGTCGTTCATGGTCCCCACCTCGGTCGGCTCGTGTGGTGCACGACCGTAGGAGGCGGGGATGGGAGAACCCTGAAAGGCGCCTAAGGCGTTCCTGTGGACGTCCGGCCCTGGAGGCGGGCGGCCGCCAGCCGGATCTCCGGCAGCCGGGCGCTGAGGGCCGCGCCGGGGCAGCTGGTCATGTAGCCGTCCTTGTGACCGGCGAGGACGGGCAGGGTGGCCGTGGTGCCCGCGGCGTACCGGCTGCCGCTGTTGCTGGAGGTCAGCCGGACGCTCCCGCGCGGGTCGACGTCCGCCAGGCCGAGCTTCCAGGCGGCGAGGGCCGCTATCGAGTCCACCATCGCCTGCGGCACGGGGACGCCCGCGGTGAACGTGCCGAGGGCGGCGATGCCGGCCGTGCGGTGGTTGAAGCCCTGGGTGTGCGCGCCGGTGACGGGCCGGTCGGTGCCGCCCGCCCGGCCCTCGTAGACGGTGCCGCAGCGGTCGACGAGGAAGTTGTAGCCGATGTCGTCCCAGTCGCGGCCGCCGGTCTGGCCCGTGTAGAGGTGGCGGATGATGCGGGGCGCGTCGGCGCAGTCGTAGCCGTTGGGCGAGTCGGTGTGGTGGACGAAGACGGCGACGACCTCGTCGTCGTAGCGCGGCGGCGGCTGGGCGCGTCCGGCGTCGGCCACCCAGGCCGAGCGCGGCACGATGCGCGGCCGCGCGGCGGAGTGCACGGGGAGCTGCGCCGCGCGCCGCACAGGGCGGGCGGCCAGGGACGCCGTGGCGGCGTGCTCGACGCCGCCCGCGCACAGGCCCAGGGCGGCCACGGCGGCCAGTCCGGGCAGGCAGGCCAGGGCCACGAGGAGCGGACGCGGCAGCCGCGCCGGGCTCCGCCCCCGGATCCGTGCGCGAACCGGTGCGCGGACCCGTGCGCGGGCTTCCGTCCGGGGCGGAGGACCTGTCGGATGGCACGCATGACCCCACTGTGGGGCGGTTCCGTTCCGCCCGCGATGTGTGCTGTGCCACCCGGTGGAACCATCCTCCCGGTCCGCGACGTTTTCCGGGGTACAAGCGTGCGTGGCCGGTCGAGGACGGGCCCCGCGCACGCGAGGCTGATCACCGGGCCCGCCCCCGCGTACCGAGGGGTCAGAGGACGGAGCGGCCCATGGACACGTCGTCCACGTACGCCCCGTCGAGGAGGAACTCCTCCGGCAGGACGCCCTCGACCACGAACCCCTCGGACTCGTAGAGCCTGCGGGCCGCGGTGTTGTGGCCGAGCACGCGCAGGGTGAGGCGGCGGGCGCCGCGCCGGCGGGTCTCCTCGACGGCCGCCCGGACCAGCGCGCGTCCGACGCCGTGGCCGCGTGCCTCGTCGGAGACGGCGAGGCCCTGGATCTGGCGCACGTGCGCGTTGCAGGCGAGTTCGGTGGGGCGCACGACGCGGACGTAGCCGACGACCCGGCCGGACACCTCCGCGACCAGGTGGTCCTCGGGAGGTGGCGCGCGTCGAAGAAGGGGCCGTACGGCGGCTGCGGCCGCGGCGTGACGGCGTGCAGGGGCGACCAGGTCAGGGCGTCGATCAGGGCGAGCATCGCGTCGTCGTCGGGCCGTGCGGGGCGTATGAGGGGGCCGGTCATGGGCGGCATCCTACGACTCGGGCGGCTTGTCCCCGCGGGGCGCTCCGGGATCACGGGGGCAGGATGGGCACATGGAACGAACGCGAATCGCGGTGGCCGGCGCGTCCGGTCTCATCGGCAGCGCCCTGGTGCGGTCCCTGACCGCCGACGGGCACGAGGTGGTCCGCCTGGTGCGCCACGCGCCCGGGGGGCGGACGAGGTGCGCTGGGACCCCGAGCGGGGGCGGGTGGACGCGGCGGGGCTCGCGGGGTGCACCGCCGTGGTCAACCTGGCGGGGGCGGGGGTCGGCGACCATCGCTGGACGGACGAGTACAAGCGCCGGATCCACGACAGCCGGGTGCACGGGACGACCGCCCTCGCCGAGGCCGTCGCCTCGCTCGACGAGCGGCCGCGGGTGTTCGTGAACGGCAGCGCGATGGGCTACTACGGCGAGACGGGCGACCGGGCCGTCGACGAGAGCGCGCCGGCCGGCCGGGGCTTCCTGCCGGAGCTGTGCGTGAAGTGGGAGGCGGCGGCGGAACCGGCGCGGGCGGCCGGGGTGCGGACGGTGTTCCCCCGGACCGGGCTGGTGGTCTCGCGCGACGGTGGCGCCTGGGGCGGCTGTTCCCGCTGTTCCGGGCGGGCCTCGGGGGCGGATGGGCGACGGTCGGCAGTACTGGTCGTACATCGCGCTGCACGACGAGGTGGCGGCGCTCCGGCACCTGCTGGAGCGTGACGACCTGTCGGGGCCGTTCAACCTGACCGCGCCGGAGCCGCTGACGAACCGTGAGGTCACCGCGGCCATGGGGCGGGTGCTGCACCGGCCGACGCTGTTCCCGGTGCCGGCGCCGGTGCTGCGGGGGGTCCTGGGCGAGATGGCCGGGGACGTGCTGGGCAGCGCGCGAGTGGTGCCCAAGCGGCTGCTGGAGTCAGGGTTCACCTTCGCGTTCCCCGGGATCGAGGACGCCCTCAGGGCCGCCTGACGCCCCGTCGGGACCGTATGCGACCGCCGTGCGACCGTGCCCTGTCCGTGCGCGACTGTTCCCGACCGGTCACGGGCCTACTCTCGATCCGAACTCGGGTATCCAGTAAGCCGGTCGGGGGCATGACGTCTCCATCGGCCGCGCAACCTCGAGGAGGGGCACGTGCTTGAGCCCGCGTACCGGACGGACGTCGTCATCGTGGGGGCCGGGTCGCCGGACTTTCCGCGGCGCATCGGCTGACCAGCGCAGGAGTGACGACCACGGTCCTGGAGGCCGCCCCTTGTGTGGGCGGCCGCATGGCGACCGAGAAGGTCGACGGCTTCCGGCTCGACCGCATCGGACAGCTGCTGTCCACGGCGTATCCCGAACTGGCCCTGACCCCCGGGCTGGACGCGCTCACCCTGCGTCCCTTCGCCCCGGGGGTCCTGCTGCACAGCGACGGACGCCACCACCGCGCGGGCGCGCAAGCGGGCGCGGGGGGCGCAAGGGGCGCACTCCACGCCGTACGCGCCCTCGCCGCCGCTCCCCGGAGCGGTGCGCTGCCACGGCAGCGCACCGGATCGGCCGCCGCGGCGCCACGGATGCGGACCGGGGCGCCGCTGGGCTCGGCCGTGGACCAGGCCCGGCTCGGCGCCGCGCTCACCCGGCTTGCGGCCACGCCCGCCGAACGGCTGCTGCGCCGGCCCGAGGCACCGGCCGCCGAGGCGCTCGCGGCGCGCGGTCTGCCCGCCCGCACGATCGACGGCTTCCTGCGGCCGCTGCTCGCCGCGCTGCTGTGCGACCCGGACCTGACCTCCTCCAGCCGGTGCGCGGACCTGGCGCTGCGCGCCTTCGCGGCCGGACGGCTGTGCGTGCCGGAGGGCGGGGCCGACGTCCTGCCCGAACTGCTCGCGCGGACGCTGCCGCCGGGGACCGTGCACACGGGGGTGCGTGCCACCGCCGTCTCCACGACCTCGGTGACCACCGCCGAGCACGGCGAGTTCCGGTGCCGCGCGGTGCTGGTGGCGACCGACGCGCGCACCGCGGCGGAGCTGCTGCCCGGCCTGCGGGTGCCCGGCTTCCATCCCGTCACGGTCCTGCACCACACGACGGACGAGCCGCTCCCGACCGGGGCCTCGCTGCTGCTGGACGCCGACCGGGGCGGACCGGTCGCCCACACGGCGGTGCTCAGCGCGGTGGACCCGAGCCGGGCCCCGGCCGGCCGCACGCTGATCTCCTCCACGGTGCTCGGGCCGCCGCCGGACGGCGTCGACACGGCCGTCCGCCGGCACCTCGCGCGGCTGTACGGCACCCCGACCGGGCGCTGGGAGACGCTGGCCGTGCACCACACCGCCGAGGCCGTGCCGGCCATGCGGGCGCCGCACGACCTGCGCCGCCCGGTGCGGCTGCTGGCCGGGCTGTACGTCTGCGGCGACCACCGGGACACCAGCACCGCCCAGGGCGCGCTGCACTCGGCGCACCGGGCGTCCGCGGCGATCGTCTCCGACCTGGGAGCGGGGTCGCTCCACGCGGCCGAGCCGGTCAGGACGGCGCAGCGGGCGGCGTGAGCGTGCCGGTGGGCCTGGGACGGAGGACAGGACCCTCCGCCCCCGGCCCACCCGGTCCCCGGCGGGGCGGGGCGCGCCGTCCGGTGTCCCTACCTCAGCGCCGCCACCCGGTCCCGGTACACCCTGGCCGGGGCCGCGTCGCGGTACGGCTCCAGACGGCGTTCGAAGTCACGGACGTACTCCACCGCCCGCACCGATCGCATCTCCGTGGCCTGCCCCGCCGCCTCCGCGGCGATCTGGCAGGCCTGGTCGAGTTCGCCGAGGCCGAGGCGGGCGGTGGCGAGGACGATCCGGCAGAACAGGCGGCTGCGCGCGTACCCGGCGGGCCGCAGCCGCAGGGAGCGTTCGGCGTGCTGCGCGGCGGCCCGGAACTGCTGGAGATCGCGGTGGCAGTGCCCGAACTCGCCGGCCAGCTGCCCCTCGTCGAAGAACCGCGCCCAGAACGGCACCTCCTCCCCCGGCCTCGCCGCCTCCAGCGCCCGCTCGGCCCGCACCAGGGACGCCGTGCAGGCCCGCACCTCCCGAGCACCGCGTGCCCGCGGGCCTCGACCGCGTGCAGCAGTGCCTGCACGGTCGGCGGCGCACCGGTGCCTACGCCCTGCTGCGCCACCCGCGCGAGCTGCACGGCCTCCCGTCCGTGGCCGAGGTACACGGCCTGGCGGCTCATGGTGACGAGCACGTAGGAGCCGTACGCCCGGTCCGCGGCCGCCTGGGAGAGGCGCAGGGCCTGGACGAAGTAGCGCTGGGCCAGGCCGTGCGCGGCGATGTCGAAGGAGGTCCAGCCCGCGAGGCGGGTGAGGTCGGCGGCGGCCCCGAACAGCCGGCGGCCGGTCTGCTCGCCGTAGCTGCCGCGCAGCATCGGCTCGCACTCGTGCTCCAGGTAGCGCACCAGGGCCTGGCGGGCGTGGCCGCCGCCGTACATGTCGTCGAGGGTGCGGAAGAGCTCGCCGACCGAGCGGAGCGCGGCGATGTCGCCGCCGGTGACCCGCCGGCCGGGGTCCCGCTCGGCCGTGCCGCGCGGCCGGGGCACGGCGGGCGGGACGGGAAGGGCGGGCGGGGCCGGCGGGCCGGCCGTGGGGGCGGTCCTCGGCGGGGCGGGCCGGGCGGCCGGGCGGCCCTGGGCGGGCACGCGGGCGGCCGGGTCGCCGTGGGCCACCTTCTCGTCGGCCCGGCCGATCAGCCAGTCCCTGCTGGGCACGACCAGTCCGGCCGCGGTGAAGGCGATCCTGCGGAGCTCGGCGTGGCTGCCGGAGTCCTTGCGCCAGAGCCCGCTGACGATCTCGACGGCCTCCTCGGGGGTGCCGGCGAACTCGAGACCCGCGTACACGGGGGCGCAGGCGTCCAGGCCGAGGTCCTGGGCGGTGAGCCTGCGGCCGAGGCGGCGGGTGAAGACCTCGGCGATGAGGGCGGGGGTGGTGCCGCGGGGCTGCTGGCCGCGCAGCCACCGGGTGACGGACGTCTTGTCGTATCTGAGGTCCAGGCCGTGCTCGAGGCCGAGCTGATCGACGCGTCGGGCCAGACCCGCGTTGGAGAATCCCGCTTCTGCGATGAGCGCGGCGAGCTGACGGTTGGGGATGCGCTGCGCGGGTCGTTCCGTCATCTGCGGTGCGGTCTCCTGTCTTCCGGGCCTGTGACGTGCCCGGATGAAGTGCCCTGATTGCGGTGATCAGCCCTGGTGGCCTCGCGAACGGCGCGAATGTAGCGGAGCGTGAGCAGGCGGTCGCACATCTCGACGCCCATTCATCCGATCGTGTGAGAATTCCCCGCGGGGCTGACGCGTGACGGGCGGACGTACAGTGGCTTGGGGCGCGGTAGGGCCTGACGGGCAGGTCCGGGTGACCGGCACGGGGCCCGCCGTACCGCCGCATTGCCGTATCGCCGTATCGCCGTATTGCCGTATTGCCGTATTGCCGTATCGCCTAGGGAGGCGCTTGCCGTGAGTGAGTTGCGGTTCGTTCGCATGGGCTTCGGAGCGGACGCCGTGGAGTACCGGGAGGCGTGGGACGAACAGCGCCGGGTGCACGCGGCGCGGTTCGCGGACGAGATCCCCGACACCGTGCTGCTGCTGGAACACCCGCCGGTGTACACCGCGGGCCGGCGCACGGCCGAGAGCGAGCGCCCCCTGGACGGCACCCCGGTGGTGGACGTGGACCGCGGCGGCAAGATCACCTGGCACGGCCCCGGCCAGCTGGTGGGCTACCCGATCCAGAAGCTCCCGCGCCCGGTGGACGTCGTGGCGCACGTGCGGCGGCTGGAGGACGCCCTGATCCGGGTGTGCGCGGAGTTCGGCGTCGCGACCTCGCGGATCGAGGGCCGCAGCGGGGTGTGGGTGCTGGGCGACCCGGTCGAGCGACGGCCCTCGCTCGGCGGCCTCTCCCTCGACTTCGACCCCCGGCTGCACGACGAGGAGTTCGACCCGCGGCTGAACGGCCCGGAGTACGCGCCCTCCAACGCCGGCCAGCGCCGCGAGGACCGCAAGCTCGCGGCGATCGGCATCCGGGTCGCCAAGGGCGTCACGATGCACGGCTTCTCCCTGAACGTGAACCCGGACAACGCCTGGTTCGACCGCATCATCCCGTGCGGGATCCGGGACGCGGGTGTCACCTCCCTGGCCGGCGAGCTGGGCCGGGACGTCACCGTCGACGAGGTGCTGCCGGTCGTCGAACGGCACCTGAGGGACGTACTGGAGAACGCGGAGCTGAAGCCGCGGGAGATCGAGAAGGCCGCCGTCTAGCGGGACGGCGCCCGGCCCCGGGGGGAATGGCCCCCATGGTCTCCGGGTTGGCCTCACCGGTAGGGCTCAACAAACACGGGCGTACCCTGGTGTACGCCGAAGAATCGAAGCTACAGGGAGCCGGTCGTGTCCGCAGTCGCACCCGACGGACGCAAGATGCTGCGCCTGGAGGTCCGCAACAGCCAGACCCCCATCGAGCGCAAGCCCGAGTGGATCAAGACCCGGGCGAAAATGGGCCCCGAGTACACGAAGATGCAGAACCTCGTGAAGAGCGAGGGCCTGCACACGGTCTGCCAGGAAGCCGGCTGCCCGAACATCTACGAGTGCTGGGAGGACCGCGAGGCGACCTTCCTCATCGGCGGCGACCAGTGCACGCGGCGCTGCGACTTCTGCCAGATCGACACGGGCAAGCCCGAGGCGCTGGACCGCGACGAGCCCCGCCGGGTCGGCGAGTCCGTGGTCACCATGGACCTGAACTACGCCACCATCACCGGCGTCGCCCGCGACGACCTGGAGGACGGCGGTGCCTGGCTGTACGCGGAGACCGTGCGCCAGATCCACGCGCAGACCGCCGGCCGCGAGGGCGGCCGCACCAAGGTCGAGCTGCTGGCGCCCGACTTCAACGCCGTCCCCGAGCAGCTGGCGGAGGTCTTCTCCGCCCGCCCCGAGGTCTTCGCGCACAACGTCGAGACGGTCCCTCGGATCTTCAAGCGCATCCGTCCGGGCTTCCGGTACGAGCGCTCGCTGAAGGTCATCACCGAGGCCCGGGACTTCGGCCTGGTCACCAAGTCCAACCTGATCCTCGGCATGGGCGAGACCCGTGAAGAGGTCAGCGAGGCGCTCCGGCAGCTGCACGAGGCGGGCTGCGAGCTGGTCACCATCACGCAGTACCTGCGCCCCTCCGTGCGCCACCACCCCGTCGAGCGCTGGGTGAAGCCGCACGAGTTCGTGGAGCTGAAGGAGGAGGCCGAGCAGATGGGCTTCTCGGGCGTCATGTCCGGACCGCTGGTACGGTCCTCCTACCGCGCCGGACGGCTGTACCGGATGGCTGTCGAGAGGCGCGGTTCCTTCGCGGCCGTCCAGGCCGTCTGACACTCCGTCAAGCGCCCCTCGCGCCGGGCCGGGAGCGCCAGTGTGTGAATTCGCGCACAAGCGATTACCCGCCAGTAGAGTCCGATACGACGCGGTCCTGACCGTCCTCGCAGATGAGGACGTACGTCAGGGCCGCGTCAGCATTTCGGCCCCCCGCACCCAGGCTTCATGGGTGTTTGACCGGTCGGTCATGCCCTGGTAACACCAAACAGTGACGCTGGTGTCACACCCTGCAGACCACCGCAGACCACCGCAGACCCGTGCCGAGCCGCTCCCGAGGGGGACCCCCGCCATGCAGGCCGCGCCCGTTCGCGCCAACGCGATCCCGACCATCACCGACGCCCTGCGCGCCGTCGAGTCCCTGCTCATGAGCGGCGGCCAGCGCACCGCCCGGCGCAACGCCTGGACCTCCGTGCTGGAGGACCGCCGTCGCGCCAAGGACCGCTTCGAGGCGCAGCGCGTCCTCGAAGAGGTCACCTCCGTCCGCCTCTGACCGGCCCCGGCCTCTCCTCCGTGCCGTCTCCGGGCCACCTCGGGGCCGCCTCCGGGACATCTCCGGGGCACTGCCGTCGTCGGTGCTCCCGGGGCCAAGTAGACTGCGTGGCATGGCGAGGAAGGACACGGCGGCGGACGCCGCTAACCCCGGGCGACTGAAGCAGATCGCCCTGACCTACAAGATGACCCGCAAGGCCGACAAGAAGATCGGTCTTGTACTCGCGGCTGTCGGAATCGTCACCTTCGGTGTCTTCCTCGCGATCGGTTTCCTGATCGGTCACCCCATCTATCTCGGCATCCTGGGCTTCCTGCTCGCTTTCCTCGCGACGGCGATCGTGTTCGGGCGCCGGGCCGAGCGGGCGGCCTTCGGGCAGATGGAGGGCCAGCCGGGCGCTGCCGCGGCGGTACTCGACAACATCGGCCGGGGCTGGACGACCACCCCCGCGGTGGCGATGAACCGCAGCCAGGACGTGGTGCACCGCGCGGTCGGCAAGGCCGGCATCGTGCTGGTGGCCGAGGGCAACCCGAACCGGGTGAAGAGCCTGCTGGCCGCCGAGAAGAGGAAGATGAACCGCATCGTCGCGGACGTCCCGGTGCACGACCTGCTCGTCGGCACGGGTGAGGGCCAGGTCGAGCTGAAGAAGCTGCGGACCACCATGCTGAAGCTGCCGCGGGTGCTGACCGGTCCCCAGGTGACCACCACCAACGACCGGCTGCGCGCCATGGGCGACCTGATGAGCAACATGCCGCTGCCGAAGGGCCCGATGCCCAAGGGCATGCGCCTGCCGAAGGGCGGACAGCGGCCCCGCTGACCACTCCCTCCCCGTACCGCGCGAAGGGGCGCCCGGAACCATCCGGGCGCCCCTTCGTCGTGTCGTCGCGTCGTCGTGACCGCCGCGGGGCGGTCATGCCCGCCCCTGTCGTGACGCCTGCTCGCGCCGGACGCCGGGCGCTCGTCCGTACCGCGGCGTCCGTACCGCGGCGTCCGTGCCGTGGCGCGTCCGTCAGAAGCGGACCTCGACCGTGCGGGCCACCCGGTCGTGGAGGCCTCGGCCGTCGCGGTCCCAGACCAGGGCGGGGACGGCGAGGCAGAGCAGGACCGTGCGGGCGGCCGCGCGCAGGGGGCTGACGGTGCCGGTCCCGAGGGCCACCACGCGCAGGCGGAACAGCCGCTTGCCGGGCGTGAAACCGAGCGTGCCCACCGTGAGGAGGCTCATCACGAGGAAGATCAGCAGGGCCCAGTTGCTGGTCGCGGGGCCGTAGCCGTGCGTGATCAGGCTGTATGCGATCAGGACGCACAGGCCCCAGTCGACGACCAGTGCGCCCAGCCGACGGCCGGGACGGGCGATCGAGCCCGGTCCCTCCTCCGGCAGGCCCAGCTGCTCGCCCCGGTATCCGAAGTCGGCGCCGGCGTCCTCCATGGCCGCGCGGGGCCCGGACAGCCACGATCCGATTGCTTGCCTGTTGTCCACCCGTCCACGGTACTGCGCCCCCTTTCGTACGAGAGACGGCGGGGTGCGTCGGCGTTACGGTGGAACCGGGCCCGTTAACTTCTGCGAAACAAACGGGTCACGCCCGGGAAATCACCCGTCCTTAGGGTCGACGACAGCGTGTGCCACCGCACTGGCCGCACGAACGAACTACCACCCCGGCTCGACGGCCGGGAGTAGGAGGAGCTGGATGTTCCAGAACGCCGACGAGGTCAAGAAGTTCATCGCGGACAAGGACGTCAAGTTCATCGACGTCCGGTTCTGCGACCTGCCGGGCGTCATGCAGCACTTCTCGCTGCCCGTCGAGGCGTTCGACCCGGACGAGGAGCTGGCGTTCGACGGTTCGTCGATCCGCGGCTTCCAGGCCATCCACGAGTCCGACATGGCGCTGCGCGCCGACCTGTCGACGGCGCGCGTCGACCCGTTCCGCCGCGACAAGACGCTGAACATCAACTTCTTCATCCACGACCCGATCACGGGCGAGCAGTACTCCCGTGACCCGCGGAACGTCGCGAAGAAGGCCGAGGCGTACCTGGCGTCGACCGGTATCGCCGACACGGCCTACTTCGGCCCCGAGGCCGAGTTCTACGTCTTCGACTCCGTGCGCTTCAAGACGTCGGAGAACGAGTCCTTCTACCACATCGACTCCGAGGCGGGCGCCTGGAACACCGGTGCGCTGGAGGACAACCGCGGTTACAAGGTCCGCTACAAGGGCGGCTACTTCCCGACCCCGCCGGTCGACCACTTCGCCGACCTGCGTGCGGAGATCTCCCTGGAGCTGGCCGCGTCCGGCCTCCAGGTCGAGCGCCAGCACCACGAGGTGGGCACCGCCGGCCAGGCCGAGATCAACTACAAGTTCAACACGCTGCTCGCCGCGGCCGACGACCTCCAGCTCTTCAAGTACATCGTGAAGAACGTCGCCTGGCGCAACGGCAAGACCGCGACCTTCATGCCGAAGCCGATCTTCGGCGACAACGGCTCGGGCATGCACGTGCACCAGTCGCTGTGGAGCGGCGGCTCCCCGCTGTTCTACGACGAGGCCGGTTACGCGGGCCTGTCGGACATGGCCCGCTACTACATCGGCGGCATCCTCAAGCACGCCCCGTCGCTGCTGGCCTTCACCAACCCGACGGTGAACTCGTACCACCGCCTGGTCCCCGGCTTCGAGGCCCCGGTCAACCTGGTGTACTCGCAGCGCAACCGTTCCGCCGCGATGCGCATCCCGATCACGGGCTCGAACCCGAAGGCCAAGCGTGTCGAGTTCCGCGCGCCCGACGCCTCCGGCAACCCGTACCTGGCGTTCTCCGCCCTCCTCATGGCGGGTCTGGACGGCGTCAAGAACAAGATCGAGCCGGCCGAGCCGATCGACAAGGACCTCTACGAGCTGGCTCCCGAGGAGCACGCGAACGTCGCGCAGGTCCCGACCTCGCTGTCGGCCGTCCTGGACCGCCTCGAGTCCGACCACGAGTTCCTGCTCGCCGGTGACGTCTTCACGCCCGACCTGATCGAGACGTGGATCGACTACAAGCGCACGCACGAGATCGCGCCGCTCCAGCTGCGTCCGCACCCGCACGAGTTCGAGCTGTACTTCGACGTGTGATCGACCCCGCAGGCCGACGGCCTGCCGGGCCACGCCCCCGTTCCTGGTTTCTCAGGGCGGGGGCGCCGTCGTATGGTTTCCGGCACAACTGTTCGACAAGAGTGACGGGGAGAGACGGGGATGTCCCGACAGGACGACGCCGAGCGGGAGTTCGACCTCACGTGGGCGGACAGCGCGGAGCACAAGGAGCCCTCGGCGCGGGCCCGCATGCTGGCCGCCCGCTGGAAGGAGAACCCGCCCGAGCCGCAGCCCTTCCGGGCCGCCCCCGGCCCGCGGGCCCCCCGCCGGTCGTCCTGGGTGTCGACGGCGATCGTGCTGGGCTGTGTCGCCGCGGTGATCCTGCTGCTGGGGTACGCGCGGTTCCAGGCGCCCTACTAGGGGTGTCCGTTCGGATCAGGTCGCGTACCGCGGGGCCCGGCCCGCGGTCCCCGCGAGGGCGTACCGCCGCCGGCGGCGGCGTCGTAGGCCGCCGGTGTCCCCCGGCCTTCGGCCGGGAGGTGCCCCCGCCGCGCCGCCGGACGTCCGCGCCGCCGTCCCGTCGGGACCCGTCCCTCCCCGTCAGCCGCCCGGCTCCGGCCTGAGCGTGATGCCGCCGTCGGCGGAGGGGCCGGTCGGCGGGCGGAAACCGGAGGTGATGCGGGCGAGGAGTGCGGACATCCAGCGGGTGTCCGCGGGCGGGGCGTGCCACAGGCGCATCCGCCGGGCCCGGAAGGGGACGATCCGCAGGGCGACGAGCCGGCCGGTGTCCGGTTCCAGGGTGGCGAGGTGGGCGGGCCGCAGGTCGTCCCGGTACTCCTCGTAGCCGGTGATGCCCTCGTAGTCGTCGATGAAGTCGCCACAGCCGTGCAGGACGAGCTTGCCCCGGTGGACCTCCAGCGGCCGGATGTGGTGCGAGGAGTGGCCGTGCACCAGGTCCACCCCGCCGTCGACGAGCGCGCGGGCGAAGGCCGCCTGCTCACGGGGACGGAATACCCCCAGTTGGAGCCCATGTGCACCGACACGACCACCAGATCCCCGGGCCGCTTCACCTGCCCGACCCGTTGGGTCACCGCGTGGGCCACGGCGTCCGTCGGCCCGTCCGCGAAGGCGACGCCGCTCCGGTCCGCCGTCGCCGCCCAGGCAGGGGGGACGCCGCTGGAGGGCAGGGCGACGGAGAGGACCAGCAGCCGGGCGCCCGGACCGAGCGGGACGACGGCCGGCCGGCATGCCTCGTCGGCGTTCCGTCCCGCCCCCGCGGTGCGCAGCCCGGCCCCGGCCAGGGCGTCGAGCGTCTCCGCCAGGCCCGGGCGTCCGAAGTCCAGGACGTGGTTGTTGCCCAGGACGCAGACGTCGGGGCGGGCGGCGGTGAGGCAGGGCAGGTTGGCGGGGTTCATCCGGTAGTGGACCTCCTTGCCCGGCGCGAACCCGTCGTGCCTGGTGACAGCCGTCTCCAGGTTGATCACCCGGGCGTCGGGGGCCGCCTCGTCGAGCAGCGGCAGCGCCTCTCCCCACGGCTCGGCGAAGTCGGCCGGCACCGTTACCGGGCCATGGGCCGCCTCGGCCAGCTCCACGTAGCCGCGGGCGTCCTTGACGTACCGCTCCCGCAGGGCCGGGCCGCCGGGGCACGGGAGGATCTGGTCGACGCCCCGGCCGAGCATGACGTCACCGCAGAGGAAGAGCGTGAGCAGGTCGCCGCCCATGCCTCCATGCTAGGGCCGGACCGGGCGGCGCCGGCCGCCGGCGAAGGAGCGGCGGAGGAGCGGCGGCCGTGGTCGTACCGGGCCGGGGGCCGCGAGCCTTTGCCGCTTCCGGAGCGGACGACGACCGCGTCATGGGTGGCCGCGGTGCACACTGGCAGTGGGGCGAGTGCCTGACCGTGGGTGGTGGTACACATGCGGAGTCGGTTTCACAGCGACCGCGGGCTGACCGTGCGGATGACGGTCACGCTGTTCCTGCTCGGGCTGCTGTACGTGGCGTTCGTCGCCGCGCTGATCGTGCTGCTGAAGTCGTGGGTGCTGGTCGTCGTGGTCGCGGCGGGGGTGCTCGGCGCGCAGTACTGGTTCTCCGACCGGATCGCGCTGTTCGCGATGCGGGGGCGGGTGGTGGAGCGGGAGGAGTATCCCGAACTGCACGCCGTGGTCGACCGGCTGAGTGCGCTGGCGGACATGCCGGGGCCGGTGGTCGCCGTGTCGGAGATCGACATGCCGAACGCGTTCGCCACCGGGCGCAACGCCGATCACGCGGTGGTGTGCGTGACCACCGGGCTGCTGCGGCGGCTGGAGCCGGCCGAACTGGAGGGTGTTCTCGCGCACGAGCTGTCGCACGTGGCGCACAAGGACGTCGCCGTGATCACGATCGCCTCGTTCCTCGGCGTGATCGCGGGGCTGATCGTGCGGTTCGCCTTCTACAGCCAGCTCTTCGGCGGCGGACGCAGGGACCAGAACACCGCGGTCGTCTTCGCGGCCGTCATGGGTGTCTCCGCGGCCGTGTACGCGCTCAGCTTCCTGCTGATCCGGGCCCTTTCCCGGTACCGGGAGCTGGCGGCGGACCGGGCGGCGGCACTGCTGACCGGCCGGCCCTCCGCGCTGGCCTCCGCGCTGACGAAGGTCACCGGGGACATCGCGCGGATCCCGTCGAAGGACCTGCGGACGGTCCAGGCGTTCAACGCGTTCTACTTCACCCCGGCGCTGGGCTCCGAGCCGGGTCTCGCGCGGCTGTTCTCCACCCACCCGAGCCTGGAGCAGCGGCTGGCACAGCTGGGGCGGATCTCGGCCGAACTGGGCGAGGCGGCCACCCCGGGGAAGGCGGACTGACCATGGGGCTGCTGGACATCCTGCTCGGCCGGTCGAAGCCGGTCGCGCCCGACCTGGACCAGCTGTTCGCGCTGCCGTCGGCGGCGGTGACGCTGGAGGCGGCGGCCGGGTTCACGCCGACCGGGCAGGGCGCGGTGTGCTTCGCGACGGTCGAGGGGTCGGCGTTCGAGCAGACGCACCGCGAGGTCCAGGACCTGCTGGACGCCGACACCGAGCGCACCGGGCCCCCGGTGCGGCTGCTGCGGGACGACTACGGCTACTCCTGGCTGGTCTCCTCGCGCACCTCCGGTGAACTCCCGCAGCTGGTCAACGATCTGCACGCGGTGAACAGCGCGATGGAGGCCAACGGCTTCGGCCCCCAGTTGCTGTGCTCGCTGGCGGGGTTCGAGGACCGGGACGGGCGGCGGCTGGCGCTGGTGTACCTGTACAAGCGCGGCTCCTTCTACCCGTTCGCGCCGCTGCCCGGCGGGGGCAGCGGCGCGACAGCTCGCTGGAGCTCCAGGTGCGGGCGGCCCTCGCGAGCGACCTGCGGACCGAGCAGGACCTCGGCCGCTGGTACCCGCTGTGGGGCGCGCCCGGCCTGTGAGGGGCGGGCGCCGGCCGGTGAGGGCAGCCCACCGGCCGGTGAAGGGCGCCGGCCGGTGGCGGCCCTCCGCGCAGGGCCGCCCTTCGTCTCCTACCTGCCGCCGCGCTCGCGGGCGTAGCGGCGCTCCCACTTGGCCTGCTGGTCGCGGCGCGCCCGGTAGGCCTTGTACGACGTCGGCGCGGGGGCGGAGCCCTGCGCGGAGCCGGCGACCGGGCCGGACGACGACGCTGCCGCCGATGACGAGGACGAGCCGCGGCCGTGGCGCGCGTACAGGTAGAGGGCGGCGACCGCGGCGAGCCAGTACAGGTGGTTGCCGAATCCCAGGACGACCAGGACGACGGTCCCGGAGAGAACGACGGTGCCCATGGTGTGCCTCCTTCCTGGGCGGGGACGGACGGGTGTGTCGGGTGGTGACGGTGGGGGGCGTCTCCTCAGGGTAAGGAGGCGGTCACTCGGCGTGCATCCCCTTTTCCCGGCACCTGAGGTCGTGACGAAAAGCGCATCCGCCATCAAGTGGAGGAGGAGCACCTGCGGGAGGCGATCGGGGCGGCCCGGGCACCGCGGGCGGAGACCGGATCCCCGACGGTGTGACCGCCCGTGGGCGAACGTGAGTGAATGGGCCGATGAGCGAGTTGACCGGCTTCCCCCCTGGCCCCTTCCGGTCCTTACGGTCCTTCCGTCACGAGCACGGCGGTGAACGTCTCAGCGGTGTGTACGGCGACGGCGGCGCGGGCCCGGCGGCGGCCACCGCCGTCGTCCTGCACGGGGCCGGCCGCAGCAGCAAGGAACGACTGCTGCCGCTGCTCGGCGAGTTCACGGAGCGGGGCTGCCACGCCCTCGCCCTCGACTTCTCCGGGCACGGTGAAAGCACCGGCGCGCTGCGGGAGTCGAGCCTGCGGCGGCGCTTCGAGCAGGCCATGGCGGTGATCGACGCGTACGTGCCGGGGAACGGGCCGCTGGTGCTCGTGGGGTTCAGCATGGGGGGCCAGACCGTGGCCGACCTCACCGCCCACTACGGGGACCGGGTCGCGGCCCTCGGTCTGTGCGCGCCCGCGGTGTACGCGGCCGAGGCGTGGGACGTGCCGTTCGGGGACGGCGGGGGTCCCTCCCGGGCGGACGCGGCCGGGAGCGGGGCGGGGCGGTTCAGCGCGATCATCCGGACGCCGGGGAGCTGGCGGGCGGCGCCCGCGTTCGACGTCCTGCGGGCGTACGGGGGCCGGGCGGTGCTCGCCGTGCCGGGGACCGACGCGGTGATCCCGGCGGAGGTCACGGAGGCGGTGCAGGACGCGCTGGCCGCCCGTTCCCAGTACACCCGGTTCGAACTGCCGGACGCCGACCACCAGGTGGGTGCGTGGCTGCGCGATCACCCCGACGACCGGCGGGAGTTCGTCGGTGCCGTCCTCACCGGACTCGGCGAGGACGGCTGGACGGCGACCCGCGCCTGGCTGGCCGGGCGCCTGCCGGACGGCCGGACGGTCGTCGACTCCCGCCCGCTGCGGGGCGGTTGGAGCTCCCAGATGCGCCGGCTCACCCTGGACGACGGCTCGGGCCTGGTGCTGCGGACGTTCGTGAAGCCCTTCTTCCGCCGTCACGCGCCGGGGCTGCTGACGCGCGAGGCGGACGTGCTGGGGCTGCTCGCGGGGCAGGAGGGCGTCCCGGCGGCGCGGCTGCTGGCCGTCGACGCGGCGGGCGAACTGTGCGACCACCCGAGCCTGTTGATGTCGTCGCTGCCCGGCCGGGTGCGGGTCGACGAGGAGGACCTGGAACGCCGGCTGGACCTGCTCGCGGCCCAGCTCGTCCGGATCCACGCGGTCAGCCCCGGCGAGCGCCCGCGGACCTACCAGGCCTGGACGTCCCCGGAGCGGGTCCGCGCACCCGCCGGGGCGGTGTGGGAGCGGGCGGTCGACGTGATCCGCCGCGAACCCCCGGCCCACGAGGGGCGTTTCCTGCACCGCGACTTCCATCCCGGCAACGTGCTGTTCGAGGGAGCGGACGACGGGCTGCGCGTCAGCGGGGTCGTCGACTGGGTGGAGACTTCCTGGGGCCCCGCCGACCTGGACGTGGCCCACTGCTCCACGGCACTGGCCCTGCTGCACGGTCCCGCCCACGGCCTCGGCTTCCGGGAGCGCTACGAGGCGCACGGCGGGCACGGCCTGGCCGACGGCGCCGACCACCTGTACTGGCGGCTGCTCGACGCCCTGGCCTACTGCCCCGACGCGGCGAAGCTGGCGGGACCGTGGCGCGAGCTGGGCCGGACCGACCTGACGGCGGAGGTGCTCGGCGGGCGGCTGGAGGCGTACGTGGCGGGGCTGCTGGAGGCCTACGCGTGAGGCGCGGTCACACTCCGGGCGCGGCGGGTACGACCCCCGCCGCGATCGCCGCGCGCAGGACCGTGTGGTCGGCGGTGGTCTGGTCGGCGTAGGCGAGGGCGAAGTCGGCCACGGCGTGTTCGAAGGTGTCGGCGTCTCCGAGGTACCCGGCGATGGCGATGCGGTCGCCGGAGCGGGCGTGCGCGCGGGCCAGGGCCGTGCCGCACAGCCGGGCGTACGCGGCCAGGTCGGCCGGGGTCATGCCGGCGACGTCGGCGGAGCCCTTCGTGTCGCGCAGCTGCCGCCAGTAGAAGGCGCGCCCCTGCGGCCCGGTCGTCCAGCCCAGGAAGACGTCGCTCGCCGCCTGCAGGAGCCGCTGGCCGGCGACGACCCGGTGGCCGGGATGGACGTACGCCCCGCCCGGCAGGTGCTCCTCCAGCACGGACGGGCGGGCCTCCTTGAGCTGGAGGAACAGCGGGTCGTCGGTGTCGCGGCCGGTGAGCAGGACGACGAAGCAGCGGGTGCCGACGCTGCCGACGCCGACGACCTTGCGGGCGGCGTCGGCGAAGCGGAAACGGTCGAGGAGCAGGCGGCGCTCCTCGGAGAGGGTGGAGCGGTAGTCGCTGAAGATCTTGCGCAGGGCCGCGGAGTCGGGGGCGCCGGCCGGTTCGAGCAGCGGCGGATCGTGCACGATGCGGCGGCGGCCGTCGACCACCACGGTCAGCCGGTCGAGGGGCTGGAGGCCGGTGCGGCGGCGGGCGCGGGTGAGGCTGGCCTCGGCACGCCGGCGGCGGCGGGCGGAGCGGATCAGCGGCAGCAGGCGGTCGGCCTCGATGTGCTCGTACCAGACGGCGAGTTCACCGAGGCGGGACAGCCGGCGGACGGCGGTGCGGTAGGCGGCGGCGGTCTCCAGGGCGGCCCGGCGGGCCCTGGCCTCGCTGTGGCCGTTCTCCCGCGCGGCGACGGCGACGGAGGCGGCGAGGCGTTTGACGTCCCACTCGAAGGGGCCGGGGAACGTCTCGTCGAAGTCGTCGAAATCGAGGACGAGGGCGCGTTCCGGTGAGGCGTACAGGCCGAAGTTGAGCAGGTGCGCGTCACCGCACAGCTGCACGGTCAGCCCCGTGTGCTGTCCGGCGGCCAGGTCGGCGGTCATCACGGCGGCCGAACCGCGCAGGAAGGCGAACGGCGAGACGGCCATCCGCCCGTACCGGACCGGCAGCAGTTCGCTCAGCCGGTCACGGTCCTGACGCTCCAGCACGGCGACGGGATCGGGGCGGTCGACGGACGCGAGCCAGTGGGCGTGCGCGGAGCGCGACACGCGCTTGCGGGCGTCCCTGCCGCGGCGGGCGCGGTCGGCGGGGGTGGTCATGTGAGCCGCCTGTGCGTCACGACTGGCCTCCCTGCTCGCGGGCACGCCCACGCGTGCGGAGGGCTGGGCACGGGTGCCCACGGCTGCCTGCGGCTGCGTGTGTGTGCGCTTGATCGCAGTGAAGGCCCGGCCGACGCCCTCCGCATGCCGGGTACGGCGAACGGGTGACGCGGGCCGGGCCGGCGGGCGCGGGGAGCGGGGCGGGGAGCGGGGCGGGGAGCGGGGCGGGGAGCGGAGTCCTTCGGAGGGAAGGGGGTGGGGCGCGCCGGGTGCCGTGCGGGGCGGCACCCGGCGCCGCCCTCACCTGCTGTAGCGCATCAGCGCCCGCACCATGTGGCACGTCGTGTCCGACGGCGGGTGCACGCCGATGAGCCGGGCCGTGCTGCGGATCTTCTCGTCGCGGGCCTGGCTGGGCAGGTAGACGCCCAGGTCGAGCAGGGCTATGGCGAGGCGCATGGCCTTGAGGCGCCGGTTGTGCGTGACGTACCAGTCGCGGGGCCGTCCGGGCGGCAGCGGCCGCTTCGCCACGGGGACGTAGGGCAGGTCGAGCTGGACGGGTCGCTTCGTCTCGAGTGCGGCAGCGGGCACAGGCATCCTCCTGTCGCGGTCAGGGTCCCGGCCGGCACCTCCGGCGGAGCCCTCGAACACTGCTTCTATTCTACTGCCCACCACTGACAAACGCCCCTGGCCAGAAGGCTTTTCGGCCCTGTTTCCGGCTACCGTGGCGGTCATGGAGATCTGGATCAACCCCGCCTGTTCCAAGTGCCGCAGCGCCCTCACCCTCCTCGACGCCGAGGGCGCCGACTACACCGTCCGCCGCTACCTGGAGGACGTGCCGAGCGAGGACGAGATCAGCGCCGTGCTCGACCGCCTCGGGCTGGAGCCGTGGGACATCACCCGCACCCAGGAGGCCGAGGCCGGGGAGCTGGGGCTGAGGGAGTGGCCGCGGGACGCCGCCGCGCGCGGGCGCTGGATCGCGGCGCTCGCCGGGCACCCCCGGCTCATCCAGCGCCCGATCATCACCGCCGAGGACGGCACGGCGGTGGTGGCCCGCTCGGACGAGGCCGTACGGGACGCTCTGTCCCGTTAGTCCGGCTGCGAACGATTCGTCGGGCGGCGGGAGTCGGGGCGGTCACACTGTTACCCTCCGCCGCCATGACCTTCGGTGATCAAGGATTCCCGTACGGACCACCCGACCCGTACGACCGGTTCGCGGCCGAGCAGCACCGGATCGCGCAGGACCGGCTCGAACAGGACCGGTTGCGCCGGCGGCGGCGCAACCGGCGGCTCGCGGCCACCGGGACCGGTGTCGTCCTGGCCGCCGCCGTCGCGGCCGGTGCCGTGATGGCGGCGGACGGAAACGGCGGGGCCGACGGGGCCGGCTCCACCGCCGTTCCCCCGGCGGCCACCGCGACCGGCTCGGGCCCCGCCGTCCCGTCCGTCGACGCGTCCCTGCCCTCCGGCGCCCCGAGCAGCCTGCCCTCGCTGCTCGCCCGGCCGGTCATCCGGCCGGAGGAGGCGTTCCCGGCGAAGAACGTCCGCGTCCAGGACGGCTCGCGGTACACCCGGGTCGATCTCGCCACCACCACCGACTGCACCCGCGGCATGTCGGTGGAACTGGCCGAGATGATCGGACAGGGCGAGCCGTGCGCCCGCATGACGGCGGCGCTCTTCACGGACGCGGACCGGCGCTCGCAGATCACGGTGACCGTGCTGAGCTTCGCCCGCGTCGAGGACGCCACCAGGGTGTTCATGATGACCTCGCTGGATCCGGTCACCTACCAGGTGGTCTCGCTGGACCCTCCGCCCGAGGCGGGCATGCCGGCGGTGCCGCCGGGTTCGGCCGGGGTGTTCCGGCGGGTGATGACGGTCCGCTCGGTGGTGTTCGCCAACGGCCAGTGGGGCGACGGCTCCGAGACCGGCGAGGCCGAACTGACCGCCCAGACCGAGGGGTTGCTGCGGCACGTCAACCAGACGGTGGTGGACTACGAAGACGGGGAGGCCGGGGGGAACGAGGGGAACGGGGAGGCCGGGGGAACGGCTGAGCGGACCACCGGGGGCGAGCGTCCGCGTGACGCACGCCACACCGCCTGGCGCCGGTGACCGCTGAGCAACCCCGTTCGGTATCTCGTACATAGCGGCGTACGCTCCCCTACCTCTCAGGAGGCGCGGATGTCGCGCAGGAGAACTCTCGGCACGAAGAAGAAGATCGCGCTGCTGGTGGGCGCCGCGACGGTGGCGGGAGGCGGCGCCTTCGTCATGGCGGCCACCTCCAACGCCGCGCAGAGCCCGCAGACGGCCGCCGGGTCGACCGTCTGCCAGGGGCTCGCCACCGCCCTCGGCAACAACCAGCGGTTCATCGCCGACCAGCGGGCGGCCCCGGACGCGCAGTCCGCGGCCCGGATCGCCAACCGGGAAGCGGTCGTCGAGCAGATCAAGGTGCAGCAGAAGGCGTCGGGTTGCGTCGTCGGGGAATCGGCTCAGGACTCCCAGACGACGCAGCCGGCGCAGAACGGCCGGCAGGGCGGGCAGCAGGGCGGCGGGCAGCAGTCCACCCGGCCCGCCTCGCCGTCGCAGAGCGCCCCGGCCGGGAACGCCGGTGACGCCGGAGCCGCCTCCGGCCGGCAGGTCTGCAACGGCTCGACCGTCACCCTCTCCGGTGAGGCGGGCGCCCCGGCCGCGTCCAGCAACCAGTTCCCGCCGGGGACGAAGCTCAAGGTCACCAACCTGGACAACGGCAGGTCCACGACCGTCGAGGTGACCTCGGTCTCCGGCAGTTGCGCGCTGCTGAACAACGCGGCCTTCGAGCAGGTCCGCGAGCCCGGCAAGTTCCTCATCCGCCGGGCCCTGATCGAGAAGGTGGGGTGACGTCCGGAAGAGACGTACGTGTCACCGGTCCCGCTGTCCACGGCCATACGGACAGCGGGGCCGGCACGTCCGGGCCCCGCGGCGGCACGGCAGCACGGCTGCGCGGCGGCACGGCGGCGCGGCGGCACGGCGGCGAGGCGGCACGGCGGCGAGGCCGCGCCGTTCCGCTCGCGCACGAGCACACGGAACCCTCCGCGCCCCGCTCGCATACGAGGCCCTCGCGCCCGCACCGGCGCACCCGCGGCCGTCCCCGCGGTCGCGGCCGCGAACGGCGGCTCGGGGCCGGGCCGTCGCCCTCACACCGTGAGCCGCGCCACAGCACCACCAGGTAACACGGGGTTCACATACGGGCAATGACCGGGAAATCGCCTGTTGACAGGCTGCCCGGCATCGAGAGCGGCGCCCCAGTGCCGCAGCGCCGCAGCACCCGCACGTGCGTCTGACCCACCCCCGAAGGAAGTGGCCCGTGACCTTCAAGGCTGAGTACATCTGGATCGACGGCACCCAGCCGACCGCCAAGCTCCGCTCCAAGACCAGGATCATCACGGGTGGGCCCGTGGGTCTGGACGCGCTGCCGATCTGGGGCTTCGACGGGTCGTCCACGAGCCAGGCCGAGGGCCACGCCTCGGACCGCGTCCTCAAGCCGGTCTTCACCTGCCCCGACCCGGTCCGCGGCGGCGACGACATCCTCGTGCTGTGCGAGGTCCTCGACATCGACATGACGCCGCACGAGTCGAACACCCGTGCCGCGCTGGCCGAGGTCGCCGAGAAGTTCGCCGCGCAGGAGCCGATCTTCGGCATCGAGCAGGAGTACACCTTCTTCCAGGACGGTTACCCGCTCGGCTTCCCCAAGGGCGGCTTCCCGGCCCCGCAGGGCGGCTACTACTGCGGTGTCGGCGCCGACGAGATCTTCGGCCGTGACGTCGTCGAGGCGCACCTGGACAACTGCCTGAAGGCGGGCCTGGGCATCTCCGGCATCAACGCCGAGGTCATGCCCGGCCAGTGGGAGTTCCAGGTCGGCCCGCTCTCCCCGCTGGAGGTCTCCGACCAGCTGTGGGTGGCCCGCTGGCTGCTCTACCGCACCGCCGAGGACTTCGGCATCTCCGCCACCCTCGACCCCAAGCCGGTCAAGGGCGACTGGAACGGCGCCGGTGCGCACACCAACTTCTCCACCAAGGCGATGCGCGAGACGTACGAGGCGATCATCACCGCGTGCGAGTCGCTCGGTGAGGGCTCCAAGCCCCTCGACCACGTCAAGAACTACGGCGCCGGCATCGACGACCGCCTGACCGGTCTGCACGAGACCGCCCCGTGGAACGAGTACTCCTACGGCGTCTCCGACCGCGGCGCCTCGGTCCGCATCCCGTGGCAGGTCGAGAAGGACGGCAAGGGGTACATCGAGGACCGCCGCCCGAACGCCAACGTGGACCCGTACCTGGTGACCCGCCTGATCGTGGACACCTGCTGCTCCGCGCTGGAGAAGGCCGGCCAGGTCTGATCCCGCACTCCTGACGGAACCGGATCCGGGGGCTCCCCCGGATCCGGCCCCGCAGTCCACCCGGAAGGGGCGCCCGCCGACTCGGCGGGCGCCCCTCGTCCGTTTCCGGCCAGGAACGCGTCCGAGCAGTGAGAGGAGTCTGCTGTCCGGGGCCGGTGTCTGCTTCAATGAACCCATGGCCGGCTTCCAGCAGCACACCGCGACGGGTCGTCACGACCTCGAGCCGTTCTGGCCCTCCCGTCAGCACCACGACTTCGACCGGGTGTGTTGCCGCGCGACGAACGCGCCGGCCCTCTAAAGCCGTACCCCGGTCTTCGGCCGGCGCGAACGACGTACGTCCCCGACGAGCCCGACCACACATCGCGGCCGTCGCCTCCCGACGAACCTCTCGCGCGAAAGAGCTGACCTCTCATGGCGACCACTCGTTCCCTCCACGACGCCTCCGTCCTCCCCGCCTCCGCCCTCCACGACGCCTCCGCCCTCCCCGCCCCGGCCCGGCACCGCCTCCGCGCGGTGGACCGCGACGAGGTCGCGGACGTAGCGGACGTCGCGGACTTCCTGCCGCCGGGTGCCACCTGGCTGCCCGCTCCCCCGCACACCCTGCCCACCCTGCCGGGGCAGCCGCCGATGATCGGCTACCTGGTGCTCGTCCCGGCCGACCGGCAGCCGCCGTTCCCGTTCACGGCGGTGCCCGACGGGCCCGCGACGGACCGGCGGACGACGGACCGGCAGGCGGCGGACCGGCACGGGGCCCCGGCCGCCGGTGAGGCGGGCGTGCGGATCGACCCCGTGCAGCGCACCGCCCGGGTGAGCGGACGGGAACTCGACCTGACCTACCTGGAGTTCGAGCTGCTCGCGCATCTCGTCGCGCACCCGAACCGGGTGCACACCCGCGACCGGCTCGTCACCACCGTGTGGGGCTACGGGCATGTGGGCGACGGCCGTACCGTCGACGTCCACATCGCCCGGCTGCGCCGCAAGCTGGGCGCGGAGCACCGCCGGACGATCCAGACGGTGCGCCGGGTGGGCTACAAGTACACGCCGCCGACCGGTTCGTGATCCTCTGCTGACGGCAGAGCACGGTTCCCTCCCGGCGGCGGACCGGGCACAGTCACCGGCATGAGACTTCTGGTGCTGGGTGGTACGGAGTTCGCGGGACGGGCCGTCGTCGAGGCGGCCCTCGGGCGCGGCTGGGAGGTGACGGTCCTCAACCGGGGACGGCACGCGTCCGTCCCGGCACGCGGACCCTGGTCGGCGACCGGACCGCGCCCGGCGGCCTCGCCGCGCTGGAGGACGGCGAGTGGGACGCCGTCGTCGACACCTGGTCGGCGGCGCCCCGCGCGGTGCACGAGGCGGCGCGGCTGCTGCGGGGCCGCGCCGGCCGGTACGTGTACGTGTCGAGCTGCTCGGTGTACGCCTGGGCGCCGCCTGCCGGGTACGCCGAGGACGCGCCGCTGGTCGAGGGCGCCGAGCCCGGCGCGGAGCAGACCGACTACGCCCGCGACAAGCGGGGCGGCGAGCTGGCGGTCGTCGACGCGTTCGGCGCGGCGAACTCCGTGCTGGTGCGGGCCGGGCTGATCCTCGGGCCGTACGAGAACGTCGGCCGGCTGCCCTGGTGGCTGAACCGGATCGCCCGCGGCGGCCCGGTCCTGGCACCGGGGCCGCGCGAACTGCCCCTGCAGTACGTCGATGTCCGCGACCTCGCCGAGTGGATCCTCGGAGCGGTGGAGCGGGAACTGAGCGGGCCGTTCAACCTGATGAGCCCTCAGGGGCACGCCACGATGGGTGAGTTGCTGGAGGCGTGCGTGCGGGTCACCGGCGGCCCGGCCGAACTGCGCTGGACCGCGCCGGAGACCGTCCTCGCCGCGGGCATCGAGCCGTGGACCCAGCTGCCCGTGTGGGTGCCGCCGGGCAGCGACCTGCACGACGCCCTGCACGCGGCGGACGTCTCACGGGCCCTCGCCACCGGACTGAGCTGCCGGCCGGTCGGGGAGACCGTCGCCGACACCTGGCGGTGGCTGCGGGAGATCGGCGGCGAGGCCCCGCAGCGCCCGGACCGGACGCGGAAGGGCCTGGACCCGGAGGTGGAGGCGAAGGTGCTGGCGGAGGCGACGGCGACGGCGACGGGCACTCGGTAGCGGGGGCGCCGACCCCGCCCGGCGGACGGGGCACCGCGGCAGGTGTACCTGGCCCCACCCCCCGGTCCGGGGGCCCGGCCCAGTGTCCCCGGCCGGCGGGTCGGCCAGACTGACGGCATGAACACCACCACGAAGGGCGAGAGCGACGGCTCCGGGATCCGGGGCGTGCTGCGTGCCGCCGGGCGCGGGTTCGTGCTGGCCGTCGCCTCCCTCCCGCTCGCCGTCCTGTGCTTCTCCCTCACCGCCGTCTCGATCGCCCTGATCCCCATCGGTGTCGGCCTCGTGACCACGCCGTACGTCCTGACCGGCGTGCGCCTGTTCGCCGACCGGCGGCGGGCGCTCGCCGCCGCGTGGGGCGGGGTGAGCATCCCGTCGGTGTACCGGCCGGCACCCGAGGACGCCAACCCCTGGGCGCGCACCTTCGCGATGCTGCGGGACCCGGCGACCTGGCGGGACCTGCGGTGGCTGCTGGTGGACATGACCGCGGGGTTCGTGACGGCGCTGCTGCCCGCGGTCCTGGTCCTCTACCCGCTGGAGGGCTTCACGCTGGCGCTCGGGCTGTGGCGCGTGTACGGGGACGACCCCTACTGGTACGGGTTCGTGCCCGTGTCCGACCAGCTCTCCGCGCTCGGCGCCGCCGCCCTGGGCGCCGTCCTGCTGGTCGTCGCCCACCGGTACACGGTCGGCGCCCTCGGGCTCCACTTCCGCCTCACCCGCGCCGTCCTCGCCCCGACCCAGGCCGAACTCGCCGAACGCGTACGCGTGTTGACGCAGACGCGGCGGGACGCCGTGGACACCTCGGCCTCCGAGCTGCGGCGCATCGAGCGCGACCTGCACGACGGCGCCCAGGCCCGCCTGGTGGCGATGGGCATGGATCTCGGGACCGTGGAGATGCTCGTCGACAAGGACCCCCAGCAGGCCAAGCAGCTCCTCGCCCAGGCCCGCCGGTCCTCCGCCGACGCCCTCGCCGAACTGCGCGACCTGGTGCGCGGCATCCATCCGCCGGTGCTCGCCGAACGCGGTCTGGGCGACGCCGTGCGGGCGTTGGCGCTGCGGATGCCGACGGCCACCGAGGTGAGTGTGGACCTGCCCGGCCGGGCGGACGCCCCCGTGGAGTCGGCGGCGTACTTCGCGGTCAGCGAGGTGCTCACCAACGCGGTCAAGCACTCCGGCGCCGACCGGATCTGGATCGACGCGCACCACGCGGACGGCCACCTGCGGATCTCCGTCACGGACAACGGCAGGGGCGGCGCGGCGATCGGCGCCGGGTCGGGGCTGGCCGGGGTCGAGCGGCGGCTGGGTACATTCGACGGCGTCCTGGCCGTCAGCTCCCCGGCGGGCGGCCCCACCATGGTGACCATGGAGATTCCGTGCGTGTTGTCCTAGCCGAAGACCTGTTCCTGCTCCGGGACGGACTCGTCCGGCTCCTGGAGGCGTTCGGCTTCGAGGTGGCCGCCGCCGTCGAGAGCGGACCCGAGCTGGAACGGGCCCTCGCCGAACTCGAGCCGGACGTCGCCGTCGTCGACGTCCGGCTCCCGCCGACCCACACCGACGAGGGCCTCCAGTGCGCGCTGCGGGCCCGGCGGGAGCGGCCCGGACTGCCGGTGCTGGTCCTCTCCCAGCACGTGGAGCAGCTGTACGCGCGCGAACTGCTCGCCGACGGCAGCGGCGGCGTCGGCTATCTGCTGAAGGACCGGGTCTTCGACGCGGAGCAGTTCGTGGACGCCGTACGGCGGGTCGCGGCGGGCGGGACGGCGATGGACCCGCAGGTGATCCAGCAGTTGCTGGCCCGGCACGGCGGCGACCGGCCGCTGGCCCGGCTGACACCGCGCGAGCGGGAGGTGATGGAGCTGATGGCGCAGGGCCGGTCGAACACGGCGATCGCCCAGAAGATGGTCGTCACCGAGCGGGCCGTGGCGAAGCACACCGCCAACATCTTCATCAAGCTGGGCCTGGAGGTCTCGGACGACGACAACCGGCGGGTCCTCGCCGTGCTGGCCTATCTGGACCGGGACCGGTGACGATCACAACCACCGTTCCCCATAAGCCAGTTGGAACGGAATTGTCCCACGGGCCGCTCATCGATTTCCGGGACCGCTGAACACCTGCGGGGTGGCGTGCGTATGGAGAGGCGCCGCTTCATCCTGTCGGGCGCCTCGATGCTGCCCCGCAAGGAAGTCAGAGGAGTTCCATGGGACGCAACACACGTAAACGCCGTTCGTCGATGGCCAACAAGGCCATAGCCGCGTCGGCGGCCCTAGCGCTCGGTGGGGGCGGGCTGATCTGGGCGAACTTCTACGCTTCGGCGCACGAGTCGAAGAACTCGTCGCAGAACCAGACCAAGGCCGCCGCCGCGCAAGTGGCCACCATCTCCTGCCCCGACGTGGGGCAGAAGCTGACGAACGTGCCCGGTGGGGCGCGTTCGGGGGTCGACAGGGAGCTGGCGAACCTCGACAAGCAGATCACCGAGGCCTACGCCCGGCTCGCCTCCACGCGCCAGGCGCAGACCAACGACGCGGGCTTCGTGCAGAACGCGATCGTCGGCCCCCTGAAGGAGAAGCGGGCCGCCACGATCGACCGGATCCGCATCAACATCCAGCGCGCGGGCGGTCAGGTCCAGGACCTGAGCCCGCTCGCCGCCTGCACCACGCAGGGCGCGCAGACCAACGCGGGCGGCGGCCAGAACGGCGGCCAGCAGAACGGCGGTCAGCAGAACAACGGTGGCCAGCAGAACGGCGGCCAGAACAACGGCGGTCAGCAGAACGGCGGCGGCCAGAACGGCGGTCAGCAGGGCAACGGCGGCCAGGGCGGCAACGGCCCGACGGCGGCGGACTTCGTCGACATCACCAAGGCCCCGCGGAACGCCCAGCTCGGCGTGGGGGCCAACGGTCTGGCCGCGAACGGCAACGGCGGATCGCGCGGCACCTTCACCACCTCCTGCGGCACCAACGGCAACGACAACCACAACACGGACAACGTGATCGTCGCCCCCGGTGTCACCAACGGCGCGCACCACCTGCACGACTACGTCGGCAACCAGAACAACGACGCGTTCGCCAGTGACCAGGAGCTGGCCGCGGCCGGGACCAGCTGCCAGAACCAGGGCGACAAGTCGTCGTACTTCTGGCCGGTGCTGCGGGTGCAGGACGGTTCGCAGGACTTCGACCAGAACAACGACGGCGGCGGCAAGGAGGGCAACGTCGGCAAGATCCTCCAGCCGGCCCAGGCCCAGCTGAAGTTCGTCGGCAACAAGCGGGGCAAGGTCGTCGCGATGCCGACGGCGCTGCGCATCATCACCGGTGACGCCAAGGCCTTCGTCAACGGCAACGCCAACGCCAACGTCAACTGGAGCTGCACCGGCTTCGAGAACAAGGTGCAGCTGGAGGACAAGTACCCGATCTGCCCGCAGGGCAGCCAGGTCGTCCGAACGACCAACTTCCAGAGCTGCTGGG
Source organism: Streptomyces sp. Tue 6430 (assembly GCA_021568835.1). Taxonomy (GTDB): domain Bacteria; phylum Actinomycetota; class Actinomycetes; order Streptomycetales; family Streptomycetaceae; genus Streptomyces. Next base: position 1,292,386 of record JAKGSH010000010.1, read on the forward strand.
ACGGTCAGAACATCGACAGCGCCAACCACCGTACGCACGTGGCGTTCGTGCAGGCGAACGGCACCTGCGCCAACGGTTTCAAGGCGATCCCGCAGCTCCAGGTCCGGCTGGTCTACAACGTCCCCGCGCCGAAGATCCAGAACGGGCAGGTCGTGAACCCGTACGCGGTGGACAGCTTCCCGGAGAACCTGCACAAGCCGATCACCGACCACAACGACTTCATCAACTTCTTCTCCCAGAACACGATGAACAAGATGGTCAACTGCATCAACACCGGCAAGCGGTGCAAGTGAGTGACGGTCCGACCGGACACCCGGAGCACTGACACCGGGAGTGCGTGAGAGGCGGCGGTGAGGAATCCTCACCGCCGCCTCTCACGTCGTCCGCGTCCCGTGCACGGGCACCGAGGTCCCCCGAACGGGAACTCAGCCACCGCGAACGGGAACTCAGTGCCCCGAGTGCGTCGCGCCGCCCTGCGAGGGCTCGTGCGCGGAGTGGTCCGTGCCCTCCTCGATGTCGCCGCCGAGCGTGTTCCGCAGCGCCGTGACGGTGCTGGTCTCCTCCCCCACGGCCACCCACTTGCGGCCGACCAGGTAGTGCCCGCCGTAGTCCTTGGCGCCGTTGATCCACTCGCGCTGGCCGCGGTCGGTGGCGAAGGTCAGCAGGATGAACTTGCCGTCGGCGTTCCTGCAGAGCGCCTGCCGGAGCTCGTCGGCGTCGGTCTGCATGTCGGGCGTGCACTTCACCTCGGCGGCCAGGCGCTCCAGGCTGCCGGTCGCGGTCACCGGCACACCGCTTCCCGTGTCCTCGCCGGCACCACAGCCCGTCAGCACCACTGCCGCCGCGACTGCGGCCGCCGCGAGCGTCGGTCGGGTCACCTTCATCTGTTCCTCCCTGCGAAAGCCTCGCTCTGGATACGGCTCCCGCGCCCGGTCCGCTCAACGTACCCGCGTCCCGGAGCGGCCCGGCCGGCGGTGACCATCGTCCGGCTCGCTCGTTCTGCTGGACGTGCAGTCACAGGATGTCGCCCCACGCCCCGCACCCGGTTCCCGCGCCGGCCGGACCGTCGACGTCGAGCAGGCCGAGGCCGCGCTCGTCGAGCACTACCCGCGTCTGGTCCGGCTCGCCTATCTGGTGCTGCCCCCGGCCGCGGCCGCGGTCGGCGCGTCCTCGCCGCCCACGCCCTCGTCCAGCGGGCCCTCCCCCGCCGCCGCACCCCTGCCGCGGCCGTTCCGTCCCAGTCCGACGCCCGTGACGGCGACCCCGGTTACGCCTACGTCCGCCTGCGCGTCGTCCGTACGGCGCTGGAGGCGGGACTGCCGCTGCGGCGCCGGGGCCGGCGCGCGCACCTGCCGCCACCGCTGCCCCAGGTGTGGGGGCTGCGGCTCTTCCCGCACTCCGGCGGGGCCGACGAACTCGCCCTGGACCAGCGGCTGTCCAGAGTGTCGGGCCCGGCCCGCGCCGCCTACGTCCTGCGCGGCCTGGAGAGGCTCCCCGACGGCGACGTGCGCGAGGTGCTGACCGCGGCCGGCGTCGACGACGTGCGCGCCGCGCTGCGGGAGGCCGACACCGTCCCCGCGCGGTACGCGCTGCTCGAGTCCCCGAGTTCGACCCCTGTGCGCTCCAGGCCCGCCCCACCGACCTGGTGCGGCGGCGCCGGCACACCAAGGCGGCACTCGCCGCCGCTGCCGCGCTCGCCGTGTGCGGCGCGCTGGTCGCGCTGCCCGGTGACGGCTGGGGGCCCGACGGCGCGGCCGCCCCGGCGTACGCGCGGAATCCGGCGGCCGAGGCCGCCCTCGATCCGGGGCGGCTGGTGAAGGTCCCGCCCGCCGCCTGGAAGACCTCCGCGCGCACCGACTTCTCCGTCTGGCCCGCACGCGGCGACCGCACCGACGACGACGCGCTGCTGCGCCGCGCCCTCGCCGTCTGGGCCCGCCCCGGCGAGCGGGTCCGCGTCTCCTCGACGCCCGGCACCCCGTCCGGCGGACCGGCCGGCCCGCCCCAGCTGCTGTACGCGGGCGACGCCGCCACGGCCCGCGTGGTCATCCTGTACGACGGTCTGCGCATCGCCCGCTACGCCGAGCCGAAGGACGGCACGACGGGCGCGGCGCTGGACTTCGCGCGGGTGGACGGCGCGACCGGCGCCGAGGCCGCGGCGGTGGTCCTGGACCGGGCCGACGGCAACGTCCGCTACCTGACGGCGCCCTGGGTGTCGAAGGCGGCCGAGCGGGACCTGTCGAAGCCGGGCGCCGGACTGATGGACCTGACCCTGGCCGAGGGCATCACCTCGCCGCTGTCCAGCCCCGCCACCCGTTCCGGCGCCTGCACCACGTGGAACGTGCTCGAGGTGTCCGACGCCTCCGGGTCGTACCTGCTGAGCGATCTCGGCGAGCTGGTGCCCGCCCGGCTGACCGCCGGCAGGCCCACCGCGCCGAAGGAGGCGACCGGCGCGGAGGCACTGCGCACCTGGGCGCCGTTCGCCTGCTCCCTGGGCGAGATGCGCGCGCGGGGCGTGCGGTCGGTCAACGCCTGGGCGTACGCGCGCCAGCCGCTGCCCGACGCGGGCGGGCAGGCCGGCTGGGTGTGCACCCGCGCCGACACCTGGCGGGGCGCCGGGAGCCGGGTGCTGGCCCAGTTCCACACGCCGGGCGGCCTGTTCGGCGCGGTCACGGCGCAGGCCGACGACGTCGCGGCGTGCGGTCCGCGTGACCCGCACGTGCTGGCCGGGGTGCTGTGGAAGTCCGAGCCGGGCACCTGGTACCTCCTCGCCGCCGGTGACAAGGACACCGCGTCGGTGCGCGCGACGGGCGGGGTGAGCGGGTCCGGCGAGGGCAACCTGCTGGCCGTGCCGGCGCGGCAGGGCGCGCAGGCCGGGCTGGAGGGGACGCTGGAGGACGGGCGGTCGGTCCACGGGCTGCGCTGAGGGCCGGCCCCGGAGGCACGGACGGGGCGCGGGCAGGGGCACGGACGGAGGCGCGGACGGGAACGCCCTGTGAACACCGTGGCCGGTCCGATCCGTTCGCGTCCGGATTCGATCGGTAAGGTGTTCGTATGACTACCGGGGTTCGCCGCAGGATGGGCGTGGAGGAGCGGCGGCAGCAGCTGATCGGCGTCGCTCTCGAACTGTTCGCCCGCCGTTCCCCCGACGAGGTCTCCATCGACGAGATAGCCGCGGCCGCGGGAATCTCGCGGCCGCTCGTCTATCACTACTTCCCCGGCAAACTCAGCCTGTACGAAGCCGCGTTGAAGCGGGCCTCGGAGGACCTGGCGAGCCGGTTCAGCGAGCCGCACGAGGGGCCGCTGGGGGCCCGGCTGCTGCGGGTGATGGGCCGGTACTTCGACTTCGTCGACGCGCACGGCCCCGGGTTCTCGGCCCTGATGCGCGGCGGCCCGGCGGTCGGCTCCTCCACCACGAACGCGCTCGTCGACTCCGTGCGCCAGGCCGCCTACGAGCAGATCCTGTCGCACCTGGGAGTCGCCGAGGCGCCCGCGCGGCTCGAGCTGGTCGTCCGGTCCTGGATCTCGCTCGCCGAGTCGACCGCGCTGATCTGGCTGGACGGGCGGCGCGTCCCCCGCGAGGAGCTGGAGGTCAAGCTCGTGCGCGACTTCGCCGCCCTCACCGCCGTCACCGCCGCCTACGACGAGGAACTGCGCGCCCTGCTGCGGCCGGCCCTGAGCGGGGAACCGGCCGACGGCCCGTTCGCCGGCCTGCTGACCCGGCTGGTCGCGCTGGCGTCGTAGGACGGGGGGACGAGGGGGACGGGAGGACGAGTGAGGACGGGGGGAACGGGCCGGGAAGACCTCCTGCGCCCCGTCCTTCTAGGCCTCGTGCTTGCGGTACGACGGGTCGAGGTCGCGTACCTCGGCTGAGGCGTGCAGGACCGTTTCGGCCGCGGGCTTCACGTGCTGCCGGAGCAGTTCCAGGACCGTCTCGGTGAGCCTGGCCTTGGTCTCCTCGGTGCGGCCGGCCAGCAGGGCGATGTGGACGTGCACGATGGCGTGGCCCTCGGTGTCGGGGCCGACGACGGCGTCCTCGGTGCGGCGGAACCGCGTCTTGCAGGCAGGCGGCTTGGCCGCCGCGATCTCGACCACGGCCCGGTGCAGCGCGGTGGCGAAACCGGGCCGGTCGAAGTCGTCGGTGAGCCGGTCGGAGTAGTCGACGGTGATCTGCGGCATGGGCACCCCTTCTGGACGGCCCGGTGGTGGGCGACGGGGTCAGCCTAGGGGGCGACACGCGGGCCGGCGGCCCGCGTGTCGCCCACCGGACACCCCGGTGGAGCAGACCCGGGTTCGAGGTCTGCTCCACCGGGGCGGTGCGGTTCTCAGGGAGTGCGGGTGAACACGGCGACGGTCCGTGCCGGGACGGTGAAGGTGCCGGTGTCCGTCGCGTAGGCGGCGGCCTTGACGGTGCCGTCGGCTCCGGCGGCCTGCACCGGGTGCAGGCGGTAGCCGGTCCCGGCGAGCGCGTCGACCCGCTGGTCCTGTGCGTCGGGCGTCGCGTTGAACACGACGACCAGGTCACCGAGTTCCATGGTGATGACGCCGGGCGTCTCGTCCTCGCCGGAGAGCGGGAAGGAAAGCGCCGACTGCACCCGCGCAGCCGTGCCGAGGGAGAACGCCTTCTCCGCCGTACGGATCCTCAGCAGGTCCTGGTAGGCGGCCGAGGCGCCCGTGATCTGGGCGCAGCCCACGCCGACCTTGGTCAGCAGGGGCCCCGCGTAGGACCACTTGGCGGCGTTGTCGGGGCCGGGGGCAGTCCGCGGGCGAAGCCGTTGCCGTCGGCGCAGTTCCAGTGGATCGCGTTGAACCAGTCGCCGCTGTCGTAGGAGTTGCGGTCCAGGGACTTGGAGCGCAGCAGGTCGGTGCCGGCCTGGGAGAGCGCCGGGCCCTGCGAGAGGGTGGCCGTGGCCATCGCCAGGACCTGCATGCGGGCCCGCTCGGCGGCGGAGGTGTCCGCCGGGAGCTTGAAGGCGAGGGCGTCGAACAGCGACTCGTTGTCGTGGGCGTCGGCGTAGGCGAGGGCGTCGCCGGGGGCGTCGGCGTAGCCGGCCGGGGCGCCGTTGTAGTCGACCCGGGCGCCGGTGACCTCCTTGCCGGACGTGTCGGTGAACCGGTAGGCGGCGAGGTTGCCGCTGAGCCCGACCTTGATCAGGTCCTGGTAGTGCAGCAGGCGGGCCTTCTGCTCGGCGGGGGTGCCGTTGGCGGTGGAGGAGTTGGGGTCGGTGTAGAGGCCGGAGGCGAAGCCCTGGACGCCCGGGTCCTCGTCGAAGGGGCCGCCGCCGCGGACGGCGTCGCGGGCGCGGTCGGAGAAGGTCGCGATGCCGGTGCCGGCCATGTTCTTCTGGGTGGCCTGCACGAAGCGGGCGTCGTCGGCGACCTCGCCGAAGTTCCAGCCCTCGCCGTAGAGGATGATCTTCTTGCCGTCGACGCCGTCGCGGGCGGGGGTGAGGGCGTCCAGGGCCTTGCGGACCGCCAGGATGTTGGCCTTGGGGTGGTGGCCCATGAGGTCGAAGCGGAAGCCGTCGACCTTGTACTCCTTCGCCCAGGTGACGATCGAGTCGACCACCAGCTTGCCCATCATGGCGTTCTCGGTGGCGGTGTTGGCGCAGCAGGTGCTGTTGGCGACCGAGCCGTCGGCCAGCAGCCGCTGGTAGTAGCCGGGCACCACCTTGTCGAGCACGCTGGTGGACGCCTGTCCGGCCGCGGCGGTGTGGTTGTAGACGACGTCCATGACGACGCGCAGGCCGTCCTGGTTGAGCGCCTTGACCATCTCGCGGAACTCGACGGTACGGGCCGTGCCGTCGGGGTCGGTGGCGTAGGAGCCCTCGGGGACCGTGTAGTGGTAGGGGTCGTACCCCAGTTGTAGGCGTCCTTCGCGGCCGTCTTCGCCACGCACTCCTGCTGCTGGTCGGAGTCGGCCGGGTAGGAGGCGAGGTCGCAGCCGGGGGCCGCCCGGTCGGCCTTCTTCTCGGGGACGGTGGCGATGTCGAAGGCGGGCAGCAGGTGGACGTACGACGTGCCGGACCTCGCCAGTTGCCGCAGGTGCGCGGAGCCGTCGCTGTCCTTGTCGGTGAAGGCGAGGTAGGTGCCGGGGGCGTCGGCGGTCGGGTCGGCCACCGAGAAGTCCCGGACGTGCAGTTCCTGGATCTGGGCGTCCTTCAGGGGGACGGCCGCGGGCTTGGCCAGCTTCGACCAGCCCTCGGGGCGAGCGCCCCGTCGTCGAGGTCGACGACCAGGCTGCGCGCGGAGTCCGCGGTCAGGGCGACCGAGTAGGGGTCGGTGACCTTGTTGGTGACGACCCGGCGGACGCTGGGCGCCCACACCGTGACGGCGTAGCGGTAGGGCTTGTTCTTCCAGGACCTCGGGCCGGTCACGGACCAGACGCCGGTGGCGTCGTCGCGCTTCATCCGGACGGTGGAGCCGTCGATCTCCAGGGACACCTTCTGCGCGGTCGGCGCCCAGACGGCCAGGGTGGGACGGCCGTCGCGGAACGTCGGGCCCAGGTCGGCCTCGGTCGCGGCCGCGTAGAGGTCGTCGAGGACGCCCGCGGTCTGCACTCCGGTGGCGGTGAGCACGGCGCCGTTCGAGGCCCGCTGGGAGGCGACGACCTGGCCGCGCAGGGCCTCGCGGACCCGGTCGCGGTCACGCGGGTCGACGGTCCAGGCGGTGTAGGCCTTCAGATGCGGGAACTTCGCCTTCTGGGCGTCGGTCAGGGTGCTCTTCACGAGCCGCAGCCAGCGCTGGTCGGCGCCGGTGAGCGCGCCGTCCTCCGCCGTGATCGAGCCGGTGCGGGAGTACAGCAGCTGGGTGGAGGCGGCCGCGTCGGAGCCGTTCCAGGCGACCGTGTCCCGGTCGATCCAGACCGCCTTGGAGGTGGTGAGGTCGAGGGCGGCGGCGGAGCCGGCGGGCTGCGGCAGGAGGTGCTTCTCCTGGCCGTTCAGCAGCCACACCTCGTGGCCGTTCGCCGTGAGATCCAGTGACTGGTCGGTGGGGAGGTCCTTCTCGTCGCCCCGGTGGAGGATGTAGCTGAGGCTGGTGGCGCCCTCGGTGAGCGGCACCTCGAAGACCGCGCCGTAGCTGTCGGTGCGCACCGGCTTCAGCGGGTTCGACCACTCGGTGGGGTTCGCGGCGCCGGTCCAGGTGTGCAGGCCCCAGCCGTCGTAGTTCCCGTCGGCCCGGTGGTAGTGCAGGACGGCCTTGCTCCTGTCCGGTGCCGGGTACGCGGGCCGTTCGGTGAGGACGGTCTCCTTGCCCTGCTCGATCCAGATCTCGCCGGTCTTCGTGACGTCGATCGTGCGGTCGGCGGAGACGTCCTTGTTCCCCTCTCCGTCGATGACGAGGAAGCTCACGCCGGACGCGCCGGGCTTGAGCTTGACGTAGGCGAAGGCGCCGTACGCGTCGCGGCCGGTGAAGGGGTGGCTGTCGGGCCAGTTCGTGGACTCGCCGTCGGCGAGGTCGCCCCAGGCGTACAGGCCCCAGTCCGCGTAGTCGCCGTCGGTGCGCTTGTAGTGGACGACCGCGTGGTCGCGGGAGGAGGCGGTGGGGACCTCGGGGGCGGGCGGGGTGCCGGTGGTGGAGGCGGCGGTGGCGCTCGCCGTGCGGCCGGCCGAGTCGATCACCAGGGCCTTGTAGCGCAGGGCGGTGCCGGGGGGCACGTCCTCGCCGACGACCTGCGTGACCTTGTAGGGGCGTGGTCGGCGGAGCCGAGCGTGCGCCACTTCCCGTTGCCCACCTGGGCGGCGAAGACGACGCGGTTGAGCCCGCCGCCGTCCACGTCGGCGCTCGGCTCGACGGTGCCGGTGGCGCCGGCGGCCGGGGCCCGGAGGGTGAGCGTGGGCTTCGTGGCCGGCGCGGCGGGCTTCCCGGCCGCCTCGAGGACGATCGCCGAGCCCGCCGGGACGGTCACGGTGATCTTCTTGCCGGCGTCCGAGGTGACGGTCGCGGAGGTGCCGTGGAGCCCGCGGAAGGCGGTGTCCGCCGAACCGGTCGCGAAGGTCGCCGACTTGGCCTCGCCCGCGTTGTTGAAGGCGACGACGTACTCGGTGCCGGTCCTCGCGTCCGTGCGGGAGAAGGCGTAGACGCCCGCGCCGTCCGCCGCGTACCGCTCGGTCTGGATGCCGTCGGTGAGGGCCGGGTGGGCCTTGCGGAGTGCCGCGAGGGTGCTGATCTGCCGGTAGAGCGGGGCGCCGGTGTCGTAGGCGTCGGACGCGTGGGTGCGGTCGGTGCCGATCTCGTCGTCGTCGAGGTAGTCGGCGGTCTTCGAGGCGAACATCGTCTGGCGGGCGTCCTTGTCGCCGCCGGCGCCGGTGAAGCCCTGTTCGTCGCCGTAGTAGACGACGGGGTTGCCGCGGCTGAGGAACATCAGCTCGTTGGCGAGCTTGTCCTTGGCGAGGAGTTCGGCGTCCGTGGCCTTCGGGTTGTCCTGGTTCAGGAAGGTGCCGATGCGGCCCATGTCGTGGTTGCCGAGGAAGGTGACCTGCTCGTAGGCGTTGGCCTTGTCGGTGGTGTACCGGTAGTCGTCGCCGAAGACGGCGGCCAGCTTCTTCGCGCTGCCGCCCTGGGAGGCGTACTGGCGGGCCGCCTCCTGGAAGGGGAAGTCGAGGGTGGCGTCGAGACGGCCCTGGGTGACGTACGGGGAGGTGACGGCGGTGTCGGCGGAGTAGACCTCGCCGAACATGAAGAAGTCGTCGCGGCCCCGCTTCGCCGCGTAGGCGTCGAGGGCCGTGGCCCACTGCGTCCAGAACTCCATGTTCACGTGCTTGACGGTGTCGATGCGGAAGCCGTCGACGCCGAAGTCCCGCACCCAGCGCTGGTAGATCTTCTCCATCCCCCGGACGACCTCGGGACGCTCGGTCCACAGGTCGTCGAGGCCGGAGAAGTCGCCGTACGTCGAGCTCTCGCCGGCGAAGGTCGAGTCACCCCGGTTGTGGTACATCGTGGGGTCGTTGAGCCAGGAGGGGACCTTGAGGTTCTTCCTCGCCGACGGCACGGTGGGCGTGCGCGGGAAGGAGCCGGCGTCGACCTCGGGGAAGTCCTTCGTGCCCGCGTGGTCGGCGTCGTCGAAGGGCTCGCCGTCCTTCGTCAGGTACGGGAAGGCGCCCTTGGCGAGGTAGCCGTAGGACTTCTCCTCGTAGTCGACGACGTCGGCGGTGTGGTTGGTGATGACGTCGAAGAAGACCTTCATCCCCTTGGCGTGCGCCTTGTCGATGAGGGTCTCGAGGTCCTCGTTGGTGCCGAAGTGGGGGTCGACCTGGGTGAAGTCGGTGATCCAGTAGCCGTGGTAGCCGGCCGAGGCGTCCTTCCCGGTGCCCTGGACGGGCTGGTTCTTGAAGAGGGGCGCCAGCCACAGGGCGGTGGTGCCGAGTCCCTTGATGTAGTCGAGGCGCCGGGTGAGGCCCTTGAGGTCGCCGCCCTGGTAGAAGCCCTTGTCGGTGGGGTCGTAGCCGGTGGCGAGCCGGGAACCGGTCAGGCCGCCCTTGTCGTTGGCGGTGTCGCCGTTGGCGAAACGGTCCGGCAGGACGAAGTAGAACTGCTCGCGGGTGAGGTCGTGCCGGGCGGCGGTCTTCGCCAGCGCCGCGTCGGAGGGCGGCGGGGGCGGGGTGGCGGCGCGGGCCGCGAGCGGCTGCACGAGCGCTGCCGCGAGGGCTGCCGCGGTGACCGCGGCGACCCGTCCGGCACGGGTGGTGCGGCGCGTCCCGGGCGCCGGCCATCTCGGTGTCACAGGTGTGAACTCCTTGCGATTACGGCTCAGTGGGTCCGACCCCTGCGCCACGGGACGGCTGTGTCGCCGGGCGCCGGCGCGACCGTAACCCCGACGAAAGGCTTACAGCAAGGGTCGTGAAAGGCTCGGTAAGAAATTTCACGACCCTTGCTGTCACACGGTCAGGTCACACGGTCAGGTCACGCGGTCAGGTCACGCGGTCAGCAACTGGACTTGCCCGCGTAGACGGCCAGCGCCGCGTTGGCGCCGAGGGTGGCGGTGAGCTGGCCGCTCGAGTTGACCGTCACCGTCGTGTTGTTCTGCACGTTGCAGTACGTCCCGGCGGGCAGCGAGGTCTGGTAGGTCCGGCTCAGGGAACCGCTCTCGTGGTTGATCGCGACGAAGCCCTTGGAGCCCCGGCCGAAGGCGATCGCGTCGCCCCCGTTGTCCCACCAGTTGGTCACCGACTGGCCGCGGGTGGCGTTGCGGAAGGCGACCATGCGCTGGATCTCGGGCCAGGCGTGCTGGCACTTCCAGCCGTTCTGCCAGCAGGCGGTCACGGAGCCGCCGTTCGGCGGGCCGGCGTCCGTGTCGGAGAACTCGTAACCGGAGTTGATGTCCGGGGCGCCGTAGGGCCAGGCCAGCATGAAGACGTTGGCCAGCGTGTAGGTGGCGCCGTCCTTGTAGCTGAGCGTGGAGCCGTTGCGCTCGGTGTCGTGGTTGTCGACGAAGACGCCGGAGACGGAGCTGTTCATGTAGCCCCAGCCCTCGCCGTAGTTCTTCAGGTAGGCGAGGTTCTCGTTGTTGAAGACCCGCTTGAGGTCGTAGGCGTACCGGAACTCCTGGACGTCGCCGTTGCCGGTGTACTCGGTGGGCTGGACGGCCTCGCCGCTGCCGTAGATGACCTCCTGCTTCCAGTACACCGACGGGTTGCTCAGCCGGGACTTGATGTTCGCGAGGTCGGCGGCCGCGATGTGCTTGGCGCCGTCGACGCGGAAGCCGTCGACGCCGAGGGAGAGCAGGTCGTTCAGGTACCTGGCGATGGCCCCGCGGACGTAGTCCTCGCCGGTGTCGAGGTCGGCGAGGCCGACCAGTTCGCAGTTCTGGACGTTCCAGCGGTCGGCGTAGTTGGTGACCTGGGAGGTGCAGTTGTCGAAGTCGTACGAGGAGTACAGGCCGGGGTAGTTGTACTTCGTGTACGACGAGCCGCCGGTGCCGGTGCCGCTGCCCGCGGACATGTGGTTGACGACCGCGTCGGCGACGACCTTCACACCGGCCGCGTGGCAGGTGTTCACCATGTTCTGGAAGGCCGCGCGGTCGCCGAGGCGTCCGGCGATCTTGTAGCTGACCGGCTGGTACGACGTCCACCACTGCGCGCCCTGTATGTGCTCGGCGGGCGGGGAGACCTGCACGTATCCGTAGCCGGCGGGGCCGAGGGTGTTGGCGCACTCCCTGGCGACGGAGGCGAAGTTCCACTCGAAGAGGACGGCGGTGACGTCCTTGGTGCCGGGCGGGGAGGCCTGCGCCAAGGACGGGGTCATGACAAGGGCGGCGGCCGAGAGGGCCAGCGCCCCCGAGAGGGTTCTGCGTGCCATGTGGGGTTCCTTCGACGTTGAAGGGTGTTGAAGATTCTTGCTGAAAGATTCCAGCAACCTTGCGGTGACGCAGATGTTAAAGGCCCGCTGCCTGAAAAGGCAGCGGGCCGGGAGAAGTTGATGCAAGAAGTTTCGCGGGACCGTCAGGCCGTGGCGGACCGGACCGTCAGGTCACGTCGGAGCGAACCGGACCGAATCGGTCCGGTCTGGTCCGCTCCGGTCCGCTCCGGTCCGGACCGGCAGGCCGTGGCGAACCGTCAGTCCGTGGCGAACCGTCAGTCCGTGGCGAACCACACCGTGGTGTCCGCCGGAAGCCCCGTCCCGCCGTCCGTCTCGCTCAGCTCACCGCTGGCGAGCAGGACACGGCCGTAGGACGGGACGGTCACCGGCGCACCGGTGGTGTTGGCGACGCACACGAACGCGCCGCGCCGGAACGCCAGGACGCCCTCGGGGGCGCGCAGCCACTCCACCGAGTCGCCCGCGCCGAGGTCCGGCCGGGACCGGCGCAGCGCCAGCGCCGAGCGGTACAGCTCCAGCGTCGAACCGGGCACGCCCTGCTGCGCCTCGACGCTCAGCTCGGCCCAGCCCGCGGGCTGCGGCAGCCAGCTGCCGCCGCCGCCGAAGCCGTACGACGAGCCCTCGCGGGTCCACGGGATCGGGACCCGGCAGCCGTCGCGGAAGCCGTCCTGGCCGGCGCCGCGGAAGTACGCCGGGTCCTGGCGGACCTCGTCGGGCAGGTCGACGACGTCCGGCAGCCCCAGTTCCTCGCCCTGGTAGACGTAGGCGGAACCGGGCAGCGCCAGCATCAGCAGGCTGGCCGCGCGGGCGCGCCGGAGGCCGAGGGCCCGGTCGCCCGCCGTGCGGATCTGGGTGCCGAGACCGGGCGGGTTGGCGAAGCGGGTGGCGTGCCGGGTGACGTCGTGGTTGGAGAGCACCCAGGTGGCGGGGGCGCCGACCGGGCGCATGGCCTCCAGGGTGCGGTCGACGACCTCGCGCAGCTCCTTGGCGTCCCACTCGGTCGCCAGGTACTGGAAGTTGAAGGCCTGGTGCAGTTCGTCGGGGCGGACGTAGTTGGCGGTCCGCTCGACGGTCGGGGTCCACGCCTCGGCGACGAAGATGCGCTCGCCGGCGTACTCGTCGAGGACCAGGCGCCACTGCCGGTAGACCTCGTGCACGCCGTCCTGGTCGAAGAACGGCATGACATCGTTGCCCAGCAGCTTGAGCTGGTCGTGGGACCCCAGGTCGGGCAGCCCCGGCGCCTTCACCAGGCCGTGCGCCACGTCGATGCGGAAGCCGTCGACGCCGATGTCGAGCCAGAACCGCAGGATGGAGCGGAACTCGTCGCCGACGGCCGGGTGTTCCCAGTTGAAGTCGGGCTGCTCGGGCGCGAAGAGGTGCAGGTACCACTCGCCGGGCGTGCCGTCGGGCTCGGTCACCCGGGTCCAGGCCGGGCCGCCGAAGATGGACTCCCAGTCGTTGGGCGGCAGTTCGCCGTCCACGCCCTTGCCGGGGCGGAAGTGGTAGCGGTCGCGCAGCGCGGAGCCGGGGCCCTCGGCGAGCGCCCGCTTGAACCACTCGTGCTGGTCGGAGGAGTGGTTGGGGACCAGGTCGACGATGATCCTGAGACCCAGCCCGTGGGCGTCGCGGATCAGGGCGTCGGCGTCCAGGAGGTTGCCGAACATCGGGTCGACGGCACGGTAGTCGGCGACGTCGTAGCCGGCGTCGGCCTGCGGCGAGGCGTAGAAGGGGCTCAGCCACACGGCGTCCACGCCGAGGTCGCGCAGGTACGGGAGTCGGGAGCGTACGCCCTCCAGGTCGCCCATGCCGTCGCCGTTGCTGTCGGCGAAACTGCGCGGGTACACCTGGTAGATGACCGCGTCCCGCCACCAGTCGCCGCGCTGCGCGACGGTGGCGACGGCCGGGGCGGGCCGGGTGGTCGGGGCCGGGGCGGCGGAGTGCTGCTGGCTCATGGCTTCCTTGAGGCGGTGGGTGTCCCCCGCCCGAGCGAGGTCGGGTGCGGGAGAGGAGTCATCGGGTTCGGGCGGATGTGCGGCGGTGCCGGAGGTACGGCGGTGGCTGACGAGGCGGCCGCGGTCACAGCGGGGTCGGATGGTGACCGCGGCCGCCTCGGGTCTTCGGCGGGCAGCGCCCTCGGCGGGGCGCGGGCCGGGTCCGCCCGCGGGCTCGGCCCGCGCGGGGCGGCGCCGGGAGCGGCCGCGGCGGGACCGCGGCCGGTGCTCGACGGCGGTCGCGCGACCGCCCTCCCGGCGGGGCGTCACCCCTTCGTGCCACCCGCGGTCAGACCGGTCACCATGTTCTTCTGCACGAGGTAGAAGAACGCGGAGACCGGTATCGCGATCAGCACCGCGGTGGCTGCCATCAGGTTGCGCTGTGCGTCGTGCTCGCTGACGAAGCTCTGGAGTCCGACGGCGAGCGTGTACTTCTCGTCGTCCAGCAGGAACGTGGTGGCGAAGGCGACCTCGCCGAAGGCCGTGATGAAGCTGTAGAACGCGGCCACGGCGAGGCCCGGCTTGGCGAGCGGCAGGATCAGCCGCGCGAAGGTGCCGAAGGGGGTGAGCCCGTCGACCCGGCCGGCCTCGTCGATCTCGAACGGGATGGTGTCGAAGTAGCCCTTGAGCAGCCAGGCGCAGTACGGCACCGCGGTCGAGCAGTAGACCAGGATCAGACCGAGGTAGGTGTCGATGAGCTGGAGGTCCGACAGGATCTGGTACATCGGCACCATCAGCACGGCGACCGGGAACATCTGGGTCACCAGCAGCACCCACATGAACTTCCGGTAGCCGGGGAAGCGCATGCGGGAGACCGCGTAGCCGGTGGTGGCGGCGATCATCACGCCGATCACCGTGGTGCCCAGCGAGACGATCAGCGAGCTCTTCAGCCAGTCGAAGAAGTTCGTCTCCTGGAGGACGAACGTGTAGTTGTCGAAGGTCATCTTCGACCAGATGCGCCCGGGGTGGAGGTAGTCGTCCTTGTCCGGGCCGAGCGAGAGGTAGACCAGCCAGGCGATCGGGAAGAGCGCGATCAGCGAGGCGGTGACCAGCACGCCGTGCGAGGCGAGCGAGGCGAGGGCGCCGCGCTCCTCGCGTCCCCGGGCCTTGCCGGGGGCGGCCGCGGGCCGCTCGGTCACGTCGGCGGAGGTCTCGGCGGTGGTGGTACTCATGGGAACTCCTGCCTCAGATCGCGAGCTGCTGCTCGTTGCGGTTCAGCCAGCGGCGGTAGAACGAGGTGAAGACGATCAGGATGGCCAGCAGCAGGATGCCGTAGGCCGCCGACTGGGCGAAGTCACGCGGCTGCTGTCCGAAGCCGAGGTAGTACGCCCAGGTGACGAGGATCTGGGCGTCCGGCGCGGTGTTGCCGAACAGCAGGAAGATCACGGCGAACTGGTTGAAGGTCCAGATGATGCCGAGGAGGACGACGGTCGAGCTGACCGAGCGCAGGCCGGGCAGGGTGACGTAGCGGAACCGCTGCCAGGCGCTCGCGCCGTCCATCTCGGCGGCCTCGTAGAGCGAGGAGTCGATGGACTGCAGGCCGCCGAGGAGGGAGACCATCATGAACGGCACGCCGCACCAGGTGTTGACCATGATCGCGGCGAACCGCTGCCAGAAGCTGTCCTCCAGCCATAGCGGCGCCGGCAGGTGCAGGCTCTCCAGGGCGGAGTTGACGAGGCCGCCGTCGGCGAGCATGAACCGCCAGCCGAAGACGGTGACGAAGGTCGGCACGGCCCAGGGCAGGACCAGGATCAGCCGGTAGAAGGTGCGTCCGCGCAGCTTCTGGTTGAGCAGGAGGGCGAGGCCGAGACCGATGGTGTAGTGCAGGGCGACACAGGCCGCCGTCCAGACGATCGTCCAGAGGAAGTGCGACCAGAAGCGGTCGTAGGCGGTCTCGCCCCACAGGATGTCGGCGTAGTTGTCCAGGCCGATGAACCTGTAGGTGGCCTCGATCTCGTTGACGCCGATCGTGCGGGCCGTGTTGAGGCTGTTGGCGTCGGTGAGGGTGAGGTACATGCCGTACCCGAGGGGGTACAGCACGAGGACGCCGAGGACGACCACCACGGGGATGATCATGACGTAGGCGTACCAGTGCTTCCGGTAACCGTGCTTCAGGCGCTGACCCAGCCCGGGGCGCGGCGCGTCACCGCGGCGTTTGCCGGTCGCGCGGTCGATGGCGACTGTCATGGTTCGACACCTTCTGGAAATTCGAAGATCGGGGGCGGGCTGGGGCACAGGCCGGTGGCCGCCGGATCACTCCCCGTGTTCGGGGTGATCCGGCGGCCACGCGGGGCTCACTTGCTGAAGTCCGGCACCAGCTTGGCGATGGCGGTCTCGGCGGTGCTCAGGCCCTTGTCGAGGGTGACCTTGCCGCCCGCGATCTTGGGCAGTTCGTCGTCCAGCGGGCCCCACAGGGAGCTGTACTCCGGCAGCGCCGGGCGCGGCTGGGCGGCGGACAGCACGGTCTGGTAGCCGGCGATGCCCGGGTCGGCCTTGACCTCGGCGGTGTAGGCGTCGTCGCGCGTCGGCAGCGTGGAGTTCTTCTGCGCGATGGTCGCCTGGGACTTCGCGGAGGCCATGAAGTTGACGAACTTCAGCGCGGCCTTCTGGTGGGCGGCGTCCGAGCCGGCGTAGACCGAGAGGTTGTGGCCGCCGGTCGGTGCGCCCGCCTTGCCGGTGGAGCCGGCCGGGACGGTGGCGATGCCCAGGTTGCCCTTGTCCGCGAAGGCCGAACCCTTGTAGAAGTTCGTGATCTCCCACGGGCCCTGGACGATGGCCGCGACCTTGCCGTTGACGAACGCGTCCTGGATGTGGGCGTAGGCGTCGGCGGTGGTGTCCGCCTTGTGCAGGCCCTTGCCGTCGAAGAGGCCGAGCCAGGTGCCGTACGCCTTCTTCGCCGCCGCCGCGTTGACGGTGATCTTCTTGGCGTCGGCGTCGACGGTGTCGGTGCCCTCGCCGTAGAGGAAGGACTGGGCGTAGTAGGCCTGGGTGGAGCCCCAGTAGCCGTCGACGCCGGTCTTGTCCTTGATCGTGGCGGCGGCCTTCTTCAGGTCGTCCCAGGTCTTGGGCGCCTCGGTGATGCCGGCCTTGGCGAAGATCGCCTTGTTGTAGACGAGCGCGAGGGTGTCGGTGACGAACGGCACGCCGTACGTCTTGCCCTCGTACTTCGCCTGCTCGACCAGGTTCGACTTGAACTTGTCCTGCTCGGCGAGGGCCTCGGTGCCGTCCAGCGGCAGGAAGAAGCCCTTCTTGGCGAAGGCGGGGGTCCAGCCGACCTCGGAGCGCAGCACGTCCGGGGCGCCCTTGGAACCGGCGGCGGTGTCGAACTTGTTCTGCGCCTGGTCGAAGGGGACGTTGACGTACTTGACCTTGACGTCCTTGTTGGCGGCCTCGAACTCCTTGACCAGGGCCTGGTACGTCGGCGCCTCGTTGGTCGCGTTGGAGGTGTCCCACCAGGTGATGGTGACCGGGCCGTCGGCCGAGTCGCCGCTGTCGCTGTCTCCGCCGCAGGCCGTCGCCGCGAGGGCGAGGGACGCCACCAGCGCGGTGGCCGCTATGCCACGCCGCATTGAGTTCTCCTTGAGGGTGAAAGCCCGTGTAGCCCAGGGAGCGGCCCCGTCCGCCGCCCCTGTCGACTTGCCGACTGCGCCTTTGCGGCCGCCGGGCGTCCAGAACGTAACAGCGATGTAAGCGTTGCGAAAGACCTTGCAGAAAAGAAGCGCAAGAGATCTCCGAAGTTATTCGGACGTGACCTCTCAGCGACCGTCATGAGACGCTTGTTTTCAACGGTGGAGCGGTCAGGGGCGGGTTGTGCAAGACTCTGCAAGCTCTTGCCATCACTTTCACGAGGGAGCGCGATGACGCAGCAGCCCGGCCGGGGCCGTCCGACAGGTCGCCCGAGGCGTCCGTTTGGTGTGCAAGGGGACACCTGGCCGGTACAGTCCAACCCTGTGACCACACGGCTTGCCGACATCGCCGCGCAGGCGGGGGTGAGCGAAGCGACCGTCAGCCGCGTCCTCAACGGGAAGCCCGGCGTCGCCGCCACCACCCGCCAGTCCGTGCTCGCCGCTCTGGACGTCCTGGGCTACGAGCGCCCCGTCCGCCTGCGCCAGCGCAGCGCCGGCCTGGTCGGCCTGATCACGCCCGAGCTGGAGAACCCCATCTTCCCGGCCCTGGCCCAGGTCATCGGCCAGGCACTGACCCGCCAGGGCTACACCCCGGTGCTCGCCACCCAGACGCCGGGCGGCTCCACCGAGGACGAGCTGACCGAGATGCTGGTGGACCGCGGGGTCGCCGGCATCATCTACGTCTCCGGTCTGCACGCGGACACCACCGCCGACATGCAGCGCTACGAGCAGTTGCGCGCGCAGGGCGTCCCCTTCGTGCTCGTCGACGGCTTCTCCCCCAAGGTGCAGGCGCCGTTCATCTCCCCCGACGACCGGGCGGCGATGGCCCTGGCGGTCACCCACCTCGCGTCCCTCGGCCACACCCGGATCGGCCTGGCCCTCGGCCCGAAGCGCTTCGTGCCGGTGCAGCGCAAGATCGAGGGCTTCGTCCGCGCCATGCAGGAGACCCTCGGGCTGAGCGCGGAGACGGTCGAGCAGGACCTGGTCCAGCACTCCCTCTACACCCTGGAGGGCGGCCAGGCCGCCACCATGGCCCTCATCGACCGCGGCTGCACGGCGGTGGTGTGCGCCAGCGACATGATGGCCCTCGGCGCGATACGGGCGGCCCGCCAGCGCGACCTGTCCGTCCCCCACGACATCTCCGTCGTCGGGTTCGACGACTCCCCCCTGATCGCCTTCACCGACCCGCCCCTGACGACGGTCCGCAAGCCCGTCCCGCGATGGGGCAGGCCGCGGTGCGCACCCTGCTGGAGGAGATCGGCGGTACGCCGGCCCCGCACAGCGAGTTCGTGTTCATGCCGGAGCTGGTGGTCCGCGGCTCGACGGCCTCGGCGCCGGGCGACCGGCCCCGTCCGTAGGACCCGGACCCGTCCGCAGGACTTGGCCCCGACCGCAGGGCTTGGCCTCGACCGCAGGCCCCGGGCCGAGCCGCAGGACTTGGCCCCGTCCGCAGGGTCGGCCCCCTCCGTAGGGTCCGGACTCGTCCGCAGGGCGGAGACGTCCGCTTCGGGGTGGTACGTCCGCGGGATCCCCCGGGGGATCCCGCGGTGGGAGAACGTGCGTGCCGTATCGGACGAGGGGATGATCGGAGGAGAAGGCTTTTCTGGCAGACTCTGTGTCCATGGGTGAATCGACCGTGACGTCTCTGGAAGGCCGTGAACAGGCCGTCCCGGTGCCTGTCACGGCCCCGCAACGACCTGGTCGGCTGCAGCGGCTGCGCACTCCGCGCCGCCCGCGCCTGTGGTTCGAGATCCTGCTGATCGCGGTGAGTTACTGGACGTACTCGCAGATCCGCAACGCGGTCCCCGAGCAGCGGACCGAGGCGCTGCGCAACGCCGACTGGATCTGGCGGATGGAGCACCACCTGGCCATCGCCGTCGAGGAGTCCGTCAACCACGCGGTCAACTCGGTCACGTGGCTCGTCGTCGGCATGAACTACTACTACGCCACCCTGCACTTCGTGCTGACCCTGGGCGTCCTGGTCTGGCTCTACCGCGCTCATCCCGGCCGCTACGGGGCCGTCCGCCTCGCCCTGTTCGCCACCACGGCCGTGGCCCTGGTCGGCTACTACCTGTATCCGCTGGCCCCGCCCCGCCTGATGAATGGCGGCGTCTTCGTCGACACGGTGGTCGTCCACCAGACCTGGGGCTCGATGGCCTCCGGCGATCTCAAGAACATGTCGAACCAGTACGCCGCGATGCCCTCCATGCACATCGGCTGGTCGCTGTGGTGCGGCCTGACGATCTTCGCCCTGGCCACGCTCCCCTGGGTGCGTGTCCTGGGCCTGCTCTACCCGGCGGCCACCCTGATCGTCATCGTCGCCACCGCCAACCACTTCTGGCTGGACGCCGTGGGCGGCCTCGTCTGCCTGGCCTTCGGCTACGCGGTCGCCCGCGTCTGGTACGGCGCCCTGCCGCACGCCCTGCCGCGGCACCCACCGCCGAGACCGTAGCCGCACCGTAGCCACGGGCCACGCCGCGGCCACCGTCTCCGCGGGCCGGCCGCGGCCGGGCACCGCGCCGGCGGCGTCCGCGTGCTCCACCGGCCGCCCGCCCGCCGGTCGGCGTGGCCCGGTCTCCGCCCGGCCTCCGGCCGACCCGGACCTCGCCCGTTCCGTTCCGTTCCGTTCCGGCGGCGCGGTCCCGACCGTCCGGGCCGTCACGCCCAGCCGTGGCACCCCGCTGTCACGCCCAGCCGTCACGCCCCGCGGCACCCCGCCGTCACGCCCCGTAGAACAGCGAGTCCACGACCTGCCGGGCCAGCCGCCCGGTCCGCCGGTAGTCGTCCAGCATGTCCCCCACGTGACCGGGCCCGTACCCCAGGTACCGCCCCACGGCGGCGAGCTCGCGGGGATCGGTCGGGAAGGTGTCCCCGGCCCGCCCCCGCACCAGCATCACCGCGTTGCGCACCCGGGTGGCCAGCACCCAGGCCTCGTCCAGCGTCGCCGCGTCCTCCTGCGACAGCAGCCCGCAGTCCCGGGCGGCGGTCAGCGCCCCGCGGGTGCGCGTGGTCCGCAGCCCCGCCTCCCGCGCCCCGTACCGCAGCTGCAGCAGCTGCACGGTCCACTCGACGTCCGACAGGCCGCCCGGCCCCAGCTTGGTGTGCAGCTTGGGGTCGGCCCCGCGGGGCATCCGCTCCGACTCCATCCGCGCCTTCAGCCGCCGGATCTCCCGCACCACGTCGTCCCCGAGCCCGGCCGGCGGGTAGCGCAGCGGGTCGATCAGCTCGACGAACCGCCGCCCCAGTTCCTCGTCCCCGGCCACCGGCTCGGCCCGCAGCAGCGCCTGCGACTCCCACCCCAGCGACCACCGCCGGTAGTAGGCCGCGTACGAGTTCAGCGTCCGCACGAGCGGCCCGGACTTCCCCTCCGGCCGCAGGTCGGCGTCGACGAGCAGCGGCGGGTCGGCACTGGGCACCTGCAGCAGCCGCCGCATCTCGGCGACGACCGCGTTGGCCGCCCGCCCGGCCTCGTGCTCGTCGGCCCCCTCGCGGGGCTGGTGCACGAACAGCACGTCCGCGTCGGACCCGTAGCCCAGCTCGTGGCCCCGAACCGCCCCATGCCGATGATCGCGAACCGGGTGGGCAGCGTGTCGCCCCAGCCCTCGCGCACCACGGCCCGCAGGGTGCCGGCCAGGGTGGCCGCGGTGAGGTCGGAGACGGCCCCGCCGACCAGGTCGACGAGGGCGCCCTGGTCGGCCTCGACGGGCTGCGCCTCCGTTCCGTAGGAGGCGACGATGTCCGCGGCGGCCGTGCGGAACAGCTCCCGGCGCCGCACCCCGCGCGCCGCGGTGACCGCCTGCACGGCGCCGTCCGCACGACCGACCGCGGCGAGGATCTCCTGTTCCAGGTGGGCCCGGCCGCGCGGCGCCAGCCCGCCGCCGTCGCCGTCCCCGAGCAACGCGACGGCCTCGGGCGCCCGCATCAGCAGATCGGGGGCGAGCCGGCCGGCCGACAGGACCCGCGCCAGGTTCTCCGCGGCCGCGCCCTCGTCGCGCAGCAGCCGCAGGTACCAGGGCGTCTTCCCCAGCGCGTCCGACACCTTGCGGAAGTTGAGCAGTCCGGCGTCGGGGTCGGCGGAGTCGGCGAACCAGCCGAGCAGCACCGGCAGCAGCGTCCGCTGGATCGCCGCCTTGCGGGTCACCCCGGACGCCAGCGCCTCCAGGTGCCGCAGGGCCGCGGCCGGGTCGGCGTAGCCGAGCGCGACGAGCCGCTCGCGGGCGGCCGCGGTGCTCAGCCGCGCCTCGCCGGAGGGGAGCTGGGCCACCGCGTCCAGCAGCGGCCGGTAGAACAGCTTCTCGTGCAGCCGCCGTACGACGGCGGCGTGCCGCTTCCACTCGCGGTTCAGCTCGGCCACCGGGTCGGCCCGCAGCCCGAGGGACCGGCCGAGCCGCCGCTGGTCACCCTCGGCCTCGGGGACGAGGTGGGTGCGGCGCAGCCGGTGGAGCTGGATCCGGTGCTCCATGGACCGCAGGAACCGGTAGGCGGCGTCGAGCTGGACGGCGTCGGCCCGTCCGACGTAGCCGCCGGTGGCCAGCGCCCGCAGGGCGTCGAGGGTGGTGCCGCTGCGCAGCGACGCGTCGGCCCGCCCGTGCACCAGCTGGAGCAGCTGTACGGCGAACTCGACGTCGCGCAGCCCGCCCGGCCCGAGCTTGAGTTCGCGCTCGACCTCGGCGACGGGGATGTTCTCGACGACCCGCCGCCGCATCTTCTGCACGTCGGCGACGAAGTTCTCCCGCTCGGCGGCCTGCCACACCAGCGGCTCGACGGCGGCGACGTACTCCGCGCCCAGGGCGAGGTCACCGGCGACGGGACGGGCCTTCAGCAGGGCCTGGAACTCCCAGGTCTTGGCCCAGCGCCGGTAGTAGGCGAGGTGGCTGCTGAGCGTGCGCACCAGGGGGCCGTTGCGGCCCTCGGGCCGCAGGTTGGCGTCGACGGGCCAGATGGAACCCTCGACGGTGGTCTCCGAGCAGATCCGCATCATGTGCGAGGCCAGCTTGGTGGCGGCGCGCAGCGCCTTGCCCTCGTCGGCCCCGTCGACGGCCTCGCCCACGAAGATGACGTCGACGTCGGAGACGTAGTTCAGCTCGTGTCCGCCGCACTTGCCCATCGCGATCACCGCGAGCCGGCACAGCGCGGCGTCGTCGGGGGCGGCGGCCCGGGCGAGACCGAGGGCGGCCCGGAGCGTGGCGGTGGCCAGATCGGCCAGTTCGGCGGCGGTCTCGGCCAGGTCGATGGTCCCGCACACGTCGCGGGCGGCGATGGACAGCAGGCAGCGCCGGTAGGCGACGCGCAACGAGACCGGGTCGCCGGCCCCGGCGAGTCCGCGTTCGAACTCCTGCACCCCGGGGTGCAGGTCGCTCGGCTCGTAGGTGACCAGGGCCTCCCAGTCCCGGGGGTGCCGGGCGAGGTGGTCGGCGAGGGCGGCGGAGGCGCCGAGGACCCCGAGCAGCCGGTCGCGCAGCGGCTTGGCGGCTATCACGGTGTCGATCAGCTCGCGCCGGGCGCTCTCGCCGGGCTGTGCCTCCAGCAGCCGGGCGAGTCCCCGGAGGGCGAGGTCGGGGTCGGCGGTGCGGCCGAGGGCCTCCAGCAGCACGGGGTCGTCGCGCACCGCGGACAGCTCGGCGCCGTCCAGGAGGCGTTCGGCGGCGGAGGCATCGGTGAAACCGTGCCGCAGCAGCCGCGTGAAGGTACTGCTCCTGCGCCCCGGCCCCGTCATCCCCGGCCTCCTCGACTGCGATCAAGGTCGTACGGACTCGAGCCTAACCCGCGTCGGCACGGTGGCGCCCGGGCCGGGTTTCGGGTTGTGTGGGGGCAGCCGCGTGTCCCGGGGCTGCCCCGGGCGGCCGCACGTCACGCATGACGGTCGCGACGAAGGAGTTGCTCCATGGACATGACCCTCGAAGTCATCCTGTTGCCGGTGTCCGACGTGGACCGGGCCAAGGAGTTCTACCGGGACAAGGTCGGCTTCCACGTGGACCTCGACGGCGAGGTGATGGACGGCGTACGGATCGTGCAGCTCACGCCGCCCGGCTCGGGCTGTTCGATCGCCCTGGTGGACGGGCTCCAGGTCCCCACGGGCACGCCGAGCCCGGGGACGTACCACGGGATGCAGCTGTGCGTGACGGACGCGAAGGCGGCCCACGAGGAGCTGACCGCCCGCGGCCTGGAGGTGAGCGAGCCGCAGCAGTTCGCCCCGCGGGACGGCGCCACGCTCATGTACTTCAAGGACCCCGACGGCAACGGCTGGGCGATCCAGGAGTACCGCCGCCGCGCGACGGAACCGCTGCACCAGGTCCTCGCGGACCTGGCCGGACGGCGCTCGGAGTAGCCCCGGCCCCGCACGGCCGGCCGGGACCCCGGCTGCCGATCACCGGCCGCCGGGGTCCCGGCCGCTCACCGCGCCGCGGCTCGAACGGCGCGCTCCCGCAGCACCGGACGGAGAACCCGTGCCCCCTCCCGGCCACCGGCCATCGCCCTCGGCAGGACCGTCGGCGCCCGCACTCGCCTACGACGGGGACTGCGGCTTCTGCCGGACGTCCGTCGGCCGCATCCGGGCCCTCGCCGCGCCGACCGTGGAGGCGGTGCCGTGGCAGTCCCTGCCCGCCGAGGTCACAGCGCCGCACCTCGAACGGCTGGACCGTGAGGTTCTGCTGCTGCGCGGCGGTGCGGTCCTCGCGGGCGGGGCGGACGCCGTGGCCCGCTACGTGGGTGCTTCGCCCTCGCGTGCGTACCGCGTCCTCGCGGCCGTGGTCCGTCTTCCCGGCATCCGCGCCTGCGCCCGCGTGGTCTACCGCTGGATCTCCCGCAACCGCCATCGCCTTCCCGGCGGCACCTCCGCGTGCGCGGTGCCGCCGCGCGGCGTGTGAGGCCCGCCATGCGGCCCATCCCGACCTGCGTGTTCAGCAGCTCAGCTCTGCCGTCCGTCCGTGACGGTCACGCCGTCGACCGCTTCGTACAGATCGCCTCCCTCACCAAGGTCGTCACCGGAACGGCACTGATGCAGATGGCCGCGGCCGGGATGCTGACACTCGACGACCCCCTCGAACGGTGGCTTCCCGCGGCCTCCGGGACCGGGATCACGCTCCGGCATCTGGCCCTGCACACTTCCGGCCTTCCCCGCCTGCCACCCGGCCGCCTCTCCCGCCGGGACCCCTACGCGGCGTTCGACCGGCCCGCCCTGGACCGGCTGCTGCCCCGCCTCGACACGCTCGCCGGGCGGCCCCCCGGCCAGGAGGAGGAGTACTCCAACCTCGGCTACGCCGTGCTCGGCGCGGCCCTGACCGCGGCCTCCGGGGCGACGTACGAGGAACTGGTGACCGAGCACGTCCTGCGGCCGCTGGATCTCACGGAGGTCACCGCGCATCCCGATCCCGGCCGGCGCCTGCTGCCCCCGGGGCTCCTGGGACGGCCCCGCAGGCCGTGGACGATGACCGGCGCGATCCTGCCGGCGGGAGGGCTGTGGGCCACTCCCCGTGCGGCGGCCGACCTGGTGGTGCGTCTCCTGGTGGAGCGCCGGCTGGGGGATCCCGCCCCGAGCTGGCAGACGGCAGGCCCCCTGCGCTGGCACAACGGGGCCACCCGCCACGACTCGGTCTTCGCCGGCGCGACGGACGACGGCCGCTGGGTGATGATCCACCGCCTCAACGCCCCGCCGGAGGCCACGGACCGGGCAGGTGTGGAGATCCTCAAGGGGGCGAGGGCGGTTTCCTGACGAGTCGGTGCGCGGTGACGGATGACGCGTTCCTGCTGGCGACCGCACCCGTTCGTCCGCGGCACTCCCTCCCGCACGTCGTCCGCGGGCTGCTGTTCGGCGTCGGCCCGCGGCCACCGGCCCTGTCCGCAAGCAGGCGCGGCGCGGGCGGGGCCGGTCGAAGCGGCAGCGCGAGTTGGGCAGCGTTCCGCCTGCGGCCCGCGACGCCCACGGGTTCACCGGGCATCTGTCACGGCGCCCCGGAACGGCCCAAGGGCAGGGAGACGAGTCGGGGCCGGCGGTCCACGACCGTCGGCCCCGCAGCCCGCTTCAGCGGGGCACCCGCCCCGGCCCGCCCCTACAGCACCGGCAGGCTCTTCCGCAGTTCGAACGCCGTGACCTCGGAGCGGTACTCCTCCCACTCCGACTTCTTGTTGCGCAGGAAGAAGTCGAAGACGTGCTCGCCGAGGGTCTCGGCGACCAGGTCGCTGCGCTCCATCAGGGTCAGGGCCTCGCCGAGGTTCTGCGGGAGGGGCTCGATGCCCATCGCGCGGCGCTCGGCGTCGGAGAGGGCCCACACGTCGTCCTCGGCGCCCGGCGGCAGTTCGTAACCCTCCTCGACGCCCTTGAGGCCGGCGGCCAGCAGCATGGCGTAGGACAGGTAGGGGTTGGCGCCGGAGTCGAGGGAGCGGACCTCGATGCGGGCCGAGCCGGTCTTGCCGGGCTTGTACATCGGGACGCGGACCAGGGCCGAGCGGTTGTTGTGGCCCCAGCAGATGTACGAGGGGGCCTCGCCGCCGGCGCCGGCGGTGCGCTCGGAGCCGCCCCAGATGCGCTTGTAGGAGTTGACCCACTGGTTGGTCACGGCCGAGATCTCCGCCGCGTGCTTGAGCAGGCCCGCGATGAAGGAGCGGCCGACCTTGGAGAGCTGGTACTCCGACCCGGACTCGTAGAACGCGTTGCGGTCGCCCTCGAAGAGGGAGAGGTGGGTGTGCATGCCGGAGCCGGGGTGCTCGGAGAACGGCTTCGGCATGAAGGTCGCCTGCACGCCCTGCTCCAGCGCGACCTGCTTCATCACCAGGCGGAACGTCATGATGTTGTCGGCCGTGGAGAGCGCGTCGGCGTACCGCAGGTCGATCTCCTGCTGGCCGGGGCCGCCCTCGTGGTGGGAGAACTCGACCGAGATGCCCATCGACTCCAGCATGGTGATCGCCTGGCGGCGGAAGTCCATGCCGATGTTCTGCGGGGTGTGGTCGAAGTAGCCGGAGTTGTCGGCGGGGGTGGGGCGCGAGCCGTCGAGGGGGCGGTCCTTCAGCAGGAAGAACTCGATCTCGGGGTGGGTGTAGAAGGTGAAGCCCAGGTCGGAGGCGCGGGCGAGGGCGCGCTTGAGGACGTACCTCGGGTCGGCGAAGGACGGGGAGCCGTCCGGCATGAGGATGTCGCAGAACATGCGGGCGGTGCCGGGGGCCTCCGCGCGCCAGGGGAGGACCTGGAAGGTCGACGGGTCCGGCTTGGCGATCATGTCGGACTCGTACACCCGGGCGAAGCCCTCGATGGCGGAGCCGTCGAAACCGATGCCTTCATCGAACGCCTGTTCGAGTTCGGCCGGGGCCACGGCGACGGACTTGAGGAAGCCCAGCACGTCCGTGAACCACAGGCGTACGAACCGGATGTCGCGCTCCTCCAACGTCCGGATCACGAACTCCTGCTGCTTGTCCATCTTCCGCTTCCCCATCCTTGCCGGTCAGGCCGCCTGTCTCCTGCATCACAGGAGGCGGTCGGGCACCTGAGCATCCCACCACAACACCATTTCACGCGCGTTGCGCACCTCGATCATGCCGCTGACCTCGGGTGAACGCCTCGCATGCGGCAGGTGTACCGCTCGTCGCCCATCTTGCCCGCTCGCCCCGCCATCCGTAATGCCCGCCCCCCTCCGTCCGCCCCCGGACAGTTAATTTGCATCTCAGATGAAAGTTTTACTACCGTGCCGTGCAGTCGAGCGCCGTCCGGTGGCGCAGGCGAGTCCGAGGAGACCTCATGCTGTCCGCATCATCCGCAGCGACCGTCCGAGCCACGCTCCCCGTGGTCGGCGCCGCGATCGGCGAGATCACCGAGCGCTTCTACGCCGGGCTGTTCGAGGCCCACCCGGAGCTGCTGCGGGACCTGTTCAACCGCGGCAACCAGGCCGCCGGGACCCAGCGCCAGGCCCTCGCCGGTTCCATCGCCGCCTTCGCCACGCACCTGGTCGAGCACCCGGACAGCCGCCCCGACGCGATGCTCTCCCGCATCGCGCACAAGCACGCCTCGCTCGGCATCGCGCCCGAGCAGTACGCCGTCGTGCACGAGCACCTCTTCGCCGCCATCGTCGCCGTGCTCGGCGAGGCGGTCACCCCGGAGGTGGCGGCAGCCTGGGACGAGGTCTACTGGCTGATGGCGAACGCGCTGATCGCCATCGAGAAGCGGCTGTACGAGGAGAGCGGCGGCGCCGACTGGCGCGCCTGGGAGGTCGTCGAGCGCGTCCCCGAGACCAGCGACGTCGTCACCTTCCGGCTGCGCCCGGTGGACGGGGGCCCGGTCCGCGACTTCCGCGCCGGCCAGTACGTCTCCGTCCGCGCCGAACTCGCCGACGGCGCCCGCCAGATACGCCAGTACAGCCTCTCCGGCGCACCCGGTGACACGCTGCGCCAGATCAGCGTCAAGCGGGTGCCGGGCGGTACGACGCCGGAGGGTGAGGTCTCGAACCACCTCCACGCGCACGTGACGGAAGGCAGCGTGCTGGAACTGTCGGAGCCGTACGGCGACCTCGTCCTGACCGACGCCCCGGGCACCCCCCTGCTGCTCGCCTCCGCCGGCATCGGCGTGACCCCGATCACGGCGATGCTGGCCCACCTGGCGGCCGCCGGGCACCGCGCCCCGGTCACCGTGGTGCACGCCGACCGCTCCCCCGCCGAGCACGCGCTGCGCTCCGAGCACGCGGCGTACGCGGAGAAGCTCCCCGAGGCGACGGTCCACCTCTGGTACGAGCAGGACGCCCCCGAGGGCGCCCGCACCGGCCTCGCCGACCTCACGGACGTCCCGGTCGCGCCCGGCACGCACGCGTACCTGTGCGGCCCGCTGCCGTTCATGCGCGCGGTCAGGGCCCAGCTGATCGAGAAGGGGTCGCCCCGGCGGACGTGCACTACGAGGTGTTCGGCCCGGACCTGTGGCTGGCGGCGGCCTGACGACGGCCCGCAGCCCGGAGGGGAGCCCCACGGACCCGTGATCTCGTGATCAGCGGTCCGGGGGGCTCCCCTCCGGCGTGCGGACGAACGTGCGGACAGGGGCGGGGGCCGGGGGGACGGGGACGGGGCGAGGTCCGGGCCGGCCCCGACGACGGCCGCCTACCTCACCGCGGTGAGCGTCGCGTAGACGACGACGTTGCCCTGGTATCCGGTGCGCTCGGTGTAACCGCCGCCGCAGGTGATCACGCGCAGTTCGGCCCGGCCGGAACTGCCGTAGACCTTGTCGTCGGGAAATCGTTCCTTGTCGTAGACCTCCACGGCGTCGACGGTGAAGACGGCCGTGCGCCGGTCCGCCCGGTCGACCTCGACCGTGTGGCCCTTGGCGACGGAGCCGAGGCCGTAGAAGACCCCGGGGGCGCCGGTGGGCAGGTCCACGTGTCCGGTGGTGACGGCCGTCCCGGCGGATCCGGGGGGCGTGCCCCCGCCGTACCAGCCGACGAGGCCGGGGGCGTCGGCCGGTGGGGGCTGGAGTGCCCCGACGCGTCGAGGTGCAGTTCGCCCATCGGCGCGTCCACGCCGATGGCGGGGATCCGGAGTCGCACGGGTGGTGAGGGCCGCAGCGGCCGGACGGCCGGATCCGCCGCCGGGGCGGTGGGACCCGCGGTGGGAGCTGCCGGGGCGGTCGGGTCGGCGGTGGGGGCTGCCGGGGCGGAGAAGGCCTGGCCCGCCGAAGGCTGCGGTGGCTGCCCGTCGCGCAGCGCACCGGTCACCAGCAGCGTGCCTGTCACCACTGTCCAGGCCAGGAGTTTCGTCGAAGGGATGTACGAGGGCGTGGAAGCGCGGGTCGGGTGGCCGGGAGCCATCGGGTTCGGGCCTCTCGCTGACGACGGGGGAGAGACGGACAGCCGTGCCGTGCGGTTCCCGGTGAGCCGGATGAGCCCGGTGAGCCGGATGAGCCGGATGAGCCGGATGAGCCGGATGAGGGGGACACCGCGAGCCGGTGGGGTGGTGCGCGGGCGGTCAGGCGCGGTTCGCGTGCGCGCGGTGACGCGCTCGCACCAGCCAGCCGGCGGCACCCGCGGCCAGCAGCGCCCCGCCCAGGGCGAGCTGTCCGGCCGTGTTGCCGGAGTCCCCGAAACCGGCCTCGACGGCACCGTTGGGCTGACGCTTCGTCAGCGTGTAGGAGTCCGTGAGCTTGATCCGCGGCGGGCATTTGACGGTGACGGTGTCGGTGGTGGCCCCGGTCCCGGCAGGCACCGTGAACCGGCCGGTGAGCACGCCCTTGCGCTCGCCCTCGAAGAGGTGGAACGCCCCCGCCACTTCGGACTCGCCCTTGCCGTAGGTCACGTCCGCGCCGCAGGCGTCGGTGCTGACGGTGACCGTGAAGCCGGACGAGCCCCACCGGGAGCGGATGTCGAGACTCGAGTCACCGGCCGCGGCGGCGGCCGGGATCTGCAGCGCCAGGGCACCGACCATCAGTCCGATGCCTACGCCAACGCGTGTGTTGCCCAAGGGGTCCTCCAGTGAAGCTTCGTCAGGTCTGCCTTACGGCGCCTCTTGCCTCCACTGATAAAACGATTAACGCCTCGTCACCTCCGCGACGTGGCAGTTGGACAGAGGTTTCACCCGGCAGGCTTACCCGGCGCCCCCGGGAGGGCCCGGGACCGGGTCCGGATTCGAGCCCGGGGCTCCGTCGCGGGAACGACGGCGCGAACCATGGCGCGAATGATGGCGGGAACGATGGCGGGAAAATGTCCTACAGCGCGCCGAACCTCCCCCGGGCATCGCGCATCTTCAGGTACGCAGGCGCGCACTGACCCGCGCGCCGATCCGTACGCGAGGGGAACCTGACACTTCATGAACAGCAAGCTGACCGCCGTGGCCCTTGCGGCCGTCGTCGTCGCCGGTGCCGCCGTCACCGCCGCACCGGCCTCGGCCGCCGCCGGACCGACCCGCTGCCACACCGCAGACCTGAAAGCCGGCTTCGCCCTGGGGGACGACGCGAAGCCGGAGATGGGGCAGAGCGAGAAGCAGACCCGGGCGTACGTCTGGTTCACCAACCGGAGCGAGCGCACCTGCACCCTGTCCGGTTTCGCCGGTGTCGACATGGTCGGCGCGCAGAAGACCGACGGCACCTGGTCGCTGGTGCGCTCCTCCAAGAAGCCCGTGACGATGACCCTGGAGCAGGGGGACACGGTGGACTTCGGCATCACCCTGCTCCCGGTGGCCGCGTCCACGCCGCAGACGGAGAAGTTCGTCCCGTCGAAGTTCCTGGTGACCCCGCCGAACGAGACGGCGCACTTCACCCTGCAGTGGCCGTTCGGGGGCCAGATCCTCAAGCAGGACGGCGCCACCCACCCGGCCACCTACCTCGACCCGGTCGGGCTGTGACCGACCGGACGGCCGCTGAGTCTCCCTTCAGAGGCGGACGCGGCCACCGCGGGATCTCCGGAACGGACTGAGACCCGCGAGCCGGCCGGCGGGCCGGAGGCCTGCCGGTCGCCCGGGCCGCGTGCCGGTGCGCCCGGTAGGGGTCCGGTCGGCGCGGGCCGCCGCGGCGGGTCCGGCGGGACCGCCGGGCCCGTCAGACCCGCCCGGAGATCCCCAGCAGCAGCGGGCCTGTCGGGGTCGCGACGATGTCGGAGACCGTGATCGGGTCCAGTGAGGCGTAGAAGGCCTCCTGGGCCCGGCGCAGGGCGCCGCGCAGACGGCAGCCGTCGCGCAGGGGGCAGGGGGCGGCGCCCTCGCAGTCGACGACGTCGCCGTCGCCCTCGAAGGCGCGGACCACGGCGCCCACCGACGCCGTACGGCCCTCCTCCGTCAGGGCGAGGCCGCCACCCCGGCCGCGACGGGCCTCCAGGAGACCCATGTGCTGGAGTTCCGCGACGACCTTGGCCGTGTGGGTGTACGGGACCTCCATGGCGGCGGCCACGTCCCGGGTCGTCGGAGTAGTGGTCCCGTCCACCACCGCGAGCCGCATCAGCACGCGCAGTGCCAGGTCGGTGGATCGCAAGAGCCGCATGCAGTGAAGGGTAGAGGAAACGCGCACATAATGCGCATCTCAGTTACCGATTATCCAGGCCGTCCCGGCGCCGTTCGCGCCCGCCCACGGCTGTGACCTGCCTAGGGGTTCACCCGGTTGTCGCACTACGATCAGGGGAACCGAACGACTCGAACGACGCCCGGGCACCGTGACCGCCCCCAGACCCGGCACGCACCACGGGCAGCACAGGCACCGCACACCCCGCACGTCCCGCACGCCCCGACCTTTCCGCCCCCTTTCCCCAGAAGGACAGGCCCCATGGGTTCCGCCAAGAAGGACATCAGCGCGGCGCGCCAGGCGCGCATAGAGGCGATGCGCCGTGCCGAGCGGTCGCGCGAGCGGCGCAACCGGATCCTGACGATCACGGCGAGCACCCTCGTGGTGGCCGCCCTCGTCGTCGGCACCGTGCTCCTCGTGCGGTCGCAGTCGGACGACACCCCCTCCGCCGACGCCAAGACCTCGGGCAGCTTCGTCACCGGCTCGGACGGTGTGAAGACGTGGAAGGGCACGCTGGGCCGCACCCACGTCACCAAGTCGGTCAGCTACCCGATGGAGCCGCCGGTCGGCGGTGACCACCACCAGGCGTGGATGAACTGCGACGGGGACGTGTACGACAAGGCCCTGAACAACGTGAACGCGGTGCACTCGCTGGAGCACGGCGCGGTCTGGGTGACGTACACGAGCAAGGCGCCGAAGGCCGACGTGGAGGCGCTGGCGGCGAAGGTGAAGAAGACGCCGTACACGCTGATGAGCC
This sequence comes from Streptomyces sp. Tue 6430, assembly GCA_021568835.1. Lineage (GTDB taxonomy): Bacteria > Actinomycetota > Actinomycetes > Streptomycetales > Streptomycetaceae > Streptomyces. The sequence continues at coordinate 1,324,024 of JAKGSH010000010.1, forward strand.
CGGACGACAAGCAGGCCGATCCGATCGTGCTGACCGCCTGGGGGCACCAGCGGACGGTGACCGGGGCGAGCGACCCGAACGTGGCCACGTTCTTCGAGAAGTACGTGCAGGGCGAGCAGACGCCGGAGCCGGGCGCCGCGTGCACGGGCGGTCTGGCGAAGTGAGGTACGCGGGAGTCGCCGTGGCCGTGGCCGGGGTGCTGGTCGCGGCCGGGGCGATCAGCTACTCCGTCGCCGGGGACAACGGCTCCGAGGTGCCCTCCGCCGAATCCGCGGACGCCGGTTTCGCCCGGGACATGGCGGTGCACCACCAGCAGGCCGTCGAGATGTCGTACATCGTGCGCGACCGCACGAAGGACGAGGAGGTACGGCGGCTCGCCTACGACATCGCGCAGACGCAGGCCAACCAGCGCGGCATGCTGCTCGGCTGGCTCGACCTGTGGAAGCTGCCCAAGGTGTCCTCGGACGAGCCGATGGCCTGGATGGACATGGCCGGCATGGCCTCCGGCGAGGACGGCGCGCTGATGCCGGGCATGGCCACCGACACCGAGATGGAGAAGCTCGGCACGCTGAACGGCCGGCAGGCCGAGGTCTTCTACCTCCAGCTGATGACGGACCACCACCGGGGCGGCGTCCACATGGCCGAGGGCTGTGCCGACAAGTGCACGGTGGGCGTGGAGAAGCGGCTCGCGCGGGGCATGGTCGAGGCGCAGCAGTCGGAGATCGAGCTGATGGACGACATGCTCGCGGCACGGGGGGCCACGCCGCGTCCGTAGGGCACGGAACCGCCCGACCGGGAGCGCGGCCCCGGGGCGTTTCGCGGCGGGCCCCCGGGGGACGCGTGGTGCGTGCGGTACGGGCCCCGGAGAGCAGCATCCAGGGGGCGCCGGGAACTCAGGTCCCGCGCCCCCTCGCCGCGCGACCTCGCACCCCCATCGCGTCGCTCTGACGATTACACTGCCCGTGTGTCCGGAATCCGCCCTGTGCCGGCGAGACCCCGCGCGCTCGTCCGCCGTGTCCGCCCCCTTCACCCGAGGAAGCTCCGTTGAACTTCTGGTCGATCTACCAGCACGGCTTCGCGCGCGTCGCCGCGTGCACGGGCCACACCGTCATCGCGGACCCGCACGCCAACGCCGAGGCGGTGCTGCGCCAGGCCCGCCGGTGCGCCGGCGAGGGCGTCGCCGTCACCGTGTTCCCCGAGCTGGTGCTGTGCGGCTACTCCATCGAGGACCTGCTGCTCCAGGACGCGCTGCTCGACCAGGTCGAGGAGGCGCTGGCGGAGGTGGTGGCGGGGTCGGCGGAGCTGCTGCCGGTCCTGGTCGTCGGCGCCCCGCTGCGCCACCGCAACCGGGTCTACAACTGCGCGGTGGTCGTGCACCGCGGGCGGGTGCTCGGTGTCGTGCCCAAGTCGTACCCGCCGAACTACCGCGAGTTCTACGAGCGCCGGCAGATCGCCGGGGGTGACGACGAGCGCGGCGGGACGATCCGGGTCGGCGGCCGGGCCGTGCCGTTCGGCGTGGACCTGCTGTTCGAGGCGGCGGACGTCCCCGGCCTTGTGCTGCACGCCGAGGTCTGCGAGGACATGTGGGTGCCGGTGCCGCCGAGCGCCGAGGCCGCCCTCGCGGGCGCGACCGTCCTCGTCAACCTCTCGGGCAGCCCGATCACGGTCGGCAGGGCCGAGGACCGCAAGCTGCTGTGCCGTTCGGCGTCCTCCCGCTGCCTCGCCGCGTACGTCTACGCGGCGGCCGGGCTCGGCGAGTCGACCACCGACCTGTCCTGGGACGGGCAGACCCTGATCTACGAGAACGGGATGCTGCTGGCGGAGTCCGACCGCTTCGCGCTCGGCGAGAGCCACGCGGTGGCCGACGTGGACCTCGACCTGCTGCGGCAGGAGCGGATGCGGATGGGCACGTTCGACGAGAACCGCCGTACGCACGCCGCGCGGACCGGCGACTTCAGGACGGTGTCCTTCACGCTCGCCCCGCCGGCCGCCGACCTGGGGCTGCGCCGGCGCGTCGAGCGGTTCCCGTTCGTGCCCGCCGACGCCGAGCGGCTCGCCCTGGACTGCTACGAGGCGTACAACATCCAGGTCGCCGGCCTCCAGCAGCGGCTGGCCTCGATCGGCGGCCCGAAGGTCGTCATCGGGGTGTCCGGGGGCCTCGACTCCACGCACGCGCTGATCGTCGCCGCCCGCGCGATGGACCGCGCGGGCCGGCCGCGCAGCGACATCCTGGCCTGGACCCTGCCCGGGTTCGCCACCGGCGACCACACCAAGGGCAACGCCCACAAGCTGATGCGGGCCCTCGGGGTCACGGCGGCCGAGCTGGACATCACGCCGACCGCGCGGCTGATGCTGAAGGAGATGGGCCACCCGTTCGCCTCCGGCGAGCCGGTGTACGACGTCACCTTCGAGAACGTGCAGGCGGGCCTGCGCACCGACTACCTGTTCCGGTTCGCCAACCAGCGCGGCGGCATCGTGCTGGGCACCGGCGACCTGTCGGAGCTGGCGCTCGGCTGGTCCACGTACGGCGTGGGCGACCAGATGAGCCACTACAACGTCAACTCGGGCGTGCCGAAGACGCTGATGCAGCACCTGATCCGCTGGGTCGTCAGCAGCGAGCAGTTCGACGAGGAGACCGGCGAGGTGCTGGCCGCGATCCTCGACACCGAGATCAGCCCGGAGCTGGTGCCGGGCGAGGAGATGCAGTCCACCGAGTCCAGGATCGGCCCGTACGCGCTGCACGACTTCACCCTCTTCCAGGTGCTGCGCTACGGCTTCCGGCCGTCGAAGATCGCCTTCCTGGCCTGGCACGCCTGGCACGACGCGGAGGGCGGCGCCTGGCCGCCGGGCTTCCCCGAGGCCAAGCGGGTGGCGTACGACCTGCCGGAGATCCGGCGCTGGCTGGAGGTGTTCTGCCGCCGCTTCTTCGCGTTCGCGCAGTTCAAGCGCTCGGCCATGCCGAACGGGCCGAAGGTCTCGGCGGGCGGTTCGCTCTCCCCGCGCGGCGACTGGCGGGCGCCGTCGGACAGTTCGGCCGAGGCCTGGCTGCGCGACCTCGCCCGCATCGACGCGGCGGTGGCGGAAGACTGACCGCCCCCTGGTGAGGGACCGGGGCCGGGGACTCCTCCCCGGCCCCGGTTCAGCCCTTGAGCGACGCGACGAAGGGCGCCCAGGCGGCGGCACCGAGGAGCAGGGCGGGGCCGTGGGGGACCTTGGAGTCCCGGACGGGGACGAGACCGGGGATGTTGTCGGCTACCTCGACGCAGTTGCCGCCGGTGGCGTTGCTGTAGGTGGACTTGCGCCAGAGGGCGGCGCCGGGGAAGTCGGTGGCTACTTCGACGCAGTTACCGCCGTCACCGTTGCTGTAACTGCTCCTGAACCAGAGCGCTTCACTCAAGTCGATCCGGTTGCTTGTCATTTCGGTAATCCTCTGTGGCTGCCCTGATCATGGCCAGGGACGTCTCTGGTGACAGCGCAACGGCCCTGAGCCGATCGTATGCCTTGCGGTACTGCCTCACGAGGGCCGGATCGTCGATGGTGTCACCGCTGTAGGACGCCTCGGTATAGATCAGTGGGGGCGCGTCCGGAAAAGTCATGACCATGATGGAGGCAGCCATCAGGGATACGCCCCGCACGTTCGCGGGACGATCTGCGGAACGATCCGTCGCTGCTCGGCCAACACCACGATTCGGTCGAGTTGTTCCGCCATCTCCAACGGCGAGAGGATCGGTTCGGTGAGCAGCGGCTCACGCAGGATGACCCAGTACTCCGGAGTGGAATGGTCGTCCTCGAAGAGGTGAGCACGGGCGAGGCGGGCGACCACTTTCTCCTCGACCCACTCGTCGGCCGCCGCCGGATGGGCGGCCCGGACCAGCGTCCGCGCGTACGAGGCCGTTTGAAGCAACCCGGGGAAAGCGATCGGACACCACTCCTCGATGGACTCCGCGTGCTTCTCAGCCTCCAAGACCTTCTCGAAGTAGGCGGCGTGCGGCCCTCGCCGCGCCCTCCGCACATCCTCACAGTGCCGTTCGAAGAACCCGTCGGTCCCCAGCGCCCGGTCCACGTGCCGCGCCAGGTCCAACGGCATGCGGCGCTCGCCGCGTTCGATGTCGCTGAGGTAGGTCTTGCCGTAGAAGCTGCCCTGGAGCATTCCCTCCAGCGAGAGTCCCGCCGCCTCCCGCTTCCACCTCAACTCCTTGCCGTAGAACGTCGGGACGCTCATCGAGCCGTCGATGTCCTTGCGCCGTGCCACTCGCACACCTTCCGCCGTACCGGTCGCGGACGCGCGACCCCTTCCACCGTAGCCAGCGCGGCGACATTCTGTGAGGAGTTCGTCACACACCGCACAGAAGGTGGCCGCCCCCATGCCCGACCGCTCCCCCACCGCCTACGACGTCACCCTCTGCGTCGAGAACCTCCGCACCGCCCTGGCCCTGCACGGCATCACGCTGCCGTCCCTGCGCGCGGACCTGCCGAGCCTCGCCGGCGCGTGCGCGCCGCCCGCCGGCCTCGTCGCGCTCGGGAAGTGCGACACCGCCACGGCCCACGCGCTCGCGGTCGCCCTGCGCGGGACGGCGAGCGGGCGATGACCTTCGAACTCGACCTGCTGGCCACCCCGAAGTCCGTGCCCGAACTGCGCCACCACCTGCGCACCCTCGACTTCGACGTCCTGCTGTGCGCGACGGAGCTGCTGACGAACGTCATCGACCACCTCGGCGAGGGCACCCCGGTGACGGTCCGCGTCACCGGCACGCCTCACGGACACACCCGCGTCGAGGTCACCGACCCCGACGCGCGCGTCCTCCCCGTCCTCCTGCCGGCCGCCGGCACCGCCGAGTCCGGCCGCGGCCTGGCCCTGATCGACGCGCTCGCCCGGCGCTGGGGCGTGGACCAGGGAGCGGACCACAAGACGGTCTGGTGCGAACTGGCCTTACCGGCAAGCCGTTCGGAGGAACCGTCGCCGCAGGGGCCGGCCCGCCGGAATCCGTGAGGAGTCGCGGGCCGTGCCGACCGGGTACGGCGAGCGACCGTACGCCCTCTCCGTACCGGCGGGCGGCTCCACCGGTACACCGACCGGACGGCGGCTCACAGCCGGTCCCCGCTGCGGACCGGTTCCGGGGGATGCGGCCCGCCGCCGTCCTTGGCGTCCTGCTCGCAGGTCCGTCCGTGGTAGGACTGGTCGTTGGGGACCAACAGCACTCCGGCCACCTGCTCGGGGTGCTCGACGGCGAGCCATTCGTCACCCGTGTGGCTGCCGTTCGGCCCGACCGCCTGGGACGAAGAGACCGTCCGACACCCCAACGCCACGCGTTCCTCGTCGACCGCACAGGCGTCCACCGCCGGGTCGGAGTACTCGTCGGCGCCGTCGAAGCGGAAACGGAAGTTGACCCCGTCGCCTTCGGAGGGCAGCTGCGGATGGGGCTCGAGGCGCCAGTCGACGACCTCGGCGGTGACACCGAAAGGCCGCCCGGACTGGTTCACGACCTGCACCCTGACACCGGCCTCACCGCGCTCCGTGGTCGTGTCAGTGCAGCCCCAGGAGGAGCAGCCGGACAGGGCGAGAACCACCAGGGCCGACGGAACACCGGTACGTATCCGTACGAGGGTCACTCGGCTGACCTCCAGTCAGGGCGGAGCGGATCAGTGTATCCCGGGGCACGACGGCCGCGCGTGACGGCGACGAGCGCCCGCGGCGGCGGATCCCGCCTTCGACGCCCTCGACGGTCTCGACGACCTGGCCGGGCGGCACGGTGACGGTGCGCGGCGGCGCCACCGTGCCGGTTCGGGGCTCTGCCGGGGCCGCGACTTCGGCAGGGCCCCGAGGATGCCCGGAATTGTGGCTTCCACCATGGCGGACGCGGACTTGACCTGGTGAGATCAGCGGATGCTCGGTCTCCTCCTGCGCGTTCTGCCCTTCTGGGTCCGCGAACCCCTGCTCATCGTCCTCGGGTCCGTCCTCGGCGTGCGCCTCACGTACCTCGCGGTCCACGACCACGACCTGGTCATGGCCGGTATCGGCGCGGTGTTCCTCGTGTTCACCGCGGTACGCGTCCACCTGGTGGTCCGGGCGCTGCGCGCGCGCCGGAACCCGGGTCCGGCGGCCTCCGCGGACGGAACGGCGACCGACGCCGTCGCCCAGGCCTGGGCCCAGGCACAGGTGGCACCGGCGCCGACACCGGCTCGGGTACCGGCAACGGCCCCGGCCTCGCCCGGCCCGCGTCCCGTTCCGGCCGCCACCGCCACCGCCACCGCCACCGAGAAGGAGCCCAACCCGTGGGGCCAGGCCGTCGCGGCCGTGGCCGTGTTCGCGGCACTCGGGGCCGCACTGTGGCTGGGCCCCGACATGCTGCCGGCCGACGACGGCACACCGCGGGCCGCCTCGTGTTCGGACACGGAGGACGAGACGCTGCCGCCGGTCTACGAGAAGAAGCCCCGGCCCGTGACCGGCGACGAGCTGTGCGAGGCGCTCAACCGGACCGACCTGGCGCGGCTCCTCGGGACGCCCGCGGAGATCGCGACCTCGGCCTCCGGCACCAACAACACCGCCGCCCTGACCGACGGGAAGGTCGCCGAGCCAGAGGCCGAGGTCTCGTTCGAGACGTACACCGTGAACCTCTCGGCGACGTACAACCACCTGTCGACCGCCCAGTACGTGAAGCTGGTGAAGATCGCGGGGGACGAGGACGAGAAGAACCTCAGGACGCTCACGGTCCTCGGCCGACCCGCGTTCCTCTCCTCGGAGCACACCATGAAGTTCGAGTTCAGCCTCGGGAGCGAGGGGTCCAGCGCGCCGGTGCAACAGGGTCCCCTGGCCAGGACGCTGTCCGTGGCACTCGACGGCAAGGACCGGGGCGGCTACTACGACATCACCGTCTGGAGCGAGTCCGGAGCCCTCCCCACCGACCAGGCCCTCCTCGACATCGCCGAGAAGGTCCTGCCGACGGTCCTCGAACGAGGCGCCCGCTGAGACGTCCCGCACCAGCGTGCGCTGGTCAGCTCGCCGGATCGCCCTTCGTCTCGGTCCGCCTTCGCCCGGCGGTGACAGTCGTGCGGGGACTCCGCCCACGCGCTCCACTCGTCGGGGACCTCTTTCCGACAAGCAGCTCGGTATGCCGTCAGGCACCGCCTCCCAGCAGGTCGGTCCAGTCCCAGTGAGCCCTTTCGAACCTGAGTGCAGAGCTTGGCAGTTGGGCTGACAACGTGGTGAAGCCCTGGTAGATGGGTTTTCGACCAAGAGAACCGTCTCCACCAGAAGGGTGTGACCGAGGTGTGCGCCAAAAGGGCAACGAGATGATCTTGAAGCCCCGAGGGCTCGGCCCCCGCATTTCAGAGGGACACGCGCGCTGTTCTGCCCGCGGCAGAACAGCGGCCGGGCCGGGTTCGACGATCACTACAGTCCAGTCTCATGACGGCGATCACGACACGTACGGCCGAGTACCCGGCGGACGGTTTGACGATGATCGGGCACCTCGCGCTCCCGGCCGGTGTCGGCCGTCGGCCCGCGGTGCTGCTCGGACCAGAGGGCATGGGGCTCAGCGACGTCGAGCGCCGCCGGGCCGATGCTCTCGCCGAGCTGGGATATGTAGCGCTGGCCTTCGACCTTCACGGCGGGCGCTATTTGGGCGACCCCGAGGAGATGCTGGCCCGTTGCCTGCCACTGCTCGCTGATCCCGACCGGATGCGGGGCATCGGCCATGCGGCGCTCGACGTATTGCGTACCGAACCGCGGACCGACCCCGACCGGATCGCCGCCGTCGGCTACGGCACCGGAGGCGCCGTCGGGCTGGAACTCGGGCGCGACGGCGTCAACCTGCGCGCGATCGGGACAGTCAACGCACTGACCACGGGCCGACCGGGCGAGGCGGCGCGCATTCGCTGCCCGGTGTGGGCTGGGGTCGGGTCGGAAGACCCGATCATGCCGCCCGCACAACGGAACGCGTTCACCGCCGAGATGCAGGCCGCGGGCGTCGACTGGCGCCTCGCGGTCTACGGCGGCGCCTTGCACGCCTTCCACCACCCGCCGGTCGACCACCCCACGGTCCCCGGCGTCGGCTACCACCCACAGCACGCGCAGCGAGCCTGGCGCGACGTCGTCGACCTGCTCGCCGAGTGCCTGCCCGTGACGGAGGATCTGGGGGCATGACCCAGGCGAACAGCCTGGCGCCAGGCCTGGTCCGCGTCGTGCACTGACAGTCCCCTCCCCTCAAGTCCGCACAGCAGAACCACATTCGAGTTGTGCCCATGTCCAGCTCGGTGACAGCCCGTCGGGTTTTCCGTACGGCACCGATCGGCCGGTGAAGGGAGCAGCGTGGTCGAGACGTCAGACGTCTCGGTCGACAGCTCAGGGGCCTCGCTCGTTGCGCTTCGCGGACCGTCGTCCGACCGGTGGCCGGCTCGAAGAAGTTCAGTGGTGCAGCACGCCCGGCCGCTCAGGTGTGTGAGCGGCGACCACGTGGCCCGCGCGGGCGGACTCCCGGCGCCGGTCCACCGCGTACGCCACCGCGGCCACCCCGAGGCCCAGGGCCGCCAGCACCGCGCCCGCCGACGCGGGCGACGTCACGCCGAAGCCCGCCGCGAGGGCCAGGCCGCCGGTCCAGGCGCCGCCGGCGTTGGCCAGGTTGAACGCGGCCTGGTTGGCGGAGGAGGCCAGTGAGGGGCCCGCAGCCGCCTTCTCCATCACCGTCATGGTGAGCGGCGAACCCGTCACGAACGCCGCCACTCCCAGCAGGAGCACGGCCAGCGCCCCGCCCCACGCCGTCGTCATCAGCAGCGGGAACAGGGCCAGTACGGCCACCAGGGACGTCAGGCCGCCGAACAGGGTCGGACGCATCGCGTGGTCGGCGAGCCGTCCGCCCAGCAGGTTGCCGATCGTCGCGCCGACGCCGAACAGCGCCAGCAGCAGGGTCACGCTGGAGTCGGCGTACCCGGCGGCGTCCGTCAGCATCGGCGTGATGTAGCTGTAGGCGGAGAACAGCGCGCCGAACCCGGCGACCGTCGTGCCGAGCGCCAGCCACACCGGCAGCGAGCGCAGGGCGGCCAGCTCGCCGCGCAGGCCGGTCGTGGGGGCGGCGGCCCGGTCGCGCGGGATCAGCAGGGCCAGCGACACTATCGCCACCAGGCCGATCGCGCTCACGCCCAGAAAGGTCGCCCGCCAGCCGAGGCGCTGGCCCATGAGCGTGGCGACCGGGACGCCCACGATGTTGGCCACCGTCAGTCCGAGGAACATCAGCGACACCGAGCGCGCCTTGCGCTCGGGCGCGACCATGTTCGTGGCGACCACCGCGCCCACGCCGAAGAAGGCGCCGTGCGGGAGGCCGCTGAGGAAGCGGGCGGCGAGCAGGGAGTCGTTGCCGGGCGCGAGTGCGGACAGCGCGTTGCCGGCCACGAACAGCGCCATGAGGGAGATCAGGACCGTGCGGCGGGACATCCGCGCCGTGGCGGCCGCGAGCAGCGGGGCGCCGATGACGACGCCGAGCGCGTAGGCGGAGACCAGGTGCCCGGCGGCCGGGAGGGAGATGCCGAGGTCGTCGGCGACGTCGGGCAGCAGGCCCATCATCACGAACTCGGTGGTGCCGATGCCGAAGGCACCCACGGCGAGGGCGAGCAGGGCCAGGGGCATGGGAGAGCCTGTGCCTTTCAGGAGAGGGTTCCGTCCATCGTATGTTCAGTTACGGAACAAAGCCTCTCCCGCCCGGTATTCCGGCAGGTCACGGCGTGGTGACCTTCACACGAGCCGCGACCGGCAGGTGGTCGCTGCTCGTCCGCGGCAGCGTCCACGAGGTGACCGGCTCCACGCCCGTCACCATGATCTGGTCGATCCGCGCCATGGGGAACGACGCGGGCCAGGTGAAGCCGAACCCGCTGCCCGCGGCGCCCTGCGCGGAGCGCATCTGCGACGTCACGGCGTTGAGCGAGCGGTCGTTCATCGTGCCGTTGAGGTCGCCGAGCAGGATCTTGTTGCTCAGCGGGTCGGCGGCGATGGCCTCGCCCAGCGCGTCCGCGCTCTTGTCGCGCTGCCGGGCGGTGAACCCGGCCTGGAGCTTCACGCGGACCGAGGGGAGGTGGGCGACGTAGAAGCCGACCGGGCCCTCGGGCGTGGTCACCGTGGCGCGCATCGCGCGGACCCAGCCCAGCTTGATGTCGACGGCCGCCACGCCGCTCAGCGGGTACTTGCTCCACAGCCCGACCGTGCCCTGCACGGAGTGGTAGCGGTACGTCGCCGCGAGGGCCTTCTCGTAGACCGGCGCCGCCGACTCGGTCAGCTCCTCCAGGGCCACCACGTCCGCGCCGGAGGCGGCCACGTCGTGCGCGGTGCCGGAGGGGTCGGCGTTGTCGGCGTTGACGTTGTGCGTGGCGACGGTGAGGTCGCCGCCGCCGCCGGTCTTGTCGCCGATCAGCCCGCCGAAGAGGTTCAGCCAGACCGCGGCCGGCAGCACCAGGGCGATCAGCGCGGTCGCCGACCTGCGCACGAACGCCAGCAGCAGCAACAGCGGGACGAGGACGCCGAGCCACGGCAGGAACGTCTCCGTGAGGCTGCCGAGGTTGCCGAACCGGTTGGGGATGCGCGCGTGCACCAGCATCACCAGGGCGAGCAGCAGCGCGAGCGCGGCGACGACGAGGCCGCGGCGCCAGATCCGCGGATCACCGCGCCAGCCGGCCGACAGGCGTCCGGCCAGCCGCACGAACAGGCGCCGGAACCGGGCTTCCCGACGCTCGGGCCCCGGGTCGCCGTTGTCCGTCTCCGTCGCATACGCCTGTTGCGCCATACCGTTGCCTCACTACCTGCCGTGCACACCGTCTCTCCCCCGTGCGTACGACCCTAGGGGATGAACGGCTCGGTTCCCGCCGTCCCATGACGGCCCGACGGGCACGAGGACGAACGGAGTGCCGCCCCGGGTTGCGATCTCGGCCCGTCAGGGGCGGTCTGTGACGAAACGCGCACATTCGGGCGAGCCCGGCGGGGAACTGACAGATCGTGCGCCGGCGGCCGGCCCGCCGGACTGCGAATCACCCGGCTGCGGCCCGCCGGACCGTGAACCGCCCGGCTGCGAACCGCCGGACCGTGGACGGCCGAGGGCACCGGCGGGCCGCAGGCCGTCGAGCAGCGTGTCGACGATCCGCTCGGGGAGTCCCTCGGTGAGGTCGGCGTCGGGCCGCAGGACGGAACGGACCAGCATGGGCCCGACGAACAGGTCGTTGACCAGCTCGACGTCGAGGTCGGCGCGCAGTTCGCCGGCGCGCTGACCGCGCCGCAGCACCTCGATGCCCAGCCGGCGCCGGGGCGCGACGACCGCGTTGTGGTAGGCCTCCCAGATCCGGGGGCTGCTCTTCATCTGGGCCTGGGCGGCGCGCAGGACCGCCGAGGAACGGTTGGCCAGTCCGCGCCGGCGCATCCACTCCAGCAGCGCCACGAGGTCGTCGCGCATGGAGGTGCCGGGGAGTTCGGGCTCGTCCGGCTCGATGGCCCGCAGGGCGTCGACGAACAGTTCCTCCTTGCCGCTCCACCGGCGGTAGATGGCCGCCTTGCCGACCCCGGCGGTGCGGGCGATCCGCTCGATGGACAGTTCACCGAGCGGCACCCCCTCCTCCAGCAGCTTCATCGTCCCCTCGATGATGGCCCGCTCGACGGCCTCGCTGCGCGGCCGTCCCCTGACGGGCTGCGCGGGCGGCCGCACGGCGGCCCCGCTGCCGGCAGAGGTCCCGGCGGGAGACCCCTCGAGGGTCCCGGCAGGGGCCCCAGCGGAGGTCCCGGCGGGAGTCCCCACGGGGGTCCCGGCGGGGACCCCGGCAGAGGTCCCGGCAGAGGTCTCGGCAGGAGACCCGGCAGGGGTGCCCGCGGTGGTCTCGGCAGGTGTCCCCGCAGGGGTCCCGGCTGGGGTCTCGGCAGAACTCACGACCGTCCTTTCGTCACGCTCGCAGCATTCTCGCCCGGAACCGGAGAGGCGGCCGCGTCCCGCGCGGCCGCCCCCGGTCTACGAATCGGTGCGCACCAGCTCCCCCTCGTCCGCCGCCGCCTCGGGCTCCTTCGACCGGCCCGGCAGGTACACCGCCACGACGACCGCGCCGACGAGCGCGACCCCGGCCCCGCACAGCGCGGTGACGTGCATGGCGTGCAGGAACGCGTCGTTGGCCGGGCCGACCAGGGCCTCGCCGCGCGGGCCGAGCTTCGCCGCGACGCCCAGGGTCGCCTCGATGGACTCCCCCGCCGTGTCGCGCAGCCCGGCCGGCACCGCGCCGAGGTCGTCCTCGATGCCGGTGCGGTACGCCGTCGACAGCACGGAGCCGAGGACGGCGATGCCGAGCGCGCCGCCGACCTGGCGGAAGGTGTTGCTGAGCGCGGACGCGGACCCGGCCTTCTCGCGCGGCAGCGCCTGCATGATCACGACGCTGGTCGGGGTCATGATGTGGGCCATCCCGGTGCCCATGAGGAAGAAGACGACCTCCAGCAGCCAGATCGGCGTGTCCCGGTCCAGCGTGGCGAACGCGACCAGGGTCGCCGCGATGAGGAGCATGCCGCCCGTGGTCGTCGCCTTGTTGCCGAAGCGGTCCACGACCAGCCGGGCCCGCGGCGCGAAGACGAGCTGGGCGACGGCCAGCGGCAGCATCAGCAGGCCGGTCTGGAGCGGGGAGTAGCCGCGCACGCTCTGGGTGTAGAAGACGGAGAAGAAGGTCACGCCCATCAGCGCGAAGAAGACCAGCGCGATGACGCCGATCGCGGCCGAGAACACCTTGTTGCGGAAGTAGCCGACGTCGATGGACGGATGGTCGCTGCGCTTCTCGAACACCACGAACGCGGCGAGGACCACGAGTCCGGCGGCGATCGTCGCCAGCACGGTCGGATCGGTGAAGTCGGCCAGCTCGCCGCCCTTGATGATGCCGTAGACGAGCAGGACCAGGCCGACGACGGACAGGACGACGCCGACGGGGTCGATCCGGCCGGGCGCGGGGTCGCGCGAGTCCGGCACCAGCCACACCATCAGCACGATGGCGGCGATCACGATCGGCACGTTGACGAGGAAGACCGACCCCCACCAGAAGTGGTCGAGGAGGAGGCCGCCGGTGATGGGCCCGATGGCGATGGCGAGGCCCACGCCGCCGGCCCAGATGCCGATCGCCTTGGGCTGCTCGTCGCGCTCGAAGACGTTCATCAGGACGGCGAGGGTCGCCGGCATCACGAAGGCGGCGCCGAGGGCCATCAGGGCGCGGAAGGCGATGAGCTGGGCCGGTGAGCCGGACTCGGCGGCGAGCGCGGAGCCGATGCCGAAGACCGCGAGGCCGCCGAGCAGCACCTTCTTGCGGCCCAGCCGGTCGCCCAGCAGACCGGCGGAGAACAGCAGGCCCGCGAAGACGAGCGTGTAGGAGTTGATGGCCCACTCCAGCTCGCTCTGGGTGGCGCCGAGGCCGACCGGGGCGGGGGTGGAGATGGTCTTGATCGCGACGTTCAGGATCGAGTTGTCGAGCACCACGATCAGCAGGCTCAGCATCAGCGCGCCGAGGATCGCCCAGCGACGCCGGTGCACCGCTTCCGGTATCCGGGGGGTCGCGGGGACGGTGGGAGTGGTCATGCACCCGAGGGTAGGCCCATTCCGATACGAGACCGTCTCGTATCGGATTCTCTTACTGAGGTCTTACCCACAGGGGGCGCTCTGGCCCTCCCTGGCACGAGGTGCCACCATGGACGTGGTCCGGGGACGCCGTGAGGGCGCCTCGAGATGACGTAAGGAGCCGTTGCAATGACGCAGTTTTCGGCTGCCCAGACGAAGCCTTCCGACGGCAGCAAGGCGCTGTACGGAGGCAAGGGCACACGCCGCATCACCGTCCGCGACCTCGCCGCCGCCAAGGAGCGGGGCGAGAAGTGGCCCATGCTCACCGCCTACGACGCGATGACCGCGTCCGTCTTCGACGAGGCCGGGATCCCCGTGATGCTCGTCGGCGACTCGGCGGGCAACTGCCACCTCGGGTACGAGACCACCGTGCCCGTCACCCTCGACGAGATGACCGTGCTCTCGGCGGCCGTCGTCCGGGGCACCCGGCGCGCCCTCATCGTCGGCGACCTGCCCTTCGGGTCGTACCAGGAGGGCCCCGTGCAGGCGCTGCGCAGCGCGACCCGGCTGGTCAAGGAGGCCGGGGTCGGCGCCGTGAAGCTGGAGGGCGGCGAGCGGTCGCACCGGCAGATCGAGCTGCTCGTCGAGTCCGGCATCCCGGTCATGGCGCACATCGGGCTCACCCCGCAGTCCGTGAACGCCATGGGGTACCGCGTCCAGGGGCGTGGCGAGGAGGCCGCCGCGCAGCTGCTGCGGGACGCGAAGGCCGTCCAGGACGCGGGGGCGTTCGCCGTCGTGCTGGAGCTGGTGCCGGCGGAGCTGGCGGCCGAGGTCACGCGCGTGCTGCACATCCCCACGGTCGGGATCGGGGCCGGTGCGGCCACGGACGCCCAGGTGCTGGTCTGGACGGACATGATGGGGCTGACCGGCGGCCGCGTGCCGAAGTTCGTGAAGCAGTACGCCGACCTGCGCAAGGTCATGGGCGACGCGGCGAAGGCGTTCGCGGAGGACGTCGTCGGCGGGACGTTCCCGCTGGAGGAGCACTCCGTCCACTGAGCCGTTCCCGGCCCCACTGAGCCATCCCGGCACCACGGGCAGCCCGCCGATCGTCCCCGTCGGCGGGCTGCCTGCTTTTGCGCCTGAGCCGGCGCCGCTCTCGCGGAGGTGGTCGCTCGCCGTCGTGGTGTCCGAGCGGTGGTTGCCGTGATCTTCGCTCGGGGATTTTTCGTCGGTGGTGTCGGTGGTCCGTAGGCGGCTGTCGGTCGGATGTAGGTCGTCTGTCGGTGGGGGCTGACACCTTCGGTGACATGACACGCATCGACATGAACCCCGGCGGCGCGGACCACGCCGTCACCGTGCGGGGACTGGTCAAGCACTACGGGGAGACCAGGGCACTGGACGGGGTCGACCTCGACGTGCGGGAGGGCACCGTCATGGGGGTGCTCGGGCCGAACGGCGCCGGCAAGACCACCCTCGTGCGGATCCTGTCCACCCTGCTCGCCCCCGACGCCGGCCGGGCGACCGTCGCCGGCCACGACGTCGTCCGCCACCCCCGCCGGCTCCGCCGCGTCATCGGGCTGACCGGCCAGTACGCCTCCGTGGACGAGAAGCTCGCCGGCTGGGAGAACCTGTACCTCATCGGCCGGCTGCTCGACCTGCCCCGCAAGGAGGCCCGGTCCCGCGCCGACGAGCTGCTGGAGCGGTTCTCGCTCACGGAGGCGGCCCGGCGGCCGGCGGGGACGTACTCCGGCGGCATGCGACGGCGGCTCGACCTCGCCGCGTCGATGATCGGCCGGCCCGCCGTCCTCTTCCTCGACGAGCCCACGACCGGCCTCGACCCCCGCACCCGCAACGAGGTGTGGACCGAGGTGAAGTCGATGGTCGGCGAGGGGGTGACCGTGCTGCTGACCACCCAGTACATGGAGGAGGCCGAGCAGCTCGCCTCCGAGCTGACCGTCGTCGACCGGGGCAAGGTCATCGCCACGGGCGGCATCGAGGAGCTGAAGGCCCGCGTGGGCGGGCGGACCCTGCGGGTGCGGCCGGCCGATCCGGTGCACCTGCGCCCGCTGGCCCGCGCGCTGGACGGGATGGGCATCACCGGCCTCGCCTCGACCGTCGTGGACACCGAGCGCGGCTCGGTGCTGGTGCCGGTGCTCAGCGACGAGCAGCTCACCGCCGTGGTCGGCGCGGTCACCGCGCGCGGTCTCACGCTCTCCTCCATCACCACCGAACTGCCCAGCCTCGACGAGGTGTTCCTGTCCCTCACCGGTCACCGCGCCGGTGCGCCGCAGGACACCGTCCCCGCCGACAAGCCCCTCGAGGAGGTCGCCGTATGAGCGCCGCCACCCCACTCGCCCCGGCCGGTCCCCGGGACGCCGACGCGCCCGTCCCGCTGCGGGCCCACCTGCGGCACACCGGCGCGCTGGTGCGCCGCAACCTGCTGTGGATCCGGCAGGACCCGGAGTCGATGTTCGACGCGATCCTGTTCCCGGTCGTCTTCACCCTGCTGTTCGTGTACGTCTTCGGCGGCTCCATCGGCCGGTCGCTGGGCGGCGGGCAGGAGGAGTACGTCCAGTACGTCATCCCCGGCCTGCTGGCCATGATGGGGATGAACATGGCGCAGGGCGTGGGCACCGGGTTCAACCAGGACTTCAACTCCGGTGTCATGGACCGCTTCCGGTCCCTGCCGATCGGGCGCGGCTCGGTGCTGTTCGCGAAGATCGCGGTCGAGCTGATGCGGATGCTGTTCGCGACGGTGGTGCTGGTCGTCGTCGCGGTGCTGGTCGGCTTCGAGATCACCAGCTGGCCCGGGCTGCTGGCCTCCGTGGCGCTGTCCGCGGCCTTCGGGTTCGCGCTGATGTGGGTGTTCCTCACGCTCGGCGTGGTGATGAAGAACGCGCAGTCCGTGCAGGCGATGGGCTTCCTGGTGCTGATGCCCCTCCAGTTCGGCTCGTCGATCTTCGCGCCGACCGCCTCGATGCCGGGCTGGCTGCGCAACTTCACCGAGTTCAACCCGCTGTCGGGCCTCGCGGACGCCGCGCGCGGGCTGATGATCGGCGGTCCGGTCGCGCACGGTCTGTGGGTGACGCTGGCCTGGTCGGCGGGTCTCACCGCGGTGATGGCGCCGGTCGCGATCCACAAGTTCCGCACCAAGAGCTGACCGGTGCCTCACACCAGGGCGGCGGCCTCCTCGTAGGAGAGGCCGCCGCCCTCGGCGTGGGCGGCGGTGTACGCCTCCTCGCCGAGGACGGCACGGACCCGGGCGTGGGCCAGCTCCCGGCACACGGACTCCAGGCGCGGCGAGACGTGCCGGGGCGGCAGCAGGGCGTCGGCGGCGCCGAGGCAGCGGGCGGCGGCCTCGGCGCGGGCGCCGGCGTCGGTGTCGGTGTCGGTCCGCCCGGTGCCGGTGAGGGCGATCGCGGCGATGGTCAGGCAGAAGGAGCGCAGGTACGGGGCGATGATCATGGACAGCGGGTCGTCCGCCCGGCCCAGGGCGTCGCGAACGGTGACCAGGGCCTGCTCGTAGCGCTCGTCCACCGTGTCCAGCCAGGCCTCCGAGCCGAGGATCAGGGCGTCGAAGACGACGAAGTGCGCGAGGGCGAACTCCTTGCGCAGCAGCCGCAGCTGCTCGCGGGCCTCGGGGGTGCGGCCGGTCAGGGCGAGGTGGCCGGAGAGGAAGAGCCGGGCGGCGGGCATGGCCTCGTTGACGGTGCCGTCGAAGCGGTCGAGGACGTCGCGCAGGACGCGTTCGCCGCGCTCCTCCTCACCGCTCTCCAGCAGCGCGCTGCCCAGCCGGGCCGCCAGGACCGCCGACTGGCTGCGGGCGTCGAGTTCCTCGGCGTGGACCATGGCCGCCTCGTAGTCGGCGGCGGCCAGGCGGTAGGCGCCCATCCGCTCGTGGGCCTCGGCGCGCGCGGAGAGGGCCTCGGCGGTCCCCCAGGCGTCGCCGAGGCGGCGGAAGATCTCCAGGGACTCGTCGGCGTCCCGGGTCGCGTCGCCCGCCCAGTCGGAGCGGTTGGCCAGCACGTTGGCGCGCATCTGGAGGCAGGCCGCCAGCTCCCACTCGTAGCCGGGGGTCTCGCGGGCGGTGCGGATGTTGGCGTCGACGATGACGCGGATGTGCTCCATGTCGCCGGTGAGCATGACGGCGTAGAACCAGAGCAGGCCCGGGCTGCGGCAGGTCTGCGGGAGGCCGGGGGTGTAGGTGTCGACGATCGCCCGCAGTTTGGCCTGGGCCGCCGGGGTCTGCCAGGCGTCCAGCTCGGTGTCCATGCAGGCGAGATGGGCGAGGTGGACACCGCGCCGGGCCTCCGCGAGGACCTCGCCGGTCATCGGCGGCGGGGCCTCGGTGCAGGGTTTCCAGAGCGGGGCGGCGGGGCGCACCGGAGCGGCGAAGGGGTCGGGGCCGAGGGACATCACCTCGCGGCACCAGGTGCGGGCCTCGATGCGCAGGTCGCGCATCTGCCAGTACGTGACGAGGGACAGGACGAGGCAGAGCGCCTCCTGCTCGTCGCGCTCGGCGACGGCCCGGCGCAGCGCGGTGCGCAGGTTCTCGTACTCGAGCTGGAACCGGTCGACGGCGGCGCGCTGCCCCGGCCGCGCAGTGACGGCTCGGTGGTGCGGGCGAGTTCGCGGTAGTACGTCAGGTGCGCGCGCTCGGCGCGGGGCGGGAGCCGGTCTCGTCGAGGCGGGCGGCGGCGTACTCGGCGACGGTCTCCAGGAGCCGGTAGCGCATGGTGCCGTCGGGTGCGGGGGCGGCGACGACGAGGGACTTGTCGACGAGGGAGCCGAGCGCGTCGAGGGCGGCCGGGCCGCAGACGGCCTCGGCGGCGGCCAGGTCGCAGCCGCGGGCGAAGACCGACAGCCGGCCGAGGACCTCGCGCTCGTCCTCGTCGAGCAGGTCCCAGGACCAGTCGACGACGGCCCGCAGGGTCTGCTGACGGGGCAGGACGGTACGGCTGCCGGAGGTCAGCAGCCGGAAGCGGTCGTCGAGACGGTCGGCGATCTGGCGTGGCGACAGCATGCGCAGCCGGGCGGCGGCCAGCTCGATGGCGAGCGGCAGGCCGTCCAGGCGGCGGCAGATCTCGGCGCAGGCCTCGGGGTCGTCGTCGACGCGGAAGCCGGGCGGGCGGCCGCTCCGCGCTCGGCGAGCAGCCGCAGCGCGGCCGGCTCGGGCAGCGGCTCCACGGGCCGCAGCAACTCGCCGGGCACGCCGAGGGGTTCGCGGCTGGTGGCGAGGACGGTCAGTTCCGGGCAGCGCCTGAGCAGGTGCTCGACCAGGCGGGCGGCGCCCTCGACGACGTGTTCGCAGTTGTCGAGGACGATCAGCATGCGGCGGCGGGCGCAGTGCTCGACGAGGCGCTCCAGGGGGTCGTCGTGCCGTTCGGCGACCGCCACCCGCATCTCCTCCGCGCCGGCGCCGTAGAGCACGGTCTCGCGGGCTCCGACGGCGGTGAGAACGGCCTGCGGTACGGCGTCGGGGTCGGCGACCGGCGCCAGTTCGGCGAGCCACGCCCCGTCCCGGGCGGTCTCCCCCGCGGTCTCGGCGGCCTCCTGCGACAGCCGCGTCTTGCCGGCGCCGCCGGCCCCGAGGAGCGTGACGAGCCGGGCGCCGCGCAGGTCCCCGTGGATGGCCTCGATGTCCCCTTCCCGCCCCACGAAGGACGTGAGCCGGGCACGGAGGTTGCCGGGGGGCGGGGCGGAACGGCCGGAGACCGGGCCGGGGTGGGGGAGACCGGGCCGGGATCGGCGGAGGCCCGGCCGGGGCGGGCAGAAACCGGGCCGGGATCGGCGGAGGCGGGACCGGGGCGGGCGGAAACCGAGCCGGAATCGGTGGAGACCCGGCCGGGGTGGGCAGAAACCGAGTCGGGGTGGGCGGAAGCCCGGCCGGGATGGCCGGAAGCCGGAACCGGACGGCCTGAAGCCCGGCCGGGATCGCCGGGGGCAGGACGGGTGGACGCCGGGCCGGGATGCGCAAAGGCCCGGCCGGAACCGGCGGACGCCGGAGCCGGAGCCGGAGCCGGAGAGAGGGAAGCCGGGCCGGAACCGGCGGACGCCCGGTCCGGAGAGGCCGCGGCCGGGTCCGGCCGGACCGCCGGGGCCGGGAGCCCGGCCGGGGTGAGGAGTTCCGTGTGGAGGGCGCGGAGTCCGGGGCCGGGGTCGGAGCCGAGGCGGGTGGCGAGCAGGCGGCGTACGGACTCGTAGGCGGCCAGGGCCTCGGCGGTGCGGCCCGCGTCGCGCAGGGCGCGCAGGCGCAGGACCTGGAGGGGCTCGTCCAGGGGGTGGGCCTCGCACAGGGCGGTCAGCTCGGGCAGGTACTGCCCGGCGTGGCCGAGGGCGAGGGCCGCGGTGTGGCGGGCGCGTATCGCGTCCAGGCGGCGGGCCTCCCGGCGGGCCGCCTCGGCGGTGCGGTCGGGCAGGTCGGCGAGGGCCGGGCCCTGCCAGAGGGCCAGGGCGTCGTCGAGCAGCGCGGCCGCCCCGGCGGGATCGCCGTCGGCGAGCGCGCGCAGGCCGTCGGCGGTCAGCCGCTCGAAACGGTGCAGGTCGACGGCGTCGGGCGGGGCGGCGAGCCGGTAGCCGCCGGCCGCCGAGGCGACGGCGTCCGCGCCGAGGGCCCGGCGCAGCCGGCCGACCAGTGCCTGCAGCGCGGCGGGCGCGTCGGCGGGCGGCTCGCCGGCCCAGACCTCCGCCACCAGCAGCCCCACGGGCACGCTGCGGCCGGCCCGCAGCGCCAGCACGGTCAGCAGGGCGCGCAGCCGCGCCCCGCCGACGGCGACGGGGGTGCCGTCGCTCCGGAGAGCCTGGGTGGTGCCGAGGATGCGGTAGCGCACGGGGTCATTCTCTCCGGTGGGGGCGGCCGGGGTCACGGCGCCCGGGCCGGTGGTGCGCCCGGGACGATCGCCCCGCTCCCCCCGGAACCGGAGACCGGTCGCGAGACGTTTCCCCCCTGCGCCCGGTACGGTCGGGCAGCCGGACACCCGGTCCCGACATCGCACCCCAGGAGCGTCCGCCGATGACCACCGCCCTCTCCCGCCGCAGCGACCGGCGGATCAGCCCCGTCTTCCTCGGGATACTGGCCGTCACGGCGGTCACCGGCTGGGCCACCTGGACCGGTTTCGCCGAGCAGCCCGGCGTGGCCGTGTTCCTGTTCGTGACCGGCGCCTGGATCGTCTCCCTCTGCCTGCACGAGTACGCGCACGCGCGCACCGCCCTGCACAGCGGTGACATCTCGATCGGCGCGAAGGGGTACCTGACGCTCAATCCCCTCAAGTACACGCACGCGTTGCTGAGCATCGTGCTGCCGGTGCTGTTCGTGGTCATGGGCGGGATCGGTCTGCCGGGCGGCGCCGTCTTCATCGAGCGCGGCCGGATCCGGGGGCGCTGGCGGCACAGCCTGATCTCGGCGGCGGGCCCGCTGACGAACGTGCTGTTCGCGATCGTGTGCACCGCCCCGTTCTGGCTGGACGCGCTGGACGGCGTGCCGGCCGACTTCCGCTTCGCGCTCGCGTTCCTCGCCCTCCTCCAGGTCACGGCGGCGATCCTGAACTTCCTGCCGGTGCCGGGCCTGGACGGCTACGGCGTCGTCGAGCCCTGGCTGTCGTACGGCGTGAAGCGGCAGGTGGAGCCGTTCGCGCCGTTCGGCCTGCTGTTCGTGTTCGCGCTGCTGTGGGTGCCGGCGGTCAACGGCGTCTTCTTCGACGTGGTCGACGCGGTGCTGGGCGGTCTCGGCATCGGTGACTTCGAGACGTACTGCGGCGAGGCGCTGTACCGCTTCTGGCAGGGCACCCCGGAGATCTGCTCCGTCAGCCCGTGACGGACCGGCGGACCTTCCCGCGCTTGACGTAGTACCAGGTCATGTTGGACGACAGGCCGGCCAGCAGCACCCACACGACGCCCAGGAAGCTGCCCTGGACGAACGAGACGACCGCCGCCGCGACCGCGAGGACGCAGACGATCAGGGAGTAGACGGCGAGACGGGGCATGGGGCTGGCTCCTGTCGGGGGACACTGCTGCACTGCGGGTACGTCCGGCCGCCGGGTCTGGTCGTACGGCCGGTGCCGTCCAGTGTCCCCCATCCGCTCAGACGCCGGTGACGCGGAGCCCGGCGTGCGCCTTGTAGCGGCGGTTGACGGAGATCAGGTTGGCGACCAGGGACTCGACCTGGTGGGCGTTGCGCAGCCGCCCGGCGAAGACGCCCCGCATGCCGGGGATGCGGCCGGCGAGGGCCTGCACGATCTCCACGTCGGCGCGCTCCTCGCCCAGCACCATCACGTCGATGTCGATCTCGTCGATGTCGGGGTCCTGGAGGAGGACCGCCGACAGGTGGTGGAAGGCGGCCGTGACCCGCGAGCCGGGCAGCAGGGCGGCGGCCTGCTCGGCGGCGCTGCCCTCCTGCGGCTTCAGCGCGTAGGCGCCCTTCTTGTCGAAGCCGAGCGGGTTGACGCAGTCGACGACGAGCTTGCCCGTCAGTTCCTCGCGCAGCGACTCCAGGGTCGCGCCGTGGCCCTCCCACGGCACGGCGACGATGACGACGTCGCTGCGGCGGGCGGTCTCGGCGTTGTCGGCGCCCTCGACGCCGTGCCCGAGTTCCTCGGCGGCGGCCCGCGCGCGGTCGGCGGCGCGCGAGCCGATGATCACCTTCTGGCCGGCCCTGGCGAGGCGGTGGGCGAGCCCCTTGCCCTGCGGCCCGGTCCCGCCGAGGACGCCGACGACCAGGCCCGAGACGTCGGGGAGGTCCCACGGGTCCTTGGCGGGTGCCTTCGCGGGGGCGTTGTGTGCACTGTCGCTGGAGGTCATGGGCCGACTTTACGTGCGCGGGGGCCGTCCCACCGGGCGGAGTGGCGGCCGTCACGGCCGCCGGGCGGATCCCCGGGTCGGGGGAACCGTCGGCGAACACCGCTCCGCGGGAGCCCGGTTGGGGCAGGATGCGGTCGCATGGACGCCGTACGGGTCGCGCTGCTGCGCGACGTGCTCGCCGGGACGGAGTGGCTCGGGGCCACCCGTGGGTTCGCCGCGGTGCTGCGGGGGTCGGTGGTGTCGCACGGGGGCGGGCTGCTGCTGGTGGGCACCGCCGCGTACGAGCCGTGGCACCTGGCCGCCCACCTGGTCGACGAGGCCGCCTGGTCCGGTACGCCGGAGCTGGTCCCCACGCTGGTGCGGCACGGCGCCCGCCCCTCGGACCCGGCGCACCTCGCGGTGGGCCTCGGCCGGATCACGGCGGCCCGGCGGGGCGAGACCCTGCTGGTGGCGGCGCCGGAGGGGGACGCCCCGCTGCTGGAGCGGGTGGCGGACGCCCGACGGACCGGGGTGACCGTGCTGGCCCTGGGCCCCGGCGGGGGCGAACTGGCGGACCTGGCCCACGAGACGCTGGCCGTGCCGGACGGTTCGGAGCTGGACCTGGACACGGTGCAGCACCTGGTGAGCGCGGCGGCGGGCGAGCAGACGGCGCCCGTCCCGAGGGGCCCCCGCCGCCTGCGCGACCGGCTGTCCCGGCTGGCGGAGTCCCTGACGGCGCCGCCCCGGCTCCCTGGTGAGGCCGGGAGGCCGGGGGCGGGGTGCCGTCGTGCCCGGTGGGGGCACGGGCGGGGCGGGTCCGGTCAGTCGTCGTCCGGGGTGCCCGCCGGGGCGTCGTGCCACTTGGGGTCGTTCTCCCACTGCAGGTTGCGCTCCCGGGCGGTCTGCATGGCGTGCTCGGCCTCCGCACGGGAGGCGTAGGGGCCGAAACGGTCCTTGGCCGGGCACTCGGGCCCTTCCTCGACCTTGTGGTGTTCCAGGCAGTAGTACCACTCGCCCGGCTTGCCGACCGTGCGCTTCTTGAACAGGGCCATGACCAGCTCCTCTCGCCACCGTCATGTTCCCCCATGGCCGCTGGTTAGACTCGCCGCATGTCTGGCCAGTCGCTGCTCGCGCCCGGGGAGCTGTCCCCCACCCGTTCCGTGCCCGGAAACATCCGCCGCCCCGAGTACGTCGGCAAGCCCGCGCCGGCCCCGTACACCGGGCCCGAGGTGCAGACGCCCGAGACGGTGGAGGCGATGCGCCTCGCCGGGCGGATCGCCGCGCGGGCGATGGCGGCGGCCGCCGAGCGGATCGCGCCGGGCGTCACCACCGACGAACTGGACAGGGTGGCGCACGAGTACCTGTGCGACCACGGCGCCTACCCCTCGACGCTGGGCTACCGCGGTTTCCCCAAGTCCCTGTGCACGTCGGTCAACGAGGTGATCTGCCACGGCATCCCGGACTCGACGGTGCTGCGGGACGGCGACATCGTCAACCTGGACGTGACGGCGTACATCGGCGGGGTGCACGGCGACAACAACGCGACGTACCTGGTGGGTGACGTCGACGAGGAGAGCCGGCTGCTGGTGGAGCGGACCCGGGAGTCGCTGGAGCGGGCGATCAAGGCGGTCCGGCCGGGCCGGCAGATCAACATCATCGGCCGGGTCATCGAGTCGTACGCCAAGCGGTTCGGGTACGGCGTCGTGCGGGACTTCACGGGGCACGGCATCAACTCGTCCTTCCACTCCGGGCTGATCGTCCCCCACTACGACAGCCCGCACGCGACGACCGTGATCCAGCCCGGCATGACCTTCACGATCGAGCCGATGCTGACGCTCGGGACGCACGAGTACGACATGTGGGACGACGGCTGGACGGTCGTGACGAAGGACCGCAGGCGGACGGCCCAGTTCGAGCACACGCTGGTGGTGACGGACACCGGGGCGGAGATCCTCACCCTCCCTGAGCCCGCCGCGCCCCGCCCCGAGCCCGCCCTCTCCCCCGAGGGCGGGCTCCGTGCCGTCCGGAAGGTTCTTTGCCGACGAACTGTCGGAAAACTTGCCGACAAGCTGTCGGCAAAACATTGACTCAGGCATGCCTCACCGTGAGACTCGCCCATGGAGCCCTTCTCGACAGTCATCCGGACCGCGTCCCACGAGCAGCACGTGGAGGCGGAGACCTCCACGTTCATGAGCGACCTGCTCGGGGGCCGGCTCGGCGTCGACGCGTACGCGCGCTACACCGAGCAGCTGTGGTTCGTGTACGGGGCGCTGGAGGACGAGGCCGGGCGGCTGGCGTCGGATCCGGTGGCGGGGCCCTTCATCCGGCCGGAGCTGTTCCGGCGGAGCGCGCTGGAGCGGGACCTGGCCCACCTGCGGGGCGCCGGATGGCGGGCGGGGCTGTCCGCGCTGCCGGCGACCCTGGCGTACGCGGAGCGGGTGCGCGCGTGCGCGCGGTCCTGGCCGGGCGGGTACGTCGCCCACCACTACACGCGCTACCTCGGCGACCTCTCCGGCGGGCAGATCATCCGCGACCGGGCCGAGAAGGCGTGGGGCTTCGCGAGGAAGGGCGACGGCGTCCGCTTCTACGTCTTCGAGGAGGTCGGCAACCCGGCCGCCTTCAAGCGCGAGTACCGGGAGCTGCTGGACGCGGTGCGCGCGGACGACCTGGAGAAGCAGCGGATCGTGGCGGAGTGCAGGAAGGCGTTCGCCCTGAACACGGGCGTGTTCCGGGCGCTGGGCGAGGAGTTCCCGCTGTCGGCGTGAGCCGTCCGGTTCCGCGCACGGGACGGGCCCGCCCCCTCGGTCGCGAGGAGGCGGGCCCGAAAGCCGTGTCAGTCGTCGTGGTCGTCGGAGTTGTCGTGGCCGACGGCGTACTCCGAGCACTGGGCGCCGCCCCAGAAGAGCTTGCTGGTCTCCGCCTCGATCCCGCCGAAGTACGGGCTGCAGACGGCGTGGTCGTCGCCGCCCTCGAAGTGCTTGCCCTCGTCGGCGGTGGCGGTCGCGGCGCCCGCGGCGCTCAGGGCGACACCCAGGACGACTGCGGCCAGGGCAGAACGAATGCGCATGATGCTCCTCTCACGGTGACTGGACAGTCACCGTGAGTGGTCCCCGTTCACCGTCGCGCCACACGCGCAACCACCCGTACGGAGGCGTACGACCGGGGGGTGTCCGCCGGTCCGGCACCCCGGCCGGCGCTCCGGTCCGGCACCCCGGCCGGCGCTCCGGTCAGCACCCCGGCCGGCGCTCCGGGCGGCGCCCCGTTCAGCCCTCCGGTCAGCGTTCCGGGCAGCGCTCCAGGAGGACCCGGCCGCCGATCTCCACCCAGCCGTGCGGCTGCGGCGCGGTCAGGATCTGCGACCCCGCCCCCTGCGTGATGTTCAGGGCCCGGCCGAGGAGGTCGGTGAGGAGCAGGGCCGCCGCGCCGGTCGCCTCGTCCTCGTCGATGCCGTCGTCGCGTCCCGGGAAGGCGCGGGCCCGCACGCGTCCCGCGAGCTCGTCCTCCCAGGCCCAGGCGTAGACCCACTCGCCGGGCGGCGGCACGGGCAGGTCGTCGACCTCCGCGGCACCGGCGTACTGCCGGAGCGTGCGCGGCGGGGCCCATTCGGCCCGGGCCTCGATCCAGCTGAACTCCCCGTCCAGGCGGGCGCCCACCGTCCCGGCGGGGGTGACGAGTTCGGGCACGTCGAGCAGCCAGGCCGTGCCCACGCAGGGGTGCCCTGCGAACGGCAGCCGCAGGGTCGGCGTGTAGATGTCGATGACGCCGCGCTCGGGGTCGTCCACGAACACGGTCTCGCTGAAGCCGAGTTTCGCCGCGAGGGCCTGCCGGTCCTCGCGGTCGGGCAGCACCGACCCCTCGCGGATGACGCCCAGTTCGTTGCCGTATCCGCCGTTCGGTGCGCAGAACACGCGGAGCACGTCGTAATCAGTCACCGGGGAATTGAAGCACCGCCCCGGTCGCGGCGTCGGCCCCGGCCAGGTGGTGGACGCACGTGAGGACCCGGCCGCCCGAGCGCGGCCTTCGAGCACGCTCCGGGTTCCCCGTGGGCGAACTTGACCAGTTCTTGGTGTGCATTTTGAGTCACTGTGATCGGATCGTGCTCTTACAGCGTCCATGAGAGGTGAATCACGGTCCGGACGGGTACGACGCAGGTAAGCCTTCGATAAGTTAGGTAAGCCTCACTGAAACCTGTGACCCTGTCACGCAATTTTTCAGCCACGCTGGGAGCCTTCATGCGCGCCGCCAGACTCTCCGTCGCCACAGCCGCCGCTGCCGTCGCGGCCCTGACCGCCGTCACGGGCTGCACCGAGAAGAGCGACGCCGCCGGCGACCGGGTGATCGGCGTGACCGCGACCGACGACGCGTGCAAGACCTCCACCACGGAGATCTCCGCCGGACACGTCGAACTCGCCATCGAGAACAAGGGCTCCAAGATCACCGAGGTCTACCTGCTGTTCCCGGACGACCGGGTGGTGACCGAGCGGGAGAACATCGGCCCCGGCACCAAGCAGCGGGTCACCGCGGAGGTGAAGGCCGGCGACTACCTGATCGCCTGCAAGCCGGGCATGAAGGGCGACGGCATCCGCCAGAACCTCAAGGTCACCGGTGGCGGCAAGGCCGCCGCGCGCGACCCGCGCCTGGACAAGGCCGTCGCCGCCTACCGGGCCTACACGCAGCAGCAGGCCGACGAGACGCTGCCCAAGGTCCAGACCTTCGTGAAGGCGGTCCAGGCCGGCGACCTGGAGGCCGCGAAGAAGGCGTACGCGCTCTCCCGCGTCGGCTGGGAGCGCACGGAGCCGGTCGCGGAGTCCTTCGGCGACATCGACCCGAAGGTCGACGTCCGCGAGGACGGCCTGGAGGACGGGCAGGAGTTCACCGGCTGGCACCGCCTGGAGAAGGCCCTGTGGCAGGACAGGAAGATCACCGCCGAGGAGAAGACCCTCGCCGGCCGGCTCGTCACCGACCTGACCGACTGGCAGAAGCGGGTCGGCACGGCCGAGATCACCCCGACCTCCATGGCCAACGGCGCCAAGGAACTCCTCGACGAGGTCGCCACCGGCAAGGTCACCGGCGAGGAGGAGCGCTACTCGCACACCGACCTGGTCGACTTCAAGGCCAACGTCGAGGGCGCCGAGAAGGCGTTCGAGCTGCTCGAGCCGGTCGCGAAGAAGAACGACGCGGCGCTGGTCGCCGAGCTGGACAAGCAGTTCACGGCGCTGAACACGCTGCTCGACAAGTACCGCCCGAACGCGTCGTCCTACGCGTTCACCTCGTACGACAAGGTCGGCGCCGCCGACCGCAAGGAGCTGTCCGACGCGGTGAACGCGCTCGCGGAGCCGCTCTCCCAGCTCGCCGCCGCAGTGGCCAAGTAGCCGGAGAGACTGACCACATGACCGACATGACGGACACGGACCGCACCTCGACCGCGCCCTCCCGGCGGACCCTGATCGGCTGGGGCGGAGCGGGCCTCGCGCTCGGCGCCGCCGCGGCCGGCGGCGCGGCCGCGATGACCCGCGCCGGGAACGACGTGGACCCGGCCGGCGCCGCGGCGGGCACCGCGATCGCCTTCCACGGCACCCACCAGGCGGGCATCGCCACGCCCGTGCAGGACCGGCTGCACTTCGCCGCGTTCGACGTGACGACCACCGACCGGGCCGCGTTCGTCCAGCTGTTGAAGGACTGGACGCGGGCCGCCCGGCAGATGTCCGAGGGCAAGCCGGTCGGGGAGGGCGCGTACGGCGGGCTCGCCGAGGCGCCGCCGGACGACACCGGTGAGGCGCTGGGCCTCAAGCCGTCCCGGCTGACGCTGACGATCGGCTTCGGGCCGTCCCTGTTCGCCAAGTTCGGGCTCGCCGGGCAGCGGCCCGAGGCGCTGGTGGACCTGCCGAAGTTCGCGGGGACAACCTGGACGCGAACCGCAGCGGCGGCGACCTGTGCGTGCAGGCCTGCGCGGACGACCCGCAGGTCGCGGTGCACGCCATCCGCAACCTGGCCCGCATCGCCATGGGCAAGGCCGTCATCCGCTGGTCGCAGCTCGGCTTCGGCAAGACCTCCTCCACGACGCCCGACGCGCAGACGCCGCGCAACCTGATGGGCTTCAAGGACGGCACCCGCAACATCGCGGGCACCGAGCAGGACCGCCTGGAGAAGTTCGTCTGGGTCGGCGAGAAGGACGGTCCCGCCTGGATGAGGGGCGGCTCCTACCTCGTGGCCCGCCGCATCCGCATGCACATCGAGACCTGGGACCGTGCCCCGCTCCAGGAGCAGGAGGACATCTTCGGCCGCGACAAGGGCGAGGGCGCCCCGGTCGGCAAGGCCAAGGAGCGCGACGAGCCGTTCCTGAAGGCCATGAAGCCCGACGCGCACGTGCGCCTCGCCCACCCCGACTCCAACCACGGGGCGACGCTGCTGCGCCGCGGCTACTCCTTCACCGACGGCACCGACGGCCTGGGCCGGCTGGACGCCGGTCTGTTCTTCCTCGCCTACCAGCGCGACGTGCGCAAGGGGTTCATCCCCGTCCAGCGCAACCTCGCCACGGACGCGCTCAACGAGTACATCCAGCACGTGGGTTCGGCCGTCTTCGCGATCCCGCCCGGCGTCCGGGACGCGGACGACTGGTGGGGCCGCACCCTGTTCGCCAAGGAGGCCTAGCCCGTGTTCTCGAACTACCTGATCGGACTGCGCGAGGGCCTGGAGGCCAGTCTCGTCGTCTGCATCCTCATCGCCTACCTGGTGAAGACCGGGCGGCGCGACGCCCTCAAGCCGGTCTGGACGGGCATCGCCGTCGCGGTGCTGCTCGCGCTGGGCTTCGGCTCCGCCCTCGAATTCGGCTCCCAGGAGCTGACGTTCGAGGCGCAGGAGGCACTGGGCGGCTCGCTGTCGATCCTCGCCGTCGTCCTGGTGACGTGGATGGTGTTCTGGATGCGGCGCACCGCGCGGCACCTGAAGTCGGAACTGCACGGCAAGCTGGACGCGGCCCTCGCCATGGGCACCGGCGCGCTGGTGGCGACCGCGTTCCTCGCGGTGGGCCGCGAGGGCCTGGAGACGGCCCTGTTCGTGTGGGCGTCCGTGCACGCCGCCGGTGACGGCACCCCGCGCCCGCTGATCGGCGTGGCGCTCGGCCTGGCCACGGCGGTCCTGCTGGGCTGGCTGTTCTACCGCGGTGCCCTGCGCATCAACCTGGCGAAGTTCTTCACCTGGACGGGTGGCATGCTGGTCGTCGTCGCGGCCGGTGTGCTGGCGTACGGCGTCCACGACCTCCAGGAGGCCGACTGGGTGCCCGGCCTGACGGACAAGGCCTTCGACATCAGCGGCACGATCCCGCCGGACAGCTGGTACGGCACGCTGCTGAAGGGCGTGTTCAACTTCCAGCCCGACCCGACGGTCCTCCAGGTCACGGTGTGGCTGCTGTACCTGGTCCCGGCACTCGCGTTCTTCCTCGCCCCGGTAGGGTTCGCCTCCGGGAAGGGGAGGGTGAACGCACCTGATGAGCAGGGAACGCAGCCTGACGACCGGCCGTCCGCGGCGCCGCGGGCGTGACCGGGACGCACTGATCGCCGTCTCGCTCACCGCCGTGACCCTGGCGGCGAGCGGATGTGTCGTGGTGCACGGGGAGCGCACGGTGCTCCCCGCGGCCACGAAGGCGGAAGCCGCCAAGGCGGTCGAGCAGTTCACGACCGCCTACAACAAGGCCGACGCGGCGTACGACCCCTCCCTCGACGCCGAACACACCACCGGGGCGCTCGGCGCGATCGACGCGGCGCGGCTGAGGGCGGGGCGCGTCAACCACCCGGACGGCAACCCGCGGCACAAGCCGCTGACGCTGACCGACGTGCACTACACCATCCCCGAGAAGCCCGGCTGGCCCCGCTGGTTCGTCGCCGACGCCCAGGCCAACAAGGGCGGCGACGCGCGCTGGGTGCTGGTCTTCACCCGCGGCGGCAGGGCGGAGCCGTGGCAGGCGGCGTACCTCACGCTGGTGGCGCCGGACGCGCTGCCGGAGTTCCCCGAGAACGAGGACGGCTGGGCCGAGGCCGTGCCGGTGGACAGTGCCGGGCTGACCCGCTCGCCCGCCGGACTGAGCGGTGACTACACGACGTACCTGAAGGACGGCGGGGACGCGTTCGCGGACGGCGCGTACACCAGTGAGCTGCGCTCCACGCGGGCGAAGAACTCCAGCAGGCCGGGTCTGGCCACGCAGTACATCGACGAGCCGCTGACGACCGGCGACTTCGCGCCGCTGGCGCTGCGCACGGCGGACGGCGGGGCCGCGGTGTTCTTCTCCACGCACCACTTCGTGAAGCAGACCGCGGCGGCGGGGGCGTCGGTGCCGGCGCCCAACAAGGACGTCCGGGCGCTGACCACCGGGGAGATCAAGCAGTCGCTGACGATGGAGTTCGTGGCCAACGAGATGGCCGTGGTGCCGGGCGCCTCCGGCGGGGGGAAGGTGTCGGTGGTGAGCCGCATCGAAGGGCTCACCGCGGCCAAGGGGGAGTGAGCGGCGGCGGGACCCCGGCTCAGTGGCGGGTGGGCCAGTTCGCCGTCGCCCCGTCCTCGCCCGCGAACTCGTCCGCGAACTTGGCGCAGGCGTCCGTCAGGGCCTCCAGCAGGGTCAGCGGGTCCGGCAGCGGGTGTTCGGGGCCGCGGAGCCAGTGCACGGACTGGCCGTCGTCGCCGGGCAGGCGGGACGGGGGACGAGGACGTAGGAGCCCCGGCAGTGCCAGCGCAGGCCGGGGTGTTCGTCCATCGTCTCGGGGTGGCAGTCCAGCTCGCAGGGCCACCACTCGTCCTCGTCCTCGGGGTGCCGCGGGTGAGGGTGAAGAACAGCATGCGGCCGTCGTCGCTCTCGGCGACCGGGCCGACCTCGACGCCGGCGCCGAGCAGCCGCTCCAGGGCCTCGCGGCCGGCCTCCAGGGGGACGTCGAGGACGTCGTGGGTCGTGCCGGTCGCGGTGACGAAGTTGGCCTCGGGCTGGTGCCGGGCCCAGCGCTCGACCTGGGCGCGGTCGGTGGTGGACTGCGTGTGCCAGGCGAAGGAGACGGGGTGCCGGCCGGGCGTCGGGCAGCCGACGCGGTCGCAGGAGCAGCGGTAGCCGGAGACGGGGTGGGCGGCGGGAGCGAGCGGCAGTCCCGCCGCGGCGGCGGCGAGCAGCAGGTCCTCACGGCCGCCGTCGCCGGCGGTCTCCTTGGGGCGGCGTCCCGCAGCCACTGGGAGATCCTGCCCTGCCTGCCGGTCCGGCCGCCGAACTCCGCGCTCATCTATCCCCTCGCCTCGCTGTGGTGCGGACAGCATGCCCTATGGTCCCACCATCCGGCGCATCGGGGGTCCCGACCCCCAAAAGGGGCAGGTGGGACGAGCGGTACCGAGGCGGCCCCCGGGCACGGGCGGGATCAGCGGGGTGCCGGGCCGGGGACGGGCGGGACCAGCCGGACGCCGGGCCGGGCACGCACGAGGTCAGCAGGGTGCCGGGCCGGGTACGGGCGGGATCAGCGGGGTGCCAGGCCGTACAGCGCGTAGTCGACGAGGGTGTCGGTGTACTCGTAGGAGATCGGGCCCGTGTACTGGAGCCAGCGCTGGGCCAGCGGGGAGACGAAGAACTCCAGGGCGATGCGCGGGTCGACCTCGGGGCGGACCTGGCCGGCGCGCTGGGCGGCGCGCAGCCGGTCGACGTACAGCTGGAGGTTGGGTTCCAGGAGCTGGGTCATGAACCGGCGGCCGACCTCCTCGTCGACCACGCCCTCGGCGGCCAGGGCCCGGGACGGCGCGTCGAAGCGGGGGTCCGTCAGCTGGTCGACGGTGGCCCGCAGCACGGCCTTGAGGTCGGCGGCGAGGTCGCCGGTGTCCGGGATGGCGTACGGCTCCCCGCCCGCCTCCCGGGCGGCCCGGGAGGTGAGGTCGAGGAACGCCTCCAGCAGGACGTCGGCCTTGGATTCCCACCAGCGGTAGATGGTCTGCTTGCCGACGCCGGCCCGGGCGGCGATGCCCTCGACGGTGGTCCTGCGGTAGCCGGCCTCCGCCACCAGGGCGAGCGCGGCGTCGTAGATCGCGCGCCGGGACCGCTCGCTGCGGCGGGTGGTGTCGGGGGCCGGCTTTCCGGGCTGGGTGACCATGGGACGACCGTACCAAGAGCATGAGACGGGCCGTCTCGCCTGCCGGTCCCACCGGCCGCTCCCGCGGGGGTGGGGTGCCCCGCGGGCGGGGCCGCTACTCGCCCGGGTAGCGCACGCCGATCCGCTCGCGGACGGTGTCCAGCGTCCGCATCACGGCGAGGGTGCCGTCGAGCGGGACGAGCGGGGACTCGGTCTCCCCGGCCCGCAGCGCCCGCATCACCTCACGTGCCTCGTGCCGCATGGTCGCACGGGGTCCGTCGGCCGGGTCGGCGGTGAACTCCTCCGGGTCGCGGCCGGTGCGGTGCAGGACGAAGCGGTCGGGGTGGAAGAAGCCCGCGGGGATGTCGATGCGGCCCCGCGAGCCGGTGACCGAGGCGGTGGTGCCCGTCCCGCCGTCCAGGGAGCAGTGCAGGGCCGCCAGCGCGCCGGAGTCCCAGGACAGGGCGGCCACCGTCTGGAGGTCGACGCCCTCGGCGGAGAGCACGGCCCGCGCCGAGACGCCGGTGGGCTCGCCCAGCAGCAGATGGGCGAAGGAGACCGGGTAGACGCCCAGGTCGAGCAGGGCGCCGCCGCCCTGGGCGGGGTCGCGGAGCCGGTGCGAGGGCGGGAAGGGTCCTTCGAGGCCGAAGTCGGCCTGCACGGTCCGCACCTCGCCGATCGCGCCGTCGTCGACGAGGTCCTTCAGGCGGCGGACCATGGGATTGCAGTACATCCACATGGCCTCCATCAGGAAGCGTCCGTTGTCGCGGGCCAGGTCGACGAGTTCGGCGGCCTCGCGCAGGTTCAGCGTGAACGCCTTCTCGCACAGCACGTTGCGGCCGGCCTCCAGGCAGAGCCCGGCGGCGGCGCGGTGCGCGGAGTGCGGGGTGGCCACGTAGACGACATCGATGTCCGGGTCCTTGGCCAGCCTCTCCCAGTCGCCGTACGCCCGGGGTATCCCGAAGCGCTCGGCGAACGCCCGCGCCGAGTCCTCGCTGCGGGACGCGACCGCCACCACCTCCGCGTCCGGCAGGTCGATCAGGTCCGCGGTGAACGCGGCGGCTATCCCGCCGGTCGCCAGAATCCCCCACCGCACCGTGTCCGTCGTCATCCGCCCACCCTCGTGCCGTCCCAGCAGTCCGTACGAGCTGAGAGCATAGGTGGCGCAGACGTCGCAGAGGGAGGGGCCACATGCCCGAGGGTGGGGCGATACCGGGCGTGCCGGACGTGCCGGGGGCGGCCGGGGCCGGGCCGGGGGCACCGCCGCGGGCGCGGCGCCGGGCGGGGCTGCTGGTCACCCTGGTGCTGGGCGGGCTGACCGCCACTCCCCGCTGGCCATGGACATGTACCTGCCGTCGCTGCCGGAGGTCACCGACGCGCTGCGCGCGCCCGCCGCGACCGTGCAGCTCACGCTGACCGCGTGCCTGGCCGGGATGGCCCTGGGTCAGCTGGTGGTCGGCCCGATGAGCGACCGCTGGGGCCGCCGCCGCCCGCTGCTGGCGGGGCTCGCCGTGTACGTCGTGGCGACGGCGCTGTGCGCGCTGGCGCCGACCGTGGAGCTGCTGGTCGCCTGCCGGCTGGCGCAGGGCCTGGCGGGCGCGGCCGGGATCGTGATCGCGCGGGCCATGGTGCGCGACCTGTACGACGGCGTGGCCATGGCCCGCTTCTTCTCCACCCTGATGCTGATCTCGGGCGTGGCCCCGGTGGTGGCGCCGCTGATCGGCGGGCAGATCCTGCGCGTGACGGACTGGCGCGGGGTGTTCGTGGTCCTGACCGCCGTGGGCCTCCTGCTGGCCGTCTTCGTCGCGGCGAGGCTGCCCGAGACGCTCCCGGCCGCCGAGCGCCACTCCGGCGGCGTCGGGGAGGCCCTGCGCTCGATGCGCGGGCTGCTCGCCGACCCGCCCTTCGCGGGTTATCTGCTGACCGGCGGCTTCGCGTTCGCCGCGCTGTTCGCGTACATCTCGGCGTCGCCGTTCGTGATCCAGGAGATCTACGGCGCGTCGCCGCAGACGTTCAGCCTGCTGTTCGGCGTGAACTCGGTCGGGCTGGTCGTCGTCGGGCAGGTCAACGGCCGGGTGCTGGTCGGACGGGTCCGGCTGGAGCGGGTGCTGGCCGCCGGTCTCGGGGTCGTCGTCCTGGCCGCGGCCGCGCTGCTGCTGATGGCGACGGGCGTGTTCGGGGTGGTGGGGCTGGTGCCGGTGGCGGCCGCCCTGTTCGTCCTGATGTCCGCGATGGGCGTCGTCCTGCCCAACGCGCAGACCCTCGCGCTGCTGCGGGTCCGCCACTCCGCCGGGTCCGCCTCCGCGCTCCTCGGGACCACCTCCTTCGCGATCGGCGCGGTCGCCTCCCCGCTCGTCGGTGTCGCCGGCGAGGAGACGGCCGTCCCGATGGCGGTGGTCCAGCTGGCGGCCGCGGTGCTGGCGGTGACCTGCTTCGTGGGAATGTGCCGCCCCCGGAGGGGCACGCGGGGCACGCGGGGCCCGAAGGGCACGCAGGGCACGCAGGACATGAGGGACCCGGGGAACACGGGGAACCCGGGGGCGGTGGACGGAGGTCGCGGCACGGGGCTTTCCGTCCGTGCGAGGTCGGAAGTGGGAGAGGACAGCTGAGCGCACCGAGACTGCGGGTCGACACACCGGAACGGGCCGGGCTCGACCCCGAGGAGCTGCGCCGTCTCGTGCGCGAGGTCCACGCGCTGACCACCGGGGAACGCCCCTGGGCGGCCGGCGCCGTCGTGGTCGCGGGGCGCGGGCCCGTCATCGCCGTGCAGGAGGCGGCGGGCTGGGCGGTCCGCTACGCCCGCTACGACCCCGGGTCCGACGCCGGTGTGGAACTGCCGCCCGCGTCCCGCGTCCCGATGACCGTCGACACGCCCTTCGACCTCGCCTCCCTCACCAAGCTGTTCACGGCCGTGGCCGCGGTGCAGCAGATCGAGCGCGGCACGCTGGGCATCGACGCGCGCGTGGGGGCGTACCTGCCCGACTTCCGGGCGGCCGCCGCCCACGACATCACCGTGCGCCGGCTCCTCACCCACACCTCGGGGCTGCGGCCCGAGCTGCCCCTGTACGACTGTGCCGACGACGCCGGGCGGCTGGAGCTGCTGCGGGCGGAGGCGCCGACGGGCGAGCCCGGCACGTACGTCTACTCGGACCTGAACATGCTGCTCCTCCAGCAGCTCCTCGAACGGCTCACCGGCCGCGCGCTCGACGTCCTGGTCCGCGACGGGATCACCCGTCCGCTGGGCATGGCGTCCACCCGCTTCGGGCCGTGCCCCGGCGCGGCCGCCACGGAGGACCAGCGGCGGCCGTGGGGGAAGGCCGACCGGGGCCGCTGCGGGGCGAGGTGCACGACGAGAACGCGTGGGCGCTGGGCGGGGTGGCGGGTCACGCGGGGCTGTTCTCCACCGGGCGTGATCTGGCGGTGTTCTGCCGGGCGTTGCTGGCGGGGGGCGCGTACGGGCCCGCGCGGATCCTCGGGCCCGACTTCGTGGAGCTGCTGCTGACGCCGCCCGGCCTGGGCTTCGCGGTGGACCAGGCGTGGTTCATGGGGGAGCTGGCGGGGCGGGGCGCGGCGGGGCACACGGGGTTCACCGGGACGTCGCTGGTGCTCGACCCGGCGACGGACACGTTCCTGGTGCTGCTGGCCAACACGGTGCACCCACGGCGCCGGGAGGCCGACAGCGCGCCCCGCGCCGCGGCGGCCACGCGTCTGCGGCGGGCGGTCCGGTGAGGCGGCTCCGGTCTTGCGCCTCCCTGCCGTCGGCCCCGACGGGCCCCGTGCTCGGACTCCTCCGGCGGGGCCGGGACATCTGACCGGCGGTCTTGTCCCACCGAGTGGGGTGGTGGCTGGACACGGACCGGAGGTCCGGGGGGCGGAGCCCCCAGGGGGCCGGGGCGGAGCCCCGGGCGGGGTCCGGGGTGGAGCCCCGGGTGAGGTCCGAGGTGGAGCCCCAGGTGAGGTCCGAGGTGGAGTCCCGGGTGGGATCCGGATGGGGTCCGAGGTGGAGCCCCGGGTGAGGTCCGGAGTGGAGCCTGAGGTGGAGCCCCGGGTGAGGTCCGGAGTGGAGCCTGAGGTGGAGCCCCGGGTGAGGTCCGGAGTGGAGCCCCGGGTGAGGTCCGGGGTGGGCGTCCGGACGGTGGGCGTCCGGACGGTGGGCGTCCGGACGGTGGGCGTCCGGACGAGCGGGCCGCGCTTAGAATTCGTGGGTGAACGACCCCGTATCTCCGGCGGACGCCCTCCGCGAGCTGCTCGACGGGCTTCCGGCCCGGCAGGCCGGCCAGGCCGTGGAGCGGCTCATCGCGAACTACCGCGGGGCGACCCCGACCGACGCCCCCATCCTCCGCGACCGCGCGGACGTCGCCGCGTACGCCGCGTACCGCATGCCGGCCACGTTCGAGGCGGTCCGCTCCGCGCTCGGGGCGTTCGCGGACGCCGTGCCGGACTGGACGCCCGGCAGCCACGTCGACGTGGGCGGCGGGACGGGCGCGGCGACCTGGGCGGTCGGCGCGACCTGGCCGGGCCGGCGTCCGGTGACGGTGCTGGACTGGGCGGAGCCCGCCCTGGCCGTCGGCCGCGAACTCGCGGCGTCGAACCCGGCCCTGGAGCAGGTGCGCTGGCAGCGGGCCCGGATCGGCTCGGGGCTGACCCTGGAGGCGACCGACCTGGTCACCGTCTCGTACGTGCTCAACGAACTGCCCGCCGCCGACCGGGCCGCCCTGGTGGACGCCGCCGCGGCGGCCGCGCAGGCGGTGGTGATCGTCGAGCCGGGCACGCCGGACGGCTACGCGAGGATCATCGAGGCCCGGGACCGGCTGGTCGCGGCCGGCTTCCGGATCGCCGCGCCCTGCCCGCACAGCGCCGCCTGCCCGATCGTGCCCGGCGAGGACTGGTGCCACTTCTCGGCGCGGGTGAGCCGTTCGTCGCTGCACCGTCAGGTCAAGGGCGGCTCGCTGCCGTACGAGGACGAGAAGTTCGCTTACGTGGCGGCCGCGCGCCTCCCCGTCGCCCCGGCCCCGTCCCGCGTGGTGCGGCGTCCGCAGATCCGCAAGGGCCAGGTGCTCCTCGACCTGTGCGAGGCCGAGGAGCGGCTGACGCGGACGACGGTGACGAAGCGGCACGGCGACCTGTACCGGGCGGCGCGGGACGCCGACTGGGGCGACGCCTGGCCGCCGCCGGCCGCCTGACCCGCGTCCCGGCTCAGGCGGGCTTGAGCCCCTGGTCGCCGACCTCGGTGACGAAGGAGGCGGCGGTGGTGAGGGGGGCGCCGGGCCGGGTGACGTAGGGGACGGTCTTGAAGTCGGCGCGGGCGGCGTCGCGGCCGAGGGCGACGGTCACGTAGCCGCGCCGGCCGTCGTAGAACCGCAGGTGCGGGTTGGCGGTGGTGTAGGTGGTCCAGTTGGCGGGCCGCTCGGAGCCGTCCCGGCCGCTGGTGATCGACGTGGCGACGATCTCCGTGCCGAGGGTGCGGGAGGCCTGGTCGTCGAAGTCGTCCTTGATGTCGAAGGCGTACCCGACGTGCACGTCGCCGGTGAGGACCATGAGGTTGTCGACGCCGGCGGCCTTCGCGCCGTCCAGGACGCGGCGGCGGGAGGCGCGGTAGCCGTCCCAGGCGTCCATGGAGAGCTTGGCGACCGGGTTCAGGTCGAGCTTGCGCTGGGAGAAGGTGACCTGCTGGGGGACCACGTTCCAGCGGGCCCGGGAGGCCTGCCAGCCGTCGAGCAGCCACCGTTCCTGCGTCGCGCCGGTCATCGTGCGGGCGGGGTCGTCGACGGCGGGGCCGGGGAGCCGGGCGCCGTCGCCGTAGGCCTGGTCCGAGCGGTACTGGCGGGTGTCGAGGACGTCGAACTGCGCGAGGTCGCCCCAGTGCAGGCGGCGGTAGAGCCGCATGTCGGGGCCGTCGGGGCGCTGGGGGCGGCGCAGCGGCTGGTTCTCCCAGTAGGCGCGGTAGGCGGAGGCGCGGCGCAGCAGGAACTCCTCCGGCGGGACGGTGTTCTCGGGGGTGTCGCCGGCGTAGTTGTTCTCGGTCTCGTGGTCGTCCCAGGTGACGACGAAGGGGTGGGCGGCGTGCGCGGCGATGAGGTCGGGGTCGGACTTGTAGAGGGCGTACCGCAGGCGGTAGTCCTCCAGGGTCACCGTCTCGTGGTCGAAGACGGCGGGGAGGGTCCGGTCGGTGTAATTGCGGTGATTTCCGACCGAGTTGACGGCGTACTCGTAGAGGTAGTCCCCGAGGTGGAAGACGACGTCGACGTCGTCCTGGGCGAGGTGGGCATAGGGGGTGTAGTAGCCGTCGGCGTACGCCTGGCAGGAGACGGCGGCGAGCTTCAGCTCCGACACCCGGGCGCGGGAGACGGGGGCGGTGCGGGTGCGGCCGGCCGGGCTGGTCCAGTCGCCGACGCGGAAGCGGTAGTGGAAGACGCGGTCCGGGGCGAGGTGGGGGACCTCGACGTGGACGGTGTGGTGGAACTCGGGGTGGGCGGTGACGGTGCCGCGTCTGACGACGCGCCGGAAGTTCTCGTCGTGGGCCAGTTCCCAGCGGACGGGGACGCGCCGGGCGGGCAGTCCGCCGTCGGGCTGGTAGGGGCGGGGGCGAGGCGCGTCCACAGGAGTACGGAGTCGGGCAGGGGGTCGCCGGAGGCGACGCCGAGGGTGAAGGGGTCGTCGGTGATCCGGGCGGGTTCGAGTTCGGCGGCGGCCGCGGTGCCCGCGGTCGGCAGGTTCACGGCGAAGGCGAGCGCGGCGGCGGCGCCGGTCACGGTGAGGAAGCGGCGGCGGCCGAGTCGGCGGGCGGCCTCGCGGAACTCCGGGGCGTGCTGGGACGGGTGTGCTGCGGGTGTCATCCGGTCCTCCCCTGACGGTGTGTCCGGGAGGCATTGGACTGGCCGGGGACGACCGGGGAGCGACAGCGAATAGGCAGGTACACGACAGTCACATGTCGAGACGTCAACTCCCGCTCCGTGCACCGTGGGACGGCGAACCCCGTGCGGCCGCCGACGGCCGCGACCCCCGGAATATGAGTGAATCCTCAACCTGCACAAGAGGACTTGAGCGTTCCGCACCATACGCACCGGTCGGAGAAGTATGCTCGGCATCTCCTCCACAAGAGCTTCACACTTGGGGAGCCGGACTTCCGCCGACCACACCGAGGGGGGACGGCGGCCGTTCCGCGGCACCGGATGGGGGTGGACCTCGCGTGACACGCGAGGTGCGCACCGGACCGCGGAGCGGCTGCCACATCACGGCGGTCCGCGTCGTGGCGGTACAGGTCTCGGCGGTACATGTCTCGGCGGTCCGCATCGCGGCAGCCCGCGTCACGGCGGTCCGCGTCACGCCGGCGCGGGGAGGATCACGCTGACGGAACGGGCGGCGACCGCCGCCCGGTGAGGCCCGCCGTACCCGACCGCCCCGCCCCGCCCTGCCACCCGAACGGCCGTCGGGGCGGGGCGGTCGGGTGTGCGGGGTGCGACGGTGGACACGCGGAAGGGGTTGTTCCCGTCGCCCGTTCACCGCCTGTCCGCCCCCCCTCGTCCGCCCCTTTGTCCGCCCCCTTTGTCCGCTCATCTCTCCGGGAGTCATCGTGACCTGCTACGACCGACGTGATCTGGGCCTGCTGCTGCTCCGGCTGGGAACCGGCGGGGTGCTGATGGCGCACGGCGCGCAGAAACTGTTCGGCTGGTTCGGCGGCCACGGCCTGGAGGGGACCGGCCAGTTCATGGAGTCCGTCGGGTACGCCCCGGGCAAGGCGAGCGCCACGGCGGCGGGCCTGGCGGAGACCGGCGGCGGCGCGCTCCTCGCGCTGGGCCTGGCCACCCCGGCGGCGGGGGCCGCGGCGGCGGGCGCGATGGCCGGCGCCTCCGCGGTCCACGTGCCCAACGGTTTCTTCGCGCAGAGCGGCGGCTACGAGTACGCGGCCTCCCTCGGCCTGACCGCCGCCGGCCTCGCCGTCACGGGCCCCGGCCGCCTCTCCCTGGACCACGCCCTCGGCCACACGGTCAACCGGGGCTGGATGGTCCCGGCGGCCCTGGGCGTGACGGCGGCGGCCACCGCGGTCGTCGTTGGCCTGCGCACCAGGCGGCTGCGGCAGCGCGAGGAGGGCGAGCAGGAGACCCTGTTCGAGGAGTGAGCACCCGGGTCGGCGCCGTTGTTCGGGAGGAGACCGCGCCGGGCAGGCTGCCCGTATGAACGACAGCCCCCCGGACGTCCCGCAGACCCCGGACGTCCCGCAGACCCGGCAACCTCCGCCCGACCCGGCCCGGACCGGCCTCTGGGACACCGTCGACGCCCTGTGGTCCTGGCTCGAGGCCGCTCAGCCGGTCACCGGACGGGAGGCCGTGCTGCTGCGCGTGCTGAAGCTGTCGGAGGAGGTCGGCGAGGTCGCGGAGGCGGTGATCGGCGTGACCGGCCAGAACCCGCGCAAGGGCGTCAGCCACACGTGGGAGGACGTGCGGGACGAACTGTGCGACGTGGCCCTCACGGCGCTGGTGGCGCTGCGGACGCTGACCCCGGAGGCGGAGACGGTGTTCACGGAGCACCTGGCACGGGTGGCGGACCGCTCGTCGGGAGGTGCCGGCGAGGGCGGGACGGACACGCGCTGACTCCACGCCCCGCTGCTCCCCGCCGTTCCCGGCCGTTCCCGGCCGTTCCCCGCCGTTCCCCTCTGTTCCCGGTCGCTCCCCTCTGTTGTCAGAACCGCCCGCCCCGGCCGTACGTCCCTCTGTACGATCACCGCACGCGAGGCGGGGGCCGGCGGAGGGGCGGGATGGACAGCAACTGCGTGGGGCGCAGGGCGGATCGGCCGTGGCGGGTCGGGGCGGCGGTGGCCGGGGCGGCCCTCGTGCTCGGCGGCTGCGGTTCCGGGGCCGACGACGGGGCGGCCGAGCCGAGCCCCCGGCGTCCTCGGCGTCCTCACGGTCCGCGGCCGCTTCCGGCGCCGCCTCGGCCGGCGCGTCCCCGTCCTCCTCGGGCTCGGGCGGTGACGCGACGTCGCTGACGCCGTTCGAGGCGGACCCCGCTCAGGTACCCCGCACGAGGCCGCAGGCCGAGGCGCTGGCGGAGGCGGTCGCACTGGAGCCGGAGGCGTGGGGCGCGGGCTTCCGGGCCCAGCGGCCGGCGGCGAGCGCCCCGGGCACCGTGGCCGTGCTCGACGAGCAGTGCCGGTGGGAGCGGCGGGCGCTCCCGGGAGCGTCCTGGCCTCGCTGTCCCGCTACAGCGAGCTTCCGGCCGTCGGCGCCAAGGGCAAGATCAAGGTGAGCGCGGCGATCACCGTGCACACCACGGTGACCGCTGCCGACGAGCAGCTGGCCACCACCCTGGAGGAGCCGTTGCGCTGCCAGGAGCAGGAGGTGCGTACCGATGAGCGGATCTTCGGACTCATGTCGAACGCCACTCCGTACGGCCAGGGCAACAACACCTCCGACGACCAGGTGGTGGAGATAGGTTCCTATTCCACCGGGGACAGCAAGCAGACGTACTTCTGGTACGTGACCCGGCTCGGCACGGTGACCCTGGCGGTGTCGGTGAAGGGCGCCGAGGGTTACTCGGACACCGAGTTGAACAAGTACGGGGCGCAGGCCAACGTCACGATGCTCAACCGCGTGAAGTCCGAACTCGGGGGGAAGAGCTGATGGAGCCGCTGCGTTCGTCCGATCCCGCGCGCGTCGCGGACCACCGCCTGCTCGGGCGGCTCGGCGCCGGAGGCA
This sequence comes from Streptomyces sp. Tue 6430, assembly GCA_021568835.1. Lineage (GTDB taxonomy): Bacteria > Actinomycetota > Actinomycetes > Streptomycetales > Streptomycetaceae > Streptomyces. The sequence goes on from JAKGSH010000010.1 coordinate 1,366,126, forward strand.
TGGGCGTGGTGTACCTGGCGCGCACGCCCGGCGGCGCGCTGGTGGCGCTGAAGGTCCTGCTCGCGGAGTACGCCGAGGAGCCGGGCTTCAAGGAGCGGTTCCGCCGCGAGGTCGAGGTGGCCCGGCGGGTCGGCAGTCCCTGGGTGGTGCCGCTGGTGGACGCCGACCCGGACGCCGAGGCGCCCTGGCTGGCGACGGCCTTCGTGCCCGGCCCGTCACTGGGCGAGGCGGTGGCCGCGTACGGGCCCCTGCCGGAGCGCGGGCTGCGGCTGCTCGGCGCCCGGCTGGCCGAGGCGCTGGGCGAGGTGCACCGGGCCGGGCTGGTCCACCGGGACCTGAAGCCGGGCAACGTGCTGATCGCCCATGACGGGCCCCGGCTCATCGACTTCGGGATCGCCCGGGCCCCGGAGGACCGGACGCTGACGGCGACCGGGTTGGTGGTCGGCACACCGGGCTACCTGTCGCCCGAGCAGGCCGGGGGCGGCGGGGGTGGCATCGGCCCGGCGAGCGACGTGTTCTCCCTCGGGTGCGTCCTGGCGTTCGCGGCGACCGGCCGGGCGCCGTTCGGCAGCGGGACGGTCGACGCCCTCCTGTACCGGGCCGTGCACGATCCGGCGGACCTCGACGGGGTGCCCGCGGGCCTGCTCGGGGTGCTGGACCGCTGCCTGGAGAAGGATCCGGACCGGCGGCCGGACGCCGGGGACCTGGTGCGGGAACTGACGGCCGAGGACGCTCCACGAACCGGGGAGGCGACCGATGACGCGCCCCGGGACGGAGAGGCGACCGACCACGCACCCCGGGACGGAGAGGCGGCCGACTGGCTGCCCGGGCCGGTCGCCCGGCTGATCGCCGAGCGCTCGGCCGCCGCGCTCGCGCTGCCGGACATCGAGCACACGCTGGCGCCGGCCGACGCGCCGGCCGCCCCGGGGTCGGCGGAGCCCGACACGCGCGAGACGTCCGGCTCGCCGGAGCCGCGGGACGCCCGTCCGGGCGGCCGGCGTCGCTTCCTGCTGCTCGCCGGTGGGGCCGCGGCGCTGGCGGCGGGCGGGGCGGGGCCTGGTGGGCGGCCGCCCGGGACGGCCGTTCCGGGGGCGACAGCCCCGCGGCCGCCGCCTCCTCGCGCCGCCCGGTGCACACCGTCGCGCTGCACGGTGACCTCAGCGGCCCGCAGCGGGAGACGGGCAAGGCGCAGGAGCGCGGACTGCGGCTGGCCGTCGCGGAGTTCAACGCGCGCGGCGACGCCCCGTTCACCGTGAAGGTCAGGGCCGTCGACGACGGGGGTGATCCGGCGGCCTCGGCCCGGCTCGCCGCGGAGCTCGCGGACGATCCGGCGGTCCTCGCCGTGGTGGGCCCGACCACCGACGCCACGGCGCAGGCGGCGCTCGCGCGGTACGACGCCGCACTGCTGCCGGTCGTCGCCGTGTCCCCCGGCAGCATCAGCCTCGCCATCCAGGGCTACCGCTCGTTCCTGCTCGGACGGCTGCCCGACTCGGTGCTCGCCGTGTACGTGAGCAACTACCTTCGCGGGAGAGCCGGTTCGCGCAAGGTCGGCCTCGTCGTCGACCGTCCGGCCGGCAACTACGCCACGGACCTGAGCACGTCCCTCAGCACGCAGCTCGGCAACGCGCGGCAGCCGCCGGTCCCGGAGGTGGTCAGCGCGATGCGCCGCGACTTCGGCAGCGCGGTGGACGGGGTGCTCTCCGCCGGCGCCGACTCCGTGTTCTTCGCCGGCCTGCCCGACCGGGGAGCGTCGCTCGCCGCGACGCTGCGGGAACGCGCCTTCCAGGGTGCGCGGGTCTCCGGCCCGGCGCTGCTCGACGGCCGGTTCCTGACGCAGGCCCAGGAGGCGGCCGAGGAGTGGGTGATGGTGGCCCCGGTCATCGACGCGACCCGCAAGCCCGGGGCGCGGAAGTTCGCCGCCGCCTACCGCGAGCGCTTCGATGAGGCACCGCCCCGGTACGCGGCGGAGGCCTACGACGTGACCGGGATGCTGCTGAAGGCCCTGTCCGGGCTGCCGCCGAAGAAGCGCACCCGGGCGAACCTGCTCGCGGCCGTGCGGGCGGGGAAGTACGAGGGTGTCACGAAACCGTTCGCCTTCCAGCAGACCGGCCTGACCAGCCTGATGGTGATCGACGGCAACGGCGGCTACCTCTGGCGGGTCGCACAGGGCGACTTCGTGTACGACGGCCCCGCGCCGCTCACCGTCTGAGGGAACCTGCCTGAGGAAACCTGTCTGAGGGAGCCTGTCTGATGGAGCCGCTGCGGACCGGCGACCCGTCCCGGATCGGCCGCTACCGCCTGCTGCGGCGGCTGGGCGCCGGCGGCATGGGCGTGGTCTTCCTGGCCCGTGCGCCGGGCGGGGCGATCGCCGCGGTGAAGACGGTCCGGTCCTCGTACGCCGACGGGACGGGCTTCCGGGACCGTTTCCACCGGGAGGTCGAGGCCGCCCGGCAGGTGCGCAGCCGCTGGGTGGTCCCGTTGCTGGACGCGGACGCCGACGCGGAGACGCCGTGGCTGGCGACCTCGTACGTGCCGGGGCCCTCGCTCGCCGAGGCGGTGGACGCCTTCGGGCCGCTGCCGCTCGCTTCCGTGCGGGTGCTGGGCGGGCGGCTCGCCGAGGCGCTCGAGGCGGTGCACGCGGCCGGTCTCGTGCACCGCGACGTGAAGCCGGGCAACATCCTGCTGGCCCCGGACGGACCGCGGCTGATCGACTTCGGGATCGCCCGGGCGTCGGAGGCCACCGCGCTCACCTCCAGCGGCGTGATCGTCGGCTCGCCCGGCTTCCTGTCGCCGGAGCAGGCGCGGGCGCGGGGCGGCGAGATCGGCCCGCCCAGCGACGTGTTCTCGCTGGGGTGCGTGCTGGCGTTCGCCGCGACCGGGGTACGGCCGTTCGGCGACGGCGCGGCGGCCGGCATGCTGCTGCGCACGGTCTACGACGAACCGGATCCGACGGCGATCCCGGACGCTCTGGCACCCGTGCTGAGAGCCTGCCTGCACAAGGATCCGCCCGGTCGCCCCACGCTCGCGCGACTGCGCGAGGTGCTCGGGGAGGGAACGGAAGCCGGTTCGGCCGAACGGTCGGACTGGCTGCCCGCGCCGGTCACCCGGCTGGTCAACGACCGTGCTGCCGCCGTGCTCGCCATCGGCGCGATCGAGCCGACCCAGGTGTCCGCGCCGTCGAGCACGGCGGACATGGCGGACACGGCGTCACCGTCGCCGGAGGCCGCGACTCCGACGTCCGTCACGGCTGCCCGGCCCACCTCCCGCGCCGTCGGCCGCCGCCGCTTCCTGCTCCTCGGCTCGACCGCGGGCGTGCTGGCGGCGGGCGGCGGGGCCTGGTGGTGGAGCACCCGGCCGGCGTCGGGGAAGGCCGCGGGATCCGGGACCGGCCGGCCGCGCCCCGAGCTGGTCGTGGCGTTCCACGGCGATCTGACCGGCGCCCGCAGGGACACCGGGAACACCCAGCTCGAGGCGGCCCGGCTGGCCGTCGAACGGATCAACGCCGGGAGCGACCACCCCTTCCGGCTGAAGCTGCGGACGTACGACGACGGCGGCGTCCCGGAGCGGGCCGCCGAACTGGCCGCCCGGCTGGCGAAGGACGCCGACGTTCTCGCCGTGCTGGGCCCCACCACCGACGCCTGCTTCCTCGCGTCCGAGGTCGCGTACACCAAGGCGGTGATGCCCGTCGTGTCCGTCTCGGTGAGGGCCGACACCCAGACCACGCCGATCAGCAACAATCTCTTCCGCTGCCACGCGGCGCTGAGTGTCACGGACGGACTCTTCGCCACCCCCGTCGTCAGTTACCTCGGCAACCACGTCGACGCCCGCAGGGCGTTCCTCGTGGACGACCGGGCGCAGGGCGACTTCGCCTGGACCCTGTGCAAGCAGACCGAGCTGGCGCTGCGGCAGGGCGGCCGCGAGTCGACGGTGACCAGCGTCGCCGCCGGAGAGATCGACCACGCCTCCCTCGCCGCCGCGGTGCTGTCCGCCCGCGCGGACGCGGTCGTCTTCACCGGCGACGCGGACCGGGCCGCCGGACTCGCGTCGGCACTGAGCTCCGCCCGGTTCACCGGCACCCGGATGGCGACGGAACGCGCCTTCGCCCCGCGGTTCCTCACCGCGGCCGGCGCCGCCGCGACCGGCTGGGTCTTCGCCACCTCCTTCACCGACCCGACGGCCCGCCCGGCCGCCCGCGCCTTCACGAAGGCCTACCGCGCCCGGTACGGCACCGACCCCGGCTGGTACGCGGCGGAGGCCCACGACGCCGTCATGTTCCTGGCGCGGGCCTGCGCCAAGGACGGCTCGGCACTGACGGAACGGGGCGCGATCGCCCGCCGGATGCCCGAGATCACCTACGAGGGCATCACCAGGACCGTCCGGTTCGAGCAGGGGTACGGCTACAACCACGACGCGATGTTCCTGTTCCGGGCGGCGGACGGGGCGTTCCGGTACCTGGGGCAGTACCAGGAGGCGGCGGTCTCCTGAGGGGGCGCCCCTCCCCCGCCCGGCGGGACGACCGGTGGCCGTCGCCCCGCGTTCACTCCGCGTCGGCGACGACCGCCCCGACGCGGTCGGCCAGCCCCGGGTCGCGCCGGACCAGGAGGGCCGCGTAGCAGACGGCCGCGAGGAGGGTGGCCAGCGCCGCGTACGGGAACCAGCTGTACGGGGCCGGCTGTCCGGGCTTGGCGAGGTAGTACAGCGGGACCAGGACGGCGAGGGCGCCGACCGCGGGCAGCACCAGGTGCCGCACGATCCGGAACTCCTGCGGACGGTACCTGCGGTAGTACAGCGGCAGCGCGATGTTGGACGCGAGGTAGACCAGCAGGATCAGGATGGCGCCCAGGCTCGAGGACTCGGCGAAGAAGACCACCGGGTTCATCTGACCGCCGTCCTCTCCGAGCACGTGCCCCAGACCCCAGCCGACGATGATCAGCAGCGCGGTCGCGGCGAAGGTGACGATCGCGTTGTTCGGCGTGCGGCGCGTGGGGTGGACGTACCCGAAGAAGGACGGCAGCAGCCCTCCCGCCCCGCGTTGAACACCAGCCTGGCCTGGGAGTTGATGCCCGCGATCAGCACGCCGAGGGTGGAGGTCAGGCCGCCGACGTAGGCGAGGAACGCGAGCGTCCCCAGCGTGTGCTGGGCGACGTCGACGAACGGGATCCGGGAGTCGCCGAGCCGCTGGACGTCGTAGCCGAAGCCGGTGACCGTGGCGTAGGAGAAGAGGATGTAGCTCACCGTCATGATGGCGACGGAGGAGAACACGGCGCGGCCGACGTTGCGCCGCGGGTTCTCGGTCTCCTCGGCCAGTGCCGCCGAGTTCTCCCAGCCGATGAACAGGTACACCGCCAGCGGGAAGCCCGCCGCGAGGCCCTTGACGCCGTGGGTGAGGTGGGAGGGCAGGAACGGGGCCGCGGAGAGGTCGCCGCGGTGCTCGACGAGCGCCGCGACCGAGACCACGACCAGGACGAGCATCTCCACGCCGAAGAAGTAGCCGGCCCACTTGGTGGACACGACGATCCCGCGCAGCATCAGCACCACCGACAGGCCGGTCAGCAGCAGCGTCCAGATGATCCACGGCAGGTCGACGCCGGTGTAGTGGTGCAGGGTGATCTGCATGAACCCGCCGGAGATCGCGATGACGGAGGCCATCGCGATGATGTAGCCGAGTCCGGCGAGCAGGGCCGTGGTCACCGCGCTGACCGGCCCGAAGGTCTTGCCGACGAAGGTGGTGAAGCTGCCCGCCGAGGGGTGGGCCCGGGAGAACTCGGCCAGCGTGTTGCCGAACAGCGCGACCGCCACGCCCGCCGCCACGATGGTCAGCGGTGACGCGACGCCCGCGGTGGTGGCGAGGAAGGCGAAGCCGAAGAAGAAGCTCATGGCCGGGCCGACGTTGGCCATCGTGGCGGCTGCGATGTCCGCCATGCCGAGGACGCCGCCGCGCAGCCGCTGGGGGTGCCACCGGCGGGGCCCGGCGTCGACGACGGTCCGGCGGTTGCGGACTCGGGCATGGCGACGGCTCCCTTCTGAGAGGTCAGTTCGGTTCGGCGTGCTGGTGCGCCTTCACCGCTCGTATCGCTGGGTCCATCGCGCCACGGGCGAGCTCGTCGAGCAGGTCGGCGTGGCAGCGGTTGCGGGCCCGCACGACCGCCGGAGCCGGGGCGGGCTCCAGCAGGCACTGTCGTCCGAGCAGGTCGGCGGCGAACTCGCGGATCCCGGCGCCGCCGAGCGCCTGGGCGAGGTCGAGGTGGAAACGGGTCTCCAGTTCGAGCAGCCGCGCCGGGTCGTCGGCCAGGTCCAGCTCCTCGACCAGCGCCCGCGGCCCGTCGAGCCGGCCGTCCGGCAGTTCGCCCGCGGCGTGCGCCACGAGCCCGCACTCGAGCAGCAGGTGGAAGGCGTCCAGCGAGGCCGCCTCGTCGGCGTCGTGCATCACGGCGACGACGGCGTCCCAGTCCGTCGCGACGAAGGTTCCGCCGGCCCGGCCCCGACGGCGGTCGAGCAGGCCGTCCTGGCACATGGCCTCCAGCGCGCGGCGCACGGTGATCTCACTGATCCCGAGCTCCTCGCCGAGGACGCCGGCGTCCGGCAGCCGGTCCCCCGGCGACACCGACCGCAGACGCACCCGCAGGGCGATCCGGGACCGCACGAGCTCCGTCCCCGTGGGTCCCCGGCCGGCCAGGACGCGCGTGTCCCAGCCGGTGTAGGGGCCGAACTTGCCCGCTGCATTCGCCACGGCGCCACCTTAACGGCCTGCCGAGCGGGGTCACGCTGTGGTCCACAGAGGGCTCCCAGGGCTCCCGGAAGTAGGGGTTCCGCGCTGCACGAAAAATAGAGCAAGGTGAACACTTAAACAAGTCTTGTTCTTTTCGATCGTACTGAACTAATTTCCAGACGCCCCCCTGGTCCGTACTCCCTGTCCGCACACCCTCATGGATGTCGAGATGACCACAACCCTCCCAAGAGCCCTCCCGCGGAAGAGTCCGGCGGCCTGCAGGCCGGACTGAAGAACCGCCACCTGTCGATGATCGCGATCGGCGGAGTCATCGGCGCCGGCCTGTTCGTCGGCTCCGGCTCCGGCATCGCCGCCGCCGGCCCCGGCATCCTCGTCTCCTACGCGCTCGTCGGCGTCCTCGTCGTCTTCGTGATGCGCATGCTCGGCGAGATGGCCGCGGCCAACCCCACCTCCGGTTCGTTCTCCGCCTACGCGGACCGCGCGCTGGGCCGCTGGGCCGGCTTCACCATCGGCTGGCTGTACTGGTTCTTCTGGGTCGTGGTGCTCGCCGTCGAGGCGACCGCCGGGGCGAAGATCCTGGCCGGCTGGATCCCCGCGGTGCCCCAGTGGGGCTGGGCCCTGCTCGTCATGATCGTCCTCACCGCCACCAACCTGGTCTCGGTCAGCTCCTACGGCGAGTTCGAGTTCTGGTTCGCCGGCATCAAGGTCGTCGCCATCGCCGCGTTCATCGTGGTCGGCGGCCTCGCGCTCTTCGGGCTGCTGCCCGGCTCCGACCACCCGGCGAGCGGCTTCTCCAACCTCACCGCGCACGGCGGCTTCCTGCCGAACGGGCCCGGCGCGATCCTCACCGGCGTCCTGATGGTCGTCTTCTCCTTCATGGGCAGCGAGATCGTCACCCTGGCGGCGGGCGAGACCGCCGACCCGCGGGCCGCCGTCACCAAGGCCACCAACAGCGTGATCTGGCGGATCGCGGTGTTCTACCTGGGCTCGATCCTGGTCGTGGTGTCACTGCTGCGCTGGGACGACCCGGCGATCCTCGAGGACGGCTCGTACGTCGCCGCCCTGAGCTCCATCGGCATCCCGCACGCCGCGCAGATCATGAACGCCATCGTGCTGACCTCGGTGCTGTCCTGTCTCAACTCCGGCCTGTACACCGCCTCCCGCATGGCCTTCTCGCTCGGCCGCCGCAACGACGCCCCGGCCGCCTTCGGGCGGACCACCGGGCGCGGCGTCCCCCGTGCGGCCATCCTGGCCTCGGTGGTCTTCGGCTTCGTCGCCGTCGCCTTCAACTACCTCTGGCCCGACACGGTCTTCCAGTTCCTGCTCAACTCCTCCGGCGCGATCGCCCTGTTCGTCTGGCTGGTGATCTGCTTCTCCCAGCTGCGGATGCGCAAGATCATCGAGCGGGAGTCCCCGGAGAAGCTGGTCGTGAGGATGTGGCTCTACCCCTACCTGACCTGGGCGACCATCGCCCTGATCACCTTCGTCCTGGGCTACATGCTGACCGACACGGCCGACGGCGGCGGCCGCGACCAGGTGGTCCTGTCCACGGCGGTGGCCATCGGCGTGGTGGTCCTCGCGGTGCTCCGGAGGCGGCGGTCGGGCGGGGACGGGGCGCGGGAGGCGGCCGACACGGCTTCCTTGTCCTGAGGGTCGCGGGCGGGCCGAGACCCCGAACACCCGTGGTCACAGGACTCGAGCTCGACGGCCGCCCACCGCACCGGACCCTCGCCGAACCGCATCCCTCGCAACGACCGCACGACCTCGGGCCGGGGCGGCCCGCCCGCTGCGGACACCCGTGGCCGAACTGCCGTATGCCACGGGCCGCGACGGGGACCGACACGCCTCGAAGCGTTGCGCCGGCGCCGGTCTCGATGAAAGTCACCACGGTCTGAACCCGCTCCTGAGCGGGCGGGGGCCGGGGCCCGCGCACGATGTCCGTGCCGGCCCCGGCCCCCTTCGTCGAGCGTCACCGTCACGCGGCCCCTACCTCCGCCACACCGCACGTCACCGGAATCCGTACTGGAAACTGAGCGGCCGAGCGGCACGACGCGCGGCCGTCGCCTCGGCCACCGGCTCCGTCGAGGCCGAAGGGCTCCACGCCTCCGAGGCCTCCGACCGCGACACCGAGGCGTACGTGAAGGGCGACCTCGACGCGGACACCCTTGTCGCCCGCGCGATCGCCCGTCACCGGCAGACCTCGGAGCGGCGGGCAGGGTGAACGATCCGTACGCCATGCCCAACGGCGTGCTGCGCAACAAGCTCGGCATCACCGATCACCAGTTGCTCGCGGGGGCGTCGTCGCCACCACCCGCAGCTGGAAGTCCGTCGACGGCCTGCACGAGATGGCGTCCTGACGGGCGCAGGGTCAGCCCAGCAGGTTGATCGGGACGCTGTCGAAGCCCCGGTTGCCGAGGCCCGGGTGGCGCACCGCCGGGGCGGCGGGCTCCAGTTTCGGGAAGCGGGCCAGCAGCCGGCCGAACACCACCTCGGCCTGCAGGCGGGACAGGTGCGCGCCCAGGCAGTGGTGGATGCCGGCCGCGAAGGAGAGGTGGCCGTTCTCCTTGCGGGCGACGTCGAAGGCGTCCGGGTCGTCGAAACGCTCCGGGTCGTGGTTGGCGGCGCCGAGCATCATCATCACGCCCTGGCCGGGCCCCAGTTCGGTGCCGGCGAAGCTGTGCGGTTCCAGCACGGTGAACACGTCGAACTGGGACGGCGAGTCGAAGCGCAGCATCTCCTCGACCGCCGAGGGCAGCAGTCCGGGGTCCTCGGTGAGGCGCTGCCGCTGCTCGGGGAAGCGGACCAGCGCGTCCAGGCCGTTGCCGATCAGGTTGGCGGTGGGCGTGTTGCCCGCGCCGAACAGCAGCAGCGCGGTGGCGATCATCTCGGTCTCGTCGAGCGCGTCGGCCGAGGTGCTCGCGAGCCGACTGAGCAGGTCGTCCTGCGGGCGCTGCCGCTTCTCGGCGATGAGGCCGCCGAGGTAGGAGGCGAGGTGCGCCTGGGCGGCGACGCCGCGGTTGATCTCGGCGGGGCCGGAGGCCGGTTCCATCAGCAGGCCCAGCTCGTGGATGACCGGGACCAGTTCGGCCCGGTCGGCCTCCGGGATGCCGAGCAGGTCGCCGATGGTGCTGACCGGCAGCGGCATCGCCAGTTCGGTCATCAGGTCGGCGCCGGGCCGGGCTGCCAGCCGGTCGAGAAAGCCGTCGACGCGCCGGGTGACGCCGTCGCGCAGCGCCTCGACGTGCCGGCCGGTGAAGGCGGAACTGACGATCCGCCGCAGCCGGGTGTGGTCCGGCGGGTTGGTGAGGATCATGCTGCGCTGCATCAGCTCCATGACGCCGCGCAGGTCGTCCTTGGAGACGTCCTTGAGCTGGAGTTTCAGCCACTCGTCGCCCTTGCCGAGCGAGCGGTTGCGCAGCGCCGCGTTGCAGTCGGCGTGCCGGCTGAGCACCAGGGTGCCGTCGCCGGTGAGCAGCGCGGGCGCTGCGTCGCGGAGCTGGTGGTAGAGGGGGTAGGGGTCCTCCACCGGCTGCATCATGATCGTGTAGAAGAGCTGTTCGGCTTCGGCGTCGGCGCGGGCGACGACGGGCTCCGCGGGGGGCCTGGCGGGCATGAGTTCTCCCTTCACTGTTCGGAGGGTGACGGATGGTCAGCTACTGGTGAGCTGTGCGCGCAGCTGGTGCTTGAGCACCTTCCCCATCACGCCGCGGGGCAGGGCGTCGACGAGCTGGAAGCGGGTCGGGATCTGGTGCGGCTCGAGCCGCTCGGCGAGCTCCGCCCGGACGGCGGGCAGGTCGTCGTCGTCGGTGAGCACCAGGACGGCGGCCAGTTCGACCCGGTCGGTGCCGGCCACCGGCACGCCCAGCACGGCGGCCTGTTCGACGCCCGGGCACTCGTACAGCGCCGCCTCGGTGTGGATGGTGGAGACCAGCTTGCCGTCGACGGTGACGGCGTCGGCCGCCCGGTCGAACAGGTGGAGTTCGCCCTCGGCGTCCAGGTAGCCGAGGTCGCGGGTGCGGGTCCAGTCGTCGGTGAGCTGCTCGTCGCGCTCGGCGCCCTCCAGGAAGAGGCGCTTGGGCGCGCCGCAGCGCAGCCAGATCTCGCCGATCTCACCGGTGGCGACGGGGTTGCCGTCTGCGTCGGCAACGAGCAGTTCGGAGCCCTCGCCGGGGCGGCCGACGCAGAACGGCCGGGACACGTCGAAAGTGGCGGCGATCACCGCGGGCACCGCCTCGCGGGCCGCGTACACCGAGGTGACCTGGGCGTTGGGCATCATCCGCTTGAGCGCGGAGGCGGTGGCCGGCGGAAGCGGGGCGGAAGCGGTGGCCAGTGTCTCGACGCAGGACAGGTCGTGGGTCTCGTGGATCTTCCCGGCGACCATCTGGATGCCGATCCACGGGGTGAACATCACCGAGACGATCTGGTACTGCTCGATGAGTTCGCCCATGCGGTCGACGTCGTCGACCGGGCAGAGCACCAGGGTCGCCGGGTTGGTCAGCGCGATGGCCATGGTGGTGGCGCTGGAGGTGGTGCCGAGCGGGATCGGGGCGAGCAGCGGCTTCGGCTTGCCGAGCTGCTTGAAGCCCTCGGGGCCGCGTCCGAAGGTCAGGTTGCCGTGCGGGGTGGCGATCGCCTTGGCCGTTCCGGTGGTGCCGGAGGTGTAGAGGATGTCGGCCAGGTCGTCGGGCCTCAGCTCGACCTTGACGGGGGTGGAGTCGCCGCTGTCGACCTCGTCGACGGTGGCGGCCCAACCCTCGAAGCCCTCGGGCACCACGACGTCATGGCCGCGGACCAGGCCGGTGACCTGGCACTGGGCGATCCGGCGGTTGAACTCGGCGGTGGAGATGTCCCTGTGCATGTGCACCGCGGTGGCACCGGCGTTGACGATGCCGAGGTAGGCGATCGCGTAGTCGATCCAGTCGAGGCCGCCGAACAGCAGGGCGATCCGCTCGCCGCGGCTGGTGCCCCGGTCGAGCAGGCCACGCGCGACGGCGTTGGCCCTCTTGTACCACTCGCCGTAGCTGAGTGTCCGTTCCCCGTTGATGTTCACGACGATCTGGTCGGGATGGATCTCGGCGCGCAGCCGGAGCAGGTCGGGAACAACCAGCGCGGGTGTGGCGACGGACATGTGCATACCCCAAGGCCCTGGGATTGTCGGCGGGCCGACGCTACCCAGCGGGCCCGGCCGCCCGACGTACAGGATTGAGCAGTTGAGGGAATCGGTGGATCCGGCGGTGCGGTGGTTCGGGGGAGGCCGAAACGGGCCCGCCGCAGTCGCGGCGGGCCCGTTTCGGCCGGGCGGGTCAGCCCTGGCTGATGCAGAACGGGTGGCCGGCCGGGTCCAGGAAGACGCGCCAGCGCTCGGCGCCGGGCTGGGTCTCCGCCTTGGACGCGCCGAGCTCCAGCACCCACTTCTCGGCGGCGTCCAGGTCCTCGGAGGAGAAGTCGAGGTGGAACTGCTGCGGGACGCTCTGGCCGGGCCACTGCGGAGCCTGGTAGTCGGCGACCTTCTGGAATCCCATGGCCGGGCCGCCGTTGCCGTCGAGGCCCGCGAAGTCGTCCGACTTGTACGAGATCTTCAGACCGCTGAGCTCCGAGTAGAACTCGGCCAGCTCGGTGGGGTTGGAACAGTCGAGGGTGACACCGTAGTACTTGGTCAGCTCGGGCACGCCGAAACTCCTTCGAGAGGCGGTACATGGATGCGGAAGCGGCCGAAAGGCAGGGCACGACATCCGTCGGCTCGGGGTGAGGACCGGCAAGCCGATGGTGACTGTATTTCAGAACTACCGTGGCCGCACACAAAAAGGCAATGTGCGAGGCCACGCATTCTCGAGTCGCAGGCTACTCGGTGTGGTGACTCAGGACTTGGAGTTCCACACATTCGACTCGGCCGAAGCGTTCGAGACTTGGCTCGCCGAAAACCACGCGTGCTCTCCCGGCATCCGACTCGAGCAAGGTGAACAGCAAGCGGTCCGAGGTCGGACGAACGGGACAAGGGCGAGAAGCTCCACCCGTAGCCGCTCACCGCACTAGGGTCTGTTGCGAAAGTGGATCTTGGTCGTAGATGATCACGTCTTGTGGGACGTGGGGATCTGACGAACGGCCAGTGGGCCCGGCTGGAGCCATTGCTGCCGCGGGGCATCAAGCCGGGTCGGCCGCAGGTGTGGACGCGGCGGCAGTTGATAGACGGCATACGGTGGCGGACCCGGACCGGTGCTCCTTGGCGGGACGTGCCCGAACGTTACGGGCCGTGGGACCGGGTCTATGACCTGTTCCGGCGCTGGCAGCGGGACGGCACCTGGGCAAGGCTCCTCACCCAGCTCCAGGCCGAGGCGGACGCCAAGGGCCTGATCACCTGGGAGGTCAACGTCGACTCCACCGTCTGCCGGGCCCACCAGCACGCCGCCGGAGCGGCGAAAAGGGGGACCTCCAGAAGGAACCGCCCGGCGGCGTCTTCGTCGAGCCGGCCGACCACGGCCTGGGACGTTCCCGCGGCGGACTGACCAGCAAGATCCACCTCGCGGTCGAGCAGGGGCAGAAGCCCTTGTCGGTGGTGATCACGGCCGGGCAGCGGGGCGACTCCCCGCAGTTCGAAGCGGTCCTGGAAGCGATCCGGGTCCCGAGGCTGGGACTTGGCAGGCCGCGCAAGCGCCCGGACCGGGTGCGGGCCGACAAAGCGTACGACTCCCGCGGTAACCGCTCCTACCTGCGCAGACGCGGGATCAAGGCCACCATCCCGGTTCCGGCGGACCGGGTCCGCAACCGCCTCAAGCGCGGATCGCGTGGCGGGCGGCCGCCGACGTTTGACAAGGACGACTACAAGCAGCGGCACGCGGTCGAGTGTGGGATCAACCGCCTCAAACGCCACCGGGCCGTCGCTACGCGGTACGACAAACTCGCCGTCCGCTACGAAGCGACCGTGCTGGTCGCAGCCATCAACGAGTGGCTGTGACCAGCACTTTCACAACACGCCCTAGCCCTGCAGCAGGGCCAGCAGTTCGGGGGTGTAGAGCTCGGAGACCGGGCGGACCCCGGCCACCGTGTCGAAGTACCGCTGGGTGAGGTCCTCGCTGGTGCTGACCGCCCGCAGCAGCGCCAGGCGCTTCTCGCGGGCGTCGGCCTGGGCGACCAGCAGAGTGCCCTGGTACGGGGGCGTCAGCTGCTGGACCACTTCGGTGCCGTAGGCCTCCAGGGCGGCGGTCAGCCGGGCCTCGTCGTGCAGGCCCTCGGCGACCGCGTCGACCAGCAGCTCGGCCTGCAGGAAGGCGTCGCCGATGCCGCGCGCGGTGATCGAGTCCTTGTGGTGGGCGGCGTCGCCGACCAGCGCCCAGCCGGGGCCCGACATCTCCCGGAAGTAGTTGCGCTGGTCGCCGGTGCCGCGCAGCCGTTCGGTCTGCTCGGCCCGCTCCATCTGCGCGAACAGAGCCGGGGCGTTGACCTTGACGCCCTCCCGGTAGGCGGCGAAGGCGTCGGTGCGGACCTCCTCGAAGCGGTCCTGCGGGAAGTACGCGGAGATCAGCACCGCGTCGTTGGTGGGGACGGCGGAGACCCAGCCGCGTTCGCCCTCGTACAGCTCGAAGTCGGTCTTCGGGCCGTCCCAGAAGGTGTAGTAGGCGCAGGTCAGCCGCGGGTGTTCGACGGTGGTGCGGGCGCCGGCCAGCTCGGCGACGGTGGAGCGCATGCCGTCCGCGCCGACCACCAGCCGGGCGCGTTCGACGGCGGGCCGGCCGCCGGAGGTGGTGCAGCGCACCCCGGCCACCCGGCCGTCCTCGACCAGCAGGTCGTTGACGCCGCAGTGGTCGCGGAACTCGACGCCGGCGGCCACCGCGCCCTCGACCAGGATCTCGTCCAGCAGGTGGCGGCGGGGGGCGTACGAGGCGTGCACCGCGCCGTTCGGGGACGCGCAGCCGGCCAGGCGGACGTCGTCGATCTCGTAGACGGTCCGGTCCAGCGGTGGGCAGCCGGTGGCCTTGACGGCGTCCAGCAGGCCCCAGCGCTCCAGGCGGGACACGCCGGGCTGCTGGATGTACAACGTGGAGAGGGTGTCGGTGCGGAACGCCGCCCGGTCGAGCAGCAGGACCCGGTAGCCCTGCCGGGCGAAGAGCATGGCCGTCGGCCCGCCCGCGCATCGCGCGCCCACCACGATCACGTCCCACTCCACGACGAGCCACCTCCCGCAGCGGTCCGGGCCGGCGCTGTCTGCGCTGCGCCCACTGCGGGCCCGACCGTACGCGGCCCGGGAGTTCGGGACCGCCCACTTTTGAGCGTGCCCCGCGGCGACCGGCGGCTACGGGCGGATCAGCGGCAGGATCAGGTCGTCGACCACGGAGACCACCAGTTCGTCGGGGACCGGCGAGGGGTCGCTCAGGAAGCGCTGGACCAGCATGGCCGGGCCGATGCCGATGATCAGCGGGCTGATCGAGCCCTTGCGGACCTCGCCGCGTTCGGCGGCCCGTTCCAGGATCCGCCGGAACACGTCCTGGCGGGGGGCGACCACCCGGTCGTTGACGATGCCCATGAACGGCCGGTCCCGGTCCATCTCGGCGAGCAGGCTCTGTACGGCGCGGCCGACCGGGGAGTTGAGCACCGTGGCCTTCTCGCGCATGTGCTCGATCAGGTCCTCGCGGACGTCGGCCCCCTCAGGGAGTTCGTCGGGTGACGGCAGCCTGTTGTCGAGGGCGTCGACCACCAGCGCGGCCTTGTTGGACCAGCGCCGGTAGATCGCGGCCTTGCCGGTGTGCGCGGTGGCGGCGACCGAGTCCATGGTCAGGCCCGCGTAGCCGACGTGGGCCAGCTGTTCGATCACGGCGTCGAAGATGGCCTGCTCAAGGGCCTTCCCCCGGCGCCGAATCGGCGTACCGGCGGCCGTGAGTGACCGGGCGTCAGCTGTCATGGCATCCCCCATCCGAGCGACAAGTGAACTCTTGCGTTCCCAATTTGTTGCACGGTAGGGTCCAGCATAGGAAACTGTGTAGTACCTTATCGAAGATCGAAAGTGCGATGACCGAGCTGGACGCTTCCCCTCTGACGGCCTCGGCGCCACGGTGTGGCCGCCGCAGCGGCACGGCTCCTGCCGTGATCGCCGTCGCGCGGCTCATGGCGGTGCTCGACGCGACCATCGTGAACGTCGCCCTGCCGCGGGACCGGAGCGCCGCCGGGATTTCCACCGAGAACCTGTCCCGGGTGGTCGACGCCCACCCGCGACGCGGGTGTACTGATCCGCACCCCCGCGATGCCGGCCGCGCCCGAGGCGGACCTCGACGGGTCCGGCCCCGCGGGCCCGATCGGGGACGTCCCTCCGCTGCGATGAGCGGAACCGGAGCGGGACCCGGGGGGTCCGGCCGGCTACCGGTCGGCGAGTTCCTGGCGCAGGATCCGCTTGAGCACCTTGCCGGTGATGCCGCGCGGCAGCGACTCGCGGGCCTCGACCAGGACGGGCAGCTGGTGCGGTTCGAGCCGTTCGGCGAGGAAGGCGGGCAGTTCGTCGGCGGCCGCCGGGTCCTCCAGTACCACCACCGCGGCCGGGCCCGAGCCGGCGGCGACCACCGCGGCCTCGCGGACCGCCGGGTGCTCGTACAGCGCCGCCTCGACGGCCACCGAGGAGACCCGCACCCCTGCGCCGCTGTCGAGCACGTCGTCGCCGCGGTCGAACAGGTGCAGCCAGCCCTCCTCGTCGAGGTGGCCGAGGTCGCCGGTGCGGATCCAGCCGTCGATCCGCACCTCGGCGTCACGCCGGGCGTCCAGGTAGTGGCGGCCGGGCGCGGCGGAGCGCAACTGGATCTCGCCGACCTCGCCGAGCGGGAGTTCGGCGCCCAGGGCGTCGGCGATCCGGACCTCGCTGCCGCGGGCGGCCCGGCCGAGGGTGTGGGGGCGGGCCGGGTCGAAGGTGTTGACGACGACCGCGGGGACGGCCTCGGACTGCGAGTAGGCGGTGTTCAGCTCGGCGGCGGGGAACAGCTTCAGCAGTCCGCGGCTGAGCGCGGGGGCGAGCGGGGCGGAGGCGATCGCCACCCGCTCGACGCAGCTGAGGTCGTGGCGTTCGCCGAGCCGGGCGGCCAGCATCCGCATCGCGATCCACGGGGTGATCATCACCGAGCCGATCCGGTGCCGGCTGATCAGTTCGGCCATCCGCTCCACGTCGTCGACGGCGGCCAGCACCAGCGCGGACGGCGAGGTGACCGCGATGATGGCCACCGTGGTGGCGCTGGAGGTGGTGCCGAGCGGCATCGGGGCGAGCAGCGGGGTCGGGTTCTCGAACTGCAGCAGGCCCTCGGGGCCGCGCCCGAAGGTGAGGTTGCCGTGCGGGTTGGTGAAGGCCTTGGCGGGCCCGGTGGTGCCGGAGGTGTAGAGCACGTCGGCGATGTCCTCGGGGGCGAGCGGCACGTCGACCGGCGTCTCGTCGCCGCTGTCCAGTTCGGCGACCTCGGCGCTCCAGCCGGTGAAGCTCGCGGGCGGGCGCAGCGAGCCGCTGTGGATCACCCCGGTGGCCCGGCACTCCGTCAGCCGGCGTTCGGTCTCGCGTTCGCCGAGCCGGTCGCTGAGGTGGACGGCGGTGGCGCCGGCGCTGAGCACGGCGAGGTAGGCGACCGCGTAGTCGGTCCAGTCCATGCCGCCGTACAGCAGGCCGATCCGGCGGCCCTTGGTGACGCCGGCGGCGAGCAGGCCGTGGGCGGTGCGGTCGACCCGGCGCTGCCAGTCGCCGTAGTCCAGTGCGTCGGTTCCGTCGATGTCGAGTGCAATACGGTCGGGGTGGTGTTCGGCCCGCCGGCGCAGCAGATCGGTGACTCGGACCACGGTGCTCGCTCGTTCCATGTCGGCTCCTCGACCGCGGGGCTGGAAATCCCACGCTACGAAGCCGCTGTCGCCTTATCTGCTCAGAATTGCGCGACTGCCGTGGCGCCTTGCGGTATACCGTCGAGAGGTTGGTGAACCCGTACGCATTTTTTTCGGACCGACCGGAGAGAGCTGATCATGACTCGGATTGCTAATTCCGCGTGGGAGACGTCCTCCTGGGAAGAATCAAATTATTTCGAGCCCGCGGACGGTCCGCCGCTTATCCGTGCCGATGTGAAGCGCGTCTTCCGCGGTGATGTGGAGGGCACCGGCGAGGCGGTCCTGCTGTGCTGCCGCCCGGACGAGAAGTCGGCCGGATACGTCTCCACCGAGCACATCGTCGCCACGCTGGAGGGCCGCTCCGGCACCTTCGTGGTCCAGCACGGCGCGTCGATGGGCGCCGACGAGCCGCAGACCCTCGGCTTCGTGGTCCCGAACTCCGGCACCGGCGGCCTGACCGGCCTCACCGGCACCTGCGCCTTCGGCCACGACGAGGAGGGCAAGGCGTACTTCCGCCTGGAGTACCGGCTGCCGTGAGACGACGCCGTCCCCGCACCGGCAGCGGCAGCGGCCGGCCCGGGGACGTTCCGCGGTCAGCGCGCGACGATCTCCAGCGCCACCGCGGGGCGGCCGCCGAACCGCTCGCCGACCAGCTCGGCGAAGGCCGTCATCGGCTCACGGACGCTGGTGACGGGCGGATTGAGGCCGCCCAGGTAGGCGCGGTGCGCCTCCAGCGAGGCGATGCCCGCCTCCAGGTGGCCGGTGACGTCGACGGCGTGGGTGGGCTGCGGGGAGTTGGCCATCGCCACGTACCTGACGCCGCCCCAGGGTTCCAGGCCGAGGTCCTCGAAGATCCACCGGTTGCCGGCGTCACCGACGGCGTCCAGCAGGGCGTGCGCGGTGTGCCGGTGATCAGGGGTGTTCCACTTGCCGGTCGAGGTGGTCTCACGGCCGTTGAAGCCGAGCACGAACTCGGGGCGGTGGCGGCGGATCGCGGCGGCGATGTCCCGGCGCAGGCCCAGCCCGTACTCGATCTCGCCGTCACGGTGGTCCAGGAACTCGACCTCGGAGACGCCGACGATCTTGGCGCTGGCCCGCTGCTCGGCCTCCCGGACCACCGCCGACTCGGCCGGGGCGAGGCCGTCGATGCCGGCCTCGCCCTTCGTCACCAGCAGGTAGGAGACGCTCTTCCCGGCGGCCGTCCAGGCGGCGACGGCGCTGGAGGTGCCGAACTCGATGTCGTCCGGGTGGGCGACCACCGCGAGGGCGCGGCTCCAGTCGTCGGGCAGGCTCTGCAGATCCTCAACGGTCATCGTGACACTCCTTCGGTCGGCAGCTGACGGTTCATCGATGCGGACGGCCGGAGGTCGAGGTCCGCCCGGATCTCGTCCAGCAGGCCGGCCGCCCGGTCCTTGAGGTAGAAGTGGTCGCCGTCGAACTCGCGGAACCGGAACGCGCCCGCGGTGACCTGCGCCCAGGCCGCCAGCTCGTCCGTGTCGGCCTCCGGGTCGTCCCGCCCGACGAACGCCGAGATCGGGCAGTCCAGGCGGGGCCCGGGCAGCGGCGTGTAGGTGTCGTTCAGCTCGAAGTCGGCACGCAGGGTCGGCAGGAACAGCCGCACCAGGTCGGGCTGTTCCAGCACGTCGGACGGGGTGCCGTTGAGCCGGGCCACCTCGGCGAGGAAGGCCGCGTCGTCGAGCCCGGCGTAGGAGGCGCGGCGTGCGGGCAGGTGCGGGGCGCGACGGGCCGAGACGAACAGCCGCACCGGGGCGGGCAGGCCGAGCGCCACGAACCGCCGGGCCAGCTCGTAGCAGACGGCGGCACCCATGCTGTGCCCGAACAGGGCGTACGGACGGTCGAGTCGGGGGCCGAGCAGTTCGGCGAGCGGGCCGATCGCCTGTTCCATCGTCACGTACGGCAGCTCACGGATCCGGCTCTCCCGGCCGGGCAGCACCACCGGGCGGACCTCGATGCCGGGGGCGAGGGCGGCGCGCCAGGGGTGGAAGAACGCGCCGCCGCCGCCGGCGTGCGGCAGACAGAACAGCCGGAGCTCCGCCTCGGTCCTGCTCATGTCATACCCCCTCGTCGGCGAAGACCACGGCGGAATGGAAGCCGCCGAAGCCGAAACTGTTGGACAGCGCGAATCCGGCGGCCAGCGGTACGGCGGCGGTGCCGGTGAACCGCAGCCGGGGCTCCACCGGGTCGGTGAGCCACGGGTTGGGGTGCGCGAAGCCGTCGGTCAGCTGGGCGACGGTGGCGACCGCCTCGACCACCCCGGCCGCGCCCAGGCAGTGCCCGGTCAGGGCCTTGGTGGCGTTCACCAGCGCGGGGGCGTCCGGGCCGAGTACGCGCAGCAGGGCGGCGGCCTCGGTGCGGTCACCGAGCGGCGAGGCGGTGCCGTGCGTGTTGACGTAGCCGAGCCGCCCGGGGGCGACTCCGGCCCGCTCCAGGGCGGTCCGCATCACCGCGGCCTCCACCTGCTCGCTCGGGTCGGCGAGGCTGGTACCGCTCAGCCGCAGCGCGTGCCCGGCCAGCCGGGCCAGCACCCGCGCGCCCCGGCGGCGGGCACCCGCGGCGGTCTCCAGCACCACGGCGGCGCCGCCGACACCGTCGGTGAAGCCGCGGTGCGCCCGGTCGAACGGGCGGCAGGGCGGTTCGTGGTCGGTGGCGGCGCCGGTGGCGGCGGGCGTCATCGCGCCCAGCGCGCGGTAGGCCTGGCGTTCCACCGGGGCGAGTTCGGTGGGCGCGCCGAGCACCAGGCAGGCGTCCACCGCTCCCGCGTCGAGCAGCCGGGCGGCGGTGATCAGCGCGACGTTGCCGCTGGCGGACGCGCCGCCCACGGTGCAGCCCTCGCCCTGGATGCCGAGGACCTCGCTGACCACGCCGACCTGGTCGGTGTCCTGCATGTGCAGTGCGTATCGGCCGGGGACGGCGGCGGGACGGTCCCGGTAACGGTCGGCGGCACGGTGCGCACCCGCGCCGGTGAGGTTGTTGCCGGCCACGACCAGGCCCAGCCGCTCGGGTGGCAGGGCGTCTTCGGCGAGCCCGGCGTGCGCCCAGGCCTCGGCGGCGGTCAGCACGGAGACCTGCACACCGAGCGGCGACCTGGCCGCCGTACGGGCCGCCTTGGCCGGCACCCATTCGCCGCGGGCCCGGCGCTCCGTGAGCAGGGCCGGGTAGTCGAAGGGCGGCAGCGGCGCGCCGGGCGACTCGGCGTCCCGGTCGGCGGCGGGCAGCAGGGCGCTGCGGCCGGCCCGCAGCGCGTCGGTGAAGGCCGCCAGGCCCGCGCCGGCCGCGCAGTGCACGCCGAGGCCGGTGACCACGACGCCGCCGGGGGTCACGCGGAGTGCCGGGCGAGCAGGGCGACCAGCGAGCGGATGTTCCGGGTCTGCTGGAACTCCATCACGGGCACGCTGATGCCCATGTCCTCCATGGTGAGGGTCACCACCTCGGCCCGGTCGACGCTGTTGCAGCCCAGTTCGGCGAGGCTGTTGTCGAGGGTGACGGTGGAGGTGTCCAGGTCGTACACCACGACGCCCAGATTCCGCCGGACCGCCTCGAAGATGTCACTGTCGTCCATCTCGCTGTTCTCCTAGACCCACTCGTAGGTGCGGTGGTAGCCCTCGGTGCCGCGGTACGCCAGCACCGGCTCCCGGCCGCCGGGGCCGGCGTCGAGGAAGCGCCGGTAGCGCTCGACCTCGATCTTGCGGTTCTCGGCCGGGACCAGGCAACGGCTGTTCTCGGCGAGCAGCTCGGTGTACTCGGCGAAGCCCAGTTCGACCCGGGCGTTCAGCCGGCCCGCGATGTCCAGCTCGGCGAGCGCGGCGCGGGAGCCCTCGTCGATGAGTCCGCTGAAGAACTCGGAGGCGCAGCCCGAGCCGTACGAGAACAGGCCGACCCGGGCGGTGCCCCGGTACGGGGCGTTGTCGATGAGGCTGGCCAGGGCCAGGTAGACGGAGCCGGAGCAGAGGTTGCCGACCTGGCTGGGGTAGACCAGCGAGGGCGACACCCGGGCGGCGAAGTCCGCCTCGACGGCGTCAGGGGTGGCCCGGGCCTGTTCCCGCATGAGTTTGCGGTGTGCGGCCCTGACCAGCCCGGCGAACGGGGTGTGCAGGGCGAGTTGGTCGAAGGTGGTCCGCAGGTCGACTTCGGCGACCTTGCCGCAGTAGTCGGCGAAGCTGTTGGACAGGCAGTCCAGGTAGGCGAACAGCGAGCCGTCGACGTCGGCGATGTCGTAGTCCGGCATCGGCCGCGCCGAGTCCATGGTCTCGTAGGCGTGCGCGCCGAACGCGCCGAGGTCGAGGGCGAGGACCCGCGGATCGTCGCCGAGCAGCATGGCGGAGGCGCCGGTGCCGGTGGCGGGTTCCGCGTAGCCGGCCCGGGCGTCCACCATGGACACGTCGGTGGCGATCACCAGTGCCTTGGCGCCCGGGGAGACGCCGGAGGCCAGGTAGCCGGCGGCGATCTGCAGGGCGCCGGTGGCGGCGTAGCAGGCCTGCTTGACCTCCATCACCCGGCACTTGCGGCTCAGGCCCAGGAACTCGTGGACGTACGAGGCGATCGACTTGCTGAAGTCGACGCCGGACTCGCTGGAGGTGAGGATCAGTTCGATCCGCTCCTTGTCCTGCGGGGCGAGCCGGCCCACGATCGGAGCGGCCGCGTTGACGGCGTTGGTGATCGGGTCCTCGCAGGGCAGGGCGATCGAGCGGGCCCGCATCATCAGGTGGCCGATCCGCTCCCGGTCCAGGCCCCGGCCCTCGAACAGCTCGGCGGTGGACAGTTGGGCGAAGCCGGCGTGGACGTTCAGCGCCTCGATGCCGATCCGGACGGTCATCGCTGCTTCACCTCCACCAGGAAGTCGATCAGGGCGTCGATGTCGGGCACGGTGCTGAAGCCGGCCATCGGCTCGCGCACTCCGAGCGCGTCGATCAGCGCCATGATGATCTCCACCCGGTCCACCGAGTCCGCGCCGAGGTCCTTGAGGTGCTTGTCGCCGGTGATCTGCTCGGCGGGCACCTGGGGCAGGATGGCGGCGACGGTCTCGTGCACCAGGCGGGCCACTGCGGCGCGGTCGGTGTCACTGCGCTGCGGCATTCGAGCCCTCCAGTCGTACGTGCAGGGTGCAGACCGCCAGGCAGCGGCCGCTCGCGGCGTCCTCGACCACCGCGTTCCAGCGCTCCTCGGCCGGGTCGTCGCGGCGCCGCCAGGAGCGCAGCCGGATCCGCAGCACCGAGTCGGCGTCGGCGTTGCCGAGGTAGCAGAGCTGGTGATCAAGCACCGTTCGATCGAGGAATCTACGGTCGGTGCGGCCCTGGTTCCGCCACATTTTGAGCATGGCGCCGTCGATGACGGAGAAGTACGAGGCGAAGTACAGGAGTCCGACGCCGTTGATGTCGCGGGTGATGTCGATCGGGTACTCGACCTCGTCCGCGGCCACCAGCTCCTCCCACTCCGGGTCCGCCGGGTCGTGGAAGGTCCGCCGGGCCCGGGCCACCCCGTACGCGGCCCGCGGCGAGTGGGCGGCGGGCAGCCGCGGCAGGTGGGCGTGCCGGAAGTCGGCCGGCGCGGAGCTGATCAGCCCCTCGTTGCTGTCGGCCCGGCTGCGCGTCACCCAGCGGTTGAAGTTCTGCACGTACAGGCAGTCGGGCTGCCGGGCCGCGAAGAACTCCTCGGGGTCCAGGCCCTGTTCGGGCTTCGGCTCGGCGCCCGGCGGCACCCGGCGGATCCGGTGCAGGGTCAGCACCGACTCGCTGCCGAAGCCGAACACCCGCGAGGTGGTCTCGATCCGGTCGCCGAAGGTCAGCGCGCCCGGGTGGAGCTGCCCGCCGGAGCGGACCCGGAAGTAGTAGAAGGAGAGGTAGGTGGGCCGGCCCCGGTCGTCGACCGCGTTGAACGCGTCGGTGCCGCAGACCTCGCTGACGGTCTCCCAGGTCCAGTCGCCGACCTGGCCGACGAACAGCGAGTTGTGCCCGCACATCCCGGGTCTGACGGTGACCAGCCGGCCGACCGAGCCGTCGGGGGCGCGCCACACCTCCGGCCGCAGCAGCGGGTTCTCGGTCCTGGGCATCACTGCGGCCCTCCATCGTGGTCGGTGTCCCGCCGGGTGTCGTGCTCGGCGAGGAACGCGGTGAGAACGGAGTTGAAGACGTCCGGCTGGGTGAGCGCCGGGAAGTGGCCGGCGTCGTCGATCTCCGCGTACCGGGAGTCGGGGATCGCGCCGTGCAGCAGGTGCGCCGTCTTCTGCGGGATCACCGTGTCGTAGCGGCCCTGGACGACCAGGGTCGGCACCGCGATCCGGGGCAGCCGGGACAGCAGGTCCGGCTCGGTGGCGAACACGTCCAGGTAGCGCAGTCCGGTCTGCGGGTCCATGCTCTCGGAACGCAGCAGCACCGCCTCCAGCTGCCGGCGCCGGTGCTCGTCGGGGGCGCCCGCGCCGTCGGCGGCGATCCTGTCGAAGTCCTCCTGCAGCACCACGTCCAGGCGGTTGACCTCGCCGACCCGGTTGGCGCACTTGTAGGAGCTGCAGATCAGGGTCAGCGAGGCCACCTCGTCCGGGTGCTCCAGCGCGTAGGTCTGCGCGGTCAGGCCGCCGAACGAGGCGCCGGCGAGGTGCACCGGCCCGGTCGCGCCGAGTTCGCGCAGCGCCGCCCGGTGCACCTCGGCGAGGCCGTGCAGGGTCAGGTCGGCGGAGGCGTTGGTGCGGCCGACGCCCGGGGCGTGCAGCACCACCACCCGGTAGCGGTCGGAGAGTCCGGCGAACTGGTGGCGGAACACGCCCGCCCCGATGTTGAACGGGTGGATGAACAGCAGCGTCGGCCCGTGGCCCGCCGTGAAGGCCTCCACCTCGCCGCCCTGCGGGACACTGACGATCCGGTGCTCCACCGGCGCGCCGAAGTCGGTCAGCACGCCCAGGTTGTCGTCCTTCGCCCGGACGCCCTCACGCAGCGCCGCCTTGATGTCCTCCGGGACCACCGCCGCGGTGTGGAACACCGCCTGCGCGGGGGCCGCGGTCGGGTCGACCGGGATCAGCTCGACCGGCGCCGGGCCGGAACGGTACAGCCGGGCCAGCCGCTTGCCGATCTCCCGGATGTCCGAGGTCCCGGTGCCGACCGGGATCGCCAGCCGGATCAGCGGCGCCGCGCCGGCGCCGGTGGCCAGGTGCGGGCCGCCGCGGACGCCGGTGTGCTCGAAGATCCAGTCCAGGCAGGACGGCACCGGGTGCTCGAAGTCCGCGAACTGCTTCATCGCGGCGGTGTCCAGCAGCACGCAGTGCCCGGCCGCCGGACCGATCACGGGCAGGCCCGCCCGCGACAGCAGGTTCCACAGCATCTTCACCGCGGCCCGGCGCCGGCCCACCTGCTCGGCGACGCCGCCGGAGTCCGCGAGGGCCGCCGCGATCTGCCGCCGGCCCGCCAGGTTGACCTGGTGGCCGCGGGTCGACACCTGCTCCCGCAGCCGCTCGACCAGGCCCGGGCGGGAGGTGGCGACCAGACCGCCGAAGTCGATGCCGAAGTCCTTCGACAGGCCCATCGTCACGGCGTCCGCGACGGCCAGCAGGTCCGCCGTCACCTTCCATATGCCCCGGCCCTGCTGGCCCTCCTCGTGTTCCACCACGAACGCCGCGTTCTCCAGCGCCCGGGTGGCGTCGAGCACCAGCGGGATCCCGGCCGCCACCGCGATCCGGCGCACCTCGCGCAGGTTCGCCAGCGAGACCGGGTAGCCGCCCTGGGCGTTGTCGCTGAGTTCCAGGCAGATCATGGACACTCCGCCCGGGCGCTCCGCCAGGATCCGCTGCAGGGCCGCCAGGTCGACGTCCCGGAACGGGCCGGTCCTGGTGACGGGCCGGCAGCCGGGCAGCTCGACCGGCTCGAAGCCGTTGTCGGCGAGGCTCATCAGCAGGGTCGGGAACAGCCCGTTGTGCACGACCGCCTGCCGGATCCCCGGCCACGAGCGGCACAGCAACGCCTCCGCGGTCCGCCCCGACGGGGTCGGCACCACGCACGCGAAGTCCAGCCACGGCACCCGGGGCAGGCCCTCCGCCCCGAGCTCCACGCCCGCCGCGGCCTCGGTCAGCCGGGCCATCCGCTCGGTCACCGCCTCGGTGGCGAGCTCGGCCCACGAGTCGGTGATCAGGTCGAACCGCACCGCGGAGGTGGGCAGGGCGATCGGGTTGCGGCCGTATCCCGGGTCGCTGCCGGCCGGCTGCGGGGCGGCGGCCCGGGCGGGCACCTCCCGATCCGGAGCGGGAGCCGCGGCCGGGTCCGGAGCGGGAGCCGCGGCCGGCTCGGGCGCGGCGGACCGGACCGGGGCCTTCGGCTCGGGATCGAGCTCGGGCTCGGGCTCGGGCTTGGACTCGGGCTCGGGCTCGGGCTTGGACTCGGGCTCGGGCTTGGACTCGGAGACGGTGTCGGAGTGGGAGCCGGACGTGGCCGGGGCGTCGTCGAGGGCCTCCGGCGCGGTGGTGTCCAGGTCCGGGTTGGCGATCATCAGGATCACGTCGGCGACCGCGCTGCGCCGCTCGTCGTCCGGCTGGCACAGGTAGATCGTCGAGTTGACCGGGCGGAACTTGTTCTTGAACCGGAAGTTGCCCTCGTCGAAGATGCCGACCGACCGCAGCTCGGCCAGGCCGTTCTCCACCTCCGGCGAGGAGTTCGGGGACTCGCCCGCCTTGACGCCGAAGCTCGCGCCGAAGCTGAAGATCTCGACGCCCTCGGCCGCCAGCTTCTCGATGATCCGGACGATCGCGAACTCGAGGCCGCCGAGCGGTGCCTCCTTCGGGTAGAACTCCAGGTCGAGCAGCCAGCCGGACTCCGACGGGATCTTCGTCACGATGATCGCGCTGGCCAGCACGCCGTCCACCCGGGTGAGGAACATCCGGTGCCGCTCGGCGAGCTGTCCCCGGCCGATCTCCTCGCTGACCACCGCCACGTACGGGTTGACCATCTGCTTGGTCTCGCCCCAGCGGCTCATCATCGCCACGATCTCCTGGTCGACCGCGGGATCGCTGCCCACCCGGTACTCCTCGGTGGTGCACTCCCCCGCCGCGGTGAACCGGTTCACCATGTAGCGCAGCCGGCGCATCCGGGTGCCCTCCATGGTGAAGGTGCTCAGATCGTCCAGCCGCTGCACCGCGCCGAACGGCGTGGCGCTGAACGGCCGGCCGGCCACCGACTCGATGTGCTCCACCGAGAGGAAGTTGGGCTGCAGGCCGTGCCGGTCCGCGTAGGCGACGTACTGCTCGATCAGCTTCGGGAAGTACTCGCGCGAGCCGACGTAGCTCCACGCGAAGAGCACCCCGCCCTTCCGGGAGAAGTTGAAGTACCCCTCCCGCTCGGCGCCCAGGAACATCAGCGGCGCGATGTCACGGCCCGCCAGGCCGCCCTCCTTCGCCCACCGCGCGTCGACCTCCGCGACCACCGTCGCCAGCTCCGGAAGCTGCGGCAACTGCCGCTTGCGCAGCACCGTCCAGCCGCCGGACGGCTGCTCCGACGGCACCGCGGCCTCCGTCGGGGCGGCGGCCAGTTCCGGACCGGCCACCGCCGACGACAGCGCCTCGCGCAGGCCACCGGCCGTCGCCGGGCCGTACTCGGCGAGCAGGTGCCCGGTCAGGGCGGGCACCGTCGGGTGGTCGAACATCAGGGTCTTGCGCTGGGCACCGAAACGCTTTTCCAGCGCGCTCACGGTGCGCAGCATGTCGAAGGACGTCAGACCGTCGTCGGCGAACGTGACACCCGGGGTCAGGGTGCGGTTCGAGATCGTCGAGATCAGGTCGGCGAGCAGCTCCTGCGGGTCCGGCGCGGACGCGACGGGCGGCGCGACGACGGGGACGGGGAGGGGCTCGGGAACGGGCGCGGGAGCGGGCGCGGGCGCGGGCTCGGGCGCGGCTGCCGGTGCTGCTGCGGGTACGGGTGCGGACGCCGCTGCGGGTGCGGACGCCGGCACCGGTTGCCGTTCGGGTGCGGGCTGCTCCTCCATGGCGGCCACCACGGCGGCGGTCAACTGCTCGACGTTGTCGTGGTCGTAGAGCTCGGACGCCTTGAGGTCCAGGCCATAGCGCTCGTTGAGGCCGCGGACCAGTTCCATCCGGAAGATCGAGTCGAGGCCGAGGTCGACGAACGAACTGGTCATCAGGATCGTCTCCGGGTCCAGGCCGAGGATCTCCGCCAGCCGCGAGTGGACCAGGCCGGCGACCTCCTCCCGGACCGCCGCCGACACCTGGACGACCACAGGGGCCTGGGCCGGGGTGGGGACCTGGGCCGGGGTGGGGACGGCGGCGGGAGCCGGGGCAGCGGCAGGGGTCGGGGCGGGAGGAACGGCGGCCTTGTCCGAGGCGGGAGTCGCTGTCGAGGCCGCGGTCAGCCTGATCAGGCCGCCCTCGGTGCGGGCCGGGGTGACGCCGGGTGCCGGGAGCGGCAGGGCGGTGCGGGCCGGAACCTCGACGGTCGCCGGGGCCACCCGAGTCGCAGCGGTCACCGGGGCCACCGGAGTTCCGGCGGTCACCGGGGGCGCCGGGGGTTCGGCGGTCGCCGGGGCCGCCGGAGCAGGGGTGGCGGTGCGGGGGGTGAACCAGTGACGCACGGGGTTGAGGGGGAAGCCGGGGAGCGGGAGGCGTCGCGGGCGGGCGGCGGGCCAGTGGGACGCCCAAGCGGTCCGGCCGGTGTCGAGCCACTCGCGGGCGGCGGGATCGGGGGGACAGTCGATCAGCTCGCCCCGTGCGACGGCGCCGAGTCGAGCCAGCAGCCGGTCGCGGTCGGCGGCCGCGAGGACCACGCGTTCGGCGTGGGCGTCGCGTCCGGTCTGCAGGGTCCAGGCGACTCGGGCGGGCTCGGCGTCGGGGTCGGTCTCCAGGTGCCGGGCGAGTGTCGCGGCGCAGTCGCGCAGGGCGGCGGCGGTCGGCGCGGAGAGCGGGAACAGCGTTGCGGCGGTGGGGAGTTCGGCGGGCGTCGAGGTCTCGTCGCGGTACTCCTCCAGCACCACGTGGGCGTTGGAGCCGCCGAAGCCGAAGGAACTGACGCCCGCCCGGCGGACGGTCCGGCCGGTGCCGTCGTCGACACCGTCCCAGTGCGCGGTGCGGTCGTTGACGTAGAAGGGGGTGCCGTCCAGGCGCAGGTACGGGTTGAGTTCGGTGAGGTGCAGGGTGGCGGGCAGTTGACGGTGCTTCAGGCTGAGCAGGGTCTTGAGCACCCCGGCGATGCCCGACGCGGCTTCCAGGTGGCCGATGTTGGTCTTCACCGCGCCGAGCGCGATGTGCGGACGGTCGGCCGGCGGCAGGCCCGCTTCGGCGGACAGCCGGTCGAAGGCGCGCTTCAGGCCCTCGGTCTCCACCGGGTCGCCGAGCGAGGTGCCGGTGCCGTGCGTCTCGATGTGGCTGACGGTGTCCGGTGACAGTGCGGCCCGGTGGTACGCCTGGACCAGGACCTGGGCCTGGGCCTCGGGGTTGGGGGCGGTGAGCGAGGTGGAGCGGCCGCCGTGGTTGACGGCGGTGGCCCGGATCACGCCGTGGATGTGGTCGCCGTCGGCCTGTGCCCGGTCGAGCCGCTTGAGCACCACCGCGCCCGCGCCCTCGCCTCGTACGTAGCCGTCGGCGGCGGCGTCGAAGGTCTTGCACCGGCCGTCGGGGCTGAGCATCCCGGACTTGGTGAACGCGGTGAACAGGCCGGGGCTGAGCGTCGCGTTGACGCCGCCGGCGATCGCGAGGTCGCAGTCGCCGTCCAGGATCGCCCGGGTCGCCCGGTGGATCGCCACCAGCGCGCTCGAGCACGCGGTGTCCACCGCCTCACTGGGGCCGCGCAGGTCGAGCAGCCGGGAGATCCGGTTGGCGAGCACCGCGTGCGACAGGCCGGTGGCGGTGTGCGCCTGGACCGCGACGCCGTTGGCGCGCATCAGGTCGTCGTAGTCGGTCGTGGAGACTCCCGCGAACAGGCCGGTGGCGCTGCCCGCGAGTTCGGACGGCGGGTAGCCCGCGTTCTCCACGGCGCGCCACACCACCTCGAGGAACAGCCGCTGCTGCGGGTCCATCAGGCCCGCCTCGGTGGCGGAGATCCCGAAGAAGGCGGCGTCGAAGTCGGCGATGTTCTCCAGGAACCCGCCGCGCAGTTCGCGGGTCTCCGGGTCCTGCCGCAGGTCGGTGCGGTCGGCGGGGACCGGTCCGACGAGGTGGTCCCCGGCGGCGAGGTGCCGCCAGAACTCGTCGAGGTCGGCCGAGCCGGGCAGTCGGCCGGCGATGCCGACGACCGCGATGGGCGCCGGACCGTACGGCTGCTCCGACTCCGGCTCCGGCCCGACGGCGGCGGCGGATGCGACGGGCTGGGGCGTCGCCACCGCCGCGGGTGCGACGGGCTCCGGCCCGACCACACCGGCCGGTGCGACCGCCTGGGGCGCCGCCACCACCGCAGGCACGACCGGCTCCGGCCCGACCACGGCGGCGGGAGCGACCGGTGTCGGTCCGACGGCACCGGCGGGAGCGACCGACGTCGGCCCGACGACACCGGCCGGTGCGACCGGTTCCGTCGCCGACTCGGTCACGGGAGCCGGCCTCCGACCGGCCGTTCGGGATATCTCGTCCGCGTGGTGGGTCACCAGGTAGCGGGCGAAGTCGTCCAGGGTCGGGCACTCGAACAGGACGGTGGGCAGCAGGTCGAGGCCGTAGGTCTCGTTGACGTCGACCGAGAGCTGGGTGAGCGTGATCGAGTCAAAGCCGGAGTCCAGGAGCTCCGCGTCCATGTCGACCTCGTGTTCGTCGACCAGCAGGAACCCGGCGGCGATCCGGCGCAGTTCGGCCCGCACCGCGAGGTCCGGGTCGACCGCCGCACGGACGGGCGCCTGGGCCGGAGCGGACACCTGTGCGGGGGCAGGGGCGGGGGCGGTGACCGGGTCCGGTGCGGGGGCGGCCTCGGTCGCCGCCGAGGCCGTGCCCTCGACGGCGACCAGCACCGGCTCCTCGCCGGCCAGGGCCTGGCAGAACACCCGCAGGCCGGTCTCGGTGGTCATCGGGAGCATGTCCCAGCGCTGGGCGTACAGCCGGAGGGTGGCGTCGTCGACGCGCATGCCGCCCTCCTCCCACAGCGGCCAGGCGATGGCGACGGTGCGTCCGTTGCGCAGGCCCGCGCGCGCAGGCGTTCGCGGGTCTCGGCGAAGCCGTTCAGGTAGGCGTTGGCGTAGGCGTAGTCGACCTGGCCGAGGTTGCCGACCTCGCCGGCCAGCGAGGAGAACACGGCGAAGAAGTCGAGCGGCCGCTCGCCGATCGCGTGGTCGAGGTGGGCGACGGCGAGCTTCGGGGCCAGTACGGCCTCGACCTCGGCGCGGTCCTTGCCGACGGCGCGGCCGTCGCGCACGACCCCGGCGGCATGGATGACGCCGTGCAGCGCGCCGTAGAGGTCGATGGTCTCCTCGACCACCAGGCGGACCTGTTCGGGGTCGGTGACGTCGGCGCGCTCCCAGTGCACGGTGACGCCGCTGCCGGCGAGTTCGTCGAGACGGTCGCGGGCGTCGCGGCCGGGTCCGTTGCGGGTGACCAGGACCAGGTTGAGCGGGCGGCCGTGGACGGCCATGAACTCGGCGACCCGGACGCCGAGGGCTCCGGCGCCGCCGGTGATCAGATAGGTGCCGCCGGCGCGGAGCGCGAGGCCGGCGGGCTCGCCGCCGGTGGACGGGGTGAACTCGGTGAGCCGGCGCAGCAGCCGGGCGCCGTCCCGGTAGCCGGACTGGGCCACCGGGTCGTCCGCGGCGGGCGCGGTGAGTTCGGCGAGGACCCGCCCGGCGGTGTCCCCGTCCGGGCCGACCGCGAGACAGCTGCCGGTGAAGCGGCTGTGCTCCATGGCGAGGCCGCGCAGTGCGGCGGCGACGGCGGTGTGCTCGGGCCGGGCGTCCTGCGGCGCTCCGGGGTGCGCGTAGACGGCGCGCAGCGGGGTGCCCGCGGGGGCGGTGGCCAGCAGGGCGGTGCAGGACCACAGCAGGGGCAGGAAACCGGCGTCCGGATCTGCCCCGGCGCCGGCGGCGACCACGACCGCGTTCGGCAGCGCGCCGGTCGCGGCGAGCCGGGCGGCGAGCCGCCGCAGGTCCTCGCGGTCGCCGGTGGCCACCGTGTACCGGTCCTCGCCGGTGGCGGCGAAGACGGCCCCTGGGCGGGCCAGGACGGAGCGGGTGCCGAGCCCGTCGAGTCGGCGGGCGAGTTCGGTGCCGAGTTCCTCGTCCGCCGCGATGATCAGCACCGTCGACGGGAGCGGGGCGGCGGGGGCGAGCGGGGCGGGTTCCCAGACCGGGCGCAGGTAGCGGCAGACGGTGGCGCGCTCGGCGGGCGCGGCGGTCGCGGCGGTCGCGGCGGTCGCGGGGAGCGGCGCGGCGGTGTGGTCGGGCAGCCAGTGGCGGCTGCGCTCGAACGGGTAGGGCGGCAGCTGGACCCGGCGCGGGTGCGGCGCGGTCCAGCAGTCCCGCCAGTCGACGGGCACTCCGGCCGTCCAGAGCCGGGCCAGCTTGGGGAGTCGGCGCTTGGCCAGGATGGTGGCGACCAGGGCGGCGCCGTCCTCGTCGTCGAGCAGCGACCAGCCGCCGGAGTCCCCGCCGACGCTGCCCACGACGACCCCGGCGTTTTCCGTGCCACGGACGAAGTCGTTCAGCCGGTCGGCGAGTTGGGAGGTGTCGGTGGCCAGCACCGCGAGCCGCTCGGCCATCTCGCGCCGCCCGACCTGGCTGGTGCGGGCCAGTGCGGCGAGCGGGAGCCCGGCGCCCTCGGGGGTGGCGAGCAGTTCGGCGACCCGCTCGGCGTAACGGACCAGCTGGCCCCGGGTGCGCGCGCTCAGCAGGAACAGCTGCTCGCCGTCGGGCAGCCGGGGCGTCGCGGGGCGGTGCGGGGGCGGTACTCCTCCAGCACCACGTGGGCGTTCGCGCCGCCCGCGCCGAAGGCGCTGACGCCGGCCCGGCGCGGGGAGCCGTCGGCGGGCGCGGGCCAGTCGACCGTCTCGCGCGGCGGGTAGAACGGCGAACCGGCGAAGTCGATCCTCGGGTTGACGTTCTCCAGGTTGACGCATCGGGTGATCCGGCCGTGCCGGAGCTGGAGCAGCGCCCGGGTGAGTCCGGCGATGCCGGCCGCGCCCTCCAGGTGGCCGATGGCGGCCTTGACGGAGGAGACGGCGCAGCGGAACTCCTCGGGGCCGCGCCCAGTTCCTCGAAGGCCCGGGTGAGGGCGGCGATCTCGATCGGGTCGCCGAGGGCGGTGCCGGTGCCGTGCGCCTCCAGGCTGCCGATGGTGCGCGGGTCGACGCCGGAGCGGCGCACCGCCTCGGCGATCAGCGCGGCCTGCGCCTGCGGGTTGGGGACCGTGTAGCCGCCGGTCTTGCCACCGGCGTTGACGGTGCTGCCCTTGATCACGGCGAGGATCTCGTCGCCGTCGCGCTCGGCGTCGGCGAGCGGCTTGAGCAGCACCGCGCCGACGCCCTCTCCGGGCACGAAGCCGTCGGCGCGCTCGTCGAAGACCTTGCAGGCGCCGTCCCCGGCCAGCATGTTGAGCGCGGACAGCGACACGTGGTGCGCGGGGTGCAGGATCAGGTTGACGCCGCCCGCGACGGCCATGCGGCACTCGCCGCGGCGCAGGCTCTCGACGGCGAGGTGGACGGCCGTCAGCGAGGAGGAGCAGGCGGAGTCGACGGCGAAGCTGGGGCCCTGGAAGTCGAAGTGGTAGGAGACTCTGTTGGCCACCGACCAGTACGCGGAGTGGGCGCCGGAGAGCTTGCCGTGCGCCCAGCCGGTGGCGGCGAGCCGTCCGTACGAGCCGTACATGACTCCGGCGAACACCCCGGTCATCGTCTCGTGGGTGGAACTGCCGAGGTAGCCGGCCCGGTCGAGCAGGTCCCAGCACGTCTCCAGGAACAGGCGTTCCTGCGGGTCGATGTCGGCGGCGTCGCGCGGCAGGATGGCGAAGAAGGCGGGGTCGAACTTGTCGATGTCGTCGAGGAATCCGCCCCACCGGCTGTAGCTGCGGTCGCCGCGGCCGCGTTTCGCGTCGAAGGTGGGCCGCCAGTCCCAGCGGTCGGCGGGGACCTCGGTGACGGCGTCGCGGCCGTCCTCCAGGTTGCGCCAGAAGGTCTCCACGTCCGGCGCGCCCGGGTAGCGTCCGCTGACCGCGATCACGGCGATGTCGGCAGGCTCGCCGTGCGCCGCCGGGCCGGGCCGGGCCGGCTCCGCGACCGGCACGGGCGGCGTCGCCTGCACGACCGGGGCGGCCTGCACGACCGGGGCGACCGGGGCGACCGGAGCGGGCTGTGCCGGCGGGGCGGCCTCGACGGACGGCGCGACGGGCGGCGCGGCGGGCGGCGTCGCGGGCGGCGTCGCGGGGCGGAGCAGTGCGGTCAGCCGCTCGGCGCGGTCGGTGCGCAGGTGGTGGGCGAGCTGATCGATGGTCAGGTGCTCGAACAGCAGGGTGGCGGGCAGCGCGCCGAGGTCCTGCTCCATCCGGTAGACGATGTTCTGGCCGACCAGCGAATCGATCCCGTACGTCTCGAAGGTCGCGTGGTCGTCGAGTTCGGCGGCACGGAACTTCAGCACCTCGGCGAAGACCTGCCGTACGTAGCCGCGGACCTGGGCCGCGGTCGGCGCCGGTGTCTGCTCGGCTGTCACGTTCAACTCCCGTTCGCTCGTCACCAGGCACTGCTCGAGTTCGTCCTCGGGGGTGCCGGGGATGCCGCGCACCCCCGTCACCCGGAATCCCGCCTCGGTGAGGCAGGCCCGCCACTGGGCGGGGCCGAGCAGCGCCGAGTCCGGGAGGCGGCACTGCGGGTCCTCGAACCGCCACCAGCCCTCGGTGAGGCCGAAGGTGAGGGTGACGAACTCCGAGGAGCTGGTCACCTCGTTCACGGCGAGCACGCCGCCGGGCCGCAGCAGGGTGCGGACGTTGGCCAGGGTGCGGCCGATGTCCCGGGTGGCGTGCAGCACGTTGGTGGCCAGTACGACGTCGGCGCAGCCCGGCTCGAAGCCCTGGGCGGCGGGGTCCCGCTCGATGTCCAGCAGCTCGTAGCGCATCCCGGCCGCACGGTGGTCGGCCTCGCCGTGTCGTAGGAAGGCCGGCGAGATGTCGGTGTAGCGGTACGCGGTCGGCACGCCGGCCGCGGCGCAGGCGGCCAGCACGTGACGGGTGGCGGAACCGGTCCCGGCTCCGATCTCGACGATCCGCAGCGGCCGCTCGCCGCCGGTGAGCCGCTGCGCGGAGCCGACCACCTCGGCGGCCATCAGCCGGTGGAAGTGCTCGGCGCCCGGCCCGTCGGCGTAGACCGGTTCGACGAGGGCGGGCGAGCCCTTGGGGAACAGCACCTCGGTGGCGGCGGTCCGGCCGGACAGGATGCCGGGGACGCCGGCCACGCAGACCTGGAGCAGCGTCAGGTGCGGCACCATCGCGGGGTGGGCGGCGGCGAACTCGGCGGCCGGCAGCCGCGCCGGGTCGAGCAGGGCGCGCCGGAAGGTCAGCGTGCCGTCGCGGTCCAGGGTGGCCGCGCCGGCCCGTTCCAGTACCCGCAGCACCGCGCCCAGCACGGAGCGGTTGCGGCCGACGGCGCCGAGCCGGCCGGCGAACTCGTCGAACGCCAACGGCTTTTCCAGCGCGGGCAGTTCTGGCAGTGCGGCGAACTCGGCGCGGAGCAGGTCGGCGGCCACCGCGTCCAGTGCGGCGAAGCCGGCCCTGGCCCGGGCGAGCGGGTCGTCGGCCTCGGCGCGGACACCGAGCCGGGCCAGTCCGCGCGCGTCGGCCTTGACCACCACGGCCTGCGGCAGGCCGGCGGCGAGCACCCGGTCGAGCGCGGCGAGTCCTTCGGCGGGCTCGATCGAGCCGACGCCGAAGGCGGCCAGCCGCTCGCCGTAGCGCTCGTCGGCGACCACGCCGACGCTGCCCCAGAAGCCCCAGTTGAGCACCTGCACGGAGTACGGGACCCGGGAGTCCAGCCACTGCGCGTAGGCGTCCTGGAAGGTGCTGGCCGCGGCGTACGCGGCCTGGCCCGCCGAGTCGGTGAAGGAGACCGCGGAGGAGAACACCGCCAGCAGGTCGAGCGGGTCCCCGCGCAACGCGTCGGCGAAGGCGGCGGTGCCGGCCACCTTGGGCGCGAGCACCTCGCCGAAGGTCCGCGGGTCGGCGTGCAGCAGTGTCCGGTCCCGCAGGTCGAGGGCCGCGTGCACGGCGCCGTTCAGGGTGCCGAAGCGGGCCCGGGCGGCGGCCACCGCCCGGTCGAGCTGCGCCGGATCGGCGGCGTCGGCCCGCAAGTAGACGGCCTCGCCGCCGAGTTCGGCGATCTCCGCGAGCGCCGCGTCGATCGCCGGGTCCTGGGCGCGGCGGCCGATCAGCGCCAGCCGGGCCCGGTGGGTGCGGGCCAGGTGGCGGCCGAGGGTGCGGCCGAGGCCACCCGCCCCGCCGAGGATCACGTACGCGCCGCCCTCGCGCCAGGGCGGTTCGCCGCCGGTCGGCCGGGCGGCCACCAGGGTGCGCCGCAGGCGCTGCCCGTCGCGCAGCGCGATCAGCCGGTCGGCGGCGGGTTCGCGGGAGAGGAGCGCGGCCGACTGTTCGGGGGCGACCGGTGTCGTCCCGGCGTCCACGCAGCCGACCGTCCAGCGCGGGTACTCGGCGGCCGCGGTGGCGCACAGGCCGAGCAGCCCGGCCGCGTGCGGCTGCAACGGCTCGCCGCCGGTCACCGCGACCGCGCCGAACAGGACGGCGCGCACGCCGAGTCCGGTGTGCGCCGCGCCGAGGGCCAGCAGCCGCTGGACCAGCCGGAGCATCGCCGGCACGCTCCGGTCCTGCTCGGGCCGGTGGGCGGGCGCCGGGTCGGTGAGGAAGTAGACGAGGTCGGGGACCTCGGTCACCGCGTCGATGTCGTCGTAGCCCACCATCTTTACGGCGCAACCCGTATGACGGTGCGTCAGCGCGTCGGCAAGCGCACCGGCGGCCTCGGGGCGGCAGATCAGCACGGTGCCGCCACCCGCGGCCTCCTCCGGGGCGGGGCCTGCGTTCTCCCAGGCCGGCCGGAAGATCCCCGGGCCCTCGGGTACCACGGCGGCAACGGCTGCCTCGCGGGGCACCGCGCGCAGCGAGACGCCGTCGAACCTGACGCACAGCACGCCGGACTTGTCGGTCAGCGACACGGTGAACCGGTCCTTGCCGGTGCGCCGGGCGTACGAGTACCGGGCGAGTTCGGGCGAGCGCAGCACCGTCACCCGGTCCACGGCGAACGGCAGCAGCGTCTGTGGGCCGTCCGCGTCGAGCAGCGGGGCGAGCACCTGCAGCCCGGCGTCCAGCACCGCTGTCAGCCCCTGCCACCCGGCGGGCCCGTCGGCGGGACGCAGCGTGCCCAGCGTCTCGCCGTCGCCGACCCGCACCTGCTCGAGGCGGCGGAACGACGGCCCGTACGCCAGGCCCGCCGCCCGGAACGCCCCGTACACCTCGTCGGCGTCCCGGACGCCCCGGCAGCGGTCGGCGGTCAACCCGATGTCCAGCGGCGGCTCGGCGGCGAACGCGGCCGCCTCCTCCGCGGTCAGCGCCGCGAACCCGCCGCGCACGTACGGGCCGTCCGCGCCCTCCGCCTCCAGCCGGAACGACCGGCCCGCCGCCGACTCCTCCCCCGCCAGCCGCAGCCGGCGCGGCTCCGACAGCTCGCACGGCCGCAGCCAGCGCACCGCGGACAGCCGGTACGGCAGCCCTGCGAGGTCGGCGGCCAGCGCGAGCGCCGCCGTGCCGGGCAGCGTCGGACGGCCCGCCACCCGGTGGTCGGTGGCGACCGGGTCCTCGGGGCGCACCACCGCGACGCCGTCGGCCCCGCCGTCCGGGCCCGCGGGCCGCTCCGGCTCCTGTGCCGCCTGCCGCGTCGGAGCCGGGAGCCGGTGGTCGTCCGCCATGCCGGGCGACACCACGTGGTCGGCGGCGGCCGGACCGGTGATCCAGTAGTGCTCCTGCGCGAAGCGGTAGGTCGGCACCGCCACTCGCCGACCACCGGCCGTGAGCGCCGCCCAGTCGGGAGTGCCCCCTCGGACGTACGCGGCGGCCGCCCGCACCAGCGGGTCGTCCGAGCCGGCGGCCTCGTCCAGGCCCGCGGAGTCCGCGAGGTAGCAGCCGGGTCCCTCCTGGCCGTCCGTCAACTTCCTCAGTTGTTCGAGGAGTTCCTCGTGACCTCCGGTGAGCAGCGCGGCGCGGACCGGCAGGTGGGCGCGGCCCAGTGCGCGGGTGCAGGCGATGTCGGCGGGTTCCAGCGCGGGGTCGTGCTCCAGTGCCTCCGCGAGGTCCGCGGCGACCCGGGTGAGTGCCTCGGGCGTACGGGCCGACAGCGGGACCAGGCGGCGGGCCGCCTCCGGTCGGCGCTCCGGCGCGGGGCGGGCGGGCGGTTCGGCCAGCACCACATGGCAGTTGGTGCCGCTGAAGCCGAAGCTGCTGACCGTGCCGACCCGGACGCCGTTCGCGCCCGGCTCCCACGGCGTCAGTTCGCGGACCACCCGCAGGCGGCCGCCCGACAGGTCGAGCTTGGGGTTGGCCTCGGCGAAGCCGGGCAGCGGGGCAGGGCGCGGTGGCGCAGTGCCAGCACCACCTTGAGCAGTCCGGCGATGCCGGCGGCCGTGGTGGTGTGGCCGATGTTGGCCTTCACCGAGCCGAGGGCGGTGAAGCCCGGCCCGTCGGCGGCTCCCAGCACCTGGTTGAGCGCCTTGACCTCGATCGGGTCGCCGAGGTTGGTCGCGGTGCCGTGCGCCTCCACGTACCCGATGTCGCCGGCCTCCACGCCGGCCCGGCGGTGCACCGCGCGCAGCAGTTCGGCCTGCGAGGTGGCGCTCGGCGCGGTGATGCCGTTGGTGCGGCCGTCGCCGTTGACCCCGCTCGCCCTGATCACCGCCTGGATCCGGTCGCCGTCGGCGAGCGCCGCCCTCAGGCTCTTCAGCACCACCGCGCCGACGCCCTCGCCGAGCACGATGCCGTCCGCGTCGGCGTCGAACGGGACGGACCGGCCGGTCGGCGAGAGCATCCCGACCCGACTGCTCCACACCTGCATCTGCGGTGTCGTCATGACCGCCACGCCGCCCGCGATCGCCAGTTCGCAGTCGCCGCCGCGGATCGCCTCGCAGGCCAGGTGAACGGCCGTGAGCGAGGAGGAGCACGCGGTGTCGACCGTCATCGTCGGGCCGCTCAGGTCGAGCAGGTACGCGACCCGGGCCGCCAGGATCGCCATGTTGTTGCCGAGGAACGCCTGCCCGGTGTCCGCCTGGCCGGCCGCCCGTAGCAGGTGGTAGTAGTCACCGCCGCTGGCCCCCACGTACACCCCGCACCGGAGCCGCTCCCCCGGGGCCGCGTAGCCGGCGTCCTCCAGCGCCGTCCACGCCTGCTGCAGGAACTGGCGCTGCTGCGGGTCCATCGCCTCCGCCTCCATCGGAGACAGCTGGAAGAACCGCGGGTCGAAGCCGCCGAGGTCCGGCAGCAGCGCCGCCCACCTGCTGTACGAGCGGTCCGGGACGCGCCGGTCCGGGTCGAACCAGTCGGTGCCCCAACGGGCTTCCGGCACCGGGGAGATGCTGGTCCGGCCGGCGGCCAGGTTCACCCAGAACGCGTCGAGGTCCTCGGCGTCCGGGAAGCGGCCGGCCACACCGATGATCGCGATGCCGTCGGCGTCGTCCGCCGGCGGCCGCGACGGCTCCGCGGCCTCGGCCCGGGGCGCGAGCGGGGCGAGCTGCACCGGCTGGAGGGGCTGGACGGGCTGGAGGGGCTGGACGGACTGCTGGACGGGAGTGCCGCGCAGCGGCCGGAGACTCGCCTGTCCGGGGCGGCAGGGGAGGGCGGAGCGACGGGAGCGGCAGCGGCCGGCGGTGTGAGCCGCACCGGCGGTGCGGCGGGCGGTTCGGGTGCGGGCGGTTCGGGTGCGGGCGGTTCGGGTGCGGGCGGCGGCTCCGGCGCGGGAGCGGAAGCAGGCGCGGACGCAGGAGCAGGCGCAGGCGCAGGAGCGGGCGCAACAGCAGGCGCCTGGGTGAGCGCCGATCGGTGCAGGGCGCGGGCCTGCTCGGCGGTCTCCAGGACGTGTGCCGTCAGACGGGCCACCGTGGGGTGGTCGTAGACGGCGACCGAGTCGATGTCCAGGCCGAAGCGCTGGTTGAGGCTCCGGACGATCTCCACCGCGCCGATCGAGTCCACGCCCGACTCGCTGAAGCTGAGCCGGCGGTCGATCTCCTCCTCGGTGGCGTACACGATGGCGCAGAGCGTGGCGACCACCAGCCGCTCCACCTCGGCCGGGTCGGGCAGCCCGGTCTCGGGGACGTCGGCCGG
The DNA here is from genome assembly GCA_021568835.1 of Streptomyces sp. Tue 6430. Lineage (GTDB taxonomy): Bacteria > Actinomycetota > Actinomycetes > Streptomycetales > Streptomycetaceae > Streptomyces. The sequence continues at coordinate 1,405,956 of JAKGSH010000010.1, forward strand.
CCGCGCCGCCACCGGCACCGGGACCGGCGCCTCGGCGGGCGCGGCGGGCGGGGCGGGCGCGGCGGGCGGGGCGGGCGGGGCGGCCTGCGGGGTGACCGGTGCCTCGGCCGGCGCGGCGGCCGCGCCCGCCGCGCCGTAGTCGCGGACCTTCCGGAAGTGCTCCTGGACCAGGTCCAACGACCTTCCGCCGAGCACCCGTTCGTGCATCCGGACCTCGCGCTCCACGATCTCCGGCAGCTGCGCGAGCAGCCGGCCGGCGAGCTCCGCCTTGACCTCGGCGACCGCCTCGGCGGGCTTGGCGGCGATCGAGCGGGCCAGGTCGAGCGCGGTCGGCAGCACGTCCGCCGCCGGGACGACGGTCACCGAGGCGCCGCGGCGGGCGAGTTCCTCGCCGCGGTAGCTGCGGCCGGTGAGGAACATCTCGGTGGCCAGCGTGCGGCCGAGGCGCTGCTCGAGCACCAGGGTGGCGCCCATGCCGGGCGTGAAGCCGTACTTGAGGAAGTTGGCCCCGTACGAGCCGTCGTCGGCGAGCACCACCAGGTCGGCGTAGAGGCCGAAGGCGAGGCCGCCGCCGGAGGCCTGGCCGCGCATCGCGGACACCACGGGGCGGCGGCAGCGCAGCAGGCCCTCGTAGACGAACGGGGTGTCGGTGAACCGGGTGTGCTTCTCGGCCAGCTCTTCCAGCGCCTTCGGGGTCGCACCGAGGTTGAAGACGGTCTCGGTGCCGGTGAGCACCACGGCGCGGACGTCCTCGCGGGTGTCGATCTCCGCGAAGGCCGCCTCCAGACCGTGCGTCAGTCCGGCGGTGAACATGTTGCGGTGGGCGTGGTCACGCATCGTGACCAGCGCGATCCCGTGCTCCAGGACCCGCAGTTCGACCTCGTCGCCGTGGTACGGCTCGACCGCCCGGGGAGCAGCCGGCGCGGCGGCCGCCACCGGTGCGGTGACGACGGGTTCGCCGTTGCGGCGCTGCCAGCCGCCCACCCAGTGCCGTTCCTCGCGCAGCGGCGGGACCGGCAGCGACACCCGGCGCGGGGCCGGGCCGGTCGGAACGCAGTCCGCCCACGGCACGTCGGCCCCGGCGCTCCATGCCGCCGCCACCTCCTCCAGCCGTCCGGCACGGACAAGTCCGGCGAGTTCCGGGCGCGGCTCGGCGGCGCCGGCCCTCTCACGCCCCCAGTACTGGCCCGCTTCGGGGGCGGCACCGCTCAGGTAGCGGTCGAGGGCGGCGAGCAGCTGCGCGTGATCGGCGGCGAGGACGGCGAGGCGGCTGCCCAGCTGGTCGCGGCCGACCCGCAGGGTGTGGGCGAGGGCGGCGAACGGGACGGCGGGCTGTGGCCCGGCGCCGAGCTGTCCGGCGAGCTGGTCGATCGACTGGTCGCCCTCGGCCGGCAGCGGCCCGCCGAGGCCGGGCCGGTGTTCGTCCAGGACCTTGCGGACCAGGGCCAGGCCGGTGCGGTCGACACCGAGGTCGACCAGCGGCTCGGCCGGGTCGACGGCGTCGGCCGGAACGCCCAGCACCTGGGCGACGGCGCCGGTCAGCACCCGGCGCAGTTCCGCGGCCCCGGCGGGCGACGGCTCCGCCGGCCCGTGCAGCACGGCCCGGATCCGCTCGGCGTACACCCGCAGGGCGTCCGCGTCGCGCGCCGACAGCACGATCAGCTCCTGTCCGCCGCGTGCGGGCCGATCGGCGGGGGCGCGGTACTCCTCCAGCACCAGGTGCGCGTTGGAGCCGCCCGCGCCGAAGGCGCTGACGCCGGCCCGGCGCGGCGAGCCGTCGGCGGGGGCGGGCCAGTCGGTGAGCTCGCGCTGGAGGCGGAACGGGGTGGCGGCGAGGTCGATGGCCGGGTTGACCACCTCCGCGTGCAGCGAGGGAGCGAGTTTCCGGTGCCTCAGCTGGAGCAGGGTCTTGGTGACGCCGGCGATCCCGGCGGCGCTCTCCAGGTGGCCGATGTTGGACTTCACCGACCCGATCGCGCAGCCGCCCGACCCGGTGCCGGCCGCGGCGAAGGCCTTGCGCAGGCCGTCGATCTCGATCGGGTCGCCGAGCGCGGTGCCGGTGCCGTGCGCCTCCAGGTAGCCGATCCCGGACGGCGGCAGGCCGGCGGCGTCCAGGGCGGCGCGGATCAGCGCGGCCTGGGAGGTGGGGCTGGGGACGGTGAAGCCACTGGTCCGTCCGGTGTGGTTGAGCCGGGTGGCCCGGATCACCCCGTGGATGTGGTCGCCGTCGGCCTCGGCCCTCGCGAGGGGCTTGAGCAGGACCGCGCCGACGCCCTCACCGGGCACGTAGCCGGTGCCGCCCGCGCCGAAGCTGCGGCAGCGGCCGTCGTCGGAGAGGAAGCGGCCCTGGGCGAGCTGCAGGTACTTCTGCGGGTGGGCCGCGACGTTCACGCCGCCGGCCAGCGCCATCTCGCACTCGCCGCGGCGCAGGCTCTCCACCGCGAGGTGAATGGCCGTCAGCGACGAGGAGCAGGCGGTGTCGACGGCCATGCTGGGGCCGACCAGGTTCAGCGTGTACGAGACCCGGTTGGCCACGGCGGCGTGCATCGCGGTCGGCTGCACGCCGTCCTCGGCGCCCTGCACCAGCTGGTAGTGGTTCCACATCACGCCGGCGAACACGCCGACGGGGGCGGCGACGGTCCGGGACGCCGGGTGACCGGCCTCCTGGAGGGTCTGCCAGCAGGTGGTGAGGAACAGGCGTTCCTGCGGGTCCATCCGTTCGGCGTCGCGGCGGGAGATGCCGAAGAACGCCGGGTCGAAGCGGTCCATGCCGTCCAGGAACCCGCCCCAGCGGCCGTAGGTGCGGCCGGGCCGGCCGGGCTCCGGGTCGTGGATCGCCGCATGGTCCCAGCGCTCCCGCGGCACCTCGGTGATGCAGTCGCGGCCTTCGGCGAGCAGCCGCCAGAACGCGTCGACGTCGGCGGCCTGCGGATACTGTCCGGCCAGACCGATCACCGCGATGGCGTCCGGGCCGTACCCGCCCGGCGTGACGGCGTCCGGGCCGTGTTCGCCCGGCGTGACGGCGTCCGGTACGGGCCCGCCCGGCGCGGTGGCGTCCGGCGCGGTGGCGTCCGGCGCGGTGGCGTCCGGCGCGGTGGCGTCCGGCGCGGCGAGGTCGCCGTCGGCGAGCGGGAGGCGGTCGTCGGACCGGGCGGGGTCGGCGTGGGTGACGACCAGCCGGCTGTCGTCGGCGGCCAGCGCCCGCTCGAACAGCTCGATGCCGGTGCCGGTCGGCAGCGGGCTGGCGCCGTGGGTGCGGGCGGCCCGCTCGGTGACCTCGGCGTCGACCCGCATGCCGCCCTCGGCCCACAGCGGCCAGTCGACGGAGATGCTCCGGCCGGGCCGGGCGGCCAGGTAGTGGTCGACGTAGGCGTTGGCGTAGGCGTAGTCGCTCTGGCCCGGGTTGCCGATGGCGGCGGACAGCGAGGAGTAGGCGGCCAGGAAGTCCAGTCCGTCGGCGCGGGTCGCCTCGTCGAGGTGGCGGATGCCGGAGACCTTCGGGGCCAGCACCTCGCGGATCTGCTCGGGCCGCTTCGCCAGGAAGATGCCGTCCCGGACCACCCCCGCGCAGTGCACGACGCCGTCGATCCGGCCGTACGACTCACGTGCGGCGGCCACCAGTTCGCGCACCTGGGCGGGATCGGTGACATCGGCGGTCCGGTACTGCGCGTCCGCGCCGTACCGCTGCCACTCCCGCATCCGCCCGAGCAGCGCCTGACCGGGCGCGGAGCGGCCGGACAGCAGGATGCGGGCGCGGCGGGTGCGGGCGAGGTGCTCGGCCAGCATCGGACCGAGGCCGCCGCCCCCACCGGTGATCAGGTAGACGCCACGCTCGCGCAGGCCCGCTCCCCCGGCCGGCACGGGGCTCTCCACCACCTGGAAGCGCCGGGCCCAGCGCTCCCCGCCCGCGTGCCGGACCTCGCTCTCCGCGGACGGGTCGGCGGCCTCGGCGAGCAGCAGCTCGGCGAGTTCGGCGGGACCGGCGGGACCGGCGGCGGCCGCCTCGACGGCGCGGACGGCCAGCGCGGGCAGCTCGGCCGTCACGGTGCGGCCGAGCGCGGCGACCGCCGCGTACTCCGGCTGCTGCCGGTGCGCGAACAGCACCGCGCGCACCCGGGAGGGCCGCCGTTCGCTCGCCGCCGCGCAGGCCGTCCACGCGGCGACCGCGACCTCGGCCGGGTCGGCGGACGACCCGCCGAGTCCGGTGGCGTCCAGCAGCGTCCAGGACCGGCCGCGACGCTCCGGCAGCGCGCTGAGCCGCGCGCCGAGCAGCGCCCGGTCGCCGGGGTCGACCGCGACCACCAGCGCGCCCGTCGCGGCGGCCCGCTCGGTCAGCACGGCGAGCAGTGCCGGGTCGGCGCCGAGCACGGCGAGGTCGGTGGGCACGGTCGGCGCGGAGTGCGCGACCCGCTGCCAGACCGGGCGCAGCAGTTGCGCCCGGTGCGGGCGGGCGGGCTCCGCGGGCACGGCGGGTGCGGCGGGTGCGGCGGGCACGGCAGTCTCCGCGGGCACGGTGGGTGCGGAGGGCTGCGGGGCCGGCGCGGTGGGTGCGGAGGGCTGCGGGGGAAGCGCGGCGGGTGCGCCGTAGGTCTCCTCCAGGTGGCGGGCCAACCCGTCCACCGTGGTGTGTTCGAACAGCAGCGTCGGGTAGAGCGCCGAGCCGACGACCTCCTCGAGTTCGGTGCTGATCCGCAGCATGTCCACGGAGGTGAGGCCCATGTCGTAGAAGCCGAGCCCGTCGTCGACGGTGTCGGCGCTCCGGTCGAGCATCCGGGCGATCCGCCCGCGCAGCCAGTGCCGGTGGTCGGCGGCGGGCGCGGTGGGGGCCTGCGGGTCGGCGACGGTGACGGACTGCCGCGCGCCGGTGGTCTCCGGCAGCAGGTCGCGGATCGACTCGGGGCGGCGGATCCGCTTGCAGGTGAGGCGGTCGAACTCGGCGACGGTGCGGCCCTGTCGGTCGTGCAGCGAGAAGGTGCTGCGGAACAGCTCACCGGACGGGGTGAGCTCCTCGGGCTGCGGCACGTGCACCAGGAACGCGCCGTGCAGCGGGCCGTGCGCGCGGAACCGGTCGATGAACATCGGGATGAACGGCTCGGCGACGGTGATCTCGCGCTGCCCGTACGCGACGATGGTCGCGGCGTCCATCTTCGCCGGGTGCAGCAGGAACGCGCGGTCCTCGGCGGTCTCCGGCAGGACCAGCGAGAGTTCGGCCAGCAGGTGGCCGGCGCCGAGGTGCATCGGGCCGGCGCACTGCATGGCCGCGCCGTGCACGATCTCGCGGGACCGGGTGTGCGCGTACATGTCCGCCATCGACCGGGTGCGGACCGCGCCCGCCACCAGTGCGGCGGCGTCCAGGTCCGGGACGGCGGACGGGCCGGCCGGGTGCAGTTCGGCGCGGATGTTCTCCCGCCACTCGCCGTACGGTTCGTCACCGCGCAGCCGGCGGCTGGTGCCGGTGACCTGGCGGACGCCGTCCGCCGGCTCGCCGATCACCACCCGGATCTCGCGGTCGTCGCCCTCGGCGGTGGCGATCGCCTCGGCGAAGACGATGCCGCGCAGTTCGACGGTGGTCGGGTCCAGGCCCTGGGCCGCGAGGATCCGCAGCACGATGTCGAGGAAGGTGACTCCCGGCATCACCGACACCCCGTGGACCCGGTGGTTCTGCATGATGAAGTCGCCGTGCCGCAGCACGAGCCGACAGTCGATGATGGCCTCGCTCATCGGTGGGTCCTCTCCGGGATGCCGAGGACGGCCCCTGCGGCGGGTTTCGGTTCGAAGTGCAGGTCGAGGATCGAGGCGGCGCGGACCGGCCCGGCGGGGGCGGGAGGCGCGGTGGGTGTGGAAGGCGCGGCGGGTGTGGAAGGCGCGGGAGGTGCGGCGGGGACGGGTGACGGGTGCGCCGGGCGGTGCGCGGCCGGGGCCTCCAGCCAGAGCCGGCGGCGGTCGAAGACCGGCCGGGGCAGGGGGCGGCGGGTCGGCGGGTGGTCGGCGACCGCGTTCTCGTCGGGCTCGCTGACGATCAGGTGGGCGTTGGTGCCGCCGAGCCCGAAGGCGCTGACGGCGGCGACCCTGGGACGGCCGGGATCGGGCCAGTCCCGCAGGGCGGTGTTCGGGTAGAACGGGGAGTCGGCGAAGTCGAAGCGCGGGTTGGGGTGCTCGCAGTGCAGGGTCGGCGGGAGTCGGCGGTTCCGCAGCGCCAGCACCGCCTTGACCAGGCCGGCCGCGCCGGCCGCGCTGAGCAGGTGTCCGATGTTGGACTTGACGCTGCCGATCGCGCAGAAGCCGCGCGCGTCGGTGGTCTCCCGGTAGACGTCGGTGAGCGCCCGCAACTCGATCGGGTCGCCGATCATCGTGCCGGTGCCGTGCGCCTCGACCATGCCGACCCGTTCCGCGGACATTCCGGCGGTGGCCAGCGCCCGGCGGATCGCCTTGGCCTGGGCGACCGGGTTCGGGGTGGTGAGACCCATGGTGCGGCCGTCGTTGTTGACGGCCACCGCGTCGACCACCGCGAGCACCCGGTCGCCGTCGGCGAGCGCTCGCGCGAGCGGCTTGAGCAGCACCAGGCCGCAGCCCTCGCCGGGCACGAAGCCGTCGGCGTCCCGGTCGAAGGTGGCGCACCGGCCGGTCGGCGAGAGCGCCCGGACGGCGCTGAACTCCAGGTAGGGGCGCTCGTCCAGCAGGATGTCCACGCCGCCGGCGACGGCCAGTTCGGACTCGCCCTCCAGCAGGCTGCGGCAGGCGAGCTGGACGGCGGCGAGGGCGGAGGAGCAGGCGCTGTCGACGGTCAGGTTCGGGCCGTGCAGGTCGAAGTGGTGGGCGACCCGGGCGGCGACGAAGTTCTGGTCGCCGCCGAGCGCGGCCGGGCCGGAGCGCAGGCCGATCCGCCGGCCGTAGTCGCCGAGCCGGGCGCCGACGAACACCCCGACCTCGCGGCCCTGGAGCTCCTCCGTCCGGTACCCGGCGTCGGCGAAGCAGTTGGCGGCGCCTTCGAGGACCAGCCGGACCGCCGGGTCGAGGCAGCGGCCCTCCTCCTCCGTCATCCCGAACCACTCCGGGTCGAAGTCCTCGATGCCGTCGACGAACCCGCCCCACCGGCTGATGCTGCTGCCGATCCGGTGCTCCGGCCGGTACAGCGCCCGGTGGTCCCAGCGGCTCGGCGGGACCTCGGTGATGCTGTTCCGGCCCGCCGCCAGGGCGGCCCAGAAGGCGTCCGGGTCGGGGGCGCCGGGGAACCGGCAGTCCAGGCCGATGATCGCGATCCGGCGGTCGGCTGGCTCCCGCGACGCGGCCGGGGGCGTACCGGGGGCCGGGACCGGCTGCGTGGTCGTCATCGGTGCCGCGGCGGGGCCGGGTCCGGGGGCTGACGGGGTGTCGACGGCCGCCGGGTCCAGTCCGGCCCTCCGCAGGTATCCGGTGAGCCGTTCGAGGGTCTGGTGCTCCAGCAGCACGGCCGGTTCCAGGCTGCTGCCGATCCGCTGCTCGATCAGTTCGACGAGTTCGCCGAGCATCACCGACTCCACGCCCAGGTCGGAGAACGGGGCGGTGGCGTCCAGGTCGGGCAGCGGGATCTCCAGCGCCTCGGAGAACAGCGCGAGCAGCCAGTCCGGCGGCGCGTCGGAAAGTGTCGGAGCGGCCGTGGCCACCGGTGCCCCGGAGGACGGCACAGCCGCCGTGACCGCCGGTGCCCCGGAGGGCGCTGGAGCGGCCGTGGCCACCGGTGCCCCGGAGAATGTCGCGGCCACCGTGGCCGCCGGTGCGTCGACGGGTGCGGCCGGCGCGCGGTTCGCGTGCAGCAGGGTCTCCGGGTCGAAGCGCCCGGGCAGCGGGACGGCGGGCAGCAGCTGGGCGGGCAGCGTGCCGGTGAGGACGGCTTCGAGTACCCGCAGCCCCTCCTCGACGGTGATCGCGTCCAGCCCGGCGGGCGCGCAGCCGTCCGGCCGGCCGGCGCCCATGCCGGTGCCGAGCCAGGTCGGCCAGTGCACGGCGTGGAAGCGGGTGCGGCCGGTGCGGGTCCGGTCGGCGAGATACTCCAGGTGGGCGTTGGCGGCGGCGTAGTCGGTGACACCCGCGCCGAGGCGGGGCAGCAGGGTGCTCGCGGAGGACATCAGGACGAAGAACTCGGGCTCGTCGGCGGCGCACAGCCGTTCCAGCCGATCGGCGCCCGCCGTCTTCGGCTCGAACACCTCGGCGATGTCCGCGACCGTCTTGTGGACGAAGGAGGGACGCCCCCGGCTGGGCAGTCCGGCGCAGTGCACCACGCCGCCGATCGGGCCGAGCGAGCGGCGGACCCCGGTGAGGAACGCGCCGAGACCGGCCTCGGTGGCGGGGGCCTCGCCGTGCAGCATCACCTGCGCGCCGGCCCGCTCCAGCGCCTGCACGTTGCGCACCGCGACCGCCTCCCGGGCCGACAGCTCGGACGCCGACCAGCGGTGGCGCGGTGGCAGCGGGTGGGCGGAGGTCAGGGCGAGGCGGCGGGCGCCGCGTTCGACGAGGCGGCGGGCGACCTCCGCGCCGATGCCCCGGGTGCCGCCGGTGATCAGGTAGACCTTGGCCGGGTCGGCCGGGAACTCGGCCGGGGCCGGCACCGGCACCGGTTCGAGCACGGGCACGAGCCGCTCGCCGCCGCGGTGCCCGACCTCGGCGGTGGGCTCGCCGCCCGCCCATTCGGCGAGCAGCTGCCGGGCCAGTTCGGCGGGTCCGGCGTCGCTCTCGACGACGGTGGCGCGGACGGTGCGGTACTCCGCGCCGAGCAGCCGCACCACGCCCGCCAGGCGGCGGCCGTCCGCGCCGCGGCGGTCGCGCACCGCGTGCACGATCCGCAGCGGGGTGCCGGGACGGCGGGCCAGCAGGCGCTGCAGTGCGGCGAGCCGGGCCGTCCACGGGCCGGGGTCGGCGGCGGGGCGGTCGAGCTCGCTCAGGTCGAGCCAGCCGGTGAGGTCGGGGTAGCGGTCGGCGAGTCCGTCCAGCAGTGCGCTCGCGTCCCGCTCGCCGGTGAACCCGGCGTCGCCGTCGGCGGGTCCGCCCTCGCGGACCGGGATCACCCGGTCGCGCCCGAAGGCCTCGGCGACCTGCCGGGCCGCCTCCCGGGAGCGGTCGGTGTACAGGCAGACGATCCGTCCGGTCACCGGCTCGGGCCGGGGCTGTCCGGCGCTCCGCCACCTCTTGGTGAAGAGCAGCGGCTGCCGCCCGTCGGGCTCCTCCACGGGTGCGGCCTCCACGGTCTTCGCGGGCTCGGGCCAGTAGCGGCCGCGGGCGAACGGGTAGCTGGGGGCGGCGGCCCAGCGGGGCCGGGCGCCGGGGTGCAGACGGGACCAGTCGACGCGGCCCCCGGCCGTCCAGTGCCGGGCGAGCAGGAGCAGGTCGCCGTACGAGCCGTCGGCGGGGTGCGGTCCGGCGGGGGCGTCGGCCCCCGGCGTACGACCGCGGACCACGTCGCCGCTGTCGCCGTCGAGGAAGCGCAGCAGTCTCGCGCGCAGCTCGGCCGGGCCGGCGGCGACGACGGCGAGGCGTTCGCGCAGCGGTTCGCGGCCGGACTGCGCGGTGTGCGCGAGGTCGGCGAACGGCGGCAGTTCCGGACGGGCCAGGAAATCGGCCCAGCGGTGCGCGAGTTCGGTGAGCCGCTGCTCGTCGCGGGCGGACAGCACGAACAGCTGCGGACCGGCCGGGCGGACCGGTTCGGCGGCCGGCTGCGGCAGGTACTCCTCGATCACCAGGTGGGCGTTGGCCCCGCCCGCGCCGAACGCGCTGAGTCCGGCCCGGCGCGGCGCCGGGGTGCCGTCGGCGGTGCGGCGTTCGGGCCACGGCGCGGCCTCGCGCTGGACGGCGAACGGGCTGCGCGCCCAGTCGATGTCGGGGTTGAGCTGCTCGGCGTGCAGCGAGGGCACGAGCCTGCGGTGCCGCAGTTGCAGCAGCACCTTGGTGAGTCCGGCCAGTCCGGCGGCGGCCTCCAGGTGGCCGATGTTCGACTTCACCGAACCGATCGCGCACGTCCCCGCCTCGACCCCGGCGAACGCCCGGGCCAGGCCGTTGATCTCCACGGGATCGCCGAGCGCGGTGCCGGTGCCGTGCGCCTCCAGGTAGCCGATGCTGCCCGGCTCGACGCCCGCGTCGCGCAGCGCCGCCGCCACCAGCTCGCCCTGGGCGACCGGGTTCGGCACCATGTAGCCGCTGGTGCGGCCGCCGTGGTTGACGGCGGTGCCGCGGATCACGCCGTGGATCCGGTCGCCGTCGGCGATCGCCCGGGCCAGCGGCTTCAGCAGCACCGCGCCGACGCCCTCGCCGGGCGTGAACCCGTCGCCGCCGGCGCCGAAGCTGCGGCAGCGGTGATCGGTGGACGCCATCCGCAGGCGGTGCTGCTGGCGGAACTTGTGCGGGTGCGCGGACAGGTTGACGCCGCCGACCAGCGCGGCCTCGCACTCGCCCTGGCGCAGCGCGCGGACGGCCAGGTGAACAGCCGTCAGGGAGGCCGAGCACATGGTGTCGACGGTCATGCTGGGGCCGTTCAGGTCCAGGAAGTACGAGACCCGGTTGGCGATGCCCGCGAGCGCGGAGCCGGTGTCGGCGGCCGGGCCGAGGAGCGACTGCTCGACACCGAGGAACGGGTACTCGTTGTACATCGCGCCCGCGAACACGCCGACCCGTCCGCCGTGCTGATCGCGCAGCCGGGCCCGGGTGTAGCCGGCGTCCTCCAGCACCTCCCAGGCGACTTCGAGGAAGAGGCGTTCCTGCGGGTCCATCAGGACCGCGTCGCGCGGCGAGACGGCGAAGAACAGCGGGTCGAACCTGTCGACGCCGTCCAGGAACGCCCCCCACATCAGGTCCACCGGCCAGCCCGGCCGGTGCCGTTCGGCGGGCAGCGGCCCGATCGCGTCGTAGCCCTGCTCCAGCAGCTGCCAGAACCGGTCCAGGTCCGCCGCCCGGGGGTAGCGGCCGGCCAGGCCCACGACGGCGACCGCCGTGTCCTCGGGCCGGTTCCCGGCAGGTGCGGGCCGGCCGCCGGGGGCCTCCGTCCTGACGGGCCGCCAGGGGCCGTCGGCGCGGGCGGCGAGTTCGGCGGCGATGCCGGCCAGGTCCCGGTGCTCGAAGAACAGGGTGCGGGAGACGGGCTCGGTGAAGTCCTCGGCGAGGCGGGCGTTCAGCTGCCCGACCACGTACGAGGTGAGGCCGTAGTGCTCCAGCGGGACCTGCGGGTCGAGCCGCTCGACGGGGATGCCGGACGCCTCGGCGTAGACGGCGAGCACGTAGTGCCGGACGGCGTCGGGCACCTCGGCGACGGGCGCGGGCGCGGGCGCGGCCACAGGTACGGGACGCGCGGGCACGGGTGCGGGTGCGGTTCGCGGGGGCACGGGTGCGGGTGCGGTTCGCGGGGGCACGGTCAGGCGGTGCTCCTCCCCCGCGAACACCGTGCCCGGCAGCGGCACCCGACGGCGGCCGGGCGACCGCAGGGCGTGCCAGGCGACGGGGGCTCCGCGCAGCCACCCGGCGGCCGCGGCGTCGGCGTCCGCCGGGACGAGCTCGGCGACCGGACGGCCGGGCCCCACCACCGCGTCCGCCAGCGCCGGGGAGGTCCGTCCCGCGGCGAACTCCGCCAGCGCGGTGCGTACTTCGGCGAGATCGTCGGTCACCACGGCGAGGCGGTGCGGCATCGGGACGCGGCCGTCCTGCAGGGTGAACGCCAGGTCGGCGAGGGCCGGCGACGCGCCGTCCGCCAGATGCGCGGCGAGCCGGCCTGCGGCGCGCCGCAGGCCGTCGGCGGAGCCGGCGGACAGCACCACCGCCTGCCGACCGGGCGCGCGCCCGTCGGTGGTGGCGCCGGACGCGGGCCCGTCGGCGGCGGCGGACGTCGCGGCCCGCAGCACCGCGTGGGCGTAGGCACCGGAGGCGCCGACCGCGTTGATGACGGCGCGGCGGGCGGTCGCGGCCGACGGCCAGTCGACGAGGTGCTCGGGGACCCGCAGCGGCAGGCCGTCCCAGTCGACGAGGTCGCTGCGCCGCCCGGCGGTGAGCGTCGGCGCGATCCGGCCGTGCTCGAACTGGAGCAGCACCTTGAGCAGTTGGGAGAGGCCCGAGGCGGACTCCAGGTGGCCGATGTTCGGCTTCACCGTCCCGGCCAGCACCGGGTTGCCGGAGAACACCTGGGCGAGCGCCTCGAGTTCGGCGGCGTCGGCGACTCCCGCGCCGGCCACGGCGAGTTCGACGTAGTCGACCTGGGCGGGCGTGATCCCGGCCCGGACGAGGGCCGCGCCGACCGAGCCGGCCAGCGCCTGCGGGTCGGGTACGCCGAAGCGTCCACCACCGCCGGCGTGGCCGATCCAGGTGGCCTCCAGCACGCCCCGGACGGTGTCGCCGTCCCGGTCGGCGGCCGCTGCCGGGCGCAGCAGGACGGCGGCCACGCCCTCGCCGGGGCACCAGCCGGAGCTGTCGGAGGCGAAGGCCCGGACCGGTCCGTGCTCGGCGAGCAGCCCTGCCTCGGCGAGCAGGGCGAGGTGGTAGGGGTGGGTGACCAGGTTGACCGCGCCGACCACGGCGGCGTCGCACTCGCCGCGCCGCAGGGCTTCGGCGGCGAGGTGGAGGGCCGTCAGGGAGGAGGAGCAGGCGGTGTCGACGGCGACGCTCGGGCCGTCGAAGCCGAAGTGGTGCGAGATCCGGCCGGGCATGTCGCCGGCCAGGGCGGCGACCCGGGCGGCGGCGTCCGCGTCCCAGGTCTCCTTGCCGGTGTGCTGGTGGTCGTGCCACATGGCGGCCGTGAACACGCCGACCCGGGGTGCGGCGGCGCGCAGCGACTCGGCGGTGTGGCCGGCGTCCTCGAGGCAGGTCCAGACGGTCTGCAGCAGCAGCCGTAGCTGCGGGTCGAGCGCGGCGGCCTCGACGGGGGCGATCCGGAAGTGCAGGCTGTCGAAGGTGTCGATGCCGGTGAGGAAGCCGCCGTGCAGTCCGGTGGGCAGCCGGCCGTCCTCGGCGAAGCCCCGCCCGGCGGGCAGCGGGCCGACGGCGCACCGGCCGGTGCTGAGCTGCCGCCAGTACTCCCCCAGGTCCTCGGCGCCGGGGAAGCGTCCGGCCATGCCGACCACCGCGACCTCGGCGGCCCTCGGTTCCTCGTGGGCCTTCGGTTCCCCGGCGGCCGCGGCCCGCGCGGGCCGCTCGGCGAACGGCGGCCGCAGGTCGGCGGTGCCGGTCCGGTCGACGCCGCCGCCCATGAAGGAGTGCAGGAAGACGTGGCCGTCGTCGAGGGCGAACTGGTCGCGGACGTCGTCGAAGGTCAGTGTGCCGACCGGGCAGAGTCCGATGCCGCAGGCCGCCTGGCCGGTCATCAGCAGCTGGCCGATGTACCCGGCCTCCAGCGTCAGGAAGCGCTCGGCGACCTCCTGGTAGAGCGGGGCGATGCCGCGGGTCTGGCCGATCAGGAAGATCCCGAACGCGGACCCGTCGAACACCGGCCGGTTGTAGTAGAAGTGCACGGTGCGGTCGATCCGCGGCTCGGCGTTGACCAGTTCCAGCGCGTGCCCGCGCGGGTCGTAGTAGTAGATGCCGCCGGCCAGCCCGTCGACGGCGTCCGGCTTGACGTGCACGTACGCCTGCACCGCGTAGGTGTCCCCGGCCGACGGGTACAGGCGGCGGGTGCCGCCCTCCACGGGGGCCTCGCGCAGCAGGCCGAGCAGCCGGGTGAGCGCCTCGGCGGGCAACGGGGTGTCGCGGTAGTCGCGGCGGCTGCCGCGCCAGTCGTAGTGGGCGGGGTGGACCGTCGTCTCCGGCAGCGCGATGCGCCGGGCGCCGGGCGCGGGGCGGCGCAGGTTCCAGGCGGCGGCCTTGAACGCGTCCCGCTCCTGCGGCGAGAACATGTCCACGATGCCGGGTCCCGCCTCCGGTTCCCCTCCGGTCCCGCCTCCGGTTCCGGCGCGGCGGCCGCGGCGGCCGGATCGGGCTGGGCCCGGAGGCCGAGGCGGTCGGCGAGGATCCGGGCGATGCCGGCGGCGGTCGGCTCGGAGATCAGCGCCGAGACCGGCACCCGCTGTTGGTACCGCTTCCGCAGCCCGGCCGAGATCTGGACCATGGTGAAGGAGGTGGCGCCCTGGTCCCAGAGGTCCAGCGCCGGGTCGACGGTGTCGACGCCGAGGTGCCGGGCGAACATCGCCGCGACCTCCTCGGCCAGCCCGGCCGGGCTCGCGGCCGACGGACCGGGTGCGGGCGCGGGTGCGGCCGAGGGACCGGATGGGGGCGCGGGCGAGAGACCGGGTGCGGGCGCGGGTGCGGGCGGGAGTGCGGGTGCGGACGGAGCCTCCGTGCCCGCTTCGGTGACCGGAGTCGCCGGGGCCACGGGCTGAGCGGCCGGCGCGGCGTCCAGTGGCCAGGGCAGCGCCTCGCGGTCCAGCTTGCCGTTGGCGGTGGCCGGGAAGGACGGCAGCAGCGCCACGAAGTTCGGCACCATGTACCCGGGCAGGGCCTCGGCGGTGTGCGCGCGCAGCTCGGCGACGGTGACGGCGGGGGCGGCCGGGTCGGTGACGACGTAGGCGACGAGCCTGGCGTCGCCGCTCGGCGGTTCGTCGTCGCGCAGCACCGCGACGGCCTCCTGCACGGCCGGGTGCGCGCGCAGGCGGTGCTCGACCTCGCCGAGTTCGACCCGGTGGCCGCGGATCTTCACCTGGCGGTCGCCGCGGCCGGCGATCCGCAGGTTGCCGTCGGGGAGCCAGAGCGCCCGGTCGCCGGTGCGGTACATCCGTTCGCCGGGGGTGTCGACGAACGGGTCGGGCAGGAACAGGCGGGCCGTCAGCTCGGGCTGGTTGCAGAAGCCGACGGCCAGGCATGCGCCGCCGGTGTACAGGTCGCCCTCGACGCCGATCGGGCAGGGTTCGAGGTGTTCGTCGAGCACGTAGTGCCGGGTGTTGTCGATCGGCTTGCCGTAGGGGATGCTGCGCCAGCCGGGGTCGACGGTGGTGACCCGGTAGACGTTCGACCAGACGGTGGTCTCGGTGGGCCCGCCCAGGGCGATGGTCTCGGCGTTCGGGAACGCCTCGCGGATCGCCCCGGGCAGTGACAGCGGGATGAAGTCGCCGGCCAGCGCGACGATCCGCAGGTGCGCGGCGGCCGCGTCGCCGGTGTCGGGGTGAGCAGCGGGGTGAGCTGGTGCAGGGTGGTGGGCGCCGAGTTCCAGAGGGTGATCGGCTCGGTGAGCAGGATGTCGAGCAGCAGTTCCGGGTCGCGCTGCTGGGTCTCGTCGGCGAGGTAGACGCCCGCGCCGCCGCCGAGCAGGCCGAGCATGTCGAAGACGGAGAGGTCGAAGCTGAGCGAGGTGACGGCGAGTCCGAGGTCGGACGGGCGCAGCTCGAAGGTGC
Source organism: Streptomyces sp. Tue 6430 (assembly GCA_021568835.1). Taxonomy (GTDB): domain Bacteria; phylum Actinomycetota; class Actinomycetes; order Streptomycetales; family Streptomycetaceae; genus Streptomyces. Next base: position 1,421,285 of record JAKGSH010000010.1, read on the forward strand.
GGTGGCAGAAGTTCAGCAGGTTGCGCACCGAGCGGTGGGCGACCTGGACGCCCTTGGGGGTGCCGGTGGAGCCGGAGGTGAAGATGACGTACGCGGTGTCGTCGCGGGTGCTGCGGGTCTCCGGGTCGTCCTCGCGGGCGGCGGGGCCGTTGATCGCCGCGTCGGTGTCGGTCTCGACGCCGGTGACCCCGGCCGGCAGCTCCACGGCGGGGGTGTCGGAGGTGGTCAGCACGGTGGTGGCGCGGGCGAGTCCGAGCATCGCGGCGACCCGGGGGCCGGGCAGCGCGGGGTCGATCGGCAGGTAGCCGGCGCCGGCCTTGAGGATGCCGTGGAGGGCGGCGACCATCTCGGGGCCGCGCCGGATCCGCACGCCGACCAGTTGCCGGGGGCCGACGCCGGCGGCCGTCAGACGGTGGGCGATCCGGTTGGCGCGGCGGTTGAGTTCGCCGTAGGTCATGGTGCCGTCGCGCCAGCGCAGGGCCACGGCCTCGGGGGTGCTCGCGGCCCGACGCTGGAACAGCAGGTGCACAGGGCCGTCGTCGGGCACCGGGACGGCGGTCTCGTTCCAGGTGTGCAGCACGGTGTGCCGTTCCTCCGCCGTGAGCCCGCCGGCGGGGGTGCCGGCCCAGGTGGCGTCGTCGGCGAGCAGCCGCAGGCCGTTCTCGAAGACGGCGAACATCCGCTCGGCGAGGCCGGCCGGGAAGTCGGCCTCGACGATGTCCCAGCAGTAGCGCAGTTCGTCGCCCTCGGCGACGGCGACGCTGTCCAGGGCGCAGCCGGGGTGCTGGTCAGCCACTCGCCCTGGCGGACGCCGGCCGGCAGCGGCCGGTCGGTGAGGTCGACGAGGGCGGTGTAGACCACGGGGTGGGCGGCGTCGCCGCCGCGGAGCACCTGGCGGCGCATCTCGCCGAGGCCGCCGGTGCCGCCCTCGGCGAGGTCGGCGTCGAGGACGCGGCGGTACTCGCGGGCGGCTGCGGTGAGCGGCATTTCGGCGGGCGCGGCGGTGACCCAGGTCATGAAGGAGTGCTCGCCCGGGCGGGCGGCCTCGGCGGTCTTCGGCCAGAGCACCACGGGCAGCGCGCAGGGCTGTTCGGTGTGGCTGGAGACGGCCCGGGTGAGGGCGGCGAGCAGCAGGTCGTCGGGGTGCAGGCCGTACTCGGCGGCGCGGCGGGCCAGTCGGCGGTAGCCGTCGATCCGGCCGGCCAGGCGGGTGCGGCCGCGGCCGGCCCGGGCGGGGCCGCCTGGCGGGCCGAGTTCCGGTCCGGCGGGGAGTTCGGCGAGCCGCTCGCGCCAGTAGCGGGCCTGCTCGGCGGCGGGGCTCGCGGGGGCCGGGTCGGGTCCGGCCGGTGCCGGCCGGGCGGCCGGGTCGGCGTACAGCCGCCACAGGTCGCGGTACAGGCGGTGGATGCTCAGGCCGTCGGCGACCAGCAGGTCGAAGGCGCAGTGCACGACGGAGAACCCGCTGTCGTCGCGGGTCACCCGCAGGTCGAGGAGCGGCCAACTGCCGAGCGGAAAAGGTCGGTTGGTCATCTCGTCGCGGATCAGCGCGCGCAGCGCCGGGTGCGCGGCAGGGTCGCCGGCCTCGATCACCGGGATCCGCCACTGCTCGGGGCCTTGCTGACGGACCGTCACCTCGTCGGCGGCGAAGGTGGCGCGCAGCACCGCGTGGCCGTCGACCAGACGGCGCAGCGCGTCGGCGAGCGCCTCGAGGTCGAGTGCGTCGACCTCGAAGCTCTGGTAGCACTGGCAGCCCTCGGCGGGTCCGTCGCCGGCGGCCGTGCGGGCGACCATGTACGCCTCCTGGAGGGCGCGGGACGGCCGCGGGTTCCCGGCGGGTTCGGCGCAGGCGCCGGCGAGGGCGTTGCCGAAGGCGGCGAAGGCGGTCTCGACGGCGCCGGGGGCGAACCGGGTGGGGTCGATGTCCCAGCGGTAGCGCAGGGCTCCGTCCTGCTCCCACATCTGGTGGTCGAGGGCGACGTCGGTGGTCTGGCTGACCCCGTACTCGATGGCCGCGCCGAAGCCGCCGGCGACGCCGGGCGGCGGGCCGACGTCGAGCAGACCGGTGAAGACGACGGCGGGCGCGGGCCGGCCGGTGCGCTGTTCGCGCAGCGCCTCGATGCCGGAGACCAGGCCGTGCCGCAGGTGTTCGCCGAGGCGGGCGTGGACCGCGGCCGCCTGCTCGTCGAGGGTCTCGTCGGCCTCGCGTTCCAGGACCAGGACGGCGGTCGAGGTGAACGGGCCGACCAGGTGGGGGGTTTCGGCGGCCAGGTACGGGCGGCTGCTGGTGGTGACCACCAGGGCGGTGCGCCGCTGCGGAGCCCGGCGGTCCAGCGCCTCGGCGAACACGGCGAGCACCAGGGCGGTCGGCGAGACGCCGAGCCGGACGGCCCGCGCGGTCAGCGCCCGCCACTGGTCGGCGGGCAGTTCGGCGTCCAGCGGGCGGCGTTCGCGGCAGCCGCCGGCGGGGGCGGCCGCGGGGACCGGGGCGACCAGCCCGGGCCCGGCCGGCAGCTCGGCCAACTCGTCGGCCCAGTAGGCGAGATCGGCGCGGTGGGCGTCCGAGCCGCGTTCGGCGAGCAGGGCGGGCACCAGTTCGGCGACGGACGGTCCGGCTGCGGGCAGCGGCTGCTCGGGGTGGTGGTAGCGCTGGTGCCACTGCTGGAGCAGCACCGCGTAGCCGTGGCCGTCGGTGATCAGGGTGTCCAGGCTGAGGTGGACGATGTCGGGGCCGGTTCCGGTACGGGTGACCTCGATGGCGAACAGCGGCCACGCGCCGGGCCGGTAGCAGCGGTGCGAGAGGCGGGCGCGGACGGTGTGGCGGTCCTCGGCGCCGCCGGGCCCGTGCACGGGCAGCTGCCAGTCGTCGGCCCGCGGGCGGATGTGCTGCAGGCCGTCGTCGTCGACGACGGCGCGGAGCATGCCGTGGTGGTCGATCAGGTCCTGCCAGGCCCGGCGCAGCCGGCCGGGGTCGAGGTCGGGGACGGCGAACTCGCGGTACAGGTGGCAGCCGACCGCCTCACCTCCCAGGTCGCTGCCCTTGGCGACCAGGTAGGCCTGCTGGAGGTCGGTGACCGGGAACGGCTCCCGCTCGTCGGCGCCGGCCGCGCCGGCCGGCCGCGGGGCGGTCCCGGCGGTCCCGGCGGTCCCGGTCGCCACCGTCGCGGTCAGCTCGTCGAGGGTGGCGGCGGCGAGCCGGGCCGGCGGCAGGTCGATGCCGAACTCGCGCCGTACGCCGGCCCACAGCCGGGTCAGCGCCAGCGAGGTGAGGCCCCAGTCGGCCAGTCCGCCCGGCGGCAGCGGTTCCGCTCCGTCCGGGCGCACCTCGGCCAGCAGCCGGTGCAGGATCCGGGCAGCCGTCAGCCCGGTCTCGTTGCTCGTTTCCACGTGAGTCCCGTCTCAGCGCGGGGCGGCCTGGCCGCCGGGGTGCTCGCGCAGGAAGCCCAGCGCGAGTTCGCCCAGTCGGCCGCCCAACTTGAAGAGTGAGATGTGATCGCCGGTCGGCTCGACGCTGAGCGTCGCGTTGGGCAGCCGCCGGGCCACCTCGGCCGATCCGAGCGGATTGGCCGTGGTGTCGTCCTCGCTGGTGACCACCAGCGTGGGGTGGTCGACGCCGGCCAGCAGCGGGTTGACGTCGATGTCGGTGATGGCGCCGTTCAACCGGCAGTAGCGGTAGAACAGTTCGGAGGTGGCGAAGGGGTAGAGCACCAGGTGCGCGAGGTCGGGCGGGGTGCCGCCGAGCGCGGTGCCGAGGAACACCGCGTGCACGGCGGCGGCGGTGTCGCGGTCCTCGGCGGCCATCGCCATCAGCGCCTGGATGTTCCGGTGGTGATCCAGCTTGGGCGAGTCCGGGCCGAGTTCGTACGCGCCGTGCCAGAGGCTGAGCGAGTCGATCCGCTCCGGGCTGCGGCGGGCCGCGGCGAGCGCGACCACGCTGCCGCCGCAGAAGCCCAGCAGGTGGGCGGTGCGGATGCCGAGGTGGTCCATAACCGCGAAGACGTCCCCGGCCTGCGCCTCGGTGTCCCATCCGAGCTTGTCGAAGTCGGGTTCGTCGGTGAACAGGCCGCGGGTCTCCCAGGTGACGATCCGGTACTCGCCGCCGAGCAACTCCAGCCAGCGGGAACACAGTTCGGCGGGCATCCCGCAGGCGGAGGCGATCAGGACCGCGGGCGCGGCCGGGTCGCCGGCCGTGTAGACGGGCAGCCGGGCGCCGTCGGGGGCGACGGCGTCGAGGGCGGTGCGGAACCTGTCGAAGGAGGCGGCGGCCACCCGGTCGGCGATTTCGGTGATCCCGGCGGGTCCGGCCGGGAAGCCGTCCAGCTCGGACCGGCCGAGGGCCGGGCCGAGCCGTTCGCCGATGATCCGTTCGAAGACGCCGTTCTCCCCGTCCGGGACGGCCGGTCCGACGGCCAGCGGGACGCCGAGCCGCTCGGCCAGCGCGGCCAGCAGTCCGGCGCGCGGACCGGCGGGCACGGCCACCCGGGCGGGCGGGTCGAGGCGCACGGCCAGCGCCCGCAGACCGTGCACCGCCTCGGCGAGTGCGGTCGCGGCGGCCCGGGCCTCGTGCTCGGTCATCGGCTCGTACGCCTTCCGGTCGGTGTCGGTCGGTGTAGGTCGGTGTAGGTCGGTGTCAGCGGGTGGTGAACGGGTGGCCGAGGGTGGTCCGGGTGACCATCCGGTTGTGGTCGTACCGGTTCTCGCCGCCGACCAGGACGGCGCCGTAGCGCTCCAGCGAGACGGTGCCGCCGTACTCCTCGATCTGCTCGGTGTCGGGGTAGACCCGCACCGAGGTCGGCACGTACCGGCCGGCGAAGCCCAGGCGCATCTCGTCGGTCTTGGCGCTGTGCGGCCAGGAGGCGTGCATCAGGGTCGACCAGAACATGATCGCCTCGCCCGGGCGCATGACCATCGACACCGCCTGCGACTCGTCGGGCTTGAAGTCGGCGTCGACCTGCAGTTCGCGGTAGTCGTAGCCGAAGAAGCCGCGGCGGACGCCGCCCTTGTCCACCTGGTTGATGGAGTCCGGGGTGTAGTGCATCTTCTTGGTCTCGTCGTAGTTCATCCGGGTGTGGGAGCCGGGGATGAACTGCAGGCAGCCGTTGTCCTCGTTGGCCTCGGTGAACGCCGTCCACACCGTGATGGTGCCGCCGAAGTCCTTGTGCTCGTCGGGCCACAGGATCTGCGGCACACCGGAGGCGTTGGCGAAGGTGTCGGCCTGGTGCCAGTCGGTGCCCTCGTCGCCCGGGTACTTCGGGAAGAACTCGCTGCGCCAGCACAGCACGTCGGGCCCGAGCACGCCGGCCACCCGGTCGACGATCTCCGGCCGGCAGATGTGGTCCGCGAGGAACTCCGAGTCCAGGTGCCGGTCGTAGTTGGAGATGTTGGTGTTGCCGGACTGCGCCGCCTCGTCCTGGTAGACGGCGTTGCTGCGGTCCATCAACCGCAGCCGCTCGATCCGCCAGCGGCGCTGCATCTCCTCGATCTCGTACACCTTGAACGGGCCGAAGTAGCCGCGCTCCTGGAAGCTCGCGCGTTCCTCGGGCGTCAGCGTGAAGCCGCCGGTCACGTCGGGCACGGTGGTGCTCCTCTCTCCACTCACTTCGGGTCCTGCGCGTCCACGCAGGCGGACAGCTGGCGGACGGTCGCCGCGTCGAGTTCCGCGCCGGTCAGCGACAGCTTCCAGCGACGGTTGACGGAGGCGATCACCCGCATGAACGCCAGCGACGTGGCGCCGTGCTCGAACAGGTCGTCGTCGAGGCCGATGCCCGGCCGGGCCAGCACCTCGGTGACGATCGCGTCGACCTGCCGCTGCGTGGGCGTCAGCTCCACGCCGCCGCCCGCCGGGCCGGCCGGGGCCTGCCGGTGCGGCAGGGCGGGCAGCGCCGAGCGGTCGACCTTGCCCTGCGCGGTGGTCGGCACCTCGGTGATCAGCCGGTACGCGGAGGGCCGCATGTGCTCGGGCAGCGTGCCCGCGGCCCGGGCGGACACCTCGGCGACCAGCCGGCCGAGCGCCTCGTCGTCGATCTCGGCGCCGGGCCGCGGCACCAGATAGGCCGTCAGCCGGACGTCGCCCTCGCCGTGGTCCTGCGGGACGACGATCGCCGAGGCCAGCCGCGGGTCGTCGGCGAGCAGCGCCTCGATCTCGCCGGGTTCGATCCGGAAACCGCGGATCTTGATCTGGTCGTCGGCCCGGCCGATGTACAGGTACTCGCCGTCGGCGGTGCGCACCGCGCGGTCGCCGGAGCGGTACAGGCGCACCGCGTCCGCACCGGTGCCGACCGTGCGGAAGCGCTCGGCGGTCAGCTCGGGGCGGCGGTGGTAGCCGCGGGCCACGCCGGTGCCGCCGACGTACAGCTCACCGGGGGTGCCGTCGGCGACCGGGCTGCCGGCCTCGTCGAGCAGGTGCAGGGTGACGCCGGGCAGCGGGCGGCCGATCGGGCTGACGCCGGGCTCGTCGAGGTCGGCGCGGGTGATCGGACGGGCCGTCACATGGACCGTGGTCTCGGTGATGCCGTACATGTTGACCAGTGCGGGCCGCTCGTCGCCGTAGCGGGCGAACCAGGGCTCCAGCAGCTTGACGTCCAGGCGCTCGCCGCCGAACACCACCAGGCGCAGCGCGGGCAGCTTCGCGGTGGAGGCGCCCACCAGGCGGCGGAACGCGGACGGGGTCTGGTTGAGTACCGTGACGCCCTCGTCGGCGAGCAGCTTGTGCAGCAGCTCCGGGGAGCGGACGGTCTCGGTGCCGGCCACCACCAGGCGGCCGCCGTGCAGCAGCGCGCCCCACAGCTCCCAGACCGAGAAGTCGAAGCTGATCGAGTGGAACAGTGTCCACACGTCGTCCGCGCGGTAGCCGACCAGCTCGGCGGTCTGCTCGAACAGGCGGACCGCGTTGCGGTGTTCGACCAGTACGCCCTTCGGGACGCCGGTCGAGCCGGAGGTGTAGATGACGTACGCGAGGTCGCTCTCCCGGGACTCCCCGGCCGCGGCGGGCGCGGCCGGCGGCTCGGTGTCGCGGTCGAGCCAGACCACCGGAGCCGCGCAGTCCGCGAGGCGCTCGGCGACCCGGGACACCGAGACCACCGCGGAGACCTGGCTGTCGTCGAGCAGGAAGGCGACCCGCTCGGCCGGGTAGGCCGGGTCGACGGGCACGTACGCGGCGCCCGCCTTGAGGATGCCGAGCAGGCCGACCACCAGGTCGGCGCTGCGGTCGACGCACAGGCCGATCAGCCGGTCGGGGCCGGCGCCGGCCTGCCGCAGCCGGGCGGCCACCGCGTCGGCCTCGGCGTTCAGCTCGCGGTAGGTGAGGGCGCGGTCCGCCCCGCTCACCGCCACGCGGTCCGGCGTCCTCGCGGCCTGGACTTCGAAGAGTTGGTGCAGCGTCTTGCCGGAAACCATGGCGGATCTCCCATCCGGTACGGGTTCGCGGGGTGGGCGCGCCGGGAGCGCGCCGGGGCGGTCAGCCCTGGGCGGCGCCGGTCTTGGTGGCGTACATGCCCCAGTGCTGCGGGGTCAGGGCCAGGTCCCGCAGGCTGCCCTGGACGAACATCCGCTCCCAGCCGCCACCGCCCTTCTCCTCCGGGATCCACTGCTTGGTGAACACCTCGCGCGCGGCCGGGCCGGTACGCGCCCGAAGGCCCATCAGGTTGTAGTAGGAGCTGAGCTTGCGCAGGTGGATGAACCAGTGGATCCGGTCGGACAGGCCGAACGCCTCCTCGTAGAGGAAGATGGTCGCCTCGCCGCCCAGTGAGGCGTTCCAGCTCTCGGTCAGTGCGCGGGCGAACTCCCGGCCCTCGGCGCGGAACTCGTACTTCAGCTCGCCGGTGCGGTGCATGATGATGCCGGAGTTGGCGGAGTGCAGCAGTTCGTCGGGCTTCTGCGAGGTCTGGTGCTCGGCGGTCGGCACCACGAAGCGGTCCACGCCGCCGTCCTCGACCACCGAGGACAGCTCGGTGTCGGCGGTGCCGTACATCCCGAAACTCTGCGGGATGAGCACCGTCTCCTTCAGGCCGCCGTCCAGGAACATCCGGTCCCAGGAGCCGCCGCCGCGCTCCTCCGGGATGCGGTTGCGGAACATCACCTCGCGCCAGCCCTCGTCCTGGGAGCCCATGCGGACGAGGGTCTCGTACGCCTCCAGGGAGCGCATGTGCAGCAGCCAGTGCAGGGTGTCCTTGGTCCCGAAGGTCTCCTCGTAGACGAAGGTGGTCGCCACACCGACGTACCGGGTGTTCAGGTACTCGGAGAGCTCACGGGCGAACTGCCGCCCTTCCGAGCGGAATTCGGCCCGCAGCTGCCCGACGCGCTCGACCACGACACCGGCGTTCGCCGAATGCAGGACATCCGCGACCGGAAGGGACGTCTGCTGCTGGGCGACCGGGGTGGAGAATTCGGAATCGGCCTTCTCGGTCATGAACGGGCTCCTTGGTGAATGGTTCGAATTGCCGCTCTGCGCGGCACAATTAGGCCATTTCTTCGGAGATCGGCGCAGCTCACTATTGAGCAGGCCGCCGAATTACCGGCCCAGCGAGGAGAAACGGTCCCGGAGGACCTCGGCCGCGCCGGCCATCAATGCCTCGGCGACGGCGTCGACATGGCGGTTGCGCCAGTCGGCGAGCGCGGTCCCGGCGGCGAAGCGGTTGAACGCGCCGATCGCCGGGCCGGTGTGGATCTGGTAGTTGACGCGCTCGGCCGGATCGCCGCGCATCGCCGTCCTGGTGCTGTGCACGAAGTACCAGCGGAACACCAGCGCCATCCGGTGCCTGGGGTCCCGCTCGGCCCGCTCGACCTCCTGCGGGCGGCCGGCCCGCAGGTGGTACTCGCGGGTCTCCTTCCAGACCTGCTCGAGGTCGCGGCGGAACCAGCCCTCCTCGATCGTCCGCCGCAGCTTGGCGTCGATCGCCTCCAGGCCGTCGTACCGGCGGTACGCCTGGTACAGCTTGTTGGCGCGCGCCGCGAACAGCGTGCCGCGCCGCAGCACCTGCACCCGCGCCCCGATCTCGAACATGTCACCGGCCGGCGCGTACCCGGTGTCCTGGACGTCGGCCTGTGCCAGCAGATCCTTCACCGCGTCGGACGTCCCGGCCTGCGGGGTGCACTGGTTGACCGAGCCGGTGAGCACGAAGTCCGCGCCCAGCACGAACGCCGCCGCCAGGCTCTCCGGCGCGCCCAGGCCGCCCGCCGCGCCGACCCGGATGCCGTCCGGGTAGCCGCGCTCGGCCACGATCCGGTCCCGCAGGCCCGTCATCGCGGGCATCAGGGTGTACGCCACCGCCGCGTCGGTGTGCCCGCCCGAGTCGGCCTCCGCGCACACCTCCCCGCCAGCGGCAGCGCGCGGCCCGCCTCGGCCTCCGCGGCGGTCAGCAGTCCGTCGGCGAGCAGCCCCCGTACCAGCGCCTGCGGCGCGGGCTCCATGAACGCCGTCGCGACCTCCGGCCGGGACACCTTGGCCAGCAGCCGGTTCGGCGCCACCGCCCGGCCCGCGCCGTCCCGGTGCGCCCCGCTCAGCCGGTACAGCACCAGCGCCCGGGTCGGCTGGGTGAAGCCCGACGCCTCGACGAAGCGCACCCCGTGCCGCAGGAACAGCCGCACGGTGGCCTCCTCCAGCGCCGGGTCGTGCAGCGCGTGCAGCAGGTTCATCCCGAAGCCGCCGCCCGGGCCCAGTTCGGCGCGGAGCGCGGCGATCGCCGCCTCGATCCGCTCGGTCCGCAGCCCGCCGGTCCCGAAGTACCCGAGCAGCCCGGCCCGCGCCATCCGGGCCACCAGCTCCGTGGAGGCGATGCCCTTGTACATCGACCCGGCCAGGTACGCGTAGCGCACCCCGTAGTCGCCCCGGAACGCCGCCGAGCCCAGCCGCTCCGCGGTCGGCCCCGAGCCGCCGCCGGCGGGCCGTGCGGGAAGGGGGGTCACCGCGCCTGCGGCCGCGGGGGCCCCGGACGGGGCACTCGCCGGCCCGGCGCCGGGCGCCGCGTCGGCGGCCGCTCCGACCGCCACAGGTGCCGGGTCGCCGCCGGCGGTGGCGTGCCGCGGTGCCGGCGCCGGCCCGTTCGCCGCGTCCTTCACCGCCGCGTCCCACAGTCCCGTCAGCACCCGGCCCGGGCCCTGTTCGGCGATCCGGTCGACGCCCTGCGCCAGCAGGTGGCGCATGCTCTCGGACCAGCGGACCGTGCTGTGCACCTGGGCGGCCAGCAGCCGGCGGACCTCGCCGGGGCGGTAGGGCAGGGCGGTGACGTTGGCGATCACCGGCAGGCGGGGGTCGCGCAGCTCGAAGCCGTCCAGGAAGGCGGCGAACTCGCGGGCGGCGTCGGCCATGTGGCGGGAGTGGAAGGCCGCGCTGACCCGCAGCGGGACGCAGCGGCCCGCGCCCGCGGCGGTGACGGCCTCCGCGGCGCGGCGCAGTGACTCGGCGGGCCGGAGAGGACCACCTGCTCGGCGGAGTTGAGGTTGGCGAGGTCGACGTCGCCGAGGCCGGCCTCGGCGAGCAGGTCGGCGATCCGCGGGGCGCCGGGGCCGACCACGGCGGTCATCGCGCCGCCGGTGGCCCGGCCCATCAGTTCGCCGCGGCGGGCGACCAGGGCGAGGCCGGTCTCGAAGTCGAAGGCGTCGGCGGCGAGCAGCGCGTTGTACTCGCCGAGGCTGTGCCCGGCCAGGAAGTCGGGGGCGGGTTCGCGGGCCGCGTACGCGCGCCGGGTCAGCTCGTTGACGACGAACAGCGCGGGCTGCAGGTAACGGGTGTCGGTGAGCCGTTCGCCGGCGTCGCCGAGGCAGAGTTCGCGCACCGAGAAGCCGAGGATCCGGTCGGCGGCGGCCATCGCCTCCGGGTAGCGGTCGAACAGGTCGCGGCCCATGCCGCGGCGCTGCGCGCCCTGGCCGGGGAAGAGCCATGCGGTCCGCCGCGTCACGAGCCCCCCTCCCACGGGAAGCGCTGCCGTTCGGCGAAGTCGGCGATCCGGCGGCCGACACCGTCGGAGGACATCAGCCGGGCGAACTCGTCGATCGCGGTGCGCTCGACCTCCGGGGTGATGATCCACATCTTGGCGAAGTACCGCTTCAGGTCGCCGACCGTGGCGCCCTCCACCTTGGTGACCCGGAAGGCGAGTCGGCGCAGCGCCGGCTGGAGCTGGTCGGCCAGCTGGTCGACCAGGCCGGACAGCAGTGCCTGGTCGGCCGTCACCGGCAGGGTGCTCAGGCTCATCGTGTAGGCCTTCTGGAAGCCGGTGCGGCGGATCAGGAACGGGGCGACGCTGCACGGCAGCAGGCCCCACAGCGCCTCGGGCAGGCTGAACGTGGAACGGGGCGTGGCGAGCACGAAGTCGCTGGCGGCGACCAGGCCGACGCCGCCGCCGGCCACCCGGCCGTCGACGGTGGCGACCACCACCCGGGGGGTGAGGGTGAGGCGTTTGAGCAGGCCGAGGAACTCGGCGCCGCCCCGCGCCGCCCGCTCCCGGTCGGGGCGGCCCTCGGCGGCCGCCCCGAGCAGGTCCATGCCGGTGCAGAACACGCCGTCGCCTCCGGTCAGCACCACCACCCGGCAGTCCGGGTCGGCCTCGGCGGTGTCGAGCGCCGCGTGCAGCTCCCGGATCATGGCGGTGTCGATGCTGTTCTGCGCGTCCGGGCGGTCGAGGGCGACGGTGAGGACGCCCGGCGTGCCGGAGAGTCGGATCGTGCGGTGATCCGTGCCCAGGTCCATCTGCTCAGCTCCATCGATAGCGCCGGTGGAAGTTCTCGATCCGGTCCAGCACCAGCAGTTCCCTGCCGTGCAGCGCCGGGTCGTAGACGTCCGCGTACCGCGACACGTCGAGGACCGCGTCCTGCACGCCGGGGGCGCCCTCGGCGGTGTGCTTCGCCAGCCGGTCGTGGTCGGCGACGGCGAGCCGGTGCCGGGCGTCCAGCTGCTCGGCGGTCCGGTACCGGGCGAGCAGGGCGGGCGCCCCGGTGCCGACCACGCCGCTGTAGAACTCCGAGGCGCAGCCCGACCCGTAGGAGAACAGGCCGACCCGGCGCGGCTCGCTGAAGTCGCCGTGCTCGATCAGCGAGAGCAGGGCGACGAACAGACCGGCCGCGTAGGTGTTGCCGATCCGGGCCGGATTGACCAGCGAGGCGGCCATCCGGGTCCGGAAGTCGGCCTCGATGGCGTCCGGGGCATCCGTTTGACCCGGCGCATCAGGTGCCGGTGGGCGCCCTTGACCATCCCGCCGAACGGGGTGTGGAAGGCCAGGTGGTCGAAGGTCTCGAGGATGTCCGCACCGGCGACCGTGTCCCGGTAGTCGGCGAAGGAGCGCTCCAGGCACTCCAGGTAGGCCAGCAGCGAGAGGTCGGAGTCGCCGGCCGCCAGGTCGGGGCGCGGGCGGCAGGTGTCCATCACCTCGTAGCTGTAGAGGCCGGCCGCGCCGGGGTCGAGGTCGAGGACCTCGGGTTCGGGGCCGAGCAGCAGGGCGGCCGCGCCGGCGCCGTGGGACGGCTCCCAGTACGGCATGCCGACCACCGAGCCGCCCGCGTCGGCGGCGATCACCAGCGCCCGGGCCCGCGGGCGGGGGCTGCCCGCCAGCAGGCCGAGCGCGGTGCGCAGCGCCGCGGTGCCGCCGTAGCAGGCGTGCTTGACCTCGAAGGAGCGGCAGCGCCGGCCGAGTCCGAGGTAGTGGTGCACGTAGGTGCTGATCGGCTTGCCGAAGTCCAGGCCGGACTCGGTGCCGACGATCACCGCCTCGATGCTGTCGCGCTGTTCCCCGGTGAGCCGGTCGAGGATCGGCCTGGCCGCGTTCACGGCGTTGGTGACCGGGTCCTCGCACGGCAGGTTGACCGACTTCTGCACCATCATCAGGTTGTCGAAGCGGTCCAGGTCCAGTCCGCGCGCGTGGAACAGCTCCCTGACGTCCAGGGCGGCCCGCCCGACATAGGCGTGGGCCGCCTCAACTCCGACGGCCATGCAGCGGCGCCCAGAGGGTGTCGGTCATCGTGCCGTCGAGCACCGTGCGGTGCCAGCCGCCGCCGCCCTTGCTGTCGGGGACGACCTGGGAGGTCATCAGGCGGCGCAGCTCCGGGTCGGTCTCCTGAAGGGCCGTCAGCTCGTGGTAGGCCTCCGCGGAGGCGAGGTGGATCAGCAGGTGCAGGCGGTCCTGCTGGCCCCACATCTCCTCGTAGAGGAAGGCGGTGGCGCGGCCGGCCATCGCCTCGGAGACGTGTCCGGCCCAGTCGAACCAGAACTTCCGGGCCTCCTCGCGCAGGGCGTACCGGACCTGGAGGCGGCGGTGCACGGTGAGCGGGGTGTTCACGGAGTGCAGCAGCTGCTCGGGGGCGAGCCGGGACTGGTAGCGGGCCGGCGGCTGGAAGGTGTCCAGGGGGTGGTCGTCGTCCTCGTCGTGGTGGCTCAGACCGTGCTGCGGGCAGATGATCGTCTCGGTCATCGAGCCCTCGACGAACATCCGCTCCCAGTTGCCGCCGCCCTTGGCGGGCAGCCGGTCGCCGGCGGACACCTCGGCCCACTTCTGCGAGTGGTCGACCATGTCGAGCATCCGGCGGTAGTCGCTGGGCTCCTTCAGGTGCAGCAGCCAGTGCAGCCGGCTCTGCGTCCCGAACAGCTCCTCGAAGGCGAAGATCGAGACGTAGCCGACCTGGGCGTTGTTGATCAGATCGACCAGGTCGGCGGAGAAGGACATGCCCTCCTCGCGGAACTCGTTCTTCAGCTGCCCGACCCGGTGGATCAGGAATCCCGCGTCGGCGGAATTCAGCAGTTTGTCCAACGGCACCGAGGTCTGGTGGAACGCCGGCCTGATCCTGGGTTGCGTGCTGGAATTCTCTGCGGCCGTCACGTTGCCCGCCTCCTTTTCCACTTCCACGGAAATTAACCGGTCGTCCCCGACGATCACTACCGGATCACGTTAAGAGCGGGCAGCGGATTCCTGCTGCTCAATTCTGCGCAGGGTCGGCCGGCACCGGGGCGCGGTCCGACCAGGCGGCGAGTTCGACGGCCCGCAGGTGCTCCTCGGAGCGGTGCTCGACCTTCGCCATGGTCCAGCGCAGGGTGGGCGCGGCCATCACCGAGGTGAGCACGGCGACCAGCACGACGATCGAGTACATCGCGGGGCTGAGCACGCCGAGCCGCAGGCCGATGGTCGCCACCACCACCTCGACCGCGCCGCGGGCGTTCAGCCCGGCGCCCAGCGCCAGGCCCTCCCAGTGCGTCAGGCGGCCGAGCCGGGCGCCCAGGTAGGCGCCGGCGAACTTGCCGCCGACGGCGAGCAGCAGCACCACCGCGGCGGCGGCCGACGTCCCGGGGTCGCCCAGCACCGCCAGGTCCACCTTCAGGCCCGCCCCGGCCAGGAAGATCGGGGCGAACACGGAGAGCGTGACGGTCCGCAGCGGGGCGAGCCGCACCGCGGTCTCCCGGGAGGGCGAGCTGAGCAGGCAGCCGACCGCGAACGCGCCGAGCGCCGACTCCAGGCCCAGCGACTGGCTGCCGGCCGAGGCGGCCAGGATCGCCACCACGGTGATCACGATCACCGGCCCGGAGCCCTCGGCCTTCTCGGCCCGCCCCAGGGCCCGGCGCAGCAGCGGCCGGGCGGCGATCACCACGACCAGGAACAGCAGCAGGTGCCCCACGCTGGAGACGATGTGACCGGCCGTCAGGGCACCCACCGTCATCGCGGAGACCAGCGACAGGAGGATCCAGGCGACCACGTCCTCGCCGGCCGCCGCGGCCAGCGTCAGCTGTCCGATGTCGCGGTGCAGCATGCCGAGGTCGGTCAGCGTCTTGGCGATCACCGGGATCGCGCTGACGCCCATCACCACGCCGATCAGCAGCGCGAACGAGGAGCGGTCGGCATGCGGGCCGAGCAGCCGGCCGGGCAGCAGCAGGCCGGTGGCGACGCCCAGGCCGAGCGGCAGCACCAGCGCCGCGGTGCTGACCGAGAGCACGGTGCGAGGACGTCGGCGCAGCATCCGCAGGTCCAGGTGCGCGCTGGACAACCCGATGAACAGCAGTACGCCGAATGCGCTGACCGCGTCCAGCAGTTGGGTCTGCGAGCTGTCGGTCGGCCACATCCAGGCGAACGTGGCGGGCGAGAGGTGTCCGAGCACGGTCGGACCGAGCACCACACCGCTGAGCAGTTCGCCCACCACGCCCGGCAGACCCACCCGGCGGGCCAGTTGGCCCATGCCGGCGCCGACAAGCAGCAGGGCCGCCAATTGCATCAGCAACAGCAGGGTCTGATGCTCACTCATGTTCGACCTTCTCCCGTGGGGCCGGCCTTCCAGAGCCCCAAGGGTCGGCATCGCGACGAATGCCCAGCTACTCAGAATTGAGCATCGGCCTGCAGCCGGCCCTCGATGTAGTCGCCGAGCCGCTGGACGTCGACGGCCAGCGAGCCCTGCACCATGCCGACCAGCCCGGTCTCCCGGAAGCGCTTGAGGAACAGCCCGACCCGGGAGCGGGTGGTGCCGACCATCTCGGCGAGCTCCTCCTGGGTGATCCGGGGCGGGATCACCACCAGTCGGCCGCGGCGCTTGCCTATCTGCTGGGAGAGCAGCAGCAGTCGGGCCGCCAGGCGGCGCTCGCACTCCAACGTCACCATGTCGACGATGATCTTCTGCTGTTCGATCACCCGCTCGCCGAGGTGCCGCACGTACTCCGGCAGCAGCCCCTCCTCGGCGAGCACCGAGAGGAACCGGTCGCACGGGATCTGGCGCAGCGTCGCCGGTTCCAGCGCGACCGCAGTGTCGGAGCGCTCGCTTCCGAGCAGCCCCAGTTCGCCCAGGACGTCGCCCGCCCCGGAGATGGAGAGCAGACATCGCTTGCCGCTCCCGGTGATCATCAGCGTTTTGACCTGACCGGTCTCGATCACGTATATGTGCCGGTCCTGGCCGCCTTCCATGTACACGTGTCCCAGCCGGGGCACCGTCAGGGTCGGGGTGTCGTGCAGCCGCGTGGCGCACAGCGCGCGCAGCTTGGTGCGGAAGCGGGCCGAGTCGGTGTCGGCCGGCTCGGCGGCACGCCGCACGGGGACCGCGGTGGTGGTCGAACGGGTTCGGCGGTACTCCAGTGTTGCCCTCATCTTCAACCTCGAATCGCCTAGAAACGGCACAGACTCGTCGTCCCGGTCCGGGCAGCCCGGCCCGGCAGACGCGCCGGAACGGTGTCTGAGATCGCCAGGATGTACGGATAAGCGAGGTGCGGGGGGCAAGCATAGGAAAAGATCCGGCCGACACCAATGCCCTCGCCACCATTGGACGCAGGCATGCCGAACCGGCCGTGGCGGCACCCCGCCGACTTCGCACGATGCTCAATCCAGCGCAGAAACGCTCGGTTCGGCCGGTCTAGGTTCGGGGGCGCTCGGGCGTACCCGCCGGAACGAGCCGACCTGCCAAGGAACGGAGATGCCCCGTGAATGACCGGTCATCACAGCCCGGCGCACCGTCCGGTTCCGAGGACCCGAAGGTCCTGCCGACCGGACCGCGGGTCGACCCCTACGCGCTGTACTCCGACATGCGTGCCGAGGGCGTCGTCCACACCATCCGCGAACCCAACGGCCTCCACCGCCGGCTCGTGCTGCGCTACGCCGAGGCCCGCGACGTCATGAACGACTCCCGCTTCGCCAAGGACCCGGGCCTGGCCTGGGACCAGCTGCGCGACGCCGGCTACGTCAAGGGCGAGCGTGACAACCGCGCCGACTACCTCTACCACCTGGTCAACACCGACCCACCGGACCACACCCGGCTGCGCAAGCTGATCAGCAAGGCGTTCACCAACCGCCGGATGGAGGCGATGCGCCCGCGCGTGCGGGAGATCGCCGAGCAGCTGCTCGACGGTCTCGCCGGGCAGCAGACCGTCGACCTGATCGAGAGCTACGCGCACCCGCTGGCCACCACTGTCATCTGCGAGATCCTCGGCGTGCCGAACGCCGACCGGGAGAACTTCCGGATCTGGGCCACCGCCATGCTCACCGCCCCGGACGCGGTGGTCGACGGCGCGCTCACCCCGCAGGAGGGCTATGCGGCGATGCAGTCCTTCTTCACCGAGCTGCTGGCCCGCCGCCGCGAGGAACTCAAGGACCTCGCGGAGACCGACGTGGACACCAGCGACCAGCAGCCCGACGTGATCACCGGCTTGATCGTCGCCCGCGACGAGGGCAACCGGCTCACCGAGATCGAGGTGGTCTCCACCGCGATGCTGCTGCTCAGCGCCGGCCAGGAACCGACCGTCAACCTGATCGCCAACGGCACCCTGACGCTGTTCGACAACCCGGAGCAGTTCGCCCTGCTGCGGGCCAAGCCCGACCTGGTCACCTCGGCCGTGGAGGAGTTCCTCCGCTACGACCCGCCGGTGGAGCTGTCCACCATGCGGGTCTCCACCGAGGACGTCGAGGTGGCCGGCACCATGATCCCGGCCGGCAGCGTGGTCACCGTCTCCATCGCCTCGACCAGCCGCGACGAGCGGCAGTTCGAGAACCCCGACCAACTGGACATCACCCGCACCGACAACCCGCACCTGGCTTTCGGCTACGGCCTGCACCACTGCCTCGGCGCCCCGCTCGCCCGGATCGAGGGCCAGGAGGCGATCGCGGCACTGGTCGACCGCTACCCGAACATCTCGCTCTCCGGCACCCGGGACGACCTGCGCTGGCGCCCCACCCGGATCATGCGCGGCCTGGTCGAGCTGCCGGTCGAACTCGGCCCACGGGCCTGACCGCACCGGATGACAGAGCGAGGGCTCCGGCCCGGCACGCGCGAGGCCCACGTATGGACCGCGCGCGTGCCGGACTCGGACCGCGACCCCGCAGTCAGGGTGGGGCTGGCGCTGCTCGCGCCCGCCGAGCACGACCGGCTGGCCCGCTTCCGCTTCGCCCGGGACCGCGCCCAGTACGCGGTGGGGCACGCCCTGCTGCGCACCGCGCTGACCCGGTGTCACCCCGAACTCCCGCCGCAGCAATGGGAGTTCCGCACCACCTGGCACGGCCGTCCGGAACTCGCCGGCCGCACCGCGGAGACCGGGCTGAGGTTCAACCTCTCCCACACCCCCGGCGCGGCCGTCTGCGTGGTGACCCGCGGGACCGACTGCGGCATCGACGTCGAGGAGAGCGCTCCGCACCGCCCCCGCCGGCTGCCCGGAGTGCTCGCCCCCGCCGAGGCCGCCGCGCTCGCCGGGCTGCCCACCAGCGGGCAGGCCGACGCCCTCCTTCGGTACTGGACCCTGAAGGAGGCCTACACCAAGGCCCTCGGCCTCGGCCTCGCCCACCCGTTCAACCGCTGCGACTTCGGCGCGCTGCCCGACACCGGGACGATCACGCTGGCCGCCGACGCCACGGGCCAGTGGCAGTTTCACCAGTGGCGGCCGGGCTCCGGCCACATCGCCGCGCTCGCCCTGCGCCGCGGCGCGGGCGCCGCCGAGGTGGTGGTGGTCCACCACGGCGACGCCTCTGCCGGCTCCGCTCAGACCTTCGCCACGTAGCGCGCCAGCCGGGTCTCGTGCACCGTCAGTTGGGCCGAACCGCTGTGCACCAGCAGCCCGTCGTCGGAGAACCGCTTCAGGAAGAACCCCACCCGGGAACGCGTGGTCCCCACCATTTCCGAGAGTTCCTCGTGCGTTATCCGCCGTTCCATTCTCAGCTCGGGCCCCTGCCGCCGGCCGACCTTCCGAGCGAGATCGAGAAGTGTCACCGCGAGCCGCTGCTCGCAGTTCATGGTCACCATATTGGCGATCAACTGCTGCTGCTCGGACAACTGTTCGATCAAGTGCAGGGCGAACTCCTCAGCGTTCTCCAGATCCTGCAGAACCGCCGCCACATGCGCCGCCGACAATTTCCGCAGGACACTCCGCTTCATCGCCGTCGCGGTCTCCGCACGCATTCCCTGAAGAATTCCCAGCTCACCGAAGAACTCCCCCTCCACACATATGGAGAGCAGACATTGCTTACCCTCCAGAGAGCCCGAAACAATCTTGACCTGACCCTCCTCGACCAGGTACAGACTGTTGTCCGACTGCCCGCTGGAATACACGTTCTCGCCGCGCACCAGCCGCACCGTCGGGGCCGACCCCCCACTCCCCACCATTCTGTCCCGCAGAGTCTCCCATAACGACATGGACGTGGAGACGAACATACACTTCCCCCCTGCATACGATTGCCTCGCACATTAATCAAGCCGGGTTTCGGCCAACAACGAAGTCGAAAACCCGTTCTATGGCTGCCCTCTGCGCCATGGCCGAAAACCTCGCCGCAGGCCTCCGGCCACCCGTCCGACCCGGCCCGATCACCGGCCCGATCACCAGCCCGCTCACCGGCCGAAAGAGGAGCAGCCGGCAGCCACTGCCGCCCGGCACGCTGTCGACCTCGGCCCGGGCGGCACCCCGACCGGGGAGGACGACCCCGCAGGGTCGACGCCCGGGGATCGCTGCTGCGTGGCATGAGCCTGACGCCCCGCCGACCCGGGCGCGCCCTTCCGCTTGCCCTTGCCGAGGCCGCCCGGCTCGGCCCGGCGCTCCTTACCCGGCGGCACCTCCCGGGGGCATCGCCCTTCGAGGAGGGGGAGCTGTTGCGCGAGTGCAGATGCCGAAGCTTCGCCGGCTCCCGGGCCTGCCGCTCGAACTGGTCCATCCAGTCGGCGAGTTGCGTGGCCATGGCCACGAGCTGCGCATCCCGAGGGGCGATCACCACCCCCGGCTCACCGAGCCGGACGGCTTGACCACGGGCGAGCACGACCCGCTCGTCACGCGTCATCGACTCCGGCCCGGGCAAGGCAAGCTAGGTCCCAGGCCGTCCCGATGAGCACTGTGGGCTGGCCCTGGGTGCTGCCGCCTGCACTGCGCCGGCGGGGACCTCGGTGTCCGGAGCACGGATCGGGCAGGGGCGTTCCTCGCCGGGGTACGGGTTATGCCTTGGCCTCCGGTACCGGGTGCACGGTCATCGGGACCGCGCTGGCCCTCATGATGCCCTTGCACACCTCCCGGACCGGAGGGCCGGGCACCGGCCGGAGTTCGAAGCGGGGCAGCACGGTGGCCAGCACGAAGGCCATCGTCAAGTTGGCCATCGACTCTCCGGCGCACAGGCGGGTACCCGCGCCGAAGGGCATGAACAGCTCGCGGCGGGGCAACTGGGGATGCCCTGGTGACCACCGGTCGGGGTTGAAGGTGGTGGGATCGGAGTACACGGCCGGGTCGCGGTGCAGGGCGGTGATGCTGATCAGCAGTTCGGCCTCGGCGGGGAATGCGAAGCCGCCGACCTGTACGGGTCGGGTGGTGCGCCGCATGTCCATCCAGCCGGGGCTGCGCAGCCGCAGGGTCTCGTTGATGACCTGGCGGGTGTACACCAGCCGGTTCAGGTCGCGCATGGTGATGTCCCGCCCCTCCAGCACCTGGGCGAACTCCTCGCGCAGCCGCTGGGCGACCGTGGGGTGGTGGGCGATTTCGTGGAGGGCCCAGCCCAGGGCGTGTCCGGAGCTGTCGCCGCCGGCGATCAGCATGGACAGCACCTCATCGCGCAATTCGCCCGGGCTCATGGGCCGGCCGTCCGCGTCCCGGGCGGCGACCATGCTGGACAGGATGTCGCCGTGGTCCTGGGGGTCGGTCAGGTACCGGTTGATGATCGAGGTCAGCGCCGCTTCGAGCCGGTCCCGCGCCCGGATGAAGCGCCGGTTGGCCGGGGTGGGCAGCTTGTCCACCAGGTCACTGGGGACCACACTGCGGATGCCGACGCCGGCGATGAAGTCGGCGATGGTGTCCCGGACGGTGTCGGCGTCGCCGGCCACCTTGTCCGAGGAGAACAGCGCGGTGTTGATCAGCGCGTTGGCCAGGGTGTCCATCTCCTGGGCCATGTCCAGGACGGCACCGGGCTGCCAGGTGTCGACCTGCGCTTTGATGCCGGCCAGCAGCGCGCCCACGTCGTACCCGGGGTTGTCGTGGGTGAACGCCTGCTGGACCATCCGGCGCTGGCGCAGGTGGAAGGCGCCGTCGGAGCTGCCTAGTCCGTTGCCGACCAGTGGGCGCACCTTGCTGAAGAACCGCCCCCGGGCGAAGGTGTCACCGCCGTCGCCGAGTATTTCGCGGGCCATGGCGTGGTCGTTGATGAGGAAGGTGGGAGTGCGGCCCATACGCAGCCGCAGCACGGGTGCCTCGGCACGGACCCGCTCGAAGAAGGCCAGCCTCCGGACCGCCACGGCCGGCCTGTGCCCGGCAAGCAGAACGCTGCCTGACGCGACTGGCACAGAACTGACAACCTGATCCCCCGACATAAGCTCGCTCCCGTCGTCTTTTCCCACTGGAACAGGAGGTACTCACCCAACGCCTCGCCTCAACCGGCTTGCCGTCCAAGTGCGTTGGGATGCTAGCCCGGGCCGGTGGCCGCCCGGCGCTCAGAATTGAGCAGTGGCACCGGAATCCGGCGACTGCGCCCGCAGAGGTCCAGCCGGACCGGGTGCCGATCGACGCCGAGGGCGCCGAGGACGCCGAGGACGCCGACACCCTGACCTACGCCCGGTGGCAGCGCCGGGCCACCCTGGAGAACTCGGCCAGGCGGGCGAGGTCCGGACGGTCGAGGGTGACTCCGTAAAAGCTGGTCAGTGCCGTCGTTCCTGCCCGTCATCGATCAAGGACCCAGGCCGAACCGGCCAGGCACCGATAAGGCCACAGCCCGTTGCGCGCCCGTTTTCGACAGATTTCGGCCGACCCCGCCGGTACCGGAGGGCCCCCTGCTCGGGGCGCCGTCCTGTGCTTGACTGACACTCATGGCCCGAGACGAAGAGATCATCGAATTCTCATCGGCGGCGGAGCTGCAGGATTGGCTCTCCCGCAATCACGCCGCATCCGGCGGGTTCTGGCTGAAGCTCAAGAATGACGCAGCGGGCAAAGACGCTCTGACGTACGCCCAGGCCCTCGACGTGGCATTGTGCTACGGCTGGATCGACGGCCGGAAAGGCAAGCTCGACGACGCCCACTGGCTCCAGCGGTTCACGCCGCGGTCGGCCCGCAGCCGGTGGTCCAAGGTCAACCGGGAGAAGGTCGCCGCCCTCATCGAGCAGGGCCGGATGCAACCGCCGGGGATCGCCGAGGTCGAGCGGGCCAAGAAGGACGGGCGCTGGGAAGCGGCCTACGCGGGGGCGAAGACCGCCACCGTCCCGGACGACCTGGCGAAGGCGCTGGAGGCCAACCCGGCCGCCGCGGAGTTCTTCAAGACCCTCGACAGCCAGAATCGCTACTCCATCCTCTACCGGGTGCAGGACGCCAAGAAGCCCGAGACCAGGGCCCGGCGCATCGAGAAGTACGTCGGCATGCTGGCCAACCAGGAGAAGATCCACACGTGACCGCACGGCGGCACCCTGCCGCCCAGGCGGCTCAGCCGGCGCCCGGGTTCCCTGTCGCAGGCCGGTGACCTGGCAGCGCTCGCGGAACTCGGCTCCGGCGGCCACCGCGCCGTCGGCCAGGACCTGGTCGAGGAGGTGCCGCCGGGGGCGTAGGCCGCCGGGACCTCCTCGATCGCGCGGCAGCAGCCCTCGATGCGCACGTCGCCGAGCTCGTGGACGACGCGGTCGAGCGGCGGGCGACCGGTCGCCCTGACCGCGTCGAGCAGGCCTCAGCGGCGCAGCCGGTCCACACCCGGCGGCTGAATGCAGCGGGTGGACACGGTGCCGGCGGGAAGCCCGCCCGGTCCGGCAGCAGGACGCGGTACCCGGTCGCACCGGTCGAGATGACCGCGGCGGGCGATGGCCCTGACCGTACGCACCCGGCCCGTACACACCCGGAGCCGGGCCGGCAGCGCGGTATTGAGCGATCGTCAGCGGTCAGCACCGGAGGGCGTGGGCGGTGAGGCCGGTCCTGGCGACTACGGGCGGATGATGGGCATGATCAGCTCGTCCACCACGGCCACCAGGTAGTCGTCGGGAACCGGGGACGAGTCGCCGAGGAAGCGCTGCACCAGCATGGCGGGCCCGAGTTCGGCGACCAACGGGCTGAGCCGGCCGGAACGGATCTCGCCGCGCCGCACCCCGCGCTCCAGGATCAGCTGGAAGACGTTCTGCCGGGGCTGGAAGACGCGCTCCTGCACCAGGCGGACCATCGGCCCGTCCCGGTCGATCTCGGCCAGCAGGCTCTGCATCGCGCGGCCGACCGGGGAGTTGAGGACCTCCGCCTTCTGCCGCATGTGCTCGACCAGGTCGTCGCGGACGTTGCCCTCGTCGGGCGCGTCCTCGGGCGCGGGCAGGGCGTAGTCGAGCGTGTCGACCACGAGCTCGGCCTTGCTGGGCCAGCGCCGGTAGAGCGCCGCCTTGCCCGTCCGGGCATCGGCCGCCACCCGGTCCATGGTCAGCCTGGCATAGCCGACGGCCTCGAGCTGGGTGATCACCGCCGAGTAGATGGCGCGCTCCAGGTCCTCGCCCCGCCGGCGGCTGGCCGCCGCCTTCTTGGGCGGTCCCTGGCCTTCGACCGCGGCGTCGGCAGCCAATCCGGCTCCGGACACGGCATCCCCACTTCCCGGACGGCCCGCCCAGCAGACCGCGTATGAACGATTGCGTTCCCTACTTGCCGCTGCTAGGGTAGCAAACAGTGAACGCTGCAGTTCCTTAAAGCTTCTTCGACATTTCCCTGATAAGGCTACCAAATGGCTGTTAGCACCCCCGCAGTCGCAGCCCCGGCGAGCCCGCCCCGGCTAGCGCATCGCACCGGCCTCATGCTGGTTGTCATCGCCATGGCCCAGCTCATGGTAATCCTCGACGCCACCATCGTGAACGTGGCGCTCCCCAGCGTGCAGACGTCCCTGGGGTTCTCCACGCAGAACCTGTCGTGGGTGGTCAACGCCTACATCCTCGCGTTCGGCGGGCTGCTGCTGCTCGGCGGCCGGGTCGGTGACCTCCTCGGCCGCCGCCCGGCCTTCATCGGCGGGATCCTGCTGTTCACGCTGGGGTCCCTGCTCGGCGGCCTCGCCCAGAACTCCGGATGGCTGCTGGGCATGCGCGTCATCCAGGGCGCCGGGGCCGCCGTCGTCGTACCGACGGTGCTGTCCCTGATCGCCACCGGCTTCCCGACCGAGCGGGAGCGCAACCGGGCGTTCGCGGTGTTCGCCGGCGTATCGGGCGCGGGCGGCGCGATCGGCCTGGTGGCGGGCGGGTTGCTCACCGAGTGGGCCTCCTGGCGCTGGGTCCTGCTGGTCAACGTGCCCATCGGCGTCGCCCTGGCCCTGGCCGCGCCCCTGTTCATCGGCAGGACGCCGCGGAGCGAGGGCCGGTTCGACGTCGGCGGCGCGATCACTTCCACCGGGGGCGTCGCCCTGCTCGTGTACGGCTTCATCCACGCCTCCGACAGCGGCTGGCGGGAGGCCACCACGATCGGCTCGTTCATCGGGGCCGTGGTCCTGCTGGTGGCGTTCGTCTTCATCGAAAGCCGCACCCCGCAGCCGATCATCCCGTTGCGCCTGTTCGCCAGCCGCAACCGCTCGGGCATCTACGCCCTCGGGGTGGCGATGATGGGTTCCCTGATCGGGATGTTCTTCTTCCTGACCCTCTTCTTCCAGAACGTGCTGGGCTACAGCCCGCTCAAGACCGGCCTGGCCTTCCTGCCGCTCAGCGTCTCGATCATCGTCGTCTCCGGCGTGATGATGCAGCTCATCCCCAAGATCGGACAACGCCTGCCGCTGGTGGCCGGGACGCTCTTGATCACGGGCGCGCTCATCTGGCTGTCAGCCATCTCCGCCGACAGCGCCTACCTCGGCGACCTGCTCGGTCCCATGCTGCTGTACGGGTTCGGGGCGGGCATGGTGTTCATGCCGATGACCATGGTCGGCGTGTCCGACGTGGAGGTGCAGGACACGGGGGCCGCTTCGGGCCTGCTCAACGCGACGCAGCAGATGGGCGGTTCGCTGAGCCTGGCGGTCATCATCACCGTGTACGGCGCGGCGACGAACGGGGCGACGGGCGACACGGCGCACGTCCTGGCCAAGGGCGCCTCGGCCGGCTTCCTGGTCGCGGTGGCGTTCACGGTCGTCGCGTTCGCCCTGGTGGTCCTCCTCGTCCGGCCCGCCGCGAACGCGCCCATGCCGGGGATGATGCCCGGTATGGACGCCGGCACGGACGCGGAGCCCGAGCTCTCGGCGGACGACTCGCCGTCGGCCCCGCAGGCCAAGAACCTGGAGTAGCCGCCGGAAGGACCTGGCTGAGGGGGCGGGTCCGCGGACCCGCCCCCTCAGCCAGGTCCGAGCTGCCACCTGATCACGGCCTTGAGCACCTTGCCGTCACCCCGCGGGACGGGCTCGGCCAGGCGCGGAATCGCTCGGGCTGCTCGTGCGGCTCGAGCCGCCCGGCCGGCAGGCCCGGCAGCTCGTCCAGCGCCCGCGGGTCCGCAGGACCACGACCGCGTCGGCCCCGGCGCCCGGGCACGGCAACCACCGCCGCCTCCAGCACCGCGGGGCGCTCGTACAGGGGGAGCGTGCAACCGCCGCCTTCGGGCCCACACTGCGGCGGACCCGCTTCCTGCCTCACGCCACGATCACAGAACCCCACACCAAGACCGACGGAACGGTGATCCGGCCCAGGTCAGGGGCGTCCCCCGCGCCTCTGCGCCAGGGACTTCCCAGGGACTTTCCGCCGCGCAACGCGGCAAGCCCCGAAAGACCGGAAAGGGCCTCCGACACAGGTCGGAGGCCCTTTCCCAGGCAAAGCCGCAGGTAGCGGCAGACGAGTCGGGCTGTACGCCGGGAAGAGCCACCGCGACGCTATGACCTGCACAAACGTACAGAGAGGGCGTTTCCGTGGCTACCTTGATGGCTCCGCACGGGGGCTTCGTCGTTCTCGGAGAGGCAGGTTCTGGTGGCCACCGAGGGGGACAACATCACCGCCGACATGGAGATCACCGAAGTCAAATAGCGCGATCTGCCGGTAGTCCGGCTCGCCCCGCCGACATCGGCGAGGACGTCGGAGTCTCGGTTGGTGGCAGCCTCCGGGACGGGGTGGAAGATACCTCCCAGGCCGCCCGGGGCGGGACACTCACCGGAATCCGTACTAGAATCTGTACAGAATCAAGCCTCTATACGGGTACGGTGACAACATGGTGATCCCCGAGGTCGTGACCGTCAGCGACGCGCGCGCGGGACTGTCGCGGATCCTGGCTGACCTGTCGGAGTCCGGCGCGGATGCCGACCCGGTCCTGATCGGCGCCCACCGCAAGCCCCAGGGCGTCCTCCTGTCCGTCGAGGCCTACGAGGCGCTGAGCGGCCGGGCGGCACGACGTGCGGCCGTCGCCTCGGCCACCGGCTCCATCGAGGCCGAAGGGCTCCACGCCTCGGAGGCCTCCGACCGCGATACCGAGGCGTATGTGAAGGGCGACGTCGACGCGGACACCCTGGTCGCCCGCGCGATTGCCCGCCACCGACAGACTTCGGAGCGGCGGGCAGGGTGAACGATCCGTACGCCATGCCCAACGGCGTGCTGCGCAACAAACTCGGCATCACCGACCATCAGCTGCTCGCGGCAGCAGAGGCGGACATCACCCGGGCGCGCCTCGTCATGCTCGCCGAACGCCCCCTGCCCGGCGCGTACGACCTCGGCCATTTCCAAGCGTTCCACGCCGCGATCTTCGGCGACATCTATCCGTGGGCAGGCGAGTTACGCACTGTGAACATCGCCAAGCGCACACCCTTCTGTCCGGCGAGAAACCTGTTGCCCTACGCCGGAGAGGTATTCGGCCGTCTCGCCTCATCCGGCCGACTGCGGAGTCTCCCTCGGCAGGAATTCGTCATCCAACTGGCCACGGTGTACGGCGACCTGAACGTCCTCCACCCGTTCCGTGAGGGCAACGGCCGTGCGCAGCGGGCGTTCCTGGCCCAGCTGAGCGCCGACGCGGGATACACCCTGAACTGGTCGGGCATGGACCCTCAACGCAACGAGGACGCCGCGGTGAAGAGCTTCCTCGGTGACAACAATCTGTTGGAGCAGTTGCTGGACGAGCTGGTCACCACGAGTTGATGCCCGTCCTCCGGCGGGGAAGGAAAAACCGGAACAGGGCGTCGCCCTTTGGGAACAGCCACTGGGAGCTGTACCTCGTGCGGCGTTCCTCCGGCCGACCTGCATTGTGACCGCGACGGCGGTCGGCGCGTCCCGAGGAAGTCGCGGAAGGCTCCGTCGCGGCCGTAGACCACATCCGCAGCCACCCCGGAGACGGCCCTCGAGCAAGTCGGGCAGCTCAGCATCAGAGGCCCATTCCAAAGCGTGGCTCGGCGCATCGGAGGCACGGGGTCGGGACGTGGGCCGATAGCCGCTCACGATCTCGGATCGTGATCGATGACCTTGAGAAGCTTCAAAAGCTGCCGTGTCGCCGCGAGCGACGCAGCGTCCTCGGCAGGTTTGTCGACGGCCCAGTGGGCCAGCGCGTTGCGGTAGTCGGTGACCGTCTTGAGCCGGTTGAGGATGTCCTGCTGCCCGTAGGGCCAGTCCAACTTGGCCCAGCAGTCGGCGTCGTCGAGGAGGAATTTGTACTGACCGAGGGTGAACTGGCGGCCGTTCGCCCGCTTGCTGCGGATCTCCGGCGGGAGCTCCTCGGCGGTGAAGTGCTGGGTCATGCGGCGCAGCCGGCGCTCCACCTCTTCGAGCAGGGTGAAGGGCTCGACGCGCTCTTGGAGCTGACCGGCCAGGTCAGCGGCGGTGAGGATGCCGCGCACGGTGTATTCCGTGTCCACGATGACGAGGAATCCGTGCTGCTGGATGTCGCCGATGCGCGCGAAGAGTTCCTCCTGCTCTCGCGCCGTCTGGGGGTGGGGGCTCATGGCGTCGGCGATCGTCCCGTCCCTCTTTCCGAGGTGGGCACGTGCGATGCCCTCCCACGTGACGACTCCACGCAGGACGTTGTGCCGGTCCACCACCGGCAGTTGGGAGTAGTCGTGCTCGATCATGGGGGTGATGGCCGTGCTCAGCGGTTCCTCCAGGCTCACGGTCACCACCTCGCGGACGAGGGGGAGGTTACCGATCCGCCAGCTGAGATCGCGGGCCTTGCTACCGTCGCCGCCCTGGCTGTCGCGTGAGCCACCGGGCGCGTAGGTCGTCGTCGAGCCGTCACGGCCCTCTTCGCCCGAAACGGCTTCCTGGCTGGAAACCGTGATCAGATCGTCCAACTGGCCTTCGGCGAAATGCGGTTCCACCCGCAGCCCACGCGTCGCGAGTTCCTGGTCGACCAGGTCGATGACGTCGGTGCTGCGCCGGGACCAGCCCCACAGTCCGATCAGGTCACGGGCGGTCAACTGACGGGTGCCGTCCTCCTGGACGTCGCGCACGAGCGCCGCGATGTCGGCGGGCGGCTCGATCCCGCCCTCGTAACCGGGGTCATCGCCCGTCTCGGCCAGTGCCTGCACACGTTGGGCGGCGTCGCGTCGGGAAAGTTCGCTGACCGTGGAGAAGGCACCCATGCTGTCGCGGAGGTCACCCCCGATAGCGGCACGTTCCACCGCCGGGCGTACCCAGTCCACCCGCCGCGCATGGCGATAGCCCGGTGCCGCCGTGTCGCGGTACTCATAAGCGCCCGTCAATCGCCCGATGGCCACAACCGGTTGGTACTTGCGGGGCATGACGACGAGGTCGCCGATCTCCATCGAGAGAAAACGCCACAGCTGGTGCTTCCAGTTGTCGATGGTCCCCCGGGACTCGTCCGGATACGCGGCGGTGAGCAGGTCGCCGATCTCGCCCACGGACGTGCACCCGCCGAGGTCTCCGACCTCCTCCCAGCCCGCGATGGTCAGTCCTTCCGTGAGCGCCTGCTGCTCGCGCTCTCCGAACTGGCCGCCACGTACCGTCCATGCCCGCACAACAAGCCCCCGTGTTTTCGGTCCGTGCAGCTGTTCCGAAGTCTCCTCGCGGGGGCCTCGGTTCACCCCGCGCGACCGCATGAACGTAGCGGATGTCCATGCGGTGACCGGATGATTCAAGCCGCGTGGGAATCGGACGGAGGTCGCTCGCCCGACACGAGGGCACTCGCGCTGTAGGCGGCGCGGACGGCTGATTCCGGGAGGAATCGACTGGCCCGGCCGTTCCAGCTCACCACCAGTTCGTCCCGCGCGCGCGTCGCTGCCACGAACAGGAGCGAGCGGGCGCGCCGGTGCTCACGCTGATAACGCTGGGGATCTGTGTCCCGGAAGCCCTCGATGCGCTGATGCGGTACCTGGCCCTCGCTCACCGAGGCCAGGAACACCCGCTGGAACTCCAGCCCCTTGAAGCGGTACATGGTGCCGATGCGTACGCCCTCGCCCTTGCCGGGCCCGTCGTTGCCGATCTCGACGGCGGGAATCCGGAACGGGTTCGAGCCGAGTGTGGCGGCCAGTTGCGTGGCCGAGGCCCCATCGGGCACACACACGGCCATCGCCGAGTACGGGGTTCCGTAGCGGTCGTGGCGCTCCTGGATGAGAGTGGCCAGCGCCCTCTTCTCCGTGGCCCAGTCGGGAGCCCGCCAAAACTGCGGGGTGAGGCCCGTGAGGACGGAGCGGTAACCGTCGAGAGTGTCGGGACCGTCGTCCAGGTCGTCGAAGGACTCGCCGTCCACCAGGCCTTGTGCGCTGCCCAGGATCTGGTGTGTGGTGCGGTAGTTGAGGCTCAGGCGGCGGGATGCCCGGCCGGGGGTGCGGATACCGAGACGCCCCAGGACGACCTGGTGGGAGTAGATGCGCTGGTGGGCGTCGCCGACGAGAAAGATGTCGTCGGGACCTTCGGGCACCATCGCACGCAGCATGCGCCAGTGCGATGCGGACAGGTCCTGGGCCTCGTCCACCACCACGTGCTGATAGCGGGGCTTGAGCCACATCCCGCTCCCTGCCTCCCGGTGCAGGAGATCCCGGCCGCCCTGCTCGGCCTTGTAACGCTGCTGCTCCGCTACGCGAGCCGCGTGATGCTGTTCGAGTCGCGCGGCCTCGTCGGCGACCAGGGCGTGGGTGGTACGCCGGGGCGGACCCGCGAGCCGGTGCCGGTACGCCTGGACCAGGCTCCAGATCTGTCGGCGCTCCGGACGCTGAAGCCTGCCCCGGCCCGGCCGTTCCGCACGGAAGTACTGGTCCTGGGTGCCGCAGCCCTGCGCGAGGATGACGTGCTTGAACTCGGAGTCGAGGAACTCCGCGTCGTATCCGTCGACCCCCTCCTCCATGCACACCGTGTGCCACAGGTCCAGGGCTGCTTTGTCGTCCAGCGGACTGCCGAGGTCGCTGGTGGGGTGCTCGGCGACGACCGCGCGGGCGAGCCGGTCGATGGAGACGACGTGCACCCGGCTCAGCAGCTGCTCGCCGCCGAGGAGCTGAAGCCGGTGCTTGAGGTCCGCGGCGAGATTGGTGTTGTAGGTGGTGAGCAGCACCGGCCTGGTACGGCCCGGCGGCAGTCTGTCCACGAGGTGCCGTACGCGATGCAGGGCGACGACGGTCTTGCCGGTACCGGGGCCGCCGGTGACCTTGGCGGAGCCCTTGAACGCCGTGGTGGCGAGCCGTCGCTGCTCGGGGTGGAGGAACAGCCGCCACGCTTCGAAGCTGTCGCCGAGCGCGCCGAGAACCGCAGTGTCCTCCGTGCTGACCTGGGAGACCGGCCGGCGTGCGGCGCGCGCCCAGTCGCCCGGGTCGACACTGCCTTCCGCCCGCCACTGCTCGGTGATGTGGCGGCGCACGTCAGCTGTGTCCATACCCGCGTGCAGGGCCCGCAGGACCTCGCGGGTGAGCTGCGGCAGATTGTGACCGAGGAGGGCCTCCAGGCGGCGCTCGTCAGTGACCCGTCGCAGGGAGGGAAGCAGCGAGGGAATGACCCCGAGACGGGTGAGGGTGACCTCGTCGTACTGGTCGAACAGAGGGAGCGGCGGGCTTTGCGCGGGTGCCGGCTCCGTCCGGTTCTCCGGAGCGCCGACATCGCTGAACGACGTACCGGTACTGCCCGTCCTGCTCGGTTCCGCGTGATCGGCGTCGTCCTGTGCCGCCTGTGCGTGATCGGCCTCGGGGCCGTTCACGGCTGCGGTCGTGTCCTGCGCCCCGCCCGTCCCGCCACGCTCACGGTCCGCGCGCCGCCCCGTGTGGCTTGCTCCGGACACCGTGGACCGCTCGGGCAGAGCCACGACGGTGGCGCTCACCTGGGCCTGGTCGACCAGCTCGATGCCGCCGGACACTTCGTTGATCGTGACCGTGAGACGCGTCAGGTCGTCGTGGGCACGCGCGCCCTCGCGCACCGCGAGCAGCGTGAACCGGTGCTGCTCCGTCTCCAGGAGCAGGGCCATGCGGCCGCCGTCCAGGGTGGCCAGCGACAGCTGCCCGTTGGAACCGGCGGCCCGCAGCGGGGCGAGCCGGATGGCCCGGCTGGTCCGGTCGGCCCGCAGTCGCCGGACGAAGTCGCCCACCGAGTTCTTCGCGCCCGCCCCGAGGACGCGTACGTCCTCGTGTGCCTGCGGTGCGATGGAGACCTGCGTACGGATCTTGTCACTCACCCCGGTCTCCTTCCCGCGCGTCGCCTCCACGGGGGCTGTGCGGTCGCCCGCCGGTCAGTGCGGCGAGTTCCGTCGCGTCCCATTCTCCTGCGGCGCGCACCTGCCATCCAGCGGCATGACACTGCGTCATATAAGCGGTGTCCTGGGCATCCTGGGCGAGCACGACGCCGACGCGGCGGTCCGGCCAGGCCAGTTCGATCGGACGGGCGATTCCCTCGGCGTCCCAGCCCACTGTGGGCGCCGGCACGTCACCGCGCGCGGCCAGGGCTTCGGCCAGCTCGCCGA
The DNA here is from genome assembly GCA_021568835.1 of Streptomyces sp. Tue 6430. Classification (GTDB taxonomy): domain Bacteria; phylum Actinomycetota; class Actinomycetes; order Streptomycetales; family Streptomycetaceae; genus Streptomyces. The sequence continues at coordinate 1,452,960 of JAKGSH010000010.1, forward strand.
GTGCCGGTTCGTCGCCCTCCGCCAGCTCGCCGATGACCAGGCCCCACGCCTCACGTTCGACCGGCGTCAATGGGCCTTCGGCCGCTGCTGAGCCTGCCGTACCTGCCGCAGGCGCAACAGTGGGTGTCCGCGACCGGTCCAGACCCGAGCCGGGCTGCTCCTTGCGCAGCGCGGGCAGCAGCCCGTCGCCGCGGACCGCTGTCGCGGCGAGCAGTCCCGCGTCGAAGCCGTCCAGGGAGGTCCTGGCCAGGACGAGGCCGTCGGCCTGCCCGGATCCGGTGGGATCGAGGAACTGGAGGATGTTCCCCCAGCACAGCCAGGCCTTCCAGCGGCGTCGGTGGTCCGGCCCGTCGCCGTGCACGGTCTCACCCCGGTCGTCGAGGACGGCCAAGGCGCTCCAGCGCTGCCTCCCCTCGCGCCGGTCGACGACCGCGACGAGCGGCAGCCCGGAGGCGTCCTCGGCGGGGATGAGCTTGAGGCCCTCGCCCGCGGCGGAGGGCGGGTGCTCTCCACGCAGGGCGGCCTCGATCCACGGCACGGCCTCCGCCGGACCCGCGTCGACGGCTCCCCTGGTGACGTACAGCAGCCCGCCCACGCACAGTTCGGCCAGCTTGTGCCAGAGCCTCAGGTCCGGGTTGCGCAGATAGCCGAGGAGTGAGGGGATCGCCCCCGCGTACAGCAGCGCGTCGGCCTCCGCCGGGTCGCGGCGGCGCCTGGCCCACTTCACGCGGACCTGACCGCCTGGGGAGTCGTCGCCCGTCACCCGGTAGGGCGGCCAGGCGGCGTCCGAGGCCCGGCCGGCCAGCAGGCCGGCGAGCGGGGTCGGGGCTGCCTCGGTGTCGTCGGTCCGGTCGGCTGCCTCGGCCGGTGGGGGCGTGAGCTCACGCTCCCAGGCCATCACGTCGTCCCAGGTGATCTGCCAGACGAGGGTGCCGTCGGCGCGCAGCCGGGCCCGCTTGGCCGCGTCGTCGGCGATCCTGTTCGTCTGCGACGAGGCGTGCCAGCGGTAGCCGTCGAGGTAGACGGCCACGGACAGGGGTGGAGCCGCCTCGGCCCCGGCGGCGTCGGTGACCGGGCGCAGTATCAGGTCGGGCCGGGTGCCGTGCTCGTCGAGCGGCTTCTGCGCCACGGCCTCCCAGCGGATCGCCGAGCCGTCGCGCCGGCGCAGCGCGAACCGCTTGCCGTGCCGCCCGGTCGGTGTCTCACCGTGGCTCTGCTCCGCCCGGTTCTCGGGCCGGGCGAGCCAGCGGTCCAGGCAGTCGATGAAGCGGCGCTCCAGATCGCTCTCGGCCTGGGCGGCGAACCGGACGCGCGAGCCGGGGGCCACGGTCCCGGCCTCGCTCACATCCCAGTCGCTGTGGCCGTCCTCGCCGAGGAGCGCGTCCAGCATCCACAGCGCTTCCTGCCGGTCGATCAGCGGGTACTCACGCTGTTTGGCGTACGGGAGCAGGCACCGGTGACAGGCGCGGCGCGGCCCGTCCTCGTCCTTGCAGGGGCAGTCGCGCAGCTTGCGCTGGGCGGCGGCGAGAACGGCCCGGAACTCCGCGCCGTTCTCGCCGTCCACGAGCCGCTGGAGGTAGCCGGTGCCTCCCGGCAGGGCGTCGTAGAGGACCAGGTAGTGGCGGGTGAGGCCGGTCTCGCGGTCGGGCTCGGTGCTGGGCGTGGACCGGATGTGGGCCGGGTCTCCGCCGTAGCGCCGGGCCAGGCCCAGGTGCAGGGCGGCCGAGAACGAGGCCAGACGCTCCTCGACGAGCAGGGTCGCGGCGGGCAGCAGGATGCGCAGTGCTTCCGTGGTGTGCTCGGTGGCCGTGATGACCCGCTGGTCCCCGGCGGCGGCGGGCCGGTCCTTGCGGCGGGTCGGGCACCACGGCCGGTGGTGGCGCAACTCCGGTCGCCCGGCGGCCGATTCGCTCAGCTCGCCCTGCGTGGGCGCGTGCTCCGGCTCGCGGTCGGTGGCACCGCCGCACAGGGGGCAGACCGAGAAGGCTGTCACGGTGGTGTGCTGGCCCGCGATGTGCGTGTCGGGGCGGCCCATGGTCCGTACAGGGCCGAGGTTGAAGTGCCGGATGACGGCTTCCCGAACATGGTCCACGCCGAAGGTCGTGCCCTGGTGGCGCCAACTGCGCAGAATCGTCTTCGGGTTGACGTCGACCGCGACGACCTGGGTGTAGCGGCGCTCGGTGCGGGTGTCGCGGTCGTCGATGATCCGGGCGTCGTCCCGCTTGTCGCGGGAGGTGACTTTACGGGGCACGATGACCTGGTGCAGGGCCGAGCGTCCGCCGATTCCGGGCCCCTGACAGCGCGGGCAGGGCGAGGTGTCCTGCTCGGCGTCCGACGACGTCCGTACGTATCCGCACTCCTGGCAGAGCCGCCAGGAGCGCAGGGTCGCGGAGGCGTCCTCGTTGCCGGGGGTGCGGGAACCCAGATCGAAGCCGTCGACGACATGCCGGTACCCGCGTACGTAATAGGCGCTGCCGGGGGCCAGTTCCGTGAGCGCGGACTCGGCCGGCCGTTCGTACAGGCGGGTCTCGGTGCGCCAGCGGGACTTGGGCGCCTGATCGCTGTCGTCCGTCGCCGCGCGGGCTGCGGGCGCCGGTTCCTTGTGGGTGAGGGCCGCTTCGAGGCGTACGCCGCCCTCGACCAGGCTGTAGTTGGGCAGCAGGCCGTGCTCGACGAGGAAGCCCTGGGCACCGGACTGGCTCAGCTGCTGGATGCGTTTGGTGACGGCGGCGGCCTCGCGGCGCAGCGCGCGCTGGTCGCGCGCCTGGTCCTCGACCTTGTCCGTGAGGGAGTCCGCCGCCTCGTTGATCATGGCGCGGCGGTCGATCAGTGAGGCGCGCTCCGACTCCCAGGCGTCCTCGGCCTGGGCCACTCGGGCGGCGAGCTTCGTCCTGGCGTAGTCGAGCAGGGTCTCGCGGGCCTCATCGGACACGCCGGAGTCCGCGACGCCCTCGATGGCGGGGAAGAGATCCAGGAACGTGTGTGCCAGGTCCGTGCGTCCGGACACGGCCCGGCGGAACGTGTGCAGCCAGCCGACGCGGCCGAACAGGGCCGTCGCCCGGTCGGGCAGCGGCAGTACACCGTCGAGCCGGCCGCGGGCGGCCAGGTCGATGAGATGCGCCGTGTACTGGCGGCACAGCAGTTCGCCCGCCGACAGGAAGCAGCCCGGAGGCAGGATCTGGCCGGCGATCAGGTGGCGTGGTTCGGCGAGGTGGTAGAGGGCGCGCGGGCTGGTGTCGGCGAGGGACACCATCAGCGCGTTGCCCGTCGAGCGCCCCGCGCGGCCGACGCGCTGCACGTAGTTGGCCGTCGTGGCCGGGAGGGAGGCGAGCACGACGGCCTCCAACTGACCGATGTCGATACCCAGTTCCAGCGTCGGGGTGCAGGACAGGACGTTCGGGTCGGTGTGCCGCCTGCCTTCCCTGAAGCCCCGCTCGACCTCTTCGCGTTCCTTGCGTTTCAGTACACCGGTGTGCTCGGCGGCGACGACGCTGTACGGTCCGGCCTCGCGGTACAGGCGCCGGTAGTAGTCGTGGCGGTGGTCGCGGGCGGCCCGGCCGCCCGCTTCGGGCGACGGTGACGCGAGTTCGCCTGCGCAGCCCTTCACCAGACAGGTCAGCCCCTGCCAGACGGCCACCCGCTCGGGCGGCACGGTCTGTGTCCACCCGCACTCGGGGCAGGTCAGCGCGGCGCGTGTGGTCTGCTCGTCGTCCAGCGGCCGGACCCGCACATGGCCCGGTGTCAGCCCGTACACCCGAGGGCCGTGGCCACCGCCCGGCCTGGCGTCGCCGGTGCGCCGCACGGCCAGCGCCCCGATGTCCTCTTCCGCGAGCTGTTCCATCAGGTCGGCGAGGAAGGCTCCGGCGGCGGACCGTTCCAGGCCCAGGCAGCGCTCGGTGAAGTCCGCGTACCAATTCTCCCGGCTGTCGACCCGCTCGAAGTCGGTCGACCCGGCCCGGCCGCCCACCAGCACGAATGCCGGCGCGCCCGAGTTCCTCCCGAAGGCGGGCATCCCCTCGGGGCGTCCCCACCACACCGAGTGGCGGTTGCGCCCCTCGTCCTTCACGAATCGTTTGAGCCAGGTGTGCTGGATGCCACCGCTCACCCGCACGTGTTCGAGCAGGCCGCGTACGAACCCTTCGAAGTGCCTCAGCCGCTCCTCGCTCCCGGGCGGCGGGAGCTGCCGCCGCGCCGCCGGATGGCCGGCGCCGGGCCGTCCGCCCTCCTGGCCAGGCTCAGGCGGATCCTCAGGCAACTGCCCGGCACGCAGGGCGCGTTCGTGCTTCTCGTACAGCGCCTCGGCGGTTTTCGCGGCCCGCTCGGGGTCCGGCAGGCACACTTCGGCGGCGGCGGTGCGGGTGAGCTCCAGGGTGCGGCCGAGGCGGGAGTTGAGGCCGAACTCCAGGATGGTGTTCAGCGCGAGCCGTTCACCGACCAGTTCCCACGTGCGGCCGGGGATGCGCTTCTTGCCCGCGAGGAGACCCGCCACCCGGTCCACGTCGTGCAGGTCCGGCGGCACCACGGAGGCGAGCAGCCGGTCCTCGTCGACGGCCGCACGGCGCACCAGGGCCGCGATCAGTTCGTTCAGCGGCACTCCGCGGGCGGCAAAGTCGGCTTCCCGCTCGGTCTGTTCGCGCAGCTGCTCGTCGATCAGGGAACGCAGTGAGAACTTCCAGGCCCGGCTCGCCACGAATCCGGCGAGGTGCGCGGCGTCCTGCACCGCGTCGTTGAAGATCAGGGTCCGCCTGCGGTCTCGTCCCTCGGGGTCCTTCTTGGGCAGCTCGCCGCCGGTGAACAGCTGGGTGACGGCCACGGACGCGAGCGGGGCGACACCAGCACCGAGAAAGCGGATTCCCTCGGCCTGACCGCAGGCGGGGCAGCGGTCCTGTTGGGAGTACTCGTTCTGTGCGCCGTTCTCGTACCAGAGTTTGACGAAGACGCCGCTGTCCGGGGCGTCGGCGATCTCGTCGCTGTCGAGGAGGACCTCCTCGGGGTCGAGGCCCCGCAGCCGTTCGCCGTCGCTCTCCAGGACCAGGACCGTCGCCTCGTCGCCGGCGCCCCTGCGGCGGCGGCTCGCCCGCCGGGCGAGGGTCCGCCGTGCCTGCTCGGCCGCCTCGCCCGGGGTGGCCGCCATCAGCGCCCGGACCCGGCCCTTGGCCGAGCCGCCCGACGCGCTGCGGCGGTAGATCTCCTCCGGCGCGCTGACCAGGGAGGCCGGACCGCGCTCGGGGCAGATCGCGCTCCAGCCGGACCGTCCGCAGTGCCGGCAGTACACGGAGGGCAGACGCCCGGCACCGCGCGTGTGCCGCCTCCGCTCCTCCTGTGCGGCCCGTACGACGGCCTGGGCCGCCCCGGCGGGTCCGCCCGCAGCCGTACGGGCGTCCGCGTCCGGCGCCACGGCGGCCTGGTCGGCGTCCGACCAGGAGAACACCGGGCGCGGCCCGACGAACCGCAGCACCCGGGACAGCGCCCGAAGCCACAGGTGGGACTCGACGAGCAGGAGCGGGCGCTCGTGACCGGCCGCCGCGTCCGGGGCGCGGGCCTCCGAGATCAGCGCGACGAACCGGGCGAGCGCCTCTTCGAGGAGCGGCGCGTCCTGCTCGGACCAGGCCCAGGCCTCGGTGCCCGCCCCGGCCCGCGTGCCGGAGTCCGTGCCGGAGTCCGTGCCGAACGCGGCCAGCACCTGGGCGGGCGTCCGGGGCTCGTCGAGCCCCGCCCGCAGCAGAGCATGGGTGAGCGGGTGGGCGAGCAGGCGCCGACCCAGTTCCCTCGGGTCGTCGGCGTCGCAGTTCAGCACCGCCCGCGCGAGTGCCGTCATACCGGGACTCGGCTCACCGTCCTGCCCTTCCGGCGGCGGTGCGGGATAGGGCAGCGCCACGAGCGCGGCCGGGTCCGGAACGGGCAGTGTCAGGTCGACCGGAGACAGGAGCGTGTCGAGCCCTTGCCGGTCCTCCCCGACGACCGAGTCCTCGGGAAACCGCACACCGAACACCTGCGAGGCGACCGCCAGCATGGGCGCGGCGGCGCTCTGTGCCGCGCCACCGCCCTCACCGTCTCCTGGCAGGCCGGCCGTGGTTCCCGGGTCCGCGGCCGTCGCGCCGAGGGTCGCCGAGGTCGCCACCGGGCAGATCGAGCCGAGTGGGCGCCCCGGCTCGGCGGCGCCCACCACGGACGCGAGCCTCCGCAGCAGCATCGCCACATCGGTGCCCTGCGCGCCGTCATACGTGTGGAACTCGTCGATCACCACGTACGCCAGGTCCGCGTCCCGCCACAGCGGGGCGTCCTGCTGCCGCTGGAGCAGCAGGTCCAGCATCTTGTAGTTGGTGATGAGGATGTCCGGCGGGTTGCGGCGGATCTCGGCCCGCTCGACCATGACCCGCCCGTACGGCGAGCCCGTCCTGGTCGCGCTCGCCTCACCGATGTACAGCCCGGCGGTGACTCCCCCCTCCCGCAGGCGGTCGTCGTCCAGGAGCTTGCCGAGACGGTCGGCCTGGTCGCCCGCCAGCGCGTTCATCGGATACAGCAGCACCGCCTTGATGCCGTGCCTGCCCGCCGACTTCGCGCGCAGACAATGGTCGATGACCGGCACCAGGAACGACTCCGTCTTGCCCGAGCCCGTGCCCGTGGTCACCAGCGTGGGCCGCGGTGCACGGCCTCCCTTGCTGCTGAGCCGCTCGAACGCCTCCGCCTGGTGCGCGTACGGCCAGAAGCCCTGCTCCCACCAGTCCAGATGCCGCTCCCACCCCTTCTCGGCGGCCCGGAACGGACGGCGGACGCGCAGATACGGGCCGCGGAACAGCCCGTCTCCCGGATCGGTCAGGAACTTTGTGAGGGCCTCCCGCGTATCCGGCTCGGCCAGCGCGAACGTCGTCGTCAGATACTCGACCGTCGTCTCGCGCAACGTCTGCGCGGCCAGTGTGGGTCTCATAGCGCGGCCGGCTCCCCCTCGGTACGGCAGTGGACCTCGTACCACTCAGTCCCTGAGTGATCGTCGTCCAGCTTACGGGGGCGCACCGACAGTGCACCGGCCACTACGGATTCAGCCGAATCCGATCACCTCCGGTGGCCGACCGGTCACCGCCCCGCAGGGAGTACTCGGCCCATACGGTCTTGCCGGGCGGCCCGTCCGACCGTTCCCGCCACCCCCACTTGGTAGCGAGCCCCGCGACGATCAGCAGCCCGCGCCCGCCTTCACCGTCGCCCCCGGGAGAAGCGGGCTCGGGCGTCCCCTCGGCGCGGGTGTCGGTCACCTCGACGCGGACGGTCACGGCGTCGGCCCCCAGCCACAGCCGGAAGTCCCGCCCCGCCACCCGTCCGTGCCGCACGGCGTTGGCGCACAGCTCGGCCACGACCAGGGTCACCTCGTCGTGCGCCGCCGACCCGTACGGCACACCCCACGCGTCGAGCCGCTGCCCGGCGAGCCGCCGCGCCAGTCTGGCCCCTCGGGGCGTGGAACTGAATCGCATCGTGAAGTGGTGGGTGGGGTCGGTGAGTTCCGTGTGGGGGACCACGTGGTCGGACGGTGCGCCGATCTGGTTCGTCATGCCGCCAACCGTCCCGGTGGTGGCGTAGCGTGACCAGTGGTGACGCACTGACGCCAAGTGGTTGTACGCGCGAGTGCGGTACGTGTACGCGCCGCGCGGCATGTCTCTGGGTACGGCCGCGCGTTGGACCGGGCTGACCTGGCGGGCCGAAGAGGCCGGGAGAGGCGGGGCTTGTGGTTTACGGCGAGGAATTGGACGAGGAGAGGGACCAGGGATCAGACGACGGGCCGCGCCCCGAGGACGAGCCCGGCACGGGAGTCGTGGCGGCCTTCGGCCGCCAGCTGAAGCTGTTCCGTACGGCGGCGGGCCTCGAACGGCAGGACCTCGGCGCGAGGGTGGGCTACTCGGCGTCCACCATCGCGGCGTACGAGCAGGGGCGGCGCATTCCACAGCCGCGCTTCATCGACAGGGCCGATGAGGTGCTGGGGGCCAGCGGTGTACTAAAGGCGTTGAAGGGGGAGGTGGCTCGGGCGCAGTATCCGGCGTTCTTCCGGGACATGGCTCGGTTGGAGGCGGAGGCGGTTGAGTTGCTGGCGTACGACGCGCGCGTTGTCAACGGGCTTCTGCAAACCGAGGAGTACACACGTGCGTTGCTCGGAATGCGGCGCCCCCTCCTGGACGGCGAGACCATCGAACATCGCGTTGCGGCCCGGATCGCGAGACAGGACATCTTTGACCGCTGGCCGGCGCCGCTACTCAGCTTTGTCACAGAGGAGTCCGTACTGCGACAGCCCTTGGGTGGTGCCGCAGTACTTCGGGGCAGTTGGAGCAGCTGCTTCTCATCGGCGAGAAGCGGAATGTGGAGATCCAGGTCATGCCCATGAATCGTGAGGACAACGCCGGGGTCGACGGACCTTTCACTGTGATCACGCGCAAGGGCGGGGATCAGCTCGTGTACATGGAGGTCCAGGGGCGCAGCAGCATGGTGACCGATCGCGAAGAGGCGCGGCTCAACGCGGCCCGCTATGGGATCATCCGGTCGCAGGCTCTCACTCCCCGAGAGAGCCTGGAATTCGTCGAGAAGTTGCTGGGAGAGCTATGAAGACCGCGCAAGCTCCGATCGAGGCGCAGGGACTTGACTGGTTCAAGAGCAGCTACAGCGGTGCCGAAGGCGGGCAGTGTGTCGAGGTGGCAGGAGGCCCCGGCGCGGTGTACGTCCGGGACTCGAAGGACCTTGCCGGACCGATAGTCGCCGTGTCGCCGCAGGCGTGGGCCGGGTTCGTCGGGCTCGCCGCCGACGCCAACTTCTGAGTCCGTACGAGACAGTCACTCATCCGCCCCTTGGTCCCGGCCGCCGCCTTCAACGGCGCCGGAACCAAGGTCGTTCACGCCCTACTCGGCAGAGCCCCGGGGCGGCTCCGCGTCACCAGGCTCCCAGCCCGCATCCCGTAGGCGTTTCGTGAACGTGTCGTGCGCGGCCTTCATTTCGGTGATGCGGTTGGCTTGGTGGAGGGGTTCGGCGTATCCCTCAGGCACCTCGTGCTCCAGCGGGAACAGCTCCAGTGCGCTCAACTGCTTCCAGGCGTCCTTGGGCTGCCCGTAACCGTGCTGCTGGTGCGCCTTGGCGATACGGCGGCCCGTCGCGTCGAACCACATGTTCTCCTCGTACTGCTTGAGGACGGGGAATCTGGCGTTGTACATCGCGACCAGCTCATCCTTGCTGATCCCGAGCCAAACGGCGACGAGCGCGTCGATCTCCACAAGGGCCGCGCGGCGGGCGAGTTCGGTGCGCAGGGGACTGGCGGGGGTCCAGGTGGGGGTGACTCCGTCGGCGAGGGGTGCGAGTTCGGACGGCCATGCGGAGACGGCGGCCCAGGTGTCGGTCTGCCAGGTGGGGTCGTAGAGCTTGTTCCAGAGAGGGGCGTAGGCGTTGGTCTGGGCGTTCAGGCGGAGGGCGCGGAGTGCCAGCGGTTCGGCCAGCGGGTGATCGGGGGTGGGTGCTGGGAGGGTGCGCGCCTCACCGATCCGCAGATCGTTGCGCCCTGTGGCTCGGAGGTAATAGTCAATCGGCAGGGCAGCCATGAAGCCAGCCGCAAGGACGGTGTCCAGGTCGTTGGCCAGCGACATTGAGTTGACAAGGTCGACGTGAGTGGGTCCCTGCGGAATCAGGGAGGCAAAGAGACTCCGCTCGGTGTTCGAGGCGATCTGCCGCCGCCAGGCGACGCGGAAGAACTCCGAGTACGGTCGCATGCTCGCCGCCCGCAGGAGCAATTCGACAGCCTTGTCACGTTCCTCGGTCGTCAACTCCGGCAGTGCGGCGTCGACGTCGGCGCCCGCTGCGGCCATGGCAGCCGGGTCGGCGCGGAGTTGAGCCACACGATCGAAGTCCACCCACCGGTCCTGAGCACCGACAAACCGGGACTCAACGCACGCCCGCCGGTAATTCGTACGCGGCACCTCGTCCTCGCCGAGGTTGCGGTGATCCCAGGGCTCGTAGTCGCGCATGCTCTTCGAACCGCCCTCGGGCGGCTGCTTGTGGTACGGGGTCGCAACGCTGAACATCGGCCCTTGAAGGATCACTTCGTTCCACTGTTCTGCCCGGCCGGGAGTCCAGGTGAAGTAGCCCGCCGTGCGGTCGGTCTTCTCGTTGAAACCACCGCTGATTCGGGAGTCGAGCGCACCCAGTCTGTGGGGCCAACGGGCTAGCGCGGCGATGGCCGATTCCTCGGATCGCGTCACCGGGAAAAGCAGCTTGGCCTCTTCGGTCGGGCCTGGTTCATCCTCTCCGGCCAGTTTCTGCCAGTCTGCGAGCATCTGCGGGTCCACAGTGACGATTCGGTCGCGATGGGCGCGCAGGTCCCACTTGCCGTCGTTCTTCACCGCGGGTACGGGTCCGGTGCCGTCGTGCCTGAGTGACTTGGTCAGCACATGGGGATGGAGCAGCCAACTCATGTGCTGGAACTTGATCTCGGTCTCTGCGCCGTAGACGTTCACGCTGAAGTGAGAGCTGTTGCCTACGGGGTTGGCGAAGATAAGGAGCTCGTTCGTGAAGTCGGCATGGAACCGCAAATGCCGATAAGCCGCCCTTCGCAACACCCCCTCCTTCGCCCCCGTCAAATGCGTGGACGGGTGAATCAGTCCCGCGATCCCCCGCTCACCCGTAACCCGCCACGCCTGCAGCATGAACGCCCGGTACATGTCCGGCCGGGTGCCGACCAGTTCGGGGTACGTATCCGGTGAAGACAGGAAGCCGGAGATGCCCGCCACGGTCTCCAGTTCGTTGAGGTAGAACGAGCGGCGACGGGGATCCCGCAGCAGACGCTCCACTTCCTCGCTCCACTGGGCCTCGGCCGCCTTCCCGCCCAGGACGAACCACGGCTCGATCTCCGCGAGCACAGCGGGCTCGTCCCACTCCTGGCGGACCCACGGTGGATTCCCCACCAGCAGATCGAACCCGCCCTCCGCGAAGACATGCGCGAAGTTCAACTCCCAGTGGAAGAATCCGTGTTCCTCCGCGATCTCGTACGACGTGCCGTACCACGGGAACAGGTCGCCGATGTCCAGGTGCGAGACCCACGCCGACGTGGCCGTCATCTGCCGGTCGAGTTCCGTCTCGAACGTGTCGAGCGACGGGAGGTCCGACACCTTCGGGATTTCTTCCAACGTGCCCGCGCTGTCGTCCGTGTCCACCCGCCCCACGAGGGCCTCGGTGAAGGCGATCCAGTCCTCCAGGGACTTCAGGGCCACCTTGCGGCCGGCCTGCCCCTTGCCGCGCCGCGTCAGGTCCTCGTCGCCGTTCCAGTAGACCGGATCCGAGCCGTTCAGCAGGCCGACCTCTTCCAACGGCCAGAACCACAGCGCGCACCAGGCGTCCATCAGCTGCTTCAGCCGCCAGTACGGGCTGCCCTCGGCGCGCAGTGCCTGGACCACCGCGTCCCGGTCCATGAGGACGGCGCCGTGGGGCTTCGTCACGTCGGCCGCGGTCGCGCCCCACACGTCGATGGTGCGCGCGATCTCCCGCTCGGACAGGTCGAGACGCAGTCGGACCAGGTCCCACAGGTACTCGACCCGCCGCGCCAGGGCCATCAGGCGGCCCGTCTGCGTGCGTCCCTGCTTGCCCTCGGACTCGGCCTCCGCCCCTTTTTCTCCTCCTTGGCAGTCCGCTTCGGTGGTGACACGGCGCCCGCCTCCGCGGTCGCGCCGGCGTCCGTGTCCGTGGTCGTGCCCGAGAAGTCGAAGCCGCCCTGCTCCCACAGGTCGAGGCCCAGGTCGAACGCGCCCTGCCCGATGCGCTCGTCCGTGACCGCGGCCTTGTCGCGGGCGTCGGCCGCGCTGGTGGCGGCCTTCTTCGTCTTCGGCTTCTGCTCGCCCCTGGGGTTCCTCCGCATCGCCGAGCGCCACCTCTTCATGGCCTCGATCAGCTCCGGGTCTAGCCAGTCGGCCACCGATCCGGCGGCCACGCTCACGGGCTGCTCGTCCGCTGCCGCGCCCTTCTTCGGCTTGCGCACCGACACCTGCTCGGCGATCGAGCCCCAGCCCAGGGCGGGGAGCAGGAACTGATGGACCTCCCGGTGCTTCAGCCGCTCGGTGAGCGGAACGTGTCGGGGCCGCTGCTGCTCCTTGGCGTTCAGCCAGCCCCCCAGGTGCAGGGAGTGGCCCGGGTAGACCTTGCGTGCCGCGCCCACCAGGGAGTTGCCCTGGTGCAGATGCAGCCCGTACCAGGGGGCCTTCATGCCGGGGTGCATGGTGTTGAGCCACAGGGAGATCTCGGCGAGTTCCACGGCGGTGTCGTTGAGGTCGACGCCGTACGCGTTGTGCAGGGCGATGTACGCCTTCGCCTTCTGGAGTTCGCGCTGATAGTCCTCGGGGTCGATCTCCACGCCGCGTTCGCGCTGTGCGAGCTTCAGGTACAGGGCGGCGAGCTGGTCGACGGCCTCGTTGAGGAAGGCACCGGAGCCCAGGGCGGGTTCGCACACCCGCCAGCGCAGCACGTCCGCCGCGTTGACCCACGCCTTCTCCGGCTTCAGGGGGTCGACGCGGCCCTCGTCGTCGAGGCGGAAGCGGAGCGTCTGCTCCACCGCGGCCTCGGTCAGGGACTTGGGCGTGTAGTACGAGGCACTGGTCTGCCGGTCCCGGCCCGCGAGCCGGTACACGTACGAGCCGACGGGATGGACACGCGAGGCCGTCTCCCCGGTGTCGCGGTCCACGACATCCTTGACGAAGACGCTGTTCCCCGGCTCGTCCGGATAGCGCCCCGACCGCACCTGCCCCTCCTCGACCAGCCAGGACCCGCCGCTCTCGTCGCCGCCCTTGGCGACCTCGTACAGCGCTTCCCGGGCGATGAAGCCGGTGTAGGACATCAGGCCCTCGTACACCGCGCCGAGGTGGTTGATGCTCAGGTTCGCGTACGAGATGAACGCGCCGTGGCCCTTGCCCTTGCCCTCGACGAAGGTGAGGTGACGCAGCACCTGATGCAGGACCTCGTTGCGCAGCCGCAGGTCCAAGGGCTTGGCGGGCGCGGGGCTGCCGTCGGGCAGGGTGGCCGTCGGGTAGGCGATCTTCTGGCCGACGAGCTTTATCGACTCCGGGTCGAAGAGGCGGGAGCGCAGGGCCTCAATGCGTACCGCCGCGTGGCCGTCGTCCGGGGCGAGGCGCGGCTGGGAGTCGGGGTCCGGGGTGCTCCCGGCAACAGGCTCGATGGACTCGATGGGCTCGGTGACGGCCGCCGATGCGGCGGACAACGTGGTCCGGTCCTTGACGGTGTCGGCCACCGGATGCCCGGTGAAGACCTTCTCGAAGAGCAGCGCGAGAGAGCCGTGGAAGTGGTGGCCGCGCCGCGACGCGCTGCCCAGCTTCTCCTGCGCGACCAGCTCGCGCAGCCGGGCCACGCTGTAGCCGGTGACGTACTCGTCGCTCTTCATCGGCACGATGTCGAGCTCGGGGCGGGCCTCCGCGTACAGGAGGAACAGCAGCCGGTACAGATAGCGCAGCGACTCATGAGTGAGCAGCTTGGGCAGGTCGCCCGGTTCCTTGAGGACCTCCGGGAGCCAGTCCTGGAGGTCGTCGGGGTGCACACCCTGCTCGCGGGCCAGGTCGAGGACCTCGTTGGCGATCAGGTGCACCGACTTCTGCAGTCCCACCCGCAGTTCGGCGGTGACGCCCACGGAATGGTCGCGGGACTCGGCAACCAGCTTGGCGATGTCGTCGTCCGAACCGTCCTCGCCGGGGCGCAGCGACGGGGCGCCGAAGACCGCGGCGATCAGGTCGATCTCGCCGGCGGTGGCGCCCTTGGCGGCCTTGCGGGGCAGGGCCGTGTCGAGGCTGACCGCGAGGTACTGGCCGCGGGAGAAGCAGTCCTTGTCGCCGAGGACCATCACGCCGCCGAACAACAGCAGTGCGTAACGGGGTGCGTTGTCGTTGGTCAGCAGCCAGGCGGCGAGATCGGTCACCGTGGTCAGGGACTTCCCGGAAGCGATGCGCACCGGAGCCGCCAGACGGTTCGCCGAGCCGTCGCCGCGCGTGGCGTCGACATCGGTGGCGAACCCCCCGGTCAGAACGACCAGGCCCGGCTCGTGGTGGGCAACCGGGACGGCGACGGGGCCGGTGGGTGTCGTCGTGGTGAGGTGGCCGGGCGCGACCGGGTCGAAACCGAGGGCCGTGAGCAGCCGACGGTGCCAGGCGGCGAGGTCAGCCCGCCACACGGACTCGGGGGTGTCGTCGGCGACCCAGCCCGGCGCAAGGGCGCCCGGAGCCTGGGCCGGTCCCTGTGTGCTGCCGGGTCCGGCGTCGGACGGAGCGGGCTGGAAGGCGGGCGGATCGGACTCGGCGGAGACGGCCTTGAGCACGTCGGCCGCCGTCTTCTGCGCCGCGACGGCCCGGGTGTCCGTGACCGCGTGGTACTTCTCGGCGTCGGTGGCGAGGGCGGCGCGCGCGGCAAGGTAGGGCTGAGCCAGATCGCGCAGGCCCTGCCGCGGAGTGCGCTGCCCCTGCCGCTCAAGGGCCGTCCACTCCTTGAGCGGGCCCCCGCGAAGCTGCTTGGGCAGGATCTCGTCCAGATAGAAGGGCGGGAAGTACTCGCCTTCGTTGATCAGGGAGTCGAACGTCACGCCTGTTGCTCCTGCTCATGCTCGTGCTCGGTGTGTGACGGGTGACGGGTCTGCGCCGGGGCCGCCGGGCCTGTCATGCGCCCGGTTCCAGGACGGCGAGGATCCGTACCATCGGCTCACCCGTGGTGCGCATCCGCGCGGCGGCCTCACGAAGCCGCTCGGCCGCGGCGTCGCGTGCGCCGCGGCCGCCCGCGAAGCCGGGAGGGACTGCTGCTGCCAGCGGCCGACCCGCCGTTCGTAGGCGAGCAGCGGCGCGTCGACCTTCTCGTCCGCGATCGCGCGCAGCTTCTTGAGCTCGCGCCGGGTCTCCGTGACCGCGGGCTCCACCAGCGCCTGGAGGGCCTCGATGTCTCCGGCGGCGTAATGATCATCCATGTCGGGGCCGATCTTGTACTCGGCCAGGACCTCGCGGGTCAACTCGCGCACCTGGGGCCTGCCGCTCGCCAAACCCTCCACGGCACACCAGGCGACGACGGTGGGACGGCCCTCCGCGTTGGACCACACGCCCTGGGTGAGGACCACCGGGCCCGCGGGCACCGCTTCCGGGGCGACCTGGAGGACGGGCGCCTGCTGGCGCCCGATCTGCACCAGCACCTTGTCGGTGATCCACTCCACCACCGGGTGCAGCTCGCCGACATAGTGCGCGTCCGGCCACAGGGAGGTCGAGTCCGCGGCCTCGCGGGCGCGGCGCAGAGACTCCGCCCCGTCCCTGCGGCTGAACGTCAGGTTCATGCGGCGCTTGATGCCCTGGTCGCGCAGATAACCGGGGGGCAGCACGTCGAGTTGCCGGAAGAGATCCGCGGGAGTGTCGAAGCTGAGGTCGTTGCCGACGGCGGCGGTGTGCAGCCGGAACTGCTCCAGGTCGGCGAGCTCGGCCAGGCCGGTCAGGACGTACTCCCGACGGTTGCGCTCGGCGGATTCCGCGAACAGACGGAGGGTGTCGACGGTGGGGATGGGCGGCAGCGTGTCACTTCCCGTCCCGTCGTCGTGTTCGGCGGTACCGGTCTCGGTGGTGCCCGAGGCCTGGTCGCCGTCGCCGCCCGGACCTGCGATGTCGTCCGCGGAGTTCGGATGGCCGATCGCGTCCAGGTCGAAGTCGTCGAGATCGTCGAAGTCGCCCGAATCCTCGAAGGAACCGAAGTCGTCCGGGCCCGTGCCGAACTCGGCCAGAGTCTGCCGCTCGACGGGCAGTCCGGTCGTCAGCACCTCATCGCTGTCCGTGGCGGCGGGTACGGCCTCCAGGTCACGTACCGCGTCATCCGGGGCGGCGCCCGTGAACAGCGCCTCCATCACACGGATCTCCTCGCGGTCCGCGTCGTTCTCCTTCGTCGCGGCCTCGACCGCGCCGAGGATCTCGTGGACGCGAGCCTCACGGGCCAGCACCTTCACGGCGACGGCGGTGTCGTCCAGCGCGCCCTCCACCTTCGAGGTCAAAACCATGGCCCGGAACTCGGGCGGCTCGCTCTGGCCGTAGCGGTCGATGCGGCCGTTGCGCTGCTCCACGCGGATCAGACTCCACGGCAGGTCCCAGTGGATCAGGTGGTGACACTGGCGGTGGAGGTTGACGCCCTCGGAGGCGCCGTCACCGGTCAGCAGCAGCCGGATGTCACCGCCGGCCCGCGCGAACTCGTCGACGTACCCCTGCTGGACGGTGTCCGGAACGAGGCTGTGCAGGACCCGCACGGCAGCCGCGGCTTCGTCCCCGTCCCGCCAGCCGAGCAGCGGCGGCAGGACGGCGCCGAGCCAGGCCAGCGTCTCGCGGCGCTCGGAGAACACCACGGCGCGGCGCGCGCTGCCCGCCCCCACCCCGATCCGCCGCAGCTCGGTGACCAGACCCGCCAGCTTGGCGGTGGCCGACAGATCACGCTCGGCGGCGGGCCGCCGCAGCGCGTCGGCTGTGGCGACCTCCAGGGCTCGGGCCATGTCGGCGAGACGCAGCAGGGACGCGACTTCCGGCGCGGCCGGAGCGTCGGCCGCACCGGGCACCGGCGGGTCGGTGATCTCCGTGTGCTCCTTCGGGAGCCGATGGCCGAGTCCGGTGAGCCGCTTGCGGACGGTGGCGAACAGGGCCCGGTGGGAGGAGAGGAAGGACTTCAGCAGGACGTACGGGAAAAGCCGGTCGTCGGTGGCCCGGCCGGCCGAAGCCACGGGAGCGGGAACCGTCCCGGGTCCCACAGGGGCGGGAGCCGCCCCGGGTCCCGCGGCGGCGGCCTCCTCGCCGGGCTTCGCGAGCCAGAATCCCGCCAGTTCGGCGAAGATCCGCTCCTCCAGGTCGCTCGCCGCGCACGGCACCGGATACGAGCCGCCGCGCGGCGCCCAGGCACCGTTGAGAGCCTTGGCGACCTCCGTGCTGGTCTTCGTCCGGCGCAGCATCAGATGACGCAGTTCCTCCGGCTTGGGATGCTTCGGGTCCTTGACCGCCATGGGGTCGAGAAGGCGCACCAGGCCGGTGAAGGAGGCCATGTCGCCGTTGTGGGGGGTGGCACTGGCCAGGATGAGGGCGTCGGTGCGGTCCGCGAGGAGGTTGGCGAGGGCCCGGCGGTCGCTGCCCCGGTTGATGAGGTTGTGCGACTCGTCGATCACGACGGCGTCCCAGTGCACGTCCTCCAGCCAGGGCCGGTACCGCTTCGGGTTCTTCAGGGTGTCCATGGAGACGATCACGCGCTTGTAGTACGTGAACGGGTTCCGGCCGGCCGGAACCTTCCGTTCGATCCGCGCGATGCCGACACTGTCGAGCCGGACCAGCGGCAGCGAGAAACGCGTCCAGAGCTCGTGCTGGAACTGCTCCAGGACGGGGGCCGGGGTGACGACCAGGATTCGCTCCCCGCGTCCCCTGCGTACCAACTCGCCGAGCAGCACGCCGATTTCGAGGGTCTTACCGAGACCGACCACGTCACCGATCAGCAGCCGGGGGCGGAGCGGATCCGCCAGAGCCTTCACCGCCGGGCGCAGTTGGTAGTCCATCCGGTCCAGCAGGAATCCGTCGGTGAGCGCGAGCCCCGTCTGGATCTGCGGGAGCGGAGTCCGGCGCAGTACCGCCTCCAGGAAGAGACGGCTGCGCCGAAAGTGCCGCGAGGAGTCGGGCAGCAGCACAGTGTCCTCCGGGCGCAGGACACGTGGCTCGTCGAACGAGCTCAGGAAACGGGCCGTACGGCCCCGTACCAGCTCGGAGGCTCCGGTGGCCTCGACGACGTACTCGCCATTCGGCGTCGTAGAACTGTTGCGTACCAGCCACTCCTCGTCCCTGACCTCGATAACGGTCCCGGCCGGGGGCGGCCCGACAGAAGTGACCGAGCTGTCGGCGGGCGCTGCGTCGGGCATCGGGTGAGGGTCCTTAGAGTCGGTGGCCATCGGGGACTGTCGGTCTGTCGGGTAGCGAGGTTCTGGACACCCGGGAGAGCCGGGTGGCTCGGACGAGGTTACGGCGCGAGGCGGCACGGCCTCCCGGCGCCGGGAGGCCGTGCCGTGGCCTACAGGTGCCGGCTGTGCGCGTAGTCGCGGCGCAGACGGTCAGCGGCCTTCGCGGCGGCGGGCGGCACGGTGGCCGGCGAGGCGTTGAAGGCCGCCTCCCGTTTCTGTGAAGCGCGCGGCGCCGGGGGCTGAAGCCGGTAGCTGGTCGCCACGGTGGGGGCGGAGGGTGCGGCGCCGTCCCCGGCGGGCGGTGCGGGCCTCGGCGAGACCACTGGTGGCACGGGGACCGGGGTGACGCCGTTCGGGGCGGGGCCGTCCTGGCCGGGTGGCTGTACATCGGCCGGGGTCGCCATGTGACCGTTCGTCCCCGGATGCACGCCGTCCCCACCCGGCACGAGGTTCTTCTCACCCTCGGCGTCGTCCGCGTCTTCGTCCCCGTCCGATGCCGGGAGCTCATCGTCGCCATCCGATGCGGAGGCGGCGAAGAGCTCATCGAAGAGTTCAGCCCCGGCCGCCGCCCAGGGGCTGTCGGGCGCCGCACCGTCGTCGACCGCCCGCTGCGCCTGTTCCCGGACCTGCGGATCGGGCTGATCGGTCAGGGCCTCAGGAGGCAGTACCGGGATGAGCCCGGAGTCGCGGACCAGGATGGCCAGCGCCTCGTCCGCTTCCTCGGGCGACGAGCCGTGCGCGACGAGCAGGGCCATGAGGCGCTCCTCCACGACGTCCAGGACGGGCCGCTGCCCGGCTTCGTGCAGGAGCATCGGGGCGAGCAGCTCCCGGATTCCGTCGTCGATTCCGTCCCAGTCGGGCGGTGAGCCCGTCGGCGCGACGGGGTACGGAGGAGCCTTGGTCACAGCGAAGTAGAGAGTCGCCCCGAACGCGTACACGTCGGCGGGCTCCTCGACGTGCTTCGCGTCGAGAAGCTGCTCCATCGGCGTGTAGCCATGAGTGCCCATGGACGCGCCGGTCTCGGTGAGGGCCCCGCTCGACCGGCGCTCGGAGAGCACCGCGAGGCCGAAGTCCAGGACCACCGGTCCGGCCGGACCGAGAACGATGTTGCTCGGCTTGAGATCCCGGTGCAGGATCTTCTCGCCGTGGATGGCTCGCAACGCTTCCACCAGAGCAAGGCCGAGCCCCGCGAAGGGAACGACGTCGAGAGGCCCGTTCCCCGTAACCAGTCTGTGCAGCGTGGGCCCGTGTACGTAGTCCATCGCGAGCCACGGCCGATCGGTCGCGACGTCGGCCCCGCGCAGCGCGGGAACGCGGGCGCTGAGCACGGAGCGGATCGCGTCGACCTCCTGCTCGAAGCGGTCACGCGCCTTCTGCTGGTCGGCCGCCGTGTACTCGGTGAACACCGACGGCCTGATGACCTTGACGACCGCGAGTCCGGGTCCGGCGCTGTCGTCGTCCGGCTCCGCGAGGTGGTAGGCGGCCTCGTACTCCGGTCCCAGTCGCTCCAGGGGCAGCCGCCGGGCGAGATAGGCGCGGCCCATCCCACCCTGGCCGAGTACCCGCAACAGTTCGAAAGGGCCGACGGCTCGTGGATCGATCGCGGTGTTCAGCGGGTTCATCGGTACTTTCGTGCCCCCAACCGGCTTCGTAAAGGGCTTCAGTTTACGGCCGGGAAACCGCGCGCGGGGTGGAGATCGACAGGACTCGGACCGGAGCACTGGCCCCGCTCCGGAGCCGGGCTCAGGAACCACCTACCGCCCCTCCCGGAAGCTTCTGTGATGTCTCCCCACCCCGGCCCGAATCCCAAGAGCAGTTTCCGCGCCCGCCTCGCCGACAGTGTCCGCGAACCCCCCGACCAGGGCGGCCAGACGTGGACAAGCATTCAGGGCACCTACCCGGACGGCGTCATCGTCTGCGTGCACAGCCGCCCCGCGCTGAACGGGTCATGGTAGGCACGCCACCGCCCGAGCCGACGCCGCTGCCCTTCGTACTCGCGTGCCCGTCGGCGGGGCCGCGGCCGGCCTACGGTTCCTCGCCCAAGCCGTCGTCGATGTGCAGACATGGGCCACCTCGGACCCCGAAGTAGTTGGTGCAGCCAGGCCGCTGACGATCAGACGAAGAGTGCGCTCCTCCACTCAACAGGGCCATCGGAGAAGTACAAGCCCGAAGCGGCTGCACTGCGTGCCCGGGCATGGTGACGGGACCACCCGGATGTCCCAGGACAAAGGCCGCCTGCACCAGGTCAGGCCACGCCGTCGCCACCCACAGGCCCGGTATTCATGGCTGCTCTCGTGGCCACTTGCGTAGCCACGCGGTCCGGTTCGAACCGGTGCGGAACGGGGTCCAACCAAGCCCCTGATCCTACACAAAGGGTCCCTGGCCAGTATGTTCTCTGGTCGTGGACCCTTGGCGGCAGACGAGTCGGGCTGTACGCCGGGTTCTGTCGCCCGGTCGCCTCGCGGCGGCCGGGGAGACGGCCATCCATCTAGGACCGGCGTTGCCGCCGGCCTCGTGCGGTCTACCCGCGGACTCGGGCGGGCAGCCCTGATGCGTCCGCGCAGAGCGCGTTTCACGGCGCTCCTTTTGACCTTGCTCCGGGTGGGGTTTACCTAGCTGCCCAGGTCGCCCTGGGCACTGGTGGTCTCTTACACCACCGTTTCACCCTTACCCGGTGCCGAAGCGCCGGGCGGTCTGTTTTCTGTGGCACTGTCCCGCGGGTCACCCCGGGTGGCCGTTAGCCATCACCCTGCCCTGTGGAGCCCGGACGTTCCTCGGGAGGCCCCTGAGGGCTTCACGCGGCCGTCCGCCCGGCTCGTCTGCCGTGTGGACCATGCTACCGGGCGACGGCTCAGAGGAAGTCCGCGGTCTCCAGGTCGAAGGCGAAGGGCTCGGGGAGAGTGAGGGGTTTGCCGAAGGGGACGGTGGAGCGTTTGCGGTAATCCTCCTGGCCCGGGTTGCTGAGGAGCGTGACCTCGGAGGATTCACGATCGACGAGAAGGTAGTGCGGGATGCCGGCACGTGCGTAGCAGCGTCGTTCGACCTCGCGGTCGGCCTTCGGTTTGGTGGAGGTCACCTCCAGGACCATCACCACGCCCTGGCAGGGCATCCAGGGATCGGCACCCCGGTAGAGCCTCAGCACCTCGGGGGCGAACGTCCCGTCCGGGATCACGTGGTCCTTGGGACAGCCTTCCGCTTTCCCCAGCTTCAGCCCCTTGTTCCCGGAGAACTGCATGTCGGTTCGGGACTTTCTGATCACCTGGGTCACGATCAATCCGATGTAGTCCTCGTGATCCCCGTCCGGCGGAGGTGTCACAACGATCTCCCCCTCGACAAGCTCCGCCCGGAAGCCTTCCGGGGTGTCCAGGGCGAGAAAGCCCTCCAGCAGGACCTCTTCCTGCGTGAGCGGCTCGTGGGCCATGGCAGTCACGTCACGCCCCTCCTTCGGTCGCTCGCCAGACTGGGGCATCGGTGGATCACCTGTCCGTGGGATCGGGAGCCGTTCCCCCGATCGTGGCACAGGAGCACCGCCACCGCCGGGACACCGCTCGCTCGACCCCGCGGGGACGTGAACCGGCACCCCTTACGCTGGCGTGGAGTTCCGTCCGAAGGAGAAACGCGCGTGCTCGTCCTGCTGCCCCCGTCCGAAGGAAAGGCCGCCCCCGGCCGTGGCGCCCCGCTGAAGCCGGAGTCGCTGTCACTGCCGGGGCTCGCCGCGGCGCGCGAGGCGGTGCTGGGCGAGCTGGTCGAGCTGTGCGTCGGGGACGAGGAGAAGGCGCGCGAGGTGCTCGGGCTGAGCGAGGGGCTGCGCGGCGAGGTCGCGAAGAACGCCGGGCTGCGCACCGCGGGCACGCGTCCGGCCGGGGAGGTCTACACGGGCGTGCTGTACGACGCTCTCGACCTGGCGTCGCTCGACGCGGCCGCCGAGGAGCGGGCGGCTCGTTGGCTGCTGGTGTTCTCGGGGCTGTGGGGTGCCGTGCGGGTGACGGACCGCATCCCGTCGTACCGCTGTTCGATGGGGGTGCGGCTGCCGGGGCTGGGGGCGCTGGGCGCGTACTGGCGGGCGCCGATGGCACAGGTGCTGCCCGAGGCGGCCGGGGACGGGCTGGTGCTGGACCTGCGGTCGGCGGCGTACGCGGCGGCGTGGAAGCCGAAGGGGGAGCTGGCCGCGCGGACGGCGAGCGTGCGGGTGCTGCACGCGCCGACCCGGAAGGTGGTCAGCCACTTCAACAAGGCGACGAAGGGCCGGATCGTGCGGAGCCTGCTGACGGCGGGCATCGCCCCCGAGGACCCGGCCGCCCTGGTGGTGGCGCTGCGGGACCTCGGTCACACGGTGGAGGAGCAGGCGCCCGCGCGGGCGGGGGCGGTCTGGACGCTGGACGTGCTGGTGGACGAGATCCACTGACACCGACCGGCCTCGTTGCATCATCTGCAACGATCTTTGCGTGTAGTGCACCACGAGGGCAGGATGAGGCCCATGACCTCGCCCCTGCCCTCCCCTTCGGCTGCCTCGGTACTGGATCTCGCGCCCGTCGTGCCCGTGGCGGACGTCGTCGACGTGGTGCCGCCGGCCCGTGCGCCGGTCGCGGGCGGGCTGCCGGCGGTCGCGGTGGCGGCGCGGGACCGGACGCGGGTGACGGAGCCGGCGCGGGCCGCCGCGCGGATCACCCGCGCAGGTGGGACGTGTCGTTGAGGAGGCGGACGCTGGCGTTGCCGTCCGCGTAGTACGCCACGACCGACAGCGAGGCCGCCGACAGCTCCATCCGGAACAGTGACTCCGGCGGGGCGCCCAGGGCGAGCCGGACCAGGGTCTTGATCGGGGTCACGTGGGTGACCAGCAGGACCGTGCGCCCCGCGTACGCCGCGACCAGCCGGTCGCGGGTGGCGGCGATCCGGGTCGCCGTCGCCGCGAAGCTCTCGCCGCCGCCGGTCGGTTCGGCCTCCGGGTCGGCCAGCCAGGCGTTCAGGTCCTCCGGGTGGCGCTCGCGGACCTCACCGAAGGTGAGCCCCTCCCAGGCGCCGAAGTCCGTCTCGCGCAGCCCGTCGTCGACGGCGACCTCCAGCCCCAAGCGGGCCGCGACGGTCGCGGCGGTCTCCCGCGTCCGCGCGAGCGGAGAGGCGACGATGTGCTGGATGGTGCCCCTCCGGGCCAGCGCCGCCGCGACCCGCTCGGCCTGCTCCCGCCCGGCGGCCGAGAGCGCGGGATCGCTCCCCCCGCTCCCGGAGAACCGTTTCTCGGGCGTGAGCGGCGTCTCGCCGTGCCGGAGCAGGACGAAGGTGGCGGGCGCCCCGAGGTCGGGGGCGGAGCCCCAGCCGACAGAGGGCCGCGCCTGCCCGGCCGGGGCGGCGGGAGTGGCAGCGGCCGTGGTGGAGGCGGAGGCGAAGGTGCGGGCGGCACGGCGGTCCGCGGCGGAGGAGCCGGCAGCGGGGACGGGGGTGGCGCTGTCGGTGGCGGTGGCGGCGTCGGTCGCGCTGTGGGCGCCGGCTGTCGTGCCGGAACCGGTGGCCGCGGCAGGCCCCGGGCCCACGTCGGCAGGGCCCCCGGCGGGAGTCGTGTCCGCCGCGTCTCCGGTGGATGCGGCACCCGTCGCCGCGTCTGCCGCGGTCGCGTCACCGGACTGCGCGGCGGTCATATCACCGGACCGTACGGCGGTCACATCACCGGACCGTGCGGCAGTCGTATCACCGGACCGTACGGTGGAAGCCGCCGTGGTGCCGGTCGCGGCACCGGCTCTGCGTCCCCCGGCCAGCGCCTCGCGGGCCCTCGCCGCGCCGGCGGCCGCGTCTCCGGGCGGGCCCGACGGCGGGAGGTCGGCCGGGGCGGTCCGGGACCGGCCGGCGGTGGCGGCGAGCGCCGCCATGGACGCCGCGGCGTCCCACTGCTCGCCCCGCTTGCCGGCGTCCATCGCCTCGTTGGCCAGGCGGTCGGCGTGCTTGTTCTGTTCCCGGGGGATCCACTCGTAGGTGACCCGGCCCGGCGGATGGATCCGGGCGGCCTCCGTGGCCAGCGGCTTCATGTCGGGGTGCTTGATCTTCCAGCGGCCCGACATCTGCTCGACGACGAGCTTGGAGTCCATGCGGACGCGCACCGGGGCGTCGGGGTCCAGTTCGCGGGCGGCGCGCAGGCCGGCCAGCAGCCCCCGGTACTCGGCGACGTTGTTGGTCGCGACGCCGATGTACTCGGCCCGCTCGACGAGGGTCTCCCCCGTCGCCGCGTCGATGACCACGCTGCCGTAGCCCGCGGGCCCCGGGTTGCCCCGGGACCCCCCGTCCGCCTCGACGATGAACTCCCGCACCCCGACCGCCCCTACAGGCCGGACTCGGAGGTCCGCACCAGGATCCGGCGGCAGTTCTCGCACCGTACGACGGTGTCGGGGGCGGCCTTGCGGATGTCGTTGATGTCGGTGATCGCCAGCTCCTGGCGGCAGCCCTGGCAGGTGCGCTGGTAGAGCTTGGCCGCGCCGACGCCGCCCTGCTGCTCGCGCAGCTTGTCGTAGAGCTTGAGCAGGTCGGCGGGGACGGTGGCGGCGATGACCTCGCGTTCCTTGGTCACGGAGGCGATCTCGCCGTCGATCGTCTCGAACGCGGCGTCGCGGCGGGCGGTCGCGTCGTCGATCCGGCCCTGGACGGAGCCGACGCGCTCGGTCAGCTCGGCGGCCCGCTCCTGGGCGGCCTCGCGGCGTTCCATGACCTCCAGGACGACGTCCTCGAGGTCGCCCTGGCGCTTGGCGAGGGAGACGATCTCGCGCTGGAGGTTCTCCAGGTCCTTCGGGGAGGTGACGGCGCCGGAGTCGAGGCGCTGCTGGTCGCGGGCGGCGCGCTGGCGGACCTGGTCGACGTCCTGCTCGGCCTTGGTCTGCTCGCGTGCGGTGTCGCTCTCCTCCGTCTGTGCGGCCACCAGGAGGTCGCGCAGCTGCGTGAGGTCCTTGGTCAGCGACTCGATCTCGGCGTGCTCGGGCAGCGAGCGGCGCTTGTGCGCGAGCTGCTGGAGGCGGACATCGAGGTCCTGGACGTCGAGGAGTCGGATCTGGTCGGCGGGCGCGGCGTTCAGTTGGGGGCTCCAGGTGAAGGGAATCGGCTGGTCCAGGGGTCGGTGACCGTCTTCGAGACGTGAACCCGCAGACCCCAGCCGTGGCGGTCGGAGATCTCGTCGAGCTGGGCTGCGGCCAGCTCGCACCAGGGCCACTCGGTGGCCCAGTGCGCCGCGTCGAGCAGCGCGAGAGGTGCGTGGGCGCCGTGGGCGCCGTGCTCGCGGGCCTCGGACACCGGGTGGTGGCGCAGGTCCGCGGTGAGGAAGGCGTCGACGCCCGCAGCGCGGACGTGGTCGAAGAGGCTGTCGCCGGAGCCGCCGCTGACCGCGACGGTCCGCACGGTCGCGTCCGGGTCGCCCGCCACCCGGACGCCCTGCACGGTGGCGGGCAGCCGCTCGGCGGCACGGGCGGCGAACTCACGGACGGTGAGCGGGTGGTCGAGTTCGCAGATCCGGCCGAGGCCGCGGCGCCCGTCGGGGTCGCCGGGGTCGGGCACGAGGGGACCCACGACGCGCAGGTCGAGGGCGCCGGCGAGGGCGTCGCTGACACCGGGGTCGGCGGTGTCGGCGTTGGTGTGGGCGACGTGCAGGGCGATGTCGTGCTTGATGAGGGTGTGCACGACACGGCCCTTGAAGGTGGAGGCCGCGACGGTCGTCGTCCCGCGGAGGTAGAGCGGGTGGTGGGTGACGATCAGGTCGGCGCCCAGCTCCACCGCCTCGTCGACGATCTCCTGGACGGGGTCGACGGCGAAGAGGACCCGCTCGACGTCCTGGCCGGGATCGCCCACGACGGTACCGACCGCGTCCCAGGACTCGGCCCGCTCGGCGGGCCACAGGTTCTCCAGCGCGGCGATGACTTCAGACAGACGGGGCACGGGGAAAGGCTACCTGGCCGCCCCGCGCCCCTGAACCGCCGCCGGTCAGCGGGCGGGCGGCGGGCGTCCGGTGGGCGGGCGGCGGGCGTCCGGTGGGCGGGCGGCGGGCGTCCGGTGGGCGGGCGGCGGGCGTCCGGTGGGAACACACCACCCCAAGACCCTGCACATCACCCACAACACCCGGAGCAGAATCGCTTCTGCGCCACTCGTACGAGCGAAGTCCCCGCCCGCCGACGTCCTGCCCGCGCGTACGAAAACTAGCTTCGTCGCCGGAGGTGACCGAACGATGACGGCCTGTGCGATCGAACCCACCGCGGAGAGCGGGGACGACGACCGGACGCCGCACGCGCCCTGCGCGATCACGGCGGACGGCGCCTACGCCGCACGTCTCGCCCGCGAAGGCGATTCCTGGTTCCCGGAGCGCTGGACGCTGGACGGCCCCGAGCCGTACGCCGTACCGCTGCCCGCCCACCAGCCGGAGGAGCCCGGCACGGAGGTGCAGCCGATGGCCGACGGGCGGGTCCTGATCCGCCGGCTCTCGCAGGGGCGGCACGCCTTCTCGCTGCTGTACCCGACCGACCCCGGCACGGGTGAGCTGCCGCTGGGCGCGGTCGAGTGCCCTGACGGGGACACCGTCCTGCGGCTGCTGCCCCCGGCACCGGGCGGGCAGCGGGCGTACGCCGTCGCCGTGGGCCGGCGTTCCACGGCGCTGTGGCTGGTGGCGGGCGGCGCCTTCGGCCCCGAGCGCCTCGCGGAGATCCCGGGCCGCTGCTCGGGCGGGGTGTGGCTGGACCGGACCGGCCGCATGCTGGCCCTGGACCGGGAGGCGGACGGCCTCACCAAGACGGTCGTGGTGGACCTGGAGCGGGGCGGCGAGGTGTCCCCGCTGCTCCAGATCGCCGCCGGCAGCGACGACCGGCTGCTGCTCGCCGCCCCGGACAGCGGACTGATCCTGATCAGCTCGGACGCGCCCTCGCCCGGTGAGCCCCGGCTCGGCTGGGGGGTGCTGGGCAGCACCCTGCCGGTGCGTTTCCCGCAGTCGCTGCGGCTTGCCGGCCGCGCGCTGACGCCGTTCGCGGTCCAGCCGGGCCAGGTGCTGGTGCCGGAGAGCTGTGCGGTGGCCCTGCGCGTCGACGGCCCGTTCGGCAGCTGGGTCGGGGTGTGGCGTCCGGCGGACCGGTGGTTGCGCGAGTTCGCGGCGCCGCGGGGCTGGCTGGCGGGCAGCGGCCTGTGGACGGAGGACGGGGTGCTGCGGCTGCCGTACGCGACGGAGGAGGAGCCCTGTGGGGTCGCGCGGATGACGGTGCCGGCCAGGAGTGCGGAGGAGCCGGCGGGGGCGTCGGCCGGGCACGCGGAGGAACGCCCGGGCGGCACCGCCGAGGACGTCCCGGACGTCGTCGCCGAGGCCCTGGAACCGGAACCTCCGGAACCTGTCGCACCCCGGCCCGTACCGCTCCAACAGGCGCCCCTGGCCGGGCTCGTAACGAAGTAGCGGCGGTCGGCGTGGCCGCCTGGATCCACCCCGAGGTCCGCCGGATAAACTCTCCCGGCTGAAAAAGATCATGTTGACGGGGTGAACACTTCCGATGAGCGACACAAGCACGATGCAGCCGTGGTCCACCGACACGCAGGAGGACACCGGTCACGGCAGGCACCGGGGCCCGGTCTCGTCCCACGACGGCGAGTCCGCTCCCCTCGGCCGGCACCGCAAGCCGGCCGAGGAGAAGGCCGACGCCGCTGTCTGACGGTCACGCCCGTGGGCCCGGTCCGCCGTCCAGGCGGGCCGGGCCCACGGCTCTTTCCGTGACGGCTCCTCCTCGCGCGACCGCTTCCGGCTGATCTCCGTCACCGGCCGCGCGGGGCGCGGCTCCCCCGGGTTCTCCTCGGGTTCCCTCGCCCCCTGGCTTCCCCTCGGGTTCCCTCGTCCCCCGGGTTCCCCTCGGGTTCCCCGCGGTCCCGGCCGGTTCAGCCCGGGTCGGGCCGGTTCAGGCGTGTTCGACGACCGCGTCGGCGAGCACGGGCGCGTCGTCCCGCTCCACGGCGCTCACGGCGAGGCGGACCGCCCCCGCACCGCGCCACATGCGGATGCGGAGGGTCTCGCCCGGGAAGACCACCCCGGCGAACCGGGTGGCGTAGGCGCGCACCCGCGCCACGTCCCCGTCGAGCAGGGTGTCGACGACCGCCTTGAGGGTGATCCCGTAGGTGCACAGACCGTGCAGGAGGGGCCGGTCGAAGCCGGCCGCCCTCGCGAAGTCGGGGTCGGCGTGCAGCGGGTTGCGGTCGCCGGAGAGGCGGTACAGGAGGGCCTGGTCCTCCCGGGTGTGCCGTTCGACGGTCCGGTCGGGGCGCCGGCCGGCAGGTCGGGCCGGGCGGAGGGGCCCCGGTCACCGCCCCGGCCGCCCTCGCCGCGGACGAAGATCCGGGCCTCGTCCGTCCACAGCGGCCCGTTCGCGTCGGTGACCTCGGTGCGCATGACGAGGACGGTGGCCGTGCCCTTGTCGTGGACGGCGACGATGCGGCCGGTGGCGGTGGCGGCGCCCTCGGCGGGCAGCGGACGGTGCAGGGTGAGCGACTGGCCGCCGTGCAGGACGCGGGCGAGGTCGACGTCGATGCCGGGCACGGACAGTCCGGCGATCACGCCGGGCGGGCCGCCGCCCGCGACGGTGGCGAAGCTCGGCAGGACGTGCAGCCGGGACTCCAGCGTGTAGCGCAGTTCGCCGGGGTCGGTGGCGGGTACGCCCGCGCCGATGCCGAGGTGGTAGAGCAGGACGTCCTCGCGGTCCCAGGAGATCTCGCCGGCCCGGGGGCGGCGGCGAGCGCCTCGGCTGCGTCGATGGGCACGGGGGCTCCTGGCGGGTCGCGGGCGGACGGAGACCGCGTTCCGGTCCGACGCCCCCTGTATAGCCCGGCGTCCGGCCCTTGTGAAGGCTCCTGACGGTCCGTCAGTAGACGTGTCGTGACACCCCGGGGCTGTCACCCGTGACATTTGTCCTGCCTTGGTCCGTACAAGCGCATCTGCCCGCGGGCGGGGTGGGTGCGTAGCGTCGGAGCGGTGGGCGAGGACCCATGGAGGGACGACGAAGGGGGACCGTGATGCGCGGGAAGCAGTGGGTGGCCTGCCGGTGGCAGGCGCATGTGCGGCACAAGGCCGAGCGCGCCCGCGACCGGGAGGCGATGCGGGAGTGGCGCAGGACGGGCGAGGTGCCGGAGCATCCGGGCCCGCCGCCGTCCGGCTACTCCCTGCTGCCGTGGCTGCTGCTCGGCATGGGTGCCTTCTCGAACCTCCTCCGGGGCGAGGCCAACCCGTGGATCGGCGGCCTCGGAGTGCTGACCTTCAACTCCCTCTACATCTACGTCGTGTTCCGCAGCTTCGTCCGGGAGAAGCGCGAGGCGCTCTCGACACGGCTGGCCCTGGTGCTCATGGCGCTCGTCACCTGCGCTCTGGCGCTCGGCTACGGCGGCAGTTGGCTGAGCTTCTTCCCCCTGCTCGGGCTGGCCGTCGGCGCGAACACGCGAGGGCGCCGGCTGGGGCCGATCGGCGTCGGGCTGGCGCTGGCAGCCGGCGCCGCCGCCGTGTACCGCAACGGCTGGGCGACGCGGTGAACATCGCGTACGGCACCCTCCTGTCGACGATGGTGACGGCCGCGATCCTGTCCCTGACCGAGGCGGTACGGCAGTTGCGGGCCGCCCGTGAGGAACTGGCCCGGCGGGCGGTCGAGGAGGAGCGGCTGCGGTTCTCCCGCGATCTGCACGACCTGCTCGGGCACACCCTGTCGGTGATCGTGGTGAAGTCGGAGGCGGTCCGGAGGCTCGCCGAGCGCGATCTCGACGCGGCGCTCGCCCAGGTGATGGACATAGAGGCGGTGGGCCGCCAGGCGCTGACGGAGATCCGCGAGGCGGTCACCGGGTACCGCGAGGGCAGTCTCGCCACCGAACTGGACCGGGCCCGCTCGGTCCTGACGGCGGCCGGCGTCGAGCCCGTGGTCGCCCGGTCGGGCCCCCGCTCGCCCCGCGGACGGCGGCCCTGCTGGGCTGGGTGGTGCGCGAGGCGGTCACCAACGTGGTCCGCCACAGCGGGGCCGGCCGCTGCGCGATCACCGTGTCGGACACGGCCGGACGAGCACGGCTGACGGTCACCGACGACGGCCGGGGGACGGACGGCCGAGGCACGGAGGGCCGAGGCACGGGCGACCGGGGACGGGCGACCGGGGACGGGCGACCGGGGACGGACGGCCGGGGACGGACGGCCGAAAAACAGACAGCCGGGGTATGGGCGGCTGGGGCGCGAAGGGTCACGGCACGGGTGGCTCGGAAGGGGAGGGCAGTTCCGGCGCGGGCGGCTCCGGCACGGGCGACTCCGGCACGGGCGGCTCCGGTCCGGACGGTCCCGGGACGGGCACCCACTCGTGCGCGGTGGGCTGCGGCACCGGTCTGACCGGCCTGCGTGAGCGCCTCGCGGCGGCGGGCGGCTCGCTGACGGCGGCCCGGGCCCGGACGGCGGTTTCACGGTCACGGCGGAACTCCCGGCGGACGCGCCACCGGCGCACGGGGCAGGGGAGCTCGGGGACGCCCGGCAGCCCGGCCGGACGAGAGGAACAGCCGACGGGCCGCTGCCGTACCGGAGCGGGCGGACCCGGGCTCCTCCCCGGTGGAGCCGGTGACCGGGGCGGTGCCGCCGGGGCCCGCCGCACCTACGCTGAGGTCGTGAACGAGATGCCCCGTGACCATCGTCCCGCCAAGTCCGTCAGGATCCTGCTCGCGGAGGACCAGGGCATGATGCGCGGGGCGCTGGCCCTGCTACTGGGGCTGGAGCCGGACATGGAGGTCGTGGCCCAGGTCGGCACCGGGGACGCGATCGTGGACGCCGTCCTCCTCCACCGTCCGGACATCGCCCTCCTCGACATCGAACTGCCCGGCATGAGCGGTCTGGACGCCGCCGCCGAGCTGCGCGAGCAGGCGCCCGACTGCCGGGTGCTGATCCTCACCACCTTCGGACGGCCGGGCTACCTGCGGCGGGCCATGGAGGCCGGGGCCGCCGGATTCCTCGTGAAGGACGGACCGGTGGAGGAACTGGCGGCCACGATCCGCCGGGTGCTGACCGGAGAGACGGTGGTCGATCCGGCTCTGGCGGCCGCCGCGCTCAGCGTGGGGCCCAGTCCGCTGACGGCCCGCGAATGCGAGGTCCTCAGGGCGTCCGCCGACGGCGCGACGGTCGCCGATGTCGCAGCGGAGCTGCACCTGTCGGAGTCGACGGTCCGCAACTACCTCTCCGCCGCCATCGGCAAGACGGGCACCCGCAACCGTGCCGAGGCGATGCGCGTGGCGCGCCACCAAGGCTGGCTCTGAGCGGTGCGCACGCGGCGGTGCGCACACGGCGGTGCGCACGCGGCGGGCGCCGTGCCCACCTGCTGCGACGAACACGGCTGGAGGCCCGTGCCCCGCAGTGGCGGCCGGGCACGGTCACGGACGGAGGCCTACCGGGTGCCGCTCCGAAGGCCGGAGGCCGGCTCTAGAGACCGGGACCCGTCCGGCGCAGGACGCGCAGGGAGCCGGTGTCCGAGACCTCCGTGAAGGCACCGGACTCCAGGGCGCGCAGGTAGACGCGGTAGGGGGCCTGGCCGGTGAACTCGTCGGCCGGATCCGGGAAGACGTCGTGGATGACGAGGAGGCCGCCCTCGGCGACGTGCGGGGCCCAGCCCTCGTAGTCGGAGCCGGCGTGCTCGTCGGTGTGGCCGCCGTCGACGAAGACCAGGCCGAGGGGTGAGTTCCAGAAGGCGGCGATCTGCGGGGACCGGCCCACCAGCGCCACCACGTGCTCCTCGAGGCCGGCCCGGTGCAGGGTGCGGCGGAAGGCGGGCAGGGTGTCCATCAGGCCGATCTCGGGGTCGACGGTCTCCGGGTCGTGGTACTCCCAGCCCGGCTGCTGCTCCTCGCTGCCCCGGTGGTGGTCGAGGGTGAGCGCGGTGACCCCGGCCCGCCGGGCCGCGTCCGCGAGGAGGATCGTCGAACGGCCGCAGTAGGTGCCGACCTCCAGCAGCGGCAGCCCCAGACCGGCCGCCTCCACGGCGGCGGCGTACAGCGCGAGTCCCTCGTCGAGGGGCATGAATCCCTTCGCGGCCTCGAACGCGGCCAGGATCTCGGGCTCGGGTGCCGCGGCCATGGGGGTCCTTCCGGTGGTACGTGCGTCTGGGCCCGCCCATGGTGCCGCACCCCCCGCCGCGGGGGCGACGGGGGGTGCGGGGCACGCGGGTCGGGCGGTGGCCGTGCCAGTCGGGACCGGCCCGGGCCAGGCAGTGACCGTGCCGACCGAGACCGGCCCGGGCCGGGCGGAGGCGGTCAGGCGGTGACCGTGTCGCCCGGCAGCGCCAGGTCCAGGTCGACCGGGCGTTCGTCGCCGGCGTGGGTCGCGGCGGACGCGAGGGGGCCGTGGCCGGTGGCCCTGGCGGCGAGGACGTAGGCGCCCCGGGCCGGGACGGCGACGACGTAGCTGCCGTCCGGCTGCGACAGGGTGGCGCCGGCCTGACGGCCGCGGTGGTCGATGAGGGTGACCTTGGCGTGGGCGACCGGGGCGCCGTCGGCGTCCAGGACCCGGCCCCGGAAGCCCCGCAGGACCGCCTCGGCGTGCGCCAGGTTGGCGTCCTCCTCGCTGCTGGCACGCAGCTGCGGCGCCGTCGCGGGGGTGTTGCGGGGCAGGAACAGGGCGAGGAGCAGGCCCACGGCGACGGCCGCGGTGGCGATGAGGAAGGAGACCCGGAAGCCGTGCATGGTCGGGACGGCGACGCCGCCCACGTCGTTCGCGGTGTCGGCCAGCACCATGCCGATGACGGCGCTGGACACCGACGTGCCGATGGAGCGCATCAGGGTGTTGAGGCCGTTGGCGGCGCCCGTCTCCGAGGCCGGGACCGCGCCGACGATCAGCGCGGGGAGCGAGGAGTAGGCGAGGCCGATGCCCGCGCCCAGGACGACCGCGATGACGAGGCTCTGCCAGGCGGCGCTCATCAGGCCGAGGCCGGCGCCGTAGCCGATCGCGATGATCAGCAGGCCGAGGATCAGGGTGACCTTGGGGCCGTACTTGGCGGAGAGGCGGGCGTAGACGGGGGCGGTGACCATCATCGTCAGGCCGAGCGGTGCCACCAGGAGGCCGGCGGTGACCATCGACTGGCCGAGGCCGTAGCCGGTGCTCTTCGGCAGCTGGAGGAGCTGGGGCAGGACGAGGGAGACGACGTAGAAGGAGACGCCGACCATGATCGAGGCGAGGTTGGTGAACAGGACCGCCGGGCGGGCGCTGGTGCGCAGGTCGACCAGCGGCGCCTTGACGCGCAGCTCCATCAGGCCCCACAGGAGGAGCACGGCGACGGAGGCGGCGAACAGGCCGAGCGTGAGGACCGAGGACCAGCCCCAGTCGCTGCCCTTGGTGATCGGCAGCAGGAACAGCACGAGGCCGGCGGAGAGGCCGAGCGCGCCCGGCAGGTCGAAGGAGCCCTCGGCGCGGGCCGGGGACTCGGGGACGACGAGCAGGGTCAGGACGATGGCGAGGACGCCGAGACCGGCGGCGCCGTAGAAGAGGACGTGCCAGTCGGCGTGCTGGGCGACGAGGGCCGCGGCGGGCAGGGCGAGGCCGCCGCCGACGCCGATGGAGGAGCTCATCAGCGCCATCGCCGAGCCGAGCTTCTCGCGGGGCAGCATGTCGCGCATCAGGCCGATGCCGAGCGGTATCGCGCCCATCGCGAAGCCCTGGAGGGTCCGGCCGGCGATCATGGTGAGCAGGTCGCTGGTGGCGGCGCTGACCAGGGCGCCGACGACCATCACGGCGAGGCTGAGGATCAGCGTGCGGCGCTTTCCGTACAGGTCGCCGAGGCGGCCCATGATCGGGGTGGCGACGGCGCCGGACAGCAGGGTCGAGGTGAGGACCCAGGTGGCGTTGCTGGGAGAGGTGTCCAGCAGCTGCGGCAGGTCCTTGATGACCGGTACCAGCAGGGTCTGCATCACCGCGACCACGATGCCCGCGAAGGCGAGCACCGGGACGACGGCACCGCCCGCCCTGCGTCCGGGCCGGTCGGTCGACGTGTGCGTCATGAAGCGAGGCCTCCAGGCCTGGGAGCGGACGGGCGGACGGCTGAACCGTGCGGCACGTGCGGGTGGGTGCGGGTACGTGCAGCGTGAACCTCGTATGCACGAGCAACTATTCCGATGCTTCGGCACACTAACGAAATCTTGACCTTCTCTTGGGAAAGGACCACGCGGGCGGTACCGCGGTCCTAGGTCGATATCCCGATGCCGGGGGTGCCGGGTGGTTGAGACCATGGCCCCCATGCCCTCCGCGACACCCGCTCCCTCCGCCGCCCGCCCGCCCCGCTCCGCACGCCCGTCCCGCTCCGCACGCCCGTCCCGCTCCGCACGCCCGTCCCGCTCCGCACGCCCGTCCCGCTCCGCTCTCCGTTCCTCCGCCCCGCCTGGCTCGTCGTGGCGCTCGCCTGCGCCGGACAGTTCCTCGTCGTCCTCGACGTGTCCGTCGTCAACGTGGCACTGCCCTCCGTGCGGGCCGAACTGGGCATGGGCGCGGCCGGCCTCCAGTGGGTGGTCAACGCCTACGCCATCGCCTTCGCCGGGTTCATGCTGCTCGGCGGCCGGGCCGGCGACCTCTACGGCCGCAAGCGGATGTTCCTCGTCGGGCTCGCCCTGTTCACGCTGGCCTCGCTGGCCGGCGGGCTGGCGCGGGACGACTGGCAGCTGCTGCTCGCCCGGGCCGCGCAGGGACTGGGCGCCGCCGTGCTGGCGCCCTCGACGCTGACGATCGTCACCGCCGCCGTGCCGGACGGCGCGGCGCGGGCGCGGGCGATCGCCACCTGGACGGCGGTCGGCGCGGGCGGCGGCGCCGCGGGCGGACTCGTCGGCGGGGTGCTGGTCGACCTGCTGTCGTGGCGCTGGGTGCTGCTGATCAACGTGCCGGTCGGCGCGGTCGTCCTCGTCGGCGCCCTCGCCCTGCTCCCCGAGGGCCGGGCCGGGGACCGCCGCCGCCCGGACCTGCCGGGCGCCCTCCTCGTCACGGCGGGCCTGGCCGGCCTCGCGTACGGCATCTCACGGACGGAGGCCGAGGGGTGGACCGCGGCGGGCGCCCTGGTGCCGCTGGCCGCCGGGCTCGTCCTGATCGCGCTGTTCCTCGCCGTCGAGGCCCGCACGGCGGCCCCGCTGATGCCGCTCGGCCTGCTGAGGCTGCGGTCGGTGGCCTCGGCGAACGTGGCGATGCTGCTGTGCGGCTCGGCGATGTTCTCCATGTGGTACTTCATGACGCTGTACGCGCAGAACGTGCTGGGCTACACCCCGCTGGAGGCCGGCCTGGCCCTGATGCCCAGCTCACTGGCCATCGTCCTCGGCTCGAAGCTCGCCCCCCGGCTGATGCGGAGGCACGGGGCGCGCACGGTGGCGGCGGCGGGCGCGCTCACGGCGACGGCGGGCTTCGGCTGGCAGTCGACGATGACCGCCGACGGCGCCTACGTCACCGCGATCCTGCTGCCGGGCGTGCTGATGATGCTGGGTGCGGGCCTGTCGGCCACGCCGCTGGCCTCGCTGGCCACGGCCGGGGTGGCGCCGGGTGAGGCGGGACTGGTGTCCGGTCTGGTCAACACCTCGCGCACGATGGGCGGTTCGCTGGGCCTGGCGGTGCTGTCCACGCTGGCGGCGGGCCGCACGGCGGGACGGGGGACGCCCGAGGCACTGACGGCCGGGTACGCGCTGGCGTTCCGTACGGGGGCGGTGGTGCTGCTCGCGGGGGTGGTGCTGATGCTGGTGTGGCTGCCACGGCGGACGGAGCGGACAGGGCCGGTGGAGCACGCGGGGCCGGTGGAGCAACCGCGGCAGGCGGAGCACACGGGGCCGATGGAGCAGCGCGAGCCCGCGGCGCGGCGGCAGCACGACGCGCAGCCGGGGCGGGACGTCGTGGGCGCGGATCCCTCGGCCTCGGCAGGCCGGACCGGTTCGGCGGACTCCGGGACGTAGCCGGAGGGCGGACGAAGGAAGACGGGACACAGGGACACACGGGGACACCAGGAGCACCGAGAACGCCGAGAACGAGAAGGACCGCCCTCCGGGCCTCGTCCGTCCCGCGGCCCCACCGGTGGGGCGGCCGCCGCGGACCGGCCGGTCACCGGGGTCACCCTTCCCCGACCGCCGCCACGCACCCCCGGCGGCAGTCGCCCTTCCCCTGGTCCGCCGGTGGCCTCCCGGCCGTGTCGGGGGCGCACCGCTAGGGTGGCAGGCGTGTCGTACGTAGGTCCTGACTTCGATCCCCCGCGTCCCCGCCGCTCCGCGCTGCGGCGCACGCTCACCGTGCTGCTCGCCGTGCTCGTGCCGGGTGCGCTGCTCGGATGGCTGGCGTGGGAGGCGCTGGGCGGGTCGCAGGAGGGCGGGTCGGGCGGCCGGGCCGCGGGGGCGGTCTCCGGCACCGGGGGACGGCCTCGGCCGGCGGCACCCCGGACGACAGGCCGGGCGCGCAGTCCCCGTCGGCGTCCGCACCCGGCGGCGCCGGGACCCTCGCGGGCAAGGTCGTCGTCATCGACCCGGGACACAATCCCGCCAACTCCGCGCACACGGCCGAGATCGGCCGCCAGGTGGACATCGGCACCCACGAGAAGGAGTGCGACACCACCGGCACCGCCACCAACTCCGGTTACAGCGAGGCCGCGTTCACGCTCGACGTGGCGCACCGGCTGCGCGTCCTGCTGGAACAGCGGGGCGCCACGGTGAAGTTGACGCAGGACGCCGACCGGCCGTACGGGCCCTGCATCGACGAGCGGGCCCGGATCGGCAACTCGGCGCGCGCGGACGCCGTCGTGTCGGTGCACGCCGACGGAGCGGGCGCCGGACAGCGCGGCTTCCACGTGATCCTGCCGGGCCCGGTGCACGCGGGCGCCGCCGACACCCGTGCCATCGTGACCCCCTCGCGAAAACTCGGTGAACTGATCGCCGGCGACTTCGCGGACTCCACCGGCACCTCGCCCTCGAACTACGTCGGCGACGGCACCGGTCTCGTCACGCGGGAGGACCTGGGCGGTCTCAATCTGTCAACGGTTCCCAAGGTGTTCATCGAGTGCGGGAACATGCGCGATACCAAGGACGCGGCGCTGCTCACCAGCGGCGCCTGGCGGCAGAGGGCGGCGCAGGGGATCTCTGAGGGAATCGTGAGTTTCCTGCGCGGACGGTGACCGGCGCACCGATCCCCGGGGACAGCCCGATCGTGTGGACGATAGTGTCGTCCCCACGACGAGGGGCCGCCCCCGCGCTTCCCACCCGGGCCTGACGGCGACATGGTGACAGCGACGCCTCTACCGATGCGTGTATCGATGACGAGACGACTGACGAAGGACCTGAAGTGAATATCCGCTCCCTCACTCGAGGCGACGGCGTGGTGATCGGAGCAGCGGTATTGCTGTTCATCGCGTCGTTCCTGGACACGTTCGACGGCTCCGGTGGCGACGTTCCCACCGCCTGGGACAACCTCGGTCTGCTGATGGGCATGTACGTCGGCGGCATCATCGGTGCGGCCCTGATCGTCCTCGCCCGCGCGCTGCCCCAGCCGCGCAAGATCGTCGGCCTGGACCTCGGACAGCTCGGGGTCGCGCTGACGGTGTTCGCCGCGTGGACGGCGTTCTGGTCGATCATCGACCCGCTGGGCGCGTTCAGCGACACCTTCGGCAGCGCGGACGTGGAGCGGGGGGCCGGTCTCATCCTCGGCTTCATCGCGACGCTCGTGCTGGCCGCCGCCGCCGTCGCCACCCCCCTCGTCCCGGCCCTCCAGGCCGCGCTGATCCCGGCCCCGAAGCCGCCGGCGCCGCTGCCCTACGGCGCCCAGCCGCCCGGCGGCTACGGCTACCCGGGCGCGCAGCAGCAGCCGTCGCCGTTCGGCGGGCAGCCGCAGCAGGGTCAGCAGCCGGGCCAGCCGCCGTTCGCGGGCGGCCAGCCGGCTCCGGCGCAGCCGCCGGCCGCCGACTTCTCGCCGTTCTGGTTCGCCGTGCCGGTGGCGCGTCCGCTGTACGCGGAGGACGGCGCGCCCATGCCGATCGCCGAACTGGCCCCCGGCACCTGGTACCTGGCCGTCGAGCAGGGCGCCCAGGGTCTGGTGGCACAGACCCAGGACGGTCGTCGCGGCGTGCTGCGGGACACCTCCGGCATCCAGCGCGGCTGAGTCCGCGTCCCGCGTCTCGCGGCCCCTCGCCCTTCCTTCAGGGCGGGGGCCGTTGCCGTACGGTCGCCCTCTCCTGGTGTCCGATGTGCCGGCCGAAGTCAACTCCTCGGCGAGCCGCCGGACTTCGGAGGAACACCGCGACCGGGTCCGGTGCCGGTTCGCCGCGCTCGCGGTTCCAGGCCGGGACCTTGCCGGGGCAGCGGGCCTGGGACTCCCCGGTGAAGTACTCGGCGCCCTGGAAGCCCTCGCGGACCCGCATCGTCCCCGGAAGGCACAAATCCAAGTCGGCACAGGGCAAATGGAGAAGTCGTGAACGGGCCGTGTTTCATCCCGTCACGAACGGCAAGCCGGACTGCATGTCCCCTCGATACCGGAACGGTTCCCATTCGGCAGGCACGGCCATCGCCGTCGTCGCCGACGTGATGGCCTTCATCCTGGGCCTCTGGATCGTCATGTACCTGCTGGACGCCAACCGCGGCAACGAACTGGTGCAGTTCGTGCACGACGCGGCCCGCTGGCTGGCGGGCTGGTCGTACGACCTGTTCACGTTCGACGAGGCGTGGGCGAGGGTCGTGGCGGGCTACGGCCTGGCGGCGGTCGTGTACCTGTTCGTCGGGCACGCGATCGCGAACCGGGTCCGCCACTGACCTCTCGCCGGCCTCGTCGGCGGCCCACCGGTCGCACCGTGTCGGCGCGACGGTCGCACCGACACCGCACGCTCGGTCGCACCGTGCCGGCACGGCGGTCGCACCGACACCGCGCGCCCTGTCGCACCGACATGGCACGGCCGGTCGCACCGTCAGCCGCAGCAGTCGGGATCCAGTCCCGTCGGCAGGCGGTCGCCGCCGAACACCGCGCAGGTGGCCTCGTGTCCGCCCAGCGCGGCGACCGCGAGCAGCAGCGACCCGGCGGTCCACGTCGTCAACTCCTGCGGCCACAGGGCCGCGTCCTCGAAGACGTACCCCGTCCAGTACAGCCCGGACTCCGGGTCGCGCAGCCGCTGGATCCACTGGAGGATCTCCAGCGCGCGGTCGGACTCGCCCACCGCCCAGAGCGCCAGGGCGAGTTCGGCCGACTCTCCGCCGGTCACCCACGGGTTGGGCACGACGCAGCGCACGCCGAGCCCCGGCACGACGAACCGGTCCCACATCTCCTCGATGCGGGCCTTGGCCTCCACCCCGGTGAGCGCGCCGCCGAGGACCGGGTAGTACCAGTCCATGGAGTAGCGGGCCTTGTCCAGGAACCGCTCCGGGTGCCGGCGGATGGCGTGCCTGAGCGCGCCCGCCGCCAACTCCCAGTCAGGCTGGGGTTCTTCGCGCTGCTCGGCGATGGCCAGGGCGCAGCGCAGCGCGTGGTGGACGGAGGAGGAGCCGGTCAGCAGCGCGTCCGCGGTGGGCGTGCCGTCGTCGTCGCGGCGCCAGCCGATCTGTCCGCCGCTCTGCTGGAGCCGCAGCACGTACTCGACCGCCGCGTGGACGACCGGCCACATGCGGTCCAGGAAGGTGTCGTCGCCGGTGGACAGGTAGTGGTGCCAGACGCCGACGGCGACGTAGGCGACGAAGTTCGTCTCGCGGCCGCGGTCGGTGACGTCGGCGAAGTCGCCGTCGGCGTAGGCGGCGTACCAGGAGCCGTCCTCGTTCTGGTGCCGGGCGAGCCACTCGTAGGCCCGCTCGGCGGCCTCGTGCTCGCCTGCCGCGTCCAGCGCCATCGCGGCCTCGGTGTGGTCCCACGGGTCGAGGTGGTGCCCGCGGAACCACGGGATCGCGCCGTCCTCCCGCTGCTCGGCCAGGATGCCGCGGACGGTCTCGACGGCCTGTTCGGCGGTGAGGACCCCGGGCAGGACGAGGTGTTCCGTCCGCGGAGTGGTCACTTGGCGTCCACCCGGGGCAGGTGGGGCTTGGTCGCGTAGGCCACGAAGCTCTTGCCGATCAGCGGGTTCAGCGCCTGTT
Organism: Streptomyces sp. Tue 6430; assembly: GCA_021568835.1. Lineage (GTDB taxonomy): Bacteria > Actinomycetota > Actinomycetes > Streptomycetales > Streptomycetaceae > Streptomyces. The sequence continues at coordinate 1,492,945 of JAKGSH010000010.1, forward strand.
CGGCGACCCGGGTCGCCAGCGGCTTCTTCATGATGTCCCAGACCAGCAGCTTGTGGTACGCCCGCACCGGCAGCGCCTTGTCGTTGTCGACGCCGAACGCGCACTTCAGCCACCAGTACGGCGAGTGCAGCGCGTGGGCGTGGTGGCTGCCGTACGGGCGCAGGCCCGCCTCGCGGATCTTGCCGAGCAGTTCGTCCGCCCGGTAGATGCGGATGTGGCCGCCCTCGACCTCGTGGTAGGCGTCGGACAGGGTCCAGCAGACCTTCTCGGGGCCGTAGCGCGGGACGGTGATCGCGATGCGGCCGCCCGGCTTGAGGACCCGCACCATCTCGGCGAGGACGCCCTTGTCGTCGGGGATGTGCTCCATCACCTCGGAGATGATGACGACGTCGAAGGACTCGTCGGGGAAGGGCAGCGCGAGGGCGTCGCCCTCCATCGCGGTGGCGGTGGCGCCGTCGGGGGCCTCGCCCGCCTCCTTCATCGCCGCGAACCACTTGGCGACCTCGCGGATCTCCTCGCCGTTCTGGTCCAGCGCCACGACCTGGGCACCGCGCCGGTAGCACTCGAAGGCGTGGCGTCCCGCCCCGCAGCCGAGGTCCAGGACGCGGTCACCCGGGGCGAGCGGGAACCGGGAGAAGTCGACGGTCAGCACGTGGCCCTGCTTTCGCGATCGGATTCAACGTCAACACCGGGGACGGCGCCCGCGGAGGGGGGTGCGGAGGCGGAGGGGGACGCGGGGGTGCGGGGTGCCGGCCGCGCGCCGGACGGGCGGGACCGTCCGCCGCCGGCCCGCTCCACGGCCTCGCGGTACCGCTCGACGGTGCCCTCGGCGGCGCGCGCCCAGGTGAACCGCTCCAGCACCCGGCGGCGTCCGGCCGCGCCCAGCCGGGCCCGCAGCGCCGGGTCGCCGAGCAGCCGGGCCAGCGCGGCGGCCAGCGCTCCCGCGTCGCCCGGCGGTACGGCCAGGCAGGTCTCCCCGTCCGGTCCGGCGACCTCGGGGGTGGCGCCGCCGGTGGTGGCGACGAGCGGGGTGCCGGTCGCCATGGCCTCCGCGGCCGGCAGCGAGAAGCCCTCGTAGAGGGAGGGCACGCAGGCGACCTCCGCCGACCGCACCAGGTCGACGAGTTCGGCGTCGGAGATGCCCTTGACGAACTCGATGGCGCCGTCGAGGCCGTAGCGCTCCACCGCGGCGGCGACGGGGCCCTCCTGCGGACGCTTGCCGACGACCACGAGATGGGCGTTCGGCTGCTCGGTGCGGACCTTGGCCAGCGCCTCGACGAGGAAGACCAGTCCCTTGAGCGGCACGTCCGCGCTGGACGTCGTGACGATGCGGCCCGGCACGACGGGCACCGACGGGTCGGGCGCGAACAGGTCGGTGTCGGCGCCGATGTGGACGACGTGGATGCGGTCGTCGCGGACCCCGAGGTGGTCGACGATCTCCTGGCGGGAGGTCCCGGAGACGGTGAGCACGGACGGCAGGCGGCGGGCGACGCGCTTCTGCATGCGGGTGAAGGCGTACCAGCGGCGCACCGAGGCGCGCCGCTTCCAGCCCTCGGCCGCGTCCAGCTCCAACTGCCGGTCGACGGTGATGGGGTGGTGGATGGTGGTGACCAGGGGTGCGCCGACGTCGCCCAGCAGGCCGTAGCCGAGGGTCTGGTTGTCGTGCACGACGTCGAACTCGCCGCGGCGGGCCCGCAGATGGCGGCGGGCGCGCAGGGAGAAGGTCAGCGGCTCGGGAAAGCCGCCGGTCCACATCGTCGCCACTTCGAGGGCGTCGACCCAGTCGCGGTACTCGTCGCGCTTCGGGGTGCGGAAGGGGTCGGGCTGGCGGTAGAGGTCCAGGCTGGGCAGCTCGGTGAGGGACAGCCGGCCGTCGTGGCCCTCGTCGAGGACCGGGTAGGGCTGGGAGCCGATGACCTCGACGCGGTGGCCGAGCCGGGCCAGTTCGCGGGAGAGGTGGCGCACGTAGACGCCCTGACCGCCGCAGAACGGGTTCCCCTTGTAGGTGAGGAGCGCGATGTCGAGCGGTCGCCCGCCGTCCGCGGCGAGGTCCTGGGACCCCGCCTGACTGGCCTCAGCGGTCACTCCGGGCCCCCTTCTGCCTGCACTGTCCCGCGAGACTACGACGGGACGCTAATCTAGAACAAGTTTCAGACTTGATCGTCCGGGAGGCTCCGAATCTACCGGCAGGTAAGGACGCTGTGACCCGTGGATCAGGTGATTCACGCCACGGCCCGGCGTCCCGTGTCCGCCGAGCGATCCCGAGCCCTCACCGACCGTCACGGAACGGGACCCATGCCTGCGCAAGCCAAGACGGACAAGGCGGACGCCGGCGTCCGGCGCCCCTGTGCCGCTCCCCTCACCGAGCGGCAGGAGGCCCGCCGCCGCCGCATCCTGCACGCGAGCGCGCGGCTGGCGGGCCGGGGCGGGTTCGACGCGGTGCAGATGCGGGAGGTCGCCGAGTCCTCGCAGGTGGCCCTGGGCACGCTCTACCGCTACTTCCCCTCCAAGGTGCACCTGCTGGTCGCCACCATGCAGGACCAGTTGGAGCGCCTGCACGGCACGCTGCGGAAGAGGCCCCCGGCGGGCGACACCCCGGCCGCCCGCGTCGCGGAGACCCTGATGCGCGCCTTCCGGTCCCTCCAGCGCGAGCCCCAGCTCGCCGACGCGATGGTGCGCGCCCTCACCTTCGCCGACCGCAGCGTCTCGCCCGAGGTCGACCAGGTCTCCCGCCAGACCACCGCGATCATCCTCGACGCGATGGGCCTGGCGGACCCCACCCCGCGGCAGCTCTGCGCGGTCCGCGTCATCGAACACACCTGGCACTCGGCCCTCATCACCTGGCTCTCGGGCCGCGCCTCCATCGCCCAGGTCCGCATCGACATCGAGACGGCCTGCCGCCTGATCGACGTGACGGGGCCGGGGGCGCGGGAGTAGCGCTCCCTTGGGGCCCACCACCGCTCCCACCACCGCTCCCACCACCGTTCCTCCCGGCGCCCACCCGTGCTCACGGGCGGCCCTCAGGGCCTTTCCTACGGCCGAGTACAGTGGCCCAGTCGTCATCACACCCGTACGGGGGAAAGCCGGTGCAATTCCGGCGCTGACCCGCAACCGTGAGCCATCCAGGACCATCCCATGGCCAGCCGGACTGCCCCGACGGGACGTGACCGGCTCACGTGCGTCGGCGCCGCCGCCGCACGGGCACCGTCGAGGTATGCGGAGCCGAGCCGCCGGGGTGTCCCGTGCTGCCCGGCTCCCTGACAGGGAGAGGCACCCGCCGATCATGAACGTCCGCCGCAGCGCCGCCGTCCTGGCCGCCACCGCAGTGATCGGCGCCGCCACGCCCGCCGTGGCCGCGTCCCCGTCGCCGACCCCGTCCGTGGCGGTCCCGTCCGGTCTGTACGGCACCACCGACCCGACGTACGACGGTGTGTGGCGCCAGTCGCTCGCACTGCTCGCCCAGGACACGGTCGGGGTGAAGCCGGCGGAGAAGGCCGTGGACTGGCTGACCGGCCAGCAGTGCGCGAACGGCTCCTTCGCCGCGTTCCGCGCCGATCCCGCCACGGCCTGCGACGCGAAGCTGATGGTCGACACCAACAGCACGGCCGCCGCCGTACAGGCCCTCGCGGCCCTCGGCGGTCACGGGGCCGCGGCGGACAAGGCCGTCGGCTGGCTGAAGTCCGTGCAGAACGCGGACGGCGGCTGGGGGTACACCCCCGGCGGCGCCAGCGACACCAACTCGACGGCCGTCGTCGTCGGCGCGCTGGCCGCGGCCGGGGAGAAGCCCGCCGAGGTCGTCAAGGGCGGGAAGTCGCCGTACGACGCCCTGGTCCGGCTCGCGCTGCCCTGTGCCGACGGTGGCGCCTTCGCCTACCAGCCCGACAAGCAGGGCACGTTGACGGCCAACGCCGACGCGACGGCCGCGGGCGTCCTCGGCGCGCTCGGCGAGGGCCTGGCGGCGGGCGCCGGGAAGAAGGCGGACGCGACCGCCTGCGCCGCCCCCGCCACCCCGCGGCAGGCCGCCGCCAACGGCGCCGCCTACCTGGCGAAGGCCGTCGCGAAGGACGGGTACCTGACCTCGGTGCTCCCCGGCGCCGAGAACCAGCCGGACTACGGCAACACCGCCGACGCCGTGGTCGCGCTCGCCGCGCAGGGCGGCGCCGAGCAGGCGGCGAAGCCGTTGGCCTGGCTCCAGCGCAACGCCGCCGCCTGGGCGAAGCAGAGCGGCCCCGCCGCCTGGGCGCAGCTGGTCCTCGCCGCCCACGCGACGGGCGCCGACCCGCGCGCGTTCGGCGGTACGGACCTGGTCGCCGCCCTGAACGCGACGGGCCCGGCCCCGCAGGCCACCGGCTCCGCGGAGAAGGGCGCCGCGGACGAGGCCGGTGAGGCGGACGAGGCGGGGCAGGACCCCGAGGACGGCTTCGGCGTCTGGTGGACCGTCGGCGTCTTCCTCGTCGCCGGTGTCGGCATCGGCTTCCTGATCAGCGGCCGCAGGAAGCAGCAGCCGTGATACGCCGTCCGGCCGTCCTGCTCCTCGCCGCGCTGTTCCTGGGGCTGGCCGCCACCGGCCCGGCGCAGGCGGCCGGGTACCGCTACTGGTCGTTCTGGGACCGCGACGGCGACCGCTGGGTCTACGCCACCGAGGGCCCCGCCACGGCCCGCCCCTCCGACGGCGCCGTGCAGGGCTTCCGTTTCGCGGTCAGCGAGGACTCGCAGGACGCGTCGCGGCCGCGCGGCACGGCCTCGTTCGCGTCGATCTGCGCGCGGACCCCGGAGCGGGACGGCACGAAGCGGGTCGCCCTGGTCCTCGACTTCGGCACCGCCGCGGACGCGCCGTCCGGCGAGAGGCCGCCCGCCGCCCGCACGGCCTGCGCCCGCGTCCCGGACGACGCGACCACGGCCGAGGCGCTCGCCGCCGTCGCGAAGCCCCTGCGCTACGACACGAACGCGCTGCTGTGCGCGATCGCGGGCTACCCGCAGAAGGGCTGCGGGGACCAGGTGACGACGGACCGGGGCGAGGACCGGGGCGAGGGCGAGGACGAGCGGAAGGACGACCCCTCGGCGTCCTCGGCGTCCTCGGCGTCCTCGGCGTCGTCCACCGACGACGGCGGCCCGTCCGTGGGCGTCTACGCCGGCGGTGCGCTGATCGCCGCCCTGGCCGCGGCGGCGGTGTGGCAGGCCCGGCGGCGCCGGAATGACTGAGGGCTCCCGCCCCGCGGGCAACGGCGCCCCTCCCGTCGTGAGCGGCACCCGCCCCGCGGGCAACGGCACCCGTGCCGTCATGAACGGCTCCCGCCCCGCCGCCGACCGCGTCCGTCCCGCCGGGAACCGCACCCGGCCGACGCCGGCGAGCGCGCCCGCGCACCGGCTCCACCCCGGCGCCTGGTGGTTGTGGGCCCTCGGCCTCGGCACGGCCGCGACCCGCACCACCAACCCGCTCCTGCTGGCCCTCCTCCTGGCCACCTCCGCCTACGTCGTCCTCGCCTGCCGCCCCCACACCCCCTGGTCCCGGTCCTACTCCGCCTTCCTCCACCTCGCCCTCGCCGTCCTCGCCGTCCGCCTCTTCTTCGTCGTGGTCCTCGGCTCCCCCGTCCCCGGCACGCACGTGATCCTGACCCTCCCCGAAGTCCCGCTCCCCGACTGGGCGCAGGGCATCCGGCTGGGCGGCAGGGTCACCGCCGAGGGGGTCGTCTTCGCGCTGTACGACGGTCTGCGGCTGGCCACCCTCCTCGTCTGCGTCGGCGCCGCGAACGCCCTGGCGAGCCCCTCCCGCCTCCTGAAGGCCCTCCCCGGCGCCCTGTACGAGGCGGGGGTCGCCGTCGTCGTGGCGCTCACCTTCGCGCCGTACCTCATCGCCGACGTGCAGCGGCTGCGGGCCGCCCGTCGGCTGCGCGGCCGCCCGGACCGGGGCCTGCGCGGCCTGTTCCAGGTGGCGCTCCCGGTCCTGGAGGGCGCCCTGGAGCGCTCCGTCGCCCTCGCCGCCGCCATGGACGCCCGCGGCTACGGCCGTACCGCCGACGTCCCGTCCCGCGTCCGCCGTACGACGGCCGCCCTCACCCTGGGCGGTCTGCTCGGCGTGTGCGCGGGGACGTACGGCCTGCTCACCGCGGCGGGCGGCACGTACGGACTGCCGGTGCTCGTCGCCGGGGTCGCCGCCGCGCTCGCCGGTCTGCGGCTGGGCGGGCGCCGCTCGCCGCGCACCCGCTACCGCCCGGACCGCTGGACCCCGCGCGCCTGTCTGGTCGCCGGCTCCGGTGCCGCGGTCGCCGCACTGCTCACGCTCGCCGCCTCCGCCGACCCGGCGGCCCTGCACCCCGGCGTCGTCCCGCTCACGGCGCCCGCCCTCCCCTGTGGCCCGCCGCGGCCGTGCTCGTCGGGCTGCTGCCCGCGCTGCTGTCCGCCCCGCTGTCCGCCCCGCTCCCGAAGGAGCCGTCGTCGTGATCCGCTTCGAGAACGTCTCCGTGACGTACGAAGGCTGTCCCGAAGCCACCGTGCGGGACGTCGACTTCGAGATCCCGGAAGGGGAACTGGTGCTGCTCGCCGGTCCGTCGGGGGTCGGCAAGTCGACGCTGCTCGGCACGGTCGGCGGTCTCGTCCCGCACTTCACGGGCGGCACCCTGCGCGGCCGGGTGACGGTCGCCGGCCGCGACACCCGCACCCACAAGCCGCGCGAACTCGCCGACGTGGTGGGGACGGTGGGCCAGGACCCGCTGTCCCACTTCGTCACGGACACCGTGGAGGAGGAACTCGCCTACGGCATGGAGTCGTTGGGCCTGCCTCCGGCGGTGATGCGGCGCCGCGTCGAGGAGACCCTCGACCTGCTCGGCCTGGCCGGCCTGCGCGACCGTCCGATCGCCACGCTCTCCGGGGGCCAGCAGCAGCGCGTCGCGATCGGCTCGGTCCTCACCCCGCACCCCCGCGTCCTCGTCCTGGACGAGCCGACCTCCGCGCTCGACCCGGCCGCCGCCGAGGAGGTCCTCGCCGTCCTGCTCCGCCTGGTCCACGACCTCGGTACGACCGTCCTGCTCGCGGAACACCGCCTGGAACGCGTCCTGCAGTACGCCGACCGGGTCGCCCTCCTGCCCGCGCCCGGTGCGGCCCCGGTGCTGGGCACCCCGGCCGGGATCATGGCCGTGTCCCCGGTGTGTCCGCCGGTGGTGGAGCTGGGCCGGCTGGCGGGCTGGTCCCCGTTGCCGCTGACCGTCCGCGACGCCCGGCGCCGGGCGGGCGACCTGCGGGAACGGCTGGCCGGACGGGAGCCGGAGCCCGCTCCGCCCACGGCCGCCGAGCCACCGTCACCGCCGCCGGCGCCGCCGCGCCGGGCGTTCTCCGGGTGGCGCAGGCGCCCCGCACCCGCCCCCGACGCGTCCGCGCCCCCGGCGGAGGTCCGTTCTCTCTCCGTGCGCCGCGCCCGGGTACAGGCGCTGCGCGACGTCGACCTCACGGTGTCCCCCGGCGAGACCGTCGCCCTCATGGGCCGCAACGGCGCCGGCAAGTCCACCCTGCTCAACACCCTCGTGGGCCTGGTCGAACCGTCCTCCGGCACGGTCCGGGCGGGCGGCGCGCTCCCCCACCGCACCGCGCCCCGCGACCTCGTCCGCCGGGTCGGCCTCGTCCCGCAGGAACCCCGCGACCTGCTGTACGCCGACACGGTCGCCGCCGAGTGCGCCGCCGCCGACCGGGACGCGCAGGCCGCCCCCGGCACCTGCCGCGCCCTCGTCCGCGACCTGCTGCCCGGCATCGCCGACGGCACCCATCCCCGCGACCTGTCCGAGGGCCAGCGTCTGACGCTGGCGCTGGCGATCGTCCTGGCCGCCCGCCCGCCGCTGCTCCTGCTCGACGAGCCGACCCGCGGCCTGGACTACGCGGCGAAGACCCGCCTGGTCGGCCTCCTGCGCGGGCTGGCCGCCGCCGGGCACGCGATCGTGCTGGCCACGCACGACGTGGAGCTGGCGGCGGAGCTGGCCCACCGGGTCGTGCTGCTGGCGGAGGGCGAGGTGATCGCGGACGGTCCGACGGCCGAGGTGATCGTCTCCTCCCCGTCCTTCGCCCCGCAGGTGACGAAGATCCTGGCCCCGCAGGAGTGGCTGACCGTCGCCCAGGTGCGGGAGGCACTGCGGTGACCGCGACCGGCCGGCCGGCGCCGGCACCGACCCCGGTCGGGCAGGCGCGAGCGGTCCGTCTCGGCCCCCGTTCGGTGGTCGCGCTCGGGCTCGTCAGCGCGGTCGGGGCGGTCGCCTTCGCCTGGCCGTTCCTGGCCCCGCCCGCCTCCGCGCTGAACGCGCACGCGCAGGACGCCCCCTGGCTGTTCGCGGGGCTGCTGGTCCTGCTGGTCGCGGTGGTGGCGGCGACGATCTCGGAGTCGGGGCTCGGCGCGAAGGCGGTCGCGATGCTCGGTGTGCTGGCGGCGACCGGCGCCGCCCTGCGCCCGATCGGGGCCGGTACGGCGGGCATCGAGCCGATGTTCTTCCTGATGGTGCTCAGCGGCCGGGTCCTCGGCCCCGGCTTCGGCTTCGTGCTGGGCTCGGTCACGATGTTCGCGTCCGCCCTGCTCACGGGCGGGGTGGGCCCGTGGATGCCGTTCCAGATGCTGTCGATGGGCTGGTTCACGATGGGCGCCGGCCTGCTGCCGGGCCCGGACCGGCTGCGCGGCCGGGGCGAGCTGGCGCTGCTCGCGGTCTACGGCTTCCTGGCCGCCTTCGCCTACGGCACGGCGATGAACATGGCGGGCTGGCCCTTCCTCGGTGAGCTGGCCTCGCGCATCGCCTTCGATCCGGACGCGGCCGTACCGGAGAACCTGGCCCGCTTCCTCGCGTACTGCGCGGCCACCTCGCTGGGCTGGGACCTGGGCCGGGCCGTCGTCACCGTCGTGCTGACCCTGACGCTGGGTCCGGCCGTGCTCAGGGCGCTGCGCAGGGCCACCCGGCGCGCGGCCTTCGAGACCGCGGTCACATTCGAGGACCGCTGAGCCGCGCCGACGGGCCGCCGAGCGGTGAAGCACCCCACATGACCCACATCACCTACTATTCGCCATAGTGGTGCATTTCGGACGCCATGTCCATGCAAATTGCTGCCCTGACCTGCGCTTTGAGAGCCAGGTCACACGAGCGACCTTCGCCCCACATGCGGCCACAACTAGTAAAAGGGGTCATTGCGGACCCCCGCCGATCCTGTTTCTCTGGATGACGTCGCACGGCGCCGACAAGCCCCCGGGCCCCCGGCGCCGACGCATGCAGCCCCCCGCCGCACATCACGCGGTGCGGCCGCGCACCGCGTGACTCCGCATGCACCACGACGCACCTGCCCCCGAAGGAAAAAGGTTCTCCGTGTCCGTCTCCGTCATCCGCCGCATCGCTTCCCCGAAGAAGGCCCTCACCGCCGCCGCCCTGGCCGCCGCGACCGCCGGCATGGCGCTGTCCGCGGCTCCCGCCCAGGCCGCGACCGTGACCTCCGCCTCCCAGGCCAAGGCGATCGCGCACCAGATGATCCCGGACGCCGCGCAGTTCGGCGCGTTCAGCAAGATCGTGCAGCACGAGAGCAACTGGGACGTCGACGCCACCAACTCCTCCTCCGGCGCCTACGGCCTGGTCCAGGCCCTGCCGGGCAACAAGATGGCCTCGGCCGGCTCCGACTGGAAGACCAACGCCAAGACCCAGATCAAGTGGGGTCTCGACTACATGAACTCCCGCTACGGCAGCCCCGCCGGCGCCTGGTCCTTCTGGCAGGCCAACGGCTGGTACTGAGCCGAGCCGACCCCGCACGCGTGAGGCGGCGGCCCCCCGATCCCCGGGGGCCGCCGCCTCATGCATTTCCCGAGGCCACCGGGGCCCGTCGGCAGGGGCGATGTCCTCGCTCCCTCGTTCGCGGGTCGGAGTCCCCGCCCCGCCGCCCCGACCGTCGAAGGAACCCTTCGCGTCCTCCGTCCCGGCGCCCGGCCGCGATCGGCTGCCCTCGCCGACCGGGCTCCGCTCCTGGGCGGCCGGACCGTCGTGGGCGCCACCCACCGCCACGTGGAACACCCCGCCGTACGACGGCTCCGGAGCCGCATGAGGCTCCCCGCCACGCCCGCTGCCCGGCCGCCCGCCGAGACGGGTGAGGCGATGGCCCGGACGGACCTCGCCCCCTGTTCAGGTGCGCGCCGCCCCTTCCCTCTCCGCTTTCACGGGCGGCTCTCCTTTGGCGCTGGTGCCGTTTCCCGTCCCGCCGGTCATCGCCGGCTGTATCGCGCCACTGTGTACGCGGTGGGGCCGGTAAGCCCTTTCCCTGTGCCGTCGAGCATGTCCAGGACCTCGAAGCCGGCGTCCTCCGCGTAGCGTTCCAGTTCGCGGGGAACAGGACACGTCTGCGGATCTCGTCTCGGACCTCGTCGCCCGAGGGGAGCATCCAGTGCCGGTGGATGGTGTTGGTCTGGGCCCGCAGGTCCCACGTGTGGCGGATGGTGACGGTCGCGGATCCCGTCGGGGTGTCGACCGTGGCGGTGGTCGGCTCGGTCCGGGTGATCGGGGCGACGGGGGAGCACAGCACGAGCAGCGCGCCCGGCCGGGCGTGGGCGGCGAAGGTGGCGAAGACCTGGCCGATGTCGTTGTTGTCGTGCACATAGGCGAGGCTGTTGCCCATGCAGGTCACCACGTCCATGCGGCTGCCGAGTCGTGCGGTGCGCATGTCGCCGGTGCGGATGTCCAGCCCGGGACGGGCCTGGTGGGCGTAGTCGACCAGGCCGGGCTGAAGGTCCACGCCGATGCACTCGAAACGCTTGGCCAGGATCTCCAGGTCCCGACCGGTACCGCATCCGAAGTCGACCAGGGTCCGGGCGTCCGGCCGGTGCAGCTCGATCAGGGTCTGGCACATTCCGGCGCTCGTGCTGTCGGACTGGACCACGTCGTAAAGTGCCGGATCGCGGTACAGGAGGTTGGTGGCTTCCACGTGCTCGGCTTCCGTGTCGGGGCTGGTCACATGAGGCTTCGCAGTCCGACCTCCAGGGCGAGCACATCGCACAGCAGATCGGGGACGGCCGGCGCGGAGTCGGCGTTCCTCCCCGCCTTGGCGAGAGCCTTGCCGTCAACGTAGCCGAGGTCCACCAGAATGGACTCCTTCAGCATGTCGTCCAGGACCGGCAGGCCGTAGGAACGCAAACCCCTCTCCAGGACGGCCAGGAAGTTCTCCGGTTCGGCCGGCGCGGCCACCCACTCGGGCAGCCCGGCCCGCCTGATCCGCTCGCGGAACAACGCCTTGCCGCGCTTGTGCTCGTGCGGTAGCTGCTCCATGAACCGCACGATCCGCGGGTGGGCGAGCGGGCTCACCGGCCAGATTCCGGCCCGGAGGAATCCGGGGTTGTGCATCCCGAACGCCATCAGGGTCGGTACGGGCAGCACGGGGATGGGGGCCAGGTGCTCGTTGACTTCTGCGAGCGCTCGGACTGCTCTGTTGCCGAGCCACGGCACGGGGTGCGGCGTCGGCAGTTCGGCCTGTGTCCGGGAGTGGTGGGCGTTGATCTCGTCCCCGCCGCTGCCCGTGAACATGATCTCGCACCGCCGGGCGGCTGCCTGCTCGCGCACGACATCGAACGCCTCCTGGTAGAAGGCTCCCGCCGGATCGTGCGGCTTGCACAGATCGCGCACGCCTCCGGTGCAGAAGGGTGGGTGCTGCATGGCGGGGGTGGCCGTGTCGCGGAAGCCGCAGTGCTCCACAAGGGCCCGGCGCCGCTCGCGCTGCTGCCTGCCGGTGCTCCCTCCCACCAGCAGGCCGAAGCTGTACACCTCGGGGAATCGGGCTGCTTTCACGGCCAGGGCGACGTTCCCGGAGTCCGCGCCGCCGGACAGCTCAACCCCCACACATCCGGTTGCCGTCGGCGCCTGGCGGATCACGTCGGTCAGCAACTCGTCCAGAGCCACGAGGGGATCAACGCCGGGCCGCAGCGTACGTGGCTCAAGTACGTGTTCGGCGGGTTCGGGGTAGTGGATGCCGAGTCCCGAAGGGGTGAGGGTGGCCGCTGCCCTTTCGGTGAGGCGGTAGACGCCTTCGAAGAGCGTCTCGGACGTGTAGCGGTGCTGCCTCGCCAGCGTGCGGGCGACAACGCGCGGCACCAGGCGGTCGGCCCGCATATACGGTCGCAGTAGTGTCAGGTCCCAAGAGGCGTGCAACTCGCCGGCCTTCTCTGCCAGATAGAGCGGGGCTGTACCGAAGACACCCGCCGCCAGGCGCGCTTGTCCGGGCTCCATGGTGAGTACGACGAAGTCGGCCTCACCCCGCTTGCACTCCTTCACGCGGACCCGTACACGCGGCGCTCGGTCGTCGTTGACCTCCATGACCAGAGTGGACACGTTCGCGGGCTCGATCCAGCTCTCGCCGTTGATCCAACGGTGGCCCTGTGATCTCCACTCGGGCTCCTGGAGATCGGCCAGTCGCAGACGCATCGACAGCATGTGGTTCCCCTTCCGATGTCGTGCGGCGGGGCGGGGCCGCGTACGGCCCCGCCCCGCCTGGCGTCAGCCCTGGATCACTTGCTGCAGTGGTCGCCGTTGTTGTCGCCGCCGCCCGGCATCTTGTCGAGCAGCGCGGCCTCGACGGCCGGGACGCCGGTGATCAGGTCGCCAGTGAACAGCTCGTCCACGTTCATCGTTTTCTCCCTTACGGTTTTCAGTGGACTCCGCGGCGGACGCTGCGGAGTTGGACCCGTCCGGCTGCCGGACCCTTGCGAAGAAGGCAGCCGGACGGGGTGCCCACCGCTTCCGGCGGCGGGCCCTCCCTCATCACAGGTGGGGAGCCTGGATGCGTGACGGGGAGGAGTCAGGTGGGTGGGGATACGGCGGCCACGCCCAGGACGAAGCCGACCGATACCGAAAGGGTGATGATCAGGAGCGGTCCGACGTAGCGGCCGACGGCTGCGGCCAACCGTTTCACAGCCGCTCTCCGCGGCTGCGCTGGTTGGCCTCGCGTACTGCGACGCTCAGTTTCTCCGCGCCGTACTCGGGCGTGGCACTGCCGTGCTGCGGGCAGAGACACGGCGAGAACCGGTTCGAACCCGGCGGCAGGTCCGCACCCTCGTAGGTGTCGATCCTCAACACACCGTCCATGCCCCGCTCCTCGGTCATCCGGGCCAGACGGGCCCGTGCTTCGCTTCTCATCCCTCAGCCCTTCAGACGACGGCTGCGGCGAGGACTCGCCGCTGCCTGCTACCTCTACGCAACCGCACGACCACGCTCAGCGGTACCGTTGCCGCAGCACCAGGACTTGAAAGCCTTGAAAGTTCGCAAGGTCACGGGGAGTTGAGGCATGGCCAAGCGTGAACCGAATGTGGCGCTCGGGCGCCTGCTCGCCGAGAGCCGCTGGACTCACCGCCAGTTCGCACGGGCGGTGAACCGCGTCGGCACCGAGACCGGAATCCCTCTGCGTTACGACGAGTCGGCGGTGAGCCACTGGCTCGGCGGCACCGTTCCCCGCGGCTCGGTGCGCGCATGCATCCTCGAAGCCCTCTCCCGCCACCTCAGCCGCCCCGTCACCCATGCCGAAGCCGGACTGCCCGTTCCACGCGATCGTTCCTCCGTGGCTGCGGATACCGTGGAAGGGGTGATCGACCTGGGGAGACTGGATATGGACCCGTCCCGCCGCAGCGTCCTGGGTGCCGGCCTGTTCTCCGTGGCCGTCACCATTCCCGGCTGGCCTGATGTGGTCGGGCGTGCCGAGGCCGTCCAGTCCGGCCGCACGACGCGCATCGGCATGAACGAAGTGGACATGGTCATCGCCATGACCGAGCGCATCTCGGAGCTGGACGACGAGTTCGGCGGCCGTCACGCACGCCCCATGGCGGCCTCGTTCATGGTCAACACCGTGGCCTCCCACCTGCGCGCCGACGCACCCGAGGACGTACGCAAAGCGATACTGTCCGCCGCCTCGGACCTGCTCTACCTGACCGGCTACATGGCCGTGGACGAAGGACTGCACGGTCTCGCTCAGCGCTACTACGTCAAGGCCCTGGAACTGGCGGGCGCTGCCGAGGACCACCTGACGTACTGCACCACCCTGCGAGGTATGAGCGTCCAGGCTGTCGACCTTCACCACGGAGCAAAGGCCATGGAACTGGCCGATGCCGCTGCCGCCGCCTCCCCGAAAGCCGGCCCCCGGATGCTGGCCTTCCTCGTCGGCCAGCAGGCACACGCCGCCGCGCAGACCGGCGACCGCACCGGCGCGCTGCGCTGTATCAGGGAGGCCGAGGCGGCCATGGACCGCGCCGAGTCACGCGGCACGGCGTTCGGCTCGTACGACCCCTCTTCGCTCAACTACCACGTCAGCCAGGTCCGTTACGAACTCGGCGACAAGGCGGGAGCCGTCGAAGCCATGCAACGAGCGGACCGGCTTCGCCCCAGCTCCTACCAACGCACCCGGGTACACCGTCGCGGCCTACTGGCCGAGAGGCAGCTGGAACTCGGCCACCTGGAAGCGGCCTGTGCAACCTGGCACCAGGCCCTCGACGACTACCCCAAGGTGCAGTCCGGCCGCGCCGACGACCGCGTGAAGTCGATGTTCGGCCTCTTGCGCCCTCACCTGAAGAACCCGGTGGCCCGCGACCTCTACGACCGAGCACGGACGATCGCGCCGCCGTCGCTGGTCGCCTGATCCTGAACGGGCTGAAGCATCGGAAGCTGCGGCCATCGAGGCCCGCCTGCAGATAGCCCGAACTGACCCGGGCCCGGCCCCGTTCAGGTACGTTCCGCCCCTTCCCGCTCCGGTGCCGCCCGGCGGTCCTCCCCCGGGGGCTTCGCCTCCGCCGACCCCGCCCGCGGCCCCTGCAGCAGGTACGCCAGCCCGAAGCCGGCGAGGACGACGACGGCGCCGCCCGCCGCGTCGAGGACCCAGTGGTTGCCGGTGGCCACGATCGCGGAGACCGTGAAGAGGGGGTGCAGGAGGCCCAGGGCCTTCATCCACCCCTTCGGGGCGACGATCGCGATCACCGTGCCGCACCACAGGGACCAGCCGAAGTGCAGGGAGGGCATCGCCGCGTACTGGTTGGTCAGGGACGTCAGCGTGCCGTAGTCGGGCTGGGTGAAGTCCTGCGCGCCGTGGACGGTGTCGACGATGCCGAGGCCGGGCATCAGGCGCGGCGGGGCCAGCGGGTAGAGCCAGAAGCCGACGAGGGCGAGCAGGGTCGCGAGACCGAGACAGGAGCGGGCCCAGCGGTAGTCCACGGGGCGGCGCAGGTAGAGGACGGCCAGCACCGACAGCGGGACCACGAAGTGGAACGACGTGTAGTAGAAGTCGAAGAAGTCGCGGAGCCGGCCGACCTCGACGACCGCGTGGTTGGCCCGGCGCTCGATGTCGAGGTGGAGGAAGCGCTCGATGTCGAGGATCTGCCGGCCGTGGGCCTCCGCCCGCCGGCGGCCGCCGGAGATCGTGCCGCCCGTCGCCGCCAGCCGGACCTGCTGGTACGCCGCGTAGGTGACGCGGAGGAGCAGCAGTTCCAGGAGCAGGTTGGGGCGGGTGAGGACCCGGCCCGGGAAGGGCAGCAGCGGGACGCGCTGCCGGCGGGCCGGGACGGGGCGGCGTACTCCGTCGGGACCGGGGTGCGGTGGTAGGGGGAGGTGCGGGGCAGGAAGGGCACGACCGTCGCGGCGGCCAGCGCGGCCAGCAGGACGACGTTGTCCCGCAGGGGGTACAGGGCCGCCATGTCCGGCAGCATCATCTTCGCCGGGAGGGTCATGACCAGGACGACGGCGACCGGCCAGACGTAACGGTCCGAGGCCCGCCTGCCGACCCGGCCGACCACCGCCGGAAGGAGCCACAGGAGCTGGTGCTGCCAGGTCGTCGGGGACACCGCGATGGCGGCGCAGCCGGTGATCGACACCGCTAGCAGGAGCTGGCCGTCGCGGGCGAAGCGCACCGCCCGGCGGACGCCGAGGACGGCCACGGCCGCGCCCAGCGTCAGGAACAGCGCGATCTCCGGCGGACCGGACAGGCCGAGGCGCAGCAGGGCGCCGTGCAGGGACTGGTTGCCGAGGGCGTCCGCCTCGCCGCCGAGGCCCGCGCCGGCCATGTGGTGGACCCAGTAGGTGGACGAGTCGTGCGGCATCGCCGCCCAGGCGAGCAGGGTGCAGGCCAGGAACGACGCGCCCGCGGTCGCGGCGGCCCGGCGCCGGCCGGTGAACCACAGCAGCGGGGCGAACAGCAGGACGGTCGGCTGGAGGGCGGCCGCCAGGCCGATCAGCGCGCCGCCCGCGTGCCGCCCCCGCACGACGAAGCAGCCGAGCAGGACGAGCAGGACGGGGATGATGCTGGTCTGGCCGAGCCAGAGGGTGTTGCGGACGGGCAGGGACAGCATCAGCAGGCTGATCGCGACGGGCGCGGCCGGCAGCGGGGCGCGTCTGCTCACCGGCTGCGGCAGGGCCCGCGCGACGACCAGGCCGAGCGCGACGACCAGCAGCAGGGTGCCGAAGGTCCAGCCCCAGCCGAGGGCCTGTTCGGCCGCCCGGGTCAGGGGCTTGAGGACGAGTCCCCCGAACGGGGTGCCGGTGAAGCGCGTCGAGTCGTAGAGCGAGCCGTTGACGTGCAGGACGCCGTCGGGCCCGACCCAGGTCTCCAGGTCCGTCAGCCGCTCTCCGCGCGGGGTCCCGAGGACGACGGCCACCTGCCGGACGGCGAGGAGGGCCGCGACCAGCCAGAGGCCGAGGCGGGCCAGGCGCGGGCGTGCTCTCGCCGTGCCGGCCGCGGTCGCTCCGAGGGGTTCTGCCGGCCGCCCGCTGTGCTCCGCATTCGCCACGCCTCGTAGGCCTCCCGCCCCGTAGGTCCCGCACGTTCCCTCGTGGGGTGCTTCACGAGCCCTCTTCGCCACCCGGGGAGGCTCGCGGCACCCCCCGACGAAGACGCGGGCCGCCCCGCCTCCGCCCGACGTTCGCTCCCCTTTTGTCCGGAAGACGATAGTGCGCGGGGCGGGGCCGTTTCCGCGGAGCGCGTGACGATCCGCCGGGCCGGACCGGGCGACGGAGGCCGGCAGGCCGCTGACCGGCGGGTTCCCGCCGGTGCCGGCCGCGGGAGGCGGGCGCGGACGGAAACTCGGGTGCGGTGCGCGGTGTTGACGAACTGATCAGCGTTTCCGGACCGATCGGCGTTTGCGGCACGTGCCGTCGGCGACCGGGAGGCGGAGCGCACGGAAGGGTCGCGGACCCGGGACGCCGTCGACGCCGGCAAGGCCGACGACGCCCGCTGTGCGGAGTGGACGCTGCGGCTCACCCGCGTCGGTGGCCCGACCGTCGTCGACAGCGTCGTACGGGGCGGCCGGGTGGCGGACGCGGACAGTGCCGCGGAGGACGTGCGGGGCACCCGCGCGGCGCTCGAACTCGTCTGCGCCCGCCCGGGGTCGAGCGGTACGGCGGTCCGGACGACGGGCGCCGAGGGCTACGTCGGCACACGCGCCAGCGCGTGTGCCGACGTAGCCCCGGGTCGCCGCGTCACCGGCTCTCGGGCCCTGCGTCTCCGGGCCCCGCGTCCCCGGCTCCCGGGCCCCGCGTCTCCGGGCCGTGTTCCCGGGCCTCCGCATCACCGGGCCTTCGCGTCACCGGGCCCCTGGCCGTCGGGGTCGCGCCTCGTCCTCAGGCCTCGTGGTAGAAGCCCACGTTGACGCTGCGCGGGCCGGTGCGGTCCGTGACGACGACCTCGCCGTTGCCGCCCCGCGGGAGCTGCACGCTCCCCCGTAGGCGATGGTCTGGGCGTACTCGCCGACCACCAGGCGGACCTCGGAGGACGGGTCCGGCTGGGAGCCGCGCAGCCAGCTGACCTGCCAGACGCCCTCGGGGCCGCACCGGAACTCCAGGTGGACCCGGGAGACGAACAGCCATTCCTCGGGCGTGGCGAGGCGGCACACGGACTTGTCCCGGCCCACCCGCAGCACGGCGCCCGGCTCGCTGGGCGCGTCGGCCATGAGCATGCCGGCCGTGGCACCCTCTTCCGTTCCGGAGACGGTGGCCATGGTGAGTTCGAGCACGTGCGCTCCTCGAGAGATGTCTGTCCGACGGTGTCCGAACTGTGCGTGCACAGCCGCCGCATACTAAATCGCCCGGCCCCGCCGCGTCCGGCACAATGGACGCATGACCGAGCGAAAGCCACCCGGTGTCCCGTTCGAGTCCTGGGTCGACAAGCAGATCCAGGACGCGGAGCGGCGCGGGGAGTTCGATCATCTCGCGGGCGCGGGAAGGCCGTTGGACCCGGAGCTCGAGGGTTCCTACGACGAACTGTGGTGGGTCAGGCGCAAGATGGCACGCGAGGGCTCTCGGTCCTGCCTCCCGCGCTGGCCCTGCGCAAGGAGGCGGAGGACGCCCTCGCCGCGGCGTACGCGGCACCGTCGGAGCGGACCGTCCGGAAGATCCTCACGGACGTCAACGTCAAGCTCCGCGACATGATGTTCAAGCCGCCGCCCGGCCCCCGCTGGGCATGAAGCCGTACGACGTCGAAGAGGTCGTACGACAGTGGCGGGAGCGCCGGGCGGCGGCTGGAAACGGCTAGGGGCTGGAAGCGGCCGGAGCCGGAAACGACCGGAAGGCCGGAGCCGCTACAGGTGCAGCAGTCGGTCCGTCAGCTCGCGGTAGTCCCGCAGGGCCAGCCGGAGCTGCTCGGTGTCGGGGGCCCCGGCGACCGCGCCCTTCTTGCCCTCCTCGTCCTCCGCGAGCTGCCAGGAGCCGCGCAGGGTGCGGCGGCGGCCGTTCACGGCGTCGGTGAAGCGGGCGGCGAGTTCCTCCAGGACCTGGTCGGCCTCCTCGACCGCGTCACGGGGCCGGTCCACGAAGCCGGCGACCGCGTGCCGCATCCGCTCGGAGAGCTTGTCGCACTCGTCGTGCGGGAGCAGCGAGGTGCCGTCGGCGCCGTGGGCGGTGCCGGTGCCCCGGGAGGTGTCGTGGGTACCGTGAGGGGCTCCGGTGCTCCGGGACGGGCCGAAGCCGCCGCTGTCCTCGACGGCCCCGGCCGGAATGCCGCCGGGCGCCGAGGCGGCATGCGGTTCCCGGCCACCGGTGACCGGGTCCACGAACGGGTCCACGGACGGGTCGGCCGCCGGGTCGGCGGGGTCGCCCGCCGGGTTCCGCGTCCCCGGCCCCCGGCCCGGTCCCTGGCCCTGCTCCGTTCCCGTTCCCGCTCCCGTTTCCCGGCCGTACCCCTGGCTCTCCCCCAGCGGTACGACTCGGGGCTGCTCCTGCTCCTGCTCCTGTGCCGCGCGGCGGTACTCGCCGCCGGATGTCACGTCGGGCATGCCTGTTCACCCCTCCTTGGTCTGGTGCCGGTGGAAGCCCGGCAGGTGGAATCCGGAGCCGCCCTCGTGGCGCGCGGCCTGGCGGTCCTGTGCGGACCGGGTCGTCGTCAGTGCCCGGTGACGGCCCTCGTCCACCAGGTCGTCGAAGAGGGCGCGGGCCTCGACCATGGCGGCCCGCAGGTCCTCGGTGCCGGGTGCCTCACCGCCCCGCGCGCCGCCGTCCTGGTGGAAGCGGGTGACGTGGTGCACGTGCCGGTAGCCCTGCACGTGGTCGGCGTGGTGCACGGCGAGCGCGGCGACCTGCTCGTCGTACTGCCCGCCGTCCGGGTAGCCGCGGGCGCCGGCGACCTCCGACACGATCCGGTCCGCCTCGGCGACCGCCTCGCGCGGGGAGTCGACGAAGCGCTCCTGCGCGGCGGCCCAGCGGGCCTCGAAACGCTCGCGCTCGGCGGGCTCCAGCGGCCGTTCCCTCAGCCCGCCGTGCCGCTCCACCAAACCGCCGAGTTCCCGCTCGGCGGCCTTGACGTCCCCGCCGTGCCGGGCCACGGCCCGGTCGTACTCGGGCCCGAAGCGGCGCTTCAGGCCCCGTCCTCCCTGTGACGACCCTCGGGCCCGTACGGCCAGGACGGCCGCGACGGCGAGGACGGCCGCCACGATCACGATCAGAGCGATGATCACGCCTGTGGACATGGTTGCCTTCCGGTGTTTCGGCCCCTCGGGCCGGCTTACAATCCGGGTTGCCCGGACCGCGGCGGACAAACGGCACCCGTGTCATGCCGGGCGCGCCGGACGTGTGGCGGACGCCGGGACCCGCGTCGTCCCGGCCGCGCATATCCGGTTGCGCGCCCGGCGGGGGAACTGCCGAGAATGACCGCCATGACTGCCGTGACCTCCTGGACCGTCACCCCGGAACCCGTGGACTCCCCCGTCGCCGTCGCACTGTGGCGGGAGTACTACACCGAGGTCAGCGACCGCTGGTACCTGCTGCACGAGGGCCGGCGGACCGATCCGGCCGAGTTGGAGCGGGAGATCGCCGCCCGCACCGGGGACGGACCGGCGCCGCCGGGCGGACGGCTGCTCGTCGCCCGGTACGGCGGTGAGCCGGCCGGGAGCGCGGGCGTACGGCTGCTGGACGCGGTGACGGCGGAGCTGACGCGGGTGTTCGTGCGGCCGGGGGCGCGGGGCAGGGGCGGCGGGCCGCTGCTCGTCGGGGCCGCCGAGGACGCGGCCCGTGCGCTCGGCGCCGGGCGGATGGTCCTCGACACCCGCGGCGACCTCGTCGAGGCGCGCGCCCTGTACGCCCGGTGCGGCTACCGGGAGGGCGCCCCGCACAACGAGGACCCCTACGCCGAGCACTGGTTCGCCAAGGACCTGACCGGCGGGAGCGGCGACGGCGGCGGGAGCGGCGACGGCGGCGCGGGCACCGGCTGAGCCGGGGCGCCTCAGCCGAACCGGGTCACCGGGCGTTCGTCGTGCGGCTGTTCGCGGTCGGACCCGCACAGTTCGTCGTTCAGCTCCCGCACCAGCTGCGTCAGATCGGTGGGGCGGTCCGGGCCCCACCAGTCGCCGAGCAGTTCGGCCAGCGACTCCTCACGGGCCCGCGAGAGGCGTTCGGCGGCCTCGCGGCCCGCGTCGGTCGGCACCAGGTCGAGGCCCTCGCGCACGGCGAGCCGGCGTTCCTCTATCTGCCGGGCGGCCTCCAGGATCACGGGCAGCGGGACGGTGGCGTGCTCGGCGATCCTGCTCGGTTCGACGCTGCCGTAGCGCTTCATCCTCAGCAGCATCCAGCTCGCGGCGGGCAGCAGGTCGTAGCCGGCCCGCTCGGTGATCGTCCGGTAGATCTCGCGGCGGCCCTCGCGGGTGCCGAGGACGGACAGGGCCCGGCAGACCTCGTCGTGCGAGGAGCGCTCGACGGGGTTGCTGGCCAGCGTCTCGGTGACGTCCGGTGCGGTGACCGAGGCGCGCAGCGGGTCCTCCTTGAGGAACCAGGCGAGGACGAAGCCGAGGACGGCGACGGGTGCGGCGTACAGGAAGACGTCCGTGATGGACGAGGCGTAGGCGTGCAGGACCGGTGGGCGCAGTGCGGCCGGCAGGTCGGCGATGACGCGCGGGTCGGCCTCCAGCGCGTCGAGGGACACGGCCGGCGGGAGGTCGACGCCCCGGAAGGCGTCGGCGAGTTTGTCGCCGAGGCGGGTCGTGAAGAGCGTGCCGAAGACGGCGACGCCGAAGGAGGCGCCGATGGAGCGGAAGAACGTCGCGCCGGAGGTGGCGACGCCGAGGTCCTCGTAGGAGACGGCGTTCTGCACGATGAGGACCAGGACCTGCATCACCAGGCCGAGCCCCAGGCCGAAGACGAAGAAGAAGGCGCTCATCTCGGCCGTGGAACTGTTCTCGTCGAGCTGGTGCAGCAGGAGCAGGCCGACGGTCGTCACGGCGGTGCCGGCGACCGGGAACACCTTCCAGCGGCCGGTACGGCTGACGATCTGCCCCGACGCCGTCGACGCCAGCAGCAGACCGGCCACCATCGGCAGCATGTGCACGCCGGACAGGGTGGGCGAGACGCCGTGGACGACCTGGAGGAAGGTCGGCAGGTAGGTCATCGCGCCGAACATCGCGAAGCCGATGATGAAGCTGATCACCGCGGACAGCGCGAAGGTGCGGATGCGGAACAGCTTGAGCGGCAGGACGGGTTCCGCGGCCCTGCGTTCCACGGCCACGAACGCGACGGCCAGGACGACGCCGAGCACCGCGAGTCCGATGATCTGCGGCGAGCCCCAGGCCCAGGTGGTGCCGCCCAGGGAGGCCACCAGCACCAGGGCGGTGGCGACCGAGGCGATGAGGAAGGTGCCGAGGTAGTCGATGACGTGCTTCGCCGCCCTGCGCGGGATGTGCAGGACGGCCGCGATGACGCCGAGCGCGACGACACCGAGCGGGAGGTTGACGTAGAAGACCCAGCGCCAGCTCAGGTGCTCGGTGAAGAGGCCGCCCAGGAGGGGGCCGAGGACGCTGGTCGTGCCGAAGACGGCGCCGAACAGGCCCTGGTAGCGGCCGCGTTCACGCGGCGGGACGATGTCTCCGACGATCGCCATCGACAGCACGATCAGGCCGCCGCCGCCCAGTCCCTGCAGTGCGCGGAAGCCGATGAGCTGCGGCATGTTCTGCGCCGTCCCGCACAGCGCCGAGCCGATCAGGAAGATCACGATGGCGATCTGGAACAGCCTCTTGCGCCCGTACTGGTCGCCCAGCTTGCCCCACAGCGGGGTCGCGGCGGTCGATGCCAGCAGATAGGCCGTGACCACCCAGGAGAGGTGGTCCAGGCCTCCCAGGTCGCTGACGATCGTGGGCAGCGCCGTCGACACGATCGTCTGGTCGAGGGCGGCGAGCAGCATGCCGAGCAGCAGCGCGCCGATCGACACGAGGACGTTGCCGGGCACGTGCTCCTGGCGGGGATCCTCCGTCAGGGCCTGCGCGTCCAAGGCCATGGATGCCTCCTGAGGCTTGCGTGGACCTTCCCATCGTGATCGGTGTGTCCCGTTATGGCCTGTCGAGTCCCGCCGGAATCTCTCATTCCGGGGGTGGCGGGCAACCGGTTGTGCAGAAGATCTGCATAATCCTTGGAGTTTCGACGGGGAGGGGCGAACGGGTGAACGATCCGAAGGACGGGCAGGGGCGGCCGGGGGAACCGGCGCACCCCCGGCGGCACGGGCATCCGTGTCCGCGGTGCGGCGCGCTCCGGGCGGCGGACAACACCCCGTCCTGCGCCTGCGCGCGGCAGGCCTCCGACGCCCTGCGCGACACCCGCGAGGCGGAAGTGGCGGCGGCGGAGGACTTCGATCCGCTGCGGATACGGCCGTACGTGGAACTCGGCCGGGCGGCCGGAGCCGGAGCCGGGTCCGACGCCGGCCCGGGGGCCGGGGAGGGGGCCCGGGAGGCGGCGGCCGGCGACGTGACGATGCCGTTGCCGACGGCCTCCGCGCCCGACGCGGCCGGCACGGCCGCCGCGTCCGGCGCGTCCGCCGTGTCCGACGCGACCATGCCCCTGCGGGCCGTCCCCCGTCCGCCGCGGCTCCCGTGCCGACCCCGCTCGCGCCGTCCGGCTCCGCGCCCAGCGACACCGACCTGAGCCTGTTCGAGGCGGGCGGGGAAGCCGGGGACGGCCCGTACGACGACGGGGCCCCGCGCGGACGCCGGCGCCGCACGCTGCTGATCGCGTCCGCAGGTGCCGCCGTCGTCGTGATCGCCGCGGCCGGGTTCGCGAGCGGGATGTTCTCCTACGAGCCGCCGACCCGGGACCAGGCCGCCCCCGAGGGGGTCCGGGCGGCCGTTCCCGACGCCTCGACCAGCGCGCCCCCGGCGTCGTCGCCGTCCGCGAGCCGCTCCGCGTCGCCCTCGGCGTCGAGCGCCTCGCCGTCGCCGTCCGAGAGCGCGAGCGCGTCGCCCTCCCCGACGGAGTCGAGCGCCTCCCCGTCGCCCTCCCGCACCGCCGGGCCGAGCCCGAGCCCGTCGGCCACCCAGGCCACGCCGTCCCTGGCCCCGGGGGACGGGGCCGACGGCGACAGCGGCGAAGCGGCCGTCCTGCGCCGCGGGGACCGGGGCCGGAGGTGACCGAACTCGAGCTGCGGCTGCGGCAGGTGTACCTCTACAACGACGACGCGAACGGGGTGTTCAACGGCCGGGTCGAGGACGCGCTGCGCAACTACCAGTGGTCACGGGGCGTCCGGGACGACGAACTGGGCACGTACGGGGCGGCGACGCGGGCACGGCTGGAGTCGGAGACGAAGGAGCCCTGAGGGCCCGTCGTCGCCTTCCCGCCGCCCGCCCGGGGAGGGGCGGGCCCCGCGGCGTCCGGTGCGTGCTCCCGCCGCGCCGGGCCCTGATCCTCGTGCCGGGCGCACCCGGGCATCACGCGAAGCGGCGGCTCCCGCACGTCGGTACCGGAGACGGCAGCCGCCGAAACGGCCGGAGGTCCCCTCGCTGGGCCCGGTGCGGCGAGCGGGGCCCCTCCGGGGGAGCATGCAGGGACGCCGCGGGGCGGGCGGGAAGGTGACGGCAGGGCCCACGGGGCCGGGCCGGCCGCGGGCGGCCCGGCGGGGCCGCGCCACCGGGCCGGGGTCCGCCCGGCTCACCCCACGTGGATCCGCACCTCGGCCCCGGCCGGCTCCACCCGCACGTCCGTCAGGTCCCGCACCACCGCGTCCGGCCGGTGCGCGACCGCCCGCGGCCCGACCCCCACCACGCGCATGCCCGCGGCGCGCCCCGCCGCGATCCCCGCCCCGGAGTCCTCGAACACCACGCACTCCGCCGGGTCCACGCCCAGCTCGGCCGCGCCCTTCAGGAAGCCCTCGGGGTCCGGCTTGCTCGCGCCGACCGATTCCGCGGTGACGCGGACCCGCGGGAGGGGCAGGCCCGCCGCGGCCATGCGCGCCGTCGACAGGGGGACGTCCGCCGAGGTGACCAGGGCGTGCGGAACACCGCGCAGGGAGGCGAGGAAGCCGGGGGCGCCGGGGACCGGGACGACGCCGTCCAGGTCGGCGGTCTCCTCCGCGAGCAGCCGGGCGTTGTCGGCGAGGTTCTGCTCCATGGGGCGGTGGGGCAGCAGGACGGCCATCGACGCGTACCCCTGGCGGCCGTGGACGACCTTCATGACCTCGTCGCCGTCCAGCCCGTGCCGCTCGGCCCAGCGCCGCCAGACGCGTTCCACGACGGCGTCCGAGTTCACGAGGGTGCCGTCCATGTCGAGGAGGAGGGCACGGGCGGTCAGGACGGTGGTGGACACGGCGGCCTGCATCGGCGACTCCCAGTGCGGACGGGCCCGTGCGCGGGCACGCGGAAGACAAGGCGGCCCCGCCCGCCGGTCAGGGAGAACGGACGGGAGCCACTTTGTTTTCCCACGGTACAAAACAGGGGAGCCCTTGCGCCAGCCGCCCCGGGAAGGTTCACCGTCCGTTCAGCTCCCTTCAGTCCCCTTCAGCTCCGCGCGGGGCTCAGGCGGTGGCCGCCTCCCACAGGCTCCACACGCCGAGCCCCAGCATCAGCGTCGCCGCGATCCTGGTGATCAGCTTCAGCGGCACCCGCTTCATCAGGGCCTTTCCGCCGACGATGCCGAGTCCGGCCACCGACCACAGCGCCAGCACCGCACCGAGACCGACGGAGAGCGGGTCGTCGTAGCGGGCGGCGAGGTTGGCCGTCATGATCTGCGTCAGGTCGCCGAACTCGGCGACGAGGATGAGCATGAAACCGGCGCCCGAGACCTTCCAGAAGGACTGGTCCTTGGGCTTGCGGATCTCCTCGTCGTCCTCGTGCTTGCTCCTCAGCAGGACGGCCGCGCCGCCCAGGAACAGCACACCGGTGACGACCTGCACGGCCTGCTGCGGCAGGAGGGTCAGCACGCTGCCCGCCGCGACGGCGAGCGTGACGTGCAGCGCGAAGGCCGCGGCGACACCGGCGAAGACGTACGAGGCGCGGTAGCGGGTGCCGAGGACGAGGCCGGCGAGGGCGGTCTTGTCCGGCAGTTCGGCGAGGAAGACGACGCCGAAGACGAGCGCCGTCACGGTCAGGCTGATCAAGGGTCCTCAATCGGTCGGGGCCGCCCCGCCGAGAGTGCTGCTTCCTTCGCGCAGGACGCCTCGGCACGGCAGCACACGGATGCTCCGTGCCGTACGGCACGGAGGTGCACTGCTTGCCGAAGGTCTCGCTGGCCGACCGCGCGACGGTCCGCCTCCGGGCGCCGGCTCAGACGAGCTGAGCAGTATGTCGACGGTCCGGCGAAGAGCTACTCCCCTTCTGCGCCGTCCATACTACGCGACCGCCGCACCGGCCCCCGGTCCCGGACCATGCGGCCGCCGCACCGGCCCCCAGACCCCGGGCCGTGCGACCTCCGCACCGCCCCCAGGTCCCGGACCGTGCGACCTCCGCGCCGCCTCCGCGCCGGCCCCGGGTCCGGACCGCCGGACCGAAAGTCCCGCCGCACCTCTTGTTGTGTCATGCGCACGTCACTAACTTCTTACCGCGCACACACCTCCCCGCAATGCGGCCCCGCGAGCATTCCCTCGCCCGCACCGCAACACCCCACCCCTCCAGGGAGTTCACATGTCACGCATGTCGAAGGTCTACGCGCGTCGACGGATCAGCATACTCGCGGCGCTCACCGGACTGACAGCCTCCGTCGCCCTGTTCAACTCCCCGAGCGCCTCCGCCGCCCTCCCCACCCCGGTCAGCGGCGCCACCGCCCGCACCTACCTCGCCTCGCTCACCGTGGCGGCCGAGGACCGCACCGGCTACAACCGCGACCTGTTCCCGCACTGGATCACCCAGTCCGGCACCTGCAACACCCGCGAGGTCGTCCTCAAGCGCGACGGCACGAACGTCGTCCAGGACTCCTCCTGCGCCGCCACCAGCGGCAGCTGGTACTCCGTGTACGACGGCGCCACCTGGACCGCCGCCTCCGACCTCGACATCGACCACCTGGTGCCGCTCGCCGAGGCCTGGGACTCCGGCGCCGACGGCTGGACCACCTCCCGCCGCCAGGCCTTCGCCAACGACCTCACCCGCCCGCAGCTCATCGCGGTCACCGACAACGTCAACCAGGCCAAGGGCGACCAGGACCCCGCCACCTGGATGCCCTCGCGCACGGCCTACCGCTGTACGTACGTCCGCGCCTGGGTGCAGGTGAAGTACTACTACGGCCTCTCCGTGGACTCCGCCGAGAAGAGCGCCCTCACCAACTACCTGGCGAGCTGCTGATCCGGAAATCCGTGCGGAAATCTCGCCGTCCGCCTCCGTCGTTCCGTACCGTACGGGACGACGGAGGAGGCGATCACGTGGCCGAACTGCGGCTGGGACCCCTGCTGAGATACGCCGACGGTTCGTCCGCGACGGTCTGGATCGAGGCGAGCCGCCCGTGCTCCGCCGAGGTGCGGTGCGCGGACGGCTCCGGCGGTGCGGCCCGCACCTTCCAGGTGGCGGGCCACCACTACGCCCTGATCCCGGTCACCGGCCTCGCGCCGGGCACGACCACGCCGTACGAGGTGTTCCTCGACGACGCGCGCGTGTGGCCGCCCCCCGACTCGCGCTTCCCGCCCTCGGCCATCCGCACCCCGGCCGGTGACGCGGACGTGCGGGTGGCCTTCGGGTCCTGCCGGTGGGCGTCGCCCCCGACCGGCGAGCACGACCCGGTGGGACCCGACGCCCTGGACAGCCTGGCCGAGCGGATCGCCGCCGACCCGGAGGGCGAGCGGCCCGACGTCCTGCTGCTGCTCGGCGACCAGGTGTACGCCGACGAGACCTCGGACGCCACCAGGAAGCGCATCGCGGCCCGCCGCGACCCGGACGAGCCTCCGGGCGGCGAGGTCGCCGACTACGAGGAGTACACCTGGCTGTACGACGAGTCCTGGCGCGACCCCGAGGTCCGCTGGCTGCTGTCCACCGTGCCCAGCTGCATGATCTTCGACGACCACGACGTCATCGACGACTGGAACACCTCCGCCGCGTGGGTGGCCGACATGCGGGCCACCGACTGGTGGCGCGAGCGGATCCTGAGCGGCCTGATGTCGTACTGGGTGTACCAGCACCTCGGGAACCTCTCCCCCGCCGACCTGGCCGCCGACCCGCTCTACGCGGCCGTACGGGACGCCCCCGACGCCACCGGCCTCGTGCGCGACTTCGCCCGCCGGGCCGACGGCGAGCCCGCCTCCGTGCGCTGGAGCTACCGACGCGACTTCGGACGGGTGCGGCTGCTGATGGTGGACTCGCGGGCCGCCCGGGTCCTGAAGGAGGACGAGCGCTCGATGCTCGACCCGGGCGAGGCGGCCTGGGTGCGCGAACAGGCCCTGGACGCGCCGGGGTCGTACGACCACCTCCTGGTCGGCACCTCGCTGCCCTGGCTGCTGCCGCACCTGGTGCACGACGCGGAGACCTGGAACGCGGCCCTGTGCCGGGGCGAACGCGGGCCGCGCTGGGCGCGGTTCGGGGAGAAGGTGCGGCGGGCGGCGGACCTGGAGCACTGGGCGGCGTTCCCGGAGTCCTTCGCCGAGCTGACCCGGCTGCTGGCCGAGGTGGGGACGGGACCGCAGGCACCGGCGAGCGTGCTCGTGCTGTCCGGGGACGTGCACCACGCCTACGTGGCCGAGACGCGCTGGCCCGGCGACGCACCCGACGCGCGGGTGCTGCAACTGACCTGCTCGCCGGTCCACAACTCCATCCCCCGGACGATGAGGGCGGGCTTCCGCTTCGGGTGGAGCGCCCTCGCCCGCGGGATCGGACGCCGCTTCCGGCGGCACGGGCGCTCCCCCGGCCGCCCGTCGACTGGCGCAGGACCGGCGGCCCCTGGTTCGGCAACCAGCTCATGACGCTGACGCTGAGCGGACGCTCGGCCCGGCTGCGGCTGGAACAGGCTCGCGAGGGCGACGGGCTCGCCGTGGTGACGGAGTCCGAACTGACCTCCCGGTAGGGGTCCGTTCCCGTCCCCGGCCGCCGCTGTGCGGCACCGTGGCACCGGCCGCCGCCGTGCGGCGGCGGCCGGGGACGGGGCACTGGCGTAATCCCGACCATGGCCAAATGTTGAACTTGCAAGCATTGCTGAGGTCCGCCTAGCGTGGGCCGCTCATTCGGTACCGCCCTCCCCACGCGACCCGCCCGCCCCACGGCGTGCCGCACGTCCGAAACCGAAGGAGTAACCCCCCATGTCCGCTCGTCTCGACAGCGCACAGCCCTACGCGATCGGCCTGTTCCGCATCGTCGTCGGACTGCTCTTCGCCTGCCACGGCGCCGCCTCGCTCTTCGGCGTCCTCGGCGGAGCGGTCGGCACCGACGGCGGCACCGTCGACGCCGGCACCTGGCCCGGCTGGTACGCGGCCGTGATCCAGCTGGTCTGCGGCGGCCTGGTGCTGCTCGGCCTCGGCACCCGGGCCGCCGCCTTCCTCGCCTCGGGCTCGATGGCGTACGCGTACTTCGACGTCCACCAGTCGGAGGCGCTGTGGCCGATACAGAACGGCGGCGAGGCCTCCGCCATGTTCTGCTGGGCCTTCCTGCTCCTGGTGTTCACCGGCTCCGGCGCGCTCGGCCTGGACCGGCTGTTCGCCCGGCGCACGGCGCCGGGCCGGGAGTCGGCCACCGAGCAGGCCACCGTCGCGGCCTGACCCGGCGAAACCCCCGTCCCGGGCGTCCTCCCCCACCGCCGTGGGGAGGACGCCCGGGGCGCGGACGGACCGCACTCGTGTGAACACGCCGTGGTGAACACACGAGCCCCCCGTGAAGCTCCTGTCACACCTCGGGCGTACGCTGTATGGCTGTCATTGGCCGCACCTGCCGCTCCCCCGCGACACAGCGGCACGGTTCGGCCGCACGGGGGAGACGACGGGGAGTTTCGCGTGTTCGAAAGTGTGGGGGCGTTGATCGGCGCCCCATGGATCTACGTGTTGGTGGCCCTGTCGGTCCTTCTTGACGTGTTCCTGCCGGTGCTGCCCAGCGGCGTGCTCGTCATCACGGCGGCGACGGCCGCGGCCGCGGGATCGGGGGCGGCGACCGGGCGGCTGCCGCACGAGGTGCCCGACATCCTCGCGCTGATCCTCTCCGCGGCGACCGCCTCCGTCCTCGGCGACCTGGCCGCCTACCGCCTCGCCCGGCGCGGCGGGGCCCGGCTGGACCGCGCGATCTCCCGTTCCCGGCGGCTGACCACCGCGCAGGAACGGCTGGGCCGGGCCCTCGCCGAGGGCGGTGGCGCGCTCGTCGTCCTGGCCCGGTTCGCACCGGCCGGCCGGTCCGTCGTCTCGCTCATCGCGGGTGCCGCGCAGCGCCGCGTCCGCGACTTCCTGCCCTGGTCCGCCCTGGCCGGCCTCTCCTGGGCCGCGTACAGCGTCGCCCTCGGTTACTTCGGCGCGCACTGGCTCGGGGCGACCTGGCTGGCGGCGGGGGTGTCCTTCCTGGCCCTGTTCGCCGCGGGCTCGGGAGCGGCGTACCTGATGCGCCGACAGCCGGCGTAGCCGCCGGGCCTCGCCCCCCGGACGTCCGGCCGCCGCTGGGCCTCGCTCCCCCGGACGTCCGGTCACCGGCGGAAGGGCCCGACCGGAGGACGGCCCGCGCCCGCGCCCGGAGGCGGCAACCCTGACGTGCCGAGTGGCCGTGTCCCCCGCACGGGAGCACCGGCCGTCCTGCGACCGCCTCACCCGGCGGCGGCAGGACGGGCACCGAAATCTGCGGCCGAGCGGAGCCGGGAGGGGAGGCGGCCGCCGGGCGCCGGGTCGCGTGAGCCGCCCGGCAGGACGGTCACACCCGCGCGGTCGTCCCCGGCCCGGCCGCGGGGCCGCCGTGGGCCGGGCCCGGCCGGCCCACGGGGTCACCCCCCGCCCGGTGCGGCCGCGCGGGGCGTCGCCCCGCGCACCTCCAGTCCGGCCAGCAGGTCCGCCGTGGCCTCGGCCACGGCCTCCACCGCCCGCTCGAACACCTCCCGGTTGTGCGCGGCCGGCGCCCGGAAGCCGGACACCTTCCGCACGTACTGGAGGGCGGCGGCCCGGATCTCGTCCTGCGTGGCCTCCTCGGGCAGCGCGGGCGGACGAAGCGTCTTGATGCTGCGGCACATGCCCCCAGTCTCGCTCCCCGCGGCCCGCTCCGTCGCCCCTTTCCCCATCCCCGGGCCCCTGCCATGATCGCCTCAGAGGCGGCCACCGGATCCGGGGCCGACCGACGAGAGGAACAGCGGCACCTTGACGAACAAGCTCACTCTGGCGGTCCTCGGCCCCGGCGGCGTCGGCGGTCTGCTCGCCGGGCTCCTGTCCCGCGCCGGCCACCGCGTGGTCTGTCTGTCCGGCGAGGACACGGCGGCCCGTCTGCGCGCCGACGGGGTGCGCGTGCGCAGCGCGCGGTTCGGCGACTTCACCGCCCCCGTCGCCGCGGACACCGCGCTCCGCGTCCCCGTCGACGCCGTCCTGATCGCCGTCAAGCACACCGCCCTCGACGCGGCGCTGACCCGTGTCCCGGCCGCCGCCGTCGGCGACGCCCTCCTCGTGCCGTTCCTCAACGGGGTCGAGCACCCGGCGTTCCTGCGCGCCCGGTACGGTCCGCAGTCCGTCGCCCCGGCCGTCGTCCGCGTCGAGTCCACGCGCGTCGCCGCGGGCGTGATCGAGCACGCCAGCCCCTTCGCGGAGATCGACCTCGCCGGTGACCGGGTCCCCCGCCCGCGCATCGACGGCCTCGCGCGGGCGCTGACGGAGGCCGGCCCGACGACCCGGATCCTGCCGGACGAGACGGCCGCGCTGTGGGCGAAGATGGCGTTCCTCGCCCCCTTCGCGCTTCTCACCACCCGCCACGCGCTGCCCCTCGGCGAGGTCAGGACGCGCCACCGCGAGGACCTGACCGCCCTGGTCGCGGAGACGGCCGCGGTGAGCCGCGCCTGCGGCGCCCCCGCCGACCCGGCGGCGGCGCTCGCCCGCTACGACGCCTTCCCGCCGGCCACCAGGTCGTCCATGCAGCGCGACGCGGAGGCCGGCCGTCCCCTGGAACTGGACGCGATCGGCGGGGCGTTGCTCCGCGCGGCCGAGCGGCACGGGGTGCCGGTACCGGTGGCGGCGCGCCTGGTGCGGGAGTTGCGGGAGGCGGGTCACTGACCCAGCTCGACGCACCAGTCGTGGGACGTGATCCAGTGCCCCTTCGGGTACTCGAAGTCGAACCGGCCGAGCAGGGTGAACCCCGCCCTGCGGCAAACCCCGTTGGAGGCGGGGTGGTCCACGGCCGGGAAGGCGTGCAGGGTCCCGGGGCCGGCGGTGTCCCGCGTGCCCTGCCGGACGGCCTCGACGACCGCGCGGGCCGCCCGCGCGGCCAGTCCCCGCCCCTGGAACTCGGGCAGCACCCCCCACCCCGTCTCCCAGACCGGCTCCCCCGCCAGGTCCGCTCCCAGTAGCCGATCGAGCCGACGGTCTCGCCGCTTCCGGCCAGCACGATCCGGTACATCTGCCCCGACTCCAGCTCCAGGTACCGTCGGTGACGGTCGGTCAGTTCCGCCGCAGGCTCGGGACCGCCCAGGTGGCCGGTCATCTCCGGGCTGTTGTTGCGCTCCAGCAGCCAGAAGTCGCCCTCCGCCCAGGGCACCAACCGCACTTGCTCCCCACCGGTGACCTCCATGCCGCCACCGTAGGACAGGGGTCCGACAGTGTTCCTTCGTTCATTCGTACGGATGAACCACCCCGGGAAACTCGCGACTCAAAATCGAACAGGCGTACCATTGCCGCGTGGCTACGACCTATGACTTTCCCAGCGACCTGCGCGCCGGTCAGGAGGAGCTGCATCAGGTCCGGACCGAGCTGTCGGCCCTGCTGAAGCGGCTGCCCTGGTCGGTCGAGCCGCTGGACGGCTTCAGCGACGACGGCGGCTGGCGCAAGGTGGAGCGCCCCGCCTCCCCCGGCTGGACGGCCGACGAGCAGGCCGAGGTGGAGAAGCTCCGCCGGCGCGAGCACGAGCTGGCCGTGTTCGTGTCCGGCCACCGCTTCTGGTCGGAGGTGGCCGCCGCCGACCGCGTGGAGGCCCGCATGCGCCTCAAGCACGCCCACGAGGCCCCGCCCGACGAGGAGAGCCGGCAGTAGCCGTCCCCGACGTGCGAGAGGGTCCCCGGGACGTCCCGGGGACCCTCTCGCACTGCCTGGTGGGCGCGGACGGTTTCGAACCGCCGACATCCTGCTTGTAAGGCAGGCGCTCTACCCCTGAGCTACGCACCCAGGACGAGTGGACAGCCTACATGGCCCGAAGCCGTGCCTCCTACAGGGTGACGCCCCGCGCCGGGGAGGGGAAAGTCACCGCGGGGAAGCGAACCGATCGCCCCGTGTGTTCGTCATCAACCGGTGGGAGAATGACTCCGGGCAGGGCGGATCACAGCACGGGAGAGGGATGTGACGGCGACACCAGCGCAGCCGTACTCGCCGTCGGTGCCGCACGCGCGTCCGCGTGGGTGTCCGCGCGCATGTCCGCGGGCGCTCGGCGACGCCCTCGCGCTCGCCGCCCTCCCCCTCGTCGCCGTCCTCCTGCTGCCCGCCGCGTTCGCCGGGGGCGGCACCCGCCGCTGGTTCGGCGGACGGGCGGAGGGCCAGCGGGCGGAGGCCCAGGCCGCGAAGGACGCCGCGGCGGCCGCGTTCTACGAACTGGACACCGCCCAGCGGGATCTGCGGATCTCGATCGAGACGATCACGGCGGTCGACGCCTCGCCGGCCGCCCGGCGCGCGGTGGCCGACTTCGAGGCCCTCGGCCGGCGCATCGACGAGGCCAGCCACCAGTACATCCAGGCCGTCGACGCCCACGACCTGGACCGGGACGATCTGGAGGCCGCCACCGCCACGCGGGCGCGCGGCGAGCTGACCCGCGCGAAGGACGAACTGGTCCGCGTCAAGGGCGAACTGGACCGCTTCACCGACGGTCTCGGACCGCTGCTGGGCACGGCGGAGACCCAGCTGGCCCGGCTGGCGCCCGCCGTGGAGCGGGCCCGCCAGAGCCTGCTGGCCGCGTCGAACGCACTGGACGCCGTCCGGGAGACGGGGCTGAGGGCGGACGACCTCGCCGCCCGGCTGGCCGCGCTCGCCCCGGAGCTGACCAGGCTGAACCAGGGCGCGGGGCAGCACGGCGTGCCGGGCACCCTGGAGCGCGCCGAGCGGGTCTCCCGCGAGGCCGGGGCAGTTCGGGCGGAGGCGGAGCGGCTGCCGGAGAAGGCCGCCGAGATCGACCACCGGCTGGTGTCCCTGCGGACGCGCGCGCAGGCACTGACGACCCGGTCGGGGCAGGTCGAGCCGATCCTGAGCGAGCTGCGCCGGCGTTTCACGGCGGCCTGCTGGCAGGACCTCCAGCACGTCCCCGACCAGTCCGTGGAGCACGTCCGGCAGGCGGAGGCCAGGCTCGCCGAGGCGCAGAGCGCGCGCGACGCCCAGCGCTGGCCGGACGCCACCGCGCTGCTGTCGACGGCGCGGGCCCTGCTGAACTCCACCGACGAGGCCGTCTCGGCCGCCGGTGACCGGCTGACCAGGCTGAACGCCGTACAGAAGGACCCGCGGCAGGAGATCGAGCGGACCCGCTTCGCGATCCGGGACGCGCAGCGGCTGGCGATGGCCGGGCGCAACACCCCGGACCCGCGGGACGCGCGGCCGCTGGACGAGGCGGTGGCCCGGCTGGAGCGGGCGATCGCCACGCTGGAGGGCCGGCACCCGGACTACTGGCACTTCCTGACGGAGACGGAGGCCGTGCGGCGCACGGTGTCCGACGTGGTGACCCGGATCCGCGAGGACCGCGGCGCCGGGCACTGAGCACGGCCCGACACCTACCGCCCGACCCCGACCGTCCGGTCCGCCCGGCACCGCCCGTCCGGTCCGCCCGGCACCGCCGGCGTTGCCGTCGTCGCGCGTCGGGCGGATATTGGAGGTGCGTACGACTCGGCTCGCGCAACGTTTCCGGAGGGAGGCGGAGATGGCCACCCACCTCATGCACTCGGGGACCCGTCGACGGATCAGGCTGGACGACCACCTGCCCGTCGACCACCGTCTCAACATGGTCTACCGGATCGGCGCCGGTCTGATGGGCGTCGGACTGGTGGCCTTCGGGATCTTCGGGATCATCGACCGGATCGGCTTCTTCGACACCGGCGGGGACACCGTCTGGAGCCTGAACACCAACGGCGCGCTCAGCT
The DNA here is from genome assembly GCA_021568835.1 of Streptomyces sp. Tue 6430. Taxonomy (GTDB): domain Bacteria; phylum Actinomycetota; class Actinomycetes; order Streptomycetales; family Streptomycetaceae; genus Streptomyces. Next base: position 1,527,825 of record JAKGSH010000010.1, read on the forward strand.
GGCTGTCGGTCGCCGTCGGTCTGCTGCTCCTGGTCGGGATGGTGATCGGCGGGAACTTCGCCTCCACGCTGAACATGACGCTCGGCGTGCTCTTCGTGGCCAGCGGCTTCTTGAACATGGGGCTGCTGGAGACGGACTACAACTTCCTGGCGTTCCAGATCCAGAACTGCATGCTCAGCTTCGTGATCGGCATCCTGCTGCTGGTGTTCGGGATGTACGGCAGGGTCGGCTCGGTCCTGCCGCACGACAACCCGTACTGGCGGTCCCGTCACCCCGACGCGGCGGAGGACCGGGACCGCCGTCAGGAGCGCCGGGAGCAGTTCCCGGCGGAGCACCCCGGGGCGCCCCGGATCACGTCCCGGGAGGCGTCCGGCGGGGCTCCCCCGGACGCGTCCCGGCCCGGCCGGGGCCCGTCGGGGCCCTGACCGGGTGGCGCACCCGTCAGGTGCGGTAGGCGTAGTACGCGGCGGTCGGGTACGACGCGACGATGCTCGCCACCGACCTGCTGTAGGTGTTGGTGGAGTGGTAGGTCACGTACGGCACGCCCCGGCTGCGGGACGTGACGATCATGGTGTGGTCCTTGGAGCCGTCCTTGTCGAAGTCGACCTGGAGGACGTCGCCGACGTCCAGCTGGTAGACGTTCGTCAGGGGGGTCGTCCGCTGGGAGTTCTGGGCGAACCAGGACCACTCGTTGACGCCGACGAACGAGTGCGACTGGATGTCGGCGTTGCCGAACCACTTGGTGTAGTCGTACACGTAGCCCGGGACGTGCTTCCAGCCGCCGGCCTTCAGGGCCTGGCTGACGAAGTTGGTGCAGTCGCCGCCCGCGCCCTGCCCGTTGTAGTTCGGGTAGGCGGGGTTGTAGTTCGACCAGTACTGCTTGGCGTAGGCGGCCATGGCCTTGTAGTCGAGGCCGCGGGCGGTGAAGTTCTTCGCGTTCGCCGGGCCGGGGTACGAGGTCGACGCCTTGGGGGCCGACGGCGTGGTGCTGCTGGTGGTGGCCACCATCGGCGCGACGGACGGCTTGGCGGTCTGGTTCACCGCGAGGCCCTCGTCGGTGTCGCGGATGCCGGTCAGCTGCCAGTCGCCGTGCCGGTCGGCGGTGAACGTCAGCTCGTGGTGGGCCTGGAAACCGGTGGCCTTCGGCTCGTCGCCGCGGACCTTCTCGTAGGTGAGGGTCGTGGTCTCGGTGACCGCGACCTTGGCCTTGCGGCCCTTCACGCTCGTGGCGTCCAGGGTGACGGTGGTGCTGCCCTTGCTGTACTTCTCGCCGAGCTGGGCGAGCCGCTCCTTGCGCTGGTCCAGCGAGGACAGCGCCGCGTCCTCGGCACGGTCCTGCTTCGACGACAGCGTGACGTCGCCGGAGAAGCCGTCGGTCAGCGGCTTTCCGCGCTTGTCCCGCTTGCCGTCGACCAGGGCTTCGGTGCGGTCGGTGAAGACCGCGTCGGCGAGGCGCTGGAAGGTGGCCTTGGTCCGGGCGTCCACCTTGGGGTCGTCGACGACCGCTGCGCCGGCGCTCCAGTTGGGCAGCAGGGCCACTCCTGCGACGACGGAGGTGGCGGCCGCCCCGAGTATCGCGGCGCGACGCCGCGTACGGCTCAATTTCCTTGACTTCACTGATGCTTCCCCTCTTGCCCCGGCGGCTGGATGCCGGGGTAGCGCATCTTTGCATGCCGTGTGTGGCTCGTGTGAAGAGGGGGCGGCGGTCCGGGTCCGGGAGTTATAGGACCGTCACTGCACCGTGCCGTCCCGTGTCGACCCGGTTGCCCGAGGGTGTCCGGTCACTGGACGACGGTCGACCAGTCCGGCGACTGGGCGGGGTCGAGGGTGCGCAGCCGCTCCAGGGTGGCGGGCGTCTGCACGTCCATCCAGTCGGCCAGTTCCTTGAAGGACACGCACTTGACGTCCTTCTTCACGCACACGGTCTTGATGACCTCGTCGACGGCCTTCATGTAGATGCCGCCGTTCCACTCCTCGAAGTGGTTGCCGATGAACAGCGGGGCCCGGCTGCCGTAGTACACGCGGTTGAAGCCGGCCATGTAGGTGTCGAGGGTCTCCTGCTGCCACTGCGGGTACTTGGCCGGGTCGCCCTCGGTCTCGCCCTCGGACTGGTTGTAGAGGAAGTTGAAGTCCATGGACAGGCCCTGGTACTTGCCGCCCTCGTACGGGAGCATCTGGAGCGGGAAGTCCCAGATGCCGTTCTTCTTCGCGGGCCAGATCTGGAAGTCGCCGGCCGAGCTGGCGTCGTAGCGCCAGCCGTAGCTCTTGGCGGCCTTCAGCAGGTTGGCCTGGCCCTCCAGGCAGGGGGCGCGGCCGCCGACGACCTCCTTCTTGAAGTCGAAGGGCAGCGGGTCCATGTCGGTGTAGCCGGTGTTCGTCTTCCACTTCTCGGCGAAGCCGAAGAACTGGTCGATCTCGCTCTTCCACTCCTCGACGCTCCAGTCGCCGCCGCCCTTGGCGCCGCAGAAGTGGCCGTTGAAGTGGGTTCCTATCTCGTTGCCCTCCTCCCAGGCCTTGGCGAGGTCCTCCAGGGTGGTGCGGACGTGCTCGTCGGTGGGGAAGCTGATCGCCGCGGAGCCCTTGGGGTGCTGCGGCGGGCTGTAGAGGCCGGCCTTGCTCTTGGGCAGCAGGTAGATGCCCGTGAGGAAGAACGTCATGTGCGCGTCGTACTCGCGCGCCATCTCCCGGTAGTGGGTGAACAGCCCGTCGTCGCCGGCCAGGGCGCCGTCCCAGGAGAAGACGACGAACTGGGGCGGTTTCTCACCGGGCTTGAGCGGTACGGGCTCGAGGCCGCCCTTCTGCGGGCCGGTGTACGAGGTGGAGCCGTCCCCGAGGACCTTGGTCCTGCCGTCCCACTCCGGCTCCTCGCCCGGTGACGCCGTCGCCTTGCCCCCCTTGCCGGCGGAGGCGGTCGGCGCGGTGTTGTCCGTGCGGCTGAGCACCAGGTAGCCCGCCACCAGCGAGGTGATGACGAGGAAGGCCGCCAGGGTCAGGAAGCCCGGATGGGCGGCGGCGGGGCGGTTGGCTGCCCGGGCCTTGCGGCGGCGGCCCGACGGTGGCGTCATGTGCGGCTCATTCTCGAGGGGTTCGGGGGCGGCGGAGCGGCCCGGGGGTCAGCCGAGCGGGCTCATGGCTCTGGACCAGATGCCGTAGGGGACGCTGTCGTCCGCTGTGCCGTCGATGCCGTTCAGCGGCAGCGGTTCGAGACTCTTCGCCAGGTCGATGCGGTAGACGACGACCGCGGTGGAGACGGCCTTGTGGGTGCCGACGTACCAGGCGGCCTTGTCGTCCTGGGTGGTCCCGGCCTTCCCGGCCACCCGGGCGCCCTCGGGTGCCGCGCCGGGGTGGGCGGTGCGGAAGGCGTCGGTGAGGGCGGAGGTGACCTCCTCGGCCGTGTCGGCGCCGATCGCGCGGGCCGGCCTGGGGAGGGTCAGCGGGACCTTGGTGCCGTTGTGGGTGACCTGCCGCACGGAGTACGGCTCGGTGTGCCTGCCGGCCGCGGCGAAGGTGGAGTAGCCGCTGGCCATGCGGATCGCGCTGGGGGTGGAGCTGCCCTGGGACAGGGCGGGCACCTGGGCGCCGAGGCTGGAGGGGAGCAGTCCGGCCGCCTCCGCGGTGTCGCGCACCTTGTCCAGTCCGGTGTCCATGCCGAGCTGCATGAACGGCGTGTTCACCGACAGGGCCAGGGCCCGGTGCAGGGAGATCTGCCCGTAGGACTCGTCGTCGTCGTTGCCGGCGGCGACCTTCTTGCCGCTGCGGTCCCAGTACGGACCCTCCGGCGTGGTCACCGGCACGTCGTCGTCGCCGTCGTAGACGGACTCCGCGGTGACCGGGGTGGTCTCGCCGTCCCGCGTCTTGCGGACGCCGTGCTCCAGGCCGGCGGCGTAGACGAAGGGCAGGAAGGCGGAGCCGGCCGGGACGGTGGTGGCGTTGGACTCGTTGTAGCCCTGGGTACGGTGGTCGGGGCCGCCGTAGACGGCGAGGATCCGTCCGTCGGCGGCCACCGAGGCGGCGCCGTAGTGGGCGGTCTTCGCGTTCTTCGGGTCGTCCTTCAGGGCCTTCGCGCGGGCCTTGGTGACGGCGTCCGTGAGCTGGGTCTCGCGGTCCTTCTCGAAGGTCGTGTAGATCTGGTAGCCGCCCAGGTCGAAGTCCTTGTCGCCGATCTTCGCGGACTTCTTGGCGTACTGGGAGGCGAGCTCGACGAGGTAGTCGCTCTGTTCACCGGTGTCGTACAGCGGATTGCTCTTGAGCGGCTCGGGGAACTTCGTGTACGTGGCCCGCTCGGCCCGGGAGAGTCTGCCGATGGCGACCATCCGGTCCAGGGTCCACGTCCAGCGCTCCACGGCACGGGCGCGGTTGGCGCCGCTCAGGGTGGGGTCGTAGAGCCCGGCGCCCTTGAGCAGGGCGGCGAGGAAGGCCGCCTCGCTGGCGTTCAGCTCGCTGACGTCCTTGCCGTAGTAGGCCTGGGCGGCGCGCTGGATGCCGTAGGTGCCGCGGCCGAACCAGCTGGTGTTGAGGTAGCCCTCGAGGATGTCGTCCTTGCTCATCTGGTTGTCGAGCTTGAGGGCGATCATCGCCTCGGTGAACTTGCGCCGGACCGTCTGGTTCTGGTTGAGGTAGACGTTCTTGACGTACTGCTGGGTGATCGTGGAGCCGCCCTGGGTGTCGCCCTGGCCGACGGTGCGGAACAGGGCGCGGCTGAGGCCCTTGAAGGAGATGCCGGGGTCGCTGTAGAAGCTCTCGTTCTCGGCGGCGAGGACCGCCCAGCGGACGTCCTCGGGGATGTCCTTCAGCGGCATCGCCTGCCGCTGCACCCAGCCGGTGCGGGCCATGGGGGTCCCGTCGGCCCAGAAGTACACGTTGTCCTGCTGGGTGGCGTAGGTGTTGAGGTTGTCCGGGACGTCGGTGGCGGCGTAGGCGACGACCAGGAAGAGGGTGCTCAGGCCCAGGGAGGCGAGGACGCCTCCGAGCGACTGCCGCCAGGAGGGTGTCCAGCGGCGCCAGCCGGTGCGGCCGGGCCGCGGGTACTGCGGGCGCATCCGGCGCGCGTACGGGGCGAGGAAGGCCGTGAGGCGCGTCACGTACGGGGCGAGGAAGGCGACGAGGGGGCCAGCCGGGGTCCGACGGCGGCGGCGAGGCGGGAACGCACGGAGGGGCGGGGGGCCTTCCTGCCCTTCCGCCGCTCTCCGGGTATGGAGGACTCCCCGGACGGGCCGGACTCCCCGGACGGGCCGGACTCCCCGGACGGGCCGGGTGTGTCCGGCCCCTCCTCGCTGCCCGGTATGCCTTCCGGGGGCACCCGCAGCTGCATGGTCTCGTCCGCCTTGAAAGAGGCGGGGACCTTCAGCTGCATGGTGGCGTCGGCCGGCTCCCGGGGCTCCTCCCCCTGCCCCGCCTGGGTCACGATGTCTCCCTCCGCACTAGGTGTTGCTCGCGTAGGCAGACGTACAGACGTACGAGAGTCTGGCATGGTTGCCGTCGCGGCGGCAGCAGACCCTGATTCCCCCGACCTCGCGGTTCATCGCGGCGCCCTCAAATTACCAGCGCCCTTCGCAAGTTCTCCACATAAGAAATCGACAGAAGTGAACACCGTCGAAACAGGGGATCCGGTTCCCCCCATAGAGGGATTAACCTGTCCGCATGCCTCGCTACGAGTACCGCTGCCGGACCTGCGGCGACACCTTCGAACTGAGCCGCCCCATGGCGGAGTCCGCCGCGCCCGCCGACTGCCCCGCCGGCCACGACGACACGGTCAAGCTGCTGTCCACCGTAGCCGTCGGCGGCACGGTCTCCGCCCCCGCGCCCCAGGCGGGCGGCGGGGGCGGCTGCTGCGGCGGGGGCTGCTGCGGCTGACGTGCGGGACCCGTCGTCCGGATCACGCCACGGACGAGGGGGAGTCCGGCACGGCCTCCCCCGGAGGGGCCCCGGCGGCGTCGCCGTCGGTCGCCGGCTCCCCCGCGCTCGACCGCGCTCGCGCGGGGGAGCCCCATCGCGTCGACGCCCTCCCCCGCCGTGCGGCCGCACGCGCCGGCCCCCGCTCACCGGCGCCGAAAAGCCCCGCCGCCGTGTGACCCCGATCCGGACGGCAGGCCCTACTTCTCCCGGGCGCCCTTCAGGAACTCCCGCAGGATCCGTTCCCCCGCCAGTACCCCGCGCTCGGGCAGCGCCGTGACCTGCGGTGCCGTCCAGGCCGCCTCGTGCAGCTCGCCGTGACCGGGGCGCCAGCCCCGGTCCGACACCAGCAGCAGGTCGGCGTCGAGCAGGGAGTCACCGGCCGTCAGCGTCAGTTCGGCGCCGGTGCGCCGGGCCACCTCGCGCACGGCCGCGCTCTTGGTCAGCGGCTTGGGCACGGCGTAGATCTTGCGGCCCTGGAGCGACACGGTCCAGCCGCGCTCCTCCGCCCAGACCGCCAGCTCCTTCACCCACTCCTCGGGCAGCAGCTCGCGCTCCACCACCAGGTAGGCGAACAGGTCCTCGGCGATGCGCTCCTTGCGCAGCCAGAGCGGGTCGGCGAAGGCCGCGAGGTGCGCCTGCACCTCCGCGAGCGGCGCGCACTCGTCGGCCAGCCGCGCGTTCACCACGGCCTGCCAGTCCGGGTCGGACACCCCGTCGACCAGCAGGTGCCCGCCGTTCGCGCAGATCGCGTACTTCGGGGGCGGACCCGGCAGGCTGATGCGCTGGTACTGCTTGCGGGTCCGGGTGGTCGTCGGCACGAACACCGCCGCGTCCCCGAGATCGGTCAGCAGCCGCGCCGCCGTCTCCGTCATGTAGGACAGCGGACGGCTCTCGTGGACCTCCACGCACAGCAGCCGGGGGGCCCGCGCGTCCGGCATGGTCAGCGCGAGGGCCGCCGCGGAGTAGATGAGCGTACGGTCGAGGTCGCTCGCCACCAGCACGGGCATCAGAGGGTCACCGCCCTGCCGTCGGCACCGGTCGCGCCGCGCGTGTACTGCGGGTGGATCAGCCCCACGCAGGTGTACGGCAGCTCGCCGACCTCCTCCACCGGGACCCCGCGCTGGCCGGCGAGGAGCCGGACGTGGTCCAGGTCGGCGCCCGCCCCGGCCCGCGCCAGGATCTTCCACGGCACCCGGCGCAGCAGCACCCGGGTGGTCTCGCCGACGCCCGGCTTGACCAGGTTCACGTCGTGGATGCCGTACTCCTCGCTGATGCGCTCGACCGCGGCCCAGCCCTCCCAGGTCGGTGCGCGGTCGGTGGCCAGCAGCTCCTTCACCGCCGCGTCCACGGCGTCCGCGACCTCCGGGAAGCGGGCCGAGACGGCGTCCAGGAAGGCACCCGACACGTCCGCGCCGGCCAGCTCGCGGTAGAACTTCGCGCCGTGGAAGTCGTCCGGGCCGACCAGGTCGGCGCGCAGCACGGTCCGCGATATCAGGCCCGAGACGGTGGAGTTGAGGCAGGCGGACGGGATCAGGAAGTCCTCCCGGGTGCCGTACGTGCGCACGCAGGCGCCCGGGTCGGCCAGCACCGCGATCTCCGGGTCGAAGCCGGCCGCGCCGCCCGCCGCCTCGAACTCCTCGATGGCCGCCGCCAGTTCGCGGGTGATGGCGCCCTTGCCGGTCCAGCCGTCGACGAAGACGACGTCCGCCGGGTCGTGGTGCCGGGCCAGCCAGCGCAGTGCGTTGGCGTCGATGCCCCGGCCGCGGACGATGGAGACCGCGTAGTGCGGCAGCTCCAGGCCGTGCCGGTGCTGCGCCCAGCGGCGCATCAGCACGCCCACCGGGGTGCCGGCGCGGGCCAGGGAGACGAGCACCGGACGGGGGGAGCGCTCGGCGATCACCAGTTCCGTGACCGCGCCGACCGCCTGCGCCAGCCGGGCCGCGGACTCCTCCAGGGCCGCGTGGAACAGCGCCTGGTACTGCTCGCTGGGCTGGTACTCCACCGGCAGCGACTCCGCGTAGTGCGCGCCGCCGCTCTGGACGGCCTCCTCGCGCTCCTCCGTCGGCGCCTCCAGCGTCACGTCGGAGAGGTCCTGGAGCAGCCAGCCGACCTCCTCCGGCGCGTACGAGGAGAAGGCGGGACCGCGAAGGGGGTCGGGCAGCATGGCGGACCTTTCGGGTACGTACAGCGGCTCGGGGACGTGACTGGGCACGACCGCGAGGACGACGTGCGGGGTGTGCGCGGCGAGCCGGTCGAGGAGGCCGCCGGGGGCGTGCAGCGCCGGGGTGTCGGCGACGGAGTCGACGACGGCGACCACGGCGTCGAAGCCGGCGCCCGCGACGTTGTAGGCGTAGCGCTCGCCGGGGCCGTCGGCCGGATCGTCGTGCGCGGGGAAGACGATCCGGCTGCGTATCGCGTAGCCGGGGTCGTCGACCGCGAGGACGGGTGAGCGGGTGGTGGTGGAGAAGCGCACCTCGGCGGCCGTGACCTGCTCCAGCTCGCGGGCCAGCCGCAGCGGCGCGTACATCAGCTCCTCGAAGCCGAGGACGTGCACGCGGCGTGCGCCCTCGGGGAGTGCCTCGGCGAGCCGGGCCGCCATCGCGGGCAGGGCGGCCTCGAGGCGGGCGCGGTGCTGCGGGGTGAAGCCGTGGCGGCCACCGTCGGGGAGGCCGCGGGGCCAGCGCAGATCGACGCGGTCGATCCGCGGGGCGGGCGCGGGCCGGCCGTCCGGGTGCTCGCCGGTGGGGGCGGGTCCCCCGTCCCCGGCCGGGCCGCGCGCGTCACCGCCCGGTGTCCGCGCCGCGTCCGCCTCGTGGCGCGCCACCAGTTCCCGGCCCTTCTCCAGCACCCCGGGCGGGAGCCGGACCGTGCCCGAGGCCGCCGCCACCAGGTCGACGCGGGCGCCGATCTCGCGGGCGAAGGCCTCCAGGCGCCCCGCGTCGGCCGGGGAGCGCATGTCGACGAGGGCGACGACGACGTACCGGCGGCGGGGGTAGCGCTCGTGCAGGTCGCGGATGGTGTTCAGGACGGTGTTGCCGGTGGAGAACTCGTCGTCGACGAGGACCAGCGGGCCGTCGCCGACCAGGAGCGCCGGGTCCTCCGGCAGCAGCAGGTGGGAGGTGGCGTGGGAGTGGGACTCCTCGAAGCCGCCCGCCGGGACGACGCCGGGGACGGGGCGCCGGGTGGAGTGCAGGTAGGGCGCCGCGCCGACGCCGTCGGCGACGGAGTGCCCGAGGCCGGTGGCCGTCTCCGCGTACCCGAGGACGACGGCCTCGGCGGCCTCCTCGCCGAGCAGCTCCGCCACCCGGCGGCCCAGGGCGAGGCCGTGGCCGTACACCACGGACGGCGACTGGGGGACGTGCTTGCCCAGCACGTGGGAGACGAGCAGGTGGGCCCGCTTGGGGTTGCGGCGCAGGGCCAGCCCCAGCAGGTCGGTCAGCCCGTCGTCGCCCACGAGGTGGACGCCCAGCCGCTCGGCGACCCAGCTCCCGGACCAGACCCCGTTGTTCACTGCGTTGTTCATGCGTCCCTATGTCGTGAGGAGGTGGGGCGGGTTCAGCCGGGTATGCCCGCGGCGAGCAGGTCGACGAAGCTGACGTCCTCGTGCGCGACGCCGAAGACCTCGGCGCGCAGCATCGTCCGCTCGGCCCAGGCCCGGTGCGGCTTCACCTCGTTCATCTTGTTCGTGTACGCCGACCTCATCACGCCCCGCCGCCGCGCTCCGGCCGCAGGATGTCGGCCGCGTCGCTGTACTCCTCGTGGCTGACCACGGACAGCGCGTGCACGGCCGGCACGTGCGAGGGGTGGATGCAGGTCTTGCCCAGCAGGCCGTTGGCCTGGTCGAGGGAGATCTCGCGCAGCAGTCCGTCCATCGCGTGTTCGATCAGTTTCTCACGCAGCTCGACGGCCTGTCCCTCCAGGAAGGGGCTGTGCCGCAGCATCGGCTTGAACATGCGCTCGGGGACGCGGAAGTACTCCCACACCGGCCCGGTCACGGTGAACCCGGTGCCGTCCGCCCGCCCCAGCATGTTCACCACGTCGGCGATGACGGAGGCGACGATCTGGACGTCGTAGGCGGTCATGTCGGGCGCCCGGCGCAGGCCGTAGGAGGAGCAGAAGTCGGTGACGCCGAGGCGCAGCGCGAGGACGCGGCTGCGGTACTTCTCGACGGCGCGGGCGATGCCTCCAGGGCCTCCACCCGCGACTCGCGGTACATCAGCTCGGGCGTCTCCAGGACGGGCATGCCGAACAGCCGCCGGCCGCCGGCCTGTTCGGCGGCGGCCAGGGCCTCCAGGAAGGGGATGCCGCGCTCCTCGGTGAACTTCGGGAACACGAACCCGCTGAGCAGCCGGACGGCCGGGCCGAGGCGCCGGACCAGGTCCGGGATCTGCTCGGGGTGCGGACGCGGATGAACAGCAGCGGCAGCTCCACGCCGGGGCGGGCGGCGAGGCCGGTGAACTGGCGGACGAGGTTCTCCTCGCCTTCGGCGACGTCCTCGTCGCCGATGGAGTCCTCCAGGCAGAGCACCATGGACACCACGCCGCGCCCGGTCTGCTTCAGGATGTCCTCGGCCAGCCGGGCCGGGTGGCCGGGCTGTAGAGCGTGGCCCCGAGGGCGGCGGACAGCGTCCGGGCCGGCGAGTCCGCGTCGAACGCGCACGGCTCCCGGTAGAACAGGCGCTGCCGAACCTCAGGCGCAAGGTGCCCGAAATGGCGCATATTTCTCCCCCGTGGTGCAGGTCGAGCGTGTGGATTCGGCAAGAGGTGGCCGGTAATAGTACGTAGAGACCCGTGTCCTGGGTTCCCACCGGTCATGAATTCCAGGTAACGCAGAGCAGCACAACCCGGCACGACCCGGCACGACCCGGCTTCTTCCGCCATGGACCACCGGTCGCCGTGTACCCGCATTGTCGTGAGCAGAACCGAGAGGGCAGGATGAGCGCATGACGCACGCGATGCTGAAAGGGTCGAACATCCCGCTGAAGACCACCACGGTGCGGGCCGTGCTGCGCTGGACACCCGGGCAGGGGGTCCCGGACGTCGACGCCTCCGCGCTGCTCCTCGGCCCGAGGGTCGTGTGCGATCCGACGAGGACTTCGTCTTCTACAACCAGCCCCGGCACCCCTCCGGGAAGGTCTGGCGGCTCGGCAAGAAACACGGCGCCGAGGGCCTCACCGACACGATCCAGACGGATCTGGCCGGTGTCGAGTCCGCCGTCAGCCAGATTCTGCTGGTCGCTTCGGCGGACGGCGTCACCTTCGACCGCGTACGGTCCCTCAGCATCCTGCTGTACGACGCGGCCGTCGAGGGCGATCCGCTGGCCACCTTCGACATCCGCCCCGAGACCGGCGGGGAGACCGCGCTGATCTGCGGCGAGCTGTACCGCCGCGGGGAGGGCTGGAAGTTCCGGGCGCTCGGCGAGGGCTACTCCAACGGCCTCAAGGGCCTCGCGACGGACTTCGGCATCTCCGTGGACGAGTCGGAGGAGGCCGCCGCGGACGCCGAGGCGGGTGCCACGGCCGGCGTCTCCCAGCCGCTGCCGCCCGAGCAGCCCACGACGGGCGTCCCGCAGCAGCCCGCCGCGGCCTACGGCTACCCGGCCTCCCTGCCGACGTACGGCTACGGCTATCCGGACGCCCAGCCGGCCGGGCGGCCCCCGCCGGGGAGTTCCGGATGCCGCCGCAGGGCCCGCAGTTCATCGGGCGGTGAGGGCGGCGCGGACCGCGGGGGCGGCGCGGGACGCCCGTGACACGCCCGTCCGGGACGTCCGGAGGGTCCGGGCGTCCGGGGCGTCCGGGGCGTCCGGGGCGTCCGGGGCGTCCGGGGCGTCCGGGGCGTCCGGAGGTCAGCGTTCCGCCTTCGTCTTGTAGCCCCGCCCCCACTGCAGTCCCCACCCGTACAGCCGGTCCAGCTCGCCCTGGAAGCCGTACACGAACCTCACCTCGCGCCGGACCATCAGCTCCCCCTTCACGTTCTCGATCATCACCACCGCGCACGAGCGGGCCTGCGGGTGCCGCTCGTCGAGGCCTATCTCGATGCGCGGCCCGTTGCTCGGGTAGAGGGTGACGACCGCGTGCGTACGGTCGAAGGCCGGCGTCTGGTCGTAGATGTAGACGAACACCAGCAGCCGCTTGATCTCGTCCCGGTGGTCCAGGTTGACGTACATCGTCTCGCCGGACGCCGACCCGAACCGGTCGTCACCGCTCAGCTTCACGTACGGCGCCGCGTTGATCTCGCCGAGCAGGCCGCCGAGCGGCTGGACGACCCCCTTGGTCCCGTCCGCCAGCTCGTACAGGCAGCCCAGGTCCAGGTCGACGTTGACCATGCTCTGGCTGTGCCCCATGACCTCCGGCGGGCGCAGCGCCTTGAGGGGATGGCGCAGCAGGCTCTCCCGCGGGGAACCGCCGAAGTCCGAGGTGCGCATCCGCCAGGCCAGGTTGACACGCAGGTGCCCGGTGGCGGCGCCCTGCTTGGTGAGCGAGACCTGGCTGTGCCGTTTGGTCAGCTCTATCGCGTTGCTCGCCGCACTGCCCGAGTCGAAGTCGGCGGCCCGACCTGGTCGGAGTCCGTCGAAGAAGCCCATTACCGCCCCAAGTTCCACGCCCGAAAGTTCCATGCCGGAAGAACGCCCGGCCGCACGGTCCCCCGGAAACGGCCGACGGGACGGCACCGAGGACTCGTCCTCGACGACCGCCCCGCTCAGAGCGTTCCTCACCGGGAAGCTGATCACACTCCGGAGGTGACCCCGGTCTTCTCGTCGGAGCCCGCGTCTCCCCTGCGGCCGCGAGTGCCTTGTTGCGGCGCACGGAGGACCAGAAGGACCAGGCGATCAGGATGACGCCGACGAGGCCGGTGATGATCTCGTGGATCTGGTACTGGATGGTGACGAGCAGGAGCACGGCGAGGGCGCCGATGGCGTAGTGGGCGCCGTGCTCGAGGTAGACGTAGTCGTCCAGGGTGCCCTGGCGGACCAGGTAGACGGTCAGGGACCGCACGTACATGGCGCCGATGCCCAGGCCGAGGGCCATCAGGACGATGTCGTTGGTGATGGCGAAGGCGCCGATGACGCCGTCGAAGGAGAAGGAGGCGTCCAGGACCTCGAGGTAGAGGAACATGAAGAAGGCGGCCTGGCCGGCCAGCAGGACCGGGGACTTCTTCTTCCCGGTGCGTGCGGCCTCTTCCTCGGCCTCGTGCTCGCGTTCCTCCTCCTCCTCGAGCTTGTCCTCGAAGTAGCCGGAGAGCCCGCCGACGATCATGTAGGTGATCAGGCCGCCGATGCCGGAGAGCAGGACGGTCTCGGCCTTGTCGACGTGTGTGCCGCCGTGCTGGTGGGCGTGGGTGGCGAAGGTCAGGGCCGAGACCAGCAGGACGATCAGGGCGATGCAGACCGACAGCATGTCGACCTTGCCGAGCTTGGCCAGCGGGCGCTCGAGCCAGCCGAGCCACTTGATGTCGCGGTCCTCGAAGATGAAGTCCAGGAAGATCATCAGCAGGAACATGCCGCCGAAGGCCGCGATCGCGGGGTGCGCGTCGGTGACCAGTTCCTGGTAGCGGTCCTTGTCGGTCAGGGCCAGGTCGACGGCCTCGATCGGGCCCAGCTGGGCGCTGATCGCGACGATGACGACGGGGAAGACCAGCCGCATGCCGAAGACGGCGATCAGCACGCCGACGGTGAGGAAGATGCGCTGCCAGAAGGCGTTCATCTTCTTCAGGATTCCGGCGTTGACGACTGCGTTGTCGAAGGACAGCGAGATCTCGAGGACGGACAGGATCGCCACGACACCGAAAGCGGTCCACCCCCGTAGAACACCGCTGCGACGAGGCCGAGCGCGGTGACCGCGAACGACCACCCGAAGGTTTTCAGAACCACTGGTTACCCAATCCTGTCTCTGGGCCCCGGTCCCCCCAAGCGAAACCTGGGGTGGGTTTCCCCCGCGCCGTACGCGGCTTTACGAAACGTTGACTCCGAAGTCTAGAGCGATGCCCCGGAGCCCTGACGCGTACCCCTGGCCCACCGCACGGAACTTCCATTCGCCCTGGTACCGGTAGAGCTCGCCGAAGATCATGGCCGTCTCGGTGGAGGCGTCCTCGCTGAGGTCGTACCGCGCGAGCTCCTGGCCGTCGGCCTGGTTGACGACCCGGATGAAGGCGTTGGCGACCTGACCGAAGGTCTGGCCGCGCTCGTCGGCCAGGTGGATGGAGACGGGGAAAACGATCTTGTCGCACTGGGCGGGCACCCTGCCGAGGTCGACGAGGAGCGACTCGTCGTCTCCGTCGCCCTCACCGGTGAGGTTGTCCCCGGTGTGCTCCACGGAGCCGTCGGGGCTCGTGAGCTGGTTGTAGAAGACGAACCACTCGTCGCCCATGACCCGTCCACCGGTGCACAGCAGCGCGCTGGCGTCCAGGTCGAAGGGGGCTCCGGTGGTGGAGCGCGCGTCCCAGCCGAGGCCGACCATCACCTGAGTGAGGTTCGGCGCGACCTTGGACAGGGAGACGTTTCCTCCCTTGGCGAGCGTGACACCCATGTGCTGGTCCTCCCCTTGGTCGTGCTTCTTCGGTTGTCCTGCGCGTCCGGCGCCGCCCGTGAACGGTGCGGCGCCGGACGAAACCGTCAGGTCACGGGGGACGGCACCCCGGAAGGCTCGGCTCAGACGTTGACGCCGAAGTCCTGCGCGATGCCGCGCAGGCCCGAGGCGTAGCCCTGGCCGATGGCGCGGAACTTCCACTCCGCGCCGTGCCGGTACAGCTCGCCGAAGACCATGGCGGTCTCCGTGGAGGCGTCCTCGCTCAGGTCGTACCGCGCGATCTCCGCCTCGCCGGCCTGGTTGACGACGCGGATGAACGCGTTGCGCACCTGGCCGAAGGACTGCTGGCGGTTCTCGGCGTCGTAGATCGAGACCGGGAAGACGATCTTCTCGATCTCGGCCGGCACGGCCGCGAGGTCGACCTTGATCTGCTCGTCGTCGCCCTCGCCCTCACCGGTGATGTTGTCGCCGGTGTGCTCGACGGAGCCGTCGGGGCTCTTGAGGTTGTTGAAGAAGATGAAGTCGGCGTCGCTGCGGACCTTGCCGGAGTTGTTCAGCAGCAGCGCGCTGGCGTCCAGGTCGAAGTCGGTGCCGGTCGTGGTGCGCACGTCCCACCCCAGACCGACGATGACCGCGGTCAGGCCCGGGGCCTCCTTGGTCAGTGAAACGTTGCCGCCCTTGCTGAGGCTGACTCCCACGAGTCCTCCATTGGTGTCCGGGGGCGGGGAGCCCCTCGTGCGTCGGATATCGGATCAACGATTCGATCCTAGTGAGGGGTTCCCGCCCCCGCAGGCCCTGGAGCCGAAGAATCACCGGGTGTCGACCCCGGCCCGGCACCCGGTGCGGGGCGGGCGGGAGCGGCCGGGATCAGAGCGCGTCGAGTGCCGAGACGTAGGCGCCGAGGTCGCGGGCGTCGGGCAGCGCGTTGACGACGGTCCAGCGCACGACGCCCTCCTTGTCGATGACGAAGGTGCCGCGCACCGCGCAGCCCTTGTCCTCGGCGAAGACCCCGTAGGCACGGGAGACCTCGCCGTGCGGCCAGAAGTCGCTCAGCAGCGGGTAGTCCAGGCCCTCCTGCTCGGCGAAGACGCGCAGGGTGTGGATGGAGTCGTTGGAGACGGCGAGCACCTGCGTGTCGCGCTCGGAGAACTTCGGCAGGTTGTCGCGCACCTCGCACAGTTCGCCGGTGCACACGCCGGTGAAGGCGAAGGGGTAGAAGAGCAGGACGACGTTCTTGCCGCCGCGGAAGTCGGACAGCCTCACGGAGCGGCCGTGGTTGTCCTTGAGCTCGAAGTCGGGGGCCTTGTCGCCGACCTGGATCGCCATCGTCGTGGAACCCTTTCTGGGCTTCGCCGGAACCGGTTGCGGCATTCGGGTGAGGACCCGCCCGGAACGCCGGTGTCCACCCTACGCAGCGGCCGTCACACACCGGTGGACGGGCCGATGCGGAATCGGCCCGTCCACGGGTGTCGAAAGAGGGTCGTCGCGGATCTCCGCTACCTCGACGAGGTCACTTCGGGAACGAGGTCACTTCTTGGACTTGGCGGCCTTGGGCGTCACCAGCCGGCTGCCGCTCCAGTCCTTGCCCACGCTGACGCTCTTGCTGGCCGACAGGCCCGCCGTCGTCGCGGCTTCGGAGATGTCGCTCGGTTCCACGTACCCCGTCCGGCCGGTCTTCGGCGTCAGGAGGAGGATCGAGCCGCCTTCTTCGATGTACGTGGTGGCGTCCACCAGCGCATCCGTCAGGTCGCCGTCATCGTCGCGGAACCAGAGCACCACGGCGTCGGCAACGTCGTCGTAGTCCTCGTCCACCAGATCGCTGCCGATGACTTCCTCGATGGACTCGCGGAGCTCCTGGTCGACGTCGTCGTCGTAGCCGATCTCCTGGACCACCTGCTCGGGCTGGAACCCCAGCCTGACGGCAGGGCTCGTCCGCTCCTCCGCGTGGTCCGCGGTCGCGCTCACGGGTTGCCTCCTGATCATGTTTCGGGAATAACTCAGCCACGCGCGTGCGCGAAGCATTGGCCGTAGTCCACACGGGCGGGACGGATCGCGCAAGTACCCGGCGGTTCGGACCGCCGAAACGGTGACGATCCTGGCGGTGTCGCCGCAACTCCAGCCACGCGATCGGGACGATGGGTGACGTGCACCACACCTATGTGCCCCGTTTGCGTATTTGAGAACCATCCAAGGGTACGAGACCGGGGCGGGTGCCGGTTACCCCGGGGTAGAGATGACGTTTGCGGCGCCTGGGTACACGATGGGGGCGACGAAGGCAACGGGAGAACGAACGGGACACCGGTCCTCTGCACGTCCTCCCGCAGCCCCACAGCCCCTCTGACAGGTAAGGACCAGCGTGGCTTCCGGATCCGATCGCAACCCGATCATCATTGGCGGCCTTCCGAGTCAGGTTCCTGACTTCGATCCCGAGGAAACCCAGGAGTGGCTCGACTCCCTCGACGCCGCGGTGGACGAGCGCGGCCGGGAGCGGGCCCGCTACCTCATGCTGCGCCTGATCGAGCGGGCCCGCGAGAAGCGCGTGGCCGTGCCCGAGATGCGCAGCACGGACTACGTCAACACCATCCCGACGCGGGCCGAGCCGTTCTTCCCGGGCAACGAGGAGATCGAGCGGAGGATCCTCAACGCGACCCGCTGGAACGCGGCCGTGATGGTCTCGCGCGCGCAGCGGCCGGGGATCGGCGTCGGGGGCCACATCGCCACGTTCGCCTCCTCGGCGTCGCTGTACGACGTGGGCTTCAACCACTTCTTCCGCGGCAAGGACGAGGGCGACGGCGGCGACCAGGTCTTCTTCCAGGGGCACGCCTCCCCCGGCATCTACGCGCGCGCGTACATGCTCGACCGGCTGAGCGAACAGAACCTCGACGCGTTCCGCCAGGAGAAGTCGAAGGCGCCGTACGGGCTGTCCTCGTACCCGCACCCGCGGCTGATGCCGGACTTCTGGGAGTTCCCGACCGTGTCGATGGGCCTCGGGCCGATCGGCGCGATCTACCAGGCGCGGATGAACCGCTACATGCACGCGCGCGGGATCGCCGACACGTCGAAGTCGCACGTGTGGGCCTTCCTCGGCGACGGCGAGATGGACGAGCCGGAGTCGCTCGGCCAGCTGACCATCGCCGCGCGCGAGGGCCTGGACAACCTGACCTTCGTCGTCAACTGCAACCTCCAGCGGCTCGACGGCCCGGTGCGCGGCAACGGCAAGGTGATCCAGGAGCTGGAGTCGGTCTTCCGGGGCGCCGGCTGGAACGTGATCAAGCTGATCTGGGACCGCAGCTGGGACCCGCTGCTCGCCCAGGACCGCGACGGCATCCTCGTCAACAAGATGAACACCACCCCGGACGGCCAGTTCCAGACCTACGCCACCGAGTCCGGCGCGTACATCCGCGACCACTTCTTCGGCGACGACCACCGGCTGCGCGCGATGGTCGAGGGCATGACCGACGACCAGATCCTGCACCTGGGCCGCGGCGGGCACGACCACCGGAAGATCTACGCGGCGTTCAAGGCGGCCGTGGAGCACACCGGCCAGCCGACGGTCATCCTGGCGAAGACGGTCAAGGGCTGGACCCTCGGGCCCAACTTCGAGGGCCGCAACGCCACGCACCAGATGAAGAAGCTGACGGTCGACGACCTCAAGGGCTTCCGCGACCGGCTCCACCTGCCCATCTCCGACAAGGAGCTGGAGGACGGCGCGCCGCCGTACTACCACCCGGGACGCGACTCCGAGGAGATCCAGTACATGCACGACCGGCGCAAGGGGCTCGGCGGGTACGTCCCGACCCGGGTCGTGCGCGCCCGGCCGCTGGCGCTGCCCGACGACAAGACGTACGCGTCGGTGAAGAAGGGCTCCGGTCAGCAGTCCATCGCCACGACCATGGCCTTCGTGCGGCTCCTCAAGGACCTCATGCGGGACAAGGAGCTGGGCAGGCGGTTCGTGCTGATCGCGCCGGACGAGTACCGCACCTTCGGCATGGACTCGTTCTTCCCGAGTGCGAAGATCTACAACCCGCTGGGCCAGCAGTACGAGTCGGTCGACCGCGAGCTGCTGCTCGCGTACAAGGAGTCGCCGACCGGTCAGATGCTGCACGACGGCATCTCCGAGGCGGGCTGCACCGCCTCGCTGATCGCGGCCGGCTCGGCGTACGCCACGCACGGCGAGCCGCTGATCCCGGTGTACGTCTTCTACTCGATGTTCGGTTTCCAGCGCACCGGCGACCAGTTCTGGCAGATGGCGGACCAGATGGCGCGCGGTTTCGTGCTGGGCGCGACCGCCGGCCGCACGACGCTGACCGGTGAGGGACTCCAGCACGCCGACGGGCACTCGCAGCTGCTCGCCTCGACGAACCCGGGCTGCGTGGCGTACGACCCGGCGTTCGGCTTCGAGATCGCGCACATCGTCCAGGACGGGCTGCGCCGGATGTACGGCCCGGACAGCGAGGACGTCTTCTACTACCTGACCGTCTACAACGAGCCGATCCGGCACCCGGCCGAGCCGGAGGACGTGGACGTCGAGGGCATCCTCAAGGGCGTCCACCGCTTCAGCCGGGGCACCTCGGGGTCGATCCCGGCGCAGATCCTCGCCTCGGGCGTGGCCGTCCCCTGGGCCGTGGAGGCGCAGCGGATCCTCGCCGAGGAGTGGGACGTGCGCGCCGACGTCTGGTCGGCGACCTCCTGGAACGAGCTGCGGCGCGAGGCCGTCGAGGTCGAGCGGCACAACCTGCTGCACCCGGAGGAGGAGCAGCGCGTGCCGTACGTGACGCGCAAGCTGACCGGGGCGCAGGGGCCGTTCGTGGCCGTCTCCGACTGGATGCGGTCGGTGCCGGACCAGATCGCGCGCTGGGTGCCGGGGCGCTACCAGTCGCTGGGTGCGGACGGCTTCGGTTTCGCGGACACCCGCGGGGCCGCGCGCCGCTTCTTCCACATCGACGCGCAGTCGGTGGTGCTCGCGGTGCTGACCGAGCTGGCCCAGGAGGGCAGGGTCGACCGGTCGGCGCTGAAGCAGGCCATCGACCGGTACCAGCTGCTGGACGTGGCCTCGGCCGACCCGGGGGCGGCGGGCGGCGACGCGTAGCCGCCCGCTCCGGCCGGACGGCCGGACGGCCGGACGGCCGGACGGCTGACAGCTGACAGCTGACAGCTGACAGCTGTCAGCTGTCAGCGAGCGTCGGGCGGCTGACGGCGAGGGCGGCGGGCCTGAGGGTCCCGCCGCCCTTACTCGTTCTTTACGATGCGGGCATGGATCAGCAATCGGCGCGGGAACGGTGGGAGCTGCGGACGCAGCGGCCGCTGCTGGCACTGGCCGTGGTGTTCGCCGTCGCCTACGCCGTGCCCATCGTGCACACCTCGGCCGGACCGTCGCTGCGGTCCGCGTGCGCCTGGGCGGAGTGGGGGGTGTGGGCGGCCTTCGCCGTGGACTACGCCGTCCGGCTGGCGCTGGCCGGGGAACGCCGCGCGTTCGTCCGTACGCACTGGGTGGACCTGTTCGCGGTCCTGCTGCCGCTGGTCCAGCCGCTCAGGCTGCTGCGGCTGGTGTCGACCCTGCTGCTGGTGGGGCAGCGGGCCCGGATGGCCTCGCAGGTGCGGCTGACGACGTACGTCGCGGGTTCCGTGGCGGGACTGCTGGTCTTCGGCTCGCTCGCGGTGCTGTCGGTCGAGCGGGACTCCCCGGAAGGGAACATCCGGACGCTGGATGACGCCCTGTGGTGGGCGTTCACGACGATGACGACCGTGGGGTACGGGGATCACTCCCCGACCACCGGACTGGGGCGGATGATCGCCGTCGGGCTGATGCTGTCCGGGATCGCGCTGCTGGGTGTGGTCACCGCGAACATCGCCGCGTGGTTCATCGCGCGGTTCGAGAAGGACGACCGGGAGGAACGCGAGCACACGGAGGCGATCCGCATCCTCACGGACGAGGTGCGCGCCCTGCGGGCGGAGGTGGCGGCCCTGCGTCCCCGTCCGCCCGACCCGGTCGGGCGGCAGAGCCGGTCCGGCGTCTGAGGGCGGGGGCCACAGGGGCCGTAGGGGCCGTAGGGGCCGTAGGGGCCGTAGGGGCCGTAGGGGCCGAGATGGAAAGCCATGGGCCCGTGAGGTTCGGCGGGGCCCCGCTCGAGCGGGGCCGAGGGTGAGGGGCGGCGAAGGCGCGAGCACCCCCGCGGGCGCCCTCACCTCACAGCAGGCCGTTGCCCGTCATCCCCGCGCCCGCCAGCCACACCAGCGCGAGCAGCGTGTCGATCGCGCCGAGGACCACGGCGACCAGGGCCGGCACCGGGCGGGGCCCGCCCAGCTGCGGCCCATGGCCAGCCAGCCGCAGACGATCGCCGCGGGACCGAGGACGATCCCGAGCGCGAAGAATCCGGCGACCGCGCAGACCAGACCGATGATGCCGAGCGTCGCGCTGTCCGGCCCGCTCCCTGACCACGTCCGGCCACGTGAGCGGGGTGCCTGCGCGTTCCGTTCCCAAAGCCCGCCATCGTCAACTCCCTTGTGCCTGGGGCTGCTTCGATGGTTCGGGTACCCCCCTGACGCCGGTTATGCAGGAGCCGGCGACGAGAGGGCGAGGGGCGTGGGCGCGCTGTCCCCCTCCGGCGGCGCGCCGCGCCCCTGCCCGCCCTCCCCTCCGCAGGGCTTGACCCACTGCGACCTGCGGCGCGCGCCGGAGGGCGAGGAACCCCGAGCGCCGTCAGCCCGGTGCGGGGATCCCGCCGACGTCACGTCAGGGCCGGGGCGCCGCACCGGGGCCGGCGGCGGACCAGGTCCGGTCCGCCGCGGCAGGACCGGGGCCCGTCAGATGTGACCGACCCCGCCGCCCGCCTCCGCGTTCTCCCCCCGCTTGGTGAACAGCGCGACGAACACGGCGACCGCCGCGACCCCGGCCGCGACGAGCGACGCGAGGCTCATCCCGGAGATGAAGGTGTCGTGGGCGACGTCCGTGATCTTCGCGGCGATCTCCGGCGGTGTGCCCTTCGCCACCGGTGCCACACCCACCTGGACCGCCTCGGAGGCCTGGCCCAGCTGGTCCGGGGTGAGGGCGGGCAGCCCGGCGCCGGTCCAGTTGCCGGCCAGGTCGCTGTCGACCTTGGAGGCCATGACGGCGCCGAGGACGGCCGTACCGAGACTGCCGCCGATCTGCATGGCCGCCTGCTGGAGGCCGCCGGCGACCCCGGACAGCTCCATGGGGGCGTTGCCGACGATGACCTCGGTGGCGCCGACCATGACGGGGGCGAGGCCGAGGCCGAGCAGGGCGAACCAGACGGACATCGCCAGGCTGCCGGTCCCCTTCTCCAGGGTGGACATGCCGAACATGGCGACCGCCACGCAGACCATGCCGCCGGCCAGCGGGATGCGCGGACCGACCTTGGTGATCATCGCGCCCGCGAGCGGCGAACCGACGATCATCATCCCGGTGAGCGGGAGCAGGTGCAGACCGGCGTCGATCGGGCTCATGCCGTGCACGTTCTGGAGGTAGAACGTCACGAAGAAGAGGCCGCCCATGAAGGCGATGGCCATCATGACCATGAGGACGACACCGGCGGACAGCGGCACCGAGCGGAACAGACCCAGCGGAATGAGTGGTTCCGAAACGAAGTTCTCCCAGACGGCGAAGCCCGCGAACAGCAGCCCGGAGACGCCGATGAACGTCCAGGTCAGACCGTCTCCCCAGCCCCACTCCGGGGCCTTGATGAGGGCCCACACCAGGCAGAACATCGCGCCGGAGAGCAGCGCGATGCCGAGGACGTCGAAGGAGCGGGGGGCGTTCTCGGCACGGTGGTCGAGCAGCATCACCGCGCCCAGGGCGACGGCGAGGACGCCGACGGGCACGTTGATGAAGAACACCGACTGCCAGTTGACGTGCTCGACGAGGACGCCGCCGAGGATCGGGCCGCCGGCGGTGGAGGCGCCGATGACCATGCCCCAGATGCCGATGGCCATGTTGAGCTTCTCGGCCGGGAAGGTGGCGCGGAGCAGACCGAGCGCGGCCGGCATGAGCAGGGCGCCGAACAGGCCCTGCAGGACGCGGAAGGTGACGACGAGCGCGATGCTGTCGGACAGGCCGATCGCGCCGGAGGCGGCGGCGAAGCCGACGACGCCTATCAGGAAGGTCTGGCGGTGGCCGAAGCGGTCACCGAGCTTGCCGGCGGTGATGAGGGAGACCGCGAGGGCGAGGAAGTAGGCGTTGGTGATCCACTGCACCTCGGCGAAGGTGGCGCCGAGGTCCTTGGCGATGGCCGGGTTGGCGATGGCCACGATCGTGCCGTCGAGGGCCACCATCATGACCCCGACGGCGACGGTGATGAGCGTGAACCACGGGTGGCCGCGCAGCCCCTCGGCCGGTGGCTGGTCCGACGGGGTGGAGGGCGATTTGTCCCCCGGTCCCGTCGCGTCGATGGTGGTCTGACTAGTCATGTGTTCGAGGCTAATGACAGCCACTGACAGATGACAAACTGATTCACAAGTCGGCAACTGACACGTCACCCGCCGCTCGCCCGCAGGGTGACCGGCGGAAGGAGAGGGGCGCATGGAGACCACCGCGCCGCGGCCCGGGCTGCGGGAGATGAAGAAGCGTCGCACCCGGGACGACCTGTTGCGGGCGGCCGTCGGCCTGTTCACCTCGCAGGGGTACGAGCGGACGACCGTCGACGAGATCGCGGAGGCCGTGGACGTCTCGCAGCGCACCTTCTTCCGCCACTTCGCCGGCAAGGAGGAGGCCGCCCTCGCCCTGGAGGGCATCACGGTGGCGCGCTTCGTCGAGGGGGTGCGGGCCCGCCCGGCCCACGAGGCGCCGATGGAGGCCCTGCGGCAGGCCGTCCTGGAGGAGTGGAGCTCCCTCAGCGACGCCGTCGAGTCGATCGTGCCCGTCGAGCTGTACCTGCGCATGCACCGGGTGATCGAGTCGACCCCGGCCCTGCTCGCCGCCCATCTGCGGCGCTCCGCGGAGACCGAGGAGGCGATCGCGCGGGTGCTCGCGGAACGGGAGGGGCTCGACGTGGACGCCGACCCGCGGCCGCGGCTGGCGGTGGCCCTCTTCGGGGCGGTGATGCGGGTGACGGAACGGCAGTGGGCCACGAGCGGGACTTCAGCCCGGAGGGGATGCGCGACCTGACGTCCCGGCACCTCGATCAGGTGGGACCGGCCCTGCTGGGAAACTGGCGCGCCGGATCGTGACGTACGGTGTGCCGACGTGCTGCGGTGAGGGTGTGCCGACGTGCGGCAGCCGCTGCGGTGGTGGTCCGGCTGCGGCGATGTCGGCCCGGTGCGGGTGCGCGGCCTCGCGCGCCGACCCGGCCCGGTCGGCGGACGACACGGAACCCGAGAGGTGTCATGCCCATCGACACCCCGGGCGAAACGTGATCCGTGTCACTCATGCCGCCCGAGACCTTCTCGTTCTCCTAGTGTGTCCTCCCAGTGACTTCCTTCGACACCTCCCCGCAACTGACGGCATGGCGCGCGCTGCTCGCACTGGCCGTGGTGTTCGTGATGCTGGCGACCACCGGCTGGACCGCCGTGCACCGGCACGGGGGGACCACCGCGCTCAAGACCTCGCTCACCGCATGGGAGCGCGGCCGGGTCGCCGGGCGGCAGCTGCCCGACCCGCAGGCGGCCCCGGCCCGGCTCTCGGCGTTCTTCGCCTCGCTCACCGCGGCCCAGCGCGCCGGGCTCGCCGAGCGCTACCCCCTCGCCGTCGGCAACATGAACGGCGCCCCCGCCGGGCTGCGCTACCGCGCCAACCGCATCGCGCTCCAGGAGCAGATCGGGGTCGAGCGGGCCCGGATGCGGGACGAGCGGCTCTCGCCCGCCGGGCAGTACGAGGCCGGGCGGCGCATGCACCGCTTCGAGTCGATGACCGACGCCGGCCGCCAGATCCTCGCCTTCGACCCCGAGGGCAGCGGCCGGGTCGCCGAGGTGTTCGGCGACCTCGACCGCGCCGAACGCGTCTCCGTCGTCGTCCCCGGCGTGGACACGGCACTGCTCACCTTCCAGCGCACCCACCGCAAGTACTCGGCACCCGCCGGCATGGCCGAGGCGCTGTACTCGGCCGAGCGCGAGGCGCGCCCCGCGACGCGGACCGCCGTCATCGCCTGGGCCGACTACACCTCGCCGGCCGGGCTCGGCATCGACTCGGCCACCGCGATGCGCGCCGAGCGCGGCGCCGTGCGGCTGAACGCCCTGGTGCGCGGACTGCCCGGCACCTCCCCCGTCTCCCTGTTCTGCCACAGCTACGGCTCCGTGGTGTGCGGGGTCGCCGCGCACACCCTGCCGGACCGGGTGGCCGACATCGCCGTCGCCGGCAGCCCCGGGATGCGGGTGGAGAACGCCGCGCAGCTGGGCACCGGCGCCCGGGTGTGGGCGATGCGGGACCCCGACGACTGGGTGCAGGACGTGCCCTACCTGGAACTGGGCGGCCTGGGGCACGGCGAGGACCCGGTGGCCTCCGGGTTCGGCGCGCGGGTGCTGTCGGCCCGCGAGGCCGAGGGCCACGGGGGCTACTTCGTGCCCGGCACGGACAGCCTGCGCAACTTCGCGGACATCGGCACCGGCGCCTACGACGCGGTGCGGTGCGCCGGCGGGAACGACGCGTGCCGGGAGGATCTGTCCGGCGCGACGACGGCCGGACGCGCGTAGAGACGCGGGAATCGCGGCGCGCACGGGCGGGGGACGAAGAGGCGGGTGCCGCATACGATGAGCCGCATGGGTGACGTACTGGCCGGATTTCATGCCGCCTGGGAGTTCGAGTCCGACTCCGTCCTCATCCGCTACGAACGGGGCATCCGCGCGCCCAGGCTGTTCTCCGCGCTGGGCGAGCGCCGCATCCCGCTGGCGGCGATCGGGGCGGTCGCGCTCGAGCCGGGGAAGCGCGGGACGGTGGTGCTGCGCCTCACGCCGCGGCCCGGCGCCGACCCGCTGGCCGAGGCCGCGGCGGGGCAGCTGAAGGAGGCCTCGGACCCCTACCGGCTGGTGCTGCCCGCCGAGCGGGACGCGCTCGCGGAGTACTACGCCGACGAGCTGCGCGCGGGGCTGACGGAGTCCGGGCCGGCCGAGAGGTTCCTGGTGGCCGCGCCGGAGGTGCCGCTGTCGTTCAAGGCGTACGACGCGAAGGCGTCCTTCGACGGGCGGACCGTGCGGTTCCGCTGGTCCTGGACGGGCGCCTCGTCCACGAAGTGGAAGGCCGGCGACCAGAGTTTCGCGGTGTCCGGGCTGAGCGGGGTGGAGTGGCGCTCCCCCGAGGTCTTCGAGGGGTACCTGCGGCTGCTGCGGGCGCAGGACCCGCCGGCGCAGCCGGACCAGGACCCGGCCGCCGTGGTGTTCGGGCTGGGCTACGGCGCCGTGCACGAGTCGCTGCCGTTCGCGGCGGCCGTGCTGTCCGCGGTGCGTGGACGCGGGCCCACGCCCACGCCCACGCCTGCGGTGGCGACCCCGGGCCCGCGCCGCGGCCCGGCGGACGTGGCCGAGCGGATCCGTCACCTCGGCGAACTCCACCGGGCCGGGCTGGTCACCGACGAGGAGTTCTCCGCGAAGAAGGCGGAGCTGCTCGCGGAGCTGTAGCGGACGCCCGACGGGAGCCGCGGACGCCCGCCAGGAACAGGCGCCCGCCAAGAGCGGGCTCCCGTCAGGAACGGGCCTCCCGGCCGGCCGAGGTGAACGTCATGTCGGCGTACCGGTCGCCCGCGACCTTGCCCGCGATCGGTTCCAGGAGCGCCAGGTCGTCCGCGCTCAGTTCCAGGGCCGTCGCCCGGACGTTCTCCTCCACCCGGCCCGCCTTCCGCGTCCCGGGATCGGCACGACCGGCAGGCCGTGGACGCCGGCCCGCAGCTGGACCCAGGCCAGCGCTATCTGGGCCGGGGTGGCGTCGTGGGCCCGGGCGACCGCGCGGACCGGCTCCAGCAGGGCCGCGTTGGCCGCCGCGTTCTCGCCGGTGAAGCGGGGCTGCCGGCGGCGGAAGTCGTCGGCGGTGAGGTCCTTGTCGGCGTCGGCGAAGGAGCCGGTGAGGAAGCCCCGGCCGAGCGGGGAGTACGGCACGAGCGCCACACCCAGCTCACGGGCGGCCGGCACCACCCGGTCCTCGATGTCCCGGCTGAACAGCGACCATTCCGACTGCACGGCGGCGATCGGGTGCACGCCCTGCGCGGTCCGCAGCTCGTCGGCCGTGACCTCGCTCAGGCCCAGGTGCCTGACCTTGCCCTCGCGCACCAGCTCGGCCATCACGCCGACGGTGTCCTCGATCGGCACCTCGGGATCGCGCCGGTGCATGTAGTAGAGGTCGATGACGTCGACGTCGAGGCGCTTCAGGCTGGCCTCGACGGCCCGGCGGACGTAGGGCGCGTCGTTGCGGACGACCCGGCGGGTCGGGTCGTCCGCCGGGATCGACAGGGCGAACTTGGTGGCGACGACCACCTCGTCGCGGTGCGCCCGGAAGAAGGGGGCGAGGAACTCCTCGTTGGCGCCGGCGCCGTACGCGTCCGCCGTGTCGTACAGGGTGACGCCCAGCTCCAGGGCGCGCTCCAGGGCGGCCCGTGACTCCTTCGCGTCGGAGGGGCCGTAGGCGAAACTCATTCCCATGCAGCCGAGGCCCTGGAGGCCCACCTCGGGGCCCGTGTCGCCGAGTCGTGCCGTGGGGATCCTGCTGTCGGTCATCGGGTCCTCTCCGCTTCGTACGCCCCGGTGGCGTCCGAGTAGAACGTGATCTTCCGGTCGAGTACGGCGAGCGTGTCCTGGAGCTCGGCGATGCGCGCCCGCACGTCCCGGCGGGTCTGTTCGAGCAGCTCGCGCCGCTCGCCGAACGTGTGCTCGCCCGCCCGCACCAGCTCCGCGTACCGGACCATGTCGGCGACCGGCATGCCGGTCAGCCGCAGCTTGCCGACGAGGGCGAGCCAGTCCAGGTCGCGGTTGCTGTAGCGGCGCTGGCCGGTGTGCGAGCGGTCGACGTGGGCCATCAGCCCGATCCGCTCGTACCAGCGCAGGGTGTGCGCCGTCAGGCCGGTGAAGGCGACCACCTCGCTGATCGTGTAGCTGTCCCGCCCGTCGGGGCGGGGATGCCCCGGTGGCGGGGCGGAGCAGGCGTCCGCGGGGGTCCGGCCCTCTTCGGTGGTCCGTCCTTCTTCTGTGGTCACGGGTGTGGTCTGCAACACCGTCATGGCCTCCACGCTAGGACCTTCGAGCGCACTCCAGGCAAGCGAACGCGGCAAGAAGGCCGAAGGTAGGCTCACGGCCATGTCGCTCACGAGCCTCGCGCTGATCGAGAACTGGCCGGTCCCCTCCGCCGCAGCGGGCGTCGTCCGGGCCGACGGTACGGTCCTGGGCACGCACGGCCCCGCCGGCCGGCGTTTCCCGTTGGCCTCCGTGACCAAGCCGCTGACCGCGTACGCCGCCCTCGTCGCGTACGAGGAGGGGGCGGTCGAGCTGGACGAGCCGGCCGGGCCGCCCGGGGCGACCGTCCGTCACCTCCTCGCGCACACCTCCGGGCTGGCCTTCGACGAGCACCGCACGACCGCGCCGCCCGGGACCGGCGGCTGTACTCCAACGCCGGCTTCGAGCAGCTCGGGGACCACATCGCGAAGGCGACGGACATCCCGTTCGCGGAGTACCTGCGGCAGGCGGTGCTGGAGCCGCTCGGGATGACGGCGACCTCGCTGGAGGGCTCGCCCGCGAAGGACGGCGTGTCGAGCGTCGAGGACCTGCTGCGGTTCGCCGCCGAGGTGCAGGCGCCGCGGCTGCTGGACCCGCGGACGGTGGCGGCGGCGATGACCGTCCAATATCCGGGCACCAAGGGCGTGTTGCCGGGATACGGCCACCAGAACCCCAACGACTGGGGGCTCGGCTTCGAGATCCGGGACTCCAAGTCGCCGCACTGGACGGGCGGTTCGTCCTCACTGCGGACGTTCGGGCACTTCGGTCAGTCCGGCACGTTCCTGTGGGTCGACCCCGACGCGGGAGCGGCCTGCGTGGCCCTGACGGACCGGGCGTTCGGGCCCTGGGCCGTCGAGGCGTGGCCGGTGTTCACGGACGCGGTGCTCGGTGAGGTGCGGGGCTCCGGTCCCGCCCGCTGACCCCTGCGTCGGCCACCTCCGCTAACCTCCCTCTGCACACAGCACCCACTGCGCGGATCTCGGGGGAGAGCAATGACAGGCGTTCAACGGGGCGGCGAGTTCCGTCCGTTGGAGAGCGGCGACCCGACGTCGGTGGCGGGCTACCGGCTGGCGGCCCGGCTCGGCGCGGGCGGCATGGGCACGGTGTACCTGTCGTACACGCCCGGCGGGCACCCGATCGCGCTCAAGACGATCCGTCCGGAACTGGGCGAGGACCCCGAGTTCCGCCGCCGGTTCCGCCAGGAGGTGCAGGCGGCGCAGCGCGTGCAGGGCCTCTACACCGCGCCGGTCATCGACTACGACACCGAGGGCGAGCGGCCCTGGCTGGCCACCGCCTACGTGGCCGGGCCCTCGCTGGCCGCGGCCGTCGGCGAGCACGGGCCGCTGCCGGCGGAGTCGGTCCTGCTGCTGCTCGCGGGGATGGCCGAGGCGCTGTCGGTGATCCACCGGGCGGACATCGTCCACCGCGACCTCAAGCCGTCCAACGTGCTGCTCGCCTCCGACGGTCCGCGGGTCATCGACTTCGGCATCGCCCGCGCCGCCGACGCCACCGCGCTGACCGGCACCGGCGTCTCCATCGGCACCCCCGCTTTCATGTCGCCCGAGCAGGCCGCCGGCAAGAAGGTCATGGCCGCCTCCGACGTCTTCGCCCTCGGTCAGGTGGCCGTGTTCGCGGCGCGGGGCACCGGGGCGTACGGGGACGGGCCCTCCCACGCGGTGCTGTACCGGATCGTCCACGAGGAACCCGATCTCGACGGACTCCCCGAGCACCTCGGCTTCATCGCCCGCTGCCTGGCCAAGGACCCGGCCGGGCGTCCCTCCCCCGCCGAGATCATCGCCCTGTGCCAGGAGGCGTCGCCGACGCCGCTGCGCCAGTCCGGCTCGTGGCTGCCGGAGGCCATCGCCGCGCAGATCACCCAGCGGGTGTCGGCGTCGGCCGCGCTGGCGTCGGCCCCGGCCGTCCCCACGCCCACGGTGCCGGCCACCCCGGCCGACCCGACCCCGACCCCGCACACCCCGACGTCCCCGTCCGTGCACGCGGCCCCCACGACCGCCGCCCCGCAGGTGCCGGCGACGGCGACGCCGTCGTTCGGCCCCGTCGTCCCGCTGCCCCGGCCGCAGGCCCCGTTCCCGCCGTCGTACGGCCCGCCGACCCCGCCGCGGCCGCCCTTCACCCACCAGCAGCCCGCCTGGCGTCCGCAACCCCTGCCGCTGCCGCCGAAGCGGAACCAGGCCGGCAAGTGGATCGCGATCGTCGTCGGGACGGTGATGGGCCTGTTCTGGCTCGGCAGCTGCGCGTCGGCCCTCGTCAGGGGCATCGATGACTCGTCGGACTCCTACGGGGACAGCTCCGCCACCAGCGGCGGCACCGACAGGGGCAGCGGCACCGGCAGCGGCTCGGGGAGCACCCGGGCACAGCCCGACCCCACTCCGGTCACCTACCGGGGCGTCAACATCCCCGAGAGCTACTCCGTGCGGTTCGCGGACGCGCCGCCGAAGCCGTTCGAGGCCCCCGACGGCAGCAGTCCCCGCTACGAGTCGGACAGCGACCTCTACTACTACGACGGCGGCGGCTGGGACAACGATCCCCTGCTGGGCAGCAGCGGCGAGAAGGTCGTCCTGCTGAACAACGCCCAGAAGGGCTCGCTGGCCACCTGCCGTGCCGAGACCCGGTACACCAAGGAGATCAAGCTCTCCCAGGTGTCCAAGGGGTCGCAGCTGTGCGTGCACAGCTCCTCCGGCCACATCGCCCTGGTCACCTTCAAGGGCAGGGCGCCGGAGAACGACCCCAGCGACTACGTGTCGGTGGACATCACGGTGTGGCGCAACGCGGAGGACCCGAGCGCCGTGGAGTAGGCCCGCTCAGGCCTCCATCGCCCAGATCAGCACCTCGGCCGGGCCCGCCCCGGCCACCAGTTCCAGGTCCTCCTCGTCGGCGGCGCGCACCGCGTCCCCCGGCCCCAGCTCGTGCGGGCCGAGCCGGACGGTGCCGCCGACGACGTGGACGTAGACCCGCGCCGCGTCCGGCACGGCGGTCCGCTCCCCCGCCGCCGGCCGCCGTACGTGGAGCATCGCGCCCGCCTCCGGGACGGCGTACGGCGTGGCGTCGGAAATGCCGCGGACGAGGTCGTAGGCCGGCTCGCCGCCCGGCTCCAGGGGGCCAGCCACATCTGCACGAAGGTCAGCGGGCCGTCGCCGTCGTTGCGTTCGACGTGCCGCACCCCGGCCGCCGAGCTGAGCCGCTGCACGTCGCCGGGGCGCACCCGCGTCTCGTGGCCGGCCGAGTCTCGGTGGGTCAGCTCGCCCTCGACCACCCACGTGACGATCTCGGTGTGGCTGTGGGGGTGTTCGGCGAAGCCGGCGCCGGGCGCCAGCCGTTCCTCGTTGCAGGCGACCAGGGCGCCGAAGCGGAGGTTGCCGGGGTCGTAGTGGGGACCGAAGGAGAAGGCGTGCCGGGTGCCGATGCCGGCCGCCGGGTCCCCGCCGGGGTAGCGCTCGTCGGCGCGGCGTACGTCCATCACGCCGACCACGGTAGACCCGGCGCGGACCGGGCGGTGACCGCACCCGTGACCCGCCCACGCACGCGCACGTCCCGATGAGGCAGTCTTGTCCACGTGCCCGAACCCGAATCCCACGACAACCGAGCCCCGGCGCAGGCCGCCCACACACACCTCGCGACCCTGAAGCGGCTGGAGAAGTCCTCCGGGAGCCTCGCCGCCCAGGCCATCACGCGCATGGACGAGACGCTGCCGTGGTACCGGGCCATGCCCCGGAGAACCGTTCCTGGATCGGGCTGGTGGCCCAGGCGGGCATCGCCGCGTTCACGGAGTGGTTCCGGCGTCCCGACGCCCCGCAGGCCATCTCCACCGACGTGTTCGGGACCGCGCCGCGCGAGCTGACCCGGGCCATCACGCTGCGCCAGACCGTCGAGATGGTGCGCACCACCATCGAGGTGATGGAGAGCGCGATCGACGAGGTCGCCGCCCCCGGCGACGAGAACGTGCTGCGCGAGGCGCTCCTGGTGTACGCCCGCGAGATCGCGTTCGCCACCGCCCAGGTCTACGCCCAGGCCGCCGAGGCACGCGGTGCCTGGGACGCGCGGCTGGAGTCGCTCGTCGTGAACGCCGTACTCAGCGGGAGGCCGACGAGGGCGCCGTCAGCCGGGCCGCCGCCCTGGGCTGGAACTCGCCCGAGCACGTGTGCGTGGTCCTCGGCACGGCGCCGGACGGGGACTCGGAGCTGACGGTGGAGGCGATCCGGCGGGCCTCGCGGCACGCCAAGCTCCAGGTGCTCACCGGAGTGCTCGGCTCCCGCCTCGTCGTCATCGCCGGCGGCAGCGACGATCCGATGGCCGTGGCCAAGTCCCTGATCGGGCCGTTCGCGGCGGGGCCGGTCGTCGCGGGCCCCGTGGTGCCCGACCTGCCGGCCGCGACCCGGTCCGCGCAGGCCGCCGCGGCGGGACTCAAGGCGTGCGCCGCCTGGCAGGACGCGCCGCGCCCGGTGCTGGCGGACGATCTCCTGCCGGAGCGCGCCATCGCCGGTGATCCCGGCGCGCGCGAGCAGTTGGTGGAGGAGATCTACAGACCGCTGGAGGAGGCGGGCTCGGCGCTCCTGGAGACGCTCGCCGTCTATCTGGAGCAGGCGTCCAGTCTGGAGGGCGCGGCACGGATGCTGTTCGTCCATCCCAACACCGTGCGCTACCGGCTCCGACGTGTGACTGACGTCACCGGCTGGTCCCCGTCGGATGTACGCTCTGCGTTCACCTTGCGCATCGCGCTGATCCTGGGGCGTCTCGTCGACGGAGACCCCAAGAGCTAGCGTTTTGTGGGAGGCCCACAAAACCCCCTGCCGTTCTTCGTCCCTGTCCCCACGGGCGGCCGCGCCCGTCCCCAAGAGAGAGTGTGAGAGTGCTCGTACTCGTCGCTCCCGGCCAGGGCGCACAGACGCCCGGCTTCCTGACCCCCTGGCTCGAACTGCCCGGCGCCGCCGACCGTGTCGGCGCGTGGTCGGACGCCATCGGACTGGACCTCGCCCACTACGGCACGCAGGCCGACGCGGACCGGATCCGTGACACCGCCGTGGCGCAGCCGCTGCTGGTCGCGGCCGGGATCCTGTCGGCCTCGGCGCTCGGCGACGTGGCCCCCGGCGCGGTCGCGGGTCACAGCGTCGGCGAGATCACCGCCGCCACCTTCGCGGGCGTCCTCGACGACACCGCCGCGCTGACCCTCGTCCGCAAGCGGGGCCTGGCCATGGCCGAGGCCGCCGCGATCACGGAGACCGGCATGTCGGCGCTGCTCGGCGGCGACCCCGAGGTCTCCGTGGCGCACCTGGAGAAGCTGGGGCTGACCCCGGCGAACGTCAACGGCGCCGGCCAGATCGTCGCCGCGGGCACGCTGGAGCAGCTCGCCGTGCTGAACGAGGACAAGCCGGAGGGCGTCCGCAAGGTCGTTCCGCTGAAGGTCGCGGGCGCGTTCCACACGCACCACATGGCACCCGCGGTCGAGACGCTGGCCGCCGCCGCCAAGGAGCTGTCCCCCGCCGACCCGAGGATCGCCTACGTCTCCAACAAGGACGGGCGTACCGTGGCCACCGGCGCCGAGGTCCTCGACCGGCTGGTCGGCCAGGTCGCCAGCCCGGTCCGCTGGGACCTGTGCATGGAGACCTTCCGGCAGCTCGGCGTGACGGCGCTGATCGAGGTGTGCCCCGGCGGTACGCTCACCGGTCTGGCCAAGCGCGCCCTGCCCGGCGTGAAGACGCTGGCGCTGAAGACCCCCGACGATCTCGACGCGGCCCGCGAGGTCATCGCCGAGCACAGTGCCTGACAAGGAGCCGACGAGCATGGCGAAGATCAAGCCCAGCAAGGGCGCCCCGTACGCGCGCATCCTCGGCGTGGGCGGCTACCGGCCCACCCGGGTGGTGCCCAACGAGGTGATCCTCGAGACGATCGACTCGTCCGACGAGTGGATCCGCTCGCGCTCGGGCATCGAGACGCGGCACTGGGCGAACGACGAGGAGACCGTCGCCGCCATGTCGGTCGAGGCGTCCGGCAAGGCGATCGCCGACGCCGGGATCACCGCCGACCAGATCGGCGCCGTGGTCGTCTCGACCGTGTCGCACTTCAAGCAGACCCCGGCCGTGGCCACCGAGATCGCCGACAAGCTCGGCACGGACAAGGCCGCCGCCTTCGACATCTCGGCCGGCTGCGCGGGCTTCGGCTACGGCCTGACGCTCGCCAAGGGCATGATCGTCGAGGGCTCCGCCGAGTACGTCCTGGTCATCGGCGTGGAGCGGCTGTCCGACCTGACCGACCTGGAGGACCGGGCCACCGCCTTCCTGTTCGGCGACGGCGCGGGCGCGGTCGTGGTCGGCCCGTCGAAGGAGCCGGCGATCGGCCCGACGGTGTGGGGTTCCGAGGGCGACAAGTCGGAGACCATCAAGCAGACCGTGCCGTGGACGGACTACCGCGACGGCGAGGTCGCGAAGTTCCCGGCGATCACCCAGGAAGGCCAGGCGGTGTTCCGCTGGGCCGTGTTCGAGATGGCGAAGGTCGCCCAGCAGGCGCTGGACGCCGCCGGGATAAGCTCCGCCGACCTGGACGTCTTCATCCCGCACCAGGCCAACGAGCGGATCATCGACTCGATGGTGAAGACCCTCAAGCTGCCGGAGTCCGTCACGGTCGCGCGTGACGTGCGGACCACCGGGAACACCTCGGCCGCCTCGATCCCGCTCGCGATGGAGCGGCTCCTGGCGACCGGCGCGGCCAAGAGCGGCGACACCGCGCTCGTCATCGGATTCGGGGCGGGTCTCGTGTACGCCGCGACGGTCGTTACCCTCCCCTAGGCACTCCGTGCCGGATCACGCGGTCCGGAACGGAAGACACCCAATGCCACACCCTCTGGAACACCAACGAAGGAGCGCCGACATGGCCGCCACTCAGGAAGAGATCGTCGCCGGTCTCGCGGAGATCGTGAACGAGATCGCCGGTATCCCGGTCGAGGACGTCCAGCTGGACAAGTCCTTCACCGACGACCTGGACGTCGACTCGCTGTCCATGGTCGAGGTCGTCGTCGCCGCCGAGGAGCGCTTCGACGTCAAGATCCCCGACGAGGACGTCAAGGACCTCAAGACGGTCGGCGACGCGACGAACTACATCCTCAAGCACCAGGACTGAGTCACTGCTGGGGCCGGATGACCCGGCCTGCCCCGCCACCCGGCGGTGGCGCCGCTGAATCCCGATCGTTGGAGAAAGAATTCCCGTGAGCCCGACCAATCGCACCGTGGTCGTCACCGGTATCGGCGCAACCACACCGCTGGGTGGCGACGCAGCCTCTACCTGGGAGGGCCTGGTCGCCGGCAAGTCCGGCGTCACGCCCCTGGAGCAGGACTGGGCGGCCGACCAGGCCGTCCGCATCGCGGCACAGATCGCCGTGGAGCCCACCGAGGTCATCCCGCGGCCGCAGGCCCGCAAGCTGGACCGCTCGGCGCAGTTCGCGCTGATCGCGGCTCAGGAGGCCTGGAAGGACGCCGGTTTCGCGCCGAGGACGGCCGACGGGACGTCCGACGCCGCGTCGGGCGCCTCCGTGGACCCGGACCGGCTCGGCGCGGTCATCGCCTCCGGCATCGGCGGTGTGACGACCCTGCTGGACCAGTACGACGTGCTGAAGGAGAAGGGCGTCCGCCGCGTCTCCCCGCACACCGTGCCGATGCTGATGCCGAACAGCCCGTCCGCCAACGTGGGTCTGCTCGTGGGCGCCCGCGCGGGCGTGCACACGCCGGTCTCGGCGTGCGCCTCGGGCGCCGAGGCCATCGGCTACGCCATCGAGATGATCCGTACGGGCCGCGCCGACGTCGTCGTCGCCGGCGGTACGGAGGCGGCGATCCACCCGCTGCCGATCGCCGCGTTCGGCAACATGATGGCGATGTCCAAGAACAACGACGACCCGCAGGGCGCCTCGCGTCCCTACGACACCGCGCGCGACGGCTTCGTGCTCGGCGAGGGCGCCGGTGTGATCGTCCTGGAGTCCGCCGAGCACGCCGCCGAGCGCGGGGCGCGGGTGTACGCCGAGGCGGTCGGCCAGGGCATCTCCGCCGACGCCCACGACATCGTGCAGCCGGAGCCGGAGGGCCGCGGCATCGCGCACGCCCTGCAGAACCTGCTGGAGCGCACCGACCTCGACCCGGCGGAGATCGTGCACGTCAACGCGCACGCGACGTCGACGCCCGCCGGTGACGTGGCCGAACTGAAGGCGCTGCGCAAGGTGTTCGGCGACGACGCCGACCACATGGCGGTCTCCGCGACGAAGTCGATGACCGGCCACCTGCTCGGCGGCGCCGGCGGGGTGGAGTCGGTGGCGACGGTCCTCGCGCTGTACCACCGGGTGGCTCCGCCGACCATCAACGTCGAGAACCTCGACCCCGAGGCCGAGGCGAACGCGGACATCGTCCGCGGCGAGGCGCGCAAGCTGCCCGTGGAGGGCCGTATCGCCGCACTGAACGATTCGTTCGGGTTCGGCGGGCACAACGTGGTGCTGGCGTTCCGGACGGTCTGAGAACCGCCCGTACGTGTGTGAAGGGGCCCCACCCGGGAGGTGGGGCCCCTTCTCCGTGCCCGGTTTCTCCGTGCCCGGTCACCGTGCGGTTTCTCCGTGCCCGGTCGCCGTCCGGTGCCGCTCGGCGCCCCCGTCGGAGGCGCCGTGTGTCACACCACCTGGTGGAGCCATCTCACCGGGGCACCCTCACCGGCATGGCGGAACGGCTCCAGTTCGTCGTCCCAGGGCTTGCCCAGGAGCTTGGCGATCTCCGCCTCCAGGTCCGTCTCGCCGCGCTGGGAGCGGGTCAGGGCGGCGCGCAGGCGGTCCTCGGGGATGAGGATGTCGCCGTGGATGCCGGTGACGGCGTGGAAGATGCCGAGGTCGGGGGTGCAGCTGTAGCGCTCGCCCTCGGCGTTGGCGCACGGCTCGGCGGTGACCTCGAAACGCATCAGGTGCCAGCCGCGCAGGGCGGAGGCGAGCTTGGAGGCGGTGCCTGCCTGGCCCTGCCAGGAGAACTCCGAGCGCCAGGTGCCGGGCGCGGCGGGCTGCCGGATCCAGTCGAGGCTGACGCGCGTGCCGAGCACCCCGGCGACGGCCCACTCGACGTGCGGGCACAGCGCGCGCGGCGCGGAGTGCACGTACAGAACTCCACGTGTCGTCACCGGTACCTCCGGACGGGGCGGGACAGTCTTGGCTGGCTGGCATGGCGGCTGGGGCGGCAGCCACGCTGATGGCGAGGCTACCGTGCGACGGCGCGAGGAGTGTGACGTACCGTCGGTCCCGGGCCGCCGGAAGGCCCCCATTCACCCGGCAGGACGCCTGTACCGACCTGATCCGTTGCCTCCTGCCGGGCTCGGGAACTCCCGGACGTTGTCATGGGTGGGCCGGCGGATCGTCCGGCCGGGGACCGGCCGAACGGGTCGGACGGGGCAGGACCGGCCGGGCAGGCCGAACGGGCAGGGCACGGCAGGCCGGACGGGCAGGGCAGGCCGGACGGGCAGGGCAGGCAGGACGGGCAGGGCAGGCAGGACGG
Organism: Streptomyces sp. Tue 6430; assembly: GCA_021568835.1. Classification (GTDB taxonomy): domain Bacteria; phylum Actinomycetota; class Actinomycetes; order Streptomycetales; family Streptomycetaceae; genus Streptomyces. The sequence goes on from JAKGSH010000010.1 coordinate 1,564,911, forward strand.
GCAGGGCAGGCAGGACGGGCAGGACGACCGAGGGGACACCGAAGGATGCGGAAGCGAAGCCACCGCTCGCGGGCCGTGGCCGCGGTGACGGCCGCGGTCGTGCTGGGCGCGGCCGGCTGCGACGCGTCGGGCGGGGACGGGCCGGGCGCGTCGGGTGCGCGGAGGGCGAGCCCCTCGGCGTCGCCGACCCCGGTGTGGGACACCAGCCCCGCCTCGCTGGCCGCCGTGGGCGACTCCATCACCCGCGGCTTCGACGCGTGCTCGGTGCTGGCGGACTGCCCCGAGGTGTCCTGGGCGACCGGCGAGAGCGGCGCGGTGAACAGTCTGGCCGTGCGGCTGCTGGGGGCGAGGGCGGCCACGCACAGCTGGAACTACGCGGTGAGCGGGGCGCGGATGGCGGACCTGCCGGCGCAGATGGCACGGGCGGCGGCGCGCGGGCCCGCGCTGGTGACGGTGATGGCGGGGGCCAACGACGCCTGCCGGGCCACGGCGGAGGCGATGACTCCGGTGGCCGACTTCCGGGCGGGGTTCGAGGAGTCGCTGCGCACCCTGCGCCGGACCGCGCCGAGGGCGCAGGTGTACGTGGCGAGCGTGCCGAACCTGAAGCGGCTGTGGTCGCAGGGGCGGACGAACGTGCTGGGCAAGCAGGTGTGGAAGCTGGGGATCTGCCCGTCGATGCTGGGGGACGCGGACGCGCTGGACTCGGCGGCGAACCTGCGGCGGGAGACCGTGCGGCAGCGGGTGGAGGACTACAACACGGTGCTGGAGGAGGTCTGCGCCAAGGACACGCGGTGCCGGTTCGACGGCGGCGCGGTGTACGAGTTCCGCTTCGGGACCGACCAGTTGAGCCACTGGGACTGGTTCCACCCGAGCACGGACGGCCAGGCCAGGCTGGCCGAGATCGCCTACCGCCGGATCACCGCCCGTAGCACGTGACTTAGGGTTTCCCCCATGAGCGAACACTTCGGAACACTTTCCGACGGCACTCCCGTGCACCGCTGGACCCTGGAGCGGGCGGGCGTGCGGGTGCGGGTCCTGTCCTACGGCGGGATCGTGCAGTCGGTGGAGGTCCCGGACCGGTCGGGGCACGTCACGGACGTGGTGCTGGGGTTCGCCGGCCTGGACGGCTACGTGACGCATCCGGAGCCCTACCTCGGCGCGCTGGTCGGGCGGTACGCGAACCGGATCGCCCGGGCCCGCTTCACGCTCGACGAGGTGACCTACGCCCTCGAACCGAACAACGGGCCGAACTCGCTGCACGGGGGTGCGCGCGGTTTCGACAAGCGGGTGTGGGACGTGGAGCCGGTCGCGCACGGGCTGCGGCTGAGCCGGGTCAGCCCGCACGGCGAGGAGGGCTTCCCGGGCCGGCTGGAGGTCACGGCCACCTACACGCTGGACGCGTCGGGGGCGCTGCGGCTGGTGTACGAGGCGGTCACGGACGAGCCGACGGTGGTGAACCTGACCAACCACAGCTACTTCGACCTGAGCGGCACTGGCGGCACTGGCGGGCACGAACTGCGGCTGGCCGCCTCCCGGTACACGCCGGTCGACGACGACCTGATCCCCACCGGTGAGCAGGCGGACGTGGCGGGCACCCGCTTCGACTTCCGCGCGGCCCGCGAGGTCGGCGGGGGCCTCGACCACAACTTCGTGCTCGACAAGGGCCTGACGGACGGGCCGGTGGAGGTGGCCGAGCTGTACGACCCGGCGTCCGGCCGGGTGCTGACGGTGGCCACGACCGAGCCGGGCATCCAGGTGTACACCGCCGACCACCTGGGCGAGCCGTTCGGGCCCGGCGCGGGCGTCGCGCTGGAGACCCAGCACTTCCCGGACTCCCCGAACCGGCCGGAGTTCCCGAGCACCGCACTGCGGCCGGACGAGGTGTACCGCTCGGAGACGGTGTACGGGTTCTCCGCGCGGTAGGCCCGCGGGGTCCCTGCATGGCAGGCGTACGGGGCCTCGGTCCGGCGGCGCGCCGGGTACGGCGCCGGGGCGCGCCCCGGACGTACATAGCCCCGGTCCAGGGGTCAGGTCCCGGACCGGGGCTGCTCTCGGGGCGCGGGCCCGCGTCAGACGTTAATCGTCGCGGTGATCCTGCGGTCCGCGAGAGACCTACCCACCTGGATTTCGTACGAACCCTTCACAAAGGACCACCGTCCGGCGGCCTCGTCCCAGATCTCGAACGCGCGGCGCGGGAGGGTGACGACGGCCTCGGCGCTCTCCCCCGGGCCGGCCTCGACGCCGGCGAAGCCGGCCAGCCAGCGGGCCGGGCGGCCGGCGTCGGGTTCGGTGGGCGCGAGGTAGACCTGGACGACCTCGCGGCCGGCCCGTCCGCCGGTGTTGCGCAGGCGGACGGCGACGTTCGTCCCGTCCGTCTCGACCGAGTCGTACGTCCAGTCGGTGTAGCCGAGGCCGTGGCCGAAGGGGTAGGCCGGGGTGCGGCCCTCCTTCTCCCAGGCGCGGTAGCCGATGAAGACGCCCTCGTCGTAGGGGAGTTCGCCGTCGGCCGGGGTGACCCGGGTGACCGGGGCGTCGGCGAGGGAGCCCCAGGTGGTGGGCAGGCGCCCGCCGGGCTCGTGGGCGCCGGTGAGGACGTCGGCGAGGGCGGCGCCGCCCTCCTGGCCGGGGAACCAGCTCAGCAGCACGGCGGCGACCTCCTCGCGCCACGGGAGTTCCACCGGGGAGCCGGAGTTGACGACGACGACGGTGTCGGGGTTGGCGGCGGCCACGGCCCGCACCAGGTCGTCCTGGCGGCCGGGCAGGTGCAGGTCGGTGCGGTCGAAGCCCTCGGACTCGACGCGGTCGGTGGTGGCGACGACGACCACGGCGGTGTCGGCGGCGCGGGCGGCCCGGACCGCCTCGGCGATCAGCTCGTCCGGGTCCCGCGGGGGCTCCTGGTGGGCGAGCGCGAAGGCGACGACCTTCAGCGGCAGGCGCTCGGGGAAGCGGACGACGTAGGTGAGGGAGACGTCGACCGTCCGCCCGGCGGTCAGTTCGGTCTCGGCGCGGGGCACCGGGGAGCCGAAGGCCGCCTCGAAGGGGTCGCTGACGTCGGCCGGCAGCTGGGTGCCGTCGAAGTGGGTGGTGCCGGCGACGGTGAGGGTGAAGGCGCCGACGCCCTTGACGCCGAAGGTGTGCCGGCCGCTCGCGCGCGGGGTGAAGGTGCCGGTCAGCTCCACGGTGTGCAGGGTGTCGGAGGTGACGCCGTCCGGGAGGTCGTTGCCCATCCACTGGATCTGCCCGCCCGGGGCCGAGCCGGTGCCGAGGACGGTTCCGGCGGCGTCGCGGCAGACGGCCCGCAGCGTGAACCCCTTGTCGGCGAAGGCGAGTTCGGTCGTCGGGTCGGCGCCGAGGGCGTAGCTGAGGGCGCCCTCGGGGAGGGCGGCGGTGAGGCCGTCGAGCGGGGAGACGACGCGGGCGGGGAAGACGGTGGCGGAGCCGCCGCCGAGGACGCGGGCGTCGCGGGCGGCGGCGCCGATGAGGGCGACCGTGCGGCCGGGCCGCAGGGGCAGCACGGCGCGCTCGTTGCGGACCAGGACGAAGGAGCGGCGGGCGAGTTCGCGGGCCAGGGACTCACCGTGGACGGGCGCGGGCGGCACGGGGACGGCGGGTTCGGCGTCCGCGAGGGCGCCCACGCGGGCGGCGAGGCGCAGGACGCGGCGTACGGCGTCGTCGACCTCGGGCTCGTCGAGGCGGCCCTCGCGCACCGCCCGGGCGAGGGCCTCGCCGTAGACGGTCGCCGGGCCGGGCATGGCCACGTCGAGGCCGCCGCGCAGGGCGCCGACGGTGTCGCGGGCGGCCGTCCAGTCGGAGACGTTGAAGCCGTCGAAGCCCCATTCGCCGCGCAGGACCTCGTTCACGAGGTGGTGGTGCTCGGTCATCGTGGTGCCGTTGACGGTGTTGTAGGCGGTCATGACGCCCCACGGGCGGGCGCTCTCGACGATGGCCTCGAAGGGGGCCAGGTACAGCTCGCGCAGGGCGCGTTCGCCGACCAGGTTGTTCACGGTGAAGCGGTCGGTCTCGGCGTCGTTGGCGACGAAGTGCTTGACGGTGGTGCCGACGCCGCCCTCCTGCACGCCCCTCACGTACCCGCTCCCGATCCGTCCCGTCAGGTACGGGTCCTCGCTGTAGGCCTCGAAGTGGCGGCCGCCGAGCGGGGAGCGGTGCAGGTTGACGGTCGGGGCGAGCAGGACGTGGACGCCCTTGCGGCGGGCCTCCTGGGCGAGGAGCACCCCGGCGCGGCGCGCGAGGCCGGGGTCCCAGGTGGCGGCGAGGGCGGTCGGGGACGGCAGCGCGACGGACGGGTCGTCGGCGGTCCAGCGCACGCCCCGGACGCCGATCGGGCCGTCGGACATCACGAGGGACGCGAGGCCGATCTCGGGGAGGGCGGGCAGGGACCACATGTCCTGGCCGGCCAGCAGCCGGGCCTTCGCGTCCAGGTCGAGCTTGCCGAGGGCCGCCTCGACGGCCGCCTCGATGTCCGCCATCGCGGGCCTCCTCGTTGAATTCCTGTGCGGTGCTGTGCGGTGTTGTTCCCCATCGTGCATGGGCCGCCTGTGGAGCGGTAGGTTTCGATATGTCGCCGTTACATTCACGGGGTGGTGATGCCGTACGGTGACCGGCATGAACGGCAGGGCGACCAGGTCGACCAGGAGCGAGGAGCGGCGCGCGGAGATCGTGCGGGCGGCCCTGGAGGTGATCGCCGAACGCGGTTACCGGGGCGCGAGCCTGGCGGCGGTGGCCGAGCGGGTCGGACTGACCCAGCAGGGGCTGCTGCACCACTTCCCCACCAAGGACGCGCTGCTGGTCGCGGTGCTGGAGGAACGCGACCAGTGGGACGCGATGCCGCACACCCGGTGGCGGATCGACCTGCTGTGCTCGCTGGTCGAGTACAACGCGATGCGGCCCGGCATCATCCAGACCTTCTGCGCGCTCCTCGGCGAGAGCGTCACCGAGGGGCATCCGGCGCGGGCGTACTTCACCGACCGGTACCGGCAGGTGCGGACCGACGTGGCGGCGGTCCTGCGCGCCGAGTACGGCGACCGCCTGCCGAGCGGCCTCACCCCGGAGCGGACCGCCCCGCTGCTGGTGGCGGTGATGGACGGCCTCCAGTACCAGTGGCTCCTGGACCCGGAGTCGGTGGACATGCCGGGCGCCTTCCGCGACTTCGTGCGCCTGCTGGGCGAGGACGTGGACTGACGACGGACCGGCCGGCCCCTGGCAGGTCTGAGGGCCGGGGCAACCGGGGGCGGGTCAGCCGGGCGGTCGGTCAACCGAGGGGCGAGTCAGCCGGGCAGCCGAGGGATCGGTCAACCGAGAGGCGGGTCAGCCGGGCAGTCGGGCAGCCGGGGGGATCGGTCAACCGAGGGACGGGTCGGCCGGGCGGTCGGGCAGCCGGTCAGTGCGGCTGCTGCGGCGGCCACGGCGTCCGCGGCGGCTGCGGCGCGGCGGGATCCGGCTCCTCCGCCTCGTCGTCGTCCGCGGTCTCCTCGCCCAGCAGGTCCCGCGCCATGAGCGTCGCGCCCGCCACGGCGCCCGGCATCAGGAACACCGCGACGAAGGGGACCAGGAACGCGACCGCGAGGGGCGTGCCGAAGCCCCAGACGAGGCTCTTGCGGGAGCGGAGGAGGGTCAGCCGGGACCGGAGGTCGACGGTCCGGCGCTGGAGGGCGACGGCCGTCAGCTCCTCGGTCAGGAAGAAGCCGGTCACGAGGAGGCCGATCACCGGCACGACGGTCTGGCCGAGGAACGGGACGAAGCCGAGCGCGAAGAGCAGGACGCCCCACAGCAGCGCGCGCAGCAGGATCCGCAGGCTGTCGCGGGCCGAGATCCACAGCTCGCGCCAGAGCGGCAGTCCGGACACCGGGGCCGAGCCGTCGGGCGAGACGTCGCGGTCGACCCGTTCGGAGAGGCTCTCGTAGAAGGGCTGGCCGATCAGCAGCGTGACCGCGGTGAAGGTCACCACGGCGAGCAGCAGGCCGAGGGCGAACAGCACGGCCGTCAGGAACCCGCGGAACAGTCCGCCCCAGGGGCTCGACCAGTCGTCGGCGAAGGGGGTCGCCCAGCCCACGAAGTCCTGGCCCCACACGCCGAGCGCCACGAGCGCGCCCACGTACAGGACGAGCGTGATCAGGCCGGGCACCAGCCCGAACCCGTACTGCTTCCCGTGCCGGGCCACCCAGCGGTGGCCCTTCAGGAGGTATCCGAATCCCACCCCAAGATCGCGCATGGCCGGATTCTATCGGGGCGCGGGCATGACATCCGAGCCGCCGGGATCACGCACGCCGCCCCTGCCCCCGGCCGCTCCGTAGGCCATCCGGGCTATCCGCGACACCCGCGCCCGCCCACAGCCGTTGAGTCGAACGGGTGGAGCTCGCCGTACCGATCGACGAAAGCGCCCGGGAACCCCCCGGAAGCACGGTTGACCACGGCACACGCGAGCAGCGGTCTGGTGGAGGAGAGCGGATGACCCAGGAGATCCATGGCACCGTCGCGGCGGGATTCGAGGCGGTGCGGGACGAGTTCGCCGCCTTCACGGCGACCGAACGGCCGGACTACGAGGGGCAGTTGTGCGTGTACGTGCACGGCCGGCGAGTCGTCGACCTGTGGGCCGGGGACGAGGCGGACGCCGACTCCCTCTACGGCGTGTTCTCGTCGTCCAAGGGCGCCGCGCATCTGGTGGCGGCGCTCCTGGTGCAGGAGGGGACGCTGGAACTGGACCGCAGAGTCACGTACTACTGGCCCGAGTTCGCCTCCGAGGGCAAGGGCGCGCTGACCCTGCGCGACCTGCTCGCGCACCGGGCCGGGGTGGTCGGCACCGACTCCGGGTTCTCCCGGCAGGAACTGGCGGACGACCGGCAGATCGCCGAACGGCTCGCCGACCAGCGGCCGTTCTGGCGTCCGGGCACCGCGTTCGGCTACCACGCGCTGGTCATCGGGGCGCTCAGCGGCGAGGTCGTACGGCGGGCGACCGGCCGCACCCTCCAGGAGGTGTACGAGGAGCGGGTGCGGGCGCCGTACGGGCTCGACCTCTTCCTGGGGCTGCCGGGGGCGCACGAGCCGCGGTTCCGGCCGACGCGGGCGATGGCGCCGACCGGGGAGCAGCGGACCCTGCTGGACTCGCTGGTGGAGGGGCCGCACACCCTGGCCGGCGTCGCCTTCAACCGGCACGCCGCCGAGCCGGTCGATCTGGAGACGCTGCCGAACGATCCGCTGGTCCGGGCGAACGGGCCGGCGTCCGTCGGCGGCGTCGCCTCCGCGCGCGGGCTGGCCGCGATGTACGCGGCGGCGATCAGCGAGGTCGGCGGGAAGGCGCCGCTGCTGAAGGAGGACACGGCGGCGGAGTTCGCGCAGTTCCACTCCGTGGGGTACGACCTGGTGGCGCGGGCGCACAAGTCGTACGGGCTGGGGTTCCAGGCGACCGCGGACACCTGGTACCCGGTGCTGGGGGCGGGGGCCTTCGGGCACAGCGGGGCGGCGGGGAGCCAGGGCTTCGCGGATCCGCGGAGCGGGATGGCCTACGGGTACACGCGGCGGCGGTTCGCGTTCCTGGGCGGGGCGGGGGTGGAGAACGAGAGGTTCGTGGCCGCGGCGCACCGGGCCGCGCGGGCTCTGGGGTGAGGGGCGGAGCGAGGGGGGCCGGGCGAGGGAGGCCGGGACGAGAGGGAGCCGAGGCAGGGAGGGGCCGGGGCGCCCCCGTCGCCGTTCCCCGGTCCCTGGCCCGGGTGCCGCGCACCCGGGCCGGGTCCTTCGCCCGTCCGCCGTCCGCCGTCCGACCCGGTCGGGACGGGCGGGCGGGCGGACGGGCGGGCGGGCGGGCGGACGGGCGGGCGGGCGGACGGGCGGGCGGGCGGTTACAGCTTGACGATCATCTTGCCCGTGTTGTCGCCCCGGAGCACTCCGAGGAACGCCTCCAGGTTGTTCTCGATGCCCTCGACGACCGTCTCGCGGTACTTCAGGGCGCCCGAGGCGACCCAGGGGCCGACCTCCTGGACGAACTGGGGCTGGAGGTCGTAGTGGTCGCCGACGAGGAAGCCCTCGATGCGGCCGCGGGTCTGGATGAGGCGGGCGAGGTTGCGCGGGCCGGGGGCGGGCTCGGTGTTGTTGTAGACCGAGATCATGCCGCAGACGGCGATGCGGCCACCCTGGTTCAGGGAGCCGATCGCGGCCTCCAGGTGGTCGCCGCCGACGTTGTCGAAGTAGACGTCGATGCCGTCCGGGGCGGCCTCGCGCAGCTGCTCGCTCACGGAACCGTTCTTGTAGTTGAACGCCGCGTCGAAGCCGTACTCCTCGACCAGGAGCTTGACCTTGTCGTCGGAGCCGGCCGAGCCGATCACCCGCGAGGCGCCCTTGAGCTTGGCGATCTGGCCGACCTGGCTGCCGACCGCGCCGGCCGCGCCGGAGACGAAGACGACGTCGCCCTCCTTGAACGCGGCGGTGCGCAGCAGGCCGGCGTAGGCGGTGAGGCCGGTCATACCGAGGACGCCCAGGTAGGTGGAGAGCGGGGCGGCACCGGCGTCGACCTTGACGGCCTGCGCGGCGTCGAACGTGGCGTACTCGCGCCAGCCGCCGAAGTGCAGCACGTGGTCGCCCTCGGCGATGCCCTCGGCGTGCGAGACGACGACCTCGCCGACCGCTCCGCCCTGCATGGCCTTCCCCAGCTCGTAGGGGGCCGTGTAGGACTTGGCGGCGCTCATCCGGCCGCGCATGTACGGGTCGACGGAGAGGTACGCGTTGCGGACGAGCACCTCGCCGGGGCCGGGCTGCCGGATCTCCGCCTCGGCCAGCTCGAAGTCCTCGGCCTTGGGCCAGCCGACGGGGCGGCTGAGCAGGCGCCATTCGCGGCTGACGGACGGGAGTGCGGGGGTGTCGGACATGGAGCCCTTCCTCGTGTGCGGGTGCGGCGCGGTGCCGGTGCCGGTGCGTGCCGGTGCGACACGTGCCGGTGCGGCGCGGGTGCTGCGGATGCGCGCGGCGCAAATACTTCAGCACCTGAAACAACCATGCGCCTGGATATTTCATGATGTCAAGTAAGCGGGTACCCTGAGAGTCATGTCCACACCCCAGAAGACCCGCCGGCCCGACCCCCTCACCCTGGAGGTCGTCGAGCTGATCGGCGAGGTCGTGGCGCGGTTCCACCAGGACTACGAGGAGGCCGCCGCCGGACACTCCCTCACCGGCGCGCAGGCCCGGCTGCTCAGCCTGCTCTCCCTGGAGCCGCTGCCGATGCGGAAGCTGGCGGTGAAGCTGAAGTGCGAGCCGTCCAACGTGACGGGCATCGTCGACCGCCTGGAGGCCCGGGGCCTGGTGGAGCGCCGGCCCGACCCGGCCGACCGCCGGGTGAAGCTGGCCGCGGCGACGGACGAGGGGCGCCGGACGGCCAAGGACCTGCGGGAGAACCTGCGGTTCGCCCGCGAGCCGCTCGCCGGCCTGGCCGAGGAGGAACGGCTGGCGCTGCGGGGCCTGCTGCGCGGGATGCTGGGCGCGGACGAGGTCCGGTAGGAGCGGGCGGGCGGCCGGGCGCCGCTCGTCCGGGGAAGGCAACCTGTCAGCGCGCCGTCGGCGTGCCTTGGAGCCGAGGCGTCCGCCACCTCGACGGCGGGTCCCGGACCGGGGGCGGGGCGGGCAGGCCCCGTCGACCGCCTGCGTCCCGGGCGAAGCCGAACACACCCGCAGGACCGTCACGGGCCTGCCCGGCGGCGCACCTCGCCGCGTGCCCGGCCCGCCCGCCGCCGGGTCGCCCGCGGAGCGGCAACAGGCCCTGCGGGAGCCACTGTTGCCAGGCCGGCAGTCCTCCCTCACCCGCTCTGGCCCCCGGTATCAGGGCCAGAGCCCGGGCCGGCGGCGATTCCTGACGCCGGATCACAGCGGCGGTGCGGATGGGGCGTTGCCCGGCTGCTCAGCGTGTCGGGTAGACGCTCAGCACGGCGTGGTGGCTCAGGTCGGCCGCCGGGTCCTTCTCGTTCTGCGGCGCGCTGGTGTAGAGGGCGACGTCGCCGGAGACGTAGTCGGGGAGCCTGGCCCCGCCCAGGTCGGCGGCCGTCCCCGTGGCGAGGTCGACCGAGACAGGCGTCCTGGCAGCCGGGCCGGACGTGCCGTACGCGACACCGTTGTTGCCGACCCCCGTGAAGTTCACCCCACTGCGGTCGTCGGTCGCGCCGAAGCAGTAGCCCTTCTTGGCCTGGAGGTCGAAGGCCATGGTGACAGCGACCAGGTAGCGTCCGTTGTCACTCAGCACAGTCGAGCCTCCCTGGCCGTCAAGCCCTGTGCTCAGCCCCTCGCAGGCGAGGGTGAAAACGGGTTGCCCGCCGCGCTCGTCGTGCAGGGCCCAGATGTAGTTCATCGGCAGGCCCAGTGCGGAGTAGGCCTGGTTCTTCGCCTGCCATGAGGCGACCACGTAGCCGCCCTTCACCGCCATGACCTGGCCACCGCTGCCGGGCATCGCGTCGTCACGCGGGTTGGCCCCGTCTGGAATGGTCGCCTGCCCCGGCCACAGCTCCACCATCTTGCCGCCGCCCGCGGCCAGCTGGTACTCGCGGCTCCCCTGGGCCAGCGGGGCCTTGAGGTCGCCGGTGGTGACATCGGCGACGGCGAACGCCGAATCGGTCTTGAAGAGCACCGTGCCGTCCCCCGGGTGCGCGATGACGAGCTCTGCACCGGGGATCTTGACTGTGCGGGCCGGGGCCACTCCGGTGCCGGAGGAGGAGGCGGGGAACACGGCGGCGTTGACGACGTGCGTGCCGTGGTTGACCACGTCCGCGCCTTCGTTGACCGCTGCGGTGAGGACCGCGTAGTCCTTTCCGTCCTTGCTCGTCACCACGAGCTTGACGTCGCCGGCGTCGAACTCCTCGGGATTCTCGCTGGGTTTCCACGGCGCGCTCGCCCAGCGGACGGCGCCGGTGGCTGCCTCGCGTGCTTCGACGCCGAACGCCTTCCCGTCCTCGTAGGTCTTGAGGAGCAGCACCAGTCGCGAGTTCGGGGCGACGCTCGGCTGCGTCAGATGCTCCGACTGCATCACCGCCCAGCCCTTGCCGCCGTCGAAGGCCGGCGGGACCTGTGCCCGCGCGGCGGCCGGCGCGCTCGACGCCGCGGACGAGGCCGAACCACCGGGCGCCTCAGGAGCGTTGTCCTGTGGCTTGCCGCCGCCTCCGGCCCCTGTGCATGCCGCCAGCAGCACCATCGCGGCACCCGCCAGTAATCCGTACCGTAACTTCCTCAACGTTCCTCCCCGCCCTCGGTCAAGACACCTTGCCCTGACGCTATCCGCCAACCGTCGTATTCCGTAGGCCGATCCGGCAGACCTGGTTCGGCCCTCAGCGCCACCAAGGCCGCATAGACCTGATCGGCACTCATACGTGAAGTCGGCCGGGCTGTCGCAGCTTCGTATCACCCAGGCCAAGCGCACCGGGGAACGGGCCTGGCTCGCCGACGTGTCGTCGGTCGTCCTGCAGCAGTCCCTCCGGGACCTGGACACCGCCTGCAAGAACTTCTTCGACAGCCTCCAGGGCGGCGAACAGCGTGGTGGTGCCCGCCCGCACGTAGTCGTGGGTGATCCGCTGCGGGACCCCCGGCATCATCGGCAGCACCGGCTGGGACAGGATCGACTCGGCCTTCGGCCGCCCAGTGCGTGCCACCAGGCAACCCTGCACATCTGAACAGAATTCCTGGTCCAGAGGACTACGAGCACCACCACAGGAACCGGTTGCACGTTTCCGACGGTGACGGTTCCGGTTTCGGCTCGGAGGGGGTCGGGGCGGCCGTGGGCGTGCCGGGGCCGGAGTCCGCCGGGGTGGAGGCCGCGGGGGGCGTGCCGGGGGCGGGTGCCGTCTGGGGGTCCTGCTCCTCGTCGCCCCGCGGTGTCTCCGACTCGTCGGGCGATGCCGACGGCGACGCCGAGGCGGAAGCGGAGGCCGAAGTCGAGGCCGAGACTGAGGCCGACGGCTCGGAGGACGAAGCCTCGGCGCTCCCCTCCGTGTCGTCGACGGGCTCGGCCGTGACGCCCGGCGACTCCTCGGACTCGATCCGCGAGGACTCCCCGCCCGCCGCCGCCGGGTTCGAGGAGGAGCCGAACCCCGGTGCGTCGATGCCGAGTTCGGCCAGGCTCAGGCCGCCCGCGGCGAGCAGGAAACCGGCCGTGACGAGGAACGTGCGGCGACGGCGACGGCGGTGCGCGGCGGCCTTGCGATCGCGACGGCTCGCCTCGCCCTCGGCGGGGCCCTCACCGGCCGGCCCGCGCTCCCTGCCGCCCCGGCCGCGGCTCTGCTCACGGCGACGGGTGCGTCCGACGACGGGGGGAGCGGAACCACCCTCGCCGCCGGGCCCGACCCCGGAATCGGAACCAGAACCGGATTCCGCATCCGAATCCGATTTGGGTTCGGGTTCGGGTTCGGGTTCGGGCTGGATCTCGGGGGTGCCGGCTGCCTCGGGGCGGCCCCGGCCCGCTCCGGGACCGCGCTCCTCCCGTGCGGGCCCCTGAGCGGCGTACGGCTCCTGAGGGGCGTACGACTCCTGAGCGGCGTACGCCGCGTACGGCTCCGGCGCGTACGGCTCCTGCTGTCGCGCGGGCAACCGGTCTACGGGGGTGCCGCACCCCGGGCAGGCGAGGGCGCCGTTGAGGTGCCGACGGCACGGGTGGCAGTAGTCCATGACGCGGGAAGACTAAGTTCCCGGAGCGTGACGTTCCTAGGGCCGGCTGTGAAAGTTGTGTGGGAAACCGACTGTTCCGGTGCGGCTACCTTGAGCCATCACCCTCCACCGGCCCGGAGTCGCCCGCCGTGCCCCGTATCGAAAGTCCTGCCCGAAACTGTCGAAACCTCTGTGTGTTCACCCCATTGACACCCCCCTCACCCCGTCCTTACTGTCACGCCAGCATTTCGAACGTGTGACGAAATCTCGAACAGCTGAAGGGCAACTTCCGTGCGCATCACCGGAATCAGCACTCACGTGGTGGGGACGCCTTGGCGCAACCTGACCTACGTCCAGGTGCACACCGACGAGGGCATCACGGGTGTGGGTGAGACCCGCATGCTGGGCCACACCGACGCGCTGCTCGGCTACCTGAAAGAGGCCGAGGCCAACCACATTCTCGGCTCCGACCCGTTCGCTGTCGAGGACCTCGTGCGCCGCATGAAGTACGGCGACTACGGCCGGGCGGGCGAGATCGTGATGTCCGGCATCGCCGTCGTCGAGATGGCGTGCTGGGACATCAAGGGCAAGGCCCTCGGCGTGCCCGTCTGGCAGCTGCTCGGCGGCAAGGTCACCGACAAGGTCAAGGCGTACGCCAATGGCTGGTACACCACCGAGCGCACGCCGGAGGCGTACCACAAGGCCGCCCAGGGGGTCATGGAGCGCGGGTACAAGGCGCTGAAGATCGACCCCTTCGGCACCGGGCACTTCGAGCTGGACCACGAGCAGACCCTGTACGCCGTCTCCCTCATCGAGGCCGTGCGCGACGCCATCGGGCCGGACGCGGAGCTGATGCTGGAGATGCACGGCCGGTTCTCGCCGTCGACCGCGGTCCGGCTGGCGAACGAGCTGGCGCCCTTCAAGCCGGCCTGGCTGGAGGAGCCGGTCCCGCCGGAGAACCTGAAGGCACTGGAGAAGGTCGCCGCCAAGGTGGACATCCCCATGGCCACCGGTGAGCGCATCCACGACCGGATCGAGTTCCGCGAGCTGTTCGAGAGCCAGGCGGTCGACATCATCCAGCCGGACGTCGGCCACATCGGCGGCATCTGGGAGACGCGCAAGCTCGCCGCCACCGCCGAGACGCACTACATGCTGGTCGCCCCGCACAACGTCGGCGGGCCGGTGCTGACCGCGGCCTCCCTCCAGGTCGGCTTCAGCTCCCCCAACTTCAAGATCCTCGAGCACTTCAACGACTTCGCGGACTCCGAGATCAAGAAAGTCGTCAAGGGGGCCCCGCAGGTCGTCGACGGCTACTTCCACCTCTCCGACGCCCCCGGTCTCGGGGTCGAGCTGGACGTGGACGCCGCCGCCGAGTTCCCCCAGCAGCAGGCCCGCTTCGACCTGTGGGCCGACGGCTGGGAGCAGCGCAAGCCGAAGGGTGCCGGGCAGTGAGCACCGCCGTCGTCGTCGAGGCGCCCGGCGAGCACCGGCTCACCGCGCACACGCCCCGCCCGCCCGAGCCCGGCGAGGCGCTGGTGCGGGTGCACGCCGTGGGCATCTGCGGCAGCGACCGCGAGGTGTACCAGGGCAACCGGCCAGAGGGGTACGTCCGTTACCCGCTCACGCCCGGTCACGAGTGGTCCGGGACGGTCGAGGCGGTGGGCGCCGGGGTGCCGGTCTCGCTCGTCGGCCGCAAGGTGGTCGGAGAGGGCTTCCGCAACTGCCAGGTGTGCGACCGCTGCCACGCGGGTGAGACGACGCTGTGCTCGGACGGGTACGAGGAGACCGGTTTCACCCAGCCGGGTGCGATGGCGGCCACGCTGACCCTGCCGGCCCGCCTGCTGCACGTGCTGGCGGATGACGCCGACCTCACGGCGGCGGCCCTGCTGGAGCCGGCCGCCTGCATCGCGGCCGCCGCGATCAAGGCGCACGCCCTGCCGGGCGAGCGGGTCGCCGTGGTCGGCACCGGGACGCTGGGCATGTTCGCCGTGCAGTTCCTGCGGGCGGGCTCGCCGGCCGAGCTGCTGGTGGTCGGCACCCGCGGCGACCGGGAGGCGCTGTCCCGGCGGTTCGGCGCGACCGACTTCCGCACCAGGGACCAGGACCTGCCCGACGACTTCGACGTGGTGATCGAGACCGCCGGGTCCGCCTCGGCCGCCCGCACCGCCGCCGCCCTGCTCAGGCGCGGCGGCCGGCTGGTCCTGACGGGCATCCCCGGTCCGGGCGCCGACGGCCTGGACCCGACGGACCTGGTCGTGCGGCAGCTGGAGGTGCACACCGTCTTCGGAGCGCCGCCCGACGCCTGGTCGCACACGGTGCGGGTGTTCGGCGCCGGGCTGCTCGACCCGCTGCCGCTGGTCACGCACGAGCTGCCGCTCGCCGAGTTCTCCGAGGCGATCGGGCTGGTCGGCTCCGGCGACCCGAAGGTGGGCAAGGTGCTGCTGCGCCCCTAGCGTCTCCCGTTCGGATCAGGCCGGGCCCGCGGGCCCGGCACCGCACCCCGGTCCGGCCCGGCCCGGCCCGGCCCGAACGGAAGATCCCAGCCGTACGCCGGCGCGGAGGCGACCTGAAGGCCTTCGCCCCGGCGCACACCCCCGCCCCCCACGCCTTGAGCCGCGAACCTCGTCCGACATACCGAACACGAAGGACAGCTTGTGACGACCGACGCTTCCGCTACGGCCGCCCGTCGACCCGGTGAGCAGGTGCTCGCCGCGCTCGGACTGGGCGCGCCCGCCCCGGATCCCGCCGACACCTCCACCCACTCCTTCCCGGGCGGCGGCCGCTGGCGCACCGAGATCCCCTCGTGCGAGGGTCCCGAAGCGCTGGGCGCCGTACTGAAGGAGGCCTCGCGGCTCGACGTGCCGATCCACCGGATCAGCCAGGGCAGCGGCGTGTGGATGCTGACCGACGCCGAGATCACCGAGATGGTCGACGCGACGAACGAACGCGACATCGAGCTGTGCCTGTTCACCGGGCCGCGCGGCACGTGGGACATCGGAGGCTCGACGCGCACCGACTCGCGCGGCGGGGGCCTGCGGGCCCGCGGCCACGACGCGGTCGCCGGATGCGTCGAAGACGCCGTGCGGGCGACGGAGTTGGGCGTGAAGTGCCTTCTCGTCGCCGACGAGGGCGTGCTGTGGACGCTGCACCGGGCGCGGGCGACCGGCCTCATCCCGGCCGACACCACGCTCAAGGTCTCGGCGCTGATCGGCCCCGTCAACCCGGCCGCCTACGCGGTCTACGAGCGGCTGGGCGCCGACTCGGTCAACGTGCCCAGCGACCTGACGCTCGATCACCTCACGGAGATCCGGCGGGTGTCGGGCGCTCCCATGGACATGTACATCGAGGCCCCCGACGATCTCGGCGGGTACGTCCGGATGTACGAGGTCGCCGAGCTGATCCGGCGCGGCGCACCGCTGTACCTGAAGTTCGGCCTCTCCAAGGCCCCCGCGATCTATCCGTACGGCCACCACCTGCGCGAGGTGACGCTGTCCACGGCCCGCGAGCGGGTGCGGCGCGGCCGGCTGGCCCTCGATCTGCTGGCGCGGCACGGGGCGGACGGTCACATGGCCCCGCTCGGCTCCCGACTGCCCGGCGAACTCAACAGGTTCGACATCCAGTCATAACGTTACGGAAACCCCGCTTCACAGAAGACGACACAGGCGCGCAGAATCCCACACACCTCTCCTCGGTCCTCGGGGAATCCGCCGGGAGCGCCGTCGCACCGCGAGACCGAACGAACCCTGCACACACATCAAGGATGATGATCATGGGTAACCGCAGAGCCGCACTCGCCGCCGTCGCCGGCGCCGCCTCCCTCGCCCTGACCCTGTCCGCCTGCGGCCAGAGCGGCGAGGGCGGCAGCGAGGAGAACAAGGCCGACAGCAAGGGCGGCACGATCGGCATCGCGATGCCGACCAAGTCCTCCGAGCGCTGGATCTCCGACGGCAAGAACGTCGAGAAGGACCTCCAGGCCAAGGGCTACAAGACCAAGCTGGTCTACGGCGAGGACAAGCCCGACCAGCAGGTCTCGCAGATCGAGAACCTGATCGCGCAGGGCGTCAAGGCGCTGATCGTCGCGGCGATCGACAACAAGTCGCTCGACAACGTTCTTCAGCAGGCCAAGGACGCGGACATCCCGGTCATCTCCTACGACCGCCTGATCCTCGGCAGCGAGAACGTCAGCTACTACGCCTCCTTCGACAACTCCAAGGTCGGCGAGCTCCAGGCGAACTACATCGTGGAGAAGCTCGGCCTGAAGAGCGGCAAGGGCCCCTTCAACATCGAGCTGTTCGCCGGCTCCAACGACGACAACAACACCAAGTACTTCTTCAACGGCGCGATGAGCGTGCTCCAGCCGTACATCGACAGCAAGAAGCTCGTGGTGCGGTCGGGCCAGACCCAGCTCACCCAGGTGACCACCCTGCGCTGGGACGGCGCCACCGCCCAGCGCCGCATGGACGACATCCTGACCAAGTCGTACAAGAGCGAGAAGGTCGACGCGGTCCTGTCGCCGTACGACGGCATCTCCATCGGCATCCTGTCGGCGCTGAAGTCCGACAACTACGGCTCCGCGAACAAGCCGCTGCCGGTCCTCACCGGCCAGGACGCCGAGCTGGCCTCGGTGAAGTCGATCATCGCCGGCGATCAGACGCAGACCGTCTACAAGGACCTGCGCGAGCTGGCCAAGGTCGCCTCCAACATGGTCGACGCGGTCCTGAACGACAAGGAGCCCGAGGTCAACGACACCAAGACCTACGACAACGGCGCGAAGGTCGTCCCGGCCTACCTGCTGGAGCCGGTCAGCGTGGACAAGACCAACTACCAGAAGGTCCTGGTCGACGGCGGCTACTACACGGCCGACCAGCTCAAGTAGCCCCCGCCCCCTAAGGATTGGAAGGCACGACCATGGCGGGACCCGTCCTGGAAATGCGCTCGATCGTCAAGACCTTTCCCGGCGTCAAGGCGCTGTCGGACGTCTCACTGACCGTCCGGCAGGGCGAGGTCCACGCCATCTGCGGGGAGAACGGCGCCGGCAAGTCCACCTTGATGAAGGTGCTCTCCGGCGTCCATCCGCACGGGAGTTACGAGGGGGAGATCCTCTTCGAAGGAGAGGTCTGCCACTTCAAGGACATCAGGGCGAGCGAGCAGCACGGCATCGTGATCATCCACCAGGAGCTGGCGCTGGTGCCGTTCCTGTCGCTGGCGGAGAACATCTTCCTCGGCAACGAGCACGCCAAGCGCGGGCTGATCGACTGGAACCAGACCCTGCGGCACGCCTCCGAGCTGCTGCGCCGGGTCGGTCTGAGCGATCACCCCGAGACCCGCGTCGCCGACATCGGCGTGGGCAAGCAGCAGCTGGTGGAGATCGCGAAGGCGCTGTCGAAGGAGGTGAAGCTGCTCATCCTCGACGAGCCGACCGCGGCCCTCAACGACGAGGACAGCGGCAAACTCCTCGACCTGATACTGGAGTTGAAGAAGCAGGGCATCACCTCGATCATCATCTCCCACAAGCTGAACGAGATCCGCAAGGTCGCCGACTCGGTGACGATCATCCGCGACGGGCGGTCCATCGAGACCCTCGACGTGAAGGCCGCGGACACCACCGAGGACCGGATCATCTCCGGCATGGTGGGCCGCGACCTGGACCACCGCTTCCCCGAGCGGACCCCGCACGAGGCCGAGCAGGGCGCGGCCCCGGCCCTGGAGATCCGCAACTGGACCGTGCACCACCCGATCGACCAGCAGCGCAAGGTGGTCGACGACGTGTCGATCCACGTGCGGCGCGGGGAGATCGTCGGCATCGCGGGCCTGATGGGCGCCGGCCGCACCGAACTCGCGATGAGCGTCTTCGGGCGGACGTACGGCCGGCACGCCGCCGGCACGGTCCTCAAGGACGGCGCGGAGATCCGCACCAAGACCGTCCCGGAGGCGGTCCGGCACGGGATCGCGTACGTCACCGAGGACCGCAAGCACTACGGCCTCAACCTCATCGACACCATCAACCGCAACATCTCGCTCAGCGCGCTGGGCAAGGTCGCCAAGCGGGGTGTGGTCGACGAGCACGAGGAGCGGCAGGTCGCCGAGCGGTACCGCAAGTCCATGAACATCAAGGCGCCGACCGTCTTCGAGCCGGTGGGCAAGCTGTCGGGCGGCAACCAGCAGAAGGTCGTCCTCAGCAAGTGGATCTTCGCGGGTCCCGACGTGCTGATCCTGGACGAGCCCACGCGCGGCATCGACGTGGGCGCCAAGTACGAGATCTACACGGTCATCGACAAGCTGGCCGCCGAGGGCAAGGCGGTCGTCTTCATCTCCTCCGAGCTGCCGGAGCTGCTCGGCATGTGCGACCGCATCTACACGATGGCCGCGGGGCGGCTGACGGGTGAGTTCCCGCGGGCCGAGGCCACGCAGGAATCGCTGATGCGTCAGATGACGAAGGACAAAGAGGTAACCCGATGAGCACGGATGTGACCGCCAAGAGCCCGGCCCCCGCGCCGCCCGGCAAGAGCGGGGGCGCGGCGGGCGGGGCCTGCTCCAGCTGATGCTGGACGGCATGCGCCGCAACATGCGGCAGTACGGCATGCTGATCGCCCTCGGCCTGATCGTGGCGCTGTTCGCGGTGTGGACCGACGGCGACCTGCTGCTGCCGCGCAACGTCTCCAACCTGGTGCTGCAGAACAGCTACATCCTGATCCTCGCGATCGGCATGATGCTCGTCATCATCGCGGGCCACATCGACCTCTCGGTCGGCTCGCTGACCGCGTTCGTCGGCGCCTTCGCGGCCGTGCTGACGGTGCAGCACGACGTCTCCTGGCCCGTCGCCGTGGTGCTGTGCCTGATCGTGGGCGCCGTGGCGGGCTCGGTCCAGGGCTTCTTCATCGCCTACCTCGGCATACCGTCGTTCATCGTCACCCTCGCCGGGATGCTGACCTTCCGCGGTGTCACGGAGATCCTGCTGGAGGGGCAGACCCTCGGCCCCTTCCCCGGCGGCCTGCAGAAGATCGGCAACGGCTTCCTGCCGGAGACCGGCCCCGAGACCAACTACCACAACCTCACGCTGCTGCTGGGCATCGTCCTGATCGCGTTCGTGGTCCTCCAGGAGATCCGGGACCGCAAGCGCCAGCAGGAGTTCTCGCTGGAGATCCTGCCCCGCAACATCTTCCTGCTGAAGCTCGTCGCGATCGTCTCCGCGCTGCTCGTCGTGACCCTGCTGCTCGCCAGCTACAAGGGCGCGCCGATCGTGCTGATCATCCTGGGCCTGCTGGTGGTCGGCTACGGCTACGTGATGCGCAACTCGATCTTCGGCCGGCACATCTACGCGATCGGCGGCAACCTGCCGGCCGCGAAGCTGTCCGGCGTCAAGGACAAGAAGGTCACCTTCTACGTCTTCCTGAACATGGGCGTGCTCGCGGCCCTGGCGGGTCTGGTGGTCGCCGCCCGCCTCAACGCGGCCTCTCCGAAGGCGGGCCTGAACTACGAACTCGAGGCCATCGCCTCGGCGTTCATCGGTGGCGCGTCCATGAGCGGCGGTGTCGGAACCGTCCTCGGCGCGATCATCGGCGGTCTCGTCCTCGGCGTGCTGAACAACGGCATGAACCTCCTGAGCGTCGGCACCGACTGGCAACAGGTCATCAAGGGCCTCGCCCTGCTGGCCGCGGTCGGGTTCGACGTGTGGAACAAGCGCAAGTCCGGTTCGTAAGTCAGTTCGGGCCCCGTCGGACCAGCCGGCGGGGCCCGCCCTTATCGAGGGAGCCGCACATGGAACTGAACCGACGCACGGTCATCGCGGGAGCCGCGGCCGCGGGCATCGCCGCGAGCACGCTCGGCGGAACGGCACACGCCACCGGTGGCACCGCTCACTCCACCGGCGGCAGAACACCGGTGAGGAAGCTGTTCGGCACGCTCGCCGACGGCACCAAGGTGCACAGCTGGTCCCTGTCCAACGGCGGCACGCGCCTGAAGGTCCTCTCCTACGGCGGCATCGTCCAGTCGCTGGAGATCCCCGACCGGCACGGCCGGTACGAGAACGTCTCCCTCGGCTTCGACGACCTCGCGGACTACGTCGCGAAGTCGCCGTACTTCGGCGCGCTGATCGGCCGCTTCGGCAACCGGATCGGCAAGGGCCGGT
This sequence comes from Streptomyces sp. Tue 6430, assembly GCA_021568835.1. Taxonomy (GTDB): domain Bacteria; phylum Actinomycetota; class Actinomycetes; order Streptomycetales; family Streptomycetaceae; genus Streptomyces. Next base: position 1,585,663 of record JAKGSH010000010.1, read on the forward strand.
TCACGCTGGACGGCAAGCCCTACCAGATCGACGTCAACGACGGCGAGAACACCCTGCACGGCGGCTCCCAGGGCTTCGACAAGCGGGTGTGGGACGTCGAGCCGTTCACCAAGGGCTCCGACGTCGGCCTGCGCCTGTACTACACGAGCGCCGACGGGGAGATGGGCTATCCCGGCACGCTCCGGGTGAAGGTCACCTACACCCTGACCCGGCACGGCGACTGGCGCATCGACTACGAGGCCACCACCGACAGGGCCACCGTCGTCAACCTGACCAGCCACGTCTACTGGAACCTCGCCGGCGAGAACAGCGGCTCGATCCATGACCACGAACTGAAGATCGCCGGCTCCCGCTACACGCCCGTCGACTCGGGGCTGATCCCCACCGGCGAGCTGGCGAGGGTGGCCGGCTCCCCCTTCGACTTCCGCCGCACCAAGACCGTGGGCAAGGACATCCGCGTCGCCCACCAGCAGCTCCTGTACGGCCAGGGCTTCGACCACAACTGGGTCCTCGACAAGGGGATCACGGCGGCTCCCGTGCCGGTGGCCACCCTGCGCGACCCGTCCTCGGGCCGCACGATGACGATCTCCACCACCGAGCCGGGCCTGCAGTTCTACTCGGGCAACTTCCTCGACGGCACGCTCGTCGGCAGCGGCGGCACCGTCTACCGCCAGGGCGACGCGCTCTGCCTGGAGACGCAGCACTTCCCGGACTCGCCGAACAAGCCGTCGTTCCCCTCGACGGTGCTGCGGCCGGGGCAGACGTACCGCACGACGACGGTCCACTCGTTCGGCCGCTGACCCGCCGGCCGCCGACCCGCCGGCCGCGGGCGGGCCGCCCCCGGCCGGCGGTCACGCCCTCACCGGTGGGACACGATTTCCCACCGACTTCCCGACGGTTGAACAGCGCCACCGCGGCATCCGTATGAAGAGGTGGCCCGCGCTCCCCGCGCGGGCCACCCACATGACGACGGACCCGGTCCTCCCCGCCGGGTCCGCCCCATACGGAGGTTCCATGGCCGACAACGTCACCTCGTTGTTCCGCAGCACCGCCGCGCACAGCCCGTCGATGGCGGCGCTGACGCGGGAGGGCGGCGACGGGGGCGGCCCGGTGGACTTCTGCATCCCCTGCAACCCGTACTTCCCCACGCCGCAGATGTTCGACGACATGGCCTCCCGGCTGCGGGACATCATCACGTACTACCCGAGCAGCGCCGACACGATCACCGCCGAGCTGTGCAGCCTGCTCCAACTCCCCCCGCAGGCCGTCGCGATGGGCAACGGTTCCACCGAGCTGATCACCTGGATCGACCACCTGCTGGTGCGCGAGTCCCTCGCCGTCCCCGTCCCCACCTTCGGCCGCTGGACCGACCAGCCCATGGAGACCGGCAAGCGGGTCGACATGTTCCCGCTCCAGGAGTCCAGCGGTTTCGCCCTCGACCTCGCGCAGTACGCCGAGTTCATCCGCGCGCGCGGCACCCGCGTCGCCGTCATCTGCAACCCCAACAACCCCGACGGCGGGTTCCTGCACAAGCACGCCGTCGTGCAGTTCATGGACGCGATGGCCGACCTGGACCTGATCGTCGTCGACGAGTCGTTCCTGGAGTTCGCCGACGCGGAGAGCGAACCCTCGGTGGTCCAGGAGGCGATGCTCCGCCCGAACGTCGTCGTCCTGCGCAGCCTCGGCAAGAACTTCGGCCTGCACGGCATCCGCTTCGGCTACCTCGTCGCCAACCCGGCCCTGGCCGGGCGCGTGCGCTCCATGCTGCCCAAGTGGAACCTCAACTCCTTCGCCGAGCACGTGGTGTTCATGCTGAAGGAGCACGGCCCCGAGTACGCGCAGAGCCTGATGCAGGTACGCCGCGACCGCCTCGACATGGCCGGCCAGCTCTCCGCGCTGCCCGGTCTGACCGTGTACCCCTCCCAGGGGAACTTCCTCTTCGTCCGCCTTCCCGTGGGCGCCGAGGGGACGGTCGTGCGCGACCGGATGCTCACCGAGCACCGGATCCTGGTGCGCGAGTGCGGCAACAAGATCGGGTCCTCCAGCCGCTTCCTGCGGCTCGTGGTGCGCCCCCAGGTGGACGTACGTCGCCTGGTGTCCGGCCTGGAACAGGTGCTCTACGGGACCAGGAGGGGAGCCGCCGTACCGGAGCCGGGCAGCGGGTTCGGCTACAGCTCCGGTACGGCGGCGGTGGACCGGCTGGTGGGAGCGACGAACGGGGCGGGCCTGCAGGGGCTCGCGGCGCAGGCACAGGCGCAGGCACAGTCGTCGGGGGCGGGGCTCCGATGCCCCTGCCCCTGCCCGTGGCCGTGCCCGCCGCGCAGGTTCCGGCACCTGCGCCGCTGCCGACACCGGTGCCGGTGCCGGTGCCGGCAGCGGCGCAGGTGTTTCCGCAGTCGGTTCCGGCGCCCGCGCCCATGCCCGCGGCGGCCGCCATGGCTCCGGTGCCGCCGCCGATGCAGGTGCCCGCACCCGTACCCGCCGCTCCGGCGGCGGCGGTGGCGGTGGAGCCTCAGATGGCACCGGCGATGGCCGCGCCGGTCGCACCGGCCGCTCCGGTCGCCGGGCCGATGGGCGGCCCCGGCGGGCCGACCCCGCCGGGGGTGCCTGCCCGCGGTGGCCTGACGGCCGCGCAGGTGCGGGGCACGAACGGGCTGTCGCCCGCGGCGACGACCGGCTGGCCGAACGCCCAGAGCTGGCCCAATCCGGCGGGAATGGGCCAGGTCGGCTGACCCGGCCGCTCCCGGCCCCCCGGCCCGTGCCCACCCACCAGCCGACTCGGTGGGACAAGGAGCGACGGTCAGGTGGCCCGGCCCGTCCGGCGACCCTTCCGCGCCTCGACAGGGTCGGCGAAGGAGGCCGCACCGGCGCTGGACTGCCCGACGGACAGCGCGAGCAGCAGCGCGGCCGGCAGGGTCAGTAGGCGACGGGCCATCCGCTGCTCCAGTTCAGGAGGTTGACGCCGAGTTTGGGGGTGCCGTTGTCGTTGCCGTCGTAGTAGTGGTAGACGATCACGTCGCCGTCGGTGTCCTTCATGATCGACTGGCCGCCGGGGCCGATGCAGCGCCCGTGCGACTGTCCGGCAAGCGACTTGACGAGCCGTCACTTTGCCCAACCGACAGCTCTCCGACAGGAACGCTCCCTACGGTGCCGTGCTCATGACAGATACCTCAGGAGTACCCCACCGCCCCGTCGGGCGCCGGACCGTGCTGATCGCCACCGGCGCCACCGCCGCCACCCTGGCCGTGGGCGCGGCCGCCTCCCCCGGGGCGCCGGCCGCGCCGGAGACCGCCCCCGTGGCCGCGGCGGCCGTGTGCACCCTCACGAAGGAGATGACCGAAGGGCCCTACCACCTCGACGGACAGTACGTCCGCGCCGACATCACCGAGGGCAAGGCGGGCATCCCGCTGAAGCTGGCCCTCACCGTCGTCGACGACGACACCTGCGTGCCGCTCGCCAATGCCCTGGTCGAGCTGTGGCACGCCGACGCGCTCGGCGAGTACTCCGGCTTCGTCGGGAACAACGGCCACGACGAGCCCGACGACGGCACCTTCCTGCGCGGCGGCGTGCTCACCGACGCCCGCGGCGTCGCGGCGATCACGACCGTCTACCCGGGCTGGTACCGGGGCCGCTGCGTCCACATCCACGTCAAGGTCCGCACGAACGTCACCGTGACCTCGGACGGCCACTTCACCGGCGGCCAGGAGATCCACACCGGCCAGCTCTTCTTCAGCGAGACGGTCACGGCCGCGGTCGCGCGCGTCTCGCCGTACTCGACGAACACGGTCACCCGCACCACCCTCGCCCAGGACTCCATCTACGACGAGGGAGGCGCCGCCTCGGGCCTGCTCACCCTCACCGCCCTGGGCAGCACCCCGGCCGCGGGCTACACGGGAACCCTCACCCTGGGCGTCGAACGCTGACCCCCGCGCCGGGCGCCACCGCGGGCACGGTGGCGCCCGGCCGGCGGGCGGTCGGGCGCCCGCACCGTCGACGTAGCCCCGCGCACGAGCCGACGTAGCCCCGCGCACGAGCCGGGGTGTCCACAAGGGCGGTCGGCCCGCACCGTCCCGGAACTTTCGAGAGCGCTTCCCCCCCCATGGCGAATGTCCGTCTTCCGGCACCGCTCCGGCCACCGGGGCACTAACCTGTCCCCGATCACCGAGCAGGCCCGTCCGACCGCGGAGCGTTACGGGGAGCGGGCCGGGATCACCGGTCGCCGGGGGGACGCATGGCCGACGAGGAGCAGCGGGAGCACGGCGAGGGAGACGTTGCGGGGCTCCGGGCCTGGGCCGCCGTCGCCGTTCGCCAGGCGCACGAGCTGTGGCCCCGGGCACGGAAGGAGCCGGGGCCGGCCGCGTCGCGGTTCGTGATCGAACACCTGGCCGTCCTCGAGAGGCTCCTACCGGAGGGGGACCCGGCCCGGCCGGCCGTCGTGACCTGGCTCGGACTGCTGATGCAGGCGCGGGTCCTGGGGCGGCCGGACGCCGATCCGCGGGAGCGGGCGGCCGCCCTGGGCCATCTGCGGTGGGCCGACCGCGCCGGACCGCTGGAGGACCGGCTCGCCATGACGGCCCGGCGCCACCTGGCGGAGCTGCTCATCCCGCCGGGCATCCCTCCGGAGGTGCGCGACGGCTCGGCTCCGCCCGCCCTGGCCGAATCCCTGCGGGAGCAGCTGACCGAGGCCATGGACGTGCTGGCACGCGTCGTCGTCGGGGACCTGACGGCGCGGGAGCCGGTGATGGCCGTCATGGAGCACGTCGCGACGATGCTGTCCTCGCTCCCCGGCCCGCCCGGCGGGAGCCCGCCGTCTTCGCCCCAGGAGAGCGGCGACGGGGAGGAGGCGGAGCAGGCCGGTGCGGCACCCGGCGGGGAGCTCGGGGAGGAGACGGCGGAGCAGGCCGGTGCGGCACCCGGCCGGGAGGCCGGGGAGGAGGCGCCGGTCGACGCCGTCCGGAGGGTGGCGGACTGGGCGCGGAGGCTGGTGGACCGGGCGCGCCGGGACGCGGTGGGTTTCGCACGCCTGTTGGAGTGGCTGTGCGTCACCGTGAACGATCCCCCGGACTCCACGGCGGACGCCGACCGGGAGTTGGCGGAGGTGGGCCTGGACCAGCCGGAGTTCGGGCCGCTGCGCGAGCTGCTGGCCGCGCTCAGATCCGGTGGCCGGGATCCCCGGTCGCTCGCCGAGCGCGTCCGCGGCACCGCGCGGACGGTCAGGGAGGTGTTGCTCGCCCTGCCCGCGGACGCGCCCGAGCGGATCCGCGTCGCCAAGTTCCACGCGGCCCTGCTGGTGGCGGGGTACCTCCGGATGCCCGAAACGGTGGACTTCGCCGAGGTGGACGCGGCCGCGATGCGGCCGGACCCCGACCCCGCGGCGCGTTCGGCCTGGCGGCGAAAGGGCAGCCTGGAACTGATCCTGCTGACCTCGATCGACAACCTGTGGACGTCGAACGGCGAGATCGCGCGCGTGGAGCGGAGCGCGGCATGGCTCCGGGAGTGGATCGACGCCCTGCCGGCGGACGGGGAGACGGCTGCCCGCCAGTACCTGACCGCCCTGCTGGCCCATCGCGTGGCCACCGCCGCCACGCTCGGCGGCAGCCTCCAGGACGACGCCACCGCCCTGTCGATGGCCAAGGGACTGTCCGCCGCCGATGAACACGACGAGGTCCAGGCCCTGTTCAGGCTCTTCGCCGGTTTCCAACTGGCCCGCCGCAGCCGGGACGGGGTCGCGCTGGCCCGCGTGACGGAGGATCTGATCCGGACGCTGAGCGACCGCTACGAATCCCCCGCGCCCGACGCGGCCGCACGCTTCGTCATCACCGGCACCCTGGGCATGGCCTACGGCGAGCGTGCCCACCGCACCGGGGACAAGGCCGACCTCCGGGCCGCCGTCCGCTACCTGGGGGAGGCGGCGGAGATCGACCCGGCCACGGTCCCTCCGCTGTTCGCGGCGCACTTCCCCGTCACACGGGCGCAGTTGATGACCGAGCTGGCCCTGGTCGACCCCCGCCGGGAGGTCATCGACCGCGCCGTCGCGGAAGTCCACCGGGTGATCGGGGAATCGCGGACGTCGCCCTGGAACGAAGCCCAGCTGCGGCTCGCCCTCGGCCGGGCCATGCTCCGCGCGACCACCCACCGCAGCGACCTCGGCCTGCTCGACCCGTGCATCGCCGAGCTGAGCCGGGTGCGCGCCCTGGCCGCCGAAGGCCACGCCCGGTCGTTGCACTTCCTGGTCCTGACCGAGCTGTCCGCGGCCCACTGGACGAGCGCGGTGACCGGTGGCCCGCGTGAGGACCGGAAGGCGAGCCTGGACACCCGCCGTGAGGCACTGGAGCTCATGGCCGCCGACGTCCTCCTCCAACTCGGCGCCGAGCACGCCCTGTCGGTGGCCCGGGGCGCGACCGGCCATGTGGTGTGGCTGGCCCTGCGGTACGCCGAGGACCGTCGCCCCGCCGAGGCCGTGGAGGCACTGGAACTGGGCCGGGCCCTGGTGCTCCAGACGGCCGCGGCGGCACACGGCGTGCCCCGGCTGCTGGCGGACCGGGGTCACGCCGACCTGGCCGAGCGGTGGCGGGAGCAGGCACCGCGGCATCCACTCCGGTGGGGTCCGCGCGAGCGGAACCGGGTCGAGGGGGACGTGGGCGAAGGGGGCGGGGGCGAGGGGCCTCCGGCTGAGGGGGACGCGGGCGAAGGGCGTCCGGCTGAGGGGGATCCGCTCCGGCCGAGGAGAGCGGCCGGGGTGACGGCCCCGGCCCCGGCCCCGGGCGCTGAACTGCCGAGCAGCCTGCGGCGTAAGGCGCTCGCCGCCCTGGGGGCGGGAAACGGTACCGGCGCACGGGAGTTGCTCGGCACTCCGGACGTCACCGCGCTGACCGCCGCGCTGGCCGCCTCGGGTACCGACGCGCTGGTCTACCTGGTCCCCGGCGAGGGCTTCCGCCCCCACGTCCCGGGATGCGCGCTGATCCTGCGCCCCGGCGACTCCGAGCCCACCGTGCTCGCCCTGCCGCTGTTGCTCTCCCCCGGCAGCCACCCACTGGAGCGTTACCTCGCCGCCGCCGCCGGCCGTTCCCGCAAGGCGGCCGACCCCGACGCGTCGCACGCGTCGCGCAAGGCCGCCGAGACGGAATGGCAGGCGGCGCTGGGCGGGTTGTGCGACTGGGCCTGGCCCGCTGCCGTGGGGCCGGTCCTCGACTCCCTGTCGCCCCTCGGCCGGCCGCCGCGGATCGTGCTGGTCCCCTGCGGCCCCCTCGGGGTCGTTCCCTGGCACGCGGCGCGCAAGCACATCCCGCTGGGGGGTCATCGCTACGCCTGCCAGGACGCGGTGTTCAGCTACGCCCCGTCCGGTGCGCAGTTCCTTCGGGCCGCCGCCCGCGACCGGCTTCCCGCCACCCGGGGCCAGGTGCTGGTCACCGACCCGCGGCTCAGTCTGGTGTGGGCCGAGTTCGAGACGGAGGCGCTGCGTTCGGCCTGCTACCCGGACGCCCGGCGCTACGGCGTGCTCGTGGAGGCCGAGGGCGCGCCGGATGCGCCGGGGAGCTGCGAGGACCTGCTGGCCGTGCTGCCGGGCGGCGATCGGCCGGCGGCGGTCGTGCACGTGTCCTGCCATGGTGTGGCCGGTCCGAGTCCCACGCGATCGGCGCTGTCGCTGGCCGACGGCGAGCTGACCGTCGCCCGGATCCTGGACCACGCCGCGGACGCGGCGCCCGGACCGGACGGCCCGGACGGCCCGGACGGCCCGCTGGTCGTGCTCAGCGCCTGCGAGACCGACCTGAGCACGGGCGATCACGACGAGGCACTGACCCTCTCCACCGCCCTGGTCGCCCGGGGCGCGGCCGACGTGGTCGGCTCCCGCTGGGCCGTCAGCGACCGCGCGACCGCGCTGATGATGGCCGTCTTCCACCACTTCCTCACCGGCCAGGACCTCGCTCCCGCCGAGGCGCTGCGCGCCGCCCAGCTGTGGATGCTCGACCCGGACCGCCGGCCCCCGCCCGGCCTGGGCGACCCGCTGCACCGCGTGGCCGCCCGCGCCGACCTGCAGGAGATCCACCTGTGGGCCGCCTTCACCCACCAGGGCAACCCCGCGGCACGCTGAGGTCCGCCCGCACTGTTGCTCCGGGGGCGGTGAGCGGTGTCCCCGGTTCCCGCGCGGATGCGTGACCAGCGGGGAACACCGCTCCCGCGGCACGAGGCCGCAGAGCGGTGCCGCGTCCGAGCCGCCGACGTGCGGGGGAACCGCCGACAGGCGTCGGACGGGACGATGCCGTGTGCGGCCCCGGACGCAGCGAGGCGTGCTTCCACCGGGTCCAGATCCTGGCACCGGCACCGGCACCGATCATGAGCGCGTTGCAGCGCGACGCCGACGAAAATCTCCGGAACCTCCCCCGCGGCTCGGTCGATCCATCAGGCTTGCTCTTGTTTCCCCACGGAGAAGGGACGGCGAGCATGGCGAGCAGCGCGCTTCTGGTGATGGACGTCCAACGGGACGTCGTGGCCATCGCCGACGACGGTTCCGGATATCTGCCGCGCTTGCGCAGGGCGATCGACGGTGCCCGGACCGCCGGTGTCCCCGTGATCTACGTCATGCTCGTGTTACGGCCGGGTGATCCGGAAGTCGGCCCCCGCAACAGGGTGATGACCAACGTCGTGCGGGCCGGCCTGTTCCGCGAGGGTGCCCCCGGCACCGAGATCCATCCCGACGTCGCGCCCCGGCAGGGCGACGTCGTGGTCACCAAGAGGCGGGGGAGCGCGTTCTCGGGCAGCGACCTCGACCTGGTGCTCAGGGCTCGCGGTGTCGACAGCCTCGTCCTCACCGGCATCGCCACCAGCGCCGTGGTGCTGTCCACCCTGTGGCACGCCCTCGACCTGGACTTCGGCCTCACGGTCCTCGCCGATGGCTGCCTCGACACCGACCCCGAGGTGCACCGGGTCCTCACCGAGAAGCTGTTCCCGCAGTGGGCCGATGTCCTCACCGTGGAGGACTGGGTCGAAGCCGTCGCACCGCGGTAGCGCGAGGCCGTCCGGGCTCGCCCGCGGCAGGCGGGCGGGGAGGAGCGGGCCAGGGCCGGTCACGGGTCTCGCACGGGTTGCAGAACGGTGACATGGAGCGGACGGCTCCGCCTTGCAAGATCATTAGATTGTTCTTGCAGCCGACCCCACGCCCCGTTTCTCAGGGAGTTCAGTGCAGGCGGCATGCGACTCTCCCACCTGCCTGACCCTGACCTGGAGTCGTCATGCGTCGTTCGTTCCTTCGCGCCACCATCACCGCGGCCGCCCTCGGCGCCGCGGTCCTCGCCCCGACGGCTGCCGCCTTCGCCACCGACGACGTCCCCGCGGCCGCTCCCGCCGCCGGCGTGGGTGAACCGGTCGGCACCGAGACACTGGTCGACGGGCTGACCGGCAAGATCTACAAGACTGCCGAGCACACCTACACCGCCGAGATCCACAAGAACGGCTCGTTGCTGGGCGTGCTGCACGTGACCAGCGGATCCGACACCGTGGTGCGGGACTACCGCACCTTCGGGAAGGTCCAGGTCGTCCTGGCCTCCGACGGCACCCTGACCTCGCACTACAGCGAGCCCGGCGATCCGATGGGCGAACTGGTGGGGACGTACGCGCTGCGGGGCGGTCTCACCGCCCGCGTCTTCAAGATGAACCCCGGACTGTTCGACGCGACCGTCCACGGCAAGGGCGGGGACACCGTCCTCGGCACCCTCCGGGCGGGCACGAGCCCGGGCGCCGCCGCGTCGGACACCAAGGTCTTCGGCGGTGTGCGCGTCACCCTGCACTCCGACGGCAAGGTCACGAGCGAGTCGGCCGACGGCAGCAAGGGCACCCTCCTGCGCACGGAGAAGCTGTCCGACGGCTCGCTCCTCAAGGTGTACCGGCTCGCGTCCGGGCACCACCGGGCCGAGAACCTCGTCGACGGGCGTGCCGTCTGCGTCCTGGACGCCTCGGACCACTCCGCCGCCTGCCGGCGCGGCAGCCTCTACCTCGTGCTCACCCCCGACGGTCAGACCTACCACTGGACCGGCAACACCACCGGGGGCGCCAGGCTCGGCACGTACGAACTGCCGAACGGCAAGCTGGTGGAACTGGTGCGCGAGAACGGCGTCCACGGGCTGAAGGCCTACCGGGGCGGTCTGTCGATCGGCACCATCCGGGCCGAGAACAACCGTTCGGCGGTCGGTCAGGACGACGGCACCGTCCTCGTCCTGAACTCCGACGGCTCCTTCAGCAACCACCTCCTGGGCGGCGGAAAGCAGGGCCCCGCCGTCTTCGTCGGCGCCGGGGACGGCGCCGAGGGCGGCACCGAGCCGCAGACCGGCGCCACCGCCGCGGCCACCGCCCGGACCACGACGGCCCAGACCACCGTCGTGCCCAAGGGCGGTGTGGCCGCGGGCGCGGAGGCGTCGGCCGACAGCGCGGACACGGTGCTCGTCGCCTCGGCGGCCGGCGCCGCGGCGATCGCGGCGGCCGGCATCGCCTTCACCGTCGTCGCCCGCCGCCGCACCCACTGACACCCGCCGGACGCCCGGCCGGCGACGCGTCGGCGGCCGGGCGTCCGGCGAGGCGCATGGCCTGCCCCGGGCGGGCCCGCTCGTTCCCCCACGCTCCTTACGCTCCTTGGAAGGCCATGTCCTCTCACCGTGCCGCCGCCGTGCTGTTCACCCTCCTCGCCGGAGCCGTGGCGCTCGGCTGCGGCAGCGGCCACGGGCCGGAGCCGTCCGGTCCGCCGGCGAACGTCCGCCCCACGACCGCCGCGCCGGTGTCGCCGGCGGCCGGCCCGCGGCCCATGGCCGCGTCCAGACCCGTGCGCGTGCGGATCCCCTCCGCGGGCGTCGACACCCGGCCCGTACTGGCGCTGGGGCCGGCCGCCGACGGCACGATCGAGGTGCCCCCGGTCGCCGAGGCGGACCGCATCGGCTGGTACGACAAGGGCGTGACACCGGGGGAGACCGGCCCCGCCGTCCTCGTCGGTCACTTCGACACCGCCGAGGGTCCGGCCGTCATGAAGAACGTCTCACGGGTCGAGGCCGGGGACACCATCAGCGTCTCCCGGGCCGACGGCACCACCGCGGACTTCCGGGTCCGCGAGATCGAGCAGGTGAGCAAGAAGACCTTCCCCACCGAGAAGGTCTACGGGAACACCGAGCGTCCCGAGCTGCGCCTGATCACCTGCGGCGGCGACCTCACGGAGGGCCACCGGCCCGACAACATCATCCTGTACGCCGACCTGCTCGCGTAAGGCGCCGCGCACTCGACGGGCGTCGAACGCCGGCCTTCGCGCCGGGCGCCGCCGCGGCAGTGGTGACGCCCGGTCGGCGGGGGTCAGGCGTCGGCCCCGGGGGCGGGGCGGCCGGCGCGATGTCGAACTGCTGCTCGGTGCGCTCGAGCCATCTCCGGTACCACTGGGCGAAGTCGAGGCCGGTCGGCTGGATGCCCCGGTCCATCGGTCTCAGGTCCTCCCAGACGCTGCCCCGGTGCGGGCCCGTCATGACCAGCAGCGACGTGTAGCCGCAGCCCTGCTCGCCGAGGAACACCGCGCCCGCCTCCTGGGCGTCGTACAGCTCCTCGTAGCGCGCGTCCCACGCCGCGTGCGCGCTGTGGAACGCGTCGTCGTCCGTGAAGGCGTCCCGCTCGGGCTCCTGTGCGTCGAGCGCGTCGAGCTCGCTCTGCAGCGCCTCGGCCACGAAGGGCCGGCCGGCGAACTCGGCGGTGGTCGGCTGCCCCCGGTAGGCGAGACCGACGCCGCGCCACTGCCACCCGCCGTCGCTCAGGACCGGTGTCATCAGGCCGTAGTGGGGGCCGGCTCCCCCTGCCCCGACATGGAGCAGAAAACCGCGGTACTGCGCGGGCAGACCGACCCTCAGGTCCGCCTCCAGCGACCGGAGCCGCTCCTCGTCCATGACCGGGCCGAGGCGAAAACCGTGCCCCTGCGCCCCGAACGCCTTGCCCGCTTGTGGGTGTTCGGCCAGCCGGAGCACCCGCTCCCGCACTCCCGCCCACGTGTCCTCACTCATGTGCACACGTTAGAGAAACGCACACCGCACCGGCACGGGGTTTTCCGGCAGGGCACGGGTGCCCGGCGCCCGCCACCCCTGCCGTGGCCGGCGGGCAAGGGGGCGGACACCCGGGACGGGGACATCCGGACGAGTCGTACCGCCGGCCGCGGTTCGTGGGCTTCCGGACGGGCCCTGGAAAAAAAGTCGTCGGCGCGTGTCGATCCGGCGGCGTCCCGTTCGACGTCATGATGTGCGGGGCCCACCGCACGACGACACGACAGGAGCTGGTGAGGAACTCATGACCCCCCTGCTGAGAGTGATGAACTTCTGCGTCTCGAGTGACGGGATCGGTGCCGGTGAGCACCAGACGCTCGAGCGGCCGTTCGGCCATGTCGATCCCGGGAGGCTGATCGCCTGGGCCGGAGCCACGGCGAGCTGGCCCATGCGCACGGATCCCGGGGCAGCCGGGGCCTCGACGACTACTTCACGCGGGACTTCGCACGCAACATCGGTGCCGAGATCATGGGCCGCAACAAGTTCGGGCCCCAGCGCGGCCCCTGGCAGGACCACGACTGGCTCGGCTGGTGGGGGAGGAGCCCCCGTTCCGCACGCCGGTGTTCGTCATGACCCACCACGAGCGTCCGTCGTTCACGCTCTCCGACACCACGTTCCACTTCGTCGACGGCGACCCCGCCGCCGTCCTCGAACGGGCGCGGGAGGCGGCACAGGGCAAGGACGTCCGGCTCGGCGGCGGGGTCACCACCGTCCGGCAGTTCCTCGACGCCGACCTCGTCGACACCCTGCACGTGGCGGTCTCGCCGGTGGAGCTCGGGACCGGACTGCGCCTGTGGAAGTCCCCCGACGAGTTGCTCGACCGGTTCCACCTGGAGGTCGTGCCCAGCCCGAGCGGCGTGACGCACCACCTGTTCTGGCGGCGGTGACGCGAGGGCCCCGTCGCGTTCGCACCGCCACCGCCCGGGGCGTCCGCGGCGGGGCCCGGTTCCGGGTGTGAGTAGTTGCGATACGGAAAGTGCCGCTGAGATTGATCCTGGTTGGCCGGCACGTCGAAGATCCTCACCGAGGAGCTGGACCTGGTCGCCGAGTACGGCCGCATCGACAAGACCATGCACCTGCTCGCCCTGGTCGACCCGGTCGACGACACCTACCGGCGGCTGATGAACCGGCGGCTGACCGTGCAGGAGTCCCGCCACCGCCTGGCCCGCGCGATCCGCCACGGCGACCGGGGCCGGATCCGCCAGGCGTACCGCGAGGGCCGGGAGGACCAGCTCGCCGCCCAGGTCCCGACGGTCGCCTCGGTCATGTCTGGTCTCCTTCTTCGGACGAGGGCCAGTGCTCCAGAAGGGTGTGCAGGGCGTCGAGTGCGCGGACCCAGGAATCCTGCGACGGGCGCTTGTGCGCGAAGCCGCCTGCCGCCTCCAGAGCGACGAACCCGTGGAACGTGCTGCGCAGCAAGCGGACCGCGTCGGTCAGATCCGGTTCGGCCAGTCCGTAGCCGCGCAGCATGCCGTACGTCAGCTCGACCGCACGCCGCGGACCCGGCGCGTTCGCAGCCAGCTCGGGATCGATCTCGATCGGGATCTGTGTCGCCGTATAACGGCCCGGGTGCCGGCGGGCGTAGTCACGCCAGGCGTCCGCAAACGCGACCAGCGCATCCTTACCCGCCCGCCCGGCCGTGGCATCCGCGATCCGGATCGTCTTTTCGTCCGCCGCCAACAGCGCGATCCGCCCACGCAGATCCTCAAGACCGCGAACGTGCGCGTAGAGACTCGCGTCCTTCACTCCGAGCCGCCGCGCCACCTGAGACATCGTCAGCCGCTCGAACCCGACCTCGTCCGCCAGCTCGGCGCCCGCGATCGTCACCCGCTCCGCCGTCAGCCCGGCCCGTGCCATACGCACCCCACCTTCCTAGGGTTATTAGTTTTAACCTAAGAACCCTAGGAAGCCAATCGGGAAACGCGCCCTGGCCGGACTCGGCCTTCGCTGCGGCCCGCGCGGCAGGTGTCCGGCGGGCGGCGGCAGCTGCCCGGGTCAGCGGATGTCGTGGTCGGGATGGGTCCGGTCGTACGCGTGCCGCGCCTCGGCGATGGCGGCACGGTGCGCGAGGGACCAGTCGGCGAGTGCCTTGACCAGGTGGGTCAGGCCGGCTCCCGTCTCCGTCAGGCGGTAGTCGACCCGGGCGGGGACGGTCGGGTACACGGTGCGCAGCACGAGGCCGTCGCGTTCGAGCCTGCGCACGGTGAGCGTGAGCATGCGCTGGGAGATGCCGTCGACGGCTCGCTGGAGTTCACGGAAGCGGCGTGGCCCGCCGGCCAGCTCGACGATCACGAGCACCGACCACTTGTCGCCGATGCGGTCCAGGACGTCGCGGATGCCGCAGTCGGGGTGGTCCTCGCTTCCGCACGGGTCGAGTTCGGCGGGGGTGACGGTTACCCCGGTGTGCGTGGGTGACATCGAAATGCCTTCTTGTCGGCGGTGAGCGCGCGGTCGAGGATCAAGCGTAGTTACCGATGAGAACCACGACGGAAGACGGCGATCGATCATGATTTTGGTGACCGGAGCGAACGGGAACCTCGGCTCGGCCACTCTTGCGGCGCTGCACGCCCGTGGCGCCGTCGCGAGGGGTGGCAGCCGCACGCCGGGCGAGGGGATGCGGCGTCTCGATTTCGACGACCGCGCGAGCCTCGGTCTCGTCGGCGTGTCGACCCTGGTGCTCGTCTCGGCCGGCTACGCCGAGGACGACCGGGTCGTCGCCCGGCACGCGGCGGTCCTCGACGCCGCCGTCCGGGACGGCGTCGGTCACGTCGTCTACACGAGCCTGACCACGGCCGGCGACCATCTCGGTTTCGCTCTGGCCCACCGTGCGACCGAGCGCCTGGTGCGAGCGAGCGGGTTGCCGTGGACGATCCTGCGCAACGGCCTGTACGCCGAACTCTTCGGCGGCCTGCTGAGGTGGGCCGACCACGCGGTGGAGTCCGCGTTCGGGGACGGTGCTCTGGCCGCGGTCGTGCGGGAGGACCTGGCCGAGGCCGCGGCCGTGGTGGCATCGGATCCCGTACGGCACGGCGGGCGCGTCTACGACCTCGTCGGCACCCCGATCACGGCGGGGCAGGTGGCCGACGGACTCGGCGTCGCGCATCACACCATCGGTCTGGAGGAGTACCGGCGCAGGCTCCTCGAGGAGACGCCGGGACTGTCGGCGTTCCAGCCGCCGATGCTCGTCTCGATCGCCACGGGCGTCCGGCACGGCTTCCTGGACGGGACCACGCCCGACCTCACCGACCTCCTGGGCCGCGCGGCCCGCGATCCCCTGGCCGCGGCCGTCGCCGCCGCGTCCGCCGTCAGGCCGGAGGCGGGCGTGTAGCGGCGGCGGTGAAACGCGTGGGGGGGGAGGGCCCGCACCCCGGCGACCGCGGGGAGCACCTCGGAGACGCTGCCGGGGATTCCCTCGGCAGGTCCTATCGCCGCGGGGTCTGTGCCGCCACCACCTCGAAGCCCTCGCGGTGTATCCGGTCCCTCCCCCAGGCGTAGAGCGGGCCGATCGCCTCGTTGAGGGTGCGGCCGTGCTCGGTCAGGGAGTACTCCACGCGGGGCGGGACCTCGGCGTGGACCTTGCGGTGCACGAGGCCGTCCTCCTCCATCTCCCGCAGGTGCTGGGTCAGCATCTTCTCGCTCACCCCGGCCAGACCCCGGCGCAACTCGGCGAAGCGGCGCACCCCGTGGGTGTCGAGTTCCCAGAGGATCAGCCCCTTCCACTTGCCGCTCACCACGTCGAGCGCGGCGTCGATGCCGCAGAGGTAGGGCCCCCGCCTCGGCGCCTTGGCCATCGCCGATCCCCCTTACTGAAAGGTAAGTACCGCAGAAAATAGTGGGTACTTCCGAGCCTAGTGGCACTGTCCGAGCATGGAGGGGTGAACGGACAACAGCACCCCACCACCAGCCACGACACCCCTGTCACCGTGATCGGGCTCGGCCCGATGGGCCAGGCCATGACCCGCGCCCTCCTCTCCGCCGGCCACCCCGTCACCGTCTGGAACCGCACCGCCGCCCGCGCCGACGGTCTCGTCGCCGACGGGGCGACGCTCGCGGCGACACCCCGCGAGGCGGTCGGAGCGAGCGGCCTCGTGATCCTCAGCCTCACCGACTACCGGGCGATGTACGACGTCCTCGACGGCGCCACCGAGTCGCTCGCCGGCCGCACCCTGGTCAACCTCAGCTCGGACACGCCCGACCGCACCCGCGAGGCGGCGGCCTGGGCCGCGGACCACGACGCCGCCTTCCTCACCGGTGGCGTCATGGTCCCGGCGCCGATGGTCGGCACCGAGGCGGCCCACGTCTACTACAGCGGCCCCGCCGCGGTGATGGAGGACCACCGGACGGCGCTGGCCCGGCTCGGTGCGCCCAGGTACCTGGGCGAGGACCCGGGCCTCGCCCAGATGATGTACCAGGCCCAGCTCACGGTGTTCCTCACCACCCTGTCCGGCCTGATGCACGCCACCGCGATGCTCGGCACCGCGGGGATGAAGGCCGCGGAGGCCCTGCCGGAGCTGCTCTCCTTCACCGACTCGATCGGCGCCATGCTGAGGGCCGGCGAGAAGAACCCCGGCGCCGCGCTGGACTCCGGGGAGCACCCCGGCGACCTCAGCACCGTCACCATGATGGGCGCGACGTCCGACCACATCGTCGAGACCAGCGCCTCGCTCGGGCTCGACCTCGCGCTCCCGCTGGCCGTGCAGGCCCACTACCGGCGCGCGATCGAGGACGGGCACGGCGGCGACAACTGGACCCGCATCATCGACGGCATCCGCGGGCCGCGCTGACGGCACGCGGGTCCGGCCGGTTCCCGGCCCCGGCCGGACATCGATCAGGCCCCGGTCAGGCTCCGGCCCGTCGCGCGATCCCGAGCCAGCCCGGTACGTCCACCTCCGCGCGCACCGTCTTGCCCGGCGCGGGCGCGCGGTCCACCACCTCCCAGCGGGCGGCGACCGCGTCCACGAGCAGCAGCCCGCGTCCCGCCTCGTCGAGCGGGCACGGGGGGCGTACGGCGCCGGGGCCGGGCGGGCGCGGCCCCGTACGGGTGTCCGTGACCTCGATCCGGACGCTTCCGGGGATCAGCAGGAGCCGCAGCTCGAAGTCCCTTCCCGGTACGCGGCCGTGCGTCACCGCGTTCGCCGCGAGCTCCGCCACGATCACCGCGACCGCGTCGGAGACGTCCGTGCCGTGCGGGACGCCCCAGCGTTCCAGCTGGTGCAGCGCGAGGTGCCTGGCCAGGCGGGCGCCTCTCGGCGTGGCACTGAGCCGCTGTGTGAACACACTTACGGTAACCAGGGGTTGGGGGTGGGACGTACTGTCATGCCGCCAATGTGACGGGTCCCTCCGGGGGTTCACCAGGTCAGAGCCGCGTACGCTGCGCGAGCGTACGCGGTCACCGGGTGGACAGTACCGGTCACGGCGCGTGACCATGGGGTGCGGGAGGTGACCATGGTGGTCGACGGGCAGGCGGGTGCGGGAAGCGGTGAGCCGGAGTCGTCGGACAGTCTGCGGACGTTCGGCGCGGTGGTCCAGGCCCTGCGCGAGTTCAACGGGCTGAGCCGGGAGGAGTTCGGCGGGCTGGTGGGCTTCTCCAAGCACACGGTGGCCTCGGTGGAGTTGGGCAGGCGGATGCCGGACGTGGACTTCGTCGAGGCGGCGGAGAGGGTACTGGGGAGCACGGGTGCTTTACGCCGAGCGGCGGAGTTCCTTGGGCGGCAGCCGGGTTTGGCGGCATGGTTTCGGCGGTGGGCGGTGATGGAGAAGACGGCCATCGCGCTCTATACCTACGAGAGTCGAGTGATCCCAGGGCTGTTGCAGACGGAGGCGTACGCGCGGGCGCTGTTCGACGCGCGGCTTCCACCCCTGGACGACCAGGAGATCGAGATTCAGTGGATGGCGCGGGCGGAACGGCAGAAGCTGCTGCGAAACCGGCCGAACACAGCGTTCACCTTCATCCTGGAGGAGCACCTGTTTCGGCGGCGCACGGGCGGGGCGGAAATCACGAGGACGCTCATCCATCACATGCTGGAGTTGAGCGACCTGCGCAACGTCGAGGTTCAGGTCATGCCGACGGTCCGGGAATCGCATGCGGGTCTCGCAGGCCCTATTCAGCTGCTGGAAACACCGGCGAACAAGTGCTTCGCCTACTGCGAGGGTCAGCGAGGCGGTCTGCTCGTTTCCGACCCGAAAGAGGTCAGCATCTTGCACATGCGCTATGCCAGGATGCGTTCACAGGCTCTCTCCATTGAAGACTCCGCGAGCCTGTTGCGGCAGATGCGAGGAGACCTATGAACACGTCCGACCTGGCCTGGTTCAAAAGCAGCCACAGCAGCAGCGGCGACGGCGACTGCGTCGAGGTCGCACTGGACTGGCGCAAGTCCAGCTACAGCAGCGGTTCAGGCGACAACTGCATCGAGGTCGCCACCCTCCCCCACCACGTCCACGTCCGTGACTCCAAGGACAAGGACGGCCCCCGGCTCGCCCTCTCCCCCGCCGCCTGGGCGGAGTTCGTCGCCCACGCGGGCAGGTGATCGCGGGGCCGCCCGCACCCGCACGGGCGGCCCCCTCACCTCACTTCCCCGACTTGCCGGGGCACTCCTTCCAGGCCATGTGGTACACCGTGCTGATGTCGCCGTCGGTCGAGTCCATGGTCATGAAGCTGACCTTGCCCGGCGCCGAGCCGCCCGCGCTGACCCGCAGCTCGGTGTTGATGTTGAAGTTGCGCTGGACCCCGCAGGGCGCCCACACGAGCTGCGCCCAGTCGGTGGTGTCGGTCGCCTGCCAGTTGTCGTCGTAGGCGCCGCTGAGGGGATGGTTCTTGTACACCGTGCTGGACGAGCCCTGGAAGTAGTACGAGGCCCGCTGCACGGCGCTCGCGCCGGGCTGGAGCAGGGCGTAGCCCCGGTAGTCCGCGCTGGCGATGGCGTACGTGAAGCCCTGCGGGACGTGGACGACGAGGTTGAGCTGGCAGTTCTTGCGGAACGCCGTGGGGTCGGAGGTGCCGCCGGCCTGGGCGAGGTAGTCGCTGTAGGTCACGGTGAAGGCGGTGTTGTCCTCGGACACGGCGATGGCCGCGGTGCCCGCCGGGCAGCCGGAGCCGTTCACCGTGGCGACGTCGATGACGATCCTGTCCGGGGGCGGGTCGACGAACCCGGAGGACGAGGACGGGGTGTGCGCGGGAAGCGCGGAGGTGACGAGAGCGGCGACGGCGCCGCTCAGAAGGAGCCCACCTGTCATGGTCTCTCCCTGTGTTGGGGGGGGTGGCTGCGCCCGCCCGCCACGCCAACTCCGTGAACAACCAATGGAGTTGCTGTGAAGGGGGCGGGCGTTCGCATCGTAGGGAGCCGCGCGGGACGCGCCCAGGACGAACTCCGGCCATTCACCCCGACCCGTTCACACCGGCACCCCGGAGCCTCGACACCTCCTCCTTCTCTGTGACCGTTCCTGTTCAAACCGTTGACACTCCGCACACCCGCTCCTAGGGTCACGCAAACATTCCGACCATGTGTCGAAATTTCGAACAGTGGAAGGCCAGCACCCTGAGCACCACCGGAACCAGCACCTCTGTGACCGGAATGCCGTAGCGCGGCGGTCGCACGTACCCACAGGTGCACACCGGCGAAGGCATCGCGAGCGTCGACCAGACCCGGATGCCCGGCCGTACCGCCGCATGCCGCCCGATCTCCCGCCCCGCCCTCCCCGCGGTCCGGTCCGTCCGGCGCGCACGGATCCCCCGCACGGCGCGGCGCACCTGGCTCCCTCAACGACGAGAAGAACAAGGAACGATCACCATGCGCACTCGAAGAGCCGCCCTCGGCATCATCACCGGCGTCTCCCTCGCCCTCGCCCTGTCCGCCTGCGGCGAGGAGAGCGCGGCCGGCTCCGGCTCCGGTTCCGGAGACGGCACGATCGGGATCGCCATGCCGACCAAGTCCTCCGAGCGCTGGCTCACCGACGGCAAGAGCATGGTCAAGGACCTCGAGGCCAAGGGGTACCGGACCAAGCTGGTCTACGGGGACGACGACCCGCAGGCCCAGGTCACACAGATCGCGGACCTGGTGAAGCAGCGCGTCGACGCGCTGATCATCGCGGCCATCGACAACAAGTCGCTGACCGGCGTGCTCCAGCAGGCCGCCGACGCCGGCATCCCGGTGATCTCCTACGACCGGCTCATCCTGGGCAGCAAGAACGTCGACTACTACGTCTCCTTCGACAACGAGCAGGTCGGCCGCCAGCAGGCCCTCCACATCATCGACCGCCTCGGCCTGGAGGACGGCAAGGGCCCGTTCACCATCGAGCTGTTCGCCGGGTCGCCCGACGACAACAACACCAAGTACTTCTACGAGGGGGCGATGTACCTCCTCCAGCCGTACCTGGACAGCAGGAAGCTGGTCGTGCGGTCCGGCGAGACCAAGCTCGAGAAGATCACCACGCTGCGCTGGGACGGGACGACCGCGGAGTCGCGCATGAAGCGCATCCTGTCCCGGTCGTACAACGGCGAGACGCTCGACGCGGTCCTGTCGCCGTACGACGGCATCTCCCTGGGCGTCCTGTCCGCGCTCAAGTCGTACGGCTACGGCTCCGACGGCAAGCCCTTCCCCGTCGTCACCGGCCAGGACGCCGAACTCGCCTCGGTGCGCTCGATCATCGCCGGTGAGCAGTCGCAGACCGTCTACAAGGACCTGCGCGAACTGGCCACGGTCGCCGCGAACATGGCCGACGACATCCTCAAGGACCGGACGCCGAGGATCAACAACAGGCGGAGCTACGAGAACGGCGTGAAGCCCGTACCCGCCTACCTGCTCCAGCCGACGAGCGTCGACAGGAGCAACTACGCTGCCGCCCTCGCCGGCTACTACACCGCCGACGAGCTCAAGTAGACGGACGCGAGCGGACGGACGGACGCGAACGGACGGACCCGCCCGGCGGTCACGGGTTCTCCCAGGCCGCCGGTTCCGCCGCCAGGTCGCGGACCGGGGCCGGGAGGGCGTCCGCGGCGATGTCGGCCACCGTGACGCCCTCCAGGATCTTGCGGACGTTGGCGCGCAGGGCGATCCACAGGGGCAGCAGGGGCTGCGCGGTGCCCGTGTAGGTCAGCTCGGTGGGCCGCTCGCCGCGGACGGAGACGATCGGGCCGTCGACCGCGCGGATCACGTCCGCCACCGTGATCCGCGCGCTCTCGCGGGCGAGCCGGTAGCCGCCGCCTCCGCCACGCCGGCTCTCCACGATGCCGGCGCGGCGGAGGTCGCCGAGGATGCCCTCCAGGAACTTGTGCGGGATGCCCTGCTCGGCGGAGATCGTCTCCGCCTTCACCGGGTCGCCGCCCTGCCGCACGGCCAGCTCCAGCACCGCCCGTACCGCGTAGTCCGCCCGTGCCGAGATCCTCATGCCGCCATTGTGGGGCAGGCGGCGCCGTGCCGGTCAGGCCAGCCGGATCACGTTCCAGGACAGCGGCTCCAGCGTCGCCCGCAGCGTCCCGTCCGTGACCGCCGTGCCGTCCACCGCGTGCGGGACGACCCGCTCGGGGTCGTCGAGCGTGTTGCGGGCGTCCGGGTCGGCGTCGGCGAGCGCGCTGTGCTCGAGAAGGCGGGAGACCCCGAGGCCGTTCAGGGTCACCTCCAGCGGGAGCGCCTCGGTGCGGCCGCGGTTGACCGCGAAGACCGTCACGGAGCCGTCGTCCGCGCGGACGGCCGTCGCGTGCAGCAGGTCCGCCTCGCCGTACTTCCGCGTCCCGTACGTCGGTGAGTCCACCCGGACGTCGAGGACCTCGCCCCGCCCGTGGCGCGACGCCTGCGCGAACGGGAAGAACGTCGTCTGGCGCCAGGCCGGGCCGCCCGGCTCGGTCATGATCGGCGCGATGACGTTGACCAGCTGGGCCAGGCAGGCGACGGTGACGCGGTCGGCGTGCCGCAGCAGGGCGACGAGGAGGGAGCCGAGGACGACGGCGTCCAGGACGCTGTAGTTGTCCTCCAGGAGGCGGGGGGCCTCGGGCCAGTCGTCCTGCGCGAACGTCGTCGCCTGCTCCTGCCAGCGGGACATGTACCAGACGTTCCACTCGTCGAAGGAGAGGTTGATCCTCTTCTTCGACTTCAGCCGCGCGCCCACGTGGTCGCAGGTCGCCACCACGTTCTCGATGAAGGACTCCATGTCGACGGCGGAGGCGAGGAAGGAGTCCACGTCGCCGTCGTGCGGCTCGTAGTAGGCGTGCAGGGAGATGTGGTCGACCAGGTCGTACGTCTCCTGAAGGACCGTCGCCTCCCACGCGGCGAACGTCGGCATCGACTGGGCCGAGCTGCCGCAGGCGACGAGTTCGACGCCGGGGTCCTGCTGGCGCATGGCGCGGGCGGTCTCGGCGGCGATCCGGCCGTACTCCTCGGCCGTCTTGTGGCCGGTCTGCCAGGGGCCGTCCATCTCGTTGCCGAGGCACCACAGCCGGATGCCGAAGGGGTCCTTGTCGCCGTGGGCGGCGCGCAGGTCCGAGAGCGCCGTGCCGGAGGGGTGGTTGGCGTACTCCTGGAGTTCGAGGGCCTCGGCGACGCCCCGGGTGCCGAGGTTGACGGCCATCATCGGCTCGGCCTGCGGGCCGACCTTCCGCAGGAAGGCGATGTACTCGGAGAGGCCGAAGCGGTTGGTCTCCGTGGAGTGCCAGGCCAGGTCCAGGCGGCGGGGGCGGTCCTCCACCGGGCCGACGGAGTCCTCCCACCGGTAGCCGGAGACGAAGTTGCCGCCGGGGTAGCGGATCGTGGTGACGCCGAGTTCACGGACGAGGTCCAGGACGTCCTGCCGCAGGCCGGCCTCGTCGGCGGTGGGGTGGCCGGGCTCGTGGATGCCGGTGTAGACGCAGCGGCCGAGGTGTTCCACGAAGGAGCCGAAGAGACGGGGGTCGACCCGGCCGACGGTGAAGGCGGGGTCGAGGGTGAAGCGGGCGGTGCGCATCGTGTCCTTTCGGAGGGGTTCGGTTCTCCGTCCCGGAGAAGTTCGGTTCGGTCCCGGAGGGGTGGGGGCCCGTCCGGGAGGAGGTCACTGGCCCGCGAGTCCGGTGTGCGCGACACCGGCCACGATCTGGCGCTGGAAGAAGACGAAGACGACGATCAGCGGCGTCGGCCCCGGTCCCCAGCGCCGCGAAGCCGAAACTGCCCGCGACGGTCAGACCGCCGGCGGCGGCCAGAAGTTGCCTGCGACTCAGGCCAGGTCGTCCCATACCCCGCCCTAACTGTTCGACATTTCGAATTGTGCCCGTAACTTCGAACGGGACCGTAGGTTCGATGCGCCCTCGCGTCAATGGTTCCGACAGGACTCACGGGAACCTCCGAGCGCGGGCCTGACAGCGCTTTCTGCCAAGGGGAGCTGTGATGTCACCCTCCGCCCGTTTCCGCTCCGCCGCGCGCCCGCCGCGCTTCCCGCCGCGCTTCCCGCCCGGCGTCCGCCTGCCTTGCGTCCCGCGTCCGCCTCCCTTGCGTCCCGCGCCCGATCGGCGTCCGCCCCGCGCCCGATCGGCGCCCGGTTCCCCGTGACGGGGACACGTCCGGCCGCGTAGCCTCGGAACGGCTGCCGCGGGGCGGTGGGAAGGGAGAGCGGATGGACATCGCGGGCGTGCGCACGACGGCTGCCCGGATCGCCTCGGCGCTGCGGCGCGCGAGAACCGGCCCCGCCATGCGCCACCTGGCCGGTGAACTGGCCGCCGCACTGCGGGCCCGGCCCCGGACACCGGCCGGCGTGCGCGAGATCGCCCGCGCGCTGTGCGAGGAGATGGCGGCGCTGCGCGGCGGACGCCCCGTCGAGCTGCGCTTCGAGCGGTTCCCCGACGAGATCGAAGTGACCGGCCTGTGGGTCGAGTTCGAGGACTTCGACCTCGTCATCGTGGAGGAACGCGCCGAGGAGGTGCAGCAACTCGTCATCCTCGGGCACGAGTTGTGGCACCTGCACGCCGGACACGACCACCACCGCACGGCCGGCACGGCGGCCGCCCGCGCCCTCGCCGTACGGCCCGCCTGGCGCGACGTGGCCCTCGCGGTCGCCGCCCGCAACGGCTCCCGCGCCCAGGACGAGGCCCGGGCCGACGACTTCGGCCACCGGCTCGCCGCCACGCTGCGCCCCCTGCTGGACGGCGGCGCCGGCACCGCCGCCCCCCTGGAACCCGTGCAGCGCTCCCTGGGCTACCGGGGACGCGGAGGCGGTGACCGGCGTTGAGCGGCCTGGCCCCCGCCGCGGCGCGGCTCACCGAACCGCTGGCCGTGACCCCGGCGAGCTTCGTCAACGAGTTCTACCCCTCCTTCTGGTGGATCCCGGCCGGGATCCTCGCGGCCGCCCTGGCGATCAAACTGCCCAGCATCATCCGGCTGTGGACCGACCCGCTGCTGCGCGCGGTCGGCGGCCTGCTGCTGCTCGCCTGCGCGGTGTTCGTGTTCGTCGCGCCGTCGACGATCGCCTGGGTCAACCGGGTCACGGGCGTGCCCAACATCTCCGGGCCCTGGGTGTACTCGCTGCTCACCGCGTTCTGCGGGTCGTGCCTGCTGCTGATCATCACCTGGCGCAACGGCCTGTCCGACCGCTCCGCCCGCACCCGCTCCGCCATGCGCTGGGTCCTGGGCACCTACGCCGCCGTGATCGCCGCGCTGTGGGTGCTGTTCGCCCTCGCCGAGATGCCCGAGGAACGGCTGCGGGACCTCGACACGTACTACGCGAACACGCCGTACGCCCGTGAACTGATCGTGCTCTACCTGCTCGCGCACATCACGGCCACGCTGGTCACCAACGCGCTGATCTGGAACTGGGTGCGCGCCGACGGGCTCGACGCCCTGCTGCGCTGGGGGCTGAAGTTCCTCGGCGTGGGCTACGCCCTCCAGTTGGTCTTCGACGCGGCCAAGGTGACGGCCGTGGTGAGCCGTTGGACGGGGCGGAACCTGGACTGGCTGAGCACGGCCGTGGCGCCGCCGCTGGCCTGCCTGTCCGCCATCCTGATCGCGGTGGGCTTCATCCTTCCGCACGCCGGTCAGTATCTGCACGACCGCCGGCAGGTCAGGGACGCCGTACGCGAACTGCGGCCGCTGTACGCGCTGATGAAGACGGTCGTCGGCGGCGGCGTGCCCCGCGTCCTGCGCTCCGCGCCCGAACTGCGCCTGATCCGCCGGGAGACGTTCATCCGCGACGGGCTGCTGTCACTGGCCCGGTTCGTCGACGAGGACCTGCGCCGACGGTCCCACGACGCCGCCCTCGCCCTCGGCTTCCCGCCGGACCGGGCGAAGGCGCTGGCCGCCGCGGTGACCGTGCTGGACGCGGCGGACGCCCGCAGCCGCGGACGCGAGCGCGACACCGACGACGAGGCCGACACGACCGACCTGCTGCGGGACATCGGCGCGGTGTCGCGCGCACTGCGCCAACCGGACACGGTGCGGGCGGTACGGGAGGCCGCGGTGCGGGAGCGGGCGGTGCGGGAGGCCGTGACGCCGGAGCGAGCGGTACGGGAAGCCGCGGTGCCGGAGCGAGCGGTACGGGAAGCCGCGGTGCCGGAGGCAGTGGCACCGGAGGAGGCGGTCGTGCCGGAGGGGGCCGTCGCGGGGGCAGGGGACGCCGGCCGGGCCGGCGCCCCGGCCGGCGGGGCCCGCCCCGACGCCCCGGCGGGCGGCGCCCGGTGAGAAAGACCCGCACGAGTGGAGCCGACACGGGTGGGACCGGGACGGGCTGGACGGGGACAGGCGGGACCGAAACGGAGGGGACCGGAACGGACGGGACCGGCACGGACGGGACCGGCACGGACGGGACCGGCACGGGCACCGGCAGGACCGGCACAGGCAGGACCGGCACAGGCAGGACCAGGACGGACGGGACCGGCACCCGTGGGGCCCGAGCCGTGCGGTGGACGCGGCTTCTCCATTCCGCGTCCACCGCTCCCGCACACCCGTCGACAAAGGCCGGATCTGGTGGGCGCGGGACTCCCCGCCCCAGGTGAGGCACGGGGAGCGGGCACCGGGCAGCAAAGCTTTTCGGCCAACGGCTCCGGGGCGCCGTACCCCGTTCATCCGTTACAGCCGCTTCCTCCCGGCCGAGTTCGCGCCGAATTCTCCCGCCCGTGCGGGTGAAGGTAGCTGAAACGGCAAGGGACTTGGCATATTGCACGGACCGAACGCCCGCGCAGCCACGGGGAGAACCGTGCGTACGAACAGGGAGATGCGTCGCCTCGCCGACACCCTCATCGCCCCCATCCGGGTGCCGGTCCCGGCCGAACCCGAGGTCCTGTTCGACGCGGTCGTCGCGGCGGCCGCCCGCTGGCGGGGCCGCGAGATCGTCGTGCACCGGGCCGTGTTCCCGCCCCACACCGCCAGCGGGCTCTGGCTGGAGGGCGAGGACCACGACGACGTCGTCATCGACGAACGGGCCGCCGTCTGGCACCAGATCGTCATCTTCTGCCACGAGGTGTGGCACATGCACCGGCGCCGTGCCGACGCCGTCCCCGGTGCCGCTCCGGCCGCCGCCGCCCGCAGTGACTTCACCCTCTCCGACGAGCAGGAGGCCGACCGCTTCGGCATGCTGATGGGCCGCCGGCTGCGCACCTGGCTGGAGGCGTCCGCCGACTCCGTGTACGCCGACCGCGGCGACGACACCCAGGACATCGCCGGACGCATCGGCGCGGCCCTCAACTACCGTGGCACCCGCAGGTGAACGGACCCCGCAGAACCCGCAGATGAACGGACCCCGAAGGTGAACGGCCTACCCCATTACGTCAGCGCCGCCGTCCTCTGGCTCGGGCTGCTGGTGCGGGCCCCCGACCTGCTGCGCCACCGGCACGACCCCTATCTGCGGTCCATCTGCGCGGTGCTCGGCCTGGCCGGGCTCTGCTTCCTCCTCGGGGCCCCGCCCACGGTCGGCGCCGTCAACCGGTTCGGCGCGACCCCCAACCTGGCCGCGCCGCTGACGTACGCCGCGATCACCGGGTACAGCGCCGCCTCCCAGGTGCTGATCGTGCACTGGCGGGGCGGACCGCGGGTGCGCCGGACGGCCCGGCGCTGGATCCTGGCGTACGCGCTGGTCGTCCTCGGCATCGTCACGATGTTCGTCCTGGGCGACGCGCCCGTGGAGCGGCGCGTCGACCTGGACACCTACTACGCGAACACGCCCTTCCTCCGCGAGATGATCGTGCTCTACCTGCTCGGACACCTCGCCGCCGTCGGCGTCACCACCGTGTCCGCCCTGCGCTGGGCCCGTGAGGTACGGGGCTGGCTGCGGGCGGGCCTGGTGACGCTGGGCTTCGGTTCGCTGTGCGGGGTCGTGTACAGCCTGGCGAGGCTCACCGCCGTGACCGCCCGCTGGACCGGCCACGACTGGTCCGCCCTGGTCACCGACGCCTCCCCGGCCGCGGCCGGGCTCGGCGCGGTCATGACGGTCGTCGGCGTCCTCGTCCCGCTCGCCGGGCCCTGGCTGGCGGAACGGCGGCGGACCCGGCGCGCCTACGCCCGCCTCGCGCCCCTGGAACGCGAACTGGACGGCGTCCTCACCCGCCACGCCCTGCGGCTGCCCCGGCCGTGCTGGGCCCGGCCGGCCACCCGGCTGGTGTGGCGCCGGACCAGCATCCACAACGCGCTGACCCACCTGGACGCCTACGTCGACCGCGAGCTGTACGACGCGACGCTGCGGGCCGCCCTGCGCCGTACCGGCGACGCCGAGCGGGCCGCCGCGACGGCCTGGGCGACCGTCATCGCGGCGGCCGTACGGCAGGAGGCACACGCCGGGCCGGACGACGGCGACGGCCGCTCCGCCGGGGAGTCCGCCTGGTTCCTGGAACGGGCGCCGGACCCGGCCGCGCTGGCGCGCATCGCCGACGCCCTCGCCGGCGAACCCCTCGTCCGCGCCGCCGCCCCCGGGGCCGGGGCCGGAGCCGCACCTGAGGCCGGGACCGTGGCCGATCGTGTGCCGGAGGCCGCGACGGACGCCGTGCCGGACGCCGTGCCCGGGGCTTCGGCCGGGGAAAGGGCTGAGGTCGTGCCCGAGTTCGTGCCGGAAGCCGTGGCGGGAGTTGTCACGGGGGCCGTGGCGGGGGCCGCGGCGAACGCCCGGCCGGTGTCCGCCGAGGGGAGGCCGACCGCGTGAGCCTCGTCGTCTACCTCGCCGGCGCCGTCCTGCTGCTCTCCGCCGCCGTGCTGTTCCGCCGGCCCCGCTCGGCCGCGCGCAACCCCCTCACCGTCTCCACCTGCGTCGCGATCACCCTGGGCGCGCTCGTCTTCGTCTGCTCCGCGCCGGTCACCCTGGCCGCCGTCAACGACCTCACCGGCATCCCCAACTTCGGCGCCCCGCTGACGTACGGCATGCTCTCGGCGTACAGCTGCTCCCTGCTGATCCTGCTCGCCTACTGGCGGGGCGGACCGCCCGAACGGGTACGGCGGCAGGTACTGGGCTGCATCGCCGTGTACGGGCCGCTGATCGTGGCCGTGATCGTGCTGTTCGCGCTGGCCGACGCGCCCGTCGAGCGGCTCACCGACCTCGACACCCACTACGCGAACACGCCGTACATGCGCGAGATGATCGTGCTCTACCTGCTCGGGCACACCGCCGCCATCGTCGCGATGGCCGTGGTGTGCGTGAAGTGGGCCCGGGAGGTCACCGGCCTGCTGCGCACCGGGCTGCTGCTGATCCTCGTCGGCGCGCTGCTGGACCTGCTCGGCTTCCAGATGACCAAGTACACGGCCGTCGTCGCCCGTTGGACCGGCCACGACCTCGACTTCCTGTCCACCGACGTGGCCCCGCCGATGGCCGCCCTCGGCGCCCTGCTCTGCTCCGCCGGCTACGTCCTGCCCCGGCTGCTGCCGGCGGCCGTCGCCCACGGACGCGGGCTGCGGGACCACCGGCGGCTGCGGCCGCTGTGGGCCCGCGTGGGGTTCGTGTCGGTGGCCCCCAAGCCGCCCGTGTCCTGGTGGCGGCTGCCCGAGGAGCGGCTGCACTGGCGGGAGGTCGCCATCCACGACGCGCTCCTCGCCCTCGCCCCCTACTTCGACGACCGGGTCCGGGCGCGGGCGCTCGCCGCCGCCCTCGCCGAGGGGCGCGGCGCGCACGAGGCGCGGATCGCCTCCGAGGCGGCCATGCTCGCCGAGGCCGCCCGGCGGGCCGCCGCGCGCGAGGCGCCGTGCGCGACGGCGAGCACCCACCGGCTGCACGCCACCGAGGTCTCCGGCGCCGCCGGGCTGGTGGAGCTGGCGCGGGAACTGGCCCGAACTCCGGTGCCGGACACGGCGGGTGAAGGTACGGTGAAAGCCTTCCATGGCTGAATGCCGGGTGCGGCTGCGCGCCCGCACGGCTGAACGGCCTGGTGGGCGGGTCCCTTCGCGGCGCACGGGCCGTGCGGGCGGTCCCGCGGTGGCCGAATGCCCGCCCTCATGAGGCCTGCCCCAGTCGAGACACCCGCCGTGCCCGTGCTGCCCGTTGTGCCTGCTGTACCCGCTGTGCCCGCTGTACCCGTTGTGCGAGTCGTGCCCGCCGTGCCCGCCGCGTCGGACCTGTCCGTCCCGTCCGCCCCGTCCGCCCCGTGTGCCTCCCTGGCCGAGTACGAGGAGCCCCATGTCCAGTAGAGCTGTCGTCATCGGTGCCGGTCTGGCCGGCATGCTGGCCGCGGCGGCCCTGTCCACCGTCGTGGACGAGGTGACCGTGCTGGAACGGGACGACCTGCCCGACGAACCCGAACACCGCAAGGGCCTGCCACAGGGCCGGCACGCCCACCTCCTCATGGCCGGCGGGCTCGCCGCCATGGAGGACCTCGTGCCGGGCGTCGACATGCGCAAGCACCTGCTCGCCGCCGGGGCCCGCGAGGTGTCCCTCAGCTCCGGCATGGTCGCCCTCACGCCCGAGGGCTGGTTCCGGCGCTGGCGTCACGAGGGGCCGCGGATGATGACGTGCAGCCGGGCCCTGCTCGACTGGGCGGTCCGGGACGCCGTACTGGCCCACACCGGGGCCCGGATCCGCAAGGGCCGGGTGCTCGACCTGACCGGCGACGCGCGGCGCGTCACCGGCGTACGGGTCTCCACCCCCGACGGGGACGAGGTGATCGACGCCGACTTCGTGGTCGAGGCGAGCGGGCGCGGCTCACGGGTCGTCACCTGGCTGTGGGAGCTGGGGATCTCCGGCATCCGCGAGAAGACGGTCGACGCGGGCCTGGTCAACGCCACGCGGATCTACCGCACCCCGAAGGCGCCGGGCGGTTCCCGCTCACCATCATCCAGGCCGACCCCTACCGGGGGCTGCCCGGACGCAGCGGCATGGTGCTGCCCATCGAGGGCGACCGGTGGATGGTCAGCCTCGCCGGGACGCGGGCGGCGGCGAACCGCCGTCCGACCCCGACGGGTTCCTCCGGTACACGCTCGACCTGCCGCACCCCATCGTGGGCCGGCTGATCTCGGGCGCCGAGCCGCTCACCGGCATCCACGTCAGCCGCAGCACCAGCAACCACCGGCGGTACCTGGAGAAGGCGCGGGAGTGGCCCGAGCGGTTCGTCGTCCTCGGCGACGCGCTGGCCACCTTCAACCCCGCCTACGGGCAGGGCATGTCCGTGGCCGCGCTCGGCGCACGGGTGCTGAGCCGCGAACTGCGGCAGGCCGGCGGGACAGGCGCCGCGGGGCTCGCGCGGCGGGTGCAGCGCGGGGCCGCCTCGTCGGTCGAGGCGGCCTGGACGATGGCCGTCAGCCAGGACGTCTGGTTCCCCGGGACGCGGGGCGGGGCCCCCACCGTCGCGGACCGGGTGGTCACCCGGTTCACCCGGCGGGTGATGCGGACGGCCACGGGGTCGTACGACGCGGCGGCGGCGCTGTGGGACGTCACGAGCCTGACGGCGGGGCCGCAACGGCTGCTGCGCCCGGCGGCGCTGCTGGCGACCCTGAACGGTCCGGCGCTGCGGGCGGCGGCGGGACCGCCGTTGACCGAGGCGGAGCGGGGATCCTGCGGGGCCTGGAGGCCGCCGGCACCGGGGCGGGGTGACCCCGGGCCCCGGCGGGGAGACCTCGAGGAGGCCTCGTTCGAGGCCTCCCGGACCGGCGGACCCGGGCCGGGCCGGTCCGGACCGGACCGGACCGGACCGGACCGGACCGGCCGACGAAGCCCGATCCCGTCGGCGGTCGCGCCGGCCGCGCCGGTCGTGCCCCTGGACGGCCGGTTGAGGGGCCGGGGCCGGGTCAGACCCCGCCACCCCGCCCCCTCAGCCCCTCCCGCCCCTCAGCCGTCGAACGCCGGCTGGGGCAGGCCCTTGCCCGCGTCGGGGACGACCAGGAGCGATCCCGACAGGGGGTGGGGCGACGTCAGGCCCACGCGGGCCGTCGTGACGTACAGGTCGGTCAGGCCGGGCCCGCCGAACGCGCAGGCCGTCACGCGGGGTGCCGGGAAGCGGATCACCCGGTCCAGCGCGCCCGCCGGGGTGTAACGGCGCACCGCTCCGCCGTCCCACAGGGCCACCCACACGCATCCGTCCGCGTCGACCGTCAGCCCGTCGGGGAAGCCGGCGCCCTCCTCGATCACGGCGAAGGGGCGGCGGTTCGTCACCCGGCCGTCGGCGTGGTCGAGGACGTCGACGCGGCGGGTCGGGGAGTCGATGTAGTACATCAGCGTGCCGCAGGGGCTCCAGCCCGTCCCGTTGCTCACCGCGACGTCGTCGAGGACCACGGAGACCGAGCCGTCCCCGGTGATCCGGGACAGGGACCCCCCGCCCGGCGCCTCGTCGTAGCGCATCGTGCCGGCCCAGAGCGAGCCGTCCGGCGCGACGGCCGCGTCGTTGGCGCGGCGGCCGGGGACCGGCTCGTGGTGGAGCCAGCGGAAGCCGCCGTCCTCGTCCAGGAGGCCCACGCCGTCGCGGAGGTTGAGGACCAGGCCGCCGCCCGCGCGCGGCTTGGCCGCGCCCACGTGCTGGTCGGTGACGCGCACCGTGCGGCGGCCCGTCGACGGGTCGTAGGCGTGCAGGCGCGAGCCGAGGATGTCGAGCCACAGGAGGCGGCCGCCGGCCGGGTCCCAGGTCGGGCCCTCGCCGAGGGCGGCCTCCGCGCGGACGGCGACGTCGAACGTGTTCGTCATGCCGCGCTCCGGTAGCCGAGCTGCTCGGACAGTTCGGCCGCGCCCTTGGCGGCGAGCTGCTCCAGCTCGATGCGGCGCTCGTCGCTCCAGCGGATCATGGGGACGGAGATCGACAGCGCGGCCACGACCCGGCCGGTGCGGTCGCGCACCGGGGCCGCCACGCAGCTGACGTCGGGGTTCGACTCCCGGTTCTCGACCGCGACGCCCCGCTCCCGGATCTCCGCCAGGGCCTCCCGCAGGGCGCCGGGCTCGGTGATGCTGTTGGGCGTCATGGCGGCCAGGTCGGCGTCGTCGGGGATCCGCGCGCCCAGCTCGGTGTCGGAGAGGGAGGCGAGCAGCATCTTGCCGACGGAGGTGCAGTGCGCGGGCAGGCGCCGGCCCGCCGCCGACACCATGCGCACGGCGTGGGTGGAGTCGACCTTCGCGATGTAGATGACGTCCGTGCCCTCCAGGATCGCCACGTGGACCGTCTCGTCGCAGGTCTCGGCGACGGTGCGGGCCACCTGCTGGCCCTCGGCGGCCAGGTCGAGCTGCTCGGCGTACCGGCTGCCGAGCTGGTACGGCCGCACGCCGAGGCGGTAGCGTCCGGGCTGTCCGGGGACGGTGACGATGTACGACCGGGCGGCGAGCGTGGTGACCAGCTCGTGCACGGTGGTGCGCGGCAGTTGGAGCCGGCGCACGATGTCGGGGGCGGAGAGCGTGCCGTCCCCGTCGAGGAAGAGCTCGAGGATGTCGAGAGCCCGGGTAACGGCAGGTACCAGTCGTCCCACGGCCGGCCCCCTCCCTTGGTTCGTCTCAGGCCTGTGTTCGAAATCTCAACAGACGATCGGCATGACGAACACAGGCTAGTCACACAGCGAGGCGCCGGGCAATGGCCGGGGACGGGATACCGAACGCCGTCGGCCCACCGCCGGTACGCGGGCGGGTGCACGGCCCGGCTGGTAGGCGGGCAGGTGGGTCCGCGGCCCGGCGGGCGGGTAGGCGGGTGCGCGGCCCGGCGGACGGGCGGGCAGGCAGGCGCGTCGCCCGGTACGCGAGCAGGACCCCGGCCCGATGCGCAGGCGGGTGCGCGGCCCGATGTGCGGGCAGGTGGGCGAGCGATCCCCCGGCCCCGTGGGCGACGATGGACCGCATGCCGTCCGACACGCGCCCCGCGGGCCGCCCCTTCACGCCCGTCGACTTCCAGCTGGTGCTGCTGCGCCGCATGGCGGACCACCGCCCGGAGCTGGTGGAGGACGCCCGCCGCGAGCTGGGCGCCTCCCTCGCCGACATGCGGGAGGCCAACAAGCGTTGGCAGGCGATGGTCCGCTCACCGCGCGGCAGGGGCGTCGCCGCCCGGTACCGCTCCGTCCTCGGCGCCCCCGAGTCGCGCTCGGCGCGCCGGATCGGCGACCTGGACTGCGAGGCCTGGCGGTGGCCGCTGTCCCTGTGGCCGACCCTCCGCTTCGAGGTGCTCCTCGCCCCGGCGGCGCGGTCTGGAACGAGTGGCTCGTCCGCGCGCCGGGCGCCCCGGCCCCGGCCCTGCGCACCCTCGACGACCTCACCCCCTGGTCCTGCACGGTCGACGAGGCCGCCCGCGCCTTCGCCCCCGTCCGCCCCCTGGAGGGCTCGGCCCCACCCGCTGGGCCCTGGCCTTCACGGCGCCGGACCGGGAGGGGGTGCGGCGGGAGGTGGCCGCCGAGTTCACCTGGGGGCTGCTGCAGCGGACGGCGGTGCGGGAGTAGGCCCCGAGGGTCCCCGGCCGGCGGCGGAGGCGGCGGAGGCGGCGGAGGCGGAGGAGGCGGAGGAGGCGGCCGCCTCGAGGACCGCCTCCACCACCCGCGGCACCGACTGCGGGTGCAGGAACAGGAAGAGGTTCGGTTCCACCAGTTCCAGCTCCATCACCCGCGGCCGGCCGTCGTCGCCGTCCACCAGGTCGACGCGCGCGTACAGCAGCTCGGGCGCGCCCGGTACGGCGGCCAGCGCCCGCTCGGCCACGTCGAGTTCGGCCGCCGTCGGGGTCCAGGGCTCCAGCCCCGGATGGGCGACCTTGGCCGCGTCGAACGCGGTCCCGGGCGCGAGCACGGCCCGCTTGCGGCTGGCGTGCAGCAGGCGGCCCCGAAGAACTGCAGGGCCCGCTCCCCGCCGTGTCGATGCTGCGCGCGTACGGCTGCACCATCGCCGTCAGCCCCTCCTCGTGCATGCGCGCCAGGTGGCGTACGGCGGTGTCGTGCCGGTCGGGGGTGTAGCGGGCGGCGTAGCGGGCGCCGGCGCCCGAGGTCGGCTTGACGACGTACTCGTGGTCGCCGGGCAGGTCGGCCGGGTCGCCGGGGGCGAGGTAGCGGGTGGGGACGACGGGTGTCCCGGCCGCCGCGAGCTCGCCGAGGTAGCGCTTGTCCGTGTTCCAGCGCACGACGGCGGCCGGGTTGGCCAGCCGGGTCGCCCCGGCGCAGCGCTCCGTCCACGCCGTGAACTCGGCCGCGCGCCAGCTGTAGTCCCAGGTGGAGCGGATCAGGGCGAGGTCGTAGGAGGCCCAGTCGGCGTCGGCGTCGTCCCAGCACACGGCCTCCGCCTCGGCCCCGGCCTCCTCCAGCGCCCGCACCAGGACCGGCAGGTCACGGTCCTTGCTGGGCTCCGGCCGGGGTCGTAGGTGACGAGGGCGACTCGGGGCACGGCGGGGCTCCATTCTCACGACGGGCACGGACCCGCAGGCTAACCGCCGCCCGCGCAACCGCCGCAACCCGCTTGACCCTCCCCTCGGGGAAGCCCCAGCATCGGTGGCGGAACGGACACGGGAACGGAGTGCGCATGCACATGCTGACGATCGGGGCCTTCGCGAAGGCCTCCCGGCTGTCGCCGAAGGCACTGCGGCTCTACGACGAGCTGGAACTGCTGCGCCCCGCGCGGGTCGACCCCGCCACCGGCTACCGCTACTACACGACCGGCCAGCTGGAGCGGGCGCGGTTGGTGGCGTGGCTGCGGCGGCTGGGGATGCCGCTCGCGCGGATCCGCGAGGTGTGCGCGCTCGACCCGGCGGCCGCCGCCGGGAGGTCCGCGCCCACTGGGCGCGGGTCGAGGCGGAGACGGCCGTACGGCGTGACCTCGCGGCGTTCCTCGTGGACCAGTTGTCGCACACGTCCCGGACACCCCGGGCGTCGAGGAAGGACACCACCATGCTGGAACTTCGCCACTCGGCCGGCTCGGACCGGGGCCGGGTCCGCCCGGAGAACCAGGACACGGCGTACGCGGGCGGCCGGCTGCTCGCGGTCGCGGACGGCTTCGGGCCGGCGGGCGCCCCGCCGGCGGGGCGGCCGTGGCGGCCCTGCGGTTCCTGGACACCGAGGAGGTGCCGGCGGGGGAGGTCCTCAACCTCCTGGAGGACGCCGTGCGCGACGCGAACGACGCGGTGCGCGACGCGGCGGACGGCGCGGACGGCACCGGTACGACCCTGACGGCCCTGGTGCGGACGGGCTCCCGCCTCGCCCTGGTCCACATCGGGGACTCCCGCGCCTACCTCCTGCGCGACGGCGCCCTGTTCCTCATCACCCACGACCACACGGTCGTCCGGTCGATGGTCGACGAGGGCCGGCTGACCGCCGAGGAGGCAGCCACCCACCCCCGGCGCGCCCTCCTCCTGAAGGCCCTGACCGGCGCCGCGCCCCCGCACGTGGAACTGCGCCTGCACGACGCCCACGCCGGCGACCGCTACCTCCTGTGCTCCGACGGCCTGTCGGCGGTGGTCCCCGAGTCCCGGATCCGCGCCCTGCTCACCGAGGTCCCCTCGCCCGCCGGCACGGTCCGCGCCCTGCTCGCCGAGGCGAACGGCGCGGGCGGCCCGGACAACGTGAGCTGTGTGGTGGCCGACGTGGTGGAGGCGGCCTGAACCGGGCTCCGGCCCGCGCCACGTCCCGCACTCCATCCCGCACTCCGGCCCAGGCTCCGGCCCGCGCCCCGGGCGCGTTCCGATCCACACGGGACCCTCAGGTACCGCTCGCCGGGCGGCGGACGTGACCGGCGTCGCCCTCCGGGAGCGACGGACCGGGCCGGTCATGAGGTAGGAACGACGGTGTCGTCCCCTGCCCGAGGAGTGTTCCGGTGTCCTCTCTCTTCCCGGCCCTGTCGGACCCGTCGTCCGGTCCGCCGTCCGACCGTGCGGCCCTGCGGTTCGGTGACCGGTCCCTGACGTACGCCGAACTCGCCGGTGCGGCGGGTGCCCTGGCCGAGCGGTTGCCGGGCGGCGGCGCGCGGGTCGCCGTGTGGGCGACGCCCTCGGCGGAGACGGCGGTGGCCGTCGTGGCGGCCCTGGAGGCCGGGGTGCCGGTGGTGCCGCTCAACCCGAAGTCCGGGAGAAGGAACTCGGGCACATCCTGTCCGACAGCGCGCCCGCGCTCCTCCTGACCGCACCCGGAGACGAACTTCCTTCCGTGACAAGGGACTTGCCACGTCTCGAGGTGGACGTGCGGGCCACCGGCGGGCGGCTCCCCGGCCACGCGCCCGTGGGCCCCGTGAACCCCGTGGACGACGAGGACCCGGCGCTCGTCGTCTACACCTCCGGCACCACCGGCCCGCCCAAGGGCGCGGTCATCCCCCGGCGGGCGGTCGCGGCGACGCTGGACGCGCTCGCCGACGCCTGGCGGTGGACCGGCGAGGACGTGCTGGTGCACGGGCTGCCGCTGTTCCACGTGCACGGGCTGGTGCTGGGAGTCCTGGGGCCGCTGCGGCGCGGGGGTCGGTGCGGCACCTGGGACGGTTCTCCCCCGAGGGGTGGCCCGGGAGCTGAACGGCGGCGCCACCATGCTGTTCGGGGTGCCGACCATGTACCACCGGCTCGCCGAGACCCTCCCCGGCGACCCCGGGCTCGCCGAGGCGCTCGGCCGGGCCCGGCTGCTCGTCTCCGGCTCCGCCGCGCTGCCGGTGCACGACCACGAGCGCATCACGGCCGCGACCGGGCAGCGGGTGATCGAGCGGTACGGCATGACGGAGACGCTGATGAACACCTCCGTGCGCGCCGACGGCGCACCCCGCGCGGGCACGGTCGGGGTACCGCTGCCGGGCGTGGAACTGCGGCTCGTGGAGGAGGACGGGACGCCCCTCGCGTCGTACGACGGGGAGAGCGTCGGGGAGATCCAGGTGCGCGGGCCGAACCTGTTCACCGGGTACCTCGGCCGGCCGGACGCCACGGCGGCGGCGTTCACCGCCGACGGCTGGTTCCGGACCGGGGACATGGCGGTGCGGGACCCCGACGGGTATGTGCGGATCGTGGGGCGCAAGGCCACCGACCTGATCAAGAGCGGCGGTTACAAGATCGGCGCCGGGGAGATCGAGAACGCGCTGCTGGAGCATCCGGGCGTGCGGGAGGCCGCCGTCACCGGGGAGCCGGACGCCGACCTCGGGAGCGGGTCGTGGCGTGGATCGTGCCCGTCGACCGGCGGTCGCCTCCCGGCGAGGAGGAGTTGGCCGGCCATGTGGCGCGGCGGCTCGCCCCGCACAAGCGGCCCCGCACCGTGCGGTACCTCGACGTGCTGCCCCGCAACGACATGGGGAAGATCATGAAGCGGGCGCTGCCGTCATGAGCGGCCCGCCCCGGCTCTCCGCGCGCGAGATGCTCGCCCTCGTCGGCGACTCCCCCGCCGCCTTCGACGAACTCCCCCGTCCGGCGCGCGAGTCCGCCCCCGACGGCCCGCTGGGCTGGCCCGGCTACGACGCCTCGCGCGCCCGCGCCGCCGAGCGGACCGGGGAGGCGGAGTCCGTGGTCTGCGGCGTCGGCGTCGTCGGCGGCACCCGCGCCGTGCTGATCGCCTTCGAGTTCGGTTTCCTGGGCGGTTCACTGGGCGAACGCACCGGCGACCGGCTGGAGGCGGCGTACCGCCATGCCCGCGACCACCGGCTGCCGGTCGTCGCGCTGGTCGCCACCGGCGGCTCACGGATGCAGGAGGGCATGATCGCCCTCACCCAACTCCAGCGCGTGGCAAGGCAGTCGGCGCTGACCCGGCAGGCCGGGCTGGCGCAGATCGCCGTGCTGCGCGATCCGACGACCGGCGGCGGCTGGGCCACCCTGGGCGCGGGCGCCGACGTGGTGCTCGCCCTGCCGGGCGCCCAGGTCGGCTTCGCCGGGTCGCGGGTGCGGCCGCCGGACGCCGACCCCGCCGCCTACACCGCCGAGGCGCAGGTGGCGGCGGGTTCGGCGGACGCCGTCGTGGAGCCCGGGGCGCTGCGGGAGACGCTGGGACGGTGGCTGCGGCTGCTGACCCGCCCGTCCGAGGAGCCCGCGCCGGTCCCGCGCGCCCTGGGCGCGCAGGACCTTCCGGCCACCGGCTGGGACGCCGTCCTGCGCGCCCGCTCGCCCCGGCGCCCGCGCGCCGACGCCTACCTGGACGCCTACTTCGGTCTGCGCGCCGCGATCGGCGGCGACCGCTGCGGCGGCACCGACACGGACGGCATGCTGTGCGGCTTCGGCGAGCACCGGGGCCGTACCGTCGCCTACGCCGCCCAGACCGGGGCCGCGACCCGGCCGGCCGGCTACCGCACCGCCACCCGGCTGATCCGGCTCGCGGACCGGCTCGGCATCCCGGTGCTGACCCTGGTGGACACGCCGGGCGCGGCCAACGACGCCGAGGCGGAGCGGCAGGGCGCGGGCGCGGCGATCGCCGAGCTGTTCGGCGCGGTGGCCACCGCGCGGACGCCCCTCACCACACTGGTGATCGGCGAGGGCGGGTCCGGGGCGCGCTGGCGCTGGCCGCGCCCGGCCGCACCTGGGCCACCCCGGACAGCTACTTCTCGGTCATCGCGCCGGAGGCGGCCGCCGCGATCCTGAAGCGGCCGCCCGACGAGGTCGAGGCGACGGCCGGTCGACTCCGCATCCGGCCGCAGGACCTGGCGGAGCTGGGGGTGGTCCGCACGGATCTGCCGTGAGGATGCCGGCGTCCCGGTGCGGGCCGCCGGGTGCCGGGTGACCGTCCGGTCGCCGACGGAGGTGCTGGAGGCGGCGCGCGCCCGGTAGGACCCCGGCCCCGGGCACGAGGCCCGGGACCTGCGGCCCGAGGCAGCAGGGTCCTGGGCAGGAGGCAGCAGGGTCCTGGGCAGGAGGCCCGGGCACGGGACACGAGGCCTGGGACCCGAGGCCCGGGGCAGCGGGTCGAACCGCCGACGGGTGGCGAACCCCCCGTTCGGCGGCTCCCCGCCCGGCCCCCTCCAGGGGGCGCCCACCCTGCCGCCCCCGCACGATGCGAAGGAGGGTCACCACCCGGCGGCCCGCTCACGAAGGCCCGGCGGCCGCCACGGCCTGTGCTCTCGGGAGGACCTTCATGACCACCACCGGTCTGGAGCAGCTGCGCCGCTGCCACTTCGCCGTCGAC
This sequence comes from Streptomyces sp. Tue 6430, assembly GCA_021568835.1. Classification (GTDB taxonomy): domain Bacteria; phylum Actinomycetota; class Actinomycetes; order Streptomycetales; family Streptomycetaceae; genus Streptomyces. Next base: position 1,625,087 of record JAKGSH010000010.1, read on the forward strand.
CTCGGCGCGGCGCGGACGCGGGTGTACGTCAAGGGGGCCGGCCTCGTCGTCGACCAGCCGTCCGTCGCCGCCGTGAACACCCGCACCGGCGCGCTGATCGCGGTCGGCGAGTTCGCCGAGAGGATGACCGGCCGCACCCCGCACTACATCCGCGTCGTCCGCCCGGTCTCCGGGGGCACGGTCGTCGACATCGAGATGGCGCAGCGCATGCTGCGGCACCTGATCGGCGACAAGACCCGCCGCCAGCTGCGCCGCAAGCCGTTCCTGCGGGCCGCCGCCTGCACCCCGCACGACGCCGACCCGCTGGCCCGGCGGGCGGCCGTCGAGACGCTCGTCGGGCTCGGCGCCCGGCGCGTCGAACTCGTCGACACCCTCATCGCCGCCGCCGTCGGCTGCGGGCTGCCCGTGGAACGGCCCGAAGCCACCATGATCATGGTGTGCGGGGCGGCCGCCACCCAGGTCGCCGTCCTCTCCCTCGGCTCGATCGTGACCGCCGAGCGCGTCCCCGTCGGCGGCGAGGCCGTGGACCACGCGATCGTCCAGCACCTGCGCCACGAGCACGAGCTGGTGCTCCCGAGCCAGTCCGTACGGCCGCTCCAGCTGGCCCTGTCCGGCAACGGCCTCACCCCGGAGGGCCCGGCCTCCACGGAGATCAACGGCCGGGACGTCGCCACCGGCCTGGCCCGGTCCGTGCGGGTCGACACCGCGGCCGTGCGGGTCGCCATCGAGACCCCGCTGACCGCCGTCCTGGACGGCATCGGACGGGTGCTGCGGGGCTGCCCCCGGACCTGGTGGCCGACCTCGCCGACCGCGGGATCATGATGGTCGGCGGCTCCGCCCTGCTGCCCGGCTTCGACCAGATGCTCCGGGAGGCCACCGGCATGCCGGTGCACATCGCCGAACGGCCCGACATCTGCGCCGCCCAGGGTCTGGGCGCGATGCTGGAGGGCAGGATCGAGCCCCTCACCCTGCGGCCCATCGCGACCGCCTGACGCCCCGCCGCTTGCGTGCGCGAGGCGGCCACCGGCCTTCCGGGACGGGCCGCGACCGGCGCACGGCCACCGGCGCGACCCCGTTTCCGGCCGGCCGGCAGCCGTGCGTCGGCCCCGTGCACGAGCCCTGGGCACGAGCCCCGCACGTCAGCCGTGCGGGGCGCCGCCCGGCCCTACGCCGCGAGCGCGTGACCGGGGTGCAGGACGACCTTGGTGTAGCCCTCGATCCGCTGGTCGAACTTCTCGTACGCCATCGGCGCCTCCTCCAGCGACATCTCGTGGGAGACCACGAAGCTGGGCTCCGCACGCCCCGCGGTGATCATGTCGCGCAGCTGGCGGTTGTACCGCTTGACGTTGCACTGGCCGGTGCCCATCTGCTGTCCCTTCTCGAACATCCTGCCGATGGAGACCAGCAGCTGGCCGTGCTTGGCGTGCTCGTCGGGTCCGCCCGGGTCGGACGGCACGTACAGACCCGGTATGCCGAGCATGCCGGTCGGCCGGACCGTCTCGACGAGGGTGTTGAGGACGACGGCGGGTTCCTCGTGGCTCGTGTCGTCGTGCGCCTGGGCCTGGTAGCCGACGGCGTCGACGCCCTTGTCGGTTCCCTCTCCGTTCGTCTGTTCCTTGATCTGCTCGGCCGGATCGCCCTGGGTGAAGTCGATCGGAACGACCCCGATCTCCTCGGCCTTGGCGAGCCGCTCGGGCACCCGGTCCACGCAGAACACCTTCGCCGCGCCGCGCAGCATCGCGGAGTACGCGGCCATCAGCCCGACCGGACCGGCGCCGAAGACGGCCACGCTCTCGCCGGGGGACACCTGGGCGAGTTCGCACCCGTGGTAGCCGGTCGGGAAGATGTCGGCGAGCAGCACGAAGTCGGTCTCGAACTCGTCGCCCGGTGGCAGCTTCAGACAGTTGAAGTCGGCGAACGGCACCCGCAGCCGCTCGGCCTGCCCGCCGGTGTACGGCCCCATGGCCACATAGCCGTAGGCGCCGCCGGCGAAGCCGGGGTTGACCGTCAGGCAGAAGCCGGTCTTCCCGGCGAGGCAGTTCTTGCAGAATCCGCAGGCGACGTTGAACGGCATGACGACCCGGTCGCCCTCGGAGAGGGAGGTCACGCCCGGGCCGACCTCCTCGACGATGCCGAGGTTCTCGTGCCCGAACACGATGCCCGCCTCGGCCGCGGTCCGGCCCTCGTACATGTGCAGGTCGGAACCGCAGATGGCGGAGGACGTGACGCGTACCAGCACGTCGTTCGGGTGCTGGATCCGTGGATCCTCGACCTCCCTGACGGTGACGCTGAAGGGCTTCTCGTAGACGACGGCTTTCACCTGGCTCACCTCCGCGGTGGAGCGCCGGGTGACGACGGACCGCCTCGACCGAGGCCCTCGACGGCACGCGCCAACGGCCCCTCGGTCCGTTCCGCAGCCCCAGGCGCTCTGGCTCCCACTGACACTTCCAGGGAACGCCCGTCCCGCACGCGCTGCAACTTCCCACCGGACACAGCGCGCGGAAGGCGCACGCGGTGCCGGGCGACGCGGCGGGGGCGGCACGCGGTGCCGTCGAGAACGCGGCGGGTGACGCGGCGGGGACACGGCGCGCCGGCCCACCACCGCTCCGCACGGAGCGATCGGCCGGTCCACCACCGCACCGTACGGAGCGACCACCCCGAGCGCCCGTCCGGCGCAACCGTCCCGCCGACAACAAGCGGTTACGAACCGTTCACGACAGGACCAACATCGTCCCGTGCTGCACTAGCCTCTTCACACTCCACGAAAGCGAACCGACTTACGCCGAACACCACTTGGGGGAACACACGTGCCAGATCAGCGGTCGTCGGCATCGGACCCGGCGACGGGTGAGGCCGCCGCGCTGCGGCAGGCGGGCGCCTCACCCCTGCGTCCGGACGACCCCGAGCAGGTCGGCCCCTACGTGCCGTCGGCCCGGCTGGGCAGCGGCGGCATGGGACGCGTCTACCTGGCACGCCCCGTCGACGGCAGTCCCGGCCTGGTCGCCCTGAAGGTGATCCGGCCGGAGTACGCGGAGGACCCCCGGTTCCGGCGCCGGTTCGAACGGGAGGCGGCCGTGCACGCCAGGCTGCGCACCCCGCACGCGCCGAAGCTGTGCGGCACCGGTTTCCGGGACGAACTGCTGTGGATGGCCACCGAGTACCTCCCCGGACCGGACCTCGCGCAGGCCGTGCGGGAGGACGGCGCGCTCGCCACCGCCACGGTCTGGCAGGTGGCGGAGCACCTCGCGCGGGCCCTGTGCGAACTCGCCGCCGCGGACATCGTCCACCGTGACCTCAAGCCGTCCAACGTCCTGCTCACCCTCCGCGGCGCGCACCTCATCGACTTCGGCATCTCCAGGGCGGCGGAGGCGAGTTCGATCACCGGCACGGGCAACCGGGTCGGCACGCCCGCCTACATGTCGCCGGAGCACCTCAGGACGGGCCGCTCCACCCCGGCGTCGGATGTGTTCTCGCTGGCGGGGACGCTGGTCTTCGCCGCGTCCGGACGGGCCCCGTTCGGCGACGGCACCGGCGTCGACGTCATGCACCGGGTGGCCTTCGAGGAACCCGACCGGGAACTGCTCGGCGAGATCTCGTCGGCGGACCCGGCGCTCGGCTCGCTGCTGTCGGCGTGCCTGGCCAAGGAGCCCGGCCGGCGCCCCACCCCGGCGGAACTCCTGCGGACGGCCGCGCGGCACGCCGGCCCGCCCGGCTGGCCGGACCCGCTGGGCGCCAGGGTCCTGGCCCGGCAGCGGGCGTACGAGGTGCTGTTCCGCCTCCCGGTCGACCGCAGGGCCCGCTTAGCCCGCCCGACCCCGGCGCCGCCCCACCGCCCGCGGAACCGACGCCCCCGCCCGCGGCGGCGCCCCCGCCCGGCGCTCCTCGCGGCCGCCGGCACCGCAAGCCGCTGCTGGCCGGCGCCGCCGCCGTCGTCCTCTGCCTGACCGCCGCGGGCGTCCACACGCTCACCGGCCAGGACTCCCCCGCCACGGCCCACTCCCCGGATCGGCCGCGACCGGCCCCGCCGGTCCCGGCGCGGGTTCCGGCGGCATCACCTCCTCCCCTTCGCGCCACACCCTCAGCGGCACCTCCGCCAGGGGCGGCAGCGCGGCCCGCCCCGACGGCTCCACCGGCGAGACCTCCAGCCCTCTCGCCGCCGTCAGCCCGTCCTCCCCGTCCCCCTCCGGCGGCCGTACGTCCGCCTCCGCCGCCCCACCGGCCGGCCCCGGCGCCTCCACCGACCCCACCCCGGCCCCGAGCAGCCCCGCCGCGGATCCCGTGACCGCGCCCTGGAACACCGACTGCACCCACTATCTCGGCAGCGGCCGCACCCAGCGGGGCGACACCGGCAGACGTGTCCTGCAGGTGCAGTGCATGCTGACGGAGCGCGGCTACGGCCTCGCCGGCGGCGATGCCGAGGGCGACTTCGGCTCCGGCACGGAAACCGCCGTACGCGACTTCCAGAACGACCGGGGGCTGACCGCCGACGGCATCGTCGGCCACGCCACCTGGACGGCCCTGCGCGCCGAGGACTGACGGACCGACACTCCCTCAGGACGCAACGGGCCAGGGCCGGTTGCGTCCACCCGATCTCCCTTCTCACCCCCGTGACCTGCGGCGAGAGTAGTTCCTGCCACCGGGCGCACCACCCGCTGCGAACCCTCACAGCTGCACCTGCAGGGCAGCTGTCCGGGGAGCGACGTGCCATCGCCCGCTCGACTTCCACGCCGCAGGAGAACACCATGAAGCTGGGCAACACCGTTCGTCGCGCCTCCGCCGCCCTCGCCGTCGGCGCCCTGTCCCTCGGACTGGTCACGGTCACCGGCGGAGCCGCGCAGGCCGCCGCCTCGTGCACCGGTGACGTGTCGGTCTACGGCACGCTTTCGGACGGCAAGCTGACGTACACGCAGATCGCGCCGAACACCGGCGACCGGGTCAAGACGCTGATCGGGCCGGCCCTCGGCTTCACGCCCAAGGCGATGGCGACCCTCAACTTCAACACGGTGCTGGTCACTTCGACGGCCGGTGACCTCTACCGCGTCGACGTCCAGACCAACAACACCTCGCTCACGGTGGCCGGGATCGTCAAGATCTGGGACGGCGGCTGGACCTTCGACAAGATGGTCTACGACGGCGCCGGCCACCTCTACGGAACGGTCGAGGGTCAGCTCCACCAGTACCTGGTGTCGCAGGACAAGCCCGCGGGGTCGGCCCACATAGGCCAGCACGTGGTGATCGACACGGGCTTCGTCCTCAAGACGCTGGCCGCCGCGGGGGACGACCGCATCATCGCCTCGACCGCGGACGGCCGCCTGCTCAGCTACAAGATCAACGGTGTGAACGACTGGGACCGCTCGGTCCTGAAGTCGAGCGGCTGGTCGGGGGTGGACTCGCTCTCCTCGCCGGGCGGCGGCCTCTACTACGGCCGTACCAACGGCGGCATGTACTGGTACCACGACGTGGACCCGACCGACGGTGACGGCAGTGACATCGCGTACCACGGCGACGACCCGTGGACGCGTCCGGCTGGACCCAGAGCCTGCTGTCGGCCTACGCGGACAACTGCGCCTACGTGGCGCCGGCCCCGCCGAAGTCCGTACAGGGCGGCACGATCTACCGCAACGAGGTCATCGCCCGGGCCAAGGACTGGTACAGCCGCAACGTCCAGTACAGCCAGAGCGCCTACGCCACCGACGTCGACGGTGACCACTCCTACCGCACCGACTGTTCCGGCTTCGTCTCCATGACCTGGCATCTCACCACCTCGCTGACGACGTCGACCCTCCCCGGCGCGGGCACGCAGATCTCCAAGGCGAACCTCCGGCCCGGTGACGCGCTGAACTCCAGCAGCGAGGGGCACGTGGTCCTCTTCGCGGGCTGGAAGGACCAGGACGCGGGCTCCTTCTACTACTACTCCGAGGGCAGCCCGAGCTCCGACATGAACTACTCGACCGCCAACGTCTACAGCGGCACCATCGACAGCCACCCGGCCTCGTCGTACGTCGCCCTGCGCTACGACAAGATCGCCTGACGCCCCGCCCGACGCCCCGAAGGCCCCGCCGATTCCGGCGGGGCCTTCCCGCGTTCCGGTCGGCCGCCCCGAAACGGCCGTTCCGGAACGCCGTCGCCCCCTCTCACGATCACCCACGCCCCGTGGAGCCGGTCCGACCCGCGTGGCCGAAGGAGCCCCGGCCGTGCGGTGGACCGGCGGACTCCCCACCGCCGCGACAGCCGTCGCGGCGACCGCGGCGGCCGGCCCGCTCCTCGCGCCGGCACCCGCCGGGGCGCGGCTCCGGGTGGAACCGGCAGACGGTCTCCACCGGTTCCACCCGGAGCCGCGCCCCCGCCGTCGCCCACACCGCCAAGGCCGGCGTGGGCCTGCGGGCCCGTCTCGCGCGCGACGCGAACCACGACGCGCAGACCGTCCTGGCGGTCGTCGACAACTCCGGCTCGGCCGTGACGGTCTCGGCCGCCGTCACCTCGGACTTCGCGGCCTCCGCCGGCTGCTCGGCCTCCGCCCTGACGGCCGGAGAACTCCGGGGCCGCTTCGGTACGACCGCGCACGTGCCGGACTGCCCGTACGGCCCGTATGACCTGTACGGCCCGTACGGCCCGTACGGCGCCGGAGACCCCGACCTCGACCCCGACGACCGGACGTGCGGCGGAACCGCCCGGCTCGCCGTGAACGGCGTCACCAGATCGGCCGGTTCACCGTGGACCGGCCGCATCCCCGTCCGGGACACCGCGGCCCCGGCGGCCCCGGGCTCGGACAGCTCACGCGACAAGGGCGGCGCCCCCTCGGTTCGAGGGGGCGCCGCCCTTGTCCGTGTCCAGGTGATCAGTACCAGTTGTTGGCCCGCCAGAAGTCCCACGCACCGCACGGCGAGCCGTAGCGGCCGTCGATGTAGCTCAGCCCCCACTTGATCTGGGTGAGGGGGTTCTCCTTCCAGTCGTCGCCGGCGACGTCCATCTTGGAGGCGGGCAGCGACTGCGGGATGCCGTAGGCGCCGGAGGACGGGTTGGTGGCGTTCCAGCGCCAGCCGCTCTCGTGGTCCCAGAGCTGCTCCAGGCACGACCACTGGGCGGAAGTGGCCCAGGCGGCGTCCTTGTTGTTCATCATCTGCCGGCCGGCGGCCTTGACCTCGGTGATGTTGCCGCGGTCGACCGTGTCCGTGGCGGTGGTGCAGGTGTAGGTGCCCGGCTGGGCGGACAGCAGCTTCTGCGTCCAGCCGCTGGTGTTGACCGGGTCGTCGAGGTGGTAGGAGATGTCGGAGCCGGAGCCGTCGGTGGGGTTGGCGTCCTTGTACCAGTACAGGGCACCGGTCGAGAGCCGGCCGTAGTAGAGGCCGCCGCCGGGCGAGACGAGCTGGTTGAAGCCGGACCAGCCGGATGTCTTCAGGGCGTTGCTCTTCCAGGAGCCGGCGCCGGCGATCGAGTAGTCGAGCAGGCGCCCGTCCTCGGTGGTGGCGCTGAGCCGGTCGTCGCCGGTGGCGGTGAGCGTCTTCAGGACGAACCCGGTGTCGATCTCGGTGCGCACGCCGATGTGCTGGGAGCCCGCGGGCTTGTCCTCGGTCACGTTGTAGCGCAGCAGCAGGCCCGCGGCCGTCGTGCCGTAGAGGTGGCCGTGACCGTCGTAGGTGAGCTTGTCGTGGGTCCAGCCGCTGTCGGCGATCCTCACCGGTGCGTTGAGCAGGGCCAGGCTGGTGTTGTTGGTCTTGATGTCGACGCGGTAGAGGGCGCCGGTGGTGGACGTGATCAGCACGGTGTTGAAGTTGAGGGTCGCCATGGCCTTCGGCTCGAAGCCGAGGTCGGGTCCGACGAGCACCTTGGCGAGGTCGCCGTTGGCCGGGTCGATGCTGCTGAAGGTCAGCCTGCCGTCGTCGAGCACACCGTAGATGTTGACCCCGCCCGAACAGGTGGTGGCCGCTTCGGCGGTGGAGGCGGTGACCGTGAGAAGTCCGGTGGTGAGGACGCCTGCGGTCAGCAGGCCCGCGACTCTACGGCCGGTCGTGCGGATGTTCTTCACTTTTCGGTCCCCCCTGGGGCGAGTGTGATCGGTCGGTCGGGCATCGCGGGGCGGTCGGCGGTGCGACCCGTGCGCGAGGTGCGTGCCACCCGGCGGAGGCGGCGGTCGGTCTACTGCCGGCCGGCGTCGGCCGGGACGGCCTGCCGGCCGGCGTCGGCCGGGGCGACCTGCCAGCCGGCGTCGGCCGGGGCGACCTGCCAGCCGGCGTCGGCCGGGGCGACCTGCCAGCCGGCGTCGGCGACGACGGAGAAGGAGGTACCGGCTTCGGACAGGGACGCGACGGCCGGGGCGGCGACGGAGGCGGCGACGAGGGAGGCGACCGCGGCGGCCTTGGCGATCCGAGTGCGAAGCATGGCTGATCCCGTTTCTTCATCGGTTGCGGTGTCCCGGTCCGGTGTCCACGTCCCGCGGTGACGCTCGCCCTGGCCGGTGATCAATAGCTTCGTCGCAGCTCAAGGCCGTGAGAAGGGTCTGGGGATGGACGGAAGGGGCCTTGGACTCATGCGTCCACAGCTGTGTCCACAGCTGTGTCCACAGCGGCCGTTTCAGTCCACCGGCTGCGGCACGAACGCCAGCGGGAGCAACGGCACTCCCGCGCCGGTCAGCCGCGCCCCCGCCAACTGCGGTACGGCGCCCAGCAGTCGGCCGCAGACCCGGACGGCCCGCTCCTCCGCTTCGTCGAGCGCGCCGGCCACGACGTAGAAGCCGAGCGTGAGCGCGGACGAGGAGCGGGGGTGCACGGCGACGTGCTCGACACGGTCACCGGGGAGGATCGCTGATCGCACCAGAACCCTGACGTCGTGCGGGAGTTGTTCTCCGCACGGCAGTTCCAGATGCGTGTGCACAAGGTACATGCACCCCAGGGTCGCAAGCGGAGAACCCCTCGAAGCCTTCGCGGCGTGGCCTGTTGGGGCCTGGGCCTGTTCCGGCCCTTCTCCTTCCTCCCCGTGACGATCCCTCACCTCTCTGCGAAGATCTTGTTCCGATCAAGGACGTGCTGTGCAGAAAACGGGGGCCACATGCTGACCGCACTCGGACTCGACACCGTCGCGGAGACGGTGTACCGCACCATGCTCAGAGAGCCGGCGGCGGGCGTCACGGCGCTCGCCGCCGAGGTGGGGTTGCCCGAGGAAGAAGTGCGCGACGCCCTCGACACCCTGAGCGAACTGGCTCTGGTGCGTCCCGCCGCCGGGGACGCGGGCCGGCTCCGCGCGGTCTCCCCGGACATCGGCATGGAGATCCTGATGGCCCGCCAGCAAGCGCACCTGGCGGCTCACCAGCAGCGTCTGGAGGCCTCCCGGGCGGCCGCGGCCCAGCTCATATCCGAGTACGCCGAGCTCCGTCCGGACGCCAGTCATCCGGGTGTGGAGCAGCTCGTCGGACTCGACCGGATCCGCGACCGGCTGGCGGTGCTCACCCGTGAGGTGTCGGAGGAGTTCCTGGCCTTCGCGCCGGGCGGGCCGCAGACCGCCGAGAACATGGCGGCGTCCCGGCCGCTGAACCAGGATCTCCTCGGCCGCGGGGTCCGCATGCGGACGATCTACCTCGACAGCGTCCGCACCCACCGGCCGACCGTCGAACACGCCACCTGGCTCTCCGGTCTGGGCGGCCGGGTCCGCACGGTCCCCTCCCTGCCGACCCGCATGATCCTCATGGACCGGCGGATCGCCATGATCCCGGTCAGCAGCGACGACACCGCCGCCGGAGCGGTCCTCCTGACCGGGCAGGGCACGCTCACCGCGCTGTGCGCGCTCTTCGAGACCACCTGGGAGGCCGCCCAGCCGCTCGGGGAGGTCGTCCCCACCGATCCCCACGGCCTCACCGGCCAGCAGGCGACCGCCCTGCGGCTGCTGGCCGAGGGCCACACCGACGAGACGATCGCCAAGCGGCTCGGGGTGTCCCACCGCACGGCCCGGCGGATCGCCTCCGAACTGATGGACCGCCTCGCCGCCCGCAGCCGCTTCGAGGCCGGCGTCCGGGCCGTCCAGCAGGGCTGGCTCCCGGCCCGCCCCTGACCGCACGGCCGCGGACCCCGCCCCGATGTCCTCCCCGGGGCCCTTCCGGGTGCGCGGGTGGCCCGAACAGGTGCCTGGCCGAGACCGTCGGCCGAGGCGGACGGGCCGGAGGCGGACGGACGGTTACGGTCGGCGAGCGGCCGACACCGGCCGGCGTACGGGAGGTGCCGCTGTGTCGACCGCAAGCCCGCGATCCACCGTCGCGATGCTCCCGGTCATCTCGGGACTCGCGCTCGCCTTCACGATCACGGCGGTCGACCCGCTGGTCCTCAGCCTGAACATGCCGCAGGTCAGCCGGGCCCTCGACGTGCCGCCCGACGCCGTCGGGTTCCTCGGTGGCGCGGCGACGCTGGTGGTGGCCGCCGCCGTGCTCGCCGTGGGCAGCCTCGGGGACGCCTTCGGGCTCAAGCGGCTGCTGACGCTGGGGCTGGTCGGCGACATCGCCGTCAACCTGCTCTCCGCGATCTCCCCCGGTTACGTCTTCCTGCTGGTGACGCGCCTCCTCGACGGTCTGGCGCTGGCCGCGATCCTGGGCGTGTCGATGGCCCTGCTCAAGGCGTCGGTGCCGGCGGAGAAGCGGCCGACGGCCATCGGCATCTTCATGGCCATCGACATGGTGCTGTGCGGGGTGGTCCCCGCGCTCGGGGGCTGGGTGGTGGAGGCCGTCGGCTGGCGGTGGCTGTTCCTGCTCGCCCCCCTGCTGTCGCTCGTCGCGCTCGGACTGACCGCCCGGTACGTCACCGAGCCCCCCGTCCTGCGTCGCCGCGAGATCGACGTGGTCGGCATCTCCCTGTTCGGCGTCACCCTGCTGATGCTCGTCCACGGCGTCGCCGAGGCGGAGAACGGCATCTCCCAGCTCCAGGCCTGGCTGCCGCTGGTGATCAGCGCGGTGACCGGCGTGCTGTTCGTGCTCCGCGAACGCCGGACGCCGGATCCGGTCCTGGACCTGTCGCTGTTCCGCAGCGGCCCGTTCGCCGTGGCGGCGCTGGCCAGCCTGACGCTCAACTTCCTCGTCGCCGGGTTCAGTTTCGCGCTCGGACAGTTCGGCAGTGTGATCCTGTCGCTGTCCCCGCGCACCATCGGCCTGCTGTTCCTGCCCGGCACCCTGGCGATCGCGGCCGGCGTCATCCTCGCCGGCCGCCTGATCGGGAAGTACACCCCCCGGCCGGTCCTGATCACCGGCCTGCTGGTGATGGTGGCGAGCGGGCTGCTGATGGCGGCCACCGCCGACCCCTCGATGGCGTTGTGGATCGTCGTACTGGCGACCTGGCTCATCAACCTCGGATCGCTGGTGACCTCCTCCGCCGTGGCCGAGACCATCCTGGCGTCCGCCCCACCGGGGAAGTCCGGCGCCGTGGCCTCCGTCCAGCCGGCGTTCGGGATGACCGGCTACGCGCTCGGTCCCGCCGTCTACCTCCTGCTCCTCAACCTCTTCTTCCAGCGGCAGTGGCTCGACGACGCCGAGGAGCGCGGCGTCTCCGTCACCGAGGCCGAACAGGCCGTGGACGCGACGCGCAGCGCGCTGGCCGTCAGTCCGGGCACCGCCGGGTACGACCCGAACCTGCTCCGGCAGTCCGGACTCGACCTCGGGCTGGACTTCACCGACGGCCTGCGGCTCACCATGCTGGTCGTGAGCCTGCTGCCGCTGGTCCTGGCGGTGGTGGCGTACCGCGTCATGCCCCGCCGGCCCCGCACCCCACCGAAGGGGCCGGCCGGGCCGTCGGCCACGGGTTCCTGACGCCGGACGCCGCCCGGCCCCCGCAGGCCCCGCCGCCGGGCATCCCGCTCGACGCCGGGCCCCGGTGCCACGCCCGGCGGGCGCCCCGCCGCACCGGCCGCCGGGCCGGCAGGGGTGAGCGGGGCGGCCGTCGGGCGGTGTCCGCCAGGGGATGCGGGGCCGGACGGGGCGGGCCAGCATGGAAGGAAAGGGGATGTTCCCCGTGGAGGTTCGCATGACCGACAACGAGGCCTTCGTCCGTGATCTCTTCCGGGCCTGGAACGAACGGGACTACGACTCGATCGCCGGGTCCGTCTCCCAGGACTGCACCCTCGTCGAGGAGGGCAGCGGAAGGACGCTGAAGGGACCGGAGGGCTTCACCCAGCTCGCCAGGGCGATGTTCGACGCGATGCCCGACGGCACCTTCACCCTCGACCACCTCACGTCCCAGGGCGACACGGTGGTCGTCGAGTACACGGGCAGCGGGACCCAGACCGGTGACCTGGTCCTGCACGCGGGCACCGTGCCCGCCACCGGGCGCGAGGTCACGGTGCACGCGTGCGACATCTACGAGGTCGAGGACAACAAGATCAAGGGGGCCGTGCCTATCTGGACACCGGCGCCATCATGAGCCAGCTGGGCCTGACCGAGCAGCCCCGGGGCTGACGGGAGAAGCCGACGACGGAGGGCCCGGACCCCGTCGGGAGCCGGACCCGGGCTGCCGACCCCCGACGGCGACCCCCGACGGCGGCCCCGACCGCAGCTCCCGGCGGCGGCCCCCGCCCACGGCTCCCGACAACACAGGCGGCCCGGAGGCGCACGGTCGGCCCAACGGACCGCTCCCCGGGCGGCGGAGCCGGTGGCCCTGCGTAACATGAGGGCTGTGACAGCCCGTGCGGAACACCTCCGAGCGGCACCGCCCGCGGGGTGGTGGCCGGTACCGCTGGTGCTCGGGCTGCTGATCGGCCTGTTCGGCATGCACGGCCTCGCGCCGGGGGGAACCGCCGTCGGCCGTCACTCGCCGTCCTCCTCCCACGCCTCCCACGCCTCCCACGCCTCCGGTCCCTGGCACTCCTCCCACCCCTTCGCCGCCGCGCGGCACGCGGACCCGGCGGTGGCCGTGGCCGGTGCCGAGCACCTCTGTCACGGCGGCGGTGACGGCCGCGGGCACGCGGACCACGCCGACCCGACGTGTTCCTCGGGTGCCGTGGGCGCGGGCCCGCTCCTTCCCGTACCGGCACTCGACGCCACCGGTCAGGCAGCGGAACCGGTGGGCAGCCGCGCGTCCACGGCGACCGGACCGGAGGGCGGTCGGGCGCCTCCGTCGCTCGCCGAGCTGCAACTCCTGCGGATATAGGCCGGTTCCGAGCCGTGTCGCCGCCGTCGCGCGTACCGCGGCGGGCAGGCGTACGGCCCCCGCCATGTCCCGCGCCCTTCGCGCGCCCCCTCGCACACCGCAGGAGTTTCCGCATGACCAGCACCCGTTTCCTGATCCGCCGCGCCGCGCTCGGCACGGCGGCCGTCACCGCCGCCCTCGTCCTCGCCGCCTGCGGCAGTGACGACGGCGGTTCCGGCTCCGGCTCCGGCTCCGGCGCCGCGGCCGAGGCGAGCGCCGCGGCCACCGCCGAGGCGCACAACGACCAGGACGTGTCCTTCGCGCAGGGCATGATCCCGCACCACGAGCAGGCGGTTCAGATGGCCCGCACGGCCGGGAGCCGTGCCTCCTCCAGCGAGGTCAAGGACCTCGCCGCGCGCATCGAGAAGGCACAGGGCCCGGAGATCACGGCCATGTCCGGGTGGCTGAAGGCGTGGGGTGAGGACGTGCCGGCGTCCATGCCCGGCATGGACCACTCGATGCACGGCACGGACGAGTCCCCGGGCGCGGGCATGCCCGGGATGATGGACGCCGAGGACATGGACGACCTGATGGCGCAGTCCGGCAAGGGCTTCGACACGATGTTCCTGACCATGATGGTCGAGCACCACGAGGGGGCCGTGGAGATGGCCACCACGGAGAAGCAGAAGGGCCGGTACGCGCCGGCCAAGGAGCTGGCCGCCGACATCATCACCACGCAGAACGCCGAGATCGAGGAGATGAACAAGCTCCTCGGCAAGAGCTGACGACATCACCGGGCGGGGCCCGGGCCCGCGTCCACGCGGCCCGGACCCCGCGTGCGACCACGACTCGGTGGCCAGGGCGCGGGTGGTGGAGATGAGCGACGTCTGGTCCGGGTCGAACGGCTGGCCGTCGTAGGCCGTACGCTGCGCCCCGCTGAGGGTGGACAGGCCGGCCCAGTCGGCGTTCGCGCAGGTCGTCGGCGAGACCAGGACCTGCTTCGACAGACCGATCAGGTTCTTGTCCGTGCGGTGCAGGTACTCCAGCCTGGTGCAGGACTCGTCACCGGTCTTGGTGGTGTCACCGAGGCTCTCCACCAGCGTCGGCAGACCTACCCGCCGGGGTCCACCTTCAAGATCGTGACCGCGGCCGCGGCGGCGCTCGAGGCGGGCGTGGTCACGGACGTCAACGCCCCGACCGACACCCCGGACCCGTTCGTACTGCCCGGCACCCGGCAGCTCCTGCCCAACGTGGCGACCGGCTGTGCGGACGCCTCGCTCTCCGACGCGATCCGGTGGTCCTGCAACACGGTGATGGCCGGGCTCGGGTGAAGGTGGGCCTGGAGCGGATGACCGAGGCCGTGGAGAAGTTCGGCTTCAACGACACGGGCTGCGGATCCCGTCCGGGGTGTCGAAGTCGAACTTCGACACCGACATGAGCGACGACCAGCTCGCCCTGTCGTCGGTCGGCCAGTTCGACACCGCGGCCACCCCGCTCCAGATGGCCCTGGTCGCTGCGTCCGTCGCCAACAACGGCGAGATCGCCCTCCCCCACCGGGTCGAGCGCACCACCACCTCGGGCGGCACCACCGTCGACACCACGGGCCGCAGCTACCGCCAGGCGATGAGCCCCTCGACCGCGACCCGCCTCCAGGACCTGATGGTCCGCGCGGCCGAGGACGGCACCGGCACCAACTCGGCCATCCCCGGCGCCCGGGTCGGCGGCAAGACCGGCACGGCCCAGCACGGCCTGGGCAACACGGGCACCCCGTACGCCTGGTTCATCGCCTGGGCCCAGGCCAAGGACTCGGCCCAGCCGGCGGTCGCGGTGGTGGTGGAGGACGCGGCGGCCGATCGCACGGACATCTCGGGGGCGGGAGCGCGGCGCCGATCGCGAAGGCGGTGATGGAGGAGGCGCTCAGGCTGGAGGCGGAGATACGGGGGCGGTGAGGCGCGGGGTGATGTCCCGCCGCTCGACAGCCTCCGGAAACGGCGGAACGCCCGGCCGAGGAAACTCGGCCGGGCGTTCCGGATGAACGGCTACAACTCCGCGGTCAGAGCTCGCCGCGGCGTTCGAGCTGCTTCACCGCGTTCTCACGGATGATCTCGTTCTCGTCGTCGCGCAAGCCCTGGAGGGCTTCCCGGGCCTCCGGGCCGGGAATGCCGCCGAGCGCCCAGATCGCCTTCACCGCGAGCGCCCGGAACTCGTCGAAGTCCAGGTGCTCGGGAACCCAGCGAGTCGCCTTGACCAGTGTCGGCACCGTCTTGGGCGAGTGGAGCTCGCCCAGCATGGACACGATGTCCTCGTGCTCCCTGTGCCAGTCGGCAGGGAACAGCTCGATCAACGGCTCCATGAACTCCTCGACCGAGGCGTCGGCGGCGCCATGGACGATCAATGCCATCTCGACGTCGTCGGCGTCCCGGCGCTCCATGGCGTCCCGGAGCAGCCTGAGCGCCAGGGCCCCACCGTCGGACTCGCCAAAGTGGGCGAGGACCTCGTCGAGCGTGCGCGTCGGACCCTCACCCGGTGCGATCGCCAGGCCCATGATCAGTTCCTGCTCCTCAGGGGTCATCGCCTGACCACCTCCCATGCGGTGATGTTCTCGTTGAAAAGCTTGAGCGCCTTACCGCCGCCCAGGCCGATATTGATGTGGCCCTTGCCCTCCTTCTTGAAGAAGGCGTGATTCTCGCGCCAATTGTCCACGTCCTTGATCCAGGGCATGCGCGGGTACTTCATCCGAACCAAGGCGGAAGCGTCCCGCACCCCGATCGCCGCGAGGGCCGCCGTGGTGCCCGGCTTCACCGTGAACTTGACGGTGACACCGGTGTAGCTGTCCGAGAACCCCTGCGTCGGGGAGGTGAACGTCTCTCCGGTCGCCGACAGACCGCCGCCGTCCTTCAGGGTCTGGTAGTGCTCCTCGCTCATCGTCCGGTAGAAGGTTTCCCCTTCGGAGTCGTCACCGCCACCATCGGCCTTGCCGGAGCCGCCGTTACCGCTGGAGCCACCGTTGCTGCGGGAGGAGCCGCCGGACTTGCCGCCGCCTCCGCCGCCGGAGCTCTTGCCGTTGCCGGCGCTGGGCTTGCGCTGTGGCATGGAGGAGGGCTTGGGCGCCGCCTTGGCCTGGGCCTGCTTGTGGCTGTTGTTACCCGTCTTGCGCTTCGCCGCGGCTGCCGCGTCGGCCTTTCTCTTGGCTGCTTCGGCGGCCTTCTTCTTGGCCCGTTGCGCGGCCTCCTTCTTGGCCTTCTCGATGGCGGCCTTCTTGGCCTTCAAGGCAGCCGCCTCGGCGGCCTTGGCGGCCTTGAGGACGATCTCGGCCGCTTTCTTCGCCGCCTTGAACGCCTGGATGGCGGAGATCGTACGGTCGATCGCCTTGAGGACCGCCGGGATCTTGCCGATCTTGCCCCAAGGAATGGCGTCGAGGATCAGGCCACCGCAGGACCACATGTCGCCGCCGAAGCACGCCATGGCGTCGTTGATGCCGATGAAGTCCTTCAGCGTTGCCCACGCGATGGAGAGGATCACCGAGGACAGCGACTTGCCCATGGCGGCCTGCGCCTGGGCGACCTGCGCCGGGGACAGTCCCGCGCCCTTGAGGGCGGCGCCCCGCTCCGATGCGGTCAGGGTGATCGCGAGACCGCTCGGGTCGGCGTACGTGAGCGGGTTGTTCTGCGCGTACGCGTACCCGTTGGACTGCAGGGGGTCGTTCAGGTCGAGCTCCGGGTCGACGGACAGGAAGCGTCCGACCACCGGGTCGTAGAGACGGGCGCCCAGCGGCTGGAAGCCGGAGGCGTCGTTCCGCGTCTGACCCAGGAACCCCTTGCTGGTCTGGATGTTCTGTCCTGTCCTGTCGGCACCGCGCTGGTTGCCGAAGGGGTCCTGCTTGCGCACCCGCACCGGCATACCGGTGTAGAGGGCGACCTCCGCGTACACGCTGCCCTGATGATCCGTGGCGAGCGCGGTGAGCGTCTCGGAGCCCGTGCCGTTGGCGTAGCGCAGGATGGCGCCGTCGGGCGTCGAGTAGGTGCGCTCGCTGCGGACCAGGACGCCGCCCTGCTGGACGGTGACCTGCGCCTCGCCCAGGTTCAGCGTCGCCTGCTTGCCCTGGATGGTCAGCAGGCGGCTGCCGTCGGGGCCGTAGATGTGACGGGTGTCGTTCTGCGGCAGCCACTGCTGGGCCGTGGACGCGGCGTCGCAGGTGGCGAGCACGATCGGCGTCGAGTTCACGTTCGCCGCGCCCTGCACCGCGAGGCACAGGCCCCCGGAGGCCGGGTGGATCAGCTGGCCGGTGGTGTTGCGCTTCAGGTGCTGGGCGCTGGTGCCGTTGCACTTCTGCAGCTGGAGCGCGGAGCCCGCCGTGTTGGCGGCCGGCTGGAGGCACCAGTTGCCGTAGACCTTCAGGGTGCCCAGGTTCGGGTCCGCCTGCGGGGCCTGCGTCGAGCCGGGAACCGGCTCGAACTGCCAGCTCTGCGCCACCGTGCCGTTGCAGGTGTACAGCTGGATCGCCTGGGCGGCGGACGCGAGACCCGACTTCAGGTCGAGGCACTTCTGGCCGAGACCCACGTACGGGGTCTTGCCACCGGAGCCCTGGCCGGTGATCCGGTCCACCTGATCGTCGTAGGTCCAGGTCAGTTCCTGCTTGTCACCGTTCTCGACCGAGGTGATCGACTTGGTCTCACCGGTCAGCTCGTACAGACGCGTGGCCTCGGCCTTGACCTGCTGACCCGCGGGGGTCGTGTAGGTCTTCGACACCTTGGTCAGCGTGTGCGGCTGGCTGCCGTCGGCCTTGCCGTAGGCGTAGGTGCTGACGGCGTCCTTGGCGGTGTTGCCGGAGAGGTCCTTCTCGGTGAGCTTGGTGCGGTTGCCGAGCAGGTCGTACTCGTACTCCTGCCAGTAGCCGGAGCCGTCGGTGCCGGAGACTGCATTGAGCGTGCCGTCGGCGTTCTTCGGCGTGGTGCAGCCCTGCGTCGCCGGTTCCTTGTTGGTCCAGGCGGACTTCAGCTGACCCATCGGGTCGTAGCTGAAGCACTGACGCTCGTCGATCCCGACGGACTTCTCCTGGATCGAGGTGACGTTGCCGGCCGGGTCGTAGGTGTAGGCCCGGTCCGAGACCAGGGTGCCGCCGACGAGGGTCCTGTCGGCGGTCGTGTCGTTGGGGCCGCCCCTCTCGCGGTGGACCGACTGCTCCTTGAGCTCACCGCTGCTCTCGTCGTACGTGTTCTGCGTCCACACCCGGTACGGCATCGCGCCGAGGGTGGAACGGAGCACCTGGCCGTAAGGCGAGTAGACGGTCTCGGAGCCGTACCAGTCCTTTCCGGAGATCGAGAGCGGCTTGCCGTCCTCGTTGTAGCGGACGATCAGCTTCTCACTGGCGAACTTGCCCACCGCGGGAAGGGTGGTCTCGTTCAGCATGCCGTTGTCGGAGTACACGTAGTCGTACGTGTAGTCCTTGACGAAGCCCCACGTGTCGACGATGGACTGCGGCAGGGACAGGGTGGTCGAGGTCGGCTGGTAGTCCTTCGTGTAGCCGTTGACCTTCTGCGTGTACGCCAGCGTGTCCGTGTAGCGGGTGGCGGTGGCGGGCATGCCCTTGCCGCCCGGAACGGTGTCGTAGGTGAGGTCGGTCAGGACCTTGCCGGTGGAGCTGCTCTCACGCGTCTGGGTCGGCCGCGACAGCTCGTCGTAGCCGTTCCAGACCTTGACACCACGGCCGTTGGTCGTGGTCAGCGGACGGTCGAAGGAGTCGTACTCGATCCGGGTCGTGCCCTTGTCCGGGTCGGTCGTGGTCTCCATGTTGCCGCGGTTGTCGTACGTCCAGGTCCACGGGTGCGTCGGGTCCGCCGAGGCGGTCGCCTTCACGGGCTGGCCCTGCGTGTCGTACTCGTAGCGCGTCGACGTGAAGCCGCCCGGCGCCGCGGGGTTGAACGTGTCCGTCCGGACGGTGCGGCCCAGCGCGTCGGTCCAGACGCGGTAGGACGAGTCGCCCTGCGGCTGGATGACCTTCGACCAGTCCGAGCCGTACTCGTAGCGGACGGCCTTCTCCGGGACCTCCTGCGAGATGGCCTCGGTCGTGCCCGGGAGCTTGACCTTGAGGACCGGCATCTCGGTGAGGACGCGGCCGAGACCGTCGTACTTGTAGCGGGTGATGTTCGGGACGGCGGTGTCCGCGAGCGGGGTGAAGAGCTGACCGCTCGGTTCGTCCTCGTTGAGGTAGGCGTTGTTGGTCTGGTAGACCTCACCGGCCTTGTTGTACAGCGTGTCGGTGATGAGACGGCCGCCGCCGTCCGCCTCCTCCTGAGACTGCCGCTCGCGGCCCAGACCGTCGTAGATGGTGACGGACTTCTCGATCCGGTCCTCGTAGCCACGCGTGTACGTGGTGACGTACGGGGGCTTGCGGATCTTGCCGCCGTTGGGGTCGTCCGGGTCGGTCTCCTCGGCCGGGATCACGTACTCGGCGCGGAAGTCCGCCACGCCGGAACCCGGGGTGCGGCCCGGGGCCCAGGCCTCGGCGAGACGGCCCAGCGGGTCGAACAGCGCCTCGCTGACGTGCCCGTTGGGGTCCGTGGTCTTGACCGTGGTGGCGCGGCCCGGCTCCAGCTCCTGGATCTGGCTGTGGCCGAGTTCGTTGGTCGTGGTGACCTTGAAGACCTGGCCCGTGGCCGGCCCGATGGGCTCGTAGCTGATCGTGGAGGACTTCGGAGGCACCTTGGCCAGCTGCTCCGCGTTGGTCTGCCGGATCACCCGGCCGATCTCGTCGAAGCCCGTGGTGCCGTTGGTCTGGAAGCCGGTGCCGGCGCCGTTCAGCGACCACGACTCGGTGGCCAGGGCGCGGGTGGTGGAGATGAGCGACGTCTGGTCCGGGTCGAACGGCTGGCCGTCGTAGGCCGTACGCTGCGCCCCGCTGAGGGTGGACAGGCTGGCCCAGTCGGCGTTCGCGCAGGTCGTCGGCGAGACCAGGACCTGCTTCGACAGACCGATCAGGTTCTTGTCCGTGCGGTGCAGGTACTCCAGCCTGGTGCAGGACTCGTCACCGGTCTTGGTGGTGTCACCGAGGGACTCCACCAGCGTCGGCAGACCGTACGTCGACTCGTAGGTCGTGTGGGTCTTCACCGTCCGCAGCGTCCGCGTGTCGTCACCCGTACCCGAGGACTTCGTGTACGCGATCTCCTCGGGCTCGGTGACCCGCCACGCCTGCAGCGGCTTGAGCCCGTCGCCGAGGTCGCGGCCGGCGAGCTCGGTGGCCTCCGGGATCGTGATGCTGCGGGTCAGCCAGTCGGTGTCCGCGTCCGTCGCGTCGGTGTAGGACAGCTCCTCGGCGATGCGGCCGGCGAAGGCGTCACGGTCGTACACGGGCTGGCCGTTGTACGTGATCGTGTCGCCGTGGACGTCCTTCATGGGGACGGTGTCGCCCATGCCGCGGTAGAAGCGGGTGACGGCCTTGGTCTTCGGGCCGTCGACGCCGGGGATCTCCTCGGCGGGGCTGGTGCCCTCACCGCTGTCGGCCGTGGCCTTGCGCTCGCCCGTGGTGACCGTGGTCTGCTCGAAGCCGGCGAACTGCGAGTAGGTCCGGGTGGACTTCTTCGTGAACTCGGCCTCGGCCAGCTTCCAGCCGGCGTTCTTGTAGTCGTACCCGGTCAGCGTCGAGTACGAGCCGTCGACGTTCGGCAGCTCCTCGATCGTGTCGACGACGTACTTGTTGAACCAGTCGATGTCCTCGATCTCGGCGTCCGGGTGCCAGAACACCGGGTAGCAGAGACGGGTGTTGGACTTCAGCGCGGCGGTCTCGGTCTTGCCCGGCAGGTTCGTGCTGTCCTGGCACGCGGTCTCGCGGGGCTTGTAGGTGACGACCGTCTCGCCGCCGTACTCGTTGACGACACGCGCGATGCGCAGACGCGAGAAGCCGGGTCGCGGATCCGTCGCGGCGCTGCCGCGGTAGACGCGGTTGGGCATGTCGTCGGAGTTCGACTCGAACCGCACCGCGTTCAGCTTCACCGAGGCGTCGGTGGAACCCTTGCGGGCGTAGCCGGTGCGCTGGATCGACTCCAGCCAGA
This sequence comes from Streptomyces sp. Tue 6430, assembly GCA_021568835.1. Classification (GTDB taxonomy): domain Bacteria; phylum Actinomycetota; class Actinomycetes; order Streptomycetales; family Streptomycetaceae; genus Streptomyces. Next base: position 1,646,229 of record JAKGSH010000010.1, read on the forward strand.
GCGCGGTGTTGGCGCCGGTCTTCAGGACCGGGAAGCTCTGCTTGAGCTGGTACTCGTCGACGACCTGGCGCGCGGTGGTGTCGGTACGACGCTGCGCCGAGGTGGTGATCTTGTCCAGGCGCTTGCGGGTCCAGAACGTCGGGCCGGCGTTCCAGCACTTGCGGGTGTACGTCGAGGTGACGGCCTTGCAGTTCAGGTCGGCCGGTGTGTCGTACCAGATGCGGTACTTGCCCGGGTCCTTGTCCGTGAAGTAGTCCGTCGTCGCCGAACCGTCCGTGCACGTCAGACCGGCCTCGGGTAGCAGCGCTCGGCGACGGTGAAGCCGACGCGGGCCGGGGCCGTCGCGGAGAAGATCGATTCCTTGCGCTGGCCGTAGTAGATGTGCGACAGGTAGCCGCCGCGGTGGTACTTGACCGGGCCCTTGAAGTAGAAGTTCTTCGCGTAGTAGTTCTCCTCGCGCTCCCAGAAGAGGGACATGGCGTTGCCGTGGATGTCCTCGACGTAGTCGAGGTTCCACCGCCAGGCCTGGAGGCAGGAGGAGCTCTTCCAGTTGGTGGTACCAGCGCCCGCGTAGCAGGGCTCCCCCGAGTGGTTGCCGTACACCGGCACCGAGAGGACGGAGTCGGTGTACGGGTCGTCGGTGGCGGTGCCGTTGTCCGACCAGCCCGGGAGCTTGTTCAGACCGAAGTGGTAGCGGGTGCCGTCCTTGGTCGTGACGACCCAGTACTCGCCGTCCTCGTCCTTCAGTACGCCCGAACGCGGGTCCTTGGACGTGTCCTTGAGCCGCTCGATCTTCGAACCGTCACCGTTGGCGGTGAACCACTGGCCGACGGGCTTGCCGTCGGAGCCGAGCGGGCCCTTGTCCTTGTCCCACACCAGCTCGGTGGTCATGCCGCCCAGCGACAGGGTGGCGTTCTCCGAGCCCCAGCACAGGTCCGCGGTCTTGTGGTCGGTGTTGTTCGCCCCGGCCCGCTTGGAGTCCTGGCGGCAGTTGTTGTACGACCGGGTGATCGAGCCGGCGTTGTAGTCCCAGCCGTCGCCGATCCAGGAGGCCTGGTTGTTCGACGCCGAGGTGCGGCCGTCGACCGTCTGCGAGTTGTACGACAGGCTCACCTTCGGCATCAGGCCGCCGGCGGTCTCCGGGACCTGTACCTGGTACGAGTAGGTGAAGGCACCGTTCGAAGAACCCGCCGCCCAGGAGCCGGAGGACAGCAGCGGGGAGGCGGTGAAGTCACCGGACGCCGAGGAGCCGGTGTCCATCGCGCCGACGACCTGGCGGCCCGAGGCGCCCACGTCCGACGAGAAGGCGGCCTTGCGCGCGGAGGCGCCCGAGGCCGTCGACGGGGCGTCCTCGTCCGGCAGCAGGTTCGCGACCGGAACCGTGCCGGAGAGGATCTGGCGGGTCGCGGCGTTCTTGGTCTTGCCGGACGTCGCCTTCAGCTTGGTCTTGGCCGCCGGCACCTCCTTGACGGTGCTGCGCAGCCGCTCGACCTCGACGTCCGGCTCGTCCCGGACCGACATGGTCTGGATGCCCGTGTCCGGAGCACAGTCGCCGGCCTCCGGGGAGTCGATGACGCAGCTGGGCAGCAGGACGAGGCCGAAGCGCTCGGCGGCAAGCTGACCGTAGCGGTCCTCGAAGGCGGTCGTGTCGACGTCGACGAGCACCTGCGCCGTCGGGTCCGCCGTCACCGGCGGCACGATCTCCATGATCATGCCGGGCACGCCGGTGTCCTCGGACGTGGTCGTCGCCTTGACGGCGACCTGCCAGTCACCGGCGATGGTCGCCGGGTCCTGACCCACGGGCACACCGACACCGACCGGCAGGAGCGCCTGGGTGGTCGTGTTCTTGACCTGGACCGTGGTGCCCGGCGTGGCCGTCGACGGGTTCGCCTGGCCGGCATCCGCCGCCCAGGGGTCCGTGGCGACCGGCGCGTAGGCCGTGATCGGGTTCTCCGGAGCCGTGCTCAGCGTCTTCGGAGCCTGCGCGTCGTCGGCGAGCGTGGTGCTCGGCGGAATGTCGGGGAGGTCGACCTCAGAGGTCGTCTCCTCACGGGACATCCCGGGCCCGGGCACCGCCAGGGCCTGCGAGCCCAGGCTGGTCACCGTCAACGTCGAGGACAGCAATAGGACGATCGCCGTGCGGCTTCGCCGACGGCGCCGTCGTTGTGACTCTGTCATGGCCAGGCGATTCCGCCCCAGCCATGGCAGTGGACCTGAAGCACGCATACGCGTCGACTCCCACCCGGACGAACAAGACAACGGAGGTGCGGAAACACCAAAGAGCACGCGTCTGGATCAGGCGCGTGCGTGCGCACTCTCTGTCATGTTCGCCACGCTTTCAAGATCACTGAAAGCGAGCAGAGCGGTCCCGAAGTGAAATCCACCACAGTGCAATCGCCAGCAGACTGCCACACTGCCGATCTTTGCCGTGGGGCAGGCATCGAGGGCAAACCGAACGCAACACTCCGTCAAATCACCCTGAATGACTACTTCTTCACGATGCATCAGATTCTGGCACGGCTACACATAACGTCTTCATAAATCCTTCAGAGATGGACGCCGTATGACCTTCGTGTGATCGTGTGCGCGCCTATGCCCCGTGGCCTGAGCCACGGGGCTGTCTGTGCTGTCCGAAATCCTCTGGTTCCTACGGGAGTAGACCGCCGTGCCAGCGCCGCCTCGTCTTCTCAGCCCATTCGTGCGCACGCGCGCACGGCTGAGCCTCACTCTCGGCCTTGTCCTGGCCGCACTCACCGCCGCGCTCCTGCCCTGGTGGCAGCCGAGCGGGCCCACGACCGCCACCGACGCCCGGCAGGTGTCGACCGGTCCGCGCGACGAGGCCGCCGCCACGGCCGAGGCCAGGCGGACCGGGAAGAAGGTGCTCGTCGACACGGCGACCACCGAGAACCAGCTCATCTGGGCACTGCCGAACGGCAAGATGCGCACCCGGATCGACGCCCAGCCGCAGCGTGCGAAGAACGCCCGGGGCACGTGGGCGCCGATCGACACCACGCTGCGCCGGACGAAGGGTGCCGGTTCGCTGAGCATCCGTCCGGTGAACGCGGTCGTGCCGGTGCGCTTCGCCGGCGGTACCCGGTCCGCGGACCGCGCCGACCGTTCGTACGTCCGCGCCCCGCTGGCCGGCGAGACCGTCCTCGCCGAGGTCGACCTGAACGGCCACACCGTCGCGTACACCTGGCCGGGCACCCTGCCCGAGCCGGTGCTCGACGGCCCGCGCGCTCTGTACCCAGAGGTGTTCCCGGGTGTCGACCTGCTGCTGGTCGTGCGCGCCGAGGGCGGCTTCGGCCAGCTCCTCATCGTCAAGGACGAGCAGGCCGCGCAGAACAAGGACCTCGCGACCGTCTCGTACGGACTGCGCTCGAAGACGGCCGTCTTCCGTCAGGACACCAAGGCCGACCGGATCCAGGTCCTCGGCAAGGACGGCAAGGAGGCCGGCAGCATCCCGACCCCGTTCGCCTGGGACTCGGCCGGCCGCGACCCCGAGCTGCCCCCGGGCACGCCGCAGCGCACCTCCGTGGCCACCACGGCCGACGTGCTGAGGCTGTCGGGCCTGACGGGCATCGAGCCGGGCGCGAAGTCCGCCCAGCTTCCCGTCGTCCTCGACGGTGACGGCACCGGCTCCGCGACGCTGAACCTGGACGTCGCGGCCACGGGCCTGTTCACCGACAAGGACACGCAGTTCCCGGTCTTCGTCGACCCGCCGCTCAACAGCGACTGGCTGGCCTGGACCGTGGCGTACAAGAAGTACCCGAACTCCAGCTTCTGGAACGGTACGAACTTCTCCTCCGGCACCTCCGACGCCCGCGTGGGCTACGAGAGCGACACCGGCGGTCTGGCCCGCTCCTTCTGGCGGATGAGGTTCTCCACCAGCTACAAGGGCGCCAAGTTCGACTGGGCCACGTTCAAGATCGTGAACAACCACTCCTGGTCCTGCACCGACCGTCAGATGGAGTTCTGGCTGACGGGCGGCATCTCCTCGGGTACGACGTGGAACGCGCAGCCGAGCTGGTCGAGGGTGCTGCACAAGAAGTCCTTCGCGCACGGCTGGTCCTCGTCGTGCCCGGACGCGTGGGAGTCCTTCAGCGTGACCTCTGCGGCCCAGGAGGCCGCGGACAAGGGCTGGTCGAACCTCACCCTCGGCATGCGGGCCACGTCCGAGACCGACACCCAGACCTGGCGCAAGTTCGCCGCGACCGGTGCCCGGATCGAAGGCGAGTTCAACCGCCCGCCGAACCAGCCGACCTCCGGCACGTCCTCGCCGGGCGGTGCGTGCGTGCCGGGCCCGACCGCCAGCGCGCTGATCGGCCGTACGACCATCACGCTGAAGGCCAAGGGCTCCGACCCGGACGGCGCTCCGCCGAAGCTGCGCTTCCGCTTCTGGCAGGACGGCAGCACCACCAAGAAGGAGTACGTCGCCACCGCGGACAGCACCGGGTACGGCCAGATGGTCATCCAGGCGACGGACCCGCTGCTCAGCGGCATCACCACGAACACCCGCTACAAGTGGGACGTGCGCTCCGAGGACTCCACGTACCCGGCCGCGGGCTCCACCTCGACCTTCTTCCCGAACGGCAGCGAGCCGTGCCAGATCACCGTCGACCCGACCGCCCCGCCGCAGCCGGACATCACCAGCACGGTGTTCACGGAGGCCACCGCCGACGGCAAGACGTGGGCGACGGTGAACTTCGGCAAGCCCGGTGACTTCACCTTCACCGCCGCCGGAGCGTCGAAGTTCCGGTACGCCTTCGAGGGCCAGGGCTACGTCGACGCGCCGACCCCGGTCAACGGCAAGGTCACCATCACCGGTGTCACCCCGCCGCACGCCGGGCCGGTCACGATCAACGTCTACGCCTACGACGCCAACGGCAACCAGAGCATCCGCGGCGATTACCACTTCTACCTGCCGCCGCGTGACACCGCCGACGGCCCGATGGACACGGGTGGCGACAACATCGCCGACCTGCTCGTCCTCCACGCGGACGGCAAGCTGAAGAACTGTGTCGGCGCCCCCGCCGACCCGGCCGTCCCCGGCACCGGCGGTGAGCTGTACAACTGCCTTGCGGCGTCCTACGTCACCGCCGGCACGAAGATCGACCCGGCGAACCACTGGATCGACGCCGCCGGCACGCCGTCGCTGATCGCGCACTACAACGACGTCTACCCGGGCGACGGGTCGACCGACCTGTTCGCCGTCACCCCGGACAAGCAGTTCTGGCTCTACCCGGGCGACGGCTACGGCACCTTCAACGTCGACCAGCGCATGAAGATCCGGCTGCCGTCCAACGCCCCGGCTCCGTCCACGTGGACGCAGATGAAGGCGATCGGCGACATCACGGGTGACAAGCACCCGGACATCGCCCTGCGCGCGGGCACCGCGTTCTGGATCCTCTCCGGCTACACCGGCGGCAGCTTCCAGTCCGCCACGCTCATGGAGGGCACCGCCTGGGCCACCACCGCTCGCGACATCGTCAACATCGCGGACATGGACAAGGACAACACGCCCGACCTGCTGTGGCGGAACGTGTCCACCGGCAACATGTACGTCCGCCACGGCAAGCCCGGCCCGGTCGCCGGCAGCGTCGACCTTGAGTCGATCAAGCTCGCGGCCAACTCGGTCGACGGTGACGTGTCGTTCGGCACCAACTGGACCGCGACCAACATCACCGCCGCGATCGGCATCCCCGACGTCAACAAGGACGGGGTGCCCGACATCTGGGCCCGCGACGGCGCCACCGGCACCATGAAGCTGTACAACCCGTCCACCACCAACACCAACGCCCCGGTCAAGACGGTCCTGTCCACCGACTGGAGCACTGTCAAGGCGTTCGGCTGATCCCGGCCGCCCGCTGACGACACCGAGCCCCGGCGCCACCCGGCGCCGGGGGCTCACCCCATTTCCCGTACGGCCACGAGACCGCGCTCCGGCTACGAGACGGCCCCGCCCTCCGCGATCTCCTCGTCCTGGGTCATCAGCAGGTCCAGGTTGGAGTCGCCCAGGTCGAAGACGCCCATGTCGAAATAGGCCTTCTGAAGGCGCTCGCCCCACAGGCCGATGTCCTTCACACACGGGGACGAGACCCGCCCGTCCGTGACGACACTCGACGCAGACGGCGCGAGCCGCGGCCCGGACGGCTGCGCAACCCCCGCCGCCCATGCGGCCGAGTCCGCAGGCTGAACCGGGTTTCTGATCACTGGTCGCCGATGGGGCCGCGGCCGTGGGCCGCAGCGCGGAGACGGCGGATCTCTTCCTTCTCCTCGTCGGTGACCGGGTCCACGTTCTGGTCGGCCATGGGTCACCTCCCTGCGCGAGCACGAAGCCCGGCCGTCGTGGTGGCGTTGCGGCCGGGCCAGTCAGCGGCAGTCGGTCAGTCCTCGCTCGCTGTCAGCTTCTCCAGCGCGGCGACCAGCTCGGTGCGCCGCTGGTCGGACGTGTTCTTCTGCTCCTGCGACGTCCAGGCGAGCGCGAACCGGTCGACCTGCCGCCAGTCGCTGCCGGCCTTCTTCATTTCCTTGACCCGGTTCGCGGCGACTGCCGGCGTCCCGTACTCGTAGACCGAGACGGTGTAGGTGGCAATGAGCTGGAGGCAGTCGTTCTTGTGCGGCTCTTTGCCGACAGCCTCGTTGGAGCACAACTTGGTGTTGTCGGTCTGGTCGCCGAGGTCGACGACGCCGGTTGCGTCGGCAAGTTCGGCCGCGACTTCTTCGGCGGTGAGGCGGTCGGGCTCGTCGTTGCTGGAGCAGGCGGTAAGTGCGAGCGCGGTGATCGCTATGGCAGTGACGCTGTGGCGGTGGCGCATGTTCTCCCCGGGAACGCGGTGGTTGCGGAGGAATCATGCCGTACCCGGGACGGGAGTTGTTTCCGGGCATGCCTGATCCGGCACTGCTGGGGGAGGCCGACATCACAGTCGTCCAGGAGCGGCTTGGCCACAGTTCCCGGCAGATCACTTCGGACACGTACACGAGCGTCCTGCCTCAGCTCATGACAGCCGAGGCAGAGTCCACGATCTCGGTCGTGCCTCGGGCCCAGAAGCCCAGCCGAGGACGGGCCAGGCCTTCCAAGCCGGAAGGCCACGATGAGGCCACGAAGAAGGAGCCTCAGACCGGCGGAGATGCGCCGGACGAGGGGCTGAGCCCCGCGGCGTGACCTGCGTCCTCAGTTCGTCTCACGGTCACGAAACCATGATCGTCGCCGGGCCGCCAAGACCCTGACGCGCTCGCCCCGACCAGTAAAAGTGCTGCTCAGACCGGTTCTGCTCGCGTAGTGCTTGGTGGGGCGGGTGGGACTCGAACCCACGGCCGGCGGATTATGAGTCCGCTGCTCTAACCGGCTGAGCTACCGCCCCATAGCGGCGTGTCGCGTACACGTGTGCGCGCCGTCTGCCGCAGCATAGCCGCTCATACGATCTCACGCTCCGCCTGGTCCGACGCCGCATGACCATGAGGACCGCGCTGTGACCTGCCCAGTTCCCGGCGGCGTGAAACGACGTGGATACAGCATGGAGCGACATGAAAAAGGACCCCTAAGGGTCCTCGATCACGATGCTCCCCCGACTGGACTCGAACCAGTAACCTGCCGGTTAACAGCCGGCTGCTCTGCCAATTGAGCTACGGAGGACCGAGCTCCCCCGACTGGACTCGAACCAGTAACCTGCCGGTTAACAGCCGGCTGCTCTGCCAATTGAGCTACGGAGGAATGCCTCGTTCGCATCGAACGCCCCTGCCTGGGTATTCGCCAGGGGGCGGACGCTCGCTGCGACACATACATTAGCGCAAGCAGGGGGGTGCTCCGCCAATCGGTTCCCTCGGGCGCCGATGCCGCACCGCAGACCTACACGAGGAAAGGGTGGCCTCATGCGCTACCGGCTCACGTTCGTCGTCGGACTCGCCCTGGGTTACGTGCTCGGCACGAAGGCCGGGCGGGAGCGCTACGAACAGCTGAAGAAGTCCGCGCGCCAGGTCGCGCAGAACCCCGCCGTGCGCAACACGGCGGAGTCGGCGGCACAGCAGGGTCGCCAGTTCGCGGGCAAGGCGTACCACGTGGTCAGCGACAAGGTCGGGGACCGGATGCCCGAGTCGGTCGCGGGCCGGGTCCGTTCCCTGCGGGACCGGGCCGCGCACAGCGACGGATCGGACGACTGGGGCACCAGTCATCCCTAGGGCCCGCCGTTCGGATCGGGCCGACGCGGTCACCCCCCGCGGTGCGGCAGAATTTTACGCATGGGGATAGTCGCCGGGTTGGACAGTTCGCCCGATTTCACTCGCATCGTCGTCTGCGACGCGGACACAGGGGCCGTGCTCAGGCAGGGCTACGCGCCGCACCCGGTGGAGGGTCCCGACGGTGCCGGCCGTCCCTCCGACGTCGATCCGCAGGCCTGGCTGCTCTCCCTCGGGGAGGCGGCCGGCGGCGGGCTGCTCGAGGGCGTGCAGGCGATCGGCGTGTCCGCGCAGCAGAACGCGGTCGTGCCGCTCGACGCGCAGGGCGGCACCGTGCGTCCGGCGATGGTCGGCGGCGACAAGCGCGCGCAGGTCGCGGCGGCCGATCTGATCGACGCGCTCGGCGGCCGGGAGGCGTGGGCGCAGGCGGTCGGCTGTGTGCCGCAGGCCGCGCAGCCGGTGACCAAGCTGCGCTGGCTGGCGAAGAACGAGCCGGACGCCGCGCTGCGCACCGCCGTGCTGCTCCAGGCGCACGACTGGCTCGTGTGGCAGCTCCTCGGGCGGCCGGTGCGCCGCACCACCGACCGCGGCGGCGCCTCCGGGACCGGGTACTGGTCGGCGGCCGCCGGCGGCTACCGGCCCGAACTGGTGGAGCTGGCGCTCGGTCACCAGGTCATGCTGCCCGAGGTGATCGGCCCCTCCGACGCGGCGGGCACGACCCCGGAGGGCCTGCTGATCTCGGCCGGCACCGGCGAGACCATGGCCGCCGCGTTCGGGCTGGGCATCGGCCTCGGGGACGCGGTCGTGTCGCTGGGCGCCTCCGGGTCCGTGATGGCCGTGCACCCCACGGCCCTCGTCGACCAGAGCGGCATGATCACCTCGCTGGCGGACGCGACCGGCATGCACCTGCCGGTCGTCACCACCCTGAACGCCGTACGGACCCTGCGCGGGGCCGCCGAGCTGCTCGGGGCGGCCGATCTGGAGACGCTGTCCGAGCTGGCGATGAAGTCGACCCCGGGGTCGCACGGGCTGGTGCTGCTGCCCTACCTGGAGGGTGAGCGGACTCCGAATCTGCCGCACGCCGCGGGCACCCTGACGGGTCTGCGGCGCGAGTCGATGAAGCCGGAGCACGTCGCGCGGGCGGCGTTCGAGGGCATGCTGTGCGGGCTCGCGGACGCGCTGGACGTGCTGCGCGGCCGGGGCGTCGAGGTGCGGCGGGTCTTCCTGCTCGGTGCGGCGGCCGAGCTGCCGGCCGTGCAGGCGGCGGCGCCCGCGCTCTTCGGGGCGCAGGTCGTCGTACCGCAGCCCGCGGACTACGCGGCGATCGGGGCGGCGCGGCAGGCCGCCTGGGCGCTCGGGGTGTCGCAGGGCGCGCTCGATCCGCGCACTCCGCCGGCCTGGCCCGGTCCGGCGGCGCAGGTGCTGGACCCGGGCGAGGAACTGGCCGTGGGGCAGGCCGTGCGACAGCAGTACGTGTCGGTGCGGGAGCAGACGCACCCCACGGCGTTCCGCTCGTAGGACCGGAGCCGCGGGGCGGGGCCGCTCCTGTAGCACAACGCTGTCGGCTTAATCGGTTGAGGTAACACCGGTGGAGTGTCGGACGATAGGGGCCAGGGGCAACCAGTGCCCCGCGCCCCGCCGACTCCGAGAGACGTAGCGTGCTCATACGACTTCTGCGGACCTATCTCAGGCCCTACAAGAAACCCATCGTCCTGCTGGTGCTGCTCCAGTTCCTCCAGACCTGCGCCACGCTCTACCTGCCCACGCTCAACGCCGACATCATCGACGACGGCGTGGTCAACGGCGACACCGGCTACATCCTTTCCTACGGCGCCCTGATGATCGCCGTCTCCCTGGTGCAGGTGCTCTGCAACATCGGTGCCGTGTACTACGGCGCCAGGACGGCGTCGGCGCTCGGGCGGGACATGCGGGCGGCCGTCTTCGACCGCGTGCAGTCCTTCTCCGCCCGCGAGCTCGGCCAGTTCGGCGCGCCCTCCCTGATCACCCGGACCACGAACGACGTCCAGCAGATCCAGATGCTGGCCCTGATGACGTTCACGCTGATGGTGTCGGCGCCGATCATGTGCGTGGGCGGCATCGTCATGGCCCTCGGCCTGGACGTGCCGCTGTCCGGGATCCTGGTGGCCGTGGTGCCGGTGCTGGGCATCTGCGTGACGCTGATCGTGCGGCGGCTGCGGCCGCTGTTCCGGTCCATGCAGACGCGGCTGGACGCGGTGAACCGGGTGCTGCGCGAGCAGATCACCGGCAACCGCGTCATCCGCGCCTTCGTCCGCGACGGCTACGAGGAGCAGCGTTTCCGCAAGGCCAACGCCGACCTCACCGACGTCTCGCTGAAGGCCGGCAACCTGCTCGCGCTGATGTTCCCGGTGGTCATGACCACGGTGAACCTGTCGTCGATCGCGGTGGTGTGGTTCGGCGCCCACCGGATCGACAGCGGCGGCATGCAGATCGGCGACCTGACCGCGTTCCTCGCCTACCTGATGCAGATCGTCATGTCCGTGATGATGGCCACCTTCATGTTCATGATGGTGCCGCGCGCCGAGGTGTGCGCCGAACGCGTCCAGGAGGTCCTGGACACCGAGTCCAGCGTCGTCCTGCCGAAGGCGCCGGTGCGCGAACTGCGGCGTCACGGCCACCTGGAGATCCGGGGCGCCGGCTTCGGCTACCCGGGCGCCGAGGAGCCCGTGCTCAAGGGCGTCGACCTGGTGGCGCGGCCCGGTGAGACCACCGCCGTCATCGGCTCGACGGGCAGCGGCAAGTCCACGCTGCTCGGGCTGGTCCCCGACTGTTCGACGCCACCGCCGGGCAGGTCCTCGTCGACGGCGTCGAGGTCGCGGACCTGGACGCGGCGCTGCTCGCCAGGACGGTCGGGCTGGTGCCGCAGAAGCCGTACCTGTTCGCCGGCACGGTCTCGACCAACCTCCGGTACGGCAACCCGGACGCGACGGACGAGGAGCTGTGGCACGCGCTGGAGGTGGCCCAGGCCGCGGAGTTCGTGCGCGCGCTGGAGGGCGGTCTCGACGCCCCCGTCGCGCAGGGCGGGACCAACGTGTCCGGCGGTCAGCGGCAGCGGCTCGCCATCGCCCGCACGCTCGTGCAGCGCCCGGAGATCTACCTCTTCGACGACTCCTTCTCCGCCCTCGACTACGCCACCGACGCGGCGCTGCGGGCGGCCCTGGGCCGGGAGACCGCCGAGGCGACCGTCGTCATCGTCGCCCAGCGGGTGGCCACCATCCGTGACGCCGACCGCATCGTCGTGCTCGACGAGGGCCGGGTCGTCGGCGAGGGCACCCACCGGGAACTGATGGCGGACAACGAGACCTACCGGGAGATCGTGCTCTCCCAGCTCACGGAAGCGGAGGCTGCCTGATGGCCGGGCCCATGGGGCGCATGATGGCGGGGACCGGGCCGGACAACCGCTCGCTGGACTTCAAGGCGTCCGGCCGGCGGCTGCTCGCCCACTTCAAGCCGGAGCGGCTCACCCTCTACGCGATGCTGGCCTGCGTCGTCCTGAGCGTGGGCCTCAGCGTGGTCGGGCCGAAGATCCTCGGCCGGGCCACCGACCTGGTCTTCGCCGGCATCGTCGGGCGGGAGATGCCGGCCGGGGCGTCCAAGGACCAGGTCCTCGACTCGATGCGCGAGCGCGGTGACGGCGATGTCGCCGACATGCTGCGCGGCACCGACTTCACCCCCGGCCAGGGCATCGACTTCGACGCCGTGGGCCGGGTGCTGCTGTTCGCGGTCGCGGTGTTCGCGGTCGCCGGCCTGCTGATGGCGGCGGCGACACGGCTGGTCAACCGGGCCGTCAACCGCACGGTGTACCGGATGCGCGAGGACGTGCAGACGAAGCTGTCGCGGCTTCCGCTGTCGTACTTCGACAAGCGGCAGCGCGGCGAGGTGCTGTCCCGGGCGACCAACGACATCGACAACATCGGGCAGACGCTCCAGCAGTCGCTGGGCCAGCTGGTGAACTCGCTGCTCACCGTCGTCGGCGTACTGGCGATGATGTTCTGGGTGTCGTGGATCCTCGCCCTGGTCGCGCTGGTCACCGTGCCGCTGTCGGCGGTCATCGCCACGCGGGTGGGCAAGCGGTCGCAGCCGCACTTCGTGCAGCAGTGGCGCACCACGGGCAAGCTGAACGCGCACATCGAGGAGATGTACACCGGCCACACGCTGGTGAAGGTGTTCGGCCGGCAGGAGGAGTCGGCGCGGCAGTTCGCCGAACAGAACGACGCGCTGTACGAGGCCGGGTTCAAGGCGCAGTTCAACAGCGGGGTCATGCAGCCGCTGATGTTCTTCGTGTCGAACCTCAACTACGTGCTGGTGGCCGTGGTCGGCGGGCTGCGGGTCGCCACCGGGTCCCTGTCGATCGGTGACGTGCAGGCGTTCATCCAGTACTCGCGCCAGTTCTCGATGCCGCTGACGCAGGTCGCGTCGATGGCGAACCTCGTGCAGTCGGGCGTCGCCTCGGCCGAGCGGGTCTTCGAACTGCTGGACGCGGAGGAGCAGCAGGCCGATCCGGTGCCGGGCGTGCGGCCCGAGGAACTGCGCGGGCGGGTGGCGCTGGAGCACGTGTCCTTCCGCTACGACCCCGAAAAGCCGCTGATCGAGGACCTGTCGCTGGTCGTCGAACCCGGCCACACGGTCGCCATCGTCGGCCCCACCGGCGCCGGCAAGACCACGCTGGTCAACCTCCTCATGCGGTTCTACGACGTCACCGGCGGGCGCATCACCCTCGACGGCGTCGACATCACGCGGATGTCCCGCGACGAACTGCGCGCCGGGATCGGCATGGTGCTCCAGGACACCTGGCTGTTCGGCGGCACCATCGCGGAGAACATCGCGTACGGCGCCGCGCGCGAGGTCACGCGCGGGGAGATCGAGGAGGCGGCGCGGGCGGCCCACGCCGACCGGTTCATCCGCACGCTCCCCGACGGCTACGACACGGTGATCGACGGTGAGGGCAGCGGGGTCAGCGCCGGTGAGAAGCAGCTGATCACCATCGCCCGGGCGTTCCTGTCCGACCCGGTGATCCTGGTGCTCGACGAGGCGACGAGTTCCGTCGACACGCGGACCGAGGTGCTGATCCAGAAGGCGATGGCGAAGCTGGCGCACGGGCGGACGTCGTTCGTCATCGCGCACCGGCTGTCGACGATCCGGGACGCCGACACCATCCTGGTGATGGAGGACGGGTCGATCGTCGAGCAGGGCACGCACACGGAGCTGTTGGCGGTGGGCGGGGCGTACGCGCGGCTGTACCGGGCGCAGTTCGCCGAGGCGGTCGCGGAGGTGGACTAGGGGGTGTTTCGAAAGTGGCGTCGTCTGCCCGAAGGGCAGGCCCGGCGGCGTCTGGTGCGTGCGATCGCAAGGCGGAGGGTCGCCCCGATACTGGTTGTATCGGGGCGATCCCGACAACGCGGCTGGGGGTGCCCCCTCTGGGGGAGTGCGTGCCAGGCGTCGCCGGGCAGGCGGGACTTTCGAAACACCCCCTAGATCCCGCCGGATTCTCCGGCCCCGTCGGCGAGGCGGGGGCGGAGGATCCGACGGGGGGGCCGGGCCGCCCGACGGGGGCCGCCCGACGGGGCCCCGCTCAGTCCAGATAGCCCCTGAGCTGGTCCGCGAAGGCGTGGTCGCGGAGTCTGCCGAGGGTCTTGGACTCGATCTGGCGGATGCGTTCGCGGGTGACGCCGAAGATGCGGCCTATCTCCTCCAGGGTGCGGGGGCGGCCGTCGGCCAGGCCGTAGCGGAGCTGGACGACCTTGCGCTCGCGCTCGCCGAGCGTCGACAGCACCGCCTCCAGGTGCTCCCTCAGCAGCAGGAACGCCGCCGACTCCACGGGGTTGGCGGCGTCGCCGTCCTCGATGAGGTCGCCGAGGGCCACGTCGTCCTCCTCGCCCACCGGGGCGTGCAGGGAGACCGGTTCCTGGGCGAGCCGCAGCACCTCCCCGACGCGCTCGGGGGCGAGGTCGAGCTGGGCGGCGACCTCGTCGGCGGTGGGCTCGCAGCCGCGTTCCTGGAGCAGCCGGCGCTGGACGCGGACCACGCGGTTGATCAGCTCCACCACGTGCACGGGGACGCGTATGGTGCGGGCCTGGTCGGCGAGCGCGCGGGACATGGCCTGGCGGATCCACCAGGTGGCGTACGTGGAGAACTTGTAGCCGCGGGCGTAGTCGAACTTCTCGACCGCCCTGATCAGGCCCAGGTTGCCCTCCTGGACGAGGTCCAGCATGGTCAGGCCGCGGCCGACGTAGCGCTTGGCGACCGACACGACGAGGCGCAGGTTCGACTCGATGAGGCGGCGCTTGGCCATCCGGCCCATGACGACCAGCCGGTCCAGGTCGAGGGCGAGGTCGCCGTCCATGTCGGGAGCGTCGCTCAGTTTCGCCTCGGCGAACAGGCCGGCCTCCACGCGGCGGGCGAGTTCGACCTCCTCGGCGGCGGTGAGCAGCGGGATCCGGCCGATCTCGCGCAGGTACTGGCGGAACAGGTCCGAGGAGGGGCCGGAGGTGTCGACGAAGCGGGGGGCGGGCGTCTCGACGGGTTCGAGGACCTGCTCGGCTGCCTGGTCGAGGGCCTGCCCGGGCGGCTCGGTGAGCGCTTCGGCGGGCGGGTCCTCGGGAGCCGGGCCGGCCGGCTCGGACTCGGGCTCCGGTTCCATGGCCGTCTCCGGGTGGCGTACGGCACGGTTCTGCGGCGGGACCGCGACCAGGACGCCCGTCCGGCCGTCCGGTTCCGTGCCGTCGGTGCGCGTGTCGGTCTGGGTGAGGATCCGGGTCTGCACGGGGGGCGACCTCCAGGGTGATCGCTGCCGAGAGGCGCGGCAGCGCTGCTTCGAGGACGGAGTCGGCGGCCTCGCCGCTGTCCGTCCCGTGAGCGATGAGCGGAACCGCGGGGGTGTGGGACCCGCCGGGGACGGATCGGCCGCGCTCCGAGGACTCAGGCACCGCCACCCAGTGTGGAGTACGACACATCGCCGCCACGAGGGGCGTGCGATGACTTTTTGCGTCCGGGCCGTGACCGCCTGCCGACCGCGGAGGTCAGGAAACCGGTCGGGACGTGCTCACAGAGCCGCGGCCCCGTGTCCGCGCAGGGCCTGGTCGTACTGCTGAAGGACCCACAGTTCGTTCTGGACGGCGGCCAGTTGGGCCGGGTCGCCGCCTGCGGACAGCCGGGCCAGCTGGGACTGGACGTCGCGGATGCGCCGCTCGACGGCGCGGCGGCGGACGGTGACCAGCTGGGCGCCGGCGTACACCTCGTCCACCGTCTTGCGCAGGATCGCCTCGACCGCCAGCTCCGTCACCATCGCGCGGACGGTGTCGTCGGGGGCGGCCTCGCGGACGCGGACGAGGTAGTCCTGCGGGTCCTGCGTGCCGTACTCCGCGCCGCCCGCGTCCTGGATCGCCACGCGCACGGCGGCGTAGGGGGCGGCGGTGAACTCGTCGACGCCGTACGCGTCGAAGGCCGGGGAGACCAGCTCGGGGCGCTGGAGGGCGAGCTTGAGCAGCTCGCGCTCGGTGGCGTAGACGGGATTGCGCAGGGTGAGGGCGGGGCCGGTGACGGCGGGGCGCGGGGCGGCCTCGTAGGACGGGGCGGAGCCGCCGCGGGCCGGCGCCGGGCCCCTGCCGCCGCGGTCGCGGGCCCAACGGGCCAGCTGCGCGACGCGCTTGACGACGAACTGGGTGTCGAGGATGCCGAGCATGCCGGCCAGCTGGACGGCGACCTCGTGCTGGGCTCCGCTGTTCTTGATGCGGGCGACGACCGGGGCGGCCTCGTCGAGGGCGGCGGCCCGCCCGCCCGGGGTCTCCAGGTCGTAGCGCGCGACGATCTGGCGCAGGGCGAACTCGAACAGCGGGGTGCGGGGTTCGACGAGGTCGGCGACCGCCTCGTCGCCCTTGGCCAGCCTGAGGTCGCAGGGGTCCATGTTGTCCGGGGCGATGGCGATGTACGTCTCGGCGGCGAACTTCTGGTCGTCCTCGAAGGCGCGCAGGGCCGCCTTCTGGCCGGCCGCGTCACCGTCGAAGGTGAAGATCACGCGCGCGGAGCCGTTGTCCATCAGCAGTCGTCGGAGGATCTTGATGTGGTCGGTGCCGAAGGCCGTGCCGCAGGTCGCGATGGCGGTGGTGACGCCGGCCAGGTGGCAGGCCATGACGTCGGTGTAGCCCTCGACGACGACCGCGCGGGAGGTCTTGGCGATGTCCTTCTTGGCGAGGTCGATGCCGTAGAGGACCTGCGACTTGCGGTAGATGGCCGTGTCGGGCGTGTTGAGGTACTTGGGGCCGTTGTCGGTCTCGTAGAGCCTGCGGGCGCCGAAGCCGACGACCTCGCCGCCGATGTCGCGGATGGGCCACATCAGCCGGCCGCGGAAGCGGTCGATGGGGCCGCGGCGGCCGTCCTGGGCGAGGCCGGAGAGGATCAGTTCCTTGTCGCTGAAGCCCTTGCCGCGCAGGAAGCGGGTGAGGTGGTCCCAGCCCTGGGGGCTGTAGCCGACGCCGAAGTGGACGGCGGCGGCCTGGTCGAAGCCGCGCTCGGCGAGGAAGATCCGGCCGGCGTCGGCCTCGGGGCTGACGGCGAGCTGTTCGGCGTACCACTCGGCGGCGATCTTGTGGGCCTCGACCAGGCGGATGCGTTCGCCGCGCTGGTGGGAGGGGTTGTAGCCGCCCTCCTCGTAACGCAGGGTGATGCCGGCCTGGGCGGCGAGGCGCTCGACGGCCTCGGAGAAGGTGAGGTGGTCGACCTTCATCACGAACGTGATGGTGTCGCCGCCCTCCTGGCAGCCGAAGCAGTGGAAGAGCCCCTTGCTGGGGCTGACCTGGAAGGACGGGGACTTCTCGTCGTGGAAGGGGCACAGGCCCTTGAGGTTGCCGCCGCCCGCGCCCCGCAGCTGGAGGTACTCGGACACCACGGCGTCGATCGGAACCGCGTCCCGAACCGCCTTCACGTCCTCGTCGTTGATCCGTCCTGCCACGCGCCGATTCTACGGGGGTGCGCCGACAGCCCGGGGACGCCGCCGTGCCCCGGCCGGGGCACGGGGCACCGCGCGAGCGACCGGGACCGGCGGCGCGCGGGCGGGGACCGGCGGCGCGCGGGCGGCGGAACCCTGCCTAGGCGCCGAGGGTGTCCAGTGGCACCCGGGGATCGGCCAGCGCCTCCGTGTCGATCCGTCCGCGTGAGCGGACGAGCCGCTGGATCTGCTCTGTGACGTCCCACACGTTGACGTTCATTCCCGCGAGCACGCGTCCCTCCTTCACCCAGAACGCGATGAACTCCCGCTTCCCCGCGTCCCCGCG
Source organism: Streptomyces sp. Tue 6430 (assembly GCA_021568835.1). Lineage (GTDB taxonomy): Bacteria > Actinomycetota > Actinomycetes > Streptomycetales > Streptomycetaceae > Streptomyces. The sequence goes on from JAKGSH010000010.1 coordinate 1,663,712, forward strand.
GATCACCACCTCGTCGTACGTCCCCGGCGGCGCCCACCCGCTGTACTCCATCCCCAGGTCGTACTGGTCGGAGAAGAAGTAGGGCACCCGGTCGTAGGTGACGTCCTTGCCGAGCATGGCGCGGGCGGCGGCCGGTCCGCCGTTCAGGGCGTTGGCCCAGTGCTCGACGCGCAGGGTGGTGTCGAACAGGCCGTGCGGGAAGGACGCCACGTCGCCGGCGGCGTGGATGTCGGGGTCGGAGGTGCGCAGCCGGGTGTCCACGGCGATGCCGCCGCCGTGGGCGCGGTCGGCCAGCTCCAGTCCGGCGGCCTCGGCGAGGGCGGTCCGCGGGGCGGCCCCGATCGCGGCGAGCACGTCGTGCGCCGGGTGTTCCTCGCCGTCGTCGGTGCGGGCGGCGAGGACCATGCCGTCCTGGCCGACGATCTCGGTGAGCCGGACGCCGAAGCGGAAGCGGACGCCGTGCTCGCGGTGCAGCTCGGCGAAGACGTTGCCCAGTTCGGGGCCGAGGACGCCGTGCAGTGGGGTCGGCTCCGGTTCGACGACGGTGACCTCCGCCCCGTACCCGCGGGCCGCCGCCGCGATCTCCAGGCCGATCCAGCCGGCGCCGGCGATCACGAGGTGGCCGTTGTCCCGGCCGAGTGCGGCGAGGACGCCCTTGAGGCGCTCGGCGTGCGCGAGGCGGCGCAGGTGGTGGACGCCCGCGAGGTCCGTGCCGGGGATGTCGAGGCGGCGGGGTTCGGAACCGGTGGCCAGCAGCAGCTTGTCGTAGTGGACGAGGGTGCCGTCGTCGCCGAAGCGGACGGTCCTGGCCGTGCGGTCGATGGCGTCGACGGTCTGGCCCAGGTGCAGCTCGACGTCGTTGCGCGCGTACCAGGCGGGCTCGTGCACGAAGACGCTGTCGCGGCTCTCCTTGCCGAGCAGGAAGCCCTTGGAGAGCGGCGGGCGCTCGTAGGGGTGGTCCCGTTCGTCGCAGATCAGTATCACGCGGCCGGTGAAGCCCTCGGCCCTGAGTGTCTCGGCCGCCTTGGCGCCGGCCAGGCCTCCTCCGACGATGACGAATGTCTGATCCGCGTCGACCACGTGATGCCTCCTCGTAACAGTGCCGCCACCCGAGCGTCCCGCACGCGGCAGGCCGGGGAAGAGGGGGTGACCCGATCAGGCCACGGAGTGTCACCTTCGGGCCCGTCCGGCCGCCCCGGCCGGCCCGCCCGTCCGGTTCACGGCCCGGTGGTGAGGCGGGCGTGCAGTGAGCGGGCCGAGGCGTCGGTGAGCGAGGCGATCTGGTCGACGATCACCCGCTTGCGGGCACGGTCGTCCCCGGCCCGGTCGAACAGGGCGCGGAACTGGGGGTCCAGCCCGTCGGGGCGCGGGCGGTGAGCGCCTCGGCCAGCTCGCCGATGACCACGCGCTGGTCGGCGCGGAGCAGCTCCTGCTCGGCGCGCTGCATCACGTACCGGTCGGCGACGGCCTTGAGGACCGCGCACTCCAGGCGCGTCCCGCGGGGCACGACGAGTTCGGCGCCGTAGCGGGTGAGGCGTCCCGTGCCCCACCGCGCGCGCGTGGCGGCCTCGGCGGCCAGGCAGAAGCGGCCGATGAGCTGGCTGGTGGCGTCCTTCAGGCGGGCCTGGGCCACGGCCGTGCCGTCGTAGCCGTGCGGCCACCACTCCTGGTCCTGGAGGCGGTCGAGGGCGGCGGCGAGTTCCGCCGGGTCGGTGTCCGCGGGCACGTAGCGGCCGACGGCGACGCGGAAGACCTCCGCGCGCTCCGGTTCGGCGCGCAGGCAGCCCGGGTCGATGTGGCCGGCGTGCAGGGCGTCCTCCACGTCGTGCACCGAGTAGGCCACGTCGTCCGACCAGTCCATGACCTGTGCCTCGAAGCACGTGCGCGTGCCGGGGGCCTCCTTGCGGACCCAGTCGAAGACGGGGCGGTCGTCGTCGTAGACGCCGAACTTGGGGGACGCCGGGTCGGTGGGGTGGGCGCCGCGCGGCCAGGGGTACTTGGTGGCGGCGTCGAGGGCGGCGCGGGTGAGGTTGAGGCCGACGGAGCCCTCGGGGGTGAAGCGCTTGGGCTCGATGCGGGTGAGCAGGCGCAGCGACTGGGCGTTGCCCTCGAAGCCGCCGCAGTCGCGGGCGAAGTCGTTCAGCGCCTGTTCGCCGTTGTGCCCGAACGGGGGTGGCCGAGGTCGTGGGAGAGGCAGGCCGCCTCGACCAGGTCGGGGTCGCAGCCGAGGGCCGCGCCCAGCTCCCGGCCGACCTGGGCGCACTCCAGGGAGTGGGTGAGGCGGGTGCGGGGGGTGGCGTCCCAGGCCTCGGTGCGGGTGCCCGGGGTCACCACCTGGGTCTTGCCGGCGAGCCTCCTGAGCGCCGAGGAGTGCAGGACACGGGCGCGGTCGCGCTGGAAGGCGGTGCGGCCGGGGCGCTTGTCGGGCTCCGCCGCCCAGCGTTCGGTTGACGGCTCGTCGTAGGGCATGTCCCGACACTAAGCGGCGGCGGTGACAATCGGGGCGCCACGCGGCTGCCGGGGCGCGTGCGGGTGGGCGGGCGGCGTCACCGTCGCGCGCCCCTCAGGCGGCGTGGCTGTCGGCGGTCGCCGCGCGTGCCTGGTCGTAGCGGTGCAGGACCAGGCGGGCCATCGCCTCGTGGGTGCCGAGGGGGGCCGAGGCGATCCAGGGCGCGGCCTGCGCGCACTCGGTGGCGAAGCGGCCGGGGGCGGTGAAGCAGGAGGCGACGGCCACCCGGTGGCGGCCCCTCGCGGCGAGCGCGCGGACGGCCTCGGGGACGGTGGGCGCGGCCGTGGAGGCGTACGCCGGGACCACGGGGACGCCGAGGCGGTCCGCGAGGAGCCGGGCCGTACGGCCGGTGTCGACGGCCGAGTCCGGGTCGCGGGAGCCCGCCGCCGCGAGGACCACCGCGCTCGTGCGGCGCTCGGCGTCCGTCGCCGGGGTGCGCCAGCCCGCCTCGACGAGGCGCTCGTACAGCGTCTCCACGAGGAGGGGGTGCGGACCGAGCGGTGCGGCCACGCGCGTGCGTACCCGCGCGGCGGCGGCCGTCCCGGGGATGTCCCGGCGCACGTGGTAGCCGCGGCTCAGGAGCAGCGGTACGAGGACGGCGCCCTCGGCGTGCGCCGTGTCCGCCGCGTCGAGAGCGGCGAGGGTGTCCGACAGCAGCGGCTCGTTCAGCTCGATGTGCCCGAGGTGCACGGGCAGGTCCGGGCGCAGGTCGCGGACGCCGTCCAGGAGCGTGCCGACGGTCCGCAGGGCGCGCGGGTCGCGGCTGCCGTGGGCGACGACCACCAGCGCGGGCGGGCCGGGGCGCCGGCGGCGGTCGAGCGGGACGGGGCCGGGCCGGCCGGCTGGCTGGGAGCTGATCCGGTTCATGATGTGCGCCGTACTGTCGAGGTGGACGCCACCGGGCAGCGGGCTGCCGGGGCGGTGGTGGGACTCGTCGTACATCTCGTCGTACATCTCATTGTCCGTGGAGGGCGACGCCGTCATGAACCGATCGTGGCGGTGCGAGGTTGCACCCCCGTTGCGCGACCGTCACGGGTGTTTTCCGGGGGTTCACGGCGCGCGCGGCCGCGCTGTGAGGTGCGGTGCGGTGCGGTGCGGTGCGGTGGGGTGCGGTGCGGTGGGGTGGGGTGCAGTGTGATCGGCGGGCGGTGTGATCGGCGTGACGTGCGGCGGACCGAACCGGATCCCGGCCGGTCACGTCTTACCCGGTCGAAGCCGGAAGGACGGTCCGGACGGCCGGCAGGGGCACCGTATGAAGATCCGTCGACCGCGGCTGCCGCGTACCCGTGCCGGGTGGCGGCGGCTGGTGCAGGGGGTGGTGGCCGCCTGTGTGCTCGGGCTGCTCCCGGCCACCTGGCTGTACGTCTCCACCGCGGACCGGCTGGGCACGGCGGCCGAGGCGCCGCGCACCGACGTCGCGGTGGTGTTCGGCGCCGGGCTGTGGGCCGGGGAGCCGTCGCCGTACCTCGCGCACCGGCTGGACGCGGCGGCGACGCTGTACCGGGAGGGGCGCGTCAGGGTGGTGCTGGTCACCGGGGACAACAGCCGTGAGGACTACGACGAGCCCGACGCCATGCGCGCCTACCTGACGCGGCACGGCGTCCCGGACGAGCGGATCGTCAGCGACTACGCGGGCTTCGACACCTGGGACTCCTGCGTGCGCGCGAAGAAGATCTTCGGGGTCGACCGGGCGGTCCTGATCAGCCAGGGCTTCCACATCCGGCGGGCGGTCGCGCTGTGCGAGGCGGCGGGCGTCGAGTCGTACGGCGTCGGCGTCGCCGCGAAGCACGACGTGACCTGGTACTACGGGGGCGCGCGGGAGATCTTCGCGGCCGGCAAGGCGGCGCTGGACGTGGTGTTCGAGCCGGATCCGCGGTTCCTCGGGCCCCGGGAGCCGGGTGTGCGCGAGGCGTTGGCCGGGGCCGAGGACCGGGGCCGTGCCCTGACCGGACACCGTCCCTGAACACGGCCGGCGGCGAGGACGCCGCGCGCCCCCGCCGCCGTGTCCGTCAGCGCCCTTGGAAGCGCGGCGGGCGCTTCTGGAGGAACGCCGCCATCCCCTCCTTCTGGTCGTGGGTGGCGAACAGGGCGTGGAAGGTCCGCCGTTCGAAGCGGATGCCGTCCCGCAGACCGGTCTCGAGGGCCCGGTCGACGCACTCGCGGGCCGCCCGCACCGCCGCGCGGCCGTACGAGGCGATCGTCGTCGCCGCTTCGAGGGCCTCGGGCAGGACCCGGTGGTCCGGGACCACGCGGGAGACGAGACCGCAGCGTTCCGCCTCCGCGGCGTCCATCGTGCGTCCGGTGAGGACCAGGTCCATCGCCTTCGCCCGGCCGACCAGACGGGTCAGCCGCTGGGTGCCGCCGATGCCGGGGATCACGCCCAGTCCGATCTCGGGCTGGCCGAAGACAGCCGACTCCCCCGCGACGACCAGGTCGCACATCATGGCCAGCTCGCAGCCGCCGCCCAGGGCGTAGCCGTTGACGGCGGCGATCTTCGGGGTGCGCAGGTCCGCGAACTCCTCCCAGTCGGCGAACCAGTCCTCGGCCGCCATGTCGACGGCCGACTTCCCGGCCATCTCCCTGATGTCGGCGCCCGCCGCGAAGGCCCTGTCCGAGCCGGTGACGACGAAGCAGCCGGTGTCGGGATCGGTGTCCAACGGTCGCAGGAGTGCGAGGAGTTCGGCGAGGAGCTCACCGCTGAGGGCGTTCAGGACGTGCGGGCGGTGCAGGCGCACGGTCACGACGCGGCCCTGCCGCTCGGCCTTCAGATGGTTCATGTGCCTTCTCCTCGGTGTCGGGTCACGAGTCCCAGATCGCGCCGTAGGCCGGGATGCCCCGCCGCTCCAGGCCGTGGACCACCTGCCAGGTCAGCTTCTTGTTGGAGATGCAGATGACCGCCTCGGCGCCGAAGTCCCGCCAGGCCTCGTGGGCGAGCCGGACCATGTCGGGCTTGCCGTGCCGGGAGGTGTCCCAGACCAGGGCGTGCGGCTGGACGGCGAGGATCTCGTCGACCAGGGCGTCGCCGTAGGTCGCGCGTGGGCCGCGGGTGGCCCAGACGAGGCGGGAGGGCACCTCGGCGGCGAGGAGGTGGGGCAGGCAGGGGCCGATGCCGCTGCCGGTCGCCACGTAGACGACCTTCTTGAACAGCACCTCGATGTTGGCGACTCCGGCGGTGGTGATGCCCTTGACCCACACCTGTTCGGGCAGGTCGTCGATGAAGGAGCCGGTCCAGTCGCCGGCCCGGGAGACGGTCAGCCGGAAACCGGACTCGCCGGGGCGGGAACGTTGGCGAAGGAGTGCCACTCCTTCAGCGGGCTGCGGCTGATCGCGGTGGAGGAGCCCGCGAAGGGGGTCTCGCCGTGGTCGAAGCGGGCCAGCACGACGTGGGAGGAGGGGCGTTCGAGACGGACGTCCACCTTGCGCAGCCGCAGCCAGGGCAGGGCGACGCTGAAGGTGACCAGCGCGAGCACCCCGACCTCCGCGGGGCCGGGCGACGACAGCAGCGTGTGCGTCCAGAAAAGGACCAGGGCCGTCCAGCCGCCGAAGCGGTGGATCCTCTCGAAGCGGTCGTGGTGCCGCGCGCGGAAGGCCGGCAGCGCGGTGGCGACGATCACCGCGAGGAGGGCGGTCAGGGTCCAGCCGACGGCCCTGAGCGGGCCGTCGGGTGTCGTGAGCGTCAGCGCCAGGAACCAGGCCGTTCCCGCCAGGGCTCCGCCGACGTGCAGCCCGCCGAAGTGGTAGACCTTGCCGAGCGTCCAGCGGACCCGCAGCGGCCAACTGGTCGGGGCGGCGGTCGCCAGCCGGAAGAGGAGGTTGATGACGTACTGCTGGCGCACCAGGACGGCGAGCGCGAGGTTGGCCAGGGCCGCGTGCCCGAGGGTGGGGGTGGCGAGGGGCCAGAAGACCCGGGCCAGAGCCGCGTTGACCAGCAGGACCAGGGCCGCGAGGCGGTGGTGGTGCATCAGACGGGGATGCTTGAGCAGGCGGCGGACGGGCGGCAGGAGCGGCGGGAGGCCGCCGGTGTCCTGGGAGGGCCGGGGTGGGGACGTGGTCATCGGGCCACCGCCACGCGCTGCTCGAGCATGCCGAGGAGGGCCTGCTTGTCGATCTTTCCGCGGTCGGTCTCGGGGAGGTGGGCGAGCGGCAGGACCTGCTCGGGCACGCAGTAGTACGGCAGGGCGTCCGCGACCGCGCGGCGGGCCGCGTCCGGGTCGACGTCGGCCGGGCAGACGAACGACACCAGGGTGCGGGCGTCGCGCCTCAGGGTGACGGCGCGGGTGCAGCCGGCGGCCGACTCCAGGACGGAGGAGACGGAGTCCAGTTCGACGCGGAAGCCGCGCACCTTGACCTGGTCGTCGGTGCGGCCGAGGTGCTCGAGCTGTCCGTCGGGGGTCCAGCGGCCGAGGTCGCGGGTGCGGAACATGCGGCGGCCGCCGCCGAGGAAGGGGTCGGGGGCGTAGCGCTCGGCGTTGAGGGCGTCGTCGCCGAGATAGCCCGCGGAGACGCAGTCGCCGCCCGCCCACATCTCGCCGACCTCGCCGATGGGCAGGGGGCGGCGGTCGGCGTCGAGGACGTAGACGGTGTTGTTGGGGGTGGGGCGGCCGATGGTGAGCAGGGGGCCGACGGGTCGTGGCGGCTCATCGTGTTGACGATGGTCGTCTCCGTCGGGCCGCAGCAGTTGTGGAAGGCGGCCCGCCTCGCCCAGCGGTCGGCCAGCGGGCGCGGGCAGGGCTCCCCCGCGACGGCGACCGTACGCACCCGCGGGCAGTCGGCCGGGTCGAGGCCGGACAGCACGGTCGGGGTCGCGACGAGCACGTCCGCCGTGCGGGCCGCCGCGGCGATGTCCTTGCCGCGGATGACGAGGGTGCCGCCGTGGACGAGGCAGCCGAGGATCTCCCAGGCGGCCATGTCGAAGGCGATGCTGAGGAGCTGGGCGACGCGGTCGCCGGGCCGCACACCGAGGCCGCCCGGCCCGGTGAGCAGGAGATTGGCGACGTTGCGGTGGGTGACCTTCACGCCGTTGGGCCGGCCGGTGGTGCCGGAGGTGAACAGGACGTAGCAGCCGTCGTCGCCGGTGACGCGGACGCGCGGGGCCGGGGCGTACGGCAGCGGCTCGTCGAGCCGGAGCAGCCGGTGGCCGTCCGGCAGCGGCACGCGGTGGGCGTGCTCGGCGACCGTGAGGACGATCCGGGTGCGGGCGGTGCGGACGACGTGGGTGAGCTGGGCCGGGGGCGCGAGGGCGACGTCCTGTGGGACGTAGGCGGCGCCGGCCTTCAGAATGCCGAGCAGGCCCACCAGCATCGGGATCGAGCGGCGGACGAACAGGCCGACATGGTCGCCCGGGCGCACGCCCTCGCGGACCAGGCGGGCGGCGACGGCGTCGGCGTGGCGGTCGAGCTCGCCGTAGGTGACGCGGGCGCCCAGGTGCTCGGCGGCGACCAGGTGCGGTGATGCCGCAGCGTGCCGGGCGACGGCATGGTGCAGGAGCGCATCGGGGACGGGGACGGCGGGGCCTTGGCCGTACTGCCGGAAGAGACGCTGATCGCGGGGGTCAGATGGCGCAGAGGCATGGTCGGGTGGCCTCCTGGCTGTGTCGGGGTCGGATTGCCACCGGCGGTGGAGCCGCAGGTGGAGCCGCAGGTGGAGCCGCAGGTGGACACCGCCGAGAGCGGCGGACGTGCCCGGGTGTCGAACGCCGTGCAGAGTCGTGCGAGCGCTGCGCGTAGCGAGAGCGTAGTGCGACTGATTCAACTCTCAACCAGGTCGGATCGGCCAAGAAAAGCACGCAATGAGCCACATGTGGCGTCTTCCGCCCCACCGGCAACGTCGGTGCCGGTCGGCGACGACCTGAAGGTGGCCAGGCCTGTGCCTCACGCCGCCGGGCCGGCGGCGGGGAGGTTGCCGTGCCGGGGGCGTAACAGGGAGCCGCGGCTCACGTAACAAGGCCGAAGCACGCTGGACCGCATGGAGACCACCTCGACGCCCACCCACTGCCCGTACTGCGCCCTGCAGTGCGGGATGAACCTGTCGCCCACGCCGGAGGGGGCGTCGAGGTGACCGAGCGCGCGGACTTCCCGGTGAACCGGGGCGCGCTGTGCGGCAAGGGCCGCACGGCACCGGCGGTGCTCTCGTCCCGGGTGCGGCTGACCTCGCCGCTGGTGCGCTCCGGCGGCACGCTCGTGCCCGCCACGTGGGACGAGGCCCTCGACCGGATCGCCGGTGCGCTGGGCGGGATCCGGGCGGAGCACGGCCCCGACGCGCTCGGGGTGTTCGGCGGGGGCGGGCTGACGAACGAGAAGGCGTACGCGCTCGGCAAGTTCGCGCGGGTGGTGCTCGGCACCTCGCAGATCGACTACAACGGCCGCTTCTGCATGTCGTCCGCCGCGGCCGGCGGCATCAAGGCCTTCGGTCTGGACCGGGGGATGCCGTTCCCGCTGGAGGACATCCCGAGGACCGGGTGCGTGATCCTCGTCGGGTCCAACCTCGCGGAGACCATGCCGCCGTCCCTGCGCTTCTTCAGCGAACTGCGCGAGAACGGGGGCACGTTGATCGTCGTCGACCCGCGCCGCACGAAGACCGCCGAGCAGGCCGACCTGCATCTGATGCCCCGGCCCGGCACCGATCTCGCGCTGGCGCTGGGACTGCTGCACCTGGTCGTCGCCGAGGGACGGGTCGACGAGGAGTACGTGCGGGAGCGGACGTCCGGCTGGGAGGAGGCACGGGCGGCGGCGATGGCGCACTGGCCGGAGCACGTGGAACGGATCACGGGGGTGTCCGTTCCGCAACTCCGCGAGACCGTGCGGATGTTCTGCGAGCCGGAGGCCGCGATGGTGCTCACCGCACGCGGTCCCGAGCAGCAGTCCAAGGGCACCGACACGGTCGGGGCGTGGATCAACCTGTGCCTGGCGACCGGCCGGGCGGGACGCCCGCTGTCCGGGTACGGCTGCCTCACCGGCCAGGGCAACGGACAGGGCGGGCGCGAACACGGCCAGAAGGCCGACCAGTTGCCCGGCTACCGCAAGCTGGACGACCCGGCGGCCCGCCGGCACGTGGCCGGGGTGTGGGGGGTGGACCCCGACAGCCTGCCGGGTCCGGGGCGCAGCGCCTACGAGCTGCTGGACGCGATGGGCACCGAGATCCGCTCGCTGCTGCTGATGGCGTCCAACCCGGTGGTGTCCGCGCCGCGCGCCGCGCACGTCGAGGACCGCCTCGGGTCCCTGGACTTCCTGGCCGTCTGCGACGTGGTGCTGTCGGAGACGGCCGCGCTCGCGGACGTCGTGCTGCCCGTCACCCAGTGGGCCGAGGAGACCGGGACGACGACCAGCCTCGAGGGCCGGGTGCTGCTGCGGCGGCGGGCGATCACTCCGCCCGAGGGGGTGCGCAGCGACCTGGAGGTGCTGCACGAACTGGCCGCGCGGCTCGGGGTGGAGAAGGGGTTCCCCACCGATCCCGAGGAGGTCTTCGACGAACTGCGCCGGGCGAGCGCGGGCGGACCCGCGGACTACTCCGGGATCACCTACCGGCGCCTGGCGGAGGAGAACGGGGTCTTCTGGCCCTGCCCGGCGCCGGTGGGAGAGGCGACGACGACCGTGGGCGACGACGGGGAGGACACCGGTCTCGACGTGTTCCCGGAGGACCCCGCGCGCGACGACGCCGACGCCGTCCGTCCCGACGCGGTCACCCCCGACGCCGTCCACCCCGGCACGCCCCGCCTCTTCCTCGACCGGTTCGCCACGGACGACGGCCGGGCCCGTTTCGTGCCGGTCTCGCACCGGCCCGCCGCGGAGGAACCGGACGCGGAGTACCCGGTCCTGCTCACCACCGGGCGGGTGGTGGCCCAGTACCAGTCCGGCGCCCAGACCCGGCGCGTGGAGGAGCTGAACGCCGCCGCGCCCGGCCCGTTCGTGGAACTGCACCCCCGCCTCGCAGCACGGCTCGGTGCGGCCGAGGGCGATCCGCTGGCCGTCGTGTCGCGGCGGGGCCGGGCGGTGGCACCGGCCCGGATCACCAGCGGCATCCGCCCCGACACCGTCTTCATGCCCTTCCACTGGCCGGGTGAGGGCCGCGCCAACACGCTGACGAACCCGGCCCTGGACCCCACCTCGCGGATGCCCGAGTTCAAGGTGTGCGCGGTGCGGGTGGAGATCGCCGGGAGTTAGGGCCTGTCCGGCGGATCATGCCGGAGACGCGGGGGCCGGCCGGCACGCCCTCGCAGGACTGACGGGCGGCACCCGCCGCGGGTGCCGCCCGTCGGTGTTCTCTTAGCAGGGGAGGGTCAGTCGACGTTGACCGCGCTCCAGGCCGCCGCCACCGCGTTCTGTTCCGCACTGCCGGCGCCGTAGAGGTCGCGGGCCGCGTTGAGGGTGGCCGTGCGGGCACCCGCGTAGTTGGTGGAGGACGTCATGTAGACGGTCAGCGCCCGGTACCAGATCCTGCCGAGCTTGTCCCGGCCGATGCCCGTCAGCGTCGAGCCGTCGGACGTCGGGGAGTTGTAGGTGACGCCGTTGACGGTCCGGGTGCCGCTGCCCTCCGCGAGGAGGAAGGCGAAGTGGTTGGCGACGCCCGAGGAGTAGTGGACGTCGAGACCGCCGACCGAACTGCTCCAGTAGTCGGCGGAGTTGCCGTCCCGGGAGGGCTTGTCCATGTAGCGCAGGGCGTCCCGGCCGAAGCCGGAGCGGACGATCTTCTCGCCGATGAGGTAGTCGCCGGCGTCGGAGGTGTTGCCGGCGTGGAACTCCACGAGGGTGCCGAAGATGTCGGAGGTCGCCTCGTTCAGGCCGCCGGACTCGCCCGAGTAGGTCAGCTTGGCGGTCTTCGAGGTCACCCCGTGGCTCATCTCGTGCCCGGCCACGTCCAGCGACACCAGCGGGCCGAGCTGGGTGCCGTCACCGTCGCCGTAGGTCATGCAGAAGCAACTGTCGTCCCAGAAGGCGTTGTTGTAGGCGTTGCCGTAGTGGACGCGGTTGTAGGAGCCCTTGCCGTCGTTGCCGATGCCGTTGCGGCCGTGGACGTTCTTGTAGTAGTCCCAGGTCACGTCCGTGCCGTACTGGGCGTCCGCCGCGACCGTGGCGCGGTCGGCGGTCGCGCCGGTCCCCAGTGGTTGTCCGCGTCCGTGAACACGGTCGAGGGGGCGCGGCTGATGCAGATGCCGAAGATGCACAGATCGGTCTTGTTGGCCGCGTCGCCGGTGTACGTGTTCCCGCGGGTGGGATCCTTGAGCTGGTACGTCGCCCCGGAGAGGGTCGTCTCCAGCGGGACCGTGCCGCCGTACAGCGAGGCGCCGTCGCCGGTCGCGGTCTCCAGGGTGTCCCAGGCGTCGATCCGGGCGCCGGTGCGGGCGTCGGTCAGGACGGCGCGGGCGACCGGGTTGCCCCGTGCGTCCAGCGCGACGACGTCCGTCCGCCAGGCCAGCCTGGGGGCGCCGTGCAGGGCGTCGACGACCAGTCGCGGCTTGACGGTGAGCTTCTTCAGCGCCTCGCCGGGGTGCGCGGCGCGCAGGGCGTCGGCGGCGGTGTCGGCGGCCCTGGGCGCGGAGAGGGCCGGGACGACGGTGGGGAGGGAAATCTCGCTCCTCGTCGCGCGGTCGGCGCCGCGGTAGCTGCCGTCGGGCGCCAAGTGGACCACGAAGTCGCCGCCCAGCACCGGGAGTTTCCGGTAGGTGCGGTCGTAGCGGACGTGCTGGGTGCCGTCCTGGTCGACGATGACGTCCCGGACGGCGGTGCCCTGGGCGGCGGTCAGGCCCAGGCTCGCGGCGCGCTCGGCCAGCACGGCGGCGGCGTTGTCGAGTGCGGTGGCCCGGTTCGGCCTGTCGGCCGCGTCGGCGGCGGGGGTGAGCACGGCGGCCAGGAGGGTGGCCGTGGTGGCGGCGATGCAGGCGGTGGTGAGACGGGAACCTCGGACGTGCGGCCGTATCCGGCTCATCGGTCTCCTCGGGATCCTCGGGAAGGCGCCGTGGGGGGCGCGTGGGGGTGGCGCTGAGGCCGTCCTGAGATTTAAGTGGGCATGACATGTCATGTCCATAGCCCGTGCGTGCGGGAGCGGTGCGAGTGCCGTGAGGGAGGAGAATCGTTTCCGTGATCACCCCCCGGCTCCCCTTCTTCGTCTACGGCACCCTCCGCCCCGGCGAGCCCAACCACGCCCTCCTCCTGCGCGGCCGCAGCCTCGTCGAGACCCCGGCCCGCCTGCCCGGCGCGGTCCTGTACGACGGCCCCGGCTACCCGTACGCCGTGGCCGACCCGGCCGGGACCGTCACCGGGGAGCTGGTCGTCCCGGCCCCGCAGGCGTACGGACCGCTGCTGGCGGAGCTGGACCGGCTGGAGGAGTACCGGGCGGGCGACCCGAGCAGCCTGTACGAGCGGGTGATGCGGGACGTCCTGCCGGACGGGCGGGGTGAGAGCCGGGCCGGGGGCGACGACCGGGTGCGGACCGCCGCCGGGGCCGCCGCCAGGACCGCTGCCGGGCAGGAGCGCGGGACCGGGGGCGGGCCGGGGCGGGGCCGGGGCCGGGGCCGGAACCGACCGGACGGGCGGGGCCGGAGCCGGCGGGACGGCCGGGACCGGGAGGGCGGGCTCGTGCGGGCGTGGGTGTATCTGGCCGCACCGGCGGTGGCGGCCAGGCTGCGGGCACGGGGGACGCTGATCCCGAGCGGGGACTGGCGAGAACGCGGCTGAACACCGCGGCGGGACCGGCACGAAGGGGGCCGCACAGGGCGGGCGGGGCGGATCGGGCGGGCGGACGGGGCGGAACGGAACCGGGCGGGCCGAGCAGGCGCGAACGGAGCGGGAGACCCCACCGGCGTCAACAGCGGGAACAGGACCGGCGGGAGCAGCCACCGCGGGAGCAGCCACCGCGGGAGCGGGACCGGCGCGAACCGCCACCGCGGGAGCGGGACCGGCGCGAACCGCCACGGCGGGAGCGGGGCAGGGCCGCGCACGGGTCACCGCCGGCACGAATCCGGATCACCGCCGGCACGAATCCGGGTCACCTCCGCGGCCGGACCCGTCCGGGCCGCCCGAGGCCGCCGGGCCCGCCCGCGGTCACCCGTTCACACCCCTCCCCGCACCCTTCGGGCGCTTTTCCGCAGGCCGCTCGGCGCACGGCGGTGACCTGCGGGAACGGTCGGGGATGCACCCTCGCGGCCGATCCGTCCGACACCCGTTCACCACATTCCTGACGCTCCCTCAGGAAGCGGGCTCGCGTCGCTGCCACTTACCTCGGAGGAGCAGGGGCGCGACCGACGCAGCGGCACATGGGGATGTCGCGGGCCGCTCCCGCGACAGCTCGGAGGAGCACCGATGCGACGTACCGCCGCCCGACTGCTGACCGGTGCCGCGCTCGCCGCGGCCACCGCGGCCGGGTTCGCCGCACCCGTCCAGGCCGCCGCCGCCTCCGGAAGCGGCAGCCTGGACGTGTACCCCTCCACCGCGGTGCCGGGCGGCCAGGTCACCGTGAACACGGCCGCCTGCGGCGACCCCGGGGCGGCCGCGGGCGACGCCGCCGCGGTCGGCGCCGGCCCCTTCACGCTCGCGCCGAGCAGCCACGACGGCCAGGCGATCGGGCAGTTCCAGGTGCCGCCGAGCGCGCAGCCGGGGACGTACGAGATCGTCGCGCAGTGCGCCGCGGACGGGCGCAGGGTCGCCGGGGACCTGGTGGTCGTCCTGAGTTCCGCGCGGGAGCAGGTGTATCCGCGCGGAAGTGTGAAGACGGGGGTCGGCGGCGCTCTGGGCCCCGATCCCGTGCAGACCGCGGCCGGTGTGACGGCTCTCGCCGTCGCCGCCGCGGGCGGTACCTGGCTCCTGCATCGCCGGGCGAGAGGCGACGGGATCTGACGGGCACCCTCCGCTGTCCGTCCGCCGGTACCGCATGTCCCCTCCCCCTCCGGGTCCGACGCCCCTCGCGGCCCGGAGGGGGGCACGGGGTTTCCGTCAGGGAGAGGGGTGCTCACGCATGCGCAGAACCACAGGCGACACCGTCATAGCCGCCGTCACCGCGGTCGCCCTCTGTTCGGGGGTGTGGCTGCTGCACGGCGGCGCCGGGACGCACGCCCCGCCCAGCCGTCGGCCGCCGAGGCTCGTCCGGGCGGCGCGGACCCGCGGTCCGCGCCCGCGCTGCCGCCGTCCCCGCCCGACCGCGTCCGCATCCCGTCGATCCGGGTCGACGCCCCCCTCATGGGCCTCGGCCTGACGGCGTCCGGCAGCCTCGACGTGCCGCCGGCCACGCGCAAGAACCTCGCCGGCTGGTACGAGTCCGGCACCACCCCCGGCGAGAGGGGCACCGCGATCGTCGCCGGGCACGTCGACAACGCGGACGGCCCGGCCGTCTTCTACGACCTCGGCGCGCTGCGCAGGGGCGCCACCATCGAGGTGGACCGGCGCGACGGCGGGGTCGCGGTGTTCACCGTCGACGCGGTCGAGGTCTACGACGCCCGCGCCTTCCCCGACGCGAAGGTCTACGGGGCTTCGGCGCGCCCCGAGCTGCGGGTGATCACCTGCGGCGGCGGCTACTCGCGGGCGACCGGCTACCGGGGGAACGTGGTGGTGTTCGCGCACCTGACGGGGAGCCGCTGAGAGGTCACCACGTCACCACGTCACCACGTCACCACGTCGCGATCTCCCCACGTCATCACGCCGCGCCCTCACCACGTCGCGACCTCCCACGCCACACGGGCTTCCGCCCCCGCCGTCGCACCCGCCTCGCCCCGCCGCGCCCTACGCCACCCACTGCTCGTACGCCAGGTTCGCCACCAGCGCGAAGACCACCGTCAGCAGCACGATCCGGACGAAGCCGCTGCCCTTCTTCAGGGCGGTGTGGGCGCCGAGCATGCCGCCCACGAGGTTGAACGCGGCCATCGGGAGCGCCAGTTGCCACAGGACCGCGCCCTGCCAGGCGAACATGGCCAGGGCGCCCGTGTTGGTGCAGCAGTTGACGATCTTGGCGGTGGCGGAGGCGGTGACCAGGTCGAGGTGGAGGACGGCGGTCAGGGCGAGGACGAGGAAGGTGCCCGTGCCTGGGCCGACGAGCCCGTCGTAGAAACCGATGCCGAGACCCGCGAGGCCGATCGCGGCGAGGACGCGGCGCGGGCCGGCCGGGCCGGTGGCGGGGGCGGTGCCGAAGGCCGGGCGCAGGATCACGAAGGCGGCGACGCCGAGCAGCACCACCATGATCACCGGCTTGAGCACCTCCGTGCTCATCCCGGCCGCGAGGAAGGCGCCCCCGGAGGACCCGGCGAGCGCGGCGAGCCCGATCCGTACGGCGACCCCCACGTCGACCGGCGCCTTGCGGGCGTACGTCACCGCCGCGCCGGAGGTGCCGACGATCGCGACCGCCTTGTTGGTGCCGAGCGCGTGCGCGGCCGGCGTACCGGCCGGCAGACCCAGCAGCAGGACCGGCAGCAGCAGGAGCCCGCCCCCGCCGACCACGGCGTCGATCCAGCCGGCCGCGAGCGCGGCGAGACAGAGGACGGCGACCATGGTCAGCGATATGTCGGGCATGATCGCGACCCTAGGGACCGGATACATGGCCCGTCCATCGAACTGAGGCACTTCTGAGCATGGGGCCGGTCACACGCGCCCCCGCCGAGCGGCCGGAAGCTCACACCGGTCCCCTCGCGCACCCCGGGAACCCTCACACGCGGGCCCCTCCCCCGCTGAGGGCAGCGTTCCTCACGGGAAACAACGGTGATGCGGCCGGGTAACCTCCGCACCGCACGCTCGGTGTCATGACCTCGAACGAGCGTGTGGTGGTGATCGGAGCCGGCCTGGCGGGCGTACGCCTGGCCCGCCGGCTCGGTGAGCTGGGCACGCCCGCCCTGCTGATCGGCGAGGAGGAGCACCGGCCCTACAACCGGGTCCTGCTCGCCGAGGTGCTGGCCGGCCGGTACGCCCCCGAGGTGATCGCGCTGCCCGCGCCCGCCGAACTGGTCCGGACCCGGGTGACCGGCATCGACCGCGAGCGGCGCAGCCTGGCCTGCGCGGACGGCTCGGAGATCGCCTACGGCACGCTGGTGCTGGCCACCGGCTCCAACCCGGTGCTGCCGCCGCTGCGCGGACTGTTCACGCCGGACCGTGAACTGCCCGAGGGCGTCCACGCCTTCCGCACCATGGACGACTGCCTGGGACTGTCGAAGGCGGTCCGGCCGGGCGTGCGGGCCGTCGTCGTCGGCGGCGGACTCCTCGGGGTCTCCGCCGCCCGCGCGCTCGCCGCCCGCGGCGCGCAGGTGGTCCTCGCCCAGCAGTCCGAGCGGCTCATGGAGGGCCTGCTCGACCCCGACGCCTCGGACCTGGTGCTGCGGCACCTGCGGGACCTCGGCGTCGAGGTGCACACCGAGTGCCGGGTCCGCGACGTGCGTTGCGTCGGCGGCGCCGTCCGCTCGGTGGAGATGGCCGACGGATACGCCCTCGACGCCGACCTGGTGGTCCTGGCCTGCGGCGTCCACCCGCGCACCGGCCTCGCGCAGCAGGCCGGGCTCGCCGTCCACAAGGGCGTCCTCGTCGACGACGAGCTGCGCACCTCCGACCCGCACATCCGCGCGGTCGGGGACTGCGTCCAGCACCGGGGCGAGGTCTACGGGCTCGCCTCGCCCGCGCTGGAACAGGCGGACGTGCTGGCCGCGTCGCTGGCCGGGGACACCGGCGCCCGCTACGCGGGGACGCGTTCGCTGACCCGCCTCACGCTCCACGGGCACTCCGCCCTCGGCCTCGCCGCCTTCGACCTCGCCGCGTTCGGCGAGACCGAGGCGCGTCCCGGCGACGACGTCGTCCGGCTCGCCGACGCCACCCGCGGCACCTACCGCAAGGTCGTCGTCCGCGACGACCGCCTCGTCGGCGGCGTCCTCGTCGGCGAACTCGGCACCGTCGGCGCGCTCGCCCGCGCCTGGGAGGGAGCGGAGCCGCTTCCCGACGACGGCCCCCTGCTCCACCTGCTCACCAACGATGGAGGCTCCTAGATGACCGCCGCCCCGGGGGCCACCCCACGATCGTCCTCGTCGGCCACGGCATGGTCGGCCAGCGCTTCCTCGAGGCGCTCGCCGACCGCGGCCTGACCGCCACGCACCGCGTCGTCGTGCTGTGCGAGGAGCCGCGCCCCGCGTACGACCGCGTCCAGCTCACCTCGTACTTCTCGGGGCGGACGCCCGAGGACCTCTCCCTGACCGACAGGGGGTTCATCGAGGCCCACGGCATCGAACTGCACGTCGGCGACCCGGCGGAGAGCGTCGACCGCGACGCCCGCACGGTGACCGCCCGCTCGGGCCTGGTCGTCGGCTACGACGTGCTGGTGCTGGCCACCGGCTCCTACCCGTTCGTGCCGCCGGTCCCGGGCAAGGACGCCGAGGGCTGCTTCGTCTACCGCACCATCGAGGACCTCCTCGCCATCGAGGAGTACGCGACGTCGCGGGCCACGACGGGCGCGGTCGTCGGCGGCGGACTGCTCGGCCTGGAGGCCGCGGGCGCGCTGAAGGGCCTCGGACTCACCTCCCACATCGTGGAGTTCGCGCCGCGCCTGATGCCGGTGCAGGTCGACGAGGGCGGTGGCGCGGCCCTGCTGCGCACCATCGAGGAGATGGGCCTGAGCGTCCACACGGGCGTCGGCACCCAGGAGATCCTGACGGACGCCTCCGGTGCCGTCACCGGCATGAAGCTGTCCGACGGTTCCGAACTCGCCACCGACCTGGTGGTGTTCAGCGCCGGTGTCCGCCCCCGCGACCAACTGGCCCGCGCCTCGGGCCTCACGGTCGGCGAGCGCGGCGGCATCGCCGTCGACGAGCAGTGCCGTACGGTCTGCGACCCGCACGTCTTCGCGATCGGCGAGTGCGCGCTGGCCGCCGACGGCCGGGTGTACGGCCTGGTCGCCCCCGGCTACGAGCAGGCCGAGACGGCGGCCGCGGCCATCGCCGCCGACGAGGGCGAGCAGAAGTCGTTCACCGGCGCCGACCTCTCCACCAAGCTGAAGCTGCTCGGCGTGGACGTGGCCTCCTTCGGCGACGCGCACGGCACCGCCGAGGACTGCCTGGACGTCGTGTACTCCGACTCCCGCTCGGGCCTGTACAAGAAGCTGGTCATCGGCCGCGACGGCACCCTGCTGGGCGGCATCCTGATCGGCGACGCGGACGCCTACGGCACCCTGCGCGCCCTCACCGGCTCCGTCCCGCCGGTCTCCCCCGAGTCGCTGGTCCTGCCCGCCGGGGCCGGCGGCGGCGCGCAGCTCGGCCCGTCCGCGCTCCCCGACGACGCGGTGATCTGCTCCTGCCACAACGTCACCAAGGGCACCATCCGCGGCGCGGTCACCGAGCACCACTGCACCACCGTGCCCGAGGTGAAGAAGTGCACCAAGGCCGGTACCGGCTGCGGCAGTTGCGTCAAGGTCCTCGGTCAGCTCGTCACCGCCGAGCTGGAGGCGAGCGGCGTCGAGGTCGACAAGGGCCTGTGCGGCTGCTTCGCGCAGACCCGCGAGGAGCTGTACGAGATCGTCCTCGCCCTGCGCGTCAACACCTACCAGGACCTGCTCGACCGCTACGGCCGCGACGGCGCGCGGGCGGCGACGGCTGCGACGTCTGCAAGCCCGCGGTCGGTTCGGTCATCGCCTCCCTCGCCCCCGTGATCGGCGCGAGCGGCTACGTCCTGGACGGCGAGCAGGCGGCGCTGCAGGAGACCAACGACCACTTCCTCGCCAACCTCCAGAAGAACGGCTCCTACTCGGTGGTGCCGCGCATCCCCGGCGGCGAGGTCACCCCCGAGGGCCTGATCGTCATCGGCGAGATCGCCCGCGACTTCGGTCTCTACACGAAGATCACCGGCGGTCAGCGGATCGACATGTTCGGGGCCCGCGTGGAACAGCTCCCGCTGATCTGGACCCGCCTGGTCGACGCCGGCTTCGAGTCCGGTCACGCCTACGGCAAGTCCCTGCGCACCGTGAAGTCCTGTGTCGGGCAGACCTGGTGCCGCTACGGCGTCCAGGACTCCGTCCGCATGGCGATCGACCTGGAGCTGCGCTACCGGGGCCTGCGCTCCCCGCACAAGCTGAAGTCCGCCGTCTCCGGCTGCGCCCGCGAGTGCGCCGAGGCCCAGTCCAAGGACTTCGGCGTCATCGCCACCTCCCACGGCTGGAACCTGTACGTCGGCGGCAACGGCGGCGCCACCCCTCGCCACGCCGACCTCCTCGCCCAGGACCTCACCGACGCGGAGCTGATCCGGCTGATCGACCGGTTCCTGATGTTCTACATCCGCACCGCCGACCGGCTGGAGCGCACCTCGACCTGGCTGGAGCGCATCCCCGGCGGCCTGGACCACGTGCGGGAGGTGGTCGTGGAGGACTCCCTCGGCATCTGCGAGGAGCTGGAGTCCCTGATGGCCGCGCACGTGGCCCACTACGCCGACGAGTGGGCGACCACCATCAACGACCCGGAGAAGCTGGCCCGGTTCGTGTCCTTCGTCAACGCGCCGGACACCCCCGACCCGGTCGTCGGCTTCGTCCCCGAGCGCGACCAGATCAAGCCCGATCTGCCGCTGCTCTCCATCGGCC
Organism: Streptomyces sp. Tue 6430; assembly: GCA_021568835.1. Classification (GTDB taxonomy): domain Bacteria; phylum Actinomycetota; class Actinomycetes; order Streptomycetales; family Streptomycetaceae; genus Streptomyces. The sequence goes on from JAKGSH010000010.1 coordinate 1,683,738, forward strand.
ACCGTCCCCTGGAAGGGAGCGCCCAGCGATGACCCTGGCACTCGAGACCACCGACCTGAAGGTGCAGCTCCAGCTCGGCGAGGACTGGTTCACGGTCTGCGACCTGAGCCTGCTGGTCCCCGGCCGCGGCGTGGCGGCCCTGCTGCCGGACGGCCGCCAGGCGGCCCTGTTCCGGGACCGGGCGGGGGAGCTGTACGCGGTGGACAACCGCGACCCGTTCAGCGGCGCGGCGGTCCTCTCCCGCGGTCTGACCGGCTCGGCGCAGGGGCGGCCGTTCGTCGCCTCGCCCCTGCTCAAGCAGCGCTTCGACCTGCGCAGCGGGCAGTGCCTGGACGACGACGCGGTCCGCATCGCGACGTACGGGGTGCGGACGGCGGGCTGACGTCCGGCCGGATGGTCGGCCGGTTGACCGAGCGGTTGACCGGGCGCCTGACGGGATGGCCGGGCGGCTGGTCGGACGGCTGGTCGGGCGCCTGCGCGGGAGTCGGTCCGTGCGGGCGCCCGGTCAGCTCCCGAGGCTGTCGTACGACACCCCGGTGAGCCGCTCGGACTCCGCCCACAGGCGGCGGCCCGCCCGGTCGTCGAGGGTCCAGGGCGCCCGCCACGAGGGCGCGGGCGTCCCTCGCCACATCGCGAGGGACGGGCCGGTGAAGGAGTCGGGGCGGACGTCCGGCGCGGTCGCGGCGTACAGGACGGGCAGGGCGCCCGCCTCGGCGGACTGGGCGAGGACGCGGTTGCCGGCGGACATGAGCCGCTCGGCGGTCCGGCTGCCCCGCGCGCGGGGTCCGGCCGTCTGGAGGCCGGTCGCCGCGTACCCGGGATGCGCGGCCGCCGCGGTCACCCGCGCGCCGGACGCCTCCAGCCGGCGCGCCAGCTCGTGCGTGAACAGCAGGTTGGCGGTCTTGGAACGGCCGTAGGCGATCCAACGCCGGTATCTCCGTTCGCTGTTGAGGTCGCCGGGATCGATGGTGCCGAGCAGGTGGGCCATGCTGGAGACGGTCACCACGCGGGCCCGGGGCGCGGCGAGCAGTGCGGGCATGAGCAGTCCGGTGAGGGCGAAGTGGCCGAGGTGGTTCACGCCGAACTGGGTCTCGAACCCGTCGGCGGTCGTGCCGTACGGCATCGCCATCACGCCCGCGTTGTTGACCAGCAGGTCGAGGCGGTCGCAGGACCGGGCGAACTCCCGCACGGAGGCGAGGTCTCCGAGGTCCAGCCGCCGCAACTCCACTTCCGCGCCGGGTACTTCACCGGCCAGACGGGCCATGGCCTCCCGTCCCCGGGTCTCGCTGCGGCAGGCGAGGACGACCCGGGCCCCTTTCCGCGCCAGCTCGCGCGCGATGACGTGGCCGAGCCCGCCGTTGGCGCCGGTGACGACGGCGGTGCGGCCGCCCTGGTCGGGGATGTCGTGCGTGTTCCAGCCGGTCATGGCCGTGCTCCCTCCGCTGCTGTCCCCAGCTTAGGCATCTCCTCGTCATAGCGTGTCCATGACATGGTCACCCTGCGCTCGTAGCGTCCCTGACCGCACGACCCCGCGGCCGGCCGGCCGCGGGCACGCACGACACCCCTTGGGAGTGAGCGTGGAACGTCGTACCCTCCTGCGCGCGGCCGTCCTCGGCGGGTCCTCCGCCGTGCTCGGCGGAACCCTGTGGCGCGGCGCCGCGTACGCCGCGCCGGCGCAGCCCGGCACGAGCCCGTACGGGGCGCTCGGCTCGCCGGACGCCAACGGCATCAGGCTGCCGAGCGGCTTCACCAGCCGGGTGATCGCCCGCTCCGGGCAGACCGTGCCCGGCACGTCGTACACGTGGCACAACGCCCCTGACGGCGGCGCCTGTTACGCGGACGGCACGGGCTGGATCTACGTCTCCAACTCGGAGATCAACCCGTCCGGCGGGGCGAGCGCGGTGCGGTTCTCGTCGACGGGCACGGTGACCGGCGCGTACCGCATCCTGTCCGGCACGCGGCAGAACTGCGCGGGCGGGAAGACCCCGTGGAACACCTGGCTGTCGTGCGAGGAGGTGTCGCTGGGCCACGTCTACGAGACGGACCCGTGGGGCGTGAACGCGGCCGTGCAGCGGCCGGCGATGGGCCGCTTCAAGCACGAGGCGGCCGCCGCCGACCCGGTGCGCAAGGTGGTCTACCTGACCGAGGACGAGACGGACGGCCGCTTCTACCGCTTCGTGCCGACGACCTGGGGCAGCCTGGCCTCCGGCACGCTCCAGGTGATGGTCGCCGGCAGCGCCACGTCCGGCTCCTTCACCTGGGCGAACGTCCCCGACCCCGACGGCTCCCCCACCACCACCCGCACCCAGGTGTCCGGCGCCAAGTCCTTCAACGGCGGCGAGGGCTGCCACTACGCGAACGACACCGTCTGGTTCACCACGAAGGGCGACAACCGGGTCTGGCAGCTGAACCTCCTGAACAACACCTACGAGCTGGCCTACGACGACTCCCTGGTCTCCGGCACGGCCCCCCTCACCGGGGTCGACAACATCACCGGCTCCGCCTCCGGCGACCTGTTCGTCGCGGAGGACGGCGGCAACATGGAGATCTGCGTGATCACTCCGGCCGACGTGGTCGCCCCGTTCCTGCGCGTCGACGGCCAGTCGGGCTCGGAGATCACCGGCCCGGCCTTCTCCCCCGACGGCACCCGCCTGTACTTCTCCAGCCAGCGCGGCACGTCGGGCAGTTCGTCCGGCGGCATCACCTACGAGGTGAAGGGCCCCTTCCGGGCCTGACCGGGCCGGGGCACCGTCCCCGCCCGCCCGGCGCCCGCCCACGAGCCCGCGGACGCCGCCCCCGGATGGATGCCCCACACACCTTCATCACGAATCAGCCACGAAGCCTTCACCCTCCGTCCCGGCGCCCTACGGTCGTCCCCCTGACACCACCGTCTCAGGGGGACGACATGAGCAACCCGTACACCACCACTCGCCCCGCCCCGAAATGGGCCCGCAAGCGCTACGTCCTGCCCGCGCTGGCCCTCGCCCTGTTCGTCGGGATCGGCATGGGCGGCAGCGCCGAGGACCCGGCGACGGACGCCGAACCCCTGGCCGCCAAGCCCCGGCCGACGGTCACGGTGACGACGACGGCGACCGCCACCGCCACCGCGACGGCCGCCCCGGCGCCGGCGGAGACGGTGACCGCGACGGAGACGGTGAAGGTGACCAGGACGGTCACGGCGGAGGCGGAGGCGGAGGCGGCGGACGACGACAGCGGCTCGTACGGCAGCAGTTCGGGAGGCTCCGGCGACTCGGGGGGCTCGGGGGGTTCCGACACCGCCTACTACGCCAACTGCACCGAGGCCCGGGCCGCCGGCGCGGCCCCCGTCCACGCGGGCGACCCCGGTTACGGCAGGCACCTGGACCGGGACGGCGACGGGACGGGCTGCGAATAGCGGACCGCGAAGGGGCGGCACGAGCCGGGAGCAGCGCGGGAGAGCAGCACGAGAGAGGCGGCACCCCCGCACAGGGTGCCGCCTCTCTCGGTGGGCCGGAGCCGCCGCGATCGGTGCTGAGGGTCGGGGACCGCGGCGGCTCCGGGTGGGGAGGGGGGTGGGGGGCGGACCGTCAGGGGACCGTCCCCCACCTCCCGGCTCAGCGGTGGTCGCTGCCCTCCGACTGGGTCGCCGCCCGGCCCGCCTCGAGGCGGGCGACCGGGATCCGGAAGGGGGAGCAGGACACGTAGTCGAGGCCGACCTCGTGGAAGAAGTGCACGGACTCCGGGTCGCCGCCGTGCTCGCCGCAGACGCCGAGCTTGAGGTCGGGGCGGGTGGCGCGGCCGGCCTCGGCGGCGGCCTTCACGAGGGAGCCGACGCCGTCCTTGTCGATGGTCTCGAAGGGGGAGACCCCGAAGATGCCCTTCTCCAGGTAAGCGGTGAAGAAGGAGGCCTCGACGTCGTCGCGGCTGAAGCCCCACACGGTCTGGGTGAGGTCGTTCGTGCCGAAGGAGAAGAACTCCGCCGCCTCGGCGATCTGGCCGGCGGTCAGCGCGGCGCGCGGCAGCTCGATCATCGTGCCGATCGACAGCTTCAGCGACACCCCCGTCGCCGCCTCGACCTCGGCGACGACCTGGTCGGCCTCCTCGCGGACGATCTCCAGCTCCTGGACGGTGCCGACGAGCGGGATCATGATCTCGGCGCGCGGGTCGCCCTTGGCGTTCTTGCGCTCGGCCGCGGCCTCGGCGATGGCGCGGACCTGCATGGTGAACAGGCCGGGGATGACCAGGCCGAGGCGTACGCCGCGCAGGCCCAGCATGGGGTTCTGCTCGTGGAGGCGGTGGACCGCCTGGAGCAGGCGCAGCTCGTTCTCGTGCGGCTCCTGGCGGGACTCGGCGAGCGCCACGCGCACCGACAGCTCGGTGATGTCGGGCAGGAACTCGTGCAGCGGCGGGTCGAGGAGGCGGACGGTGACGGGCAGGCCGTCCATCGCCGAGAACAGCTCCACGAAGTCCTTCTTCTGGAGCGGCAGGAGCGCCGCCAGCGACTCCTCGCGCTCGGCCTCCGTGTCCGCCAGGATCAGGCGCTCGACCAGTTCACGGCGGTCGCCGAGGAACATGTGCTCGGTGCGGCACAGGCCGATGCCCTGGGCACCGAAGCGACGGGCGCGCAGCGCGTCCTCGGCGTTGTCCGCGTTGGCGCGCACCCGCAGGCGGCGCTTGCGGTCGGCGAACGCCATGATCCGGTGCACGGCCTCGACCAGTTCGTCGGCGTCGTTGGCGCCGGCGTGCATGCGGCCCTCGAAGTACTCCACGACGGGGGACGGGACCACCGGGACCTCGCCCAGGTAGACCTTGCCGGACGAGCCGTCGATCGAGATCAGGTCGCCCTCCTCGACGACGTGCCCGCCGGGCACCGTCATCCGGCGGCGCTTGGTGTCGACCTCCAGCTCCTCCGCGCCGCAGACGCAGGTCTTGCCCATGCCGCGGGCGACGACCGCCGCGTGCGAGGTCTTGCCGCCGCGCGAGGTGAGGATGCCCTCGGCCGCGATCATGCCGTCGAGGTCGTCGGGGTTGGTCTCGCGGCGGACCAGGATGACCTTCTCGCCCGAGCGGGACCACTTGACGGCGGTGTAGGAGTCGAAGACCGCCTTGCCGACCGCGGCGCCCGGGGAGGCGGCGATGCCCCGGCCGACCTGCGCGGCCTTGGCGTGCTCGTCGAAGCGGGGGAACATCAGCTGGGCGAGCTGGGCGCCGTTGACCCGCTGGAGGGCCTCGGTCTCGTCGATGAGGCCCTGGTCGACGAGCTGGGTGGCGATGCGGAAGGCCGCGCCGGCCGTGCGCTTGCCGACCCGGGTCTGGAGCATCCACAGCTGACCGCGCTCGATGGTGAACTCGATGTCGCAGAGGTCCTTGTAGTGGTTCTCCAGCGTCTCCATGATCTGCATCAGCTGGTCGTACGACTTCTTGTCGATGGCTTCCAGCTCGGCGAGCGGGACCGTGTTGCGGATGCCGGCGACGACGTCCTCGCCCTGGGCGTTCTGGAGGTAGTCGCCGTAGACGCCCTGGTGGCCGGAGGCGGGGTCGCGGGTGAAGGCGACGCCGGTGCCGGAGTCGGGGCCGAGGTTGCCGAAGACCATCGAGCAGACGTTGACGGCGGTGCCCAGGTCGTGCGGGATGCGCTCCTGGCGGCGGTAGAGCTTGGCGCGGTCGGTGTTCCAGGAGTCGAAGACCGCGTGGATGGCGAGGTCCATCTGCTCGCGCGGGTCCTGCGGGAAGTCCCGGCCGGCCTCGGTCTTGACGATCTTCTTGAAGCGGGTGACCAGCTTCTTGAGGTCGGCGGCCTCCAGCTCGGTGTCGACCGTGACCTTCTTGGCCGCCTTGGCCGCCTCCAGCGCCTCCTCGAAGAGGTCGCCGTCGACGCCGAGGACGGTCTTGCCGAACATCTGGATGAGGCGCCGGTAGGAGTCCCAGGCGAAGCGGTCGTCGCCGGCCTGCTTGGCCAGGCCCTGGACCGACTTGTCGGAGAGGCCGATGTTGAGGACGGTGTCCATCATGCCGGGCATCGAGAACTTGGCGCCGGAGCGGACGGAGACGAGCAGGGGGTCGTCGGCCTGGCCGAGCTTCTTGCCCATCTTCTCTTCCAGGGCGTCGAGGTGCGCACTCACCTCGTCACGCAGTGCCGCCGGTTCCTCACCGCTGTCGAGGTAGACCTTGCAGGCCTCGGTGGTGATGGTGAACCCGGGGGGCACCGGCAGGCCGAGGTTGGTCATCTCGGCGAGGTTGGCGCCCTTGCCCCCGAGGAGGTCCTTGAGGTTCTTGTTGCCCTCGGTGAAGTCGTAAACGAACTTCACGGCCTCAACGCTCGTGGCCGTTCCGGCTACCGGGAGATCTTTGTTTTCCGACACGGGTCTCGACTCCTCGAGGACGCGGTGGCTGCCCTGACGGCGAGGAACATACCCAGATCGAAGGCACCTGGGTACGTCCACTTGTGCGTCATACGCCTGTAACCAGTCGTCCGCCACCGGATCGAAAGTCAAAGCTTGGCAAGCGCGAAGCGGTGAATGTTTTCACTTCTTGAACGCATCCTTCTCCGTGCACCCTGTTTGGCGCTCGGATGAGCGCTTGTCGCCTCGGTTGATTTCGATCGATGAACGATCAAGGGGTGGCACTGAGTGCCACCCTTTGAGGAAGTGCAAACGAGCGCGCATCGCTCATCTGAGCGACACCTGTATCAAGGGTGGCGAGAATCACGCTTCCACAGGCCGTCGGATTTCACCATCCGGACGCCCTCCGGGACGCGACGCGGACCCGCCCCGGAACGGAAACGCGCTCGTCACACGCCCAGCGCCAGCAGCCGCTCCTCCACCCGCGCGGGCGCGTACAGGTGCTCCACCACCAGCGCGCCGGCCCCCAGCAGCCCCGCCCGCTCCCCCAGCCGTGAGGTCACCACCTCCAGCCGGGCCGTGGAGCGGGGCAGCGCCCGCTGGTACAACAGCTCGCGCACGCCGGTGACGAAGGAGGTGCCGGCCAGGTCCCCGGCGATCATCAGCACGCCCGGGTTGAGCAGGGTCACGACGGTCGCCAGCACGTCGCCGACCTGGCGCCCGGCCTCGCGGGCCAGCGCGGCCGCGCCCGGGTGCCCGGCGGCGAGCAGGTCCCGCACGTCCGAGCCGGAGGCCGCGGGCACCCCGGTCCCGGCCAGCCTGCGGGCGACCGCGCCGCCGCCGGCGACGGCCGCCAGACATCCCCGGGAGCCGCAGCGGCACAGCGCCTCGGAGCCCACCCGGATGTGCCCGATGTCGCCCGCGCCGCCGTCGACGCCCCGGAAGATCCCGCCGTCCACCACGACCCCGGCGCCGATCCCGGTGGACACCTTGACCAGCACGAACGCCGAGCAGTCGGGGTATCCGGTGCGCTGCTCGCCGTAGGCCATGAGGTTGGCGTCGTTGTCGACGAGGACGGGCACGGACGCGGCGCCCGTGCGTTCCGTGAACGCCCTGGCGAGCCGGCCGCGGATGTCGTAGCCGTCCCAGCCGGGCATCATCGGCGGCTGGACCACCCGGCCGGTCCCGCTGTCGACCGGGCCGGGCACGGCGAGGCCGATGCCGCACACCTCGGCCGCGCGGTGGCCGGCCTTCTCCAGCAGCTCCGCGAACCAGCCGCCCAGCTCGCCGAGCACGGCGTCCGGGCCGTCCTCGACGGCCAGCGCGCCCGCGTGCTCGGCGAGGACCTCGCCGGTCAGGGACAGCACGGCCGCGCGCGCGTGCCGGGTGTCGAGGTCGGCGGCGAGGACGACGGCGTGCGCGTCGTCGAACTCGAGCGTGATGGAGGGGCGGCCGCCCAGCGGGGAGTCGACGGGACCGCCCGCGCCCTCGCGCAGCCAGCCCGCGCGGAAGAGACGGTCCAGGCGCTGTCCGACCGTGGCCCGGGAGAGTCCGGTGGCCTGTTGGAGGGCACCGCGCGTGGTGGCCCGGCCGGTGCGTACCAGCGCGAGCAGATCTCCGGCGCCGGCCTGACCGCCGCCCCTGCCCGTCCGTCCGGGCTGTCCGGTCATGCGCACCCCCTTGTGTTCATCGAACCCGCATTACATATTGAGTTCTGCGTGTTAAATAGACGTAACCCTGCGGTAGCCACTGCCGAACCGGTCGACGGTGGTCTCGTCGCCGTCGTTCTCCGGGGAGCCCCGCGTGGATCGCACCGCCCAGCTCGTCGCCCGTCCCGCGGAGCGCCCCTCCGTACACGATCCGACCACTTCGGCCGGATCGCCGCACCTCAGGGCCGTGGAGGTGCTGGACGGCAACTGGACGGGAACCTCCACGGTGCCCTCACGCGGCCTGTACCCGCACCAGTGGTCCTGGGACTCGGCGTTCGTCGCGATCGGGCTGCGGCACGTCTCGCCGCACCGGGCGCAGACCGAGCTGGAGACGCTGCTGGACGCCCAGTGGGGCGACGGGCGCATCCCGCACATCGTCTTCAACCCCTCCGTGCCGTTCGACGCGTACTTCCCGAGCCCCGACTTCTGGCGCTCCTCGACCGCGGGGCGCGCTGCGGGCGCCCCGCGCACCGTACAGACCTCCGGCATCGTGCAGCCACCGGTGCACGCGCTGGCGGCCTGGCTGGTGCACCGCGCCGACCCCGGGCTGTCCCGGGCGCGCGGCTTCCTGGCCCGGGTGTACCCCCGGCTGGCCGCCTGGCACCGCTACCTGCTGCACCGGCGGGACCTGGGCGGCGGCGGGCTGGCGGCGGTCGTGCACCCCTGGGAGCAGGGGATGGACAACGCCCCTTCCTGGGACGCGCCGCTCGCCCGGATCACCCCGGCCCCGGCCCGCTCCTTCCGGCGCGCCGACCTCGCCCACGGGGCGCCGCGGGACCGGCCGACGGACCTGGACTACGGGCGGTACGTGCGGCTGGCGACGGACTACCGGGACGGGGGTACCGGGATGGGCAGGGCGGGGAAGGGGGGCCGGGCCGGGCGGGGAAGGGGGCCGGCACGGCCGCCTTCGCCGTCGAGGACCCCGCGTTCAACGCCCTGCTCATCGCCTCCGAGCACGCGCTGGCCCGGATCGCGCGGGAACTGGGGGCCACCGGCACCGCCCGGCACGCGCGCGCGGAGCGGTTGACGGCGGCGCTCGTCGACCGGCTGTGGGACCCCGCCGAGGGCCTGTTCCGCTGCCGGGACCTGCGCGGCGGCGGCCTGATCCAGGAGGGCGGGGTCGCCGGACTGGTCCCGCTGCTGCTGCCCGGGCTGCCCCGCGCGATCGTCTCCGCCCTCGTGCGCACCCTGCGCGGCCCGCACTTCGGGGTGGGCGTCACCACCCGCCTCGTCCCCAGCTACGACCTGCTCGGCGAGTCCTTCGACCCGCACCGCTACTGGCGGGGGCCGGCCTGGTTCAACACCGCCTGGCTCGTCGAGCGGGGGCTGCGGCTGCACGGCGAGCGCGCGGACGCGGACGCGCTGCGCGAGGCCGTGCTGGACCTCGCGGACTCCTCGGACTTCGCCGAGTACGTCGACCCGTACACCGGCGAGGCCTGCGGGGCGACCGGCTTCAGCTGGACCGCCGCGCTCATGCTCGACCTGCTACACGACACGGAAGGCGTGCCGCCCGGCACGGAAGGCGTGCCGGGCGGCACGGACATCGACAGGGACGACCGTTCGTTCGCGTCGTTCGAGGGAGGGGACCGGGGATGACGGACCGGCATCATCTGCTCGTGCACGGCGGGACGTTCGCCGCCGTCGGTGACCGCGGGGACATCAGCGGCGTGCGCGGCGCCGGATCACCCGACGGGTTGTTCGTCAGGGACGCGCGCCACCTCAGCCGCTGGCAGCTCACCGTGGACGGGGCGGTGCCCGAGGTGCTCGTGCCCGTCGCGGACGGGGACGCGGCGCGCTGCGTGCTCGTGCCGCGCGGCGGCCGCACGGAACCGCCGTCGTGCACGCTCTTCCGCGAACAGGCGGTGGGCGACGGCTCGTTCGTCGAGTCGCTGCGGGTGGTCGGCAACCGTCCGGTGCCGCTGACGGTCCGGCTGGCGCTCACCGTCGACGCCGACTTCACCGACCAGTTCGAACTCCGCTCCGACCACCGCACCTACGCCAAGACCGGCGCGGTCCGCGGCCGCCGGATCCTCGACGACGGGGTGGAGTTCAGCTACCGGCGCGGCGAGTGGCGGTCCCTCACGGCGGTGACCGCCGACCCCGCGCCGGACGGCGTCGAGGAGACCGGCACCGGCGCCCGCCGCCTGGTCTGGACCCTGGAACTCGAGCCGCACGGCAGCGCCGCGCTGACGCTGCGGGTGATGGCCCGCCCGCACGGCGAGAAGCGGGCCCTGCGCGTCCCCCGCTCCCCCGCCGCGCTGACCGCGGAACTGCTCGCGCGGGAAGGCGAGTTCGTGGAGGGCGTGGCCTTCCCCACCGGCTGGCCCGAGCTGGCGGCCGCCTGCGCGCGGGGCCTCGCCGACCTGGCCGCGCTCCAGGTCCCGGCGACCGGCCCGGACGGGGAGGAACTGCGCGTCCCGGCCGCCGGCGCCCCCTGGTTCCTGACCCTGCTGGGCCGCGACGCCCTGCTCACCTCGCTGTTCGCGCTGCCCTATCGGCCCGCCCCGGCCGCCGCCACGCTCCTCGCGCTGGCCGCGGCCCAGGCCACCGAGACCGGCCAGGAGTCGGTCGCCCAGCCCGGCAAGATCGTCCACGAGGTGCGGCACGGCGAACTCGCGCACTTCCACCAGGTCCCCTACGGCCGCTACTACGGCTCGGTGGACGCCACCCCGCTCTTCCTCGTCCTGCTCGGCGCCTACGTCGAACAGACCGGCGACGCGGCCCTCGCCCGCCGGCTGGAGCCACACGCCCGCGCGGCCGTCGGCTGGATGCTCGACCACGGCGGCCTCACCTCGCGCGGCTACCTGGTCTACCGCGCCGACCGGGGCGGCCTCGCCAACCAGAACTGGAAGGACTCCCCCGGCGCCGTCTGCTCGGCCGACGGCACCCGCCCCTCGGGCCCGGTGACGGCGGCCGGGGCCCAGGGCTACGCGTACGACGCGCTGCGCCGGACCGCGTCCGTGGCGCGCGCGGTGTGGCGGGACGAGACCTACGCGGCCCTGCTCGAACAGGCCGCCGCCGATCTGCGCGACCGCTTCCAGCGGGACTTCTGGATGCGCGAGCACTCCTTCCCGGCGCTCGCGCTGGACGGCGAGGGCCGCCAGGTCGACGCGCTCGCCTCGGACGCCGGCCACCTGCTGTGGTCGGGGCTGCTGGACAAGGAGTACGGCGAGCTGGTCGGCCGGCGGCTGCTGGAGCCGGACTTCTTCTCCGGCTGGGGCGTCCGCACGCTGGCGGCCGGGCAGCCGGCGTACCACCCGCTGTCGTACCACCGCGGTTCGGTGTGGCCGCACGACAACGCGCTGATCGCCCTGGGGCTGGCCCGCTACGGCCTGCACGACGAGGCCCGTACCGTCGCGCACGGGCTGGTCGACGCGGCCACCGCGACCGGCCACCGCCTGCCCGAGGTGCTCGCGGGCTACGGCCGCGACACCCACGCGGAGCCGGTGCCCTACCCTCACGCGTGCGTGCGGGAGGCCCGCTCGGCGGCCGCCCCGCTGGCCCTGCTCACGGCGGTGGGCGGGGCGTAGCGCCGTGCTTGACCGGGCGTTTGCCCGGTGTTTGCCGACCGCTCGCCGGGACCGGTGAACGCCGGGCCCGGGCACGCCGTACGAAACGGTGGCGGATCCGGTCCCCCCACCGGATCCGCCGCTCCGCCCGGCTCCGTACGGAAGGACCCCTCGGGTGCCTGTCTTCACACGGTCTCGTGACCTGCCCGCCTCCCCCGACGGCCCGCCCGACGACGCCGAGACGACCGAGGAGCCGGAGGCGAACGAGGAGCCAGAGGCAGCAGGGAAGCCGGAGGCGGCCGAAGCGGCCGAGGCAGCCGGGAAGCCGGAGGCGAACGAGGCACCGGAGACGACCGAGGAACCAGAGGCAGCAGGGAAGCCAAAGGCGGCCGAAGCACCGGAGGCGGCCGAGGCTCCGGAGACGGCCGAGGCACCGGAGGAGTCGGGCCGCGGGGCCGCGCCGTCGCGTACCCTCGCCGCCCGCGTCGCGTACCGGTGGGCCTGGCGGAGCCGCCGTCCGCGGGCGGCGCGCGCGCTGTGGTGGACGACGACCGTGCTGGCCCTGGTGCTCGTGCTCGGGGCCATGGTGCTGCCGAACCAGATCGGCCTGCTGCGGGCCGACCGGCTGATACGGCTGCCCGGCGAAGCGATCGTCTCGGCGGCCGTGCTGCTCTCGCTGCCGCGCCGCCCCCGGGTGGTGGCCGCGGCGGCGCTCGGGGCCGGCCTCGCGGCGCTGACCGTGGTCAACGTCCTGGACATGGCGTACTCCGAGTACCTGGGCCGCGGCTTCAACCTGGTCCTGGACTGGGGCCTGCTGGACGACGCGCAGTCCTACGTCGCGGACTCGATGGGCGGGACCACCGCCCTCGGCGCCACGATCGGCCTGTTCCTGCTGGTCGCCGTGCTGTTCGTCGTGATGGCCCTGGCCGCGGTGCGGCTGAGCGAGGTGCTGGCGCGGAACGTCCCCGCGGCGACCCGCGGCACGCTGATCGCCGGCACGGTCTGGATCACCTGCTCCGTCCTCTCCGTCCAGTACGCCGGACTGCCGCTCGCCTTCAACCGCGCGGTGAGCGCCGTCACCGTCAAGGCCAAGGACGTGCGGCAGACCCTCGCGGACGAGGCCGCGTTCGCGAAGGAGGCCCGCGCGGACGCCTTCGGCGACACCCCGCCCGACCAGCTCGTGCCCGACCTGCGCGGCAAGGACGTGATCTTCGCCTTCATCGAGAGCTACGGCCGCAGCGCGATCGAGGACCCGGTCATGTCCCCCGGCGTCGACCGAACGCTCACCGCGAGCACCGCCGCGCTGGCGAAGGCCGGCTACCGCGCGAAAAGCGGCTGGCTGACCTCGGCGACCTTCGGCGGCAGCAGTTGGCTCGGCCACTCCAGCACGCTGTCCGGACTGTGGATCGACAACCAGCAGCGCTACCGCACGGTCATGAACAGCGACCGCCTCAGCCTGCCGAAGATCTTCAAGAAGACCGGGGCCTGGGACACGGTGGGCGTGATGCCCGGGATCCAGAAGGCGTGGCCCGAGCAGAAGCACTACGGCCTGGACAAGGTCTACAACGCCTTCCAGATGGGCTACCAGGGCCCGAAGTTCAGCTGGTCGACGATGCCGGACCAGTACGCGCTGGAGGCGTTCCAGCGGCTGGAGCACGGCAGGGCCCGCGACAAGCCGCTGATGTCGGAGATCATCCTGACCTCCAGCCACCAGCCGTGGGCCCCGCTCCCCGAGATGGTCGACTGGAACGAGGTGGGCGACGGCTCGGTCTTCGACGGCATCCAGCAGGCCGGCGAGAAGGCGTCCGACGTCATCGCCGACTCCACCAGGTCCCGCGAGGCGTACGGCAGGTCGATCGCGTACTCGGTGACGGCGCTGACCCAGTGGCTGGAGCGCTACGGCACCGAGGACACCGTCCTGGTCTTCCTCGGCGACCACCAGCCCATCGCCCGGGTCAGCGGCGAGAACGCCAGCCGTGACGTGCCGGTCTCGATCGTCGCCAAGGACCCGGCGGTCCTCGACAGGATCGCCGACTGGAAGTGGACCGATGGCCTCCGGCCGGCCCACGACGCCCCGGTCTGGAAGATGGACCTCTTCCGGGACCGCTTCCTGACGGCCTACGGGTCGACCCCGCACCCGACGAAGGGCTGACCGGGATCCGGCGGGGGCGCGGAAAGGACTCCGGCAGGGGCCAGGAGAGGCGCGGGAGGGGCTCCGGCGGGGGGCGCGCGCCGTCGGGCGCCTCAGCCGCCGGAGGTGTCCAGCTCCGCTTCCTCGCCGACGCCCGCGCAGTCGTAGGGGTCCTTCAGCCAGCCGTCCGGGAGGACGACCCTGTTGTTGCCGGAGGTGCGCCCGCGGGGGCCGTCGGCGCCGGTGGGCCAGGGCTGGCCGAGGTCCAGTTCGTCGAGTCCGGCGCGGAGTTCCGCCAGGGAGGAGGTGATCGCGAGACGCCGCCGCATGTCGGAGCCGACGGCGAAGCCCTTGAGGTACCAGGCGACGTGCTTGCGGAAGTCGACGACGCCCTTGGACTCGTCGCCGATCCACTCGCCGAGGAGGGTGGCGTGCCGGACCATGACGTCGGCGACCTCGCGGAGGGAGGGCCGCGCGACGTCCTCGGTCCGCCCCTCGAAGGCGGCGACCAGGTCGGCGAACAGCCACGGCCGGCCCAGGCAGCCGCGGCCGACGACCACGCCGTCGCACCCCGTCTCGCGCACCATCCGCAGCGCGTCCCCGGCCGACCAGATGTCGCCGTTGCCGAGGACGGGGATCTCCGGGACGTGCTCCTTCAGACGGGCGATCGCCTCCCAGTCGGCGGTGCCGCCGTAGTGCTGGGCGGCGGTGCGGCCGTGCAGCGCGATGGCGGTGACGCCCTCCTCGACGGCGATGCGGCCGGCGTCGAGGTAGGTGATGTGGTCGTCGTCGATGCCCTTGCGCATCTTCATGGTGACGGGGAGGTCCCCGGCGCCGCCGACGGCCTCGCGGAGGATGGCGCGCAGCAGGTTGCGCTTGTAGGGGAGGGCGGAGCCGCCGCCCTTGCGGGTGACCTTCGGGACCGGGCAGCCGAAGTTCAGGTCGATGTGGTCGGCCAGGCCCTCCTCCGCGATCATGCGGACGGCCTTGCCGACGGTCGCCGGGTCCACGCCGTACAGCTGGATCGAACGCGGCTTCTCGCTCGCGTCGAAGTGGATCAGCTGCATGGTCTTCTCGTTGCGCTCGACCAGCGCCCGGGTCGTGATCATCTCGCTCACGAACAGGCCCTTGCCCCCACTGGCCCCATCCTTTGATTCGCCTCCGGCGAAGTCCCGGCACAGGGTGCGGAAGGGCGCGTTGGTGATACCGGCCATGGGGGCGAGGACGACCGGCGGCTGGACGGTGTGCGGGCCGATCTGCAGGGGGGACACGGGCGTGGACATCCGCCCATTGTGACCCATCGGCCCGGCACCCCTCGACGATGACCGTGCAACAGTCATTAGTTAACCGCACTATCGAAATCGGCGTACCATGACCGCATGCCCGAGCTGAGCCGGCGACGACGTCTCCTCGTTCTCGCGATCTGCTGCATGAGCCTGCTGATCGTGAGCCTCGACAACACGGTCCTCAACGTCGCCCTTCCCGCGATGGGGCGCGATCTGCACGCCGGTACCTCCGGTCTCCAGTGGACGATCGACGCCTACACCCTCGTCCTCGCGTCCCTGCTGATGTTCGCCGGGTCCACCGCCGACCGGATCGGCCGCAGGAAGGTCTTCCTCACGGGCCTGGTCGTGTTCTCGCTCGGCTCCCTGCTCTGCTCCCTCGCCCCCGACCTCGAACTGCTGGTCGCGGCCCGCATGGTGCAGGCGGTCGGCGGCTCGATGCTCAACCCGGTCGCCATGTCGATCATCACCAACACGTTCACGGACCCGCGCGAGCGCGCCCGCGCCATCGGCGCGTGGGGTGCGGTCGTCGGCATCTCCATGGCCGCCGGGCCCCTGATCGGCGGCCTGCTGGTGGAGTCCGTCGGCTGGCGCTCCATCTTCTGGGTCAACCTGCCGGTCGGCCTCGCCGCCCTCCTGCTGACCCTGCGCCACGTCCCCGAGTCCCGCGCCCCGAAGGCCCGCCGCCCCGACCCGGTCGGCCAGCTCCTGGTCATCGTCCTCTTCGGCTGCCTGACGTACGCGATCATCGAGGCGCCCGAGGCCGGGCCCGGCACCAGCCTGCCCTTCGCCGCGGTCGCCCTCGCCGCCCTGCTCGGGCTCCTGTACCACGAGCCTCGCCGCGACGAACCCCTGATCGACCTGCGGTTCTTCCGGTCGGCGCCGTTCAGCGGGGCGACCGTGATCGCCGTCAGCGCCTTCGCGGCGCTCGGCGGGTTCCTGTTCCTGTCCACGCTGTACCTCCAGAACGTCCGCGGCCTCGACGCCCTCCACGCCGGCCTGTGGATGCTGCCGATGGCCCTCCCGACCTTCCTGTGCGCCCCCCTGTCCGGGCGGCTCGTCGGCAGTCGGGGTCCACGGGTGCCCCTGTTGGTCGCCGGCCTCGCGATGACCGCGAGCGGCGTGCTGTTCGCGGCGTTCGACGCGGAGACCTCCGACACCACGATGTTCCTCGGCTACGCGCTGTTCGGCATCGGCTTCGGCTTCGTGAACGCCCCCATCACCAACACCGCGGTGTCGGGGATGCCCCGCGCCCAGGCCGGGGTCGCCGCCGCCGTCGCCTCCACCAGCCGGCAGCTCGGCCAGACCCTCGGGGTCGCGGTGGTCGGGGCGGTGCTCGCGGCGGGCATCGGGGCGTCGGCGTACCGCGAGACGTTCGTGGCGGCGGCGGTGCCGGGCTGGTGGATCCTCGCCGGGTGCGGGGCGCTGGTGCTGGTGGTGGGCCTGGTGAGCAGCGGTCCGTGGGCCCGGGGCACGGCCGAGCGGGCGGCGGAACGGCTGGCCTCTCCCGAGATCCGCGAGCACGCGGGGCTGAGCGCGTAGCGCCCTGCGGCCGGCTCAGGGGTGACGGGCTCGGACCGTCACCGGCCGGGCGGCGTCGTCCCGGGACGGGCGTGCCCGCGCCGCGGGGCCGCGGGGTGCCGCGGGACTGCGGGGGTGCCGCGGGACTGCGGGGGTGCCGCGGGACTGCGTCTCTCGGGAACCGTGGTCACGCCCGTTGTGGGGCCGGGCCGGGCCGGTACTTCAGCAGCAGTTCCTCCACCCCGGGCAGCGCCCTCTGGCCCGCCAGGGCCAGCGCCATCGCCGCCAGGACTCCCGCCCAGGCCAGCGGGCCCAGGGGCGTGCAGCCGAAGAACTGACTGGCGCCCGGCGTCTCCACCAGCGCGAACAGGACCGCCGCCGAGCCCAGGGACGTGAGGCGCACCAGGGAGCTGCCCCGGCGGTCGGCCAGGGTCTGGGCCAGTTGCGTGCCCACCACCGCGCACAGGGCCATCGTGGTCGAGCGCCGGTTCGTGCCCGGGGTGAAGCGGCCGATGAGCCAGGCGACGGTGGCGCCCAGGCAGGTGGTGAGGGCCCGGTGGCGGATCTGCCGGACGAGGGGGGCGCCGAGGAGGGCCGTGCCCAGGGGCGCGCCGGTCTCCGGGGCGTCGGCCTCCTCCTCGGTGGTCACCGCCACCGCCATCGCCGGGAACAGGTCCGTGAACAGGTTGACCAGCAGCATCTGCCGGGTGGACAGGGGCGCGGAGCCCGACAGCAGGGTGCCGAGGACGCCGAAGCCGACCTCGCCCGCGTTGCCGCCGATGAGGATGGCGATGGCGTCGGCCACGCTGTGCCAGAGCGAACGGCCCTCCTGGACGGCCTCGATGAGGACCGAGAGGTCGTCGCCGGTGACGACGAGGTCGGCGGCGTTGCGGGCGGCGGCCGAGCCGCGGGCGCTGATGCCGACGCCGATGTCGGCGGCGCGGATCGCGGCGGCGTCGTTGGCGCCGTCGCCGACCATGCCGACGACCCGGCCCGCGTCCCTGAGGGCCTCGACGACCTGGAGCTTCTGCTCGGGCGCCACGCGGGCGACGACGTCGGCGTCCCGGAGCATCCGGGAGCGCACGGAGCGGTCGGCGGCGGCGAGTTCGTCGCCGGTGACCACGTTCGCGTCGTCCGGCCAGCCCAGTTCGACGGCGATGGCGTGAGCGGTCCGCGGATGGTCGCCGGTCAGCACGACGGGCCGTACGCCCGCCTCCCGCAGCCCGTGGACCAGGGCCGGTGAGGTCTCGCGCGGCACGTCGGCGAGGGCCACGAGCCCGGTGAACTCCAGCCCCTCCAGAGGTGCTTCGAGGACGTCCGCCGCCTCCTCGCCGTCCGCCAGCGGGCGCTGGGCCACCGCCAGGACCCGCAGGCCGTCGGCGGCGAGGGACTGGGAGCGGTCGTGCAGATCGGAGGGCAGGCCGGAGCAGGTGGACAGGACGGTCTCCGGGGCCCCCTTGACGACCAGGAAGGGCGGGCCTTCGGCGGCCTGCCCGACCGCGGCCGCGTAGCCGCGGCCGGCCTCGAAGGGCAGCCCTTCGCTCTGCCGCCAGCCGGGGTCCGGCCCGGCGGCGTCCAGGACGGCCTCGTCGGTGGCGTGCGCCGGGCGGTGCGGGTCGCCGCCGAGGCGGGGGCAGGCGCGGGCCGCGGCGCGCAGGGGGGCGGCGACGGCCGGGTCGGCCGGGTCGGTGAGTGGGTGGACCGTGCCGTCCGGGCCGGCCACCCGGACCAGGCGCAGCCGGTTCTCGGTGAGGGTGCCGGTCTTGTCGAAGCAGACGGTGTCCATCCGGCCCAGCGCCTCCAGCGTGCGCGGGGTGCGGACGAGGAGGCCGCGGCTGCTGAGCCGGCGGGCGGCGGCGAGCTGCGCGACCGTGGCGACCAGGGGCAGCCCCTCGGGCACGGCGGCCACGGCGACGGCGACCCCGCCGCTCACGGCCCGGCGGACCGGGGTGCCCCGCAGCAGTGCCAGGCCGGTCACCGCGGCGCCGCCCGCCAGGGTCAGCGGCATGGCCTTGCGGGTGATCTCCTGGAGGCGGGCCTGCACCCCGGCGGCCGACGGGACGCGGGCGGCGAGGGAGACGGCGCGGGCGGCCTCGGTGCGGTCGCCGGTGTCGACGACGAGGGCCCGGGCGCGCCCCGCCACCACGGTCGTGCCCTCGAACACCATGCACCGCCGTTCCGCGACGGGGGCCTTCGGAGTGGGGTCCACGGCCTTGCCGACCGGCAGGGACTCGCCGGTCAGCGCCGACTCGTCGACCTCCAGCCCGTCCTCCCACAGCAGGCGGGCGTCGGCGGGCACGACGTCGTCGGCCGTGAGGTCGATGACGCGGCCGGGACCGAGTTCGGCGGCGTCGACCACGTGCGTGGCCGTGCCGTCGTCGGCGACCCGCGCCTTCTGCTGCTGTCCCGCGAGCAGCCCGGACAGGGCGCGCTCGGCCCGCAGCCGCTGGAAGCCGCCGACCAGGGCGTTCAGGTCGAGGGCGCCGATGACCAGCAGGGCGTCCACGACCGAGCCGAGGATCGCGGACGCGGCCGAGCCGACGACCAGGACCGGGGTGAGCGGGTCGTCCAGTTCGCGCCGCACGGCCCGGGCGAGCTGCCCCGACCAGCGCGCCGGGGCCAGCGCGGGAAGGCGTACGACCGTGTCGGCGGCCGTGCGCACCCGGGCCGCCGCCCGTTCCGCGGGACCCGGTCGCGGGGGTGCCTCGCGCTCCAGCCGGTCCCGTACGTCGTCCGGGTGCAGGGCGTGCCAGGGGACCCGGGGCCGGGGGTGCGGCGGGCGGGCCAGGGCGACGCCGAGGGCGGCGCGCGCTCCGGTCAGCAGGGCCAGCGCGGCGCCCGCGTCGACGGGCGCGTGCCGCAGGCCCGGCAGCAAGGAGCCGGGACTCCTCCCGCGGGACTCGCCGACGGCCACGAGCAGGCCGGACAGCGCGGCGCCGGACCGGGCCAGGGTCTGCGACCGGCCGCCGACCCGGCGGGCCGCCGTCACGGCGGTCAGCAGCCGCCACACGTCCGCCAGGCCGTGCGGGGCGAGGACGTCGGCGCCCCACACCACCTGACCGTCCTCGTCGGTGAGGGCGACGGCCACGTCGCCCCGCAGGAGACCGGCGGTGACGTCGGCGTCGCCGTGGGGGCGGGGGCGGGCGACCGTGACGACACCGCCCTCGCCGCGCAGTTCGTCGACCACCTCGCCCAACGGGCGGTCCGCGGCCACGACCTGGTCGGCGAGGCCGGTGAAGTCGGCCAGTGCCGGGTCGTCGACGACCACGACGCGCAGGCCGGCCCGGCGGGCGGCGTCCAGGACGGGCTCGGTCCACGGGTCGGCGCCCGCGCCGGGCCCGCGGAGCGCGCCGGGGTGCAGGACGACCGTCCGGGCCATCTCCAGCTGCCGCAGCCGGTCCGGGTCGCGCACCAGCACGCCCTCGCGGGAGAGCGCGCAGCTGAGGGCGGCGTGGAAGACGGCGGGCCCGTACCGCGCCGCCTTCGGGGAACCGGCCAGGACCGCCTCCGCCGACTCGGCGAGGTCGTGCTTGACGAGCAGCGCCGCCACCGCGCCGAGGACGCTGCCGGCCGAGGCGTGGGCGGCGTACTCCTGGGCCGGGGAGGTGCGCAGCGGCGGCCGCAGGGACGGGTCGGCGGGCACGCTGTGCCGGTGCGGGGCGCACAGGTGGTCGTGGACGGGCTCGAAGGCGGCCGTCCGCACCGCCGCCTCCGCGAGCTGGACGGTGCGCAGCACGCCGTCCAGCACCAGCGAGGTCGGGGTGTGCCCGGCACCGTGCACGGCCGCGTTCACGACGGCGAGGGCGACCTCCATGCGGGTGTCGCCCAAGCGGGCCCGCAGCCAGGAGCGGAAGCGGGGGTTCTCGCGCAGCAGCGTGACCGCGGCGGTCACCAGCCGCGGTGACGGTGGCAGCCGCATGGCGGACCCCGCCAGCGCGGCCGCGGCGCCCGCCGCGTCGGCCGCGAGGGTCTCGGCGGCGGTCCGTACGGAGGCCGGATCGCCGGGGTGCCCCAGCTCCTCCACGTCGTCCTCGGCGGGGACCAGCCCGTGCCGCTCCGCGAGCGCCTCCGCCCGCTCCACGACGCTGTCGCTCACGGCCTCCTCGACCGCCACCACGACCAGCCGCGCCAGCCCGCTGTCCCAGTAGGCGAGGGCGACGTCCGGATGCTCGGCGAGCGCGGCGGCCACGCGACGGGCCCGGTGTTCGAGGGAACGGGTGCGGGAGGTGGCGCCGGCGGGGGCCTCGGCGTCCGCCGGGCGGGGCGGCTTTCCGGGGGCGGTCTCCCGAGGGGGCCTCCCCGGGCGTGGTCTCCCCGGGGGCGGCCTCGCGCAGGGACAGGTGGGTGCGGGTGCCGGCGCGCCAGTGGGGGGAGGTGCCCGGAAGGGCGGCGCGGGCGACCCGGGCCAGCCGCAGTGCGGAGTCCGCGGCCCGTACTCCCGCCCTGGCCGTGCCCGCGACCGCGCCGGCGGCGGCGCCCACGGCCGGGGCCGTACCGCGGGCGAGCAGGCGCGGCCCGGCCAGGACCAGCCCGGCGGCGGCCGCCGCGGGGCGGGTGAGGACTCCCCCGGCCATCACTCGCCCTCGGCATCCCGTGCGGCACGCGACGACGTCGCGTGGTGCGAGGGCAGCCTGCCGGAGGGGGTCGCGGGCGCCGTCGCGCGCTCCGCCGCGGCGGCCCCCGCCGAGTGCCCGGCGAGCACCTTGGGCGTGGGCGGTGCGCCGGACGCGTCGCCCGCGCCGCGCCTCTTGGTCTCGCCCGCGTCCGCGTCCGTGCCCGCCGTGTCGCCGTCCGTCCGCGGCCGCGGTCGCGGCTGGGTCAGCCAGGCCACCGCCGCCCCGGTGACCGCGACGGGCCACTCCACGACCCCGGCGACGCCGAGCACGCCCGCGCCGGTGTAGACGGCGAGCCGCCGCCCGCGCGGGGACACCGCGCCGACCTTGTCCAGTGCGCCCCCGGCGGCCCGGCCCACCAGGCCGGCGCCGGGCACCCTGTTCAGCACCGAGGCGGCCGCCCGCAGCGGCTGGGGGAGTTCCCGTGTCGCGTTCTGCTCGGTCATGGCTCTCACTCCTCGGGTGGCCCCCCTGTCCCCCGACCGCCCGAGTTCCCGCACCGCGGACCCTCACCCATGGGACGGGACAACCGTCCCCGGTTCCTCCCGGTCGGGGTCCGCCCCCGCTCCGGCAGGTCCGCGTGCGGCCGCTCCGGCCGGGCCCGGCCCCGGTGCGCCGTTCCCGTGCGTCCCCGGACGGCGAGCCCCGGTCCGGCCGACTCACCCCGCGGAACGCCCCGTTGATGTTGGACTTGTCGCGCACTCCCACCCGGGCCCGCCTCTGGAGGCAGCATGTCGGAGATCAACACGAGCAAGGTGAGCCGCTGGGACCAGCACGGGCGCGAGCACGTCGTCCGGGTCCGGCGGGCGGGGAGCCGGCGCACGATCCGGTGCGAGACGTGCGGCTGGTGCCAGGGCGCCCAGTTCCTGCCCTGGCTGAAGGCGGAGGAGCACCTGGCGCAGGCCCATCAGGCGACGGTGGACCCCGCGGGGGCGTAGCCCCGGCGGCGAGGCCCCCGAGCGCGGGGACTCCCCCGCCGCCCCGGACTCCACGGCGGCACCACGAAGCCCCCGGCTCCGGGAAGGGAGCCGGGGGCTTCGGTCGGTGCCGGGGCTCAGGCGCCGATCAGGCGGGCGGCCAGGTAGCCCTCGATCTGGTCGAGGGACACCCGCTCCTGCTTCATCGAGTCGCGCTCGCGCACGGTCACCGCGTTGTCCTCGAGCGTGTCGAAGTCGACGGTGACGCAGTACGGCGTACCGATCTCGTCCTGACGGCGGTAGCGGCGGCCGATCGCGCCGGCGTCGTCGAAGTCGATGTTCCAGTTCTGCCGCAGCGCCTGGGCGAGGCCCTTGGCCTTGGGCGACAGCTCCGGGTTGCGCGACAGCGGCAGCACGGCGACCTTCACCGGGGCGAGGCGGTGGTCGAGGCGCAGCACCGTGCGCTTCTCCAGCTTGCCCTTGGCGTTGGGCGCCTCGTCCTCGACGTAGGCGTCGAGCAGGAACGCCAGCATCGCGCGGCCGACACCGGCCGCGGGCTCGATGACGTACGGCGTCCAGCGCTCGCCGGCCTCCTGGTCGAAGTAGGAGAGGTCCTGGCCGGAGGCCTTGGCGTGGGCGCCGAGGTCGTAGTCGGTGCGGTTGGCGACGCCCTCCAGCTCGCCCCACTCGTTGCCGCCGAACTGGAAGCGGTACTCGATGTCGGCGGTGCGCTTGGAGTAGTGGGAGAGCTTCTCCTTCGGGTGCTCATACCACCGCATGTTCTCTTCGCGCAGGCCGAGACCGGTGTACCAGTTCCAGCGCTGCTCCATCCAGTACTCCTGCCACTGCTCGTCCTCGCCCGGCTTGACGAAGAACTCCATCTCCATCTGCTCGAACTCGCGCGTGCGGAAGATGAAGTTGCCGGGCGTGATCTCGTTGCGGAAGGACTTGCCCATCTGGGCGATTCCGAACGGCGGCTTGCGGCGCGAAGTGGTCTGCACCTGGGCGAAGTTGGTGAAGATGCCCTGGGCGGTCTCGGGACGCAGGTAGGCGATGGAGCCGGTGTCCTGGGTGGGGCCGAGGTGGGTGGAGAGCAGACCCGAGAACTGCTTGGGCTCGGTGAACTGGCCCTTGTTGCCGCAGTTCGGGCAGTTCACGTCCGCCAGGCCGTTCTCCGGCAGGCGCTTGTGCTTGGCCTCGTAGGCCTCCTCCAGGTGGTCCGCGCGGAACCGCTTGTGGCAGGAGGTGCACTCGGTGAGCGGGTCGGAGAAGGTGGCGACGTGACCGGAGGCGACCCAGACCTCGGGGGCCAGGATGACGGACGAGTCGATGCCGACCACGTCCTCGCGCGACGTCACCATGTAGCGCCACCACTGGCGCTTCAGGTTCTCCTTGAGCTCGACACCCAGCGGTCCGTAGTCCCAGGCGGCGCGCTGGCCACCGTAGATCTCACTACAGGGGAATACGAAGCCACGGCGCTTGCTCAGGCTGACGATGGTGTCGATCTTGTCGGCGGCCACGGTGCTCTCTTCATAACGACGACGGGCGACGAAGCGAGATGCTTCCAGCGAATTGACTCAGGGTACCGGCGGGGGCTCCCCCTCGACCAAATCGGTACCCGTCCAAGGCTTCACGGAGGGCGGCGGGCTCGCCGGGGGAATCTCCGCCGGGCCTTCGCTCCAGCCGTCACCCACGACTTTGTTGACAACGGTTTCCATATTTGTTGAAAATGACTGTCATGAACGTACGACGACACCACATATCCGGGATGGCCCTCGCTGCCGTCACCGCCCTCGGCCTCGGCACCCTCTCCGCCTGCTCGACCGACAGCGCGGCCGCCGGCGGCACGGAGAAGTTCGATGTCGTCGCGTCGTTCTACCCGATGGCCTTCCTCGCCGAGCGGATCGGCGGCGACCACGTGAACGTCACCAGTCTGACCGAGCCCGGCCAGGAACCGCACGATCTGGAGATCAGCGCGCAGCAGCGCGCCCAGCTGGAGAAGGCCGACGCGGCCCTCTTCCTCAAGAGCCTCCAGCCCTCGGTCGACGAGGCCGTCACCCAGTCCGGCGCCGGGACGAAGATCGACGCCACCACCCTCACCACGCTGGAGGAGCACGGCGACGAGGTCGGCGGCCACGCCGACGAGCACGAGGACGAGCACGCCGCCGAGGACGGGCACGGGCACGAGGAGACCGGCGGCAAGGACCCCCACGTCTGGCTCGACCCGGTGAAGTACGCCGAGGTCGCCGGGGGCGTCGGCAAGGCCTTCGCGAAGGCCGACCCGGACCACGCGGCCGACTACCGGAAGAACACCGCCGACCTGGTCGCCGAGCTCGGCGCGCTGGACACCGAGTTCAAGAACGGCCTGGCCGCCACGAAGACCAAGGTCTTCATCACCACGCACGCCGCCTTCGGCTACCTCGCCGAGCGCTACGGCCTGACCGAGGAGGCCATCAGCGGCCTCGACCCCGAGTCGGAGCCCAGCGCGGCGCGCGTCAAGGAACTTGAGAAGATGGCCAAGGCCGACGGCGTCACCACCGTGTTCTACGAGACGCTCGTCAGCGACAAGACCGCCACGACCGTCGCCAAGGACGCGAACCTCAAGACCGACGTCCTCGACCCGATCGAGGGCATCACCGAGAAGTCCCGCGGTACCGACTACTTCGCGGTCCAGAGGGCGAACCTCAAGGCCCTGCAGACGGCCCTGGGAACCGCATGAGCTCCACGGAGGGCGTGATGGACACCAAGAGCGAGCCCGTCATATCGCTGCGCGGTGTCCGCGCCGAACTGGGCTCGCGCCCGGTCCTGCGCGGCATCGACCTCACCGTGCACCGCGGTGAGGTCGTCGCCCTGCTCGGTGCCAACGGCTCCGGCAAGTCGACCGCCGTGCGCAGCGTCATCGGCCAGGTGCCGCTCAGCGCCGGGCGCATCGAGCTGTTCGGCACCGACCGGCGGCGGTTCCGGGACTGGCCGCGCCTCGGCTACGTACCGCAGCGCACCACGGCCGCGGGCGGCGTCCCGGCGACCGTCACCGAGGTCGTCTCCTCCGGGCGGCTGTCCCGGGCCCGCTTCGGGATCCTGCGCAGGGCCGACCACGAGGCCGTGCACCGCGCGCTGGAGCTCGTCGGCATGGCCGACCGCGCCAAGGACTCCGTCGACGCGCTCTCCGGCGGCCAGCACCAGCGGGTGCTGATCGCCCGCGCGCTCGCCGCCGAACCCGAGCTGCTGATCATGGACGAGCCGATGGCGGGCGTCGACCTGGCCAGCCAGGAGATCCTGGCCGAGACCCTGCGCGAGCAGGTCGCCCAGGGCGCCACCGTCCTGCTCGTCCTGCACGAACTGGGCCCCCTGGAGCCCCTCATCGACCGGGCCGTCGTCCTGCGCGACGGCTGCGTCACGCACGACGGGCCGCCGCCCCGGGCGCTCGGCCAGCACGCGCTGCCCGGCCACGACCACGTACACCCGCACGCTCCGGCGGGCGCCGAACCGATCCGCACGGGACTGCTGAGCTGATGGACCTCCTCGACTACGCCTTCATGCAGCGGGCGCTGCTCGCCGCCGTCCTGGTCGGCATCACCGCCCCCGCCGTCGGCATCTACCTCGTCCAGCGCCGCCAGGCCCTCATGGGCGACGGCATCGGCCACGTCGCGATGACCGGCGTCGGCCTCGGCTTCCTGCTGTCGTGGTCCCCGGTCTGGATGGCCACCGCCGTCTCCGTCCTCGGCGCGGTCCTCATGGAGCTGATCCGCTGGTACGGCAGGACCCGCGGCGACATCGCCCTCGCCATGCTCTTCTACGGCGGCATGGCCGGCGGCGTGATGTTCATCAACCTCGCGCCGACCGGCTCCAACGCCAACCTGACGTCGTACCTGTTCGGCTCGCTGTCGACGGTGTCGGAGTCGGACGTGACCGCGATCTGCGTCCTCGCGGCCTTCGTGGTCCTCGTCACCGTCGGCCTGCGTCGGCAGCTGTTCGCGGTCAGCCAGGACGAGGAGTTCGCGCGGGTCACCGGGCTGCCGGTGCGCGCCCTGAACCTGCTGACGGCCGTCACCGCCGCGGTCACCGTCACCGTCGCCATGCGGGTCGTCGGCCTGCTGCTGGTCTCGGCGCTGATGGTGGTGCCGGTGGCGGCGGCCCAGCAGCTCAGCCGCAGTTTCGCGGCGACCTTCGCGATCGCCGTCGCGATCGGCGTCAGCGTGACGATCGGCGGCACGGTCACCTCGTACTACCAGGACGTCCCGCCCGGCGCGACGATCGTGCTGCTGACCATCGGCGCGTTCCTGGTGCTGACCGCCCTGGCCGCCCCGCTGGCCCGGCGCCGCGCCCGCGCCGCGGCCGCCGCGCAACCCGCCGGGGACCCGGCGGAGTGCGCGATTCCGGCCAGCCGCGCGGGCGGCGACGGAGCCGGCGTCTGACCGCGCACAGTCCGGACTGGCACAATGGCCCGGCACAGCGCAGACGTGAGGAGGCAACGGTGACGACCGCTGGATCGCCCGTGAAGGGCCGAGCCACCCGGCAGCGCGCCGCCGTGGCGGCGGCGCTCGACGAGGTCGACGAGTTCCGCAGCGCTCAGGAACTCCACGACATGCTCAAGCACAAGGGCGACTCCGTCGGGCTGACCACGGTCTACCGCACCCTGCAGACCCTCGCCGACGCCGGTGAGGTCGACGTGCTGCGCACCTCCGACGGCGAGTCCGTCTACCGCCGCTGCTCCAGCGGCGAGCACCACCACCACCTCGTCTGCCGCGCCTGCGGCAAGGCGGTCGAGGTCGAGGGACCCGCGGTCGAGAAGTGGGCGGAGGCCATCGCCGCGGAACACGGGTTCGTGAACGTGGCCCACACGGTGGAGATCTTCGGCACCTGCGCGGAGTGCGCCGCAGGGTGAGCGGGATCTACGTGCGGGTGGGTCACGGGACCGCCCGGGGGCTTCGCCCCGGACCCCCTTCTCGGCCTGAACGGCCTCGTCCTCAAACGCCGGACGGGCCGGTCACTCCTGCCGGCCCTCCATCGCCAGGAGCTCCTCGTTCGGGATCGCGCCGCCGAAGCGGCGGTCCCGGGAGGCGAACTCCAGGCAGGCCCGCCACAGGTCGCGGCGGTCGAAGTCCGGCCACAGGACGTCCTGGAAGACCATCTCCGCGTAGGCGCTCTGCCACAGCAGGTAGTTGGACGTGCGCTGCTCGCCGCTCGGGCGCAGGAACAGGTCCACGTCCGGCATGTCCGGGTAGTACATGTACTTCTGCAGGGTCTTCTCGTTGACCTTCGACGGGTCGAGACGGCCCGCCCGCACGTCCTCCGCGAGGGCCTGCGCCGCGTCGGCGATCTCCGCGCGCCCGCCGTAGTTCATGCAGAAGTACAGCGTGAGGCGGTCGTTGTCCTTGGTCTGCTCCTGCGCGATCTGGAGCTCCTTGGCGACCGACTTCCACAGCTTGGGCATCCGGCCCACCCAGCGCACCCGGATGCCCAGCGCGTCGAGCTGGTCGCGGGACTTGCGGATGAAGTCGCGGTTGAAGTTCATCAGGAAGCGCACCTCGTCGGGCGAGCGCTTCCAGTTCTCCGTGGAGAAGGCGTACAGGGAGATGTTGCGCACACCGATCTCGACGCCGCCCTGGAGGACGTCCAGCACCCGCTCGGCGCCCACCTTGTGGCCCTCGGTACGGGGCAGGCCGCGCTCCTTCGCCCAGCGGCCGTTGCCGTCCATGACGATCGCCACGTGCTCGGGGACCAGCTCGCCGGGGAGCTTCGGCGCGCGGGCGCCGGACGGGTGCGGCTCCGGCGCCTTGTACTCCCGACGCTGCCGCCCCAGGAACCCGCGTACGACCATGTGCTTCTCGTCTCCTCTTGCGTTTCTGCTTCTCTGCTTGTCTGCTTGCTTCTCTACTTCTCGACGTAGCGCAGGGAGCGCAGACCGCGCTCCAGGTGCCAGTGCAGGTACGCGGACACCAGCCCGCTGCCCTCCCGGACGTACCGGGCCTCGCACGCGTCCGCGGTCTCCCAGTCCCCCGTGAGCAGCGCCGCCAGCAGCGCCAGGGCCTGCGGCGAGGGTACGACGCTGCCGGGCACCCGGCAGTCGACGCAGACGGAGCCGCCGGAGGCGACGGAGAAGAACCGGTTGGGGCCGGGCATCCCGCACTTCGCGCAGTCGCCGAAGCTGGGAGCGTAGCCGTTGACGGCGAGGGAGCGCAGCAGGAAGGCGTCCAGGACGAGGTGCGGGGCGTGCTCGCCGCGGGCGAGGGTGCGCAGGGCTCCGACGAGCAGCAGGTACTGCTGCACGGCCGGTTCGCCCTCGTGGTCGGTGAACCGCTCGGCGGTCTCCAGCATGGCCGTGCCGGCGGTGTAGCGGGCGTAGTCGGTGACGATGCCGCCGCCGTACGGCGCGATGGTCTCGCTCTGCGTGCAGAGCGGCAGCCCGCGCCCGATCAGCTCGCTGCCCCGCGCGAAGAACTGCACGTCCACGTGCGAGAACGGCTCCAGCCGGGCCCCGAACTTGGACTTGGTCCGCCGCACCCCACGGGCGACGGCCCGCACCCGGCCGTGGCCGCGGGTGAGCAGGGTGATGATTCTGTCCGCCTCGCCGAGCTTCTGGGTGCGCAGCACGATGCCGTCGTCCCTGAAGAGACTCATCGCGCATCACCCCGGGACGGCCGGGGTGTGGCCCGCGGCGCAGCCGCTGTCGGGCGCCGTGTCCCCCACGGGACCGCAGCATGATCCGGTCCGCCTCGCCCAGCTTCTGGGTGCGCAGCACGATGCCGTCGTCGCGGAACAGACTCATGCCCCCATTCTCGCCCACCCGGCGGGAGCGGTGTGCCGCCGGCGACCTCCCGGCTCCCGCAACCGTGCGGCGGGAGGGAGCGTCCGTGACGGAAGGGGCCCCGGAGACCACCGGGGTTCCCCACCCAGTCACCGACGGACGGAGAGAACGATCTTAAGCTCGACGAACCGCCGCACCCTGCTCACCACCGCGGGCGCCCTCACCGCGGCCTCCCTGCTGGGCGCCGGCCCGGCGCGGGCCGCCGACGGCACCGGCGGGGTCACCGCCCGCCTGCGCGCCCTGGAGGAGGCGCACGGCGCCCGCCTCGGCGTCTTCGCGCACAACGTGCGCACCAGGCGTACCGTGCGCCACCGCGCGGGCGAACGCTTCCCGGTCTGCTCCCTCTTCAAGGTCCTCGCGGTCGCCGCCGTGCTGCGCGACCTGGACCGGGACGGCGAGGTCCTGGCCCGTCGCATCCACTTCACCGGCGACGACGTGGTGGAGAACTCGCCCGTCACCAAGGACCACGTGGCCGACGGCATGACCGTGGCCGAACTGTGCGACGCGGCGATCCGGCGCAGCGACAACACGGCCGCCAACCTGCTGATGCGCGAGCTGGGAGGCCCGGCCGCCGTCACCCGCTTCGCCCGGTCGATCGGGGACCGGGTCACCCGGCTCGACCGGTGGGAGCCGGAGCTGAACTCGGCCGAGCCGTGGCGGGTGACGGACACCACGACCCCGTACGCGATCGGCCGCTCCTACGCCCGGCTGGTGCTGGGCGACGCGCTGGCGACCGGCGACCGGCGGCGGCTGACGGACTGGATGCTCGCCAACCGCACCAGCGACAACCGCTTCCGGGCCGGCCTGCCGCCCACCTGGACGCTCGCGGACAAGACCGGTGGCGGCTGGTACGGCGCCAACAACGACGCCGGGATCGCCTGGACGCCCGACGGCGCGCCCGTCGTGCTGGTCGTGCAGGTCACGATGCCGGACCGGGAGGCCGCCTACGACCACGACCTGATCGTCGAGACGACGAGGCTGCTGGCGGCGACGCTCGGCTGAGACACCGGTCCTGACACCGGTCCTGACACCGGCGCCGTCCCGGGGGCGGGCCCGGACGGCGCGTCAGCCACCGTCCGGGCCCGCCCCCGGGGTCAGCACGGGCACGGTGTCGGGCGTGCCGTTCGGGGAGATCTCCGCGGAGGCGTCCCACAGCTGGTCGAAGCGCCGGATCAGCGGCTGGACCTCGTCCGCGCGGGCGTTCACCGTGGTCGAGGAGTTCACGCTGAGCTGGTCGGCGTGGATCTCGTACGACAACGCCCCGTCGAAGACGATCCAGTCGATCATCTTGCCGCGCCGCAGATGTGCGGGGAGCTGTTCCAGGACCACCACCCGGACCTGGATGCCGATGTGGCGCTGCTCCTCGCAGATGGGGGCCAGCGCGGAGCGCTCCTGGGGTTCCTTGACGATGAACAGCCGCCGGACGGTGACCCCCCGCTCCGTGATCGCCTCGCGCTGGGCGGTGAGGTAGCGGTTCGCGGGTTCGCTGGACCAGAAGCCGTCGTCGACGACGCTGGTGCTGATGGCGTCGATGCTGCTCCTGGTGCACTTGGTCAGCGTCATCAGCCAGTCGTGGTTCTCGCCCGGCGTCTCGGCGGTGAGGTTGGTGAGGTCCTCCATCTGCGCGGCGAGCCGGTTGATCTCCTCGTGCGCGAACTCGTGCAGGATGCCGGGCCCCATGGAGACGACCTTGGTGGCGTGTTCGGCGAGCCGGGGCACCCCGTCGCCGCGCAGCTTCTCGACCTCGTTGAAGAGTTTGGTGGCCTCGCCTATGTCGGCGAAGCGCTTCTCCACGACGTCCTTCAGTTCGCTGAGCTGGTTCACGAAGGACGCCATGAACTGAACGATCAGGACGGTGCCGCCGCACAGCACGGACAGGACGAGCTGCCAGGGACCTTCGTCCTGGGGCAGCAGGACGTTGGTGAGGACGTAGACCACTCCGCCCACCACTACGGTGACCAGGAGTTTCAGCGTGAGCTGACGTGCGCTGTCGTTGTCGGACCCCTGCTGCCGGCTGCGGACCTGCGCGTTCGTCGGTGCGCTCATCTCTCTTTCTCCCCCCGTTGGGATCGTGCGTCGGATCGTGCTCGGACAGTCGTCGTGTCTTCGGAAGCGGTGCCGCGGGTCGCGGTGCCGTGGGACGTGGTGCCGTGGGACGTGGTGGTACGGGTCGCGGCGCCGCGGGTCGCGGTGCCGTGCGGTGCCGCCGTCAGGACGGGGTCAGCGCGTCGCTCCGGGTGAGGAGACGCACGGCGAGCTGGTCCCGGATGCGCTGGGTCAGACTCGTCCACTGTCTGGTGAACCCCGGTGTCTCCTCCAGTTCCCGCCACAGGGTGTTCAGCGTGCGGTCGACGCGGGCCTGCGGCATCCACAGGTGCAGCAGGTGGTCGACGAGCGGGCGCAGCACCTTCAGCGCGGCCCGGCCGTCGTCGGAGCCGAGCCGCAGGCCGTCGAGCTTGTCGGCGACCGTGGTGAGCAGCCAGTCGTGCAGGGCGAGGTCCTCGCAGAGCGCGGCCGCCGCGGCGGGCGCCGTCCCGCGGGGCAGCCGCAGTTCGACGAGACGCCGGCCGTCCTCGGCGACGGTGAAGCGCGGGGCGGCCGCCTCGCCGTCGGCGGCCGGCAGGGCGGCCCAGCGCAGGCTGGTGTCGGTGGTGTTGAGCGGGGTGTCGTAGTCGAGCAGGCGGTGCCGGCGGGAGATCCGGGCGAGGAGGCTCTCGGCGACCGAGCCGACGTCCGGTTCGTCCTGCCGGTGTCCGGTCAGGAAGCCCTCGGCCACGGCCGGGGCGGAGATCCTGCCGACGGGTACGAGGACGCCGGGGCGGACCAGGTAGTAGCCCCAGGGCTGCCGCCGGTCGGGGCCGCGGGCGGGGACGCAGAAGTGGGCGGTGGCCTGGAGGACGCGGCCCTCGACGAGGGCGGCGCGGGCGGTCACCGTGCCGACGGCCCGGATCCTGGCACCGCCGGCGGTGGGCAGCCGGCAGTCGACGCCGGTGAGGACGTCCGGGGAGACGGCGTGCCGGTTGGGGCGCCGGGAGAGCCGGACGCGTTCGTCGGCGCGCAGCCGCAGCAGTTGTTCGGCGACCTGCTCGTCGACGGCGTCCCGGGTGGGCAGCAGGCAGGTGCGGACCTCCCCGCAGGCGAGGACCTGCTCCGTGGACTCCTGCGGGCCGCTCATGTCACAGCCCCGGCGGGAAGACGTAGGAGGTGCGGTCCACGACGCCCTCGGGGACGGGCCGGCCCTCCGCGGCGGACCGCCCGGCGACCTGCCGTAACGCCTCGGACTCGACGTGGACCTGGTCGAGGACGACGCGGACGGCGTGTTCGACGGGCAGGAAGCGGGCCGGGAGAATGCTGCAGGTGGTGTACGCGGTGAAGGGTGCGGCCAGGGGGTTGAGGCGTACCACCGGCGGCAGGGCGTCCCACTCGGCGGGGAACTCCTTGCCGTCCCAGGGGGCGGGGGTCAGCACGGCCCGGCCGTCGTGGCGCAGCAGGCCGAGCCGGACGAGTTGCCAGACGGAGGCGAGGAAGGCGCAGGACCAGAGGCGTTCGTCCTCGGGTCCGCTCCACAGTTCGACGTCGACGAAGACGGAGTGGCCGCGGGCGCCGGTCTCGCTGGGCGGCTCCCACACGGTGCCGGTGGCGTCCAGGGCGGCGGAGGTGCGGTGCGAGGGGGTGCGCCGGCCGTTGGTGAGCCAGCCGGAGCGGCTGACGGGCGGACGGAAGCCGTTGCTGCCGGGCGGCGGGGACTCCACCAGCCGGTGCAGGACGGACTCGGCGAGTCCGGCGCGGTCGCGGTGGCCGGGTTCGGCGGCGGCGCAGCCGGACTCGCGGGCCAGGTAGTCGATGCTCAGGCCGGCCTCGGCGGCGGCCGCCAGCAGGGGCGGTACGAGTTCGGCGGGGGTGGACAGCCGGCTGAAGTAGTCGTCGACGAGGAAGCAGGTGCTGATCCGCGGCCGGACGCCGGCCGGCAGGGGGCCGAGGCCGGCGCGGGCGGCGTCCGCCCAGGGCCGTACGGCGGCGAAGTGGCGGCGCAGCCGGTCGGGGCCCTCGGCGAAGTCCTCCATGTAGAGGTGGCCGAGTTCCAGGGAGAGGTGGGAGAACGGCACGGATTCGGTGCGGGGCTGCGCGCTGGTCTCCCGGAAGACGGCGCCCGGTCCGGTCACAGTTGCCCCCAGTGCTTGTCCTCGGTCAGGCGCTGGGCGAGTTCGCCCATCTTCTGCCAGGTCTCCACGTTGGCGATGCGCCGGTCGTGCACGTCCTCGTCGGTGATGAGCCGCTCCTGCCACTGGAGGACGGGTTCCAGCGGAATGGACGACAGGACGCGGGTCCTGCCGATCCCGAGGCCGGCCGCGGTTTCCTCCAGTTGGGTGTCGCACTGCCGCATCCACGCGTACTGGGCGGGCGAGGTCTGGGACCACATGGGCGAGTCGAGATCGGGTACGGCGGCGCGGACGAAGCGGATCGAGGCGGAAAGCGCGTCGAGGTCGTGGCCCATGGCGACGCCGGCCTTCACAATGCCCTGTTTTCCGTACACGAGTTCGGCGGCGGCCATGACGTGCTGGCGGGTCCAGCGGTGATAGACGAGCCAGCGTGTTTTCAGGCGGCCGAGTCCGCCGCGGGGCGAGGTGGCGGCGAGGGCGAGGTCCATCGCATAACTGCGTCCGGCGCTCAAGTCCACGATGATGACGTCGAATTCGCGTTTCAGTCGCAGGACGAGATCGATGCAGCGGTGCAGGTTCTCCTCGTCGGTGACGAATTCGCCGCCGGTGCGGTCGCCGGGCAGCAGGACGAGCCGTCCCGAGCCGCCGGGCCGGCTGCGCAGCACGGGGTGCTCGGTGCGCGACCAGACGTCGACGCGCAGGGGCTCGGCGGTCTTGCCCTTGAGATAGGAGTGCAGGCCGCGGTCCTCGGCCTCGGCGAGGACGTCGGGCAGGTCGAACACGGCGGCCGCGGTGGGCGAGCCGAAGTCGAAGTCCAGGTAGCAGACGTCGTCCCCGTCCAGCGCGCGGTGGTAGGCGAGGTTGGCGCTGGTCACGGACCGGCCGGTGCCCCCCTTGTCGGAGGCGGCGAACACGAGCACGCTCACACCCCCTGGTGGCCGGAGCCGCCGCGGGCCCGGGAGAGGGTGTCCAGCCGGCCGAGGACGCCGAGGGCCAGCGCGTAGGCCGTGCCGGGCTGTTCGTCGACGAGCAGGCGGGCCCGGCGCAGGTCGGCCTCGATGCCCTTGATCTCCTCGCCCTGGGGGCTCTTGGGGGCGGGCGCGGGCTGCTGCATCTGCTCCTTGCCGAAGAGGTGCGCCGACTCGCTGATCAACGCCCTTGCCAGCACGGACAGTTCGGCGCTGCGGATGGGTGGCTGGTCGTAGAGGTCGTGCGCGGCGACCATGCACTCGGTGACCCGCTCGGTCATGCTCCAGGAGACCGGGCCCTGGCGCTCGGGGGATTCGGGGTAGACGGCGTGCACGTTGTCCCAGAGGCCGACGCCCGGTCCCTCGCCGATGCGGCGCTGCCAGAGGTGGTCGAGGATGTCCTCGGCGAGCCGCAGCAGGCGGTCCTGGGAGGCGATGTTCCTCGACAGCGAGCAGAGTTGGACGGTCCGCTTGAGCAGTTGGGCGGAGAAGTCGGTCATCGTCCACTTCATGGGCGGACCGACGGTCTCGCTGCCCAGCAGGGGCAGGGAGACACCGGGGTTGTGCAGGCCGACCGCGGGGTCGTCGCGGGTCATGCCGCTGGTGATCCGGCCGCGTTCGGCGAGGCGTTCCATGACGGCGACGGTGCGGGTGAGGTCGTCGTCGGTGGCGCGGCGGCGCACCAGGTCGTGGACGAGGATGGAGGCGACGGAGAGGGAGAAGTACTCCGACTCCAGTTGCTGGAGCGTGGTGCGCCAGGGGATCTGCTCCAGCGGCCAGGTGCCGTCGCCGAAGCGGGCGATGGCCGACCAGTACTGCTGGGTGATCTCCCAGCGCAGGCGCAGCGCGTCGGCGAGCTTCTGCTGTTCGGCGGTGAGCAGGCCGAGGACGAGGGTGCGCTCGGAGAACAGGTCGGGGATGCCGTCGAGGGCGACGACGGTGAAGTACAGGTAGGGCGTGGGGTGGGCGACACCGGCGGGCTGTTTGCCGATCGCCTCGGCGGTCGCCGGTTCCACCTCGACGTCGGGCGCGCCCTTCACCAGGCTCCACGCCCAGCCGCACTCGAAGAAACGGTTCTCGTTGCGCAGCGCGTCGGTGACGTCGGTGTCGAGACCGAGGGTGACGCTCTCGCTGATGACGGCGCGCAGGGCCTTGAAGCGGTCCTGGAAGCGCTGGAGGACCTGCCGTTCGGAGAGCCGGCCCTGGCCGAGGAGACGGGTGAGGGACTGCCCCTGGTCGGAGGCGACGTCGACGACGTTGACGGTGAAGGAGCGCAGCAGGCTCACCATGGCGGCGGTGAGCCGGGCGCTGGTGGCGTCCCGGAGCCGGTCGATCTGCTTCAGGGTGCTCGCACGCTGGGTCTTGCCCCGGTAGACCTTGAGGAAGCCGAGGGTGGCGAGGCAGAGGGTGACGGACATGGAGTAGCTGTCGACCACCCCCAGGTCCCGCTGTTCCCCGGTGAGTTCCTGCCCCGGGTCCGCGGCGGCGAAGTAGTGGCCGCCGGAGAAGGTGGGGCTCTCCTCGCCGCGGTGCTTCTCCATGAAGTCGGCGAGGACCTCCACCAGGTTCCCGGGGATCTCGCTGGAGTCGCCCACGGCCCTCAGCGACCGCTCCACGTCCCGCTGGGTGGTGTCGGGGTCGTCGACGCGGAGGGCGGTGATCTCGGTGGCCGGGTACAGCAGGCAGAGCAGCCGTTCGGCGTCGGCGACGCTGCTCAGGCCGCCCGACTCCCCCCACTCCCACTCACCGTCGTCGAAGGAGTGGCGGGCGACGGCCTGCCACACCTCGAGCAGGTTCTGCCTCGGCTTGATCTGCATGCCCATCCCCCTCGCACAGGCCCGTCACCACACGATCCACATGTTCACCCCGTCGTGGAACCGCGGGACGTCACTTTTTCCTTCGCCGGCCGCAGGCCAGAATCATTCCGGTGTATCCGTGGCGCACCAGTTGCTTCGGGTTGTCCAGGCAGAAGATCTTCATGTCCGTTTCGACGAACGGGGCGAGAACGGTACGCACTTCCACCTCGTCGATATCGCGGGCGGGAAACTCCTGCACACCCACGCTATATCCCTCCGAATGTTCCATGAAAGCGGCGGCGAAAGGCGCGCCGGGCTTCAGGGACTTCAGGAAGCAGCCCACGCCCCGCCGGAATTCCTCGAGCGAGGTGGTGATGGATTCCGCGACGAAGAACATGGTGCCGATGTCCCAGGCGGGCTTTTCACCGCAGAGGTCGAAGAGACTGCCGGGCCGGGGGGTGCGGACCGCTTCCCCGAAGCGCACCCTGGGATCGACGCCGAGCCCCGCGTAGGCCGCGCCCTCGCCGTGCGCGCCGCTCGTGAGGACCTCCCAGAACTGGTCCCAGTTGGCGTCGTAGTCGGAGATCTGGCCGCGGAGGTAGTCGAGGTTCCGCTCGGACCGCTCGAGGAGCGTGATCCGGCCACACCAGGGGAGCATCGCCAGGGCCGGATAGAGGTTGGGCCCCGCCCCCACGTCGATACCGGCGCCGCCGCGACCGCCGTGCTTCTCGAAATGATCATTGAAGTGATCTCGGACCCGGGTGAGGATCGCCCTGTCCACGGGCTGGATCTCCAGGTAATTCCGCTTGATGTACTCATCGGGATCGAAGGCGTCCCAGGGCACATCGGCATTCAGCTTTTCGGTGGCGGTGGGCGATCCCGAGGTCATTGGTTCAGCCTAGCAGGACGACGCGCTCTTGAAGGAGTGCGTGCATCAGGCAATGATGGGCGGCCGGGTATGCATATCGGACAAGAGTGAGCACGCGCGCCATTCATTTCGTCGATCCTTCACAAGGGGACTG
The DNA here is from genome assembly GCA_021568835.1 of Streptomyces sp. Tue 6430. Taxonomy (GTDB): domain Bacteria; phylum Actinomycetota; class Actinomycetes; order Streptomycetales; family Streptomycetaceae; genus Streptomyces. The sequence continues at coordinate 1,720,495 of JAKGSH010000010.1, forward strand.
CATGACTCCTCTTCCTTGGGTTCCCCGGGTTCCCGGGGACCGTTCCCGGTCGGCCTCCGGTTCGACAGCGGGCCCGGCGCCCGGGGAAGGACGCCTGCGGATCAGAGCGGCCACGGAGGAGGACCTCCCCCGCATCGTCCGGCTCGACGAGGAGTCCTTCCCGACCGCCCCGTACCCCTACTTCGTGCTGCGCCAGCTGCTGGCCTCGTTCCCGGACTTCGTGTTCGTCGTGGACATGGGCGAGGAGCTGGGCGGATACGTGCTGTCGACGCCGCCGGACGCGGCGCGAAGCTGGATCCTCAGCCTCGGCATCTCACCGCCGCTGCAACGGCAGGGGCTCGGACGGCAGTTGATGACGCGGATCCTCGGTCATCTCCACACCCGGGGCGTGCGCCTCGTCACGCTCTCGGTGGAGCCGCGCAACGACACGGCGATCGCGCTGTACCGGTCCCTGGGCTTCGCCCCGGACCCCGACGGACCCCGGCCGGGCTACTTCGGCCCCGGCGAGGACCGCCTCCTCATGACGCTCGCCCTTCGAGCGCCGTGAGCCCGGCGAACCGCCGCACGTGGCGGCGCTGCCAGGGAGTCTCCACGGCGCGCCGGTCGTAGTACCGGCGCACGAACTCCACCGCGGCGGCGGGCGGTACGCCGTCCAGTACCGCCAGACAGGCGAGCGCCGTCCCCGTACGGCCGCGTCCCCCGCCGCAGGCGACCTCCACCCTTTCCCCGGCCGCCCGCCGCCACGCCTCGACGAGCGCCGCACGGGCGTCGGCGCGGTCGGTGGGCAGCCGGAAGTCGGGCCAGTGGATCCGGCGCGCCTCCCACGGCACCGCCGGCGGCGCGCCGCCGAGCAGATAGAGGCCGTACGTCGGGACCGGCGCCGCCGGGTCGAGGGGCGGCGCAGTCCGCGCCCGCGCACCAGCCGGCCGGACGGCAGCTCGAGCACCCCGGGCAACTCCGCCGGCCAGGAATCCTGTCGCGTCTTCACGGCCCCATTCGAACCCGGCCGCGCCGGCCGGGCAACCGATTCGGCCCGACCGGTGGTCTGGAGGGCGAGGAGGGTGCTTGATGCAGGCCGAACACGAGGCCCAGTTCCAGGAGTTCGTCAGAGCGCGGTGGTCGGGGCTGGTGCGGACCGCGTATCTGCTCACGGGTGACGTGCACCACGCGGAGGACCTGACGCAGACCGCTCTGGCGAAGGCCTACCGGTCGTGGCGGCGGATAGCGCGCAGCGACAACCCGGAGGCCTACGTCCGGCGGATGCTGGTCAGCTGCAACAGCGACCGGTTCCGCAAGCGGCGGGTCGCCGAGGCGCTGACCGCGGCGCCGCCCGAGCGGGCGGGGCGCGACGAGGCCGTCGGGCGGGTGGAGGAGCGCGGCTCCCTGCTCGACGGGCTGGCCCGGCTGCCCGCCAGGCAGCGGGCGGTGGTGGTCCTGCGGTACTGGGAGGACCTGTCCGAGGCGGAGGTGGCCGAGGTGCTCGGCTGCTCACCGGGCACGGTCAAGAGCCAGGCCTCCAAGGGGCTGGCGAAGTTGCGGACGCATCCGGGGCTGGTGCGCGAGGACCACGCGGTGACGGAGCGGGGAGGCGGAAAGTGAACGACGAGACGACTGACGGGCGGGACTTGGAGGAACGGGTGCGGGAGCTGCTCGCGCGGGACGCCCGCACGGTCAGGCCTTCGCCCGCGCCCTGGCCGGAGATCCGGCGGCGCGGTGCGGTGGAGCGGCGACGGCGTGCCGTGGCGGCGGGGGCGGCGCTGATGACGCTGGCCGCCCTGCCGGCGGGGGCGTACGCCGTGGCCGGGGGAACGGGGGGCGGGGCGCCGACACGGCAGCGCCGAGGCCGACGGCCGGCGCCCCGCACACCCTCGCCGCGTCACCGGCCCCGGAGCGGACCGCGCCGCCGGCCGGTAAGGGCCGGCTGCTGGACGGGGTGACGTCCGGGCAGGCCACGGACGGCCTGCAGAAGTGCCTCGCCCGCGACGACGCGATGCCGTCGGGCGGGCTGGAGAAGGACCACCTCGGTGGGGCCGGGGACTACCGGATCCTGCTGGCGATGCGCAGCACCGGCGACACGAACGCGCCCGGCGACGGCTTCTTCGTCGTCGCGGTCAAGGAGAAGACCGACGTCCGGCTGATCTGCACGGTCAAGGACGGGAAGGTGACCGGCATCAACGTCGGCTCGCCCGACTCCGGCCCCACCGGCCCGGTCGTCCCCGACATCAACGGCGGCAAGCTGTACCAGCAGTCGGTCCTGGACAAGGGCGACTGGAAACTCCCCTTCCGCTGGGGGGTCGTCGGCACGGTCGAACCCTCGGTGGCCGAGGTGACCGTCTCCTACGGCGGCAGCGACGTCACGGCGACCCTGGACGAGGGCTGGTTCGTCGCGGCCGGCGTCCTCGACCGGCAGGTGACGCGGGCCCCGCACATCAAGGGCTACGACGGCGCCGGCGCGCTGGTCTACGACTCCGACCGGGACGGTTCGTACGACAGGACGCTCCCGTAGAAGGCGGGAGCGACACGCCCCCACGGCCCGGCGGGCGGCCGTGGGGGCGTGTCGCTTCCGCGGGAGCGTCAGGACGGCGTGCGGGCCGCGGCCAGCAGGCGGGTGACGTCGTCCGCGTGGAGGGTGAGGGCCGTGCCGACGGTGGCGAGGACCTCGCGTTCGGCGGAGGTGTAGGGGCCGTCGGCGAGGGCGATGCGGGCGCCCTGGAGCAGGATGGACTCACGGCCGGCGGCGGCGAGGTGGGGGGCGAGCGGGTCGAGGGCCTCGTGCAGCTCTATGGCCAGGCCGGGGGTGCAGGGTTCGCCGTGGACGCGGCCGGTGTCGGCGGCGAGAGCGTCGACGAGGGCGGCGAGCTGCTCGCGGGTGCAGTCCGGGAAGCCGGCCGCGCGCACCGCGACCGCCGCCGTCTCCAGGGACGTACGGGCGCAGGGGCCGCTCGCCGAGAGGACCGCGAGGGCGACGGTGTGGACGGCGTCGCGGAGCATCGCGGAGAAGCGGGTGGTGGTGGGGTGGTCGAGGGCGTCGGTGCCGAAGTGGCGGCGGCAGGCGGCGCACTCCACGACGGGGCCGGTCCCGCCGCGCGGCAGCACGGGCACGCCCAGCACGGTGAAGCGGCGCCGGCCGGTGAGCCGCTGGTAGTTGCGGTCGCCGCCGCAGCCGGGGCAGAAGAACTCGCCGTCCCCGACGGGGGTCCAGGCGGTGCGGTGGCCCAGCACGCGGGCCAGCCCGGAGGCACGGCCGTCTCGTCCCCGTTCTGGCAGCACGTCGCACCTCCGTAACCGCGTGGCAACATCGCCCCGCGCCTTCGTGATGTTAGCCACATCGGTGAGGCGGAGTCAGCACCCGGGACGAGACCTTTCCGTGACCTCCACGGACGGGTGGCCGATATACGACGCGGCCCCGGCCGCCGTCTCCGGCGGCCGGGGCCGCGGAACTGCCCGTCCGGACGATCAGCGCGTCGCGCGGTTGACGGCGGAGACGACCGCCTTCAGCGAGGCGCGCGTGGTGTTGGCGTCGATGCCGATGCCCCACAGGACCTTGTCGCCGATCGCGCACTCGATGTACGAGGCGGCCTGCGCGGAGGCGCCCTCGCTCATCGTGTGCTCCTGGTAGTCCAGCAGGCGCACGTCGACGCCGATGGATTCCAGGGCGTTGAAGAAGGCCGAGATCGGACCGTTGCCCGAGCCGGACAGGACCGTCTCCTCGCCGTCGACGACCGCGTCCACGGTGAGGGTGTCCACGCCGTCGGTGTCGGTGGTCGACTGGCCGTTGCGGACCTGGATGCGGCCCCACGGGTTCTCGGGGTTGGGCAGGTACTCGTCCTGGAAGGTGGCCCAGATGTCGCCGCCGGTGACCTCGCCGCCCTCGGCGTCCGTCTTGGCCTGGATGATCTTCGAGAACTCGATCTGCATCCGGCGCGGCAGGTCCAGCTTGTGGTCGTTCTTCAGGACGTAGGCGATCCCGCCCTTGCCGGACTGCGAGTTGACGCGGATGACGGCCTCGTAGGAGCGGCCGACGTCCTTCGGGTCGATCGGCAGGTACGGCACGGCCCACTCGATGTCGTCGACGGTGACGCCCTTGGCGGCCGCGTCGGCCTCCATGGCGTCGAAGCCCTTCTTGATGGCGTCCTGGTGGGAGCCGGAGAAGGACGTGTAGACCAGGTCGCCCACGTACGGGTGGCGCGGGTGGACCTCCATCTGGTTGCAGTACTCCCACGTACGACGGATCTCGTCGATGTCGGAGAAGTCGATCTGCGGGTCGACGCCCTGCGAGAACAGGTTCATGCCCAGGGTGACCAGGTCGACGTTGCCGGTGCGCTCGCCCTGGCCGAACAGGCAGCCCTCGACGCGGTCGGCGCCGGCCATCAGCGCCAGCTCGGCGGCGGCGACGGCGGTGCCGCGGTCGTTGTGCGGGTGGACCGAGATGCAGACGTGCTCGCGGCGGGAGATGTTGCGGCTCATCCACTCGAAGCGGTCGGCGTGCGTGGAGGGGGTCGAACGCTCCACGGTGGCGGGCAGGTTGAGGATGATCTCGCGGCCCGGGCCGGGCTGGTAGACGTCCATCACCGCCTCGCAGACCTCCAGCGCGAAGTCCAGCTCGGTGTCGGTGAAGATCTCGGGGCTGTACTGGTATCCGAACTCGGTTTCGGGGCCCAGCAGTTTCTCCGCGTACTCCATCACCAGGCGGGTGCCGTCGACGGCGATCTGCTTGATGTCGTCCTTGGAACCGCGGAACACCACCCGCCGGAAGACCGGCGCGGTCGCGTTGTACAGGTGGACGGTGGCACGCCGGGCGCCCTTCAGGGACTCCACGGTCCGCTCGATCAGGTCCTCGCGGGCCTGGGTCAGTACGGAGATCGTGACGTCGTCCGGGATCGCGCCCTCTTCCTCGATGATCGAGCGCACGAAGTCGAAGTCGGTCTGGCCGGAGGCGGGGAAGCCGACCTCGATCTCCTTGTAGCCCATCGCGACCAGCTGGTCGAACATCCGGCGCTTGCGCTCGGGCGACATCGGGTCGATCAGGGACTGGTTGCCGTCGCGCAGGTCCGTGGAGAGCCAGCGGGGGGCGACGGTGATCCGCCGGTCCGGCCAGGTGCGGTCGGGGATGTCGACCTGGTCGTACTGCCCGTACTTGTGGATCGGCATGGTGCTCGGCTGCTGGCGGTTCGCCATCTTTGCGGTGCTCCTCAGGATGTCCGGAAGGACGGCCGACGACGCAACGCGAAGCTCCGCGGGGAGGGGGTCGGCCTCGACTACAGGCCCTCGCCGCGGCAGCTAAGGAGAAGCAGCCCGAAACGCATAGTGCTCCGCACTGTAGCCGAGCCCCGCGGGACGCGTGGGGCTGTTCCAGTATGCGGGACCGGCCGGACCAATCGGGCAAAAAGTGCCGTATACCACTCGCGGGTGAGGATCAAGGCTGTTTGTCACCGTATTTCACCCATCACAGTCGCGGGTGGTGACAGTGCGGTCACACGGTGCGAAGGTGCCGGACATGACGACTCACGGGGGCTTCGAGCCCGTCTTCTGCACCGTCGTACCGCCCCACGTCCTCGACCGCCTGGCGCGCAGCGAGGACCCCGCCCTCTCCGGACCCGCGCGGCGCACCCTGCTGCGCGACGGCGAACTGCGCTCGCGGCGCCGCGTGACCAGCGAGTTCCGCCTCGCGACCGCCCGGGCCGTCAAGGCGCCCGCGGAGCGGCCGCTGCGCACGGTCTACGACGCCGGGCACGGCACCGCGCTGCCCGGCACCAAGGTCCGCGGCGAGGGCGAGGAGCCGGGCCGGGACGCCACGGTGAACCGCGCCCACGCCGGTCTCGGCGCCACCTTCGAGCACTTCCTCACGGCGTACGGCCGCCACTCGATCGACGGCGACGGCCTGCCCCTGGACGCCACCGTCCACTACGACGAGAACTACAACAACGCCTTCTGGAACGGCGAGCAGATGGTGTTCGGCGACGGCGACGGCGAGATCTTCGTCGACTTCACCGGTTCCCTCGACGTGATCGGCCACGAACTCACCCACGGCGTCACCCAGTACACGGCGAACCTGACCTACTACGGCCAGCCGGGCGCCCTCAACGAGTCGATGTCCGACGTCTTCGGCGTGCTCGTCAAGCAGTACGCGCTGGGCCAGACCGCCGCCGAGGCCGACTGGCTGATCGGCGCCGAGCTGCTCGCCCCGGGCGTGAGCGGCCGGGCCCTGCGCTCCATGAAGGCACCCGGCACCGCCTACGACGACGACGTGCTCGGCAAGGACCCGCAGCCCGCGACCATGGACGACTACGTGCGCACCGGCCGGGACAACGGCGGCGTCCACATCAACTCGGGCATCCCCAACCACGCGTTCTACCTGGCCGCCACCGCCCTCGGCGGCTTCGCCTGGGAGAAGGCCGGCCAGATCTGGTACGACGTGCTGACCGGCGGCGAGCTGGCGGAGAGGGCGTTCTTCACCGACTTCGCCAAGCTCACCGTGAAGGCCGCGCGCGAGCGCTTCGGCGACGGCGGCGAGGAGTTCCTGGCCGTGGAGAAGGCGTGGGAGCGGGTGGGGGTGCGGATCCCGTAGATCCGTACTAGACACGGTCCATGCGGATTCACGTACGACGCACGGGCGGTTTCGCGGGCATCGAGCGCAGCGCAGAGGTGGACACCTCGGGGCGGCCCGATGCCCCCGCCTGGGAAGTCCTGGCCGGGCAGGTGCTGGCGGACGGCCACCGGTCCCGCCCGGCCGGGGTCCCGGACGGGTTCGGCTACGAGATCACGGTGGACGGCGTGACGGTGTACGCGGCCGACCCCCGGCTCACCCCGCAGCAGCGCGAGCTGGTCTCGCGCGTGCTGAAGGAGGGTGCGTAACCGCCTTTTCCCGCCCGGGCGTTGACTTCCGTCACCGACGGTACGGATGATCGCGCCCATGGCGACCGACGCGCACGGGACGACGAACCCGATACCCCGGTTCCCGGCCGGCTTCCTGTGGGGTGTCTCGACCTCCGCCCATCAGATCGAGGGCGCGGCGGACACCCGCGAGGCGTCCGTCTGGGACGTCTTCACGGCCGGACCGGGGCGGGTCTCGGACGGTTCCACGGCCGCGGTGGCCTGCGACCACTACCACCGCCACACCGAGGACGTGGCGCTCCTGTCCGGCCTGGGCGTGGACGCGTACCGCTTCTCGGTCTCCTGGCCGCGGGTGAACTCCCCCGGCGGCCTCGACTTCTACGACCGGCTGGTGGACGACCTGCTGGCGGTCGGCGTGCAGCCGGTGCCGACCCTCTTCCACTGGGACCTGCCGGCCCGGCTGGACTGGCTGGAGCGCGACACCGCGCACCGCTTCGCCGCGTACGTGTCCGTGGTCGCGGACCGCCTCGGCGACCGCGTCCACCGGTGGATCACCCTCAACGAGCCCGCCGAGCACACCCTGCTGGGCCACGCCCTGGGCACCCACGCCCCCGGCCGGCAGCTGATGTTCGACGCGCTGCCGGTCGCCCACCACCAGCTCCTCGCCCACGGCCTGGCCGTCCGGGCGCTGCGGGCGGCGGGCGCCCGGGACATCGGCATCGCCAACTCCCACGGCCCCACCTGGCCCGCCTCCGCGGAACCCGCCGACCAGGAGGCCGCCGCCTTCTACGACGTCCTGCTGAACCGGCTCTTCGCCGACCCGCTCCTGCTCGGCGCCTACCCCGAGGGGCTGGGCGAGGCGATGCCCGGCGACGTGGCGGCCGACCTGAAGGTCATCGCGGAGCCCCTCGACTTCTACGGCGTCAACTACTACGCCCCCACCCGCGTCGGCGCCCCGCAGGGCACCGGGACCGAGTTCGGCGGCGTCCGCATCCCGGCCGGACTCCCCTTCACCGTGCGGCAGATCGAGGGCGTCCCGGTCACCGACTTCGGCTGGCCCGTGGTGCCCGAAGGCCTGACCGAACTCCTGACCGGCTTCGCCGGACGCTACGGCGACCGCCTCCCGCCGGTCGTCATCACCGAGAACGGGTGCAGCTACCCCGGCATCGACGACCAGGACCGCATCGCCTACCTCGACGGGCACCTGCGCGCCCTGCACCGGGCGATGGAGGCGGGCGTCGACGTGCGCGGCTACTTCGTGTGGTCGCTGCTGGACAACTTCGAGTGGGCGCAGGGCTACGAGCGCCGCTTCGGTCTGGTCCACGTGGACTTCTCCGACTCCGGCGCGCTGAAGCGCACCCCCAAGGCCTCCTACGCCTGGCTGCGGGACGTCCTGCGGGCCCAGAGGTGACGGAGGTCCGCCCGCCCACCGCCCCGGCCGGCCGGGCACGGCACGACGGGCGGCGTGCGCGAGGACCCCGGTGTCCCGCGGACGGTCCCGGGACCTCTCGTCCGGATCACGCCGGGCTCGCGGGCCCCGCCACCGGACCCCGCGCCCCGATCCGGCCCGACCCGGACGAAAGACCCTAGAAGCCCAGCTTCCGCAGCTGCTTCGGGTCCCGCTGCCAGTCCTTGGCGACCTTCACGTGCAGGTCCAGGAAGACGGCCGTCCCGAGGAGCGCCTCGATCTGCTTGCGGGACTTGATGCCGACGTCCTTCAGGCGCTTGCCCTTCGGGCCGATGATGATGCCCTTCTGGCTGGGGCGCTCGATGTAGATGTTCGCGTGGATGTCCAGGAGCGGCTTGTCCGCGGGGCGGTCCTCGCGCGGGAGCATCTCCTCCACGACCACCGCGATGGAGTGCGGCAGCTCGTCGCGGACGCCCTCCAGGGCCGCCTCACGGATCAGCTCGGCGACCATCACCTGCTCGGGCTCGTCCGTCAGGTCGCCCTCGGGGTAGAGCGGCGGGCTCTTCGGCATCATCGGGATCAGCAGGTCGGCGAGCAGCTCGACCTGCTGGTCGCCGACGGCGGAGACGGGCACGATCTCGGCCCACTCGATGCCCAGTTCCCTGCCGAGCTGGTCGATCGCGATCAACTGCTCGGCGAGCGTCTTGGAGTCGACGAGGTCGGTCTTCGTCACGACCGCGACCTTCGGCGTCCGCTTGATCCCGGCCAGCTCCTTGGCGATGAACCGGTCGCCGGGGCCCAGCTTCTCGTTGGCCGGGAGGCAGAAGCCGATGACGTCGACCTCCGCCCAGGTGGTGCGCACGACGTCGTTGAGCCGCTCGCCCAGCAGGGTGCGCGGCTTGTGGAGCCCCGGGGTGTCCACGAGGATCAGCTGCGCGTCCGGCCGGTGCACGATGCCCCGCACCGTGTGCCGGGTGGTCTGCGGACGGTTGGAGGTGATCGCCACCTTCTTCCCGACCAGAGCGTTCGTGAGGGTGGACTTGCCCGCGTTGGGGCGGCCGACGAAACAGGCGAAACCGGCCCGGTGGGCGGCCTCGGCCGGCTGTTCGGATGACTGGGTACGAACGCTCATGCCGCCCATTCTCCCTGATCCACGAAGCCCTGCCGTACAACCGCCCGAGAGCGCCCCCGGACGTGAGCGTCCGGAAACCCGCAGGCAACGAAACCTCACGGAAACACACCCGTACGCGCCCGGAAACGCGTGCCCGTGACCCTCTGACGAGCCCCCGCACCGTTGGAGACGACCGTGACCCTCGCCGCCGCCCGGATCGACACCGGGGACACCGCCTGGCTGCTCGCCGCCACCGCCCTCGTCCTGCTGATGACACCCGGCCTCGCCCTGTTCTACGGCGGCATGGTCCGCACGAAGAGCGTCCTCAACATGCTGATGATGAGCTTCGTGTCGATCGCGCTGGTCACCGTGGTGTGGCTGGCCGCCGGATACTCCCTCGCCTTCGGACCCGACGCCGGCGGCGGCCTCATCGGCACCCTGGAGCACGCCGGGATGGCCGGCCTCGGCCCGGACAGCGTGCGGGGCACCGTGCCGACCCTGCTGTTCGCCACCTTCCAGCTCACGTTCGCGGTCATCACGGCGGCCCTGATCAGCGGCGCGATCGCGGACCGCGCGAAGTTCGGGGCCTGGCTGGTCTTCGTGCCCGTCTGGGCGCTCCTCGTGTACGTTCCCGTCGCGCACTGGGTGTGGGGCCCGGGCGGCTGGATCCTGAGCGACCTCGGCGCGCTCGATTTCGCCGGCGGCCTTCCCGTGGAGATCACCTCGGGCGCCTCGGGTCTGGCCCTGTGCCTGGTTCTCGGGCCGCGCCTCGGCTTCAGGAAGGACGCCATGCGTCCGCACAACCTCCCCATGGTCGTCCTGGGCGCGGGCCTGCTCTGGTTCGGCTGGTTCGGCTTCAACGCGGGCTCGGCCCTCGGCGCGAACGGCCTCGCGGCCGCCGCCTTCCTCAACACCCTGGCCGCCGGCTGCACCGGCCTGCTGGGCTGGCTCTTCGTCGAGCAGAAGCGCGACGGGCACCCCACGACCCTGGGCGCGGCCTCCGGCGCCGTCGCGGGCCTGGTCGCCATCACCCCGGCCTGCGGCTCGGTCTCCCTGCTCGGCGCCCTGGCCGTCGGCCTCGCCGCCGGCGTCGTCTGCTCCTACGCCGTGAGCTGGAAGTTCCGGTTCGGCTACGACGACTCCCTCGACGTGGTCGGCGTCCACCTGGTCGGCGGGATCATCGGCACCCTCCTCATCGGCGTCTTCGCCGTCGCGTCGATGACCGGCGGCGCGGAGGGCCTGCTCCACGGCGGCGGCCTCGCCCAGCTCGGCAAGCAGTTCGTGGCCGTCCTCGCCGTCGGCGGGTACGCCTTCCTCATGACGTACGGCATCGCCAGGCTGCTCCACCGGACGCTGGGGCTGCGGGCCGACGAGGAGCACGAGCACACCGGCCTGGACCTTACGGTGCACGCCGAGACCGCATACGATCACGGCGTCCTCGGCCACGGCGCCCCGGTCGGCGCGTCCTCCGTCCCCTCCGCCCAGAAGGTCAAGCCCCAGGCATGAAGCTCATCACCGCGATCGTGAAGCCGTACCGCCTCGACGAGGTCAAGACCGCCCTCCAGGAGCTGGGCGTGCACGGTCTGACCGTCACCGAGGCCAGCGGCTACGGCCGGCAGCGCGGCCACACCGAGGTGTACCGCGGGGCCGAGTACCGGGTCGACCTCGTCCCGAAGGTCCGCATCGAGGTCGTCGTCGAGGACGCGGACTCCGAGGCCGTCATCGACGCGATCGTCCGGGCCGCGCGGACGGGGAAGATCGGCGACGGGAAGGTGTGGGCCGTGCCGGTCGAGACGGTCGTCCGGGTCCGGACCGGCGAGCGCGGCCCCGACGCCCTCTGACCGGCGCCGCCCCGCCCGCCGGCCCGGCGGGGGACGTCGACCGCCGCCACCGGCCGGGGCGGCGCGAGGAGCGGCGTGCTCGCCGGCTCCCGGGTGTCCCTGCCGCCCGCGGTCGACATCGCGCCGGTCCGGCCCGGTCGGAGTGCGTACGCCGAAGTCCGGTGCGCCGGCGCGCCGTCCGGGCAGCGGCCCGCAACCGCCGCGGGCGCGTGCCTCAGCCGGCGGAGGCGCTGAGCCGCACCGTCCCGTCGGGGGCGGCCACCAGCAACGGCGTCCCCGGCCCGCCCAGGTCCCCACCGCGGCCAGGTCCGCCTCGGCGGCGCCCTCCGCGGACGTCACCACCGCCGCCGCCTCCAGCGACCGCGCCCCCGACGCCACGGCCATCGCGACCGCCGTCTGCACCGCGCTCAGCTTCAGCGACGGCAGGTCCACCGTCCCGGCGACGTAGGTGCGTCCCGTCTCGTCCCGTACGGCGGCCCCTCGGCCACACCGTTGCGGGCCCGCGCCGAACGGGCCAGGGTGACGATCTTGCGGTCCTCGGGACCAAGCGCGTTGATGTCGGTCATCCCCCGAGCATACGAAGGCGCCGGCGCGGCGGAGGCGCGGGGCGTGCGGCGAAAGCGGCGCCGTCGGCCCGAAGGCCGGGCCCGGCGGCGTCCGGCGCGTACGGTCGCACGGCGCGGGGCCGCCCCGGCGCCGGGCGCATCGGGGCGGTCCCGGCAACGCGCCCGGGGGTGCCCCCTCCGGGGAAGTGCGTGCCGGGGAAGTGCGTGCCGGGCGTCGCCGAGCAGACGAAACCTCCGCGACACGCCCTGGGGCGGGACGGCTCAGGGCCGGTCGAGGCGGAGCCGCTGCGCGCGCGGCAGGCCGGCCACCACCAGGTCGTAGGAGTCCTCGACCAGTTCCCGGACCAGCCGGTCCGGGAGGCCGCCGTCGACGGTCACCGTGTTCCAGTGCCGCTTGTTCATGTGGTAGCCCGGAACGATCAGACCGGGGTGCTCACCGCGCAGCCGGACCGCGTCGTCCGGGTCGCACTTGAGGTTCACCGTCAGGGGCCGCGCGTCCAGGCTCGTCAGCGCGAAGAGCCTGCCCCGACCTTGAAGACCGAGATCTCCGGACGGAAGGGGAAGTCCTCCACCACCGCCTCGAACGACAGGCAGAGGCCGCGCAGCTCCCCGGGGTCACTCCGGCTCCTCGTCCCGCGGCGGGTCCACCGGCTCCACCAGCACCGTCACGATCTTGTTCCGGCGGCCGGCGGCGGCCTCCGCGGTCAGCCGCAGCGCCCGGCCGTCGGGCAGGTCGACGGTCGAGGAGGCGCCGGCGATCGGCACCCGGCCCAGCGCCTTCGCGAGCAGTCCGCCGACGGTCTCCACGTCCTCGTCGTCGTACTCCTCCAGGCCGTACAGCTCGCCGAGGTCCGTGATGTCGAGGCGGGCGGTGACCCGGTGGCGGTCCTCGCCCAGTTCCTCCACCGGCGGGAGTTCCCTGTCGTACTCGTCGGTGATCTCCCCGACGATCTCCTCGAGGATGTCCTCGATGGTGACGATGCCCGCGGTGCCGCCGTACTCGTCGATGACCACGGCGACGTGGTTGCGCTCCTGCTGCATCTCGCGCAGCAGGTCGCCGGCGTTCTTGGTGTCGGGGACGAACGCGGCGGGCCGCATCGCCGTCGACACCAGGTCGCTCTCCGACTCCCGGCTGATGTGCGTCCTGCGGACCAGGTCCTTGAGGTACACGATCCCGACGATGTCGTCCTCGCTCTCCCCGGTGACGGGTATCCGCGAGAAACCGGAGCGCAGCGCCAGGGTGAGGGCCTGCCGGATCGTCTTGTACCGCTCGATGACGACCAGGTCGGTCCTCGGCACCATGACCTCGCGCACGAGCGTGTCGCCCAGCTCGAAGACCGAGTGCACCATCCGGCGCTCGTCGTCCTCGATCAGCGACTCCTTCTCCGCGAGGTCGACCAGCGCGCGCAGCTCCGCCTCGGAGGCGAACGGGCCGCGCCTGAAGCCCTTGCCCGGCGTGAGCGCGTTGCCGATGAGGATCAGCAGCGAGGGGATCGGTCCCATGATCCGCGCCAGCGGCAGCAGCACGTACGCCGCCGCCGTCGCCGTGTTCAGCGGGTGCTGGCGGCCGATGGTGCGCGGGGAGACGCCCACCGCGACGTACGACACGAGGACCATCACCCCGATCGCGGCCAGCAGCGCGGGCGTCGTGCCGTCGATCGCCTTCAGGCAGGCGTAGGTGACCAGCGCGGCCGCCGCCATCTCGCAGACCACGCGGACCAGCAGCGCCACGTTGAGGTAGCGGGTCGGGTCGGCCGCGACCTGCGCGAGTTTCGCGCTGCCGCGCCGGCCGGAGCGGACGGCCTCCTCGGCGCGGAAACTGGAGACCCGCGCGAGGCCCGCCTCCGCGCAGGCGGCGAGCCATGCCACGACGACCAGGGCGATCGCGCCGGAGACGAGGGGAAGGCTCATGACACGGTCGGGGCCGGGGACGGGCCGGTGTGGCCCTTCTCCGCGCGCCAGCCGTCCACGATGGCCGCCTGGAGGCCGAACATCTCGGCCTTCTCGTCGGGCTCCTCGTGGTCGTAGCCCAGCAGGTGCAGCACGCCGTGGACGGTGAGCAGCTGGAGCTCCTCGTCCATGGAGTGCCGCGTGGGCGCTTCCTCCCCCTGCTTCTTCGCGACCTCGGGGCACAGCACGATGTCGCCGAGCAGTCCCTGCGGGGGCTCGTCGTCGTCCTTCGACGGCGGACGCAGCTCGTCCATCGGGAAGGACATGACGTCCGTCGGCCCCGGCAGGTCCATCCACTGGATGTGCAACTGCTCCATGGCGTCGGCGTCCACGACGATCACCGACAGCTCGGAGAGCGGGTGGATGCGCATCCGCGCGAGGGCGTAGCGGGCGATGTCGAGGATCGCCTGCTCGTCGACCTCGGTTCCGGACTCGTTGTTGACGTCGATCGACATGGTGGTGCTCGGTCTACTTCCCCTTGTGCCCGGACTTGCCCCGGCCGCCCTTGTGCGTGCCGTTCTCCGTGCCGTGCGTGTCGTCGTACTTCTCGTACGCGTCGACGATACGGCCCACCAGCTTGTGCCGTACGACGTCCTGGGACGACAGCCGGGAGAAGTGGACGTCCTCCACGCCCTCCAGGATGTCCTGGACCTGGCGCAGCCCGGACTTGGTGCCGCTCGGCAGGTCGACCTGCGTCACGTCACCGGTGATCACGATCTTCGAGTCGAAGCCGAGCCGGGTGAGGAACATCTTCATCTGCTCGGGGCTCGTGTTCTGGGCCTCGTCCAGGATGATGAAGGCGTCGTTGAGGGTCCGACCCCTCATGTACGCCAGCGGCGCCACCTCGATCGTCCCGCGGCCATCAGCTTCGGGATCGAGTCGGGGTCGAGCATGTCGTGGAGGGCGTCGTACAGCGGGCGCAGGTAGGGGTCGATCTTCTCGTAGAGGGTGCCGGGGAGGAAGCCGAGGCGTTCGCCGGCCTCGACCGCCGGGCGGGTCAGGATGATGCGGTTGACCTGCTTGGACTGGAGCGCCTGGACCGCCTTGGCCATCGCCAGGTACGTCTTGCCGGTGCCGGCGGGGCCGATGCCGAAGACGACCGTGTGCTTGTCGATCGCGTCGACGTACCGCTTCTGGTTGAGGGTCTTGGGTCTGATCGTGCGGCCGCGCGAGGACAGGATGTTCTGCGTCAGAACCTCGGCCGGGGTCTCCTGGCCGTCGTTCGTCCCGTTCTCACTCGCCCGCAGCATGGCGATCGAGCGTTCCACTGCGTCCTCCGTCATCGGCTGCCCGGTGCGGAGCACCAGCATCATCTCGTCGAACAGGCGCTGGACCATGGCGACTTCCCGCGGGTCGCCGACCGCGCTGATCTCATTGCCCCGGACATGGATGTCGGCCGCCGGGAAGGCCGTCTCGATCACGCGCAGAAGGGAATCTCCGGACCCCAGCACGGTCACCATGGGGTGCTGGGCGGGAACGGTGAACTGTGCTCTCGCCTCGCCCTGCGCGGGCGTGTGAGCTGTCGGTGTCTGAGTCATAGGCCGGCCCGAAGGCCTCTACGTCCTCCCGGATACGACTCGCCTGCCACGAGGGCGGCCTGGCGATTTCCAGGGTACGCCAGGGGGGTGACAACACCGTAGGACTTTTCGAACACGGGGCGGCCCGCGGCCGGGGTCTGTGGCCCAGGGGTCCGGGGGGGCCGGGGGCCGGGGGTCCGGCGCCCGGGCGGGTCCCGGCTCAGGCCGAGCGGCCGAACCCGATGGTGGGGACCGCCCGGCGGCGGGGCCACGGGGTGGCCTCCCGGGCGGGCAGCAGGTCCTCCAGGAACGCGTACCGGCGCAGTGCCTCCGGGTTCTGGGTCTCCACCGACTGCACGCGGCGCCACCAGGCGGCGACCTCGGACCAGCCGGGCGCGGACAGCGAGCCGCCGAACTCCTGGACGGACAGGGCGGCGGTCAGGCCGGCGAAGGCCAGGCGGTCCGCGAGCGGCCATTCGGCCAGCGTGCCCGCGACGAAGCCGGCCACGAAGACGTCCCCGCGCCGGTGGGGTCGAGGGCCTCGACGGCGATGGCGGGGACCTCCGCGGTCTCGCCCGTGCGGCCGTCCACGGCACAGGCGCCCTCGGCGCCGAGGGTGACGACCGCGAGCGGTACGTGGGCGGTGAGGGCGTGGGCCGCGGCGCGCGGGCAGGTGGTGCCCGTGTAGCGCATGGCTTCCTGCGCGTTGGGCAGGAAGGCCTCGCAGTGCTCCAGGTCGGCCAGCCCGGCCAGGTCCCAGGCGCCCGTGTCGTCCCAGCCGACGTCCGCGAAGACGCGGGTGCCGCGGCTCGCCGCCTGCGCGATCCAGGGGTCGCGCCGGTCGGGGACGAGGGAGGCCACGGCGGCTCTGGCGTGCGGCGGGCAGGCGGGGGCGGCCTCCTCGGGGGGCGGTTCGTGACCGTGGGAGACCATCGTGCGCTCGCCCTCGTACGCCATCGAGACGGTGACCGGGGAGTGCCAGCCGGGGACCGTGCGGGAGGTGGTCAGGTCGATGCCCTCGCCCTGTTCGAGGGTGTCCCAGCAGTACTCGCCGTAGTGGTCGTCGCCGAAGGCGGCGGCGAGGGCGGTCCGCAGGCCCAGGCGGGCCAGGGCGGTGGCCATGTTGGCCACGCCGCCGGGGCTGGAGCCCATGCCACGGGCCCAGGACTCGGTACCGCGGACGGGGGCGGAGTCCAGGCCGGTGAAGATGATGTCGAGGAAGACGGTGCCGGTGAGGTAGACGTCCCAGGGCGGGTCCGTGGGGGCGCGCCGGGCGGCCAGGGGGTCCACCTGGGCCTGGCGCGGGGGTCGGTGGTGTCCCTCTCCGGTGGACGCGGTCACGGTGTGCCCCCTGACGTGGTGCCGATCCGGCCAGTGTGCACCACGTCGGGGACGACGCGTCGGCGCCGGCGCCGGGGGCGGGGTGTCGGGGTCAGGGGCGGGGTGTCGGGGTCAGGGGCGGGGCGCCGGGGGCGGGGTGTCGGGGTCAGGGGCGGGGCGCCGGGGGCGAGGGCGGAGTGCCGGGGTCAGGGCGGGGCGGCCGGTGGGCCGTCACCAGCGGGGACGGTGGGCGTGGTCCAGGCGGGGTCCGCCACGCGCATGGCCGCCTCGTCGTCCCGGTCGCGGTAGGCGCCCTCGTCGTCGAGCCAGCGCCGGTGGAGGTGCTGGAGGCGGTCGCGATCGAGCTCGACGCCCAGGCCCGGGGCGTCGGGGACGGTGATCCTGCCGCCCTCGAAGGCGACGCGTTCGGTGAGGACGTCCTCGGACTGCCAGGGTAGTGGGAGTCGCAGGCGTGGTGGAGGCCGGGGACGGTGGCGGCGACGTGGGTCATCGCGGCGAGGCTGATGCCGAGGTGGGTGTTGGAGTGCATGGACACCCCGACGCCGAAGGTGCGGCAGATCGCGGCCAGGTGCTGGGTGTTGCGCAGGCCGCCCCAGTAGTGGTGGTCGGAGAGGACGACCTGGACGGCGTCGCGGGCGAAGGCCTCCCGGATCTCGGCGAACGTCGTCACGCACATGTTGGTGGCGAGCGGTACGCCGGTTCCGGCCGCCACTTCGGCCATGGCGGGGGTGCCGAGCGCGGGGTCCTCCAGGTACTCGAGGACGTCCTCGAGTTCCCGGGCCACGCGCAGCGAGGTCTCGACGCTCCAGGCGCCGTTGGGGTCCAGGCGCAGGGGGTGGCCGGGGAAGGCCTCGGCGAGGGCGCGTACGGCGGCGATCTCCTCGTCGGGCGGGAAGACGCCGCCCTTGAGCTTGAAGGAGGTGAAGCCGTACCGCTCCTTGAACCTGCGGGCCTGCTCGACGACGCCGGCCGGGTCGAGCGCCGCGCCCCAGTCGTCCTTCTCGTGGGGCACCGCCGCGGGGTGGTCGGCCCACTTGTAGAAGAGGTAGGCGCTGTACTCGACGGCGTCGCGGACCTTGCCGCCGAGCAGGCGGTGCACCGGCAGGCCGAGCGCCTTGCCGAGGGCGTCCAGGCAGGCGACCTCGAAGGCGGAGACCACGGACAGGCGCAGCTTGTCGGCCGTCTGGACGCCCCGCAGGCCGCCGACGTCCACCTGGTCCAGGACGCGGGAGCGGTCCACGTCCACCTCGTCCCCGAGGGCGAACAGCGCGTTCAGGTCGCCGACCTGCCGACCGACGAGCTTCTTCGCGTAGGGGCGGGCCAGGTCGAGGTACTTGGTGTCGCCGTAGGTCTCGCCCAGGCCCGTGACGCCGTCGGCCGTGACGATCTCCACGACGAGGCGCGGGGTGTACGGCTGGTGCACGCCCTGGGTGTTGAGGAGGGGCGGGTCGGCGATCAGGATCGGTGTCAGCCGTACGTCCGTGACGGTGAGGTCCACCCGGCCATCTCCCTATGTGAAAGTCGTCCACGTATGGAGATGGAGGCTAGATACATGGACCGCCGGGCGTCAACGGAGCCGTCGGTGCGCGGGTCGGCCGGAGGCGGCGAGGGGGCGCGCTTCTACCCGGAGCGCCACCACCCAAACCGATGGTGACCCACATCACCTCCGTGCCGCTTCTGCTCACAACTACGTGCTTGATACAAATTGGCCGCGCGTTCCTGTCCCTCGACGGTCGTCGCTCCTCCCCCTCTTCTCGAGCCGCTCCTTCCGAGCCGCTCCTTCGCCTGCCCTGGAACGCCCGTGTTCGCGCCCCGCACCACCCCCTGGCCCCTCGTCGCCCTGTTCACGGCCGGGTACCTCGCCCCCTATCTGCTGCCGACCGTCGTGGGGCGGCTGGGCTCGGGGCTCGCCCTGTCGGCCACCCAGGCCGGGGCCGTCGGCAGTGCGCTGCTGCTGAGTTCGGCCTCGGCCGGGTTCGCGCTGGCCTCGCGCGTCGAGCGGATCGGGGCCCGCACCCTGGCGCGCGTCGGCCTGGCGCTCGCCGTCGCCGGATACGGCGGGGCCGCTCTCGCCGGGAGCGTGCCGGCGGTCGTCGCGGGCGCGGTGCTGGGCGGGTTCGGGTCCGGTACGGCCACGACGGTCGCCGCCACCCGGATCGCCGCCGAGCCCGACCCGCACCGCGCCTCCACGCTCGGCCTGCTCGGGGTGTCCGCGCTCGCCGGTGCCGTCTACCTGACGGTGCCGCACCTGGGGTCCGGACACGGGCAGCCGCTGGCCGCGATCGCCCTCACCGCCGTCGCCGTATGGCCGCTGACCGGGCGGCTTCCGGGGCGGGCGGTCCCCGCTCCGGCCCGGCACGAGGGTGGTTCCGCGCGGCTGCCGCACCTGCGGTCCGGGCTGTTGCTGGCGGTCGCCATGCCGTGCTGGTCGCTGGTGCAGAACTCCCTGTGGGGCGTCAGCGGGCGCATCGGCCTGACGCAGGCGGGGCTGAGCGAGGCGGGCGTCGGGGTGGTCTTCGCCGTGGCGCTCGGCGCCGGGCTGCTGGGGGTGCTGGGCGCGGGGGCGCTGGGCGCGCGGCTGGGCCGGGCGCTGCCCGTCGGCGGGGGGACCGTGCTGATCGCCGGGTGCGTCGTGGTCAGCGCGTCGGCGACCGGTCCGGGGAGTTTCGCGGCGGGCGAGATCGCCTGGAACGTCTTCTACCCGGTCGTGCTGTCGTACCTGATCGGACTGGCCGCCTCGCTCGACCCGCGCGGGCGCTGGGCGGTGCTGGTCGGTTCGGCGTCCTCGCTGGGGACTGCGGCGGGTCCGCTGACCGGGAGCCTGCTGTCGGCGTGGGCCGGTTTCCCGGTGATGGGGCTGGTGCTGGGCGCCGGACTGCTGGTGGTGGCGGTGCCGATGACCGCCGTGGCGCTGCACGCGGGCGGACGTCCGCTGCTGCCGGGCGCGGTCCGGCGGCGCGGCGGAACCCCGGCGGCCGTCCTCGCCGCGGCCACCGGTGCGGCCGGCGGTGCGGTGCCGCCGGTGGGTGCGGCGGAACAGGAGGTCGTGGAGATCGCGGTGGAGGTTCCGGCGGGCGCGTCCGTGCAGGGGGCCTACGACACCGCCGGGCCCCGGCGGGCGGGTGCCGCGCCGGGGGCCGGGCGGTAGTCCCCGCGGGCCCGGCCGGGTCAGGACGAAGGACCCCGGGGCGCGTTCCGAGAGTGGCGTCGTCCGAAAGCGGCGTAATCCGCCCGAAGGGTGGGCCCGGCGGCGTCCGGTGCGTGCGGTCGCACGGCGGAGGGCCGCCCCGGTACCGGTCGCCCCGGTACCGGTCGCGTCGGGGCGGTTCCGGCAACGCGGCCGGGGGTGCCCCCTCCGGGGAGGGACGTTCGCCGCACGCCTCAGAACCGGTAGGCGTCGACCTCGGCCAGGTAACGTGCCCGCAGTTCCTCGTCGTCCTCCAGGAAGGAGGCGGTGAAGGAGTTGCGGGCCAGTTCGCGCAGCCGCTCCTCGTCCAGGCCCAGCTCCGACCGCACGGCGTCGAAGTTGTCGCCGGCGTAGCCGCCGAAGTAGGCCGGGTCGTCGGAGTTGACCGTGCAGAGCAGCCCGGCGTCGAGCATCGCGGGCAGCGGGTGGTCGGCGAGAGTGTCGACCGTGCGGAGCCGGACGTTGGACAGCGGGCACAGCGTGAGCGGGATCCGCTCCCGCACCAGCCGCTCCACCAGCGCCGGGTCCTCCATGCAGCGCAGGCCGTGGTCGACGCGCTCGATCCCGAGGACGTCGAGGGCCTCGGTGACGTACTCCGGCGGCCCCTCCTCGCCGGCGTGCGCCACCCGCCGCAGGCCGAGGGCGGCGGCGGCCTCGTAGACCTCGCGGAACTTCGCGGGCGGGTGCCCGACCTCCGCCGAGTCCAGCCCGACGCCGGTGATCCGGTCGAGGTACGGCTTCGCGGCGTCGAGGGTCTCCAGCGCCGACCCGGCGGACTCGTCGCGCAGGAAGCACATGATCAGCCGGGTGGAGACGCCGTGGTTCGCCTCACTGGAGCCGAGCGCCCGCCACAGCCCCTCGACGACCGTGCCCATCCCGACGCCCCGGGCGAGGTGGGCCTGCGGGTCGAAGAAGATCTCCGCGTGCCGCACGCCCTGCGCGGCGGCCCGGGCGAGGTAGGCGTTCGCCAGGTCCTCGAAGTCCCGCTCGGTGCGCAGCACCGCCATCAGCTCGTAGTACAGGTCCAGGAAGGACTGGAGGTCCTCGAACCGGTACGCCTCGCGGAGCGCCCCGGTGTCGGTGTAGGGCAGCGCGACGCCGTTGCGGGCGGCCAGCGCGAAGGCCAGTTCCGGCTCCAGGGTGCCTTCGATGTGCAGGTGCAGTTCAGCTTTGGGGAGGGGCATCAAAGTATCGTACGGGGGTTTTACCGACGTTTCGGAACCGGCACCCGCAGCAGGTCGTACGCCACCGTCAGCTCCCCCGCGAACCCGGCCGCCCGCGCCTGCCGCTCGAACTCGGCGGGGTCGCCGTAGCGCTGGCTGAAGTGGGTGAGCACGAGGTGGCGGACGCCGGCGTCCCGCGCGACCCGGCCGGCCTGACCGGCGGTCAGATGGCCGTGCTCGTCGGCGAGCCGCTCGTCCTCGTCGAGGAACGTCGACTCGATGACCAGCAGGTCGCAGCCCTCGGCGAGCTCCCCCACGCCGTCGCACAGGCGGGTGTCCATGACGAACGCGAAGCGCTGTCCGCGCCGCACCTCGCTGACCTCCTCCAGCGACACCCCGCCGACCGAGCCCTCCCGCTGGATGCGGCCGACGTCGGGTCCCCGCAGGCCGTGCGCCGCGAGCCGGTCGGGCAGCATCCGGCGGCCGTCGGGCTCGACCAGGCGGTAGCCGTAGGACTCGACCGGGTGGGAGAGCCCGCGGGCCTGAAGCGTGTACGAGGCGGTGACGGCGAGGGGGCCGTCGCCGTCGACCGGGACCTCGGTGACGCCGACGGTCTCGCGGTAGGCGGTGGCGTACCGGAGCCGGTCGAAGAAGCGCTGCCCGGACCGCGGGAAGTGGGCGGTCACCGGGTGCGGGACCCGGTCGAGGTTGACGCGCTGGATCACCCCGGCGACGCCCAGGCAGTGGTCGCCGTGGAAGTGCGTGACGCAGATCCGGTGCAGGTCGTGCGCGGCGACCCCGGCCCGCAGCATCTGGCGCTGGGTGCCCTCGCCGGGATCGAAGAGGATGCCCTCGCCGTCCCAGCGCAGGAAGTAGCCGTTGTGGTTGCGGTGCCGGGTCGGGACCTGGCTGGCGGTGCCCAGGACCACCAGTTCACGTACGGACACGGCTCAGCCGGGGGGCCACTCGAGGCCACGGCCGCCGAGGACGTGCGCGTGGGCGTGCCAGACGGTCTGACCGGCGCCGCTGCCGGTGTTGAAGACGATGCGGTAGCTCTCCAGGTTCTCCTGGTCGGCGACCGCCCGCGTCTCGCGCAGGACGTCCGCGGCGAGCTGCGGCGCCTCGGCGGCGAGGGCGGCGGCGTCCACGTGGTGCGCCTTGGGGATCACCAGGACGTGCGTGGGCGCCTGGGGGTTTATGTCCCGGAAGGCGATGGTCGTCCCGGTCTCCCGCACGATCGTCGCGGGGATCGTCCCCGCCACGATCTTGCAGAACAGACAGTCGTCCTGCGGCTCGCCTGGCATGCGGCTCCTCCTCGCACCGGTGATCTCTCACGGAGCATCGTAGCGACGGCCGGCACGATGCCGTGCGGGCCGTCGCCGTCCGGCCCGCACGGCACTCGGGAACGCGGCCGTTCAGGCCGGAGCGGGGGCCCGGGGGGCAGCCCCCGGGACGGGCGCACCGGCACCGGGTGGGCTACGACTCCGGCAGCGGCGGAGCCGCCTTCGCCGGCGTCTCCTCCAGCGCGAGCAGCGCCAGCCGTACCGCCTCCTCCAGCTGCGTGTCCCGGCCCGCCACGTGGTCCTGGGGCCGCATCACCACCTCCACGTCCGGGTCGACGCCGCGGTTCTCCACGCCCCAGCCGTAACCCTCCAGCCAGATCGCGTACTTGGGCTGGGTGACCAGCGTCCCGTCGACCAGCCGGTACCGGCTGTCGATGCCGATCGTCCCGCCCCAGGTGCGGGTCCCGACCACCGGCCCGATGCCCAGCGCCTTGACCGCCGCGTTGACGATGTCCCCGTCGGAGCCGGAGAACTCGTTGGCGACCGCGACGACGGGCCCGCGCGGCGCGTCCTCCGGATAGCTGTACGGCCGCATCCCGCGCGGCACGTCCCAGCCGACGATCCGCCGCGCCAGCTTCTCCACGACGAGCTGGGAGGTGTGACCGCCCCGGTTCTCGCGGACGTCCACGACGAGTCCCTCGCGGGCCACCTCCACCCGCAGGTCGCGGTGGATCTGGGCCCAGCCGGGGGCCTGCATGTCGGGTACGTGGAGGTAGCCGAGCCGGCCGCCGGACGTCTCGTGGACGTACGCCCGCCGGCCCGCGACCCAGGCGTGGTAGCGCAGCGGCTCCTCGTCGTCGACGGGGACGACGACGGCGTGCCGGGGCTCGCCCCCGCCGGCCGGCGACACGGTCAGCTCGACGGCCCGGCCCGCCGTGCCGACGAGGAGCGGTCCGGGCCCGGTGACCGGGTCCACGGGGTGGCCGGCGACGGCGAGGATCGCGTCGCCCGCCCGCACCGCGACGCCGGGGGCGGCGAGCGGGGAGCGGGCGTCGGGATCGGAGGTCTCCGACGGCAGGATCCGGTCGATGCGCCAACTGCCGTCGTCGTGACGGGAGATGTCGGCGCCGAGCAGCCCCTGGCGGGCGTCGCCGCCGTAGCCGCGGGGGATGACGTAGGCGTGCGAGGTGCCGAGTTCGCCGTGCACCTCCCACAGGAGGTCGACGAGGTCGTCGCGGGTGGCGACCCGGTCGAGGAGCGGCCGGTAGCGGTCGAGGACGCCGTCCCAGTCGGTCCCGCCGAGGTCGGGCAGCCAGAAGTTGTCCCGCATGAGGCGGCCGGTCTCGTCGTACATCTGGCGCCACTCGGCGGCCGGGTCGACGGTCTGGCGGACCCGGCCGAGGTCGACGGTGAGGTTGGTGTCGCTGTCCTCGTCGCCGGAGGCGCGCCGGTCGCTGGGGACGACCTTGAGCTTGCCGTCGGCCCGCAGCAGCAGCCGCTTGCCGTCGCCGCTGACCTCGAAGGCGTCGGCGTCGGGGGCGAGGTGTTCGAGACGCTGCTGGACGAGGTCGTAGCGCTCCAGCTCGGTGGTGGGACCGGGGTCGTCGGGGCGGCGCGGGAGGCGCCGAGGACACCGCTCACGGGGTGGCGCAGCCACAGCACGCCGTCCTTGGCGGCGCGCAGCCCCGAGTAGCGGCCGGCCTCGACGGGGAAGGGCACGATCCGGTCGGCGAGGCCCTCCAGGTCGATCCGGGTGGCCGGGGTGCCCTCGCTGTCGGGGGTCTCGTCCTTGTCGGGGGCCTCGAAGGGGCGGCCGTGCCGCTGCGGGCCGAACGGCGAGGGCGTGGTCGCGGCCAGCGGGATGAGGTACGGGCGGGCCCCTTCGACGAAGGAGAGGTCGAAGGCGTGCTCGTCGTAGACCGGGTCGAAGGCGCGCGTCGACAGGAACGCCAGGTGCTTGCCGTCGAGGGTGAAGGCGGGCGCGTAGTCGTGGAAGCGCAGCGGGGTCGCCTCGGTGACCGACAGGTCGGCGGTGTTGGCGAGCTTGAGCAGGCTCAGCGGGCGCGGGCCGGGGTGCGACCAGGCCAGCCAGGCCGAGTCGGGCGAGAAGACGAGGTCGCCGACGTCGCCGTCCTCGCTGCGGTCGACCTCGCGGACCTCGCCGGTCTCCCGCTCGACGAGCAGCAGCCGTCCGTCGTGCGCGGCGACGGCGGCCCGGCTGCCGTCGGGCGCCATGGCCAGTTCCACCACCCGGCCGAGACGCCCGGCGGCCAGCCGGCGCGGGGTGGCGCCCGGTGCCGGGCCGGTGGCGGGGGCGAACTCCAGGGCGTCCTCGCCCTCGGCGTCGGTCACCCACACCACCCACTCCTCGCCCTCCGTGCGGAAGGTGCGCGGCAGCCGGGCCCGCACGCCGGGTTCGGCGGCCAGGGCGCGGGCGGGGCCGTGGCGGTGGGTGACCCAGTGGACGGCGCCGCGCACCTCGACGGCGCTGCCGCGCGCGGTGTGGTCGGGGGTGGCGGAGCCCAGCCAGCGGGCGGCGGGCACCGGGTGCGGCCGCCGGTCGGTGCGCTGCCCGCCGAGCCGGACGTCGAGGCGGCGCGGTTCGGCGCCATCGAGGTCGTCCAGGATCCACAGCTCGCCGGCGGAGCAGTACACGACGCGGTCGCCGTCCCCGGCCGCGTGGCGGGCGTAGAACGTGTCGAGGGGCGTGTGGCGCCGCAGGTCGGAGCCGTCGGCGAGGGAGGAGTACAGGGCGCCGGTGCCCTCGTGGTCGGAGAGGAAGGCCAGGCGGTCGCCCGTCCACACCGGGTACTCGATGTTGCCGTCGAGGTCCTCGTGCAGGCGCGTGAACGCGCCGTCGCCGTCCCGGTCGATCCACAGCTTGCCGGCCGTGCCGCCCCGGTAGCGCTTCCAGTGGGCGGCCTCGCGCCCCATGGACGCGGACACCAGGACGGTGTGCGGACCGAAGGCGACCCCGCCGACGGGCCCGTACGGCAGGGTGGCGGCCGGTCCGCCGTCCAGCGGGACCGCACGGGCCCAACTGCGGCGCCCGCTCGCCCGGTCGTGGGTGCTCAGCACGAGCACCCGGCCGTCGGGGGTCCAGCCGCGCACCCTGGTCTGGGGGCTGCCCCAGTACGTGAGCCGGGTGGCGGGGCCGCCGTCGACCGGGGCGACGTGCACCTCGGGGGCGCCGTCGCGGGTGGAGGTCCAGGCGACGGTGGTGCCGTCGGGCGAGATGCGGGGCAGGGTGACCGGCATGTTGTCGGCGCTGACCCGCCAGGCGCGCCCGCCGTCGAGGGGCGCGACCCACACGTCGTCCTCGGCGGTGAAGGCCACCAACTCGCCTTGCAGGTGCGGGAATCGGAAGTACGCGGCAGGCGTCACGGGCTGTGTCACCCGATCACTCTAGGCAAGGGCGGCGGTGACCGACAGGGGGCCGGATCGGTTGCCGGCGCGGCTCACTTGGTGCCGGCGGACCCGCAGCGCGTGTCGTCCCCGCACCAGACCGTCCGGGTGACGGTCACGGTGACCGTGGGCCGCCCGGGTTCGGCGGGCTGCGCGGAGCGGGGCGTGGCGAGCGGCGAGGGGGTGGCGGACCCGCAGTCGCCGAGCCCGCTCACCCGGAACAGCTGCTTGTCGCCGACGTCCGCACGGAGGTCGCCGCGCACGCAGGAGCCGTCGACGGCACGCGTGACGTGGCCGGTGACCGTGACGTCCCGTCCGTTGCCGGTCTCGCCCTCGCAGTCGACGGAGGCGACGGTCTCGCGGCCCCCGGAGCCGCCGTCGCCGTAGTCGGCGGTGCAGGTCAGCCAGCGCACGTCGACGTCCCGGCGCTCGATCTCGGCCGTCGCCGCCTCGTCGGTGGTGTACGCGACGGCCGCCGAGCCGATCCCGCCGGGCTCGCACGCCACCGCGCCGGCCACCGCCAGGACCGCCAGCCCCGTCACCGCCGCCGCACGTGTCCCGCGCGTCCGGCTCCGTGTCCTTCTCCTCCATGCCCCCATGGAGGGCAGCCTGCCACCGCCGGCGGGAGCGCGGTAGAGCACTTAACGCCATGCGCCGCACCGCCGTCCCGGTCTACGGTGACCGCATGCGCGACCGCCGCCGCCCGAGAAGACTGATCGTCGACGACACCACCGCCTACCTGTGGACGGTCCGCCACCGGCACCGGGACGGCCGGGGCTGCCGGGACGTCCTCACCCTGGTCCGGGACGGCGCGCGCACCAGGATCGTCTTCACCGAGGGCGCGGGCCGTTACGTCGGCGGCGGCGCGTACACGCACGCGGGCGGCGTCGGCGACCGCGACCACCACCTCAACCTGCACCGGCCCGGCACGGTGCGCGCGCTCCTCGACGAGGCCGTCCGACGCCGGCTGCTGCCGCACGAGGGCGAGCGGGAGCTGGACGGCTGGATCCTGTTCGACGCCCTCAGCCGCGCGGCGACCGTGCCCGCGGCTCCACCGGACTGACCCGGGTCCCGGAGGCGGGCGGGTCAGGACCGGCGGCCGTCACGAGCGACGACCGGTCAGGAGCGACGACCGGTCAGGACCAGCGGCCGGTCCGGCCCAGGATCAGGGCGGCGGCGGCCGTCCCGGCGGTCGAGGTCCGCAGCACGCTGCGCCCCAGCCGGTACGCCCTGGCGCCGGCCTCCTCGAAGAGCGCCAGCTCCTCCGGAGAGACGCCCCCCTCGGGTCCGACGACGAGCACGATCTCCCCGGCCGCGGGCAGCGGCGCGGTCGCCAGCGGCTCGCTGCCGTAGTCGCGGTCCTCGTGGAGCACGGCCGCGAAGTCGGCCCGGGCCAGCAGTGCCGCCACCTGCCTGGTGGTCGCGGCGTCGGCGACCTCGGGGAAGCGGACCCGGCGGGACTGCTTGCCGGCCTCGCGGGCGGTCGCCCGCCACTTGGCGAGCGCCTTCAGCCCGCGGTCGCCCCTCCACTGGGTGATGCAGCGGGACGCGGACCACGGCACGATCGCGTCGACGCCGGTCTCGGTCATGGTCTCGACGGCCAGTTCACCCCGGTCGCCCTTGGGCAGCGCCTGGACGACGGTGACCCGCGGCGCCTCGGCGGGCTCCTCCGCCACCTCGGTCAGAGCGACGACGAGCCGGTCCTTGCCCTCGGCGGCGACGACCTCGCCCCGCGCCCAGCGGCCGGTGCCGTCGGTGAGGACGACCTCCTCACCGGCCCGCAGCCGCTTCACCGAGACGGCGTGCCGTCCCTCGGGCCCGTCCAGCACGAACTCGGCCGGAGAGTCCGGCAGTTCCTCGACGACGAAGACGGGGGCGGTCATCGCACACCGCCCGCGCCGCCGCCCGAGAACGCCGTCCCGGCCGCGTCGAGTTCGTCCGTCAGGACCTCCACCAGTCGCCCGGCGGGCAGGGCGCGGGCCAGCCGGTGTCCCTGGCCGGCCCACAGCGCCATGCCCTGCGCGTCGCCCGCCTTCGCGGCGGCCTTGCGCAGCGGCGAGGTGAGGTGGTGGACGTCGGGGTAGGCGGCGGGCGCGTAGGGGCCGTGCTCGCGCAGGAAGCGGTTGACGAGAGCGCGGGCCGGACGCCCGGAGAAGGCGCGGGTGAGTTCCGTGCGCACGAAGAGCGGGTCGGTGAGCGCCTCCTTGTGCACGGCGGCCGCGCCGGACTCGGGCGTCGCGAGGAAGGCGGTGCCGAGCTGGGCGGCGCTCGCCCCGGCGGCGAGGACGGCGGCGATCTGGCTGCCCCGCATGAGACCGCCCGCGGCGATCAGCGGCAGGCCGACGGCCTCCCGGACCTGGGCGAGCAGCGACAGCAGGCCGATCCCGGAGCCGTCGTTCTCGGGATGTCACGGTGGGTGCCCTGGTGGCCGCCGGCCTCCACGCCCTGCACGATCACCGCGTCCGCGCCGGCCCGCTCGACCGCGACGGCCTCCTCGACGGTGGTCGCGGTGACCAGGGTGAACGTGCCGGCCCGGCGCAGCGCGGCCAGCGCGTCCGGGGCGGGGACGCCGAAATGGAAGGAGGCCACCGGCACCGGGTTGTCCAGCAGCACCGCCAGTTTGGCGTCGTAGCCGTCGTCGCGGCCGCTGTCCGGATCGCCCAGCTCGGTCCGGTACCAGGCGGTCTCGCCGGCCAGCTGGTGGGCGTAGACCTCGACGGCGCCGGACTCGGGGTGCTCGGGCTGGGGCATGAAGAGGTTCACGCCGAAGGGCCGGGAGGTGAGGCTCCGCAGCTGCTTGATCTCCTGGTACATGCCGTCGGCGGTCTTGTACCCGGCGGCCAGGAAGCCCAGCCCGCCGGCCTCGGACACGGCGGCGGCGAGCTGCGGGAGGGAGACGCCGCCCGCCATGGGGGCCTGCACGATCGGGAGGGGAGGAGATCGGTCAGTGCGGAGGACATGACGGCATGGTGTCACGTCGTACGGACGAGTCCGAACCCAGCCCGTACGGCGCCCGGGGACGGGGAGGGGCGGCGGGGGCGTCCGGCCCCCGCCGCCCCTCCCCCACCGTCACCGTCCGTTGAACGCGTCCTTCAGCCGGGAGAACAGGCCCTGCTGTCCGGGCTGGAACTGCCCGAGGGGCCGCTCCTCCCCGCGCAGCTTCGCCAGCTCCCGCAGCAGCCGCTCCTGCTCGGGGTCCAGCTTGTTGGGGGTCTGCACCTCGACGTGCACGATGAGGTCACCGCGTCCGCCGCCCCGCAGGTGCGTGACACCGCGCCCGTGCAGCGGGATCGACTGCCCCGACTGCGTGCCGGGCCGGATGTCGACCTCCTCGAGCCCGTCGAGCGTCTCCAGCGGCACCTTGGTGCCGAGGGCCGCCGCGGTCATCGGCAGGGTGACCGTGCAGTGCAGGTCGTCGCCGCGCCGCTGGAACTGCGCGTGCGGCAACTCGTGGATCTCGACGTACAGGTCACCGGCGGGACCGCCGCCGGGCCCGACCTCGCCCTCGCCGGCGAGCTGGATGCGGGTGCCGTTGTCGACGCCGGCCGGGATCTTCACGGTCAGCGTGCGGCGCGAGCGCACCCGGCCGTCGCCCGCGCACTCCGGGCAGGGCGTCGGCACGACGGTGCCGAAGCCCTGGCACTGCGGGCAGGGCCGCGAGGTCATGACCTGGCCGAGGAAGGACCGCGTCACCTGCGACACCTCACCGCGGCCGCGGCACATGTCACAGGTCTGCGCGGTGGTCCCCGGCGCCGCGCCCTCACCGCTGCAGGTGCCGCAGACGACCGCCGTGTCGACCTGGATGTCCTTGGTCGTGCCGAAGGCCGCCTCGTCGAGGTCGATCTCCAGCCGGATCATCGCGTCCTGGCCCCGGCGGGTGCGCGAGCGCGGTCCGCGCTGCGACGCCGTGCCGAAGAAGGCGTCCATGATGTCGGAGAAGTTGCCGAAGCCACCGGCGCCGAAGCCGCCCGCGCCGCCGCCCGCCTGGGACAGGGGATCCCCGCCGAGGTCGTAGACCTGCTTCTTCTGCGGGTCCGACAGCACCTCGTAGGCGGCGTTGATCTCCTTGAACCGCTCCTGGGTCTTCGGATCGGGGTTGACGTCCGGGTGCAGCTCGCGTGCGAGCCGCCGGAAGGCCTTCTTGATCTCTTCCTGCGACGCGTCGCGGCGCACGCCGAGAACGGCGTAGTAGTCCGTGGCCACTTACGACTCCGCCAGGATCTGTCCGACGTACCGTGCCACTGCGCGTACCGCTCCCATCGTTCCCGGGTAATCCATGCGGGTCGGTCCGACCACGCCGAGCTTGGCGACTGCCTCGCCGCCCGAACCGTAGCCGACCGACACCACCGAAGTGGAGTTGAGTCCCTCATAGGCGTTCTCGTGACCGATGCGTACGGTCATGCCCGAATCCCCCGCCTCGCCAAGGAGCTTGAGGAGCACGACCTGCTCCTCGAGTGCTTCCAGGACGGGTCGGATCGTGAGGGGAAAGTCATGTCCGAAGCGGGTGAGATTGGCGGTGCCGCCGATCATCAGCCGCTCCTCGTTCTCCTCGACGAGCGTCTCCAGCAGCGTGGAGAGCACCGTCGTGACCGTGCCGCGGTCCTCGACCTCGAAGGCGTCGGCCAGGTCCTCGACCAGCCGCGGCACGTCGCTGAAGCGGCGGCCCGCGACCCGGCTGTTCAGCCGCGCCCGCAGGTCCGCCAGCGAGCTCTCGCCGAAGGGGGCCGGGCAGTCCACCATCCGCTGCTCGACCCGCCCGGTGTCCGTGATCAGCACCAGCATCAGCCGGGCCGGCGCCAGCGACAGCAGCTCGACGTGCCGCACCGTGGAGCGCGTCAGCGACGGGTACTGCACGACGGCGACCTGCCGGGTGAGCTGCGCGAGCAGCCGTACGGTCCGGGCCACGACGTCGTCGAGGTCGACGGCGCCGTCGAGGAAGTTCTGGATGGCCCGCCGCTCGGGGGCCGTCATCGGCTTGACGCCGGCGAGCTTGTCGACGAACAGCCGGTAGCCCTTGTCCGTGGGGATGCGCCCGGCGCTGGTGTGCGGCTGCGCGATGTACCCCTCGTCCTCCAGGGCGGCCATGTCGTTGCGGACCGTGGCCGGGGAGACGCCGAGGTTGTGCCGCTCGGTGAGCGCCTTGGAACCCACGGGTTCCTCGGTGCCCACGTAGTCCTGGACGATGGCGCGCAGCACTTGGAGCCTGCGTTCACTCAGCATCCGCGCTCACCTCCAGAAGTCGTCCCCGGTCCCCCGGGCGCCTCGCCTGGCACTCTTCACATTCGAGTGCCAGCGTTCCCCGGCCCAGTGTACGGCT
This sequence comes from Streptomyces sp. Tue 6430, assembly GCA_021568835.1. Lineage (GTDB taxonomy): Bacteria > Actinomycetota > Actinomycetes > Streptomycetales > Streptomycetaceae > Streptomyces. The sequence goes on from JAKGSH010000010.1 coordinate 1,751,418, forward strand.
GTGGGGTACACCCAGGGCAAGGTCGGTCGCCCCGCCGGGCCGCCGGGGCCGGGCCCCGTCGTCGCGGACGGGCGCGAACACCGACGACAGGGGCTAGCGTCGCGGTATGACGGTGACTTGGGAAGAGCTGGGGTGGGAACGGGTCGCCACCGGGGTCGGCCGGTGCCGGCTGCCCGGCTGGGACTGCACGGCGGGGCTGGTCGTCGGGGAGGGCGGGCCCTGTTGGTGGACGCCGGGTCGAGTCTCGCCGAGGGCGCCCGGCTGCGGGCGTGCGCCGAGGAACTCGCCGGTCACCGTGTGACGGATCTCGCGCTCACACACCCCCATTTCGACCATGTGCTCGGGGCGGCGGCCTTCGCGGGCGCGGAGGTCTACGCGGCGGTGGGAGCGGAGACGGTGGCGGCGGACGAACTGCGCGCGGACGCGGTCCGGTGCGGCCTGGACGAGGCCGCGGCCATGGAGGCCGCGGGCACCCTGGTGCGGCCCCGCCACCCGGTCTCCGGCGAGTGGACGCTCGACCTGGGCGGCGGGCGGCAGGTCCTGCTGGCGAACGTCGGTCCGGGCCACAGCGCGCACGACCTCGCCGTCCTCGTCCCGGCGGGCCCCGGCTCGCCCGAGGTCGTCTTCTGCGGCGACCTCGTCGAGGAGTCCGGCGAACCGCAGGCCGGGCCCGACGCCGTACCGTCGCGGTGGCCGGCCGCCCTCGACCGGCTGCTGGACCTCGGCGGCGAGGACGCGCTGTACGTGCCCGGTCACGGCGCGGTGGTGGACGCGGCGTTCGTCCGGGCCCAGCGGGACGCGCTGGCCACGCGCTTCGGCGTGTCGCCGTGACCGCCGCGGGGCTTCTCCTATCGTCATCCGAATGGGCCCCCGTGTGTACTCCGCCGACCTGACCCCGCCGTGGAAGAAGAAGCAGCCGCCCGCCCCCGAGGTCCCCGCGGACCCCGGTCTGGTGGTGGAGGAGCCCGGCACCGGTTTCTGCGGCGCGGTGATCCGCTGCGAGGCGGGCACGGTCACCCTGGAGGACCGCTTCGGCAAGCACCGGGTCTTCCCGCTGGAACCGCGCGGCTTCCTCCTGGAGGGACGGGTCGTGACGCTGGTCCGCCCGGCCCCGACGGCTCCGGTGCGGCCCACCCGTACCGCCTCCGGTTCGGTCGCCGTGCCCGGCGCCCGCGCCCGGGTGGCCCGCGCCGGCCGCATCTACGTCGAGGGCCGGCACGACGCCGAGCTGGTGGAGAAGGTGTGGGGCGACGACCTGCGCGTCGAGGGCGTGGTCGTGGAGTACCTGGAGGGCGTGGACGACCTGCCGTCGATCGTCGCCGGGTTCGCCCCCGGCCCCGACGCCCGCCTGGGCGTGCTGGTGGACCACCTCGTCCCCGGCACCAAGGAGTGGCGCATCGCGCAGTCCGTGACCGGCGAGCACGCGCTGGTGGTGGGCCACCCGTACATCGACATCTGGGAGGCGGTGAAGCCGTCGTCGGTGGGCATCGCGGCCTGGCCCCGCGTCCCGCACGGGCAGGACTGGAAGACGGGGGTGTGCCGCGCGCTGGGATGGCCGTCGGAGAACACCGGCGCGGTGTGGCAGGCCGTCCTGAAGCGGGTGGGGTCCTACAAGGACCTGGAGCCGGAGCTGCTGAGAGCGGTCGAGGAACTGATCGACTTCGTCACGGCGCCGGCCGAAACCTGACCCGGGGTGCGGGACACCGGGGTAGAGGTCCCCCGGCCGAGGCCCTCAGTCCACCAGGTCCCGCACCACCGCGTCCGCCAGCAGCCGTCCCCGCAGGGTGAGGACGGCCCGGCCCGCCTCGTAGGGGCCGCCGTCCAGCAGCCCCTCCGACAGCGCCCGCCGCGACGCCGCCAGCCCCGCCTCCTTCAGCAGGTCCAGCGGAACGCCTTCCCGCAGCCGCAGCTCCAGCAGGATCCGCTCGACCCGGCGGTCCTCCTCCGACAGGACCTCGCGTCCGGCACCCGGCGAACGGCCGCTCGCCAGCGCCGCCGCGTACGCCCCCGGGTGCTTGACGTTCCACCAGCGCACGCCTCCGACGTGGCTGTGGGCCCCCGGCCCCGCGCCCCACCAGTCGGCGCCCCGCCAGTACAGCTCGTTGTGCAGGCAGCGGCCCGCCTCGGAGGTGGCCCAGTTGGACACCTCGTACCAGTCGAAGCCCGCCGCGGACATCGTCTCCTCGGCGATCAGGTACCGGTCCGCGTGGACGTCGTCGTCGGTCATCGGGATCTCGCCGCGGCGGATCCGGCGGGCGAGCCCGGTGCCCTCCTCGACGATCAGGGCGTACGCGCTCACGTGGTCGGGTCCGGCGCCGAGGGCGGCGTCCAGGGAGGCCCGCCAGTCGTCGTCCGACTCGCCGGGGGTGCCGTAGATCAGGTCGAGGTTGACGTGCTCGAAGCCGACGCCGCGGGCCTCCGCCACGCAGGCCTCGGGGCGGCCGGGCGTGTGGGTGCGGTCGAGGATCCTCAGCACGTGCTGCCGGGCGCTCTGCATGCCGAAGGAGATCCGGTTGAAGCCGCCCTGGCGGAGGGTGGCGAGGTACGCCGGGTCGACCGACTCCGGGTTGGCCTCGGTGGTGACCTCCGCGTCCGCGGCCAGCCCGAACTCCTCGCGGATCGCCGTGAGCATCCGGACCAGGTCACCGGCCGCGAGCAGGGTGGGCGTACCGCCGCCGACGAAGACCGTGCGGACCTGGCGCGGGTCGTCGCCGAGGACCTTGCGGGCCAGCCGGATCTCGTCGATCAGGGTGTCGGCGTAGTTCTCGCGGGAGGCGAGGACACCGCCGGTGCCGCGCAGCTCGGTGGCGGTGTAGGTGTTGAAGTCGCAGTAGCCGCAGCGGCTCGCGCAGTAGGGCACGTGCAGGTAGAACCCGAGGGGGCGGTCGGCGGCCCCGGCGAGCGCGGAGGCGGGCAGCGCGCCGTCGGTGGGGACGGGCTCGCCGTCGGGAAGTGCGGAAGGCATGTCCTCCATTGTCCCGTACGCCGCCCGCAGGTCCCGCGGGCCGCTGTGCGGCTCCTGCGCGATGCCGCGCGGCGGCCGTGCTACTCGGCCTGGAGCACCAGCAGGGCGAGGTCGTCCTCCGGGGGCCGGCCGCCGAACTCGTGGACCAGGCGGCGGATCCGCTCGGCGATCAGTTCCGCGTCCAGCCCCGCGCAGCCGGACAGCGCGAGGGCGAGGCCGTCGCCGTCGTCGAACTGGCGGGAGCCCGAGCGGCGCTCGGTGACACCGTCGGTGACGCAGAGCAGGGTGTCGCCGGGCCACAGGTCGAGACTCTCGCTGACGTACGTGACGTCCTCGACGACGCCGAGGAGGGTCTGCGGCTGCGCGACCGTGGTGACGCCGCCGTCGGCCCCGAGGAGCAGGGGCAGGGGGTGGCCGGCCGAGGCGAGGGTGCAGCGGACGCCGCCGTCGAAGGGCACGAGCTCGCCGTAGAGGAGCGAGAGGAAACGGGTCTGCGGCCCGTCGCCGGGGCCCGCCGGGCCGACGAAGGCGCGGGCGGCCGCGTCGGCGGCCTCGGTGGCGTCGTCGAGGAGGAGCTGGTTGAGGCGGTCGAGGACGTCGGCCACGCCGTACCCCTCGCGGGCCAGCAGCCTGAGCCAGGGCCGGGCCAGTCCGATGACCACGGCCGCCTCGGGCCCTTGCCCTGGACGTCGCCGACCGCGAAGCACCAGCGGCCGTCGCCCACCGGGAACAGGTCGTAGAAGTCGCCGCTCGGCCCGCCCTGCTCGCGCGGCTCGTGGACGAGGGCGCTGCGCAGGCCGGGGATCTCGGCGACCGCGCCGGGCAGCAGGCCGCGCTGGAGGACGGCGCTGATGGTGGCCTGGCGGGCGTACTGGCGGGCGGCGCCGATGGCGAGGGCCACGCGCCGGCCGAGGTCCTCGACGAGCCCGGTGACCTCGTCGGGGAAGCGCGGCAGCCCGGCCCGTCCGATGACGAGGGTGCCGAGCGGGCGGCCGCCGGCGACCAGGCGGTAGGCGAGCGCGGTGCCGTGCGGGCCCAGCGCGCCGCCGGGCCAGGAGTAAACCGCGGGTCCGGAGTCGGGGCCGTCGGGCGGGTGCGGCGGGTCCTTCTCCAGGGCCCGGCGCAGCTCCTCGACGTGGTTCTCGCTGACGTGCCAGACGCGGGTCAGCCGTGCCTGCGGTCCGTCGTCCCAGCCGGCGCGCGGGCCGAGTTCGTCCTCCAGCCGGACCGCGCACCAGTCCGCGAGGCGCGGCACGATCAGCTGGCCGGTGAGCGCGGCGACCAGCTCCTCGTCGAGCTGCCCGGCGAGCAGGTCGGAGGCCTCGGCGAGGAAGGACAGGGCGCCGCGGCCGAGCCAGTCGCGGTCCTGGGCGCCGTACCGGCGTCCGGAGGCGGGGGCCTCGGCGAAGGCGAGGGAGCCGACGGGAGCGAGGGAGCCCACAGGGGCGGGGGCGCCGACGGGGGCGGGGGCGGTGCGGGCCCAGGGTTCGTCGGGGTTCCCGTCGTCGTCCGCCGGGCGGGCCGGCAGCCGCGCCCACACGGTCTTCGCCCCCCGGCGGTACGTCACGCCCCACGCCTCGGCCAGCGTGGCCACCAGGCGCAGGCCGCGTCCGTGCTCGGGGGCGTCGTACGGCGTGTCGGGGCCGCCGTCGCGGGGCGCGCGCGAGGGGTGGTGGTCGGTGACCTCCACGAGGACGGCGCAGGCGTCGGGCTGCTCCGGCTCCGCCTCCAGCCGGCACAGCAGGTCGACGTCGGTACCGGCGTGCACGACGGCGTTGGTGACCAGTTCGCTGACGACGAGTGTCGCCTCCTCGCCGAGCCGTCCCGCCAGTTCCCGGGCGCCGGGCAGGCCGAGGCCGGCCCACTCGGCGAACGCGGCGCGGACGAGGTCGCGGGCGGCGCCGGGCGCGAGGGGCTGCCGGTGAGGGTCGCGCGCGTGTGCGGGTGCCCGCCCGCGTGCGCCGGCGCACCACTGGCACGGGACGCGGTCTCCCGTTGCGTGGGAATGGCCCCCATGGACGGCTCCCGGGCGATCGGACGAATCGGGCCTCGGTCCGCGGGTGGCACACCCCGACCGATGCCGACAGGGTGACAGAACGACCGCGTCCATACGCGCTGAGTTACCGAAGTGGGTCGCGATGAGGGGGAATCGAGTTCCGCATGTGTCCGGAAAGGGGCGCTTCCGGGGCGGGATCGGAGCATCCCGCTGTTCGTCCGGCACCCGTACGGGGTCGGGGTCGACCTCGTCCCGTACCGGGGTCGTCGGGGGTGGGTGCCGAACTCGGCCGGAGACGGGGCGGGGCTCGGCCGGAGGTCAGGGCTCGGCCGAGGGCAGAGCGGGGCCCGGCCGGGGGCGGGGCCCGGCCGGGGCGGGGCCCGGCCGGGGGCGGGGCCCGGCCGGGGGCGGGGCCCGGCCGGGGGCGGGGCCCGGCCGGGGGCGGGCCCGGCCGGGGCGGCGTGTCCGCGGCCGCCCCCGGCCCCGGCCCCGAGGTTCCCCTGCCGGCGCCTACGCCTCGCGCGTCCCGGCGTACATCTCGTCGATCAGGTGCTTGTACTCGCGCTCGACGACCGGCCGCTTCAGCTTCAGGCTCGGCGTGATCTCGCCGTGCTCCACGTCGAGGTCACGCGGCAGCAGCCGGAACTTCTTGATCGTCTGCCACTTCTGCAGCCCCTGGTTGAGGTGCTTCACGTAGCCGTCGACGAGCGCCACCGTCTCCGGCGCGGCCACGATCTCGGCGTACGACTTCCCGCCGAGGCCGTTCTCCTCGGCCCAGCTCCGCAGGGACACCTCGTCCAGGGCGATCAGGGCCGTGCAGAAGTTCCGGTCGGCGCCGTGCACGAGGATGTTGGAGACGTACGGGCAGACCGCCTTGAACTGTCCCTCGACCTCGGCGGGCGCGATGTACTTGCCGCCGGACGTCTTGATGAGGTCCTTCTTGCGGTCGGTGATCCGCAGGTACCCGTCGGGGGACAGCTCGCCGATGTCGCCGGTGTGGAACCAGCCGTCGGCCTCCAGGACCTCCGCGGTCTTCTCGGGCAGCCCGTGGTAGCCCTCCATGATGCCGGGACCGCGCAGCAGGATCTCGCCGTCGTCGGCGATGCGCACCTCGGTGCCGGGCAGCGGCTTGCCGACCGTGCCGGTGCGGTAGGCCTCGCCGGGGTTCACGAAGGAGGCCGCGGAGGACTCCGTCAGGCCGTACCCCTCGAGGATGTGGATGCCGGCGCCGGAGAAGAAGAAGCCGATGTCCGGCGCGAGGGCCGCGCTGCCGGAGACGCACGCGCGCAGGTTCCCGCCGAACGCCTCGCGGATCTTCGCGTAGACGAGCGCGTCGGCGACCTTGTGCTTGGCGCCGAGCCCGAAGGGCACGGAGGCCGTGCCGGTGCGCCGGAAGTTGTCCTGCGCGGCCTTGGCGTACTCGCGGGCGACCTCGGCGGCCCACTGGAAGATCTTGTACTTGGCGGCGCCGCCCGCACGGGCCTTCGCGGCCACCCCGTTGTAGACCTTCTCGAAGATGCGGGGAACGGCCGCCATGTACGTCGGCCGCACGACCGGCAGGTTCTCGATGATCTTGTCGACGCGGCCGTCCACGGCGGTCACGTGCCCGGCCTCGATCTGGCCGGAGGTCAGCACCTTGCCGAACACGTGGGCGAGCGGCAGCCACAGGTACTGCACGTCGTCGGGGCCGACCAGGCCGGTCGCGGCGATCGCCTTCGCCATGTACGACCAGTTGTCGTGCGGGAGACGCACGCCCTTGGGGCGGCCCGTGGTGCCCGACGTGTAGATGACGGTGGCGAGCTGCTCCCTGGTGATCGCGCCGACCCGCTCCTTGATCAGCTGCGGGTCCCGCTCCAGCCGGGCGGCGCCGCGCTTCTCCAGCTCGTCCAGGGTGAGGATCCAGTCGGCGGTCTCCACCCCGGCCGGGTCGATCACCACCACGTGGGTCAGCTCGGGCAGCTCCTGGCGCTTCTCCACCGCCTTGGCGACCTGGGCCGCGTCCTCCGCGATCAGCACCCGGCTGCCGGAGTCGGAGAGGATGAACGCCGACTCCTCGGCGTTGGTCTGCGGGTAGACGGTGGTCGTCGCCGCGCCCGCGCACATGATGCCGAGGTCGGTGAGGATCCACTCGATGCGGGTGGAGGAGGCGAGCGCCACGCGCTGCTCCGGCTGTACGCCCAGGTCGATCAGGCCGGCCGCGATGGCGTGGACCCGTTCGGCGGCCTGCGCCCAGCTCAGCGACTTCCAGTCGTCCGGGCCCTCGCCCGAGGGTGCCGGCACGGGGTAGCGGTAGGCCTCCGCGTCCGGTGTGGCGGCCACCCGCTCCAGGAAGAGGCCCGCGACGGACGGCGGACGGTTCTCGATCAGTGTCTGTGTGTCGCTCACGACATCCTCCGGGGCCCGCGACGGTGCGGCTGGCTCAGTGCGGCTGTTGACGATGCGGCCGGCTCAGCGCGGCTGTTGTTTAACTCACGAGTAACTATCGAGCAGGGATCAGAGTAGAGGGCGACTGGCCTGCACGTAAGGGGCCACGGACTGTCACTTTTTACACAACGACGACCCGGTGACGCGGCGGGGCCCGCCGCGCTACAGCGCGACGGGCCCCGGAACCGGCGTGTCGGCGGGCTACTTCTTGCCCTTGCCCGAACCCGCGTTCTCGTCGCTGCTCAGGACGGCGATGAAGGCGTCCTGCGGAACCTCCACGGAACCCACCATCTTCATCCGCTTCTTGCCCTCCTTCTGCTTCTCCAGCAGCTTGCGCTTGCGGGAGATGTCGCCGCCGTAGCACTTGGCGAGGACGTCCTTGCGGATGGCGCGGATGGTCTCGCGGGCGATGACCCGCGAGCCGACGGCGGCCTGGATGGGCACCTCGAAGGCCTGCCGCGGGATCAGCTCGCGCAGCTTGGCGACGAGCCGCACGCCGTAGGCGTACGCGGCGTCCTTGTGGGTGATCGCCGAGAAGGCGTCGACCTTGTCGCCGTGCAGCAGGATGTCGACCTTGACCAGGCTGGAGGTCTGCTCGCCGGTGGGCTCGTAGTCCAGCGACGCGTACCCGCGCGTCTTCGACTTCAGCTGGTCGAAGAAGTCGAAGACGATCTCCGCGAGGGGGAGCGTGTAGCGGATCTCGACCCGGTCCTCGGAGAGGTAGTCCATGCCGAGCAGCGTGCCGCGCCGGGTCTGGCACAGCTCCATGATCGAGCCGATGAACTCGGTCGGCGCCAGGACGGTGGCGCGCACGACCGGCTCGTACACCTCGTTGATCTTGCCCTCGGGGAACTCGCTCGGGTTGGTGACGGTGTGCTCGGTGCCGTCCTCCATGACCACGCGGTACACCACGTTCGGCGCGGTGGCGATGAGGTCGAGGCCGAACTCGCGCTCCAGCCGCTCCCGGATCACGTCGAGGTGCAGCAGGCCCAGGAAGCCCACGCGGAAACCGAAGCCGAGGGCGGCGGAGGTCTCCGGCTCGTAGACCAGCGCGGCGTCGTTGAGCTGGAGCTTGTCCAGGGCGTCGCGCAGCTCCGGGTAGTCGGAGCCGTCCAGCGGGTACAGGCCCGAGAAGACCATCGGCTTGGGGTCCTTGTAGCCGCCGAGCGCCTCGGTCGCGCCCTTGTGCTGGCTGGTGATGGTGTCACCGACCTTGGACTGGCGGACGTCCTTCACCCCGGTGATCAGGTACCCCACCTCGCCGACGCCGAGGCCGTCGGCCGCCAGCATCTCCGGCGAGTTGGTGCCGATCTCCAGCAGTTCGTGCGTGGCGTTCGTGGACATCATCCGGATCCGCTCACGCTTGTTGAGCTGTCCGTCGATGACACGGACGTACGTGACCACGCCCCGGTAGGAGTCGTACACCGAGTCGAAGATCATCGCGCGGGCGGGCGCGTCCTTGACCCCGACCGGCGCCGGGACCTCCCGCACGACCTTGTCGAGCAGCGCGTCGACGCCGACACCGGTCTTGGCGGAGACCCGCAGCACGTCGCCCGGCTCGCACCCCACGAGGTTCGCCAGCTCCTCGGCGAACTTCTCCGGCTGCGCGGCCGGCAGGTCGATCTTGTTGAGCACGGGGATGATCGCGAGGTCGTTCTCCATCGCCAGGTAGAGGTTGGCGAGGGTCTGGGCCTCGATGCCCTGGGCGGCGTCCACGAGGAGGATGGTGCCCTCGCACGCGGCGAGCGACCGCGAGACCTCGTAGGTGAAGTCGACGTGCCCCGGGGTGTCGATCATGTTGAGGATGTGCGTGTTTCCGGGGTCCTGGGTCGGAGCCCACGGCAGACGCACCGCCTGGGACTTGATCGTGATTCCGCGCTCACGCTCGATGTCCATGCGGTCGAGGTACTGGGCACGCATCTGCCGCTGCTCGACCACACCGGTCAGCTGGAGCATCCGGTCGGCGAGGGTGGACTTGCCGTGGTCGATGTGCGCGATGATGCAGAAGTTGCGGATCAGTGCCGGGTCGGTACGGCTCGGCTCGGGCACATTGTTAGGGGTCGCGGGCACGCAGGGTCCTGTCTCTTGAGGCGCCTTATGCCTCGGGTCGGATCGATACGTAGGTTCCATGGTCCCACGCGCGGCGACCGGGGACCGGTTTGGGCCGCTCTCGGACCCGCTGGTAGTCTGGGTGGCTGTGTCTCATGCCCTCTCAGCGCGAGGCACACTCAAGAAATCACCTGGCACGGGACCCGAGCGGCCCCGTGCCTGAACCTGCAAAGGCTCTTTCGTGGCGAACATCAAGTCCCAGATCAAGCGGATCAAGACCAACGAGAAGGCTCGGCTGCGCAACAAGGCCGTCAAGTCCTCCCTGAAGACCGCGATCCGCAAGGCCCGCGAGGCCGCTGCCGCGGGTGACGTCGAGAAGGCCACCGAGCTGCAGCGCGCTGCCGCGCGTCAGCTCGACAAGGCCGTCTCCAAGGGCGTCATCCACAAGAACCAGGCCGCCAACAAGAAGTCGGCGCTCGCTTCGAAGGTCGCGACCCTCAAGGGCTGAACTCCCTTCTTGATCTGATCGCCGGGGAGACCCAGAGCGGGCCCTCTCTCATCCGCTCCCGACCGGCACCCACGGACCCACGCGCGGCCTGCGTTCGCCACGCGGGCGTGGATCCAGCATCGCGAACCGGAGGCCCCGGCGCCTCGTCCTTCCCCAGGGCGGGCGCCGGGGCCTCCGGCATTCCTGAGCGGGTGTTCTTGAGAGGGTGTTCTTGAGAGGGTGTCCTCACGACCAGAAGTCGTCGCCCTTGTCGATGTCCTCGACGCACTCGTCGAGATCCGTGATCTTGTCGCCGACAACCCGGAAGACGATGCATCCGGTGTCGTCGAGGTGCTTGCCCTGCCGCTCGGCGGTGACACGGCACATTCCGGCCGCGTGTCCGCGGCCGTCGACGCAGATGCCGAGCATCTCCAGACGCATCGTGCCGTTCGTCTCCTCGCCGAGCCGCCGGTACATGTCGATGATCGCGTCCTGGCCCTTGAAGTCACCCGAGAGCGGGTGAGTGCCGGGCACGTGATGCGTGGCGTCCTTCGCCATCAGTTCCCGCAGGGTGTCCATGTCCCCTCGGGAGAAAGCCTCGAAGCCCCTGCGAACGAGCGCTGCGTGCGGGTGTTCAGCCATGGTCGATCGCCGCCTTTCCGATGTCCTGGGCGATGCGTCGGCTGTTGCCTCGATTCTCCTCCCTCCACCGGGGACGGCGACCGGATCCGGGAGTACCGACGGGGCGGGAGACGGGGGCGAGGTGGAGGTCGGGGCGGGGGCAGGGGCAGGGGTGGGGACGCGGGTTCGAGGCAGGGGGCGGGGCGCAGGGGGAGGCGGGAGTTTGAGGCAGGGGGTGGAGGCGGGGGTTCCAGATGGGGGCAGAGGCGTGGGGTTCGAAGCCCGGCACCGATGGCGGCCGAAGCGGCGTCCGGCTCCGGTGCCCGCCTCGGCGTCCGGCTCCGGCGGCCGCCCAGCCCCACCCCGGTGTCCGGCGGCCGCCTCGGCGTTCGGCTCCAGCGCCCGCCCGGCCCCGCCCCGGCTCCCGGCTCCCGGCTCCCGGCCCTACGCTCGACCCCCGGAACGGGCCGCCCGTGCCACCGCCACCACGGCCTTCTCCAGCGCGTACTCCGGGTCGTCGCCTCCGCCCTTCACACCCGCGTCGGCCTCGGCGACCGCGCGCAGGGCCACGGAGACGCCGTCGGGCGTCCAGCCCCGCATCTGCTGGCGGACCCGGTCGATCTTCCAGGGCGGCATGCCCAGCTCCCGCGCGAGGTCCGCGGGCCTGCCGCCGCGGGCGGAGGACAGCTTGCCGATGGCCCGCACGCCCTGCGCGAGGGCACTGGTGATCAGCACGGGTGCGACGCCGGTGGCCAACGACCAGCGCAGCGCCTCCAGCGCCTCCGCCGCCCTGCCCTCCACGGCCCGGTCGGCGACGGTGAAGCTCGACGCCTCGGCCCGGCCCGTGTAGTACCGCCCGACGACCGCCTCGTCGATGGTCCCCTCGATGTCGGCGGCGAGCTGCGACACCGCCGCCGCCAGCTCCCGCAGATCGCTGCCGATGGAGTCGACGAGCGCCTGACAGGCCTCAGGGGTGGCCGACCGGCCGGTGGCCCGGAACTCCTGCCGGACGAAGGCCAGCCGGTCCGCCGGCTTGGTCATCTTCGGGCAGGCCACCTCCCGCGCCCCCACCTTGCGCGCGGCGTCCAGCAGCCCCTTGCCCTTGGCCCCGCCCGCGTGCAGCAGCACGAGCGTGATCTCCTCGGCGGGCGCCGCGAGATACCCCTTCACGTCCTTGACCGTGTCGGCGGACAGATCCTGCGCATTGCGTACGACCACGACCTTGCGCTCCGCGAAGAGCGACGGGCTGGTCAACTCGGCGAGCGTGCCGGGCTGGAGCTGGTCCGACGTGAGGTCACGCACGTCCGTGTCGGCGTCGGCGGCCCGGGCGGCGGCCACCACCTCCTGCACGGCACGGTCGAGGAGCAGGTCCTCCTGGCCCACGGCGAGCGTCACCGGGGCGAGGGGGTCGTCATTCGCAGTCTTTCTGGCCATTGGGTCAAGGATGGCACGGGGCGGTGACAGCGAGGCCCGGCCGGGGACCGGCAGCGGCGGCGCGCCCAAGGACCTGATACAGAGACCCGACCGGGGACCGGGAGCAGAGACCCGACCGAGGACCAGGAGCAGAGACCCGGTAGCGGGTCGGGAGCAGAGACCCGACCGGGGACCGGAAGCAGAGGCCCGGGAGCGGCTCCCCCTCCGGCGCCGCTCCTACGGTTCCTCCCGCCACCCCTCCCACTCGGCCGCGAAGGCGTGCAGTTCCTCCGCGTCGAGCCGTCCCTCCTCGTCCCGCAGCACCACCAGCCACTGCGCGTCCTCCGCGTCGTCCTCACCGGCCAACGCGTCCCGGACGACCTGCGGTTCCTCGCGCACCCCGAACCGCTCCACGAGCGCTTCCACGACCTCTTCGGCGGCATCGCGGTCGGGCAGCACCAGCACATGTCTCACATCGCTCACCCGCCCATTTTCCGACACGTCCACGGAGGCCGGAGGGCGGGCCGGCCGCGGGAGACGATCGGCGCGTCCGGCTCGATCCCGCCGCCGGGCCCCACCCCGCCGCGCGGGGCTCTCCGGACTTGCCGGCCGGTCGCCTCAGGCCGCGCCACCGCCCCGCCCCACCGGTACCCGCTCCAACTTGATCCCGAACCGCTCCCGGTACACGTCCAGCACCTCCTCGTCCCCCGTCAACTTCTCCTCCCGGCTCCGCCCCTGTGGGTCCGTCACCTTCAGCCGACGGCCGCTGAGCGTGATCCGCCCGCCGTCCTCCGTGACCCGCGAGCAGACCGGCGACCGTGTGAAGTGCGAGGCGGGCGAGGTGCTGTGCCACCACGCCCCGGCCACGAAGTCACCCAGCACCCGGGGCCGCACCTCCAGCCGGTACACCCGCCCGCCGTCCCGTACGACGTCCAGGTCGGCCGCCCCCGCCACGCCACCGCCCTCACGCGCCGGCCGGTCCGCCCCGCCCCTCACCCCGGCCGCGTCCGCACGGGCCTCGGTGATCCGGAACAGGCCGCCGGGATCCTCCTGCTCCCCCCGGTGCTCGAAACGGAGCGGGTAGTGGCTGTGCGCCCCGAACCCGACGTCGGCCAGCCACTCCCCGCGTCCACGGTGCGCACCAGCAACGCGAGGTGGTCGTACGGGATCCCGAGCCGCCCCTCGTCGTCGTAGACCCGGCAGGCGAGCAGCGTCACATCGAAGCCCAGTGCCGTGAGCAGGGCGCCGAACGCGCCGTTCAGCTCGTAACAGAATCCTCCCCTCCCCGAGGTGGTGACCTTCTCGACCAGCCGTCTCTCCTCCAGCACGATCTCCTCTCCCAGATGCACCGACAGGTTCTCGAAGGGCACGGTCCGCAGGTGCCGCAGGTGCAGCTCCCGCAGGACGTCGGCGGTGGGCCACGCCGGGTACTCGACGCCGAGCCGACGCAGATACGCCTCGACCGGACGGGCGTCGAGCGGGGACGTGGCGACGGCGGCCTGTACGGAATCCATGCCCTCAGTCTCGCGCCACCCGCAGTCGGCCGCCCGTGCCCACGACGGCCAACGCCCCGTCCCTGTCGGTCCGCAGCACCACCGCACCCGTGGCCCGCAGAGCCGCGACGGTGCCGGGCGCCGGATGGCCGTACGGGTTGCCCGCCCCCGTGGAGATCAGCGCCAGCCGGGGCGCCACCGCGCGCAGCAGATCCGGGTCCTGGTAGGCCGAGCCGTGGTGGGCGACCTTGAGCACGTCCACCCCTTTCCACCGGGCCGCCGCGGGCGACCGCGCCAACGCCTGCTGGCCCGGAGGCTCCAGGTCGCCGAGCAGCAGCATCCGTGTCCCCGCCGACCGAACCAGCAGCGTCACGCTCGCGTCGTTCGGCCCCTCCGGTTCCGGCACCTGCCTGGCCGGCGGCCACAACACCTCCCAGTCGAGGGACCCGAGCCGCCGCCGCTCCCCCGCCGCCGCCCGCACCAGGGGAACACGGACGGCCTCGGCCTCCCTGCGGACGAACGCCACCTGGTCGACCGGCTCCGCGAACCCCGTCGTCTCGATCGCCCCCACCGCCCGGCCCCGCAGCACACCGGGCAGTCCCGCCACATGGTCGGCGTGGAAGTGGGTCAGCACGACGAGCGGGATCCGGGTGATGCCCAGCCGGTCGAGGCACCGGTCGACCAGTGCGGGGTCCGGGCCGGCGTCCACCACCACGCCGGTGCCCTCACCCGCGGCCAGCACCGTCGCGTCGCCCTGGCCCACATCACACATCGCCAGCCGCCACCCCGGCGGCGGCCAGCCCGTGAGCACCCGGGTCAGCGGAGGCGGCCGCACCACCGCGAGCAGAAGCAGCGCCGCGCAGACCGCGCACAGCCACGGCCTCCGCAGCAACCGTCTCCCCAGCGGCACCGCCACCGCGGTGGCGAGGGCGAGCAGCAGCGCCCCGCCCCAACCGCCGGGCCAGTCCACTCCCGCGCCGGGCAGCGCCGCCCCGGTCCGCGCGACACCCGCGATCCATTCGGCCGGCCAACTCGCGCACCAGGCCGACGCCTTCGCCGCCGGCATCGCCCACGGCGCCGTCGCCAGGGTGGTGAACCCCAGCACGGTGGCCGGTGCCACAGCGAATTCCACGAGGAGGTTGCACGGCACCGCCACCAGGCTGACCCGGGCCGACAGCACCGCCACGACCGGCGCGCACAGGGCCTGTGCAGCCCCCGCCGCCGCCAGCGCCTCCGCGAGCCTCGGCGGAAGCCCGCGACGTCGCAGGGCGGCGCTCCAGCGCGGTGCCAGCGTCAGCAGGGCCCCCGTGGCCAGCACCGACAGCAGGAAGCCGTAACTCCGGGCCAGCCAGGGGTCGTACAGCACCAGGAGGAGGACCGCCGTCGCCAGCGCCGGGATCAGGGAGCGGCGGCGGCCGGTCGCCAGGGCGAGCAGTACGACGGCGCCGCAGGCCGCCGCCCGCAGCACGCTCGGGTCGGGCCGGCACACGACGACGAAGCCGAGCGTGAGCACCCCGCCGAACAGGGCGGTCGTCCGCAGCGGGATCCCCAGGCGGGGCGCCAGACCGCGTCGCTCGACGTGCTGGGCCAGACCGGGCGGCCCCAGGAGGAGGGCGAGCATGATCGTGAGGTTGCTCCCGGACACGGCCAGGGTGTGGGCGAGGTCCGTCTCCTTGAAGGCCTCGTCCAGCTCGGGCGTGATCCGCGACGTGTCCCCGACGACCAGCCCCGGCAGCAGCGCCCGGGCGTCCGCCGGCAACCCGTCCGTGGCCTCCCTCAGCCCCGCCCGCAACCGGCCGGCGGCGCGTTGCGGTGCCGACGGCTTCCGCACGACCACCGGAACCGCGCGCGCACCGCGGTCCCGCACCCGCAGCACGGCAGCGATCCGGTCCCCACCTGTCAGCGCGGGGGCCAGCCGTCCGGCCACCCGCACCCGGGTGGACGGCAGCAGGCCGAGCCACGCCTGCCGCACGCCCCGGCCGGTGTCCGCCGGTCGTCCACCCTCCGGCCCCGCACGGTCGCGGACGTCCACCACCACGAGCACCGGCGCCCTGGTCGCCACCCCCGCAGCCCCGTCCACCGCGACCGACCGCACCTGCCCGTCGACCAGCACGGAGTCCGGGGTCACGTGGTCCCCCCGCACCCTCGGCCGGACCATCCGCGGGTCCGAGGTCAGTTCCACCTCCGCGGTGACGGTGGCGTACTCCCGCGCCAACACCGGCACCGGTCCGCGACGCAGATCGGCCCCGTGCAGCCCGGCGGACACGCCGGCCGCGGCCACACAGAGCAGCACCGCGGCCCCGCTCATCCGCGACCACTCGTACCGAGTGCCCGCCGGCCGTCCCGCCGGCCTGCCCGGCGACCGGCTCCCCGGCCCTCGCGACGACCGCATCCACGTGCCGGTGGGCGGCCGGTTCCCCCTCCCGTCCCGGGACCGGTCGGACCGGTCCCCCGCATCGCCCGACGGTCGCGCGCCGCCGGTCGGCGTCGTCTCTCCCCCTCCGTCCGGCGGCACACCGACGCCGGCCGTCGGCGGGACTCCCCGGGCACCGCTCCTCCCCCGCTCAGGAGGACCCCTGCCACGATCATGCAGAGGAGCACGACACAGCCCACCAGCCGGGGTGGGGCGTCCAGCGTCCATGCCGCCGTGGCCCAGGCCGCGAGCGCGGGCGGTACGAGCCGCAGGTCCACCGGCCCTTCCTGCCGCGGGTGCGAAGCCCCCAGCCGGCTCCCGGAGGCGGCGTGCACCGCTCGACGCGAACGCGGTGGGGCGTCCGCTCCGGTCCCCGCACCTGCCGCAGTCGCCGTCCCCTCCCCAGCCCCAGCCCCAGCCCCAACCGGCATCCCTGTCCCCGTCGAGGCCACCGGCCCACCTCCCGCCGGACCCGCCCGTCGGGCGCCGCCCGTCGTCTCCTCCTCGCTCATGGCCGTACCAGGTTCCGCAGGTCGGAGAAGCGGCGCTCGCCGATGCCGTTGACCTCGCGCAACTCGTCCACCGATCGGAAGCCGCCGTGCCGCGTCCGGTAGTCCACGATGTGCTGCGCCAGCACGGGCCCGACGCCGGGCAGCGTGTCGAGCTGGTCCGCGGTGGCCGTGCTGAGGGAGACGGGGGCCGGCGGTCCCGCTCCCACCGCACCGCCTCCGGGCCCTGCCCCAGCCGCCTGGCCCCCGGTCCCCGGCGGTCCACCGACGACGACCTGCTCCCCGTCCACGAGGAAGCGCGCCCGGTTCAGACCGTCGGTGTTCGTGCCCGGTCGCACGCCACCGGCCGCGGCCAGTGCGTCGACCACGCGCGAGCCGGCCGGAAGGCGATGGATGCCGGGATCGCGGACCTTGCCGCTGACGTCCACCACGATCTGCGCTCCTGCCGTGCCCGCTCCCACCGCGCCGGCCCCACCGGGCGCCGGAACCGAAGCGGAGGGCTCGGCCGGCCCGCTCCGCTCGCCCTCTCCGTAGGGAGCGGCCGCCTGCACGACCTCGGGAGCCCGCACGGGCTGCGCGCGGCCGCTCCAGAAGTGCTGGACGGCGAACGCGGCGACGGCGACCACCACGACGGCCAGCGCGAGCGCACTCCTGCGTTCCAGTCCGCACCGTGCCTGTGCCCACACCGGAAGCCGCTCCCACAGAGCCAGCCCGGCCCGCGCCCGCCAGTCCCCCGGCCCACGGGTCACCACCGCACGGCCGTCACCCTCGGCCCCGGACCTGGGCCGCGCCCCTGCCCCTGCCCCTGCCCCTGCCCCTGCCCCTGCCCCTGCAGCGTCCTCCCCCACCATGCCGGGCGTGCTTCCCGGACCGCCGTCGTCCTGCGGCGGCCCCATCCCCAACTCCCCGCGCTCGCGGTCCCGTTCCCCGAACAGCAGCTCCGCTCGTCGGCGCAGCTCCTCAGCCGGGGCACGGTGGTTCCCCACCCGGCTGCGTGCCGGTGACCGCCGGTGCCGGACGCGTCCGTCGGAGCCGGGCCGGCGCCCGGGTCCACTGGTCGCGGCGGTCGTCCGTGTGCGTGATCGAAGTGCCATGCCACGAGAATGGGGCACTTCACGACATCACGATGATCTTGCCCAATTCCCGGGGAGAACCATCCGATTGTGGATAACTCCGCCACCCGCGGGAGTGAGGCGACGGCTCCTCACCGGGCCGAAACCACGACTCCCAGCAAGCCGGGCCCGGTGTGCGCCCCGATCACCGCGCCGACCTCGCTCACATGCAGTTCCCCGAGACCGGGCACCCGCGCCCGCAGCCGGTCCGCCAGGGCTGACGCCCGGTCGGGGGCCGCGAGATGGTGAACGGCGATGTCCACCCGTGCGCCGCCCGCACGGTCGGCCGCCAACTCCTCGAGGCGGGCGATCGCCCTCGACGCCGTCCGCACCTTCTCCAGGGGCTCGATGCGCCCCCCGTCCAGCTGGAGCAGCGGCTTCACCGCGAGCGCGGAACCGAAGAGGGCCTGGGCGGCGCCGATGCGACCGCCACGGCGCAGATAGTCGAGGGTGTCGACGTAGAAGAAGGCGGAGGTGCCGGCGGCGCGTTTCTCCGCGGCCGCGACCGCCTCGTCCACCGTGCCCCCCGCTTCCGCCGTCCCGGCCGCCGAGAGCGCGCAGAATCCGAGCGCCATCGCGATCATGCCGGTGTCCACCACCCGCACCGGGACCGTGGCCTCGCGCGCCGCGAGGACCGCCGCGTCGTGGGTGCCCGACAGTTCGGCGGACAGGTGGAGGGAGACGATGCCGGTGGCGCCGGACTCGGCGATCCTGCGGTAGGTCTCCGCGAAGACCTGGGGGCTGGGGCGCGAGGTGGTGACGGAGCGTCGCTTCTGCAGTGCCAGGGCCAGGGAGCGGGTCGAGATCTCGGTGCCCTCTTCGAGTGCCCGGTCGCCGAGAACGACGGTCAGGGGCACCGCGGTGATGCCGTGGCGCTGCATCGTCCGCTGCGGCAGGTAGGCCGTGGAATCCGTGACGATAGCGACATGGCGGGACATGAGCTGGAGGTTACCTGCCGTATCCGCGGGACGGGAGTCCGGGCTCCCGCGGCCGGTCGGCCGTTGACCGGATCGGGTACCGGGCCGGGCGGCTCAGGTGGTGCTCTCGGGCCGGGGCTTCTTCTGCCAGGGATAGCCGGGACGCGGCCCCGGCGGGGTGATGGCGGGCCGGGCGGGAGACTCCGCCGGGTCCGGGGCGGGTGTCTGCGACCAGTTCTGGCCTGCGGTCGCGCGGCCGGTCGCGGGGTGCTCGGGCCAGGAGGAGGACGTCCGCGAGGATGCCGGGTCGTCCGCGGTGGTCCAGTGGCGCAGGGCACCGGCCTCGACGTCGATCTGCGCGTGGAGGGTGTCCAGGTCGTCGTCGGCGAAGCGGTGGGCCCGGTCGCGGGCGGCCCAGCGCAACGAGTCCGCCGACGACGTGATCCGCCCGGTGCGCTCGCGCAGCGACGGCAACCGCTCGGCGAGGGTGGCCCGGTCGGGCTCGGACTCCAGTCGCTTGAGTTCGTTGTCCAGTTCGCGCCCGTGCTCGCTGAGGCGTGCGAAGAGGGCGAGGGACTCCTTGAGGGACTCGTCCCCGCTGACGCCGGCCTGCAGCGCCTCCTGGGTGGCCCGCATCGAGGTCCGCAGCTCGAGACGGAGCTGGGCGATCTCGCCGGCCGGGCCGGGCTGGGCGAAGGACTTGGCCCGCAGGGTGTGGTCCTCGACGGTGCGGCGCGCCTGGGTGATGGTGCGGTCGACGCCGCGCTTGGCGGCGCCGACGACCTTCACCGTCGCGTAGGCCCCCGCCGCCAGGAAGAGCACGAAAAGCAGGGCAAGGATCGCGATCACTGCTTCCACGAGCTCCTCCTCCGGTCCGACGCGGCACGCCTCGCGCCGCTCTTCAACGGTAAACGCAACGGGCAGGCGCGGAGTTCCACCAGAACCCCGAACCTGCCCGTAGGGGACTACCCCGAAGCACGCGCAGACCGGAGCCGCACGCGCCGGCACCCCTCGGAGAGGAGCCGGCCGGAACCGCGCGCGGGGTGTCCCGCACGCCGGCCCCGGCCGCACCCACCCGCGTTCGTCAGGCCGGCACGATGTTGACCAGCTTCGGCGCCCGCACGATCACCTTGCGGATCCCGGCGCCGCCCAGTGCGTTGACGACGTGCTCGTCGGCCAGCGCCACCTTCTCCAGCTCCTCGTCGGAGATGGCCGGCGACACCTCCAGGCGTGCCTTGACCTTGCCCTTGATCTGCACCACGCAGGTCACGGTCTCGTCCACGACGTACGCCGGGTCGGCCACCGGGAAGTCCTGGTGGACGACGGAGTCGGTGTGGCCCAGCTTGCGCCACAGCTCCTCGGCGATGTGCGGGGCCAGCGGCGCGACGAGCAGCACCAGGGCTTCGGCGACACCGCGCGACAGTGGGCCGCCCACCTTGGTCAGGTGGTTGTTCAGCTCGGTGACCTTGGCGATGGCGGTGTTGAAGCGCATCCCCTCCAGGTCCTGGCGCACACCGTCGATGGCCTTGTGCAGGGCCCGCAGGGTGTCCTCGTCCGGCTCGGTGTCGACGACGGTGATCTCACCGGTCGCCTCGTCCACGACGTTGCGCCACAGTCGCTGGAGCAGCCGGAACTGGCCCACCACCGCGCGCGTGTCCCACGGCCGCGAGACGTCCAGCGGGCCCATCGCCATCTCGTACAGGCGCAGGGTGTCGGCACCGTACTCGGCGCAGATCTCGTCCGGGGTGACCGCGTTCTTCAGGGACTTGCCCATCTTGCCCAGCAGCCGGGAGACCTTCTCGCCCTGGTGGTAGTACGCCCCGTCGCGTTCCTCCACCTCGACGGCCGGTACGGCGATGCCGCGGCTGTCACGGTAGACGTAGGCCTGGATCATGCCCTGGTTGAACAGCTTGTGGAACGGCTCCGCGGAGGAGACGTGCCCCAGGTCGAACAGGACCTTGGACCAGAAGCGGGCGTACAGCAGGTGCAGCACGGCGTGCTCGGCACCGCCGACGTACAGGTCGACGCCGCCGTGCGGCTGCCCCGCGCGCGGGCCCATCCAGTACTGCTCGATCTCGGGGTCGACCAGCTTCTCGGAGTTGTGCGGATCCAGATAGCGCAGTTCGTACCAGCAGGAACCGGCCCAGTTGGGCATGGTGTTGGTCTCGCGGCGGTACTTGCGCGGACCGCGGCCGTCGCCCAGGTCCAGGGTGACGTCGACCCAGTCCTCGTTGCGCGACAGCGGCGTCTCGGGCTGGGTGTCGGCGTCGTCCGGGTCGAAGGTGCGGGGCGAGTAGTCCTCGACCTCGGGCAGCTCCAGCGGCAGCATCGACTCGGGCAGCGCGTGGGCGATGCCGTCCTCGTCGTAGACGATGGGGAAGGGCTCGCCCCAGTAGCGCTGGCGGCTGAACAGCCAGTCGCGCAGCCGGAAGTTGACCGTGCCCGCGCCGACGCCGGACCGCTCCAGCCACTCGGTGATGCGCTCCTTGGCCTCGGCGACGCCCAGGCCGTCCAGGGAGACCTGGTCGTTCGACGAGTTGATGATCTTCGCGTCGTAGGAGGCGAAGGCGTCCTCCCACGTCGAGGTGTCGGTGCCGCGGCCGTCGGTGGGCTCGACGATGCACTGGATCGGCAGCTCGAAGGCGCGCGCGAACTCGAAGTCGCGCTGGTCGCCGGCCGGGACGGCCATGATCGCGCCGGTGCCGTAACCCATCAGGACGTAGTCGGCGATGAAGACGGGGATCCGCTCGCCGTTGACCGGGTTGGTCGCGTGGGCGCCGATGAAGACGCCGGTCTTGTCCTTGGCCTCGGCCTGACGCTCGACGTCGGACTTGGAGGCGGCCTGCGCGCGGTACGCGGCGACGGCGTCGGCCGGGGTCGCGTGGCCCCCGGTCCACACGTCGTGCGTGCCCTCGGGCCAGGCGTCCGGGGTGAACTTCTCGACCAGCGGGTGCTCGGGGGCCAGGACCATGTAGGTCGCGCCGAACAGGGTGTCGGGACGCGTGGTGAAGACGGTGATGCGCTCGCCGTCGATCGGGAAGTCGACGCGGGCGCCCTCGGAGCGGCCGATCCAGTTGCGCTGCTGGAGCTTGATGGCCTCGGGCCAGTCCAGCGCGTCCAGGTCGTCGAGCAGCCGGTCGGCGTAGGCGGTGATGCGCATGTTCCACTGGCGCAGCTTGGCCTTGAAGACCGGGTAGTTGCCGCGCTCGGAGCGGCCGTCGGCGGTGACCTCCTCGTTGGCCAGCACGGTGCCCAGGCCGGGGCACCAGTTGACGGGCGCGTCGGAGGCGTAGGCCAGGCGGTACCCGCTCAGGACGTCCGCGCGCTCCACCTCGCTCAGCTCGCCCCAGGAGCGGCCGCCGGGCAGGCCCCGCTCACCGGACTCGAAGCGGGCGACCAGCTCGGCGATTGGGCGGGCCTTCTTCGCCTCGTCGTCGTACCAGGAGTTGAAGACCTGCAGGAAGATCCACTGGGTCCACTTGTAGTAGTCCGGGTCGATCGTGGCGAACGACCGGCGCTTGTCGTGGCCCAGGCCCAGCCTGCGCAGCTGGGACTTCATGTTGCCGATGGCGGCTTCGGTGGTGATCCGGGGGTGCTCGCCGGTCTGCACGGCGTGCTGCTCGGCGGGCAGGCCGAAGGCGTCGAAGCCGAGGGTGTGCAGGACGTTGTGGCCGGTCATCCGCTGGTAGCGGGCGAAGACGTCGGTCGCGATGTAGCCGAGCGGGTGGCCGACGTGCAGGCCCGCACCCGAGGGGTACGGGAACATGTCCATGATGAACTTCTTCGGCCGGGCGACGACCGCGGGGTCGCCCGCCAGGTCGCCCTTCGGGTTCGGCGCCGCGTACGTGCCGTCGGCGTCCCAGACGTCCTGCCAGCGTGCCTCGATGTCGGCCGCCATGGCGGCCGTGTACCGGTGCGGCGCGGCCGCCTCGGCGGTGGCGGCGGGGTTCGTCTCGCTCATGTCCTCAAAGCTCCATCGATCGTCTCTGCCGGCGGCTGCCACTCGGAAAACGAAAAATCCCCTCGCACAGGAGGGGACGCCGCGCCGATTCCGAACCGTCCGGTTCTCCGGCGTTCGGGACTGATCAGCGCGGCTCGCTAAGCAGAAGGCGTACGGCACGCATGGCACCAGGGTACCGCAGGGCTTGAGCAAGCTGCGACGCGCTTGCGTATGCCTGGTCGACACGTACGCACCACGCCGCAACTGAACCAAGGTCAGGGATTACTTCGCGTAACAGCCACTAAGGGACATCGCCGTGATCACGTTGTCCTTTGATAACAACGCAATAACTCAAACCTCGTACCCATCGGTATGGCGCCCACTTAGAGTTCGGCATCGGGACCGCTTTCCCGAACTGCTCGGAGTTGCCCCCATGAACCCTCTTCGTAGTAACAGCTCGCTCCCCCGGCCGGGCCGGTCGGCCTATGGGGTGGCGTCCGCCGTCGTCCTGCTCCTCATACCCGTGGTCGTGCTGGTCGGAGGCGACCAGTTCCGCGCGTTCCTGAACTTCGGCGCGGGCGTGCTGTCCCTCGTCTCGCTCAGCTGCTCGGTGATCTGGGGCCTGGTCGCCCAGGACCGGATCTTCCTCAACACGCGCCAGCGGCTCATCGGCCAGGCCGTGCACCGGACGACGGCGGTCGCCTCGATCGCGTTCCTGCTGCTGCACATCACCACGAAGATCGCGCTGGACCACACCCAGTTCGTCGCCGCGGTCATCCCGTTCTCGCTCGGCGTCACCGGAGCCGCCGGACTGATCGGCCTCGGCTCGCTGGCCGGACTGCTGATGATCTTCGTCGGCATCACCGGCGCGCTGCGCAGCCGGTTCGCCTCGCCCGCCCCGGTGGCCGCCCGCTGGCGGGCCATGCACATGCTGGCCTACCCGGCCTGGTGCGCCGCGCTGATCCACGGACTCTACGCGGGTCGCGCGGCCAAACCGATCTTCACCATCCTCTACAGCCTGTGCCTGCTGGGTGTCATGGCCGCCCTCGCCCTGCGCTCCGCACCGCGCCCCTTCAAGCGCCAGGTGGCCGACCGCATCGCCGCGGTCCTGGGCACCGACGAGCCGTCCGGCCGCGACGCCCTGGACGCGAGCCGGGCCCGGATGGCCGAGCCCCCGTCACTGCCGGGCTACGGGGGCCGCCCCGGCCGGGGAGCGGACACGGCCGGCTCCGGACGCGGGACGCGGCCGTCGTCGCCCCTGTTCGACACCCCCGCGCCCGAGCCGGCGAACGGCTTCGCGGCCGCCTACCGCGCCGTGTCGACGCCCCGCGCGCGGAGCAGTCGTTCGCGGCCGGCCAGACCGCGCGCATGGACCTGCCGTTCGACCTGCAGGCCACCGAGGCCGTCCCGCGCGTGGACGGCGGCGGCAGCACCTCCGGGAGCTGGCCGATACCGTCCCCGCCGCCGGTCGGCGAGGCCCCGCAGTCGGTCTACGACCCGCTCCAGGACACGGGATTCACCATCCCGGTCTATGGCAATCCGGGCACCGGCGGGTACGGCGGGAGTGATGTGTACGACACCGGTGAGACAAACACCCGGTATGACGCGTACAACCCGAACGACACGTACAACAGCGGTCCCGCCGATGAACCATCCCCCGGGGCGTCCTTCGACGCGCCGGGTTCGGGCGAACCTTGGAACACGCCTTCCGGAGGCTATAGGTGAACGAGGCCCTGCCCGACGTCCCGGAAGTCCGCGTGGTCGGCCTTCCGCAGCTCACGTCGGGTTTCGACCTTGTCGAGAGACTCGATCTGCCCATGCACCTGAAGGTGCACGGGCCGCTCGAACCCATGGGCGGCGAGAAGCTCGCGCAGCTCTCGGAACGCATCAACCTCAAGGGCCGCGGCGGCGCGGGCTTCCCCTTCCACAAGAAGCTGCGGTCCGTCGCCGACGCGGCGATCAAGCGGGGCGTCCGGCCGGTCGTCGTCGTCAACGGCAGCGAGGACGAACCGGCCTGCCGCAAGGACACGGTCCTGATCAACCGCGCCCCGCACCTCATCCTGGACGGCGCGCTGCTGGTCGCGGAGGCACTGGGCGCCCGCACGCTCGTGGTGGCGGTCACCCGCGAATCGACCCAGCGCTCCATGGAGGCCGCACTGGCCGAGCGCGGCCTCAGCAACGGCCGCCGCTCGGCGCTGAAGGCGTTCGTCCAGCGCAACCCGATCCGCATGGTCACCGGTGCCGCCGCGTCCGTGATCCGCTCCATCGACGGCGGCCCGGCGATCCCGCCCGGCCGCAAGGTCAGCGCCTCGCAGAACGGCGTCGGCGGCGCCCCGACCCTGCTGTCCAACGCCGAGACGTTCGCCCAGCTGGCCATCGGCGCCCGCATCGGCCCCGAGCGCTACGGCAACACCGGCCTGTACGACGAGCCGGGCACCGTCATGCTGACGGTCTCCGGCGCGGTCGCCCGCCCGATGGTGATCGAGGTCCCCACGGGCGTCCCGCTGCGCTACGTCCTCCAGCTGGCCGGCGCCCCGCCGGTCCCGCAGGGCGTGCTGACCGGTGGTTACCACGGCAAGTGGATCGACGCCGCGACGGTCAACGAGGCGATCGTCTCGCGCAACTCCCTGGACGCGGTGGGCGGCGCGCTCGGCGCCGGCGCGATCCTGCCGATCAGCCAGGAGACCTGCCCCCTGGGCGAGTCGCTGCGCGTGGCCCAGTGGCTGGCCGAGGAGAGCGCGGGACAGTGCGGCCCCTGCTACCTCGGTCTGCCGGCCGCCGCCCGCGGCCTGGAGGACATCATCAACGGCGGGGGCCCGGCCGCCCTGGAGGCGCTCAAGCAGGTCGCCAAGAACGTCAAGCGGCGCGGTGCCTGCTCGCACCCGGACGGCTCCGCGATGTTCCTGGAGTCGACCATCAAGGCGTTCACGGACGACCTCGCGGCCCACGTCCTCGGCAACGGCTGCGGACGGCCCGTGGAGGGCGTTCTGCCGCTCTTCGAGGGCGGCATGGCCCCCGCGGGCATCTCGGCCGGCGGAGCGCCCGAGGACGACGGCGACAGCCGTCAGAAGATCTTCGTGGACTGGACCCTGTGCCGCGGTCACGGACTGTGCGCGGACATCCTTCCGGAGGTCTTCCAGCTCGGCGCCGACGGCTTCCCGACGGTCGCGCAGGCCAAGGTGCCGCGTTACGCGGAGGCGAAGGCGCTGCGCGCGGTGCGCCGCTGCCCGGCGCTCGCCCTGCGCATCGAGGAGGACACGCGCGCGAAGGAGCCTTCCCGCAACCTTCCGGTCCTCTCCCAGGGCCGCGGCCGCCGCGCCCTGGGCCGCTGACCGGCACGGTGCGCCCGTCGCCGCGGCGGCGCCGAGAGGGGCCGCCCGGCGGAGCGCGGCCCCCGGCCCGTTTCTCGTCGCACGCGCGCGTGCGAACACGAAAAAGGATCCCGCCGGTTCTTCCGATCCGGCGGGATCCGTTGTGGAGCTAAGGAGAATTGAACTCCTGACCTCCTGCATGCCATGCAGGCGCTCTACCAACTGAGCTATAGCCCCTTGCTTTGTCCGCCGGGCTTCCCTGGCGGCGACGCCAACATTACACGCTCCAGGGGGTGCACCACCAAATCGTTTCCGTTACGCCCGCCTCGGTCCGGTTCGGGCAGGAATGTCGCTTCAGGCGGTGACGAACGAATAGAACCGCTTGAGGGTGCAGTGCTCCTCGAGGAGTCGGCCGTAGATCGGCTCGCCCTCCAGCTCCCGGTAGGTCTCGATCGGGTCGCCTTTTATGATCAGCGCCCGCGCGCATTCCTCGCACCAGTACTGGTAGTCGGGGTTGACCGGCTCCATGTCGCGGACGATCGGGGTGCCACTGCCGCACCAGTCGCACTTCCGCCTGTGTGCACCCATCGATCAGCTCCAGCTGTGGCCGCAGGCCGTGCACACGTAGGAGATCCCGCCGTTGTCACCGAGGACTTGCGCCACGAACGCCGAACCGCAGGAAGGGCAGCTGAGCCGGGTGGCCGTGCCCCGTGTCACCGCTGCTCCAAAGAGGTGGCCGCCCTCTCCGAGGATGCTCGCAGGCATCGCAAATCCCTCCCGTCGGGCCGCGCCCCCTTCCGGCCGTTTGATTCTGCCACGGCCGGGCCGATACGGTCAGCGACGCCTCAGTACCAGTCCGGACACGGCGCCCAGCGCGGCCGTCACGGCGAGCGCGGACATGCATGTGAGCAGCGCTTGCGAAGAGGTATACGCCGCCGCGCCCCCGAGTGACTCAAGCCGGTCGAGGAAGAGTGCGCCGAAGGCCGCGACCCGGCGAGCTGCCCGAGCTGCGTGACCGTGGCGAGCAGCCCACTGGCATCCGCCGCGTCCTCGGGGCGTACGGCGGCCAGGGCCCGGGTGAGCGTGGGGCTGAACGCCAGTGCGAGCCCCACTCCCACTCCGGCGTACGCCGGATACAGCCACACGCCCCCGTGGCCACCGCCCCTGAAGGCCAGGCCCACCGCGGCCATGGAGACGGCCGTGAGCGCGAACCCGGCCGGGGCGAGCGCCCGTTGCCAGGCCGCGGGCCACCTGCGCCAGGTCAGCCCGACCGCGCCGAAGACCACCGCGGTCGGCGCGAACGTCAGACCGGCGCGCAGCGCGCTGTATCCCAGGCCCTCCTGGACGTGCAGGGTGAGGACGAACAGGAAGCCGCCGTTGACCGCCATGACGGCCGCGATGCGCAGCACGGCGAGCCCCATGCCGGGGTGGCGCAGCACGCGGGGCGCGATCAGCGGGGTACCGCCGCGCCGGGCGAGCCGGGACTCGTAGCCGCAGAACACGGCAAGCAGGAGCGCGCCGACGGCCGGCGAGAGCAGGGACCACGACGGCCAGCCCTCCTCCTGGCCGAGCACGAGCGGCACGGCGACCAGGGAGACGGCCGCGCCGAGCAGCACCAGGCCGGGCAGGTCCAGGCCGCGGGCCCGCTCCGGCCACGTCCCGGTGCCGCGCGGCAGGACCCGCCCGCCGACGGCCAGCAGGAAGAGGCCCACCGGCACGTTGACCAGGAACACCGGCCGCCAGCCGGTGCCCAGCAGGTCGGCGCTGACCAGCACGCCGCCGACGACCTGCCCGGCCGCCGCGCCGACGGCGAGGACCGCCGCGTACGCGCCGAGCGCCCGGACGCGGGCCTCGCCGGTGAAGGCGCGCTGGATCAGGCTCAGCACCTGAGGGATCATCACCGCCGACCCGGCACCCTGCACCAGCCGGAACACGATGAGTTCGGTGCTGCCCCCGCCAGTCCGCAGGCCAGCGAGGCGGCGGTGAACAGGGCCAGCCCGGCGAGATGGACCCGTCCGTGACCGAACCGGTCGCCGAGCCGTGCGCCGGTGATCAGCAGCACGGAGTAGGTGATGGCGTAGCCGGCCACGACCAGTTGGAGGTCGGCCCCGGAGGCGTTCAGGTCGGAACCGATCGCGGGGGCCGCGACGTTCACGATGAAGACGTCCAGCAGTGCCATGAACTGGGCGGTGAGCACGACCGCGAGCAGGCGCCGGCCCCGATTGTCGGTGCCGGGGTCTTTACTGGTGACAGGAGTGGGAGCGGGCACGGAATCCGGGCTCGTCCGGGGTGAGGTCGTCATGCCGTCGAGCCTGACGCGGCGTCGGTACGGGTGCCGAGAGTCCGCTGGTGCTGGTACCGACAGCACCCGGCAGGGGAGGAACGGGGGATCGACGATGACGGACGTGACGACGGCGACGAGGAGGACCGCGGACCCGCGGGCCGGGTCCGCGCAGCGACGCCGGCCGGAGCTGGCGGCCTTCCTGCGCAGCAGGCGGGCCCGGGTGACACCGGCCGACGTCGGCATGCCACCCGGCCCGCGGCGCCGTACGCCGGGGCTGCGGCGGGAGGAGGTGGCGCAGCTCTCGGGCGTGGGCGTCACCTGGTACACCTGGCTGGAGCAGGGCCGGCCGATCAACGCGTCGGCCCAGGTGCTGGACGCGGTGGCGCGCACCCTGCGGCTGGACCCGCCGGAGCGGGAGCACCTCTACCACCTGGCGGAGGTGCCGTACGTGCCGACGCCGGAGGCGCTCGCGCGGAGCGTGGGGCCGGATGTCCAGGGCATCATCGACGCCCTCGTGCCCCGGCCCGCGGTGGTCTACAACTCGCGCTACGACATCCTGGCCGCCAACGCCGTGTACGAGGACCTGTTCCTGACCCCGCCACGGGCGTCGGCCGGGACGCCGGCCAACGCGCTGCGGGCGCTGTTCACGGTGGACGAGGAGGACTGCCCGCTGCTGTTCCGGGAGACGGAGCTGCCGGTGATGGTGGCGACCCTGCGAGCGTCGTACGGCCTGCATGCCGGGGAGCCCGCCTGGGAGGACTTCATACGCGCGCTGTCGGCGGCGAGCCCGCTGTTCGCACGGTTGTGGGAGTCCGGGGACGTGGCGGAGCCGGGCCGTCGCGTGAAGGTCTTCCGGCACCCCGCGGTGGGCGAGCTGCGGATGACGTCCATGTCGCTGTCGATCGACGGGATGCCGGAGTGCCGCATCGTGGTCTACACACCGGAGGACGAGGAGACAGCGCGGCGGACGGAGGCACTGCGGACGGAAACGCTGCGCGGGCAATGAAAAATCCCGCCCCCTGAGGGGCGGGATCTTCCCGAAACCGATCTTTGACAACTCCACAGAGTGTCGATCAGTGGAGCTAAGGAGAATTGAACTCCTGACCTCCTGCATGCCATGCAGGCGCTCTACCAACTGAGCTATAGCCCCTTGCGTTCTTCCCGCTCGGCGGGGCGAACAAGAAGAACTTTAGCCTGCGACCTGCCGGAAAGTGAAATCCGGGTCCGGTCCGCCCCGAGGTGCTCAGTCGTCGTCGCCGAGGACCGGCTCCGGCAGGGTGCCGGCGTTGTGCTCGAGGAGCCGCCAGCCTCGGGCGCCCTCGCCGAGGACGGACCAGCAGCAGTTGGAGAGGCCGCCGAGGCTCTCCCAGTCATGCGCCTCCAGGCCGAGCAGGCGACCGATCGTGGTGCGGATCGTGCCGCCGTGGCTGACGACGACGAGCGTGCCGTCCTCGGGCAGCTTCTCGGCGTGCCGCAGGACGACGGGGGCGGAGCGGTCGGCCACCTCCGTCTCCAGTTCGCCGCCGCCGCGGCGGACGGGCTCGCCGAGCTTCCACGCGGTGTACTCGTCACCGAACCGGGAGACGATCTCCTCGTGCGTCAGGCCCTGCCAGACGCCCGCGTACGTCTCGCGCAGGGCCTCGTCGTGGGTCACCTCGAGGCCGGTGAGCGCGGCCAGCTCGGCGGCCGTGTTCGCGGCCCGCTGGAGGTCCGAGGCGATGATCGCGTCGGGCTTGAGGGAGGCCAGGAGCCTGGCGGACCGGCGGGCCTGGGCCACGCCGGTCTCGGTCAGCGGGACGTCCGTGGTGCCCTGGAAGCGGCGTTCCACGTTCCACAGGGTCTGGCCGTGCCGCCAGAGGATGACGCGCCGACCGCGGCCCGGTGCCCGGCCGGCCGCGGCCGCGGTCTCGGCACCGGGTGGGGTCGTCACCAGTCACCCCCGGGCTCGGCGGCGTCCTGGGCCGCCTGCAGTTCGGCGTGCTCCTGGGCCTTGCCCCGGGTCGCCACGGCGTCGGCGGGCAGGTCCAGCTCGGGGCAGTCCTTCCACAGCCGCTCCAGGGCGTAGAAGACGCGCTCCTCGCTGTGCTGGACGTGGACGACGATGTCGACGTAGTCGAGCAGGACCCAGCGGGCCTCGCGGTCTCCCTCGCGGCGGACCGGCTTGGCGCCGAGTTCCTTCTGCAGGCGCTCCTCGATCTCGTCGACGATCGACTTGACCTGGCGGTCGTTGGGAGCGGAGGCCAGCAGGAAGGCGTCCGTGATCGACAGCACGTCGCTGACGTCGTAGGCGATGATGTCGTGCGCGAGCTTGTCGGCGGCCGCCTGGGCGGCGGTCCGGATGAGCTCGATGGAGCGGTCTGTGGCGGTCACTGCGTGGCTTTCCGTCGGCGGTCGTTTGACCTCAAGGGTCTCACGGCCGCCGACGGCGCCCCACGTGAATACACCCGGCCCCGCGCGACCGGGGGCCGCTTTCGTGGCGGGCCCCCGGTTCCGGCCCGGCTACGACGACGAGGGCTCGTAGTCCTTGCCGAGGACGACCAGGACGTCCGCGTTCGCCGGGACCGTGCCCTTCGCGACGACGGTCTCGGGCAGGCCCAGGGTCTTGGCGACCTCGGTGGCGTTCTCCTTGGCGGCGGCGTCCGCGTAGAGCACCTTGGACGTGGACGCGGTGCCGCCCGGAGCCGTGCCGCCGTCCAGGAAGGTGAAGCCGCCGTTGAGGAGGACCACGCGCGCGTCCTCGGTGGTGGCCTTGGATCCGTCGGCGTTCTGCACGGAGACGCTGACCGCCGCGTCCTTGTCGGGGCTCTTCGCGGTGCCGCCGAGGACGTCCTTGACCACGCCGGCACTGGCCTCGGCGTCGAGCGTGCCGTCGGCCTGCACGGGCAGGAGGGCGGTCTTGTAGTCGCCGCCCTTGGCGAGGTCGGCGAGGCCCGCGAGGAAGGCGCCGAGGTCCTTGTCGGTGAGCGAGGGGTCGAGGATCTGCGCCAAGGTCTGCACGGTGACGGTGGCGCCCTGCGGGTCGGAGGACACCTTGCGCAGCACGGCCTGCATGACCTGGCCGAACCGCTGCAGCTGGGCGTTCTGGGCCTCGCCCTCGGCACGGTAGGTGGCGTAGGCGACGGCCGTCTTGCCGCTGAGGGTCTGCCCCTCGCCCTTGCCGACGAGCGGCGCCTGGCCCTTCTTGGCGGCCGGGTCCGGCACGGCGGTGTCGGTGTCCACCTCGATGTTGCCGACGAGGTCGACGAGGTTCTGCAGGTAGGGGGTGTCCAGCCGCCAGGTGCCCTGGATCTCGGTGCCGAGGACGGTGTCCAGCGACTCGCGCGTCCCTGCGGAGCCGTCGCCGTCGACGGACTTCGCGAGGGTCGTCGTGGTGCCGTCGTCGGTGGTGACGACGAGGGAGTTGGGCAGCAGGACGGTGGTGCCCTGCTCGGTGGTGGTGTTGTCGACCAGCAGGGCCGTGGAGGTGCCGCCCTGGGCGGTGTCGTGCAGGTGGACCACGATCACGTCGCGCTTCTGGGCGGCGGGGGCGGCCGTGGTGCCGGTGGCGGAGTCGTCGGACGACGACAGTCCGGGCAGCTTCCCGGCGTACCAGAGGTAGCCCACTCCGCCGACCGCGGTCAGCGCGAGGACGACGACCAGGGCGACCAGGCGGCTGCGGGCGCGGCGCTTGGCCTCCTCGCGGCGCTCGGTGCGGTTCTCGGTGAAGTTCAGCCAGTCGATGACGTCCTCGGAGTCCTGGTCGGGATCTTCGACGAACGCGAACTGCTCGGTGTGGTAGTCCCGTTGGGGCCGCGCGGAGGCGTCGGGCTCCTCCTCGGCCTCCGCCGGTCCGGCCTGCTGCGGGATGTAGGCGGTCTGCTCGGCGACCCGGGGCTGCTGCCCGCCGACGGCCGTCTGCCCGTAGGGGTCGTACGGGGCCGCGGTCCCGCCGGTCTGCTGCGTGCGCGGGCCGGCGCCGTAGGGGTCGTGGCCGGGAGCCTGCCGGCCGGTGTCGTACGGGTCGTACGCGGGCACGGCCGGCTGCCGGCCGGTGTCGTACGGGTCGTAGGCCGGTTGCTGCCCCTCGCCCTGGGCGTACGGGTCGTAGCCGTAGCCCTGCTGCTGTCCGTACGGGTCGTAGGTCTGCTGCGGCGGGACCTGCCGGTACACCGGCCGGCCGTACTCGTCGTAGCCGACGAGTTCGTACGGGTTCTCCCCGTAGCCCGCGTCGTTTCGGTCGTTCACCGGTGCCCCTCTCGGCTCACTCGCCGCGGTACAGCTCGCGCTTGTCGATGTAGCGCACGACTCCGTCCGGCACCAGATACCAGACGGGGTCGCCCTTGGCGACTCTCGCGCGGCAGTCCGTGGAGGAGATGGCCAGTGCGGGGACCTCGACGAGGGAGACGCCGCCCTCGGGGAGGCCGGGATCGGCCAGGTTGTGGCCGGGCCGGGTGACGCCGATGAAGTGGGAGAGGGAGAACAGTTCCTCGCTGTCCCGCCAGGTCAGGATCTGGCCCAGGGCGTCCGCGCCCGTGATGAAGAAGAGGTCCGTGTCGGGATTGAGGGACCGCAGGTCGCGCAGGGTGTCCACGGTGTAGGTGGGACCGCCGCGGTCGATGTCGATGCGGCTGACCGAGAACTGCGGGTTCTCGGCGGTCGCGATGACCGTCATCAGATAGCGGTCCTCGGCCAGGGAGACCCTGCGGTGGCTCTTCTGCCACGGCTCGCCGGTCGGGACGAACACGACCTCGTCCAGGTGGAACTGCGCGGCGACCTCACTGGCCGCCACGAGGTGACCGTGGTGGATCGGGTCGAAGGTCCCGCCCATGACGCCGAGGCGACGCTTGCCCGGCTTCGACGGGCTGTTCGACGGACCGGTAGGCATGTCCTGCTCTCCCATGCGTGCAGACCCTACCGGCCCGTCCTGAGGACACGATTCGACCGGTGTCCGAAGTGCCCCGCTATGAACACGCTGGTCTCAGCGGTCGCGGTTGAAGAGGGTCGTGACCCACAGCAGGAGCATCAGGATCAGGAAGGCGGCACCACCGGTGACCAGGGGGCTCAGGCTCTCGTGGTTGCCACCGTGCTCCTCGCCCTCGGCGGCGAGGGTGACCAACTGGGCGGCTGCGCTGTGGAAGCTCATCTTCGGCGGGACCTATCCGATGGAGGGCGGGATAAAGATGTCGGCCCATCGTAAGCGGGCGCCTCAGCGCGTCACACGCCGACTCCGCCGTTGGGGAGGCCGGTTGCCCCACGGGCACGGGCGCGGGCGGCTCCGAGGACGTTTCCGGGGCGGTTCCGGGGCGGTTCCGGCGGGGGCGGAGGCGGGACGGGAAGTGAGGGGGAACCTTCCCGGCGGCTCAGTCGTCCTTCCGCTTGTAGCCCCGCAACAGGAACCAGGCTGTCAGCACGCAACCCAGCACCATCACGATCAGTACGACCCGGAGCAGATACCCCGGACCCTGCTGCTGCGCGGCGCCGGCGGCCTGCGCGATCCAGGCGGCGGTGGGGGTGTGCTCCATGGCGCGGGACTCCTTCGGTGTGGTGCCCGTCCACCGTAACTCCGCCTGGAGTGGGCCCTGCTCCGGGGACGCAAAGGGCTGCACAAAGGTCCGCAAAGGACCACACAGGCAAGGGCCATACACACGCACTTGGGGGATGGATGTCCGACGACGGCCACGAGCACAACGGTCACGAGAACGTGCCGAGCAGGCAGCGCAGGCGCTTTCCCGGGATCTCCTCGCGTGCGTACGAGCACCCGGCCGACCGCTCCGCGCTGGTGGCGCTGCGCAAGCTGAGCGGTTTCGACACGGTCTTCAAGGCGCTCAGCGGGCTGCTGCCCGAGCGGAGTCTGCGCCTGCTGTTCCTGTCCGACTCGGTCCGCGTGTCGGACCAGCAGTTCAGCCACCTGAACGACATGTTGCGGGACGCCTGCTACATCCTGGACCTGGAGAAGGTCCCGGCGATGTACGTCAACCAGGACCCGCAGCCCAACGCGATGTGCATCGGTCTGGACGAGCCGATCATCGTGGTGACCACCGGCCTCGTCGAGCTGCTCGACGAGGAGGAGATGCGGGCCGTCGTCGGCCACGAGGTGGGTCACGCCCTGTCCGGGCACGCCGTGTACCGCACGATCCTGCTGTTCCTGACGACCCTCGCCGTCAAGGTCGCCTGGATCCCGCTGGGCAACCTCGCGATCATGGCGATCGTGACCGCGCTGCGTGAGTGGTTCCGCAAGTCGGAACTGTCCGCGGACCGGGCCGGCCTGCTGGTCGGACAGGACCTGAAGGCCTCGATGCGCGGCCTGATGAAGATCGCGGGCGGCAACCACCTGCACGAGATGAACGTGGACGCGTTCCTCAAGCAGGCCGAGGAGTACGAGGCCGGCGGCGACCTGCGCGACTCCGTGCTGAAGATCCTCAACGTGCTGCCCCGCTCCCACCCCTTCACCACCGTGCGCGCGGCCGAGCTGAAGAAGTGGGCCGAGTCCCGCGACCACCAGCGGATCCTGGACGGTCACTACCCGCGTCGCACCGAGGACAAGGAGACCTCGGTCACCGACTCCTTCCGCGAGTCGGCGTCGCACTACGCCGACCACGTGAAGAGCTCGAAGGACCCGCTGATGAAGCTGGTCACCGACATCGCGGGCGGGGCGGGCAACCTGGGTGGCCGGGTGCGCCGCGGCTTCGACGGCTTCACCGGCACCGCGCCCCCGCGGGACCGCCCGGCGGACGCGCCCCCGCGCGACGAGGCCTGAGGGCCCCGGCGAGCCCGGCGGAGCGCCCTGGCCTCCTCGTTCCCGGCGCTCCCCGGCCTCCGCCGGTTCACGCCCCCGCCGGCACCTCCCGTTCCCCGGCCGGACCCGCTCCTGCGGCCCGCCGCTCACACGCTCGGCTGTGCGCTCGCCGCCAGCGATCCGCAGAGCGCCGTCGCCCCGCCCGTCGCGTAGGGGTCGGTGCCGGCCGGGCCGCCCGTCCCGGCGGTCTGGCCGGCGAGCAGGGGCCGCAGGTGGTTCGTGGAGTCCTCACGGCAGGACAGCGGGCCGGCCTGCACGTAGGAGACGATCAGCTGGGTCTGGCGCAGCCGCAGGTCGTCGCGGTCGAAGCGGAACTGGAGCTCGCGGCGGACGGTGAACAGCGAGACCGGGGCCCTGGCGTCGGCTCCGGCCGGGCGCAGGGCGTAGACGAAGGTGTGGTCGGCGGTGACCTCGAGGGTGGCGGCGTCGGTCTCGGCGGCCTGGAGGGTGCCCTGGACGCGGACCCCTCGGTCGGCGAGTTCGGCTCGGGCGGGGTCGAAGCGCACCAGCCATCCGGTGGGCGCGTGCCGTCCGTCGGCGGCCGGGTGGGTGAAGCTCTCGTCGAACTGGTCGAGCTGGCCGGGGGCGACCAGCGCGCGCACGGGCCTGACCTGCTGCCCGGTGAGCACCTCCGGGTAGAGCGAGGAGCGCACGATGTAGTCCTTGGCGGTGCTCAGGGCGGTGACGACCTGGCTGTCGGAGAAGTGCGGGGTGCGCCGGGAGGGCGGCAGCGGGATGCCCTCGGCGCCGACGCGGTACCGGGCGGCGGGGCTGTGCGCGAACAGGCGGGCGGGGTCGGCGGTGCCGGGCACGGCGCCCTGCGGGGCGAGCGGGATGACGGTCATCCGCAGCGGCTCGGCGGCGCGGCGGGCGGCCGGGTTCTGGTAGGGGTTCCGGACGCCCATGTAGATCGCGGTGCCGAAGGCGAGAGCGATCAGCAGGACCAGCGCGAAAGCCTGCCGGGACAGGCCGGTCCGCCGGACGGGCGGGCGGCGTCGTACGGCGGGGGCGTGGTCGGCGATGCGTTCCTCGGCGGAGTACTCCTGGAGGCGGGCAGCACGGACGAACGATTCGTCGAAGACGACGGACCGGTACTCGTCCTCGCCGCCACCGGGAGTCCCCTCGGCTGCCCCCTCCGGTGGCTCTCCGGGCCTGCCCATACCTTCAGGGTAGGTCGCCGGGAGCCCGGGTAAACGCCTTGCTGCGCCACAAGTTCCGACAGGTTCTCACCCGGTCGGCGGCGCCCGGTCAGGGCGTGCGGGGACGGCCGCGACGGGTGGCCGCACCTGTTCGGCGGAGACGGACGGGACCGGCCCGGCTCCGGTTTCGAGCCCGGTCGACGCGGGCGACGGCGCGTGGTCGCGGTTGTCGGAGGAGGAGGCTCCCGGTAGACCGCCGCGAAGGCCAGCGCGACCATGCCCACGCCCATGACCACGGCGAGCATCCAGGCGACCGCCCGGTGCCAGCGGACCTGCTTGCCGTACGGCCCGAAACCGCCGTGGCGGCGGCCCCAGGTGTCCGGGTCGTCGGGGTCCTCGAAGTCGTCCGGATCGTCGTAATCCGGATCATGGCCGAAGACGCCGGACCCGTACAGGTCGTCGTAGCGGGCGCCGCGGGCGCGGCGGGCTTCGGCCTCCGAGGCCTCGGCTCTCGCCTGCGCGGCGGCCAGGAGGCGTTCGACGGCGGTCGGCTCGTGCACCGGCGCCGCCCGTACGAAGGCCTCGTCGAAGACCACGGAGGCGAACTCTTCGTCCGACACCCCGCGGTCGTGGTCGTCGTCGGGCTTCCAGCCGTCCGGGAACGGCGTGCCCCCCACGTCCTCCGGCACGGATCCAGAGTAGACCTGGGGGGTCAATTTGGGCAGACGGTACGGAAATTCATCCGCCTGCTGAGACGCCCCACACGCCCCTGACGGGCGCCGTCACGCCCCCGTCAGCGCCGCACATGGCCGTCGCCGGTGACGATGTACTTGGTGCTGGTCAGCTCCGGCAGGCCCATGGGGCCGCGGGCGTGCAGCTTCTGGGTGGAGATGCCGATCTCCGCGCCGAAGCCGAACTGGCCGCCGTCGGTGAAACGGGTGGAGGCGTTCACGGCGACCGTGGTGGAGTCGACCAACTGGGTGAAGCGGCGGGCGGCCTGCTGGGAGGTGGTCACGATGGCCTCGGTGTGGCCGGAGGTCCACAGCCGGATGTGCTCGACGGCCTTGTCGAGCGAGTCGACGACGGCGGCGGCGATGTCGTAGGAGAGGTACTCGGTCTCCCAGTCCTCCGGGGTGGCCTCGACGACGGTCGCCCGGGAGCCCTTGGCGTAAGCCAGGACGCGCTCGTCGGCGTGGACGGTGACCCCGGCGTCCGCGAGGGCGTCGAGGGCGCGGGGCAGGAACTCGGGGGCGATGTCCTGGTGGACCAGGAGGGTCTCGGCGGCGTTGCAGACGCTGACCCGGTGGGCCTTGGAGTTGATGAGGATGTCGACCGCCATGTCGAGGTCGGCCTGGGCGTCGACGTACACGTGGCAGTTTCCGGTGCCGGTCTCGATCACCGGAACGGTGGACTCCGATACGACCGTCCGGATCAGCGAGGCGCCGCCGCGGGGGATCAGCACGTCGACGAGGCCGCGGGCGCGCATCAGCTCGCGCACGCTCTCCCTGCTCTCCCCCGGCACGAGCTGGACGGCGTCGGCGGGCAGCCCGGCACCGCCGACGGCGTCGCGGATCACCCGTACCAGGGCGCTGTTCGACGCGTAGGCGGAGCCGGAGCCGCGCAGCAGGACCGCGTTGCCGGACTTCAGGCACAGGGCGGCGGCGTCGACGGTGACGTTCGGGCGGGCCTCGTAGATGATGCCGACCACGCCGAGCGGGACGCGGACCTGGCGCAGGTCGATGCCGTTCGGGAGGGTGGAGCCGCGCACGACCTCGCCGACGGGGTCGGGCAGGGCGACGACGTCGCGCACGTCGGAGGCGATGGCCCGCACCCGCTCCGGGGTGAGGGTGAGCCGGTCGACGATCGCCTCGCCGGTGCCGGCCTCGCGGGCCTTGGCGACGTCCCTGGCGTTGGCCTCGACGATCTCGCTCGTACGGACCTCCAGCGCGTCCGCGATGGCGAGCAGCGCGTCGTCCTTGGCGGCCCGCGGCAGCGGCGCGAGGTCGGCGGCGGCCGCCTTGGCGCGGTAGGCGGCCTGGATCACCGGGGAGAGGGCGTCGTACGGCGAGAGCGTGGTCATAGGGAAAGGGTAGTGCGCGCCGCGGGCCCGCTCATGGCTCGTTCCACACCCCGAGACACCGGCCGAGCACCGGTGGAGGCACCGTCCCGGACACCGCCCGGACACCAGTGGGGACACCGGTGGAGGCACCGACCCGCACACCGCCCGGACACCGGTGGAGACACCGCCCCGGACATCGGCCGGGAGGCCTCTCGGGGGCTTCCGGCCGAGGCCGGGCGGGGGGTCAGTAGGGGTGGACCCCGACGGGGGTCGCCGGGGCCGGTCCGTAGCCCTCGGCGATGCGCTGGTGGTAGGTCTGGCGGTCGATGACCTCCAGGCCGACGATCTCCCACGGCGGGAGTCCGGCCGTCTGACGGTGCTCGCCCCACAGGCGCAGGGCGACGGCGGCCGCGTCGTGCAGGTCGCGGGCCTCCTCCCAGTAGCGGATCTCCGCGTGGTCGACGGCGTAGCGGCTGGTCAGGAGGAAGGGGTGGTCGTGGGCGAGCTGTTCCAGGGCGCGCCGCACCTCCTCGAGGTCGGCCTCCTCCCCGGAGACGCTGAGGGTGACGTGCCACAGGCGGGGCAGGTCCGCGGGGCGGGTCTGCCCCGCGCGGCCGTCCTCCTGCCGTCCCCGGTAGTTCTCCCCGGTCGCCACGCTCGTCAGGGCGCGTTCCTCGCCCGCCGGGCGCGAGGCCGCGGGACCCGCCCCGCCGGCACTCCCACGGGGCGCTGCCACCCCTGGGCGTACTCGTCTCACGACGGCCTCCTT
This sequence comes from Streptomyces sp. Tue 6430, assembly GCA_021568835.1. Taxonomy (GTDB): domain Bacteria; phylum Actinomycetota; class Actinomycetes; order Streptomycetales; family Streptomycetaceae; genus Streptomyces. The sequence continues at coordinate 1,790,094 of JAKGSH010000010.1, forward strand.
TGCGCAGCGCTCGTGCGGAACATGTCCCCGGGACAAAGTTGAGCAGGCCGCACGGCTCCGTGGGGCCGTTTCACGGAACGTCCCCCACCGGTACGGACCGTTCGAGCGTCGCCGGGAGCGGCCGTTCGACCGCGGGCGCGGGGGCGGTGGCCTCAGGGGTGCAGGATCACCAGGTCGTCCCGGTGGACGATCTCCCGCTCGTACTCGGCGCCGAGTTCGCGCGCCAGTTCGCGGGTGGAGCGGCCGAGCAGCTGGGGGATCTCCTTGGCGTCGAAGTTGACGAGGCCGCGGGCCACGGCGTGCCCGGAGCCGTCGCGCAGCTCGACCGGGTCGCCCGCGCTGAAGTCGCCCTCGACGGCGGCGATCCCGGCCGGCAGCAGCGAGGTGCGGCGTTCGACGACCGCCCGTACGGCTCCGTCGTCCAGGGTCAGCGAGCCCTGCGGGGTGGAGGCGTGCTGGAGCCACAGCAGCCGGTCGGCGGAGCGCTTGCCGGTGGCGTGGAAGTAGGTGCCGGTGTCCCCGCCGGAAAGGGCCTCGGCGGCGTGGACGGCGTTGGTGAGGACGACGGGGATGCCGGCGGCGGCCGCGATCCGGGCGGCCTCGACCTTGGTGACCATGCCGCCGGTGCCGACGCCCGCCTTGCCGGCGCTGCCGATCTCGACGCCGTCCAGGTCGGCGGGTTCGCGCACCTCGGTGATCCGTGAGGTGCCGGGTTTGCTGGGGTTGCCGTCGTACACGCCGTCGATGTCGGAGAGGAGCACGAGGAGGTCTGCGTGGACGAGGTGGGCGACGAGGGCGGCGAGCCGGTCGTTGTCGCCGAAGCGGATCTCGTCGGTGGCGACGGTGTCGTTCTCGTTGACGACCGGGAAGGCGCCCATCGCCAGCAGCTTGTCGAGGGTGCGGGAGGCGTTGCGGTGGTGGGCGCGGCGGCTCATGTCGTCGGAGGTGAGCAGGACCTGGCCGACGCGGACGCCGTAGCGGGCGAAGGAGGCGGTGTAGCGGGCCACGAGGAGGCCCTGGCCGACGCTGGCCGCGGCCTGCTGCCGGGCGAGGTCCTTCGGCCGGCGACGCAGGCCCAGCGGTGCGAGTCCGGCGGCGATGGCACCGGAGGAGACCAGCACGATCTCGCGCTCCCCTCCACTGCGGATCTTGGCGAGGACGTCGACGAGGGCGTCCACCCGGTCGGCGTCCAGGCCGCCGGAGGCGGTGGTCAGCGACGAGGAGCCCACCTTGACGACGATCCTGCGGGCCTCGCGCACGGCCTGCCTTGCCCCTGCCACCTTGTTCTTCGTCCCCTCGCGTAGTTCCACGGCTGCCCGTCACGCAATCTACGCGAACGGGGGCGGAGGGCGCGCCGGGGTTTCACGTGCCGGACGGTCACGCCGCGCTCACGAACGTTCACCATTTGCGTAGGGCAAAGAACGTGTACAGGTTCCACAGGAAGTTTGAAGAGATCTAAAATTTCCTTCGAAGTTGGCGTGACCTAAAGTTCGCCCTGTGAAGCGCATACTCCTGAGGTCGGGAAAAAGTCCCTTCGACGTACTCCCCATCGAGGAAGCCCTCCATCGCGATGTGATCGCCACCAACTCCGGCAACCTGATCTTCAGCGATGCCGCCCACAAGATCCTCACCACGCCGGGCGCCGAGGTCGTCTCGAACGGCATGCGGACCGACGTGGCCGCGGCGGGCCGGATCAACGAGGAGTACGACGCGTTCGTCGTGCCCCTCGCCAACGCCTTCCGGCCGTCCTTCGAGGGTTCCCTGAAGCGGCTGACCCGGTTCATCGGCAAGCTGCGGATCCCGGTGGTGGTGCTGGGCGTCGGCGCGCAGGCAGGCCTCGACCAGGACCCCGCCCGGCTGAAGGCCATGGAACCGACCGTGCGGGCGTTCTGCTCGGCCGTGCTGGAGCGCAGCGCGTCGATCGGCGTGCGGGGCGAGTTCACCGAGAAGTACCTGACCGGCATGGGCTTCCGGGACGTGGAGGTCATCGGCTGCCCGTCGATGTTCCTGCACGGCGACCGGCTGACCGTGGAGAAGCGGGCCGAGTCGCTCACCCCGCAGTCGCGCATAGCCGTCAACGGCTCGCACGCCGCGGTGCGCAGCGGGGCCTGCACAGGATCATCACGCGGACCCACGCGCACTATCCGAACCTGCGGTACATAGGCCAGAACCTCACCGACGCCAAGCAGCTCCACTGGCGTGACGTGGACTCCCCGGACGGCCGCGTCACGCAGATGCCGACCCACCCCGACCACCCGATGTACCGGGAGGACAAGGTCCGGGTGTACGTCGACCCGGTGACGTGGATGGACGACCTCCGCGGCTTCGACTACTCGTTCGGCTCGCGGATCCACGGCAACATCGCGGCGCTGCTGGCGGGCACGCCCGCGACGGTGCTGGCCTTCGACTCGCGCACGCTGGAACTGTGCCGCTACTTCGAGATCCCGCACCGGCTCCTCACCGAGGTGCCCGCGGACCTCGACCCGGCCGTCCTCTACGAGGAGGCCGATTTCGGGCCGCTGACCGGCAACCACCGGGAGCGCTTCGAGCGGTTCACGGGCTTCCTCGACAAGAACGGCCTGGAGAACACCTTCACGCACGGCGACGGCGGCGCGGCCTTCGACAAGAGGCTGCGGTCGCTGCCCTTCCCGGCCGGGGTGCGGCCCTGGAACGACACGGACCTCGCCTCGCTGACGAGCCGGTTCGGGTGGCTTCAGCAGCGGATCAGTCAACTGGACGCGCACAACACCGAGTTGAAGCGGGAACTGGCGAAGAGCCGGGTGGGGGCACGAACCGCGGCCAAGGCCGCGCTGGCCACACCGTCGATCTACCGGCGTGCCCGGCGCGTGGTCGGAGGGCCGCTGCGGCGGGCGCTGAAGCCGTCCAAGTAGTCCTGGAAGGGCCCCCCGGCCCCCGCACGACCGGCCGTCGCCGCCCTCGTCACACCGCCGCCCTCGTCACGCCGCCGCCCTCGTCACGCCGGCACCCACGTCACACCGCCGCTGTCGTCCGCGCGCCCAGCCGGCGCAGTGTGCGCCGCACCTTGCGGGTCGCCCTGCGCAGGAAGGACTCGGCCGGGCCCTGGCGCCAGCCCGGGAACTCCCTGGCCTCCCGGGGCTCGGCGAGGTAGACGCGGTCCGGGATGCCGGCCGCGCGGTCCCGGAAGCGCGGGTAGGCGAGGTAGAGCCGCGTGCCGCGCTTCTCCAGGACGGGGTCGGGCTCGCGCTTGTCCTTGATGAACTCGACGACCTCCGCGAGGAGGTCGGGGCGCCCCTCGGCGACCAGGTGCAGGCGCAGCCGCTCGTGGACCCGGAGCCGATGGGAGACGCCCTCGTTCCAGTACGCGTCCATCAGCGGCCTGGCCAGTTCGAGCTTGGTGCGCCGGATCTCCTCGTCGTTCCTGAGGAAGACCGGACCGAACTGCGGCAGGAGCGTCACCAGGAACGGGCGGACCATGAGCACGTCCCGCTTGGGGCCGGGCGGCAGCATCCGGGCGATCAGTTCCATCAGGGCGCGCGCGGAGTCGAAGCGCAGGGTGTAGCTGCCGCTCTTGGTCACGTGCTTGCCGTCGCTGCGGCCCACCAGGTAGTAGCAGGTGTGGTCGGCGACCACGGAGACGCCGTCGGCCCGCAGGTAGGCCTCCATGGTGAACACGGCGTCCTCGCCGGTCCACAGGGACTCGTCGAAGCGGATGCCGTGCCGCTCCAGCAGTGCGCGCCGGAACAGCTTCTGCGCGCTGAGCGTGAACTTGATGTTGGAGGAGAAGACGTCGGTCCGCTCCAGGGTCTTGCCCCACATGGACCGGGGCGCCTTGCGGTTGACGCCCTCGACGCGGCCGAGGACCACGTCCGTGCCGTTGCGGTCGGCCATGGCGACCATGCGCTCCAGGGCCTCGGGCCCCAACCGGTCGTCGGCGTCGAGGAAGAAGACGTAACGGCCGGTGGCCTCGGCCAGGCCGACGTTGCGCGGGCCGCTGGGGCCGCCGGAATTCGCCTGGTGGATCACGGTGACCGCCATGGGCGCGCGGGCGGCGAACTCCTCCAGGCAGTCGCCGCTGCCGTCCGTGGAGCCGTCGTCGACCGCGATCACCTCGATGCGCGCCGGGTCCAGGGACTGTGCCTCCACCGAGGCCAGGCACTCGGTCAGGTACGGCATCGCTTCGTACGCCCCGATGATCACGCTGACATCGGGCTCCGCCACGGTCACTTCTCCCCCTCGTCACTCACGGTTTCCCCCTGGTCAAAGATGGGGCAACCCGGTAGACGGGGGATTACAGAAAGGGGTTGCCCGCGTTACCTGCGCCCTGGATGTGCGCCGCGTCACAGCCTAGGGAAACGGCTCGGCCCCGGAGATTCCCTCTCCGGGGGCCGAGCCGATGTCACACAGGTGCCTCGTACCGGGGTACCGGGCGCCTCGTACCGCGGGCCTCGCCCGCGGGGTGCCTCAGACCGCGGTCACGCCGCCCTCCGCCAGTTCCGCCTCGCCGGCCGCCGCGACGACGTGGGACGCCTGGCCGACGTTGCGGGCCTCGGCCTTCAGCGCGAGGTCGGCGATCGCGGTGTCGAACCGCTCGAGGGAGGTCGGCTCGTCGGGGCCGAGCAGGTACTCCTTCAGTTCCTTGCGGTCCTCGGCGAGCGTGTCGGCGGCCGGGTCGCGGACGGCGTCCAGGAGCTGCTGCACCCCGGCGGCGTCGTTGGTGAGGATCACGGCCGCGCGCACCGCGGTGTTCTGCCGCCGGAACTCCTCCGCGCCCAGCTCCGCCGAGTCGGTGACGGCGTACGGCTTACCACTGGCGATGAAGTCGGAGACGACGCTGGAGATGTCCGAGACCATCGCCTCGGAGGCGTTGAAGCAGTCGTACAGGCGCGGCTCGCCGCCCGTGACGACGCGGTGCTCGTACGACGGGAAGGAGCGCCAGTAGGCGTCGTTCCAGGCGGCGCGCAGCCGGGCGGCCTCCTGGTGCTTGCGCAGGTCGACGAGGCCGTCGCGGCTCGTCACCGCCTCGTCGGCCTTCTCGTCGAAGGTGAGGGAGAGCTGGTCGAGGCGGGCCTTGAGGCGGGTCAGCTCGGCCCTGGCCTTCGCCTGGGCGGCCGGGTCCGCGGTGAACCGGGGGTCGGCGGCGCGCTCGGCGGCGGCCTTCTCGACCAGGGCGGTGATCCGGCGGTGCGCGGTGCGGGCCTTGGCGCTGCGGGTGCCGGTGAAGGGGTGCGGCTTGTACAGGACCCGGACCGGGGGTTCGGCCGCGACCAGCTTCTTCACGATGTTCTCGCCGGCCAGCAGGATCGAGGTGTTGCCCGGGTCGTCGTCCCAGCCCTCCCAGGTGGGCGCGTAGAGCACGGTGGGGATCCGGTCCGCCGGGGCGCCCTGCCAGGGCGTGATGGGCGCGAGCTGCGGGCGGCCGACCTCGACGATGTCCTCGTCGCGGATGCCGACGTCGGCGATGGCGTAGCGGTCGCGGCCCGCGCGGCCGGCGGTCCACACCTCGTCGTACACCTTGCTGAAGGGATTGACGCTGGCGAGCTTGTCGCTGTCGCCGTGGCCGATGAAGACGTGCTTCATGGTGGGCACGCGCAGCAGGTGGATGTTCTTGCCGACGTTCGCCGCGTACAACGCGACCCGCACCATGGAGAGGTCCATGTTCATCAGGTGCACCCCCCGGGCACGCAGACGACCGGGACCGTGGTGGGCGCCATCTTCTCCAGGATGACGCGCTCCCGCAGGATGATCAGCGGGCGGGACTCCAGCTGCTCCATCGTCTCCAGCCACATGTTGAGCTGGTAGGCGGAGTCGGCGGAGCCGGAGAAGTACAGCACCGTCTCCGGGCGGTACTCGCGCAGCCAGGCGCTGACGGCCTTGAGGACCTTGTCGGCCTTCGGCGGGATCCGCTTGGCGCGCAGGTACGGCGCCAGCGCGAGGACGTACAGGATGCCGAGGCCCAGGGTGACGCCGGTTCCGGCGAATCCGGCGGCCTCGCTGTCGGTGACGGCGTAGGCGAGCAGGCCGGCGACGGCCGCGAGGTCGAGGTGGAGCATCTTCACACCGGCCCGGCGCAGCAGCAGGCGCGGCGGGGCGTCGGGGACGGTCAGGCGGGAGACCAGGTCGACGTTGCGGGTCACGACCGGCATCTGGCGGCGGTTGCCGATCAGGGTGACGAGGGCGCCGTGCGGGGCCTGGAGACCGAAGAAGACCGTGAAGCAGGCGATCGCCGCGTAGAAGACCGGCTCCTCCGACAGCTCGAGCCGGGCCAGGAGCAGGATCAGGAGCAGCTCCCTGACCAGGAACCGGGTCGACAGGCCGGCTCTCACCTTGCCCAGGAGGCTGACGAGGTAGCTGCCCCTGCGGTGGAGGTAGAGGTCGGCGAGGTAGGTCACGGCTGCCGCGGCGGCGAAGGCGGGGACGTTCGGGACGAGCGCGGCCAGCATGAGGCAGGGGAAGCCCAGCGTCATGAGGGCCGCCGCGGCCAGCTCGGCCACGCTGCCCACCCGGGCGACGCGAATGGCGGTCGTTATCACGGAGAAACCTGCTCTGGGAGGGGGCCGGTCAGTGAATCCGAAAAGTCCGGAAAATACGTTGTGAAGGTTTCCGGAGCCTTACGGATTCAGGCCTCTGTGAATATCCCGTAAACAGGGAGCCACAGAGGCCTGAATTTCAAGGCTGATGGCGGTTGATTATGCCACGCCGTCCTGTCGGTCGAGCACGCCGGCCAGGGCCTGCTCGAAGCCGGAGGCGCGGGAGGCGTCGGCGGTGGGGTCCTGCTGGCGGACGTCGATGACGTGCCCGGTCAGCTCGGACAGCAGCACGTCCAGGGAGGTGCGGGCCACGGTCTCCGAGGAGAGCAGGCTGCCCGCCGGCTCCTGGCCGAAGGCCTTGGTGCGCATGGGGGTCGCCGTGCGCTCCGGGTTGACGCAGTTGACGCGGACGCCGTCGGCGGCCCACTCGTCGGACAGGGCCTGGGTGAGGTTCACCATGGCGGCCTTGGTCGAGGAGTAGAGGCTGTACTCGGCGCGGCCGCGGGTGTAGCTGCTGGAGGTGTAGAGCAGCAGCTGACCCTTGGTCTCGGAGAGGTACTTGTAGGCGGAACGGGCGATCTGGACCGGGGCAAGGTAGTTGACCTTGAGCGCTTCCTCGATGGTCGCGTTGTCGGTCTCGGCGAGCTTGCCGATGCGCAGGACGCCCGCGGTGTTGACGACGTAGTCGATGCGGCCGGTCTCGGCGTAGGCCTTGGACAGCGCGTCGTCGACCTCCTCCGGGTTCTCCACGTGGGTGTTGGTGGTGGAGCGGCCCAGGGCGTAGACGTGGGCGCCGTAGGAGCGGGCGAGTTCGGCGATGTCCTTGCCGATGCCGTACGAGCCGCCGAAGACGACGAGCGTCTTGCCGGTGAGCAGGTCGCGGTAGGCCTCCTCGCTCATCTGCTCGGGCGCGGCGGTGGAGCCGAGCTGGAACAGCTTGTCGGCGATGAAGACGTCGACGGGCTGCGTCACCTTCATGTTGTACTCGTCGCCCGCCACAACGTGGATCGGCACGTCCGGCAGGTAGCGCAGGACGACGGTGCAGTCGTCGGTGGCCTGGAAGTTGGGGTCGCCCGCCGCGACCTCGTAGGCCCGCCGGATGGTGGAGAGCTTGAAGGCCTGCGGGGTCTGGCCGCGGCGCAGCCGGGAGCGGTCCGGGATCTCGGTGATGAACTCCCCGTCCTCGCCGTGGGTGCGGGTGACGATGATGGTGTCGGCGGACGGGATGGCCACGTCGACGGCCTGGTAGCGGTCCAGCGCGGCGACGCAGTCGTCGATGACGCGCTGCGAGAGCAGGGGGCGTACGGCGTCGTGGAAGAGGACGTTGAGGTCCTCGCCCTCGGCCAGGCCCTCACCGAGGGCGGCGATGGCCCGCTCGGTGGTCTCGTTGCGGGTGGAGCCGCCCTCGATGACGCGGGAGACCTTCGTGAACCCCGCCTTGGCGACGATCTTCTCGACGTCCGGCACGTAGCCCGGCGCCATCAGCACGATGACGTCGTCGACGGAGTCGGCGTGCTCGAAGGTGGTCAGGGTGTGCTCGATGACGGCCTTGCCGGCGATCTTCAGCAGCTGCTTCGGGATCGACAGACCCACCCGCTGGCCGGTGCCACCGGCCAGGATCACTGCGGTGGTACGGGGCTTGGCTATGCGCTGGGACACGGGTGACCTACCTTGGGGCGACAGGGAACGGGGAAATGCTCCCACTTTCGGTAACCGCGATGCAAGGTGAGCGCCGTTCAGCGCATATGTGCGCGCCACCCGCCATTCACCTTGCGGTGCGGATGAAGCCGGTGCGGATGAACCATACGGTGCGGGTGATTGGGCCGGTGCGGATGGGCCTTCCTGACACCGTCTCATTAAATCCTGTGAGTAACCGCACAGACGGTAACGGATTGCCGAGAGTGACGGGATTGCGGCTCACCGGCGTCGCAGGTGTTTCAGGCAGGGACGACCGAGAACTTCCGCGAGTTCCCTCGAGGACGTCCGGCGCACCGGCCGCGCGGGACGGCGTCCGGGGGCCGCGGCCGCCGCGGCGAACGCCCCGTACCGCGCGCCGCCGCCTCCGACGCGATGGCAGGCTCGCCCGGGTCTGCGTGGAGATCTTCACACTCCGGGCCGCAGGGCTGCGCGTTTCGTCCGTATGCATGACCGCGCCGCTGCGGACCGGCTTCGAATAGGTCCCCTCGGGAATTCCGTCGCCGCGGCGACGGAATTCCTTATGGCGATTCCGGAGCGTCCCGGTCCCGACGGGAGTGAGGGAACGATCCCGGCCGGCGTGAGGGAACGATTCACCGTGCCGGGTACGGCCCGCAGCAGCCGTGCGGGTGGTCGGCACCCCCGCACGGGTCGCCCCGGACCGAGGTGGTGCCGGGCCGCTGCGCCGGCGGGGGAACCGAAGAGAGACCCGCCGCGGCGCATACCGTGACGGGTCTCCGCGAAGGTGAGGCCGGTGGCTCAGAAGGGTTCGAAGCCCTCGAACTCCTGGGTCGCCTCGTCGCGTTCGGCCTGGCGGTCGCGGCGGCGCTGGGTGGCCGGGCGCGGGGCCTCGAAGCGGTGGTCCTCGCCGCGGCGGCCGAGCATCTCGGCGCCGGCCGTCATGGTCGGCTCCCAGTCGAAGACGACCGCGTTGTCCTCGGGGCCGATGGCGACGCCGTCGCCGGAGCGGGCGCCCGCCTTCATCAGCTCGTCCTCGACGCCGAGCCGGTTGAGCCGGTCGGCGAGGTAGCCGACGGCCTCGTCGTTGCTGAAGTCGGTCTGGCGCACCCAGCGTTCGGGCTTCTCGCCGCGGACGCGGAACACCAGCTCCCCGTCGACCTCCTCGCGCGTGACGGTGAAACCGGCGTCGTCCACGGCCTTGGGCCGGATGACGATCCGGGTGGCCTCCTCCTTCGGCTTCGCGGCGCGCGCCTTGGCGACGATGTCGGCCAGCGCGAACGACAGCTCCTTGAGCCCCAGGTGCGCCACCGCCGATACCTCGAAGACGCGGTACCCGCGCGCCTCCAGGTCCGGCCGCACCATCTCCGCGAGGTCCTTGCCGTCCGGTACGTCGATCTTGTTCAGGACGACGACGCGCGGGCGGTTGCCGAGCCCGCCGTACTGGCGCAGCTCCTCCTCGATGATGTCGAGGTCGGAGACCGGGTCGCGCTCGGACTCCAGGGTCGCCGTGTCCAGGACGTGCACGAGCACGCTGCACCGCTCGACGTGGCGCAGGAACTCCAGGCCGAGGCCCTTGCCCTGGCTGGCGCCCGGGATGAGGCCGGGGACGTCGGCGATGGTGTAGACGGTCGACCCCGCGGTGACGACACCGAGGTTCGGCACGAGGGTGGTGAACGGGTAGTCGGCGATCTTCGGCTTGGCGGCGCTCAGCACCGAGATCAGGGACGACTTGCCGGCGCTCGGGTAGCCGACCAGCGCCACGTCGGCGACGGTCTTCAGCTCCAGCACGATGTCGTGCAGGTCGCCGGGCTCGCCGAGCAGCGCGAAGCCGGGCGCCTTGCGGCGGGCCGAGGCCAGCGCCGCGTTGCCGAGGCCGCCGCGGCCGCCCTGGGCGGCGACGAAGGAGGTGCCGTGGCCGACGAGGTCGGCGAGGACGTTGCCCGCCCTGTCCAGGACGACGGTGCCGTCCGGCACGGGCAGGACCAGGTCCTGGCCGTCCTTGCCGGAGCGGTTGCCGCCCTCGCCGGGCTTGCCGTTGGTGGCCTTGCGGTGCGGGGAGTGGTGGTACTCGAGCAGGGTGGTCACCGACTGGTCCACGGTGAGGATGACATCCCCGCCGCGGCCGCCGTTGCCGCCGTCCGGGCCACCGAGCGGCTTGAACTTCTCACGGTGGACGGAGGCACAGCCGTGACCTCCGTTACCCGCGGCGACGTGCAGCTCGACGCGGTCCACGAAGGTGGTCATGGTGGGTGCCTCCAGTGATGTACGTGATGTACGGGTGTTACCTGTGCCAACAAGCGAAAGGCGGACCCGCCTTCCCCGAAGGGAAGTGAGGTCCGCCTCGCGAAGCGTTCCCGGAAAGCCTGAGGTCAGGCGACCGGAACGACGTTCACGACCTTGCGGCCGCGGAACGTGCCGAACTCCACCGCACCGGGCTGGAGCGCGAACAGCGTGTCGTCGCCGCCGCGGCCGACGCCGGAGCCGGGGTGGAAGTGGGTGCCGCGCTGGCGGACCAGGATCTCACCCGCGTTGACGACCTGACCGCCGAAGCGCTTCACGCCGAGCCGCTGGGCATTGGAGTCGCGACCGTTCCGGGTGGACGATGCGCCCTTCTTGTGTGCCATGTCTCCTCAGTCCCTTACTTCGCAGCCGCGGGGATCTCAGTGACCTTGATCGCCGTGTACTGCTGGCGGTGGCCCTGACGACGGCGGTAACCGGTCTTGTTCTTGTAGCGAAGGATGTCGATCTTGACGCCCTTGTGGTGGTCCACGACCTCGGCCTGGACCTTGATGCCGGCCAGCACCCACGGGTCGCTGGTCACAGTGTCGCCGTCGACCACGAGCAGGGTCGAGAGCTCGACCGTGTCGCCAACCTTGGCGGTGGAAATCTTGTCAACCTCAACGATGTCGCCGACAGCAACCTTGTGCTGGCGACCACCGCTGCGCACGATGGCGTACACGCGGGTCTCTCTTTCGCTCGGAGAACGGCACCCCCGCAGGCCAGCCGCCCGGGCGGGAAACACGGGCGACCTCTTCCGGCCACCGGCAGACCGGCGTCCGGAAGGAAGAGGTTTACGGGAATGTGGCGTGCCACTCGACACGCCGATGGTCAAGGCTACGGGGCCCGGCTTGAGGGGTCAAACCGGGCCCCGTCCGAGCGTGCTCCCCGGTCGCCTCGGCCCGGTCGGCAGGTCGAGGCGCCGATCGTGCCTCCGGCACAGCCTCTCTCCTCCGGCCGGACGGTCCCCGGCGGGTGCGGGGACCGCGGCCGACCACCCCTGCGGGGGGCGGACCGATCCCCGTATGCTCGCCCGGACGTCAGACACCGGAAGGCATCGAAGTGAACTACAGGGTCCAGCCCAGCGCTCAGGTCGACGACACCGCCGAGATCGGCGCCGGCAGCAGCGTCTGGGACCTGGCACAGGTCCGCGAGGGCGCCCGCCTCGGCGAGGGCTGCGTGATCGGCCGTGGCGCCTACGTCGGTACGGGCGTGCGCATGGGCGACAACTGCAAACTCCAGAACTACGCACTGGTGTACGAACCGGCCGAGCTGGGCGACGGCGTCTTCATCGGCCCCGCCGTGGTCCTCACCAACGACCACAACCCCCGTTCCGTGGACCCCGAGGGCAAGCAGAAGCGCGGCGGCGACTGGGAGGCCGTCGGTGTGAAGATCGCCGACGGCGCCTCCATCGGCGCGCGGTCGGTGTGCGTCGCCCCCATCGAGATCGGCCGCTGGGCCATGGTCGCGGCCGGTGCCGTCGTCACCAAGGACGTCCCCGACTTCGCCCTGGTCGTCGGCGTCCCCGCCCGCCGGATCGGCTGGGTCGGCCACGAGGGCGTCCGGCTGGTCCCGCGCGAGGACCGGGACGACGTGTGGGAGTGCCCGAAGTCCGGCCGCCTGTACCGGGAAACGGCCGAGGGGACGCTCACCGAGTCGGAGTGAGCCGAGCAGCACCAGGAGGGTGGGAACCGGCCCGGGCCAGCCCGGGCCGCTCGGTCCTCCAGCCCGTGACGGCGCCCGGACCACGCGGCGGGGCGCCCAGGACACACAACGAGGACGACACATGTCTCAGACCGACGTCAAGGTCCCGGCACCGCAGGACGCGGCGGGCACCGAGAACGCGCCCGAGCCCGCGCCGCCCGCGCCCGCACGGGCCCCGCGGCTCTACGCGCTGGACGTGCTGCGCGTCGTGGCGGCACTCTCCGTGCTGCTCTTCCACTTCACCGGCGTGGACGCGGCGACCAAGGCCAACTGGGGCATCAACCCGAAGGCGCTGTTCCCGTCGATCTTCCCGTACACCTCCTACGGCTCGTACGGCGTCCAGCTGTTCTTCATCATCAGCGGCTTCGTCATCTGCCTGTCCGCCTGGGGCCGCACCCCGGGCCAGTTCGTCCAGGCCCGCTTCCTCCGCCTCTTCCCCGCCTACTGGTTCTCGGTCGTCCTCGCCGTCCTCGTCTGGCGCGGACTGCCCGACGGCGAACGCAAGGCGCCGAGCTTCAGCGAGTCGCTGACCAACCTCACCATGGTCCAGGCGCCGCTCTCGGCCCGGCACCTGGTCGGCGCCTACTGGACGCTGTGGGTGGAACTCACCTTCTACCTCGTCTTCCTGGTGGTGATCTGGAAGGGGCTGGACTACGTCCGGGTCTCCGTCTTCTGCTGGCTGTGGCTGCTCGCGAGCGTCCTGGTGCAGAAGGACGAGATCCCGCTCGTCGGCATCTTCGCCCAGCCGCTGAACACCGCGCTGTTCGTCTCCGGCATCGCGATGTACCTGATGTACCGGTTCGGTCCCGACCTCAAGCTGTGGGGCCTGCTCGCCGCGGGCTGGCTGGTGATGCAGGGCGACCTCATCCAGCACGCCGACCACGTGCGCGACGAGCAGGGCATGGACCGCTCGCCGTACGTCGCCCTCGCCCTGGTGACCGTCTTCTACCTGATCGTCCTCGCCGTCGCCCTGCACAAGTTCGACCGGCTCGAGGCGAAGTGGCTGACCACGGCCGGCGCCCTGGTGTACCCGCTCTACCTGCTCCACGAGGAACTGGGCTGGGCCATGATCCGCAAGCTGTACGGCGGCGGCCACCTGGGAGCCTGGGCCACGCTGGCCGTCACCACGGCCGTGCTGATCGTGCTGGCGTGGCTCGTCCACCGGTTCGTGGAGAAGCCGTCCCAGCGGTGGCTGCGCAACCGCCTGGCCAAGGAGTCCGGCCGGCGGACCGAGGCGGCGCGCGGCTGACCGGGGAACGGGAACGACGAAAGGGCCTGGCGCCACCGGACGGTGGCGCCAGGCCCTTTCGTCGTTCCCGTCGGGGTCCGGCCGGGCGGGTCAGCCGCCGATGACGACCCGCCGGACGCCCTTCCAGGCCTCCGGGTCGGTCGTACGGCGACCGTCGACGAGGACCGTGACGTCCGGCAGGTCGGCCGGGGTCAGGGAGCGGTACTCGGCGTGGTCGGCCTGCAGGATCGCGGCCGTGACCTTCTCGCCCGCGTGCGGGGCGAGACCGTGCGCCGCGAGCTCCTCGGCCGTGTACATCGGGTCCGAGACGAACGGGACGGCGCCGCGCGCCTTCAGCGCCTCGACGGTCGGGAACACGCCCGAGAACGCGGTCTCCTTGACGCCACCGCGGTAGGCGGCGCCCAGCACGAGCACGTTCACGCCGGTCAGGTCGCCGTAGGCGGCGGCCAGCAGGTCCACGGCGTACTCCGGCATCGCCGCGTTCGCCTCGCGCGCGGAACGCACGACGGTCGCCGCCGGGTCGTTCCACAGGTACATCCGCGGGTAGATCGGGATGCAGTGACCGCCGACGGCGATGCCGGGCTGGTGGATGTGGCTGTACGGCTGCGAGTTGCAGGCCTCGATGACCTTCTTGACGTCGATGCCGTTGCTGTCGGCGAAGCGCGCGAACTGGTTCGCCAGGCCGATGTTGACGTCCCGGTAGGTGGTCTCGGCGAGCTTGGCCAGCTCGGAGGCCTCCGCGGTGCCCAGGTCCCACACGCCGTTGGCCTGCGGCAGGTCGGCACGCTCGTCGAAGTCGAGGACCTGCTCGTAGAACTCCACGCCGCGGGCCGTCGACGCCTCGTCTATGCCGCCGACCAGCTTCGGGTAGCGGCGCAGGTCGGCGAAGACCCGGCCGGTCAGGACGCGCTCCGGGGAGAACACCAGGTGGAAGTCCTCGCCGGCGGTCAGGCCGGAGCCCTCGGCCAGCATCGGCGCCCAGCGGGTGCGCGTGGTACCGACCGGCAGCGTGGTCTCGTACGAGACGAGCGTGCCCGGCTTCAGGCCCCGGGCGATCGCCTGGGTCGCGGAGTCCATCCAGCCGAAGTCCGGCACGCCCTCGGCGTCGACGAACAGCGGCACGACCACGACGACGGCCTCGCACTCGGCGACCGCGGACGCGGTGTCCGTCGTCGCGCTCAGCAGCCCGGCGTCGACGGCCTGCTTCAGCTTGACGTCGAGGTCGTGCTCACCCGGGAAGGGCTCGACACCGGCGTTGACCAGCTCGACGACCTTCTCGTTGACGTCCGCGCCGATGACCCGGTGGCCCTTGGACGCGAACTGCACGGCCAGCGGAAGGCCGATCTTGCCGAGCGCTACTACACAGATGTTCATGGACGGTGGCTACTTCCTTCTGGAACCCGTTCGGCTTCAGGAACCGTTCGACTTCGACTTCTTGGAACCGTTCGACTTCAAGCCGACGGAGCGGGACTTCACCTTCCGCGCCAGACGCCCGAGCGCCCGCCGCAGCAAAGTCCTCTTCGGGGGATACATCTGGGCCGTGTCGATCACCACACGCCCCTTGTCGTTCACGACGGCGGACGCCCGGTACGGATCGTCGTCCCGGCCCCATCGCCGGGCGAGCGGCATGGGCAGTCCGTCGCCGCGCACCGGAATCTCGTACGTCCGGCCGGCGAGGTCCAGGTACACCCGGACGCCCCGCTTGGCGGTGACGTACTCCAGCGGCACCCGGGCGTGCAGCACGCTGGCCGCGCCGTCCCGGGCCGGCTCCACCCGCATCTCACCGACCGGCGCCGGCAGCGCGTGGCCCACCTTGAGGCGACGCGCGCCGGGCTTGTCGGCCGACTTGGGCATGGCGCCCTTGGCGAGCCGCAGCACCGCCCCCGCGCCGTCCGGCCGCCCGACCACGGGTACCCGCACGGACGCCGTGTAGACGAGCCGGTCGCCCTGCTGCTCCCAGTCGGAGGCGAGCAGCTCGGTGCCCTGGGCCAGGCGGCCCGGGACCGACTCCTCGATCAGCTCGTAGACACGGTCGGGGAGCGCGAGGAGCGGGTCGCGGAAGCCGGGGTAGCGGGCGTAGGCCCGCCCGTCCTCGACGACGAACGGCGGCGCCCCGTGTTCCAGCTCGGCACTGATCGCCTCGGACAGCGCGTCGACCGCCCCCGCGTGCGCCAGGGCGATGCGCACCCGGCGCTTGACGTCCATCGCGTCGCGGATGCCGTCGGTGAAGTAGGAGTCGGCGAGCCGCGCGATGCCCGCGCAGAGCTGCCGCTGCAGCTCGCGGTCCAGGCCGGGGAAGTCGTCCTGGACGAGCTTGGCCAGCTCCCAGGTGAAGTGCCGGCGCAGGACGGCGTCGCGCTTCGGTCCGGCCTCGATGAGCCCGGCGGCGAAGTCCATGATCTCCGCGGCGGCCCGCAGCCGCGCCAGGTGGTCGGCGCGGTAGGTGATGTTGCTGGCGTCGCCGCGCTTGACCGCGAAGTAGCAGATGTAGTCGGCCACCACCGAGATCTTCCGGGCGCGCACGCACGCCTCGATGGTGAACGGCTGGTCGCTGCCCACCGGCAGGTGCTCCGGGAAG
The DNA here is from genome assembly GCA_021568835.1 of Streptomyces sp. Tue 6430. Classification (GTDB taxonomy): domain Bacteria; phylum Actinomycetota; class Actinomycetes; order Streptomycetales; family Streptomycetaceae; genus Streptomyces. The sequence goes on from JAKGSH010000010.1 coordinate 1,806,067, forward strand.
CGCAGCTTGTGCTTCTCGACGAGGTCCCGGCGGAAGAGCTTGGTGTTGGCCAGGGTGAACGGCAGCGCGGAGTCGTACAGGCTGACGTCCGGGTCGTTCTCCTTGTACAGCGCCTGGTGGACGTACCGGCCGTTGGTGCCGACCATCTTGCCGACCACGACGTCCGAGTCGTTGCGGTCGGCGCACTTCACCATGCGCTCCAGGGCTTCCTCGCCGAGGTAGTCGTCGGAGCCTATGAAGTACACGTACCGCCCGGTGGCCACCTCCAGCGCCCTGTTGCTGGGCGCGGCCGGGCCACCGGAGTTGGTCTGGTGGAGCACCTTGACGGTGTCCGGGTACAGCGCCGCGAACCGGTCGAGTTCGCGGCCGCTGTCGTCGGTGGAGCCGTCGTCGACGGCGACGACCTCCAGCCGGTCACGCCCGATGCTCTGCCCGACGAGGGAGTTCAGGCACTCCGTCAGGTACGGCATCGTGTTGTAGACGGCGACGACGACGGTGACGTCGGGAACGGCCCCGTTCATGAACCCGCCTTCGAGGATCTGGAGACCAGTCGGGTGTACAGCCCGTCCAGCACCTCGGCCTGCGCCTCCCACGTCCAGGTGTCGAGCAGCCCGGGCTTGTCGTAGGCGGCCGTGTACTTCTGCGGGTCGGCCAGGACGGCCTTGATGGCGCGGGCGAGATCGTCGACGTCCTCGGCCCGGCAGACCTCGCCCTGTCCGGTGGACCGGGTCACCTCGGACATGGTCTTCACGTCGCTGACCACCAGCGGCAGCCGCGCGTGGGAGTACTCGAAGAACTTCGTGATCAGGGCGATCTCGTGGTTGGGCCAGTGGTGGATCGGGATGCAGCCGACGTTCGCCGCGGCCAGGAAGCGGACCACCTGCCAGTGCTTGACGTACGGCACGGCGTGCAGCCGGTCGCCCACCCCGAGTTCCTGCGCGCGGCGCAGCAGACCCTGTATGTAGCCGGCGGCCGGCGCCGGGACGACGAACGCCATGTGGACGCCGTCCAGCTTCGGCAGGGCCTCCACCATGTCCCCGAGACCGCGCTGCGGGCCGGGCGAGCCGCTGTAGACCACCAGCGGGACGTCCGGTCCGATGCCGCACAGGGCGCGCAGGTCCGGCTCCGGCTCGGCGTCGTCGAGCACCGGGTCCCGCTCCACGGGCCGGTCGGGGGCGTTGAGGACCACGGTCGGCTGTTCCTTGAGGCCGTGGCGCTCCACCAGCAGGTCGCCCAGCCCCTCGGAGACGGTGACCACGGCGTCGGCGAACGGGGCGTACTCGCTCTCGTGCGCGGTGTTGCCGGGAATCCAGTGGGCGTTGTCCTCCCAGGGGCGCACCCCGGGCAGGAACTCGTGGGCGTCCCACACCAGCTTGACGGACCGGCCGGCGACGCGGGCCCGCACCGCGGCACGGGCGCCGACCCCGAGCATCCGGAAGTCGTTGGCGTGGATGAGATCGGGCTTGAGGGCGTCGATCTCCTTGCCGTAGGTCAGCTCGTAGTCCCACAGCACGGGCTCCAGGCGACGCCAGGCGCGCTTGCCCTTGGCCGCCTTCCACAGGGCCGTGAAGGCGCGGTCCACGGGCCCGCGCAGAGCACGGCCCGCCTTCTGCGCCTGGCTGCTCTGGCGGGCCCGGAACTCGATCCACTTCTGCATGAACTTGGAGACCGGCCCGGCCACCACGAGGCGCAGCTTCTCGACCCGGCGGAACAGCGGGCTGCCCACGGCCTGCGGCGCCACCTTCAGGGCGGCCCGACGGGCGGCGAGGTCCGCGCGCCACGCCTTGGCCCACTGCCGGCGGTAGGCCGCCAGCGGCCCCGGCGGGTAGGCGAACGGACGACGCAGCGGCGAGCGGTGCCGCTCGGCGTGCCGCTTGGCCAGCGGCGTCTTCAGCGGCAGCAGCCGCACCTCGGCGTCACCGAGCTTCCAGGTGCGCCCGTTGCCCGAGCGGACGAGGCCGAGGAGCACCACGTCCCAGCCGGCGGCCGCCGCGGACTCCGCGGCCTTCTGCACGCGCGAGTCGCCGTCGACCTTGTTGTCGACCAGCATGACGACCCGGCCCTTGGTCGGGCGGGGCGCGTCGGTGCGCTGCGCTTCCATGAACAGCCTTTCTGAACCGGTCACTTCAGGAAATCGCTCAGGACCTGGGCGGTCCATGTGCCGTCGTGGTAGGTGCGGGCGAACTCGAGGGACTCCCGGCCGATCCGGGCCGTGCCCTCGGGGTCGCCGACGAGCCCTTCCAGCACCTCGCGGAGGGTCTCGGGGGTGGCGCCGACGATGGGCAGGGCGCCGTCCGTGGCGAGCTTCACGCTGTCGCTGATGTAGGCGACGACGGGCTTGCCGGCCGCCATCGCCTCCACGGCGAAGGTGCCGTAACTTCCGGTGGTGAACTGGTCGAGCACCAGGTCGCAGCTCTGCACCAGCTCGCGCATCTCGGCCCACGGGATGCCCTCGGCGAGCCGGAACTCGATGACGCCCTTGTCGTGGAGCTCGGTGAGGACCGGCATGATCCGGTCGGTGCCCTTGGTCCACCGCTTCGACGGGGCGTGCAGCACCAGCGGCCGCTTGCGCTCCATGACCGGGCGGTCGGTGGCCCACTTGTCGACGTCCACGACCAGCGGCAGCCACTTCGCCGTCGGGAGGTCCTCCAGGAGGTCGGGCGTGGTGACGTAGAGCGGCAGTCCGGCCTCGGCCGCGATCCGCTTGTTCGTCTCGGCCTTGGCCTGGAGCTTCTTCGCGATGCCGTCGGGGGCGTCGTGGAACAGCGAGAAGGGGTGGCGCGCCATGTGGTGGGCGGGGTGCCGGATCTCGCTGCCGTGGGCGAGCAGCGCCACCTTGATCTTGGCCTGCCTCAGGGCGTCCAGGTCGCCGGCGATGCTGGTGCCGTTGAGGTGCCCGAAGACGGGCATGAAGGCGTCGACCAGCAGGTGGGTGAAGCGGCCGATGACCCGCTCCATCTGCTGGACCTGCACGTCGAGGTCGCGCAGCCGGTCCGCGTCCACGTACACGTCGGCCGGGTAGTCGAAGGACTCCGGCCGCTTGTTCATGACGACCTCGGCGGACACGTCCGGGTTGCGGCGCGTGACGGCCTGCGCGAACGCGGCGCCCTGGCCCGCGTAGTTGGCGGGGCCGAGACCGAGGCGGACCCGGGTGTCGCGGAGCTTGCGCCACAGCGGCTTGCCGTCGGCGCCGGTGTTGTCCGCCGTCCGTACCGCCTCCGGGGTCTCCTGGACCGTCCAGGAGACGTCGGACCGGGGGCCGGGCGGGGTCTTCTTCGACAGCTCCCGGTACAGCTGCAGCAGCTTGCCGCTCTGCGCCTCCCAGGACAGGTCGGTGAGGACGTCCTCGGTGATCGCGTCGGCGAGCTTGCCGCGGTTCTCCATGGCCCGCGCGGCGGCTTCGGCGAACGTCGCGGGGTCGTCCCACGTCCACACCTCGCCGAGGCCGTGCTGCTCCACGTACGCCTTGATGACCTTGACGTCGCTGGTGACCAGCGGCAGTCCGGCCTGGAGGTACTCGGAGACCTTCGTCGGCAGCGACACCTCGCAGTTGGGGACGCGCCGGAAGGGCGTGAGGCCGAGGTCGGCGGAGGAGAGGTAGTCGGCGACCTCGTGCTGCGGCACGTACGGCACCAGGTGGATCCGGTCGCGTACGCCCAGCGCCTCGGCCCGCGTGAGGAGCTGTTCCAGAAGGGGCGTCATCCGGCCGTGCACCAGGGCGAGGTGGAAGCCGGGCAGCTGCGGCAGACCGTCGATGACGGCGTCCACGCCGCGCTCCGGACCGATCCAGCCCGAGTAGACCATCAGCGGGACCTCGGGACCCAGACCGCAGGCCGCGCGCACCGACGAGGCGGCCGTGCCGCCCCCGATCACCTCACGGACCGGCGCGTTGCCGACCACCAGCGGCGCCTTCGCCAGCCCGTGGTCGTTCTTCAGCAGCTCCGCCATCTGGCTGGAGACGGTGACGACGGCGTCGGCCCGGCCGATGAACTCGGCTTCCACCGCGGGCAGCGCGTACGCCTGGCGGGGGTTCGGCCACTCCACGCCCTTGACGTACTCGTGCGCGTCGTACAGCCAGGCGCACTTGCGGCCCCGGGCGCGCAGCCGGGCGGCGCTGAGGGCGGCCGTCGCGATCATCGTCACGTCGTTGGCGTGGATGACGTCCGGCTCGAGTTCCTCGATCACCGGGCCGAAGGCGAGGTCGAGGTCGACCACCTGCGGCCAGTCGACCCGCCAGTCCCTGGCCAGGTCGTCCTTGGACTTGTGCCGCTGCTCCCACTTGAACGCCTGCACCCGCAGCCGGTGGACCGACCGGCGCGCCCGGAGCACCGCCTTGATCGACGTACGGCGCGGAGCGCTCGCCCAGTTGCTCTCGGCCGACTTCTGCCGGACCCAGGCCCGGTACTCCGCGGTGTAACGGTTCAGGGCCGCCTGGTCCGGAAGGTGGAACTGGGTGGCCGCGGCCCGCAGGGAGCGCTCCCTGCGCACCTTCACACCGCGCAGGTAGTCCGAACTCACCGGCACCCGGACGACGTCGATCGGCCCCATCTTCGACCGCTGGACACGCTTGGTGTCGCTCCGGCCGATCAGGGTCACGTCCCAGCCGTCTCGGGCCGCGGCGACGGCTGTCTTCTGGACACGGGAGTCACCCGTGATGCCGTTGGCGACGATCACTGCGATCCTCGGCCTGCGGGCAGGGGATTCCATTACGTACTTCCTCCGGGGGTACAGGAGCGCGGCCCCCCCTGTTCCAGGGGGGGCCGGCGGGTGGCAGTGGCGCGCACCGGAAGCTACCGGGCGGCCACGTGCTCGACCGGGTCGATATGGACGGTACCGCCGTCGGCCGCCGAAGCGAGAACCGCCGCCGCCACCTCCACGGTGCGCATGCCCTGCCGCAGGGTGCAGATGTCGGCGGGCTCGCCGAGCACCGCGTCCCGGAACAGCTCGTGCTCCACCTGGAGCGGCTCGCGCTTCGGGATGGCGTAGCGGATCATGTCGCCCTCGGAGACACCGCGGAAGGCCTGGAGGGCCTCCCACTCGGTGGTCACCGCGGCGTTGGAGTGGAAGGTCAGGTCGGCGGTGAGGGTGTCGGCGATGAAGCAGCCGCGCTCGCCGGTGACCGAGGTGAACCGCTCCTTGAGCGGGCTCAGCCAGTTGACCAGGTGGTTGACCATGGTGCCGTCGTCCAGGCGGCCGACCGCGGAGACCATGTCCTCGTGCTCACGGCCGCTCTTGGAGACGGTGTGCGCGGCGATGGACACGTACTGACGGCCCGTCACCCAGCCGGTGAGGTCGATGTCGTGCGTGGCCAGGTCCTTGACCACGCCGACGTCGGCGATGCGGTGCGGGAACGGCCCCTGGCGGCGGGTGACGACCTGGTAGACGTCACCCAGTTCGCCGGCCTCCAGGCGGGCGCGCAGCGAGCGCAGTGCCGGGTTGCACCGCTCGATGTGACCCACGCCGGCCACCAGGCCGCGCGACTCGAAGGCCTCGACGAGCCGGCGGGCACCCTCGACGGTGTCGGCGACCGGCTTCTCGATCAGCGCGCAGACGCCGGCCTCGGCGAGCGCCAGACCGACCTCCTCGTGCAGATGGGTGGGGCAGGCCACGACCGTGTAGTCCACCCCGAGCGCGATCAGCTCTTCGACCGTGTTCAGGACCGGCGCGCCCTGGGCGGCACCGAACTTGTCGCCCATCGGGTCGACGACGCCGACGAAGTCGACGCCGTCCAGGCCCGCCAGGACACGGGCGTGGTGACGCCCCATCGAGCCGAGGCCGACGAGTCCGGCCCTCAGAGGCTTGGTCACAGCTGCTCTCCCAGCGCGTTCACGGCGGTCACGATGCGCTCCAGGTCCTGCGCCGACAGCGCGGGGTGCACGGGCAGCGAGACGACCTCGGCGGCCGCGCGCTCCGTCTCCGGCAGGTCCCAGGAGCGGCCCGCCTTCTGGTCCGGCTCCCAGTACGGCTTGAGCCGGTGGATCGGGGTCGGGTAGTACACCGCGTTGCCGATGCCGGCCTCGGTCAGCCTGGCCATGGCGGCCTCGCGGTCACCCTGGATGCGCACCGTGTACTGGTGGTACACGTGGCGGGCGCCCTCGGCGACCTTGGGGGCCACCACGTTCGGCGCGGTGATGTGCTCGGTGAGGTAGGTGGCGTTGGCGATGCGCTGCTCGGTCCAGCCGCCGAGCTTGGCGCGCTGCACGCGACCGATCGCGGCGGACACGTCCGTCATCCGCACGTTGGCGCCGACGATCTCGTTGGCGTACCGCTGCTCCATGCCCTGGTTGCGCAGCAGGCGCAGGGTCCGCGCGGTCTCCGCGTCGGCCGTGGAGATCATGCCGCCCTCGAGGCTGTGCATGTTCTTCGTCGGGTAGAAGCTGAAGGTGCCCGCGGAGCCGAACGCGCCGACCGGCGTGCCGTGCAGCGCGGCCGAGTGGGCCTGGCAGGCGTCCTCGACGACGGCGAGCCCGTGCGTCTGCGCGATCGCCATGATCCGGTCCATCGCGGCCGGGTGGCCGTAGAGGTGGACGGGCATGACGGCGGCGGTGCGCGGGGTGATCGCGGCCTCGAAGGCGGCCGGGTCCAGACAGAAGGTGTCGGCCTCGATGTCGGCGAAGACCACGTCCGCGCCCACCAGACGCACCGCGTTGGCGGAGGCGGCGAACGAGAACGAGGGGACGACGACCTCGTCGCCCGGGCCGATCCCGAGGGCCAGCAGCGTCAGGTGCAGCGCCGAGGTGCCGGAGTTGACGGCGACGCAGTGGCGCCCGTCGACCAGCTCCGAGAACTCCTCCTCGAAGGCGGCCACCTCGGGCCCCTGGACGACACGGCCGCTGCGCAGCACGCGGACCGCGGCCTCGATCTCGTCCTCGCCGATCACAGGCTTGGCGGCCGGTATGAACTCATGGGCGTCGGTCATCGACATCCCCTCCTCTACGGCGACCTCAAAGGCGCGTCGTGCTTCGTCGGGAAGGGGCCGCGTCGAGATCAGCACGGCCGCATCCCTGGGTGTTCACCGCTGCCTGTGGGCGGGCGAACGGCTTGTACACAGGACCCCGCCCCCCGAGGGTTCCTTGCGGGAAGACAGCCGTATCCGAGCCGGAGGGCCGGAGGTGCTGGTCGGCTGCGGTCACGGCGGACATGGCTGTCGCCACCGAGACCACGGTTCACGTTACCAGCACGGGGACGGCGATTTTCCCCAGGGTTACCACAGAGAAACCTGTTCTTGAGGTCCACTTCATCACAAGCGAGAGACAGGCTAACCCGCACATGAACGCCGGGCGACGCGGCACGACAGGAGCGGCGGCGAGCGCCACCCGGTTGCCACCGGGCGGCACCCGCCGCCGCTGTGTCCGGCCGGCGCGGGGCCGGCGGGACGGTCGGTCCTCCGTCAGTCCTCCGTGGTGGCCGAGACGGACGGCACGGCCTGCTGCGCCGCCGCGGTCGTCGTCTTCGACGCCGACTTCGCGGCCTTCTTGGCCGTCGTCTTCTTGGCCACCGTCTTCTTCGCGGCCGTCTTCTTCGCGACGGTCTTCTTGGCGGCGGCCTTCTTCGCCGTGGCCTTCTTCGCCGTCTTGCGGGCGGCCGTCTTCTTGACCGCGGCGCCCTCCTCCGGCTCCTCGACGGTCTCCGCCGCCTCGACGGTCTCCGCCGCCTCGGCGGTGGCCGAAGCCTCCGCCGGGACCTCGGCCGGGGCCGCCGTGGGGGCGTCCGCCGGGGTCTCCGCCGCGGCCGACGGGACGACCACGACGGCCGTCTCCTCGGACGCGGTGGGCGCGGTGGCCTTGCGCACGGCACGGCGTCGCGGACGGGGCGGAGCCGCGCTCTCGACGACCGGCTCGGCCACGGGCTCCGCGGCCGGCTCGGTGACGGGCTCGGCCTGTGCCCCGGGCTGCTCCGCCGGAGCCTGCGCGACCGCGGGCTCGGCGACCGTCACCACGGCGGCTTCCGCTCCGGCGGGCGAACCGGCCGGCGCGGACACCTTGCGCGTGGCCCGTCGGCGCGTACGGCCCTTGGGCGCGGCCTCCTCGACCGCCGGGGCCTCGACCACGGGCGTCTCGGCGGGGGCCTCGGTGACGGGGGCCTCGGTGACGGCGGTCTCGACGACCGGGTCCTCGACGGCCGGCGGCGCGGCGTGCGCGGCGGCGGCCTCGGCCGGCTGCACCGGGCGCTCGGTCTCCGCCTCGGCGGTCACGTCCTGCGCCGTGGGCGCCTGTGCGACCGGCCCGGACACGGCCTCCCGCTTCGGCGCACCGCTCTTCGGCGCACCCGCGGGGGCCGAGGCCCGGCGGCTCGACCGGCGGCGGCCACGACCGCGGCCGGCGGCGGCCTCCGCCTCGGCGACGCTGCTGTACAGCTCCTCGTCGGGCTCGAAGTCGGGCGCCTCCAGGGCGACCGGCTCGGCGGCCTCGGCGGCGACCTCGGCCGCGCTCTCGGTCTCCTCGACGGTGCTCACCACGGCCTCGGCGGCGGTCTCGTGCTCGTGCTCGTGGGCGTCGCCGCCCCGGCCGCGCTTCTTGCCGCGCTTGCCGCCGCCACCGACGGCGGTCGGCTGGTCGAGGTGGACGATGACACCGCGGCCGTTGCAGTGGACGCAGGTCTCGGAGAACGACTCCAGCAGGCCCTGGCCGACCCGCTTACGGGTCATCTGCACCAGACCCAACGAGGTCACCTCGGCGACCTGGTGCTTCGTGCGGTCCCGGCCCAGGCACTCCAGCAGGCGCCGCAGCACCAGGTCCCGGTTGGACTCCAGCACCATGTCGATGAAGTCGATGACGATGATGCCGCCGAGGTCACGCAGCCTGAGCTGGCGCACGATCTCCTCGGCCGCCTCCAGGTTGTTCCTGGTGACCGTCTCCTCGAGGTTGCCGCCCTGGCCGGTGAACTTGCCGGTGTTGACGTCGACGACGACCATCGCCTCGGTCCGGTCGATCACCAGCGAACCGCCGCTGGGCAGCCAGACCTTGCGGTCCAGCGCCTTGGCGAGCTGCTCGTCGATCCGGTAGGTGGCGAAGACGTCGACCTCGGAGGTCCACTTCGACAGCCGGTCGGCCAGGTCCGGGGCGACGTGGGAGACGTAGCCGTGGATGGTCGACCAGGCCTCGTCACCGCTGACGACGACCTTGGTGAAGTCCTCGTTGAAGATGTCGCGCACGACCCGGACGGTCATGTCCGGCTCGCCGTAGAGCAGCGTCGGGGCGTTGCCGCTCTTGGCCTTCTTCTGGATGTCCTCCCACTGCGACTGGAGCCGCTCGACGTCACGGCGCAGCTCGTCCTCGCTCGCGCCCTCGGCGGCGGTGCGCACGATGACGCCCGCGTCCTCGGGGACGATCTTCTTGAGGATGCTCTTCAGCCGGGCCCGCTCGGTGTCGGGCAGCTTGCGGCTGATGCCGGTCATCGACCCCTCGGGCACGTACACGAGGTAGCGGCCCGGCAGGGAGACCTGGCTCGTCAGCCGAGCGCCCTTGTGCCCGATCGGGTCCTTGGTGACCTGGGAGAGGACCGGCTGGCCGGACTTCAGGGCGGACTCGATGCGGCGCGGCCCGTTGGCCATGCCCAGCGCCTCGAAGTTGACCTCGCCGGCGTACAGGACGGCGTTGCGGCCCTTGCCGATGTCGATGAAGGCGGCCTCCATCGACGGCAGCACGTTCTGGACCTTGCCCAGGTAGACGTTGCCGACGTAGGAGGTGGCCTGCTCCTTGTTGACGTAGTGCTCGACGAGCACGCCGTCCTCCAGGACGCCGATCTGCGTGCGGTCGCCGTGCTGGCGGACGACCATCACGCGCTCGACGGCCTCGCGGCGGGCCAGGAACTCGGCCTCGGTGATGATCGGGACGCGTCGGCGGCCCTGCTCACGGCCTTCACGGCGGCGCTGCTTCTTCGCCTCCAGACGGGTCGAGCCCTTGATGGACTGGACCTCGTCGGACGGCTCGCCGGCCTTGCGCGGCTCGCGGACCTTGACGACGGTGCGCTCCGGGTCACCGGCGTCCGGCTCGGCGTCGGTCGAGGAGTCCCCGGCACGGCGGCGACGACGGCGACGACGGCGGCTGCCCGCGGTGGAGCCCGTCTCGTCGTCGGCGGAGCCCTCCTCGGCGTCCTCGTCCTCCTGCTCCGCGGTGTCCTCGGCGTCCTGCGCGGCCTGCTCGGCGGCCAGGTCGTCGGCTTCCGCGTCACCGGAGTCGCCCTCGGCGCTGTCACCGCGACGGCGGCGACGGCCACCGCGGCGGCGACGGCGGCGCGACGCGCCCTCGTCGGTGTCCTCGTCACCCTCGGCGGTGTCGTCGGCGGCCTCGTCGGCCTCCTCCGGCTCCGTCTCGTCCTCGGCGGCGGGCCCGGCAGCGGGCTCGGCGGCCCCGGCCGGCTCGGCGGGCTCCTCCGCGGGACCGGCACCCCGGCGCCTGCGGCGGCGGCGCGGCCCGGTCTGCTCCTCCGGCAGTTCCTCGGCGACCTCGACCGGCGCCACGGGCTCCTCGACGGGCTCCTCCACCTCGGCCCCGGCGGCAGCGGCCTCGGCCGCGGCGCGCTCGGGCGTCTGGAAGCGCGGCTCGGTGAACACGGGCGCCTGGAACACGGCGACCGCGGGACGGGCGGGAGGACGCGGGGCGTCCTCCTCGCCGGCCGGCGGCGGGGGCGCGGAGAATCCGACGGCGGCCTTGCGGGTGACGCGCCGACGCCCGCGGCGAGGGCCGGCCTCCTCCTCGGCCTGCGGCGCGGGCGCCTCGGGCGCCTTCGCCTCCACGACGGCGGGCTCGGCGGGAGCCTCGGCCTGCTCCGGCGCCGCGGCGGCGGCGCGGGCGGCCCGACGGCGCGTACGACGCGGGGCCTCCTCGGCGGCGGGCGCCTCGGCGGGCGCGGCCTGCTCGGCGACGGCGGGCGCCTCGGCGACCTGGGCGCTGGTCTCGGCGGCCTCGACGGCGTCGGCGGCCTCGGCCGCCTGCGGGGCACCGGTGGGGGCCGTCGCCCGGCGCGTGGCCCTGCGGCGGCTCCGCCCGGCGGGCGCGGCCTCGGCGGGCTCCGCCGTCACGGCGGCCTCGGGAGCGGCACTCTCGGAGGTCACCGCGGTCACCGCGGTGGCCTCGGGGGTCTCGGGGGTCTCGGTCTGCTCCACGGCGGCGGGTGCCGTCACGGTACGGGTGGCCCGGCGGCGGGTACGGCGCGGTGCGGGTTCCTCGGCGGGGGCCTGCTCCGCGGCGGCGCCGGCCTCGACCGGCTCCGCCGGTGCGGCGGCGGTCGCGGGCACCACGGTCTCGGCGGCCTCGGCCGCGGCGGAGGCGTCGGCCGGAGCGCCGGCGGGCGCGGACGCCCTGCGGGTGGCGCGACGGCGCGGACGGGCGGCGGGCGCCGCCTCCTCGGCCTGCACGGGGGCCTCGACGGCCTCGACGACGGTGTCCGTCGTCTCTTCCTCGGTGTCCCCGGTGTCCTCGGTGTCCTCGGCGACCGCCACGGTCGGCTCGACGGTCTCGGCAGAGGCCTCGGCGGCGCCGGCCGGCGGGCCCGCCGGCCGGGAGGCGGCACGGCGCCGACGACGCGGCGGCAGGGTGTCGCTCGGGGTGTTGTTCGATGCGGAGTCCGGAACGGACTCTGTGGATTCGGTCGGTTCGAGCATGCGGGCGTATCTCCCGTCAGGCTCCCGGGCGCCGCGCTGGTCCGGTGCCGATCACGGTGGATCGGCCGCCGTTGACGTCCGCGGCTCGCGCTGTGCGCGGTGCCGCCGTCCGGGGCGCGGGCGCCGCACGGGAGCTCTCTAGTGTCCTGTCTCGCCGGTTCCGTACACCGAATGTGCACGGCCTGGCGAAAGTCTTGTGGGCGGTGCGCTGCCCGACCCAGGTGGCTCCCGAGTGCGAGGGCTGCGCTACGGCGTGCGTCCCTGTGCGGAACCTTCCTTACGCCGGCGCCTTCGCGGTGGCAGTCACATCGGCCGTTGTCAGGGCCTCGGCTGCCTCGCGGTCGGGCGCGAGCGGGTCGGTCACCGCGCCGGTCTCTTCATCGAACAGCCCCTGCGCCAGCCTGGTCACCCCTGCGGGGACCGGCGGCGCCAGGTCGGCCACGGCGCGAAGACCGGACAGGACGTCGTCGGGTCGAACGGCAGGCGTCACGTGCCGAACAACCAGCCGCAGTATCGCACAGGGCTGGTCCGTCGGCCTATCGGCCTGTGGATCCAGTGTCTCGAGGTGGACGACGGCGGAGCGGGCGTCGAAGGTGCGGACGCCGTTCTTCATCAGCCGCTGGACCTCGACGGTGTCGGCCGCCACGAAAGCGGCCACCGCGCGGTCGGCTTCCGCGGGGTCCACGCCCGGCAGGCGCATCTCCCACACGGAGGCCGTGAGCCGGTCGGCGAGCCCGGACGTCCGGGCCTCGACCGCGTCGACGATGTCGAGCCCGGTGGGCAACGACTCGTCGAGCAGCTCACGCAGCTTCTGCGGGTCCCGCGCCGCAGTGAGCGCGATCTCCAGGTACTCCGCCTCGCTGCCCGTGCCGGTGGGTGCGGCATTGGCGTACGACACCTTCGGGTGCGGCGTGAACCCCGCCGAGTACGCCATCGGCACCTCGGCACGGCGCAACGCGCGCTCGAAGGCACGCTGGAAGTCACGGTGGCTGGTGAACCGGAGGCGGCCGCGCTTGGTGTAGCGCAGGCGGATGCGCTGCACCGCGGGTGCGGGCGGCGGGCCTTCGGGCTGTCGCTTGCCCAGTGTCGTTCAGTCCTTCGTGAGAGCGGTCGTACTGCTATCAAGAGTACGTGTCCCGCGCCCGGAAGGTTCCCGCCGGGCCACGGGCTCCGGCTGCCGGGGCCCGCCGAACAGCAACCGCCGCACGTCGGCGCGCACCTGCCGCACGGACGCGCGGGCGGCGGCCAGGGCCTGCCGTCCGGTACGGCCCGCGGCGCGCGCGGCCTCGGCGGCGGGCCGCAGCACGACGTCGCGGACGAGGTGCCCGACCGGCGTCAGCACCCTGCGGTACAGCAGGCGCACCGGCTCCACGAAGATCCACCGCAGGAGGGTCCCGAGGATCCGTCCGACGGCGAGCGAGAGGTGTCCGGCGATCCGCCAGGCGTGCCGCAGGGCGTCCCCCACCTCCCGTCCGACGACGGCGAGGACACGGCCGGCCGGCGCGAGGACCCACCGCCACAGGGCCGACGCGGGCAGCGTCACGAGGACGACGAGGACGCGGGCGACCAGGTGCAGGACCCGGCCGATCCCCGTGACGAGCAGGACGAGCAGCCGCCACACCCCCAGCACGCACCAGGCGATCGCCCGCCCGGCGGGGGCGAGGACCCAGGCGTACAGCCGACGGGCGGGTACGGCGACCAGGTACCGCGCCAGCCAGGCCAGGGCAGCTCCCAGACCGACGGCCGCGGGGGTGAGGACGTGCGCGTACAGCCAGGCCAGGGCGTGGCCGACGGGGGTGAGGAGGCGGCGGTGGCACCACACCAGCGGGGCCACGACCAGCACCCTCACCAGCAGGGCCAGGGCCTTGCCGAGGGGGACGACGGCGTACCGCCACAGGCCCGCCAGGGGCAGGACCACCAGGACCCTGCCCAGCCACAGCAGGGCCCGGCCGAGCGGACGCAGCAGGATGCCGTTCAGGAAGCGGCCGGCGACGACGAGCGCGTCCCACGCCATGCGCACCGGCAGGACCAGTACGAGCGCGACGATCCGCACGGGCAGCCGGATCGCGACGACGAGACACCCCTCGGGCTGCTGCGGCGCGGGCTGTCGGACGGGGGGTTCACCGGACGGTTCGTCGAGGTCCATACCCATGAGGACGCCGCGGCGGCCCGTCCGGATCCGTGTTCCCCCCGCGCGTCCCCGGCTGCGCGCCGCCGCCCGCAGGACCGGCGTCGTCGGCCGCCCGGCGCGCCCGCCCACGCACGAGGGCCCGGCCACACCGAACGGTACGGCCGGGCCCTTCCTCGCGCGGTGCCGCTACTTCACGACCGTCAGCGGCAGCAGCTTCTTGCCCGTGGGGCCGACCTGAATTGAAGTGTCCATGGCAGGGCACACGCCGCAGTCGAAGCACGGCGTCCAGCGGCAGTCCTCGACCTCCGTCTCGTCGAGGGCGTCCTGCCAGTCCTCCCAGAGCCAGTCCTTGTCGAGGCCGGAGTCCAGGTGGTCCCAGGGCAGGACCTCCTCGTAGCCGCGCTCCCGGGTGGTGTACCAGTCGACGTCCACGCCGAGGGGGGCCAGGGCCTTGTCGGCGCAGCTCATCCAGCGGTCGTAGGAGAAGTGTTCGCGCCAGCCGTCGAAGCGGCCGCCGTCCTCGTAGACGGCGCGGATGACGGCGCCGATGCGGCGGTCGCCGCGGGACAGCAGGCCCTCGACGATGCCGGGCTTGCCGTCGTGGTAGCGGAAGCCGATCGAGCGGCCGTACTTCTTGTCGCCGCGGATCTTGTCGCGGAGCTTCTCCAGGCGGGCGTCCGTCTCCTCGGCGGAGAGCTGCGGCGCCCACTGGAAGGGGTGTGCGGCTTGGGCACGAAGCCGCCGATGGAGACCGTGCAGCGGATGTCGTTGGCGCCGGAGACCTCGCGGCCCTTCTGGATGACGCGGGTCGCCATGTCGGCGATCTGCAGGACGTCCTCGTCGGTCTCCGTCGGCAGACCGCACATGAAGTACAGCTTCACCTGGCGCCAGCCGTTGCCGTACGCGGTGGCGACGGTGCGGATCAGGTCCTCTTCCGAGACCATCTTGTTGATGACCTTGCGCATGCGCTCGGAGCCGCCCTCGGGAGCGAAGGTGAGGCCGGACCGGCGGCCGTTGCGCGTCAGCTCGTTGGCCAGGTCGACGTTGAAGGCGTCCACGCGGGTCGAGGGCAGCGAGAGGCCGATCTTGTCTTCCTCGTAGCGGTCCGCGAGGCCCTTGGCGACGTCGCCGATCTCGCTGTGGTCCGCGGAGGACAGCGACAGCAGGCCGACCTCCTCGAAGCCGGTCGCCTTCAGGCCCTTCTCCACCATCTCGCCGATGCCGGTGATGGAGCGCTCGCGGACCGGGCGGGTGATCATGCCGGCCTGGCAGAAGCGGCAGCCGCGGGTGCAGCCGCGGAAGATCTCCACCGACATCCGCTCGTGCACCGTCTCGGCGAGCGGGACGAGGGGCTGCTTCGGGTACGGCCACTCGTCGAGGTCCATGACGGTGTGCTTGGACACCCGCCACGGGACGCCGGACCGGTTGGGCACGACGCGGGCGATGCGGCCGTCCGGCAGGTACTCGACGTCGTAGAAACGCGGGATGTACACGCCGCCGGTCTTCGCCAGGCGGAAGAGGACCTCCTCGCGGCCGCCCGGCCGGCCCTCGGCCTTCCACTCCCGGACGATCCTCGTCATGTCGAGCACGGCCTGCTCGCCGTCGCCGATGACCGCCGCGTCGATGAAGTCGGCGATCGGCTCGGGGTTGAAGGCCGCGTGGCCGCCGGCCAGCACGATCGGGTCGTCGAGACCGCGGTCCCGGGACTCCAGCGGGATGCCCGCCAGGTCCAGCGCGGTCAGCATGTTCGTGTAGCCCAGCTCGGTGGAGAAGGACAGGCCGAACACGTCGAAGGCCTTCACCGGGCGGTGGCTGTCCACGGTGAACTGCGGGACGCGGTGCTCGCGCATCAGGGCCTCCAGGTCCGGCCACACGCTGTACGTGCGCTCGGCGAGGACGCCCTCCTGCTCGTTGAGGACCTCGTAGAGGATCATGACGCCCTGGTTGGGGAGCCCGACCTCGTACGCGTCCGGGTACATCAGCGCCCAGCGGACGTCGCAGGACTCCCAGGGCTTGACCGTGGAGTTGAGTTCGCCGCCGACGTACTGGATCGGCTTCTGCACGTGCGGGAGCAGAGCTTCGAGCTGTGGGAAGACCGACTCGACAGACATCGCGAGGTTACCTTCGTGAGCTGGCTGGGGGACCCCCGGCCGGAGGGGCTGGGGGGAGGGTGACCATCTAGCCTAACCCGCTCCCGGGGCGTCCCCGAACGCCGGAAGATCCCGGCGGCTCAGACCGCCGCCGCCGTGCCGATCGTCTCCCACGCCTGCGGCAGCGCCGCCTCCGCCAGTTCCGCCCGGCGTTCCTCCCTGCCGTGGAGCAGTCCGTAGGTGAAGGCGCTCTCCCCCGCCGCGTGTGCCCGGGCGGCGAGGTCGCGCAGGGCCGCGCGGGCCATCACGCTGTCCTGGTGGTCGCCGAGCAGGCCCTGGAGGGACTTCATGTGACGGACCAGGTCGGCGGCGGGCGCGCCGAGCGCCGGCGCGGCGGCCTCGGCGCAGTAGCGGGTCCGCTTGGCCTTCTTGCGGGCCTCGTGCAGGGCCAGGTCCCGGCCGGTGCCCGGCGGCTGCGCGAGCGCCTCCTCGACCAGCGCGGCGACCCGCGCGAAGTCCTTGCGCACGGCCTTGGCGAGCACCTTCTCCGGAGCGCCCGCGGCGGCCGGCAGCAGGGGCGGTTCGCCGACCAGCCGGTCCAGCGCGTCCAGCAGCGCCAGGTACCGCGCGCCGTCCAGTACGGCGATCAGGCGTCGGCGTGAGCCGCCGCCGCCGGTCCGCGCCCAGGTGCGGAGCCGTTTGCGGACGGGGCCGACCACCAGGGGACGCGGCAGGGCGTCCAGGGCGGTCGTCAGCCGGTCGGTGAGCACCTCCTGGTCGCGGTCCACGCCCAGTTCCGCGGCGAGCCACTTCAGTTCCCCGCCGACCGGGTCGGTGACGGTGCGGTCGAGGACCTTGGCGTAGGAGCGGAGGGCGCTGCGCATCCGGCGGGTGGCGACGCGCATGCCGTGCACGGAGTCGGGCAGTTTCCGGCGGACGGCCGGATCCAGTGCGACGATCGCGTCCCGCTGGGTGCGCAGGTATGCCAGGACGTGGTCCCCGGCGGTCGCCTCGGCGCCGGGGGCGGTCTTCCCCCGGGCGGTCTTGCCGGTGGCGGTCTTCCCGGTGGCGCGGATGCCGTCGGCCTGCGGTTTCCGCTTCGGTCTGCCGTTCTTCCTCCGTCGCGGTTCCGTCTCCGCCAGTGCGCGCGCCAGCTTCGACGCCGACCCGGACGGCCGTACGCCCGCCCCGCGGAGCCGCTTCTCCACCTCGTCGAGGAAGCCGGGGTCGCCGCCGTCGGCGAGTTCCACCTCGATCTCGGTCCAGCGGGCGGAGCCGCCGTCCCCGGTCAGCCGGTCGGCGCGCACCGCGTCCGCGCTGACCTCGGCGAGCAGCCGGCCCTCGGCGTCGACCAGTTCGCGGACGTCGCGGGCGGAGCGGAGCCGGACGACCGGTGCCAGCTCGGCGTCCCGCACGCGGGAGCGGACCAGGCCGGCGAGGGCGCGCGGGAGGGTGTCGGACAGCGGTGCCCGGATCTCGTCGCGGACGTCGGGGGCGACGGGGAACTTCAGGTGCCAGCCCGCGTCGGAGCCGCCGGTGCGTCGCCGCAGGGTGAGGGAGGCGGCAAAGAGCCGCGCGTCGGCGGTGTCGTAGTAGGTGGCGTCCAGTTCGGTGACGCCCTTGTCGAGGACGGCGGCGACCCCGGCGAGGCCCGTCAGATCGGGCAGCCCGCCGCCGTCGGATGCGTACTTGCGCTCGACCTCGCGTTTCGTCTCCGTCATGACCCGAATCTAGTGGCGGTCGAGCCCGGAACGGCAGGGCCGACCGGACTCGACTTCCCCCGCGTGCGGGCCCGGGGCGCGGACCGTGGTGCGGTGCGGGCCGCTCAGGCCGACATGGGCCGCTGGACCCGGATCGACTGCAGCAGTCCGACCGCCACCCACACCGCGAACATCGACGTGCCGCCGTAGGAGACGAACGGCAGGGGCAGGCCGGTGACCGGCATGATGCCGAGGGTCATGCCGATGTTCTCGAAGGACTGGAAGGCGAACCAGGCGACTATCCCGGCGGCGACGATCGTGCCGTACAGCTCGGTCGTCTCGCGGGCGATGCGGCAGGCCCGCCACAGGACGACGCCGAGCAGCACGATGATGAGGCCGCCGCCGACGAAGCCCAGTTCCTCGCCGGCGACGGTGAACACGAAGTCCGTCTGCTGTTCGGGCACGAACTGGCCGGTCGTCTGCGAGCCCTCGAACAGTCCGGACCCGGTCAGGCCGCCCGAACCGATGGCGATGCGCGCCTGGTTGGTGTTGTAGCCGACACCGGCGGGGTCGAGGCTGGGGTTGGCGAAGGCCGCGAAGCGGGCGATCTGGTACTCGTCCAGGATGTGCAGCTGCCAGACGGCGAGCGCGCCGGCGGCGCCCGCCCCGAGCAGTCCGAAGACCCACCGGTTGGAGGCGCCGGAGGCCAGCAGCACGCCCAGCACGATGATGACCATGACCATGACCGACCCGAGGTCGGGCATCAGCATGACGACCAGCATCGGTACGGCGGCCAGACCGAGGGCCTGGAGGACCGTGCGGTGGTCGGGGTAGAGCTT
This sequence comes from Streptomyces sp. Tue 6430, assembly GCA_021568835.1. Taxonomy (GTDB): domain Bacteria; phylum Actinomycetota; class Actinomycetes; order Streptomycetales; family Streptomycetaceae; genus Streptomyces. The sequence continues at coordinate 1,824,432 of JAKGSH010000010.1, forward strand.
GTCGCCGGCGTCGACCCGGGCCGCCAGCAGCATGGCCATGCCCAGGATGATCGTGATCTTCACGAACTCCGAGGGCTGGAGCGAGAAGCCGCCGCCGAGCTGGATCCAGGAGTGCGCGCCGTTGACGGTGGAGCCGAGCGGGGTGAGCACCAGCAGGATCAGCAGGACCGACAGGCCGTACAGGACCGGTACGGCGTTGCGCAGCGTGCGGTGGCCGAGCCAGACCGTGCCGATCATCAGGGCGAGCCCGATGCCGGTGTTCAGCAGGTGCCGCAGCAGGAAGAAGTACGGGTCGCCCTGGTTGATCTCGGTGCGGTTGCGGGTCGCCGAGTACACCAGCAGGGAGCCGATCAGCGACAGTGCGACCGCTGCCAGCAGTATCGGCCAGTCCAGGCGCCGCGCCAGCGAGTCGCGGGCGAAGAGCCGTGTCCAGCCGGCCCGTTCGGGTCCGTACCCGGAGACGGAGAAGCCGTTCGCGCCGCTCATGTGCACTTCCTCCGGCTTCCTCGCCGGCGTCCTCGCCGCCGCGTGTCACGGTTGGTGGCCTCGGGTGAGGCGGTGGTCGCTGCCTGCTGCGTCCCGTCCGGGGCGGGGGTGCCGGTCCCGGTGGCCTTCTGGTAGGTCTGCTGCTCCTTCGCCGGGTCCTTGGAGATCTTCGGGGACGCGATCGTGCCGTCCGTCTTGATCTTCGGCAGGGTCTTCTGCGGGGTGGGCAGCAGGGCGTTCTTCTCGTTGATCACGCCGTCGTCGGAGACGCCGTACAGAGCGTCGTATATGTTCCGCACGGCCGGGCCGGAGGCGCCGGAACCCGTACCGCCCTGGGAGATCGTCATCACGATCGAGTAGTCCTTGGTGTACGTGGCGAACCAGGACGTCGTCTGCTTGCCGTAGACCTCGGCGGTACCGGTCTTGGCGTGCATCTCGATCTTGTCCTGCGGCCAGCCGCCGAAGCGCCAGGCCGCCGTACCGCGGGTGGCCACGCCGGCGAGGGCCTCGTCCATCTGGGCCAGGGTCTGCTTGGTGACGGGCAGCTTGCCGTGCGCCTTCGGCTCGATCTCCTGGACCGTCTTGCCGTCGGGGCTGACGACGGCCTTGCCGACCGTCGGGTCGTACAGCGTGCCGCCGTTGGCGATGGCCGCGTAGATGGTGGCCATCTGAACGGGGGTCACCAGGGTGTCGCCCTGGCCGATGGAGTAGTTGATCTCGTCACCGGCGCGCATCTTGTTGCCCTCGAGGCAGTTCTCGTACGCGATCTTCTCGACGTAACTGCCGTCCTTCTTGCCGGTCTTGCACCAGCCGGCCTTGTTGGCGTCCCAGTAGGACTGCTTCCACTCACGGTCGGGGACGCGGCCGCTGACCTCGTTGGGGAGGTCGATGCCGGTCTCCTTGCCGAGGCCGAACTGGTGGGCGGTCTTGTAGAAGTAGTCCTTCGGCTTGCCCTTGGGGTCGATGCCGCCGTCCTTCTGCCACTGCTGGTGGGCGAGGGAGTAGAAGACGGTGTCGCAGGAGACCTCCAGGGCACGGCCGAGGGAGATCGGGCCGTGGTTCTGGGACTCGAAGTTCTTGAAGACCTGGCCGCCGACCGAGTACGAGCTGGAGCAGTTGTACCGCCCGTCGAACTCGTACCCCGCCTGGACCGCGGCGGCCGTGGAGACCACCTTGAAGATCGAGCCGGGGGCCGCCTGACCCTGTATGGCCCGGTTGAGCAGCGGGTAGTTGGAGGACTTCCCGGTGAGCTTCTTGTAGTCCTTGGCGGAGATCCCGCCCACCCAGGCGTTGGGGTCGTAGTTCGGATTGGACGCCATGGCGACCACGCGGCCGGTCTTGGCCTCCATCACGACGACCGCGCCCGCGTCGGCCTTGTAGTTTTCGTTGGTGTTCTTGTCGAACTGCTTGCGGGCTTCCTTCATCGCCTCGTTCAGCTCGTACTCGGCGACCCGCTGGACGCGGGCGTCGATGCTGGTGACGAGGTTGGAGCCGGGCTGCGCCGGGTCGGCCTCGGCCTCGCCGATGACCCGGCCGAGGTTGTCGACCTCGTAGCGGGTGACGCCGGCCTTGCCGCGCAGTTCCTTGTCGTACTGACGCTCCAGACCGGACCGGCCGACCTGGTCGGAGCGCAGGAAGGGCGAGTCGGTGTCCTGGGCCTTGGTGATCTCCTCGTCGGTGACCGGGGAGAGGTAGCCGAGGACCTGGGCGGTGTTGGCCGCGCCAGGGCTCGCGTAGCGGCGGACGGCCTCGGGTTCGGCGGTGATGCCGGGGAAGTCCTCGGCGCGCTCGCGGATCTGGAGGGCCTGCTTGGGCGTGGCCTCGTCGGTGATGGGGATGGGCTGGTAGGGCGAGCCGTTCCAGCAGGGCTGGGGGGTCTCCGCGTCGCACAGCCGGACCTTCAGCGTGACGTCCTCGGCGGTCATGCCGAGGACGCCGGCGAGCTTGGCCAGGACGGCCTTGCCGTCGTCCTTCTGCTTCAGCAGCTCGGTGCGGGAGGCGGAGACGACGAGCCGTGTCTCGTTGTCCGCGAGGGGGACTCCCCGGGCGTCCAGGATGGAGCCGCGCACGGCGGGCTCGACGACCTGCTGGACGTGGTTGCCGGAGGCCTCCTTGGCGTACTCCGCGCCCTCACGGATCTGGAGGTACCACAGCCGGCCGCCGAGGGTGCCGAGGAGGGAGAGGACGAGGATCTGGATCACGACGAGCCGGATCTGGACCCGTGGGGTCCTCCCGGTCTCGGGAATGTTGGTCACTGCGGCGGTCTCCCCCTCTCAGTGCGCGGACGCGCGTGCCCGGATGCGAGTGCCTGTGGGTGTGGATGTGCCTGTGGATGTAGATGTGGGTGTGCGTGTGCCTGTGGGTGTGCGTACGCATGATGAACGATCCGCCTGTGAGGCCCCGTTCCGCCGCGGCGACCCCGTCCGGGTGAACCTGCGGGCATCACCCGCTCGCGGGACACGACCCGCGCCGCCACCCGCACCGCGACCCGCGCCGATGCCCGCTCGCGGGACACGACCGCCGCCGTCACTCGCGTCACCCGTCCTCGACTCCCCCGCGATCACAGCCGCTTGACCCCCTTGATGCGCCCGGCACGGGCCGTCCGGGAGCGGGCCGCCTTCATCTTCAGGCCGCCGCGCCGGCCGCCGATCCGCAGGCCGGTGCCGGAGGAGAGCCACCCGGAGGAGATGTCGGGCGACTTGGCGGCGGCGTTGGTCTCGGCGAGCGGGTCGTTGTCCGCGCGCCGGGCCAGGAACATCACGCCCGGCACGACGAAGGGGCGAGCAGCAGGTCGTACAGGGCCGCCGAGAACAGCAGGCCGGTGAGGCCGACGTGGCGGGCGGCGGTGTCGCCGACGAGGGCGCCGACACCGGCGTACAGCAGGGTGGAGCCGATCGCGGCGGCGACCACGACGAGCATCGGGCCGGTGGCCGACTTGATGCGGCCGTTCTCCGGCTTGACGAGCCCGGCGAGGTAGCCGATGACGCACAGCACGAGGGCGTAGCGCCCGGCGGCGTGGTCGGCGGGCGGGGCGAGGTCGGCGAGCAGTCCGGCGCCGAAGCCGATGAGGGCGCCGCCGACGTGGCCGTAGACCAGGGCGAGGCCCAGGACGGTGAGGAGCAGCAGGTCGGGGACGGCGCCGGGCAGGTGCAGGCGGGCGAGGACGCTCACCTGGATCACCAGGGCGACGACGATCAGCGGGACGGAGAGCAGGATCCGGTTGACGCGCATGGGGTAGTCAGCTCCTACTGCTCTTCCTGGCCTTCGACGGGTGCGTTCGCGTTCGGGGTGACCGTGACGGTCACCGTCGGCGTGGGGACCGGCTTGGGCTTGGTGGGCAGCACGGTGTCGCGCGGGTCCTTCTTCGGGGCCTCGACGACGACGCCGACGATGTCGAGCTTGGTGAAGCTGACGTACGGCGTGACGTAGAGGGTGCGGGTGAGGTCGCCGCCGGACGGGTCGACGCGGGAGACCACGCCGACCGGCACGCCGGGTACGAACGGCTTGTCGGCCTGCGAGCCGAAGGTGACCAGGCGGTCGCCCTTCTTCACCTCGGCCTTGCCGTTGAGGAGTTCGACGCGCAGCGGGCGGTCGCCCTGCCCGGAGGCGAAGCCCAGCTCGTCGGAGGCCTCCATGCGGGTGCCGACGGTGAAGTCGGGGTCGCTGGCGAGCAGGACGGTGGCGGTGTCCGGTCCGACGGTGGTGACCCGCCCGACCAGTCCGTCGCCGTTGAGGACCGTCATGTCGCGCCTGATGCCGTCATCGGCGCCGACGTCGATGGTGACGGTCCAGGAGAAGCCCTGGGCCGCTCCGATCGCGATGACCTCGGCGCCCTTGATGCCGTACTGGCCGGCGCCGGCGGTCTTGAGGATCTTGTCGAGCTGCGCCAGCCGGCTGCGGTTGCGGTCGTCGCTGCCGAGTTTCGCCTTGAGTGCGGCGTTCTCCTTCTCCAGCACGGCGAGCCGGTCGTGGCGCTCACCGGAGTCGCGTACGGCGGAGACGGCGTCGCCGACGGGGTCCACCGCCGACGCCACCCCGTCCTCGACCGGGCCGAAGGCCGCGGCCGCGGCCTGCCGGGCACCGTCGACCGGGGAGTCCTCTCCGCCACGGATGTCCACCGTGATCAGCGCGAACGCGACGGCGATCAGCAGCACCAGGAGCAGCCGGCTCTCTCGTGTGTCCCTCACGTGCGGCGGCCGTGCCCTTCCTCATAGGAATGCGGGAATTCGGGTGGCCCCGGGAAGATCCGGGGGCGCGGTGTGCGGTGCTCGGGGGAGGCTTGAGGATCTCATGCCTCGGTATCGACGATCCGCCGCACGAGAGGTGATCGTCCCGTACGGCGGAATCGAAGTATCACGTCATCTGCGGGGCGCGGCGTCCAGGACCTGCTGGAGCGCCTCGAACTCCTCGACGCACTTGCCGGATCCGAGCGCCACGCTGTCCAGCGGGTCCTCGGCGATGTGGATGGGCATGCCGGTCTCCCGGCGCAGCCGCTCGTCCAGCCCGCGCAGCAGGGCTCCGCCGCCGGTCAGGACGATTCCGCGGTCCATGATGTCGCCGGACAGCTCCGGCGGACACTTGTCGAGGGTGGTCTTCACGGCGTCGACGATCGCGTTGACGGGTTCCTCGATCGCCTTGCGCACCTCGGCGGCCGAGATGACGACGGTCTTGGGCAGCCCGGAGACGAGGTCACGGCCGCGGATCTCGGTGTGCTCGTCGGAGTCGAGCTCGTACGCCGAACCGATCGTGATCTTGATCTGCTCTGCCGACCGCTCACCGAGGAGGAGGCTGTACTCCTTCTTGATGTGCTGGATGATCGCGTTGTCCAGCTCGTCGCCCGCGACGCGGATGGACTGGGCGGTGACGATGCCGCCGAGCGAGATGACCGCGACCTCCGTGGTGCCGCCGCCGATGTCCACCACCATGTTGCCCGTGGCCTCGTGGACCGGCAGGCCGGAGCCGATGGCGGCGGCCATGGGCTCCTCGATGATGTGCACCTGCCGGGCGCCGGCCTGGGTCGACGCCTCGATGACGGCGCGGCGCTCGACGCCGGTGATGCCGGAGGGCACGCAGACGACGACCCGCGGCCTGGCCAGATAACGCCGCTTGTGGATCTTCAGGATGAAGTAGCGGAGCATCCGCTCGGTGATCTCGAAGTCGGCGATGACGCCGTCCTTCAGCGGACGCACGGCGACAATGTTGCCAGGGGTCCGTCCGATCATCTTCTTCGCTTCGGCGCCGACCGCGAGGATGCCACCGGTGTTGGTGTTGATAGCGACGACGGACGGCTCGTTGAGTACGATCCCACGACCCCTGACGTACACCAGCGTGTTGGCGGTCCCGAGGTCGACAGCCATGTCACGGCCGATGAACGACATTGAGTTCCCCATCAGGATTCGACTGGCCTTCCCATGAGCTCGTGAGGGCTTTTCAGGTCGGCGAGGTGGGTGCTGTGACGTGAAGGCTTACATCGTAGACGCGCCTGCACGAACACCGCGCGAGGGTCTTCGCCATTGTCAGCAGATGCCGCGGCGCCCCGCTTGTGGAGACGGGCCATCGGGGCACGCGTTCCCCCGATCGGCACGCATATGCCGAGGGACGGCCGAAATCGTACGGCCGTCCCTGGTCGGGCGACGGGGCGAGGTGACGGGCCCTCAGAAAAATTCTTGAAACCTCCGCGTCCGGCGGGGCCGGGGAGCACCGCCGGACGGTTCGGAACCGCCCGGTTCGCTCGGTTCGCCCGGCCGCTCCCGGATCAGGCGCGCCCGGGGAAGAAGATCTTCACCTCGCGCTCGGCGGACTCCTCGGAGTCGGAGGCGTGGATGAGGTTCTCGCGGACGATCACGCCGAAGTCCCCCCGGATGGAGCCGGGCGCGGCGGCGATCGGGTCGGTCGGACCGGCCAGGGCGCGCACGCCCTCGATGACGCGCTCGCCCTCGACGATCAGGGCGACGACCGGTCCGGAGGACATGAACCCCACCAGCGGCTCGTAGAAGGGCTTGCCCTTGTGCTCACCGTAGTGCTGCTCCAGGGTGTCCTGGTCCAGGGTGCGCAGTTCCAGCGCGGTGATCTGCCAGCCGGCCTTGCGCTCGATACGGCTGATGATCTCGCCGGTCAGGCCACGACGGACGGCGTCGGGCTTGAGGAGGACGAGGGTGCGCTGGCTCACGGGGTGACTCCTTCTGGTGCCGGTGTGCGGTGGGACGAGGCTACAGGGCGTGTCCGAGCCCCTGTCACACAGCGTCAGCGGTGCCCGAGGGGGAGGCGGCGGCCTGCGCGGCGAACCTCGCCTTCGCCTCGTCGATCTTGCGTCCGTAGTGCACCGACGCCCACCACAGGGCCCCGAAGAGCACGCCGAGGATGAACATCATCGGCACGACGAAGCCGCTGAGGACGAGGGCGACCTGGAGCGCCCAGCCGAGGGCGACTCCACCGGGCCGGGTGACCACGGCGCACAGCAGCACGCAGAGGAACATGGCGATGCCGCACACCGTCCACACCGTGGACGTGGTGAGGTCGGCGTCCTTCATGGCGACCAGACCGGCGAAGCCGATGATGAAGAACTCGCCGATCAGGGTGGAGGAACAGAGCGTACGCATGGTGTGGGACCTCAGCCCTTCCCCAGGAGCAGCCGGGCTTCCCCGACGGTGATGACGGAACCGGTGACCAGGACGCCGCCGCCGGCGAACTCGCCCTCCTCCTCGGCGAGCGTGATCGCCGCCTCCAGGGCGTCGGGCAGCCGCGGCTCGACCTGGACGCGTTCCTCGCCGAACACCTCGACGGCGATCGCGGCCAGCTCGTCCACGTCCATGGCGCGGTGGCTGGTGTTCCGGGTGACGACGACCTCGGCGAAGATCGGCTCGAAGGCCTCGAGCAGTCCCCGCACGTTCTTGTCGCCGCTGGCACCGACCACGCCGATCAGCCGGCTGAAGTCGAAGGCCTCGCCGACCGCCTCGGCGGTGGCGCGGGCGCCGGCCGGGTTGTGGGCGGCGTCGAGCACGACGGTCGGGGAGCGTCGGACGACCTCCAGGCGGCCCGGCGCCGACACGGCCGCGAAGGCCTTGCGCACGGTGTCGATGTCCAGCGGCTCGGGCCGCTGGGCGCCCACGCCGAAGAACGCCTCGACGGCGGCGAGGGCCACGGCCGCGTTGTGCGCCTGGTAGGGGCCGTGCAGCGGGAGGTACACGTCGGGGTACTCGCCGCCGACGCCGCGCAGGGTGAGCAGCTGCCCGCCGACGGCGACCTGGCGGGAGACGACCCCGAACTCCAGGCCCTCGCGGGCGACCGTGGCATCCACCTCGACGGCCTTCTTCAGCAGGACCTGGGCGGCGTCGACGGGCTGCTGGGCGAGGATCACGGTCGCGCCCTGCTTGATGATCCCGCCCTTCTCCGCGGCGATCTCGGCGGGCGTCCCGCCGAGCCGGTCGGTGTGGTCGAGGTCGATGGGGGTGACGACGGCGACGTCCCCGTCGATCACGTTGGTGGCGTCCCAGGAACCGCCCATGCCCACTTCCACGACGGCCACGTCCACGGGGGCGTCGGCGAAGGCGGCGTACGCCATGCCGGTGAGGACCTCGAAGAAGGACAGCCGGTACTCCTGGGCCGCGTCGACCATCTCCACGTACGGCTTGATGTCGTGGTAGGTCTCGATGAACCGCTCGGCGGAGACGGGGGCGCCGTCGAGGCTGACGCGCTCGGTGATCGACTGCACGTGCGGGGAGGTGTACCGCCCGGTGCGCAGGTCGAAGGCGCCGAGGAGGGCCTCGATCATGCGGGCGGTGGAGGTCTTGCCGTTCGTCCCCGTGATGTGGATGGCGGGGTACGCCCGCTGCGGTTCGCCCAGGACGTCCATGAGGGCGGCGATCCTGGCGACGGACGGCTCCAGCTTGGTCTCGCCCCAGCGGGTGGCCAGCTCCGCCTCGACCTCGCGCAGGGCCTTGTCGACCTCGGGGTCCGCGGGCCGGGCGGGCACGTCGGCCCCGGGCGGACCGCCCAGGGTGCGCAGGGTGCGGCTGCCGGCCTCGATCACCGCGAGGTCGGGGTCGCGGTCGGTCTCGGCCGCGATGATCTCCTCGAAGGAGTCGAGGGCATCGGGCTGGTCGTCGTCGTTGCCGTTGGGGGGGAGCTCGCTCACGGGGCCAGTCTACGGACGACCACCGACGAAGGCGGGCGAAGGCCCCCGGAGCTGTGCGTTCCGGGGACCTTCGCCCACCTGTGGGACACGGGGCGCGGGCGTGCCTACGCCTGCGGCAGCCGGTCCAGCTGGGCCTGGATGCGGGCGATGTCCTCGTCCGCCTTCGCCAGCCGGGCGCGGATCCCGTCGACGACCTTGTCGGGAGCCTTGGCGAGGAAGGCCTCGTTGCCGAGCTTGCCCTGGGCCTGGGCCTTCTCCTTCTCGGCGGCGGCCAGGTCCTTCGCCAGCCGCTTGCGCTCCGCGGCCACGTCGATCGTGCCCGACAGGTCGAGGGCGACCGTGGCGCCCGAGACCGGCAGGGTCGCCGTCGCCGAGAAGTCCTCGCCCTCCGGCTGGAGCCGCAGCAGCTGGCGGATGGCCGCCTCGTGCGGGGCGAGCGCGGTGCCGTCCAGCTCCAGGCGGGCCGGGACCCGCTGGCCGGGCTGGAGGCCCTGGTCGGCGCGGAACCGGCGGACCTCGGTGATGACGGACTGGAGCGTTTCGATCTCGCGTTCGGCGTCGGCGTCGCGGAAGCCGCTGTCCGTCGGCCACTCGGCGACGACGACCGACTCGCCGCCGGTCAGCGTCGTCCAGAGGGTCTCCGTGACGAACGGGACGACCGGGTGCAGCAGCTTCAGGGTGACGTCGAGGACCTCGCCGAGGACGCGCTTGCTGACCTCGGCCGGTTCGCCGCCCGCCTGGAACGTCGTCTTGGACAGCTCGACGTACCAGTCGAAGACCTCGTCCCACGCGAAGTGGAAGAGGGAGTCGGAGAGCTTGGCGAACTGGAAGTCGTCGTAGAACGCGTCGACCTCGGCGACCACCGAGTTGAGGCGGGACAGGATCCAGCGGTCGGCCGCGGACATGGTCGAGGCGTCCGGCAGCGGGCCCTCGACCGTGGCGCCGTTCATCAGCGCGAAGCGGGTGGCGTTCCAGATCTTGTTGGCGAAGTTGCGGGAGCCCTGGACCCAGTCCTCGCCGATGGGCACGTCGACGCCCGGGTTGGCGCCGCGGGCGAGGGTGAAGCGCAGGGCGTCGGAGCCGTACTTGTCCATCCAGTCCAGCGGGTCGACCGCGTTGCCGAAGGACTTGGACATCTTCTTGCCGAACTGGTCGCGGACCATGCCGTGCAGGGCGATGGTGTGGAACGGCGGGGTGCCGTCCATCGCGTACAGGCCGAACATCATCATCCGGGCGACCCAGAAGAAGAGGATGTCGTAGCCGGTGACCAGGACGGAGTTCGGGTAGAACTTCGCGAGCGACTCGGTCTGTTCGGGCCAGCCGAGGGTGGAGAACGGCCACAGGCCGGAGGAGAACCAGGTGTCGAGGACGTCGGTGTCCTGGTGCCAGCCCTCGCCGGTGGGGGCCTCGTCGTCGGGGCCGACGCAGACGGTCTCGCCGTTCGGGCCGTACCAGACGGGGATGCGGTGGCCCCACCACAACTGCCGCGAGATGCACCAGTCGTGGAGGTTGTCGACCCAGTCGAAGTACCGCTTCTCCATCTCCTGCGGGTGGATCGTGACGCGGCCGTCGCGGACGGCGTCGCCGGCGGCCTTCGCCAGCGGGCCGACCTTGACCCACCACTGCATCGACAGACGGGGCTCGATGGTGGTCTTGCAGCGCGAGCAGTGGCCGACGCTGTGGACGTAGGGCCGCTTCTCGGCGACGATCCGGCCCTCGGCGCGCAGCGCGGCGACGATGGCGGAGCGGGCCTCCAGGCGGTCCAGGCCCTGGAAGGGGCCGTGGGCCGTGATGACGGCGTGCTCGTCCATGACCGTGAGGGACGGCAGGCCGTGGCGCCGGCCGATCTCGAAGTCGTTCGGGTCGTGGGCCGGGGTGACCTTGACGGCGCCGGTGCCGAACTCGGGGTCGACGTGCTCGTCGGCGACGACCGGGATGGAGCGGTCGGTCAGCGGCAGGCGGATCTCCTTGCCGACCAGGTGCTTGTAGCGCTCGTCGTCGGGGTGGACGGCGACGGCCGTGTCGCCGAGCATCGTCTCGGCGCGGGTGGTCGCGACGACGATGGTGTCCTCGCCCTCGCCGTACTTCATGGAGACGAGCTCGCCGTCGTCGTCCTGGTAATCGACCTCGATGTCCGAGATGGCGGTGAGGCAGCGCGGACACCAGTTGATGATGCGCTCGGCGCGGTAGATCAGCTCGTCGTCGTAGAGCCGCTTGAAGATGGTCTGGACGGCCTGGGAGAGGCCCTCGTCCATGGTGAACCGCTCGCGCGACCAGGCGACGCCGTCACCGAGGCGCCGCATCTGGCCGCTGATCTGCCCGCCGGACTCGCCCTTCCACTGCCAGACGCGCTCGACGAAGGCCTCGCGGCCCAGGTCGTGCCGCGACTTGCCCTCCTTGCCCAGCTCGCGCTCGACGACGTTCTGGGTCGCGATGCCGGCGTGGTCCATGCCGGGCTGCCACAGCGTCTCGAAGCCCTGCATGCGCTTGCGGCGGGTCAGGGCGTCGATGAGGGTGTGCTCGAAGGCGTGGCCGAGGTGCAGGCTGCCCGTGACGTTCGGCGGCGGGATGACGACGGTGAACGGCGGCTTGTCGCTCTTGGCGTCGGCCTCGAAGTAGCCCCGCTCGACCCAGCGCTCGTACAGCGGCGCCTCTACATCGGCCGGCGCGTACTGGGTCGGCAGTTCGGTCGTGGGCGCTGGGGGCTGCTGCTGAGCGTTGTCGGTCACGGAGCCAGTTTAGAGGTGTCACCACGCCGTCCCGAAACGCGTTTGTTCTGTAACGGTGAGGTCCCCGCCACCGGGGCCGCACCGGGATTGAGTCAAGATGTGAAAATCGCATAAGTATCTGGAGGGGAACCCCGTCATGAGCTACAACCAGCCGGGCCCGTACGGCGGGCAGCAGCCTCAGCAGCCCGGCCCGTACGGCCAGCAGCCCCAGCAGCCCGGCCCGTACGGCCAGCCCCCACAGGCTCCCCAGCCCGGCTACGGCTACCCCAGCAGCCCCCGCAGGCCGCCCCGCCCCAGACGCCGCCGTACGGTCAGCAGCCCCAGCAGCCCGGCCCGTACGGTCAGCAGCCGCCCACCCCGCCCTACGGCCAGCAGCCTCCCTACGGCCAGCAGCCGCCGTACGGCCAGGCCCCTACGGCATGCCCCAGCCGCCGGCCCGGGCGGCGGCAAGAAGAAGGCGGGCATCATCATCGGCGCGGTCGCGGTGGTCGCGGCGCTCGGCGTGGGCGCGGCCTTCCTCCTCGGCGGCAGCGGGGCTCGGGCGGCCTGGAGGACGACGGCGCGCACAAGCTGACGACGCCGGAGACGGTGCTCGACGAGTACCAGCGGGTCGGCAAGGGCAACCAGGTCAGCGACTCCGACAACGCCAAGGACATGGAGAAGAGCGGCGTCAAGGGCGGCACGGCGGTCCTCGGTCAGTGGTCGACCGCCGACTTCAGCAACTACGACCCCCAGGACCCCTCCACGGTGCCCGACAAGGCCGAGCTGCTGACCGCCAAGGGCATGACGATGGTGGGCGGTTACGGGGAGATCGCCGACCCGCAGCAGACGCTGGACAAGTTCTTCGCCTCCATACAGAAGCAGGTCAAGGACAGCTCCACCAGCGACACCGGGGCCATGCAGAACGCGGAGCTGGTCGGTGATCCGGAGGAGGTCGAGATCGACGGCGCGGTCGCCAAGTGCCAGTCGACGAAGAGCACCAACGCGCTCACCAAGAAGGAGTCGACCGACTGGTTCTGCGCCTGGGCCGACTACAGCACGGTCGCCATGGTCTCGCCGGGCGACAACACCGGCACGGGCGTCGGCAAGGACACCGCGGTCGACCTCACCGCGAAGCTGCGGGAGCAGATCCGCGTCAAGGCCTGACGCGCCCGCCGCACGACGGACACCGACGGACACCGACGGACACGACGAAAAGAAAAGGGCCCCGGTCGCTCGACCGGGGCCCTTCACACGTCTCGTACGTCTCGTACGTCCGTCGCTACGCCGTCTTCTGCTCCCCCGGCCCCGGCCGCCGCGGGCGTCCCGCGGGATCAGGGTCGGGTTGACGTTGGAGAGCACGACGTCCGCCGTGATGACCACGCGGGCCACGTCCTTGCGGGACGGGACCTCGTACATGACCGCCTGGAGGACCTCCTCCATGATGGCGCGCAGGCCGCGCGCGCCGGTCTGGCGCAGGATGGCCTGGTCGGCGATGGCCTCCAGGGCCGCACGCTCGAAGTCCAGCTCCACACCGTCGAGTTCGAAGAGGCGCTGGTACTGCTTCACCAGCGCGTTGCGCGGCTCGACGAGGATCTGGAGCAGGGCCTCGCGGTCCAGGTTGTGGACCGAGGTGATCACGGGGAGGCGGCCGATGAACTCGGGGATCATGCCGAACTTGACCAGGTCCTCGGGCATGACGTCCTCGAACTGGTCCTTGGCCTCCAGCTCCCGCTTCGAGCGGATCGTCGCGCCGAAGCCGATGCCCTTGGCACCGGCCCGGGACTCGATGATCTTCTCCAGGCCCGAGAAGGCGCCGCCCACGATGAACAGGACGTTCGTCGTGTCGATCTGGATGAACTCCTGGTGCGGGTGCTTGCGGCCGCCCTGCGGCGGGACCGAGGCCGTGGTGCCCTCGAGGATCTTCAGCAGGGCCTGCTGGACGCCCTCGCCCGAGACGTCGCGGGTGATCGAGGGGTTCTCGCTCTTGCGCGCGACCTTGTCGATCTCGTCGATGTAGATGATCCCGGTCTCGGCCTTCTTGACGTCGTAGTCCGCGGCCTGGATCAGCTTGAGCAGGATGTTCTCGACGTCCTCGCCCACGTACCCGGCCTCGGTGAGGGCCGTGGCGTCGGCGATGGCGAACGGCACGTTCAGCATGCGCGCCAGGGTCTGCGCGAGGAGGGTCTTGCCGGAGCCCGTGGGGCCCAGCAGGAGGATGTTGGACTTCGCCAACTCGATGGCGTCCTCACGGCCTTGGCCGCCGCCGTGCTCACCGGCCTGGACGCGCTTGTAGTGGTTGTACACCGCGACCGACAGGGCCTTCTTGGCCGGCTCCTGGCCCACCACGTAGCCCTCGAGGAACTCGTAGATCTCGCGCGGCTTCGGGAGTTCCTCCCAGCGGACCTCGCTCGTCTCCGCGAGCTCTTCCTCGATGATCTCGTTGCAGAGATCGATGCACTCGTCGCAGATGTACACACCGGGCCCTGCGATGAGCTTCTTGACCTGCTTCTGGCTCTTGCCGCAGAACGAGCACTTGAGCAGATCGCCGCCGTCACCGATGCGTGCCACGGTGTGCTTCCCCTTCGCCTGGGAAACGACTGGACGTCTTCCGAGTCCAGCGTCTCCTGGTGCTGCCTTATGTCGACGGTACCTTGCCGGGCCCCACGTTCGGGCCCCCTCGGCACGGTTCACTTCCACGTGGACCGTGCCACACCGTGCCAAGGGGCGGCAGACGATACTCCTCCGCCCGCGTCAGCGCAGGTCGGCGTTGTTCATCTTGCGGGTCGAGATGATCTGGTCGATCAGGCCGTACGCCAGCGCGTCCTCGGCCGTGAGGATCTTGTCGCGCTCGATGTCCTCGCGGATCTTCTCGATCGGCGTGGTGGAGTGCTTGGCCAGCATGTCCTCGAGCTGCCCGCGCATCCGCAGGATCTCGTTCGCGGCGATCTCCAGGTCGGAGACCTGACCGCGGCCGGTCTCGCTGTACGGCTGGTGGATCAGCACGCGGGCGTTCGGCAGCGCCATGCGCTTGCCGGGCGTACCGGCGGCCAGCAGGATCGCGGCGGCGGAGGCCGCCTGGCCCATGCAGACCGTCTGGATGTCGGGCTTCACGAACTGCATCGTGTCGTAGATCGCGGTCAGCGCCGTGAAGGAGCCGCCGGGGCTGTTGATGTAGATCGAGATGTCCCGGTCGGGGTCCATCGACTCCAGGCACAGCAGCTGCGCCATGACGTCGTTGGCGGAGGCGTCGTCGATCTGCACGCCGAGGAAGATCACCCGCTCCTCGAACAGCTTCGCGTACGGGTCGTACTCGCGGATGCCCTGGGAGGTGCGCTCGACGAAGCGCGGGATGACGTAGCGGGACTCGGCGCGGGGGCCGGTGTATTCGGCCTCGGTGCGGGCGTGGATGCCGCTGCCGGGGAAGTCGTTCACGGTGTCTCCTGGAGAGAGGGCTGGGGCGGTGGGCTGAGGAGGCTGAGAGGGGCGCTGACGGCCTCGGAGGCGGCCGGGAGTCCGGCGCGGGGCCCCCGGGGCCATGGCGAGCCCGTACTAGGCCGCCCCGGTACCGCCGCCGCCCGGCATGCCGGCAGCCGTGGGGATGACGTCGTCGATGAGGCCGTACTCCTTGGCCTCGAAGGCGTCGAACCAGCGGTCGCGGTCCGAGTCCCGGGTGATCTGCTCGATGGTCTGGCCCGTGTGCTGGGCCGTGAGCTCGGCCATGCGCCTCTTGGTGTGCAGCAGCCGCTCGGCGTGGATCTTGATGTCCGAGGCCGAGCCCGCCAGACCGGCGGAGGGCTGGTGGATCAGGATCTCGGCGTTCGGCAGCGCGAAGCGCTTGCCGGGCGTGCCGGCGCTGAGCAGGAACTGGCCCATCGAGGCCGCGAGGCCCATCGCGATGGTCACCACGTCGTTCTTGATGAACTGCATGGTGTCGTAGATGGCCATGCCGGCCGTGATCGAGCCGCCGGGGCTGTTGATGTAGAGGTAGATGTCCTTGTCCGGGTCGGCGGCAAGGAGCAGCAGCTGTGCGGTGATCTTGTTGGCGATGTCGTCGTCGACCGGCTGGCCGAGGAAGATGATCCGCTCGCCGAGCAGCCGGTTGTAGACCTGGTCGCCGAGGCCACCACCGATGGAAGGCTCGCCGGCGGCGGAGGGCATCAGATTCGTCACGTATCCACCTGCTCGTCTTGTCGACGGCGTCCGGGCCGTCTCACGTGTACTGCCGGGGGCAACGGGGACTCCCCTGCCCTCGTATTCATGGACCCTAACGCGCGGGTCCCTTCGGAGAATCCCGGAGAGGTGAGTGTTCGCCGGGGGCGTAGCCGGGCCGCCGGCGGTGGGCGCGGAGTCGCGCGCGGATCGTGGGCGGGTGCGGGCCGCGCGCCGCCGGTCGCCCGTACGGCGCGGCCGCGCCCCGGCCGGGTCCCGCACCCCTCGGGGAGACGGACGGGCCCCGGGACGAAGTGTCCCGGGGCCCGTCGTACACACGTCAGCCGTACGGGCGTCGGTCGTACACGCCGTACACGCGTCGGAGGCGGCGCGAGGCTCAGGCCTCGGGCTTGTCCTCCGCGGACTCCGCGGACTCGGTGGCGGCCTCGGCGGTCTCCGTGGTGCCCTCGGTGGCCTCGGCGGCCTCGTCCTCGTCGTCGTCCAGGTCGATGACCTCGCCGTTGGTGTCCTTCACCGTGGCGGACTCGACGACCACGGCCAGGGCCTTGCCGCGGGCGACCTCGCCGACGAGGAGCGGAACCTGACCGCCCTCGACGACCGCCTGCGCGAACTGGTCGGGGGACATGCCGGAGGAGGCGGCGCGGCGCATGAGGTGCTCGGTCAGCTCCTCCTGGTTCACGTTCAGCTTCTCGCGCTTGACCAGCTCGTCGAGGACGAACTGGGTCTTGATGCCCTTGACCGCGGCCTCGCGGGTCTCGGTCTCGAACTCCTCGGCGGTCTTGCCCTGGAGCTCCAGGTACTTGTCGAGGGTCAGACCCATCTGGCCGAGCTGGTGGTGCTCCAGGTTGTGCTTGCGGGTGTTGATCTCGTCCTCGAGCAGCTTCTCGGGGACGGGCACCTCGACGAGCTCCAGGAGCTTCTCCAGGACGCGCTCCTGGGCCTGGGTGGCCTGGTCGTACTGCTTCATGTTCGCGAGGCGCTTGCGGCTGTCCGCCCGCAGCTCCTCGAGGGTGTCGAACTCGGAGGCGAGCTGCGCGAACTCGTCGTCCAGCTGGGGCAGTTCGCGGGCGGCGACCTGGGTGACCTTGACGGTGACCTCGGCCTCCTTGCCGGCCGCGGAGCCGCCCTTCAGCTCGGAGGTGAAGGTGGTCTCGCCACCGGCCTCCAGGCCCTTCACGGCGTCGTCGATGCCCTCGAGCAGTTCGCCCGAGCCGATCGTGTAGGAGACGCCGTCGGCGACGCCGTCCTCCAGGACCTCGCCGTCGACCTTGGCCTCGAGGTCGACCGTGACGACGTCGCCGTCCTCGGCGGCGCGCTCGACCGGGGAGGTCGAGGCGAAGCGCTCACGGAGCTGCTCGACGGACTTGTCCACGTCCTCGTCGCTGACCTCGACGGCGTCGACCTCGACCTCGATGGAGGAGAAGTCCTCCGGCAGCTCGAGGGCGGGACGGATGTCGACCTCGGCGGTGAAGTTCAGCGTCTCGCCGTCCTTCAGCTCCGTGATGTCGACCTCCGGCTGGCCGAGGACGTCCAGCTCGGCCCCGTTGACCGCCTCCGTGTAGAACTTCGGAAGCGCGTCGTTGACGGCCTCCTCCAGCACGGCCCCGCGGCCGAACCGCTGGTCGATGATCCGGGCGGGGATCTTGCCCTTGCGGAAGCCCTTCACCGTGACCTGCTGGTTGATCTTCTTGTACGCCGCGTCGAGGCTGTCCTTGAGCTCCTCGAAGGGCACCTCGACAGTGAGCCGAACCCGAGTCGGGTTCAGGGTCTCCACGGCGCTCTTCACGGTTCGGTCTCCTTGTGGCTGACTTCTCGGGTTTCGCCGGAACCTGACAGGTCCGGCGATTCAGCGCCCGGGAGATCTCGAGGCCGGTGGGCCGGGACACACGGGCGCGCAGTCTGCATAGTAGCCGTAGCAGCTGGGGCCGCCCAAAAGACGATCCGCCGGTGCGGCGTCGGCACGCGCGCGGGACGGCGCGCGGATGACGCAGATGGTCGGGGTGGCGGGATTTGAACCCACGGCCTTCCGCTCCCAAAGCGGACGCGCTACCAAGCTGCGCCACACCCCGTCTGGTGCGACACGTAGGGTACATGCCCCAGGCCGCCAGGCCGCCGCATTCGCGAGGGCCCAGCGGTCCCCGGGCGTGGCGCGCGAAGAGGGTGTGCGACGAGGGGCGCCGACCCGCTACGATGCCTGAGGCGCCGCGGTCACCCGACGCGCGGCCCACGTGTGCGGGCGTAGCTCAATGGTAGAGCCCTAGTCTTCCAAACTAGCTACGCGGGTTCGATTCCCGTCGCCCGCTCTGTACGGCCCGGGGCCGGTCGGAAGTCGCCTTCCGTCCGGCCCCCGGCGTTTCCCCGGCCGGGCCGGACCTCGCGCCGCCGTCCTCTCCCCGAAGCCGATCGGGCTAGAAGCTGATCGAGTTGATCGTT
The DNA here is from genome assembly GCA_021568835.1 of Streptomyces sp. Tue 6430. Classification (GTDB taxonomy): domain Bacteria; phylum Actinomycetota; class Actinomycetes; order Streptomycetales; family Streptomycetaceae; genus Streptomyces. The sequence goes on from JAKGSH010000010.1 coordinate 1,842,366, forward strand.
TCGGCGAGGGAGTCGAGGAAGCGGTTGATCGACGGCGCCATGCCCGTCGAGGCGAGGAAGAAGCCGAAGAGGATCGCGACGACGGCGGGGCCCGCCTTGATCGACCCGCCTCTGATCAGGACGACCAGAACGATCGCCAACAGCAGCACCACTGACAGTGAAATGGCCACAACTGATCACACATCCTCGGTCGGTCCGCACTCCCGGCCCGGGGACGCGACCCGCGCACCCCGCCAGAGACCATCGTGCCACCAACAGGGCCTCCCTATGCGGCCACTGACGCATCCTCGGTCACCACCGTGCACGCCCGACCACTTCGCACCGCCCGCGAGTTCTTGCCGTACGACAATTCACCGGCGCACTCCGCATACGAATTCACAAGTGGCCCGCAGGTAATTCGAATTGCGGTCACACGATCTTCGGCGACACCCCACAACCGCCCGTTTTGCACCTTTTAGTCGGTGTGAATCGTGACATACAAGGCGTCGGAGTGAAGGGTCAGTTGGAAATCGTGAGGAATGAGATCGCGATGACGAGGAAGGTTTTACGGACCGCCACGGACAACGCTAGGGTGCCTCAGATGTTCCACGCCGCTTCGTCTCTCGTGCCGAGTCCCAGCTCCACCCCGAACGAGAAAGATCAGCACCGGTCGTCCCCGGACAGACGGTCGAAGCAGCGTGACGCGTTCTTCGACAACGCCAAGTACCTGGCGATCGTGCTGGTCGCCGTCGGTCACTCCTGGGAGCCGCTGAAGGGCGACAGCCGGGTGCTCCAGGCCGCCTACCAGTTCGTGTACGCGTTCCACATGCCGGCGTTCATCCTCGTCTCCGGCTACTTCTCGCGGAACTTCGACGGCAGTCCGGCCCGGCTGAAGCGCCTGGTGACCGGCGTGGTGGTGCCGTACGTCGTCTTCGAGACCGCCTATCCGCTGTTCAAGCGGGTCGTCGACCACGACACCGAGACGCCCGTCTCCCTCCTCGACCCGTACTACCTGACGTGGTTCCTGTGCGCGCTGTTCGTCTGGCGGCTGACCACGCCGGTCTGGAGGACGATCCGCCATCCGCTGCCGGTGGCCCTGGGCATCGCCCTGCTGGCGTCCGCCACTCCCGCCGTCGGCGACGACCTGGACCTCCAGCGCGTCCTGCAGTTCCTGCCCTACTTCGTGCTGGGCCTGTGCCTGCGGCCCGAGCACTTCCGGACGGTGCGCACCTGGCCGGTGCGGATCGCGGCCGTGCCGGTGGCCGCCTGCGCGCTGGTCTTCTCGTGGTGGGCGGTGCCGCGGATGAACGCCGGGTGGCTCTACCACCGTGACTCCGCGCAGGAGCTGGGCGTGCCGTGGTGGGTGGGACCCGTCATGCAGCTGGCGCTGTTCGGCTGCTCGCTGCTGCTGACCGCCTGCTTCTTCTCCTGGGTGCCGGGGCGCACGATGTGGTTCACGGCGCTCGGCACGGGCACGCTCTACGGCTATCTGCTGCACGGTTTCCTGATCAAGGGCGCGGACTACCGCGGCCTGTTCGAGGCGGACTGGCTGCACCGGCCGCTCGGCGCGATCGCCGTCACCGTGGCCGTCGCCGCCGCCGTCACCCTGCTGTGCACCAAGCCCGTCCGGTGGGTGTTCCGGGGCGTGATGGAGCCGAGGATGGACTGGGCGTTCAGGCGGGACACCGCCGCCCCCGAGCGGGCACGCGTCCCGGAGCGGCGGCCGGCGCGGGAGCGCGAGGGGCACGAGAAGCGCGAGAAGGTCGACGCCTAGGAAACGGCTCAGGCGTTCCCGACGAGGCCGAGGAGGGCGCGCATGCGGGCGTACTTCTCGGTCAGGCGGGTGCAGGTCGGCCCGTCCAGGACGGCGAGCCGGGCCGGGTCGGCGTTGTGCGCCAGGTCGGACTCCTTCACCAGCAGCGCGCCCGGGGTGGCGAGGATGCGCCCCGCGTACGCCTCCGGCGTCTCCCCCGCCCGCTTGGTGAGCGCCTCCACGATGTCCTTCGTGCGGTCGCTCAGGGCCGCCTCGCGCAGCCGGGCCGCGGGGAGGGCGTCGTCCTCGACGGCGTCGTGCAGCCAGGCCGCCGCGATCTGGTCGGGGTCGCCGCCCCGGGACCGTACGCCTTCCGCGACGGCCCGGAGGTGTTCGGCGTAGGGGCGGCCCGCCTTGTCGGTCTGGCCCTCGTGGGCGGCGCGGGCGGCGCGGGCGAGGGCCTCGACCTCGAGAAGGGTGAGCATGGGGTCCTTCCACCTCGGAGCTCGGGCGCCCGGGCCTACAGCAGCGAGGCGGCCTGGGCCGTCGGGCCCTCGCGGCAGACCAGGAGCAGGGCGCGGTCGTCGTTGACGTCCTTGGCGACGGCCTCGATCAGGTGCCAGGCCGCCCCCTGGAAGCCGCCGGCGACATAGCGGTCGGCCTCGCCGGTGAGGCGGTCGATGCCCTCGACGATGTCGCGGTCGGAGGTCTCCACCAGGCCGTCGGTGAACAGCATCAGCACGTCGCCGGGGCGCAGCGAGCCCTTCACCGGGTCGAACTGGGCACCCTCGTACACGCCGAGCAGCGGGCCCTCCGCGACCTTCTCCTCCCAGCGGCCGCTGCCGGCGCTGAGCTGGAGGCCCGGCGGGTGGCCCGCGGAGTACAGCTCGTAGTCGCCGGAGTCGAGGTCGAGGACGAGGTGGATGGAGGTGGCGAAGCCCTCCTCCCAGTCCTGGCGGAGGAGGTAGCCGTTGGCGGCCGGGAGGAAGGCGTGCGGGGGCAGGGAGCCGAGCAGGCCGCCGAAGGCGCCGGACAGCAGCAGGGCGCGCGAGCCCGCGTCCATGCCCTTGCCGGAGACGTCCGTGAGGACGACCTCCAGGGTGCGGCCGCCGTTGGTGCGGGCGGCGACGACGAAGTCGCCGGAGAACGACTGGCCGCCCGCCGGCCGCAGCGCCATCTCGCGGTGCCAGCCCCGCGGCAGCGCCGGCAGCTTGCTCTGTACCCGGATGCGTTCGCGCAGGTCGAAGAGCATGGTGCCGCCGCGCCGCCAGGGCACCCCGACCCGGCTGCGGAACTGGGCGATGAGCAGACCGACGAAACCGCAGGCGGCGACGACCAGCACCACGCCCGGCGTGACCCGGGACGGGCCCTCGGTGTACGGGCCGAGCCGCACCGACTCCACGATCAGCGCCGTGGCCGCCGCCGCGTACAGGCCGAGCAGGCTCGCCGGGCGCAGCACGAGGCCGCCGGCGACGATCGGCAGGACCAGGGCGGCCGGTGAGCACCAGACCGGGTCGGCGAGCGTGGTGGCCGCGATGACCGGGACGGTGAGCAGCAGTCCGGCCAGCGCGATCCAGTCCGAGCCGTCGCCGCGGAAGTAGTCCACGGCGCTTCTGCGCAGGCCGGTGCGGACCCGGTGCACCAGGTGCTTCAACCGGGCCGTCCACGTCTCGGCTTCCGCGCGCCGCTGTCGTCCTGCCGCCATTAGTCCGGGACCCTATCCATCCGACCCGCCGCTTGGCACGGGAGGCCCCACTTGTCCCCCGTCCGAGGCTCAACTCCACAGTGAACGCCAAGGAAAGCGCTCGCGCCGCCAGGAGGGAGAAATCTCCCGTCTCGTCCCGCATCGACCTGTTGGGCACGGATCCATGGCGACCGGTGCGACGGATCGTGCGGGCCGCGCCCCAGGCATCCGGCACCCGGCACTCGGCACCCGGCGGCGTGGACCCACCAGGCGCCGGTCGACGCGGCGCTGGAGGTGGAAAACGCCTTCTGCCCCTGGAACGGCGGGTGTTGACGGACGGCCGGGGAACCGGGGCCACGAAGGGGGCCGGCTGCTCCCGTACGGCGGATGCGACGAATCCCTCGTTTTCTTTACGGGAGTTGGGGGCGGCGCATCTCGGCGGCGTCTCCCTCGGCTCGCCGGCGCGGGCCGGGCCACGCCGGGCCGGGCCGGGCCACGCCGGGCCGGGCCGGGCCACGCCGGGCCGGGCCACGCCGGGCCGGGCCGGTGCGGAAAAGGCGGGCGGGGCGCCGACGGAGGCCTCGGTGGGGTTCGGGGCGGCCGGTGGGGCGCCCTGGCTGCCGCACGGGTTCTGGTGGGGCCGGGCCGGGGACGCGTGGCCGCGGGCCGGGCCGGCGCCGCGGGGAGGACCCGGCCGGGCCGTGGGGCACCCGGTCGGCGCCGTGTGGCGCCCGGTCCGGCTGCGGGGGCACCCGGTCGGCGTCGTACGGCGCTCGGTCGGCGCCGCGGAGCACCCGGTCAGCGTCGCGGGGTGACCGGTCCGGGTTTCTGGCAGGTGGGGCACCAGAAGAGGTTGCGGGCCGCGAGGGGGGCGGTGCGGACGGTGTCGCCGCAGAGGTGACACGGCTGGTGGGTGCGGCGGTAGACGTACACCTCGCCGCCGTGGTCGTCGACGCGGGGTGGGCGGCCCATCGCCTCCGGGGTGTGCTCGGGGCGGACGGTGTCGATGCGGTTGTCGCGCACGCCCTCGCGCATCAGGGCGACCAGGTCCGACCACATCGCCGTCCACTCGGCGGGGGTGATGTCCCTGCCCGCGCGGTAGGGGTCGATGCGGTGGCGGAAGAGGACCTCGGCGCGGTAGACGTTGCCCACGCCCGCGATGACCTTCTGGTCCATGAGGAGGGCGGCGATCGTCGTACGGCTGCGGGAGACGCGGCGGTACGCGCGCTCCGGGTCGGCGTCCGCACGCAGGGGGTCCGGGCCCAGGCGGTCGTGTATCGCCTGCTTCTCCGCGTCCGTGATCAGGGCGCAGGTGGTCGGGCCGCGCAGGTCCACGTAGCCGGTGGGGCCGGCGAGGCGGAGGCGGACGGTGTCCGTGGGCGGGGGCGCGGGGGTGTCCGGGGCCGTGTCGCCGAAGGTGACCTTGCCGAAGAGGCCCAGGTGGATGTGGACCCAGCCGCCCCCGGCGAAGCCCAGGAAGAGGTGCTTGCCGTGGGCCTCGGTGCGGGTGAGCTCCGTGCCGTCGAGCAGGGCGGCGGCGTCGGAGAACTTGCCCTGGGGGCTGGTCACCTGCGGCGCGCTCCCGGCGAACCGGGCGTAGTCCAGGGCCAGGCGGTGGATGGTGTGCCCTTCCGGCACGGCGGGGTCCTCTCGGTCGGTCCGTCGCCGGGACCGGGGCTCCGGCGACGGACCGTCGCGCCGGAGCCGGGCGTCGTGTGCGTTCAGCCCTGGGGGTGGTGGGACGGGATCGGGGGAGTTCCGAGGTCGTCTCGTAGGCCGTCAGCATGTCGATGCGGCGGACGTGGCGTTCGTCGCCCGAGAAGGGGGTGGCCAGGAAGGTCTCGACGAACTTCGTCGCCTCGTCCCGGGTGTGCATGCGGGCGCCCACCGCGACGACGTTGGCGTTGTTGTGCTGGCGGCCGAGGGAGGCCGTCTCCTCGCTCCACGCGAGGGCGGCTCGGACGCCCTTGACCTTGTTCGCGGCGATCTGCTCGCCGTTCCCGGAGCCGCCGATGACGATGCCGAGGGCGTCGGGGTCGGCGGCGGTCCGCTCGGCCGCGCGGAGGCAGAAGGGCGGGTAGTCGTCCTGGGCGTCGTAGATGTGCGGGCCGCAGTCGACCGGGTCGTGACCCGCCTCCTTCAGCCATTCGACGAGGTGGTTCTTGAGTTCGAAGCCGGCATGGTCCGAGCCGAGATACACGCGCATGGCACGAGTGTGACACGGGCGTCGACGGGTAGCAGCGCCGGGTGTCATGCCGGAAAAGTGTGAGCAATTCGATGGAAGCTCAGGGAAACCTCAAGTAACGATACGGAATCAAAGGTTCCCGAATTCATTCACCTCGGTTTCACTGGACCGGCTCGTACGCCCCCTGTACGGCCCGTACACCGCTCGTACGGGAGATCCCCCTCACGCGGCGCAAAGGAAATCCGTCCCATGACTTCGCAGCCGACCCTGACGAAGACCGGAAACGGCCCGGGAGACCCCACGGAACCCCGCTCCGGTCTCCAGGCGGGCCTCAAGAACCGTCACCTCTCGATGATCGCCATCGGCGGGGTCATCGGGGCCGGACTGTTCGTCGGATCCAGCTCCGGCATCGCCACCACCGGGCCCGGCATCCTCCTCTCCTACGCCCTCGTCGGCACGCTCGTGGTGCTGGTGATGCGGATGCTGGGCGAGATGTCCGCGGCCAACCCGACCTCGGGTTCCTTCTCCGCGCACGCCGACCGCGCGCTCGGCCCCTGGGCCGGTTTCTCCATCGGCTGGCTGTACTGGTTCTTCTGGGTCGTCGTGCTGGCCGTCGAGGCCACCGCCGGCGCGGCGATCCTCGAGTCGTGGATCCCCGCCGTCCCGCAGTGGGGGTGGGCGCTCATCGTGATGGTGGTGTTGACCGCCACCAACCTCGTCTCGGTCGGCTCCTACGGCGAGTTCGAGTTCTGGTTCGCCGGCATCAAGGTCGTCGCCATCGGCGCCTTCATCGTCGTCGGCGGGCTCGCCGTGTTCGGCGTGCTGCCCGGCGTCGACGCCGACAAGGCGGGCGTGGGCAACCTCGTCGACCACGGCGGCTTCCTGCCCAACGGGCCGGGCGCCATCCTCACCGGCGTCCTGCTCGTCGTCTTCTCCTTCATGGGCAGCGAGATCGCGACGCTGGCGGCCGGTGAGTCGGAGGACCCGCAGCGGGCGGTCACGAAGTCCACCAACAGCATCATCTGGCGCATCGCCGTCTTCTACCTCGGGTCGATCTTCGTCGTGCTCACCCTGCTGCCGTGGAACGACCCCTCCCTCGCCGAGAAGGGCTCCTACGTCGCCGCCCTCGACTCGCTCGGCATCGCGCACGCCGGTCAGATCATGAACTTCATCGTGCTGACCTCGGTGCTGTCCTGCCTGAACTCCGGCCTCTACACGGCCTCCCGCATGGCCTTCTCGCTCGGTGAGCGCGGGGACGCGCCGAAGGCGTTCGCGCGGACCACCTCGCGCGGCGTGCCGATGGCCGCGATCATCGCCTCCGTGGTGTTCGGGTTCGTCGCCGTCTTCTTCAACTACAAGTTCCCGGACTCCGTCTTCCTCTTCCTCGTCAACTCCAGCGGCGCGGTCGCCCTGTTCGTGTGGTTGGTGATCTGCTTCTCGCAGCTGCGGATGCGGAAGATCATCCAGGCCGAGGCGCCGGAGAAGCTGGTCGTACGGATGTGGCTGTACCCCTACCTGACCTGGGCCACGGCCGCGCTCATCGTGTTCGTCCTCGGCTACATGCTGACCGACACCGAGCACGACGGCCGGAAGACCGTGCTGCTGTCGCTGCTCGTCGCCGCGGTCGTCCTCGCCATCGCCTTCCTCAAGCAGCGGCTGAAGGAGCGGGACGAGGCACGGGACGAGGTGCGGGCCGAGGTGTAGTCCCGGCCCGGGTGGAGCCATGCCCCCGGACACACAAGAGGCCCGCCCGGTCACCTCACGAGGTGACCGGGCGGGCCTCTTCCGACGGACAGCCCGTGCCGGACCGCTCCGGCCTCTAGTGCTCTGACCGCATAGGTTCGCCGGGTCGATGGTGGTGGCGGTTGGATGGGCGGTGACGTCCGATCCGAACCGCTGGAGGTGTGGTGGCCGAGCCTGTCCGTGTGCGCAGACTGACCGACCAGGAAGGTCAGAAGCTGCAGCAGATCGTGCGCCGGGGCAGCACCAGCTCGGTGCGCTACCGGCGCGCGATGATGCTGCTGGCCTCGGCCGGCGGGAACCGGGTGCCCGTGATCGCGCAGCTGGTCCAGGCCGACGAGGACACCGTGCGCGATGTGATCCACCGGTTCAACGAGATCGGCCTGGCCTGCCTGGACCCTCGGTGGGCGGGAGGCCGTCCCCGCCTGCTCAGCCCTGACGAGGAAGACTTCGTCGTCCAGACGGCCACCACCCGCCCCACCAAACTCGGCCAGCCCTTCACCCGCTGGTCGTTGCGCAAGCTCGTCGCCTACCTGCGGAAAGTCCACGGCCGGATGATCCTCATCGGCCGCGAGGCGTTACGCGGCCTGCTCGCCCGCCGTGGCATCACCTTCCAGCGCACCAAGACGTGGAAGGAGTCGCCGGACCCCGACCGTGAGGCAAAGCTGGACCGGATCGAGGAGGTCCTTCACCGCTTCCCCGACCGGGTCTTCGCCTTCGACGAATTCGGCCCGCTCGGGATCAGACCCACCGCGGGCTCGGGCTGGGCCGCACGCAAACGCCCCGACCGGCTGCCCGCCACCTACCACCGCACCCACGGAGTGCGCTACTTCCACGGCTGCTACTCGGTCGGCGACGACCGCCTGTGGGGCGTCAACCACCGCAGAAAGGGAGCCGTGAACACGCTGGCCGCCCTGAAGTCGATCCGCGCCGCCCGACCCGACGGCGCCCCGATCTACGTCATCCTGGACAACCTGTCCGCCCACAAGGGCAGCGACATCCGACGCTGGGCGAAGAAACACAAGGTCGAGCTGTGTTTCACCCCGACCTACGCCTCGTGGGCGAACCCCATCGAGGCCCACTTCGGGCCGCTGCGGCAGTTCACCATCGCCAACTCGAACTACCCCAACCACACGGTTCAGACCCGGGCCCTGCACGCCTACCTGCGCTGGCGCAACGCCAACGCCCGCCATCGCGATGTCCTGGCCGCCGAACGCAAGGAACGCGCCCGCGTCCGCAGCGAGAAAGGCATCCGCTGGGGCGGACGCCCCCTCGCCACCGCGGCCTGACCAACCCGGCGAACCTACGCGGTCAGAGCACTAGCGCTTGACGAGCTTCCAGGCGGTGGGCAGCAGGCCCATCGCCAGGGCGGCCTTGAGGGCGTCGCCGATCAGGAAGGGGGTGAGGCCGGCCGCGATCGCGGCGGAGGCGGAGATGCCGGCGGCGTAGGCGAGGTAGGGCACGCCGACGGCGTAGACGACCGCCTCGCCCGCCAGCATCGCGCCCGCCATGCGCAGGGGCGAGCGGTCGGCGCCGCGGCGGGCCAGGGCGCCGACCACCGTCGAGGCGAGGATCATGCCGAGGACGTATCCGAAGGAGACCGCGGCGGCGCCGGACCCGCCCTCGGCGAACCACGGGACGCCCGCGACGCCGGCCAGGGCGTAGAGGGCGAGGGAGAGGAAGCCGCGCCGGGCGCCGAGGGTGGTGCCGACCAGCAGGGCGGCGAACGTCTGGCCGGTCACCGGCACCGGGGAGCCGGGCACGGGGACCGCGATCTGGGCCGCGAGGCCGGTGAGCGCGGCGCCGCCGAGCACGAGCGCGACGTCCCGGACGCGGGAGGCCGGGATGAGGTCGGCGAGGACCCGTCCGGGGCTGACGGGGGTGGCGGCGGCGGTGCTCATGGAATCTCCGCGGAGAGAGGTGCGGTCGGGGACACCGTGACGCTATCCCAGCGGACTCGGCCCGATCACCGTCAGCCGTCGACAAACGGACGAGCGGCGACTTGGTGGGCTCCGGACAAAGGCGGCCGGTTACACGCGGCGCGGCGTGACCCTGGTCACTGAGGTGTCGTGGCGACGGCAACGCGTGCGGACGGCGGGCCGCTGTAGGTTTTCGCCAAACGCGACCGCCGAACGGGCGGCGGCCGGCGGCTTCACCGGCGTCAGGCGCGGGGTTCCCCGGCCGGGCCGTGCGGATCTCGAACTCCGCGGAGGCGCGGGACAAGGAGCTGTGGAGCTCGGTCGACGGGCTGGAGAAGAGCCTGGCGTTCCACCTCTCCGGGCACGTCCTGCACTCGGTCCACTGGCAGAACATGACCGGCGAGGGCGGCGGCGAACCCCTCACGGTGGACGGTGTGGGCGAGCCGGCGGACGCCATCACCGAGTCCTTCGGCTCCTTCGCCGGATTCAAGGCCCAGCCGACCAAGGCCTCCGCGACCACCCAGGGCTCCGGCTGGGGCGTCCTCGTCCTCGAGCCGCTCGGCGGCCGGCTGATCGTCGAGCAGGTCTACGACCACCAGGGCAACGTCGGCCAGGGTTCCGTGCCGATCCTCGTCTTCGACGCCTGGGAGCACGCCTTCTACCTCCAGTACCGCAACCAGAAGGCCGACTTCGTCGAGGCCATGTGGCAGGTCGTCGACCGGCAGGACGTACAGCGCCGGTACCTGGCCGCGAAGTCCCGCGCCGACGTGCTGCTGTTCGCGCCGTAGGGCGCCGCCCCGCGTCCCGCCTCGTGATCGTCTTCTCACCCTTCACGGCGGCGGGCGGAAGGAGACCCCCGCGAGGACGTGACTCGCGGGGGTCTCCCTTCGGAGGGACCGGGTTTTACAGGTTGCTGAAGTCGGGGCCCTTGGTCCGGGTCCGCTTGATCTCGTAGAAGCCGGGCACGGAGGCGACCGCCAGGGTGCCGTCCCACAGCCGTGCGGCCTCCTCGCCCTTCGGGGCGGGGGTGACGACGGGGCCGAAGAAGGCGATCTGCTCGCCGTCGGGGCCGGGCACGGCGATGACGGGGGTGCCGACGTCCTGGCCGACCTTGTCGATGCCCTCCTTGTGGGAGGCGCGCAGCTCGGCGTCGAACTCGAAGTTCTCCTGCTCGGCGTACTCGATGAGGTCGGCGGGCAGTCCGGCGTCCTCGAGCGCGCCGGCGACGGCCTCCAGGGTCGGGCCCTCGCCGTTGTTGTGGAAGCGGGTGCCGAGCGCGGTGTAGAGCGGGCCGAGCACCTCGGCGCCGTGCTTCTGCCAGGCGGCGGTCACCACCCGGATCGGCTTCCAGGCCTTGGTGGTGAGCAGGTCCCGGTAGTCCTCGGGCAGCTCGTCGAGCTTGTCCTCGTTGAGCACGGCCAGGCTCATCACGTGCCAGCGGACCTCTATGTCACGGACCTTCTCCACTTCCAGCACCCAGCGGGAGGTCATCCAGGCCCAGGGGCACAGCGGGTCGAACCAGAAGTCGACGGGGGTCTTCTGCGACATGTCTCTCCTCGGGAGCAAGCGTTTCCCCGTGAACGCCACGGCACGCCCCGCTCATTCCCCACTGACGGCCGTCAGGTGCACATGGCAGGATCGGTGCTGTCCACAGCCAGTGCGCAGACGCATCGAGGGAGTACCGCCGTGCCCGGTGAGAACCTGTCCCGTGACGAGGCCCGGGAGCGGGCCGCCCTGCTGTCCGTCGACGGGTACGACGTGTCCCTCGACGTGCGGTCGGCGATCGGCGACGCGGCCGGCGACGGGAACGGCCCGGCGGCCGGCGACGGGAGCGGTGAGCCGCGCACCTTCCGCTCGGTCACCACCGTCCGCTTCCGCTGCAACGAGCCCGGCGCGTCCAGCTTCGCGGACCTGATCGCGCCGAGCGTGACGGCCGTCTCCCTCAACGGCCGCGACCTCGACCCCGGCGAGGTCTTCGACGGCGCCCGGATCCGGCTGGACGACCTCGCCGCCGAGAACGAACTGGTCGTCGACGCCCGGTGCGCCTACTCGCGCACCGGCGAGGGCCTGCACCGCTTCGTCGACCCCGAGGACGGCGAGGTCTACCTCTACACCCAGTACGAACCGGCCGACGCGCGCCGCGTCTTCGCGAACTTCGAGCAGCCCGACCTCAAGGCGCCGTTCCGCTTCGAGGTGCGGGCGCCCGAGGAGTGGGTGGTGTGGGGCAACGGCGCCGGCGAACGCACCGACGGCGTGTGGCGGTTCGCGGAGACCAAGCCGATCTCGACGTACATCACGTGCGTGGTGGCAGGCCCGTACCACTACGTGACGGACTCCTACACGCGCGAGCTGGGCGACGGCACGACGCTGGAGATCCCGCTCGGCGCGATGTGCCGCAAGGGGCTCGCGCCCCACTTCGACGCCGACGACGTGTTCCTGGTGACCAAGCAGGGCCTGGACTTCTTCCACGACCACTTCGACTACCCGTACCCCTTCGGCAAGTACGACCAGGCGTTCGTGCCCGAGTACAACCTGGGCGCGATGGAGAACCCGGGTCTGGTGACCTTCCGGGAGGAGTACATCTTCCGGGGGAAGGTGACGCAGGCGTCGTACGAGGCGCGGGCGAACGTGATCCTGCACGAGATGGCGCACATGTGGTTCGGTGACCTGGTCACCATGGAGTGGTGGGACGACCTGTGGCTGAAGGAGTCCTTCGCGGACTTCATGGGCTCCTTCTCGCTGGTCGGCGCGACCCGCTTCACCGACGGCTGGATCACCTTCGCCAACCGCCGCAAGGCGTGGGCGTACCGGGCCGACCAGCTGCCCTCCACCCACCCGGTCACCGCGGACATCCGCGACCTCCAGGACGCCAAGCTCAACTTCGACGGCATCACCTACGCCAAGGGCGCCTCGGTGCTCAAGCAGCTGGTGGCGTACGTCGGGCAGGACGCGTTCCTGGAGGGCGCCCGCCGCTACTTCAAGCGGCACGCCTACGGCAACACCCGTCTGGGCGACCTGCTGTCGGTGCTCGGCGAGACCAGCGGCCGGGACATGGCCGGGTGGGCGCGGTCCTGGCTGCAGACGGCCGGGGTGAACTCGCTGACCCCGCAGGTGCTGCTGACCGCCGAGGGCCGGATCGACGAGCTGGCGGTGCTCCAGGAGGCGGCGGAGTCTCACCCGGAGCTGCGGCCGCACCGGGTGGCGATCGGCCTGTACCGGCGGGCCGGGGACGGGCGTCTGGTGCGCTACGCGCGCGCGGAGGCCGACGTCGAGGGACCGCGGACGGTCGTGCCGGAGCTGGCGGGCGCACAGGCGCCGGAGCTGGTCCTGGTCAACGACGAGGACCTGACGTACTGCAAGATCCGGTTCGACGAGACCTCGCTGGCGGCGCTGCGGGAGTCCCTGGGCGACCTGAGCGACCCGCTGGCCCGCGCGCTGTGCTGGTCGGCGCTGTGGAACATGACGCGGGACGCGCTGCTGCCCGCGCGGGACTTCGTGGACCTGGTGCTGCGGTTCGCCGGGCGCGAGACCGACATCGGCGTGCTCCAGATGCTGCACGCCTGGGCGGACTCGGCGCTCGCGCACTACGCGGCGCCCGACTGGCGGCCGGTCGGCGAGCGGCTGCTCGCCGAGGGCGCGCTGGCGGAGCTGCGGTCGGCGGAGCCGGGCAGCGAGCACCAGCTGGCGTGGGCGCGGTTCCTCGCGTCGGTGGCGTCCGGTCCGGCCGACCTCGACCTGCTCCAGCAGCTGCTGGAGGGGGCGGCGAAGGTCGACGGGCTCGAGGTGGACCAGGAGCTGCGCTGGGCCTTCCTGGTGCCGCTGGCCGCGCACGGCCGCGCCGACGAGGGCGTACTGGCGGCGGAGCTGGCCCGCGACGACACCGCGTCGGGCAAGCGGCACCAGGTGCGCTGCCTGGCCGCCCGGCCGTCCGCGGAGGTCAAGGCGCAGGCCTGGGCGCAGCTCGTCGAGTCGGACGCGCTGTCCAACGCGCTGGTCGAGGCGACCATCGCGGGCTTCCAGCAGCCCTCGCAGCGCGAACTGCTCACCCCGTACGCGCAGAAGTACTTCGCGGTGATCGGGCGGATCTGGGAGCAGCGGTCCATCCAGATCGCGATGCACGTGGTCAAGGGCCTGTTCCCGGCCCTGCTGGACTCCCCGCGGACGCTGGCGGCGACGGACGCGTGGCTCGCGGCGCACGAGTCGGCGCCGCCCGCCCTGCGCCGGCTGGTGCTGGAGGCGCGCGACGACCTGGCGCGGGGCCTGCGCGGACAGGCGTGCGACGCGGCGGGCGGGCCCGACGGCTCCGGCGGCTCCGGCGGCTCCGGCGGCTCCGACAACTACTGACGGCTCCGGCAACCACTGACGGCACGGTCCCGGTCCCGGCCGGGACCGCCGACCCACCCGATCTTTGGCCTGAGATCCGGCGGAAAGTGACCGTTACGGAATTCAGTCAATCCGAACCGTAACCCCTGGATCCCATCGGACGGACCAGGGGTTTTCGGCCCCTACTCGGCATCCGAACACCCGTCCTTGAGGACGGGCTCGTCCGGGTTTGTCGACGGGCTCGTAACAGCGGTTACCGGGGGCGGCCGAGACGGGAATCTGCGGGGCATGAACCACAACACCCCCTCACCCCGGCCGCCGCCCACCCCTCGCCCCACCTCCCGGACGCGCAGCGGCGCGTACTGTCCACGGCCCAGCTCCGCTCGCTCGGCGTGTCGCCGGGCGAGACGGCCGAGCGGTGCCGGTCCGGCGGCCCCTGGCAGCAGTTCCTGCCGGGCGTCTACCTGCTCCACCAGGGGCCGCCGACCAGCGAGGAGCGGCTGCACGCGGTGCTGCTGTACGCGGCCCGCGAGGTGCCGGCCCCCGGAGTGCCGGCCCAGCCGAAGCCGGGGCGGCCGCACCGGTCCGGGTACCGCGAGGCGATGATCACGGGGCTGGCCGCACTCACCCTGCACGGCTTCGCCGCCGCGCCCGCGCTGCTCTCCCTGGACCGCATCGACGTCCTGGTGCCCCGGCTGCGCCGGCTGCGCTCGACGGGCTGCGCGCGCGTCCTGCGCGCCGCGGCCCTGCCGTCGCCGCAGGAGGCCACCGGGGTGCCGGTGGCGCCGGTGCCGCGCGCCCTGGCGGACGCGGTGTCGCAGCTGACGGACGCGGGGGCGGTACGGCGGCTGCTGTCGGAGGCGGTGCGCGCCGGCCACTGCGAACCGGCGGCGATCATCGGGGAGTTGGAACAGGCCAAGCTGCTGAGCCGTCCGCACGTGGTGGACGCGGTGGACGCGCTGCTGGCCGAGGGACGGGCGCTCGCCGAGGACCGCCTCTACACGATGGTGCGGGAGTTCGGGCTGCCGGACCCGGTGTGGAACGTGGACCTGCGGCTGCCGGGCGGCCCGCACCTGGGGGGCCTGGACGCGTACTGGCCGGAGCAGGCGGTCGCGGTGGAGCTGGACACGCGGGCGCCGCGCCAGGACGAGGACGCGCTGTGGTCGGAGTACGCCCACAAGCGGGAGCACCTGGAGCGGCTGGGCATCACGGTCGTGCACATCACGCCGAGGAAGCTCCGGGAGGGGGCGGAGCAGCAGGCGGCGGTGGTGCGGACGGCCCTGATGGCGTCGGGGGACCGCGATCCGGCGGCGTACGTCGTGGTGCTGCCCCAGTAGCGACGGAGCGGGACAGCACCGGGCGGGCCGGGCGGGACGGGGCCGCCGGGTACGAGCCGGCGGCCCCTCCTCACGGCCCCGGGCCGGCGCCCCCCCACGTCCACGGGCCGGCGCCCGTCACGGCCTCAGGTCGGCACCCGTCCGTTCGCGGGCCGCTCGCGCCACAGTCTCAGCGCCACGTCGACCAGCCGTATCCGGGTCAGTTCCGGCACGGCCGACAGGTCGTGCCAGGCGGCCAGGTCGGTCGAGCCGCCGACCTCGTTGCGCAGTTCGCCGCCGGTCACCCGGCCCTCGTAGAGGATGCGCACCCCGTGGTGGTCGACGGGGCCGCGCAGGTTCCCGCGGGGGACGGTGTGGCGGGAGGAGTCGACGCCGAGCAGGGCGGTCACCTCGACGCGGTAGCCGGTCTCCTCCTCCAGCTCCCGCACCACCGTGTCGTGCGGGTCCTCGCCGTGCTCCATGCCGCCGCCGGGCAGCACCCACTCCGGGGTGCCGTCGGGCGCGGGCGAGCGGGCCAGCAGCAGTTGTCCGTCCCGGACGCACACGGCGTAGGCCGCCACCCTCAACTTCTCTCGCACACCTGGACGTTACCGGTCCCGGTCCGGGTTGGCAGGTGAGTATTCGGGCGCGGACCAGCGCAGCGGCAGCGCGGCGGGGGTGTCGACGGCCCGCGTCACGGTGAACCGGACCGTGCGCTCGCCGCCGGAGCCGAACTCGGTGCGGGCCTCCCCGGTGAGCTGGAGGGTGCGGCCCGTCGTCCAGTCGAGGAACAGCAGCCCGGCGCGCGGGTCGGCCTCGAGATTGCCGAGACTGAGGAACATCGCGTTGCCGGGGTAGTCGCGCCAGGCCAGTTCGCCCGGTGCGGGGACCCGGACGAAGCCGGGGTTGCCGCCGCGGTGACTGGCGTCGGCGCCGCCCTCGCGCACGCTGGCGAGGAAGAAGGTGTCGGCCGCGGCGACGAACCCGGCCTGTTCCGGGCTCAGTTCGGTGCCGTACCGGGGCGGACCGGGGAGACGGCCGGACACCGTCCCGTACGTCTCCCGCCGCTGGAGGTACTTGGGGCAGTTGGCGAAGACCCGGTCGGCCTCGACGGCGAAGCCGCGCGGGGTGGCCGACAGCCGGCCGTTGAGGCGCATACGGCGGCGGGTGCGCGGGTCGAGGGCGATCGTGCCGACGGGGGTGCCCGGGGTGGCGAGGGCCGTCGCGAGAGGGTCGGTCGGGGGTGGCCCTCCCGCGACGGAGATCCGCCGGGGCCCGGTGGCCCGGACGAAGCCGGGGGTACCCGTGATCACCGAGGCCCACACCTCGCCGCTCACGGGATCGGCGGCGCCCAGGACCAGCTGCGGCTGGAGTTCCAGGAAGGCGGAGGCGGCGAAACGGATGCCCTCGCCGACGGACCGGCCGACGTGGTCGGCGAGGTCGCGCACCCCGAGCCGGTCCTGGAGGGTGCGCGAGCCGGCGTGGTAGAGACCCATGGCCCGACCTCTTTCCTGATACCTGTCCTGATCCGCGGCCTGGCCCATGGCCTAGAAGAAGCCGCAGGTCGGAGCGGACGCGCCGGCGGGTGCCGGGGCTCCCTCCACTCCGTCGGAGACCGAGATCTCCAGGCGGGTGCCGTCGGGGTCGTGGAAGAAGACGCCGCCGGAGGCCGCGCCCTCGTGGTGGGCGACGACGCCCTCGTGGGCGAAGTCGGCGCCGTGGGCCCGCAGGGCCGCCTCGTACTCCCGGACCCGCTCGACGGAGTCGACCTCGAAGGCGAGGTGGTGCAGACCGGCGCGGGCTCCGTCGTACGGCCCCTGCGCCTGCTGCCAGAGGGTGAGGACGAGCCGGTCGCCGTCCCCGAGGAAGGCGTACCGCCGGCCCTCCTCCTTGCCCTCGCCGACGAGGGCGAAGCCCATGACCTCGCGGTAGAAGGCGAGGGAGCGGTCGAGGTCGGTGACGTTCAGGCCGACGTGGCCGGTGCGCAGGGTCATGACGGGTGTCCCCTTCGACGGAGGCAGGCCAGTATTTCTAACCTGTATTCATGACATTAAAGGTTAGAGAGGAGCGCGTCAACCGGTCACGTACTCTTTACTGGTTAGTACGGAAGGAGCCCCCGATGTCCCCCACCACCCCCGACCCGCGCCCCCTGACCGGCGAACCCCTCGCCCTCGACCTGCTCAACACGCGCTGGATGCGGGACGGCGCCCTCCAGGACCTGCTGACCGGTACGGACGGGCTGGCGGTGTGGCTGGCCGCGAACGGGCTGGACGGGCGGTTCACCGCGGACGAGGCCACCTTGCGGCACGTCCTGCGGGCGCGCGACGCGCTGAAGGCTGCCGTGGACGGGGCGGCGGCCGGAACGGCGGCGGGCCACGGGCCGGCGGACGGAGTGGACGGGGTGGAGCAAGCGGACGGAGTGGACGGGGCGGACGGGGTGGACGCCGTGCTGGAGCACGGCCGGATCCGCCCCGTCCTCACCCCGAAGGGCCCGGCGAGCGCGCGGAGTTCGCGGACGCGGCGTGGGGGCCGGCGTGGCTGGCCGCCCGCAACTACCTGGAGCTGCTCGCCACCGCGCCCGACCGGATCCGCCACTGCGCGCACGAGGCGTGCGTCCTGCACTTCTTCGACACCTCGCGCAACGGCACCCGCCGCTGGTGTTCGATGGCGGCCTGCGGCAACCGCGCGAAGGCGTCCCGCCACTACGCCCGCACGAAGGACGCCTGACCCGCGCCCCGGCGGCGCCCACCCCCGGCCGACCGGCGGCCGTCGCGCCCGACCGGTGGCCGGCCGGCACCCGCGCGACACCGGGCCGTCGGCGTCCGGACGGCCGAAAGCCCTTGCACAGGTGACCCATAGAGGGTTTTCCCCATACATCCATATCGATTCGGCCAACTCTTCCCAAACATCCGTCCCTTGGACAAGGCTGTGCGATCGTCCGGGATCACATTCCGGCGACCGCGATCAGGCAGGAACGGCCCGGTCGCGTGACGCTCGTTCCTTTACCTCCAAGGGATGCCGATGACCCACACCCCCCAGCGCGAACCGATACCCGGCGCGAGACGCGCGGCCCGGATAGCCGCGGCCGCCGGTCTGGTGGCCGCACTGTCCGCGGCCGGGCCGATGCCCCTGGCCCTCGCCGCCGGCCAGACCCCGGCCGCCGACCCCGGCGTGAAGTCCGCCGCCGCCAAGCTCGGTTCCGACGACGCCGACGTCCTCGCCGACGCCAAGGCCGCCGGCGACAAGAACGTCACCCTGATGGTCGCCACCTCGCCCGGGAAGACCGAGCAGGTCGCCGACGAGCTGGACGCGGTCAAGGGCGGTTCCGTCGGCCGGTCCTACGACAAGCTCGGCTACGTCCGCGCCACCGTCCCGACCGCCAAGGCGGACGCGGCCATTGCCGCCGCGGCGAAGCTGTCCTCGGTGCACGCGATCGACCTGCGGCAGGAGATCGCCCTCGACGACCCGACGCCGAGCGCCGACACCGCGAAGGGCGCGGGCGCCACCGCGAGCGCGAAGACGTATCCCGCGCCCGGCAGGAAGACCCCGGCCGAGAACCCGTACAACCCGTCCTTCGAGACGGGCGCCGTCGACTTCGTGGACGACCACCCGAAGGCGGACGGCCGCGGCGTCACCATCGGCGTGCTGGACTCCGGCGTGGACCTCGGACACCCGGCGCTCCAGAAGACCACCACCGGTGAGCGCAAGATCGTCGACTGGGTCACCGCGACCGACCCGATCGTCGACAGCGACGGCACCTGGCGCCGGATGACCAACCCCGTCAGCGGCCCGGCCTTCACCTACGGCGGCGCGTCCTGGAAGGCGCCCGAGGGCAGCTACCAGGTCAACCTGTTCCGCGAGTCGGTCACCGCCGGCGGCGACGCCAAGGGCGACGCCAACCGGGACGGCGACACCACCGACGTCTGGGGCCTGCTCTACGACCCGGCCGCCGGCACCGTACGCGTCGACCTGAACAACAACTTCGACTTCACCGACGACGCGCCGATGAAGCCGTACAAGGACGGGTACCAGGTCGGCTACTTCGGCACCGACGACCCGGCCACCGACGTCGCCGAGCGGCAGCCGTTCGTGGTCGAGATCCGCAAGGACGTGCCCACCGACCCGTACGGCGGCGACTGGGTCGGCAAGAAGGCCGACTTCGTCAACGTCGGCATCATCGAGTCCGAGCACGGCACCCACGTCGCGGGCATCACCGCGGCCAACGGCCTGTTCGGCGGGAAGATGGACGGTGCCGCCCCCGGCGCCAAGGTCGTCTCCTCCCGCGCCTGCTCCTGGAGCGGCGGCTGCACCAACGTGGCGCTCACCGAGGGCATGATCGACCTGGTCGTGAACCGCGGCGTCGACATCGTCAACATGTCCATCGGCGGCCTCCCGGCGCTGAACGACGGCAACAACGCGCGCGCCGAGCTGTACACGCGCCTCATCGACACCTACGGCGTCCAGCTCGTCATCTCGGCGGGCAACGAGGGCCCCGGCGCCAACACGATCGGCGACCCCGGCCTGGCCGACAAGGTCATCTCGGTCGGCGCGGCCATCTCCAAGGAGACCTGGGCCGCCAACTACGGCTCGCAGGTGGAGAAGAAGTACGCGCTGCTGCCGTTCTCCTCGCGCGGCCCGCGTGAGGACGGCGGCTTCACGCCGACCCTCGTCGCGCCGGGCGCGGCCATCAACACCATCCAGACCTGGCTGCCGGGCGCCCCGGTCGCCGAGTCCGGGTACAAGCTGCCGGCCGGCTACGCGATGCTCCAGGGCACCTCGATGGCCTCCCCGCAGGCCGCCGGCGCCTCCGCGCTGCTGCTGAGCGCCGCGAAGCAGAAGGGCATCGCGCTGACGCCCGCCGTCCTGCGCACGGCGCTGACCTCGACCGCCGACCACATCAAGGGCCTCCAGGCCTACGAGGAGGGCGCGGGCGCCATCAACATCGTGGACGCCTGGGACTCCATCAAGGACGGCGCCACCGCCCACGAGTACACGGTCAAGGCCCCGGTCGACACCGCGATCGACTTCGCCCTGAAGACGCCCGGCTTCGGCACCGGCATCTACGACCGCGAGGGCGGCCTGAAGGCCGGTCAGAAGAAGACGTACGACGTCACCATCACGCGGACGACCGGCGCCGACAAGGCGGTCCGCCACGAGCTGCACCTCGAGAACAACGCGGCCGGCACCTTCAGGATCCTCGGCTCGGACGAGGTCAAGCTGCCGCTGAACCAGCCGGTGACCGTCAAGGTCCAGGCCGCTCCGAAGTCCGCCGGCATCAAGAGCGCGATCCTCGAGGTCGACGACCCGCGGACCGAGGGCATCGACAAGCAGGTCCTGAACACGGTCGTCGTCTCGACGCCGGTGGCGCACACGTTCTCCGCGCAGAACACCGTGCAGCGCAACAGCTCGCAGCACTACTTCCTGACCGTGCCCGAGGGCGCGACGTCGCTGGAGGTCGCGATGAGCGGGCTGAAGGACAAGAGCCAGACCCGGTTCATCTCGATCCACCCCTACGGCGTCGCCGTCGAGGACAGCGCCACCGTCTACTGCTACAACAACTACCTCGACGGCAACGGCTGCAAGCCGGACGCGCGTTCCTACGCCGACCCGCAGCCCGGCGTCTGGGAGATCGAGGTCGAGTCGCGCCGCACGTCGCCGCTGCTCGACAACCCGTACAAGCTGGACGTCACCGTGTACGGCGCGGCCTTCGACCCGGCGACCGTGACCGTGCCCGAGGCGAAGGTCGGCACCCCGGCCGCCGTCTCCTGGAAGGTGACGAACAACTTCGCCGCCATCGACGGCAAGCTGGTGGGGGCCCGCTCGGCTCGTCCAAGGCGGACCGCCCGACCATCGCGGACCACGAGAGCCGGACGACCACGGTCGAGGTGCCCGCGGGCGCCAAGTCCCTGGACGTCTCCATCGGCGGTGTCTCCGACGCCTCCGCCGACCTCGACCTGACCGTGTACGACGCGGCCGGCAACCAGGTCGCGCAGCAGGCCGACGGCGACTCCGAGGAGGCCGTGTCCATCCCGTCGCCCGCCGCCGGGACGTACACCATCGAGGTCGCGGGCTACTCGGTGCCGGCCGGCACCACCGCGTACGACTACCTGGACGTGTTCTACTCGTCCTCGCTCGGCACGGTCGACGTCGACGGGTCGACGCCGGTGAAGCTGGCCACGGGCGCCTCGGCGGCGGTCTCCGCGACCGTCACCGCCGCGGCCCCGGCGCCCGCGGGCCGGTCCTTCTTCGGCCAGGTCCAGCTGGTGAACGCGCGCGGCACCGTCGCGGGCCTCGGCAGCGTGGTCATCGAGAAGGTCACGCAGTAACGCGGCAACGCGGCAACGCAAGGGCTCAGTAGCGCGATGAGCGGCTGAGCGAAGGGGGCGGGCGTCCGGTCGGGCGCCCGCCCCTCTCCCGTGCGCGGCTCATTCGCAGGCCGCGCCGTCCGCCCCGGGCAGCGCGCGGGCCAGCGCCGAGCGTCCGGCGGCGATCTCGGCCTCGCCGACGGCCCACACGTCGGGGGAGTCGGACCCTGCCGGGATGCCGACCAGGACGTGATCGCCCTCCGCGACCAGCGGGTCCACGTCCCGCTCCACCACGAGGCCGACCTCCCCCGGGCGGCGGTCCCGGGCACGTAGGAGCGGGTCACGCGCAGGGTGACCCGCCGGCGGGAGGTGCCGTGCACCGGGGCGACCTCCGTGACGTCGCCCTCGGCCACCAGCCGGGCGCAGGCGAGGTAACCGGGGTCGCCGAGGGGACCGCCGGCGGCGCCGGACGCGGCGGCCTTCTCGTCGGCGGCCGGCTTGTCGGCGCCGCTGGACGCGGCGATGTCGTCCGCTCCCCGTTCACCTGGACGAGCAGCCATCCGCTCCCGGCGACCAGCGCACCGGCCGCCGCCAGCCCGGCCGTCTTCAGCGCCAGGGGCAACAGGCGCCGCCGGGACGGCCGGAACGGGACGGGTGCCGGCCGCCGGACGGGCGCCGCCACCGGTCGCAGGGCAGGCTCCGCCGCCGGTGGCCGGGTGAGGGCGTCGGCCAGGACGCCGAGCTGCTCGCGCAGGAGCGCCACGTCGGCCGCGGCGGCGCGGTGCCGGGCCACGAGGAGGGGATCGGTCCGCGCGTCCTCGGCCGGCGGCACGTCCAGAATGGCCGCCATCAGCGGGTCCATGCCGTCCGCCCCGCCGGGAAGTCCGGAAGGGCCGTCACCGCCCCGACCGTCGTGGCCCTCCTGCCCGTCGCGGCCCTCGTGCCCGTCGCGGCCCTCGCGGCCGTCGGGACCCTCCTGCCCGTCGCGGCCCTCGTGCCCGCCCCGAATCTCGCGGTCGTGCCCGGCTTCCCAGTGGTCACGTGCCTCCCGGCCGTCGTCGTGGGTCCCGGATTCGTGTGCGGCGGTCATGTCACACCACCTCGTCCTCGTGCAGGCGGGCGCGCAGGGCCCGGACCGCCGTGTGCAGGCGGCTCTTGACCGTGCCCTCCGGGACACCCAGTTCCTCGGCTATCGAGCGCACCGGCAGGTCGGCGTAGAAACGCAGGACGACCACCTGGCGCTGGGCGTCGGGCAGGTCGTCCAGCCCCTGGGCGACGGCGAGGGAGAGCACGCTGGTGTCCTCGCCGGAGGGGTGGTCGTGCCGGCGCAGGGACGCCAGCCGCTCCCCGAGGCGTTCCTGGCGGCGCTTGGCCCGGTGCCAGTCCATGGCGAGGTTGGAGGCGACGACGGCCGCCCACGCCGAGACGTCCCGCGGGGCGTCGTACCCCTTGGCGGCCCGCTCCAGCAGCCGCAGGCGGACCTGCTGCACCCCGTCCGGCAGGTCCGCCTGCGGTACCCCGCCCAGCGCGAGCACCGCCCGCACCCGGCGTTCCTGCGCCGCGTCCAGCGGGTCACCGTGCGCGGTGTCCTCCCCCGGTCCGCGGCGGGCCGTTCTGCGCAGCACGGACACCCCTCCCCTCCCCGTGTCACCCCTACGACGCCGCGGCGCGCGGAAACGTTCGACGCGGTGCCGGGAAATCGTTCGGAGGCGTACGTCACACCGCCGCGCGCGGCAGCACAGCTTGCGGCAGGGAGCCCGGGCGGGGCGAATTCCTCCAGCTCGGCGGGGGTGCGGACGGGAGTTCCCGAGCCGTGCGGGGCGCGAGGGCGTCCCAGTCCTCGGGCATGGCGGTCAAAGGATTGGACAGGCGGGCCCATGTCGGCCGCATCATGGAAAAGCCTCGGCCAGGCAGCATGCACGCAGAAGCACAGACAGAGGGAGTCGCCGTGAGGGTCGGAATCGTCGGAGCCACCGGTCAGGTCGGCACGGTCATGCGCAGGATCCTCAAGGAGCGGGACTTCCCGGTCACGGAGCTGCGCCTGTTCGCCTCGGCCCGTTCCGCGGGGACCGAGCTGGACGGCGTGACGGTCGAGGACGCGGCGACCGCCGACTACTCCGGCCTCGACATCGTGCTGTTCTCCGCCGGCGGCGCGACCTCGAAGGCGCTGGCCGAGAAGGTCGCCTCGCAGGGCGCCGTCGTGATCGACAACTCCTCGGCCTGGCGCCGCGACCCCGACGTGCCGCTGGTCGTCTCCGAGGTGAACCCGCACGCGATCGCGAACCGGCCCAAGGGCATCATCGCCAACCCGAACTGCACCACGATGGCCGCGATGCCGGTCCTCAAGCCGCTGCACGCCGAGGCGGGCCTGGAGGCGCTGGTCGTCGCCACCTACCAGGCGGTGTCCGGCTCCGGTGTCGCGGGCGTCGCGGAGCTGCACGGCCAGGCGCAGAAGGTCGTCGCCGACGCCGACCGGCTCACCCACGACGGCGAGGCCGTCGACTTCCCGCAGCCGCAGGTCTACCGGCGGCCCATCGCCTTCAACGTCGTCCCGCTGGCCGGCTCGATCGTGGACGACGGCCTGAACGAGACGGACGAGGAGCAGAAGCTCCGCAACGAGTCCCGCAAGATCCTGGAGATCCCCGAGCTGAAGGTCTCCGGCACCTGCGTGCGCGTCCCGGTGTTCTCCGGCCACTCCCTCCAGGTCAACGCCCGTTTCGCGCGCCCGATCAGCGCCGAGCGCGCCACCGAGCTGCTCGCGGACGCCGAGGGTGTCGTCCTCACCGACATCCCGACCCCGCTCCAGGCGGCCGGCAAGGACGCGTCGTACGTGGGCCGCATCCGCCGGGACGAGACCGTGGACAACGGCCTCGCCCTGTTCGTCTCCAACGACAACCTGCGCAAGGGCGCGGCCCTGAACGCGGTGCAGATCGCGGAGCTGGTGGCGAAGGAGCTGAAGGGCTAGTCAGCCCCGGTGACCTCCGCGGTCGCCTCTCCGGTCGCCTCCGCAGTCACCTCGTAGAGGTAGCAGCCGTACTCGACGGCCCGGACGTGGACGAGCGCCACGGCCGGGTCGTCGAACGCTTCCCCGAGGGCCCGCTCGAACGCCTCCGGCGAGGGGTCCCCGACGAGCCGGCCGCCGAGGATGCGGCCGTCGGCGGAGTAGCGGCGCACCGTGCGGTGCGCGTTCGTGAAGGGCAGGGCCCCGCCGTCCCGGTCCGGGCCCGGGCACGGGTCGGCGTGGACGAAGACGGGGCCCTGTTCGTCGTACGCCCCGGGGTCGGTGCCCGTCTCGGCGGCCCGGCGGCGCAGGGGCGCGTAGGAGACGAGGGCGATCCGTTCCCCCGGCGTGCTGTGGCGCAGGCAGCAGCGCAGCGGGGCGCCGCCCTCGCCGTCGGTGAACGCGGCCGCGGGACGTCCGGCGTCGTCGGTGGCGCGAAGTTCCGCCAGCGCGCCGGGGGTGATGGGGCGGACGGTGAAGGTCCGGGTCGCGAAGGGCCGGTTCGTGGTCGTCATGCCTTCCAGGTTCACGCGCCGCGGGACGTCCCACCGGCGGGTTCCGGACGTCGCGCTGCCGCCGCGGTACGGGACGTCGCGCACGTCTCGCCTTCCCGGCACGGCGAGGGGGCGCCCCGCACGGCGAGGGGGCGCCCGGCGGACACCGGGCGCCCCTCACCACCGCACGGACGGCGGGCTGTCAGCTCGCGTCCGCGACCTGGGCCCTCAGGGCGCGCTCCACGCCCGAGCGGGCCTCGGAGACGAGGCGGCGCAGGGCCGCGTTCGGCTCGGCCGAGGTCAGCCAGGCGTCGGTCTTGCGCAGGGTCTCCTCGGAG
The DNA here is from genome assembly GCA_021568835.1 of Streptomyces sp. Tue 6430. GTDB lineage: Bacteria > Actinomycetota > Actinomycetes > Streptomycetales > Streptomycetaceae > Streptomyces. The sequence continues at coordinate 1,867,403 of JAKGSH010000010.1, forward strand.
ACCTGGACGGCCGGGTAGAGACCGACCGCGATCTGCTGGGCGATCTCGTGCGAACGGGAGTCCCAGACGTCCTTGACGACGTCGAAGTACCGGTCCGTGTACGGCGCCAGCAGTTCGCGCTGGTCGGTCTGCACGAAGCCGCCGATGACGGCCTCCTGGACGGCGTTGGGCAGCTTGTCGGACTCGACGACCGACGCCCACGCCTCCGCCTTGGCCTCCGCCGTGGGGCGGGCGGCGCGGGCGGTGGCCGCGTGCCGCTCGCCGGCGGCGGTCCGGTCGCGCTCGTACTCGCCGGCGATCTCCGCCTCGTCGAACCGGCCGACCGCCGCGAGGCGCTCCACGAACGCCCAGCGCAGCTCGGTGTCGACGGCGAGGCCCTCGATCGTCTGCGTGCCCTCCAGCAGCGCCTCCAGAAGGTCGAGCTGCTCCGGCGTGCGGGCGGTGGCCGCGAACGCGCGCGCCCACGCCAGCTGGTGGTCGCTGCCCGCCTCGGCGGTCCGCAGGTGCGCCAGCGTGGCGTCGGTCCAGCGGGTCAGCAGCGCCTCGCGGGCGGTCGGGTCGGCGTACAGGTCGACGGCGAGCTTGACCTGGCGGTGCAGGGACTGCACCACACCGATGTCGGTCTCCTTGCCGATGCCGGACAGGACCAGCGACAGGTAGTCGCGGGTGGGCAGTTCGGCGTCGCGCGTCATGTCCCAGGCGGACGCCCAGCACAGGGCGCGCGGCAGGGACGCCTCGAAGTCGCCGAGGTGCTCGGTGACGAACGCCAGGGACCGCTCGTCGAGGCGGACCTTGGCGTACGACAGGTCGTCGTCGTTGAGCAGCACGACGTCCGGCCTGCGCCTGCCGGCCAGCTGCGGTACGGCGGTCAGCTCGCCGTCCACGTCCAGCTCGACGCGCTCGCCGCGCACCAGCTTGCCGCTCGCCCCGTCCAGGTCGTACAGGCCGACGGCGATGCGGTGCGGCCGCAGGGTCGGCTCGCCCTTGGCGCCGGCGGGCAGGGCGGGGCCTCCTGGCGGACGGCGAAGGAGGTGATGACGCCGTCGGCGTCGGTCTCGATCTCGGGGCGCAGGATGTTGATGCCGGCGGTCTGCAGCCACTTCTGCGACCAGGTGCCCAGGTCACGGCCGGAGGTCTCCTCCAGCGCGCCCAGCAGGTCGGACAGCCGGGTGTTGCCGAACGCGTGCCGCTTGAAGTAGGCCTGCACGCCCGCGAAAAACGCGTCCGTGCCGACGTACGCCACGAGCTGCTTCAGGACGGACGCGCCCTTGGCGTAGGTGATGCCGTCGAAGTTGACGAGGACGTCGTCCAGGTCGCGGATCTCGGCCATGATCGGGTGGGTCGACGGCAGCTGGTCCTGCCGGTACGCCCAGGTCTTCATGGAGTTGGCGAACGTCGTCCAGGAGTGCGGCCACCGGCTGTCCGGGGCGTACGCCTGGCAGGCGATGGAGGTGTAGGTGGCGAACGACTCGTTCAGCCACAGGTCGTTCCACCACTCCATGGTGACGAGGTCGCCGAACCACATGTGGGCCAGCTCGTGCAGGATCGTCTCGGCCCGCACCTCGTACGCCGCGTCGGTCACCTTGGACCGGAAGACGTACTGGTCGCGGATGGTCACCGCGCCCGCGTTCTCCATCGCGCCCGCGTTGAACTCCGGCACGAACAGCTGGTCGTACTTCCCGAACGGGTACGCGTAGTCGAACTTCTCCTGGAACCAGTCGAAGCCCTGCCGGGTGACCTCGAAGATCGCGTCCGAGTCGAGGAACTCGGCGAGCGAGGGCCGGCAGTAGATGCCGAGGGGCACGCTCTGGCCGTCCTTCTCGTACACGCTGTGCACGGAGTGGTACGGGCCGACGATCAGCGCGGTGATGTACGTGGAGATCCGCGGGGTCGGCTCGAACACCCAGACGTCATCTTTGGGTTCCGGGGTCGGCGAGTTGGAGACGACGGTCCAGCCGCTCGGCGCCTTCACCGTGAACTGGAAGGTCGCCTTGAGGTCGGGCTGCTCGAACGAGGCGAAGACGCGGCGGGCGTCCGGGACCTCGAACTGCGTGTACAGGTAGGCCTGCTCGTCGACCGGGTCGACGAACCGGTGCAGGCCCTCACCGGTGTTGGTGTAGGCGCAGTCGGCGACGACGCGCAGGATGTTGCGGCCGGCCGGCAGGCCGGGCAGGGCGATCCTGGAGTCGGCGAACACCTCGGCCGGGTCGAGCGGGTCCCCGTTGAGCGTCACCTCGTGGACGGTCGGCGCCACCAGGTCGATGAAGGACTCGCCGCCCTCCTCCGCGACGTCGAAGCGCACCGTGGTCACGGACCGGTAGGTCCCGCCCTCCTGCGCGCCGGACAGGTCGAGATCGATCTCGTACGAGTCAACGGTGAGCAGCTTCGCCCGCTGCTGCGCCTCTTCGCGAGTCAGGTTTGTGCCAGGCACGCGGTCATCTCCTCGTGATGTGTCGGTTGCGTCATCCTTCCACGGCGGCACCGCGTCGGGCGACGACCTTGCCCGGCGTCTGCGGGGGACCTTCCGGACGGGCCGCGCCGACGGCCATGGGGGTGGCGGCGGTCGCGGGGGTGGCGGAGGCGGGGGTGGCGGAGGCGGTCGCGGGACGGTCACGACGGTCCCGGTACGGCGCGGGCCGAGCTGTCCGGCCACCGTCGCGCCGAACGCCAGCGCCATGCCGGCCAGTTGCGGGGCCGTCAGCGTCTGCCCGAGGGCCGCCCAGCCGACCACGGCCGCGGTCAGCGGGGAGAGCGGTGCGAGGAAGGTGACCTGGGTGGCGCTGAGCCGGCCGATCCCTCGGAACCACAGCCAGTACGCGAGCGCCGTGCCCGCCAGCGCCAGGTAGAGGTAGCCGCCGACGGCCGCGGCGTCCAGGGCGGGCGGGGCGCCCTCGACGAGGAGGGCGAGGGGCGCGACGAGCAGGCCGCCGACGGTCAGCTGCCAGCCGGCGAGCGCCAGCGGGCCGGCCCCCTCGGGGGTGCCCCACCTCTTGGCCAGGACGAGACCGGCCGACATCGAGGCCGTGGAGGCGACCGCCGCCGACAGGCCGACCGCGTCCAGTCCGCCGGTCGCCCTCAGCACGACCAGGCTGACCCCGAACGCGGCCACGACCCCGGTCAGCAGGGTGCGGGCGGCGGGCCGCTGCCCGAGCAGCAGCGCCGAGAACCCGATGACGAACAGCGGTCCGGCCGAGCCGACGACGGCGGCCATGCCGCCCGGCATCCGGTACGCGGCGAGGAACAGGAGCGGGAAGAACGCGCCGATGTTGAGGGCGCCGAGCGCCGTCGCCCTGCCCCACCAGACGCCGTGGGGCAGCACCCGGACGAGGGCGAGCAGCAGCAGGCCCGCGGGCAGGGCGCGTACGAGGGAGGTGAACAGCGGGCGGTCGGCCGGCAGGAACTCGGTGGTGACGGCGTAGGTGGTGCCCCAGGAGACGGGGGCGAGGGCGGTGAGCAGGACGGTCGCGGCCCGGTTCATGACCGGCACCCCTCTCGGAGAAAGCGGCTTGACAGTAATTAGCTTAGCTCTAAGCAACTTGCCGTCAAGCTACTTTCTTGCGGCCGACCGGAGGCGGGCGGATACTCCCGGCATGAGTGCACAGCCCAAAGACGCGGCGGAGCCCGGAGACACGGCAGGGCCCGGAAACGTGCCGCAGCCCGGAGACGCGGGGCAGCCCGGAGGCATGGCGCGGCGCGGGCGGGCGGCGCGACGCAGGGACCCGGTCGACGCGATCGTCGAGCAGTGGGCGGTCGAACGGCCCGACCTCGACACCGCCGCCATGGAGGTCTTCGGCCGCGTCTCCCGGCTCGCCCGCGCGATGGGCGACCGCATGGAGAAGGCCTACGCGGGCCTCGGGATCTCGCGCGGCGAGTTCGACGTGCTGGCCACCCTGCGCCGCTCCGGCGAGCCGTACGCCCTCTCGCCCCGCGAGCTGTCGGCGACGCTGATGCTCACCACCGGCGGCATGACGGGCCGCCTCGACAAGCTGGAACGGGCCGGACTGCTGCGCCGCTCCCCCGACCCGCACGACCGCCGGGGTCTCCAGGTGACCCTGACCGAACAGGGCCTGGCCGTGGTCGAGGAGGCGGTGGGCGCGGGCCTCGCCGTCCAGACGGAGGCCCTGAGCGCGGCCCTGGACGCCGGACAGGCCGGCCAACTGGCCGACCTGCTGAGGGAACTGCTGCTCGCGACGGAGCGGTAGGCGCGGACGGCGGGCGCGGGCGGCGGGCGTGAAGGGCGGGTGCCGACCGGAGGACGGCGGGCGCGGGCGGTAGGCGCGGACGGCGGGCGTGAAGGGCGTGTGTCGGCCGGAGGGCGCCGCCGGACGGCGGGCGGTTCAGCCGACGTGGGTGGCGAGTGCCGCCTCGATCGCCGCCGGGGACGCGCCCTCGGCCGCCCAGGCGACGTACCCGTCGGGCCGCACCAGCAGCGCCGTGCGCCGGCCGCCCGCCCAGTGCCGCACCGCCAGGCGGTCCTCGCGGGGCCCGTCCGGTCCGTCGTGGGGGTCCTGGACGCCCGGCGGGACGACGAGGACGAAACGGCCGCCGCGCTGGGCCTCGTACAGACGGCCACCGTCCGCGAAGGTGACGTCGGGGACGCGGGCGCCGGTCAGGCGGTGGGCGCCGCGCGGGGCCGGGTAGCGGTAGCCGATGCCGGTGACCTGGCCGACCGCCCTGCGCCGGACGGGACCGACGTGGTCCAGGAACGCGGTGAGCGCGGCGCGCAGGGCCAGGGTCCAGGGGCGCTCGGCCATGGCGAGGCGGACGATGCCGCCGCTGCTGCGGAGGACCGACCTGCCGACGGGGTGGCGTTCGGCCTGGTAGGTGTCGAGGAGGCCGGCGTCCGCGTGGCCGTTGACCACCTGGGCGAGCTTCCAGCTCAGGTTGGCCGCGTCCTGGAGGCCGGTGTTCATGCCCTGCCCGCCGGCCGGGGTGTGCACGTGCGCGGCGTCCCCGGCGAGGAGGACACGCCCGACGCGGTAGGCGGGGCCTGGCGCTCGTCGCTGTGGAAGCGGGACATCCAGCGGGCGTCGTGCATCCCGAAGTCGTGGCCGAGGGCCAACCGGGTGACCTCCTTGACCTCGTCGAGGCAGAGGGGCTCGGTGTCGGGGACGTCGCGGGCCCGGTTCCAGGCGATCACCCGGTGGTAGCCGTCGCCGAAGGGCGCGAGGAAGGCGAAGGCGCCGCCGGCGGCGTCGACGGTGAGCAGCGTCTCGGGCTCCTCGGCGAGACGGACGTCGGCCAGGACGACGGAGCGGATGACGGAGCGGCCGGGGAAGGGCAGCCCGAGGGCGTTCCGTACGGCGCTGCGCATGCCGTCGGCGCCGACGACGTACCCGGCGCGGAGCGTGCCGCCGGCGCCGGCGGAGGTCCGGACCTCGACCGTCACCCCGTCCGCGTCCTGGGCCAGCCCGGTCACCTCGGTCTCGTACCGGAACTCCACCCCCGCCTCGACCGCCCGCCGCTCCAGCACCTTCTCGACCTCGTACTGCGGGATGACGAGGAGGTGGCCGAAGCGGGAGGGGAGGGTGTCGAGGGCGAGGGTGAGCCTGCCGAAGAGGCGGAGCCGGTCGAGGGGGCGGCCGACGGCCTCCAGCGGATCGGCGAGACCGCGGCCGTCGAGCTGCTCCAGGGTGCGGGCGTGCAGGACGAAGGCGCGGGAGAGGTTGCCGATCGCGTGCGGGCGCTTCTCCAGCAGGGTGACGGACACACCGGCGGTGGCGAGGTCTCCGGCGAGGAGGAGACCGGTGGGACCGGAGCCGACGACGATCACGGGGCGGGTGAGGGGGAGGTCGGTGGTGGGGCCGGTGGGACCGGTGGTGCCAGCCGTGCCAGCCGTGCCAGCCGTGCCAGCCGTGCCAGTCGTGCCGTTCATGAGGGCCTCCTGGAGTGCCAACGCTCGTTTACCAACACCTGTAGACCAACATTCGTTGGCCAACAATCGTTTGCCTACAGTTGATTGCCAACACCTGTTGGCGAACGCTTGTCGGCAACGCTAAGCCTGGCGCGAGTGGCGTGTCAACACATGTTGGCCTACGCTCGTTGGCATGCCTGACAGTCGACCCGACGCCTCCGCCCCCACCACCCGCCGCCGCTCCGACGCCACGCGCGGCGCGATCCTCGACGCCGCCCGGGAGCGGTTCGCCGCGGACGGGTACGAGCGGGCCACCATCCGGGCCGTCGCCCGGGACGCGAACATCGATCCGTCCATGGTGATGCGCTACTACGGCAGCAAGGAGGGCCTCTTCGCGGCGGCCGTCTCCGTCGACCTGAGGCTGCCGGACCTGTCCGCGTTCGCCCGTGAGGACGCCGGGCGGGCCCTCGTCACGCACTTCCTCGACATGTGGGAGGAGAACGAGGTCCTCACCGCCCTGCTCCGCGTCGGCGTGACCAACCAGGCCGGGGCGGAGCGGATGCAGGCCACCTTCCGCGACCAGTTGCTGCCGGTCGCCCGCGCGGTGTGCCCGGACCCGGAGCAGACGCCGGCCCGTGCGGCGCTCTGCGCCGCTCAGCTGCTGGGGCTCGCGCTGACCCGTTACGTGCTGCGCTTCCCGCCCGCCGTGGCGCTGACCCGGCAGGAGGCCGTGGCCTGGCTGGCGCCGACCGTGCAGCGGTACCTCACCGCGCCGCACCCGTAAGGCACCGCGGAGGGCGCGGCAGCCCATCGCGCCGCACCCGTGGACGCGGTGGGCGGTCGGCGCGCGCCGGCCGTACGACGCGCGAGGGCGCCGTCTCCGGCGTCGTACGGCGGGGTGCGCGTACGGACGGCGGGGACGGCGCCCTCGAGAGGTGTGCCGGGGAGGGTCAGCCGGCCTTGGCGGCCTTGGCGGCGTCGCCCTTCACGGTGATGTTGGAGCTGGTGGTGTCGCCGCGGTCCTTCGACCGGTCCAGCACCCACACCAGGCCGGTGATGGCCGCGAACAGGGCGAGCGGAGCCAGCACGTAGAGGCCGAGCGTCTCGATGACGCTGAGGCCCTGACCGGGGTCGTCGCCGTCGTCGCGGGTCAGCGCGAGCGCGGGGGACGACATGAGCAGCATCATCAGCGTCGTACCGGCAGCCAGGGCGCCGGCGCGCAGGGCGTTCTTCTTGTCCACGGTGCCAAGTTAGCGAACGGGGTTCGGGCGCGCGCGTCCGGGGTGCCGTATGAGGTGGCGCACGGGGTGCGGACACCCCGTACGTCCGTCCCCACGTCCGCCCGCACGTCAGCCCCGCGCGGCCCTGCCCCGCAGGTCCGGCCGCCCCGCACGCCGCCCTCACCCGCCTCCGTCCGCCCTCACCCGTCCGTCCCCACCCGCCGCCCCTCACCCGTCGGCCTCTCCCCGCAGCACCTCCATCAGCGCGTGCAGTCGCGGGGACGCCGCCAGTCGCTCCAGCGTGACCGGCCGGCCGTCGGCGTCCGCGACCGGCAGGCGCCAGTTCGGGTACTGGTCCCAGGTGCCGGGGAGGTTCTGCGGGCGGCGGTCGCCGACGGCGTCCGGGAGCCAGACGCCGATCATGCGGGCGGGGGTGCGCAGCAGGAACCGGTGGACGGCCTGGATCTCGGCCTCCTCCGAGGAGGTGTCGCCGCCTCCGCCGGTGCCCTGGAGCAGGTCGAGCCGGGACAGCAGGTCGAGCCACTCGCCGGTGTCGGCGGCGGCCTCCGCGCGTTCCTCCTCCAGCGGGCGGGTCGACAGGTCGAGCCGGTGGCGGAGTTCGACGTGCTCGCCGGTGAGGCGGGCGGCGGTGGAGGGCAGGTCGTGGGTGGTGGCGGTGGCGAGGCAGTCGGCGCGCCAGTGGTCGGGGGGCAGCGGACGGCCGTCGCCCTCCCAGTCGCGTTCGAACCACAGGACGGAGGTGCCGAGCACCCCGCGTTCGCGCAGGGCCTCGCGCACGCCGGGCTCCACGGTGCCGAGGTCCTCGCCGATCACCACCGCGCCGGCCCGGGAGGCCTCCAGGACCAGCACGGCGAGCATGGCCTCGGCGTCGTAGCGGACGTAGGTGCCCTCGGTGGGCGGCTCGCCCTGGGGGACCCACCACAGCCGGAACAGCCCCATCACGTGGTCGATGCGCAGGGCGCCGGTGTAGCGGAAGAGGGCACGCAGGAGGCGGCGGTACGGGGCGTAGCCGGACTCGGCGAGGCGGTCGGGGCGCCACGGGGGCAGGCCCCAGTCCTGGCCGCGGGCGTTGAAGGCGTCCGGGGGCGCGCCGACCGACATGCCGGCCGCGAGGTGGTCCTGCTGGGCCCAGGCGTCGGCGCCGCCGGGATGCACGCCGACCGCGAGGTCGTGCACGATCCCGAGGGGCATGCCGGCCTCCCGAGCGGTGCGCTGGGCGGCGGTGAGCTGGGCGTCGGTGAGCCAGGCGAGGCGGGAGTGGAAGTCGACGCGGTCGATCAGGTCCCGCCGGGCCCGGGCGGTCTCGGCGGAGCGCGGGTCGCGCAGTCCCCGCGGCCAGCGGTGCCAGTCGGAGCCGTGCACCTCGGCCAGCGCGCACCAGGTGGCGTGGTCCTCCAGGGACTGCCCCTCGCGGGCGAGGAAGTCGCAGTAGGCGGCGCGCCGGCCCGGCCCGAGGGGGACGGTGGCGATCAGCTCCAGCGCCTCCCGCTTCAGCTCCCACACGGCGTCCCGGTCGATCAGCGCCCCCTTGTCGAGGACGGCCTCCCGCAGCCGCGCGGCGCTCTCCCGCAGTCCCCGCAGCCGCTCGGGGACGGTGGCGTACGCGAACTCGGGGACGTCCTCGATCCGCAGGTGCACCGGGTCGGGGAAGCGGCGTGAGGAGGGCCGGTACGGGGACGGGTCGGTGGGGGTGCCGGGGACGGCCGCGTGCAACGGGTTGACCTGCACGAATCCGGCGCCGAGCGCCCGTCCGGCCCAGTCGGCCAGCTCGGCGAGGTCCCCGAGGTCGCCCATGCCCCAGGAGCGGTCGGACAGCAGGGAGTAGAGCTGGACGAGGAGGCCGTACGAGCGTCCGGCGGGCGTGGGCAGCCGGGGCGGGGCCACGATCAGGTGGGCGCGGGCGCCGCGGCCGTCGGGCGCGGTCGCGGTCATCGTGTGGACGCCGGGCGGGAGCCGGTCGAGGGAGGCCCGGGTCTCGCCCTGCTCGGTCTCGATCCGCAGGCGAGTGCCCTCGGGAAGGGCGGCGAGGGCATCGGGCTCGGCGCCGCCGCTCCAGTGGACCACGGTCGGCGGCAGCAGCCGTTCGGCCAGTTCGCGTTCCCGGCCGGCCAGCGCGGCACGGGTCGCCTCCGGGGTGCCCGCGTCCACGCCGAGGGCGGCCAGGGCACGGGTGACGGCGGCGGCCGAGGCGGTGACCGTGCGGTCCGGGGAGGGCCGGTAGGAGACCGCGACGCCGTGCAGCGCGGCGAGCCGGGTGAGGTCCTCTCCGAGGGGCGCGGTCATCTACGGCCTCGTGGAGTCGGAGTCCGCGGCGGCGAACGGCGGTTCGCTGGTGAGGGGCTCGGCGTCGGGCAGCGGGGGTTCGCTGGTCAGCGGGGCCTCGGTACGGGCGCCCTCCGCGCTGCACGCGTACGGGTGGGGTTCCTCGGCGCAGGCGGACGGCGCCGCCGGGCGTTTGGACTGGACCGGGAGCAGTCGGTGTGCCGGTGCGATCACGGTGGCCTCCTCGTTCGGGGACGGCGCCGCCGTACGGGGTACGCGGCGTCGTCGTACGGCGCTCGACAGCGGCGGACGGTGTCCGGCGGTGTCTGTCGGCGCCCTACGGTGTCCGGCGGTGTTCACGGGTTACCGCAAAAGCCCTACCCAGCGGGCGCGGCGGCAGACGTCCCCGTATCGGACACCACGCGTCTCGTCACATTCCTCACCCTGACATTCTCCCCAATGCGGGTCGATCGCGGCAGACCGCGCGCCGTCGGGACCGCGGCGTGAACCGCCGGCGCCGGGCCGGCCGACAGAGAAAGTGTGAGACTGTTCCGCCCCATGAGGGGCCACGGCGAGAGCGGCACGGACGCGGCGCTGCTTCGGTCCGTCGCCGACGGGGACGCCCGCGCCCTGGCCGTCCTGTACGACCGGCACGCAGGCTGGCTGCACGCGCGGCTCACCCGGCGCTGCGCCGATCCCGAGGTGGTGCGGGAGGTGGTGCAGGACACGTTCGTGACCGTGTGGCGGTCGGCGGCCGGACACGGGGGCGGGGAGGCGGGCGGCTGGCTGTGGACCATCGCCGCCCGGCGACTGGTCGACGCGCGGCGGGCGCAGGAGCGCTCCGCGCGGATCGAGACGGCCCCGATGGACACCGAGCGGGTGGAACGGGTGCCGGCGGCGGCCCTGCCGTCCGCGGAGGAACGGGTGCTGGCGGGGCTGGAGTTCGGCGACGTCGGCACCGCCCTCGACCGGATCCCGCCCGAACTGCGGGAGGTGCTGCGCGTGACCGTCGTCGACGGGCTCACCACCCGCGAGGCCGCCCGGCTGCTCGGCATCCCCGAGGGCACCGTCAAGACCCGCGCCATGCGCGCCCGTGCCGAACTGCGCGCGGCGCTCGCCCAGTTGCACCCGACTCCGGCGGGAGGCCCGGTATGAACCCCATCCGACGGCACGCGACCGACGCCCTGGCCGCCCGCTACGCCGACGGCACCCTCCCGGAGTCCGACGCCCGGCCCCTGGAGAGGCACCTGGAGCACTGCGCGGCCTGCGCGACCCGCGTGTCCCGCGCGGTGCGGGAGGGCGCCGCGGGGGCCGTTCTGGAACAGGTACGGAAGGCGGTGCTTCGGGAGGCCTCGGCCCCCGCACCGACGGCGGCCCCCACAGCGGCACCGGCGATCGGGGCCACGTCACCGCTTCCGGCGCCCGCCGCCGCCGCTCCCGTCCTGCCCACCCCCGTCGTCCCCTTCCCCCGCCTCCCCCGCTTCCCCCACTTCCCCCACGCCCGCCTCTGGTCGTCGCGCGCCGTCGGCGGCTTCGCCGCGCGCCGCATCGGCCGCTCCTCCCGCCGGGCGGCGAGCGCCGGACCCGCGCCGGTCCGCGCCCCCGCCTCGCCCGCGTCCTGTGGGCGGCGGGCCCCGCCGTGCGGGGAGCCTGGTCCGTCGCCGTGGTGGCCGTGGCGCTGGGGCGGTCGCGTTGGCGTACGGGGCCGGGGTGACCGGGGCGCGGCCGTTGCTGCTGGCCCTCGCGCCGGTCGTGCCGGTCCTCGGGGTGGCCCTGTCGTACGGGCCGCACGCCGACCCGGTGCACGAGATCGCCGCGGCCTCACCCGCCGGCGGGCTGCGGCTGCTGCTGACCCGGACGGCCGCCGTGCTGCTGGTCAGCCTGCCGCTGCTGACGCTGGCCGGGCTGCTGCTGCCCGGTTCGGGTGCGCCGGGCGCGGCGGCCTGGCTGTTGCCGGGGCTCGCGCTGACGCTGGCCTCGCTGGCCCTGGCCGGGTACGCCGGTTCCCGCACCGGCGCGGCGGTGACCGGCGGGGGCTGGCTGTGCGCGGTGCTCGCACCGGCGCTGGCCTCGCCGTCCGGCGCCCCGCTGACCCGGCTGGCCGAACAGCTCACCGCCGTCCTGGACGGCCCCCTCGCCCAGGGTGCGTGGGCGGGCGCGGCGATGCTCTCCGCCACCGCGCTGGCCGCCCGCCGTTCCGCCTACGACCGGACGCCCTGACGCACACCCGGCCCCGACGCACACCCGCCCACGGGCCGGCCGCCCCGCCCCACATCCGCCCACCGACCGGCACCCCCATGCCCGTCCGCCCACCGACCGGCACCCCATGCCCGTCCGCCCGATGGAGATTCCTTGAGCACGATACGAGTGACCGGACTGCGCGTCCGGCACCGCCGAACCGTCGCCCTCGACGGGGTGGACCTCGCCTTGGACCGGGGGGTGCACGGCCTGCTCGGGCCGAACGGCGCCGGGAAGACCTCGCTGATCCGGGTGCTGGCGACGGTCGTGCCGCCCGCCGGGGGGCGGGTGGAGATCCTCGGCGAGGACGTGGGCGAGGCCGGGCGGCGCCGCGCGGTCCGCAGCAGGCTGGGCTACCTCCCGCAGGAGTTCGGGCACTACCCGGGCTTCACGGTCCGCGAGTTCGTCGCGTACGTGGCCTGGCTGAAGGATCTGCCCGTCGCCGACACCCCGGCCGCCGTGGAGAGGGCCGTCGAACGGGTCGGTCTCGGCGACCGCATCGACACGAAGGTGCGGACGCTGTCCGGTGGCATGGTCCGCCGGGTCGGCATCGCGCAGGCCCTCGTCAACGACCCCGACGTGCTGCTCCTGGACGAGCCCACCGCGGGCCTGGACCCCGAGCAGCGGGTGGAGTTGCGGGCGCTGCTGCGCTCGCTGGGCGCCTCCGCCACGGTGGTCGTCTCGACGCACCTGGTGGAGGACGTGGCCGCCGCCTGCACGGAGGTCACCCTGCTGGACGCGGGCCGGGTCGCCTACCGCGGCACCCCCGGCTCGCTGAGCGCGCTGGGCGGGGACGGCACCGGCGACGGGGTCGGCGACAACCCGATCGAACGCGGTTACACGGCGGCGCTGCGGGCCCACCGCGCCTGCCCCGCATCCCGGGAAGGGGCGAAGCGATGAGCCGTACGGTCACGGCGCCGAGGCGCGCGCCGGTCCGCGTGCACCCGTTGCGCGCCGAGGCGCTGCGCGGGTTCGCCCCCTGGGCGGGACTGGCGGTCCTCGTGACGGCCGCCGGGTTGCTGGCCGCGGGGGCGGACCGCTGGCAGGGCGGCTGGGCGGAGACCCGCGCCGAACTGCACGCCGTCCTGCTGGTCGTCCTGCCGCTGGCCGCGGCGGCGGGGTGCCGGCAGGGCGGGCGGGAGCGCCGGCGCCGCACGGAGGAGCTGTGGGGGACGGCCACGCGCGGGCCGCTGGCGCGGTTCCTCGCGTCGGCGCTCCCGGTGGCCGCGTGGACGACGGCCGGGTACGCGACGGCGGCGGCCGGGGCACTGCTGGCGACCTGGCCGTACGCCCGGGGGGACGGGCCGGGCCTGGAGCTGCTGCCGGCGGACGCGGTGGCGGTGGCGGCCGCCGCGGTGGCCGGTCAGGTGGTGGGGCGGCTGGTCCCCCGGCGGCCGGTGGCGCCGCTGCTGGCGGCCGGCGGGTACGCCGCGCTGGGCCTGGCGTCGCGGGCGGACGCCGGTGCCGGCCGTGCCCTGAACCCGGCGCTCCCCGTCCCGGAGGGCCTGGTTCCGGTGGTGTGGCAGCCCGTGGCCGCCACGGTGTGGGTGACCGGCCTCGCGGCGGCCGCCGTGCTGGCGTACGCGGCGCGGCGCCGGTACACGGCCCTGCTGCCGCTCGCGGCGGCGATGGCGGCGGGCGCGCTGCTGGTGCAGGGCGGTGCCGGGCTGTGGCACACCGATCCGGTCGGCGAGCGTCAGGTCTGTGACACCTCGACCACCCCGCAGATCTGTGTGAACGCCCGCTACGGAGACCTGTTTCCCCAGGTCAGGAACGCCCTCTCGGGCGTCACCGGTCGACTGGAAGGCGTACGGAACCTGCCGGTCCGGTTCGAGGACCGGCCGGGAGCACCCCGCCCCGGGGAGGCGGAACTGCCCCTGCTGACGCCGATGGGCCGGTCTTTCGTACGGGGCGGACTGACCGATCCCGAGCAGTACGCGTGGGAGGCCGTGGCGGCGCTCCAGGGCCGCGGGGACTGCGGGGAACCGTCGGACCCGCGGGTGAGCCGCGCGGACGACGCCGTGGCGAACCTCCTCGCGCCGAGGCCCGCCCAGGAGCACTTCGACGCACTGGACGCCCGCGGCGACGAGGCCGCCCGCGCCGGGCTGCGCGAACGGCGGGCCGCCCGGGCGCGCCTCGCGTCGATGCCCGCGGACGAGCGCCGCGCCTGGCTGACGCGGTACTTCGCCACGGCGGGCGACTGCGATCCGGACGGGGTGCCCGCGCTGTGACCGGAGTCCTGCCGCACGCCCGTTCCCGCGGCCGGTCCCGGACACCGGCCACGCCCGCCGGGACGGCCGTCCCCGCCGGGCGGGCGGCGCCGGGGACGGATACCGCCCCCGATCCGGCTCGGGCGGGGACCCTGGGCGCCGTGGTCCCGGCACCGGCCGCCGCCCTGTCCGGGGCGTGCGGGGCCGCCGGGGGGCGTGGCACGTCGGCCGATGTCAGGCCGGCATGGGGTCCGGCACGGGCCCGACCCGGAGGGCCCCGTGGCGGATCGGCGCCACGGGGCACGCGGCCGCGGAGAACGCGAAGGCCCGGAGCGGTCAGGCGGAGATGCCGTCGATCCGGGCCAGGGCGTCGTCCGCGCCGTACGGTTGCAGGTATGGCAGCCAGCGCGGGTCCCGGTGGCCGGTCCCGATGATGCGCCAGGCCAGACCGGTGGGCGGGGCGGGTTTGTGCCGCAGCCGCCAGCCGATCTCCACGAGGTGGCGGTCCGCCTTGACGTGGTTGCAGCGCCGGCAGGACGCCACGACGTTGTCCCAGACGTGCTTGCCCCCGCGGCTGCGCGGGATGACGTGGTCGACGCTGGTTGCGACGCCACCGCAGTACATGCACCGTCCCCCGTCGCGGGCGAAGAGCGCCCGGCGGGTGAGGGGAACGGGCCCCCGGTAGGGAACCCGGACGAATCGCTTGAGCCGGACCACGCTGGGCGCGGGGACCGTGACGGTCGCGCTGTGCAGGAAGGCGCCGGATTCCTCGAGGGAGACGGCCTTGTTCTCCAGGACGAGGACGAGCGCGCGGCGGAGCGGTACGACGCCGAGGGGCTCGTACGACGCGTTCAGGACCAGGACATGCGGCACGGATGCCTCCTTGGGCGTCGGCGGCGCGTGGCTCGCGCCGGGACGAACTGAGGTCAGTCTCCCCTCTTGCCTGGTGGACGCGCCACCATGTCCCGGTAACGGGCTGGGAGTGTTTTCGACCACACCCGAATACATCCCCGCGCCCCGGCCTGTTCAAGCGCGGGTGAACACGGTCTCTCCTCCGGACATCCCGCCGGGGCACACACGATGCCCCGTTAGTGTGGTGCTCCTGCCCCACCGGTGACCTTTTCGTGACCTGGACCACCTTGACCGCCGCGCCGGAGGGAGCAGCGCCGCACCTGGAGGTACCTGCCGTGTCCTTGTCCGCCGTCCTGAGGGCCGCCGGCTCGTCGCCGTCGCCGACCCCCTCGGAGTCGCCGACCTCCGTGATCGTCCCGAGCCTGCAGGACGCCCAGGAGGGCGCGACGAACGCCGCGAGCTGGGTCGAGGAGAACTGGTCGACCTGGCTCGCGATCGGCCTGCGGGTCCTGCTGATCCTGGTGATCGCCGCGGTGCTGCGCATGGTGGTGCGGCGGGCCATCACCAAGTTCATCGACCGGATGAACCGCACGGTCCAGGCGGGCGACGGCACGGGGCTGGGCGGCCTGCTGGTCAACGTCGAGCGGCGCCGGCAGCGGTCGCAGGCGATCGGCTCGGTGCTGCGGTCGGTGGCGAGCTTCCTCATCCTCGGCACCGCCGCCCTGATGATCCTCGGCGCCTTCGAGATCGACCTGGCCCCGCTGCTGGCGTCCGCGGGTGTCGCGGGTGTCGCGATCGGTTTCGGCGCCCGCAACCTGGTCACGGACTTCCTGTCCGGCGTGTTCATGATCCTCGAGGACCAGTACGGCGTCGGCGACCAGATCGACGCGGGCGTCGCCTCCGGCGAGGTCATCGAGGTCGGCCTGCGCGTGACCAAGCTGCGCGGCGACAGCGGCGAGATCTGGTACGTCCGCAACGGCGAGGTCAAGCGGATCGGCAACCTCTCGCAGGGCTGGGCGACGGCCGGGGTGGACGTCACGGTCAAGGCGTCCGAGGACCTGGACCGCGTCCGGGCCACCCTCGTCGAGGTCGCCGAGAAGATGAACAAGGAGGAGCCCTGGAACGAGCTCCTGTGGAGCCCGATCGAGGTGCTCGGCCTGGACAGCGTCCTGATCGACTCGATGGTGGTCCGCGTCTCCGCGAAGACGATGCCCGGCAAGTCCCTCACCGTCGAGCGCGAGCTGCGCTGGCGGATCAAGCGCGCGTTCGACGCGGCGGACATCCGTATCGTCGGCGGCGCCACGGTCCCGCCGGAGCAGGACCCGGACAACGACCCGACGGCCGGTGTCGCCGCCCCGTCGGTGTACTCCAACCCGGGCTCCCCGCAGGCGGCGGCCGCCTCCCCGCTGACGCCCCTGGCGCCGCCGGGGGCGTCGAAGTAGCGCGAGGGCAGAGGGTCCGGGTCCGCTCGCCCCGGTGAGGGGCCGGGGTCCGGCACCCTACCTCGGCCCGGAGACGGCGCCCCGTCCCGGGGACTTCGGGAGTGGAGCGTCCGTATCAGCCGTACGAGCTGGCACAGGGCGACGAAGCTGCTGCCGACGGGCAGGCGGTAGCCGTTCCGGCCCGGCTTCTCGCGGTCCCTGCCCTTCTGGTGCCTGCCGCCGCGGATGTCCACCCGCACCTCACCGGTGTCCTCGTCGCCGGACACCGTGGCGCGCACCGACCGCCAGGAGCGGACCGGGCGCCACTCGAAGCGGAGTTCGCCGGCGGTCTCCGTCACGCCCGAGGTCCGCCCGGTCGCGAGCAGTGCCGCCCTGAAGCGGTCGCGGTCCTCCGGCCGCCAGACCACAGGGAGATTCACCGCCTGGGTGTCCTCCAGGGCCGCCGCAGTGACCGGGAGGCCGGTGTCGCGGGCCCGGCGGACCAGGAGGGTGTACTCCCCGGCGGCGGCGAGCAGAGCCGCCAGGACCGCCAGGACCACCGAGACCGGCACCACGACGAGCGAATCGGCCGCGTTGCGCAGGCTGAATCCGTCCTGCCACACGAGGAGCAGGGACAGCGCCACCAGGGACGGCCCGGTGTCCGCCAAGGCCGCACGCCAGCGAACGAGCAGAAGTTTTCGGTCCACCCGCCGCATCCAAGAGCACTTTCCCGCGCGCCGCACCTCTTTCCGCGCCTCCGTCCGCCCCTCCCGCACCTCTTTCCGCGCTTCCGTCCGCCCCTCCCGCACCTCGGTCCCCCTTGTTCCGCGCCCGGTCTCCCCATTGTCCCGCGCCTCCGCCTCCCCCTTGACGCCCTCCGGACGCCGGACCTACCTTCCCTGCACCGGACAGGAAACCTTCCTGACAGTGGTCGAGCGCGGAGCACGAGCGCCTCGGCGGACTTCCCTCCGGGATCACCGGGAAGCCGGGCGGCCGAGAAGGGCAGGTGCGGACCGCATGGCGGGAACCGCCGGAACGCCGGGCACGCCGCGCGTCCTGCGTGCCATGAACGACCGCGCCGCCCTGGACCTGCTGCTGGCCCACGGCCCGCTGTCCCGCGCCCGGGTCGGCAGGCTCACCGGCCTGTCCAAGCCGACCGCCTCCCAGCTCCTGGCCCGTCTGGAGGCGGCGGGGCTGGTCCTGGCCACCGGCACCACCAAGGGACGGCCGGGGCCGGGCGCCCGGCTGTACGGGGTGAACCCGGCCGCCGGTCACGCCGCCGGTCTCGACGTCACTCCCGAGCGCGTCCTGGCCGCCGTCGCCGACATCACCGGCCGCACGGTGGGCACGTACGAGGTGCCGACGGCGGGCGGAAGGGGCGCGGGGGCCGTCGTGGGGCAGGTCACCGAGGCGCTGGACGGCGCGGTGAAGGCCGCCGGGCTCGCCCGGGACGACGTGCGGCGGCTGGTCGTCGCCACGCCGGGGGCCTTCGACCCCACCACCGGCCGGTTGCGCTACGCCTCCCACCTGCCGGGCTGGCACTCGCCCACGCTGCTCGGCGAGCTCGCGGCGGCCCTGCCGATGCCGGTGGAGTACGAGAACGACGTCAACCTGGTGGCCGTGGCCGAGCAGCGGCTCGGCGCGGCCCGCGGGCACGAGGACTTCGTGCTGCTGTGGAACGAGGGGGGCCTCGGCGCCGCCCTCGTCCTCGGCGGCCGGCTGCACCGCGGCTGGACCGGCGGCGCGGGCGAGGTCGGCTTCCTGCCCGTGCCGGGCGCACCCCTGGTCCGGCAGGTCACCAGGGCCAACAGCGGCGGCTACCAGGCACTCGCCGGTTCCCAGGCCCTGCCGGAGCTGGCCCGCGACCTGGGGGTCACCGGCATCGGCCGGGGCCCGTACGCCGAGACCGCCGCCGCCCTCGTCGCGCGGGCCGCCGCCGCGGAGGACGGCCCGCTGCGGGAGCTGCTGGGCCTCTACGCGACCCGGCTCGCGACCGGTCTGGCCTCCCTGGTCGCCGTCCTCGACCCCGAACTCGTCGTCCTCGGCGGTGCCTGCCTGACCGCCGGCGGCGAGGCGCTGCGGGCCCTCGTCCAGGCCGAGCTGGAGGAGCTGGCCGCGTCCCGGCCGAAGCTCGTCGTCGGCGCCGTCACCGAACGGCCGGTGCTGCGCGGCGCCCTGGAGAGCGCGCTGGCGGCCACCCGCGACGACGTGTTCGACACCTCGCGCTGACCGCCCCGGTGTCCCCCGTCGCCCTCGCCGTCCCCATCCCCATACCCCTACCCCTAGCCATCGCCATCGCCATCACCGTCGTCGCACCCGTCCCTGGGAGGCCCGCCATGCCCGCACGGATCCCCGAAGCGCCCCGGAAAGCGACCTGGAGAGCACCCCGGGAAGGAATCCGGGAAGCGGCTTTCGCCCTGACCGCCGCGTTCGCCGGGGCATCGCCCCGACCGGAGTGAAGGGCTAGCCCGGACATGAAGCTCACCGTGGTCGGCGGAGGCTCGACCTACACACCCGAACTGATCGACGGCTTCGCCCGCCTGCGGGACACCCTGCCGATCGAGGAGCTGGTCCTCGTCGACCCGGCGGCCGGGCGGCTGGAGCCGGTCGGCGGGCTCGCCCGGCGCATCTTCGCCCGGCAGGGCCACCCCGGCCGCATCGTCACCACCGCCGACCTGGACGCGGGCGTCGACGGCGCCGACGCGGTCCTGCTCCAGCTCCGCGTCGGCGGACAGGCCGCCCGCGCACAGGACGAGACCTGGCCCCTGGAGTGCGGCTGCGTCGGCCAGGAGACGACCGGCGCCGGCGGCCTGGCCAAGGCGCTGCGCACGGTCCCCGTGGTCCTCGGCATCGCCGACCGGGTCCGCCGCGCCAACCCCCGCGCCTGGATCATCGACTTCACCAACCCGGTCGGCATCGTCACCCGCGCCCTGCTGCGGGCCGGACACCGGGCGGTCGGGCTGTGCAACGTGGCCATCGGCCTCCAGCACAGGTTCGCCGGCCTGCTGGGGGTCGCCGCGTCCGAGGTCCACCTCGACCACGTGGGCCTCAACCACCTCACCTGGGAGACGGCGGTGCGCCTCGGCGGCCCCGGGGGCGAGGACGTCCTGCCCGCGCTGCTGACCGGCCACGGCGACACGATCGCCGCCGGCCTGCGCCTGCCGCGCCCCCTGCTGGACCGGCTCGGCGTGGTCCCGTCGTACTACCTGCGCTACTACTACGCCCACGACGAGGTCGTGCGCGAACTGCGCACCAAGCCCTCGCGGGCCGCCGAAGTGGCGGCGATGGAGAAGGAGTTGCTGGAGATGTACGCCGATCCTGCGCTGGACGAGAAGCCGGCGCTGCTCGCGGGACGGGGCGGCGCCCACTACTCCGAGGCGGCCGTGGACCTGGCGGCCGCGCTGCTCACCGGTTCCGGCAGCCCGCACCAGGTGGTCAACACCCGCAACGACGGCACGCTGCCCTTCCTCCCGACGACGCGGTGATCGAGGTCCAGGCGGCGGTCGGCCCCGAGGGCGCCTCCCGCTGCCGGTGAGGCCGGTGGACCCGCTGTACGCGGGCCTGACGGCGGCCGTCACCGCCTACGAGGACCTCGCCCTGGACGCGGCGCTGCGCGGCGGCCGCGACCGCGTCTTCCGGGCCCTCCTCGCCCATCCCCTGATCGGCCAGTACGCGTACGCCGAGACACTGACCGACGCACTCGTCGCACACAACCGGGAGCACCTCGCGTGGGCCTGACCGCGGGTGTCCTCGCGGTCGACGCGGGCAACAGCAAGACCGACGTGGCGGTCGTGGCGGCCGGCGGGGAGGTGCTCGCCACGGCCCGCGGCGGCGGCTTCCGGCCGCCCGCGGTGGGCGTGGGTCCCGCCGTGGACGTCCTCGCGGACGCCGTCACGCGCGCGTACGCCGCCGCGGGCGTCACCTCGGTGACCCATGTCTCGGCCTGCCTCGCCGGCGCCGACCTGCCCGTCGAGGAGGAGCGGTTGGCGGCGGCGCTGCGCGAACGGGCCTGGGGCGCGGCCGTCGAGGTCCGCAACGACACCTTCGCGATCCTGCGGGCGGGCGTCGCCGAGCCGCGGGGCGTGGCCGTCGTGTGCGGCGCCGGCATCAACTGCGTCGGCATGCGCCCCGACGGCCGCACCGCCCGCTTCCCGGCGCTCGGCCGGATCTCCGGTGACTGGGGCGGCGGTTGGGCCCTCGCGGAGGAGGCCCTGTGGCACGCGGCCCGGGCCGCGGACGGCCGGGGTCCCGCCACCGCCCTGGCGCACACCCTGCCGGCCCACTTCGGCCTCCCCACGATGTACGCCCTCATCGAGTCCCTCCACCTGGAACGCGTCCCCGCCTCCCGCCGCCACGAGCTGACCCCGGTCCTCTTCGCGACGGCCTCCGGCGGCGACGCGGTGGCCCGCGCGGTCGTCGACCGCCTGGCGGCGGAGGTCGCCGGCATGGCCGCGGTCGCCCTGGCCCGCCTGGACCTCCTGGCGGAGGAGACCCCGGTGCTCCTGGGCGGCGGAGTCCTCACCGCGGGCCACCGCCGGCTCGACGACGGCATCGGCGAACGGCTGGCCGCCAGAGCGCCGAAGGCGGTCCCGAGGGTGGTACGGCAACGCCCGGTGCTGGGAGCCGCGCTGCTGGGCCTGGACAGACTGGGCGCGGGCCCCGCCGCGCGGGCAAGGGTCCGCACCCACTTCGAGCACTGAACGGTACGGGGGGCGGCCCGACGGCCCGCGCACCCGCGGCAGGCGGACCTGCCCCTCCTCCTCTCTCTTCTCTCCCCCACGCGTGACCGCCGCCCTTCGGGGGCGCGGGGAACCGCGCGACCAGCCGCAGACGCCCCGCACCCGGCCCGCAGCGCACCCGGCCCGCCCCTCCCCCCACACGCGTGACGGCAGACACCCAGAGGCGCGGGGAACGCGCGACCAGCCGCGAACGACCCTCGCCGCCCCGCGTCGCCCCCGCCCCCGCCCCCGCCCCCGCCCCGGAACCGAACACCCATCCACAACGTGTTCACTCGCGGAGCGGGCAGCCGCGATCCGGTCAAGATCCGGCGGAGCCCGGTGCGCGACACCGTGCCGAGCGGCGATACTGGCGCCGACAGGTGACCATGGGGGAGGTCGGGAAACGTGGCAAACCCGCCGACAACCGGCACGGCGGCGCCGCCCGGCCGCCGGACGGCGCTCGCCGAGGGCGCCGACCGGTTGCGCTCCGCCGCGACCACCGAGCCGGGCAGGCTCCGTGCCGTCGGCGCCGTTCTCGCCCTCCTCGTCGTCGCCTTCGGCGCCGTCACCGCCTGGCAGACGAGCGACCGCGCGGCCGCCGCCGACGACGTGCTGCACAAGAGCCAGCCGCTCAGTTCGGCCGCGGCGGACATCTACCGGTCGCTCGCCGACGCCAACACGGCCGCGGCCGGCGGCTTCCTGGCGGGCGGCCAGGAGACCGCCGCGTCGCGCGAACGCTACGAGGACGACATCGACACGGCCGCCGCCAAGCTCGTCACCGCGGCGAACAACTCCGACGCCGGTTCCCCCTCCACCGCGGCGATCACGAAGCTCAACACGCTGCTCCCGGAGTACAAGGGCCTCGTCGAGCGCGCCCGCACCTACAACCGGCAGGGCTTCCCGGTGGGCGGCGCGTACCTGCGCTACGCCAACCAGAAGATGCAGGACGAGATGCTCCCGGCCGCCGAGGACCTCTACGAGAGGGAGAACCAGCGCCTCCAGGACGACTACGCGGCGGCGAAGCCGTACCCGTGGGCGGCGATCGCCCTCGGCGTCCTCGCGCTGGCCGCCCTCGCCTGGGCGCAGCACCGCGACTACCGCCGTACGAACCGGGTGCTGAACCACGGCATGGTCGCGGCGTCCGCGGCGTCCGCCGTCGTGCTGCTGTGGCTGGTCGTCGGTCACAGCGTGGCCCGCGCGGGGCTGGACGAGTCCTACGAGCACGGCGTCCGCTCCCTCGACGTCCTGCACGACGCCCGTATCGCCTCGCTGAAGGCGCGCGGCAACGAGAACCTCACCCTGGTGGCCCGCGGCGCCGAGACCGTGAAGGTCGACGACACGACGGTCGACGCCTACGACCACGACTTCACCGAGGAGATGGCCACCCTCGGCAAGGGCCTCGCGGCGGCGGCGGAGCTCGCCGACGACCGGGCCGGCGAGAAGCCGGTCGCGACGGCGCAGAGCAACATGGCGGAGTGGAAGAAGCGCCACGCCGCGGCCCGCGCCCAGGACGACAACGGCAACTACGAGCAGGCGCTGGCCCTGGTGATCGGCGCGAAGGGCGCGACCGGCGCGTGCTTCGACGGCGTCGACGCCAGCCTGGCGACCGCGCTCGACCACGAGCGGCACGAGTTCAGGCAGGCGGCCGGTGACGGCCTGGACGCGATGGGCGGGCTGCCGCTGGGCGCGGCCGTCCTCGCCGTGCTGGCGGCGGCGGGCGCGCTCGTCGGCATCGGCCGCAGGCTGTCGGAGTACCGGTGAGAGGGGCGTGACGATGCGTGCGCGACGGATACGGGCCGGCCTGCGGGGCTGGGGCGGGGTGGGCGCGATGGCGGTCGTCTGCGTCATGGCCCTGGCGTTCGTGCTGCTGCTGCCCTGGACCCAGTCCAAGGGCGACGGCAGCACCGGCACCGGCGGTCCGGGCGTCGCCGAGGGCAGCCCGGTGGCGGCCTCGACGTGCGAGGCGCCCGAGAAGCAGACGCTGGCGCCGTCGTCCGCGGACGGCCCGACGATCGCCGCGATCAAGGCCCGTACGGGTGAGAGGCGCAAGCTGGTCGTCGGCGTCGACCAGAACAGCTACCGCTGGGGCTACCGCAACCCCAACACCGCGGGCGCCGCCCTGGAGGGCTTCGACATCGACCTGGTGCGGCGGATCGCCGAGGACCTCCTGGGCGACCGCGACGCGGTCCAGTTCAAGGCGATCCCGACCAACCAGCGCATCCCGGCCGTCCAGGAGGGCCGGGTCGACATGGTGGTCCGCACGATGACGATCACCTGCGACCGGATCGAGGACGTCGCGTTCTCCGCGCCGTACTTCAAGACGGGCCAGCAGGTGCTCGCCCCCAAGGTGTCGACCGTCACGGGCTACAACGGCACGCTGGCGAAGAAGCGGATCTGCACGGCGGCCGGTTCGACCGCCAACACCCGGCTGACCGACGACGTGAAGGCCGGGAAGCTGCCCGCGACCGCCGACGTCTCCACCACCGTCCCCAACCAACTGGACTGCCTGGTGCGGCTGCAGCTCGGGGAGGTCGACGCCGTCGTCACCGACGGGGCCCTGGCGGCGAGCCAGGCCGCGCAGGACCCGACGGTGGAGCTCAAGGGCGCCGCGTTCACGACCGAGTACTACGGCGTGGCGATGAACAAGGACGCGGACGATCTGGTACGCCGGGTCAACCAGGTCCTGGTGGCGTACCGGGCGGACGGCTGGCAGCGGTCGTACGCCGACTGGCTGTCGGCGACACTGGGTTCGGACCCGGCGACGTCGATGCCGCCCGCTCCGCAGTATCTGCGCACGAGTTGACGGGACGGCCGGCGGACGGCGGACCGAGCAGGAGACGGACACAGCGACGAGAGGTGATCGATGGGCGTCACGGGACCCCCCGGGCCGGTGATGGACCGGGACGAGGTCGACCGTGCGCTGGCGCGGCTCGGCGCGGAGCACGAGGCGATCGAGACCTCGCTTCTCGCCCTCCAGGACCACGCGGGCCGCAGGCTCCTCGAAGGCGCCGCGCTGACCGGCGTCACCGAGGAGCGCTGGGCGTCCGCGGAGGCGTCGATCACGCTGCTGTGGACGTACTTCGACGCGTACACCGGCGCGTTGCGCTCCGCGCGGGACATCCGCTCGCGGCGCCGCTGGTCCAGCCGTGAGGACCTGACGGAGCTGACGGAGCTGCTGCGCGGCGAGTCCGTCACGGTCGCCGGCCCGGCCGCCGCCACGGCGAACGCGCCGACCCTGACCGGCACCGGCAGGCTCAGCGAGAGCTTCTCGCTGGCCGGCCTCGTCGACCGGATGAACGACCTGTACGCGTCCTCGCTGGACCTGGTCGTCACCGCCGACGCGGTGTGGTCCGCGCTGCCCGCCCGGATAGACCTCCTGGCCGCGGAACTCCAGCGCACCCGACAGCTCGCGCACTCCGTGGGCGTGCGCCCCGGCGAGCATCCGGCGGGCGACGACCTGGAGCGCATCACCCGCACCCTGACCTCGCTGCGCGAGCGGGTGATCTCCGACCCGCTGGCGTTCTGGGTTCCCGCGCAGGGCAGTTCGGCGCCGGGCGGCGGGCGCCCCGACACCACGGTGTACGACCGGGAGGCGCGCGCCCTGGAGGACGTGCGCCGGGAGATCGACGCCGTCCTGACGGTTCGTCAGGACGCCGAGCAGCGGCTGGTGCGGCTGCGGGACGTGCTCAGCCGCGCGGACCGGACCCTCGCCGAGGCGCGCACCGCGCGCGGCGAGGTGCTCGCGAAGATCGCCGCCACCGAGGTGCCGGTCGTCAGCGGCCCGCCGACCGTGCTCCAGGAGCAGTTGGCGACGGCGGCCGAGTACCGCCGGCACGCCCAGTGGCACCGCCTGTCCCCCCTGCTGGAGTCCCTGGAGCGCCGGGCGGAGGACGAACTGCTGCGTGCCCGCGAGTCGTTGACCGCGGTCACCGCGCCGCTCGCGATCCGCGCGGAACTGCGCGGCCGGCTCGACGCGTACAAGGCGAAGGTCGCCCGGCACGGGCTCGCCGAGGACCCGTTCCTCGTCGAGCGCTACGACGCGGCCCGGCGGATGCTGTGGAGCGCGCCCTGCGATCTGCGCGTCGCCGAACAGGCCGTCCTGCGCTACCAGCAGGCGGCCGCCGAACTGCTGGCCGCGCCGCGCGTGCCCGGGCAGGGCGGCCCCGAGGACCACAGGGGGGAGCAGAGGTCATGAGTCAGGCAGGGCAGACGTGCCAGCGACCGGGCTGCGAGGGCTCGTACGAGGACGTGGGCGGCGGCGAGCTGTACTGCGACACCTGCGGGCTGGCCCCCGTCGTCGCGTCGGGGGTCCTCCCTCCGGGGGAGGTCTGGTCGGCTCACCCCCGACCGGCATGACCCGCGGCGGCAGGGGTTCGACGGGCGGGGGTTCTACGGGCGGGGGCTCGACGGGCGGGGGCTCGACGGGCGGGGGCGGTTCACGTTCCAGCGCGCGCAGCGCACGCACCTCCTCGCAGTCGTCGAAGTCGCGCCGTTCGGTGTCCGGGCGGCTCTCGCGGTCGCTGCCGGACGCGGCCGGCGGCCGCTCGGTGTCGGTGCGCGGCTCCGGTTCCACGTCCGGTTCGTCCGGGCGGGCCCGGCTCGGGGCGGGTCTGGTCGCGGTGCCCCAGGTACCGCGCCCCGACCCGCGCGCGATGGTCCTCGACAACCCCGAGGTGCCCGAGCGCAAGCGGTTCTGCTCGCGCGCCGACTGCGGCGCGCCGGTGGGCCGGGCACGCGGTGAGCGCGAGGGCCGCACGGAGGGCTTCTGCACCAAGTGCGGCCACCCGTACTCCTTCGTCCCCAAGCTGCGGACCGGCGACGTCGTGCACGGCCAGTACGAGGTCGTGGGCTGCCTGGCCCACGGCGGCCTGGGCTGGGTCTACCTCGCCGTCGACCGGGCGGTCTCCGACCGCTGGGTGGTCCTCAAGGGCCTGCTGGACACCGGCGACCAGGACGCGATGGCGGCGGCGATCTCCGAGCGGCGCTTCCTCGCCGAGATCGAGCACGCCAACATCGTGCGGATCTACAACTTCGTCGAGCACCTCGACCAGCGGACCGGATCGCTGGACGGGTACATCGTCATGGAGTACGTCGGCGGCAAGTCCCTCAAGGAGATCGCCAACGCCCGCCGCACCCCGGACGGCCGGCGCGACCCGCTGCCGGTGGAGCAGGCCTGCGCCTTCGGCATCGAGGCCCTGGAGGCCCTGGGTCACCTGCACAGCCGCAATCTGCTGTACTGCGACTTCAAGGTCGACAACGCCATCCAGACCGAGGACCAGCTCAAGCTCATCGACATGGGCGCCGTGCGCAGGACGGACGACGACGAGTCGGCCATCTACGGCACGGTCGGCTACCAGGCCCCGGAGGTGGCGGAGGTCGGCCCGTCGGTGGCCAGCGACCTCTACACGGTCGGCCGCACCCTGGCGGTGCTCACCTTCGACTTCCAGGGCTACACCACGGCCTTCGTGGACTCCCTGCCCGACCCCGACTCCATCGAGGTCTTCCACCGGTACGAGTCCTTCTACCGGTTCCTGGTCCGCGCCACCGACCCCGACCCGGCCCGCCGGTTCGCCTCCGCCCAGGAGATGGCCGAGCAGCTGACCGGTGTGCTGCGCGAGGTCGTCTCGCTCCAGACGGGGCGGTCCCGGCCCGCGCCGTCCACCCTGTTCGGACCCGAGATGCGCGTCACGGACACGGAGTTGTTCCCGAAGCTGGACGCGGAGGTGTCGCGGCTGGGGTCCCGGGCCGTCGCGTCACGGCGGGGTCGGGCGGGCGGCGCGGGCGGTGCGCCGACGGGCGGGGCCGGCGCGGCCGGGCTCGTGCCCTCACCCCGCGTGCCCGGAGCCGTCCCGGCCGGAGCCGGCGGTGCCGTGGCGGGAGCCGGCGGTGCCGTGGCGGGGCTGGTCAGACCCGTCCCCGCGCCCGCCGCCGGGCTCGCCCTGCCGGTCCCGCACGTCGACCCCACCGACCCCAACGCCGGTTTCCTCACCGGTCTGCTGGCCTCCGCGCCCGCCGAGCTGATCACCGCCCTCGCGGCCGCGCCGGCCCCGTCGGTGGAGAGCCGGCTGCGGGAGATACGCGCCCGGCTGGAGAACGGCGACTTCGAGGCCGCCCTGAGGTCGCTGGCCGAACTCGAGGGCGAACGGCCCGACGACTGGCGGGTCGTCTGGTACCGGGGCGTGGCCTCGCTGGTCACCGGCGACCGGGCGGGCGCCGCGCTCGCCTTCGACGCGATCTACGACGCCTTCCCCGGCGAGCCGGCGCCGAAGCTGGCGCTCGGCCTGTGCGCGGAGATGCTGGGCCAGTCGGACAACGCCGCCGAGTACTACCGCCTCGTGTGGTCGACCGACCCGAGCTTCGTGAGCGCCGCGTTCGGCCTGGCACGCGTCCAGCTCGCGGCGGGCGACCGCCGGGGCGCCGTACGGACGCTGGAGTCGGTGCCGGAGTCCTCCATCCACTACACCGCCGCCCGCGTCGCCGCCGTCCGCGCCCGGCTGCGGCAGCGGACGGCGGCCGCCGCCGACGTACCCTTCGAGGAGGACCTCGCCGCCGCGGCGGCGCAGGTCGAGGCACTGGACGCCTACGGACTGGATCCGACGCGCCGGGAGCAGTTGTCCACCGAAGTCCTCGGCTGCGCGCTGGACTGGATACTCTCCGGTGGCCGGGGCAGCAGTGTCTCCGACGACCGGCGGGCGCTGCTCGGCAGCGACCTGGACGAGCGGGGGCTGCGCTTCGGACTGGAGCGTTCGTACCGCATGCTGGCCCGGCTGGCGACCGGCGCCGAGGAGAGGATCGACCTGGTGGAACGTGCCAATCGTTACCGCCCCCGGACGTGGGTGTAGTTGATGTCCCAGATCCCCGGGCAGGCGACCCTGCCCACGTGCCCGAGCTGCGCGGAGCCGATCGACGCGGGTGACCGTTTCTGCGGTGCGTGCGGATACGACCTGTCCGCCGTACCGGCACGTCCGAAGGACACTCCGACGCTCACCATGAACGCGGCGCAGCAGCCGGCCGCGCGGGGCGCCGCCGGTGCGCCGCCGCTCCCGGCCGGTGCGCCGGCGCCGACGGTCCCGCGGCCGCCGGCCGCCCCGCCCGCGCCCGTGGCGGCGCCGGTCGCGGCGCCCGTCGCGGCGGCTCGGGTGCCGGCGGACGGGCCGGTGGCACCGACCGCCGCCGCCCCCGCCGTTCCGGCCGTCCCGGCCCCCGGGTCCGGTTCGACCGGCCCGCCGAGCCGGAGGAGTACCCCCTGCAGGCGCCGGACCCGCGGCTGGCCGTCGCCAAGGTGTGCGTGGCCTGCCGGGCGGGCCGGGTGGACGACGACGGGTACTGCGAGAACTGCGGGCACGCCCAGCCGCGTGAACGCGACCACATGGAGCAGGAGTCGGGCCCGGTCGCCGCCGTCAGCGACCGCGGTCTGCGCCACCACCGCAACGAGGACTCCTTCACCGTCGGCCGCACGACGCTGCCCGACGGCGGCCCCGCGCTGGTGGCGGTCGTCTGCGACGGCGTCTCCTCCGCGACCCGCCCCGACGACGCCTCGCACGCCGCGGCACAGGCCGCCGGACGGACCCTGCTGGCGGCCCTGCCGCAGGGCACGCACCCGCAACAGGCCATGCACGAGGCGATCGTGGCCGCCTCGCACGCGGTCGACGCGCTCGCCGGGGAACCGGCCACGGCCCGCGAGCACGCCCCGCACCAGAACGCCCCCGCCTGCACCCTCGTCGGCGCGGTCGTCACCGCGGGCCTGCTGGTCGTCGGCTGGGTGGGCGACAGCCGCGTCTACTGGGTTCCGGAGGACCGCGGCGCACCGCCCGCCCGGCTCACCGAGGACGACTCCTGGGCCGCCCAGATGGTCTCCGCGGGCCTGATGAACGAGGCCGAGGCCTACGCCGACGAGCGCGCCCACGCGATCACCGGCTGGCTCGGCGCCGACGCCTACGAACTGGAGCCGCACACCGCCGCGTTCAAGCCCGACCGGCCGGGCGTGGTGATCGTGTGCACCGACGGCCTGTGGAACTACGCGGAAGGGGCCGGGGAGATGGCCGAGGCGCTTCCCCCGGACGCCGCCGCCCGCCCGCTGCACGCCGCCCGGGTTCTCGTCGGTCACGCCCTGGACGGCGGGGGCCACGACAACGTAACAGTGGCCGTCGTGCCGTTCCCCGCTCCCGCGCAGGGGGCAGGATCGGCCTGAGGCCACACGCACGGACAGAGCACCGGCCGGACCCGTACGCACGGGCCCGGCCGGTGCGCGGGGAAGCAGAGGCGGACCGGAGGGGACCGGTCCGTCCACGTCGTCACCCCACACGCCGTGGGAGTTTCCGAGGGGGAGGGAAAAAGGCATGGCCAATTTCTCGAAGTCGAACGTGCCGCGGTTCTCGGTGGACGTCTACCAGAACGCCTACCTGCCGGAGGGCGGCCGTGAGGTCAACGCGATCGTGACGGTGACCGCCACCGGCGGCGGCACCGTCGGCACCGGGGTCACGGCACCGCACCTGTACGCGCCGGGCGAGGGCCCGTCCGCCGCCGTGGTGGTCATGGTCGACTGCTCCGGTTCGATGGACTACCCGCCGACCAAGATGCGCAACGCGCGCGACGCGACGGCCGCCGCCGTCGACACGCTCCGCGACGGCGTGCACTTCTCGGTGATCGGCGGCACGCACGTGGCCACGGAGGTCTATCCGGGCGGCGGACGCCTCGCGGTGGCCGGCCCCACCACCCGCGAGCAGGCCAAGCAGGCCCTGCGCCGGCTCAGCGCGGGCGGCGGCACGGCCATCGGCACCTGGCTGCGGCTGGCCGACCGGCTGCTGGCCGGCGCCGACGTCGCCATCCGGCACGGCATCCTGCTCACCGACGGCCGCAACGAGCACGAGTCGGCCGAGGACCTCAAGGCCGCGCTGGATTCCTGCGCGGGCCGGTTCACCTGTGACGCGCGCGGTGTGGGCACCGACTGGGAAGTGAAAGAAGTCACAGGCATCGCCGCCGCCCTGCTCGGCACCGCCGACATCGTCGCCGATCCGGCCGGGCTCGCCGCCGACTTCACGCGGATGATGGAGACGGCCATGGGCAAGGAGGTCGCGGACGTCGCCCTGCGGCTGTGGACCCCGGCCGGCGCGGCCGTCCGGTTCGTCAAGCAGGTCGCGCCGACGGTCGCGGAACTGACCGGCAGGCGCACCGAGTCGGGCCCGCGCTCCGGCGACTACCCCACCGGTTCCTGGGGCGACGAGTCCCGCGACTACCACGTGTGCGTCGAGGTCCCGGCGGCCGGCGTCGGCCAGGAGATGCTGGCCGCGCGCGTCTCCCTGGTGGTCCCGGAGCCCGGGGGCGCGGTGCGGAACCTGGGCGCGCAGGGCCTCGTACGGGCCGTGTGGACGGACGACATGGCGGCCTCCACCTCGATCAACCCTCAGGTCGCCCATTACACCGGGCAGGCCGAACTGGCCCAGGCCATCCAGCAGGGACTGGACCTTCGCAAAGCGGGCGATATGGACGGAGCAACGGCCAAACTGGGCCGGGCCGTTCAGCTCGCGAGCGCGTCCGGGAACGCGGATACTGCGAAACTGCTTGCGAAGGTGGTGGACGTGGTCGACGCGCCGACAGGTACTGTGCGATTGAAGGCGAAGGTCGCGGAGGCGGACGAGATGACCCTCGAGACCCGGTCCACAAAGACTGTTCGTGTAAAGAAGTGACCTAGCAGACGTAGCGGACGCTAGAGGAACACCGAAGGAAAGGGGGACGCGCCGACATGCCGACCTGCCCGAACGGACACCAGTCGGGTTCCGACGACTGGTGCGAGGTCTGCGGTCACCGCATGGCCGGTGCCGTACCTCCGCCCCCTCCCCCGCCGCCCCCGGCCGGCGGGGGCTACGGCTTCCCGCCGGCCCCGCCGGGCGCCGGCGGCCGCCCCGACGGCCGTCGCCCGTCCGCGGCGCCGAACGCCGAGCCGGAGCTGTGCCCGCAGTGCCGCACGCCCCGCGAGGGCGGCGCGCCGTTCTGCGAGGAGTGCCGGTGGAACTTCCTGACCAATACGGCGACCTCGTACACGCCCGCCGCCCCGCGCACGCCGGGGCCCGGCGCGCCCGGTCCCGGCGGACCGGGTGGGCCAGGCGGGCCGGGTGGCCCAGGGGGGCCGGTGGGGCCCGGTGGATTCGGCGGACCCGGTGGTCCCGGAGCGGGCCCGGACGCGCGGTTCCAGCCGCCGCCCCCGTCCTTCGGCGGGAGCGACGCGTTCGACTACCAGAGCTCCCGTCCGTCCCAGGTGAACCGTCCCGCCGAGCCGATCCCGCCGGGCCCGCCGTTCGGCGGCGATCCCTCGCGGCCTCCGGGCCAGGGGGGCGGCCGGCCCTTCGGTCATGAGCAGGGCGGCCAGGGCGGGCCCGGTGGACCGGGTGGTCCCGGCGGCCCCGGTGGTCCGGGCAGCCCCGGTGGTCCCGGTGGCGGTCGGCCGTTCGGTGGCCCGTCCGGCGGGCCCCAGGGACACGGGCAGGGTCACGGGCAGGGGCAGGGTCACGGGCAGGGTCACGGGCAGGGGCCTGGCGGCCCGGCCGGCAACCCCGCCGGTGGCCCCGGTGGCGGGTCGCCCGCGGGTGCCTACGGGCGTGACCCGTCGGGCACCCCCGGCGATCCCTTCGGGCACCGCCCCGGCCCCGCGAACCCGTCCTCCGACCCCTTCGCCCGCGAGCCCTCCGGCCCCGGCGGTCAGGGCGGCCAGGGTGGCGGCTACGGCTACCCCCAGCCCGGCAACCCCGGCGGCCCCGGCGGACGCGCCCCGCAGGCTTTCCAGCCGCCCGGCGGCCCGCAGGCCCCGTCCGGTTACCCGCAGGGGGCGGCAGGCCGCAGCAGCCGTCCGGCCCGACCGGGCCGTCCTTCGGCGGCGGTGACGACGACTGGGTGCTCTCCCCGCCGTCCCACACCGGCCCCGGCGGCAACCAGGGCGGCTACGGCCACCCCCAGCCCGGCGGCAACCAGGCCCCGCCCGGCCAGGCCTTCCCGCAGCAGCCGGAGACCTGGACGGCGACGATAGGCCCGGACCGCGAGTACTTCATGGCGATGATGCACCGCTCGGGACCGGAGGCCGCGGGCCTGAACCTGCCCGCCTACTCCCCCGAGCAGCAGCGCACGCTCGACGGCAACCAGATCACCATCGGCCGCCGCCGGCACTCCACCGGTGAGACCCCCGACATCGACCTGTCGGTGCCGCCGGAGGACCCGGGCGTCTCGCACCAGCACGCGGTGCTGGTGCAGCAGCCCGACGGCGGCTGGGCCGTCGTCGACCAGAACTCGACGAACGGCACCACGGTCAACGGCTCCGACGAGCCGATCCAGCCCTTCGTGCCCGTCCCCCTCCAGGACGGCGACCGCGTCCACGTCGGCGCGTGGACGACGATCACGGTCCGACGCGGCTGAGCCCCGCGGGGCCGGGTCCCTACAGGGCCGGCCTCCGAGGACCGGTCCCGCGGCGGGCGGCTCCGCCGGGGCCGGCCGGGGCTAGGTCCCGACGAGGGTGGGGCCGGACGATCCGGGGAGGGGCCAGGCGTAGGGTCCCTCCGGGTCGTCCAGCCACGCCCACATCCGCTCGCCGCCCACGGTGACGCCGTACCGGTGCCGTCCGGGCCTGCTCTCGCGCTCCCACAGCGCGTACGCCTCCTGGGGGTCGAGGGTCTCCCGGGTGAGGGCCAGCAGGAAGCGGAACAGATCGTTCTCCCTGACCCTCGGCGGCACCCCGCCGAGGGCGACCGGCTCCGGCGCGGGCCGCTCGGTGCCGCGCAGCGGGACGAAGTAGGCGGGGGTGTGCAGGAAGTTCCCCTCGGCCTGCCCGGTCTCTTCCACGGTCAGCGTGAGCAGCCCGGTGGCCAGGGGGGTCAGGATGCGGCCGCCGGGACGGCACTGGGCGACCCAGGCCCGTGGGACCGACGCCAGCTCGCAGGTGGCGACGATCCGGTCGAAGGGCGCGCGTTCGGGAACCCCGCGGGCGCCGTCGCCGGTGACGACGGTCGGCCGGTAACCGGCCTCGGCGAGGTGCCGCCGGGCGGACTCGGTGATCTCCGGGTCGAGGTCCACGGTGGTGATCCGCTCGTCCCCGAGCCGGTACGACAGCAGCGCCGCGTTGTATCCCGTGCCGGCGCCGATCTCCAGCACCCGGTCCCCCTCCCGCACCCGCAGCTCGGCCAGCATCTCGGCCATCAGCGAGGGCTGGCTGCTCGAGGAGACCAGCTCCCCGTCCCGCAGCCGGGTGGCCAGCGGCACGTCCTCGTACGCGCCGCGCACCCATCGCTCGCGGGCCCTCGGATCGGTGCTCTCCCCCCATCGCCGCTCGTACCCGCCCGCGGCGGCGGCGTAGTAGTACGGCACGAAGAGATGGCGGGGTACGACGGCGAAGGCCTCCCGCCAGGCCGGATCGGCGGCGAGGGCCCCGCTCGCCTCGATCTCCCGCACCAACGCCGCCCGCTCGGAGGCGGCGAGCTCCTCCAGCTCCTTGCCGAGCACATGCGCTGCCATACGTCCACTGTGCGGCGCGGGAGCCCGCGGTGCGAGCGCCCGCACCCGTCGGCGCGGTGGGCGCGGGTCCCGTACCTGAAGGTCCCGTACCGAAAGGTTCCGGGCCTGGAGTACTCGGTCGCCGGGTCTGAGACCATGGGGGACGTGAAAGAGATCCGGCGCGGCACGCTTCAGGAGCAGACCTTCTACGAGCAGGTCGGCGGGGAGGACACCTTCCGCCGACTGGTCCACCGTTTCTACGAGGGAGTCGCCGAGGACCCGTTCCTGCGGCCCATGTACCCCGAGGAGGACCTGGGCCCGGCCGAGGAGCGGCTCACGCTGTTCCTGATCCAGTACTGGGGCGGCCCCACGACGTACAGCCAGAACCGCGGCCATCCCCGTCTGCGGATGCGGCACGTACCTTTCACCGTGGACCGGGCCGCGCACGACGCCTGGCTCAAGCACATGCGGGACGCGGTGGACGAGCTGGGACTGTCCGAGGAGCACGAGCAGACGCTGTGGAACTACCTGACGTACGCGGCGGCGTCCATGGTGAACACCCCGGACTGAACCGGCCCGCCGGGGGCGGCGTGCGTGGACGGCGCGCCTGGACGGCGTGCGTGGGTGGGGTGTGGGGAGGGCCGGGGCGTACGGGCCCACGACCGCTCAGCGCACGCTGAGGCCCAGGCCGCCGAGTCCCGCCCGCCGTACCGCGATCGAGCCGTACGGCGTCCGCAGCCGCAGCCAGGTACCCGAGGAGTAGAGCCCGGTGTCCCGGGCCGCGGTGGCCGGCCGCAGGAAGCCCAGCGACTGGGCCGCGTGCACCGCGCGCACAGGCAGACCGGTGTCCCCGACCGTCCGGGACCAGATCTCCCGCCCGGTCCGGTCGAGTTCGGCGCGCGTGCGGCGCTCGGCCGGCAGTTCCCCGGTACGACGGCGGAACTCCGCGACCGCCGCGCCGACCATCGCGCGCAACTCGTCCGGCGCCGGGAGGCCCGACGCCGGCTGCCAGCCGCCGCGGGGCGGCAGCACGCCCGCCCAGGGCGGCCCGGTCACCGCGGCGGGCACGGCGGCCATGGCCGCCGTCTCCTCGACGCCCTCCAGCAGCTCCCCGCGGACACGGTCACGTCCAGTGTGACGTCGAGGCCCTTCTCGTACGGCTTCGCGAGCCGGACCGCCCGGACCGCGAGGACCTCGAAGGACGGCGGCCGTCCGAAGACGGCCAGCGCGGTGCCGGCCGCCTGGAGCCGGACCGCCGCCGCGCGGTCGTAATGGAGCAGCCGGGAGAGGAAGGCCGCGAGATCCGCCGCCTCCCCCTCGTCGGCGAGGTGGAGCACCGTCATGCGGCGACGGCCTCCTTGTCGTCGTCCCGGTACTCCTCGAGGAACTCACGCTCCTCTTCGGTGATCCGGCGAGGCCGCTGCGCCGCGAAGTCGAACGGCACGATCACCGTCGACGCGCTGACGTAGACCTCGTCGCCGTCCTTCACCTCGTAGGCGATGGTGAAGGACGCGGCGCGTATCTGCGTGATCCACAGCTCGATGTCCACGGGCCGGTGCCGGTGGACGAGCTGCCGCTTGTAGTCGATCTCGTGGCGCGCCACCACGGACCCCTGCTGGAAGTCCTTGTCCGGGCGGAACAGGAAGTCGATACGGGCTTCCTCCAGGTAACGGAGGAACACCACGTTGTTGACGTGGCCGTACGCGTCCATGTCCGCCCAGCGCAGCGGGCAGCGGTAGATGTGCCGCAAGGAGGATCAGCCCCGGGTCAGCTTCTTGTAGGTGGCGCGGTGCGGACGGGCCGCGTCCGGGCCGAGCCGCTCGATCTTGTTCTTCTCGTACGACTCGTAGTTGCCCTCGAACCAGAACCACTTGGAGTCACCCTCGTAGGCGAGGATGTGCGTGGCGACCCGGTCCAGGAACCACCGGTCGTGGGAGACGACCACGGCCGCACCCGGGAATTCGAGCAGCGCGTTCTCGAGGGAGGACAGGGTCTCGACGTCGAGGTCGTTGGTCGGCTCGTCGAGGAGCAGCAGGTTGCCGCCCTGCTTGAGGGTGAGCGCGAGGTTCAGGCGGTTGCGCTCACCGCCGGACAGGACGCCGGCCGGCTTCTGCTGGTCCGGGCCCTTGAAGCCGAACGCGGAGACGTAGGCCCGCGAAGGCATCTCGACCTGGCCGACGTTGATGTAGTCCAGCTCGTCGGAGACGACGGCCCACAGCGTCTTCTTCGGGTCGATGCTCTCGCGGCTCTGGTCGACGTACGAGATCTTGACGGTCTCGCCGACCTTGATCGAACCGGAGTCCGGCTCCTCCAGGCCCTGGATCATCTTGAACAGGGTGGTCTTGCCGGCGCCGTTCGGGCCGATGACGCCGACGATGCCGTTGCGCGGCAGCGTGAAGGAGAGGTCGTCGATGAGGACCTTCTCGCCGAAGGCCTTGCTGAGGTTGTTGACCTCGACGACGATGCTGCCCAGGCGGGGCCCGGCGGGATCTGGATCTCCTCGAAGTCCAGCTTCCGCATCTTGTCGGCCTCGGCCGCCATCTCCTCGTACCGGGCGAGACGGGCCTTGGACTTGGCCTGACGCCCCTTGGCGTTCGACCGCACCCACTCCAGCTCTTCCTTGAGCCGCTTGGCGCGCTTGGCGTCCTTCTGGCCCTCGACCTTCAGACGGGTCTGCTTGGTCTCCAGGTACGTGGAGTAGTTGCCCTCGTAGCCGATGGCGCGGCCGCGGTCGAGCTCCAGGATCCAGCCGGCCACGTTGTCCAGGAAGTACCGGTCGTGGGTGACGGCGACGACGGTGCCGGGGTACTTGGCGAGGTGCTGCTCCAGCCACTGCACGGACTCGGCGTCCAGGTGGTTGGTGGGCTCGTCGAGCAGCAGCAGGTCGGGGGCCTCCAGCAGCAGCTTGCAGAGCGCGACGCGGCGGCGCTCACCACCGGACAGGTTGGTGACCGGCCAGTCGCCGGGCGGGCAGCCCAGGGCGTCCATGGCCTGCTCGAGCTGGGTGTCCAGGTCCCACGCGTTGGCGTGGTCCAGGTCGTCCTGGAGCTTGCCCATCTCCTCCATGAGCGCGTCCGAGTAGTCGGTCGCCATCAGCTCGGCGACCTCGTTGAAGCGCTTGAGCTTGCCCATGATCTCGGCGGCGCCGTCCTGCACGTTCTCCAGGACCGTCTTGGACTCGTCGAGCGGCGGCTCCTGCAGCAGCATCCCGACGGAGTAGCCGGGCGACAGGAACGCGTCGCCGTTGGACGGCTGCTCCAGCCCGGCCATGATCTTGAGAACGGTGGACTTACCGGCACCGTTCGGACCGACCACACCGATCTTCGCGCCGGGCAGGAAGCTCAGCGTCACGTCGTCAAGGATGACCTTGTCGCCGTGCGCCTTGCGCGTCTTGCGCATGGTGTAGATGTACTCAGCCAAGAGAAACCGTCCGGCAGCTTGAATTCTGGCAGTGGGCAGATACACCCCATCTTGCCGGACGGCTACCCCTGGGGGGAAACCCGATTGACCGGGAGCCCTGACCTGGGGTTTCCTGGTTGCCGGCTACGGCTGGCCCGTCACTGCCGGCCGCCGGCGAGCGGCCCCGGGGAACCTCGGACGGCACGGAGACGGTCCGGAGGCGGCCCGGCGTCGATCATCGCGGACGGCCGGGCGACCGACGACGGACACTCACGGTGCGACCCGCCCGGACCCCGGACCCCGGACCCCGGTCGCCGGTCGCCGGTCGCCGGTCGCCGACAGCCGGCCACGACGGCGGGCGCGCCGACCGACCACACACGCAGGCGCCTCGCCGCACCCCCACCGGCCCCAGCCACGCCGCCCGTGCCGTCGACCGGAGCAAGCCCCGACGGCCGGCACCCGCTGACGACGACCGGCCGAACCCCCACCCGGGGAAGCTTGGGCGCCGTGAGCCCGGTCGGGGGCTTCGACCAGGGCGGACGGGTGGTTCGCGGCCTCGCCGAGCGGGGTTGTTCCCTCTGCGATTCCCCGCTGCTGTGATTCCCCGCTGCTCCGCGCCCTGTCCGGTGCGCTCGCAGTGCACTCGTCGACGTCTCGCGCTGCTCGGCAGGCCTACAGATCCATCAGTTCCCTACGTGTCTCGTTGTCACCCCGCCGGAGAAGGACGTGCGCCGGCCGGAACGGCAGACTGCGCAGAGTCGGCTCCAGGACCTCGAACAGGGCATCGGCATCGGGCCCGTAGGCGTACACGACGGCTTCGCCTCCTCCGAACTCGTTCCCGTCGACCTCCCCGACGCCTGCCGCCTCGGCCGCCGCCCTCATCACCTCTTGGGCTGCGTAGATCAGCTCGCGCCGGCCGACGTCGCCGAAGCCGTGACCGGCGAGCCAGAAGCGTGCGACGACGGCGTGCTCCTCGTCCCCGTCGTCATGGGCCATGGGTGTCTCCATTCCGGACACACTCCCATCAGGACCCGACACCCTCACCGCCGTGTCCGCCTCGGCTTTGTCCCACTCACACGCTCTCCAACGGTGGGGGTGGCGACTTGGGCCGAAGGCAGAGGCGTTCACCTGCGTTCATGAGCGGCCGGCCAGCGGTGCGGGAACGGCTTCGAGTCTCGCCCGAACATCCGTGAACGACGCCGAACAAGACGGAAACCGAGACGGAAACCGAGACGGAAACCGAGACGATCCGGCCGTAGGGACCTAGAACCGACCCAGCCACCAGGGCACTTCCAGGCTGTCAGCCGGGATGACCTTGGCCCTCGCCAGAACCTTCTTGTCGAGAGCCCGCACGAGGACGCGCAACTCACGCGCGCTCTTCCTGGGCAGCGCGTGCAGCACGGCCTCGAGGTGCCCGCGAAAGCCGGCGCCGTAGCACCCACACTCGAGGATGCCGCATTCAGGACCCGCGAGCGGGTCCACAAGGTGCCGGAGAGGGCCGTGGGCAAGGGCCTTCCAGTGCCAGAACGCTTCTTCCGTGGCTTCAGGCCAGAAGCGGGTCCGCTCCAGCCGACGCAGGTCGGCTGTGCAAGACCCCGAAAGGCGATCTATGCGCGGATACCGTCGCCGCCTCAGAGATCGGACGGGGAGATCGCCCCGCAGGGCTGAGGGGCGCCTACGCGGCATCGCCCCTTCGGTTGTCGCTCATGGGGGCAAGGTACAGAACCACGTGTCAGGTGGCCACCGCGTATTCGGGGGCGACGCCCTGGGCTCGGGAGGCTGCGGTGCCCCCCGATCGGTCCGGCGCGCTTGCGGTGCACGTCTGCCGGGGCGCCCTGGTGGTGTTGGCGCGCTGAGTCCCGCCGCCGACGGAGGCGCCGTCTCCTCCTGCTGCGGAGCTCCCGCGAGGGTGCTGCTTGAATCGGCCCATGACTTCCGTTGGCGCACCGGACGAGGCACAGGAGACGACGGAGCTCGCGGTCTGGTGCGGCGGAGCGTCCGTGGCGTGCTGGTTCTGTTGCCCCTTCTGGACACTCGTCTGCTTCCTTGCGCTGCCCATGGCCCTCGTAGGCCTTGTACGGGCCTACGTCGAGTACCAGGCGTCGGTGCACGGCCGAGCGAGCAGGTCGCGAGCCGTGGTCGGTGGTGCGCTGTCCCTCCTGGGAGGAACAGCGGCGATCGCCTACCTGGTCTTCCTGGCCACCCACCCCGACCTTCCAGTTCAGGGGTAGGGATTCCGCACATCGAGCCGCGCTCCCTTGCCCACACGCTTTCCCCCGTGGTGCGGCCGCGAGTCCCCCGGACGGGACCGTTCACCTACGCTCATGGACGGTCGGTCCTCTGGGCGGCTACCGGCTTCCGGCCCGGCTGAACGGCCGTGAACGGCGCTGCACGAGACGGGCGTCGGGGCCGGGCTCGCCGGCATCTTCGCTGTTGAAGGGGCGTCATGGCACTGGTCCGTAAAAGGTCACGACGGATCGTTGTCGACGGCACGGTCTACCGCTGGCGGCTGCGGGGGAGGCCGACGTACTTTCAGGGCCTGGCCTGGTCACCGTGCTCGTTCGCGGTCGAGCATGCGGACACCCCGGGTGTGTCGACCAGCGCACCGCCACAGAGAGCGGCAGTTCCTCCGACCGTCGTCGTCTCGCCTGGACAGCACGAGACCGCCGGACTCCAGCGGCCGGCTGCACCCAGGGCAAGCCGGGGCGTCCTCGGTCATGCGGCGCACCTCGGCGGAGCGCCCTCTTCGTCCCGGACTCCCGGCGGGGTGGTCATTGACGTTCGGCAGGCCGGCCGGTCGACCACTGAGGGGTGTTGGTGGCCGACTGCGGTCGCGGTGGTCGCTGTGCTCCGCCGCGGTACTGGTGCCTTCGACGCAGCCCTCTCCGTCTGGTTGCACTCGGCTGCCTGGAAGGTGGGCCAGTGGGTGATCCTCGGTGGGATCGCCCGATCATCGCCGGCAGTGCGTCTCCGTGGAGGATGCGCACGCAGGCCTCTGCCCCACCGATGTCCGCGAAATGGTCTGCCACGTAGAGGTAGTGGTGCTCGTGGTTCGTTTTGGGGCCTCTGCTTGTCGGTGTTCCGCGGTTGTTGTGGAGGCGCGCCCACTCGTCTGCGCTAATCGTCGGATTCGATGCCCAAGTCGGATCGCATGGCAACTTTCTGCTCCCCCACGTATGGCCAGACTTTTTGGTGCAGTTCGTCTTCCAGGGCCTGCAGCTCGGCAGTACGTCCGGACAGGGACGGCCCGAGCTGCTTGATCTTTCCGTATGCGTTGTTCAACCGGGTCTTGGCGACGCTGGATGCATGCAGCACCGGGCGCGGGGCAATCATCTGGGCTTCCGAATAGGTGTCCCGATAGGCCGAGCGGCTGGCCTCCAACTGTGACAGCGATGCCTCAACGTCGACATCGCTGTTGTGCCGCAGCGCATGCAGGTAGTTGGTCATCGCTGTCAGAAACTGGCGGGACGCAGTGTTCAGGTCGATGTAACACCTGCGCCTCAGCTCGAGGCCCTCGCGATGGCGCGCTTGAGCCTGTTCCGCCTGAAGCAACGCCTCTGCGTGCTGGCGTTCTTCTCGTCGCTGCTCCGCAGCGGCCTGCAATTCCACACGTTTTGTGCGGTCCGCGCGGTTCTGCGTCAGCAGCGCCGCTCCTAACGTGCCCACCACGCCCACGACGGCAACCGTCAACCCCGCCCAATCACTGCCCACGATCCCTGCCTTCCACAAATGAAGATCTTCAACCAGGCTCACTCCCTGACCTGAGCTCGGGCATCCCGCGTCGCGTCGGCTGTCGCTGCCGGTCAACACGGGCCGACTTCGGCCCGTGGACGGCCAGACGCGATGCCACGTCACCGTCAGGTGTGCCCACGCTAGCTCAGCGTGGCGGGCGCTTGGAAAACGCGGGCCCCGCCCCGTGGCCCCCTCCGCTCGGCCGGCGTTGTGGCCCTCACCGACCGCTGACGGCCACCGCCGCCCGCCACCGTTGCCGTCAGCACTGCCGCCGTTGCCGTCAGCACTGCCGTCACTGCTGTCGCCGCGTACGCCCCGGAGACGCCCCGTGGCGCGGCCTGTCCTTGGCTGACGACGGGGCCTTCGGCGTGGCCGCTCGAACCTCGGCCGACGACAGCCGGCCACGGCGGCAGGCGCACCGACCGACCAGGCGCGCGCCTCGCTGTACCACCGACGGCCTCAGTCACGCTGCCGGGTTGTGCCGTCGACCCGAGCACGCCGCGACCGCAGATCTGCACGGACAGCCCGGGGCCGTTCATCTTCGGGTCCCTCAGCTTGGGAAACTGCGAGCGGTTGCAGGCGGTTTGGGCGCTGCCCGGGGTGAACGGCGAAGGGGTGGCCTGTCGGGCGCGGCCGCTTTCACCGTGATTCCCCACTGTTGCCTCCTCTCCTCGTTCTGGTTCGGTGGTGGTGCGGAGCTGCGGCTCCAGGAGGTGAGCAGCCGACCACACTCCCTTCCCGGGCTCCCTCCCCGTCCGGAATGCCCGGCTGCTAGCGTCCGGCACCATGTGGGCTCAAGAGATCGTGGCCGGACGACCGGCTTGGCGGCACACCCCTTCCGGAGTGGTCTTCCGGGCCGTTCCCGGTGGGACGTTCCGGATGGGCTTGTCCGACGCGGAACTGGACGCGGTGCGTGCCATCGAGCGGGCCGACGGCGCCGATGACGACCTCGACGCGTTCTTCGCCGGTGCCGGCCGGGCCCGGCCGGTGCGAGAAGTGCGGGTCGAGCCGTTCCTGATCGCCCGGCATCCGCTCACGGTGGCGCAAGCACGACACTGGCTGCCCGAGTACGAGGACAGCTTCACCGAATCGGATTCGAGCACGGCCCGGTTCGAGGACGACCTGGACGACCTGCTCGGGACGTTGCCCTTCCGGCTGCCCAGCGAGGCGGAGTGGGAGTACGCGGCCCGGGCGGGTACGACCACTCTGACCTTCCGCGGGGACGGCAGGCCCGACGAGGAGCAGGTGCTCGACGACTTCGCCGACGAGGAGCGCACCGCCGCGGCTGAGAACGCCTTCGGGCTGGCGGCGATGGGGTCGGCGAACGAGATCTGCGCCGACGTGTGGATCCCGCATTTCACGGACGCGCCGGTGGACGCACGCCCCCGCACCGGGGACGGGCCTCGGGTGGTGCGCGGAGGCGGCGGCGACCTCTCTCCGTGGCAGGGCTGCGACGAATGGCTGCTGTTGCTCTCTGCCACCCGCGACGCGTCCCAGGACTTCACCGCGGTCCGCCCGGTCGCACCCGCGCCAACCGGTCAGGAGCATGCCGAGCACAAGTGAGGGGCCCTTTCATGCCCTTTCGCGGCAAGTAACACCCCCTCTTGCCGGACGGCTACCCCCGGACGGCTACCCCCGGACGGCCACCCCCGGGGGAAACCCGATTGATCGGGAGGCTCTGACCTGGGATTTCTTGGTTGCCGACTACGGCTGGTCCGTCACTGTCGGCCGCCGGCGAGCGGCCCCGGGAACCTCGGACGGCACGGAGAGGGCCGGAGAGAGCCCAGCGTCGCCGGCCCGCCGCGGTTCTCAGCGTCGATCGCCGCTGTTCACCCCTGTCGGTGTCAGCTGCCGGTGTCGGACGGCAGCGATCGGCTTGACCGCCCGATTCCGGAACAGGCCTCGGACTCTCCGGCTGGTCTCGGGCAAGCGGCAACACGATGATCACCGTGACCGATCGGGTCGCCGGGTCGAGCGCCGCGGCAAGAGGCGGTGGGGAAATGGGGGCGGCGGCGCCCCTCTACCCCGGTGTCGCGCATGCTCTGCCCTCCTGCGCACAGGTCTCGATGAGACGCTCCGTCCACCATGCGGCCCACGATTTGACAGGCCTCACCGGCGTTACAAGCGTTGCTGGGGACAAGCGGCGGAAGACGCCGTCGCGCAGCCGAGAAGCCTGTGACTGGAGGCTGAGTCAAGATGCCGAGCAGACTGACAGCCAGGCGGCTGGGAGCCGCATTCGGTGCGGTCGCCGCAGCGTTCGCGCTGGGTATCGGCGGTGCGGGTGTGGCTGACGCCAAGATCCAGCCGGTTGACACCCAGTGCACCAACAATGGTGGCCACCAGCCCGGTGGTCAGCAGCCGAGCTGTACGGGTGGTGGACTCACGCAGGAGACCGAGAACCAGAACCCGGCCGGCCATGCCCCGCCAGGACAGAACTGACATCACATGAAGAGAGGGGAGGAACACCCTCCGTAGCAGCGGGTCTCGGCGATCCGCTGCTTCCTTCTACGTGCCCAGGACACCGATACGTGTCAGCCCGCCAGCACGGGACGCACGCTCTGCGGCACTTCTCTTGATCGGGAGGCTCTGACCTGGGATTTCGCCGTAGGCGGTCGTGTCTGTTCCGTACCGGTGGGTCGTCGTCGAGTGGCTCCCGGGCGCGCCGGAGGGGCCGAGGGCGGCCCTGAACGCGTCTCACGGGTCAGCTGGAGCCTCGCCGCCGACAGAGGCAGGGACAGGGCAGGGACAGGGGCAGGGATCCGTACGGCCCTCTGAGGGATCCGTACGGATCGCGGTGGGAGTCGGTCAGCCCCGCGCGTCGTTCTCCTTGCGGCCTACGAGGACCAGGGCCGTGCCGCCGATGACGACCAGGCCGATCGCGGTCCCCGCGATCAGGGGCGTGAGGTCGGAGCCGCCGGTCTGGGCGAGGTCGGTGCCCGAGGACGCGGTGCCGCCCACCGTGGCCGGACTCGGTTCGGCGAGCGTCTGGGTGGTCAGGCCGGTCTCGGCGGCTCTGGTGCGGCAGTCGAGGACGCCGGTGAAGCGGCTCTGGGTGCCCTGCGGGCCCGTGATGGCGAAGTCGTAGGCCTGATCCTCCTGGAGGGGGATCGTCACCGTCCGGGACGTGCCGGCGGGGATGCTGTGCTGCACGCCCATCAGCTCGAAGGTGAAGACCTGGTCACCCTGGTTGGCCGCGGTGAGGTCGACGCCGTTCTTCGTGCAGTTCTTCGCCGCGGAGAGGGCCGGCACGGCGCCCGTCTCGGCCCAGGTCGCGGACGCCGTCGCGGAGACGGTCGACTCGCTGGAGCCGGCCAGGATCTGGGTCTGGCTGCGGCTCTCGGAGGTGAAGGCGCGTCCGACGGGAACGGTGGTCGAGGCCTGGACCGTCAGCTCCGCGGCACCGGCCGCGGTGTCGGCGGGCACGTCGAAGAACAGTTCGCTGCCGTCCTGCGCGGCGGTGACGGGCTTGCCGTCCTTGCCGACGATCCGGACGCCGGTGGTGGC
This sequence comes from Streptomyces sp. Tue 6430, assembly GCA_021568835.1. Lineage (GTDB taxonomy): Bacteria > Actinomycetota > Actinomycetes > Streptomycetales > Streptomycetaceae > Streptomyces. The sequence continues at coordinate 1,911,308 of JAKGSH010000010.1, forward strand.
CGAGTTCAGCGGCGGTGCCACCGTCACGGAGCTCGCGCCGGTCCGGACGGTGACCGGGCCGAGCAGTTCGCCGGGACGACCGGAGACCGCGGCACCGTCAAGGGTCAGTGAGGCCTGGGGTTCCGCCACCGCACGGGCGGCCTTCTGGAGGTAGTCCGCGAGCCGTTCGGCCTGCGGGTCGAGGGCCTCGACCTCCGCGCCGTCCGAGTAACGCCAGATCGCCACCTGGGTACCGGCTGCCGCGTCCTGCTCGGTGAGCCCCCCGGCGATGTCGGCCTTCTTGGCCAGCGCCGCCAGGTTGTTGACCTGGGGGTAGGAGTTCTGCAGGATCCAGCGGATGCGGCCGGCGTCCTTGTTGACGCCCAGTGAGGTCCCGCTCCAGGCAGTCTCCTGGTACTTGGCGTCCTTCTGCGTGGGGTTGTGCAGGTCGACGCAGTAGGTCTGGAGGGTGCCGCCGCCCTCGACGGACATCTCGAACAGGCCGGCCGAGACCTCCTGGTCCCCGCTCTCGTCGTGCAGCACGGCGGCTCCGTACGTCTTGAGGCCGCCTATCGTCGCCGTCGCTCCGCCCTGGGTCCGCGCCACGGTCTCGGCGGCCGCCGGCCCGCGGCGGCGAGGACCCCGGCGGCGGCGAGTCCGGACACGAGCGTCCCCGTCGCGAGGCGCACCGCGCCCCGTCCACGCCCGGACGGCGCGGAGAACGAAGAAATCACGTAATTTCCCTTCCAGCAGGACCCGTTGACGTGGGGGGACGGGTCCCACCAGCAGAATCAGAAGCCCCGTGAGCCACGTTCGGCATCCTAGAGAGGCGGACGTACCGGCCTTCCCGGTCAGGTCGTCCGACGGGCGATCCGACTCGGAATCGTTATCCCCAAGATCGCTTCCGAGCAGGGCTTATCGACAAATCAACCCATCACTTCTGGATACATCTGCCGATAAGCCGCCAATCGTTCAGACAGGCATACTCTCCGACATCAGGTCACGGCTGCCGGCCGGCGTCGCCGCGATGATCCCGGCTCCGTCACGGGCTGTCCCACCGGGGTCTGTCCCGTCGGATTCTGTCCCACCGGGGTGTGCCAGTCGGGTTCCGGCTCCGCGGGTACGCCGACCGCCGTGGCGGTGGCGACCGCGGTGGCCGGCTCGGCCCTGGCCGTGCGGCGGAAGGCCGAGGTGCCGCGGGCGAGGTCGTGGCCGATCGCCACGGCGTCGATGTCGGCCGACGTCCAGTTCTGTCCCTCGCGCGCTTCCGCGCGCACCTTCAGCCGGCCCTGCACGATCACCGCTTCCCCCACGTTCAGCGACGCGGCCACGTTCATGGCCAGCTGTCGGTTGGCCCACACCGTGAAGAAGTTGGTGTGGCCGTCGGCCCAGGTGCTCTTCTCCCGGTCCCAGTAGCGCGAGGTCACCGCCAGCCGGAACCGCGCCGACGCCCCCGCCGACAGCTCCCGGTACACCGGCTGCGTGGCCACGTTCCCCACCGCGCAGACCATCGTCTCGTTCATCGAGGACCCCTCCCTCGCCCGGGTGTCGACGCCGGGCGGATACGCGTACGGGCCCGTCCCGTACGGCTGCGTCTGCCGGGGCGGTGGCGGCTGCGGGGCGTACGCCCCGGGCCGCTCACCGCCACCGTCGCCACGACCGCTTCGCCACGATCGCCGCGACACCAGACTGCCTCCGCCGGGCCGAGCCCGCCGAGCGCTGTGGATCACCACCCGCCTGTGGAGAAAGCCGTCACCCGGGCGGGGATCCGCGGCGCACCGCCCCCGGTCCGACGCCCCGGCCCGCGCCCGCACGTCCCCCTCTCACCTGGCCAGCGCCTGTGCGCCCATCACCCTGCCGTACTGCTCCCGTACCTCCCGGTACCGCAGCAGTTCGGCGGCCACCGGGTCCAGGACCCGCGCTCTGCCGCACCCGGCGGCGGCCTCCCGCAGGCGCCGTTCCGCGTCCTGGCCGTATCTGCGTGCGGGGCCGCGGGCCGCGATCCGGCAGCTCCACTCCACCAGCGGGCCGCCGATGATGCCGGCCACCATCAGCAGCACCGGCACTCCCAGGTTCGGCGACATGACCCCGGCGATCTGACCGACCAGCCACAGCCCGCCGAGGACCTGCAGGACCGTCATGGACGCCTGCGCCAGCACGGCCACCGGCCACCAGCCCGGCCGCGGCGGGCGCCCCTCGGGCACCCCGGCCCGCGCGGTCAGCTCGTCCAGCGCCTCGGACAGCCCCTGCGCACCGCGTACGGCGGCCTCCCGCACCGCCTGCGCCCACGGTGCGGGCAGTCCCGCCGAGGCCCGCTCGGACACCGTGCGCACCGCCTGCTCCACGCGCTGCCGCGCGGTGGCCTCCTCGTCGGCCTGCGAGCGGATCCGGACGCTGCCGGTGGGGGATCGCCGCGGTCCTGGTACCACCGCCACAGCCGCAGCCACGGCGTCCCGCACGCACGGTTGGCATTGCGCAGCCAGGCGCGTTCGGCTGCCTCGCCCGCGGCCGTGGCGCCCACCGCGTCCGCGAGCCGGGCGGCGAAGTCGTCCCGCGCCTCCTCGCTCAGGCCGGTGCGCCGCGTCGTCGCGTAGACGGACCGCAGCCGCCAGCCGGCGGCGTCGACATCGGCCGAGATGCGCCGCGCCGCGGCGCCGCGCTCCGCGACGAACTGGCCGAGCAGCTCCCGCAGTTCCCCGACGCCGTCGCCGGTCAGCGCGGACAGCGCGAGGACGGTCGCGCCCGGTTCGCCGTACTCGCCGAGGGCGACGCCGTCCTCGTCCAACAGCCGCCGCAGGTCGTCGAGGACCATCTCGGCGGCCTCGCCCGGCAGTCGGTCGATCTGGTTCAGGACGACGAACATGACCTCCGCGTGCCCCGCCATGGGCCGCAGGTAGCGCTCGTGGAGCATGGCGTCGGCGTACTTCTCCGGGTCGACGACCCAGATGACGGCGTCCACGAGGGCCAGGACCCGGTCGACCTGTTCGCGGTGCTGGACGGCGGCCGAGTCGTGGTCGGGCAGGTCCACCAGGACGAGTCCGCGCAACTGGGCCTCCGCGTCCGCGCTCTGCACCGGGCGGCGGCGCAGCCGGCCCGGGATGCCGAGCCGGTCGATCAGGGTCGCCGCGCCATCGCTCCAACTGCACGCGATGGGGGCGGCGGTGGTGGGCCGTCGTACACCCGTCTCCGAGATGGTCACCCCGGCGAGGGCGTTGAACAACTGGGACTTGCCGCTGCCGGTGGCCCCGGCGATGGCGACCACGGTGTGCTGTCCGGAGAGCCTGCGCCGGGCAGCCGCCTCGTCGAGAACCCGGCCCGCCTCGGAGAGCGTCCTGTTGTCGAGCCGCGCGCGGGAGAGTCCCACCAGTTCCCGCAACGCGTCGAGCCGGGAGCGCAGGTGGCCGTCGTAGGCCAGGGGGGCCGCGGCGGCCTGGGAGGTGCCGGACCGGGCTTCCAGGGCGGCGGCCTGTTCGGCGGCGGTGGCCTCGTTCACGCGGCGCGCGATGAGACCGTCGCCCCAGGGTTCACCGGAACCGGCTTCCTCCTGCGGGAGTTGGGCGCCACGGTCCCTTCCCCGGTTGTCCTGGCCGCGCGCGGGAGCATCGGTCTCCGGCGAGCGCGCGGGACGGTCGGTGCCGGGCGGGCGTCGGGAGCGTTCGCCGTCCGGCACGCGCGCGGGGCTGTCCTTGCCCCGCAACCTGTCCCGCACGCGCGCGTGCGGGGCGGCTTCGGCCTTGGACCGGCCGCGGGGGGGCTCCGTCCCCGCTCCGGACCGACCGTGCGAGGACTCGGCCTCGGCCCTGGACCGGCCGCGGGAGGAGTCGTCGCCCTTCCGTGCGGAAGAGCCGTCTTCTTCTCGCGCGCCTTCTCGCCCACCCGGAGGCGACTCGGTCTCGGGCTCGGGCCCGGACCGGCCGCCTGCGGACCCGTCGGTCTCGCGCGCTCGCACCGGACGTTCGTCCGCGTCGGCGGGCGTCGAGGAACCGCCCTCCGCCGCCTTCGGGGAAGGGCCGTCCTCGCTCCTGCCCCCGGACACGGTTCCCCCGGCCGCACCGGCTGACCGGTCCTCTCCCGCCGCCTCAGCGGAGCGCTCGGCATCGCCCCCGCCGACGGAACCGCCGGCGTCGGTCACCCGCGCCGAGCGTTCGAGCTCGCCCGCCTGGGCGTCCTGGGTGTTCTGGGCGTCCTCCCGACCGCGCGAGGACGAGGCACCGTCTCCCTCACCCCGCTCGGACTGTCGCTCCCGCGCCCCTCCCTCGCCACCGGCCTGCGACGGGTCCCCGCCCCCCTCACCTTCGACGGGTCCCACGTGACCTCTGTGGTCCGTGCGATTCGTGCGATCCGTGTGATCCGTGTGATCCATACGGCCCTTGTGATCCGTGTGGTCGCTGTGGCCGGTGTGATTCATGCGGCCCGTGTGGTCGGTGTGGTCGGTGTGGTCCTGGTTCGTGACGGCGGTCACCGGTCACCTCTCCTTCTGTAGTACGGACAGCGCGGCGATGAGTTCGGCCTGGGGTTCGACGTGGACGTCGAGTCCGTCGATCGGGGCGAGCCGGCGCTCGCGTTCGTTGTGCATGACACGGTCGAGGTGTTCGGTGAGCAGCCGCCCGCCCCGGTCGCGCAGCCGCAGCGCGCCGTGGGCGCCGATCCGCTCGGCGAGCCCCTCGCCCGCCACGCGGGCCCTGCGGCCGCCCAGCAGGACGGTGGCCACGAGGGCCGCGACGAGTTCGGGGTCGGGGGCGGCGCCGCGTTCGAGGTGGCGCACCTCGTCCTCGGCGTACTCCTCCAACTCTCGCCGCCAGCGTCGTACGGCCATACCGATGCGGTGTTCGGCGGTCTCCAGGGAGGTGTCGCGGTCGAGGAGTTCCGGGGCGGCCGCGGCCGGTTCGCGGCGCCAGGCCTCGTCGACCCGCTCGTCGGCCGCGGTGACGGCGCACAGCAGGAGCGCGGCCAGGCTCTCCACGAGGGCGTCGAGCAGTTCCCCGGCGGTGCAGTCCAGCGGGAAGGCCCGCCAGCGCTTGAGGGCGTCACCGGCGAGCACCGCGCCGCTCTGCAAACGACCCCGCACCCGCGCGTATTCGCTGTCGTACGCCCCGTCGACGGCCGAGGTGAGCCGCAGTGCGGCCGCGTACTGCGCGGCCGCGGCACCGGCCAGTTCGGGCATCCGGGAATTGAGCGAGTCGAGGACGCCGTACGCCGTGCGGGCCATCACGTCGTGGCGGGCGGCCCGGTCCTGTGCGTGCTGGACGAGCCAGGTGCGCAGCGGGGCCACCGCTGTGGCCGGAAGCAGCCCTCCGCCCCAGGCGGACTCGGGCAGTTCGGGCACGGTGAAGCGCGGTACGTGGCCCAGGCCGGCCTTGGTGAGCAGGGCGCCGTACTGGCGGGACACCTCGGAGACGACCTGGTGGGGGACGCGGTCGAGGACGCTCACGAGCGTCGCGTCGTACTCCTTGGCGGTGCGCAGGAGATGCCAGGGCACGGCGTCGGCGTACCGTGCGGCAGTGGTGACCATGACCCAGATGTCGGCGGCGCAGATGAGTTCGGCTGCCAGGACACGGTTGTCGGCGACCAGGGAGTCGACGTCGGGCGCGTCCAGGAGGGCGAGACCGGGCGGAAGGGTCTCCGCGGTCTCGATGCGCAGCAGGCGCCTGCCGTCCTCGCCGGGCAGCAACAGGTCGTCCGAGGGCTCCTGATGGGGCACCCACACGCGCGTGAGGTCGGGCAGCACCCGCATGCCGCTGAACCAGTGATGGTCCTCCGGGTGGCACACCAGCACCGGTGTCCGGGTCGTCGGCCGCAGCACTCCCGCCTCGCTGACCCGCCGTCCCACCAGGGAGTTGACGAGGGTCGACTTGCCGGCGCCGGTGGATCCGCCCACGACGGCCAGCAAGGGCGCTTCGGGCTGTCTCAGCCTGGGCACCAGATAGTCGTCGAGCTGGGCGAGGAGTTCGTCGCGGTTGGCACGCGCGCGTGGCGCCCCCGCCAGGGGCAGCGGGAAGCGTGCGGCGGCGACACGTTCGCGCAGGGCGGAGAGTGCGTCGAGCAGCTGAGGCCGTACGTCCAAGGTCACCACATGCGAAGAATGCCTAATTTCGGGGGATTTATGAAGCATATGGACATGTCTGCGCGCCGACGAGACACAAGGGACGGAAGGTGCGACCGGGACAGAGGCGCAGCGCAGGCATAACGAGTGCACAACGCCCGGGGCTCCAGACGCCAAAAGCGGTGCACAATTCGTACCTGCCTGCGATTATCAGGACCGCTTCACTGAACCTCCACATCGAGCCACGGAGGCGAAGCGCTCAGGACAAGGAACGGAGAGCCCTATCCTTGTCCCCGGCAGCGTCACGGATCAGCCCACACCCGGGCACCGAACACGAGGCCACCACAACCGGCCCCCGTAGCTCAGTGGATAGAGCAGGCGCCTTCTAAGCGCTTGGCCGCAGGTTCGAGTCCTGCCGGGGGCGCAAGTCTCCGCCCTCCCTTCGGGAGGGCATTTTTGCTGCTCAGAGCACGTTTCGCGCGGCACGGCGAAGCCCCGGACACTCCCCCGACGATCATGGGGAAGTGCCGGGGCTATCCGGCTGTCACCGGGTTTTTGCGGGTGGCTGTGTCGAATACGTGTCGAAGTTTTCGGCGCGGTCCTCGGTGCAGCTCTCGGCGAGGAGCCTCAGCCCGTGGCGGGCGGCTCGGGGAGATCTCCCGCGGCCTCCAGGCGCCGTTTCAGGTCGGGCAACTGCCTCTCGACGCACCGGGCGTACGTGGCCAGCAGCACCGGCACGCTGTTACCGGCCCATTCGGCCACCTGGGCGGGCGGGATCCCGTCGTTGAGCCACTTCGTGAGGCGCGTGTGCCGGTTGTCGTACACCCGCCTGCCGGTGGGCGAATCGAAGACGTGCGGGGGCAGGACGGCCTCGCGCGCACCGCGCCACGCCCGGCGGATGACCGAACCCGCGAGGACGCCACCCGTCTCCCCCCTGGAACAGCAGATTCCCCGGCTTGAGCCGCTCGTCCTCGATGTGCTGGCGCAGGATGCGCGTCAGGGCGGGGTGCCCCGGCACGGCGCGCGTCTCGCCCTCGGCACGGCCCTTCAGGTCGCGCTCCTCGTGGATCTCCCTGGTGTCGGTCCACTGCCTGCCGACCTCCGGAGTCGCCGTGTGGATCAGCAGCTCACACCACTGGTCCTGGGCGTCGGGGCCAGGCATCGTCACGTCCTGCACGCGCATGGCTACGGCTTCCTCCGGCCGCAGCGCGCAGTAGTACACAGCGTGGCGAAGAACGCGTGCAGCCGCGGTCCCCCGCGCGGCCGGCGCCGGATCCGGTCGAGGAGCACCGCCGCCTGGTCCGCGTTCATCAAGGACCGCTTGTCCACGGCGTTGCTGGTCCTGGTGACGGCCGTCGACTCCTTCCCCCGGAGGGGGGCGTAACCCGCGAGGTTCTGGAAGAGACCGGGATCCACATCGAGGTGGACGAACTCACCGGCGTGTACAAGAACATGGCCCGAGGCGTCGTAGCCCTGGTCTTCCGCTGCAAACCCTCCGGCGGCACGGAACGCACCTCCAGCGAGTCCACCGCCGTTTCCCGGCTCACTCCGGACGAGGTCAGCGAGCGCATGACCGAGGTCCACGCAGTCAGGCTCCTGGACGCCTTGGACAGCAACGACCCCCATGTACGAAGCCACGACGGCAGGCACCTCATCCCTGCAGCAGTCCCGTCCCGCCCGATACAGCGAAGAGGTACAGCAACCCCAGCAACCAGCAGCGCCCGACACTGGCCCTCGCTGCTCTCCGCACAGCCTGTATGACCTCCAAGGACCGATCACTGTAGAGCTACGGATCAGAAGGCTTTGACATCCGTGACTGACATCAACGACGCCGGACACAGGCGTACCCCAGCGGCGCTGTCCGGCCGTCGCACCAGTCGACGGCCGGACAGCGGGAGCGGGAGCGGATCGAACTCCTGAAGCGGGTGTCGCAGGTTCGAATCCTGCCGGGGGCCCTCGCCGATCACCTAGGAACGTTCCTAGCTGACCAGGGCGGATGCCGGGAGAAGCGGGCGGGAGTCAGTCTCACTGACTCCCACCCTCACTTATGCGTCTTCGTGGCTTGCCGGTCCTTCCCGCGCTCGTGCCCGCCGCCCTCGTGCGTTGCGCGCTCCGCCCTTCCGGCGCCTGCGCTTCCGGCCCCTGCTTTCCCCGCCGCCCGCGGCCTTCCGGACCCCCGACCGTCCCGGAGAGCCCCGTCCCCGGGCACCGGGCAATCCGGCCGCGGAGTACGGGGATCCGCACGCCGCGATCTCCGGTGCCGTGCGGTCCGGCCGGCACGGGCAGGCCGACGCGCTGGCCGCGCGCTGGGAGCGGGCGGCCGTCGTCTCGCACGGGGTGGGGTCGGAGGAGGCGCTGCACTGGACCGAGATGCGGGCGGGCCTCACGATGTTCGCGGGGGACGCCGAGCGCAACTGCCGGGCCTGGGTGGCGGTGGCGGAGGCGCGGCTGGCCGCGGGGCAGGGGGTGGACGCGCTGGCCGTGGAGGCGGCCGTGGACCGGGCGCACCACCAGTGGGGGCGGATCGACGACACTGCGCGGGCCCGAGAACTCGGGCCCGCGTTCGCGGAGTTGCGCGGCCGGGTGCCCGGCCGCCGACACGGCGCGCTGGACCATGTGCAGCGGCAGCTACGGCAGTTGCAGATCCAGGCGGAGCCGCGCTAGTTGGTGAAGGTGAAGTACTTCCAGGCGCCGTACGTCGTGGAGTTGACGGTGTCGCCGGAGATGTCGTCGACGTATTTGGAGCGGACACGCATGCGCCAGCCCGTCTCGTGGGTGCCGGTGAGGGTGACCTTGGAGACGCCGGAGCTGCTGAGCGGGAAGTAATCGGAGCCGCCGTCGTACCAGACGCCGTTGTAGTAGATCTGGAACTCGAGGACCTGCTGGCGGCCCGGGTAGGCGGTCATCGTCGTCGTGAAGACCGGGTTCTTGGTCTTGCGGAAGAAGTGGTAGGTATGGCCCCACGTCGACTTGGTCTTGTAGTGGCCGCTGACCGCCGTGGACACCTTCACCTTGGTGCCGACGTTGACCACTACCGCGCGGCTGCGGTAGCGGGCGTCGCCCCTGAACCGCGCGATGACCTTGGTGTCGCGGCGCAGGTCGAGGGTGGCGGACAGGTTGCCGCTGGAGTTGACCGTGCCGGACTTCACCAGCTTCTCGGGCTTGTCGTCGCCGGCCGGGTCGGCCCAGATCTCGACCTCGCGGTTCTTGTACGTCGCCCCGAGGTGCGCGGTGAACTTCACGTCGGCGCCGTAGGAGTACACCTTGCCGTTGTTGTTCAGGCTCAGCGCGGGCAGCGCGCGGGAGACCTGGACGACGGCGGAGCCGCTCGCGGGGGCGTGGGTCGCGTCGCCCGCGTAGGTCACCCTGTAGGTGACCTGGGCGCCGGCCGGCGGGGTGTCGGCGAAGGAGAACGCCCCGTTCGCGCCGAGGGTTTTGGTGCCGAGCGACTTGCCGTTCGGGGAGTCCAGGTCGGTGCGGGTGACCTGGAGGGGGGTGCCGGCAGGCAGCGGCAGGGTGGACTTGAGGCTGCCCTTGACGGTCAGCGGCTTGGCGCGGGTCGCGGTGTAGGGGGCCGTGACCGTCAGGGTAGGGGCGTACTTGCGAGGCTCGTCGACGGTGTACATCTCGGCGCCGGTCATCACGAGCAGCTTCGCGCCGTCGGCGGTCCAGCTCGTCGAGTGACCGCCCCAGGGCATCCAGGAGGATGTCAGGTTGCGGACGTTGACGGGCTGCGTCGGGTCGCTGCCGAAGACGTAGGTATCGCCGGTGTTGTCGGTGTCGAGGACCGTGGCCGCCACGGTGCCGTCCGGGGCGACGTCGACGGTCTCCGGCTCGGAGGGCACGGGGAAGGTGCGGACTTCGGCGAGGTCGGAGAGGCGGTACTCGGTGAGCGCCCGGTTTCCGGGACCGGCCACGACGACGTTCTGCCCGTCGGGGGTGAGGGCGGCGTCCTTGTAGAAGCCGCCCTTGTTGGCGGTGACGCGGATCGCCGGGGTACCGGTGGAGATGTCGTAGACGATGATCGGGCCGGAGGAGATGCCCGCGTCGAGGGCGAGGAGCATGCCCGGGTTGTCAGGGTCGGCGTAGAGCTTGGGCGGGCTGGCGAAGTCGTGGCCGGCCGCCAGGTCGAGCGTGACCGTGGAGGTCTCGGTGGTCAGGTCGACCACGCCGAGACCGGAGTCCCACTGGTCGCCGTAGCCGAACCACAGCTTGCCGTCGGCGTAGGCGACGCGGGAGGGCTCGGTCTTGTCGCCGGTGGGGTACTCGGCGGTGCGGGTGAGCGTCGCCGTGTCGTAGGCGACGATCCGGTCGGCGCCCTGTACGGCGGCGTACAGGGTGCCGGAGTCCGGGCTCAGGTCGAGGTCGCGTACTTGGGGCAGCCCGGTGAGGGTGGCGACGGTGCGGCCGGTGTAGTCGGTGACGAGCACCTGGCCGACGGACCGGTCGGCGAGGAAGACCCGCTGGTGGACGCCGTCCAGGACCATGTCGTCGGTGTCCTGCACCGCGACGGGCCGACTGCTGTCGGCGTGGGCGGGCACCGCCGTGAGGGCGGCCGAGCTGAAAAGGACCGCCAGTGCGGTGGCGGTCGGAAGGGTGCGGAGACGCACGCGGGTTCGAACCCCCCGGATCGAAAGAACGTGGACGCCACGCGTGCGGCGGTGTTGTGTGTTTTCTGTGCGCCGCGTGTGGCGAGTGTCCGAAGAGTAGTTCATACGACCGACAAACCCGTCGGCGGGGTGACGGTCCACGGCGGGGCGCTTCTGGGGGTTTCCTAGCGGTGGGCGGCCGACTGCTGGACGGTGGGGGTGCCGGGGTGGCGTCCGTGGCGCGGGCCGGGCCGGTGTTGGCGGCGAGGACCGGGGCGACGACGGCCAGGACCGTCGCGAGGACGGCCCGCGGCCAGGGCGTGGTAAAGCGTCCGGAACGTGCGGGGACTCACAGGGAACAGCGGGGACTCGGCTGCAGATCCGGAAAAGCTGGTGCGCCGTTCCGACGCAGGTCAGTGCCGTAATCGCCGCCACAAGACCCAAACTTCCCAAGCTTCCCAAGCTGATGACGCCACCGGAGTTGACGGGGGGCAAGTGGCCTCAGCCCTGCCCTCGCAGTGTTCGAGTGCCTACGATCGCGCGGTGAGCTACGACATCTACTTCTTGCGCCGGCGCGATAGGGAGTCCTGGAATGAGGTCCTGGAGGGGATGGAGGACGCAGCCGAGGACAGCGAGCCGATCCCCGCCCACCTCCTTGAAGCTTGGGACCGAATAGTGCCGCAGGCTCGGACCCTGCTGGGCGAAGTAGAGATCACGGAGTACGAGCAGGAGTCGCGGGACCTGAGCCACTCGGGTACCGGCATCGACCTGTCCGTCTTCGGTGACGAGGTGACCATCACCGTGCCCTACTGGCACGCGAGGGACGACGCCGCAGTCGTGCTCGGCCAGGTCTCCGCCCTTGCGGCCGTCGTCGAGAAGGAGACCGGGCTGACTGCCTATGATCCCCAGACAGAACGTCCGCTGGTGGGGACGACATCGGAAGGCTCGATTGGGCTGATGTCGCGAATCACCGAGGATTTGCGCAGCCGCTACGGCGGTTGAGCACCGGGTACCGGCGGAGCTGGGCAGATTCCGAGTCATCTGCTCGCCGCGTGCCACAGTCGTGCCAGATCCAAGGGTCAGCCACGGTCAACGAGGTTGTTTAGCGGTCGAGTTCTCGGTGGCCCGACCAGGCATCGAAGCTCCAGGTCAGCGGCCCAGCTCCCCCGCCTCTCTCCTAAAGCGGTGCTCACACGACGTCGCCGCCGACGGCAGCGACGGCGGACGGCAGCGCCCGGATAGTGCCCCGGCCTTCGGCGGAGTGCGCGCTCCCGACCGGGCGCTGCTGGCCCCACTGCCCGGTGATGAGGCGACGCCTCAGCCGTTGACGTAGTCGCGCACCTGTCCGTAGACAGTCGGATCCGAGCCGATGGCGACGTGACCGAGACAGGCGGTCTGGGTGTTCATCGCGCCGTTCAGGGAGACGCTGCTGTCCGGGTTGATGATGGTGTCGCAGGGCGACCACCAGGTGCCGTAACGCGGGGTGCCCGGGGTCTCGTCGCCGGAGTTCAGCGAGGTGAGGAAGGGGGATCCGATGCGCATCTCGAAGCAGGAGGCGTAGCCGCATCCATTGGCCCAGTCGGTGCCGTGGTTGGGGCCGGCCAGCGAGACCCAGGCGTCGATCTTTCCGCTGCCTCCCAGGTTTTTGGCGTAGTAGCGGCTGGACAGCCCGCCCATGGAGTGGGTGACGATGTCGACTTTGGATGCGCCGGTGGCCGCGAGCAGGCGGTCCACCTCGGCGGCCAGCTGCTGGGCGGTGGTGGCGTTGGACTGTCGCCAGTCGTAGCTCCACTGGTCCAGGTGGGACGACGGCCAGCCGTCGGCTCGGAAGTCGTCGGCCATGGTGTTCCAGTAGGAGCCGGACGAGCTGTATCCGTGGACGAACAGGACAGGGTGGCTGGACGGGCCGAAAGTCGATGTGTCGGCGGCGTGGACCGGAGCCGCGGATGTGAACGCAAGCAGAGTGCTCACAAGGGTGGAAAGCACGTACTTCTTCAACGCGTACCTCGGGTGATCGGCTCTGCGAGGGGAGGCAGGGAGGAGGTTACTTCTCAGTAGTCCAGCAGAGTCAATAGCCGCGCGGGAATCAATCCAGGCCGATGACCTGCAGTTTCGCTCCACGTCGTAGCGTTTGGGCGCGTGGCCGTCCTCGACCGGCCCCCGTGTCTCCGACCGTGCATGACACAGCCAGCGGGTGCTGCAGATCAGGCTCCAACTCGCCCCACCTGGCCCCGAAGCGGTGCCCAGTTGGCCGTGGACTATCCGTGGACTCGTCTTGCCTGGTCTGCCCGTGCAGAGCCATGACCTGCTGTGTTGCCTGGGTGGCAAGGGGCCTCCGGAACCGTTGCAGTGCCGCGGCTTGCACCGGCCGTCACGGCTTCTCCGGTCGACGACACCGGCAGCGTGGCTGAGGCTGGCTGGGGTGCGGCGAGGCACACGCGTGCGTGATCAGTCGGCGCACCCGCCGCCGTGGCTGACTGTCGTCGGCCGAGGTTCAGGCCGTCGGAGAAGGGCGGCTTTCTCTGTTCGGGTGCCCGCCAGGGCTTCGGCGTAGTTTGATGTCGTCCGTTTTGATCATGCCAGGCCGAGAAGGGCAAGGGGCCGGGGCTGGTCTCGGGCTGCCCGTCGGAGGCCGGAGGCGATGTTGCGGGCGCCGGTCAGGCGGAGAGCTCCGATCGCGAGGTTTCTGCAGGTGGCCATCGCTCTGGGGGTGTTTCCGGTCCACAGCTGGGAGGCGCCCTCGGCGAAGGTGACGTCCCTGACGTGGCGCAGGGCCTCGACGGTCCAGTGCCCTCGGATCAGTCGGGCGAGCTGAGCCGGGCCGGCCTGCTCGGCGGTGAGGCCGGTGACCGCGTAGACGGTCTTGAGGCTGATCTTCCCGGTCTTGCGGTGGACTCGGCGGTGGACGATCTGGACGGCCTGGCGGGCGCCGGGGAAGAGCAGGTTGTTGACCGTGCACACCTTCAGCCGACGGATCTCCTGGCGGCCGTGACCGGTCGCACGGGTCCTGTCCTGCAGTGGGATCTGCGTCCAGGGAAGGGACTTGAGCTGCCGACGGAGCTTCTTCGTGTTGCGGCTTGGCGATCACGATGTAGTGGGCCTGCCAGTCGAGCAGGTAGACGGCATGGTCATGCCGGGTGTGCCTCGCGTCGCTGCTGACGACTGTGCCGGCCAGATCCTCGAGGGTGCCGAGCAGAGGCCGGAAGCGGGTGCTCTCGTCGGTCTTCTCACCGACGTCCATCCGGGCCAGGACCAGTGCGTTCACGTGGTCGCAGGCGGCCAGGAGGCGGATCTTCCGTCCCTTCGCGCGGGCCGCACCCCGCAGCGACTTCCCGTCGACCGCGAGCCCTCGCAGCCCTTGTCCCCTGGTCTGCCGGTCCGCGAGCCAGGCTCCGACCGCCCGGTCCAGGGCGTCCGCGTCGATTCTGGCGAGCAGTCGCCGGATCGTGGATTCCGCGGGCCAGGACCGTTTCGGGACCAGCGGGTCGACGGCCGTGCCGAGCCGTTCGAGCAGGGCCGGCGGTGCGTCGGCCACCCCTTCACTCACCGCGAGCAGGGATCGCGCCCCGGCGAGGACCGCGCAGGCCGTCAGTGCCAGGAGCGTCACGAGAGGGTGCCGTACTCCCCGCGGATCCCGCGGGTCCGGGACCTGCGCGAGGCGTTCCAGCAGATCCGGAAGATCGCTCCCGGACACTTCCGGATGCGGTCTGAGCGGTTCAAAGGCAGGGGAGATCAGAGGTGACGCGTCGGCAGGCACGGGCAGTCCAAGGTCACAGAGCGTAGAGAACTCCACGATCGCGGACGTCAGTGCCTGCTGTGTACCGAACCCCGCCCAACATGACGAGACGTCAGCAACCGGGCGTCAGCCGACCACGCCGAAGTCCTGACCGAAGAGGACACGACAGTAAGCGACTTCCGGTTGGTTTCCGCTGCGCTCTTCGAGATGCACGACGAATGGATCTCCTTACCTCACCGCCACCTCCCCGAAGGAGATATGGGTGATATCTACTGTAAACTCTCTTTTAGTTCCTCCGCGCTACCCAACGCACCGAAATGCAACCGCCAGTTGATCCCCAACGCCATGACGAGGGACACTACCTGGCGGATGCGCGTTCCCGACCGAGCAGCACTCGCTTCGGTATCCTCCCGCGCAGGCCGTCGGAGGCCATTTACCCAAGGATTACTGGGCAGTTGACCTCAGGGTTTCGTGATAGCGTCCTCGTTCGGAGGGACAGTGCAACCTGAAAGGGAAATCGTGAACACGGAGAAGATCGCCGCTCGCCGCCTCTCGCTGGAAGAGGTGACGAAGCTCGGCGTGAAGGACAGGATCTTCGTTTCCGCCGACACGGCAGAACTCAAGCTTCCCGACTGCTATGTCCCTGCTTTTCTGACCAAGTCCGGTGAGAATTTCGAGGGCGGCTCGATCACGGCGAGAACCGTATTCCAGGAAGAGGTCTCGTGCCTTCCCGACGACGAGAATGAAGCCGGAATCTACCTGGCTGACGAAAACGGCTCGGTGACCATCGAGGTCCTCCAGTCCGCCGGTGTCGTGCTGGACCTGGCACTTTTCGTCCCTGGTGGGGACAGGGGGGCCCTCACGGCCCTTTACGCTGCGGCCCGGCAGGCGTTCGGCGCCGACATCGTGCAGATCTGGCGCCAGGGCCTCAAGGAGGTTCCCGACGTGAAGGTCGACATCTTCGAGGAGCAGATTCCCCGGGGGCGCAAGGGGAGCGACAGCCCCAAGCGTGACCGTCGCGCGATCGACACCTACCCCACCCGTGCGGACTTCATCGAGTTCTCCGCGGGGTGGAAGCCAGTCATTGAGGTTCACAGGCCGATTGTTGACGACACCCCGACCATCTGAGGCGGCGTTACCTCTCTTCTCGGCCTGAGAGAACGCCGAGAACGCATGCGCCGGACCCGGTCGACCCCTGAGCGGCCCAGGGAGCCGTCGGAAAATAACTCACGAACACCGAAAGCCCTGGAGTGCCCGCAGGCTCAGCGGTAGCCGGCATAACGCCGCGGGGAGGGGAGCCGAGTCATATTCGGGCTCCCCTCCCCGGTTGAGACGGAGGTTCGTCGGCGGCAGGCGTTGCTTGCGGCCGCTGTTTCAGGAGCGGTGCGGTTCGCTCATCCCCAGGAGGTGACCGCGACTGGTTGCGACGCGGAGCACGTCCCGGAGAGTCCCGGAGAGTCCCGGTCAGTTGAGAGTCCCGGTCAGTTCCCCGGTCAACCGGCGTAGCTCCTCCGAATCCTCGTCATGGTCGCCGAGGGTGTCCGAAGCTTGCTCCAACAGGATGACCGCCGTGTCGAGTTGCTGCGCCTCGATGTTGTCCGCAGACGGGACATGTAGCCGCCCTTGTCATCCGCGCTCAGGTAGCAGGGCTTGCCCTCCGGGCCCGACCACGGGAGCAGGCGCAGTTCGTTTTGTGTTGTCATCCTGGCGTCTGCCTCTCGTCGGACGTGTGCTGGGTGGTGAAGACTGCGTCGGCTCGATCCCCTGGGAAGACCAGAAGGGCCGCCTCGACCACTCGGCCGGTGGGGTCGGTCGCGACGCGCGTGATCGCCAGAACCGGCGTGACGGAGTTGGTTCGCAGGGTCGATGACTCGTCCAGCGTCAGCGGGTGGACGGGCGCACACCGTTTCCCGGACAGCAGCCGGCGGAGGGCCGAGTACGGCGAATCTCCTGGCTGCCTCCGGGCACGAGGATTCGTCGCCGAGCACCCCGGCCGGCGCCAGATCGCGCGGGATGTAGATACGGGCCAGTCCGTGCGGTGACTCCCCCTCGTGGCTGACGCAGAAGAACTCCGCGAGTGGACTGCCCGTCGGCACCCTCAGCAAGGTCGTCAGGTGTCCCCCGACATCGCCCGTCGCGGGGACCGCTTTGCGTACGACCGCCCAGAGGGTGCGGCCGTTCATGCCGGTGGCCAGGAGCCCGTGATGGCGATTCGTGAAAACGGCCGCGGTCGCTCCTCGCCTCGCTTGGCTGGTTCTTGATGTATGTGGGGAGGTTGGGGAGCGAAGAGCGGGTCTTGATCACTCTGGCTAGGTTGGGGCCATGACTGATGACTGGCGGATGGATCGGATCGGGGCTGCTCTGCGTGGTGAGAACCCGACCGTGCTGCGGCGGCTTGAGTCGGGGTTTGCGGTGATCGGCGACGTTCAGTTCTTGCCGGGTTACTCGGTTCTCCTCGTGGACGAACCAGGTGTTCAGCGGCTGTCTGATCTGCCGAAGGCGAGGCGGCTGTCGTTTCTGTCCGACATGGACCGGCTCGGAGAAGCGGTTGAGCGCGTCTGCCGACGCTTGGACCCCGAGTTCCGCCGGGTCAACCTGGAGATTCTGGGGAACACCGACCCGTTCTTGCATGCCCACGTCTGGCCGCGGTTCGAGTGGGAGCCGGCCGAGCTGGTGGGCAAGCCTGTGTGGCTGTATCCGGGTGACCGGTGGAGTGACGAGGGGGTCAGGCTGGGGCCGCAGCATGACGTGCTGCGGGCCGGGATCGGGAGCGAACTGGATCGGTTGCGTTCGATGGACTGACGGCGTGAGCCCGCCGACCGTCAGGTCGGCAGGCAAGGGGACTGGGAGAGCCGGACCGACGCCAAGGTGCCGGCGCCGGCAGAGATCGCGGCACGGCTGGGCATCGCCGAGGGCGAGCTGTGCGTCCGTACGACGTACGAGTTCCTGGCGGACGGCAGGCCCGTGCAGCTGTCGACGAGTTGGGAGCCGTACGACCTCACCGCCGGCACCCTCGTCGTCCTCCCCGAGGGAGGGCCGCACGCCGGGGCGGGCGTCGTGAACCGCATGGCCACGATCGGCATCACCGTCGGCCACGCCGTGGAGCAGCCGGAGCCGCGGCAGGCGACCGCCGAGGAGGCGTCGCTACTCGGCGTCCAGAAGGCCGCGCTTGTCACGCACATCCGGCGGACGTACTACAGCGACGAGGGGCGGCCCGTGGAGACGGCGGACATCGTCGTGCCCGCCCCGCACTGCGAGATCGTCTACGAGATCCCGATCAACCGCTAGTGCTCTGACCGCGTAGGTTCGCCGGGTTGGTCAGGCCGCGGTGGCGAGGGGGCGTCCGCCCCAGCGGATGCCTTTCTCGCTGCGGACGCGGGCGCGTTCCTTGCGTTCGGCGGCCAGGACATCGCGATGGCGGGCGTTGGCGTTGCGCCAGCGCAGGTAGGCGTGCAGGGCCCGGGTCTGAACCGTGTGGTTGGGGTAGTTCGAGTTGGCGATGGTGAACTGCCGCAGCGGCCCGAAGTGGGCCTCGATGGGGTTCGCCCACGAGGCGTAGGTCGGGGTGAAACACAGCTCGACCTTGTGTTTCTTCGCCCAGCGTCGGATGTCGCTGCCCTTGTGGGCGGACAGGTTGTCCAGGATGACGTAGATCGGGGCGCCGTCGGGTCGGGCGGCGCGGATCGACTTCAGGGCGGCCAGCGTGTTCACGGCTCCCTTTCTGCGGTGGTTGACGCCCCACAGGCGGTCGTCGCCGACCGAGTAGCAGCCGTGGAAGTAGCGCACTCCGTGGGTGCGGTGGTAGGTGGCGGGCAGCCGGTCGGGGCGTTTGCGTGCGGCCCAGCCCGAGCCCGCGGTGGGTCTGATCCCGAGCGGGCCGAATTCGTCGAAGGCGAAGACCCGGTCGGGGAAGCGGTGAAGGACCTCCTCGATCCGGTCCAGCTTTGCCTCACGGTCGGGGTCCGGCGACTCCTTCCACGTCTTGGTGCGCTGGAAGGTGATGCCACGGCGGGCGAGCAGGCCGCGTAACGCCTCGCGGCCGATGAGGATCATCCGGCCGTGGACTTTCCGCAGGTAGGCGACGAGCTTGCGCAACGACCAGCGGGTGAAGGGCTGGCCGAGTTTGGTGGGGCGGGTGGTGGCCGTCTGGACGACGAAGTCTTCCTCGTCAGGGCTGAGCAGGCGGGGACGGCCTCCCGCCCACCGAGGGTCCAGGCAGGCCAGGCCGATCTCGTTGAACCGGTGGATCACATCGCGCACGGTGTCCTCGTCGGCCTGGACCAGCTGCGCGATCACGGGCACCCGGTTCCCGCCGGCCGAGGCCAGCAGCATCATCGCGCGCCGGTAGCGCACCGAGCTGGTGCTGCCCCGGCGCACGATCTGCTGCAGCTTCTGACCTTCCTGGTCGGTCAGTCTGCGCACACGGACAGGCTCGGCCACCACACCTCCAGCGGTTCGGATCGGACGTCACCGCCCATCCAACCGCCACCACCATCGACCCGGCGAACCTATGCGGTCAGAGCACTAGCCAGCGGCGAGCCTGCCACCCGGCGGGGCCACTCGTACGCCGTCGCACGTTGACCTCTTCTGAACGCGAGCTCGAACATGGCACGTATGAGCAGAGATTGCGAAGTCGTTGTCATCGCGTTCGGAGCCCGAGAGGTGATGGAGCCCCTTACCCAGCCCGACGAGCATCGCGCGTGGCACCAGTGCTTTGAACCGATCTCCGGCATGGATGCATGGGCCATCGACTTCTGGCGACTCAACTGGGCAGGACTTCTGCCTCACTTGGAGAAGATGCCTTGGCCCTTCCCGAGCTCGGTCCAAGTCCTGCTTCGGGACCAGGACGACGACTGCTTCGGGCTCTGGATGCTGCATGAGGGCAGACTGAAGGAGGTTCCACTCCCATGCACTGTCAGGGAAGCCAATGACGCGGCTCCGCTGGGTTCCATTCTCACCCGTACCGACCGGGAAGGGTGCTCCGCCGACTGACAACCGACCCGGCGGAAGCCGTCTGTCGAATGCGTGTCGAAGGCCGGTCCGTGAAGCGCAGAGCAAGAAAAGCGGCGCAGGTCAGCCCGGGTTCGCCAGCCATCCCGCCAAGCGCCTTCCAAGCGCCTGGCCGCAGGTTCGAGTCCTGCCGGGGGCGCATACAGCCTCTCATCTGCGGAAACACGTGAGGGGCTTTTTCATGTCCGGATGCACTTCGCTCCAGAGGAGGCGCCTTCGCCTGTCCGCAATCGCGGGTAACGGTGTAGCACCGGGTAGCACACCTTCGCTATCGTGGACAGCATGACAGCGCAGCCGGAGATCACTCAGCGCGATCTGCGCACCCGCTCCAAAGAGATCATGGACGCCGTCCAGGGAGGACAGGCGTTCACCGTCACCCGCGACGGGCATCGTGTCGGCGAGCTGATCCCGCTCCGCCGCCGTCGCCGCTTCGTTCCCCGCGCCGAGTTCGCGGCCATGTCACGTACCGCCCCTGACATCTCGATGGACACCTTCCGCGACGACCAGGACGCCGTCGTCGAGCAGGAGTTGGACGACCCGTATGCCCCTTGAGCACGAGCAAGGCCTGCTCGACACCAACATCATGATCCTGCGCAAGTGGATCGACGCCGACGAGCTACCTGCCGAGATGGCCATCAGCGCCATCACCCTCGCGGAACTCTCCGCAGGCCCCCACCAGGTACGCGGTGGCGAGCAGAGCGACTACGACGAACACGCCGAGCGGGCCCGCCGCATGGACGTCCTGCAGCGCGCCGAAAACGAATTCGACCCCATCCCCTTCGACGTGGAGGCGGCCCGCATCTACGGCAGAATCTGCGCCGCCATCGTCTCCACAGGCCGCAAGCCCCGTCGCCGGGTGGCCGACCTGATGATCGCCGCCGTCGCGGCCGCCGAGGGACTTCCCCTGTTCACCACCAACCCCGACGACTTCAAGGGCCTCGACGACTTGATCACCATCGTGCCCGTCACCCGGCCCGAGATCCTGCAGGACCGGTAGTACCTCGCCCGCCCCGCCCTGCGCCGGAAGCCAAGGTGGTTCCACTCCCGGCCGCGGGCAGCACCGCCCGTCACCGACTCACGTCACGCGAGACCTCGATCTGCACGGAGACGGCGCCCGGAGCCTCGTTGCCGGCACGCGCCCATACAGTTACCCGATGACGCCGATCAAGAAGTTCCAAGTCACCTTCGACTGCGCAGAACCCGAGCGGCTCGCTCGTTTCTGGTGCGAGGTGCTGGGGTACGTCATACCGCCGCCACCGGCGGAGTTTGCCACTTGGGACGATTTCAAGCGCTCGCAGCCACCTGAACAGCGGGATTCCTGGTTTGCCTGCGTCGATCCCTCAGGTGTGGGCCCGCGGCTGTACTTCCAGCGTGTCCCCGAGGGGAAGGCCGCCAAGAACCGGGTGCATCTTGATGTGCGGGTCGGCACCGGACTCGTGGGGGAAGAGCGGCTCGCCGCACTTGAGGCGGAATGCGCACGGCTGGTCCCGCTCGGTGCGGTGCACGTGCGCACGCTGTACGACGGCGATGATTCGTGCATCCCGATGCTGGACATCGAGGGCAACGAGTTCTGCATCGACTGAGAGGCCGCGAACGTGCCTTCGCCCTGTCCCCCATGAGCCAAGGCGAAGGCACGGGGGGCGGTCATCAGCCAAAGGTCCCCCGGAAATGACAGCAAGCGCCTCGACGGCTTTCGTTCGTGGGCGACCTGTGAACACGCAGGTGAGCACCTCGCTCAGGACCACACACCTTCTGAGCGCTTGACCGCAGGTTCGAGTCCTGCCGGGGGCGCCGGTCTCCACCCTCCCCGGGGAGGGCTTTTCGCTGTTCGCCGCGTGTTTCGCCTGGCGCGGCGAAGTACCGTGGGCCGCGCCGTACCGCCCTCGCGGTCGCTCGCGGGGAAGTCGAAGGGGGAAAGATGATCGGGCGGTGGCCGACGGCCCTGGGCGTGAACCTGTTGCTCGGCATCCCGGGGGTGGTGCCGATCTGGCTGCTGTGGTTCCTGGCAGCGAGCCGGTACGACCCGGAACCGACGGAGAACGACGGCATGGTGCTCTGGTGGGTGATCATCGCGCCGGTGGTCGGTCTCTACCTGCTGCTGTGGTGGACGGCCAACAGCGCCCTCGCCCGCCGGACCGCGCTGTCCGCCCGGAACTACTGGCTGCTCAGCGGCGCGGGCACGTTCTCGCCCACCATCGCGCTCGTCCTGCTCAATCCCTGACGTCTGATGCGCGTCCGGCGTGGGTGCCGCCGGAGGGCCCGCGCCGGAGGGCCGGAGTCGGAGGATCAGCGGCAGACGGACGGCGGCAGACGGACGGGATCCGCCTGTACGGTCACCCGCACGCCGCCCCCTGACAGCACCGCGACGGCCGCCGCGTGCGTCCCCGCGACCGTCAGGTCCGTCAGACTCGTCTCGGGACGCCGCCCGAGCCGCTCGGGCCAGCCGAGGACGGCCGGTGCCGCGTCCGGTGGGGACAACTCCAGCTCCCGCAAGGGCGCGTGGAGTCCCACACCGAAGGCCTTCAGTACGGCCTCCTTGCGGGTCCAGGTGCGCAGGAAGGCGGTACGGCGTCCGGCAGGCGGGCCGGCGTACAGGGCCCTCAGTTCGCCGTCGCCGAGCGCGGCGCGCGCCGCCGCGTCCAGGTCGAGAGCGACACCGCCGTCCTCCGCGTCGAGCCCCACGGCAGCCCCCCGGCAGACCGCGACCCCGACCACCTCGCCGCTGTGGGTGACGGAGAAGTCGACGTCCGCGTACGGCGACCCCTCCGGCACCGCAAGCCTCACCTTGCCGTGCGGCCCGCCGCAGCGCGGGCACACGCGGCGCAGGGGGACATCGGCGGGAGGCACGCCGAGGAGCTCGCCGAGGGCGATGCGGCTGAGCGCGCACCCGACCAGGAAGCGCGCCTTGTCGGCCGACCGGACCGTGGCCTCGTGGCGGGCGCGCTCGACGGCGTCGAGCAGGACGAGGAGGGCGGGGCGAGCGTCCCCCGTCCGGGCCCACCACACCAGCACCTCGCGCTCCGCCACTGCCACCGCCATCGCCACGACTCCTCAGCCCTTTCCGTCGGCCGGTCGTCCGCCACACCCGACCGCCGACCCGCCGATTCGCCGGTCGTCCGCCACGCCGACCTGCCGCTCCGCCGATCGGCCCACGGGCCGGCGAAGGCCATCGTCGTCCCGGGGCGGCCGTGACGTCAGTTCGGCGGAATATCAGTGCGGCGTGAAATCGACGCGCCGGAAAAGCCGGGCGCCGCAGAATCGAAATCACGGCACCAGGGGTCACGACGCCACGGCGTCATGGTTCGCGTCGCGCCGGAGTCAGTGCACCGCACGCAGCATGCGCGTGACGTTGATCTTCGTCGGCGAAAGGCCGAGTTCCACGCTCTGCATCATCCGCTCGCCGTTCAGCCGGCCATAGGCGAGCAGATCGACGTTGGCCAGGCTGAATTCCGGCCAGGTGTGAATGCTCAGGTGGGAGGCCGAAAGCAGCAGAATCGCGGTGACCGCACCATTGGGGAAAACATGCGAGGACTCACCGAGCACCTGGGCGTTTCCCTTTTCGGCGGCCGTGCGCAGCACCTGGAGGAGGCGCTTCTCGTCGGTCAGGATGCTGTGGTCGCTCACCCACACGTCCACGGCGTAGGAGCACAAATCATCGACGTTTATACCCTCGGTGGCGAGGCTTTCGGAGTTGGTCATGGGGAACCGGAGGCCGCGATCCGCTGCCCCCGTCTCCTTTCAGATAGAGGTGCGCTGGTTCGCGCGTCCGAAGAGGAAGGCGTCGAGGCCGAAAATCGACGCTCGATGAGGCCCAGCCTAGCATCCGGGCCGCTGTACGGCTCGTGCACGCACGCTGTCAAGAGCTGCGGCGCACCCTCCTCGCCACCCTCCGCATATCGGCGAAACAATTTTCCGGATGCCCGGAAAAGAATTTTTCCGTTTCCCCTTCCCTTCTCCTCCTTCTCCTCCTCCTCTTCTTCCTCTCTTCTTCCCTTCTCCTTTTCTTCTTCGCATTACCGGCTTCGCGGCCGGGTCCCGGCGATGCCACGCGAGCCCGTATACTCGACAGTCCTGGATTCCATCGGCCCGCCCGGAGCAGCTTCGTGAAAAACGCGCCTCGACACCGTCGGAGCATCCCCGCCGATCGAGTGCTCACGGAAGTCGCGGACGCCGTCAGGCTTCAGGAGGGCCCGCCCGGAGTGCGCTCCGTGCTGCGAGCCCTGCGCCGCCTGGCCCCGGCTTCCACGAAGGACATCAGCCGGGCCACCGGCCTGCCCGTCCCGATCGTGGCCGCGCTGGGGAACGAACTGCGCCGCCGCGATCTGCTCACCAAGGAGCGCCCCTCCCGGCTGACCCCGGCCGGCCTGGACCTGGTGGCCGAGCTGGGCATGGACCTCACCCTCGACGCGACCTGCGGCACCTGCGAGGGCCGCGAGCTGGTGATCCCGTCCGTCCTGGACGAGGCCGTACGACGGCTGCGCGCCCTGATGGAATCCGGTCCCGCCGCCGACATGACGATCGACCAGTCCCACTGCACGCCCGAGACCAAGGTGCGCCGCGTCCTGGCGCTGCTCGCGGCGGGCGCGCTGCCCGGCGGCTCCCTGCTGCTGATCGGGGACGACGACCTCGTCTCGCTGGCGGTCGCCGTCGTCGGGGACGTCCTGGGCGCCCCGATCGTCGAGCGCGTGACCGTCGTCGACATCTCCCCCGAGATCCTCGCCTACATCCGGAAGGTGTCCGCAGGCCTGGGCACCCCTGTCGAGACGGTCGAGCACGACCTGCGCCGGCCGCTCCCCGCCGGGCTGCACGACGGCTTCGACGTGGCGATGACCGACCCGCCGTACACCCCGGAGGGCGCCGGGCTGTTCCTGTCGCGCGCCGTGGAGGGCCTGCGCCCCGGCCCCGCGCACAGCATCTTCTTCTCCTTCGGCGGCAAGAGCCCGGACGAGATGCTCGAGGTCCAGCGCGAGATCATGGCGCTCGGCCTGGTCACCCACGGCTACATCCGCAACTTCAACGAGTACGAGGGCAGCGGCATCCTCGGCGGTGTCGGCTTCTTCCAGCACCTCCTGACCACCACGTCGACGGCCTCCCGGCAGAGCGCCTACGAGGGCCCCCTCTACACCGGCGACAAGCGGACCAGGCAGCGCGAGTACGAGTGCGTCGCCTGCGGCGCCCGGCTTCGGGTCGGGCCCGGTGCCCGCTGGACGTCGGTCGCCGCCCTGCGCACCGACGGCTGCCCGCAGTGCGGCCAGGGCCCCTTCCGCCCGGCCGCCTCGTCCCGGCCGACGAGCCCGAAAACACGGCGCCCACGGCACCGGCCGCACCACCGGCACCCACTCCCCACCGGCCCAGACGCCGGCACCGGCATCGGCACCGCCCCAGGCACAGGCTCAGCCACAAGCCCAGACACCGGCCCCGGCAGCGCCTCAGCCACAGACGCCCACACCCACCCCCATCCCCACCCCCATCCCGCCGCCCACCCCCAGCAACCCGGCTGGCACCGCCCCGCCCCGCCTCCCGTGCCGCCCTCGAGGAGCGAGCACGGCCCTGCCTCACCCGTCAGGCCGACGAGGGCGACCTGCCGGCCATCGGTGAGTTCGAGGCCGAGATCGCCCGCATCTCCTTCGGCGAGGACGCCGTGGACGACCCCGCCCGGCACGCGTCCCGCGTCGGCCGTTCCATGGAGAAGTCCAGGGAGGGCATGCTCGTCGCCCACCGGCCGGGCGGGGAGGTGGTCGGCTGGTGCTGGGTGAGCATCAACCAGAACCAGATGACCGGCGACCGCTACGCCAACTTCCGGTCCCTCGCGGTCGCGCCCCTGGACAACCGCGCCGACGTGGCCGAACTCCTCCTCACCGAGGGCCTGGAGTTCTGCCTGGCGAACGGCATCACGGAGGTCGTCGGCCGCGTCCACGTCGGCAACGTCCCGATGCGCACGGTCTACCGCAAGTTCGGCTTCGACCCCGCCACCCTGACGATGAAGCTGCGCCTTCCGGAGGAGGACCCCCGATGACCGGCGCGCCGGGGACATCCGACCCGACCGGTTACGACCCCGACCGGATCAAGTGCGTCGTCTGGGATCTGGACGGCACCCTGTGGGACGAGATCGCGGTGGAGACCCCCACCGACGAACTGCCCGTCCCGCGGGCCGAGATGCTGGCCGCGATCGACGCGCTGGCGGCCCGCGGCGTGCTCAGCAGCCTCGCGAGCCGCAGCGCGCCCGCCGTCCTCGACCGGATGGCCGCCGTGCCGGAGGTGCGGGAGCGCTTCCTGGCCCCGCAGGTGTCCTGGCAGGACAAGAGCGAGTCGCTGCGCCGGATCGCGAAGGATCTCGGGATCGCCGTGGAGGCGCTGGTCCTGGTCGACGACTCCCCCTACGAGCGCGCGGAGGTGGAGGCCCTGCTGCCGGGCGTGCGCACCCTCGACCCCGGTGAAGTCCCCGCGCTGCTCGCGGCCTTCGAGGACCGCGAGGTCACCCCCGAGTCGCGGGAGCGGGTCCGCCGCTACCGCACCGAGGAGACCCGCCGGGCCGAGGGCGAGCGCTTCCGGGGCACCCGCGAGGAGTTCCTGCGCTGGTGCGACATGCGCCTCACCGTGGGTCCGGCCGCCCCGGACGAGGTCCCGCGGGCGCTGGAACTCGCCGCGCGCACCCACCGTCTGAACTCCTCCGGCCTGACCCCCGACCGGCTGCGCGCGCTGGCCGCCGCGGACGGGCACGAGCTGTACACCGCCCGCATGTCCGACCGTTTCGGGGAGTACGGCATCATCGGCGCCGCCCTCGTCGACCGGACCGCCCCCGGCTCCTGGTCGGTGCCGCTGCTGGCGCTCTCCTGCCGGGTCGCCGGCCGGGGTGCCGCCGCGGCGTTCCTGTTCTGGCTGATGGAGCGGGCGCGGGAATCCGGTGCCGGGGAGTTCCGGGTGACGCTGCGGCCGACGGACGCCAACCTGGAGATGCGGATCCTGCTCCGCCAGGCAGGGCTGCGCCGTACCGAGGACGACGACGCCCGCGACGACGGGGCGGTGCTGGCCCGCTCCCTGGCCGTCGGCGGCGACCTGCCGAAACCCCCGCCTGGCTGCACGTCTCCCACCGAAAGGACGCCGACGCGTGACGGACGCCCCCACCCCCTCCTCCACGGACTCCACGGACTCCACGGACTTCACGGACCGCGCGGCGGTGGAGCGGGAACTGCGCGCGATGATCGCGGAGGCCGCCCGCCTGGACGCCGCCGTGGTCGCCGGGCTCCCCGCCGACACCGACCTGTTCGGCACGGAGATCGGCCTGACCTCGCTGGCCGGGGTGGCGCTGCTGGGCGCGGTCGACGCCCGGTTCGGCGTCGACGTCGCCGCGCTGGACCTCAGCCTGGACAGTCTCCAGTCCATCGCCGCCCTGACCGACTTCGTGACCGCGCACCGGGGCGGCCGCTGAGGCGCACGCGCCCGCGTGTGCGCGACAAGGGTGATCCGGCGGGTGCCGCCGTGACCTGCCCGAGGGGCCGGCGTTGAACGGGGAGTGCGGTGGCGCGATCTGCTGCCGTGCGTACCGATTCCCTAAGGAGAACGTGATGTCTCGCATCGCGAAGGCAGCCGCTGTCGCCGTCGGCGCCGGCGCCATGATGGTCGGCGGAGCCGGCCTGGCCATGGCGGACGCGGGCGCGCAGGGCGCGGCCGTGGGCTCGCCGGGCGTCCTGTCCGGCAACCTCGTCCAGGCTCCGGTCCACGCGCCGGTCAACCTGTGCGGCAACACCGTCAACGTCGCTGCTCTGCTCAACCCGGCCTTCGGCAACACCTGCGCCAACGTCAGCGACCACGGCAAGGGTGAGCACAAGGGCGGCGACGACAAGGGCGGCGAGCACCACGGCGGCGGCGAAGCCGGTGGCTACGGCGGCTGACGTCGCCCCGCGACACCCCCGCGAGAGAGCCCCGGCACCTCGAGCGCCGGGGCTCTCCCCTTTCTTCGGTTTCTTCGGTTTCTCCAGCCTTTCCGGCTTCTCCGGCTTCTCCGGCTTCTCCGGAACCCCGTGCTTCCCGTGCGTCGGCGACGGTCCGCCGGGCGGCCTCAGGCGTACCGGTAGATCCCTCCCGCGTCCTCCAGCCGGTCCGGAGTGACGTCCCACGGGGCAGCGTCTGGTGCCGGGCGACGACCCGGTCGTGCTGGTCGCTGCCCGGCAGCGGCGGCCGGGCGGGGAGATAGCGGTGTTCGCGGTGCCGTCGCTGCCAGCGGGTCCACAGCAGGTCGACGAAGGCGTGGTGCAGCCAGAACACCGGGTCGTTGACCGACGCCCCGCCGACCATGGCCCCGCCCACCCAGCGGTGCACCCGGTTGTGGTTGAGCCAGGCGCTGCTGCCCCGGCCGGTCCCCCACCCCTCCAGCTTGTTGCGGAAGCCGCGGGTGACCGTCGAGTCCCAGGGTGAGACGTCGTAGACCGGGTCCTTCAGCGCCCGTTCGACGTCGGCCTTCGTCGGCAGGGCGATCGGGTCGCGGGCCCGGCCGAGGTCGCGGGTGAGGAACTCCACGTCGGTGACGTTCTCCCTGATCGTCCAGTTGCCCGTGGAGTAGGCGAACGGCCCCGTCGTCACCTGACGGTCGGAGCGCCGCCCGTTGCCGCCGAGGAGGTCCGCGGTCCAGGGCGCGGAGGTCGCCGTGCGGTCCCGCGTCCAGTCCCAGTACGGCACCGTCACCGAGGGATCGACGCGGCGCAGCGCGTTCTCCAGGTCCAGCAGGAACCGGCGGTGCCAGGGCAGGAAGGACGGCGCCATGTGGGCCGTCCGCAGGCCGCCCTCGCCGTCGGAGACGTAGTGGTCGATGTGCATGCGCACGAACTCGTCGTACTCGCCCCGGCGTTTCAGCTTCAGCAGGGCCCGGACGAAGCGCCGGCGCTCGTCGGCGGTGAGCGTGCTGACGTCCCTACGGATGTAGACCACGGTGTCCCCCAGGTGTGTGTGACGGCCGGTGTCGGCGGGGGCCCGCAGCAGTTGTCCGGGGCCCAGTTCGTCGACGGCGGCGCGGACCGCGTCCAGCGGACCGGCGTACGAGCGGTAGTGGTCGACCATGCTCAGCCAGGTGCCGTCGGCTCGGCGCATGAGATGCAGCGGGCGGCCGTCGACGGTGATCTCCCAGCGGCCGGCGTCGGCCGCGCCGGTCGGCGGGACGAGACGGCCGAGCAGCCGGCGCCCGAGGTAGGTCTCGTCGAAGGCGGCTTCCGCGGGCCCGGGGCCGCCGGGGCGGCGGGTGGGCCGCGAGGCGGCGACGAGCGGGGTGAGCGCGAAAGCCGCGGCGGCGGCGAACAGGGCCCGCAGGGCGTCCCTGCGGGGTGCGCGTCTCGGCGTCTGTGCCGGGACCGTGGTCACGGCGGCGGTTGCGTCCACGCTGACGGCCATGTGTGCTCCTCGTCCGGTTCCGTTGTCCACCAGCGGTAACCGTCCGACGGCCCGCGGGGTCACCGTGCGGACCGGGAAGAACGACAGGCCCGGACGGCGGGGCCCGGGCCGGTGGCCGGGCCGGCTGCTCGGAGGGGCCGGCCGGGCGGGCCGGCTACAGGCCCCGGCCGAGTCCGAGGTCGGCGCCCGGCACCGTCTGCAGGACCGGGGTGAGCACGCCGGCCTGCGGCAGTTGGAGGCCCGGCAGACCGAACCGGTCGGGGTCGGGGGCGGTGAGCGGGGCGTCCAGGGTCAGACCGGGACCGAGGGCGCGCAGATCGGAGGCCGGGGCGTCGACGCCGACGTGGTGGGACCCGTCGCCGAGGACCTCCGGCAGCGCCGTGCGCGCGTCCAGTCCGGGGAGCCCGGCGGAGACCGGCAGTTGCGGGATCACCCGCTCCGGGACGAGGCGGCCCTCGACGTACCGCGGACCCTCGGGGGCGCCCGGCAGCGGCAGCGGGAGCTCGCCGCCGATCCGGGGCAGTTCCACGTGGAGGGACCTCTCCACGCCGTCCAGCGGGACGGGGACGGGGACCGTGCCGACCGCGGCGGCGGGGGCCGCGGAGGCTGCGCCGGCCGCGGCAGCCGCACAGGTGAGCACGGCGGCGAGGGTTCCTCGGGTGGTCGACTTCATCTCGGGTGGAGGCCCTTTCGGAGTTCGGTACGGGTCGGTGGCCTGCGTACCGGGTAACGAGCCGAAAAACGGCATCAGTTCACGAATCACCCGGATGGCGCAGCAGTGCGACCGCGGGGTGGTCGGACCGCCCGCCGATCCGTAGATCCGTGGATCCGCCGATTCAGAGATCCGACGATCTGCCGATCCAGCGATGCGCCGGTGGACCGTGCGGACCGGTCCCCCGTGGAGGGCCGGCGGTCCGTGTCGTCAGACGCGCAGGCTCCGGGCGGGCACGATGATGTGCGCGGCCGCCCTCAAGGTCTCCTCGTCGCCCGCGAACGCGTTCAGCGCCTCGGGCGCGACGGTCGCACCGGGCACGTCACCGGGCCAGGGGCGGGTGGTGAAGAGGAAGTAGGCGAAGCCGCGCTCGGCCACCGCTTCGAGCCACTCCGGTCGCACCGTGCACTGGGTCTTGAGCCAGGGCATGGTCACGACGGCCTGGCCGGCCACGACCAGCATGCTGACGGGCAGGCTCGGCCTCTGGGTGCCGTCGGTGATCTCGCCGACCGGCAGGCCGCTGTCGACCAGCAGCCGCTCGACAGCGGCCGTCGCGCCCTCGGGGCCGCCGGGGCCGTTGCCGAGGGAACAGGCGAGGAGGTAGGGCATCGCGCGGCCGTCCGCGGCCTCGCCGCTCCACGGCATCATGACGAGGGTCCCGAGGTCGGCGACGGGAAAGGGGCGGATCGCGCCGGAGGTTGAGGTCACCGCGCGACCCTAAGGCGTCCCCGGGGTCCGCCCCGACGGTTGTCACCCGGGCGGAGGACACCGGACGGGTGCTCCACACGAACGGGGGACGGTGCGGCCGGCCCGTCTCGAACAACGCGGACGGCCGGTCCCGTTCGTGCCGGGACCGGCCGTCCGGAGGGCCTGCGGGCGGTACGTCAGCCCCGCAGGGGCAGGCCGCCGAGGAGCGAGCCGGGGGCGTTGAGCGCGGTGGTCGCGTCCTTGACCGTGCTGAGGGGGGAGTTCTCGTTCTCCGTGTCGAGCGCGTTCGACCGGTGCTTCAGCGGCATCACGTCGACGGGGCCCTTGGTGAGCGTGTTGACGGCGCCGTTGAGGCTGGTGGGGGTGAGGTCGGCGGTGTCGTTCGCGAATGCCGGGACGGCGGCACCCGCGATCACCATGGATCCGGCAACGACAGCGGCAGCCTTCAGGGACTTCATCGGGGACCTTTCTTCGGCGCCCCGGCGACTCAGGTCACCAGGGGGGATTCTGACGCCGTGCCTAACGATGTGCGACGACGGCGGAAACCCCGGGGCGCGGAAGAATTCCGCACTCCCGCGCGGGCCCACCCGAACGCCGGGGTGCGGGAAGGAGAGGCGGCGAAGCCGAGGACGAGGGTGGCGCACAGGACGGTGCCGGACAACGCGAACGGCCGCCCTCCTGGCGGAAGGGCGGCCGCGGGACGCCGTACGCGTCGTGACCTCGGTCGAGGAGACGTCAGTTGTTGACGCAGGTGTTGCCGAACGCCGGGTTCAGCAGGCCGATCACGTCGACGGTGTTGCCGCAGACGTTGACCGGGGCGTGGACGGGCAGCTGGATGACGTTGCCCGACAGCACGCCCGGGGAGTGCGCGGCGACCGCTTCGGCGCCACTGTCGGCGGCGGCGATGCCGGAGGCGCCGGCGACGGCCGCGGCGGCAACGGAGGTCAGGACCAGGCCCTTCGCGATACGCGACATGGAGAGGTGCTCCTTGGGGTTTTGACACATACACCCGGGCGGGGATGCCCGGCGGTGTGTCAACGCGCGACATCACCCGGAGTTTTGCCTCCGAACGGGTGAAGTGGCGCCGCGCCGGCCTTCACGGCTCCGACACAGATAGCCGATTTCTCCTTATTAATCACGTTCATGACTAGAGTGACGGCTCGTCACCCGCACGCCTGTCGCCACCCACCTCGCACCTTTCCGGAAGGGCACGTCGGTCATGCGCCATTTCCCGGGTCCGCCGCCGCGCCGCGCGACGGCGGGAGCCGTCGCCCCCGCCTCCCGGTGGGCCTCGGGGGCGCCCCGGCCGCTCCCGCACAGGCCGCTCCCGCCCCGGTCGCCCCGAAGGCCGGGCGCCCCGCGGTCGCCCGCGACGGGCACTGCGGCCGTTCGGGTGATTCGTTCACGCTCTCGACCGGCGTACGGGGTGCCTCGGCGCCGTCCGACCCGGTCCACCCGGTCGACCCGTCCGACGATGTGCCGAACTCCACGATCAGCGGCCCGGGGGCGGCTCCGGCGGCGCGTGTACCGGCGTACGCCCACACGTCCGGTGACGGCCGCGATGTGTTCGATCTGCGAGCGGGTTTGCGGCGCGGTGGTGACCAGCCGGCCTTCCGGCTCGTTCCCCAGCGGGACGCGGCATGGGCCGGCGTGTTCTTCGCCGCCGTCGGCACACGGAAGCAGTAGGCGCGTTCCCGCCCGTCCCGAGCGCCACCGTGAGCGAGGAAACCGCGCGATGCACCAGCCAGAACCCGACGTCGGACCGCGGGTCCTGCACCTCACCCAACCCGTGGCCGGCGGGGTCGCCCGCGTCGTGACGGACCTGGCGCGCGCCCAGCTCGCCGCCGGGCTGCGCGTCGCCGTCGCCTGCCCCGCCGGCGCCCTCGCCGAGGACCTGCGGTCCCTGGGCGCGGACGTGCGGCGGTGGGAGGCGTCGCGGGCGCCGGGGCCCTCGCTGCCCGGTGAGGTGCGGCGGCTCGCACGGGTGCTCGACGCGGTGCGGCCCGACCTGGTGCACGCGCACAGCGCCAAGGCCGGGCTCGCCGGGCGGCTCGCCGTACGGGGGCGGATCCCGACCGTGTTCCAGCCGCACGCCTGGTCGTTCGAGGCGGTCGGCGGGGCCACCGCCGCGCTGGCCCTCGGGTGGGAGCGGTTCGGGGCGCGCTGGGCCGACCGGCTGGTGTGCGTGAGCGAGGCGGAGCGGGCGACCGGGACGCGGGCCGGCATCGCCGGGCGGTGGGCGGTCGTCCCCAACGGTGTCGATCCGCGGCGCTTCCACCCGGCCCCCGTCGACACCGTGCGCGCCGCGCTCCTGCCGGACACCGACGTGGCCGCCCCGCTCGTGGTGTGCGTGGGGCGGCTGTGCCGGCAGAAGGGGCAGGACGTGCTGCTGGACGCGTGGGACGCCGTCGCGGCCGCCGTACCGGGAGCCCGGCTCGCCCTGGTCGGCGATGGTCCGGACCACGACGCGCTGCGCTCCCGCGCCCCGGAGACGGTGCTGTTCGCGGGGTCCGTCACCGACGCGGTCCCCTGGTACCAGGCCGCCGACCTGGTGGTGCTGCCCTCGCGCTGGGAGGGCATGGCGCTGGCCCCGCTGGAGGCGCTGGCCTGCGGGCGGCCGGTGGTGGTGACCGACGTGGACGGCGCCCGCGAGAGCCTGCCGGCCGCGCTCGCGCCCCGCTGCCTGGTCGCCCCGCAGGACGCCGCCGCGCTGGCCCGGGCGGTCACCGGGCTGCTGCTCGACCCGCTGCTGCGGGAGTCCCTCAGCCATCAGGGGCGCCGCCACGTCCTGTCCACGCACGACGTGCGGCGCACGGCCGGGCAGGTCGCGGACGTGTACCGCGACCTGCTCGGCCGGCAGCCGTCCGCCGCCGGTCACCCGGCGCGGGTCGTGCCCACCGAGTACAGGGAGTCCATCCACTCGTGACTGCGGAAAGCACCGTCCCCCGCCGACTGCGGAAAGCACCCTCCCCACGCCCGGCGCACAGCCCGGGTTCTCCCACGCCCCGGTCATGCCGCGGCGCGAGAGCGCGGCGGGATTCCGCTTCCCGGCCCGGCGGCCCGCCACCCGGCCCGTCCCGCCGTTGCCGCTGCTGCTCGCCGACGGTCTCGCCGTGCTGGCGGGCGCCCTGGCCCTGGCCGGGGCACAGCGCCGCCCGCTGATCGTCGCCGCGCTGGCGACGGCGACGATGCTGCTGCTGCGCCCCCACCGCTCACGGCCGGTGGCCGGAATCCTGGACGAACTGCCCGCCGTGTGTGGACGGATCGCGGTGGCCTGGCTCACGCTGGGGGCGCTCGTGGCGGCGTACGCCCCGGCGCACGCGCTGTCCGCGGGGACCCTGGCCCTCGGGTTCGCCACGCAGGCCCTGGCCGGCTGCACCGGCCGGGCCGTCGTCCACCTGCGGCGCCGCCGGGCGCTGCTGCGCCACCCGCGCGCCGCGCTGGTCGTCGGCCCGGTGGCCACCGCGCAGCGGGTGGCGGCCGGGGTGCTGCGCCACCCCCGCTACGGGGTACGGCCGGTCGGCATCGTCGCCGAACACGTCGGCCACCCCGACGGGACCGACGGGCTCCCGGTGCTGACCACCGGTCAGGAGGTGCAGCGGGCCCTCATCCAGAACGGCGTCCGCGAGGTCCTGTGCGTCCACCCCTCGGTGCGCACCGCGCAGGGTCCGCTGCTGCGGGCGCTCGCCGAGTCGGGCTGCACCGTGTGGGAGGTCGACGCCGACACCCCGTCGTACGCGAGCCGCGAGCAGCTCGCCGGGTTCCCCTGCCGGCGGCTGGACATGGGCACCGGGCGCGGCGGCGGCCTCGGCAAGCGGCTGCTGGACGTCGCGGCGTCGGGGATCCTGCTGCTGCTGGTCGGCCCGCTGCTGCTGGTGTTCGCGACGGTGCTGCGGCTGACCGGCGGGCCGGGCGTGGTGTTCCGGCAGGAACGGATCGGCCGGGACGGCCGCCCGTTCACCCTGCTGAAGTTCCGCACCCACCGTCCGGTGGACGAGCACGAGTCGGCCACCAGGTGGAGCGTGGCGGGAGAGGTGCGGATGAGCCCGTTCTGCCGCTTCCTGCGCGAGACCTCGCTGGACGAACTGCTCCAGCTGTGGAACGTGCTGCGGGGCGACATGAGCCTGGTCGGTCCGCGCCCCGAACGCCCTTACTTCGTCGCCCAGTTCAGCCAGAACCACCCCGGTTACGCGGCCCGGCACCGGATGCGGACCGGCATCACCGGCCTCGCCCAGATCCACGGGCTGCGCGGTGACACCTCCATCGAGGACCGGGCCCGGTTCGACAACGCCTACATCGACAACTGGTCGCTGTGGCAGGACGTCTGCATCCTGCTGCGCACCGCGGCCGCCCTCGTGCGACCGACCGGGAGCTGAAACCGTCCGATGACCCTCGCCCCGCCCCTGCTCCCGCCCCGTGCCCGGCCGCAGTCGCCGTCACCGGTGCTGCCCGTCGTCGCCGTGGTGGCCCTGCTCGCGCTGCCGGTCGCCCCCGGCGGGGAGGGCGGCGCGGGACCGGCCGACGCGTGCTCCGCGCTCGTCGTGCTGTTCTGCGCGGTCCGGCTGCTGCGGCAGCGGCGGCGTCCGCTGTCGCGCACGGCGGCCGTGGTGCTGGGACTGCCGGTGGCCGGGCTCGCGCTCGCCGCGATGGGGGCGTCCTCGCCGGGCGCGGGGATCGGCGGCCTCGGCCGCTACCTCCAGGTGTTCGTCCTGGTCCCGGCGGCGGTGCTGCTGCTGATCCGCGACCGGTCCGACTTCCGGCTGCTGGCCTGGTCGTTCGTCGCCCTCGCGGGCTGGCAGGGCGCGGTCGGCGTGCACCAGTACGCCACCGGGACCGGCGCCTCCTACCAGGGCGAGGAGATCCGGGCGGTCGGCACCTTCGGGGCGCAGGACGTGATGGGCATGGCGACGGTCGTGTCCTTCGGGCTGGTCTGCGCGGCCGGCCTGGCCCTGGGCCGCTCCACGGCGCGGCAGCGGGCGGTCGCCACCGCCTGCGCCCTCGGACTGCTGCTGCCGCTCGCCCTGTCCTTCAGCCGGGGCGCGTGGATCGCGACGGCCGTGACCTGCTCGGCGCAGCTGGTGCTGGCCGGGCCCCGGCGGGCGCTGAAGGCCGGCGCGGTGGCGGTGGCGGCGGGCGTGGTCCTGGTCGGCGGCCTCGGCGTCGGCACGGCGCTGCTCCAGGAGCGCATCGGCAGCATCACGCAGGTCGCGGACGCCCCCGACCAGTCGGTCACCGACCGGTACACGATGTGGGCGGCGGCCGCCGGCATGTGGCGCGAACATCCGCTGACCGGGGTCGGGCTGAAGGGTTTCCCCGAGCACCGGGACGCGCACGCCTCGCTGGCGCTGTCCGCCGGCAGCGACACCGAGGGCGCCGGCGCCGGCTTCCGCAGGCAGCCGCTGCTGTCCCCGCACAACATGTACCTGCTGGTCCTGGGCGAGCAGGGCCTGATCGGGCTGCTCGCGCTGGCGGGCAGCTGGCTGGCTCTGCTGGTGTGCGCGCTGCGCGGGCTGTTCCGGAGCCGTGGCGCGGGCGGCTCCGACTGCGCCCTCGTCGCCTGCGGTCTGCTCGTCTGGCAGCTCACCGACTTCCTGTACGCCGACATCGGCGGGCCCTCGACGGTGCTGACGGCGGTGGCGCTGGGGCTCGCGGCCTGGTGGGCGCTGGCCGGGGGCGGGCGGGCCCGCGGGGCCGAAGGACCGGCCGGGCACGAGGGGCGCGCGCGGACGCTCGGGAGCGGTGGGCGCGAGGAGGCGCTCGGGCGATGACGGTGACGCCTTCCCGGTCCCCGTGGGCGGACGGCGACGCGGCCGGCGGCACGGCCGTACCGCCGACGCGGCCCGCCGCACGGCCCGGGGAGAGCGCCGGGGAGCCGGCCCTGGAGCAGCGGGAGTCACAGGAACCGCTGAAGCCCCGGGAACCGCGGGAGTCACGGGCGTCGCAGGAGCCGCAGGAGCCGCGGGAGTCACAGGCGTCCGGCGGGTTCCTGGCCCGGGCCGCCCTGGTCACCGCCGCCCTGTCGGTGGCCGGGTCGCTCCTCGGGCTGGTCCGCGACCAGGCACTGGCCCGGCTGTTCGGGGCGGGCCGGGACACGGACGCCTTCCTCGTCGCGTGGACGGTGCCGGAGTTCGCGACCACCCTGCTCATCGAGGACGGGCTGGCGTTCGCGCTGATCCCGGCGTTCAGCCTGGCCCTGGCCCGGCGCGCCCGGGGGGCCGGCGGCGACCCGGTCCGCGCCCTGGTCGCCGGGACGCTCCCGCGGCTGTCGCTGGCGTTCGTGGCGGTCGGCGTCCTCGTGGCGGCGCTCGCCCCGCAGCTGGTCGGGGTCCTCGCGCCCGGCCTGCCCGACCCCGGGCTCGCCGTCGACTGCACCCGGCTCACCGCGACCTGCGTGGTGAGCTTCGGGCTCGCCGGGTACTGCAGCGCGGCCCTGCGCGCGCACCGGCGGTTCGTGGCGCCGGCGGCGATCTACGTGGCGTACAACACCGGGATCGTCACGGGGATGTCCGTGCTCGGCGGACGCTGGGGGTGCGGTCGGCGGCGGTCGGGGTCGCGGTCGGCGGCTGCCTGATGGTGGCCGTCCAACTGCCCTCGCTGTGGAAGCAGTTGCGCAGGCACGGGGCGCGGCCGGCGGGCGCCGCCGCCGAGGAGCCGCGGCCGCTGGGCGGAGCCGTGGTGGCGACCGTGCTGCTGTTCGCGCTGTGCCGGCAGTCGCAGGTCCTGGTCGAGCGGTTCCTCGCCTCGCAGTTGCCGTCGGGGGCGATCTCGCACCTGAACTACGCGCAGAAGGTCGCGCAGATGCCCATGATCCTGTCGCTGATGGTGTGCACGGTCACCTTCCCGGTGGTCGCGCGGGCGCTCGCCGAGGGCGACACCGAGCGGGCCCGCGACCGGGTGCAGCAGGACCTGGCGCTGGCCGCCTGCGTGGTGCTGCTCGGCACGGCGGCGGTCGTCGCCTGCGCGCCGCAGATGATCGAACTGTTCTTCCAGCGGGGCGCGTTCACCGCCGGGGACACGGCGGTGACGGCGGGCGTGATGCGGGTGTACGCGCTCGGGCTGCTCGGCCAGACGCTGGTCGGGGTGCTGGCCCGCTCCTACTTCTCGACGGGCCGCGCCTCCTGGTACCCGGCCGGCGCGATGGCCGTCGGGATCCTCATGACGTCCTGGCTGGGCGCGCTGTGCGTGGCGCCCTGGGGGTGTACGGGATCGCCGCCGCCAACGCGGCCGGCATCACCGTCACCGCCCTGGTGCTGCTGGCCGGCACCGCGGGCGGACCGGCCGGCTCACGCCCGCGGCGGGGCGCGCACCGCGTGCCGCGCGGTGTCCCGCTCCACGTCCGGGCCGTCGTCGAGGAGTTGAGCCGGCCGGTGGGGGCCGCTCTGGTCGCGGCCCCCGTCGGCGCCCTCGCCGGAAGCCGCTTCGGCGACCCCACGGCGGGGCTGGCCGCCGGGTCGCTCACCGTGACCGCCGTCTTCGTCCTGGTGGGCTGGGCGCTGGGCGCCCAGGGCATCGCCTCCGCACTCCGACCCGTTCGTTCCGCGACCCGAAGGCTCCCGCATGTCCGTTCCCGTTGACACCGCAACCGGCCCCGTCCCCTGGGTGGCGATGTACCACTCCGTGGGCGACTGCTCCGACGACCCGTACCGCATCACGGTCACGCCCGAGCGGCTGGACCGGCACCTGACCCTGCTGGCGCGCTGGGGGCTGCGAGGCGTCTCGCTGGCCGAGCTGCTCGCCGCCCGCGCGCGCGGCGAGGGCCGCGACCTGGCCGGCCTGACCTTCGACGACGGCTACGCCGACTTCCTCACCGGCGCCCTGCCCGTGCTGCGCCGGCACGGCTGCACCGCGACCCTCTTCGTGCTGCCCGGCCGGCTCGGCGGCGACAACGCCTGGGACCCGCTCGGCCCGCGCAGACCGCTGCTGACCGCCGACGGCGTCCGCGAGGCCGCCGCCCGGGGCGTCGAGATCGGCTCGCACGGCCTGACCCACGTGGACCTCACCCGGGCGGACGACCGCGCCCTGGAGGCCGAGACCGCCGACAGCCGGGCCGCGCTCGCGGAGCTGCTCGGCACGGACGTCGCGGGATTCTGCTACCCCTACGGGACGGTCGACCGGCGCGCCGTGGACGCCGTACGGGACGCCGGATACGCGTACGCCTGCGCGATCGACCCCGGCCCGCTGACCGGCCCGCACGCCCTGCCGCGCGTCCACGTCGGGCAGAACGACACCGCCGCCCGGCTGTTCCTCAAGCACCGGCTGCACCGGCTGCGCCGCCGTCCCGTGGCGGGCCTGCGATGAGGGCGCTGCACGTCATCACGGGGCTCGGGGTCGGCGGTGCCGAGCAGCAACTGCGGCTGCTGCTGCGCCACCTGCCCGCCGACTGCGACGTCGTGACGCTGACCGACCCGGGCCCGGTGGCCGACGGGCTGAGCGCGGACGGGGTGCGCGTCGTCCACCTCGGCATGGCCGGCAACCGCGACCTGGCCGCCCTGCCCCGCCTGGTCCGGATCGTCCGCTCCGGCCGCTACGACCTCGTCCACACCCACCTCTACCGCGCCTGCCTCTACGGCCGCCTCGCCGCCCGGCTCGCCGGGGTGCGCGCGGTCGTCGCCACCGAACACTCCCTGGGCGACTCCCAGATGGAGGGCCGCCCGCTCACCCCGGGCGTCCGCGCCCTGTACCTGGCGGGCGAGCGGCTGGGCCGCACCACGGTCGCCGTCTCCCCCACGGTCGCCGAACGCCTGCGGCGCTGGGGCGTCCCGGCCGACCGGATCGAGGTCGTCCCCAACGGCATCGACCTGGCCCGGTTCCGCTTCGACCCGCTCCGGCGCCACCGCACCCGCCGCCGCCTGGGCCTGCCCGACCACGCCCGCGTCGTCGGCGGCGTCGGGCGCCTGCACCCGGGCAAACGCTTCGACGTCCTGGTCGCCGCCCTCGCCGCGCTCCCGGCCGACCACTACCTGCTGCTGGTCGGCGGCGGCCCCGAGGAGAGCGCGCTGCGCCGCACCGCACACGAGGCCGGCGTCGCCGACCGGGTCCTGTTCACCGGCGAACGCCCCTGCTTCCCGGACGGCGGCCCCGGCCCCGACCTGCCCTCCCTCGTCTGCGCGATGGACGTGCTCGTCTCCCCCTCGCCGGAGGAGGCGTTCGGCCTGGCCGCCGTCGAGGCCCTCGCCTCGGGACTGCCGGTGCTGTACGCGTCCTGCCCGGCGATCGAGGACCTCCCCGCGCACACCGCGCCCGCCGCCCGGCACGTCACCGGCGGCCCCGAGGCCTTCGTCCGGGCGCTCGCCGAGACCCGCGCCACCGACCCCGGCCCGCGCACCGCGCCCGAGGCCGCCCGCCACTACGACATCACCCGCAGCGCCGCCCGGCTCATGGACGTGTACACGGCCGCGGCGGCCCGCCGGCCCCTGCCGTCCCCCTCGTCCGCCCCGTCACCCCAGAAAGTGCCCTCCTCATGACCGACAACCCCACCCGCCCGCACCGCCGAGCCGGCGCCCTGGGCCGTGTCAGGACGCTCCCGCCGTGGTCGCTGCTCGCCGTCGGCGCCCTCGCCGGCGGCCTGCTCGGCGGCGCCTACGGCGTCCTGAAGCCGCCCGTGTACAGCGCCACGGCCTACGTCGTCGCCGTCCCCACCGAGAAGTCCGACCCGGCGTCCGCGCTCGGCTTCGCGCAGGCCTACGGCCGGGTCGCCACCCAGCTCGCGGTACTCGGGGACGCGCAGGTGCGGGCGGGCGTACCGGTGAAGACGCTCCGGGGCGCGGTGCGCACGGCGACCTCGCCCGACGCGCCGATGGTGTCGATCACCGCGACCTCCTCGCGCGCCGACCTGGCCGCCGACATGGCCAACGCCGTGTCGCGCGCGCTGACCCGGCACGCCGCCGGGGCGAAGGCCGGCACCCACGTCGAGCTCGAGCCGTTCGCCCGCGCGGTGGAGCCCGCCGAGCCGTCCTCGGCGTCCCCCGCGCTGACCGGGCTGGTCGGCGCGAGCGGAGGCGGCCTGCTGGGCGGCCTGTTCCTGCTGGTGCGGCCGAGGGGGAGCAGGCCGGAGCCCGGGAGACCGGCCGCCGTGCCGAGCCCGGCACTCGCCGCCGACGCCCACGGAACGCTGTGAAGCCGGCGTACCTCACCGAAGTCGTCACCGAAGTCGTCACCGTCGAGCGGGACTTCGCCGCCCTGGCCCCCGCCTGGGCGCGCCTGTACCGGCGGTGTGCGACGGCGACCCCGTTCCAGAGCCACCCGTGGCTGCACTCGTGGTGGCTCTCCTACGGCGGACACGGCCGGCTGCGGCTGCTGGTGGTGCGCTCCGGCGACGACCTGCTCGCGGTCGCCCCGCTGATGGCCGTGCGCCGCCCGCTGCCCGCCCTGGTGCCGCTCGGCGGGGCGATCTCCGACTACGGGGACGTCCTGGTCGACGACGAACGGGGGGAGACGGCCGTCGCCGCGCTCACCGAGGCGCTCGCCGCGGCCGCCCGCTCCGCGCTGATCGACTTCCGCGAGGTCCGGCCGGGCAGCGCGGTCGAGCAGGTCTACGAGCGCTGGAGCGGGCCCCGGCGCCGGGTGAGCGACTCGGTGTGCCTGGAGCTGCCCGCCGTGCCGATGGACGAGCTGGTGGCGCGGCTGCCGTCGGCGAAGGCGCAGCGGGTGCGCGCCAAGCTGCGCCGGCTGACCGCGCTCGGTGTGCGGCGCGAGGTGGTCCGCCCGGACGGGGTGGACTCGGCGCTGCGGCGGCTGCTGGAGCTGCACCGGTTGCAGTGGCAGGGCCGCAAGGTGACCGGCGAGCACCTGCGTGACCGCTTCTGCGAGCACCTGGTGCGCTCGGTGGGCCCGATGGTGCGCTCGGGGGACGCGGTGGTCACCGAGTTCCGCCTCGACGACGACGTGGTGGCCGTCGACCTCACCCTGCTCTCGCGCCGCCTGGCCGGCGGCTACCTCTACGGGGCCCACCCGCGGCTGCGCGAGCACAAGGCGGACGTGGCGGTGATGCTGCTGGACGCCTGCGCGGAGCACATCCGGCACGAGGCGTGCGGCACCCTGAGCCTGCTGCGCGGCAACGAGCCGTACAAGCACCACTGGCGGCCGGAACCGGTCGTCAACCAGCGGCTGCTGCTGGCCCGCCGGCGCACGGCCCCGCTGCTGTCGGCGGCGGTGTGGGACGTGGCCGCGCGACGGCGGGGCAAGGAGCTGGTGCGCCGCTGGGAGGAACGGCGGGAGCATCCGGACCGGGCCGACGAGCGGGACCGGCGCGAACGTGCCGCCGGCGGCAGGTCCTGACGTGGGCCCATCGCCGGCGGGGCGCTCCGCGGGGAGGGATCAGAAGCCGCGCAGCCACCGGTTCGGGCGCACGCAGACCTTGCCGCCCGTCCAGTACTCGGCCCAGTCGCCGAGGTACAGCGGCGAGCAGTCCGCCGTGGGCCGCGGGGCCGGCCCGGTCGTGGGCGAGGTCGAGGGGGCGGTCGTGGGGGCGGTCGTGGGTCCGGAAGTCGCCGGTGGGGCCGGGGCGGTGGCCGTCGGTCCGGTCGCCGGTCCGCCGGTGCGGCCGGAGAGGACCGCGCGGTAGACCTCCGACGCCCTGGGGTTCTTCGCGCACTGCCACACACCGTGCGGGCAGTAGTCGGTCACCGTGTTGTACAGCGGCTTGTGCTCGTCCATCCAGGCGAGCATGCGCCGCATGTACTCGGGGTTGTCGCCGTTGCGGAAGAGACCCCATTCCGGATAGGAGACGGGCTTGCCGTGCCTTCTGGCGAAGTCCACGTGCGCCTGGAGGCCGTAGGGCTCCGTCACCTGCTCGTCGAAGGAGATTCCGCTCGGCTGGTCGTAGGAGTCCATTCCGACGACGTCGACGGTGTCGTCCCCCGGATAGCACTCGGTCCAGGGGACGGCGTCCCGGCCGCGGCTCGGCGTGAAGTCGAACGTGAACCTCTGACCCGGCACGGCCCGCATGGTGGTGACGATCCGCTTCCAGTACGTCTTCCAGGCCTGCGGGTCCGGCCCGCAACGGTGGGTGTACGTGATGCCGTTCATCTCCCAGCCGAGCACGAGCACCGTGTCCGGCGCGCCGGCCTCCACCAGCCGCTCGGCCAGGGCGCGGAAGTGGTCGTCGAACCGGCCCGCCGCGCCCTGCCGCAGCAGTCGCCGCACCTCGGCGTCGGGGACGCCCTCCTCGTTGCGCTCCAGCATGGGGACGTTGAGGACGAGCATCCGGTCGTCCTTCTCGGCCCGCCAGTCGGCCCACACGTCGAGGAAGCCGGGCCGGCCCTCGATGTTGCTCCACCGGTCGCCCGGCAGGTAGGTGTGGCCGACGCGCAGCTCGGAGCCGCCCAGCCAGCCGCTGAGCTGGGCCATCCGGGCCACGCCCAGGGGACCGTAGTCGAGGTAGGCGCCGAAGGCGGGGCCGGACCCGGCGGTCGGTACCGGCCCCGGAGTGCCGGTCGCGGTCGGATTCGGGGTCGCGGTGCCGGTCGGGGCCGCAGTACCGGTCGGGGCCGGGGTGCCGGTCGGAGCCGGGGCCGAAGCGGCCGTCGCGCCCGGGCTCGTGGCGAATCCGGGATCGGACGCCAGCACCGCCGCCGCGACCGCCGCCGCGACGACGGTCAGTCGCCGGGACCGGGCGCGTCGCTGCTGTGGGGCCATGCCTGCTCCTTTCTCCGCTCTCGTGCCGTCACCGGTGCGCAGGCGCATGACTGACACTCGGTCACATGAAAGTCGCACAAAAAGGAAACACGCCACCGCCGTTACGGCTTTCGAGTGCTCCGATGGCCCGCACCGGTGGAACGACCGAAGGAAAAGAGACGTCCGGGCCGGGTGGAGTCCGTGGACCGCCCACGTGACCCGCCGGCGGCGGGGCCGGTACGGGCGCCGGACGCGTGCGGGGCGTCCGGCGCCCGTCGCCGTCAGCGCCGGGCGGCGGCGCGGCTCCGTCGGTACAGCAGGGCGCCCGCGGCGATCAGCACGGCGCTGACCCCCGAGGCGGCGAGCAGCGCCCCGCTGCCGGTCTGCGGCAGCTCCGGCCGGTCCCCGCCCTGCGGCGGGGCCGGGTGCTCGCCCTGGTGCGGGGGCGGGGTGGAGTGGCCGCCGGGAGGCGGCGGCGTGTGATGTCCCGGCGGCGGGGAGGTGTGACCACCGGGCGGAGGAGTCGTCTCGCCGCCGCACGTGTCGCCGTACCCCCCGCAGTCCTCCTCGGGGCCGTCGCCGTAGCCGGTCTCGTCACCACCGGGCTGGGAGCCGCCGTGACCCGG
This sequence comes from Streptomyces sp. Tue 6430, assembly GCA_021568835.1. Taxonomy (GTDB): domain Bacteria; phylum Actinomycetota; class Actinomycetes; order Streptomycetales; family Streptomycetaceae; genus Streptomyces. The sequence continues at coordinate 1,954,707 of JAKGSH010000010.1, forward strand.
CTCGTCGTCGCCGGACTCGGAACCGCCATAACCCGGCTCGCCACCACTGGACTCGGAACCGCCATAACCCGGCTCGCCGTAGCCGGCCTCGTCACCACCGGACTCGGAGCCGCCGTGACCCGGCTCGTCGTCGCCGGACGACGGTGTCTCCGGGGAGCGGTCCTTCTCCTTGTCGCCGGAGGTGGTCGCACAGGAGTCGCCGGAGGCCGGGTTCAGGGCCGCGGCGACGTCGGCCGGGTCGCCGCAGGCGTTCGCCGGGGCCGTCAGCGGGGCCTCGGCGGCGTTGCCCGACACGGCTCCGGGCGAGTTCCTGGCGGTGCCGTCCGCGTGCGAGTCGGCCAGGGCGGAACCGCCGTACAGGGACAGAATGCTCGTCGCGGCGGCGGCCGCGATCATCGCCCTGCTCAGGGTCTGTCGCAATCTCGTGGTCTTCCTGCTGGGAGAAGTGGGAAAAGCCGGCCCTGGACGTACCTCGCGGTGTCCGGGGCCGGCCTTGATCCGGCCAGGCGGCCGGCGGGGCTTTCGGTCAGTCGTTGACGCAGACGTTGCCGGCCGTCGGGTTCAGCAGACTGGCGACGTTGACGGTGTTGCCGCAGACGTTGAACGGGATGTGGATCGGCACCTGGATGACGTTGCCGGAGAGGACACCACCGGAGCCGACGGTCGCACCGTTGGCACCGGAGTCGGCGAAAGCGGGGGCAGCCCCGCCGAGGGCCAGAACCAGACCTGCGACGACGGCAGCGGTCTTCTTCATGATTTTCCCTTCTCTGCGGTCACGCCTGGGTGACGGTCGGAACCGAGCGAGCACAACGGGGACGGCCCGCACTATGACCACAGCCTGCACACGAGGAATTGACGACCGGAGTGCCCACGGAACCCTCGCCACGGGGAATTCACGCGAATGCCTCACTTCGGGACGCGCCGCTCCCCCGGTGGGAGGAACCGCGACGGTCCCCTCGTCCGGTGCTTTCCGCGCCGGACGCGAGCGCGCGGCCCGCAACAGGCTCAGCGGGCCGCGCGCGGGACGACCGGGTCTCAGCCGCCGTTCGCCGACAGGACCGACAGGTCCTCCAGGATGTGCGACAGGGCGCCGTCGCGCTTGCTCTGGGTGGAGTTGTCGGAGCACTGCTGCGTCAGGTCGTCCGACAGGATCGGGACATCCTGGATCGGGACGAGGTTGACGGCGGCGACGTTGATGTCGTCGAGGGCCGCACAGGGCTTGTTGAGCGAGCCGTCGACCAGCGAGAGCTGGGGGCTCATGTCGCCCTTGGTGGACGAGTTGCCGAACGCCGACGAGCTTCCGTTGCCGTTGGCCACGGTCGGTCCCGAGTCGTCTCCCGTGGCAAGAGCCTGGGGAGCGGCCGCAACCGACATACCGATGACAGAAGCGGCGGCCGCCGCAGCGACCATTGCCTTCTTGAGCACTTCGCGTTCCTTTCCTCGTAGCGACGCACTGTCCTACGGCGAGATCAACCCAGCTCAGGGGTTTTGGTTGCGGGAGTTCACCCGGTTGGCCGCACAGCCGTGGAACCGGCCGGGACGGGCCGTCCGCCGCCCGCGGGCCTGAGCCAACCGAGTGAACGGGAGAAACCGCTCCGCCTGTTCGGAGTTGACCAGGAGGCTCCGGTGGACGGGGTTTCCGCAGAAAGGACAGACCAGTGTTCAAGAAGGTTCTTGCCACCACGGCAATCGCCGCTTCCGTCATGGGAGCCTCCGCCGCCGCCGCTCCGCAGGCTCTGGCGATCGGCGACGACAGCGGCCCCACGCTGTCGAACGGCAACGGCGCGATGCAGAGCTACGGCAACTCCGCCACGTACGGCAACATGAGCCCGCAGATGGCGCTCATCCAGGGCTCGTTCAACAAGCCGTGCATCGCCGTGAACGACATTCCCGTCGCCGTTCTCGACGTCGTGCCGGTCCAGAACGTCCCGATCCTGTCGGACGACCTGACGCAGCAGTGTGCCGAGAACTCCACCCAGACCAAGCGCGACGGTGCGCTGGCCCACCTCCTGGAGGACGTGTCGATCCTGTCCGCGAGCAGCGAGCGCTGACACCGGCATGCGGAAGGGGCGGGCACCGATGCCGGTGCCCGCCCCTTCCGCATGCCGGTCCGGCTACCGGTCGCCGCCCCGGCGGGCCAGGTCGATCGTCTCGGCGAGGCGGCCGACCTCCGGGTCCTCGGTCCGCTTCGCCAGGGTGCGGGCCGTCGTGCCGAGTTCGGTGAGGGACGGGGCGTCGGGCAGGGTGCCGGAGCGGCCGTCGCCCGCGCGCAGGACGTCGGCGAAGTAGGCGGCGGTGGCGGCGACCTGGAAGCGGGCGGGGGCACTCGGCAGGTCCTGGTGCAGGGCGCCCGTCTCCACCTGGCCCGAGGACTCGTGCGGGGTGCGGGTGGCGGGGTCGAGCCAGCGGACGGTGGCGGTGGCGAGGTGGCCCTCGGCGCCGGGCCGGGTGCGGACGGCGTACAGCGCGGTGACCGTGTGGCCGGGGCCGACCTCGCCGCCGTCGACGTCGTCGTCGCGGAAGTCGTCGTCGGCGACCCGGCGGTTGTCGTAGCCGACGAGGCGGAACTCCTCGACCGTGCGCGGGTCGAAGGCGACCTGGGCCTTGGCGTCGCGGGCGGTCAGGTCGACGTGGAGCGGGAGTTCCTCGCAGAAGACCTTCTCGGCGTCGGCGTCGTCCGAGACGTAGGTGGTGTGGCCGTCGCCCCGGTCGGCGAGGCGTTCCATCAGGGCGTCGCCGTAGTCGCTGCCCACGCCGACGCCGAAGAGGGTGATGCCGTGTTCGCGGCGGGCGCCCGCGACGCGTTCCAGGATGGTGTCGGCGTCGGTGTCGCCGGTGTTGGCGAGGGCGTCGGAGACGAGGACGACACGGTTGGTGGCGCCCTCGCGCAGTCCTTCGACGGCGGTGGCGTAGCCGGTCTCGACACCGGCGCCGAGGTTGGTGGAGTCGGCCGGCTCCAGGCTGTCGACGGCGTCGTGGACGCGGCCGCGGCGGTCGCCGAGGCGGGTCATCGGCAGCACGGTCTCGGCCTCGTCGCTGAAGGTGACCAGGGCGACGGAGTCGTCGTCGCGCAGCCGGTCGGTCATCGTGCCGAGGGACTCCTTGGCGAGGTCGAGGCGTCCGGGTTCGGCCATCGAGCCGGAGACGTCGATCACGAAGGTGAGGGCGGCGGGCGGACGCTCGGCGGTGGCGGTCGTGGCGCGGGTGGCGAGGCCGACGCGCAGGAGGGACCATTCCTCGCCGGTGCGGGCGCCGTCGACGGTCACCGAGAAGCCGTTGCCGTCGGGGCGTTCGTAGTCCTGGCGGAAGCTGTTGACGAACTCCTCGGGGCGGATCGTCGACGGGTCGGGGCGGTCGCCGTCGGCGAGGGCTCGGCGGGCGTAGCCGTAGGAGGCGGTGTCGACGTCCAGGGCGAAGGTCGAGAGGTGGTCCCGGGCGGGTTCCCGCTCCTGGTCCCGGGGCGCGGTGCCGCCGTCGGCGGGGCGGGGAAGCCCCCGGCGCGCTCGGCGCTGCCGTGCGGGCCGCCCGCGCTGCAGCCGGTGAGCAGCACCAGTGCGGCGGCCGTGCCGGCGAGCAGTCCCCGGATGCGGTGGGTCGTCTCCATCTGCGGTTCCCCCTGCGGTCGTTGACGTCGGCTTCGGTGACTGTGACGCCACCGGGGGCCCGAACGTGCGGCACGGGGTGTTGCGGATGGGTCTCGAAGCGGGCACGGAGGACGCCCGCCGAGACCGGGGGTGATCTTCCGGATGTCTACGAGACGATGTCCTTGCGGGCGAAACCCCGGAAGGCCAGGGCGAACAGGACGAGCGCGTACGTCACCGAGACGGCGGTGCCCTGGATCATGCCCGCGTACTCGGGGGTGGGCTGGAGGGCGTCGGCCCACGCGAACTGCCAGTGCGCGGGCAGGAAGTCGCGCCAGTGGCCGAGGGCGGTGACGGCGTCGAGGACGTTGCCGACGATCGTCAGGCCGACCGCGCCGCCGACCGCGCCGAGCGGGGCGTCGGTCCTCGTCGACAGCCAGAACGCGAGGCCGGCGGTGACCAGCTGGGACACGAAGACGTATCCGACGATCACCACGAGCCGCTGGGCGGCGGTGCCCGCGTCGAGGGCGCCGCCGGTGGGGATCGCCAGGGGCCCCAGCCGTAGGCGGCGGTGCCGACGGCGAGGGCGACCAGCGGCAGCAGGACCATCGCGGCCAGGCTCAGGCCGAGTCCGACGACGAGCTTGGACCACAGCAGGCGGGCGCGCGGGACGGGGGCGGCGAGGAGGTAGCGCAGGGAGGACCAGCCGGCCTCCGAGGCCACGGTGTCGCCGCAGAACAGGGCCACGGGGACGACCAGCAGGAAGCCCGCGGAGACGAACAGGTTGACCGCGGCGAAGTTGGCGCCGGACGCGGTGGCCGTGTCCATCAGGTTGATCCGGTCGCCGCCCTCGCCGCCGCCGGGTTCGCCGCCGATCGCGAAGGCGATGGCGAGGACGAACGGCAGGGCGGCCAGGATCGCGCCCATGACCAGGGTGCGGCGGCGCTTGAGCTGGCGGGTCAGTTCGACGCGCAGCGGCAGGGTGCGCGCGGCGCGGTAGCCGGAAGCGGTGGCGGTGGCGACGGGCACGGTGTGTCCGGTGTGCCGGTCCGGCTCGGTCGTCGTGCTCATGCGGAGCCTCCGATCAGGGTGAGGAAGGCGTCTTCCAGGCGGCGGTGCGGGCCGACCGACCGGACGGGCACGTCGAGCCGCACCAGCTCGGCGACCAGGCGCTGGGCGGTGCCGTCGGCGTCGAGGCGGACGAGGAGTCCGTCGTCGGTGCGGACGGCCGAGGCGACGCCGGGCAGCGCGGCCACCTTCTCCGCGACCGGCTCGTCCACGGGGTGGGCGGTGCCGACGAGGAGGGTGTCGCCGGAGCCGACGATCGCGCCGACCGGGCCCGCCTGGACGAGCCGGCCGCGGTCCATGACCACGAGGTGCGTGCAGGTCTGCTCGACCTCCGCCAGCAGGTGGCTGGAGACGATCACCGTGCGGCCGGCGGCGGCGTAGCGGATCATCACCTCGCGCATCTCGCGGATCTGGGGCGGGTCCAGGCCGTTGGTCGGTTCGTCGAGGATGAGCAGGTCGGGCAGGCCGAGCATGGCCTGGGCGATGGCCAGGCGCTGGCGCATGCCCTGCGAGTAGGTGCGCACGGCGCGGGCCAGGGCGTCGCCGAGGCCGGCGATCTCCAGGGCCTCGTCGAGGTGGGCGTCCCCGGCCGGGCGGCCGGTGGCCTGCCAGTACAGCTCCAGGTTCTGCCGGCCGGACAGGTGCGGGAGGAAGCCGGCGCCCTCGACGAAGGCGCCGACGCGGGAGAGGACGGGGGCGCCGGGGCGGATGGCGTGGCCGAAGACGCGGATCTCGCCGCCGTCCGGCTTGATGAGGCCCATCAGCATGCGCAGGGTGGTCGTCTTGCCGGCGCCGTTGGGGCCGAGCAGGCCGAGGACCTGGCCCTTCTCGACGCGGAAGGAGAGGTCGCGGACGCTGTAGCGGTCACCGCCCGCGTACTTCTTGCTCAGGTCGGTGATCCGGAGCGGGACCTCGGCCAGCTCCGGGTCGGGGGCGGGGGTCGCGGTGCGGCGGCGGCCCGTGGCCAGCAGGGCCAGGGCGAGGCCCGCGCCCGCGAGGGGCAGCCACCACACCCAGGACGGCAGCGGGGCGGCCGCGGTGCGCACGCCGGCGGCGGTGGGCACCTCCAGGTCGCCCTTCAGGGAGACGGTGTACGTCGCCGGGGCGGCCGGGGAGGCGTAGCCGAGGTCGGTGGAGGCGAGGACCAGGCGCAGGCGGTGGCCCTTGTCGACCTCGTGGTCGACGGCCGGGAGGGTGAGCGTGACGTCCTTGCCGGCCTTGGCGCCCTCGACGCGGACCGGGGCGACCAGCTGAGAGGGCAGCACCTGCTGCCGGCCGTCCGGGCCGACGTCGTAGACCTTGCCGAACAGGACGGCGTCCTCGCTGGTCGACCTGACGTGGACGGTGGCCGTCGGGGAGCCGGTGACGCGCAGGTCCGCGGTGAGGGGGCGGAGGTGAAGGCGGCGAACTGGCCGGGGAAGTCGAGGGAGACGCCGACGCCGAGGGAGGACAGCCGGGAGAGGCCACCGCCGCCGAGTCCCGGCAGGGCGGACACGGCGGGGGACTGGCGCCGGGCGGGTTGGCGAAGGACTGCTCGCGGCCGGTGAGGGCGATCGGGCGGACGCCGGCGGTGAGACCGGGGTAGGTGTCGTCGCTCGCGCCGCGCAGGAGGGCGGCGCCGTCGGTGGAGTCGACGCCTCCGGTGCGGGTGACGCGGAAGGCGGGGCCGGTGTCGGCGCCCTTCTCGTCCTTGAGGTGGCGGTCGAACCAGGACGCGACGCGGGCCTGGACGCGGCTCGCCTCCAGGTCTCCGCCGTCGTGGCCGCCCGCGATCCAGTCGACGTCGACGGGGGCGCCGCCCGCACGGATCGCCTTGGCGGCCGCATCGGACTGGGCGAGGGTGAAGAGGGAGTCGGTCTGCCCCTGGAGCAGCAGCGTGGGCACCTTGATCCGGTCGCCGACGGCGGACGGGGAGCGCGCTTCGAGGAGCGCGCGGGCGGCGGCGTCGGGGGTGCCGGACTCGGCGACCCGCTCGTACATCGCGCACAGTGCGGGTTCGAACCTGGCGCAGCCGCCGCCGGTGTTGAAGAAGACGCCGGTCCACAGCTTCTTGAACACGCCGCCGGGGAACAGGGCGTCGGCGAGGTTCCAGTAGGTGATGGCGGGGGCGATGGCGTCGACGCGGTCGTCGTGTCCGGCGGCCAGCAGGGCGATCGCGCCGCCGTAGGAGGCGCCGGCCAGGCCCACGCGCGGGTCGCCGGCCTCGTCGAGCCGGACCTGGGGCTGCTTCGCCACCCAGTCGATCAGCCGGGAGACGTCGGCGACCTCGCCCTCGGGGTCGTTCAGTCCGATCTTGCCGGTGGACCTGCCGAAGCCGCGGGCGGACCAGGTCAGTACCGCGTAGCCGTCGGCGGCCAGGTCCTCGGCCTGCTCGCGGACGTCCTCCTTGCTGCCGCCGAAGCCGTGGCCGAGCAGGACGGCGGGGCGGCGGCCGGAGCCGCCGGAGGTGAACCAGGAGGTGTCCAGGCGCACGCCGTTCACGGCCATGACCCGGTCGGCGCGGTGCACGGGGGGCGCGTCGTCCGAGGCCACGGCCGTCCAGGTGCCGCCGGCGGCGAGCACGGCGACGGCGGCCGCGGCGGCGATGATCCGCCGCGGCCGCCGCGGTCCGCGCAGTCGAAGATCCATGCGTCAACGGTACGGGGTGAAACTGTCGGGAAGTCGTCGACCGGAGACCGAGCTGCCCGACCTCCCGTGGGTGTACGGCGGGGGGCCGGCGTACACCAGGCGCGGTACGGGTCAGTCCCGTGCGTCCTCCGGGACCGACACCAGCCAGCGGGTGCCGGGGCGGGGCCGGAGGTAGAACGCCCAGTAGAGGCTGGCCGCGAGGGTGATGCCGCCGGTCCACAGGAGGTAGACGGTCTCCTGCTGGGTCAGGATGTAGGCCAGGACCGCGATCAGGAGGACCGGGACGACCGGCCACAGGGGCATGCGCCAGGCGTGCGTGTGGCGGTGGTCGCCGCGGCGGGAGAGCAGCGCGGCGACCGCGACGAGCAGGTACATGCCGGTCACGGAGACGCCGGTGACGCCGTACAGGGTGTCCAGGTCGACGAAGCAGAGCAGGGCGCCGGGGACGCCGACGGCGAGGGTGGCCACCCACGGGAGCCGAAGCGGCCGAGCCGGGAGAAGACGGCGTTGACCGGCTGCGGCCAGGCCTTGTCGCGGGCGGAGGCGAACAGGACGCGGGAGTTCTGGATGACCATGACGATGCCGGCGTTCACGATGGCGAGGGCCACGCAGAGGCTGACGAAGGTGCCGACGGCGGAGTTGGACCAGGCGGTCACCATGGCGCCGATGTCGCCGCCGGTCAGTTCGGTGAGGTCGGAGGCGCCGAGGGTGATGCCGACGACCGGGACCAGGATGATCACGGTGGAGATGGCGAGGGTGGCCAGGACCGTGCGGGCGACGTTGCGGCGCGGGTTCTCCAGTTCCTCGGAGAGGTAGACGGCGGTGGAGAAGCCCTGGGTGACGAAGAGGGCGATGGCGAGGCCGGAGACGATCAGCATGGCCGTCACGGTGTCGGCGTGGCCGTCCGCGCCCGCGACCTCCAGGGAGACCAGGCTGCCGGCGCCGCGCTCACTGTGCGCGAAGCCCAGCACCGCGACGACGGCCGCCGCGATGACCTCCAGGACCAGGAAGACGCCGGTGATCCAGGCGTTGGCGCGCAGGTCGAGCAGGCCCGCGAGGGTGGCGAGCAGCATCACGGCGGCACCGGCCAGCGACGGGTCGAGGTGGACGACGGGAGCGAGGTAGTCGGCCGTGCCCATGGCGATCACCGGCGGGACGATCATGACGACCAGGAGGGAGAGGACGAACACCAACCAGCCCGCCAGCCGCCCGGCCATGGTGGAGACCATCGCGTACTCGCCGCCCGCGCTGGGGATGAGGGTGCCCAGTTCCGAGTAACAGAACGCCACCGCGATGCAGAGGAGGGAGCCGATCGCGATCGTGAGGGCGGTCGCGGTGCCGAGCGAGCCGAACAGGTCGGGCACCACGACGAACAGGGTGGAGGCGGGGGTCACGCAGGACAGGGTCAGCAGGGTGCCGCCGACCACTCCGATGGAACGCTTGAGCTTCTGGGGACCGTCGTGGGCGTCGGGGACGGCGGTCCCGTCGACGGGGGCCTGGACGGGGCGGAGCGTGTCGGTCATGGAGTTCCGATCGACTGGTGCGGCGAGGTTCGGTCGGGAGCGCTATCGCCTCCGGCGGCTGGGGTGGTACTCGTTGTGGCCGCTCCCGGCGCTGCATGGAACCCCGACGAAAACCGCCGCGTCAATAGGTGTTCATCTACGGAATCCGTTGATCGGTAGCGGTTCGATGGAGGTATTCCGCAGTGACGGGCAAGCCCTCAAGGGGTGGTGGGGCGTACGGGAACCGTAGGGGAGGGGGCGAAAAAACGTGCCGCCGTCCACGGTCCGGACGTGTCGGTGGGGCCGCTAGAGTCGGGGACACAGTCGATTCACAGCAACGGGGTGGGGACGGATGAAGGTCAAGTACACCGCTGTCTGGGTGGGGTTCACGGCGGCGGCGCTGGTCGCGGCCACCGGATGCAGCTCCGATCCGGTCAGGGACACCGCGCGCAAGGCCGCCGAGGTGGCCGACAGCTCCGAGCAGATCATGGCGGCGCTCACGCGCGCGACGGACCGGACCGAGCAGCTCGGCTCGGCCGAGGTCAGGATGACCACCGACATGGGCACCGGCGCCCCCGTCACCATGGAGGGCACCTACTCCTGGGGCGACGGGTACGCGTTCGACGTCGAGATGGACACCGCCGCCGCGCAGATGCAGCAGCTCCAGGACGCTCCGACGACCCGCATGCTGTTCGTGGACGGGGCGTACTACTACGACGTCGACCCGCAGGCCACCGGCCCCCTGAAGGGCAAGGAGTGGATGAAGGTCGACAGCTCCGCCGTCTTCGGCGAGCAGGGCGCGCAGGCCCTCAGCGGCAGCAACGGCAGCCCGTCTGCGTCCATGAAGGGCCTGAAGTACGCCGACGACGTCGAGGACCTCGGCTCGGAGACGGTGAACGGGAAGACCACGACCCACTACCGGGCCGTCGTCGGCCAGGAGCAGATGGGCAAGTTCAAGGACGCCTTCGGAACCCTCACGGGCTCGGGTGCCACCTCGCTCACGATGGAGGTCTGGGTGGGCGCGAAGGACCTTCCGGTCCGCATGATCCAGGAGTTCGGCACCATCAAGGTCACCATGGACTTCGACAAGTTCGGCGAGACGGCCGCGGTGAAGGCCCCGCCGGCCGCGCAGACCGGTGACCTCACCGAGGTCATCGAGGAGGCCGGCACCGCCGCCCGGTGACACGACGGTGCCCCGCCCCACCCCGAGGGGTGGGGCGGGGCACCGTGCCGCCGGGCCGGCCGGGTCAGTGGTTGCGCGGGAAGCCCAGGTCGACTCCGGTCGGGGCGTCGGCCGGGTCCGGCCAGCGGGTGGTGACGACCTTGCCGCGGGTGTAGAAGTGCGTGCCGTCGTTGCCGTAGATGTGGTGGTCGCCGAAGAGGGAGTCCTTCCAGCCGCCGAAGCTGTGGTAGCCGACGGGGACCGGGATCGGGACGTTCACGCCGACCATGCCGGCCTCGATCTCCAGCTGGAAGCGGCGGGCGGCGCCGCCGTCGCGGGTGAAGATCGCGGTGCCGTTGCCGAAGGGCGACGCGTTGATCAGCGCCACGCCCTCGTCGTAGGTGTCCACGCGCAGCACGCACAGGACGGGGCCGAAGATCTCGTCCCGGTAGGCCTTCGCGGTGGTCGGCACCTTGTCCAGCAGCGAGATGCCGATCCAGTGGCCGTCCTCGAAGCCCTCGACCGTGTGGCCGGTGCCGTCCAGGACGACCTCGGCCCCCTCGGCGGCCGCGCCCTCGACGTAGGACGCCACCTTGTCGCGGTGGACCTTGGTGATGAGCGGGCCCATCTCGGAGGCCGGGTCGTTGCCCGGACCGATCGTGATCTTCTCGGCGCGCTCGCGGATCTTCGCCACCAGCTCGTCGCCGATCGCGCCGACCGCGACCACGGCCGAGATGGCCATGCAGCGCTCGCCGGCCGAGCCGTAGGCCGCGCTGACCGCCGCGTCCGCCGCCGCGTCCAGGTCCGCGTCCGGGAGGACCAGCATGTGGTTCTTGGCGCCGCCCAGCGCCTGGACGCGCTTGCCGTTGGCGGAGGCCGTGGTGTGGATGTACCGGGCGATCGGGGTCGAGCCGACGAAGGAGACGGCCTTGACGTCCGGGTGCTCCAGCAGCCGGTCGACGGCGACCTTGTCCCCGTGGACGACGTTGAAGACTCCGTCCGGCAGACCGGCCTCCGCGAGCAGCTCGGCGAGCTTCAGGGACGCCGACGGGTCCTTCTCGCTCGGCTTCAGCACGAAGGTGTTGCCGCACGCGATGGCGAGGGGGAACATCCACATCGGCACCATGGCCGGGAAGTTGAACGGCGTGATGCCGGCGACGACGCCCAGCGGCTGCCGGATCGACGACACGTCCACGCGGCTGGCGACCTGCGTGGACAGCTCGCCCTTGAGCTGGACGCTGATGCCGCAGGCCAGGTCGACGATCTCCAGGCCGCGGGCGACCTCGCCGAGCGCGTCGGAGTGCACCTTGCCGTGCTCGGCGGTGATCAGCTCGGCGATCGCGTCGCGGTTGGCGTCGAGCAGGGCGCGGAAGCGGAAGAGGATCTCCGTCCGCCTGGCCAGCGAGGACTGTCCCCAGGTGGCGTAGGCGTCCTTGGCGGCGGCGACGGCGGCGTCGACCTCGTCGACGGTCGCGAACGCGACCTTGGTGGTGACCGCGCCGGTCGCCGGGTCGGTGACCGGCCCGTACGTGCCCGACGCGCCGTCGACGGACTTGCCGCCGATCCAGTGGTTGACGATCTTCGTCATGACCGAATGCTCCTTCACAGATGGCGGCGTCGGGTCGAGACGTGCCGTTCGTACAGCTCGCGGGCCTTCACCGCGGACGCTCGGGTCGCGGTCTCGGCCACGGGTACATCCCACCAGGCCTGCGCCGGAGGCGCGCCCGACACTGTGTCTGCCGTTCGGGTCTCGACGTAGACACAAGTGGGAGTGTCGGCGGCACGCGCCTCGGCGAGGGCCTCGCGCAGGTCGCGGACGGTCCTCGCGCGCAGGACGCGCATGCCGAGGCTGGCCACGTTGGCGGCGAGGTCGACGGGGAGCGGGGCGCCGGTGAACCTCCCGTCGTCGGCCCGGTAGCGGTAGGCGGTGCCGTAGCGCTCGCCGCCGGTCTCCTCGGACAGACCGCCGATGGAGGCGTAGCCGTGGTTCTGCACGAGCAGGATCTTGATCGCGATCCCCTCCTGCACGGCCGTGACGATCTCCGTCGGCATCATCAGGTAGGTGCCGTCGCCGACCAGCGCCCACACCGGCCGGTCGGGCGCGGCGAGCTTGACGCCGATCGCGGCCGGGATCTCGTAGCCCATGCAGGAGTAGCCGTACTCCAGGTGGTACTGGTCGCGCGAGCGGGTCCGCCACAGCTTGTGCAGGTCGCCGGGGAGCGAGCCGGCCGCGTTGATGATCACGTCCGACTCGTCGACGATCGCGTCCAGCGCGCCGAGCACCTGCGGCTGCGTCGGGCGTACGTCGGGCTCCTCGGCCTCGTAGCAGGCGTCGACGCGCTGCTCCCAGCGCTCCTTGTCCTCGGCGTACTCGGCGAGGTAGGCGTCCGCGACGCGGTGGCCGTGCATGCCGAGGGCCTCGGTCAGCTCCTGGAGGCCGCTGCGGGCGTCCGCGACGAGCGGCCGTCCGGCGAGCTTGTGGCCGTCGTAGGGCGCGATGTTCAGGTTGAGGAAGCGGACGCCGGGATGGCCGAAGAGGGTGCCCGAGGCCGTGGTGAAGTCGGTCCAGCGGGTGCCGACGCCGATCACCAGGTCGGCGGTGCGGGCGAGTTCGTCCGCCGTCGCGGTGCCGGTGTGGCCGACGCCGCCGACGTCCTGGGGGTGGTCGTGGCGCAGCGAGCCCTTGCCGGCCTGGGTGGAGGCGACCGGGATGCCGGTGGCGGCGGCGAACTCGGCGAGGACCTCCTCGGCGCGGCTGTGGTGGACGCCGCCGCCCGCGACGAGCAGGGGGCGCTCCGCCGCGCGGATCGCGGTGACCGCCTCGGCGAGTTCGCCGGGGTCCGCGCCCGGGCGCCGTACGACCCAGACGCGTTCGGCGAAGAACTCCTCGGGCCAGTCGTGGGCCTCGGCCTGGACGTCCTGGGGCAGCGCGAGGGTGACCGCGCCGGTCTCCACCGGGTCCGTCAGCACCCGCATCGCCTGGAGGGCGGCCGGGATCAGGGCCTCGGGGCGGGTGACGCGGTCGAAGTACCTCGACACCGGGCGCAGCGCGTCGTTGACCGACACGTCGCCCGCGTAGGGGACTTCGAGCTGCTGGAGGACGGGGTCGGCGACGCGGGTCGCGAAGGTGTCGCCGGGGAGGAGGAGGACGGGGAGGTGGTTGACGGTCGCCAGGGCGGCTCCGGTGACCAGGTTGGTCGCGCCGGGGCCGATGGAGGTGGTCACCGCGTGCGTGGAGAGCCGGTTGGACTGGCGGGCGTAGCCGACCGCCGCGTGCACCATCGACTGTTCGTTGCGGCCCTGGTGGTAGGGCATCTCGTCGGCGTACTCGACGAGCGCCTGACCGAGGCCGGCGACGTTGCCGTGGCCGAAGATGCCCCAGGTCGCGCCGATCAGCCGCCGCCGTACGCCGTCGCGCTCGGTGTACTGGGCGGCGAGGAAGCGCACCAGCGCCTGGGCCACGGTGAGCCTGGTGGTCATCGGTAACCCCCTGTGGTCGCGGTGTGGGCCGGGTGGAAGCAGATCCGCCACTCGCGGGTCTCGCCGGGTCCGGCCATGACGTTGAGGTAGTACATGGCGTGGCCGGGCTGGGCGATCGAGGGGCCGTGCCAGCCGTCGGGGACCAGGACGGCGTCGCCGGAGCGGACCTCGGCGAGGACGTCGGAGCCCCCCTCGCGCGAGGGGGACACGCGCTGGTAGCCGAAGCCGTCGGGGCCGTCGATCTCGAAGTAGTAGATCTCCTCCAGCTCCGACTCCTCGCCCGGCCGGTGCTCGTCGTGCTTGTGCGGCGGGTACGAGGACCAGTTGCCGCCGGGGGTGACGACCTCGACGGCGATCAGCCGGTCGCACTCGAAGGCGTCCGCGGAGGCGAAGTTGCGTACCAGGCGGGCGCAGTCGCCACTGCCGCGTTCCTCTACGGGGACCTCCGGCGCGGGGCCGTAGCGGGCGGGGAGTTGGCGCTCGCACTTCGCTCCTGCCAGGGCGAAGCGGCCTCCCGCGCCGGAGGCGATCTGGACCCGGGCGTCGCGGGGAACGTACGCGAAGTCGGTGACCGACGCGAATACGCTTTCCCTGCCCAGGAGTTGGAACTCTTCGTCGGCTGTGCGCACGGTACATCCACCGTCCAGCGGAAGCACGATCCACTCGCTGTCGCCGGTGCTGAAGGCGTGGGTGCCGCCCGGCGCCAGCTCGACGATCCGCAGACTGCTGTGCGTCCAGCCGGCCCGCTCGGGGCCGATGTCGAGCACGTGGTGCGGATCGGCGGTGCTGCCGTGCGGAATGTACAACCGGTCGTTCATGCGGCCCTCACTGTTCACGCGCCCCTCACACTCCTCGCGGCCGTCGTGTTCCCGGCGGTACCCGCACTCCGCGCGGCCGTCACAGCAGTCCCACGGCGGTGTCCACGGCGGCGGCCACGTCGCCGTCCGCCGGGTAGAGCAGCGAACGGCCGACCACCAGTCCCCGGACGGTGGGGAGCCGCAGCGCCCCGCGCCACTTCTCGTACGCGCCGTCCTGGTCGTCGCCCACCTCGCCGCCCAGCAGGACGGCGGGGAGCGTGGAGGTCGCCATGACCTCGGCCATGTCGTCGGGGTCGTCGGTGACCGGGACCTTCAGCCAGGTGTAGGCGGAGGTGCCGCCCAGGCCGGAGGCGATCGCGATGGACCTGGTGACGGCCTCGGCGGAGAGGTCGTTGGCCAGCTTTCCGTCCGGGGCGCGCCGGCTGATGAACGGCTCGACGAAGACGGGCAGCCGGCGGGCCGCCATGGCGTCGATCGCGCGGGCGGTGGACTCCAGGGTGGTGAGCGAGCCCGGGTCGTCGTAGTCGATGCGCAGGAGCAGCTTGCCCGCGTCGAACCCGAGCCGCTCGATGTCCTCGGCGCGGTGGCCGGTGAAGCGGTCGTCGAGTTCGAAGCGGGCACCCTGGAGGCCGCCGCGGTTCATCGAGCCCATGACGACCTTGCCGTCGAGGGCGCCGAGGAGGAGCAGGTCGTCGAGGATGTCGGCGGTGGCGAGGACGCCGTCCACGCCGGGTCTGGCGAGCGCCAGGCAGAGGCGTTCCAGCAGGTCGGCACGGTTGGCCATGGCCAGCTTGCGGTCGCCGACGCCGAGCGCGCCGCGGGCCGGGTGGTCGGCGGCGACGATCATCAGCCGGCCGGTCCCGTCGACGAGCGGGCGGCGGGTGCGGCGGGCGGCGGCCTCGGCGACCGCCTCGGGGCGGTGGGTGCGCAGGCGGACCAGTTCGGAGACGTCGATGGGGGTGGGCGTGGAAATGGGGGTGGCGGTGGGGGTGGGGACGGTCGTGGCTGTGGGCGTGGCTGCGGTTTCGGCTGTGGCTGTGGTTTCGGCTGCGGCTGCCGGGTCGGTGGCCGGGGGTGGGGTCGCTCCCCCGCGGGCCGCCCTCACCGCACCGCTCCGGCGGCGAGCGCCGCTTCGATCTCGGCGGGCGTCGGCATGGCCGAGGAGCACTCCAGACGGGAGGCGACGATGGCGCCGGCGGCGTTGGCGTGGCACATGGTCTTCTCCAGGTCCCAGCCCGCGAGCAGGCCGTGGCAGAGGGAGCCCCCGAAGGCGTCGCCGGCCCCGAGGCCGTTGAGGACGCGCACGGGGAGCGGCGGGACCTCGGCACGCCCGCCCGCGCTGTCGACGGCCAGGACGCCCTTGGGGCCCTGCTTGACGACGGCGAGTTCGACCCCGGCGTCGAGGAGGGCGCGGGCGGCGGCGTGCGGGTCGCGCACCCCGGTGGCGACCTCCACCTCGTCCAGGTTGCCCACGGCGACGGTGGCGTGCTTCAGGGCCTCGGCGTAGAAGGGGCGGGCCGCGTCCGGGTCGGACCAGAACATGGGCCGCCAGTCGAGGTCGAACACCGTGATGCCGGCCTTGGCGCGGTGCGCGAGGGCGGCCAGCGTCGCCGTACGGCTGGGCTCCTCGCTCAGGCCGGTGCCGGTGACCCAGAAGACGCGGGCCTCGCGGACGGCGTCGAGGTCGAGGTCGTGGGCGTCGATCTCCAGGTCGGGCGCCTTGGGCAGGCGGTAGAAGTAGAGCGGGAAGTCGTCCGGGGGAAGACCTCGCAGAAGGTGACGGGGGTCGGCAGGCCGGGGACCGGGGTCACCCAGCGGTCGTCGACGCCGAAGTCGCGCAGGGCCTCGTGGAGGTAGGTGCCGAAGGGGTCGTCGCCGGTGCGGGTGATCACCGCGGTGTCCCGGCCGAGGCGGGCGGCGGCGACCGCGACGTTGGTGGCGGAGCCGCCGAGGAACTTCCCGAAGGACGTGACCCGCGGCAGCGGCACGCCCGTCTGCAACGGGTAGAGGTCCACTCCGATCCGCCCCATGGTGATCAGGTCGTAGGCCATCGAGTTCCCTTCGTATCGGCTCCCCACGGCTTTCTAGTCCCGCACGACGGACCCTGTCAATATTTTGTCCGGACATTCGGACCAGCTCTTGACAGCTCCGCGGCCCGACCGCACGCTGACGGCCATGACGTCGTTGTCACCTCAGCCCTCACTCTCCCGCATCCGGGTCGGTTCGGCCCCCGACAGCTGGGGCGTCTGGTTCCCGGACGATCCGCGGCAGGTGCCCTGGCAGCGCTTCCTCGACGAGGTCGCGCTCTCCGGCTACGAGTGGATCGAACTCGGCCCCTACGGCTACCTGCCGACCGATCCCGCCGTCCTCACCGAGGAGACCGCGAGGCGCGGCCTGAAGGTGTCGGCCGGCACGGTGTTCACGGGGCTGCACCACGGCGAGGCCGTGTGGGAGAAGACCTGGGCGCACGTCGCCGACAACGCGGCGCTCGCGCAGGCCATGGGGGCCCGGCACCTGGTGGTCATCCCCTCCTTCTGGCGGGACGACAAGACCGGCGAGGTGCTGGAGCCGGACACGCTCACGCCCGAACAGTGGCGCAACCTCACCTCGCTGACCGAGCGGCTCGGCCGGCAGGTGCGGGAGCGGTACGGGCTGCGGATCGTGGTCCACCCGCACGCCGACACCCACATCGACAGCGAGGAGAACGTCGTCCGGTTCCTGGACGGCACCGACTCCGGCCTGGTGTCCCTGTGCCTGGACACCGGGCACTACGCCTACTGCGGCGGCGACAGCGTCAAGCTGATCGAGACCTACGGGGAGCGGATCGGGTACCTGCACCTCAAGCAGGTCGACCCGGAGATCCTCGCGCAGGTGCGGGAGCAGGAGGTGCCCTTCGGGCCGGCCGTCGCGCGCGGGGTGATGTGCGAGCCGCCCTCGGGGTGCCGGCCCTGGGGCCCGTGCTGGAGGCCGCGCAGAAGCTGGACGTCGACCTGTTCGCGATCGTGGAGCAGGACATGTACCCGTGCGAGCCGGACGCGCCGCTGCCCATCGCCCGGCGGACCCGGGCGTTCCTGCGGTCCTGCGGGGCGTAGGCGGCCGCGGACGGAGCAAGAGCGGGGTGGGGCGCAGGGGCGGAGGCGGCCGGGCGCGGTCTTCCCGTCCCTCGCACCTCTTGGGTTCTTTTGTGACACTCACGTCACGAAAGTCCGCCTCCCGTCACTGATGTCGCGGCTACGTCCACGCCACGTCGCACGCTATCGACAGCCGCTTCCCCTCTGTCACCGTGCGTCGTTGAGCGGGCACAGGCCTGGTGATCGCCAGCGCAGCGCCGGGCTCCCCCCGGCGGCCTCCCGGCCGCCGCCCCGCACGCGCACGGAGGTGCGTCTCATGACCGACCGAAGGCTCTGGTCCTACAAGGAGATCGCGGCACACATCAAGGTGCAGACGGACACCGTGCGGTCCTACCGCAAGCACGGACTGCTTCCCCCGCCCGACCACGTGGAGGGCGGCAAGCCCTACTGGTACGCCGACACCGTCCGCACCTGGGTCGCCGCCCGGCCCGGAAACCGGGGCCGCCGGGACTGACCGCCCGCCCGGGGAACCGTTCCGGACGGGACCGACCATCCCGTGCCCCACCGGAAAACCGTTCCGTGCCCCACCCTCGGGTGGGGCACAGTGCCGTGCATGGACCTCTCCGCCTCCCCCAGCCCTTCCGGCTTCTCCGTCAAACCGCGGCTCACCGGTGAGACGACCGTGCTGCGGCCGTTCACCGAGGCGGACGCCGAGACCATGTGGGAGATCATCAGGGACCCCGAGGTCGTCCGCTTCACCTTCCCGGCGAACGGCGAACTCACCTTGGAGCGGCTGCGCTCCTGGTACGCCACGCGCTCCGCGCAGCCCGACCGCCTCGACCTCGCCGTCACCGACCGGGCCACCGGCGAACTCGTCGGCGAGGTGGTCCTCCACGAGTACGACGCGTACACCCGCACCTGCACCTTCCGCACCCTGATCGGTCCCCGGGGCCGCGACCGCGGACTGGGCACCGAGGCGACCCGCCTGATCGTCGGCCACGGCTTCGGGCACCTGGGCCTGCACCGCGTCCAGCTGGAGCTGTACGGCGACAACGCCCGGGCCCGGCGCGTCTACGAGAAGGTCGGATTCGTGGTGGAGGGCGTGCGGCGGGAGGCCGCGCCGCGGGACGGGGGCTGGGTGGACGAGGTCCTGATGGCGCTCCTGGACCGGGAGTGGGCCGCCCTCACCGCCACGGCTCGATGACCGTGGCCCCGGCGGCCGACGCCGTCCCCATCGCCGCCAGCGCGTCCGGTACGGCGTCCAGGGCGATCGCGGACGTCACCAGCAGGTCGGGCCGGAGCACGCCCGCCCGGACCAGCTCCAGCATCGGGGGTAGGTGTGGGCGGCCATGCCGTGGCTGCCGAGCAGTTCCAGCTCCAGGGCGATGGCGCGGGCCAGGGGGACGGGGGTCGTGCCGTCCGCCGAGGGCAGCAGGCCGACCTGGACGTGCCGGCCGCGGCGGCGCAGACCGTTCACCGAGGCGGCGCAGGTGGCGGGGGATCCGAGGGCGTCGAGGGAGAGGTGCGCCCCGCCGCCGGTCAGTTCCCGGACCGCCGCGGCGGTGTCCGGGGTCTCCCGCGCGTCCACGCACGCGGCCGCGCCGAACGTCCGCGCCAGCTCCAGGGCCTTCGGGGCGACGTCCACGGCGACGACCCGCGCTCCCGAGGCCGCCGCGATCATCACCGCGGACAGGCCCACCCCGCCGCACCCGTGCACGGCCACCCACTCCCCGCCGCGACCCGGCCCTGCTGGACGACCGCCCGGAACGCGGTGGCGAACCGGCAGCCGAGGCCGGCGGCGGTGGCGTAGGACAGGTCGCCGGGGATCGCGACCAGGTTCACGTCGGCGTGGTCCAGCGCCACGTACTGGGCGAAGGAGCCCCAGTGGGTGAAGCCGGGCTGGGTCTGGCGCTCGCAGACCTGGTGGTCGCCCGCCGCGCAGGACGGGCAGCTGCCGCAGCCGCACACGAAGGGCACGGTCACCCGGTCGCCCCGGCTCCACCGGGTGACCCGGGCGCCGGTCTCCTCGACGACGCCGGCGAGTTCGTGGCCCGGGACGTGCGGCAGGCTGATGTCCGGGTCGTGGCCCATCCAGCCGTGCCAGTCGCTGCGGCACAGGCCGGTGGCCTCGACGCGGACCACCACGCCGTGGTCCGCGGGCCGCGGGTCGGGCACCTCCCGGACCTCGGCCGGCTCCCCGTACCGCTCGAACACCACAGCCCGCATGCGCGACTCCTTCCACCGTCCCGGTCACCGCCGCCCGCTGCGCGGGGGAGATCACCGTGAACGCTAACGCCCGGTCCCGCCGCCCCGACGTGAGGGGTTTCGCAGCACGCCCTAGCCGCGTGCCCCCACCACGTCCGGTTCCGGGGCCGGTTCCACGGTCGGGGCCGGCTCTCCCTCGCTGAGGCCGAACCGCTGGTGGAACCTGCGCAGCGGGGCCGGCGCCCACCAGGTGGCCCTGCCGGTCAGGCGCATGATGGCCGGAACCAGCAGGCTGCGGACGACCATCGCGTCCATCAGGACCGCGAGGGCGATGCCCAGCCCGAGCATCTTGGTGTTGGTGACCCGGGAGGTGCCGATCGCGACCATCACCACGGCCAGGATGACCGCCGCCGCCGTGATGAGACCGCCCGTGCGCTGAAGGCCCAGCCGGACCGCCCCCTCGTGGTCACCGCTGCGGTCGTGCTCCTCCTTGATGCGGGAGAGCAGGAACACGCCGTAGTCCATGGAGAGGCCGAAGGCCACGCAGAACATCAGGACCGGCAGGGTCGTCTCGATGGAGCCGGTGCCGGTGAAGCCGAGCAGACCGGAGAGGTGGCCGTCCTGGAAGACCCACACCACGGCGCCGAACATCGCGGTCAGACTGAGCGCGTTGAGCAGGACGGCCTGGACCGGTATCAGCACGCTGCCGGTCAGGAGGAACACCAGGAGCAGGGTGACCACGGTGATGAAGACCGCAGCCAGGGGAAGCCGGCCGCCTATCGCGTCCTTGGAGTCGACCAGCACGGCGGCGGCGCCGGTCACCTTGGTGTCGAAGGGGGCCTCGGTGGCGCGCAGGTCGCCCACCAGCCGCTGGGCGGCGGCGTCGACGGCCTCGCCCTCGGGCTGCACCGTGAAGTAGGCCGCGTCGCCGTGCACCAGCGGGCCGTCCACGCGGGCGACTTCCGGGAGAGCGGCGACGCGCTCCTTGTAGGCGGTGTACTCGGCCGGCGTGGCCCTGCCCTCGGCGAGGACCTCCAGGCCGCCGCCGGGGCTGCCGGGGAAGCCCTCCCTGATGTGCTGCTGCACGACGTGGGACTCGGCGGAGGAGGGCAGCTGGCGGTCGTCGGCGGTGCCGAACTTCACGCCCAGGAAGGGCAGTCCGAGCAGGACGAGGACGGCCGTCGTGCCCAGCGCGAAGAAGGGGGCGCGGCGCATGACGAGGGTCGCCGCGCGCCCCCAGGCCGTGCCGGCCTCCGGGCCGGGGCCGGTGTCCTTCGCCCGCCCGCGCCGGAACAGGCGGCGCAGGTCGAGGGAGTCGACCCGGTGGCCGAGCAGGACCAGGGCCGCCGGGAGCAGGATCAGCGCGGCGGCCGCGGCCAGCAGGACGACCGCGATGCCGGCGTAGGCGAAGGAGCGCAGGAAGTACTGGGGGAAGACGAGCATCGCGGCCAGCGAGACCGCGACCGTGAGAGCGGAGAACAGCACGGTGCGGCCGGCCGTGCGCAGGGTGGTGCCGATGGCGGCCGTCGGGTCGGCGCCGCCGGAGAGTTCCTCGCGGAAGCGGCGGACGATGAACAGGGCGTAGTCGATGGCGAGGCCGAGGCCGAGGGCGGTCGTGAGGTTCATCGCGAAGACGGAGACGTCGGTGAACTCCGTGAGGCCGGCGAGGACCGCGTTGGTCCCGAGGATGGCGACGATGCCGATGCCGAGCGGCAGCAGGGCGGCGACCGCGCTGCCGAAGACCATCACCAGCAGCACCAGCGTGACCGGCAGGGCGATGAGCTCGGCGCGGGTGAGGTCCTCCTGGATGATCGTCTGCATCTCGTGCCGCACGGCCACGATGCCGCCGACCCTGACCTCCAGCGGGCCCTGGGTACCGCGGTAGGAGGGGGCGATGCGGTCGAGGGTCTCGCCCATGGTCTTCTCGTCGCCCGTGATGCGGGCGGCGATCACCGCCTCGTGGCCGTCCTCCGCGCGCAGGGCGGGCGCCTTGGTCTGCCAGTAGGAGCCGACGCCCACGACGCCCTTCTCGGCGGACAGCCGCTCGGCGAGGCGGGTGGCCTCGGCGGTGACGGCCGGGTCGTCGACCGAGGCGCGGCCGGAGCCGACGAGCAGCAGCAGATTGGGCTGGGAGTCGGGGAACTCGCGCTCCAGGACCTCGGTCGCGTAGGTGGACTCGGCGTCCGGGTCCTCCCAGCCGCCACTGCCCAGTTTGCCGGCGACCCCGCTGCCCGCCAGCACCGCGAGCACGGTCAGCACCAGGGCGGCGAGCAGCGACAGCCCCGGCCGGGCGGTCACGAAGCGGGTCCAGCCCCCGACCCGCGGCGGGCGGTTGACTTCGGTCATCGTGCGGTGTCCCCTCGCCATGATTGGACGTGACCCGTGCCGACGTGAGCAGGCAGCATGGGTCACCACTGCCATAGACTGGCAAACACGAGACATCGCTCGCGTTTCACTGGAATCAGAATGCGAGCGGCCACTCGCGTTTGTCAATCGCGTTCGGATAGCTGGGGAAAACTCGTGCCCGACACTGCCGAGAACCAGGCGAAGGAACAGCCGCGCCGCCGCCAGGCCCGCGGCGAGCGCCGGATCGCCCAACTCCTCGAGGCCGCCGCCTCGGTCTTCTGCACCACCGGCTACACGGCCGCGAGCACCAACGCGATCGCCCGCGAGGCCGGGGTCTCCCCCGGGACGCTCTACCAGTTCTTCCCGAACAAGGAAGCGATCGCCATCGAGCTGGGCGACCGGCTGATGCACGAGATGCGCGACGCCTACGGCGAGGTACTCGCCCCGGTGGACCCCGCGACCCCGCTGGAGGAGGCCGTCTGCGCGGCCGTCGACCGGTTCATCGCCTTCAACTGCGACCACCCGGTGTTCTTCACCCTCATGCACGGCCCCGACATCCCCGGCCGCATCGCCGAGGAGCACGACGCGCTGCACGTCACCCTGCTCACCCGGATCGAGGGCCTGCTCTCCTCGCTGCTGCCCGACGTCTCCCCCGCCGACCTCTCCCGTACCGCGCAGATGTCCCTGGGCATCTACAAGGCAGGCCTGGAACTGATCCTCGGCCATGAGGGCGCCGAGCGGGAGGCGTACGTCCAGGAGTTGAAGAACGCCCTCGTCCGCTACCTGGAACCCATGGCCGGCGAGCGCCCCGGCCACGGCGGGGCGTCTTTGGCGAATACCCCCTAGGGGTATAATCTGGGCGAAGCGGAGGCCCTTGGGTGCCACCCCGGCCGGTCCCCGGCCAGCCTCCGGCCGACCCACGGCAGGTCCGCGGCCGGCCACTCACCCCACCCGCCTCGACGAGGAGTAACGAGATGACCGCCCACACCGACACTCCGGGAACCGTCACCGCCGTCTACAAGGTGAGCGGCATGAGCTGCGGCCACTGCGAGGGCGCCGTCTCCGGCGAGATCTCCGGGCTTCCCGGCGTCACCTCGGTGAAGGCCGTCGCCTCCACCGGCGAGGTCACCGTCGTCTCCGCCGCCGCGCTGGACGACGAGGCCGTGCGCGCCGCCGTCGACGAGGCCGGCTTCGAGTTGGCCGGCCGCGCCTGAGCCGTCCCCCGGCAGCGGGCCGTGCCGACCGGTGGACACCGACCGGACACGGCCCGTTCCGCTCCCTGGAGTCACGGACGTGTCCAGCACCACCACGCCGCCGAGGGCGCCGACGAGAAGCAGCTGTCGCGGCTCGCGGGCGACCTGACACCGGTCCGCGGGGACCTGCGGGTCGCGGCGGACGCCATCCGGCTGTCCCGGCGGACCCTGGCCACCGTCAAGGGCAACCTGGTGCGGGCCTTCGGCTGCAACGTGGCCGCGCTGCCGCCGGCCGCGGCCGGGCTGCTCGACCCGATGCTCGCCGGGGCGGCGATGGCCTTCTCGTCCGCGTTCGTGGTGACGAACAGTTTGCGGCTGCGGACGTTTCGCCGACGCGGCGCGAAGTGCGCTGCGGACGCTTCACGGAGCCGGTGCGAAGTGCCCGGAAGTTACCGGCGATTAGGACCAAGTCGAGACCATGGTCCCCCTGGAGTCCGGCGCGGGCCTCACATAAGCTCTTCACAAGGCTCGCGCATCATCCTTACGCATGGGCCCCGATCGCCGTATCCGGGCTCTTGCGTATCTAACGGGACATACGCAAGAGACACAGATCACAGTGATGTGAACGTAACCATCGAAGGGGTGCGACGGTCTAAGTTGGCGATGTCAGGAAGCGTCTTGGGGGGCGCGGACTGGCATCTGGGGATGTCTTGGGGGACTTCTCCAGAGATGCGTTGCCGGGGCACGCACACCGGGAAGCTTTGAGCGGCCCTCCCAGCGTGCGCTGTCCCGGCAGACCGCACACACGGCAGGAGCATCACACGGCAGGAGTACGACGAGTCCCGCTCGTCCCGCTCACCTCCCGCCGCACGACAATCACATACGGCATCAGCGAATTCAGGCGCTGTGTCCTCCAGACGCCCGGCCGGATCCCGTGGGGGGAATCCGCACCGGGACATGGGAAGGCGCCCTGGTCGTCGGCCCGTGGGGGGACCGACGCACCAGGGCGCCTTCTTCATGCCGGCCGGGCTTCATGCCGGCCGGGCCGTGAGGCGTCCCGCGCCCTCGCGCCGCGGGGCGAGTACGGGGCTGCCCTTTCGGACAGCCCCTCGGCCGCGCACCCGCACGACCCGCACAGTGGGGCACGCGGAGGAGGCGCCCCGCGCGACAGACGTCAGCGCCCCTCGACCGGGACGAAGCCGCGCTCGACCACGCCGGTGGCCGTGCCGACCCGGGGGACACCCCCCGGACCCCCGGCCGAAGCCCGAGCAGACCCGACCCGCACAGTGGGGCACCCGGAGGAGGCGCCCCGCGCGACAGACGTCAGCGCTCCTCGACCGGGACGAAGTCGCGCTCGACCACGCCGGTGTAGATCTGGCGCGGGCGGCCGATGCGGGAGCCCGGCTCCTTGATCATCTCGTGCCACTGGGCGATCCAGCCCGGCAGCCGGCCGAGGGCGAACAGGACCGTGAACATCTCGGTCGGGAAGCCCATGGCCCGGTAGATCAGGCCGGTGTAGAAGTCGACGTTCGGGTAGAGGTTGCGCGAGACGAAGTAGTCGTCGGAGAGCGCGTGCTCCTCCAGCTTGAGCGCGATGTCCAGCAGCTCGTCGGACTTGCCGAGGGCGGAGAGGACGTCGTGGGCCGCGGCCTTGATGATCTTCGCGCGCGGGTCGAAGGACTTGTACACCCGGTGGCCGAAGCCCATCAGGCGGACGCCGTCCTCCTTGTTCTTCACCTTGCGGATGAAGGAGTCGACGTCGCCGCCGTTGGCCTGGATGCCCTCGAGCATCTCCAGGACGGACTGGTTGGCGCCGCCGTGCAGCGGGCCCCACAGGGCGTTGATGCCGGCCGAGATCGACGCGAACATGTTGGCCTGCGAGGAGCCGACCAGGCGGACCGTGGACGTCGAACAGTTCTGCTCGTGGTCCGCGTGCAGGATCAGCAGCTTGTCGAGCGCGGAGACGACGACCGGGTCCAGGTCGTACTCCTGCGCGGGGACCGAGAAGGTCATGCGCAGGAAGTTCTCGACGTAGCCGAGGTCGTTGCGCGGGTAGACGAACGGGTGGCCGACCGACTTCTTGTAGGCGTAGGCCGCGATCGTCGGAAGCTTGGCGAGCAGGCGGACCGTGGAGAGGTTGCGCTGCTTCTCGTCGAACGGGTTGTGGCTGTCCTGGTAGAACGTGGACAGCGCGGAGACCACCGAGGACAGCATGGCCATCGGGTGGGCGTCGCGCGGGAAGCCGCGGTAGAAGTTCTTGACGTCCTCGTGCAGCAGGGTGTGCTGCGTGATGTCGTTCTTGAAGACGGTGAGCTCGTCGACGGTCGGCAGCTCGCCGTTGATCAGGAGGTAGGCGACCTCGAGGAAGGTCGACCGCTCGGCCAGCTGCTCGATCGGGTAGCCGCGGTACCGGAGGATGCCCTGCTCGCCGTCGAGGTAGGTGATGGCGGATTTATAGGCGGCGGTGTTGCCGTAGCCGCTGTCCAGGGTCACAAGACCGGTCTGGGCGCGAAGCTTCCCGATGTCGAAGCCCTTGTCGCCGGCGGTGCTGTCGATCACCGGGTAGGTGTACTCGCCGTCGCCGTACCGCAGTACTACAGCGTTGTTGGTGTGCTCGCTCACGTCATCCCTCACCGACGTTGTGCCTCTTCTTCGAGGTTGCCCTGACTTTCTCTACCATCCCCCATTTGGCGCAGGAGAGTGCACTCGGGGTCGGCCATTGGGCTTATCCACGGCACTCAGTGCCGCCAACTTGCTCATCCTGCCGCCTCCGTCACGGTTGCGGAAGAGTTCTGTGACCTTCGTGACTCATTTGATCGATCATTTTTTGTGCCCGCCCGCGAGCCGGAAGTCCAGGGCGGTGCAGCGGCGGCCCGCCGACACCGTGCGCACCGCCTGGCCGATCGCCTTGCGGGAGCCGACGAGGACGACCAGCCCCTTGGCGCGGGTGACGGCCGTATACAGAAGGTTCCGCTGGAGCATCATCCATGCTCCGGTGGTGACGGGGATCACCACAGCGGGATACTCGCTGCCCTGGGAGCGGTGGATCGTCACCGCGTAGGCGTGGGCCAGTTCGTCCAGCTCGTCGAAGTCGTAGGGCACCTCCTCGTCCTCGTCGGTGCGCACGGTGAGGCGCTGGTCGACCGGGTCGAGCGAAGTGACCACGCCCACCGTGCCGTTGAAGACGCCGTTCTCCCCCTTGTCGTAGTTGTTGCGGATCTGGGTGACCTTGTCGCCGACGCGGAAGACCCGGCCGCCGAACCGCTTCTCGGGGACGTCGGGCCGGCCGGGGGTGATGGCCTGCTGGAGCAGCCCGTTGAGGGCGCCGGCGCCGGCCGGGCCGCGGTGCATGGGCGCGAGGACCTGTACGTCCCGGCGGGGGTCGAGGCCGAACCTGGCCGGAATGCGGCGGGCCGCCACGTCGACCGTGAGCCGGCCCGCCTCCTCCGTGTCGTCCTCGACGAAGAGGAAGAAGTCCTTCATGCCGTCGGTGAGCGGGTGTTGCCCCGCGTTGATCCGGTGCGCGTTGGTCACCACGCCGGACTGCTGGGCCTGGCGGAAGACGCGCGTCAGACGCACGGCGGGGACCGGGCCGCCGTCGGCCAGCAGATCGCGCAGCACCTCGCCGGCGCCGACGCTGGGGAGTTGGTCGACGTCACCGACGAAGAGGAGGTGGGCGCCCGGCGGGACCGCCTTCACCAGCTTGTTGGCCAGCAGCAGGTCCAGCATCGAGGCCTCGTCGACGACCACCAGATCGGCGTCCAGCGGGCGGTCGCGGTCGTACGCCGCGTCGCCGCCGGGCTTCAGTTCGAGCAGGCGGTGGACGGTGGAGGCCTCGGCGCCGGTCAGCTCGGCCAGGCGCTTGGCGGCGCGGCCGGTGGGGGCGGCGAGCACCACCTTGGCCTTCCTGGCGCGGGCCAGTTCGATGATCGAACGGACCGTGAAGGACTTGCCGCAGCCGGGCCCGCCGGTGAGGACGGCGACCTTCTCGGTCAACGCGAGCTTGACGGCGGCCTCCTGCTCGGGGGCGAGGTCGGCGCCGGTACGGCCGCGCAGCCAGGACAGCGCCTTGTCCCACGCCACGTCACGGAAGCCCGGCATACGGTCCTCGCCGGTGCGCAGGAGGCGCAGCAACTGGGCGGAGAGGGAGAGTTCGGCCCGGTGGAAGGGGACCAGGTAGACCGCCGTGACGGGTTCCGGGCTGCCGTCCGGGCCGGGAAGCCTCTCGCGTACGACGCCGGGGTCCTCGCCCTCCTCCGGGGGCGCCGCGAGTTCGGCGAGGCACTCGATGACGAGGCCGGTGTCGACCTGCAACAGCTTGACCGCGTCGGCGATCAGGCGCTCCTCGGGCAGGTAGCAGTGGCCCTGGTCGCTGGACTGGGACAGCGCGTACTGCAGGCCCGCCTTGACGCGCTCCGGGCTGTCGTGCGGGATGCCGACGGACCGGGCGATCCGGTCGGCGGTGAGGAAGCCGATGCCCCAGACGTCGGCGGCGAGCCGGTAGGGCTGGTTCTTGACGACGGAGATGGAGGCGTCGCCGTACTTCTTGTAGATGCGGACCGCGATCGACGTGGACACCTCGACGGTCTGGAGGAAGAGCATGACCTCCTTGATCGCCTTCTGCTCCTCCCAGGCGTCGGCGATCTTCTTCGTGCGCTTCGGGCCGAGGCCGGGCACCTCGATCAGGCGCTTCGGCTCCTCCTCGATGATCCTCAGGGTGTCCATGCCGAAGTGCTGGGTGATGCGGTCGGCGAAGACCGGGCCGATGCCCTTGACCAGCCCTGATCCCAGGTAGCGGCGGATGCCCTGGATGGTGGCGGGCAGCACGGTCGTGTAGTTCTCGACCGTGAACTGCTTGCCGTACTGCGGGTGGGAGCCCCAGCGGCCCTCCATCCGCAGGGACTCGCCGACCTGGGCGCCGAGCAGGGCGCCGACGACCGTCAGGAGGTCACCGGCGCCCCGGCCGGTGTCGACGCGGGCGACCGTGTAGCCGTTCTCCTCGTTCGCATACGTGATGCGCTCCAGCACGCCTTCGAGTACGGCCGGCCGCCGTTCCTCCGCCCGGGGGGCTCCCGCCTGAGTGGACATGATCCGACGGTAGCGCCGAGGTGTGACATCACGGGCGCCCGTCCGGGAGCGGAGCGGAGGGGAGGAGGGAGGGTGCGGGGCGGACGGATCGGTGGCGGGGCCGGGCGCGGGGCGGACGGACCAGCGGCGGGGCCGGGCGCGGGATCGCGCGGCCCCGAGGCGGTCGAGGCCGGGCGACGCCCGCGCCGGACAGGCCCCGGCCCCGGCGGGCCGTTCCGGCGGCCGGTGCACGGCGGGCGGGTTCGGCAACCGACATCACGATCCGGTCTCGGGGTCTTGCGCGCCGCCCGTGTAATCGTTTCCAATCCTCCGTGACGCACATGTAAACGATTCCACAAGGAGGTGGAGCGGCGATGGCGAGCATCAAGGACGTCGCGGCCGGGGCGGGCGTCTCCGTCGCCACGGTGTCGCGTGTCCTGAACGACCATCCGTCGGTCAGCGAAGACGCACGCACGCGCGTGCTGGCCGCCGTCGAGGCCCTGGGCTACCGCCCGAACGCCGTCGCCAGGTCGCTGCGCACCGACCAGACCCGCACCCTCGGGCTGGTCATCAGCGACGTGATGAACCCCTACTTCACCGAGCTGGCCCGCTCCGTCGAGGAGGAGGCCCGCGCACTCGGCTACAGCGTCATCATCGGCAACGCCGACGAGCGGCCCGACCTCCAGGACCACCACGTACGGACCCTGCTGGACCGCCGGATCGACGGTCTCCTCGTCTCCCCCACCGACGGCGGCTCGCCACTGATGCTGGAGGCCGCGCGCGCGGGGACCCCGATGGTGTTCGTCGACCGGTGGATACCGGGCGTGGACGTGCCGGTCGTCCGGGCCGACGGACGGGCCGCCGTACGGGACCTGGTGGCGCACCTGCACCGGCTGGGGCACCGCCGGCTCGCGATCATCGCGGGCCCGGCCGCCACCACCACCGGCAGCGAGCGCGTCGAGGCGTTCCGCGAGGCCCTCGGCGCGTGCGGCATCGACCTCCCGGACGCCTACATCGGGCAGGGCGACTTCCAGGCCGAGAGCGGGCGGCGGGTCACGGAGGGCTTCCTCGACCTGCCCGAGCCGCCCGAGGTCGTGTTCGCCGCCGACAACCTGATGGCGCTGGGCGCGCTGGACGCCGTACGCGCGCGTGGGCTGCGGGTTCCGGACGACATCGCACTCGCCGCGTTCGACGACATCCCGTGGTTCGTGCACACCGATCCCCCGGTCACCGCCATCGCCCAGCCCACGGGCGAGCTGGGCCGCGCGGCCGTACGCGCGCTGGTCGACCGGATCGAGGGGCGGACCCCGCGGTCCGTCACCCTCCCCGCCCGTCTGGTCGTACGCCGCTCGTGCGGCGAGACGGACGGGGCGGACAGGACGGACGGGATGGACGGGACGGACAGGACAGGCGAGACGGACAGGACACGCGACACCGACACCGACGCTGTTGCTGCCGTCGGCGGCACCGGCAGCAACACCGGAAGCGGCGAGAACTCAGCCAGGAACAGGAGCCAGTCGTGAGCAACGCGGACGAGTTGCTGCGCATCGAAGGCATACGCAAGACCTTCCCCGGGGTGGTCGCGCTCGACAGCGTCGACTTCGACCTGCGGCGGGGCGAGGTGCACGTGCTGCTCGGTGAGAACGGCGCGGGCAAGAGCACCCTCATCAAGATGCTCTCCGGCGCCTACACGCCCGACGCCGGGCGGATCCTGGCCGGTGGCGAGGAGGTGCGCATCCACGGGGCGCAGGACTCCGAGCGCCTCGGGATCGCCACCATCTACCAGGAGTTCAACCTCGTCCCCGACCTGACGGTCGCCGAGAACATCTTCCTGGGGCGCCAGCCGCGCCGGTTCGGGATGATCGACCGCAAGCGGATGGAGGCCGAGGCCGCCGTCCTGCTGGAGCGGGTCGGCGTCACCGTGTCGCCGCGTGCGCGGGTGCGGGAACTGGGCATCGCGCGCCTGCAGATGGTCGAGATCGCCAAGGCGCTGAGCCTGGACGCGCGCGTGCTGATCATGGACGAGCCGACGGCCGTGCTCACCTCCGAGGAGGTCGAGAGGCTCTTCGCGATCGTGCGCAGGCTGCGCGAGGACGGCGTGGGCATCGTGTTCATCACCCACCACCTGGAGGAGATCGCGGCGCTGGGCGACCGGGTCACGGTCATCCGGGACGGCCGGAGCGTCGGGCAGGTCCCGGCGTCCACGCCCGAGGACGAGCTGGTACGGCTGATGGTGGGCCGTTCCATCGAGCAGCAGTACCCACGGGAGCGTGCCGAGGCCGGCGCCGCCCTGCTGTCCGTCGAGGGGCTGACGCGGGACGGTGTCTTCCACGACGTCAGCTTCGAGGTGCGGGCCGGCGAGGTCGTCGGCGTGGCGGGTCTGGTCGGCGCGGGTCGTACGGAGGTCGTACGGGCCGTCTTCGGGGCGGACCCCTACGACCGCGGAGCCGTGCGGGTGGCGGGCACGCGGCTGCCCCGCCACGACGTGCCGGCGGCCATGGCCGCCGGGATCGGGCTCGTGCCGGAGGACCGCAAGGGGCAGGGGCTGGTGCTGGACGCCTCCGTCGAGGAGAACCTCGGCCTGGTGACCCTGCGTTCGGCCAGCCGTGCCGGGCTCGTCGACCTCAAGGGGCAGCACGAGGCCGCGGGCCGCATCGCCGGGCAGCTCGGCGTGCGCATGGCCGGGCTCGGCCAGCAGGTGCGCACGCTGTCCGGCGGCAACCAGCAGAAGGTCGTCATCGGCAAGTGGCTCCTGGCGGACACCAGGGTGCTGATCCTCGACGAGCCGACGCGCGGCATCGACGTCGGCGCCAAGGTGGAGATCTACCAGCTGATCAACGAGCTGACGGCCGCCGGGGCCGCCGTCCTGATGATCTCCAGCGACCTGCCCGAGGTGCTCGGCATGAGCGACCGGGTGCTGGTGATGGCCCAGGGCCGGATCGCCGGCGAACTCCCGGCGGGCGAAGCCACCCAGGACGCGGTGATGGCACTCGCCGTGAGCACCCCCACGACCCCGACCACCCCTACCACCCCTACGACCACTGAAGTGGAGGCCGGCCGTGGCCGCTGACACGCTCAAGAGCACGACGGGCGCCGGTGGCGGCGCCGCGGCGGTGCGCCGCCTGCTGCTCGACAACGGGGCGCTCACCGCGCTCATCGTCCTCGTCATCGCCATGTCGGCGCTGTCGGGCGACTTCCTCACCACGGACAACCTGCTCAACGTGGGTGTCCAGGCGGCCGTGACCGCCATCCTCGCCTTCGGCGTGACCTTCGTGATCGTCTCGGCGGGCATCGACCTGTCGGTCGGCTCGGTGGCGGCGCTGTCGGCCACCGTCCTCGCCTGGAGCGCCACCTCGCACGGCGTGCCGGTCGTCCTCGCGGTCGTGCTGGCCGTCGCCACCGGCATAGCGGCCGGCCTGGTGAACGGTTTCCTCATCGCCTACGGCAAGCTGCCGCCGTTCATCGCGACGCTCGCCATGCTGTCGGTGGCGCGCGGTCTGTCGCTGGTGATCTCCGAGGGTTCGCCGATCGCCTTCCCCGACTCCGTCTCGCACCTCGGGGACACGCTCGGCGGCTGGCTGCCGGTGCCCGTGCTGGTCATGGTCGTCATGGGCCTGATCGCCGCGTTCGTCCTGGGCCGCACCTACATCGGCCGCTCGATGTACGCCATCGGCGGCAACGAGGAGGCCGCGCGCCTGTCCGGCCTGCGGGTGAAAAAGCAGAAGCTCGCCATCTACGCGCTGTCGGGCGTGTTCGCGGCCGCGGCGGGCGTCGTGCTCGCCTCCCGGCTGTCCTCCGCGCAGCCGCAGGCCGCCGACGGCTACGAGCTGGACGCGATCGCCGCGGTCGTCATCGGCGGCGCCTCCCTCGCGGGCGGCACGGGCAAGGCGTCCGGCACCCTGATCGGCGCGCTGATCCTCGCCGTGCTGCGCAACGGCCTCAACCTGCTGTCGGTGTCGGCGTTCTGGCAGCAGGTCGTCATCGGTGTCGTCATCGCGCTGGCCGTGCTGCTGGACACCGTGCGGCGCAAGGCCGGGGCGACCCCGGCGGCCGCCGGGACGGGCGGCGGCAAGGGCCGGCAGGCGGCGACGTACGGGCTCGCCGCGGTCGTCACCGTGGCCGTGGTCGGCGCGACCTCATTCCTGCACGGCGGGGCGTCGTCGACGGCGAACCCGAAGGTCGGTCTCGCGTTGTCCACCCTCAACAACCCGTTCTTCGTACAGATCCAGTCCGGCGCGAAGGCCGAGGCGAAGAAGCTGGGCGTCGACCTGACCGTCACCGACGCACAGAACGACGCCTCGCAGCAGGCCAACCAGCTCCAGAACTTCACCAGTTCCGGCTACGACGCGATCGTCGTCAACCCGGTGGACTCCGACGCGGCCGGTCCGGCCGTGCGCGCCGCCGGCAAGGCGGACATCCCGGTCGTCGCGGTCGACCGCGGAGTCAACAAGGCGACCACGGACACCCTCGTGGCCTCCGACAACGTGTCCGGCGGTGAACTCGCCGCCCGGACCGTCGCCGAGAAGCTCGGCGGCACCGGCAGGATCGTGATCCTCCAGGGCCAGGCGGGCACCTCCGCGGCCCGCGAGCGCGCCGAGGGCTTCGCCAAGGGCCTGAAGGCCTACCCCGGCATCCAGGTGCTGGCCCAGCAGCCGGCCGACTTCGACCGCACCAAGGGCCTCGACGTGATGTCGAACCTGCTCCAGGCCCACCCGGACGTCCAGGGCGTCATCGCCGCCAACGACGAGATGGCGCTCGGCGCGATCAAGGCGCTCGGCTCCAAGGCCGGAAAGTCCGTCCAGGTCGTCGGCTTCGACGGCACGCCGGACGGCCTGACCGCGGTCGGGAACGGCACGCTGTACGCGTCCGTGGCGCAGCAGCCCTCGGAGCTGGGCAGGATCGCCGTGGACAACGCGCTCAAGGCGTTCCAGGGCAAGAAGGTCGCGGACCTGGTGAAGGTGCCGGTGAAGGTGGTCACGAAGGAGAACGTGGCGGGCTTCGGCGGCTGACATCCGGCGAGCAAGCGGGCAAGCAGGCAGAGTGGGCGGGCGGCCGGGGCACCGGGATCCGCCCGCCCGTCTCACGTCACGTACGACATGTACGACGTACACAGGGGAGTTTCATGTACGACTACGACCTCCTGGTCGTGGGGTCGGCCAACGCCGACCTGGTGATCGGCGTCGAACGGCGCCCGGCGGCGGGCGAGACGGTCCTCGGCTCGGACCTGGCC
Source organism: Streptomyces sp. Tue 6430 (assembly GCA_021568835.1). Classification (GTDB taxonomy): domain Bacteria; phylum Actinomycetota; class Actinomycetes; order Streptomycetales; family Streptomycetaceae; genus Streptomyces. The sequence continues at coordinate 1,988,058 of JAKGSH010000010.1, forward strand.
GTCCACCCGGGCGGCAAGGGCGCCAACCAGGCGGTCGCGGCCGCCCGTCTCGGCGCCCGTACGGCGCTGCTGGCACGGCTCGGCGACGACGCGTACGGCCGGCTGCTGCTCGACTCGCAGCGGGCGGCCGGGGTGGACACCGCGGGTGTGCTGGTGGGCGGGGCACCGACCGGGATCGCGCTGATCACGGTGGACCCGTCGGGCGACAACAGCATCGTGGTGTCCCCGGGCGCGAACGGGCGCCTGACCCCGGACGACGTGCGCGCCGCCGCCGGCCTGGTCCGGGCCTCCCGCGTGGTGTCGGCGCAGTTGGAGATCCCGCTGGAGACGGTCGTGGAGGTCGTACGGAACCTGGCGCCGGGCAGCCGCTTCGTGCTGAACCCGTCGCCGCCGCGCCCGCTGCCGGACGAGGTGCTGGCGGCCTGCGACCCGCTGATCGTCAACGAGCACGAGGCGAAGGTCATCCTCGGTGCGGCGGGGGCGGGGACGGCGACCGCCGGGGAGGCGGCGGCCGAGCAGACGGCGGCCGGGGACCGGCCGGAGGAATGGGCGCGGCTGCTGCTCGCGAAGGGGCCGAAGTCGGTGGTCGTGACGCTGGGTCCGCAGGGTGCGCTGGTGGCGTCGGCGGAGGGCGTGGAGCGGGTGGCGGCGGTGAAGGTCGACGCCGTCGACACGACCGGGGCGGGCGACTCCTTCACGGCGGCGCTGGCGTGGAAGCTGGGCGCGGGGTCCTCGCTCGCGGAGGCCGCGGCGTACGCGGCACGGGTGGGGGCGGTGGCCGTGACGCGGCGGGGCGCGCAGGAGTCGTTCCCCACGGCGGCGGAGGTGACTGCCCTGTGAGGAAGGCCGGAATCCTCAACCGTCACCTCGCGGGCGCGCTGGCCGAGTTGGGCCACGGTCACGGGGTGCTGGTGTGCGACGCGGGCATGCCGATCCCCGAGGGCCCGCGCGTCGTGGACCTCGCCTTCCGGGCGGGCGTCCCCTCCTTCGCGGAGGTGGTGGAGGGCCTGCTGGCCGAGCTCGTCGTGGAGGGCGCGACGGCGGCCTCCGAGGTGCGGGAGGCGAACCCGGCGGCGGCCGGCCTGCTGGACGCGCACTTCCCCGACCTGGCCCTGGTCCCGCACGAGGAGCTGAAGAGGCTGTCGGCGGGGCCCGCCTGGTGGTGCGCACGGGCGAGGCCCGGCCGTACGCGAACGTGCTGCTGCGGTGCGGGGTGTTCTTCTGAACGGGTGAGGCGCGGGGACGCCCCGAGGGGCCCGGTCGGCAGGCCGGGCCCCTCGGTCGGATCCGGCCCCCGGCACCTGCCGGGCGGGCCAAACGCGCACGCCGGAGAATCTACCTGTTGTGATGAAACATGCAGGTCAGAGCGGCGAGACGAGCGAACCGGCGTGATGATGACAGGGTCTCCCCCACTCTCCTCCCAAGGAGCAGGACCATGTCCGAAACCACCGAGCCCAACGTCGGCATGTTCACCCTCGCCGATCCGCTGACCACCGAACCCGCCACTCCGGTCGAGGTACCGGAGCACGAGGAATGGCAGCTGCCGAACGGCTTCGCCTGGATCTTCCCCGGTGAGGGCAACCAGGGTCTCGTCCGGCCCGTGATCATGGCCGACGGCTTCAACCTCGGCCGCAGCGAACTGGACAAGCTCTACCAGGGGCTGGAAGGCGGCTACCGCTTCATCACCGAGCTGCGCCGGCGCGGCCGGGACGTGATCCTCCTCGGCTTCGAGGAGCGCAGCGCGTCCATCCTGGACAACGCGCAGGCGGCCGAGGCCGCCATCCTGCGGGCCGTCGCCGAGCAACTGGGTGACGCCCGTCTGGTCGTCGGCGGCTTCAGCATGGGCGGCATCGTCACCCGCTACGCGCTGGCCAAGCTGGAGACGCAGCGCATGGACCACCGCACCGCGCTGTACTTCTCCTACGACAGCCCGCACCGCGGCGCCTCCATCCCCGTGGGCGTACAGGCGTTCTCGCACTTGATCCCGTTCCCGAACAGCTTCGCGAAGCAGATGGACAGCCCGGCCGCGCGCCAGATGCTGTGGCGGCACTACGACAAGGACACCGGCAAGATCGGGGTCGCCCCGGAGCGCACCGAGTTCCTGGACGCCCTGAACCGGTTCGGCGGCTGGCCGCAGATCCCGCGGAAGGTCGCCGTCGCCAACGGCCGCGCCGACGGGGTCGGCCTGCCCGGCGTACCGCCCGGCGAGGTCGCCCTGCGGGTCGACCGGATCTACCCCGGCACCACCTTCTACACCCAGGCCCAGGGCGACGACGTGACGGCCGCCTACCTGAACCGGCGCTTCCCCAGGCCGAGAGGACCATCACGACCAGCGACTTCCCCGAGCTGGACGGCGCGCCGGGCGGCACCCTGCACACGTACCGGATCCTCGCCGACGCGCTGCGCAAGCTCGGCGGCACGGTCGACCTGCGGCACGAGGAGGTCTGCTTCGTCCCGTCGGTGAGCGCGGTGGCCGTCCGCGACGTCGAGACGCAGAAGGACCTGTACACGAACATCGACGACCTCGCGCCGGAGGAGAGCGAGCTGGACGACTTCCTCTGCTCGTCCACGACCACCGCGCACACGGCCATCACCGAGGAACTCTGCACCTGGCTGCTGGACCGCCTGCCCCACTGATCCGGCCGGCACACCGAGCACCACTGGGGCCGCCCGTCCGCTCACGTCTTGCGGCGGGCGGCCCCTTCGTCGCTCCCCGGTGGAACAAGCGGTTGCCGTGGGCAAGGCGGCCAACCGCACGAAGATCGCCATGAAGCCCGCGCAGGTGCGGTCGGCAAGGCGACTCCATCGGCCGACCGGCGGCAGCCGGTGTGGTGACGTACCCGGACGCATGGAGGGGCCCGGTCGGCGGACCGGGCCCCTCCATGCGTCGGAACTCGCACGATCCTCCGGGCAGGGCGCCGGCCTCAGAAGTGGACCCGTGCATACGGGTGTCACATTCTTCTCTGTACATCACCAACATTTTACGGAAGGCGCGGTATGTCAGTGACCCAGATCGACATCGACGACGACGCCCTGGAACGCGCCATGGCTCTGTCCAAGGCCAGGACCAAGAAGGAAGCGGTCGATCTCGCCCTGCGCTTCTACGCCGAGCAGCAGGAGCGCGCGGCGCGCATCAGCCGTCACTTCGAGCGTGCCCGTGACTGGGGCGCCGTCGAGGACGCCGAGCGTCTGCAGCGGGCGGAGAAGCACAGCCGGTGATCTACTCGCTCGGCACGTCCGGCCTGGTACGGCTGCTCCGCAACCCCGAACTGCAATCGGCGTGGTACGACGCGATCGATGCCGGGGGCATCGGATCCTGCTATGTCCAGCGCGCCGAATTCCTCCACAGCGCCCGGAACGGACGCGAGTACGACGAGATCGCGGAGATGTTCACCGATCTCTACCCCGACGTGTCGGTACCGAAGAACGCCGGACGCTGGATCGGCGCGGTGCAACACCGTATGGCCCGGGCCGGGGAGCACCGCAGCGCCTCCGCAGTGGACCTCGTCATCGCCGCCACCGCGGCCCACCACGGTCTGACCGTCCTGCACGACGATGCCGACTACCGCGCTGTCGCCCGGCACGCGTCCGACCTGACAGAGCACAACGTCCACGACATCGCCTGACGCGCGTCGGGCCTCAGGCGGAAGGTGGTCCGGGTCCAGGTGGAGCCGAACATGTTCCGTCCGGTTGGTCCGGCCGCCTGTTAGCGTGCGCGGATGGAAGATCTGGGAACCGTGGCCTGGCCGCCGGAGCCGATCAGGACCGAGAGGCTCGTGCTCCGTGAACCCGAGGCCCGGGACCGTGCGGCGTTCATCGAGCTGCATGCCTCGCCGGAGGTGCACACCTACCTCGGCGGCCCCCGGCCGCGTGACGAGCTCGAGCGCGAGATGCCCGAGGTGCCGGGGCGGTGGCCCGGGAACTTCGTCGTCGATCTCGACGGGGCGATGATCGGTCAGATCCTGCTCAGGAGGGCAAGGGGACACCGTCGCCCGGCCGCCGCGGGAAAGGCCGATCTCGGCTACCTGTTCCTGCCGCGTGCCTGGGGATCCGGGTACGCCGCCGAGGCGTGCGCGGCGGCTCTCCGCTGGCTCGCCGACGCACTTCCCGGCGAGCCGGTGGTGCTCACCACCCAGACCGCCAACGTCGCCTCGATGCGCCTCGCGGCAAAGCTGGGATTCACCGAGGTGGAGCGGTTCGAGGCCTGGGACGCCGAGCAGTGGCTCGGCGTGCGGTCGCCGGCCACGCCGTCCGGCTGAGTCGGCGCCGGAGTCCTGGCAGTGCTTTTCGACGTCACCCGCCGCGAACTCGCCGACGTCTTCGGCGAGGACCGGCTCGCGGCCATCCCCGCCACCGCCTTCCCGCCCGCCGCAGCGGACACCGGGGGCGCCTGCCTTCTCCGGAGCGTCGTCTAAGCAGGTGCGTCGGGAGCGGGTGGCAGGGGGTCGGAGACGAACGATCCCGAGCGCGGACCGTCACGACGAGCCCCCTCTCCCGAAGGATGTCCAGAGCCCGGCGGACTGTGCCCGAACCGACCTTGTGCTCGTGCGTCATGGTCAGTTCGCCCGGCAGCCGCGTGCCCGGCGGGTACTCACCGGAACGGATCTTCCGCTCGATGATCGCTGCGAGCTGTTCATAGACGTACTGCGGTGAATCGGGGCTGATCTTGTCCACCCGTCGACCGTATGCCGCTACCTTCCACCGCGCATTACTTAGCACTACTACCAACCACTACCTACCACTACCGTCTGCGCGGTACAGTCCCGGGAAACGAAAACGCCCCGGCGGGAAGATGACAGCTTCCGTGCCGGGGCTGAGCCGACTGACAAGGAGTCGACCTGTGCGCAGCCTACTGGCCGCTGTCCTGAGCCTCTTCCTGCCGCCCCGGGGAGCGCACCGCGCCCTCACCCCGCTCCCCTTCGCGGCCGCCCCTGTCCCACAGCCGCCCCACGTCCGCCGGACGCACCCGCGTCCCGCGGACGTGATCCTCGTCGACGGTCTCCCCTTGGTGCGGCCGTACCTCGCGGCCCTGAGCCGGGACCACGTCCCGGCGGAGGCCGCCGCGTGAGCGGGCGGCGCTTCCGCAGCCTCGGCGTCGACCCCGCCACCGGCAGGGAGGCGTTCGTGGACGCGCGCCCCGGCGGCGTGCTGGAGGAACTGGCCGACGCGCACGCCCTGAAGGCCGCGGCCGTCCTGGTGACGGTCGTCGGGGCGGTACTGGAGGGAGGCAGGTCGTCGGACACCGAACTCGCCGCCTTCGTACCCGCGCTGCACGCGGCGCTGGAGGAGTGCGTGGGCATCATGGCGGCGGACGGGGAGCGCTGACGTAGCGAGGCCGCCGGGCATCAGGTCGCCCGGTGCACGTCCAGGAAGGCGGCGCGCAACTCGGAGTCGCGGAGGAGGTCCAGGATGTCCTCCTCCCCGGCGAACAGGGCGTCGGCCGCCAGGTGGCCGGACTGGTGGAACATGGCGACCAGGACGTCGACGAGGGGGCGATCCCAGGCGACCCGGACGATCTCGCTCGCCTTGTCGCTCTGCCCCTTGTCCATGGCTATGCGCCACAGTTCGATCGCGTGCCTGGCCGTGGCGTAGGCGTCGACCCGGCCCTTGACCAGGACCGCCCTGGCGTTGAGTCCGAACACCTCGATACAGGCCCGTCCCCGGTCGGTCAGCCCCCGGTACGTTCCGGACGGGAGCACCAGCCGGAGGTGCGTCAGGGGGTCCTCGGTCGTCGGGTCCACAAGCAGGGGGCTGCCGTCGGGCGCGGCGGGGAAGAGGTTCCGCTTCTGGTTGCTGTTGCAGAACGAGCAGGCGAGCAGGTGGTTGAGCCAGTCGAAGGTGCGCAGCGGGGCGAGGCTCTTCGGTTCGAAGTGGTCGATGTCGGTGCCCTGGCCGTCACCGCAGTACATGCAGCGTTCGTGGCCGGGCGCCATTGCCGCCAGCGCCTCCAGGAGTGCGGGGCGGACACGTCGTCGGCCCTCCCAGAGTTCCTTCGCCTTCTTCTTGCGTTCCTCTGCCGTGGGCTGCTCCTCGATGTCGCCCGTGTAGTCCTTCAGCCGCTGGACGGTGGCCGGCGGCAGGGCGCCACGCCGGAGCCGGATCACTCCTCCTCGTCCTTCCCGCCCTCGGCGATCTCCTCCGCCAGCCGGTTGAGGTGCGCGTTCATCTCGTCCAGGCGGGCCGTCGGCGAACTGACGAGCCGTTCCTTGAGTTCGCGGTAGCGGACGAGCGACTCGGAGGAGGCGGCACCGTCGTAGATCTCCGCCTCCAACTCCACGAACTCGGCCCGCACCTGCTCCGCCCGCTCCGAGTAGGGCGTGTCGAGACCGAACAGATCGGAGAGAACGGCGTCGTCGCCGCTGCCGTACACCACCCGGTCGTAGAGGTCCTGGTCGATGACCTCGGGCGGTCGTGCCTCGTCCACGCCCGGCAGCCGGATCAGGCCGCCGGGGTCCGCGGCCTGGCAGATGTAGGGGCTGTGGGTCGTGACGACGAACTGGATACGCGGGAAGTGGGCGGTCAGCCACGGGCCGATCCGGCGCTGCCAGGAGACGTGCAGATGGGCGTCGATCTCGTCGATGATGACGACGCCCGGTGTCGTCAGCGTCATCAGGCCGTCGCCGAGCCGCAGGAGGTCGGACTCCCACAGGTCGGCCCCGAAGGCGTCGTGCAACTGTTTGAGGACGTCGACGACGAGAGCCGCCACGGTGCGGAAACCGTCGCTCATCTCCCGCAACGGGAAACGGCTGCCGTGGCGCTCGACCCACAGACCGTCGGAGTCGACGTCGACGATCCGGTACCCGTCCGGCAGCAGTCCGTCTCCGAGCAGCGCCAGCGCGAACTGCTTCAACGCGGCCGCGCCCGGACGGTTCTCGAGCGCGCGCAGATGCTGCTCGATCAGCCAGGCGACCCCTTCGGCGAGCGAGGCGTCCTCGTGGAAGAGGCTCGCGTGCCTGGCCACGGGCCCGGACGTCAGCATCAACCGCTGCACCTCGCCGGAGCCGCCGGCCATCCTCCGGAACGGCCCGTACGCCGCGCTGAACCAGCCCGCCGGGTTGTCCGCCCAAGGGCCGCGACGGGCGATGCTGGTCTGAGCCCGGGTGTACCTGATCTCGTTCAGCCCGGGAAGCACACCCCTGCGGACGGGAACCCGGCCGGCCATCCCGTCGCGGGGCGTGGTCCAGCGGAGCCCGGCCCTGAACGCGCCTGCGGGCGGGCGGCCCTGGGTGAACCGGTCGTGTTTCGCGTCGCGGACGATCTCGACCTCGACCTGACCCGCGGTGCTGTGCTCCGTCACCCAGTTCTCGAACGCCGGCACCAGGCTCCGTGCCACCGCCGGGCCGCTGAGCGCCAGCGCCACGGCCCGCAGCAACGTCGTCTTGCCCGAGCCGTTGCGGCCGGCGAGGACCGTCCACCCGGCGTGACTGCCGTCGGGGCGGGTCAGGGCGAGGTCGACCTCGCGGGGGCCGTGGAAGGACTTGATGTCCTGCACGGTGATCCGGCTGACGTACATGGGCGTCGGCATCCGTTCGTTCGGGTATCCCGCCCAATCCTAGGGCCGTGGCCCGGGCGTGGGTGGTGGCGGCGCCGGGGAAGCAGGCGGGCCACGGCCCGGTCAGTACGCCGTCTGCGTCAGGAGGCCATGCGGAAAACGCGGGAGCGTCGCACGGACGTCGGGTGGCCTCCGCGCTGATCGATGACCGACCGGCGAAGGACCCACAGCGTCGGCATTGTCCTCAGCACGTCCGGATCACGTCACGACGCGCTCAACCACGTTGCGTCCGCAACGGGTTGTGCGACAACATGCTCGAACAACTATGTGATGCGTACGTGATGCACGGGGGTGACACACGTGAAGTTCGACATGGGGTCCACGACCCTGTCGGAGCTGGGCAAGAACACGTTCGGTTCGAGCACCGACCTGGGCACGCTGATCCGCATGCTCATCCAGGCGGCCGAGCCGCTGGAGGGCAAGTTCAACGGCTCCGGGAAGGTCGCCTTCGACTCCTTCAAGACGCGTGCGGACGAGATCACCGCCGCGCTGAACGAGTCGCTGGGCGCGATCCTCGAGGGCCAGGGCGGCATGGACACCGCCTTCGCCACCGGCGACACCGAACAGCAGGACAACGCCAACAAGAACATGGGCGCCGCCAACTTCGACGCGGCCCGCTTCGGCGCGCGTTAGAACGCCGGGCAGGACGGAAGCCGACCACCACAGGGGGATCGTGACGATGGGTCAGAATCTGGACCGCCGCTCCTACGACACCGGCGCTTCGAGCGAGGTGCAGGGCGGACTGCAGGGAATCGTCGGGCAGTTGGAGCGCGTGCTGGCCGACCGCGACAGCGCGGTGAAGGCCGCCATGGCCGACTTCCAGGCCGACGGGGTCTCCGAGGAGTACCACGGCAAGGAGCTGCGCTGGAACCGCGCGGCCAACGAGGTGCGCAGCATCATCCAGCTGGTGCGGACCACCCTCGAGGACAACGACGGGACGGCCCAGTCGACGATGGCGAAGGCGCGCGCGGCGGTCGACAACATCGGCTGACGCGGGCGCGGGCGCGAGTTCGGGCGTGGACGTTGACGCAGGCTCGGGCTCGGGCGCGGACGCAGGCTCGGGCTCGTCGGCGGGACGACGGCACACGGGAGTGCACGGAAGCACGCGGAAGCGGAAGCACGCGGAAGCGGAAGCACGGGGAAGTACGGGGAATCCACATGACGGGGTGGGACATCTCGCCGTCGGGCGTGCAGCACGTCCTCACGGAGACGGCAAAGGCGGCCGAGGGCCTCTCGGACACCGGGAAGGCCCTGCAGGAGACCATGCCGAGCGCGGCGAAGTCCGCCGGCACGATCCAGCAGGGCGGCGTGGAGAAGAGCGGGGTCCAGGGGCCGGTCGCGGCGGCGCTGGGCGAGTTCTTCACCGCCTACCAGGAGAAGCTGATGTACGTCGCGGTGCGCACGTCGAACTCCCTCAACGGGGCGGCCACCGCGACCAACGCGTACGTCAAGGGTGACCTGGACATGGCCGCGCAGGCCCAGGCGAACGCGTTGAAGGAACCGAAGATCGACCTGCCGGGCGTGGACGGGCAGCAGGGGGTCCAGTGAGCGCGGACCTCATCGACCCGCAGAACATCCCGCAGTTCACCGGCGACCTGGAGCAACTGGGCACGGACTCGATGCTGTTGACGGCGGAGGCGCTCGTCTTCCGCCAGTCGGGATCGGACGTGCACACCCGCTTCCAAGGGCTGTCCGCGTGTTACACCGCCCCGGAGGCGGATCAGCTGTTCGCCACGACGGCGCCGGTGGCGGCCAAGGCCGACGAGTTCGCCGACGACCTGGAGAAGGTGGCGTCGGCCCTCAGCTCGTACGAGACGGAGATCCAGCCGCTCGTGGCCAGGCTGAAGAGCCTCAAGCAGCGTGCGGAGACCTTCCGGCACCAGATCGCGGGGGACGACGACTGGCGCGAGGACGACGACAACGTCCAGCTCAACAACGACCTGGTGCACGATGTCAACGCCACCACGGCCGCCTTCTGGCAGGCGGAGATCACCTGCCACAACAAGATCACCGCACTGGTGGGTGGCTCGACGCTGATCCTGGAGGACGGCGCCGCGAAACGGCTGGTCAAGCGCGGCACCACCACCTACGGCTTCACCGCCGACCTCCTGAACCAGTCCGGGGAACTGCCCTGGGGCAAGACCGTGGAGAAGGAGCGGCACGGGCTCGACTGGCTGGGCCACCAGGTGTGGGAGGTCGGCAAGGGATTCGTCGTCGACGGGGTGTGGGGCACGATCCGGGGCCTCGGCACCCTCGTCGGCGTCGACGGCTGGGACGCGGCGGGCGAGGCCTGGAAGGGGCTCGGCAAACTCGCGACCGGCGTGCTCGTCACCGCGGTGCCGGTCGTCGGCACCGCGTACTGGATGATGCCCGAGGACAAGCTGCCCTCCTACCTGCGCGACTCCCGCAACGCGGTCAAGGAGACGGGCAAGGCGCTGGTCGCCTGGGACCAGTGGGGCGACAACCCGGCGCGGGCGGGCGGCGCGGTCACCTTCAACGTCCTGACGACGGTCTTCACGGGAGGCGCCGGGGCGGCGGCCAAGAGCGGTGCCGTGGCCCGCACGGTGGGTGTGCTCAGCAAGACGGCCCGGCTCGTCGACCCCATGACGTACCTCGGCAAGGCCGCCAAGTTCGGCACGGTCAAGGTCACCGACCTGTTCGCCGGCCTGCGGGGCGTACACGCGGGCGCCTACGACGACCTCCTCTCCGGAGCGGGACGCGTCCAGCCCGACGGCACCGTGGTCAGGATCGCCGACGACATGCCGGTCATCCGCGGCAACGTCGTGGAATGGCCGGACGGCACCCGCCTCAACCTGGACGACGGCTCGGTCGTACGCGCGGACGGGACGGCGGCGCCGGCGAAGGTGGAACTGTCGGCGGCGGACCGCGAGTCGCTGGAGCGGAGCCTGCCTCACCGAGAAGCGGAACCCGTCGCTGTTGGCGGACGCGGTGATTCGGTGACATCCGCGGAGGAAGGTGTCAGCCGACCCGTAGGAACCGCGCACAGCAGCGCCGGGCAGGAACCGACCGCACATCACGGCAACAACGCCACAGCCTCTCAGGGAAGTGGGACATCGAACAGCCAAGCGGCACACAACTCTTCATCGACTCACCATTCCGGAAGCGCTGGAGCACAGACTCACGGTAGCGGCAACGCAAATCACCAGGGCAATGGTGGGTCGTTCCCCGGGCCTCATCCCGGAAGTGGATCGGGGACAGTGCCTTCGACCGGATCGGGGTCGGAATACATACAGCAGGCTCCGCACAGGACGGCTGGGGCTCACTCACAGTTGGACCCTCAAGCAGTCGACCAGCGCATCAACGAGCTTGACGACCGCCAGGGAGGAGAAGGACACGCACCCGGGCGCCATCTCTATCCAGATGATCAAGCACTCAGGGACCGTCTGGGTACCGTTGCTCTCGACTCCCATGGACAGCCGAAGCTGACCGGCCCCAACTCAGAGTTCCCCGGGCTGTTGAAATCTGAGAACAACGTCGACCCTCTGACCGGGACGACCGTGGACGGCGTGACCGGAAATGTGCACCGCGTGGGCCCTTTCGCCACACGATTTGACAATGCGGAGGACATGGTCACCGCAGACCAGTACTTCCGGGATAACATCGCCCGAACCGGGACACCCCCTACGGAGACTCCCATCGATCAGGTACTGGGACCCGACGCTCACGAACGCTTCACGGGCTACTATCGGAACCCTTCCAACACCAGCGAGTTCCTGCCCGTTGATTTCCAGGGCGGCACCATCAAGCCGATTTACAAATACATCAACGGCAAGTGGGAGCTTACCACCATGTACGCCAACCCGGCACGCGGCCGCCATCCGTAAAGGAAGAAAATTGAACGAAGAATTGGAAACGTTCATCAGGACATACCTTCACCAAGATATGGCATACGATACGAGCGGATACCTTCGTCCGACATTGTTCGCCTTCAGGGATTCATACGTACGCGCCGTAAAGCAGGGCTTTTCTGAAATCTTGCGGAATAAGGAAGTTACGGTCGGCGAGTACGAAGGACTGACCGACATTGAATTTTCAGATTCCAAGCAACTGTACGACTACCTGAGTTCAATTTACGCATACCTTTTCGAAGATCAACCGTCTCAACCCACTCCTCCCGAGTGAAACCTGAAACACTACAGGCGAGGCGGCCGAGAATTTTGAACGCAAGCATTGTCAACCAATACGGATGCCAAGATCGTCAACATCCTAGAAGGAGCTCAGGAAAGCGGAAAACTGCAGTACGTCCTGGTGAAGGCATAGGAGAACACGGGATCCTGTGCTGGTGCCGTGATGAAATACTTCAAGATCGGTTAGAGGTGCGATTCAGTGGTCATGAGTGTTCCGCGTCATGACTTCCGAACGGACAACGCGGCCGAGGACATGGCGCCGCTCATTGAGGGGACACGCCGGGTTCTCGACCGACTGGAAAGGTCGGAGGTGTCCCGCCACCGGGCGCTGAGCAGCACCCTGACCATGGCGAAGTGGCGCTGCCTGACGGATCCCGAAGCAGCCAGACTTGAGACGTGGGAGGCTTGGGTCACCGCAATGCAGGTCGGCTGCGCCCTGTTCGACTCTGCCACAGCCGCCGAGGGGCCCGTACCGTGCCGCATCGGAAGTGCGGGCGAGCTGAAGAACCTGCCTGCGACGGGTCCGATGCCTTATACGCATGCGGGGGCGTGGCTCACATCGGTTTATTTGGCAACGGTCTGCCGCGAGAACGATCGCCTCGATCGACTGATGCAGGTACCTGTGTCGTTTCTCCGCGCCTCTGTTCCTGAGGGCGCGGCTTTCGACGACTATGTCTACGACTGGGTGGAGGCTCTCCAAAACTACTGGGCCGGCCGGGCAACGGAGATGTGGGACAAGCTGGTATCAGCAGTCAAAGGCACCGACCCCGAGCAGGCGGGCGTCACTGACAAGGAAATGATGCTGAAGGTTCTTTATCCACCGCTTGAACTCTTCCATCGCTTTCAACTGCGGGAGATTGAGCGGTTCAACAGTGTACTGGTTGACGCTGTCACTGGGCACAAGCAGTACTGGGCCGGCGACGCGGCACGCGCCCTGAGCGGTGACGGCCTGGTGGCCCTCGCTCCCCTCGCGTTGGCCTGCATGGCTTACGACAACGGATTTCCGGTCGAGGTCGAATCCGGGTACTTGCCCAAGCATCTATTGAAGCGTTCATGGGTCGGCGAATTCGAGACGTGAGATGCGAACCGCATTGAGCGCAAATCCTGGTCGAGGCAGGTTTCCGCAGGCCTAAGTACGCTGACTGGTTACGAGATGCTGCAGTTCGACATCACGAAATGAGGGAACCGTCCATGCCGACGAGGGTTTCGCGGCCGCTGGCAGAAGGAAGCCACCCGGATCCGGACGGGCTGCGACAGAGGATCAATGCGCGCACCGTCAAGGACATCGAGGACTTGGAGGAGTACCCCGACAGCCTCGACATGACGTTCAACCGGGCGCGCCAGAGAGCCGCACTCCTGTGCGTCGAGGATTCCACCGCCGAGAAGTTGGAGACGTGGGAAGCCTGGGTCACGGCCATGCAGGTCGGGTCCGCCCTGTTCGCCTCGGCGACCGCTCCCGAGGGTTCCACCGTCGAGTGCATGATCGGCCATGAGGTACGCAACATTCCCGCCGTGGGGATCACGCATTTCGTGGACGCCGGAACCTGGCTGGAGGCCTTCTGGCTGGCCGTCGTCTGCCGGGACCAGGCGCGGATGACGCAGTTGTGCCAGGTGCCGATCGAGACGCTGCGGGCCTCCGGCGCCGTCTTCGAGGAGTACATCTACCACTGGGTCGACACCCTCCAGACCTACTGGCTGGAGCGGCCCGGACTCGGGGACAAGCTCGTCGCCGCCTTCGACGGGACCGACCCGGACCGACTGCGGTTCATGGACCGCGAGACCATGCTCAAGGTCCTGTATCCACCGATCAATCTCTTCTACCGCTTCGTCAGCCAGGACCCGGACAAGTTCAACGAGGCCCTGGTCCAGGCACTCCAACTCCACAAGGAATACTGGACGGCGAACGAGGAGCGCCAGGAGACGAGTGACGGCGACGTCCCCCTCGCGATCCTCGCCCTCACCTGCCTCGCCCACGACGCCGGACGGCCCATCGAGGTCGAGTCGGAATACCTGCCCGAGCACCTGCTCAAGCGCAGTTGGCTGGGCGAGTTCCCCACGTAAGACATGTGAGATACGCGAGACAGGTGACCTGACATGACCGCCCAGGACTACGACAGCCAGCTCCTCGAGTCCGTCTCCGTGCGGCGGCGGCGGTTGCGGGACGCGTTGTTGTTCGGGGCGCAGCGGCAACGGCGGGCCGTGGACGAGCGGGTGGGGAAGGTGCTGGCCGGGACGGTCGTCGCGGCCGTGTTGTGCGCGGGGTGCGTGGGGTGGTCGTTCGTGTCGCACCGGGTGATCGGGCAGAGCAGCCCGTACTCCCCCGGCGTTTCCACACCCTCCGACGGTCCTACAAGCCGGTGATAGGTTCGCGAACGTGATGTCTACGGGGGCCTTGAGCAGGGAAACGGCCGGTGGGCCTGCGGTGTTGAGCCGGGTCACACTCGTCGGTGAGCGGCGCCGCGTCGATCTCGTGCTTCCGGCACGGGAGCCGGTCGGGCTGCTGCTGCCGGAGATCATGCGGTTGCTGGACGACCGCGCGGAGGGGCGGCCCGCCTCGCGTCACCTCGTCACGGTGGACGGCTCCGCGCTCGACCACGACAGCACGCTGGAGACGGCGGGCATCCGCGACGGCGCCGTCCTGCGTCTCGTCCGTGCGGAGGACGCCCCGCCCGCTCCCGTCGTGCACGACGTCACCGACGAGGTGGCCGAGGACCTCGGCCACCGGGCATGGCGGTGGGGGCCGGCCGCCCGGCAGGTCACGGCGGGTGTCGCGAGCGTGGGCTGGGTGGTCGTCGCCGCCCTGTTCGCGCGTGCGCACTACGACCGTCCGGCCGTCGCCGGTGCGCTGCTCGCCGCCGCCGGCCTGGCCGCGGTCGCGGGTGCGGTCCTGGGGCGGGCGCGCAGGCACACGCTCGCCGCGACCCTCCTGTGTGCCGGCGGCGCGCTCGGTGTGCCGGGCGTGTGGAGCCTCGTCGATGTCGTCGGCGGGTCCTCGGCGGGTGCCCTGCGGCTCGCCGGGGTGGCCGCCGTGGGCGTACTGGTCCTCGCCCTGCTCGGGCTGTTCACGCCGCTGGGGCGGGGCGGGGTCGTGGGGCCGGCGCCCTGGCCCTGACCGCCGTCGGCTGGGAGGCCGTCGTCGCCGTGCAGTCCGGCGCCGGGACGGCGGAGCAGCAGGCCCGTGTCGGGGCCGTTCTCGGTGTCGTCTGCGTGGTGCTGCTCGGGTGCTGCCGCGGCTCGCGCTGATGGCGTCCGGGCTCTCCGGGCTCGACGACCGGCGGGCCGGCGGTGTCTCCGTCAGCCGCCACCAGGTGTCCGCCGCCCTGGCCGCCGCCCACCGCGGGCTGGTGCTCGCCACGGTCACCCTGGCCGGGTCGGCCGCCGTGGCCGCCGTACTGGCGCTGCGGGCTCCCTCCGTCTGGACGGTGCCGCTCGCCTCGGTCGTCGCGGTGGTGCTGGCCCTGCGATCCCGGGCGTTTCCGCTGGTCGCCGAGGTGGTCGTCCTGCTGGCCGCCGCGGCGTGCGTCGCCGTACGGTTGTCGGCGGTGTGGGCGGAGCGGTCCTCGGCCGCGGCGCCGCTGGCCGTCCTCGTCGTGCTGGCGGTCCTGCCGCTCGTCGTGCTCGCCGTGCGGCCGGCCGAGCACGTGCGGGTCCGGCTGCGGCGGGTCGGTGACCTGCTCGAGTCGGTGGGGGTCATCGCGCTGCTTCCGCTGCTGATCGGCGTGTTCGGTGTGTACGGGCGACTGCTCGACACCTTCGCTTAAGGGCTTGAGGGGCGGGGCGGCATGACGAACGGGGAGCAGGAGCGGGAGCGGCCGTCGGCACACGGCGGGACGGCGACTGGCAGCGTGACGTGCTGCGGGAGTTGAGCGGCGGGGGAAGCGGCCGTTCGGACGGGGGGACGCACACCGGTGCGGAGAGCGGGCCTTCCCCGGCCGCCCCCCGTACCGGCGAGCCCGCACTGCGACTCGTGCACCCCGCGCCCTCGCACCCCGCACCCTCGCGGCCGGCGGCCGCAACGGCGGAAGCGGGGCGGGCACAGCGGCAGAAGCGGGGGCGGGCGCGGAAGGTGACACGTCCGGTCCGTACGTTCCCGATCCGCACCTCCCCGGCCCGCACGCCACCGGCCCGTACGCCCCCGGCCCGGTGGCCCCGGCCGAAACCGCTGCCCCGTCCGCGCCCGGCGCTCCGGCGGGTCCCGCCTCTCCGGCCCTCATACCCGGTCCCGGTTCCCGGGCTGCCGTACCCGCTCCCGCCTCCCGGGCCGCCGACGAGCCGGCCCCGGAGCGGCCCGCGACGCCCACCACCCCGGACGCCACCCCGGCCCCCGCCCCTTCCCCGGTTCCCGCCCCCGTCCGCAACCCCCGCCTCCCGGCTTCTCCCGCCCCCGAGTCCTCCCCCACCCTCGATCCCCGTCTCCTCCTGGCTCTCGGACGGCCCCTGCACGGCGACTCCGTGACCCGGCGTACGGGTCGGGCGCTGCGCAAGCTCACCTCGTCCGTGGCGCAGGACGTCACCGAACAGACCAGGATCGCGCGCGAGTTGCAGCAGCCCGTCACCACGGGCCGGGTGGTGGCCGTCACCTCCATCCGGGGCGGCGTCGGCAAGTCCACCGTCTCCGCACTGCTCGGGCGCACCCTGAACCACTACCGGCACGACCCGGTGCTGACGCTGGAGGCGGACGCCGCGCTGGGCACCCTGCCGGTGCGCATGGGGGCGGAGGCGGTGCGCTGGACGTGCGCCGATCTCGCGTCGATCCTCCACCCGTCCATGCAGCTGACGGACGTGACCGGGTACTTGGTGCCGGTGCCGGACGGCGGCTGGCTGTTGCCCGCGAGCCGGGGCAGGTCGGCGCCCCGCTCGACATGACGTCGTACCGCAAGGTGACGCTGGCGCTGCGCCGCT
The DNA here is from genome assembly GCA_021568835.1 of Streptomyces sp. Tue 6430. Taxonomy (GTDB): domain Bacteria; phylum Actinomycetota; class Actinomycetes; order Streptomycetales; family Streptomycetaceae; genus Streptomyces. Next base: position 2,004,660 of record JAKGSH010000010.1, read on the forward strand.
ACTTCGCCGTGACCGTCGTCGACTGCGAGACGCTGCCCGGCGAGGTGGCCCGTACGGCGATGGACACCGCGCACGCCCGGGTGGTGGTCGCGCCGACCACCGCGGAGGGCGTCGGCGCGACCCGTCAGGTGCTGGACTGGCTGGCCCGGTTGCCGCACTCCGCCCTGGCCACGACGGTCGTGGCGCTGGTGTCGAGCACCCCCGACACCGTCCTGGACGACAAGACGGCCGCCGGGCACCTGAAGGAGCCGGGGGTCACCGTGGTCACCGTGCCGTACGACCGCCATCTGGCCGGGGGCGGCCCCATCCGCACCGACCTCCTGGGGCACGCCACGCGGGAGGCCGTCCTGCGGCTGGCCGCCGAGGTGATGGGGCGCGCGGTGAGGGTGCGATGAGCGTCCGGCCGGCGCACCCGATCCGATCCGCGCACCCGATCCGGTCAGCGCGCCCCGGCCCGTGCCTGTGCCGGCTCCGGCGGGCGCGTCCCGGCCCCTACCCATGCCCGCTCCGGCAGGCGCACCCCGACGCCCCGTGCCCGCGCCCGCTCCGCCCCGGCCCGCGCCCGCGCCCGCGCCCGCCCCTCCCCTCCCCCGTCACGACCCGCTCCGGAGAAGTCCGCCCGTGACCCTGCGCATCGTCCACCGGCCCGCCCGCAGCACCCGTCCCCCGGAGCCCGCCCGGCCCCGCACGGTCGAGGCACCGCCCAACCTGCCCGAGGGCAAGACCGGCAACGCGGCCACCGCACTGCTGCCGATGGCCGGCGTCATGGGTTCCGTGATCATGATGACCGTGGTCCGCAACAGCCGGTTCGCGGTGCTGGGCGCGGTCGTGCTCGTCCTCGCGCTGGTGGCGGCGGTCGCGCTGTTCCTGTCGCAGCGCGGCAAGGCGCAGCGCACCCGGCGCACGCAACGCGAGCGCTACCTGGAGTACCTGGAGGAGCTGCGGGAGGAGCTGGGGGCCGCCGAGCGCCGGCTGCGGGACGCGGAGCGGGAGCTGAACCCGCCGCCGGACGCGCTGTACGACCTGGTGGGCGACCCCGCCCGGTTGTGGGAGCGGCGCCGTCGGGACGCCGACTTCCTACGGGTGCGGGTCGGTCTCGGTGACGTGCCGGTCCAGGAGCCGGTGGTCCAGCAGAGCGGCGCCGGCGGGGTGCTGACGCCGCCGGACCCGTTCATGCTCAACGAGGCGCGTGCCCTGCAGCGCCGGTTCGCGACGGCCGCCGACGTGCCGCTGACGGTGCCGCTGGACCGGGCGGGGAACGTCAGCGTCGTCGGCGACCGGGAGGACGTCCTGCGGGTCGCCCGGGCGCTGCTGGTGCAGACGGCGGTGACGCACGCCCCCGACGACGTCGCGCTCGCCCTGGCCGTGCCCGGCGAGCGGCTGGCGGACTGGGAGTGGGCGAAGTGGCTGCCCCACGTACTCGATCCGCAGGCGTACGACGGTCCGGTGGCCGCCCGCCGCATCGCGCCCGACCTCGGGCAGCTGGCCGGACTGCTGCGGCACGAGCTGGGCCGCCGGTCCGGGTACGCGGCGGAGGTGCGGCGCGGCCTCGCCGACCGGAGCGCGCTGCGGCTGGCGGGCCGGCTGCTGGTGGTCGTGGACGCCCACGGGGAGCCGGCCGCCGAACTCCCCCGCCCGGACGCGGCCGTCGGGCTGCCGGACATGGGGGTCACCGTGGTGCACCTGCTGCGGGAGCAGGTCCACGAGCCGGACGAGGTGAGCGTGCGCCTCACCGTCCGCGGCGAGCAGGTGGTCGTCGAGGACCTGCGCGGTTCCGCCGCCGCGGGCGCCTCCGCCCCGGCCACGGCCGCCACGGCCGCCACGGGCGCCACGGGCGGCGCCGCCGGGGGCACCCCCTCGCGGTCGCCGCCGCCGAGGGCGCCGTCGACCCGGTCACCGCGGCCGGGGCGGAGGGCATCGCCCGGCTGCTGGCCCCGCTGCGGCTGTCGCCGGAGTCCGCCGCCGAGGGGAGCCCCGTCACCGGGCCGGTCGACTTCCCCGCGCTCCTCGGCATCGCCGATCCCGCCGGACTCGACCTGGCCGCCCTGTGGAAGCCCCGCGGCGAACGCGACTTCCTCCGTGTGCCCATCGGCCTGACGGGCCGTCACGAACCGGTGCTGCTGGACCTGAAGGAGTCCTCCCAGCTCGGCATGGGCCCGCACGGGCTGTGCGTGGGCGCCACCGGTTCGGGCAAGAGCGAGCTGCTGCGCACCCTCGTCCTCGCCCTGGTCGCCACCCACTCCCCGAGGACCTGGCGCTCGTCCTGGTCGACTACAAGGGCGGCGCCACGTTCGCCCCCTTCGCCGAACTCCCGCACACGGCCGGGACGATCACCAACCTGGAGAACCAGGCCGGGCTCGTCGAACGCGTCCACACCAGCCTCGCCGGCGAGGTCAAGCGCCGCCAGCAGGTCCTGAAGGACGCCGGCAACGTCGCCGACATCGGTCACTACGCCGTGCTGCGCGCGACGGAGCGGCCGGACCTCGAACCGCTCCCGCACCTGTTCGTCGTCATCGACGAGTTCGGCGAACTCCTCACCGCCAAGCCGGACTTCATCGACCTGTTCCTGTCCATCGGACGCATCGGCCGCTCCATCGGCGTGCATCTGCTGCTGTCCAGCCAGCGCATCGAGGGCGGCCGGCTCAAGGGCCTGGACACCTACCTGTCGTACCGGCTGGGCCTGCGCACCTTCTCCGCCGACGAGTCCCGCACGGTCCTCGACACCACCGACGCCTTCCACCTGCCGCCCCTACCGGGATTCGGCTACCTCAAGGTCGACACCTCCACCTACGAACGGTTCAAGGCCGGGTACGTCTCCGGCGCCCACCGCGGCCCGGCGGCGCTCGAGCAGCGGGACGAGGAGCCGCTCGCCCTGCCCTACCCGGCGTACCGCACCGCGGGGAGCAGCGCGGAGCCGGCGGAGGAACCCGCCGCCACCCGGCGGGAGACCGGCCCGACCGTCCTGTCCCTCATGGTCGGCCGGCTCGCGGGCGCCGCGCCCGCCGTGCGCCGCATCTGGCTGCCGCCGCTGCCGGACGCCGTCACCCTGGACGCGGCCGCGGGACCGGTCCGGGTCTCCGAGCGCGGGCTGCACCTGGCGCGCGCCACGGGCGGGATGCGGGTGCCGCTCGGGGTGCTCGACGACCCGGCCCGGCAGTGGCAGGGCCAGTGGGTGCTGGACCTGACCACGGCCGGCGGTCACGTGGCCGTGATCGGCGGCCCCCAGTCCGGCAAGACCACGCTCCTGCGGACCCTCGTCCTGTCCCTGGCGGTCACCCACACGCCCCGCGACGTCGCCGTGTACGGCCTGGACCTGGTCGGCGGCGGCCTGTCGGCGCTGGCCGCCCTGCCGCACGTCGGCGGGGTCGCCGTACGGGCCGACCGGGAGCGCGCGGCCCGTACGGTGGCCGAGGTGCGCGCCATGCTCGCCGAGCGCGAGACGGTCTTCCGCGAGCACGGCATCGACTCCGTCGACCAGCTGCGCCGGCTCCGCGCCCAGGGGCGGCTGCCGCAGCTCGGCTCCACCGACGTCGTCCTGGTGGTCGACGGGTTCGGCGCGCTGCGCGACGACTTCGCCGACCTCGACGAGCCGGTCGCCGACCTGCTGAAACGGGGCGGCGGCTACGGCATCCACGTGGTGGCGGGCATGCTGCGCTGGAACGACGTCCGCATCGCCACCCAGTCCCTCTTCGGCACCCGTGTCGAGCTGCGCCTGAACGACCCCGCCGACTCCTCCGTCGACCGCAAGCTCTCCGGGACCCTCGCGCCGGACGTGCCCGGCCGGGTGCTCACCGACGGCAAGCTGTTCGCGCAGGCCGCCCTGCCCCGCCTCGACGGCTCGCCCACGACCGGCGACCTGGGCCCGGCCCTGGACGAGGCGGCCCGGTCCGTCCGCGCCACCTGGCACGGCGATCCCGCCGCCCCGGTGCGGGTGCTGCCGGCCCGGCTGCCGGTGACCCGGTTGCCCCCGCCGGCCGCCGAACCGCGGCGGATACCCCTCGGCCTCGACCAGGACGCCCTCGCGCCCGTGCTGCTCGACCTCTTCGGCGGCGACCAGCACCTGCTGGTCCTCGGGGACAACGAGTGCGGCAAGACGAACCTGCTGAAGCTGGTCGTCGCCGGGCTCGTCGAGCGGTACTCCGACGACGAGCTGGTCTTCGGCGTCTTCGACCCGCGCCGCGGCCTGCGCGGCGTCGTCCCGGAGCCGTACCGGGGCGGCTACGCCCACAACGCCACGCTCGCCGGCGCCCTCGCCACGGGCATCGCCGCCGAACTGGGCAAGCGGCTGCCGGAGACCGCCGACCCGGACGCGCCCGAGAGCGGCGAACCCGCCTTCCGGGGCCCGCGGATCGTCATCCTCGTCGACGACTACGACATCCTCACCACCGCCGGACAGCAGCCCCTCGCGCCCTTCCTGCCGTACGTCTCCTCCGCGCAGGACATCGGCCTGCACTTCGTCCTGGCGCGCCGCACCGCGGGAGCCTCCCGCGCGCTGTACGAGCCGCTGCTGACCACCCTGCGCGAGACGGGCACCACCGCCCTGGTGATGACCGGCGACCGCACCGAGGGGCAGCTCTTCCCCGGCCTGTACGCCTCCCCGCAGCCGCCCGGCCGCGGCACCCTGGTCCGCCGCGGCCGACGCCATCAGCTCGTCCAGACCGCGCTGACCGGAGCCGGACAGGAGGGGTCGTGACCAAGGACGTCATCGCCCTCACCCCGAAGATGCCGGACACCTGGGCCCTGCTGGCCGGCCTGTACGCGGGCGGACCCGGGGCGGGCGTGAGCGCCGCGTCCGAGGGCGCCGTGCTGCGGCTGTGCGCCCCGGACGGCAGGCCCCTCGTGTCCGTGGAGGCCCCGCTGCTGGTCCAGGTCCCCGGGGAGGCCGAACGGCTGCTCGGGCGGGACGTGCCCGTGCCGTTCTGGTGGACCGAGGCCCGGGCCTCCGGCGCCGTGCCCGGGGCCGAACGGCTGGCGGGATCGGTGTGCGGGCGGCTCGCCCTGCTGCTGGGCGGCACCACCTGGCCCGAACCGGCGGCGGGCACCGAGGTCGTGGACGTGGCGGCGGGCACCGCCGGAGGCGACGCGGCCTCGGGCACCGCAGGCACCTCGGGCACCTCGGGCACCGCAGGCACCGGAAGCGCCGACGTGGCCGAGGGCGCCGGCGTGGCCGCGGCCCTCGCACCGGACGACGGGCAGCCGGTCGTGGACGTCCTCACCGACAGCACGTCCGTCGTCCTGGCCGACCGGCCCGTCCTGGCCCTGACCACCTGGCTCTCCGAGGTGCTGCGCGGCACCTCCGAGTCGGGCCGTGCCCTGCACATCGTCACCCCGGCGCACGTCCGGCTCAGCGCCCCGGCCCGCGCCACCCTCCTCCAGGTGCCCAACCGCTGGGTCGTCCAGGACCCGGCCCAGGGCTACTACGACGGGCTGTCCGGGGCGGTGCTGCGCTGGCGGGACGGGACGTTCGCGCCCGTGCCCGGACCGGACGGCACGGTCCCGGTCGCCGAGGCGTTCGGCCGGACGTCCCCGTCACCCGACCGGCAGCTCGTCGTCGCCTTCCGTACGACGCTCCCCGCGCACGAGGACGTCGTCCTGGGCGAAGCGCTCGAGACGGCCTGGCGCGGGCTCACCGGCTCGGCGCCGGCCGGCTGGGGCACCGCGGAACCCGTCAACCTGCCCTGGTCGACCCGGCAGTTGACCGAACTGGCCCGTGACCGGGCCCCCGAGCCCACCCATCTGCTCGTGACGGGGCACCCCGGCCGGCCCGCGCTGGCGTGGATCCGGGTCACGCGGACGACCGCGGGCGTCGAGCAGGACGTCACGCTCACCCTCGGGTACGGGGAGGACGAGGCGCCGCCCCTGGAGGCGATCGCGCCCCTCGCCGAGACCCTCGTCGTGGAGCACGGCCTGACGACGATGCTGGCCTCGGTGCGGCGGGCCTCCCGCGACCTCACCACGGCGCCCGTGCTCCAGGCGCCGCCCGTCCCGGTCGCCTTCACCCTGGGCGCGCACGACGTGCGGGGCATCGGACTCACCCACGCCCGCCGCCCGCCCGTCGGGGTACGGCCCGTCGCCCTGGGGCCCGCCTCCGAGCCGGCCCTGCACTACCCGCTGGGGGACGGCTCGGACGCCGGCGCCCTCGTCGAGCTGCAGCGCCTGGCGGCACACCTGCGGGCCGGTGCGCCGGGTGCGGGGACGGAGACCTGACGGCCCCACCCCCGGATCCACGGCACCGGCTCTGCGGCCCGGGCAACGAAGCCCGGGGCCCGCGGCGCCCGGACCCGAGCACCGGGTCCGGGCCGTGGGTCCAGCACCGAGACCCGGCACCGGGGCCCGGCCCGCCCCCGTCGCGCGTTACGCCGTGTGTTCGGCGAACCGTGCCGCCGTCTCCGCCAGCACCTCCCGGCCGTCGCGCGCCCACAGGGCGTCGTTGAACAGTTCCACCTCGATCGCGCCGGTGTAGCCGGCCGCCTCCACGTGGCCCTGCCACGCGCGCATGTCGATCGCGCCGTCGCCGATCTGGCCGCGGCCGTTCAGGACGCCCTCGGGCAACGGGGTCGTCCAGTCGGCCAGTTGGAAGGTGTGGATGCGGCCGGACGCGCCGGCCCGGGCGATCTCGGCGGGGGCCCGGTCGTCCCACCAGATGTGGTAGGTGTCGACGGTGACGCCCACCTGGTGGGCGGGGAAGCGTTCCGCGATGTCCAGGGCCTGGGTGAGCGTCGAGACGACGCAGCGGTCGGAGGCGTACATGGGGTGCAGGGGCTCGATTGCCAGTCTCACCCCGTGGTCCTCGGCGTAGGGGCCGAGTTCCGCCAGTGCGTCTGCGATGCGTTCCCGGGCTCCGTGCAGGTCCTTGGAGCCGGGCGGGAGGCCGCCCGAGACCAGGACCAGCACCTCGGTGCCCAGGGTGGCCGCCTCGTCGACCGCCCTGCGGTTGTCGGCCAGGGCCGCCGCGCGCCCGTCCGGGTCGGCGGCCGTGAGGAAGCCGCCGCGGCACAGCGTCGTGACCGTCAGGCCGGCGTCGCGGACCAGCTTGGCCGTCTCCGCCACGCCGTACGCCTGGACCGGTTCGCGCCACAGGCCGACGTTGCCGACGCCCAGGTCGGTGCAGGCCGCCACCAGTTCGGGCAGTGACAGCTGCTTGACGGTCATCTGGTTGATGCTGAAGCGCTCGAGACCGGTCACTGCGTCACCCCGTACAGGGCGAGCAGGTTCTTCATGCGTTCCTCGGCCAGCTTCGGGTCGGGGAACAGGCCAAGACCGTCGGCGAGTTCGTAGGCGCGGGCGAAGTGGGGCAGGGAGCGGGCGGACTGCAGGCCGCCGACCATCGTGAAGTGCGACTGGTGGCCGGCCAGCCAGGCCAGGAGGACCACGCCCGTCTTGTAGAAGCGGGTCGGGGTCTGGAAGAGGTGGCGGGAGAGCTCGACCGTGGGGTCGAGCAGGGAGCGGAAGCCGCTCACGTCGCCGGTGTCCAGGACGCGGACCGCCTCCGCCGCCAGCGGGCCCAGCGGGTCGAAGATGCCGAGCAGGGCGTGGCTGAAGCCCTGCTCGTCGCCCGCGATCAGCTCGGGGTAGTGGAAGTCGTCGCCGGTGTAGCAGCGGACGCCGTCCGGCAGGCGGCGGCGCAGCTCGACCTCGCGCCGGGCGTCCAGCAGCGAGACCTTGATGCCGTCCACCTTGTCCGGGTGGGCGGCGATGACCTGGAGGAACACCTCCGTCGCCGCGTCCAGGTCCGACGAGCCCCAGTAGCCCTCCAGCGCCGGGTCGAACATCGGGCCCAGCCAGTGCAGGATCACCGGCTCGGCGGACTGGCGCAGGAGGTGGCCGTAGACGTCGAGGTAGTCCTCGGGGCCGTCGGCGGCCGCGGCCAGGGCGCGGGACGCCATCAGGATGGCCTGGGCGCCACTGGCCTCGACGAGGGCGAGCTGCTCCTCGTAGGCCGCGCGGACCTCGGCCAGGGACGCCGGGCCGGTGAGCTGGTCGGTGCCGACGCCGCAGGCGATGAGGCCGCCGACCGCCTCGGCCTCGGCGGCGGAGCGGCGGATCAGCTCGGCCGCGCCCGCCCAGTCCAGGCCCATGCCGCGCTGGGCGGTGTCCATCGCCTCGGCGACGCCGAGCCCGTGGGACCACAGGTGGCGGCGGAAGGCGAGGGTGGCGTCCCAGTCGACGGCGGCGGGGGAGTCGGGGGACACGTCGGCGTACGGGTCCGCGACGACGTGCGCCGCGGAGAAGACCGTACGGGAGGTGAAGGCGCTGCCGGTGGTGACGGCGAGGGGTTCCGTGCGGGGTTCGTAGGTCCGCAGGGTCCCCCCGGAGTCCGGGAGTCGGATGGTCACAGCGCGACCTCCGGGACGTCGAGGCGGCGGCCCTCGGCGGAGGACCTCAGGCCCAGCTCGGCGAGCTGGACGCCGCGGGCGCCGGCCAGGAGGTCCCAGTGGTAGGGGGCGTCGGCGTAGACGTGCCTGAGGAACAGCTCCCACTGGGCCTTGAACCCGTTGTCGAAGTCGCCGTTGTCGGGGACCTCCTGCCACTGGTCGCGGAAGACCTCGGTGGCCGGGATGTCGGGGTTCCAGACCGGCTTGGGAGTGGCGGAGCGGTGCTGGACGCGGCAGTTGCGCAGGCCGGCGACGGCCGAGCCCTCGGTGCCGTCGACCTGGAACTCCACCAGTTCGTCGCGGTTGACGCGGACCGTCCAGGAGGAGTTGATCTGGGCGATGGCGCCGCCGTCGAGTTCGAAGATGCCGTAGGCGGCGTCGTCGGCGGTCGCGTCGTAGGGCTTGCCGTTCTCGTCCCAGCGCTGCGGGACGTGGGTGGTGGCGACGGCCTGGACGGACTTCACGCGGCCGAACAGCTCGTGCAGGACGTACTCCCAGTGCGGGAACATGTCGACGACGATGCCGCCGCCGTCCTCGGCGCGGTAGTTCCACGAGGGGCGCTGGGCGTCCTGCCAGTCGCCCTCGAAGACCCAGTAGCCGAACTCGCCGCGCACGGACAGGATCCGGCCGAAGAAGCCGCCGTCGATGAGGCGCTTCAGCTTCAGCAGGCCCGGCAGGAACAGCTTGTCCTGGACGACGCCGTGCTTGATGCCCGCGGCGGTGGCCAGCCGGGCCAGTTCGAGGGCGCCGTCGAGGCCGGTGGCGGTGGGCTTCTCGGTGTAGACGTGCTTGCCGGCCGCGATCGCCTTGCGGATCGCCTCCTCGCGGGCGGAGGTGACCTGGGCGTCGAAGTAGATGTCCACGGCCGGGTCGGCGAGGACCGCGTCGAGGTCCGTCGAGACATGCTCCAGACCGTGCTTCTCGGCAAGCGCGTTCAGTACGTGTTCCCGGCGTCCGACCAGGATCGGCTCCGGCCACAGCACGGTGCCGTCGCCGAGGTCGAGGCCGCCCTGCTCGCGCAGGGCGAGGATGGAGCGGACCAGGTGCTGGCGGTAACCCATGCGCCCGGTAACGCCGTTCATGGCGATACGCACCGTCTTGCGTGTCACGTCGGTCCCTTCTTAGGCGTGGTACGCGGCGGCGTGCGCGGGGGTGCCCGCAGCGTCGCGCGCGTCTCGTACGCGGGTGTGCGCGCCGCGTACGCCTTGGCACTGATCAGCGTCACAGCAAGCGCTTTCTATGTGAGAAGAAGCTAGCCTCTGACCGGCGGTCCGGACAAGACCGTGTCCGTCCCGAGTTGTTCGAGGGGGCGAACAACTCGGGCGCCGGGCCGTAAGGTCGGCTCGACACGCCCGGAACCAGGCACGCGAGTCCGCTGTCTACCAGGGCGAACGACGACGTACGACGAGATGCGTGACCGGAGGACGACGAGATGACGGTGACCCTGGCGGACGTGGCGGCCCGCGCGCAGGTCTCGCCCGCGACGGTGTCGCGCGTGCTGAACGGGAACTACCCCGTGGCCGCGTCGACCCGGGAACGGGTCCTGCGGGCCGTGGACGAGCTGGACTACGTGCTCAACGGTCCCGCGAGCGCGCTCGCCGCGGCCACCTCCGACCTGGTGGGCATCCTGGTCAACGACATCGCCGACCCCTTCTTCGGCATCATGGCGAGCGCGATCCAGGGCGAGATCGGCGGGCCCGGCGGGCGCGCCGGCGGCGAGCGGCTCGCGGTGGTCTGCAACACCGGGGGCACGCCCGAGCGCGAGCTGACCTACCTGACGCTGTTGCAGCGGCAGCGGGCCGCGGCCGTCGTACTGACCGGCGGGGCCATGGAGAACGTGCCGCACGCCGACGCGGTGGCGGCGAAGCTGCGCAGGCTGACCGAGGCCGGCACCCGGGTCGTGCTGTGCGGGCGGCCGCCCGCACCCGACACCGGGGCGATCGCGCTCACCTTCGACAACCGCGGCGGCGGCCGGGAACTGACCGAACACCTCATCGGGCTCGGGCACCGGCGGCTCGGCTACATCGCGGGCCCGGAGGAGCGCACCACCACCCGGCACCGGCTGGAGGGCCACCGGGCGGCACTGGCCGCGGCCGGCATCGAGGAGGACCCCCGCTGGACGGTCCACGGCCGCTACGACCGGCGCGCGGGCCACGAGGCCACGCTGGAGCTGCTGCGGCGGGACCCGGAGCTGACCGCCGTGGTCGCGGCGAACGACTCCGTCGCGCTCGGCGCGTGCGCGGCCCTGCGGGAGTCCGGCCTGCGCATCCCGGAGGACGTGTCCGTGGCCGGCTTCGACGACCTGCCCTTCAGCATCGACGCGGTGCCCGCACTGACGACGGTGCGGCTGCCGCTGGCCGAGGCGGGGGCGCGGGCGGGCCGGATCGCCATGGGGCGGGAGGAACCGCCGCCCGGGGGGATCGCCATGGTGCGGGGGGAGTTGATGGTGCGGGGGTCCTCGGGGGTGCCGCGGGGCTGAGGGGGGAACCGAGGGCGGAGCCCGGGGACTGAGGCGGAGCCCGGAGGCCGAGGGCGGAGCCCGGGAACCGAGGACGGCACCGTCGGAGCAGAGGCCGAGCCAGGACGGAGCCCAGGAGCCGAAGGCGGCACCGTCGGAGTGGGGCCGAAGGCGGGACCGTCGGAGTGGGGCCGAGGGGGGCCGGGGCGCGGCGGCCGTGGGCGGGGCCGTTCCCGAGTAGGGTCCGAGGACATGAAGCTCGCCTTCTCCACTCTCGGAGTTCCCGGTCTTCCGATCCCCGACGTGCTGCGGCTCGCGACCACGCACGGATACCACGGTGTCGAGCTGCGCGCCCATCCCGAGGAGCCCGTGCATCCGGGCCTCGGCCCGGCCGAACGGACCCGTGTGGCCGACGGGTTCAAGGCGGCCGGGGTCGAGGTGCTCGGGATCGCGGGGTACGCGCGCGTGGCCGCTCCGGGCGACGACGGACCGGTGCTCGACGAGATCCGCGCGCTCACCGCACTCGCCCGCGACCTCGGTGCCCCTTACGTCCGCGTGCTCCCCGGCGGCGCCGACGGGCAGGACCCGGCCGAGGCGGACGCCGTCGCCGCCGGGCGGCTGGGCACCGCCGCCGAGTACGCCGCCGACCTCGGCGTACGCATCCTGCTGGAGACCCACGACTCGCACCGCACCGGCGCCGCCGCGACGCGGGTCCTCGGCCTGGTCGGCCACCGGCAGGTGGGCGCGCTGTGGGACGTGATGCACACCTGGCTGGGCGGTGAACAGCCGCAGGAGACCTACGCCGCGCTCGCGCCGTATCTCGGATACGTGCAGGTCAAGGACATCGCCTCTGCCGAGGACACCACCCCGTTGGCGCTGGGCGCCGGCGTGCTGCCCCTCGCCGAGTGCGTGGAGGTCCTCTCCCGCCACGGGTGGGACGGCTGGCTGTGCTGGGAGTACGAGAAGCGGTGGTACGACGCCGCCGAGCCGCTGACCGGGCTGCTGGACACCGGACGGGAGCACCTGGCGAGGCTGCTCAACGAATCGGCGTGAGGGGCGGGACGAGGGGCGGGGTGAGGGGCGGGACGAGGGGCCGGTGAGGGGCGGGGAGCCTCCGCCGGGCCTCCGGGTCTCCGGGTCGCTGGGTCGCCGGGTCTCCGGGTCTCCGGGTCTCCGGGCCGGTAAACGACTGGCGGGCCGGCGCGGGCGCGGGCTAGCCTCCGCGCCGTGCATCGATCCCCAGCGCGGCCCGTGGCCCGGCCCGCCGCCCCCTCGGCGTCATGAGTCTCGGCCGGACCTTCCTCGACGTCCGCCCCCTGCGCACCTCCCCCGTCTTCCGTCGGCTGCTGATCGGGCGCACCGTCTCCACGCTCGGCGGCTTCATGACCATGGTCACCGTCATGTACCAGGTGTGGGACATGACCCACAGTTCGGTGTGGAGCGGTGCGGTCGGGCTGGCGCAGGCACTGCCGATGGTCGGCGTGGGGCTGTTCGCCGGCGCCTGGGTCGACCGCGCCGACCGGCGCCGCGTCTACCTGATCGCCACCGTCGGCCAGGCCCTCTGCTCGCTGCTGCTCGCCGTGCAGGGCTTCACCGGGCACGTGCCCGTGCCGCTCGTCCTGGCGCTGGTCGCGGCGCAGGCCTCGTTCGGAGCGGTCGGGGGTCCCGCGGCCGGCGTGTTCGTGCCGCGGCTGCTGCCCAGGGACCAGGTGGCCGCTGGGCTCGCGCTGAACCAGGCGACCGGGCAGTCGATGATGCTGCTCGGCCCGGCCGTCGCCGGCCTGGTGCTCGGCTGGTGGGGCATCGGCGTCTGCTACCTGCTGGACGCCCTCAGTTTCGGGCTGGCCTTCTACGGCGCGTTCGGCCTGCCCGCGCTGCCGCCCGAGGGCGGGAAGTCCCGGCCCGGACTGCACGGCGTGCTGGACGGGCTGCGGTTCCTGACCGGCAACCGGGTGGTGCGCGGCGCCCTGCTGACGGACCTGGCCGCGACCGTGCTGGCGATGCCGGTCAGTCTCTTCCCGCTGGTCAACGCGGAACGCTTCGGCGGCGACCCGCGCACGCTGGGCCTGTTCCTGTCCGCGCTCGCCGTCGGCGGTGTCACCGCCACCGCCTTCTCGGGGCCGGTGACCCGGCTGGCGCGGCCGGGGCCGGTGATGCTGTGCTCCTCCGCCCTGTGGGGCGTTTCCCTCGCCCTGTTCGGCCTGACGACCAGCGCCTGGGCGGGACTCGGGGTGCTGGTGGTGGCCGGCGCCGCGGACGCCGTGGCCGTCCTGTCCCGTACGACCATCGTCCAGACCCGTACGCCCGACGCGCTCCTGGGCCGGGTGACGGCGGCCGAGGCGATCGTCGGGCAGGCGGGCCCGCACCTGGGCAACCTGCGCGGTGGCCTCGCCGCCGGCTGGTCCTCGGGCGCCACCGCCCTGGTCACGGGTGGCCTGATGTGTCTCCTGGCGGTGACGACGGTGGCCGCCACGACGCCGGAACTGCGGGGCGGGGCGAAGGCGGGGACAGGAGCGGAGACGGGGACGGAGACGGAAACGGGGACGAGGACGGAGGACTCCGACGGTTCTACGACGGCTGCCCCGGCCGGGCCGTGAAGCGCGCGTCGCCGTCCTCGCACCACTCCAGGACCGAGGGCCAGGAGCCGTAGCCCGCGTCCAGGTCCAGGTGGGCGGCGCCGGGCAGGACGTCGGCGGTCAGGCCGAGCGGGGTGCCGTACGCGGACTGGACGCCCTCCGGGCAGTACGGGTCGTCGTCACCCGCGACCAGGCGGGTCGGGCAGGGCAGGGTCAGGCCGTCGAGGTCGTGGGCGGGAGGGCGAACTCCGCGATCTCGGGGTGGCCGGCGAGGACCGGCGCGGAGGGGGGCGCCACCAGCAGGACCCGGTCGACGGCGTCGAGGCCGGGCAGGCCGCGGGCCACGGCGTGCAGCCACAGCACGGTGGAGAGGCTGTGCGCGACGACGACCCGCTCGCGCCCGCTGTCCAGGCCGTCGAGCCGGCGGGCCAACTCCCCGAGCCAGACCTCCAGGACGGGGTCGTCGGGGTCGGGCAGCTGCGGGTAGACGACGGCGTGGCCGCGCTCGGTCAGGCGGTCGGCCAGCCAGTGCTGCCAGTGGTCGGCGGGCCGGTGGTTCTGCCAGCCGTGCAGGACGAGGAAGGAGCGGCGGAGCCCGGTCGTCGTGGTCATGTGCCCGATCATTTCCGGGCGTGGAGCGGCAGGTCCACCCCGTCTTGAGCGGTGGGACCGCCGAGCGCCGTCACCCGGCCGGAGGTCAGGTCGCGCGGGTGGGAGGCGCCGGTGGCTGAGGCCGGCCCCGGTGGTTCAGGCCGTACGCGGCCGTGCCCCGGTGGTTCAGGCCGTACGCGGCCGGACCACAGCGGTCCAATCCCTGCACGGCCGGACCACAGCGGTTCAGGCCGTGCGGGAGAGGAAGTCCGCGACCCGCTGCTCCAGCCGTTCCCGGCGTTCGGGCCATTCGTCCGCCGTGATCGAGAAGACCGCGGTGTCCCGGAGACGGTCCTCCTCGCCGGGGGTCCAGGAACGGGACCAGTTGCGCAGGACGCCCTCCAGGCGGCCTCCGACGCTCTCGACGGCCGCGCGGGAGCGGCTGTTGCGGGCGTCGGTCTTCAGCTCCACGCGGGCCACGCCCCACACCTCGAAGGCGTGCCGGAAGAGGAGCAGCTTGGACTCGGCGTTGACACCCGTGCCCTGTGCCGAGGGAGCCAGCCAGGTGAAGCCGACCTCGACGGCGTCGAGCCGGTCGTCGGACCGCCAGGAACGCGGCTCCCAGTAGGCGGTGGTGCCGATCGCGCGGCCGGTGGCCCGGGAGACCTGCGCGTAGGGGGCGAGCGTGCCGGCGGCCTTGCGGGCGAGCTGGGCGTCGATGTAGTCGCCGACCTCGCCGGCCCGCGGCACCCACGTGTACGCGTACGTCCCCCGGTTCTCCTCCGCCGCCTCCGCCAGACCGGCGGCGTGCCGGTGCTCCAGCGGCTCCAGGCGTACCAGCGCGCCTTCGAGGACCGGCCCCTCCAGGATGAACGTCATCCGACGATGTCCTTCCTCAAGTCCGCGAACGCCTCGTGGAAACCCGGGAAAGTCTTGCGGACGCACCCCGGGTCGTCGAACGATATTCCGGGCGCGCGCAGCCCGGTCACCGCGAAGGACATGACGATGCGGTGGTCGCCGTACGACGTGATCTCGGCGGCCTCGGGGGCGGCGCCGGGGCGGATCTCGATCCAGTCGGGGCCCGTCGCCACGTCCACGCCCAGCCGGCGGAGGTTGTGCGCGCACGCCTCCAGGCGGTCGCACTCCTTCACGCGCGTGTTGGCCACGTCCTCGATGCGGACCGGGCCGGAGGCGTAGGGGGCGATCGCGGCGAGGGTCGGCATGGTGTCGGAGACGTCCCGCATGTTGACGGTGAGGCCGCGGAGTTCGCCGGTGCCGCGCACGGTCGTGCGGTCCGCCCCGACCGTGACCCGCGCGCCCATCGCGCGCAGGACGTCCACGAAGCCCAGGTCGCCCTGGAGCGCGCCCGCGCCGAGACCCGGCACGGTCACCTCGGCGCCCGGCGTCACCGCGGCCGCCGCGAAGAAGTAGCTCGCCGTCGACGCGTCCGGCTCGATCGCGTACGTCGTCGCCCGGTAGCCGCCCGGCGGGACGACGTAGGTGTCGCCCTCGCGGACCACCTCCACGCCGAACGCCCGCATCATCGCGAGCGTGATCTCCACGTACGGTGCCGAGACCAGGTCGGTGACCGTGACGCGCAGGCCGGTGCGGGTGAGCGGGCCGAGCAGCAGCAGGGCGGTCAGGTACTGGGAGGACTGGCCGGCGTCCAGGACGACGTCCCCGCCCTCCACCCCCGCCGCGGCGACGGTCAGCGGGTGGTGCCCCTCCGCCTCCTCGTGCCGCAGGTCCACGCCCAGGTCGCGCAGGGCACGGGTCAGCGGCAGCAGGGGCCTGCGGCGCATCTGGGGGGAGGCGTCGAAGCGGTAGGTGCCGTGGCCGGCGGCGGCCAGCGTGGGCAGGAAGCGGGCGGTGGTGGCGCCGTCCCGGCAGTACACGTCGGCTTCGCGGACCGCGGGGCCCTGCGGGCGGCCGTCGACCTGCCAGGCGTCCGGGGTGCGGCCGACGCGGTAGCCGAGCCGTACGAGGCCCTCGGCGAATCCCTCGGTGTCGTCCGACCGCAGGGGCCGCCGGAGGGTGGTGACCCCGTCGGCGGCCGCGGCGAGGAACAGGGCGCGGGCGGTGAGGGACTTGGAACCGGGAATGTCGACAAGGGCCATGCCCCGCATGATCCCGCCGGGGGTTGATCAGGGGTGGGGGTGTCCAAGGGGTGGACGGAGTGTCCACCGTGGCCGACCCACCCTCTCCGCCGCACCGGGGCCGGCGGCCGCCGTCATCGGCACGCCCCTCCGTTGCGCCGATGGCGGCCCCCACGCCGGCACCGTGCGCGTTCCCTTGACTGGCGGAAACTTCCCGGTTACTGCTGACGCGACGGAAGTTTCCTTCAGCGGATCGCCGGACCACCGGATCAACGGGCCGCAGGACCGCTGGACCACGGGACCACAGGACCGCTGGATCATCCCCGGATCGCCTCCGGAAGGAGCGCACGTGCCCTCCAGACGTACCGTCCTGGCCGCCGGTGCCGGCCTCACCACCGCCCTCGCCACCGCACTCCCCCTCGGCGGCACCGCGCACGCCGATACCGCGCACGCGGGCGCCGACCGCCGCCTGCGCGCGCTGGTCTCCCGCATGTCGCTGGAGGAGAAGGTCGGCCAGGTCTTCGTCACCCGGGTGTACGGCCACTCGGCGACCGACCCCGACCCGGCCGACGCCGACGCCAACCTCGCCGAGCTCGGCGTGCGCACCGCCGCCGAGCTGATCGCCCGTTACCGCGTGGGCGGCGTCATCTACTTCACGTGGGCGCACAACACCCGCGACCCGCTCCGGATCGCGGACCTCTCCAACGGCATCCAGCGCGCGTCCCTCGCCCTGCCGCGCGGACTGCCGGTGCTGGTCTCCACCGACCAGGAGCACGGCATCGTCGCGCGCGTGGGCCGGCCGGCCACCCTGTTCCCGGGCGCGATGGCGATCGGCGCCGGGGGGTCGCGGTCCGACGCCCGCACCCTCGGCCGCGTCGCGGGCGCCGAACTGCGGGCGATGGGCGTCCGGCAGGACTACTCCCCCGTCGCCGACGTGAACGTCAACCCGGCCAACCCGGTCATCGGCGTCCGCTCGTTCGGCGCGGACCCGCGGGCGGTGGCGGAACTGACCGCGGCGGAGATCCGCGGCTACCGCGCGGCCGGGGTGGCGGCGACCGCCAAGCACTTCCCCGGGCACGGCGACACCGCCGTCGACAGCCACTACGGCTTCCCCGTCATCACGCACACGCGCGAGGTGTGGGAGGCGCTGGACGCGGTGCCGTTCCGGGCGGCGATCGCGGCCGGTGTCGACGCGATCATGACCGCGCACATCCTGGTCCCGGCCCTGGACGCCTCGGGCGACCCCGCCACCCTCTCCCGGCCCGTCGTGACCGGCCTGCTGCGCGAACACCTCGGCTACGACGGGGTCGTGGTCACCGACGCGCTCGACATGGCGGGCGTGCGGACGAAGTACGGGGACGACCGGGTGCCGGTGCTCGCGCTGAAGGCGGGCGTCGACCAGCTCCTCAACCCGCCGAAGCTGGACGTCGCCTGGAACGCCGTGCTGCGGGCCGTGCGGGACGGGGAGCTGACCGAGGCGCGGCTGGAGGAGTCGGTCCTGCGGATCCTGCGGCTGAAGGACCGCCTCGGCCTGCTCGCCGACCCGTACGTCGACCGGGAGCGGGTGGGGCGGACGGTCGGCACGAAGGCGCACCTCGCGACGGCCGACCGGATCGCCGCGCGGACGACGACCCTGCTGGTCAACGAGGGTCCTGTGCTGCCGCTGTCGCCGCGCACGCACCGGCGGCTGCTGGTCGTGGGCGCCGACCCGGCGTCCCCCTCGGGCACCACGGGCCCGCCCACCGGGGTCCTCGCCGCCGCCCTCACCGAACTGGGGTTCACGGCGACGGCGCTGTCCACGGGCACGGCCCCGTCCGCGGCGGTGATCGCGCGCGCGGTGACGGCGGCGGGCGACGCGGACGCGGTGGTGGTGGCGACGTACAACGTCACCACGACGAGCCCGCAGAGGACGCTCGTCGGGCAACTCCTGGCCACCGGACGCCCGGTGGTCGCGGTGGCGGTCCGCAATCCGTACGACGTGGCCCAGTTGCCGTCCGTGCGGGCGTACCTGGCGTCCTACTCGTGGACCGACGTCGAACTGCGGGCCGCCGCGCGGGTGATCGCGGGGCCGCGGGGCCGCGGGGCCGACTGCCGGTGCCGGTGCAGCGCGCCGACGACCCGACCCGCGTGCTGTACCCGATCGGGCACGGCCTCTCCTACTGACCGGGGCTCGACCGAGGCCTGAGCGGGGCCAGACCGGGGCCAGACCGGGGCCGCGGCAGGACGACACAGCACGACGGCCGGCCGGCGGATGAGCCGGCCGGCCGTCGTGGTCGGGCAGGGCGTCGTGGTCGGGCAGGCCCTCGTGGTCGGGCGAGGCGTCGTACGCGGGCCGCGGGAGACTACGGACGCAGCGCCGGCTCGCGCTCCACGTCCCGGACGTCCAGCTTGGCGTCGAACTTCGCCAGCGGCCTGGCCGCGGCGGCGTTCTCCTGGACGGCGGCCGGGGCGACGCCCGCCCAGTCCAGGATGCGGGCCGTGGCGAGGGCCTTCTCGTCGGCGACGAGGCCGGCCACGTTCGCGCCGTGGTTCAGGCCGGGCGCGGTGAGGACGTAGGAGTCCTTCGCGCCCTGGCCGAGGCGGAACCGCTCGGCGCCCCACGGGTCGTTCTGGCCGTAGACGAACAGCATGTGGCGGGCGTTGTGCTTCACCCACGTGTCGACGTCGCGCATCGCCCACGGCTGGAACTTCATGGAGATGTCCCGGGGGACGAAGTTGCGCGGGGGCTGGTAGCCGTAGCGGACGTACTTCTTCTCGATGTGCGGGAAGTGGATGGTGGGCGCGCCGAGTTGGGTGCCCGCCTGGTAGTAGTACGGGGTGTACGGCGACAGGCCCTGGTCGGTGTAGAAGGAGAACCCGGAGATCGTGTCGATCGAGGTCCAGATCTCGTCGTCGGTCGCGTTCTTCGCGTCGGCGGGGATCGTGTCGCAGTCGGACAGCAGGCTGTACTGCCAGAAGCCCCACACGTAGTCGAGGACGACGGCCTCATAGGCGCGGTCCAGGCTGCCGATGGTGGTGAAGGTGTAGCCGTTCTCGGCGGCGTAGGCCTCGTACTTCTTCTCCAGCGCCTCGCGGCGCACCAGGGCCTCGCGCTGCACGGCGTTCAGGCGGTCGCGGCACTCCTTGGTGCCGACGGTCGCGAAGAAGCGGTCGTAGGCCGAGTCCTCGTCGTTCACCACGTCGTTGGGGGCGACGTACGCGACGACGCCGTCCATGTCGCGCGGGTAGAAGCGCTCGTAGTAGGTGGCCGTCATGCCGCCCTTGGAGCCGCCCGTGGAGATCCAGTTCTGCGGGTAGATCGCCTTCAGCGCCCGGAAGATGCGGTGCTGGTCGCTCGCGGCCTGCCAGATGTCCAGCTTGGACCAGTCGGCGGGGTCGGGGCGGGAGGGGGTGAAGAAGCGGTACTCCATGGAGACCTGGTTGCCGTCCACGATCTGGGTGGGCTCGCGGCGGCTGGGGTTCGTGGAGACGCTGTAGCCGCCGGTGTAGAAGACCGTCGGTCGGCTGACGTCCTTGTGCAGCACGGTGATCCGCTGCTGGAACGTGCCCTTGGAGGGGTGCCGGTGGTCCACCGGCTGGGTGTAGTTCAGGACGAAGTAGCGGTAGCCGGGGTACGGCTTCTCCTGGACCAGGCTCATGCCGGGTACGGAGAGGAGCCGGTCTTTGATGTCCGCTTCCGGCTCGGCAGCGGTAGCTGCCCCGGCCGTGGTCAGCGTGCCGATGAGCACGGTGAACGCCAGCAGCCATCTGAGCGCCTTGCGCATGCGCGTGCACCCTCCCTGTGAGACAGATGTGCGCCGGAAGCTATCGGAGCAACACCCGTCACACCAGAGGGGATTGGCAAGTGGTGCGCATATCTGCCGGGATGTGACGGCAGGAAGGCGCCGGTCGGCCGGTGCCGGTGCCGGTCAGCACAGGATCCAGCCGGAGGTGTACGTCCCGCTGCCCACCGAGCCCGACACCCGCACGCAGCGGTGTCCGGCGTAGACCTCCACCGGCGGCGAACTACGGGTGTGCTTGCGCGACTTGCGCACGGCCACGTGGCCGCGCGCCTGCACGCCGACCGACACCGTCCGCTTCGTGCCGGGGTGCTTCTGGACGGTCACGGCACACACCCGGCCGCCGTTCCTGTAGACGAAGACGGAGCCGGTGGAGAACGACAGCATCCGCACCTGGCGGCCCGCGCAGGCGGCGGGCGCGGCCTGCGCGCTGCCCGGCGCCGCCACCGCGAACAGGAGGGACGCGGTCAGCACGGCCAGCCCCGCCCCCAGCCGTCGGCGTATCGCACCACTGTCCACGGTCGTCGACCCCTCCCCCGTCCGCCGCACGCGCGGCCGTACAGGTGTACGGACGCAGGGCGTGTGCCGGATGGTTGCGCGACCGTCAGCGGGACGCGCCGACCGGCTCCTCCGGTTCCGCCTCGCCGACGAACGCCCGCCACAGCCCGGCGTACCGCCCGTCCCGCGCGAGCAGTTCCTCGTGCGTGCCGTCCTCGGCGACCCGGCCGTGGTCCATGACGACGACCCGGTCCGCGCGGGCCGCCGTGGTGAGCCGGTGAGCCACGATCAAGGTGGTGCGCGCGTGCGCGCTCGTCGAGGGGTGGTGGTCGGGCGACGGGCGGGCCGTACGGCGGCCCGCGACGCGGTCGGTGGCCTGGTTGACCAGGGCCTCCGTGGCCAGGTCCAGGGCGGCCGTCGCCTCGTCGAGGAGCAGGACGTCGGGGTCGACCAGCTCGGCGCGGGCCAGCGCGATCAGCTGCCGCTGCCCGGCGGAGAGGTTGCGGCCGCGCTCGGCGACCTCGTGGAGGTAGCCGCCGTCCAGGGTGGCGATCATCTCGTGCGCGCCGACCGCCCGCGCCGCCGCCTCCACCTCGGCGTCGGTGGCGTCGGGACGGCCATAGGCGATGGCGTCGCGGACGGTGCCGGGGAAGAGGTACGCCTCCTGCGGGACGACGCCCAGCCGGTGGCGGTACGACGTGAGGTCGAGGGTGCGCAGGTCCGTGCCGTCGACCAGCACCCGGCCGCTCGTGGGGTCGTAGAACCGGGCCACCAGCTTCACCAGGGTGGACTTGCCGGCGCCGGTCTCGCCGACGAACGCGACGGTCTGGCCGGCGGGGATGCTCAACGCGATGCCGGTCAGGGCCTCCTCGTCCTCGCCGTAGGTGAAGTGCACGTCCTCGAAGGTGATCTCGCCGCGCAGCGAGCCGACGCCGAGGGGTTCCTCGGCGGTCTTCGTGGACGTGGGCTCCTGGAGGAGTTCCCGGATGCGGCCCAGCGAGACCGTGGCCTGCTGGTAGCCGTCGAAGACCTGGGAGAGCTGCTGGACGGGCGCGAAGAACAGGTCGATGTAGAGCAGGTACGCCACCAGCGCGCCGGTCGTCAGCGTCGCCGCGTCCACCCGGTGCGCGCCCACGATCAGGACGGCCGCGGCGGCGACCGAGGACAGCAGCTGGACGAAGGGGAAGTAGACCGAGATCAGCCACTGGCCGCGGATGCGGGCCCGGCGGTAGCCGTCGCTGCGCTCCGCGAACCGCGCCCCGCCGTCGCGCTCGCGCCGGAAGGCCTGCACGATCCGCAGTCCGGCGACCGACTCCTGGAGGTCGGCGTTGACCCCGGACACCCGCTCACGGGCGAGTTCGTACGCCTTCACGCTGGCCCGGCGGAAGAAGAAGGTGGCGAGGACCAGCGGCGGCAGGGTGGCGAAGACGACCAGGGCCAGCTGCACGTCGAGCACCAGCAGGGCCGCCATGATGCCGAAGAAGGTGACGACCGAGACGAACGCGGTGACCAGGCCGGTCTGCAGGAACGTCGACAGCGCGTCGACGTCCGTCGTCATCCTCGTCATGATCCGGCCGGTCAGCTCGCGCTCGTAGTAGTCGAGGCCGAGCCGCTGGAGCTGGGCGAAGATCTTCAGGCGCAGGGCGTACAGGACGCGTTCGCCGGTGCGGCCGGTCATCCGGATCTCGGCGGTCTGCGCGACCCACTGGGCGAGCACGGCGAGCAGCGCGAGCAGGGAGGCGGTCCAGACGGCGCCCACGGCCATCCGGGTGACGCCGTCGTCGATGCCGTGCCGGATCATGACCGGCAGCAGCAGGCCCGTGCCGGCGTCCACGGCGACCAGGCCGAGGCTGGCCAGCAGCGGCAGCCCGAAGCCCCGCAGCAGCCGGCGCAGGCCGTAGGAGTCCTCGGCGGCGACCGCGCGGGTCTCGTCGACGTCGGGGACGTCCGTCGCCGGGGGCAGCGCCTCCACCTGTGCGAGCAGCTCGGGCGTGGCGGGCGTACCGGCGAGCGCGGTGTCCTTGCGCTCGCGGTCGCCCGTCCACAGCCGTGGGGTGACCCCGCGCTCGGCGTCGAACTCGGCGTCCAGCTCGTCCCTCACGGACGTGTCCTCGCCGGGCTCGGCGGGGCGGGCGTGGCCGGGCGAGACCCCGCCCAGCTCGTCCGGGTCGGTGAGCAGGCGGCGGTAGAGGGCCGAGCGCTCCTGGAGCTCCTCGTGGGTGCCGAGGTCGGCGAGCCGGCCGCCGTCGAGGACGGCGATGCGGTCGGCGAGGTTGAGGGTGGAGCGGCGGTGCGCGATGAGGAGGGTCGTACGGCCCTCCATGACCTGCTTCAGGGCCTCGTGGATCTCGTGCTCCACGCGCGCGTCCACCGCCGAGGTGGCGTCGTCGAGGACGAGCAGCCGCGGGTCGGTGAGGATCGCGCGGGCGAGCGCGACGCGCTGACGCTGGCCGCCGGAGAGGGTGAGGCCGTGCTCGCCGACCTTGGTGGCGTAGCCCTGGGGCAGCTCGGCGATGAACCGGTCGGCCTGGGCGGCGCGGGCGGCGGCCTCGATCTCCTCGTCGGTGGCGTCGGGACGGCCGTACGCGATGTTGGCGCGGACCGTGTCGGAGAACAGGAAGGAGTCCTCGGGCACCAGACCGATCGCGGCCCGCAACGAGTCCTGGGTCAGTTCGCGCACGTCGTGGCCGCCGACGAGGACGGCGCCGCCGGTGACGTCGTAGAAGCGCGGCAGCAGCAGGGAGACCGTGGACTTGCCGGAGCCGGAGGAGCCGACGACGGCGAGGGTCTCGCCGGCGCGGATCTCGAAGCTGAGCCCGTCCAGCACCGGGGTCACTCTGCCGGAGGCGTCGGCGTACCCGAAGGACACGTCGTCGAACTCGACGGTCGCGGGCGCGTCGGCGGGCAGCGCCTTGGTGCCGTCCTCGATCGACGGCTCGGTGTCGATCAGCTCCAGGACGCGCTCGGTGCCCGCCCGGGCCTGCTGGGCGACGGTGAGGACCACGGCGAGCATGCGGACGGGGCCGACGAGCTGCGCGAGGTAGGTGGAGAAGGCGACGAAGGTGCCGAGGGTGATGTGCCCGTGCACGGCGAGCCAGCCGCCCACCGCGAGCATCGCGACCTGCCCGAGCGCGGGGACGGACTGCAGGGCCGGGGTGTAGCGCGCGTTGAAGCGGATCGTGCGCAGCCGCCCGGCGTAGAGCCGTCGGCCGACCTCGCGCAGCTTGCCGGTCTCCTGCTCCTCCTGCCCGAAGCCCTTCACCACCCGGACGCCGGTGACGGCGCCGTCGACCACGCCCGCGACGGCGGCGGCCTGCGCCTGCGCGTACCAGGTGGCCGGGTGCAGCCGGGTGCGGCTGCGTCTGGCGATCACCCACAGGGCGGGGGCCACGGCCAGCGCGACCAGGGTGAGCGGCGGCGACAGCCAGGCCATGATCCCCAGGGAGATCAGGAACAGCAGGACGTTCCCGATGGTCATCGGGAGCATGAAGAGCAGGCCCTGGATGAGCTGGAGGTCGCTGGTCGCCCGGCCGACGACCTGCCCGGTGGACAGCTCGTCCTGGCGGCGGCCGTCGAGCCGGGTGATCGCCCCGTACATCTCGGTGCGCAGGTCGTGCTGGACGTCGAGGGCGAGCCGGCCACCGTAGTAGCGGCGGACGTAGGTGAGGGCGTAGACGATCACGGCCGCGCCGATCAGGGCGCCCGCCCAGGGCGCCATGTCACGGCTGTGGTCGCCGATCACGTCGTCGATGATCACCTTGGTGATCAGCGGGACCAGCGCCATGACGGCCATGCCGCCGAGGGAGGAGCCGAGGGCGAGGACCACGTCCGTCCGATGGCGCCACGCATAGCCCGCCAGTCGCCGTGCCCATCCCCGTTGCGCAGCCACGCCGGTGCCTTCCGTCAGACCTGATCTTCCAGAAGGCACCAACATGCCGGGAAGCGGATTTCATCCCTCCGCAACAATTCCGGGGTCGCGGGCCGGACGCGGACGCGCGGGAACGGGGTCGCGTGTCCCCCGCGGACGCGCGGGAACGGGGTCGCGTGTCAGATGCGGACGCGCAGGAAGTAGAGGCGGGTCGTCTGTGCGGCGTTCTGGTTGTCGTCGCTGACCAGCAGGACCTTCAGTGCGCCCGCGCCGCGCCCCGTGACCACCATGCCCTCGATGTTGTCGAGGAGCGGGTTCGGCTGGGGCTGCTTCGCGGTCGCCCCCAGTGACGGGCAGGTCACGAGGTCGGCGAGGAGGGTCTTGGCGACCGGGCGTACGCCGTCCTGGCCGGTCAGGTGCTCGATCCCGCTGGTGTCCGTGGCGCGGCGGGGGTCGGCGAGGTAGAGGCGGACCGTGTTGCCGACGCCCGCGGTGAAACCGCGCTCCAGGACGAGGAGGCGGCCGTCGGGGGTCGCCTGCACCTCGGGGACGCCGAGCCCGGTGTCGGCGCGGTAGGCGTACTGGGCGCCGAGCACGAAGCGGCCGCCGCCGCGCGTCCAGGTCTGGAAGCGGAGCGTGCCGGCCGCGTCGCCGGAGAGGGCGTACTCCATCGACGCGAGCAGGGTACGGCCGCCGGGCAGCAGGGTCAGGCCCTCGAAGGTGCCGTTGGGAACGGCGCGGCCGGCCGGGGCGACCCGCAGCGCGTCCGGGACGGGGAGGCGGTCGAGGATCGCGCCGGAGGGGCTGTGACGGCGTACGGAGGGCTCCGTCTCGGAGGTGACCAGGAAGGTGCCGTCCCGGTCGGCGACCAGGCCCTCGGAGTCCAGGGCGGCGCCGTTCTCGTCGGCGAGGGGGACGACCGCGGTCGGCCGCAGGGTCCGCGCGTCGAGGCGGAACAGGGCGGAGCGGTCGGACAGGGCCGTGAGGGCGCCGCCGGGGCCTGCCCCGCCGGAGCGGGACCGGGCGAGCGCGGAGAGGTTGCCGACGAAGGTGCCGTCGTACGTCGTCTTGTCGAGGGCGTCGGAGAAGCGGTCGAGGGAGACCGAGGCCGAACAGGCGTGGCTCTGAACGGCGTTCGCCGGTCCGGCGGCGACCAGGCAGGTGGCCGCCGCCAGGCCGGCGGTGAAGGTGGCGAGTACGGTTCGCAGGCGCATGACGGTCACCGTAGGGCGTGCGGGTGACGGGCCGTGGAACAAGCCGTCAAATATGCGGTGGAACACCGTCCTTCAGGAAGCGGCGAGGTCCCGGTGGATGACCTTGGCGACGCCCTGGATGGTGGTGATGCCGTAACTCATGGTGCTGTTGCCGTGGGTGAGGACGGTGATGGTGTAGTCGTGGCCGCCGCCCTTGAAGGTGCCGACGCTGTGCACCCGCCAGCCGTGGGTGGCGCGCGAGAGCCAGCCGTTCTTGACGTGCCAGTTGACCCCGGCGGGCCGCCCGTAGGGGTGCCCCAGCGCTGCGACGAGATGACCTTCGCCATCAGTGTGTTGACGTAGGCGCGCGAGGTGTCGGTGAGGACGGTGTTCCTGGCCGTGAGGAGCTTGAGCAGCTTCTGCTCGTCGGTGACGGTGATCTGGGTCAGGCCCCAGTAGTTGTTGGCGCCCGGCTTGGTCTGCGTCATTCTGGCGGCCGTGAGGAACGCCCTGATCTTCGTCAGGCCGAGCTGCTTCCACAGGGTGGAGGTGGAGGCGTTGTCCGACTTGGTGATCATCGCCGTGGCGAGGGTCTTCTCACGGCTGGTCAGCGTCCTGCCGTGCTTCTGCGCGTCCCACAGCAGCGCGGACAGGACGGTGACCTTGACGATGCTGGCCGAGTCGAAGGCCGTGGAGGCGCGCAGGGTGCAGGTGGTGTTGGTGCTGCGGTCGTAGAGGCCGACGGCGACCGTGCCCTTGCGGGTGGCGAGCGCCGCGGTGATGTCCTTCTTCAGCTTGGCGGCGAGGCCGGCCTTGGCCGACGTGCAGGCGACGGTCGGGGTGGCGGCCGCGGCCGGCGTGGCGGCGGCCACCCCGGTGAGGAGGATGCCGGCGCCGAGGGCGGTGGCGACGAGGCCTCGCGTGCGCCCGGTTCGCCCGTGTCTCGCCCGTCCGGATCCGAGTTCGGGTCCGGTTCTGGATATGCGGAGAGTCATGCCATGGTGACTCGCACATACGACCGATAGTTGTACGTGTGCTCCGGGAATCGGATTCGTCGCGCGCCGGAGCGGTGGGTAGGCATGGGGCATGCCGAACGAGACACCGAACGGGCACTTCCGGGCAGGACAGTTGGGCGCCGCCCTGTGGGTGCTGCGCCGCCTGGCCGTGCCCGACGCCAAGGCTCCCGAAGAGAGCGCGTTCCGCGGGAAGAAGGTCCCCGTCCAGCTCCTGGCCGGTGACCAGGCGTCCCTGATGAAGAACCTCCTGCTCGCGAGGCGTCGCGGCGGAGACCGCTGGAAGGCGGCGGCCGAGGTGTTCCGCGACATCCCGGACCTCCTCCCGTCGAACCTGCCGGGCAACACGATGGAGCCGGGCGAGGAGAACGCCTTCATCGCCGGACATCAGAAGCAGATCGCCGCCTACAAGGAGAAGTTCGGGGCGCTGGTGGGTGACGTGGCCGGGTGACCTGGTGGCCGGGTGGCCCGGCGGCCGGGTGCCCCGGTGACCCGGCGTCCCGCGGCGGCGCCCCGGACGGGTGCCGCCCACCGGGCTCGCTCCCCGCCTCCTCGCCCACTCCCCTGCCCGCTCTCCGCCCACTCCCCTGTCCGCTCTCCGCCGGCTCACAGGTGGCCACCAGGCTGGGCACAGCCCTCACCCATCGGCGCTCTGCACGGTGGACCGGTGACATCAGCCACCGATCTCCCCCACCCGACCGTGTCCTCCGACCGGCCGCCGCCCGCGGCGGACCCGGCGTCGAACCCGGCGCCCCCGCCGGACAAGGCGCCGCGCTGGTCGCTCCCCGCGCTGCTCGCGATCCTGGTGCTGGCGGCGGTGCTGTACTCCTGGAACCTCTCCGGCTCCGGGCTCAACAGCTTCTACAGCGCCGCCGTGCTGAGCGGCACCCAGAGCTGGAAGGCCTGGTTCTTCGGCTCGTTGGACGCGGGGAACTTCCTCACCGTCGACAAGCCGCCGTTCGCCCTGATGGTGATGGGCCTGTCCTGCCGCGTGTTCGGCTTCGGGACCTGGCAGATGATGCTGCCGACGATCCTGACCGCCCTCGGCACGATCTGGATCCTGCACGCGAGCGTGAAGCGGGTCTGGGGGCACGGCGCGGCGGCGGTCGCCGCGCTGGTCCTCGCGCTGACCCCGATCACCGTGGCCATCAACCGGGACAACAACCCCGACACCCTGCTGGTGTTCCTGATGGCGGGCGGCGCCGCGCTGGCCCTGCGGGCGATGCGCGACGGCAGGCTGCTGCCGCTGCTCGGCTCGGCCGCCTGCTTCGGCCTCGCCTTCAACACCAAGATGCTCCAGGGCTACATCGCCCTGCCCGCCGTCTTCGCGGTCTACCTGTACGCGGCGCGGCCGAAGCTGGTGAGGCGGCTCGTCAACCTGGCCGCCGCGGCCGTGGTCCTCGCCGTCTCCAGCTTCTGGTGGGCGGCGGCCGTCTCCCTGGTACCGGCCGACGAGCGGCCCTACATCGGCGGTTCGACCGACGGCACCGCCTGGAACCTGATCATGGGCTACAACGGCCTCGGCCGGGTCTTCGGCGGCGAGGGCAACGGCGGGGGCGGCGGAGGCGGGGGCGGCGGCTTCTCCGGGACCGCCGGCATCGGCCGGATGTTCAACGACGTCCTCGGCGGCCAGATCTCCTGGCTGATCCCCTTCGCGGCGATCGCCGCCGTCGGCGGCGTCGTCCGGTGCGGGCGCGCCCCGCGCACCGACCCCACCCGCGCCGCGCTGGCGATGTGGGGCGGCTGGACGGTCCTGCACTACCTCACCTTCGCCCTGGCGGAGGGCACCATGCACCCCTACTACACGACCGCCCTCGCCCCGGGCATCGCGGCGCTGTGCGGGGGCGGCGGCCTGATGCTGCTGCGGGCCTTCCGCGCCGAGAAGCGGTGGGTGTGGGTGCTGCCGCTCGCCCTCGCGATCACGGCCGTCTGGGCGATCGTGCTGCTGCGCCGGGCCTCCGGCTGGAACACCTGGCTGTGGCCCGCCGTCGGGATCGTGATGGCGCTCGCGATCATGGGCCTGCTGGTGTTCCGCTCGGGCCACCGCGCCCGGCTGCTGGCGGCCTCGGTGGCCGCGGCGGTCGTCGCGTCGGTGGCCGGTCCGGCGGCGTACGCCTGGTCGGTGCCGTCCGGTTCGGGCGGCGGGATGGGCGGGACGAATCCGACGGCCGGCCCCACGACCGGGAGCGGCGGCTTCGGCGGCGGCACGGGCGGCGGCCGGGGCGGGTTCCCGGGCGCCGGCGGCGAGCAGGCAGCAGGCCCGTCCGCTGGACAGGCGGGCGGACAGGCCGACGGGCAGCCGGGCGGCGGGGCCGGCGGCTTCCCCGGGGCCGGCGAGCAGCCGGGCGGTACGCCTCCCGGCGGCACCGCGACCGGCGGCGGTACGGCACCGGGCGGCACCGCCCCGGAGGGCGACACCGGTACGGGCGACGGCCCCGGCGGCGGCGCCATGGGAGGCGGCGCGGGCGGCGGCATGGGCGGCGGCGCGAGCACCGAGTTGCTCTCCTACCTGAAGAAGAACCAGGACGGCGCGAAGTGGCTCCTGGCCGTGTCGAGTTCGCAGTCCGCCGCACAGCTCGTCCTCAGCAGCGGTGAGCCGGTGATCTCCATGTGGGGCTGGTCCGGCTCCGACAACGCGATGACGCTGGCGAGGCTGAAGGAGCTGGTGAAGAAGGGCGAACTGCACTACGTCCAGCTCGGCGGCGGCATGGGAGGCGGCGGCATGGGCGGCGGCTCCACGGCCGACTCCGAGGTGACGGAGTGGGTGCAGAAGAACGGGACGGCGGTGAAGGAGAGCGACTACGGCTCGGCGGCCGCTTCCGGCTCCGGCACCTCCGGCTCCGGCACCTCCAGCACCTCCGGCACCTCCAGCACCTCCGACGCCTCCAGCACCTCCGACGCCTCGTCCTCGTCCTCGTCGCAGAGCGACCAGTCGACGGTCTACCGGCTGGACCCGTCGGACGTGAACTGACCGCACGCCGACGGCACATCGGTCCGCCCACCGGCGAGGAACGGCCCCTGACTCCCTGTCAGGGGCCGTTTTGCGCCATCAACTCGCGTAGACAAGGGGTAATTTGCCGGTCCCCGTCATCTGATCGACATGTCAGATTCATTGCCTTGACCGCATGTGCATGTCACTCTCCCGATTGCCGCCCCCACTCAACACGCGTAGATCGGACTCCCCACATGCTGACGACACGCATACGCCGCTGGAAGCCGGTGGCGCTCGCCACCACCGCCGTCCTGGTCGGCCTCACCGTGCCCGCGCTCACCGCGACCCCCGCCGCGGCGACCACGACGGCGTACGACTCGACGTACTACAAGAACGCGGTCGGCAAGACGGGTGCGAGCCTGAAGTCCTCGCTGCACACGATCATCACGCCCCAGACGAAGATCTCGTACTCCGCGGTCTGGAACGCGCTGAAGGTCACCGACCAGGACCCGAACAACAGCAACAACGTGATCCTGCTGTACAGCGGCGTCTCGCGCAGCAAGTCCCTCAACGGCGGCAGTGTCGGCAACTGGAACCGCGAACACACGTGGGCCAAGTCCCACGGCGACTTCGGCGAGGTGACCGGTCCCGGCACCGACCTGCACCACCTGCGCCCGGCGGACGTCCAGGTCAACAGCATCCGCGGCAACAAGGACTTCGACA
The DNA here is from genome assembly GCA_021568835.1 of Streptomyces sp. Tue 6430. Lineage (GTDB taxonomy): Bacteria > Actinomycetota > Actinomycetes > Streptomycetales > Streptomycetaceae > Streptomyces. Next base: position 2,034,762 of record JAKGSH010000010.1, read on the forward strand.
ACGGCGGCAGCACGGTCAGCGGCGGAGGCGGCAGCCTCACGGACTCCGACTCCTTCGAGCCGCGCGACGCGGACAAGGGCGACGTGGCCCGCATGATCCTGTACATGGCCGTGCGCTACGACGGCGGCGACGGCTTCGCCGACCTCGAGCCGAACGAGAGCGTCAACAACGGCAGCAACCCGTACATGGGCAGGCTCTCCGTCCTCAAGCAGTGGAACGAGCAGGACCCGCCGAGCGCCTTCGAGGAGAAGCGCAACCAGGTCATCTACGACACCTACCAGCACAACCGCAACCCGTTCATCGACCACCCGGAGTGGGTCGAGGCGATCTGGTAGACGGGCGGTTCCGCACCGTCACGACCGGCCGGCCGGCCGCGGGGTCCGTTCCCGCGGCCGGCCGCTGTCGTCGGTCCCGTCACGAGCGCGCGGAAGTCCCGTCACGAGCGCGCGGAAAAGGATTTGAGCGGGCGGTGCCCCGCTGCTACTTTCGCGGCGGACCGTGACGTCGCCGTAGGGAGGTGAGACCCGTGAACGCAGTTACCCATGGGTGCTCCCCCAACCCGTCACGGTCCGGCGGCTGACGTCCGGTGTCGCCAGGAGCGCCTGAGATCGAGGCACTCCTCGAAGGAGACACCGATGAACACGAAGCCTTTCCCCTCCGGCCCGGGCGAGAACGCGGTGACGGTCACGCGCGTCGCGGACCGGCAATGGCACGCTCTGGACGACGACCTGGTGGTCGGCCGCGGGCATGCGGAGCACCGGCCCGACGGACGCCTGTTCGTCAGCATCGACGCCTGGCACGATGCCGCCTTCGACCGGCTCGCCGAGGCGATGCCGGCGGAACTGCCCGCGCCGCTGTACACGGTGGTCGACGAGGCCGACGCCGAACTGACGGCCGGCTGGCGGCGGGCGGGTTTCACCGTCCGGCGCCGTGAGTGGGAGTACGTCGTGCCCACCGATCCGCGGGTCACGGGGCTCGAAACGGTCCTGCCGCCCTCGGGCGTGACGATCGTGCCCGCCGGACAGGCGGACGAGAGCCTGCTGCGGGCGGTGGACCGCGCGATCCGTGACGAGGTCGAGGCGGCCGTCGGGTGGCAGTCGATGCCCGCGGAGGTCGTTCCCCGCCCCGAGGGCGACACCGTCGTCGACCCGTCGCTGTACACGGTGGCCGCGGCGCCGGACCGCTACCTGGGGCTGATCCGGGTGGTGAGGGTGAAGCGCCCGCGCATCGGGCTGGTCGCGGTCCGGGCCGGCGAGCAGCGCCGCGGCATCGCGCGGGCGCTGCTGGCCCATGCCCTGGGGACGCTGCACCGCTCGGGGGCCACGGCGGCCTGGGCCGAGGTCGACGAGTCCAACCGGGCGGCCTCGGCGCTGTTCGAGGGCATCGGCGCCCGGCCGGCGAGCAGCAACCTGGAACTGGTGCGATGACGGGGAACAGGAACGTCGTCGAGGTCGAGGGCAGGGTCGTCGAGTGCCTGCGCAGCGCCATGTTCACCGTGGAGCTCGAGAACGGCCACCAGGTGCTCGCGCACATCAGCGGGAAGATCCGCAAGAACTACATCAAGATCATGCTGGAGGACCGGGTCCTGGTGGAACTCCCGCCGTACGACCTGACACGCGGCCGGATCGTGTTCCGGTACCGGAACTAGCGTCGGCCGGCATCTTCCTCGGCAGCTGATCCCGGGGCCCGGTCACGAAACGCCGTGACCGGGCCCCGGCGATGGCTGGATCCCGGCGAGATGACCGGCACGAAGTCGATCCGGCGCAGCACCGCCCTGAACCGGTAGGCCTGGTGGAGACAGCTCTGTCTGACGGACAGCCTCTCCAGCGGTGTCCACGTCACCGACTCCGGGTCGAACTCGGTCAACTCCGCCAGCAGTTCCCCACAGGCCTTGCGCAGAGCGTGGTGGTACCGCGCGGCCGCCCTGCGGCTGACGGTCGCAATCCATGCCTTGAAGCCGCCGGGCAGCACGGTGGTCACCCAGTGCTCCGCCGGTACGTCCGCACACTCGGCGGAGGTGGGAGGGTCAGGTGCCGGGGTCCTCCTCCGGGGTGGCGTCGGAGGTCCCCTCGTCGTCGTGGGGCACGGGGAGGCGCGCTCCCCTGCTTCGGGCGATCCGATGTACGTCGTGGAGCGACTCGGCCAAGCGGGCAGCGAGAAACCGGAGTTGAGGTGCGGTGGCCTTGCTGTCGCCCAGGAGATCGACGGCGTGACCGAGAAGGTCGTCGGCCATGTCGAGCTGGACGGCCTCGACGTCGTCGGCGAGGCGCGAGAGACGGCCGGTGCCGGTGTCGTCGGTGACGAGGTAGCAGGGGTTGCCGTCGAGGTTGGACCAGGGGAGGAGGCGGGGCCGGCCGACCGCCGTGGCGACGACGTCGTGGCTCTTGTAGATCACGCGGCCACCTCGTTGCCCCGGATGCGGCGCGGGCCGACGTCGACACCGTGGATGCGCCGTGGCCCTACGTCGATGCCGTGCACGGCGAGCCAGAGGGTCCGGCGACGGGCGCGCTGCTGCTTGGCCTGCGTGCGCCGTTCGTGGGCGAGGAGGTAGGGGCGGACGAGCCGGGAGTCCTCGCCGTGGAGGAGGGCCTCGTGCGGGGAGGGGTGGCGGCCGGATGCGACGGGGGCGGCCGGCACGGGGGTGGGCCGCCCCTCACCCCCGGCGCGGTGCCGGTTCCGGTGACGGTGGCGCCCGGAGGCGGGCAACAGCAGTCGCAGCAGCGGCTCGACGAGGCAGGCGATACGGTTCAACACGTCTTCAACTCCGGTGCGGTTGCGGGCCATGCCCCCGGGCCGTCGGTAGCGGTCGCGGGGGTCTTCCGTGCCCGAGGGCAGGACGACGTGCATGGACGTCGCTATGTAGCGATCCACTCACAGAGTGAGACGGGCCGGGCTAGGCTCGCCAGGGGGTCGGACGTGACAACGCATCTGTCACATGGGAGTTGACGATGAGCAACATCTATGGGGAGTGGTTGAGGGCGCAGCGCGAGGCGGCCGGGCTGACGCAGCAGGAGCTGGCGACGGCCGCCGTCATGACGCGCTCGCACATCGCGCACATCGAGGCGGGTCGGCGCACCCCGTCCAAGGAGGACGCGAGACGCCTCGACAGGGCGCTGAACACGGGCGATGTGCTGAGCAGCTTCCTGCCGGACGACGACACCGCTGTCGCGGGGTACTTCGAGTCGGCCCTTCAACTCGAACAGCAGGCGACGATGATCCGGGAGTTCGCCCTGTCGTTCGTCCCCGGCATCCTCCAGACGGAAAGGTACGCGCGTGCGGTTCTGAGCACGTCGTTCCCTCCCGTGGGTGAAGCGGAATGTGACAGGCTCGTCGTCACACGTCTTGAGCGGGCGAAGATCCTTGAGGACCCGGTGACGCCCGTAGTGTGGGCGCTGCTTGACGAGGCTGTGCTGCGGCGGGTGGTGGGCGGGCCGGAGGTCATGGCGGAACAACTCCGCCACATCGTGAAGCTGGTGGAATCAGAACGTATACGCGTCCACGTGTTGCCCTTCGGACTGGGAGTCCACCCCCTCATGCAGAGCATGCTCACCCTGCTCAAGTTCGAGGATCAGCCGCCGGTGGCGTACTCCGAAGGCATCCAGGTGGGCAAGATTCACGACTCCCCCGCCATGGTCGACCGCCTTGAAGGCACCTACGATCTCGCGCTAGGCGACGCAATGCCGCTCAAGGAGTCAGTGACCCTGATGAGGGCAACAACAAAGGACTATGAACGCCGTGAATGAACACATCATCCCCGACGCCTCCCGCCTGCACGGCTGGCGTAAGTCGACATACAGCGGCAACGAAGGCGGCAGTTGCATCGAGGTCCTGGACGGCTACCCGACCGGCGTCCCGGTCCGCGACTCCAAGGTTCCTCAGGGGCCTGCGCTGGTCTTCCTGTCGGCCGGCTGGACATCGTTCATCACAGCAGTCAAGGACGGCAACCTGTCCGCCTGACCGCTCACCGCCACGACTCATCCGGCCCGCACCCCTTGGGCGGGCCGGACGCCGTTCCCTCAGGCCGCCAAGTCAGAAGCCTTGAGTCGAAGAGGCACCAGACCTGAGGCAGGTACTTCTCCTCCAGTTTGGCCCGCTTCGCCTTGCGGTCCTCTTCATGCTTCAGTCTGATCGCCTGCTCGACGAGGTCGAGCGGCTTGCGTCCACTGTCCGCCCTGCGGTTGGCGATGTGCATCTCCACCGGGACCTCCTCGGCGAGCGGGACGCCCTGGTCCTTGAGGATGTCGAGATACGAGGGCTCGGTCACCTTGCCCTCGGTGAAGACGAAGACCTGGCGCTTGCGCTGCCCGCCCCGCCGGGCCGGCCGCTCCCACGCGTCCCTGCCTCTCTGCGCCCGCCCCGTCCGCTCGCTCGCCCGTCCCGTCGTACGCGCCGGCCTCGCGCGCCACCAGCAGCCGCCGCGCGATCTGTCCTTCCAGCAGGGCCGGAACCCCGCCGAAGGCCCCCGCGAGATAGGACTGCGTGAGGTCCTCGTCCTCGCCCGGCTCCGCGTCGGTGAGCGGATACAGCCCGGTCACCCCGTCCTTGTCCTTCTCCGTCAGCCACACCTGCGCCGGGTCGAGAAGCCGCTCGCCGCTCGGGGTGGTGAGCACGGTCGCGTCGTGCGACGTGAAGACCAATTGGGCGCCCCTGGGATTCGCGTACGGGTCGTGGAAGAGCCGGACGACCTCAGCTGCGAAGCGGGAGTGCAGGCTGGCGTCGAGTTCGTCGACGAGCAGGACCGCGCCTTCGTCGAGGGCGAGGAGGAGAGGGCCGAGGAGGGCGAACCAGGACCGGGTGCCGTAGGACTCCTCCCGCCAGTCGAAGGACACGTCCCCGGCCGCCGAGTGGTGGGTCAGCTTCACCGTGTCCTGGCCCGGTCCGTCCTGGACGACCGTCGCTCCGGTGATGCCGAGGTCGGCGACCCTCAGCAGCTCCTGGATCCTGGCGGCCCTGGGACCGGACAGTTCCTTCGTGGTGTACCGCGCGCGCTCGTCCCGCTCGACCTCCGGACTGATCATCCAGAAGTTGCGGCGGAACCAGTGGAACAACGGGGAGAGCTGCGGGTGGTTGTCCGTGCCGGCCGTGGAGAGCAGCAGTGCGTTGGGCCGCGTGCGCCGTACGAGCTGGGCCCGGTCCTTGACGCGTCCGCCGGGCCACTTGAAGACGTCCGGCCGGGAGGCGTCGCGGTCGAGCCACTCCTGACGGCGGCCGTGCGGGTAACTGTGCAGCCATTCGGACTCGACGCGGGTAGCTCCGAGTTCGAAGCCGTACGTCCAGCGGACCGAGTCGATGACGATGTCGACCTCGAAGAAAGAGGGTTCGCTCTCGCTCTTGGGGTCCAGGGCGAAGACCTGGCGCGGGATGCCGTCGTAAGAGGCCCAGCGCGCATAGGAGTTGAGGACCGCGTTACGCATGTCGGTCATCGCGGTCAGCACGTTGGACTTGCCGGAGGCGTTGGCCCCGAAAATGCCGATCAGCGGGAGCACGGAGAGGGATCCGCCGCCCGCGAGCTCCACCGGGTTCGCCGGTCCGCCCTGTTCGTCGCCGGGCGCGACGAAGGACAGTTCCTGCTCGTCCCGCAGGGACCGTACGTTCGCGACGCGGAACCTCAGCAGCACACTGTCCTCCTCTCCGGGCTCAGGGTAATGGCCGCGTCTGACATCGACCCGGCCGGGACGCCTGTGACCTGACGGAACATATCCCGTGGAGGTCACCGCGAACAGCCGGTCGGGGGATCAGTCCGAGCCCAGGTGGGTCGGGGCGAACATCCGCAGCCGCGCCGGCAGGACCACCACCGAGGGGCCGGGGGACGCCAGCGCCTGCGCCAGGTCGGCCGCCAGGGCCTCCGGGGACGTCCGCACGCCCGGGACGCCGAAGGACTCGGCCAGGGCCGCGAAGTCCGGGCCGGTCAGCTCCGTCGCCGTGGTCTCGCCGAAGGACTCCGTCATGTACTCGCGGAGGATGCCGTAGCCGCCGTCGTCGACGATCAGCCAGGTGACGTTCAGGTCGTGCTGGCGGGCGGTGGCGAGTTCGGCGATCGAGTAGAGGGCGCCGCCGTCGCCCGAGACGGCGAGGACCGGGCGGGTGGGGTCGGCGACCGCCGCGCCGAGGGCCGCCGGGAAGGCGTAGCCGAGACCGCCCGCGCCCTGGGCGGAGTGCATGTGGTTGGAGCCCCCGGGGTCGAAGGCCGACCACGCCCAGTACGCCAGGATCGTCATGTCCCAGAAGGACGGGGAGTCGGCGGGGAGCGCCGCGCGGACGGACGCCAGCACCTGCTGCTCCAGGGCCAGTTCCTGGGACGCGAGGCGTTCCGCCACGCGGGACAGGAGCGTGCGCACGCGCTCGGGCGCCGTCGGGTCGGTGCGCTCGGGGACGGTCTCCAGCAGGGCCTGGATCGCGAGGCGGGCGTCCGCGTGGATGCCGAGGGCCGGGTGGTTGGACTCCAGTTTGCCGAGGTCGGCCTCGATCTGGATCACGCGGCCGCGCGGGGTGAACGTGTGGTAGTTCGAGGAGAGTTCGCCGAGGCCGGAGCCGATCACCAGCAGGACGTCCGCGTCCTCCAGGAAGTCGGTGGTGTGGCGGTCCTCCAGCCAGGACCGGAGGGAGAGGGGGTGCGTCCAGGGGAAGGCGCCCTTGCCGCCGAAGGTGGTGACCACGGGCGCGTCGAGCCGCTCGGCGAGCTTGCGCAGCTTGCCCGAGGCGTCCGCGCGGACGACCCCGCCGCCCGCGACGATCACCGGGCGGGCGGCCTTCGCCAGCAGGTCGGCGGCGACCGCGGTCAGTTCGGGGCGCGGCGGCAGTTCCTCGGGGAAGGCGTCGCGGGCCGTGACCACGGGGAGCGTCGTCTCCGCCAGCAGTACGTCCTGCGGGATCTCCACCCAGACGGGTCCGTGCGGGGCGCTCAGCGCCGACTTCCAGGCCGCCTCCAGCGCGGAGGGGATCTGGGACGGGGCGCGGACGGTGTGGACCGACTTCACCACACCCCGGAACGAGGCCGCCTGGTCGGGGAGTTCGTGCAGGTAGCCGTGGCGGCCGCCGCCCAGCCCACGGGTGGGGATCTGGCTGCTGATCGCCAGCACGGGCGCCGAGGCCGCCGCCGCCTCCTGGAGCGCGGCCAGGGAGGTCAGCGCGCCCGGCCCCGTGGACAGCAGCAGGGGCGCCGCCTCACCGGTGACGCGGCCGTACGCGTCCGCCGCGAAGCCCGCGTTGTTCTCCACCCGCAGGCCGACGTAGCGCAGGTCGGAGCGGCGCAGCGCGTCGAACAGGCCGAGCGCGTGCTGGCCGGGCAGTCCGAAGACGGTGGTCGCGCCGAGCCCGGCCAGGGTCTCCACGACCAGGTCTCCGCCCGTGCGGCCGGGGGAGGGTTCAGCGCGGCCTCCGTCTGGGCCGGCGTGGGGCGGAGCACCAGGTCGTGGTCGTGGGTCACTGCGCGCGGGCCTCCGCGATCTGGCGGGACATGATGGTGGTCAGTTCGTACGCCGTGTGGGACGCGGCCACCGACGTGATCTCCGCGTGATCGTACGCGGGCGCCACCTCGACGACGTCCGCCGAGACCAGGTTGCAGGAGGCCAGGCCGCGCAGGATCTCCAGCAGCTCGCGGGAGGTCATGCCGCCGGCCTCGGGGGTGCCGGTGCCGGGGGCGTGCGCCGGGTCGAGGCAGTCGATGTCGATGGAGATGTACAGCGGGCGGTCGCCGATGCGCTGCCGGAGCTGGTCGGCGACCTCGTCGGCGCCGCGCCGGTAGACGTCCGCCGAGGTGACGATGCCGAAGCCCATCTTCTCGTCGTCGGTGAGGTCCTGCTTGCCGTAGAGCGGGCCGCGGATGCCGACGTGGGAGAGCGCCTCGGTGTCGAGGATGCCCTCCTCGACGGCGCGGCGGAACGGGGTGCCGTGCGTGTACTCGGCGCCGAAGTAGGTGTCCCAGGTGTCGAGGTGGGCGTCGAAGTGGAGCAGGGCGACCGGGCCGTGCTTCTTCGCGACCGAGCGGAGCAGCGGCAGGGCGATGGTGTGGTCGCCGCCGAGGGTCATCAGGCGGGCGCCGGTGCCCAGCAGGTCGTCGGCGGCCGCCTCGATCGTCTCCACCGCCTCGTTGATGTGGAACGGGTTCACGGCGATGTCGCCGCCGTCGGCGACCTGCGCGAGGGCGAAGGGGGAGGCGTCCTGCGCCGGGTTGTACGGACGCAGCAGCCGGGACGCCTCGCGGATCGCGTTGCCGCCGAAGCGGGCGCCCGGCCGGTAGGAGACGCCGGAGTCGAACGGGACGCCGACCACGGCGACGTCGGCGCGGCCGACCTCGTCGAGGCGGGGCAGCCGGGCGAAGGTCGCGGGGCCGGCGTACCGCGGCACCCGCGAGGAGTCGACCGGGCCGCGGGGCGTCTCGCTGCTGCTCATCTGCTGCCTTCTTTCCTACGCGCTTTCCTGGGCGCCGTCGCGTATGTACCGCTCTGTCCTGCCGCGTACGACTCTACCGGCGAGCCGAAACGCGTTCGGACATGATTTCGGACGCGAGTTCGGACGTGAGTGCGGATGCCGGTCCGGTGAGCCGGTCGGGTGAGCAGGTCGGGACGACCCTAGACGGCCGGAGAGCGGTGGCGAAGTGTACGTTTCCTCCACAGGAGCCGTTCTGAACAGAGGAAACGCACATCGTGCCGGAGCCCGCGGCGGTACCCGTGCCGCCGACGCCCCCCGTCCCCCTCGCCGCCCTGCTGGCCCGCGAGGATCTCGCCCTGCGCCGGATCGCCGGGCCCCGCGGACCGGACCCGGCCGTCCACGGGGCGCACGCCTCGGAGATGGCCGACCCGTACCCGTACCTGCTGGGCGGCGAGCTGCTGCTGACGGCCGGGGCGCACCTTCCCCAGGCGGCGGCCGACCCGGAGACCTCCGGCCTGGACGCCTACTGCGACGACTACGTCGCGAGGATCGTGGCCGCCGGTGGCGCGGCCCTCGGGTTCGGCCTGGCGCCGGTGCACGACACCGTGCCGCGCGCCCTGGTCACCGCCTGCGAGGCCCGGGGACTGCCCCTGCTGGAGGTCCCGCCGCGGACCACCTTCTCCGGCGTGGCCCGCGCGGTCTGGCAGCTCATGGCGCAGGCCCGGCACGACGGGCTGCGCCGGGTCACCGAGGCGCAGCAGAGCCTCGCCGCCGCCGCGTCCCGGCCGGACCCGGTGCCGTCGGTGCTGCGGCAGCTGGCCCGGCGGACGGGCGGCCGGGCGGTGCTGTACGGCCCGGAGGGCACGGAGATCGCGGCGGCGGGACGGGAGCCCGGGAGCGGAACGGGTGCGGCGCTGGCACGGCTGGCGCGGGTCGTCCGCCCGGCCGGCCCGCCGCCGACGGGCACGGCCACCGCTCCGAAGGCCCCCGTCCCCGCCCCCGTCCCCGCTCCCGTCCCCTCCTCCGCCACCGACACCACCGGCGGCGCCTCCCTCGCCGCCTACGCCCTCGGGTCCGGCCGGGGCCTCGTGCTCGGGATCGCCGCTCCGCGCCGGGAGGCCGGCGACCACACCGTCGCCGCCGTCGCCGCCGTCCTGCTGTCGCTGCTCACCGGTGAACACCGCGGCGGCCCGGAAGCGGCCCGCTCCGCGGCCCTCGTACGGCTGCTGCTCGGCGCCGCGCCGGAGTCCGTGGCCCCGCTGCTCGGCGGGGACCGGTGGCAGGTCGTGCACGGGCGGCCCGAGGGCCGGGCACCGGACGCGGTGGCCGCCGCCGCGCTGGGCGCAGCCCTCGGGTCGCCGCTGGTCGACCTCGGGGAGGACGTCGTACGGGTCCTGGTGCCGGGCGAGCGGGAGCCGCTCGCGCAGCCGGGCTGGACGCTGGGGGTCGGCGCCGCGGCGGACCCCGCCGACTGGCCGGCCGCCGACGTACGGGCGGCCCGCGCCCTGTCCCGCGCCCGCGCCACCCGCGCGCCCTGGTCCGGCACGGCGCGCGCCCCGCGCTCGCCGACCTGGTGCCGCCCGACGAGGCCGAGGCGCACGCCCGCGCGCTGCTCGCCCCCTCGACGAGACCCTCGCGGCCACCCTGCACGCCTGGCTGTCCCTGCACGGCGGCTGGGACCGTACGGCGGTGGCGCTGGGCGTGCACCGCAACACCGTGCGGCAGCGGATCGCGCGCTGCGCGGCCCTGCTGGGGACGGACCTGGACGACCCGGACGTACGGATGGAACTGTGGTTCGCCCTGCGGGGGCGGTGAGTTCGCCGGAGCGGGCCGGGCGGCGGACCGGGGTGAGTGACCCGCGTCCCAGCGTCCGGGAGACCACGGACTCCCACCGGCGGCTGCCCCACAATGGAGACCATGCCGATACCCGGGACACCCAGCCGCGCCGAGCTCGTCGAACACCTCGTGAGGACCCGTATCGCGGGTGACGTCGCCACCCCGCGCGAGAACAACCTCTCCCACTACCGCCAGTTGGCCAACGGCGTCCGCAACTTCTGGCTCGGCCTGGAGCTCGGCGACCGCTGGACCGACGAGCAGGACGTGCTCGCGGTGATGGCGGAGCGGGTCGGCGTCAACGACGACCCCGAGTACCGCTACGGCCAGGACACCATCGACCCCCAGCTCACCGTCGACGGCCTGGAGCGGCTCGCCGGGCGGCTGCGCAAGGCGGCCGAGGACCGGCAGCGGGTGCTGTTCGCGACCGGTCACCCGGGCGGGCTGCTGGACGTGCACCGGGCCACGGCGGACGCGCTGCGCCGGGCCGGCTGCGAGATCGTCGTCATCCCCGACGGGCTCCAGACGGACGAGGGGTACGTCATGCAGTTCGCCGACGTGGCGGTGCTGGAGCACGGCGCCACCCTGTGGCACACCCACTCGGGCGAACCGATGAGGGCGATCCTGACCGCCCTGGAGCGCGGGGGCCGCCCGCTGCCGGACCTGGTCGTCGCCGACCACGGCTGGGCGGGTTACGCCGGACAGCACGGCGTGGACTCCGTCGGGTACGCCGACTGCAACGACCCGGCGCTGTTCCTCGCCGAGGCCGAGGGCACCGTCCAGGTGACCGTCCCCCTCGACGACCACGTCGTCAGCCCCCGCCACTACGACCCGATGACGGCGTACCTGCTGGCGGAGGCGGGGCTGGTCTAGCCCTCGCGTCGCTCCGAAAAGGCGGCGACGAGCACCGTGAAGGTGTTCTCGCCGCCGCCCCGTTCCTCCGTGCCGGCCGTGCCCCTCAGTCCTCCCGGGGGACGCGCACCACGCCTTCCTGGATGACCGAGACGGCGAGCCGTCCGTCCTGCGTGTAGATGCGGGCCTGGCCCAGGCCCCGGCCGCCGTGCGCCGACGGCGACTCCTGGTCGTAGAGCAGCCATTCGTCGGCGCGGAACGGGCGGTGGAACCACATCGCGTGGTCCAGCGAGGCGCCGACCACGTCCCCGACGGCCCAGCCGCCGCGGCCGTGCGCGAGGAGGACCGAGTCCAGGAGGGTCATGTCGGAGACGTAGGTGGCGAGGACGACGTGCAGCAGGGGGTCGTCCGCGAGCTTGCCGTCGGTGCGGAACCAGACCTGGCTGTGCGGCTCCCGCGGCTCGCCGAACTTCCCGTACGGCGGCTCGTCGACGTACCGCAGGTCGACGGCCCGGCGCGCCTCCAGGAACCGCTCGACGACGTCCGCCGGGAGGTGGCCGTAGCCGCGCAGGCGTTCCTCGGAGGTCGGCAGGGTCGCCGGGTCCGGGGAGAGGGGCATCGGGGTCTGGTGGTCGAGCCCCTCCTCGTACGTCTGGAAGGACGCCGAGAGGGTGAAGATCGGCCGGCCGTGCTGGACGGCGACCGCCCGGCGGGTGGTGAAGGAGCGTCCGTCGCGGATGCGCTCGACGTTGTAGACGATGGGCGCTCCGGGGTCGCCCATCCGCAGGAAGTACGCGTGCAGGGAGTGGGCGTGCCGGTCGGCGGGGACCGTGCGCCCGGCGGCGACCAGCGCCTGGGCCGCGACCTGCCCGCCGAAGACGCGGGGGACGACGGCGGAGCGGGACCGGCCGCGGAAGATGTTCTCCTCGATCTGCTCGAGGTCGAGCAGATCGAGGAGATCCTGTAGTGCCTGGTTCATGAGGACGGTGATATCCGGCGGTGATTGCGGCCGGCTTACAGACCCATGTCCTTGGCGATGATCGTCTTCATGATCTCGCTGGTGCCGCCGTAGATGCGGTTGACCCGGTTGTCCGCGTACAGGCGGGCGATCGGGTACTCGTTCATGTAGCCGTAGCCGCCGTGCAGCTGGAGGCAGCGGTCGATGACGCGGTGCGCGACCTCGGTGCAGAACAGCTTGGCGCTGGCGGCCTCGGCGGGGGTCAGTTCGCCGGCGTCCAGGGCCTCCGTGGCGCGGTCGGCGACGGCCTCGGCCGCGTCCACCTCGGCCTGGCAGGCGGCCAGCTCGAACTTGGTGTTCTGGAAGTGGGCGACCGGCTTGCCGAAGACGGTGCGGTCCTGCACGTACTGCTTGGCGAACCGGACGGCCGCCTTGGCCTGGGCGTAAGCGCCGAAGGCGATGCCCCAGCGCTCGGAGGCCAGGTTGTGGCCGAGGTAGGAGAAGCCCTTGTTCTCCTCGCCGAGGAGGTCCTCGACGGGCACCTTGACGTCGACGAAGGCCAGCTCGGCCGTGTCGGAGGTGCGCAGGCCCAGCTTGTCCAGCTTGCGGCCGACGGAGTAGCCCTCGGACTTGGTGTCGACGGCGAAGAGGGAGATGCCGTGACGGCGGTCCTCGGCGGTCGGGGCGGCGGTCCGGGCGCAGACGATCACCTTGTCGGCGTGGACGCCGCCGGTGATGAAGGTCTTGGCGCCGTTGAGGACGTAGTGGGTGCCGTCCTCGCTCAGCTTGGCGGTGGACTTCATGCCCGCGAGGTCGGAACCGGTGCCCGGCTCCGTCATCGCGATGGCCCACATCTCCTCGCCGGAGACGAACTTCGGCAGGTAGCGCTTCTTCTGCTCCTCGGTGGCGAGCATCTTGATGTACGGCAGGGCGAGCAGCACGTGCACGCCGGAACCGCCGAACTGGACGCCGGCGCGGGCGGTCTCCTCGTACAGGACGGCCTCGAACTTGTGGCTGTCCAGGCCCGCGCCGCCGAACTCCTCGGGGACGTTGATGCCGAAGATGCCCAGCTCGCCGAGCTTGTAGTAGAACTCCCGCGGGGCCTGGCCGGCGGCGAACCACTCGTCGTAGACGGGTACGACCTCGGCCTCGATGAAGGCGCGAAGGGTCTCCCGGAACGCCTCGTGATCCTCGTTGAACACCGTACGGCGCACGCCGCCACCTCCACGTACATCGGCCTGTCTAAGCGCTTGCTCATATCACCGTACCGGCGAGTACGAAGCGCGTCCAGGGTGGGTGCGGGGTAACCCTCGTCACGCCCGCGCCGGGCCGCACGCCGCCCCGGCACCCCCTTCGGGCCGCCGGGCTCCCCGATGCGCGTGGCAGCTTCCGACGAACTCTTGCGGCCGTAGCCGTCCGCCTGCGGAAGGGCACTCCACGGCCGGGACCGGTGACGCCGGAACCCCGGCCCTCCCGGCCTCCCTGACCTCTCGACCTCCGCCCCCGGCGCCCCGGCCCTCTCGACCTCCCCGGCACCCCGGCCCCTCGGCCTCCCCGGCGCTCCCGGCCCTCCCGACCCCTCGGCCTCCTGGCCCCTCGACCTTCCCGCCCCGGCCTCCGCGGTCGGCCACCCACGCCCCTCCGCGGTTCCCCCCTCCGCGGCTCGCCCTTACGCCCCCGTCCCCGCCCCCGCGCCCCTCACTCCTGCGCCGCCGAGGCGAAGGCGCCGCGGGCCATCCGGTGCAGCAGGTCCGCCATGGCCGCCCGGCCGGGGAGCGTACCCGCGCGCCCCAGGTGCGGGGTGGAGTTGAGCAGTCCGAACACCGAGTGCACCGCGGACCGGGCCGTCGGCTCCGTCAGCGCCGGGTGGACCTCGCGGACGACCTCCACCCACAGCTCGACGTACTGCCGCTGCAACTGCCGCACCAGCTTGCGGTCGCTGTCGCGGAGGCGGTCCAGCTCCCGGTCGTGCAGGGTGATCAGGGGGCGGTCGTCGAGCGCGAAGTCGGTGTGCCCCTCGATGAGCGAGTCGAGGACCGTCCCGGCCCGGGCCCCGTCGGCCTCCTGCACCCGGCGCCGCGCACCGGTCAGCAGCCGGCCGCTGATCCCGACCAGCAGCTCGGCGAGCATCGCGTCCTTGCCGGGGAAGTGCCGGTAGAGGCCGGGGCCGCTGATGCCGACCGCGGCCCCTATCTCGTCCACGCCGACGCCGTGGAACCCGCGTTCGGCGAACAGGCGCGCGGCTTCCTTGAGGATCTGCTCGCGGCGGGTGGGGGCGTCGGTTCTGGTGGCCATGAAAACAATTCTAGACAACGAGGTTAGCGCTCGTTAACCTGACGGAAATGGTTAACGCTCATTAACCAGTCGACCACTGGGTGAGGGGACCGCAAGGTATGGAGCAGGCACCGGAGCTGACCAGCGCGGCGGATCCCGCGTCGGAGGCCTGGCGGGCCAACGAGAGGGCCCATCTCGCGCTCGCCGAGGAGTTGCGCGGCAAGCTGGCCGCGGCCCGGCTGGGCGGCGGGGAGAAGGCGCGGGCCCGGCACACCGCGCGCGGGAAGCTGCTGCCGAGGGACCGGGTGGACACCCTCCTGGACCCCGGCTCGCCGTTCCTGGAGCTGGCCCCCCTCGCCGCCGACGGGCTGTACGACGGGCAGGCACCGGCGGCCGGGGTGATCGCCGGGATCGGCCGGGTCAGCGGCCGGGAGTGCGTGATCGTCGCCAACGACGCCACCGTCAAGGGCGGGACGTACTACCCGATGACGGTGAAGAAGCACCTGCGGGCCCAGGAGGTGGCCCTCGAGAACCGGCTGCCGTGCCTGTACCTGGTGGACTCCGGCGGCGCCTTCCTGCCCATGCAGGACGAGGTCTTCCCGGACCGCGAGCACTTCGGGCGGATCTTCTACAACCAGGCCCGCATGTCCGGGGCCGGCATCCCGCAGATCGCCGCCGTGCTCGGCTCGTGCACGGCCGGCGGGGCGTACGTCCCGGCGATGAGCGACGAGGCGGTCATCGTGCGCGGCCAGGGCACGATCTTCCTGGGCGGTCCGCCGCTGGTGAAGGCCGCCACCGGCGAGGTCGTCACCGCGGAGGAGCTGGGCGGCGGCGAGGTCCACGCACGGGTCTCGGGCGTCACCGACCACCTCGCGGAGGACGACGCGCACGCCCTGCGCATCGTGCGGACCATCGTCTCCACCCTCCCGGCCCGCCGCCCGCTCCCCTGGGAGGTGCGGCCCGCGGTCGAGCCCAAGGTCGACCCCCACGGGCTGTACGGCGCGGTGCCGGTCGACTCCCGCACCCCCTACGACGTACGGGAGATCATCGCCCGCATCACGGACGGCTCCCGTTTCGCGGAGTTCAAGTCCGAGTTCGGGCAGACCCTGATCACCGGCTTCGCCCGCGTCCACGGGCACCCGGTCGGCATCGTCGCCAACAACGGCATCCTGTTCTCCGAGTCCGCCAGAAGGGCGCCCACTTCATCGAGCTGTGCGACCAGCGCGGCATCCCCCTGCTGTTCCTCCAGAACATCTCCGGCTTCATGGTCGGCAAGGACTACGAGGCCGGCGGCATCGCCAAGCACGGCGCCAAGATGGTCACCGCGGTGGCCTGCACGCGCGTGCCCAAACTGACGGTCGTGGTCGGCGGGTCGTACGGCGCGGGGAACTACTCGATGTGCGGCCGGGCCTACTCCCCCGCTTCCTGTGGATGTGGCCGAACGCCAAGATCTCCGTGATGGGCGGCGAGCAGGCCGCCTCCGTCCTCGCCACCGTCAAGCGCGACCAGCTGGAGGCGCGCGGCCAGGACTGGCCCGCCGAGGAGGAAGAGGCGTTCAAGGCCCCGGTCCGCGAGCAGTACGAGCGCCAGGGCAGCGCCTACTACGCGACCGCCCGGCTCTGGGACGACGGGGTCATCGACCCGCTGGAGACCCGCCAGGTGCTGGGTCTGGCCCTGACCGCCTGTGCCAACGCGCCGCTGGGCGAACCCCAGTTCGGCGTCTTCCGGATGTGAGGGGCTTCAAGACGATGTTCGACACAGTCCTCGTCGCCAACCGGGGCGAGATCGCCGTCCGGGTGATCCGCACCCTGCGTTCCCTGGGCGTGCGCTCGGTGGCCGTCTTCTCCGACGCCGACGCCGACGCGCGGCACGTCCGGGAGGCCGACACGGCCGTCCGGATCGGTCCGGCGCCGGCCGCCGAGAGCTACCTGTCGGTGGAGCGGCTGCTGGAGGCCGCCGCCCGCACCGGCGCCCAGGCCGTCCACCCCGGGTACGGCTTCCTCGCGGAGAACGCCGGCTTCGCGCGCGCCTGCGCCGACGCCGGGCTCGTGTTCATCGGACCGCCGGCCGAGGCGATCTCCCTCATGGGCGACAAGATCCGCGCCAAGGAGACCGTGCAGGCGGCGGGCGTCCCGGTGGTTCCCGGGTCGAGCGGGAGCGGGCTCGGCGACGCCGAACTGGCCGCCGCCGCACTGGAGATCGGCATGCCCGTGCTGCTCAAGCCGTCGGCCGGCGGCGGCGGCAAGGGCATGCGGCTGGTGCGGGAGGAGGGCGTCCTCCTGGACGAGATCGCCGCCGCCCGCCGCGAGGCCCGCGCCTCCTTCGGGGACGACACGCTGCTCGTCGAGCGGTGGATCGACCGGCCCCGGCACATCGAGATCCAGGTCCTGGCGGACGGCCACGGCCGGGTGATCCACCTGGGCGAGCGCGAGTGCTCCCTCCAGCGCCGGCACCAGAAGCTGATCGAGGAGGCGCCCAGCGTGCTCCTCGACGAGACCACCCGCGCGGGGATGGGCGAGGCGGCGGTCCAGGCGGCCCTGTCCTGCGGCTACCGGGGCGCGGGCACGGTGGAGTTCATCGTCCCCGGCGGGGACCCGAAGGCGTACTACTTCATGGAGATGAACACCCGTCTCCAGGTGGAGCACCCCGTCACCGAACTGGTCACCGGGCTCGACCTGGTGGAGTGGCAGCTGCGGGTGGCGGCCGGGGAGCAACTGCCGTACGCGCAGGACGACATCCGTCTGACGGGGCACGCCGTCGAGGCGCGGGTGTGCGCCGAGACGGTGTCCGTCCGGGAGGGCGCCCGCGGCTTCCTGCCGTCCGGCGGCACCGTGCTGCGGCTGCGCGAGCCGCAGGGCGAGGGCGTGCGCACCGACTCGGGGCTGAGCGAGGGCACCGAGGTCGGCAGCCTGTACGACCCGATGCTCTCCAAGGTGATCGCGTACGGCCCCGACCGGGCCACGGCGCTGCGCAGGCTCCGGGCCGCCCTCGCGGACACGGTCACGCTGGGCGTGCCGACGAACGCCGGGTTCCTGCGCCGGCTGCTCGCCCATCCGGCGGTCGTGGCGGGCGAGCTGGACACCGGTCTGGTCGAGCGGGTCATGGACGACCTGGTCCCCACCGAGGTGCCGGAGGAGGTCTACGAGGCCGCCGCGGCCGTCCGGCTGGAGGCGCTGAACCCGTCCGGGACGGGGTGGACGGACCCCTTCTCGGTGCCGAGCGGGTGGCGGCTGGGCGGGGAGCACCGGCCGCCGGCGTTCCCGCTGCGGGTCACCGACCCCGTGGAGCACACCCCGCGCGGCACGCACTCGGTCACCGACGACGAGGTCGGCGTCACCCTCGACGGCGTCCGGCACACCTTCCACCGGGCCGGTGACTGGCTGGGCCGCGACGGCGACGCCTGGCAGGTGCGCGACCACGACCCGGTGGCCGCGTCCCTGACCGGGGCCGCGCACGCGGGCGCCGACTCGCTGACCGCGCCCATGCCGGGCACGGTGACGGTGGTGAAGGTCGCCGTCGGCGACGAGGTGACGGCCGGGCAGAGCCTGCTGGTGGTGGAGGCGATGAAGATGGAGCACGTCATCTCCGCCCCGCACGCCGGCACGGTCGCCGAACTCGACGTCACCGCGGGCTCCACCGTCGCCATGGACCAGGTGCTGGCCGTGATCGCGCCGCACGGGGAGGAGGGATGAGCGTGCGAGGACTTCCGATGACCGTGCCCGCGCCGGGCCTGCCCACGCGGGTCAGGATCCACGAGGTCGGCGCCCGCGACGGCCTGCAGAACGAGAAGGCGACCGTGCCGACGGCCGTGAAGGCCGAGTTCGTGCACCGGCTCGCCGACGCCGGGCTGACCACGATCGAGGCGACCAGCTTCGTCCACCCGAAGTGGGTGCCCCAGCTCGCCGACGCCGAGGAACTGTTCCCGATGCTCGCCGGCCTGCCGGTGGAGCTGCCGGTGCTCGTGCCGAACGAACGCGGGCTGGACCGGGCGCTGGCGCTCGGGGCGCGGCGGGTCGCGGTGTTCGCCAGCGCCACCGAGTCCTTCGCCAAGGCCAACCTCAACCGCACGGTGGACGAGTCGCTGGCCATGTTCCACCCGGTGGTGGAGCGGGCCAAGGCCGACGGGGTGCACGTGCGCGGCTACCTCTCCATGTGCTTCGGCGACCCCTGGGAGGGCGCGGTCCCGGTCCACCAGGTCGTCCGGGTGTGCCGGGCCCTCGTCGACATGGGCTGCGACGAGCTGAGCCTCGGCGACACCATCGGGGTCGCCACCCCCGGTCACGTCGGGGAGCTGCTGACCGCCCTCGGCGAGGAGGGCATCCCCGTCGGCGCGCTGGGCGTGCACTTCCACGACACCTACGGCCAGGCCCTCGCCAACACCCTCGCCGCGCTCCGGCACGGCGTCACCACCGTCGACGCCTCGGCGGGCGGCCTGGGCGGCTGCCCGTTCGCGAGGTCCGCCACCGGCAACCTCGCCACCGAGGACCTCGTGTGGATGCTGACCGGCCTCGGCATCGACACCGGGGTCGACCTCGGCCGTCTCGTCGCCACCAGCGTCTGGATGGCCGGCCGGCTGGGCCGGCCCAGCCCGTCCCGCACCGTCCGCGCCCTGTCCCACGAGGACGCAGAGGGCCAAGAGGGCCGCGAGGCCCACAAGGAGCAGTGACCGCCATGGACCACCGACTCTCCCCCGAGCTGGAAGAACTGCGGCGCACCGTCGAGCAGTTCGCGCACGACGTCGTCGCGCCGAAGATCGGCGACTTCTACGAGCGGCACGAGTTCCCGTACGAGATCGTCCGCGAGATGGGCCGCATGGGCCTGTTCGGGCTGCCCTTCCCCGAGGAGTACGGCGGCATGGGCGGCGACTACCTGGCGCTGGGCATCGCGCTGGAGGAACTGGCCCGCGTCGACTCGTCGGTGGCGATCACCCTGGAGGCGGGCGTCTCGCTGGGCGCGATGCCCCTCCACCTCTTCGGCACCGAGGAGCAGAAGCGGGAGTGGCTGCCGCGGCTGTGCTCCGGCGAGATCCTGGGCGCGTTCGGCCTGACCGAGCCGGACGGCGGCAGCGACGCGGGCGCGACGCGGACGACGGCCCGCCTCGACCCGGACACCGGCGAGTGGGTGATCAACGGCACGAAGTGCTTCATCACCAACTCGGGCACGGACATCACGGGCCTGGTCACCGTCACCGCGGTCACCGGCCGCAAGCCGGACGGCAGGCCGCTGATCTCCGCGATCGTCGTCCCGTCCGGCACCCCCGGTTTCACGGTCGCCGCGCCCTACTCCAAGGTCGGCTGGAACGCCTCGGACACGCGTGAGCTGTCCTTCACGGACGTCCGCGTCCCGGCGGCCAACCTGCTGGGCGAGGAGGGCCGCGGCTACGCCCAGTTCCTGCGCATCCTGGACGAGGGCCGCGTCGCCATCGCGGCCCTGGCGACCGGGCTGGCCCAGGGCTGCGTCGACGAGTCGGTGAAGTACGCCAAGGAGCGCCGTGCCTTCGGCCGTCCGATCGGCGCCAACCAGGCGATCCAGTTCAAGATCGCCGACATGGAGATGAAGGCCCACACGGCCCGCCTCGCCTGGCGCGACGCGGCGTCGCGCCTGGTGTCCGGGGAGTCCTTCAAGAAGGAGGCGGCCCTGGCGAAGCTGTACTCCTCGACGGTCGCCGTCGACAACGCCCGCGACGCCACCCAGGTCCACGGCGGCTACGGCTTCATGAACGAGTACCCGGTCGCCCGCATGTGGCGCGACTCCAAGATCCTGGAGATCGGCGAGGGCACGAGCGAGGTGCAGCGGATGCTGATCGCCCGGGAACTGGGTCTGGTCGGCTGAGGCGGTGCCGGTTCCCGCGGGAACCGGCACCTCTGCCCGCACCGGTACCCGCTCCGGCACCGGCTCGCGGGAACGCCCGGCGGACGGTCACCCGCCCAGCATGCCCCGCAGCCCCTCGATGAGATCCCGTACCGGTGCCGCCGCCGCCCCGAGTGCCGCGACGGCTCCGGAGACGGCGGCCAGGGCCGCGCGCCGCTCGCCGGCGGCGCGCGTGCCGTCGGCGACGACCGGCAGGTTCTCCTCGACGGTCCGCTCGGCGTCCGGCGTCAGCGTGCCGCGCAGTTCCCGGAGCTGCAGGCGCAGCGCCTCGACCGCCTCCTGGGCGCCGGTCGCGGCGCCGCCGATCTTGACCATGCCGATGTGGCCCGAGCCGCCGTCGACGTACACCGAGTCGCCGTAGTTGTTGAAGGTGTTGCCGCTCACTTCTTCACCATCCCCGTGTTGTGGAGGCCGCCGTACATGTTCACCGTGTCGCCGAACTGGTAGTTCTTGGGGTTGACCTGGAGGCTCTGCACCCAGATTTCCGGGAACTCGGTCTCGGGGTGCTCGATGGTGTGGGTGATGTAGAGGACCAGCTGCTTCAGCTGGGCGGGGTCGGGCAGAGTCACCAGGGCCGTGGACCCGCTGGAGGTCTCGACGGCCAGGACGTGCTCGTCCGGCGAGGACCACACCTTCAGCAACCGTGAGAGCAGCCAGACCAGCACGGTCAGGCCCAGCACCCACACCACCTGGAGGCCGGCGTCCTCGGCACTGCGGGAGGAGTCGTTCGCGTTCATCGCCCGGATCACGGCCAACCCCACCGCGGTGTAGGCCGCATCTTTCAGGAAGTCGCCGAACGCCGCCATCCTCTTGGGCTTGAGGACGAAGGTGTGGACACGTGCGATGTTGTGCAGCGGGTAGGCCGCCTCTCCCACCCACAGCAGCCGTTTGCTCACCTTCAGGGCGACGGCCATCCCCTTCGCCGGAGGCGGCGGTACGGGCATCGGTGCCCCGATCGTTCCCTGCGTCTCCACAAGTCCCCCCGTCAGCACGCGCATCCGTGGGGACCATTAAGCAGTCGCCGCGGTCCGCCGCAAGAGGCGTTTTACGGCCAACTACCCTTCCGCGCAAGCATATTGACCCGATCGGACAGGGAGGGTCACCTCGGCCGGAGCGAGGGAGGGGCGGCTCCGGCCGGACCCGCCCCTGGACAGGATATGAGGTTAGGCTAACCTACCTTCGAATTGTCCGGCGGTGATCCGCCCCGTTCGAAAGCGGCCACACTCATGTCCAACGCCAGAGCCCCTCACCTCACCCGTCGCGGCATCCTCGCCGCCGGTGGCGCCCTCGGCCTCGGTGCCGTGCTCGCAGCCTGCGGGGACGACGACTCCAAGAGCGGTGGCTCGAAGTCGACGGAGGGCGCCGCCGCCAAGTCCGGTCCCTGGACGTTCGAGGACGACCGCGGGACCACCGTGAAGCTCGACAAGGTCCCGGCGGACATCGTCGCGTTCACCGGCGTCGCGGCCGCCCTCTTCGACTACGGCATCCAGGTCAAGGGCGTCTTCGGACCGACGAAGACCACCGACGGCAAGGCCGACGTCCAGGCCGGTGACATGGACGTCAGTAAGGTCGAGGTCCTCGGCAACGTCTGGGACGAGTTCAACGTCGAGAAGTACGCGGCCCTCGCGCCCGACGTGCTCGTCTCCACGATGTTCGACAACGCCGGCACCCTCTGGTACGTCCCCGAGGCCTCCAAGGACAAGATCGCCAAGCTGGCCCCGAGCGTCGCCGTCTCCGTCTACGACCGTCAGCTCACCGCTCCGCTGGAGCGCATGTGGGAACTGGCCGAGTCCCTCGGCGCGGACATGGCCGCGGCCGAGGTCACCGACGCCAGGAAGCGCTTCGAGACCGCCGCGACCCGGCTGCGCGCCGCCGCCAAGGCCAAGCCCGACATCAAGGTCATGGCCGGTTCCGCGAGCGACCAGCTGTTCTACGTCTCCGGCACGAACCTCTCCATCGACCTGGAGTACTTCAAGGCCCTCGGCGTG
Organism: Streptomyces sp. Tue 6430; assembly: GCA_021568835.1. Classification (GTDB taxonomy): domain Bacteria; phylum Actinomycetota; class Actinomycetes; order Streptomycetales; family Streptomycetaceae; genus Streptomyces. The sequence goes on from JAKGSH010000010.1 coordinate 2,056,908, forward strand.
AACTTCGTCGAGCCGCCGGAGAGCGCCAAGGCCGAGGGCGGCGGCTGGTACGAGTCGCTGAGCTGGGAGAACGTCGACAAGTACCAGGCCGACATCATCATGATGGACGACCGCTCCTCGACGATCCAGCCGGCCGACATCACCAAGCCGACCTGGAAGCAGCTCCCCGCGGTGAAGGCCGGGCAGGTCATCGCCCGCTCGCCCGAGCCGATCCTGTCGTACGACAAGTGCGTGCCGTTGCTGGAGACCCTCGCCGAGGCGCTCGAGAAGGCGAAGAAGGTCGCCTGACCGAGGCGTTCGCGGCGACCGGGGCCCGCTCCCGCCGGCCGGGCCGGGCGGGCCCGGGCCCCCGCCACCGCGATCACCACCGCCACCGCCACCGCCACCGCAAGGCCGAATGCCCCTCCCCTCCCCAGGAGCCCGCATGACCACGGCCGTCGCCGCCCCGTTCCGTTTCTTCGCCCTGCACGTCGTACGGACGAGACGGCTCGGGCCGTCCCTGGTCCGGGTGAGTTTCGCCGGGGAGGACCTGCGGCACTTCCTCTCCGACGGCTGGGACCAGTCCCTGTCGCTGTTCCTGCCGCACCCGGGGCAGACCGCGCCGGCCGTGCCCCTCGAGCTGGGGGACGGCTGGTGGCAGGGCTGGCGGGAACTCCCGGACGACGTACGGGCGGTGATGCGCTCGTACACGCTGCGGGGGCTGCGCCGGGACCCCGACGAGATCGACATCGACTTCGTGCTGCACACCCCGGCCGGGCCCGCCTCCGCGTGGGCCGGCCGGGCCCGCGCCGGTGACCGGGTGCTGCTGCTCGGCCCCGCCGTCGCCGACAACCGGGCGATCCGGTTCCGGCCGCCGGACGACACCGACCTGGTGCTGCTGTGGGGCGACGAGACGGCCCTGCCGGCGATCGCGTCCATCCTCGCCGCGCTGCCCGCCGGACAGCGCGTCCGGGCATGGCTGGACGTGCGCGACGCCCGGAACGCGCGGGACCTGGTGACCGCGGCGGACGCCGAGATCTCCTGGCGGACCGACGGGTCCTGCCTGGACGCCCTGCGCGCGGCCCCGCTCCCGTCCGCCGAGCGGCCGTACGCCTGGATCGCGGGCGAGTCGGGCTCGGTGAAGGCGCTGCGCCGGCACCTGGCGCACGAGCGCGGCATCGACCGGCGCCGGATCACCTTCGTCGGGTACTGGCGCCAGGGCCTGACGGAGGAGCAGCTGCGCGCAGCCCAATAACCAACCGCCTTGTCATTCAAGGAAGTTGACGGTTCGTCCAACGTGACGACCGTCACGGCGGGGCGGTGTTTCGCTCACATCTCTTAGGTTAGGCTAACCTAAGTAAAAATCGAGGCTCCGCTCCCGCGTCCGTCCCGCGGCGGACCCGTCCCCATCCCGGAGGACCCCCACGATGCGCTCGCACCTGCTCAATGACACGAACGCGGAGCGGTACCGCCGCTCCGTGACCGAAGGAGTCGAGCGGGTGGCCGCCAAACTCGCCGCCACCGAACGTCCGTTCACCGGCGTCACGGTCGACGCCCTCACCCCCCGCATCGAGGGCATCGACCTCGACCGGCCGCTGGGCGACACCACGGCGGTGCTGGACGAACTGGAGGAGGTCTACCTCCGCGACGCGGTCTACTTCCACCACCCCCGCTACCTCGCCCACCTCAACTGCCCGGTCGTCATCCCGGCCGTGCTCGGCGAGGCGGTCCTGTCCGCCGTCAACTCCTCCCTGGACACCTGGGACCAGTCGGCGGGCGGCACCCTCATCGAGCGAAAACTGGTCGACTGGACGGCCGCCCGGATCGGCCTCGGCCCCGCCGCCGACGGCGTGTTCACCTCCGGCGGCAGCCAGTCCAACCTCCAGGCGCTGCTCCTCGCCCGCGAGGAGGCCAAGGCAGGCTCCCTCCACAAATTGCGCGTCTTCACCTCCGACGTCAGCCACTTCAGCGTGCAGAAGTCGGCGAAACTGCTGGGGCTGGGACCGGACGCGGTGATCTCGATCCCCGTCGACCACGACAAGCGCATGCAGACCGTCACCCTCGCCCGCGAACTCCAGCGCTGCGAGGAGGCCGGCCTCCACCCCATGGCCGTCGTCGCCACCGCCGGCACCACCGACTTCGGCTCCATCGACCCGCTGCCCGAGATCGCCGAACTGTGCGAGCGCCACGGCGCCTGGATGCACGTCGACGCCGCCTACGGCTGCGGACTGCTCGCCTCGCTGAAGTACCGCGACCGCATCGACGGCATCGAGCGCGCCGACTCCGTGACCGTGGACTACCACAAGTCCTTCTTCCAGCCGGTGAGTTCCTCGGCCGTCCTGGTCCGGGACGCGGCCACGCTGCGCCACGCCACCTACCACGCCGAGTACCTGAACCCCCGCCGCACGGTGCAGGAACGCATCCCCAACCAGGTCGACAAGTCCCTCCAGACCACCCGCCGCTTCGACGCGCTGAAACTGTGGATGACGCTGCGCACGATGGGCGCCGACGGCATCGGCCGGCTGTTCGACGAGGTCTGCGACCTCGCGGCCCGGGGCTGGGAACTGCTCGCCGCCGACCCGCGCTTCGAGGTCGTCGTCGAACCGTCGCTGTCCACCCTGGTCTTCCGCTACGTCCCGCGGGCCGTCACCGACCCGGACGAGACCGACCGCGCCAACCTCCACGCCCGCAAGGCCCTGTTCGCCTCCGGCGACGCGGTGGTGGCGGGCACCAAGGTGGACGGCCGCCACTACCTGAAGTTCACCCTGCTGAACCCCGAGACGACGGTCGACGACATGGCCGCCGTCCTCGAACTGATCGCCGGCCACGCCGAGCAGTACCTGGGAGAGTCCCTTGACCGCGCGTCCTGAAAACCCCGCCGCCACCCACGACCTCGTCGGGATCGGGCTCGGCCCCTTCAATCTCGGCCTCGCCTGCCTGACCGAGCCCATCGACGCGCTGAACGGCGTCTTCCTGGAGTCCAAGCCCGACTTCGAGTGGCACGCCGGCATGTTCCTCGACGGCGCTCACCTGCAGACGCCGTTCATGTCGGACCTGGTCACCCTCGCCGACCCGACCTCGCCGTACTCCTTCCTCAACTACCTGAAGGAGAAGGGCCGACTGTACTCGTTCTACATCCGCGAGAACTTCTACCCGCTGCGCGTGGAGTACGACGACTACTGCCGCTGGGCCGCCGGGAAGCTGAGCAGCGTGCGCTTCTCGACGACGGTCGCCGAGGTGACGTACGACGAGGGCACCGAGCTGTACGCCGTGCGGACCACGGACGGCGAGGAGTTCCGCGCGCCGCACCTGGTCCTCGGCACCGGCACCGTGCCGTACGTCCCCGAGGTGTGCCGCGGCCTGGAGGACGGCGTCCTGCACACCTCGCAGTACATGCACCGCAGGGCGGAACTGCGGGAGAAGAAGTCGATCACCGTGGTCGGCAGCGGGCAGAGCGCCGCCGAGATCTACCACGAGCTGCTCTCCGAGATCGACGTCCACGGCTACCAGCTCAACTGGGTCACCCGCTCCCCGCGGTTCTTCCCGCTGGAGTACACCAAGCTGACCCTGGAGATGACCTCCCCGGACTACGTCGACTACTTCCGCGCGCTGCCCGAGGAGACCCGCTACCGGCTGGAGAAGCAGCAGAAGGGCCTGTTCAAGGGCATCAACTCGGAGCTGATCGACGCGATCTTCGACCTGCTCTACCAGAAGAACGTCGAGAGCGCGGGCCGCGGCGTCCCCACCCGGCTGCTCACCAACTCCTCGCTGACCTCCGCGCGGTACGAGGACGGCGGCTGCACGCTCGGCTTCCACCAGGACGAGCAGGACAAGGACTTCGAGATCCGCACCGAGGGCCTGGTGCTGGCCACCGGCTACCACTACGAGCCGCCGGCCTTCCTCGACCCGATCCGCGACCGGCTCCGCTTCGACGGGCACGGCCGTTTCGACGTGACCCGCGACTACGCGATCGACGTCACCGGCCGGGGCGTCTTCCTGCAGAACGCCGGCGTCCACACGCACAGCGTCACCAGCCCGGACCTCGGCATGGGCCCCTACCGCAACAGCCACATCATCCGCGAGCTGCTCGGCAGCGAGTACTACCCGGTCGAGAAGACCATCGCGTTCCAGGAGTTCGGCGCATGAACACGACCGCGGCCGTCGGCCGTCTCACCTTCCGCCCCCTCGACCCCTGAAGGACGCCGAGCTGCTGCACTCCTGGGTGACGCACCCCAAGGCGGCCTTCTGGATGATGCAGGACGCCTCGCCGGCCGACGTCGAGCGCGCCTACACGGAGATCGCCGCCGACGAGCACCACCACGCCCTGCTCGGGCTGCACGACGGCACACCGGCCTTCCTGATGGAGTACTACGACCCCCGCCACCGCGAGCTGGTCGGCCTGTACGAACCGCGGCCCGGCGACGTCGGCATGCACTTCCTGGTCGCCCCCACCGACCGGCCCGTGCACGGCTTCACCCGCGCGGTCATCACCGCCGTCGTGGCCCGCCTCTTCCAGGACCCGGCCACCGAACGGGTGGTGGTCGAGCCGGACGTCTCCAACACGGCCGTGCACGCGCTGAACGAGGCCGTCGGCTTCGTCCCCGAACGCGAGATCGACAAGCCGGAGAAGAAGGCGCTGCTCAGCTTCTGCACGCGGGAGCGGTTCGCCGCCGCCACGGGGGTGGACGCGTGAGCCTCGCCGACACCGTGGCCCACCTCTCCCCGAACGCTGGGAGGAGGCCAACCGCCTGCTGGTCCGCAAGGCCCTCGCGGAGTTCGCCCACGAGCGGCTGATCACCCCCGAGCCCGTGAGCGGGTCCACGGGCGAGCAGGACGGGCGGAACGAGCGGTACGTCGTCCGCAGCGACGACGGCCTGACGTCCTACCGCTTCACCGCCGTGCGCCGCGCCCTGGACCACTGGCAGGTCGACGCCGGCTCGATCACCCGCACCCGGGACGGCGCCGCGCTGCCCCTGGCCGCACTGGACTTCTTCATCGAGCTGCGGGGGACGCTCGGCCTGAGCGACGAGATCCTGCCGGTCTACCTGGAGGAGATCTCCTCCACCCTCTCCGGCACCTGCTACAAGCTCGCCAAGCCGCGGATCACGGCCGCCGGACTGCTGGAAGGCGGCTTCCAGGCCATCGAGAGCGGCATGACCGAGGGCCACCCCTGCTTCGTCGCCAACAACGGGCGGCTCGGCTTCGACGTCGAGGAGTACCTGGCGTACGCGCCGGAGACCGCGCACCCGGTCCGCCTGGTGTGGCTGGCCGCGCACCGGTCGCGGGCGGCGTTCACGGCGGGCGCCGGCATCGACCACGAGTCGTTCGTCCGGCAGGAGCTGGGCGAGGAGACCGTCGAGCGCTTCGACGGCGTCCTGCGCGGACGGGGCCTCGACCCCGCCGACTACCTCCTCATCCCCGTCCACCCCTGGCAGTGGCGGAACAAGCTCAGCGTCACCTTCGCCGCCGAGATCGCCCGCCAGAACCTGGTGTGCCTCGGCGAGGGCGACGACGAGTACCTGGCCCAGCAGTCCATCCGGACCTTCTTCAACGCGACCCACCCGGAGAAGCACTACGTCAAGACGGCCCTGTCCGTCCTCAACATGGGCTTCATGCGCGGCCTGTCGGCGGCGTACATGGAGGCGACCCCGGCGATCAACGACTGGCTGGACCGGCTGATCGACAACGACCCGGTGCTGAAGTCGACGGGGCTGTCGATCATCCGGGAGCGGGCGGCCGTCGGCTACCGGCACCTGGAGTACGAGGCGGCGACCGACCGCCACTCGCCGTACCGCAAGATGCTGGCCGCGCTGTGGCGGGAGAGCCCCGTCCCCTCCCTCCGCGACGGCGAGTCCCTCACCACGATGGCCGCCCTGGTCCACGTGGACCACGAGGGCAGGTCGGTGGCCGGCGCGCTGATCGAGCGGTCGGGCCTGGCCCCCGCCGAGTGGCTGCGGCACTACCTGCGGGCGTACTACACCCCCCTGCTGCACTCCTTCTACGCCTACGACCTGGTCTTCATGCCGCACGGCGAGAACACCGTCCTGGTGCTGAAGGACGGTGTCGTGCAGCGGGCGGTCTACAAGGACATCGCCGAGGAGATCGCCGTCATGGACCCGGACGCGGTGCTGCCGCCCGAGGTGCGGCGCATCCGGGTCGAGGTCCCCGAGGACAAGAAGCTCCTGTCGATCTTCACGGACGTCTTCGACTGCTTCTTCCGCTTCCTCGCCGCCGGCCTGGCCGAGGAGGGGGTCCTGACGGAGGACGGCTTCTGGCGCACGGTCGCCGAGGTGAGCCGCGAGTACCAGGAGGCGCACCCCGAACTCGACGACCGGTTCCGGCAGTACGACCTGTTCGCCCCCGAGTTCGCGCTGTCCTGCCTCAACCGGCTCCAGCTGCGGAACAACCGGCAGATGGTGGACCTGGCGGACCCGTCGGGCGCACTCCAGCTGGTCGGGACGCTGAAGAACCCTCTCGCCGGTCTCTGACCCGCCGACGGGCGCACACCCCCGCGCGAGCGCGGCCGAGCGGGGGCGGCCGAGCGGGGGCGGCAACCGACGGCAACGCCGCGGGGGCGCCCCCTCCCGGGGCGTGCCGGGCTCCGCGTCTCCGGCATGATCCGCCGGACAGGCCCCCGCACACGCACAGTCCACTCACGGCCCTCCACCAGGGGCCTGCCCGGAATCGGGCAGGAATCTTGCGAAAGTCTCGCCGGTACCCCAGGATCTACCGGGTGCACGACGAACTCGTTGATCACCTGACGCGCTCCACCCCGCTGAACCGGGGTGAGGCCCTGCGGGTGATCCAGGACGTCCTCGCCTACTTCGACGAGACGACCGAGGAATTCGTCCGTCGCCGCCACCGCGAGCTCCAGGCCCAGGGCCTGGTCAACGCGGAGATCTTCGAACGGATCGCGGCGGACCTGAAATACCGGGCGGTGGCACCGCCGGAGCCGACGCTCCGCCAGCTGCGCCGCATGGTCTACGGCTGAGCGACCGCCACGGGCCGGCCGAGAACTACAGAGGGATTGCCTACACATGTGCGGAATCGTCGGATACATCGGGAAGCGTGACGTCGCGCCCCTGCTCCTGGAAGGCCTGCAGCGCCTGGAGTACCGCGGCTACGACTCCGCGGGCATCGTCGTCACCTCCCCGAAGACGGCCGGCCTGAAGATGGTCAAGGCCAAGGGGCGCGTCCGCGACCTGGAGGCCAAGGTCCCGGCCCGCTTCAAGGGCACCACCGGCATCGCCCACACCCGCTGGGCCACCCACGGCGCCCCTCCGACGTGAACGCCCACCCGCACATGTCGGCCGACCTCAAGGTCGCCGTCGTCCACAACGGCATCGTCGACAACGCCTCCGACCTGCGCCGCAAGCTGGAGGCGGACGGCGTCGAGTTCCTCTCCGAGACCGACACCGAGGTCCTCGTCCACCTCATCGCCCGTTCCGCGGCCGAGAAGCTCGAGGACAAGGTCCGCGAGGCGCTGCGCGTGGTCGAGGGCACCTACGGCATCGCCGTCATGCACGCCGACTTCAACGACCGCATCGTCGTGGCCCGCAACGGCTCCCCGGTCGTCCTCGGCATCGGCGAGAAGGAGATGTTCGTCGCCTCGGACATCGCCGCCCTGGTCGCCCACACCCGCCAGATCGTCACCCTCGACGACGGCGAGATGGCCACCCTCAAGGCCGACGACTTCCGCACCTACACCACGGAGGGCACCCGCACCACCGCGGAGCCCACCACCGTGGAGTGGGAGGCCGCCTCCTACGACATGGGCGGCCACGACACCTACATGCACAAGGAGATCCACGAGCAGGCCGACGCCGTGGACCGCGTGCTGCGCGGCCGCATCGACGACCGCTTCTCCACCGTGCACCTGGGCGGCCTCAACCTGGACGCCCGTGAGGCGCGCCAGATCCGCCGCGTGAAGATCCTCGGCTGCGGCACCTCGTACCACGCGGGCATGATCGGCGCCCAGATGATCGAGGAGCTGGCCCGCATCCCCGCGGACGCCGAGCCCGCCTCCGAGTTCCGCTACCGCAACGCGGTCGTCGACCCCGACACCCTGTACATCGCCGTCTCCCAGTCGGGTGAGACCTACGACGTGCTGGCCGCCGTCCAGGAGCTGAAGCGCAAGGGCGCGCGGGTGCTCGGCGTCGTGAACGTGGTCGGCTCCGCCATCGCCCGCGAGGCCGACGGCGGCGTCTACGTGCACGCCGGGCCGGAGGTCTGCGTCGTCTCCACCAAGTGCTTCACCAACACCACCGTCGCCTTCGCGCTGCTCGCGCTGCACCTCGGCCGCACCCGTGACCTGTCGGTGCGCGACGGCAAGCGGATCATCGAGGGCCTGCGCAAGCTGCCCGCCCAGATCGCCGAGATCCTGAAGGGCGAGGAGGAGATCAAGAAGCTGGCGGAGCAGTTCGCCGAGGCCCGCTCGATGCTCTTCATCGGCCGCGTCCGGGGCTACCCGGTGGCCCGCGAGGCCTCCCTGAAGCTCAAGGAGGTCTCCTACATCCACGCCGAGGCCTACCCGGCCTCCGAGCTGAAGCACGGCCCGCTCGCCCTGATCGAGCCCGCCCTGCCGACGGTCGCGATCGTCCCCGACGACGACCTGCTGGAGAAGAACCGCGCCGCCCTGGAGGAGATCAAGGCCCGCAGCGGCCGGATCCTCGCGGTGGCCCACCAGGAGCAGGAGAAGGCCGACCAGACGATCGTCGTCCCCAAGAACGAGGACGAGCTCGACCCCATCCTCATGGGCATCCCCCTCCAGCTCCTCGCCTACTACACGGCCAAGGCCCTCGGCCGTGACATCGACAAGCCGAGGAACCTGGCGAAGTCGGTGACGGTCGAGTAGAGCGACCAGGAGGACGGACCCCCCGTGACGCCGGCGCGCTCGGGGGGGGTCCGCCCGTACGCCGGGGACCGGGGGCCGGGGGCCGGCTCCCCGGCACCGGCCGCCGTCCGGCCCGCGGCCGTCGCTCCGGGTCGGGCGGCCCGCCGCGACCCGCCGCATCGCACCGCGACCCGCCGCACCGCGTCGCACAAGGGGAGTTGAGGGAATCCGGGCTCATCGCGCCCGGAGCGAAGGGGAGTCGGCGGGAGCGTCAGGGAATGACGACGACGGGCCGCCTCGCCCGCTTGGCGAGCCGCCCCGCGACCGACCCGAAGATCCGCCCGACGAGGCCGTGCGTCGAGCCGACGACGATCGCGTCCGCCGCGTACTCCCGCCCCACCTCCTCGAGTTCGTGGCAGATGTCGCCGCCGCGCTCGACCAGGATCCAGGGCACCTCGGACAGGTACTCGGCGCAGGACAGTTCCAGGCCGAGCACCTCGGTGCGGTGGTCGGGCACGTCCACGAAGACCGGCGGCTCGCAGCCCGCCCACACCGTGGTGGGCAGCCTGTTGGCCACGTGGACGATGATCAGGCCCGCACGGGAGCGGTGCGCCATGCCGACGGCGTACGCCAGGGCCCGCTCGCTGGACGTCGATCCGTCGAAGCCGACGACGACACCGTGCCGGAAAGCGGGATCACAGGAGGGGCGTGCCTCCTCCGCCGCCAGGGGGTCGGCCGCCGCGTGATCGGCGACCGGCCGCTTGCGGTCCGCTGGTTCGAAGAATTCGTGACCGGCCATGGCTGTCTCGGCGTATCGATCCTTTGACGGGTGGGACGAGCGTGAGCGGCGAAGCGTGTCCGGGAATCGTCTTCCCCACCCCATACCCCCAAGGGTACGGCGCCACGCCTCCACGGCCCAGTCCCGCCCACGGTCCGCGGGGGTTCCAGGGAGCATGCACGAGGGGCCGCCCGTAACGCAATGGTCGCTGCCCCGTACAGGCGGTTCGCACGGGGTTCACCCGCCCGCCGGTTCGTCCGGTGAGTGACCGGCCGGTCGAACGGGCGTTGAACCACCCGAACCACCCCCCAGGGAGGAGTCCGCCCATGCCCTCGTCCCGACCGGCCACCGAGACCCGCTCCGGCGACCACAGGACGACGGAGCTGATCCGCTGGGCGGCCTTCAGCTGCGTCCTCGTCCCGGTCGTCCTCCTCTGGTACGGCTCCTCCCTGGGCGGAACCGCGGGCACCGCCGTCGGCCTGGCCGCCGTCACGGCCGTCTGCCGGCTGCTGCTGCGCCGCTCCGAGCGGTGCGCGGCACGGCTCCCCGCCGGGGAACGACCGCCGCGCGCACCGCACCGGGGAGGCCGTCGGCGCACCGGAACCGGGTCGCGCCGTGGCGGTCGTCACAGCGGCGGAAGCACACCGGTCGACTGACCGGTTTTCACGCACGCGGACGTATCTTTTCAGCCAACTTCCGGATGCCGCCCACGCCTTGTCGCGACCACCCTCCTCACCGCGTCCGACCTGCGCAAAAGGGCGCTCCGGAGGCCCTGGCACCCTACGTGGATTGGCCACTGCGACGAGGCGCACTTCCCCGCACGGCCCATGAGTGCAACGCTTCGTGATCGAATGCTTCACGCCAAGTTGCCATGTCGACAATGTGCCGGGTGACGAACTGGCCACTCCGGCATCACGCGACACAGTAGATTCGATCTTGAGACTGTCTACGGCGGGGGACTCGTGCAGGACCGAGGGGAAACGTGCAGGAGCGACACAACCGAGGAGCCGCGACCACCGAGGGGGGCTTAGCAGGGATGAGCCACGACTCCACTGCCGCGCCGGAAGCCGCGGCCCGGAAACTGTCCGGGCGACGCCGCAAGGAGATCGTCGCGGTACTGCTGTTCAGCGGCGGTCCCATCTTCGAGAGTTCCATTCCGCTGTCGGTGTTCGGAATCGACCGCCAGGACGCCGGCGTGCCCCGCTACCGCCTTCTGGTGTGCGCGGGCGAGGACGGCCCGCTGCGGACCACAGGGGGCCTGGAACTCACCGCGCCACACGGCCTGGAGGCGATATCGAGGGCGGGCACGGTCGTCGTACCGGCCTGGCGCTCGATCACCTCGCCGCCACCGGCCGACGCGCTCGACGCACTGCGCCGGGCGCACGAGGAGGGTGCCCGCATCGTGGGCCTGTGCACCGGCGCGTTCGTGCTGGCGGCGGCGGGCCTGCTGGACGGCAGGCCGGCCACGACCCACTGGATGTACGCACCGACGCTGGCCAAGCGCTATCCGTCGGTGCACGTCGATCCGCGTGAACTGTTCGTCGACGACGGCGACGTGCTGACGTCGGCGGGGACCGCGGCCGGCATCGACCTCTGTCTCCACATCGTGCGGACGGACCACGGCAACGAGGCGGCCGGTGCGCTGGCCCGCCGGCTCGTGGTCCCGCCGCGCCGGACGGGCGGCCAGGAGCGCTACCTCGACCGGTCTTTACCGGAGGAGATCGGCGCCGACCCGCTCGCGGAGGTCGTCGCCTGGGCGCTGGAACACCTCCACGAGCAGTTCGACGTGGAGACGCTGGCCGCGCGTGCCTACATGAGCCGGCGGACGTTCGACCGCCGCTTCCGGTCGCTGACCGGCAGCGCGCCGCTGCAATGGCTGATCACCCAGCGGGTGCTCCAGGCGCAGCGGCTGCTGGAGACGTCGGACTACTCCGTCGACGAGGTCGCCGGACGGTGCGGCTTCCGCTCGCCGGTCGCGCTGCGCGGACACTTCCGGCGGCAGCTCGGGTCCTCGCCGGCGGCCTACCGGGCGGCGTACCGGGCACGGCGGCCGCAGAGCGAGCGGGCACCAGTGACGGAGAGCGAACCGGCGTCCGCCGTCGCGGCGGGCGGCCCGGGCGGGACCGGCGCCGCGCACCCCGAGACCGCGGGGGTGCCGCCGCAGATACGGCGGACCGCGGGAGCGGGGGCGGGGGCGCTGGGCACGGCCTCGGCGGGCGCGGAGCAGCACCTGCGGGACGCGTACGCGGGATCCCGGGGCGGCGTCCCGGGGCAGCGCAGCGGGATGTGAGGAGCGGGCGGTGGCGGGCGGGGAGACCCGCCCGCCACCGCCCCTTCCCGTTCCCGCCCCCGGGGGCCGCACGCCGGGCCGCGCGCCGGGGAACGTCCACCGTGACGCGGGGGACCGGAAGAGGGGACGTCACCCTTAGGGTGGACGCATGAACGATCGCATGGTGTGGATCGACTGCGAGATGACCGGCCTCTCGCTGTCGGACGACGCGCTCATCGAGGTTGCCGCCCTCGTCACCGACTCCGAGCTGAACATCCTCGGCGACGGCGTGGACATCGTCGTACGGCCGCCGGACGCGGCCCTGGAGACGATGCCGGAGGTGGTGCGTCAGATGCACACCGCGTCCGGGCTGCTGGACGAGCTGGCGGGCGGCACCACCCTGGCCGACGCCGAGGAGCGGGTCCTCGCCTACGTCCGCGAGCACGTGAAGGAGCCCGGCAAGGCCCCGCTGTGCGGGAACTCCGTCGGCACCGACCGCGGCTTCCTGGTGCGGGACATGCCGACGCTGGAGAACTACCTCCACTACCGGATCGTCGACGTCTCCTCCATCAAGGAACTGGCCCGGCGCTGGTACCCGCGGGCCTACTTCAACAGCCCGGAGAAGAACGGCAACCACCGCGCCCTCGCCGACATCCGCGAGTCCATCGCGGAGCTGCGCTACTACCGCGAGGCCGTGTTCGTGCCGCAGCCCGGACCGGACTCCGACACCGCGAAGGCGATCGCCGCGAAGCACGTCCTGCCCGCCGGATGAAAGCCGTGCGCGAGCACCCCTTCGGACCCTGTACACTTTTTCTCGGCCGGTAGGGAGACCACAAAGTCGACTGCCGGGCATGGTGGGTGTAGCTCAGTTGGTAGAGCACCTGGTTGTGGTCCAGGTGGCCGCGGGTTCAAGTCCCGTCACTCACCCTGAATGATCAAGGGCTGGCCTGGTAAAACAGGTCAGCCCTTCGTCATGTCCGGATCCTTCGGGAACGGAAACGGAGGGGACCACGGCCCTCTCTCCTTTCCTTTCCCCCCTCCCCCTCTCCCTCCCTTCCCCCGCGCTCGCGCCCGTCACGAGCGGCTCGTCGCGGAGACCACCCGGGCGACGGGGACGCCTGGATACGGGGACACCGGGGCACGGGGACATCGGGGCACGCACCGGCGGGGCACGGGAACGCGGGGTACGGACCCGCCCGGGCGACGGGAACGCGGGCGACGGGCCGGCGGGACGCGGGGGCGGTGGTGGGTGACCCCTACGCCGACGCGCGCACCATCAGCTCCGTGGCCAGGACCACCTGACGCCGCTCCAGGCCCCGCGACACCGCCGGGCGGTCGTCCGCGATCTCCGTGAGCAGCAGGTCGAGCATGCGGCGCCCCATCTCCTCGATGGGCTGGCGCACGCTGGTCAGCGGCGGGTCCATGTGGCGGGCGATCGCCGAGTCGTCGTAGCCGATCAGGGCCACGTCGTCCGGGATGCGGCGGCCCGCCTCGCGCAGGGCCTGGCGGGCGCCGGCCGCCATCACGTCGGAGCCGGCGAACACCGCGTCGAGGGCGGGGTCGCGGGCCAGCAGCTCACGCATCGCCCGCTGACCGCCCTCCTCGGTGAAGTCACCCTGCACGATCACGAGTTCGTCCACCCCGTACCCCGCGTCGAGCAGGGCGTCGCGGTAGCCGTCCACACGCCGCTGGGCGCCGTACACGTCGAGGCGGCCGGTGATGTGGCCGATGTGCCGGCAGCCGCGGGCCAGCAGGTGCTCGACGGCCGAACGGGCGCCGCCGTAGTTGTCGGAGTCCACGGACGGCAGCGTCTCGGCGGCGGAGCGCGGGCCGCTGATCACGGCCGGGATCTCCAGCTGGGCGATGAGGTCGGGCAGCGGGTCGTCGGCGTGCACGGAGACGAGGAGGACGCCGTCCACGCGGTGGGCGGCCAGGTACTGGGCCAGGCGCTGCCGCTCCCGGTCGCTGCCCGCGAAGATCAGCAGCAGCTGCATCTCCGTGTCGGCGAGTTCCGCGCCCACCCCGCGCAGGATGTCGGAGAAGTACGGTTCGGCGAAGAAGCGGGTCTCCGGCTCGGGCACCACCAGGGCGATCGCGTTCGTGCGGTTGGCGGCGAGGGCGCGGGCCGCGGTGTTGGGGACGTAGCCCAGCTCGGCGACCGCGGCCTCGACGGCGGCCCGGGTGGCGTCGCTGACCCGGGGCGAACCGTTGATCACCCGGGAGACCGTGCCGCGGCCCACCCCGGCGCGCGCCGCCACCTCTTCGAGGGTCGGCCGGCCACCGCTCCGTCCCCGCGTACCGTGGCTTGCCATGCGCTCCGCCTTCCCGCTGTCATCATCGCACCGGCCTGGAATCTAACAGTCCCGGCCGGTCACCCCACCGCCCCCGGGGGGCTCGCACCCCCGGCCGAAAAGCATCGCCCGGCGTGTTAGCTAACAGCCGGATAACTGAACGCATCTCTGCGCGCCCCTGCCCTTGACACCCTCGCCCGAACCGACGACTCTTCAACACATCACCTGTGGGAGCGCTCCCACGGTACCTGACACATACACAACCCGCACGTTCCCCGCCCGAGCCGCAGCGAGAAACTAACGGGCCCAACAATGCAGTTGGCCGGGGGGTCGGCACGTCAGGGCAACAGGAGGACGCAATGCGAGCACGTACCCGAAGCTCCCGTCGGGTGGTAGTCCTGGCGACCGTCGCCACCATGGGCGCAGGCCTGCTGGCCGGCTGTGCCGACGACGGCGGCGACAAGACCTCCGACGACTCGTCGTCGGGCGGTGGCAAGGGCAAGACCACGATCACCCTGGGACTCTTCGGCACGATGGGCTTCAAGGAAGCCGGTCTCTACGCCGAGTACGAGAAGCTCAACCCGAACATCAAGATCGCCGAGAACGTGATCGAGCGCAACGAGAACTACTACCCCGCGCTCGTCAACCACCTCACCACCAACAGCGGTCTCCAGGACGTCCAGGCGATCGAGGTCGCCAACATCGCCGAGGTCACCGCGACCCAGAGCGCGAAGCTCCAGGACATGTCCAAGGTTTCGGGCGTGGACAAGAGCAAGTGGCTGGACTGGAAGTGGTCGCAGGCCACGACCAAGGAGGACAAGACCATCGCGCTCGGCACGGACGTCGGCCCGATGGCCCTCTGCTACCGCACGGACCTCTTCAAGCAGGCCGGTCTGCCGACCGACCCGGCGGAGGTCGGCAAGCTGTGGGCGGGCGACTGGAACAAGTTCGTCTCCGTCGGCGAGCAGTACAAGAAGAAGGCGCCGGCGGGCACCTTCTTCATGGACTCCCCCGGCGGCCTGCTCAACGCCGTCCTCAGCAGCCAGGAGGAGAAGTTCTACGACTCCTCCGGCGAGGTCATCTACAAGAAGAACAAGGCCGTCAAGGCTGCCTTCGACCTGACCGCGAAGGCCGCCGAGCAGGGCCTGGTGCAGGCGCAGACGCAGTTCCAGCCGGCGTGGGACACCACGATCTCGAACAGCAAGTTCGCGACGATCGCCTGCCCGCCGTGGATGCTCGGCACCCTCAAGGGCAAGTCGAAGCCGGAGTCCTTCGGCAAGTGGGCCGTCGCGGTCGCTCCGAAGTCCGGCAACTGGGGCGGTTCCTTCCTGTCCGTGCCCTCCAGCGGCAAGAACGTGAAGGAGGCCGAGAAGCTGGTCGCCTGGCTGACCGCGCCCGAGCAGCAGGCCAAGCTGTTCAAGGTGCAGGGCTCCTTCCCCAGCACGCCGAGCGCGTACACCATGCCCGAGGTGACCGGCGCCAAGAACGAGATGACCGGTGACCTCAACATCGGCACCATCTTCGCCGAGGCCGCGAAGGCCGCCCCGGTCCAGGTGATCGGCCCGAAGGACCAGATCATCCAGCAGGGCCTGAGCGACAACGGCGTCATCCTCGTGACGAAGGGCAAGTCGCCTGAGGAGGCCTGGGAGACGGCGACGAAGACCATCGACAACAACCTGGACAAGTGACCCGAATGGCCACCCACGACACCGCCGCGCCCCCCGTCAAGGAGGGGGGCGCGGCCCCGGGCCGACCGCCCGCCGGCCCGGCCGGGGCGGAGCAGCGGCACCGGGCCCGGCTCTCCCGCCGCTGGCAGCGGGACATGCGCTGGAGCCCCTACGCGTTCGTCTCGCCGTTCTTCCTGCTGTTCCTGGCGTTCGGCCTGTTCCCGCTGATCTACACCGGCTGGGCCTCGCTGCACCAGGTGGAGATGACGGCACCCACCGACATGGAGTGGGTGGGGCTGCGCAACTACACCCGGATCTTCGACGACGAGTTCTTCTGGAACGCGGCGAAGAACACGCTCACGATCGGCGTCATCTCGACGGTGCCGCAGCTGCTGATGGCGATGGGGCTCGCCCACATCCTCAACTACAAGCTGCGCGGCTCGACGTTCTTCCGGGTCACGATGCTCGCCCCGTACGCGACCTCCATCGCGGCCGCCTCCCTCGTCTTCGTGCTGCTGTTCGGGCGCGACTACGGCATGATCAACTGGGTGCTGGACATGGTCGGGGTCGGCCCGATCGACTGGCAGAGCGACAAGTGGCCCTCGCAGTTCGCGGTCTCCACGATCGTCATCTGGCGCTGGACCGGCTACAACGCGCTGATCTACCTGGCGGCGATGCAGGCGATCCCGCAGGACCTGTACGAGTCGGCGGCGCTGGACGGCGCGAGCCGCTGGAAGCAGTTCCTCCACGTGACCCTGCCGTCGCTGCGCCCGACGATCCTGTTCACGGTCGTCGTCTCGACGATCGGCGCCACCCAGGTGTTCGGCGAGCCGCTGCTGTTCGACGCCAACAAGGGGGCGTCGGGCGGTTCGGAGCACCAGTTCCAGACCCTGGGCCTGTACCTGTACGAGCAGGGCTGGGTCAACCAGCACCTGGGCCGTGCCTCCGCGATCGCCTGGACCATGTTCCTGATCCTGATCGTGGTGGGCATCGTCAACTACGTCATCTCGCGCCGGCTGCGCGCCAGTAGTTAGGAGTACGGCCGTGACGACGACCATGACACCGCCCCCTCTCCGCCGGACACGGCCGTGAAGAAGCCCGGCCGGGTACGGCGGCCCAAGTCGGCGCGGGCCGGCGGGCAGCTGCACGCGGGGCCGATCGCGTACGTGATCCTGGCCCTGTTCACCGTCGGTTCGCTGTTCCCGCTGGTGTGGACGGCGATCGCCGCCTCCCGCGACAACAACCGCCTGGCGCAGACACCGCCGCCGTTCTGGTTCGGGTCCAACCTCTTCGACAACCTGGACATCGCCTGGAACGACGCCAACCTCGGCACGGCGTTCGTCAACACGACGATCGTGGCGGGGACCTCGGCCGTGACGGTCGTGTTCCTGTCCACGATCGCCGGGTTCGCCTTCGCCAAGCTGAAGTTCAAGGGCCGCGGCGCGATGATGCTGATCGTGGTCGGCACGATGATGGTGCCGCCGCAGCTCAGCGTGATCCCGCTGTACATGATGGTCGCCAAGCTGGAGTGGACCGACCAGCTCCAGGCGGTGATCCTGCCGTCGCTGGTCAGCGCGTTCGGTGTGTTCTTCATGCGGCAGTACCTGCTCCAGGCACTGCCCGACGAGATCATCGAGGCGGCCCGGATGGACGGCGCGAGCAGCTGGCGCGTGGTGTGGCACGTGGTGTTCCCCGCGGCGCGCCCCGCGATGGCGGTGCTCGGCATGCTGATGTTCGTCCAGACCTGGAACGACTTCCTGTGGCCGTTCCTGGTGCTGAGCCAGACCGGCAACCCGACCGTGCAGGTCGCGGTCGCGGGGCTCGGCCGCGGGTACACGCCCGACCAGTCCCTGATCATGGCGGGCGCGCTGCTGGGCACGCTGCCGCTGCTGCTGGTCTTCGCGATCTTCGGCAAGCAGATCGTGGGCGGCATCATGCAGGGCGCGGTGAAGGGCTGATGCGCGGGCGCTCCGCGGCGGGGCCGGGGCGGGGGCCGGAGCCCTCGCGGGTCCGGCAGCCGCGCGGGACCGGCAGCGGCGTCGGCCACCGCGACCGCGCGGGGCTGACCACGGTGCCGGACCGGCGTCCGCGCGACGCCGGTGCGGCCGCGGAGCCGGCTCGCGCGCGGGTCCGGCGCCACGGCGGGACCGGCGCCCCGGCCGGCCGGACGCCCGCACCGGACCGGCATCGTGCCGGACCGGCGGCCACGCGGCACCCCGCCGGTCCGGCCTCGGCACGGCACCGGCACCGGCACCCCGCCGGTCCGGCGTCCGCGCGGGCCTGACACCCTGGCGATCACGACGTCCGCGAGGGCCGGGACCTGCCGCGGTCCCGCGTCCGTACGGTGCCGGCCCCCTCGCGGGTCCCGGGGCCGCACGGGACGGACCACCCCGGCGGGCCGGGAATCCGCACGGGACCGGCGCCCCGCCCGCCCGGTGCTCGCGCGGGACCGGCATCCCCGCCGGTCCGGTGCCGGCGCGGGACGGACACCCCGTCGACCCGGCATCCGTACGGGCCGGCACCCCGTCGGCAGGCGTCCGCGCAGGTCCGGCACCCGGCAGGGCCGATGTCCGTGCGGTCCGCCACCCAGCCGTCCGACAACCAGCCGGTCCGGCGTCCGTGCGGGGCCGACCGCCCCTCCGGTGCCTCCTCCGGCGGAGCCGGGTCACCGCCGCCCCGGCCCTCCGCACCTCTGCCCGCCCTTTCCCCCCATTCCTTCGTCGGTCTCGACGACCTCGACGACCACCCATGGGAGCGCTTCCATGTCCGAGTCCGCACAGTCGGCCAACCCGGTGACCTTTCCCCAGGCCTTCCTCTGGGGCGCGGCGACGTCCGCGTACCAGATCGAGGGGGCGGTGCGGGAGGACGGCCGCACACCCTCCATCTGGGACACCTTCAGCCACACGCCCGGCAAGACCGCCGGTGGCGACACCGGTGACATCGCCGTCGACCACTACCACCGCTACCGCGACGACGTCGCGCTGATGGCCGACCTGGGCCTGAACTCGTACCGCTTCTCCGTCTCGTGGTCGCGGGTCCAGCCGACCGGCCGCGGCCCGGCGGTCCAGGTGGGCCTGGACTTCTACCGCCGGCTGGTGGACGAGCTGCTGGCGAAGGGCATCAAGCCGGCCGTCACGCTCTACCACTGGGACCTTCCGCAGGAGCTGGAGGACGCGGGCGGCTGGCCGGAGCGGGACACCGCGTACCGGTTCGCCGAGTACGCACAGATCGTCGGGGAGGCGCTCGGCGACCGGGTGGAGCAGTGGATCACGCTCAACGAGCCGTGGTGCAGCGCCTTCCTGGGGTACGCCGCCGGAGTGCACGCCCCCGGCCGCACCGACCCGGCCGCGTCCCTGAGGGCCGCGCACCACCTCAACCTGGCGCACGGCCTGGGCGCCAAGGCCCTGCGGTCGGTGATGCCGACCCGCAACTCGGTGGCGATCAGCCTCAACTCCTCGGTCGTCAGGCCGCTCTCGCAGACCCCCGACGACCTGGCCGCGGTCCGCCGGATCGACGACCTGGCCAACGGCGTCTTCCACGGCCCGATCCTGCACGGCGCGTACCCCGAGACGCTCCTCGCCGCGACCTCGTCGCTCACCGACTGGTCGTACGTCCTCGACGGCGATCTGCGCACCATCAACCAGCCGTTGGACGCGCTGGGCCTCAACTACTACACGCCCACCCTGGTCTCCGCGGCGGACGCCGACCCGACGGCGCCGCAGGCGGACGGCCACGGCGCCGGCGAGCACTCCCCCTGGCCGGCCGCGGACGACGTCGCCTTCCACCAGACGCCGGGCGAGCGCACCGAGATGGGCTGGACGATCGACCCGACGGGCCTGCACGACCTGATCATGCGGTACACGAAGGAGGCCCCGGGCCTGCCGCTGTACATCACGGAGAACGGCGCGGCCTACGACGACAAGCCCGACTCCGACGGCCGCGTCCACGACCCGGAGCGGATCGCCTACCTGCACGGCCACCTGCGGGCCGTGCGCCGCGCCATCACGGAGGGCGCGGACGTCCGCGGCTACTACCTGTGGTCGCTGATGGACAACTTCGAGTGGGCGTACGGCTACGAGAAGCGGTTCGGCGCGGTGTACGTGGACTACGCGACCCTCGCCCGGACCCCGAAGTCGAGCGCCCTCTGGTACGGCCGGGCGGCCCGCACGGGAAGCCTTCCGGCGCTCGAGACGGCCTGACCGAAGACCCCCGGGGTGGGGATCCCGGGAGAACGGGGGAACAGGGGAAGGGGCGCGGCACGCCGTGGGGGCGTGCCGCGCCCCGCTGTCCTTCCGCGCGGCGCGACCGGCGGCGGCCCCGGTCAGAGGCTGCCGGGTGCCGCGAGCCACTGGGTCGACCGGCCCGTGACCGAGGCGATCGTCTCGAAGTCGTTGTCGTGGTGCAGCACGGTCAGCCCCTGGAGTTCGGCCGTCGCGGCGACGAGCAGGTCCACGGCGCCCGCCGAGCGGTGCCGCCCCTTCTCGGTGAGTTCGCGTTGCACGTC
Source organism: Streptomyces sp. Tue 6430 (assembly GCA_021568835.1). GTDB lineage: Bacteria > Actinomycetota > Actinomycetes > Streptomycetales > Streptomycetaceae > Streptomyces. The sequence continues at coordinate 2,077,229 of JAKGSH010000010.1, forward strand.
CCACGCCCGGGTCAGGGCCCGGTCGTCCACAGGAACCCGGCCGAACAGGGCGTCCAGGTCCTCGACCAGCCCGGCCCGGCCCGGCCCTCGGCGTTCCTGGCGCTGTGGAGGAACTCGGTCTCGGTCAGCGGGCAGCGGGCGATCAGCCCCTCCTCCAGAGGCTTCTCCCAGAGGGCGCGGGCCGGCTGCTTCAGGACGCGGACCAGTGCGCTGGTGTCGATGAGGTGGGCGGCCGTGCTCATCGACGGTGGTTCTCCTTGTCCAGCAGCATGTCGAAGTCACCCGCGCCCGCCCGCGCCGCGAGCCGGGCCAGGGCGAGCGCACGCTTCTTGCGTTCGACCCCATCCCTGAGCGCGGCGTCGACCGTGTCCTTCTTGGTCTTCGTGCCGAACGCCACGGCTGCCGCGGCCAGCAGGTCCTCGTCGATGTCGATCAGCGTCTTGGGCATGGACGACCTCCTGGATGTCTAAGCCTTCGCTCGGTATATCCATCTTGGCGGGGAAGCGTCCTCCTCCGCCTCAGCGGCCGGCGGCGAACGCCTTCGTGAAGGCGTTCGGGGTCTGGGTGACCGAGCTGCACGTCGGGTCCGCGGTGTTCTTCGGGGACGGGCACTGCCGGTCGCGGGTCGCGGACCACATGGAGAGCCAGCCCAGGCCCCTGGCCTTGGCGAAGGCCGCGAGCCGGGTGGCGTCCTCGACGGTGAAGATCTCGGCGGCGACGTCGTTCACGCCGATCATCGGGGTGACGGCGACCGTCTTCCAGGCGGCGGTGTCGGTCAGGCCCAGCACGCTCTTGACCTGGGCCTGGGTGGCGGTGGCCGCCTGCTCGGCGTAGGTGCCCATGTCGCCGCTGTAGGCGGGGCCGTAGTCCATCGCCATGATGTTGACGGTGGTGATCCGCACGCCGTTGGCCTTGGCGTCGGCCAGCAGGTTCACGCCGTCCTGGGTGAGGCCCTCGGGCATGACGGGGAGGGTGAAGGAGACGTCCAGGCCGGGGTGCTGCCGCTGGAGCGCGGCGACGGCCCGGGCGCGGCGGGTGTTGGCGGCGGTGTTCGGCAGCGCGCCGCCCTCGACGTCGAAGTCGACCTTGGTGAGCCGGTAGGCGTCCACGACCTTGCCGTAGGCGGCGGCCAGCGCGTCCGCCGAGGCGCAGGTGGTGCCGAGTTCGCTGCCGGACGCGCCGCCGAAGGAGACCCGGACGTCGCCGCCCCGGGCGCGCAGGGCGCCGATCTGCGAGGCCACACCGTCGCTCGCCAGGTCGGTGACGCCGCCCCACTTGGGCGTGCAGCCACCGCCGTCGGTGACGAAGGCGAGGTTGTAGTCCTTGACGCCGGTGTCCGTGGCGGCGGCGAGGAGGTCGAAGGCGGGGTGGAGGGAGGTGTCGACATAAGGGGCGAAGGCGGCGGAGCCGGCGGTCCCGGAGCCGGGGGTCCCGGACGGGGTGGGGGAGGCGGGGGCGGTGGCGGTGGCGGTCTGACCGGGGGCGGTCGTCGCGGTCGGGGACGCGGTGGGGGCCGGGGAGGCCGTCGGGGTCCCGGTCGGGCGACCGCTGGGCTCGGGGGTCGCCCCGCCGTCCGTCGGGCAGGTGGCCCCGTCGATGAGACAGCCGGCGGGGTCGGCGGTGCCGTTGACGACGAAGCCGACCGTGACGGACTCGCCGGCGGCCAGGCCGTCCTTGTCCCATGCGGCCGGTCGTACCGTCACGTGTCGTCCGGTCACGCTCGACTCGGCGTTCCACAGCGAGCCGATCCGCGACCCGGCCGGCAGGTCGAACTCCAGCGTCCAGTCGGTCTTCGCCCCGCCGCTGTTGTTGGTGACGACGTACTGCGCGGTGTACCCCGTCGACCAGTCGCTGGTCCTGGTGTACGCGGCTGCGATGCCGGCCGCCTGGGCGGTGCCGGTGAGGAACACGGCGCCGCCCCCCACGGCGGCCGCGGCGACCACGCCCCCGATCAGCTTGTTCCTGTTCCTGACGGTGCGCCGGTGCGTGCTCATCGCGTGCCCTGCCTTCACTGCTCACGGGGGTGGGGTGCGGCAGCACGCTAGCGCTCCCGAATCGGGCGAAACACCTGATCAGGACGGGGTTCGAGGATCTTAGGGCGCACTTAAGGGAGGGATCGGGAGCGGTTAAAGGTGACGGTCCGTCCGCCCTGCCGGCGGCGTCGCACCGCGCCCCGGTGGCCCCTGCGCTCCGGCTCCCGCCCGTCGAGCTGGATCCAGATCCGCACCTCGGTGCCGCCCAGCACGGACGAGCCGATGCGTACGTCCCCGCCGGTCGACTCCGCGAGCCGGCGCACGATGTCCAGCCCGAGCCCGGTCGACCCGGCGGCGCCGGAGCCCCGGCCGCGGGCCATCGCCGCCTCCGGGTCGGGTATGCCGGGGCCCGCGTCCGAGACGAGGACGATCACCGCGTCCTCGCCGTCGTGCAGGTCGACCGCGAAGGCCGTGCCCTCGGGGGTGTGCCGGAAGACGTTGCCCAGCAGGGCGTCGAGGGTGGCGACGAGATCGGCGCGGGCCACCGGGGTGCGCACCGGCCGGTCGGCGCCGGCCACCCGCACCTTGCGGCCCTCGTCCTCCGCGAGCGCCGACCAGAACGCCATCCGCTCCCGGACGACCTCGGCGGCGTCGCATCCCGCGCCCGGTCCGGCGGCCGTGGTCTGCGGCTTGGCCTCGCGGGCGGTGCGGATGATGGTGTCGACCTCCCGCTCCAGCTGGGCGACCGCGGCGCGGGTCTGCTCGGCGGCCGGGGAGTCGCCGAGGGAGGCCGCGTTGAGCCGCAGCACGGTCAGCGGGGTGCGGAGCCGGTGGGAGAGGTCGGCGGCCAGCTCCCGCTCGTTCGCGAGGAGTTGGACGACCTGGTCGGCCATGGAGTTGAACGCGACCGCCGCGAGACGCAGTTCGTCCGGCCCCTCCTCCGGCACGCGTGCGCCCAGTCTCCCCTCCCCCAGTTCGTGCGCGCCCTCGGCCAGCCGCCGGGCGGGCCGCACCATGCGCACGCCCAGCCGGTCGGCGACGGCCACCGAGCCGACGACCAGTGCGGCGCCGACCGCGGCGAGCACCGCCCAGGCCGTCCCGACCCCGTTGGTGACCTCGGACTCGGGGACGTAGACCTCGACGACGACCGTGCCGAAGCTCAGCGCGGCGGGCTGGAGGAGCGCGGAGCCGCCGGGCACCTCGGCGGTGGAGGCGCGGCCCAGCTCGCGGACGGCCGCGATGTCGGCGGCGGTGGCGCGGCGCCGGCCGAGGTCGAGGGCCTGCCGGCCGTCACCGGCGGGGATGTGCACCGCCATGCCGTCGTCGGAGCCCGCGGCGGCGACGACCCGCTCCACCTGGTCGCGGTCGGTGGCGATGGACAGCGCGGGGACCACGACGGCGGCCTCCCGCTCGGCGTTGGAGAAGGCGCGGTCGCGGGCCAGCTCCTTGACGACCAGTCCGAGCGGCACGGCGAAGGCGACCACGACCATCGTGGTGACCGCCAGGCAGACCTTGACGAGGGCCCACCTCATCGCGGCTCCCCCGCGGGAGGAGCGGCGGGGGGCGCGGCGGGCGGCTCCAGCTTCACACCGACGCCCCGCAGGGTGTGCAGGTAGCGCGGGCGGGCCGCCGTCTCGCCCAGCTTGCGGCGCAGCCAGGACAGATGGACGTCGATGGTCTGGTCGTCGCCGTAGGACTGCTGCCAGACCTCGGCGAGCAGTTCGCGGCGCGGGACGACGACGCCGGGGCGGCCGGCGAGGAAGGCGAGCAGGTCGAACTCGCGGCGGGTGAGGTCGAGTCGGACGCCGTCCAGTTCGGCCCGGCGGCGCAACGGGTCGACGGTCAGCCCGCCGACGCGCAGCACGCTGGACGGCGGTGCCTCACCGGCGCCGGAGCGGGAGCGGCGCAGGACGGCCGCCATGCGCGCGGAGAGGTGCTCCACCGAGAACGGCTTGGTCAGATAGTCGTCCGCGCCCGCGTTGAGGAGCCGGACGATCTCCGTCTCGTCGTCGCGGGCGGTGGCGATGATGACGGGTACGTCCGTGATGCCGCGCAGCATCTTCAGGGCCTCGGAGCCGTCCAGATCCGGCAGTCCGAGGTCCAGCACCACCACGTCGAAGCGGAAATGGGCGACCTCGCGCAGCGCCTCCAGTGCCGTGCCGACACTGCGCACGGTGTGTGCGGCGTCGGTGAGGTGCCGGATGAGCGCCGAGCGGACGAACTGGTCGTCCTCGACCACGAGCACACTTGCCATGCGCCGCAACCTACGCCATGCGGCCGGGCCTCCTCCGGGCCTGTGCACAACTCCGCGCCTGTGGACGACCGGTGGGGACGGGGCGAGACGCGCGGGGCGTGCCGGGGGGCGGCGGGGCGCGCGGCAGGGGCGTGCGGTGGGTCGTCCGTGCGACACGGCTGTGACGGGTGGGGCAGGATGGCCCGCGATGCGCAGAGGACTCGTACACGTACTGGCCTGGACGCTCGCCACGGGCGCGGCGGTCACGCTGTCGTGGTGGGGTGTCCACACGGTCCTGGCGGGCACGGCGTACGACCCGCCGCGCGCCCTGCCGCTGACGGCGGGCGACGTGCCCGCCGAGGCTCCGAAGCCGCCGACGGCCTCGGCCACCGACCGCCCCGCGCCGACGGCGTCCCCGCCGCCCCCTCCGTCCACGAAGCCGGCCGCCACGCCCTCCCCGTCCCGGACCCCCGGGAGTCCGGCGGCCCCGTCCCGCTCCCGGCCGGCGGCCTCTCCCAGCCCGTCCGGCCAGGTCAAGAGCTACGACACCGACGGCGGACTGGTGGTCTTCGACCTGGGGAGGACCTCGGCCTCGCTCGTCTCGGCCACGCCGGGCGCGGGCTGGTCGATGCAGGTGTGGAAGACGGAGTCCTGGATCCGGGTGGAGTTCGCCGCGGGCGCGGACCGCGTGTCGGTCTTCTGCACCTGGCACGACGGGCCGCCGCGCGTGGAGATCGGCACCTACTGAGCGGGCTGCCGGGCGGGCGGGGCGCTCAGCGGAAGACGGACGGGGCGGGGCCGGTGACGCCACCGCCGAGGCGTCGACGACCGGTACGGCGCCGCCGGTGAAGTCGGTGAGGCCCCTGCCGTGCTCGACGCGGCCGGGGTGCGGGTCGGAAGCAGCCCTGCGGGTCAGTTCGGCGGTCGGCAGCGGCAGGTCGGAGGCGACGAGGACGGCGTTGCCGAACCGCTTGCCGCGCAGCACGGCGGGGTCGGCGACCAGGGCGAGTTCCGGGAAGCGGGCGGCGGCGGTGGCGATCTGGGCGCGCAGGTACGCGAGCGGGGGGCCGTCGGCCAGGTTGGCGGCGTAGAGACCACCGGGCCTCAGGGCCCTGCGGACCTCGTCGAGGAACTCGGTCGAGGTCAGGTGCGCGGGGGTGCGGGCGCCGCTGAACACGTCGGCGATGACGAGGTCGGCCCATCCGTCCGGCACCTTGCCGAGCCCCTCGCGGGCGTCGACGGACCGCACCCGGATCCGGGCGCCGGGATCCAGCGGCAGCTCCCGGCGCACCAGTCGGACGAGGGCCGCGTCCCGTTCGACGACCTGCTGGGTGGAGCGGGGGCGGGTGGCGGCGACGTACCGGGCGAGGGTGAAGGCGCCGCCGCCGAGGTGGAGGACGTGCAGTGGTCTGCCGGGCGGGGCGGCGAGGTCGATGACGTGGCCGAGCCGCCGCTGGTACTCGAAGGAGAGGTACCCGGGGTCGTCGAGGTCCACGTGCGACTGGGGCGCCCCGTCGATGAGCAGCGTCCAGGCCCGCGCCCGGTCGCGGTCCGGGCGGAGCCGGGCGAGCCCGCCGTCGACGGCCTCGGTGACGGTCGCGTCGCTGTCGCGTTCGCGCCGGGAGTTCCTGGACCTTGCCATGCGGGCATTTTCGCAGGGCCCGGGCGCGCCGCGTTCCCCCGGCCGTCCACCGCCTGGCGGGAGGCGGGGCCGGCCGCCTCGGGAGCACGGGGCCGGCCGCCTCCGGGGGCCGGCTACCGGCAGCTGTCCGCCGCCTCGATGAGCCGCGCCGCCTCGCCCAACGCCTTCTGGAGCTCGGCCGGGTCGGTCGCGAGATCGGCCTCGTCGGGCGGGAGCAGCCAGTCCGAGCCCTCGACGGGGGACTCGGGGGCGAGTCTCAGTCCCCGTCCGCCGGTCTCCGTACAGGTGCTGCCCGGGACGTCCCAGGCGGCGGCGGTGCCCGGCGGCACCAGGAAGGCGAGGGTGCCGTGTCCGTCGTAGTGGAGCACGGGCCCCATCGCGTCGCCGGCTCCCCGGCGCAGGATGTCGGCGGCCTCCAGCCCTTGCCGGGTCGGCACCGTCACGAGATCGCATGCCGTCCCCGACGACACGAGAGGATCGTTCCTCCGGCTGGTCTCCACTCCCGGCCTCCCTCGGCGGTCGCTGTGCACGTCCATCGGGTCCAACGCGACGGACCGTCAACGGCTACGCGGAAATGCGCCGCAAAGGATGGCAGTTCATGGCAGATCGCGGAGGAGATATCCGGTTTTGTAGCCAAACGCCGTGTGGCGGGCCGATCACAGAAGGTACGTTCATGCCCGCCGGAAACAGGGTGCTCACACCGACGGATCGGTCGACTCGCACTGCTTCCGGCATGGTTCGACGGTTCGCACGAGAGGACCCGGCCATGGCGTCGTCACCGGTGACCCCACCTCGGCCCGACCGGCCGGCACGGCCCAACCCCACCTTCCGGCGGCTGCGCGGACAGCGCTCGCCGGCCGAGTTCGCCGCGTTGGTGCGGCGGGCCGCGCGCGAGATCGGGGAGCGGGTGAGCTGCGACGCGCGCTATGTCGGCCGCGTCGAGGCGGGCGAGATCCGCTGCCCCAACTACGCGTACGAGCGGGTGTTCCTGCACATGTTTCCCGGCCGCACGCTCACCGATCTGGGGTTCGCGCCCCGTTCGTCCGTCCGCGGGCGGGGGGCGCACCCCCTCGACGACGCGTCGGGCGCCGGTGAGACGCGCGGGGCGCACGAGCCGTATGACACGCAGGACCCGTACGACACGCACCACAACGACGAGGAGAGCGACGTGCTGCGTCGCGCATTCATGACCGGCGGGGGCGCCACGGTGGCCGCCGTCTCGATCGGCCCCCTGGGGCTCGCCCTGGACGCGTCGGCGGCCGAACGCCCCGGGCGGCGCCCCGGGTCGGTCGAGGCGACCGCCCTGGAGGAAGCGGTCCGCAGGATCCGGCTGCTGGACGACCGGCACGGCGCCGACGGGCTCTACCGGCGCGCGGCGACACCGCTGCGCACCGCCTACGCGCTGCTGGACGCCGGAGCGGTACGGCAGGCGACCGCCGACCGGCTCCACTCGGGCGCGGGCGAACTGGCCATCTCCGTGGGCTGGCTGGCGCACGACTCGGGCCGGTTCGACGACGCCCGCTCGCACTACGCGGAGGCCCTCGCGACCGCCCGGACGACCGGTGACGACGCCCTGGAGGCGCACGCCTTCTGCAACACGGCGTTCCTCGCGCGCGACGCGGGCCGCCCGCGCGAGGCGGTCCGGGCGGCGCAGGCCGCACAGCGCGTCGCCCGCCCGCTGGGCTCCGCCCGGCTGATGTCGCTGCTCGCGCTGCGCGAGGCGGGCGGCTGGGCCGGGCTCACCGACCGCACCGGCTGCGAGCAGGCACTCGCGCGCGCGCACGCCCTGTACGCGCGCGGCCCCTCGGACGCCGATCCCGAGTGGATGAGCTTCTACGGCGAGGCCGAACTGGAGGGTCTGGAGGCGCAGTGCTGGTCCACGCTCGGGGCGTGGCCGCGGGCGGCCCGGCACGCGCGGCGGGCGGCACGGCTCCAGGACCCCCACTTCACGCGGAACATCGCGCTGTACACCGCCGAGCTGGCGGACGACCTCGCGCGCGGGGGGCGGCCCGACGAGGCGGCCGCGGCCGGGGTGCGGGTGCTGGACCTGCTGGACGAGGTGCAGTCGTCACGGATCCGGACGATGCTCGCGGGGACGGCGCGGGTGCTGCTGCCCCACCGGCGGGCCTCGGGCGTGTCGGAGTTCCTGGAGCGGCACGCCGCGGCCCCGCGCAGGGCGTGACCGCCACGGACCCCCGTGCCGCCGCCCGCGGACGACCCGGCCATGCCCCCGGGCAGTCCGGGCAGTCCGGCCAGGCCCGCGGACGGCCCGGCTAGCCCGCCAGGTGTCCCAGGTCGTTCCAGCTCTCGACGGCCGGTTCGCCGTAGGCCCAGCCGAGTATGGACAGCGACGTCGGGTGGAGGCGTATGCGGGCCGCGAAGTCCAGCGGGAGGCCCAGCCACCGGGCGCCGATCGAACGCAGGATGTGCCCGTGGGCGAAGACCAGCACGTCCCGGTCGGCGGACCGCGCCCACGCGACGACCTCGTCCGCGCGCGCGGTGACCTCCGCCAGGGTCTCGCCCCCCGGCACGCCGTCGCGCCAGATGAGCCAGCCCGGCCGGGCCGCCTGGATCTCGGCGGGGGTCATGCCCTCGTAGGCGCCGTAGTCGAACTCCATGAGCGTGTCCCACTCCGTGGCCCGCTCGCCGAAGCCGGCGAGTTCGCACGTCTCCCGCGCGCGCACCAGCGGGCTGGTGCGGACCTCGACGCCGGCGAGACCGTCGAACGGCGCCCGGTGCAGCCGCTCGCCGAGCAGTTCGGCGCCGCGCCGGCCCTCCTCCAGCAGGGGCACGTCGGTCCTGCCGGTGTGCTTGCCGGACAGCGACCACCCGGTCTGTCCGTGCCGGGCCAGCAGGATGCGCGGTGCCATGGAGAACCCTTCCGGGGAGATCAGGGGCGGAACCCTTCCATCATCGCGCACCCTGAACAGGGGCAACCCGGTGGGCGATCCCAGCGTCTTTGAGGGCCGGGGGCGTCCCTGCGGGGGCGCATCCCCAGGCCGTAAAGTGGCACCTCCGTGCCACGGACACCGCAGCGACACGAAGGGGGAGGCGATCGGATGCCGCAGACCGAGACACCAGGCATCGAGGCGGCCCCGCCGGCCAGGCTGCGGTGGTGGACGGAACTGCCCCTGATCGTGCTGGTGTACGCCTGCTACTCCGCGGGCCGGCTGCTCGCGCGCGGCGACGTCAACAGCGCGGTCGACCACGGGCTGGCGATCCTGCGGATCGAGAAGGTGCTGCGCATCAACGCCGAGCACCCGCTGAACCGGCTGTTCCGGACCGAGGCGTGGATCGGGGTGCCGGCCGACTTCTGGTACGCGTCGCTGCACTACGTGGTCACCCCGGTGGTCCTGGTGTGGCTGTTCCGCTCCCGCACCCTGCACTACCGGGCGGCCCGCACCTGGCTGATGACGTCGACGTTCATCGGCCTGATCGGCTTCACCCTGCTGCCCACCTGCCCGCCGCGCCTGCTCTCCGCGGACCACGGCTTCGTGGACACGATGGCCCAGTACAGCTCGTACGGCTGGTGGGGCGGCGAGGCGAGCGCCCCGCGCGGCCTGGGCGGCATGACCAACCAGTACGCGGCCATGCCGAGCCTGCACGTCGGCTGGGCGCTGTGGTGCGGGGTGATGCTGTGGCGGCACGGCGGCACCCGCGCGGCGAAGACCGCGGGCGTGGTCTACCCGCTGGTGACGACGATCGTGGTCATGGGCACCGCGAACCACTACTTCCTCGACGCGGCCGCGGGCGCGGCCGTGATGGGCGCGGGACTGCTGCTGGCGCCGCTGGTGACGCGCCGGGCGGAGCGGGTCGCGGGCTGGGCGGCGGCCCGGTTCCCGTCCGTCCCGGTGGCAACTCGGGGCGCGGAGGCCCCGATTGTCAGTGGCGGATGCCAGACTTCCCCGGGTGAGCGAATTCCACGGCAGCGCGAGTCACGGTTCGGGCCCGGAGCCGAGCCGGGTGCCACCCCCTCGGAGGCGGGGGACGGCGCTCCGGCAGCGGCTCGCTGACCTGCGCGGACCCGACGTACCCGCCAAGGCGCTGGACGCCCGCGCCCTGGCGGCGCTCGCCGCCAACCCGGGATGCAGCCGCCGTGCGATCCTCGACGGCGCCGGGGTGAACAAGGCGGCGCTGGCCGACGCGCTCGGCTCGCCCTCGGCGTTCGGCCAGTCCCAGTTCGCCCTCACGCGCGGCAACGCCTTCGAGGCGAAGGTGAAGGCCGACGGCGGCGCCGACCTGCTGCGCCTGGTGCACGAGAAGCTGGACCCGCGCGCGGAGCCGCCCACCGGGGCGAGCGTCCCCGACCTGTCGGCGATCGGCCCCGAGGGGCGTACGGCGCGGACGGCGCTGGCGCTGCGCGAGGCCGTCGCGGCGTCCGGCACCTGGACTCTCCTCGACCACCCGATGCTCGCGCTCGACGTGGCGGGCTCCCCGGCGTTCCTGGAGCCGGACGCGGTCGTGGTGCACCCCGACGGCAGCTGGACGGTCGTGGAGATCAAGTCGTTCCCCCTGCTGGACGGCTCCGCGGACCCCGCGAAGGTCGGCGCGGCCGCCCGGCAGGCCGCGGTGTACGTACTGGCGCTTGAGGCGGTCGCCGCCCGCCTCGATCCCGCGCCGCGGGTGCGCCACCGCGTCCTGCTGGTCTGCCCCAAGGACTTCTCCAACCTGCCCGCCGCGTCCGCCGTCGACATCCGCAAGCAGCGCGCGGTCACCCACCGCCAGCTGGCCCGGCTGACCCGCATCGAGGAGATCGCCGACACGCTCCCCGAGGGCACCTGCTTCTCGCCGGAGCTGCCGCCCGAGCAGCTCACGGCGGCCGTCGAGGCCGTCCCGGCGGCGTACGCGCCCGAGTGCCTGGCCGCCTGCGAGCTGGCCTTCCACTGCCGGGGCCGCTCCCGCGCGGCCGGCGCGGTCACCACCCTCGGCCGCCCCGTCCGCGCCGAGCTGGGCGGCCTGACGACGGTCGAGGACGTGCTGGCCGCCGCGCGCGGGGAGGCCGGCGATCCGGACGACCCGGCCGTGGCGGCCCTGCGCCGGGCCGCCCTGCTGCGCGACGAGGCCCTGGGGGCGACGTGTCGCTGATCGCCACCCTGGCCCGCCTGGAGGCCGTCGCCACCGGCCGGGCCCGCCCCGCCGCCACCGTCCGCCACCGGCACCTGTCCGGGCGGCCCCTGGTGTTCGTGCCGCTGACCACCGCCGGTGAGGCGGGCGCCCCGCTCGGCGCCCTCGTCGGCACCGACCGGGACACGCCCCGACTGCTGGTCGTACCGCAGCCGCGCGACCGCGACCTGCGGTTCGCGTTCCTCGCCGAGCTGGCCGACATCGTCCTGCCGTACATCGACTCCCACGCCGACGCCGTCGAGGCCGCCGAGCGCAGCGAGACCGATCCCGGGACCGGCAAGCGCGTCAAGGTCGAGGTCGAGCTGTGCTCCGACGCGCCCCAGCTGATCGTCCCGAGCCGCGCGGGCGTCGAGTACGTCCGCCTCCTGGGCCGCTCCACCCGCTTCCGGCGCACGGCGGAGCAGGACCCGGAGACGCCGTATCCGGCACCGCCGCGCGTGCCGCTGCTCGGGCGGTGGCTGACGCACTTCGGGGAGCGGTCCCGGGTGCCCGGCTCCTCGCTGCTGCTGGCGCTCACGGAGGTGCTGGGGAGGCACTGGGCGACCGGGCAGTCCAGCCTGGAGGACCAGCACCTGGGGGCGCTGCTCGCCTGGATCGCCCCTCCCGGGGGCGAGAGCGGCGCCGAGGCCGCGCTGCGGGCCGAGCTGGCCCGTGACGCCGAGGGCCAGCCGCTGTGCCCGCCGGCCGGTCCGGCGACCGACCCGGCGTTCGACAACAAGCTGCTCGCCCCCGCCATCGAGCGCTACGACCGCGCGCGGACCGCCCTGGCCGCCGCCGAGGACGGCCTCCAGGCCGACGACCGGCTGGGCGAGCTGACCGCCGCCGAGCGGGCGGTCCGGGACCTCGTGCTGAGCCGGACCCTGCCCACCTGGGAGAAGGTGTGGCAGGGCATCGACCTGCTGCGGGAGCTGCCCGAGGGGGCGCACGTCGAGGAGCGGTGGACCCGCGACCGCTGGTCGTTCACCGGCCACCGCGACCGGGTCGTGGCGGGCGAGCCGCCGCAGCCGCGCCGCGACGACGCGGTCACCGCCGCCAACAAGCTGGCCACGCGCGAGCGGGAACAGGCCCGGCTGGAGGCGCAGGAGGCCCTCGACGACCCGCTGGTGATGGCGGGCCGGCGGCTGGCCGGGGAGGCGTTCGCGGGCGAGGTCGTCGACGTGGTGATGGCGTACGGCGAGGGCAGGCGGCCCACCCCGCGCCCGCTGGTCACCGTCCGCACCGACGACCGGCCGCATCTCGGGGAGCGGGTCAAGGTGTACCGGTCACTGGGCGGGAAGCCGCAGGCGGCGGAGTTCGTACGGCGGGCCGCCGCGGACGGCGCGACAGGTGCGGCCGGCCCTGGCGGTGCGGGCAGTCCGGACGGCCCCGCCGGTGCGGACGGTCCGGACGGTCCGGAGGACGAGGGGCTGCTGGTGCTGCGGATCGTCGACAAGATGGGCCGCGGCAAGGAGCCGGAGGAAGGGTCCGTGCCCGAGAAGGGCGACCGGGTGTGCTTCACCCTGTTCGAGCACGAGCAGCGCGGCGGCGCCAAGCTGCCCGACCCGGAGGACACGCCGTGGACGCACGGCGGGCCGCCCGGGGAACCGGTGCCCGAAGCCGCCGACTCCGTCACCGAGGAGGACGTCCTGTGACCACCGAGGCCGTCCACGACCCCGGTACCGCCGCCACCCGCGCCACCGACGCGATCCTGCGCGACACGCTGCACGGCACCGCGCGCGGGGTCGTCGTGGACTCCCCGCCCGGTGCCGGCAAGTCCACGCTCGTCGTCCGCGCGGCGCTGGAACTGGCGGACGCGGGGCGGCCGCTGATGGTCGTCGCGCAGACCAACGCGCAGGTCGACGACCTGGTGCTGCGGCTCGCCGAGAAGAACTCCGAACTGCCGGTGGGCCGCCTGCACAGCAGCGACGCCGACGCCTACGACAAGGCACTGGACGGCCTGCCGAACGTACGGAAGTCGGCGAAGGCCGGTGACCTGGCCGGGCTTCCGGTCGTCATCTCCACGGCCGCCAAGTGGGCGCACGTGAAGGCCGACGAGCCGTGGCCGCACGCGATCGTGGACGAGGCCTACCAGATGCGCTCGGACGGGCTGCTGGCCGTGGCCGGACTGTTCGAGCGGGCGCTGTTCGTGGGCGACCCGGGGCAGCTGGACCCGTTCGCGATCGTGGGCAGCGAGCAGTGGGCCGGCCTGTCGTACGATCCGTCGGCCTCGGCGGTGTCGACGCTGCTGGCGCACAACCCCGGCCTGCCGCAGCACCGGCTGCCGGTGTCCTGGCGGCTGCCGGCGTCGGCGGCGCCGCTGGTCTCGGACGCCTTCTACCCGTTCACGCCGTTCCGCAGCGGCACCGGCCACGGCGACCGGAAGCTGTCCTTCGGCGTCCCCTCCGACGGCTCGGGGCCCGACCGGGTGATCGACGAGGCGGCGGAGTCCGGCTGGGGGCTGCTGGAGCTGCCCGCCCGGCACACGCCCCGCACCGACCCGGAGGCGGTGCGGGCGGTCGCCGCGGTCGTCCGGCGCCTTCTGGACCGGGGCGGCGCGGCCGTCTCCGAGCGCTCCCCCGCCCCCACCCCCCTCACCGCCGACCGGATCGCCGTCGGCACCGCTCACCGCGACCAGGCGGCGGCGGTCCGCGCGGCGCTGGCCGAGCTGGGCGTCACGGACGTCACCGTCGACACGGCGAACCGGCTCCAGGGCCGCGAGTACGACGTCACGGTCGTCCTGCATCCCCTGTCGGGCCGCCCCGACGCCACCGCCTTCCACCTGGAGACGGGCCGCCTGTGCGTCCTGGCCTCCCGCCACCGCCACGCCTGCGTCGTCGTCTGCCGGGCGGGGGTCACCGATCTCCTGGACGCCTACCCGTCGACGGAACCGGTCCAGCTGGGAACCACCGTGAAATTCCCGGACGGCTGGGAGGCGAACCACGCGGTAATGGCACACCTGGCCGAACACCGGGCCCCCTGGACGCCATGACCATGGCCACCCCACCCCTCCCGGACGGAGTCCGGCACGCCGCCGGAGGCGGCCGACGGTCACAGCCCGGACGGAGTCCGGCACGCCGCCGGAGGCGGCCGACGGTCACAGCCCGGACGGAGTCCGGCACGCCGGAAAGGACAGCCGGGCGCCAGGTGGCGTGGAAGTGCCGGTGGCTGGGGAACATCGCCGGGGGCGGACGGCTTGAGAAGGCCGGGGCCCCGGCCCCCTTGCGTCGCCGGGGGACAATGGAGGGTGGTCCGCTCACCGGCGGCGCCACCCCGACCGTACGAGAAGGAGAAGACATGGCGGAGCCCACGCCGGGTCGGAACGAACCGCGGCTACGCCCCGCGCCCCTGCTCTTCGAGCCCGCCGAGGCGGCCGGCGATCCGGAGCACTTCTTCGATCTGGAGTCGATAGACGATCCCGGCGCGCTGCTGACGCGGGCCACGGAGCTGACGCAGGCGTTCCGCGCGGCGGCCGACCGGGCGATGGAGTTCCAGGCCGTGGCCGCGGCCCAGCTCGCCGATCCGCGCCGCTTCGACCGGCTGACGGCGGCGGACATCGCCGACCGGGCCGAGTGGACCGAGGACTACGCGAAGAAGATGGTCGAGTTCGGACGGGACCTGCTGAGCGGGGACGTCGAGGGGCACGGGCACGCCGACCCCGTGTGACGCGCGTGGTGACGCCCGTGCGGCCGTGGAATCCGCACCGGTCGCCCCCGCCGGGCCCGGGCATATGCCGGGCGGGCAAGATACCCCCTCCCCTCTCCTCCCGTCCCGGTTTCCCCGAACCCTGCGAGACCGCTCGCTCACGGCGGGTAGACCTTGTCGGCATGAGCAGCGCACGGAACGCCCCGGACACCGGCCGCCGCGACGCCTGCGGGGTCACCGCGGACGGCGTCGCCTGGCTGGCGTCCGCGGCATCGTTCCCCCGCAGCACCCTGGCCCTGTGGGAGGAGCGCCCGCACGCCCCGGTCGTGCTGCCCTGCGGGTCCGTCTTCGACGTCGTCAGCGCCCCCGCGGTGTTCGGGCGGCTGATGCTGGACCGGCTGTGGGACGAGGGGCCGGGCTCCGGGCCGGTGGCCGCGTTCCGCGGGCGGATGCTGTTGTTCGCCGCACCCGGCACCGCCCGGCGGCTCCCCTCGCTCCTCGAGTGGGAGGAGTGGAGCGCCGACGGCCGCCGGGACGGACGTGCGGGGACGGTGCCGCCGCTGCTGTGCCACGGCAACGGGGACGCGGTCACCGTGCCGGCACCGCTCACCCCGGAGGCGAGCGGCACCACCACCCGCTGGGTGACCGCCCCGGACGCCCGCCACCCCTGGCTGCCGGGCCCGGAGATCCTGCTCTGGGCGGCCGTCCGGGCCGCCCGGGCCGCCGTGCGGATATCGATTTCTCACGCCTCGGATCCGGATGCTAAGGTCTACGACGTCAGCAGGCGCCGCTAGCTCAGTTGGTTAGAGCAGCTGACTCTTAATCAGCGGGTCCGGGGTTCGAGTCCCTGGCGGCGCACCGACAGCAAGGCCCTCGCGAAAGCGGGGGCCTTTCGCTTGCCCGTCCGCGGCCCTTCACGTGCCGACCGCCGGGGCCCGTCCACCGAGACCCGCCCGCCGGACCTGTCCACCGAGATCCGTCCGCCAGGACCCGTCCGGCGGATCGGGCGGCCGGACCCTATGCCGTGATCCGGACCGTCCAGGACCCCGCCGCGGTGCGCTCCTCCACCTCCACCCGTACGCCCTCCCCCGGCACGGTGAAGCTCTCGCCGGCGTCGACCGGGGCGTCGGCGAGGGGCGGGTAGACCGAGTCGCCCCAGCAGGCGTCGGTGGCGGGGTGGGCGTCGACCACCTCGACCGGGCCGCGGCCGGATGCCGCGCCGCTCCGGACGCGGTAGACGAGCACGCCCGAGCGGCAGGACGCGCGGTCGTTGCCGATGCGGCCGCGGGCCTCGAAGGCGAGTGCGCTGTCGGCGCCGGTGCGGACGACCGCGAGTTTGGTGCCGTTGCCGAGTCCGAAGGCCGGCGAGCCGGCGGCCCGGCTCACCGGCACGTCCGGCCCGGCGCCCAGCGGCTCCAGGGTCAGGCGGGTCGGCGTCCCGCGGGGCACGCACACCACCTGGCGCGGCTCCAGCCAGCCCAGCTTCCACTTGTGCCAGGCGAACAGGTCCGGAGCGAGACCGAACTGGCTGCCCATCAGGTCCCAGTCGCCGACGTGCGTGTCCCAGTCGCCCTTGCCGTCCGTGGGGCGGTGGTAGAGGTCGGGCAGGTCGAACACGTGCCCGGTCTCGTGGGCGAGGACGAGCCGGTCCGGCGGATGCTGCTCGAAGACGGTGACGATCCGCCGGATGTCCGTGCCGTCGGCGCGCAGCGGGGTGTCCATGTTGACGACCTTGGTGGCGTCGGAGTCCACGCCGGGGGCGTCCGGGTCGGCGACGAGGTAGACGACGCCGTAGCGGGAGAAGTCGACCTGCCCGTCGGCGGCGGCGAGGGCGTCGCGCAGGTAGACGCCGCGGTGCGCGGCGCTCCAGTCACGCCGTATGGCGTACGCGGTGGACGGCTTCGGCATCCGGATCCAGCGCTTCAGGGGATGCGCGCGCAGGGTGAACCTGCCGTAGGAGGCCTGCTCGAAGTAGCGGGTGGTGGCCGGGAAGTGGTCGGCGGCGAGTTCGGTCGGGGGGACCGTCGGCGACCGGTCCGGGAACGACAGGAAGATCATCACCGCGTCGAGGGCGCGGGCGGGCCGCGGATAGGCGGCGTTCCAGGTGTCCAGGCCCTCGGAGTGGTGGGCGTCCGTGCGCTTCAGCGCGCAGGGGGTGGCCGAGAAGGGCTCCGCCGCGGGGGCGCTGACGAGGCAGGTCGCGGCGAGGGCCGAGAGGGTGGTGAACAGGGCCGCGGTGCTGCGCAGTCGGGGGCGCGGGAGCTGTCGCGGCACAGGGACCTCCGGGAGCGGTTCACGGGACACCGCCACCCAGCCTGGGGTAATTCGTCACGCTACGCCCTGTTTGCCTGCCCCAGACGAGTGAGGACGCGGAAACGGGGGCATCATGCCGACACCCCCGGAGTACTCACAGAACGTCACAAGCGGTCGCCTGCCCGCAGAACCGGTCCACCCGGGGGCAGAAACGATCTGTCAGAAACGTCGGTTGTTCCGGGACACTGGGCAGTGGCTGCGGACGCCAGGGGGCAGCCTCTATGATCGGCAGACTTTTCCTGCACGGACAGAGATCGAGTGCACTGCGGGAGCGAGCGGTGAGCGGAACGTCCGAAGGGCCGACGCCCGCGGCAGACCTCGACCGGTCGGCCGTCACGGTGAGTGACATCAAGGCATCTACTCGTAGGGGCGCCGCCGGGGACGCCGACGGCGGGCCACCGGCCTACCGCTCCGTCTTCGCGGCCGCGCCCCTCGCCATGGCGGTCGTGGACCGCCGCGGCCTGGTCACCGACGCCAACGCGGCGCTCGGCGGGCTGCTCGGCGGGCTGCCGGGCGGCGGGTCCGCGGGGCTGGTCGGGCGGTCCGCCGCCGACCTGCTGGACCTGGCCTCCGACGTGCGCACCTGGCACGCCTACCGGGAGGTGCTCCGCGGCCGCCGGGCGGAACTGCGCTGCACACGGCGGCTGAAACGGCCCGACGGGCGCTCGCTGTGGGCCCAGGTCACGGTGACGCCGCTGGACGGCGGCACGGGCGGCGTCCTGCTGTCGGTCACCGACGTCAGCGGTCACCGGGAGTTGCAGGCCCGGCTGCGTCACCTCGAGATGCACGATCCGGTGACCCTGCTGCCCAACCGCACCCTGTTCTTCGAGCGGGTGACGGGAGCGCTGGAGGCGGAGTCGTTCGAGCAGGGCGGAACCGGCCGGATCGGGCTGTGCTACCTCGACCTGGACGGGTTCAAGGCGGTCAACGACACGCTCGGCCACCGGGTCGGCGACCAGTTGCTGGCCGCCGTCGCGGAGCGGCTGACCGCGTGCGCGGAGGAGGCGGGGCGGACCCGGCCGGGCGTGCCGCTGGTGGCGCGGCTCGGCGGGGACGAGTTCGCCCTGCTGGTGGAGGACTCCACGGGCACCGAACAGCTCGCGGACCTCGCCGAGTCCGCGCTGAAGGCGCTCCAGGCGCCGTTCGACCTCTCGGGGCAGCGACTGAACGTCTCCGCGTCGATCGGCGTCGTCGAGCGGCACGCGGCCGGGACCACGGCCACCGGGCTGATGCAGGCCGCCGATACGACCCTGTACTGGGCGAAGGTGGACGGCAAGGACCGCTGGACGCTGTTCGACCCGGAGCGCAACGCGCACCTGATGACCCGCCAGGCACTGGCCTCCACCCTGCGGCCGGCCATCGAGCGGGGCGAGTTCCGGCTCGACTACCAGCCGCTGGTGGGGATGTCGGACGGGCGGTTGCGCGGGGTGGAGGCGCTGGTGCGCTGGGACCACCCCCGGTTCGGCCTGCTGCCGCCGAACCGGTTCGTCGCGCTCGCCGAGGAGGACGGCTCCATCGTGCCGCTGGGGCGCTGGGTGCTGGCCACCGCCTGCCGGCAGGCGCGGGCCTGGCAGTTGGCCCGTCCGGACGATCCGCCGCTGTTCGTGAGCGTCAACGTGGCGGTCCGTCAGGTGTGGGACTCCGACCTGGTGGCGGACGTGGCGGAGATCCTCGCCGAGACCGGACTGGCCCCCTCGCTGCTCCAGTTGGAGCTGACGGAGTCCGCGGTGATGGGTTCGGCCGGGCGTCCGCTGCAGGCCCTCCAGGCGCTCAGCGACATGGGCGTGAACATCGCCATCGACGATTTCGGGACCGGCTACTCCAACCTGGCGTATCTGAGCCGGCTCCCGGTGTCGGTGCTCAAGCTGGACGGGTCGTTCGTGCGCGGCTTCCAGTACGAGGGCACGGGCGCGCCGCCGAATCCGGCGGACGAGGTCGTCGTCGAGGCGATGATCGCCCTCGCGCACCGGCTCGGGCTGACCGTGACCGCGGAGTGCGTGGAGACGTCGGCGCAGGCCGTCCGGCTGCGGCGGATCGGCTGCGACACCGGACAGGGGTGGCTCTACTCCCGCCCGGTGCCGCCGGACCGCATCTCCGAGCTGATGGCCGGCGCGTCCTACGCGGTCGGCAACCCGTAGGCGTCCGCGACGAGTTCGTAGGAGCGCAGGCGCAGGTCGCCCCGGTGGGCGTGGCTGGTGAGCATCAGCTCGTCGGCGCCGGTGCGCTTGTGCAGGCCGTCGAGGCCGGAGCGCACCTCCTCGGCCGTGCCGTGGATGATGTTCGCCGTCCAGGAGTCGACGAACTCCCGCTCCAGCGGGGTGAATTCATGCGCCTCCGCCTCCTGCGGGGAGGGGAACAAGCCGGGCCGGCCGCCGCGCAGCCGGACCATGTTCAGGCCGGTGGCCAGGACCTGGCTGCGCGCCTCGCGCTCGTCGTCGGCGGCCAGCACCGAGACGCCGATGAGGGCGTACGGCTCGTCGAGGACCGCGGACGGCCGGAAGGACTCCCGGTAGAGGTCGAGGGCAGGGACCGTGTTCTGCGCGGAGAAGTGGTGCGCGAAAGCGAACGGCAGACCCAGCAGGCCGGCCAGCCGGGCGCTGAACCCGGAGGAGCCGAGCAGCCACACCGGCGGGCGGTGCCGGGACTGGACGCCGCCGGGCGAGGTGGCCTGGACGGGGCCGGGGACGGCGTGGATACGGCGGTAGGGGTGCCCGTCGGGGAAGTCGTCGTCGAGGAACCGGGTCAGCTCGGCGAGCTGCTCGGGGAAGTCGTCGGCGCCCTCGTGCAGCCTGTCGGTGCGGCGCAGGGCGGCGGCGGTGGCGCCGTCGGTGCCGGGGGCGCGGCCGAGACCGAGGTCGACGCGTCCGGGGGCGAGGGCCTCCAGGGTGCCGAACTGCTCGGCGATCACCAGCGGGGCGTGGTTGGGCAGCATGACGCCGCCCGAGCCGAGCCGGATGCGGTCGGTGTGGGCGGCGAGGTGGGCGAGGATCACCGCGGGCGAGGAGGAGGCGACTCCCGGCATCGAGTGGTGCTCGGCGACCCAGTACCGGTGGAAGCCGCGGGCCTCGGTGAGCCGGGCGAGGTCGACGCTGGTGCGCAGGGCGTCGGTGGCGGTGTGCCCGGAACCGACGGTGACCAGGTCCAGTACGGAGAGGGGGGCGGGGGCGCTGCCGTGCACCGCGCCCCGGATCCCGTCGGCCGCCACGTCACGGGCGACCGCGTCACGGGCGACCGCGTCACGGGCCACCGACTCGCCGGCCGCCGCTCCACCGGCCCTGTTCTCGCCTGCCGCCGTCTCGTCTGCCGCCACGGGGGTTCCTCCTGCATCTCGGCGTGCGCTGTCCGTCGGACGCTAACAGGAGGCTGTCCCCGCTTATTCCCCGCGGGTGGCGAGGGGTGTGGGCGAGGGGCTCGGGCCCGGGGGCGGCGGACGGGCGAGGAGCTCCTCTCCCCGGCAGGCGGAGGGCCACCGGCCCCGGTCGGCGGCACCGGTGAGCGAGGGCCCGGGCCCAGGAGCCGGCCGTCGGGCAGGGACTCGGCCCCGGCCTGCGAGCGGCAGGCCGCGGGCGCCCGGCCGCCGTCGGCGAGCGAGAAGCCGGCGATCCGCCGCACGGCCGCCGGGCGCGGACCCGCCACCCGACGCACGAAGGCCACAGGCACCCGGCCACCGCCGGTGGACGAGCAGCCCGCGCTCCGCCGCACGGCCCTCGGGCACGGGCCCGTCCCCCAGAGCGAAGGCCACAGGCATCCGACACCGCCCAGGTGCAAGAAACCCGCGATCCGCCGCACGGCCCTCAGACACGCCCCCACCCGACACACGAAAGCCACAGGCACCCGGCCGCCGCCGGTGGACGAGAGGCCTCGGGCCCGGTGGGCGAGGTCCTCGGTGCACGGCCGGTGGCCCCGGGGTCCCGGTCCCCGGCGGGCGCCCGACGGGGCGGAGCACCGCGCCCGGCCCACGGCCGGTGGGTCCGCGGGCCATGGGTCCGTGGGTCGTGGGTCCGTGGGTCGTGGGCGGCGCCGTTCCGGGCTCACACCTGCACGATCGGCTCCCGGGTGAACAGTGCTCCCAGGCCGGGCGCGTTGACCCGGCGGTCGGTCAGGCGGAGGGCCTCCCAGACGGTGACCTGGTTGGCGGTGAGGACCGGCTTGCCGAGGTCCTTCTCCAGGGTGGAGAGGTGGGCGGCCGTGTGCAGGGCGGTGCCGGGGAGGAGGACCGCGTCCGCGTCGGGGGTGTCGGCCTCGCGGGCCAGGGCGAGCACCTCCGCCTCCCCCCAGGTGCCGACCTCGGCGGCGGTGCCGGGGCCGGAGCCGCGCAGTGCCGTCACCTCGACGCCGCCCGCCCGCAGGAATCCGGCGAAGAGCCCGGCGATGTCGTCGGGGTAGACCGACCCGATCGCGACCCGCGCGGCACCGATCTCCCGCGCCGCGTGGACGAAGCCGAAGGACGTGGAGGAGGCGGGCATCCCGGCGGCGCGGGCCAGTGCGCGCACCTGCTCGTGGGCGCCCTCCCAGCCGTGCACGAAGCCGCCGCTGGTGCAGGCCCACACGACCGCCTCCGCGCCGGACAGCCGCAGTTGCTCGACGCCGGCCGCCAGACGTCCGGGCTCGCCCAGCGCCCGCAGGGCGTCGATGCGGTGCGCGTCCTCACCGATGTCCGTGTGGGCCAGGTCCAGCCGGATGTCACTGCCCAGGAGCTGCTCGATGCGCGGGTAGTCGTCCTCGGCGGAGTGGCCCGGGTAGAGGAATCCGAGTGAGGTCATGTCCAGCCTTCCTGGTGTTCTTCCGGCAGTGCGGGGACCGGTTCCGCGGCCCCCTCGTCCAGCAGAGCCCGGTACGGCCCCACGGCTCGGGTACCCCGTCGGCGCGGCGCCGCCCACTTCGTCACCTGGTTGGCCGAGATGCCGCGGGGGCGCCGGCCCCGCCGGGCGGCGCGGCGGGGCAACGGGCCGCACCGGAGGCCGCGTTGACGGCGGTGGGCCCGGATGCGGACGTGGCCGGTCCGCGCACGCCGGACACCCGGTCACGGCCGGGAGCGAGGCCCCTGCCACGGCCGGGGGACCAGACCTCGGCCCGACCGGGGAAGGGACACCGGCCCGACCGGGGAAGGGACATCGGACAGCGCGCTTCCCGCCCTCCCCGGAGGGACCCCTCGGCGGCGGCCGGGCCGAAAGTGATCCGCATGACCCGCATGAGGTCTGGGTAGCCGCGCGCCCATGGCTCGACCACAGGTACATCGATCAGGAACCCCCGGCAGACCCCGCTCGGGACTCAGCCGCCGCTCACTGCTCGTCGGAGCGGTGTCGCTGGGCGCGGCGGGCGGTCTCGGGACGGCCGGCTGCAGCCGCGTCCCGGACGACGGGAGGGTCCTGGGGGGCAGTCTTCTGGACACCCTGCGCGATCAGGGATCCGTGAAGATCGGCATCGCCAGTGAGCCGCCCTTCGGCTATGTCGGGGACGACGGACGGGCCACCGGCGAGGCGCCCGCGATCGCCGAGGTGGTCTTCCAGCGGCTCGGCATCGACGAGGTCAAGCCGGTCCCGGTGGACTTCGGCGCCCTGATACCCGGGCTGAAGGCGCGGCAGTTCGACGTGGTGGCCGCCGGCATGTACATCAACCCGGTCCGGTGCGAGCAGGTCCTGTTCGCCGACCCGGACTACCTGCTGCTGGACTCCTTCATCGTCAGGAAGGGAAATCCGCACGGCATCAGGACGTACGCGGACGTCAGGAAGAAGGGGCTCACGCTGGCCTCCGGCAAGGCCTACGCCCAGATCGACTCCGCCAAGGCCGCCGGCATCCGCGACGTCATCGTGCTCCCCGACCAGGTGGCCGGCCTGGACGCGGTGGCCCAGGGCCGGGTGGACGCCTTCGCGGGCACCCGCATCACGGTCACGTCGGCGGTGGCGGGTTCCGGACGCGTGTCGGCGACCGAGCCGTTCCAGCCCGTGGTGGACGGCAGGCCCGCCTACGGGGCGGGCGGGTTCGCCTTCCGGCTGTCCGAGAAGAACCTCCGTGACGCCTTCAACGAGGAACTGCTGAAGCTCAAGAAGAACGACTACGAGGAGCTGCTGAAGATCGTCTCTCCCTTCGGTTTCGGCAGGGACGACATGACGGACCTCACGGCGAAGGAGCTGTGCGGCTGATGATGAGTTCGGAGTTCCTCACCGCCTGGTTCCTGCCGGGCATCTGGGTCACCGTCCAGGTCACGGTGTACGCGGCGGCCCTCGGCGCCGTCATCTCGTTCGGGATCGGCCTGGCCCGCGGTTCGCAGTACTGGATCGTCCGCTTCCTCGCCGGGACCTACTTCGAGGTCTTCCGCGGCATGTCGGCGCTGGTGCTGATGTTCTGGATGTTCTTCGCCCTGCCCCTCTTCGGCTGGCAGCTGGTGCCCCTGTGGGCCGGTGTCAGCGCGCTCGGCCTGACCTACGGCGCCTACGGCTCGGAGATCGTGCGCGGTTCCCTGGCCGCCGTCGCCCCGGCGCAGAAGGAGGCGGGCATCGCCCTCAACTTCACCCGGTGGCAGCGGCTGCGCCTGATCGAGCTGCCGCAGGCGTGGCCCGCGATGGTGCCGCCGTTCAACAACCTGCTGATCGAGCTGCTGAAGGGGACCGCCCTGGTCTCGGTCATCACGGTGGCCGACATGACGTTCGCCGGCAACCTGCTCCGGCTGGGCACCAACGAGACCACCCCGGTCTACACCCTGCTGCTGGTCCTCTACTTCGTCCTCGCCTTCCTCCTCACCCGCGGCATGCGGCTGCTGGAGCGCAGGGCGAAGGCCGGCGTCGGTCAGCTGCCGGAGAAGCCGGCCGGGAAGCCCGGCGCCCGGGGCGCGAGCCCTCTGGCCGGTTCGCAGGCCGCGGGAGGCAAGGGATGAACTGGGACTGGAACGTCGTGGAAGACTTCATGCCGCGGTTCTGGGACGGCGTGCTCGTCACCCTGCAGGCCCTGGCCGCCGGCACCCTGATCGCGTTCGCGCTGGGTCTGGTGTGGGCACTGGCCCAGCGGTCCGCGCGGGTGTGGGTGCGCTGGCCGGTCGTCGCGGTGACGGAGTTCGTCCGCAACACCCCGCTGCTGGTGCAGCTGTTCTTCCTGTTCTACGTGGTGCCCAACTTCGGCCCGTCGATGTCGCCGCTGGCCACCGGCATCGTCGGCCTCGGACTGCACTACTCCACCTACACCGCCGAGGTCTACCGCGCGGGCATCGACGGCGTCCCGGCCGGCCAGTGGGAGGCGGCCACGGCGCTGAGCCTGTCCAGGGCCCGCACGTGGCGGGCGGTGATCCTCCCGCAGGCGATCCGCCGCGTCGTCCCGCCGCTGGGCAACTACGTCGTCGCCATGCTCAAGGACTCACCGATGATCGCCACCATCGGCGCCTTCGACATGCTCGGCGAGGCCCAGTCCTTCAGCAACGAGACCTTCACCACCGAGGCGCTCACCGTCGTGGGCGTGGCCTTCATCGCCATCGCCTACCCCGCCTCCCTCCTGATCCGAGTCCTGGAGCGACGCCTTGTCCGCTGAGACCAACCCGCGCAGACCGATCCCGTGCAGAGCAACCCCGCGCAGAGCAACCCCGCGCAGAGCGATGCCGCGCAGAGCACCGGCCTCCTCGCCAATCCGCCCGTGGACGGCCGCGAGCTGATCCGCTTCGACAAGGTCACCAAACGCTTCGGCGACAACACCGTCCTGGACCGGCTCGACTTCTCCGTCGACTCCGGCAAGCACGTCACGCTGATCGGCCCGTCGGGCTCCGGCAAGACGACGATCCTGCGGCTGCTGATGACCCTGGCCCGGCCCGACGAGGGCACGATCAGGGTGGGCGGCGAGTACCTGACCCACGAGGAGCGGGGCGGCAAGCTGGTGCGGGCCGGCGAGAAACACGTCCGCGAGGTCCGCAAGAACATCGGGATGGTCTTCCAGCAGTTCAACCTGTTCCCGAACATGAAGGTGCTGCGCAACATCACCGAGGCCCCGGTCACCGTCCTCGGCCTGTCCAGGGACGAGGCCGAGCAGCGGGCCCGCGAGCTGCTCGACCTGGTGGGCCTGAGCGAGCACGTCGACAAGTACCCGACGCAGCTGTCCGGCGGCCAGCAGCAGCGGGTGGCGATCGCGCGGGCGCTGGCGATGCGGCCGCAGGTGCTGCTCCTGGACGAGGTGACCTCCGCGCTGGACCCGGAGCTGGTGGCCGGCGTCCTGGACGTGCTGCGGGACATCGCCCGCACCACCGACATCACGATGCTCTGCGTGACCCACGAGATGAACTTCGCCCGGGACATCTCGGACCAGGTGCTGATGTTCGACGCGGGCCGCGTCATCGAGTCGGGCCCGCCGGAGAAGATCTTCAGCGAGCCGGAGCAGGAGCGGACGCGGGAGTTCCTCAGCGCCGTGCTCTGAGACCGGGCGGCGCCCGCGCCACGCCCTCGGCATATGCCGAGGGAACAATCGCCCTGCTGAGAGGGCCGTAATCCGCCCGACGCACCTTCCCACGGACCCGTCGCCGGATATCGTGGAACCGGTTCACCGGCCGGATTACGGCCCAGACAGCAAGCGCAGCCGACACAGCGAGCGCAGGGGGAACCGTGGCGCTGAGACACGAGCCGACCGCGCCGTACGACTCGACCCAGGACGCGCTGCGCGTCCTGGAGACGGTGGCCCGGCACACCACAGGCGTCACCGACGCCGCACTGACCCGCGAGACCGGCCTCGGCACGGAGCGACTGACCCCGCTCCTGCGGATGCTGCGCCGCGAGGGATACGTCGAGCAGGTCACGGACGGGGCGTACGTCACCGGCGCCGCCCTGACCCGCCTGGCGTCCGCACACCACCACGAGGAGGCCCTCAGGAACCAGCTCCAGCAGACCCTGGACCGGCTGCGCGACCGCCTCGGCGCCGCCGTCTACCTCAGTCGCTACGTCGACGGAGAGGTCACCGTCACCCAGTACGCCGACGGCCCGGGCACGCCCGCGGTCAACGAGTGGGTGGACTTCCGTTCCTGCGCCCACGCCACCGCGCTCGGCAAGAGCATTCTCGGCCAGCTCGACCACGACGGCCGGCGCGACCACCTGTCCCGGCACAGGATGGCCCGCCTCACCTCGCGCACCATCACCAGTGACAGGCTGCTGCTCTCCCGCCTGGCGTCGCAGCCGCCCACGGTGCCGGTGCTCGACCTCCAGGAGTACGCCGTGGGCACGGTCTGCGCGGCCGTCCCGATCACGGCCGGTTCCACCGCGGGCTGCCTGGCCCTGTCCCTGCCCGTCGAACACGCCCACCGGCTGCGCCGGGCCGCCGACACCCTGAACCGGAACGCGACCCGGGTGCTGCTCTCGCTGGCCCTCTAGACGACCCGGACGGCCCCCGGTCGCCGCCGGTCGCGGCAGGCCGTCGGGGGCGACCGGGGTGGTCCGGGGGCCGTCCGGGACGGCCCCCGGCGACCGGCGGCACCTGGTCCGGAGCACCCCCGCGGACCGGGTAGTATTTTCTTCGTCGTCGGCCGCCGCGAGCGGAAGGCGAGAGTCATGCGCCGCTAGCTCAGTTGGTTAGAGCAGCTGACTCTTAATCAGCGGGTCCGGGGTTCGAGTCCCTGGCGGCGCACCGAAGAAGGGCCCCTCGTGTTCGCACGAGGGGCCCTTCGGCGTACCCGGACGACACCCGGCCCGGCAAGCCCGCGGCCCCGGAGGTCCCGGGGCCCCGGGGGCCCCGGAGGTCAGAACGTGACGTCGGAGCAGGCGTAGAACGCGTTGGCCGTGTCGGCGACCGTCCAGACCGCGACGATGACGTGGTGCCCACTCAGCCCGGACGGCAGGGTGCCGCTGTGGGAGAGGGTCTGCGGCGGGCGCTGACCGCCGTAGGGCACCGTGAGGAACGGCGTCAGGTTGAGGTCGGAGCGGGCCAGGTTGTGGTTCTGGTCCCAGCCCGGCCTGGTGACGTAGTACCGGAAGTCGGTCGTGGCGTGCATGGCGGTGAACTGCCAGCGGAACGTGTAGGACTGGCCGCCGCTCACCCGGGTGGTCGGCCAGGCCCCGCCCGACGGGGTCCTCGGGCTGTCGAGCCGGGCGAACGGGGTGTTGTCCGCCGAGCAGATCCGGCCGTCGGCCGGTCCGGCGGCCGGGAAGCCCTTGGGGCCCTCGACGCTCTGCGGCTCCCACTGGATGTTGCCGCAGTCGGCGACGGTGCCGTTCTGGCAGAGCTTCTGCCTGCTGACGGGGAGGTCGGTGTAGCCGTGGCCGCTCGCGCCTCCGGCGGTGAGCACGAGGGCTCCCGCCGTGGTGAGGCCGAGCGCGGCGGCGTACCACTTGGTCTTTTTGCGCATGCTGCCGCTCCTGGAGAACGTGGGGGAGGTTCCGTGAGGCGTGCAGGTCTAGACCAAGTTCGAGATTATTGCCGATCGTTGAACATGTCCATACCAATGGGGGGACGTGTTCGACGGGCCGTCGGGGGTGGCCGCCCCCGTCAGGGCGACTGCTCCCCCGTCCCGAGCAGAACGCCACCGTCAGGTCCTTCACCAGCGCCTTGCGCTCGTAGTCGTCGAGTTCCACCAGCCCGCGCATGGTCAGTCGGGTCACCGTGTCCTCCACCGAGTCCACCACCGAGCCCAGCACCGACGCCCGCTGCTGGGCGTCCAGCGCGGCGATCCGGCGCCGGTTCATGGCGGCGGCCACCTCGGGGCGTACTCCACCCGCAACGGCTGGACCGAGAACACCTCCAGGCCGATCGCGCCCGCGTCCCGCGCGACCCGCCGGGTCAGCGCCTCCCCGGACGCCTCGACCGCCCCCCGCCCGGCGCCCGGCGTCTCCACCGGGACCCGGGCGAGCGCCGCCTCGACGCACTCGCGCAGATACGCCTCGTGGTCCTCCACGCCCAGCGTGGCCCGCGCGGTGTCCCGCACCCGCCACACCACGAGCGCCGCCACCCGCAGGGCGACCCCGTTGCCGTCGGCCGCGGGCATCGCCTCGCTGCGCCAGTGCCGCAGCCGTACGTCGACCCGGCGGCGCAGCAGCAGCGGGTTCACCCACAGCAGGCCGGTGCGCCGGACCGTCCCCCGGTAGCGGCCGAACAGGCCGAGCACCCAGGCCCGCCCGGTCCCGCCGCGCGCCAGCCCGCCGAAGCCGAACAGGCCGAGGGCGCCCGCCCCCGCGTACGCCGCCCACTGCGCGGGGCCGATCCCGGCGCCGGCCGACGCGGGCAGCGCGAGCGCCTCCACCAGCACCGGCGGCAGCACGCCCGCCCACCACGAGGCGGCCGCGCAGCCCGCCGCCCCGCACACCCCGGCGGCCACCCCGACCGCACCGGGCAGCACGCGGCCGGGCCGCTCGACGAGCTCCGGGTCGACCTGCGCGAGGGGCCGCGGCTTCGCCGGAGCCGGCCGGCGGAACCTCGGCTGCTCCCCGGTGCCCGCCCGGCTGCCCACGACGGTGGGCCCGAGCGGCACCGGCCTCGGCTCGGGCTCGTCGCGGAACAGCAGGTGGACGGGGATCTCGGTGGTCGCCTCGTTCTGGATCAGCCGGACGGGCCGGGGCGGCCCCTCCGATCCGGGCGTCTGAGAAGTGGTCGTACTCATGCGTGCCTCCAGCCTCCGCGCCAGATACGCCATGACACATGGCAGTGGATGGGGACGGCCGGGCCGCCGCGCGCCCGTCCGGACGTCCGGGGTCGTCGGGCGGCCCGGCCCGCGTGCGGCCCGCGGGTGGCCCACGTGCGGCTCATGGGCGGCCGTCCGGCGGTCTACGAGAACAGCCGCCGCCAGGTCTCCGGTCCCGGGTAGCCGTCGGCCGCCCCGCCGCGCCAGCCCTGGGCGCGCTGGAAGGCCTCGACGCCCCGCCGGTCCGCCTCGCCCCAGCGCGGTCCGGGCCCCTGGGTGTAGTACTTGCCGAACCCTTTCTTCACCAGCTGCCTCCCCAGCCGGGTGACGTGCGCGTTGTCGGCGCCGGGCCGGAACGCGGCCCGGCCGGGATAGGCGGGGACCGCCGGGGTGGGCGCGCCCACCGCTCCGGACCCCGCGGGGGCGATGTCCTTGCCCCTGCCGGTGGTCAGCAGCGACCAGGTCAGCGGGCCGGGCAGCCCGTCGGCGCCGGCGCCGCTCCAGCCCTGGGCCCGCTGGAACGCCCGGGTGGCCCGCCGGTCGGCGTCCGACCAGCGCGGGCCGGGTCCCGAGGCGTAGAACCGCTTCGCGCCGCGCTCGACGAGGAGGCGGCCGAGCAGGGTGACGTTCTTGTTGTCCGCGCCGGGCCCGAAGGCCGCCCGCCCCGGGTACGGGGCCGCCGCGGCGCCGGGGCCGGGGTTGGCGCCGTCCCCGCCGCCCTCCTTGCCCGGCACCTGCGGCACCCCGGGGCCGGTCGGCTCGGCGGTCAGGCCCTTGTAGCGGTAGGGGACGTACTTGCCGGAGTTGGTCCAGTACGCGTAGGGGGTGGCGATCCTGCGGGTGGTGGGGCGGGTCTGCTCGTAGACGGTGTAGTAGCCGTGCGTGTGGTCCGTCCAGCCGCCGAAGAGGACGACGTGGGAGCCGTTCGTCGGGTCGGCCGTGTTGTGGAACAGGAGCATGTCGCCCGGCTGGAGCTCCTCCTTGGTGATCCTGGTGGCGTAGGTGTGGAGGCTGCCCGTCCACTCGTTCCCCGGCAGGTTCCAGGCCATGGACACGTAGCCGGAGCAGTCCTGCCGGTAGCCGTCCGACCAGTACGCGCTCATGCTGTACGGCACCTTCGCCGCGACCCACTTCTGGGCGCGGGCGATGATCTCCGTTCGGGTGGTCGCCGGCAGCAGGGCCCCGCCGGCGGGCTTGCCGCCCGGCCCGTGCAGGGGGGACTTCGCGCCCTGCGGGGTCTCGGGCCCGTCGTCCGCGGGGGCCCCCGGCCGGTCGGGGGCCTGCTGCGGGGCGGCCAGGGCGGGGACCGCGTGACCGGCTCCGAGGAGCGCGGAGGCCGCGGCCGCGACGACGACGGTGCGATGGGCGGCCGGGCGGCCGCCTGGTCCGGCGGCCGGGGAAACCGCCGCGGCCCGCCTCAGGCCGACGCATCCGGGGCATTCGCAGTCGCTCGCGGGATCGAATTCCTCGAACACCGGAGCGATCATGCGATTCCCCTCACACTGCAGCTGGAAATGTCCGCGACTGTGCACGTTCGCCAGTCTTTACCAACTGCCTTGCCGACGCGCATGCTGACGGTCCGAATGATGTACGCGGGCCCCTCCCCCGGGGGTGCGGGGCAGGTCGGAGGGCCGTCCGGGCGTCAGGAGCACCCCCGGAGGTCATGTAGAGTTAACGTCGTCAGCAGGCGCCGCTAGCTCAGTTGGTTAGAGCAGCTGACTCTTAATCAGCGGGTCCGGGGTTCGAGTCCCTGGCGGCGCACAGACGAGAAAGCCCCTCGCGCGAGCGGGGGGCTTTCTGCTGTTCCGGGCGACCGTCGAGGCGGCGGTCCGGGCGGGCGTCGGGCGAGACGGCGGTCCGGGCGGCGGGCGGGCAGGCGTGGTGCTGCCGGTCAGGGCGCGGTGCCGGTCAGGTACGCCGAGACGATCACGTTGGCCGTGTAGCTGCGGCTCGCCCGGTCGAAGGTGCCGCCGCAGGTGATCAGCCGCAGCTCGGCGCGGCCCGGCTCGCGGGTGCCGTAGGCCTGGTGGGCGTCGAAGCCGTCGCGCCGGACCACGGCGACGTCGTCGACGGTGAACTCGGCGACCTTGCCGTCCGCGCGGACCACCCGGATCGTCTCGCCGGCCGCGAGCGTGCTCAGCCCGTGGAAGACCGCGGGGCGGGTCTCGGTGTCGACGTGGCCGACCATCAGCGCGGTACCGGCGGCGCCGGGCTTCGCCCCGGCCGCGTACCAGCCGACGACGCCCGCCTGGTCGTAGGGGGGCGCGGCGATCGCGCCCCGCGCGTCCAGGCCGCGGGCCACGACCGGGGCCTGCACGCCCAGCCGCGGGATGTCCACGCGCTGCGGCAGCGCGGCGGTCAGCGGCCGGGCGGCGGGCGGCAGCTCTGCGTCGGCGGGCCGGCCCACCGCGGCCACGTCACCCGTGGCGGTGGCGGCGGCTCCGGGCCGCACCTCGGTCGCCTCGCGGCCCCACAGCCACAGGCCGAGCAGCAGCAGCGCCCAGAGCAGACCGCCGAGGAGCCGCCCGGAGCCGCGTTCCCGTTCGGACACGGTCATTCCGTCCCCCGGCGGCGGCGCCGGGCCCCGCGCAGCACCACGGCGACAGCGGCGGCGCCGGCCAGGAGCAGACCGGTGAGCGTGTGGGCGAGGCCGGGCCCTTCCACGCGGGAGTCGGCGGCGGCGGCCAGGGGCGCCGCGCCGCCACCGCCCGCCTGGACCGGTGCGACCGGGGACGCGGGGGCGGTCGGCCGGGCGGCGGCCGCCACGACCTCGATCGTGCCCTTGACCTCGACATCGGCGCAGACGATCGTCACGGGGTGGGAACCGGGGGCGAGCGAGGTGCGGATCCGGGTCGCGCCGGACAGCGGGCCGCCCGGGCCTCCCGGACCGACCAGGCGCGCGTCGGAGACGAACGCCCGGGACCGCGCGGTGGCCTTCTTCCCCGAGCACCCGGTGACCTCGAGGACGACCTCGTCGCCGGGGGCCGGGGTCGACGGGGTCACCGAGACCCCGCCCGCCGGGTTCGTGGCGTACGCCGTCGGGGTGAGGGTCGCGGCGAGGGCCGCGACCCCCGCACAGAGCGTGATTCCCAGTGGACCCATCGTGAACCTCCCAGTACCTGGAGGCTCTCTCCGGAGCCGGCGCCCCGCATCTCCAGCGGGGCGCCGCTGCTCCGTCCGGGTCACTTCCGCCCGGTGACGGGTTTCAGATCCGGTCGACGAGGTCCGCGATCGAGTCGACCACCTTCGACGGGCGGTACGGGAAGCCGTCCACGTCCTCGGGCCGGGTCAGGCCGGTGAGCACCAGGAACGTCTGCATCCCGGCCTCCATGCCGGCCAGCACGTCGGTGTCCATGCGGTCGCCGATCATCGCGCTGGTCTCGGAGTGGGCGCCGATCGCGTTCAGGCCCGTGCGCATCATCAGCGGGTTGGGCTTGCCCGCGAAGTAGGGCTGCTTGCCGGTCGCCTTGGTGATCAGCGCGGCCACCGCGCCGGTCGCGGGCAGCGGGCCCTCGGTGGAGGGGCCGGTCTCGTCCGGGTTGGTGCAGATGAAGCGGGCGCCGTCGTTGATCAGCCGGACCGCCTTCGTCATGGCCTCGAAGGAGTAGGTGCGGGTCTCGCCGAGGACGACGTAGTCCGGCTCGTGGTCGGTGAGGATGTAGCCGATGTCGTGCAGCGCCGTGGTCAGACCGGCCTCGCCGATGACGTACGCCGAACCGTCGGGCCGCTGGTCGTCCAGGAACTGGGCGGTGGCCAGGGCCGAGGTCCAGATGTTCTCGATCGGCACCTCCAGGCCCATGCGGCGCAGCCGGGCGTGCAGGTCGCGCGGGGTGTAGATCGAGTTGTTCGTCAGCACGAGGAAGGGCCGGCCCGACTCGCGCAGCTTCTTCAGGAAGGAGTCTGCGCCGGGGATCGGAACGCCCTCGTGGATGAGCACCCCGTCCATGTCGGTGAGCCACGACTCGATGGGCTTGCGGTCTGCCATGTGGTGCGTCTCCTGGCGTGCGTACGGGCGGTGCGGGCGCCGGAACCACGGCGTACCGACGCCCCCAGCCTAGCCAGGACCGCGCGATCCGGACCCGGCCGATCACCAGGCGGGCCGGGCGGCACCCCGGCGGGGTCCCGGCCGCACCCCGGCGCTCCCGCGGCGATCCCTCAGCGGCGCTTGCGGAGCATGACGAGGGTGGCGCCCGCGGCGAGGAGACCGGCGGTGACGGCGAGGACGCCGCCCGGTGAGGAGAGACCGGTGAGGGCCAGTTCCTGGGCCTCGTCGGCGAGGGAGGGCGGGGCGGAGGGTGAGGGGAGGGAGCGGAGGGCGAGGTGGAGGGAGAGGCGTCCGGGGAGGTGTCGGGGGTCGGGGCGGGGGTGGAAGCGGCGGAGGTCGAGCGGGGGTCGCGGTCGGAATCGCGGCCGGGGGCGGTGGCGGTGGCGCCCTCGGTCGCCGGTGCCGGCTCCGTCTCCCTGCCCGCGTCCGTGTCCGTGTCCGTGTCCGTGTCGATGGTGAATCGGTAGTCGTTCGACTGTCCGACCCATTCGCCGTCGTCGCCCTGGCGCTGGACGACCGCCGCGTTGGCCGTGACCTGGTTGGGCACGGTGTCCGAGGTGAACGACAGGCGCAGCTTCACGGTGAGGGTCCGGCCCGGGGGGACGCTGAAGCCGGGAAGGGGGCGGGCCGCTCCGCGGGCTCCGCGGACCGCGTCGCGCCGGGGGTGTCCGCGAGCGGTCCGACGAGTTCGTCCTCGTCGGTCGTCTCGAAGCGGACGGGGCGCGGGTGGCCGCCGGCGTAGAACTCCAGGTGGGGCTGGGACGGCTTCAGGGCGTGCGCGGAGTCGACGAGGACGACGACCGGGTGCACACCGGTGCAGGTGCGGCGGGTGGTGTTGGTGAGGTCGATGTACCAGGTGCCGTGGCCGCCCCCGGCACGGTAGGAGCCGGGCCCGCCGTGGAGGCGGGTGGTGAGCGGGAACTCCCCCGCGTCCGCCCCGGCACAGCTCGGCCCGGCTTCCGCCGAAGCGGGCCGGGGCAGCAGAACGGCGGCTGCGGCGAGGCAGAGGGAGAGGGGTGTGCACAGTCGCATGAACACGTGAGCCTGCCGCAGGGGGGTGCCGAACGGGGGCTGCCCCACCGTACGGCCGTGCGAATGCATTCGTTCGGCGGAGGGGCGGGGACGGAGGGACGGGACGGAGGGGGCGGGCTGCCCTCATACGTCCGTCCGCCCGAACACCGGCCCCAGGAGCAGGTGGGCGGCGCCCTCCGCCACCCCGGCCGGGCCGCCGGACCCGCCGGGCGCGAGTCGTACGGGTACGGCGAGGTCCGGGGAGCCCTCGCGGGCGGCGCGCGCGGCGAGGACCGCCGCGGCCCCGGCCACGAAGGGGTCCGGGGTGGCGGCGATCGTGCGGCCGCCGAGGAGGATCTGGTCGATGTCGAGCAGGCCGGCGAGGTTCGCGGCGGCGGCGCCCAGCACCCGGGCCGCCTCCGCCACGTCACCCCGGCCGATGGCCGCCAGGCACAGCGCCTCGACGCAGCCGCGGTCGCCGCAGGAGCAGGGCGGCCCGTCCAGCTGGATGACCTGGTGGCCGAACTCCCCGGCGCCGGTGCGCGTCCCGCGGTGCACCCGGCCGCCGATGACCAGGCCGGCACCGAGTCCCGTACCGAGGTGGAGGTAGGCGAAGGAGCCGCGTTCGCCGGCGACGGCGAGGCCGAGGGCGGCGGCGTTGGTGTCCTTGTCGACGACCACCGGCACGCCCAGCCGACGCGCCAGCGCGTCCCGCAGGGGGAAGCCGTCCCACTCCGGGAAGCCGGTGACGCGGTGCAGGACGCCGCGGGTGTGGTCGAGCGGACCGGGCAGGGCGACGCCGACACCGAGCAGCCTCGAGACCCGCCCGCGCACCGGCTCCCGTTCCCGCACAGGCCCAGGCCCAGGCCCAGGCTCCCGCACCGGCCCCTCCGCCTCCCCCACCGTCCGGCCGACGCCCCGTTCCACCGCCCCCAGCACCGCCTCCGCCCCGGCCCCAGGTCGAGCGGGCCCCGGTGCTCCCGGACCACGCTTCCGTCGAGGTCCGTGAGGACGATCCGCAGTTCGTCGCGGTCGAGGTGGACGCCGACCGCGTGGGCGGCCTCGGGCACCAGCCGCAGCACGGTGCGCGGCTTGCCGCCGGTGGAGGCGCGGCGGCCGGCCTCCGCCGCGAGGCCCTCCTCCCGCAGCCGGGCGGTGATCTTGCTGACGGCCTGCGGGGTGAGGCCGGTGCGCTCGGCGAGTTCGAGCCGGCTGATGCCGTCCGGTCCGGCCGTGCGCAGCAGGTCGAGCACGAGCGCGGCGTTGTGACTGCGCACGGCGAGGAGATTCGCGCCGACGGCGCCGCCCACCGCGCCACCCGCCGCGCCACCCGTGCCGTCCGCCCCACCCGGCCCGCTCGCGCCGCTCGGACGGGGCGGGCCGCCCACCCTTCTCAGGCCGCCCATGCCGCCCACGCCGCCCACCCCGCTCGGGCGGCTCGCGCCGATCGCGCCGCCCCAGCCGCCTGTCGTGCCGCCGTTCGTCCTGTCCACGCGCCCATTCTCCCCCGCGCTTGCACTTTGGCAACAGCGTTGCGAAAGTAGGCCGTATGACTGGTACCCCCCTCCGCGTGGGCCTGATCGGCTACGGCCTGGCCGGCTCCGTCTTCCACGCCCCGCTGATCGCCGCCACCGAGGGCCTCGTCCTCGACACGGTGGTCACCTCGAACCCCGAGCGGCGGGAGCAGGCCCGCGCCGGGTTCCCGGACGTACGCGTCGCCGGCACCCCCGACGAGCTGTTCGCCCGCTCCGCAGACCTGGACCTGGTCGTCGTCGCGTCCCCGAACAGGACGCACGTGCCGCTCGCCAGGACCGCCCTCGAGGCGGGCCTCGCGGTCGTCGTCGACAAGCCGGTCGCCGGTACCGCCGCCGAGGCGCGGGAGCTGGCCGGCCTGGCCGAGCAGCGCGGACTGCTCCTCTCCGTCTTCCAGAACCGCCGCTGGGACAACGACTTCCTCACCCTGCGCGCCCTCCTCGCCGAGGGCGCGCTGGGCGACGTGTGGCGCTTCGAGTCCCGGTTCGAGCGGTGGCGGCCGCGGCCGAAGGGCGGCTGGCGGGAGTCCGGCGACCCGGCGGAGATCGGAGGTCTGCTGTACGACCTCGGCAGCCATGTCGTCGACCAGGCGCTGGTCCTCTTCGGCCCGGTCACGCGGGTCTACGCCGAGGCGGTCGTCCGCCGCGCCGGCGCGGAGACCGACGACGACACGTTCCTCGCGCTCACCCACGCGAACGGCGTCCGCTCCCACCTCTACGCCTCCGCGACGACCGCCCAGCTCGGCCCGCGGTTCCGGGTGCTGGGCTCGGAGGCCGGCTACGTGAAGTACGGCCTGGACCCGCAGGAGGCGGCGCTGCGCGACGGCGGGCGGCCCGGCGCCGGCTGGGGCGAGGAGCCCGAGGAGCTGTGGGGACGCATCGGCTCCGGCGAGTCGCCGGTGACCGGCGGCGGAGGGACCGTCCGGACCCTGCCCGGCGACTACCCGGCCTACTACGCTGCGGTGGCGAAGGCACTGACCGACGGCGGCCCCAACCCGGTGACCGCCGCGGAGGCGGCCGCCGCGCTCGACGTCCTGGAGGCGGCCCGCCGTTCGGCACGAGACGGAGTGGCGGTGTCGCTGTGACCCACGAGATCACCCCAGGTTCACCCCGGAGATCGCTCCCACCCTGGAGGAGTTGCAGGCGCAGGAACGCCGCCTGGTGTTCCGGCGGTTCACCTTCGACGACGCCTGGGCGCTCGGCTCGCTGCTGGTGGAACTGGCCCGCGAACGGCAGGCCCCGGTGGCCGTCGACATCCACCGCGCCGGCCAGCAGCTCTTCCACGCGGCCCTGCCCGGCTCGGCCCCGACAACGACGCCTGGATCGCGCGCAAGCGCCGGGTGGTGGAGCGCTACGGCGCCTCGTCCTACCTGGTGGGCTCGCGCCACCGCGCGAAGGGCACGACGTTCGAGGAGTCCTCGCGCCTGGACCCCGACACGTACGCGGCCCACGGCGGCTCCTTCCCGATCACCGTCGAGGGCGTCGGAGTGGTCGGCGCGGTGACAGTCTCGGGCCTGCCGCAGCTGGAGGACCACCGGTTCGTGGTCGAGGCCCTGGAACAGTTCCTGGAGAAGGACCCGGACCCGCGCTGAGACGCGCCACGGGGACGCGGGGCGGAGCCGGTGCACGGCTCCGTCCCCGGCGGAGCGTCACGCGTCCTTGAACTCCTGCCGCTGCCGCCCCAGGCCCTCGATCTCCAGCTCGACCACGTCCCCCGCCCGCAGGTACGGCTTCGGCTCGAGCCGGCCGAAGGCGACCCCGGCCGGCGTCCCCGTGTTGATGACGTCACCGGGGTACAGCACCATGAACTGGCTGACGTAGCGGACGACTTCGCCGACGGGGAAGATCTGCTCGGCGGTCGTGCCGTCCTGCTTCAGCTCGCCGTTGACCCACAGCCGCAGCCCCAGCGCCTGGGGGTCGGGCACCTCGTCGGCCGTCACGAGCCACGGGCCGAGCGGGTTGAACGTCTCGCAGTTCTTCCCCTTGTCCCACGTGCCGCCCCGGTCCATCTGGAACTCCCGCTCGGAGACGTCGTGCGCGACGGCGTACCCGGCGACGTGCGCGAGCCCTTCCTCCGCCGACTCCAGGTAGCGGGCGGTGCGCCCGATGACGACCGCCAGCTCCACCTCCCAGTCGGTCCTCGTGGACCCGCGCGGCACGAGCACCGTGTCGTACGGCCCGACGACCGTGTCCGCCGCCTTGAAGAAGACGACAGGCTCGGCGGGCGCCGCGGACCCCGTCTCGCGGGCGTGGTCGTGGTAGTTCAGCCCGATGCACACGACCTTGCCGATCCGCCCGACCGGCGGGCCGACCCGCAGCCCGGTCGCGTCCAGCGCGGGCAGTTCCCCGGACTCGCCGGCGGCGCGGATCCGGCCGAGCGCGTCGACGTCGGCGAGCAGGGCGCCGTCGATGTCGTCCACCAGGCCCGCCAGGTCCCGCAGGGTCCCCCGGGCGTCGAGCAGCGCGGGACGCTCCGCGCCCGCCGTACCGACTCGCAGCAGCTTCATGATCACAGTCTCCCTCGCTCGCGGGCGTCCGCCGACGGGTGCGACCGCCGGAGGACCGGTCGATCCTCCAAGCCGCGCGTCCACTCCGCAAGACCCGGTTCACGTACTGGACCGCCACCACGGCGCCGTCGCCACGGGGCCGTCACCACGGTCTCGTCACCGGTGGAGCAGCGCCCGCTCGGCCACGCTCCAGGCCGTGCTGGTGACGACGTACAGCGCGGCGGCCAGCGGTACGACGGCGACGGTGACGAGGGTGAAGAAGGACAGGAACGGCATCACCCGGGTGACCGCGCCCAGGCCGGGCACCTGCTCCCCGCCCGCCGTCGGGCTCACGGTCGCCGTGTTCACGGCCGTCGCGTTCATGGCTGCCGCGTTCATGGCCGCCGCGCGCCGGGCGAGGCGGTAGCCGGCAGTGGCGACGGCCGCGACGACGGCGAACAGCGCCAGGTAGACCAGCCCGGCCCCGCCGAACACCCCGCCGGCGGCGAGGGCGTCGGTCCAGCGGTCGCCGAGGGGCGCGTCGAGGAGCCGGTGGGTGAGCAGGCCGTTGGTCTCGCCGCCGATCGTGGAGTGCGAGAAGACGTAGTAGAGGAGGAGGAAGGCGGGCGCCTGGAGGAGGCCGGGCAGGCAGCCGGACAGCGGGGACACCTGCTCCCGGGCGTGCAGTTCCAGCACGGCCCGCTGAAGCTTCTCCGGGTCGCGGGCGTGCCTGCCGCGCAGTTCGGCGATCCGCGGCTGGAGCGCCGCCCGCGCCTTCTGGCCGCGGGCGGCGGCCCGTGACAGCGGGTGGACGAGCAGCCGTACGAGCGCGGTGAACAGGACGATCGCGGCGGCGGCCGCGGAGGCGTGGAAGAGGGGTTCGAGCAGGTCGGCGAGCCGCTCGACGAGGTGGACGAAGCCGGAGAAGAAGACAGCGGGGACAGAGGTGACAGAGGGGGCGGAGAAGACGGACATGAGTACGGGGCCCTCCGGGGGTCTCGTCGTGCCGGGACGTGGATACGGCGGCATGACGGCCCGCGCGGGGGCACGCTGTGGTCAGCGGTGTGACCCGGGTGGTGACGTGGGTGGTGACCTGGGTGCCCTACGCGACGGCCGTCGGGAGGGCGTGTCCGGGCGCCCTGGGCCGGGGCCGTCCGGAGGCGTCGGGATCGCGCTGCGGCAGGAAGGCGGTACGGCGGTCACGGTCGCGGACGGCCGTCCGCACCCGGGTGCGCGGCACGGCGGGGGCGCAGCGCGCGGCGACGAGCGAGCAGAGCGCGAGGGCGGCCCCGGCGGCGGCGGTCGCGGCGAGGGCGACGGTCGAGGAGAGGCTGCCCGCGTCGATCAGGCCGGCCAGGGCGAGCCCGAGGACGGTGAGGAGGAGGGCGACCGCGGGCCGGCGCCGCAGGA
Organism: Streptomyces sp. Tue 6430; assembly: GCA_021568835.1. Classification (GTDB taxonomy): domain Bacteria; phylum Actinomycetota; class Actinomycetes; order Streptomycetales; family Streptomycetaceae; genus Streptomyces. The sequence continues at coordinate 2,116,194 of JAKGSH010000010.1, forward strand.
GAGGGGTGTCGAGCATGGCGCGGATCACCGTGGCCCCTCCTGTTCGCGTCGCCGTTCGCGTCGCCGTCCTTGTTCGGTTATACCCGAACGGGCCGGGGCGTGGGACGGCGCCCGGTCGGTCAACCACCCGCGAGTGCGGGCCTGTTCGTCCCGTCGAACCTTCCTCCGCGGGTTTGAGAAAGGGCTGTCGGAACCCTCGACAACACCACGCGCCGCCCTCGATGCTTCGTGACGCGCGTACGCACTCACGTCCCCGCACGAGCCACGGGTGACGGTGTCCGGTCGGGACGACCGACCCGTCCCCGGTCGAGCTCGGTCGAGCGAAGCGGAGAAGCAATGATCCGACGCAGAACCCTGCTGGCCGCCACCGGTGGCGCCCTCCTCGGCACCGGCCTGGCGGCCGGCACGGCCCGCGCCGACGCGACGATCGGCGTCAACCCGTCCACGAGCCACGGCACTTGGGAGGGCTGGGGCACCTCCCTCGCCTGGTGGGCCAACGTCTTCGACGCCCGCGACGACTTCGCCGACCTCTTCTTCACGACCAGGTCGGTGGCCTACGGCGGCCGGACGCTCCCCGGCCTCGGCATGAACATCGCCCGCTACAACCTGGGCGCGTGCAGCTGGAACAGCGTGGGCGGCGAGTCGATGGCGGTCTCCCCCAACATCCCCGCGTTCAAGCAGATCGAGGGCTTCTGGCAGGACTGGAACAACGAGGACCCCGCCTCCTCGGCGTGGAACTGGTCGGCGGACGCCAAGCAGCGGGCCATGCTGACGAAGGCGACCGCGCGGGGCGCGACCACCGAACTGTTCGCCAACTCCCCCATGTGGTGGATGTGCCAGAACCACAACCCCTCGGGCGCGGCGGGCGGCGGCAACAACCTCCAGTCCTGGAACTACCGCCAGCACGCCTCCCACCTGGCCGCCGTCGCCCTGTACGCGAAGAACAACTGGGGGGTGGACTTCGCGACGGTCGACCCCTTCAACGAGCCCTCCTCGTCCTGGTGGACGGCGACCGGCACCCAGGAGGGCTGCCACATGGACGCGAGCGTCCAGGCGGCCGTACTGCCTTATCTGCGCAGCGAGTTGGACAAGCGCGGCCTGACCGGCACTCGTATCTCCGCCTCGGACGAGACGAGTTACGACCTGGCCCGCACGACGTGGAACTCCTTCGGCGCGTCCACGAAGGCCCTGGTGAGCCGGGTCAACGTGCACGGCTACCAGGGCTCGGGCGGCCGCCGGGACCTCCTGTACACGGACGTGGTGACGACGTCCGGCAAGGCCCTGTGGAACTCCGAGACCGGCGACAACGACGGCACCGGCCTGTCCATGGCGAGCAACCTGCTCTACGACTTCCGCTGGCTGCACCCGACGGCCTGGGTGTACTGGCAGGTCATGGACCCGTCGACGAACTGGGCGATGATCGCGTACGACGCGGCCACCCTCCAGCCCGGCGCGGTCACCACGAAGTACTACGTGATGGCCCAGTTCAGCCGCCACATCCGCCCCGGCATGACGATCCTCGACACGGGCGTCAGCTATGCGGTGGCCGCGCTGGACAGGGCCGCGCGGCGCCTGGTGATCGTCGCCGCCAACACCTCCTCGTCGGCCCAGACCCTGACCTTCGACCTCTCCCGCTTCACCACCGCGACCGGCGGCTCGGGCGGCCTGGTCCCCGCTGGAACACGGTGACCTCGGGCGGCGGCGACCTGTACACGGCCCGCTCGGACACGTACCTGTCCGGGAAGACGGTCAGCGTGCCGTTCGCGGCGGGCGCGGTGCAGACGCTCCAGGTGGACGGGGTGACGGTCTAGGGGATCCGGGGCCCTGGGGAATCCGGGGCCCCGGGGATCCGGGACTCCCGGGGCGCCCCCTCCCCGGCGCCCCGGGCCGCAGGCCGGCCTCCCCTTCCCCGTCCCCCTGGCCTGCGGCTGTCTCCTCTTCGTCACCGGTCGGCAGTACGGTGTCACCCATGCGCCCCGACACGCCTGCCGAGAACGTCGACCACACCGCCGAAGCGGCACGCCTGGAGCGGACCGCCGGCCTGTACCCCGAGGACGCCGAGGCCCTGCTCGTCCAGGCCGCGGCCCACCTGGAACTGTCCGGCGACCGCCCCGCCGCGACCACCCTCTACGACCGCCTGCTGTCGTCCCCGGCCGGCCTGGACGCCCCGCACCTGGTCCGCGCCCTCAAGGCCTCGAACCTGTGGGAGTACGGCCACGAGGCCGAGGCCCGCGCGATCATCGACGGCATCCGCGCGGCCGCCCCGCGGGACCCGGCCCCCTGGGTGATCGTCGCGGAGTCCCTGGAGGCCCACGACGAGCTGGAGGCGGCGGAGGCGACGTTCACGGAGGGTGCGCGCCTGCTGCTGACGGACGTGGCGGAGCCGCCGTACGCCACGCACCCCCTCCTCTTCGGCCGCCACCGCGTCCGCCGCATGCTGGGCGCGGCCCACGACGACTGGGACACCCTCGCCGACACCGTGAACTCGTCCCCGGTCTCCCTGGACGAACTCCACGACCCGAAGCGGGTCTGGTCCCTCGGGTCCGACAACCCGCTGGAGCTGGAGGCCGAGATCTCCCGCCTCCGCGCCGAACTGGGCACCTTCCGGGAGGCCCTCTCCCGCCCCTTCCCGGTGGCGATCCTGCACTGGCCGACGGGCGAACTGGCGGAGCTGCTGTCGGCCTACCCCGCCCTCGCGGACGAGTACCCGTCCCACGAGACCCACCTCGCGGTGATAGAGGCCTCCCTGCGCGAACTGTCCGCCTCCGGCACGGGCAACCTGGGCATCGTCACGGGCACGGTCCCCTCGTACGAGGCGTTCGCGGCCTCGGAGGGCACGTCCCCCGCGGACGCCGACCTGCTGCCGCAGTACGCGACGATCCTGGCGGCGCGGGGGAGGGCGGTGGCTTGGCCGCCGGAGCGGGGGGCTTCGTGCTGGTGCGGGTCGCAGAAGGCTTATGGGGAGTGTCACGGGGCCCCGGTGGCCTGAGGTCTCCCCGCCCCGTTCTGGGACGATGCCGACTCTCGTGGAAGAAATAGCTGTTGAGGCTTGCTTCGGCTACAGAACCAGGGCGGGGCTGCATGATCGGTTCGCGGCACAGATGCATGTGGCGTCTGCTGCCACAAGCACGACGCCCCTTGCCGTGACGGCTGCGGGGTACACCATCAGCGACATATGGGCCGCTCTTGTCCTCAGCGTATGAGTTCCTTCTCCTTCCACGACGGACTACCGGGGTTCCGAAGGGTGATCGGCGCACCCAGAAGCGGGCAAGAAACTACTTGCCAACCACGCATGTACCGGCTTACGCCGAGTAAGTATTCTCGCTTAGCTTGACATAGTTGCAGGTCAACCCCTGATCGACATATTGCCAACCCACACGAAAGAGCGCCCCATGGCCTTGATTAAGGAATTTCAGCCTGTCTCCTCTGATACTCAAAGGATGCACGGGCAGGTCACTTGTGGCTACCGTACGTTCACTGCGAACGGTCAGCGCATCCTACAACTGGACACCTACGGGTCCACAGAACGAATGATTCTCGACAAAATCAGCCAAAGCATCCAATTGGATGCCGACGCGGCCCGTGAGCTGCTCAAAATCATTGAGGCCTCGTTCCCCGACCTCGCCCACCGATAACTGCGCGCCCTTCGCCTCGCTCAGCCGCCGAAGGCCAGGCAACCTACGGGCGCCACATCGTCTTTGAATCCACGATCGAACTCATCGACCGAATCACAAGGAGCCTTGATACGACACATCCAGAGCCCCACTGGTTCAAGCTACAGCGGCGGCAGCGGAACAGAATGCGTTGAATGTGCGGAAGTCGACGATGGCACGCTCATACGTGACTCAAAGCGGCTGGAAGGTCCTGCGGTTGGGGTCCGGCGTGAGGCATGGCACATGCTTCTAATGACCTTGGCGCACGACGCGCCTAAGAAGTAAGCACAGGACAACTGAAGGAAGGGCCCACCTCATCCAGGCAGGCCCTTCCTGAAAAATCGGCACTACGCCTACCGGGTATCCGGCGACCTCACCCCTCAATCCGGTTAGCCGGTCGACGCCCCTTGTTCCACGCCTCCAGAACAAACCGGTAAGCAACGCTAATCCGGGACCCAGTGCCACTGTTGTTGAAGCCCCCGTTGGACGAGGCGCTCAAAATTTGAGACCGCCACTTTGAGGCTGTACCGGTACGCTCAAGTTTCTTCGCGAGCTCCGAGTCATTGACGAGGTCACCATGGCGACCGAGGAACATCCCGATGCCGCCCAGGAGCATGCCGTCCCAGGATTCAGCGGAGCGTCCCCAAGCCTCTTCCGCGATGGTAAGTGTGCGGTCAAGCACGTCCGCTCCATACCTGTCCGTAATCTGCAGTACGCCCGACACGGCACCGACGCTGTTGGTTGAGGAGGACCCCAGGCTGAGCTGGTGAGACTTCAAGACGCGGTCAGTGTCGACGAACAGCGGCACACCTCCGGTGAGACCGACGTGGTATTCGTCGATCGGACGAGGCTTGTGTGACTCGCGGTTCTTGATCAGGAAGAGGATAGCCTCCTGCTCCTGAGTAAGTCCGTAGTGAATATCCGCTCTAATGGTCTCCAGCCCCGCCAACTCAGAGGCACGCTTACGGTGCTGACCATCTACGATGTAGCGAGAACCGTCCTCACGCTGGGAGACGATGATGGTTCCGATTGCCTCACGGACGAGGTTGTTAGCAATCGTCTGGGCGCGACGCTCGTTCAAAGTGCGTTGCGCCTGCCTGTCGATGAGAAGATCGGCGATCTTCACTTCCACGCCATGATCGACTTCATGCTTGGGCAGGTCGTAGCTGTACTTGGGCATGACGAACCTCCTGACGCCACGTCAAGGGATGTTGGGCTTCTGCCGGATTGGGGGATGGGCGTCGATGAACGAGTTAATCATCTCATCGCACACGCAGCAGCAGAATTTTCCACGCTCGTGGCCAGTCAAGAGGCGAGGAGCGAGACGGCAACAGCCCGCCACATCAACCTCACGAGCTCGCGCACGGTAGGAACTCGCCGCACTCCGGAGGCAGCATGCCTTCCGCAGTGAGCTGCGCCAGGTACTGGCGTACAACCTCGCCCGCACCGAGCACGTGCCCATCCCCCTTCTCAGCGGAACCGGCGCCACGGGTGTCCCGCTGACGGTGCACGCCTCATACAGCCGCGAAGAGATCCTTCCAGCTCTCGGCCAGGCCGACATCGGGGGCTTCCTGCCCGGTGACTTTCGCGAGGGCGTGAAGTGGTGCGAGGCTGCGAAGACGGACGCACTCCTCATCACTCTGGAGAAGGACGAGAAGGACTTCTCCCCTCAGACCCGCTACCGCGACTTCGCGCTGAGCGAGACCCGCTTCCACTGGGAGTCCCAGAACCAGACCTCGGCGACCTCCCCGACGGGCCTGAGGTACCAGCACCACGTCGAGCAGGGCAGCCAGGTGTTGCTGTTCGTCCGCCGCTACAAGACCACCGACATAGGCGGCGCCCAGCCGTGGATGTTGCTGGGCCCTGCCAGGTACGAGAAGCACGAGAGCAGCAAACCGATGGCGATCACCTGGAAACTCGAGCACCCGATCCCGGCGGACGTGCTGACGTACGCCAAGGCCGTGGCGGCGGGCTGACTTTCCCCACGCGGGAGTTCGGCCCGGTTGATCGATTCGGTCCCGGTCTCTCCGCGCGGCGAGGGAGCCGCGCGGAGAGACACTGGCGCCTAGGCGGCGCTCGCCTCCGCTTCGTAATGCATCTGGACCCGGTCAAGGAAGTCGTCCGGATCGTGGCCTCGGGCGGCGGTCCAGTGGAGAAGGTCCGCCATCAACTCGATCGCGGACTCCTCGAGCTCCCTCGCCCGAAGGTTCGGCCCGCCGCGAGTGCCTTGGTAGGCCTCCAGGGCCCCCGTCACCCGTTCGACGCGTCGGCAACCACGCTCGGCGCTCAGTGCGATCTCGCACCAGACGGCCTTGCCCGCCGCCGTCAGCAGCGTGCCCCAGTCCACGGCCAGCGAGGCGAGCAGGTGAAGACCGCGTCCGCATTCCTGCTCGCAGTCCACCGGCCTGAGCGACGGACTGACGGTGCTCCTGTCGTGGACTTCAAGCCGCAGCCGCTCTCCCCGCCATTCGAGGATCAAGGTCGCCGACGCGCCCTCGCCGACGTGTTTGACCACGTTGGTGGCCAACTCCGTGACGAGTAGCTCCGCTTCGTCGACCGCGACAGGCGCGTTCCAGCGGTCCAACTGCCTGACCACCGCCTTGCGCAACAAGCGCACTTCCGCCGGTGCCGCCTCGAAGGGCAAGACGCAGCGAAGTCTCGGTTCAGTGACTTCGTAGCCGGGCATGACCGACTCCTCCCTCCCGGGCCACGCACATGCTGCGCCTGCCGTATCCGTACGACTGCACTGCGTAGCGATCCGAGAGAGAGCATGGGCACGGAGAAGTCTCGCTATGTAACTTCTCACCAGACTCCATCGAGTGAATCCGATGGTCGGGCCCCCTCCCGCTGCCTAGCCTGATGGGATCTCCGGGCTCCGTCGCCCGGCGTATGGCGAAGGAGCCACATGTCCGACCGGACCACTACCCGTCGGCGCCAACTCGGCGCGACGATGCGCAAGTTGCGTGCCCGCAAAGGGCTCACTCTCGAAGAGGCCGGGCGTCTCGTCGGTGTGTCCAAAGCGACGGTCAGCCGATACGAGACACAGGCCGGCCCGGTCAAGTGGCTGGTGGTCGACGCCCTGTGCCGCGAGTACGACGCAACTGAAGCCGAGCGCCGGGCCGTCGTCGCCATCGCCAAGAACGCCAGGCAGCAGGGCTGGTGGAGTTCTTTCTCCGACTCCATCCCGGAGAGCATGAACCTGTTGCTTACGCTGGAGGACGAGGCGGTGCGCGAGAGCCACTTCTCGTGCGTCTACGTCCCCGGACTCCTGCAAACACGCGCCTACAGCACTGCGCTGCAGAAGGCCAACGAGATCCCGCTGGAGGCGTCGGAGATCGACCGCCTGGTCGACATCCGCATGAAGAGGCAGGAGATCCTCACCCGCCCGAAGCCCCTCCGCCTGTGGGCCATCCTCGACGAGTCGGTGATCCGGCGAGTGGTCGGATCACCTCAGTTGATGCGGGACCAGCTCGACCGCCTACTTGAGGCGAACGAGTCTCCTCACATCACGCTTCAGGTACTGCCCTTCGCCAAGGGCGCCCACACCGCGGCACTGGGAAGCTTCGTCATCATCGGCGGCGCCGAGCCGTCCCTCGACGTGGTCTACATCGACTTCCACACGGGATCCCTCTTCCTGGAGGAGGACGAGGAACTCGATCGATACAGACTTGCGTTCGAGTACCTCCGGGCGCAAGCGTTGGACATGGAGGCTTCCTCGTCCCTGATCCACCGCGCCCGCAAGGAGCTGTGAATGCCCGCCACCCCGCAGTCTGCGTCCGATCCCGTGTGGTTCAAGTCCTCGTACAGCGGCGGTAACACGACGGAGTGCGTGGAGGCGGCTTTCGCGCCCTCAGGTGTGCTTATACGCGATTCCAAATCTCCAGGCGAGTCCCATGTCGCGGTATCGGCCGAGGCGTGGCAGAGGTTCGTGGGAGCCTTCGTGCGCTGACGGCTGCCTCGTCCACTGCGAGGCAGCAGAGATCGCCCGCAGTGCGCCCTCCACGGGCGAAGCCCAACCGATGCAGGAAGCCGATATCTACGCCCTCGGCGCAGCCCTACTCATCTGCCCCACCAGCCGGCGAGCGGTCAAAACTCGAACAACGCCCAACGTCTCGTTCAGCGAGAGCCCGTGGCGAACGGTCGACGTCACTCGTTGAAGACGGCAGGCGCGTTGAACCAAACCGTCGACGCGATACTCAGCCACGCACCCGGAGATAGGCCGACCATCCGTGAAGCGCCCGAGGCCCTCGGCTGCCTCGGGTACTTGCTTCACCGATCCGGTTCATCGGCCCATTGGCGAGAGAGGGAGAGAACCATGACCCACGCCACCCCCTGGCAGCAGCGGCTGTCCACCGGCACGGAAGACATCCAGGACGAGGTAATCGGCTGGTACCGGCGGAGCCGGTACGGCAAGGCGTTCGTTCCCACCATGATCTGGGGCACGCTGCAGACCGAGGCGTACGCCACCGTGATCCTGCGGCAGGTCGTCGAGTTCCTCGGGGTTCCCGACGATGTGCCGGCCGGAGTCGCCAAGCGGATGGAGCGGCAGCAGGTCCTCTACGACGGGGAGCACCGGTACGACGTCGTCATCGGTGAGCAGGGGCTGTACACGAACATCGGTGGGCCGTCGGTCATGCGCGGGCAGATGGAGCGGCTCCTTCGGGACCTCGGCCTTCCTTCACTGAACCTCGGGATCCTTTCCCGCACCGCCGCGATGACAGTGATCCCCAAACCGGCGTTCAGCATCTTCGAGACGGACGAAGGACGCCGTGCCGACTACGAACTCGTCTCCCGAGGAGTGGACATCACCGATCCGTCCGAAGTCGCCCTCCACGACAAAGCCTTCGACGCCATCAGCGACGCGGCCTCCTACGGGGGTGCGGCCGAGGAACTGATCTCGAAGGCCCTCGACCACTGGAGCCGGTGACTCGCCCGGTGAGGGCGGTGCAGCGGGCCTTGGCATCAAGCGGCCCACGGCCACCCGGCCTTGCCCAGCGTGGCGGTTCCGGGGCGAGGTTCAGTTTGCCGCCCAGGCTCTCGTCGTCGCGGCGCCGCACCTGCCGGGGGACGCCGGTCAGGAGGCGGACGGTTCGGTCTCACCCGCGAAGACGATGATCTGGTCGATGAGGCTCCGCCGCAGATGGACGACGTCCGTTCCCGCCAGGCGGGGGCCTCCGTCCGGCGTGGTGAAGACCCACCGGTACCGGGCCCACTCGTCCGGCATGTCCACCGCCGAGCAGCGCACCATCGTGCCGGTCCCCGCCGGGTGGCGCCGGATGTCCCGTACGAACCGCTCGACCGCCTCGATCCCCTCACTGCGGCCCAACGGCCCCCAGAAGACCACGTCCGAGGTGAGGGCCCGGGCGAGCAGCTCGGTCACATGACCGTCGTCCGAGGCGTTGAACGCGGAGATGAACGTGTCGATCGCGGACCGTGCGGTCTCTTCCTGCATGCACCACTAATACCAGTCGCCTCGCGGCGGCATGCCCCGTTCCTCCGAGCCCCGTCCTGTACGTCCGGTGGCAGTCGGTCACGCCGGCCTCTCCTCCGGCCCGCTGCCGCCGCCGGCGGATTTGCCGTAGCCGGCGGCGGCCCCGTAGACGAGGGGGACGTGGTCAGGCCGTGCGGGACGCCAGTTCCGCCCGGCCGAACAGCAACGCGTAGCCCGGCGGGAGTTGGGCGAGTACGCGGTCGGTCAGGGTGTCGCCGATCCGGGGTGGCAGGGCGCCGAGGACCGAGCCGGCGTGCCAGCGGGCCGTGGCGGGGGTGGCGCCCTCGATGCGGGTGGCGATCGTGTCGACGAACTCCCGCGCCGAGTGGGGGCGGGGTGCGGGGACCTGGGAGGCGATCAGCGCGGCCGCCTTCCCCGGGAGCGTGCGGGCCAGGGCGACGCGTTCCTCGCCGGTCACCTGGCCGCCCAGTGCGGTCAGGACCGTGCGGGTGACGTGTTCGGCCTCGGCGGTGGTCGGGTACCGGCCCGACTCCCGCACGGCCGCGATCAGTTCGCTCCAGTCACTCCAGCCGTTGCGGTCGCCGTGGTCGTCGTGGTCGACGGCCGTCGCGCGTACGGACCGCTGCGGGGCCGGGATCACCGTTCTCGGCGTCTGCGCGGTGGTCGTCGCGGTCGTCGTCATCGTTCGGGCTCCTCCTCCAGGTGCGGGCCGGTGGGATGCGGTGTGGTGCGGCGAGGGGCGGGCGCGTCCCGTGGCCCCGGGGCGGACCCGGGGCCACGGGACGGGGGGCGGGGGCGTCAGCCGCTGATCTGCTTGCGGCCGCCGTCGCCGCCGGAGATCTGGATGCGGCGCGGCTTGGCCTGCTCGGCCACGGGGATGCGCAGGGTCAGGACGCCGGCCTCGTACGAGGCGTCGATCCGCTCCGTGTCCAGAGTGTCGCCGAGGAAGAGCTGGCGGGTGAAGGTGCCCGCCGGGCGTTCGGCGACGATCAGCTCCGCGCCCTCGGGGCGGGGGTGCGGCGCTCGGCGCGGACGCTGAGGACGTTGCGTTCGACGTCCAGCTCGATCGTCTCGGGGTCGATGCCGGGAAGGTCGAAGTGGACGAGGAAGTCGTCCCCCGAACGGTAGGCGTCCATCGGCATGGCGGCGGGGCGGTTGCCGGTCCCCGTGGCGGCGTTGGTACCAAAGACCTGCTGCGCGAGTCGGTCGAATTCGCGGAAGGGGTCGGTACGCATGAGCATCACAGTCCACTCCTCTCGTCAGAACTGTCGGTGCGATGCCCTACGACTTCTTATATAGCCCGAAGGAGGAAACTTGACAAGCCTCGACTCAGGTTGAGGGTGATCCATGGTGCGCGCACTAGCCTTCAGGTGACTTCAGGTGGCTTCGGGGGGACGTGATTCGTGGAGGCAGTGATGGCGAAGGTTCCCAGTTCGGTGATCGCCGCGGGCGGGCTCGTCGGCGGGTACGGCGTGGCCCGGTGGACGAAGAAGCGGCCGCTCGGCGGGGCCGTGCTCGCCGTGGCGGGGCCGCGGCGGCGCGGCAGTGGCGGCAGCGGGCGGGCGGCAAGGCCGCGGGCGCGCTGGGCGTGGCGTACGTCGCCGCGTTCGCCGGGTCGCATCCGCTGGCCAAGAAGGTGGGCGCCTGGCCGTCGGTGTTCGGGGTCGCGGGCGCCGTCGCGCTGGCCTCCTGGGCGGTCGCGGACCGCCGGGGCTGACCCCACCGGCCCCAGCCCCCACCCCGCAAAACCCCTGCCCCGCAGGACCCCTACCCCGCCTGCGCCGCCGCCCCCGGTCCCGTGCCGGTCCCCGACCGGAACGCCCGTCGGTACCCCTGCGGGCTCGTCCCCACCACCCTGCGGAAGCGTTCGCGGAAGGCCGTCGGGGAACCGAAGCCCGTCTGTGCGGCGATCCGTTCGACGGAGTGCGCGGTCGTCTCCAGCAGGTACTGGGCCCGCCGCACCCGCGCCCGGTGGAGCCACTGCAGGGGTGTCGTGCCGGCCTGTTCGCGGAAGCGGCGGTTGAGGGTGCGGGTGCTCATGCCCGCCCGGTCCGCGATCTCGTCCAGGGTGAGGTCGCGGGCGCAGTGCTCCTCCATCCAGCGCAGGACGGGTTCCAGGGTGGCCCCGGACGGGGCGGGCGGCAGGTCGTGGACGATGAACTGGGCCTGGCCGCCCTCGCGTTCGAGGGCATGACCGACATGCGGGCGGCCTGTGCGGCGACGGCCGAACCGTGGTCCCGGCGGATCATGTGCAGGCACATGTCGAGGGCCGCGGCGGCGCCCGCCGAGGTCAGGAACTGGCCGTTGTCGACGTAGAGGACGTTCGCGTCGACCGTGATCTCCGGGTGGCGTTCGGCCAGTTCGCGGGCGGCGATCCAGTGGGTCGTCGCGCGCAGGCCGTCGAGCAGGCCGGTCGCGGCGAACAGGAACGCGCCGACGCAGATCGACGCGATGCGGGTGCCGTTCGCCGCCGCCGCGCGCAGCGCCTCCGCGACGCCGTCCGGCAGCGGGTCCCGCGGTTCGCGCACGCCGGGCAGGATGATCGTGTCCGCCTCCGCGAGGGCCTCCGGGCCGTACGGCGCCCGCACCGTGAACGCCCCCGCGCTCACCTCGCCCGACGGGTACGGCGAGCAGACCCGCACCCGGTACGCCTCCCGGCCGTCGGGCAGCCGGGCCCAGCCGAAGGCGTCGATCGGGGCGGACAGGTCGAAGGGGATGACCCCGTCCAGGGCCAGGATGACGACGGTGTGCATGGCGAGAGGGTAGGGGTACGACGGGATGTCGCCAACCGCTCTTGCCGGGAACGGCAAGACCTCGTCGGCCGCCTCTCCCCTTTACCGGCCGTGAACAGCCTGGCGAGAATCCGTCGACCCCTGGCACTCCCGCCACTTCTGCGGGACCGGCCGGACGCCTACCGTCGGCCCGTGACCAAGTTCCTCCTCGCCGTCCACGTCATCGCCGCCATCGTCGCGATCGGTCCCGTCACCGTCGCCGCGAGCATGTTCCCGCCCGCCGCGCGCCGGGCCCTGGCCACCCCGGAGGACGTCCGGGCGGCCGGGACCGTACGGCTGCTGCACCGGATCTGCCGGGTGTACGCGGCCGTCGGGATCACCGTGCCCGCCTTCGGGTTCTTCACCGCGAGCGCGATGGGAGTGCTCGGCGACACCTGGCTGATCGTGTCGATCGCGCTGACCGTCCTGGCCGCGGTCGTCCTCGTGGTGCTCGTGCTGCCCGGTCAGGAGGTGCTCGTGGAAGGCAGCGACGCCCTCGACACCGGCGCCGGCACCAGTACCGAGAGCACCGCGGGCGGCACAGGCACCGGCACACGCACCGTGACCCGTGAGGCGACCGTGCGGCTCGCCATGTTCACCGGGATCTTCAACCTGCTGTGGGCGACGGTCACCGTCCTGATGATCGTCCGGCCGGGGTCGACGACGGGGGCGTAGACGGGGGCCTAGACGGGACGACGCCTCCGCCCCGCCCCCGGCGGACCGGGAGCGGGGGCGGAGGCAGGAGCGGTCGGTGGCCGCCGTCAGGCCGTGGCCGCAGTTGTCGTCAGGCCGTAGTCGTCGTCAGGCCGTGGCCGTCGTCGGCCCCTGCGGCGGCTGCGGGCCCTTCGGGCCCCCGGACTTGCCCGCCGGGGCGGCCGCCCCGGCCCCCACCTTCGTACGGGCCGTCGTCGTCGCCGCCGTCAGCGGCTTGGCGATGTCCTCCAGGGAGCGTCCCTCGGCCTTGACCGCGAGGAACGCGGCGACCAGGCCCGCCGCGCACATCAGGGCCGCGCCGATCTGGAAGGCGAGGACCGTGTCGCCGACCTTGCCCGTGCCGGTGAGGTCGGCGAACAGCAGGGGGCCGCTGATGCCGCCCGCCGCGGTGCCGAGGGCGTAGAAGAAGGCGATGGACATGGCGCGGGTCTCCATCGGGAAGATCTCGGAGACCGTGAGGTAGGCACTGGAGGCGCCCGCGGAGGCGAAGAACAGCACCGCGCACCAGCAGGCCGTCATGGTGGTCGCGCTCAGCGCGCCGCGGTCGAACAGCCAGGCCGTGGCGAACAGCAGCAGGCCGGAGAGCAGGTACGTCGACGAGATCATGATCCGGCGGCCGACCGTGTCGAACAGCTTGCCCAGCAGCAGCGGGCCGAAGAAGTTGCCGAGGGCGATCACGGCGAAGTAGTAGCCGGTGTGGCCGGTCGGCACGTCGAAGAAGGTGGTCAGGATCGCGCCGAAGCCGAAGGTGATCGCGTTGTAGAGGAAGGCCTGCCCGATGAAGAGGGAGAAGCCGAGGACCGCGCGCCGGCGGTAGTCGGAGAAGACCGTGCGGGCGATCTCGAGGAAGGAGACGCCGCGGCGCTGGTGGATGGTGAGTTCGCCCTCGGCCGCCGGCAGCGAACCGCCCCGCTCGGCCTCGATCCGCCGCTCGATGGAGGAGACGATCTCCTCCGCCTCCCGGTCCCGGCCGTGGATCAGCAGCCACCGCGGGCTCTCCGGGACGTGGCGCCGTACGAGGAGGATGACCAGGGCGAGGACGGCGCCGAGCGCGAACGTCAGGCGCCAGCCCACGTTCGCCGCGAACAGGTCCGTGTTCAGCGCGACGATCGACAGCAGCGAACCGCCGACCGCGCCCAGCCAGAAGCTGCCGTTGATCATCAGGTCGACGCGGCCCCGGTACTTCGCCGGGATCAGCTCGTCGATCGCGGAGTTGATCGCCGCGTACTCGCCGCCGATGCCGAAGCCGGTGAGGAAGCGGAAGAGCAGGAACCACCAGGTGTCGAAGGAGATCGCGGTCAGCGCGGTCGCCGCCAGGTAGACCGCCAGCGTGATCATGAAGAGTTTTTTGCGCCCCCAGCGGTCCGTCAGGCGCCCCCAGATCAGCGCGCCGAGACAGGCACCCGCCACGTACAGGGCGGCGGCGATGCCGGTGACCTGCCCGGAGGTGATGGGCAGGCCGCTGCCGGGCTCCGACAGCCGCCCGGCGATGTTGCCGACGACCGTGACCTCGAGACCGTCGAGGATCCATACCGTGCCGAGACCGATCACGATCGTCCAGTGCCAGCGCGACCAGGGGAGGCGGTCCAGGCGGGCGGGGATGTTCGTCGTGATGGTGCGGCCGGGCTCGGCCTGTGCGGCTGTGGTCATGGGCTCCCTCCTCGTCCAGCGGAACCACCACCGGATGCCCCGAGGACGTGCCGCTACGCCCCCAGCGCCCGCGCCACCGTGTAGATCAGCAGGCCCGCCAGCGAGCCGACCACCGTGCCGTTGATGCGGATGAACTGCAGGTCGCGGCCGATGTTCGCCTCGATCTTGCGGGTGGTGTGCTCGGCGTCCCAGCCGGCCACGGTGTCGGTGATCAGCAGGGTGATCTCCTTGCGGTACGTCGACACCACGTGCACCGCCGCGCTCTCCACCCAGCCGTCGACCTTGCCCTGCACCTTCTGCTCGGTCGCCATCCGGGACCCCAGCGACAGCAGCGCGGCCCGCACCCGCAGCCGCAGCTCGCTGCGCTCGTCCTCGGCCGCGGAGACGATCATCGCGCGGACGGCCGTCCACACGGACGCGATCAGGTCCTGGACCTCGCCGCGGCCCAGCACCTCGCCCTTGAGCCGCTCCACCTTCGCGCGGGTCTCGGTGTCGGACTGGAGGTCGGCGGCGAAGTCGCGCAGGAAGCGGTCCAGGGCGCCGCGGGCCGGGTGGGAGGGCATGTCCCGCATCTCCACGCAGAACCGCAGCAGCTCCTTGTAGACCCGCTCGCCGATCCGCTTGTCGACGAACCGGGGCGTCCAGCCGGGCGCGCCGCCCTGCACGGCGTCCATCACCGAGTCGGAGTGCAGCACCAGCCAGTCGTGCGCCCGCCCCACCACCAGGTCGACGGCCCGCCGGTGGCCGCCGTCCGCGACGACCTTCTCCAGCATCTTGCCCATGCCCGGCGCGATCTCCTGGGCGTTCGCCCGGCGCGTGATCGCCTCCCCGACCACCGCCTGCACGTCGGAGTCCCGCAGCACGGTCAGCGCGCCCCGCAGCGCCGTCGCCAGCTCCGCCGTCACCCGCTCGGCGTGCTCCGGCTGCGCCAGCCAGGTCCCCAGCCGGCTGCCGATGCCGACCGCGCGCAGCCGCTGCCGCACGACCTCGCCGGACAGGAAGTTCTCGCCGACGAACTCGCCCAGGGAGACGCCCAGCTGGTCCTTCTTCGTCGGGATGATCGCCGTGTGCGGGATGGGCAGGCCCAGCGGATGCCGGAACAGGGCGGTGACGGCGAACCAGTCGGCGAGCGCGCCCACCATGCCCGCCTCGGCCGCCGCCGCCACATAGCCCGCCCAGGGACCGGCGCCCCGGTGGGAGGCCCACTCGGCGAGGGCGTACACCACCGCCACGAACACCAGCAGCCCGGCCGCGGTGAGCTTCATGCGCCGCACGCCGCGTTGGCGCTCCTCGTCGGCGGCGCTGAAGACGTTCATGGTGCGCGCCGCGGGCGTCGCCCCGTCCTGTGTTCCCTTGCGTTCCATCCGCTCCACCCGTTCCCGGTCCCCCGTGACCCGCACGCCGCCATTGTCCCCACCCGTCCGGTGTCCCACCCGTTCGACTCCTGGAACGAAACAGGAGTTCCCGGCGTCTGTCAGGTGGGGGAGTTCAACGGTGATCTCCCGCAATGTCCTGCCGGAGCCTCGCCGCTCCCTCGTCCGAGGAGACACACACCCGCATGACCAGGCACGACGGCGGGGGTCCCGGGGTGCCCCCTGCCCGCCACAGCATTCGTCTCCACACCCGTCTCCACACCCGTCACCGTGCCCGTCACCACGCCCTCCTGTCCGCGGTCCTCGCCGTGGTCGTGGGCCTCTCGGCCGCCATATACGCCGGGGTCGACGCCGGGGACGGCGGGCGCCGCCACGACGACGTCCTCGCCGCCTCCCGCACCGGCCCCCACTCCGCCGCGGCCGCCTCCACCGGCGTGTGGGTCGGCAGCTGGGCCGCCGCCCCGACCGGCCGCGAACCGCTCACCGAAACCGACGGCACGGCGGGACGCACGGTGCGCAACGTCGTGCACACCAGCGTCGCGGGGACGAGTGCCCGCATCACGCTGTCCAATCTCTACGGCACCGGCCCGCTGACCGTGAGCGCCGCCACCCTCGCCGTCGCGGCGGACGACGACGGCCCGGCCGCCGACCCCGCCACCCTGCGCCGGCTCACCTTCGGCGGCCGCCCGGCGGTCACGGTCCCGGCGGGCGGACAGGCCGTCAGCGACGCCGCCCGCTCGCCGTCCCCGGCGACACCGACGTCCTGGTCAGCCTCCACACGCCGTACTCCGCGGGCCCGGTCACCTTCCACCACCGGGCCCGGCAGACGAGCTACGTCGCCGAGGGCGAGCACACCGGCGACGTGACCGGAGCCCCGTACACCGGGCAGATCACCTCCTGGCGCTACGTCACCGCGCTGGACGTCCTCAACGACGGGGCCGACGGCACCGTCGTCGCCCTCGGCGACTCCATCACCGACGGTTCCACCTCCACCCCCGGCGCCGACCGCCGCTGGCCCGACGTCCTCTCCGACCGGATCCACGCCGCCCTCGCCGACGGCGGGGACGCCCCGCGCTACGGCGTCGTCAACGCGGGCATCAGCGGCAACCGCGTCCTCGCCGGCGGGCCGGGCCGGCCCGCGGCCAACCCCAGCGCCCTCGACCGCTTCGAACGGGACGTCCTCGGCAGGCCGAACGTCCGGGCCGTCGTCATCGACCTCGGCGTCAACGACATCCTCCGCGCCCGCACCACCGCCGACCCCGACGCCGTCCTCGACGGGCTGCGCGCCCTGGTCCGCCGCGCCCACGCCCACGGCGTCAAGGCCGTCGGCACCACCCTGCTCCCCTTCCGCGGCTTCCGCGGCTACACCGACGCCCGCGAGGACGTGCGGCAGGAGATCAACGCGGCGATCCGGTCCGGCTCGGTGTACGACACGGTCGTGGACGTCGACCGGGCGATGCACGACCCGTACGACCCCCGGCGACTGCGCTCGGAGTACGACTCCGGCGACCACCTCCACCCCAGCGACCGGGGGTACCGCAAGATGGCCGAACTGATCGAGTGGGAGCAGCTCAGGGGTGCGGGACGGGCGGATTCGTAGCCCGCGGCCGGGGCGGAGCCGCAGCCGGCTCGGGCGAGGTCGCGGCGGGGGTCCGGCGCAGGCCGACGGGGGCGCGAGACGGAGCGGCGGAGGACGCGGCGCGGGCCGACAGAGGCGCAGCGCAGGTCGGCGGAGACGCAGGTCGGCGGGGGTCCGGCGCAGGCCGACGGGGGCGCGAGACGGAGCAGCGGAGAAGCCGGCGCGGGTGGGGCGTCTCAGTGCCCCAGATGGCGCCGTCCGTCCCGGCCCCGGGGCGGCTTCCGCTCCCCGCGGTCCCGCCGGGGCTTGCGTTCGACACCGACCCCGCCCCAGAAGGCGAACCCGGTGATCACCACCCGGGGGCGCCCGGCGTGGCCGGCACCCCCTCTTCCCGGTGGTCGAAGCCGCCCATGATCCCGATGCCCCGCACCACGACCTCGACGCCGGGCGGCACCACGACGTTCACTCCGCCCATGACGGCGACGCAGTTGATCACGACCTCCCCGGCCGCGAAGTCCGCCTCGCGCAGGTCGAGCTCGCCGCCGCCCCAGAAGGCGAAGGCGGTGAACCGCCGGGGCACCGTCCACCGCCCCTTGCGCTGGAAGCCGGACATGACGGCCACGGCCCACGCGGACGACCCCTCGCCGCCCGTGATCCGCCCCGCCCACTCCCCCTCGCCCCGCTCCTCGGGCTTGTGCAGCGACACGGCGGGCGGCACGGCGGCCCCGCGGCCGGCAGGTCACGCGTGAGCGGCGTCAGCTCCCCGTAGGTACGCGCCCGGTACGCCGCGTCCAGCCGCTCCTCGAACTCCGCCATGTCGAGCCGGCCCTCGGCGAGGGCGTCCCGCAGGACCTCGGCGACCCGCTCACGGTCGGCGTCGGAGGCGCGGAGGTCCGGGACTGCGTCGTCGGTCATGCACGGCAGCCTACGAGTTCCCCGTGCCCGGCACCACGGTCTCCCGGCCCGCGTACATGCGGCCGATCACCGCCTCGATGTCGGGCTCGCGCACCGACAGGTCCACCAGCGGGTACCCGGCCGCGATCCGCGCCACCAGCGGGGCCGCCGACACGGACGCCGGGAAGGCCAGCCACTGGCGCGGCCCCTCCACCCGCACGACCCGCGCCTCGGGGCCCGCGTCCACGGGCGGCAGCTCCCGCTCCAGGTCCACGACCAGGGTCCGTTCGCTCTCCCCCGCCTCGTGCAGCCCCGCGAGCGGACCGTCGTACATCATCCGCCCGTGGTCGACGACCATCACGCGGGAGCAGAGCCGCTCGATGTCCTGGAGGTCGTGGGTGGTGAGCAGGACCGTCGTGCCGCGCCCGGCGTTCAACTCGCCCAGGAACTCCCGCACCCTCGTCCTGGACACGACGTCGAGTCCGATCGTCGGCTCGTCGAGGTAGAGGATCTCGGGGTCGTGCAGCAGCGCCGCCGCGATGTCGCCGCGCATCCGCTGGCCGAGCGAGAGCTGCCGCACCGGCACGTCCAACAACGCCTCCAGGCCGAGGAGTTCGACGAGCCGGTCGAGGTTCTCCCGGTAACGGGCGTCCGGGATGCGGTACATGCGGTGCGCGAGCCGGTAGGAGTCGATCAGCGGGAGGTCCCACCACAGCGACGTCCGCTGCCCGAACACCACCCCGATGCGGTGCGCGAGCCGGGTCCGCTCGCGGGCGGGGTCGATGCCCGCCACCCGCAGCCGGCCGCCGCTCGGCGTGAGGATGCCCGTCAGCATCTTGACCGTCGTCGACTTCCCGGCGCCGTTCGGCCCGATGTACCCGACCATCTCGCCGCGCGCCACGGTGAACGACAGCCCGTCCACCGCCCGTACCCGCCGCCGCTCCCGGCGCAGGAAACCGGTGCGCCTGCGCACGTCGAAGACCTTCTCCACACCGTCGAGTTCGATGAACGCGTCCACCGCGACCTCCGCTAGTTCCCCGTGCTCCGATACGACCTCAGCCCCGCCCGCCAGGCCAGCCCCGCCGCCGCGCAGCAGACCGCCGCCACCAGCGGCGGTGCGTACGCCGTCCACCCCGGCAGGCCCAGCGGATACGGCCGCCCCAGCACGTACGCCGCCGGCACCCAGTTCACGAAGGCCAGCGGGAACAGGAACGTCACCGCGCGCACCAGTTCCTTCCCGAACACCGTCGGCGGGTACTGCAGCAGCGTCTGGCCGCCGTACGTGAACGCGCTCTGCACCTCTGCCGCGTCCTGCGCGACGAACTGGAACGCCGCCCCCGCCACCAGCACCGCGCCGAAGATCACCGCACCGCCGGCCAGCGTCACCGGCACCAGCAGCACCCTGTCCGCCGTCCAGTCGACGTCCACCGCCGCCAGCGCGTACCCCAGCACCAGCACCCCCTGGGCGATCCGGGAGAGCCGGCGCAGCGCGAACCGGTCCGCCGCCACCTGCGCCAGCACCGGCGCCGGACGCACCAGCAGCGTGTCGAGCGTGCCGTCGCGCACCCGCGAGCCCAGCCGGCCCGCCGAGCCGATCGCCAGGTCCGCGATCCCGAACGAGGTCGCGGACAGGCCGTACAGGAAGGCCACCTCCGGCAGCGTGTAGCCGCCGAGCACGTCGATCCGCGAGAACATCAGCAAGATCGCGACAAAGTCCAGGCCCGTCACCAGCAGCCCGCTCAGCAGCGTCATCGCGAACGACAGCGGATAGACCATCGTCGAACGGATCCACATCCCCGCGATCAGCTGGTACGCCCGCAGCCCCTCCCGCACCCGCCCGGCCTCCCCCGCCGGCCACGCCTCGTCCGCCGGTCCCGCCTCCCACGCCGTCCGCGCCTCCCACGCCCTCGGTGCCTCCCCCGCCGTCCCCGCCGGTCCCGCCTCCCCGTGGGTCCCGCCTCCCCCATGGGTCCCGCCTCCCCCGTGGGTCCCGTCGTCTCACCCACCCTGGACCACCACCCGCCGCGTCGCCGCCGCCTGCACCACCCGCCCCAGCACCAGCAGCACCACCGCCCAGCCCGCCTGGAAGACGTACGTCCCCCACGCCCCGGCCTCTCCCATCAGCAGGTCCGCCGGCAGCTGGAGCATCGCCGACCACGGCAGCGCCCGCACGATCTGGCCCAGCGGCTCCGGGAACGCGTTCAGCGGCAGCGCCATGCCCGTGCAGAACATCCCCGTCACCACCAGCATCTGGAGCGCCCCCGTGCCGTCCAGCAGCCAGAAACCGCTCAGCGCCACCAGGAACCGGATGCCGAAACTCACCACCATCGCCAGCAGCAGGGCCACCAGGAACCGCAGCCACGACCAGGGATCGGCGGGCAGCGCCGTCGGGAACACCAGCGTCCCGAACACGAACGGAACCACCCCCCGGCCCAGCAACTGGAACACCGAGCGCCCCAAGTCGGCGGCCAGCCACCACAGCTGGAGATCGACCGGGCGGTACAGGTCGACCGCCACCGCACCCGAGCGAATGCGCTCCATCAACTCCGCCTCGAAACCGCCGCCCTGCATCGCGAGCGTCGCGAACAGCGCCTGCCCCAGCCAGACGTACGTCACCGCCTGCGCCTGGTCGTAGCCCCCCAACTGCGGCCGCTCGTCCCACAACGCCAGATACGTGTAGACGAGGATCAGGCCGAAAACCGTGTTGGTGAACACCCCCGCCGCCGTCGCCGCGCGGTAGGTCGCGTACCTTCTGAAACCCCCCGCCGCCACGGCCGCGTACAAGCGCACCGAACCCACGGCACCAGCCCTCCTCACCCGCGGCGATCCCGCGCCCGTCCCGCCACGGCGGCGAAGCGCAGGAGCCTAGTGGGCGGGCTTCCTCGCGCGCCACGCGATTTCCGGGCACCCGTCCGGCGCGTGCGGCACGGGGCGCGTGCGGCACAACACGCGCCGATTGCCGGGAACGGAACGCATGGTGCGAGAGTCTTCAACAGGGGGCGCAGAACGCGTACGACACGTACGGCCACGTACGAGGCGAATCAGGAGTCCGAGCAACACATGAGCGACGAGCCGCAGCCGAAGCCGAAGCAGCCCACCGGGGACCGGGCGACCGGTGCCCCCGAGGCGGCCGGCACACCCGAGGCTGCCGGTCCACCGGAGGCGCCACAGGAAACCGGAGCCGCGCGGGAAACCGGGGCCGCGCGGAAACCCGGAGCGGCACGGGAAACCGGGGCCGCACGAGAAACCGGAGCGGCACGGAAACCCGGAGCGGCGCGAGAAACCGGAGCGGCACGGGAAACCGAGGACGCCCGGGAAGCCCAGGACAGCCGAGGGCCCGAGGCGACGCGTGAACTCCGGGCCGTACGAGAACCCCGGGAACCCCGGGCGGCGCGGAAAGCCGGGGACGCGCGGGAAGCCGACGACGCGCGGGGGCCCGAGGTGACACGTGAACTCCGGGCCGTACGAGGCCCCGGCGCGGCCCGCGCTTCCTCCGGGGCCGCTCGTGCCCCCGAGGCGGCCGGTACCTCCAAGGCGGCCGGTGTCCCCGGGGCGGCACGCACCCCCGAGGCCGCCGGTGTCCCCGAGGCTCGCCGGGCCGCCGACGCGGCCCACCGGCCCAAGGCCGCGCACACCCCCGGCCCGGCCCGCGTCGGCCCGCCCCCCGCCCCCCGAGCGGCCGGCGCACCCGAGGCGGCCCGCACACCCGAGGCGCCCGACGCCCCCCGGGCGGCAAGCCCAGCCGGCACCCCCGACCACGCCGACACGACCGACACGGTCAACGCGGCCGACGCCGTCGACGGGCCCAAGCGCCCGAAGCGGCCCAAGCGCACCGGCTGGCGCCGCCTCTTCCCCACCTGGCGCATGGTCCTCGGCACCTTCGTCCTCGGCGTGCTCCTCGTCGTCGGCCTGTTCTTCGTCGGCTACTCCATGGTGAAGATCCCGTCGGCCAACGCCCTCGCCACCAAGCAGAGCAACGTCTACCTCTACGCCGACGGCACCGAGATCGCCCGCGACGGCACCGTCAACCGCGAGAACGTCGACCTCTCCCAGATCTCCGAGGACGCCCAGCACGCCGTCCTGGCCGCCGAGGACCGCGACTTCTACACCGAGTCCGCCATCGACCCCAAGGCGATGCTCCGGGCCGGCTGGAACACCGCCCTCGGCAAGGGCAAGCAGTCCGGCTCCACGATCACCCAGCAGTACGTGAAGAACTACTACCTCGCCCAGGAACAGACCGTCACCCGCAAGGTGAAGGAGTTCTTCATCTCCATCAAGCTGGACCGCGAGACCTCCAAGGACGACATCCTCGAGGGCTACCTCAACACCAGCTACTTCGGCCGCAACGCCTACGGCATGCAGGCCGCCGCCAAGGCCTACTACGGCGTCGACGCCGCCGAGCTCACCGCCGCCCAGGGCGCCTACCTCGCCGCCCTGGTCAACGCGCCCAGCGAGTACGACGTCATCGCCCACCCCGAGAACCGCAAGGCCGCCGAGGCCCGCTGGAACTACGTGCTCGACGGCATGGTCACCAAGGGCTGGCTCGACCGGGCCGACCGCACCGGACTGACCTTCCCCAGCCCCAAGGAGACCTCCGGCGCCGACAACGGCATGTCCGGCCAGCGCGGCTACCTCGTCACCGCCATCAAGGACTACCTGCGCACCAACAAGATCGCCACGACCGAGGAACTCGAGGCCGGCGGCTACCGCATCACCACCACCCTGGACAAGAAGAAGCAGAACGCCTTCGTCAAGGCAGTCGACGACCAGCTGATGGACAAGCTCGACCCGAAGAACCGCAAGGCCGACACCTACGTCCGCGCCGGCGGCGCCGCGGTCGAACCCAAGACCGGCAACGTCCTAGCCCTCTACGGCGGCATCGACTACGTCAAGCAGTACACCAACAACGCCACCCGCCGGGACTTCCAGGTCGGCTCCACCTTCAAGCCCTTCGTCCTCACCTCGGCCGTCGAGAACGAATCCGAGACCCAGGACCGCCGCCGCATCACCCCCAACACCGTCTACGACGGCACCAACAAGCGCCCCGTGCAGGGCTGGAGCGGCGAGACCTACGCCCCCGAGAACGAGGACTACGTCAACTACGGCAACATCGACGTCCGCACCGCCACCGACAAGTCCGTGAACTCCGTGTACGCGCAGATGGCCGTCGACGTCGGCCCGGAGAAGGTCAAGCAGACCGCCGTCGACCTCGGCCTGCCCGGCGAGACCCCCGACCTCAACCCCTACCCGTCGATCGCCCTCGGCACGGCCACCGCCAGCGTCCTCGACATGGCCGAGGCCTACGCCACCCTCGCCAACCACGGACGGCACGGCACCTACACCCTCATCGACAAGGTCACCAGGAACGGCGTCGACGTCTTCGACCTTCCCGAGCGCAAGACCTCCCAGGTCATCAGCCGCGAAGCCGCCGACACCACCACCTCGGTGCTCCGCAGCGTCGTCCAGAACGGCACCGCCACCGCGGCCCTCGCCGCCGGCCGCCCCGCCGCCGGCAAGACCGGCACCGCCGAGAAGGACACCGCCGCCTGGTTCGCCGGCTACACCCCCGACCTCGCCACCGTCGTCGCCGTCATGGGCCAGGACCCCGTCACCGCCGCCCACAAGCCGCTCTACGGCGCGATGGGCCTGCCCCGCATCAACGGCGGCGGCGCGCCCACCCAGATCTGGGCCCAGTTCACCAGGAACGCCCTCAAGGGCACCCCCGTCAAGGACTTCACCCTCCGGCTCCAGGAAGGCTCCGAGGAAACCGCCCTTCCCTCCTCCGAGCCCTCCGCGGGCGAGCCGAGCACGAGCGACGAGACGGACGGCTCCACCGGCGGCCAGAACACCCGGACCCCCGGCACGACCCCGGGCGGGACCGACGGCGGCACCACCGGAGGCAGCACCGGCGGCACGACGACCGGCGGCACCCCCACCACCGGCGGCACCACCGACGGCGGCAGCACGGGCGGGAACACCTCCACCGGCGGCACCCCCACCACGGGCGGCACCACCGGCGGCAGCACGGGCGGCAGCACGGGCGGCAGCACCGGCGGAGACACCTCCACCGGCACGACCACCGACGGAAGCACCACGGACGGCGGCACCGGCACCCTGGGCGGCACCTTCCCCCAGCTCGCGAACCGCCGGCCGATCGAGGAGTGACCGCTCGGGGCCTGCCGGACAGGACAGGTCCTGGGTGTATCGATCACGAGCGTTGTCAACACCTGGCGCTCGGGCTGCTCAAGGCGAAGACCTCCGGTGCGGTGGAGCTGTCCAGGACAGCACCGCACCGGAGGTCTTCGTGTCCCGCCGTCATGCCCGGCCGACCGTTCTCCCGGCGTCGCCGCCGGCGCCCTCAGTTGCGGCTGTTGTCGACGATGACGGGCGTGCCGCCCGAGTCGGTACCGCACGGCACCACGTACACGGGGTTGGCCTTCGCAGCCTCCTTGTACGCCTCCAGGCACTGGTTGTACAGGACCTTGTCGCTCAGCGACCTTTCGATGATCTTGTTGGCGCCGGCGGTGCCCTCCGCCTCGATCCTCTTGCGTTCCGCCTCCGCCTTGGCCGTCCGCGCCGCCTCGGTGGCCCGCTCGGTGGCCTGCTCCTGCTGAATCTTCTTGTCGATCTGCTCCTGCAGCTTCTCCGACGGCCTCACGTTGCGCAGGTTGACGGTGGTGATGTCGATCCCGCGTGGTGCCAGGCGCTTCTTGACGAGGTCGGCGATCTCCGCGCCGATCTGCTCGCGTGCGGAGGCGTAACCCTCCTCGCTGGTGTGCTTCGCGAAGACGTTGCGGATGATCTCGCGGCTGTCCGGCAGCACCAGACGCTCCTCGACGGTTTCCTCGCTGCCCGCCAGCCGGTAGAGGTCGACCGCCTTGGCCGGCACCACGGCCCACTTGATCGTGACGTCCGCGTACAGCACACCGCCCTGCGAGGAGCGAACCTCGACCACATCCTTGTCGTTGAGGTTGAGGTCCACCGGACGGGTGGAGAAGGGCATGACGTCGGTGAACGGTGACTTGAAGTGGATACCCGAGGTCAGCGGCTCACCGACCTTGCCGAAGGTCACCGGCACGCCGACCTCGTAGGCACTCACGACGTTCACACAGGCGAAGGCCCCTGCCAGCACGCCCGCCACGGCACTGAGCGCCGCTCCGAGTTTCCAGCCCGGGGTGGCGCGGCCACGGCCGACGACGAAGAGCACCACAGCGGCTATGAGCAGCAGGATGGACAGCACGAACACGGGTATTCCCCTCCAGAACGTCCGCGCCCCCAGGCGCGGCCCCGGCGCATCGTAGCGACCACACATGTCGGGGCGGTTCAGACCTCCGTGCGATGCAGTTCTGGACAGCTCCACCGCGTCGGAGGTTTTCGCCGTGTTCAAGACCGCCAGTGCCGACAACGCCCGTGATCAACACACCTAGTGCCCCGAGGTCGCCTTCAGCCCGACCACGGCGACCAGCAGCAGACACACGAAGAAGATCCGGGCGGCGGTCGCCGGCTCCCCCAGCACCGCCATGCCGAACACCGCCGCCCCCGCCGCCCCGATCCCCACCCACACGCCGTACGCGGTCCCGATCGGCAGCGAACGGGCGGCGTACGACAGCAGCAGCATGCTGGCGACGATCCCCGCACCGGTGAACAGGCTCGGCACCAGCCGCGTGAACCCGTCGGTGTACTTCATCCCGACCGACCAGCCCACCTCCAGCAGACCGGCGACGACCAGCAGGACCCAGGCCATGACAGCACCTCCGGGAAACGAGCGCTCGACGACAACGGTGCGTCGTCCTTGCCTTCGTCCACCCCGGTACGGCGCGTCTCGTCGGGGTCCCTCCACGCCAGCAAAGCACACCGAAGCAGACGGAAAAAGGGCTGGTGACCATGGTCACCAGCCCTTTTCACCCGCTGCTTCACCGCTGTCAGAGATACAGGCCCGTCGAGTCCTCCGACCCCTCGAACCGGTCCGCGGCCACCGCGTGCAGATCACGCTCGCGCATCAGCACGTACGCGACGCCCCGCACCTCCACCTCGGCCCGGTCCTCCGGGTCGTACAGCACCCGGTCGCCCGGCTCGACGGTCCGCACGTTCTGGCCGACCGCCACGACCTCCGCCCACGCCAGCCGACGGCCCACGGCCGCCGTCGCCGGGATCAGGATCCCGCCACCGGAACGCCGCTCACCCTCACCGGTCTCCTGGCGCACCAGTACCCGGTCGTGCAGCATCCGGATGGGGAGCTTGTCGTCGTGGCCGCTGTGCCCGCTTCTGTTACCGCTCACGCCACGAACCTACCTGCCTCCGCCCGGCGGCGACGCCTCCGGGTCAGCCCTTGCGGCGCCGGGTACCGAACGTGAGCAGCCCCACGACCCCGATCACCACGAGGGCCACCGGCACCACCCGCTCCAGGCGCGGCGCGCCCTCCTCGTCCACGAACTGCGCCCGCACATCGCTCACCATCCGGTTGACCTGCACATAGGCCCTCCCGAGGGTGTGATCGACATTGGCCGCGACCTTCGCCTTGGCATCGCCGACGATGGTCTTCGGGTGCACCCGCACCCCGATCTCGTCGAGCGTCTCGGCCAGCACGTCTCGGCGGCGCCTGATGTCCGCCTCGATCTGCGCCGGGGTTCTGGTGTCCGACGTGTCCGACGTGTCCGCCACGGTGGGGCCTCCGAAGTGAGCCGACGTTTCCTGCGTGTTCTGGACAGTCTGTCAGTTCCCCGCGCGCCCGCACTGTCAGGACCCCCGGTTACGCTGGCCCGATGAGCGAGCGACTCCAGCCCGGGGACGTGGCCCCCGCCTTCACCCTCCCCGACGCCGACGGCCACGAGGTGTCCCTGTCGGACCACAAGGGCCGCAAGGTCATCGTCTACTTCTACCCGGCCGCCCTGACCCCCGGCTGCACGAAGCAGGCCTGCGACTTCACCGACAACCTCGACCTCCTCGCCGGCGCCGGGTACGACGTCATCGGCATCTCCCCGGACACCCCGAGAAACTGGGGAAGTTCCGCGAGAAGGAGTCTCTCGAGGTCACCCTGCTGGCCGACCCCGACAAGAAGACCCTCGACGCCTACGGCGCCTTCGGCGAGAAGAAGAACTACGGCAAGACCTACCTGGGCGTCATCCGCTCGACGATCGTCGTCGACGAGGACGGCAAGGTCGCACACGCCCTCTACAACGTCCGGGCGACCGGCCACGTAGCGAAGATCATCAAGGACCTGGGCATCTGAGTCCCCGCCCCTCCCCCGCGGCCCGCACCGGAACGCCGGCACGGGCCGCTTCCCTTTCCGGGCGTGACTGTCCGACAAACGTTTCGTTACTCCGTACGAGACCACGAACGGGTGGTCGGGGACGGAGGGGGTCCGGGTGGGGACCGACACGTACACGAGGGAGCGGCTCGCGCCGGAGGTCGCCGAGGCCCGCAACTGGGCCGACCTGATGCGGCGGCTCGGCCTCGAACCGAGCGGTGGCCGACGTCGGGTCCTACAGGAGCGTGTGGCACAGCACGGGCTCGACACCAGCCACTTCGTGAAGCGCAGCCCGTGGCGCAAGTACCCAGACGCCGCCATCGAGGAAGCCGCCGCCTCCTCGTCGTCGCTGCGAGAAGTGGCGCTGAAGCTGGGTGCGACACCGGCCACGGGAACCCTCTCGCACATCCGGCGCCGTCTCGACGCGGCGGGCATCGACATCCGTCACTTCCCCGGCGTCGACCGTCCCCAGGTGGACCTCCCTTTCACCCCGGAAGAACTCCGGGCGGCCGCCGAGGCAGCCACGAGCGTACGGGGCGTGGCACGAGCGCTGGGCGTTCCCGACGACGGCCGGTCCCGGGCGGCACTCCGTCGCATGCTGACCGCCGAGCGCATCGAGATCAGCCACTTCACCCACCGACGTGTCGTGATTCCGGAGGACGTGCTGCGCAGTCTGGTGGAGACGTCCACCAGCTACGCCGACGTCATGCGCGGGCTCGGCATGGACGTCACCGACACCCATCACCGGCGCGTGCGGCGCGCGGTGTCACGCCTCGGCCTCGACACCGGTCACTTCAAACGCCGGTCCTGGGGGCGCCCCGAGCGGCCCTCATCCCCACCGATCGCACAACGGGTGCTGGTCGTCCTGCCGGAGCAGGCCGGACGAACGAACAGGGACCGGCTTCACCGGGCCCTGGCGGAACTCGGGGTGCCCTACGCGTGTGCGGAGTGCGGCAACCCCGGTGAGTGGCGAGGTCGGCCGATCACCTTGCAGATCGACCACGTCAACGGGAACTGGCGGGACAACCGCCGGGAAAACCTGCGATATCTGTGCCCCAACTGCCATTCGCTGACGGGGACGTGGTGCCGTCGGAAAGGCAGGGGCGCACTCGCCGGGTGACCCGGCGTCCGCGTTCCCCCCATGCCATCGGTCGAGGGTCGTGGCCGACGGGGAGCGTTCCCCACGCCGGGGCCGTCGGCCCGCTACCATGACGGGGCCGGCGGCCGTTGCTGAATGGTATAAGCAGAGGTTTTAGGTGCCTCGGGGCATTTGCCCATGTGGGTTCGACTCCCATCGGCCGCACCCTTCGAAGGGGCCACCCTGCCGGGTGGCCCCTCTCCCGTGTCTCAGCCCAGCAGCTCCCGCACCACCGGTACCAGTTCCCGGAAGGCCTTGCCCCGGTGGCTGATGGCGTTCTTCTCCGCGGGGGTCAGTTCCGCGCAGGTGCGGGTCTCGCCGTCCGGCTGGAGGATCGGGTCGTAGCCGAAGCCGTTCGTGCCGGCGGGGGTGTGGCGGAGCACGCCCGTCAGCCGGCCCTCGACGACGCGTTCCGTGCCGTCGGGGAGGGCGAGGGCGGCCGCGCAGGCGAAGTGGGCGCCCCGGTGTCCGTCGGCGATGTCGGAGAGCTGGGCGAGGAGGAGGTCGAGGTTGGCCTTGTCGTCGCCGTGGGTGCCGGCCCAGCGGGCCGAGAAGATGCCGGGGGCGCCGCCCAGGACGTCGACGCAGAGGCCGGAGTCGTCGGCGATCGCGGGGTGTCCGGTGGCCCGGGCGAGGGCGTGGGCCTTGAGGAGGGCGTTCTCGGCGAAGGTGACGCCGGTTTCCCTGACGTCGGGGACGTCGGGGTGGGCGTCCGCGCCGACGAGGTCGTGGGGCAGTCCTGCGTCGGCGAGGATCGACCTGAGTTCGGTGATCTTTCCGGCGTTGCGGGTGGCGAGGATCAGGCGGGTCATGTGCCCAGTATCCCGACCGGCCGGTGTCCCGACTGCCCGGTGTCCCGACCGGTCGGGTGCCCCGACCGGCTGGTGTCCCCACTGCCCGGTGTCCCGGCCCGCGTGCGGGGTGCTACGGGGTGCAGACCTTGGTCAGTTCGCCCGCCGCGTCGGTGACGGGGCTGAGGTCGGGGTGTTGTCGCCGTTCTCGAGGGCGGTGCGGACGTTGGTGACGGCCTCGCGGAGGTCGTCGACCGCCTTGTCGACGTCGGCGTTGTCGGTCTTGTCACCTATCTTGTCGAGGTTCTTCTCGATGGAGGTGAGGGACTCCTGGGTCTGCGTCGGGTCGTCGGCGGCGTTCTCCACGGCCTGCTGGAGGTCGGTGACGCTGTCGGCGATGGAGTCGGCGGTCTGGACGCAGTCCAGTGCCTTGTTCACGGCGTCGCAGCCGGTGGTCGTGAGTCCGAGGGTCAGCGCGACGGCCGCGGTGGCGGCGGCGACGGTGATGCGGCGGTGTCGGTGACGGCCGGCGGACTGGGACATGACGGTGTTCCTCCCCTTGTGCAGGCCCCCCCGGGAGGCCCCGTTGTGTACGGCCCGGTGCGGACCGCGTGTACGGCCCGGATGCGAGCCGCGTGTACGGCCCTGGTGTGGGGCCGCCTGCACGGCCCTGGTGCGCGGACCGTACGGGGGGCCGTCGTCCGGGCCGCCCGTGGGTGCGGCCGCGCGGGGCCGTCGTACTGCGCAAGACGCAGGGGCGGACGGCGGGGTTGCCCGCACGTCCGGCCCTGTTTGGCATGCTCTTTACTTTTGCAGGACGGTGTCAAGTGCCGCGCGTTGCAGGGAGGCCAGCTCCGTGCAGCCCGAAACGGCCAGGTCGAGGAGGGAGTTGAGTTCGTCGCGGGCGAACGGCTCGGCCTCGGCGGTGCCCTGGACCTCGACGAAGCGGCCGTCGCCGGTGCAGACGACGTTCATGTCGGTCTCGGCGCGGACGTCCTCCTCGTAGCAGAGGTCGAGGAGGGGACGCCGCCGACGATGCCGACGGAGACGGCGGAGACGGTGCCGGTGAGGGGCTGGCGGCCGGCCTTGATCAGCTTGCGGCCCTGGGCCCAGGTGACGGCGTCGGCGAGGGCGACGTAGGCGCCGGTGACGGCCGCGGTGCGGGTGCCGCCGTCGGCCTGGAGGACGTCGCAGTCGAGGACGATGGTGTTCTCGCCGAGTGCCTTGTAGTCGATGACGGCGCGCAGGGACCGGCCGATGAGGCGGGAGATCTCGTGGGTGCGGCCGCCGATCCTGCCGCGGACGGATTCGCGGTCGCCGCGGGTGTTGGTGGCGCGGGGAGCATGGAGTACTCCGCGGTGACCCAGCCTTCGCCGCTGCCCTTGCGCCAGCGGGGGACGCCTTCGGTGACGGAGGCGGTGCAGAAGACCTTGGTGTCGCCGAAGGAGACGAGGACGGAGCCTTCGGCGTGCTTGCTCCAGCCGCGTTCGATGGTGACGGGGCGGAGCTGTTCGGGGGTGCGGCCGTCGATGCGAGACATGGCGTCGAGCCTAGCGGCAGGTGCGCGAGGGGCCCCTCCCGCGGGTGCGGTGGGGCCCCTTCGGGTGAGCGGTGGGGCTCACGCCACGGCTCACATCATGTCTTCGATCTCCCCGGCGATGGGGTCGGCGTCGGTGCCGATGACGACCTGGACGGCGGTGCCCATCTTGACGACGCCGTGGGCGCCGGCGGCCTTCAGGGCGGCTTCGTCGACCTTGCTCGCGTCGATGACCTCGGTGCGCAGGCGGGTGATGCAGCCTTCGACTTCTTCGATGTTGTCGATGCCGCCGAGCCCGGCGACGATCTTCTCAGCCTTGCTGGCCATGTCCTTCTCCCTGGAGTCCCTGAAGCCTTTGGAGTGCCTGGGTTGCCCGGGTGCCCGGGTCGCCCGGTCGGCTCGGTGCGATCCGGCCGGAACCGCCTTGTCGCAGTAACCCACAGTTGGCCCATCTTTGCGAGCGATTGCGTCGGATGTGCCGAAGGATGACGCCACAGCCACGAAATCGTCCGTAGCTGGTCTACACCACCTGACAGGCGGTCGCCAAACCATGAGTGCCGAGAGCGCCGACACCACGGTCGGTCCCGGGCGGGCCCGCTGGAACAACCTGTTCCAGGCGCTGCAGAAGATGGGGCGCAGTCTGCAGCTGCCGATCGCGGTGCTGCCGGCCGCGGGCATCCTCAACAGGCTGGGCCAGCCGGACGTGTTCGGGGCCGACGGGCTGGGCTGGACGGACGTCTCGAAGGTGATGGCGGGCGCGGGTGGTGCCCTGCTCGACGGTCAGCTGGGTCTGCCGCTGCTGTTCTGCGTCGGGGTGGCCATCGGGATGGCGAAGAAGTCCGACGGGTCGACGGCGCTGGCGGCGGTGGCGGGTTTCCTCGTCTACTACAACGTGCTGCGGCAGTTCCCGGAGGACTGCGGCGAGGGGTTGAAGGCCGTGCCGGGCATCGGCTGCCAGGGGGCGGAGGACGGCACGGTGGTGGCGTTCACGTACCAGAACCCCGGTGTCTTCGGCGGCATCGTGATCGGTCTGCTGGCGGCCTACTTCTGGCAGCGGTTCCACCGCACGAAGCTGGTGGACTGGCTGGGCTTCTTCAACGGGCGCCGGCTGGTGCCGATCGTGATGGCGTTCGTGGCGATCGCCTTCGCGGCGTTGTGCCTGTGGGTCTGGCCGCCGATCGGTGACGCGCTGGAGAGCTTCAGCGACTGGCTGGACGGTCTGGACGCCTGGGGCGCGGGCATCTTCGGGGTGGCGAACCGGGCGTTGCTGGTGATCGGTCTGCACCAGTTCCTGAACGTGCCCATCTGGTTCCAGTTCGGCTCGTACACCAAGCCGGACGGGACGGTGGTGCACGGTGACATCAACATGTTCCTGGCGGGCGACCCGGACGCGGGGCAGTTCACCTCGGGCTTCTTCCCGATCATGATGTTCGCGTTGCCGGCGGCGGCCCTGGCGATCACGCACTGCGCGCGGCCGGGCCGTCGCAAGGAGGTCGGGGGCCTGATGCTGTCGGTGGCGCTGACGTCGTTCGTGACGGGCATCACGGAGCCGATCGAGTACTCGTTCCTGTTCGTGGCGCCGGTGCTGTACGCGATCCACGCGGTGCTGACGGGTGTGTCGATGGCGGTGACGTGGGGGCTGGGGGTGCATGACGGTTTCAGCTTCTCGGCGGGTCTCATCGACTACGTCATCAACTGGGGTCTGGCGACGCGGCCGTGGGCGATCATTCCGATCGGCCTGGGTTTCGCTCTCCTCTATTACGCGATCTTCCGCTTCGCGATCACCCGGTTCGACCTGAAGACGCCGGGCCGGGAGCCGGAGGAGGAGCGGGAGGACATCACCAAGGCCTGAGAAGGGGCTTGGGGGCGCGGCATCCGGGCTCTCGGACCATCGGTCCGGGGCCCTTCGTCATGCCTGGCGGGGCCGCCTCGACGGGCACCGTGCGTAGCGCTCCGGTCGCAGTTCTGACGGGTTCCTCATCTCGCCTCCATCGTGCTAGAAACAGGTCTACACCACCAAGTGGTTTAGACCAGAGACGCTGCCGTCCCTTCCTTTTTCCCGGGCGGCGCCTTGCCCTCCCCGGCCCCGGCCGGGGTCCCAGGAGGAAATTGTGACCACGGCCAGCGCCGCTCCCGCGGCCGAGAAGAAGAAGGGCGCCGGTGTGATGGCTGTGCTCCAGCGCATCGGGCGCAGCCTGATGCTGCCGGTGGCCGTCCTGCCCGCCGCCGCCCTCCTGGTGCGCCTGGGCAACGCCGACATGCTCGGGCGCCCGTCGTTCCCCACCTTCCTCACGAAGATCGCGGGGTTCATGGCGGCGGGCGGCAACGCGATCCTCGACAACATGGCGCTGCTGTTCGCCGTGGGCATAGCGATCGGCTTCGCGAAGAAGTCGGACGGCTCCACGGCGCTCGCCGCGGTCGTCGGTTATCTGGTCTTCAAGAACGTGCTCGCCACGTTCACCGACAAGAACCTGCCGAAGGTGGCACAGGCCGTCGACGGCAAGGTCGTCATGGTGGACGCGCCGGTCGACGCCAAGGTGCTCGGCGGTGTGGTGATGGGCCTCGTGGTCGCGCTGCTCTACCAGCGGTTCCACCGCACCAAGCTGCCGGACTGGGCGGGCTTCTTCGGCGGCCGCCGGCTCGTGCCGATCCTGTCGGCCTTCGCGGGCCTGTTCATCGGGATCGTCTTCGGCTACGTCTGGCCCGTCCTGGGCACCGGTCTGCACAACTTCGGTGAGTGGCTGGTCGGTTCGGGCGCCGCGGGTGCCGGTGTCTTCGGTGTCGCCAACCGCGCGCTGATCCCGATCGGCATGCACCACCTGCTGAACTCGTTCCCGTGGCTGCAGGCGGGCGAGTACCACGGCAAGAGCGGCGACATCGCGCGCTTCCTGGCCGGCGACCCGACCGCGGGCCAGTTCATGACGGGATTCTTCCCGATCATGATGTTCGGTCTTCCGGCGGCCTGTCTGGCGATCGTGCACTGCGCTCGTCCGGAGCGCCGCAAGGTGGTCGGCGGCATGATGTTCTCGATCGCGCTGACGTCGTTCGTCACGGGCGTGACCGAGCCGATCGAGTTCACGTTCATGTTCATCGCGCCGGTCCTGTACGCCATCCACGCGGTGCTCACCGGTGTCTCGCTCGCACTGACCTGGGCGCTGGGCATGAAGGACGGCTTCGGCTTCTCGGCCGGCGCGGTCGACTTCTTCCTGAACCTGGGCATCGCGACGAATCCCTGGGGTCTGATGCTGGTGGGCCTGTGCTTCGCGGCGGTCTACTACGCGGTCTTCCGCTTCGCCATCGTCAAGTTCGACCTGCCCACTCCGGGGCGCGAGTCCGACGAGGAACTGGCGGAGATCCAAAAGGCCGAGGCCAAGTAGGAGATCTTCCCGGCTCAGCCGCCCTCCGCACGGCGGAATCTCCCCGAACCGATCGACGGTTCGGGGAGATTCGCATGCCCGGAATCATGGGCTGAACCGGCTCTCCAGAGCCGCGGAACCGGACAGTCCGGAGTGGGTCCACTACGGGATCCGGGACGGACGCGACTACCGGACGGCGTCCCGGCAGGACCTGACGGCCGCGTTCGCGGAGCTGGCGGCGGCCACCCCGGACGCCGTGCCCGCCGGGGCCCCCGACCACCGCTGCGAGCGGATCGTCGACGCGATCTCCCCGGCGGAGGCGCACGAGGAGCCCGCCAACCGCCGTCTCATGGCCGGGCTGTTCGCACTCCCGTCGACGCTCGCCCTCGCCGGCGGCCGCTACGAGGCGGTGCTGCCCGCCTACCGGAAGGCGGTCGCACGGGGCGCCGGGGACAGCGCCGGCACGGACTTCGAGATGCTCCGGCAGCTCCTGTCCGGCCTGGGCACCGGTCCCGCACGAGGGCCGGTGCCCGGGCCGGGCGAGGACGTCAGATCTCGTACGTCGTCCCCGGCGCCGCCACTTCCACCGGTCCGTCGAACACCGCGCGGGCGTCCGCGAGGTTGACCCGCGGGTCGGTCCACGGGGGGATGTGGGTGAGGACGAGGCGGCGGGCGCCTGCCCGGGCCGCCGTCTGTCCCGCCTCGCGGCCGTTGAGGTGCAGGTCGGGGATGTCTTCCTTG
Organism: Streptomyces sp. Tue 6430; assembly: GCA_021568835.1. Classification (GTDB taxonomy): domain Bacteria; phylum Actinomycetota; class Actinomycetes; order Streptomycetales; family Streptomycetaceae; genus Streptomyces. Next base: position 2,151,090 of record JAKGSH010000010.1, read on the forward strand.
CCGTACGTGAACGCGGCCTCGCACAGGAACAGGTCGCTGTCGCGGGCGAGTTCGTCGAGGGCCGGGCTGACTCCGGTGTCGCCGGAGTAGGTGAGCGTCCGCCCGCCGTGCTCGATGCGGATGCCGTACGCCTCGACCGGGTGGGCCACGCGTTCCGTGTGGACCGTGAACGGGCCGATCTCGAAGGTGGAGGGCTTGACGGTGTGGAAGTCGAAGACCTCGCTCATGGAGGAGGCCGAGGGGGTGTCGGCGTAGGCCGTGGTGAGGCGGTGTTCGGTGCCCTCGGGGCCGTGGACCGGGATCGGGGCGCAGCGGCCGCCGTCGTGGCGGTAGTAGCGGGCCACGAAGTACGCGCACATGTCGATGCAGTGGTCGGCGTGCAGATGGCTCAGGAAGATCGCGTCGAGGTCGTAGAGACCGCAGTGGCGCTGCAGCTCGCCCAGGGCGCCGTTGCCCATGTCGAGAAGCAGCCGGAAGCCGTCGGCCTCGACGAGGTAGCTCGAGCAGGGCGATTCCGCGGACGGGAACGACCCCGAGCAGCCGACGACGGTGAGCTTCATGGAGCAGAAACCTCCGCTGGCGGGGACCGGGAAGTACCGGGGAAGTTCGGAAGACGGACGGTCGTGAAAAGAGGACGACAGGGGTCGTGCGGTCCGTCGAGCGTAAGGCGCGAAACCTTCGGTCGCTCCTCCACCAGGGGCTGTTGTGGGGGAACTCACCTGTGCTGTCACCGGTTCGGCTGGACCCGGAGCGCGGGGGCGTGCGGAAGGGCGCGCACGGGGGAACGCGCCCCGGTACGGTCGTGCGTATGGACACGTCCTGGTGGCTGGCTCTCGTGGCGGTGGTGCTGCTCGCACTGGTCGCCACGCTCGTCGACGGCTGGGGGCGCGGCCGGCGTCCGGGTCGGCGTCCGGTGGGGCGCGGGTCCCGGCCGCCGGGGCGGCCCGGACGGGAACGGCCGCCGGGACGGCCGGAGCGGGAGCGCGGGCGGGACGCCGGGCGGCCGCGGCCGGCGGAGATCTGGTGGGCGAACGTGCCGTTCGAGGACGGGCCGGGTGCGAAGGACCGGCCGTGCCTGGTGCTGGCGGTGCGGGGGAACCGGGTGACCGTCGTGAAGATCACCAGCAGGCGCCACGACGAGCGGGCCGGGGTGATCCCGCTGCCGCCGGGCTCGGTCGGGGACGCGCGGGGCCGGGCGAGCTTCCTGGAGACGGACGAGCTGCGCCAGGTGCCGCTGGGCGACTTCCGGCGCCGGGTGGGTGTGGTGGACCCGGCCCTGTGGGACCAGGTCCGTCACCTGACGGCATAGCGGGCCGGGCGGGCGGACCGGCTGGTCAGGCCGGCCCGCTCACGCCCAGAGCTGGCCCTGGAGCGTCTCGATGGCCTCTTCGGTGGTGGCGGCCGTGTAGACGCCGGTGGAGAGGTACTTCCAGCCGCCGTCGGCGACGACGAACACGATGTCGGCGCTCTCGCCCGCGTCGAGGGCCTTCCTGCCGACACCGATCGCGGCGTGCAGGGCGGCGCCCGTGGAGACGCCCGCGAAGATGCCCTCCTGCTGGAGCAGCTCGCGGGTGCGGGTGACCGCGTCGGCGGAGCCGACGGAGAAGCGGGTGGTGAGGACGGAGGCGTCGTACAGCTCGGGGACGAAGCCCTCGTCGAGGTTGCGCAGGCCGTAGACCAGGTCGTCGTAGCGCGGCTCGGCGGCGACGATCTTGACGTCGGGCTTGTGTTCGCGCAGGTAGCGGCCGACGCCCATGAGGGTGCCGGTGGTGCCGAGTCCGGCGACGAAGTGGGTGACGGAGGGGAGGTCGGCGAGGATCTCCGGGCCGGTCGTGGCGTAGTGGGCGCCGGCGTTGTCCGGGTTGCCGTACTGGTAGAGCATCACCCAGTCGGGGTGCTCGGCGGACAGCTCCTTGGCGACGCGCACGGCGGTGTTGGAGCCGCCGGCGGCGGGGCTGGGAATGATCTCCGCGCCCCACATGGCGAGCAGCTCGCGGCGTTCCTGGGAGGTGTTCTCGGGCATGACGCAGACCATGCGGTAGCCCTTGAGCTTGGCCGCCATGGCCAGCGAGATGCCGGTGTTGCCGGAGGTCGGCTCCAGGATGGTGCAGCCGGGGGTGAGCCGGCCGTCCTTCTCCGCCTGCTCGATCATGTGCAGGGCGGGGCGGTCCTTGACGGAGCCGGTGGGGTTGCGGTCCTCCAGCTTGGCCCAGATGCGGACGTCGGCGGAGGGCGAGAGCCGCGGCAGGCGCACCAGGGGGGTGTTGCCCACCGCGGCGAGGGGGGAGTCGTAGCGCATCGGGACCGGCTCAGGCCATGCCGCCGGCCACGGCCGGCAGGATCGTCACGGTGTCGCCGTCGGCCAGCTTGGTGTCGATGCCGTCGACGAACCGCACGTCCTCGTCGTTCAGGTACACGTTGACGAAGCGGCGCAGCTGGCCGTTGTCCACGATGCGGGCCTGGATGCCCGTGTGCCGGGCCTCGAGGTCGGCGAACAGGTCGGCGAGGGTCTCGCCGCTGCCCTCCACCGCCTTCTGACCGTCGGTGTACTGGCGGAGGATGGTGGGGATGCGGACCTCGATGGCCATGGCTCAGGGCTCCTGTTCGGAAGGTGTGGGCAGCGCGGGACAAGGCGGGACAAGCGTGCGAGGGCGCCGCGGCGCACGGCCGTACGGCGGCAGGGCCGGCGTCAACAGATGGCGCTGGCGAGCCTGCACAGGTCGACGTGCAGCCGCGCCACGAGCAGGGCGCCCGGCGTCTTCTCGCTCACGTCAGGGAGAACCATGGGCTCATCGTATCGATTCCCGATCCGGGTCCTGGAGGGTGATCCCACATGATGGATGCTTTCCGACCGGATGCCGGGATCTGCGGGGTCAGTACGCCTCGACGACCTTGATCTCCTCCTCCGTGACCTGGCCGTCCACGATCCGGTAGGAGCGGAACTGGAAGGGGCCGGCGTCGTCGGTGTCCGCGGTGGAGACGAGGACGTAGTGGGCGCCGGGCTCGTTGGCGTAGGAGAGGTCCGTGCGCGAGGGGTAGGCCTCGGTGGCGGTGTGGGAGTGGTAGATGATCACCGGCTCCTCGTCGCGGTCGTCCATCTCGCGGTAGAGCCTGAGCAGGTCCTGCGAGTCGAACTCGTAGAAGGTGGGCGAGCGGGCCGCGTTGAGCATGGGGATGAACCGCTCGGGGCGGTCCGAGCCGGCGGGGCCCGCGACCACGCCGCACGCCTCGTCGGGGTGGTCCTCGCGGGCGTGGGCGACGATCTGGTCGAACAGGGCCTGGGTGAGGGTCAGCATGGTCGCCAGGATAAGCAGAGGGGCCGCGCCGTACCGAAGGGCGGTACGGCGCGGCCCGTATGCCGGACGTCCTGAGCGGCGGCCGCGGGGGGCGCCACGAGTGCTCCCCGCCTGCCGGACGTCCTCGGGGTCAGCCCACCTCGTCGAGTTCCGGCCGGCGGTCTTGGGCGATCTGCGGGCTGCGGGACTTCAGCACGGCCCAGCCGACGCCGAGGGCGGCGGCCCAGCCGGCCATCACGTAGAGGCAGACGCGGGAGTCGGCGTCGTAGGCGATGAGGCCGGTGACGAAGAGGAGGAAGGCGATGGCGACGTAGCTGCACTTCGCGCCGCCGGGTGCCGGGAAGGGCGAGGCGGGCAGGCGGCCCGCGTCGACCGCGCGGCGGTAGAGGACGTGGCTGATCAGGATCATCAGCCAGGTCCAGATGCCGGCCGCGGTGGCGACGGAGGTGACGTAGCCGAAGGCCTTCTCGGGGACGACGTAGTTGAGGACGACGCCGATGCCCATGAAGGCGACGGAGACGGCGATGCCGAGGGCGGGCGTCTTGGTCGCGGACAGCTTGCGGAAGGCGGCGGGGGCCTCGCCGCTGTCGGCGAGGTTGCGCAGCATGCGGCCGGTGGAGTACATGCCGGAGTTGCAGGAGGACAGGGCGGCGGTGAGCACGACGAAGTTGACGATGGCGGCGCCGGCCGGGATGCCGATCTTGGCGAAGGCGGCGACGAAGGGGCTCACGCCGGGCGCGAACTCGGTCCACTTGACGACGCAGAGGATGACGGTGAGCGCGCCGACGTAGAACAGCGCGATGCGCCACGGCAGCGTGTTGATGGCCTTGGGGAGGGTCTTCTCCGGGTCCTCGGACTCGCCCGCGGTGACGCCGACCAGCTCGACGGCGAGGTAGGCGAACATGACGCCCTGGAGGGTCATGAGGGAGGAGCCGACGCCCTTGGGGAAGAAGCCGTCGAAGGCCCACAGGTTGGAGACGGCGGCGGTGTCGCCGGCCGAGCTGAAGCCGAAGGTGAGGACGCCGAGGCCGATGACGATCATGCCGATGAGCGCGGTGACCTTGACCATGGAGAACCAGAACTCCAGCTCACCGAAGAGCTTGACGGAGATCAGGTTGACCCCGAAGAGGACCACCAGGAAGACCAGGGCCGTCACCCACTGGTGGATGGACGGGAACCAGTAGTTGACGTAGATCGCGGCGGCCGTCAGTTCGGCCATGCCGGTCACGACCCACATCAGCCAGTACGTCCAGCCGGTGAAGTAGCCGAAGAACGGGCCGAGGAACTCGCGGGAGTACTCCGCGAAGGACCCGGAGACCGGGCGGTAGAGGAGCAGCTCGCCGAGCGCCCGCATGATGAAGAAGATGATCACGCCCGCGAGGGCGTACATGAGGATGAGGCTGGGGCCGGCCTTGGCGATGTTCGCCCCGGCTCCCAGGAAGAGGCCGACGCCGATGGCGCCGCCGATCGCGATCATCTGGACCTGGCGGCTGCCGAGTCCGCGCTCGTAGCCCTCCTCCGAGCCCTCGGGGGCCTTCTCCGTGTCGACCTGAGCGGAGGTCATGTGTGGTGCGCCTTTCTCCATGCCGAACCGGGCCTTCGTCGGCCGCGGATCGGGTCTCGATCCCCCCCGGATTGATGGAGCGTTGTGCCTGGCCGGCGATCCGTCGGCTCGGTGGCGCACCCGGCGGGCATACGGGTGGTGCACGCCGGGCGGTCGTGAAGATTTATCACGCCCGTCATCCTGGCCGTCCGGGCGGCGTGTGGCGCATCACACAAGAAGAAGCGGCCAAACTGGACACAAAAGGGGCACAGTCGGCCGCGCCGGTGACGTGATCGTTATCCGGATTTGAGCGTCCTCTGAGCGAACACCCGATCGTCACGGATCACGTCATACCGGTCGATACCGGCGGACCCGGCGGACCCGACGACGGCCCGGTGACTCGGCAAACCCGACGAGGGTCGGCAGGCCCGGCGGGCTCAGCCCATGAGGGTGGTCACGAGCGTCTCCTGGAGGCCGCCCAGCCACAGGTACGCCATCACCATCGGCTTGCGCGGGTCCTCGTCCGGCAGCCGGTAGAGGAGGTCGGTGTCGTCCTCGGCGGTGATGTCCAGCCGGGAGCCGATCGCCAGCCGCAGGTCGTTGAGCGCGCCGAGCCACTGCCGGGAGTCCTCGGGCGACAGCTCGAGGACCGCCACGCCGTCGTCCCCGGCGACCAGCGCGTCCAGGGAGCGCACGACCGCGAGCGCGTTCTCGCGCTTGCCGGCCCTGAGGTCGTTCTCGGTGAAGCGGCGGAACTCGGCGGAACGGGAACGCCGTTCCTTCTCCTCCCGGGGCCCGGGGCGGCCTCGGGGTCGACGTAGGCGTCGGGGAAGAGGCGCTTGAGGACCGGGTCGGCGGGCGGTTCGCTCGGGCCCTCGGCGAACAGTCCCGCGAGCGGGTCGGCGGAGGCGTCCTCGGCGGGGCCGGGGCCGATCAGCTCCAGGAGCTGGACGGCCAGCGACCGGATGATGGAGATCTCGACGTCGTCGAGGGCGACGGCCGCGCCGCCGCCGGGGATCGGTTCGAAGTGTCCGGGCATCGGTGAGGTGACTACTTCCGGTCCTGCTGGAGGGTGGCCCACAGTCCGTAGCCGTGCATCGCCTGCACGTCGCGTTCCATCTCCTCGCGGCTTCCGCTGGAGACGACCGCCCGGCCCTTGTGGTGGACGTCGAGCATGAGCTTGGTGGCCTTGTCCTTGGAGTAGCCGAAGTACGTCTGGAAGACGTACGTCACGTAGCTCATCAGGTTGACCGGGTCGTTGTGGACGATCGTGACCCAGGGGACGTCCGGCTCCGGTACGGCGAAGACCTCCTCCGCCGACTCGGTGCGTTCGATCTCAAGGGGAGCGGGTGACGTCACACAGCCCATGCTGCCATGCGTCCTGGAAATCGTCACACCGACGAAAAGGGAGTACGATCCCTGCCGTGCGACGCGCTCCGGGGGCACGCCCCCCGGAGCCCCGGCCCGGCCGGGGCACCCGGAGAGTCATGGACTAGGTGAGGCAAGTGGACGTAGCGGATCTCGGGCTGCCGGTGGATGTTCCCTCGACGGCGCTCTTCACGGACCAGTACGAGCTGACGATGCTGCGGGCCGCGCTGGAGGCGGGCACCGCCGGGCGGCGCAGCGTCTTCGAGGTCTTCACCCGGCGCCTGCCCGAGGGCCGGCGCTACGGCGTGGTGGCCGGCACCGGACGCGTCCTGGACGCCGTCGAGAACTTCCGCTTCGACGCGGACGTCCTCGGCTTCCTGCGGGAGCGGGAGATCGTCGACGAGGCCACCCTGGAGTGGCTGGCCTCCTACCGCTTCTCGGGTGACGTCTGGGGCTACCCGGAGGGCGAGGTGTACTTCCCCGGTTCGCCGGTCATGCGGGTCGAGGGCTCCTTCGCCGAGTGCGTGCTGCTGGAGACCGTGATCCTGTCCATCCTCAACCACGACTCCGCGATCGCGGCCGCCGCCTCCCGGATGTCCTCGGCGGCCGGGGGCGCCCGCTGATCGAGATGGGCGCCCGCCGCACTCACGAACTGGCGGCGGTGGCCGCGTCCCGCGCCGCGTACGTCGGCGGCTTCGCCACCACCTCCGACCTGGCGGCCGGTTTCCGCTACGGCATCCCCACGGTGGGCACCAGCGCGCACGCCTTCACCCTCCTGCACGACACCGAGCGCGACGCCTTCCGCGCCCAGGTGGAGTCGCTGGGCCGCGGCACCACCCTCCTCGTGGACACCTACGACGTGACCGAGGCCGTCCGCACGGCCGTGGAGGTCGCCGGGCCCGAGCTGGGCGCGGTGCGCATCGACTCCGGCGACCTGCTGCTCGTCGCGCACCGGGTGCGCCAGCAGCTGGACGAGCTGGGCGCGACGGACACGAAGATCGTCGTGACCTCGGACCTCGACGAGTACGCCATCGCCTCCCTGGCCGCGGCGCCCGTGGACGCGTACGGCGTCGGCACCCAGCTGGTGACCGGCTCCGGGCATCCGACGGCCTCCATGGTCTACAAGCTGGTCGCCCGCGCCGAGTCCGACGACCCGCGGGCGCCGCTGGTGCCGGTGGCGAAGAAGTCGTCCGGCGGGAAGACGTCGATCGGCGGCCGCAAGTGGGCCGCGCGCCGCCCGGACGCGGACGGCGTCGCGGAGGCCGAGGTCGTCGGCACCGGCCAGGTCCCCGCCGAGCTGGCCGGCCACCAGTTGCAGGTCGAGCTGGTCAAGGGCGGCGAGGTCGTCGGCCGTGAGCCCCTGGACGTGGTCCGCGACCGGCACGCGGCCGCCCGCGCCGGACTGCCGCTGTCCGCCGCCCAGCTCTCGCGCGGGGAACCCGTCCTCGCGACGGAGTACGTCCAGGGACGCTCGGGTAGCTAGAGCGCGACGTCCCCGGGACGGGACGGGTCGCGCCCCTCCCCTACCGCCGCCGAAGTCTCTAGGCTCGATTACTTCACCCTCTCCCGGTCTCGAGAGAACCGGGGCTCCCATCGAAGGACACCCACCATGCGCCGCGCCTTGATCGTCGTAGACGTGCAGAACGACTTCTGCGAGGGGGGCAGCCTCGCGGTGTCCGGCGGTGCCGACGTCGCCGCCGCCATCACCGAGCTGATCGGGCAGGCCCCCGCCGGGTACCGCCACGTGGTGGCCACCCGCGACCACCACATCGCCCCCGGCGGTCACTTCGCCGACAACCCCGACTACGTGCACTCCTGGCCCGCGCACTGCGTCGCGGGCACCGAGGGTGTCGGCTTCCACCCGAACTTCGCCCCGGCGGTCGCCTCCGGCGCCGTCGACGCGGTCTTCGACAAGGGCGCCTACGCCGCCGCGTACAGCGGGTTCGAGGGCGCCGACGAGAACGGCGTCACGCTGGGCGACTGGCTGCGGACCCGCGGCATCGACGAGGTGGACGTGGTGGGCATCGCCACCGACCACTGCGTGCGGGCCACGGCGCTGGACGCGGCCCGGGAGGGCTTTCGCACCCACGTCCTGCTCGACCTGACCGCCGGGGTCGCCGCGGAGACCACCGAGCGGGCGCTCGAGGAGCTGCGCGGGGCGGGCGTGGAACTGTCGGGCAAGCCGGTCGTGCTCTGAGCCCGCAGGGCCCCCGGAGGGCCCCGGAGGGCCTGCGTCCGTGACCGGACCGGACCGGGCGCGGTCCGGTCACGGACGGGGTGGCCGGGGGTGGCCGGGGTGGCCGGGGTGGCCGGGGGCGGATCGGGAGGGCCGGCGGCCGCGGGCCCGGCCCCGCGTCTCCGGCGTGATCCGCCGGACGGTCCCTACGTCCCGGTGGCCGCCGGGCGGCGGAGCAGGGCGCGGATCGGGCGCCACGGTTCGGGGACGCCGATCAGCGGGGTGACAGCGTTGTCAGCGCTGTCGGGGGCCGTTCGCCATATCAGGCCGTCGGGGTGGTGCAGGACCGCGGTGATCTCGTCCGGGCTGGGCGGGGCGGCGTTGCCCCGCAGGTAGACGGCGCGCAGGCCCAGGTTGCGGAGCCTGGTCAGGGCTCGGGCGCGGTTCTGGGCGACGACGAGGAAGCGGACGGCGGCGCCACCGTCGGCGGCGGGACTGGGCAGGTTCAGCGCCACCACCACCGAGCCGTTCGGCAGTTTGCAGAAACCTCCTGCGGCCATGCGGTCACACCCCCGCGCGTGTCGGTGCCGGAGCGGTCGCCCCCGGGACTGTCAATAAGAAGAGCACAGGAGGCACCTAAACACGATCGGCGGCAACCCGCCAGGGGTTGCCGCCGATACGCTTCTGACCTGCCAAAACGTCGACTACTTGGTCGACGGACCCACCTTCACGGTGACCGTCGAGCCACTCAGGGGCTCGTTGACGATCTTGATGGAGGTGTTGGTGTCAGTGATCTTGACACCCGCGGCCGGGTTCGACGCGTCGTAGTAGGTCGACCTGCCGTCGTCGAAGACCGGGACGCCCGAACGGGCCTTGATCTTCGTGGCGACGTCGGCCTTGTGCAGCGTGATCGCGTCGGTCGGGTACCAGCTGAAGGGGGAGTCGAAGGCCTGGACGCGGTTGCGCATCAGGGTGCCGTCGGACCACTTCAGCGGGGTCGGGTGCGAGTCGACCGGGAGGATCAGGCCCTCACCCGGGTGCTGGCTGGTGTTGTCGTCGGCCTGGGAGGTGTCCCACTTCCAGATCAACAGACCGTTCTGGTACGGGTAGTGCTCCACCCAGTCCGGACGGGTCGTCGAGAAGCCGTAGTTGTACGGGCCGACCTTGAGGACCTTGTCGTACGAGACGTACTGGCGGTTCTCGGCGATGTAGTACTGCGCGTAGTCGTCCGTGATGGCGGAGCCGATGCGGCTGAAGCCGTTGGCCGTCCACGCGGCGTCCGCGCTCTCCGCGTCGTCGGAGAACAGGGCGGCGCCGTCCGCGGTCACCGTGATCTCGTCGGCCGCGAAGCCCTTCTGGGCCACGCCGCCGTCGGTGGCGTAGCGGAAGCGGACGTCGATCTTCTGGCCCGCGTAGGCGTCCAGGGAGTACGTCAGCTTCTGGTAGGCGTCGACCGTGCCGGTGAGGGCGGGCTTGCCGCTGCCGTCGCGCGGGACGGCCGAGCCGTCGGCGAGCTTGCCGTCGATCGGCGTCCAGTTGGAGCCGTCCGTGGACACCTCGGTGTAGAGGTAGTCGTAGTCGGCCTCGATGTCCCACCAGCCGTCCAGCGACAGCGCCGCCGTCGACCTGCCGGTCAGGTCGACCGAGCGGGTCAGGGTGTTGCGCAGGTCGTCACCGCTGCCGCTCCACCACTGCGTGGCGCCCTGGGCGGGCGCGACGACCTCGGTGGTGACGGTCTTCTCGGGCAGGGAGACGATGAGGGCCTGCGGGTTCGCGGTGTTGTACTCCGCGACGCCCAGCGTGTGCCGGGACTTCACGCCCGCCTTGGCGACCTCGTAGTCCAGCCAGCCGAGCTGGAGCTTGTCCCAGGAGTTCATGTCGCCGGGCAGGTCGCCGATGGAGTCCTTGCCGGTGCCGAGCCAGGAACCGGAGGACATCAGCGTCCAGAAGCCGGTGGAGTTCTCGCCGCCCGCCGTGTCGTACTCGTCGGGCAGGCCGAGGTCGTGGCCGTACTCGTGGGCGAAGACGCCCAGGCCGCCGTTCTCCGGCTGGATGGTGTAGTCGCCGACCCAGACGCCGGTGTCGCCGATCTGGGTGCCGCCGAGCTTGTTGGTGTCCGGGCCGGTGGAGCCGGCGTCGGTGCCGAAGGCGTACCAGCGGTGGGCCCAGATGGCGTCCGCGCCCTGGGCGCCGCCGCCCGCGGACTCGTCCTCGCCGGCGTGCACGATCTGGAAGTGGTCGATGTAGCCGTCGGACTCGTTGAAGTCGCCGTCGCCGTCGAAGTCGTAACGGTCCCACTGGTCGTACCCGGCCAGTTCGGCCTTGATCTCGGCGGCGGTGGCACCGGCGGCCTCGCGCTCGGCGACCCACGCGTTGACGCCGTCCTGCACGGCGTACCAGGCGCCGGTGGAGGCGTCGTTGGAGCCGTAACGGGCCTCGTTGTAGGGGACCTTGACCCAGTCGGTGACCTCACCGTCGACCGAGTAGCGGCCCGAGGACTGCTTCTCGTAGTACTTCTTCAGGGACTCGGTGCCCGCGGCGGTGCCGAAGTACAGGTCCTGGAAGTGCTTCTGGTCGTAGTCCGCCTGCCAGGCGGTGCTGTTGTCCTTGGTGCGGTCCGGCTGCGCGATCTGGTTGTGCAGCGGGCCGGGGGTGCCGCCGTAGCGGCTGTCCACCTGGTCGCCGAACTCGACGAGGATCGTGAAGATCTTGTCGGTCTTCTCGCGGCCGAGTTCGACGTACTTGCTCTCGCCCCTGCGGCTGTCGAGCTGGACGACCTTGGAGCCGTCCCGGTTCTTGACCGTGGCTTCGCCGGATATGACCTGCTCGAGGGCTTCCTCGCGCTGGGCGTCCTGCGTCTTGCTGAGCGGCCCGTCGAAGTCGTGTTCGCGGGTGTCGGCCGGCTGCGGGTCGTGCCGGTCCACCGCCGGGGTGTCGGCCGGCGCGTTGTCGGCCGCCTGTGCCACGGCGAACGTCGAGAACGTCGCCGAGGCCGCCGCGAGGGCGACGACCGTGGCGGCCGTCCTGAACGTCCAGGATCTGCTGGTCACTTGATTGCCTCCCCTAACGCGTGCCGGAGGCGCGGAAGGGGGATCCATGTCAAGGGAAGTCCGCGCGCGGTTATACGCGTGTAGTCAAGTGACGCCATTTGACTACTGCTTCACCGGAAAAGACAGACCTTGACTTGAACAGGTCAACGCATTATTGGAAGCCCACGTTCGCATTGCGGACACGTGACGATCATGTGGCGGGCGCGCGGCCCCGTCCGGCAGGTGGACGCCATGACTCCGTGCGCCCCCCGTGCACCGGCACCGTGTGTCAGCTCACGCTTACCGCTCGTTCCCGTCGGGCATGCAGCCGAATAGAGTCGAGACCGCCCCCGCTTCCGAGGACACGATTGCCATGCCTCGTCCGACTGTCGCACAGCTCGCGTACGGTTCCTGCACCGTCATCCTCTCGACGCTCGTCATGCTGCTGCTGTCACGGGCGAGTTCGGGCTCGCTCGTCGCGGTCATCGCCGTCACCGCGCTCGCCCTCGGCGTACTCGTCGCCATGACGCTCCCGGCCCCGCGCCGCCAGGCCGTCGGCGTCACCGTGGCACGCTCCACCGTGGACGAGCCCGTACCCGCCCCGGTCGCCGCGGCGCCCGGGCCGGTCCGGGAGCCGTCGGCACGCTGAACGGCACGACGGGAGGGCCCGCGCCGGTACGGAGCGGGCCCTCACCGTCGCGGTGACGCCCCGTCAGTCGGCGCTGACGACGACCGTCTTGGCGGCCTTGTCGTGCAGTCCCTGCTTGTAGGGCTTGTCGAAGAAGCTCCAGCCGCCGCAGATCGCCGTCCACAGACAGGCGCAGCAGAACGCGAACGGCACCCACAGCACGAGGGCGCGCACCAGCGAGGTCTGCACGGAGGGCGTGGAGCCGTCGTCGAGGTCGGCCACGCGCAGGCCGAGCCACTTCTTCCCCAGCGTGCGACCGGACCTGGCGGTCATGAAGGTGTCGTAGGCGATGTACAGCACGGCGGCCACGACGGACTGGGCGAATGACCTGCCGACCTGGACGTCGCCCGCGCCGTACTCGTTGACCCCGAAGCCCCACGTCAGCAGCCACACGACGACGGCCACCAGGATCATGTCGATGATCCGCGCCAGCGTGCGCCTGCCGCTGTCGGCGAGCGGGGGCATCCCGGAGAGCGGGTCCGCGGGGTAACCGCCGTAGGGGTCACCGCCGTAGGGCCCGCCGCCGCCGAACGGCGGCTGCTGCCCGCCCCCGTGCGGCGGCTGCCGGCCACCTCCGTATGGCGGCTGCTGTCCACCTGAACCGCCGCCCGAACCGCCGTGCGGGCTGTCGTACGGCGAACCCTGTGGGCCTTGCCCCGGTCCGTGCGGGGGCTGCTGCGGGGGCTGCTTCCTGAACGGATCGTCCTCCGGCGGCTCGCCGCCGGACCCGGGTGGCGGTTCGGTCGTCATGGCCCGAGTCGAACGCGAACCGCCCGCCCCCGCATCCGGCGAGCGGCCGTCCGGGGGTACGGGACGCGCGGGCCGGTCGCGGCGGGGCCGCTACCCCGCCACGAACGTGTGCGCCGCCTTGTCGTGCCAGCACTGGCGCCACGGCCTGTCGAACAGGCCCCACACGATGCCGATGATCCCGACGGCGAGGAGACCCGGGACGCTGTAGACGAGCCAGCGGCGCAGGGCGAGGCCGAACGACGGGGGCTCGTGGCCCTCGATGTCCCGCACCTGCAGACCGAACAGCTTCTTGCCCAGGGTCCGGCCCCATCTGGCGGTCGGCAGCGCCTCGTACACGACGCCGAAGCAGATCAGGACGGCCAGGACCACGCCGAGGTACGCCGACGTGGTGCCGTCCAGCAGCCAGACCGTGACGGTCTCGCCGCTGAGTTCGGCCGCGTCGATCTTGTCGTTGACGTGCTCGACCGCCTTCAGGCCGAGCGGGACCGCCGCCGCGCCGGTGACGGCCGCGAGGACGAGCGTGTCGACGAGCCGCGCGCCCAGCCTCCGGCCGAGCCCGGCGGGGCGCGCCGCCGCCTGCCGGCGGGCGGCGGCCTGGAACACGTCGTCCACCGGCGGCTTCCACGGCACCACGGGCTGGTCGTCCCCGGCGCCCGCGAGCCGGTGCACCTGCTGCGCCCAGGACTGCTGTCCGCCTCCGGGACCCACAGCCATGGGCGCACCGCCGGCGCCCGGGCCGGCCGCCGGGGACCCGTCGGCCTGCCCGGGGAGGCCGGGGGCGCCCGGAGTGCCGGAAAGGGGCCGGGCGCCCTGTGCGGGAGCGGCCTGCGGGGCCGGAGCGGGAGCGGCCTGCGGGGCCGGGGCGGGGGTGGGCTGCGGGGCCGGGGCGGGAGCGGCCTGCGGGGCCGGAGCGGGCATGGCCTGCGGGGCCGGAGCGGGCATGGCCTGCGGGGCCGGAGCGGGGGCACTCGGGGCGGGCATGGCCTGCGCCGCCGCGGCACGGTCGGCGGCGGCCTTGCCCGCGCCGAATCCGGGCTTCCCGGGAGCGGCGGGCGCACCGGCCGCGGCCGGACCCGCCGCACCGAAACCGGGACCGGGACCGGGATCGCCCGGCCCCCCGGAACCCGGCGGGCCGAAGACCCCCGCGCCGGGTTCGCCGGTGGCGGAGCCGCCCACGCCCACCGGGCCCTGGGGGCCGGCGCCCGCCTGCTCCGGGGCGCGCGGGGACGGCGTACGGAAGGTCATCGTGCCCTCGTCCCTGGCCGCGGGGCCCACGGTCGGGCGGCGCGACATGAAGGTGGCGTCCGGCGCGGCGTCGGGCGGTGCCGTGCGGGGGTCCGGGGTCCGGGGGCCCGGCTGGGGGCCCGGCTGGGGCCCGGCTGGGGCCCGGCTGGGGGCCGCCCCAGGAGACGCGGCGGTCCTGGTCGCCGCCGAAGCCGGACTGCCGGGAGCGGTCGGCGCCCCAGGCGGAGGCCGGCTCGGGCCGACCCCCGTACTGCTGCGGATCCTCGTCGAAGAAGTGCGGGCCCGTCTCCTCGACGGAGGCCGGAGCCGGGACCGGAGCCGGGGCCTGGGGCTGGGCCGATGCCGGGGCGGGGGACGAAGCCGGGGCCGGGGCCGCTCCCGGAGCGGGGGACGAAGCCGGGGCCGCTCCCGGAACGGCGAGCGGTTCGCCGCCGGACGGCGCGGGCCGGCTGGTGCCGGGCACCCAGGAGGAGCCGTTCCAGTACCGGACGTAGCCGGGGATGGACGGGTCCGGGTAGTACCCCTCGCGGGGGCTGTCGTCGCCTGGTGCCGGGGTTGGGGCGCTCATGTCCGTCGTCCCGTATCTGCTCGGGGGTGGGATGGGGCCTCCACATCTACCAGACGGGCGCAACTCCCATCGCCGGTCCGGCCGGACCCACTCCTTTCCGGGCAACGGTGGGCACGCGACGCACATGTTCGGACCGTCCGCGAAAAAGTTCCCCGAACCCGCGTAACGGTCGAATCCGAAGTCGCTCTCCCTCACGTACGCATCCACAGCGAGAGGAGAACGGACATGCACCACACCGTGGTGGAACGGGAGCTGGAACTGCGGCTGGTCCTGTCGCCGGAGCACAGTGTCGCGGTGCCGGCGCGGCTCGGCTACCGCAGCGACGACCCCTTCGCCGTCCACGTCAGCTTCCACATCGACTCGGAGTGCCCCGTCCACTGGACGTTCGCCCGCGAACTCCTCGTGGAGGGCGTGTTCCGGCCCTGCGGGTACGGGGACGTGCGGGTGTGGCCGACGAAGGCGGACGGGCGCGGCGTCGTGCTGATGGCGCTCAGTTCACCCGACGGTGACGCGCTGCTGGAGGCGCCCGCGGAGCAGGTGTCGGCCTGGCTGGAGCGGACGCTGCGGGCGGTGCCCCCGGGGACCGAGGGCGGGCGGCTCGACGTCGACGAGGCGCTGGCCGGGCTGCTCGCCCCGCTTCCGGCGGACGAGCTGCGGCCGTGCGAGCCCGGGCCGTACGACCCGTGGCCGTACGACCCGTGGCCGTGCGACCCGTGGCCGTCGGACGAGCCGAAGGACGGCGAATGACGGGGCGTGACGGCGCGTGACGGGGCGCGGCTCAGAACAGCTTGCCGGGGTTGAGGATGCCCAGCGGGTCGAAGACCTGCTTGATCCGCCGCTGCATCTCCAGGCCGACGGGGCCCAGTTCGCGCGCCAGCCACTCCTTCTTCAGCACGCCCACGCCGTGCTCGCCGGTGATGGTGCCGCCCAGTTCCAGGCCGAGTGCCATGATCTCGTCGAAGGACTCGCGGGCGCGCCGTGCCTCGTCGGGGTCGGCCGCGTCGAAGCAGACGGTGGGGTGGGTGTTGCCGTCGCCCGCGTGGGCGCAGACCCCGATGGTGAGGCGGTGCTTGTCGGCGATGCGCTCGACGCCCTCGAGCATGTCGCCGAGGCGGGAGCGGGGCACGCACACGTCGTCGATCATCGTCGTGCCCTTGACCGCCTCCAGGGCCACCAGCGCGGACCGCCGGGCCTGGAGGAGGAGTTCGGACTCGGCGGCGTCCTCGGCGGGGACGACCCGGGTGGCGCCGGCGGCCTCGCACAGCGCGCCGACGGCGGCGAGGTCGGCGGCCGGGTCCGGGGTGTCGAAGGCGGCGAGGAGGAGGGCCTCGGTGGTCTCCGGCAGGCCCATGCGGGTCAGTTCGTTGACCGCCCTGACCGTCGTACGGTCCATCAGCTCGAGGAGGGAGGGGACGTGGCCGCCGGCCATGATGCGGCAGACGGCGTCGCAGGCGGCGCCGGCGGAGGCGAACTCGGCGGCCAGGACCAGCTGCCGCGGCGGCCGCGGCTTCAGGGCCAGGGTGGCGCGGACGACGACGCCGAGGGAGCCCTCGGAGCCGACGAACAGGCGGGTGAGGTCGTACCCGGCGACGCCCTTCGCGGTGCGGCGGCCGGTGGACATCAGCCGTCCGTCGGCGAGGACGACGTCCAGGCCGAGGACGTACTCGGCGGTGACGCCGTACTTCACGCAGCACAGGCCGCCGGAGGCGGTGCCGATGTTGCCGCCGATCGTGCACGTCTCCCAGCTGGAGGGGTCCGGCGGGTAGTACAGGCCGTGTTCGCCCACCGCGCGGGACAGCACGGCGTTGACGACTCCCGGTTCGACGACGGCGACGCGGTCGACGGGGCTGATCTCCAGGATGCGGTCCATCTTCGTCAGGGAGAGGACCAGGCAGCCGTCGGAGGCGTTGGCGGCGCCCGACAGGCCGGTGCGGGCGCCCTGCGGAACGACCGGGACCCGCAGCTCGGTGGCGGTGCGCAGGACGTGCTGGACCTGTTCGACCGTGCGCGGCAGCACGACGGCGGCCGGGGTGCCGGCCGGGCAGAAGCTCGCCATGTCGTGGGCGTAGGAGGCCGTGACGTCGGGGTCGGTGAGGACCGCCTCGGCGGGCAGGCCGTCGAGCAGTCGGTCGAGGAGGTTGCCGGTCACCTCGTCGCGAGGGGCTTCGATGCGGCTCATGATCACAGCGTCGCACCCGCCGCCATCGGTGTGAACCCCGCCTGCGGCACCCGGCCGACACCGGCGCGCGGTCGTCGCCCTGGCGCACAGTGAGCGCCATGGAGAGCGCTGCCGAGACCGCCGAAGCCCCCGCCGACGCCGAGACTCCCGCCGACGCCGCAGCCGACGCCGCGGCCGCCGCAGCGCGGTCCGGGGCGGGGAAGGCCCGCTCCCGGCTGCGCCGGCGGATGTCGGCCGGCTCGGTGGCCGGCGCCCTCGTGCTGGGCGGGGTCCTGTGGTGCCTGCCCGGCGAGGAGGCGGGCCGGCCGGCGCCGGGGCCCGCAGCGGGGGCGCAGGCGCAGGCGGCGGTGCGGACCGGGACGGCCGCCGCGCTGCCCGCTCTGGAGGCGCTGATCGGCGAGCGCGAGGCGCGGGTGCGCGCCCGTCCGCGGGACGCCCGCTCCTGGGCGGTCCTCGGCGCGGCCTACGTCGAGCGCGGCCGGCGCACCGCCGACGCGGCCGTCCTCTACCCCGAGGCCGAACGGGCGCTGCGGACCTCCCTGTCGGTGCGCCCCGCGGGGAACGCCGAGGCCCTGGTCGGGCTGGCCGCCCTGGCCAACGCCCGCCGGGACTTCCCGGCCGCGCGGTCCTGGGGCGAGGCCGCGCGCGAGCGGGCCCCGAAGCGCTGGACGGTGTACCCGCAGCTGATCGACGCCTACACCGGGCTCGGCGACCACAGGAAGGCGGCGACCGCGCTGGACCGGCTGCTGGAACTGCGTTCGGGACCGGTGGCGCTGGGGCGGGCGGCGGCCGTCTACCGGGACCAGGGCCGGCGCGAGGACGCGGCGGCGGCGCTGTCGGACGCGGCGGCCGGGGCGGCCGCTCCCGCCGAACGGGCGGCCTGGCTGGAGCGGGCGGGGCAGCTCGCCTTCGAGCGCGGTGACCGGGAGCCGGCGCTGCGGCACTTCCAGGAGGCGGTGCGCCTCGACCCCGACCAGCGGGCCGCGCAGGCCGGGCAGGGGCGGGCGCTGGCGGCGCTGGGCCGGACGACGGAGGCGCTGACCGCGTACCGGGCGGCCCTGGCCGGGCAGCCGCTGCCGCAGTACGCGCTGGAGCTGGGCGAGCTGTACGAGTCGCTGGGGATGCCCGGGGCGGCGGGCGTGCAGTACGACCTGCTGCGCGAGCGGGTCCGGCGGGAGGCGGCGGGCGGGGTGGACGGGGCGCTGGTACTGGGCCGGTTCGAGGCCGACCACGGCGATCCGGAGGCGGCCGTGCGGCGGCTGCTGGCGGAGTGGCGGCGCCAGCCGGGGATCGAGGTCGCCGACGCGCTGGGCTGGGCCCTGCACCGGGCCGGGCGGCACGAGGAGGGGCTGCGGTACGCCGTGATCGCCACCGACCGGGCGCACGAGGGCACGGTGCGCAGCGCGCCGTACCTCTACCACCGGGGCATGATCGAGCGGCGGGTGCGGCGGGAGGGGGCGGCGCGGCGGCATCTGGAGGAGGCGCTGCGGATCAACCCGTACTTCTCCCCGCTGCACGCGCGGACGGCCCGCACGGCGCTGGTGGCGCTGGGCGAGCCGTCGGTGGCGCGGGTGCCGGACTTCTCGTGACCGGCGGCCGGCAGCAGGCTGTCAGAGGTTGCCGCGCTTGGCCTGTTCGCGTTCGATCGCCTCGAAGAGGGCCTTGAAGTTGCCCTTGCCGAAGCCCATCGAGCCGTGGCGTTCGATGATCTCGAAGAAGACGGTCGGCTTGTCCTGGACCGGCTTGGTGAAGATCTGGAGCAGGTAGCCGTCCTCGTCGCGGTCGGCGAGGATCTTCAGCTCGCGCAGGGTCTCCACGGGGACGCGGGTGTCGCCGACCCACTCGCCGAGGGTGTCGTAGTACGAGTCGGGGGTGTCGAGGAACTGGACGCCGGCGGCGCGCATGGTGCGGACCGTCTGGACGATGTCATTGGTGTTGAGGGCGATGTGCTGGACGCCCGCGCCGCCGTAGAACTCCAGGTACTCGTCGATCTGCGACTTCTTCTTCGCGATCGCGGGCTCGTTGATCGGGAACTTGACCTTGAGCGTGCCGTCGGCGACGACCTTCGACATGAGGGCGCTGTACTCGGTGGCGATGTCGTCGCCCACGAACTCCTTCATGTTGGTGAAGCCCATGACGTTGTTGTAGAACCCCACCCACTCGTTCATCCGGCCGAGTTCGACGTTGCCGACGCAGTGGTCGACCGCCTGGAAGGTGCGCTGGGCGGGCGGCTCGACGATCGGGCTCGCGGCCACGTAGCCGGGCAGGTAGGGGCCGTCGTAGCCGCCGCGCTCGACGAGGGTGTGGCGGGTCTCGCCGTAGGTGGCGATCGCGGCCAGCACCACGGTGCCGTGCTCGTCCTTCAGCTCGTACGGCTCGGCGACCGAACGGGCGCCGTGCTCCAGGGCGTAGGCGTAGGCGGCGCGGGCGTCCGGGACCTCGATGGCGAGGTCGACGACGCCGTCGCCGTGCTCGGCCACGTGCCGTTCGAGGAAGTGGCCCCAGGCGGTGTCGGCCTTGACCACCGAGGTCAGGACGAAGCGGGCGGAGCCGTTCTCCAGGACGTAGGAGGCGGTCTCGCGGCTGCCGTTCTCCGGTCCGGAGTAGGCGACCAGCTTCATGCCGAAGGCGGTGGAGTAGTAGTGCGCGGCCTGCTTGGCGTTGCCCACGGCGAAGACGACCGCGTCCATTCCCTTCACCGGGAAGGGGTCGGCCTGCCGGGCGGTGTCGGGGGTGTGGTGTGTGGTCTGCGTCATGGCCGAAGCGTCGCGCCACCCTGCAAGGTGCGCAATAGTTCGTCGTACCGCTGGTCATCATGTGCAGTGACACGGCGGTCGCGGCGGCTTTTCTGTACAGGGTGACCATCTCGGAGGCGGGCGTGGCGATCGATCATCTGGACGGGCGGATCATCGTGCTGCTGGCGCGGGAGCCGCGGATCGGCGTGCTGGAGATGTCACGGCGGCTGGGGGTCGCCCGGGGGACGGCGCAGGCGCGGCTGGACCGGCTTCAGTCGAACGGAGTCATCCGCGGGTTCGGCCCCGAGGTGGATCCGGCGGCGCTCGGCTACCCGGTCACCGCGTTCGCCACGCTGCAGATCCGGCAGGGCCAAGGCGCCGACGTGCGCGCCCACTTGGCGTCGGTGCCGGAGGTGCTGGAGCTGCACACCACCACCGGCACCGGGGACATGCTGTGCCGTCTGGTGGCCCGCTCCAACGCCGATCTCCAGCGGGTCATCGACCGGGTCGTCGGCTTTGATGGCATTGTCCGGGCCTCCACCGCGATCGTGATGGAGAACCCTGTGCCCCTGCGGGTCATCCCGCTGGTGGAGCAGGCCGCGGACGATCGGGAAGGGCCTGGCCGGACGACGGGGTGAGGGCGTGTGAGCTTCTGGGAGTACCTGGGCAACCGGCATCAGCAGCTGCTCACCGACGCCTACCAGCACGCCAGCGTCGTCTTCCAGTGCATGGTCCTGGCCACGCTGATCGGCGTGCTGCTCGGGGTCGCCACCTACCGCAGCGACTGGGCCGGCGACCTCGCCACCACGGCCACCTCCACCGTCCTCACCGTCCCGTCCCTGGCCATGATCGGTCTGCTGATCCCGGTGGTGGGCCTGGGCGTGCCGCCGACGGTGATCGCGCTGACGCTGTACGGGCTGCTGCCGGTCGTGCGGAACTCCGTCGTGGGGCTGCGGGGTGTCGACCCGTCCCTGGTGGACGCGGCCAGGGGCATCGGGATGTCCGGCGTGATGCGGCTGGCGCGGGTCGAGCTGCCGCTGGCCTGGCCGCCGATCCTGACGGGCATCCGGGTCTCCACCCAGATGCTGATGGGCATCGCCGCCATCGCCGCCTACGCCTCCGGGCCGGGCCTCGGCAACGAGATCTTCCGCGGTCTGGCCTCCCTGGGCAGCAAGAACGCGCTCAACCAGGTGCTCGCGGGCACGCTCGGCATCATCGTGCTGGCCCTGCTGTTCGACGCCGCCTACGTCGTCGTCGGCCGGCTGACGATTCCGAGGGGGATCCGTGCCTGAGTCCCACGGCGCCGCGATCGAGCTGGAGAACCTCACCAAGCGCTACCCGGGCAGCGCGGCTCCGGCCGTGGACAACGTGAACATGGAGATCAAGGCGGGCGAGATCGTCATCTTCGTCGGGCCGTCCGGCTGCGGGAAGTCGACGACCCTGAAGATGATCAACCGGCTGATCGAGCCGAGCGGCGGCCGCATCCGCATCGGCGGCGAGGACGTCACCGACATCGACCCGGTGAAGCTGCGCCGCAAGGTCGGTTACGCCATCCAGGCTTCGGGGCTGTTCCCGCACATGACGGTCGCGCAGAACATCGCGCTGGTGCCGGGGATGACCGGCTGGCCGAAGGGGCGCATCAGGGACCGGGTGGAGGAGATGCTCGACCTGGTCGGGCTGGACCCCGGGGAGTTCCGCCACCGGTATCCGCGCCAGCTCTCCGGCGGTCAGCAGCAGCGGGTGGGCGTGGCGCGGGCGCTGGCGGCCGATCCGCCGGTGCTGCTGATGGACGAGCCGTTCGGCGCCGTGGACCCGATCACCCGCGACCACCTCCAGGACGAGCTGATCCGGCTCCAGCACGAGCTGCACAAGACGATCGTGTTCGTCACCCACGACTTCGACGAGGCGATCAAGCTGGGCGACCGGATCGCGGTGCTGCGCGAGCGCTCGCACATCGCCCAGTTCGACACCCCGGAGGCGATCCTCACCAACCCGGCGGACGACTTCGTGTCCGGGTTCGTGGGCGCCGGGGCGGCGCTGAAGCGGCTCAACCTCACGCGCGTACGGGACGTGGAGGTCACCGGGTGTCCGACGGTGGGCGTCGACGACCCGCTCCAGACCGTCTTCGACCGGATCCGCGCCGGCGGGACGAACGAGATCCTGCTGCTGGACAGGCGCGGCCGGCCCTACAAGTGGCTGCGGCGCGGCGACCTGATGCGGGCCAAGGGCTCGCTGGCCCGCGCCGGCACGCTGGTGACCGACACGGTGACCCGGGACGCGACGCTGCGGGACGCCCTGGAGGCGGTCCTCACCGACAACACCGGGCGGGTCGCGGTGACCGGGCGGCACGGGGAGTACACCGGGGTCGTCGACATGGAGACGCTGATGAACTCGGTGCACGAACTGCTGGAGGCGGACCGGCTGGAGGCGCTGGAGTCCCAGCACGAACTGGAGGAGGTCCGCGCCGCGCAGACGCACGCGGAACAGGAGGGCCCCGGCGGGGAGGCGAAGGCATGAGCACCTCCGAGCCGGCCGGCCTGCCGGCCCGGGAGGGGCTCCCGGCCGCGCCGCCCGCTCCCCGCGCCGCCGCGTCGGCTGGCCGAAGCTGGTCCTCGTGCCCGCGTTCGTGGTCGCGATGCTGCTCGCCACCTGGCTGTGGTTCGCGCAGGCGGACCTGGACACCGTCTCCGAGAACGCGCTGGCCGACGGGCAGGTGTCCAAGGCGCTGTGGCAGCACATCCAGCTGACGGTGATCTCGACCTTCTTCGTGCTGGTCATCGCGATCCCGCTCGGCATCCTGCTGACCCGGCCCGCCTTCCGCAGGGCCACGCCGGTCGTGATGGCCCTCGCCAACACGGGCCAGGCCACCCCCGCGATCGGCCTGCTCGCCCTGCTGGTGATCTGGCTGGGCATCGGCCGCCGGGCGGCCCTGATCGGGATCATCGCCTACGCCGTCCTGCCGGTGCTCTCCAACACCGTCGCCGGCCTGAAGGCGAACGACCCGACGCTGCTGGAGGCCGCCCGCGGCATCGGCATGTCCCCGCTCGGGGTGCTCACCCGCGTGGAACTGCCGCTGGCGGTACCGCTCATCCTCGCCGGTGTGCGTACGGCGCTGGTCCTGAACGTGGGCACGGCCACCCTGGCGACCTTCGGCGGGGGCGGCGGACTGGGCGTGCTGATCACCGCCGGCATCACCAACCAGCGCATGCCGGTGCTGGTGCTGGGCTCCGTCCTGACCGTGGCGCTGGCCCTGCTGGTCGACTGGCTGGCCTCGCTGGCCGAGGTGCTGCTGCGGCCGCGCGGACTGGAGGTGGAGCGGTGAGAAGGACGCCGTGCGCTCTCGCGGCGCTGCTGGTGCTGGCCTCCGGCTGCGGACTGACCAGCGGTTCCCCCATGGTCGACGACGTCTCCCCCGGCTCGATCGGCAAGGGGGAGCCGCTCAGGGGCGCCGATCTCACCGTGACGTCGAAGTCGTTCACCGAGAGCCTCATCCTCGGCGCGATGCTGGGCATCGCCTTCGAGGCGGCGGGCGCGGACGTCCTGGACCGCACCGGCATCCAGGGCTCGATCGGCGGCCGCGAGGCGATCCGCAAGGGCGACGCCGACGCCATGTACGAGTACACGGGCACCGCCTGGATCACGTACCAGGGCAACAGCGAGCCCATCACCGACCCGCGGCGGCAGTGGGAGGCGGTGCGGGACGCCGACGTGCGCAACGGGGTGACCTGGCTGCCGCAGTCCCGGCTGAACAACACCTACGCCCTGGCGATGAACCGGGCCGACCACAAGAAGTACGGCACGAAGACGCTGTCGGAGGTGGCCGCGCTGTCCCGGTCCGACCCCAAGGCCGTCACGCTGTGCGTGGAGGGCGAGTTCGCCAACCGCGCGGACGGGCTGCCGGGCATGCAGAAGGCGTACGGCATGGACGTGCCGACGGGCCGGATCACGCAGATGGACACCGGGATCATCTACACGCAGACGGCGAAGGGCAGTTGCACCTACGGGGAGGTGTTCACCACCGACGGCCGCATCAGGTCCATGGACCTGGTGGTGATGGCCGACGACAAGAAGTTCTTCCCCAACTACAACGCGGCGCCCGTGATCAACACCGACACCTTCGAGAAGTGGCCGGCCATCGCCGAGGTCGTCGACCCGGTGACCGCCAGGCTGGACAACGCGGTGGCGCAGGAGCTGAACGCGAAGGTGGACGTGGACGGGGAGGATCCGCACCAGGTCGCGCTGGACTGGATGAAGGCGGAGGGATTCGTGAAGTAGGCGACTTCTTCCGTTCCCGTGGCGGATTTCGTGGGGAATCTGTGATCGGTCTGCACGATTTTCGACTCGTACTGCGCGAGGAACTTTCAGAATTGACCGGAAACCGACCCTCCGCCCCGCCCGCCACGCCCTCCGGGCAAGGGAATCAAGGCACTTGACGCCCGCGACCGCCCGTCGCGCGGGAAGGACATCGGGAGAAAAACACCATC
Source organism: Streptomyces sp. Tue 6430 (assembly GCA_021568835.1). GTDB lineage: Bacteria > Actinomycetota > Actinomycetes > Streptomycetales > Streptomycetaceae > Streptomyces. The sequence continues at coordinate 2,175,151 of JAKGSH010000010.1, forward strand.
TCGCGGCTACCACGGTGTCCGTTTCCAGCAGCGGCTTTGCGACGAAATCGGCTCACCGGCAGGCTGGGCAAGCGGTGAGATCAACACCCTCCGCGCAATGACTAGCATGAGCCGGTACCCGGATCGGAAAATCACATCTTTCTCGCCCCGGGCCTGCGGCCGTCGTGTCGGTCGATCCGTTCTTCCTGCTCTCGAGGACCGAGGAACCGCGGAATGCCTCTGCCTGCACCACCCCGTCAGCGTCGGTCAGCCGAACCCTCCCCCGCCTCGTCGGCCGTACCCGTGACCGTGCTGCTGCTGAGTGCCGCAGCCGCGGGTGCGGCCGTCGCCCTGGCCCCCGCCGCGGCCCGCACCTGGACGGTGGTCACGGCTGTGGCCGCCTGGTGCTGCGTGGCGGCCGCCGTCCTCGTCTGCGGCCTGCTGCTCCGGCGGGCCCGCCGCACCGCCGCCGCGACGGACGCCGAGGTCGCCCGGCTGACCGCGCAGTCGGCACAGCGGTCGGCCGAGTCGGCACACCTGGTGAACGTCACCGTGCCCGCCCTCGTGAGCCGGCTGCGGGAGGGCGCTCGGGCGAAGGACGCCCTGGAACAGGTGACGCTGCCCGCCGATGTCCAACTGCGCCGGACCGTGGAGGCCTTCAGCTCCGCGGTGGAGCAGGTCGTGCAGTACGCGGCGGCCACGGACGCCGAACGGCTGCGCGCCCGCGAGGAACTGGCCCAGGTCACCGAAGAGGTGGCGCAGGTGACGCGGACGGTCCTGCCCGACATGGTCGGGCAGTTGCGGGAGGGCAACTCGGCCGACACCGTGCTGGCCGGGTGGGAGTGGCCCCCCTCCTCCCTGCTGCGCTCCCCCGTCGAGGCGTTCGTACGGGAACTCGCCCGCAGCGAGCGGCGGGCCGCCGCCGCGCAGGCCGCCTCCGCGAAGGCCCTGAGCCGGGTGCAGGCCAAGACCGTGAGCATGCTCGCCGATCTGCGCGAGATGCAGGAGCGGCACGGCGAGGAGATCTTCGGCGACCTGCTGAAACTGGATCACGGCACCTCCCAGCTGGGTCTGATGACCGACCGGCTGGCCCTCCTCATGGGCGGTCGGTCCAGCCGCGCCTGGAACAAGCCGATCGTGATGGAGAGCATCCTGCGCGGTGCGGCCGGCCGGATCGCGGCGTACCAGCGCGTACGGCTGCACTGTTCCACGAACGCCGCGATCTCCGGGTTCGCCGCGGAAGGCGTGATGCACCTGATCGCCGAACTCATGGACAACGCCGCCAACTTCTCGCCGCCCATCGACGAGGTCCACGTCTACGTCGACGAGCACAGCGCCGGGCTCGTCGTCACGATCGAGGACAGCGGCCTGAAGATGTCGGACGCCGCGATGCGGCACGCCGAGGAGGCCGTGGCGGGGCACATGACCGACCTCGCCTCGCTGCCCGGCACCCGGCTCGGCCTGGCCGTGGTCGGCGGGCTGGCCGTCAAGTACGGCATCAGCGTCAACTACCGGCCCTCGTCCCGCGGCGGCACCGGCGTCGTCGTCCTGCTGCCCCGGCAGCTGCTCGCCCAGCGGCGGGACGCCGCACCGCAGGAGACGGCACGCCGAACGGCCGTGGCGACGCCCGCGGACGGGTCCGCGCGGGCCACGACGGTCACCGCACAGCCGACGACGGGTGGAGTGTCCATGCCGGGTGAAGAGTCAGTGTCGGGCGGAGTTCCGGGGACGGGCGGAGTTCCGGGGACCGGCGGTCTGCCCGCTCCCGCCGTACGACCGGCCGCCGCCGTCCCTCCCGCGGCTTCTGCTCCGGCCCCGGCTGCGACCTCGACCCCGGCTGCGACTTCGGCCCCGGCTTCGGCTTCGGCGGAGGTCCGCGGTCGTGACGCGTCCCGCCGGCCGTCGGCGGCCACGCCGAACGGCCTGCCCGTCCGCGCCCCCGGCCGCACGATGGCCGAGGCCGAGCAGGAACGGCAGCAGCGCAGGACGGCGGCCGACTCCCCGCGCCGGGCGGCGCACCGGGGCCGACCGCTCCCGTCGCACGCGACGCGGGCACCCGTTTCGGGGCCTTCCACAGCGGGCGCACCTCCGCCGGCGAAGCCGGCCCGTCCGGCACCGGCACCCCGCCCGAGCCGCCGGCCGCCCGGTAACCCCACGTCCTTCCCCTCCGGCGCCGGAGCCATGGCGCCCTCTTCCCCGCTTCAGCTCGTGAGATTGGAGGAACGGGCCGGTGACCGGGGCTTCCGGGCCCTACCGTCCCAACACCTACCATGCAGACCACCGACAACAGCCTCACCTGGCTTCTGCAAGGCCTTCTGGAGCGCGTTCCCGGCGCCCGGCACGCCCTGGTCCTGTCCCGGGACGGCCTGAAGCTGTGCTGGACCGAACACCTGGCGCTCGACCAGGCCGACCAGCTGGCAGCCATCTGTTCGGGCATGCAGGCCCTCGCCCAGGGCGCGTCCGTCGAGTTCGGCGACGGGAGCGGTGGTGTCCGCCACTCCATGACCGAGTTCCACGGCGGCCAGCTCTTCATCGTGCAGGCGGGCGACGGTGCGCACCTGGCGCTCCTGTGCGAGGAGAGCGCCGACCCCGGGGTGGTGGGTCACCAGATGACCGAACTGGTCGAGCAGATCGGCGAGCACCTGCGGGCCGAGCCCCGCGGGGGCGTGCAGGGGAGCGCATCGTCGTGACGCGTCGGCCCGTGGACACCGGCGATCCCGACCGGCTCTACACGATCACGGGCGGGCGCAGCCGTGCGGACGACGCATTCGACCTGGTCACCCTGATCGTCAGCGAGAGCGCACCCACCGCCGGGATGCAGTCGGAGCACGCACGGATCCTGGATCTGTGCCGGCATCCGACGGCCCTCGTCGAGGTCGCCGCGGAGATGAAGCTGCCGATCACGGTGGTGCGCATCCTCCTCGGCGACCTGCTCGCCATGGGCCGTATCACCGCCCGTCACCCACCCGCGCCGCGGTCGCTCGCCGCGCTCCCCGACTCCGCTCTACTCATGGAGGTGCTGCATGGGCTCCGCAACCTCTGAGACGTCCGAGGCCTCCGGGCCCTCTGGAACGTCCGACCTGCCTTCCCTGCGTACGCCCCTGTCCGACGCCGCCGAGACAGGACTGAAGATCGTCGTCGTGGGCGGCTTCGGGGTCGGCAAGACGACCCTGGTCCGCTCGGTCAGCGAGATCCGTCCGCTCAACACCGAGGAGGTGATGACGCAGGCGGGCGTCGGTGTCGACGAGACGCGGCAGGTGGCCACGAAGACCACCACGACGGTCGCCTTCGACTTCGGCCGGATCAGCCTCAACAGGCGCATGGTGCTGTACCTGTTCGGCGCACCGGGCCAGGAGCGGTTCTGGTTCCTGTGGGACCGGCTCTTCTCCGGCACCCTCGGCGCGGTCGTCCTGGTCGACACGCGCCGGATGGACGACTCCTGGTACGCGATAGACCGGCTGGAACACCACCGGACGCCGTTCGTGGTGGCCGTCAACCGGTTCGACGACGAACCCAACCGGTACTCCCTCGACGAGATCCGCCAGGCGCTCTCCCTGCCCGCGCACGTGCCCCTCGTCGACTGCGACGCGCGCGTCCGGTCGTCGGGCAAGGACGTACTGATCACCCTCGTGGACCACCTCTACGAAATGGCCATGGCCCAGGAGATGACATCGTGACCGACACCGGATCCCGTCCCCGCACGCGCCCGGCCCGGGGTGCCCCGCGCACGCGGGCGCCGTGCGGCTGGGCGGTCTGGAGTACCAGCAGACACCGGCGCACCTGTACCGGGCCCTGCGCCGGGAGCACGGCGCGGTGGCGCCCGTGCTGCTCGACGGGGACATCCCCGCCTGGCTGGTCCTCGGTTACGCCGAGGTCAGCTACGTGACCGGTCACGACGAGCTGTTCGCCCGCGACTCGCGGCGCTGGAACCAGTGGGAGAACATCCCCGCCGACTGGCCGCTGCTGCCGTTCGTCGGGTACCAGCCCTCGGTGCTGTTCACCGAGGGCGAGGAACACCGGCGGCGGGCCGGCGTCATCACCGAGGCACTGGAGGGCGTCGACCAGTTCCAGCTCTCCCGCGACTGCCGGCAGCTCGCCGACCGGCTCATCGCGTCGTTCGCCGGCAGCGGCCGGGCCGAGCTGATGAGCATGTACGCGCACGCGCTGCCGATGCGCGCCGCGGTCCAGATGTGCGGGATGCCGCACACGGGTGAGGCCACGCAGCAGCTCGTCGAGGACCTGCGGATCTCCCTGGACGCCGCGGAGGGCGACGACCCGGTGGCCGCGTACACGCGCGTGGGCGAGCGGATCCAGCAGCTGGTCAAGGAGAAGCGGGAGCGTCCGGGGCCGGACGTCACCTCGCGCATGCTGCTGCACCCGGCCGGGCTGACCGACGAGGAGGTCGTGCAGGACCTGATCTCCGTCATCGCCGCGGCGCAGCAGCCGACCGCCAACTGGATCTGCAACACGCTGCGGCTGCTGCTCACCGACGAGCGGTTCGCCGTCAGCGTGTCGGGGGGCAGGCTCAGCGTGGGCGAGGCCCTCAACGAGGTCCTCTGGCTCGACACCCCGACACAGAACTTCATCGGCCGCTGGGCCGTGCGCGACACCCAGCTCGGCGGGCGGCTGATCCGGGCGGGCGACTGCCTGGTGCTGGGGCTCGCCGCGGCCAACACCGATCCGCAGATCTGGCCCGAGTCGCACGTCGGGGCGGAGAGCTCCGCGCACCTGTCGTTCAGCAGCGGGGAGCACCGGTGCCCCTACCCGGCGCCGCTGCTGGCCGACGTCATCGCCCGCACCGCGGTGGAGACCCTGCTGGAACGCCTGCCCGACCTGGTCCTCACGGTGGAGCCGGAGGAACTCACCTGGCGCCCGTCCATCTGGATGCGCGGCCTGCACTCGTTGCCGGTGGAGTTCACCCCGGTGGTGCGGTAGCGGGGGCGGGCAAGCGGCAGGCGCGTGCGGTCGGCGGGGACCTGCCGACCGCGGAGGCGTGCGGCGGCGGGGACCCGCGGCCGACGCGCCCCGCCCTGCCGCCGCGGCCGACGTGGTGCGGGCGCTCGCGGTGCGGGCGCCCGCGGTGCGGGGTGACGGCCGCCCGCGCGCGGCCCGGGCCCGTGGTCAGCCGGCGACGGGAGTGAAACGCACGGGCAGCGTCTGCGGTCCCCGCGTGAAGACGCCCTGTTCCACGAGTTCGGCGCCGTCGGCGAGGCGGAGGTCCGGCATGGCGTCGAGGAGCTGGCCGACCCCGATCTCGACCTCGGCCTTCGCGAGCAGGGCGCCGACACAGAAGTGGCGGCCGAGCGCGAAGGAGAGGTGGTCGGCGGCGGCCGAGAAGGCGGTGGTCGTGGTCAGGTCGTCGCGGAAGATGTCGAACCGGTCCGGCTCCCGGTAGCGCCTCTCGTCCCGGTTGGCGGCGCCGATCAGGCAGGTGACCGTGGCGCCGGCCGGTACGACACCGCAGCTGAGGGTGACCTCGGTGGCCGACTGCCGCATGATCATGTGCACGGGGGGCGTGTAGCGCAGCGTCTCGGCGAAGGCGCGGGCGATGAGGCCGCGGTCCTCCCGGACGGCCGCCAGCTGCTCGGGGTGCTGCAGCAGGTTGGCGAAGATGCCCGCGATCGCCTTGTCGGTGGTCTCGCCGCCCGCGGCGAGCAGCAGGCTGCAGAAGGCCTTGATGTCCTCGTCGCTCATCCGCACGCCGTCGACCTCCGCGGCGCACAGCGTCGACAGCAGGTCGTCGCCCAGGTTGTCGCGGCGCTCCCGGATGATCGGCACCATGTACTCGGCGAACTCCACCCGGGTGCGCTCCCCCGCCGCCGCCACCTCGGGGTCGCCCGAGAGGTTGCCGAGGAAGGCGATGACCGACGTGTACCAGCGGTGGAACCGGGCGTGGTCGGCCTTGTCCAGGCCCAGCATGTCCGCGATCACGTTGACGGGGAAACGGGTCGCGTAGTCGGACACCAGGTCGGCGGAGCCGGTGGACCGGAAGGCGTCGATCAGCTCACGGGAGTTGCGCTCGATCACCGGCAGGAACTTCTCCTGGAGGTCGCTGCCGCGGAAGGCGGGGGCGACCAGGGCCCGCCGCACCGCGTGCTCCCGCCCGCTGAGCTGGAGGATCGTCCTGCCGTGCACGGGCTCGATCTGCCAGGAGTAGTTGTCGGTGGTGAACTCGCCGCCCTTGTCCTTGAAGACGCGCTCCACGTCCTCGTAACGGGAGACGACGTAGCTCTGCGTGGGCTCGTGCCAGAAGAGGGGGGCGCTCTCACGCATCACGCGATAGGCCCGGTAGGGATCCGCAGCGAACTCGGGCGACAGGATGTCGGGGACCTGCTGAGCGGTGGACATGGATCTCCCTGGGACCGGTAACAGGCTTACCGCACAAGGTTATTGATCATCCGACGGTCGGGACAGCCCGTCCCGGCCAGCTGTTCAACGATGGACGATCCTTGGCCGAAAAGCGTTGCCGTCCGGCGGCTAGCAGCTCGGCACCGAGCCCTGGTCCTTCTCCAGTTCGACGAGGGAGTCGACGGCGCCCTCGAGGGTGGTCACCGGGATCAGGCGCAGCCCCTCGGGCAGTTCGGACTTGGCCTCGGAGCACTCCGCCTTCGGCACCAGGAAGACGGTGGCGCCGTCCCGGCGGGCGGCCTGCGTCTTCAGCGCCACCCCGCCGACCGCGCCGACCTTGCCGTTCGCGTCGATGGTCCCGGTGCCGGCGATCGTACGGCCGCCCGTGAGGTCGCCGCCGCTGCCGTCGCCGTCGAGCCGGTCGACGATCCCCAGGGAGAACAGCAGGCCCGCGCTGGGGCCGCCGACGTCGGCGAGCCTGAGCGTGACCTCGATGCCGTCGCCGGTGCGGTCGAGGTACCTCAGCGCGGCCTCGGTCGCGGTGTCCTGGGACTTCTCCATCTGCTCGGTGTTGTACCGCTCGATCTCCTTGGTGCTGTCCCCCGCGGGGTAGACCGCGTCACGCGGCATCACGGCCTGGTCGGTGCGGAACCAGCCGTCGATCACCTCGCCCAGGGTGACGTGCGTGTCGGGGCCGGTCGCCTCGATGGTCGTCATCCGCAGCTGCCCGGTCGTGTCGCGGGTGGGGGCGCCGGAGATCGTGATGACGGGGGTGCCCTTGTTGTCGCCGAGGACGTTCGCCGTCATCCCCGGCTGCGCCACCGAGAACGGCAGCGGCGCGAACCCCGCGGTGGCGAGCAGCGCCACGAGCGGAAGGGCGCAGACGGCGAGGGCCTGGGGACGTGTGAGGCGTGAGAGCACGCGCCCAATCTAACGCGCGCCCCGACCCCGGCCACGCGCCGGTGCCCGGCCCCCAGCCCTCGCGGCCGCCCGCGGGCACGCGTCCCGCCGGCCGCGGCCCCGGCGCCCGGTCCCGCCCCACGCCGGTCGCAGGCCGCTCACCGCACGCCCGCGCCCTCCCGCGCTCCGCCCGGCGGCCTGCGGTCGGTGACCTGCCACCAGTGGCCTGCGGTCAGCGGCCTGCGACCGGCGATCGGCGATCGGCGACCGGCGATCGGCGATCGGCGACCAATCCGGCAACGACTGGTCCGGCGACCGGTCGGTCCGTCAACCGGTCGGCCGGTGACCGGCCGGGCAGTGGGTCAGCGCAGCGCCTCCGCCACCTCCCGGGCCGCTTCCATCACCCGCTGGCCGACCCGCTCCGGCACCGCGTCGGCCAGCATCACGACCCCTACGCTGCCCTCCACGCCCGTCACGCCCAGCAGGGGCGCCGCGGCCCCGCTCGCGCCGGCCTCCAGCTCGCCGTGGGTCAGGGTGTACCCCGGGTCCCCGGAAGCCCTCCGCTGCCGGGCGGACAGGATCGCCTTGCCCGCCGCGCCGCGCTCCAGGGGATGGCGGAAGCCGGCCCGGTAGGCCACGTGGTAGTCGGTCCACGTCGGTTCGACCACGGCGACGGCCAGTGCCTCGGCCCCGTCGACGAGCGTCAGGTGCGCGGTGGCCCCGATGTCCTCGGCCAGCGACCGCAGCGCGGGCAGCGCGGCTTCCCGCACCAGCGGGTGCACCTGCCGGCCCAGCCTCAGCACCCCGAGCCCGACCCGGGCTCGTCCGCCCAGGTCGCGTCGCACGAGGGCGTGCTGTTCCAGTGTGGCGAGCAACCGGTACACGACGGTGCGGTTCACGCCCAGTTTGTGGGATAGCTCGGTGACGGTCAGCCCGTGGTCGGTGTCGGCCAGCAGCTTGAGGACCCGCAGTCCCCTGTCGAGCGTCTGAGAGGTCTCCGCGGTCACGACGCCCACTCCTTAGTGGTGAGGTCGGCGGCCCCACAGCGGCGGATGCGTCGCCGAGTCCCGTCAGCGACGCGCGTCAGAGGCCGCCGATCGGCAGAGGGGTCCGGTGGATCCGGACCCGGTCGCTTCACGGCTGCGCTCCGCGGCGGCGCTGCCACGGGGCGTGTGCGTAGCGGGACAGTAGCGAAGCAGGTTCGCTCAGCGGAAGGCTCCGTCCAGAATCCGGGCAGTGGCCGGTGGGGACTACCTGTGTTTGTCCCCATACGTACGGTGCGCGATCCGGCGCCGAGCGCCCCACCGGCGCGCGGTGGACACCCGGGGGTCACTTCCGTCCGCGGGCACCCCTTCCGTCGCGGGCGCCCATTCCGTGCTCGGGCGTCACTCCCGTCCGCGGGCGTCACTCCCGTCCGCGGGCGTCACTTCATGCGGGTCGCCCACTCCTGCACCTTGGCTATGCGCTGCCGCAGCTGCCCCGCCGTCGCCTCCGCGCTCGGCGGTCCGCCGCACACCCGCCGCAGCTCGGTGTGGATCACCCCGTGCGGCTTGCCGCTCTGGTGGACGTACGCGCCGACCATCGTGTTGAGCTGCTTGCGCAGCTCCATCAGTTCCTTGTGGGAGACCACCGGCCGCCGCTCGGCCGGCAGCTCCAGCAGGTCGGCCTCGGTGTCCGGCTTCTTGCGGCTGTGCGCGATCTGCTTGGCCTGCCGCTTCTGGAGGAGCAGTTGCACCTGCTCGGGCTCGAGCAGCCCGGGGATGCCGAGGTAGTCCTGCTCCTCCTCGCTCCCGGGGTGGGCCTGCATGCCGAACTCGGCGCCGTTGTACATGACCCGGTCGAAGACGGCGTCGGACTCCAGCGCCTCGAAGGGCAGCATGTCCTGCTCGCCGGTGTCCTCGTCCTGCTCCCGGTTCGCCTCGTCCATCTCCTTCTCGGACTCGGCGTACGGGTCCTCCTCGCCGTCCTTCTTCGGCTTGTCGAGGACGTGGTCGCGCTCGCGTTCCATCTCGTTGGCGAAGCCGAGGAGGTCGGGCACGGTCGGCAGGAACACGGAGGCGGTCTCGCCGCGCCGCCGCGACCGCACGAAACGGCCGACGGCCTGCGCGAAGAACAGCGGCGTGGAGATGGTGGTGGCGTACACGCCGACCGCGAGGCGCGGCACGTCGACACCTTCCGACACCATCCGCACCGCGACCATCCACCGGTCGGTGCCGTGGCTGAACTCGTCGATCCGGTTCGACGCGCCGGTGTCGTCGGACAGCACGAGGGTCGCCTTCGATCCGGTGATCTCCCGGATCAGCTTGGCGTAGGCGCGGGCCGACTCCTGGTCGGAGGCGATGACCAGCGCGCCCGCGTCCGGTATGGCCTTGCGGACCTCGGTGAGCCGCTGGTCGGCGGCGCGCAGCACGCTCGGCATCCACTCGCCGCGCGGGTCGAGCGCCGTGCGCCAGGCCTGGCTGATCGCGTCCTTGGTCATCGGCTCGCCGAGCCGCGCGGCGATCTCGTCGCCGGCCTTCGTGCGCCAGCGCATGTTGCCGCTGTAGGACAGGAAGATGACGGGCCGCACGACGTTGTCCGCGAGGGCGGAGCCGTAGCCGTACGTGTAGTCGGCGGACGAGCGGCGGATGCCGTCGTCGCCCTCCTCGTACGTCACGAAGGGGATCGGGTTGGTGTCGGAGCGGAACGGCGTACCGGTGAGCGCGAGCCGCCGCGTGGCCGGCTCGAACGCCTCCAGGCAGGCCTCGCCCCAGGACTTGGAGTCACCGGCGTGGTGGATCTCGTCGAGGATGACGAGGGTCTTGCGCTGCTCGGCCCGGTTGCGGTGCAGCATCGGCCGCACGCCGACGCCCGCGTACGTCACGGCGACACCGTGGTAGTCCTTGCTGAGCGGCCCGGCGCTGTACTCGGGGTCCAGCCGGATGCCTATCCGCGCGGCCGCCTCCGCCCACTGCTTCTTCAGGTGCTCGGTGGGCGCCACCACGGTCACCTGCTGCACGACGTGGTGGTGCAGCAGCCAGGAGGCGAGGGTCAGCGCGAAGGTCGTCTTGCCGGCGCCGGGGGTGGCGACGGCGAGGAAGTCGCGCGGCTGCTCCTGGAGGTACTTCTCCATCGCCCCGTGCTGCCAGGCGCGCAGCTTGCCGGCGGTGCCCCAGGGGGCCCGGCCGGGGAAGGCGGGGGAGAGGTGGTGCGAGTGGGAGGCGGTGCTGGAGCTGGCGGTGGTAGTCACGGTCTCCGTCGTGGGGCTCGGGCGGCTCGGCTACGTAGGACGACCGGGCCACCCTACCGGCGGGCCGACACGGCCGACGCGCGGACGATGCCGGGTCGGCCGAGGGTGGGACCGAGCTCACAGTCAGCGCGCGAAGCGCGGCAGCCGTGAAGCGATCTTGGGCACGTCCAAGGCGCCCTGGCAGACGTCCAGTACGAACCTCTCCGCCTCGTCCACGTCGAAGTCCACGTCGAGCGGATGCCCGTTCAGGTGGAGGAAGACCCAGGTCGCGTACCAGGCGAGGCGCTTGTTCCCGTCGACGAGGGCGTGGTTGCGGGCAAGGGACTCCATCAGCGCCGCGGCTTTCTGCCACACGTCCGGATACGCGTCCTGGCCGAACACGCTCGACTGCGGACGCGCCAGGGCGGAGTCCAGCAATCCGTAGTCGCGCACCCCCTCCTCCCCCAGCCGCTTCGCGAGGCTCAGCAGCTCGGGCAGCGTGAGGTAGTGCATCAGGCGAGCCTCCGGTTCAGCTCAGCGCTGGCCTTCAGCACGTGCTCGGCAGCCTCGTCGAACAGCCGCGCATGCTCGTTCACGGCCGCGACCACCGCGTCGTGGGCGAACGCCTGCATGCTGCGTCCCTCCGCGGCGGCACGCTCGCGCAGGGCGTCGATCTCCTCGTCGGTGAAACGCAGATTCAGTCCAGCCATGCTCCGACGGTACTACGTGGTACCACGTGGTGTCAGCTCGGTTCCGCCCGCAGCCGCGTCGTCACCCACGCCCCCACCAGGGCCACCGCCGCCATCGGCAGGAAGACGGCGGCGAAGGCGGCCGGGTGGGAGGCGCCGGAGGCCTCGCCGGCCACGTGCGACACCGTCCCGCCGCCGAGCGCCGCGAAGGCGGCGCCGCCCGCGGACAGCAGCAGCACGTTGGACAGGCCGTCGGAGATCTGGAGGGCGGCCGAGTTGGTACCAGCCTCCTCGGGGGCGGAGAGCTGGAGCAGGAGCACGCTGGTCGAGGAGATCACCAGGCCCATCCCGAAGCAGCCGAAGCCCCAGGCGACGGCCACCGTCCAGACGGGCACCGCGTCGATCAGGACGCTCGGCGCGGCGGCGACGGCGGCGGCCACGAGCACCATCCCGCCGGTCGTCAGCCGGTCCCGGTACGGCTCCACGCGCGGCCGGGACTGCACCCAGGAGCCCAGCGCCCAGGTCGCCCCGCCGGCCGCGAGGGAGAACCCCGCGAGGGTCGGGCTGAGGCCGCGCTGGGTGACCAGCATCAGCGGCACGAAGGACTCGGCGGCGATGAACGACCCGGCGGCCACCCCGCGCAGCAGCACCACCGAGGGCAGGCCGCGGGCCGCCCTCCAGGTGCCGGGCGGGAGCAGTCCGAGGACGGCCGGCACCAGCAGGGCGGCGCCCGCGGCGGCGGGCAGGAGGGAGAGCGGGCGCAGGTCCTGGGCGGCGTACTGGAGCAGGCCCGCGCCGAGGGAGATGCCGAGGGCGAGACGGATGCGACGCCGGTCGGAGGAGGCGTCCGCGACGCCGTCGACCGGGCCCGCGGCCCGGCGCCGTATCTGCGGCAGTGCGAGGGCCAGCGGCAGGAGGACCAGCACGGGGATGCCGAGGAACACCCACCGCCAGCCCAGGTGCTCGGTCACCGCGCCGGACGCCAGCGGGCCCACGACCGACGGCACCACCCAGCTCGCCGCGAACGCCGCCATGATCGCGGGCCGCAGCCGCTCCGGGTAGGCCCGCCCCACGACGACGTACAGCGCGACGATCACCAGTCCGCCGCCGAGCCCCTGCACGGCCCGTCCGAGGATGAACAGCCACATGACCCCGGCGGTCCCCGACAGCAGGAGCCCCGCGGCGAAGGCGGCGATCCCGCACGTCAGCGCACCGAGCGGGCCGCGGCGGTCGGACCACTGACCGGCCAGCACCATGCCGAACAGGCTGGTCGTGAAGTATCCCGAGAACGCGAAGGCGTACAGGGACAGTCCGTCCAGCTCCCGCGCGGCCACCGGCATGGCCGTCCCCACGGCGGTCGCCTCGAAGGCGATCAGCAGCACGACGGACACGATGCCGATGCTCAGGGCCCGGTGGTCCCGCCCGAGCACGGTCCCCTCCGACCGGCGCGAGCCGGGCTTCCCGGGTACGTCTGCTGTGTCTGCTGCGGTGCCTGCTGCTGTGTCCGCGACACCGGTGTCGCGGGGTTCATGGACGGCCATGACGGCCAGAGTAAGGCCCACAACCGACAATGACCCCTGTCGGGAGGCGGGGCCGGCCCTCGTCCATCGGTCCTAGGCCACTCCCGACCGCCACCGGATCGCCCCCGTTCGTGAACGGCACGGGGCCCCCGTTCGTGAACGGCACATGGCAGTCGTATTGCAGCCCCCGCGGCTCCCTTGAGCCCCCCGGGGCGCGGGGCCTACGGTCATGACCAGGCGGTTCGAAGGGAGGCACTCCCCGAAGAACCCGCCGAACGGCCGTGTGCCCGAGTGGTTCAGGGGCTCGCCTGCAAAGCGAGTTACGTGGGTTCGAATCCCGCCACGGCCTCCAACACCGTCCACCGCCGCGGGCGTGCGCGGTCTACGGTTCCCGCCCCGCGCCCTGTGGCCACGACGTGCCGAGGTCCTCGCGCATCGCCGCCTGGGCCGCTTCCGTGGCCGCCAAATAGTCGCGCACGTGGGCCCGGAACTCCGGGGCGTCCGTGGCGGTGCCCGTCGCCGCCAGGTCGCGCAGGGCCCGCACCTTCCAGAAGGCCTCGTTGACCGGGGCCATGACGTCCCACGGGGCGATCAGGGCCAGTTCGTAGCGCAGCGGGTACAGGTTGCTGGAGGTGAAGACCGTGTGGGCGGCCGTGCGGGCCTCCGCCGGGGGAGCGGCTCGCCGGCGGTCTCGTGCAGGCGGGTGTACGCGTCGGACAGCGCGGCCATGAACGCCGCGTACGCCTGCCGGCGGGTGTCCCGGTCGAGGGCCTCGCGGTCGCGGCGCCAGCGGATGCGGTCGGCGAGCAGGGTCGACCCGATGCCGATCGCCGCGCCGGTCAGGGTGTTCACGGGGGCCAGCCAGTCCATGCGGGGGACCTTACGGCGTGGGCCGGGGCTATGCGTAGAGTCCGCCGCCCGCCTCGTCCTCGAACACGCCCGGCCAGTAGCGCCAGCCGTCGTCGGTGGGCGTCCTCGGGGTCGGGTCGCAGGCCACCGGGTCGAGGGCGGCCAGGGTGCTGGTCATGGTGGCGGCCAACTGGTCGTAGGCCTCCGTCAGTTCGTGTTCCGCGTCGAGGGTGTGCTCGCGGTGGACGAGCCAGAGGGTGAACGCCAGCGTCGAGATGTCGGCGTTCAGCGGGCGGAGTCTGGACTCCGCCCCGCTCCAGGCCAGCACCGCGCCGGTGGCGCCGTCGAGGACGAGACCGGTGTCCTCCACGAGGTGGCCGAGGCGGATCAACCGGTCCGCTCCCTCGGGGAGTTCGGTGTGCGGCTCGTCGGCCCAGTGCTCGGTGAGGGTGGGCAGGGGTACGTCCAGGTCGAGGGAGAACCAGACGCACTCCTCGGGCAGTCCCGTCTCCCGCAGGAAGCGGCGGGTCGGCTCGTGGGAGAGGGCGGCCGGGAAGTCGACCTCCTCGAAGCGGACGATCGCGCCGGTGTCGAACTCGTCGTCCAGCAGCCGGGGCGGCAGGTCCAGGGCGAGCCCGGAACGGGTGCCGGGGCCCGCGACCAGCGCGAGGGGACGGATCACGGCGGCCAGCCGCCAGAACGGGGGCACCTCGCCGTCCGCCCCCGACTCGTACAGCGCGAGGAGCCGGCCGGACGCCTCGGCCACCGCCTCGGGCCCGAAACGCCCGGCGTAGGCCGCGAACTGGCCTCTGAGCGCCGCGAGTTCGTCGGCGGCCGTGGCGAACCGCACCAGCTTCTCCAGGGAGGGCGCGAGCGGCCGGCGGTCCATCAGTTCGGGGCGGTCGTGGAGGAAGTACGTCGTCGTGATCTCGCCGGTCGCGCCGTCGAGGAGCACGGCCTCGGTCCCGGGGCCCGCCGGGCCGAGGAGCCCGCCGATGACCAGCTGGCCGCGCAGGTCGTCGGGGAGCCGGTGGCCGGGGCCGGCGGTGGAGTCGGCGACCGGGCGCAGGCCGTCCGCGCGCAGCGCCTCGAACGTCACCAGCGCGCCGACGTCGGGCAGTCCGGGGCCGGTCAGCCAGCGGCGGCTCGGCGCGTGAGTGACGTAGGGATCCAGCTCGGCCTCGGAGAGGGTGATCACCGGCGTGCCGGTGGTGGTGCTGGTCGTGCTCATCGGTCCCCCGTGCGTGAAGTTCGCCGTCCCACTGCTGCGCACATTACGCGGCACCACTGACAACGGCCCTCGACAGGAAGGACGTCCGGTCACGCGCGCGCGTTGCCTCTCCGCGAGGATCGCACCGGCCGTCTCCCCCGCGGTCGACTCCGCGGTGTCGGGACGGAGTCGGAGACGTGACGCGCGGGTGCGGGCCGGTCCGGTGGACGCCGTCGGGCGGGCTCCGGGCACCGCGACGGCCGCGCACCCCGCATGACGGTCGTGCGTCCCGCGCGCGGTACGTGTCCGGGACGGCCCGCACGCGTGCGTGTCCGGGACGGCCTGCGCCGGCGGGCCTGCGCCGCGGCCGCGGACCGGCGGCGTCAAGGGCCTCCCCGTCGGCGCCGGGGAGGCACTCCGCACGGCCCCGTTCGTGCGGGGGCCGCGCTCACCGGCTCGTGACGACGGCCGCCTGCGGCCTTATCGGCAGCCGGTTCACCGGGCGGCCGGTCGCGGCCCGCACGGCGGAGGCGATCGCCGCCGGGGAGGTCACGACCGGCACCGCGCTGGCCGCCTTCGCGCCGAACGGGGCCACCACGTCCCGCTCCTCGACCAGTTTGACGATCCGGATGTCCGGCACGTCCAGGGCCGTGGGCAGGGCGTAGCCGGTGAGGTCGGGGTGGCGGACCAGGCCGCGCGGGGTGCGCAGGTTCTCGGTGAGGGCGATGCCGACACCCTGGGTGACGCCGGCCTCGATCCGGGCGGCGAGCTGTGCCGGGTTGAGCACCCGGCCGACGTCCTGGGCGACCGCCAGTTCGACGACCCGCACCGAGCCCAGCTCGATGTCGACGTCGACGACCGCGCGGATCGCGCAGAAGGCGAGGCCGACGAACGCGTCGCCCTGGCCGGCCCCGTCCAGCGGCTCGGTGGGGTGCGGGCGGCACTGCGCGGTGGCCCACAGCTCCTTGCCGTGCAGTTCCTCGGCGACGGTCGTCGACAGGACGCCGTCGTACGAGGTGATCTTGCCGTCGGTGATCTGGAGGAGTTCGGTGGACATGCCGAACTTGTGGGCCAGGGGCTGGAGGAGCTGGGTGCGGACCATCTTGGCCGCGCGTTCCACCGCGCCGCCGGAGACCCAGGTGTGGCGGCCGCGGCAGCCGGGGCCGGCCGGGGGCTGGTCGGTGTCGACGGGCGCGACGTGCACCTCGTCGACGCCGAGGGTCTCCTGGACGATCTGGCGGGCGAGGGTGGTGAAGCCCTGGCCGCTCTCGACGGCCGCGCACAGGACGGTCGCGACGCCGTCCTGGACCTTGACGGTGGCGGTGGAGACCTCGTCCGTGCCCTCCGCGCCGAGCATGTGGACCATGCCGAGGCCGTAGCCGACGCCCCGGCGCACCGCGCCCGGCTCGCCCGCGCCCTCGGGGCCGCCGGGCAGCAGCCAGTCCTCCTCGGGGGTGTCCTTCGGCAGGGCGGGCAGCGGGAAGTCCTGGACGGCCTGGAGGAGTTCGGCGACGGGCGCCGGGCAGGTCACCGTCTGGCCGGTCGGCAGCACGTCGCCGGTGGCCATGGCGTTGCGCAGCCGCAGCTCCGCCGGGTCCACGCCGAGCTTCTTGGCCAGTTTGTCCATCTGCGCCTCGTAGGCGGCGCAGACCTGCATCGCGCCCTCGCCGCGGACATGGCCGGAGGGCGGGTTGTTGGTGCGGACGACCCAGCCCTCGATGAAGGCGTTGGGGACGACGTAGGGGCCGCAGGCGAAGGAGACGGCGGCGGCGAGGGCCTCGGCGGAGGTGTCGGCGTAGGCGCCGGCGTCGAGGAGGATCTGCGCCTCCACCTTGACCAGCCTGCCCTCGGCGTCCGCGTGGTGGCGGTACCGCAGCAGGGTGGGGTGGCGGTGGGCGTGGCCGAGGAACGACTCCTCGCGGGTGGCGGTGAGCTTGACCGGGCAGCCGGTCCGCAGCGCGAGCAGGCCGAGCGGGAGCTGGAAGCCCTGGTCCTCGCGGTCGGCGGTGGCGCCGGGCACACCGGTGACGACGATCTTCACCTGATCGGACGACAGGCCGAAGCAGGCCGCGGCGGTGTCCCGGTCGCTGTGCGGGTCGGTGGAGGCCAGGTACAGCTCGACGCCGCCGTCGGGCCTGGGCACGGCGAGGCCGGCCTCGGCGCCGATGGGGGCGGGGTCGGCGCGGCCGATGCGGTACTGGCCCTCGACGACGATCTCGCCGATCGCGGCCGGGTCGCCGTGGTGCAGCGGGATGTGCCGGATCAGGTTGCCGTCGGGGTGCAGCGGCTCGGCCTCGAAGGCGAGTTCGGGGTCGGTGACCGGGTCGAGCACCTCGTACTCGACGATGACGGCCGCGGCGGCCATCCGCGCGGTGTCGGGGTGGTCCGCGGCGACGGCGGCGATGGGCTCGCCGTGGTGGCGCACGACCTCGGAGGCGAACACCGGGCGGTCGGCCCGGCCGCGTCCGTGCAGCGGCCGGCCCGGCACGTCCTCGTGCGTGACGACGGCCCGTACCCCGGGCATCTCCCGCGCGTGGGTGGTGTCGATGGAGACGATGCGCGCGTGGGCGTGCGGGGAGCGCAGCACGGCCGCCCAGAGCAGGCCCTCGGCCCACAGGTCGGCCGCGTACGGGAAGGTGCCCTCGGTCTTGGCGCGGGCGTCGGCGGCAGGCAGGGAGGCGCCGAGGCCGTGCGGGATCGGCTCGGGGGCCGGGGCGGCCTCCGCGGGGCTTGTCGCGGTGGCTGCTTCGTCGGTCACGCCTGGCCTCCGTCCTGGCCGTACGCCGGGTCGTGCGGGTGGGGCTGCGCGGGGTTCTCGAACGCCGACGCGTGGATGCCTCCGGCGCCGGGGCCCGCCTGGTGGGGAATGCGTGGCTCGTCGCCGTCCGGCTCGGTGTCCGCCGAGGCGTGCGCCTCGCGTTCGGCGACGACGTCCTGGACGGCCTGGAGGACGCCCCGGTAGCCGGAGCAGCGGCACAGGTTGCCGCAGAGCGCCTGGCGGGCCTCCAGCTCGGTGGGCGCGGGGTTGCCCTCCAGCAGGTCGTGCACGGTCATCGCCATGCCGGGCACGCAGAAACCGCACTGCACGGCCCCGCACCGGGCGAGGGCCCGCTGCACGTCGGAGGGCTGCCCGTCGACGGCGAGGCCCTCGACGGTGCGGATCTCGCTGCCGGCGGTGGTGACGGCGGGCACCAGGCAGGAGGCGACGAGGCGCCCGTCCACCTGGACGTTGCAGGCGCCGCACTCGCCCTGGGAGCAGCCGTCCTTGGCGCCGGCGAGCCCGAGCCGCTCCCGCAGGACGTAGAGCAGCGACTCGCCGATCCAGGCGTCGGCGACGGGCCGTTCCGAGCCGTTGACGCGCAGGGCGTAGGAGGCGAGGGGGTGGTCGTCGTGGTGGGCCGTCCCCGGCGCGGGCCCGGCCTCCGTGCCCTCGTCCACGCGCGCGGACGCGGCGTCGGGGTCGTCGGGGCCGGGGAATTCGGCGGGTTCGGCGGGTTCGGCGGGTTCGACGGACTGGGCCGGTCCGGCGGGGTCGACCTGTCCGCCGCCTTCGCCGTGTTCGCGGCCTTCGCCGTGTTCGCGGCCTTCTTCGTACTCGCCGTACTCGCCGTACTCGCCGTGCTCGCCGGGTCCGTCCGGGCGGGTGTCCGGGTCCGGGTGCGGTGCGGCCGCCGGCCGGGAGGGCTCGGCGGTCGCCGCGGGCTCGTGGGCGTCTTCCCCGCCGTCGGGGCCCCCGGGGTCCCCGGGCACCCCGGAGGGCGCCTGGCGGGCCTCCACGGAGCCCGGTGCGGCCTCGTACGGCTGTCCGGGCGAGGGGTGGCCGCCGGGGTGCTCGTGGGACGCGGGGCCGGCGTCGTGCCGCGGGGGGTGTCCGAAGGCGGGGGCGTCCGGCCGGACTCCGGCGGCCTCGGCGAGCGGGGCACCGGTCCCGCCGGTCCCGTCGGCCCCGCCGTCCCCGTCGGCCCAGGACCGCTCGTCCGGCGCGGGCTCCGGCGCCCAGGGCGCGGAGGCGCCGCCCGGCAGGGTGGCCGGGGGCGTGCCGCCGCCCCACTGCTCGACCAGTGCCGAGGTGGTGAACTCTCCCGACTCGTCGGGCAGATCGCCGCCCGCGACGGGGATCGACCACTGGCCGGTCACGTCGTGGCCGGGCGCCGGGGTGGACTCGGCGGGCGCGCCCGCGTCGTCGAAGGTCCACTGGCCGGTGGCGCCGGGGTGGTACGTGAACCGGTCGCCGCCCGCCGTCCCGTCCGCCGGCGCGGGCCAGTCGGCACCGGCGGCGGGGTCCGCCCAGGTGCCGTCGCCGGCCGCCGGGCCGGTCCCGTCGTGGGTCGCCTCGATCTGCGGGGGCACGTAGCCGTGGCCGGGCGCCGCGAGCGGGCTGCCGTCGCCGCGGGCGGCCAGGAGTGCGTCGATGCCGCCCTCGGGGAGCTTCACGAAGGCGGTGGCACCGTCGTCGTAGTCGCCCTGGGGCAGCGGGTCCCAGCGGCTGCCGCCCGGCGGCGTGCCCTGTCCGTGCTGGTCGTCGGTCATGACAGTGCCCTCCCCAGTGCTCGTCGGGCGAGCGCGGCGACGGTGCGCCGCAGGTGCAGTACGGCGGGCGGTAGCGGTTGCACGGAGCCGTCCTCGGCGGGGACCGGGTCAGGGATGCAGGCGGCGGCGACGTACTCGCCGAAGGCGTTGAGCGCCTCCGGGACGAGCGCGCGGTTGTTGTCCCAGTCGATGAGCCGGGCGACCCACTGCTCGGCCTCCAGGGGCCGCAGCGGCATCGGCGCTATGGCGCCGACGGCGCACCGGACTCCGCGCCGGGCGGGGTCGAGGACGAGGGCGACGGAGGCGACGGCCCGTCCGGGGCCGGTGCGGCCGGTGGCCTTCAGGAAGACCTGGGGGGCGTGCAGCAGCGGCACGCGCACGTACCCGATGAGTTCGCCGCCGCGCAGCATGTCCATGCCCGCCAGGAGGTGCGACACCGGGATCTCGCGGCGGACACCGTCCGGGCCCGCGATGATCAGGGTCGCCTCCAGCGCGGCCAGCACGGGCAGCGCGTCACCGGTGGGCGAGGCGGAGGCGATGTTGCCGCCCAGGGTGCCCGCGTTGCGGATGTGCGGTGGGCCCGCGGCGCGCGCCGCGGCGGCGAGCGCCGGGATGAGGGCGGCGAAGTCGGGGCGGCCCATGCGCGCGTGGGTGAGTCCGGCGCCGAGCAGGGCGTGCCCGTCCTGGTACTGCCAGCCGCGGATCTCGCTGATGCGGCCGAGTCCCACCAGGGCGGTGGGCCTGAGCTGGCCGGAGTTGACGGCGGCCATCAGGTCGGTGCCGCCCGCCACGGGCACGGCGGCCGGCGTGACGGCGAGCGCCGCCACGGCTTCGTCCAGTGTCGCGGGCAGCGTGACGGCCTGCCCCGCCTGCGGTGCGTGCGTGGTCAAAACCGGCTGCCCCTTCCCGCTGCCCCACCTGGTCCCACCTGTGCTGCCGTACGGTACGTGCTGACAGGGCGGACGTGGCAACTCTGGCACATCTTCGCAAGGCCCGGACGCGGGGGTCCGCCAGGAGGCATTCGCCCACCTCGCCCGGGAGATGGTCCGTTTTCGGACAACATCACCGATGTGCGCGAATTGCCACTCTTCGGGGATTCTGCCGGTGTTCTTCCGCATCGGGCCGCGGTTCGGACCGAGTTGTCCGGTTGTCCGGGCCCGTCGGTCCGGGCCCGTCGGTCCGGGCTCGGCGATCCGGGGGCGGCGGTTCGGGGGCGGCGGTTCGGGCTCAGCAGTTCGGGGGCGGGCCCTCGATCGGGCGGCCGAGCACGCCGGGCCGCTTCTGCCAGGGCTTCGGGCCGCCCGGTGGCCGGTAGGCGACGCCCAGGGCGTCCAGGCGCTCGTAGTGGAGCTCCATCCGCCGTTCGAAGCCGGCGAAGTCCCGCCGCTCCGGGGCGGGCAGCCGGCTCCAGGCGACCTCGGCGAAGGCCGCGAGCCGGGGGAAGACCTGGTAGTCCACGCGGGCGGCGTCCTCCATCGCCTCGGTCCACACGTTGGCCTGCGCGCCCAGCACGTGCCGCGCCTCGTCGGGCGTCAGCCCGGGCGGCACGGGCTCGAACCGGTAGACGTCCTCCAGGCCGCGCACGTAGCCGATCGGCACGGGCTCGTCGGCGCCGGCGTCCTGCCGGTGGTCCAGGTACACCTGCTGCTCGGGGCACATGACGACGTCGTGCCCCGCGCGCGCGGCGGCGATCCCGCCCGCGTACCCCCGCCAGGACGACACGGCGGCGCCCTCGGCGAGGCCGCCCTCGAGGATCTCGTCCCAGCCGATGAGGCGCCGTCCGCGGGCGGCGAGCCAGGTGTCGAAGTGGCCGATGAACCAGGCCTGCAGTCCGTCCTCGCCGTCGAGGCCGAGTTCCCCGATGCGGGCCTGCGCGGTGGGCGAGGCGCGCCACTGGTCCTTGGGGCATTCGTCGCCGCCGACGTGGACGAACTCCGACGGGAAGAGTTCGAGGACCTCCTCGAAGACCCCCTCGTAGAAACGCAGGGTGTCCTCGGTGGGGCGAGGACGTTCGGGCTGATCCCCCAGGTGTCCCAGACGGAGAGCGCCTCCGTGTCGACGACGTCGGTGTTGCCGAGTTCCGGACAGGCGGCGATGGCCGCCTGCGAGTGTCCGGGCACGTCGATCTCGGGGACGACGGTGACATGCCGGTCGGCGGCGTAGGCCACGATCTCCCGGATGTCGTCCCGGGTGTAGAAACCGCCGTGCGGCCTGTCGTCCCACAGCGGTGAGGCGCGGTGGCCGAATTTCGTGCGGGAGCGCCAGGAGCCGATCTCGGTCAGCCGCGGGTGGCGCTCGATCTCGATGCGCCAGCCCTGGTCGTCGGTCAGGTGGAAGTGGAGGACGTTGAGTTTGTGCGCGGCCATCAGGTCGAGTTGGCGCAGGACCCCTTCCTTGGGCATGAAGTGCCGGGCCACGTCGAGGAGAAGACCGCGCCAGCGGAAACGGGGGCCGTCCTCGATGATCTGGTACGGGATGCCGTGGCGCGTCGCGGGCCGCACCGGAGCGCGCCGGAAAGCCTCCGGGCCGAGGAGCTGACGCAGGCTCTGCGCACCCCAGAAGACGCCGGCCGGGTCGCCGCCGCGGATCTCTACGCCCTGGCGGACACCGACGCCCAGCCGGTACGTCTCCGGCTCCATCGTGTCGTCGACCAGCAGCCGTATCCCGCCGCGGGCCTGCTCGGAGCCGGTGCGCAGCGGCAGGCCGAGCGCGGTGCCGAGGCCGGCCCGCAGCCAGCGTTCGGTGCTCTGCGTGCCGGGCGCGGCCCACAGGGTGGTGCGGTCGTCCAGCAGCACCCCGCACCGCGTGGGGCCCTCGACGGCGCGCGGCGCCGGAATGATCTCGTTGCCAGAAGTCACGTCGGTCCTTCACCGCCGCGCCGGGTCCGAAGAACACCGGCGGCGCCATCGACAGGGTCGACTGCGAAGTGTCGCCGATGACGGGCGACTTGGTGAAGAGGAAGGTGTTCCGGGCGGAGGCGCGGAGGTGAGGGAAAACGCACTCGCGGGCACCGGACCGGGCGGGACGGGGAAAAGGATCTGCCGCGGGAATCCGCGCGCGGCTCGCCCCGTCGAGGGGCGCGGCCCTCCTCCGGCGCCTGCGGGAGGCCTTTCCCGAAGCCCCCGGCATCCGGATCGCGAAGGCATCGCAAAGGCATCACGAAGACGCCGGGAATGCGCGGGGGAAGGCGCGGGGAAGGCATCGCGAAACCGGTGAGAAGGCAACCGGGAAGGCGGTGCGGGGCAGGATCGGCGGGGCGGTCCGGAAGCGGAACCGGAATCATGTGACGGCGGCCGCGACGGGAAACGCGACGGCGGCCGGGACGAGCACCACGGCGACCGCACCGGCGGGGAAGACGACGGCCGGAATTCCCGCCGCCCGAAGGAGCGCCGGAAGGAATCCGGGGAGCCCGGGAATTCCGGGCCCGGGGACGGGGCCCGGAACCGGAACACCGACCCCGGCACGGTGCGGCGGAACAGCGCGGCGGCACGGGAGGCCGCGGAACGGGAAGCCGCGGATTCCCCGCCGAAGCCCCGCCGCGCGGCGGCGCGGCCCCCGGCGGGGAAGAGCGCGATCCCCGGGCCTCAGCCCGGGGAGCACGTCACTTGTCGCCCTTGCCCTTGCCGTCGTCGCCACCGGAGCCCATGGACTCGTAGATCTCCTTGCACATGGGACACACGGGGTACTTCTTCGGGTCGCGGCCGGGCACCCACACCTTGCCGCAGAGCGCCACGACGGGAGTCCCGTCGAGCGCGCTCGCCATGATCTTGTCCTTCTGGACGTAGTGCGCGAAGCGCTCGTGGTCACCGTCGCCGTGCGACACCTGCGGCGTCGGCTCTACGAGGGTCCCCGTTCCGGTGCCGCGCTCGGGCTCAAGAGTGCTCATACGGCCAAGGGTACTGAAGGTCACACGCGTCAGTTGAGCGAAGGGTCGTCCGGGTACGTCGCCACCATCGCCAGCTCGTTGCGCTGCCGGCGCAGGACCTCGCGCCAGAGGGTCTCCGGCGCGGGCGAGGACACGTCACCGGGCTCGGACTCCACCACGTACCAGGCGCCCTCCACCAGTTCGTCCTCCAGTTGGCCGGGGCCCCACCCGGCGTACCCGGCGAAGATCCGCAGGGAGCCGAGGGCCGAGGCGAGCAGCTCCGGCGGGGCCTCCAGGTCGACGAGGCCGATCGCGCCGTGCACCCGCCGCCAGCCCAGCGGCGCGCCGTCGACGGCGGTGCCGCCGGGGACCACCGCGACGCCGAGCGCCGAGTCGAGGGAGACCGGGCCGCCCTGGAAGACGACGCCCGGCTCACCGGTGAGGTCCGCCCAGTCCTCGAGGATGTCCCCGACGCCCACCGGCGTCGGGCGGTTGAGGACGACGCCGAGCGAGCCCTCCTCGTCGTGGTCGAGGAGCAGCACCACCGCGCGGTCGAAGTTCGGGTCCGCCAGGGCGGGGGTCGCCACGAGCAGCCGCCCTGTGAGCGAGGACACCTCGGTCATGCCAGACATGATCCCCCATCTTCCCCTCGCGTGGGGAGGCGACCGGGAAGACGGGCAGGGGTGCAGGCCGGGCGCACGCGCGCGGTCCGGGCGCACGGGCACCGCGACCCCGCCCGCGGTGACCCCATGTGCCCGGCGGGAAACGGTTCGTGTTGTGACGCAGCCATGACCTCCCCGAGCGCTCCTCGGGCTTACGGGACCGGGGTCCACGGCGATTACTCTGTCTTCTCTGCCCTGCCCCACTCCACGGAACGCGAGATACATGACCGTCAACGGCTCAGACGACGTCCTGCTTGTCCACGGCGGAACCCCGCTTCAGGGCGAGATCCGGGTCCGCGGTGCGAAGAACCTCGTGCCCAAGGCCATGGTCGCCGCCCTGCTGGGCAGTGAGCCGAGCCGGCTGCGCAACGTTCCGGACATCCGTGACGTGCGAGTCGTACGCGGCCTGCTGCAACTGCACGGGGTGACGGTCCGTCCGGGTGAGGAGCCGGGCGAGCTGGTGCTCGACCCGACCTACGTCGAGAGCGCCAACGTCGCCGACATCGACGCCCACGCGGGCTCCAGCCGCATCCCGATCCTGTTCTGCGGCCCGCTGCTGCACCGCCTCGGCCACGCCTTCATCCCCGGCCTGGGCGGCTGCGACATCGGCGGCCGGCCCATCGACTTCCACTTCGACGTGCTGCGGCAGTTCGGCGCGAAGATCGAGAAGCGGGCGGACGGCCAGTACCTGGAGGCCCCGCAGCGGCTGCGCGGCACGAAGATCGTGCTGCCGTACCCGTCCGTCGGCGCGACCGAGCAGGTGCTGCTGACGGCCGTCCTCGCCGAGGGCGTCACGGAACTCGCGAACGCGGCCGTCGAGCCGGAGATCGAGGACCTGATCTGCGTCCTGCAGAAAATGGGCGCCATCATCGCGATGGACACCGACCGCACGATCCGCATCACCGGCGTGGACACGCTCGGCGGCTACGACCACCGCGCCCTGTCGGACCGGCTGGAGGCCGCCTCCTGGGCGTCCGCGGCGCTGGCGACCGAGGGCGACATCTACGTCCGCGGCGCCCAGCAGCGCTCGATGATGACGTTCCTGAACACCTACCGCAAGGTGGGCGGCGCCTTCCGGATCGACGACGAGGGCATCCGCTTCTGGCACCCCGGCGGCCGGCTGAAGTCGATCGCGCTGGAGACGGACGTCCACCCGGGTTTCCAGACGGACTGGCAGCAGCCGCTCGTCGTCGCCCTCACCCAGGCCACGGGCCTGTCCATCGTCCACGAGACGGTCTACGAGTCGCGGCTGGGCTTCACGTCCGCGCTCAACCAGATGGGCGCCCACATCCAGTTGTACCGCGAGTGCCTGGGCGGTTCGGACTGCCGCTTCGGCCAGCGCAACTTCCTGCACTCGGCGGTCGTGTCCGGCCCGACCCAGCTCCAGGGCGCGGACCTGGTCATCCCCGACCTGCGCGGCGGCTTCTCCTACCTGATCGCCGCCCTCGCGGCCCAGGGCACGTCCCGGGTCCACGGCATCGACCTGATCAACCGCGGCTACGAGAACTTCATGGACAAGCTGATGGAGCTCGGCGCGAAGGTGGAACTGCCGGGCAAGGCACTCGGATAGCCCAGTCCCGCACACGCCGATGGGGCGGCAACCCGGTCCGGGTTGCCGCCCCATCGGCGTGTGTCTGCGCGCCCGAAGGGGCGCGGGGTGCTGCGGGACCGGCCACAGACGGTCCGCAGCCGCCCCACGGCGCTCTCAGCGGAGCGTCACTTGCCCTTGGCCGCTTCCTTGAGCTTGCTGCCCGCGGAGACCTTGACGCTGTAGCCGGCCGGGATCTGGATCGGGTCGCCGGTCTGCGGGTTGCGCGCGGTGCGAGCGGCACGGTGGGTGCGCTCGAAGGTCAGGAAGCCGGGGATGGTGACCTTCTCGTCGCCCTTGGAGACGATCTCGCCGACGACCTCGGCGAACGCGGCCAGCACGGCGTCGGCGTCCTTGCGGGTCACCTCGGCGCGGTCGGCCAGCGCGGCCACCAGCTCACTGCGGTTCATGTTCTTACTCCCGTGTTCTTCTTGCCGTTGCGGCGTGCCACGCGGCGGAGCCGCATGTTGGGCACAGCGAAGCCGATGCTGCCAGGGTCTTCGGACAGTCCCCGGACCCGGGTCCCTTGTCGGACCCTCGCGCCCAGGGACGCATCCTGCCCCCACCTGCGGCGGGAAAGCCAATCCGGCACCCGCAGGAGTCGTGAGAACACCCTTGGGAGTCACACGGAGAGGCCCACTGACTGGCCGCCCACCCTAGAGGGCGGTCAGATGGACCGGGTTCCACGACGCGCCGGTTTCATGACACATCGTGGCGATCCTCACAGCCCCCGCACACCGGGGGACCTCAGGCGGTGACCCCGGCGGCCTTCGCGGCCTCCCGCACGGCCCCGGCGACGGCGCCGGCGACCTTGTCGTTGAAGACGGAGGGGATGATGTAGTTGGCGTTCAGTTCGTCCTCGGTGACGACGTCGGCGAGGGCCTTCGCGGCGGCGAGCATCATCTCGGTGTTGACGGTGCGGGACTGGGCGTCCAGCAGGCCGCGGAAGACGCCGGGGAAGACCAGCACGTTGTTGATCTGGTTGGGGAAGTCGGAGCGGCCGGTGGCCACCACGGCGGCCGTGCGGCGGGCGACCGCCGGGTCGACCTCGGGGTCGGGATTCGCGAGCGCGAACACGATCGCGTCGTCGGCCATGGCGGCCACGTCGTCGCCGTCGATGACGTTGGGGGCGGAGACGCCGATGAAGACGTCCGCGCCGTGCACGGCCTCCTTCAGCGTGCCGGTGAGGCCCTCGGGGTTGGTGTTGTCGGCGATCCAGCGCAGCGCCGAGCCGGGGGCCGCGTCGACGAGGTCGGTGCGGCCGGCGTGCACCACGCCGTGGATGTCGGCGACGACGGCGTTCTTCACGCCTGCCGCGAGCAGCAGCTTGAGGATGGCCGTGCCGGCCGCGCCCGCGCCGGACATGACCACGCGGATGTTCTCCATGGTCTTGCCCGCCACGCGCAGGGCGTTGGTCAGGGCGGCCAGGACGACGATGGCGGTGCCGTGCTGGTCGTCGTGGAAGACGGGGATGTCGAGGGCCTCGCGCAGCCGGGCCTCGATCTCGAAGCAGCGGGGGGCGGAGATGTCCTCGAGGTTGATGCCGGCGAAGCCCGGCGCGATGGCCTTGACGATCTCGACGATCGCGTCGGTGTCCTGGGTGTCCAGGCAGATCGGCCAGGCGTCGATGCCTGCGAACCGCTTGAACAGGGCCGCCTTGCCCTCCATGACCGGCAGCGCGGCCATGGGGCCGATGTTGCCCAGGCCCAGCACGGCCGAGCCGTCCGTCACGACCGCAACGGAGTTGCGCTTGATGGTCAGGCGGCGGGCGTCCTCGGGGTTCTCGGCGATCGCCATGCAGACCCGGGCCACGCCCGGCGTGTAGATCATGGAGAGGTCGTCGCGGTTGCGGATCGGGTGCTTCGACGCCATCTCGATCTTGCCGCCGAGGTGCATCAGGAACGTACGGTCCGAGACCTTGCCCAGCGTCACACCCTCGATGCCGCGCAGCTGCTCGACGATCTCGTCGGCGTGCGCCGTGGACGTGGCCGCGATCGTCACGTCGATGCGGAGCTTCTCGTGGCCGGACGCCGTGACGTCGAGGCCGGTCACCGAGCCTCCGTGGGACTCGACGGCCCCGGTGAGCTGGGAGACCGCGGTTCCGCTCGCGGGCACCTCCAGCCGGACCGTCATCGAGTAGGAGACGCTGGGCGCCGTTGCCATGGCCGACTTCCTCTGCTTTCACCGGTGACGCTGGATGCCGTTCGATCGTCGCACCTACTGTCGAGTAGGCGTTAGCCGCCCCGGGTTGCGAACGTTGAGTTCACAACGAAAGAGGCCCACGTCACACGGACGTGGGCCTCTTCCCTCTGTCTGTGACACCGGCCCGCCATGCTCGCCTCGCGGCAAGTGGTCGCTCGTGGCGACGAAGGTTGGGCCCGGGGGCTTGGATCGAGCCGGTGTCACGTCCAGGCTAACAAACGGATCCCGGAACACCATTCCCGTGCGGGGACTTCACAGGAATCAGTCCCTCAGCAGATCGGGCACCCCGTCCCCGTCGGGTTCGTCGCGGTCCGCGGAGACGACCGTCAGCTGCTGGGTCGCCCTGGTCAGCGCGACGTACAGCACCCGCAGGCCGGCCGGGGACTCGTCGGCGATCTCGGCCGGGGAGACGACCACCGTCGCGTCGTACTCCAGGCCCTTGGCCTCCAGGCTGCCGAGGGCCACCACGCGGTCGCCGAGTCCGGCGAGCCAGCGGCGGGCCTCCTCGCGGCGGTTCATGGCCACGACGACGCCGACGGTGCCGTCGACCCGTTCCAGGAGGCGTCCGGCCTCGGCGCGGACGGTGGCGCCCGGGGAGTCCTCCACGGCGACGAAACGCGGTACGACCCCCGTGGACCGCACCGCCGCCGGGGACTCGGCGCCGGGCATCGCCAGGGCCAGCACCTTCGCGGCCAGCTCGGCGATCTCCGCCGGGTTGCGGTAGTTCACAGTGAGCTGGAAGCGGCGGCGCGGACGGCTGCCGAGGGCCTCGTCGCGGGCCTGGGCGGCCTCGTCGGGGTCGGACCAGGAGGACTGGGCGGGGTCGCCGACGACCGTCCAGGTGGCGTGCCGGCCGCGGCGGCCGACCATGCGCCACTGCATCGGCGTGAGGTCCTGGGCCTCGTCGACGATGACGTGGGCGTACTCGGTGCGCTCCTGGGCGAGGCGCTCGGCCCGCTCGCGCTGGGACTCCTCGCGCACCGGCATCAGCTCCTCGAGGCCGGTGAGCTGGTCCAGCGGGTCGAGTTCGCGTCTCCTGCGGGGGCGGGCCGGGGCGCCGAGGATCGCCTGGAGCTCGTCGAGCATCGCGATGTCGTGCACCGAGTGGCCCTCGCGCCTCAGCGAGCGGGCGACCCTGCGGACCTCGCCGGGGTTGAGGATGCGGCGGGCCCAGCGGCCGAGCCGGCGTTCGTCGGCCATGGCGGCGAGGACGGACTTCGGGGTCAGCTCGGGCCACCAGGCGTCGAGGAACGCGATGAAGGAGTCCTCACCGGTGACGTCCTCGTCGAAGGAGGAGCGCAGTTCGGCGGCCAGTTCGGGATCGCCGTGCCGGCCGGCCGCGCCGGAGCGCTCCCACAGGGCGTCCAGCAGGAGCTTGCGGGCGCGGGGGCGCAGCAGGTTGACCGGCGCGGTGCCGCCGAGGGCGCTCTGCCGGATCCGGTCGAGGTCGCCGGCCTCCAGCTCCAGGCGCCGCCCGAAGGCGACCACGCGCAGCCGGTCGGGCGTGCCCGCGGGGGCCTGGGGGCGGGCACCCGTGGTACCGGTGTCGCTGTCGCCGGACTCCCCGAACGCGAGCTGCCCGGCCGGCGGGCCGCCGCCCGGCCGCCCCGCTTCGAGCGCCCCGCGCGCCGCCTTCCGCAGCACCTTGAGCATCCGGTACGACCCCTTGGCGCGGGCCACCGCCGGGGAGTCGTACAGGGTGGCCTCGACGCCGTCGACGAGGGAGCCGATGGCGCGGATCGCGACCTGGCCCTCCTCGCCGAGGGAGGGCAGGACGCCCTCGGTGTACGCGACGAGCAGCGGGGTCGGGGAGACGATCAGGATGCCGCCCGCGTAGCGGCGCCGGTCCTGGTAGAGGAGGTAGGCGGCCCGGTGCAGGGCGACGGCCGTCTTCCCGGTGCCGGGGCCGCCCTCGACGTAGGTGACGGAGGCGGCGGGGGCACGGATGACCATGTCCTGCTCGGCCTGGATGGAGGCGACGATGTCGCGCATGGTGTGGCTGCGGGCCTGGCCGAGGGCGGCCATGAGGGCGCCGTCGCCGATGACGGGCAGTTCCCGGCCGTCGAGGCGGGCCGTGAGCTGCGGCCGCATCAGGTCGTCCTCGACGCCGAGGACGCGGCGTCCCTTGGACCGGATGACCCGGCGGCGTACGACCCGGCCGGGGTCGACCGGTGTGGACCGGTAGAACGGGGCGGCGGCCGGGGCCCGCCAGTCGATGACGAGCGGGTCGTAGTGCTCGTCGAGGACCCCGATGCGCCCGATGTGGAGGGTCTCGGCGATGTCGGCGGTGTGGTCGTCGCCGATCGCGCCGTCGGCGGGTTCGACGGCGGTGTAGGCGCCGTCGGGGCCCTTCCTGCCGTCCTTGCCGGCGAGCAGGTCGATCCGGCCGAAGAGGAAGTCCTCGAACTCGTTGTTGAGGCGGTTGAGGTGGATCCCCGCCCGGAACACCTGGGCGTCCCGCTCGGCCAGGGCGCCGGGCGTGCCGACCTGACCGCGGCGGGCCGCGTCGTGCATGAGGAACTCGGCCTCGTGGATCTTCTCCTCGAGGCGCCGGTACACCCGGTCCAGGTGTTCTTGTTCGACGCTGATCTCACGGTCACGAACTGAGTCCTGAACCGAGTCGACCGCGGTTTCCTGCTGAGCCTGAGCGGCCACCGGGCCCCCTTCTGACGTGCTGGGCAGCCGTCAACCGTACGCGAAGGGGGCCACCGCGGGCTACGGCGCGTCGACCTCGACGAGCTTCTTCCCGTCGAAGGTCATGACCTCGAAGTGGTCGATCTCGTTCGGGGTGAACGCGGCGCCGCCCTGGACGTAGAGCGGGTTCTTGGCCTGCTCGGTCTTGGCGCTGGGCAGGCCGTAGCCCCATTCCGGGACGGACCAGGACGAGACGGTCTCCCGTTCGCCGTTCTTGCCGACGGCGATGAGCGAGCACTTGTTCGGTCCCGCCACGTTCTTCAGCTCGACGACGGCCTCGGTGCCCCAGGCCTTCTCGCCCATGGCGACGGTCGCGGTGACCTTGGTGCCCGGGTCGGTGCCCGTGACCTTGTCGGAGAGCGTCTCGAAGACCGACTTCGCGGGGCTAGCGCCCGCCTCGACGGCAGTGCCGCCGCCGTCGTCGCCGCCACCGGCCGCCACGGCCACGAGCGGGCCGCCGATGATCAGCGCGACACCGGCTGCGATCATGTACATGCTGCGCCGGCGCTTCCGGGCGCGGTGGTCGGAGACCTCGACGACGAGCTTCTCGGCCAGTCGCGGGCCCGGCTTCGCGGACAGGGACTCGCCGATGGCGGGGGTCCCGGCGCCCGGCAGGTCCGCGAGCGCGGCCAGCATCGGTTCCATCCCGGCGAGTTCGTCGAGCTGCTGGGCGCACCACTCGCACCCGGCGAGGTGCGCCTCGAAAGCGGTTGCCTCGGCGTCGTCGAGGATCCCGAGGGCGTAGGCGCCCACGGTCTCGTGTTCGCTCGGGCCCGGAGATCCCTGCGCGGCTCCCTGCATGGGCCCAGACATACCCGAACCACCCGTTCCGAATCCCCCGTACACGCTCATCACGCCGTCACCCCCCGCTCCTCCAGAGCCAGCTTCATCGACCGCAGGGCATAGAAAACCCGTGAGCGTACGGTGCCGCTGGGTATCCCCAGCGTCTCAGCCGCCTCGTTGACGGTACGCCCCTTGAAGTAGGTCTCGACGAGCACCTCTCGGTGGGCCGGGGTCAGGTCGTCGAGAGCGTCCGACAGCGTCATCAGCCACAGCGCCTTGTCGATCTCGTCCTCCGCGGGGATGACCTCCAGCGGCGACGGGTCGACCTCCTGCGGCCGGGCCTGCCGGCTGCGGTGGCCGTCGATGACGATGCGGCGTGCGACCGTCACCAGCCAGGGGCGTACCGATCCGGTCGCCCGGTTGAGCTGACCGGCGTTCTTCCAGGCACGGATGAGTGTCTCCTGCACGACGTCCTCGGCGCGCTGCCGGTCACCGGCAACCAGTCGCAGGACGTACGCGAGGAGGGGTCCGGCATGCTCCCGATACAGAGCGCGCATCAGCTCCTCATCCGGTTCCGAGGGCTGGGACATGCGATGTCGGGCCCTCGATCCACGTTCATTGGCCACGGCCGCATCCTTGCGCACGCCCACCTCCGGTGTCCGGGGGTTCCCCCGAGTCGGTCGCTCCCCACCGGTACGGACGTGGTCCGGCGGGTGTTCAAACCGGAGTGACAGATTTCTGCGGAGTGACACGACAAGGGGAACATGGGGGCACATTCCCGCCCCTCTTTCTTTACATTTCCCCCACACGAACGACAGGGCGGCGGACTGCCCGGCGGCGCGCGAAGGTAAACGACGTGTAATCGAAATCACTTCGACAGCGTGGCGGCGGAATGGGCGTCAAACCCCCATATCGGACGGCCCATTTGTCGGCCGGTGACGGTCAGGCGCGCGCGAGAGCCGCGCGCCGGCGGTGCCGGGCGACCCGTTCGCGGTTCCCGCAGACCTCGCTGGAACACCAGCGCCTGCGCCGCCCGCGGGACGTGTCGACGTACACGATCGGGCAGTCGTCCCCCGCGCACTGCCGCAGGGCCGCCCGCGCGACGGGATCCGTCAGCAGCGACACCGCGTCCCGGGCGACCACCGCGAGCAGCGCCGCGCACTCCGGCTCCCGGTCCAACTCCCGCACCAGGGAGCCGTCCTGCCCGCGTACGGCACGGGGGACCGGGGGCGCGGCGCGGGCGACGGCGTTGACGTGCGCGAGGGCGGCGCCGTACGCCGGCCGCGTCTCGCCGGTGAGCCACCCGGACACCAGGTGGCGGACACTGCCGCGGAGTTCCCGGAAGGCGGGCGGCCAGGAGGGGCCGGCGTGGGCCAGCGGCGTGCCGGGCGGCACGAGACCGGACCCGCCGATCCAGGCGCACAACGGCGGCAGGGCGTCGAGCCGTTCGAGGGGGTGGGCGGTGGCGAGCAGGTCCAGGCAGATCCGCCCGGCGCCGAAGCGGAGGTCGTAGGGGGACGTGCCTGTGCCCAGTGCCATGTGCCTGTCACCACCGAGGAGAGGCTGCCGGAGGAAGCGTCACCTTTCACAGTGCGGGGTGGGACCGGCTCCCCGGAAGCCCCCCGACGGGACGGGGGCGTCTTTCAGCCCGGGGGTTCCTCGGAGACGTCGGCGGGACGACTCGGCTCGTCCGGCGGCCACTTCCCGATGCCGGCCGGACGACTCGCCTCGAACGGAGGTTCCTCGGAGACACCGGCCGGACGACTCGGTCCGTCCGGCGGTTCCTTCTCGACACCGACCGGACAACTCGGTCCGTCCGGCGGTTCCTTCTCGACACCGGCCGGACGACTCGGCCCGTCCGGCGGTTCCTTCTCGACACCGGCCGGACGACTCGGCCCGTCCGGCGGTTCCTTCTCGACACCGGCCGGACGACTCGGTCCGTCCGGCGGTTCCTTCTCGACACCGGTCCGGGTGATTCAGCCCGTCCGGCGTTTGAGGACGAGGCCGTTCAGGCCGAAGCGGGGGTCCGGGGGCGGCAGCCCCCGCGACGGGGGCCCGGGGGCGCAGCCCCCGTGACGGCCACCCGAACCCCGGTTCACCCCTCACCCGCCCGCATACTTCGCATCGGCCGCGGGGTCCAGCGCCAGCCGGTACCCCCGCTTGACCACCGTCTGGATCAGCTTCGGCGCCCCGAGGGCGGTCCGGAGCCGGGCCATCGCCGTCTCCACGGCGTGCTCGTCCTTCCCCGTGCCGGGCAGCGCCCGCAGCAGGTCGGCGCGCGGGACGACCCAGCCCGGCCGCCGGGCCAGCGCCCGCAGCAGGGACATCCCGGCGGGCGGTACGGGCCGGAGACAGCCGTCGACCAGCACGGCGTGGCCCCGGATCTCCATCCGGTGGCCGGCGACGGGCAGCGCGCGGGCCCGGCCCGGCAGTTCCGTGCACAGCAGTTGCACGAGGGGCCCGAGCCGGAACCGCTCGGGCGAGACGGTGTCCACCCCGCGCGCCTGCAGGGGCAGCGCGGTGACCGGGCCGACGCAGGCCGGCAGGACGTCGTGGTGCAGGGCGGCGAGGAGTTCGGGGAGCAGCCCGCGTTCCTCGGCACGGGACAGCAGGGAGGCGGCGGCGGGCGCGCTGGTGAAGGTCACCGCGTCCAGGCCGCGCGAGACCGTGGCGTCCAGCAGCCGGTCGAGGGGCGAGATGTCCTCCGGCGGCATCCACCGGTACACGGGCACGCCCACGACCTCCGCTCCCCCGGCGCGCAGCGCCTCCACGAAGCCGGGCAGCGGTTCGCCGTGCAGCTGGACGGCGACCCGGCGGCCCTCGACGCCCTCCTCCAGCAGCCGGTCGAGGACCTCGGCCATCGACTCGCTGGAGGGCGACCACTCCTCGGTGAGCCCGGCGGCGCGGATCGCGCCCTTGACCTTCGGGCCGCGGGCGAGGAGTTCGACGCCGCCGAGGCGGGCGACGAGCTGTTCGCCGAGCCCCCAGCCGTCGGCGGCCTCCACCCAGCCCCGGAAGCCGATGGCGGTGGTGGCGACCACGACGTCGGGTGCCCGGTCGAGGAGGTCCTTGGTGGCGGCGAGGAGTTCGCCGTCGTCGGCGAGCGGCACGATCCGCAGGGCGGGCGCGTGCAGCACCGCCGCCCCGCGCCGCCGGAGCAGTGCCCCGAGCTCGTCGGCGCGGCGCGCGGCGGTCACCCCCACCGTGAAGCCGGAGAGGGGCCCGTGCTGCTCGGCGCCCTGGCCGTCCGGGTCGTGGTCCGGTCGCTGCTGCTGGTGCTCGTACATCACTCTCGTCCCGCAGTGGAGTCGTATGGCCCTACATGCCGAGCGAGCCTGCCAAGGGTGCGTGACAGGCTCGGTTCGGCTTCGTGTCGCCGGTGTTACGTCACACCTCGGCGTAGCTGAGCTGTGGCTTCGCCTCGGGTGCGGTCCCGGTGGCGGTGATCCGGCCGGCCGGACGACGAAGGTATACGGCCCAGGTGACGACGAAGCACACGCCGTAGAAGGCGAGGAAGGCGAGGAAGGCGCCGGTGCCGGTGCCGTAGGAGAGGAAGGACTGCCGGAAGGCGAGGTTGATGCCGACGCCGCCCAGCGCGCCGACGGCTCCGATGAGCCCCATGGAGGCGCCGGAGAGCCGGCGTCCGTAAGCGGCCGCCGCCTCGCCCTCGAGCCCCTTCGCGACGGCCTTCGCCTGGAAGATGCCGGGAATCATCTTGTACGTCGACCCGTTGCCGAGGCCGGTGAGGACGAACAGGACGACGAAGACGCAGACGAACAGCGGCAGCGACTTCCGCATGCCGGCGAAGACCAGGACGGCGGTGGCGGCGGCCATGCCGACGTAGTTGTAGAGGGTGATGCGGGCCCCGCCGTAGCGGTCGGCGAGCCAGCCGCCGACGGGGCGGATGAGGGAGCCGAGGAGCGGGCCGATGAAGGTG
Organism: Streptomyces sp. Tue 6430; assembly: GCA_021568835.1. Taxonomy (GTDB): domain Bacteria; phylum Actinomycetota; class Actinomycetes; order Streptomycetales; family Streptomycetaceae; genus Streptomyces. The sequence goes on from JAKGSH010000010.1 coordinate 2,210,115, forward strand.
AGGTAGGCGGCCTGCAGGGGCGTGCGGCCGAACTGGTTGGTGAGCACCTGCCCGAAGGCGAAGGAGTACCCGATGAACGACCCGAACGTCCCGACGTAGAGGAAGGCCATGATCCAGGTGTGGCCGTCCTTCGCGGCGTCGATCGCGGCGCCGGTGTCGTTCTTCACGGACGCCAGGTTGTCCATGTACAGGGCGGCGAGGGTCGCGGCGACGAGGATCAGCGGGATGTAGATCCCGAGCAGCACGCGGGGCCCGCCGCTCGCGCCGATGACGGCGAGGGCGATCAGCTGGATCACCGGCACGCCGATGTTGCCGCCGCCCGCGTTGAGGCCGAGCGCCCAGCCTTTCCTGCGGAGCGGGAAGAAGGCGTTGATGTTGGTCATCGAGGAGGCGAAGTTGCCGCCGCCGACGCCGGCCAGCAGGCCCACGAGGAGGAAGGTGCCGAACGAGGTGCCCGGCTCCATGACCGCGAACGCCGCGGTGGCGGGGACGAGCAGCATGGCGGCGGAGACGACCGTCCAGTTCCGCCCGCCGAACACCGCGACGGCGAAGGTGTACGGCACGCGGACGACGGCGCCGACGAGGGTCACCATCGAGGTGAGCAGGAACTTGTCGGCGGGGGTGAGGCCGTACTCCGGGCCCATGAAGAGCACCAGCACCGACCACAGGGTCCAGATCGAGAACCCGATGTGCTCGGAGAGGACGGAGAAGGCGAGGTTGCGCCGGGCGATCTTCTCGCCCCCGGCGTTCCAGAAGGCCTCGTCCTCCGGGTCCCACTCCTCGATCCAGCGGCTCCCCCTCTTCGCGGGGGCCGGCGCGGTGCTCGGGTCGTTCGGGGGTGCGGGGGCTGTACCAGGGGCTGTCATGACGCCTCCACGTGCTCCGGGGCTCGGGTGGTTCGCGGGGATGGGCGGGGATGAGCGGTGATGAGTCCCGAAGGTAGGGAGGGCGCGTTTCCGGCCTGTGGCTGTGGGTGACCGGAAGGGAACGTTGCTCTCACCTCGCGCGAAGGCGTCATGAGAGGTCAGGCCCGGTGGGCCCCCGGGCGCCCGTCGGGCCAGATCCTCGGGCGCCGGTCGGCCGCCAGGTCCTCCACCCAGCCGAAACAGACGACGCAGCCCGCGGTGAGCAGCCAGACGGCCGGGAGCTGGGGCCAGGGGCTGACCAGGATCCAGTGGGCGTCCGTCTCGAGGACGCCGACGTCCCACAGGCGGTCCCAGAGGGACCCCACGACCACGATGCACACGTTGTGCCAGAGGTAGACCGTCACGGCGCGCGCGTTGAGCAGGGTGATCAGCCGGTCCCAGCGGCGCAGGCGCCGGGGCCACTCCTGCCAGGCGGGGCTGAGGTGCAGCAGGAGGAGGACGGCCGCGAAGGACCACAGGGCCTGCGCGAAGGGCATGTCGTCGAGGTCGTGCCCCGTCCTGAGGTCCTGGGTGAGGGCGTACCAGAGGCCGGCGCACGCCACCACCGGCGCGAGGGAGGGGACGACGTACCGCGGCAGCCGGCGCAGGACGCCCTCCTGGTGGGCCATGCCGAGCAGCCAGCACGCGCCGAACGCGCCGATGTCGCTGAGCGTCGACTCCAGCCGCCAGCCGGGGACGGCCGCCAGGCCGGACTCCAGGGCGGCCGACAGCGCGACCGGCGCGAGGACCGTCGGCCAGGGCGCGGCCCGCAGGGCGCGCAGCAGCAGCGGGGACAGCAGCACGAACCAGAGGTAGGCGCGCAGGTACCACAGGGGTACGCCGACGGCGACCGCCCAGTCGTCGCCGATCAGCCCGGGGACGCCGGGCAGGCCCTCGGCGTAGGGCGGGTCGCTCAGCGGGAGGACCCAGAAGGCGAGGTGGAGCCACCACCAGCCGGGGTGGCCCTCCGCGTCCGGACCCCAGCCGCCCAGCAGCATGCCGGTGACGCCCACCGCGCCGAGCAGCCACAGGGGCGGCAGGAGGCGGCGGAGCCGGCCGCGGACGACGTCGGTCGCGGGACGGCGGCGCAGGGAGCGGGCCATGAGGTTGCCGGCCAGCGCGAACATCACGCCCATGGAGGGGAAGACGACGGGCAGCCAGGCCCAGCCCATGAGGTGGTAGAGGACGACGCGGAACAGGGCGACGGCGCGCAGGAGGTCGAAGTAGCGGTCGCGGGAGGCCGGTTCGCGCGGTGCCTCCCGTTCTTCCCCCGCCGCCCGGGCCTCGGGGCCCGCCCCGGCCGGTGCCTGCGCGGGGAGGCCGACGGGGTGGGTGCCCGTCGGATCGGAGGACCGGGTGCTCATCGGGTCGCCCCCTGCTCCGCGGCGGGCCGCGTCTCCTCGGCGGGCGGGACCGCCACCTGACCCATCCGGCGCAGTTTCTGCCAGCGCAGCCGGCCGCCGGTGAGGGCCGTGATCCAGGACTGGAGCAGGACGACGTACATCAGCTGGCGGTAGAGGAGTTGTTGCAGGGGCAGGGAGATCAGCGGGGTCAGGCGCTCCCGGTCCAGGACGAAGGCGTACGCCGCGCAGGCCGCCTGGACGGCCAGGACGCCGCACCAGGCCGCGATCGTCCTCCCCGTCGGGCCGAACAGCAGTCCGTAGACCAGGAACAGGTCGATCAGGGGCGCCAGCAGCGGGGCGACGACCATGAACAGGGAGACCAGGGGCAGCCCGACCCGGCCGAAGCGGCCCGAGGGGCCCCGTTCCAGCAGGGCGCGGCGGTGCTTCCAGATGGCCTGCATGGTGCCGTAGCACCAGCGGTAGCGCTGGGACCACAGCTGCTGGACCGACTCGGGGGCCTCGGTCCAGGCGCGGGCCCTCTCGGCGTACACGACCTTCCAGCCGTCGCGGTGCAGCGCCATGGTGATGTCGGTGTCCTCGGCGAGGGTGTCGTCACTCATGCCGCCGACCCGGTCGAGGGCGGTGCGGCGGAACGCGCCGACCGCGCCCGGGATGGTCGGCATGCAGCCCAGGACGTCGTACATCCGGCGGTCGAGGTTGAAGCCCATCACGTACTCGATGTGCTGCCAGGCGCCGATGAGGGTGTCCTTGTTGCCGACCTTGGCGTTGCCGGCGACGGCGCCGACGCGTGGGTCGGCGAAGGGCTGCACCAGCTCGCGGACGGTGGACGGCTCGAAGACGGTGTCGCCGTCCATCATGACGACGAGGTCGTGCCGGGCGTTCGCGATGCCCCGGTTGAGGGCGGCGGGCTTGCCCGCGTTGAGCTGGCGGACGACGCGTACGCCGGGCAGGGCCAGGTCCTCCACGATGCGGGCGGTGCCGTCGGAGGAACCGTCGTCGACGACGAGCACCTCGATGGGGTGGTCGCTCCTGGCCAGGGAACGGACCGTGTTCTCGATGCACTTGGCCTCGTTGTAGGCCGGGACCAGCACCGACACCGGTTCGGTGACCGGCGCGGCGGGGCCCCACACGAAGCCGGCGCGGCGGGTGCGACGGGTGTGGACGGCGGACAGCAGCAGCATCAGGCCGAAGCGGGCGAAGACGAGGAAGCCGATGACGGCGAGGCCGACGACGAGCACGCCGGTGAGGTCGTCGGCGGCGGTGACCAGGGCGGTCCAGGCGCGGCCCTTCCACAGGTCGAGGCCGCCGACCTCGGTGTGCGCGCTGGGCGCCCCGAGGGCGTCGGTGAGGTTCTCGAACACGTAGCCCTGCCCCTCGAGTCGGGGGAGGTAGAGGTCGAGGGCCCGGACCGTCTGGCTGCGGTCGCCGCCGGAGTCGTGCATCAGGACGATCGCGCCCCTGCCGTCGGCGGGCGTGGCGTTGCGGATGATCCGCGCGACGCCCGGCCTGCGCCAGTCCTCGCTGTCGTCGCCGGTGAGGACGGTGAGGTAGCCGCGGCTGCCGACGTACCGGGTCACCGGCCAGGTGTCGTTGTTCAGGGCGGAGGCGGTGGAGGAGTACGGCGGGCGGAACAGGGAGGTGCGGATGCCCGCGGCGCCGGCGAGGGCGAGCTGGTTCTGGGTCAGCTCCCAGTCGATGCGCTTCTTCGACTGGTAGGAGAGGTCGGGGTGGTTGAAGGTGTGCAGGCCGATCTCGTGGCCCTCGTCGACCATGCGCCGCACGAGGTCCGGGTAGCGGCTGGCCATCGTGCCGGTGATGAAGAAGACGGCGTGCGCGCGGTGCTTCTTCAGGACGTCGAGGACCTGCGGCGTCCAGCGGGGGTCGGGGCCGTCGTCGAAGGTGAGGACGATCCGGTGGTCCGGGACGTCGATGCCGGTGGCCCGGCCGCCGCGGGTGTCGACGACGGGGCCGCCGTCGAGGATCGCCTGCGGCACCCGGTCGGCGGCGGCGTCCGGGCGCACGCGGTGGTCGGCGAGGACCTCGCTGTGCACGTAGCCGCGCAGCATCAGCATCGCCGTCATGGCGGCCAGCACCATGAGGGGCAGCAGACGGCGCAGGCGCAGGGGTGGCCGCAGACGTCTGCGGGCGGCGCCCGCCGGGGCTCCGGCCCCGGCCGGTGCCCGGCGGCCGCGGGACCGGCCCCGGCCGGCACGGCGTCCGGCCGCGGGCGGCCGCGGTGCGCCGTCCCGCTCGTCGTCGTGACCGGGCGCGGACGGGGCAGGGATCGGGGTCGGGGCAGGGTCGTGCGGGGGGTGGGCGGAGTGTCCGGCGGACCTTCTGGTCGTGGGCCGGCTGTTGCGTGGAGCCATGAGGGACGTTCTTTCGGGGACGAGGACGGGCCGGCAGGGCGCCGGCAGGGGACGGGTACGGGTACGGGACGAGTACGGAGACGGCGGCGCCGGGTGCGACCGCGGTGCCGGGCACGGCAGCGCCGATGGCCGATGGGTCGGGAGGCGCTGCTGAGCCCGGAGGAAGGCGGGGCCGTGGTGCCGGGCCGGACGACCGCACGGGTCGGCCGGCGCCGTGGGCGCGTCGGCGCGGCGCGGGGCGGCGGCAGCCGTACGGGACGGGGCCGCGGGCCGGTGGAGGCCGGCGCGGCCGGACCGGCCGGCCGGCCGCGCCACGGATACGCGAATGTGCGGATACGCGAACGCGCGGGCACGACCGGCGAGGTCGGCAGGACGGGACGAGTCGAGAGGAGGCGAAAGGAGGCGGGGCGGGGCGGGGCTCAGAAGACGGTGCTGGACACCGTCACCCGAACGGAAACGCCCTCGGCACCGGAGGACGGCGACAGGGCCGGACCCGGCTCGGGTGCGGAGCCGGTTCCCGGATCGGCCCCCGAGGCCGCGGCCGTACCGGTCTCCTCACCGGGACCGGAGCCGGACTCCGAACCGGACCCGGCCCCGAGCCGGAACCGGAACCGGACCCCGAGCCCGAGCCCGAACCGCCCCCGTCTCCGCCCCGGCGACCACCGGATCCACCGCACCGCCCGCCACCGCGCCGCCCGCGCCCCCCGCGCCCCCGCGTCTCCCGCCGGGGAGGACGAGGGCGGCGGGGTGGGTTCGGCGGTGGCGGACGGGGACGGCTCGGGCGGCGGCGCGGCCGGGCTGCTGGGCGCCGGGGCCGGGGGCGCGCTGGTGAGGACCGGGCTGGGCCGGCCGGAGCCGCTGGGCAGGGGCCGCGGCGCGGCGGCGGACCCGCTCGGCGGTGCGACGGCGCTGCCCGAGGCGCTGGGTGCCGCGCCCGTACCCGGCGGGAGCACGGCCGGTCCGGAGGCGGTGGGGTCGGGGCGGCCGGGCGCGGCGAAGCCGGGCGGCGTCGGGGTGGACGAGGAGCTGGGCTCGTCGGAGGTCTCGACCCGGGCGGCCGGCTCGTCGTCGTGCCGGCCCGGCACCGGCAGCCAGGGCGCGCCGGCGTTCCCGGACAGGAGCGTGGCGACGATGACGACGGCGTAGGCGGCGCAGGCGACGGCGACGGCGATGCCGAGGCGGCGGAAGGTGCGGCCGCGACGGCCCGTCTCGTCGACGAACACGGGTACGTCGGAGGCGTCCGTGCGGTTGCCGCGCGGGCCCGCCCCCCGGTGCGGGGAGTCGAGCCGGACGGTCAACTCGTCGGGGTCGCCGGGGTCGTCGCCCTCCGCGTCCGTGCCGGGCAGGAGGACGGACACTTCCGCGGTCTCCTGCCAGGGGTCCCGGAGTCCGCCGTTCGACCGTTCGTTTTCGGAAAGGCCGTTCGAGGTGGACGGCTCACCGGTACGCACCGGTTCGTCCCGGTGTCCGGCCGGCGCCGGGCCACCCGCCCCGAGGCCGGCGTCCAGGAGGACGTCCTGGGCGCCGCGCCCCGGCCCACCCCTCACGGACTGTCGCGCACCGTCGGGAAACTCCCGGGCGTCTCCCTTCGCGGCCGGTACGTCTCCGGTCGGCGATGCCGCTTCCGGCCGGTCCGGTTGGGCATCTTCCCGCCAATTCTTCACGTGTGCGTTTCCCCCCACGGGACACCACGGGCCAGTTCCTGAATGCGCCTGAGACGACGAGCACATGCCGACGAAACCGGGCCCCCACCCGGTCAGCGCATCCCTATGACCCCCGCGTGCTCAGGGCGACGAATCTAGCGCAGGCGCGGGGTCGATGTGTGCGATGTCTCTTTTATGGGTACACGCCATGTTCATGTCCATGGCTGGAATCCATCCCCCGGCGGGACGCTCCAACCATCCCTCCACGAACCCGAGTTCGACCGCCGCGCGGCGCAGTGCCTCGAGCGCCGGATGAACCAGCCCCTTTCGCCACACCAGCGACACGGGGGACAGCGGGACCGGGTCCACGAGCGGCCGCAGCACCGCTCCGGGCATGGCCGGAAAACCTACTACCGCGAGGATCGGCGACGGCTCCTTGGCCATGATCCGGCGGAATTCCTCCTCCCCCACGGCGAGCGGGACGGGCGGCGCGATCTCGATGCCGCGCCCCTCGAACAGGAGTCGGGCGAGGTCGGTCCACTCCGGGGTCCGCGGGTTCCCCGCGCCCGCGTAGACCCGCTCCCCCGCCAGCGCGGACAGCGGCACCCGGGCCGCCGACGCCCACGGGTGCCCCTCGGGCAACAGGACCGCCATCGGCTCCCAGCGCACGAGCTGATGGTCCAACTGGGCGCGCAGCACCGGGTCCAGGCCCGCGTACCGGCCGAACGACACGTCCAGCCGGCCCGCGGCGATCTCCACGGCCGCACCGGTCAGACCGCTCTCGAAGCGGGCCATCAGCTCGTGCTCGGGGGCCAGTTCACGGGCCCGGTGCAGCACCCGGCGGCCGGTGGCCAGCCCCGGGGAGTTCAGGTCGACCAGCAGCGGCCGCGCCGGCCCGAACGCGGCGAGCAGGTCGTCCAGCGCGCGCAGGACCGCGCGCGCGTGGGGCACCAGCCGCTCGCCCTCGGCGGTGAGCGTCACCTGCCGGGTGGTCCGCAGGAAGAGTTCGGCGCCCAACTCGCGCTCCAGCCGCCGCACGTCCCGGCTGAGGGCCTGCTGGGCGACGTGGAGGCGGGCCGCGGCGCGTGTGAAGTGGAGTTCCTCGGCGACGGCCAGGAAGGCGCGCAGCAGGCGGGGGTCGACGTGAGCGGACATCCGGCGAATTTACAACGCGGGTGCGTGAATCGGCTCCGAACAGGTGTTGGACCCCGGGACCGGCCGCGGGTGACGGTGGGCGCATGCCGCGTCCCCACCCCTACCGCCGTCTCTTCGCCGTCCCCGGCGCCCGCGCCTTCACCGCCGGGAACCTCATGGCCCGCCTGCCCATGGGCATGTTCAGCGTGAGCGCGGTCGTGATGATCGCCGGCACCCGCGGCTCGTACGCCCTCGCCGGTGCCGTCACCGCCGCCGGACTGGCCGCGACCGCGCTGGTCGCGCCCTGGACGGCGCGGCTCGTCGACCGGTACGGGCAGGCCCGGATCGCCGTGCCGGCCACGCTGTTCGCGGCGCTCGGCAGTCTCGCGCTGGTGCTGTGCGTGCGCGGGGGCGCCCCCGACTGGACGCTGTTCGCCGCGTACGCCGCCACCGCGACCACGCCCAACACCGGCGGCATGTCGCGGGCCCGCTGGAACCATCTGCTCCGGGGCGACCCGGCCGGCCTGCACGCGGCGAACTCCTTCGAACAGGCCGCCGACGAACTGTGCTTCATGCTGGGCCCGGTGCTCGCGGCCTTCCTGTGCGCCACGTTCTTCCCGGAGGCGGGCACGCTGGCCGGCGTGGTGCTGCTGGTGAGCGGGGTGCTGGTGTTCGCCGCCCAGCGCGCGACCGAGCCGCCGCCCGTCGCCCGCACGGCCTCCGCGTCGCCGCTGCGCACCCCCGGCATACCGCCGCTGCTCGCGTGCTTCGTCGCCACCGGCGCGGTGTTCGGCTCGACGGAGGTCGTCACGATCGCCTACGCGGACGCGGAGGGCCACCGCTCGGCGGCCGGGGTGGTCCTGGCGCTCCAGGCGGCGGGATCGTGCGCCGCGGGACTGGTGTACGGGGCGCGCGGACCGCACGGCCCGGCGGACCGCCGGCTGCCGTGGTGCCTGCTGGCGATGGCGCCGCTGATGTCCCTGCCGCTGCTCGCCGCCCGCACCGCCGGAACACTTCCCGTGCTGGCGGCGGCCCTGCTGGTGGCGGGCATGGCGACCGCGCCGACGATGGTGACCGCGATGGCCCTGGTCCAGGACCGCACCCCGCCCGACCGCCTCAACGAGGGCATGAGCCTGGTCGTCACCGCCCTGCTCGCCGGCCTGGCCTGCGGTTCGGTGTCCGGCGGCTGGGCGGTGGAGCACGGCTCGGCCGCGGACGCCTTCGCGGTGCCGGTCGCGGCGGCCTGCACCGCCCTGCTGATCCACACCCTGACCCACGGTGTCGGCTCACGTCGTCGAAACGCTTGCACCAACTCCGACCGCACCCATTGACGCTCCGGTGGCTCCCGCATACCTTCCACGTCGAAGCGCTTCGACACCACGCGTCGCATCGATCCCACGAGCGCCGCGCGGCATCACCCAGAACCGTCCGAGTCCCCTGGAGGCACTCGATGTTGACGACACGAAGGCGTGCGGCGGCCGCAGCGGTGATCCTTTCCGGATCGCTTCTCCTGTCCTCCTGCGGCGACTCGGACAGCGGCGCGTCCGACGGCAGCACGCTCCGGCTCTGGCACTACGAGGGACCCGACAGCGCGATGGGCCAGGCCTGGAAGGAGGCGATCAAGGAGTTCGAGGCCACGCACCCGGGCGTGACGGTGAAGGTCGAGGAGAAGGGCTTCGAGCAGATCCAGAAGACGGCGTCCATGGTCCTCAACTCCTCGGACGCGCCGGACCTCATGGAGTACAACAAGGGCAACGCGACCGCGGGCCTGCTGTCGAAACAGGGCCTGCTGACCGATCTGACGGCCGAGACGACGAAGCGCGGCTGGGACAAGAAGCTCAGCGCCGGCGTGAGCACGACCAGCAGGTACGACACCGACGGGGTCATGGGCTCCGGCAAGTGGTACGGCGTGCCGAACTACGCCGAGTACACGATGGTCTACTACAACAAGGACCTCTTCGCGAAGTACAAGATCGCCGAGCCGAAGACGTTCGACCAGCTCACGGCGGCCATGGAGGCCTTCGCCGGGAAGGGCGTCACCCCGCTCGCCAACGGCGGCGCCGAGTACCCCGCCCAGCAGTACCTCTACCAGCTCGCCCTCTCCCGGGCCGACCGCTCCTGGGTCGACACCTACGAGCTGTACAAGGGGAAGGCCGACTTCCACGACGCGGCCTGGACGTACGCGGCGGAGACCTTCGCGGACTGGGTGGAGAAGGGCTACATCAGCGAGAAGTCGACCAGCGCCAAGGCCGAGGACGCGGGCGTCTCCTTCATCCAGGGCAAGACGCCGATCCTGTTCTCCGGCAGCTGGTGGTACGGCCGCTTCCAGACGGAGGCGGCGTTCGACTGGGACACCGTCCTGTGGCCCGGCTCCGACCTGACCCTCGGCTCCGGCGGCAACCTCTGGGTGGTCCCGAAGAACGCGAAGAACAAGGACCTCGCCTACGACTTCATCGACATCACCCTGTCGAAGAAGATCCAGAACCTGCTCGGCAACAAGGGCGGCGTCCCGGTCGCGGCCGACGCGAGCGCCGTCACGGACCCGAAGGCCAGGAAGCTCATCTCCGACTTCAACACGCTGAGCGGACGGGACGGCCTGGCCTTCTACCCGGACTGGCCGGTGAACGGCTTCTACGACGTCCTGGTCTCCGAGACGCAGAAGCTGATGACGGGCGCCCGGAAGCCCGACGACTACCTCGGCGCCCTGCAGCAGGCCTACGACAAGGGTGCGCCCAAGCGATGACGGCCACCGTCGAACGGGGCACGCGGGCCGTCGGCAAGCACCTCGGCGCCGGCCCGCGCCGCCCCCGGGCCCGCGAGTCCTACGCGCTCTTCCTGCTCCCCGGGATCCTGGCCTTCCTGGCGGTCGTCGGCGTGCCGTTCCTGATGAACACGGGCATCGGCTTCACCGACTGGCAGGGCGTCGGAAGCCCCACGTGGTCGGGGCTCGCCAACTACCGGGAGCTGCTGGACGACGCGGAGTTCTGGGCGTCCTTCCGGCACAGCCTGTTCATGGTCGTCGCCATGGCGGCCGTACCGACGGTGATCGGTCTCGTGCTGGCCGCCGCCCTGTTCGACTTCGTCGGCAAGCACTTCGGACCGAGGTGGGCCGCGGTGCTGCGCGCCTGCTTCTACCTCCCGCAGGTGCTGCCGATCGCGGTGGCCGGCATCGTCTGGAGCTGGATCCTCGCCCCCGACGACGGTTCCCTCAACGCACTGCTGAGGGCGGTCGGGCTGGGCTCCTGGCAGCAGGACTGGCTCGGCGACCCCGACATCGCGCTGTACAGCGTGATGGGCGTGATGGTGTGGGTGCAGATCGGCTTCCCGCTGGTCGTCTTCATGGCGGGCCTGCAGCGCGTCGACCCGCAGCTGTACGAGGCGGCCGAGCTGGACGGCGCCGGCTGGTGGCGCCGCTTCCGGCACATCACGCTGCCGCAGATCCGCCCGGAGACCTACGTCGTGCTGACCTGGTGCACGATCGCCGCCCTCAAGGTGTTCGGCGCGGTGTACGTGCTGACCAAGGGCGGGCCGGGCGGCGCGACGAACGTGCCGTCGTACTTCTCCTTCGCCACCTTCTTCGAGAAGACGCAGGTCGGCTACGGCGCCGCGATCTCCACCGTCCTGACGGTGATCATCCTGGCCGTCTCCCTGATCGGCCTGAAACTCCAGACCCGTGCCGAGGACGCCGAGGAGGGGATCCGCGCATGACCGCAGCCCTGCGCCGCTACCCGGTGCTGGCGGCCCTGTGCCTGGCCGCCCTGTTCATGGTGGTGCCGTTCGTGATCGTGGCCGTGAACGCGGTCAAGTCACCGGCCGCGTACTCCGCGCACGGCCCGCTCAGCCTCCCCGACGGCCTCTACCTGGACGGCCTGAAGGACTTCTGGCAGCGGGTCGACTACGGACAGAAGCTGTTCAACTCGGTGCTGATCAGCGGCTCGGTGGCCGTGCTCGCCGCGGCCCTGTCGGTGCTCAACGCGTACGCGATCGGCATCGGCCGGATCAGGGGCCGCGCCTGGGTGCTCGCCTTCTTCGTGCTGGCCAACATGCTGCCGCAGGAGGCGCTGGTCTACCCGGTCTACTACCTGAGCAAGCAGGCGGGCCTCTACGACACCCGGCTGAGCGTGATCATCGTGTTCACGGTGGTCCAGGCGGCCTTCGGCACCTACCTCCTCTCCTCGGTGCTCGGGCAGTTCCCCCGCGAGATCATCGAGGCCGCCCGCATCGACGGCGCGAACAAGTGGCAGGTGCTGTGGCGGATCGTGGTCCCGGTCAGCCGCCCCACGCTCGGGGTGCTCCTGGTGTTCTTCTTCATCTGGACCTGGAACGAGTTCCTGCTCCCCCTGGTCATGCTGATCTCCAACGACAACCAGACCGTGTCGGTGGCGCTCGGCGTCCTGCAGGGCCAGCGCCTCATGGACGCCACGATGACCAACGCGGCCGCCCTGCTGGGCGTGCTGCCCGCGATCGTCTTCTTCCTCGTCTTCCAGCGGACGCTCACCCGCGGCATCGCCGTGGGCGCGGTCAAGTAAAGGGGTGCGCGCGTGAAGTTCACCGACGGCTACTGGCTGCTGCGCGAGGGCGTCACCACGGCGCACCCGGTGGAGGTCCTCGACGTCGACGCGACCGGGGGCACCGCCGCCGGGGGCGGCACGCTGGAGATCCACGCGCCGACCCGGCCCGTCCGCCACCGCGGCGACCTGCTGAAGGGGCCGGTCGTGACGATCACCGCCCACACCCCGATGCCGGACGTCATCGGAGTGACCCTCACCCACTTCGAGGGCGGCCGGCCGCCCGGGCCGGTGTTCGAGCTCACCGGGCAGGAGACCGCCGCCCGCGCCGAGTACGACGACGAGCACGCCACCCTCACCTCGGGCGCCCTGTCGGTCAGGGTGGCCCGCACCGGACCGTGGCGCGTCGACTTCCTGGCCCACGGCCGGGTCCTGACCTCCAGCGGCCCCAAGGGCATGGGCATCGTCCGGGACGGGACCGGCGCCCACTACCTGCGCGAGCAGCTGGGCCTCGGCGTGGGCACCCACGTGTACGGGCTCGGCGAGCGGTTCGGGCCGCTGGTGAAGAACGGGCAGGTCGTCGACATCTGGAACGCCGACGGCGGCACGGCGACCGAGCAGGCCTACAAGAACGTGCCCTTCTACCTCACCGACGCCGGCTACGGCGTCTTCGTCGACCATCCGGGCAAGGTGTCCTTCGAGGTCGGCTCGGAGACGGTGTCCAGGGTCCAGTTCAGCGCCGAGACCCAGCAGTTGACGTACTACGTCGTCCACGGGCCGACCCCGAAGGAGATCCTGCGCAAGTACACCGCCCTCACCGGGCGGCCGGCCCTCCCGCCCGCCTGGTCCTTCGGGCTGTGGCTGTCGACGTCGTTCACCACCTCCTACGACGAGGAGACGGTGACGTCGTTCATCGACGGCATGCGGGAGCGCGGACTCCCGCTGTCCGTCTTCCACTTCGACTGCTTCTGGATGCGCGAGTTCCAGTGGTGCGACTTCCGGTGGGACCCCCGGGTGTTCCCCGACCCGGAGGGGATGCTGGCGCGGCTGAAGGAGAAGGGGCTGCGCATCTGTGTGTGGATCAACCCCTACATCGCCCAGCGCTCCCCGCTGTTCGCCGAGGGCAAGGAGCTCGGGCACCTGCTCAGGCGGCCCGACGGCAGCGTGTGGCAGTGGGACCTGTGGCAGCCGGGCATGGCCCTGGTCGACTTCACCAGCCCGGCCGCCCGCGACTGGTACGCGGCGAAGCTGGAAGCCCTCCTCGCGCAGGGCGTCGACTGTTTCAAGACCGACTTCGGCGAACGCGTCCCGGTCGACGTGGCCTGGGCGGACGGCTCCGATCCGGAACGGATGCACAACTACTACACCCACCTGTACAACCGCACCGTCTTCGAGGTGCTCCGCAAACACCGGGGCGAGGGCGAGGCGGTGCTCTTCGCCCGCTCGGCGACGGCCGGCGGCCAGCAGTTCCCCGTGCACTGGGGCGGCGACTGCGAGGCGACCTACGAGTCGATGGCCGAGTCGCTGCGCGGCGGCCTGTCGCTCGGCCTGTCCGGGTTCGGGTACTGGAGCCACGACATCGGCGGCTTCGAGGGCACGCCGACGCCCGCGCTGTTCAAGCGGTGGCTGGCCTTCGGGCTGCTGTCCTCGCACAGCCGGCTGCACGGGTCCTCGACGTACCGCGTGCCGTGGCTGTTCGACGAGGAGTCGGTGGACGTGCTGCGGCTGTTCACCCGGCTGAAGCTGACTCTGATGCCCTACCTGTACGAGGCGGCCCGCACCGCGCACGCCGAGGGCCTGCCGGTGATGCGGGCGATGGCGCTGGAGTTCCCGGACGACCCCGGGTGCGCGCACCTGGAGCGGCAGTACATGCTCGGCCCGGACCTGCTGGTGGCGCCGGTGTTCAGCGACGAGGGGGACGTGACGTACTACGTGCCGGAGGGCACCTGGACGCACCTCCTGAGCGGCCGGACGGTCACCGGGCCGCGCTGGGTGCGCGAACGCCACGGGTTCTCGAGCGTGCCGCTGCTGGTCAGGCCGGGGGCGGTGGTCCCGGTGGGGGCGGTGGACGACCGGCCGGACTACGCCCACGCGGACGGGGTGACCCTGCGGGCGTACGGGCTCGAACGCGGCGCGCGGGTGACGGTGCGGGCCGGGGACGTGACCTTCACCGTCGTGCGGGAGGGCGACACCCTGCGGGCCTCCTGCGGTGATCCTTCGGCGCCGTGGGCGCTGGCGGCCGGGGAGCGGGTGGCGCGGGCGGCGGCCGGAACCGGGTCCCTCACGCTGGAGCCGGCGTCCGGTTGACGGTGAGAAGGACGGACAGCAGAGAACCCCGCCTCCCGAAGGGGGCGGGGTTCTCTGTTCACATGGGGTGGTGGAGATGGCGGGAATCGAACCCGCGTCCAACGGTGCAAAATCAGGGCTTCTCCGTGTGCAGTTCGCTGCGATTTTCTCGGCCCCGGCGATCACGCGAACAAGTCGCCGACGGGCCCAGTCACTGTTTGGTTTCCCATCGAACCCCGTGACCGGGCTCGATGGTTTAGTCCCCTAGATTATGCCAGGATCCGGGCCGGGAACACTCCCGGGCTGACACCCATTAAGGGTCCTTCACTCACTGCTTATCAGGCAGCGAGGGCGAAGGACTGGGAATCGCGCTTAGAATTGGCGATTATTTTTTGCGACATATGGTTAACGAGATCATTGCCGCTTCCTCGACACGCTTCCCCTGGTTCAACAGCCGCTGTCGAAACCGATCATCCCCATGTTGATTTTTCAATGCCCCCGAGGGGGCGGTGCGTCCCCGCTGTGGGGGACTGTCGCCATCGTACGTGACCAACGCACCGTGATGCCAGCCTATTCCCGCCGGCCGGCCGGTCACCGAGCCCGCGACCGGACGCACCGGTCCGCCACCGGGTCGCTGCGGGGGCGCCACCGGTCCGCTGCCGGTCCGCCACCGGGTCGCCGGGGACCGCTGCCGGCCCCGCCTACTCGCCCCGCTGCTTCCGCTTGGCCGCCGCGATCGCGCGGTCCGACTCCCGGCGGTCCTGCTTCTCCCGCAGGGTCTGCCGCTTGTCGTACTCCTTCTTGCCCCGTGCCAGCGCGATCTCGGCCTTCGCGCGGCCGTCCTTGAAGTACAGGACGAGCGGCACGATCGTGTGCCCCGTCTCCTCCGACTTCGAGGCCAGCTTGTCGATCTCCTCGCGGTGCAGCAGCAGCTTGCGCTTGCGGCGCGCGGAGTGGTTGGTCCAGCTGCCCTGGCTGTACTCCGGGATGTGCGCGTTGTGCAGCCAGGCCTCGTCGCCGTCGATCTGCACGAAGCCGTCGGCCAGCGAGGCGCGGCCCTGGCGCAGCGACTTCACCTCGGTGCCGGTGAGCACCAGACCGGCCTCGTACACGTCGATGATCGCGTAGTCGTGCCGGGCCTTCTTGTTCTGGGCGACGATCTTGCGCTGGCCCTTGGTCTTGTCCTCGGCCGGCTTGCCCTGCTTCGGCTGGGACTCCTTGGGTACGTACATTGCCTTGTTCATAGTGCGGCCATTTTCGCACCCGAGGGGGCCGTGGGGGAAAGCCGATTACCGGGAGTGCGGACGGACGCTCACGAGGCGTCCCCCAGCCCGCTCAGCACGGTCTCCGCCCGCTCCAGCGCCCCGTCGCCCGCGTCCAGGTCCGGGGTGACGCCGGTGCCGTCGACGGTCCGGCCGGACGGGGTGCGGTAGTGGCCGACGGTCAGTTCGGCGACCGAGCCGTCGGGCAGCCGGCTCGGCATCTGGACCGAGCCCTTGCCGAAGGTGCGCGAGCCGACGACGACCGCCCGGCCGCGGTCCCGCAGGGCGCCGGTGAGCAGCTCGGCGGCGCTCATGGTGCCGCCGTCGACGAGCGTCACCAGGGGGCGCGTGGTGTCGCCGCCGGAGTCGGCGTGCAGGGCGCGCTGCTCGCCGTCGACGTCGTAGGTGGCGACGAGGCCGCCGTCGAGGAAGGCCGAGGCGGTGGAGACGGCCTCGGTGACCAGTCCGCCGGAGTTGCCGCGCAGGTCCAGGACGATGCCGGTGCCGGCCGGGGTCGCGTCGACGGCGGTGCGGACGGCGTCGCCGGATCCCTTGGTGAACGCGGTGACCCTGATGACGGTGACGCCCCCGGGGAGGGTGCGCACGGTGACCGAGTCGGTGGACAGGCGGGCCCGGCGCAGCGTCTGGGTCCACACGCGTGCGCCGCGTTCCAGGCCGAGGCGGACGGTGGTGCCGGCGGGCGCGTCCGTCGCGTCACCGCGCAGCAGGGAGACGACCTCGGTGACCGGGCGCCCGTCGACGGCCCGGCCGTCGACGGCCCGCAGCCGGTCGCCCGCCCGGATCCCGGCGGCGGCCGCCGGCGACCCGGCCTGCACCTTCGTGACCTCGATCCGGCCGTCCCGCTCGCGCCGCGCCTCCAGGCCGACACCGGTGTACTGGCCCTCGAGGGACTCCGCGAACTCCTCGTACTCCTTCTCGGAGTACACCGCCGCCCAGCGGTCCCCGCTGCGGCTGACGGCGCGCTCGGCGGCCTCCAGGGGCGATTTCCCGTCGGCCATCGCCTCCTCGGCGGCCCTGGTCACGGCCTCGGGAGGGCTGACGGGGCCGGCGGGGCCGGCGGGGCGGGCCCCGTCGGCGGCGGCCCGGCCGCCGTCCCCGGGCAGCGAGCCGGTCGCCGCGCCCGCCACCAGCACGCCGGCGAACACCAGGGTCAGGGCGGCCCCACGGCCGAAGCGGCGGGGCGAACGGAGCGGGTCGCGGCCTGACATGGCGGTGAGTCTAGGGGAACGCCAAGGGGCCGTACGGTCTCTTGACCGTACGACCCCCTTGGCATGCGTCACACCTTCAGGTACTTGCGCAGCGCGAAGAACGCCGCCAGCGCGGGCATCAGCAGGCTGGTGGCGAGGATCAGGGGAAGCTTCGTCAGCACGGCGTCCCAGCCGACGAAATTGATGAGGTTGAGCTTCGAGGACAGGGCCATGCCGTGATCGACGGTGAAGTACCGGCCGACGACCAGGAACACGCACGCCAGGCTGCCGCCGATGAGGCCCGCGACGGCGGCCTCCATGATGAACGGCGCCTGGATGTAGAAGCCGGAGGCGCCCACGAGCCGCATGATCCCGGTCTCACGCCGTCGGCTGAACGCCGAGACGCGCACGGTGTTGACGATCAGCAGCAGGGCGACGACCAGCATGAGCGCCATCACCCCGAGCGCCGCCCGGTTCATCAGGTTCAGCAGGCCGAAGAGGTTGTCCAGGATGCCCTTCTGGTCCTGCACGGACTGCACGCCCTCCCGCCCGTTGAAGGCGGTCGCGATGACCTGGTACTTCTCCGGGTTCTTCAGCTTGATGCGGTACGACTCCTGCATCTGGTCCGGCGTGAGGGAGCTGGCCAGCGGGGAGTCGCCGAACTGCTCCTTGTAGTGCTTGTAGGCATCGTCCTGCGACTCGTAGGTCACCGAGTCGACGACCGACATCTTGCCGAGGTCGGACTTGATCTGCTTCTTCTGGTCCTCGGTCACCGCGCCCTTGGCGCAGTTGGGGTCCGAGGCGGCGTCGCTCTTGTTGCAGAGGAAGATCGAGACGTTGACCTTGTCGTACCAGTAGCCCTTCATGGCTCCGACTTGGTCGCTCATCAGGAGCGACCCGCCGAACAGGGCGAGCGACAGGGCGACGGAGACGATGACGGCGAAGGTCATCGTCAGGTTGCGGCGGAGACCGACACCGATCTCGGACAGTACGAACTGGGCGCGCATGGCGGGTTGTTCAAGCCTTTCCGTGGACGGTCGCGGTCAGTGCTGGTAGCCGTAGACGCCGCGGGCCTGGTCGCGGACGAGGCGGCCCTTCTCCAGCTCGATGACGCGCTTGCGCATCTGGTCCACGATGTTCTGGTCGTGCGTCGCCATCACCACGGTGGTGCCCGTCCGGTTGATCCGGTCGAGCAGCTTCATGATGCCGACGGAGGTCTGCGGGTCGAGGTTGCCGGTGGGCTCGTCGGCGATCAGCAGCTTGGGACGGTTCACGAAGGCCCGGGCGATGGCCACGCGCTGCTGCTCACCGCCGGACAGCTCACCGGGCATCCGGTCCTCCTTGCCGCCGAGCCCGACGAGGTCGAGCACCTGCGGCACGGACTTGCGGATCTCGCCGCGGGACTTGCCGATCACCTCCTGCGCGAAGGCGACGTTCTCGGCGACCGTCTTGTTGGGGAGCAGCCGGAAGTCCTGGAAGACCGTGCCCAGCTGGCGGCGCATCTGCGGCACCTTCCAGTTGGACAGGCGCGCGAGGTCCTTGCCCAGGACGTGCACCTGACCGTGGCTGCACCGCTCCTCGCGGAGGACCAGCCGCAGGAAGGTGGACTTCCCGGAGCCTGAGGACCCCACGAGGAACACGAACTCGCCCTTCTCCACTTCCAGGGACACATCCCTGAGTGCGGGGCGGGTCTGCTTGGGGTAGACCTTGGAGACATTGTCGAATCGGATCACGGATGCACCACGGGTCGCCGGGGGTAGATGAGCGTGACCATACGCGAACCGGGGAGGCGTGCGCAGGCAGCGGTCACGGTTGCGTGCGGCTTGTGCGTTTTTGTACGTCCACCCGTGCTGTGAGGCAGCTCCTGCCGGGACCCCGCGCTGAATTCCGCGGAACCTGGCAGAGTGGAGGGGAACGTTCGCGTCGCGGCGGGCGTTGTCCATGTGGAACCACCGGTGCAAGGAGGGCGAGCGCATGACGTACGACCGGCTGGTGTGCGCCAACTGCGCCGCGCCCGTGAGCGAGGGCCGGTGCTCGGTGTGCCGCGCGAACCGCGAGCGGCTGCAGCAGGAGAACTTCTTCGCGGGACTGAACCCGATGGCGCTGATCGCGCTGCTGGCCGTGCTGGTGGCCGCGTTCGCGCTGCTCGCCCACCAGACCGCTTAGCCCGTACGACGCCGAAGGGCCCGGAGCCGGCAGGCTCCGGGCCCTTCGTGTGTGCGTCACGTGCCGGTGCGGCTACCTACCGTCAGGCAGCGGCCGCGCCGCGGCCCTCCACGAGGCGCGGGAGCACGCGGAAGCCGACGCCACCGACGATCATCGTGGCGGCACCGATGATCAGGAAGGTGGTCTGCCCGGCGCCGGTCTCGGCCAGCTCCTTGCCGCCGCCCTGGGCGACGTTGTCGGAGGTGGTGTCCGAGGTGTCGGTCAGCGCGGAGCTGCCGACCTCCTGAGCGGCGGTGCCGTCGGGGGTGGTGCCGGTACCGCCGGTGGAGCTGCCGCCGGTGGCGGAACCGCCGGTGGAGCTGCCGCCGGTGCTGCTCGAGCCGCCGGAGGTGGAACCGCCGTCGGTGGAGCCGCCCGTGCTGCTGGAGCCGCCGGTGGTGGAGTTGCCGCCGGTGCTGGAAGATCCACCGTTGCCGTTGGAGCCACCGTTGCCGTTCGAACCGCCGTTGCCACCGGAGTTGCCGTTCGAGCCGCCGACACTCTGGTCACCCGAAGCAGCGGCACCGCCGACACTCTGGTCACCCGAAGCAGCAGCGCCACCGACACTCTGGTCACCCGAAGCAGCGGCACCGCCGACACTCTGGTCACCCGAAGCAGCAGCACCGCCGACACTCTGGTCACCCGAAGCAGCAGCGCCGCCGACACTCTGGTCACCCGAAGCAGCAGCGCCACCGATCGAGGCGGCACCGCCGACGGCGGCCGTGCCGGGCTCCTCGTCATCACACTCGGGGTCGGCGACGATGTCGCAGATCGGGTCGTCTTCGCCCGTCTGCACGGTGACGTCGCCGGACGTGTCCACCAGGCCGCTGAGGCCGTCCTCGTTGCCGGTGGCCGAAGCCACGCCCGCCACCGTCAGCGAGGCGCCCGCGGCGATCACTGCGCCCGCGGCGATGCGCGCGATACGAACGCGCGTCTTCTTGGTCATAAGGTCGCTACCCCCAGTAGCCGAAATCGTCGATGAGGCCGCGCCGGGGCGGTGATCGACGGGGGTAGCCGGAACTGGCGAAGCCCCCCGGTTCACATGCGCCCCAGAGATACGCATGCCACCGTTCACCCTTACGATTTTTCACAGCAGCGTCAAGGCCGTTGCGCACGCAATGTCCAACTCGGCACACTTTGCCGGACGTTGAAGGTGTGAGTGTGACGTAAAACCCAGACACGCCGGGAAACGCGGGCAAGCGAAAAGGCAACTACCCCCATCGTGAGGGCAGTTGCCTTGTCGACAAAGTTATTTCTCCTGCTGCTTGCGCCAGCGAATGCCGGCTTCCAGGAACCCGTCGATCTCACCGTTGAAAACGGCCTCGGGGTTGCCGACCTCGAAGTCGGTGCGCAGGTCCTTGACCATCTGGTACGGGTGCAGGACGTACGAACGCATCTGGTTGCCCCAGGAGTTGCCGCCGTCGCCCTTGAGGGCGTTCATCTTCTCCTGCTCCTCCTGGCGGCGCCGCTCGAGCAGCTTGGCCTGGAGGACGTTCATCGCGGTCGCCTTGTTCTGGATCTGCGACCGCTCGTTCTGGCAGGAGACGACGATGCCGGTGGGCAGGTGGGTGAGGCGCACCGCGGAGTCGGTGGTGTTCACGCCCTGGCCGCCGGGGCCGGAGGAGCGGTAGACGTCCACGCGCAGCTCGGACTCGTCGATCTCGATGTGGTCGGTCTTCTCGACCACCGGGAGGACCTCGACGCCCGCGAAGGAGGTCTGGCGGCGTCCCTGGTTGTCGAAGGGCGAGATGCGCACCAGGCGGTGCGTGCCCTGCTCGACGGAGAGGGTGCCGTAGGCGTACGGGATCTGCACGGCGAAGGTGGTCGACTTGATGCCGGCCTCCTCGGCGTACGACGTCTCGTAGACCTCGGTCTTGTAGCCCTTCTGCTCCGCCCACCGCAGGTACATCCGCTGGAGCTTCTCGGCGAAGTCGGCGGCGTCGACGCCACCGGCCTCGGCACGGATGTTGACCAGCGCCTCACGGGAGTCGTACTCCCCGCTGAGCAACGTCCGGACCTCCAACTCGTCCAGCGCCTTCTTGACGGCGACCAGCTCGGACTCGGCCTCGGCACGGGCGTCCGGGTCGTCCTCCTCCTCGGCCATCTCGAACATGACGGAGAGATCGTCGATCCGGCCGCGCAGGGCGTCGGCCTTCCTGACCTCGGCCTGGAGGTGGGACAGCTTGCTGGTGATCTTCTGCGCCTCGTCCGGGTTGTCCCACAGGGACGGCGCTGCCGCCTGCTCCTCGAGCACGGCGATGTCTGCCCTCAGCTTGTCGAGGTCCAGAACGGCCTCGATCGACTCCATGGTCGAGGAGAGGGACTTGAGCTCTTCGGATACATCGACGACTGCCACCCCTCCAGCGTAACGGCTCCGCCAAGCGGCGGACGCCTCCGGCCACGGACACCCCGGTGAGCACCGGTCGGTGCGTCCGGCCCGTCCGGCGTCCGAGGGGCGGGGCCGTCCGGGCCGGCAGGGTCCCGGGGCACGGCACCCGGGCCCGGGAAGGGACAAGGGGCGGCGAGGACGGACCCCCGCTCAGGGCGACGCCGGCGCCGAGTTCCCGGACTCGCCGGACCCGGGCCCGCCCCCGTCGTCGCCCGTCGTGGCCGCCCACGTCCCCACGCCCGCCGCGGCGACCAGCACCGCCGAGGCCACCCCCACGACGATCCTCCGCCGCCGGGTGGCCGCGCGGTTGCGCGCCGATCCCGGACGCGGCGTCCCTGCCGCCCGGGGCACGCGTGCCGTCCCGCGCGCGCCGCCCGCCAGCTCGTCCGGCGCCGGCACCCGCATCGAGGTGTGGGTGTCCCGGTTGGAGTCGGGCTGGGCGCCGGGCACCAGGGACACCGATCCCCGCCGGGCCCGCCCGGCGGTGTCGGAGGCGGCCGGTGCCTGCGTGGCGTCGGCGGTCCGGCCCGTCCCCGGCTCGTCCTCCGCCGCCTCGGCGTCCGGCTCGTCCACGTCCAGCGGCGGCATCCCCGCCAGCGACGGCAGCTGCTCGCGCAGCCGGGCGGCCAGCTCGGAGGCCCGCAGCCGGGAGGCCGGCGCCTTGGCCAGGCACTGCACGATCAGCTGCCACAGCTCGTCGGGGATGCCGGGCAGCGGGGCGACGGACTCGGTGACGTGCCGGCGCAGCACCGCGCCCGGATGCCCGCCACCGAACGGCGTGAAGCCCGCGAGCAGCTCGTACAGCACGGTGGCCAGCGCGTAGATGTCCACCGAGGCCCGCGGCGGGAGGCCCTCGACGATCTCGGGGGCGAGGTAGTCCGGCGTGCCGATGATCTTCGTGGCGCGGGTCCGTCTGGGGGTGTCGATCAGTTTCGCGACGCCGAAGTCGGTGAGCAGGGCCCGGTGCGAGCCGCCGGGGCCGAGCGGGCCCTGCATGTCGAGGAGGATGTTCTCCGGCTTGACGTCCCGGTGGACGATCCCGGCCGCGTGCGCGGCGGCGAGCCCCTCGGCGACGTCCGCGACGATCGCCACCGCGGCCTCGGGCGCGAGCCGGCGGTCCCGGTCGAGGCGGGTCCGCAGATCGGTGCCGCGGACCAGGTCCATGACGAGCGCCAGGTCGTTGCCGTCGACCACCAGGTCCCGCACGGAGACCACGTGGGGGTGTTCCAGACCGAGCAGGGCGGTGCGCTCCTGCACGAAGCGGCCGACCAGCTCCTCGTCGGAGGCGAGGTCCTCGCGCAGCAGCTTGACGGCGACGGGACCGTCCGGTCCCTCGCCCAGCCACACCGTGCCGGCACTGCCCCGTCCCAGGATCTGGTGGGCGGTGTACCGGCTGCCGATCTTCCGTGCCAAGGCTGCTCCTACAGACGCGTGGTGCCGACGCTGCGCCGGGCGGGGCACCGGCGTCGGCGGCTGGGCCGCGGACCCCCGGCGGCCCCCGGCCGACCAACCTACGCGCCCCGCGGGGCGATCCTCACCTCGGAGGCGGAAATCACCCGCCGGGAGTCGACAAATCACCAGACCCGTCGCCGGGACCCCGCGCCGGTGCGTCCGTCAGGCTCCGCCGCCGGTCTTCGCGCCGAGGTCGCCGATCCAGTCGCTCACGGTGTCGAACCAGTCGCCGAGCTGCTGCCAGTAGCCCTTGCCGGTGCCGATCCAGTCCTGGAGCGGGGTCAGTTCCCAGATCAGCCAGCCGGCCACGACGAGAATGACGACCGTGAACAGGCAGCCCTTGAGGCAGCCGAGTCCGGGGATCTTCATCGGATTGGCGCTGCGCTGCCTCGGCGCGCGCGGCTCCCGCGGCGGGCGGGACTCCGGCGCGGGCCGCTGCGGCGGCTGCTGGGGCTGCGGGGTGTGCCGCCGCGGCTGGGGCTGCTGCGGGGCGTACTGCTGCGGCTGCTGCCGGGGCGCTCCGTAGCCCTGCTGGGGCCGCTGCTGCTGCGGGCGGGGCTGCTGCTGCGGACGGGCGACCTGCCGCTGGGGCGGCGGCGCAGCGGGTCCTCGTCCGGGTCGAGGTACTGGATCTGGGTCTGTTCGTTGCGGTCGCGGGCGGCGCGCAGCTGGTTCTGCCAGGGGTGCGGCTCCTCCGGCCGCTGTCCCTGTCCCTGCGGGCCGGGTCCGCCGGTCTGGTGCGGCGGTACCGGCGGCAGGACGGCCGTCGGGTCGGCGGCGCCCGCCGGGCCGCCGGTGTGCGGCAGGACGGCGGTGGGGTCGGCGGCGCCGGGCGGGGTGCCGGGTCCGCCGGTGTGCGGCAGGACGCTGGTCGCGGCGTTCGGGTCGTACCCGCCGGCGGGCGCGCCGGGCACGGCCGCGGGCGCCGGGTCGGGCGCGAGGAGGTGGCCCACGCCCTCGGCGGCGGCGATCTGCATCGAGTTGGCGTGCACGCCGACGCCCTCGGCGACGACGCGCAGTCCGCGCGCGAGGTTCTCGGCACCGGGACGTTCGTCGGGGTTCTTGCGCAGGCAGCGCTCTATGACCGTCCACAGCGGTTCGGGCACCGTGGAGGGGCGGCGCGGTTCGGCGCTCAGGTGCTGGTGGAGGACCTCCAGGGCCGAGCTGCCGGAGAACGGCGGGCGGCCGGTGACCAGCTCGTACAGCAGGATGCCGGCGCCGTAGACGTCGACGGCGGAGGTCTGCGGGCGGCCCTCGGCGGACTCCGGGGCGACGTACGCGGGCGTGCCGACGAACTCGCTGGTGCGGGTGAGGCCCGGGGAGTCGGCGAGGCGCGCGATGCCGAAGTCGGTGAGCAGCGGGTGCATCTGCCCGTCGTTCTGCAGGAGCAGGACGTTGGCCGGCTTCAGGTCGCGGTGGACCACGCCGTCGGCGTGGCTCGCGGCGAGGGCGTCGGCGATCTGCGCGGTGAGCAGGGCGGCGGCGACGGGTGTGAAGGGGCCGTTCTCGCGCAGGTAGCGGTGCAGGTCGGGGCCTTCGACGAGGTCCATGACCAGGGCCAGCAGATCGCCCTCGACGACCAGGTCGCGGACCCGGACGATGTTGGGGTGGGTCAGCCGGAGCAGTACGGAGCGCTCCCGCAGGAAACGCATCACGATGTCGGGGTCGCTCGCGAGTTCTTCCTTGAGGACCTTGATGGCCACGGTCTCGCCGGGCTGGCCGGCCACGGCCGCCTCGGCGCCCGCGGTCTCGCGCTGGCGGGCTCGCCAGACGGTGCCCGTGGCGCCGCGTCCGAGCGGCTCCTCGAGCAGGTACTTGCTGCCGACTGGCCGCACGTCACGCGCTCCCTGCTGCTTGCTTGCCTCTGTTCCGACACACTGTAGTGCCGCACTCCCCGCCGGGGGCTGTCGTCTTCCTGTGGTCCTCGCACACGTCTTCGCGTACGCCCTTGTGTACGCCCTTGCGTACGGTCCCGGCCCCTCCCGTACATGTTCGAAGGAAAGACGCTCGCCTCGGTCCGTTGGTTGCCGGAGGCGGACGTGACCGATCTCAAGCGGTCATCCGCGGGTCATCGGCCAGGCACTTTTGCGGGCAGAGCCGACCAATCAAGATCACTTGTTCCCCGGTGGCGGACACATTGTCGGTGACAGGTGCGAGGATGCCTGGAGTACTGGCCGACGTGCTCGTGTGGGGTGGGGGAAAGTCCGCGCCCGGGCAGAAGGGACCGCTGACGGCGATGCAGATCCGGCTGACCGTCGTAGACCCGCAGGGCCCGCCCGGGGAGAGCCGGGGCCGCGCCGCGCACTGCGACGTGCTGGTCACGGCGCCCGCCGGCACGGCTCTGGCCGCGGTGGCGTCCGCCCTGGCCACGGCGGTCTCCGGGGAGGGGGGCGCTGCTCCGTCCGGGGGAGCGCAGCCCGTGTTCCACGCGGGCGCGCAGCGGCTCGACGCCCAGCGCTGCACCCTCGGCGAACCGCCCCTGATCGACGGCGCCGTGCTCAGCCTCGGCGTCCCGGCCGATCCCGAGCCGCACCCGGAGGTCGACGACGCCCCGGCCCGGCTGCACGTGGTGGCGGGCCCCGACGCGGGCGGGGTCCACCTGCTGCACGGCGGCCGGATCCGCGTGGGCCGCTCCGCCGAGGCCGACGTCCCGCTCGACGACCCCGACGTATCCCGCCTGCACTGCGCGGTGACGCTCCTGGCCGACGGCCGGGTCACCGTGGCCGACCTCGGCTCCACCAACGGCACCACCCTGGACGGCGCGCGCGTGCCGGACCGCCCGCTCCGGTTCGCCCCGGGCGCCCTGCTGCGCGTCGGCGAGTCGGGGCTGCGGCTGGCGCCGCCCGGCGGTCCGGGCGCCCGGGTCGCCACGACACCCGACGGGGAGGGCCACGTCCGGGTGCCGTGCGCGAGCCCGCGGCCCGCGGACCACTCCCCCGCGCGCGGGAGCGGCGACAGCGCTCCCCCGGGCCCCGCGACCGCCACCGGCCCCGGCGCGCCCACCGGCCACGCCTACGGCACGGTCGACTGGCACGGCTCCGCGCCCGCCCGCGGCGAGCGGGCGCCGACGTCCCTCGTGCCGGGCCAGGGCGGCGCGCCGCCCATCGAGAACCACGACGCCACCCACGACGCCACCCACGGCGGCCGCTCGGGCCCCGGCCCCTTCACCGCCCCCTTCGGGGCGGGCGACCCGTACGGGCCCTCCCCGGACGAGGACGGCGGCGGCACCTCCCGCAAGGGCACCCCCTGCGCGGCACCGAGGTGCCGCAGGGGCTGCGCAGGCGCGGCGGCCTGTCCGCCTGGGCCCGCCGGCTGGCCGGCGGGCGGGGCACCCCGCAGGAGACGGACGGTCCGCAGTCGTACGACGACCGGCCGGCCCCGGTGCGGCCGGAACCGGTCGCCGGGCCGGCGTCCGCCCCGGACACCTGGCCGGACCCGGCCGCCCTGCTGCTGACCGCGCTCGGCCCCGGCCCGCGCCTGTGGGAACGCGGACCGGGTCACCCCGAGACGCTCGCCGTCCGGCTGGGCACGGCCGACCGGGTGGCGCCCGACGGGTCGCTGCTGCCCGCCGTACCGGTGACGGCGGGCCTGCGCGAGGCCGGCGCCCTGGGCCTGGCCGGGCCGCGCCCCCGGCTGGCCGGGCTGGCCCGCGCGGTGCTGGCGCAGCTCGCGGCGCTGCACTCCCCCGACCTGCTGGAGATCGTCCTGATCAGCACGGACCGCGCGCGTTCCGAGCGGGAGCGGGTCGCCGAGTGGTCCTGGCTGGGCTGGCTGCCGCACCTGCGCCCGGGACACGGCCAGGACTGCCGGCTCCTCCTCGCCCACGACCCGGACCAGGCCGCCGCCCGCGTCGACGAACTGCTGCGCCGCCTGGACGACCACCTGACGGACGACGCCGCGGCGGCGCCCGTCGTGCCCGCCCCGGGCGGCACGCACCGCCGCCCCTCGTGGGCGGTGGCGGACGACGCCGGGGGCGGCTTCCGGGGCCCGTACACGGTCCTCGTCGTGGACGGCGACCCCGGCGGTGCCGCGCTGCGCGAGGCGACGGCCCGGCTGGCGACGGCCGGCCCCCGGGCCGGGATCCACGTCCTCTGCCTGGCCGAGACGGCCGCCGCCTCCCCCGCCGCGCCGGTCACCGACGTGTACGAGGCGGCCTGCGCGGCGGCGCCCGCCTTCCGCGCGTGCGGGGCGGTGGCGCTGCTCAGCGGCGACGTGGCGACCGCGCTGCGGCTGCTGCGGGTCGCCCCCGCCGGGTCGGAGTCCGAGCGGCCGGGCCCGGTGGGCCACGGCACGGTCGGCGCCGTCGACGCGGTCTCCGCCGCCTGGGCGGAGCGGTTCGCGCGGGCCCTGGCGCCCCTGCGCCCGGAGACGGCCGCCGACGGCGGTGAGCGCCCCGCGCGCGTGTCCGCCCCGCTGCCCCTGTCGGCCCGCCTCCTCGACGAGCTGGGCCTGGCCCGCGCGACCCCGGCCTCGCTGATGGCCCGCTGGGCCGACGCGGCCGACGACACCGAGGCGCTCGGCGGCCGGACCTCGGCCGTGCTGGGCGCGGGCCCGCGCGGCCCGGTCTGCGTGGACCTGTCCGCGGAGGGCCCGCACCTGCTGATAGAGGGCCCGCCCGGCAGCGGACGTACGGAACTGCTGCGGGCGGTCGTCGCCTCGCTGGCCGCCGCCGAGCGCCCCGACCGGCTCGGCATCGTCCTGCTGGACGGCCGGGACACCGCCGGCAAGGCGGGCGTCGGCCACGGCGAGGGCCTGCGGGTCTGCACGGACGTACCGCACGTCACCACGCACCTCACCGCCAACGACCCGGTCCGCATGCGGGAGTTCGCGCAGTCGCTGGCCGCCGAGCTGAAGCGGCGGGCGGAGCTGCTCGGGCGGTCCGACTTCGCCGAGTGGCACACGCACCGCGCGGTGTCCGGCCGTATCGTCCCGCAGCGCCAGCCGGCCGGCGGGGGGAGCGGCGCCGCGGACCTCGACACCCCGCCCAGCTCGACCCTGCGGCTGCGCCCCGGCGCGGCGGCCCGCCGGCGGACGGAGGCGGCCCCGCCGCTGCCCCGCCTGGTCGTCGTGGTGGACGACCTGGACGCCCTGGTCTCGCCCGCCCTCGGCTCGCCCGGCCGGCCCGCCGCCGGGTCGGTGATGCGCGCGCTGGAGGCGGTGGCCCGCGAGGGCGAGCGGCTCGGCGTGCACCTGGTGGCCGCCACCGGTCCGGGCGGCCGTACGGCGGAGTCCGAGCCCGCCCGGCAGGCCACCGTGCGGATCGTCCTCGACCCACCGGGCTCGGGCCCCGACGAACCGGCCCCCGGCCGCGGCCGGCTCAGGGGCGCGGACGGCCGGCTCACCCCCTTCCAGGGCGGCCGGGTCACCGGCCGCATCCCCCGCACCGCGACCCTGCGCCCCACGGTCGTCCCCCTGGAGTGGCAGCGCATGGGCGACCCGCCGGCCCGCAGGCCCGTCCGCGAACTGGGCAACGGCCCCACCGACCTCGCCCTCCTGGCCAGCGCCCTGGAACGGGCGGCCCGCGAGGTCTCGGCGGCGGAGGTGCCCTCACTGCTGTGAGCGTGGCCTTCGGAGCACGGCTCGGCCCCGGCGGTCGGCCGGGCGTTCGAGGGGGCGTCACGAGGCGGTCACGATCGCTCACTTGACACCGCATGCGTACTTGCCGACCCACGGCACCCGGCGTAGACCAGTGCCACGGGACAGCGCTCAACGTTCGACGAGGAACGGAGAACGGGGCAGTGATGCGCAGCACGAGCAGCACCATCCGCACACGCAGGACCGTGAAGGCGGCCGCCGGCATCCTCGCGGGAGCACTCGCGCTCTCGCTCACCGCGTGCGGCAGCGACGACGACAAGGGCGACGGCGGCGAGAGCACCGGCACCAAGGGGACCGGCAGTACCCTCACCCTCCCGAAGCTGAACGGCACGACACTGGAGGTCGCGGCCGTCTGGACGGGCCCGGAGCAGGCCAACTTCAAGAAGGTGCTGGCCGAGTTCGAGAAGCGCACCGGCGCGAAGGTCACCTTCGTACCGGCGCAGGACCCGATCATCAACTTCCTCGGGTCGAAGATCGCGGGCGGTCAGCCCCCGGACGTGGCGATGCTGCCGCAGCCGGGCGCCATCAAGCAGGCCGTGGAGAAGAAGTGGGCCAAGCCGCTGGGCGCCGAGGCCCTGAAGGAGCTGCGGAAGAACTACTCGCAGGGCTGGCAGGACATCGGCAAGGTCGGCACGGAGCAGTACGGCGTCTACTACAAGGCCGCCAACAAGTCCCTGGTCTGGTACAACGCCAAGGTGTTCGAGAACGCGGGCGCGAGCGAGCCCAAGACCTGGGACGAGCTGCTGACGACCGCTCAGACCGTCTACGACTCCGGCGTCACCCCGTTCTCGATACCCGGCGCGGACGGCTGGCCGCTGACCGACTGGTTCGAGAACGTGTACCTCTCCCAGGCGGGCCCGGAGAAGTACGACCAGCTGGCCAAGCACGAGATCAAGTGGACGGACCCCTCCGTGAAGGAGGCGCTGACCACGCTCGCGCAGATCTGGGGCAAGAAGGACTACGTGGCGGGCGGCGCCGACGGCGCCCTCCAGACGCAGTTCCCGAACTCCGTCACCCAGACCTTCACCGGCAGCGACCAGCCCAAGGCCGCGATGGTCTACGAGGGCGACTTCGTGCAGGTCAACATCGCGCAGACGGACGCGAAGATCGGCACGGACGCGAAGGTGTTCCCCTTCCCCAAGGTCGGCGACACCGCGCCGGTGGTCTCCGGCGGTGACGCGGCGGTCGTCCTGAAGGACTCGAAGGGCGCGCAGGCGCTGGCGACCTTCCTGGCCTCGCCGGACGCGGCGGAGATCCAGGCGAAGCTCGGCGGCTACCTCTCGCCGAACAAGAACGTCGACCCGGCGGCGTACCCGAACGACGTGCAGCGCAAGATCGCCGAGGCGCTGGTCGCGGCGGGCGACGACTTCCGGTTCGACATGTCCGACCAGGCGCCGCAGGCGTTCGGCGGTACGCCCGGCAAGGGCGAGTGGAAGGACCTCCAGGACTTCCTGAAGAACCCGACGGACGTGGCCGGCATCCAGGCGAAACTGGAGTCGGACGCGGCAGCGGCGTACGGGAACTGAGCCGGTCATGGCATCGGCCGGTGCGGCGGGGGCTCCCGGAGCCCCCGCCCCTCCTCGCTCGCGCCGAAGCGTGACCGGCACCCGCAGGACGGTGGCAGCCCTGTTCCTGCTGCCCGCCCTGCTGCTGCTGGGCGCGCTCGTGGTCTACCCGATCGGGTACTCGCTCGTGCGCAGTTTCTCCGACCAGTCCGGCGACGGCTTCGCCGGCATCGACAACTACCGGGCCCTCTTCACCGACGACGGCATCCGCACGGCGCTGAAGAACAACGTCCTGTGGGTGGTGTTCGCGCCGACCGTGGCGACCGCCCTCGGTCTGATCTTCGCGGTGCTGACCGAACGCGTCCGCTGGGGAACGGCGTTCAAGCTCGTCGTCTTCATGCCGATGGCGATCTCGATGCTCGCCGCCGGCATCATCTTCCGGCTGGTGTACGACCAGGACCCGGACAAGGGCGTGGCGAACGCGGTGTGGGTCGGCGTGCACGACACGTTCGCGCAGTCGTCGGCGTTCCCCAAGGCCCACCCGGGCCGCCGGTCGCCGCTGGAGCCCGCGAAGGGCGGCGCGTTCCTGACCAAGGAGCCGGTGCGGACGGGCGATCCGGTCTTCCTGCCGCTGGTCGGCGTCGCCCCGGACCAGATGCCGGACAGCGCGCGGAAGGCCGCGCCGGCCGCGCCCGAACCGGGCAAGGTCACCGGCACGACCTGGCAGGACTTCACCCGCGGCAAGGGCGTCGGCACGCTCGGCGCCCCCGACCCGTCCGAGCTGGGCTACGCCGGGATGCGGATCGAGGCCGTGAAGGACGGCAAGGTCGTGGCGTCGGCCACCGCGGCCGGCGACGGCACCTTCACCCTGCCCGCGGCGGCCGACGGGGCGCTGCTGCGCCTGCCCGCGGGCAACTTCGCGGAGGCCTACAACGGCCTGGACTGGCTCGGCCCGTCGCTGGTCACCCCGGCCATCATCGGCTCGTACATCTGGATGTGGGCGGGCTTCGCGATGGTGCTGATCGCGGCCGGGCTGGCGAGCGTGCCGCGGGAGCTGATGGAGGCGGCGCGGGTGGACGGGGCGAACGAGTGGCAGGTGTTCCGCAGGGTCACCGTGCCGCTGCTCGCGCCGGTCCTCGCGGTGGTCGCCGTGACCCTGATGATCAACGTCCTGAAGGTGTTCGACCTGGTCTTCATCATCGCCCCCGGCTCCTCCCAGGACGACGCCAACGTGCTCGCCCTGGAGCTGTACCGCAAGGGCTTCTCCGAGGACCAGCCGGGCATCGCCAGCGCCATCGCGGTGTTCCTGCTGCTGCTGGTGATCCCGGTGATGTGGTTCAACGTGCGTCGGCTGCGACGGGAGGTGCGGCGATGAGCGTGCGTCCGGCGTCCTGCCGGGGGTCCGGGGGTCGCCCCCCGGGTGAACGCAGTAACGTGCGTCGGCTGCGACGGGAGGTGCGGCGATGAAGACGCCTGTGAAGACGCCTGTGAAGACGGTCGAGGCCTCCACCAAGACCGTGAGGGCGAAGCGTTCGCTCGGCGCGCGGATCGTGGAGAAACTGGGCGGCGGCGCCGTCCGGGTCTGTCTGATCCTGGTCGGCCTGTTCTGGCTGGTGCCGACGATCGGGCTGCTGATCTCCTCGCTGCGCGCCCCCGAGGACATGAGCGCGAGCGGCTGGTGGAAGGTGTTCGCCGAGCCGTCCCAGCTCACCGTGGACAGCTACCGGAAGCTGCTGGAGAACGGCGACATCACCAGCTCCCTCCTCAACACGGTGCTGATCACCGTCCCGGCGACGGTCCTGGTCGTGGTCATCGGCTCGCTCGCCGGGTACGCGTTCGCGTGGATGGAGTTCCCGGGCCGGGACTGGTGGTTCCTGGCGGTGGTCGGCCTGCTGGTGGTGCCGGTGCAGGTGGCGCTCATCCCGATCGCCGAACTGTTCGGGAAGGTGGGCCTGTTCGGCTCCGTCCTCGGCGTGGTCCTCTTCCACGTGGGCTTCGGCCTGCCGTTCGCGGTGTTCCTGCTGCGGAACTTCTTCGCGGAGATCCCCCGTGAGCTGCTGGAGGCGGCCCGCCTGGACGGCGCCGGTGAACTGCGCCTGTTCACACGGGTCGTGATGCCGCTGGGCGGTCCGGCGATCGCGAGCCTCGGCATCTTCCAGTTCCTGTGGGTGTGGAACGACATGCTGGTGGCACTGGTGTTCACCGACGCCGACAGCCAGCCGATCACGGTCGCCCTCCAGACCCAGGTACGGCAGTTCGGCAACAACATCGACGTGCTGGCGCCCGGCGCGTTCATCTCGATGGTGATCCCGCTGGCCGTGTTCTTCGCCTTCCAGCGGCAGTTCGTGTCCGGCGTGATGGCCGGCGCGGTCAAGTAGGCGCTGCGGCAAGGGGGGCGGGCGCCACCGGTCCGCCCCTCGCCGTTCACCCGGTGTCCCCCGGATGCCGTAGGGAAACGTAACCAAGTCACTCCATCGGCCGTTGCCCGGACCAGGCCCTGTCGTCCGCGCCGACCCATGGATGTCCCTTGCCCAGGTTCAGTGTCATCGTCCCCGCGTACAAGGTTCAGGCGTACCTGCACGAGTGCCTGGAATCCGTGCTGTCCCAGTCGTTCACCGACCTCGAGCTGATCGCCGTCGACGACCGTTCGCCGGACGCGTGCGGCGAGATCATCGACGAGTTCGCGGCCCGTGACCCCCGTGTGCGCGCCCTGCACCTGCCGGAGAACGCCGGTCTGGGCGGCGCGCGCAACGCGGGCATCGCCCTGGCCGGCGGCGACTACCTGCTGTTCCTCGACTCCGACGACACGCTCACCCCGGGCGCGCTGCGCGCGGTCGCCGACCGGCTGAAGGACACCGGCGAGCCGGACGTGCTGGTGTACGACTACGCCACCGCGTTCTGGACGGGTGAGACCGAGCGCGACAGGTTCGCCGAGCACCTCACCGAGCGGGGCCCGGCGCCCTTCCGGCTGGAGGACCGGCCGGGGCTGCTCAGGGTGCTGATGGTCGCCTGGAACAAGGCCTACCGGCGGGAGTTCGTGGAGCGGACCGGCCTGACCTTCCCGCCCGGCTACTACGAGGACACCCCCTGGACCTACCCGGCGCTGCTGACCGCGGGGTCGATCGCGACGCTGGACCGGGTCTGCGTCCACTACCGGCGGCGCCGCGGCGGCAACATCCTCTCCACCACCAGCCGCCGGCACTTCGACGTCTTCGACCAGTACGACCGGCTGTTCGCGTTCATCGACCGGCGTCCCGAACTCGCGCACTGGCGGCCGGTGTTGTTCCGCCGCATGGTCGACCACCTGACGACCGTGTTCACCCGGCCGGGCCGGCTGCCGCGCGGCTCCCGCGGCGAGTTCCTGCGCCGGGCCCGCGCCCACTACCGCCGTCACCGCACGCCCGGCGCGCCCGTGCCGCTGCGCTCGCGGCTGCGCCACGGCCTGGTCCGCCTCGGCCTGCACCGCACCTACCGCACGCTCCAGGCGGCCGTGGTCCTGCGCGGCCGTGCCCGCGGCCTCGCCGCGCGGCTCACCCGCGTGCTCCGGGCCGCCTGCCTCCAGGCCCACTACCGGATCCAGCTGCGCCTGCCGCTGCGCGCCGACCGGGCCGTCTTCGCCGCCTACTGGGGCCGTGGCCACGGCTGCGGCCCGGGCGCCCTGGAGAGCGCGTTCCGAACCTTCGCCCCGCAGGTGCGCACGGCGTGGATCGCCCGCCCCGAGTACCGGCACACCGTCCCGCCCGGCACGCGGGCGCTGTGTCCCGGCACGGCCGCCTACTGGACGGCACTGGCGCGCTCCACGTACCTGGTGAACAACGTCAACTTCGACCGTCGGCTGGTCAAGCGCCCCGGTCAGGTCTTCGTACAGACCCAGCACGGCACCCCGCTCAAGCACATGGGCCTCGACCTGCAGGAGCGTCCCGCGGCGGCCCGCGACATGGACTTCGCGGAGCTGCTGCGGGGCGTCGACAAGTGGGACTACGTCCTGTCCGCCAACCGCCACACCACCCTCACCTGGGAGCGCGTCTACCCCGGCGACTACACCATGCTGGAGTACGGCTCCCCCCGCAACGACGTCTTCCAGCGGGCCACCGCCGCGGACGTGGCCCGGCTGCGCGAGGAGCTCGGGATCCCCCGGGACACGGTGGCCGTCCTGTACGCCCCCACCCACCGCGACTACCGCCGCACCCAGCGGGCCGGACTCGACCTGGAACGCCTCCTGGACCGGCTGGGCCCGCGCTTCGTGATCCTGGCCCGCGCCCACTACGGGCAGCCCGTCGACCTGCCCGCGGACGGCCGGATCATCGACGTCGGCGGCCACCCGAGCGTGGAGTCCCTCTGCCTGGCCTCGGACGTCCTGGTCACCGACTACTCGTCGATCATGTTCGACTACGCCGACCTGGACCGCCCGATCGTCATCCACGCCGCCGACTGGGAGGCCTACGAGGCGGCCCGCGGCACCTACTTCGACGTGCGCGCCTTCCCGCCGGGCGAGGTCGCCCGCACCGAGGACGAACTGGCCGACATCTTCACGACCGGCCGCTGGCACGGCTCCCGTGCGGCCCGGTCGCGCGCCGCGTTCCGCGAGCGGTTCTGCCCGTACGGCGACGGACGCGCCGCCGAGCGCGTCGTACGGCGGATCGTGCTGGGCGAGACGGACCTGCCGCCCGTCGTGCCGCTCGCCGAGCGCCGTCCCGTGCCGTCGGCGGTGTCGGCGGTGCCGGCGCCCACGCGGCCCGCGCTGGCCACCGTGCCGCAGCCGTCGGGCCCTCGCGTCACCAGCCACTAGGGGCCGGGTGCCCAGCGGCCACCAGGGGCCGGGCACCCGGCGCCGGCATCCCCGCCGGCAGCGACAAGCCGAACAAGCCAGACAAGCCAGACAAGCCAGACGCAGAAAGAACAGAATGCCCCGCTTCAGCATCATCGTTCCGTCCCACGGGGCAGCCGGCCGGCTGTCCCTGGCGCTGGACTCCGTCCTCGGCCAGTCCTTCGGCGACTTCGAGCTGATCCCGGTCTGCGACGCGCCCGACGCCCCGGCCGCGGCCGTCGCCGCCGGGTACGCCGGGCGGGACGGCCGGGTGACGCCGGTGTTCTCGCCGCCCGGGGCGGGGCTCGCGGGGGCGCGCAACACCGGTCTGCGGGCGGCCACCGGCGCGTACCTGCTGTTCCTGGACGGCGACGACACGCTCGTGCCGGGCGCGCTGGACGCGCTGGACGCCCGACTGGCCGAGACGGGCGAGGTCGACGTCCTGTACGCCGAGCACGAGCGCACCCCGTGGTGGGAGGGCGAGCCGGCCAACCCGGCGGCCCCGCTGTTCGCCGGGGCGCCCCGGGGCGTCTTCGGCCCCGGTGAGGCCCCCGAGGTGACCGGTGTGCGGCTGCCCCCGTGCGGCGCCGTCCACCGGCGCGGCTTCCTCACCGCGCACGGGCTCGTCTTCCCCGACGGGCCCTTCACGGACCTCGGCTTCGGCGGCCTGGTCACCGTGCACGCCGAGCGGGTCGCGGTGCTGCGCCGCGTCGTCGTACGGCATCTGCTGCGGCGGCAGGGCAGCCGGCTCGACCAGCCGGGCGAGCACCACGCCGACCTGCTGGAGCAGACGGACCTGGTGCTCACCAGGGCCGCCGCCCGGGGGTCCTCCGGTGCCCTGTTCGCCCAGCTCTTCGCCGCCGTCCTGAAGACGGCCGCGCATCCGGCCCGGCTGCCCGCCACCGCCCGCCGCGCGTTCTTCCGCCGGGCGGCCGCGCTCCACCGAAGGCACCGGCCGGCCGGGTTCCGCGTGCCGGGCGGGAGCCTCGGCGTGCAGCACCGGCTGCTGGCGGCGGGGGCGTACACGGCGTTCCGCGCGCTGCGGGGCGCCAACCGGAGGGTGTCGGCGGCCGCCCGGCGCGTCCCGCGCCCCCACGGACTGCGCACCCGGCTGTACTACCGGCTCCAGTTGCGCCGCCCCCTCGATCCCCACCTGGCGGTGTACTGCGCGTACTGGGGCGGGGTTACGCGTGCAACCCCGCCGCGATCCACGCCAAGGCCGCCGAACTCGCCCCGCACATCCGCTCGGTGTTCCTCGTCGAGCCCGGCCAGGCTCACACCGTGCCGCCGGGCGTCGACCACGCCGTGCTCGGCAGCCGGCGCGCCTGGCGGCTCCTCGCGCGCGCCAAGTACCTCGTCAACAACGCCAACTTCGCGGAGGGCGTGGTCAAGCGCGAGGGCAGCGTGCACCTGCAGACGCAGCACGGCACCCCGCTGAAGAAGATGGGCGTCGACCAGTCGACGTACCCGGTGGTGGCGGCGGCGACCGGCAGCTTCACCAGACTGCTGGGCCGTGTCGACCGCTGGGACCACAACCTGTCCTCCAACACCCACTCCACCCAGATGTGGGAACGCGCCTTCCCCGGCTCCTACGAGCAGTTGGAGTACGGCTATCCGCGCAACGACGTCTTCTGCACGGCGACCGCCGAGGACGTCGCCCGCGTCCGGCGCGAACTGGGCGTGCCGGAGGGGAGGACGGCCGTGCTGTACGCGCCCACCCACCGCGACCACCGGAGCGGCTTCGACCCCGGCCTGGACCTGGAGGCGTTCTGCGAGGCGGCCGGCGACGACGTCGTCGTCCTGCTGCGGGCGCACTACTTCTACGACCGGGGGCGCGCCGGGGCTCCGGCCGGATCATCGACGTGACCGCGCACCGCTCCGCCGAGGACGTGTGCCTGGCCGCCGACGCGCTGGTCACCGACTACTCGTCGATCATGTTCGACTACGCCAACCTGGACCGCCCGATCGTGGTGTACGCCGACGACTGGGACGTCTACACCGAGACCCGGGGCGTGTACTTCGACCTGCTCGCGGCCCCGCCGGGCCCGGTCGCCCGCACGCCCGAGGAGCTGGCCCGCGTCTTCGCCGACGGCTCCTACGCCTCGGAGGCGTCCCGGTCGCTCAGGAACGTCTTCCGGGCCCGCTTCTGCCAGTTCGACGACGGCCGGGCCGCCGAGCGCGTGGTGCGCCGGGTGCTGCTCGGCGAACCCGCGGAGGCGCTTCCGCCCGTGCGGCCGCTCGCCGAGCGCGTCCCGGCCCCCGCCGCCGCCCCTCTCGTGATCCCGTAAGGAGCTGACTCCCGCAGTGCCCCGCTTCAGCATCATCGTCCCCTGCTTCAAGGTGCAGGGCTTCCTGCGCGAGTGCCTCGACTCGGTCCTGGAGCAGTCGTACCGGGATCTCGAGGTGATCGCCGTCGACGACCGCTCCCCCGACGGCTGCGGCGCGATCCTCGACGAGTACGCGGCCCGCGACGACCGGGTGCGGGTCCTGCACCTGCCGGAGAACGTGGGCCTCGGCCGGGCCCGCAACGCGGGTCTGCCGCTCGCGGGCGGCGACTACCTGTTCTTCCTGGACAGCGACGACACCCTCGCGCCGGGCGCCCTGCGTGCCATGGCCGACCGCCTCGACGAGGCCGGCGACCCGGAGGTGCTGGTCTTCGACTACGCCCGCACCTACTGGTGGGGCGGCACCCGCCGCAACGCCCTCGCGCACGTCCTCGCCGCGTGCGGGGACGCCCCGTTCACCGCCGCCGAGCACCCGGAGATCCTCGACCTGCTGATGGTGGTGTGGAACAAGGTGTACCGGCGGGACTTCGTCGAGGCGGGCGGGTTCCGCTTCCCGCCCGGCTACTACGAGGACACCCCCTGGACCTTCCCGGTCATGCTCAGCGCGCGGCGGATCGCCACGCTCGACCGGATCTGCCTGAACTACCGCCAGCGCCGCCAGGGCAACATCCTGTCCACCACCAGCCGCAAGCACTTCGACATCCACGACCAGTACGAGCGGGTCTTCGCCTTCGTGGACTCCCGCCCCGAACTGGCGGGCTGGCGGCCCTACCTGCACCGCAAGATGGGCGAGCACTGCCTGGACATCCTCGCCAAGCCGGACCGGCTGCCCCCGTCCGACCGGCGCGAGTTCTTCCGCCGGACGGCCGAGCTGTTCGCCCGGCACCGCCCGGCGGGCGAACCGGTGCCCGCGGAGCTGCGCGTGCTGCGGGGGCCGTACGCCGCCTACGCGGCCCGGCGGCAGGGCGCGCGGGCCGGGCGGGAACTCGCCCGGCGGGCCGCGCGGGCGCGCGGGGCGGCCGCGGGGCGCGTCCGCCGGGGCGCGGGCGCCGTGCGGGCCCGGCGCCCGCTCGATCCGCGGCTGGTGGTGTACTCGGCGTTCTCGCACCGGGGCGTCCTCGGCGACCCGGGCGCCGTGTACCGCAAGGCGCGCGAGATCGCCCCGCAGCTGCGCGGGGTGTGGGTCGTGCGGGACGAGGAGACGGCGGCCCGGCTCCCGGAGGGGGTCGAGCACGTGCTGCTGGACTCCCCCGCCTACCGCCGGGTGACCGCGCGGGCCGGTTTCTTCGTCAACAACGTCAACTGGCCCGGCAGCCTCGTCAAGCGCCCCGGCAGCGTCCACGTCCACACCCACCAGGGCACCCCGCTGAAGTACATGGGGGCCGACCTGCTGGACCGGCCCGGCGCCCGGTTCGGCGTGGACGTGCCGCAGATGCTGCGCCGCGCCGACCGCTGGGACCACAGCCTGGTCGCCAACCCGCACTCCGAGCTGGTGTGGGAGCGGGCCTACCCCTGTCACTTCGCCTCCGCGCGCACCGGCAGTCCGCGCAACGACGTGCTGGTGCGCGCCGACGCGCAGGCCGGGGCGCGGGCCCGCGCCCGCCTCGGCATCCCCGCGGACCACACGGTGGTGCTGTACGCGCCGACCCGCCGGGAGTACGTCCGCGGCGGCCACGTGGACCGGATCGACCTGGCGCGGTTCGCC
Organism: Streptomyces sp. Tue 6430; assembly: GCA_021568835.1. Lineage (GTDB taxonomy): Bacteria > Actinomycetota > Actinomycetes > Streptomycetales > Streptomycetaceae > Streptomyces. The sequence continues at coordinate 2,248,737 of JAKGSH010000010.1, forward strand.
GCCGACCTCGGCGGGGGCCACACCCTGGTGGTGCGGCTGCACCCGTCGCTGGCGGCCGGGCACGCGCGCGGGGCGGGCCTGTCCGAGCTGCACCGGCGCGGCGTCGTCGTCGACGCGACGGACGTGCCCGACGTGGAGGAGGTGATGCTCGCCTCCGACGTCCTGGTCACGGACTACTCGGCCCTGATGTTCGACTACGCCCACCTGGACCGGCCGATCGTGGTGCACGCCGACGACTGGGCCGCGTACACGGCGAGCCGGGGCACCTACTTCGACATCACCGCCGAGGCGCCGGGCCACGTCTCGCGCGGCTACCGGGAGCTGGTCTCCCTGATGGCCTCGGGGAGCTGGCGCGACGAGGAGTCGGCGCGGCTGCGGGCCGGTTTCCGGGAGCGGTTCTGCGTGTACGACGACGGGCTGGCCGCGGAGCGGGTGGTACGGACGCTGCTGCTGGGCGAGGAGATGACCGGCCCCGCCACGGCCCGGGTGCCCGCCCCGGCCGTCGCGGGTGACGTGCTGGCGTCCAGGTGAGGCTGCGCCCGCGCTCCTGGGTGCTCGTCCTGGCCGTGGGGTACGCGCTGCTCCAGCTCGCGAACGTCACCGGCCGGGACACCCCGGACAGCAAGAACTACCTGTCGTACGCGCTGAGTCTGCGCGGGGACGGCAAGCACGAGGCGGCCGCGGCGACGATCGACTGGGCGTGCGAGGGCGAGGCCTCGGTCGCGGCCCGGCGGCAGAGCGTGGACGTGGTGCGGTTCCACCGCGCCGACCCGGGTGCCGAGGTGCTCGCCGCGTGCCGGGAGCGGGAGTGGCGCACCGTCGGGGCGCGGCTGGCGGCGGGTCGGACCGGCGGGCACACGGTGCCGTTCATGCCGGACCGCTTCATGCGGATCTTCGAGGCCCGGCCGGGCTACCCGCTGTTCCTGGTGCCGTTCCTCACCCTGTTCGGCGTGACCTGGGGGATGTGGGCGGCGGGGGTCACGGCGGCGGTGGCGGGCGGGGTGCTGGTCTTCCTGGTCCTGCGCACCCTGCGGGTACCGGCCGGGGCCTGTCTGACCGGGCAGGCCCTGTACTACGTCCTGCCGGTCGGGACGACCGCGATGCGCCCGATGGCCGAGGGCCTGATGCTGGCGCTGACCCTCGTGGCGGTGTGGGGCGGCGCGCTGGCCCTGGACGGGCGGGTGCGGGCGGGGGTGTGGACGGTGAGCGGCGCGCTGGCGGCCCTGTTCGCGGTCAAGCACTCGCAGGCCCTGTTCCTCGGGCTGGCCCTGGCGGCCGCGGGCGCGCTGATCGCCGTACGGCGCCGGCGGCGGGGGCGGCCGGTGGGGCGCGGGGCCGTGGCGCTGGCCGCGGCGGGCGCGGGCGGGGCGGCGGGGACACTGCTGCTCGCGGGGCTGCTGCGGTATCCGTCGGAGGCGGAGAGCCTCCAGGACCTGCTGACCCATCACTTCACGCGGCCGGACCGGGAGCGGCCCTGGCCGGAGTTCTGGCAGTTGCAGCAGCGGTTCTGGCCGGAGTGGCTGCGCCGGCAGCTGTGGGAGCCGCTGTTCGCGGCGGCGCTGGCCGCCGGGGCGTGGGGGCGCTGCGCGGGCCGCGGCGGGCGTTCGGCGTGCTCGTGGTGGCGGCCGCGGCCACCGGGTTCCTCACCCAGGCCGGGCACCCCGACATCGCCATCTGGGGCGGGCGGCTGATCGTGCCGGCCTGGCTGCTGCCGGTGCTGGGGCTGCCGCTGCTGCTGGAGCCGCTGGTGCGGGGCCGGGTGGCGCTGCCGGCGCAGGAACGGCCCGACCGGACTCACTCGATGAGGTGACAAACGCGAGGCCGTTGACCCGGGCGGGAACATACCGCCAATGCCCCTCTTTGTTCCGGTCCGATGAGCGTCGGCGTCCTGGCCCGGCGTCCCGTGCGCGGCGCGACGGCGCTGTACGGCCGACGCGGCCCGCGGCCGACGCCGTACCTGGTCCTCGGGCTGCTGTTCTGGCTGGTGATGTCGCTGGCGTACTGGCGGGTGCCGCTGTGCTGCGACGCCGGGCAGCACGCGGCGGTCGTCGAACGGCTGCGGGCCGACCTGTTCCACCCGCGCCATCCGACGGGCGACCTGCCGGGCGCGGGCAGCCCGTACTACTCGCCGTACGCGGTGGCGCAGGGGGTGTTCGCGCGGCTGACCGGGCTGTCGGGCCGGGACGTGCTGCGGGTGGCCGGGCCGGTCAACCTGGTGGTGCTGCTGACCGGCGTCGGCCGCCTCACGCGCGTGCTGACACCGCGGCCCTGGGCGCCGGTACTGGCGCTGGCGGCGATGACCCTGCTGTGGGGCACCGAACGGGCCTGGTGGAGCGGTTACCTCGGCCTGATGTCGATGACCGGCAACCTCGGCTATCCGTCGGCCTTCGCCATCGGGCTGGCGTTCTGGGCCTGGGCGTGGACCGCCACGCGCGCGCGTGACGCGCGGTCCGTGCGGTTCGTGGGCCCGAGCGGGCTGCGCGGCTTCGCCGGGTACGCGGCGCTGGGCGGCCTGTACGGGGTGATCCTGCTGGTGCACCCGATCACGGCGGTGGCGGCGGTGATCGGGGGCGTGGCCTTCGTGGCGGGCCGGCAGCGCGGCCGGAGCCCGGCGGTGGTGCTGCGCTGGGCCCTCACGGGGGCGACGGCCCTGCTGACCGCCGCCGCGTGGCCGTACTTCGACGTGTTCGCGCTGGCCGGCGACTCCAGCGTCGACGCGATGCACCGGCGGCTGTACGAGGGGCTCGCCGGGCATTTCTGGCTGGCGCTGGCGGGCGTGCCGGCGCTGTGGCTGCGGGGGCGCAGGAACGGCCTCCGCGATCCGCTGGTGCTGATGTTCGCCCTGGACGCCCTGGTGGTGGCGTACGGCTGGGTCAGCGGCCACTACACCTACGGGCGGATCCTCGGGCTCACGCTCGTGCCGCTGCAGTTCGCGCTCGCGGTGGAGCTGACGGCGCCCCGGCCGTGGGGCGCGGGGCGGCGGGTGCTGGGGGCGGTCGCGGCGGTGGCGGCCTGCGTGGGTTTCCTCACCGTGCAGGCCGGGGCGGTCGTCCCGCGCGCGGTGGACCCGGTCGGCTTCGCCCAGCCGCCGCGCTGGCCGGCGTACGACTGGGCCGCCCGGTACATGGCGCCCGGCGAGGTGGTCCTCACGGACGGCTACTACGCCGTCCACATGATCGCCGGGTACGGGCCGAACCTCGCCGCCCCCGCCTGGCCGGACGCCGCCGTGGACGAGCGGGAGCGGCTGCGGCGGCTCGCGGACGTGCGCGCCTACCTCGCCCCGGGGTCGACCCGCGCCGAACGGTCGGCGATCGCGCGCCGGCACCGCGTCCGCTGGCTGCTGCTCACCCGCCGGCAGCGGGTGCCCGAGGAGGCCGTGGTGGTGGCGTGGAGCCGGGAGACGGGCGAGGTGCTGGCGCGGGTCGCTCCGTGAGGCGGCCGCTCCGTGAGGCGGCCGCTCCGGTCACTCGACGACGAGGTCGACCTCGATGTTGCCGCGGGTGGCGTTGGAGTAGGGGCAGACCTGGTGGGCCTGCTCGACCAGCTTGCGGCCGGTCGGCTCGTCCACGCTGTCCGGCAGCTCGACGCGGAGGGTGACCTTGAGGCCGAAGCCCTCGCCCTGCTTGCCGATGCCGACCTCGGCGGTCACGGCGGCGTCCGCCAGGTCGACCTTGGCCTGCCGGCCGACCAGGCCGAGGGCGCTGCCGAAGCAGGCCGCGTAACCGGCGGCGAAGAGCTGCTCGGGGTTGGTGCCCTGACCGTCACCGCCCAGTTCCACCGGCATGGCCAGGCCGAGGTCGATCCTGCCGTCGGAGGAGACGGTGCGGCCCTCGCGGCCGTGGGTGGCGGTGGCGACTGCGGTGTAGAGCGCGTCCATGGATGAACCATCCCTCTCGGAAGTCGGTGTTCGAGGTGGCCCGCCCGCGCGCCGTTCGCGTCCGGGCGGCCTCACGACGACAAGTAGAGCACACAATTTAATTGCACACAACCAAATGGCCCGCAAGAGCTACCCTGGAGGCATGACCCCGATGTCGACCCCCGATGCCGCCGGCGCCCCCGATGCCGCCGTCGGCGCCGGCGCCGCTGCCGACGCCGCCGGCCCGGAGGAGAACTGGCTCCGCCTGGACAGCCAGATCTGCTTCTCCCTCCAGGCCGCCTCGCGCGCCTTCAACGGCGTCTATCGCGTGATCCTGAAGGACCTCGGGCTGACCTACCCGCAGTACCTGGTGATGCTCGTGCTCTGGGAGCGGGACGAACTGCCCGTCAAGAAGCTGGGCGAGCACCTGCGCCTGGACTCCGGCACGCTCTCGCCGCTGCTGAAGCGGCTGGAGTCGGCCGGCCTGGTGCGTCGCGAGCGCAGCGCCCGCGACGAGCGCTCGGTGGAGGTCCGGCTGACCGAGGAGGGCACCGCCCTGCGCGCCCGGGCGGTGCGGGTGCCGGTCCGGATCGCCGCCGCGACGGGCCTGCGGCTGGAGGAGATCACCGAGCTGCGCGAACGCCTCGACCGGCTCACCACCGCGCTGGACGGGGCAGCCCGGCAGGAGGAACCCGGCGAAGCGCGGCGGGCGGAGCCGACCGGGGACGCCGACGACGACCGGTGACCCGGGGACCCGCGCCGCCCCGGCGACCCGGCCCGCGTGGTCGCCTCGGCCGAGCGCGCCGCCGCGGAACTGGGCTGGAGGGCGAAGCGCGACGTCCAGGACATGATCGCCTCGGCCTGGGAGGGCTGGGTACGGCTGCACCCCGAGGCGGCGCGGGCGTAGCGGCTCCGCCGGGGGGAACGGGGGCGCGTCCGGGGGAACGGGGGCGCGTCCGGGGGGGCCGTCCACGCCTCGTCCGGGTGGGGCGGGAGATCCGCTCAGAGCGCCTTGATCGCCTCCGCGGTGGCCCGCGCCAGGGCGCCCAGATACCCCTTGGGCAGCTTCGGGCTGCGGATCACCACCGAGCGCCAGTAGAGCGGGCCGGAGATGAGGTCGAGGGCCAGTTCGTCGTCCAGGTCCCCGCGCACCTCACCGCGCCGGGCCGCCGCCGCCACGATCTTGAGGGCGACGCCCTCCTGTCCGTCCCGCAGCGCCTTCTGCATGGCCTCGGCGATCTCCGGGTTGCGGGCCGCCTCGGCCTGGAGGTCCGGGATGATCTGCGAGGCCACGGGATGCCGCAGCGCCCGTGACGTCACCTCGTACAGCACCCGCAGATCGCCTTCGAGGCTGCCCGTCTCCGGCGCCGGCAGGCCCTGCACGGCGATCGCCGAGACGATGTCCAGCACGAGGTGCAGCTTGGAGCGCCAGCGCCGGTACACGGCCGTCTTGCCCACCCCGGCGCGGCGGGCGATGCCCTCGATGGACGTCCGTGCGTAGCCGACGGTCGCGAGCTCCTCGAACACGGCCGCCCGGATGGCCTCCGTCACGTCCTCACGGAGCACGGCCGCTCCCGCCGGGGTCCGGCGGCGAGGACGCGTCTGGGGCCCGTCGGCGTTCGTCGTCATGCGAACCAGCATAGGGCGTTACGACGATACGGGCCCGTCCCTACGCAAAGCGCCGAGGCGTCACGACGAAACGGTGCCGTCGCCGCGGGAGCCCCGGCCGCACCCCCATCGCACCCCCGCCGCCGCGCACGGGCGCCGTCGCCACGACGCACCGGTGCCATCGTCGCCTCGCGGCGGTCTCGTCCCGGCGACGGATCCGTCTCGTCCCGGCGTCGCCCCGGTCTCGTTGTCGCCTCGGAACGGTCTCGCCGCCGCAACGGACCCGCGGCCCCGTGACGACGAAACGGTTGCGTCCCGACGCCCGCTCGGCTTACGCTCACGTTGCGACGATACGGTGCCGTCCCGACGTAAGAAAACGTGACGAAAAGCGTGAGGAAACGTCGGCCGACGGCGGGACAGCCGCACGCGCACCCCACCCCCCGAGTGAAAGCAGCGGATGTGAGTCAGGTCCTCCACACACCGCCCCAGACGCGGGCCGAGGCCCGTGAAGACCTCGCGGCCCTGGCGGCCCGGCACGGCCTCTCGGTCAGCGGCGCCCGCCCCTCCCTGCCCGAGTACCTCCGCCAGCTGTGGGCGCGCCGGCACTTCATCACCGCGTTCGCCACGGCCAAGCTCACCTCGCAGTACAGCCAGGCGCGGCTGGGCCAGGTCTGGCAGGTGATGACCCCGCTGCTGAACGCGGCCGTCTACTACTTCGTCTTCGGCGTCCTGCTCCAGACCAAGAAGGGCGTCCCGGACTACGTCGCCTTCCTGATCACGGGGGTGTTCATCTGGACGTTCACGCAGAGTTCGATCATGGCGGGCACCAAGGCGATCTCGGGCAACATCGGCCTGGTGCGGGCGCTGCACTTCCCCCGGGCCGCGCTGCCGATCTCGTTCTGCCTCCAGCAGTTGCAGCAGTTGCTGTTCTCGATGGCCGCCCTGGTGCTGATCCTGCTCGCCGTGGGGGTGCCGCCGGCCCTGTCCTGGCTGCTCGCGGTCCCCGCGCTGGTGCTCCAGTTCACCTTCAACGCGGGCGTCTCGCTGATCCTGGCGCGCCTGGGCGCGAAGACCCCGGACATCGCCCAGCTGATGCCGTTCGTACTGCGCACCTGGATGTACGTCTCGGGCGTGATGTGGAGCATCGACGTCCTGCTCAGCCGGCACGGCGACCTGCCGCCCTGGGTCGCCGACGTGCTGCGGGTCAACCCGACGGCCGTCTACATCGACCTGATGCGGTTCGCGCTGATCGACAGTTTCCACGCCGACAGCCTCCCGCCGCATGTGTGGGCCTGGGCGGTCGGCTGGGCGCTGCTGGCGGGCGTCGGCGGCTTCATCTACTTCTGGAAGGCTGAGGAGACGTACGGCCGTGGCTGACAACACCGCACTCACCGACAACACCGGCACCGGCACCGCCGGCGAACGCGTCCCCACCGTCATCGCCGACGGCGTCGACATCGTCTACCGCGTCAACGGCGCCGCCGGGGGCCGCGGTTCCGCCACCGCCGCCCTGAACCGCATCGTGCGCCGCAAGAAGACCGAGAAGGCGGCGGGCGTCCGCACGGTGCACGCCGTCAAGAACGTCTCCTTCGTGGCGTACAAGGGCGAGGCGATCGGCCTGATCGGCACCAACGGCTCGGGCAAGTCGACCCTGCTCAAGGCGGTCGCGGGCCTGCTGCCGGTGGAGAACGGCAGGATCTACACCGACGGCCAGCCCTCCCTCCTCGGCGTCAACGCGGCCCTGATGGGCGATCTGACCGGCGAACGCAACGTCTACCTGGGCGGCCTGGCCATGGGCATGACCCGGGAGCAGATCAGGGAGCGCTACCAGGAGATCGTCGACTTCTCGGGCATCAACGAGAAGGGCGACTTCATCTCCCTGCCGATGCGCACGTACTCCTCCGGCATGGGCTCCCGGCTGCGGTTCTCCATCGCCGCCGCCAAGGACCACGACGTCCTCCTCATCGACGAGGCGCTGGCCACCGGCGACGCGAAGTTCCGGCAGCGCTCGGCGGAGCGCATCCGCGCGATGCGCGAGCACGCCGGCACGGTCTTCCTGGTCAGCCACAGCAACGGCTCGATCCGCGAGACCTGCGAACGGGTCCTGTGGCTGGAGCGCGGCGAGCTGCGCATGGACGGCCCGACCGAGGAGGTCCTCAAGGAGTACGAGGCGTTCACCGAGCCGAAGAAGAAGCGCCCGGCCGCGGCGAAGTCCTGACGCACCGCGCACACCGACAGCATGAAGGGGGGTGCCCCCGAGCCCCGTGGGGCTCGGGGGCACCCCCCTTGCGGCAAAACCCTACGAATGCGTCCGCAGCAGCGTCCGCATGGTCCGCATCGCCACCGACAGGTTGGCGAGGTCGAAGGTCTCCGAGCTCTGGATCTCCTCCAGCGTGGTGCGCGCCCGGCCCAGGATCGCCGCGTTCTTCCCCTCCCACGCCGTGAACCGCTGCTCGGGCGTCGAGGTGCCGTCGCCGACGGCCAGGACGTCCGCGGTGAGCGCCGCGTGGGCCGCGTACAGGTCCTCACGGATGGAGGCGCGGGCCATGGACTGCCAGCGGTCGGCGCGCGGCAGCTCGATGATGCGGTCCATGAGCTGGGTGATGTGCAGCCGGTCGGCGAGGTCGTAGTACACCTCGGCGACGTCCAGCGGGTCCCGGCCCATGCGGTCGGCCACCGACACGATGTCCAGGGCGGGGAAGGCGGACGAGAACCCGGCGACCCGGGTGGCGACCTCGTCGGGCACGCCGGCGCCGGTCAGCTCGTCGTGGATCTGCTGCCACCACTCCAGGTCCGCGCCGCGCAGCAGTTTCGTCAGCTGGCCCCAGACCTGCTCGACGCGGTCGGCGAAGAAGTCGACGGTCTCGGCGAGCTGCACCGGCTGCGGCCGGTTGTTGAGCAGCCAGCGGGTGCCGCGTTCGACCAGGCGGCGCGAGTGCAGCCGGATGCGGGTCTGGACGGCGGCCTCGACCTGGTTGTCGAGTTCCTCGACCGCGTCCCACACCGGCGCCGAGCAGAAGATCGCACGGGCCGCGGTCTGCGCCCGCACGATCTCCTCCAGCGAGGCGCCGGTCTCCTCCCGCAGACGGTGCAGGTAGGTCGTACCGCCGGTGTTGACGGTGTCGTTGACGAGGACCGTCGTGGTGATCTCGCGGCGCAGCGGGTGGCTGTCGATCTGCTCGGCGAACTGCTCGCGCAGCGCGGTCGGGAAGTACGAGTACAGCAGTCCGCGCAGGTAGGGGTCCTCGGGCAGCGAGGTGCGCAGCAGCTCGTCCGACACCGTGATCTTCGTGTACGCCATCAGGACGGCCGTCTCCGGCCCGGTCAGGCCGTGGCCGGAGGAGAGCCGCTCACGGATCTGCCGGTCGGTGGGCAGGAACTCCAGCGCCCGGTCGAGGTGGCCCTCGCGCACCAGGTGGCGCAGGAAGCGCTGCTGGGCGTGGAGCATGTCCTTGGACTGGGCGAGGGCGTTGGCGATGGCGGTGTTCTGCGCGTAGTTGTTGCGCAGGACGAGGGCGCCGACCTCGTCGGTCATCTCGGCGAGCAGCTTGTTGCGCTGCTTGACCGTCATGTCGCCGTCGGTGACCAGGCCGTTGAGCAGGATCTTGATGTTCACCTCGTGGTCGGAGGTGTCCACGCCCGCGCTGTTGTCGATGGCATCGGTGTTGATCTTGCCGCCGCCGCGCGCGTACTCGATCCGGCCGAGCTGGGTCAGGCCCAGGTTCCCGCCCTCGCCGACGACGCCGGCGCGCAGGTCGGCGCCGTCGACGCGGATGGCGTCGTTGGCCTTGTCGCCGACGTCGGCGTTCGACTCCGCCGACGACTTCACGTACGTGCCGATGCCGCCGTTCCACAGCAGGTCCACCGGCGCCTTGAGGACGGCCTTCATCAGGTCGGCCGGCGTCATCTTGGTGACCTTGTCCTCGATGCCGAGGGCCGCCCGGATGTGCGCGTTGACGGGGATCGCCTTCGCCGTGCGCGGGAAGACGCCGCCGCCCGCCGACAGCAGCGCGGTGTCGTAGTCGGCCCAGCTGGAGCGCGGCAGCTCGAACAGGCGGCGGCGCTCGGCGTAGGAGGTGGCCGCGTCGGGCTCGGGGTCGATGAAGATGTGCCGGTGGTCGAAGGCGGCCACGAGCCGGATGTGCTCGGAGAGCAGCATGCCGTTGCCGAACACGTCACCGGACATGTCCCCGATGCCGACGACGGTGAAGTCCTCGACCTGCGTGTCCACGCCCAGCTCACGGAAGTGCCGCTTCACGGACTCCCAGGCGCCGCGGGCGGTGATGCCCATCGCCTTGTGGTCGTAGCCCGCGGAGCCGCCGGAGGCGAAGGCGTCGCCGAGCCAGAAGTCGTAGGACTGCGCGACCTCGTTGGCGATGTCGGAGAACGTCGCCGTGCCCTTGTCGGCGGCGACCACCAGGTAGGTGTCGTCCCCGTCGTGCCGGACGACGTCGGCCGGCGGCACGACCTCCCCGGCGACCATGTTGTCGGTGATGTCGAGGAGCGCCGAGATGAACGTCCGGTAGCTGGCGATGCCCTCGGCGAGCCACGCGTCCCGGTCGACGGCCGGGTCCGGCAGCTGCTTGGCGACGAAGCCGCCCTTGGCGCCGACCGGCACGATGACGGTGTTCTTCACCATCTGCGCCTTGACCAGGCCGAGGACCTCCGTGCGGAAGTCCTCGCGCCGGTCGGACCAGCGCAGGCCGCCGCGCGCGACCTTCCCGAACCGCAGGTGCACGCCCTCGACCTGCGGCGAGTACACCCAGATCTCGAACGCGGGGCGCGGCGCCGGCAGGTCGGGGATGGCCTGCGGGTCGAACTTCATCGACACGTAGTCGTGCCAGGCGCCGTCCGCGGTGCGCTGGAAGAAGTTCGTGCGCAGGGTCGCCTTGATGACGGTGAGGAAGGACCGCAGGATCCGGTCCTCGTCGAGGGAGGCCACCTGGTCGAGGGCGGCGTCCAGCTCCTCCAGCAGCGCGTCGACGATCTCGTGCCCGGCGCGCTGCCGGTCGGGCGACATCCGCGCCTCGAACAGCGAGACGAGCAGCCGGGTGGTGTGGACGTTCGTGCGGAGGGTGTCCTCCATGTAGTCCTGGCTGAAGGTGGAACCGGCCTGCCGCAGGTACTTCGCGTACGCCCGCAGCACCATCGCCTGCCGCCAGCCGAGCCCGGCGCTCAGGACGAGGGCGTTGAAGCTGTCGTTCTCCGCCTTGCCGGTCCAGGTGGCGGCGAACGCCTCCTGGAAGCGTTCGCGCCCGTCGTCGCCGAGCTGGTCGCCGGCGCCGCCGCCCAGCGACTTGGGCAGCCGGAGGCCGAAGTCGTAGATCCAGGCGACACTGCGGTCGGAGCAGCGCAGCTCGTAGGGCCGCTCGTCGACGACCTCGACGCCGAGGCGGTTGAGCACCGGCAGCACCGCCGACAGGGAGACCGAGTCGCCCTTGCGGTAGATCTTGAAGCGGCGCTCGTCGGGGGCGGCGCCCACCGGCTCGTACAGGCTGAGCGAGAAGTTCTGCTCCTCCGTGAGCCGCTCGATGTGCACGAGGTCGGCGACCGCGGAGCGCGGGGTGTGGTCGGCCTTGTAGCCCTCGGGGAAGGCGCTGCTGTAGCGGCGCAGCAGCTCCGCCGTCCGTTCCTCGCCGAGTTCGGCGTTGAGCGCGTCCTGGAAGGCGTCCTCCCAGGAGCGGGCCGCCTCGACGAGCCGCGCCTCGATGCGTTCCTTGTCGCCGTCGGACAGCTGCGGCAGCTCGGTGCCCTGCGGGACCCGCACGACGAAGTGCAGGCGGGACAGGATCGACTCGGTGTTCCAGGCGGTGAAGTCGACGCTGGTGCCGCCCAGTTCCTCCTTGAGGATGTCGATGATCCGCAGCCGTACGCCGGTGGTGTAGCGGTCGCGGGGCAGGTAGACGAGGGCCGAGTAGTAGCGGCCGTACTCGTCCTGGCGCAGGTAGAGCCGCAGCCGGCGCCGCTCCTGGAGGTAGAGCACGGACGTGACGATGGAACGCAGTTCGTCGACCGGCGTCTGGAACAGCTCGTCGCGCGGGTAGGTCTCCATGATCTGGAGCAGGTCGCGTCCGTCGTGGCTGTTGGGCGAGAAACCGGCGCCCTTCAGCACGCTGTCGACCTTGCGCCGTACGACCGGCACCCGCAGCACGGACTCGGTGTAGGCGGCGGAGGAGAACAGCCCGAGGAAGCGGCGCTCACCGACGACGTTCCCCTCGGCGTCGAACTTCTTGACGCCGATGTAGTCCAGGTACGACGGCCGGTGCACGGTGGACCGGCTGTTGGCCTTGGTCAGGATGAGCAGCTTGTGCTCGCGCGCCTTGGCGCGGGCGTCGGCCGGGAGCCGCTCGAAGGAGGGGCTGACCGGGTGGGCGTCGCCCTCGGCGTGATGCGGGTCGGCGCGCAGGATGCCGAGCCCGGTGCCGGGGACGGCCGCGAGGGAGTCGTCGGCGCGCAGCTGGTACTCGCGGTAGCCGAGGAAGGTGAAGTGGTTGTCGGCCAGCCAGCGCAGCAGCTCGCGGGCCTCCTCCACGTCGGGCGAGGCCAGGTCGCCGGGCACGGGTTCGTCCGGCAGGTCGTCGGCGATCCGCAGGGCGGCCTCGCGCATCTTCTCCCAGTCCTCGACGGCCTCGCGGGCGTCGGACAGGACGCGCAGCAGGTCGGCGGTGATCTGCTTGAGGTCGGCGCGGTCGGTCTCGCGGTCCGTCTCCACGTGGATCCAGGACTCGACGTGCGCGTCGTGCGGCAGGTCGGCGGCGGCCGGGGGCGCCTCGATCACCTCGATGAGCCGGCCGGTGACGTCCCTGCGGACGACGACCTGCGGGTGGATGACGAGGTGGATCCCGCGGCCCTGACGGGTGAGCTCGTTCGTCACCGAGTCCACGAGGAAGGGCATGTCGTCGGTGACGACCTCGACGACGGAGTGGCTGCACGTCCAGCCGTTCTCCTCGACGGTCGGTGTGTGGACGCGTACGTTCGCCGTGCCCTGGGGGCGGTTCTCCGCCAGCCGGTAGTGCGAGAAGGCGGCTCCGAAGACATCGACCGGGTCGCGGTCGGTGAGGTCCTCCGGAGCGGTGTGCAGGTAGTAGCGCTGGAGGAACGCGAGGACGGACGCGTGGTCCGGCGCGCCCGGGATCCCCGGACCGCCCTCACCCGTCGTTCCAGTCGGTAGGTGCCCCCCGACCGGACTGTTCTCAGCGACCCGGGCCGCCCGTTCGAGCAGCTCGGCCTTGGCTTCGTCCAGCTTGGTCTGCATTGTCCTCTGACTCCTGTCGCGCGCCGTTGCGTGACGTAGAAGGAAGTACGGTCTCTTCCCCTGCGGCTCGACGCCACGGCCCGGGGTCTCCGGGCTGCTCCGACGCTATGCCGCAGGATGAGAGGAGCGGGGGATTATCGACCGTTCCCGACGTGCCCCGCAGGTGTGACGCTGCTCTCCGCGCCGCCTGCTCGTGGGGTGTGTACGGCGTCCTGGGGGCCCTGGTGGCCCCGTCCCGCCCGCGAGGACCAGCGACTGACGCCCGGCCGCGGATGTCGTCCGCGCGCACCGGGCGCGGGGCAGGGGCAACCACACCCCCGCGAGCTATCGCGCTGATCACGCCACCCAGGCTATCGCTCCCCACCGGGGGCCCGTCATGAGCCGTATGTGTACAAAACCGGGGGTGGAAGTTTGACGTTCTGCACAGGGGCGCGGCGGGGTGAGGTGTGTGTGGGGAGGGGACGGACCGGGGCCGGTGGGGCCGTCGGGGCCGGTAAGGCCGTCGGAGCCGGTGAGGCGGACGGGCGGCGAAGCGGACGGGCGGCGAGGCGGGTGGGGCGGCGGAGGCCGGTGGGGCGAACGGGCGGCGAGGCGGACGGGCGGCGAGGCGGGTGGGGCGGCGGAGGCCGGTGGGGCGGCGGAGGCCGGTGGGGCAGCTGGGGCGTAGGGAAGCCCGGAGGGCGAGGTGGGGCAGGTGGGCGGCAGGGCGCACGAAAGCCCGGAGGGCGAGGTGGGGCAGGTGGGGCGGGCGGGGTGGGAAAAGTCGACGCCGGGCCCGGCCCCGGGCACCCTGAGAGCGACCCACCTCTTGGCGAGGCCGCGCCCAGGAGGCAGGTTGCCCGAGGAGAGCGCCCGCCCGAGAGGAGCCGCCCGACATGACCACGAAGATCCTCATCGTCACCGGCGACGCAGCGGAGTCCCTGGAAGTCCTCTACCCCTACCAGCGCCTGCGCGAGGAGGGCTACGAGGTCCACATCGCCGCCCCCGCCCGCAAGCAGCTCCGCTTCGTCGTCCACGACTTCGAACCCGGCTTCGACACCTACACCGAGAAGCCCGGCTACACCTGGCCCGCCGACCTCGCCTTCTCCGAGGTCGACCCCGGCGCGTACGCCGCCGTCGTGATCCCCGGCGGACGCGCCCCCGAGTACCTGCGCAACGATCCCGAGCTGCGCAAGATCCTCAAGTCGTTCTTCGACACGGACAAGCCGGTCGCCCAGATCTGCCACGGGCCGCTGCTGACCGCCGCGGTGGACGGGCTGTCGGGCCGCCGCGTCACGGCGTACCCGGCCCTGGAACTCGACATGCAGAGCGCCGGCGCGACCTTCCAGGACACCGAGGCGGTCGTCGACGGCACCCTGGTCTCCTCCCGGGCCTGGCCGGACCATCCCGCGTGGATGCGCGCGTTCCTGGAGGTGCTGCGCACGAAGGCGCCGGTGACCTGACGGGGCCGCCGATGCGGCGGCGCGGTGAGGCAGTGGCGCGGTGAGGCAGTGGCGCGGTGATGCGGCGCCGCGCCGCGGGCGCCCCCTCAGGCGGCCATCCGCTCCGCCGTCTCGACGGCCTCCTGGAGGGTGTCCACCACGGGCACGCCGACTCCCTCCAGGCTGGCCCGGCTGTGCGACCCCCCGGTGTACAGCACGGCCCGCGCGCCCACGTGCAGCGCCGCCACCGCGTCGTCGGCGGCGTCCCCGATGACCACGGTGCGCTCCACGTCGACCCCGGCCAGGGTCTCCAGGTGGCGCACCATGTGCTCGGCCTTGCTGCCGCCGGACGGCCCGGTCCGCCCGTCGACGCGGACGAAGTACGGCTCGATCCCGAACCCCCGGACCAGCGGGACCAGCTCGTCGTGCACGTACATGCTCAGCAGGGACTGGCTGCGGCCCGCCGAACTCCATCCGGCGAGCAGTTCCGCCGCGCCCGCGGTGAGCCCGCACCGCACCCGGTGCTCGGCGTAGTAACGGTGGAAGACCTCGTCCATGACCTGCCACTCGGCGTCGGTGGGCAGCCTGCCCAGCAGCCGCTCGTAGAACTTGGGCACCGGTACGCAGTACAGCGCCCGGTACCGCTCGAGCGTGATCGGCTCCAGCCCCAGCTCGACGAACGCCGCGTTCGTGGCTCCGATGATGGCGTCGTTGTCGTGGAACAGCGTCCCGTTCCAGTCCCACACGATGTGTGCCCCGGCCTGCTTCCCCATACCCGCAAACGTACCCGCCCCACCGACACCCGGGCCGGCGGTGACCGGCCTCACCGAACCGCCGAACGCCGGGCCCTCGGTCCGGAGCCCGTGGTCCGGGTCCGTCGGCCCCGCCCTCAGCGGTCGGAGTCCACGTCCTCAGCGGTCGGATCCCACCAGGCCGGCGATCTCCTGTGCGGCGTACCACAGCAGTTCGTGGTCCTCGGCGCCGTCGACCACGAACTGGGCGTCGTCGTCACCGGCGTCCGCCGCCGGCAGCGCCCGGGCCGCGGCGCTCACGTCCGCCTCCGCGTCGTCGGCGTCGACGTGCACGGCGGCCGCCTCGGCCAGCCGCACGGGCCCGGTCACCCGGACCTCGCCGAGCGCCGCCGGGTCCAGGGCGCGGTCGGGGTCCGAGGCGGCCGCGCCGTCCGGTACGTCGACGGCGACCACCACGCGCCGCCGCGGCGCCGCGGCGTCCGACACCAGCAGCCGCAGCGAGGCGAACGCGGCCCGGCCGAGGGCGGCGTACTCGAGTTCCTCGATGTCGTCGGAGACGTACCACTCGCGCAGTCCGGGCGTGACGGCGTGGGCGACGAGCGGCCCGCCGGCCGACCCCAGCTCTCCCGTTGCGTGCGCCTCGGCGAGACCGGGGAGGGTCAGGGGGACGTAGACGCGCATGATGGGCCGCTCTTTCGTGGTCGAAGGCTCCGCTCGGTGTCCCCCGCAGCTCCGGAGGGCCTCCAGGATACGTGCGGGCGCCCCCTTTCGGGTCCCTGTCCGCGCCCTCCCGGGCGTCCACCCCGAGCCTCGGAATTCACCCCACGCACCGCCCCCACCTGCGCTTCGACCCTCCCTCATCACCCTGACAGGTGAAACCGCCCGGCCCGCCGACACTACTCTGCGCTTACTTGCCGTGACGTACCGCGACCGAGTAGAAGGTCCCCAGCGCAAGTTACCGCCTGGTAGGCGATGTCGGCCGGGCCCAGCGAACGGGGACAACCATGAACAAGGTCATGACGAGGACGCAGCGCACTCCCGGCGGCCGCCCGCCCGGCCGCGGCGACACCCGCCGCCCCGCCGGCACCCCGCCCCGGATCCCCAGCGGCGGAACCCGCCCGGCCCCCGCCGGCGGCCGCCCGCCCGGCTCACCCGGCACCCTCCCCACCGCCCGCACCCGCCCCGCCGACAACCGGCCCACGGCCACCGCCGGCACACTCCCCGCCACACCGCCCACCACGACCCGCACGACACCCACCGTCCCCGCCCAGAGCCCCCGCAGGCCCCTCGCCCAGCCCGGCCCCACCAGCCCCACCGATCTCTTCGCCGACCGTCTCCTCGCCGTGCTCAGCGGCCGCCGCCCCGTCCACTCGATGCTCCGCCACACCCTCGGCCGCGCCTACGACGACCTGGCGCACCTCGCCGAGAGCGGCCCCCTGCGCACCACCCGCGGCACCCAGCCCGTCGTACGCGACATCGGCTACTACGTCGCCCGGCCGGGCGCCCTGGAGGTCTTCGCCCGCATCGGCGCGGGCGACCGCCTGCGTGCGATGGCGTTCCGCCTGGAGCGCGGCACGGACCGCCGCTGGCGGTGCACGGCGGTGGAACTCGGCGGCCCCCGCAGGCCCCGCACCGACAACGACTGAGCGGCACACCGCCCCACGCACGCCGACGGGCCGGACCACCCTCGGGTGATCCGGCCCGCGACGACTTCCCGCACCTGCTTCGCGCGGCTACTTCTTACGACGGCTACTTCTTGCGACGCCGCCCGGCCTTCGCCTGCTTGCGCCGCTCCGCGCGCGTCAGACCGTCCGCCTCCGAACGCACGGGCTCCTCGTCGCTCTCGAATTCGCCCTCGACGGTGCCGCCCTCGCCGTCCACGGTCGGCGCCGAGAAGTGCAGGTTCCGCCGCTGCGGGGCGTCCAGACCCTTGGCGCGGATCTCCGGACGGGCCTGCGCCGGCACCACGTCCTGCTTCTCCATGTCGACCGGCGCCGCGTCCTCGACCGGCACCTCCTCGACCTGCTGCTCGACCTGGACCTCCAGGTTGAACAGGTAGCCGACGGACTCCTCCTTGATGCCGTCCATCATCGCGGAGAACATGTCGAAGCCCTCACGCTGGTACTCGACCAGCGGGTCCTTCTGCGCCATCGCGCGCAGGCCGATGCCCTCCTGGAGGTAGTCCATCTCGTAGAGGTGCTCACGCCACTTGCGGTCCAGGACCGACAGCACGACCCGCCGCTCCAGTTCACGCATGATCTCGGAACCGAGCTGCTTCTCCCGCGACTCGTACTGCTCGCGGATGTCGTCCTTGATGGACTCGGCGATGAACTCGGCGGTGAGCCCCGCACGGTCCCCGGCCGCCTCCTCCAGCTCCTCCACGGTGATCTTCACCGGGTACAGCTGCTTGAAGGCGCCCCAGAGCCGGTCCAGGTCCCAGTCCTCGGCGAAGCCCTCCGCGGTCTCCGCCGACACGTACGCGTCGATCGTGTCGTCCATGAAGTGGTGGATCTGCTCCTGAAGGTCCTCGCCCTCCAGGACACGACGCCGCTCGCCGTAGATGACCTCGCGCTGCCGGTTGAGGACCTCGTCGTACTTCAGGACGTTCTTGCGCGTCTCGAAGTTCTGCGTCTCGACCTGCGACTGCGCGGACGCGATGGCCCGCGTGACCATCTTGTTCTCGATCGGCACGTCGTCCGGCACGTTCGCCATGGACATCACGCGCTCCACCATCTGCGCCTTGAACAGACGCATCAGGTCGTCGCCCAGCGACAGGTAGAAGCGGGACTCGCCCGGGTCGCCCTGACGGCCGGAACGACCGCGCAGCTGGTTGTCGATACGCCGCGACTCGTGCCGCTCGGTACCCAGCACGTACAGCCCGCCGAGCTCCTCGACCTGCTCCTTCTCCGCCTTGACGGCCTGCGCGGCCTTCTCCAGGGCGGCCGGCAGCGCCGCGGCCCACTCCTCGATGTGCTCCTCCGGGTCGAGACCGCGCTGGCGCAGCTCCGCCTCCGCGAGGTCCTCCGGGTTGCCGCCCAGCTTGATGTCCGTACCACGACCGGCCATGTTCGTGGCCACCGTCACGGCGCCCTTGCGGCCCGCCTGCGCGACGATCTGCGCCTCACGGTCGTGCTGCTTGGCGTTCAGCACCTCGTGCTGGATGCCCCGCTTGCTGAGCTGCTGCGACAGGTACTCGGACTTCTCGACCGACGTCGTGCCGACGAGGATCGGCTGGCCCTTCTCGTGCTTCTCGGCGATGTCGTCGACGACCGCCTCGAACTTCGCGACCTCGGTGCGGTAGATGAGGTCCGACTGGTCCTTGCGGACCATCGGCCTGTTCGTCGGGATCGGCACCACGCCGAGCTTGTAGATCTGGTGGAACTCGGCGGCCTCGGTCATCGCCGTACCGGTCATGCCGGACAGGCCCGGCAGTTCCTTGCCGTCGTGGTCGTGGCGCTTGTACAGGCGGAAGAAGTTCTGCAGGGTGATCGTCGCGAGCGTCTGGTTCTCGTCCTTGATGTCCACCCCTTCCTTCGCCTCGATCGCCTGGTGCATGCCCTCGTTGTAGCGGCGGCCCGCGAGGATACGGCCGGTGTGCTCGTCGACGATCATGACCTCGCCGTCGATGACGACGTAGTCCTTGTCCTTCTTGAAGAGCTCCTTCGCCTTGATGGCGTTGTTCAGGTAGCCCACCAGAGGCGTGTTCACCGACTCGTAGAGGTTGTCGATGCCCAGCCAGTCCTCGACCTTGGCGACCCCGGCCTCGTGGATGGCGACCGTGCGCTTCTTCTCGTCGACCTCGTAGTCGCCGGTCTCCTCGATGCCCTTGAGCGGGTTGCCCGCCTCGCCGCGCTTGAGACGCAGGACCAGCTTGGCGAAGTCGCCGTACCACTTCGTCGCCTGGTCCGCCGGACCCGAGATGATCAGTGGCGTACGCGCCTCGTCGACCAGGATGGAGTCGACCTCGTCGACGATCGCGAAGTTGTGGCCGCGCTGGACGAGCTCGTCCTGGGACCACGCCATGTTGTCGCGCAGGTAGTCGAAGCCGAACTCGTTGTTCGTGCCGTACGTGATGTCGCAGGCGTACATCTCGCGGCGCTGGGCCGGCGTCATGTTGGCGAGGATGCAACCGACGGACAGCCCGAGGAACTTGTGGACGCGGCCCATCATCTCGGAGTCGCGCTCGGCCAGGTAGTCGTTGACCGTGATCAGGTGGACACCGTCACCCGACAGGGCGTTCAGGTACGCGGGCAGCGTGCCCACCAGGGTCTTTCCCTCACCGGTCTTCATCTCGGCGACGTAACCCAGGTGCAGGGCGGCGCCGCCCATGATCTGCACGTCGTAGTGACGCTGGCCCAGAACACGCTTGGCGGCCTCACGCACCGTGGCGAACGCCTCCGGCAGCAGGTCGTCCAGCGTCTCGCCGTCGGCGTACCGCTGCTTGTACTCATCGGTGAGGGCCCGCAGCTCGGCGTCGGAGAGGTCGACGAAGTCCTCTTCGATGGAGTTGACCTGGTCCGCGATGCGGTGCAGCTTGCGCAGGATCTTGCCTTCGCCTGCACGCATGATCTTCGAGAGGACGGACACGGGGGTTGGTCTCCTTGCCGGTCGGGCCTGGGACGGTCGGTTTCATTTGACTTACTGAGCAACGGCCATCGTATGCGAGGACCCCGCCACGCCGGGAGGCCTGCCGTGACGCGGACCGCACACCGCCTGACGGCGGCGCCGAATTTGTCCGTCACAGGCACAACGGCCGGGCACCGCCGATGGTGCCGCGCCCGCCCGGCGAATTGCGCGAAAAGTGATCACCCGGTCACCCACCGCGAAAAGGATGGCGCCCGCACCGGCCCTCGCACAGAATCGGCCGATGGAGCCCGTCACCCTCACCACCGACCGCCTCGTCCTGCGCCCGGTCGGCCCCCGGGACACCGACGCGGTCCACGCCGCCGCCCAGGACCCCGACATCCAGCGCTGGACCACCATCCCCTCCCCCTACCTCGCCGAACACGCCCGCAGCTTCACCGAGCAGCTCGCCCCCGAAGGCTGGGCCGACCGCTCGATGTTCACCTTCGGCGTCTTCCTCCCCGACGACAGCCTCACCGGCCTCCTCAGCCTCACCGTGCGCTCCCTCGGCACCGCCGAGGTCGGCTTCTGGACCACCAGGGAACACCGCGGCCACGGCTACACCACCGAGGCCACCGTCACCGCCTCCCGCTGGGCCTTCACCCACCTCGCCGTCGACCGCGTCGAATGGCGCGCGGAGGTCGGCAACGCCGCCTCCCTCGCCGTCGCCCGCCGCGCCGGCTTCACCCTGGAGGGCACCCTGCGCTCCGCGATCGACAACAAGGGCGTACGACGCGACTGCTGGGTGGCCTCCCTGCTCCCCTCGGACCTCGGCCTGCCCTCGACGGCCCCCTACCTTCCGGCCCCACCGCACCCCGGCCCCACCACCGGCCCCGCCTGAGCACGGACGAACCCGCAACCCGGCACCGGCTGTCAGACCCACCCCCTATCGTGCGCACCATGACGACCCCGCCCCCCGCCACCGAACTCTCCGCGGACGAGGCCCGCCGCATCGCCCTGCGCGCCCAGGGCCTCCTCGGCGCGCCCGACCGCAGAGCCGGCGTCCGCGGCGTCCTGCGCCACCTCGGCGCCGTCCAGCTCGACACCATCTCCGTCCTCGCCCGCTCCCACGAACTCATCCCCTACGCCCGCCTCGGCGCCGTCGGCCGCACCGCCGTCGAGGACGCCTACTGGAAACCCGCCCCCGGCACACCCGGCGCCCGGCCCCACGCCTTCGAGTACTGGTCCCACGCCGCGTGCATCCTCCCCATCGAGGAGTGGCCCCACTTCGCCTTCCGCCGTCGCGCCTACCGCAACCGCCCGCACTGGAACCACGCCCTCCCCGAGGACACCTACGGCCAGGTCATCGAGCAACTGCGCGCCGAGGGCCCCCTGACCGCCACCGAACTGGGCGGCGCCAAGAAGACCAGCGAGTGGTGGGACTGGTCCGGCACCAAGGTCGCCGTCGAACGCGCCCTGATGTACGGCGAAGTGGTCTGCGTCGAACGCCGCGGCTGGAAGCGGGTCTACGACCTCGCCGAACGCGCCGTCCCCGCCGACCTGCTGCACGACGAACTCGACGACACCGAATGCCTGCGCCGCCTGGTCGGCCTCGCCGGCCGCGCCCTGGGCGTCGGCACGCGCGCGGACATCGCCGACTACCACCGCCTCAAGGGCGAACAGGTCGACGCGGTGATCGCCGACTCCGGTCTGGTCCCGGTCACCGTCGCCGGCTGGGGAAAACCGGCCTGGGCCGACCCGGCGGCCCTGCGGACGGTGCCCCGCGGCCGCCACCGCACGACGCTGCTGTCCCCGTTCGACTCCCTCATCTGGGAACGGGCCCGCACCGAGCGACTCTTCGGCTTCACCCACCGCCTGGAGGCCTACGTGCCCAAACCCAAGCGGATCCACGGCTACTTCGCCATGCCGGTGCTCGCCGGCGGCCGCCTCGTCGGCCGCGTCGACCCCGCCCGCGAGGGCCGCACCCTCGTCGCCCGGCAGATCACCCTGGACGGCCCCAGGGCCGTCCCCGCCGTCGCGCAGGCCCTGACCGAAGCGGCGAGCTGGGTGGACTGCACGGACGTACGAGTGGAACGCGTCGACGCCCCCGAACTGCGCGCCCCCCTCACCCAGGAGCTCGCCCGGGCCCTCGCCTGACCGCCACTGGAGCCACCGGAGCCGGCGGAGCTACCCGAGCCACCGGAGCTACCGGAGCTACCGGAGCTACCGGAGCTACCGGATCTCGAGAATCTTCTCCCGCATCGCATACACCACCGCTTCCATCCTGGAGTGCAGCTGCAACTTCTCCAGAATGTTCCGCACGTGGTTCTTCACGGTGTTCTCGGAGATGAACAACTCCTTCGCGATGTCCCGGTTGTTCATCCCCGTCGCGACGAGCTTGAGCACTTCCAGCTCACGGTCCGTCAACCGCGGCGCGGGCACCAGCCTGCGCTCGTCGGTGCGCTGGATCATCGATTTGAACTCGGTCAGCAGTTTCGACGCCATCGAGGGACTGATCTGCGACTGCCCGTCCGCCACCGCCCGAATCGCCGTGGCCACCTCGTCCGTGGAGATCTCCTTCAGGAGATAACCCGTCGCACCCGCCTTGATCGCCTCATAGAGATCGGCCTCCTCGTCGCTGATCGTCAACATGATGATCTTCGCGCTGGGAGCCACCTCCTTGATCGAGGTGCACGCCTCGATACCCCCGCGCTTGGGCATCCGTACGTCCATCAGCACGATGTCGGGCAGCAGATCGGCCGCCTTGTCCACGGCCTCCGCCCCGTCCCCCGCCTCACCGACGACCTGGATGTCCTCCTCCGCGGCGAGCACGATCTCCAGCCCGCGGCGGAACAGGGCATGGTCGTCCACCACCAGAACCCTGATCGGCTCCTTGCGGGGAGCGCTCCCGTCCGGGCCCATGCCGACGACGCCCTCGACGGCATCCCCGTCGCGCATCGGTCCGAAGCTGTCCGCCATCGTTCCTCCCCCTGAAGGCTGTGGCCGTGGTCCCGTGCCATCGCCAACGCAAGGCAACGACCCACCGGTTGAGCCGTTGCCGCCATGATTCCATGCCCGGACGACAACCCGGTGACGGAGCGATGCCCGAAGGGGCGCACAGGGGTGCCCCTGGGGGCGCACACGCGCTCCAGGGGCACCTGCTCGGCTGTCACCGGGCCGCGGGTCAGCCGCCCAGCGCACCGCCCGCCTCGGGGGCCGGGGCCTGAGCGACCATGGGGTCCGTGCTGAGGTGGATCACGCCGTAGTCGTAAGCGTGCCGCCGGTAGACGACGCTCGGCTCCTTCGTCTCGGAGTCGACGAAGAGATAGAAGTCGTGCCCGACCAGCTCCATCTCGTAAAGAGCCTGGTCAAGAGTCATGGGGGTGGCCACATGGGTCTTCTCGCGCACCACGAGCGGGCCGTCGCCCTGTACCTCCAGCGACCCGATCTTCTTCGTCGGCACGCTGTCGGACTCTTCGGACGGGACGGGGTGGCCATTGCTGCCGAGGGTCGCGACGCCCGGCACGTGGTCGGCGACCTCCGCCGCCGAGATCCGCTGCGCGCCGCGCCGGGTGTAACGCTTGTCGTGCTGCTTGCGCAGCTGGGCGTCCAGCTTCTCCGCCGCCAGATCGAGTGCCGCGTACGGGTCGCTGGCCGCTGCCTCCGCACGGATCACCGGACCCCGGGAGCGGAGCGTGATCTCCACTCGGTCGCACCGGTCGGCCTGTCGGGGGTTCGGCTCCTTGGACACCTCGACGTCGAGGCTCATCACCTTGCCGTCGAGCTTCTGGATCTTCTCCAGGTTCAGCTTCTCGGCCACGTGCTTGCGGAACCGCTCGGGCACCTCGGTCTTGCGGCCCTTGACGACGATGTCCACGCAGAACTCCGTTCCCGGATCGCTCCGCATCGACGGCGGAGCATCTCCCTTTTGCACCAGGTTCCGGTGGACACCGGAACCTCGGACTCGGTGACTTCCACCTCCTCCTCCCCATGGGCGAGATCTCCACCCCAGATGCCACGGTGATTACCTCAAAGCGCAGCACGGCATTCGGATTCGAGAGGTCTGGCCTGCGGCTTTCCCTCACAACCGAACATATCTCGCCCGGACGGATGTCGTCACCCTCTACTGCCGCGTACCCCCGTTCAGGTGAATTCGTCCTCTCAATAGCTGCAACGAAACCGGTCCTCCGTCAGTTCCGGTTGTTCATTTCGAAAGCGTCCGGTGGCGCCGCGACGACGGCCGCGCGCAGCAGGCCGGAGGACCGTGCCGCACCCAGCGGCCGCACCCGCACCGGTACCGGGTCCGTACCTCCCTTCCGCGCTTCGGACGGTCGTACCTCCTTGCCTTCCCGGGCAACGCTGTCGTACACGGCGGCCACGCCCTCTTCACCCGCCGCGCGGCCGACCGCCCCCGCCCGGCGCGTCCCCCTCACCGGCGGGCCGGGCGCCTCAGCGGTCCGGTGCGTCTCCATCGCCGCCCGCACGGCACGCGCGGCCTCCGCGAGAGAGGCACCGGTCGTCACCAGGTCGTCGACGAGCACCACCGCGTCCGCACCGCACAACAGCCGCGCGCCACCGGCCGCCACCGCCAGCGCGCCGAACAGGTTGTCCAGTCGCTGCCGCGAGTTGAGCCCCGTCTGATCGGCCACCACCCGCCGCTGGCGCAACACCGCCGCCACCCGCACCGGCATCCGGGCCGCCCGCAGCTCCGCCGCCGCGGCCAGCGCGATCCGCCGGGCCGGATCATGCCCCCGGGAACGGGTGGCCCGGCGTGCGGAGGGGACGGGGACGAGAAGCACGGCCCGCGATGAGGCCGGGGGTGGGGACCCCTCCCCCTCCCCCACCCCCGCCTCCTCCAAGCCCACCCGCACCGCCCCCGCCAGCGCCGTCCCCAGCGGTCGCGTCAGTGCCAGCGCACCGCGCTCCTTGTGGGCCAGCAGCACGGCCCGTACCTCGTCCGCGTACCGGGCGGCCGCGTGCACGGCGGGCAGCCCGGGCGGCTCGGGGTCCGGCCGGACCCGGCGGGGCACGGTGCCGTGGAGCACGACGCGGCACTGGTGGCAGAGCACGGTGCGTGCCGTGCCGCAGCCACCGCATTCGGCCGGGAGCACCAGGCCGGAGAGGTCCTGCCACCACCGCTGAACGCTTTCCACACGGATCACTGTGCCGAGGGAGGGGAGGGCCTGCCACCCCTGTGGAAAAGGGTCTGAAGCGGGCCTGTGGAAAAGCCCGGAAGGCCTGACGGACCAGGCCGGCCGAGGGTCGGGCGGGGCAAGGATCAGACGGGCCGACGATCAGGCCGAACGGATGCGTCGGTCTGTCGCCGTCGGAACACCACCGCCCTCACCCCGGATAGAACACGACGGAGCCGGTCTCCTTCAGTGTCCGCCAGCCGCTCCCGCCGGGCAGCCACAGCAGGCCCTCCTTCGAGGTGGCGAAGAGGGGGGCCTCGCTGTCCTCGGAGGCGGCGATGCTCGTGACCTCGGTGAGGCCGGGGAGGGTGCCGGTCTCGGGGATGGAGCCGTCGCTCTGCACGTACTGGACCTGTTCGACTCCGCCGGCTTCGCGGCCGACGACGACGAGCCTGTTGTCCCCGGCCCATGACATGGCGGTGACCTGTTCCAGGTCGGGGGTGGCGGAGCGCAGTTCCTGGACGGCGACGGTGGGCCGTTCGCCGCTCCTGTCGTGTTCGATCCGTCCGATGAGCAGGGACTGCTTGCCGCCCTGGTCGACGACGAGCGCGATCCGTACGCCGTCGGCGGCGACCCGTACGGTGTTGATCCGTCCGTCGAGGCCGGGGGTGAGTACCTGCAGTGGCTCGCCGCCACCCTTCTCCAGGAGGAGCAGGCGCGGGCCGGCGGGGTCGCGGTCGGCGACCCACAGGTCGCCCTGGGCGTCCCAGCTGGGGGTGGTGAGCCGGTCGGTCTCGGTTTTGCCCTTGCTCAGCAGGACGGGTTCGCCGAGGGAGTTGCCGGCGACGGTGGAGGTGACGTACAGCGCCTTGCCGTCGAGGGCGACGCCGGCCGCGCTGTGTTCGTCGCGGGACACGGCGACCGAGCGCAGGGCCTGGGTGCCGTCACCGAGTGCACCGGGCACGGCTTCGGATCCGGCGCTGTCGCCGGCGTTCGTCCTGCGGACCAGGCGGTGGCGGGCGTCGATGAAGTACAGGTAGTCGGGTCGGCGTTCCGCTCCGCGTTCGGCGACGGCGGCGGCCCGGTCCTCGGTGAGGGAGCAGAGCTGGTTTCCGCCGGCGCGTACTTCGACCTCGTCGACGGTGGGGTTGAGGCTCTGGAGGGTGAACAGCAGTTGTGCGGCCATTTCGTCGCACTTGCCGTGCCCGATGCGGGCCGCCTTGTCGTT
The DNA here is from genome assembly GCA_021568835.1 of Streptomyces sp. Tue 6430. Classification (GTDB taxonomy): domain Bacteria; phylum Actinomycetota; class Actinomycetes; order Streptomycetales; family Streptomycetaceae; genus Streptomyces. The sequence continues at coordinate 2,274,552 of JAKGSH010000010.1, forward strand.
GAGCGGCACGGTGAGCTTGTTCTGGTCGTCGGGTGCCAGGGAGGTGACGCCGGCGGTGAGTGCGGTGCCGGTGGGGAAGCTGGAGCGGACGACGGGCCGCAGCCAGCTGGTGGGCCCGTTGAGCAGGGAGCGCACCATCTCGGTCATGGGGTCGACACGTTCGCGGACGTAGACGGGGTCGGCGACGGCCATGGGTTGTCCGGAGCCGGCGGACGTGGTGTGGGAGGCGAAGTAGTACTTGTTGAGCGACATGTAGTTGCGCTGGAAGTCGGACTTGCCCATGACGACACCTTCGGGGAGCGCGTCGATGCGCCAGTGTCCGGTCTTCTTGTCGCGCGTGAGGTGCACCGTCCGGTCGTAGTCGCCGGAGGCGGGGGTGTAGGACTGCTGGGCGTCGATGGTGGCGACGCGGGTGCCGGTCAGCCGGAAGGCGAAGTCGTCGCCGTCCTCCCTGCTGCCGGAGCGGTCGGCCTGGGTTCCCGGTCCGTCGGCGAGGACGGTGGTGGAGCGTTCGGGTCTCCACTGCTGTGCGGCGCCGGGGGTGAGGTACTGGCGTGCGGTGGAGTAGCCGGGGTCGTCGCTGGTCAGGGCTTCGAGGAAGCCCTGGACGATCTCGGCGGGCGGAGCGTCGTCGCGGGGCGGCATGGCGAAGACCCGGACCTGTGTCTCCTGGCGGGGGGTGGATTCGACGCCGCGCAGGTCGCCGCTGTCGGGCATCGAGGCGCATCCCGCCAGCAGTACGGCGCCGCACACGGCGTACGCCGCTCCGCGCACCGGCGTGCGCCGGCGGCCCCCCTCGCGGTCAGCGCCCACGAAATGCCTCCCCTTGCTCGTTCGCGCCGTCGGTTTCCCTGTCCGTCCGGCTCGTCGGACCGGGTGCCTCATCGTGTGCCCCGTCCGTGGTGGACGGGTCCGGTGGGCGGGTGTCGGAGGCGGGCCGGGGTACGACGCGCGCACCGTTGCCGGGCAGTGCCGTCGGGTCGGCGGTGGCGGCCACGGTGCCCTGCCGGGGTGCCAGGGGTGCCCGTCCGGGCGGGCGCTGCTCACGGACGGGCTGGAGGGGCACGGTGGCGCTCTTCTCGCTTCCGCCGCGCGGCAGGCCCGCTTCGTTGAGTCCGCGGTTGCGGCGGGAGTCCTTGGGTTCCAGGGGTATCGGTGAGCCCCGGAGGGGTTCGTCCGCGGTCCTGGGCAGGGTGAGCCGGAACTGTGAGCCGCCTCCGGGCTCGCCCCAGGCCTGGAGCCAGCCGCCGTGCAGGCGGGCGTCCTCCAGGGCGATGGACAGGCCGAGGCCGGTGCCGCCGGTGGTGCGCGCGCGGGCCGGGTCGGCGCGCCAGAAGCGGCTGAACACGCGGGTGGCCTCGCCGGGCTTGAGTCCGACGCCGTAGTCGCGGACGGCGATGGCGACGGCTCCGCCGGCGCTGGCGAGTTTGACGACGACGTCCTTGCCGTCGCCGTGTTCGACTGCGTTGACGACGAGGTTGCGCAGGACGCGTTCCACCCGGCGGGTGTCGGCCTCGGCGACGACGGGCTGCTGGTCGCCGCGGACGCGTATGGAGGTGCCCTTGCGTTCGGCGAGCGGCGCGGCTCCGCTGACGACGCGGCGCACGACGTCGCGCAGGTCGACGGGTTCGGCTTCGAGGGCGGCTGCGCCCGCGTCGAAGCGGCTGATCTCGAGGAGGTCGGCGAGGAGGGATTCGAAGCGGTCGAGCTGGTCGGCGAGGAGTTCGGCCGAGCGGGCGGTGACGGGGTCGAAGTCCTCGCGGGCCTCGTGGATGACGTCGGCGGCCATGCGTACGGTCGTCAGGGGCGTGCGCAGCTCGTGCGACACGTCGGACACGAAGCGCCGCTGCATCCGTGAGAGGTCCTCCAGTTGCTGGATCTTGAGCTGGAGGTTCTGCGCCATCTTGTTGAAAGCTTCGCCGAGTCGTGCGATGTCGTCCTCGCCGGTGACCTTCATGCGTTCCTGGAGGTGTCCGGCGGAGAGCCGTTCGGCGATGCCGGCGGCCATCCGCACGGGGGTGACGACCTGGCGTACGACGAGCCAGGCGATGGCTCCGAGGAGGACGACGACGAAGAGTCCGGCGGTGGCGAGGGTGCCCCTGACGAGGCTGAGGGACTTCTCCTCCTGGGTGAGCGGGAAGAGGTAGTACAGCTCGTAGGGGTCGCCGTTGGGGTCGTTGACCCGCTTGCCGATGACGAGGGCGGGCTGGGACTCCTTGTCGCTGAGGTAGATGATGCGGGAGTACCTCTGGACGGCGCCGGTGCTGCTGTTGACGCGTTCGCGCAGGACGTCGGGGACGCTCTTGTTGGGGTCGACTGAGCCGGAGGCCCGTGGCCCGCGGCCGCCGCCGCTGTCGTCGCCGGGGGGCAGGGTGACCACGTCGAAGGCGCCCTGGCCGCCGCTGGACAGCGACAGCACGAGTTCGCTCATCCATTCGATGACGTTCTGGGAGGCGCGGCCGTCCGGGCTGTTTCCGTCGTCGGCGGCGGTGCCGGCCGCTTCGTCGGCCTTCTGCTTGGCGACGGCGAAGCCGCCGGTGGCCTGGCTCTGGGAGGCCCTGACCTTGGCGTCGAGCAGGCCGTTGCGTACCTGCCCGATGACGACGAAGCCGAGCAGGAGGACGACGCCGAGCGACATCAGCAGGGTCGTGGCGACGACCTTGAGCTGGATGTTGCGCCGCCACAGCCGCATGACGGGCAGCAGCGGCCTGCGTATCCAGCGCAGCAGCAGCCTCAGGACGGGGCTGTTGCGCACGCCGCCCTGGAGGAGCCCGCCGCCGAGGAGGTGGGTGAGGCGTGATCCCGTCTGCCGCGGGCCGACAGGCCGCTCCGGACGGGCCCCGGACCGGCCGGGGGCCGAAGCGGCACTGTCCTTGGACATGTCAGCTCGGTCCGGCCTTGTAACCGACGCCACGGACGGTCACCACGATCTCCGGCCGCTCCGGGTCCTTCTCGACCTTGGAGCGCAGCCGCTGTACGTGCACGTTGACCAGACGGGTGTCGGCGGCGTGCCGGTAGCCCCACACCTGCTCGAGCAGCACTTCGCGCGTGAACACCTGCCAGGGCTTGCGGGCCAGCGCGACCAGCAGGTCGAACTCCAGCGGGGTCAGCGCGATCGACTGCCCGTCGCGTTTCACGGAGTGGCCGGCCACGTCGATGACGAGGTCGCCGATGGTGAGCTGCTCGGGAGCGGGTTCCTCCGACCTCCGCAGCCGCGCCCGGATACGGGCGACCAGCTCCTTGGGCTTGAACGGCTTCACGATGTAGTCGTCGGCGCCCGATTCGAGGCCCACGACGACGTCGACGGTGTCACTCTTGGCCGTGAGCATGACGATCGGCACTCCGGACTCCGCCCTGATCAGGCGGCACACCTCGATACCGTCCCGTCCGGGCAGCATCAGGTCCAGCAGCACCAGGTCGGGCTTCGCCTCACGGAAAGCGGCCAGCGCCTTGTCGCCGTCGGCTACGAAAGACGGCTCAAAACCTTCACCACGCAACACGATGCCGAGCATCTCGGCCAGTGCGCTGTCGTCGTCGACGACAAGGACTCGTCCCTTCATAAACGACATCATCCCATTCTCATAACAGTGACAGTGGCGCTGGTGAGCAGGGTCACTGGCCCGTGACGATAGTCGTAGGGAACGGTCACTGTCTGCCCCGGCCCCCGGCAGCAGGCTCGGCGCCCGCCCGGAGGCCGCCGACAGTCCCCGTGGAACAAGGGGCAAAGGGCCGCCCCGCAGGGCGGCCCTCCCCTCAGTCGCTGGTCGCGTGCCGTGCCCTGGCACACAGCTCCGCCAGGCCCTCGGCCGTCACCGGCGAGACCACGCCCTCCTCGGTGACGATCGCCGTGACCAGCTCGGGCGGTGTCACGTCGAACGCCGGGTTGTACGCCTGCGTCCCCAGGGGCGCCACCGGGACACCGCCCCCCGCTCCCGACACCGGCGCCTGCGGCGCGGCCATCTCCGTCACCTCGTATCCGGGCCGCTGCTCGACCTCGATGGACGCCCCGTCGGCGGTGTCCGGGTCGACCGTCGTCAACGGCGCCACCACGATGAACGGCACGTGGTGGTACCGAGCGAGCACGGCGAGCGGATAACTGCCCACCTTGTTGGCCACGGACCCGTCGGCCGCGATGCGGTCGGCCCCGATCAGCACGGCGTCGACCTCGCCGGCCGCGAACAGCGACCCCGCCGCGTTGTCGGTGAGCAGCGTGCAGGCCATGCCGCTGCGCGCGGCCTCGTACGCCGTCAGCCGGGCGCCCTGGAGCAGCGGACGGGTCTCGTCCATCCACAGCCGTCGCAGCCGGCCCGCCCGGTGCGCCGCGAGAGCCACCGCGAACGCCGTCCCCTCACCGCCCGACACCAGCGCACCTGTGTTGCAGTGCGTGAGGATCCGATGCCCGCCGCCGGGCAGCAGCTCGTCGAGGAACGCCAGCCCGTGCTCGGCCATCCGGGCACTGGCCTCGGCGTCCTCCCGGTGCAGTTGCCGCGCCGCGGCCAGGGCGGCCCGGGCCCCCTGCTCCGGGCTGCCGCCCCTGGCGACCTCCGCCTGGTAGGCGTCACGGGCGCGACGCACACCGACGGACAGGTTCACCGCGGTGGGCCGGGCGCCCGCGAGCGCGTCCGCCGCCTCGTCCACGGCGAAGCCGCGTGCGGCGGCGAGCGCGACCCCGTACGCCCCGGCGATCCCGAGCAGCGGCGCACCGCGAACGGCGAGCGAAGCGATCGCCTCCACCAGCGCCGACGCGTCCGTACAGACCAGTTCCACCTCCTCGGCCGGAAGCCTCGTCTGGTCGAGGAGCACCAGCACGGGGCCTTCGGGTGGTTCCTCCCAGCGGATCGCCGGTACCTCGGTGGGCCGCTTGTCATCGCCGGATTGCGCGTACTGATCAGCCATGCCGTCAGTGTGCCCGTTATCGGCCGGACAATCGAAGGCGAGGAGCCGGGACCGCGGCCGATCCGCCGTCGACCGCCCCATGGCACGATGGCTCCCAACCTGCCGCCGCGACCGCGGACGGGCACCGTGAAGGAGCGACGATGAACGACACTCCGGGCTGGGCCTCGCCCGGATCCGCCCCGTCCGACGGACAGGAGCCCGGGACGTCCACGCCTCCCGAGCCCGCCGACCGGCCCGGCGGCACGCAGCCCGCGGACCGGCCGGCCCCGAACCCGCAGGGCCCCGGCACGCAGTGGTCCCCGCAGCAGCCGCCACCCGGCCAGTGGTCCGCGCCGACAGGCGCCCACAACCCGGGCCAGGCACCTCCGCCACCACCCCCCGGCACCGGCTGGGGCACCCGCCCGCCCACCGGCCCCGGTGGTCACGGCGGATACGGCGGGTACGGCGCTCCCGGTGGCTGGGGCGGCGGCTGGGGCGGTCCCCCGCCCGCGGCCAAACCGGGCGTCATCCCGCTGCGCCCGCTCGGCGTGGGGGAAATCCTCGACGGCGCCGTCTCCACCATGCGCACCTACTGGCGCACGGTCCTCGGCATCTCCCTGAGCGTCGCCGTCGTCGTGGAGGTCGTCGTCGTCCTCCTCCAGGGCCTGGTCCTGGACGAGTCCACGAGCACGGCCGCGCTCGGCGACCCGAGCACCACGGTCGACGAACAGCTCGACGCCATGGGTTCCGTCCTGCTCAACTCCGGTGTCGTCCTCCTGGTCAGCCTGGTCGGCACCATCACGGCGACCGCGCTCCTGACTGCCGTCACCAGCCGCGCCGTCCTCGGCAAGCCGGTCACCAGCGGCGAGGCGTGGCGTGACGCCCGCCCCCAACTGCTCAAACTGTTCGGCCTGATCCTCCTGCTGCTGCTGACGGTGACCGCTGTCGCCGTCGTCTGCGTCCTGCCGGGCGCCCTCCTGGGCGGCGCCGCGGGCGACGCCCTCACCGCCATGGGCAGCATCGGATCGGTCGTCCTCGCGGTGTCGCTGCTGATTCGCTTCTCCCTCGCCTCGCCGGCCCTGATGCTGGAGAAGCAAGGCATCAAGAAGGCCCTGGCCCGGTCCGCGAAGCTCGTCCGCGGCTCCTGGTGGCGGGTCTTCGGCATCCAGGTGCTCTCCCTGATCATCGCGAACCTCGTCGCCATGATCATCGCCGTGCCCTTCGCCCTGCTCGGCGCCGCTCTCAGCCCCGGCGGTCTCGGCGCCTTCACGGACCCCGGCACCGAGCTGGGCTGGACGTACCTCATCGTCAGCGGCATCGGCTCGGTCATCGGCTCCCTCATCACGTTCCCGATCACGGCGGGCGTCGCCGTGCTCCTCTACGTCGACCAGCGCATCCGCCGCGAGGCCCTCGACCTCGACCTGGCCCGCGCCGCCGGCGTCCAGGGCTACGGGACCCCCACCCCCGGCACCACTCCGGGGAGTTGATGCGGTGAGGCTCGCGGGGGAGTCCTCACAGCGGCACCGGCGGGCCCGCCCGCAGTGGCACCGCCCGGCCCGGCCCACGCGGCCCTGTCGGGCGCCGCCGACCGCGCCGGGCACTCCCTGTCACGGGCCGCCGGTGGCCCGCCGCTGTCGTGGGCGCGCTCGGGCGGCGAACCACCGGTGACCGTCCCCCGCGATCCCGCACGTGAGGCGGCCCGCCGCGAACTGTCCAAGCGGCTGTACCACGAGAACGATCCCAACCTGTTCGAACGCGCCCTGAACACCTTCTGGGACTGGCTCGACGGCTTGTTCGGCGCCGCCTCGACCGCCGCCCCCGGAGGAGTGCTCGGCCTGGTGGTCATCGTCCTGGCCGTCGCCGCCGTGGCGGCCGCGCTGTGGTGGCGCCTCGGCACCCCCGGCCGCCGCCCCGCCTCCACGACAGTCCTGTTCGACGACCGTCCCCGCAGCGCCGCCGACCACCGTGCGGCCGCCGAGGCGCACGCCGCCCAGGGCCACTGGAACCAGGCCGTCCAGGAACGCATGCGCGCCATCGTCCGCTCCCTGGAGGAACGCGCCCTCCTCGACACCCGCCCCGGCCGCACCGCCGACGAAGCCGCGGCGGAAGCCGGCCGCACCCTTCCCGCCCACACCGGCCGGCTCCGCTCCGCCGCACACGACTTCGACGACGTCACATACGGCGGCCGCACCGCCACCGCGCAGGCGTACGCCCGCATCGCCGACCTCGACCGCGACCTGGCCGGCACCAAACCCCACCTCACGCACGACAGCGCACCCACCGCGGCCCCGCACACCCGCCAGGGCGCCGAATGACCACAGCGGCCACACCCCCGGCCACCTCGGCCTCGCCCACCGCCCGCCAGGTGTGGACGCACTCGCGCGGCGTCGTCCTCGCCTTCGCGCTCCTCCTGGCCGGCGCAGCGGTCCTCGCCACCCTGCGCTCCGACGCCCGCCACCATGCTCTCGACCCCCGCTCCGGGGACCCCCACGGCAGCCGCGCCGTCGCCGAACTCCTCGCCGACCACGGCGTTTCGACCCGCGTCGTCACCACCGTGGCCGAGGCCCGCACCGCGACGGGCCCCGACACCACCCTCCTGGTCGCCGCCCCCGACCTGCTGACGGAACACCGCCGGCGGGAACTGCGCTCGGCGACAGCCGGCTCCGGCGGCCGCACGCTCCTCGTCGCCCCCGGGGCCCGGTCCGTGGAGACCCTCGCCCCCGGCGTGACCACGGCCCCCGTCACCAGCCGCGCCTCCACCCTCGACCCCGACTGCGCGCTGCCCGCCGCACGGCGCGCCGGCAGCGCCGACACCGGCGGCATCCGCTACCTCACCACCCGCCGCGACGCCGACGAGTGCTACCCCAGCAACCGCCTGGCCACCCTGGTCCGCGTCCCGGACACCACCGGCGACGGCGACACCGTCGTCCTCGGCGCACCCGACATCCTCCACAACGACCGTCTCGACGAGGAGGGCAACGCCTCCCTCGCCCTCCAACTCCTCGGCTCCCGCCCTCATCTGGTCTGGTACCTCCCCTCACTCTCCGACACCTCGGCAGCCGACCAGGACGAGGAAAAGAGCTTCTTCGACCTGATCCCCTCCGGCTGGCTCTGGGGCACCCTGCAACTCTTCGTCGCGGCAGCCCTCGCCGCCCTCTGGCGGGCTCGCAGGCTCGGCCCCCTCGTCCCCGAAAAACTCCCCGTCGCGATCCGCGCCTCCGAAACCGTCGAAGGCCGCGCCCGCCTCTACCGCAGGGCCGACGCGCGCGACCACGCCGCCAGCGCTCTTCGCTCCGCCACCCGCACCCGCCTCGCCCCTCTCACAGGCGTCCCCGTCACCCAGGCACACACGCCCGAGACCCTCGTACCCGCCCTGTCCACCCACCTCGACGCCGACCGACAGCCCCTGCGCTCCCTCCTCTTCGGCCCGCCACCCGCCGACGACACGGGCCTGATCACCCTCGCCGACCAACTCGACGCCCTCGAAAGAGAGGTACGCCGTCCATGATGGACCCGACCACTGACAACGCCGGGACCACCGGGGATCCGGGCCGTGCCCGCGCCTCCCTGGAAGCCCTGCGCGCCGAGATCGCGAAGGCCGTGGTCGGCCAGGACCCCGCCGTGACCGGCCTCGTCGTCGCCCTCCTGTGCCGCGGACACGTACTCCTCGAGGGGGTCCCCGGAGTGGCCAAGACCCTGCTCGTCCGCGCCCTCGCTTCCGCGCTGGAACTCGACACCAAGCGCGTCCAGTTCACCCCCGACCTCATGCCGAGCGACGTCACCGGCTCCCTCGTCTACGACAGCCGCAGCGCCGAGTTCTCCTTCCAGCCGGGCCCGATCTTCACCAACCTCCTCCTCGCCGACGAGATCAACCGCACCCCGCCGAAGACGCAGTCCTCCCTGCTCGAGGCCATGGAGGAGCGCCAGGTCACCGTCGACGGCACCGCCCGCCCCCTCCCCGACCCGTTCCTGGTCGCCGCGACCCAGAACCCGGTCGAGTACGAAGGCACCTATCCCCTCCCCGAAGCCCAGCTGGACCGCTTCCTCCTCAAGCTCACCGTGCCGCTGCCCTCCCGCCAGGACGAGATCGACGTCCTCACCCGCCACGCCGAGGGCTTCGACCCACGCGATCTGCGCGCCGCCGGCGTCCGCCCGGTGGCCGGCCCCGCGGACCTCGAAGCCGCCCGCGCCGCGGTCAGCGGCACCACCGTCTCCCCCGAGATCACGGCCTACGTCGTCGACATCTGCCGAGCCACCCGTACGTCGCCCTCCCTCACTCTCGGTGTGTCCCCGCGCGGTGCGACGGCTCTCCTCGCCACCGCCCGCGCCTGGGCCTGGCTGACCGGCCGCGACTACGTCATCCCCGACGACGTCAAAGCCCTCGCCCTCCCCACCCTCCGGCACCGCGTCCAGCTCCGCCCCGAGGCCGAGATGGAAGGCGTCACCGCCGACTCGGTGATCACCGCGATCCTCACCCACGTCCCCGTCCCCCGTTGATGGCACTCACCGGACGCACCGCCCTCCTGGCGGCCCTGGGCTCCCTCCCCGTCGGCATCTGGGCGCCCGGCTGGACAGGCATCCTCGCCGTCAACGCGCCCCTGGCCATCGCCTGCGCCTGCGACTTCGCCCTCGCCGCCCCCGTACGCCGCCTGCGTCTGACGCGCTCAGGCGACACCTCCGTACGCCTCGGCGACACAGCGGACGTCACCCTCACGATCACCAACCCCTCCCACCGCCTGCTGCGCGCCGACATCCGCGACGCCTGGCCACCCAGCAGCTGGCAGCCCGGCACCGAAATCGCCGCTTCCCGCCACGAGGCCACCGTCCCCTCCGGCGAGCGCCGCCGTGTCACCACACGCCTGCGCCCCACCCGCCGCGGCGACCGTCACGCCGATCGCGTCACCATCCGCTCCTACGGCCCCCTGCGCCTCTTCTCCCGCCAGGGCACACACAGAATCGCCTGGTCCGTACGGGTTCTCCCCGCTTTCACCAGCCGCAAGCATCTGCCCTCGAAACTCGCTCGTCTGCGTGAACTCGACGGCCGCACCAGCGTCCTGACCCGCGGCGAAGGCACAGAGTTCGACAGTTTGCGCGAGTACGTGCCCGGCGACGACACCCGGTCCATCGACTGGCGCGCCACAGCCCGGCAGACCACGGTCGCTGTGCGCACCTGGCGGCCCGAACGCGACCGCCACATTCTCCTGGTCCTCGACACCGGCCGCACCTCCGCCGGCCGAGTGGGCGACGCGCCCCGTCTCGACGCCTCGATGGACGCGGCCCTGCTCCTGGCCTCCCTGGCATCCCGCGCCGGCGACCGCGTCGACCTCCTCGCCTACGACCGCCGCGTACGCGCCCTCGTCCAGGGCCGCGCGGCCAGAGAGACCCTCCCCTCCATCGTGAACGCCATGGCATCCCTCGACGCGGAACTGGTCGAGACAGACGCCCGTGGCCTCACCGCCACAGCGCTGCGAACGGCTCCCCGCAGCTCACTGATCGTCCTGCTGACCACGCTCGACACCGCGCCGGTCGAAGAGGGCCTCCTACCGGTCCTCCCGCAGCTCACCCGACGCCACACCGTCGTGGTGGCCTCGGTGGCCGATCCGCACACCGCCCACATGGCCGCGTCCCGCGGAAGCACCGAAGCGGTCTACGAAGCAGCGGCCGCAGCCCAGGCGCAGTCAGAACGGTCCCGCACCGCAGAGCAACTCCGCCGTCACGGCGTCACGGTCGTCGACGCCACCCCGGAAGAACTGGCACCGGCACTCGCCGATGCCTACCTGGCTCTGAAAGCGGCAGGTCGGCTGTAAACAAAAAAGGGCTCCCCTTGAGGAGCCCTTACGCCTAGATCTAGATACAGACCGTGAATGCAGAAAACCCCCGTGCCAGTGGCACGGGGGTTTCCCGGAATGATTGTTCGGCGGCGTCCTACTCTCCCACAGGGTCCCCCCTGCAGTACCATCGGCGCTGTGAGGCTTAGCTTCCGGGTTCGGAATGTGACCGGGCGTTTCCCTCACGCTATAACCACCGAAACACTATGAAACTGTGCAGCCGCACCACGCTCCGTGAGGAACGTGGGGCTGTTCGTGGTTTCAGAACCAACACAGTGGACGCGAGCAACTGAGGACAAGCCCTCGGCCTATTAGTACCAGTCAGCTTCACCCCTTACGGGGCTTCCACATCTGGCCTATCAACCCAGTCGTCTACTGGGAGCCTTACCCCATCAAGTGGGTGGGAGTCCTCATCTCGAAGCAGGCTTCCCGCTTAGATGCTTTCAGCGGTTATCCCTCCCGAACGTAGCCAACCAGCCATGCCCTTGGCAGGACAACTGGCACACCAGAGGTTCGTCCGTCCCGGTCCTCTCGTACTAGGGACAGCCCTTCTCAAGACTCCTGCGCGCGCAGCGGATAGGGACCGAACTGTCTCACGACGTTCTAAACCCAGCTCGCGTACCGCTTTAATGGGCGAACAGCCCAACCCTTGGGACCGACTCCAGCCCCAGGATGCGACGAGCCGACATCGAGGTGCCAAACCATCCCGTCGATATGGACTCTTGGGGAAGATCAGCCTGTTATCCCCGGGGTACCTTTTATCCGTTGAGCGACGGCGCTTCCACAAGCCACCGCCGGATCACTAGTCCCGACTTTCGTCCCTGCTCGACCCGTCGGTCTCACAGTCAAGCTCCCTTGTGCACTTACACTCAACACCTGATTGCCAACCAGGCTGAGGGAACCTTTGGGCGCCTCCGTTACTCTTTAGGAGGCAACCGCCCCAGTTAAACTACCCATCAGACACTGTCCCTGATCCGGATCACGGACCCAGGTTAGACATCCAGCACGACCAGAGTGGTATTTCAACGGCGACTCCACCTGAACTGGCGTCCAAGCTTCACAGTCTCCCACCTATCCTACACAAGCCGAACCGAACACCAATATCAAACTGTAGTAAAGGTCCCGGGGTCTTTCCGTCCTGCTGCGCGAAACGAGCATCTTTACTCGTAGTGCAATTTCACCGGGCCTATGGTTGAGACAGTCGAGAAGTCGTTACGCCATTCGTGCAGGTCGGAACTTACCCGACAAGGAATTTCGCTACCTTAGGATGGTTATAGTTACCACCGCCGTTTACTGGCGCTTAAGTTCTCAGCTTCGCACACCCGAAGGCGCACTAACCGGTCCCCTTAACGTTCCAGCACCGGGCAGGCGTCAGTCCGTATACATCGCCTTACGGCTTCGCACGGACCTGTGTTTTTAGTAAACAGTCGCTTCTCGCTGGTCTCTGCGGCCACCCCCAGCTCAGAGTGCAAGACTCATCACCGGTGATGGCCCCCCTTCTCCCGAAGTTACGGGGGCATTTTGCCGAGTTCCTTAACCATAGTTCACCCGAACGCCTCGGTATTCTCTACCTGACCACCTGAGTCGGTTTAGGGTACGGGCCGCCATGAAACTCGCTAGAGGCTTTTCTCGACAGCATAGGATCATCCACTTCACCACAATCGGCTCGGCATCAGGTCTCAGCCTTGATGTGTGACGGATTTGCCTATCACACGGCCTACACCCTTACCCCGGGACAACCACCGCCCGGGCTGGACTACCTTCCTGCGTCACCCCATCACTCACCTACTAACCGCTTGGGCCGGCGGCTCCACCACTTTCCTTTCCCCGAAGGGTCCGGAACGGCTTCACGGCCTTAGCATCACGATGCTCGATGTTTGACGCTTCACAGCGGGTACCGGAATATCAACCGGTTATCCATCGACTACGCCTGTCGGCCTCGCCTTAGGTCCCGACTTACCCTGGGCAGATCAGCTTGACCCAGGAACCCTTAGTCAATCGGCGCAAACGTTTCTCACGTTTGTATCGCTACTCATGCCTGCATTCTCACTCGTGAACCGTCCACAACTCGCTTCCGCGGCTGCTTCACCCGGCACACGACGCTCCCCTACCCATCACGATCCCCGTTGGGGGTATGTATCGCAATGACACGACTTCGGCGGTACGCTTGAGCCCCGCTACATTGTCGGCGCGGAATCACTAGACCAGTGAGCTATTACGCACTCTTTCAAGGGTGGCTGCTTCTAAGCCAACCTCCTGGTTGTCTGTGCGACTCCACATCCTTTCCCACTTAGCGTACGCTTAGGGGCCTTAGTCGATGCTCTGGGCTGTTTCCCTCTCGACCATGGAGCTTATCCCCCACAGTCTCACTGCCGCGCTCTCACTTACCGGCATTCGGAGTTTGGCTAAGGTCAGTAACCCGGTAGGGCCCATCGCCTATCCAGTGCTCTACCTCCGGCAAGAAACACACGACGCTGCACCTAAATGCATTTCGGGGAGAACCAGCTATCACGGAGTTTGATTGGCCTTTCACCCCTAACCACAGGTCATCCCCCAGGTTTTCAACCCTGGTGGGTTCGGTCCTCCACGAAGTCTTACCTCCGCTTCAACCTGCCCATGGCTAGATCACTCCGCTTCGGGTCTTGAGCGTGCTACTGAAACGCCCTGTTCGGACTCGCTTTCGCTACGGCTACCCCACTCGGGTTAACCTCGCAACACACCGCAAACTCGCAGGCTCATTCTTCAAAAGGCACGCAGTCACGACGCACCAAGCAAGCTTGATGCGCGACGCTCCCACGGCTTGTAGGCACACGGTTTCAGGTACTATTTCACTCCGCTCCCGCGGTACTTTTCACCATTCCCTCACGGTACTATCCGCTATCGGTCACCAGGGAATATTTAGGCTTAGCGGGTGGTCCCGCCAGATTCACACGGGATTTCTCGGGCCCCGTGCTACTTGGGTGTCTCTCCAACGAGCCGCTGACGTTTCGACTACGGGGGTCTTACCCTCTACGCCGGACCTTTCGCATGTCCTTCGTCTACATCAACGGTTTCTGACTCGCCTCACAGCCGGCAGACTGTGAAAGAGAGATCCCACAACCCCGCACACGCAACCCCTGCCGGGTCTCACACGTATACGGTTTGGCCTCATCCGGTTTCGCTCGCCACTACTCCCGGAATCACGGTTGTTTTCTCTTCCTGCGGGTACTGAGATGTTTCACTTCCCCGCGTTCCCTCCACATACCCTATGTGTTCAGGTATGGGTGACAGCCCATGACGACTGCCGGGTTTCCCCATTCGGAAACCCCCGGATCAAAGCCTGGTTGACGGCTCCCCGGGGACTATCGTGGCCTCCCACGTCCTTCATCGGTTCCTGGTGCCAAGGCATCCACCGTGCGCCCTTAAAAACTTGGCCACAGATGCTCGCGTCCACTGTGCAGTTCTCAAACAACGACCAGCCACCCATCACCCCCACCCACACGGGTCGGAGTGCACTGGGGCCGGCACTGAAGATCCAGACTCATCGTCCGTACCCTCAGACACCCAACAGCGTGCCCGGCCGGCCCTCGTCCGGAGATCATGCGTTCCACGCCCCGAAGAGCAGTACTGGCAGCCTCCGACCCGATGAACCGGACCGAATAATCAACGTTCCACCCATGAGCAACCAGCATCAGACGTTCGCTGATGAACTGGCCTCTTACCTCACCCCGAAGGGGATCGGTGAGAAGTGCTCCTTAGAAAGGAGGTGATCCAGCCGCACCTTCCGGTACGGCTACCTTGTTACGACTTCGTCCCAATCGCCAGTCCCACCTTCGACAGCTCCCTCCCACAAGGGGTTGGGCCACCGGCTTCGGGTGTTACCGACTTTCGTGACGTGACGGGCGGTGTGTACAAGGCCCGGGAACGTATTCACCGCAGCAATGCTGATCTGCGATTACTAGCAACTCCGACTTCATGGGGTCGAGTTGCAGACCCCAATCCGAACTGAGACCGGCTTTTTGAGATTCGCTCCACCTCACGGTATCGCAGCTCTTTGTACCGGCCATTGTAGCACGTGTGCAGCCCAAGACATAAGGGGCATGATGACTTGACGTCGTCCCCACCTTCCTCCGAGTTGACCCCGGCGGTCTCCTGTGAGTCCCCATCACCCCGAAGGGCATGCTGGCAACACAGAACAAGGGTTGCGCTCGTTGCGGGACTTAACCCAACATCTCACGACACGAGCTGACGACAGCCATGCACCACCTGTACACCGACCACAAGGGGGACCCTGTCTCCAGGGTTTTCCGGTGTATGTCAAGCCTTGGTAAGGTTCTTCGCGTTGCGTCGAATTAAGCCACATGCTCCGCTGCTTGTGCGGGCCCCCGTCAATTCCTTTGAGTTTTAGCCTTGCGGCCGTACTCCCCAGGCGGGGAACTTAATGCGTTAGCTGCGGCACCGACGACGTGGAATGTCGCCAACACCTAGTTCCCACCGTTTACGGCGTGGACTACCAGGGTATCTAATCCTGTTCGCTCCCCACGCTTTCGCTCCTCAGCGTCAGTAATGGCCCAGAGATCCGCCTTCGCCACCGGTGTTCCTCCTGATATCTGCGCATTTCACCGCTACACCAGGAATTCCGATCTCCCCTACCACACTCTAGCTAGCCCGTATCGAATGCAGACCCGGGGTTAAGCCCCGGGCTTTCACACCCGACGTGACAAGCCGCCTACGAGCTCTTTACGCCCAATAATTCCGGACAACGCTTGCGCCCTACGTATTACCGCGGCTGCTGGCACGTAGTTAGCCGGCGCTTCTTCTGCAGGTACCGTCACTTTCGCTTCTTCCCTGCTGAAAGAGGTTTACAACCCGAAGGCCGTCATCCCTCACGCGGCGTCGCTGCATCAGGCTTTCGCCCATTGTGCAATATTCCCCACTGCTGCCTCCCGTAGGAGTCTGGGCCGTGTCTCAGTCCCAGTGTGGCCGGTCGCCCTCTCAGGCCGGCTACCCGTCGTCGCCTTGGTGAGCCATTACCTCACCAACAAGCTGATAGGCCGCGGGCTCATCCTTCACCGCCGGAGCTTTTAACCCCCACCCATGAGAGAGGGAGTGTTATCCGGTATTAGACCCCGTTTCCAGGGCTTGTCCCAGAGTGAAGGGCAGATTGCCCACGTGTTACTCACCCGTTCGCCACTAATCCCCACCGAAGTGGTTCATCGTTCGACTTGCATGTGTTAAGCACGCCGCCAGCGTTCGTCCTGAGCCAGGATCAAACTCTCCGTGAATGTTTACCCGTGATCGGGTGCACACATCACGAGAGCGGAACAGCCAGGCGGAATGAGCCCGACCGTTCACAGCGTCCTCGCTGTGTTTTTTTCAAAGGAACCTCATCTCCGGCTATCACTGCCGGGGACGGGGTATCAACATATCTGGCGTTGATTTTTGGCACGCTGTTGAGTTCTCAAGGAACGGACGCTTCCTTCGTACTCACCCGAGAGACTCTCTCAGGCTTTCCTCCGGGCGCTTCCCTTCGATCCTGCGTTTCCGACTCTATCAGACCGTTTCCCGGCCCGATTTCCTCGGCGCCTTCCAGAATCCCGCTCTTTTCTCGCGGTTTCCTTTCCGGCGGTTCCGACTTTATCAGAAGTTCCGGGCCGTTCTGACCGGCCACTCATTTCCGATGCATTCGGAGTGCTTCTGCGGAATCAAATTCCGAGAGGCTCTATAGATACTAACCCTGCCGCCGACCGGTTCAGCCCAGTCCAGGCAACTGTTCGAATCTACCTCCCCGCGCGACCCGTGTCAACAGGTTTTGTGGGGCGAAGAGGAGACTAGCAGTTCATCCGCCGTACATGCACATCAGGCGGCGGTCGGCACCGTGGCGCTGCGTTCGGCTGCTTCGAGGTCGCCCGTGTCGCTGGCTCGGGCCGCTCTGCCGCCCAGGACGTAGACGTAGGCCAGGAAGACCAGCTCGACGGTGATGCCGATGGTGATGCGGGACCAGGTGGGCAGGTCGGACGGGGTGACGAAGCCTTCGACGACGCCGGAGACGAAGAGGACCAGGGCCAGGCCGATCGCCATGCCGAGGGCGGCACGGCCTTCCTCGGCCAGGGCCGTGCGGCGGGGGCGGGGGCCGGGATCGATGACGCTCCAGCCGAGCCGGAGGCCGGTTCCCGCGGCGACGAAGACCGCGGTCAGTTCGAGCAGGCCGTGTGGGAGGACCAGGCCGAGGAAGGTGTCGAGCCGCCCAGCCGAGGACATCAGCCCGATGCCGACGCCGAGGTTGAGCATGTTCTGGAAGAGGATCCAGAGGACCGGGAGACCGAGGAAGACACCCAGGACCAGGCACATCGCGGCGGCCTGGGCGTTGTTCGTCCACACCTGGGCGGCGAAGGACGCTGCGGGGTGGCTGGAGTAGTAGGTCTCGTACTGACCGCCGGGACGGGTGAGCGCATGGAGTTCGTCCGGGGCCGCGATGGAGGACCGGACTTCCGGGTGGGTGCCGATCCACCAGCCCAGGAGCGCCGCGAGTGCCGTGGAGGCCAGGGCGGTGGGGACCCACCAGTGGCGGGAGCGGTAGACCGCCGCGGGAAAGCTCCGGGTGAGGAAGCGGGTGACATCGCGCCAGGAGGCCGTGCGGGTGCCCGTGACGGCGCTGCGCGCGCGTGCCACCAGTCGGCTCAGCCGGCCGGTGAGCTGCGGGTCGGGTGCGCTGGACTGGATGAGGGAGAGGTGGGTGGCGGTGCGCTGGTAGAGGGTGACGAGTTCGTCGGCCTCGGTGCCGGTGAGGTGGCGGCGGCGCAGCAGGGCGTCGAGGCGGTCCCATTCGGCTCGGTGGGCGGAGACGAAGACGTCGAGGTCCATCGGGTGCCTGCTCCTCGGCTGTTCGTCGGCGGACCGATCGGGATCAGCTTGTCGTACTGCGGCGCGATGCGCTCTCAGCTTGGCAGACTGGCCGGTGTCTCGGCAGGTCGGGGAAGGGGGGCGGGCGTGAGTGAGCTGGTGACGGGTGAGGCGGTGGCGTTGGAGCTGCGGCCTGCCAGGCTGCCCAGCAGGGCGCTGGCCGTGTTGCTGGATCTGACCGTGGCTCTGGTGGCCTACGCGGTGGTGAGTGTGGCGTTGCTGATGACGACGGCGTCGCTGGACGAGGCGGCGCGGACGGCGGTGTCGATCGCCACGTTCCTGCTGGTGCTGGTGGGGGGCCGATAGCGGTGGAGACCCTCAGTCACGGGCGGTCTCTCGGGAAGGCGGCCTGTGGGCTGCGGGTGGTGCGGGACGACGGGGGGCCGATCCGGTTCCGGCATGCGCTGGTACGGGGTGCGCTCGGGGTGGTGGAGATCCTGCTGACGGCCGGGGTGGTGGCGTGCGTCGCCTCGCTGGTGTCGGCGCGGGGGCGTCGGCTGGGTGATGTGTTCGCGGGGACGCTCGTGGTGCGGGAGCGGGTGCCCGCGGCGCGGGTGGGCTTCGTTCCGCCTCCTCCGCCGTGGCTGGCCGGGAGGTTCTCGGGGCTCGATCTGTCGGCGGTGCCGGACGGGCTGTGGTTGGCGGCCCGGCAGTACCTGGGGCGGATGAACCAGTTGGATCCGCAGGTGGGGTGGGCGATGGCGGAGCGTCTGGCCGGTGATCTCGCGGAGCGTACGGGGGCCGCGGTGCCGCCGGGGGTGCCGCCGGCCGCGTATGTGGCCGCGGTGGTGCAGGAGCGGCAGGTGCGGGAGGCGCGGCGGGCTTTCGGCGGAGGACCGGTGGCAGGCCAGGGCTCTGCGGTGGCGGGGCAGGCCTCCGCGGCCTGGGCCGGGCCGTCGGGTGGGGCGGTCCCCGGTGCGCCGGTCCCGGGTGGGCCGGTCGTGCAGGGGGGTGCCGGGGCCGGGCAGGCGCCTGTTGCGGCGCCCGGGAGCGCGTATCCGGGGGCACCGGTGGAGCCGCCGGCGGGCGGGCGGTCCGCCACCGGGTTCGTCCCGCCCGCATAGCCGTCGCCGGGGTGGGGTCAGTCGAAGGCCGACGGGGGTGATTCGAGGTCTTCCAGCTCGATGCCGGGCGCCGCGAGGACGACGTCCCCGGTGATGTGCACGGTGTGCTGTTCACCGGTGTCCAGGGCTGTGACCTGGTACTCGTCGACGGTCAGGGGTCCGTTGTCAGTGGTGTGTGTTTCTCTTCCCATCAAGGCCCAGGACTGGTCCACGGTGCGCGGGGCGAGGACCGGGTCGGTGAAGGCGACGAGGCGTACGCGGGTCGCGGACGCGGAGGGGGTGAGGCGCAGCAGGCGGGCGGTGGCGACGAGGAATGCGGGGGAGGTGCCGGTGAAGGCGTGGGCGGGGACGTTGCCTTCCGTGGCGTGGCTCCCGGTGGGGTCGGTGCGGACCCAGGTGACGCCGTCGAGGGCCGCACCGCGTACCTGCCAGTCGCTCGCGTGGAGTTCGAGGCGGAGGGGGCGTCCGAGGGCGTCGAGCGTGAGGTCGACGGAGCCGTGGTGATCGCCGGTGGGGGTGGTCAGCCGGGAGACGTAGCGCCAGCCGGAAGGGCCGGGGGCGCATTGGAAGTGTTCGTGTGCGAGGGGGGTGTGATCGTGCGGATCGTGGAGCGCATAGCGGCCGCGGGGCATGGGGGTCCTGGGGTGTGACGGTCCGGTCCGGTCACCTCGGCGTGCCGGGCCGGTGCGGGTGCCGGCCGGTCCGGCCGGAGGCCGACGGGGCAGGCCCCCGACACGGGGGTGCGGGGGCCTGTCTCGGAGGACCTGCTGCCGGGGAGTACGTCCGTGCGCGGACGCGCTCCCCGGCGGTCGGGTGGACTCAGTAGCGGTAGTGGTCCGACTTGTACGGGCCGTCGACGTCGACGCCGATGTACGAGGCCTGCTCGGGGCGGAGGGTCGTGAGCTTCACGCCGAGTGCGGCCAGGTGGAGGCGGGCGACCTTCTCGTCGAGGTGCTTGGGCAGGGTGTAGACGCCGGTCGGGTAGTCGCCGGGCTTGGTGAACAGCTCGATCTGGGCCAGGGTCTGGTCCGCGAAGGAGTTGGACATCACGAACGACGGGTGGCCGGTGGCGTTGCCCAGGTTCAGCAGGCGGCCCTCGGACAGCACGATGATCTTCTTGCCGTCGGGGAAGGTCCAGGTGTGGACCTGGGGCTTGACCTCGTCCTTGACGATGCCGGGGACCTTGGCGAGGCCGGCCATGTCGATCTCGTTGTCGAAGTGGCCGATGTTCCCGACGATGGCCTGGTGCTTCATCTTGGCCATGTCCGAGGCCATGATGATGTCCTTGTTGCCGGTCGTGGTGATGAAGATGTCGGCCTTGTCGACGACCTCGTCGAGGGTCGTGACCTGGTAGCCGTCCATCGCCGCCTGCAGTGCGCAGATCGGGTCGATCTCGGTGACGATGACGCGGGCGCCCTGGCCGCGCAGCGACTCGGCGCAGCCCTTGCCGACGTCGCCGTAGCCGAAGACGACGGCGGTCTTGCCGCCGATGAGGACGTCGGTGGCGCGGTTGATGCCGTCGATCAGCGAGTGACGGCAGCCGTACTTGTTGTCGAACTTCGACTTGGTGACCGCGTCGTTGACGTTGATCGCGGGGAACAGCAGGACGCCGTCGCGCTGCATCTCGTACAGGCGGTGGACGCCGGTGGTGGTCTCCTCGGTCACGCCGCGGATCTCGGACGCCAGCTGCGTCCACTTCTGGGAGCCGTCGGTGATGGTGCGGTTGAGGAGTTCGAGGATGACGCGGTGCTCGTCGTTCTCGGCGGTGTCGACCGAGGGGACCTTGCCGTCCTTCTCGTACTCGACGCCCTTGTGGACGAGGAGGGTGGCGTCACCGCCGTCGTCGAGGATCATGTTCGGGCCGCCGGTGGGGCTGTCCGGCCAGGTCAGCGCCTGCTCGGTGCACCACCAGTACTCCTCGAGCGTCTCGCCCTTCCAGGCGAAGACCGGGACGCCCTGCGGGTTGTCGGGCGTGCCGTCGGGGCCGACGGCGATGGCGGCGGCCGCGTGGTCCTGGGTGGAGAAGATGTTGCAGGAGGCCCAGCGGACCTGGGCGCCGAGCGCGACCAGGGTCTCGATGAGGACGGCGGTCTGCACCGTCATGTGCAGGGAGCCGGTGACGCGGGCGCCGGCGAGGGGCTGGGCCTCGGCGTACTCCCTGCGGATCGACATCAGGCCGGGCATCTCGTGCTCGGCGAGGGTGATCTCCTTGCGGCCGAACTCGGCCAGGGAGAGGTCGGCGACCTTGAAGTCCTGCCGGTTGTCGACAGTCGTCATGTGGAGCTGCTCCTCGGGTTGGGAGAGGTCTGGGTACGGCTGGTCTGCGCGGCGGCGGACACAGGGGTGCCCTGGGGGACACAGGCATGCCCGCGTGCGCGCAGCGCAGTCCGTCGGAGGCCCTCTCTCCCTCGGACGGTCCGTGTGCGACCGCCCGACCGCCATCAGCAGCGACGTCTGGCTCCGTTCCAAGCTACACCGGACGCGGGGGACGGCCCCAGTCCGCCGGCGAACAGATCACGCCGTTGTGGCGGCGGGGTCCGGGAAGGGCGACGGGGCCCGCCGGTGGTCGGCGGGCCCCGTCGGGTGGGCCGGGTGGATGGTCGGCCGGAAGGCGGGCCGGGGTCAGTGGTCGGCCTGGGGGTGGGCCGGGCCGCCGGGGGTGGCTTCGGCGTCGGGCCCTTGGCGGCCTCGGTCCGGCTGTAGATGTCGGGCTCGAGGTAGATGACGCGGGCGATCGGGACGGCCTGGCGGATGCGGGACTCGGCGGCGTCGATGGCCTGCGCGATCTCGGTGGCCGTGTCGTCGTGCCGTACGGCGATCTTGGCGGCGACGAGGAGTTCCTCGGGGCCGAGGTGGAGGGTGCGCATGTGGATGATGCGGGTGACGGTGGTGCCGTCGACGACGGCGGCCTCGATCTTGCGGGTCTCCTCCGGGCCGGCGGCCTCGCCGAGGAGCAGGGATTTGGTCTCGGCGGCGAGGACGAGCGCGATGAGGATGAGCAGTACGCCGATGCAGAGGGTGCCGATGCCGTCCCAGATGCCGTCGCCGGTGGCCAGGGCGATGCCGACGCCGCCGAGGGCGAGGACGAGGCCGACGAGCGCGCCGAGGTCCTCGAGGAGGACGACGGGGAGTTCGGGGGCCTTGGCGCGGCGTACGAACTCCGCCCAGGAGAGCGAGCCGCGCAGCGGGTCGGACTCCTTGATGGCCGTCCGGAAGGAGAAGGACTCGGCGATGATGGCGAAGACGAGGACGCCGACCGGCCAGTACCAGTGCTCGATCTCGTGGGGGTGCTTGATCTTCTCGTAGCCCTCGTAGATGGCGAACATGCCGCCGACCGAGAACAGGACGATGGAGACCAGGAAGGCGTAGATGTAGCGTTCGCGGCCGTAGCCGAAGGGGTGTTGCGGGGTGGCCTCGCGCTGGGCCTTCTTTCCTCCGACGAGGAGGAGGGCCTGGTTGCCGGAGTCGGCGAGCGAGTGCACGCCTTCGGCGAGCATCGACGACGAGCCGCTGAACGCGAACGCCACGAACTTCGATGCCGCGATCGCGAGGTTGGCGGCTAGTGCCGCCACGATCGCCCTGGTGCCGCCTGACGCGCTCATGTGTTCGCGTTGTCCCTTCGTCCTCGGGTCGTTCTTCGGGGTCGTCCCCGTGGCGCGTTCGTGTCGCCCCGGGGCCGCCTCGTGCGGGTGCCGGGCGGGCCGTGCGCCGTCCGCGGCTTTGCCCGTCCTTTGCGGTGGGCCATTGTTGCAGCCCGGCCCGTCGTGCGGGTGCCCGGACGGGCGGGTGGGATGCGTCAGGCGATGACGGTGGCCCTGAAGACGGTGCCGGTTCCGGACACTTCGGCTGTTTCGCCCGCGGGGACGAAGACCGACCGGCCGGGTGTCAGGCCGTGTTCGCCGGCCCGTACGGTGCCGGCCGTGCAGAGCAGGATCTGCGGGGTCGCCAGGGTGAGGTCGTGCGGGGCGGCGCCCTCGGGGAGGACGTAGCGGGAGAGGCGGAACTCGTCGACGGGGGTCTCGTAGACCTCCTCGCCGTCGGGGGCGGCCTCGGGGCGCAGGACGGCGGGGTCGCCGGACTCGAAGCGGACGACGCGCAGGAGTTCGGGGACGTCGACGTGCTTGGGGGTGAGGCCGCAGCGCAGGACGTTGTCGGAGTTGGCCATGATCTCGACGCCGAGGCCGCTGAGGTAGGCGTGCGGGATGCCGGCGCCGAGGAAGAGGGCCTCGCCCGGCTGGAGGCGGACGTGGTTGAGGAGCATCGCCGCGATGACGCCGGGGTCGCCGGGGTAGTGGTGGGCGAGGCCGGCGTAGGGGGCGTGGTCGCCGCCGAGCCGGTCGCAGGCGGCGGTCGCGGCCGCGACCGTGCGGGCCGTCTCGTCGGGGTCCGCGGTGAGGATCGCCGTCAGGACCTCGCGCAGGGCGGCTTCCTCGGGCTGGGCGTGCAGCAGGTCGACGTACGGCTTGAGGGAGTCGACGCCGAGGGCGTCGAGGAGGTCGGCGGCGCGGGCCGGGTCGCGGAAGCCGCACAGGCCGTCGAACTCGGTGAGGGCGCAGATGAGTTCGGGTTTGTGGTTGGCGTCCTTGTAGTTGCGGTGCGGGGCGCCGGCGGGGATGGCGCGGCGCTCCTCGTCGGCGTAGCCCTCCTCGGCCTGGGTCAGGTCGGGGTGGACCTGGAGGGAGAGGGGGGCGCCGGCGGCGAGGAGTTTGAGGAGGAAGGGGAGGCGGGGGCCGAACTTGGCGACGGTCCTCTCGCCCAGTTCCCGTTCGGGGGCGGCCTCGATGACCTCGCCGAGGGTGCCCCGGGCGGTGCGGGAGGGGGCGCCGGGGTGGGCGCCCATCCACATCTCGGCCTGGGGTTCGCCGGTGGGTTCGACGCCGAGCAGGTGGGGGATGGCGGTGGGGGAACCCCACGCGTAGGGGCGGATGGTGTTGTCGAGGCGGTCCATGCGGGTGTCTGCCTGCCTGTTCTGTCTGTCCTGCGGTCGGGCGGACGGCGGTCGGCCTGCCGCTGCCGGCCACCGGCTACCGGCGGGCGGTTGTCGGCGGGCGGCGGGCGTTGTCGGCCGTCAGGTGTCCGGCGGGCGGCCGGCTGCCTGTCACTGTCCGGGGCGACGGTCCGTGCCGGCTCTCGAGGGCCGGACGGACGGTCGTCGTCAGATCAGGCTCCCGAAGCGAGCGCCAGGTAAACGGCGGCGAAATCCGTCGTGGCGATCAGTTCGGACAGGGCGACGAGTTCGTCGCCGGCCTCCGGTTCCAGCTCGCTCATCGGCGTGTCGTGGCTGAGGGCCAGCTCGCGGGCGGCCGGGGCGGCGGTGAGGCCGCCGATCGGACGGTCGCGCAGCAGCACCACGCGCGCGTGCAGGGCGGGCGCTTCCTCGACGCGGTCCCGGAAGAAGTCGTCCGGATCGGCGCTCGCGGCGAGCGGGCCGGCGAGCAGGGCGCTGTGCGCGGCGAGGGACTCGGGGAGTTCGGCCACGAGGGAGGGTCGGCCGGCGAGTTCGGCGAGGGCGGCGGCGAAGCGGCGGCCCGCGGGGCCGGCCGAGGTGCCCTCCGTCCAGATCACGGGCAGGGAGTCGGCGAGTTCGGCGGCCAGGGTCTTCGCGGGGTTGCTGTAGGTCGCGATGGCCGGGCCGCAGCGTTCGGCGATGTGGTCGAGGCGGTCGGCGACCTTCTCGAGTTCCTCGGGCGGGGCGGAGATCAGGGCGATGCGGTCCAGGAGCGCGAGCAGGGGGGTGAGGAGCGCCCACAGGACGCCGGGGGCGGAGGCCGCGACGGGGGGCTGCTCGTCCTGCTCGTACGGGGCGGTCGCCATCGGCACGAACAGGCCGTGCACCGCGTCGGCCGCTTCGGCGAGCGGGGAGCCGGCGGGGGCCACGGCGACGACGGTGCAGCCGCGGCGGTACGCCTGCTCGGCGAGGAGGGAGAGGCCGGGCTCTGTGCCGTCGGGGGTGGTGATGAGGAGGAGGTCCACGGAACCTGCCCAGCCGGGGAGTTCCCAGCGCAGGGCGCCCGCGGCGGGGGCCACGCCGGCGGGGGCGAGGCGGGTGACCGGGCAGGCGGCGCCGGCGAGGGTGCCGAGGAGGTCGGCGACGCAGGTGGCGGCGGCGCCGGGGCCCGCGAGGAGGATCGCGCGCGGGCGGCCGTCCGGTTCGAGCCGCTGCACGCCTGCCTCGGTGGCGTGCCGGACGGCGGTGCGGACGCGGGCGCCGGCCTCGGCGGCTCCCCGCAGGAGGGCGCGGTGGTCCGCCTCGGCCAGGGCCTCCGGCATGTCGAGCAGCGATTCGTCGAGCATGGCGTCAGGTCTCCGATCGCCTGTGGTCGTCGGTGTGCGGGGGCGCTGTGGGGGCGCTGCACGGGCGGGCGGTGCGGTCGCCTCGTCCGGCGGGTGCTCGCGGGCGCATCGGCCCCCGCGTGCGCGTGGCCTCGCGTGCGCCTCGTCCGGCGTGCGTCTGGCGTGCGGCTCGCCTCGTGTGCGACTCGCCCGGCATGCGGCTCGCCTCGTGTGCGGTCGGCTTCGGCCCGTACGGCGGGGCGGGCGCCGTTACGCGGGGCGGCGGGCCTCGTCGACGAGGAGGACGGGGATGCCGTCGCGGATCGGGTACGCCAGGCCACAGTCCTGGCCCGTGCAGATCAGCTCGGTGTCCTGCTCCTTGAGGGGGGCGTGGCAGGCGGGGCAGGCGAGGATCTCCAGGAGGCCGGCTTCGAGCGGCATGGGGTGTCCTTTCGGGGTGGGCCCGGGGTGATTCCGGGGTTCTTGCGGGGTGAACGTGGGGCGGATGTGACTGGTGGGTCCGGGGTGGATGTGCCTGGTCAGGGTACCGCTGGCCGGGGTGGGGTGAGGGGTGGTCCGGTGAGGGTTCGTCGCCCTCGCCGCCCCTTCCCGTCCCGTCCTGAAGGGGCTCTGCCCCTTCAGGACCCCGCCAGGGGGCAGGCCCCCTGGACCCCCATCGGCTGGACGGCCTCGTCCTCAACCGCCGGACGGGCCGGGTTTCCCCGGCACCGGCCGACTCCCCCCGCCCGCGAACCGTCGGCGTCGCGTCGGTCGAAGCACCCCGTCGGCGCACCGTCGGTCCGGCGGTGGTGTGTCTCAGTTCCTGATGAGGGTCAGGACCTCGTCCCTGATCTTCCTCATCGTCTGCTCGTCGCGGGCCTCCGCGTTGAGGCGGAGGAGGGGTTCGGTGTTGGAGGGGCGCACGTTGAACCACCAGTCGGGGGTGGTGACCGTGAGGCCGTCCAGTTCGTCGAGGGTGGTGTCGGGGCGGGCGCCGTAGGCGGACCTGATCGCGGCGATGCGGGCCTGCTGGTCGTCGACCGTGGAGTTGATCTCGCCGGAGCCGGCGTAGCGGTCGTACTGGGCGACGAGGGCGGAGAGGGAGGTGTCCTGGCCGCCGAGGGCGGCGAGGACGTGGAGGGCGGCCAGCATGCCGGTGTCGGCGTTCCAGAAGTCCTTGAAGTAGTAGTGGGCGGAGTGCTCGCCGCCGAAGATCGCGCCGGTGCGGGCCATCTCCGCCTTGATGAAGGAGTGGCCGACGCGGGTGCGGACGGGAGTGCCGCCGTTCTCCCTCACGACCTCGGGGACGGTCCACGAGGTGATCAGGTTGTGGATGACCGTGCCCTTGCCGCCGTACCGGGCGAGTTCGCGGGCGGCGACGAGGGCGGTGATCGCGGACGGGGAGACCGGGTCGCCCTGTTCGTCGATCACGAAGCAGCGGTCGGCGTCGCCGTCGAAGGCGATGCCGAGGTCGGCGCCCTCCTCGCGCACCCGCTTCTGGAGGTCGACGAGGTTGGCGGGGTCGAGGGGGTTGGCCTCGTGGTTGGGGAAGGTGCCGTCCAGTTCGAAGTACAGGGGGACGACGGTCAGGGGCAGGCCGTCGAGGACGGTGGGGACGGTGTGGCCGCCCATGCCGTTGCCCGCGTCGACGACGACCTTCAGGGGGCGGATGGCGGTGACGTCGACGAGGGAGCGCAGGTGGGCCGCGTAGTCGTCCAGCGTGTCCGTCCGCGTGATCGTGCCGGGCCGCGCGGCCGGCTCGGGGCGGGTCGTCTCCGACCAGGTCTCCACCAGTTCGCGGATCTGTGTCAGGCCGGTGTCCTGGCCGACCGGGGCGGCGCCGGCCCGGCACAGCTTGATGCCGTTGTACTGCGCCGGGTTGTGCGAGGCGGTGAACATGGCGCCCGGCAGGTCCAGCGCGCCCGAGGCGTAGTAGAGCTGGTCCGTGGAGCACAGGCCGATCTCGGTCACGTGCACGCCGCGGGCGGCCGCGCCGCGGGCGAAGGCGGCGGACAGGCCGGGGGACGAGGGACGCATGTCGTGGCCGACGACGATCGCCTCGGCGTCGGTCACCTGCGCGAAGGCCGCCCCGAACAGTTCGGCCAGCGACTCGTCCCACTGATCCGGGACCACCCCGCGTACGTCGTACGCCTTCACGATCTGCGACAGATCAGCAGCCACGGCCAAACCTTCCTGAAAGTCTCGTCAGTCACCACAAACTACCCGGCGCGACCGACGGGCCGTGGCGGGTCCGCCTGCTCCGGTGCGCGGCCGTGACGCGGGCCGCGTTCTCGGGCCGCGTTCTCGAGCCTGGACCGCGGAGGGGGAAGTGTTCGGTCCGGTTCCGTCCGCCGTGACGGCAGGTCCGCGGCCGTGCGTCGGCCGCGGGGAGCAAGGCGGAGCGGGCGGGTCAGTTGTCCGGTGAGCGCAGTACCCGCAGGTGGCCGCGGCGGGCGACCTCCATCGGGTCCGCCCCGCGGCTCGCGCCGCCGGCGCCGGCCGCGCGTCCCTGCGGGCGGGCCGCCTCGCGGACGGCGTTGGCGAGCGCTTCGAGGTCGTCGCCGCTGGGGCGGGCGGGCGCCGAGCCGTCGAGGAGCCGGACGACCTCCCAGCCGCGCGGGGCGGTGAGGCGCTCGGAGTGCTCGGCGCACAGGTCGTAGCAGTGGGGTTCGGCGTAGGTGGCGAGCGGGCCGAGGACGGCGGTCGAGTCGGCGTAGACGTACGTCAGCGTCGCGACGGCGGGTCGGCCGCAGGCGGTTCGCGAACAGCGACGTACAGGGCTCACGACGTTGGACGGTACCGCACTCTTGAGCGGGCCGCGACGACTCTCCACCAGGTCACTCCACCGTGTCGGGTTGTGAAACGCCCCACAGACGACTCCAGTCATACCCCGCTGACCTGCGCGAACACCAGTCCTGAGGGTGAGGAAGGTGTCCAGGTCCGCCCGTCGGCGCGGACAAACGCCATCAATTGCCGCGAGTTCGACGGTCTCGGAGGGATACGGAATCGAGCCGGACCTTGGCTGGAATGGCCGTCCCCGGCCCTGCGGAGCCGGCGGCCGGGCGGTGGCCGGGTTGCCGCGTGGAGCCGGGCGGCGGAGGGCGGCGGGGACTACGCTGCGGTGGTGATGGACAGCCCCGTACCGCCTCGTGCCGCAGCCCCCGGCCCCCGCCGTCGTGATCGCCACGGACGGGGGATGCGCGGGCCGATCGCGCCCCCTCAGGTACCGCTGGCGGCGAGCCGCGGCGAGGTGTTCGCGGACCTGGTGCAGGACTCGGTGGACCGGCTGGAGCGGCGGTGGCCGCAGCTCGCCGACATCGACTTCATGGTGCTCGAGGTGCCGCGGCTGGACGGTTCCGGGGGCCGTGGAACGACGAGGCGGTTCCGCTGGGCGGCACGGTCTCCGCCCGGGACGGCCGCCGCGCGCGGGTGGTCGTCTACCGGCGGCCCGTCGAGATCCGCACCAAGGGGCGGGACGAGCGGGCCGCGCTGGTGCACGAGGTCGTCGTGGAACAGGTGGCGGAGCTGCTGGGGCTGACCCCGGAGACGGTGGATCCCCGCTACGGCGAGGACTGAGCGCGCGGGCGGCCGCGCGCTTCCCTCGCCGTCCTCACTTCTGCAGCACCGTCAGGTCCTCGTCGGCTTCCGGTACCGCCACCGTCCCCCGGTCGTCCGGCAGCGTCTGGACGGTGAAGCCGGGGATGCCGCCCTCCGTCGCCGTCAGGGTGCGTGCGGCGTGGACGGGGGTTTCGGTGAGGTTCTCCACGGTCAGGGCGTAGGTGCCCTTGAGGCCTGCGGGGACCGGGAGTTCGACGTCCTGGGTGGTGCCCTGCTTGATCGTGTACGTCTTGGTGGCCGCGGTGCCCGCGCCAGTGCCCGCCGACGCGGTGACCTTGACCTTGGCCGTGGCCGTGGGCGCGGTCAGGGAGAGCGTGGCGTCCTTGGCCCCGTTGCCGACGACGGACGCACGTGTGCCGATGGGGCCGGTGGCGGGGATGAACGCGGACTCCTGCCGGTCGCCCTTGCCGCGCACGACCCGGACGGCCGCGACGACCGGTGCCGACCCGTCGGTGGGTGTCAGGACCAGCGAGCCGGGCTCCCCGCGCGTAATGTCGCCCAGGTCGAGGGCGGTCGTCATGCCTCCCTTGACGTGCATCGTTTCCTGGCCGGCGGGGGTGATCAGGCCGGTGGGGGAGGCGAGTTGCACTTTGAGGTCGGCGTCGGCGCCGCCCGGCGCGAAGGCGACCAGGCGGACCGCCGTGGCGTCCTTGGGGATGCCGGGGACGACCAGGGTGCCCGCGGGGTCGGTGGACGGGGCCAGCCAGTCGCCGCCGAGCTTGTCGTCCAGGGCCTGCACGGCGGCGCCGACGCGGCCGCTGCGGACGTTCACGTGGACGGTCAGGTCGTCCTGCTTCTCGCCGGTGAGGGTGGACAGCAGGATGGGCTTGCTGGAGTGCGCCGGGACCGTCAGGCCCTCGCCGACCGTGGTCGTGACGCTGCCGTCCTTGCCGAACAGCTCGATGTCGGCGACGGCCGCGGAGTCGTCGGGATTGGTGAGGTGGACGTAGTCCGTGCGGTCGGCCGCGGTGCTGACGCCCGGGAACCAGAACTCCGTGTCCGGGGCGGCGCAGGTGACGCCGAGCAGGCCGCGGCCGTTGCCGGCGGTGACCTGGGTGGTCTGCTGGACCGTCCAGCCGGGCGCGAACTTGCCTTCGGCGGTGCCCACGAGCGCGGGATCGTCGGCGCCGGAGGTCTCGGCGGTGACGGGGGTGCCGGGCGCCTTGGAGGTCAGGACCGGCTTGGCCGCGGTCTTCTCGCCGCCGGTCTTCTCGCCGTCAACTGCCTTGCCGCTGTCCGCCTTGCCGCTGTCCGCTTTGTCTGTGTCCGTCTTGTCGTCCGTGGTCTCGTCGTCCCCGGCCGGCTTCTCGGTGTCCTCGTCGGCGGTGTCCGTCGACTCGACCGAAGCGGCCAGGAGTTCGGCCGAGCCGTCGCTTCCGGTGCCCTTGGTGACGGGGGTGAACGACGTGTACGTCGTCTCGGCGAGGTCGGAGGCGCTGGGTGCCGGGCAGAGCAGACCGGTGCGCTCCACGGGCAGGACCGCGGCCGCCTCGGCGGTCTCCCTGCCGGGCGCGTCCGGCTCGCTGAGCGTGGCGAGACCGGTGATGGCGGCCAGGGCGGCCGTGCCGGCGATCAGGGACAGGGTGGTGCGGTTCACTGCTGGCTCCCGTCGGGGCGCTCGCTGCCGGTGCCGTGGGGGTGCTGCGCCGGGTCGTAGGCGGGGTCGTAGCCGTCCTGCCGGTACCCCGACGGGTCGTAGCTCTGCTGGTAGGCCTGGTCGTACGCGGCGGTGGCCTCGGGTTGGGCCTCGTAGGCGTACGGGTCGTACCGGCCCGCCTGGTACGGGTCGTAAGCGGCCTGGTCGTAGGAGGCCTGGTCGTAGGAGGGCTGGTCGTAGGAGGGCTGGTCGTAGGTTCCGGCTGCTTGCTGCCGGGGGATGCCCTGGTGGCGCTCGTCGTAGCGGGCGGGCGGGTCGGCCGGCGCCTCCCAGTCGTCGTAGGACTGCTGGTGCGGCACCGCGGCCGGGGTCGCCTCGGGCGCGGGGGACGTGGCGTCCTCGTCCCGGCCGGTGTCCTCGGACTCGGCCTGGGCGCGCAGGCGGCGGGCGCGGCGGCCCTCTCCCTCGACGGCCTGGGCCGGGACGAGCTGCTCCTCGGGGAGGTCGTCGTCGACGTCGCGGCGGCGGCCGGGCAGGGCGAGGACGACCAGGACGAGGGCGAGGAGGCCCTGCGCCCACAGCCAGGCGGTGTGGCCGAACGGGTCGTCGTAGGTGACGTCCAGGCGGCCGCCGGAGGCGGGGAGTTCGAAGCCCTGGGCCCAGCCGTCGACGGTGGTGCGGGTGAGCGGCTCGCCGTCGAGGGTGGCCGTCCAGCCGTCGGCGGCGGCGTCGGCCAGGCGCAGGATCCGGCCGTCGGCGCCCTCGGGGATCGTGGTGTGGAGGTCGACCGGGCCCGCGGCGACCGCCGTCGGGGCGCCCTTGCCGGAGGCGGCGACGATCGCCGCGCGGGAGACCTCCTGGTCGACCCGCCACAGGGCGCTGCCGTCCTGCTGGCTGAGCCGGGACAGGCCGGGGGTGGCGTCCAGGACGCGGGTTACCTCGCGGGGCGCGCCCTTGTGGACGAGGACGTAGCGGACGGCGAACTTGCCGAGCTGGTCGGCCTGGTCGGCGCCGGAGCCGGCGACGAGGTTGGCGACGACCTTGCCGAGGGCGGCGTTCTGCCCGGCGGCCGCGGCGAGTTCGGCGTCGCCCATGCGGGCGCCGGAGCCGCGGACCAGCATGTAGCCGACGTGGGCGGCGGAGTCGCTGTCCAGGACGAGGGTGCGGGCCTGGTCGCGGGTGTTGCTCTCCTCGGCGACGAACGCGGGCACTTGGACCGGGTCGCGGCGCTCCAGGGGGCCGTCGGCTCCGCCGAGCATCCAGCCCGCGGCGACGAGCAGCGGGCCAGCGGCCGAGGCGAAGGCGATGAGGGCGGCGACCGGCTGGCGCCAGCCGAAGCTCTGCTCGGCGACCCGCGTGCGTGCGCCGTCGGCGCCCATGAGGGCGGCGGCGAGCAGGCCGATGCCGTAGACGAGGGTGGCGGGGCCGGCCCAGGCGGAGGCGTTGGACAGGACCGCGAAGACGAGGCCGGTCAGGGCGACCGCCCAGGCCGTCCAGATGCCGAGCCGGCGCTCCGTGCGCAGCAGGGCGGCCAGTGCGGCCAGGACGACGCCGATGAGCATCAGGCCGCTGACCGTGCCGGGGCCGCCGGGGCTGATGCCGAGCAGGTCGGTCGCGGAGGCCGCCGAGGGGCCGTACTCCAGGCCGGCTTCGGTGAAGAAGCCGAGCGGGAGCAGCGACAGCGACCAGGGCGCGAGGACCAGCAGGGGGGTGCCGAGCTGGACGAGGAAGCGCAGGCCGTAGGCGGGGATGTCGGTGCGGCGCACGGCGAGGACGGCGAGGCCGAGGACCAGCGCGATGGGCCAGACGATCGGCGTGAAGGCGGTGGTGAGCGTCAGCAGCAGGGCGTACGCCCAGGTGGCGCGCCAGCTGCCGCGCGCCCCGGAGGGGTGGGTGAGGCCGCTCGCGGCGATGCCCGCGCGGGCGATGAGCGGCAGCAGGACGGCCAGGACGGCGGTACCGATGCGGCCGCCCGCGAGGGCGCCGGTGGCGGCGGGCAGGAATGCGTAGACGACGGCGCCCCACGCGCGCAGCAGGCTCGACCCGATGAGCGGGCGGGAGGCGAAGTAGGCGGTGAGGCCGGCCAGCGGGACCGAGCAGACCAGCAGCACGGTGACGGCGAGGCCGGTCGAGCCGAACAGCAGGGAGGCCAGCAGGGCGACGACCGCGAGGTACGGCGGGGCGGACGGGGTGCCGCCGGCGCCGACCGGGTGCCAGGCGTCGAGGTAGCGCGACCACAGTGCGGAGGCGTCGGCCGGGGCGGGCAGCATGGCCCCTCCGGCGAGGGCGCCGCCGCCCAGGAGGTTGCGGCAGGCGACCAGGGAGACCATCAGCAGCACCAGGAAGAGCACCGGGCCCGGTTTGCGGGCGATGCGCTTGAGGCGGGCGAACTGTTCGATCTCGAGGAAGTCGGCGTCGTCGCCGCCGGGTCCCGACTCGACGGCGCCGCCGTGCCGGCCGGCTCCGGTCGTGGTCTCGGTGTCGGTGGCGCCGAAGAGGTTGCCCGCGACCTGCTCGACGGTGGCCCGCACGGTCGCGCCGGGCGGCGGGAACAGCGGGCGCAGTTCGTCCTTGTCGATCCGGGAGGCGCCGCGTCGGCGTCGTCCGGCGACGATCCGCTCGGGTCGCAGCAGGACGCCCAGCAGACCGCGGATCTCGTCGAGGGCCTGTCCGGGGACCTTGCCGACGAGGTTGGCGACGGTCCGCAGGAGGGTGCCGACGACCAGGCGGACCAGGATCCAGGGCAGCAGGGCCGTACGGCTGTTGACGAGGAGGGTGTGGACGGCGCCGGCCTTGTCGACCTTGTGGGGGGAGGCCGTGGTGCGGCCCGCGCAGTCGACGGCGCGTCGCTCGCGGGAGGCGGCCTCGGCGTGCCGGACGACGGCGTCGGGGGCGACGAGGACGCGGTGGCCTGCGGCGTGCGCCCGCCAGCACAGGTCGATGTCGTCACGCATGAGGGGCAGGCGGCGGTCGAAGCCGCCGAGCTCCTCGAAGACGTCGCGGCGGACGAGCATGCCGGCGGTGGAGACGGCCAGCACGGGGCGCACGTGGTCGTGCTGGCCCTGGTCCTGTTCGCGGCGGTCCAGGCCGGTCCAGCGGCGCCCGGAGTGGGCGATGGTGACGCCGACCTCGAGGAGTTGGCGGCGGTCGTACCAGCCGCGGAGCTTGGGGCCGACGACGGCGACGTCGTCACGGCCCAGTTCGTGTTCGTTCTCCACGACGCGCAGCAGTTCGGCCAGGGCGTCGGGTTCGGGCGCGCAGTCGTCGTGCAGCAGCCACAGCCACTGGACGGGTTCGCCGTGCGGAAGGTCGGGCAGGTCGTAGGCGTCGTCGCGCCAGGCGCGCGTGACGGGGTCCCAGCCGCTCGGGCGCTTGAGGTACGGCAGTTCGTCGGGGGTGAGGACCGGGGCGGTCCGGCTCGCCTCCTCGACGGCCTGGCCGAAGCCGGTGCGCCGGGCGAGGTGCAGGACGCGGTCGGCGCCGAGGGCGTCGGTGACCAGCTGGGCCGAGTCGTCCGCGCTGCCGGTGTCGGCGGCCACGACGGCTTGGACGGGACGCTCCTGGCCGAGCAGCCCGGCGAGCGCGTCGGGCAGCCAGCGGGCGCCGTCGTGGGAGACGAGGACCGCGGTCACCACGTGGCGCGGGTACTCAGGAGTGGCAGCGTCGTGTCGACCTGCCGTTTGGCTGTGCACGGACATCGAGGTACGGGCCCCGGTTCGGTGGACTGCGGTGGACGCCCGCGCCGCACGGGGGCGGCGGGGTGTCTCGGACGAGCGCCCACACTATCGGCTGGGCACGACGGCGGCCCGCCGCCTGTGGACAAGCCACCCGCGACGGGCCGTTGAAGGCCTCGGGCCGGGCCGTGCTCAGACGGCCGCCTTCTTCAGCCGGCGGCGCTCCCGCTCGGACAGTCCGCCCCAGATGCCGAATCTCTCGTCGTTGGCCAGGGCGTACTCGAGGCATTCGGAGCGGACCTCACAGGCGAGGCAGACCTTCTTGGCCTCGCGGGTGGAGCCGCCCTTCTCGGGAAAGAAGGACTCGGGGTCGGTCTGGGCGCACAGTGCGCGCTCCTGCCAGCCGAGTTCCTCGTCCGCGTCGTCGACGTCGACCAGCAGTTGCTGCACCAGCTCGGTCATGTGCGCCCCTCGCTCTGTCTTTCGCGTCCCCGTGACGTGGCCGTCACCGATGGCGGCTGAACGACACGAGTGAAATTACAAGTGTGCTGCTCCGGGCGAGTCAAGCCGAGATCTGCTATTGGGCCTCTTATTCACTCTGCGGAACCAAGGCCATGCGGTAAGTGTTCAAATCGGCATAAACCTTGACACGCAGACGAGGCCCCGGAGGACCTCCGCCCCGCACGGTTCCTGTGCGGGGAAGGACGCCCGGGGGAGCGATCTCGTTCCGACGCGCGCCCGGAAGCGAACCGGATCACAGTCGGACCACGGGATCGCGACGGGTCCTCGCGCCCGGCTTGTGCGCCATGTGTCCCGGTGAGGGCATGCACAAACCTTTCACTTCGCAGATGGACCTGATGAGGTGAACCGGTCTCGCCCTACGACTGCCGAGTTGACACCGGAGGTGTGAACCGCTGTCCTTGTGGGCATGCTCGCGAACTCGGCCCCCACCTCGACCCGCACCGCCGGGTCCCACGGTGCTGCCCGGGCGCGCTGTAGCTGTTGTCGCCGTTCCAGCTGTTGAGCCCCTCCCCGCGCTCCGGCTGCTCCTGAGTCTGACCTCGACTCGGCTGCCTGTTCCCGCCCGCACCAGGGCACCCCTCCCGCCCGTGATCCGGGCGGACGGCACGTGACACCCAGCCCTCACCTCTTCTCCCGCCGAGGACCACCGCATCCCATGAACAGCGACAGCGACCTCCAGATCGCCGGCGACATCCTCGAAGTCCCCCACCTCCTCCAGGCCCCCGCGAACACCCGGCCACCGTCGCCGAGTTCGCCGGCCTGGCCCGGTCGATCGCCGCCGACCGTTCCCGGTGGGAGCACCTCGTCCGGTACGACGCGACCAGCCGCTGGTACCACCGGCTGCGCACCGGCCCCGGCTACGAGGTGTGGCTGCTGTCCTGGGTGCCCGGGCAGGGCACCGGACAGCACGACCACGGCCGTTCCTCCGGCGTGCTGACCGTCCTGGAGGGCACGCTGACCGAGCGCACGGAGCGCGCCACGCGCGCGTTGACGGGCGGTGCGCAGCGCGTTTTCGCTCCGGGGTACGTCCACGAGGTGGTCAACGACACGCTGGAGCCGGCCGTGAGCCTGCACGTGTACTTCCCCGGCCTGACCGAGATGCCGATGCACGCGGCGCCGTACTGCGAGGGGCGCGCCGTCACCGCGTGAGCCGCCGCCCACCGGCCCGGGGCGGTGGGCGGCGACCGTGTGACGGGTTGTCGTACCCGCCTGCAAGACTTGGCGCATGCGCATTGTGGTTCTGGCAGGCGGCATCGGTGGTGCCCGGTTCCTGCGCGGTCTGAAGCGGGCCGCGCCGGACGCGGACATCACGGTCATCGGCAACACCGGGGACGACATCCACCTCTTCGGGCTGAAGGTCTGCCCGGACCTCGACACGGTGATGTACACGCTCGGCGGCGGCATCGACGAGGAGCAGGGCTGGGGGCGGGCCGACGAGACGTTCCACGTCAAGGAGGAGCTCGCGGCGTACGGCGTGGGGCCCGGGTGGTTCGGGCTGGGCGACCGGGACTTCGCGACGCACATCGTGCGCACGCAGATGATCGGCGCCGGGTATCCGCTCAGCGCGGTCACCGAGGCGCTCTGCGACCGGTGGAAGCCGGGCGTCCGGCTGATCCCGATGAGCGACGACCGCGTCGAGACGCACGTCGCCGTCGAGGTGGACGGCGAGCGCAGGGCCGTCCACTTCCAGGAGTACTGGGTGCGGCTGCGGGCGTCGGTGCCGGCCGAGGCGATCGTGCCGGTCGGCGCCGAACAGGCGAAGCCCGCGCCCGGTGTGCTGGAGGCGATCGCCGGGGCGGACGTCATCGTCTTCCCGCCGTCGAACCCGGTCGTGTCCATCGGCACGATCCTCGCCGTGCCCGGCATCCGTGAGGCGATCGCCGAGGCCGGGGTGCCGGTGGTGGGTCTCTCCCCCATCGTCGGGGACGCGCCCGTGCGCGGGATGGCCGACAAGGTGCTGGCGGCGGTCGGGGTCGAGTCGACGGCCGCCGCGGTCGCCGAGCACTACGGCTCGGGGCTGCTGGACGGCTGGCTCGTGGACACCGTCGACGCGGGTTCCGTGGCGCGGATCGAGGCCGCCGGGATCCGCTGCCGGGCCGTCCCGCTGATGATGACGGACGTCGACGCGAGCGCGCGGATGGCCGCGGAGGCGCTGGCGCTGGCCGAGGAGGTGCGGGGCGCGTGAGCGCGGAGACCGGGTACCGGGTCTGGGCCGTCGGCGGGCTGCCCGAGGTGCGGGCCGGGGACGACCTCGCCAAGCTGGTCGCCGCCGCCGAGCCGGGGCTCGCCGACGGGGACGTCCTGCTGGTGACCTCGAAGATCGTGTCCAAGGCGGAGGGGCGCGTCGTCCGGGCGGACGACCGGGAGGCCGCCGTCGACGCGGAGACCGTGCGGGTCGTGGCCCGCCGCGGGGCGCTGCGGATCGTCGAGAACCGGCAGGGCCTGGTCATGGCGGCCGCCGGCGTCGACGCCTCCAACACCCCCGCGGGGACCGTGCTGTTGCTGCCCGAGGATCCGGACGCCTCCGCGCGCGCGATCCGCGACGGGCTGCGCGACGCGCTCGGCGTCGACGTCGGGGTCCTCGTCACCGACACCTTCGGGCGGCCCTGGCGCGCGGGACTGACCGACGTGGCGATCGGCGCCGCGGGCGTCCGCGTGCTGGACGACCTGCGGGGCGGCACGGACGCGTACGGCAACCCGCTCGGCGCCACCGTCGTCGCCACGGCGGACGAGCTGGCCGCCGCGGGCGACCTGGTCAAGGGGAAGGCCGCGGGGCTGCCCGTGGCCGTGGTGCGGGGGCTGTCCCGGGTCGTGGCCGACGACGACGGGGAGGGCACCCGTGCCCTGGTGCGCGGCGCGCGCGACGACATGTTCCGCCTCGGGACGTCCGAGGCCGTACGGCTGGCGGTCACCCAGCGGCGGACCGTGCGCTCCTTCACCGACGAGCCGGTCGATCCCGGCGCGCTGCGGCGGGCCGTGGCCGCCGCCCTGACGGCACCGGCGCCGCACCACACGACGCCGTGGCGGTTCGTGCTCCTGGAGTCGGCGCGGTCCAGGGTCCGGCTGCTGGACGCCATGCGGGACGCGTGGATCGAGGACCTGCGGCGGGACGGCAGGTCCGAGGAGTCGATCGCCAAGCGGGTGCGGCGCGGGGACGTCCTGCGCAACGCGCCCTGTCTGGTCGTGCCGTGCCTGGTGACGGACGGCTCGCACACCTACGGCGACGCGCGGCGGGACGCGGCCGAGCGTGAGATGTTCGTCGTCGCGGCCGGGGCCGGGGTGCAGAACTTCCTCGTCGCGCTGGCCGGGGAGCAGCTGGGGTCAGCGTGGGTGTCGTCGACCATGTTCTGCCGGGACGTGGTGCGGGAGGTGCTGGAGCTGCCCGGGGACTGGGATCCGATGGGGCGGTGGCGGTCGGGCATCCCGCGGAGGAGCCGAAGACCCGGCCCGTGCGCGAGGTGGCGGGCTTCGTGGAGGTGCGGTGACCTCCGGGCGGTTCCGCGCCTACCCTCGTAGGGCTCCGGTCGTCCCGTGGCGCGGCCCCTCCGGGTCCGCCCGCCCGACCCCGCCCGGCTAGGACCTCACTCGTGGCAGGACGCTTCGCTCCCCGGCCCCCGCTCCCCCACAGCCCGGAGGGCGTGGGGCGGGCCCCGTGCCCGTGCGCGGCGGGCACGCCGGCGTGGGCGCCGGGACGCCCCGGCGGGCGTCCGCTGCCGGGCGGGTGCGGACCTGGGCGCCGGACGGGCCGCTCGATCTCGGGCTGGTGCTGGGGCCGCTCCGGCGCGGGCCCGCGGACCCGACGTTCCGGACGATGCCCGACGGATCGGTGTGGCGGGCCAGTCTGACGCCCGGCGGGCCGGGGACGCTGCGGATCTCGGTGGCGCCCGGTGAGAGCGCGGTGCGCGGGGAGGCCTGGGGCCGGGGCCGAGTGGCTGCTGGAGCGGCTGCCCGAACTGCTCGGGGCCGCGGACGATCCCGACGCCTTCGTGCCCCGGCACCGGCTGGTGGCGATGACCCGGCACCGGCGGCCGGGGCTGCGGCTGCTGCGGACCGGGCTGGTGCTGGAGTCGTTGATCCCGTCGATCCTGGAGCAGAAGGTCACGACGGTCGAGGCGTACCGGGCGTGGCGGACGCTGGTGCGCAAGTTCGGGGAGCCGGCGCCCGGGCCCGCGGCGGGTGGGCGGCTGTGGGTGATGCCTGCGCCGCGGACCTGGGCGCTGATCCCCTCGTGGGAGTGGCATCGGGCCGGGGTCGACGACAAGCGGGCGTCGACGGTCCTGCGGGCCGTGCGGGTCGCCGGGCGGCTGGAGGAGACGGTCCGGATGCCGCCGGATCGGGCGCAGGCCCGGCTGGAGGTCGTGCCGGGCATCGGACCGTGGACGTCCGCGGAGGTCGTGCAGCGCAGTCACGGGGCGGCGGACGCCGTGACCGTGGGGGACCTGCACCTGCCGGGGATCGTGGGGTGGGCGCTGGCGCGGGACCGGTACGCGGACGACGCGGGGATGCTGGCGTTGCTGGAGCCGTACGCGGGGCAGCGGCATCGGGCCGCGCGGTTGATCCTGCTGAGCGGGAGGACGCCCGAGCGGCGGGGGCCCCGGATGTCGGTGGGGGACATCGGGGGCTCTGAGGCGGCGGGGTCCGTCCGGGTGTTTCGCCCGGCCGCCCCTTCCCGCCCCGGCCCCGGGGGCTGCGCCCCCAGTCCTCAGTCCCCGGGTCCCCCAGCTCCCGGTTCCCGGTTCCTCAGCCTCCTGTCCCCGGCCCCCTGTCGGCCCTGAACGGGCCTCGTCGTCGAGCGCCGGACGGGCGGGAATCCTCCGGCGGCTCGAACGACGGGGCGGCTACCGGTCCGAGGAGAATCTCAGGGCCGCCGCCGGGATCCTCGCGTCGCACCACACGCGCGCTCCGTCACGGAGTTCGTTGTCGGCGCCGATCACCGCGCCGTCGCCGATGACCGTGCCGGTGAGGATCGAGCGTTCGCCCACGCGAGCCCGGGTGCCGATGAGGGAGTCGGTGATGACCGCGCCGGGTTCGATCACCGCGCCGGGCAGGATCGTCGAGCCGAAGACGCGCGCGCCCTCCGCGACGAACGCGCCCTCGCCGACCACCGTGCCGCCGGTCAGCTTGGCGTCGGGTGCGACCGTGGCCGTCGGCAGGATCAGACGGTCGCCGCAGCGGCCGGGGACCGCGGGGGACGGGCACGGCCGAGGACCAGGTCCGCCGAGCCCCGGACGAAGGCCGCCGGGGTGCCGAGGTCCAGCCAGTACGTCGAGTCGACCATCCCCTGCAGGTGGGCGCCGGCGGACAGGAGGTCGGGGAACGTCTCGCGTTCCACCGAGACCGGGCGGCCGGCCGGGATCGTGTCGATGACCGAGCGGCGGAAGACGTAGGCGCCCGCGTTGATCTGGTCGGTGACGATCTCCTCGGGGCTCTGGGGCTTCTCCAGGAAGGCCAGGACCCTGCCCGTGCCGTCCGTCGGGACCAGGCCGTACGCCCTCGGGTCCGTCACCCTCGTCAGGTGCAGCGAGACGTCCGCCGCCGTCTCCTCGTGGGTGGCCACCAGCCGTTCGATGTCCAGGCCGGTGAGGATGTCGCCGTTGAAGACCAGCACCGGGTCGTCGGGGCCCGAGTGGAGCCGGGACGCGACGTTGCGGATGGCTCCGCCGGTGCCGAGGGCTCCTCCTCCGTGACGTACTCGATGTGGAGGCCCAGCGACGAGCCGTCGCCGAAGTACGGCTCGAAGACCTCGGCCAGGTAGCTCGTCGCGAGGACGATGTGGTCCACGCCCGCCGCTCTCGCCCGCGCCAGCTGGTGCGTGAGGAACGGCACCCCCGCCGCCCTGACCATGGGCTTGGGCGTGTGCACCGTGAGCGGGCGCAGCCGGGTTCCCTTGCCGCCGACCAGGAGGATCGCTTCTGTCACCTTCGTCTCTGCTTCCTGCCGGGACCGGCCGAACTGTCTTTCGGCCGGCCAGTGTATGCAGACCGTTGTGCGGCAACTTCGATGGCCGTGCGGTGTTCCACGCGCAGTCCCCCCGACGGCTATGGAATGTGCCCCCCGCTGGACGTGTCCCCCGTCCCGCCGCAGCCCGGCGGGGCCCGCCGGGGCTTCCCCTGCGGGCCCCGGGATCCGGGTGACGGCGGTGTCGACGGTGTCGACGGTGTCAGCGGCCCTGGTAGCCGGCCGCGGTCGTACGGGCCGAGCCGAGCTTGCCGTAGAGCTGCCGTCCTGGGCATTCCGTGGCGAAGCCGTCCCGGTGTCCGGAGATCACGTTCAGTCGTACGTTCTTACCTTTTCGGTAGAGATTGCCACCGCCGGACTTCAGGTATGTCTTTCCCTTCGGATCGGCGCCGAACAGGCCCAGCTTCCACGCCGTGAGGCGGGCGACGCCCTCGACCGCCGCGGCGGACGGCTTGGTGGAGGTGAACGTGCCGAGGACGGCGATTCCCATGCTGTTGCTGTTGAAGCCGAGGGTGTGGGCGCCCAGGACCGGCTTCGCCACACCCCCGCGCGGCCCTCGTAGATGGTGCCGCACTTGTCGACGAGGAAGTTGTAGCCGATGTCCCGCCAGCCCATGCTCTTGACGTGGTAGCGGTAGATACCGCGGATGAGGGACGGGACCTGCGAGCACTTGTACGTGTTGCCCGAGGCCGTGTGGTGCACGAAGGCGGCCTTGACCTTCGTCGTGTACACGAACTTCTTCGCCCGCAGCTTCTCGTCGGCGCCCCAGCCGCGGCGCGTGACGATGCCGGGCGGGGGCCGATGTACGGCTTCGCGCGCTGAGCCGCCGTCAGTCGGCCGGAGCGGAGGGCGGGAAGTTCGCTTTCGGTGTCCGCGAGGTCGAGGGCGGGGATCTCGGTGGCGCCGAGGGGCGCGAGGGCCGCGTTGGCGGCGGAGGCCGCCACCGACTCGGCCGTCGTGCCGGCGGCCTGCTCCGCCGCCGCGTCCGCCACCGCGTCGGCAGGGACGTCGGCAGGGGCGTCGCCCGGGACGCCGGCCGCGGTCCGCGCGGTCGCGGCCCGGCCGCGGAGGGGGCCCACGGGGGCGGGGGCGGGGCGGTGGTACCGGGGTCGACGAGTTCCAGGCGCATCCCCGCGGGGAGTCCGAGGGGCGAGGACATGGTGCGGGAGCCGTCCGCGGTGTCCTCCGTACGCCGCTCGGCGGCCGGGCTGACGCGGACCTCGACGCCGTCCGACTCCCCCACCCACAGCGGGGCGGTGGCGCCGCGGACGTGACCCGAGGCGCGTTCGGGCGTGTCGGGGTCGGCGCCGTGGTCGGCGTTGTGCGTCTCGACGTCCTGCCAGCCGGACCAGGTGCCGGTGCCCGCAGCGCGCGTACGGACCTGGACGCGGCCGTGCAGCTCGGCGTCCGGGTCGTCCCAGACGACGCCGAGGAGGGAGAAGGACCGTACGTCGCGGGGCGGCAGGCCCTGTTCGGCGCCGGCGGCACGGTCGCGGGCGAGGGGGGTCAGGGGCAGCGACTGGGTGCTGCCGGGGAGCGGGGCGGCGGGGCCGGCGGGCCGGGCCGCGGCGGGCGCCGCCTGCGCGGTCGACGCCGGACGCGCCGTCACCGCGGAGGCGGGGGGCGTCAGCGGGAGGGCCAGCGCGGCCGCACAGGTGACGCCGATCGGGGAAGCAAGCAGTCCACGCATGCCACCGATCCTGGACATAGTCATACATTTCTGTCCATCGGGGTCTTGACGAGGCGTCGGAGGGCGTTCGGCCGAACCGGTGGCCCGGTGGCGGGCGTTCGCCCCGGGGCCGGGCGTACGCTGACGCGGGTGAACGCCACTGACCGCACCCCTGCCGACCTGCTGCGTTCCGCGCTCGCCGCGGATCCCGCCCGCCCCCTGGTGACCTTCTACGACGACACCACGGGCGAACGGGTCGAATTGTCCGTGGCCACCTTCGCCAATTGGGTGGCCAAGACCGCCAACCTCCTCCAGGACGGGCTGTCCGCCGAACCCGGTGACCGCGTCGCGCTGCTGCTGCCCGCGCACTGGCAGACGGCGGTGTGGCTGGTGGCGTGCTCCTCGGTCGGGGTCGTCGCGGACGTGGCCGGGGACCCGGCCCGCGCGGACTTCGTCGTGGCCGGGCCCGGCCGGTTCGAGGCGGGGCTGGCGTGCCGGGGCGAACGGTACGCGCTGTCGCTCGCGCCGCTGGGCCGCCGGTTCGTCCCGGCACCGCCGGAGGGGTACGCCGACTACGCGGTGGACGTCCCGACCCACGGCGACCGTTTCGCGCCGTACGCGCCCGTCGACCCCGAGGAGCCCGCGCTGATCGTGGCCGGCGCGGAGTACACGGGCGCGGAGCTGGTGGAGCGCGCCCGCGCCGACGCGCCGGCGCTCGGCCTCACGGGCCCCGGCTCCCGCCTCCTGTCGGGCCTGCCGTACGACACCTGGGAGGGCCTCAGCGCCGGCCTGTACGCCCCCCTGGCCACCGGCGGGTCGGTCGTCCTGTGCCGGAACCTGGCCGAGGCGTCGGAGGAGACCCTGACCAGGCGGATCGACAGCGAACGGGTGACGGCCACGGCACGGTAGCCGCGGCCCCCTCGCCGGCGGCCGTCCGCCCCGCCCGCCCCCGTTCCGTCACCCGTTCGGCCTCCTCCCGACCGCGCCTCGCCTCCGCCCGCGGCATCGTCGTAGGGACTGCACGGCGTTTTCGTACGGTGAGCGGGAGGGGCGGGTGCCGGCGTGAGGGAGAGCGAGGACGCGGCAGGACCCCCCGGGACGGGCAGCGGGGCGGACCGGCCGCTCGGGCCGGGGAGCGGGGCGTCCGCTCTCGGTGCGGGGCTCGCACGGCGGCGCCGGCGGCGGTGGGCGGGGCCGGGCTGGGGGCGGTGGCGCTGCTCGTGGCGGGGGCCGGGGCGGCCGGGTGGGTGGTGTACGCCAAGCTCGACGGGAACATCACGCCGGACGAGGCGGCCGCGGCGGAGCTCGCGCGGTACGCGAAGGAGCGGCCGACCGCCCTGGTGAAGGACGCGCAGAACGTGCTGCTGATCGGCTCGGACTCGCGCGCGGGGACGGCAACAGCGCGTACGGGCGGGACTCGGGGACCGAGCGGTCGGACACGACGATCCTGCTGCACCTGTCCGCCGGGCGGCGCAGCGCGACCGCCGTGTCGATACCCCGCGATCTCATGGTGGACGTGCCGGCCTGCCGGCGGCCGGACGGCTCCCGGTCGGCGCCGGTGTTCGCGATGTTCAACCACTCCTTCCAGACGGGCGGTTCGGCCTGCACGATCCGGACGGTCGAGAAGCTGACGGGCGTCCGGATCGACCATCACGTGGTCGTCGACTTCCACGGCTTCAAGAAGATGGTCGACGCCCTCGACGGCGTGGAGGTGTGCCTGAAGGAGCCGATCCGCGACGAGGCGGCCAAGCTGCGGCTGCCGGCGGGGCGGGTGACGCTCGACGGCGAGCAGGCCCTCGGCTACGTCCGCGCCCGCAAGACCCT
Source organism: Streptomyces sp. Tue 6430 (assembly GCA_021568835.1). Taxonomy (GTDB): domain Bacteria; phylum Actinomycetota; class Actinomycetes; order Streptomycetales; family Streptomycetaceae; genus Streptomyces. Next base: position 2,318,336 of record JAKGSH010000010.1, read on the forward strand.
CGGCAACGGCAGCGACACCGACCGGATGGACCGGCAGCAGCGGTTCCTCGGCGCGCTCGTCGACAAGGCGCAGGGCAACGACGTCCTGCTGAACCCGGTGAAGCTGTACCCGGTGCTGGACGCCGCCACGTCCTCGCTCACCACCGACCCGGCCCTGGCGAGCCTGCGCGGCCTGTACGACCTCGCGCGCGGCCTGCGCGACATTCCCACCGAACAGGTGCGCTTCCTGACCGTGCCGCGGGAGTCGTACGTCCACGACGCCAATCGCGACCAGCTCGTGGAGCCCGCGGCGGAGAAGCTCTTCGAGCGGCTGAGGACGGACGCACCCGTTTCCGTCGCCGAGAGGAAAGCGCCGGGGAATTCCACCTCTTCGGAGTCGCCCGATCACGATGTGTACGCGTCACCGAGTCCCGCCGGACCGACTTTCCGGGGGAACACGGCCGGCGATCACCCCTGCACGTGAGCCGCGCGCACGGCCGCGGGTAAAGCGCTTCCCAAGCCGACCGGTCACGGCGAACTCCAGTTCAAGGAATTGGACCGTATTGCCCGGTTGTAGGGACGTGGAATTTGTCACCGCCGTCGCTGTACGCCGAACTTGGCGGATAGTGTGAGCGCTCCGGTGACCCGGCCTGAGGACCGTTCTGGGGTCGAGCACTGTGTGACCGAGACCCGAGCGCCTTAGAAGGGGGAAAGGCGCCGCGTGGCCCCGACGGAGGATTCGGACAACCGTGGACGCGCAAGGCCGTGGGCGGGCGGACAACATCGACCCCGCAGACCAGTGGGTGCTCAATCCGGACACCGGTGAATACGAACTGCGACTGGCCCCTTCCGCTCCGCAGTCGGCGGTGCCCGGGCCCCGCAGGCGCTCCGCCCGCGCGGCGGGCGGCGGACCGGGCTCCGGGCCCGCCTCCGGCAGCCGTACGAAGTCCGCGGAGGTTCCGGCGCGGGAGTCCGCGGAGGTTCCGGAGCCGCGCCGCCGGCGGGGCGCGCCGGAGGAGCCGTCGCCGAGCAGGCGCGGGCGCCGGCCGGTGAAGAAGAAGGCGAAGACGAAGAAGGTCCTGCTGTGGACCGGCGGGGTCATGGCCTTCGTGCTGGTGGGCACCGCCGGTGCGGCCTACCTCTACCTCGAGCACCTCAACGACAACATCACCTCCGTCTCCGACGACGGCGCGAGCACCGGCGGCTTCAGCAAGGACAAGGCGATCAACATCCTGCTGATCGGCACCGACAAGCGCACCGGCGCGGGCAACGCCGGCTACGGCGACGCCGGCAGCCCGGGCCACGCCGACACGACGATCCTGCTGCACGTCTCCAAGGACCGGACGAACGCGACCGCGCTGAGCATCCCGCGCGACCTGATCGTGGACATCCCGGACTGCCCGACCGAGCAGGAGGACGGCAGCAGCAAGGTCATCGCGGGCACGCCGGGCGCCCGCTTCAACACGAGCCTCGGCCAGGGCGGCCGTACGCCCAGCTGCACCATGCGTACGGTGACGGAGCTGACCGGGGTCACGCCGGACAACTTCATGGTGGCCGACTTCAACGCGGTCAAGACGCTGACGACGGCGGTCGACGGGGTCGAGGTGTGCCTGGCCAAGGACATCGACGACCCGGACTCGCACCTGAAGCTGTCGGAGGGCACGCACACCATCCAGGGCGAGCAGGCGCTGGCGTTCCTGCGCACCCGGCACTCGGTGGGCTACGGCGGCGACCTGAGCCGGATCGCGATCCAGCAGCAGTTCCTCGGCTCGCTGATGCGCAAGCTGAAGTCGAACGACACGCTCACCAGCCCCACCAAGATGGTCAAGCTGGCGGAGGCGGGCACGGAGGCGCTCACCGTCGACTCCCAGCTGGACAGCATCTCCAAGCTGAAGGATCTCGGTCTGGAGCTGGGCAAGCTCAACACCAAGAACCTGACCTTCACCACCGTGCCGGTCGTCGACAACCCGGCCGAGAAGGTCAAGGCCACGGTCGTCCTGAACCAGTCGACCGCACCCACCGTCTTCCGGATGATCCAGGACGACGTGTCCTTCACCGAGGTGAAGCAGCAGGCGAAGGCGTCGAAGGACGCGGCGGCCGCGGCCGCCGCGGCCCGGCTCAAGGGCACCCGGTCCGCGGCCTCCGAGGTGCGGGTGCGGGTCATGAACGGCGGCGCCAAGGGCGGCAGCGCACAGGCCACTCTCAGCTGGCTGCAGAACGAGCAGGGCGTGACGAAGTCCGAGAACGCGGGCAACGCGCCGGCGGAACTCAGCAGGACGACGCTCGAGTACGGGCCGGAACAGGCCGCCCAGGCGCGCAAGCTCGCCGCCGTCATGGGGCTGCCGGGGACCGCGCTGAAGCCGGGCGAGAGCGTCACCAACGCCCAGGGTCTGCCGACGATGACGCTGACGCTGGGCAAGGACTTCAAGGGCGCGGGCGTCTCGCTCACGGCCCCGACGACCGTGCCGGACACGGTCGACAAGTCCACGGCGGACAAGGTCCAGTGCGCCAAGTAGGTAACCCTGCGGGCCCGTCAAGCGTCTGACTTGACGCGGGACGGGCCCGTGTCATGTCAGGCGCACGGCGGGGAGGGGCAGGGCCAGTGGGGCGGAGCACTGTACGGGGGACGGTTCCCGGGAGCGGGGACACCACGTCCGCTGCGGCGGACGACGGGACCGCGGCCGAGGACGGCGGCGCCCAGGACGGCGGCGCGGGCGACAGCGCGGACGGCGGCGCGGAAGGCGGCGCGGGCGGGCCCGGTGACGGCGGGCGCGGAGCCGGCGGCACCGGCCGCAGAGGGCGCAGACGGCGCGCGCTGCGCTGGTCGGCGACCGTGCTCACGCTGGTGATACTGGGCGGCGCGGGGGCCGGATACCTCTACTACGAGCATCTCAACGCCAACATCAAGAGCGACCGGCTGAACCTGGGCGACGCCAAGGACCGGGCGGCGGAGACCAAGGTCAACGAGGCCGGGCAGAAGGCGCTGAACATCCTGCTGATCGGTTCCGACGCCCGGGACACCGCGGAGAACCAGAAGCTCGGCGGGGCCAGGGACACCTTCAACGGCACGCCTCTCGCCGACGTCCAGATGCTGCTGCACGTGTCCGCGGACCGCAGCAACATGTCGGTGGTGAGCATGCCGCGCGACACCCTGCTCGACATCCCCAAGTGCACCGACCCGGACACCGGCGAGGTGTACCGGGCGCTCACCCGGGAGATCACCAACTCCTCGCTGGGGCGCGGCGGTCCGGGGTGCACGGTGGCCACCTGGGAGAAGCTCACCGACATCCACATCGACCACTTCATGATGATCGACTTCGCCGGCGTGGTGTCGATGGCGGACGCGATCGGCGGCGTCCCGGTGTGCGTGGACGCCAACGTCCACTCGCACACCAGCACCGGCAAGGGCTCCGGCCTGAAACTGGCGGAGGGCACCCACGACATCAAGGGCGAGCAGGCCCTCCAGTGGCTGCGCACCCGCTACGGCTTCGAGGACGACACCGACCTGGCGCGCGCCAAGGCGCAGCACATGTACATGAACTCGATGGTCCGTCAGCTGCGCTCGGAGGCGAAGCTCACCAACCCCAACGGACTGCGCAGGCTCGCCGAGGCGGCCACACAGGCGATCACCGTCGACGACGGCCTGGACAGCATCAAGAAGATGTACGACCTGGCGACCGAGCTGCAGAAGGTGCCCACCGAGCGCATCACCATGACGACGATGCCCAACCGGTACGACACCGCGCAGCCCGGCCGGGTGGTGCCCACCGAGGACGCCGGGAAGCTGTTCCGCCTGGTGCGCGAGGACATCGCCCTGGACGGCAAGGACGCCGCGAAGGCCACCGCGAGCCCGTCCCCGTCCCCGTCGGTCACGGACGCGGCCGCCGCGGACGCCGAGATCGCCGTGCAGGTCCACAACGGCACGTACACCGACACGCTGGGCGCGGCCCGCGGGCGGGCGGCCGCGGTGACGCAGCTGCTGGTCGGCAAGGGCTTCACCGGGGCCACGGCCGACACCTCGCCGGCCACCCCCGAGAAGACGACGGTGGTCCGCTACCCGAGCGCCGACCTCCAGGCCGACGCCCTGCGGGTGGCGAAGGTCCTCGGGATCCCGGCGGGCCAGGTGAAGCGGTCCACCGAGGTCTCCGGGGTCACCCTCCTCGTGGGCGCGGACTGGCGTTCGGGCACGGCGTACAAGGCGCCGGTCCAGGACGACAGGACGCCCGAATCGGCGGAGACGATGAACGCCGCCGACAGCAGCCAGTGCATGCACGTGGACCCGGCCTACACCTGGTAGACCGGGCCCACCGGGGGTCCACCGGCCGCCGCGCGGTGCTCAGTTCGCGCTGAGGACCGCGGGGCGGCGGGAGGCGATGACCTTCTTCGCCAGCGACTTCGGGCTGGTCAGGAAGCCGAATCCCCACGACATGTGCATGGTGGCGAGGGCCACCGGGATCTGCAGGCGCGCCTTGAGCGGCAGCCCCTTGCCGGCCGGCAGCGAGCCGAGGGCGATCGCCGCCAGGTAGCCGCCGGGGACCAGGAAGCCGAGCGGGGTGAGGGCGGCGCCGACCACGGTCCCGGCCGCGATCGCGCACACCGCGGTCGGCGGGGCGAGGTAGCGCAGGTTGATGGAGCCCTGGTGGTAACGGGCGACGACGTGCCGCCAACGGCCGTAGTCCTTGTACTGCTTGGCGAGCGCCCTGACGCTGGGCCGCGGGCGGTAGGACACCTTCAGCTCGGGCGAGAACCAGATCAGTCCGCCGGCCTCACGGATGCGGAAGTTCAGCTCCCAGTCCTGGGCGCGGATGAACTCCTCGTTGTAGCCGCCCTGTCGCTCCAGCGCCTCGCGCCGGAAGACGCCGAGGTAGACGGTCTCGGCCGGGCCGGCCTGTCCCCCGGTGTGGAAGGCGGCGTTGCCGACCCCGATCTTCGAGGTCATCGCGGCGGCGACCGCGTGCTCCCAGTCGTTCTCGCCCTCGGCGTGCATGATGCCGCCGACGTTCTGCGCGCCGGTCTCCTCCAGGAGCCGTACGGCGGTGGCGATGTAGTTCGGCGAGAGCATGCCGTGCCCGTCGACGCGGACGACGACCGGATGGCGCGAGGCCTTGATCGCGGCGTTCAGGGCGGCGGGCGTACGGCCCGTCGGGTTCGGGACGGTGTGGACGCGCTTGTTCTGGTCGGACGCAGTGTCGGCGACGAGTTCGGCGGCGATCTCGTCCGTGCGGTCCGTGGACGGACCGAGGGCGATCACGACCTCCATCTCGCCTGCGTACTCCTGCGCGAGGATCGCTTGGACCGCTCCGCGCAGATGCCGCTCCTCGTTGAGGACGGGCATGATGACGGACACGGCGGGGAGCTGCACGTCGGACTTCGCGTTCATAGGAGCATCACGTTACCGCGAACGGGGGACACCGGTGCGCGCCGCCCGGTGCCTGTGGCGGGCGGCGGATCGCGTCGGCCTACGGTGCTCACGGCCCCCCTCGTACGCCTCGTACGGCCGTCGCCCGGAGGTGACCCGCTTGTCCCCCACCCCGCCCCGGTCCCCCGCCTCCCGGCCGGCGCGTCGCCCGCGGCGCCGGGCGGACCGCCCCGCACCGGGGAAACGTCCCCGCTGGGCCGTGCGGGCGACCATGACGCTCTCGGTCGTCGTGCTGGCCTCCGCCGGGATCGGGCAGTTCCTGGTCAGCGGCCTCGACTCCGGGATCGCCCGCGTCGACCCCTTCAAGGACATGAAGAACCGCCCGCGGGCCGGTCACGGCATGAACGTGCTGATGGTCGGCACCGACGGCCGCGACCGGATCACCGAGGCCGAGCGGCGGCGGTACCGGCTCGGCGGCGCGCCCTGCCACTGCACCGACACGCTGATGATCGTGCACATCTCGGAGGACCGGGACCGGGCGAGCGTGGTCAGCCTGCCGCGCGACTCCTACGCCGAGACGCCGCCGCACACCGACCGGACCACCGGCGAGAAGCACCACGGCCACCCGATCAAGATCAACGCGGCGTACGCGGAGGGCGGACCGCAGCTGACCGTGCGGACCGTCGAGCACATGACCCGCGTGAAGATCGACCACTACCTGGAGGTCGACTTCACCAGCTTCATGAAGACCGTCGACGTCCTGGGCGGCGTGCGGATCTGCACGGACCGGCGGCTGACCGACCCCTACACCGGCCTCGACCTCGCGCCCGGCAACCACACCCTGCGCGGCGGCGAGGCCCTCCGGTACGTCCGCTCCCGGCACTCCGACGCCTCCTCCGACCTCGGCCGGATGAAACGCCAGCAGCAGTTCCTGGCGGGGCTGGTGGACCGGGCGACCTCCTCCGGGATCCTGCTGAACCCGCTGAAGTTCCGCGACGTGACGCGGGCGGTGCTGGGCTCGGTGCGGGCCGACCGCGGCTTCGGCACGGACGAGCTGCTGGACCTCGGGCGGGCGATGCGCACCTTCTCCCCTCCTCCTCGGAGTTCGCGACCGTCCCCATCGGGCGGATGGGGTACGCCGTGAAGGGCATCGGCTCGACCGTGAAGTGGGACCCGGTCCGCGCCGAGCGCCTCTTCCGGGCCCTGCGCGACGACCGGCCCCTCGCCACGACGCCGCGTCCGCGCGCGCGGACGCGGGCCGTGCCCGTGGAGGTGGCCCCGCAGCAGATCCGCGTCCGGGTGGAGAACGGCACCCGCACGCCCGGCCTGGCCAAGCGGGTCGACGCGGCCCTGCGCGTCACCGGCTTCCGTACGACCGGACGGCCGGCCACGGCCCGCGACACCTCGGTGCGCCGCACGGTCATCTCCTACGACCCCCGCTGGGACCGCTCCGCGAAGTCCCTGGCCGCCGCCCTGCCCGGCAGCGTGCTGCGCCCGGTCCCGGGCCTCGGCCCCACCCTGAAGGTCACCGCCGGCACGGAGGCCCACAGCGTCCGCGAGGTCCGGACGGACGTCCCGGACCGGACCGGGTCCGCGGTGGTCCGCGGCGACGAGGTGGGTTGCGCCTGAGGAGCCGGCTCCGCGGGGCCGAGGGGGCGCCGGGGTGTGCGGGCCGCCGCCGGCCGAGCGGTCCGGGCCTCCTCGGGCGTCCGAGCCGTCCCGGCCGCCTCAGCCGCGCCTCAGCCGCCTCAGCCGAATCGACCGCCTCAGTCGTCTCAGTCGCCTCGGTCGTCTCAGTCGTCGAAGCCCTCTGCCGCCCGGCGCTCGCGGAGTTCCATGATGGCCCGGCGGCGGGACAGGCGGTGGGTGCGGCGGATCTGGGCTTCCTGGTAGCGGCGGCGGTCACGGTCGGTCTCGGGCAGGACCGGGGGGACGGGGCGGGGCCTGCCGTCGGCGTCGACGGCGGCGAAGACGAGATAGGCGGAGCCGACCTGGGTGGGCGGCGCGGACTCGTTCCAGCGTTCGGCCAGGACCCGGACGCCGACCTCCATGGAGGTCCGGCCGGTCCAGTTGACCTGGGCCTTCACATGGACGAGGTCACCCACGCGGACCGGCTCGAGGAACGCCATCTCGTCCATGGACGCGGTGACGGCGGGTCCGCCGGAGTGCCGGCCGGCCACCGCGCCCGCCGCGTCGTCGACGAGCTTCATGATCACGCCACCGTGCACCGTGCCCAGGAGGTTGGTGTCGTTGTGGCTCATGATGTGGCTGAGCGTGGTGCGCGACGCGGACGTGGGCTTGCCCGGGATGTCCTGGGTGTCCGAGGTGTCCGAGTGCACGGGGGTGACCTGGTCTGTCATGTCCTCCACCTTATGCCGAGGCGGACAAGCCGGGACTTTGTGTCAGGTTGGCAACAGCGGGGCGCTGATTCTCCGACGCCCCTGTAAGGCACACAGCGCTTCCCGGCACACTGGGGCCCATGAATGACTGGCCCGAGGGATGGTCCGACAACAACCGCGGCTCCGGGTACGGACGTGGCGGCGCGAGCGCACAGCCCGAGAGCGCGCGCGTGATGCGACAGGTCCGCCGCGGTCCGGCCGCCCCGCCGCAGGGCGCCGGCGTCCCGCAGCAGCCGTCGTACGTCGACGGCCAGGGATACGGCGACGGCGGCGGCGACTACACCAACGCCCGCAACACCGGGTACGACAGCGGTTACAGCGCGGGCCAGGTCTACGGCGGCGGCGGATCCGACGGGCCGGGCGGCCACGGCACCGGCGCCGCGCGCCCCGCGCCCGACTGGCGCCGCCGGATCAAGTGGACCGCGATCAGCGTCGTGACCGTGCTGGTCGTGACGACCGTCGGGACGTACTTCTGGGCCGACTCCAAGCTGAACCGCGAGGTCGACCTGTCGAAGGTCATCGAGCGGCCCGAGGGCGGCGAGGGCACCAACTTCCTCATCGTCGGCTCCGACAGCCGTGAGGGCATGTCCGCCGAGGAGAAGAAGGCGCTGCACACCGGTTCCGCCGAGGGCAAGCGCACGGACTCGATGATGATCCTGCACACCGGGTCCAACGGCGACACGCTGATCTCGCTGCCCCGCGACTCGGACGTGGAGATCCCGTCGTTCGTGGGCTCGGAGTCCGGCAAGCGCTACGCGGGCACGGGCCGGCACACCAAGCTGAACGCGGCGTACGCGATGGACGGCCCGGAGCTGCTCGTCCGCACGATCGAGTTCAACACCGGGCTACGCATCGACCACTACGTGGAGATCGGCTTCGCCGGCTTCGCGAACATCGTGGACGCGGTCGGCGGCGTCGAGATCGACATCCCGCAGGACATCAAGGACACCAAGTCCGGCGCGGACTTCAAGAAGGGCAAGCAGACCCTGAACGGCGAGGAGTCCCTCGCCTTCGTCCGCACCCGGTACGCGCTCGCCGGTTCCGACCTGGACCGCACGAAGAACCAGCAGAAGTTCCTCGCGGCCCTCGCGAACCAGGTGGCCACGCCCGGCACGGTCCTCAACCCGTTCAAGCTGTACCCGACCATGAGCGCCGGCCTGGACACCCTGATCGTCGACGAGGACATGGGCCTGTACGACCTGGGGTCGATGTTCTTCGCGATGAAGGGCGTCAACGGCGGCGACGGGACGTCGATGAACATGCCGATCTCGGGGTCCAGCGGCGGCAACCTCGTCTGGGACAAGGCGAAGGTGAAGCAGCTGGTGAACCAGCTGAAGAACGACGAGAAGGTCACGGTGTCGGGTGGCTGACCGGTCCACCGCCGTACGGCCCTTCGACGCGGTCCTGTGCGACGTCGACAACGTGATCCGGACCTTCGACTCCACCCACCTGGAGGCGCTGGAACGGATCGCGGGGGTCGCGGAGGGCACCACCAAGAAGGTGGCGTTCTCGCCCGAGACCGTCGGGCCCCTGCTGCTGGGGCGGATCACCGAGCAGGAGTGGGTGGCGTCCGTCGCGGCCGGGCTGGCCGGGCTGGCCGGGCTGGTGGACGAGGAGACGGGCTGGGCGCTGGGCACCGCCCTGCTGGAGTCGCCCTTCCGGGCCGACGTGACGGTGCTGGAGCTGCTGCGCCGGGCGCGGGTGCGGGTACCGCTGGTCCTCGTCACCAACGCCACGCTCGGGCTGGAGCGCGACCTGGAGGCCATGGGCCTCACCGAGCTGGCCGACGAGGTCGTCAGCAGCGCCCGCGTCGGCCTCGCCAAGCCCGACCGCCGCATCCTCGAGCTGGGCGCGGCACGGGCGGGCGTACGCCCCGAGCGCTGTCTGTTCGTCGACGACACCGAGGAGAACGTCGAGGCGGCCGCCGCCCTCGGCATGACGGCCGTCCACTTCCGGGCGGCGGCCGACCTGGAGAGGGCGCTGGAGCCGCTGTTCACCTAGGGCGCACTTCGAGAGTCCCGTCCGCCCGGCTCCCGAGCGGTGCGCGTACGGCTGTCGCCCCCGCCCGAGGGACGGGCGGGGGCGACAGCCGTGCGGCGGGGGGGTGTTACGGCAGGTTGCGCGCCATGACGATCCGCTGAACTTGGTTCGTGCCCTCATAAATCTGGGTGATCTTGGCGTCGCGCATCATGCGCTCGACCGGGTAGTCGCGGGTGTAGCCGTAGCCGCCGAGGAGCTGGACGGCGTCGGTGGTGACCTCCATCGCGACGTCGGAGGCGAAGCACTTGGCGGCGGCGCCCTGGAAGGTCAGGTCCCCTTCTCCACCTCCGGCGGCGACCCGCTCGGACTTCGCGGCCGCGGCGTAGGTGAGCTGGCGGGCGGCCTCGATCTTCATGGCCATGTCGGCGAGCATGAACTGGATGCCCTGGAAGTCGGCGATGGCCTTGCCGAACTGCTTGCGCTCCTGGACGTAGCCCTTGGCGTAGTCGAAGGCGCCCTGGGCGACGCCGAGGGCCTGGGCGGCGATGGTGATGCGGGTGTGGTCGAGGGTCTTCATCGCGGTGGCGAAGCCGGTGCCCTCCTCGCCGATCATGCGGTCGGCGGGGATGCGGACGTTGTCGAAGTAGACCTCGCGGGTCGGGGAGCCCTTGATGCCGAGCTTCTTCTCCGGGGCGCCGAAGGAGACGCCCGGGTCGGACTTCTCCACGACGAACGCCGAGATGCCCCGGGAGCGCTGGGCGGGGTCGGTGACGGCCATCACCGTGTAGTACTCGGAGACGCCCGCGTTGGTGATCCAGCGCTTGACGCCGTTGAGGATCCAGTGGTCGCCGTCGCGCACGGCGCGGGTCTTCATGCCGGCCGCGTCCGAGCCGGCGTCGGGCTCGGAGAGGCAGTACGAGAACATCGCGTCGCCCTTGGCCAGCGGTGCCAGGTACTTCTTCTTCAGGTCCTCGGAGCCCGACAGGATCACCGGGAGCGAGCCGAGCTTGTTCACGGCCGGGATCAGCGAGGAGGACACGCAGGCGCGGGCCACCTCCTCGATCACGATGACCGTGGCGAGCGCGTCGGCGCCGGCGCCGCCGTACTCCTCGGGCACGTGCACCGCGTGCAGGTCGCTGGCGACCAGCGCGTCGAGGGCCTCCTGGGGGAAGCGGGCCTCCTCGTCGACCGCCGCGGCGTACGGCGCGATCTTCGCCTCGGCCAGCGAACGGATGGCGTCCCGGAGCATGTCGTGCTCCTCGGACGGGCGGTACAGGTCGAAGTCAGCCGATCCGGCCAAGGTCTCTCACGCTCCAAGAACGCTGGGTGTGATCTCGCTAATTACCGTTAAGTAACTCAAATTTTAGAGGTCTGCCCACGACAGTGATACGTGAGCTTGGCGACAGGGTCCCCGCACCGGTGAACTGCCCGGTGAGGGGCGCCCGTACGCCCCGACTATGCTCGTTGCGCGCATCCGGCCCCGCCCGACCCAGCCCAGGAGCACCCATGGCCCTCAGGATCACCGTGATCGGCACCGGTTATCTCGGTGCCACGCACGCCGCGGCCATGGCCGAGCTGGGCTTCGAGGTGCTGGCGCTCGACGTCGTGCGCGAGAAGATCGAGATGCTGGAGCGGGGCGAGACCCCGATGTACGAGCCGGGCCTGGAGGAGCTGCTGCGGCGGCACGTCGCCGGGTTCGAGGGCTCCAGCGGGCGGCTGCGCTTCACCCAGGACTGGGCGGAGGTCGGCGCGTTCGGCGACGTCCACTTCGTGTGCGTGAACACCCCGCAGAAGCACGGCGAGTACGCCTGCGACATGTCGTACGTCGAGTCCGCGATCGCCTCGCTCGCCCCGCACCTGGAGCGGCCCGCGCTGGTGGTGGGCAAGTCGACCGTGCCGGTGGGCTCCGCGGACCGGCTGGCCCGCACGATCGCGGAGCTGGCCCCGGCCGGCGAGGACGCGGAGCTGGCGTGGAACCCGGAGTTCCTGCGGGAGGGCTTCGCCGTGCAGGACACCCTGCACCCGGACCGGATCGTGGTCGGGGTGCGCAGCGAGCGGGCCGAGCGGACGCTGCGGGAGGTGTACGCGGGACCGGTCGGGGAGGGCTCGCCGTTCGTCGTCACGGACTTCCCGACGGCCGAGCTGGTGAAGACCTCCGCGAACTCCTTCCTCGCCACCAAGATCTCCTTCATCAACGCGATGGCGGAGGTCTGCGAGGCCGCCGGCGGTGACGTGGCCAAGCTGGCGGAGGCCATCGGGTACGACGACCGGATCGGCAGCAAGTTCCTGCGGGCCGGCATCGGCTTCGGCGGCGGTTGTCTGCCGAAGGACATCCGGGCGTTCATGGCCCGTGCGGGCGAGCTGGGCGCCGACCAGGCGCTGACCTTCCTGCGCGAGATCGACTCGATCAACATGCGCCAGCGCGGGCAGATGGTGGAGCTGGCCCGGCAGTCGCTGGGCGGGGGGCCGTTCCTCGGCAGGCGGGTCGCCGTGCTCGGCGCCACCTTCAAGCCGGACTCCGACGACGTGCGGGACTCGCCGGCGCTGAACGTCGCCGGGCAGATCCACCTCCAGGGCGGCCAGGTGACCGTCTACGACCCCAAGGGCATGGACAACGCCCGCCGCGTCTTCCCGACGCTCGGCTACGCCGACTCGGCCCTGGAGGCCGTCCGGGGCGCCGACGTCGTCCTGCACCTGACCGAGTGGCGGGAGTTCCGGGAGCTGGACCCGGCGGCGCTCGGCGAGGTCACGGCGGCGCGGCTGATCCTCGACGGGCGCAACGCGCTCGACCCGGTGCTGTGGCGCAAGGCCGGCTGGACGTACCGGGCGATGGGCCGCCCGACCGCCTGACACGGGGGCGCCCGCGGCAGGGGCGCCCGGCACGCGGGTGACGCCGGTTCGGCCGAGGCTCAGTCGGCCGAACCGGCGTCCGTCTGCATTGTGCCGCACGGACGCGGTGCGTGACGTGTGAACTGCCCGTGCGTTAGGGCCGCGGCCCGTCCGGGCACCCGTCCGCCCGGCATCCGCCGCACACCGACCGAGGAGACCCTCATGGCACCCGCCGTCCGTCTGCGTTCCGTCGTGCTCGACTGCCCCGACCCGCGTGCCCTCGCCGGGTTCTACGCCGCTCTGCTCGGCGGCACCCCGGACGCCGGGGAGGGGAACGAGGACTGGTACGTGCTCCAGGTTCCCGGCGGGCCCCGGCTGGCCTTCCAGCGGGCGGAGGGGCTGACCCCGCCCGAGTGGCCGCGCGCCGACCGCAACGCCCAGCAGTTCCACCTCGACCTCGACGCCGGCGCCACCTGGGAGGAGGTGGACGCGGCCCACGCGCGCGTGCTGGAACTGGGCGCGCGGCCGCTGGACCTGGAGGACCGGGAGGAGAAGGACTTCCAGGTGTACGCCGACCCGGCGGGGCACCCGTTCTGCCTGTGCCGCATCGAGCGCGCCTCGTCGTGAGCGCCGGCCCGCGGGTGTGACCGGGTACGTCCTCAGGACGACGGGCCCTGGCCGTCCAGGCCCGTGATCGTCGCCGTGGACGGCTCCCTGCGGTGCTGTGCCGTGCGGGCGGCGACGTCCGCGGTGCGCAGGACGCGCTGCATGTTCCCCCAGGTCAGCCGGGCGATGTCGGACTCCGGCCAGCCGCGGTGGAGGAGCTCGGCGATCAGGTGCGGGTAGCCGGCGACGTCGGCGAGGTCCTGAGGGTGGGCGGCCCCGGAGTCGTGGGTGCCGGACAGGCCGACGCAGTCGGGTCCGGCGACCTCGCGGACGTGGTCGAGGTGGTCGGCGACGTCCGCGAGGGTGGGGCCGGTCTGTTCGGCGGCCAGCGGCACCATGCACAGGCCGCCGGCCGCGCCGAGGGCGGCGAGGAGGTCGTCGGGCAGGTTGTCGGGGTGCGGGCGCAGGGCGCGGGCGGCGGAGCGGGTGCACAGGGACGGGGCCCTGGAGAGGGTGAGGGTCCGGGTGATCGTGGCGTCGGAGGCGCCGGCCAGGTCGGCGAGCACCCCGAGCCGGTTCATCTCGCGCACGACCTCCTCGCCGAACCGGGTGAGTCCCGCCTCGCTCGCCCAGGAGGTGCCCGCGAGGGTGAGGACGCGCAGGCCGAGGGAGTGCAGGACGCGCAGGACGCCGAGGGAGTCCTCGAGGGCCGCGGCCGGGGCCGGGCCGAGGACGACGGCGACGCGGCCCCAGTTGCGGGCGTCGATGATCTGGCCGGCGCCGAGCGCGGGACGCAGGCCCTCGGGGTGCGCGCGGATCACCGACCGGGCGAGGTCGATCTGTTCCAGGGTGGCGGCGGCCGGCCGGCCGGCGGCGGGGCCCGACGGCGGCCGCAGCGACCAGAAGAGGGCGCCGACGTGGCCCTCGCGCAGCCGGGGCAGGTCGGTGCCGACGGCGCTCTCCCCCAGCTCGAGGTCGTAGAACGGCAGTCGGCGCAGGGCGCGGGGCAGGGCGTTGTGGCCGTCGACGACGGGATGGGCGGCGAGGAGGGCGCGGGCCCGGTCGAGGGGCCCGGCCTCCGGACCGGTCGGCGCGGTGCCTCCCGCGGCGTCGGGGACGCCCGCGATCGGGGGGAACGGTTCCGGCAGCTCGCCGACCTCCGGCGTGGTGTGCAGTTCGTGCTGGAGGTCGGCCATGACGGTCTCCGTACGTCGCTCGGCAGTACGGTCACCGTCGCACGGCGGGCGGGCCGCTTCCTGGTGGAAGGCGCGTTCGGGGTACGCCCCGCCACGCCGCCCGGATCACCGTGCCGGGGCCGCGCGGGACCGGCCGGGCCGACGGTCGCGCACGGTCGCCGCGCTCGGCCGCGGTAGTGGTGGCGTGGCTCGAGGATCTTCGGTTCCCGCTCGCTCTCCCCGGTCAGGCAGAGGGCTCGAAGCGGACGCTCCTCACCCGTCCTGCGTCAGGTCCCGCAGCTCCTCGACGGTCTTGGCCACCATGGACGCGCCTGCCCTGTCCCGGGCCACGGCTTCCCTCAGGCGCCGGGCGTTCGCGGGGGAACGCAGCAGGTGAACCGTCTCCTGCCACGCCTCGTCGTCGTCCGTCGACGTACTCACCGCGCCACCGTTCCCCTCGTTCCGCATTCCGTCACCGCTCCGGACGGCCTCAGCCGTCGAGCGACTCGATCGTCGCGTGGGACGGCGCCCGGGTGGCCCTCAGGTCGCGGGCCACGTCCTCCGCGGCGGCCAGGACCCGGACCGCGTTCCGCCAGGTCAGCTTGGCGAGGTCGGACGTCGACCAGCCGCGCTCCAGCAGTTCGGCGAGGAGCCTCGGGTAGCCGGAGACGTCGCCGAGGCCCTCGGGGGTGAAGGCGGTGCCGTCGTAGTCGCCGCCGATGCCGAGGTGGTCGACGCCCGCGACCTCGCGCATGTGGTCGAGGTGGTCGGCGACCGTCGCCACGGTGGCGACCGGGCGGGGGTTCGCCGTCTCGAAGGCACGGTGGACCGCCATCGCCTCGGCGGTGGTGTCGAGGTGGTGGAAGCCGTGCGCGCGCATGTTCTCGTCCGCGGCGGCCGTCCAGTCCACGGCCGCCTGGAGCACGAACTTCGGCACGAACGTCACCATGGCGACGCCGCCGTTGGCGGGCAGCCGCTCCAGCACGTCGTCGGGGATGTTGCGCGGGTGGTCGCACACCGCCCGCGAGGAGGAGTGCGAGAAGATGACCGGTGCGGCGGAGACGTCGAGCGCGTCCCGCATCGTCGTCGCCGCCACGTGCGAGAGGTCGACGAGCATGCCCTCGCGGTTCATCTCCCGGACGACCTCGCGGCCGAACGCCGTCAGCCCGCCGGCCTTCGGCACGTCGGTCGCGGAGTCCGCCCAGTCCACGTTGTCGTTGTGGGTGAGCGTCATGTACCGCACGCCGAGCGCGTACAGGCCGCGCAGGGTGCCCAGCGAGTTGGCTATGGAGTGGCCGCCCTCGGCGCCCATGAGCGAGGCGATACGGCCCTCCGCGCGCGCCGCCTCCATGTCGGCGGCGGTCAGGGCGGCCCGGAGTGCCTCGGGGTGGCGGTCGATGAGCTGCCGCACGCAGTCGATCTGCTCCAGCGTCGCCGGGACCGCGCCCGGCAGGTCCGAGCGGACGTACACCGACCAGTACTGCGCGCCGACGCCGCCCGCGCGCAGGCGGGGGATGTCGGTGTGCAGGTGGGCGTGCTGGTCGGTGGCGATGTCCCGGGCGTCGAGGTCGTAGCGGACCTGTTCGCGCAGCGCCCACGGCAGATCGTTGTGGCCGTCGACGACCGGGTGTTCGCGCAGCAGTTCCCGGGCCTGGTCCAGGAAGGTCATCGTCGTCACTTCCCGAAGCCGAAGCCGCCGTTTGCCCCGCCCTCGACCTTGGCGCGCAGGCGCTTGCCCTTCTCGGTGGCCTGGTCGTTGAGGTCCTGCTGGAAGTCGCGCATCCGTGCGAGGAGGTCCTCGTCGTGCGTGGCGAGGATGCGGGCGGCGAGCAGACCGGCGTTGCGGGCGCCGCCGACCGAGACGGTCGCGACGGGGACGCCGGCCGGCATCTGCACGATCGACAGCAGGCTGTCCATGCCGTCGAGGTACTTCAGCGGCACGGGCACGCCGATGACGGGCAGCGGGGTGACGGAGGCGAGCATGCCGGGCAGGTGGGCGGCGCCGCCCGCGCCGGCGACGATCACCTTGAGCCCGCGGTCAGCGGCCTGCTCCCCGTAGGCGACCATCTCGCGCGGCATGCGGTGCGCGGAGACGACGTCGACCTCGTAGTCGATCTCGAACTCGTCGAGGGCCTTGGCCGCCGCCTCCATGACGGGCCAGTCGGAGTCCGACCCCATGACGATGCCTACGACAGGACTCATTCGGTGATCGTGCCTCTCAGGTAGCCGGCAGCGTGACGGGCGCGTTCCAGCACGTCGTCGAGGTCGTCGCCGTAGGTGTTGACGTGACCGACCTTGCGGCCGGGCTTCACGTCCTTGCCGTACATGTGGATCTTCAGCTGGGGGTCGCGGGCCATGCAGTGCAGGTACGCGGAGTACATGTCCGGGTAGTCGCCGCCGAGGACGTTGACCATGACCGTCCACTTCGCGCGCGGGCGCGGGTCGCCGAGCGGGAGGTCGAGGACCGCGCGGACGTGGTTGGCGAACTGCGACGTGATCGCGCCGTCCATGCTCCAGTGGCCCGAGTTGTGCGGGCGCATCGCCAGCTCGTTGACGAGGATGCGGCCGTCGCGGGTCTGGAACAGCTCGACGGCGAGGTGGCCGACGACGCCGAGTTCCTTGGCGATGGTCAGGGCCATCTCCTCGGCCGCGAGGGCCAGGGCCGCGTCGAGGCCGGGGGCGGGGGCGATCACGGTGTCGCAGACGCCGTCGACCTGGCGCGACTCGACGACCGGGTAGGCGACCGCCTGGCCGTGCGGGGAGCGCACGACGTTCGCGGCCAGCTCGCGGACGTAGTCGACCTTCTCCTCGGCGAGGACGGGGACGCCCGCGCGGAAGGGGTCCTCGGCCTCCTCGACGGAGTCCACGACCCACACGCCCTTGCCGTCGTAGCCGCCGCGGACGGTCTTGAGGACGACGGGAAAGCCCTCGCCCTCCGCCGCGAACGCGGCCACGTCCGCCGGGTCGGCCACGATGCGGTGCCGTGGGCAGGGGATGCCGATCGCGTCGAGCTTCGCGCGCATCACGCCCTTGTCCTGGGCGTGCACGAGCGCCTCGGGGCCCGGGCGGACGGGGATGCCGTCCGCCTCCAGGGCCCGGAGGTGCTCGGTGGGGACGTGCTCGTGATCGAAGGTGATCACGTCACAGCCCCGCGCGAACTCGCGCAGCGTGTCCAGGTCGCGATAGTCGCCGACGACGACGTCGCTGACCACCTGGGCCGCGGAATCCTGAGGAGTGTCACTGAGGAGCTTGAACCTGATGCCCAACGGGATGCCCGCCTCGTGTGTCATACGAGCGAGCTGGCCCCCGCCGACCATGCCGACTACCGGGAACGTCACGCCCCTAGGGTATCGGCCACGCCGCACTGGCTGGTTCCGCGCCTCCCACCGGGCTCTCTCCGGCCCGGTACCGGCGGTTTCCCGGCGTCCCTGCGGCCCGTTCCGCGGGCGGTGGGGCGGCGGCACGGGAAACCCGCGAGAGGGATGGTTAGCATGGCTTGGTTGACGAAACCGACACCCGGACGGGGGCCTGCACGACCATGGCACATGGTTCCTCGGGGGAAGGACGGCTGCGAAGACTCACCCACGAGCTGGCCAAGTTCGGCGCGGTGGGCGGGGCGGGCCTGCTGGTCAACCTCGGCGTCTTCAACTTCGTGCGGCACGTCACCGACCTCCCCGTGGTGCGTGCGAGCGTCATCGCCACGGTGGTCGCCATCGCCTTCAACTACGTCGGATTCCGGTACTTCACCTACCGGGACCGGGACAAGGGCGGGCGCACGAAGGAGATGTCGCTGTTCCTGCTGTTCAGCGCGGTGGGGCTGGTCATCGAGAACGGGCTGCTGTTCCTGGCGACGTACGGGTTCGGGTGGGACAGCCCGTTGCAGAGCAACGTGTTCAAGTTCCTCGGGATCGGGATCGCCACGCTGTTCCGGTTCTGGTCGTACCGGACGTGGGTGTTCAAGGCACTGCCGGGACACGGCACCGTGGTGGGGAAGTCTCGGGTGACGGCGGCCGAGACCACGACGGAGCAGCGGGTGGGCTGAGGGGCCCGAGGCCGCGGCCCGGACGGGCCGGCCGGCCGGTCACCTCACCGTGGGTTCCGTGTCCTGCGGCGGCTTCTTCTCCGGCGCCGTCCGTGACAGGAACAGGCCGAAGACCGGGGGCTTGGTCTGGAGCATCTCCAGACGTCCGCCGTCGGCCTCGGCGAGGTCCCGGGCCACCGCGAGGCCGATTCCCGTGGAGTTGCGGCCGCTGATCGTGCGCTCGAAGATGCGGGCGCCGAGGTCCGCGGGGACGCCGGGGCCCTCGTCGGTGACCTCGATGACCGCCTGGTTGCCGGTGACCCGCGTACGCAGGGCGACCGTGCCGCCGCCGTGCATGAGCGAGTTCTCGATGAGGGCCGCCAGCACCTGGGCCACCGCGCCCGGGGTGCCCACCGCCTCGAGGTGCCGCTTGCCGGAGCTGACGATCGCGCGGCCCACCCCGCGGTAGGCCGGGCGCCACTCGGCGAGCTGCTGCTGGATGACCTCGTCGAGGTCGAAGGTGACGGCGGAGCCGGTGCGGGGGTCGCGGGAGTTCGTCAGCAGGCGCTGCACGACGTCGGTGAGGCGTTCCACCTGGGTCAGCGCGATCGTGGCCTCCTCCTTCACCGTGTCCGGGTCGTCGGTGAGGGTGATCTCCTCCAGGCGCATGGACAGGGCGGTGAGCGGGGTGCGCAGCTGGTGGGAGGCGTCGGCGGCGAGCCGGCGTTCCGCCGTCAGCATGCGGGCGATGCGCTCGGCGGAGGAGTCGAGCACGTCGGCGACCCGGTCCAGCTCGGGGACGCCGTAGCGCTTGTGGCGGGGCCGGGGGTCGCCGGAGCCGAGGCGCTCGGCGGTCTCGGCGAGGTCGGTGAGCGGGGAGGCGAGCCGGTTGGCCTGGCGGATGGCCAGGAGGACCGCGGCGACCACCGCGAGCAGCGCCACCAGGCCGATGATCAGCAGGGTGCGGCCGACCTCGCGGGTCACGGAGGAGCGGGGCTCCTCGACGACGACGGTCTCCCCCTCCTCCCCGCGGGCCTCGCCCCGGATGACGTCGCCCTCGGGGCGGCTGCCGACCGCGATGACCGGCCTGCCGGGCATCCGGACCACCGCGTACCGCTCGTGGGTGAGCTGGCTGCGCAGCACCTCGGCGTCCACGGTCCCGGCGCCGGCGAGACGGCTGTCCACGATGCTGGCCAGGCGGGCCGCCTCCAGCTCGACGCGTTCCTGCGCGCTGTTGCTGATCGTGCGCGTCTCGACGATGACGAGGGAGACCCCGAACACGGCGATCACGACGAGTACGACGGCCAGCGTGGACTGGATCAGACGGCGACGCACAGGGCCCTCCGGACGGTGGCTTCACGGGACGGGTGGGGACGGCTCGCCCGGGGTGGGGCCGCGTCCGCCACACGGCTGCGCCGCGGGGCGCGGCCGTCGGCGGGGCGATGCGGGGTGCGGCGGCGATGCGGGGTGCGACGGCCCCGGCGGCGGTGCCCCGTGGCTGCCGCCGGCCGGTGGCCCCTCGACGACCGCCGCCCCGGCCGAGCGGGCCGCCGCCGGTCACGCCCTTCACCGGCCGGTCGGCCGCCGGTCGGCCGCTCACCGGTCTTCGGCCTTCGGCCGGCTCTTCTGGGAGCGGCTAGCTCTTCTCGAAGCGGAAGCCCACGCCCCGCACCGTGGCGATGTAGCGGGGGTTCGCCGCGTCGTCCCCCAGCTTCTTCCGCAGCCACGAGATGTGCATGTCGAGGGTCTTGGTCGAGGACCACCAGGTGGTGTCCCAGACCTCCCGCATCAGCTGGTCGCGGGTGACCACCCGGCCGGCGTCGCGCACGAGGACCCGCAGGAGGTCGAACTCCTTCGCGGTGAGCTGGAGTTCCTCCTCGCCCATCCAGGCGCGGTGCGACTCGACGTCGATGCGGACCCCGTGCGTGGCGGGCGGCTGCTGGGGTTCGGCGGAGCCGCGCCGGAGCAGGGCCCGGACACGGGCGAGGAGTTCGGCGAGCCGGAAGGGCTTGGTGACGTAGTCGTCGGCGCCCGCGTCCAGTCCGACGACGGTGTCGACCTCGTCGGCGCGCGCGGTGAGGATCAGGATGGGGATGGCGTGGCCGTCGGCGCGCAGCCGGCGGGCCACCTCCAGGCCGTCCATGCCGGGGAGCCCGAGGTCCAGCACGACCAGGTCGATGCCGCCCTGCATTCCGGCGTCGAGCGCGGAGGGTCCGTCCTCCCGCACCTCGACCTCGTACCCTTCCCGGCGCAGGGCGCGGGCCAGCGGCTCCGAAATGGACGCGTCGTCCTCGGCGAGCAGTACACGGGTCATGAGGCGATGGTAGTCCGCGTGGGACTGGGCCAAGGGTGTGATGCCCGACCCCGGCTCTTACTCGCGGACATGCCGGACAACCCGCCCGCGACGGTCCCGTCGCCCCCGGTGCGGCCCCGGCGCGGAGCTGGTACGGACCTGAGGTCGCGGGATGTCATCCTGATGTGGACCTTGGAAACCTCGTCCTGGTTCCTTTCCGGCCTGTGATCTGCGACTCAAGTCCTTCCATATCCGGTTCTGTCCTGCCGTATGGTGAAAGGACGCCTGTAGCACCACGGGGACCTTTGGCGCTCGACTTGACGCTGAGGGTCTCTTTTGCGTGCGGGCCGGCTCTCCGCCGGCCTTGGAAAGGAACGACCTGTGGCCGGGCCCCCACTCGCGGGGCGTGGATCCCGGTGGTCGCCGTCCGCCGTTCCGTGACCCGGAGCGGCCTCCCCCGTGGGCGTGGGTGGACGGGTCGATCGAGCCGGTGCCGGCCGCCCCCGACCGGGCGCGCACGCTCCACCGCGCGTCCCGACCAGCAAGGAACGACCATGGCGTCCAGCCTGACGAAGGACTCGGTCAGCCCGGGAACCCCCGGGACCGGGAAGACCTTCTTCGGCCACCCCCGCGGACTGGCCACTCTCTTCATGACCGAGATGTGGGAGAGGTTCTCCTACTACGGCATGAGGGCCCTCCTCCCGCTGTACCTGGTCGCGCCGGGCGGCCTGCACCTGAACGCGGGCACCGCGACCGCGATCTACTCCGTGTACGTGTCGCTGGTGTACCTGCTCGCCATGCCCGGCGGCTGGTTCGGCGACCGCGTCTGGGGTCCGCGCAGGACCGTCGCCGTCGCCGGTGCGGTGATCATGCTCGGCCACCTCACCCTGGCCCTGCCGTCCTCCGGGACCTTCTACGCCGGTCTGGGTCTGGTCGCGATCGGTTCCGGCCTGCTGAAGGCCAACATCTCCACGATGGTCGGCCACCTCTACGACGGCCCGGACGACCCGCGCCGCGACGGCGGCTTCACCGTCTTCTACATGGGCATCAACCTCGGCGCCTTCGCCGCCCCGCTGATCATCGGCACCATCGGCGAGAACGTGAACTGGCACTTCGGCTTCGCCCTCGCCGCGCTCGGCATGGCGCTGGGCCTGGCGCAGTTCCTGCTCGGCAGCCGCCACCTGGCCGACCGCTCCAGCGTCGTGCCGAAGCCGCTGTCCGCCGAGGAGAAGTCCGCCACGCTGCGCAAGGCCGCGATCTGGGCCGGCATCGCCGTCGTGGCGTACGCGATCGTCGGCTTCTCCGGCCACTACACGCTCAACTGGATCCTGGTCCCGCTGACCCTGCTCGGCGTGATCATCCCGGTGATGGTGCTGGTCAACATCAAGCGGGACAGGGAACTCGACCGCTCCGAGCAGTCGAAGATGTCCGCGTACGTCTGGTTCTTCGTGGCCGCCGCCGTGTTCTGGATGATCTACGACCAGGGCGGCTCGACCCTGTCGATCTTCGCGGACTCCTCCGCCGACAACACCGTCCTCGGCTGGGAGTTCCCGGTCTCCTGGTACCAGTCGGTCAACCCGGTCCTGATCATGGCCCTGGCCCCGCTCTTCGCCTGGTTCTGGCTCGCGCTGAACAAGCGGGGCAAGGAGCCGAGCACGATCGTGAAGTTCGCCTCGGGCCTGGTCCTGGTCGGCGCGTCCTTCTTCCTCTTCCTCGCCCCGCTGTCGATCGCCGAGGGCGGTCACAAGGCGGCCGCGATGTGGCTGGTGGCGATCTACTTCGTGCAGACCGTCGGCGAGCTGCTGCTCTCCCCCGTCGGCCTGTCGGTCACCACGAAGATGGCGCCGGCGAAGTACGCCTCGCAGATGATGGGCGTCTGGTTCCTGGCCGTCACCGCCGGTGACGCCACGACCGGTCTGCTCTCCATCGCCGGCGTCGACCTGAACAGGACGGGCATCGTCGCGATGGAGGCCACGCTCGCGGTGGTCGCCGGTGCCGCGGTGTGGATGTACCGCAAGCGCGTCAAGGAACTCATGGGCGACGTCCGCTGACGTCCCCTCCCCCACGGTTCCCACAGGGTCGCCGCGACTCCGGTCGCGGCGGCCCTGTGCCGCATCCGGCGGGGCCGCCGCCGGACGGCGTACCGCCGCCGTCGAGGCGCGCCCGGGGCATGGGGAAGGGTGGGGAAGGAAGGAGAGGCGCGCCGGAGTGCCGACGATCCGGCGCGGGAGGGTCGGGAGGGCAAGGCGTGGCGGCGGCGCCGCGAGGGGCGCCGCGGCTCAGGCCGGGGCGCCCAGTTCCGCCCAGACCGTCTTGCCCGCGACGCCCGGGGTCCGTACGACCCCCCAGTCCAGGCAGAGGCGCTGCACGATGAACATGCCGTGGCCGCCGGGGCGGCCGGCGCGGTGGGGGTTGCGGGGGGCGGGCTGGCCGGTGCCGCGGTCGGAGACCTCGACGCGGATCACCTTGTTGTCGCAGCCGATCTGGAGCCGGTCGGGGCCCTCGGCGTGCAGGCAGGCGTTGGTCACCAGCTCGGAGACGACGAGCAGCACGTCCTCGGCGGTGGCCCGCTGGTCGGCGCCCCCGGCGGGCAGCCAGCCCCACGCGTACAACGCCTGACGGGCGAAGTCGCGGGCGAGCGGGACGACACCGCTCTCGCCGTCGAAGCTCAGCGTGCGGACCTGACGACCCGCCGACGCTCCGGAAGCGCCGCTGGGCTCCGGGCCGCGGTCGCCCGGCGAATAAGGCCGGGTGGTGCTCATCAGCGCTTCACCTCACCGATTCACCAGTTCAGGGTTCACTTCAGCGTTCTGTCCGTGCTTGGGTTCGTGCTGGTCGTGCTTCGGGGCGTCGTTCGCGCGACGGGGGGCGTCCGGGGTGCGCGACACCTCGACGGTGCCGGAGTTCCCGCACGTGTTCGGCGGCCGCCGCACGGTCGGTCTGCGCATCCCGCCCTCTCCTCGTGCTGTGCCACCGACATGTTTAGGTGTCTCCTGCCCGACACGACCGGCGGAACACCCTTCGTTCGCCCACAGGTGACCGGCCCGTCCGCCCCCGGTGTGTCCGTGGCGCGCCGGAGTCCCGGTCGCGCCCGGCCGCCGCAGGGGCCACGGGCGGGTCCCGGAGTCAGCCGTCCCCGTCCGCGAGGGCCGCCTCGACCGTGTCGTGCACGGTGAAGACGGCGTCCGCGCCGGTGATCTCGAACACCCGGGCCACCACGGGCAGCATGCCCGCCAGGTGCACCGCGCCTCCCGCGGCCTCCGCCTTCAGGCGGGCGCCGAGCAGGACGTTGAGTCCCGTGGAGTCGCAGAACTCCAGCCGGGAGCAGTCCACGACCAGTCGGCTCAGCCCCTTGGCGAGGCACTCCTCGAGCGGCTCGCGCAACAGATCGGCCGTGTGGTGATCCAGCTCACCGGCGGGGGTGACGACGGCACTGGTGCCCTCTTCCCGCACTTCCACCATGAGCCGGCCAGACTGTGCGCTGCCGACCGTCCCGCGGTCCATGCCGTGTCTCTCCCGAGGTCGTGACTGCTGCTGACGCCCTCGAACACTACGCCTTCGATCCGCACTCCAACAGCCGAACAATCGCCCGCAAACGGACATAACCCAACAAACCGAACTTGCGATCGGCTGAGTAAAGCGGGTAGGGCTAGAGGAACACACCCGATACGGCCGGCTTGGAGGCGCCGCACACCGTAGTGCACGCACTGGCTTCGGCAGCCATATGCCGAGAACGATGGAGGACATCATGTCATCCCGGCTCGACGCTCCGCATACCCACAGGGCGACGTCGACATTCCCTCCGGAACAACCGGCTCCCGTCGAGCGGAGCGGCGGTCCCCGTGACGCCCTCGCCGGACTCCCGGAGATCCCGCCGTACGACGAGGTCGGACCCGTCGACGCGCGGGCCCTGTCCAAGACCCTCTTCGAGCGGCTGGAGTCGCTGGAGGAAGGCACCTACGACTACTCGTACGTGCGCAACACCCTCGTCGAACTGAACCTCGCGCTGGTCAAGTTCGCGGCCTCCCGCTTCCGCTCCCGCAGCGAGCCCATGGAGGACATCGTCCAGGTCGGCACGATCGGCCTGATCAAGGCGATCGACCGCTTCGAGCTGAGCCGTGGTGTGGAGTTCCCCACCTTCGCGCTGCCAACCATCGTGGGCGAGATCAAGCGGTTCTTCCGTGACACGTCCTGGTCCGTGCGCGTCCCGCGCCGGCTCCAGGAGCTACGGCTCGACCTGGCCAAGGCCGGCGACGAGCTCGCCCAGCAGCTCGACCGCGCCCCCACCGTGGCGGAGCTGGCGGAGCGCCTCGGCATCACCAACGAGGAGGTCGTCGAGGGCATGGCCGCCTCGAACGCGTACACCGCCGCCTCGCTGGACGCCCAGCCGGAGGAGGACGACGCGGAGAGCGCCCTCGCCGACCGCATCGGCTACGAGGACCACGGGCTCGAGGGCATCGAGTACGTCGAGTCGCTGAAGCCGCTGATCGCCGGACTCGCGCCCCGCGACCGGCAGATCCTCTCGCTGCGCTTCGTCGCCGGGATGACCCAGTCGGAGATCGGCGAGGAACTCGGCATCTCGCAGATGCACGTCTCGCGGCTGCTGTCGCGCACGCTGGTGCGGCTGCGCAAGGGCCTGACGCTGGAGGAGTGAGCGCGCCTCCCCGGGGACCGGGGCCGGCCGGAGACCAGTGCGGTCCGCGCCCGGGTGAGCGGTCGGATGCCGCCACCCGGGCGCGGCCTTGCCCTGCGGAGCCGTGAGCGCGCACGGGCACACGGGCGTCGGGTGTCCTCATCGTGGAAACCCACTGGCCGGATTCCCCCCGGTGACTACGCTGGCCCCGTCCCCTGACCAGCGGCGCTGCTGGGCCTGCCACGTCGTCCGCTCGTGAGGAACCCCATGCCCGACTCCCCCGCCGTCCCGGCCCGCCCCGGCCGGTTCGGCCGGCTCGCCGATGTGCCCGTGCTGCTGGTCGCCGCCGTGTGGGGGTCCAGTTACCTCGCCGCGAAGGGCGTCACCACCGCCGACACCGTGGTGGCCGTGCTGGTGCTGCGGTTCGCCGTGGTGCTCCCGGTGCTGGTGGCCGTCGGCCTGCGGCGGCTGCGGGCGCTGAGCGGCGCGCAGTGGCGGGGGGCCGGGCTGCTCGGGCTGGTCCTCGCGGGGATCTTCCTGCTGGAGACGTACGGGGTGGTGCACACCTCGGCCACGAACGCGGGACTGATCATCAGCCTGACCATGGTGTTCACGCCGCTCGCGGAGAGCCGGGTGCGCGGGGTGCGGCTGCCGGGGGCGTTCCTGGCGGCGGCGGGCGTGTCGGTGGCGGGGGTGGCACTGCTGACGCAGGGCGCCGGGTTCACCGCTCCGTCCGGGGGCGATCTGCTGATGCTGGGGGCGGCCGTCGCCCGTACCGTGCACGTGCTGGCGATGGCGCGGATGGAGTCCGTGCGGGGAGCGGACGCGCTGTCCCTGACCACGGTCCAACTGGGCGGGGCGGTCGCCGTGTTCGCGGTGCTGGTGGCGATGCCGGGGACGGGCGCCTCGCCGTGGGCCGCCGCCGCCGGTTTCGACGCCGGGGACTGGGCCGGCCTGCTCTACCTCTCCGTGTTCTGCACGCTGTTCGCGTTCTTCGTGCAGATGTGGGCCGTCCGCCGTACGTCGCCGTCCCGGGTCAGCCTGCTGCTGGGGACCGAGCCGGTGTGGGCGGCGGCCGTGGGCATCGCGCTCGCCGGGGACCGGCCGGGGTGGCCGGGCCTCGCGGGCGCGGTGTTGGTCCTCGCCGGTACGGCGTGGGGGCGGTCGGTGGCGGACCGGGGACGGACGGTGGCGGGTGAGGGGCGCGCGACCGCGGGCGAGCCCCCTCAGACCACCCGTACGCCCCGTCGCCACACCTGCGAGACGAGCGGCACGCCGGGGCGGTAGGCCAGGTGGACGTGGCTGGGGGCGTCCAGGAGGACCAGATCGGCGTACGCGCCGGGGGTCAGGCGGCCCACGTCCGTGCGGCGCAGGGCTGCGGCGCCGCCCGCCGTGGCCGACCAGAGGGCCTCGTCGGGGGTCATCCGCATGTCGCGTACGGCGAGCGCGACGCAGAACGGGACCGAGGACGTGAAGGACGAGCCCGGGTTGCAGTCCGTGGACAGGGCCACGGTGACGCCGGCGTCCAGCAGGCGGCGGGCGTCCGGCCACGCGGCCCGGGTGGAGAACTCGGCGCCGGGCAGCAGCGTGGCGACCGTCGCGCTGTTCGCGAGGGCGTCCACGTCGGCGTCGGTGAGATGGGTGCAGTGGTCCGCGCTGGCCGCGTCCAGTTCGACCGCCAGCTGCACGCCGGGGCCGTGGGAGAGCTGGTTGGCGTGGATGCGGGGGTGCAGGCCCCTGGCCCGGCCGGCGGTGAGGATCGCGCGGGCCTGGTCGCCGTCGAAGGCGCCCTCCTCGCAGAAGACGTCGATCCAGCGGGCGTGCGGGGCGCAGGCGTCGAGCATCTCGCCGGTGACGAGGGCGACGTAGGCGGCCGGGTCGTCGGCGAAGTCCGGGGGGACGATGTGGGCGCCCAGGTAGGTGACCTCGTCGGTGTGGGCGGCGGCGAGGCGCAGGGCGCGGGCCTCGTCGGCGACGGTCAGGCCGTAGCCGGACTTCGTCTCGAAGGTCGTCGTGCCCTGGCGCAGGGCCTCGGCGAGGTAGCGGGTGAGGTTGCGTTCGAGGTCGGCGTCGCTCGCCGCCCGCGTGGCCGCGACGGTCGTGCGGATGCCGCCCGCGCCGTACGGCCGCCCCGACATCCGGGCGTTGAACTCCTGGGTCCGGTCGCCCGCGAAGACGAGGTGGGAGTGGGAGTCGACGAAGCCGGGGACGGCCGCCCGGCCGCCGGCGTCGACCCGGTTGTCAGTGGCGGGTGCTTTGCTTCGTTCACCGGTCCACGCGATGCGGTCGCCGTCGATGACGACGGCCGCGTCCTGGATCAGTCCGAGCGGGGAACAGTCACCGGAGGAGGGGTCGTTGGTGACCAGGGCGGCGATGTTGGTGACGAGCGTGCTCGCGGTGCTCGCGGAGTGGGCGGGGTTGTCGGTCGTCGCGCTGCTCATGGCGTCCTTGCTGGCCTGGTCGGCGGTGGGGTCGGGTTCGGGGGCGGAGGCGGGCCGCGCGCGGGAGCGGCCCGCGGTCATCCGCGCAGGGCTGCGACGGCGTCCGCGAGGGCTTTCGGCACGTCCGGGACGAGACGGTGGACCCCGTCCCGCACGACGTGCCGGCCGGCCACGACCGTGTGCGACACGTCCGCTGCCGACGCGGCGAATACGGCCGTCTCGGCCCCGAGCCGCGGAAGCGGCCCTGCCGTCCTGACCGAGTCGAGCGCGATCGTCGTGAAGTCGGCGGCCGCGCCGGCCTCGAGGACGCCCGCGTCGTCCCGGCCGAGGGCCGCGTGACCGTCGGCGGAGGCGGCCCGCAGGAGGGCGGCGGCCGTCCAGTGCCCGCGGGTGCGGGTGCGCAGCCGCTCGTTCAGCTCCATCGCGCGGGCCTCTTCGAGCAGGTCGATCACGGCGTGGCTGTCGGAGCCGAGGGAGAGCGGGGAGCCCGCCCGCTGGAGGGCGACGGCCGGGCCGATGCCGTCGGCGAGGTCCCGCTCCGTCGTCGGGCACATGCAGGTGCCGGTGCCGGAGCGGCCGAGGAGGGCGATGTCCTCCTCGGTGAGGTGCGTGTTGTGGACGCCGGTGGTGCCCCGGCCCAGGACGCCGTGCTCGGCGAGGAGCTGCGTCGGGGTGCGGCCGTGGGCCTCGCGGCAGGCGTCGTTCTCGGCGGTCTGCTCGGACAGGTGGACGTGCAGCGGCGCCCCGCGCTCCTGCGCCCAGCGGGCCACGGTCGTCAACTGCCCGGCGGGCACGGCCCGTACGGAGTGGATCGCGGCCCCGATCCGTGCGTGGTCCCGTTCCTTGAGAAGTGAACAGCGTTCGGCCCAGGCCTCCGCGTCGCCGTCGGAGAAGCGGAGCTGGTGGGCGGTGGGGGGCTGTCCGAAGCCGGCGGAGAGGTAGGCGGTGTCGAGGAGGGTGATGCGGATGCCGGCGTCGGCGGCGGCCTCGATCAGGGCCTCGCCCATCGCGTTGGGGTCGGCGTAAGGGGTGCCGCCGGGCGCGTGGTGCACGTAGTGGAACTCGCCGACGGCCGTGATGCCGGCGAGCGCCATCTCCGCGTAGACCGCGCGGGCCAGCCGGTGGTAGGTCTCCGGGGTCAGCCGGTCGGCGACGGAGTACATGATCTCGCGCCAGGTCCAGAAGGTGCCGGAACCGACCTGGACGGTGCCGCGCAGGGCGCGGTGGAAGGCGTGGCTGTGGGCGTTCGCCAGCCCGGGGAGGGTGAGGCCGCGCAGGATCTCGGCGCCGGGGGCGGGCCGGTGACGCTCGTGCGGACGGCGGTGATGCGGCCGTCCGCGCCCGCGGCGGAGCCGCCCGTCGACACCGTGAGGGCGACGCCCGGCTCGACGCGGTCGCCGATCCAGGCGTGCTCCAGCCAGTACGTCCGTGTCCGCTGCGTGGGGGTCACGTGCAGGCCAGCCCTTCCAGTGCGTCGGCGAGTGCGCGCACCCCGGCCACGCAGTCGTCCTCGGCCGCGGACTCGGCCGGGGAGTGCGAGACGCCCGTGGGGTTGCGCACGAACAGCATGGCGGTCGGGATGCTCCCGGAGAGGATTCCGGCGTCGTGTCCGGCGCCCGTGCCGAGGACGGGGACCGTGAGGCCGGTGTCCTTGCCGAGGAGGCGGACCAGTTCGTCGCGCAGCGCGTGGTCGAACTCGACGACGGGCGTGAAGGACTCGCGGACGACGTCCAGGTCGACGCCGTGCGCCCGCGCGTGGTCGCGGGCCGCCTCCTCGACGCCGCCGACCACCTGGTCGAGGCTCTCCTGGTCGGCGGCGCGGGAGTCGAGCCAGCCGCGCACCAGGGAGGGGACGGCGTTGACGCCGTTCGGCTCGACGGAGATCTTGCCGAAGGTGGCGACGGCACCCGCGAGCCGGGCCTCGCGGCGGGCCGCGAGCACGGTCTCGGCGTACGGCAGCATCGGGTCGCGGCGGTCCGCCAGCCGGGTGGTGCCGGCGTGGTTGGCCTCGCCCCGGAAGTCGAACCGCCAGCGGCCGTGCGGCCAGATGGCGCTGGCGATGCCGACCCGGTCGCCGCTGAGGTCGAGGGCGCGGCCCTGCTCGACGTGGAGTTCGACGAACGCACCGATCCGGGCGAGCCGCTCGGGGTCCGGGCCGATGGCGTCGGGGTCGTACCCGGCGGCCTCCATGGCGCGCGGGAGGGTGATGCCGTCGCCGTCGGTCAGCCGGTGGGCCTGCTCGACCGTGAGGTGTCCGGCGGTGAGCCGGGAGCCGACACAGGCGAGCCCGAAGCGGGCGCCCTCCTCGTCGCCGAAGTTGACGAGGGCGAGGGGCTTGGTGAGGCGCGCCCCCCTGCGGCGCAGTTCGTCGAGGGCGGCGAAGGCGGAGACGACGCCGAGGGGTCCGTCGAAGGCGCCTCCGTCGGGCACCGAGTCGAGGTGGGACCCGGTGACGACGGCGTCCCCGGCGGCGGGGTCGCCGAGCCAGGCCCACTGGTTGCCGTTGCGGTCGACCTCGTGGGTCAGTCCCCGTGCCTCGGCCTGCTCCCGGAACCAGGCGCGGCAGTCGGCGTCGGCGGCCGTCCAGGCGTAGCGGCGGTAGCCGCCGGACTCCGGGTGCCGTCCGATCGGGCGCAGGTCGCTCCACATCCGGTGGAAGGAGTCACCCGCCGCCCCGTGCGGTGCCCCGCCGCGGCCTGCGGGCGGCGCCCCGTCCGCCGGCTGCCGGCCCGGCCCCGACCCCGGGCCCGCGTCGACGCCCGCGCCCGGCGACGAGCCTTCGGCCCCGGCCGGGCGGCTGCCGCCCGCTTCGTCTCCCGTGGGGGTCACGCGTCGTCACCCTCGCGCATGGGCACCCGTACGC
This sequence comes from Streptomyces sp. Tue 6430, assembly GCA_021568835.1. Lineage (GTDB taxonomy): Bacteria > Actinomycetota > Actinomycetes > Streptomycetales > Streptomycetaceae > Streptomyces. Next base: position 2,348,914 of record JAKGSH010000010.1, read on the forward strand.
CCCGTTCGTCGGCGACCGACTCGGCGATGTCGTATCCGGCGTCGACGTGCCGGATGACGCCCATGCCGGGGTCGTTGGTCAGCACGCGACGGATCTTCTCGCCGCCCAGCTTCGTGCCGTCGGCCACCGTCACCTGGCCGGCGTGCAGGGAGCGGCCCATGCCGACGCCGCCGCCGTGGTGGATCGACACCCAGGAGGCGCCCGAGGCCACGTTGACCATCGCGTTCAGCAGCGGCCAGTCGGCGATCGCGTCGGAGCCGTCGAGCATGGCCTCCGTCTCGCGGTAGGGCGAGGCGACGGAACCGCAGTCGAGGTGGTCCCGCCCGATGGCCAGCGGCGCGGCCAGCTCGCCGGCGGCGACCATGTCGTTGAACCGCTCGCCGGCCTTGTCGCGCTCGCCGTAGCCGAGCCAGCAGATGCGGGCGGGCAGGCCCTGGAAGTGGACGCGCTCGCCGGCCAGCTTGATCCAGCGGGCGAGGGACTCGTTCTCGGGGAAGAGGTCCAGCATCGCCCTGTCGGTCCTGGCGATGTCGGCGGGGTCGCCGGACAGGGCGGCCCAGCGGAAGGGGCCCTTGCCCTCGCAGAACAGCGGGCGGATGTAGGCGGGCACGAAGCCGGGGAAGGCGAACGCCCGGTCGTATCCGGCCAGTTTCGCCTCGCCGCGGATGGAGTTGCCGTAGTCGAAGACCTCGGCTCCGGCATCGAGGAAGCCGACCATCGCCTCGACGTGCCGGGCCATCGACTCGCGGGCCCGGGTGGTGAAGCCGGCCGGGTCCTTCGCGGCGGCGTCGGCCATGTCCTCGAAGGCGATGCCGGTGGGCAGGTAGGCCAGCGGGTCGTGGGCCGAGGTCTGGTCGGTGACGATGTCGACGGGGGCGCCCATCGCGAGGAGCCGCGGGACCAGGTCGGCGGCGTTGCCGAGGACGCCGATGGACAGGGGCTTGCGCTGGTCGCGGGCCTCGACGGCCAGTTGGAGGGCGTGCTCCAGGCTGTCGGCCCTGACGTCCAGGTAGCGGTGCTCGATGCGGCGGTCGATGGCCCGGGGGTCGCAGTCGATGCAGAGGGCGACGCCGTCGTTCATGGTGACGGCGAGCGGCTGGGCGCCGCCCATGCCGCCGAGGCCGGCCGTCAGCGTGATGGTCCCGGCGAGGGTACCGCCGAACTGCTTCGCGGCGACGGCGGCGAAGGTCTCGTAGGTCCCCTGGAGGATGCCCTGGGTGCCGATGTAGATCCAGGAGCCGGCCGTCATCTGGCCGTACATGGTCAGCCCGAGCTGCTCGAGCCGGCGGAACTCCTCCCAGTTGGCCCAGTCGCCGACCAGGTTGGAGTTGGCGATGAGGACGCGCGGAGCCCATTCGTGGGTCTGCATGACGCCGACCGGGCGGCCGGACTGGACGAGCATGGTCTCGTCCTGCTTCAGCGTGCGCAGGGTGCGCACCATCGCGTCGAAGGAGCGCCAGTCGCGGGCCGCCTTGCCGGTGCCGCCGTAGACGACGAGCTTGTCGGGGTGCTCGGCGACCTCGGGGTCGAGGTTGTTCTGGAGCATCCGCAGCGCGGCCTCCTGCTGCCATCCCAGGGCACTCAGTTCCGTACCGCGCGGCGCTCGGACTGGGCGGGGTCCTGACATGGTCTGCCTCCTGGAGGTGGGCGGTCCCGGCGGATTGTTGCAGTTGATATTCACATCCTGACTTGATGAATAAGACTAGTCAATACGTGGAGGCGCGCGGCGCGGGCGGCGAACGAGGCAGGACAGGGGGCCGGGACAGGGGGCCGGAAGCGGGCGCCGAAGGAACGCGGGGCCCCGGAGCGGAGGGACGGCTCCGGTGAAGGCCCCGGGCGCGCCGCCCGCGGGCGTCGGCACGGCGGCGAAGCCGCGAGCGGAGGCCGGGTACCGGGGGACCGGCGGCCGGCAGCCAGCGGTCAGCGGCCGAGACCCCGGCGGCGGCCGGAGCGCGCGCACCGGCTCCGCGACACCCGCCCTCCGCCCGCGCGCCCTTGACGCGCGCCCGGCGGCGTGGTGTTGAACTGTTCGGAAAACTCAGAAAACGAGCACAGTCGACCCACCCTAGTCACCGCCGAGCATGTTCCGCTGGAAAATGCCAGAAGACTCACTCATGTCGCACACGTTGCGTAGCTTCTTCCTCACTCAGCCGAACCGCAGGCAGGAGGGGAGCCAACGGTGCCCGGAATCGACGAGTGTCTACTGGAGGTCATGCGGCTGCCCGGAGCCCGGGGAGCCTCGCTGGTCGACTGGACCAGCGGTCTGGCCCTCGGCACGGTCGGGGAGTTCCCGGGCGGCGACCACGAGGCCGCGGCCGCCGAGGCCGCGGAGGTCGCGCGGCTCACGGCGGAACAGCGGGCGTTCACGCCCGAGGGCGCCGAGGAGCACGCCGACCCCCCGGTCGAGGACCTGATCATCAGCAACCGGGACAGCTACCACGTACTGCGGTTCGTGCCCACGTCCTTCGACAGCAGCGTGTTCCTGCACGTGTGGCTGGCCCGGTCGGACGGCAATCTCGCGCTGGCCCGGATCCGGCTGAGCGAGATGGCCGGACGGCTGGTGCTGGGGTGATCGTCATGGGGACCACCCCGCCGCCCCGGCTGCCGGTGCGGGACAGGACGGCCGGCCTGCCGCACGCGGGCGGCGCGGTGTCGCCGATGCTGACCCGCCTGGCCGCCGAACGGGCCACCGGCGTCCTGGAGCGCGAGCGCGGGGCGATCTACCTGGCCGAGGGCCGGGTGGTGCACGCCGAGAGCCCCTTCGCCCCGGGCCTCGACGTGCTCCTCCTGACCCACGGCACGCTGGAGCCCCGCGTCTGGTGGGAGGCGGTGGAGCGGGCCGGCGAGGAGCACGGCGCCGCCCGGCTGCTGCTCGACGCCGGCCGGATCGGGCGGAGCGCGCTGGAACTGTGCCACCTGGGGGCGCTGTACGACGCCGCGTACTTCGCGCTCGCGCCGAGCAGTTCCCCGGGCCGCTTCCGGTACGGCGCCGGTCACTGGTTCGGCGCGCTGCGGCCGGTGCCGGTCGACGCGGTGGAGCGGGAGACGCTGCGCCGCCGCGAGCTGCTGCACCGGCTGTGGCCCGATCCGCTGCCGGACAGCGCGCCGCTGCTGCGGGCCGAACCGGCCGTCGGCCCGCTGCCGTCCGCCCGTCAGCGCGCGGTGCTGGCGCTGGTGGACGGCGTGCGCACGGCGTCGGACATCGCCAGGGAGCTGGGCCGGCGGGCGTTCCCCACGCTCGTGGACGTCCGGCGGCTGGCGGCGGCGGGGCTGGTGACCGCCCGGTTCCCGCCCCCCGTCCCGCAACCGGCACCGGCCCTCTCCCTGCCTCGCGTCAACGACCCCGACATCACCTTGCTGAAGAGGCTCAGGGATGCGCTGGAGGCCCTTTGAACGGCAGCGACCGCGTGCCGAGAGGAGCGAGCTGATGGCGTCGGCACCCGAGATGCTCGCCGAGCTGCGGCGGCTGCGGGCGCGGGTGCCCCAGCTGACCGGGGCGCTCGTGGCCGGTGTGGACGGCCTCGTCCTCGCCCACGACACGCCCGGCGTGGAGGCGGAGGGGGTGGCCGCGCTCACGGCGACCGCCCTGGCCGTCGCCGTGCGGCTGGCGGACACCACCGGCCAGGGCGACTTCCGCGAACTGCTCGTGCGCGGCGTGTACGGCTACGTGGGGACGTACGCGGCCGGAGAGAACGCCGTGCTGACGGTGCTCGCGCAGGACCGCGTCAACGTCGGCCGGCTGCATCTGGAGAGCCGCCGGTCCGGCGCCCGCGTCGGCGAACTCGTCGACGCCGCCGAGCGGGCGCGCGCGGCCGCCCCGGCCGCGCCGGCCGCCGCCGCCCGGACCAGGAGCGCGCGCACCCCCCGCCCCACGACCACCGAGCCCCGCACCACCACCGAAAGTTGAAGGGAACCGAGGACCAGTCATGGCCAACACCGAAACCACGCTCAAGGAATGTCTCGCCACCATCGAGGGCGCCACCGGCGTCGCGCTCGTCGACTACACCAGCGGCATGGCCCTGGGCACGCTGGGCGGCAGCAAGACCTTCGACCTGAACGTCGCCGCGGCGGGCAACACCGACGTGGTGCGCGCCAAGATGCGCACGATGGAGCACCTGGGGCTGAAGGCCCAGATCGAGGACATCCTGATCACGCTGTCCGACCAGTACCACCTGATCCGCCTGATCAGCGGGCGCGGCGGCAACGGTCTCTTCCTCTACCTGGTCCTGGACGGCAAGCGGGCCAACCTGGCGATGGCCCGCCACCAGTTGAAGCGGATCGAGGAGGACCTGGAGGTCTGACCCGCCGGACTCGCCGGCCCCCGCCGGACCCCACCGGCCGCGGACCCCGCTGGACCCGTGCCGGCCGTGCCGCACGAACCCCCCTCGCCGCACGTACAGCCCGCGCCGCAGGAACCGCCCGTGCCACCCGGGCTGTACGTGCCGCACGCGCTACACGTGCCGTACGCGCCGTACGCGCTACACGAGTGCCGCGGTGCGGCGGCGCGCTCCACCGGGAGCCGCGTCGCCCGCCGCGATGCCCGTGCTGCGGTAGGACCGGACCGCCTCGCCGGCCGGCCGACCGCCTGCGGCGAGCCGGTCGACGCGCACCCACAGCAGCGCGTCCTCGGCCTGCTCCAGCCTCCCGAGCCAGGCGGCCTTGAGCCGCAGCCCCGTGCCGCACCCGGCGAGCAGCAGACCGCCCGCGGCCGGCACGGCGAACGCGCTGCCCAGCGCGGCGACGAGGGCGAGCAGCAGCCACCAGCGGTGACCGCGGCGCCAGGCGCGCACGGTCACCGCACGGTCCTGGAGCACGTCGTGCTTGCCCGCCCGGACGGCGGCGCGGGCGAGCGCGGTGTACCGCTCGCGCCGGGCCGACAGCACCACGACCGCCGCCACGAGGAACAGCGCGGCCCCCGCCAGCACCCCGATCCGCCGTCCCGTGATCCCGGGCGGCAGTACGCCGACACCGGCCGCGAGCACTCCGCACCACCACAGGGGCGCGGCCCCGGCCCGTACGACGACGGCCACCCGAGCCAGTCCCTGACCTCCACGTGCCATGTTCCGCCTCCTCATCGCCCGGACGACTCACATCCCGTTCCGATCGGGCAGATTAGCGAGCGAACGTGAGACGTCCATGAGAAGCGCGCGAGAACACGAGGAGGCGCGGGAAGTCCCGCGGCGGGGGCGAGACGGGGCGGGGCGGGGCGTCGGACTCATTCCACGAACAGGCCCCGCGCCGCCGCCCTGGCGTCGAACTCCTCCAGCCGGGCCTGGGCGTCCGGCAGGTCGTCGCACATGGCTTCCAGCAGCACGCGTCCGAGCAGCATCGGGGCGCACGCGGTGTCGAAGGCGAGGCCGGTGCCGACGGCGGCCGGCAGCAGCAGGTCGGAGACCTTGGCGACCGGCGCGAACGCCGAGTCGGCGACCGTCACCACGGTCAGCCCGGCCTCCCTGGCGTAGGCGAGGGTGTCGACGACCTCGCGCGGATGACGGGGCAGGGCGAAGCACAGCAGCGCGGAGGCGCCCGCGCGCACGGCCGCGTCGACACGGTCGTGGATCATCGTGCCGCCCTCGTGCAGCAGCCGGACGTCGGGGTGGACCTTGGCGGCGAAGTAGGCGAAGCCGTAGGCCTGGGCGGCGGCGGCCCGCAGTCCGAGCACCGGCAGCGGCCGGGAGGCCGCGAGCAGCCGTCCCGCCTTCCGCACCGGCCGCGGGTCGGCGAGCATCTCGGCGAGGTGCCGGAGGTTCTCGATCTCGGCCTCGACGGCCTGCTGGTACTCGTTGTACGACGCCGAGTCCGGCGGCTGTTCGGCGGGTGCGACCTCCCGCAGGTGCCGGCGCAGGGCCGGGTAGCCGTCGAAGCCGAGGGCGACCGCGAAGCGGGTGACCGAGGGCTGGCTGACCCCGGCCAGTTCGGCCAGTTCGACGCTGGACAGGAACGGCACGTCGGCGGCGCGGCGCACCATGCTGTGCGCGATGCGCCGCTGGGTGGGCGTCAGCCGGTGCCCCTCGAAGAGGGTCTGGAGCCGGTTGGCGGGACTGTCGGCGACCCCGGATCCGGTGCCCCCCGCCACATCCCCGCCGGGCATCTCGCCGCCCGTTCCCGTCCCCCGTCCGTTCCCGCGTCCCTGTCCCTCCCCGTCTCCCCGTCCGTTCCCGTGTCCCTGTCCGCGCTCATGCCTCGTTCCCCCTCCGGCCGTCCGCCCGCCGAGCTATTCACCGGTCAGTAACTCTGCATGACGTCATACAGCCGGGCAAGGCGGGCGGGGCGGTGCCGGTGGCCGTCGGCGGACCCCCGTACCGACACGGGGGTTAGCCCCAGTGCCCGCGCCGGGCCCGCTGCCTACCGTGGATCCCATGACGGGACGGGAGACCACCATGGACGCGCGGGACACCGAGCTGAAGAAGGAACTCGACGCCGCCCTGCAGGCCCGCAGGGAGCTGGGCGAGGAGTACGAGTCCGCGCTGGTGGACTCGTTCCTGGAGAAGGTCGACCAGCGCATCGACGGCGCGGTCGAGCGCCGGGTGCGCCGGCAGTTCGCGGAGCAGCAGATGGTGTCGGCCCGGGGCGGCCGCCCGTCCGGGGCGACCGACTCCTGGGGCGAGCGCTTCGGCTTCGGGATCGTCTCGCTGGTGCTGGCGATCCCGCTCTCCGGGATCGGCGCGGGCGCGGCCGGCGTGCCGGGCCTGGTGGTGTCCTGGATCGGCATCGTCGGCGTCAACGTCGTCCAGGCGGCCCGGACCAACCCGGGCCTGTTCGGCCGGCGGCGCGGATCCTCGCAGGACGGTGACCGGGAGGGCTGACGTCCGACGGCGCCCGACAGCGTCCGGGACAGCGGGGGCCACGGGGGCGGTGGGGGCCGCAGGGGCGGTGAGGGCCGTGGGGCGGCGGAGATCCGAGGGCGGCAAGCCGCCTCACGGGGCGCCGGGCGCCGGGAAGAGGTATGCGCGGGGACCGCCGCACCCCTTACGGGGGGCGGGACGACGGCGGTCCCCGCGAGGGACGCGGGCCGGGTCAGGCCAGGCGTACGCGTCCGTGGCGTCGGTGGAGGTCCGGGAGCCGCTCCGGAGGTCCGTGACGCCGTTCTGTCGCCGGTGGGGCGGGGAGCCGCTCCCGCCCCTGCCGACACCCACGAATATGCCGGACGCGTGTTAAGCGTGTGCTGCGCGGACGTGACGCCCGCGTACCACTTCCGCGAAGTCCGCTCCGAAGTCCACCTTTTCGGTGGGGAAACGGAAGTCCGACGCCGCCGGGGGCGGTTCACCGCAGGTCTCCCCGGTGTTCCGCCCCGCGCGCCGGAAGCTACTTCCCGCCCGGGCGAGGAAGGCCAGCAGGTCCTGCCGGCTGACGACACCGGTCGGCTTGCCCTCGACGAGCACGATCGCCGCGTCCGCGGTGCCCAGGACGGACATCAGGTCGCCGACCGGCTCGCCGGAGCCGACCTGCGGCAGCGGGGCGGACATGTGCTTCTCCAGCGGGTCCTCCAGCGAGGCCCGCTTGCTGAACAGGGCGTCCAGCAGCTCGCGCTCGACGACGGAGCCGACCACCTCGGCGGCCATCACGTCGGGGTGACCGGCGCCCGGCTTGACGACCGGCATCTGCGAGACGCCGTACTCGCGCAGCACCTCGATGGCCTGGCCGACGGTCTCCTCCGGGTGCATGTGGACGAGGGAGGGCATGGCGCCGTGCTGCTTGTCGTCGAGGACGTCGGCGACGCGGGCGCTGGGGCCCTCGTCCTCCAGGAAGCCGTAGTCGGCCATCCACTCGTCGTTGAAGATCTTGCTGAGGTAGCCGCGGCCGCTGTCGGGCAGCAGCACGACGACGACGTCGTCCGGCCCGAGCCGCTCGGCGACCCGCAGGGCGGCCACGACGGCCATGCCGCAGGAACCGCCGACGAGCAGCCCCTCCTCCTTCGCGAGGCGCCGGGTCATCTGGAAGGAGTCCTTGTCGGACACGGCGACGATCTCGTCGGCGACGGTCCGGTCGTAGGCGGTCGGCCAGAAGTCCTCACCGACGCCCTCGACGAGGTACGGCCGCCCGGAGCCGCCCGAGTACACGGACCCCTCGGGGTCGGCGCCGACGACCTGGACGCGACCGTCGCTGGCGTCCTTGAGGTAGCGGCCGGTCCCGGAGATGGTGCCGCCCGTGCCCACGCCCGCGACGAAGTGGGTGATCCGCCCCTCCGTCTGCTTCCACAGCTCGGGGCCGGTCGAGTGGTAGTGGGAGAGCGGGTTGTTGGGGTTGGAGTACTGGTCGGGCTTCCACGCGCCGGGCGTCTCACGGACCAGCCGGTCGGAGACGTTGTAGTAGGAGTCCGGGTGCTCGGGGTCCACGGCGGTCGGGCAGACGACGACCTCGGCGCCGTACGCCCGCAGCACGTTGATCTTGTCGGTGCTCACCTTGTCGGGGCACACGAAGATGCACTTGTACCCCTTCTGCTGCGCCACGATGGCCAGGCCGACACCGGTGTTCCCGCTGGTCGGCTCGACGATCGTGCCGCCGGGCTCGAGCGCGCCGCTCTCCTCCGCCGCCTCGATCATGCGCAGGGCGATGCGGTCCTTCACGGAACCGCCCGGGTTGAAGTACTCCACCTTGGCCAGGACGGTCGCCCGGATGCCCTTGGTCACGCTGTTGAGCTTCACCAGCGGGGTGTTGCCGACGAGGCTGATCATCGAGTCGTGGAATTGCACCGTTGTCTCCGGTTGCTTGCAAAACAGTGGTCGTAGTGGTCACGCCAGCCTACGACCCCGCCCGCGACGTTCACTCCCCGTGGAGATTGGCCGACGGTCCGTACGGGGCAAGGAGTGGGTGTACGGACACGAGGAGGTGGCGGCGAGGCATGACGAGCACGTCCAGGGCAAGAGTGGCCCGGCGCATCGCGGCCGGAGCGGCCTACGGCGGCGGCGGGATCGGGCTGGCCGGCGCGGCGGCCGTCGGACTGGTGCTGGCCGAGATGCGGCTGGCCCGGCGCCAGGTCGGCAACGGCACACACCCGAACGTCCCCGGGCGGACGGCCGCTACGGCCGCGCCTACGACACCCCCGGGCCCGGTGTGGAGCCCCTCTACCTGACGCTGCTGGGCGACTCCACGGCGGCGGGGCAGGGCGTGCACCGGGTCGGGCAGACACCGGGGGCGCTGCTGGCCTCGGGGCTCGCGGCGGTCGCCGAGCGGCCGGTGGAACTGCGGAACGTGGCGCTGCCCGGCGCCCGCTCCGACGACCTCGACCGTCAGGTGGCGCTCGTCGTGGGCGACTCCGGTCCGGTGCCCGACGTCTGCGTGATCATGATCGGCGCGAACGACGTCACCGCGCGCATGCCCCCGACCCGCTCGGTGCGCCACCTCGCGGCGGCGGTACGGCGGCTGCGCACGGCCGGCACCGAGGTGATCGTCGGCACCTGTCCCGACCTGGGCACCATCGAGCCGGTCGGGCAGCCCCTGCGGTGGCTCGCCAGACGGGCCTCCCGCCAGCTCGCGGCCGCCCAGACGATCGGCGTCGTCGAGCAGGGCGGCCGCACGGTGTCGCTGGGCGACCTGCTGGGCCCCGAGTTCGAGGCGAACCCGGGCGAGCTGTTCGGCCCCGACCACTACCACCCCTCGGCGGAGGGTTACGCCACGGCGGCGATGGCGATCCTGCCCACGGTCTGCGCGGCGCTGGGCCTGTGGCCGGCGGACGAGGAGCGCCCCGACGTCTCCCGCCGCGAAGGCTTCCTCCCGGTGGCCCGGGCGGCGGCGGAGGCGGCCGAGGAGGCGGGCACCGAGGTCGCGGCGGCCATGCCGACGGGCCCGAGGGGCCCGTGGGCCCTGCTCAAGCGGCGGCGCCGCCGCCGGGTCCCGGAGCCGGAGGCGTCCGCGGTGTCGCCGTGACCGGAGCACGGGGGCATCAGGAGGCGCGAAAAAGTCAGAAAAGCAACAAAAGGGAACATCGAAAAAAGCAAGCGCTTAGAAAACTGCGGCCAGGGTCACACCGCCACACCCGTGACCTGGCCCATACGTACGGGTAACTTCCAGTCACGTCCCGTCCGGGAGAACCACCCCGTACGCCCGCCCGCCGCCCCTCGACGAGGCGCCGCGCGCCGCCCCCTTCCTCTCTGGAGCCGTGATGCCCGAAGCCGTCATCGTCTCGACCGCCCGCTCCCCCATCGGCCGTGCCTTCAAGGGCTCCCTGAAGGACCTGCGCCCGGACGACCTGACCGCCACCATCATCCAGGCCGCCCTCGCCAAGGTCCCCGAGCTGGACCCGAGGGACATCGACGACCTGATGCTCGGCTGCGGCCTCCCCGGCGGCGAGCAGGGCAACAACCTCGGCCGCGTCGTCGCCGTGCAGATGGGCATGGACCACCTGCCCGGCTGCACGGTCACCCGCTACTGCTCCTCGTCCCTCCAGACCAGCCGCATGGCCCTGCACGCCATCAAGGCCGGCGAGGGCGACGTCTTCATCTCGGCCGGCGTCGAGACGGTCTCCCGGTTCGTGAAGGGCAACTCCGACAGCCTGCCCGACACGCGCAACCCGTTCTTCGCGGAGGCGGAGGCCCGCACCGCGGCCGTCGCCGAGCAGGAGGGCACGACCTGGCACGACCCGCGCGAGGACGGCCTGGTCCCGGACGCCTACATCGCGATGGGCCAGACCGCCGAGAACCTGGCCCGCCTCAAGGGCGTCACCCGCCAGGACATGGACGAGTTCGGCGTGCGCTCGCAGAACCTCGCCGAGGAAGCCCTCAAGAACGGCTTCTGGGAGCGGGAGATCACCCCCGTCACCATCCCCGACGGCACGGTGGTCAGCAAGGACGACGGCCCGCGCGCCGGCGTCACGCTGGAGGGCGTGGGGGGCCTGAAGCCGGTCTTCCGTCCCGACGGCATGGTCACGGCCGCCAACTGCTGCCCCCTGAACGACGGCGCCGCCGCGCTCGTCATCATGAGCGACACCAAGGCCCGCGAGCTGGGCCTGACCCCGCTCGCCCGGATCGTGTCCACCGGCGTCTCCGGCCTCTCCCCCGAGATCATGGGCCTCGGTCCCGTGGAGGCGAGCAAGCAGGCCCTGCGCCGGGCCGGCCTCACCATCGACGACATCGACCTGGTCGAGATCAACGAGGCGTTCGCCGCCCAGGTGATCCCCTCCTACCGCGACCTCGGCATCCCGCTGGAGAAGCTGAACGTCAACGGCGGCGCGATCGCCGTGGGCCACCCCTTCGGCATGACCGGCGCCCGCATCACCGGCACGCTCATCAATTCCCTCCAGTTCCACGACAAGCAGTTCGGCCTGGAGACGATGTGCGTCGGCGGCGGCCAGGGCATGGCGATGGTCGTCGAGCGCCTCAGCTGAGTCCCACGGCGGCCCGAGCCGGGTCGCACGGCGACCCCGGCGGGTAGCACGGCGGCCCGGCGGTCACCTCTCGGTAGTCGCCGGAGCACCCGTCGTGAGCCGATGGCCCGGAATCCGGGAAGCACCTGGATTCCGGGCCGTTTTGTGATCCAATCTCCCCAGGATGTGACCTATCTCCCTCCCCGGAGGGATTTACGCAGCTCAGAGCGGTTTCACCAGCTGGGGCCGAGACCAATTCCCTGCCCGTTTCGTGACGTTACGCACTGACAGCTGGATAGTCCGCCCTTCAAGCTGATGTAGGAAGTCGGGGGTCGACTTTGAACCGGGAGTACGTCAGTGAGCGCCATGCCGATCGCCTTGCTGGTCACCACGGCCGCCACGGGCGCCGTGGGCGTCGCCGTCCTGCGCACCCTGCTGCAGCTGCGCCGTCAGGTCGCGGCTCTGCACACGCAGCTCGCGGAGACCGCCGAGAGCGCCGCCGCCGGGACGCGCGGCTTCGTGCCGGCCGCCCGCACCACGGCCGACACGGAGGAGATACGCGCGGCGGTGGCCGAGGCCCTCGCCGAGGAGCGGGAACGGGAGTTGGCCGAGGCGCGCGCCTTCTGGGCCGCCCAGGAGACCCGTGACACTTCCGACGCGCCCTCCCTGCTGGGTCTGCCCGACAGTGAGCTGTTCCTGCCCCGGCAGGCCGACTTCGTGGGCCTGGAGCCGCTCGAGCCGGTGACCGAGCCGCCCGCGGACGCCGACGAGTTCGCCGGCGACTCCCCCGAACTGGCCGCGGCCCGCCGCCGTCACCCCTCCCACCCGGACTTCGTGCCGGTCCAGTCACCCGTCGCCAACGACCACGAGCGCACGGTGACCGCGCTGGAGGAACTCGCCGCCGCCCGCGTCGAGCTGACCGACGTGCGGCCGGGTCCGCTCGGCACCCTCGACGTCTACGTCTTCGCCGACGGCACCACCTTGTGCATGACCCCGGGCCACCGGGAGACCGCGGACCGCCTCGCACGGGCCCTGACGGCCGGCGAGCGGCCGTACCTGCTGGGCGGCTCGGGCATCTCGGGCGCGTACGCCCTGACCTTCGCCTGCGGCGCGGAGAGCGTCTACATCCTGGCGGACCGAGTCATAGCCAGCCTCTGAGGCACCCCGGCGAAGGCACCCCCGGCAGCCCGATCCGCTCCCGCTCAGACCCCCGCCCGCTTCTGCGCCTCCTCCACCAGCCGTACGGCCTCGTCGACCTGGCCCTCGTCCGCGAGGACGAGGGCCAGGTCGTGCACGGCGACGGTGATCTGGTCGGCCACGGCGAACATCCCGGCGTCGGGCATCTCCCGGGGCTGCGCCCCCGGCACCTCCGCGAGCTGGGCCCGCCGGGCGAACTCCCTGGCCAGCCCCAGTGCTTCGGCCGCGCCGCCCCGCTGGAGCCGGCTCTGGGGCGCCGCCCGCAACCGGTCGGCGAAGTGATCCACGGCCTGCGTCAGACGCTTCGTATCCACCACGCCGCGAGCGTACGCGCCGTACCGGGACTGTTGCCAACGGGCGAACGCTCGGGCACGGTGACCTGAAGGACCGGCTCACATCCCCTTTTGCGTCCGGAGGCGCCGATGTCCCACGTCCTCTCCGAGGAGACCCACCGCAACATGCTCGCCCGCATCCCCCACTGCACCGGTCGTGAAGTCTCCGACTGGCTCCGCACCGTGGAGGACGGCCCCGCCCTCTTCCGTTTCGAGGAGAAGGTGAGCTGGCTCCGCCACGAGTACGACCTCGCGTACGGCCACGCGAAGGCGATCGTCCACGAGTACGACCTGAGGAGGGCCGCGCGCAAGCTCCGGTAGCGCGCCCGCACGGCATGGCACGCGCCGCCCACGACGAAGGGCCCCGGGATGACCCGGGACCCTTCGTGACGTCGGCGCGTCGCTGCCGGAGCGGCTCGCGTCAGTCGCTGCTGTTGAGGATCGACAGGAGTCGCAGGAACTCCATGTAGATCCACACCAGGGTCAGCGTGAGGCCGAAGGCGGCGAACCAGGCCTCCTCGCGCGGGGCGCCGTAGGCGATGCCGTCCTCGACCTGCTTGAAGTCCAGGGCGAGGAAGCAGGCACCGAGGATGATGCCGATGACACCGAAGACGATGCCGAGGGTGCCGCTGCGGAAGCCGAGGCCGTCACCGCCGCCGAAGACGCTGAACAGCAGGTTCACCGCCATCAGCAGGACGAAGCCGAGCGCGGCCGCCATCACGAAGCCGTAGAAGCGGCGGTTGACGCGGATCCAGCCCGCCTTGTACGCCACGAGCACGCCGGCGAAGACCGCCATCGTGCCGAGCACGGCCTGGGCGACGACGCCGTCCGCGATGTACGTGGACACCGCGCTGGAGATCACGCCGAGGAAGACGCCCTCGAGGGCGGCGTACGACAGGATCAGCGCGGGCGACGGGCGGCGCTTGAAGGACTGGACGAGCGCCAGCACCATCGCGACCAGACCGGCCCCGACGCCGATGGCGTAGGACTTGCCGAGGTTGGCCTCGTCGACGGGCAGCAGCAGCCAGGACAGGACCGCGGTGACGACCACGGCGCCGAGCGTGGTCGCGGTGCGCGCGACGACGTCGTCCATGGTCATGACGCCGCCGGTGGTGACCGGGGCCTGCGGTGTGCCGTACTGGACGTCCTGCTGGGCGTAGGGGTTCTGCGCGTAGGGGTTGCCGGCCGGCTGGGCGGCGGGGCCGCCCTGCGCGTACGGGTTGCCCTGCTGCGTGCCGACAGCGGGACCCCCGGCCTGCGGCGCGGCGTTGAAGCCCGCGTAGCCGTTGTCGCGGCTGAACCCCCGTCGCGAGAAGACCGGGTTTCTGCTCCTCATTTCACTCCTCCATGGCCACACAGCGCAGCCTTGGCTCAAGAGTAATAGGTAGGCAAAGGAATGACCCTACTGCTTGGGGAGGATCTTTCCCTTGCCGTCTTGAGCAACACGCTATGTCGATCTCTGATTCCCCGGGGCGGAGGACCTCATTCCTGACCGGTCCGGTACCGACTCGGTACCGGACCGGGACCGGGCGGCGACAGCCCGCCGGCGCTGCCCCTACGTCACTCACATCGCTCGCGTCACTCGAACGGGAACCCGGTGTAGGCCTCCGCCAGGTCGGTCTCGGCGGCCCGGGAGGAGGCGATGCGGTCCAGGCGGGCGAGCTGGAGGCGCTCCTCGAAGGGGGTGGCGCCGGGGGCGCGGTGCAGGAGGGTCGTCATGTCGTACGAGAACCGCTCGGCCTGCCAGACGCGGCGCAGGCAGGTCCGCGAGTAGGCCTCCAGCAGGTCCGCCGACCCCGTCTCCCGCTCGTGGACGAGGGCGCGGGCGAAGGTGACGACGTCGCCGACGGCCAGGTTCAGGCCCTTGGCGCCGGTGGGCGGCACGATGTGGGCCGCGTCACCGGCGAGGAAGAGGCGGCCGTGCCGCATGGGCTCGTGGACGTAGGAGCGCATGGGGGTGACCGACTTCTGGGTGATCGGGCCGCGCTCGAGCGTCCAGTCGTCGTCCGTCTCGAAGCGGCGCTCCAGCTCGGCCCAGATCTCCTCGTCGCTCCAGGACTCGGCGTCCGTGCCCTCGGGCACCTGGAGGTAGAGACGGGACACGGACGGGGAACGCATGGACAGCAGGGCGAAGCCGCGGTCGTGGCGGGCGTAGACCAGCTCGTCGTGGGAGGGCGGCACGTCGGCGAGGACACCGAGCCAGCCGAAGGGGTACGTGCGCTCGAAGACGCGGGTCAGCGCGGCGGGCACGGCCGCGCGGGAGACCCCCAGAAGCCGTCGCACCCGACGACGTAGTCGCACTCCAGGACGTCCTCTCGTCCGTCGCGCCGGAACCGCACGCGCGGGTGGTCGGTGTCGGCCCCCTCGACGGCGAGCGCCTCCGCCTCGAACAGCAGCGGGCCGCCCTCCTCCAGCTGGAGGGCGATGAGGTCCTTGCACACCTCGGTCTGGGCGTAGACGGTGACGGACCGGCCGCCGGTGAGGGCGGGGAAGTCGACGCGGTGGCGCTTGCGGTCGTACCGCAGCTCTATCCCGTCGTGGCGCAGCCCTTCGCGGTCGAGGCGCTCCGCGGCCCCGGCCGCGCGCAGCACGTCCACCGTGCCCTGCTCCAGGATCCCGGCGCGCTGGCGCTGCTCGACGTAGGTCCGGTCGCGGCCCTCCAGGACGACGGAGTCGATCCCGGCGTTGTGCAGCAGCCGGGCGAGGAGGAGGCCGGCGGGGCCGGCGCCGATGATGCCGACGGTGGTGCGCATCGGGCGTTCCCTTCAGACGGGCGTCATGGCCACGGTGTCCCGTGCGGGGCGCCGCGCGGGCACCATGACACGATGTTCGTACAGTGAAATTTTCTTCACTCTTGTCGGACGTGAGTCTGCGCGTGCGTGCGCCGGGTGTCAACGGTGGCAGCACCCTCCCTGTACGCGAAGGTCACACGTCCCCGTGATGGACACACGCCTCGGGCCTGCCGGGGCCGAGGAACCACACACGATCCACGCCCTGCCCGCCGCCTCCGTGCCGAACCACCGGCGATCCCCGTCGTACGAGAGGAAACGGACGGTCCTCGCGATCTCCGTGACGGCCTCGGACAGTTCGGGAAGCCGGATGACCGAACGAACGCGCATCCTGCAAGATCATGGCCCGCTACGGTCGCTCGGATTCGAGGACCGCCGGCGAAGGAGAGAAGACCGTGAGACATGCACTGAACCTGTGGCGTCAAGAGCTCGGAAAAGTGCCCGAGTCGGTCTGGCGACAGACCGAGCTCCGCGTGCTGATCCTCGCGGACAACGGGCTCACGGCCCTCCCACCGGACATCGGACGGCTCCGCCGGCTGAACACCCTGGACCTGGGCCACAACGCGCTGACGTCCGTGCCCGAAGAACTCGGCAGACTGACCAACCTCCGCGACTGCCTCTACCTGCACGACAACCAGCTGTCACGGATCCCTGACTCTCTGGGCTACCTGACCCGGTTGCGTTACCTCAACGTCGGCGAGAACTCCCTCGCCACCCTGCCGGAGACCATCGGCGGGATGACCGCCCTCATCGAGTTCAGGGCGCAGCACAACCGGCTGACCACCTTGCCCGATGCCATCGGTCGGCTCCGCAACCTCCGTGAGCTGTGGCTACGGGGGAATGCCATCGAACACCTGCCGTCGTCGGCAGGCGAGCTGCTCGAACTACGCCACCTGGACCTGCGCGAGAACTCATTGGCCGAGGTGCCGGAATCACTGGCGGGCCTTCCGCGACTGCGTCACATGGACCTGCGGAGCAACCGCCTCAGCCACCTGCCCGGCTGGCTCGCTCTGATGCCATCGCTGGAGAAGCTGGATCTGCGATGGAACGAGGTCGACCCCTCCCTACCGCTCCTCAGCGAGCTGGAGCGGCGGGGATGCGTGGTCCTGACCTGACAGGAACGACTCCCTCACGCCACAGTGCTGCTGTCTCCCGTGAACAAGCACAAGCGAATTGATGACTGGACGCTGCTGAAACTCGTCAGCAAACACTGCCTCTGAAGATGAACGAAGCCACCACCACTCGCCCCTGACCGTGTCACACGTCCTTCTGATTGACGAAGCCGAGCGACATCAGCCCCTCAGCCGCGCAGAGACGATCTGACGCGCCACCGACTTCCGTCTGCAGGAGCTGGTAGGCGGCGCCGTGCCGGTGCCCCAGTGCATCGCCGCGCGCCACAGGGCACGGCCGTAACCGACGCCGCGGTACTCCGGCCGGACGCCGAAGTACTGGGGCAGCAGCCGCGCCCGCCCGGCGGCGTCGCTCATCGTCTCCATGGGGCCGAGGGCACCGGCCACGGTCGGCCCGTCGAGAACGGTGAGGACCGGGCCGACCGTCCCGGCTCGCATCCGCTCGTACAGGAACGCGAAGCCGTCGTCAGCCATCGGCGCGGCGAACTCCGCGAACCGCTCGGGCTCGTCGAGCTGCTTGTACTCGACCACCGGGACGTGCGGGGCCTCGCCGGGGCCGTCGGCGAACTCCTTGAGCTGGACTCGGGTCCCCACACCGTGCGCGTACGTGTCGGGCTGCTCCGGGCCGAGGAACCACACGATGCGGGCCGTCCGCGCGCCGTGGACCGCGGCGAGCTTGCGCGCCAGGTCGGCACCGGCCGACAGGCTGTCGGCGGCCGTCCCGTACACGTGGACCTTGACCACGCCCCCGGCCCGCTCGGCGAGCGTGGGGATCAGCGTCAGCCCGCGGCCGTGCTCGATGGCGTCAGCGATGACGCGCTCGGTCTTCGTGTCGAACCATCGCTGGTCCTTGTCCCAGGGCAGGAATCGGTCGGTGCCGGCGTTCTCGACGACCGCCTCGAAAAGGTCGCGCAGCGGGTCGTCCCGGTGGGCGGGGCCAAGGGTGGGCACGTACGGCACGGGCATCACGGGCTCAAGCAGGTCCCAGGAGAAGCGCATGCCTCGCACGCTATCCACCTTCCGTCAATGCCGCAGGCCCCGGCTCATGTTGCCGCCGGGGCCTGCGTTCACCACCCGATCAGTCGCCCACCGCTAGTGCGGGTTGTCGTCGCCGGCGGCGCACGAGCACTTCGCGCTGTCCATCACGGTGTCCATGTCGGCGATGCCGGTGATGCTGGTCACCCGCGGCTCCGCCGCGAGGACAGGCCGCGTCAGGTACGGCAGGCCGCCGCCCTGGGGGCCATCGCCCGGCAGCGGGCGCCGCGGCGAGATCTCGACTGCTACAGCGGTCATTCTGTCTTCACCCTGCTTTCTTGTCTCCGTGCTGGCAGTACGCCGCCAGCGGGGCCTTCGCCTCCTGGTAGTGCTTAGCCAGGGGCCTGCACACTCGGCAGGTACCGGCGATCGTGCAGCCTGAGCAGCCGCCGGTTCGAAGCATGAGGCGGTCCGCGATCGCGCCCAGCCGGGCGAGGCCCTGAATGCCCTCGTGGGGCAGGCCGATCTGGTCGTCGCGGCCGATCTTGCAGATGGACACCAGGCCGTGCGGGTCCATGTGGAAGAAGGTGTGTCCGGCGTTGCAGCCGGTGAACTGCTTGCGCACCCGCAGGTGCTCCTTGGACTGCGCGGTGAGGACTTCGCCGCCGCCGTAGATCGTCGGCGTCATGTTCGTGAAGACCTCGTACTCGACGCCCCACGCCTTGCACAGGTCGATCATGGCCTGTTCCTCGTGGCCGTTGTCGTCGGTGACGACGATGCTCATCCGCAGCGGCAGACGGGCGTGGCGGGCGGCGTTCATGCCCTGCACGAACTGGTCCCAGGCGCCCTCGCGCTGCGTCAGCTCGTCGTAGCTGGCCTTCGTCGCGCCGTACATGGACACCGTGACGCGGTACGGCGGGCACTCGCGGAACGTCTGGAGAATGTTCTCCTTCCACAGCAGCGAGCCGTTCGTCGAGACCGTGATCATCATGCCGAGCGCGAAAGCATGCCGGTACGAGCGCAGGAAGTCCTTGTCGATGGTTGGCTCACCACCGGTGACCTGGAGGAAGAGGACGCCGGCCTCGGCCATGATGTTCAGGCACTGCCGCTTGTCCTCGAAGGGCATGCCCGAGTTCACCTTGAGCCCGAGGTAGCAGTGCTTGCACTTGTAGTTGCAGCCGAGGTTGACCTCCCAGGACGCCTTGCCGTAGCCCCAGGTCGACGGCTGCCGGACGAGCGTGGACTCGCCGAGCGGGCGGCCGTCGACGTCCAGGTCCGCCCACTGCTCGCGGACGGCGTCGGCATACCAGACCGGGGCCGGCTGGTCGGAAGCGTGGACGCGCAGCTCCTCGTAGCGCTCCTCGGGCAGCAGGGCGCCACCACGGGCGCCGGGCCGGACGAGTACGTGTTGTTCCAGGAACGGACTGACGATCAGGGCATGCATGCAGACTCCAAGGCAGGGAGGGTGGCCGCCCCGGCCGGAGGGAGGCCGTTGACATCTGCGACCGGGGCGGGGTCTGTGGTGACGGGGCTGTGCGTCAAGAACGCGTGGCCAGGCCGCCGAGGACGGCGGTGGCGACCGTGAGGAGTATCAGGACGTAGACGACCTGGGCACGGTGGCTGCTGTATATCGGGATGCCGGGCGTGGGCGTCTCCGCCATGGCGGGCGCCTGCAAGTCGGCCCAGACCCGCTTCCCCCACCTGAGCGGGTCCGTGCCCCACTGCTGCGAGACGGCCTCCACGAGAGCCAAGCCGCGGCCGTGGTCCTCCTCGTCGGCGGCGACGGTCTTCGTCGGCGGGGTGTGGCTGAAGTCGACGACCGCGATGCGCACCTGGTCGTCGTGGAGACGCCGCAGCGTCACACTGAACACCCCGGCCCGCGCGTGCAGAACGGCGTTGGTGGCGAGTTCGGAGACGACCAGCTCGGCTGTGTCGGCCAACTCGTCGGGCAGCTCCCATTCCTCCAGAACCGCCGCCACGAACTGGCGTGCGTCGCGTACCGAGGCTCCTTTCCGCTGGAACACTTCGGTCGCCACCGGCCTGCCGTCCTCAGCGATTCGCATTCTGCCCGGTGCACGGCGGCCCGCCGACACCTCAGCCGCGCCGGTCATTGGCGAGCCGGTCCCGGCCGGTGTCCACGAGCTGCGAGACCGCGTCAGCGACCGTCAGGATCCCGGCGCTGTCCATCGGCACGCACCAGTACGAGCGGTGAGCCGGATCGGTGGCAGAGAGGGCGGGCACTCCGAGGTAATGGTTCTGCCCGAGGTATTCGGCGTCGTCCCTAGCCTGCTGCCACGCGGGGCGCCGCCCCGTGCTGATGCCGACGAGGGCGTAGTACCGTCCGCTCTCCTGGTCCATGAACACCGGGCCGCCCAGCAAAGCCTTCGCCAGGTACTGGTCGACCTCGACGAGGTCGTCGGTGCGGGCCGCCGCGTGGACGGGGGGCGCGCTGATCCGGATGGCGCCGAAGGCACCGCCGCAGCGCAGGAGAGGCACGCCGTCGGAAAGCCATTCCGCCCGGGCCCGGCCACGGTCGGGCGCCGCCGTCAGCAACCACTGCTCAGCCGTGAGGGCCCGCTCCGCACGGGTCGTCACTGACAGGTCTGTCCGGGTATGCACTGGTCCAGCTCCCCTCGGTGATGCTCGGTCCACCACTAGCCAACTCCCGGACAACTGAGGGCGCCGGACCTACAGGCGGACATTCCGCCGGACATTTCCGTGACCGGACTTTCCAACGCCACAAAGCCGCTACGGTCGGTGATGACACATCACGGAGGTTGCACGTGAGCGAGCTGACGCAGTTCGAAAGCGCATGCATCGCCATGGGTTGGAAGAGGCCGGCCCAGTTCTTACAGGCCTTCGAGTCGACTGCGCGCATGCTCGGCGAACCGGTGACCATCACAGATCGCCACTTCCGCCGATGGAGGGCCTCCGCCCCGCCCAATCCGAAAGGCCGCAACTGGCGCATCCTGCACGCCATGTTCGGCGTGGACCCGCGGGAGTTGGGTTTCCCCGGGCCGCCCCCAAGTGCTTACGTGAGCAATGCAGCACTGTTCACACAGGAAGGCACGAGCGTGGATCGACGGGCATTTTTGCAGGACTCCATCGGGGTGGCCGCAGCCGCCGGACTTCCCACGCCGCCAGCCAGAACAGCAACGCTCACCCCCGGAAGCGCAATCGGTACCGCCCACGTCGTCGAACTCCGCGAAGGCCTGCGCTCCCTCTACCACCTCGACGACGCCTACGGCGGCGGTGACGTCCGCCGACTGGCACGCCGCCACCTCAGCCGGGTCCAGCGCGTCATCAACACAGCGCAGTACCCGGAAACCATCGGCCGCCAGTTGCAGCTACTCGCCGGTGAAACAGCCGAACACTGCGGCTGGCTCCACTACGACGCCGACCAGCAGGACGAGGCCCGCCGCTACTGGGGCGAGGCGCTGACCGTCGCCACCGTCCTGGAGGACTCCAGCCTCGCCATTCTCGTCCTGGCGTCCATGAGCATGCAGGCCTCGTACGAAGGCCGTCCCCGCGAAGGCCTCAACCTCGCCCGCGCCGCGCAGTACCGCGCCGCCCGCTACGGCTCACCCGTTCTCCAATCCCTCCTCGCCTCCCGTGAGGCGCGCGCCCTGTCACTCATGCAGGACGCCACTGCCGCACGCCGCCAACTCGCGGTCTCCATACGCCTGGTAGAAGATTCCGAGCGTGGACGCCCGTCTCCCGAATGGGCCGCCTTCCACGGGCAAGCCGAACTCGACTACGCCCAAGGCTTGCTCTACACGGAGACCGGACACCACGGCGCCGCGGTCCAGTTCCTCGGCGCCGCACTCGCCCACCAGGACCGCACCTACGGCCGCAACCGAGCCCTGTACAGGCTCACTCTCGCCCGCAGCCTCGTCCATGCCGGCGAAGTCGACGAGGCCGCGAAGCACGCCGTGGAAAGCCTGGAGCACCTGGACGAGGTCGAGTCCGGCCGCGTCACCCGGCGTCTCGGCGAAGTGGCCACCCTCCTGCGGAACGTGGGCGCCGTCAGCGCCCGTGACGCCGCCGACCAGCTCACCGGGTACACGGAGTCGAGGGCCGCCTGATGCCGGACATCGTTTACGAACGGATCGACAGCCAGAACGCGGCCGCTCAGCTGGACCGCTTCCTCAGCGCCTACGAGGAGGTCTACGCCGAAGCCCCGTACAACGAAGGCCCCTCCGACGTCGCCGAGTTCATCGAGCACTACGCCGTGCACTCCCGCCGGCCCGGCATGCGACTCGTCCTCGCCTTCGACGGCGCAGAGGTAGTCGGCTTCACCTACGGGTATTACCTCGCCCCGGATACGCGCTGGTGGCGGAATCTGCAGGACGTCACCCTGCAGGACGACTTCACCCGCGAGGACGGGCGCCGCACCTTCGTCGTCATCGAGCTGGCCGTCCGGAAGGCCTGGCGGCGCCGCGGTGTCGCCGCCGCACTGCACGAACAGCTCACTCGCGGCCTCAACGCCGAGCGCGTCACCCTGACCGTACGACCCGAACCGGAGGCCGAGGCCGCCCGCTGCGCATACGAGTCGTGGGGCTACCGCACGGTCGGCACCTCGCACCCGTGGGACGAGGCTCCGCTGTACGCGTGCATGGTCCGGGTGTGCAACCCGCGCTGACCGTCCTACAGGCCGCGCCCTCGCTGCTCGACGGACGCAGGAGTACTCAGGCGTTGAAGCCCTATGGTGCTCGGCGGCTCGGTCACCTCGGCACCGATGCAACCGAGGGCTTTCACTCATCCAGCGCCTCTGTCGGCAGCCCTTGACCACGTCTGTGGACAACGACATCCGAGAACTCAGCGTTTCCACTGGTCACCAAAAGTGGCTGGGGTGGTGCCCGGAACCGGACTTGAACCGGTACGCCCGCGAGGGGCAGCGAGGTTTAAGCTCGCCGTGTCTGCATTCCACCATCCGGGCAGGCCATGGGCTCCGCGTCGCGGTTCGACCCTATCGGGAGGCGTCCGGCCGACAGGGGGCGGGCAACCCGATGTTGTCTTATTTTATTGACTTCTGAGGGTGCATCAGCACCGGAACAGGCCATCCGCACGTGCCAACAGCCTCGTGCAGGACGTCGGCCGCCGCATGCGGAATGACGGAATTTCACCGTCTAAACAAGGGCGCTCCACCGGTTCTTGACGACCGGCACTTCAGGCGGCGCCTCGGACGGAACCTCGGGCGACACCTCGGGGGCGCGTGTCATCCCCTGGTATGACACGGCGGCCCGCGGTCCCTCGCAGGTCTGCCCCCGAGACCGGAGCAGCGGGTGACTACAGGGCGCCGGGCGGCCGAGACGATGGTGCGGATCCCGAAACGCACCACGCCGTCGTCCCCACAGGAGCTCCGCCTTGACCACCATGCCCCTCGCCGACCGGTCCACCGCCGTGGCCGCACGCGCCACGGACCTGTCCAAGACCTACGGACAGGGCGAGACCCGGGTGGTCGCCCTGGACCGGGTCTCCGTCGATTTCCGGCAGGCCGAGTTCACCGCGATCATGGGCCCCTCCGGCTCCGGCAAGTCCACGCTGATGCACTGCGTGGCCGGGCTGGACACCTTCTCCTCCGGCTCCGTGCGCATCGGCGACACCGAGCTGGGCTCCCTGAAGGACAAGCAGCTCACCAAGTTGCGCCGGGACAAGATCGGGTTCATCTTCCAGGCGTTCAACCTGCTGCCCACCCTGAACGCCCTGGAGAACATCACCCTCCCGATGGACATCGCCGGCCGCAGGCCGGACAAGGAGTGGCTGGACAAGGTCATCCGCATGGTCGGGCTCGCCGACCGGCTGGGCCACCGCCCCTCGCAGCTCTCCGGCGGCCAGCAGCAGCGCGTCGCCGTCGCCCGCGCCCTGGCCTCCCGGCCGGACATCGTCTTCGGCGACGAACCGACCGGGAACCTCGACTCCCGTTCGGGCGCCGAGGTGCTCGGCTTCCTGCGCAACTCCGTGCGCGAGCTGGGCCAGACGGTCGTCATGGTGACCCACGACCCGGTGGCCGCGGCGTACGCGGACCGGGTCGTGTTCCTCGCGGACGGCCGGATCGTCGACGAGGTGCACGGGCCCACCGCCGAGTCGGTGCTCGACCGCATGAAGCGCTTCGACGCCAAGGGCCGCACCAGCTGAATCCCGGTCAGGTCCGACAGGACCCAAGGACCGAAGGACCGACAGACCGAGAAGAAAAGAACCCATGTTCCGTACCGCCCTGCGCAACGTCCTCGCGCACAAGGCCCGGCTCCTGATGACCGTGCTCGCCGTGATGCTCGGCGTGGCCTTCGTGTCGGGGACGCTGGTCTTCACCAACACCATCTCCGACGCCTACCAGAAGAGTTCCGCCAAGGGATTCGGCCGGGTCGACGTCGCCGTCACGGCCGAGCCGCAGGAGGACGAGGGCGACCGCATCGGCAGGACGCCCGAGCTGACCCGGTCCCTTCTCGACGCGAGCGCGAAGGCGCCCGGCGCCGCGTCCGCCATCGGCGTCGTCCGCGGCTTCACCGCGATCGCCGACCAGGACGGCAAGCTCGTCGGCGAGGGCTTCCAGTCGCAGGGCGGCAACTACTGGGGCGACAAGGACCCCCGGTACCCGCTCCAGGAGGGCACCGCCCCGCGGGGCCCCGGCCAGATCGCCCTCGACTCCGAGACCGCCCGGCGCACCGGCTACGAGGTCGGTGACACCGTGCGCCTCTCGGTGGACGGTCCCGTCCTCACCCCGAGGATCACCGGCGTCTTCACCACCGACGACGGCAACGTCGCCGCGGGCGGCAGCCTCACCCTCTTCGACACGGCCACCGCCCAGCGGATGTTCGGCAAGCCCGGCACCTACCACGAGATCGACGTCGAGGCCGCCGCCGGCACCTCGCAGACCGCGCTGAAGGCCGCCCTCGACAAGGCGCTGCCGAAGGACCTCGTCGAGACCACCACCGGCCGCCAACTCGCCGACGAGCAGGCGGAAATGATCTCCTCGCAGATGAGCGGCCTGAAGCAGGGCCTGCTGGTCTTCGCCGGCATCGCGCTCTTCGTCGGCACCTTCATCATCGCCAACACCTTCACCATGCTGGTCGCCCAGCGCACCAAGGAGCTGGCGCTGCTGCGCGCGGTCGGCGCCTCCCGCCGGCAGGTGACCCGGTCGGTGCTGGTCGAGGCGTTCGTGGTCGGCACGGTCGCCGGGCTGACCGGACTGGTCGCGGGCGTCGGCATCGGCGCCGGACTGCGCTCGCTGATGGGCACGCTGGGGGCGACCGTTCCCGACGGCCCGCTGGTCGTGTCGCCCGGCACGGTCGCGACCGCCCTGGCCGTCGGCGTCGTCATCACCGTGCTGGCGGCCTGGCTGCCCGGCCGGCGGGCCGCGAAGATCCCGCCGGTCGCCGCGATGAGCAGCGTCCACGCCACCGCGTCCACCAGGTCGCTGGTGCTGCGCAACACCCTCGGCGCCCTGCTCTCGGCGGCGGGTGTCGCGGTCGTCCTCGCGGCCACCACGATGAGCGGCTCCGACGGCCAGGCCCCCATGGGGCTCGGCGCGGTCCTGCTCGTGGTCGGCGTGTTCGTGCTCACCCCCCTGCTGTCCCGGCCGCTGATCGCGGCCGCCGCGCCGGTCCTGCGGATCTTCGGCGTGTCCGGCAAGCTGGCCCGGCAGAACTCGGTGCGCAACCCGCGTCGTACGGCCGCCACGGCCTCCGCGCTGATGGTGGGCCTCACCCTGATCACCGGGATGACGGTGATGGCGGGCAGCCTCCAGAAGTCGATCGACAAGATGGCGTCGGCCGCGATCGAGGCCGACTACGTGGTGTCGATGGCGAACGGCCGCGGGCTCTCCCCCGACGTCGAGCGGACGCTGAGGGCGACCGACGGGGTGACCGCCACCAGTCCGCTGCGCAACGCCCTCGTCCGCCTCGACGGGCGGACGACCGAGTACGTCACCGGCGTCACCGGCTCCGCCATCACGCGGCTCACCGACCTCACGGTCGACGACGGCGTCTTCCGGGTCGGCGGCAGCCGGGTCGTCGTGGACGAGGACACCGCGAAGTCCCACGGCTGGAAGGCCGGTTCGGACTTCACGGTGGCGTACGAGGACGGCGCGAAGCAGCGGCTGACGGTCGCCGGGGTCTACCGGGGCAACGAGATGATCCAGGGCATCATCCTGGACAACACCGCCCTCGCCCCGCACCAGGACGACCCGACCGACATGCAGGTCATGGTCAAGACGGCCGGCGGCGCGTCGGACGCCACGAAGGACAGGCTCGAGAAAGCCCTCGGCACCAACCCGGCGATCAAGGTGCAGAGCAAGCAGGACCTCTCCGACGAGATCGCGCAGATGTTCACGCTGATGCTGAACATGCTGTACGGCCTGCTCGCGATGGCCGTGATCGTCGCGGTGCTCGGGGTCGTCAACACGCTGGCGATGTCGGTGTTCGAGCGCTCGCAGGAGATCGGCATGCTGCGGGCCATCGGGCTGGACCGGCGGGCCGTGAAGCGGATGGTGCGGCTGGAGTCCCTCGTGATCTCGCTGTTCGGCGGGGTGCTCGGCATCGGGCTCGGTGTGTTCTTCGGCTGGGCGGCCGGTGAGTTGATCGGCACGTCGATGCCGACCTACGAACTCGTCCTGCCGTGGGGCCGGATGGCCGTGTTCCTGGCGCTGGCCGGCGCGGTCGGGGTGCTCGCGGCGCTCTGGCCGGCCCGGCGGGCGGCCCGGCTGAACGTGCTGACGGCCATCAAGTCCGAGTGAGGTGAGAAGAGTTCGAGGGCCCCGTCGATACGGCGACGGGGCCCTTCGCTGTCCGCCGGGGCCGGGAGCCGGAGGCCAGGGGCCAGGGGCCGGAAGCCAGGGGCCGGAAGCCAGGGGTCAGTTCCAGACGCGGGTGCGCAGGGGCAGGCCGGAGGCGCCGGAGGCCGGGGCGCGGACGGCCAGGACCTGGTTGACGCCGATGCGGTTGCGTGCGAAGGCGAGCGCGGAGGCGGCCCTGTAGAGGCGCCGGACGCGGGCCCGGCCCACGCCGGACAGCCGCGCCGCCCGGCTCGGTCGGCGGCCGGCCGCCGGCTCGGAACCCCGTCCCGGCCCCCGGGCCCGCCCGCCCGGCCCGTTCATGCCGAAGGGGCCGCCCGCACCACGGATGGCGGGCGGCCCCTTCGGGGGATCGGTGGAACTACGTCAGGAGGCCTTGGCCTTCTCGCCGGTCTTCTCGGTCTGCTCCGCCGGCTTCGCCGCCACCGGGGCGGGCTTCGCGGCCTCGTAGAACTCCTCGCGCGGGGACTCCAGCGCGCCGAGCGAGACGACCTCGCGCTTGAGGAACATGCCGAGCGTCCAGTCGGCGAAGACGCGGATCTTGCGGTTCCACGTCGGCATCGCCAGACCGTGGTAGCCGCGGTGCATGTACCACGCCAGCCGGCCCTTGAGCTTGATCTTCATCTTGCCCATGACGATCATCGCGACGCCCTTGTGGAGGCCGAGGCCCGCCACCGCACCCTTGTTGGAGTGCGCGTACTCCTTCTGCGGGAAGCCCCGCATGCCGGAGATCACGTTGTCGCCGAGGACCTTGGCCTGACGGAGCGCGTGCTGCGCGTTCGGCGGGCACCAGGCGTTCTCGACGCCGGCCTTGCGGGCGGCGACGTCGGGGACCTGGGCGTTGTCGCCGGCGGCCCAGATGTAGTCGGTGCCCTGCACCTGGAGTGTGGGGGCCGTGTCGACGTGACCGCGGGGCCCAGCGGGAGGCCGTAGCGGGCGAGGACGGGGTTCGGCTTGACGCCGGCCGTCCAGACGATCGTGTTCGAGTCGACCTCGAGGCCGTTCTTCAGCACCACGTGGCCGTCGACGCAGGAGTCCATCGAGGTGGAGAGGTAGATCTCCACGCCGCGGCTCTCCAGGTGCTCCTTGCCGTAGGCGCCCAGCTTGGGGCCGACCTCGGGAAGGATCTTGTCGGCGGCGTCGACGAGGATGAAGCGCATGTCCTCGCGGGACACGTTCTTGTAGTACTTGGCCGCGTCGCGGGCCATGTCCTCGACCTCACCGATGGTCTCCGCACCGGCGAAGCCGCCGCCGATGAAGACGAAGGTGAGCGCCTTGCGGCGGATCTCCTCGTCGGTGGTGGAGTCGGCCTTGTCGAGCTGCTCGAGGACGTGGTTGCGCAGGCCGATGGCCTCCTCGATGCCCTTCATGCCGATGCCCTGCTCGGCGAGGCCGGGGATCGGGAAGGTGCGGGAGACCGCGCCGAGGGCGATGACCAGGTAGTCGAAGGGCAGCTCGTACGCCTCGCCGACCAGCGGGGCGATCGTGGCGACCTTGCGGTCCTGATCGATGGTGGTGACCCGGCCGGTGAGGACCTCCGCCTTGGGCAGCACGCGTCGCAACGGGACGACGACGTGGCGCGGGGAGATGTTGCCGGCGGCGGTTTCGGGGAGGAAGGGCTGGTAGGTCATGTACGACCGGGGGTCGACGACCGTGACGGTCGCCTCGCCGTAGCGCATCTTCTTCTGGATACGCCGAGCTGCGTACAGGCCTACGTACCCACCGCCTACTACGAGGATCCTGGGACGCTCCGTGGTGCTCATGCCATCGAGTATCCACCCGCCTCAGGGGGGTGGCTCGTGCGCCCCTTCACAAGCTTCCTCGGGGTGTGTGCTATCCTCCGCCGCCCACGTGATCCACGTCATGGTGCGCGACGGGAACCCGTGTGCATCAGGTGCCGTTGTCAATGCCGCGTGAGCTGCCTCTCCGGGCTTCGGGGTGCCGGGTGAGACCTCCGAAACACGTCGTGCGCGACCCTCGCGAAACGCCCGCGCCTTCCTCTTTTGAACATGTTCACCCGGCCACCGGGGACCCGGAAGGGCCAAGCGGCCCCACTTGACCCCCCGAGGGGGCCGTTTTCCTTGTGAAGAACTTCACGAAGTTTTCCGAGGGGGTGCGTTCCAGGGGCGTTTCCGGCCCCCTGGAACGCGCTCAAACGTTGCCCCACCTGCTCAGTGGAGGGGCTACGCCACCGACCAGGCGATCCCGTCGAGGATGTCGTGCTCGCTCACCACGACCTCCTCCGCGCCGATCCGCTCCATGATCGACAGCAGTACCAGGGCGCCCGCGGCGATGACGTCGACCCGGCCCGGATGCATCGAGGGGACCGCCGCCCGCTCGGCGTGGGTCGAGCGCAGCAGCCACTCGGTGATCTCGCGGACCCGTTCCCGGGAGACCCGGGAGTGGTGGATGGCCCGCGAGTCGTACTCCGGGAGTTCCTGTGCGATCGCCGAGACCGTCGTGACGGAGCCGGCGAGGCCCACCAGGGTGTGCGCCTCGCGCAGCGGGACCGTGCGTTCCGCGAGGTCCAGGGCCGCCTCGATGTCGGCGCGCATCGCCGCGACCTGCTCCCCGGTGGGCGGGTCGGCGACCGTGCCGTCCACGACCAGGTGCCGTTCGGTCATCCGCACGCAGCCGACGTCCACCGAGCGTGCGGCGCGCACCCGGTCGTCCCCGACGACGAACTCGGTCGAGCCGCCGCCGATGTCCACGACGAGGTAGGGCTTCGTCAGGTCGTGACGGCCCGTCAGTTCCCTGGTGGCGCCGGTGAAGGAGAACTCCGCCTCCTGGTCGCCGGAGATCACCTCGGGCTCGACGCCCAGGATGTCCAGCACCCCGCGTACGAACTCGTCCCGGTTCTCCGCGTCGCGCGAGGCGGAGGTGGCCACGAAGCGCAGCCGTTCGGCGCCGTGCTCCTTGACGACCGCCGCGTACTCCCGGCACGCGGCGAAGGTCCGCTCCAGCGCCTCGGGCGCGAGCCGTCCGGTCCGGTCGACGCCCTGCCCGAGCCGCACGATCGTCATGCGGCGGTCCAGCTCGACCAGTTCGCCCGTGTCGGGGTGGACGTCGGCGACGAGCAGGCGGATGGAGTTCGTGCCGCAGTCGACGGCGGCGACGCGGGTCATCGGGCCTCTCCCCCGGACCCCTCGGACCCCTCGGGCTTCTCGGCCCCCTCGGCAAGCGGCAGGGCAGGCGTCACGCAGGCTCCCCTGCTCCACCACTCGGGCAGCATGGCGAGCGCCTCGTCCCCGAGCGGGTTGACGCCGGGCCCGGCGGCCAGGGAGTGCGCGACCAGCACGTGCAGGCACTTCACCCGGTCCGGCATGCCGCCCGCGCTGGGGAAGTCCTTCAGTTCCTCGATCTCGTCCCGTCGCCGCACGTAGTCCTCGTGCGCCGCCCGGTAGGCCGCCGCCAGCTCCGGATCGGCCTGGAGCCGTTCCGTCATCTCCTTCATCACGCCGTTCGCCTCGAGCGTGCCGATGGCGGAGTTCGCCTTCGGGCACGTCAGGTAGTACAGCGTGGGGAAGGGGGTGCCGTCGGGGAGGCGGGGGGCCGTCTCCACCACGTCCGGCTGACCGCACGGGCAGCGGTGGGCGATGGCGCGCAGTCCGCGCGGCGGTCGTCCGAGCTGCTGCCTGAAGGCCTCGACGTCGGCGTCGGTGGGCTCGGTGCGGGCGGTGGTGGGCGGGGGTTTTCCATGCCTGTACGGAAGTCTCTCTAGTCAGTTCATCGGTCGGCGGCGGCGTCGGACTTGTCGACGGCGTCCCAGACGTTCGCGTACCAGGGGCGGTCGGCGGCCCCCGGTCGGCGCGGGACTGCTCGGCGGCGTCGGGGTCGACGACGATGTAGCCCGTCTCCCCCGGCATCACGTAGTGCAGCCGCAGTCGGATCTGCTGTTCGGCGTAGGCGTCGTCCTGCCAGCGTGCCTTGAGGTCGCGCAGCTGCTCCACCCGCTCGCGGGCCTGCTCCTTCTCGCGGTGGAGGTCGGCGATATCGGCGCGCTGGGAGACGTACTGCCGCATCGGGTAGGCCAGGGCCACGATCAGCGTGCACAGGACCAGCGCGAGGAGCGCCGCGCGGCCGGTCAGGCGCGAGCGGCGGGCCTGGCGCTTGGTCTGGGACCGGTAGACCCGGGCCGCGGTCTGCTCGCCGAGCAGTTTGATCCTGGTCGTGGTGGAGAAACGGTCCCGGTCCTTCACGGCCATGTCGTCCCCGCCTCCCGTCTCACACGTGCGTACGTCCCCGGACACGGTACGGGACCGGTACGGGGACGTACGTACGACTGGCTCAGGACGAGCCCTCAACGGCTCAGCCGGGCCGGTTCGGCCCTGGGCCGTGCGGGCTCGTCAGCCCTGGTTCGTCAGCCCTTGAAGCGCGGGAAGGCGCTGCGGCCGGCGTACACCGCGGCGTCGTCGAGGATCTCCTCGATGCGCAGCAGCTGGTTGTACTTGGCGACGCGGTCCGAGCGGGCCGGCGCGCCGGTCTTGATCTGGCCGCAGTTCACCGCGACGGCGAGGTCGGCGATGGTGACGTCCTCGGTCTCGCCGGAGCGGTGGGACATCATGCACTTGAAGCCGTTGCGCTGGGCCATCTCGACGGCGTCCAGCGTCTCGGTCAGCGAGCCGATCTGGTTGACCTTGACCAGGAGGGCGTTCGCGGAGCCCTCCTCGATGCCGCGGGCCAGGCGCTCGGGGTTGGTGACGAAGAGGTCGTCGCCGACGATCTGGACCTTGTCGCCCAGCTTGTCGGTGATGACCTTCCAGCCGGCCCAGTCGTCCTCGTACAGCGGGTCCTCGATGGAGACCAGCGGGTACGCGGAGACCAGCTCCTCGTAGTACTCGGTCATCTCGGCGGCCGAGCGGGACTTGCCCTCGAACTCGTAGGCGCCGTCCTTGTAGAACTCGGACGCGGCGACGTCGAGGGCGAGCGCGATCTGCTCGCCGGGGACGTAACCGGCCTGCTTGATGGCCTCGATGATGAGGTCGAGCGCGGCGCGGTTGGACTCCAGGTTCGGGGCGAAGCCGCCCTCGTCGCCCAGGCCGGTGGACAGGCCCTTGGTCTTCAGCACCTTCTTGAGGGTGTGGTAGACCTCGGCGCCCCAGCGCAGGGCCTCGGAGAAGGACTCCGCGCCGATCGGGGCGATCATGAACTCCTGGATGTCCACGTTGGAGTCGGCGTGCGAGCCGCCGTTCAGGATGTTCATCATCGGAACGGGCAGCAGGTGCGCGTTCGGGCCGCCCAGGTAGCGGAAGAGCGGGAGGTCGCTGGCCTCGGAGGCGGCGTGGGCGACGGCGAGGGAGACGCCGAGGATGGCGTTGGCGCCGAGGGAGCCCTTGTTGTCGGTGGCGTCCAGGTCGAACATGGCCTGGTCGATCAGGCGCTGCTCGGTGGCGTCGTAGCCGACCAGCTCGGGGCCGATCTGCTCGATGACGGCGAGGACCGCCTTCTCGACACCCTTGCCCTGGTAGCGGTTCGGGTCACCGTCGCGGAGCTCGATGGCCTCGAAGGCGCCGGTGGAGGCGCCGGAGGGGACGGCGGCACGACCCGTGCTGCCGTCGTCGAGGCCGACCTCGACCTCGACCGTGGGGTTGCCTCGGGAGTCCAGGATTTCCCGGGCTACGACGACGTCGATGGACGGCACGAGCATCTCCTTCTTGGGATGTGACGCTGGTTGTGCGGGGCGCGGGCGGGCCGTGTGGAGGCCTTGCCGAGCCTTGCGACTAGAGCCTAACCGCCCCGGGGCGCCGGTCGGCCGACCGACCGTCCCGTGGACAGGGAGACCGTACCCATTGTTTCAGCCCGGAACAAAGGGGAGTGCCAACAGAAGGCGGCGAACGGGAAAAGAAAACCCCGCCCGGGTGCGTACGGGGAACACGCACCGGGGCGGGGGACCGCGGGGACGGGGACTCCCTCACGAGGCCTTCGGCGTGACGGCCTCGGCCGTGCGGGAGCTGTGGTCCGGCGGGGAGCCGGGTGTCACTTCAGGTGCAGCTGCTGACCCGGGTAGATGAGGTCGGCGTCCTGGACGATGTCCCCGTTCAGCTCGAACAGCTCGGCCCAGCCGCCCTTGACGCCCCGCGCCTCGGCTATGGAGCTGAGGGTGTCGCCCGTGACGACCTTGTACTCGCCGTCGCCCTTCTTGACCTTCTTGCCGGTCGGGGTGGTGACGGTCTTCTGGGACTTGGCGGCCGGGCGCTCGGCGGAGCGGGAGGCGCTCTGCTTCTCGGTGGAGCGGGTGGTGGTCTCCGAGGAGCCACCGGTCGAGGAGCCACCGGCGGACGAGCCGTTGGAGGAGCTGCCGGTGGAGGCCGAGCCGCCGTTGTACGCGGCGCCGGACAGGCCCACGCCGCAGACCGGCCAGGCGCCCTTGCCCTGGCCCGCGAGGACCTTCTCGGCGATCTGGATCTGCTGGGACTTCGAGGCCTTGTCGGCGGTGGAGGCGTACTGCGTGCCGCCGTACGCGGCCCAGGTGGAGGCGGAGAACTGCAGGCCGCCGTAGTAGCCGTTGCCGGTGTTGATGGACCAGTTGCCGCCGGCCTCGCACTGGGCGACCGCGTCCCACTCGGAGGCGGAGGCGGCGGAGGCGTTGCCGGCCGCCATCAGCGGGGCGGCGATGGCGACACCGGTGACGCCGGCGAGCGCGGCGGCGCGGGTGGCCCTGGACGGACGGCGGTGCTTGCCCTTGGCGGAAAACAGCATGGTGGATCCCCTCACCGACGCCTGCGAGGTGAGCTGTCGGGTTCGGGCCGTGTGAGTTGCCCGGCCACTCCCGCCCGGGAGCACTGCTCCCCGGAAGGCGTGGCTTCACCCCGAGCCGTTCCGGTCGACCGACCGGTACGGCACTTACCTTGGGTCCCCCGCTCCTGCCTACGGCGCTTGACGCGACGACTGTTCCCGGGCTGCCACTGGCAGGATTCGGCGTTGCGACAGCCGGGGCTCGGGTTGCCGAGCGATCACGACCGTAGACATGCCCTCGGCGGAATTTCAAAGACGATCACGACTTCTGAGACTCATCCCACACTTTCACCAAACCGGACATTCGGCGCGAAGCGTGACGTGAACTCCCGCTGTTTTTCCCGTTTTTCCGCCCTATTCGACCGCTGTGTCGAGCGTCTGACCGGGGGTGATGTCGTTCGGGTCGGCGCCGATGGCGTCCTTGTTCTCGGCGTAGAGCGCACGCCATCCGCCGTCGAGGTCAAGGGAGTCGGCGATGGAGACGAGGGAGTCGCCGTCGCGCACGACGTAGGTGCCCACCGCGCCGCCGGAGACGCTCGCGGCGTGCCGGCCCGAGGAGGCGGTGGCGGTGCCGTCCGGCACGACCTCCTCGGCGGAGGTGCCGCGGTGGCGGCCGGAGACGAGGGAGCCGGTGTCGACGAGGCTCCAAGAGCCCGCCTCCTGGACCGACTTGTCCGAGTCGTCCGCTTCGGGGGTGGCCGTGGGCGAGCCGCCGTCCGTCTGCGCGGCGCCCGCGTCCGCGCCCGCCGGCACATCGGACTCCGGGGAGTCGTCCGGCTTGCCGGAGGAAGGGGAAGAAGGGGAGGAAGCGGACGAGGAGGTCTCGTCCGGGGCGTCCGGGGAGGATTCGGTCGACGGGGAGGCCGACGCGTCCTTGCCGCCCGAGGACTCCGAGGAGCCCGAGGACCCCGAGGAGCCCGGAGACTTCGAGGAGCCGGACGATCCCTTGGACAGGTCGGACAAGCCGGACGACGCGGAGGAACCGGACGAGTCGTCCGCCACTCCGGTGTCCAGGTCGCCCCCGCCGTTCTCCTCGGTGAGTCCGGACGTCAGCCCGCAGGTGCCCCAGGCGCCGACGCCCTGGTCGGCGAGGACCTTCTGCGCGACGGATATCTGCTGGTTGCGGCTGGCCAGGTCGGGGCGCTCGGCGAAGTCGAGCCCGCCGTAACCCTCCCAGTCCTTCTGACTCAGCGACAGACCGCCGTACTGTCCGGTGCCCTGGTCGGCGCTCCAGGAGCCGCCGCTCTCGCACTCCGCCACCGCGTCCCACACCGTGCCGTCGGCCGCGCTCGCGCCGGTGGCGCCGAGCAGCGGGATGGCGATCGCGGAGCCGGTCACGCCGGCCGCGACGAGGAGGGCCGGGGCCTGGCGGGGGCGCCGGTGTCGACCGTTGCCGGAGAGCATGCGGGGACCTTTCTCGAGACAGCAGTGCTTGCGCGGGCCCGTGGAACGAGGGCGCCGTGCTGACAGGTGAACGTATCGGCAGACGATCACTTGTCACAAGTTAATGCCGCGCAGATCACGTGAAGATCACAGAGTTGAGGAACGGTCACTTCTGCTTCGCCGTCCGGGCACATAACGGATGGTCAGCGGACGGCTGCGGGGGGTGCGCCGGAAACGGCGGGGTCGAACCGCACGGGCAGGGTGCGCAGTCCGCGCATGATGAGGCCGCCGCGCCACCTCAGGTCGGCCGGATCGGCGTCCAGCCTCAGATCGGGCAGCCGGGTCAGGAGGGTGGCCAGCGCGGTCTGTCCCTCCAGACGGGCGAGGGGGGCGCCCAGGCAGTAGTGGATGCCGTGGCCGTAGCCCAGGTGCTGATTGTCGCGGCGGGACAGGTCGAGGACGTCCGGGTCGGCGAACCGCTCCGGGTCCCGGTCGGCGGCCGCCAGCACGACGAGGACGGCGTCGCCGGGGGCGATGTCCTGCCCGCCGACGGTCAGGGGCTCGGTGGCGAACCTCCAGGTGGCGAGCTCCACCGGGCCGTCGTAGCGCAGGAGTTCCTCCACACCGGTCGCCAGGAGGCCGCTCTCGCCCGCGGCCAGGGAGTCCTGGAGGCGGGCGCGCTGTCCGGGGTGGGTCAGCAGGGCGTAGGTGCCGTTGCCGATCAGGTTCACGGTCGTCTCGAACCCGGCGAACAGCAGGATGAAGGCCATGGCGGCGGCCTCGTTCTCGGTGAGGTGCTCGCCGTGGTCGGAGGCGCGGATCAGACCCGAGATGAGGTCCTCGCCGGGGGCCGGGTCCGCGGGAAGCTCCAGGCGCTTGCGGTGGATGAGGTCCAGGAGGTAGCCGCGCATCTTCTTCACCGACCGGGCCACACCGCCGCGCGGGCCCCCGCCGTGCCGGATCATCATGCCCGCCCAGTCCCGGAAGTCGTCCTGGTCCTCGCGGGGGACGCCGAGCAGGTCGCAGATGGCGTGGATGGGGAGCGGGAACGCGAAGTCGTGGATGAGGTCGGCGGTGCCGCGCTCCGCGAACCGGTCGATGAGCCCGTCCGTCAGCTCCTGCACGCGGGGCGCGAACTCGGCGACCCGGCGGGGCGTGAACGCCTTGCTGACGAGGCGTCGCAGCCGGGTGTGGTCCGGCGGGTCGATGTTCAGCAGATGCGTCATCAGCTCGGCCTTGCGCTCACCGGGGATCCCGGTCCTGCCCCTGGCGTGCGCGGGCTCGTCGTGGTGCGCCGGGTTCTTGCTGAGCCGCTGGTCGGCGAGGGCCTGCTTGGCGTCGGCGTACCGGGTGACCAGCCAGGCCTCCACGCCGCTGGGCAGCCGCGTGCGGTGCACGGGCGCGTGCTCGCGGAGCCAGGCGTAGGCGGGATAGGGGTCGGTGGCGAACTCCCAGGTGAACAGGGCTGGCGCGGACGGCTCGGGTACGGGCTGCTGGGTCACTCCCCGACGGTAACCGGGACCGGGCCGCCGACCGCGCGCGGCCCGAGGCGGCCCGAGGTGACCTGGAGGCGGCCTGAGGTGACCTGACGCCGTCACGGCTCGCGGCGGGCGGGTCACGGGGCGGGCGGGACACCGGAGCGCGGGGCCGGCAGGGCCGGGCCGCCGGTTCCGGCAGTACCGCCGACCGGACCGGCAGGGACCAGCGGGACCGGCGGGTCTCGTCAGGGCCGCCTCCCTCGTGCGGCCCGGCCCTGCTCGGCGTTCTTGCGAGCCCGGGGGCCGGACGCGGCCCCCGCGCGAGCCCCTCTCCTACTCCCCCACTCCCTCGGCCGCGCGGATCGCGTCCCGGTAGGTGCGGGCCGCCGCTCGCAGGGCCGCCTCCGGGTCCACGCCCTCCGCCTCCGCGCGAGCCGCCAGGGCGAGCAGTTCGTAGCCGATGCCCTCCGCCGCCGGGAGCGGCACCTCCAGGTGCGCCGAGCGGACCCGCGACGCGAGCTTCGCCGCCAGGGCCAGGCCCGGCTGGTGGAGGGGGATGCCGTCGGTGACCGACTCGCGGCGCTTCTCGACCGCCTTCGTGCGCAGCCAGTGCTCCTTGACCTCCTCGGGGGTGGTCGCGGTGGCGTCGCCGAAGACGTGCGGGTGGCGGTGGACGAGCTTGGTGACGATCGTGCCCGCGACGTCGTCGACGGAGAACGGTGCCTCCTCGTCCTCCTCGGCGATGCGGGCGTGGAAGACCACCTGGAGGAGGACGTCGCCCAGTTCCTCGCGCAGTTCGTCGCGGTCGCCGTCCTCGATGGCCTCGACGAGTTCGTACGCCTCCTCGATGCCGTACTTCGCGAGGCCCCGGTGGGTCTGCCGGGAGGACCAGGGGCACTCGGCGCGGATGCGGTCCATGACCTGCACGAGGTCGAGGAGGCGGGCGCCGGGGAGGTCGTAGGAGGCGGGGAGCAGCTCCAGGTCGGGCATGGTCACGCGGCCGGAGCCGGCCAGGCGGGCCAGGCCGTCGGTCAGGGCGGGCTCCCCCTCGCCGGTCGCCACCACGACGACCGTGCGGCCGCCGGCGCAGGCCGCGAGGAGATCCTCGGCGGTGGGGGCGGTCTCCGCCACCGCTATGCCGGCCTCGCGCAGGTACGGCAGCTGGGGGTGGGTGCCGTCCGCGCACATCACCTGGTCGGCCTCGCGCAGCGCCTGCCAGGCGGGCCAGGACAGCAGGCCGGGGGCGACCCGGTGGCTGGTGGTGAGCAGGACGACACGGCCGGGGGTGGGGGCGCCTTCGGGACTCGTTGCGTTCACCCTCCGAACGTAACCCAACCCGCCGACGGCCCCCGGCCGCGCCGGACGGTCGGACCGTCGCGGACGGGCTGTCGCGGACAGGCCGTCTGCCGTCAGGCCGTCTGCCGTCAGGCCGTCTGCGGGGGCTGGGGCGTCGTCGTCACGTCGCGGACCCAGGGGGTCTTCGCGTCGACGCGGCTGACCTTCTGCACGTCCCAGTCGCCGTAGCGCGGGTTGAGGTCGATGTCGAGTTCCTTCGACGCCTTCGACAGGGCGTTCCAGAACTCGGGCCGGCTGGTGTCGGTGCCGAGCCGCGTGGCGAGTTTCTGGGCCTCCAGCTGGAGGCGGAGGTTCTCGTCGAGGCGCTGCGGCGGGATGCCGTA
This sequence comes from Streptomyces sp. Tue 6430, assembly GCA_021568835.1. GTDB lineage: Bacteria > Actinomycetota > Actinomycetes > Streptomycetales > Streptomycetaceae > Streptomyces. The sequence continues at coordinate 2,386,705 of JAKGSH010000010.1, forward strand.
CTGCTGGAGCCAGGTGGCCTCCAGGCCCTTGGCGCCGCCCGCCTGCTGTTCCAGACCGGCCCGCATCGCCTGGACCTCCTTGCGGCTGACGGTGACGCCCGCGTCCTCGGCGGCGCGGTGCAGCACCTGGTCGAGGACCATGCCGTGCAGGGTGTCGCGGGCGAGGGTGCCGGTGCGGGCGACGGCCTGGGCGTACTGGGTCTCGTCGGGGACGGCGGCACGCTGCGCCTCGCGCACCTCGTTCACCCGGCTCTCCAGCTGCGAGACGGTGATCCGCCGGCCGTCGACGACGGCCGCCGCTCCGGGATGGGCCTCGTTCCCGCAGGCCGTGAGGAGCGGGCCCGCCGCGACGATCGCGGCGGACAGCAGGAGCGCGGTGCGACGACGGCGGTGCAAGGAAGCCTCCCGAGGAGATTGTGCGGCGGTGCACAAAGTCTTGCGGTGATCGATGGTAGGCAGTGGGACGGCTGGGGCCAACCCATTGGACCAACGATTCACCGGGACTTCGGGCACCGCCGCGCCCGCACCCGTGCGGGGGTCAGCCCACGAGGGCGACCGGGGCGTCCCACGCGTCGCGGTCCACGGTGATCGTGTAACCGCCGCGGGTCTCCTTGCTGTTGACCATGTACTGGTGGCCGCGGCTGTGGCCCGTGTACTGCGTCGCTCCCCACGGCCAGTCCGCGGTGGTGGTGTTCTGCTTGTCCCACAGGGCGTACCAGAGGTTGCCCGGCAGGTCCGTCTTGTTCGTCGCGGTGGCAATGGCCTTGGCGCTGGAGCTGCTGAAGCCGTAGTAGCCGGCCCGGTAGGTCTTGGCGCGCAGGGTCTTGGTGAAGGAGCGGACGTAGGTGAGCACGGCGTCGTTGCACGCCTTGTTCGTGATGTCGTACGGCTCCATGTCGAGGTAGACCGGGCTGCCGGCCTTCATGCCGAGCGCGGCGGCCTTGGCGACGGCGTCCGCGGCGTCGGTGGCGCCGAGGGAGGCGGCGGTGGCGGCGCTGATCTTCTCGGGGCTGGTGCCGGTCTGGCAGGGCGGCTGGGCGCCGACGTAGAGCGGGATGAGCTTCCAGCCGGCCGCGTTGACCGACTTCACCCAGGACGCGGTGAGGTTGGCCTGGGTGCAGCCGCGGTTCTTGCCGCCGATGTAGACGGCGGCGGCACCGTAGAACCCGTCGCTCTTCCAGGCCTTCATCGCGGACAGCGAGGGCGCGGTGCAGGTGTCGAAGGCACGGCCGGTGTAGGTCTTCTGGGCGGGCCAGGTGGTGGCCGCCATGGAGGTCTGCGCGGCGATCCCGGCCCCGGCGAGGACGGCGGCGCCCGCCACCCCCCACGTGATGTACCTGCGTCTTCTGGACTGCCGGTGCTCGGCCATCCCCACCCCATCGTCTCGTCCGCGCGCGTACGGCCCGGTCGTGGCGTACGCGTGTGCGCAGGTGTGTGCCCCCTGAATCGAACGCACCGTATCCCGCGGCTCCCCCGTGATCGGGAAACACCGGGCCCTCGCAGCGGCAAGATTCGCTCATGTCACGGTAAAGACAGGGAGGTCCGGGCGGGCCCCTTCGTGGCCTAATCTTGCTCCCTGGCTACCAGGGGGGCGACATGACGACAGTGATGACGGATGCGGACAAGCGGCTCGAGGCGGGCTGGCTCCAGCGGATCGCCTGGGTGGCGCTGGCGTGGCTGTCCTTCGGCCTGCTGGCGTGGGTGCCGTTCCTGTACGTGGCGCTCCGCCGCGGGCGGTCCTCGGACTGGGTCGCCTTCGGCGCGTACGCGCTGTACGAGTGCGTGACCGTGCCGTGGATGGCGACGGACGACAGCTCCGACGGGGACGGGTTCATGGGTCTCGCCATCATCGTGACGCTGGTGACGGCGGCCTGCATGCTGCTGTTCGCCATGTTCGACAAGCGGGTCCCGACGATGCCGGCGATGGCGTACGGCGCTCCGGGGCCGCAGGGGCACCCCTACCAGCAGGGGTACCCGTACGGGCGGTAGTCCCGGTACGGGGCCCGGCGGCACCGGCTGCCTCGGCGGCGGCCGGTTCGGCGGCGTCGGGCGACGCGCTCAGCCGGCGTGGAAACGTTCCGGCGCCTTGGTCGGGTTGCCGCCCGTGGGGAGTTTCTGGTCCGGGCAGCCGGAGAGGACCTTCTTCATGGCGGCCTGCTCGGCGGCGGTGACCCACAGTTCGTACTTCTTCTTCACCGCGACCTGCGCCGCCACGTACGGGCACCGGTAGGCCTTGTTGGGCGGCAGCCAGGTCGCCGTGTCGCCGTCCCCCTTGGAACGGTTGGTGCTCGCGTCCACGGCCAGCAGGTTGAGGGGGTCGTTGGCGAGGGCGATGCGTTTGCTCGCGTCCCAGTACTTGGCGCCCTTCTGCCAGGCGTCGGACAGGGCGACGACGTGGTCGATGTCGACCTTGCTGCTGCCGCGCCGGTAGGTGACGCCCTTGCCGGAGTACGGGTCCGACTCCAGCACGCCGTAGGACACCTTGCAGGTGCCGCCGGTGAACCGGACGTCCTCCAGGTCCCGTTTGAGGATGTCGTCGCGGGTCCCGCAGTCGTTGGAGTCGGTGTCGGCCCAGGCGCGGCCGAACTTGTCCCGGTCGTAACCGGTGCGCGGCGCCCGCCCCTTCACGGTGAGCGACTCGGCGGCCGCCAGGGCGGCTCCCCCGCCCCCCGTGCGTCCGGACCCGGTGGTGCCGGTGCCGGGGACCTGGTCGGTGCAGCCGCTCATGACGCACACCAGTACCACGGCCGTCGCCGCTCCACCGCTCAGACGCCGCACGCGTCCCTCCCCTGCCGGATCGCTGACACCCCGCACAGGGCGTTTTCCCCCGCCGGACTCGCGTACACCGTAGGGCAGGGGCGCACCGGGGCGGGCGGGCGGTGTCCGGCGGCGCCCGGTCGGCGAGCCCCGGCGCCCGCCGACCGCCCGCCGCCGGACACCGTCCGCCCGCCGCCCGGGCGCCGCGCCTACCCCAGCACCGTGACCAGGAACTCGCCGACCCAGCCGAGCAGTTCGCGCCCGACCAGCGGCTTGCCGCCGACCTTCGCGGTCTTGGGACGGGGTACGAGGAGCTGGTGCGCGGCCGGCTTGACGACCGTCCCCGGGTAGACCCGCTTCAGCCGCAGTTCCTGGGACTCGCGCAGCTCCACCGGCGCGAACCGGATGTTGGTGCCCTGGAGCATGATCTCCCCGACGCCGCACGAGCGCGCGAGCATCCGCAGCCCGGCCACCAGCAGCAGGTTCTCCACCGGCTCGGGCAGCTTGCCGTAGCGGTCGACGAGTTCCTCGCGCACGGCCTTGACGTCGTCCTCGGAGTTGGCCGAGGCGATGGCCCGGTAGGCCTGGAGGCGCAGCCGCTCGCCGGGGGCGTAGTCGTGCGGGACGTGGGCGTCGACGGGCAGCTCGATCTTGACCTCGAGAGGGACCTCCTCCTCGATTTCGCCGGTCTCCAGCTGGCGCCGGTAGTCCGCGACCGCCTCGCCGACCATCCGCACGTACAGGTCGAAGCCGACGCCGGCGATGTGTCCGGACTGCTCGCCGCCGAGGAGGTTGCCGGCGCCGCGGATCTCCAGGTCCTTCATCGCCACGTACATGCCCGCGCCCATCTCCGTGTGCTGGGCGATGGTCGCCAGCCGCTCGTGGGCCGTCTCCGTGAGCGGCTTCTCCGGCGGGTACAGGAAGTAGGCGTAACCGCGTTCGCGGCCGCGGCCCACCCGGCCGCGCAGCTGGTGCAGCTGGGACAGGCCGAAGTTGTCGCCGCGTTCGACGATGAGGGTGTTGGCGTTGGAGATGTCGATGCCGGACTCGACGATGGTGGTGGAGACGAGCACGTCGAAGCGCTTCTCCCAGAAGTCGACGACGACCTTCTCCAGCGCGGTCTCCGACATCTGGCCGTGGGCGGTGGCGATCCGGGCCTCGGGCACGATCTCGCGCAGCCTCGCCGTGGCCCGGTCGATGGACTCGACCCGGTTGTGGATGTAGAAGACCTGGCCCTCGCGCAGCAGTTCGCGGCGGATCGCGGCGCCGATCTGCTTCTGCTCGTAGGGGCCGACGAAGGTGAGGACGGGGTGGCGCTCCTCGGGGGCGTGGTGATCGTCGACATCTCGCGGATGCCGGTCACCGCCATCTCCAGGGTGCGCGGGATGGGGGTGGCCGACATCGTCAGGACGTCGACGTTGGCCCGCAGCTTCTTCAGCTGCTCCTTGTGCTCGACGCCGAAGCGCTGCTCCTCGTCGACGATGACCAGGCCCAGGTCCTTGAACTTCGTCTCCGAGGAGAACAGGCGGTGGGTGCCGATGACGACGTCGACGGAGCCCTCCCGCAGGCCCTCCAGGACCGCCTTGGCCTCCGTGTCGGACTGGAAGCGCGACAGTGCCCGCACCTTCACCGGGAACTGCGCGTACCGCTCGCTGAACGTGCCGAAGTGCTGCTGCACCAGCAGCGTGGTGGGCACGAGGACGGCGACCTGCTTGCCGTCCTGGACGGCCTTGAAGGCGGCGCGGACGGCGATCTCCGTCTTGCCGTAGCCGACGTCGCCGCAGATCAGGCGGTCCATGGGGACCGACTTCTCCATGTCGTCCTTGACCTCGGCGATGGTGGTGAGCTGGTCGGGCGTCTCCGCGTAGGGGAAGGCGTCCTCCAGTTCGCGCTGCCAGGGGGTGTCCGCGCCGAAGGCGTGTCCGGGTGCGGCCATGCGGGCGCTGTACAGCTTGATCAGGTCGGCGGCGATCTCCTTGACGGCCTTCTTCGCGCGCGCCTTCGTCTTCGTCCAGTCGGCGCCGCCGAGGCGGTGCAGGGTGGGCGCCTCGCCGCCGACGTACTTGGTGATCTGCTCGAGCTGGTCGGTGGGGATGTAGAGGCGGTCGCCGGGCTGGCCGCGCTTGGCGGGGGCGTACTCCACGACCAGGTACTCGCGCGTGGCGCCCTGGACCGTGCGCTGCACCATCTCGATGTAGCGGCCCACGCCGTGCTGCTCGTGGACGATGTGGTCGCCCGCCTCCAGGGTGAGCGGGTCGATGGTCTTGCGGCGGCGCGCGGGCATCCGGGCGCCGTCCTTGCCGGCCGCCTTCTGGCCGGTCAGGTCGGTCTCGGTGAGGACGGCGAGTCCGAGCGCCGGGTCCACGAAGCCGTGGTCGATGCAGCCGCACGCCACGTGCACGACCGAGGGGGAGATCTCGCCGAGGTCCGCGTCGAGGCGGGCCGCGACGCCCTCGCCGCCCAGTACCTCGACCGTGCGGGCCGCCGGGCCGTGCGCCTCGGTCACGAAGACCGTGCGCCAGCCGTCGGCGAGCCAGCCCTTGGTGTCGGCCAGCGCCCTCGCGGTGTCGCCGCGGTAGGCCTCGGGGGCGTGCATGCCGAGCTTGAGGGTGTCGCTCTCCAGCTCCAGGTCGGCGGCGAAGGGGGACACCGACCACCACATCATGTCCAGCTCGCGCGCGCGGTCCCGCACGTCGGCGAGGGACCACAGGGAGGCCGCGCCGACGTCGATGGGGCCTCGCCCCCGCCCGCGGTGGCCGCCCAGGACGCCTGGAGGAACTCCTGGCTCGTCGCCACCAGGTCCGTCGCGCGCGTGCGGACCCGCTCGGGGTCGCAGACGACGGCCATCGCGCCCTCGGGCAGCACGTCGAGCAGCAGCTCCATGTCGTCGACGAGGACGGGCGCGAGGGACTCCATGCCCTCGACGGCGATGCCCTCCGCGATCCTGCCGAGCAGGTCGCCCAGTTCGGGGTGCTGTTCGGCGAGGGCACGCGCGCGCGTGCGGACGTCGTCGGTGAGGAGGAGTTCGCGGCAGGGGGGCGCCCACAGCCCGTGTTCGGCGACTTCGAGGGAGCGCTGGTCGGCGACCTTGAAGTAACGGATCTCCTCGACGTCGTCGCCCCAGAACTCGATCCGCAGGGGGTGTTCCTCGGTGGGCGGGAAGACGTCCAGGATGCCGCCGCGCACGGCGAACTCACCGCGCTTCTCGACCAGTTCCACGCGCGCGTACGCGGCGGCGGCGAGGGCTGCGACGATCTCGTCCAGGTCGGCTCTCTGACCGCCCCTCAGGGCCACCGGCTCCAGGTCGCCGAGCCCCTTGACCTGCGGCTGGAGCACCGAGCGCACGGGCGCCACGACGACGGAGACCGGGCCGGTCTCGGGGTCGTCGGGGCGGGGGTGGGCCAGGCGGCGCAGGACGGCGAGGCGGCGGCCGACGGTGTCGCTGCGCGGGCTGAGCCGCTCGTGCGGGAGGGTCTCCCAGGAGGGGTACTCCACGACGCCGTCGGGGGCAGGAGCGAGCGCAGGGCGGCGGCGAGGTCCTCCGCCTCGCGACCGGTCGCCGTGACCGCGAGGACCGTGCGGGAGGTCTCCCGGGCGAGGGCGGCGATCGTGAAGGGGCGGGCCGCCGGGGGGCCGACGAGGTCGACGTGCATGCGGTTGCCGTCGGCGGCGGCGGAGACCGCTTCCGCGAGGGCGGGATCCTTCACTACGGCGTCGAGCAGACCGTGCAGGCTCATGGAGGGGGTTTTCCGTCCGGGGGTCCGAGGTGGGTGATCTGGTCCGAGGTGGGCTTGCCGGGTGGGCAACGCGAAGGGCCCGACGCGTGTCACGAGCCGGGGGTGTCCAGGGTACGACGGGGCGGGGGCGGACCGCCCGGGCCTGTGGACAACGCGGGGTGGCGGCAGGCGGGGCCGTTCCGCCCCCACCGGACACCGGACGGGCCGGCCCGCCCCAGCGTCGCCCCCTTTCCCACCGGGCCGGGTGGGCGGGCACAGGCCGGGGTCCGGGGCGAAAGCCCTGACGAGGTCCAGGGGGCCGGGAACCTCTGACGGGATCCGGGGAGGGCGGGGACCCTCTGACGGGATCCGGGGGCGGAAGCCCCCTGCCGAGGTCCAGGAAGGGAAGCCCCTGGGAGATCCGGGGACGGAAACCCCTGAGGAGATCCGGGCACAGGCCGGGGTCCGGGGCGAAAGCCCTGACGAGGTCCAGGGGGCCGGGAACCTCTGACGGGATCCGGGGAGGGCGGGGACCCTCTGACGGGATCCGGGGGCGGAAGCCCTCTGCCGAGGTCCAGGAAGGGAAGCCCCTGGGAGATCCGGGGACGGAAACCCCTGAGGAGATCCGGGCACAGGCCGGGGTCCGGGGCGGAAACCCCTGACGGGGGCCGGGGGCAGGAACCCCTGACGGGATCCGGGGACGGAAACCCTTGACGGGATCCAAGGGCAGGGACCCCCTGACGGGATCCGGGGGCGGAAGCTCCGGCCCGGCGCACGACGAAGCCGGCGCCGAAGAGCCCCCCGTGGCTCCTCGGCGCCGGCCTGCCCGACCGGAGGTCAGTCCGTGGCGATCGCGTTCAGGACGTTCATCCGGCCCGCCCGGAACGCCGGGACCAGCGCGGCGAACAGGCCCACGAAGGCCGAGGCGACGAAGACGCCGATGATCGTCGGCCAGGGGATGTCGAGGACGGTCAGGCCCTCCAGGGCGAGGAGCTGCTGGGCGGTGGCGCCCCAGCCCATGCCCAGGCCGAGGCCGAGCAGCGCGCCGAAGAGGGCGATGACGACCGACTCCAGACGGATCATGCGACGCAGCTGGCGGCGGGAGAGGCCGATCGCCCGCATGAGGCCGATCTCCCGGGTGCGCTCGACCACGGACAGGGCGAGCGTGTTCACCACGCCGAGCACCGCCACGATGATCGCGAGTGCCAGGAGGCCGTAGATCAGGTTCAGCATCTGGCCGATCTGGTCCTTCAGTTGCTCCTTGTAGTCGGTCTGGTCGCGGACGACGTACTGCGGGTAGCCGTGCAGCGCGGACTTCAGCGAGGTGTAGGCGGCGTCCTGCTGCCCCTCCTTCGCCGTGGCGAAGACGAGCTGGTCGAGCGGCATCTTCTCGGCCGGCACGTACGTGGCGACGGTCGCGATGGAGGCGTACATGGCGCCCTTGTCGATGACGACCTCGTCGCTGGTGATCGCGCGGACGGTGAGCGCGGCGGCGGTGCCGTCCTTGAAGGCGACCTCGACCTTCGAGCCGATCGTCAGACCGTGCTCCTTTGCGAAGCCCTCGAAGACGGACATGGAGTCGGGCCGGTAGGCGTCGGCGAGCTTGCCGGCGACGGTCTCGGTGGAGACGTCCGTCGCGTACGTCGGGTCGGCGGCGTTGATCGTCTCGCCCTTGGACGTTTTGCCGTCCGGGGTCGTCAGGTCGGCGTCGAGGAGCTTGTACTCGGTGACCCGCTCCAGGCCCGGCGTCGCCTTCACGGCCTGCACGGCCTGCGGGACGACCAGCTGACCGCCGTCGTTCTGGATGATGAAGTCGGCGCCGACACTGTGGTCGAGCTGCTCGGAGGCGGAGGCGACCATGGAGGAGCCGACCACCGACAGGCAGGCGACCAGGGCGAGCCCGATCATGAGGGCGGCGCCGGTGGCGCCGGTGCGGCGCGGGTTGCGCAGGGCGTTGCGTTCGGCCATCCGGCCGACGGGGCCGAAGGCCCGCAGCACGACCGCGCCGAGCACCCGGACCAGGCCGCCCGCGAGGAGCGGGCCGATCACCACGAACCCGATCAGGCTGAGCACGACGCCCAGGCCGAGCCACAGGGAGCCCTCGCTCGCCTTGTCGGCGGCGGAGGCGAGGTAGAGGCCGGCCGCGCCGCCGCCGGTGAGCAGCAGTCCGAGCACGGCCCGTACGACACCGGCCCTGGCGTCGGCGGGGCGCCGGCGTCGCGCAGCGCGGCCATCGGGGAGACCTTGCCGGCCCGGCGGGCGGGCAGGTAGGCGGCGAGGACGGTGACGACGACGCCGAGGACCAGGCCGACGACGGGGGTCGTCCAGGCCACCGTGAGGTCGTCGGTGGACAGGTTCATGCCGGTCATGCTCATGAGCTTCATCAGGCCGACGGCGATGCCGACGCCCGCGCCGACGCCGAGGACGGAGCCGACGACGCCGAGCAGCAGCGCCTCGGCCAGGACCGAGCGGTTGATCTGCCTGCGGCTGGAGCCGATGGCCCGCATCAGGCCGATCTCACGGGTGCGCTGGGCGACCAGCATGGAGAAGGTGTTGATGATCAGGAAGATGCCGACGAGGAAGGCGATCCCGGCGAAGCCGAGCATCGCGTACTTCATCACGTTCAGGAACCCGCCGACCTGCTTCTGGTTGGCGTCCGCGGTCTCCTTGGCGGTCTGCACCTTGTAGTCGCCGCCGAGCGCGGCCGCCACGTTCTTCTTCAGCTGCGCGTCGCTCACCCCGGCCGCGGCCGTGACGTTGACGTTGGTGAAGACGCCGGGCTCGCCGACGAGGGTCTCCTGCGCGGTCCTGGTGTCCAGGTAGAAGATCGCCGCGCCGGGGTTGGTGACCTGGAAGGCGGCGACGCCGGAGACCTTGGCGGTGTGGGTGCCGACCGCGGTGATGACGCCGATCTCGTCGCCGAGCTTCAGGTGGTGCTTGTCGGCGGTGTCCTCGTCGACCATGATCTGCGCGGAGTTCCGGGGCGCCGCACCTTCGGTGATCTTCATGGTGCGGGCTTCGTTGGCGTTCCAGCCGCCGACGATGGTGGGGCCGCCGCTGGTGGGCGACAGGCTGTCCTTGTCGGCGTCGACGACGGTCACGGCGCTGGAGAAGACGGTTCCCTCGGCCGACTTCACGCCGGCCGCCCCGCGGACCTTGCCGACCACGTCGGCCGGCATGACCGGCGGCTTGCCGTTCTTGGAGGTGGTCTCACCGGTGTCGGAGGCGCCCTTCGCGCTCACCGTCACGTCGGAGGAGGTGGCCGCGAACAGCTTGTCGAAGGTGGTGTTCATGGTGTCGGTGAACACCAGCGTCCCGCAGACGAAGGCCACCGACAGCAGGACGGCCACGGCCGACAGGGCCATGCGTCCCTTGTGCGCGAAGAAGTTGCGCATCGAGGTTCTCAGCACGGTCATGACGTACGCCCCCGGGCGTCGAAGTCCTTCATGCGGTCCAGGACCTGCTCGGCGGTCGGCTGGTGCATCTCGTCGACGATGCGGCCGTCGGCGAGGTACAGGACGCGGTCGGCGTAGGAGGCGGCGACCGGGTCGTGGGTGACCATCACGATGGTCTGGCCGAGTTCGTCCACGGAGCGGCGCAGGAAGCCCAGGACCTCGGCGCCGGCCCGCGAGTCGAGGTTCCCGGTCGGCTCGTCGCCGAAGATGATCTCGGGGCGGGCGGCGAGGGCGCGGGCCACGGCGACGCGCTGCTGCTGGCCGCCGGAGAGCTGGGTGGGCCGGTGCTTGAGCCGGTCGGACAGCCCGACCGTCTCGACGACCTGCTGCAGCCAGGCCTTGTCGGGCTTGCGGCCGGCGATGTCCATGGGCAGCGTGATGTTCTCGATCGCGTTGAGCGTGGGCAGCAGGTTGAACGCCTGGAAGATGAACCCGATCCGGTCCCGGCGCAGTTGCGTCAGCTTCTTGTCCTTGAGCCCGGTGATCTCGGTCTCGTCCAGGTGGATCTGCCCGGACGTGACGGTGTCCAGGCCGGCGAGGCAGTGCATCAGTGTGGATTTGCCGGACCCCGAGGGGCCCATGATCGCGGTGAAGCGGCCACGGGCGATGTCCACGTCGACGTGGTCGAGGGCGACGACGCGGGTCTCCCCGGACCCGTACGCCTTGACGACCTGCCGCGCCCGAGCGGCAACGGCCGTACGCCCTCCAGTGCCCCGTGCCTGGGAATGGTCACAGCCGAAGTCACGTGAATCTCCAAAGGTCGAAAATGAGGAAGCGAGCGGGACACGCGCGTGGTGCCTGCCGCGTCGGTGCGTGGTGCTGTGCGTGGTGCGGTGCTGCGCGTGCTGGGTGCTACGTCGAAGAGTCTGTCGGTGCGACCGGGTCCGGCGCGCTGGGGCTCGGGCCCGTCTTCGCGGGGGGTTAACCCCACCTCCGGCCGGTGGGGTTGTCCGCCCCAGCGGCGTAAAGCCAGGTTAAGGAACAGCCCGGGCCTCTCTCGTCCTCCGTCGGTACGAACCCTCCCCGAGCCGTAGTACGGAGATACCCCTAGGGGCTGTCCACCGAGAGGTGGAGTGTTCCTCGGGGTCGTCTCCACCCTCGGGCCCGGTCAGGCTCCACCCTCCCGTCGGGCCGGGGTCAGGTGGGAGGCTGTCCGGGGCCGATAGGTGCAAGGGGCACGGGACAGGCAGGGGAGGGGCACCGGATGGGCGACACCAGACCCGCGGCACGGGAGGCCGCGGGGCAGGGGCGGGGCACGGCCACCGCGAAGCGGGGAGCGGTGGCCACCGCGCTGATGCTCTCCATGGCGCTGGCCGCGCTCGACGCCACCGTCGTCTCCACCGCCGTGCCGCAGATCGTCGGCGACCTCGGCGGGTTCTCCGTCTTCTCCTGGCTGTTCTCCGGCTATCTCCTCGCCGTCACCGTCACCCTGCCCGTCTACGGCAAGCTCTCCGACACCTTCGGCCGCAAACCCGTGCTGGTGGCCGGCGCGGTCCTCTTCCTGCTCGGCTCGCTGCTGTGCGCGCTCGCCTGGAACATGGGCGCGCTGATCGCGTTCCGCGTCGTGCAGGGCCTGGGCGGCGGCGCGCTGCAGGGCACCGTGCAGACCCTCGCCGCCGACCTCTACCCGCTGAAGGAGCGCCCGAGGATCCAGGCCAGGCTGTCCACGGTGTGGGCGGTGTCCGCGGTCGCGGGGCCGGGGCTGGGCGGGCTGCTGGCGGCGTACGCCGACTGGCGGTGGATCTTCCTGGTCAACCTGCCCGTCGGGGCGGTGGCGTTGTGGCTGATCGTGCGTCACCTGCACGAACCGGAGCGGACGTCGGGGACACGCGCGCGGGTCGACTGGGCGGGCGCGCTGGCGGTCTTCGCGACCGGCGGGGTGCTGCTGACCGCGCTGGTGCAGGGCGGGGTGGCCTGGCCGTGGCGGTCGGCGCCGTCGTTCGCCCTGTTCGCCGCGGGACTCGCCCTGGCCGGCCTCGTCGTGGCGATCGAGCGCCGGGCCGCCGAGCCGATCATCCCCGGCTGGGTGTGGCGCCGTCGCACGATCGCCGCGGTCAACCTCGCGCTGGGCGCGCTGGGCCTGCTGATGGTGGCGCCCGCGGTGTTCCTGCCGACGTACGCGCAGGCGGTGCTGGGCCTGGACCCGGTGACGGCCGGGTTCGTGCTGTCGGTGTGGACGCTGAGCTGGCCGCTGTCGGCGGCCCTGAGCCAGCACGTGTACCGGCGCATCGGCTTCCGCGACACCGCCCTGCTCGGCATCGGCGCGGCGACGCTGATCCTGCTCGCGTTCCCCCTGCTGCCGTATCCGGGTGCGGCCTGGCAGCCGATGCTGCTGATGCTGCTGCTCGGCGCGGCCCTGGGCCTGTTCCAGCTGCCGCTGATCGTCGGCGTGCAGTCGACGGTCGGCTGGTCGGAGCGCGGCACCACCACCGCGTCCGTCCTCTTCTGCCGCCAGAGCGGGCAGACGATCGGCGCGGCCGCCTTCGGTGCGGTCGCCAACGGTGTGCTGGCGGCCCGGCTGGGCAGCGCGGGCGACCTGGACTCCGTCGTCCGCGACCTGGACGCGGGCGCCGCCGCCGGGGCGACCCGGCACGCGGTCGCGGAGGCCGTGCACGCGGTGTACCTGGGCGCGGCGGGCGCCGCCGCGCTCGCCTTCCTGCTGCTGCTGTGCCTGGCCCCGCGTCACTTCCCGGTGCTGGCCGAGCCGGGCGACTGATCCGGCGCCGCCCCGTCCGGGCGGGTGACGCCCCGGCCCGGCGCCGCGCTTCGGCGGCGGACCCCCGCCGATCGACCGGTCCGGTCACCGCCGCGCCCGGCTTCGCCCCGGGCCCTGTCGTCACCGTCCCGCCTGCCCCGCGACACCCTGCACGCCGCCCTCCCGCCGGGCTCCGCCCTGACCCCCGCGACGCCCGTACGCCCTCCCGCCGCGCCGGGCCCTGATCCCCGTACGCCCCGTACGGGGATCAGGGCGGGGCCCGGTGGGGGCTCACTGCGCGCCGCGCCCCGTCAGGGTGCTCAGGCTGCTGCGCACGGAGTCGATCTGCGCCTGCACCTCGTCCCACCGCTCGCCGTGGTCGCGCAGCACCCGTTCCGTCTCGCGGGCGATCCGTTCCGCACGCGCGCGTGCCTCGGCGACGACTTCGGCGGCACGCGCGCGTGCCTCCTCCTGGCGCAGGCGGGCGGCTTCCCCGGCGTCGGCGAGGTCCTGCCGCGCCGCGGACAGCGCCGCCTCGGCGCGCGCCACCAGCCGCGCGTGGTGCGCGTCGAGTGCGGCGGCCCGGTCGGCCTCCGCGCGCTCGGCCGCGGCCCGCCGCTCGGCCTCGTCCCGCTCCCGGCCGGCGAGCAGGGCGGCGGTGCGCCGGCGCGTCTCGCGCAGGGCCGCGAGGGCCTCGCCCCGGTTCTCCCGCACCTCGCGCCGGGCGCCGACGCGGATCCCGTCGGCCTCGGCGCGCGCCGCGAGCAGGTGCTGCCGGGCATGCTCCTGCGCCCGTGCGCGCACCTCGTCGGCCCGTTCCCGCGCCGCCGCGCGCACCGCCCGGGCGTCCGCCGCGGCCCGCGCGACCTGTTCCCGCGCCGCGCTCCGGGCGCGTTCCCGCACGGCCGCCGCCTCCTCCTGCCCGAGCTGGAAGATGCGCCGGGCGCGCTCCCCGAGGGCGTCGTACGTCTGCGGCGCCAGCCCGCTCACGGCCTCCCGCAGCCGTACGGCCTCGGCCTCCATGTCCCTGGCCAGCACGGTCAGCCGGGCGGCCCGCTCCCAGGCGGCGTCCCGGTCGGCCGAGAGCGCGGCGGTGTACGCGTCGACCTGTCCGGGCCGGTAACCGCGTCCGCGAACGGTCCTGAACCCGGGTGGTGCCTTCGAAACGCCGATCACCTGGAACCCCTCTCCACCGGACGGCCGCGGAAGAAATGATTTCCCGCATATCATGAGGTATCAGACGCAAACGCCCATTACGCGACACTCCGCGCGCGGGTCACGGCCGGCCGCCCATGCGAAAGGGCCGGACCCGGTCACTCGACCGGGCCCGGCCCTCCCGCGCACCCACGCGTCAGCGAGGCGTACGCCTCACAGCAGCCCGTCCCACATCTCCTCCAGCAGCACCGACCACCAGCTCTCCGGCGAACCGAGCGCCACCGGGTCCAGCGCGGCCAACTGCGCCTGGAAGTCGACGGTCCAGCGGCCCGCCTGCTCCTGGTTCAGCCCGAACCGCAGCCGCCACATCCGCCCCAGCAGCGCGAGGCAGCGCGCGAACTCCGGCAGGCCGCTGTTCACGAACTGCGGCGCCACGGGCGCCCCGCCCGGCCCCGCCTCCACGGGCACGGCCACGATGTGCGCCGTGCCGTACTGCACGCAGAGCGCCTTGCCGAAGTCGCTGCCCATGACGAGGTACGAGCCCGCGTCCGCCGCCGGCTGCACCCCCCGCTCCGCCGCCAGCTCCGCCAGCGTCGGCACCGGCCGCCCCGGCTGGGCCTGCGCCCAGAAGAACGGTCCCATGTCCACCGGCAGACCCGCGACGACCAGCGTGTGCGCCACGATCGGCGGCACACCCTGCCGGGACACCGCGGCCTGCTCGAACCGGAACACCCCCGGCCCGAACGCCGCACCCATCTCCTGCGCGATCGCCTCCGGCGGGACCGGCGGCAACGGCTGCACCGGCGGCAACGGCGCGCGCACCGGGGCGGGACGCGCCGGACCGTCGGCGACCTGATGCAACTCGCCCTGATGGGCCAGGAGTTGCTGCATCCCCTGCTGCCGGCTCGCATGGTCCGTGCCGTACGGCGCGATGCTCGTGATCCGCGCCTGCGGCCACTGCTCACGGATCATCCGCGCGCAGTACGCCCCCGGCAGCTCACACGACTCCAGCTCGGTGTGCAGCTCCAGCACCTGGTCCGGCGGCACGTTCATCGCCCGCAGCTCGTGGAAGATCTGCCACTCCGGGTGCGGCGTGCCCGGCGCCGAACGCCGGATCACCTGCTGCTCCGACCCGTCGTGCGCCCGGTAGCGCAGCACGGCCTGGTAGCCCGGCCCGACGGTCGGCTGCCCCTGCTGGGGGTACCCGTACGCCTGCGGCTGCCCGGGACCGGGCACGCCCGGCGGCGGCACGGCGCCGGGGGGCGGCATCGCGCCCGGCGGCATCGCGCCGGGCTGCGGCATCGGCGGCCGCGGGGCGCCCGGAGCCATCCCCGGAGCACCGGGAGCGGGCGGCGGGGGCGGGGGCACGCCGGGGCCGCCCGGCGGGGGCCCGGACAGCATCGTGGCGGCCCGGTGCGCGGCACCCTGGGCCCCACCGGCGAACCCCCCGGGCGCGGCCGGGGCAGGAGGCACCCCCGGAGCGCCGGGAGCGCCGGGAGGGTGGGGAGCGCCGGGAGGCTGGGGGGCGCCCGGCGTCTGCGGCACGCCCGGGCCCATCCGGCTCGGGTCCGCGAGCATCGTCGCGGCGTGGTGCACCCCACCCGGGGGCGTACCGCCGGGCGGGTTCGGCGGGGCGGGCGGACGCGGCCCACCAGGGGCACCCGGAGCACCGGGGCCGGCGGGAGCGCCCGGCGTCCCCTGTCCCGCCGGTCCCTCGGGACCCAGCGACGACACCAGCTGCGTGGGCACGTAACCGCCCGCCGACGCGCCCGGCCCACCCGGACCGGCGGACGGCGGAGGTGTGGCACCCGGCCGCGCGCCGGGCATGCCCGGCGCGCTCGGCGGAGGCGGCGGCGCCCCACCGGTACGCCGGCGCGGCGGCGGGGCCGCCTTGCTGGTCGCCGCATCGGCGATGTCCCCGGCGTTCGGCGCGAGCGGCCGCGCCGGAGCACCCGTGGCCCCAGGACCGGCCGGCGGCCGCGGCCCACCGGGCACCTGCGGACCGGGCGCCTGCGGACCGCCGTAGGACGACGGCCCCGGCGGCGCCGGCGGCGGTGTCCCCGGCCCGCCCGGCACCGGAGGCGGAGGCGGGGTGGGGGCGGACGACGGCGCGGGAGCACCGCCCGGCGCTCCCGGCCCGTCCACGTCGGGGAGCGCCGGCGCGACCGCCGTGGGCGGAATCCGGCTGCCGCCCGAGATCAGCGCCGTCTTGGCGTCCGACGCGGCGGAGGGCGGCGGCACCTCGTCGTCGGCACCGCTCAGCGGCGGCGCGAACACCGTCGCCGGCAGCGGCACGGAACGGTCGTCACCGGCATCGCCGTTGGTGTCCGTACCCGCCCAGGGCGTGGCCCCGGCGGGCGTGGGAACCGGCGTCGGCACCCCCGCCTGCGTCCGGGGCAGCGCCGGATCACCGAAGTCCCCGACCGGACCCGCCGGAGCGGCAGACGCCGTCGGGACGGGAGCAGCCGGGGAAGCCGACGAAGAGGAAGACGAAGAGGAAGCGAAAGCGGAAGCAGCCCCGGACGAAGAGGCCGGGGCCGAGGCCGAGGACGGGGCCGAGGACGGGGCCGAGGACGAGGACGAGGACGACGCCGCCGACGACGCGGAATCCGCCGTCTCCCCGATCCCCAGCCGGTCCGCCGCCTCCTGCAACCACTCCGGCGGCGACAGCAGGAACGACGTCTGGTTCAGATCCACCCGCGCCGCGGCCGGCGGCGCCGGCGCCGGCTCGCCCTCCGGACGGCCGTACTCCTCCTCGTACCGGCGGATCACCTCACCCACCGGCAGCGCCGGCCACAACGTGACCTCACCACTGTCGCGGGCCAGCACCAACCGCTGCCCGCCCCCGTCCGAACGCGGCCCCTCCGCACGGTCCTCGGCCCACACCACGAACCCGAGCCCGAACTCCCGCACCCGCACCTCACGGTGCTGATACGCCGGAACGTCCCCGTTGACCCACTCTTCACCGCGCTCCTGCGCCTGCGCGAACGTCACCATCGCCGAATCACTCCCCCACACCGACGGACGGAACGGAAGAACCGGAAGCGACGGGGACAACCCGCGCGAAACCACCGTCCACCATCAGATTCGCCACCGTCTCCAACTCCGGCGGCCGCCCCGCGAGCCGCGACAGGAAGACGTCGAAGTCCTCACCGCACGGCAGCAGCAACCGCTCCACCCGCTCCGCCGGCGACCACGCCGGATCCACGTCCCGCACGTCGTCGTACGCACAGAACCACACCGAACCGATCCGGTCACCCTTCACCTTCACGGCCAGCAGACCACCCTGCACGAACCCGACCCCCAGATAGTCCTTGGTCAGATGGTCACGCAGACACTTGTTCACGTACACCAGGTCATTGACGGCCGCCTCGTCCCGCACCGTGAAGAACGGCTGGTCCACCAGCAACCCCAACTCCGCGTCCAGCGCCGCCCCCACCGGAGCACAACCGCCCGCAGCCTTCAAAAACGTCCGGTACGCGCCCGGCAACCGGTACCCCAGGTCCTCCTCGACCCCCTGCACCTGCTGCTCCGTCACCGCCACACCCGACTTCGGCAGCCCGAAGTGCGCCGGACGCGTCTCCTGCAACGGCCGCGTCCCGCGCTTCGCCTGGTCGACCACCGCCGTCGCGATCCCACCGTGGTGCCGCAGCAACGCCTTCACCTCGACCGGAACCAGCTCCAGCCGCCGCGAACCCACCACGTGGTGCCACGTCCAGCCGTGCGGCGTCGCCACACTGTCCACCGTGTCCCACAGCTCGTGCCCCGACGCCGACAACGCCGCGTTCGCCGACACGTAGTCCGTCAGCCGCAACTCGTCGACGCCGAAACCCTCCGGCGGCTCCGCGATCTCCGCGGCCGCCCGCGCGTAGGACGAGAAATCCGGGTGACCGTGCTCGTCGACCCGTACCCCTCTCGGGTGACGTGCGGCCCGGACCGGATCCGGGAAATGCACGACCTGCCCGGCATAGGCCGCGTTCGGCGGCGCGGCTCGCTGCCCGAGCCGACCTGTCGTCATGGCGGTTGCCCCCTGCGGCGCTCTGGACGGACCCCGGCGGCCCGATCCGCCTCCGGACCGACCACCACGCCCCGTATCCGACTGTCTCCAACGGTCTCCCACGCGCGTCAACCACGCGCCAGGCGGTGCCGACAGCCTAAGCGGTACGACGGCACCGGTCACCGGCCCTCCACTTCCGTGACCAGCCGTCACCCCGCCGTGACAGCCGGCCCCGGCCCGGGCGTGTCGCAGCGCCCCAGCTTCCACACAGGCCACGCCGTTTGGCACTCTGAGACCTCCGGGGGGATGCACGGGAGGGCAGAAACGATCATGAACGCCACACAAACGGGACCGCACACCAGCCGCTCCGGCGACCCCCGCATCGGCTGGAGCAGCACCGAAACCCCCACGCGCCCGTCCTCCGCCACCGCCGCGACGGCATACTCCCCACCGTCGCCGCCGCCCTCTCCGTCCGCGGCGCCACCCTCACCAGCACCGCCGCCCGCGGCGACCAGCCCCCCGCCCTGCACCCCCTCGTGCAGGAGTTCCTCGACACCCTCCCCAGCGACCGGCGCGACCGCTACACCGGACGCTGCGCCGAAGCACTCCTCATCTCCCGCCACATCACCACCGTCGACACCACCCGCAGCAAACGCGCCGCCCGCAGACCCATGACCAACGGCGAAGCCCGCAAAGCACTCAAACAAGCCAAACTCACCGCCCGGCGCATCCGCGAGGACGGCGACCCGCTCCACGGCAGCTTCGCCACCCCCTGCCGCGCCTGCACCGCCCTCAGCGCCCACTTCGGCGTCCGCATCGTCGACCCCACGACCGACGACAGCTGACCCCGCACGCACCCACCGAGCACCACGCCGACACCACCCACCCCCACACCACGCACCACCCCCCCACACCCACACCACGCACCACCCCCACACCCGCACGACGGCCCCACGCCGACCCACGACCCCGACGAACGAAGGGCAGATGCACCCCGACCGCACCACCACGCGCTTCCCCGTCCCCGTCGACGCCGCCCTGCGCGCCGCTGGCTGGCAACCCGGACGCTGGGACATCAAACAGGCCGAGATCTGGGCCGACACCCTGCGCGAACACACCTCACCCGCCGGCCACCGCCACGCCGTCTTCCCCGCCGCCGTCGAGGCCTGGGCCGAATTCGGCGGCCTCCACATCACCCCCACCGGACCCGGACGCCAGATCGCCCCCGCAACCCTCCACCTCGACCCCCTCCACGGACTCCACCTCGCCCGCACCCTCGCCGACCTCGGCCGCGCCCTCGACACCGACGTCAGCCCCCTCGGCGCCGAGACCGACAGCCACTCCCTCCTCGCCATCGACGCCGAAGGCCGCGTCTACGCCCTCGACCACACCGGCGACTGGTACCTCGGCCCCGACATCGACCAGGCCCTCGGCACCCTCGTCACCGGCATAGAACCCGTCCGCCTCACCGCCGGCTGACACCACCGGGCCCCGGTCCACCCACACCGGACCCGCACCCACCGGACCCCGGGCCCACCCACACCGGACCCGCACCACCGAAGACCCCGCCAAAGCCCCCACACCACCGAAGACCCACCGGACCGGAACCCCCACCCCCTACACCGCCGGAATCACCGCCGACACCCGGAAACCCCCGCCTCCGTCGGCCCCGACACGAACACCCCACCCAACGCCACCACCCGCTCCCGCATCCCCACCAGACCATTGCCCCCCGACGGCAACCGCGCCGACGACGCCGACCCCACCTCCGGCGGCGGCTCGTTCTCCACCTGCATCGCGATCTCCGCCACCCGATGCGCCAACCGCACATACGTCTTCGCACCCGCCGCATGCTTGTGCACGTTCGTCAACGCCTCCTGCACCACCCGGTACGCCGTCTGCTCCACCTCCCGCGCATAACCCCGCACCACACCCTCCACCGACAGATCCACCACCATCCCCGCCGCCGCCGACTGCCCCACCAACTCGTCCAACTCCGACAGACACGGCCCCTCCCCCTCCTCCGACGCCCGCGAAACCGCCGCCACAGCAGCCAACGACACCGACGGCTCCGCACGCCGCCCCCGCCCGTCCCCACTGCGCAACACCCCGAGCATCTCCCGCAACTCGGTCAACGCCTGCCGCCCCATGTCCCCCACCAGCGCCGCGTTCCGCACCGCCTTCTCCGGATCCTTCCGCGCCACCGCCTGCAACGCCGCCGCGTGCACCACCATCAGACTCACCCGGTGCGCCACCACGTCGTGCATCTCCCGCGCGATCCGCGTCCGCTCCTCACCCCGCGCCCACTCCGCCCGCTCCTCGGCCCGCTCGGCCAGCAGCTGCAACTCCCGCTCCAGACTGTCCGCCCGCTCCCGCAGACTCTCCATCAACCGCCGCCGCGCCCCCACGTACAACCCCAGCAGCAACGGCGGAGCCGTCAGCCCCAGCGACGTCGTGATCGCGGCGAACGGGATGAACCAGTCCCCGATCGTCAGCCGCCCCTGGTCCATGCTCTGCCCCACCCGCACGAACGTCACGATCAACGTCCCCACCAGCTGCATCCCCGCCAACGAGGCGATGATCCGCCGCGGCAGCTCGGACGCGGCCAGCGTGTACAGCCCGACGATGCCCATCAGGAAACCCATCTGCGCCGGCGTGACGGCGATCGCCACCAGCACCACCGCGATCGGCCACTTCCGCCGCACCAGCAGCACCGACCCCGCGAGCAGCCCGAACACCACCCCGGCCGCCACCGGCACACCCGCGTCCCGCGCGAACGGATACCCCTCCGCCGCACACTCCGCCGCGGACACCACCGCGAGACTCCAGTCGAACACCGCACTGCGGCGCCTACCCCACCACCAAGGCCCTCCCCGAGCCGAGGCGTGCTCTTCCCCCGTCGTGGTCATACCTCCACCCTACGGGCGCCCACCCCGCCTTTTCCGGCGACTTTCACCGACTCCTCCCCACCACACCCCACAACCGAACAGCATCGAAACCCCCCGGTATCCCTCGAACTGCTGAATGACCCCTGTTCGAGCCCGGAACCTCACATTCCGACCGGACCGTATGTCTATGACACATTCACTCGGCAAGTACGCGGACTTCGAGGGACTACGGGAGCGGGCGCTCGCACTGCGGCGGGCGGGCCACAGCCTTCGGCAGATCCGGGACGAGCTTCAGGTTCACAACAAGGACACCCTCCAGCGACTGGTCGAAGGGGAGCCGCCCCCAGAGTGGACGAAACGCCCTCGGGCGAAGGACGACCTGCGCGAGAAGGCGCGCGAGCTGCGGCAGCAGGGCTGGACGTACAACCAGATCCAGGCGGAGCTGGGCTGCTCCAAGAGCTCGGTTTCGCTGTGGGTGCGCGACCTGCCCAAGCCCACGCCTCGCTACACGCAGGAAGAAAAGCTGGCCCTCATGCAAGAAGGTCTGGCAAGGCGCCGTGCGGCTGAGGACGAAGAGCGAGTAAGGATCAAGGCTGCGTCACGGGAGGAGATCGGGAAACTTACCGACCGCGAACTCTTCATGGCAGGAGTCGCGCTCTACTGGGCCGAGGGCTCCAAGAGCAAGCCCTATGCCCGCCGTGAACGCGTCGCCTTCGTCAACAGCGACCCAGGCGTGATCCGTACCTACCTCGCGTGGCTCAGGTTGCTCGATGTAGCACCGGAACGGCTGGGCTTCCGAGTCCTCATCCATGAGTCCGCCGATGTCGATGCGGCGCACCGCTTCTGGGCGGACATCGCCGACGTCGACGTTTCCGACTTCGCCAAGCCCACGCTCAAGACGCACAACCCGAAGACCGTTCGCAAGAACATCGGTAACGACTACCACGGTTGTCTGGTCGTGACAGTTGCACAGAGTGCCAAGTTGTACCTCCGCATCGAGGGCTGGTGGGAGGGCATCTTGGTTCAGTCGCAGGAACCTCTCCGGTAAGGTCTGAAGCGCTGTCCCCCGTGGTGTAACTGGCAGCACACTGGTTTTTGGTACCAGCAGGACAAGGTTCGAATCCTTGCGGGGAGCCACAGCACACAAGACCTCGGTTCGGGCCCTGACAGCACTGTCAGGGCCCACTCTCATGTCCGCCGGGAAACGCCCCGGTATCCTTCGGATGTCCCCCTCTCCACAGCCGAAGGGCAACTCCGTGAGCGCCATCCGCCCGGCAGCCGTCGTCGTTCTCGCAGCGGGTGAGGGCACCCGTATGAAGTCGGCCACACCGAAGGTCCTGCACGAGATCTGCGGCCGCAGTCTCGTGGGGCACGTCCTGGCCGCCTCCCGTGAGTTGGACCCCGAGAACCTGGTCGTCGTCGTCGGTCACGCGCGCGAGAAGGTCACCGCGCACCTCGCCGCGATCGACCCGGCCGTGCGGACCGCGGTGCAGGAGGAGCAGAACGGCACGGGGCATGCCGTGCGGATGGGTCTGGAGCAGCTCGGCGGTGCGGTGGACGGGACCGTGGTGGTGGTCTGCGGCGACACTCCGCTGCTGACCGGTGCGACGCTCGCGCAGCTGGCCGCGACGCATCATGCGGACGGTAATGCGGTGACCGTGCTGACGGCCGAGGTGCCGGATGCGACCGGGTACGGGCGGATCGTGCGGGACGGGGTGTCGGGTGCGGTCACGGGGATCGTGGAGCACAAGGACGCGTCGGAGGCGCAGCGGGCGGTCCGGGAGATCAATTCGGGTGTGTTCGCGTTCGACGGGCGGTTGTTGGCGGAGGCGTTGAAGCAGGTGCGTACGGACAACAGTCAGGGTGAGGAGTACCTGACGGATGTCCTGGGGATCCTGCGGGAGGCCGGTCATCGTGTGGGTGCGTCCGTGGCTGGTGATCATCGTGAGATCGCGGGGATCAACAACCGGGTGCAGTTGGCGGAGGCGCGTCGGATTCTGAACGACCGGTTGCTGACCGCGGCGATGCTGGCGGGGGTGACGGTGGTGGATCCGGCGTCGACGTGGGTGGATGTGACGGTGTCGTTCGGGCAGGACGCGGTGGTGTTGCCGGGGACGCAGTTGCTGGGTGTGACGCGTGTGGGTGAGGGTGCGGAGGTGGGTCCGAACTGCCGGCTGAAGGACACGGTGGTGGGTGCGGGGGCGCGGGTGGACAACACGGTGGCGGACGGGCGGAGGTGGGTCCGGAGGCGACGGTGGGGCCGTACGCGTATCTGCGGCCGGGTACGCGGCTGGGGGTGAGGTCGAAGATCGGTACGTACGTGGAGACGAAGAACGCGGTGATCGGTGAGGGCACGAAGGTGCCGCATCTGTCGTACGTGGGGGACGCGACGATCGGGGAGTTCACGAACATCGGTGCGGCGAGTGTGTTCGTGAACTATGACGGACAGGACAAGCATCACACCGTTGTCGGGTCGCACTGCAAGACGGGTTCGGACAACATGTTTGTGGCTCCTGTCACGGTCGGGGACGGTGCGTACACCGCTGCCGGGTCCGTGATCACGAAGGATGTGCCGCCCGGTTCGCTGGCCGTGGCCCGTGGTCAGCAGCGGAATATCGAGGGTTGGGTGGCTCGTAAGCGTCCGGGGAGTGCGGCGGCGAAGGCTGCCGAGGTGGCTTCCCGGGTGGGCGACGGGGAGAACTGACCGGAAACGAGTGCGTCGTGGACGGCGTACCGTGATAAGTGCACATCCGCACCCCCACCAGCTGAGACGGCCCCGTCGCGCCCAGTGGCGAGGTCTTGGGTCAGCCGGCTGAGACACCTCTGAGGAGACAGTGCTGTGACCGGGATCAAGACGACCGGCGAGAAGAAGATGATGTTCTTCTCCGGCCGCGCCCACCCCGAGCTTGCCGAGGAGGTCGCCCACCAGCTGGGTGTCGGGGTCGTCCCGACGAAGGCCTTCGATTTCGCCAATGGTGAGATCTATGTCCGTTACGAGGAGTCTGCGCGTGGTGCGGACTGCTTCCTGATTCAGAGCCACACGGCTCCGATCAACAAGTGGATCATGGAGCAGTTGATCATGATCGACGCGTTGAAGCGGGCTTCGGCGCGTTCGATCACGGTGATCGTGCCGTTCTACGGTTATGCGCGGCAGGACAAGAAGCACCGTGGTCGTGAGCCGATCTCGGCGCGGCTGATCGCGGATCTGATGAAGACGGCGGGTGCGGACCGGATCCTGACGGTGGATCTGCACACGGACCAGATCCAGGGTTTCTTCGACGGTCCGGTGGATCACCTGTTCGCGTTGCCGCTGCTGGCGGACTACGTGGGCAGCAAGGTGGACCGTTCGAAGCTGACGGTGGTGTCGCCGGACGCGGGCCGGGTCCGGGTCGCGGACCGCTGGTGTGACCGTCTGGGTGCGCCGCTGGCGATCGTGCACAAGCGGCGTGACAAGGACGTGGCGAACCAGGTGACGGTCCACGAGGTGGTCGGTGAGGTCAAGGGCCGGGTGTGTGTCCTGGTCGACGACATGATCGACACCGGTGGCACGATCTGTGCGGCGGCGGACGCGTTGTTCGCGCACGGTGCGGAGGACGTCATCGTGACGGCGACGCACGGTGTGCTGTCGGGTCCGGCGGCGGACCGGTTGAAGAACTCGAAGGTGAGTGAGTTCGTGTTCACGAACACGCTGCCGACGCCGGGTGAGCTGGAAGTGGACAAGATCACGGTGTTGTCGATCGCGCCGACGATCGCGAACGCGGTGCGTGAGGTGTTCGAGGACGGTTCGGTGACGAGCCTGTTCGACGAGCAGTAGGCGGTGCGCCCGTCTCGTGCGGGTTGATCGATTTTTCTGCGGCCTCCCCGCCGAGTAGACTGCCCAGGTTGCTCGGCGAGGGAGGCCGTACGCGTGTGACGCGTGTGTACGGCGGTCCGTTATCGACGCGCTCTTCGTAGCAGGCCGTTCGTGGCCGGGTGACTTTTCCGCCGTCGCTTTTTCTACGAGGAGTGAGTGTCATGTCCGAGGTAAAGATCGCCGCTGAGTCGCGTACCGAGTTCGGCAAGGGTGCGGCCCGCCGTATCCGTCGTGACAGCAAGGTTCCCGGTGTGCTGTACGGCCACGGTTCGGACCCGATCCACCTGACGCTGCCGGGTCACGAGCTGCTGCTCGCGCTGCGTACGCCGAACGTCCTGATCTCGCTGGACATCGACGGCAAGACGAACGAGCTGGCGATCCCGAAGTCGGTGCAGCGTGACCCGATCAAGGGTTTCCTGGAGCACGTCGACCTTCAGCTGGTCCAGCGCGGCGAGAAGGTCAACGTCGAGATCTTCGTGCAGACCGAGGGTGAGCTTGCTCCGGGCGGCAACCTGCTGGAGCACGTCCTGAACGCGCTGCCGGTCGAGGCCGAGGCGACGCACATCCCCGAGTCGGTCACGGTGTCCGTCGAGGGTCTGACGGCCGGTGACTCGATCCTGGCCAAGGACATCCCGCTGCCGTCGGGCACCAAGCTGGGTGTCGACGGTGAGACCGTCGTGCTGCAGGTGCTGGCCGCGCAGGCGGAGGAGCCCACCGAGGGTGAGGGTGAGGGCGGAGAGGCTTCCGCGGAGGCCTGATCCCCGTACCGCCGTCGTTTGTTCGTCAGCCGCTGTTCCCTCGGGGGCAGCGGCTGGCGTGTATCGAGGAGAGATGGACGTGACGAGCGACGCCAATGCCCCGTGGCTGATCGTGGGGTTGGGGAATCCGGGTCCGGAGTACGCGATGAACCGGCACAACGTGGGGTTCATGGTGGCCGATCTGCTGGCCGGGCGGATCGGGGGGAGGTTCAAGCGGGCCGGGCGGGCGCAGGCGCAGGTCGTGGAGGGGCGGATCGGTCCGCCGGGGCCGGGCAACCGGCGGGTGGTGCTGGCGAAGCCGATGTCGTACATGAATCTGTCGGGTGGTCCGGTGAACGCGTTGCGGGAGTTCTACAAGGTGCCGGTGGGGCAGGTGGTGGCGGTCCATGACGAGCTGGACGTCGACTACGGGGTGCTGCGGCTGAAGCTGGGGGGCGGGGACAACGGGCACAACGGTCTGAAGTCGATGACGAAGGCGTTCGGGGCGGACTATCACCGGGTGCGGTTCGGGATCGGGCGGCCGCCGGGGCGGATGCAGGTGGCGGATTTCGTGCTGAAGGACTTCTCGGGGGCGGAGCGCAAGGAGCTGGACTATTTCGTGGACCGGGCGGCGGACGCGGTGGAGTGTCTGGTGATCGAGGGGTTGGAGCGGGCGCAGGGGACGTACAACTCCTGAGTGCGCGCGGGGGTGTGGGGTGCCGGGGGCGTGGGGTGCCGGTGGTGTGGAAAGGTGCGGACAAGTCGCGACGTGTCACCCGCGGAGGTTGACGGGCAGTTCAGGCATGGCCAATGATCCCGGCCATGCCTGCCACCGCCGCCACGTCCCACCGGCGTTCCGCTCACCGGAATCCTGCTCGCCGGGGTCCTGCTCGCCGGGGTCCCGTCGGCCGGGGTGCTTCCCGTCGGGCCTCGGCCGTCGTGTGGCGGTTCGGCCGGCTGGCGGCGGCGTGGGTGGTGGTGTCGCTGATCCTGCTGGCGGGGGTGTGGGGGTCCTGGGGTACGGCGCAGCACGTGATGCTGACGAAGGGCCGGGAGCAGGGGACGATCGCGGTGGTGCGCTGTGGTGCGGAGAGCTGTTCGGGGCCGTACACGCCGTTGTCGCCGGGGTCGTTGGCGCGGGAGCGGGTGGTGATCGAGAAGACGGTGGCGGTGCGCAGGGGGCGGACGTACACCGTGGTGGTCAAGCCGGGCGGTGGTGACGACGTGGTGCGGTCCGGTCCTGCCGGGGTGCTGTACGCGTGGGTGCCGATGGGTGGCGCGCTGTTGCTGGCGTCGGTGGTGGTCGCGGGTGGTCTGGGGCGGGCGCGGCTCGGGTGGGTGCTGGCGGGGTCGGGGGTGGCGTTGCTGACGGCGGCGTTCGTGGCGGTGTAGTGCCGCGGGCGGGTGCGGTGGTGTCGTGGGACGGGCGAAGGGCGCCCCCGGGGTTCTCCGGGGGCGCCCTTCGCGTGTGTGCGGTGCGGGTGGGGGTCAGCCGGTGTTGCGCAGGCCGGCGGCGACGCCGTTGACGGTGAGGAGGAGGGCGCGGGCGAGGAGGGGGTCGGGTTCGGCTCCGGCGGCGGCCGCGTCGCGCTGGCGCTTGAGGAGCGTGACCTGAAGGTAGGAGATGGGGTCGAGGTAGGCGTCGCGGATGCTGAAGGTCTGCTTGAGGGCGGGGGTGGCGTCCAGCAGTTCGCGTTCGCCGGTGACCTTGAGGATTTCGGTGACGGTGAGCGCGTGTTCGGCCTTGATGCGGTCGAAGACGTGCTTGAGGTCGTCGGGGACGAGGGTGTCGACGTAGTGCTGGGCGATCCGCAGGTCGGTCTTGGCGAGGGTCATCTCGACGTTGGAGATGAAGTTGCGGAAGAAGTGCCACTGGCCGTGCATCTCGTCGAGGACGGTGTCGAGGCCGGCTTCGCGCAGGGCCTTGAGGCCGGAGCCGACGCCGTACCAGCCGGGGACGATCTGGCGGGACTGGGTCCAGCCGAAGACCCAGGGGATGGCGCGCAGGCCGTCGAGCGAGACGCCGGAACCGGGGCGGCGGGAGGGCCGGGAGCCCAGGTGCAGGTCGGCGAGCTGGTCCACCGGCGTCGACGCGAGGAAGTACGTCGGCAGGTCGGGGTCCTCGACGAGGGCGCGGTAGGCGGCGTGGGCGGCGTCGCTGACGACGTCCATGGCGGCGTCCCAGCGGGCGAGTGCCTCGTCGGACTGGCGGGGGCGGTGTGCAGGGCGGAGGCCTGGAGGGTGGCGGCGACGGTGAGTTCCAGGTTCTCGCGGGCCAGCGAGGGGATGAGGTACTTGTCGGAGATGACCTCGCCCTGTTCGGTGACCTTGATCTCGCCTTCGAGGGTGCCCCAGGGCTGGGCGAGGATGGCGTCGTGGGAGGGGCCGCCGCCGCGGCCGACGGTGCCGCCGCGGCCGTGGAAGAGGCGCAGGCGGACGCCGTAGCGGTGGGCGACGTCGCGCAGGCGGCGCTGGGCGCGGTGGATCTCCCACTGGCTGGTGGTGATGCCGCCGAACTTGGAGGAGTCGGAGTAGCCGAGCATGACCTCCTGGACGTCTCCGCGCAGTGCCACCAGGCGGCGGTACGACGGGTCGGAGAGCATGTCCTCCAGGATGGTGTCGGCGGCCTTGAGCTCGTCGGTGGTCTCCAGGAGGGGCACGATGCCGATCTTGGCCCAGCCGGCGTGCAGGTCGACGAGGCCGGCCTCGCGGGCGAGGACGGCGGCGGCGAAGACGTCGTCGGCGCCCTGGCACATGGAGATGATGTAGGACTCGATGACCTCGGGTCCGAAGACCTCCAGGGCGCGCTTGACGGTGAGGAAGACGCCGAGGGTCTTCTCGCCGGCGGCGTCGACGGGTGCCGGGGTGGGCGCGAGGGGGCGCCTGGAGCGGAGTTCCTTGGCGAGGAGCTTGGCGCGGTACTCGCGGGGCATGTCGGAGTAGCGCCAGGATTCCTCGCCGAGGCGGTCGAAGAGCTGGCCGAGGGCGTGGTGGTGGGCGTCGGCGTGTTCGCGGACGTCCATGGTGGCGAGCTGGAGGCCGAAGGCGGCCAGGGTGCGGATGGTGCGGTTCATGCGGCCGTCGGCGATGAGGCCGCCGCGGTGCTCGCGCAGGGAGGTCTGGACGAGGGTGAGGTCGCCGATCAGTTCGCTGGTGCCGAGGTAGTCGCGGCCGGGCTCGTGCGGGGTGCCCTTGGCGAGGCGCTGCTTGGTGTTCTCCAGCTTCTGCCGGATGCAGGTGGCCTTGAGCCGGTAGGGCTCCTCGGCGTTGAGGCGCTTGTAGCGGGGGCTGATCTCGGGCAGGCGTTCGAGGTCGGCCTGGAGGGAGGTGAGGAGTTCCTCGGTGGCTCCGGTGTAGCGGATGGAGTTGGAGAGGAAGCCGCGGAGTTCGTCGATCGTCTCCAGGGCGTCGTTGATGCCGTGTTCGTGCTGGAGGATGAGGACGTCCCAGGTGACCTGGGGGTGACGTTGGGGTTGCCGTCGCGGTCGCCGCCGATCCAGGTGCCGAAGGTGAGGGGGCGGGTTCCGGCGGGGACGGTGACGCCGACGCGTTCGAGTTCGGCGGTGAGGTCCTCGAGGACGTCGCCGACGGCTCCGGCGTGGAGTTCGTCGAGGTAGTAGATGGCGTTGCGGGCCTCGTCGGCGGGTTCGGGGCGTACGACGCGGAGTTCGTCGGTCTGCCAGACGAGGTCGATGTTCTCGGCGAGGCGGGTGTCGTGGCGGCGGCGGTCGGCCTCGATGACGGGGGTCTCCAGGAGCGCGGCGATGCGCCGGAGCTTGTTGAGGACCGACCGGCGCGCGGCTTCGGTGGGGTGCGCCGTGAACACGGGGCGGACGTTGAGGTTGCGGACCGTCTCGCGGACGTGGTCGGGGTCGGCGTCCTTGAGGCGGTCGGCGGTGCGGGCGAGGAGGCCGCCCTCGGCGGCGCGCTTGGCGCGCAGTTCGCGGCCGCGGTGGACCTGCTCGGTGACGTTGGCGAGGTGGAAGTAGGTGGAGAAGGCGCGGACCAGCTTGGCCGCGGTCTCCAGCTCGGTGCCGCGCAGCAGTTCGGCGGCTGTCTCGCCGTCCTCGCGGGTGAGGCGGCGGACCTTTTCGACCAGGTCGAGGAGTTCGGGGCCCTCCTGCCGGACGAGGGTCTCACCGAGGAGGTCACCCAGTCGGCGGATGTCGGCGCGCAGTTCGGGGCTGGTTGTCGTCTGGTCGTCGGCACTGCTCACAGGTGCGGCTCCTTGCAGTGTTGAAGCTCGTCCGGGAGGGAACTCGGCCGTCAGACCCGGCGGCGGGGCCGCTTACGGGTCTGACGTCCGGGAAGAAAACAGAGCGGACCGCGCTGTCCGACCGATCCAAGGATAGGTGTCCGGGTGGACGCGCGGTCTGGCGGGCTCTTGTCGCCGGGTGCCGCGCTGCCATACTTACGATGCCGTAGGTTACGGAACCGTAGGAAGTGTGGTGCGGTCCTCCGGGCCCGGTACATCCCTGCACACCACGACCCCCAGGGGACGCGCATGACCTCAAGCTCCGACGTGATCGAAGACCCTTCACCGGCGCCCGACGGCTCCGGTGCCTCCTCCCACCCCTCCTCCGCGGCGTCCGCCACTCTGGGCGGTGAGCAGAAGCGTTCGATCGAGCAGATCGCGCTGCTCGTCTTCATCGTCGTGCCGTTCCTGGCCCTGCTGGCGGCGGTGCCGCTGGCCTGGGGCTGGGGGGTGAGCTGGCTGGACCTGGGCCTGCTGGTCTTCTTCTACTACCTCGGGTGCCACGGCATCACCATCGGTTTCCACCGGTACTTCACGCACGGTTCCTTCAAGGCGAAGCGGCCCCTGCGGATCGCGCTGGCGATCATGGGGTCGATGGCGGTCGAGGGGCCGCTGGTGCGCTGGGTGGCGGATCACCGCAGGCACCACAAGTTCTCGGACGCGGAGGGCGACCCGCATTCGCCATGGCGTTTCGGGGAGACGCTGCCGGCGCTGATGAAGGGCCTGTGGTGGGCGCACATCGCCTGGATGTTCGACGAGGAGCAGACGCCGCAGGACAAGTACGCGCCGGATCTGATCAAGGACCCGGCGCTGCGGGCGATCTCGCGGCAGTTCGTGCTGTGGACGGTGCTCTCGCTGGCGCTGCCGGCGGTGATCGGCGGGCTGGTGACGATGTCCTGGTGGGGCGCGTTCACCGGGTTCTTCTGGGGTTCGCTCGTGCGGGTGGCGCTGCTGCACCACGTCACCTGGTCGATCAACTCGATCTGTCACGCGGTGGGCAAGCGGCCGTTCAAGTCGCGTGACCGGTCCGGGAACGTGTGGTGGCTGGCGGTGCTGTCGTGCGGGGAGTCGTGGCACAACCTGCACCACGCCGATCCCACGTCGGCGCGGCACGGTGTGATGCGGGGCCAGGTGGACTCCTCGGCGCGGTTCATCCGCTGGTTCGAGATGCTCGGGTGGGCGTACGACGTGCGCTGGCCGTCACGCTCGCGTATCGATTCGCGCCGGAACACGGGCGGGGACGGCTCCCGGCGCCGGAAGGCGACCGCCGAAGCGGCATGATGGACGGCGTGGTGACCGACTCCAGCAGTACCCCGAGCAATGAGAAGCCGCGGCGAGTGCGTCGCACCCGGATGACCGGTGCGGAGCGTCGCCAGCAGCTGCTGGAGATCGGCCGCACCCTCTTCGCGGCGAAGGGGTTCGAGGGCACGTCGGTGGAGGAGATCGCGGCGAAGGCCGGGGTGTCCAAGCCGGTGGTGTACGAGCACTTCGGCGGCAAGGAGGGGCTGTACGCGGTGGTGGTCGACCGGGAGATGCGGCGGCTGCTGGACATGGTGACGAGTTCGCTCACGGCCGGTCATCCGCGGGAGCTGTGCGAGCAGGCGGCGTTCGCCCTGCTGGACTACATCGAGGAGTACACGGACGGGTTCCGCATCCTGGTGCGGGACTCGCCGATCCCCCAGTCCACCGGCTCCTTCGCCTCGCTGATCTCGGACATCGCCACCCAGGTGGAGGACATCCTGGGCCGGGAGTTCAAGCTCCGGGGCTTCGATCCGAAGCTGGCTCCGCTGTACGCGCAGGCGCTGGTGGGGATGGTCGCGCTGACCGGTCAGTGGTGGCTGGACGTGCGGCGGCCGAAGAAGGCGGAGGTGGCGGCGCACCTGGTGAACCTGGCGTGGCACGGCCTGGACGGCCTGGAGGCCAAGCCGCACCTGATAGGCCGCCGCAAGAGCTGACCGACGTACACGCGACGCACGGCACGGAGGGGCCCCGTCCGACGGACGGGGCCCCTCCGTGCGCATCCGGGTCAGTGCTTGAAGACGTCCTTCGCCTTCTCCTTGGTCTGGCGGGCGTCGCCCTTGGCCTGCTCGGCGCGGCCCTCGGCCTCGAGCCGCTCGTTGCCCACGGCCCGCCCGGCCGCTTCCTTGACCTTGCCCTTGACCTGTTCCGTCTTCGCCTTGGACTTCTGCTCGCCTGCCACGGTGTCTCACTCCCAGTCAGGTTGGCCTCTCGTACTTCACCGGGTGACCTGCTTCGGACACCCCAAACCACATGCATGAAGAGTAATGTTCTGCCACCATGTGCACATGACTGAGATCACGATCAGCGCGGCCCGTGCCCAGCTCGGCGACCTGGTCCGGCGCGCCGCCCACAGCCGCGAGACCATCGCCCTCACCGATCACGGGCACGTGGCGGCACTTCTCGTCTCGCCCCAGGTGATAGAGGACCTGGAGGACGCCCTGGCACTCGCCGACTACGAGCGACGCAAGGCCGAGGGCACGCTCACCGAGGGCATCGCCCATGAGGAAGTCGGACGCATGCTGGGGCTGCGTCCGTGACTTATCGCATCATCTGGGAGCCGGGCGCCACGGATCAGGCCGTACGGTTCCTCAAGGACGACCCGACAGGGCTCAGCGCAGTCTACGAAGCCGTCGACGCCCTCGCCGGGACTCCACGTCCCGCCGCCTCGACCGCCTACGGGCCAACGGCTCGGCGTCTCCGCGTCGGCCGTTACCGCGTCCTTTACCGCATTGATGACGACGTGATCCGTGTCCTGGTCACCCACCTCGGTCGCACCCCGTAGCTCAGACCCCCTTCCGCGCCACCGCGAACAGGCGGCGGAACGGCAGGACCGTGCCGTACGGGCGGGGCGGGTAGGCCTCGCGGAGCAGGTCGCGGTAGTCGGCGACGAAGGCGTCGCGGGCCTCGGGGTCGTCGGCGAGGGCGGTGAGGACGGGGCGCAGGCCGGTGCCCCGGGCCCAGTCGAGGACGGGGTCCTCGCCCGTGAGGACGTGCTGGTACGTCGTCGTCCAGACGTCGGCCTCGCAGCCGAGGCGGGCGAGGTGGTCGAGGTAGACGCCGGGGCGTGGACGGAGTCCCGGGGGCGGAGCACCCCGCGGAGGCGGTTCTTCCAGCGGGGGTGCCGGCGAGTTCGCGCAGGAGGGCGTGCAGGGGCGCGTCGATGTTGTGGGGGATCTGGAAGGCGAGGGTGCCGCCGGGGCGAGTCCGGCCAGCCAGGCGGGGAAGGCGTCGAGGTGGCCGGGGACCCAGTGCAGGGCGGCGTTGGAGACGATCAGGTCGTACGTCTCGGCGGGCGCCCAGGTCGTGAGGTCGGCGTGGGCGAAGTCGAGGTGTGCGCCGGCGTGCGCCCGGGCCTCGGCGAGCATCCGCGCGGAGTTGTCGTAGCCGGTGACGCGGGCGGTGGGCCAGCGGTCGGTGAGCAGGAGGGTGGCGTTGCCGGGGCCGCAGCCGAGGTCGGCGATGCGGGGCGGGGTGCCGGGCAGGCCGGGGACGCGGGCGAGGAGGTCGGCGAAGGGGCGGGCGCGGTGGCCGACGTGGCGCAGGTACTGGGCGGGGTCCCAGGTGGGGGAGGTCATGGGCGGCTCCTCGGGGGGGGTGTCGTGCCGTGTGGTCCTCGTCGTTCGGCGGGTCCACCGTCCCGCCGATTCATCTCGACATCAAGAAATTTGACATCAAGAGACTTCACGTCGACACAACCACTACACTGATCGTCATGGAGGACGAGGTCGATCGGCTGGTCGCAGCGTGGCGCCGGGAGCGCCCGGACCTCGACGTGGAGCCGCTGGAAGTACTCAGCCGGGTGAGCAGACTGGCCCGGCACCTGGACCGCGCACGCCGCCTGGCGTTCTCCGAGCACCAGCTGGAGCCCTGGGAGTTCGACGTGCTGACCGCGCTCAGGCGCGCCGGGCCGCCGTACCAGCTGTCACCGGGGCAGTTGCTGACCCAGACCCTGGTCACCTCGGGCACGATGACGAACCGCATCGACCGGCTGACGAAGAAGGGCCTGGTCGAGCGGCTGCCCGATCCCAGCGACCGGCGCGGTGTGCTGGTGCGGCTCACGGACGGCGGCAAGGACCGCGCCGACCAGGCGCTGGCCGGCCTGCTCGAACAGGAGCGGGCGATCCTCGCCGAACTCTCCCACGCCCAGCGCGCCGAGCTGGCCGCGCTGCTGCGCCAGCTGACCGCCCCGTTCGACAACATTCCCGGCTAGGGCCCGTCCGGCCGGTCAGGCCGAAGACGCGGGGTCCGGCACGCCCTCGCCGGGAGGGGTGCCCCGGCGGTGTTGCCGTCGGCGGCCGACTCCCCCGTGCTCGACTGCGCTCGCGCCGGGGACCCCCGTCGCGTCGCCCCCTACCACTCCGCGCCCCCTCCGCCGCGCGGCCGCACGCGCGGGGTCCGCTCAGCTGGGCTGCAGGGCGCTGCCGGTCTCCTCCGACGGGATCCGCCGGGCGGGCTCCCGTGCCTGCCCCGGCTCCGCCGGTCCGACCCCGGCCCGCCGGGCGAGCGCGACCGCGGCGAGCGTGGAGTGCACGCCCAGTTTGCCGAGGACGTTCTGCATGTGGGTGCGGACGGTGTGCGGGGACAGGAACAGCCGCTCGGCGACCGCCTTGCGTCCCAGCCCGGCGACCATGCAGCGCAGCACCTCGCGCTCCCTCGGCGTGAGGGACTCCACGAGCCGCTCGCTCTCGGTGCGGTGCCTGCGCGCGGCGGTCAGCTCCTTGAGCACGCCCGTGAGCAGGGCGGGCGGCAGGTGCGTCTCCTCCCGCAGCACCCCGCGCACGACGGTCAGCAGCCGCGACAGCGAGCAGTCCTTCGCCACCCAGCCGGACGCGCCGGCCTGGAGGGCGAGGGCCGCCCGGCGCGGGTCGTCCTTCTCGGCGAGGACGACGATCCTGACGTACGGCTGGGCGGCGCGGACGCCGGCGACGAGGGAGAGCCCGTCGGCCGGCCCGTCCTCCCCCGCCTCCCGCACGGGCACGGCCGGCTGTGTGCCGGGCGGGCGCCCGCCCAGGTCGGCGTCGACGAGCAGGACGTCGTAGCGGCGCCCCTCGGCGGCGGCGCGCTCCAGGCTGCGCAGGGCGGCCGGGCAGCTGCCGGCGGCGAAGACGTCGACGTCGGGCTCGGCCGCCAGCGCGGCGGCGAGCGACTCGGCGAAGATGCGGTGGTCGTCGACGACCAGAACGCGGATGCGAACCACGAAACCCCCCTCCCCAGGCTCCTCCACGGAGCAGGGGATACTCCAGGCCCGGAGAACGACGACCGGCGCGGGCCCGGCGCCCGGGAGGGGTGCTCGACCGCACGGCCGCCGCCGTGCAGAGAGTGCTACCCCCACCGCGGGCGTCGTACCCGGCTGTCTCGCCCCCTGATCAGCACCGGCCCCCACCGGTGCTGTCGAACAGAGTAGGGCCGTGCGGGGAGAGCGGAAGGGGAATCGCAGAACTGGCCGTCCCGCGCGTTTATGGTGTGCCGCATGTTCCGTCTTGAGGCAGAAGTCGACAGATCCCGACGCGACCTGCTCCGCTCCCGGCTGCGCGACGCCAACACGGCGGCCTCTCCCGTCCTGCGCGCGCTGCGCGGCACGCCCGCCGAGCGCGAGGCGCCGCTGCACGTGTGGGCGTCGGACGACACCGGCGCGCTGGCCGGCGGCCTGGTCGGCCACACCTGGACGGCCTGGCTGCACGTCACCTACCTCTGGGTCGACGAGCGCCACCGCGGCACCGGTCTGGGCACCCGCCTGCTCGCGGAGGCGGAACGCCTGGCCCGCGACGACCGCGGCTGCCTGCGCTCCCGCGTGGAGACCTGGGACTTCCAGGCCCCCCGCTTCTACCGCAAGCAGGGCTACGAGGTGGTCTGCGTGATCGAGGACTACCCGCCGGGCATCACGGAGTACACGCTGACGAAACGGCTGGGGTGAGGGTTCGGAGTGCGTCGGCCGGACACGGGATCCTCGGCCTGCCCGTCCACCGTGACCGGCGCGATCGTCGTGCGTCATCACGAAGAGTGAACGACCCGCGCCCTCGGTGGGTGCGGGTCGCTCGGGACTGCCGGAGGTTCAGACCAGGCGGCGGGCGCCCGGCGACGGGACCGCCTCGAAGGTCCTCGGGGCGGTGAAGCCCGCCGCCGCGAAGGCCTCCTCGACCGCCTTGCCGATGGTGTCGACGTCGGCCGCCTCCGCGAGGACGATCGCGGAGCCGCCGAAGCCGCCGCCGGTCATGCGGGCGCCCAGGGCGCCGCTCGCCAGGGCGGTGTCGACGACGAGGTCGAGTTCGGGGCAGGAGATGCGGAAGTCGTCGCGCAGCGAGGCGTGGCCCTCGACCAGGAGCGGGCCGATCGCGCGGGTGTCGCCGGACTCCAGCAGCGACACCACGCGTTCCACCCGCCGGTCCTCGGTCACGACGTGCCGGACGAGCCGGCGGACCTCTTCCTCGTCGCCGAGGCGCTCCAGCGCCGCGTCCAGCTCGGCGTAGGGGATGTCGCGCAGGGCGTCGACGCCCAGCAGGGCGGCGCCCTTCTCGCAGCCGGCCCGGCGCTTGCCGTACTCGCCGTCGCTGTGGGCGTGCTTGACCTGGGTGTCGACGACGAGCAGGCGCATGCCCTCGGCGGCGAGGTCGAAGGGGATCTGCTTCTGCGACAGGTCGCGGGTGTCGAGGAACAGGGCGTGGCCGTCCTCGCAGCAGGCGGACGCGGTCTGGTCCATGATCCCGGTGGGGGCGCCGACGTAGACGTTCTCGGCGCGCTGGCACAGGCGGGCGAGCTGCCAGCCCGGCAGGCCCAGCTCGAACAGGTCGTTCAGGGCCAGGGCGACGACGACCTCCAGGGCCGCCGAGGAGGACAGGCCCGCGCCCGAGGGGACCGTCGAGGTGAGGTGGACGTCGGCGCCGGTGACCGGGTGCCCGGCCTCGCGCAGCGCCCACACCACGCCGGCGGGGTACGCCGTCCAGGAGCGGTCCGACTCGGGAGCGAGGTCGTCGAGCCGCAGCTCGGCGATGCCGCCCTCGACGTCTCCCGAGTGCAGGCGCAGACGGCCGTCCGTGCGGCGGGAGACCGCGGCGACGGCGGTGTGCGGCAGCGCGAAGGGCATCACGAAGCCGTCGTTGTAGTCGGTGTGCTCACCGATGAGGTTGACGCGGCCGGGGGCCGCCCACACGCCCTCGGGCGCGGTCCCGTACAGCTCGGCGAAGCCGACGCTGACCTGCTGTTCTGCCCCCACTTACCGCTCCTCTGCGATCTTCTGCGTGAACTCCCACGCGTCGGCGACGATGCCCGCGAGGTCCGCGCGGGACGGGTTCCAGCCGAGCCGCTCGCGGGCGGTGGCGGCGGAGGCGACCAGGACGGCGGGGTCGCCGTCCCGGCGCGGGGCCATGACCTCGGGGATCGGGTGGCCGGTGACCTGGCGGACGGTCTCGACGACCTCGCGGACGGAGAAGCCGTTGCCGTTGCCGAGGTTGCAGATGAGGTGCTCGCCGGGGGTGGCGGCCTCGACGGCGAGCAGGTGGGCCTCGGCCAGGTCGGCGACGTGGATGTAGTCGCGGATGCAGGTGCCGTCGGGGGTCGGGTAGTCGTCGCCGAAGACGGAGATGGCCTCGCGGCGGCCCTGCGCGACCTGGAGGACGAGCGGGATGAGGTGCGACTCGGGGTCGTGCCGCTCGCCCTGCGCGCCGTAGGCGCCGGCCACGTTGAAGTAGCGCAGCGACACCGCGGCGAGCCCGTGGGCGGCGGCCTCGCCGGTGATCATGTGGTCGACGGCGAGCTTGGACGCGCCGTACGGGGAGGTCGGCGCGGTCGGGTCGGTCTCGGTGATGGGGGTGCTGACGGGCTCGCCGTAGGTCGCGGCGGTGGAGGAGAAGACGAGCTTGCGCACGCCCGCCTCGCGCATGGCGCCGAGGAGGGCCATGGTGCCGCCGACGTTGTTCTCCCAGTACTTCTCGGGCTTCACGACGGACTCGCCGACCTGCGAGAACGCGGCGAAGTGGAGGACGGCGTCGAAGGAGGCGTCGAGCCACTTCCCGGCGTCGCGGATGTCGCCCTCGACGAAGGCGGCGCCCGCGGGGACGCCCTCGCGGAAGCCGGTGGACAGGTTGTCGAGGACGACGACCTCGTGTCCGGCTTCCAGCAGGTGCTGGGCGACCACGCTGCCGACGTATCCCGCGCCGCCCGTGACCAAGTACTTGCCGC
Source organism: Streptomyces sp. Tue 6430 (assembly GCA_021568835.1). Classification (GTDB taxonomy): domain Bacteria; phylum Actinomycetota; class Actinomycetes; order Streptomycetales; family Streptomycetaceae; genus Streptomyces. Next base: position 2,424,409 of record JAKGSH010000010.1, read on the forward strand.
TCATCAACTCGCTACCTCTCGCAGTCGCTTCGCCGCGTGCTCCGGCGGCACGTCGTTGATGAACACGTTCATGCCGGACTCGGAACCCGCGAGGAACTTCAGCTTGCCGGACGTACGGCGGATGGTGAAAAGCTCGAGGTGCAGCGCGAAGTCGTCGCGGTTGACGCCCTCGAACTCCTCCAGCGCGCCGAACGGCGCCTGGTGCCAGCCCGAGATGTAGGGCGTGAGGGGCTGGTCCTCCCCGAAGATCCGGTCGAAGCGCCTCAGGAGTTCCAGGTAGACCTGGGGGAACTCTGTGCGCGCGGCCTCGTCGAGGCCGAGCAGGTCGGGCACCCGCCGCTTGGGGTACAGGTGCACCTCGTACGGCCAGTGCGCGGCGTACGGCACGAAGGCGACCCAGTGTTCACCCTCGAGGACGACCCGCTCGCCGGCGAGCTCGCGCTCCAGGACGGCGTCGAAGAGGTTCTCGCCGCCGGTGGCCTCCTTGTGGGCGGCCACCTGGCGCAGCATCAGGGCGGTGCGGGGCGTGGTGAACGGGTAGGCGTAGATCTGCCCGTGCGGGTGACCCAGCGTCACACCGATCTCGGCACCGCGGTTCTCGAAGCAGAACACCTGTTCCACGGAGGGCAGATGCGACAGCTCGGACGTCCGGTCCGTCCACGCGTCCAGCACCAGTCGCGCCTGCTCCTCGGTGAGGTCGGCGAAGGAGGCGTTGTGGTCGGAGGTGAAGCAGACCACCTCGCAGCGCCCGGAGTCGCCGGCCAGCGAGGGGAAACGGTTCTCGAAGACGACGGCGTCGTACGACGAGTCCGGGATCTCGCTCAGCCGGTCGCCCTGCGAGGGACACAGGGGGCACTCGTCGGCCGGCGGGTGGTAGGTGCGCCCCTGCCGGTGCGAGGCGATCGCGACCGAGTCCCCGAGGAGGGGGTCGCGGCGTACCTCCGAAGTGGTGACCGTGGGGTCCAGCGGGCGCCGGTCCACCGCGTCGCGCACCGTGTCGTCCCGCAGGTCGTAGTAGATGAGCTCACGACCGTCGGCCAGGCGGGTCGAGGTCTTCTTCACCGCGGCTCTCCATCCCTGCGTCGGGCACCACACGCGCGTACCGAGCAGAACAAGCTTCCAACAGAATTAAACACATCAAACCACAATCCCCCACGAGAGTCACCACCACAACCAAACAAAGACCACCAAGCGAAGTGAGCAGTGCATGCGAACCCCCACGTATCTCGCGGCTGAGCTACGGCTTCCGACCAACTGGCTCGACTACACGATCATGGCGATCTACTTCGTGGTCGTCCTCGGCATCGGCTTCGCCGCGCGCCGCTCGGTGAAGACCAGCCTCGACTTCTTCCTCTCGGGCCGCTCGCTGCCCGCCTGGATCACCGGTCTCGCCTTCGTCTCGGCGAACCTGGCGGCCACGGAGATCCTCGGCATGGCCGCCAACAGCGCGCAGTACGGCGCGTACACCGTCCACTGGTACTGGATCGGCGCCATCCCGGCCATGGTCTTCCTCGGCCTGGTGATGATGCCCTTCTACTACGGCTCCAAGGTCCGCTCGGTCCCCGAGTTCCTGCTGCTGCGCTTCGACAAGGGCGCGCACCTGTTCAGCTCGGCCCTGTTCGCCTTCGCCGCCATCCTGATCTCGGGCGTGAACCTGTACGCCCTCGCGATCGTCGTCGAGGCGCTGCTGGGCTGGCCGCAGTGGGTGGCGATCGTGGTCGCGGGCTTCTTCGTCCTGGCGTACATCACGCTGGGCGGTCTGTCGTCGGCGATCTACAACGAGGTGCTCCAGTTCTTCGTGATCCTGGCGGCCCTGATCCCGCTGACGGTGCTGGGCCTGAAGAAGACCGGCGGCTGGGACGGCCTGACCGACTCGCTGACGGCGGCCAAGGGCGACAACTTCGTCAGCGCCTGGGGCGGCACCGGCATCGGCAGCGACAACCCGCTGGGCGCGAACTGGCTGACGATCGTCCTCGGCCTCGGCTTCGTGCTCTCCTTCGGCTACTGGACGACGAACTTCGCCGAGGTGCAGCGCGCCCTGTCCGCGAGGAACCTCTCCGCGGCCCAGCGCACCCCGCTGATCGCCGCCTTCCCGAAGATCTTCATCGTCTTCCTGGTGATGATCCCCGGCCTGGTGGCGGCGGTCCTGGTCCCCAAGATCGGCACCGCGGACTCCGACCTGCAGTACAACGACGCGATCCCGTACCTGATGGAACAGCTGCTGCCCAACGGCGTGCTGGGCATCGCGGTGACCGGTCTGCTGGCCGCGTTCATGGCGGGCATGGCCGCGAACGTGTCGTCCTTCAACACCGTGTTCACCAGCGACATCTGGGCGAAGTACGTGGTGCGGGGCCGCGAGGACGCCTACTACGTCCGCTTCGGCCGCCTGATCACGGCGATCGGCGTGGTGGCGTCGATCGGCACGGCGTTCCTGGCGTCGTCGTTCTCGAACATCATGAGCTACCTCCAGACGCTGTTCTCCTTCTTCAACGTGCCGATGTTCGTCGTCTTCATCGTCGGCATGTTCTGGAAGCGGGCGTCGAAGAAGTCCGGCTTCTGGGGCCTGCTCGCGGGCACCACGGCCGCGATGGTCAACTACTTCGTCCTCTACAAGCAGGACGTCATCGGCATCCCCACCGACCAGGGCGCCAACTTCGTCTCCGCGATCGCCGGCTTCGTCGCGGGCGCGGTCGTGATGGTGGCGGTGTCCCTGTTCACCGCCCCCAAGCCGGCCGAGGAACTCCAGGGCCTGGTCTACGGCACCGTCTCCCCCGGCATGGCCGAGCCGGCCGCCGAGGGCGACGACGCCTGGTACCGCAGGCCCGCGCTGCTGGGCTGGAGCGCGATCGTCCTCGCCGCCGCCTGCTACATCCCGTTCTCGTTCTGAGCCCGCCCGAGCCTGCTGACGCTGTTCGCGGGAGGATGGAAGAACCATGTCAGAGCAATTCGAACCGTCCGAGCGGGCGGAAGCGGAGGAGCGGCTGCGCAAGGCCGGCTACTCCGAGGCCGACGTCCAGCGCGAGGTCTCCGACCTGGAGCAGAAGTCGGCGACCGCCGCCCGCATCTTCGACCTGCGCCGCATCATCGGCGGCCTGTTCGTCCTCTACGGCGTCATCGTCACGATCGTCGGCATCACCGACGGCGACGCGGAGATCGACAAGGCCCAGGGCATCAACATCAACCTGTGGACGGGCCTGGGCATGCTGGCCCTGGGAATCTTCTTCCTGGTCTGGCTGAAGCTCCGCCCGACGACGCCGCCGGCCCAGCTGCCGACGGAGGCGCTGGAGCCGAAGGACTGAGGGGTCCTTCCGGGCGTGCGTACGGGGCCGGATTCCGCGTGGGTGGCGGGGTCCGGGCCCGTACGCATGACGGGGTCCGGGTGGAGGCGGTGCACCCGCGCAGGCGTCACCCGGCGGCGAAGAGGTCCTCGGGGGTGGCGACGTCATAGGCGCGCTCCCGCCAGGCCTCCAACTGCGCCAGGTCGTCGGTCTCCCGCAGTCTCCGCAGGACAGACTCCGACACGTCGATCCCCCGCCAGAAGAAGAGCCGCAGGATCACCGACCGCTCCAGGCCCACCCGGACGCTCTCCTCGTAGCCCTCCCTGAAAGCGCGCTCCGCCGCTTCCAGCCAGTACCGGCGCATGGGGTCCTGCCAGATGTACGAGGGAAGCCGCCAGCGGGGGCGCCCCTCGCCCTGCGCGTCGGCGGCAGTGTCCGGCGCGTCAGGAACCGTCGGCATCGAACAGGTCCTCCGCCTGGCTCACGTCCATGGCCCGTCGCGCCCAGAGCTTGAGCAGATCCTCGTCGGTGCACGTCTCCACGCGGTGCCGAATCGCGTCGGAGACGGGGACACCGCGCCACTCGAGGATGTTCAGGGTCATCTCGGCGCGTGTTTCAAGACGCCCCTCCTCGCGCACCTGTTCCGCGAGCGGGTGCCGCCAGAAGTACTGCATCGCCGTCATCAGGTCCCTCCCATCCATCGGATCTTGTCTTTGTGCGACAAGATCAACGAGCTATGCCGCCGGCACGTCACACCAGACGTACTTGCCGCGGTACCCGAAGCGGGACAGCGGGTGCCAGCCCCACACCTGCGCGCAGGCCCGCACGAGTGCGGTGCCGCGCCCGTTCTCGGCGTCCGCCAGGTCCGCCACCTCGCGCGGCGGGTCGGGCGGCTCCGGGTCGGCGTCCCACACCCCCACCCGCAGCACGCCCTCCGCCCAGCGGATACGCAGCGCCGCCGGGCCCTTCGTGTGCAGGACGGCGTTGGAGACCAGCTCCGAAGCGATCAGCTCGGCGGTGTCCACCAGGCCGATCAGCCCGTGCACGGTCAGGATCAGGCGCAGCGTGCGGCGACAGACCGGAACGGCTCTGACGTCATTGGGGATGTGGAGGGAGTACTCCCACGTGTCGGGGGCGCTTTCAGGCATGCGTCAACTCCGTCTGAGACAGGGGTGGGTGAGGGCGCGGTGGCAGTGCCGCGGCCGTCACGGCAGGACGGGGCGGTGCGCTTCCGCAGCGTGTTCAACGCACCACCGACGGTAGGGGATAAATTTCTACCCCTGCAACTCCCTCGCGTAATCTGGCACCCGAACGAGTAGTCCCAGAGAGGCTGTTACTCGGATGACCATGCGGAACCAGCCCACAGCCCGTCAGGTTCGCCTGGGCTCCGAACTGCGCAAACTGCGGGAGGCGGCGGGCAAAACGGCCAAGGAGGTGGCCGCGCTCCTCGGCTCGAGTTCGGCACACATGAGCCAGATCGAAGCCGGCAGTTCAGCGATCAGTGAGGAACGTCTACGACGACTGGCGGCTCACTGCGCCTGCACGGACGAGAAGTTGATCGATGCTCTCGTCGCGATGGCGACCGACCGCACACGAGGCTGGTGGGACGACTATCGAGGAGTACTGCCTCAGGTGAACCTCGATGTGGCCGAGGCTGAGCACCATGCGGTGTTCCTGAGCGAGGTGGTCACCACCTATGTTCCGGGCCTGCTCCAGACCCCCGACTACTCACGGGCGGTCTTCAGTTACATGCGTCCGGAACTGCCCGAGAGCGAGCTGGCGCCCAGGATCGAACACCGCATGCGTCGACGGTCCGTCATCGAGGGCGACAACCCGACACCGTACGAAACGGTCGTCCACGAGTTCGCCCTACGGGTACGCGTGGCCGACCGACAGACTTCCCTCCGACAACTCCGTTCGATCCTGGACGAGATCGAGCAAGGGCACGTTGCCGTACGCGTCATCCCCACCGAACAGGACGGCTTCGCCGGTGCCGGAGCTTCAATGGTGTACGCGGGCGGCCCGGTAACCCAGTTGGACACCGTACTGCGGGACGCGCCCACCGGTGTCGTCTTCATCGATGCCGTGGCTCAGTTGCAGCAGCTCCGAACACTCCTTCGTAGAGTGGAAGACGCGTCGCTCGACCCAGTGGCGTCACGGGACTTCATCCACCGCCTGTCAAAGGAGCTGTGAGGCACCCAATGGACCACGCCCTGCACTGGCAAAAGTCCACGTTCTCCGGCGGCGGGGAAGGAGACACCTGCGTCGAACTCGCCGCCTCCCGGGGAGCGGTCCACCTCCGCGAGAGCGACACCCCCGCCGTCACCCTCACCACCAGCCCCGGTGCTCTCGCGCATCTCCTGGAAGGCATACGCGCGGGGCGCGACCGTCAGCGCAGCAAGACCAGTTGAGCGCCGAAGGCGGCCTCCCCGAGCCAAAACCCGAGCAGTCCATCGGTCGTCGGGAGTAGGTCCTACGCCTCAGGCGCGCTTCGCACCTGCTGGCTAGGGTCGGTCCTCATGGAGACCACGGGAATCGCCCGCCGCCAGACGGCGGAGCGTGTGCGCGACACTCTGGAGCGGCTCGTCACCGAGCGGGACGTATGGGTGTCGACGGCTCACCCTGATCACGGGCCGCACCAGGTGCCGCTGTGGTTCTTGTGGGACGGGCGAGCGGTGTGGATGTGCACCGGCGCCACTTCCGTGACGGCGCGGAACGTCCGCGAAGAACCGCGCGTGCGTCTGGCGCTACCGGACACCTTCGACGTGGTGCTCCTCCAGGGTGAGGCGGAGTGCTTCCCGGACCAGGAGGTTCCCGCAAGTGCAGCGGAGGCGTTCGCCGCCAAGTTCGGGTGGGATCCACGCCGGGAAGAGGATCCCTTTCTGTATGTACGCGTGGTGCCGAGGACTGTGCGTGCTTGGCGCGGCGAGCCGGAACTACGCGGGAGAGTCGTCATGCGCGACGGAATGTGGCTGGAATAACGGCCGTCCCCTGCTGGCACGCCTCTCTCAGACGATGAACAGGGTCCGAACCGGGTAGTCGGGGAGGCGCATGTCGGCGTCGATGCCGCTGAGACGGGCCGCGTCGCCCGAGCGAAGGATCACGGCCTTGGCCGAAGTCCTCAGCGCTGCTTCAGGGCCGCACGGCAACGACCATCCGCGGCAGCACTCTGCCGGCGATGGAGCCCGAGGGGACACTTCCCGTGCGGACCGCGCCCATCGCGCGGTAGAAGGGCTCGGCATTCGGGTCCGCGTCGATCGTGATCCGGGTGAACCCCAGGTCTCGTCCGGCGGCGACGGTGTGTTCGAACAGCAGGCGGCCGATCCCCTGACCGATGGCCCGCGGATCGACGAACATCATGCCCAGGACGCCCCTAGGGCGTGTTGTGAAAGTGCTGGTCACAGCCACTCGTTGATGGCTGCGACCAGCACGGTCGCTTCGTAGCGGACGGCGAGTTTGTCGTACCGCGTAGCGACGGCCCGGTGGCGTTTGAGGCGGTTGATCCCACACTCGACCGCGTGCCGCTGCTTGTAGTCGTCCTTGTCAAACGTCGGCGGCCGCCCGCCACGCGATCCGCGCTTGAGGCGGTTGCGGACCCGGTCCGCCGGAACCGGGATGGTGGCCTTGATCCCGCGTCTGCGCAGGTAGGAGCGGTTACCGCGGGAGTCGTACGCTTTGTCGGCCCGCACCCGGTCCGGGCGCTTGCGCGGCCTGCCAAGTCCCAGCCTCGGGACCCGGATCGCTTCCAGGACCGCTTCGAACTGCGGGGAGTCGCCCCGCTGCCCGGCCGTGATCACCACCGACAAGGGCTTCTGCCCCTGCTCGACCGCGAGGTGGATCTTGCTGGTCAGTCCGCCGCGGGAACGTCCCAGGCCGTGGTCGGCCGGCTCGACGAAGACGCCGCCGGGCGGTTCCTTCTGGAGGTCCCCCTTTTCGCCGCTCCGGCGGCGTGCTGGTGGGCCCGGCAGACGGTGGAGTCGACGTTGACCTCCCAGGTGATCAGGCCCTTGGCGTCCGCCTCGGCCTGGAGCTGGGTGAGGAGCCTTGCCCAGGTGCCGTCCCGCTGCCAGCGCCGGAACAGGTCATAGACCCGGTCCCACGGCCCGTAACGTTCGGGCACGTCCCGCCAAGGAGCACCGGTCCGGGTCCGCCACCGTATGCCGTCTATCAACTGCCGCCGCGTCCACACCTGCGGCCGACCCGGCTTGATGCCCCGCGGCAGCAATGGCTCCAGCCGGGCCCACTGGCCGTTCGTCAGATCCCCACGTCCCACAAGACGTGATCATCTACGACCAAGATCCACTTTCGCAACAGACCCTAGGCGGTTTTCCCTCAAGAGTCGTGAAGCCCAGGATGTGGCCGTCTCTGTCAGCCACCGTGGCTCGTCGGACTGTGACCTCGTTCCCGGCGACGGTGAGCTCGCCGCGACACGCTTCCAAGAACTCGGCGTCATAGCCCCAGTGCGCCTTGGACCGCAGCGCCAAGTCGGTGAGTGTTCCGGCTTCCGTCGCCCGTGCGGGCCTGAGCAGCACGTCCATCCAGATCCTCCAGTCAGTTCCTACCGGACTTCCGGCCCCGCCTCCCCGGCCCGCAGCCCCCGCGTCAGCGGACCCGCCCGGTCCAGCAGGCCCGTCCGCGCCGCCAGTGCCGCCGCCTCCAGCCTCGATCCGACGTCCAGTTTCATCAGGACGCGCTGGACGTGGGTGCGGGCCGTGGAGGGGGCGATGCCCATGCCGGCGGCGATCATGCGGGTGTCCTCGCCGTCGGCCACGCGGACCAGGACCTCCACCTCGCGGGGGTCAGGAGCCCGAGGAGGCGCCGGCCCTCGTCGTCGGGCTGGGCCGCGGGGTGGAGCAGTTCACCGAAGGCGGCCTGCAGGAGCTGGGGGGCCACCGCCGCCTCCCCCGACCGGGCCTTCATGATCGCCCGTTCCACTCCCTCGATGCGCTCGTCATGGCGTACGTAGCCGGAGGCGCCCGCGGCGAAGGCCGCCGCGATGCCGCGCGGGTTCGGCACCGGTCCCAGGACCACGACGGCCACCTGGGGCCGTTCCCGCTTGATGCGGACGACCGGGTCGAAGAAGCCCGGCCCGTCCGGGGTCGCCGTGCCCAGCAGGCACACCTCGGGCGCCCGGGTGATCACCAGTTCCGCCGCGCCCGCGGCGGGGGCCGTCGCGGCGAGCACCCGGTGCCCCCGCAGTTTCAGCGCCGAGGCCAGCGCCTCGGCGAGCAGTCGGTGGTCGTCGACCACCATCAGCCGCACTCCCATCGAACAACCCCACCCCCCAGTCCCCCCATGGATGCCCACCCGGGCACACAGGCAAAGCCACCACCGGCACACGTGCGGACATGTGCGGACGGACAAAAGGCGCCCCCCGGCACCCCGTCCTTCATGCCCCGGAAGCTACACGCTTGTTCGACGCCGCGCTCCCCCTACCGGCGAGAAGGGACCCTGATCGCCGAAGTTCCCCGCGTGCGGGGGCCTGGGGCGGTACGCGTACGGCCCCGCCCCCCGAACGGGGACGGGGCCGCGACGGCGGTGGCGGGACGGTCAGCCGGTCGCGCCGAACGCCAGCGCCAGGTACTCCTCGTCACCGGAGCTGGAACCGTCCGCGTACAGCGCGGCCATGTACAGGTGACCCTGGGAGTAGATGATCTCGGAGTACTCGGGCAGCAGGCTGCTCTCCGCCTCCCGCTCCGCCTCCGTCGACGGGTTCTGCAGCAGCGTCGTCTGCTTGAACGTGCCGCTGTCGATGCTGACGACCTGTCCGCCCTCGTCGTAGGGCGGCCGCTTGTACGCGATGACGTTCTCGCCGTCCGTGCGCAGCGGGGTCAGCACGCGGCCGTCGCCGGCGTCGGCACGCTGGCCGGTCTGCTTGCCGGTGGTCAGGTCGAAGGCGACGATCTCGTTGGTCCGGCTGTACTCGCCGGTGCCGTCGTGCTCCTCCGTCGGCAGATACAGCCGGTTGGGGCCGACCGCGACGCCGGAGCACTTCTCCATCTCGGTGATGCCGTCGCAGCGGGCCGCGAACTGCTCGCCCGGCGCGGAGATCCGGGTCAGCAGCTTGCCGGTCTTGTTGTCGATGGAGAAGAAGTCCGAGATGCCGCTGCCGTCCTGGGCGCTGTCGCCGACGTCGGCGGCCACGACCAGCGGGTCGGTGGACACGACGCTCGCGTACTCGATGCCGGTGGCCATCTTGTACTCGGAGAGCACCTTCCCGGAGGCCGGGTCGATGGTCTGGATGTGCAGCTCGCGCGCGTCGTACTTGCCGCACTTGCGCACCGCGACCAGCTTCGCGCCGCCGCCGTAGCCGGCGTCGTAGCAGGTGTCGGCCGCCTTGGGGGACCACAGCAGCTTGCCGGTGGTGATGTCGAAGGCGCTTCCGCCCTCGGTGGCGCCCAGCGCGACGGTGTTCCCGCCGACGGTGACGTTGTCGAAGGTGACCGGGTAGTCGCCGACCGCGACGGTCTTGCGCCACAGCTGCTTGCCCGCGTTCAGGTCGATCGCGGCGACCTCGCTGCAGCCGGCGTGGGAGTCCTTGGCGGGCATCTTCGGCTGGAAGACCACCGCGGTCTTCCCGTCCGCCGTGGTCTTGCGGCTGGCGGTGCACACCGGGCCGGGCAGCTTGACCGTCCAGAGCTTCGTGCCCTTGTCGGGGTCGTAGCCGACTATCTCGGCGACGCCCGACTTCACGTACGCCTTCTCGGTCAGCCAGGAGCCGCTCACGACGACGCTGTCGTCCTTGGCGACCGTGGGCGACGGGATCTTGAAGAGGAGCTCGGAGGCCGGGTCGCCGGGCACCTTCTCCGTGCCGCCGGCCGACGTCGTGCCGCCGTCGCCGCCGCCCTTCTCGTCACCGCCCCCGCCGCTCCCGCCGGTCGGGCCGGCGGTGCTCGCGGTGTCGTCCTTCTTGTCGCCGGAGTTCGCGTACCAGACGCCGCCGCCGATGATCAGCGCGATCGCGACGACGGCCGCGACGACGATCGCGACCTGGGCGTTGCCCCTGCGGCCGCCCCCGGTGGGCGGCACCTGCATCGGCACGGTGGGCCGGCCCGGGTAGCCCGGGTAGGCCGGCTGGGTCGGGTAGGCCTGCATGGCCGGCTGCCCCGGCTGGCCGGGCTGCCCCGGGTAGCCGTAGCCCGGCTGCTGCTGGCCGTACGGCGCCTGCTGGCCGTAGGGGGCCTGCGGGGCGTAGGGCGCGGGGGTGGGGGGCTGCTGGGCGTACGGGTTCGGCTGGCCCGGCTGGCCCGGCTGGGCGGGGTAGCCGTAGCCGGGGCCCGCCGGGGGCTGGGGCGGCTGGACCGGCGGGGCCGCCTGCGGATAGCCGTAACCGGGGCCGGCCGGGGGCTGGGGCGGGCCCGCGGGTGCCTGCGGGGCCGGCTGACCGGGGTAGCCGTAACCGGGCTGCGGCGCCGGGTCCTTGGTGAGCTGCGGTCCTGCGGGCGGAGCCGGAGGCGCCGCGGGCGGCGGGGTCCGAGGTGCCGCCGGGGCCGGAGGCTGGGGTGCCGCCGGGGCCGGAGGCTGGGGTGCCGCCGGGGCCGGAGGCTGGGGTGCCGCCGGGGCCTGCGGTGCGGGCACGGCGGCACCGTCCTGCGGCGGGGACGGGGCGTCCTGCGGCTGAGGCTCCCCGGAAGCCGCGGGAGCACCCTGCGAGGGAGCCGCGTCCTGGGGCGGGGTGTCCTGCGGAGGGGTGTCCTGGGGTGTGCCGGAGGGGCCCTGCTGCTGCGGGGGCCGGTCCTCGGGGTGCCCTGGGGCGGCTGGTTCGGGGGCGGGGACGGCGGCTGGGTCATGGTGTGGGTACCTCGGGACGACGCGGGGAAAGACGGGGACGGTGACGGTGACGGGAGTACGGGACCTCGCGGACGCGGGGCGGACGGGCGGCGAGGGGGCCGGGGCCGGACGGTACGGCCCGCACGGCCCGCCGGGCGGGGCCGCGGGCGGTCGGTGCCGGCCGGAGCGGCCCGCGGGACGGACCGCGCACGGGCCGTACGGGCCGTACGGGCCGTACGGGCCGTACGGGCCGTACGGACGCGGGACGCGGCGGTGGCCCGCTCGCCCGGCCGTGGCGGGCCGCCCCGGCCGGGTTCGCCCGCCTCACTTGCCGTAGGCGAGCATCAGCTTCTCCTTCGAGTCGTCGCTGCCCGCCAGCCGGGTGGTGGAGAGGTAGAAGCGGCCGTCCGTCCAGGCGAGGTCGCGGGAGAAGAAGCTGTCCTCGAGCGCGATCGTGCTCTTCGGCATCTGGAGCAGCGTCGACGGCGTGTGCGCGGCACCGGCGGTCGGGATCGACACGACCCGCCCGGCGGCGTCGTACGACGGCTCGACGTAGGCGACGAGGTTGCCGCCCTCGACGGTCACCGGCAGCATCGACTCGTCCGCCGGGGACTTCACGCGCCACTTCTCCTTGCCGGTGGCGAGGTCGATCGCGACGATCTCGTTGGCCCCGGTGGTCGCCTTGGTCGGCAGGTAGAGGGTGTTCGCGTCCGCGGCCGTGCCCTTGCAGCCGGTCAGGTCGCGCCGGAGGATCGCCCAGCCGCACTCGGGGGCGAAGTCCTCGTCGACGCCGACCTGCGAACGGAACGTGCCGTCCGGCTTGAGCGTCGAGATGTTCCAGGCGTTCTTCTCCTTGTTGGTGCTGTAGACGACGAGCGGGTCCAGGGAGTAGGCGCGCGCGACCGTCCAGCCCTTGTCGAACTTCTGGGTCCACTTGACCTTGCCGGTCGCCGGGTCCAGTTCCTGAAGCTCGTCGTGCTCGCCGGGCTTGGTCGCGTCGCAGGAGGCCACGGAGATCAGCCTGGCGCCGCCCGCGAACGCGGTCGGGAAGCAGGCGTCGCCGTACTTCTTCTTCTCCCACAGCTTCTTGCCCGTGTTCACGTCGTACGCGGTGCCCGACTGCGAGCGGCCCACCATCAGCGTGTTGCCCGCGACGGACAGTTCGATGGTGATGGCGCTGTCGAACAGCGCGCCGTCGGGGACGGTCCCCGTCCAGCCCTTGGCGCCGGTGTCGAGGTCGATCTGCTGGAGCTGGTTGCACTTGGCGCGGTCGCTGGTGCCGTTCATGTACGCCACGACGACCTTGCCGGCCGCCGTCTTCTGCGGGGTGACCGCGCAGATCTTCTGCGGCAGGGTGATGGTGTCCCAGGCGGGCCTGCCGTCCCCGACGCCGTAGCCGACGACGTCCTTGTAGGCGGCCTTCACCGCGGTCTTGGACGTGATCCACATGCCGGGGGCCTCGGCGCCGGAGGCGGGCACGTCGGGCGCCTCCTTGTACCAGAGCACCTTGGCCTCGCCGGACTTGCGGCCGGCGTTGAAGTCCTCGGGGTCCTCGCCGCCGTCGCCGCTGCCGTCCCCCGGGTTGACGGGGCCGGCGCTCGCCGACGGCTTGCCGTCGTCGCTCGGTCCGGCGACCGGCTTCTTCTCGCCGCCGCCGTCGTCACCGCTCGTGACCGCGAACACCGTCCCGCCGATCACCAGCAGCGCCGCCACCGCGGCGCCGACGACCAGGGCGGGCTTGCCCTTGAAGGGGTTGCGGGAGCCGGGCTGCGGGGTGCCGGGGGCGCCGGGGAACTGGGGCGCCGGGTAGCCGTGGCCGGGCTGCTGCCCGTAGGGACCGGCCGGCTGTCCGTACGGTCCCGGCTGCGGCGGCTGCCCGTACGGCCCCGGCTGCGGCGACTGCCCGTACGGCCCCGGTGCGCCCGGTGCGCCGTAGGGGCCGCCCGGCTGTCCGTACGGCCCCGGCTGCGGGGGCTGCTGCGGGTAGCCGTAACCGGGCTGCGGGGCCTGCGGCGGCTGGGCGGGCGGGCCCTGCGGCGGCTGGGGCGGCATCTGCGGCGCGCCGAAGCCGCCCTGCGGCGGCTGCTGGTCGGGCGGCTGAGTCATCAGCGTCTCCCCCTCGCTCACTGATTTTTAGCCACGCCCTGAGGCTCGTGACGGGCCCGGACTCGTGCTCGGAAAGTCCCGGACGGCTCTTTCTATCACCCGGCACCGACGGCGAAGGGGCCCGCGTCCTCCCTGTTCCCAAGGGAGGACCGGGCCGTGATGTCGCCGTTACGCGCCTTCACGCCCCCTTCACGCGGCGCGCGCGCCGTTGCCGCGCGCGGGCCGCGCACCCCGTACGTGCCGGAGTGTGCCCGGTGCGTGCCCGCGGGGTCCCCCCGGCTCCGCGTGCGCGAGTTTCGGTCACGCCGGTGGGTTCACGCGTCCTCGGCCAACTCCAGCCAGCGCATCTCGAGTTCGTCGCGCTCGTCGGCCAGTCCGCGCAGTTCGGCGTCCAGTTCGGCGACCTTCGCGAAGTCGGTGGCGTTGTCGGCGATCCGCGCGTGCAGCTTGGCCTCCTTCTCGGAGACCTTGTCCAACTGGCGCTCGATCTTCTGGAGTTCCTTCTTGGCGGCGCGCTGGTCGGCGGCGCTCCTCTCGGGCGCCGCCTTCTGCTGCGCGGCGGGCGCCGCGGCGGCCGCGGCCTCCTCCATCCGCAGGCGGCGCTCCAGGTACTCGTCGATGCCGCGCGGCAGCATGCGCAGGGCACAGTCGCCGAGGAGGGCGAAGACGCGGTCCGTGGTGCGCTCGACGAAGAAGCGGTCGTGGGAGATGACGATCATCGAGCCGGGCCAGCCGTCGAGGAGGTCCTCCAGCTGGGTGAGGGTCTCGATGTCGAGGTCGTTGGTGGGCTCGTCGAGGAAGAGGACGTTGGGCTCGTCCATCAGCAGCCGCAGGATCTGCAGGCGGCGGCGCTCACCGCCGGACAGGTCCCCGACCGGCGTCCACTGCTTCTCCTTGCCGAAGCCGAACGTCTCGCACAGCTGCCCGGCGGTCATCTCGCGGCCCTTGCCGAGGTCGACGCGCTCGCGCACCTGCTGGACGGCCTCCAGGACCCGCAGGTTCGGGTCGAGTTCGCCGACCTCCTGGGAGAGGTAGGCGAGCTTGACGGTGCGGCCGACGACGACCTTCCCGCCGGCCGGCTGGGCCTCGCCCCCGGTGCGGGCGGCGTCGGCCAGGGCGCGCAGCAGCGACGTCTTCCCGGCGCCGTTGACGCCGACCAGGCCGATGCGGTCGCCGGGGCCGAGCTGCCAGGTGACGTGCTCCAGCAGCACCTTGGGGCCCGCCTGGACGGTCACGTCCTCCAGCTCGAAGACGGTCCTGCCGAGCCGCGAGGAGGCGAACTTCATCAGCTCGCTGCTGTCCCGCGGCGGCGGCACGTCGGCGATGAGCTCGTTGGCGGCCTCGACCCGGAAGCGCGGCTTGGACGTCCGCGCCGGCGCGCCGCGCCGCAGCCAGGCCAGCTCCTTGCGGACCAGGTTCTGCCGCTTGACCTCCTCGGTCGCGGCGATCCGCTCGCGCTCGGCGCGCGCGAACACGTAGTCGGAGTAGCCGCCCTCGTACTCGTGGACGGCGCCGCGCTGCACGTCCCACATGCGGGTGCAGACCTGGTCGAGGAACCAGCGGTCGTGGGTGACGCAGACGAGCGCGGAGCGGCGCTCGCGCAGGTGCTTCGCGAGCCAGGCGATGCCCTCGACGTCGAGGTGGTTGGTCGGCTCGTCGAGGACGATCAGGTCCTGCTCGTCGATCAGCAGCTTGGCAAGCGCGATGCGGCGCCGCTCGCCGCCGGAGAGCGGCCCGATGACGGTGTCCAGGCCCTGCGGGAAGCCGGGCAGGTCGAGGCCGCCGAACAGGCCCGTCAGGACGTCGCGGATCTTGGCGTTGCCGGCCCACTCGTGGTCGGCCATGTCCCGGATGACCTCGTGCCGCACGGTCGCGGCCGGGTCGAGCGAGTCGTGCTGGGTGAGGACGCCCAGGCGCAGTCCGCCGGAGTGGGTGACTCGTCCGGTGTCGGCCTCCTCCAGCTTGGCGAGCATGCGGATCAGGGTGGTCTTGCCGTCGCCGTTGCGGCCCACGACCCCGATCCGGTCCCCTTCGGAGACACCGAGCGAGACACCGTCGAGCAGCGCACGGGTGCCGTACACCTTGCTGACGTTCTCGACATTGACCAGGTTGACGGCCATTTTTCTCCTGCGCATGGGGGTCGGTCAGCCTTCTAGCCTAGGGCCTGCCGGGCCGGGGACGGGGCGCGAGGGGGCAGTCACTCTTTGTGATGACGTGATCGGGAAAGGGCCGCTACCGTGGAGGACGGGCAGCAGGATCCCGTCCATGGGAGGAACCATGACCGCCGAGTCCGTACAGCACCGCGTCCAGTGGCCGGTGCCGCCGCAGGACGGCTACACCGTGGACGACCTGTTCACGCTGCCCGATCTCCCGCCGCACACCGAACTGATCGACGGGAGCCTGGTTTTCGTGAGTCCGCAGCGTCGCTTCCACTTCCTTGTGATCGACCTCCTGGTCGACGGGCTGCGCAGTTCTCTTGGCCCCGGCTTCAGTGTCGAGCGGGAGATGACCGTCGTCCTGGACAAGCGCAACGGCCCCGAACCCGATGTCAGCGTGGTGCGAGCCGACGCGGTCACCGGGCTGGACCAGACCAGTTTCGAGGCCAAGGACGTGCTGCTCGCCGTGGAGGTCGTCTCACCGGACTCGGAATCTCGCGACCGCACGACCAAACCGCTCAAGTACGCCACCGCCGGAATTCCCCACTACTGGCGTGTCGAGCAGGACGGAACCACCGGCCGTCCTCTCATCCACGTGTACGAGCTCGACCCGATGACACAGCGCTACGTGCACATGGGCGTACAGCGCGACCAGATCAAGGTCGACAAACCTGCCGCCATCGCCATCGAGTTGGTCAGGGCCGACGCCCGGTCCTGATCCCTCAGAGCACCGTCGCCCCCGGCGCCGGGCCCGACGCCGTGCGCACGCTCCGGCACGTGCCGGACGTCCGCAGCGCCTGCGCGATCCGCTCCGCGGCCGCGGTGTCACGCGCCAGGAACGCGGTGGTGGGGCCCGAGCCCGAGACGAGGGCGGTGAGCGCGCCGGCCGCCTCCCCCGCCGCGAGGGTGTCCGCGAGTTCAGGGAACAGCGACAGCGCCGCGGGCTGGAGGTCGTTGGAGACGGTGGCCGCGAGCGCGTCCGGATCGCCCTTCACGAGGGCGTCGAGGAGGTCCCGCGAGGCGACGGGTTCGGGGATGTCGCGGCCCTCGGCGAGGCGGTCGAACTCGCGGAAGACGGCCGGGGTCGACAGTCCCCGCTCCGCCATCGCGAACACCCAGTGGAAGGTGCCGCCGACCTCCAGCGGGGCCAGCCTCTCACCGCGTCCGGTGCCGAGGGCGGCCCCGCCCACCAGGCTGAACGGCACGTCGCTGCCCAGCTCGGCGCAGATCTCCAGCAGTTCGCCGCGGGAGGCGCCGGTGCCCCAGAGCGCGTCGCAGGCCAGGAGGGCGCCCGCGCCGTCCGCGCTGCCGCCCGCCATGCCGCCGGCGACGGGGATGTCCTTGGCGATGTGCAGGTGCACGTCCGGGGTGCGGCCGTACCGCTCGGCGAGGGCGATCGCCGCGCGCGCGGCGAGGTTGGTGCGGTCCAGCGGGACCTGGGCGGCGTCCGGGCCCGCGCAGGTGACGCGCAGTTCGCCGGCCGGGGTGACGGTGACCTCGTCGTACAGGCCGACCGCGAGGAACACGTTCGCCAGGTCGTGGAAGCCGTCCGCGCGCGCGGCGCCCACCGCGAGCTGGACGTTGACCTTGGCGGGCACCCGCACGGTGACGCTCACGCCGCGTCCTCCTGCTTGTTCTCGGCGATCCGGGCGAACTCCTCGACCGTGAGGGACTCGCCGCGCGCCTGCGGGGACACCCCGGCGGCGACCAGGGCCGCCTCGGCGGCGGCCGCCGATCCGGCCCACCCGGCGAGCGCGGCCCGCAGGGTCTTGCGGCGCTGGGCGAAGGCCGCGTCGACGACGGCGAAGACCTCCTGCCGGGAGGCCGTGGTCGCGATCGGCTCCGCCCGCCGCACCAGCGAGACCAGCCCGCTGTCCACGTTCGGCGCCGGCCAGAAGACGTTGCGCCCGATGGCGCCGGCCCGCTTGACCTCGGCGTACCAGTTCGCCTTCACGGACGGCACGCCGTACACCTTCGAGCCGGGGCCGGCGGCGAGGCGGTCGGCGACCTCCGACTGGACCATGACGAGGGTCCGCTCGATGCTCGGGAACGTCTCGAGCATGTGCAGGAGCACGGGGACCGCGACGTTGTACGGCAGGTTCGCCACCAGGGCGGTGGGGGCGGGGCCCGGCAGGCCGGTCACGTGCATGGCGTCGGAGTGCACCAGCGCGAAGCGGTCCGCGCGCCGCGGCATGCGGGCGGTGATCGTCGCGGGCAGGGCGCTCGCCAGGACGTCGTCGATCTCCACGGCCGTGACGCGGTCGGCGACCTCCAGCAGCGCGAGGGTGAGGGAGCCGAGGCCCGGGCCCACCTCGACGACCACGTCCTCGGGGCGCACCTGCGCGGTGCGGACGATACGGCGGACCGTGTTCGCGTCGATCACGAAGTTCTGGCCGCGCTGCTTGGTGGGCCGCACGCCGAGGGCTGCCGCGAGCTCGCGGATGTCGGCGGGGCCCAGGAGGGCGTCGGGGGTGGGGCTCGTCACGGGACAAGGGTACGGGGGTGCGGGGAGCGGGACCGCAGGTCCCCGGCGGGGGCTCGGAAACGGGGTACGGAGACGGGGCGCGGAGGCGGGGCACGGAGACGGGACGCCGCTCACCCGGCGCCACTGCTCGGGGCGGGTCGCGCGGTCCGGCGCCCGCGAGGTCCGGCGCCCGCGAGGTCCGGCGCCGGCGGGGTCCGGCGCCGGCGGGGTGCCGTCCGAGACCGCTCTCCCCGGTGCCCCGGGCGGGTCACGCCTGCCCCGTGCCCACGGGCGGCGGGCGTCCGGCGACGGCAGGCGTCCGGCGACGGCGGTGCATGAGGGGTGCGGGGGCGCGGGGCGCTGCTCGCCCCGGCGTCAGTTCTGGAGGCGGGCGCCGCAGTGGGGCCAGGGGGTGGCGCCCCGGCGGATGTAGAGCTTCTTGGCCCGGAAGGTCTGTTCGGAGGCGGAGGCGTCCTGGGGGCGGCCGGTGCCGCCGAGGCTGTGCCAGGTGCGGGTGTCGAACTGGTAGAGGCCGCCGTAGGTGCCGGACGGGTCCACGGCGTCGGCGCGGCCGCCCGACTCGCAGGCCGCGAGCGCCTGCCAGTCGAGGTGGTCGGCGCCCCGCACGGAGGCCGGCCGCGGCTTCGTGCCGACCCTGACCACCTGCGCGCGCGGCTCGCGCACGGTCTCGGTGCGCACGCGTCGCGGCCGCTGCCGGACTCCGTTGACGGTGCGCAGGGCGTAGGTGACCCGCAGCAGCCCCGGCCGGCCGGCCCGCTCCACGACCTCGGTGCCCCGGAACAGCGCGGGGTCGTCGGTGCGCCGTACCGGGAACGGGACCGCCTCCTCCCGTACCTCCCTCCCGTCGGTGATCCGCAGGACGGTGATCGTCTGGCCGTCGCGCGGGAAGCTGCCGGACGGGACGGACGTGGTGTCCTGGCCGCGCAGGGTGATGCCGGCCTCCTCGACGGCCTCGCCCACGGTCGCCGCGTTGGTGCGCACGGTGCGGGCCCGGCCGTCGGCCATGACCGTCACGGCGCGTTCGGTACGGACGTCCAGCGCGAGCCCCTCGCGTCCGATGCGCCGGGAGCGGGAGACGGAGAGGTAGGCGCCCTCCGCCCGCACGCCGAGCTGTCCGAGCGCCTCCTCCACGGTGCGGGCCGTCGTCCACACCTCGTGCCGCCGGCCGTCGAGCGTGAGCCGGACGGGGCGGCCGTGGCGCACGGCGATCTCGTCGCCGCCGGCGAGGGCCGTGCCCGGGGAGGGCGCCACCATGTCGTGCGCCCCGACCCGCACGCCCTCCTCCGCCAGCAGTTCGCCCACGTCGTCGGCGAAGGTGTGCAGGGTGCGCGGCTTGCCGTCGACGGTCAGCTCGACCGCCTTGTCCTTCGCGACGAAGGCGGTGGTGCCGCCCGCGAGGAAGGCGACGACCAGCGCCTGCGGCACCAGGGGGAGCAGGGGCAGCAGCCGGCGCATCGGGGAGTCCGCGCGCTCGGCGTCGCGCGTCCTGCGCCGGCGCGCGGCGCGCCCGGTGGGGGTGGCAGTGTCGGTGTCGGTGGCAGTGACGGTGACGGTGGCGGTGGCGTACGGCGGCCCGTCCGCCCGGCGCGGCAGCGCCGGCCCGGGGGGCTCCGGCGGCATCGCGGGCACCGCGGGCACCGTCGCCTCGCAGGCGGCCCGATAGGCGCCCTCGCGGTCCTGCGGCACCCCGTGGGGGAGGGTCTCGGCGTTGTGGACGTCGACGTACGTGCCGTCGGCGCCGTACGTGTTGCGCGGGTGGTGCACGTTGCTCACGCCGACACGCTCCAGGGGTCCTGGGATCCGGAAGGGGCCGGGAAGATCCGGATCGGGCCCCCAGAACCTAGCGGAGCGGACGTCACTCTCCAAAGCGACGCGACTACCCACGGTGGCGACCGGTGCGGCGCCCGCGGGTCAGTAGCCGAAGGCGCGGGCCGTGTTGGCGGCCAGGGCGCCCGCCAGGACGTCCTCGTCGATGCCGCGGACGGCCGCCATGGCGCGGACCGTGACCGGCACCAGGTAGGGGGCGTTGGGCCGCCCGCGGTAGGGCGCCGGGGTGAGGAAGGGCGCGTCGGTCTCGACGAGGACCAGCTCCAGCGGGGCGACGGCGAGGGCGTCGCGCAGGTGCTGGGCGTTCTTGAAGGTGACGTTGCCCGCGAAGGACATGAAGTAGCCGGCGCGGGCGCAGGTCTCCGCCATCGCGGCGTCGCCGGAGTAGCAGTGGAAGACGGTGCGCTCGGGGGCGCCCTCCTCCTTCAGCACGCGCAGGACGTCCGCGTGGGCGTCGCGGTCGTGGATGACGAGGGCCTTGCCGTGCCGTTTGGCGATCTCGATGTGGGCGCGGAAGGAGCGCTCCTGCGCGTCCTTGCCCTCGGGTCCGGTGCGGAAGTAGTCCAGTCCGGTCTCGCCGACGCCCTTGACCTCGGGGAGCGCGGCGAGGCGGTCGATCTCGGCGAGCGCCTCGTCGAGCGCCCCGGCGCCGCCGGCCGCGCGCGCCCCCTGCCGGGACCAGCCGTCGGGGTCCCCATGGACGATGCGCGGGGCCTCGTTGGGGTGCAGGGCGACCGCCGCGTGGACGCTGTCGTACGCCGCCGCCGTCTCGGCCGCCCAGCGGGAGCCGGCGACGTCGCAGCCGACCTGGACGACCGTCGTCACGCCGACCGACGCGGCTTTCGCGAGGCCCTCCTCGACCGTGCCGGACTGCATGTCGAGGTGGGTGTGGGAGTCGGCGACCGGTACCCGCAGGGGGGCCGGGAGCGGCGGCGCCGCGTTCTTGTCGGCGTTCGAAGGCATGCCCCGATCCTACGGAAGGGGCACACCCGGCCGTCGGCCGCGGGCCCGCCCCGGCCCGGACGGCTGGGACGGCCCGCCCCGGCCCGGACGGCTGGGACGGCCCGACCGGCGCGGGCGGCCCGGACCGCCCGGCCTCAGCCGGCCCGGCGCTGGAAGGTGTGGAGGAGGTCGGACAGGTGCCAGTGGTGCTGCCGGCCGGTCTCCCCGGGCCCCGCGACCGCCGGCGGTCGCGCCGCGGTCGCCGGCACCTCCACGGGGCCGGCCGGGGGCGCCGTGCGGGGGCGGGCGGCGCCGAGCACGGAGGAGACCTGGCCGGCCCGCATGATGCGCAGGAGCCGGCCGTCGCAGTGGTGGCAGGCGGGGCGGCTCAGCGGGGACGGCACGAGGCGTCCGTTCGCCACGTACTGGACGAACTCGTGGCCCTCCGCGTCCGTGCGGTGCTCGATCTCGTACGTCTGCTCCCAGCCGTGCCCGCAGCGCATGCAGGCGAAGGAGTACGACTCGTGCACGACGGGGACCGCCGTGCGCGGGCCGCCGCTCCACCCGGCCGTCCCGCCGGTCCCGCTCATCCCGCTCATCCCGCTCGTCTCGCTCATGCAGGCTCCTCTGTCCGCTGGACGCGGGGACAGGTGCGTCCCTGTCGTCCAGTGGAGCGCTCCGCCGGGGCGGACGCAGCCGACCTGTCGAGTGTTGGGCCCGATTTGGGCGTTCCTTGCCGAAGCGGGACGGGGGGCGACTTCTGGGCTTTGCCGTCGACGGCACTTCTTTACCGCCTGGTGGGAATACCTCTCGCCCGGCGGCGACGGAAGCTTCTCAGCCCGCGGCGTTCTTGGCCGCGACGACCGCGTCGAAGACCTGCCGCTTGGGCACCCCGGCCTCCGCCGCCACCGCCGCGATGGCCTCCTTGCGCCGCTCGCCGGCCTCCTCGCGCACCCGCACCCGCCGGACCAGTTCCGCCGCGTCGAGTTCGCCGGGCCCGCGCTCGGGCGCCCCGGTCACGACGACGGTGATCTCGCCGCGCACCCCCTCCGCCGCCCACTCCGCCAGCTCGCCGAGCGGGCCGCGCCGGACCTCCTCGTACGTCTTGGTCAGCTCGCGGCAGACGGCGGCGCGCCGGTCGGCGCCGAACACCTCGGCCATCGCGGCGAGGGTGTCGTCGAGCCGGTGCGGGGCCTCGAAGTACACGAGGGTGCGGCGCTCCTCGGCGACCTCGCGCAGCCGGGACAGCCGCTCCCCGCCTTGCGCGGCAGGAAGCCCTCGAAGCAGAAGCGGTCGACGGGCAGGCCGGACAGCGCGAGCGCGGTGAGGACGGCGGACGGGCCGGGCACGGCGGTGACCCGGACGTCCTTCTCGACGGCCGCGGCGACCAGCCGGTAGCCGGGGTCGGAGACGGAGGGCATGCCGGCGTCGGTGACGAGGAGGACGCGGGCGCCGCCGAGGAGGTGGTCGACCAGCTCGGGGGTGCGGGCGGACTCGTTGCCCTCGAAGTAGGAGACGACCCGCCCCTTGGGCGTCACGCCCAGCGCCTGCGTGAGCCGGCGCAGCCGGCGGGTGTCCTCGGCGGCGATGACGTCGGCGCCGGCCAACTCCTCCGCGAGCCGGGGCGGGGCGTCCGCGATGTCCCCGATGGGCGTGCCGGCAAGGACCAGGGTTCCGGGTGCGACTGTCACGTTTCCATCCTCGCAGGGGCGCCGGGCCCCGTCCGACCGGCCGGGCCGGATCGCCCGGAGCCGGGCATGACCGGTCGAACAGACCCATGCACGGGACTCCCACAGTCCCGTTCCCTACGATGGCGCGGTGACCAGTACCGCGTCCTCCACGGACTCCACGGACTACCGGCAGGACCAGGCACCGCAGGACCGGCGGCCGGGGTGGCCGTCGCGGCTGCGCCGGTTCGGCTACGCGGCGGCGCCGGACGGCGACGTCCGGGAGCGGCTGGTGCCGCCGTTCGCCGAACCGAGCCCGCGGCTCTGGCAGGCGCTCGGGGTGCCGGCCGGGCTCGCCGGCCGGATCACCCGCTGGTCGGGCTGGCTGGGCCCGCTGCTGGTCACGCTGGTGGCGGGCGTGCTGCGGTTCTGGAACCTGGGCACCCCGAGGAAGGTGATATTCGACGAGACGTACTACGCCAAGGACGCGTGGGCGCTCGTCCACCGCGGCTTCGAGGTCAACTGGGACAAGAACGCCAACGACGTCATCCTGAACAGCGGCGGCCACGTCACGATCCCGACGGACGCGGCGTACGTGGTGCATCCGCCGGTCGGCAAGTACGTCATCGGGCTGGGCGAACTGCTCTTCGGGTTCGACCCGTTCGGCTGGCGGTTCATGACGGCGCTGCTGGGGACCCTGTCGGTCCTGCTGCTGTGCCGGATCGGGCGCCGCCTCTTCCGCTCCACGTTCCTGGGCTGCCTGGCGGGCGCGCTGATGGCGGTGGACGGGCTGCACTTCGTGATGAGCCGCAACGCGCTGCTCGACGGGGTGCTGATGTTCTTCGTGCTGGCGACGTTCGGCTGTCTGGTGGTCGACCGGGACCGGGCGCGCGCGCGGCTGGCCGCCGCGCTGCCGGCGGACGCGGACGGCCGCCGCCGCCCCGACGCGCACGTCGCCGGGACCACCCGCCTGGGGCTGCGCCCGTGGCGCTGGGCGGCGGGCGTGATGCTGGGGCTGGCGATCGGCACGAAGTGGAACGGCCTGTACATCATGGTCGCGTTCTGCCTGATGACGGTGTTGTGGGACGTCGCCGCGCGCCGGGTGGCCGGTGCCCGGCACCCGTACCGGGCGGTGCTGAGGCGGGACACGGGCCTGGCGTTCCTGGCGACCGTGCCGGTCGCGCTGGTCACCTACCTGGTGTCGTGGACGGGCTGGATCCTCTCCTCGGACAGCGGCTCGGGCGGCTACTACCGCAACTGGGCGGCGACCGACGGCAAGGGCGGCAGCTGGACCTGGCTGTTCCCGGACTGGCTGCGCAGCCTGTGGCACTACGAGCACGAGGTCTACGAGTTCCACACCCACCTCACCTCGCCGCACACCTACCAGTCGAACCCGTGGAGCTGGCTGGTCCTGGGCCGCCCGGTGTCGTACTTCTACGAGTCCCCGGCGCCCGGCACGGACGGCTGTCCGGTGGACGCGGGCAAGAAGTGCGCGCGCGAGGTGCTGGCGATCGGCACGCCGATGCTGTGGTGGGCGGCCTGTTTCGCGGTGCTGTTCGTGCTGTGGCGCTGGTTCTTCCGCCGCGACTGGCGGGCGGGCGCGATCGCGTGCGGCATCGCGGCCGGGTACCTGCCGTGGTTCCTGTACCAGGAGCGCACGATCTTCCTCTTCTACGCCGTCGTCTTCCTGCCGTTCCTGTGTCTGGCGGTGGCGATGATGGCCGGGGCGCTCGTCGGCCGGCCGGGGTCGAGCGACACCCGGCGGGTGGTGGGCGCGACGGGCGCGGGCGTCCTGGTGCTGCTGATCGCATGGAACTTCATCTACTTCTGGCCCCTGTACACGGGCACCGCCATCCCGATCGACGACTGGCGTTCACGTATGTGGTTGGACACCTGGGTCTAACGATTGCGACAACTCCCGCCCCGTAGGCCCCTCTTCCGCTTACTGTGAAGGTCGGGGGAACTTTCTGAACGCGTTCAGAAAGGATTGACGGGTCAACGGGGAGGACGGTCATGCGCAAGGGGGCCAAGGCGGCGATCGTCGGGTCGGTGTTCGCCGTCATGGTGGGCGGGGCCGGGTACGGCGCCTTCAACATCGTGAACGCGCTGGACGGGGACGGCGGCGCACCGGCGGCGGACGGGCCGGCGCCCGTGCGGACCGGGCCGCCGAGCGCCGCCGAGGTGAAGGAGACCAGCGCCGCGTTCTTCGCGGCCTGGGAGAAGGGGGAGGCGGCGAGCGCGGCGGCGCTCACCGACAACGCCGGGAAGGCGCGGCCGTTGCTCACCTCGTACGGCCAGGCCGCGCACATCACCGGCGTGAAGATCACGCCGGGTACGCCGGCCGGGCGCAGCGTGCCGTTCACGGTGAAGGCCACGGTGTCGTACGGGGGGAAGTCCAAGCCGCTCGCCTACGGCAGCCGGCTGACCGTCGTGCGCGGGGTGACCACCGGCAGGGCGCTGGTGGACTGGCAGCCGTCGGTCGTGCACCCCCAGCTCAGGGACATGGACGACACGCTGGTCACGGGCGAGTCGGCGGCGCCGCCGATCGAGGCCGTGGACCGCGACGGCAAGGTGCTGACGAAGGAGAAGTACCCCTCGCTCGGGCCGATGCTGAACGAGCTGCGCGCCAAGTACGGCGACAAGGCGGGCGGCACGGCCGGTGTCGAACTGGCGGTCCGCCACGCCGCCCCGGACTCCGCGGACACGCCGCTGCTGACCCTGGCCGAGGGCAGGGCGGGCCGGCTGCCCACCACGCTCAGGGCGAGCGCGCAGGCGGCCGCCGAGAAGGCGGTCCTGAAGTACCCCGAGTCGTCGGTGGTGGCCGTCCAGCCGAGCAGCGGTGAGGTGCTGGCGGTCGCCAACAACCGCAACGACGGCTGGAACGCGGCCTTCCTGGGACAGGTGGCGCCCGGCTCCACCATGAAGATCGTCAGCGCGGCCACCCTCATCGACAACGGCATCACCACCGCGACCGGCCCGGCGCCCTGCCCGTCCGAGGCGACCTGGCAGAGCCAGACCTTCCACAACATCGACAACATGCCCCCGAACGAGAAGGCGACCCTCTCCGAGAGCTTCGCGCGCTCCTGCAACACCGCGTTCGTGAAGTACGCGGACGAGGTGAAGGTGGACTCCCTGACCGACGAGGCCAGGAACCGTTTCGGGATCGGCCTCGACTGGAAGACCGGCATCCCCTCCTTCGACGGCTCCGTCCCGGCCTCCGGCGGCCCGGACACCGCGGCCGCCATGATCGGCCAGGGCCAGGTCCAGATGAACCCGCTGACCATGGCGTCGGTGACGGCGACCGCGGCGACGGGCGCCTTCCGGCAGCCGGTGATCGTGCCGCGCAGCCTCGACGGCCGCGAACTCGCCCACGCGCGCGGGCTGCCGGCCGGCACCGTGCAGCAGCTGCGCGCCATGATGAACCGCACCGCGACCAGCGGCACGGCGGCCCGGGTGATGTCCGGCCTGAACGGCCGGATCGGCGCGAAGACGGGTTCGGCGGAGGTCGACGGGAGGGCGAGCTCCGACAGCTGGTTCACCGGCTACCGGGGCGACGTCGCCGCCGCGGCGATGGTCCAGGACGGCGGTCACGGCACCGACGCGGCCGGCCCGATCGTCGCGGCCGTACTGCGGTCGGGCGCCTGAGACCACCCGTAAGGCGTGGGTGACGTCACACGTGACGTCACCCCGCGGGCGGGGACTCTAGGCTGGGCGCCGTCGTTGGTGCCGGTGGGGACGGTTCGCACCGCCGGTGGACGGGACTCGCACCGCCGGTGGGACGACCCGCCGGGCGGGGACAGGGGGCGAGGCGGCCCCGTAGGGCACGGAGGATCGCGGACAGTGGGCAAGAGAAGGCGCGTCACCGAACGGCGGAGCAAGCGGCCGGCCGTGGTCGGCGGCATGATCGCCGTCGTCGTCGGAGGCGCGGGCCTCGGCGGCTACGCGCTGTACGGCGGCGGAGCGGCGGCCGAGGACGGTCCGGCGGCGAAGAAGCCGCAGGTCCGGACCGGTCCGCTGGCGGCGGCCGAGGTCACCACCGCCGCCCGGGCGTTCCTGGCGGCCTGGCAGCAGGGCAAGGTCGCCGAGGCCGCCGCGGTCACCGACGATCCGGCCGCCGCCGGCGCCCTGCTCACCGGCTGGACCAAGGACGCCCGCATCACCGGCGCCACCCTCACGGCCGGCCCGCGCGCGGGCGACAAGGTGCCCTTCGCCGTGAAGGGCACGGTCACCTTCGGCAAGAACAGCAAGCCGGTGGCGTACGACAGCGCGCTGACCGTGGTGCGGCGGGCGGAGGACGGCGAGCCGCTCGTCGACTGGCACGCGTCCGTGATCCACCCCGACCTGGCCGACGGGGACACCCTGGTGACCGGCGAGGCGGGCGATCCGCCGGTCAAGGCACTCGACCGCGACGGCGGTGAGCTGACCGCGAAGAAGTACCCGTCCCTGGGCACCGTCCTGGACGGGCTGCGCGAGAAGTACGGCGAGAAGGCCGGCGGCACCGCCGGGATCGAGCTGCGGGTGGTCCGCGGCAAGGCGTCGAAGGCGAAGAAGGCCTCCGACAAGACGCTGGTGGAGCTGAGCGAGGGCACCCCCGGCACCGTGCGGACCACGCTGAGCCCGTCCCTGCAGGCCGCCGCGGAGAAGCAGGTCGCGGGCGCCGGGCGGGCGTCGGTCGTGGTGACCCGCGCCTCCACCGGCGAGATCCTGGCCGTGGCCAACAGCAACCCCAACTTCAACACGGCGTTCCAGGGCTCGCTGGCGCCCGGCTCCACCATGAAGGTGATCACCTCCTCGCTGCTCATCGAGAAGGGCCTGGCGTCGGCGAACAAGGCACACCCGTGCCCGAAGTACTTCAGTTACGGCGGCTGGAAGTTCCAGAACGACGACAAGTTCGAGATCAAGGGCGGCTCCTTCAAGGCGAGCTTCGCGCGCTCCTGCAACACGGCCTTCATCAGCCAGGCGGGCAAGCTCGACGACGACAGCCTGACCAAGCAGGCCCAGCAGGTCTTCGGCCTGTCGTCGAACAACTGGGCGATCGGCGTGCCGACCTTCGACGGCTCGGTGCCGGTCCAGAAGGCGGCCCAGAAGGCGGCGGAGCTGATCGGCCAGGGCGGGGTGCGGATGAACCCGCTGAACATGGCGTCGGTGGCGGCCACGGTGAAGTCGGGCACCTTCCACCAGCCGTACCTGGTCGCCCCGTCGGTCGACGGCCGCAGCCTGGCGAAGGCCCCGCGCACGATGTCCGCGGGCACGCTGTCGCAGCTGCGGGAGCTGATGAACTACACGGCCGCGCACGGCACGGCGGCCGAACCGATGGCCGGGCTCGGCCCGGACTACGGCGCCAAGACGGGCTCCGCCGAGGTCGACGGGCAGAAGGAGCCCAACGGCTGGTTCACGGCCTACCGCGGCGACCTCGCGGCGGCGGGCGTGGTGCAGCAGGGCGGTCACGGCAGCGAGTCGGCGGGCCCGATCGTGGCGGCCCTGCTGAGGGCCGGCGCCTAGTACTCCAGCCGGACGTCTACGTTTTCGCAGGTCAGAGGTGCTGTCGTACGGGGTGGGTGCCGGCCGGTGCAGATGGGCGTCGGCCCCGTTCAGACGTGGGCGGCGACGAGTCGACGGGCCGCGGACTTCGCCTCCTCGACGACGGCGCGATCCTGGAGCAGGCGTCCCGAGGTCAGGGCGCCGTCGATCAGGAGGCCGATGTGCCGGGCGAGCGCGCCCGGGGCGCCCGCGCCGGCCTGCTCGCTCAGCTCGGTCAGCCAGGCCTGACGGCGCTGCGTGTGCCGCACGGTGACGGCCCGGGCCTCCGAGTCCAGATCCGCTTCGACGGCCGCGCTGACGAACGGGCACCCGAAGAAGCCGTGCCGGTCGAAGGCGTCGGTCAGTGCGTCGAACAGAGCGACGAGCTGCTCGCGGGGGTCGTCCCCGGCACGGGCGGCGGCATCCCGCAGCTGTGCCGTCCAGGAGTCGTCGGTCCTGCGCAGGTACGCGGCGACCAGCTCCTCCTTGGTGCGGAAGTGCACGTACAGCGTCGACTTCGCGACGCCCGACGCCGCGATGACCTGGTCGATGCCGACGCCGCGCAGCCCGTTCGCGTAGAACAGCTCCGCCGCCGCACTGAGGATCCTCTCCTCGGACTTCGTCTTCCTGATCTGCGTCACCATCAGCCTGCCTCCCTAATCAAACAGACTAGTTCGTCTTATTAGTGGGTGCAAGTGACCATCCAGGCAGTGGCGGGTGCCGCCCCGCAGGCCGGTGTTCCTTGTTTCGTGCGACGCTCAGCCCATCGGTTCGGTGGCGCCAAGATCATCGGCCGGCACGGTCCTGATCTCGGTCCGGGAGGCTGTGCCGCGCTTGGCGAAGACCTTGCGCAGGTGATACCCGACCGTGCGCGGGCTCATGAACAGCCTGCTGCCGATCTCGGGATCGGTCAGGCCCTCACCGGCGAGCCTGGTGATCTGCATCCCGGTCGCCGCCGTAATGGTGGCCACCTCCTCGCTGAGCGTGGTCGCCCGGCGATGACGCCGTTCCAGCTCGACGACTCGGCGAACGCTCCGTGCACGAGCACGATCGTCGGCTTGGCCGAGGTGGTCGTGGTGGTCGTGGTGATGCTCAGGGGCTGCTCCTCTTCGTCTGCGCGGGCATGCGGCGAGCCTGCTCCGGTGTCGGGCCGCTCGCATCCGTGGGTCCCCGGTGGGAGTCCCCGGTGTCCGGGCCGGTGCTGTGGCCGGACGTCGACGTGACCCGGGAACTCGCCCACGGCTACTGGCACGGCGTGTACCGCCGCCCGTCGATCGAGGACTGACAGTCCGAGCCGTGGGGACATCGGCGGCCGCGCGGCGGGATGAGGGCGCACCGGGCATGGACGGCCGCGGCCCGACGCCGAGCGACACCCCGTACTGCCCGCCGTGCCGTGGCCGGCTGCCGTCGCCCGGCCCGGCAAGCGTGACGCGGCGGGGGTCCGTGCCGGGAGATTCCCTCAGGAGGCCTGGAGTTCGAACTCCGCGCGGTCCGACGTCACGCCGTTGATCTGCAGGGCGATGGCGTGCGGGCCCGGGTGGTAGCGGCGTGTGGTGAGCAGCCGGAAGGAATGTTCCCGGGTCACCGCGATCGTCTCGTCCGGGGCGAGGGTGCGGGTCGTGAGCTTGAACGTCCTGGTGCTCTGCGAGCCGTTGGCCCTGTGGTGGTGGACCACGTAGTCGATCGCCAGCCGAGCGTCCTCGGCGCCGGTGTTGCGGATGGTCGCGGTGAAGCGGACGCTCCCGCCGAACGGAACACGGGTGCGGTCGAGCACGGGTCCGTCGATCTCGAGTGTCGCCGGAGCGAAGCCGAGCAGTTCGAGGGCGCCGGGGTGCCCGCGTTTGACGAGCGTGCGCAGTCCGTGGCGCACCAGCCGTCCCGTCGTCGGGGCGGGGGTGTCCAGCCAGCGCCGGGCGGTGGCCACGACGAGGTCGGCGTGGTCACGGCTGAGGTCATTGAGGTGATTGGCGACGGATCGCCGGACGTACTCGCTGTCGTCGCGGTGGAGGGCGTCGAGGACGGGTACGGTCGCGCCGGGGCGGGCGATGAGCTCCGGCACCCGGACCGACCAGGGCAGGTAGGGCCGGGTGCCCTCCGAGGCGAGGCGGCGCACATCGGCGTCGGGTGACGCCGTCCATCCGGCGATGATCCCGAGCGCCCGGTCCAGGTCGTTCCGCAGCAGGATGCGCAGGGCGAACTCGGAGGTCAGCCGTCCGGTGAGGTCGGCCAGAAGGGCCATCGCGTCGTCGAAGGCGGCGTCGGTGCCCTCGGCCACGGCCTTCGTGGCGACGGCACTCGCGACCGGCCAGATGAGCCACCCGCCGAACTCCGGTACGCCGTCCCGGGCGGCCCGCACCACGCGCGCCAGCCCGGCGTATCCACCCGGTATGTCAGCGAGGAGGGCATCGCGCAGCAGGTCGGACCGTTCGCGCAGCGGGAGCGGGTCGAGCTGCCGTGCGGCCGCCCGCAGTGCGGCGGTTTCCGCACCGGGCAACGCGGTGCGGACGGCCCGGGTCAGCAACCGCGCGGTGTGGCCGTTGACGAGTTCGTCGGCGAAGGGCATGGTCGTCATCCTCCCGGTGGTCAGGGCTCGACGTGCTCGAGCACGGTCGTGAACTGCCAGTCGACGGTGCTGTGGTCGATCGCGTCGTGCACGGGGGATCCGCCCATCTCGCCGGTGATCCCGGCGGCTCCGGAGCGGGCGTGCTCGATGCTGTCGTAGGCGACGATGTCGAGGACCGTGCCGTCGTCGCGCACGACGATCCGGCGCCACCGGAAGCCGGGCCGGCCCTTGAGGTACTCGTTGATGTCCGCGTTGGCCGCGACGAAGTCCTCGGGCATGAGGCCGGGCGCGGGGCGGAGACTGGTCACTTCGAGGATCTCGGGCATGCCGGGTGTCCTTTCCGATGGAGGGGTGGGCCGCGGCCCGGCGGGTGCCGTCCGCCGGGCCTCTTGCTTGCTCGAGCGTGCAGCACTGGTCGGCGGGCGGGAAGGCAGTGACCACCTGGGTGTACGGCACCCAGGAAGCGCCCGCGAGCCGGGCGGGGCTGCGGTGCTCAGCCCCGCTCCGCCATCGAAGCCAGGTACGTCAGGGCCTGTTCGCTGCGGCTCCCGGGCTCGGGTGTGCCGACGAGCAGCTGCTGCCCGGGAGCGTCGACCACGTCGAACGTCTGGTAGGTCAGCTCGATGCGGCCGGCTTCGGGGTGGACGAACACCTTGAACGCCCGGGTGAGGCCCGCGACGTCGTGGTCGGCCCACAGCGTGCGGAACTCCGTTGAGGCCTCGCCGAGTTCGGTGACGAGGCCGGTGATGTCCGCGTCGTCCGGGAAGCGTCCCGCGTTCAGGCGCAGTGCGTACACGGTGCTGCGGCGCAGCAGCTCCCGTTCGGCGAAGACCGCCTTCGCCCGCGGGTGAGTGAACAGGATGCGTGGCATGTTCCGCTCGGTGCCGAACGGTGCCAGCAGCGCGTCGGCGATCGCGTTGGCCGCGAGCACGTCGAAGGCCGGCCCGAGCACGTACGCCGCCGCCCGGGGAAAGGCATCCAGCAGGCGCAGCAGCGAGGGGTGCACGAGGTCCCGCGAGCTGTCCGGACGCAGCCGGGGGTTCAGCCCCGCCAGCCGGAACAGGTGCTCACGCGCCTCAGGCGCGAGGCGCAGCGCGTGTCCGAGGGCCCCGAGCACCTGCGCGGACGGATTGCGCTCCCGCCCCTGCTCGAGCCGGGCGTAGTAGTCGGCGCTGACCCCGGCGAGCACGGCCACCTCCTCGCGCCGCAGACCGCGCACGCGCCGCCCGGAGACACCGCCGGACAGCCCGGCGTCGGCCGGCTCCACCCGCGAGCGGCTCGCGCGGAGGAACACGCCGAGCTCGTTGTCCCGTGGCGTCATGACCCCGATGCTAGCCGCGCTCGCCGGTTCGGCGATCCGGTGGTCCGGGACCGTCAACCAGGTGATCACGGACGGCCTGCCGTCCGCGTGGCGCCCCGGTCAGACGCCAGGAACGACATAGGGCATGTCCAGCAGGATGCGGTGCCCGACGATCTTCCACTCGCCGTCGATCCGGCGCAGGTCGGTGTCGTAGTACCCGGACTCGATCGGCTGCACGGTGCCCTGGGAGCCGAAGGCGCCGTCCGCCCAGCCCTCCTCGGGGCGCGCGGCCGCCTGGATGCGGAAGACGATGAACTGGGCGTTCATGTGGGCTCGGTCACCGTCGACCTCGATGATGTGGTCGGCGGTCACATGGTGGCTGGAGCCGCCCGCCGGATGCGGGGCCATGTAGTGGTCCACCGCGTACGCCACGGCGGCGCCGCCGATCAGCGGCGGCGCGACCGGCTCGTGGCCGCCGGAATCCGTCTTGGAGAAGCTCTGCACAACGGCGTCGTCGGTGAACAGGGCGCCCTGTGCCTTTCCGGCACGCTGGTCCGTGGCCCGCACATAGCGCGCCAGAACCTCCTGGATCCTGCGCTCCTCGCTCATGGCCGCCCTTCCGTGTCGCGCTGCGGGTCCCCTTCGGGCTCCGGCCGGGGCTTCGCACCGGCACCACCAGCTTCCGTCGAAGTCCGGTGCCGAAGAAGGGTGCGTGAGCCCGGGTGTGGGGCACCCAGGCTCACGCATCCTTCCCCGGTTCGGCCCGATGCGATGAGGTCGAAGGCACGGCGGGTACGCCGGTACACGGATGATGGAGAACTCATGAGCATGCCGGCACCATCGAAGGTCGTCCTGATCACCGGCGCCAGCAGCGGCATCGGCGCGGCCACCGCCCGCCGACTGGCCGGGCTCGGCCACCGTGTGCTCCTCGGCGCCCGCCGGACCGACCGCCTGGCCGCCCTCGCCGGTGAGCTGCGTGCGGCCGGCGCCTCGGTCGCCCACCGCGAGCTGGACGTGACCAGCCTGGACTCCGTGCGCGCCTTCGCGGCCGCCGGCGTGGAGGAGTACGGCGGTATCGACGTGCTGATCAACAACGCCGGCGTGATGCCGCTGTCACCGATCGAGGACCTGCGTGTCGCCGAGTGGGAGCAGATGATCGACGTCAACCTGCGCGGCGTGCTCCACGGGATCGCCGCGGTCCTCCCTCAGATGCGGCGGCAGGCGGGCGGCCACATCGTCAACGTGTCGTCGGTGTCGGGGCACCGGGTGGATCCGACCGCCGCCGTCTACAGTGCCACCAAGTTCGCCGTGGCGGCCGTGTCGGAGGGGCTGCGGCAGGAGAGCCGGGACATCCGGGTCACCGTCGTCAGCCCCGGATTCACACAGAGCGAGCTGACGGACCGCGGTGGCTCGCCGCAAGCCCAGAGCGCCGCCCGCGCGGCGGCTGAGCAACTGGCGATTCCCGCCTCGGCCATCGCAGACGCCATCGCCTTCGCCATCGACCAGCCGGCGAACGTCGACGTCAACGAACTGATCGTGCGTCCCACCGCACAGGGCTGACGCCCCAGGCCGTTGTGTGCCCGGCGGCGGGACGGTGGGCGGTGACGTCGGTGGTCCGCAGGACGAGCCTCGGCCATGGGCCGCCACAGGATGCGGCTGAGGCTGCAGGATCGCTCACCATGTTCGCCGTTCGCGCGGAATCCGACCGCGGTCCGGGCCACTGACGGCCCTCACCGCCTGGACGGCGGCAGGCTCGTTCCGTACCTCGCAGTGCATGACCGCGACCGGAGGAACCCCGCCATGTCACCCACCGACTGCCAGTTGCTCGATCCGATGGCCGATGCTGTCCACGCCGTCGGCGCGCTGCTGCGCGCACTCGACCTGCCTTCCGAACCGCCCCGGGACCGGGACGAGTTCCTGCTCCGCTTCTCGGCCGTCGACGAGCTCGCGCTGGCCCTGATGCGCGAGCTCCTCGGGCCACTGCGGCCCGGGGCCGTGTGGGCCGAGGAACTGAACACCCGGCTGCCCGAACAAGGGGAGGTGTGGGTGGCCGACGCCGTGGACGGCGCGGTGCAACTCCTGCAGGGACTACCGCACTGGTGCGTCTCGCTCACCCTGGTGCGGGAGCGCCGGGCGGTGGCCGCGGTGCTGCACAGCCCGTTGCTCGGCGAGACCTGCACTGCGGCTTTCGGCGGCGGCGCCCGGCGTGACGGGAGACTGATGCGCCCCTCAGGCAAGCGCACACTCGACGCCGCCCTGCTGGGCACCAGCCAGCCGCCGGGCATCGCCCGCGAGCCCGAGGCCGTACAGGGCGCCGGCCGGTCCCTGAGCGCGCTGCTTCCGCACGTGGGCGCGGTCCGCAATCTCGGCGCCACTTCCTGGCAGATCGCCGACACGGCAGCCGGCCGGATGGACGGCTTCTGGCAGTACGGCATCGACGACACCAACCTGATCGGCCCCGCCCTGATCGCCGCGGAGGCCGGCCTGTCCGTCACCGACCTCGCCGGGCGGCCATGGCGGGCCGGCGCCGACGGCTTCCTCGCCGCGCCGCAGCCGCTGCATCCCCTGATCCTCGACACGATCCTCGACTGACCCCGACACACTCCACGCTGTGAAGCACAACGGAACCAACCACGGCGGCGCCTTCGGCCCCGGTGACACAGACGTCCTGTCGACCGCCGACCAGCGCCTGATCGCCGCCCTGCAATGCGACGGCCGCGCGGCCGCGGAACGGGTGGCGGACGTACTCGGCATGAGCACGCGCGAGGTGCACCGGCGGCTCGGCGCCCTGACCCGCCAGGGCACCGTCCGCATCCGCGGCCGCCTGACGCAGCCCCCGGACCTGGGAGCGGTACAGCTCCGCATCCGCGTGCTGCGCGGCAGGCTCGGGCAGATCGTCGCGGCGCTCGCCGCCCGGGACGACATTCCGTTTCTGGACGTGTCCGCCGCGGGGGACGAGATCTACGCCATCCAGTTCACCCGCGGGTCCGCCACGCAGCGCAACCGCCTGCTCTTCGAGCAACTGCCTGCTACCAGCGCCGTCACCTCGGTAGAGGCGCAGACAGTGCTGCACGCCTTCCGCCAGGCCCACGAGTGGCGGCTGGACATGCTCGACCCGGCCGAGCGGCGGGCGCTCACCCCGCCGCGCGTCGCCCCGGCGTGGCGGGAGTGGGACGAGACCGACCGGGCCATCGCAGCCGCCCTGGCCGAGGACGGCCGGTCGTCCGCGTCGGTTGTCGCCGAGCGCACCGGTCACCCGGCCTCAACGGTCCGCCGGCGTCTGGCCGCGCTGCTCGCCGGGGGCCTGCTGCGCACAGAGGTCCTGGTCGACCCCAGGCGTCTGGGCCTGCACGTCGACGCCAACGTGTGGCTGCAGGTCCCGCCCGACCGGCTGGACGCGGCGGGCCGCACCCTCGCCGCGCACCCGGCCGTGCACGGCGCACTGGCAGGCACCGGGCGAAGCAACCTCTCTCTTGCGCTGTGGGTGCCGGACACCGCCGCCCTGTACCGCTTCCTCAGCGAGGACCTCACCGGGCTGGGCATCACCGCAGCCGAGACCTTCCTGGTCGGCCGCGCCGTCAAGCGCCCCGGGTGAGGAGCGATGGCGGGTGGGCTGGGCCGGCCCTGATCCCCGCCCTCGTCCTCCCGCCGCACGTCCATGGCGGCGTGCTCCGCCCCTTCCTCAGCGCCTCCCGATCGGGCACGCCTCACTTGCCCGGCTTAATCGAACGAACTAGTCTGTTTGATTAAGGGAGGTTCAGCGCTGCTGGACGGACCCGAGACGTGTTTTCGGCAACCACATCCGAAGGTGGCACCATGCGTGCAGTAGTCCTGGAAGAATTCGGCACCCCGATGGTGCTCAAGGAGATCGAGAAGCCCGTGGCCGGTCCCGGTCACGTGCTGGTACGGATCGAGGCGAGCGGGGTCAACCCGCTCGACCTCAAGATCGCTGCCGGTCAGGCGGCACACGCGCGGCGCACGCTTCCCGCGGTGCTCGGTCTCGATCTGGCCGGCGTGGTGGAGCAGGTGGGCGAAGGGGTCGACGGGTTCACCCCCGGCGACGAGGTGTACGGAATGACCGGCGGCGTCGGCGACCTGCAGGGCTCCCTCGCCCAGTACGCGGCGGTCGACGCCCGGCTGCTGGCGCCCAAGCCGAAGTCCCTGGACATGCGCGCGGCGGCCGCGCTGCCGCTGGTGGCCATCACCGCGTGGGAGGGCCTGGTCGACAGGGCACAGGTGCGCGCGGGACAGAAGGTGCTCATGCACGGCGGCGCCGGTGGCGTCGGCCATGTGGGTGTTCAGATAGCCCTTGCCCGCGGCGCCGAGGTCTTCGGCACCGAGGCGCCGCACCGCCTGCAGGCCGTCGAGGAGTTCGGGGCGACCGCGATCGACTTCACCGCCGAGACGCCGCAGGAGTACGCCGAGCGCCTCACCGCCGGCGAGGGCTTCGACATCGTCTACGACACCGTCGGCGGGCCGGTCCTGGACGCGTCCTTCGCCATCGCGCGGACCTACACCGGGCACGTCCTCAGTTCCCTCGGCTGGGGAACGCACAGCATCGCCCCGCTGTCCTTCCGGGGTGCCACGTACTCCGGTGTCTTCACCCTGGCGCCCATGCTGACCGGCCGCGGCCGCGAGCACCACGGCGAGATCCTGCGCGAGATCACCGCCCTGGTCGACTCCGGCCGCCTCAGGCCGCTACTGGACCCCCGGCAGTTCGGTCTTGCCGATGTCACGGAAGCGCATGCCGCAGTGGCGGACGGGACCGCCACCGGCAAGATCGTCGTCAGCATCGGCCATTAGCTTCCGCCTGTGCGCCGCACCTCGCGGAGACGCCGGTTGCGGCATCGTCCGACCGCGCGGGACGACGGGGGCGCGATCACGTCCACGGGCGCATCAAGGCGGTGGATGCGGGCTCGGTTCTCCGCGTCGCCGGGCCCGGACCGTCGGCGGAACGGTGCGCGAACTGGGCGAGGGCGTCACCGGATTCCAGGTCGGCGAGCCGGTCGTGACCCTGTCCCAGATGAGCCTGGGCGGGTACGCCACCGTGACGCCGGCCCAGGCCGCGACGACCTTCTCCCTCAAGGAAGTCGACGCGGACCCGGCACAGGCCGTCGCGGTCCTGCCCAATGCCGTCACGGCCTACCTGGCGCTCACCCGCGTGGCACACCTGCGGGAGGGAGAGAGCGTGCTGGTGCACGGAGCCGCCGGAGGTCTGGCCGCCACCTTCCCCGCCGTGGCGCGCTCCCTGGGCGCCTCCCGCATCACCGGAACCGTCAGCTCGCAGGCCAGGATCGCCGACACCGGTCACCTGGACTACGACGAGGTGTTCACCAGCGACCGCTTCGTGAAAGCCTTGGACGGCCGCAAGGTCGATGTCGTGGTCGACCCGGTCGGCGGCGAGGTGCGCACCGCCGGCCTGGACGTCCTGGCTCCGCTCGGCCGCATCCTCCTCCTCGGCCACGCCGCCCGCACCTCGGACACTCCGGTCACCGGCGATGAACTGTGGAGCAGGAACGCGGGCATGCTCGGGTTCGCCGTCGGCCCCTACCTCCAGACCGACCCCTCCGCCGCACAACCCGCCGCCGCACACGCCATCCGCCTCCTCGCCGACGGCAGGCTGACCCAGCACATCGACGAATTCCCCCTCTCCGAAGCGGCGGAAGCACATCGCCGACTCGAGGCCCTCGAAGTTTCCGGCCGCATCGTCCTCACCGTCTGACATCCCAGAACAGGGACGGGGCACACCTCGGCGTGGCCGACGAAACACGATCCGGCGCCCGCCGGAACTCGTCGTGATCGTTTTGTCAGACACGGCCCAGGTGTTCTGTCCACAGAGTGCCAGCCATGCCAGGGGAGCCGGGGGCAGGCAAGCCATGGCGGACGGCCGGGCCGGACGAGCCGGGCCGGGCAAGCCGAGGCGGGCCGGGCAAGCCGAGGCGGGCCGAACGGCTAACGGGTCAGCTGCCGGCCCGACGCGCTCGTCGCCGTGTAGGTGCGGCGCAGGAAGCGCAGCAGTTCCTTGGACTCGAACTGCACGACCGAGACGCCCTGCGGGGAGTGGAACTCGACGATGGCCTGGACCCGTCCGCAGGGCCAGACGCGGACCTCCCCGCTGCCGGCCGGGGTGCGCAGGCCCTGCTCCAGGAGGGTGCGGGCGATGCTGCGCTCACGGTTGCCGGGGAGCCCGACGCGGACGGTGCGCGGATCCTCCTCGGGGTCGTAGCGCAGGACGACGGGAACGGCGCTCCGCTCCTCCTCGACCAGGTCCGCGTCCGTGACGATGTGGGCTCGCGCATACTGCTCGACTACAGACATCGGCCGCCCTCTCACTCAGCGTGACCTGTGCGGAATCTGCGCGTCCACCCCTTCTCCAATGTCGCACTTTTCCCGGAATATGCCCATCTGGACGGGCACATCCCACCTGTGCGGCACAGAGGCCTCCGGCACCCGGACTTCACCGCGCGTCCCACACCAGGACTCCCTCGCTCTTGCAACTCATTCGCATTAAGCCACTATCATCGAACGGTGCACGTACCCGACGGATTCATCAACGCCCCGACCTCCGCCGTGACCGGAGTCGTCGCCGCGGGCGCCATCGCCGTGAGCCTGCGAGGAGCGCGCCGCGAACTCGACGAACGCACGGCACCGCTGGCCGGCCTGGTGGCCGCCTTCATCTTCGCCGTACAGATGCTCAACTTCCCCGTCGCGGCCGGAACAAGCGGCCATCTGCTCGGCGGTGCCCTCGCGGCGATACTCGTGGGCCCCTTCACCGGGGTCCTGTGCGTGTCGGTCGTCCTGCTGATGCAGGGCATCCTCTTCGCCGACGGCGGCCTGACCGCGCTCGGCGTGAACATCACCGACATGGCGCTCGTGACGACCGTGGTGGCCTACGCCGTCTTCCGCGGACTGCTGAAGATCCTGCCGCGCGGCCGCCGTTCCGTCACCGTCGCCTCCTTCGCCGCCGCGCTGCTGTCCGTGCCGGCGGCGGCCCTCGCCTTCACGCTGGTGTACGCGGTCGGCGGCACCACCGAGGTCGCGATCGGCAAGGTGGTCACCGCGATGGTCGGCGTGCACGTGCTGATCGGCGTCGGCGAGGCCGCGATCACCGCGCTGACGGTCGGCGCCGTCATCGCCGTACGGCCGGATCTCGTGCACGGGGCGCGCGGGCTGGGGCAGCGGCTCCGGCTGCGGGTGCACGGCGAGCTCGTGGACGTGCCCGCCGAGGGGGCGCGCCCGTCGCCCGTGGCGGCGCGCGTCTCCCGCCGCACGCTGTGGGCGACCGGCCTGGTCACCTCCCTCGTCCTCGCCGGCTTCGTCAGCTTCTACGCCTCCGCGGACCCGGACGGCCTGGAGAAGGTCGCCGCCGACAAGGGCATCGACCGCACGACGGAGGAGCACGCCGCCGCGGACTCCCCGCTCGCCGACTACGGCGTCGAGGACGTCGACGACTCCCGGCTGTCCGGCGGGCTCGCGGGCGTCATCGGCGTCGGCGTGACCGTCGTCGCGGGCAGCGCCGTGTTCTGGGCGGTGCGCCGCCGGCGCGGCGCCGACGCGTCCCCGACCGCCGTCGAGAAGGTCTGACATGGGCGCCGGGCACGCCCACCGGCTCTACCGGCACGGGCACTCGCCGGTGCACGCCCTGCCGCCGCACACCAAGCTCGCCGCCGTGTTCGCGTTCGTCGTGGTCGTGGTGTCGACGCCCCGGGAGGCGATGTGGGCGTTCGGCCTGTACGCCGTCCTGCTCGGCGTCGTCGCGTTCCGGGCGCGCGTCCCGGCCGGCTTCCTGCTGAAGCGGCTGCTGATCGAGGTGCCGTTCGTCGCGTTCGCCGTGCTGATGCCGTTCGTGGCCGAGGGCGAGCGGGTGGACGTCCTCGGGCTGTCCCTCGGCGTCGACGGACTGTGGGGCGCCTGGAACGTGCTCGCCAAGGGCACCCTCGGCGTGGCCGCCTCGGTCCTGCTGGCCTCCACCACCGAACTGCGCGAACTCCTCCTCGGCCTCCAGCGCCTGAAGCTGCCGCCGCTGCTCGTGCAGATCGCCTCCTTCATGATCCGCTACGGCGACGTCATCACGGACGAGATGCGCCGCATGCGGATCGCACGGGAGTCACGCGGGTTCGAGGCGAGCGGCGTGCGGCACTGGGGCGTCCTCGCGAAGTCCGCGGGCGCCCTGTTCATCCGCTCCTACGAACGCGGGGAGCGCGTGCACCTGGCGATGGTCAGCCGGGGGTACGCCGGCTCCATGCCGGTGATCGACGAGGTGACCGCCTCGCGCGCGCAGTGGTCGTACGCGCTGACCCTGCCGCTGACCGCCCTCGTCGTCTGCGTGCTGGGATGGACCGTATGACTGCTTCCCTCGAGGTCTCGGGCCTCGCCTTCGCCTACCCCGACGGCCACCAGGCCCTGTTCGGCGTGGACTTCTCGATCGCGCGCGGGGAGCGGGTGGCACTGCTCGGACCGAACGGCGCCGGCAAGACCACCCTCGTGCTGCACCTCAACGGCATCCTGACCGGCGGCGCCGGCACGGTGACGGTCGCCGGGCTGCCCGTCGGCAAGCGGCACATGGCTCAGATCCGGCGCAAGGTCGGCATCGTCTTCCAGGACCCCGACGACCAGCTGTTCATGCCGACCGTGCGGGAGGACGTGGCGTTCGGGCCCGCGGCGGCCGGGCTGAAGGGCGCGGAGCTGGAGGAGCGCGTGGACCGGGCGCTCGCGCAGGTCGGCATGGCCGACTTCAGGGAACGTCCGCCGCACCACCTGTCCTTCGGGCAGCGCCGCCGGGTCGCCGTCGCGACCGTGCTGGCGATGGAGCCGGAGATCCTCGTCCTGGACGAGCCGTCCTCCAACCTCGACCCCGCCTCCCGCCGCGAACTCGCCGACATCCTGCGCTCCCTCGACGTCACGGTCCTGATGGTCACGCACGACCTGCCGTACGCCCTGGAGCTGTGCCCGCGCTCCCTGATCCTCAGCGAGGGCGTGATCGCGGCGGACGGACGCACGGGCGAACTGCTCGCCGACGACGCGCTGATGCGGGCGCACCGCCTGGAGCTGCCGTTCGGATTCGACCCGCGCTCCGTGACAATGGGGGCGTGACGAATGCGCGCGTGACCCGCCAGGACCGTGACGTCGAGGGCTCGTTGTCACTGGACGAGCAGCTGTGCTTCGCGCTCTACGCGGCCCAGCGGGCGGTGACGGCCGCCTACCGGCCGCTGCTCGACGACCTCGGCCTCACCTACCCGCAGTACCTGGTGCTGCTGGTGCTGTGGGAGCGCGGC
Organism: Streptomyces sp. Tue 6430; assembly: GCA_021568835.1. Lineage (GTDB taxonomy): Bacteria > Actinomycetota > Actinomycetes > Streptomycetales > Streptomycetaceae > Streptomyces. The sequence continues at coordinate 2,465,298 of JAKGSH010000010.1, forward strand.
GAGACCACGGTCAAGGAGCTGGCGGCGGCCCTGCGGCTCGACTACGGCACGGTGTCGCCGCTGCTGAAGCGGCTGGAGGCGGCCGGGCTCGTGCGCCGGGAGCGCTCGGCGCGCGACGAGCGCTCGGTGCTCGTCGCCTGCACCGGGCGCGGGGAGGAGCTGCGGGAGCGCGCGGAGCGGGTGCCCGGCGCGCTGCTCGCGTCGACCGGGCTCGACGCGGCGGAGGCCGTGCGGTTGCGCGAGGAGCTGTGGGGGCTCGCGGAGAAGGCGCACGGGGCGGCGGAACGGGGCCGCTGAGCCCGCGCGGCGAGACCGCCGAGCCGTGCACTGAAACCGCCGAGCCCGCCGAGCCCGTTCGCCGAGCCCGCCGAGCCGCGCCCGAGACCGCCGAGGCTCCGGCGTGAGGCCGCCGGGCTCCCGGGACGAGGCCTCTTACCTGCGGTTACCGCCCCCTCGGCCGAGCGCTCCCCCACCGGCAGGTACTTTGTGCACGATGTAATTGGGCACAACTCCGGGGAGGTCCCGCAGTGATCGAAGGCACCGCTGTCGACGCCGTCGGCACCGTCGACGCGGTCCGTACCGCCGACGCGGTCGACACCCGTCCGACGAAGATCATGTACGTCGCGGAGGCGACCGCCCACGGTGGCCGGGACGGCTACGTGACCAGCCAGGACGGCCGGATCGACCTGAAGGTGGCCATGCCGCCGGAACTGGGCGGCGACGGCAACGGCACCAACCCCGAACAGCTCTTCGCGGCCGGGTACAGCTCCTGCTTCCACAACGCGCTGATCCTGGTCGGCAACCGGGCGGGATACGACCTCACCGGCTCCACCGTCGCCGCGAAGGTCGGCATCGGCCCCAACCGGACCCTCGGCTACGGCCTCGCGGTCGCCCTCAGCGTCTCGCTGCCCGTGCTCGACGCGGGCCTCGCCGCCGAGCTGGTGGACGCGGCGCACCAGGTGTGCCCGTACTCGAACGCGACCCGCGGCAACATCGACGTAACGATTCTGCTGGGCTGACCGGACACCGGAATCGCGGGCCCCGCGAGGGCGTTGTCCCCTCGGTCGCAGGTGAACCGAGAGGACGTACGGACGTGGATGTGCACGGCACGGTGACCGCCGGCTTCGAGCCGGTCCGGGAGGCGTTCGCCCGCAACTTCGACACGCTCGGGGAGCGGGGCGCGGCCGTCGCCGTCTACCGGGACGGGCGCAAGGTCGTGGACCTGTGGGGCGGCAGCCGCGACGTCGACGGCGGGGCGCCCTGGGAGCGGGGCACCGCGCAGATCGTGCGCTCGGCGACGAAAGGGGTCGCCGCCGCCGTCCTGCTGATGCTGTGGCAGCGCGGGGAGCTGGACCTGGACGCGCCGGTGGGTGCGTACTGGCCGGAGTACAAGGCGGCCGGCAAGGACCGGACCCTCGTGCGGGACGTGCTCGCGCACCGCGCCGGGGTGCCCGTGCTGGACCGGCCGCTGACGCCGGCCGAGGCCGCCGACCCCGATCTCGGCGCCGCGGCGGTCGCCGCGCAGGCGCCGGCCTGGGAGCCGGGCACCGACCACGGCTACCACGCGCAGACCTACAGCTGGCTGACCGGCGAGCTGGTGCGACGGGTCACCGGGCGGACGATCGGCGCCTGGATCGCGGAGGAGATCGCCGCACCGGCCGGGGCCGAGCTGTGGCTCGGTCTGCCGGAGCGCGAGCGGGCGCGCGTGGGACGCGTGGGGCAGACCGAGGCGCCCGCGCAGGCGGGTGCGCTGCGCACGCGCCCCAAGCGCGCGGTCGCCGACGCCTATGCCGACCCCGGCTCGCTCACCCGCCGCGCCTTCGCCGCCATCACCCCGCTGCCCGACGAGAACGACCCCGCCTACCGGGCGGCGTCCCTGCCCGCCTCCAACGGCATCGCCACGGCGGACGGCCTGGCCCGCTTCTACGCGTCGCTGATCGGCGGGGCCGACGGCGGCCGCCGCCTCCTCACCCCGGAGACGGCGGCCGCGGCGCGCGGTGAGCGGTCGGCCGGGGCGGACCGGGTGCTCGTCGTGCACACCCGCTTCGGCCTCGGCTACATGCTGCACGGCGCCGCGTCGCCGCTGCTGTCCCCCGCCTCCTTCGGTCACCCCGGCCGCGGCGGCCCCCTCGGCTTCGCCGACCCGGAGTCGGGCATCGCCTTCGGTTACGTCACCAACGGCTTCCGGTCGAGCGTGACGGCGGACCCGCGGGCGCAGGCACTCGTACGGGCCGTGCGGGCGGCCACCGCCTGACCGGACCTTCTCCCGTACGCGCTCACACGTGGATGGGGTGCGAGGTCCTCCCCGACGCGCCGTCGATCTCCCCGTGGGCCTTCGTGAGCAGTTGCATGGCGATCTCGTTCAGCGCACGGGCGCCGGCGATCTCCTCGCCCACCCGCGGCTGGTTGGGGTCGACCCGGTGGCGGCTGGCCTGCCCGTGGGCCCGGACCTCGGACCCGTCGGGCAACCTGACCAGCGCGACCGCGCGCGTGTGCTGGTCATCCTCCTCGAACTCCAGCTCGACATGCCATCCGACTGTGGTGTGCATCATGACGATCACCTCCGGAACACCTGCTTCCAGGGTGCTCCACGAAGCGCCGGGGCGCACCCACTCGGGTCACGGCAGCAGGCTCGGGCAGTCGTCCGGTACGTCGATGCCGAAGTCCTCGGCGAGCACCTCGCGCACCTCCGCGTCCCGGGTCAGTTCGCGCTCGGTGACCGTGCCGTCGGCGCGGGTCTCGGTGAGGACGGCGCCGTCGAGGAGGAGGTGGCGGTCCGGGGTGACGCGCTGGGCGTAGGGGCGGCGGCTGAAGGGCGAGCGCGGATTGGTCGCGATGTGCCAGTTGACGACCTCGAAGTCGGGGTGCTCGAACGGCTCGAGGGTGAAGGCGTACTGGGCCCGCCAGGTGGTCCGGTCCTCCTCCGCGACGCGCGTCTCCAGCACCCACAGCTCCAGGGGCCCGCGGTGCGGGGCGTGCACCAGGCGGTGGCGGCGGCCCGCGGCGCGGAACTCGGTGTCCGGCGTCAGCGGGACGGGCTCCAGGAGCGCGCCGGGGGCGCCGAACCCGACATCGGCGAGGTACGGCCCCGTCCCGCCGGGGACCTCGACGAGCAACGCCAGGTGGGTGCGCGGGCGGTCCTCGAACCGTTCGGCGCCGACGACCACGCGGGCCGCGAGCCGTGTCACCCCGAAGCCGAGCGCCTCCAGGACGCCCGCGAACAGCGTGTTGTGCTCGTAGCAGTAGCCGCCGCGCCGGCTGCCGACGAGCTTGGCGATCAGGTCGGCGGGGGCGAGGGAGGGGGCCGAGCCGCGGACCGGGTCCAGGTTCTCGAAGGGGATGGCGCGGGCGTGCGCCAGGTGTACGCCCTTCAGCGTGGCCACGTCGGCACGCCGGGCGCCGCCCCAGCCGACACGGTGGAAGTAGGCGTCGAGGTCGTCGGGGGTGAACTGAGCTCTGTCGGGCATGACTTCACCGTAGTCACCGCCGCCCCGGCCCGCCCCGGCCCGCCTCGGACCGGGGCGGGAGCGGGCCTGGTCCTTGGTCCCGGGTCACGGGGACACCGCCTCTGACCCCGGGTCGCGGGTCGCGGGTCGCGGATCGCGGGGAGGCCGGTGATCCGGCCCGGCCGGAAACATCGTTGCGGCCGGCCGGGGCGGCCGCTAGCGTCCCCCGGGTGACTGCCGGGTCGGCCATGGGCCACGCACGAGTGAGGCGCCCGGCTCCGGCGTGAGCACGAGGCGGGCCAGGGGCCCGCCGTCCCGTCTCCGCGTCCTTCCTTCCCGCCCTCCCCGCGAGGGCACCACCCTGGACACCGAGACCGGAGACCTTTCCTCACCATGCCCGCCCAGTCCACGCTTCCCCAGCTCGACCACCTCGCCGTGCACGCCCGTGACCGGCAGCTCTCGGCCGAGTTCCTCGCCGCGATCCTGGGCCTGCCGGTCGGCGCGCCCTTCGGCCCGTTCCTGCCGGTCGACCTCGGCAACGGCGTCACCCTCGACTTCTACGAGAAGCGCGACGAGCCGATCCAGTCCCAGCACTACGCGTTCCTCGTGGCGGAGGAGCAGTTCGACGCGATGATCGCCCGCCTGGACGCCGTAGGAGTCACGTACTACGCCGACCCCCGGCACACCGAACCCGGCCGTACCAACAGCCTGTTCGGCGGCCGGGGCGCGTACTTCGCCGACCCGGACGGCCACAACCTGGAGATCATGACGCGGCCGTACGCGCGGCCGTAGCGGACGGAACGGCTTCGCTCGCCGTCGCCCTCACCCCGTGTGCAGCATCAGGCCGATGCCCACCACGAGGAGGACGGCGGCGGCGATGCGCGGGGCACCGAAGCGTTCCTTGAAGAAGACCGCGCCGATCGCCGCCCCGACGATGATCGACGACTCGCGCAGGGCGGAGATCGGGGCCAGTGCGGCGCGCGTCTGGGCCCACAGGACGAGGGCGTACGCGGTGACCGAGAGGGCCGCGCCGAGGAGGCCGAGGGCCGCGTGGGGGCGGAGGAGGGCCAGGGTTCCGCCGCGTCGGCGGAGGAGGACGTACAGGGGCAGGACCGTGCCCTGGACGGCCATCAGCCAGGCGATGTAGCCGAGAGAGGACCCGGACGCGCGGACGCCGAGGCCGTCGACGACCGTGTACGCGGCGATGGTCAGGCCGGTCGCCAGCGCCGCGCCGATCGCCGCCCAGTCGGGGCGCCGCCCGCGCAGGCCCCACAGGGCGACGCCGGTGAGGCCCGCGCAGGACACGGCGATCCCGGCGGCGGCCCAGCCGTCGGGCACCTCGTGCGCGAACACGGCGGCCAGGACCGTCACGACGAGAGGCGCCGAGCCGCGCGCGATCGGGTACGCCTGCCCGAAGTCGCCGAGCCGGAACGAGCGCATCAGCAGCGCGTAGTAGGCGATGTGGATCACGGCCGAGACCAGCAGGTACGGCCACGCCGCCGCTGCGGGGAACGCCGCGAACGGCGCCGTCGCGAGGCCGATGAGCAACCCGCCGCCCGAGATGAGGGTGAAGCCGGTGAGCTTGTCGGTGATCCGGTGGGCGATCGCGTTCCAGCTTGCGTGGGTGACCGCGGCGAGCAGGACCGCCGCGATGACCAGTGGCGTCACGCGGTGCGCTCGCGCACGTCCACGACGGTGGCGCCGGCGCGTCCGACGAGTTCCCCGGACGCCGTGGGGAACACGGTGTGCGGGGTACCGGCTGCGGCCCGGACCGCGTCGGGAAGGCGGCGGATGCACGGGAGCGGGTCGCCCGGTCCGGGGGCGTCCGGTCCGGGGGCGTCCAGGGCCTCGGCGAAACGGGGGTGGACTCCGGAGGTCCCGGCGACCCCGGCGGTCGTGGCGGTCGTGGAGTTTCCGGGCTCGTCGGCGTCAGTGGCGGCTGTCGTCGTCATGCACCGCACGGTAGCGGCGCGGGGAACGGGCGGGCGAACGGATTGACCACCGCACCCGCCGCATGTCAGGACGGCGCGCCCGCCCCCGGGAGAAGGGGTCGGGCGCGCCGCCGGTGAGGGTGTGTCAGTGACGGTCGCCGCGGTCGTAGCGGTCGTCACCGTGGCGGCGGTCGTAGCGGTCGTCACCGTGGCGGCGGTCGTAGCGGTCGTCACCGTGGCGGCGGTCGTAGCGGTCGTCACCGTGGCGGCGGTCGTACCGGTCGCCCCAGGACTCGGCGTCGACGAAGCGGTTGCGGTCGTTGCGCAGGGTGGCCGTGTCGGCGCGGTTGTCCCACACCTCGCGGCGGCGGTCCTGGAACAGGTCGCTGCGGGTGTCGCGGCCCTCACCGGTGTGGATCCTGACGGTGGCGCGGGGGGCCAGGCGGTAGTCGTCGAAGGTGTAGACGCGGCCGTCCCGGTTCGACAGCCTCCACCCGTCCAGGTTGACCGCGTGGCGGGTGGTGTTGGTGAGCTCCACCCACTCCCTGTTCAGGGAACGGTTGGAGCGGTCGTCACGGCCGCCCGGCGCGTCGTACTGGACGGCGCTGATCTCCACGCGCGGCCGGTCCCTGTGGTCGGCGGACGCCGGCAGCGCCACGGCGCCGACCACGGCGGCGGCCGCGAGGCCGGCGGCGGCGAGGCCACGGGCGGAAACAACGGAAGCAGACACAAGGTCTCCTAGTTTTGTGCGAGTTGCGACCGCATCGGCCGCAGAACCCCCACTTGACCACCACACGTCCCGCAAGCGGACGATTGACGTCTCACGTTACGAATCATCCATATTTCGGTGACAGTAGCCTTCTCCGTCCATCTATGCCCTGAAGGCACGGGACCGTTGCCGGAGCTGGCCTGCGGGCCCTTCCGGCCATCGGGTATCACCCGAAAGTGGGTCACAACGGGTCGGTCGAACAAAAGGCCGGTGAAGGCTCCCCGTCCCCACGGGGCCCTCACCGGCCTCTCTTCACCGCGCCCGCTCAGCGCGGCGTCATGCGCGGACCAGCTCCCGGTCCTTGCCGGGGCCGGGGTCCGCGTCGCGGGAGTCGAGGGCCTTGAGTCCCTCACCCTCGACGTCCACGTTGGGCAGGGCCCGGTCCAGCCACTTCGGCAGCCACCAGGCCTTCTCGCCGAGCAGGGCGAGGACGGCCGGGACGATCGCCATGCGGACCACGAACGCGTCGAAGAAGACGGCGATCGCCAGCCCGAAGCCGATCATCTTGATCATCTGCTCACCGGAGGTGATGAAGCCGCCGAAGACGGCCATCATGATGATCGCGGCGGCGGCCACGACCCGTGAGCTGTGCCGGAAGCCGGTGACGACGGCCTGGGCAGGCTTCTCGCCGTGGACATGGGCCTCCCGCATGCGGGTCACCAGGAACACCTCGTAGTCCATGGCGAGACCGAAGACCACGCCGACCATGAAGATCGGCATCATCGACATGATCGGGCCGGTCTCCTCGACGCCGAGCAGGCCGCCGAGCCAGCCCCACTGGAACACCGCGACGACGGAGCCGAGCGCGGCCAGCACGCTGAGCAGGAAGCCGAGGGCCGCCTTCAGGGGGACCAGGACGGAGCGGAAGACCACGATGAGGAGGAGGAAGGCGAGGCCCACCACCAGTGCCAGGTAGGGGATCAGCGCGTCGTCGAGCTTCTGCGAGAAGTCGATGTTCATCGCGGTGGTGCCGGTGACCAGGACCTCCGCGCCCGTGTCGGCCCTGAGGGCGGCACCCTCGGCACGGATGGCGTGCACCAGGTCCTCGGTCCGGGCCGAGGACGGCTTGGAGCCCGGGATCACGGTGATCGTCGCGGTGTCGCCGGCCTTGTTGAAGGCGGCCGGGGTGACCGTCACGACGTCCTCGAGATCCTCGATCCCGTCGGTGACGGTGTCGACCGCGCCCCGCGGGTCGTCGCTCCGCCGGGCGTCGACGACGATCATCAGGGGGCCGTTGAAGCCGGGGCCGAAGCCCTCCGACAGCAGGTCGTAGGCCCGGCGCTGGGTGGTGGACGTCGGCTGCGAGCCGTCGTCGGGAAGGCCCAGCTCGAGCTGGGTGGCCGGGACGGCGATCGCCCCGAGGCCGGCCACGCCGAGCAGCAGGACGGCGGCCGGGCGGCGGACGACGAAGCTCGCCCAGCGGGTGCCGAGGCCGGGCTTGGCCGGGGCCGCCGGGCGGGACTCCGCCGCCTTCCGGGTCCGTGCGGCCCGGCCGGCGCCGCGCCGCTCGCGCTTCTCGCCCGCCGGGCGGATCCTGCGGCCCGCGTAGCCGAGCAGCGCCGGGATCATGGTGAGGGCGATGAGGACGGCGACGACGACCGTGCCCGCGGCGGCGAGGCCCATCTTGGTGAGCATCGGGACGTCGACGACCGCGAGGCCCGCCAGGGCGATCACGACGGTGAGGCCGGCGAAGACCACGGCCGATCCGGCGGTGCCGGTGGCGCGGCCCGCCGCCTCCTCCCGGTCCCGGCCGTCGGCGAGTTCGCCGCGGTAGCGGGAGACGATGAACAGCGCGTAGTCGATGCCGACCGCGAGGCCGATCATCAGCGCGAGGGTGGAGGTGGTGTCGCCGAGGTCGAGCGCCTCGGCGAGGGCGGTGATGGTGGAGACGCCGATGCCGACGCCGATGACGGCGGTGAGCAGCGGGAGGCCGGCCGCGACCAGCGAGCCCAGGGTGACGACGAGGACGACCGCGGCGATGGCGATGCCGACGATCTCACCGGCCGCACCGGGCTCGGCCCCCGCCTGGAGGGCGTCACCGCCGATGTCGACGGTCAGTCCGGCGGCCCGCGCGTCGTCCCCGGCCGCCTCCAGGGCGTCCCTGGTGGTGTCGGCCAGTTCCATGCCGGGGACGTCGTACTTCACCGACGTGTAGGCGACGGTGCCGTCCTTGCTGACGGCGTTCGTGGTGAACGGGTCGGTGACCGAGGCGACCTCGGAGCCGGCGCCCAGTTCCTCGACGGTCTTCGCGACGGTCGCCCGGTTGTCGGCGTCCGTCATCTTCCGGCCCTCGGGCGCCTTGAAGACGATGCGTCCGGTCCCGCCGTCGGCGCCGGCGCCGGGGAACCGCTGTTCCAGCAGGTCGAAGGCCTTCTGCGCTTCGGTCCCGGGGATGGAGAAGGAGGTGGTGCCCGGTGCGGGCGCGGAGGCCGCGCCGACGCCCGCGAGCGTCAGCAGGGCGACCCACATCAGGGCGACGAGGTGCCGTCGCCGGAAGGCGAGCCGGCCCAGTCGGTAGAGGAACGTGGCCATGGAGGCGTACTCCCGGTCAGGTCGTGGGGTGGAGGGGCCGGCATCCGGTACGGGCCCCGGGGCAGGGGTGACCAACCCGGCGGGGAGGCAGGGGTGATCGGCCCGACGACGTGAGCGGTGGCGTCAGGAAGGGCGGACCGCGGGGACGGTCAGGAGGTGGCGACCGCCGAAACGGTCAGGAGGTGGCGGGGATGCCGAGGGCGGGGAGGACCACGGCGTCGATGTACGAGGTGAGGAAGGCCTGCGTCGGCGGCTGGTCGTCGAGCAGGGCCCGGGTGGCGAAGCCGCCGACCATCATGTGCAGCAGGAACTCCAGCGCGGGACAGTCCCCACGGACCTCGCCGCGGTCGACGGCCCGCTGGATCACCTGGTGGAACCCGGACAGCTCGGGTTCGACGAGCTGCGCCCGGAACGCCCGGCGCAGGTCGGCGTTGTTGTGCATCGCCATGGCGACGCCCCGCATGAGCGCGGAGTTCTGCTCGATGGTGCAGTCGTCGTCGAGCCGGATCAGCGCGTGCAGATCACCCCGGAGCGAGCCGGTGTCGATCCCCTCGCCGTGGTCCGGCTTGGTGTGCTTGATGGCCCTCACGACCAGGTCGGCCTTGCCGCCCCACTGGCGGTAGAGCGTGGCCTTGCTGGACCGGGTGCGGGCGGCGACGGCGTCCATGGTCAGGGCGTCGTAGCCGACCTCTCGGAGCAGGTCGAGCACGGCCGCGTACAACTCGGCCTCGCGCTCGGGCGTGATGCGACTGCGACGCGCCGTTGCGACCTCAGTCATGCCCCTCACCTTCCGATTCCGGCACGGACTCATCCCGTACACCAAGAAGATACCCTGCCCTCTTGCGAAACGAAACGGTTTCGTACGTGCTCTGGCTCACGCCTGTCAGGAACCCATAAGTTGCCCGGCCCCTGATGCCGGAAAAGCATGGAACGTGACCTATTTGCGCCTGCCGCACCTCAGCGGCGACCAGTTGTGCTTCGTGGCCGAGGACGACCTCTGGCTGGCCCCGCTCGACGGACCCGGCCGCGCCTGGCGGCTCACCGCCGACCGCACCAAGGCCGGCCACCCCCGCTTCTCGCCGGACGGCAGCCAGGTCGCCTGTACGAGCTGGCGCAGCCTCGTGCCCGAGATCCACCTGGTCCCCGTGGACGGCGGTCCCGGGCGGCGGCTGACGTACTGGGGCAGCCCCGACACCCGCGTCTGCGGCTGGACGCCGGACGGCGAGATCCTCGCCGTGGGCTCCCACGGCGAACCCTTCTCCTACTTCACCTGGGCCTACAAGGTCTCCCCCGACGGCTCCCCCGGCCGCAAACTCCCCTGGGGTCCGGTCTCCGACCTCCAGAGCGCCGACCTCGACGGCGAACGCCGCACCCTGCTCCTCACCGGCACCCCGCCGCACGAGCCGGCCTCCTGGAAGCGGTACCGGGGCGGTGCCACGGGCCGGCTCTGGCTGCACGGGCAGCGGCTGCTCGCCGGTCTGGAGGGCCACCTCGCCGACCCCATGCTCGTCGGCGGCCGGGTCGCCTTCCTCTCCGACCACGAGGGCGTCGGCAACCTCTACTCCTGCGCCCACGACGGCTCCGACCTGCGCCGGCACACCGACCACGACGCCTTCTACGCCCGCAACGCCGCCTGCGACGGCACTCGCGTGGTCTACCAGTGCGCCGGGGACCTCTGGATCGTCGACGACCTGTCCCCCGGCTCCGAGCCGCGCCGGATCGACGTCCGGCTCGGCGGGCCGCGGACCGGACGGCGGCGCTACCCGATCCCGGCCGCACAGCACGTGGACGGGATCTCGGTCGACGAGACCGGGCGGGCGAGCGCGGTCGCCGTGCGCGGCAGCCTGTACTGGCTGACCCACCGCGACGGGCCCGCGCGGACCATCACCGACCCGCCCGGCGCACGGGTCCGGCTCCCCGAGATGCTCGGCCCGGGCGGGCAGGTCGCCTACGTGACGGACGCGGAGGGCGAGGACGCCGTCGAGATCGCCTACCTGCCGCGCGCGAGCGGCGACCGCGCGCCGCGGCGACTGGCCTCCGGCGGCCTCGGCCGGGTGCTGGAGATGGTCGCCGACCCGGCGGGCGAGCGGCTGGCGATCGCCTCGCACGACGGCCGCCTGCTGCTGGTGACGGCGTCCGACGACGAAGCGCCGGCAGCGGGCGGGACGGGAGGTCCGTCGGGGGGAGGGGAGGCCGGAGAGGCCGGAGAGGCCGGAGAGGCAGACGGCTCCGGCGGATCGACCGGCTCCGACGGGCCCGGCGGCCCCGGCGGCCCCGAAGGGCCCGGCGGCCCCGGCGGTGAGGTCGTCGAGTTGGTCCGGTCGGTCAACGGGCCCGTGCGCGACCTCGCGTTCTCCCCCGACGGGGCCTGGCTGACCTGGTCGCACCCGGGGATCGGGCGGTCGCTGCGGCAGATCAGGATGGCCCGGCTCCCGGCCCCCGGCCACAGCGACGCACTGGTCGTCGACGTGACGAACGGACGCTTCGAGGACGAGAACCCGGTCTTCACGCGCGACGGCCGCTATCTCGCCTTCCTCTCCTGGCGCGGCTTCGACCCGGTGTACGACGTCCACACCGGCGACCTGTCCTTCCCGCTCGGCTGCCGCCCCTACCTGGTGCCGCTGAACTCCGCGACCCCGTCCCCCTTCGCCCTCACCCCGGAGGGACGGCCGGCCGCCGGCGGGCTCGACCCGGCCGAGGACGAGGGCGGCGACGGCACGGTGGGCGTCGAGGTCGAGGGGCTGGCGAGCCGGGTGACACCGTTCCCGGTGCCCGCCTCCAAGTACTCGGCGCTGTTCCCGGTCGCGGGCGGCGGTCTGGTCTGGCTGCGCTGGCCGATCTCCGGGGCGCTCGGCGAGACCTTCGCCAACCCCGACGACACCAGCGGCCGGCCGACGCTGGAGCACTTCCACCTCGGCAAGGCGAAGAAGTCCGAACTCGTCGAGCACCTCGACTGGTTCGCGGTCAGCGGCGACGGCAGCCGGCTGGTCGTCGTCGACGAGGGCGAACTGCGCGCGGTGCCGGCCACCGAGTCCGGCGACCTCGACTCCACGGTCTGGATCGACCTGCGCCGCATCCTCCACGAGGTCGACCCGGGCGCCGAGTGGCGGCAGTCGTACGCGGAGGCGGGCCGGCTCATCCGCGCCTACTTCTGGGACCCGGGGATGTGCGGCATCGACTGGGACGCGATCCTCGACCAGTACCGGCCCCTGGTCGAACGGGTCGCCTCCCCCGACGAGTTCGCCGACCTGCTGCGGGAGGTCCTCGGCGAACTCGGCACCTCCCACGCCTACGTCACCGCCGCCCGCCGCAACGAGGGCCCCGCGCACTACCAGCGCCGGCAAGGGCTCCTCGGCGCCAACCTCGTCTGCCGAGAGGGGCGTTGGACGGTCAAGCGGATCCTGCCCGGCGACTCCTCCGACTCCAGGGCGCGTTCGCCGCTGGCCGGGACCGGCATCCGCGAGGGCGCGGTGCTCACCCATGTCGACGGGCGGCCGGTGGACCCGGTCGCCGGCCCCTTCCCGCTGCTGGCGGGAGCGGGCGGTACGACGGTGGAGCTGACGTTCACCCCCGCCGAGGGCGAGAGGGGGCGGACCCGGCGGGTCGCCGTCGTCCCCCTCGTCGACGAACGGCCGCTGCGCTACCAGGACTGGGTCGCCAAACGGCGCGAGGTGGTAATGGAGTTGAGCGGCGGACGGTGCGGCTATCTGCACATCCCCGACATGGGCGGCTCCGGCTGGGCCCAGTTCAACCGCGACCTGCGGATGGAGGTGTCCCGGCCCGCGCTGATCGTGGACGTCCGCGGCAACGCGGGCGGGCACATCAGCGAACTCGTGGTGGAGAAGCTGACCCGCACCATCCTCGGCTGGGACCTCACCCGCGACGCCCAGCCCGTGTCGTACGCCACCGACGCGCCCCGCGGCCCCGTGGTCGCCCTCGCCGACGAGGCGACCTCCTCCGACGGCGACATGATCACGGCCGCGTTCAAGCTGCTGGGACTCGGGCCGGTGGTGGGGCAGCGGACGTGGGGCGGGGTCGTCGGCATGACGGGGCGGCACCGGCTCGGCGACGGGTCGGTCATCACCGTACCGATGAACGCGGCGTGGTTCGACGCGTACGGGTGGTCCGTGGAGAACCGCGGGGTCGCCCCCGACCTGGAGGCGCTGCGGACCCCGCTGGACTGGGCGGAGGGGCGGTACGCGCAGCTCGACGACGCGGTGTCGCTGGCGCTGACCCTGCTGGAGACCAGCCCGCCGGCGACGCCTCCGGGCCTGTCGCACGTCCCGGACCGTTCCCGTCCGCGGTTGCCCCCGCGGGAGCATTGAGCGTCGCGATCCGGTGCGGCCGAGTGGGGGCTGGTCGCGCAGTTCCCCGCGCCCCTGGGTGGGCTGTACTGCCGCATGTCCACATCCTCACCCGGCACCCTCTCGGGCCGACGGTGGCCGCAACTCCCCAAGGGGCGCGGGGCTGTATCGATGTGCGGCTCCGCCGCGTGGGCGCGACCATCCCCCACCGGCCCGCACCCGGCGACGCACCCGCACCCGCACCCGCACCCGCACCCGCACCCGCAACACGAACGCGGGGTGCCCCCCTTCACGGAGGACACCCCTGTGCGCTCGAGCCCGGCGGCAGCGTTACCGCATCGCCTCGGGGTCGAAGTCCGCGTCGTAGCGGTCCTCCTCGTCCCGGACCGTGCGCTGCGGGTCCTGCTCGCGCCCGTGCTCGCGCCCGGGCTCACGCTCACCACGCTGCCGGCCGCGCTCCGTGGCCCGTTCCTTCGTCTCGTCCATCTTCTGCTTGGCCTTGTCCTGCCACTGCTCGGCCTGGTCCTGGAACTTGTCCTTCATACCCATGTGGGTTCACTCCCGAATGAGGGTGAGGGGGATGGCCCTCGGTGGGGCCTCGACCAGATTCACACGGCGGGACATTCCGCGCATTTCGATCAACTACGCTGCGTAGCGCGGGCCTGTTCGTCGGCCGCGCCGCCCGCTCCGACCAGGCCCGTCCGCATCCCCCGCAGCCGGGGCTCGAACCGCCGCATCTCCCGCTGCCCGACCGTCCCGATGAGCCCCGGCAGATATCCGCGGATCCCCTGCATCCCGCGCAGCCACCACTGCCCGTACACGTGTGAGGACCGCCGCTCGATCCCGGCGACGATCCGGTCCACGGCCGGTCCGAGCGGGTACGTCTTGTTCGACGGCCAGGGCAGCCGCTGCCTCAACTCCCGCATCACGTCCTCCTGATCGGCGCCGCGCACCATATCGGTGTCGGTCCAGGACAGGTAACCGACGCCCACCCGCACACCCTTGTGGCCGACCTCGGCGCGCAGGCAGTGCGCGTACGCCTCCACGCCCGACTTGGAGGCGCAGTACGCCGTCATCATCGGGGCCGGGGTGATCGCCGCGAGGGAGGCGATCTGCAGGAGGTAGCCGCGGCTCTCCGTCAGCACCGGCAGGAAGGCGCGGGCGGTGACCGCCGAGCCGATGAGGTTGACCTCGATGACCCGGCGCCAGGCCTCCGGGTCGGAGTCGGCGAACGGACCGCCGGTGGCCACGCCCGCGTTGGCGACCACGATGTCCACCTTGCCGAAGCGCGCCTTCACCTCCCGGGCGACCCGGGCCATCGCCACGTGGTCGGTGACGTCGGCGTGCCAGTGGTCGGCGTCGCCGTGCAGCCGCTCCGCGACCGCCTTGAGCTCGTCGGGCTCCAGACCGACCAGCGCGACGCTCGCCCCGCGCGCGGAGAGCTTGCGCGCGAGCAGCTCGCCGACGCCCCGTGCGGCGCCGGTGACGACCGCGACCTGTCCTTCGAGGCTCACCTTGCTCATGCGCCCTCCTTCGTGGCTGTGTGGGTGGTGACGAGGTCCCGGATCGTGCCGGTGACCAGCTCCGGCGCCTCCACCGGTGTCATGTGGCCGAGGCCGGGCAGCACCGTCAGGCCGACGCAGACCGGCAGCGCCTCGGCGAGCCGGCGGGCGTGCACCGGCGGGGTCATCCGGTCCGCCGACCCGACGATCACCGCCGCCGGTACCCGCAACTCCCGTACGGCGTGGTCGAGATCGAGCAGGTCGAGGACGTTCGACCAGGCGTGCCGGACCCGGCGCGGGCAGGCGTGCACGATCCGCGCGCAGGCCTCCACCATGTGCGGGGCCGAACCGGCTCCCATCGTGGCGTACTTGAGGATCCGGCGGGCGAGCGGCGTGACCGGGCCGAGCGGGGCGCGCGAGCCGAGGACGTGCCCGGTCAGCCAGGTCCGCAGCCGGCCGGGCCGCAGCGGTACGACGGTGGACTCGGCGACCAGCCGCGAACTGCCCGTGCTGCACAGCAGGACGGCCGCCACGTGCTCGCGGAACGCGGGCCGGCCGGAGGCGGCCATGATGGTCATGCCGCCCATGGAGTGCCCGGCGACCACGGCCCTCTCACCCGGCGCGAGGGTCGCGCCGAGCACGGCCTCGAGGTCGTCGGCGAGCATGTCCACGCTGCACACCGGGCTCGCCGGGGAACGGCCGTGACCGCGCTGGTCGTAGGCGATCACCCGGTGGTCGGCGGACAGGGCGCGGATCTGCGCCGCCCAGAACGCGGTCGAGCAGGTCCAGCCGTGCGCGAGGACGACCGCCGGGGCGGAGTCCGGGCCGTGCACTTCGACGTGCAGTTCCGTGCCGTCGGCGGAGCACGCGGTGAGGACCCGGGCCGGGGCGGGCGGGGCGTAGGGGCCGAGGGCGGCGGTGGCCGTCACGCGGTCACCTCCGGCCGCTCGCCGCGGTCCGCGTCCCGGGTGGCCGGGGCGGCCGCCGCCTCCGGGGTGTCCGGGGCGCGCAGGATCTCGTACTCGGCGAGGTCCACCCGGCGGGTCGCGCGGCGGAACTCGCCCGTGGTGCCCGGCCAGATGGTGGTGTTGCGGCCGTTGGCGTCGAGGTACCAGCTCGTGCAGCCGCCGGTGTTCCACACCGTGCGCGTCATCCGGTCCTGCACCCGCCGGTTCCAGGCGTGCACGGCGCTGGGGCGGGCGTCGAGGGCGGCCCGGCCGCCCAGGACGTCGAGCTGGCGGAGGTAGTCCGCCAGGTAGTTCAGCTGGGACTCGATCATGAGGATCATGGAGGAGTTCCCGAGGCCGGTGTTGGGGCCGATGATCGTCATCCAGTTGGGGAACCCGGCCGCGCTGGCGCCGCGCAGGGCCTCCATGCCGCCCTTCCAGCTCTCCGCGAGGGTCCGCCCGTCGGCGCCGACGACCCGCTCGGCGATCGGCATGTCCGTGACGCGGAACCCGGTGCCGAAGACGATCGCGTCCACCTCGGCCTCGCTGCCGTCGGCGGCGACGAGGGTGTTCCCGCGGATCTCGCGCAGCCCGCTCGCCACCACGTCCACGTTGGGGCGGGTGAGCGCCGGGTAGTACGCGCTGGACAGCAGGATCCGCTTGCAGCCGATGCGGTAGTCCGGGGTGAGCTTGGCGCGCAGGGCCGGGTCCTTGACCGCGCGGGCCATGTTCCGCCTGGCGAGCCGCTCGACGAAGCCGAGCTGGTTCGGATGCCTGGTGAAGGCCTGCACCTGGAGTTCGCGGATGCCCCACAGGAGCCCGCGGCGGGCCTGCGTGGTGAACGGCAGCCGCCGGTGCAGCCGGCGCTCGGCGCCGCTGATCGCCCGGTCGACGCGGGGCATCACCCACGGCGGGGTGCGCTGGAAGAGGGTGAGGCGGCCGACCTTCGGCTGGATGGCGGGCACGATCTGGACGGCCGAGGCGCCCGTGCCGACCATGGCGACGCGCTTGCCGGTGAGGTCGTAGTCGTGGTCCCAGCGGGCGGAGTGGAAGACCTTGCCGGGGAAGGAGTCCAGGCCGGGGATCTCGGGGATCCTCGGGTCGGACAGCGGCCCGGTCGCGGAGACGACGACGTCGGCCGAGAGCCTTCCCCCGCCGACGGTCTCGATGTCCCACCGCAGCCGCTCCGGGTCCCACGCCATCCGCTCGACCTCGGCGTCGAAGCGGATGTGGGGGCGCAGCCGGAAGACGTCCGTGACGTGCTCCAGGTAGGCGCGGATGTGTTCCTGGCCGGAGAAGGTGCGCGGCCAGTCGGGGTTGGGCGCGAAGGAGAAGGAGTACAGGTGGGACGGCACGTCACAGGCGCACCCGGGGTAGCTGTTGTCCCGCCAGGTGCCGCCGACGCTGCCCGCCCGTTCCAGGACGACGAAGTCGGTGATCCCCTCCCTGCGCAGCCGCACCGCGGCCCCCAGCCCGCCGAACCCGGACCCGATCACCGCCACCCGCACATGCTCGTGCTCGGTCATCCCGACGCCTCCCTGCCTCGCGACACTGCGACAACTCCGTGCATCTGCCACTCTGCGATTCTGCGACTCTGCCAGTGAACACTGGCGCAATCGGAGCGTAGAGCAGCTCCGTACCGATGGGTAGGGGTCGGAGGAAGCAAGTTACCGGCGGTACGACATAGGCTTCCCGGGTGACGGACAAGCGGGAGTACAGGACGGAGGAGCTGGCCGGGGAGGCCGGCATCACGGTGCGCACCCTGCGCTTCTACCGCGAGCGCAAACTGCTCCCGCCACCCCGGCGCGAGGGCCGCATCGCCTGGTACGACGACCACCACCTGGCCCGCCTGCGCACCATCGCGGCCCTGCTGGAACGCGGCCACACCCTGACCGGCATCGCCGAACTAGCCGACGCCCTCGACCACGGCCGCGACGTCGCCGACCTGATCGGCGTCGGCGGCCCCAGCGAGGAGGAACCGGTCCGCCTCACCCCCGAGGAACTCGCCGCCCGCTTCGAGGGCCAGGTCACCCCGGAGAACCTCGCCACCGCCCTCGACCTCGGCTACCTGGGCACCGACGGCGACGAGATCGTCCACATCAGCCGCCGCCTGCTGGACGTCTCCGCCGCCCTGGTCCGCGAGGGCATCCCCCTCGCGGAGGTCCTCGCCGCCGGCGCCCGCGTCCGCGACCACGCCGACGCCCTCGCGGAACTCTTCGCCGACCTGATCCTCCGCCACGCGGACGAACAGTCCCTGCCCCGCCTGCGCCCGCTGGCGCGCAGCGTGGTCGAGGCGGAACTGTCCCTGGCGCTGGACCGGCGGCTGCGGCGGGCGGACGGGCCGTGAGCCGCCGTCCGCACGCTCACGCGAGCCGCCGTCCGCACGCTCAGAGGTCGTAGACCACCGTCACCGGCGCGTGGTCCGACCACCGCTCGCCGTGCGTGGCCGCCCGCTCCACCAGGCCCTTCACGGCCCTTTCCGCGAGACCGGGGGTCGCCACCTGAAGGTCGATCCGCCATCCCGCGTCGGTGTCGAACGCCCGCCCCCGGTACGACCACCAGGTGTACGGGCCCGTCGCGTCCGGGTGCAGGGCGCGGACCACGTCGACGTAGCCGCCGTCCGCCGGGGCGAGGACGCGGGTCAGCCAGTCGCGTTCCTCCGGGAGGAAGCCGGAGGACTTCTGGTTGGCGCGCCAGTTCTTCAGGTCCGCCTGCTGGTGGGCGATGTTCCAGTCGCCGCAGACCAGGACCTCGCGGCCGTCGGCGGCGGCGCGTTCGCGCAGGCCCTTGAGGTAGGGCAGGAACTCGTCCAGGAAGCGGACCTTCTCGTCCTGGCGGTCGGTGCCGACCTCACCGGACGGGAGGTAGAGGGAGGCGACCGTCACACCCGGCAGGTCGGCCTCGACGTAGCGGCCCGACGTGTCGAACTCGGTGGAGCCGAAGCCGACGCGGACGGCGTCCGGTTCGCGGCGGGTGTAGAGGGAGACGCCCGCGCGGCCCTTGGCGGCGGCGGGCGCGTGGGTGACGTGCCAGCCCTCGGGGGCGCGGACCGCCTCCGGCAGCTGCTGCGGTTCGGCGCGCACCTCCTGGAGGCACAGCACGTCGGCGGGGGTGTCGGCGAGCCACTCCACGAAACCCTTCTTCGCGGCGGCCCGCAGCCCATTCACGTTCACGGAGGTCACGGTCAGCACCCCGGCACGATACCGGCACACTGGACGAGGTCCAGTTTTCTTCCCGCCCCTTATCGATGCATGGATGTACCTTGAGCAGCATGAATATACGTCGTGTCGCTTTCGACCACCCGGACGCCGTCAAGCTCAACGACGAGGTCCAGGCCGAGTACCACGAGCGCTACGGCGACGGCGGTGACGCCACGGTCCTGGCACCCGCCGACTTCGACCCGCCGCGCGGCGTGTACCTCATCGCCTACGACGAGCTGGACCGGCCGGTCGCCACGGGCGGCTGGCGCAGCCAGGACGAGAACGGCGAGGGGAACCGGGACGGGGACGCCGAGCTGAAGCGGATGTTCGTGGTCAGGCAGGCGCGGGGGCTCGGGCTGGCCCGCCGGATCCTCGCCGCGCTGGAGGAGGACGCCCGCGCGGCCGGCCGGCTGCGCATGGTGCTGGAGACCGGCACCCAGCAGCCGGAGGCCATCGCGCTGTACACCTCCAGCGGCTACGAGCCGTGCGCCAAGTTCGGCTACTACCGCTTCCACGAGGCCAGCCGCTGCTACGCGAAGCCGCTCAGCTCCTGAGGTAGGCCAGGACCGCCAGCACCCGGCGGTGGGTGTCGTCCGCCGGGGGCAGGTCCAGCTTGGTGAGGATGCCGCCGATGTGCTTGCCGACGGCGGCCTCGGAGACCACCAGGGTCCGCGCGATCGCACCGTTCGACCTGCCCTCCGCGACCAGTGCCAGGACCTCCCGTTCACGCGGGGTGAGCCGGGCCAGCGGGTCGCGGCGGCGGCGCAGCAACTGCCGTACGACCTCGGGGTCGACGACCGTGCCGCCCGAGGCGACCTCCGTGAGCGCGTCGACGAACTGCTCGACCTGGCCGACGCGGTCCTTGAGGAGGTAGCCGACTCCGGTGCCGTCGCCGGAGTCGAGGAGTTCGGCGGCGTAGGCGCGCTGGACGTACTGGCTGAGGACGAGGACGGGCAGGCCGGGGCGGTCGGTGCGCAGGCGGACCGCCGCGTGCAGGCCCTCGTCCTGGAAGGCGGGCGGCATGCGCACGTCGGTGACGACGATGTCGGGGGTGTGGTCGGCGACCGCGGTGAGCAGGGCCCGCGCGTCTCCCACGGCGGCGACGACCTCGTGACCGAAGCGGGTGAGGAGGGCGGTCAGGCCGTCGCGGAGGAGGACGCTGTCCTCGGCGAGGACTACGCGCAGGCCGTCCCGGGGAGACCGTCGTGTCCCGCCCGGGCTTCCGTAGTCTCGCAAGGAATCTCCACACGCAGCAGGGTCGGTCCGCCCGGCGGACTGGTCAGGGTCAGTTTTCCATCCAGGGCGGACACCCGGTCGGCGAGTCCGGTGAGGCCGGTGCCGCCGGTGCTGTCGGCGCCGCCGCGGCCGTCGTCCCGGATCTCCACGACGAGCCGGCCTGCCCGGTGCCCACCGCGGACCAGGGCGCGGCCCGCCCCGCTGTGCCGGGCGACGTTGGCGAGCGCCTCGCGCACCACGAAGTGGGCGGCGGACTCGACGGAAGGCGGCAGCCGGTACGGAAGGGCGAACGTGACGTCGACGGGGACGGGCGAGCGGTCCGCGGCGTCGGCGACGGCGGCCTGGAGGCCGTGGTCGGCGAGGACCTTCGGGTGGATGCCGTGGATCAGTTCGCGCAGTTCGGCGAGGGCGGCGCCCGCCTCCTCGTGGGCCTTGGCGAGCTGGGCGGCGAGGGGGTCGCCGGGCGGGGTGTCGAGGCGGGCCAGGCCGAGGGTCATGGTGAGGGCGACGAGGCGTTGCTGGGCGCCGTCGTGCAGGTCGCGTTCGATGCGGCGGCGTTCGGTCTCGAAGGCGTCGACGAGGCGGGCCCGGGAGCGGGCGAGTTCGACGACGCGGGCCTCGGGGCCGCCGCGGGGGGCGACCAGCAGCCGGGTGAGGGCGGCTCGGGCGCCCGCCGCGACGCCGAGGACATAGGCGCCGGGGACGAGGAGGAGGACGCCGAGCAGGGCCGCGACGGCCGCGGTCGGCCAGTCGGTGACCGTCCACGTCTTGAGCACCTTCGTCTCGCGGCCCTCGCCCGTCGTCGCCAGCAGCAGGGGGGTCGCGGCGACCGTGAGCGGGGCGGCCAGGGCCGCGGTGAGCAGGAGGGCCTCGGCCGGCCAGAGCAGGCAGGCGACGAGGAGGGTGTGGCCGAGTTCGCGCCAGGTGGCGGGTTCGCGCAGGCGGGTGGTGAGCCAGCCGCGCAGGCCGGGCTCGGACGGCTCGGTGTGCGGGTCGGGTGCCTCATCGGGGTCGACGAGCCGCAGCCGGCGCCGCTCCAGTGCGGCCACGGGCAGCCCGGCGAAGGCGAGGACGGCGAGGAGCGGCAGGCCGACGAGGACGAGCGCGAGGACGCCGCCCACCACGGCGAGCAGAACCAGCGCCACCAGCACGGCCGCGCCGGTCGCCGCCCCCGTGAGCAGGTAGGCGGCGGCGCGCCAGGGCCACGGCGACAGCGGGTAGCGCGGGCGGGACAGGGCCTGCCACACGGTTCGGGGGTGCATGCCGATCACCGTAGGAGGCGGGGCGGGGGCGGGGCCATCGGTTCAGGGGGAGGGCCGGGGTATGCCTGGCCCTACCTCCGGTCTCGCCCCTGCCCCAGCGACCGGGGCGGTCGCCTCGCGGTTGTGTGGACCCACTGGCGTCCAAGAGGTGGGAGCAGCAGCCGAAATGACCGAGCAAGCCGTTCAACTGAGCGCCGTACGGCGGATGTACGGGTCGACCGGGACCGGGGTGACCGCGCTCGACGGGGTGACGCTCGCCTTGCCGCGCGGCTCCTTCACGGCGGTGATGGGGCCGTCGGGGTCGGGCAAGTCGACGCTGTTGCAGTGTGCCGCCGGGCTGGAGCGGCCGGACGCGGGGTCGGTGCGGATCGGAGGGACCGAGCTGGGCGGGCTGAGCGAGCGGCGGCTGACGCTGCTGCGGCGGGAGCGGATCGGGTTCGTGTTCCAGGCGTTCAACCTGCTGCCCGCCCTGACCGCCGAGCAGAACGTGGCGCTGCCGCTGCGGCTGGCCGGCCGCCGTCCGGGGCGGGCGCGGGTGCGGGAGGCGCTGGCGCGGGTGGGGCTGGCCGACCGGGCGGACACCGGCCCGGTGAGCTGTCCGGGGGTCAGCAGCAGCGCGTCGCGCTGGCCCGTGCCCTGGTCACCCGGCCGGAGGTGCTGTTCGGGGACGAGCCGACCGGCGCGCTGGACTCGACGACGGGCCGGGAGGTGCTGGCGCTGCTGCGCGGCATGGTCGACGAGGAGGGCCGGACGGTGGTGATGGTCACCCACGATCCGGTGGCCGCGTCGTACGCGGACCGGGTGGTGTTCCTGGTCGACGGGCGGGTGCACGGGGAGCTGGCCGGGGCGGACGCGGAGACGGTCGGGGCGCGGATGGCGGGGCTGGAGAGCGCTCGGGTGTCACCGGCGCGAGGGGCGGCGCGGAACTCCGAGGGGGGCGTGGCGTGCTGAGTGTGGCGTTGCGGACCCTGCGGGTCCGGTGGGCGGGGTTCGTCGGGAGTTTCGTCGCCCTCGCGCTGGGGGTGGGCCTGGTCGCGGTGATGGGCCAGGCGCTGGCGGCCTCGTCGGCGGCGCCGGAGCGGGCGCCGGAGCGGTTCGCGGCGGCGCCGGTGGTGGTGAAGGGGCGGGACACCCTGCGGGTGGGGACGCCGGGCGGGGTGCGGACGGCGGAGCTGGCGCGGCCGCGGCCCGTGCCGGCCGGGGTGGTCGCCGCGCTGCGGGCGCTGGGGCCGGTCACGCAGGACCGTTCCTTCCCGGTGCGGGTGGCGGGCGGGCCGGTCGGGCTGGTCGGGCATCCGTGGTCGACGGCGCGGTTCGCCCCGTACGAACTGTCGGCCGGGCGGGCGCCGCGCGCGGACGGGGAGGTCGTGGTCACGGCCGGCTGGGCGCGCGTGGGCACGCGGTTGAGCGGCGGCGACGTGGTGGTGGGCACGGTGCGCGGGCGTGGCTTCGAGGAGGCGGTGTTCTATACCGACGCGCGCGCCGCCCGGCTCTCCCCGTTCTCCCCTCAGTCGGTCGTGGAGGCGGACGCTGCTGCCGTACGGGCGGTCGTGGACGGATCCGGGGCGCGGGTGCTCACCGGGGACGGGCGGCGGCAGGCCGACGCGGACCCGGGCCGGGACGGCGAGGCGCTCACCGCGCTCAACGCGCTGTTCGGGACGGCGGGCGGGGTGACGGCGTTCGTGTCGGTGTTCGTCGTGGCCTCCACCTTCGCGTTCGCGGTCGAGCGGCGGCGCCGGGAGTTCGGGCTGCTGCGCCTCGCGGGCGCCACGCCGGGCCAGGTGCGGCGGACGGTCCTGCTGGAGGCGCTGCTGGTCGGCGTCCTCGCCTCGGCGGCGGGCTGTGTGCTGGGGGCGTACGGGGCGCCGCTGCTGGGCGAGGCGGTGATCGAGGGCGGTCTCGCGCCGGGCTGGTACACGATCGGCGGGCAGGCATGGCCGTACCACCTCGCCTTCTGGACGGGCCTGTCGGTGGCCCTCGCGGGTGCGTCCGTCGCGTCCTGGCGGGCCGGGCGGACCGCGCCGGTGCGGGCGCTGCGCGAGGCGGCGGCGGACGGGCGGGCGCTGCCGTGGGGACGGCTGGTGTGCGGGTCGGCGCTGCTGCTCACGGCCGCGGCGACCCTGGCGTACGCGCTGGCCGTCGATCCGGGCGACCTGCTGCACCGCAAGACGTACGTCAGCCGGCCGATGCTGCTCATCACGGCGACGGCGCTCCTCGCGCCCGCCCTTGTACGGCCGTTGGTGCCCCGGCTGCCGGGTACGACCGGTCTGCTGGTGCGGGCGCACGCCGTCGCCGGGGTGCGACGCACCGCGGCCGTCGCGGCACCCGTGCTGGTGACGGTGGCGCTCGCGGGTTCCCTGCTGGGCGCGACGGCCACGCTGGAGGAGGCCGGGGCGGCGGAGGTACGGCAGCGGACGGCGGCGGACTTCGTGGTGACGGATGTCGGTCAGGGCGCGTTGGAGGGGCTGCGGCGGGTGCCCGGTGCGGCGGTGTTCCCGTCCGCCGCGACCGCCGTGCACGCCCTGGAGGGCGGGGTGGCGCTGGTGCGTTCACCGGCGCGGGCGGTGGATCCGCGGGCCCTCGCCGGGGCCGTACGGCTGCCGGTGACGGCGGGGCGGGCGGCGGACCTGGACGACGGGTCGATCGTGGTGAACGAGGAGTGGGCCGAGCACCGGGTGGGGCAGCGGGTACGGGTGTGGCTCGGCGACGGGACGCCGAGGACGTTGCGGATCGCCGCCGTACTGGCCACCGGGACGGGCGACAACGGGGTGTACGTCACCGCCGCGAACGCGGGCGGGGCGGACGTCGACCGGGTGGACGTGCGGGTGCGCGCGGGGGCCGACCCGGCGGCGGTCGTGCGCGGGCTGCGGGCGGTCGACGGGGGCGGGTGTGGTCCGCGAAGGAGTGGGTGACCGCGAGCCGCCCAGGGACCGACGGCACGACCCGGCTCGGCATGTTCCTCGTCCTGGGCCTGGCGCTCCTCTACGCCGGCATCTCCCTCGCCAACACCCTCGTCATGGGCGCCGCCGAGCGGCGCCGGGACGTGGCGGCGCTGCGGCTGGCCGGGGCAACCGGCGGGCAGGTCCTGCGGTGGGCCGCGACGGAGGCGCTGACCGTGGTCGCGGTGGGCGCGGTGCTGGGGCTGGCGGTGACGGTCGTCGGCCTGGCCGGCATGGCCGGTGCGCTGGGGCTGCTGTCGGCGCCGGTGACGGTGGTCGTGCCGTGGCAGGCGCTCGGGTGGGTCACGGGGGCGTGCGCGCTGATCTCGGTGACGGCGACGGTGCTGCCGACGGGGTGGGCGCTGCGCAGGTCGCCCGGCGGGACGCTCACTCTGGTCTGAGGCTGTGGATGAGGGCTTGGAGTCCGGCGGGTGTGTGAGGCCGATTCCGCACAGCCCTCAGGAGCACGTGGCCACCGCCGACACGGTCTTACCGGGCGCACCGGGCCAGAGTGCGACGCCCCGCTCCTGCGCCGGCGCCGCCGCGCCCGCCGTCGGCGAGCGGGGCTCACGGCGCCCGGCGGTAGACCTCGCGGCGGTTGCCGACGGCGAGGACCCACACGATCAGCTGTCCGTTCCCGACGGTGTGGACGGCGCGGTAGTCGCCGACCCCGAGTCGCCGGCGGGCACTGTGCCCCTGGAAGGCTTCGACGTCGAACGACGTCGTGTCCCCCGAGTCCATCGCCTTCTGGAGCTCGGCGAGACGGTGCAGAACGCGTACGGCGTCCGGACGCGGGATCTTGAGCATGTCCCGCTGGGCATGCGGGGTGAAGCGGGTGACGTATCCCATGCGGGTCAGTCCTGAGGTCCGCGGAGCCGGGCGGCCATCTCCTCCAGCGAGACGGATCCCTCCATGCCCTCGGACTCGGCTTCGTCGGCCAGCCCGTTGAGCCATGCCTCCTCGGCGTCCTCGGCGATCCGGCGCAGGCGCTGGTACTCCTGAATGTCGATGACCACGGCTTCCTGCTTGCCGCGTCGCGTGATGATCGTCGGAATCTCCTCCCGCCGGGCACGGTCGATGACGTCGGCGAGGTGGTTGCGGACCTCGGCCATGGATTCCACCACCGGATCAGTCATGCAGCGAATGTAACAGGTGTACATGGAAGCCTCGTGATGCAGCCGGGACATCGAGTCTCGTCGGCGACGGGACGGAAGAGCATGGGTTGGACGTGATCGCCCTCGCACTCCCGGGCGCCGGTCAGGCGGGCGGAGAGGCGGGGGCTTCGTCGAGGCGGTCGATGGCGGCTCCGACCGGTCCGGTCCCGCGCAACTCGTTCCCGCGCATACTCGCCACCGCGCAGGCGGTGGGCAGACAGAGGCACCGACGGAAGTCGTCAGCCGGGACTGATTCCGTGGTTCGCGCTCACCGCTTCCCACGCCCACGCCCACGCCCACGCCCACGGAGAGCATTTCCCGGCATGACCAGAATCCGCCCTACAGCCTCACCGAGAGATTCCCCACGGTGGCGGTTATGGTCAGCTCACCGCCGATCGCGTGCAGGTACGCGGCCATGGTCGAGGTTTCCAGGCGGGCGAGGCCTCGCTCGATCTGGCTGATCCGCCCCTGCGTGACCCCCATGGCCTCGGCGACCTGCACCTGGGTGAAGCCTTGCGCCTTGCGGAGAGTGGCAAGTTCATGACCCCGCTCGGCGTCGACCATCTCCGCCTTGATGGCGTCGATGCGCTCGCGCTTCTCGGGGGTGATGTCGGCCGTCAGGTCGGCCATGGTGCCGAGTTTCATCTGCCCTGCCCTTCCTTCTTCTCCTGCTCCAGCGCCTCAAGATACGTCGCGTATTTGTCGTCAGCTTCCTTGACCGCCCTGGGGTACCAGGCTGCCCACTGCCGTCCCGCCGCCTTGTTGCCGGCCACCAGAAAGACGGCCCGCCGCTCGGGGTCGAAGACGAAGAGCATCCGGATGCTCACCGTCCCGCCGCTGCGTGGACGCAGCTCCCGCATGTTCCGGTAACGGCTCTTCTCGATCGCGCCAACCGTCGGACGGCGGAGCGCCGGTCCCACTTCCTGGAGCCGTTCCAGAGCGGCTATCACATGGAGATGACTGTCCGGGTCTTCCTTCGCAAGCGTCTTGATCCAGTCCAGCACATCTTCGAAGAACCGCAGCTCATAAGGTTCGGCCACACCAAAAAATTAGCACTGGCTAATGTGGTTGAGCAAGTGGGGGTTCCTCTTTCGCGCCGGGTTACCGCGGTGCGGCAAACGTCTTGGACGGCAGTCGCGATTCCATGTGCACTGTCCCTTTCCCCCGTCCCACGGCGGGCACCCGTGGCTCACTTGAGAAACGCCAGGACCGCCAGGACCCGCCGGTTGGCGTCTTCGGAGACCGGCAGGTCGAGTTTGGCGAAGATGTTCGAGGTGTGTTTGATGACGGACCGCTCGGTGATCACCAGGGACTGGGCGATCGAGGCGTTGGAGCGGCCCTCGGCCATCAGCGCCAGCACCTCCCGCTCGCGCGGGGTGAGGCGGGCGAGGGAGCCGGTGGGGCCGTTGCTGTCCTTGGCGAACAGCTTGGCGACGACGTCGGGGTCCATGGCGGTGCCGCCGGCGGCGACCCGGCGGACGGACTCCACGAACTGGTCGGGGTCGAAGACGCGGTCCTTGAGGAGGTAGCCGATGCCGCCGCTGCCGTCGGCGAGCAGCTCACGCGCGTAGAGCTGCTCGACGTACTGGGAGAGGACGAGCACCGGCAGGCCCGGGACCTTCCTGCGGGCCGCCAGGGCGGCCTGGAGCCCCTCGTCGGTGAAGGTGGGCGGGAGGCGTACGTCGACGATCGCGACGTCGGGCCGCTCGTCGACGAGGGCCCGTAAGAGGCCGGGCCCGTTGTCGACGGCGGCCACGATCTCGAAGTCGTACGCCTCCAGCAGCCTCACCAGGCCGTCGCGCAGGAGGAACAGGTCTTCGGCTAGGACAACGCGCAAGGGATCTCCAGGGTGAGGGTGGTGGGTCCGCCCACCGGGCTGTGGACGGCGAGCACGCCGTCGAAGGCGGCGAGGCGGCGCTCGATGCCGCGCAGGCCGGTGCCGCGCGAGGGGTCGGCCCCGCCGTGACCGTCGTCGCCGACCTCGGCACGGATCCGGCCGTCGGCGTACCGGAGGTCGACGGTGACGTGGGTGGGGGCGGCGTGCTTGGCCGCGTTGGTGAGGATCTCGGAGACGGCGAAGTAGAGGGCGGACTCGACGGGGGCGTCGGCGCGGCCGGGCAGTTCGGCGGTGACGGAGACGTCGAGCGGGCTGTCCATGGCGAGGGCGCGGACGGCGTCGGCGAGGCCGCGGTCGGAGAGGACCGGCGGGTGGATGCCGCGGATCAGGTCGCGCAGCTCGTTCAGGGCGCTGACGGAGGCCTTGCGGGTGTCGGCGAGGATCGCGCGGACCGCCTCCGGGTCCTTGGCGAGGAGCTTCTCGGCGACGCCGAGGTTCATGCCGAGGGCGACGAGCCGGGCCTGGGCGCCGTCGTGCAGGTCGCGCTCGATACGGCGCAGTTCGGCGGCGGAGCTGCTGACGGCCTCGGAGCGGGTGCGGGTCAGGTGCAGGACCTTGCGGGAGGTCTCGGTGGGGGCGAGGAGGGTGCGGGCGAGCCGGGCGTGGGCGCGCATCAGGGCGGGGCGCAGACCAGGCCGGTCAGCAGGGTCGGGATGCCCAACCCAAGTGCGTACAGCGCGCTCTGACGGTCGGTCACCTTGACGAACCAGTACCAGCTGTTGCCGCCGTTGCCGCTGATGTCCTCCCACAGCATGGGCATCAGGAGGCCGAAGACGCCGAACGCGATCAGGGCGAGCGGCAGCAGGACCAGGACGATCCCGATCACCGGGTCGACCAGCATCCAGGCGAGGTCCCGCCAGGTCGCCGGGTCGGTGAGGATCCACCGGGTGCGGCTCCACCAGCCCTGGGGACCGCCCTCGCGGGGCGGCTCCGGCAGGTACGGCTCGGGGATGCCGCCCTCCAGGCGGGCGCCGGCCAGCCGGCGGGTGACGTTCACCGTGCCGCGGGCGGCGAGGGCGGCCGCCGGCACGAGGAAGAGACCGATGCCCGCCCCGAGCAGGGAGATCGCGGTCACCAGCAGGGAGAAACAGAAGACCTCGGCGAGGGCCAGGCCGGCCGGGGTGAGTCCGGCGAGCGCGGTACGCGCGTCCTTGGCGATATTCATGCCACAACTCCTGCGATCCGACGGCCCGTTGCCGCCCTACGTGTTACATCCTGGTGCGCCACGTGCCGCCGGTCACGGGACCATTGTCCCCTCTCGGGGGGTGTACCTGAGTAGCCCCCGGACACCACACAGGGCCCTGGGGCGCGGCAGCCGCGGCGGGTGGAATCGAAGGCATGACGAGCCGAGAGCGAATCCTCACCCTGATGGCGGCCGCGGCGACCGCCGTCCTGTGCGTGGTGAACCCGGCCGCCGCGGACGGCCGTTCGGGCCCCGCGGAAGGCCGTTCGGGCCCCGCCGCCGACGTCGGCACCCGAGCCGGTGTCGGCAGCGATGCCGGTGTCGCCGCCGGTACGGCGTCCGCGGGGCAGGACGGGAGCCTGTCCGCGCTGCTGGACGACCTGGTGCCGAAGCAGCTCGCCGAGTACCGCGTCCCGGGCGCCTCCGTCGTCGTGGTGAACCGCGACGGCCGGACGCTGACCAAGGGCTACGGGCTGGCCGACGTCGAGCGGGGCGTGCGCAGCGACCCACGGCGCACCGGCTACTTCATGGCCTCCGACGCCAAGCTGTTCACGGCGGTCGCCGTGCTCCAGCAGGTGGAGAAGGGCAGGCTGAGCCTGGACGCCGACGTCAACCGGTACCTGACCGCCTTCAGGATCAGGGACAGTTACCCGGGCCGTCCCGTGACGGTCCGTCATCTCCTCACGCACACCGCCGGGTTCGACACCGGCATCCTCGGCCGCGGCGGCACCGCGCCCGAGCCGGCGGGCGCCCTCGGCGAGAGCCTCGGCGAACACCAGCCAGAGCGGGTACGGCCGCCCGGCGAGACGGCCGTCTACGACAACTACGGTGTGGCGCTGGCCGGTCACCTGGTCGAGCAGGTCACCGGCACCCCGTTCGCCACCTACGTCGACGACGCCGTCCTCGAGCCCCTCGGCATGACCCGCACCACCTTCGCCCGGCCCGACGCCCGCACCGCCGGCGCCCTCGCCCTCGGCTACCGGCCCGACGGCGGCCGGCAGCGCGCCGAGGACGGGCAGTACGGCGCCTGGACGCCGACCGGCGCGGGTGCCGTCACCACCGCCGCCGACATGGGCCGCCTGATGAGCGCCCTGCTCGACGACGGCGGCCCCGTCCTGACCCGCGCCTCCACCCGCGCCATGCTGCACCGTCAGTTCGCCAACGACTCCCGGCTGACCGGCATCGGCTACCTGCTGGAGGAGCGCGTGCGGGCCGGGCAGCGGCTGTGGGTGAAGGACGGCGACCTGCCCGGCTTCCACGGCAACCTGGCCCTGCTCCCCGCGTCCGGAGTCGGCGTGTACGTCGTCTACAACGGCGACGGCGTCGACGGCAGCGCCTCCTACGCCGGACAGGAGCTGGTGAACCGGGTGGCGGACCGGCTCGGCGGCGACGACGACGAGGGTGCTCCGGCAACCCCCTCCGCGACGGCCGCCCCCTCCGCCGCCGCGGACCTCGGTGAGGCCGGCGGCCGGCCCACGGCCGACGCCTCGGCCCGGCCCACCCGCCAGGACAGGAACGCGGCCTCCCTCTACTCCGGCCACTACCGCACCACCCGCACCAGCACCTCGGACCTGACCCGGGTCGCGGCGCTCACCACCTCCGTGCACGTCACCGCGGACGCCGACGGCACCCTGGCCACGACCGGCCTGGCCCGGGACCCGCGGGTCGGCGAGCAGCACTGGGTGCCGGTCGCGCCGGGCGTCTTCCAGGAGCGTGCCGGGCAGGACCGGATCGCCTTCCGCGACGGCCGGCTGGCCCTGGCCTCCGACCCGACCCAGGTGTTCGAGAAACTCGCCTGGTACCAGTCGCCGGCCCTGCACCAGCAGGCCCTGCTGGCGGGCCTCGCGGTCCTCGGCGCGGCCCTCCTGCTCCTCCCGGTGGTGGCGTTCGTACGACGCCGCGAGCCCAAGGCGCCCGGCGGCCGGCTCGCCTGGGCGCTGGCCTGGCTCACCGGCGCGACCCTGGCCGCGGCCACCGTGTGCTTCGTCCGGCTCACCGGCGACGGCAACGCCCTCAACCGGGCCGTCCTGGTGGGCGACTCGCCCCTGCTGACCCTGATCCCCCGCCTGGTCGCGGCCGCGGCCGCCGCCACCGCCCTGCTCCTGGTCTGCACGGTGCTGGCCTGGTTCCGGGGTTGGTGGCCGGTGGCCGGCCGGATCACCTACACCTGCCACGCCCTGGCGGCGACGGTCGTGGTCGGCCTGTGCGCCGCGTACGGGCTGCTGCCGTGACGGGGCCGGGCCCCGCGCGGTGAGCCCGCCGTCGTCCGGGGACATCCCGGACGACGGCGGGCTCACCGCGTGACGACGGTCTCAGCACGTGACGGCGGAGGGAGGCGGTCAACCCCGGTCATGCCAGGAACCGGTGGCCCGGGCGGTGTCGAACGGTCGGAGACCACTCCGCCGTCGGCCGAGGGCCGACGAGGTGACAGGGACGGCGGCAGGGACTTCGTGTCACACCGGCACATGACAGGAGGCCCGTTCCTGATATCAGGAACGGGCCTCCATGATGCGTGGACCTGTGGGGATTTGAACCCCAGACCCCCTCGATGCGAACGAGGTGCGCTACCGGACTGCGCCACAGGCCCTTGCAACGAGTGAAACTCTAGCATCCCCGTCGGGGTGCTTGGAAATCCGTTCCCCGGGCCTCCGACCACCGCGTATCCGGCGTCGTCCGCGCGTCGCCGGACACCCGTCGCCGCTCACTCGTTGGCGGCCCGCGGCCGCTCGCCGTCCTCGTACTGGTCGAACAGCGGCGTGCGGCCCCGCTCGCGCGAGCGCCGGGCCGACGCGGCGCGGCGCGCGTCGCTGCGCTCGCCGTCCTCTGCCCGTCCCGCCTCCCCGTCCGGCACGTCCTCGGCACCGTCCGCGGCGTCCCGGTCGGGCGTCTCGTCGGTCGCCTCGTGCTCGGGCGCGACGGCGCTGGACCGGGCCGAGCTCCAGGTGTCCGGCGCCCCGAGGTCCACGTCGGAGGTGGCCCGCGGCGCGACCGGCGCGGTCACGTACGTCGGCAGCGGCACCGGTACGGGGTCCCAGCTGTCACCGTGGTCCGGCCGCCGCTGGCGTTCGCGCTGCTGGTCGACCCACTCGGCGTGGTCGGTCTGCTCGACGAGCGCCCTGCGGTCCGCGGCGAGCGCCACCAGGCCCGGGTCGGTCTCGGCCTCGGGAACCTCGTGCGGCTCCTCTGCGCCGGCGTCGAGGCCGGGGTCGGCGGAGGCGTGCGCGGCGGGGGCGGACGCCCGCCGGCGCGGCTGCCGCTCACGCAGCCGCTGGGCGGCGGCCTCGGCCTGCCTGCGGTCCATCTGGTAGGCGAACCGGCGGTGCTCCTGGGAGCGCAGGTAGGCGATGTATCCGCTGAGCAGGACGGCGGGCACGCCGGGCGCCCACAGGAACGCCAGTCCGCCGACGGCGGCGACGATCGCGCCGAGGGTGAAGGCGAGGAAGAGGACGACGGTGGTGCGCCTGCGGCGCGCGAGGACCTTCGAGCGCTGGGCGCGCGCGGCGGCCGCCTGCGCCTGCGCGGATCCGGCGGCGGGGGCCGCCGGCGCGGAGGGCGCGCGCCGCGTCTCGGGCACGCGCGGGTGCGCCGGCGCGGTGCCGGATTCCTGCGCGGGCCCGGTCGCCTGGGCGGCGACCTGTTCGCGGGCCTGCTCCGAGCGGGCCGGATCCGGGCGGGCCTGCTCGTGTTCCTGGACCGTCGCCGTCACCCGGGGTCGGTCCGGAGGCACGGCGAAGGCCCGGACGTCCACCGATTCGGTGGGGACGTCCGGCGCGTCGACGTCGAGCTCCTCCTCGTCGGCGGAGCGCGCCCGCAGGTCCTTGGCGTACCGGCGCTCCATGCCCGCCCGTCCGGACAGAAGCCGGATGGCGGTGCTGAAGCGCTCGGTCGGACGGGCCTCGTTCAGCTCGTCCTGCCTACGGAGCCACATCGGCACCAAGTAGGCGGCCCAGGCCCCGACGATGACTGCGTAGATCAGGCCGCTGCTGCTCACCCCTCACACGGTAGAGGGGTTTACGTGAGGCCATCCGCCAATTGAGCCGGTGTGTCGCACGATCTGGCTGATATTTCGAGCTTTTTTTGCGACCGATCCGATCAGCGGACCGCCGGAGCGGTGAATTCCATGCTCCAGACGGTCGCCGGGCGATCATTTTCGAACATTTATTCAATTTCCGGGGTTCGCGGGATTCCCGTGGGTGTTCTGAGGGTCACGGGGCACGCTGCGTGGACGATTGCGCCGCCAGCGGTTCAGCAGCCCTCGGGCACCTCCTCGGCCGTGAGCGCGAACACGAGGTGGTCGCGCCAGGCCCCGTCGATGTGGAGATAACGCGGCCGCAGCCCCTCCTCGCGGAATCCGAGTTTCTCCACCACCCGGCGGCTGGGCCCGTTCTCGGGGCGAATGCAGACCTCGATGCGGTGCAGCCCGACGCTGTGGAAACAGTGGTCCACGGCCATCGCCACGGCCGTCGGCATCACCCGCGGCCGGCCACCGACTCGTCCACCCAGTAGCCGACGTGTCCCGAGCACATGGACCCCCAGGCGATCCCGGCGACCGTCAACTGCCCGACCAGCCGCCCCTGGTACTCGATGACGAACGGCAGCATCCGGCCCGCGTTCGCCTCGGACCGCAGATGGCGGACCATCTGCCGGTAGGTCGGCCGGTGCGTGACCGGTCCGCTCGGCGCGGGCGGCGGGATGGTCGCCTCCCAGGGACGCAGCCAGTCCCGGTTGCGCCGGTTGACCTCGCGCCAGGCCCGCTGGTCGCGCAGCTTTATCGGCCGCAGGACGATGTCGCCCTCCGTCAGTTCGACGGGCCAGGAAGGGCTGTTCAGCTCGCACCCCCGGGGCCGGCG
The DNA here is from genome assembly GCA_021568835.1 of Streptomyces sp. Tue 6430. Lineage (GTDB taxonomy): Bacteria > Actinomycetota > Actinomycetes > Streptomycetales > Streptomycetaceae > Streptomyces. The sequence continues at coordinate 2,498,450 of JAKGSH010000010.1, forward strand.
CCGGGTCCGGGATGGTCACCGCCGCGGAGCTGGTCCACGGCGTGCACCAGCAGGGGCTCCAGGACGGCCAGCCCGTCCCTGACCCCGCCGGTGGAACCCGGCAGATTGACGATCAGTGTGCGCTGCGCCACGCCGGCGAGACCCCGCGACAGTGCCGCGGTGGGCACCTTGTCCCGGCCGTACGCCCTGATGGCCTCCGCGATGCCCGGCACCTCGTGGTCGATGACCGCGCGGGTCGCCTCGGGGGTGCGGTCGGTGGGCGAGACGCCGGTGCCCCGGTGGTGACGACCACGTCGTAGCCGGCCGCCACGGCGGCGCGCAGGGCGGCTTCCACCGGGTCCCCGTCGGGCACGACCCGCGGCCCGTCGACGGCGAACCCGAAGCCCGTGAGGCCGTCGGCGACCAGCGGGCCGCCCCGGTCCTCGTAGACACCGGCCGAGGCGCGGTTGGAGGCCGTCACGACCAGCGCGCGGTACGGCGCGGCGCTCACGGCCGGCTCCAGTCGCCCGACTTGCCGCCCGTCTTCTCCTCGACCCGCACGTCCGTGATGACCGCTCCCTTGTCGACCGCCTTCACCATGTCGATCACGGTGAGCGCGGCGACGGAGACCGCGGTGAGGGCCTCCATCTCGACGCCCGTACGGTCCGTGGTCCGCACCGTGGCGGTGATCTCGACGGCGTCGTCCGCGACCGACAGGTCCAGTTTCACACCGGAGACGGCCAGCGGGTGACACAGGGGGATGAGGTCGGGCGTGCGCTTGGCGCCCATGATGCCCGCGATCCGGGCGGTGGCCAGCGCGTCCCCCTTGGGGACCCCTTCGCCGCGCAGCAGCTCGACCACGCGGGGAGAGACGACGACGCGCCCGCTGGCGCGCGCCGTCCGCGCCGTCACGTCCTTGCCGGACACGTCGACCATGCGGGCGGCGCCCGCCTCGTCGACGTGCGTCAGTCGGTCCTGCACAGGGGGTCCGGGGGTCTTCCCCCGGGAAGGGACAGTCATGGTGGTGTGGCGCTCCCGGTCCGGGCGTGTGGTGCGCGACACGGTACCCCCATGCGGGGGCCCGCGGCGGACCAGGACCGGCCCGCGGACCCGCCCCCGCGGGTGCCTCAGCCGAGCAGGACGACCTCGACCTCGCTCCCCGGCTCGACGGACTCCACGTCCTCGGGGACGACGATCAGCGAGTCGGCGTGCGCGAGGGCCGCGACCAGGTGCGAGCCGGCGCCGCCCACCGGACGCACGGCGCCCTCGGCGCAGGTCGCGCGCAGGAACTGCCGGCGCCCCTTCGGCGAGGACAGCGCCCGGTCCGCGACGAGCTTCGCGCGGGTGGTGGGCCGGTGGACGTCCGTGAGTCCCATGAGGGTGCGGATCGCGGGCCGCACGAACAGCTCGAAGGAGACGTACGACGACACCGGGTTGCCGGGCAGGGCCAGCAGCGGGGTGTGGTCGGGGCCGATGGAGCCGAAGCCCTGGGGCTTGCCGGGCTGCATGGCGAGCTTGCGGAAGTCGATGCCGCTGCCCGCCTCGTCCTCGTCCCCGACGTGCGACAGGGCCTCCTTGACGACGTCGTACGCGCCGACGCTCACGCCGCCGGTGGTGACCACCAGGTCGGCGCGGACCAGCTGGTCCTCGATGGTGGACCGCAGGGTCTCGGCGTCGTCGGCGACCGCGCCCACCCGGTAGGCGATGGCGCCGGCGTCGCGGGCGGCGGCGGTGAGGGCGAAGCTGTTGGAGTCGTAGATCTGGCCGCCGCGCAGTTCCTCGCCGGGCTGGACGAGTTCGCTGCCCGTGGACAGGACGACGACGCGCGGGCGCGGGCGGACCCGGGCCGTGCCGCGTCCGACGGCGGCGAGCAGGGCGATCTGCGGCGGGCCGAGGACGGTGCCGGCCTCCAGGGCGCGGTCACCGGCCCGCACGTCGCTGCCCTTGGCGCGCACGTGCGCCCGCGCCTCGGCGGAGCGGTACACGCGGACCTGCCCCGAGGCCTGTTCGGGGGCGAGGCTGCGGGCGCGCATCCCGTCGACGGGGCCCTCGCCGAGGCCCCCGTCGGTCCACTCCACCGGGACGACGGCCTCGGCGCCGGGCGGCAGCGGGGCCCCGGTCATGATCCGGGCGGCCTGTCCGGGCCCGACGTGCAGGAGGCCGGCCTGGCCGGCGGCGACGTCCCCGACGACCTCCAGGACGGCCGGGTACTCCTCGCTCGCGCCCGCGACGTCCGCGACCCGCACCGCGTACCCGTCCATCGAGCTGTTGTCGAAGGGCGGCAGCGAGAGAGGGACCGTGACGTCCTCGACCAGGACGCAGCCCTGGGCATCGGGCAGTCGCAGCTCGATGGGTTCCAGGGGGCGGACGGCGGCGAGGATGTCCTCCAGGTGCTCGTCCACCGACCACAGACGGTCCTGTCCGGCGGTGCGGGGCGCGGCGGTGCTCAAGGCTGTTGCATCTCCTCGGTGACGTAACGGCGAAGCCAGGACCGGAAGTCCGGTCCCAGATCCTCACGTTCGCACGCGAGTCTGACAATGGCACGCAGATAGTCGCCGCGGTCGCCCGTGTCATAGCGGCGGCCCGTGAAGACGACGCCGTGCACCGGGCCGCCGGCCTTCTCGTCCTGCGCGAGCTGCTGGAGGGCGTCGGTGAGCTGGATCTCGCCGCCGCGCCCGGGCTCGGTGCGGCGGAGTATGTCGAAGACGGCCGGGTCGAGGACGTAGCGTCCGATGATCGCGTAGTTCGACGGGGCGTCCGCCGGCTCCGGCTTCTCCACCAGGCCGGTCACCTTGACGACGCCGCCGTCCGCGGTGTCCTCCACGGCGGCGCAGCCGTAGAGGTGGATCTGCTCGGGGGCGACCTCCATGAGGGCGACGACGCTGCCGCCGTGCCGCTCCCGCACCTCGATCATCTGCTGGAGCAGCGGGTCGCGGGGGTCGATCAGGTCGTCGCCCAGCAGGACGGCGAAGGGCTCCTGCCCGACGTGCGGGGCCGCGCAGAGCACCGCGTGTCCGAGTCCCCTGGGGTCGCCCTGTCGCACGTAGTGCATGGTCGCCAGGTCGCTGGACTGCTGGACCTTGGCGAGGCGGGCGGCGTCGCCCTTCTTCTGAAGTGCCGACTCCAGTTCGTAGTTGCGGTCGAAGTGGTCCTCGAGCGGGCGCTTGTTGCGTCCGGTGATCATGAGGACGTCGTCGAGGCCGGCGGCGACGGCCTCCTCGACCACGTACTGGATCGCGGGCTTGTCCACGACCGGCAGCATCTCCTTGGGAGTGGCCTTGGTCGCCGGCAGGAACCGGGTGCCGAGGCCGGCTGCGGGGATGACAGCCTTGCTGATCCTGGGGTGCGACTGAGTCATGTCGGGAACCTTATCCGGTGGCTATGTGAGGTATCTGTAGCTCCGGTTAATTCATGATCATATGAGCGTACGAGGATCGCGCGGGAGCCACACATGAGCCACACCGAAGGCGGAGCAGAGTCTCACAAACGTACGTTGCGGGGAGAGTTCCTCACGGTGAGGAACAGGTTGACGACGGACGACCTGCGGGAGGCCGCCACCCTGCTCGCCGAGCGCGCGCTGGGGATCCCGGAGTTGACCGCCGCGCGGACCGTCGCGGCGTACGTCTCCGTGGGCAGCGAGCCGGGCACGCTCGCGCTGCTGGACGCGCTGCTCGCGCGGGGCGTACGGGTCCTGCTCCCCGCGCTGCTGCCCGACAACGACCTCGACTGGGGCGCCTACACCGGCGAGGGCTCTCTCGCGCGGGTCCGGCACGGCGGGAAGATGACCCTCTTCGAGCCCGCGGGCGAGCGGCTGGGGCCCGACGCCGTGGCGGACGCCGACGTGGTGCTGCTGCCGGGTCTCGCCGTCGACGCGCGCGGCATGCGCCTCGGCCGCGGCGGCGGGTCGTACGACCGCGTGCTGGCGCGGCTGGAACGCGCGGGCGCGGATCCCTCCCTGCTGGTGCTGCTGTACGACGGCGAGGTCGTCGGGCACCTCCCCGAGGAGCCGCACGACCGGCCGGTCGACGCCGTGGTGACGCCGTCGGGGGTGCGGCGCTTCACCGGCTGACGGCGGACGGAACGAACGAGGCGGACAGGGCGGACGGGCGGACGGGGACGCCGCGTATCGGAAAGGGGCCCTCCACGCGCGCGTGGAGGGCCCCTTCAGCGGTTCAGCCGTTCAGTCGTTCACCGGCTCACCGGCTCACCGGCTCACGGCTTCAGCACGAGGGTGTCGACCGTGCTGTCGTCGACCGCCTTGGACTTGAACGACCAGTCGAGCAGCTCGCCCTTGGCCCACTTGTCCGTCTGGTCGGTGTAATGGGCGCTGAAGACGTGCCCGGAGGCGCCGGTGAGGTTGATCCACTTCGACTTGTCGAGGTCGTCGAGGTTGACCACCATCCGCATCGACGGCACCCACACGACGTCGTAGCCGCCCGCGGCGTTCCAGCCGGTCGCGTCGACCGCCGCCTCGCCGCCGCCGAGCTTCCACGGGCCGCGGTTGAGGAGGTACTGGAGGAAGCCGGGGCCGCTGGTGCCCAGGGTCTGGTTCTTCAGGAACAGGCGGTGCAGCCGGCCCCAGCTCCAGGAGTCGATGTCCTTGCCGAGCTTGGCGGTCAGCTCCCAGCGGGCGTCGATCATGGCGCGCTCGAACAGCGCGTCACGGTCCTTCTCGGCTCCGGGGCGGGTGCCCGCCTCGGGCGTCGTCCACCAGTCGCTGTCCGGCTTCTCCATGAGGTTGCGCACGACCTCGAACCAGCGGTCGCCGCCGTCCGGCTGCGCCTGGTCGCCGTCGCGCTGCCCGCACTCGCGGACCTTGTCCTTGTCGTCGACCGGACCGGTGGTGTCGACCGGGTCGACCCACAGGCACTGGCCCTCGACGCGCAGTTCCTTGGGCAGCTTGTGGCCGAAGGCCAGCTTGAGGATGTTGCGCCACACCGCGTTGAAGTACGCGGCCGCCGCCGAGTCGGCGTCCTGGGTGCGGTTCCAGCCCTGGAGCAGTTCCTGCGCCTCACGGACGTCCGCGTCGTCCAGGTTGATCTTCAGCAGCGTCGGCACCAGCATGTTCGCGATCTCGCTGGCGTTGTCCGTCTGCATCTGGCGCATGTCGTCGGTGGAGACCTTGCCGCCGCCCTTGATCTTCTGCTTGATCAGGTCGGTGATCCGCTGGCTGCGGGTGCCGTAGCCCCAGTCCGTGGTGAGCGTGTAGGGGTACTTCTCCGGGTCGACCACGGCCTGGTTGGCGGTGACGATGTAGCCGCGCTCCGGGTCGTACTCGTAGGGCAGCTGGTCGAAGTCCAGGTAGTCGCCCCACTTGTTCTTCGACTCCCAGCCCAGGGTCGGGACCCGGCCGTCGAGGCCCTTCGCGCGCGTGGGGATCTTTCCGGGCAGCTGGTAGCCGATGTGGTTCTTCGTGTCGGCGTAGACGAGGTTCTGCGAGGGCACGTCGAACTTCTCGGCCGCCTTGCGGAAGCCGTCCCAGTCGGCCGCCTTGTTCATGGCGAACACGGCGTCCATGGTGTTGCCCGGCTCCAGCGCCGTCCACTTCAGGGCGACCGCGTAGCCGTTCCCGCGGTCGGGGGCGTCGTCGTCGACGGTGGCCTTCCTGCCGACCTTGACCAGGTCGTCGTCGCGGTCGGACAGCAGGGGCATGTGGTCGGCGGTCTGCCGGACGACGATCTTCTTCGCGGCGCCGCCGGCGACCTTGATGGTCTCCTCGCGGGTGAGGAAGGGCCTGACCTTGCCGTCGTAGAGGTAGCCGTCGCCGGACAGCTTCTCCAGGTAGAGGTCGGTGACGTCGACACCGGAGTTGGTCATGCCCCAGGCGATGTCCCCGTTGTGGCCGATTATCACGCCGGGCATGCCCGCGAAGGTGTAGCCGGAGACGTCGTACTGGCACGTGGCGGAGACCTTGCGGCAGTGCAGGCCCATCTGGTACCAGACGGACGGCAGCGAGGCCGACAGGTGCGGGTCGTTGGCCAGCAGCGGCTTGCCGGTGATGGTGTGCTCGCCGGCGACGACCCAGGAGTTGGAACCGATGCCGTTGCCGTTCACGCCGACCGCCGTGGGCAGGTCGTCGAGGACGTCGTAGAGGCCCGCGAGCTGGCTCTCCAGGGCCGAGCCGGACGTACCGGTGGAGGTGCCGGTACCGGAACCGGTACCGCCGGTCGTGCCGTCCGCGGAGGAGCCGGAGCCGGTGCCGCCGGTCGTGCCGTCCGCGGAGGAGCCGTCCGCGGAGGAGCCGGCATCCCCAGAGCCGGCAGAGCCGTCGGAGCTTCCGGAGCCGCTCTGCTCGAACGTCTCGGACAGCTCGTCGTACTGGCCCTCCTGGACGATCGGCTTGTTGCGGTCGTACGGATACCGCGGGTACAGGTCGGCGATCTGCTGCGGGCCGAGGCGGCTGGTCAGCAGGGCGCGGTCGATCTCGTCCTGCATGTTGCCGCGCAGGTCCCAGGCCATCGCCTTCAGCCAGGAGACCGAGTCGACGGGCGTCCACTCGGCGGGCTTGTAGTCGTTGGTGAAGCCGAGCGCCGCGTACTCCAGCGAGATGTCCTCGCCGTCCTTGCCCCGGAGGTAGGCGTTGACCCCCTTGGCGTACGCCTGGAGGTACTTCTTGGTGTCGGCCGAGAGCTCCTTGTCGTACTCCTGCTCGGCGATCCGGTCCCAGCCGAGGGTGCGCAGGAACTCGTCGTTGTCGATCTGGCTCTTGCCGAACATCTCCGACAGGCGGCCGGACGTCATGTGCCGGCGCACGTCCATCTCGTAGAACCGGTCCTGCGCCTGGACGAATCCCTGCGCCATGAACAGGTCCGCGTCGGAGGACGCGTAGATCTGCGGGATGCCGTAGCCGTCCCGCTTCACGTCCACCGGCCCGGACAGGCCGTCGAGCGTGATCGAGCCCTTGGTCTGCGGGAAGGAGGCGCGGACGGTACTGATGGACCAGTAACCGCCGAACGCGATGCCCCTATGAGGGCCAGAACCAGGACGAGAACGATAAGTCGGGCTTTGCGCCCCTTCTTCCTGCCGGACTCGGCGGGCTTGTCACCCGTTGTGGCGGTGGTGTTGGGGGGCATCGCTGTCCTTGCTGTCCTAACGCGAGCGGCAGGTCGGGCCATGACTGTGAATGAGCGCTGGAGCAACCATAGGCGCAGGGGTCCGCGCCACTTGACGCGGAGTCGGCAACCAGCACGCAAGGACGTTCGATCTCCCGACGGCGAGCGTCAAGAAATCGTCAAGAGTTAGGTAAGGTAACGAAGTAATCGGATCCGTGATGCCACCGCTTCGTGTCCGATGTACGTATGTGTCCCGCGCGCGAGACGCGCGGACCAGCGAAGGGAACCGCCGCTGACTGTCCACCACCTCAACCAGCTCCTGCTCGTCTGCTCGCTCGTCCTGCTCGTCGCCGTCGCGGCGGTCCGCGTCTCCTCGCGCAGCGGGCTCCCCAGCCTGCTCGTGTACCTCGGCATCGGCGTCCTCATGGGCCAGGACGGCATCGGCGACATCCACTTCGACAACGCCGAGATGACCCAGGTCATCGGCTACGCGGCCCTGGTCGTGATCCTGGCCGAGGGCGGCCTCGGCACGAAGTGGAAGGAGATCAGGCCGGCCCTGCCGGCCTCCTCCGTACTCGCGCTGGCCGGGGTCGCGGTGAGCGTCGGCGTCACCGCCACGGCCGCCCACCACCTCGTCGGGCTGGAGTGGCGGCAGGCGCTCATCATCGGCGCGGTGGTGTCCTCCACGGACGCGGCGGCGGTCTTCTCCGTGCTGCGCAGGATCCCGCTCCCCGCGCGCGTGACGGGCACCCTGGAGGCCGAGTCCGGCTTCAACGACGCCCCGGTCGTCATCCTGGTCGTCGCCTTCTCGACCGCCGGTCCCGTCGAGCACTGGTACGTGCTGCTGGGCGAGATAGCGATGGAGCTGGCCATCGGCGCCGCCGTCGGCCTCGCGGTCGGCTGGCTGGGCTCGTGGGGGCTGCGGCACGTGGCCCTGCCCGCCTCCGGCCTCTACCCGATCGCCGTCCTGGCGATCGCGGTCACGGCGTACGCGGCGGGCGCCATGGCGCACGGCAGCGGCTTCCTCGGCGTGTACCTGGCGTCCATGGTCATGGGCAACGCGAAACTCCCCCACTGGCCCGCCACCCGCGGCTTCGCCGACGGACTCGGCTGGATCGCCCAGATCGGCATGTTCGTCCTGCTCGGCCTGCTGGTGACCCCGCACGAACTGGGCGACGACGTGGTGCCGGCGCTCGTCATCGGCCTGGTGCTGACCATGGTGGCGCGCCCGCTGAGCGTCGCGCTCTGCCTGACGCCGTTCCGCGTGCCCTGGCAGGAGCAGACGCTCATGTCCTGGGCCGGACTGCGCGGCGCGGTCCCCATCATCCTGGCGACGATCCCCATGGTGAGCGGCATCGAGGGCAGTCGCCGGATCTTCAACATCGTCTTCGTGCTGGTCGTCGTCTACACCCTGATCCAGGGGCCGACGCTGCCCTGGCTGGCCCGCAAGCTGCGCCTGGGCGAGGAGGCCGAGGCCGCCGACCTCGGCATCGAGTCGGCGCCGCTGGAGCGGCTGCGCGGGCACCTGCTGTCGGTGGCGATCCCCGAGGGCTCCCGGATGCACGGCGTCGAGGTCAACGAGCTGCGGCTGCCCGCCGGGGCGGCCGTCACCCTCGTCGTGCGCGAGGGCACCTCCTTCGTGCCGCTGCCGACGACGGTGCTGCGGCGCGGCGACGAGCTCCTGGTCGTCGCCACCGACCCGGTCCGGGACTCGGCCGAGCGACGGCTGCGCGCCGTGAGCCACGGCGGCAAACTGGCCGACTGGCTGGGAACGGACGGCGCGGACGCCCGGTGAGGGCGCGTTCCGGTGGTGAGGGCGCGCTCCCGGTGGCGAGAGCGCGTTCCGGCGCACGTTAAGTGCAGGTTTCGTACCGTTCACACCTCCTTCATTCGGAGGTGTGGCCGCCCATGGTGCTCACTTTCACAGGTACGGCGGACAGTGATCCCTGTACGATGAAGGCACACCTTGATCGAACCAACTCTGCCTGACGCAGAGCTGGCGCGACCGTATGGCGGCCGGAACACCTCCCGGGTGGGCGCCGGTATCTACCGCAGTGCGCGCAAGAGGACAGCTCTCGGCGCCACCCGGACACACGAGGGGTCGCGCTACCAGGCGGCGGAAAGGCACGGGCCGTGGCATCCACGGTCACCTCCGAGCCGTCGAAGGACCCATCGGCCTCGCCGGACTCGTCGGACTCGCCCCGCCCGGGGTACGGGCAGTTGCTGCGCACCCGCGGCGCCTGGACGTTCCTGCTGCCCGGTTTCGCCGCGCGGCAGCCGTTCGCGATGCTCACCCTCTCCATCGTGCTGCTGGTGCAGCACACCACCGGCTCCTACGGCGCGGCGGGCGCCGCCGCGGCCGTCACCGGTGTCTCCATGGCGCTGTGCGCGCCCTTCACCGGCCGCCTCGCCGACCGTCACGGCCAGCGCGCCGTCCTGGTCCCCGGCGTCCTGGTGCACGCGGCCTCCGGGCTGGCCCTGACGGCGCTGGCGCTGGCCCACGCCCCGCTGTGGGCGCTGTTCGCGGCGGCCGTGCCCACCGGCGCCTCGGTCCCGCAGGTCGGCCCGATGGTGCGGGCCCGCTGGGGCGTGAAGCTGAAGGGCTCGCCCCTGATGACCACGGCGGCCGCCTTCGAGTCCGTCACGGACGAGCTCACCTTCGTGGTCGGCCCGCTCCTCGCGACCGCCCTGTGCACCGCCGTGAACCCGGCCGCCGGACTGGTGGCGGAGGCCTCGCTGACCCTGCTCGGCGGTCTGCTGTTCGCCGCGCAGCGGGGCACCCAGCCGCCGGTCGCCGTCGACGGGCACACGCGCGTGGAACACGCCTCCGCCCTGCGGATCCCCGGGGTGCGCGTGCTGATCGTGGCCTTCCTCGGCATCGGTTCGGTCTTCGGCGGCATGCAGGTCTCGCTGGCCGCGTTCACCGAGTCGATCGGCGAGCCCGGCCTGAACGGCGTCCTGTACGGCACCTTCGCCGCCGGCAACATGATCTCCGGTCTGGTCTGCGGCGCCGTCGCCTGGAAGGCGGCCCCGCAGCACCGCCTGGTCGTCGGGTACGCGGCGCTGGCCCTGACGGCGTCCGGCCTGTGGGCGGCGCACTCCGTGCCGCTGCTGGCCGGCCTCGGCCTCCTGGTCGGCATGTGCATCGCGCCCGCCCTGGTCACCGGCTACACGCTGGTCGAGGACCTGGTCCCGGCGGGCGCGCGCACCGAGGCGTTCACCTGGCTCACCGGCGCGGTGGCGCTCGGCCAGGCGGCGGCCGTCACCGCCGCCGGTCAGCTGGAGGACCGCTTCTGGGGCGGCGCGGGTTTCCTGGTGCCGCTGGCCGGTACGGTCCTGGCCCTGGGGACCCTGCTGGCGCTGCGTTCGCGGCTGGTGGCGCGCCCGCGGGGACGTACCGTCGCACGTGGCGTCGGTCACCGCTCGCCGGTGACAGTGGACTGATCCCGGGGAATGCGTCAGTATGGACCGTCGTTAGCACTCATTGAGTGAGAGTGCCAGGAGGAAGACAGTGCCGACCTACCAGTACCAGTGCACCGAGTGCGGCGAGGGCCTCGAGGCGGTGCAGAAGTTCACCGACGATGCCCTGACCGAGTGCCCCAACTGCAGTGGCCGCCTCAAGAAGGTGTTCTCCGCCGTCGGCATCGTCTTCAAGGGCTCCGGCTTCTACCGGAACGACAGCCGCGGCTCCTCGTCGACCAGCTCGCCGGCGTCCTCGACGTCCAAGTCGTCGGCGTCCTCGGCGTCCTCGACCACGTCTTCGTCGTCCTCCTCGGACTCGAAGCCGGCCGGCTCCGGCACCTCGGCGGGCACCTCCGCCGCGTAAGACCCCTTCCGGGACCCCGCCGTCGTACGACGGCGGGGTCCTCGGTGTCTCCGCGCCACCGGCCGGCCGCCCGGGGAGCCGGCCGGTGGGGTGGGGAGCGGCCGGTGATGCGGGAAGCCGGCCGGTGGCGGGGAGAGCGGCCGGTGACGCGGGAAGCCGACCGGGATTCCGGAGGCGGATCCGGGCGCCGGTGACGCCCGCTACTGTGCTGGTCATGGTGAACGCAGAGATCGGCGTAATCGGCGGCTCGGGCTTCTACTCGTTCCTGGACGACGTGACCGAGATCCAGGTGGACACCCCCTACGGGCCGCCCAGCGACTCCCTCTTCCTCGGTGACATCGCCGGCCGGCGGGTCGCCTTCCTGCCCCGGCACGGCCGCGGTCACCATCTGCCGCCCCACCGGATCAACTACCGGGCCAACCTGTGGGCGCTGCGCTCGGTCGGCGTGCGCCAGGTCCTCGGCCCGTGCGCGGTGGGCGGTCTGCGCGCCGAGTACGGCCCCGGGACGCTGCTGGTGCCGGATCAGCTGGTAGACCGGACGAAGTCGAGGCCGGGCACGTACTTCGACGGGCTGCCGCTGCCCGACGGCTCGGTGCCCAACGTGGTGCACGTGTCCCTGGCCGACCCCTACTGCCCCACCGGCCGCTCGGCCGCGCTGAAGGCGGCACGCGGGCGGGAGTGGGAGCCGGTGGACGGCGGAGCGCTCGTCGTGATCGAGGGGCCGCGCTTCTCCACCCGCGCAGAATCGTCGTGGCACCAGGCACAGGGCTGGTCGGTGGTGGGCATGACGGGCCACCCCGAGGCGGCTCTCGCCCGTGAACTGGAGCTTTGCTACACGTCGTTGACGCTGGTCACGGACCTGGACGCGGGGGCCGAGACGGGTGAGGGCGTCTCCCACGAGGAGGTGCTGCAGGTGTTCGCGGCCAACGTGGACCGGCTGCGGGGCGTCCTGTTCGACGCGGTGGCCGCGCTGCCCGCCGCCGAGGAGCGGAACTGTCTGTGCGTGAACGCGCTGGGTGGGCTGAATCCGGGGTTCGAACTGCCGTAGCGGGCGGAACCATTGAGGATCTGAGGGCCTGGGGACCTGGGGATCCCTGGGCTCCGGCGGGAGGGCATCTCCGGGTTCCCGGGAGGGGTGGAACTCGTCGTTCGGGTGAGGCAGTTGTCCACAGACGGGCGGTGATCCACCGGTTCGGGCGGGCGGCGACGGCAGGGCCCATCGTGGACGGGCAGGCTCGTCCCGTCGTCGCTGGTGGTGATCCCGTTGTCCTTTCGCGCGCCTTCCCCTTCCTTTCCCCCTGCCTCTCCTTCCCCTGCCTCTCCTTCTTCCGTCTCTCCCCCTTCTTCTCTTCATGCCCCTCCGTTCCTCGGAACGCCTCCGTCTCCGTCTCTGCCCGTGCCTCCCTCGTGCGAGGTGCCACAGTTCGCTCCGGTGCGGGTGCGGGGCGGGCTGCACCGGCTGCGCCTGCTGGTACGGACCCGGAGGCGGGCTCTCGCGGTCGGCCTCGCCGTCACGGCCGCCGCACTCGTGGCGGCGGGCCCGCGCGACGGCGACACGGCTCGCGGGCACCCGGGCGGCGGCTCCCCCGCGGGCGGGGGCTCCCACGTCCGCGCGCAGTCGTCGGCGCGCGCCCTCTCCGACGGCCGTCGCACCGCCGGCAGGGTGCGGGCGCCGGTACGGATCGCCGACGCGGCGACCGTCCGGCTGCTGCGCCCCGGTGACCGGGTGGACGTCATCGCGGTCGACCCCGCCGAGCGGCCCGCCGCGCGGGACGGCGAGGCCCGGGTGGTCGCGCGCGGCGCGCTCGTGACGAGGGTGCCGGAGCCGTCGGCAGGCTGGGGCGGCGCCGGTGACGACGATGCTGGACGGGGCGCGGAACAGAGCGCCGACCTGGGCACGGCCCGGGGCGTGGGGGAGGGCGGTGATGACGGCGCGCTGGTCGTACTGTCCGTGCCCCGGTCCACCGCGGCCCGCCTCGCGGGCGCGAGTGCCACGGCCCGGCTGGCGGTGACCCTGTGGTGAGCCTCACCGCCCGCCCCGGGAGGCCTTTGCCGTCACGCCTCTCGTCGGAGTCACCTGATTGGACACGCCCGCATCCGGGTGACGTAGGTTGCGGAGCTGTTTGTTCCACAACCTGTACATGTGAGGAGCGTCACCTAGGTGAGCGAGAAGACGAGCGTCTTGCAGGGCTTCAAGGCCTTCCTGATGCGCGGGAACGTCGTCGACCTGGCAGTCGCGGTGGTGATCGGCGCGGCCTTCACGAACATCGTCAACTCGGTGGTGAAGGGGGTCATCAACCCGCTGGTCGGGGCCATCGGGACCAAGAACCTGGACAGCTACAGCTCCTGCCTCAAGGGCCCCTGCACCGGCACCGGCGACACCGCGACGGGCGTCCGGATCCTCTGGGGCTCCGTGCTCGGCGCGACCCTGACCTTCGTGATCACGGCGGCCGTCGTCTACTTCCTGATGGTCCTGCCGATGTCGAAGTACCTGGCGAGGATGGAGGCCCGCCGGAAGGCCAAGGAGAGCACGCACGAGATCATCGAGGTCACCGAGCTGGAGGTGCTCAAGGAGATCCGCGACGCCCTGGTCGCCCAGCGCGGCTCCGGACACGGCGAGCGGCAGCCGTAGCGGTCCTGTGCGGGAAGCCGGGGACGGCGGTCCCGCTCCACCGGGTTCAGATGTGGTGGGGCGGTTTCTCGTCGAGGAAGCGCTTGAGGTCGGCCGAACTGTCCGCGCCGGATCCCGGCCGTTCGCCCCACCCCTGGTCCGTGTCGTCCGAGGACTGCCGGTCCAGCGGGTCGTCGAAGACCAGCGCGGCCTTGGGCTCGCGCGGCTCGGGGGCGGCGGGAGTGCTCATGCCTCCAGGGTACGGCCCCTGGCACGGACCGGGACGGAAGCCCGGACGGGGGCAGGAACGAGGCCGGGAACGGGGCCCGGGGCTGGTCCGGGGCCGTGCCCCGGTCTCCACCCCTCGGGCTCTGCGGAGCACTTCTGAGCCGCGTCTTCACGCACGGCTTCCCCGGCCTCCCGGCCGTGCGCCCCTCGGCGGGGTTTTTCCCCGGCTCATCTGCTGTGCTGGGGTCCATGACCTCCAGTCCTCTTCCACCGTCGTCCTCGTCGCCTCGACCCTCCGCCCCGTCCCCCTCCTCCCCGTCGCCCGCTCCCTCCCCCGGCGTGCCGGCCCACGCCAAGCCGCTGCGCAGACTCACCGCTCGCGGACGGGACGAGGCCCACCGCGTCGCCTCCTCGCTCGAGCTGTTCTTCGACCTCTGTTTCGTCGTGGCCATCGCCCAGGCGGGCGTCCAACTGGTGCACGCCGTCGCGGAGTCCCACGCGGGCGAGGGCATCCTCAACTACGCGATGGTCTTCTTCGCCATCTGGTGGGCGTGGATGAACTTCACCTGGTTCGCCTCGGCGTACGACAACGACGACGTCCTGTACCGGGTCGTCACCCTCGTGCAGATCGCCGGCGTCCTGGTCCTGGCCGCCGGGGTGTCGCGGGCGTTCGAGGACCACGACTGGCAGGCCGTCGTGGTGGGCTACCTGATCATGCGGCTCGCCCTGACCGCCCAGTGGCTGCGCGTCGCCCTGTCCGGCGAGGGCCCGGAGAGAGCGATGGCCCTGCGGTACGCCGTCGGCGTGGCGCTCTGCCAGATCGGCTGGCTGGGGCTGCTGTTCCTGCCCGAGGGCGGCAGACCGTGGCTGTTCCTGGTGATGGCGCTGCTGGAGATGGGCGTTCCGGTCTACGCGGAGAAGGACCACCCGACCTCCTGGCACCCGCACCACATCGCCGAGCGCTACGGGCTGTTCACGATCATCGTGCTCGGCGAGACGATCGCCGCGGCCACGGTCGCCGTGAAGGCCGGCATCGACGAGAACGACGCGCTCGACGAACTGCTCCCGATCGCCGCGGGCGGCCTGCTCGTCATCTTCTCCGCGTGGTGGGTCTACTTCGTGGTGCCCGTCCACGGCCGGCTGCGCTCCGGCAAGGAGGCCTTCCGGTGGGGCTACGGCCACTACGTCGTCTTCGCCTCGGCCGCCGCGATCGGCGCCGGCCTGGAGGTGGCGGTCGAGCAGGCGGTCGGCGAGGCGCACCTGTCGACGCTCGCCGCGTCGGCGGCGGTGACCCTGCCGACGGCGCTGTACCTGCTGACCGTCTGGGCGCTGCACTCCCGCCACTTCACAGTGGGCCTCGCCCAGCGGATGGTGCTGCCGGTCGCCGCGCTGCTCGTCGTCTGCTGCACCTTCCTCGGTGACGGGGCGGTCCTCGCGGCGGGCCTGGTGTGCGCGCTGGCGGTGGCCACCGGGACGGTGCTGACGGCCCGCACGACCGTGCGTGAGGGCGCACCGCAGAACGCCGGGGAGGTGGTGTGAGGGAAGCCGTGTGACGGAGACGGCGATGTCCAGGTGGCGACGGTGTCCCGGCGCCGCCGTGCGGAACGGGGCACGGCGGGCGGGAACGGGAGGCGGCGGAGCAGGAGCCGAAGCAGGAGTGGGGCGCGGCCGGGTGGGCGGCGGCGCGCGAGACTGGGGCGTATGACAGTTGACGCTCTGACAGTCGGTGGTCTGACCGACGTCGCGGGGATGCGCGTGGGGCATGCCGGTCGTACCGGTGGCGGTTGGCTGACCGGCACCACGGTCGTCCTCGCGCCGGAGGGCGGGGCGGTGGCCGCCGTGGACGTGCGCGGCGGCGGTCCCGGCACCAAGGAGACCGACGCCCTGGATCCGCGCAATGTGGTGCAGCGTGTGGACGCGATCGTGCTGACCGGCGGCAGCGCCTACGGACTCGACGCGGCGTCCGGGGTGATGGCCTGGCTGGAGGAGCGGGGCCGCGGGGTGCCCGTCGGCACGGACCCCGCGCACGTCGTGCCGGTGGTGCCCGCCGCGTGTGTCTTCGACCTGGGGCGCGGCGGCGACTTCCGGGCCCGGCCGGACGCCGCGCTGGGCCGGGCCGCGGTGGAGGCGGCCGCGGCGAGCGGGCCCGGTGCCCGGGTGCCGGAGGGCTGTGTGGGTGCCGGGACGGGCGCCGCGGTCGGCCCGATGAAGGGCGGGGTCGGCACCGCCGCCACGGTGCTCGACTCGGGCATCACGGTGGCCGCGCTGGTGGTCGCCAACGCGGCGGGCTCGGTCATGGACCCCGAAACGGGCGTGCTGTACGGGGAGTTGTTCCAGGGGCGGGTGCGGTATCCGCGGACGCGGGTGCACGAGGCCGCCCGCCGGCGGCTGGCGGAGAGCGCCGCCAGGAGTGCGCCCCCGCCGCTGAACACGACCCTCGCGGTGGTCGCGACCGACGCGGACCTCACGAAGGCGCAGGCGCAGAAGCTGGCGGGCACGGCGCACGACGGCATCGCCCGCGCCGTCCGGCCGGTGCACCTGCTGCACGACGGGGACACGGTCTTCGCGCTGGCGACCGGCACCCGGCCGCTGGGCACCGGCCCTGCCGGCACCGCGCATCCGCTCGCCCTGAACGACGTCCTCGCGGCGGGCGCGGACACGGTGACGCGGGCGATCGTGCGGGCCGTGCGCGCCGCGGAGCCGGTGACGGGGGCCGGCGGGACGTGGCCGTCGTACGGGGAGCTGTACGGGGAGTCGCACGGAGAACGGTAGGACCGGCGGAAGGCGCCCGCGGGTCGTCACGACCCGTGGGTCCGCGTGGGTCATTGTCCCGGTTCTGTCACGCGACGGGCTCAGGCGCGGACGGCGGGAACCCCGGCGGCCGTGATGGTCCTCTTCCCCGGCGTACCGGAGCGGACCACGCACATCACACGAAGCTGGAGCAGATCGTGACAACGCCGAACAGAACAGCGCGGCGCACACTGGGGGCCTGTGCCGCCCTGGTGGTCGGCGCCCTCACCCTGACCGCCTGCGGCGGCAGCGCCAACGCCGAGGACGACAAGGGCAAGGGAGGCAAGGACTCTTCCGGGACGGCCACCGCGAAGATCACCATCTCGGCCGAGGACGGGTCGACGGGGGCGTCGATCAACAGCACCGGCGTGAAGGTGAGTGACGGCCGGCTGACCACCGTGAGGATGACGGTGGCCGGGACGCGGCAGGTCGTGGCGGGCTCGCTGGCGGCGGACGGCGGCAGCTGGAAGCCGAAGGAGCAGCTGGAACGCGGCACGAAGTACGAGATAGCGGCGACCGCGAAGGACGCGAACGGCCGGACGGTGGCGGCCGACTCGGTCTTCACCACGGTGTCCCCGGCCGACAGCTTCATCGGGACGTACACGCCGGACGACGGCACGACGGTCGGGGTCGGGATGCCGGTGTCCTTCACCTTCGACAAGGCCATCGACGACAAGAAGGCCGTGCAGTCGCACATCACGGTCTCGTCGAGCAGCGGGCAGAAGGTGGTCGGGCACTGGTTCGGGTCGCAGCGGCTCGACTTCCGGCCGGAGGAGTACTGGAAGGCCGGTTCCAAGGTCACGATGAAGATCGACCTGGACGGCGTGCGGGGCTCCGACGGCGTCCGCGGCGTGCAGAAGAAGACGGTCACCTTCGCCGTCGGGCGCTCGCAGGTCTCCACGGTCGACGTCGGCACCCAGACCATGTCGGTGGTGCGGGACGGGACGACGCTGAAGACGGTCCCGATCTCCTCGGGCAGCGCCGAGCACACGACGTACAACGGCCAGATGGTGATCACGGAGAAGTTCACGCAGACGCGCATGAACAGCCGGACGGTCGGCCTGGGCGGCGAGTACGACATCGCGGACGTGCCGCACGCGATGCGCCTGACGCAGTCCGGGACCTTCATCCACGGCAACTACTGGTACAACCAGGGCAATCCACCCTTCGGCCGGGAGGGCACCAGCCACGGCTGCGTCGGGCTCGCGGACGTGCGGGGCGCGCAGGGCGACACCCCCGCCAAGTGGTTCTACGACAACTCCCTGGTCGGCGACGTCGTGGTCGTGAAGAACTCCCCCGACAAGGCGGTCGCCCCGGACAACGGCCTCAACGGGTGGAACCTGGCCTGGAGCGAGTGGATCGCGGGAAGCGCGGAAAGCGCGGAAAGCACAGCCTGACGGCCGGGGCCCCGTTGCGGCGGAAGGGGTCCCCGACCGGCGGTTTCTGACGGATCATCGGGCCGCGCGGGAACTTCTCGCGCGGCTTCCGCGTTTTCCCGGCGTACGTTTTCTCGGTTCCCGGACATGATGTCCGACCGAGGGGCTACGGTATGCACCCACAAGGTGACATGCAGCGACGCCGGGAGAAACCTTGAGCGTTCCGTACGAGACGGCAGCGCACGAAGCAGCCGAGTCGCCCGAGACTCCGGAGGAGCACCTCGCGCGGCTCCTCGGTCGCGCCCTGAACTCGTTCGAACTGCCCGACGAGTGCGTCAGACGGCTGGACTGCGCCCTGGCGCACGACAGCTCGCTGCACTCCGCGCACCACAGCGCGGGTCTGCACCGGGAGACGTACCGGCACACCTGGCTGCTGTCGGACGGCTCCGCGCTCACCCTGTGGGAGCTGGTCCACAACCCCACCCCCGGCAGCGAGCCTCAGCACGAGGTGTACGTCGACGAGGAGGAGCTGCGGGCCGCCACGGCCCGGCTGCCGCTCCCGGCGGACGCGCCGGACTTCGAACTGCCGGTGCTGGTCCAGCTGGCGCCGGTCCCCGCTCCCCGGCACGTGTACGTGCCGGACGACTCGGCCGATCACGCGCGCCGGCTGCTGCGCCGCGCGGAGAACGCGGACCGGCCCGGCGCGGACACGGCCGCGCTGCTGCGGTCGGCCTTCGCGCACCAGATCATCCAGGCGTTCGGCCGGCCCTGCCGCGCGGGGCGCATCGGCCTCGGTTTCGCGCTGTACGAGCACGCGTTCCTGCTCCGTGACGGCCGGGAGATCTCCCTCTGGGAGGTCGAGCACACGGCCACACCCGACGGGCGGCACATGTGCGAGGTGTATCCCACCGAGGACGCGGCCCGCGAGGCGATGGAGCGGCGGGCGGCACAGGTCTCCTGAGAACCGGGGCGGGCCGGGCCGACCGGTCCGCGGCACCCGCCCGGGCCGCACGGGTCCGTCCTCAGTGGTCGCCGCCGAGCCGGCGTACGAGTCCCTCGAAGGCGGCCCGCTCCGCCGGGGTGAGCTCGACGGCCTCCCGGTGCGGCCCGTCCTGTCCCTGGAGCGGGACGGCGGGGAGGGCCCGCCCGGCCGGCGGGCGCGGCGGACGGGCGCGGCCCGGACCGCGTACGCCCTTGTCCCGGCTTGTCGCGTCCGGGCTTGTCGCGTCCGGGCGTATCGCGTCGGGATCGGGGCGCGTCGCGCCCGGGGCCGGGCGGCGCGTGCGCCGTGCGCCGGCGCGGAGACCCGAGCGCCCGCGCCCGGACGGCCGCGGCGCAGCAGGACGATCATGGCGGCCAGCCAGGCGACTCCCGCCACGGCGAGGGCGACGGCCGCCGCGCCCGTCGGGTGGGGGATCGAGAGGTACTCGGGCATACCGACCAGTAGACACCGAGCACAGCACGGTCCGGGACTTTCGTCCCGGACCGTGACGTATCTCGCAGGTGGGTGCAGGTCGCCCCGAGGCCCCCGTGCGGTGCGGAGGTTACGCCGCCACCGGCTGCTTGCGTCCCGCCGCCGTGGCGGTCGCGCCGGGGGCGGCGTCGGTGACCGGCTTGCGCAGGCCCTTGAGGACGACGACCAGGACCGCCGTGACGCACACGCCGACCGCGATGGCGACCATGTAGAGGAACGGGTTGCCGATCAGCGGGACCACGAAGATGCCGCCGTGCGGGGCGCGCAGGGTCGCGCCGAACGCCATCGACAGGGCGCCGGTGATCGCGCCGCCCACCATCGAGGAGGGGATGACGCGCAGCGGGTCGGCCGCGGCGAACGGGATCGCGCCCTCGGAGATGAAGGAGGCGCCCAGGACCCAGGCGGCCTTGCCGTTCTCGCGTTCCGTCCGGGTGAACAGCTTGCCCCGGACGGTCGTGGCCAGGGCCATCGCCAGCGGCGGGACCATGCCGGCCGCCATGACCGCGGCCATGACCTTCATCGCGGAGTCGCTCGGGTCGGCGACGGCGATACCGGCGGTGGCGAAGGCGTAGGCGACCTTGTTGACCGGACCGCCGAGGTCGAAGCACATCATCAGGCCGAGCAGGGCGCCGAGGAGGACGGCGTTGGTGCCGGTGAGGCCGTTCAGCCAGTCGGTCATGCCCTTCTGCGCCTCGGCGATGGGCTTGCCGATGACCACGAACATCAGGAATCCGACGACCGCGGAGGAGATCAGCGGGATCACCACCACCGGCATGATGCCGCGCAGCGCCGCCGGGATCCGGACCTTCTGGATCGCCATCACCACGCCACCGGCGATCAGGCCGGCCGCCAGACCGCCGAGGAAGCCCGCGTTGACGGTCAGCGAGATCGCGCCGCCGACGAAGCCCGGCACCAGACCGGGCCGGTCCGCCATGCCGTAGGCGATGTAACCGGCCAGGACCGGGACGAGGAAGCCGAAGGCGACAGCGCCGATCTGGAAGAGCAGGGCGCCCCAGCTGTCCGCCTGGGTCCAGACGAAGTGGTCCATGACCGACGGCGCCTTGTTGATCTCGTAGCCGCCGATCGCGAAGCCGAGGGCGATCAGGAGACCGCCGGCGGCGACGAACGGGACCATGTAGCTCACGCCGGACATCAGCCACTTGCGGAGCTTGGTGCCGTAGCCCTCGGAGGAGTCGCCGGCGCGTTCGACCGGCGTGCCGGGGGCGGACCCGGAGGTGACCTCACCGCGTTCCGCCTTGCCGCGCACCTCGGTGATCAGCTCGGCGGGCCGGTTGATGCCCGCCTTCACGCCGACGTCCACGGTGGGCTTGCCCGCGAAGCGGTCCTTGTCGCGCACGGGGACGTCGTGGGCGAGGATCACGCCGTCCGCGGCGGCGATGACGGCCGGGTCGAGGCGGGTGAAACCGGCCGAGCCCTGCGTCTCGACGACCAGCTCGACGCCCGCCTCCCGTCCGGCGTTCTCCAGGGACTCGGCCGCCATGTAGGTGTGGGCGATGCCGGTGGGGCAGGAGGTGACCGCGACGATGCGGAAGGGGGCGGCGTCCGGGACGGGGGCGGACGCGGCGGTCTCCGGTGCGGACGGGGCCTGCGCGGACGCGGCGGGGGCGGACGGGGTGCCGGTGGGTGACGTTCCGGCGGCTGACGTTCCGGTGTCAGCCGCTGTGGCGTCGGCGGAGGCCGCCACCGACGCCACAGCGGGGTCCTTGCGGGCGCTCGCGCCCTCGGCGGGTGCCCGGTCCGGCTCCTCCCGCGGATGAGTGCCGCCGCGGCCGCCGCCTCCCGCACCGACCGCAGCGCGGAGGTGAAGTCGGCGTTCATCAGCTGACGGGCCAGCGACGACAGGATCGTCAGGTGGGCGTCGTCGGCGCCCGCGGGAGCGGCGATCAGGAAGATCAGGTCGGCCGGGCCGTCCGGCGCGCCGAAGTCGATGCCGGCGGCGCTGCGCCCGAAGGCGAGCGTCGGCTCGGTGACGTGGGCGCTCCGGCAGTGCGGGATGCCGATGCCGCCGTCGAGGCCGGTGGGCATCTGGGCCTCACGGGCGGCCACGTCGGCGAGGAAGCCCTCCAGGTCGGTCACCCGGCCCTGGGCCACCATGCGTTCGGCGAGGGACCGCGCCGCTGCTTCCTTGGTGTCGGCGGACAGGTCGAGGTCGACCAGTTCCGCGGTGATCATCTCGCTCATCGCGGGCTCCTTCGCTCGCGTATCGCCCGGGGGTGTGCTGGGCGCAAAGGGGGACGGGGGTGTCGGGGGTGCTGTGGGGGAGGTGAGGCGTGCGGGGGCGGGGTGGGGGAAGCCCCGCCTCCGCGGGGTGGCAGGCAGGTCGGGGCCCTGCGCGCCCGGGCCGGCGGGGCGGCTCGGGGCGCCCCGCCGCCCCTGCCGGGCGGCGGGTGGAGGGAAACCCCGCCGCGTCCCGACCGCTGTCCGGGCCGCTGCGGATGCCGGGGCTGGGGCCGGGGTCGGAATTTCGGTCCGGGCCACGGCCCTGGCTCCCGTACGGGTGGTCTCCGTACGGGACGCCCTACGGATCTCCGTACGGGTGGTCTCCGTACGGGTCTCCGCACAGGCCGCCGGTGCGGACGGGACCGGCGGCGTGGCCGCCGGGCACAGCCCCGGGTGAAGGACTGAGTGAAGGCCCGTGCCGGGCGCCGGGTCGGGGGTCATGACACGGGCTCCTTCAGTTCGCGGTCCACCGGTACGTCCGAGGTGACCGTCACCGCCGCCGGATCCAGGTCGGCCGGGGTCGGCATCACGCTGCCGGGCAGCTGGACGGCGGCCGCGCCGTGGGCGACGGCGGAGGCGAGCGCCCGCGGGCCGCTGCCGCCGGCGACGAGGAACCCCGCGAGGGAGGAGTCCCCCGCTCCCACGTTGCTGCGGACGGCGTCGACGCGCGCGGTGGCGAACCAGGTGCCCGTGTCCTCCACGAGCAGCTGCCCGTCGGCACCCAGGCTGGCGAGCACGGCGCGTGCGCCCATCTCGCGCAGTTCCTCCGCCGCCTTCACCGCGTCGCCCACGGTCGCCAGGGGCGCCCGACGGCCTCGGCGAGTTCCTCGGCGTTCGGCTTCACCACGTCGGGCCGTTCGCGCAGCGCCTCCAGCAGGGCGCGCCCCGAGGTGTCCAGCGCGATCCGCGCCCCCCCGGCGTGCGCCCGCGCGACCACCTCGGCGTACCAGGAGGGCGCGAGACCGCGCGGCAGGCTGCCGCAGCAGGCGATCCAGTCGGCGTCGCGGGACTGCGCGCGCACGGTCTCCAGGAGGAGTTCCTGCTCCTCCCGGGAGAGTTCCGGCCCCGGCGCGTTGATCTTCGTCAGCACGCCGTCGGACTCCGCGAGCGCGATGTTCGAGCGGGTGGCCCCGGCGACCGGGACCGGCGCGACCTCGATGCCCTGCGCGTCGAGCAGGTCGGCGACGAGCGCGCCCGGCGCACCGCCCAGGGGCAGTACGGCGACCGTGCGCCGGCCGGCGGCGGCGACGGCACGGGAGACGTTCACGCCCTTGCCGCCGGGATCCATGCGCTCACCGGTGGCGCGGACGACCTCGCCGCGGTCGAGGGAGGGGACCTCGTAGGTGCGGTCGAGGGACGGGTTCGGGGTGACGGTGAGGATCATGCGCGTACTACTTCCGTGCCGCCGCGCTCGATGGCGGCCGCGTCGTCGGGGCTGAGCCCGCTGTCGGTGATCAACAGGTCCACGTCGCCCAGGCCCCCGAAGCGGGCGAAGTGCTCCTGCCCGTGCTTGGAGGAGTCGGCGAGCAGCACGACCCGGCGGGCCGCGGCCATCGCCGCCCGCTTCACCGCCGCCTCGGCGAGGTCGGGGTGGTGAGCCCGTGCTCGGCGGAGAACCCGTTCGCGGCGACGAACAGGACGTCGGCGCGGATCTCGCCGTACGCGCGCAGCGCCCAGGCGTCCACGGCGGCGCGCGTACGGTGCCGTACGCGCCCCCCGATCAGATGGAGCTGCATGCCGGGGTGGTCGGCGAGGCGGGCCGCGATCGGCAGGGAGTGGGTGACCACCGTCAGGGAGGCCTCCAGCGGGAGGGCGGCGGCCAGGCGGGCGACCGTCGTGCCGGCGTCGAGGATCATCGTGCCCTCGGCCGGGAGTTCGGTCAGGGCGGCCTTGGCGATGCGGTCCTTCTCGTCGGCGGAGGTGGACTCGCGTTCGGCGAGGTCCGGCTCGAAGTCGAGGCGTCCGGCCGGTATGGCGCCGCCGTGCACGCGGCGGACGAGCCCGGCGCGGTCGAGGGCCTTCAGATCGCGTCGGATGGTCTCCGCCGTGACCTGGAACTCCTCGGCCAGCGACAGGACGTCCACCCGGCCGCCGTCACGGGCGAGCCGCAGGATCTCCTGCTGCCGCTCCGGTGCGTACATGTCCGTTCGCCTCCGACCGTTTCCGGGGCATGCCCGAATGTGTGGTTTCGCTGGGAGACTACGCCCGGATTTCCGGAAAGTAAACAGATTCGGATATCACTCGGGCATGAATGGACTTCCGCTCCTCGCCCGGACCGGAGAGAAGGGCCTGGCACCCTCAGGTACCAGGCCCTTGCCTGCCGGTTCCCTCCCGGCCGGGCCGGCGTCGTCCCGGCCGGGCCGGCGTCGTCCCGCCGTTCCGGGCTCTCCGCCCTCAGGACACGAGTTCCGGCTCCTTCTCGACCAGCGGCAGCTCCGTCTCCCCCGCGCCCTCCACGTGCTGGGCGGGCCGCTTCGGCAGGGCGAACATCAGCACGAAGATGACGCCCATCACGACGGCCACCCAGCCCAGCGCGTACCGGAAGGCGGCCACGAACTCCGGGCCGATGTCGGCGGGGGTCAGCCGGTCGCCGATGCGGCCGAAGAAGACGACGGAGACCAGGCCGAGGCCGAGCGCGTTGCCCATCTGCTGCACGGTGTTGATCAGCCCGGACGCCGACCCGGCGTGCTCGCGGGGCACCTCCGACAGCACCGCGTCGGTCAGCGGGGCGACGATCAGCCCCATGCCGGCGCCCATCACCGTGAGCGGGAGGATCATCTGCCACGGGGCGATGTCGAGGCCGTAGCGCCCGGACTCCCACAGGTAGAGCAGCACGCCCGCGCCCATGGTCAGCGCGCCCGCCTGGAGCACCTTGCGGCCGAAGCGCGGGACCAGCTTCTGCACGGAGAGACCGGCGGCCGTCGACACCGCGAGGGAGAACGGGATGCCCGTCAGACCGGCGCGCAGTTCGCTCCAGCCGAGGCCGATCTGGAGGTACAGCGTCCAGACCAGGAAGAAGATGCCGAGGCCGACGCCGAAGACCGTCTGCACGGCGATGCCGGCGGCGAAGCTCTTGACCCGGAAGAGGGGCAGTTCGATCAGCGGCGAGCCGTCCCGCGCGCCCTTGTGCCGCTCGTACGCCACCAGCGCGCCGAGGACGACGAACGCGCCGGCCATCGACAGGTACCCCCACAGCGGCCAGCCCAGCTCACGGCCGCGGGTCAGCGGGTAGAGCAGCATCAGCAGACCGAGCGTCACCAGCGCGACGCCGACCAGGTCGAGCTTGAGCGCCTTCGGCGCCCGCGACTCGGTGATGAAGCGGCCGCCCAGGACCAGGGCCGCGATGCCGACCGGCAGGTTGATGAGGAAGATCGGCCTCCACTCCAGCCCGAACAGGTTCCACTCCGTCAGCAGTGCGCCCAGCAGCGGTCCGGAGACCGCGCCCAGGCCGACGATCGCGCCGAAGAGTCCGAAGACCTTGCCGCGTTCGTGCGCCGGGAAGGTGGCGTGCACGATCGACAGCACCTGGGGGACCATCAGCGCCGCCATGCCGCCCTGGAGGAGCCGGGAGGCGACGAGCATCTCCGGGTTCGCGGCGAAGCCGCAGAGGGCGGAGGCGAGGGTGAAGCCGCCGATGCCGAGGAGGAACACCCGCTTGCGGCCGTGGATGTCGCCCAGGCGGCCGCCGGTGATGAGGCCGGCGGCGAAGGCGAGCGCGTACCCGGCGGTGATCCACTGGATCTGGCTGTCGGAGGCGCCCGCGTCGCGCTGCATCGACGGGAGGGCGATGTTGACGATCGTGACGTCGACGAGGTCCATGAAGGCCGCGGTCATCACGATCGCCAGAGCGAACCACCGGCGGCGGTCGGCCACGTCCCCGGCTGCCCGGACGTCGGCTCCTGCGGGATGCTCGGCCGGGCCGGAACCGGCGGAGAACTCGGTCTCGTTGGAGGTCATGCGAAGACATTAGGACTCCAGTAGGCCAGATCGTGTCCTAGTGGTGCGGCATCCTCGACGCATGACGACGGACACCCCGGCCCGGCTGCTGCAACTCCTCTCCCTGCTCCAGACACCCCGCGAATGGCCCGGCGGCGAACTCGCCGACCGGCTCCGGGTGTCCCGCCGCACGGTCCGGCGGGACATCGACCGGCTGCGGGAACTGGGCTACCCCGTCCAGGCGACCAAGGGCTCCGACGGCGGGTACCGGCTGGTCGCGGGCAAGGCGATGCCCCCGCTCGTCCTCGACGACGAGGAGGCGGTGGCGATCGCGGTCGGCCTGCGGGCGGGCGCCGGGCACGCGCTGGAGGGCGTGGACGAGGCGTCCGTACGGGCCCTGGCGAAACTGGAGCAGGTGCTGCCGGCCCGGCTGCGCCACCGGGTCTCCACCCTCCAGGCCGCAACCACCCCGCTGACCAGCGGGGACGGTGCCAGCATCGCGCCCGAGACGCTGACCGTCATCGCCTCGGCGGTGGCCGGACACGAGCGGCTGCGGTTCGCCTACCGCGCGAAGGACGGCACCGGGTCGCGCCGCCTGACCGAGCCGTACCGCCTGGTCTCGACGGGCCGCCGCTGGTACCTCGTCGCCTACGACCTCGAACGGGACGACTGGCGCACCTTCCGCGTCGACCGGGTGAACGAGCCCTTCGCCACCGGCACCCGGTTCGCCCCGCGCGAGGTGCCGCAGGGCGACGCGGCGGAGTACCTGCGCCGGTCGATCCAGCGCCACCAGGAGACGTACGCGTTCGAGGTCACCTTCCAGGCCCCGGCGGAGACCGTCGCCGCACAGCTCCCGGCCTGGTTCGACCGCCCGGAGCGGGCCCCCGGAGGCTGCCGCCTGCGGTCCGTCACCGGCGATCCCGTGGAATGGCTGGCGGTCCGCCTGGCCATGCTGGGCCACGAGTTCACGGTCCACTCCCCGAACGAACTGGTGCGGTGCGTGAGTGAGTTGGGGGGACGGCTGAGGCGGGCGGCAGCGGGCGCCGGAACGGAGGCGGCAGCGGGGGCGGGTGCGGGTGCGGGTGCGGCGGCAGGGGACGCCCGTGGGGCCGCGGAACCCGGCACGAGCGCGGAACCCGGCACGGCCGCGGAACCCGGTGGGAACGGTTAGCCGGAGGTGCCGGCGCCGCTCCCCCACTCCATCCCCCGTACCGCTTCCAGGTTCCGCAGGGCCAGTTCCGCCGGGCCCTGCGGGCCGCTCGGGGGGCTGTCGGTCGTGGCCCAGCTCTCCACCGCGACCCGGACCGCGGCACACGCGACCGCCGCGACGAAGCGCCCCCGGGGGGTGGGCCCGGCAACGTTGTCGAGCCCGGCCCCGTCCCCGGCGCCGCGCCCCCTGAGCACCTCTTCCAAGGCGCCCTCCGAGGTGTGGCAGACCTCGGCCCAGACCTTTCCCAGGGCGGGGCTGGTGGAGGCGAGGCGGATGAGGGTGCGGACCCATTCCCAGGACGCCGCCGACACGCCGACGCCGGGTGTGAGGGTCCGCCGTACCGCGTGTTCCAGAGCCTCGGGCGGGGACAGGCGCGGCGGGGCCTCGCGCACCGCTTCCACCCAGCGCCGGGCGCCGACCGCGTACAGCGGGGCAACCGCCTCTTCCTTGGTGGCGAAATACCGGTAGAACGTGCGCGGCGCGACACCGGCCGCCTGGGCGATGTCCTCGGCGCGGGTGGCCCTGAGGCCGCGGTCGGCGAAGAGGCGGGCGGCCGCCCGGGCGATCTCCATCCTGGTCGCCGCTTTGCGCCGCTCGGTGAGCGAAGCCGGGGCCGGCGGAGTGGCGGAGGAGGGGGGCGGTACGGGGGTGGGGCTTGTCACGTCGGCAGGCTATGCCCATGTGGCACAATCTGCCATCCAGGCGGGTCACCCCGGAGTTCAGGTACGGGGTGCCCCGCCCTTCAGCATGGCGGCACGCCCGCCCGGTCGCGCCCCGGCCGACCGCCTCGCTCCGCGGGGGGTCTCCCCACCTCCTCTGTGCGGCCGCGATCCGACCCCTGCGGCCACGATCCGAGATACGGCCCGGACGCCCGGGTTCCCGACCGCTCCCCGCTTCCGGGTGCGTCAAAAGGAGCAGTCCCCCGAAGGGAGCCGGGCTCCGGCGCCAGGGGGGGAGGCGCCGGAGCCCGGCTCGGGAACGTCCCGGCACCGGGGGGTGTGCGTCGGGACGTGGCTCAGTGGGTGTCGCTCATGTCACTCGTGTCGTCCATGTCGTTCACGTCGTCCATGTCGTTCACGAGAAATCACCGGCACGGAAGACGAGGGTCGTGCGAACGCGGTAGGGCTGCGAGGTCCGGTGGGTCGGCGGGGCGGTTCGTACTCCTGCGCCCGAACTCCCGCGCCCAGAAGTCTCTTTCCCCCGGCGCCACCGGTTGAAAGCGACCTTCTGCGCCATGTTTGCGCGTACTTCCGCCACCCGCGTACGCCCCTGGCGAGGTGTGCACCCGCCGGCCACCCGTCGGCGGCGGGCCGCGCACCCGCCGGGGATCCGGACCGGGACGGGACCCGCCCCGGACGCGAACTCCCGCGGGTGCGGCGCGCCCGTCCTACGCCGCCGCCTCGAACCCGGTGTCCCGGGCCAGCTTCTTGAGCTCCAGCAGCGCGTGCTTCTCGATCTGCCGGATCCGCTCGCGCGTCAGACCGTGCTCCTTGCCGACCTCGGTCAGCGTGCGCTCGCGGCCGTCCTCGATGCCGTACCGCATCTTGATGATGGAGGCCGTGCGCGGGTCGAGGCGGTCGATGAGGCCGTCCAGCTCCTCGCTGCGCAGCAGCGTGAGCACGGACTGCTCCGGCGAGACCGCCGAGGTGTCCTCGAGCAGGTCGCCGAACTGGGTCTCGCCCTGGTCGTCGACCGCCATGTTCAGCGAGACGGGGTCACGCGCCCAGTCGAGCACGTCGGTGACGCGCTCCGGCGTGGAGCCCAGCTCGGTGGCGATCTCCAGGGGCTCCGGGTCGCGGCCGTGCTCGCGGTTGAACTCCCGCTGCACGCGGCGGATGCGGCCCAGCTCCTCCACCAGGTGGACGGGCAGCCGGATCGTGCGCGACTGGTCCGCTATGGACCGCGTGATGGCCTGGCGGATCCACCACGTGGCGTACGTGGAGAACTTGAAGCCCTTGCGGTAGTCGAACTTCTCGACCGCGCGGACCAGGCCCGCGTTGCCTTCCTGGACCAGGTCCAGCAGGGGCAGGCCGCTGCGCGGATAGCGGCGGGCGACCGCGACGACCAGCCGGAGGTTGGAACGGATGAAGACGTCCTTGGCGCGCTCGCCCTCGGCGACGAGCGCCTCGAGCTCCTCGCGGGAGGCGTCCGCCTGGGACTCCTCGCACCCGTCGAGGACCTGCCGCGCGAACACACCCGCCTCGATGATCTGCGACAGCTCGACTTCCTTGGCCGCGTCGAGCAGAGGCGTGCGCGCGATCTCGTCGAGGTACATGCCGACCAGATCGCGGTCGGCGACCTCTCCGCCGTGAACGCGAGCGCTGCTTCCCGCGCCGGTCTCGCCGGAGGCGGACTGACGACGGGCGACGGCACGGGTTGCCATGCGTGCTCCCTTGCGATGGTGGGGTCAGCGGGTGGTCCGTGGACACCGGGGCACCGACTCGGGTCCTCCCGGGACTCTCTCGGGACTCTCCTCGGGTGCCCTGCATCCGACGGATACAACGACTGGAATCAGGACAGAATTCCCCACCCGTCCCCCGATTTTTCTGATCATGCAGTACCCTGTCCGCCCCCAGGAGGAGGACGCATGCCGTCGGACCGTACAGAGGTGCAGGTCAGGCCGGGAGTCGAGGAGGACCTCGAAGCCCTCACCGACCTCTACAACCACTATGTACGTGAGACGCCGATCACATTCGATACCGCGATTTTCACTCCGGAGGAGCGTCGTCCTTGGCTGCTCTCCCACCCTGAAGACGGTCCGTACCGCCTGATGGTTGCCGCGGACCCGGACTCACGGGAAATTCTGGGGTACGCCACCTCCAGCCCCTTCCGCGCCAAGCCCGCCTACGCGACCTCCGTCGAGGTGACGGTCTACCTCCGCCCGGACGCGGCCGGCCGCGGCGTCGGCACGCTGCTGTACGGGGCGCTCTTCGAGGCCCTGTCCGGCGAGGACCTGCACCGGGCGTACGCGGGCGTCGCCCAGCCCAACGAAGCGTCCGTGCGCCTGCACGAACGCTTCGGCTTCCGGCACGTGGGCACCTACCGCGAGGTGGGCCGCAAGTTCGGCCGCTACTGGGACGTCGCCTGGTACGAGAAGCGCCTGTAGCCGACCGACGGACCGGCCGACCGATGAACCGGCCGGCCAGTGGACGATTCAGCCGGCAGACCGGCCGGCCGGCGGACAGGTCAGCCGAACTGCACCGACCGCTTCGCCAGCCCCAGCCAGAACCCGTCGATCACCGACTTCTGCGCGTCCAGTTCGCCGAAGACCTCCGCGGTGCCCATGGTGACGAACAGCGGGGCGAAGTGCTCGGTGCGCGGGTGGGCGTACCGGCCCGCCGGGGCCTTGTGCAGGAAGTCGAGCAGGGAGTCCCAGTCACGGTTCTCCAGGGCGAGCCGCCCCCAGTCGTCGAACTCGGAGGACCAGGTGGGCACACCCCCGCCGGTGTGCCGCAGCGCGGCCAGGTTGTGGGTGAAGAACCCGGAGCCGACGATGAGCACCCCTCGTCGCGCAGGGGCGCGAGCCTGCGGCCGATCTCCATGAGCTTCACGGGGTCGAGGGTCGGCATGGAGATCTGGAGGACCGGGATGTCGGCGTCCGGGAACATCTCGACGAGCGGGACGTACGCGCCGTGGTCCAGGCCCCGGTCGGGGATGTCCTGCACGGGGATACCGGGGGCGCGCAGCAGCTTGCGCACGCTCTCGGCGAGCGCCGGCGCGCCCGGGGCGTCGTAGCGCACCCGATAGTAGTGCTCGGGAAGCCCCAGAAGTCGTAGACCAGGGGGACCGGCTCGACCGCGCCGAGGGCGAGGGGGCCTCCTCCAGTGGGCGGAGACCATGAGGATCGCCTTGGGGCGGGGCAGGCCGGCGGACCAGGCGGCGAGCTGACCGGGCCAGACGGGGTCGTCCGCGAGGGGCGGGGCCCCGTGGCTGAGATAGAGGGCGGGCATGCGCTCCTGCGGAACGGCACGTTCCTGGGTGGCGGCGGACATGGCGGCAACTCCCTCGGCGGCTCGACGTGTGCGGACAGGCCCACACTTCCTTGAACTCTAAATTTCCCGTTCGTACGTAACTGTAGACCCCACTTGTTTAAGTTTCAAGAATGGAGCCCGTAGAGTGGAACGCATGACGAAGGCAGCCGCACCCGCTCCCGAGCCGCAGTGGCTCACCGCAGAGGAGCAGCGCATCTGGCGCTCGTATCTGCACGCCACCACCCTCCTCGAGGACCACATGGACCGGCAGCTGCAACGCGACGCCGGGATGCCGCACGTCTACTACGGCCTCCTCGTCAAGCTCGCCGAGTCCCCCCACCGCCGGCTGCGGATGACCGAACTCGCGAGGGACGCCAAGATCACCCGCTCCCGCCTCTCCCACGCCGTCGCCCGCCTGGAGAAGAACGGCTGGGTGCGGCGCGAGGACTGCCCCTCCGACAAGCGCGGCCAGTTCGCGGTGCTGACCGGCGAGGGCCTGGACGTCCTCAGGAGCGCGGCGCCGGGCCACGTGGCCGCCGTGCGCAACGCGCTCTTCGACCGGCTCACCCCGGAACAGCAGAAGTCCCTCGGCGAGATCATGCAGATCGTCGCCGAGGGACTCCAGCCGAACGAAGCGGGTGCCGACCTGCCCTGGCTGCGCTAGCCACCGGGGCGGGGCGGTACGTCGTCAGATCGTCAGTGGGCGACCACCGGGACCGGGACGGCGTCCTCGGCGCCCTCGTCGGCGCCCGTGACCGCGCTCATGTCCGGCTTGCCGGCGTTGACAAAGGTCAGGGCGATCGTGGCCGCGACGACCAGGATGCCGACGGCGAACCAGATCGCGCTGGTGTAGCCGTTCACCAGGCCCTCCAGCTGGACCAGCTCCTGCTGGGAGCGGGTGCCCGCGCCGCCGATGTGGTCGGCGATGTACGAGGTGGTGGCCGAGGCGGCGATCGTGTTCAGCAGCGCCGTACCGATCGCGCCGCCCACCTGCTGCGAGGTGTTGACCATCGCGGAGGCGACACCGGCGTCCCGCGGCTCGACGCCCTGGGTGGCCAGGGACATGGCCGGCATGAACGCCGTGCCCATGCCGAGGCCGAGCAGCAGCATCGCCGGCAGCAGCAGGGCCGCGTACGAGGAGCCGATCTCCAGCTGGGTCAGCAGCAGCATGCCGAGCGCGGCGACCAGGAAGCCGGGGCCCATCAGCAGCCGGGGCGCGACCCGGGTCATCAGCCGGGTGCCGATCTGGGTCGAGCCCGTGATCATGCCCACGATCATCGGGAGGAACGCGAAACCGGTCTTGACCGGCGTGTAGCCCTTCACGATCTGGAGGTAGTAGGTCAGGAAGAGGAACAGGCCGAACATCGCGATGATCGCGAGACCCAGCGAGAGGTAGATGCCGCCGCGGTTGCGGTCGGTGATCACGCGCAGCGGCAGCAGCGGGGACGCGACCCGTGCCTCGACGGCCACGAAGGTCGCCAGCAGCACGGCGGACGCGACGAACATGCCTATCGTCAGGGCGTCGCTCCAGCCCTCGGACTCGGCGCGGGTGAAGCCGTAGACCAGGGCCACCAGGCCGAGGGTCGACAGGATGACGCCCGGGACGTCGAGCGGGGAGCGGTTGCGGCCGCCCTCGGGCTCACGGATGACGAAGTAGGCGCCGGCCGCGGCGACGACCGCGAACGGGATGTTCACGAAGAACGTCCAGCGCCAGTCCAGGTACTCGGTGAGGAAGCCGCCGAGGATGAGGCCGACCGCGCCGCCACCGCCCGCGATGGCGCCGTAGATGCCGAACGCCTTGGCGCGCTCCCTGGCGTCCGTGAACATCACGGCGAGCAGGGAGAGCGCGGCGGGCGCGAGCAGCGCGCCGAAGGCGCCCTGGAGCGCGCGGGAGCCGAACAGCATCGCCTCGTTGGTGGCCGCGCCACCGAGCGCCGAGGCGGCGGCGAAGCCCACCAGGCCGAGGACGAAGGTGCGCTTGCGGCCCCAGAGGTCGGCGATGCGGCCGCCGAAGAGGAGGAGCCCGCCGAAGGCGAGGGCGTACGCCGTGACGACCCACTGGCGGTTGCCGTCGGAGATCCCGAGGTCCTGCTGGGCGGAGGGCAGGGCGATGTTCACGATGGTCGCGTCGAGGACGACCATCAGCTGGGCGAGCGCGATGAACACGAGCGCTCTCCAGCGGGCCGGGTCCGCCTGGCGGACGCCCGGAGCCTTGGTGGCTGTGTCAGACATGGAGGTACCCACTTCGGAACTTCGTGACGGAAAAGTCATGACTTGGCGAGAGAAAAAGGGCGGAGCGGGAGAGCGGCTCGTCGACGGCGACGACCGCGAGGAGGATCGGTGGACCGGCTACCGGTTGGCCGGTGGCCGGTGGCCGGTGGCCGGTGGCCGGTGGCCGGTGACTGACGATCGGCCGGTCGGTGGTCGGCCGGTCGGTGATCGGTCAGCCGGTGACCAGTCGGTCGGTGATCGGTCGGTCAGGGATCAGTCGGTCGGCGATCAGCAGGTCGGCGATCGGACCGGCAGCGGTTCTCGGTGGCTCGGGATGGTTTCCGGTGGCTCGTATGGGCGCGTATCGGCTCGTGGCGGCTTGTCACACTCGGTGATGGCCTGCCACGCCTCGCGATGGCTCGTCATGCCTTGCTGTGGCTCAGGCCTGGCGCAGATCCTCCATGGTCACGGCCGTACCCGGCAGGACCGACCGGGCCGGGGCCCGCAGTCCGTCCAGGAACACCTGGAGATGGCGGTGGACAAAGCGGTCGGCGTCGAGGCAGGCGGCGCCCGCCGGGGGCCGGCTGAGCTGGGCCACGGTGACCATCAGGTCGCCGAGGCCGACGTCGTCGCGGAGCTGACCGGCCTGCCGGGCGCGCTCCATGACCTCCTCGATGAGCCGCTCGACCCGCATGCGGGCGGCCAGGAGATCCGGGTGGTTCTCGTCGAACGTGCTGGCGATCATCGGACACAGCGCGCTGACGCGTTCGTCGGCGGCCACGTGCACGAAGCGCTCCAGCGCGCCGAAGGCGTCACCCGTCTCGGCGAGCGCCCGGGCGGCCGCCTCGGCGGTGCGGTCCATGACGGAGCAGACGACCTCGCGGACGAGCGCCTGCCGGTCGGGGAAGTTGCGGTACACCGTGGCATTGCCGACACCGGCCCGGCGGGCGACGTCGTCGAGCGGCACCTCGGGGCCGAGTTCGACGAACAGCTCGCGGGCGGCGGTGACGATCCGCTCCCGATTGCGCAGGGCGTCGGCGCGCGGCCGGGTCACCTTGCGCTGCGCGGGGGCGGTGGCGGTCTGCACGGCGTACTCCTTCGGTCGATGATGTGACGGGCGATGCTGATGCTGTTGTCGGTACTGCCGGCACCGGTGGTGCCGTTCGTGCCGGTGATGCCGATGGCACTGATGTCGGTGCTGGTGGCGCTGCGGCGTGCTGTCGATGGTGCCGCCGTCGGGCGATCCGGGGAGACGCTCCCCGTTTCGGCCGGACACATGACTAAACGGGGAGACGATCCCCGGTTATTTCCTCGGTGCCGATTCTTTTCACGTGACCTGAGTCACAGACCCTCCCGCCTCACCTCTACTCCCCGGTAACCCACGATCGGCCGTTCCAGCGCGCGCCGCCGACCGCTCCCGACGAGGGTGATCGAAAGGACGCAGCCGGTGATCGGCGGCTGCCCGGCGCGAAGGGTCCCCGCATGCAGCCGCAGCCTGAGCGACCCGGGGCAGGCCGTCGCGGCACGCCTCAGGAGCCGCTCCGCCGACACATACGCCGGCGGCGCGCGGCCGGCCTCGCCTGTGTGACCGCGCTGACCTTCGCGGTCAGCACCTCGGCAGGCACCGGCCACCTCGCGCCGCGTCCGAGCCCGGCCGGCGCGGGACCGATCTCGCTGGCCCGCACCCCCGCCCTCGCCCCCTGCCTGATCACCGCCGGGGCCGCCGTCCAGATGTCCGAGGGCGTCCCGACGACCGGCGGCTACGCCCGCGCCACGGGCACCGTCCGCGCCCTGACCCTCATGATCGACTTTTCGGACGCGCGCGGCCACGGCAAGGCGCAGGACCGGTTCCGCGAGTTCTTCCCCCAGACGCAGGAGTGGTTCCGCACCGCGTCCTACGGCCGCCTCGACTACCGCGCCGAGACCCCCGTACCCGGCTGGCTGCGCATGCCCAAGCCGTTCCGGTCGTACGGCATAGAGCGCGGCGCGCCCTTCGATCCCGGCTACCGCGAGCTGGTCCAGGACATCGTGGCCGCCGCCGACCCGACCGTCGACTTCCGGGCGTACGACCTCCTGAACGTGCTGGTCACCCCGAACGCGGGCCCCTCCGCTCTGGACACCGTCCTGTCGGTGACGTTCGCCGGCAACCACGAGGCCCCGGTCGCCGACGGCGTCCCCGTCGCGAACGCGTCCTTCGTCTACTCGCGCCAGGACGACGGCTCCGGCTCCTACGACCGCACCGGCTACCGCGTCCTGCCGCACGAGAACGGCCACGTCTTCGGCCTGCCCGACCTCTACACCCAGGAGGGGGGCGGCGCGGTCGGCCACTGGGACATCATGAGCGAGGACTGGGGCGCCAACAACGACCTCCTGGGCTGGCACAAGTGGAAGCTGGGCTGGCTGGACGCCGACCAGATCGGCTGCGCTTCCGCCCCCGGCACCCGCGAGTACGCGCTCACCCCCCTCTCCGAACGGGGCGGCCCCAAGCTGGTCTTCGTCCCGCTCAACAGCCGCGCCGGGTACGCCGTCGAACTGCGCACCCGCGGCGGCAACGACGAGGCGGTGTGCCGCCCCGGCATCCTCGTCTACAAGGTCGACGCGAACATCGACACCGGCATGGGACCGGTCAGGGTCCACGACTCCCGGCGCGGCAGCGGCGGCTGCACCCGCAGCCCGAACGTCCACGCCGAACTGTCCGACGCGCCGCTCGTGCCGGGCGAGACGTTCGAGGACGCGGAGAGAGGGGTGCGCGTCTCCGTGGTGGCGGCGGACCCGGAGGGGACGTACCGGGTGCGGATCACCCGCAAGTAGCCGGCCGGCCCCGCCGACCGCCGGACGTGCCGGTGGAGGCGGGCGTCCCGGACGCCGGGGGCGGAGCTACCGTAGGCGGCCCGCCGTAACCTCGACCACGGCCCCGCTGCCCTGCCGCCCTGCCGCACCCGTTGCATGCACTCGCTGCACCAGCTGCACCAGCTGCACCAGCAACTGCCGTACCCGCAAACGCCGTACCGGAGAGACGATGCCCGCCAGGACGACCGCCCCGACCTCCGCCGCCCCGGACAGCAGCCGGGCACCGGAGGAGGCGGTCACGCCGTTGATCCGCGGGGTCGCCGTCCTGGAGGCGCTGACCGCGGCGGGCGGCACGATGAGCCCGAGCGCCCTGGAACGCGCCACCGGCCTGGCACGTTCCACGGTCGACCGGATCGTGGCGACGCTGGCCCGCATGGAGTACGTCCGCCCGGACGGCCGGGACGCGGTCCTGACCCCGCGGGTGATGGAACTCGGCAACGCCTACCTGGCCGCACTGCGCCTGCCCGCCCTCCTCGGCTCGCGAGCCGACGCCCTCGCCGACGAACTCGACGAGTCCGTGTCGCTCGCGGTCGCCGACCGGGACGGCATCCGCTTCATCCACCAGGCGACCCGCCGCCGCGCGATGTCCCTCAGCTTCCGCATCGGCGACCTGCTCCCGGCCGAACGCACCGCCCCCGGCCCGCTGTTCGCGACCGAATGGACCGAAGCGGACTGGACCCGCTGGCGCACCCGCCGGTCGACGGACCCCCAGGACCGCACCTTCCCCGCCGTCCCCGCCGTCCCCGCCGTCCCCGCCGTCCCTGCCGTCCCTGCCGTCCCCCCGAGCCCGACCCCGGACCCGGCCCTTGCCACGCGTGCGGACGACGACTTCGTACGCCGGACCGAGCGGGCGGCCGCGGACGGCTGGTCCCTGGACGACCAGCTGATCGAACCCGGCCTGGTGGCGGTCTCCGCGCCCGTACGGGACCCCCGTACGGGACGCCTCGCCTGCGTCGCCAACGTCGTCAGCCACACCAGCCGGCACACGGCGGCCGACCTGCGCGACACCCTCCTCCCCCGGCTCCGCGGGGCCGTCGCGGCGATGGAGGAGGATTTGCGCCGGGCCCCGCACGCCGAACCGGGCACGCCGCCCGCGGGCCTGGCCGGCTGGACGAGCGCGTCGAAGCAGGAACTGGGCCGCGAGTTCATCGAGTCCCTGGCCCGCGGCCTGACCGTGCTCACGGCGTTCGGGGAGGGCCGGGCCGCCCTGACCCTGACGGAGGTGGCGAAGGCCACGGGCCTGGCCAGGGCGACGACCCGCAGAGCCCTCATCACCTACGAACACCTGAACCTGGTGACCCACGACGCCGCCGACCGCACCTTCAGCCTCTCCCCCCGCGTTCTCTCCCTCGGTTTCCCCCCGCTCGCGGGAACCTCCCTCCCCCGCCTCGCGGAACCCCACCTGCGCACCCTGACCGACCGCATCCAGGAAACGACCTGCCTCGCGTCCCTCACCGAAACGGGCGACGAGATCCAGTACACGGCCCGGGCGACCGCCCGCCACGTCATGCGCGTCGACATCCGCGTCGGCACGCGACTGCCGGCCACGACGGACACGGCGGTGGGCCGCGTCCTCCTGGCCGACCAGGACCACGCCCTGGCGGACGAGGAGTTGGAGGAGGGCGTCCGCACCCTCGCCGTCCCCCTCCACGACCGCACCGGCCACGCGGTCGCCGCCCTCACCACCTCCACCCACACCGCCCGCCGCACCCCCCGGGACTGCCTCGACACCCTCCTCCCCGCCCTGACCACCACAGCCGCCCGCATCGAGACCGACCTCCACACGGCCTCCCGCTTCACCCCCGCCCCCCTGACCTGACCCCCACACCCCCGACCGATTCCGGTACGCTGACGCCTGGACCCACACACACGGGCCCACGCCTTCGTAGCTCAGGGGATAGAGCACCGCTCTCCTAAAGCGGGTGTCGCAGGTTCGAATCCTGCCGGGGGCACCAGCTCAAAGGCCCCTCACCTCCGGATTTTCGGAGGTGAGGGGCCTTTGACATCCACTTCTGACATCAACGAGGGCGGTCACTGGCGACCGGGACGCCTCCGCAGCAGCCGGTCCATGTGGCTCATGGCTTCCCGCTGCGTGTCCTGCACAACGTGCGTGTAGACGTCCATGGTGATGCTGATCTGCGAGTGACCCAGGATCTCCATCACGACGCGCGGCGCGACCCCGGCAGCCGTGAGGAGAGTCGCGGTGCCGTGGCGGGCGTCGTGCAGCCGGATGACGCGGAGGCCGGCGGACTGGGCGACACGGGTGAAGGAGCGGTAGACGTTCCGCGGCTCGACCTGACGACCGGTACGGGTGGTGAAGACGTAGCCCGACTCCTGCCAGGTCTCCCCCGCCCTGGCCCGAGCCGCCGCCTGCCGCATCCGGTGCCAGCGCAAGGGCGCGATGCAGAGCGCGGGCAGCGGGACGACACGACGGCGCCGGCTCTTGGGATCGTCGTCGTAGAGGACGCCTCGACGGCGCTGGGTCTGCTGGCGGACGTAGAGGACGCGGTTGTCGAGGTCGAGGTCGGACCAGCGGAGACCGATGATCTCGCCCCGACGCAGGCCCATGGCGATGGCGAGGACGAAGGCCGCGTAGAGCGGATCCTTACGAGA
The DNA here is from genome assembly GCA_021568835.1 of Streptomyces sp. Tue 6430. Lineage (GTDB taxonomy): Bacteria > Actinomycetota > Actinomycetes > Streptomycetales > Streptomycetaceae > Streptomyces. The sequence continues at coordinate 2,536,818 of JAKGSH010000010.1, forward strand.
GGCGGCAAGGAAGTCGAGCGTCTCGTCGAGGCTCCAGGGCTGCAACTCCCGATTGTCCGTGCGCGGCGGCTCGACGAGCTTGGCGACGTTGCGCGTGATGAGTTCCTCGCGACAGGCGGAGGTCAGCGCCGAGCGCAGAACCCGGTGCGACTCCTTGGCGGTTGCGGCGGTCGTCTCCTTCTCAAGGCGCACGAGGAAGCGGCGGACGTCGGCGACGCCGAGGGTTTCGAGCCGCTTGGCGCCGAGGAGCGGCACCAGGTAGAGGCGGACGTGCGCTTCGTACTTGTCGAAGGTGCTGAGCTTGCGTCGGGGCTTGATGACGTTGTCCAGCCAGTACGGCAGCCACTCGGAGAGCTTGGCCGACTTGGTGGGCACGGGCACGCCCTGATCGACCTTGTCGAGCAGCTCCCGGCGCTTGGCGTCACACTCGGCCCATGTCTTGCCGTAGGCGAACTTGCGGGCGCGGGTGCCGTCCGGCTGGAGCACGTAGACCGCGCACTGGAAGCGGCCGTCCTTGCGCTTGGTGATGGTGCCGGCGCCGTTCGGGTTGCGCTTGCGCTGACTGGCCATCAGGCAGCCTCCTCGATCTGGCTGAGGACGAATTCGGTGACGGCGTGGGCAGGGATGCGGCGGGCGCCGTCGATCTTGATGGAGGCGAGGCGGTGCGATCGGATGAGGTCGTAGACCTTGGAACGCCCGAGCTTGAGCCGGGCCATGACCTCCGGCACGGTCAGGAGTTCGGCGGTAGCGGTGGCGGTGGTCATGCTGCGGTTCCCTCCTCGGTGAAGCTGTCACGCAGGGCGTCGCGGGCGGTCTCGCGGTTGGTCTGGAGGTCGCGGGCGATGGTGGCGGCGAGGGCGGCTTCGCCAGGGGTGTGACCGTGGCCGGCGTACTGCCAGTCGGTCAGGACGAGGACGGTGTCCGGCTCGCGGTCGTCGAGGCCGAGGGCGGACGCCTCTTGAGCGGCGCGGAAGTCGGCGCGTTCCTGGCGGAGGGCGCCGAGGGTGGTGGAGTAGGCGCGCGACTTGGACGAGAAGTGCCCGCGGAAGCCGAGCATGTGCGCCCAGGCCCAGAGCCGTCGGTCCGGGTACAGGGCGTCGAGGTCGCGGCAGGCGGTGATGAGCCGTCGGGTGTGGTCGGGGACGCCGTGGCGGTCGAGTTCGGAGAGTTCGCCGATGCGGCGGTCGAGGGTGCCGGTGTTCTCGGCGGCTTTGGTGGCGTACTTGGCCACGTACGAGGCAACGGCCTGTTCGGTGATGTCGGAGCCGTCCCCGAAGGCCTTGACCGGGCGGACGTCGAGCTGTCGGCCCCATCGGAACGTCCGGGCGGGCTGGTCGTCGGCGGCCGGGACGGAGACCGAGGTGTAGGAGTGCGCGGCGGCGGCCCGGAGCGCGTCGGTGAGCACGTCGACCGTGGCCCAGGCGGGCGGCGGTGTGCCGGGTCCGTCGGGGCCGTCGAGGCGTACGACGGCGTGGAAGTGCAGGGCGCCGCGCTTCTGGAACTCGGCCACCTTGCCGTACGAGACGCGCAGGTGGTCGGCGAGCTCCCGGCGAGCCAGGCCGCCACGGACGGCGAGTTCGCGGCGGAGCCGGGTGGTGAAGCGCTGCCAGAGCTGTCCGGCGTGATTGTTGAACAGGACGGCGCCCGCGTAGTCGTAGGCGTCCGGGTCGAGGGCGGTGCCCAGCTCAGGGGCGTCGGACGCGTGCCGGTCGCCGCAGCGGCAGGGGCCGCCGTGATCGGGACGGTTGTGGACCGGGCCGAACGAGGGGGCCGTGAGGGTGGCGAAGACGCGCGGGTGATCGCGGACGTCGGCGGGGATGTCGCGGCGGTCGTCCCCGGCGAGGCCGGCGCGGATCAGGTGGTAGGTGTCGCCCGCGTAGGTCCAGGCACAGGACGGGCAGCGGGAGGCCCTGCGGTTGCCGCAGGCGAGGCGGAGGCGTCCGCCCGGCTCGTTCTCGGTGGAGTAGTGGTGCAGCGTCTCACCGGTGGTCTTGTCTTTGGTGAGCGTCCAGCCGGTCAGGTGGATCGGGTCGGAGCAGCCGCCGGTACGGCGGATCTGGTCCTCCCAGCGGGCGTAGTCGGCAGCCGAGGCCACCCGGAGGACGTCTCCGAGGGTGATCGGGTCGAGCGGGTGGGCGGACGTGGTCGCCTTGGGTGTCGTGGGTGAGGCCCGGTGGGCCATGCTGGGGTTTCCTTCCGGTTGCGAGATCGATCGGTGGGGACGGCTCCCGGGCGGCGGATGCTTGGCGGTATCAGGGCCGCCCGGGGGCCGGTCAGCGGCGTTTGGCGTCGGAGGCGAGCAGGGAGCGCAGGACGACCGCGCAGACGGCGACGGACGCGCCGGTGATGGCGACGGCCAGGAGCATCGAGACCAGGACGGCGCCGACGACCAGGACCACAGTGGTGCCGGCGCCGACGAGGGCGAGGACCGCGCCGGGGGTGAGCTGGACCGTCGGGCGGGTCGACGCGGCCGGGGCCGGGGCGGGCGTCGGCTGGTGCTGGACGACGGTGGTCGGTTCGATGACGGCGGGCGGGGTGACGAGCCCGGCGGGGGTGGGCATGGTGGGGATCTTGGGGCGGAGCATGGCGGTTCTCCCTTCGGCGCGGACTACTTGGTGAGGGCGGTGTCGATGGCGGGGGCCAGGACGCTGTCGGCGAGGAGGTAGCCGCCGAGGAGGAGGACGGCGACGAGCCACCAGGGCGGGCGCAGGAACTTGACGCCGAGGTAGCCGACGGCGGCGAGGGCGAACCAGAGGGGGACCTGCATGGCGGTGTCTCCTAGCGGATGCGGCAGCGGTGGGTGCGGGCGGCGAGCTGGGCGGCGGTCTGGCTGGAGTAGTCGGCGGACCAGCCGCAGCGGTCGGCGGTGCAGACGGCGGCGTGCACGGTGCGGCCGTGGCGGTCGCGGTGGGTGCCGATCTGCACGGGGCCGATCCGCATCACGGAGTGGAAGTGGTCGCGGGCGGGCATGGCGGTCAGTCCTTCCGGGTGGTGGTGGGGTCGGGGAAGGTGGCGCGGATGGCGGCGGCGGTGGCCGGGCTGGTGGTGCGTTGGGCGGCTTCCTCGGCGAGCAGGTGGGCGAGGTAGGGGCGGTCGGCGGCGGTCATCTCGCGGGCGCTGTCGAGGTAGTCGGCGGCGGTCAGGTCGGCGGGGTCGGAGGTCATCGGTCGTTCCTTTTCGGGTCAGGTGAGGTGGGCGGCGATGGCGTCGGCGAGGTGGGGCGGGACGCCGAGGCGGGCACGGAGGGTGTCGGTGTCGATCGGGGCGCCGGTGCGGTCGCGGTAGTCGGCGGCGACCTTGCGGGCGTGGTCGACGAGGACGGCGGGCACCGCGGGAGCCGGGGTGGCGGGCGGAAGTGCCGGGGGTTCCTCCACCGGGGCCGGGGCCGGGGCGGGCTCCGGGGCCGGGTCCGGCACAGGGTCGGGGTCCGGTTCGTGGTCGTCTGCGGGGTCGGGTTCCGGGGCGGGGGCGGGTGCCGGCGGAGTGGGTGTGTGGTGGTCGGCGGAGTGGGCGAGGAGGGTGCCGCCGAGGAAGGCGAGGGCGGGCCATCCGGCGATGCCCAGGCGGAGCAGGGCGGGCGGGTCGGCCAAGTCGAGGAATCCGGCGGTGGCGACGTTGGCGCCGAGGGAGGCGAACAGGGCGATGAGGAACCAGCACCAGGCCAGCCGGGAAGGGCCTTCCGAGCGGAGTCGTCGCCAGGCGGCGACCAGGAGCAGGTCCACCGAGACCGGGTAGGCCCAGGCCTTCCAGCCGTCCTGTCCGGCAGCGGCGGCCAGGTCGTGCAGGTGGGCGAAGGACAGGGCACCGGCGATCACGGCTTGGACCAGGACGGCGTCGACGCGCAGGCCGTGGCGGGCGGCCATCAGGACTCCTCACCGGTCGGCGGCTCGGGGAGGGATGCGGCCAGACAGGGGCTGACGACGTCGACGAAGTCGAGGTCGGCGCCGCTGGTGTCGGCGTAGAGGGCAAGCTGGCCCAGGAGCAGGACGGTGCGGGCGAAGTCCTCGCAGTCGGGGCACATGACGCGGGTTCTCCCTTCATCAGGCATGGCAGGGGTAGGGACTTGGCGCGAGGGACGGTCGCGCCGGCCGATGGGACGAGCGAGAGATCAGGCGGTGGCCGGAGAAGGCTTGGCCGACGGCACGGGAGCGGCGGCGGGTCCGGCGAGGGCGGGCCGGAACGGTGCCAGTTCGGGCAGGGCCGGGGTGCGGTCGGCGTGCCGGTTGCAGGTGTTCACGGCCTGGCGGAGGGAGGTGTGCGGAGCACGGATGCGGTGCCAGCCGCCGGAGGAGTCACCCGCAATCGCGATCCCCCGCATCTCGGCCGGGATCTGGATGGCGGCCAGGACGGCGTCCGGGGAGATGTCGCCGAAGGCCATGTTGGCGGATGTCTCGTCGTTGACGCGGTGGGCGGTGCGGCCGGTGAGCTGGGCTCGGAGCATGGTGATGCCCTTGCCGAGTTCGGAGCCGAAGCGCTGCCCGCAGATCTCCAGGTAGATGCCGGCCGCGCGGCCGAGCTGGGCGAGGCGGACCAGTGCGGTGATGATCCGGTCGCGCCGCTTCTCCTCGTCCTTGCTCGCGAACAGGGCGAGTTCGGCGACCTCGTCGACCAGGACCACGACCGGCACGGGCCGCAGATGTTCGGGCAAGTCCCAGATGTCGGCGGCGATCTCCGCGTCCGGCACGTCGACCGTGATCCGCTGCTGGGCACGGATGAGCTGATAGACGTCTGCCATCCGAGTCACGAGCGCGTCGAGCAGTTCGGCGGCGGTGTCGGGATTGTCGGCCAGCGCGGAGAACCGGCGGGCCAGCGGGAACAGCTCGACCCCCTGTTTGCAGTCGATGCCGACCAGGGCGACATCCATGGAGGCGAGTCCGACGACCAGGTTGCGCTGGTAGACGGACTTCCCGGATTCCGTGGCGCCGAGGGTGAGGGCGTGCGGGACGGCGCGGTAGTCGCGGTAGTGCACCGAGCCGTCCTGCCGCAGGGCGACGGGAACCCGCATGGGCCGGGTCTCGGTGGTGGCGGGCATCTGCACCCGCTTGAGAACGTCGTAGCCGGTCATCCGTACTTCCACCACGCCGGACCGCAGTTCACGCGAGGTGACGCCGTACATCGAGAAGGAGTGGCGCAGTCGGTCCGAGGCGGCGGCGACGTCGAAGGCGTCCTGTCCGGGGCGCAGCTTGAGCCGTAGGACCAGGCCGGTGCGAGTCGGCCGCAACCGCAAAATGCGCGGTGGACGGGACTCCGGCATAGGGCGGTTGGTGGCCCGTGCCAGGGCGAGCCGCCATCTCGCGGGCGGTACGGTCAGCCCGCAGGCGTCCATGACGGAGCCGTACCGGACCAGAACCCGCAGCGTGGCCAGGATGATCCCGAAGGCCAGCCAGTACCAGGCGGGGCGCCGCCACCGCAGGAGACCCGCGGCGGCGACGACCAGCACCAGAGCGACCGTGAAGCCGGTCATGATCAGGCCGCCTTCGGTCCTGCGGCGGCGTTGACGTTGGCGAGCGAGGTGACCGCGACCGCACGGAACGCGATGCCGTGCCGCTTCTGACCGTTGAAGTCGTTCTCCCACGGCCGGGCAACCAGGCCGGTGAGCGCGACCGGCGTGCCCATGGCCAGCTCACCGCTGATCCCGGGCTCCGGGACGGTGATGGACAGGATCTCCACCTCCTCGTTCGCCGCGAACATCACGTCGACCGTCATCAGCTTCGCGCCGGACTCGATGTCCATGGCGATCTCGCCCGTGCGGCGGTCCTTGACCTTGGGCTGCGGAGTCTTGGCGACCATCACGATCGCGGCGGAGGTGTCGACGGGAATCTGACGCATAGCAGAGCACTCCTCTATAGATGCTGAACTTCGCCACTCATGTACATGAGTGACATGAAGAAGAGTGCATGACTCCTGTACATGAGTCAACCCGCCGCGAAGAAGAACTCGCGACGGGCTGTAAGAAGTTGAGTGAGCGTCAGTCGTCGGCAGGGATGCGGTACTCGAAAACGAACTGATCAGCGGCCATGAGCGTGTCGCACACCTCGACCACGAGACCCGCGGTCGTACGGGCCTCCCGGATCAGGTGAACCACGGCAGCACCCGGGCTCAGCGCAAGCTCCGAGGCTTCCGCCTTCGAGGCCGGCCGCGCTTGCAGCGTCTCGACGAACTCCGCGAACTCATGTCCGTGATCTTCGAGCCGGGCGTAGATGCCACCACCACCGGGGTTCTCGGCGAACAGCTCCGGGATCTCCTTCACGACGTCCCACGGCAGGTAGGACGTGGCGGTCTCGACCGGAACGCCGTTGCGGAAGTAGAGGCGCCGACGGGCCAGCACCTGCGTGCCGACGGGGACGCCCAGCCGCTGGGCGGCATCCTCGGGAGCCTCCATAGGCCCGATGTAGAGGACGCTGACCTTTGCGGTGGCGCCGGACTGGGCGGACTCCGCGAGGTAGGCCGCCTGCCCTCCCTGCCTGAGCGAGCGCCGGAAGCGATCGGAGGAGCGGTGCCGCACAGGAGGCCGGTTCTTCACGATCGAGCCCTTGCCGTGCCGGGTCTCGACGAGTCCACTCGCCCGCACCTCGGCCATGGCCTTACGGATGGTCCCGCCAGACACGCCGTAGCGATCCACCAGCTCGGATTCACTCGGCACCATGTCGCCAGGCTTCAGAACCCCCGCCCGGATCTGCTGCACGATCTCTTCCGCGATCTGCACGTACCGAGGCCCGGCCGTGCCCCCTCCAGCAGCAGTTCCCATAGTCCTTCTCTGCCTCCTAAGCTCCTCTACATGAGTCAACCACAGGAAGCGACACCGCCTCCCCTGCACTCCGTGTCAGTAGCCGGAGTGGTGGTGCGCGAGGACGGCCGCCTCCTGGCGATCCGCCGAGCCGACAACGGCACCTGGGAGCTCCCCGGCGGCATCCTCGAACTCGACGAGGCCCCGGAGGCCGGCGTGGTCCGCGAGGTCCTGGAAGAGACCGGCATCCACGTCGAGGTGGACGAACTCACCGGCGTGTACAAGAACATGGTCCGAGGCGTCGTCGCGCTGGTCTTCCGCTGCAAGCCCTCCGGCGGCACGGAACGTACCTCCAGCGAGTCCACCGCCGTTTCCTGGCTCACTCCGGACGAGGTCAGCGAGCGCATGACCGAGGTCTACGCAGTCAGGCTCCTGGACGCCTTGGATGGCAACGGGCCCCACGTACGCAGCCACGACGGCAAGCACCTCATCCCAGCGGGATAAGACTTTCTCTCCATCATCAAGGCGGCTCGCTTCGCTCCCCGCGTGCGGCCCGGCCCCCGGCCGGGCCTGCGCTCCTGTCTCCGCCCCGCTCCAGCCCGGCCGGCGCCCGCGCCGCGCTCATAGCGATCAGTCGCCTGAGGCCAGAGAAGGGGTACGTCGTGGCTGGGGCGGTCGGCTCCACGGCTTTAGGCAGCCACTTTGGCGCGAGCCTCGAAGATCATGGCCCCAACGTCGTGCTTTACCGGGCAGGTCCACAGACTGCCCGACGCGCCGGAAGCTTACGGGGCCATGATCACTCGCGCCAAAGCAGCTCCAGCCCAAAGCCGCTGCGCCAACCTAAGCCGCCATCAGGCCGTATCCCCTAGCAGCCGAGAGGTATTAACGCCCTTTGTCCCGAAATAATAAATTCATTGCCTTTTAGGAAGATCAGCCTCGTTCCCAATCTATGGACGCCTACATCTCACTCAATCCGTAAGCACAAACCTCGCCACCCCGCTAAGATTACACACCGTCAACAAATCAGGCTTGTCGCTTCACGACCACAGAAGAAACCCAGGAGCGGGACATGGCAACCCACATGGTAAATCTTGACGCCCTTATCCCCCGGGAAGACTTCGAGACAGTAACCTCTGAACCATCAACTCAGCCATCAATTCTTAGCGCCACTCTGAAAATCACAGACTTGGAGAAGGAAAGCTTCATCTACAACGTACTCCGCAAACCCGACTTTCAGCGCGAGACCGCCAACTGGAACCCGGACAAGATCGCCGCTCTAGTGAGTAGCTTTTTGGAGGGCGACCTAATCCCCTCCATCATTCTGTGGCGCTCGAATATCAGCGGAGACATTTTCGTAATTGATGGAGCCCATCGTCTAAGCGCTCTGATTGCGTGGGTGCAGGACGACTATGGTGATAGCCATACCTCTATGCGATTTTTCGACAGCGTCATCCCCGCCGAACAACGGAAAGCCGCAGAAGCAACACGCAAGCTGATTCAAGGAAGCGTCGGATCATACAACGATTTGAAGCTTGCCCTCATGAACCCTGACACAACTTCTAAAGAAAGGTTGCTAATCGCCAGGAACCTCAGTGCTACGGCGATCCACCTACAGTGGGTAAACGGCGAGGCGGAAAAGGCCGAAAGTTCCTTCTTTCGCATCAATCAGCAGGCAACTCCAATCGACAGTACAGAATTGGACATGATCAAGGCGCGACGCAAACCAAATGCTCTCGCTGCGCGCGCCTTCATTCGCGCAGGGACGGGCATAAATACTGGTCGTCGTTCGATGAGACTGTTCGGTCCGAGATCCAGTCGATCGCCAAAAGCGTATACGACTTGATCTTTAAGCCTAACCTGGAGCTCTCCATTCGCTCTTCCGATCTCCCTGTTGCCGGGAGAGGCTACTCAGCGGATAGCGTGAAAATGGTGTTCGAGCTCGTTAACTTTGTGAATGATCTGCAGCCCGATATGTGGCGCGATGAAAATCAAAAGCGCCGTCGGAAGAGTCTCACACAAGGAGAGGTACGCCGACTGGCTGACGATGAGGACGGGGCAAAGACCCTAGAGTTTATGCGCGCAGTGAGAAAAGCTGCAGGAAAAATTGCCGGAAACGAGCCCGCATCTTTGGGCCTTCACCCTGCCGTATATTTCTATAGCGCCACTGGAAGGTTCCAACCAGCCGCTTTCTTGGCTGCAGTGTCATTCGTTCAAGAACTGGTCGAAAAGCGCCGCCTGATCAAGTTTACAGAAAAGCGAGCAGCTTTCGAGGAATTCTTGGTTGAATACAAATATTTCCTGAACCAGATCGTTCGACATTATGGCAGCATGCAGCGATCGGTTACGCCGATCCTTGAAATGTACCGAACTCTTTTCGACGTACTCAGCAGCGGCGGCACAGAGGAACAAGCGGTTATCGAGCTGCAGGATCACCCGCTACTTCGATCTCACGTAAAGATTGTCACGGAAGAAGAGCGGACACACGGTCGTAACTTTTCGGCCGAAACGAAAAATTCGATCATTCTAAAATCCGCACTCGACAATTCCCCAAAATGTGAAATCTGCCAGTCGCGATTGCACTTCCGGTCTGCAACAATCGATCACAAAATCAGAAAGGAAGACGGGGGACGGGAGCGCCGAGCAACGGCCAACTAACTCACCCCTACTGCAACTCTGGCTATAAGGAGAGCCGCCAGGCTTTGCAGCATCCGTCGAAGTGATCCACACTCCCTCTGTGGCATCAGGTTCGCTAAGAGAATGCGAATAGATGCAATTATTTATCCTGCAGACGAAGGGCCAGTCCGAAAGGCTTGCTTCTGGACTGGCCCTTCGTATTTTGCGGCGCTGGCTTGTCGAGCTGTCAGCCGATCAGTACGAGAGGGTCGTTGAAAACCGTTATCTGTCGATAAATAAGGGTTTCGGAGAACCTGTCAGTTCAGGGACGCTAGCGTTGCCGAACGAGATTGAAGCGCAGAGACAACCTTCGCAGCTGCTAGGTCAGGCTCTTCATGCTCCCAAATACGGACAACGGTCCAGCCCTGCTCACGAAGGCGGGCGTTTGTATCGCTATCACGGGCCCGGTTTCCCTCAATTTTTTCTTGCCACCACTGCGAGCGCTTTAAGGCTGGACGGTAGTGCTCGGGGCAGCCGTGCCAATAGCAGCCATCTACAAAAACGGCAACCCGCGCTTTAGGGAAGACCAGGTCAGCCGTGCGACGTAGATTCTGAATAGGTCGAGCATCGACTCGGTACCGAAGCCCTTTCCTGTGGAGCAGTGAGCGGAGCTGGCGTTCCGGTTTAGTATCTCGGCTCTTATTGGCAGTCATAACCGCGCGCACGGCTGTCGAGGATGCTTTAGAACCAGCCGGCAAGGCTTCGTCCCGTACTAGGCCCGCCGAACGGGCCATCGCCCAGGCTTGGAGCAGATTGGCTGCTCGAGTAGCGGCGTCGACTTCCCCTATATAGCTCTCACGGGTGCGCCCTGCCTCAGACCACCGGAGATAGGCGCGGATACGGCGCGTTCGACGATAGACCCGCAAAGCAATGGAACCAGTGGCTTGGTTGTCCTCGTTAAAGACGACGATACGGCGGTGCCGACCCCCTGCAGCACGATCTTGCTCCCCTGAGCGAGCAGCGCGGGTCATGCCTGGACGTGGCTTCCAAGCCCGATCCGGAGGAAGTTGGTCGCTCCAGCCGCGTTGGGTCATACTCGCCCCTCAGCATCGTCCAGTGCAGCGCGCACGGCTGCAGCAAAGACCTCTCCCAACTTGACAGGAACAGCATTACCGAGTTGGCGCATCTTTTCGCCCCGAGGGCCCGCAAGGACCCAGTCGTCAGGGAAGGTCATTACTCGCGCAGTCTCGCGGACAGTCATGTATCGGCACCCGGTGCCGTCAAAGGTGGGGTCATCCAGGCGCACTACGGACTCACCGCCGGGGACGCCGTGGACACCTGCCTTGACCGTCTTGGCAGGTCGATCAAGTTCGTTAGGCGTATGGCCAGCATAGATACGAGCGCCGGGCCAACCGATGTGATCAGGAATATCCTCAACCATGAGCCTGCCATGGACAGCATCCAGGGGAACCACAGGAAGGGGTTTTCCTTCGTTTTCGTCGAAACCCGCGATAGCGTCACGGAGCGTTCGCCACGGCTTCTTACCATCAGGGATGAGAGACATTGGCGGTAGATTCGCCATGATTTTCCCGCGCACCTCGTCGATGCCCGGAACCTCGTTGTAGCGCTTCCAGTAAGTCCCGTCATGCATGGAGTGAAACAATGCTGTCTCAGAATACTGCGGCTCAGGCTTGAACCTGTTCCAGGCCACGCCCAGGTCAGCGCGGAACGCGACGATGATGACACGCTGCCGGATCTGGGGAACACCATAGTCTGCAGCGTTGACTGGCATATACGTCACATCGTAGCGCTCTGCCGGATCAGCGGTTCCCTCCCGCAGAACCTTCCGAAGAACCTCGTCGTGTTCTTCCCATGTGGCGCCCTCAGCTCGCTGAACGAAAGGCAGGCTCATCTCTCGAATAATGTATTCGAAATATGGGGCGAAAGATTTTCGGAGCAGCCCGCGAACGTTCTCGCAAATTACGGCTTTAGGGCGCATCTCGCGGATCGCTCGGAACATCTCTGGGAACATGTTGCGCTCGTCTTCGGTCCCCTTGGCTACACCTCCAAGGCTGAACGGCTGGCAAGGTGGCCCACCAGCAAGGACGTCTACCTCCGCATCCCGAAGGAACTCGAACGACGGGATACGCCGTACATCGCCCGGAACCAACGGCCAGTTAGCGGCACGCCGGCCAGGGTGCCCCTCCCCCGGCTCCGGCATCGACGTGTCCTCGGGATCGCGAGGAAGCGCCCCGTTCTCAGTCAGCGTCTCCAAAGCGCGTTTGGCGAACTCGTTGACCAGGAGGGGTCGGAAGCCCACGTTGTGGACAGCCATGGCTAGACCGCCCCCGCCCGCGAAGAGCTCAACGGATGTTCTGCCAGTGGGCTTGTGTTTCACCTGATCAGACATGCTCAAAGCGTACCGCGGAGTTGTTGATCACGTGCGCAGGCCTGTTCATCTAGTGGTTCACCAGGGGAAACGCACTCACTAGAGTGGTCGCCACATCAGCAGGCAGAGGCCGAGGAGGGGGACTGCGCCGCATGTCGGAGGCATCACCTATGAAGGGCGGCCGCAGGCCGCGCAACTGGCGCGAAACCGCGCTCCGCCCCGACCCTTACGACCCCCTAACACTGGAGAACCTCGGGCGCAGCATCGAGATGCGGATGATGGAGATGGAGCCAGCGCCGCTCACCGACGTGCCTCTGATGATAGGGGCCGGGATCTATGCTCTCTATTACGTTGGCTCCCACGAGCTGTACAAACCCATCGCGGAGCCGTACTGCGAGATTCCCATCTACGTGGGCAAGGCGACTCCCGAGGGCGGACGCAAAGGGACAGAGCCTGGAGCCCCCGACAGTGAGGACGCACTGTGGGATCGTCTCCGGGACCATCGACGATCCGTCGAGCAAGCCCACGATCTCGATCTGGCGGACTTCCGAGCGCGGTACCTGGTCGCTGTCGACTTCTTCGTCTCTCTCGCCGAACAGGTCATGCTTCGGCAGTTCAAGCCGGTTTGGAACTCCGTCGTGGACGGTTTCGGAAACCACGCACCTGGTAGCGGCCGAGGGAGCCAGGCACGCCCCCCGTGGGACGACCTCCACCCGGGCCGTTCATGGTCGACACCGGAACGGATGCCGAAGCCCAGTCAGTACACCGCTCTAGAGTCCAGGACTCGAATCTGGAATCACTGGAAGCAGTTGGGCCGAGTCCCCGATGCGGCCCCTGTGCCGAAGGCCTGAGCTCTCAGTCTCGGCACAATGTCGAAGAGCTGGGTGAGGCCCCTAAATCCCAAGTGACGGCAACAGTCGGCGAGCCGCTAGATCGAATGCAACAGTTGTGCCAGCAGCGCGGGGCTTCTGAGTCCGCGCTCTGCGGAGCGCGGACCATACGTGGACTAGGGGTGCCTGGCTAAGCAGGTTGGCCGCTGTGACCTGCCGCGTTGCTCGGCTACCAAATGCCCTCCGGAGCCGTTGCAGTGTCGCAACTTGAACCGGCCGTCACAGCTTCTCTGGTCGACGTCACCGGCAGCGTGGCTGAGGCTCGTTGAGGTGCGGCGAGACACACGCGTGCGTAGTCGGTCGGCGCACCCGCCGTCATGGCTGGCTGTCGTCGGCTGAGGTTCAAGCCGTCGGAGACGGGTGGCTTTCTGCTGCGGGGGTCGCAGTCTCAGCGGTAGCCGGCATAACGCAGCGGGGAGGGGAGCCGAGTCATGCTCGGGCTCCCCTCCCCGGTTGAGACGAAGGGTCGTCGGCGGCAGGCGTTGCTTACGGCCGCTGTTTCAGAAGCGGTGCGGTTCGCTCACCCCCAGGAGGTGGCCGCGGCTGGTGGCGACGCGGAGCACGTCCCGGAGCGTCCCGGTCAGTTCCCCGGCCAACCGGCGTAGGTCCTCCGGGTCCGTGTCCTGGTCGTCGAGGGTGTTCGAGGCGTGCTCCAACAGCATCGCTGCCGTGTCGAGTTGCTCCGCTTCGATGTTGTCCGCCAGGCGGGACATGTAGCCGCCCTTGTCGTCCGTGCTCAGGTAGCAGGGCTTGCCCTCCGGGCCCGACCACGGGAGAAGGCGTAGTTCGTTTTGTGTTGTCATCCTGGCGTCTGCCTCTCGTCGGGCGTGTGGTGAGTGGTGAAGACTGCGTCGGCTCGATCCCCTGGGAAGACCAGAAGGGCCGCCTCGACCACTCGGCCGGTGGGGTCGGTCGCGACGCGCGTGATCGCCAGAACCGGCGTGACGGAGTTGGTTCGCAGGGTCGATGACTCGTCCGGCGTCGGCGGGCGGGCGCAGACCGTTTCCCGGACAGCGGCTGGCGGAGGGCCGAGTACGGCGAATCTCTTGGCCGCCTCCGGGCACGAAGGTTCGTCGTCGAGCACTCCGGCCGGCGCCAGGTCGCGGGGGATGTAGATACGGGCCAGCCCATGCGGTGACTCCCCCTCGTGGCTGACGCAGAAGAACTCCGCGAGAGGGCTGCCCGTCGGCACCCTCAGCAAGGTCGTCAGGTGCCCGTCGGCTTGGACCGTGGCGGTGCGAACGGTGACGCGTAGGGCCGCTTCGGCGGCGGTCCACGGGTCCAGCGTCCCCCAGCCGCCGACGTACATGATCCGGCGGAGAGGGCGGCGGACGAAGTTGCCCTTGCCGTGGATCTTCTCGACGAGGCCCTCGCCCTGGAGCACCGCGAGGGCACTCCGCAGCGTTGCGGTGCTGACCTTGTACTGACCCGCCAAGCCGGTTTCGGACGGGAGTCGTTCGCCGGGCTTGAGGTGGCCGGTCGTGATCTGGTGCCGGAGATCGTCGGCGATGTCGTGGTGGCGAGGAGACACGGACCGGATCACCGCCGCCTCATCATCCGCACGGCGACGAGCCGGGTCCGCGTGTGTATGGTCAGCAGCTCGCCCGAGTCGAAGAGGATTTGCTTCGCGCCCTGGGCGAGCTGGAAGAGGTCCTGCACCCGGCAGGCCCGGCCTCCGAGTTGGATGATGTCGCCGCGCTGCACGGTGGCCGCGGTCACCTCGACGTTGGATGCCAGCGTGCCGCCGGGTGCCCGCTCCCTCACCGCTGCACCTCCGAAGACGTCGTCCGGCCGGGCATCGAATGGCACGGGCAGTCGCAGGCCTCGTAGACCACCGGGAGGTCGACCGGCGCCGAGGCCGGGGAGGACTCCGCGCAGGCGGAGTGGGTGCCGATCCGGCATGCGGTCGATCGGTAGGGGACGGTCGAGGCGTCCGTGACGCGGGTTTGTCGACGGGGGTGCATCAGCAAACCCCCACCAGGGCCGACCACGCGTCGGCCGGAAGGTAGGGAGCGACGACCACTTCGCGCGCTCTCACGTGCTTCTCCCAAGCCAGTACGTATGGGCGGACGAGTGCGATGTCCTCACCCCTGAGCGTTTGCCGGTGGTCCACGACGTCGGAGGCACGCCGGCGGGCGGCCGTCGTCCTGTCCGGAGACAGGGAGGCGGCGGGAGCGGCCGACGGCCCGGAGGCCGTTAAGGGGCGGCGGTGCCTGCCCCTGGGAAAGTGCCGCTCTCTGGTGAGCGAGACGGCACGGCGGATACGGTTGAGCACGCTGCTCAGCTCCTATCGCTGATGGCCCGGTCCCCCGACATCGCCCGTCGTGGGGACCGCTTTGCGTACGACCGCCCAGAGGGTGCGGCCGTTCATGCTGGTGGCGAGGAGGCCGAAGCGGTCGGCTTCCGCCACCACGTCCAGGACCTCCCGCCACGACTCGGCGGAGAGCGCGTCCGGCACCTCCGCTTCCACCGACGTGTGCCGGGGGTGTTCCTCCACTCGCGTGAGCAACCCGAGGGCGGACAGCCGGGCGGCGAGGGCCGCCGCGCTAACTCCCGAAGCGGGCACAGGGCAGCCTCCGTCACCAGCGATCACTTTGAGTGAAGCTAGTTAACTAGATTAGAGCTAGTGGACTAGATTTTCCATATGCCAGAGCAACCGCCCTATCTCCGCATCGCTGACGAACTCCGGCGGCGGATCGCGGAGCACGTGTGGGAGCCGGGAGACCGCCTGCCGTCCCGCGCCCAGATCGGCGAGGAGTGCGGCGTGGGCGAGAACGTCGTGCGCCGGGCTCAGGAGTTGCTGATCTCCCAGGGCGTGTTGGAGGGTCGCGCCGGATCGGGCACGTACGTCGCCGAGCCGCGGCAGCGCGTGCGGGTGGTCCGTTCCTCGGCGCGTGAGCAGCCCAACGGGTCGCCTTTCCGCGCGGATATGAAGGCCGTCGGCAGGCAAGGGGACTGGGAGAGTCGGACTGACGCCAAGGTGCCGGCGCCGGCGGAGATCGCGGCACGGCTGGGCATCGCCGAGGGCGAGCTGTGCGTCCGTACGACGTACGAGTTCCTGGCGGACGGCAGGCCCGTGCAGCTGTCGACGAGTTGGGAGCCCTACGACCTCACCGCCGGCACCCTCGTCGTCCTCCCCGAGGGAGGGCCGCACGCCGGGGCGGGCGTCGTGAACCGCATGGCCACGATCGGCATCACCGTCGGCCACGCCGTGGAGCAGCCGGAGCCGCGGCAGGCGACCGCCGAGGAGGCGTCACTCCTGGGCATCCAGAAGGCCGCGCTTGTCACGCACATCCGACGGACGTACTACAGCGACCTACAGCGACGACGGGCGGCCCGTGGAGACGGCGGACATCGTGGTGCCCGCGGCTCACTGCGAGATCGTCTACGAGATCCCGATCAACCGGTAGCCCCGCTTGGAGTTCGCCCTATGGCCGAGAACGCCGCGTCCTGTCCCGAATGCGGCCAGCCCATGAAGTCCGGCGGTCTCTTGCTCTCCAAGCGAGACGAAGACGGTCGGAGGACCTGCCGGTCTCTGTGGCGGTGCCCCGATCGGCACACATGGTGGCGGTGGGCGGACCGGCCGGAGGAACCGTTGGAGGTCTGCCCAGTTCCGGAGCTGTTTCGGTGACATCCAACGTTGACATCAACGAGGCCGGACGGCAGCACACAGCAGCACCCCCACGCGACCGCCGGACCAGCCGACGACGACCCCGGGCGCGGGCGTAGATCGAACTCCTAAAGCGGGTGTCGCAGGTTCGAATCCTGCCGGGGGCACAGAAGAAGGGCCAGCTCAGGAGGGTTTCCTCCCGGGCTGGCCCTTCGTCTTATTCGAGTCCATGTCACACGCGTGCCAGTGGAGTCCACGTGGAATCCACATCCCCCAGCCGGTGGCCTCTCCTCCCCACCCTCGCGGATCCCGCCGGGCAGAACGATCACGGGCATCGACCGCTCGGTGATCCGCCGTCGTTGCTCCACTGCAGCCACAACGACGCGCGCAGAAAAGCCGATCACGGCCACTGTCAAGCATCTCCCGGGACCGGACGGCACCGGCAGCCCGGCCATGATGCAAACTTTCTCCACCGGTTCAGGGCCCGCGCAAGCGCGGGCGCGTAGTGGGGTGGGGTGGCCGCTCCGGCACGAGCCTGAAAGATCATTACAGCATTGCGCGACGCTCTTCCGCGTCTATTCAGCGATGCCATATCACGGCATTCTCTTTCGCTGCCCTGAAAATCTTCGCACCCATTTGGGTCAATAATGATGGTGATTCGCCAGCCCAGATGATGCCTGATGTTAGCGTCGGAGAGGAGCAGCCGGTAATAGTTCCAGCTGTCCATCCCACCCCCGCATACACGAAAGGAAGCCAAATGGGCACCGCAACCGCTGACGCCATTGGCCTGAAGATCAAGAAGGTCTTCAGTGCCCTGGACGCCGACAACGACGGATACATCGATTGGAGCGACTTCCAGGTCATCATCGACCGGTACCTCAGCGAGTACGGGCTGAGCAAGAGCGACCGCAGGGCCATGGCCCTCCACGCCGCCTACGCCATGCTCTGGCAGGAGCTGGCCCGCCACGCGGACGCCAACGGTGACCAGCGCGTCTCCGAGGAGGAGTACGTCGCGGCGACCCGCTTCACGGTCATCGACACCAGTCGCTTCGATGCCGTCAACGGCCTCGCCGAGGCCGCGTTCGACGTGATGGACACCGACGGCGACAACCAGATCAGCAAGGACGAGTACCTTCGGCACGCGAACAACGTCTGGGGTATCCCCTCTCCCGAGGCCACACAGGCGTTCGCGGCACTGGACACCGACGGAGACGGACACATCTCCCGTCCGGAACTCATCCGGTCCTCCCGCGAGTTCTTCCTCTCCCCCGACCCGGCCGCCCCGGGAAGCCTGGTCTTCGGGCGTGTATAAGTTCCTGTCGGGTGGCTGATCGCGCGTGAAGCGCAACGATCGCGATCTGCCCTCCGGGGGGGCGACGGATCGCCGGACCATCGACACGAAGAGTGCGCCACAGGGACCTCCTGCTGCTCATGGGTTCGACACCCACGAGCTGTTCAGGAAGTCCCTTTCTCGTACCCTCACCCCGGAAGGATCACCAGACCGGAAAACCGCGTTCAACCGCCACCACTCAAGAGCGGAAAGAGAAGTCGTCGCCCAAGGCTCATCACGACGCGTCCACCGGTGCAGCTTGTCTGGTCGGCGGTAGGGGCAGCGTGGCTGAGGACAGGGGGCGCGGGGAGGCACACGCGTGCATGGTTGGCCGGCGCACCCGCCGTCGTGGCCGGCTGTCGTCGACTGAGGTTCGTGCCACTGCCGTGCCAGATGCAGTGGTCGGCCACGGCCAACAAGAGTGTCTGACGGTCGAATTGCCGGGCAACTCACCGGACATCGAACCCGCAGGTCACGGGCCGACGTCCCAGCCTCTCTCTTAAAGCGGGTGTCGCAGGTTCGAATCCTGCCGGGGGCACGTACGAAAGGGTCGGCCCGGGAGAGCTTCTCTCCGGAGCCGGCCCTTCGTCGTTTCAGGCACTGTGCCGGACGACTGTCGCCACGCCATCCACGGGCACGCATCCAAGCCACCGGGGGCAGAGCAAGGGCCGGCCTCCACCGGATCACCCAGAGTGCCGGATGCCTCTGATCGCCTGGCGGGGATCGGCAAGGGCCGGCGACCTGGGCAAGGATGCAGACGGCGGTTCTGGGCCGGGTTCGCAGAGAAATCCGGGTCGTCCGACGCAGAGCCCGGCATATGTGAAGTATGGCAACCCGGAAGATCACCATCACCGTGCCGGAAGAGCTCGTCGAATCGATCAAGGAGCGTGTCGACTCGCGAGGGGTGTCCGGCTACATCGCGGCCGCCGCCGCCCATCAGGACGCCATGGACCGGCTGCGCGAGTGGGCCGAACGCCTCGAGGAAGAACACGGCGCCGTGACGGACGACGAGCAGCAAGCAGCGCTGGACCGCATCGCCGCCATCGACGGCTGGCACGACGGGCAGCGATCGCGCTCGGGCGAGGCCGCATGAGCCGAACCACACGAGCGAAACTGCACCGACCGCGGCAGCGTGTCTTCGTGTTCGACTCCGAAGCTCTCTCCAAGGCAGTTCAGGGTGACCGGGAGATGGCCGCACTGATCAAGACAGCTCCACGGCTCGGCATCCCGATCGTCACCTCGGCACTCACGACCTTGCGGACATGGGACCCATGCGAAGCGTCGAAGCAGGCACTGTGGAACTGGAGTGTCTTCACCGAGCCCGGCGATCCCGGACTGGGACGCTCGTGCGGCGGGTTCACCACCAAGCTGCACCTGGCCGTAGAGAGCAGGGGCAGAAGCCCATGTCGATCGTGATCACGGCAGGGCAGCGCTGGGACTCGCCGCAGTTCGAACCCGTAGGGGAGGAAGTCCGCGTGCCCCGCATCGGACCGGACCGGACCGGACCGGCCACGCGTCCGCCCCGATCGGGTTCGCGCGGACAAGGCGTACGCCTCCCGCGGAAACCGCGCCTACCTGCACTGCCGCGGAATCCGCTGCGCCGTCCACGACAAGGCCGACCAGGCGCGCAACCGCCGGAAGCTCGGCTCCCGCGGCGGCCGGCCGCCGCATTTCGACCCTGACGACTACCGCGAGCGTCACGCGGTCGAGTGCGGAATCAACCGCCTCAAGCGGCACCGGGCCGTGGCGACACGACACGACAAGCTCGCCGTCCGTTACGAGGCCACCGTGCTGATCGCTGCGATCAATGAGTGGCTGTGAGGCGAGCGTTCACGCCTCGCTCGACGGCGTGAGCTCACGGCGCCAGCGACTTGAACATGTGTACGTCCGCATGTCCGCCCGGAATACCCAGGGTTCGGCCGGTCTCGACATAGCCGTGCCGCTGGTAGAAGTCTGGGGCCTGGAAGGTGAAGGAAGAGACCGCCACGCGGTCACAGCCGCGTCGCCGGGCCTCGGCCTCGGCCGCATGCAGGATCCTGCCGCCCCATCCATCCTTGCGGTCGTCCTCGCGCACCCACAGCAGTTCGATGCCGCACAAACCGCCCCAGGTCCAGGCAGCCAGTCCGCCGATCAGCTCACCTGCCTCATCCGTGACCTTGACTGAAAACATGTCACGATCGGCCGCACCTGTCGCAGCCGTGTTGAAGGCGACGAGTTCGGCAGTCAGGCGTTCGTTGAGTTCGGCGTCGCGTTCGCCGGTGATCAGGGCCGGGCCGGGCTGTGGTGGGTTGTCACCGCGCGGAGTATGCCAGTCCGGCTGTGTCCTCACACTCGATCACCGGGACCTTGATCCACTTTTGCAACACACCCTGGACGTCGCGCACCGCCTTGGCCGCCTTTCGACCACACAGCAGGCGAGGCGGTGGAGTCGGCCGATGGCCAGGACGAAGTGAGCAAAGAGGGCATGCGGTCAGCCCGCGGCCGGTCCGGGTCCGTAATCTGCCTTGAATCCGCCAAGACAGTCCGCGAGATGGGCCAGCCAGCCGCTCGGGAGTACGGCCTGGGCGGGTCGACCTCCATGCCCAGCTCCGCCATCGCGAGGGCGTAGTCGGACTCTTCCAGGGCGAGGGCGAGCAGTTCGTGAAGCTCGCCCGTGAGGCGGACGACCAGCTGCGGATCCGTGGTGGCGGTGTAGTCGTGTACGGCTGCGTCGTGGTCCGGGAACTCGTCCGGCATGTCCTGTGAGAACCAACCGCCGAGGAACTGGCCCAGCTCGGGGAAGCGGGCGTGCCACTCCCAGTGGGTGCGAGGATCGGCCGGGGGCGGGACCTGGCCCTCCTCGATCGACCGCTTCAGGTGATCCGCGATCACGAACAGCCAGTCCTGGATCGCCGATTCGGGCAGACCGACGTCCGGCACGGGGTAGAACTCGCCGAGGCTCAGGCGCAGCCGGCCCGGTGGGTTGCGGGCGTACTCGCGGATCTGCTGTTCGGCTGTGGCCAGCGCCCAGGGGCGGGTGTGCCAGGTGTGGCGCAGGTAGGC
This sequence comes from Streptomyces sp. Tue 6430, assembly GCA_021568835.1. Lineage (GTDB taxonomy): Bacteria > Actinomycetota > Actinomycetes > Streptomycetales > Streptomycetaceae > Streptomyces. The sequence goes on from JAKGSH010000010.1 coordinate 2,557,419, forward strand.
CAGAAGGGCTTCGCTCGGCTTGTCCGGCTCGTCGTCGGCCGACATGCCGGTGTACGCACTGATCACCTGGTCCAACTCACCGTAGCGGCGATCGAACTCGAGCGGCTTCATGGACACGGCGCTGGACCTCTACAGGTAGATCGGGACGGTGGTGAACACGACGAAGCCCTGCGGGCTGTTCGGCTCACGCTTGAGGACAACACGCGCCGCGCGCACATCGACGGGCTCGCGCCCGGCGAGCATCATCGCCTGCAGCAGTACGCGTCCGACGGGCGCCTCGCGAGAGGGCCAGGCGGCCTCGATGGCGAGGCGGGCGCGGGTGCCCTGGGCGAGCCAGCGGTGAATCTTCTGCTCGTTGGCGGTCACCACCTGCTGGGTGGCCCAGTGAGCGGTTTCTCGGTCGGGGTAGGTGGCGGATCTGGTCAGCAACGGTTGTTACCTCTCAACGTGGATCGAAGGACCAAATCAGCCCGACTTCCTCGTCGGACACCCAAAGGAGCCCCAAGTCCCAGGCGTACTGACTGATCGGTGAGCAGCTCGAGATCTGCTGATAGAAGTCGAGGAACGCCCCGCCTCCCCGCGTGTTCGTGAAGAATCGAGCCCCGCCGGAAAAGCGCGTGAGAATTACCCTGGCGTGCTTCTCCATTTCAGCCCGCTGTGCGGGAAAACGGGGGTCCCGGGAGACATCAAGGTCGATGGTAGCCAGCAGCACGAGGAGTCGCACCACCGCGGAACGCGGAATCTCCCTGAGCCGGCCTCGCCATTCCGCCGCACCCGCCTCGTCCACGGGCGGAACGACGAAGGGGTAGGCCGGGTCGTCCTCCGTCTCCTCCTCGCCTTCGTCAGGATCGATGGTCCGCCAGGCCCGGGGATCCGCCGTCTCTCTCCGCATGACCGAGGCAACATCGTGAAGCCAGTCCTCCCGCGTACGGGGACCGGCGGCGACAAAGGTGTACCGACGGTCGTACATCTCCACCGCCGACCACCAGGAGTCGGCATCCAGGGGTGTCGGCGGCCCGTTCGCATCGGGCATCGTTCCGTAGTCCATCCAGACCTCGCTCATACGGGCATCGAGGTGAACACCAAGTAGGGCGGATCGAGGCTCGGATCACGCATGAGCCGCAGGGAAACACCCTTGGTATCGTGCACCTCCGAAAGCTTGCTGCCGTCATAGGTGACACCCCTGCCGGTCACGGCGTCGCCGGCGAGAGGGCCTTGCAGCGGTACGGAGTCGGTCTTGACGGTGATTGATATGTCCGGCGGGTCCCCTGCCAGCCACCGGTCGATGTCATCACTGTTGTCACGCAGGCAATATTGCGTGAACCGTTGTGCAGCCTCGACATCGGCGTAGGTCGATGCCGCCGGAATCTTCGGCTCACCATTCGCTTTGCTCTCGTCTCTCATCCGCTGCAACAGCTGCTCGTCGGTCTTCCCCACATGCTTGTCGAGGGTATGGCCATTGCCCACCCCTTCCGCCGCGGCAAGGTCCATCGAGTACGTGTAGGGGAACCGGCTCTCCGGCAGCTGCCAGCTGTGCTCCTTCTTGAACTCGTTCAGGGAACGCGCACCGAACCCCTGCGCCCGAGCTCGTTCCGCCTGGAACGTGGGCACGCTCAAGAGCGCCTCGTCGAGCTCGAACTCGAGCATGGCCAGTTTGCCCGCGGCATCGCCGAACGCCTCGTGATAGGCCTCGACTGCCGCGTCCATGGCCGCCTTGTCCATGTGGGACCGGAAGGTCAGGACGACCTCCATGACCACGAGCCCGACCGCGAGCTTGGTGAGTTCGAACGGGTCGAGACCCGAGGTCAGGTCCTTCACCGTCTTGTCCGCGGCCTCCTTGGCCAGGCGCGTGGTGGTTTCCGTGGTCTTCTGGCCCACGTCGGCCAGGTCGTCGAAAAGCTTCTGGATGGTGTTCGCGCTCTTGTCCAGGACCTCGATGACGGGGCGTCTGGTGGCGGGGTCCATCTTCCCGTGGGTCTTCCAGCTCCGGGCGCCCTTCTTGGGGGTCACCTCGGCCCGCTGGTCACGGACCTTGCCCCAAGCCGTGGTTCCCCAGATCGTCTGGCAGAAGGCATTCATCGCGGCCTGCCATTCACCGTTTCCTGTGGGGTCGGTGATGTAGGAGATCGCGTCCGTGAAGTCGTCCGCCGCCTTCTTCACGCCCTTGGAGGCCTCCCGCCAGGCCCCGGCGATGTCGCGGAACTCCTCCTCCTCGACGCCCGGCGTGATCTCGTGGACGCGGCCGAGTCGCAGCCCTTCGTCGACCACAGGTTTCATGATGAACATGAGGAAGTCCGGGACTTCTCCAAGGATTCCTGAAATCGCCCACGAGTCGTGGTATTCGCCCTCCCCTCGCCACGTCAGGTCGTTCGGCGGACCGTACTTGGGCGCGGTGGTGATCACCATTGGAGGCTGCTTCTCCTCCGGTGGCTCGCCCTTGCCCTTGCTCGCCGCCCAGTCCGCCTGCACGTAGTTGTTCGCGGTCTGGGTGAGGCCCACCGCCACACCGCCTACCGCCACCACGCTCTTCGCCCAGAGTTCCAGGAACTTCCCGGCGACGATGCCGTACCGATCGGCGAAGGAGTCCGCGCCCCAGCCCGTTCCCGCGGACTGGCTGTACTTGTCCAGCGTGTCCGTCAACGCCTTCGCCTGCTTGTCGTAGTCGAACTGGCCGTCCCGCACGACGAGCGAGGTGAAGTAGAGATGCTGAGGCTGCACGTCGAAGCGGCCCACCCCTTGGCCGGGTGGCGCGGTCCTGGCCTGGTCCCGCTCCCGCTCCCGCTGCTTGTCCGAGGGCAGGTCAGCCATCAGGCCGCACCCCAACCCCGCAGTACCGCCCTGTGCGCCGCCGCGTAGTTGATCTCCCCGTTGACCACGACGTCGTGCAGCCACGCCTGGGCTGCCTGAAGATCCGCTGCGGACCGGCCCCACTCATCCAGCTTGTCGATGAACACCTCGCGGGCTTCGCCCTCCCAGGTCAGGACCACTTTCTCCGCGCGGCGGTAGAGCAGGTCCAGCTGCTCGTCGAGGTGCTTGAGAATGTCCTCAAGATCTCCGGAAAGGTCCTGCAGCGTCGAGAAGTCGACGGTTATGCGGTCGTCGTCCACCATGCTTCTCCGTTCCGAAGCTGAAGTCGTCGGTCGGCGTATGAGCCGTCAGAGGTCGGAGAGGCTGCTGCGCGGCGCGGCGGGTACCTCTGCATTCGGCGTCGACAGCGCGTCCGCTTCGCGTTCCACGTCCGTCTCGACCTGGATCTTCCGTAGCTGCGCCATGACCTCCAGGTCATGCTCCGAGAACCCGTCCCGGCTCAACCGCACGGCTTGTTCAACAGCCTGGATGATCATGCGGATGCGTACGGCGTCCTCAGCCGCGCCCCGGTGAAGGTCCCGGTAGGCACGGGCGGCGGGCCCCTGCCATCCCGCCTCGATCCGGTCGACGATCGCGTCCATGCGTCGGACCTGCTTGTCCAGGTGGTCCTGCATACCGTGGAGATCACCGGCCAGGTCCGTCAGCCGGTCGCCCTGCACCCGAAGCCGTGGCTGTTCACCCGCGCCGCTCATCACATCCCCCAGTTCGTGGTCACCAACGCCACTGTTCCGCAAGCCACTTGACACATCCGCATCACCCTAACAACTTCACTTCAGACCACGGCAGCAGCAAGTCCTCCCTGTATGCAAGGTCGCTCGCCCGAAGCGGATCGGTGATGGGGCAACTGTCAGCTCTCGCTGCCAGGTGGCTGTCCTCCGGTGGCAAGTCAGCCGAGCGACCCGGGCCAGGAAACTGAGGGTTCGGGAACGCTGCTCATCACGGTGACCGACGGCTGAGAGTGGTGACCGGGTCGGCGAGCGCTCACCTGTCATGTGGCAGTCGGGTCGGCGTCCCTCGTCCGGAGGCTGCGGCGGTGGTTGCCGTACAGCAGCGGAGCAGCAACCACCGTGGCTCCGGCCGACCGCGTCGACTTCGCGTCGAGGGGCGTGCGGATACGGCCCCCGGCGTCCAGGTCGTTCGTACCGTGGGCCGGAGTGACCGCGGCCATGGGCTACGGCTGCCTTTTCTCCAGGACGTAGGTGCTGCGGGAGTCGGGGTCGCCGAAGAAGAAGTACAGCGCCAGGCGGTTCTCGTCGTCGCGCCGCAGCTCGAACGTCCACGTGTAGGTCTCGGGCGGCGGTTCGTTCCCGGTCGGTGGGGCGGGACGGCCGGCGGGGTCGGGGGTGCGGGTCGTCGATGCCGTGGGCGAGGTGAGGGTCAGTCGGACGTGTTGGCCGTCGTTCCACCCGGTCGGCTCGTCGGTCAGCTCCCACACTCCCGTCCCCGACAGCCGCCATCCGTCGTCGAAGTCGAATTCCTGCCCGTCCAGGAGACGGACGGCCGCCGTTCCGTCGGGCCGGAGGGTGACCTCCGTGCGGTCGGCGCAGAGCCAGGAGCCGACGATCTCCGCCCGCTTCGCGTCGTGCAGCGCGGGCACCTCGTCGTACGCGTGCGGGTTGCACCCCACCAGGACCAGCAGGCAGGCGACGAGCGCCGCGATCCGGGCGGCCGGGGCCGGTGACGTGGTCCTCATGATCCCCCCACACACAGCGCGCCCCGCATGACTGCGGGTCGACAGGGCGTCGATCGCGCGCTGCGCATCCTGCCAGGGGTGTTGAACATGTTCAACAACTGGGCGCCTGCTTCACGGCCGCCGAGCGGGGGCCGTCGAGGCGCTCGGTGGCGCGCCGCGTGCGGGGAGGGGACGCTGGTGGTGGGGGCAACGTGAGGTGAGGGAGAGACACCCCATGGCTCAGAGCAAGGACCACGAGGTCCGTACGCCGTTCCTTTCCCGGCCCGGTGTCCGCCGCCTCGCACCGTTCTTCGTGATCACCGCCATCGCCCTGATCTTCATCTTCGAGAACCGCGCGGACGTCGAGATCCGGCTCCTCGTCCCGACCGTGACCATGCCGCTCTGGGGTGCCCTCCTGATCGCCTGGGCTCTGGGCATGCTCGCCTGTTTCCTCACCGCGCACCGGCGGTCGAAGGAGCGCTCACGACGGGCGAGGTGAAGGCCACGGGCGAGGTGAGGGTCGGCGCCGTCCGCGCGCTCCGCGGACGGGGCCGGCCGGTGGTACGGAGCCCGGCGGGCCGGCGGCGGATCCGCCTGCCCGCGTTCAGTACACGTGGACCCTCCACCTCTCCACCCACCGCAGCCACGCCCCGCCCGTGCCCCGCACCTGGACGCGGTCGGGTTCGACCTGCCAGGCGGTGCCGTAGAGGGTGGCGTCGGGGAGGTCGACCCGGACGGTGTCGAGGGGTTCCAGGTCGTCGTCGAGGGGCGGGACCAGGTGTGCGCGCAGCGGCCGCAGGTGTAGGCGACGGCCGTGTGGGGGCCGGTCGCCGGTGTCGGGGTGCCCGGGCGGAACGCCTCGGTGCGGCAGCGGGGGCACGGGTCGGCCGTCTGGGTACCTGTGGTCCGGGACATCGTCCGATCCTTCGGCACGCGGCGGCGGACGGCAAGCGTCTCCGCCTCAGGCCGACGCCCGCTTCGCGTCGTACTCCTCGCGGGCCCTCTCCACCGCCGGCATGCGCTCGTCGACCCATCGGCCCAGGGCGCGGACCTGTTCGGCGGCCTCCCGGCCGAGGGGTGTCAGGGAGTAGTCGACGCGGGGCGGGATCACGGGTTTGGCGTCGCGGTGCACCAGGCCGTCGCGTTCCAGCGTCTGCAGGCTCTGGGTCAGCATCTTCTCGCTGACCCTGCCGATCGCCCGGCGCAGTTCGCTGAACCGGTAGGAGCGGTCCAGCAGGGCGATCAGGATCAGGGTGCCCCAGCGGCTGGTGACGTGTTCCATGACCAGGCGGTGGGGGCACGGGCCGTCGCCGCCCTCGCCCCGGACGCGGTCCACGATGGTCAGGTCGCTCGCTTCCATGCCCGTACGGTACCGGGGAGACGGCACTTTCCGACAGTTAGTGACGGAGCCGGGGCGCCGGCGCGCCTCCCGGGTCAGCCGGCCCGGCGCCGTCGTACGGCTGTCCCGCCCGCGGCCTGCGCACACCCCGGGCCCGCGCACCCGCGGCGACGCCCGCCGCGGTCAGGGCCAGCACCAGGACGCCCGGGTTGACGTACGCCGGGACGGTGTCGCTGGTGTAGCTGCCGCCGCCGGACGTCTCGCAGACGAAGCCGAGGGGGACGTAGGACACGGTGTGGCCGACGACGCGCGACGCCCGTTCCTCCCGGCCGGGGTCAGGCAGGGCGGCAGCGGGGCGGACTCGGTGCCGCCCTCCCATGTCTCGGCGACGGCCGCGACGACGTGCAGCAGGCCCCAGGTGTAGAGCAGGGCCGCCACGGCGGCGACGAGTGCGGCGGCGCTGCGGAGCCATACGGTGCGGTCGGCCGCGCGCAGGCCCGTACGACCGAGGGAGCCGACGGCGTAGCCGGTGAAGGCGAAGGCCGCGACCAGGCCACCGGGGACGACCAGGAGGAGCAGGAGTGCCATCCGCAGAGGCTGGCAGCAGACGCGGCACGCCGGCCGTGATGTGGGTCACTTCATGGGCAACGGGTCTGTCGCAGAAGGGTTTTCGGGAGCGGATCACGTACCGCGTCCGTCGGCGACGCGGACGTCGGCGGGGCCGCGGACCTGTCGGCGGGAGGCCGCCGCCAGGATCAGCGTCACCGTGATCGACGCGAGTGCCGTCGCGGTCGTCGCCGTGGCGGGTGAGGTGAGTTCGGCCACCGCGCCGGCCGCGGCCGCACCGACGCCCTGGAGGGTGAGCATCCCCGCCGAGTGCAGTCCGAGGGCGTGGCCGCTGAGTCCGGCGGGGGTGAGGGCCATGAGGTGTTCCTGCTGGACCAGGCTCGCGCCGAAGCCGACCGAGGCGAGCGTGGCGCAGAGCGCGGCGACGGGCAGCGGCGGGTGCAGGAAGAAGAGGACGTACGGGGTGGCCAGGAGCAGCAGGAGGGGGGTGGCCAGGCGGGTACGGACGGCGGGCGGGAGGAGCCGGCCCACGGCGAGGTCGCCGGCCAGCATGCCCAGCGCCCCGCACGCGAACAGGGTGCCCGCGGCGCCGGGGGCGTACGACACGAAGAGGGCCTCGCAGCCGACGATCAGGCCGTTGGGGAGCCACAGGCCCAGGTAGACCAGGCGGCGGGGGCGGGAGGACCACAGGACGGCGTTGGCGCGCCAGGTCGCCGCGACGGAAGGACGGCCCGCGGCGCGGGGCGGGCGGTCGGTCAGGCCGAGGCGGGCGGTCGCGCTCGCGGTGGCGTGCAGGAGGGCGGCCAGGAGGAGGGCCGTGCGGGGTGAGAGGACGGTGACGAGGGCGCCGCCGAGGGCGTAGCCGGTGATCTGCGTCAGCCCGCTCATCATGTTGAACACCGAACGGCCGGGCAGGTAGCCGTCCTCGGGCAGGATCTCGTGGAGCAGCCCCCAGCGGACCCCGCCGCCGAGCGCCGCGACCAGGCCCGTCGCGAGGACCACCGCGAAGACCGCCGCGACCGGCAGGCCGGGGACGGCGAGGACGGCCGTGAGGGCGGCGAAGGCGAGGGAGAGGCCGGCCAGGGCGGTTCTCGGCGGGAGGCGGTCGGCACCGGAGAGCAGGAGGGTCGCGCCCAGGACCTGCACGAGGGAGGGGCCGAACATGCTCACCGCCGACAGCAGCGGTGAGCCGGTGGCGCGGTGGACGAGGGTGCCGAGGGCGAGGCCCGCGACCGTGTGGGCGGCGGTGTGGGCGGCGGAGGAGAGCAGGAGCGGGGTGAACTCGGGGGTGCGCAGGAGCTGTCGGTAGCCGGTCATGCGGGGAGTCTCGGGCGGGAGCGGGCGCGGTCGTTACTGTTTCGCGGGGCGCGAAACGTCGTGCGTCCCGCGTCATGGCCGTGAGCGTGCGTCCCGCGGGATGACCGTGAGCGTGCGTCCCGCGGGATGGCCGTGAGCGTGCGTCCCGCGTCATGGAGGGAGAGGCGGGGGGCTTCATGGGCTGGTGGCAGGTGAACGCCGACACGCTGGCGGGCAGCCGGTTCGTGGTCTCGCCGCTGACCGAGACCTTCGCGTGCCTGAAGCTGCTGCACGCGGGGACGGGTGCGCATCCCGGCGAGACGGCCTGGCTGCGGGAGTGGCTGCCCGCCCATCGCGCCCGGCTGGCCGCCGACCCGGTGACCGCCGCGCTCGTGCGGGCCGGGCTCGGCCGGGACTGGATCGCGGACTTCCTCACCCCCACGCCGCGGGCCGGGGAGGGCTTCGAGGAGGCCGTCGCCCGGGTCCGCGCGGTACGGCCCGCCGACGCCCGTGCCCATCTGCGGACCTCCCTCGCCGGTCCGCTGCCGGGCCTCCTGGACCGCGACGACCTGCCCGGACGGGCGGCGGACCTGCTCACGTGGGTGTGGGAGAGCGCCGTACGGCCCTCGTGGGAGCGGCGGCGCCGGGTGCTGGAGGCGGACGTCGCCGCGCGGACCGCGCAGGTGAGCCGGGGCGGCTGGGCGACCGTGCTGGACTCGCTGCGGCCGGGGACGCGCTGGCTCGGGGAGAGCCGGTTCCAGGTGAACCTGCACGAGTATCCGCCCCAGGAGATCTCCGGCGCGGAGCTGCTGTTCGTGCCGGTGACGCCGCGGGCCGGGTGGGTGTCGTGGGAGGAGCGGGAGCGGTACGCCGTCGTCTACCCCTGCTCCGGAGTCCTCGCCGCCGATCGGCGCGGGCGGGACGTGCCGGCCGCGCTGAGCGCGCTGCTCGGGCCCGGCCGGGCGGCCGTACTGGTCCTGCTCGGGCAGGGGCCGCTGAGCACGACGCAGCTGGTCGCGCTGACCGGGCAGGGGCTCGGGTCGGTCGGCCGGCACCTGCGGGTGCTGTGGGAGGCGGGGCTGGTGGAGCGGGGCCGGGTCGGGCGGTCGGTGCTGTACTCGCGCAGCGGAGCCGGCGAGGTGCTGGCGCGGGCCCGGCAGGAGGCGGAGCCGAGGGAAGCGAGGGGTTCGCAATAACTTTTCGCAATAACTTCAGGAACCGCGGAACTCGCAGGACCCTCACGACCGCAGGACCGCACGACCGCAGGACCGCAGGACCGCACGACCGCACGACCGCAGGACCGCAGGACCGCGGCAACGACAGTGAGCGGCGGAACCGGAGGCACGCGACACGGGGTGAGCAGCGAACCGGGGGCGGTGCCCGCGACCCGTCGGCCGTCCGGCGGAGCTAGCATCCGGGGATGACTACTGATGCCGGTGCTTCCCCCCTCGATGTCGAGATCGGCGCCCTCAAGGGCGGTTCCGCGGACCTCTCGCAGTACGCGGGCCAGGTCGTCCTGATCGTGAACGTGGCCTCCAAGTGCGGCCTGACCCCCCAGTACAACGGCCTGGAGAAGCTCCAGGAGCGGTACGCCGCCCAGGGCTTCACCGTGCTCGGGGTGCCCTGCAACCAGTTCCTCGGGCAGGAGCCCGGCAGCGCCGAGGAGATCGCCGAGTTCTGCTCGGCGACGTACGGCGTGACCTTCCCGCTGACCGAGAAGACGGAGGTGAACGGGGACGGGCGGCACGCGCTGTACGAGCGGCTCGTCGGGTTCGCCGACGCCGAGGGGCACAGCGGGGACGTCCGCTGGAACTTCGAGAAGTTCCTCGTCGGCCGGGACGGCGCCGTCGTCGCCCGCTTCTCGCCGCAGACCGAGCCGGAGTCGCCCGAGATCGTCGCCGCCGTCGAGAAGCAGCTGGGCTGACCCGCCCGCTCGGCCTTGACCTTGTCCCTGGGGCAGGGCCGAGCGTTTCCGTCGCCGGGCGGAGAAGCCGCCCGGCGACGGAGGGCGAGGGACCGGATGGACGACGAGGCGCTGCTCACCATCGGCGCGTTCGCCGCGCGGGCCCGGCTGTCGGCCAAGGCGCTGCGGCTGTACGACCGGCTCGGGCTGCTGGTGCCGGCGCACGTCGACGAGGTGAGCGGGTACCGCTACTACCGCGCCGGGCAGGTGGAACGCGCCCGGCTGGTGGCGCTGCTGCGGCGGCTCGACATGCCCCTCGCGCGGGTCGCCGAGGTGATCGGCGCGGCGGACGGCGACGAGGCCGCCGACCGGCTCGCCGCCTACTGGGCGGACGTCGAGGCGCGGATCGCCGCCCAGCGCACCCTCGCCGGGTATCTCCGTGGACGTCTGTCGGGCAGGAGCTCCGAGATGTACGGAACGTTCGAGGTCGAGACGGTCGAGGTGCCCGCGCAGGTGGTGATCACCGAGAAGCGGCACACGCTGGCGGACGAACTGCCCGCCTGGATCGGCGCGTCGCTCGGCCGGCTGGAGGAGGCCGCGGCGGCCTGCGGGGGCGTCGCCGGGGCGCCGTTCGTCGTCTACCACTCCGAGGTGACGACGGAGAGCGACGGGCCGGTGGAGTCCTGCGTGCCGGTCGCCGACGAGGCGGCGGCCCGGGCCTGGGCGGCCGAGCGGGGACGCGGACGGGAGATCGCGGTCCGGGTGGAACCGGCCCGGCGGCTCGCCTTCACCCGGATCGGCAAGGCACAGGTCGCGTACCCCCAGATCCTGGCCGCGTTCGAGGCGGTGGAGGCGTGGACGCGACGGGAGAACCTGGAGTACGACGGCCCGTGCCGGGAGGTCTACTTCGCCGACTGGTCCTCGGCGGGGCCGGAGGACCCGGTGTGCGACGTGGCGTTCCCCGTGCGGTGAGGTCCTGACGGCGGGGAAGAAACCGAGCCCTCTCGGCAAGGACGGCGAGCTCGTCGAGAGGGCTCTTTTCGGTACTGCGTGTGACGTCGTGCAGCATGAGCAGTGGTCCTGCGTGAGCAGAGGTCCTGCGTGTGACGTCGTCCTGCGTGAGCAGCGGTGCCGCGTGCGGGGTGGTCGGCCCTGACACGGCCCGAGGGGTCGGAGGTATCTCCCCCTTACGCCTTGACCGATGCGACGAAGAGGTTCCACGCGTCGGCGGGGAAGCCCAGCACCGGCCCGTCCTGGACCTTGGAGTCCCGCACGGCCATGGCCGCGACGACCGGCGACTTGACCTCGACGCACGCGCCGTTGCCCGTCGAGTAGGAGGACTTGGTCCAGGCGTGCGTGATGCCCTGACGAATTGCCATTTTCGCTCCGGATTGCCAGATGTGATGAGTTGCTGTCGCCGTACGGGGGCCTGACTGCGGGCCCACAGCACGGTTTCCGCCAACGGTGTTGCCCGGTGGCGTGATCGACGCTACTCGCCACCTTCGGGGTGCGAAGCGACTATTCACTCGACTGGATGGCATATTGCAGGTGGGACTTCCGTCCCGGCCGGGTGAGGGTGTACCGTGCGGCACTTTTCCGGCCGGGAGGCTCCCGGGAGCAGGTCGGAGGGTGCTTCAGAGGGTGTACTGCTTGGCGATGTCGGCGATGAACTGGCGGGACTGGTCCACGTTCAGGGCCTGTGCCCGCAGGTGCTCGTACATCACGCTGTACTTCTGGACGTCGTTCGGCTTCTCCAGATACAGGTCGCTGGTGACGCCCTCGATGTAGACCACGCTGGAGTCGGCCGCGTCGGGGAACTCCAGGATCGCGTACTGGCCGTTGAGGCCGGGGTGCGCGCCCATCTCGAAGGGGATCACCTGCACGGTGACGTGCGGCAGCCGGGACTGCTCGACGAGATGCTCCAACTGGTCGCGCATCAGCGACTTGTCGCCGACGACCCGGCGCAGTGCCGCCTCGTCCATCACCGTCCACAGGCGCAGCGGGTTCTCCTCGGCGCTGATGCGTTCCTGCCGCCGCATCCGCACCTGCACCCGCTTCTCGACCTCGGTCGCCGCGGTCTCCGGCAGCGCCCCCGAGATCAGGGTCTCGGCGTACTGACGGGTCTGCAGCAGGCCGGGCACCACCTGCGGGTCGTACACGCGCAGGCTGGCCGCGTCCGTCTCCAGGCCGATGTACACGCTGTAGGGGACGTCGCCGAAGGCGTGCCACCAGCCCTGCTGGCGGGAGTCCTTGGCCATCTGCATCAGCGAGTCGACGATCCGCTGGTCCTCCACCTCGTAGACCCCGCACAGGTCGCGCACGTCGCGCTGGCTGATGCTGCGCCTGCCGTTCTCGAGGCGGCTGATCTTCGACTGGGACACCAGCAGGCGGTCGGCGACCTGTTCGGCCGTCATGCCCTTGTCCTCGCGGAGCCTGCGCAACTCCTGCCCCAGCCGGCGCCGCCGGACGGTGGGATTGACATTCGACGCCACGGGACGTGCACCTCCGGCTGCGTGCCTGAACTGACACTTTGCGTATCTGCTGTTCAGCAGACTGCCACCAAGGCGCTTTCCGCCGCTGGAAAACCGGGGATGTGCGGTCGCCCCGGCAGCCCGTCCGCGGACATGCGTCCGCGCGGGGTGGTGGGCCCTGCGTCACGGGACGTACGGCGTCACCACCCCGCGCGGGCGCGGCGGCTCCCGAACGGGTCTGTCTCGGCCTCACGGCCTGTCGGCTTCGGTGCGACCGCGGCTCAGTGCGCCACGGCACGTGCCATGGAACCTCGGTGCGGTTGCGCCGGAACGCCACGGGCGGGTTCCGGAGCGGACCTGGCTCCGGGTCCGGCCTGACGGCCGGTCTGTGCCGGGTTGCGGCGCGGCTGTACGACCGCGCCGTTCTGGACGTCCATCACGGCGTGCGCCACGAGACCGCCCATGGGGTCGTGCCTGATCAGGTCCCGCAACCGGGATCGGGACGAGCGCCCCTCGTTCCCCGGGTACAGGTGCTTGCCGAGACCGACCGCGTGGGCCAGCGCGGCGAGCGCCGCCGTCCGCGGGTCCGGTGGAACCCCGGTGCGGATGGCCGTGTCCAGCCGGGCCTTGATCTCCCGGCTGATCGCCGTCTCCGTCGCCTGGTAGCGAGTCGTCGGCAGCACTCCGCACATCTGACCCGCCACGGCATGCACCATGCCGCACCGCTCCAGATGCGAGAGGTACGTCTGACGGAGCCCCAGTCGGGGTCCGCCTATCCAATGGACCGCCCGTACGGGAGCGCCACGCCTTCGCAGCAACTCCAACGCGCAGTCCAGAGTCGGATCTCCGGTCGGCCGTGGGGACACCACGGCGATACGATCCCCGTCCGGGGCTATCCGTCCGGCCAGCGCCAGCTCCACTAGCTGTGCTCCGGCCAGACCAAGGTCGAGCGACTGCGGCTGTGCAGTGGTACCCGTGGCCGGGTCCAATGCCAGCAGAAGAAGCTCTTCCGGAATTGTTCTGCGGCTCCTGCCCATCCATGCCTCCCCGCGTGGATGAATGACAGGGTGACCCCTCTCACATTCATCTGTCGAGAGTGCGTGACCAGTTCGTAGTGGAACCAATAGGTATGTCGTTCTCGTCTACCGCAGGAGCCAAGCCCACTACACAGGACACTGGTACATGGTTCGGACACTGTCGTGAGGCGGGTCCGGGCGGGTGGTTCACGGTTCGGCAGGCGCGCGGTGGGCGTGCGGCACAGCGAGGAGGCATCGGTGGCGGGCGAGTCCCCCGACAGGTCGAAGCAGCGCGAGTCGTCGGCAGAACCGACGTCGGGGAGTACGGGAGCGGTTCCCGAGGCACGCGATCCGCGGCTGGCGGTGGCACGGGACGCCGGGAGCGCGTCCTCGGCGTCCTCGGCCGCGTCCCGGGGCGGGGTGGACACGGCGACGCGGGTGTTCTCCGTACGGGAGCCGGCGGCCGAGGAGTCCGCCGAGGAGCCGGAGGGGCGGACGGGGCGGACGGGGCTCCGGCCGGCGAGTCCTCCTCGGACGCCGACGAGGGTTCCGCCGAGCGCCCGGAGGACGGTCGCGGCCCGGAGGAGCCGGCGGAGGCCGGGCAGGCCGCCGAAGGCTCTCCGGAGGCCTCGGAGGACGCCGAGGACGCCGAGGACGCGGATGTCTCCGCGACGGCGGCCGACGGCGCCGGGGGCCGTGACGACCGCCTGCGGTCGGCCGTGGCCCAGTGGGTGACCTCCGCGGACGAGAAGCCGGCCGAGGAGCCGGAGGGGCGGGACGAGCCGTCGGACGAGGCCGGGGAGTCCGCTCCTCAGAAGCCGTCCAAGGCCGCGCCGAAGTGGGCGAAGGGCGGTGCGGAGACCTCCGGGAGCGACGGGGGCGAGCAGCCCGGGAGTGACGCCGCCGCCGAGGCCGACGCAGACGACGCCGCCGACGCCGACGGGAACGTCGCGCCCGAGGCCCGTACGGACGCCGGGGCTGCCGAGGCCGTCAAGGCCGAAGACCCCCGGCTCGGCGCTGCCGCCGCCACGAAGTCCGGCGAACCGAGGACGGACGGGCCGAAGACCGATACGGACGCCGACGCGGACGCGGACGCGGCGGACGGGCCCCGGGACGGCGCCGTCGACGTCGACCAGGACGACGAGTCAGGGGCCGGGGCCGAGTCGGAGGCCGAGGAGTCCGGCTCCCCCGTCGACCAGCCCACCGCCGTCTTCAAGGCCGTACGGCCGCCTGCCGGGCGTGGGGTCGATCAGCCGACCACCATGCTGAAGCTGGGCGACGTCCCGAAGGCCGAGAAGTCCGCCGGTGCGAAGGTCCCGGAGACCGGATCCGAGCCCGAGACCGAGACCGAGGCCGAGGCCAAGGCCGAAGCCGGGACCGCGCCCAAGACCGAACCCGAGGCCGAACCCGAGTCCGCGGCCGAGGCCGAGCCCGAGAAGAGCCCCGCGCCCGAGGACAAGGCCGAGGCCAAGCCCGAGAAGGGCCCCCAGGCCAAGCCCGAGACCGGACCCGAGGCCGGGGCCAAGGCCGAGGGTGGGTCCAAGCCCGGCGCCCCCGCCGAGCGGGCCAGCAAGTTCGTCGCGCTGAAGCCGCTGGACGACTCCGCCGGCCGGTCGGTGAGGCCCGCCGCCGACGCCACCGCCGTCGTGCCGCAGATCGGGCCCGAGCGGACGACGCAGCAGCCGTTGCCGCCGAAGCCGCCGCTGGATCTGCTGGCCGAGCTGACGAACACCCCGCCGCCGCCGCCGACCCCGCTGCGGACGCTGGCCCGGCGGGTGAAGATCTGGACGCCGCTGGTCATCCTGCTGGTGATCGCCTTTGCGATCGTGCAGGCCGTACGGCCGCTGCCGGCGACCGCGCTGACGCTCACCGCGAAGGACTCGTACACCTTCGAGGGCGGGAAGGTCTCCCTGCCGTGGCCGTCCGAGGGCCAGGGCGCGATGGACGTGAACGGCATCGGCACGATGGACGTCTTCGGCGACCAGAAGCCGGTCGCGATCGGCTCCGTCGCCAAGGCGATGACGGCGTACGTCGTCCTCAAGGACCACGCGCTGAAGTCGGGCCAGGAGGGCGAGAAGGTCCCCGTCGACGCCACCGCCGAGAAGGAGGGCGGCTACGACGCGGACGGCGAGTCCACGCTCAACACCGTCAAGGCGGGCGACGAGCTCACGCTCCGCCAGGCCCTCTCGGCGATCATGATCCCGTCGGCGAACAACATCGCGCGGCTGCTGGCCCGCTGGGACGCCGGCACGGAGGCGGAGTTCATCAAGAAGATGAACGACGCCGCCAAGGACCTGGGGATGACGAACACGACGTACACCGACGCCTCGGGGCTGAAGGAGACCACCGTCTCCACCGCCGCGGACCAGGTGAAGCTGGGCAACGAGCTGGTGAAGATCCCCGCCCTGATGGAGATCACCAAGCTGCCGGAGTGGATCGACCCGTCCGGCCAGAAGCATCGCAACTACAACACGCTCGTCCCCTACAACAACGCCCTCGGCATCAAGACCGGCTCGACCACCAAGGCCGGCGGCAACCTGCTGTTCGCCGCCACCGAGGAGGTCGGCGGGGAGACCGTCACCGTCGTCGGCGCGATCCTCGGCCAGCACAGGTCGCCGATCATCGACACGGTGAACGCGGTCAGCAAGACCGCGCTGCTCGCCGCCCAGGACGCCATGACCTCGGCGAAGATCCTGAAGAAGGGCGACGTCGTCGGCTACGTGGACGACAGGATGGGCAACCACACCCCGGTCGTGGTGACGGAGGACGTCACGGCGGTCGGCTGGGCCGGGCTGACGGTGAAGCTGTCCTTCGCCGGCGGCGAGGTCCCGCACACCGCGAAGGTCGGCACCCAGGTCGGCACGCTGACGGTCGGCGACGGCTCCGGCGACGCGGTGAAGGTGCCCGTCTCGCTCCAGCGGGAGCTGACCGAGCCGGGCTTCCCGGACAGGCTGACGCGCGTCGGCTGAGCCGCCGCACGGGCGCCGTCGCGCACGCACCCCGCCGGGCAGCCGCTCGGCGGGGTGCGTGCTAGCGTCACGAAACGGGACAGGTCGGCGGTCACGGCCACGCGGGTCGCGAAGCGGTCGCGGACGGGACGCGGCCGAGAGCGGAAGACGGGACACGGGGAGTGCCTTCAGGTGGCCACTGCGGAGCCGACACGCGCCGGCGGAACCGGTCCGGACGCGGACGCGGGCCGGCCGGTGCGCCTGCCCGCACCCCAGTCCGGTGACCACGACCGTGGCGGCACGGCCGACCACGGCGGCACCGTCGACCACGACCGCGGCGGCACCGCCGACCAGGTCCGTGCGCCGGATACCGCCGGGTCCGGCCCCGGCTCCGCCCCGGAGGCGGGTGAGCGGGAGGCGACCGCCGGGGAGCCTCGCGTGAGAGCGCTCGCCGACCGGGTGCGCGACCTGTTCCGCCGGCATCCCGTGCTCTCGGTGACGGTCCTGTCCGGCGTGCTGCACCTCGTCTGGTTCTTCGCGTTCGCGAACAGTGGCGGCGACCTCGCCGCACAGGACGCGTGGGCCGAGTTCGTCGGCCGGCACCCCGACTCCGCGTACAACCTCGCCTGGTACGGCGGCATGCACCCGGTGTCGTACAGCGTGGTGTCGCCGTACCTGATGTCGGTGCTCGGTGTCCGCACGACGATGATGATCGCCGGGACGATCTCCGCCGGGCTGCTGACGCTGATCCTGCTGCGCTGCCGGCCGGTGCGGGACCCGGTGTGGCCCGCGCTGGCGGGGGTGTTCGCGCTGCTGTGCAACGCGGCGTCGGGCCGGGTGACGTTCGGGCTCGGCAACATGTTCGCGCTCGGCGCGGTCGCCGTCGTGTTCTGCTGGCCGTACCGCTGGCGTTACAAGCGGTGGGCGAAGGCGCTGTGCGCGGCGCCGCTCGCCGCGCTCGCCACGATGGGGTCGCCGGTGGCGGGCCTGTTCCTGGGGCTGGTCGCGGTCGCGCTGTTCCTGCAGAAGCGGCGGCCGGGCGCGTGGGCGCTCGGACTGGCCCCGACCGCCGTCGTCGCGGTGTCGGCGTGGGCGTTCCCGTTCTCCGGCACGCAGCCGATGTCCTTCGGCTCGGCGGCGCTGCCGCTGGTGTTCTCGGCGATCGTCTTCGCGGTCGTCCCGCGCGACTGGAAAACCGTACGGATCACGGCGGCGGTCTACGGCCTCGGGGTGCTCGGGGTGTGGGTGGTCAGTTCGCAGATCGGGTCCAACATCACCCGGCTCGCGATGCTGTACTCGGGTGTGGTGCTGATGGCCGCGCTGCCGTTCGCGGTGCCGCGCAGCCGCAAGTGGTACGCGATCGCGGTGTCCTCGCTGGTCTTCGTCGGCTGGATCGGCTTCAAGTCGGTCGACGACGTCTACCGGACGACTCCGGCGGCGTCCTGGGCGCGCGAGCTGGCGCCGCTGGTCAACGAGTTGCAGGAGGTGGGCGCGGAGAAGGGCCGGGTCGAGGTCGTCCCGGCGCGCTCGCACCGCGAGGCGTCCGCGCTCGCCCCGTACTTCAACCTGGCCCGCGGCTGGAACCGGCAGGCCGACATGGAGCGCAACCCCCTCTTCTACGACGACACCCTGAACTCGGCGAACTACCGCGAGTGGCTCAAGCGGTGGGCGGTGCACTTCGTGGTCGTGCCCAAGGACGTGCCGGACGGGGACGGCGGGCAGCGGGAACGGGAGCTGGTGCAGCGGGGGCTGCCGTATCTGGAGCAGATCTGGGGCGACGCCAACTGGCAGCTGTTCCGGGTCAAGGACCCGGGGTCGCTGGCCGAGCCGAACGCGGTCGTGCAGCGGGCGGCGCAGGGCGAGATGACGATCGACGTGCGCGAGGCGGGCCGGATCCTGATCCGGATCCCGTACTCGCCGTGGCTGAGCATCGTCGACGCGGAGGGCAGGAGCCTGAAGCCGCCGCAGGAGACGGAGGCGTCCAGGGACCGGGCCGAGGGGAGCCGAAGGCGTACGACAACGTCAACGGCTGCCTCTTCGAGACGGAGGAGGACGCGGACGGCGACCGGTGGACGGTGCTGATCGCGCCGGAGGCGGGCACCTACCGGCTGGCGGCGCCGTACCAGCTGCCCCGGGGCACGCCGTGCCCGGACGAGCTGAAGAAGTAACCGCCGGGCGGAACAGCGGAACATACGGGCGTACCGCCCCGAGGGGCACACCGCCTCGGGGCGGGTGCTGCCCCGGGGCGGGTGCTGCCCCGGGGGGGCGCACCGCCTCGGGCGCATGCTGCCTCGGGGGTACTGCCGCGCATCGGCGGCATCGATCATCTGGAGAACCGGGCGCGGCGTGCCCCGGGCGGTCACTGCTGGTCAGCGCCGAAGAACCGCCACCGTGAGTTCACATGGGTGAACCGAGGCCACCATATCGAATGATTTTACCTTCCCTTGACCTTACGTCGCCTTGTCGTGTCCACGCGCCAACGCCCACGATGAGCGCCGGGCTGAACCCTGGGAGGACGTACATGAACGGTCTCGACTGGGCCGTGCTCATCGGCTACTTCGGCGTGATGGTCGCCATCGGTGTCTGGTCCCACAAACGGGTCGACGACGTCAGCGACTTCTTCACCGCCGGCGGCAAGATGCCGTGGTGGCTGTCGGGCATCTCGCACCACATGTCGGGCTACAGCGCGGTCATGTTCACCGGTTACGCCGGCATCGCCTACACCTACGGCGTCACCTCGTTCGTCACCTGGTCCTTCCCGATCGCCCTGGGCATCGCGATCGGTTCCAGGCTGTTCGCGCCCCGCATCAACCGGCTGCGCTCACGGCTGCACGTGGCCTCCCCGCTGGAGTACCTGAAGAACCGGTACGACCTCAAGACGCAGCAGGCGCTGGCCTGGTCCGGGATGCTGCTGAAGATCGTGGACGTGGGCGCCAAGTGGGCCGCGATCGCCACCCTGTTGTCCGTGTTCACCGGCATCTCGCTGAACCAGGGCATCCTCATCACCGGCGCCATCACGGCCGTCTACTGCACGATCGGCGGCCTGTGGGCCGACGCGCTGACCGAGTTGGGGCAGTTCATCATCCAACTCCTCGCGGGCGTGGCCATGTTCGTCGCCGTGGTGCTGGAACTGTCCGACCTCGGGATCGGCTTCCTCGGCGCGTGGGACGAGCCGGAGCTCCAGGGCCACGGGAAGCCGCTGGTGGGGCCGTACGGCACGGTGTTCCTGCTCGCGTTCCTCTTCATCAAGCTGTTCGAGTACAACGGCGGCATGCTCAACCAGGCCCAGCGCTACATGGCCACCGCCACCCCGAAGGAGGCCGAGCGGTCGGCGCGGCTGTCGGCGGTGCTGTGGCTGGTGTGGCCGCTGGTGCTGTTCTACCCGATGTGGATGTCCCCGCTGCTGGTCGAGTCGCAGAAGCCGGACGGCTCCGACTCCTACGGCCTGATGACCGAACAGCTCCTGCCACACGGCCTGTTGGGCCTGGTCATCGTCGGGTTCTTCTCCCACACGATGGCGATGTGCTCCTCCGACGCCAACGCCATCGCCGCCGTCTTCACCCGTGACTGCGCGCCGGTGATCTCGGCACGGGCGCGGGCCTGGAACCAGCGGTCGGGGCTGATCGCGGCCCGTGTCGCGACGGTCGTCTTCCTCGCCCTGTCCATGGCGGCGGCCACCCAGGTCAACTCGCCCGCGTTCAAGGACATCATCACCGTCGTCATCAAGTGGGTGGCCGGCCTGATGGGCCCGATGGCGATCCCGATGATGCTCGGTCTGCTGCGGCCGTTCCGCCGCTCCGGCCCGACGGCGGCGCTGGTGAGCTGGTCCATGGGCCTGCTGGCCTTCTGGCTGGTCAACTACCCGATCAACTGGAACGTCGACGGCGGCGTCCCGCTCCAGTACCAGGTCTCCGTGCCGCTCGCGGTCTCCCTGGTCCTCTACGTCCTCATCGGCTTCCTGAAGCCGGAGGACACCCCGGAACGGCTCGCGATCATCGACCGGATCAACACGGACGGGGGCGGCGGGGCAGCCGCGGCGGCGGCCGGGGTGCCCGCACCGCGGGACTCGACGCCGACACCCGTGAAGGACTAGGCGCGAACGGCGGACGGCTGGACTAGACGCCCCGCGGGTACCGGGCGAGCCAGCCCGGGGAGGCGCTCGCCGGGGTGTGCAGGGCCGGGCCCTGGGTCATCTCCATCGCGAAGTCGTCCGCCAGTTCCAGGATCGTGGGACGGCCCTCCAGTTCGGCCAGCCAGGCCGGCGGGAGGGCCGTCTCGCCGTGCAGGGCCCCGAGCAGCCCGCCGGCCAGAGCACCGGTCGCGGCCGACGGGCCGTCGTGGTTGACGGCGAGCCGCAGCCCGTGCCGTACGTCCTCGGCGACCAGGGCGCAGTAGACGGCCGCCGCGAGCACGGCCCGGGCCGACCCCGCCCCGGCCAGTTCCGCCACCCGTGCCGGGCCGGGCACCCCCTGCCGCACGGCGTCCAGCGCGTGCCGCAACGCCTCCGACACCGGCTCGTGCCCCGGCCGGCCGGCCAGCAGGACGAGCGCCCCCCGCACCGCCCCCTCGAGGCTGTCGCCGCGGGCCAGCGCGTGCACGATGACCGCGTACGCGCCCGCCGCGAGGTACCCGCACGGGTGGCCGTGGGTCTGCGCCGCGCACTCCACGGCCAGCTGCGCCACCAGGTGCGGCTCCCAGCCGACGAGCAGCCCGAAGGGCGCCGAGCGGGCGGTGGCCTCGGGGCCGTCCTCGCCGGGGCTCTTGGGTGCGTCGAGGGTGCCCATGACGTCGTCGCCGAAGCCGAGCAGCAGGGACCGGGCGGGGTCGCGGCGGACGTACAGCCACTCCTCGTGGGCCAGCCAGCCGTCGTCCTCGCGGCGCAGGTCGGGCCCCCAGTCGCGCTGGGTGGCGGCCCATCTCCGGTAGGCCCGGTGCAGATCGGTCGGCGGGTGCCAGGCGCCGGTGTCGCGGCGCACCTGGGCCCGGATCAGCCCGTCCACGCTGAACAGGGTGAGCTGGGTGAGGTGGGTGACGGCGCCGCGCCGCCCGTGGGCGGGCGCCAGGTCGACGAGCCCCTCGGGCCCGTACGCCCGCCGTATCTCCTCCAGGCCGAGCCGGTCGACGGCCGCCCCGAGGGCGTCCCCCACGGCGGCGCCGAGCAGGGTGCCGCGCACCCGGCTGCGGAAGTCCTGCTGCTCGGCACGCCCCCAGACGGCACCGCCCGTCGCACCCACCTAGACCTCCCGGGCACCGTCCGTACGTACGACGTCCGTCACTGTAATCGAACGGAGGTGGAGGATCCGGGGGAAGGCCGTGAACATGCCAGACGCACCGTCCGGGCGGAGCTCCCCCGCGGCGGTCACGGTCTCCGCCCCCGCGGTACCCGTCGGCCGGCGCCGGGACCCGCCCCCGCGGTTACTCGACGACCCGGACGTTCGTCCCCGTCGCGCCGAACGCCCACAGGGCCGCGCCGTCCGCCTTCGGCATGCGGATGCCGCCGGTCCGCGTCCCCGAGACGGGGGGCGGGGAGGAGCCGTCGACCGCGTTGGAGAAGGCGATGTTGACGCCCGACTTCGCGGAGAAGTAGATGATGTGCTCGATCTCGACGCCGTCGGAGCCGGTGGTGGCGTCCTTGCGCAGGGACACCGTGTAGCTGCCGGCCGCCGGGTCCACGGTGCCCGGCCAGACCGTGAAGGTGCGGCGGGCCGCGTCGTCGGCGTCGACCAGCCAGACCCGGTCCTGGCCGAGGGAGTAGACGATACGGCGGCCCGTGCCCGAGGCGTCGGGGACGGGCGCGGCCTTCGGGGTCGGGGAGGGGGAGGCCGAGGGCTTGGCGTCCGCGGAGGCCGGCGCGGACGGCTTCGCCGCCGTCGCCGTGGGGTGCGGGCCCTTGTCGGCCTGCACCGTCAGGGCGCCGACCACGACGATCGCGCCGGCCGTCAGACCGGTGACCCAGGCCCACGAAGGAAGCCGTCGGGCAGGCACGGGCACGCATCTCCTCAGTCTCGGGCCCCCGACACCGGGAGCCCGATCATCGTACTGCGACGCTCCCGGTCCCCCGGCCCTCAGCCCGGCGGATCCCCCGGTCCCCCGGCCCCCGGTCTCCCCGTTCCCGACCCCTCAGTCCAGCACCGGCAGCAGCTCCGGCAGGTGGCCGTCGGACGCCGCGGCGGCCCGCTGCCGCTCCTCGGGGACCTCGCCGTACAGGGTCGTGCGGGGCCGCGCCGGCCGGCCGGCCGCCTCGGCGACCGCGATCAGGTCCCGGACCGACTTGTAGGAGCCGTAGGAGGAGCCCGCCATGCGGGAGATGGTCTCCTCCATCAGGGTGCCGCCGAGGTCGTTCGCCCCGGAGCGGAGCATCTCCGCCGCGCCCTCGGCGCCCAGTTTCACCCAGCTGGTCTGGATGTTCGGGATGTGCGGGTGGAGCAGGAGGCGGGCCATCGCCGTGACCGCGCGGTTGTCCCGCATGGTCGGGCCGGGCCGCGCGATGCCCGCCAGGTACACCGGCGCGTTGGTGTGGATGAAGGGGAGCGTCACGAACTCCGTGAAGCCGCCGGTGCGTTGCTGGATCCCGGCCAGGGTCCGCAGGTGGCCGAGCCAGTGCCGGGGCTGGTCGACGTGGCCGTACATCATCGTCGACGAGGAGCGGATGCCCAGTTCGTGGGCCGTCGTGACGACCTCGGTCCAGGTCGCCGCAGGCAGTTTGCCCTTGGTGAGGACCCAGCGGACCTCGTCGTCGAGGATCTCCGCGGCCGTGCCGGGGATGGTGTCCAGGCCGGCCTCCTTGGCGGCCGTCAGCCACTCGCGGATCGACAGGCCGGTGCGGGTCGCGCCGTTGACGACCTCCATCGGCGAGAAGGCGTGCACGTGCATCCCCGGCACCCGCTCCTTCACCGCCCTCGCGATGTCGAAGTACGCCGTGCCGGGCAGGTCCGGGTGGATGCCGCCCTGCATGCAGACCTCCACCGCGCCGACGTCCCAGGCCTGTCGGGCCCGGTCGGCGACCTGGTCCAGGGAGAGCGTGTAGGCGTCGGCGTCGGTGCGGCGCTGCGCGAAGGCGCAGAAACGGCAGCCGGTGTAGCAGACGTTGGTGAAGTTGATGTTCCGCGTGACGATGTAGGTGACGTCGTCGCCGACCGCCGACCTGCGGACGTCGTCGGCGACGCGGCACAGGGCGTCGAGCGCGGGCCCGTCGGCGTGCAGCAGGGCCAGCGCCTCGTCGTCCGTCAGCCTCGTCGGGTCGTCGGCCGCCGTCGCCAGCGCCTGCCGTACGTCGGTGTCGATGCGCTCCGGCGCCATGCCGGGCGCGGCGGCCTCCCGCAGGGCGCCCCAGTCGCCGTACACCTCGTCGAAGTCGTCGCGGCGGTCCGACGTACGGCCGTCGGTGTCGATGGTGCGGTGCAGGTCCGTGCGGCCGGTGGCCGTGAAGACCTCCTCCGGTTCCTGCCACGGCCGGCCCTCGACGACGGCGTCCTCCGCGGCCAGGCCCGTCTCCGGGTCGGCGAGCGCGCGCACGTGCGGCAGCAGGCGCGGGTCCAGCCACGGCTCGCCCCGCCGCACGAACTCCGGGTACACGCAGAGCCGTTCGCGCATCTCGAAGCCGGCCGCCGCCGACCGTGCGGCGAGTTCGTCGATCTGCGGCCAGGGGCGTTCGGGGTTGACGTGGTCGATGGTGAGCGGGGACACCCCGCCCCAGTCGTCGATGCCCGCGCCGATCAGCCGCTCGTACTCGCTGTCCACCAGGTTGGGCGGGGCCTGGAGGCAGGCGCTCGGGCCCATGAGGTGGCGGGCGACGGCCACCGTCGCGACCAGCTCGTCGAGTTCGGCGTCGGGCATGCCGCGCATCGCCGTGTCCGGCTTGGCGCGGAAGTTCTGGATGATCAGTTCCTGGATGCCGTGGTGAGCGCGGGAGACCTTGCGGAGCGCGAACAGCGACTGCGCGCGCTCCTCGTACGTCTCCCCGATGCCGATCAGGATCCCCGAGGTGAACGGGACCGAGGAGCGGCCGGCGTCCTCCAGCACCCGCAGCCGTACGGCGGGTTCCTTGTCGGGGGAGCCGAAGTGCGGGCCGCCGGGCTCGGACCACAGCCGGGTCGCGGTGGTCTCCAGCATCATGCCCATCGAGGGGGCGACCGGCTTGAGCCGCTGGAAGTCCGTCCAGGTCATGACGCCCGGGTTGAGGTGCGGCAGCAGGCCGGTCTCCTCCAGGATGCGGATGGAGATCGCGCGGACGTAGGCGACGGTGTCGTCGTAGCCGTGCGCGTCGAGCCACTCGCGTGCCTCCGGCCAGCGGTCCTCGGGCTTGTCGCCGAGGGTGATCAGCGCTTCCTTGCAGCCGAGGGCCGCGCCCTTGCGGGCGATGTCGAGCACCTCGTCCGGGGACAGGAACATCCCGTGCCCGGCGCGCCGCAGCTTGCCGGGCACGGTGACGAACGTGCAGTAGTGGCACTTGTCCCGGCACAGCCGGGTCAGCGGGACGAAGACGCTCTTGGAGTACGTGATGACGCCGGGCCGTCCGGCCGCCTCCAGGCCCGCGTCCCGCACCCGGGCGGCGGACGCGGTCAGGTCGACGAGGTGCTCGCCCCGGGCCTGGAGCAGGACCGCCGCCTCGGCGACGTCGAGGGCGACGCCGTCCCGGGCACGTTTGAGGGCGCGACGCAGCGAGTTCTCGGTGGGGCCGGTTCCGGAGGTCGCGGAAGTCGTCATCCCTTGAGCATACGTTCGGGCTGATCAGGACCGGCGGGACGCCGGGGTCGCCTTTCGGGCGCGCGCGTCACGCCGTGCCGCCGGCGGCCGGGGCGCCGGTCAGGTAGGGGGCGCACGCGTCGAGGGCCGCGAGGACGTCCGCCTCCCCGGCCGGCGGGAGCTGCACCACGACCTCCTCGACGCCCAGTTCGGCGTAGTGCGCGAGCTTGCCGGGCGAGGGGTGGACGGCGTACGGCACGACCTGGAGGCCCGCCGGGTCGCGGCCCGCGTCCGCCCAGGCCGCGCGCAGCACGGGCAGCGACTCGGACAGGCCGCGCCCGCCGATCGGCAGCCAGCCGTCGGCGTACTCGCAGATGTGCGCGAACAGCTTCGGACCGGCGGCGCCGCCGACGAGGGTGCGGGGCCCGGTGACCGGGCCGCGCGGCTTCTGCACGGGCTTGGGGTAGGCGTGGCTGGCCCGCACACCACCGAACTCGCCCTCGTACGCGGTGGGTTCCTCGCTCCACAGCGCCCGCATCAACGCCATCCGGTCGCGGACCAGCTCCCGGCGGGTACGCCACTCGACGCCGTGGTCGGCGGCCTCCTCCACGTTCCAGCCGAAGCCGAGCCCGAGGGTGAAGCGGCCGCCGGAGAGGTGGTCCACGGTCGCGATCTGCTTGGCGAGGTCGATCGGGTCGTGCTGCGCGACGAGGGTGATCCCGGTGCCGAGCCCCAGACGCTCCGTCACGGCCGCCGCCTGACCGAGGGCGACGAAGGGGTCGAGCGTACGGCCGTACTCGGGGGCAGGTCGCCGCCCGCGGGGTAGGGGGTGGTGCGCTCGACGGGGATGTGCGTGTGCTCGGGGAGGTACAGCCCGGCGAAGCCGCGCTGCTCCAGCTCACGGGCGAGGCGGGTGGGGCTGATCGTCTCGTCGGTGAGGAAGATGGTCACGGCGATGCGCATGGGCGGCCTTTCGTGGCGGGCGGCTCTGGGGTGCGGCGGTGCGGCTTTCCGGGCTGTGCGGTGCGTGCGGTGCGTGCGGCTCCCTCGAGGCGAGTGCCGTCGCCCTCATCTGTACCGGGAGACGGCACCGGTGTCCATACCGACCGGTCGGCATCACGGCGCTGAGCCGGCCGGCCCCGGCGGGCCAGGGACGGCGGCCGACGGTGTCAGTTCGCACCCGATGACGGAGGGTGGACGGAATCGAGCTGGTGGTCGGCCCAGACGTAGGTCTCGGGGAGCAGGTCGGCGACGGGGACCGTGCGGACGCGGTCGCCCTCACCGACGATGACCCCGATGCCGGGGAAGTAGTCGAGGAGGACCTGGCGGCACCGGCCGCAGGGCGGGACGACCCCGCGGTCGCGGTCGCCCACGGCGACGATGGTGTCCAGCTCGTAGGCGCCCTGGGCGGCCGCCGCGCCGATGAGGACCAGTTCGGCGCAGGGGCCGCCGGTGAAGTGGTAGGCGTTCACCGCGGTGACGATCCGGCCGTCCCGGGCGCGGGCCGCCGCCGCCATGGTGTGGTTGTCGCCCCGGCAGCGGGTGCGGGCGACGTGCGCGGCGGCCCGGACCACCTCCCGCTCCCCCTCCGTCAGGTCGCCGAACGCC
Source organism: Streptomyces sp. Tue 6430 (assembly GCA_021568835.1). Classification (GTDB taxonomy): domain Bacteria; phylum Actinomycetota; class Actinomycetes; order Streptomycetales; family Streptomycetaceae; genus Streptomyces. The sequence continues at coordinate 2,583,792 of JAKGSH010000010.1, forward strand.
TTCCTCGCAGGCTCGGCCTCCTCCCACGGGACTCCGTTCACGTACGGCCGCCTTCGGCCCGCGCGTCTTCCAGGGCGGCCATGACCTCGGGCGAGTTCCTGATCAGGATCCGGTGCCGGTAGGCCCGGACGACTGCCGCGGCGCCTGCGAAGTCGTCGGTGGGAGCGGCCCCTATGGCTGCCGCCAGTTCCTCCTCGAAGCGTTCCCGGTCGCCCGGAAACCCGTAGCGGCTGAGCGCGCCGCGCAGGTCGTCCACCGTACGGATCTCCGGGAGGGGCATCGCTCCCCAGCCGTGTCCGGGCTGTGCGCTCATGATCTGCTCCTGGTGGGCGGGCCTGGCTCCGGTTTCCAGTATGGCCGCGCCGGACCCGCGCGGACGGCTCGTCCTCACCACGCCGCCCCACCCCCGCAGTCCGCCCACAGCAGCTTGCCGCCGTTCGGCGCGCCCAGGTGTCCGAGCACGGACACTCCGACCTTGTCCGCGCATGCCCGCACGAGGTGGAGGCCTCTGCCGTTCTCGGCGTCCAGGGGCGGGGCCCCCTTGTCCTCGGAGAAGCCGGGCGGGACCCTCGGGTCCGTGTCCCATACGCCGACGCGGACCCGGCCGGGCTCCGGCGACAGGACCCTCAGGGCGTAGAGGCCGGTCGTGTGGCGGTGCGAGTTCGTCAGCAGTTCCGCCGCGAGCAGCTCCGCGGTCGGGGTCAGCTCGGGCAGTTCGTGGGCGGCGAGAATCAGGCGCAGGGCGCCCCTCGCGACACCCGGTGCGCGGGGATCTCGCGGGAGGTGCAGGGTGTAGTTCCAGGGCGGGGATACGGTGGCCATGAGAAGTCTCCGGTCACTGAGGGGAGTTGGACGGGTGCCTGGTGTCTCTGCCGTGGCGTCCCACGGTGCGCTTCCAGGACGGGCGCCTGAGCAAGAAAGTAGGGCATCGCAAATGACATTTGCGAGCCGTCGCGATACTTGTGCTTATTCCTCAGCCGTGTGAGTGATCCATCAGAACGTGCGTCCGAGAGGAATTGACGTGCCGGCAAGACCCCCACTGACGGCCCGCCGCCTCCGGCTCGCCGTGGAACTGCGCAAGATGCGTGAGCGGGCGGGCATGACGGCGACCGACGCCGCACGCACGCTGGGCACAAGTCAGGGCCAGCTCAGCAATGTGGAGTCGGGCCGGTTCGGAGTGAGTTCCGAACGGATCAGATCGCTCGCCCGCATCTACTCCTGCCCCGACCAGCCCTTCGTGGAGGCCCTGGTCGGGATGGCGAGCGAGAAGACTCTCGGCTGGTGGGAGTCCTACCGGGAAGTGTTGCCGTCGGGTCTCCTGGACCTTGCCGAGCTGGAACATCACGCCATCGCGATACGGACGGCGTACACGTCTCACATGCCAGGTCTGCTGCAGACCGCCGATCACGCGAGAGAGATCTTCCGACGCGTCATTCCCACGCCCACACCCCCGAGGTCGAGCACCGCGTCACACATCGCGTCAAGCGACAGGGTGTGCTCTACCGTGCCGACCCGACCCCGTACAGCACGGTCGTCCACGAGGCAGCCCTGCGCATGGGGGTGGGGGGCCGCGATGTGGCCCGCGCCCAGTTGCTGCACCTGCTCGACATGAGCGAGCGGGAGCACATCTCCATTCGCGTTATCCCGTTCGGAATCGGTGCGTTCCCCGGCTCGGGTCAGTCCATCAACTACCTGTACGGCGCCGTACCGCAGCTCGACACCGCTCAACTCGACCAGTTCCACGGTCCCCTACTGCTCGACGCCGAGGCGCATCTCCAGAAGTACCGGAGTCTTCTCGACGTCGTGGAGACCATCGCCCTCAGCGCTGAGAAATCCCGAGACCTGATCCACACCACCGCCCAGAGCCTCTGAAGGAGCCTCCATGTCCCCGTACAGCTGGCAGAGGTCGTCCTACTGCCAAGAAGGCGACGCCTGCGTCCACATAGCCTCCTCCCCCGCCGCCATCCACCTCACCGAATCCGCCGACCCCGCCCGAACCGTCCTCACCACCAACCCCGCCGCCTTCGCCGCCCTCCTAGACCTGATCGGTCAGCGGAGCCGGGGCTGACCCGTCGGAGCCGGCCGGCACCCGCGGCCTTCGTCGCGCAGGTGTCCGGGACCATGGACGCGACAGTTCGACCGGCCTGCCGTACGAAGGAGTCGCACCGACGATGTCCCGCCTCGACGACCGACGGTTCCGCGTCACCACCGCCTTCCAGCGCCGCCTCAACCCGCTGCTGCGGCGCCTGCCCTTCCAGACCGTCGTCGAGACCACCGGCCGGGTCTCCGGGCTGCCCCGGCGGACGCCGGTGGGCGGCCGGCGGGTCGGGGACGTCTTCTGGCTGGTGTCGGAGTTCGGGGAGCGGTCCCAGTACGTGCGCAACATCAAGGCCGACCCGCGGGTACGGGTGCGGATCGGCGGGCGGTGGCACACGGGCACGGCGCGGCTGCTGCCCGACGACGACCCGGTGGCACGGCTGCGCGGCCTGCCCCGGTTCAACAGCGTGGCGGTGCGGGCCCTCGGGACGAACCTGCTGACCGTGCGGGTGGATCTGGACGGCTGATCGAAGAGGGCACGGGGAAGCCGGCTTGACGCGCCGTCAACAGCGGTGCCGGAGGCCTTCGGTGGCCGATCGTGGGCGAAAGTGTGCGCAGAGCGTGTGCCGCGTGTGTGGACTCCCGTGCGTCGTCCTGTGATCGGCGTCTCCCACGGCTGACGGTCCGGGTGCCCACAGGGCAAACTGACATAGTTGGTCATCATGCCTAGGGGGAGCCCGATGGACGACCGTGTACCGCGCGTGCCGGAGCAGAAGCGTCACGACTCCCACCGGGAGCCGGCGACGTTGCGCTTCGACGTGCTCGGCCCGGTGCGCGCCCGGCGCGGCGAGGAGGCGCTGACCACCGGATCACCCCAGCAACGCGCCCTGCTCGCCGCCCTCCTGCTGCGCGAGGGCCGTACGGCCACCGCCGCCGAGCTGATCGACGCGCTGTGGGGCGAGGAGCCGCCGTCGCAGGCGCTGGCGGCGGTGCGGACGTACGCCTCCCGGCTGCGGAAGGTCCTCGACCCGGGCGTCCTGGTCAGCGAGTCCGGCGGGTACGCGGTGCGCGGGCTCGGCGAGGGCGCCCTGGACCTGACGGTGGCGCAGGAGTGGGCCGCCGAGGCGGAGAAGGCGAGGGTGGCCGGCGCCCTCGGCCGGGCGCGGGACCTGCTGAACCGCGCGCTCGGCCTGTGGGACGGGGAGACGCTGGCCGGCGTGCCCGGCCCGTACGCGGAGGCGCAGCGCGTCCGGCTGGAGGAGTGGCGGCTCGGCCTCCTCGAATCCCGCCTCGACCTGGACCTCGAGCAGGGCTGCCACGCGGAGGCCGTCTCCGAACTGACCGCGCTGACGGCGGCGTACCCGCTGCGCGAGCGGCTGCGGGAGCTGCTGATGCTGGCGCTGTACCGCGGCGGCCGGCAGGCGGAGGCCCTCGCCGTGTACGCCGACACCCGGCGCCTGCTGGCGGAGGAACTCGGCGTCGACCCGAGACCGGGCCTGCGCGACCTCCAGCGCCGCATCCTGCAGGCCGACCCGGACCTGGCGGAGCCCTCGGCGCCGCAGGCCGAGCCGTCCGCCGCACCGGTGCGGCCCGCGCAACTCCCCGCCACGGTGCCCGACTTCACCGGCCGTTCCGCGTTCGTGACCGAGCTGAGCGAGGTGCTCGCCGGGGCGTCCGGCGAGGGCGACGGCGGTGGTGGCGGAGGCGGCGGCCGGGTGATGGCCGTGTCGGCGCTGGCGGGCATCGGCGGCGTCGGGAAGACGACCCTCGCCGTGCACGTGGCCCACCGGGCCCGCCCCGCCTTCCCCGACGGGCAGCTCTACGTCGACCTCCAGGGCGCCGGCGCGCGGGCCGCCGAACCCGTCACGGTCCTGGGCGCCTTCCTGCGCGCCCTCGGCACCCCCGATCCGGCGATCCCGGACTCCCTGGAGGAGCGGGCGGCGCTGTACCGCTCGGTGCTGGACGGCCGGCGCGTGCTGGTCCTGCTGGACAACGCCAGGGACGCCGCGCAGGTGCGTCCGCTGCTGCCGGGCACGGAGGGCTGCGCGGCCCTCGTCACCTCCCGGGTGCGGATGGTGGACCTGGCCGGGGCGCACCTCGTCGACCTGGACGTGATGTCGCCCGACGAGGCGCTCGCGCTCTTCACGAAGATCGTCGGCGGGGAACGGGTCGCGTCGGAGCGCGAGGCCGCGCTGGACGTGGTCGCCGCCTGCGGCTTCCTGCCCCTGGCGATCCGCATCGCCGCCTCCCGGCTGGCCGCCCGGCGCACCTGGACGGTGTCCGTCCTCGCCGCCAAGCTCGCCGACGAACGCCGCCGCCTCGACGAGCTCCAGGCCGGCGACCTCGCCGTCAAGGCCACCTTCGAACTCGGCTACGGCCAGTTGGAACCGGCCCAGGCCCGCGCGTTCCGCCTGCTCGGTCTGGCCGACGGCCCCGACCTGTCCCTCGCGGCGGCGGCGGCCGCGCTCGACCTGCCGCCGGAGGAGACCGAGGACCTGCTGGAGTCGCTCGTCGACACCTCCCTCCTGGAGTCGGCCGCGCCGGGCCGCTACCGCTTCCACGACCTGGTCCGCCTCTACGCGCGTGCCTGCGCGGAGCGGGACGAGTGGCCGCCGAGCGAGCGGGGGGCGGCGCTGTCGCGGTTGCTGGACTTCTACCTGGCCACGGCGGCGGGGGTGTACGCGATCGAGCGGCCGGGGACCGGCTGGTGGACGACCTGGAGCAGACGGAGTACACGGGGCTGACCTTCACCGAGGGCCCGGCGGCCCTGGACTGGCTCTACTCCGAGGCGGGCCCCCTGCTGGCCTGTGTACGGCAGGCCGCGGGGACGGAGCGGCTGCGGCGGGCCGTGGACCTGCTCTGGGCGGCCCGGGACCTGGTCGAGTCGGGCGCCAACTCCCGGCAGTACGAGACGACGGCCGTGGCCATGTGCGAAGCGGCGCAGGCAGCCGGGGACATGCGGACGGAGGGCCGGGCGCGCAACACCCTCACCAGTGTCCTGCTGGTCTCCGGCCGCATCCAGCGGGCCGCGGAGGAGGCGCGGTCGGCCATGGAGTGCGCGATCGCCGCCGGGGACGCCACCGCCGCCAGCTGGGCCGCGCAGGACCGGGGACTCATCGCCCTGCACCAACGCCGGTACGAGGACGGCAAGGTCTTCTTCGACCAGGCCATCGCGGGGTTCCGGGCGGCCGGAAACGGACTGTGCGAAGCGACCGCCCTGGGCAACCTCTCGCGGGCGTACATGGGGATGGGCGACATCACCAGGGCCGTCGAGTTCGCCCAGCACGGCCTCGCCGTCCACATCGAGGTGGGCAGCACGATGCGGCTGGCGAACGGGTACTACGCACTGGGTGTGGCGCTGACCAAGGCCGACCGGCACGCCGAGGCCCTCAGCCAGTTCTCGGAGGCCCTGACCATCTTCGTGGACCACCGGCAGCGGCTCTGGGAAGGCACCACCCACTTCAGGATCGCCGAGGCGCACATCGCCGCGCGTCGCCCCGCGCGGGCGGCACAGCACGCCGAACAGGCCCTCGCCACGGGGTGCATCGGCGGAGACCGGACACGGGGCAGCGTGCTGACGCTCCTCGGGCACGCGCTCTCCGCGCTGGGCCAGGCGGACCGGTCGAAGGCCTGCTGGCGTGAGGCGCTCAACCTCTACGAACAGAACGGCGCGGGCGAGGCCGAGGACGTACGCGCCCTGCTCTCCCCCGCCACCGCGGCGTAGGGGCGGACCGCCGCGCCCTACGGGGCGGACCTCCGCGCCGTAGGGGGCGGACCTCCGCGCCGCGGGGAGCAGGATCGCGCCACCGGTCCCCGGGTCGTTCAGCATTCGTTTATCGGCGTCCGCCACTCTTCTACGTGTCACACCGTCGCGTCGGGGGGCAGGCGGTCTGACCGGAAGCCGAACGGTTACTGTGCGGCTTCGAGCGCCCGTCCGGCAGCCCTCGGGGGAGCTTCTGGACGGGCGTTCCCCATTCGTCATCCGCAGCAGAGGAACCGGGACCATGAGCGACGAGAAGAACGCGGACGTCACCGCGATGGACAACAACATGCCCAGCCCGCCGAAGACGGACGAGACCATCACCACGATGGACAACAACATGCCGAGCGAGCCGGCCGGCGAGACCATCACGACGATGGACAACAACATGCCGGCTCCGCCCGCCCTGGACCTGGACGGCGGCGGCAAGTAGGGCTTCATCCCACGGGGACCGATCGGCCGCGGCGGCGCGGAGGGGGAGCCGCCGCGGCCGTGGTGTGTCCGACGGCCTTGGTCCGTCCGGCGGTTGTGTGGTGTCTCCGACGGCCTTGACGTGTCCGACGGCCTTCGTGTGTCCGGTGGTTGTGATGTGTCCGGCGGCCGGCGGCGGGACGGCACGAAGCGGTGTGTCATGTTCCGCTCGCCCGGCACCTCCCGGAGTTCACGAAGTCGTCGGCCTGACGGGGTGTGAGCAGGTCTCACGGAAGGCAACCATCTTGACATGCACCTGTTGTCCGAGGGACGGGCAACAGCCGTACGGAGGTGTGGGAATGACCCGCAGACTTGCCACCGCTCTCGCCGCCCCGGCCCTCGCCCTCGGCGCCGTGTTCGTCACGGCGACCGCCGCCGAGGCCGCTCCCGCCGACAAGCCGCAGGTCCTCGCGAGCTGGACGCAGACCAGCGCGACGAGCTACAGCGCGTGGACGGCCGCCCGCGCGAACCAGTCCGCCTGGTCCGCGTACGGCTTCAACTGGTCGACCGACTACTGCTCCTCCTCGCCGGACAACCCGTTCGGCTTCCCCTTCTCCACCTCCTGCGCCCGGCACGACTTCGGTTACCGCAACTACAAGGCCATCGGCACCTTCGACGCCAACAAGTCCCGCCTCGACAGCGCCTTCTACGAGGACCTCAAGCGCGTGTGCAACAAATACACCGGCGCCACCCAGACGTCCTGCAACAGCACGGCCTGGACCTACTACCAGGCCGTCCGCGTCCTCGGCTGAGCGCACGCGGGGCGCCCGCCGCGCGCCCCGCACCGCTTCCGGGTGCGCCGAGGTCAGCTGCCGGAAAGGGAGTCAGGGGCGGTGGGGGCGACCTCGCAGTGGTCGAGGACCTCGCCCGGCGCACCGCCGTCGAACTCCACCCGGACCCTCTTCGTGCCGTTCGCGGGGACGTCCACCGCCAGGTGGGCCTCGTCGATCGCCACCGCGTCCGCGTCCATGAAGAACACGACGACGTCGAAGTCGCGGGGACGCCGTTCGGATTGACGACCTCGACGGTGGCGTACGGCCGGTCCTTGGTCGCGCAGCTCACCAGCTCCACGGTCGCCGGTTCGAAGGTGGCCTCCGCGGCGGGGGACGACGACCCGTCCGACCCGCTCGACCCGCTCGAACCGTAGTCGTAGTCGTAGTCGTCATCGTCGTAGTCGTAGTCGTGGTACCCGCTCGACCCGGACGAGGACGATCCGCCGCCGCCGGACGAACCGTCGTGGTCCTGGCTCGAGCTGCTGCACCCGCCTCCCCCGCCGCCGCCCCCGTGCGAGCCCCCGTGCGTGCTGCTCCCGTGGCCGCGTCCGGTGGAGAAGCCGGTCAGCGCCAGTACCACCAGTGCCGCCGTCGCCGTGAGTCTGAGTGTGCGTCCCCGTCGGTCCATGGGGACCAGTCTGGACACCGACTGTCACGAGCATGTCACTGCGGGGCGACCGGCCGGTCGCCGGCGCGGCGGGGACCGGTGCGTCGGCCGCGGGCCCCGGCGCCGGGCGGCGTCACGCCGTCCGCGCCGTGCCCGTGCCCTTCTCCGCGTCGAGGGCGTAGACGCAGCGGTCCTTGCTGCACGCGTAGACGACGCCGTCGCGGACCACCGGGGAGCCGGTGATCTCGCCGCCGGTCGCCAGCTTCCAGCGCAGGCGGCCGTCGTCGGCCTTCAGGGTGTAGAGGAGGTGGTCGGTGGAGCCGAAGTGGATGCGGCCCTCGGCCACCACGGGGCGCCGACGATGTCGCCGCCCGCCTGGAAGCGCCACTTGGGCGTGCCGGTGACGGCGTCGAGGGTGTAGAGGCCCTTGCCGCTGCCCACGTGGACGTGGCCCGCGGCGACCAGCACCGGGTCGGCCGAGGAGCGGGCCTCGGTGGCGATGCGCCAGCGGTCGCGGCCGTCGGTGGCGTCGAGGGCGTAGACCGTGCCGAGGTAGTCGGCGAGGTAGACGCCGCCGCCCGTGACCGCCGGGCCGGGGACGAAGGTGGGCGGGGAGAGGAAGACCGCGGGGGCCTCGAAGTGCCAGCGGACCATGCCGCTCGCCGCGTCGACGGCGAGGACGCGGGTGCCGGCCGAGACGTAGACGTAGCCGTCGGGGGCCGCGGTCACCCGGACCGGGACGCCGCCGCAGGAGGCGGAGTCGCCGATGGGGTACGACCAGCGTTCGTCGCCGGTGCGGGCGTCGAGGGCGCGCAGGCGGGCGTCCTGCCAGAGGTAGACCGTGCCGTCGTGGAGGGCGGGGCCCGCCTCGGGGGACTCGAAGTCGGTCTGGCAGCCGGTGGCCTCCCACAGCTTCTGCCCGGTGGAGGCCTCCCAGGCCTGGACGCCGCCGCCGCGGGTGCCGGTGACGACGGTGCCCCGGTCGGCCCGGAGGCAGTACACCCAGGAGTCGGTGGGCAGCCGCCACAGGTCGGTGCCCTCGCGGGCGTCCAGCGCGAACAGGGTGGGGCCGTCGGAGGCGACGATGCGGCCGTCCGCCACGGCCATCGACCAGGCCACGTCACGCGTCTTGAAGCGGCGCCGGCCGGTGGCCACGTCCAGGGCGTGCACCTCGAAGGAGGTGACGTAGACGAGGTCGCCCGCGACGGCCGGGGTGCCCCACACGTCGTTGGACATGCGGAACCGCCAGGGACGCCAGCCCGCCGGGGTCGCGGCGGCGGCCGTGGGCGCGGCCGTGGGGGCCGGGTCGACGCCGCTCGTGCCGGGGCGGGGCCGCGACCAGGAGGCGACCAGGCCGGGATCGGGGACGGGCGCCTTGACGGCGGCGGTGGCGCGCGCGTCGGCGACCCGCGGGCCGGGACCGATCGGCACGGCCGCTCCGGCGAGCCGGACGGGCCCCGTGTCGGGGGCGCCGACCGCGACGGGCGCGGGCGCCGTACGGGCGGGCACCACGGGGTCGTGCGCGGGGGCGGCGGCACGGCGGGACGGGCCAGGCCGACGCCGCCGCCGCTGCCGCCGCGGGGGCTCGCCGCCGCCTTGACGGGCGGGCGGCCGCCGCGCCGCGTCTCGATGAGGGCGACCGCCTTCTCGGGCAGCCAGGCCGACGCCGTACCGCTGTCGTCGGAGCCGGAGCCGAAGAGGTGCGGGGCCAGCTGGGACTGGAGGTCGGCGGGGCTGGGCCGGCCGGTGGCCTCCATCTGCATGCAGGAGTCGATGAGCGGGCGCAGCTCGGCGGGCAGGCCCTTCAGGTCGGGGCCCTCGCGCAGCAGCATGAAGACCGTCTCGACCGGGTTGGCGCCGTGGAACGGGGGGTGCCCGGTGGCCGCGAAGACGAGGGTCGAGCCGAGGGAGAAGACGTCGCTGGCGCCGGTGACGCTGCGCGAGTCCTTGGCCTGCTCCGGGGACATGTAGGCGGGGGTGCCGACGGCGACGTTCGTCATCGTCAGGCGGGTGTTCGAGACACCGGAGGCGATGCCGAAGTCGATCACCCGGGGGCCGTCCTCGACGACGAGGACGTTGGAGGGCTTCAGGTCGCGGTGGACGAGCCCGGCACCGTGGATGGAATGGAGAGCCTCGGCGATGCCCGCCGCCAGCCAGCGCACCGCCTGGGCCGGGAGCGGCCCGCAGTCGTTCACTATCTCCTCGAGGGAGGGCGCGGGCACGTAGGCGGTGGCCAGCCACGGCACGGCGGCCCGCGGATCGGCGTCGACGACCGCGGCCGTGTAGAAGCCGGAGACCGCCCGCGCCGCCTCCACCTCGCGGGTGAAGCGCACCCGGAACAGCTGGTCCTCGGCCAGTTCCGTGCGGACCGTCTTGATCGCCACCCGCCGGCCCGAGGCCGAACGCGCGAGATAGACCAGCCCCATGCCGCCGGCCCCCAGCCGTCCCAGCACCTCGAACGGCCCGATCCGCCGCGGATCGTGCTGCGTCAGCTGATCCACCACTTGCCTGCCACCTCCCCGTACGGGCCGCGTCACCCACATGTGCACGCGGCCCCGTGCAGCGTCTCACCACCGCACCGCCATGGCGGCACGCACCCCGATTCTTCCTGGCCGGGCCACCGGTTGCGAACCCCGCGACAATCGGGGTGTCTCATTTCATATACGCGCAAGTAGGCACCTGCACAGGTGCCCGGCCCGCACGTACGTCCCCGCTCCCGTACCCACATCCGCACCCGCACCCGCATTCGCCCCTGCCCCTGCCGCGCGGCCGGGACGGCTCAGCGCTGGAGCAGCGCGAACGACGCCCCCTGATTGTCCGTGACGACGGCCACCGTTCCGTACGAGGCGGTGAACGGCCCCGCCTGCACCCGTCCCCGAGCCGGTTCACCGCGCCGAGCGCCGCCTCGCAGTCGTCGACGCCGAAGTGGACGAGGAAGTGCGGCGGCATGACGTCGGGGAACACGTCCGAGACCGGCGCCCGCCCGAAGTCGGGCTCGGCGCCCGGACCGAACAGGGCCTCGTGGAAGAGGTGGCCGTAGAAGGTGTTGGCGGCCCCGGTGTCGCGGGCGTACAGCTGCGCCCAGGCGAACGCGCCGGGTCTGTGCCGCACCCCGAAGCCCGGGTGGCCGCCCGCCTGCCACAGGCCGAAGACCGCGCCCTCGGGGTCGGCGGCCAGGGCCGCGACCCCCGCCCCGTCGACCGGCGCCGGCGCGGTCACCACCTGCCCGCCGGCCGTGCGGATGCGGCGCACGGTCGCCTCCGCGTCCGGGGTGGCGAAGGACACCGTCCACACGGTGGGCATCCGGCCGTCCGTCTTGTGGGCGAGGGCGGCGACCGGCTCACCGTCCAGCCGGGCCCACACGGAGGAGCCGTACGCCTCCTCGAAGGCCCACCCGAACAGCTCCCCGTAGAACCGCCTGCCCGCGTCCACGTCGGGGAGCTGCGCGTCCACCCAGCAGGGGACGCCCTCCGCGTACACCGATGCCCTGTTTTCGGCCATACAGCCAACCTAACGGCGCTTCACGCAAGCCGCAGACCAGGCACACCCTCCTCCGGACCCCCGCGCACCCCATTTGCAGTCGGCCGAATCGCGCTCCCATCACCCCTCGGTAAGCTGACGACATGACAGGACAAGTGCGTACCGTCGACGGCCGCGTGGCCGGTCGGCGCGGGCAGGCGACGCGGCAGAAACTGCTCGACTGCCTCAGCGAGATGCTCAGCTCCTCTCCCTACCGGGACGTCAAGGTCATCGATGTCGCCCGGAAGGCGGGCACTTCGCCCGCGACCTTCTACCAGTACTTCCCGGACGTCGAGGGCGCCGTCCTGGAGATCGCGGAGCAAATGGCCGCCGAGAGCGCCGGGTTGACCGAGGTGCTGGAGGGGCGGTCCTGGGTCGGCAAGGCCGGCTGGCAGACCGCGCAGGAACTCGTCGAGGAGTTCCTGGAGTTCTGGAAGCGCAACGACGCGATCCTGCGCGTCGTCGACCTCGGCGCGGCCGAGGGGGACAAGCGCTTCTACAAGCTCCGCATGAAGATCCTCAACTCGGTGAACAGCTCCCTCTCGGACGCCGTGGCCGAACTCCAGTCCAAGGGCAGGGTCGACAAGGACGTGAACCCGGGCGCGATCGCCGGTTCGCTGGTCGCGATGCTCGCCGCGGTCGCCTCGCACCAGAAGGGTTTCACCGCGTGGGGCGTCAAGCAGGCTGAACTGAAGCCGAACGTGGCCCTGTTGGTGCACCTGGGCATCACGGGCAAGAAGCCGACGAAGTAGCCCGCGGCCGCCGCGGGCCTTCTTTTTCCCACGTTCCGACTTCCACGTCTCCCGTTCCACGTCCCCCGTCCTGTCTGGCAGGCGGCGGTCCGTCCGGTCACCCGGACGGGCCGCCGCCTGTCGCGCTGTACGGGCACTTCGCCCGGGGAGGCCGACGGCGCACGTCGGCCCGCGGCGGCCCGCGCGGTCACCCGGACGTCCGGGGCGGCGATGCTGGGCATCGGGACGTTCCTGCTGGTCCAGCGGCTGAGCCTCGGCGGCGGGGCTCCGGCGGCGGGCTTCGGCGGCCGGGCCGGAACGAGCGGATCTCGTTGGACGGGCACGACCGGCCGGGGGCGAGCAGCCGGGACGGGGCCGAGCAGCGGGGACGAGCACAACCAGCCGGGACGGGCACGACCGGCCGGGACGGGCACGACCGCACATCCCGCCCTGCCCGATACTCGGACCATGGGAACGGATGCCACGGATCTTCACGAGCTGCTGAGGTCGCTGCGGGTGTGGGACCCGGAGGTGACCGAGCTGCCGCCCTTCGATCCGGCGGCGGCCCCCGCCGATCCGCTGGCCCTGTTCACCGGCTGGTTCGCCGAGGCGGTCGCGGCGGGCGAACGGGAGCCGCACACCATGACCCTGTCGACGGCCGACGGGGACGGCCTGCCGGACGCGCGCATCGTGATCCTGCACGGCGCGGACGAGGACGGCTGGTCCTTCGCCACGCACGTGACCAGCCGCAAGGGCGGCCACCTCACGGCCCGTCCGTTCGCGGCCCTCACCTTCTACTGGCCCGTGCTGGGCCGCGAGGTGCGCGTGCGCGGCCCGGTGACGGCCGCCCCGGCCGCGGAGGCCCAGGCGGACCTGCACGCCCGGTCGACGGGGGCCCTGGCCGCCGCCCTCACCGGTCACCAGAGCGAGGACCTGGCCTCGCTGGAGGAGCTGGCGACGGCGTCGTCCGCCGCCTGGGACCGGGCCCGCGCGGAGCCGACCGCCGAGTCCCCCACCTGGACCCTGTACCGGCTCCGCCCGGACGAGGTGGAGTTCTTCCAGGGCGAGGTCCGGCGCCGGCACGTCCGGTTGACGTACCGGCGGACCGCGGACGGCTGGTCGCGGGGGCTGCTGTGGCCGTGAGGGGCGGGCGAGGGGGCGGCGCGCCGCGGGTTCCTGTCGCCTGAACCGGGTCGCCGAAGCCGAGCCGGCCGCTACGCGCCGGGAGCCCGGTACTGGACGAGCTGGGCCGCGCGCAGGGCCTTCAACGTTTCGTCGACGGTCAGCAGGACGGTCGTCTCGAACGAGCTGAGCGCACCGCCTCCGCTGATCGCCAGCGCGACCGCGGCCATCGACACGTCGTCCGGGGCCTCCCACAGGTTGTAGCCGTCGTGCGTGCCGAAGGCGTACCAGAAACCGTGGAGCGTCCCGCCGACGGACTCGATGTACGACTGAGCGGCCCGTGCCCGGTCCTCCGGGTGGTCGATCAGCCGCGCCCAGGTCTGCGGCGTGTAGCTGAACCTCGACAGGTAGAGCGGCATCGTGTCTCCCTTTCGTCCCGTCAAGGGATGCCCCGCGGGGCGGGAAGCGCGCCGACGGCGGGCGCCACGTCCCCCGAACGGCCGGGAAAACCGCTGGGCGCCCGGGCACGGTCTTCGGCACCCTGGGGCGATGAGTCGCTGGAAGCTCTACGACCACTGGTACGCCGATCTGCCCGGCCTGTCCGTCGAGCAGTTGCGGGAACGCGGGGCCCTCGCCGCCCGGCGGGCCGAGCGGGCGGCGGCACGGGGCGCGGGCCGCAGCCCCAAGGCCGCCCGGGAGTGGCGCGAGAAGCTTCGCGCCGTCGAGGACGAACTCCTCCGGAGGGGCGTCGACCAGGCCCGCTAGGTCGCGGTGTCCGTGACGAGGACGGCGGTCAGGGGTGCTCGGGCCGCTCGTCCGGGCACTTCCCTCCCATTCCGCAAATCCGGCGAAACGCACCAAAAAGACTATTATTTCCCTTGTGGGTGCCGTGCGGGCCTCACAAGGGAGGAATGTCCCGATGACTGAGAACACCGGCGTACGGCACGGTGGAGCGCCCGGTTCTCGCGGCCGGACGTCCATCGCCGATGTGGTGGTGGAGAAGATCGCCGGAATGGCGGCACGCGACGTGCCCGGCGTCCACGCCCTCGGCAGCGGATTCGCACGCTCGATGGGATCCGTGCGCGAGCGGATGCCCGGCGCCGGTAGCGGCAAGTCCGTCACGCGCGGGGTCAGCGTCGAGGTCGGAGAGCTTCAGGCGGCCATCGATCTGGAGATCGTCGTCGACTACGGCGTCTCGATCACGGACGTGGCCGGCGCGGTGCGGGAGAACGTGATCTCCGCGGTGGAGGGGATGGCGGGCCGGGAAGTCGTGGAGGTCAACATCACGGTCAGCGACGTGAAGCTGCCCGACGAGGAGGACGAGGGCGAGGAGCGGCAACGGATCCGGTAGCCGGGCGGAGCGGCACGCTCGAGCGAGGGAGCTCGTGATGAGCCTTGAGCGAGGGAGCGCGTGATGAGCAAGGCCGTGGTGGGTTTGATGGCCGGAATGGCGCTCGGTTTCGCCGCGTATTTCGGCAACTTCTGGACTTTCCTGCTGGTGCTGGGGCTGGGCGTCGTCGGTCTCCTGGTCGGGCGGCTCATGGAGGGCGATCTCGAGCCGAGCGACTTCGTCCGCCGCCGGGACCGGCAGGAGCGGATCCGCGACGACCGGCGACGGGCTCGGGGGGACTGGCGGCAGTGACCGGTGAAGCCGACCGGCGTCCTGTCGTTCCCCTGGGGAGCGCGGTGCGGTCACCGGCACCGACCGGGTCGTCACGAAGACCGTTTCCCAGGCCGCCCGCCAGGCGCTGAGCCGGTTCGCCTCGACCGGCCACGAACCACCCGGCCACGTACCGCCCGGCCGCCGTACGCCACGAGTGGCGGCCTGTGTGCCGGGGCCGTCGCGCGCCACTCGTCGGCCGACGCGGCGCCCGGGCACTTTCCCGGCGTGCCCCGCCGCACCGGAGGGGCCACGCGGAACCCGCACGCCCCGGGAGGCATCCCGCCATGGTCCTCTTCCTGACCCTGCTCGCGGCCGGAATCGCCCTGGTCGCCGTCGGCTTGGCCGTCGACGGCCTGCTCCACCTGGCCTCGATCGGCGTACTCCTCCTCGTCGCCGACCTGCTCTACCTGGCGGTCCGCTCCCTGTGGCGCTCCACCCGGCGCCCGGCCGGTTGAACGGCCCGGCCACGGGTGGCTCACGTTCCGCCGAGCGTGAGGCCGTTCGGAGAGGTGCCCCGGTGCCGGACCGGCCCTCCGTCCGTGCGACCGGCCGAGCCGGTGCGGTTCTTCCGGGGCGACGCGGGACGGCGGGGCATCCGGCCGGCCGCGGTGGAGCGGTTCGGGCGGATGACCGGCTCGCTGCACGGGGACCTGGCGCGGGAACCGGGTGGCCGTGAGCGGCTGACGGTTACGCGGTTACGCGGTTACGCGGTTACGCGGCACGCTCCTCGAATACCAGCGTGTTGTGCCCGTCAGAGACGACATGCAGGTCCACCGTGACATCCAGCGCTCCCGCCAGCCGGACCAGCAGATCGGCGGTGAGGGGCAGCAGGCCGCCGAGTTCCACGGTCTCCACCTCGTCCTCGGACATCCCGATCCGCAGTCCCAGCGCGGACTGGGTCAGCCCGAGGGCGACACGACGGTCGTGGACCAGTTGCCCCAAGGCGTGGGCCAGCCGGATCTGCTCCCGCTCCGCGACCACCTCCGGCGGCTCGGTACCCCCCTCAGCAGCTTTCCGCTCCCGCGACAGCTTCCAGCGGGTGTGACTCACAGGTCCTCCCGGAACTCACGAGTGAACTCGTCATGCGCGGGGCCATGCTCCGCCTCGCACCGTTCTTTCGCCGGTCTGGCGCGCTTGACCTCTACGTCCTCCCGCATCCTGGTCTTCCGGAAAACGGTGAGCAGCACGATCCTTCGACGAGGCGCCAGCCAGTACGTGACTCGTGTGGCACATCCGCTCAGTACGAATCGCAGTTCACGCACTCCCTCTCCCAGGTCACGAGAATGCGGCTCCCCGAGCGTCGTCGGCTTCTCAGCGAGAAGGTCGGCTTTCTCCTCGACCTGGCGATAGTGCTGCGCGGACAGGTGCTCGAGCCAGAACCGCACTTCCGGCTCCAACTCGATCGCATAGGGTTCGGTCACTCCGCAAACGTAGGAACTCCCGCGAGACACGGCACTCCGTTCACCGTCACCGTCACTCATATGTGCGGTCGCACGGGAGATACCCACTCGCCCCCGCATGCGGCAGCACCGCCCACATGCGGGTGCCCGTGCTCGACTCGCGGTCGCCGCCGATGCCCCACTCGCCGCGGCAGGCCCGGACCACCCGGTCCAGTACGCGGAGGGAGACCCGGCGGCGCAGGTCGCAGGCCGCGCCCAGGCGGGCGTCGGTGTGGCGGGCGTGGCCGTCGTAGACCGTGACGCGCAGGCCGCCGTCCCGGTAGCGCAGCGACACGTACACGTCCGTGGCGGAGAAACGGCAGGCGCAGGCGGTCAGTTCGCCCACCACCTGCACGACCGCGCCGGTCGCCCCGGCGAGGCCGTGCGCGGGGAGCACCGTACGCGTGACGGCCCGCGCGACACCGGGACTTCGTGGCGCGGCGGGCAGCGTGAGACTGTACGCCAGCTCCTCCGGGAACGCCTTGCGGAACGGGCCGTCGGCGGGTGCGGCGTTCGGCGACTGGCAGGACGCGGTGTCGAGATGCATGACAACTCCCTTGCTTGATGGCGAGGTTAAGAACCCGGTGGCCTGTCCCCCTGACACGGGCCCACCCCTCCGGGGGAGGAGAACGCGGGTGGGCACGGGTGATGCGCTTCCGGGGATGCCGTGACGGCTCCGTAGTCGAGCCATCACCGACTGTAGAGATCCACTGGTAACAGTGTCCAGTGAAGTGGGGGTAATTACCTCCATCGTTGATGGACTTGGGCGCGGCTCCCTGGACAGACTTGGGGCGTCCACAGCGCGAAGGGGCAGCATGACTACGAGAAGCACGCCGACCGAGCGGCAGAAGCGCCTCGGCACGGAGTTGCGAAAGATGCGGGTCGCGGCGGGGGTCACCACGGAGTACGCCGCCGGACTCCTCGGCATCAACCGGACGCGCCTGTCCAATATGGAGTCGGGTATCCGCTCCTTCTCCGCCGAGCGGATCCGCACGCTCGCGTGCAACTACGTCTGCCCGGACGAGGCGTACGTCGAAGCGCTCGTCGCGATGGCCGAAGACAAGGAGCGCGGCTGGTGGGAGCAGTACCGCGGCACCCTGCCCACCGGCCTCCTGGACATCGCGGAACTGGAGTGGCATGCCACCCGGGTGCGGACGGCGCAGGTCATGCACGTGCCGGGCCTGCTCCAGACCGAGGACTACGCCCGCGCAGTCTTCTCCGCCGGGCTTCCTGCCATGAGCCGGCTCGAAGTGGAACTGCGCGTCGCCAACCGCATGGCACGCCGACAGGTCTTCGAGCGTTCCGACCCTCTGCCCTACGTCGCCTACGTCCATGAGGCCGCACTGCGCATGCCCTACGGAGGCACCGAGGTGACCCTCGCGCAACTGCGCCATCTCGCGGAGGAGTCCGAGCGGGACACCGTCGAGGTGCGGGTGATCCCCATGGGTATCAGCGGCTTCCCGGGAGCGGGGCACGCCCTGCTGTACGCGGACGGACCCGTGCCTCAACTCGACACCGCGCAACTGGACTCGGCGCACGGACCGGAATTCATCGGCTCGGAAGCTCAGTTGACGAAGTACCGTGCGCACCTGGACTGGATGGAGGAAGCCTCCCTGCCACCGACGGCCTCACGCGATCTCGTCCTCGACATCGCCCGCGACCTCTGAGAGACGGCCATGAACACCGAGATCACCTGGGAAGACCCCTACTGCGCCGAAGGCAACAACTGCTTCCGCATAGGCACCGACCCCACCGGCAACGCCTACATCGCCGTCGCCGGACGGGAGGACACCCCCCTCACCGACACCCGCGAAGCCCTCCGCGCCCTCATCCTGGAGATCAAGGCCGGGAAGGCGGACCACCTGCTGTGAGCGGGGCGCGCACGCCGGTCACCGTCACCAGGGTGAACGACGCGTAGAACGGCCCCTGCGACAGGCCCTCGAACCAACGGCGGCCCCGCTCCTCGTCGATGTGGCCTTCTTCGATGGCCTGTTGGAGGTTGCGGCCCAGGCCGAGGGTGTGGTCGGCGTCCGGGAAGTCGCGGAAGACCGGGGTCGTCGCGCTCACGTCGTCGACCTGGAAGCCGGCCGCGGTGACGAGGCGGGCGAGGCTGCGGCCGATGGTGGCGTTCCGGACCACGTGTCCGGTGGTGTAGCGGGTGAAGGCGCGGCTGGTGTCGAGGTCCTCGGAGTCCACCACGAGGGTGTCCCAGTCCGGTTCGGCGAGGGCGACGACGGCACCGGGGCGAGTGACGCGGCGCAGTTCGGCCAGGGCGTCGGCCGGATCGGCCACGTGCATCAGGACGCGGTCGGTCTTGGCCCGGTCCACCGTGCCGGAGGCGACGGGCAGCGCGTGGACGTCGCCCTCGCGCAGGTCCACGGCGCGCAGCCCGACCGTGCGCTCCCGCGCCCGTTCCAGCATCCGCGGGTCGCGGTCGACGCCGATCACCGTGCCCTCGTCGCCCACGCGTTCGGCCAGCGCGGGCAGGTCCGTGCCGGGGCCGCAGCCCGCGTCGAGCAGGGTCTGCCCCGGTGCGGGGTCCAGCCGGTCGAGCAGGTAGGCCTTGTACGCGCGGCCGGCTTCCGCCGCCGCTGCCCGCAGCATGTAGGCGGCCTGGTCCGGCCGGGGCGCCCCGAGGGTCGTCGACATGCCCGCGAGTCAATCACGCGGGCCCGGGACAGGGGCCTCGGTCGCGCGGATCCGGCAGCAGAAGACGCCCGGGGACGACGCCGCCGTCGCGGGGCCTGTGGATGCGGACGCCGGAGCCCCCCGAGGTCACCCGAGCCCGGCCGGGTCGGGGTCCGTCGCGAGGCGGGCGTGGCCGTGCACGTCCCGCCAGGCGTCCCGGCGGCCGGCCTCCCACATCGCGCCGCGCAGGGTGCCCTCGTAGCGGAACCCGCAGCGCTCGGCGACGCGGCAGGACACCTCGTGGCCGAGGGCGTGGCCCAGCTCCAGCCGGTGGAGGCCGAGGCGGGTGAAGAACCAGGCCGTGGCCAGGTTCAGGGAGCGGGTGGCCACCTGCCGGCCGCGGGCCTCGGGCAGCACCCAGTAGCCGACGTTGGCGCAGCTGCGGACGCGGTCGATCGCGTTGAGGCCGACCTGCCCGAGGATCGTCCCGTCCGCCGCGTCCGTGACGCAGAGGACGACCGCGGTCCCCGCCTCCGTGGCCGCCGTCCTCGCCCGCAGCGACTCCCGCGCACCGGCGGTGTCCGTGACGGCCCGCAACGGGGTGTTCCAGCGCAGGAACTCGGGGTCGAGGTGGACGCGCAGCCACGCGTCGACGTCGGCGGCGGACTCGGGGTCCCAGGGCCGCAGCCGGAGGCCGTGACCGTCGAGCACGGGGGCGGACGGTCCGTCGTACGGCTCGGGGAGGTCGGTCATCCCGCCATTGAACACCGGCCGCTCCCGCACGCGCGCCGGAGGGCCCCACCCCCTTCGGCACCTTTCGAAAATATTGTCGCCATTGGCCGCGATCGGGTGAATGTTCCTGCCTTACGGCAACCGCACGACATGCCCCATCGGTCACACACCTGCAAGCGACAGACGCCTCAGGGAGCCCCGTGAACCAGCAGAACCCGCAGCCGGACCCGCAGGAGCCGAACCCGCAGCAGCCCGGATGGGGCGGCCCTCAGATGCCGCCCGGTCACAACGGCCAGCCGTTCCAGCCACTGCCGCCCAAGAAGTCCAGGGGCAAGGCCATCGGGCTGGGCTGCCTCGGGGTCGTCGGCCTGCTCGTCGCGGTCGGTGTCATCGCCGCGGTCGCCGGCGGCGGCACCGACGACGAGTCCGGCGGCTCCGGAGACGTCGCACCCGCGGCCTCCACCGCCAAGGGCGAACAGCCGGCCACCGAGGCGAAGCCCAGCGACAAGGGGGCCGGGACCGACGAGGCCGAGGAGAAGAAGGCGAAGGTCGTCGTCTTCAAGGTGTGGGGCACCGCCCCCGCCGGCGCACTAGGCCCCCTGGACATCACCTACGGCTCGGACAGCGACAGCCGGCAGGGGAAGTGGAAGGACGGCGGGTTCACGGCGACGCTGCCCCTGAACGACGACGCGCTGTACTACACGGTGACCGCCCAGCTCCAGGGCTCCGGGGACATCCACTGCTCCGTCACGGTCGACGGCCACACCGAGAAGGCCCACGCCGCCGGCGGATACAACCTCTGCCACGCGCAGGCCAACGCCGGCCTCCTCGGCGGCTGGGACTGACGGCGGCCGGGGGCGCGACCGGCATCGCCCGCCCCGGCGGGGGGCCGCCCCGCCGGGCGGTCCCCCGGTGACCGTCCGATGAGGGACGGCTGTGCCCCCGCCGTGAACCTGTGCATCCCCCATGAAGTCCGCTGGATTGTTGGCAATTTTGTCTGCGATCCGGCTACGTTCGCTGACGCCAGCACCCGCAGCGAGGGAGTCGCACCGTGAAGCACAGGGCAGTCAAGCGCAGGTCGGTCGTCATGGGGATCGGGGCCACCGCCGGCGTCGCGGCGGTGGGCGGCCTCGCCATCGGCGCCCAGGCGTCGGCCGACGGGGCCTCGTCCTCGTCCGGCTCGGGCTCCCTGGCCTTCGACCCGGACGCCTGGACCGAGCTGACGACCACCGTCACGGACACCGAGGGCACCGAGCACTCCGTGACCTACCACTTCTGGAGGGCGATCACCTACGTCGCCAAGCCGGTGGACGAGAAGTACCAGAGCCTCAACGTCAGCGTCCCGGTGGAGATCGACGGCACCGCGGTGGACGCCTCGGACGCGCCGATCCTGTTCGCGAACTCCGTCGGCGGGTACATGCCGTCCTCCGTCGCGGACGCCACCGGCGTCGGCGGCCCCGCCGACGGGCCCATGGGAGGCGGCGGCGCCCCCGGCGGTCCGTCCGCCCCGACCGCCTCGCCCAGTCCCTCCGCCTCCCACGCGACGGGCGACACCAACGCCACCGGCGGCGCCCTGAACACCAACCAGCTGCTCGCCCTCGCCGCCGGTTACGTCGTCGTCGAGCCCGGCGCCCGCGGCCGCACCCTCAAGAACTCCGCCGGCGAGTACTACGGCGTCGCCCCCGCCGCGATCGTCGACCTCAAGGCCGCCGTGCGGTACGTCCGCGCCAACAAGGGCCGCATCCCCGGCGACACCGGCCGGATCGTCTCCGCCGGCACCAGCGCGGGCGGCGCCCTGTCCGCGCTGCTCGGCGCGTCCGGCGACAGCCCGCTCTACGCGCCCTACCTGAAGGAGCTCGGCGCGGCCGACGCCTCCGACGCGGTCTTCGCGACCGGCGCCTGGTGCCCGATCACCGACCTGGAGCACGCCGACGGCGCCTACGAGTGGAACTGGGGCGCCAACGCCACCTCCGCCGGCGCGGTCGTCGACCAGTCGGTGTCGAAGGAGTTGCGGGCCCGGTTCGCGGAGCACCAGGCCGCCCTCAAGCTCAAGGGACTCGGCGGCTTCGGCACGCTCAACGCCCGCAACTACGACGCGTACCTGGTCAAGCAGTACCTGGAGCCGTCGGCCACCACTCACCTCGCCGCCCTGTCGGACTCGGCGCGGGCGACCTACCTCGCCGCCAACCCCTTCATCACCTGGAAGAACGGCCGGGCCTCCTTCTCCTGGGCCGACTTCCTCACCCACGTCGGCGCCCGCAAGAAGAACGTCCCCGCCTTCGACGCCTTCGACCTCTCCTCCGGGGAGAACAACGAGTTCGGCAAGGGCGCCACGCTCGCCCGGCACTTCACGGCGTACGGCCAGAAGAACGACACGACCGGCCTCACCGCCAAGCGGGTCGACGGCGACATCCCCGAGCTGCTGCGGCTGATGAACCCGATGCACCACCTGGTCGACAAGCCCAACGCCGGTCGCAGCAGGCACTGGTGGATCCGGCTGGGCACCAAGGACTCCGACACGTCCCTGACGGTCTCCGCGAACATCGCCGCCGCCGCGCACGGCCTCGGCGACGACGTGAACCACCTCTACTACTGGGACCGGGGCCACGGCGCCAACACCGACCCGGGCGACTTCATCCAGTGGATCGCCAAGGTGACGGGGCGCAAGGCCAGGCGGAAGTAGTCCCCCTCCCGGCGACCCCCGCCGGTTCCCGGCGGCCTCCGCCGAGCCCCGGCAGCCTTTGCCGAACCCCTGCGGCCTCCACCGGGCCGCCCCTGAACGGCGGCGTCCGTTTCCCGTCACAAGAATCGACGCCGTCCTCCGCGACGCCGGACCCCGCGCACCCGGGCCCGGCGTCGCGGCTTGTCCGCCGCCAGGTGACCGGCGTCACCATCCGCACACACCATTCGCACAGGCGTGACCGATCCGCAACCAATTCCGGTCTTGACCGAGACCCATCAATGCCGCGCATGATTACGCTCGCGCTCATGGAAGACTCCGCACCGCAGCCGAACCCCTCCGCGAACAGCGCCGCGCACGCCGCCGACCGCCCGGTCTACGTCATCGGCGGCGGCCCCGGCGGCCTCGCCACCGCGTACGCGCTGCGCGCCCGGGGGGTACGCGCCGTCGTGGTGGAGAAGTCCGACCGGGTCGGCGCGTCCTGGCGGCGGCACTACGACCGGCTGCACCTGCACACCACCCGGCGCCGCTCGGCCCTGCCCGGCCTGCCGATGCCCCGCCGCTTCGGACGGTGGGTCGCCCGCGACGACATGGTGCGGTACCTGGAGAAGTACGCCGAGCACCACGAGCTGGAGATCGTCACCGGCGTCGAGGTGTCCCGCGTCGAGCGGACCCCCGACGGCACGGGCTGGCTGCTGCACGCCTCCGGGGGGCGCGAACTGACCGGCGCAGCGGTCGTCGTCGCCACCGGTCACAACCACACCCCGGCGCTGCCCGACTGGCCCGGCCGCGACACCTTCACCGGCGAGCTGATCCACGCCTGCGCCTACCGCAACGGCACGCCCTACGCGGGCCGGGACGTCCTCGTCGTCGGCGTCGGCAACACCGGGGCCGAGATCGCCGTCGACCTGGTGGAGAGCGGCGCCGGGCGGGTACGGCTGGCCGTGCGCACGGTCCCGCACATCGTGCGCCGCTCCACCGTCGGCTGGCCGGCCCAGTACAGCGGCATCCTCGTACGGCGGCTGCCCGTCAAGCTCGTCGACCGCGTCGGCCGGGTCCTGGCCAGGGTCAGTGTGCCGGACCTGTCGGCGCAGGGGCTGCCGCGACCGGACACCGGGCTCTACACCCGCGTCCGCGAAGGGGCGATCCCGGTGCAGGACGTCGGCCTGATCGACGCGGTGCGCACGGGGAAGGTCGAGGTCGTGGCCGCGGTGGACGGCTTCGAGGACGGCGAGGTCGTCCTCGCCGACGGCACCCGCGTCCGGCCGGACGCCGTGATCGCCGCGACCGGCTACGCCCGCGCCCTGGAGGACCTGGTCGGCCACCTCGGCGTCCTCGACCCCCGGGGCAGACCGACCGCCCACGGCCCCCGCACCCCGGCCGCCGCCCCCGGCCTCTACTTCACCGGCTTCACCAACCCCATCAGCGGCAACCTCCGCGAACTGTCCCTCGACGCGGAACGCATAGCGAAGGCGGTACGCCGCCGGCTGGGACGGGGCTGAGGGGACGCCGCCCCACCGGGGACGGTTCCGGCGGGAGCCGGCCGTCAGGCCACCGCGGGCGCGGCGGGCGCGAGGGGAGCCGTGGGCCTGCGCCTGATCACCAGCGCCATCAGCGCCGCCGCCGCGCACAGCGCTCCCGAGGCGTACCAGACCACGTCGTAGGAGCCGAAGGCGTCGCGGGCCACGCCGCCGAGGAAGGCGACCAGGGCCGCGCCGATCTGGTGGGAGGCCAGGACCCAGCCGAAGACGATGGCGCTGTCCTCGCCGTAGTGCTCGCGGCACAGGGCCAGGGTGGGCGGGACGGTGGCCACCCAGTCGAGGCCGTAGAAGACGATGAAGAAGATCATCGGCGGGTGGACCGTCGGAGCCAGCAGGATCGGCAGGAAGAGGAGCGAGACGCCGCGGAGCGCGTAGTACACCGCCAGCAGCCGGCGCGGTTCGAAGCGGTCCGTGAACCAGCCGGAGGCGATCGTGCCGACCACGTCGAACACGCCGATCACCGCGAGCAGGGAGGCCGCCGCCGTGACGGGCATGTGGTGGTCGTGGGCGGCCGGCACGAAGTGGGTCTGGACCAGGCCGTTCGTGGAGGCGCCGCAGATCGCGAAGGTCCCGGCCAGCAGCCAGAACGGGCCGGTGCGCAGCGCCGAGAACAGGACCGTGACCGCGCGCCGCGCCGCGCCCGGCACCGGGGCCGGCTTGGGGACGAACTCCTTCGCCCCGTACGGCTTCTGGCCCACGTCCGCCGGATGGTCGCGCAGCAGCAGCCAGACGAAGGGGACGACCGCGAGGGCGGCGAGCGCGACCGTCACCGCCGCCGGGCGCCAGTCGTACCGCGTGATCATCCAGGACAGCAGCGGCAGGAAGATCAGCTGGCCGGAGGCGGAGGCCGCGGTGAGGATGCCGCTGACCAGGCCCCGACGCTCGGTGAACCAGCGGTTGGTGACCGTCGCGGCGAAGGCGAGGGCCATCGACCCCGAGCCGAGACCCACGAGCAGGCCCCAGCACAGCAGCAGCTGCCAGGCCGCCGTCATCCACACCGTCAGGCCGGAGCCGAGCGCGATCACGGTCAGCGCGACGGCCACCACCCGGCGGATGCCGAATCGGTCCATCAGCGCCGCGGCGAAGGGCGCGGTGAGTCCGTAGAGGGCGAGGTTGACCGACACGGCCGCGCCGATCGTGCCCCGCGACCAGCCGAAGTCCTCGTTCAGCGGCTCGATGAGCAGGCCGGGCAGCGAGCGGAAGGCCGCCGCCCCGATGATCGTGACGAAGGTGACGGCGGCGACGAACCACGCCCGGTGGACGCGCGGCCGCCTCCCGGCACGGGGATCCCCATCGGCGGCGACCCCCACCGCCCCGGGGACGCCCGCGTCCGGCCCGCCGGTGGCCCCGGTCCCGGTCACCTCGGTCCCATCGGTCTCGGCCCCGGTCATCTCGGTCCCGGTCGCCCCGACCCCGGTCGCCCCGGTCCCCGTCATGTCTGTCTGCGTCACGCCATAGAGCTTCGGGTCCACGACCGCCCGGAGCGAGTGGCCCGAAGGCCGTTGTTCGCTAGGATCGGGCCATGGGCCCTTCCCCAGGCTTCCGTCCGCACCGCGTCGTCGTCCTCGCCCTCGACGGCCTGCTCCCCTTCGAGCTGGGCATCCCGCACCGCATCTTCGGGCGCCCCAAGGACTCCGACGGTCGGCACCTGTACGAGGTCGTCACCTGCTCGGTCCGGCCACCGGGGCCGGTCGAGACGGACGCCGACTTCGCCATCGAGGTCGCGCACGGCCCGGAGGCGCTGGCCACCGCCGACACCGTGATCGTCCCGGCGTCGTACGAACTCGGCCCGGTCTTCGAGGAGGGCGTCCTGACCGACGACCTCGCCGCCGCGCTCGCCCTCGTCCGCCCCGGCACCCGCATCGCCTCCATCTGCACCGGTGTGTACGTCCTGGCCGCCGCCGGCCTCCTCGACGGCCGCCCCGCGACCACGCACTGGGCCGACGCCGCCCGGCTCCAGCGCCTGTTCCCCCGCGTCAGGGTCGACCCCGACGTCCTCTTCATCGACGACGGCGACGTCCTGACCTCGGCGGGCGTCGCCGCCGGGATCGACCTGTGCCTGCACATGGTGCGCCGCGACCACGGCACGGCCGTCGCCAACGAGGTCGCCCGCCGTACGGTCGTACCGCCGCACCGCGACGGCGGGCAGGCGCAGTACATCGAGCGGCCGGTGCCCGACCCGCAGCTGTCCGGGACGACCGCGGCGCGCGCCTGGGCGCTCGGCCGCCTCCACGAGCCCATCCAGCTGCGGGACATGGCCGCCCGGGAGGCCATGTCGGTACGGACGTTCACCCGCCGCTTCCGCGAGGAGGTCGGGGTCAGTCCCGGCCAGTGGCTCACCCGGCAGCGCGTCGAACGCGCCCGGCACCTGCTGGAGTCCACCGGCCTCTCCGTCGACCGGGTCGCCCGGGACGCCGGCTTCGGCACCGCCCAGTCGATGCGCCGGCACCTGCAGGCGGCGCTCGGGGTGACACCGACGGCGTACCGGCGGACGTTCCGGACGGAGAGCGGCACAGAGCGCGGTACGGAGAGCGGCGCGGAGAGCGGCGCCGTCGGAACGTCCGGAAGATGAGGACGCCCGTGGCGGCAGTTCGGGGTCCCGGGGGTCAACCACCCCGGGAAGCATGCCGGATGGCGGCGCGCCTCTCCCGCCCGGCCGCGTTCGACCGCGGTCGGGCGGGAGGTGCCCCCGTGCCGCCCCGAGCACGGCACCGCGCGCCACCGTCCGACTCGGCGTACCCGCCCCGGTCTCCCCGGCCCTGAGGGACCCGACGCCGAATCACGACCCACACTCGGCGAGGGCTCCCGTCACCGGACCCCTCGTCGTCCCCTCGCGGCGAATCGCTGCCCACAAGCGTGATCAAACGGACACCTGCCGTCAACACCCGATCAGGGATTTGCGACTTACATCCCTTTTGCGGTGGGCGCGCACGGAAGCACGTCCGGGCGCACCGCCGCCCGCTCCGGCCGGACCGACAGCGCTTTCTGCGCCCGTGCACCGGGCCCCGCGCACCGTTCGGCTCCGGCTGCGCCCGTGCACCGTCGCCGTACGCCCGCTCACACGGCTTCGTACGCGAATCCTCCGTAGGCCGGCGAGCGGAAGGCGCCGGCACCGTCCTCGGCCGCATCGCCGCGCTCCGCCACTCCGCCGCGGTCCGCCGCGCTCGTGCGGTCGGCGTCGTCCAGGGTCCGCGCGCAGCGGTCGAGTTCGCACCAGATGCGCTTGCCGGGACCCTCGACGCTCCAGCCCCAGCGGTCCGCGAGGCCGTCCACGAGGGCCAGTCCACGGCC
Source organism: Streptomyces sp. Tue 6430 (assembly GCA_021568835.1). GTDB lineage: Bacteria > Actinomycetota > Actinomycetes > Streptomycetales > Streptomycetaceae > Streptomyces. The sequence continues at coordinate 2,610,786 of JAKGSH010000010.1, forward strand.
GCCCGTCGCCTCGTCGCCCACGCAGCGGGGCACGGGCGCCCGGCTGCTGCTGTCGGCCACCTCCAGCCGGACGGTGGTCCAGCCTGCCTCGACGCCGGGCAGCGAGAGCCGCAGCACGGCCGGACAGCCGGTGTGCACCACGGCGTTGGTGACCAGCTCGGAGACGAGCAGGATCAGCGTCTCGGCGAGCGGCTCGTCGGCTCCTATCCCGGACCCGGCGAGGCGCGAACGGGCCCATCGCCTGGCGCGACCCACCTCAGCGGGGTCGGGCCGGATCTCCAGCTGCACTTGAAGCACCTGCACCGCTCACACCATCCGAACCGGCGGACACATGGCCGCGCGCCACGTGAGCCACGCAAGCCACGCGAGCACCATGACGACGGGGGCCACGATCGTAGCCATTTTCCGCATGGCCAGAACAACGGCCAGAGGCGGAGTGACGGAACGTGATTCCCTTACGAGACAGCTTGGTTGACATACAGTCACCTCAACAAGCGCTTCGGGCATATTCCAGCGCGAAGGAGTACGCGTGCGGCATACTGTGCGACGCTTGTCGCGGAGAGTCGAACAGGCCGCGCCCCCGCGCCCGTCCGGCCTGCGAGCAGGCACGCGCACCGCCGGATCCGGCACTGCCCTGGGGGCACCACCGGCACGGCTCGCGCTCGTGGCCACTCGCATCCCACAGAAGGTACCGGAGCGACCCCCGACTCCAGCCCGTGACGGGTCACACCTCGGCCACAACCGCGACTCACGCTCCGTGACCATCCCGTGCCACGATCGGTGACACGGCTCCCGACCGGCGCCCGTCGGCGCAGGCAGAGGCCCCGAAAGCCGTCCCGGACAGCAGGTCGCCACCGTCTGGCCCTCACTCTGCGTACCGACTCCCCTACGTCGCGCACCCGTCCGGTCCCGCTCCGGCGGCGGGTCCGCGCACAGCCGCCCGAGGCCCGGAAGACCCCGATCGGCCGACCGAACTGCTCGCGCGCCCGGGCGTGTTGCACGGCCGCGACGGGGAGGTCGGCGGGGAGGTCGGCGGGGAGGTCGGCGACGGGTCCGGGCGGAGCCCCGCGGCGTCGCCCTCAACCCGCCGAGCCGGACGGGCGGGTGGGAAAGGACGGGGTCCGGGGCGCGGCCCCGCGACGGCCGTCTACTCCGGCACGGTGAAGTAGCGGGCGAAGGCCGGCACGACCTCCGCCTCCCCCACCTTCCCGTCCGCGTCACCGTCCAGCACACCCGCGGCCCCCCGGGCCACGTCCTCACCGGCACCGAGCGCCCTCAGCACCCGCACCGTGTCGTCGACCGTGGCCCGCCCGTCCCCGTCACCGTCCGCGACGGCGAGCGCCGCGTGCAGGAACGGCCGGGCGATCTCGGCGAACCGCTCGGGATTGTCACGGAGCCGTTTGACCGCCCCGCCCACGAACTCGTCGCGGGTGATGCGCTGGTCCCCGTCGCGGTCGGCGATCCCGGCCATGCCCTGCCAGAACGCCTCGGCGCCGGCGTACAGCGCCTGTCCCTTGTCGGACCGGGCCGGCACTCCGAACTCGGCGAGCACGGCCTTCGCGGCGGAGGCGAAGTCCTCGCGGTCGATGTAGCCGTTGCCGTCCTGGTCGAAGGTGGCGAACCGGTCGGCGATCCTGCGTTCGTACTCGCTGCTCACCATGTCTGTGGACCGCCTCACGTCGTCGCGTCGGGTGGGGGTGGACTCTCCGCGGGGAGCGTACGACGCCGGCGCCCCGGGGTGGAGCCGGGCCCCGGGCCCTGTCGTCACCTTCCCGCCCGCCCCGCGACGCCCCGCACGCTCCCCCGGAGGGGACCCCAGTCGCCGCACCGGGCCCGCCCCGCGGGTCGATACACCTAGGCGGACAGCGGCTCGGTCCCGTCCACGGCGTCGGCGACATCGCCGTACACGTCGAACAGCCGGCGCACCCCCAGCGCGCCGAGGACCCGGTTGACGTGGGAGTCCTCGACCGCTCCGCGCGCCGGCAGGATCAGCCGCAGGCGGCCCCGGCAGGAGCGGATCAGCCGCCGGGAGGCGATGAGGACGCCGACTCCGCTGGAGTCGCAGAAATGCACCTCGGAGAGGTCCAGGACGAGGCTGTGGCGGCCCTCGGCCACTTCGTCGTGCACCCGTTGGCGCAGCAACGGGGACGTCACCAGGTCCAGTTCGCCCGACACACGGAGCACGGCCCATCCGCTCCGTTCGCCGACGGTCACTTTGAAAGCCACCCACACGCCCTTCGTCCGCCCGAACGGAAGCTGTCCCTTCGCTTCCTCGCAGCGCGGCTGCCCAGCGGCCGTTCCCCGAAACTGCGAGCAAAAAACAACCAATTCAAGAAAGAGGCTTGTTCCGATCGCCATAGGTCCTGTTCGATCCCATCAAGACCGGACTCAACCAATCTCGATCCAGACTTGATTCAATCTGTTCCAGTCTGATCAGTGGCAAGTCGGGTAGGCGCGCCCAGAGCATGCCTTTACCACCCTCGACGCGCAGGGGGCGCACATTGCACCAAAGGGGCGTGCGTCCTCGGACGTGCCGACTACATTCGGCAGGACGATGCACGCAGGCTGGACAGGGAAAGGTCCCGGCGGGGGCGCCGGGCACGGGCAGGGCTGAGGGGGCCGCATGGCGAAGAAGGACGCACCGCCCCGCTGGGACCGCACGATGCAGCAGCGCCTCGCGCGCGGGGAGGCCGCCGCCCTCGGCGAGCTGTACGACCGGTTCGCCTCACTGGTGCACGGTCTGGCCCACCGCGTGCTGGGGGACGAGCGGGCCGCCGACGACGTCACGCACGAGGTCTTCGCGCACGTGTGGGAGCACCCGGACTCCTACGACCCCTGGGACGGCTCCCTGCGCACCTGGGTCGCCGCCCTGACCCGCCGCCTGGCGGTGCGGCGGCTGCGCGCCACGGAGACCGCGGCGCTCGCGCCGGACGGCTCCGGCAGCGCCGGGGAACTCGCCGAGGCGCTGGAGGACAAGGTGCGGCACGCCTCGGTCGCCGCCCGCGCCGACTACATCGTCCAGTCGATGCCGGCCCCGCTGCGCGCCGCCCTGGAACTGGCGTACTTCCAGCGCCGCGACTACCGCCAGACCGCCGCCGACCTCGGCGTCACCGAGGACGAGGCGCGCCGGCGCCTCCGCCTCGGCCTGCAGCTGCTCTCCACGGCCCACGACGCCGCCCCCGGCGCCCCGCCCGGACACTACGGGGTGCGGCATGACCGAGGACCGGTCCCCCGCCGCTCCGCCGCCGCGCCTGGAACACCCGGTGCTCAAGGCCCTGTTGGGCGCCTGGGCACTGGCCGCCTGCTCGGCCGGGGAGACCGCCGCCGTCGAGGAGCACCTCGGCGACTGCGGGGCCTGCGCCGACGAGGCCCGGCGGCTGCGCGAGGCGGTCGGCCTGCTCCAGCGTCCCGACAGCCTCGACCTGGATCCGGGCCTGCGCACCCGCGTCCTGGAGGGCTGCCTGGACCGGCGCCCGCCGCGCATCCCGGTGCCCGGCTGGGCGACGGCGTACGACGCGGAGACCGCCCGGCTGGACGCCCTGCTCCAGGACTTCGGGGACGCGGAGTGGCACGCGCCCGTGCGGCTGCGCTGGTTCCGCGGCCAGGACGCCACCAGCCGCCGTACGACCGTCGCCGGGGTCATCGCCCACCTGCTCGCGGTGGACGGGCTGGTCGCCGTCGCCCTGGGCCTCGACGATCCGCTGGGCCCGGTCACCGACACCACCGCGGGCAAGCCGGCCGGCACGCCCGCGGAGCGGACGGAGGCGTTCTGGGAGGCCTCGCACCTCCCGCCGACCCGGTCCGTGCGCGGCCCCTGGCGGGAACAGGCCCACGCGGTCGTGCGCACGGTGTCCTTCGGCGACGAGGGCGCCTCCCGCACGGGCGGAGCCGGGCCCGGCGAGGACCCCGCCGCCACCGCGGTGTCGTACGGCGACTTCGAACTGCCCCTGCGGGACGCGCTGGTGGACCGGGCCTTCGAATGCTGGGTGCACGCCGTGGACATCGCCGAGGCCGTCGACTACCCCTACGACCCGCCCGCGCCGCGCCACCTGCGCGGCATGGTCGACCTGGCCGCCCGGATGCTGCCGTCCGTCCTCGCCGAACGCCGCCGCGCGGGACTGGCCGGGCCGGGCGACCACCGGCACCTGGTGACCGCCGGCCGTCCCGGCCGCAGCCTGCGGCTGGAGATCGAGGGGCGCGGCGGCGGCGAGTGGTTCATCCCGCTCGACTCCCCGGCCGCGGTGGGCTCCGCCGACCACGAGGTGGCCCATGTCGCCCTGGACGACGTGGAGTTCTGCCGGCTCGCGGCGGGCCACGTCTCCCCGGAGGAGGCGGCGGCCGGCCAGTCGGGCGACCGGACGGCCATCCGCGACGTCCTGTCCGCGGCGGCGTCCCTGAGCCGGATGTAGCCGAACGCAGGCGAACGCAGCCGATGCCACCGGTCGGCCGCCGGACGCCGCCGGTCGCGGAGGTCACCCGGTACGGAGGCGGAGTGCGCCCGGTACGGAGGCGGAGTGCGCCCGCGGGAGCCCCGGCGCGACGGGGCCGCGCCGGTCTACGCGAAGACGACCGTCCGCCGGCCGTTCAGCAGGATCCGGCGCTCCGCGTGCCACTTCACGGCCCGCGCCAGCGCCTGGCACTCCACGTCCCGTCCGACGGCCACGAGCTGGTCCGGCGTGACGTCGTGCCCGACGCGCTCGACCTCCTGCTCGATGATCGGCCCCTCGTCGAGGTCGGCCGTCACGTAGTGGGCCGTCGCGCCGATCAGCTTCACGCCCCGCGTGTGCGCCTGGTGGTACGGCTTCGCGCCCTTGAAGCTCGGCAGGAACGAGTGGTGGATGTTGATGATCCTGCCGCTGAGCTGCTTGCACAGGTCGTCCGACAGGACCTGCATGTAGCGGGCCAGCACGACCAGCTCGACGCCCTCGGCGCGGACGATCTCCAGCAGCCGCGCCTCCGCCTCGGCCTTGTTCTCCCTCGTCACCGCGATGTGGTGGAAGGGGATGCCGTACGAACCCACCAGCTCGGCGAAGTCGGTGTGGTTGGACACCACGGCCGCGATCTCCACCGGCAGCGCGCCGGTCCGGGCGCGGAACAGCAGGTCGTTCAGGCAGTGGCCGAACCTGCTGACCATCAGGACGACGCGCATCTTCTCGTCGGCCCGGTTGATCTGCCAGTCCATGTGGAAGGCGTCGCCGATCGCCGCGAAGCTCGCCCGCAGCTTGTCCACGGTCACCGGCGACTCCGCCGAGAAGTGGACGCGCATGAAGAACAGTCCCGTGTCGTGGTCGCCGAACTGCTGGCTGTCCTCGATGTTGCAGCCGGTCATGAACAGGTAGCTGGACACGGCGTGCACGATGCCCTGCTTGTCGGGGCAGGACAGCGTGAGGACGTACTGGTCGGCGAGGCTCGCCGTGGCGCGGGTGGACTGCTCACTCATGCAGCACAGGGTCTCATGACGGGCCGCGCCCGCAGGAAATCCGTCCGCAGGGCGGGATCCCGCCCGCCACGCCGCCCGTCACACCGCTCGCCGGCTCACCACGCCGTCCGTCACGCCGTCCGCCACACGGCCCGTCACGCCGTCCGCGTCATGATCCGCAGCACTTCGAGCGTGCGCGGCGGGGTGTCCGGCTCCTCGCCGTCGGCCACCGCCATGCGCACGTGGGCGTCGCGCGCCGCCCGGACCGCGTCCGGCCAGCCCTCGTGGTCGATGTAGGCGGAGACCGGGGCGTCCGGCCCGACCTGGTGCATGATCCGCAGCACGCGCAGCACGGCGGTGTCGACGAGCGCCGCCTCCTGGGAGTCCCGGAAGATCGTGCCGACGTACTTCTCGGCGGACCAGTTGTCGAGCCAGGTGTCCTCGACCAGGCGGTACACGGCGTCGGTGACGTCGCCGTACCCGTCCGCGCCGGCCAGCCAGACGTCCCGCTGGAACACCGGGTCGGAGAGCATGTGCAGCGCGGAGCGCACATTGCTGCGCCAGCGCCACCACGGCATGTCGTTGAGTGGCATGCCGCCCATGGTGGAGGAGCGGCGGCCGCGACGGGAAGAGTTCTCCGAACCTTGCACGGTCATCGATCGTACGTTTCCCCGCCCCGCGGGACGCACCAGCCCCCGCAATTCACCTCTCCGTCACCTTTCATTGACGTTAGGTCACTCACAGGTTGGCCATGTGGCGGAATCGTGCATGAGCATGACCGGTAGGCAACACACGAAAAGCACCTTCCTCCCCAGGGCCAACCGCCCCGCCAGGTCTTTCCTCCCCATCATCCGGTCGGTGAGCGCCCTGGCGGCGTGTGCGTCGCTCGCCGCCGGCTGCGGACTCGCCCCCAGCGTCTCGGGCAGCTCCGGGGACGACCCCATCGTCGTCATGACCTGGGCGCCGGAAGGCACCGCGGCCACCAACAAGCCCGGTATGCCCGCCTTCGCCCGCGCCTACGCCCGTTGGGTCAACGCCAACGGCGGACTGAACGGCCGCAAGCTCGAGGTCCTCACCTGCAACGACCACAACAACGGCGTGGACGCCGCCAAGTGCGCCCGGCAGGCCGTGAAGGCGGGAGCGGTCGCCGTCGTCGGCTCCTACAGCCAGCGCTCCGACGCCTTCCTCCCGCACCTGGAGGGGGCCGGCATCCCCTACATCGGCGGCTACGGCGTCACCAACGCCGAGTTCACCAGCCCGCTCTCCTACCCGGTCAACGGCGGCCAGCCGGCACTGCTGGCCGGCCTCGGCAAGGAACTCGCCGCGGACTGCGGCCGCGTCGCCCTGGTGCGCCCCGACACCATCGCGGGTGACACCCTGACCCCCATGCTCGACGCCGGCCTCACGGCGGGCGGCCACGACAAGGCCGTGGACCAGCTGGCCGCGGAGGACGCCACCGAGTACTCGGTGCAGGCCGAAGCCTCCCTGAAGGAGGTGACCGCGACGGGCGGGACCGACCCGGCCGGCGAGACCGGCGAGACCGGCAAGGGCGGCGGGTGCGTGGTCCCCGTCCTCGGCGACCGCACCGACACCTTCATGGACTCCTTCCGGCGGGCCCGCGAGGACCACTCCGACGTGAGCACCGCCACCGTCCTCGGCAGCGTCGACCAGACGGTCATCAACTCCACCGGCGGCGCGTCCAGCGCCTTCGAGGGGGCGTACGTCACCGGCTGGTACCCGGTGGCGAGCGACCCGCGCTGGGACCAGATGAAGAAGGTGATCAGCGAGAGCGCCTTCTCCGACACCCGGATCGACCCCGCGGACACGGGCGTGCAGACCACCTGGATCGCCTACACCGTCTTCCGGAAGGTCGTGGAGTCGCTGGGCGGCGGCGCGGTGACCGCCGACACCGTCACCGGCGCCCTCGACGACGGCCTGCGGATCGACACGGGCGGGCTCACCCCCACCCTGCGCTGGGAGTTCACCGACCAGCTCGCCTCGATCGGCTTCCCGCGCCTGGTCAATGCCGATGTGACCCTGCAGACCGTGAAGCAGGGCCGGCTGGCGGCGGCGAAGGAGGGCTTCGTCGACGTCACGAAGACGCTGGAGAACGCCGACGTCGACTGAGACCGACGGGCGCGGACCGGGGCCGGTGCCGGCTGGGGCCGGTGTCGGCTGGGGCCGGTGTCGGCTGGGGCCGGTGTCGGCTGAGGCCGACGCCGGTCGGGGCCGACGCCGGCCGGGGCCCTCCCCGGGTCACAGCTGCGTCGGCTGCCGCTCCGTCAGTCCGTACGTCTTCGCGATCGCGTTCCACAGCTTCGCGGCCTGCGTCTTCTGGGCGCTGGCCGTGCCGCTCGCGCGGTTGGCCTCCTGCGTCCGGCCCGTGGCGCGGGCCTGGCCCTTCTTGCAGAGCTTGCCCTTGTCGGCGGCCACCTGGTCGGCCCAGGCCGCGTAGTGGTCGTCGGCGGAGGCCGAGGCCTGCCACGCCTTGGTGAGCGCGGCGGTCAGCGCGGCGTGCTCCGGAAGTTTGTCGACGGCCAGGCCGGACAACGAGGTCACCAGCCCGGTGCGCTGCTTCGCCGCCTCCCGCAGGTCGGTGGCGGCCTTGGCGAGGTTGCCGCACCTCTTCACGTCGGCGACCGCGCTGATCACGGTCGCCCGGCTGCTGCCGCTGTCCGCGAGCAGCTCGTCCAGGGCGATCGCCTGCTGCTCGGCAGCGTCGGCGGACGGCGAGGCGGAGCCCTCCTCCGTGGCGGGCTGTGACGCGGCGACGGTCTTGTCGTCGTCGCCCTGCTCGTCGCCGCCCCCGCCGGAGAGCAGGGCGCCCGCGCCCACTCCGACGACGACGAGGGCCACGCCGACCGCCGCGAACAGCGGCACCCGCGAACCGCTCCGGCCGCCGCCGCCCCGGTGGTCGTCGTCGCGCATCGCGCGCCGCCCGCCGGAGCCGCCGCCGGGCGGGGTGTACGAGGGCTGGGCGTGGGCGGCGGGGTGGGCGCCGTAGCCGGGGGGCTCGGGCTCCGAGAAGCGCGGCATCTGCTGCGTGGACCCGGCCGGGCCGTCGTCGGCGGGGCCGCCGCGGAAGAGGTTGTCGAACTCGGCGGGCGGCTGTTTCTCGCCGGCGCCGTAGGGGCCCTGGCCGGTCACCGGCGGAATGTACTGGGTGGCCTCGGCGTCGGCGTGGGAGCCGTGCTGCCCGCCGTGGGCGGCCTGCGGTCCCGGGGCGTGCTGCTGGGCGCGGCCCAGGTAGTGGGTGGACTCCGCGGGGGACTCGGGCGGCAGGGCGCCCGGCATGCCCGGCGCGACCGGCGGGAGGTACTGCGTCGCGCCCTCGTCCCTCGCCCCCGGTGCGGGGACGGGCGGTATGTACTGGGTGGCCCCCTCGTCCACGGGCGCGGGCCCGGACGCGGAGACCGGGGGTATGTACTGGGTGGCGCCGTCGGCCACGGGCGCGGGCCCGGACGCGGAGACCGGGGGTATGTACTGGGTGGCGCCGTCGGCCATGGGGGGCAGCGGCGCGGACGGCACGCCGTGGCCGTACGACGACGGCGCGGGGGCGCCCTCGGGCGGCAGCGGGCCGGCGCCCTGAGCGGGTCCGGGCTGCGGTGCGGCCCGCCACGCGTCGGGGCCCGTCGGCTGCGGGGTGTCCCACTGCCGGTCCCCGCCCCACTGCTGCTGGTCCGCCGGGGGCGGCCAGGCCTGCCCCGGCTGCTGCCCGGTCCGGTGACCCGCCTGGTGTCCGGTCTGCCGGTCCGCCGGGTAGTCCGGCTGCTGTTCCGGCCCCCAGGACCGGTCCCAGGTCTGTCCGCCGGCCGACGGGCCCGCTGACGGCGGGGGCGACGGCTGTCCGCCGTACTGCCGCTGCCCGCCGTGGGGATCGTGCCGCGGACCGTTCACCGCGCCCGGCAGCAGGGGTTCCCCGCCGTCGGAGGGCAGCACGATGCCTTCGCGCGCGGGTCGCGCCGAGGGCTCCTCGCCCTGTCCACTCTGCGTCACCGGGACTCCTGCTGATGGGGGACCTTCGGAATCGTCGGCTCACGCTACCGGGTCCCCGGAACCCCGTGCTACGCAGCTCAGGTCATGATCTCCCTCTCGTGCGACGGACGAAGGACCGGAACGCCGTGTGCCGTACCCGCCGCCGGCTCCCCGACGACGGGCCGTTTCCCGGCCGTTCACACCACGGCGTCCCGGATGTTCACGCGGCGGCCTGGAGATCCAGTCGCGCCCCGAACTCCCTGACCACGGGCTCCTCCCGGAACGGCTCCAGCCGCTGCTGGAGGTCGTCCAGGTACTCGGCACCGCGGTCGGAGCGCAGCGTCTCCAGCAACTCCACCGCTTTCGTACCGGTGTTGCAGGCCTGCTCGACCTCTCGCTGCTGCACCTGCGCCGTGGCCAACAGCACATATCCGATGGCCCGTCGGCGGGCCCGGCTCCGCGGGTGCCCGGCCAGGGCCTGTTCCGCGCAGCGCGCCGCCGCCTCGGCCTGACCGAGGTCACGGTGGCAGTGCGCCAACTCGTCGGCCAGATAGGCCTCGTCGAAGTGCGCGATCCACGCCGGGTCGTCCCCGGCCGCCGGATCGGCCGCCTCCAGCGCCGACACGGCCCGCCCGGACGCCGCGTGAGCCGCCCGTACGTCGCCCATGAGGGCGTGCCCGCGGGCCTCGGCGGCGTGGAACATGGCCTCCGCGCGCGGCGTCACCCGCCCCGCGCCCCCTCCTGTGCCGCGCGCGCCAACTGGGCGATCTCGCGCGGGTTCCCGAGCTGGGCGGCGAGGTGGCTCATGGAGGCGGCGAGCACGTAGCCGCCGTAGCCGCGGTCGCCCGCCGCCTGGGCGAGGCGCAGGGCCTGGATGTAGTAGCGCTGGGCGAGGCCGGGCTGTCCGGTGTCGACGGCCATGTAGCCCGCCAGTTCGGTCAGCCGGGCCACGGACGCGAAGAGTTCGCGCCCCACCGCCTCCCGGTAGGAGCCGGCGAGCAGGCCGGAGACGACGCTGTTGAGGTAGTGCACGACGACCGGGCGCACGTGTCCGCTGCCGTACTGGTGGTCCAGTTCGACCAGCGCCTGGGTCATCGCCCTGACGGCCGCCACGTCGGGCAGGCCCACCCGGGGGCCGGCCGAGCGCGCCACCTGCGTGTCGGGCGAGGAGATCAGCCAGTCGCGGCTCGGTTCGACCAGCGCGGAGGCGGCCACGGACGACCCCGAGAGGAAGTCCCGCCGGCCCACGTCACTGCGCCACAGCTCGCAGACCTGCTCGATGGCCCCCAGTACCGTCGGCGAGTACTGGAGGCCGACGCCCGACGCGAGGTTCTTGCCGTTGGCCATGCCGATCTCGTCGATCGTGACCGTACGGCCGAGTTTGCGGCCCAGGGCCTCGGCGATGACCGCCGGGGCGCGTCCCCGCGGCTGCTGTCCGCGCAGCCAACGGGCCACGGACGTCTTGTCGTAGCGCAGGTCGAGGCCGTGCTCGGCGCCGCACATGTTCACGCGGCGGGCGAGCCCGGCGTTCGAGCATCCCGCTTCCTGGATGAGCGCCTGCAGCCGTTCGTTCGGCTGCCGCGCGACGAGAGGCCTTGCGGCCATTGGCACTACCCCCTGTGGCTGCGGTGCCTTTCCCGCGCACCGAGTTGATGTGTCTTCCACCGAAAAGTTCCGGCCGTGAAGATCAATGCCCCGCGGTCAGGACGAGAATGCGAGACATGCGAGGATTGCCTGGGTAAAGACGGAAGCTTCCCCTCAACCTCCCTACCCGCTCCCGCGCTCGTTCCTCGCGCGCGCCCCCGGTGATGCACCCGTGCGCCCCGGACGGCGAACCGGTGCTCCTCCCCCGCGCACGTGGGCGGGCCGTAACCCCCGGTGACGCCCGGAGTTGTGTTCATCGTGGAAAAGACCATCGCGGGCGCCGAGGCCACCCAGATCCCGAAGCAGCGCGGGGAATCGCTGCTGGAGACCGCCGTGCGCTACACCGAGGAACGTCACTGGGACGTCGTCCCCGGCACCTGGTGGGAAGCCGTCGACGGGACGCAGCGCTGCTCCTGCGACGACGCGGCGTGTCCGGCGCCCGGGGCGCACCCGGCCCGGCCCGACTGGGCGACGCAGGCGACGGGCAGCGCGACCGTCGCGCGGCGCATGTGGCAGCAGCGGCCCGACGCGTCGATCCTGCTGCCGACCGGGCGGACCTTCGACGCGATCTCCGTGCCGGAGACGGCCGGGTTCCTGGCGCTGGCGCGGATGGAGCGGATGAAGTCGGCGCTGGGCCCGGTCACGTCGGCGCCGGACCGGCGGATGCACTTCTTCGTCCTTCCCGGGACCGCGGCCAAGGTGCCGGACCTCGTCCGCGCGTTGGGGTGGACGCCGTCCTCCCTCGACCTCGTCGCGCTGGGCGAGGGCGCGTACGTGGCGGCGCCGCCCACGCGGTTCGGGTCGCGGGGGGCCGTGCAGTGGGCCTGCCGGCCCACCCCGGCCAACCGGTGGCTGCCGGACGCGGAGGAGTTGATCCCCTCACTGGCCTATGCGTGCGGCAGAGAGCGGTAGGGGCACCGACGAGCAGGCCGGGGAGCGCGCCCGCCGGGGACGTGCCTCGCGCGGAAGCGCCCGGTCCCTCCCCCGCCGGTCCGGTCAGCGCGCCAGCACCGCGTCCAGGAACGGCTCGACGGCCGTCCGCCAGCCCTCCGGCTGGTCGTAGTGCACGAGGTGACCGGCGTCGGCGACCTCCGCGTACTCCCCGCGCGGCAGCACCCGCACCATCTCCTGCGCCTCCGCGCGCCCCAGTTCGCCGTTCAGGCCGCGGACGACCAGGGTGGGGCAGCGGACCTGGGCGAGTTCCTCCCAGTGGGCGTCGTAGACCCAGGTCTCGCGGGACTTCAGCATCTGCTCGGGTTCGAAGACGGGGCGCCAGCCGTCGGCGGACTCCTGCATCACCTCGGCGTAGAACTCGCCGCGCGCCGGGTTGGGCCGCTCCACCCAGGGGTCGTCCTCCCCGAACCACTTGCGGACGTCGGCGAGGGTGGCGAAGGGAAGGGGCCAGGACGCGAACCAGTCGGACCACTCGCGCTGCGAGGCCGCGCCGAGCGCGGAGGCGCGCATGTCGCAGATGATCACGCCGGAGATCAGGTCGGGGCGCTTGGCGGCGAGCTGCCAGGCGGTCAGGGCGCCCATGGCGTGGCCGACGAGGACGGCGGGGGCGAGACCGAGCTGTTCGAGGGCTGCCTCGGCGTCCTCGACGTACGCCTCGCGCGTGAAGGCGGCCCGCGGCGGCTTGTCGCTGCGACCGTGGCCCCGCTGGTCGAGGGCGACGGCACGGTGCCGCTCGGAGATCCAGCGGGCGGTGGACGCCCAGTGCGAGGCACGGCCCATCAGGCCGTGCAGTAACAGCACGCCGGTGGTGCGCTCGGAGGCCGCCGGCCCGAACCACCCCTCACCCGCCCCGGCCTGCCCCCCGGCTGCTTCACCGGTCGGTCCGTCGGCCGGCGTCCCGGCCGCCTGGGCCGGGATCATGACGTCCGGCCCGTTCTCCGCCGGGTCCTCCTTGGGCGGGTCGCCGAACTCCCAGGCCGCCAGGCGTACACCGCCCGCCCCGGTCACGTCGATGCGTCGCGCCATAGCTCCTGGCACCCCCTCGCTCCGCTCGGACCCCCGGCTCCCGCTCGAGCCGGCCGGTCCGGTCACGCGTCGTGTCTGCCGTCGTACCGCTGTGCTGCTCACTGCCTCGCCGCCCGCGCCCCGCGCATCGCGCGACGTACGGGCTCCTCACCCGCACGCTATCGAATGACTATTCGAAAATGCCTGCTTCCGCGAGCAACACCCCTCGTTCGAGTGACCCCCCTCAAGGAATGATCGTCGCCACCGAGGGGAGATCTTCAACGGGAGGCGGACCGCTCGGGGAAACCGGTCCGTGGGGAGTGACCTTGAGAGCTCGGGGCTCCAGGTCAGAACAGGGGAGGACAGGCCCCGGCGCCGCAGGGCGCCGGGGCCCTCCCATGATCCGCGGCGCATCATCCCGCCCCCCTCAGGTCATATGCCTCACGACACAGACTGACACGCGCGACGTCGCGGCGCTGCGGTTCGACACAGGGAATCACCGATTCGAGGAGATCGGCAGGACCCCTCAACCAACCGGACGACCGCAGGAGTTGAACAACGCCCGGCAAGTGACCGGCGCGACCGTCAACGCTTCGCGACGAACACGTGGGAGGCGATGTCCGCCCCCAGCTCGGCCGCCTCGCCGCCGCTGCCGACCAGCACGCCGCCGGCCGACTCCGTCACGCTCACCACCGAGCCCGGCTGCACACCGGCCCGCCGCAGCGTGTACATCAGCTGCGCGTCCGTCTGGATCGGCTCGCCGATGCGGCGCACGACGACCGTCTTGCCCTCCAGGCCCGGGTCGAGGTCGGCCAGCGACACCATGCCCTCGTCCAGGAAGGGATCGGCGATGTCCTTCTCCCCCAACTCCTCCAGTCCCGGGATGGGGTTGCCGTACGGCGACTCGGTGGGGTGGCGCAGCAGCTCGAGGACCCGGCGCTCGACGGCCTCGCTCATCACGTGTTCCCAGCGGCACGCCTCCGCGTGGACCTGCTCCCACTCCAGGCCGATCACGTCGACGAGGAGGCACTCGGCCAGGCGGTGCTTGCGCATCACGCGCGTGGCGAGGCGGCGGCCCTCGTCCGTCAGCTCCAGGTGCCGGTCGCTGGCCACGGAGACCAGGCCGTCCCGCTCCATGCGGGCCACCGTCTGGCTGACCGTCGGCCCGCTCTGGTCGAGCCGCTCGGCGATCCGGGCGCGCATGGGGACCACCCCTTCCTCCTCCAGCTCGAGGATGGTGCGGAGATACATCTCCGTGGTGTCGATCAGTCCGGACATACGTGCCCCTCGATGAGATGGCCGGAGGCTGGACGGCTCTCCGGCTCGTGCGCTGGCCCTGGCCTCAATTCTGCCGGATACCACTGACAAGCGTGCCGCGCCGCCGGAACGAGGGGACGCGCCGGGGCCGCCGTTCCCCCGGCCGTGTTGACAGGGCGCCGGTCCGGACCGCACGGTGATCCGCGACACGGACACGGACACCGGATTCGGCAGAGGGGCCCCTCGGATGAGTGACCGCACGCCCGCCGCGCAGTTCTTCGACGCCGCGATCGGCCTGTTGCAGCGGGTGCGCGACGAGGAGGCGGAGGCCGTGGAGGCCGCCGGTGTCCTCCTCGCCGACACCGTGGCCTCCGGCGGACGCCTGTTCGCCTTCGGCGCCGGCCATTCCTCCCTCGCCGCGCAGGACATCGTCTACCGCGCGGGCGGCCTGGCCCTGATGAACCTGCTCGCGGTGCCGGGCGTCGTGGGCGTGGACGTCACGCCGGCCACCCTCGGCTCCGCCCTGGAGCGCGTCGACGGCCTGGCGGGCGCAGTCCTGGAGACCTCGCCGGTGCGCGCGGGCGACGCCCTGGTGATCGTCTCGCTGTCGGGCCGCAACGCCCTCCCGGTGGAGATGGCCCTCACCGCGCGCGCCCTGGGCGTGAAGGTCATCGGCGTGACCTCGGTGGCGTACGCCGCCGGGACGACGTCCCGGCACCGGTCGGGGACGTTCCTCAAGGACCACTGCGACCTCGTCCTGGACTCGAAGATCGCCGTCGGGGACGCCGAGCTGACCCTCGACACCGTCCCCGCGCCCTTCGCACCCGCCTCCACGGTCGTCACCGCGGCCCTCCTCCAGGCGGTCGTGGCCACCGCGGCCGCCTCCCTCGCGGAACGCGGCGTCGAGCCCCCGCTGCTGCGCTCCGGCAACGTGGACGGCGGCCACGACTGGAACGGCCGGATCATGGACGAGTACCGGGACCGGATCTTCTACCGGCACTGAGGAGCCCCGGGCGGTCGCCCGCGCGCGTCAGGCCCCGTCGCCGCTCCCGGCGGGACCGGCGGCACCGGCGAGGTCGAGGGCGGCCGCCGTCCGGACGGCGACGTCCTCGGCGTAGGTGGCGTCGGAGCGTTCGAAGGCCGTACGGCCCGCCGTGCGCAGGAACGTCACGACGCCCAGGGTGCGGCCGCGGCTGCGCAGGACAGCGCAGAGCGCGTGCACGGTGTCCTCGGGCCACTGACGCGCCCGTGCCCACTCGCGGGCCCGGTCCGGCGCCACCTTGCCCGCCGAGGCGCGCACCGAGCCCGCGCGGGTCACGCACTGGAGCGCCGGGTGGCCCTCCCCGTACCCCACGGGCAGTCCGGCGTGGCCGGTGAGGACGCTGGGGCCCGGGCCGCCCGAGGGGGTGGCCGCCACCCGCACCAGACGCGGCGGGGCGTCCGGCTCCCCGTCCGCCCGCGGGGCGCCGGCGACCCGGTCGATCACGGCGTGGTCGGCGAAGCCGGCGAGGGCGAAGTCGAGGTGGACGGTCACCGCCTCCGCCGGGTCCTCGCACTCGGCGGCCGCCCGCGACGCCCGGTGCAGCTGGTTCGTCCGGAACCGCAGCAGGGCCGCCTCCTGCTCGACCTGCTTGGCCTCGGTGACGTCCTGGAACAGCCAGCCGACGCCGAGCGGCACCGGCTCCTCGGCGAGCGGGGAGGCGAGCCGCACGAAGCCGCTGCGCCAGCAGCGCCGCTTCTCGCCGTCCGGGGTCCGCACCCCCACCCACAGCTCGGCGGGCGCGGGCGGGGCGCCCTCGGCGAGGACGTGCGTGAGCGCGTTCTCCAGCTCCTCGACGCCGCGGGTGAGCAGGTCGCCCAGCGGACGGCCCAGGGCCGCCGTGCGGCCCGTGCCGAGCGCGCGGGCGGCGTGCGCGTTGACGACGGCGGGGCGCAGGTCGGCGTCGACGAGGACCACGCCCCAGGACGCGTCCGCGAAGAGGGCCTCGCTCAGGGCGATGGAGCGCTCCAGGTCGATCTGGGTGTGCACCTCGCTGAACGCGCAGTACAGCCCGGCGGGCCTGCCGTCGGGGCCGCGGACGGCGGCGGACTGGGTGCGCACCAGGACCCGGCCGCCGTCCTTGGTGAGCAGCGCGAACTCGTGCACCTGCCGGCCGGGCGCGCGCATCGCGGCCGTCAGCCGGCCCTCGATCTCCTCGGCGTCCGCCTCGCGCACGGCCCAGCCGGTGAAGCCGTGCCGGCCGACCGCCTCGGCGGCGGTCCAGCCGAGGATGCGCTCCGCCTCGCGGTTCCAGTGGGTGACGACTCCGTCGGCGTCGAAGGCGCACAGGGCCGCGTCCATCCCGTCGAGCAGCGCGGCGAGCAGGTCCGAGCCGTCCGGGCCCTCCGGGCCGGGCCGCTCGGGCTCGTCCGGTCCCAGTTCGTCGGTGGTCCCACTACGGCGGGAAGCGCTCACCCGGACCCCCTCAGCTTCGCTCACGTGCCCTCATTGAACTTGAACGTGACGCAGCCCACACATGGTTCCCGCAAGATTGCCGGGAATCGTCGTGCGCCGGTCCCGCCCGGTACGCCCCGGCCCGCTAGGGCGCGGTCAGCCTCAGGTCGACCCAGAGGTCGTCCTCGCCGTCCAGCGCGTACCGCTCCGTCTCGACGAAGCCGCGCGCCGCGGCGAACCGCAGGCCGTCCTCGTTGACGGCCAGCACGCACGTCTCCACCGCCCGGGCGCCCAGCACGCGCGCGTGGGCGAGAGCGTTCTCGTACAGCGCGGTGCCGTGTCCGCGGCGGCGGTACGGCGGCAGCACGCGCGCGATGACGGTGGCCACCGCCTCCTCGCCCGCCGGGGGCCGCAGCGTCGAGCAGCCGACGAGGACGTCGCCGAGGTAGGCGTTCTCCAGGCGGTGGCGGCCGGCACGCGCGCGTGCCTCGTCGGGGGACATGGCGGCCGGGGGCACGATCGTGTTGTGGACGTGCCGCCACTGCTCGAGCATGGCCTCGCCGGCGACCGGCGCGATGCGAAGACGAAGACCGTTCACGGCCCCAGGCAACCGTGCGGCGGGGCGGGCGTCAACAAAGTTGCGGGTCCGGCCCCGCTCCCCGCCGCGCGGGCCGCCTCGCTCCCGCCGCACGGGCCGCCGCGCGGGCCGGCGGGCGTCCGCCTCGCTCCCGGGCCTCGTCCGCTCCTCGTCCGGCGGAAAAAAATGGTTGAACGGACGGCGGGATGCTTCCTAAGGTGGCGAGCACACGAGAAGGGAGGTGGTTCGGCGAATGTACGAGAACCGGACGCGTGAGGTGGCTGCGGGCTAGCGGCCCGTCACCACACCGAGTGCGGTGCCGGACCCGCACGTGAAAGAGGCGTGCAGCCGGCCCAATCCCAGCAGTCACCCGACCCGCGAGTCGCCGGTACGTCCGGCCGGCCCTCCCCGGAGGACCAGACTCGCGGGTCGCCTGCGTTCCCGGGCTCCCGTCGGGCCCCCGCCGCCCGAGTCGGGCCGACCGCAGATCCTTCGGCATGTGACGCGCGCCACGTACGAATGTGCGGGCGGGGAGTACCCTGACCGCATGCTTTCGCTCGTTCGGCGCCGCCACGTGGACTACGTCCGCGTCACGAGCATGGGCTGTCGACGCTCCCTCTGAGCTGTCCGGCCCCTTCGCGGTTCAGCAGCCGCCCGTGTTCCCCCCCTTCTCTGCCCACTTGGCACCCGCGCGCCCACCCCACCCACGGCGCTCGCGCGGGACCCGTACACCCCGCGGACGCATCATGACGAACGTGTCGACGAACCCGTCGTACCAGCAACTGCCGATCATCGACCTCTCCGCCGCCGACCGGGGGCCCGAGGCCCGGGACCTGTTGCGCGCGCAGCTGCACGGCGCCGCGCACGACGTGGGGTTCTTCCAGCTCGTCGGGCACGGGGTGAGCGAGGCGGAGACGGCGGCGCTGCTCTCCGCGATGCGGCGGTTCTTCGCGCTGCCCGAGGCCGAGCGGCTCGCGATCGACAATGTGCGCTCGCCGCACTTCCGGGGCTACACGCGCACCGGTGACGAGCGGACCGGGGGCCGGCAGGACTGGCGGGACCAGCTGGACATCGGGGCGGAGCGGCCGGCGCGGGTGCCGGGGCCCGGGGAGCCCGCGTACTGGTGGCTGGAGGGGCCCAACCAGTGGCCCGCCGGGCTGCCCGAGCTGCGGGTGGCCGCGCTGCGGTGGGTCGAGCGGCTCAGCGGGGTCGCGCAGCGGCTGCTGCACGAGCTGCTCGCCTCGATCGGGGCGCCCGCGGACTTCTACGACCCGGTGTTCGGGGAGCGGGCGCACCCGCACCTGAAGCTGGTGCGCTATCCGGGGAGCGCGGGCGACGGCACCGGTCAGGGGGTGGGGGCCCACAAGGACTACGGGTTCCTGACGCTGCTGCTCCAGGACGGGGTGGGCGGGCTCCAGGTGCAGCGGGAGGACGGAGCGTTCCACGACGTGCCGCCGCTGCCCGGGGCGTTCGTCGTCAACCTCGGCGAGCTGCTGGAGGTGGCGACGAACGGGTACCTGGTGGCCACCAACCACCGGGTGGTGTCCCCGCCGAGCGCGGTCGAGCGCTTCTCCGTGCCGTTCTTCTACAACCCGCGCCTCGACGCGCGGGTGGAGCCGCTGCCCTTCCCGTACGCCTCCGCCGCGCCCGGCGTGACCGACGATCCGGCCAATCCGCTGTTCGCCGAGTACGGCTTCAACGAGCTGAAGGGCAAGCTGCGGGCCCATCCGCTGGTGGCCGAGCGGCATCACGCGGAGCTGCTCAGCCCCGCGTGACGGCCGCCCGGGCGGGTCAGTGGGCGGTGCCGGCGATGTCAGTGATGTCTGCGTAGCCCTCGATCTCCCGGGGGCCGCGGGAGCCGGGGCCGGTGTAGCGGGCGGAGGGGCGGACGAGGCGGCCGGTGCGCTTCTGCTCCAGGATGTGCGCCGACCAGCCGGCGGTGCGGGCGCACGTGAACATCGACGTGAACATGTGGGCGGGGACCTCGGCGAAGTCGAGGACGATGGCCGCCCAGAACTCCACGTTGGTCGCCAGGACCCGGTCCGGGCGGCGGGCGTGGAGTTCGTCGAGGGCGGCCTTCTCCAGGGCCTCGGCGACCTCGAAGCGCGGCGCGCCCAGCTCGCGGGCGGTACGGCGCAGCACGCGGGCGCGGGGGTCCTCGGCGCGGTAGACGCGGTGACCGAAGCCCATGAGGCGTTCGCCCTTGTCGAGGGCCTGCCTGACGTAGGCCTCGGCGTCGCCGGTGCGCTCGATCTCCTCGATCATGCCGAGGACGCGCGAGGGGGCGCCGCCGTGCAGCGGGCCGGACATGGCCCCGACCGCGCCGGAGAGGGCGGCGGCCACGTCCGCGCCGGTGGAGGCGATGACGCGGGCGGTGAAGGTGGACGCGTTCATGCCGTGCTCGGCGGCGGAGGTCCAGTAGGCGTCGACCGCGGCGACGTGCTTGGGGTCGGGCTCGCCGCGCCAGCGGATCATGAACCGCTCGACGACGGACCGCGCCTTGTCGATCTCGCTCTGCGGGACCATGGGGCGGCCCTGTCCGCGGGCGGACTGGGCGACGTAGGACAGCGCCATGACGGCGGCGCGGGCGAGGTCCTCGCGGGCCTGCTCGGCATCGATGTCGAGGAGCGGTTTGAGGCCCCAGACGGGGGCGAGCATGGCGAGCGCGGACTGGACGTCGACGCGGATGTCGCCGGAGTGGACGGGGATGGGGAACGGCTCGGCGGGCGGCAGTCCGGGGTTGAAGGCGCCGTCGACGAGCAGGCCCCAGACGTTGCCGAAGGAGACGTGGCCGACGAGGTCCTCGATGTCGACGCCCCGGTACCGGAGCGCGCCGCCCTCCTTGTCCGGTTCGGCGATCTCCGTCTCGAACGCGACGACTCCTTCGAGTCCGGGTACGAAGTCGGACATCAGGCGGCTCCTCGTGATGTGTGCGACAGGTGGCGCCGGTGGATCCGCGGTCCGTGCGGGACTCGCGGTCCTGGGCGGTCACTCCGGTGATGCCCCGTGAACTCGGCGGTCACGCAACCGGGATGGCACAAGCACCATAACCCCGAGTGCCACCTTTGGGGAGGTGTCGCGGCACTCAGTGCCACCTTCGGGTGGGTGGAGGCACTGCTGCCAGGGGCTCCGGTGCGGCAAGATGACGGCGTGGACCACGCAGAAACCGTTTCTCCCGATCCCGCCTCCATGCGCAAGCAGTACCGGGCGGAGGGCCTCGACGAGGCCGATCTGGCCGCCACTCCCGTGGAGCAGTTCGCGCGCTGGTTCAAGCAGGCCGCGGCGGAGGCGCACCTGTTCGAGCCCAACGCCATGGTCGTCTCCACGGCGGACGCCCAGGGGCGGCCCTCCTCCCGCACGGTGCTGCTGAAGCACTTCGACGCGCACGGCTTCGTCTTCTACACCAACTACGACTCCCGCAAGGGCCGCGACCTCGCGGAGAACCCGCACGTCAGCCTGCTGTTCCCATGGCATCCGGTGGGCCGGCAGGTCCTCGTGCGGGGGGTGGCCCGGCGCACCGGACGCGACGAGACGGCGGCGTACTTCCGGACCCGGCCGCACGGCTCCCAGCTCGGCGCGTGGGCGAGCGTGCAGTCCGCGGTGATCACGTCCCGCGACGATCTCGACGCCTCCTACGCCGAGCTGGCGGCCCGCTACCCGGAGGGCGAGCAGGTGCCGGTGCCGCCGCACTGGGGCGGTTTCCGGGTGGTGCCGGAGTCGGTGGAGTTCTGGCAGGGCCGGGAGAACCGCCTGCACGACCGCCTGCGGTACCTGGCGGAGGCGGACGGCGGCTGGCGGGTGGAGCGGCTCAGCCCGTGAGGGCGGCGGGCCGGCGGGCGGAGACGAGCCGGCGCGGGCCGGGCGGACGCCCGGAGGGCCGGCCGGGAACGCACCGGGTCGGCGGGCGAGCACGATGCCCCGCGCGACGAGGCGGGCGACCACGCGCTCGGCCGGCAGCGGTGCCCGTGCCTCGTCCGCGTCGAGGTCGACGATCACCTGGAACCGGTCGCTCACCGGCCGAGGTTCTGCTCCAGCAGGGCCGCCCACTGGGTGACGACCCGGTCACGGCGGGGGCCGTCGTCGGTGAGGAGGTTCGCGAGGCCGAGGCCGCGGGCCATGTCGAGCAGGCCCTGGACGGTCTCGCGGACGCCGGGGCCGGACTCGTCGGCGCCGAGCAGGTCGACGGCTATGCGGTGGGTCTCGCGGCCGACGCGGGCCTCGAGTTCCGTGACGCGCGAGCGGAGCTGTTCCTCGTTGGAGGCGGCGACCCACAGGTGCAGGGCGGCCCGGAAGAGGGGGCCGGTGTAGAGGTCGACGAGGGCGGACACGACGGCGCGCCGGTCGCCCGCCGCGCCCTGCGGGAACAGGGCGCGCAGGGCGAGGGAGCGTTCCTCGGCGACGTACTCGACGGCGGCGGTGAAGAGGTCCTCGCGGGTGGGGAAGTGGTGCTGGGCGGCGCCGCGGGAGACGCCCGCCCGTTCCGCGACGACGGAGACCGTGGAGCCCGCCCAGCCGCGTTCGGCGAGGCAGGCCACGGCGGCTTCCAGGAGCCGCTGCCGGGTGGCCCGGCTGCGGTCCTGCTTGGGGGCGCGGTCGCGGTCGACCGGGCTCACAACACCCATGCGGGTTCCCGTCGTTCGAGAAAGGCCGTCATTCCCTCGCGGGCCTGCGGGGAGGCGAACAGGCGGGCGGAGAGCGCGGTGAGCGCGGCCGCGTCCCGCTCGAACGCCTCCAGCACCCTAACCGTGAGCAGCCGTTTCGTCTCGGCCAGGCCCTGGGGTGCGGCCTTGCGCAGGCCGTCGAGGACGGGGGCGAGCACGGCGTCGACGTCGTCGGCGGCCGCGGTGAGCAGGCCGATGCGGGCCGCCTCGGGGGCGTCGAAGCGTTCGCCGGTGAGGTAGTAGCGGGAGAGGGCCCGGGGGTCGGTGCGCGGCAGGAGCGGCAGGGAGATGACGGCCGGGGCCACCCCGATGCGCACCTCGGTGAAGGCGAACGTCGACGCGGTGGAGGCGGCGGTGATGTCGCAGGCGGCGAGGAGGCCGAGGCCGCCGGCGCGGACGTGGCCGGTGACGCGGGCGACGACCGGTCGGGGCAGCTCGACGAGCTGTCGCAGCAGGGCGACGAAGGCGTCCGGGTCGGGCGGGTCGCGCAGGTCGGCGCCGGCACAGAAGGTGCCGCCGGTGTGGGTGAGGACGACCGCGCGGACCCGGGGGTCCGCGGCGCAGTCGGCGAGCGCGGCGGCGAGTTCCGCGACGAGGGCGGCGGACAGGGCGTTGCGGGTGTCGACGGCGTCGAGGCTGAGTGTCTCGACGCCGCGGTCGCGGGTGCGGCCGAGCCGCGCGCTCACGGGCGCTTCCTCAGGTGCGGTCATGGACGCTTCCTCCGGTGCGGGCACAGGCACTTCGCGCGGGGCGGTCACAGTCGCTTCCTCCGGTGCGGGCACGGGCGCTTCCTCCGGTGGCGTCATGGGCGCTTCCTCAGTTCGCGGCGCAGGATCTTCCCCGAGGCGGCCCGGGGGACGGCGTCGACGAAGGTGACGAGGCGGACGCGTTTGTACGGGGCGACGCGTTCGGCGACGTGCATCGCGACCTCGCCCTCGGAGAGGTCGGGGGCGGCCGGCTGGCGGACCACGTAGGCGTGCGGCACCTCGTTGCCGTCGTCGTCGTACTCGCCGACGACGGCGGCGTCGGCGATGCCGGGGTGGGTGAGGAGCAGGGCCTCCAGTTCGGCGGGGGCCACCTGGAAGCCCTTGTACTTGATGAGTTCCTTGACCCGGTCGACGACGAACAGCCAGCCGTCGGCATCGACGTGGCCGATGTCGCCGGTGTGCAGCCAGCCGTCGGCGTCGATCATGGCGGCGGTGGCGTCGGGGCGGCCCAGGTAGCCCTTCATGACCTGAGGGCCGCGGATGAGGATCTCGCCGGCCTCGCCGACGCCGAGGTCCCGGTCGGGGTCGTCGAGGGAGACGATGCGCATCTCGGTGCCGGCGATGAGCCTGCCGACGGTGCCGGCGGGGGCCTCGCGCATGGCGTCCAGGGGGACCACGTGGGTGCCGGGCGACAGTTCCGTCATGCCGTAGGCCTGGCCGACGGGCGGCAGACCGAGGCGGGCGGCGCAGGCGGCGGCGAGGCCGGCGTCCAGGGGGGCGGCGGCGCTGATGACGTACCGCAGGGACGACAGGTCGTACCGGGCGACCGCAGGGTGTTTGGCGAGGGCGAGGACGATCGGCGGGGCCACGTACAGGCCGGTGATGCGGTGGTTCTGGATGGCCGCGAGGAAGGTCTCCAGGTCGAAGCGGGGCAGGACGACGACGGTGGCGCCCTTGCGCAGCGGCGCGTTCATGAGGGCGGTGAGGCCGTAGATGTGGAAGAAGGGGAGCACCGCGAGGATGCGGTCGCCGGGACCCGCCGTGATCGCCGGTTCGAGCTGGGCGAGGTTGGTGGCGATCTGCCGGTGGGTGAGCATCACGCCCTTGGGGACGCCCGTGGTGCCCGAGGAGTAGGGCAGGGCCGCGACGTCCTCGCCGGGGTCGATGGCGACCTGCGGCTCGGGGGCGGTGGAGGCGAGCATGTCGAGGAGCGAGCGGTGGCCCGGGGCGCTGTCGCAGACGAATATCTCCTGGACGCCGCCCGCCAGTCCGGCCGCCCGGCGGGCCGTCTCCAGCAGCGGGGAGACGGTGACGATCCAGCGGGCCGCCGCGTCGCCGAGCTGCTTGGCGAACTCCTCGGCGGTGGCGAGCGGGTGCACGGTGGTGACGGTGGCCCCCGCGCGCGTGGCGGCGTAGAACGCGGTGGGGAAGGCGACGGTGTTGGGGCTGTGCAGGGCGAGGACGTCGCCCTTGCGGACGCCGGCCTCGGCGAGGCCGGCGGCGATCCGCCGGTGGAACCGGTCCACCTGCTCGTAGGTGAGGGTGGTGCCGTCGGTGCCGTCGACGAGGGCGGGCAGGTCGCCGAATTCGGCGGCCCGGCCCAGCACGGCGTCGTGGATGGGCAGTTCTACGGGCTGGACGTCTGCGTACACGCTGCGGAACATGGTTCCTCCTCGCCGGCCGACGGGTGGCCGCGCGGTCAGTACGACTTGGGCAGGCCCAGGGTCTGGTGGGAGACGTAGTTGAGGATCATCTCCCGGCTCACGGGGGCGATACGCGCCACGCGCGAGGCCGTTATCAGCGAGGCGAGGCCGAACTCGCGGGTGAGCCCGTTGCCGCCGAGGGTGTGCACCGCCTGGTCGACGGCCTTCACGCAGGCCTCGCCCGCGGCGTACTTCGCCATGTTGGCGGCCTCGCCCGCGCCGACGTCGTCCCCGGCGTCGTACAGGTGGGCCGCCTTCTGCATCATCAGGCGGGCCAGTTCCAGCTCGATGTGGGCCTGGGCGAGGGGGTGCGCGACGGCCTGGTGGGCGCCGATGGGGGTCTTCCAGACGGTGCGCTCGCGGGCGTAGGCGATCGCCTTGCCGAGGGCGTGGCGGCCCATGCCGATCGCGAAGGCGGCCGTCATGACGCGCTCCGGGTTGAGGCCGGCGAACAGTTGGAGCAGCCCCGCGTCCTCGTCGCCGACGAGCGCCCCGGCGGGCAGCCGTACGTCGTCCAGGACCAGCTCGAACTGCTTCTCCACACTGTGCAGTTCCATGTCGATGGGCCGCCGGGTGAAGCCGGGGGCGTCGCGCGGGACGATGAACAGGCAGGGCTTGAGGCGGCCGGTGCGGGAGTCCTCGGTGCGGCCGACGACGAGGGTGGCGTCGGCGATGTCCACGCCGGAGACGAAGACCTTGCGGCCGGTCAGCAGCCAGTCGCCGCTCGCCTCGTCGCGGCGGGCGGTGGTGGTGATGCGGTGGCTGTTGGAGCCGGCGTCGGGCTCGGTGATGCCGAAGGCCATGAGGCGGGAGCCGTCGGCGAGGGCGGGGAGCCACTCCCGCTTCTGGGCGTCCGTGCCGAAGCGGGAGATCACCGTGCCGCAGATGGCGGGGCTGACGATCATCATCAGCAGGGGGGAGCCCGCGGCGCCGAGCTCCTCCGAGACGAGGGAGAGTTCGGTGATGCCGCCGCCTCCGCCGCCGTACTCCTCGGGGAGGTTGACGCCGATGTAGCCGAGCTCGGCGGCCTCCCGCCAGAGGGTTCCGTTGTCGGAGGCCTGCCGGTGGCGGGCGAAGTCGGACACCGCGGCCCGCAGTGCCTTGTGCTCGTCGGACTCGATCAGGGTGGTCATCGTGGCTCCTTCGCGTGCGGGTCGTGTGGGACGGGGCGCTCACGCGGCGGGTCCGCGTGCCGGTACGGCCCCGCCTGCCTAGGTCGTCTGCACCACCGCCAGCAGGGTGCCGACCTGCACCTGCTGTCCCGTCGTCACCGGCAGTTCCGTCAGCGTCCCCGCCGCCGGCGCCGAGATGACGTGTTGCATCTTCATCGCTTCGAGCCACAGGATCGGTTCGCCCGCCCCGACACTCGATCCGGTGACGAGACCGTCCGCGATCCTGACGACCGTGCCGGGCATCGGGGCCAGCAGGGAGCCGGGGGCGCGCTGGTCCTCGGGCTCGGGGAAGCGGGGCAGGGCGGTGAGGGCGGTGGCGTTCACGTGGACGCGGTCGCCGTACCGGGCCACCTCGAACCTGCGCCGCACGCCGTCCGCCTCCAGCACGACGAGGGAGGCGTCGGCGTGTACGACGTGGACACCGTGCACGCCGTCCGCCGCGGGGCCGGTGCGGGTGTGGTGGTAGCGGACCTCGTGCTCCTCGCCCGCCATGAGGTAGCGCCGGGTCTGCGGCTGGGAGGGCAGGTTGCGCCAGCCGCCGAAGCGGGAGCGGCCGTGCGCGTCGGCGAGGGCCGCCGCCAGCGGGGCGTACGGGTCGGGGGCCGGTGCCGTGAGGGCCGCGAGGTGGCGGTCGTAGAAGCCGGTGTCCATGCGGCCGGAGGTGAACTCCTCGTGGCGCAGGGAGGCGACGAGGAGGTCGCGGTTGGTGACCGGGCCGTGGACGGCCGCCCGCTCCAGGGCGCCCGCGAGGGTGCGGACGGCCTCCTCGCGCGTGGGTGCGTGGGCGACGACCTTGGCGAGCATGGGGTCGTAGTGGACGCCGATGACGTCGCCGTCGCCGAAGCCGGTGTCGAGCCGGACGCCCTCGGGGACGGCGAGGCGGTGCAGGGTGCCGGTCTGCGGGGTCCAGCCGGCCGCCGGGTCCTCGGCGTAGAGGCGGGCCTCGACGGCGTGGCCGCGCGCGGGCGGCGGCTCGGCGGGCAGGGCGTGGCCCTCCGCGACGCGGATCTGCTCGGCCACCAGGTCGATGCCGAAGACGGCCTCGGTGACGGGGTGTTCGACCTGGAGGCGGGTGTTCATCTCCAGGAAGTGGGCGCGGCCGCCCGCGACGAGGAACTCGACGGTCCCGGCGCCGGTGTAGTCCACGGCGCGCGCGGCCCGCACGGCCAGCGCGCGCATCTCGTCCACCAGCTCCTCGGAGAGGCCGGGTGCCGGGGCCTCCTCGACGACCTTCTGGTGGCGGCGCTGGAGGGAGCAGTCGCGGGTGCCGAGCGCCCAGACCGTGCCGTGCGTGTCGGCGAGGATCTGCACCTCGACGTGGCGGCCGCCCGCGTCGCCCCCGAGGTACGGCTCGACGAAGACCTCGCCGTCGCCGAAGGCGCTCGCGGCCTCGGCGCGCGCGCCCTCCAGCGCGGGCGTCAGGTCCGCCAGGCGGCGCACGACGCGCATGCCGCGCCCGCCGCCGCCCGCGGCGGCCTTCACCAGGACCGGCAGGTCGGACTCGGTGACCTCGTCGGCGTTCAGCGGGGCGAGTCCCAGGAGGGCCTTCGCCCGGGTCTTGGAGGCCATCGCCTCGATCGCCCCGGGCGGCGGCCCGATCCAGACCAGGCCCGCGTCCAGGACGGCGCGCGCGAAGGCGGCGTTCTCGGAGAGGAAGCCGTAGCCGGGGTGCACGGCGTCCGCGCCCGCGGCGACGGCCGCCTTCACGATCAGGTCGGCCCGCAGGTACGTCTCGGCGGGCGTGTCGCCGGGCAGCCGTACGGCGGTGTCGGCCACGCGCGCGTGGAGGGCGCCCTCGTCGGCGTCCGAGTGCACGGCGACCGTCCGGATCCCCGACGCGCGGCAGGTGCGGAAGATGCGGCAGGCGATCTCGCCGCGGTTGGCGACGAGCACAGAAGTGATCACTGGAAGGTCCCTCACATCCGGAAGACGCCGAAGCCGCCCCGCGCGCCCTCGAAGGGGGCGGTGTGGACGGCCGACAGGCACAGGCCGAGGACGGTGCGGGTGTCGCGCGGGTCGATGACGCCGTCGTCGTACAGCCGCCCGGACAGGAACATGGGCAGCGACTCGGACTCGATCTGCTGCTCGACCATCGCGCGCAGCGCGGCGTCGCCGTCCTCGTCGTAGGGCAGGCCCTTCGCGGCGGCCGACTGGCGGGCGACGATGGAGAGCACCCCGGCGAGCTGCTGCGGGCCCATGACGGCCGACTTGGCGCTGGGCCAGGCGAACAGGAAGCGGGGGTCGTAGGCGCGCCCGCACATGCCGTAGTGGCCGGCGCCGTAGGAGGCGCCGATGAGGACGGACAGGTGCGGGACCCGCGAGTTGGACACCGCGTTGATCATCATCGAGCCGTGCTTGATGATGCCGCCCTGCTCGTACTCCCTGCCGACCATGTAGCCGGTGGTGTTGTGCAGGAAGACCAGCGGGATGTCGCGCCGGTCGGCGAGCTGGATGAACTGGGCGGCCTTCTGGGACTCGGCGCTGAACAGCACGCCCTGGGCGTTGGCGAGGATGCCGACCGGGTAGCCGTGCAGGCTCGCCCAGCCGGTGACCAGGCTCGTCCCGTACAGCGGCTTGAACTCGTCGAAGTCGGAGGCGTCGACGATCCGGGCGATCACCTCGCGCGGGTCGAAGGGCACCTTGAGGTCGCCGGGGACGATGCCGAGGA
This sequence comes from Streptomyces sp. Tue 6430, assembly GCA_021568835.1. GTDB lineage: Bacteria > Actinomycetota > Actinomycetes > Streptomycetales > Streptomycetaceae > Streptomyces. The sequence continues at coordinate 2,638,962 of JAKGSH010000010.1, forward strand.
GTTCCTCCGGGTCGTACTTCGGCGGTTCGGCCGGTCCCGGGTCGGGGTGCGCCTTGCGGTGGTTGAGGCGGGCGACGATCCGCCGGGCCTGGCGCAGGGCGTCCGGTTCGTCGACGGCGAAGTGGTCGGCGAGGCCGGACACGCGCGCGTGCATCTCCGCGCCGCCCAGCGACTCGTCGTCGCTCTCCTCGCCGGTCGCCATCTTCACCAGCGGCGGCCCGCCGAGGAACACCTTCGCCCGCTCCTTGACCATGACGACGTGGTCGGACATGCCGGGGACGTACGCGCCCCGGCCGTGGAGTTGCCGAAGACGACGGCGACGGTCGGGATGCCGGCCGCGGACAGCCGGGTCAGGTCCCGGAAGATCGCGCCGCCGGGGATGAAGATCTCCTTCTGCGAGGGCAGGTCGGCCCCGCCGGACTCCACCAGGCTGATCACGGGCAGCCGGTTGGCGAGCGCGATGTCGTTGGCGCGCAGGGCCTTCCTCAGCGACCACGGGTTGCTGGCTCCGCCGCGCACGGTGGGGTCGTTGGCGGTGATCAGGCACTCCACGCCCTCGACGACGCCGATGCCGGTGACGAGGGAGGCGCCGACGGTGTACTCGCTGCCCCAGGCCGCCAGCGGCGACAGCTCCAGGAACGGGGTGTCGGGGTCGAGGAGCAGCTCGATCCGCTCGCGGGCCAGGAGCTTGCCGCGGGCGCGGTGCCGGGCGACGTACTTCTCGCCGCCGCCCGCCAGCGCCTTCGCGTGCTCCTCGTCGAGGGCGGCGAGCTTGGCGAGCATGCTGTCGCGGCGTTCTCGGTGGTCGGGTCCGTGGGGGTCCAGCGTCGACGGCAGGACGGTCACAGCAGGTCCTCCGGTATGTCCAGGTGGCGGGAGCGCAGCCATTCGCCGAGCGCCTTGGCCTGCGGGTCGAAGCGGTGCTGGGAGGCGACGCCGGCGCCGAGGAGGCCCTCGACGACGAAGTTGAGGGCGCGCAGCCCGGGCAGGACGTGCCGGGTCACGCGCAGCCCGGCGCTCTCGGGGACCAGTTCGCGGAACCGGTCGACGGTCAGCGTGTGGGCGAGCCACCGCCAGGCCGCCTCCGACCGCACCCACACGCCGACGTTGGCGTCCCCGCCCTTGTCGCCGCTGCGGGCTCCGGCGACCTCCCCGAGGGGTGCCCGGCGCACGGGCCCGGGGGGCGGCGGCGCGGGCGGCGCCGGCTGCGGTACGTCGTCCAGGGCCAGGGTGGCGGCCGGGGCCGGCACGGGGACGCGGCGCCCGTCGGCGAGGACGGCGACGTGCTCCACCTCGCCCTGCGGGACGTACGCGGCCTCGAACACCCCGTAGGGGGCGCCCTTGCCGGGCGGGGCGAGGACGTGGAAGCCCGGGTAACTGGCCAGCGCCAGTTCGACGGCCGCACCGCTCAGCGCCCGCCCGACGACGGCCTGGTCGGGGTCGCGCACGACGAGCCGCAGCAGCGCGCTCGCCGTCTCCTGCGTGTCCGCGTCGGCGCGGTCGGTGCGCACGAGGTCCCAGCGGACCTCCTGCGGCGCCGACTTGGCGAACGCCTCCGCCATCTGCTCGCGCACCAGCGCCGCCTTGGCCTCGATGCCGAGACCGGTCAGCACGAACACGACCTCGTTGCGGAACCCGCCGAGCCGGGTGCGGCCCACCTTGAGGTCCGGGGGCGGCGCCTCGCCGCGCACGCCGTCGATCCGGACGCGGTCGGGGCCGTCCTGCGTGAGCCGTACGGTGTCCAGCCGGGCGGTGACGTCCGGTCCGGCGTAGCGGGCGCCGCCCGTCTCGTAGAGCAGCTGGGCGGTGACCGTCCCGACGTCGACGAAGCCGCCCGTGCCCGGGTGCTTGGTGATCACGCTGCTGCCGTCGGCGCGCAGTTCGGCGAGCGGGAAGCCGGGCCGGCGGACGTCGCGGCCGCCCTCGTCGAAGAAGGCGTAGTTGCCGCCGGTGGCCTGCGTACCGCACTCCAGGACGTGCCCGGCGACGACGGCCCCGCGAGCCGGTCGTGGTCGGCGGGCCCCCAGCCGAAGTGGGCGGCGGCGGGCCCGGTGACCAGGGCCGCGTCCGTCACCCGCCCGGTCACCACGACGTCCGCGCCCGCCCGCAGGCAGGCGGCGATGCCGAAGCCGCCGAGGTAGGCGTGGGCGGTGAGGCTGCCGGGGTGGCGGGCCCCGAGGTCGTCCCCCTCGACGTGCGCGACCCGTACGGGGATGCCGAGCCGCTCCGCGAGGGCGCGTACGGCGTCGGCGAGTCCGGCCGGGTTCAGGCCGCCGGCGTTGGTGACGATTCTGACCCCGCGTTCGCGGGCGAGGCCGAGGGACTCCTCCAGCTGGCGCAGGAAGGTGCGGGCGTACCCGGCGCCGGGGTCCTTCAGGCGGTCCCGGCCGAGGATCAGCATGGTCAGCTCGGCGAGGTAGTCGCCGGTCAGGACGTCCAGCTCGCCGCCGGTCAGCATCTCGCGCAGCGCGTCGAAGCGGTCGCCGTAGAAACCGGAGGCGTTGCCGACGCGCAGGGGCGGGGCCGTCACCGGACGGCCTCCTTCGGCGGGCGGCCGGGGCCGGGCGGCCCGGCGAAGGCCTGCGCGACGTCCAGCCAGCGGTCGGCGTCGGGACCCTCGGCGCGCAGGGCGAGGTCGGCGCGGTGGGCGCGCTGGGTGACCAGCAGGCAGAAGTCGAGGGCGGGGCCGGTGACGCGCTGCGCGGCCTCCTCGGGGCCGTACGTCCACAACGCGCCCGAGGGGCCGAGGAGTTCCACCCGGACGGGATCGGCGGGGGCGGGCAGTCCGTGCGCGGCGAAGGCGAAGTCGCGGGTGCGGACGCCGAGCCGGGCGATGTGCCGGATGCGGTCGGTGGGGGCGCGGGTGACGCCGAGGGCGTCGGCCACGTCGAGGCCGTGGGCCCAGGTCTCCATGAGGCGGGCGGTGGCGAGGGAGGCGGCGGCCATCGGGGGGCCGTACCAGGGGAAACGGGCGCCCGGCGGGGCCTTGCGGAGCGCCTCGTCGAGGGCGGTGCGGCCGGCCCGCCAGCGCGCGAGCAGGTCGGCGGGCGGGAGCGCCGCGCCCTCTTCGGCGCCCTGGTCGACGAAGGAGTCGGGGGCGGCGAGCGCCTGTTCGACCAGGGCCCGGAACCCGTCCTCGTCCGTGACGGCGAGGAGGGCCGAGTGGTCGGTCCAGGCGAGGTGGGCGATCTGGTGGGCGACGGTCCAGCCGGGGGCGGGCGTCGGAAGGGTCCAGCGGTCCGGGGCGGACTCGGCCACCAGCCGGTCCAGTTCGTCGCTTTCGGCACGGAGGTCGTCGAGCACGGGCGTCGGGTCGGCCATGGGGAGGAGCATGGCAGCGGCCCCAGAAACAATCAAGCATGCTTGCATGATTTATTGAGGGACCGTCCCGATGCTCCCGACGGGCCGCGCGACGCCTCCTCCGAGGGCTCCTCGTGGTGCCCGCGCGGGACCTTTTCAACGCCTCCGACGGGCCTTTGCGACGCCCCGAGGAACTCCTCGAAACCTCCGGCGAGCCTCCCGCGATGTCCCCGAGGGGCCTTCTCGACGCCTCCGGCGGGCCTCCGCGATGCTTCCGAGGAGTTTTCCCGACGCCTCCGACCGGCCCTCGCGATGCCCCGAGGAGCCCTCCCGACGCCTCCGACCGGCCCTCGTCGGAGGCCGTCCCCCCGGCCGGGCCCGGGACCCGTCCTCCCGACCGGCCCCGGTCAGGCCTCCGGGACCGCCGCCTTCGGCCGGCCCGTCTGGGTCCGCACCGCGCCCATGCTCGCGGCGATGACGAGGGCGATCGCGGCCGCCTCGACGGCGGACAGGGCCTGGTCGAGGACGAGGAAGCCGGCGGTCGCCGCGAGGGCCGGCTCCAGGCTCATCATGATCGCGAAGGTGGAGGCGGGCATGCGCCGCAGCGCGAGGAGCTCCAGGGTGTAGGGCAGCACGGAGGACAGGACCGCCACCGCCGCGCCGAGGCCCAGCGTCACCGGGTCGAGGAGCTTCGCGCCCGACTCGGCGACGCCCAGCGGCAGGAACAGCAGCGCGCCCACCGCCATCGCCAGCGCGAGTCCGTCCGCCTGCGGGAAGCGGCGGCCGGTACGAGCGCTGAAGACGATGTACGCCGCCCACATCGCGCCCGCCGACAGCGCGAACGCGACGCCCAGCGGGTCGAGGTCGCGGACCCCGCCGCCGAGCAGGAAGACCCCGGCGAGCGCGAGCCCGGCCCAGACGAGGTTCAGGGCGCGCCGCGAGACCAGGACGGAGAGGGCGAGCGGGCCGAGGACCTCCAGGGTGACCGCGGTGCCGAGGGGGATGCGGGCGACGGACTGGTAGAAGAGGCCGTTCATGGCGGCCATGGCCACGCCGAAGACGACGACCGTGCCCCAGTCGGCGCGGGAGTGGCCGCGCAGCCGGGGCCGGCAGACCGCGAGCAGGACGACGGCGGCGACCAGCAGCCGCAGCGCGACGACGCCGAGCGCGCCCGCCCGCGGCATCAGGGTCACCGCGAGCGCGCCGCCGAACTGGACCGACACCCCTCCGGCGAGCACCAGCCCGACGGGGCCGAGGGCCGCCCACCGGCCGGACACGGGAGCCGGGCCGTCCGGGCCTGCCTGGGTGGCCCGGGTGGCCGAGGCGGCCGCGCCCGCCGGGGTGACGGGCTGCCGGTCCGGCGCGGTGGTGTCGGGGGTGCTCACGGGCGGTCCAAGGGTTCGGTGGGCTCTGCGCCGGGACTGACGTCCATCACGATGCACTGCGAAGTCCAGAGTAATGGACTGAATCAGGAGTGTGAAGTCGATTTGCCGCTGTCCGCGGGGACGCGGAAGGCGCAGCCCGGGCCCCGGACTCCCCGCAGGATGGAGTGCCGTCAACGAGCGGCGAACCAACCGACAAGTAACCCGCCGGCGGCTTTCAGGGCTTCGCGACTGCGGTCCTCTTTCACTCAGGGCCGGCCCCCGGCCGCTGTCGGATCACCCCGCGAGTCGTTCCCGGGCGTACTCGCGCAGCTCGATCATCGGGCGTGGCTGCGCACCGAGGCCCGGACCGCTGCGTGAGTCGCTCAGATCACTGGGGGGCGGCCGAGGCGGGCCAGTCGGAACACGGTGCGCCAGCGCATCGGCTTCCGGCGCCCGCACTCGGTGCGCCAGCCCTCGGCGAAGCCGCCGAACCAGGCCCGCAGCCCGGAGAGGCTGCGGCTGCGGGCCAGCGTCAGGGCCACCCACACGCCCAGGTAGACCGGGACGAGCACCGCGGGCAGGTGACGGCGTGCCAGGTAGACCCGGTTGCGGGCGTTGACCTGGTAGAAGAACGCATGCCGGGCCGGGGAGGTACGCGGGTGCTGGAGCAGCAACTGCGGCGCGTAGCGCACCCGCCAGCCGGCGTCGATCGCCCGCCAGGCCATGTCGGTCTCTTCGTGCGCGAAGAAGAACGCGTCCGGCCAGCAGCCGACCTCGTCCAGCATCTTCACGGACAGGACGTGGGCTCCACCGAGGAAGCCGGTCACCAGGCCACCGCGCATCGGATCACCGGCCCGCAGCCGGGGCACGTGGCGGCGCTGGGTCACTCCGGTCTCGTCGGCGATACGGAAGCCGACGATCCCCAGCCGCGGATCCGCCACGTACAACGCGGTGATCGTGGCGAAGACGTCGTCGGAGACCAGCAGGCCGTCGTCGTCCAGGTCCAGCACCAGGTCCATGTCCGACAGGTGCTCCAGGGCGGCGTTGCGGCCGCCGGTCACCCCCAGGTTCTCCGCCAGCTGCACCGTCTCGACCCACGGCGGCAGATCGGGCATCGCACACCCGTTGGCCACCACCACCGTCCGCGCCGCCCCGGTCGTCTGCGCATGGACCGAGGCCAGCAGCTCCGCCAGCTCCTTGGGCCGGGTGCCCATCGTCAGGATCGCCACGCCCAGCTTCACGCCTGTTCCGTGCCCGTCTGTGTGAAGGACGCCATGACCGATACCACTGTGCCCGGCCGCGCCTGCCTGCATGAACTCGCCTCCCAGCGCCGACTGCCCGCCCACCAGCCGATGGACCAGATGACGCTCGGGTGGATCACGGACAACCGTCCGGCGAACTTCGACGCCGCGCCCAGCCACCGGCAAGGCCGCCGGGCATCCAGCCGCCGCCTGAACTGATCGCCCGGTGCCACTACCAGGCCCACCCATCCCGCCGGACTGCTTCGCCGATGTTCGCGCGCCGTACACCGCGCCATCTTTACCGTCCAGCGGCACCGCACCGAACTGCGGAAGTTGACCGGCCGACATGAGCGCTCGAGGACCGACGCCCTCAAGCTCGTCCTCCACTTGGTGGACGCGATCTGGCATGACGAACGGCGCGGCGAGCAGATACGGGCCGAGTCGTTCCGGCAGATGCGGCACGACCTGATCGAGCCCTCGCCCCCGGGCCAGGTCACGGACCCGCCGGACTCAGCGGCGCGCCATGTACAGCTCCAGCGCCCGGTGGAGCACCCGGTTCAGCGGGAAGTCCCACTCGCCGAGGTACTCCACCGCCTCGCCGCCCGTGCCCACCTTGAAGCGCAGGAGGCCGAGGAGGTGGTTGGCGTCCTCCAGGGTGTCGGTGATGCCGCGCAGGTCGTAGACGGCGGCGCCCAGCTCGTGGGCGTCGCACATCATGCGCCACTGGAGGGCGTTGTTCGGCTGGACCTCGCGTCTGCGGCCGGTCGAGGCGCCGTAGGAGTACCAGACGTGCTCGCCGACGGTGATCATCGTGGCCGCGGCGAGGACCTCGCCGTCGTGGTGGGCGAGGTAGAGGCGCATGCGGTCGGGGTGTTCGGCGTTGAGCGCGGTCCACATGCGCTGGAAGTAGGGCAGGGGGCGCGGGACGAAGCGGTCCCGTTCGGCGGTCTCGAGGTACAGGCCGTAGAAGATTGTCAGGTCCGTCAGGTCGCCGCGGACGACCTTGACGCCCGCCTTCTCCGCCTTCTTGATGTTGCGCCGCCACTGCTGGTTGAAGCCGCCCTGGACGTCCTCCAGCGACCGGCCGGCGTACGGGACCTGGAAGACGTACCGCGGCTGTCCGGCCGCGAAACCGTCCTCGCCGCCCGGCTCGGTCCGCCGCCAGCCGGCGCCGCGCAGCCGTTCGGCGACGGCGAGGGCGGGGGCCTCGGTGGTGGTGGGCTCGGCGTCCCGCAGCCGCCGGGCGTCCGGATCGGCGATGGCGGCCTTCACGGCGTCGGCGCTCCAGCGGCGTGCGACGACGGGCGGGCCCATCTTCACGGAGAACGCGCCCCGCGCCTTCAGGTGGGCGAGCATCGGGTCCAGCCAGCGCTCGACGAGGTCCGCCGCGAACCAGTCGACGACCGGCCCCTCGGGCAGGTACGCCAGGTACCTCCTCAGCTTCGGCAGCGGCCGCAGCAGCACCAGCCCCGCCCCCACCGGCGCCCCGCGCTCGTCGAACCAGCCGAGGCTCTCCGCCCGCCAGTCCGGTTTCACGTCCCCCCAGGCGGGGTCTGCAGGTGGCTGACGGAGGGGCGGCCCGCGACGAACGCCAGGTGCTCGGCGCGGGTGATCGGCTGGACACGCAGGCTCATGCACGGGCTCCTTCGACGGCTGTCCGGCCAGCGTAGGAGCCGACCGCGCCCGTGCCGGGGACCGACGGCCCCGTGTGCGGACGTGTCCGCCACGCGCGCGTGCGCCGTCGCCCCACCGGACTCCCGGCCGCCCAGCCGCCCCGGCCGCTCGCCCGTCGTCCCTTCAGCGCTCGCCCGGCTCCCCGGGCCGGCCCTCCGGCTCCGCCGGTGGCTCCCCCCGCCTCTCCGGCCGTTCCTCCCTCCCCTTCTCCCTGCCTTCCTCCCGTCCCTCCGCCAACCCCTCCGCCAACCCCTCCGCCAGGATCTCCGCCAGGTGCCGTCCCCGTACGCCCGCCAGTTGTTCGAGCTGGGTCCGGCAGGAGAAGCCGTCCGCGAGGACCACCGCGTCCGGGGCGGCGTCCCGCACGGACGGCAGGAGCGCCTCTTCCGCGCAGGTCCGCGACACCTCGAAGTGGCCCTTCTCGAAGCCGAAGTTTCCGGCGAGGCCGCAGCAGCCGCCGCTCAGCTCGCCGCCGAGCCCGGCGGCCTCGCGCAGCCGCCGGTCGGCCGCGTCGCCCAGGACCGCGTGCTGGTGGCAGTGGGTCTGGCCGACGACGGGACGGTCGAGGCGGGGCGGCCGCCAGTCGGGGGCGTGCCGTTCCAGGGCCTCGGCGAAGGTCAGGACGCGGGCGGCGAGGCGGGCCGCGCGCGGGTCGTCGTGCAGCAGCTCGGGCAGGTCGCTCCGCAGGGCCGCGGCGCAGCTCGGCTCCAGCACGACGACCGGCACGTCCGCCGCCAGCACGGGCTCCATCAGGTCGAGGGTGCGCCGCAGCACCGCACGCGCGTGGTCGAGCTGCCCGGTGGAGACGTACGTCAGCCCGCAGCAGACCCGCGCGCGGCGGGCCGTCAGCAGGGCCGCCGCGTTCCTGGACCGCCCGTCGCCCACCGGCCGCCCCCGCATCCGCAGGGTCGGCGGCAGCGCCACCCGCAGGCCCGCCGCCTCCAGCACCTCGACGGCCGCCCGCCCGACCGAGGGCGAGAAGTGCTCGGTGAAGGTGTCGGGCCACAGGACCACGAGGGGAGCGGAAGCGCCGAGGGGACCGGAGTCGCCGCGGATACCGGAGCCGCCCTCGGGCGCCCTTCCCCGCCACCACCGGCTGAAGGTCTCGCGCGCCGGTCGCGGGAGGTCCCGCTCGGCGGCGATCCCGCCGGCCCGTTTCGCGGCCCGCGCCAACGGCCCCACCGCCGCCAGCGCGTCGGCGAGCGACGCCGTGCGCGTACGGCTCACCCAGCGCAGCCAGACCGGCAGGCGCCCCATGGCGTAGTGGGCGGCCGGGCGGCGGCGGCCGGCGTAGTGGTGGTGGAGGAACTCCGCCTTGTACGTGGCCATGTCGACCCCGACCGGGCAGTCCGAGCGGCAGCCCTTGCAGGCGAGGCAGAGGTCGAGCGCCTCCCGCACCTCCTGCGACCGCCAGCCGTCGGTGACCACCTCGCCGGCGAGCATCTCGTGCAGCAGCCGGGCCCGCCCGCGCGTGGAGTGCCGTTCCTCGCCGGTGGCCCGGTAGGAGGGGCACATCACGGCGGGCCCGGACGCCGTCTCCGTACGGCACTTCGCGACGCCCACGCAGCGGCGGACCGCGGCGGTGAAGTCGCCGCCGTCGCCGGGGTAGCCGAAGGCCACGTCGACGGGCTCGCGGGGCAGCACGGCGAAGCGCAGGTGGGAGTCGAGGGGGGCGGGGCGGACCAGCATGCCGGGGTTGAGGAGGTCGTCGGGGTCCCAGACGGCCTTCGTGCGCTCGAAGAGGGCGACCATTTCCGCGCCGTACATCCGCGGCAGCAGTTCGGCGCGCGCCTGCCCGTCGCCGTGCTCCCCGGACAGCGAGCCGCCGTGCGCGACGACCAGGTCGGCCAGTTCCTCCGAGAAGCGGCGGAAGCGGCCGACGCCCGCCGCGGTGAGCAGGTCGAAGTCGATGCGGACGTGGATGCAGCCGTCCCCGAAGTGCCCGTACGGCGTGCCGCGCAGGCCGTACGCGGTCAGCAGGGCGCGGAAGTCCCGCAGGTACGCGCCGAGCCGGGCCGGCGGCACCGCGCAGTCCTCCCAGCCGGGCCAGGCCTCCCTGCCGTCGGGCATCCGGGTGGCCGTACCGCTGGCGTCCTCCCGGATCCGCCACAGGGCGCGCTGCCCGGCGGCGTCCGTCACCACGAGGGTGTCCACGGCGTCGGCCTCCCGCGCGATCACCTCCGCACGCGCGCGTGCCTCACCGGGCGAGTCCCCGCCCGTCTCCACGAACAGCCACGCCGCGCCGCGCGGCAGTCCCGCCGCCGACGGCACCAGGTCGGCGGCCATGCCCTCGACCGTCAGCGGCCGCCCCCGCTCCCGGCCGTGCCCGAGCGGGGGACCACCCTGCCACCAGGGCGGCAGCGGCCTCGGCGGCGGCGCCCTCGTCGGCGTAGCCGAGCACCGCGAGGGCGTGCGCGCGGGGCGCCTCGACGAGGTCGACCACCGCTTCCGTGAGCACGGCCAGGGTGCCCTCGGAGCCGCAGAGGGACCGGGCGACGTCGGCGCCCCGCTCCGGCAGCAGGGCGTCCAGCGCGTAGCCGGAGATGCGGCGGGGCAGTTCGGGGAATCCGGTGCGCAGCCGCGCCCGCTCGCCCTCGGCGAGCGCCCGCAGTCCGTCCGGCGCGCCGGCCCATCCCCGGCCGGGCCGCAGGCGCAGCCCGCGCGCGGTGACGACGTCCAGCTCGCGCACGTTGTCCGCGGTCGTCCCCCAGGCGACCGAGTGGGCGCCGCAGGAGTTGTTGCCGATCATCCCGCCGAGCGTGCAGCGGCTGTGCGTGGACGGGTCGGGCCCGAAGCGCAGCCCGTGCGGGGCGGCGGCCTCCTGGAGGCGGTCCAGCACCAGACCGGGCTGGACGACGGCCGTACGCGTCTCGGCGTCCAGGCGGACGAGCCGGTTCATGTGGCGGGTGAAATCCAGCACCACCCCGGTTCCGGTCGCCTGCCCGGCGATGGACGTCCCCCCGCCGCGCGCCACGACCGGCACGCCGTGCGTGCGGCACACCTCCAGTACCGCCGCCACGTCGTCGGCGTCGCGGGGCGCGACCACGCCCAGGGGGACGCGCCGGTAGTTGGACGCGTCCATGGTGACCAGTGCCCGGGAGGTGACGTCGAAGGCCACCTCGCCGCGCACGGCGGCCCGCAGCGCGGCCCGCAGTTCCGCGATCTCGGTCATCCCCTCAGGATGCCCCGGGAGGCCGGCGGCCTCCTCCGGAACCCGCGCATCCGTGCCCGCGGAGGGTGCCCGGCCGCGCTCTTCGTTTTTCGGCCACACCAATTGCCAAGAACCTGCCCGGGACCCTCCCAAAGCGATCACTAACCTGCATATAGTGACCGGCAGTTGCGCGCAGGTGACGGCTCTAGCCCCCAGTAGAGGCCGGATTACCTCATGGAATCGCCCGAGGGCCGGCCCGAATCTCCGGTGAACGCCCGCGGACCCGACCGAGGATTCGACTGATGACCTCCCCCGCCCTCCCCGGCGACCGCCCCGCCCTTCGCAACCTGCTGCCCGCCTTCGCGCTCACCGCGGTCGCGGCCGGGGTCGCGGTCGCCGTGGCCGCCGCTCTGGCACCGGCCTCCGTGCGCGGAGCCGTGACGCTGACCGGAACGGTGGCCGCCCTGCTGCTCTGCGCGGCCGTCACCGCGGCCGCGCACGGCAGGCAGGCGGCGCGTACGGCCCGCGCCCGGCTGGCATCCGCCAACCAGGACCTCGGCAGGCTGTTCCAGGAACGTGCCCGGCTGGGTGAGGACTCCCGCCGTCAGCACGAGCGGCTGGCCGGCGACCTGGCCCGGGAGCAGGCCCGGCTGGCGGCCGAGCTGGAGCGGGAACGCGCCCTGCACGCCGAGGCCCTCGCCGCCGAGCACGACCGCCGCACCGCCGAGCACTCGGCCGAACTGGCCCGGCTCACCGCCGAGCACTCGGCCGAACTGGCCCGGCTCACCGCCGGGCACACCGCGCAGGTCGCCCGCCTCGGCGAGGAGCGGGACCGGCTCACCGACGGCAACGCCCGGCTCGCCGCCCGGCTGCGCGAGGCCAACAGCGCGCGGGCCGCCGCCCTCTCCGCCACCGCCAACGCCGCGGGCCGCATGCAGGCCCTGGCCACCAGCATGCTCGCCGACCTGCGCGCGATGGAGGAGAAGCACGCCGACGAGGAGGTCCTCGCCGACCTCCTCCACCTCGACCACCGCACCGCCCAGGCCGGCCGGCTCGCCGACTCGGTCGCCGTCCTGACCGGCGCCCGCTCCGGCCGCCGCTGGGCCCGGCCCATCGCCATGGAGTCGATCCTGCGCGGCGCCATGGGCCGGATCGGCGGCTACCAGCGCGTGCGCGTCCACTCCGCCAGCGACACCGCCGTCGCCGGGCACGCCGCTGAGGGCGTCATGCACGCGCTCGCCGAGCTCCTCGACAACGCGGCCAACTTCTCGCCGCCGACCGCCGAGGTCCACGTGTACGTGGAGGAGGTGCCGGCCGGGGTCATCGTGTCCGTCGAGGACAGCGGCCTCGTCATGAGCGAGGCCCAGCTCCGGCGCGCCGAGGCCGCGGTCTCGGGCGAGACGGCCGGGATCGGCGGCCTCACCGGCACCCGCCTCGGCCTCGCCGTCGTCGGCCGGCTGGCCCGGCGGTACGGCATGAAGGTCTCCTACCGCCCCTCGGCGCGCGGCGGCACAGGCGTGCTGATGCTCATCCCGCAGGACATCCTCGTGTCCCAGGACGGCACGCCCGTCGTGCCCGCCACGCCCGCCGTGTCCGCCCCGTCGGTCACTCCGGCCGCCCCGGCCCGGCCCGCCCCGGCCCCCGCACCGCCCACCGGCCACGTCCCGGCCCCCAGGTCCGCCCCCGGCGCCTCCGACCGGCTTCCCCGGCGCGGCGGCGCCCGCCCGGCGGTGGCACCGGCCGACGCGACGGACGCCGCGCAGCCCGTCCCCCCGGCCGACTACGCCGCCGCACTGGCCGCCGCCGGATCCCTGGACCCCGAACCGCTGCCCCGGCACGAGTCCGCGGACCGGGACGGCAGCCACACCCCGGACGCGGCGGCGCTCGGACTGCCCCGCCGCCGGCGCGGCCGCACCCTCGCCGAGGCCGAGCGCGCCCGCTCCGGCAGCCGTGCCGCGACGCCGCGCCCCGCCCCCACGGCCGAGGAGACCCGGGCCCGCGCCTCCCGCTTCAGCGACTTCCGCCAGGCCGTACGCGGCTCCGCGCACATTCCGCCCCAGGACGCGGCCGGCCCCCCGGACGTCCGGAGCACCGCCGGAGCCGCTGCCGCCGCGGACGCCGAGGGAGCCCCGCGCACCCCCGCCGGACCCGTCACAGCCCCGGACGCCCCGCACGTCCCCACCGGCTCGGACGCCCGGAACACCGCCGCGGACCCGGACGTCACCCCGCCCGGCCGAGGCGACGGCACCACCCCCGAACCCACCACCCCCCGCTCCCCGCACGCGCAGAACCACCTGGAAGGCGACCCCACCTCATGACCGGCACGACGACCGCCGACGAGAAGCTCACCTGGCTGATAGAGGGCCTGCTGACGCGCACGCCGGGCACTCGGCACGCGCTCGTGCTGTCCCGTGACGGCCTGAAGCTGTGCCGTACGCCCGAGCTGTCCAACGACCAGGCCGACCAGCTCGCGGCGATCGCCGCCGGCATCCAGTCGCTGTCGCACGGCGCGTCCGTGGAGTTCGGGGACGGCAGCGGAGGCGTCCGGTCGGCGATGACCGAGTTCTACGGGGGCGTGCTGTTCATCGTGGAGGCCGGTGAGGGCGCGCACCTGGCCGTCGTCACCACGGAGGACGCGGACCCCGGCCTCGTCGGCCACAACATGAGCGAACTGGTCGAGCAGCTCGGGGAGCACCTGACCGCCCCGCCGCGCAGCTCATGAGCAGGCCCGGCAGGGACGACGCACCGGACCGGCTGTACACGCTCACCGGCGGACGCAGCCGACCCGGCCCGGACAGTCCCTTCGACCTGGTGACCCTGGTCGTCGCCGAGTGCGATCCGGCTCCGGGCATGCAGTCGGAGCACTCGGCGATCCTGCGGATGGCCGACCGTCCCACCGCGGTCGTCGAGATCGCGGCGGAGCTGGGGCTGCCGGTGAGCATCACCCGGATCCTGCTGTCCGACCTGCTCGCCTCGGGCCGGGTCAGTGCCCGTCACCCCCGCAAAGCCGCCGTACTCGATCCCGATATTCTGGAGCAGGTGCTCGTTGGACTCCGCAACCTCTGAGACGCGCACGCCACTTCGCGCGTCGGCCGACAACGGCCTCAAGATCGTGGTCGTGGGCGGCTTCGGCGCCGGCAAGACGACGATGGTCCGCTCGGTCAGCGAGATCCGTCCCCTCAACACCGAGGAGACGATGACGCAGGCCGGCGAGGCCGTGGACGACCTGAGCGGCGTGCGCGGCAAGACCGCGACCACCGTCGCCTTCGACTTCGGCCGCATCACCCTCGACGCGCACAACGTGCTGTACCTGTTCGGCGCGCCCGGCCAGGAGCGGTTCTGGTTCCTGTGGGACCGGCTGTTCTCCGGGACGCTGGGTGCGGTCGTGCTCGTCGACACCCGGCGGATCGACGACTCCTGGTACGCCATCGACCGCCTGGAGAAGCACGGCACGCCGTTCATCGTGGCCTGCAACGACTTCGGCGGCCCGGCCTTCGCCCCGGAGCAGGTCCGCGAGGCCCTCGACCTCGACCCGCACGTGCCGCTGGTCACCTGCGACGCACGGTCCCGGGCGTCCAGCAAGCTGGTGCTGATCTCCCTGGTGGAACACATCCAGGCCCTGTACGCCGCCCCCGACTCCGCCCCCGCCCTTCCCCAGGAGCTGGTGTGACCGCCGCCCCCGCCCCCGTCCCCCTCAGCGGCGCCCTGCTCCAGGACGACCCGACCCGGGTGTACCGGGAGATGCGGCGCGAGCACGGTCCCGTCGTACCGGTGCTGCTGGACGGCGACGTGCCGGCCTGGCTGGTGCTCGGCTACCGCGAACTGCACCAGGTCACCGGCGATCCGGTGCTCTTCAGCCGCGACTCCGAGCTGTGGAGCCAGTGGGACACCATCCCCGACGACTGGCCGCTGCTGCCGATGATCGGCCGCAAGCAGGCGTCGATCCTCTACACGGTCGGCGAGCGGCACCGCGAACGGGCCACGATGCTCGGCAACGCGCTGGAGGCGGTCGACGCGTTCGAACTGCGCCGGTACGCCGAGAAGTTCGCCGACGAGCTGATCGACGGCATCTGCCCGCGGGGCCGGGCCGACATCGTCGGCGAGTACGCGATGCTGCTGCCGGTGCGGGTGCTGGCCCGCCTCTACGGCTTCACCGACGACGAGGGCCCGGCCCTGGTCACCGCGCTCAACGACATGATCGACGGCCGGGAGCGGGCCCTGGCGGGCCAGACCCACCTGTTCACGTCGATGACGCGGCTGGTGGCCGACCGCACGGAGGCCCCGGCCGACGACGTGGTCTCGCGGATGCTCGCCGACCCCTCCGGGTTCACCGGCGACGAGATCGTCCAGGACCTGATGGTGATGATGGCGGCCGGCCACCAGCCGACCGCCGACTGGATCGGCAACTCGCTGCGGCTGATGCTGACGGACGGCCGGTTCGCCGCCTCCCTGTTCGGCGGCCGCAACAGCGTCGCCGAGGCCATGAACGAGGTGCTGTGGGAGGACGCCCCCACCCAGAACGTCGCCGGCCGCTGGGCCTCCCGCGACACCCATCTGGGCGGGCGCCACGTCCACGCGGGCGACCTGCTGCTGCTCGGCCTCCAGGGCGCCAACTCCGACCCCCAGGTGCGCACCGACGGCTCGGCGCTGACCGGCGGCAACAGCGCGCACTTCTCCTTCGGCCACGGCGAGCACCGCTGCCCGTTCCCGGCGCAGGAGATCGCCGAGGTCATCGCGCGCACGGCCATCGAGGTCGTCCTGGACCGGCTGCCGGACATCGACCTCGCCGTACCGGCGGACTCCCTGACCCGCCGTCCGTCGCCGTGGCTGCGCGGTCTGACGGAACTGCCGGTGACGTTCACCCCCACCCCCGCCCTTGGAGGCACGCTCGCATGACGACTGCTACGGACACGCCGAACGGCACGGAGCAGAAACGCATCGCCCTCGACCCCTTCGTCACCGACCTGGACGGGGAGAGCGCCGCGCTGCGGGCCGCCGGTCCGCTCGCCGCGGTGGAGCTGCCGGGCGGCGTGCCGGTGTGGGCGGTCACCCACCACGCCGAGGCGAAGCGGCTGCTGACCGACCCCCGGATCGTCAAGGACATCAACGTCTGGGGTGCCTGGCAGCGCGGCGAGATCGCCCCCGACTGGCCGCTGATCGGACTGGCCAACCCGGGCCGGTCCATGCTGACGGTGGACGGCGCGGACCACCGCCGGCTGCGCACGCTGGTCGCCCAGGCGCTCACGCCCCGGCGGGTGGAGCGGATGCGCGGCCGGATCGCCGAGCTGACCGAGGGCCTGCTCGACCGGCTCGCGGAGCTGCCCGCCGGCCCGGTGGACCTGAAGGCCGAGTTCGCCTACCCGCTGCCCATGTACGTGGTCGCCGACCTGATGGGGCTCGCGGAGGACCGGCTGCCGCGGCTGAAGGAGCTGTTCGAGAAGTTCTTCTCGACGCAGACCCCGCCGGCCGAGGTCGTGGCGACGCTGACGGAGCTGGCGGGCATCATGGCGGCGGCGGTCGCCGAGAAGCGCGAGAACCCCGGCGACGACCTGACGTCCGCGCTGATAGCGGCGTCCGAGGACGGCGACCGCCTCACCGACGAGGAGATCGTCTCCACCCTCCAGCTGATGGTCGCGGCCGGCCACGAGACGACGATCTCGCTGATCGTCAACGCCGTCGTCAACCTCTCGCTCCACCCCGAGCAGCGGGCTCTGGTCCTGTCCGGCGAGGCCGACTGGCCGGCGGTGGTGGAGGAGACCCTGCGCTACGCCACCCCGACCTCCCACGTCCTGATCCGCTTCGCCACCGAGGACGTACCGGTCGGGGACAAGGTGCTGCCGGCCGGGGACGCGCTGATCGTGTCGTACGCCGCGATCGGCCGCGACGAGGAGGCGCACGGCCCGTCGGCGGGTGTCTTCGACATCACCCGCGACACGGCCAACCGCCACATCGCCTTCGGTCACGGCCCGCACGTCTGCCCCGGAGCGGCGCTGTCCCGCCTGGAGGCGGGCGTGGCGCTGCCCGCCCTCTACGCGCGTTTCCCCGCCCTGGAGCTGGCGGTCCCGGCGACGGAGCTGCGCAACAAGCCGGTGGTGACGCAGAACGACCTGTACGAGCTGCCGGTCACCCTGCACGGCTGAGCCGTTCGGGGCGGTGCGGGCCGGCTCCCGGCCCGCACCGCACCGCGCCGTCCTCCTTCCCCCGCCTGCCTCCTCCGCCCCCTCCTCCGTGTCTCAGCGGCCGGACGACGTTTCGCCCCGGTTTCACGGAGCCGCTAGGCTCCCGCTCGTGGCTGAGATCCGGATTCCCGCTGACATCAAGCCCGCCGACGGTCGTTTCGGCGCGGGCCCCTCCAAGGTGCGGACGGAAGCGCTGGACGCGCTGGCCGCCACCGGCACCTCCCTGCTGGGCACCTCCCACCGACAGGCTCCGGTGAAGAACCTGGTCGGCCAGGTGCGCGAGGGCATCTCCGAACTGTTCCGGCTCCCCGAGGGCTACGAGGTGGTCCTCGGCAACGGCGGCTCCACCGCCTTCTGGGACATCGCGACGCACGGCCTGATCGAGAACAAGTCGCAGCACCTGACCTTCGGCGAGTTCAGCTCCAAGTTCGCCAAGGCCGCCAAGCTGGCGCCGTGGCTGGCCGAGCCGACGGTCGTCTCCTCCGACCCGGGCACGCACCCCGACCCGCGGGCCGAGGCCGGCGTCGACGTGTACGCCTTCACGCACAACGAGACCTCCACGGGTGTCGCCGCCCCGATCAAGCGGGTGGCGGGCGCCGACGAGGGCGCGCTGGTCCTGGTCGACGCCACGTCGGGCGCGGGCGGCCTGCCGGTCGACATCGCCGAGACGGACGTCTACTACTTCGCCCCGCAGAAGTCCTTCGCCTCCGACGGCGGCCTGTGGATCGGCGTGTTCTCCCCCGCCGCGATCGAGCGCGCGGAGCGGATCCACGCCTCCGGCCGCCACGTCCCGGAGTTCTTCTCGCTGCCCACGGCGATCGACAACTCCCGCAAGAACCAGACGTACAACACCCCGGCGCTGGCCACGCTGTTCCTCCTCAACCAGCAGCTGGAGTGGATCAACGGCCAGGGTGGCCTGGACTGGTCGACGGCCCGCACCAAGGACTCCTCGACCCGCCTGTACGCGTGGGCGGAGGAGTCCAAGCACGCCAGCCCCTTCGTCACCGACCCGGCCAAGCGCTCCCAGGTCATCGGCACGATCGACTTCACCGACGAGGTCGACGCGGCGGCCGTCGCCAAGGTCCTGCGCGCCAACGGCATCGTCGACACCGAGCCCTACCGCAAGCTCGGCCGCAACCAGCTCCGCGTCGCCATGTTCCCGGCGATCGACCCGGCGGACGTCGAGGCCCTGACGAAGTGCGTCGACCACGTCATCGAGCAGCTGTAGCGGTTCCCGTTACGACGGCGAGGGGCGCCCGGTGAGTCACCGGGCGCCCCTCGCCGTACGGAGGCCACGAAGGCTCAGGGTGCGGTCTCCGCACGGACGATCAGGGTGCCGATGTGGCCGGGCACCGGAGCGTCGAGCACCTGCGCTTCGGCCGAGGCGAACCCGGCCCGCGTCAGCAGGCGCTCCCAGACGGCCGGGCGGTAGCTGTAGCGGTAGGTGAACATGGCCCTCCCGGCGAAGCCGCCCTTGTACATGCCCTGAGGGCCGTACGCGCCCGGGATGGCGGGCGGCTGCGAGAACACGAACACACCACCCGGGTTGAGCCGCGCCCGCACGAGCGGGAACAGACGGCCCGGGTCGGCGAACCAGGCGGCGCCGAAGATGGAACAGACGGCGTCGTACGTCTCGCCGGAAGTGGCCAGCCACTCCAGAACCTCACCGCAGGCGAACACGGCGCCGGTACCCGCCCACCGCTCGGTGATCTTCTGCACCATGACCGGGGAGAGGTCGACGCCGTGCGCGGTGATGCCACGCAGGGCGAGGTGGGCGAGGGCGCGGCCGGTGCCGCACCCGATCTCCAGCACGCTGCGCGGGGCGCCGAGCAGTTCCGGACCGGGGCCGTGACCGGCGTACTGCGTCCACCCGAACACCGGCTCGGCGTCGTCCTTGAACGCGGACTCGGCGTAGGCGTCCCACAGTTCGGTCTCGGCGGGGATGTCGTGCGGAACGGGCACAGCGGGTGTTCCTCTTCTCGGGGAGCAGCCACCCTGCCCTCGGGACGGAACGAGGGCAGGGATCGGCGCCGGGCGGTTCAGTGGCTGTCGGGGACCTTGTTGTCGCACGGCGAGCAGTCCGTGCCGTCGATGGTCCACAACTCCTCGTCGACGGCGAAACCGATGGACGTCAGGAAGTCCGCGGTGCGCAGGCACAGACCGTCGCGGCGGCGCTCGACGAACGGCGCGTGGTGCTTGTACCGGCCCTCGTTGTAGACCTCGCAGAGGGCCCACCAGACCGGGGTGTCGAGGATGAGCTGGTGGACACCGATGTCGACGAGCTTGCCGACACCGAGGTGCACTTCGGGGTGCTCCATGCAGCCGATGGTGTACATGACGGCGTTCCCGAGGACGCGTTCCGCCATGTCACGGACCATGGTGTGGTCGCGCAGCAGCAGGGCGACCTCGCGGTCCCACAGGCTCATGCCGCCGTCCAGAACGTTGACGCTCAGGTGCCCGATGTGGGGCTGGACGGCGTTGAGCAGCCCTTTCGGGTTCCTGGTACGAGTAAGCGATGCGCTGTCGAGCATGACGGTCATGGATGTTTCCCTTCCGAGCGGTGTGGGCCGTACTTGCGATGGCCCGTCCCGAGGCAGAGACGCAGCCATGAGTGGAACGCTAGGGACAGGCAGTTGCTACCGGCTCAGGGGTTTCCCGGAGTTTCTCGACCGATACGGCAGGTTGCGCGAAGTTTCCACCAAGGTCACCAGGACTGGGCGTACAGAGCCTCGGCTTCGGAGAAGCTGGTCAGAGCAGACCCAGGCGAAGGGAAGACCATGCGACGGCTCCGGTTCAACGGCACAGGCTCGGGCGGCGGCGGATGCCCCGGTGTACACGAAGACCTCGACTCGGGTGAAGTCGTCGTGCACGGACCACCGCTCGTGAGCCCCGATGACCTGGCGCAGTTAAGCCACTTCGACGAGGGCGAGGTGGCCGTGGTCGTGCCGCGCAACACTTTGGTCGACTTCGGGCCACGCGACGAGACACCGCGGATCATCAACACCGACGACGAGTTCGCCCGCCTCTTCGAGACGTTCGAGCACACCGCCTGGCGTCTGGAGACACGGCGCCGGTACGCGAGTGACGAAGCCACGGAGACATGGGCGCAGTTCGTGGCGCATCAGCCGGTCCTGTGGGACCACGAGGACGACTGGTGCCACAACGTGCGTGCCCAGACGGCCCAGGGCAAGCGGTTCGAGCGGGTGCGCCTGGTCGACTCCCCGGCCACAACCGGACAGCTGTATCTGCTCGACAACGCCGCACGGAACTGTGCCGTCGGCGAGGACATCCGCAACCTCACACGCGCCGAGGCGGAGCGGCTGCGCCTGCCCGTCGAGGACTTCTGGCTCTTCGACTCCCGGCTGGTCGCCCGGCTCGTCTTCGACGATGCCGACGGACTGGCCGGCATCGAACTCGTCACGGAGCCTGCGGCCGTCAACCGCTATTGCCAGGTGCGGGACGCGGCCTGGCACCATGCGGTTCCGTACGATCAGTTCAAAGCCGCCATGTAAGTGACGTGAGGTCCGGTGAGCACCGACTATCAGCAGGCTCGTGAGGCATTGGGTCTCCAGCTTCGGGAGCTGAGGCTCGCATGCCCTGACGGTCGGCTCACCGGTGCCCGGCTCGCGGAGCGCCTCGGCGCGGGGTGGACCAAGTCCAAGGTCAGCAAGCTGGAGAACGGCAGGCAGACCGCCGAGGCCGAGGAACTCAGGGCGTGGGCCGAGGCCACGGGCCATCCGGAGGCGTACGACGGCCTACTCGCCCAGCTCCGCGGGTTCGAGTCCCGCATCCGGTCGTGGCGAAGACAACTGGCCTCCGGGCACAAACCCGTCCAGGATGCGATCACCGCTGAACACGAGCGCACCCGGGTACTGACCATCTGGGAGAACAACCTCGTCCCCGGGATGCTCCAGACCGCCGACTACGCCCGGCACGTCTTCACACGGCACGCCGACCTCATGCGGTCGCCACGTGACACCGAGGCTGCGGTACGCGCGCGGATCCGTCGCCAGGAGTGCCTCTACGAGTCCGGCAGGACGTACAGGATCCTGATGTGGGAAGCCGCCCTGCACACGCTGGTGTGCCCTCCCTCGGTGCTGGCCGCTCAACTCGACCGGCTCACGAGCGTCATGGGCCTGGACACCGTGGAACTCGGCGTCGTGCCGTTCACAGCCGCCCTCAAGATCTATCCGGGAAACGGATTCTGGGTCTACGACGAACGGAGGGTGGTCGTCGAGGACTGGCACGCGGAGCTGTGGCTGGACGATTCCGACAGCATCGCGACGTACCTACGGGTGTGGGACACGCTGAAAGGATCCGCGGTGTACGGAACCGAAGCACATGACCTGATCACCGCCGCGAGGCACGCACTGACCCGAGGCCGGCCCGGCTGACCGTCCTCACCACCACTTGCCCGAACCGCTCCGAGAACGCCTGCCGGATCCAACAGGAGACGGCGATCAGCGACCCGTCCTGCCGCGTGCTGTCGCGGCCGGCGACTCCACCAAACTCAGGACACTCCGGAGCCTCCACCGATCCCGGGGCGGTTCACCGGGTCGTACAGGCGCGCACCCGTCAGCGTCAGGCCGGTGAGGATCTCGGCGGAACGCCGTTCACCACCCAGCCAGTTGTGGCGAGCTGCTGCCTGCCCCGCCCTCCGCAGTGGCAAAAAGTCATGCCCCGGAGCCAACCGGCATCAGAACTTGGATAAAGTGCGGAACGCCCCGAACGCCGGGGCCATGCCGCGCCCGTTGCAGGCGTCGCCGAGCGCCGCACCCACGCCACCGTGTGGCCGCGAGCGCCAGTCCTTGCAGGCGTACCAGCTGCGGCCGTGGGCCGCTTTTCACATGGGGTGGGAATTGTCCAGTCACCGGATGTCCGGAAAAGGCCGCTACATAGCCTGGTCGACGGCGGGCGTCGTGGTCGTGGCCGGGGCCGGGATCGCCGCGCAGACCTCCATGGCGGCCACCACCTGGCCCGCCCAGAAGACCTACACCGGCCGTGCCTTCGACACCTGCACCGCGCCCTCGCTGTCCGCGATGAAGGCCTGGAAGAGCGACGGGTTCTACGGTGCCGCCGCCGTCTACATCGGCGGCAAGAACCGCGGCTGCACCCAGGCCAACCTCACCGCGTCCTGGGTGAAGTCCGTCAACACGGCCGGCTGGAAGCTCATCCCCCTCTACGTCGGCGCCCAGCCGCCCTGCCAGACCAGCAGGAACCCGGAGAGGTTCACCGCCGCCACAGCAGCCGCCCTCGGCAAGAGCAACGCCGAGGACGCCGTCGCCAAGGCGTCCGCGCTCGGCATGAAGCCCGGCAGCCCCATCTACCTCAACATGGAGTCGTACGACATCACGAACAAGGCGTGCAACGACGCCACCCTGATGTACGTGCGCTCCTTCACCAAGACCCTGCGAGCCAAGACATACCGCGCCGGGCTCTACGGCTTCAGCAGCTCCAGCGCCAAGGCGATCGCCACCGCGACGAACAAGACGGACCTCCCGGGCAACCTCTGGTACGCCCTGTGGGACAAGAAGTACACGACTACCGCCGACTGGCCGTGGGACCCGAAGCTGTACACGAACCACAGCCGCGGCCACCAGTACATGGTCAACAGCAAGGAGACCCGCGGCGGTCACACCATCACCGTGGACCGCAATGCCTGGGATGCCCCGGTCGCCCTCGTGGGTTGACCTCCCCGCACGCACAGCGGATCCAGCACGGCCGCGCGTCCGCCCGTCACCACCGACGGGATCGGCCACTTGAAGTAGTCACCCACCAGGCCGCATCGGCGCAGGAAGGCCCGTCCGGACAGCTCCGGGCGGGCCGTTGTCTGGACGGGGGCGACATGAGGGGGCCATCGCTCAGGTCACCGCGCCTCGTCTCCATGCGCGAACTGCTCCAGGAACGCCCGCCAGCTCGGGCCTGAGACGGCGATCAGCGGACCGTCCTGCCGCTTGCTGTCACGGACGGCGTGTCCATTGCCGGTGGTGGCGGCCACTTCCACGCAGTTGCTCTCCTGCCCCGAGTAGGAGGACTTCCGGAACGGGCCTATGACCTCGATCATGACGTGTCTTCCTTGAGGGTCCGCAGTGCGCTCCGGATGAGACTGGCGCTCGCCTCCGGAGCCAGTGCGGATGATCGTAGTAGGTCATACGTATTGGCGTAAGCCGCCAGGTCCTCGGGGTCCTCAAGGACCGACGCGCCCCTCAGGTTCTCCAACGTCACCGCTTCGACGGTCGGCTCCGAGTCGAAGCTGAACGTGGAAAAGGCAGAAGTCGCGGCTGCCAGGAGCCCGGCCTTGAAGGGCAGTACCTGGATCGTGACGTTCTTCCGCTTCCCGGCTTCGAGGATCGCGGAGAGCTGCTCTCGATGAACCTCGACGTCCACCAGCGGATGTGCGACGACCGCCTCCCACACGATGGCGGTGTACGTCGCTCCGCCTTCCCCGATCTTCGCCTGACGGCTCTCCCGGACCTTCACCAACTGGGTGATCCGCTCGGGAGAGACGTAGTTGGGGCCCTCGGTGGTGACCGCCTCCGCGTAGGCCGGAGTCTGCAGCAGACCTGGCACCAACACCGGCTGCCACTCACGGATGTGGGTGGCGTCGTCCTCCAGCGCAATGTGGTCGAGGTAGTCCGGCCGCAGGTGCGCCGCGTGCTCCAGCCACCAGCCCCGCTTCTTCGAGTGCTTGGCCAACTCCTCAAGCTTGGAACGCACTTCAGGGTCCGTGACGCCGTACGCATCCAGCAGCAGCCGCACTTCGATGACGCGCGCGGTGACGTGGCCGCTCTCCAGACGGCTGACCCTGGCCTGGCTCGCCGCGATGATCTCCGCGGCCTGCGGCTGGTCGAGCTTGGCGGCGTGCCGGTACTGCCGGAGTGCCGTACCCAGACGCCTGCTGCGTACGGTCGGCCGTCCCCCTGCGGGCATGGGCTCTCCCCTCTCCGGCCGCAACGATGCCACACACGTCATCGCCTTCGAGGCCCCATCACTCGATCGAGTGCACAAGTGCATGCATTCACTGGAGGAGGTTGTGGGCGTATTGGATACGTCCGTAACTTCGCCCCCATGTCATCGACCGAAACCTTCCGCATCCCCAAACACAGGCGACACGTCCCCGACGCCCGCCAACGCGTCCGCAAGGCCCTCGCCGACTGGGGTGTCACCGACCAACTCGCCGACTCGATCACCCTCCTGGCCAACGAACTCGTCACCAACGCCGTGGCCCACTGCCGCGTCTCCGACGCCCGGGTCGAGGTCACGCTGACCCTCCACGGGACCGAACTGGTCCTGGAGGTCGCGGATCCCGACCGGGACCGGCTCCCCCGGCTCCACCACTCCGGCCCGGACGAGGAGGGCGGTCGCGGCCTCGCGCTCGTCGCGGCGCTGGCCGACGCCTGGGGGTGCCGGCAGGAGCCGTACACGAAACACGTGTGGGCCCGGTTCTCGCCGGTGGAGGCGCAGCACCAGGAGCGGGAGCATGTTCCGGCTGCTCTGTGACGCGGTCGCCCGCCTGTGCACCCGGCCGCAGCCACCCGACCCCCTCATGAGCGATCTCGCCCGGGAGGTCCGCTCACCCGACCCCTACGTCTGGCGGCTGCCGAGCCCCCACGACGCCCGCTGGCGCCGCTGGTCCAAGCGCTCCCGCGCCACCGGCCGTTACTTGCCCTTCCCCTGCCGCGAGGCATGCTGGGCGACCCCGTCCCCGCCCGCACCGTCTTCCTGGCGGACCGACGAGGACGTGGTGCGCCCGTACGTCCTCGGACCGTGACGCCTTTCAGGCTGCCGTGCAGCTCACATTCGGCACGCCCCGCCCCGCCCCCCGAGGTCCCGCCGAAGCCGAAGCCCGCCGAACCGCCCGCCGCGAGTGCTCCGTTGTGGGCGGCGTTCGCCGCGGTGACCGTCGAGCCGGCCCACGTCTCCGGGGGTCACGGCACCTCCTCGACGACGGGTCGCCGCTGGAGGAACCGGGCCTGGTCCGCGAGGAACCGGTCGGTGTACAGCTGCCGGGGCGCGAGGACGGCGGTCAGCGTCAGGCGCCACTCGGAGTTCTCCAGATCGTGGTCGACCAGGGAGTGGGTGGCGTCCGCATAGCGGGCGACGGTCAGGGACTCCGTCGGCAGGACCTCGCGGTAGACGGCCTCGGTGTCGGCGACGTCCACGTTGACGTCGTGGCCCGCCAGCACCAGCAGGACCGGAGTGCCGCGCACGGCGCGCAGGTCGGCGGTCGCGTCCGAGCGGTAGTTCCTGGCGCCGAACGCCCACCGCGCGCTCGTCATGCCGTCCACGTCCCCGACGGCGGCCCGGTACTCGGCGAAGGACGCGCCCCTCTCCAGCAGGCGCAGGGTGGTCTCCCGGCGGCGCAGCGCCGCGTTCGTCCGCTCGGCGGTGGCCCCGTCCCGCTCCAGTTCGGCGACGAGGTTGAAGCGGCCCTGCCGCAGCCAGTTGACGGCCGGGGAGACGGCGATGACGAACTGCAACTGGCCATCTCTCGCGGCGACCTTGGGCAGGACCCAGCCCGCCTGGCTCGCCCCCCAGAGCCCGATGCGTCGGTCGTCGACATCGGGGCGGCTCCGGGCCCACCGCACGGCGGCCAGTGTCTCGTCGGCCCGGTCCGTCATGCTCTGGTCCAGCCAGTCCCCCTCCGATCCCCCGATCCCCGGCTTGCTGAACGACAGCGAGGCGTACCCCGCGCGGGCGAAGGACTCCCACAGCGGCCGGTAGAACGTCTCGTGCGTCGCGTCGACCGGCCCGTCGCCGTGGACGAAGACGACCAGCCCGAACGCCCCGTCACCCGTCTCGGGCAGGGCGAGCACGCCTTGGAGGACCTTCCCGTCGTGCCGGAGCGAGACCTTCTCCTCCCGTAGCGCGTACGTGTTCTGCCACACCACGACCCCGGCGAGTCCGGCGGCCGCCAGCAGCACCCCCACCAGCGTCCACACCACCCGGCGCCACCCGGGTCGCATCGGCCCACCCCGTGTCCGGAACATCCCGGCCCCCATATCGTTCGTTGAAAAAACGCTCGTTCTCAGAATGAACGTATTATTATCGTTCACGCAAGGTGGTCCCGTGGACGACGAAGGAGCGATGTGCGGACGACAGCAGACGATGCCCAGCACCCAGCGGGAAGCGAGCCGGTGGTGCGCAGAGGCATCCCCGAAGGCAGCGAGGAACAGGTGGCGGCGCTGTACTGGGAGGCGTTCGGCCGCAAGCTGGCCCCGGCACTCGGCCCACCCGACACCGGGCGGGCGTTCATAGCGGATCACCTCCACCACGACCGGGGCGTCGTCGCGCTCGCCGACGGCCGCGTGGTCGGCGTGGCCGGCTACCGGCTCGGCGGCCGCGCCCTGACCGGAGGCGGCGTGCGGGACGTCCTGTCCACCTACGGCTGCCTCCGCGGCCTGCCCCGGCTGGCGGTCCTCGCCCTGTTCGAACGCACCCCCGCCGCGGGCGAACTGGTCATGGACGGCATCGCCGTCGAGGCGGCGCACCGGGGCAAGGGCGTCGGCAGCCTCCTCCTCCGGGAGATCGGGGCCGTCGCCGCCGACCGGGGCTGCCGCCGGATCCGCCTGGACGTCATCGACGCCAACCCCCGCGCCAAGCCGCTCTACGAACGGCACGGCTTCACCGCCCACCGCACCGAGCGGACCCCCTGGCTGCGTGGCCTGATGGGCTTCGGCGCGGTCACCACCATGCACCGCCCGGTCACCCCGGCGGACACGACGAACGAACGGAAGACACGGTGAACAGCACCCCTGCCCCGGCCGGAAGCGCGGACGACGGGCCGGAGATCCCCACCCGGCTGCTCGTGCACGCCCTGGTCCGCGAGGACGGCACCGTCGACGCCGGCGAGTTGTACACCGTCGCCGGCCTGCTCGGCATGAGCGACCAGCAGATCAGGCTGTGCGTCAAACGCCTCGTCGCCGAAGGCCGGTTCACACAGGAAGGACGCGGCCGAAGAGCCACCCTCCACACCGTGGCCGATGTCACCGGATCCCTGGCACCCGACGCGGCCCACGTCCGCCACGCCTACCGGCAGGACGCCGGACTCGCCCCCTGGGACGGCACCTGGCACCTGTTCGCCTTCGCCATCCCCGAATCACGCCGCACCGCCCGCGACACCCTGCGCGAGCACCTGCGCCACCTCGGCGCCGCATCCGTTCACAGCGGCCTGTACGTCACCGCCAACCCCGTCACCGGACTCGTCGAAGCCCGGGCCCGAGATCTCGGCGTCCTCCACACCCTCACCCAACTGACCACCACCGACCTGCGGATCGGCGAGACCACCGCCCCCTGTGCACTGGCCGCTGCACTGTGGCCCCTCGCCGAGATCGCCCAGCGGCACGAAGACCTCGCCGCCTTCGCCGAAGCACGCCTGACGCGGCTCACCGAGGGGCCGCGTGCGCAGGACGCCGAGCGGCTCACCATGGCCGTCGAGCTCGCCGCTCGATTCACCGCGGCGATGGATCCCGACCCGCTCCTGCCGCCGCAGCTCCTCCCCCAGCCATGGCCCGGAACCCGTGCCCGCCGCCTGGCAGCCGACTGCTGGGAGCGCCTGCGCGAAGCCCCGCCGACGGGGCAGGCCTCCGCCCCCCGCCTGTTCGCGCTCTACGCCGACGCGCTGCGCCCGGCAGAGTGACCGGCCTCCACCACCGCCTGCGCGAACTGCCGCGGGAACGCCCCCGGCTCCGACCGGAGACGGCGATCAGCGGCCCGTCCCACCGCTTGCTGTCGCGGACGGCAACGACGACAGCGGGAGTGCCCGGCCCCCACCGGACACCCCCGTCTACGGCCGCACCGCTCACACCGCCGTGCAGCTCAGCCCGCCGTGCAGCTCACGCTCGGCACGCCCCCGCCCCCGGCGCCGCACCGAAGCCGAAGCTCGCCGAACCGCCCGCCGCGAGCGCCCCGTTGTGGGCGGCGTTCGTCGCGGTGACCGTCGAACCGCTCTGGGTGTACGACGCGTTCCACATGCTGGTGACCTTCTGCGAGCCGGACCAGGTCCAGGTCACCTTCCAGGAACTGATGCCGTTCGTACCGGTGTTGGTGACCTTCACGTCGGCGTTGAAGCCGCCGCCCCAGTCGCTGCTGACCGTGTACGCGGCGGTGCAGGCCGCCGTACCGCCGCCCGGGTCACCCGGGTCGCCGGGGTCGCCGCCCCCGGTCCCCGGCGCGAAGCCCGGCGCCTTGATGCTCGTCAGGTAGCCGTCCTTGACCGTGTCCACGGTCTGCCAGTCGTCCTTCAGGATGCCGCCCGTGTCACCGGAGTTGGGGTTCCAGGACCAGAACGTCCAGTGGAAGGAGTCCCCGCCGTACGTCAACGTGGGCCGCAGGTAGTCCACGAGTGCCGCGAGCCACTTCTGGTCGACCGTCGACTGGAGGGTCGTGCCGAACTCGCCCACCCACACGGGGGCGATGTTCTGCTTGAAGATGTAGCCCCAGTACTTGTCCCAGATCCCGGGCATGTTCGCGGGGAACGACGGGTCGCTGAACCAGCTCTGCTGGGCCACGCTGGTCGCGTAGTCGTGGGCGGAGTAGACGACCCGGTTCGGGACGTCGAGCTGGACCGGGTACCGCGCGACGCCCATCAGGTTGCCGCCCCACCAGCCGGAGACCCCCTCGAAGGTCTGCACGCCCTCCACGAAGATCAGCAGGTTCGGGTTGACGGAGAGAACGGCGTTCCCGGCGCGCTGGGCCGCCAGCCGCCAGTCCCTCGTCGTGTCGCCGCAGCCCCAGCAGGCGGGGTCGTGCGGCTCGTTGTGCAGGTCGATGCCGACCACGGCGGGGTTGCCCGCGTACCGCCCGGCCAGCGACTTGAGGTTGGCGATCCACGTCGACTCCGGGACCGCCGAGGTGTACCAGAGCGCCGACTGGCCGGCCCCGTCCGGGCGGTGCCGGTCCAGGATGACCTTGACGCCGGTCTGGCCGGCGTACCCGACGATCCTGTCCAGCACCTGGAGGGAGGTGAGTCCCTGCAGGTCGGCGTTCTTCCCGGCGGAGAAGTCGATGCCGGCGGGCATGGCGCCGGGCTTGAGGATGTCGTCGCTGAACGGGATCCGGAGGGTGTTGTACCCCGTCGTCCTGATCTGGTCGATCATGCTCTTGTAGTCGCGGGCCCACAGGCCGTGGACGACGTTGTTGGAGGTCTCGAAGCCGAACCAGTTGATGCCGGCGACGCGGACCGGCTGCCCGGACGCGTCCAGGATCTGGCGGCCGCTGGTGTGCCAGTACCCGGCTCCACCGGCCTCCGCAGCCTGCGCCTGCGGGGCCGCGGCCAGGGGTATCAGCGGCAGCAGGAGTGCGGCGGCGGCCGTGCACAGTGCCCTGCGCAAGGTGCGGAACATGTCGCTGCTTCCTCTCGGGGTGCGGCCCGGAAAAAGTGGGAGCGCTCCCACAACCGCGCCTCCCATGGAAGGCGGATCACATGGACACGTCAAGATGGCCGACGTCAGCTGGTGCACTTCTCCTCGGCCCGGAGCGGGACGGGCATGCCGGCCCGGAGCGGGTGGTGCCCAGGGCCGGACGGGCGCCTCAGCGCCTGCGCCGCAGCCGGCCGATGCCGAACAGAGCCAGGCACAGGGCCGCCACCACGACCGCGCCCACCTTCACGCTCCCGCTCGTCCCGGAGTCCCCGCCCCCGTCGGAGGAGGACGCCGAACCGCCGCCGCCGGAAGACGACCTGGACCCCGATTCACCCGGCGCGTCCTCCGCCTGGACCTCGCCCCCGGCGCCCTCGGTGCCGTACATCAACTTCGAGCCGTCGGCGGAGAAGGTGACGGACTCGCCCTGCTGCTGCAACGGCACGTCGAGGCGGCCCAGCCGCTTGGGGACGCCGGCGTTCCAGTCGTAGTCGATGCCGCCGAAGTAGCCGCGCACGGCGAGCCGTTCGCCGTCCGGGGAGAGGGCGGCGTCGGTGGCCCACAGGTCGATGGGGGCGACGGGGCGGAAGACGTTCCTCCCCGAGGCGGAGAGACGGGCCGGACCCTCGTAGAGGTGGCCGCCGTCCTCCTTCTTGTCGATGATGTAGACGCGCCCCGTCTTCGGGTGGACGACCAGCGACTCGGCGTCCCGGGCGCCGTCGGAGTACGTCACGACGTACTGCGTGGCGCGCACGGTCGCGTCCTTGAGTTCCTTCGGCTCGGGCAGCTCGTAGATCCACACGTACGGCCAGGTGCCGCCGAGGTTGTCGCCGATGTCCCCGACGAGGATCCGGTTGCCCGGGCCGATCGAGATCGCCTCGACGTCGCGCGGGGTGCCGACGCCGGTGAGGGTGAGGCGGGCGACCGTCTTGCCCGTGGCGCCGTCGACGGCGTAGAGGTAGGGGCCGTCGTCGCTGTCGTTGTGCGTCCAGTAGACGCCGGGGTGCTGCCGGGAGGCGGCCAGGCCGCTGGACTCGGTGATCCTGGAGTCCTCGATCGTGAAGCTCCTGTCGCCGTCGGCGGCGGAGGCGGGCGCGGCGAGCGCCCCCACGAGCAGGGCCCCGGCGAGGAGGGCGAACGGTCGGCGCATGCCCCCAAGCCTGCCATCCCGCCCGCGTGTTGCGGACGCGCGGTCCGGCCGACGCCCCACGCGTCGGCACCCCGCGTGCCGGCGCCCCGCGTGCCGGCGCCCCGCGTGCCGGCGCCCCACGCGTCGCGGGCCTGCGACCCGGCTCGCGTCCGGCTCGCGTCCAACGCGTGGGGAACTCACGGCCGGGCTCGTGGTCGGACTCACATCCCACGCGCCGCGCGCATCCTCCATGATGAGCGGATGCTCAGGATCATGCCCGTCGGCGACTCGATGACGATCGGCAGCGCGGGCGAGCACACCTGGCGTCACCGCCTGTGGCGGCACCTGTGCGCGACGTACGAGGGCCCGGTCACGCTCGTCGGCCCCCGCGAGACGCTGTACGACAAGGCGGCGGACGCCCCCACCTCGCTGGCGTACGCCGATCCCGGCTTCCCCCGCCGCCACCTGGCCGGCTGGGGCGAGGGCTGGCTGCACATGGCCCCGCTCGTCGGCGACGCGGTCCGCGACTGCCGGGCGGACCTCCTGCTGGTCTCCCTCGGCCTGATCGACCTCGGCTTCTACACCAACGCCGAGCAGACGGCGGACAACGTCCGCCTCTTCGTGGAGCGGGCCCGGACGGCGAACCCGAAGGCCGGCATGGTCCTCCTGCCGGTGATCCCCAACATCCGCGCCGCGCAGGACGAGCCGTTCGCCGCCCAGGTCTCCCTCTTCAACGAACTCCTCGCGAAGACGGCCGCCGACCTGGACGAGCCGGCCTCCCCCTCCTCCTGGCCCCGGTCCCACAGGCCTGGGACATCGCCACCGACACCTACGACGGCACCCACCCGAACGCGAACGGCGAACACCGGCTGGCGGAGACCTTCGCGAAGGCCCTGCACCAGGGGTGGGGGCTGGGCGGGCCGTACGGGGGCCGCACCGCGCCGGGGGCGCGCGGCGATGCCGTGCGCGCCGTGTGACCAGGTCACCGTGCGTATCGTTGTACCGCGCGGCTGCGTCTGAGCTGGGGCAGCCGGGAGGAGCGGCACGATGACCGTCGTAGACGACAGGATCGCCATGGCCGACGCGAACACCAGGCGCTTGGACGAGTTGTTCGAGCTGCTGGAGCAGATGCCCGTCCCCGAAGGATTCAGGGTCGAGATCGTCGGGGGCAACGTCTTCATGACACCGCAGCGGGACACCCGTTGGGGCATCATCCGCCGGATCGTACGGGCCGTCGAGGACCGGTTCGGGGTGGAGGCCAAGGTCTTCTCGGACGTCCGTATCGACTTCCCAGGTCACGAGAACGGTTTCTGTCCGGACGTGGCCAAGCTTCGGGACTCCGCCGAGAAGGACGACGAAGGCCACTGGCGTCATGAGGACGTCGAGTTCATCGCCGAGGTCATCTCCCAGGGCACGGCCGTCAACGACTACGGCCCGAAGAAGACCGCCTACGCGGTCGCGGAGGTGCCCGTCTATCTCATCGTGGATCCCTATCAGGGCCGTTGCTATGTCTACACCGATCCCAAGGAAGGTCACTACGTCGTGTGCACGAGGGTCGACTTCGGCGGACCTGTCGACCTGACGGCGACCGTCGTCGACCTCACCCTCAAGACCGACGCCTTCCCCCGCGACTGACCGCCTCCCCTTGCTTGGAGCCCACTCCAAGCCGTTGGCTTGAGTCCCATGGAGTACACGCAGCTCGGACGCACCGGACTCAAGGTCAGCCGACTGGTCCTCGGGACCATGAACTTCGGACCGCAGACAGACGAAGCCGACAGTCACGCGATCATGGACGCGGCCCTGGACGCGGGCATCAACCTCTTCGACACCGCAAACGTCTATGGGTGGGGTGAGAACAAGGGCCGTACGGAATCCATCATCGGCAACTGGTTCGCCCAGGGCGGCGAGCGGCGCGACAAGGTCGTACTCGCCACCAAGGTGTACGGCAACATGGGCGCCGACGGCGACGTCTGGCCCAACCACGACAAGCTCTCCGCGCTGAACATCCGCCGGGCCGTCGACGCCTCCCTGAAGCGGCTGCGGACCGACTACATCGACCTCTACCAGTTCCACCACGTCGACCGGGACACTCCCTTCGAGGAGATCTGGCAGGCGGTCGACGTGCTCGTGCAGCAGGGCAAGATCCTCTACGCCGGGTCCTCCAACTTCCCCGGCTACAAGATCGCCCAGGCCAACGAGATCGCCGCCCGGCGCGGCGGCACCATCGGCCTGGTCAGCGAGCAGTGCCTCTACAACCTGGCCGAGCGGCGCGCCGAGATGGAGGTCATCCCGGCCGCGCAGGAGTACGGCCTCGGGGTGATCCCCTGGTCGCCGCTGCACGGCGGCCTGCTGGGCGGGGTCCTCAAGAAGCAGGCGGAGGGCGGGCGCCGGGCGGGCGGCCGGGCGGCCGACACGCTCAAGGACGCCAAGGCGCGCGAGCAGATCCAGGCGTACGAGGACCTGCTGGACAAGCACGGACTGGAGCCCGGTGAGGTCGCGCTGGCCTGGCTGCTCACCCGGCCCGGCGTGACCGGCCCGATCGTCGGCCCGCGCACGCAGGAGCAGCTCGCGTCCGCCGTGCGGGCGGTCGAGCTGGAGCTGAGCGAGGAGCTGCTGTCGGGCCTCGACGAGGTGTTCCCGGGCCCGGGCCCGTCGCCGGAGGCCTTCGCCTGGTGAGCCGGGAGCGGCGGCCCGGGTCCGGTGAGCCTGGGGGCGGCAGCACGGTGGCCCGGGGCCGGTGAGCCGGGGGGCGGCAGCACGGTGGCCCGTGTCCCCCGTGTCCGGTGAGTCGAGGGCGGCGGGCCGCCGGCCCGAGAGGCCGTCCCCGTCAGGCCCGTGGCAGTGGTGCGCGGCGGCGGGCGGTCACTTTCCGAGTGCCGCCGCCACCGCCACCACGACGAACATCAGCACGAGCGCAACGGCCATGATCCGGTTCCGGGTCTTCGGGTCCACCCCTGGAGCCTAACCGGCCGCGCCGAGCGGCCAGCGGCCGACCGGCTCGTAGTGCGGCTGCTCCCCGGGCACCCCGGACCTCGGCAGGTCGCTGCGCACGAGCGTCAGCTCCCGTACGAGCCACTCGCGGCCGGCGAAGGTGTGCAGCAGGTCGACGTACGGGCGGGTGTCGACGGCGTCGCGGCTGCGGGCCAGGGTGAGGTGGGCCTTGTAGCGGCGGTGCTCGCCGAGGTCCAGGCCCGCCCTGCGGCCCGCCGCCTCCGCCCGGGCCGCCAGCAGCCGCAGCGCCGCCGTGCCGCCCTCGGCCCCGGCCCACAGCGCCCGCCCGTGCCCGAACTGCCCGCCGCCGCGCAGGGCCAGGGCGAAGGGCCCGGTGTGCCGCGCGGCCCGCTCCAGCCGCGCCGACAGGTCGGGTACGGCCTCCTCGGCGACCTCGCCGTAGAAGGCGAGGGTGAGGTGCCAGCCGGGGCGGCCGGTCCAGCGCAGCCGGTCGGCGCCGGGCAGCGCCCTCAGCGCGGCGACCTCGGCGGCGAGCTCGTCGACCACGTCCCGCGGGGGCAGCACGGCGGCGAAGAGTCTCATGAGGCCAGTGTGCCGTCCGCCACCGGCCCCGGACGGGTCGTTGCCGGTTCCGGACCGGTCGTCGCCGGTTCCGGACCGGCCGCCACCAGTCCCGGACCGGCCGCCACCAGTCCCGGACCGGCCGCCACCAGTCCCGGACCGGCCGCCATCGGCTCCGGACGGACCGTCGCCGGCTCTGGACAGGTGGCCACCAGCCCCGGGCCGGTCGTCGCCGGTTCCGGACCGGTCACCACCGGCCCCGGGCGGTTCACGCCACGGCCGCCAGTTCCTCGCGCCGCTCCCGCGGGACGAACCGCAGGACCGGGTGGCCGCGGCGCCAGCCGACGGCGAGCCGCAGGCCGCCGACGCGGGCCAGGACCAGGCCGACGACCGCCGCCGCGAGCGCGGAGACCGCGCCGCCCGCCGCGAGGCCCGCCCGGACGCCGTACGCGTCGGTGATCCAGCCGGCGATCGGCGCGCCGACCGGGGAGCCGCCGAGGAAGACCATCATGTAGAGGGCCATGACGCGGCCGCGCATGGCCGGGTCGGTGCCCATCTGGATGGTGGTGTTCGCGGTGACGTTGACCGTCATGCCGAACATGCCGATCGGCACCATGAGCAGTGCGAACAGCCACAGGGACGGGGCGGCGGCCGCGACCAGCTCCACCAGCCCGAACGCCACGGCCGCCGCGATCAGCACCCGCATGCGGGAGGTCCCGCGGCGGGCGGCGAGCAGCGCGCCGGCGAGCGAGCCGACGGCCATCAGGGTGTTGAAGAGGCTGTAGGAGCCGGCGCCCGCGTGGAAGACGTCGTCGGCAAAGGCGGAGAGATAGACGGGGAAGTTGAAGCCGAAGGTGCCGATGAAGCCGACCAGGACGATCGGCCAGATCAGGTCCGGGCGGCCGGCGACGTAGTGCAGGCCCTCCCGCAGCTGGCCCTTGCCGCGCGGGGCGCGCCGGGCGGCGTGCAGTTCGCGGCCCCGCATCAGCAGCAGTCCGGCGATGGGCGCGACGAACGACAGGCCGTTGGCGAGGAACGCCCAGCCGGTGCCCACCCCGGTGATCATCAGGCCGGCGACGGCCGGGCCGACGAGTCGGGCGGACTGGAAGTTCGCGGAGTTGAGGCTGACGGCGTTCTGGAGCTGGTCGGGGCCGACCATCTCGGAGACGAAGGACTGGCGGGCCGGGTTGTCCAGGACGGTCGCGAGCCCGACGGCGAAGGCGGCGACGTAGACGTGCCAGACCTCGACGTGCCCGGAGAGGGTGAGCAGCGCGAGCGCGATGCCGGTGACGGCCATGGCCGTCTGGGTGGAGAGGAGGACGCCGCGCTTGGGCAGGCGGTCGACGAGGACGCCGCCGTAGAGGCCGAACAGGAGCATCGGCAGGAACTGCAGGGCCGTCGTGACGCCGACGGCGGTGGCGGAGCCGGTGAGGCTCAGCACCAGCCAGTCCTGGGCGATGCGCTGCATCCAGGTGCCGATGTTGGAGACGACCTGGCCGGCGAAGAACAGGCGGTAGTTCCTGACCTCCAGGGAGCTGAACATCGAGGACCTGCGAGCGCCCCCGGACGGGCCGGGGGAAGAGTCGTGGGTGGTCGGTGCGGGGGCGGAGTGTGCTCCGGGTCCCGAACTCAAAAGGGTCGCCTCCTCGCGAAGTGCCTACAGGTGTGCGAGCTTCTCCAGGACGGGGGCGGCGGCACGCAGCTTCGCCCACTCGTCCTCGTCGAGACCGTCGACCAGGGTGGCCAGGAAAGCGTTCCGCTTGGCGCGGCTCTCCGCGAGCATGGCCTCGGCCTGCTCGGTCTTCGTGACGACCTTCTGGCGGCGGTCCTCGGGATGAGGCTCCAGCCGGACCAGGTTCTTGGCCTCCAGGAGCGCCACGATGCGGGTCATCGACGGCGGCTGCACGTGTTCCTTGCGTGCCAGCTCACCGGGGGTGGCGCTGCCGCACAGGGAGAGGGTGCCGAGCACCGACATCTCGGTGGGGCTCAGCGACTCGTCGACGCGCTGGTGCTTGAGCCGACGGGACAGTCGCATCACGGCGGATCGCAGGGAGTTCACGGCGGCAGCGTCGTCGCCATGTTCGAGGTCCGGCATGTATTTAGAGTAACTCATTACTCTCGCTAAGGAACACCGTGGGGACACGTGTGCGCCGTGACGCGCGTCACTGAAATGCCACATCGCCCGAATATCACTCAAAAGGGTGATGCAGGCGCGGAACGGCACCCACCGTCCCGGATCGTGCCGCGACCCTCATAGCCATGGGGACCGATGTGCTGAGCCTGCGGATGGACCACGAGCTGCTCGAACGGCTCCGGCGCCATGCCGCCAGAAGAGGAATGAGCGTCCAGGACTATGTCCTCCGGACGCTCATGCGCGATGACTTCGACGAGCGGTTCCAGACCGCGGTCGAGGAGACGGAGAAGTTCTACGGCCCCGCCTGAACCGCGTGGCGCGGTTCAGGCGGGGCCGGTGGCGCGGGCCGCCGGGCACGCGGCCCGGGCGAAGCCCCCCGGGGCCGACGGGACACCCTGCCCGGGCGAGGCCCTCGGCGCCGACGAGGCGCGCGGCCCGGACGAGACACGCTGCCCGGACGAAGCACGCGGCTCAGGTCAGGCGCGCGGCTCAGGTCAGACCCAGGGCCGGCATCAGGTAGTAGAAGGCGAACACGGCGGAGACCACGTACATCGGGACCGGCACCTCACGGCCGCGGCCGGCCGCCAGGCGCAGCACCGCGAAGGTGATGAAGCCCATGCCGATGCCGTTGGTGATCGAGTAGGTGAACGGCATCATCACCATCGTGACGAAGGCCGGGATCGCGATCGTGTAGTCGGCCCAGTCGATCTCCTTGACCGAACCGGCCAGGATCAGGAAGCCCACCGCGAGCAGGGCCGGGGTGGCCGCCTGGGAGGGGACCATCGTGGCGACCGGGGTCAGGAACAGGGCGACGGTGAAGAGACCGCCGGTGACGATGTTCGCGAAGCCGGTGCGGGCGCCCTCGCCGACGCCGGCCGTGGACTCCACGAAGACGGTGGTGGCGGAGGAGGAGGTGGCGCCACCGGCGGCCACGGCGAGACCGTCGACGAAGAGGACCTTGTTGATGCCGGGCATCTGGCCCTGCGCGTCGGTCAGCTTGGCCTCGTCGCTGACGCCCATGATCGTGCCCATCGCGTCGAAGAAGCACGACAGCAGCACGGTGAAGACGAACAGGACGCCGGTCAGGACACCGACCTTGCCGAAGCCGCCGAAGAGGCTGACCTCGCCGATGAGCCCGAAGTCGGGGGTGGCGACGGGGTTGCCGGGCCACTTGGGGGTGGTCAGGCCCCAGGACGGCACGGTGGCGACCGCGTTGATGATCAGCGCCAGCGCGGTCATCGCGACGATCGAGATGAGGATCGCGCCGGGCACCTTGCGGACGATC
Organism: Streptomyces sp. Tue 6430; assembly: GCA_021568835.1. Taxonomy (GTDB): domain Bacteria; phylum Actinomycetota; class Actinomycetes; order Streptomycetales; family Streptomycetaceae; genus Streptomyces. Next base: position 2,676,291 of record JAKGSH010000010.1, read on the forward strand.
AGCGCGAGCGTCAGCAGCGAGCCAAGGATGAAGACGAGGACCGGCCAGCCGTTGAGGTGACCGTCGGCGCCGAGCTGGAGCGGGACGGTGGTCCGGGCGACGTCCGGGATGCGGGTGACGAAGCCGGAGTCGACGAGGCCGATCAGCATGATGAACAGGCCGATACCGATGCTGATGGCCTTGCGGAGGCCGAACGGCACGGCGTTCATGACGCGCTCGCGCAGACCGGTCGCCACCAGCAGCATGACCACGAGACCGGCGAGGACGACCATGCCCATCGCGTCCGGCCAGGCCATCCGGGGGGCGAGCTGGAGCACGACGACGGAGTTGACGCCGAGACCGGCGGCCAGCGCGATGGGCACGTTGCCGATGACGCCCATCAGCAGCGTCGTGAACGCGGCCGTGACGCAGGTGGCGGTGACGAGCTGGCCGTTGTCGAGCTGGTGCCCGTACATGTCCTTCGCGCTGCCGAGGATGATCGGGTTCAGCACGATGATGTAGGCCATCGCGAAGAAGGTGGCGAAACCGCCCCGGATCTCCCGGGGCAGTGTGCTGCCGCGCTCGGAGATGCGGAAGAAGCGGTCGAGCGCGCCGTACGCGGGCGTGCCGCCCGGTTCTCCGGGCGCGGGAACCTTGGCGGGGGCCGAGGTGGACATGTGGGACCTCATCACCGGCGGACATCCCCCATGCCGCTTTGGTGCTTCCTACGAATGAAAATGGTCAGAGGCAAACGGATTCAGTATGAACACATAAATCCGCGAACACCATCTCCGCGCGTAGACCTGATCGCCTCGTAGGCTGTCCCCATGGCGAAGTGGACCCCCAAGCACGAGGCGCCGGAGCCCCTGGAGGGCCCCGTGGTCGCCACCATCACCGGCGGCACGATCCTCTGGTTCGCCCTCTTCCTCGTCCAGCTGCCCTTCTACGGCTGGTTCGACGACCACGGTCACCTGTGGTGGCTGTGGACCTGCCTCGCGGGCGGCGGTCTGGGCTTCATCGGCATCTGGTACGTCCGCAGGCGGGACGCGGCGATCAAGCGGGGCGCCGCCGGACAGGGGTAGCCGCGGGGACGGGGCGGCCCGCGGGCCGGGAGCGGGGCGGCCCCGGAGTCCGGGGAAACCCGGAGCCGGAAGCCGGGGACCCGTGGACGGCACGTGGTACCGCCGCACGAGGGCCCTCCTCCCCAGGCCGGATCTTCCGCCACCGCGGCGGGTGAACGCCCCCGTCCGCACGTACCGTCGATGCCATGACCCATGCCGACGCCACCACCGCCCGGACCCCCGCGGCGACCGGGCTCACCGCCGCCGAGGTCGCCGAGCGCGTGGCGCGCGGCCAGGTCAACGACGTGCCCGTCCGCAGCAGCCGCTCGGTCGGCGAGATCGTCCGGGCCAACGTCCTCACCCGCTTCAACGCGATCATCGGCGTCCTGTGGATCGTCATGCTGTTCGTCGCGCCGGTGCAGGACAGCCTCTTCGGGTACGTCGTCCTCGCCAACACCGGCATCGGCATCGTCCAGGAGTGGCGGGCGAAGAAGACCCTGGACTCCCTCGCCGTCATCGGCGAGACCCGCCCCACCGTCCGGCGCGACGGGGTCGCCGTCGCCGTCGGCACCTCCGCCCTCGTCCTGGACGACATCGTCGAGATCGGGCCCGGCGACAAGGTCGTGGTGGACGGGGTGTGCGCCGAGGCCGACGGCCTGGAGATCGACGAGTCGCTCCTCACCGGCGAGGCCGACCCCGTCGTCAAACACCCCGGCGACCAGGTGATGTCCGGCAGCTTCGTGGTCGCGGGCGGCGGCGCCTACCGGGCCACCAGGGTCGGACGCGAGGCGTACGCCGCCCAGCTCGCCGAGGAGGCGTCCCGCTTCACCCTCGTCCACTCCGAACTGCGCACCGGCATCTCCACGATCCTCAAGTACGTGACGTGGATGATGGTCCCGGCCGCGATCGGCCTGGTCGTCACCCAGCTCTTCGTCAAGAACAACGACCTCAAGGAGTCGGTCGCGAGGACCGTCGGCGGGATCGTGCCGATGGTGCCGGAGGGCCTCGTCCTGCTGACCTCCGTCGCCTTCGCCATCGGCGTCGTCCGGCTCGGCCGCAAGCAGTGCCTCGTCCAGGAACTGCCGGCCATCGAGGGCCTCGCCCGCGTCGACACCGTCTGCCTGGACAAGACCGGCACCCTCACCGAGGGCGGCATGGACGTCGCCGAGGTCCGCGCCCTCGACGGCAGCGACGGCGGGTACGTCCGCGAGGTGCTCGGCGCGCTCGGCGCGTCCGACCCGCGGCCCAACGCCTCCCTCCGGGCGGTCGTCGACGCCTGCCCGGACACCGCGGACTGGCGCCGCCTCCAGTCCCTGCCCTTCTCCTCCGCCCGCAGGTACAGCGGCGCCGCCTTCGCCGAGGGCGACGGCGACGGCGCGAACAGCACGTGGCTGCTCGGCGCCCCCGACGTCCTCCTCCCCGACGGCGACCCCGCCCTCGCCGAGACGGAACGGCTCAACGAGCAGGGCCTGCGCGTGCTGCTCCTGGCCCGCACCCCGCACGGCCTCGACGACCCCGACGTCACCCGCGGCGCCCGCGCCACCGCCCTGGTCGTCCTCGAACAGCGGCTGCGCCCCGACGCGGCCGACACCCTGCGCTACTTCGCCGAGCAGGACGTCCGCGCCAAGGTCATCTCCGGCGACAACGCGGTGTCCGTGGGCGCCGTGGCCGCGAAGCTGGGTCTGGAGGGCCGCGCGGTGGACGCGCGCCGGCTGCCCGCCGAGCGGGAGCCGATGGCCGCCGCGCTCGACGAGGGCACGGTGTTCGGACGGGTCACCCCGCGGCAGAAGCGGGACATGGTCGGCGCCCTCCAGGCGGGCGGGCACACCGTCGCGATGACCGGGGACGGCGTCAACGACGTCCTCGCGCTGAAGGACGCGGACATCGGCGTGGCGATGGGCTCGGGCTCGGAGGCCACGCGGGCCGTCGCCCAGATCGTGCTGATGGACAACAGCTTCGCCACGCTCCCGTCGGTGGTGGCGGAGGGCCGGCGGGTCATCGGCAACATCACGCGGGTGGCCACGCTGTTCCTGGTGAAGACCGTGTACTCGGTGCTGCTGGCGCTGCTGGTGGTGTGCTGGCAGGTGGAGTACCCGTTCCTGCCCCGCCACCTCACCCTGCTGTCGACGCTGACGATCGGCGTCCCGGCGTTCTTCCTCGCCCTCGCCCCCAACAAGGAGCGCGCGCGGCCCCACTTCGTACGGCGGGTGATGCGGTACGCGATTCCGGGCGGGGTGCTGGCCGCGGTGGCGACCTTCGTGACGTACCTGGTCGCCCGGCACCACTACACCGGGGCGGGGTCGCTGGAGGCCGAGACGAGCGCGGCGACGCTGACCCTGTTCCTGATCTCGATGTGGGTGCTGGCGATCATCGCCCGGCCCTACACCTGGTGGCGGGTCCTGCTGGTGGCGTCCATGGGCGCGGCCTTCGTACTGGTCCTGGCGGTGCCGTGGCTCCAGGACTTCTTCGCGCTGAAGCTGGTCGGCATGGCCATGCCGTGGACGGCGGTGGGCGTCGCCGCGGTCGCGGCGGCCGTCCTGGAACTCCTGTGGAGGTGGATCGGCCGCCACGTCCCGGCGTAGGGCGTGTGGCGGAAGCGGCGTCGTCCGCCCGGAGGGCGGGCCCGGCGGCGCGTCCGCGGCCGCGGGACCGCCGCGCCGCGTTCCCTCGAACGGGAGGGGGCCCGCACTCCGCCGGGTGCGGAGTGCGGGCCCCCTCCCGTTCGGCCGGCCGGCCGATCGGGTCGGTCGACCAGACGAGTCGGTCGGGTCAGCGCACGTCGACGAAGTCGCCCGCGGCGCTGACGGCCGGGGTGGTCGAGGTGCCGGCGAAGGTGTAGCGGAAGTAGCCGTCCGCGGTCGCCGTGACGGTCGTCCTCAGGACGCCCGTCGTGCTCGACTTGATGGTCTTGACGGTGGTGTAGGTGCTGGCGCCCTTCTTGCGGAACTGCAGCTTCACCGGCTGGGTGGAGTACCCGGCGTAGGTGTTGCTGTCCCAGTTGGCGCGGGACAGCTTGCCCGTGACGGTGAGGGTCTTGCCCTTCTTCACCGGCTCCGGGGTGGCGTCGGCGGTGAGCTTCGAGGCGCGCAGCAGCTTGACGGTGCCGAAGCCGCTCTTGGCGGTGTAGCCGCTGCCGTTGATGGCCAGGGCGCCGATGTTCCAGGTGCCGGCGTCGGAGTTGACCAGGTCGTCGTACGCGTCGGACTCGGCCGGCCGGAACTGGATCTTGGCCGTGCACTTCAGGACCGTGGTGGAGGCGGCCGTGCAGGTGCCGGGGTTGTCGCCGGCGAGGATCCGGCTCTCCACGTTCAGCGTGCTGCCGCGGTAGAGGACCGGGCCGCTGTCGAAGGAGGCGGCGCTCAGGTTCGCGGGCTTGGTCACCGTGTAGCTCGCGGAGACCGTGACCTTCGCGGTGGGGCCGACGACGACGGGCTTGCCGGCGTTGACCTTGACGTTGGAGAAGGTGACCGCCGGACCGGCCGGCGCGGCCTGCGCGGCCGGCACGGCGAGGGCGGACAGGGCGACGGCGCCGATGACGGCGGCGACGGTGGTGGTGGCGCGTACGCGCATGGAGGTTCCTCGGAGGATCGGGGGGTGTGGCGTGTGAGGGTGCGAGGAGAGGGCCCGTTCCCCGCCGGGTGCGGGGCCGGGCCGTGCCTCGGCGGTGTCAGTCGCTTCAGCGCACGTCGACGAAGTCGCCCGCGGCGCTGACGGCCGGGGTGGTCGAGGTGCCCGCGAAGCTGTAGCGGTAGTAGCCGTCCGCGGTCGCCGTGACGGTCGTCTTCAGGGCGCCCGTGGTGCTCGTCTTGATGGTCTTGACGGTGGTGTAGGTGGTGCTGCCCTTCTTGCGGAACTGCAGCTTCACCGGCTGGGTGGAGTACCCGTGGTACAGGTTGTCCTCCCAGTTGGCGCGGGACAGCTTGCCGGTGACCGTGATGGTCCTGCCCTTCTTCACCGGCTCCGGGGCGGCGTTGACCGTGAGCCTGGAGGCCCGCTGGAGCTTGACGGACGCCAGGGCGTCGGCCTCGGTGTAGCCGACCTTGCTCCAGTCGATGTCCTCGTAGGGGCGCTGGTCCTGGCCGTTCCAGTCGTACGCGTACCCGAGCGCCTTGAAGGTGGCGGCGTCGGCGTTCATCACTTCGCCGTCGGCGGGACGGATGTCGATGGTGGCCCTGCAGTTGGCCACCGTCGTGGAGACGTGCGTGCAGGTCGGCCAGTTGTCGCCGAACAGGAGGTTGCTCGGGAGGTTGAGCGGACCGCGGTACAGCAGCACGTCGAACTCGATGTCCTCCGCGCCCAGGTCGATGTCCGCGGCGTGCGTGACCCGGAACGTCACGGGGACCGTCACCTTGTTGGTGGTCCCGACGACGATCGGCTTGCCGTTGTTGACCTTCACACCGGAGAACTGCAGGTTCAGGGCGTAGGGAGCGGCCGCGGTCGTCGAACCCGTGAACGCGGTCCTGCCCGACACGGCTCGGTGCGCGGCCTGGAAGAGGTCGGCCTTGTCCGGCGTGGTGTCGGCGGCGGTCGCGGCCGGCACGGCGAGGGCGGACAGGGCCAGGGCGCCGGAGACGGCGGCCACGATGGCACGGATACGCATGCATTCCCCCGGGAGAAAAGAGGATCCTGGCCGGTCGGCGCTCCTTGCGGAGCATCATCGCGCAGGACCCGGATGATCGCGGAGCCCGTTGGCTCACATGATCAGATGCACGATGGATGTGAAGGGTTGTACGAAGGTGGTGGAGATTTTCGTACGACCGTCCGGACGCCGGGACCCGGACGCGCGGACGGGGTGCCCCGGTGGATCCGAGGCACCCCGTCCGCGCGGGAAACCGCTCAGTCGAACCAGCGGTCCCGCGCCAACTCGCCGGTCCTGGAAGGGTCTTCCAGCAGGGCCGCCACCTCGAAGCGGCGGGGCCACTGGCCGGCCGCCCAGGCGAGGCCCGCGGCGACGCCCTCCAGGGTGGCGGCGTGCAGGACGCCGTCACCGGTCAGGCGCCAGTCGATCTCCACGCCGTCCACCACGAGTTCCTCGTGTTCGACGTAGGTCGCGGGGGTGCGCGGGCCGAGGAGGACGCGTACCGGATCCGGGACGTCGTGCTCGGCGCCCTCGGAGTGGAGCTCTCCCGTCACGGACTCGCTGAGGCGGCGGACCTGGAACAGCTCGGCCAGCTCCGCCGCCCGCGCGGGCCGTACGGGCAGCAGCGGAACACCCGCCGTGAAGGGCAGCAGGTCGGGGGAGTCGACGACGACCGCGTCGGCCGCGTCGACGACCTCGACCCGGCCGTCGACGACCGCCCTCAACTCGTCGGGCAGGGTCACCTGTTCCGGGTCCAGCTCGGCCAGCGCGCCGTAGAGGCCGTGCAGTTGGGCGGCGCTCACCGGGCGGTCCGGGTCCGCGAGGCGGTCGAGCAGTTCGGCCGCGCCGCCCGGCTCGTCGAGGAGGGCGGCCACGGACGTCCGTACGCCCAGGGCCCGCAGCACCTGCTCGTCGTCGAACCCGGTCGCGTCGGCCTGGTCGTACAGGCCGTGCAGGAGGGGGTCGCCGCCGGCCGCGAGCAGGCCCGCCGGGCGGCGGCCGTCGAGGACGGGGTGGCCGCGCAACCACCAGGCGGTGTACGGGCGTACGACCTCGTGGGTGCCGTCCGGGAGCAGGATCCGGACCGGCTGGGTGAGGGCGTCGCGCAGGGGCGGCCGGGCGAGCAGGGCGAGGGCCTGCGGCCAGTGGTCGTCGTCGACGAGGTCGAGGTCGCGGACGGCGACCAGCTCGGTGGCGACCGGCGGGACGGGCGTGTCGGGGAAGCGGTCGAGGATGTCCTCGCACCAGACGTCCACGGCGTCCAGCAGACCGGCGTCGTCGGGTTCGGCGAAGTCGCCCTCGCGGGGCTCCAGTTCGTCCGGGTCGAGGACGACGTCCGTGGCCCGCACGAGCGCGAAGTCCGCGAGGACCCCGCAGGCCGCGAGGGGCTGCTCGCCCCACTTCCCGGCCAGCTCCGGGTCGACGAAGGCGAGTTCGTCCTCGCGGATGACCTGCGCGAACGGACTGCCGGGCAGGACGAGTTCGCCGGCCGGGGCGAGCTCCCCCTCCTCGTCGGGCAGCGCGAGGGCGCCCAGCCAGGGCTCCTCGCCGGGTTCCAGGCCCGCGTCGCGCACCAGCGCGAGGACGGTGTCGGCCAGTTCCTCGGCGTCCGGGGTGTCCTGGTCGTCCCAGGCCCCGCGGTCGTCGTCCAGGGACGCGGCCACGGCGGCCCGCACCTGCGGGGTGGTCAGGATCGCGCGCGGCGTCGCGGGCAGCGCCCCCAGCTTCTCCAGCAGCGGATGCGCGGCGTCGGGGTGGGCCACCTTGAGGCCCAGGCGGGCGAGGACGTCGGCGTCGAGCCGGGCCGCGTCCGGGGTGGGCAGCAGCACCTGGCGGGGGCCGATCGTCGTGCGTGCTCCCCCGGAGCCGAAGGCCTGGGGGGTGCCCCCGGCGAGGGGCACCGGCAGCCCGGAGAGGCGGTCGGGGTCGACCCCGGCGAGGCTCTCGTAGAGCCGGTGCCACCACTGCGGGTCCTTCTCCAGCCCGGCCAGCCGGTCGACCGCGTCGGCGAGCGAGACCCGCGCCACCCCGAGCGAGCGCAGCTCCACCCGGCGCTCCAGCCCGGCCGGCAGCAGCGTCGGCAGCACTTCGGCGAGCACCCGTACGGTGTCGGCGCCCGCGCCCTCGACGACCTCCGCGTCCCGGGGCCGCAGCGCCTCGGGCAGCTCGTCGTCGCCCTCCACCGGCTCGGCGGCGGGCGGCAGGAACGCCGTGCGCGGCAGCCGCTCCAGGATCGCCTGCCGCAGGGCGCCGTCCAGTTCGCCCTTGCCCAGCGGGCCCGGTACGAGGTCGATGATCCCGGCGGTCACCGGGCGCCAGGCGGCCAGCAGTGCGGCGTACGCGTCCGCCGCCCGCTGCACGAGGTGGTCGGTGAGCGGGCCGGGCGCCGCGTGCCGCCGGGTGGTGTCGAGGGGGAAGGAGGCGATCAGGAGCGCGGGCACGCCGAGCGGCTCGTCGCTGGGGGTGGGCGCGTGCACGACGGGGCTGGTGCGGGGCCGGGCCGGGGACCCGTCGGCGTCGACCGGTACGGCCCAGGTCACCGACCAGTGGGGCCGCAGCCGCTCCTCCACCGGCCGGCCGACGAGCAGGTCGGGCGTGAGGGGCCCGTGCGCGGCGGCGATCCGCCACCGGGTCGTGCCCTCCCGCGTGTCCGACACGACGGTGAGGGCGCCGTCGGTGTCCCGGCGCAGGGTGCGGGGCGCCGCGTCCCCGACCTCGATCACGACCTCCTCCAGGCCCGGCAGGGCGAGGAGGAGGGCGTCGTCGACGGCGGTGAGCAGCCGTTCCGCGAGATCGGCGGCGGGGGTGTCGCGCAGCGGCAGGATGACGGCCGTGTCGTACGGCTCGGGGGCGGTGCCCTCGGCGGCGAAGGGCAGCCGCAGCAACGGCACGTGGCCCTCGCGGCGGCGGATCTCGTCGCCCAGGCCGGGACTGTGGCGGGCGGTCTCGGAGGCCAGCACGCGGGCCTCGGCCAGGGACCAGCGGATCCCGCCGTGCCGGCCGACCACGGCGGGTTCGTCGGTGACGGCGAGAACGGCGGCGAAGCCGACGCCGAAGCGGCCGACCGCGGACCGGTGGGTCTCGCGTTTCGCGGACGCGCGCAGGGTGGAGAGCGACTCGACGCCGGCCGCGTCCAGCGGGGCGCCGGTGTTCGCGGCCACCAGGACGCCCTCGCGCAGGGTGAGGCGCAGCCGGCCGGGCACGCCGGCGCGGGCGGCCGCGTCGGCGGCGTTCTGCGCCAGCTCGACGACGAGGCGGTCCCGGTATCCGCCGAGGACCAGATCCTCCTCGGCGTTCGCGTCCTCCCGGAAACGGGCGGCACTCGTGGCCCAGGCGTCCAGCACTCCGCGCCGCAGCCGGGCCGTTCCGAACGGGTCGGCCCCCTCTGCCGCGGGCCGCACGAACTTGCTCACGTCGGTTCACTCTCCTCATCGCCGTGAGCTCGAAGGTACCGCGCGGATCGGCTCCGCCGGTTTCGCGTCGTGAGGGGCGGCCCTCTCCGGTCCCGTCCGGGGGGCTCCGCCCCCGGTCCCCCGGGCCTGTGCCCACCCACCACCCGACTCGGTGGGACGACAGGCGACGGGCCGGGTGTCCCGGCCCGTCCGGCGCTACGAGGACGAGGCCGTCCGGACCGGAAGCGGGGGCGGGGCGGCGGCCCCGGGGTCGGACGGGGAGGGGCGGCTGGGCCGGGCCGAACCGGGCCGGGCCGAGCCGGGCGGGGCCGAACCGGGCGGGGCAGAGCCAGGCCGGGCAGAGCCGAACCAGGCCAGGCCGAACCAGGCCGAGCCGAGTCAGGCCGGGCCGAACCAGGCAGAGCAGAGTCAGGCAGAGCAGAGCCGAACCAGGCCAGGCCGAGTCAGGCAGAGCCGAGTCAGGCCGGGCTGAGCAGAACCGAGCCAGGCCGAGTCAGGCCGGGCTGAGCAGAACCGAGCCAGGCCAGGCAGAGCCGGGCCTAGGAGTGGCCCAGTTCTGCCGTTTCCTCGTCCGTCACCGCCGGTACCGAGCCGGAGTCCGGGGCCGGCCGCAGCGGGAAGGGTCCACCCGGTTCTCGTCGATCACCGGCAGGGGCGGCCGGGGCGGCTTCGGCATGACCGCCGCCTCCGAGTGCCCGCCGCACCCGTACGCCAGCGACACCACGCGCCCGTCGGCCGGGGAGAACTCGTTGGCGCAGACCCCGAAGGCCTGGCCGAGGGAGCCGCCGATCGGCGTGAGGAAGCCGCAGCTGACGCAGGCCGCCGGTGCCGCCTGCGCCATCGGGGTCTTCGCCCCGAACGCCTCCTCCCAGCGGTCGGCGGCGGTGTGCAGGCCGTAGCGCGACAGCACGCGCGCCCGGCGCATCCCCAGCTCCTCCGCCACCGCGGGGATGGACCCGCGGGACGGGACGGCCGGCAGCCGCGCGGGCGGCGCCGCCGTCACCTCGGCGTCCTCGGCCTCCGCCAGCTCCGCCATCTCCTCCGAGACGGGCGAGCCGGGCAGCGGGGCGTCCTCGCCGGTGTAGCCCGGTTCCAGACGCAGGTCGTCCGCGTCCGTGGGGAGGAGGTCGCCGGGGCCCATGTCGCCGGGGCGGAGGCGTTCGCTCCACGGGACCCACTCGGGGGCCAGCACCGCGTCCGGACCGGGCAGCAGCACCACCTCGTCCAGCGTCACGATCTTCGCCCGCGAGGCCCGCGCGACGGTCGCCGCCCAGCGCCAGCCCCGGTAACCGAGTTCCCTGCACTCGAAGAAGTGCGTCACCACCCGGTCGCCCTCGGCGAGGACTCCTACGTGCTCCCCGACCACGCCGGGCGCGGCGGCCTCCTCTGCCGCCGCGCGGGCGAGGTCGACGGCCTCGGCGCACAGGCGGTCGGGGGTGCGGCTTCGCGTGGTCGCTGCGCTCACAGGTATCGCTTCTCTCCTACGCCGTCACTCGGGTGCGGTTGCCACCGGCGGCGGAGCGGACGGAGCGGACCAGTGGGCCGCGTCGACGTCCGCGTCCGATCGCGCTCGGGCGCACCTGTGCCATCCATTGTGGGGGATGGCTGAGATACGCACGCTACCTGTTCGCGGCCGCTCATCCCACACCGACGGTGCTTCTACGGCACTCCGCGCCGGGTTTCCCCGCACTCGTCCCCCGGCCGGCCCCACCCGGTCCGCCGTCCCGGCCCCCGGCGCCGGACCGGCCCCGGCCCCTCCGAGCGCCGTCCGCGCGCCGCCCGTGAACCGGCCACGAGACACCCGTGAGCCGCCCGTGGAACCGTGCAGGAAACCGACCGCGGAACCGGGTACGGACCGGAAAGTGCGCGCCCATACGTGCGGTGACCGCGCTACATCCCGGTTTCTCGGGGCACTATGGCGGAGTGGCAGCCGCGAGGACACCCCAGGGCGCCACCGGGACCGGTGGGGCGAAGGGCTACAAGGGGAGGGGCAGGGTGAGCGGTTCGGGCCGGGTGAACGGGTCCGTCCGCGCGATCGGCCGTGCCCTGCACCTGCCGTTCACCGGAACCGCCCGTGGCATCCGCAAGGCCACGCACGCGCACGGCGCGGGCGAGTCCGGGCTCGGCAAACTGATCGAACTGCACGCCGTGAACGGCGCCGGCGACGTGATGATCACCATCGCGCTCGCCTCGACCGTGTTCTTCTCGGTCCCCACCGACGAGGCCCGTGGCCGGGTGGCGCTCTACCTGGCCATCACGATGGCCCCGTTCACGCTCCTCGCCCCGGTGATCGGCCCCCTCCTCGACCGGCTGCCGCACGGCCGCCGCGCGGCGATGGCGGGCGCGATGGCCGCGCGGGCGCTCCTCGCCCTGGTGCTGTCCGGCGCCGTCGTCAGCGGCAGCCTGGAGCTGTATCCGGCGGCCCTCGGCGTGCTGGTGGCGTCGAAGGCGTACGGCGTGGTCAGGAGCGCCGTCGTGCCGCGCCTGCTGCCACCGCGTTTCTCGCTGGTCAAGGCCAACTCCCGGGTCACCCTGGGCGGCCTCCTGGCCACCGGTGTGGCCGCGCCCGTGGGCGGGGCCCTCCAACTCCTCGGCCCGCGCTATCCGCTCTACGGCGCCTTCGTGATCTTCGTCGTGGGCACGTTCCTGTCCTTCTCGCTGCCCCCGAAGGTGGACTCGGCCAAGGGCGAGGACCGGGCGCTGCTCGCGGCCGACGAGGAGCATCTGCACGGTCCGCACCTCCACCCGGTCAAGCGCCCCGGGCTGCGGACGGTCGGCAGCGCGGTCACCCACGCCCTGGGCGCCAACGCGTCCCTGCGCTGGCTGTCCGGGTTCCTGACGTTCTTCCTGGCGTTCCTGCTGCGCGAACACCCTCTGACCGGGCAGGGCGCGGCGGTGTCGCTGGGCATCGTGGCCGTCGCGGCGGGCGTCGGCAACGCGCTGGGCACCTCCGTGGGCGCGGCCCTGCGCTCACGCGCTCCGGAACTGATCATCGTGACCGTGGTCGCGGTCGTGCTGGGCACGGCGATCACGGCGGCGGTCTTCTTCGGGGCGTTCCTGGTGGCCTGTCTGACGGCCGTCGCCGGCTTCTCGCAGGCGCTGTCCAAGCTGTCCCTGGACGCGCTGATCCAGCGGGACGTGCCCGAACTGGTGCGCACCTCGGCGTTCGCCCGCTCGGAGACGCTGTTGCAGGTGTCGTGGGTGTTCGGGGGCGCGGTCGGCATCGTGATGCCGCTGAGCGGCACCCTGGGGCTCTCCGTGGCCGCCCTGGTCGTCGCCACCGGCTGGGCGACCACCGCGCGGGGCCTGATCGGCTCGGCCCGGCACAAGGGACCACCCCGGGCGAAGGTCACCTGACCCCGCCCCACCGCCCGCCCCGCCCGCGCCCGTCACCACCCCCTGCCCGTCCCGCCCGCGCTCGGCGGCGCCCTGCCCGCCGGTACGACGCCCCGCCCTCGCTCGGCACCAACCCCCCTGCCCGGCTCGCCCACGCCCACCCCCAGCGGCGCCCTGCCCGCCGGTACGACGCCCCACCCTCGCCGGCGCGGCGCCCCGCCCCGACCGGAAGCCGCCCGCCCCGCCCACGCCCGGCGCCACCCCCTGCCTGGCCGGCACGACGCCCCGCCCCGGCCGGCACGGCGTCCCCGCCCACCCCGCACCGCGTCCCCCGCCCGCCGGCACCGCGTCCCCCGCCCGCCGGCACGGTGCCCGCCCCGGCCGGAAAGCCGGCCGGCCGGGGCGGGCGGGCCCGAGCCCGCGTGGCGTAACCCGCGGCCGCGCCGCACCCCACGTAGAAGGAGCGCCGGACGTGCCAGATAGCCTTCGCCCCATGACCTCGATGCGATCCGTTGTGCGACGCCGCCGCGCCGTCGCCGCCGCCGGCGCCGTTTCCGCCGGACTGCTCGTCCTGTCGGCGTGTGACAAGCCGACCCCGCTGTCGACGATCACCGTCGGCTCCTCCTCGGTCAGCTCGGAAGCCACCTGCGGTGGTGAGGACGGCGTCCTCAAGACCCCGGAGCTGACGAAGTGCCTGGCCGACAAGGACATCAAGTCCATCACCGTCGACCCGGACGAGACCGTCCGCTTCGGCGTCGACCCGGAGATCGCCGACCAGCGCTGGACGATCCTGATGAACGGCCAGCCGCTCACCGAGGACAGCACCAAGACCTACCGCACCATCCCGGGCAGCGTCTTCTTCAACGCCCAGTACGGCGCCCAGGGCGACTCGACCCTGGTCTCCATCAAGGCGGGCGACGGCAAGAAGGACGGCCAGGCGGTCACCGGCCTGTGGTCGTTCAAGCTGAAGAAGGACGACTGACCACGTCCTCCGCCCGCGTCCTCGTGGCCACCGCGGTCCCCGCCGAACGGGACGCGGTGGCACGGGCCTTCCCGGAACCCGCCCGGGAGATGCGCCTGCCCGGCGCCCCGGCCCTGCACCGCACCGGTGCCGGCACCGGCACCACGTACGACCTCCTCGCGGCCGGGGTGGGCCCCGCCCTCGCCGCCGCCTCCACCGCCACCGCCCTCACCGCGGCCGCCCTCTCGGGCGCGCCGTACGGCCTCGTGGTGTCCGCCGGGATCGCCGGCGGCTTCGCCCCCGGCGCGCCGCTCGGCTCCCTGGTCGTCGCCGACGAGATCACCGCCGCCGACCTGGGCGCGGAGACCGCCGAGGGCTTCCTGCCGGTGACCGAGCTGGGCTTCGGCACCGTCACCCACCGCCCGCCCGCCGCCCTCGTGCGGCAGGCCGCGACCGCCACCGGAGCGCGCACCGGCACGGTCCTGACCGTCTCCACGGTCACCGGCACCGCCGCCCGGGCCGACGGCCTGCGCGCCCGCCACCCGCGGGCCCTCGCCGAGGCCATGGAGGGCTTCGGCGTCGCCGAGGCCGCCGTCGCGCACGGCGTGCCCGTGCTGGAGATCCGCGCGGTCTCCAACCCGGTGGGCCCGCGCGACCGCGCCGCCTGGCGGATCGGCGAGGCGCTGGCCGCCCTGACGACGGCCTTCGGGAAGCTCGCACCCGTCCTGGAGAGTTGGAACCGACATGACCGGTGACCCCTTGCAGATCGCGTACTCCCCCTGCCCGAACGACACCTTCGTCTTCGACGCCCTGGCCCACGGCCGCGTCCCCGGCGCGCCCGCGCTGGACGTGACGTTCGCGGACATCGACATCACCAACGGCATGGCCGAGCGCGGCGAGCACGACGTGCTCAAGGTGTCGTACGCCGTGCTGCCGTACGTCCTCGACGACTACGCGCTGCTGCCCTGCGGGGGCGCGCTGGGACGGGGGTGCGGGCCGCTGGTGCTGACCCGGGAGGCCGGGCCCCGGGGCGCCGCGCCCGTCGGCGGCGCGGGACTGGCCGGCCGGACCGTGGCCGTGCCGAGCGAGCGGTCGACGGCGTACCTGCTGTTCCGGCTGTGGGCGGCCGACATGGTGCCCGGCGGGGTCGGCGAGATCGTCGTCATGCCCTTCCACGAGATCATGCCGGCCGTGCGGGACGGGAGGGTCGACGCGGGCCTGGTCATCCACGAGGCCCGGTTCACCTACCAGAACTACGGACTGCACAAGCTTGCGGACATGGGCGAGCACTGGGAGTCCACCACCGGGCTGCCGATCCCGCTCGGCGCCATCATCGCGAAGCGGTCGCTCGGCGCGGCGGTCCTGACCGGCCTCGCCGACTCCGTCCGCGCCTCGGTGCGCGCCGCCTGGGACGATCCCGAGGCGTCGCGCCCGTACGTCATGGAACACGCCCAGGAAATGGACCCGGCCGTCGCCGACCAGCACATCGGGCTGTACGTCAACGAGTTCACGGCCGATCTCGGCGAGGACGGCTACGCGGCCGTGCGCGGACTCCTCACGCGCGCGGCGGCCGAGGGGCTGGTACCGCCCCTCGGCCCGCGGTCACTCGATTTCCCGTGAACCCGTGAACAGGTCGACGGCTTCCGGTCACACGTCCAACTGGTCGGCGACGGCGCGCAGCAGACCCGCGATCTGCTTGCCGGAGTTCTTCTCGGGGTAACGGCCCTTCTCCAGCATCGGCGTGATGTTCTCGAGGAGGGTCGTCAAATCCTGGACGATGGAGGCGAGTTCGTCCGGCTTCTTGCGCTGGGCCGCCGCGACCGAGGGCGTCGGATCGAGGATCACGACCGAGAGCGCCTGGTCACCGCGCTGTCCGGCCACGACGCCGAACTCCACGCGCTGGCCCGGCTTGAGCGTCTCGACTCCGGCGGGGAGGACCGAGGAATGGACGAAGACGTCACCGCCGTCGTCGCGGGAGAGAAAGCCGAAGCCCTTCTCACTGTTGAACCACTTGACTTTGCCGGTGGGCACGTCTGTCCTCGTCCTCGTACTCGTCGGGAAAATTGCAGGGGAAACGGCCCTTGACAGCACCGCGGCGGGTCGACCTCGACCCGCCGCAACCAAGGCTAATGGTCTTCGCCCGGCTGACAAGGCGTCTCCGGATTGTTCCTTCGCGCTGGGAACTACCCTGGTCGGGTGCGTGACAAAACCCAAACGAATTCCGCCGCTCCCGGTGACCGACTGATCCGTGCCGGTGCCATCGTGTTCTTCGTCGGCGCCGTGGCCACACTGGTCACCGTGGCCCCGCTGTTCCTCGGCACGACGCCGTTTCCGACCTACATGTTCGTGCTGAGCATGCTCATGGGCGTCGGATTCCTGATCGCGGGGGCGGGGGTGCTGCGATCCGTCGCGGCCGGGCGCCGGCAGGCACGCGGGGCGCGGTAGCCGGCGGGGCGGTGCAGCGGGCGGCGCCGCGGGCGGTCAGGCCGCTCCGGTGGCGGCCAGGTGTCCGGTGAGCCAGGCCGGGAAGTGCGTCAGGTCCGCGAGGACCACGTCGGCGCCGGCCTCGCGCAGGTCGTCCGCGCCGCACGGGCCCGTCGGGACGGCCACCGACAGCGCGCCGGCGGTGCGGGCGCCGCGGACGTCCCCGACGTGGTCGCCCACGTAGACGCCGGCGCCGTGCTCGCGCAGCGCCACCGCCTTCCGCTCCGCCCACAGGCCGCCGACGACGGCGTCCGCCTCGATGCCCAGGTGCGTCAGGTGGAGCTCGGCGTTCGGCTCCCACTTCGCGGTGACCACGATCGCCCGGCCGCCCGCCGCCCGCACCGCCTCGACCGCCTCCCGGGCGCCGGGCATCGCGGACGTGCGGGTGACGGCGTACTCCGGGTAGATCTCCCGGTACAGACCGGCCATCGCCGCGACCCGCTCCGCCGGGAACCACTGCGCCAGTTCGTCCTCCAACGGCGGTCCCAGCCTCGTCACCACCAGGTCCGCGTCGATGTACGTCCCGCTGCGGGCGGCCAGTTCCCGGTAGGCGGCGTGGATGCCCGGCCGGGAGTCGATGAGGGTCATGTCGAGATCGAACCCGACGACGGGAGCGGCGGAGCGCGCGGAGATCATGCCCCCATTCTGCCGAGCCCCCCGCGAGGCCGCGGGGTCACGGGTCCCGCGGGCCACTCCGTCACGGGCCCCGCCCGTCCGGCCACGGACACGCCCCCGCACGGGCCGCGGCTGCCCGCCGGCCGCCGTCCGGGGCGGCCGCCCACCCCGGGAGGACACCGGCGACGGACGGACACCGAGCCACCCCGGCCGCAGGCCGCGAGCAGCGGGGAGCCTGCCGTTCGGGGCGCGGGGCAGGCCCTGCCGCAGGGGCGGGGAGGGCAGGCGCACCCGCGGTGCCGGACCCGCGGGCCGCACCGGTGGCACCGGGTCCGGGCCGTCCTCGGCGTGCGGTCCGCTACCTGGTCCGCTGGGACCGCCACACCAGGAACAGGGCCGAGGCCAGGGCCGCGCCGTTCAGGACCCACGGCCAGGTCTGCGCCAGGGCCTCGTTCATGTGGCCCTCGGGGATCGGGTCGCCCCAGCGGCCGGCCGTGCGGCCCCAGAGCCAGACGACGCCCGCGGTGACGGAGAGGCCGGGGAGGACCATGACCGCCACCTTCGTCTCGCGGTCGGACAGCCGACGGGAGACGTAGGCGATGGCCCAGCCGACGGGCAGCGCGAGCCGTTCCCCGGTCACCGTGCCCGCCACCAGGCAGGCGGCGGCCAGGAGCAGCAGCGAGTTGGACAGGCGGCCGCCGGGCAGCGGCGGAAGGAAGCGGCGACGGGCGGCGGGCTCCTCCTGGCCGGGTTCCGGTACCGGCGTCGCCGGGGGCGCCTTCTCCTTCGCCGACGGGGGCGCCGACGGGGCGGCGGCGAGGAGGGCGGCGGCCTCAGCATGTCCGCGATCTCCACCCCGCCGACGAACCCCGGCACCTCCTCCCCCAGCCCGAACGGGGTCACCTCCCGGCGCCACCAGTCCGGCGTCTCCCCGCCCCCGCCCAGCTCGTGCGCGCCCGCGCGGTGCGGCGGCGACGGGACGTCCGGGGCGGCGGCGGGCGCGTCGGGGCGCGGCCGGGGGCGGGGCACGACACGCCGCAGGCCCCGGGGCCGGCGTCCGGCGGTGTCCGGCGGTTCCTGCTGCCGCTGGACGGGCACCGCGGCGGGCGGGGCCTGCGGGACGGCGTCGCCGGGGACACCGCCGGCCGCCGAGACGACCTCGTCGGGGCTGCCGAGCCGGTCGAGGATGCGGCGGACGGCGGCCGGGCTGTCGACGGGCGCCCTGGCGCGGCGCCGGTCGATCTCGTTGCGCAACTCCGACACGAGCCGCATGCGCGTGGCGGACGACAACTGCCGCTGCTGCGCCACGTCGCCGACGCGGCTCAGATACTCGTAGACGACCTGATCGCTTTCGATACCCACGAAGTCCCCTCCGGGGCCGGTGCCTTGGATACCCCGCGCTACGACGTTAGCGCAGCGTGGCCGCCGCCCCGCCGTTCATGACGGCGCGCACACGCGGGGGTTCTCCACCTCCGAGCAGAGTCGGTTGCCGTACTCGCGCAGGACGTCCCTGCCGCCCTGCTCGGTGAGGTAGGTCAGGAAGGCGGCGGCGAGGGAGCCGGCGGGGGTTCCCCGTAGGTGTAGGCCAGTTCGGTCTGCCAGTAGGGGTAGTCGCCGTTCTCGACGCCGTCGAGGGAGGCCCGCTGGCCGGCGATGGTGATCCGGACGAGGTTCTCGTCGTCCTCGGCCCGCTTCTCGGCGGCGGCCGCCTCGCTGTAGCCGAAGCCGCCGTCGGTGCCGGACACGGTCTCCAGCATGCTCTCCGTGCCGTCGACCTCACAGACGCCGTAGGCGTCGTCGTCGAGGGCCGTGCAGTCGTCCACGGTGGCCTGCGGCGGCTGCCGGCCGTCGCCCTCCTCCGGCGACAGGACGCGCTGGACGAGGGCGCTGCGGGTGCCCGAGCCGACGTGCCGGTCGACGAGGTGGACGGGCACGTCGTCGCCGCCCAGCTGCGACCAGTTGGTGATCTCGCCGGCGCAGAGGTCGCGGATCTGGCCGACGGTGAGGTTCTCGACGCCCGCCTCCCGGTTGACGACGAGGGTGAACACCGAGTACGCGACGGTCCGGTACAGCGCGCGGGGGTGTTTGCCGGGGGCGATGCCGTCGGTGAAGGTGATGTGGTCGCCGAGGCCCTCGCCCACCTCGAGGCCGGCGGCCCGGCCGACCCTCTCCGCGCGGCCGCCACCCGCTACCGTGGAGCGGATGAGCAGCGACGAGAAGCCCTCGGCCCCGCGTTCCCTCGCGGAGGCGCTCCGCGCCCGGGACGACGCGTCCCTGGCCGCGCTCCTGCGTGCCCGCCCCGACCTCGTCACGCCGGTCCCCACCGACCTCACCCAGCTCGCCACCCGCGCCGGGACCCGTGCGTCGGTGGTGCGGGCCCTGGAGCGGCTGGACCGGTTCACGCTCCAGACGGCGGAGGCGCTGGCCGTGGCGGCGGAACCGGCGGCGTACGGGGAGCTGCTGGGGCTGATGGCCGGGGACGAGCGGGACGCGGCCGTCGAGGCCGCCCTCCCGGGGGCGGTGGCCGTGCTGCGGGAGCAGGCCCTGGTCTGGGGCGACGACGACCGGCTCCGGCTGGTGCGCACCGCCCGCGAGCTGCTCGCCCCGTCCCCGCAGCACCCCTCGCCGACCGGGCTCGGCCCGTCCGTGCGGGAGGCCACCGCGGGCATGTCGCCGGGCCGGATCCAGGAGATCGTGACGGCCGCCGGGCTGCCGTCCACCCACGACCCCGTCTCCGCGGCCACCGCGCTGGCCGACCTGTTCGGTGACCGGCGGACGATGGACGCGCTGCTCGCCGAGGCCCCCGCCGAGTCCCTCGAGGTGCTGGACCGGCTGGTGTGGGGGCCGCCGTACGGGCAGGTCACCGCCGAGCCGGGGGCGCGGCTGCGCTGGCTGCTGGACCGGGGGCTGCTGCTGCCGACCTCGCCCGGCACGGTCGTCCTGCCGCGCGAGGTGGCCCTGCACCTGCGGGCCGGCCGCGCGCATCGCGTGCCGGAGCCGGTGCCGCCCGCCGTCGAGCCGGCCGCGACGCACCGTCCGCAGGTGGCGGACGCGGCCGCGGCGGGGCAGGCGTACACCGCGCTGGCGACCGTCGAGGAGCTGCTGAAGGAGTGGGACGAGGGCGGCCCCGCGGTGCTGCGCGCGGGCGGGCTGAGCCTGCGGGACCTGAAGCGGACGGCGGTCGCCCTGGACGTGTCGGAGCCGATGGCCGCGTTCTGGGTGGAGCTGGCGTACGCCGCCGGACTGATCGCCTCCGACGGCGAGGCCGACGAGCGGTACGCGGCCACCCCGGCCTGTGACGAGTGGCTGGAGCGCCCGGCCGCCGAGCGCTGGGTCCGGCTGGCTCAGGCCTGGCTGACGGGAACCCGGACGCCCGGGCTGGTCGGCGGGCGGGACGCGAAGGAGCGGACGCTGTCGGCGCTCGGTCCGGGCCTGGACCGCTCGGCCGCGCCGGAGGTGCGCCGCCGGGTGCTGGCGCTGCTGGCCGGGCTCGCGGAGGGCACCGCGCCGACCGCCGGGTCGGTGCTCGCCCGGCTGAGCTGGGAGCGCCCCCTGCGCGGAGCCCAGCGCGAGGACGACCTGCGCGCCCGGCTGGCCGGCTGGACCCTGTCGGAGGCGGAGCTGCTGGGCGTCACGGGCCGGGGCGCCCTGTCGTCCCAGGGCCGGGCCCTCCTCGGCCCGGCGGCGGACCGGCCGGCCGCCGGCAGCACCACCGGGCGGAGCGGTGACCTTCCGCGGGACACGGACTCGCCGCAGGACACGGGTGCGGACTCCGCGCCGGGTCCCGGCGACAAGCTTCCCTTCCCCCACCACGCCGCGGCCCCGGCAACGGCCGCGGACACGGCCGCAGCCGCGGACGCGGCCGTGACGCCCCTGGCCCCCGCTCCGCTCCCGGCCGCCGAGCAGGCCGCCGCCTCCGCCGCCGCCGTACGGCTGCTGGCGCCGCTGCTGCCCGAGCCGCTGGACCACGTGCTGCTCCAGGCGGACCTCACCGCGGTGGCGCCGGGCCCGCTGCACCGGCCGCTCGCCGACATGCTGGGCGTGCTGGCCGACGTCGAGTCGAAGGGCGGGGCGACCGTCTACCGCTTCACGCCCGGTTCCGTACGCCGTGCTCTGGACGCCGGCCGTACCGCCTCCGACCTGCACGCCTTCCTCGCGGAGCACTCCCGTACGCCGGTCCCGCAGCCGTTGGCGTACCTGATCGACGACGTGGCGCGCCGGCACGGGCACCTCCGGGTGGGCGCGGCCTCGGCGTACGTCCGCTGCGACGACGACGCGATGCTGAACGAGATCCTCGCCGACAAGCGGGCCGACGCCCTGCGGCTGCGCCGTCTCGCGCCGACCGTGCTGGCGGCCGAGGCCGCTCCGGCGGCCCTCCTCGACGGGCTGCGGGCGATGGGGTTCGCGCCGGCCGCCGAGTCGGCGGAGGGCGACGTCCTGATCACCCGCGCCGACGCCCACCGCAGCCCGCCCCGCACCGCCCCGGAACCGGTGCCGGAGGGTCCGCCCGTCCCCGACGGCACCCTGCTGTCGGCGGCGATCCGGGCGATCCGCGCCGGTGACCTGGCGTCCACGGCCCCTCGCAAGCCGGTCGACGCCGCCACGGCGTCGGCGCCCGGCGCCCTGCCCCGCACCTCGCCCGCGGAGACCCTCGCCACCGTGCAGGCCGCCGTCCTCACCGGCGAGGCCGTGTGGATCGGCTACGTCAACGCCGAGGGGGCCGCCAGCCAGCGCGTCATCGCCCCGGTCCGGGTGGAGGGCGGCTTCGTGACGGCGTACGACCACACCGCGGACGAGGTCAGGACGTACCCGCTGCACCGGATCACGGGAGTGGCGGAGCTGGCGGACGACGAGGCGTAGTCCCTCTCGTCCGGATCAGGACGGGCTCACGGTCCGACCCGGACGAAAGGCCCCGGCCGGATGGCGGCGCAACGCCTCGGCGCCGTCGGGGACGAACGTCGGGCGCGCGGCCATGGCCCGCAGCTCGCTCCCGGTCACCCATGCATGCCAGGCGATCTCCGCCGGGTCGGGGGTGAGGCCGCCGGTGACGACGGCTTCGTGGACGCCGAGCCAGTACGGGCTGACCGCTCCCCGGCACAGGAACCTGAACAGGGGCCGGACCGGCGCCCGCACGCCGAGTTCCTCGGCGAGTTCACGGGCGGCGGCCCGCTCGTAGGACTCGCCGGGCTCGGCGGCTCCACCGATCAGCCAGGTGTACGCGCCGGGGAAGCGGGACACGGTCCCGGGCCGCCGGTGCACCAGGAACCGGCCGTGCGCGTCCCGGCAGACGGTCGTGGCGACGCGGTGCAGCCAGTGGCGGGCGACGGCCTCGCCACGGTCCACCACCCCGATCACCCGATCCTGTTCGTCCACCCGTTCGACCCGCTCGCCCGTGGCTGTCATGAAGGCCACTCTCGCTCACCCCCGCCCCGGTCGCGGCCGGTAGGGCACACTGGACGTTTGGCCGCGTGCCACGGCCGTGAAGGAAAGGGTGCCGCGCGTGAATGGTCCACTCATCGTCCAGTCGGACAAGACCCTGCTCCTGGAGGTCGACCACGAGCGGGCCGACGCGTGCCGCCGGGCCATCGCGCCGTTCGCGGAGCTGGAGCGGGCGCCCGAGCACATCCACACCTACCGGCTGACCCCGCTGGGCCTGTGGAACGCGCGCGCCGCCGGGCACGACGCCGAGCAGGTGGTGGACGCGCTCGTGGAGTTCAGCCGGTACCCGGTGCCGCACGCGCTGCTGGTGGACATCGCCGAGACGATGGACCGCTACGGGCGGCTGACGCTCAGCAAGCACCCCGCGCACGGTCTCGTGCTGACCACCACGGACCGGCCGGTCCTGGAGGAGATCCTGCGGTCCAAGCGGGTCGCCCCGCTGGTCGGGGCCCGGATCGACCCGGACACGGTCGCCGTGCACCCCTCCGAGCGCGGGCAGATCAAGCAGACGCTGCTGAAACTGGGCTGGCCCGCCGAGGACCTCGCGGGGTACGTCGACGGCGAGGCGCACCCCATCGAGCTGGCCGAGGACGGCTGGGCGCTGCGGCCCTACCAGAAGCAGGCCGTGGAGAACTTCTGGCACGGCGGGTCCGGGGTCGTCGTCCTGCCCTGCGGCGCCGGGAAGACGCTGGTCGGGGCCGGGTCGATGGCGCAGGCCAAGTCGACCACGCTGATCCTCGTCACCAACACCGTCTCCGCCCGGCAGTGGAAGCACGAGCTGATCAAGCGGACCTCGCTGACCGAGGAGGAGATCGGCGAGTACAGCGGGACGCGCAAGGAGATCCGCCCCGTCACCATCGCCACCTACCAGGTGCTGACGACCCGGCGGAAGGGTGTCTACCCGCACCTGGAGCTGTTCGACTCCCGCGACTGGGGTCTGATCGTCTACGACGAGGTGCACCTGCTGCCGGCGCCGGTCTTCAAGTTCACCGCCGACCTCCAGGCGCGGCGCCGGCTGGGTCTGACGGCCACGCTGGTGCGCGAGGACGGCCGCGAGTCGGACGTGTTCTCCCTCATCGGGCCGAAGCGGTTCGACGCCCCGTGGAAGGAGATCGAGGCGCAGGGCTACATCGCGCCCGCGGACTGCGTCGAGGTCCGGGTGAACCTCACGGACTCCGAGCGGCTCGCCTACGCGACCGCCGAGGCCGAGGAGAAGTACCGCTTCTGCGCCACCACCGAGACCAAGCGGAAGGTGACGGAGGCGATCGTGCGGCGGTTCGCCGGCCAGCAGATCCTCGTCATCGGGCAGTACATCGACCAGCTCGACAAGCTGGGGGAGCACCTGAACGCGCCGGTCATCAAGGGAGAGACGTCCAACGCCCAGCGCGAGAAGCTGTTCGAGTCGTTCCGGCAGGGCGAGATCAGCGTGCTGGTGGTGTCGAAGGTCGCGAACTTCTCGATCGACCTGCCCGAGGCGACGGTCGCCATCCAGGTGTCGGGCACCTTCGGCTCGCGCCAGGAGGAGGCACAGCGGCTGGGACGGGTGCTGCGGCCGAAGGCCGACGGCCACCAGGCGCACTTCTACTCGGTCGTCGCCCGCGACACGCTCGACCAGGACTTCGCCGCCCACCGGCAGCGCTTCCTCGCCGAACAGGGCTACGCCTACCGGATCATGGACGCGGACGAGCTGCTGGCGGAGGACGCCTGACCGGGAGCGGGGACCACGGCGCCGGCGGAGGACGCCCGGCCGCGGCGGGGCCTACGGCGCGGGCAGCGTGAGCACCAGGAACAGCACGGCCAGCGACGGCAGCAGCGACGCGGCGGCCAGGCAGGCGCGCAGAGCCGACCAGCGGCGCTTCCAGGGCAGGGCCCAGGCGGCGACGAAGGCGGCCAGGGTGACCGGGCCGCCGAACTCGAGGATGCCGTAGACCAGCGTGAGGGACGTGTTCAGCGCGGACGAGCAGTCGTCGGGACCGCAGCTGTCGGTCGCCATCGCCGAGATGCCGCCGAGGAACAGGGCCGCCGGCCCCAGGAAGACCAGGAGAACGGTCGCGACGAGGGGGGCCACCCAGGCGTGCCGGTCCTGGTCGGCGGGGACCGGTGCGAAGTTCGCGTGGGGTCCCGGGTACGGCGCGTGGTGCGGTGTCGTCATGCCCCGAGTGAACCGCCGGGCGGTGCGGGCGGGCATCGGCGCGGGTACTCAGGTGGGGGCGCCGCGCATACTCAGCCGCACGTGCTCGGCCGCGCGTGCTCAGCCGCGCGGCGGGGCCGGCAGGAGGTGCCTGCGACGGACGCCGGCCTCCTCGCCGTACTCGCCGAGGACCACCACGTCGAAGGCGGCGCCCGCGAAGACGCGTATCGCGTGCAGGGTGTCGCCCAGGCGGTGGTGGTGCGGGGTGCCGGTGACGGAGGTCGCGCCGGGCGGGCGGCCCGGGGCGGGGGCTGGGGTGAAGGTCGCTGCGCTCATGCCTCCATGGTGCGATCGCGGACATAAGGGCGGCATCGGTCTCCGGGTCCACTTCGGGTGGATTTCCCGTCCCCCCTCAGGGGGAGCGGCTCCTCCGGGGAGAAAGGGCCTCGCCCCCTAGTGCTCTGACCGCATAGGTTCGCCGGGTCGATGGTGGTGGCGGTTGGATGGGCGGTGACGTCCGATCCGAACCGCTGGAGGTGTGGTGGCCGAGCCTGTCCGTGTGCGCAGACTGACCGACCAGGAAGGTCAGAAGCTGCAGCAGATCGTGCGCCGGGGCAGCACCAGCTCGGTGCGCTACCGGCGCGCGATGATGCTGCTGGCCTCGGCCGGCGGGAACCGGGTGCCCGTGATCGCGCAGCTGGTCCAGGCCGACGAGGACACCGTGCGCGATGTGATCCACCGGTTCAACGAGATCGGCCTGGCCTGCCTGGACCCTCGGTGGGCGGGAGGCCGTCCCCGCCTGCTCAGCCCTGACGAGGAAGACTTCGTCGTCCAGACGGCCACCACCCGCCCCACCAAACTCGGCCAGCCCTTCACCCGCTGGTCGTTGCGCAAGCTCGTCGCCTACCTGCGGAAAGTCCACGGCCGGATGATCCTCATCGGCCGCGAGGCGTTACGCGGCCTGCTCGCCCGCCGTGGCATCACCTTCCAGCGCACCAAGACGTGGAAGGAGTCGCCGGACCCCGACCGTGAGGCAAAGCTGGACCGGATCGAGGAGGTCCTTCACCGCTTCCCCGACCGGGTCTTCGCCTTCGACGAATTCGGCCCGCTCGGGATCAGACCCACCGCGGGCTCGGGCTGGGCCGCACGCAAACGCCCCGACCGGCTGCCCGCCACCTACCACCGCACCCACGGAGTGCGCTACTTCCACGGCTGCTACTCGGTCGGCGACGACCGCCTGTGGGGCGTCAACCACCGCAGAAAGGGAGCCGTGAACACGCTGGCCGCCCTGAAGTCGATCCGCGCCGCCCGACCCGACGGCGCCCCGATCTACGTCATCCTGGACAACCTGTCCGCCCACAAGGGCAGCGACATCCGACGCTGGGCGAAGAAACACAAGGTCGAGCTGTGTTTCACCCCGACCTACGCCTCGTGGGCGAACCCCATCGAGGCCCACTTCGGGCCGCTGCGGCAGTTCACCATCGCCAACTCGAACTACCCCAACCACACGGTTCAGACCCGGGCCCTGCACGCCTACCTGCGCTGGCGCAACGCCAACGCCCGCCATCGCGATGTCCTGGCCGCCGAACGCAAGGAACGCGCCCGCGTCCGCAGCGAGAAAGGCATCCGCTGGGGCGGACGCCCCCTCGCCACCGCGGCCTGACCAACCCGGCGAACCTACGCGGTCAGAGCACTAGGGGACAAGCGAGGAGAGGCCGGGAGACCCCGAAGGCCGGGAGACCCCGAAGGCCGGGAGACCGCGAAGGCCGGGAGGAAACCCGTTGGCATCGCGGGGCCCCCAGGTCCTAGAATCTCCGCTCTTGCCCGCCTCCCTCGCCGGAGCGCCGCCGTCCGGACGGAAACCGGACGGCCCCCGCCGCAGCACCCCCTCAGCAGGCCCGGAGGCACCCCCTTGTCCACGCCCGTGTCCGCCGCCGACCCGCTCCTCCGCGAGCGCTCCCACCTCGCCGCCTCCCGCGCCGCGCTGCGCGCCATGCGCGAGGACGTGCAGTCCCTCGACATCAGCGACGTCACCGCCAACTGGGTCAACGCGCAGATCCTGGAGCGCCAGATCGCGGACCGCGTCAAGGCGCTCGCCGACCTCAGCGACACCCCGCTGTTCTTCGGCCGGCTGGACTACCTCCGCGCCCCCGGCGCCGAGCAGGCCGAGGGCGCGGAGGGGGAGCGCTTCTACATCGGGCGCCGGCACGTCCACGACCACGACGGCGACCCGATGGTCGTCGACTGGCGCGCGCCGGTCTCGCAGCCGTTCTACCGGGCCTCCAGGAAGGACCCGATGGACATCGGCCTCCGGCGCCGGTTCGGCTACACCGGCGGCGACCTCACCGCGTACGAGGACGAGCACCTCTCGGACCCGGCCGAGACGGCCGGCACCAGCAAGCTGCTCCAGCGGGAGATCGAGCGGCCGCGCGTCGGCCCGATGCGGGACATCGTCGCCACCATCCAGCCCGAGCAGGACGAGATCGTCCGCAGCGGGCTGGGCGGCTCGGTGTGCGTGCAGGGCGGCCCCGGCACCGGGAAGACGGCCGTCGGCCTGCACCGGGTGGCGTACCTGCTGTACGCGCACCGAGAGCGGCTGGCCCGCACCGGCACACTGGTCATCGGACCGAACCGGTCCTTCCTCCAGTACATCGAGCAGGTGCTGCCCGCCCTGGGAGAGCTGACGGTCCGCCAGGCCACCGTCGACGACCTCGTCGCGCGCGTCGAGGTGCGGGGCGCGGACGAGGCCCCGGCGGCGGTCGTCAAGGGCGACGCGAGGATGGCCGAGGTGCTGCGGCGGGCGCTGTACTCGCACGTCACCCTGCCGACCGAGCCGGTCGTCGTCGTCCGCGGCTCGCGCCGCTGGCGGGTCCCGGCGTACGAACTGGAGCGGATCGTCCGCGAGTTGCTCGACCGCGACATCCGCTACGGCGCCGCCCGCGACGCCCTCCCGCAGCGCGTCGCGCACGCCGTGCTGGTGCAGATGGAACGGGCCGGGGAGGCGCCCGACGACCGGGTGCAGGACGCCGTGGCCCGCAACAGCGCCGTCAAGGCCGCCGTGAAGGCCGTCTGGCCGCCCGTCGACCCGGCGAAGCTGGTGCTGCGGCTGCTCACGGACGCGGAGTTCCTCGCGGAGCACGCGGCGGGGATCCTCACCGGGGACGAGCAGAGGACGGTCCTGTGGGCGAAGCCGGTGCGGTCGGTGAAGTCGGCCCGGTGGTCCGCCGCGGACGCGGTGCTGATCGACGAGGCGGCCGACCTCGTGGAGCGCACGCCCTCCCTGGGCCACGTCGTCCTCGACGAGGCCCAGGACCTGTCCCCCATGCAGTACCGCGCGGTCGGCCGCCGCTGCACCACGGGCAGCGCGACCGTCCTGGGCGATCTGGCGCAGGGCACCACGCCCTGGGCGACGCGCAGTTGGCAGGAGGCCCTCGTCCACCTCGGCAAGGCCGACGCGGTGGTCGAGGAACTGACGGCCGGTTTCCGCGTGCCGACGGACGTCATCGCCTACGCCTCCCGGCTGCTGCCCCACATCGCGCCGGGGCTGACGCCGGTCGCCTCCGTCCGGGAGAACCCCGGCTCCTTCGAGATCCGCGCGGTGTCGGACGGCGAGGACGTCGTCGCCGCCTGCGTGGAGTCGCTCCGCAACGAGGGGTCGACGGGCCTCATCGCGGCCGACGCCCGCGTGCCCGCGCTGGCGGAGGCCCTCGGGGCGGCGGGGATCCCCTTCCTGGCCCCCGGCGAGGAGACCACCCGGGAGATCCGCCTGACCCTGGTCCCGGCCTCCCTGGCCAAGGGTCTGGAGTACGACCACGTCGTCCTGGACGAGCCGAGCGCGGTGGTGGACGCCGAGCCGGACGAACGGACGGGACTGCGGCGCCTGTACGTGGCGCTGACCCGGGCCGTCTCGGGACTGGTGGTCACCCACGCCACCGGCCTGCCGCCCCAACTGGCCAGCCGATAGGGGCCTTTCCGGCAGGGGCCGCCCAGGCACCCCGGGCGGCCCCGCCCTCTCGTCTCCCCCTCGGCCGGCACTCTCTCGCCTCACCCCTCGTCCAGCACCCGCCGCCACTCCCCACGGCCGCCGCCGACACCGGCCCCTCCCAGCCGTCCGGCCGGGCCGCCCCGCCGATGTGGAACGCGTCGACGCCCGCCGCCCGCAGCGCCGGCACGTGCTCGAGCCGCAGTCCTCCCCCACCAGGACCTCCTGCTCGTACCCCTGCTCCCCGCGCCGGCCCGCCTCGGCGACCAGCACGGGCAGCCCGTCGTCGACGCCCGCGGCGGACCCGGCCGTGAGGTAGGTGTCCAGGCCGGGCAGTGCCTCGCACTGCTTGCGCAGGGCGTCCCGGTCGGCCGTGTGGTCGATGGCCCGGTGGAACGTCCAGGAGCAGCCGTCCAGTTCCGCGACCACCCGCTCGACGGCGGCCAGGTCCACGCCGCCCTCCGCATCGAGGAAGCCGAGCACGAACTGGTCCGCCCCGGCCGCCCGCAGCGTCCCGGCGGCCCGGACGAGCCGTCCGACGTCCCCGGCGGCGAACCCGTCGGTCAGGCGCAGCATCACGCGCAGGTCGATGTCGACGGCGGCCCGGATCGCGGCGAAGGCCGTGACCGGCGGGGTGAGCCCGTCGGCGGCCATGTCGGTGACCAGTTCGAGGCGATCGGCGCCTCCGGCCTGGGCGGCGACCGCGTCCTGCGCGTCGAGCGCGATCACCTCCAGGACTGCACGCTTGCTCATGGGACCCCATTCGTCGACGGCTCTACAGGTCTAGTCCAATTCCAGAGTACGCCCGCGAGCCGTCGCGCTCACCCCCGCGTCCCCGGCCGGACCGGGCGAGCCGGGCGAGAATGACCCCATGGCCGACCACCCCGCACCCGACCGTCCCGCACCCGACCGCCCCCGAGCCGGGGACCCCGCCCCGCAGGTCCTGCGCGACCGCTTCCGCCGCGCCCTGGAAGCCGCCCGCACCCCGGCCGCCGCCGTCCCGGCCGGCCCGGCCGTCCCGGCCGGCCCGGCCGGCCCGGCCGGCCCGGCCGCCCCCGACCCCCTCCCCTACGCCGACGACCTCCTGCGCCGCTGGCGGGAGCCGCAGCGCCGCTACCACACGCTCACCCACCTCACCGCGGTCCTCGACCGGATCGACACGCTCCAGGAGTACGCCGACGACCCGGACGTCGTCCGCCTGGCCGCCTGGTTCCACGACGCCGTCCACCTCCCCGACCGCTCCGAGAACGAGGAGCGCTCCGCCCGCCTCGCCGAGCGCGCGCTGCCCGAGGCCGGACTGCCGCCGGCGAGGACCGCCGAGGTGGCCCGGCTGGTCCGGCTCACCGTCACCCACGACCCGGCCGACGGCGACCGCGACGGCCAGGTGCTGTGCGACGCCGACCTCGCGATCCTCGCCGCGCCGCCGTCGGCGTACGCCGCCTACACGGCCGAGATCCGCGAGGAGTACCGCTTCGTGCCGAACGACGCCTTCCGCGAGGGCCGGGCCGGCGTACTGCGTCATCTCCTCGGCCTGCCACGGCTGTTCCGTACCCCGTACGGGGTACGGGAGTGGGAGGCGACCGCCCGGTACAACATGCGCGCGGAGCTGGAAATGCTGTCGATCTGAGCCCCGCGCCCGCCTACGCTGCCCGTCATGCGCGCATGGGGCGGGGATCAGGTGACGGAGGCCGTCGCGGGCAGCGTGGAACTGCTGCGGACGGTGACGGACGAGGACTGGACCGGCGTGAGGGCCGGCCGGCTGGAGTGGACCTGCCGGCGGACGGCGGAACACGTGGCGAGCGATCTCATCGCCTACGCCGGGCAGTTGGCGGGCCGGGCGCGGAGCGCGTACGTGCCCTTCGAGATCACCTTCGACGAGGGCACCGACCAGGCGGGCGTCCTGGACGTCGTCGAGACCACCGGCGCCCTGCTGGCCGCCGCCGTCCGCACCACCCCGCCCCGGGTCCGCGCCTTCCACCCCTACCCCTTCCGCAGCGCGGACCGCGAGGGCTTCGCCGCGATGGGCGTCGCCGAGGTCCTCCTGCACACCCACGACATCGCCGAGGGCCTCGGCCTGTCGTACGAGCCGCCCGCCGGGCTGTGCGAGGACGTCCTCACCCGGATCTTCCCGCACGTGCGGCCGGGCCCCGAGCCCTGGCCGACCCTGCTGTGGGCCACCGGCCGCGGCGAACTGCCCGGCCGCGCCCCGGTCACCGGCTGGCGCTGGCACAACAACCTGGTCCTGCCCGCCGGTCGCCTCACCCTCGAAGGCCTCACCCCGGCGGCCGCCGCCGACCTGGTCGCGGGCGGCGACGGCGGTTTCGTCTGGCTCGGCGACGCGCCCTACGAGGGCACCCGCGAGGTCGCCGCCGGCCTGCTGAAGGCGTACGACGCCGGGGTGCACCGGCCCGAGTTCGGGGCGTTCGTGCTCGTGAGGGGGAGGACGGCCGGGCCGTCGGCAGCCTGGGCTTCCACGGGATGCCCGACGAGGAGGGCCGTACCGAGATCGGCTACGACCTCGTGGAGCCGGCCCGCGGCCACGGCTACGCCACCGAGGCCGTCGACGCCCTCGCCGAGTGGGCGCTCGCGCGGGACGACGTACGCCTGCTGTGCGCGGCGGTGCGGGAGGCGAACACCCCGTCGCAGAACGTCCTGTCCCGCGCCGGGTTCGTCCGGGCCGACGTGGGGCGGGAGTCCCTCCTGGAGGACGACACGCTACGGCTGTACACGCGCCGCGCGCGGCCCCCCGCCGCCCCCTGAGACCGCCCCACCGCTCCACCCTGGGGCCCCTTGGATCCACCCCACCACTCCACCCGGGGGCGCCCCTCCGCCCCGCTCCACCCCTACGCCCGGGGGCGCCCCTTGGGCCGTCGCAGTCCGGACTCCGTGAGCAGTCGCACCACCTCGCGGCTGCTGACCCGCACCGCGCCGGCCGCGACCACGTCGGGGTACCGGTGCGAGGGGATGTCGTAGTGGTCGCGTTCGAACGCCCGCCGGGGCACGCCCAACCCGTCGGCGAACGCGTGCAGTTCGTCGAAGGACACGTCGCTGACGAGGTGGGACCACATCCGTCCGTGGCCGGGCCAGTCCGGCGGGTCGACGTAGATCGTCACGCGCGCCTCACGAGGTCCGGCCGGACGCCGACCCCAGCGCCCCCACCGCCGCGACCTTCACGCCCGCCCGGTGGCACACCCAGTGCGGGTCGGGCCCGAGTTCGGGCTCGACCTCCAGGGCGTGCGGGTCGCCCGAGCCGCACACCGGGCAGATCGGCCAGCGGCCGTGGCGCTCCAGCAGGGCGTCCTGCACGTCCTGCGCGACCAGTCCGGTCACGAAGGCCACGCCGTCCGGCCACTGCTCCACCCACCAGCGCCGCTGCGTCACGGACTCCTCGACCAGGGAGACCACGTCCGCCGCGGCCACCTCGCCCGAGGCCAGGTCGGCGAGGACGAGGGCGCGCGCGGCGTGCAACGCCTGTTCCAGTGGGCTGATGCGGGGAGGGGAGGGGTCCATGCACCCATTGTGCGCACTCTTGACCGCGTCCCCGGTACGGAAATATTTTTCACGGATGCCCCAGGACGTGACGGAAATTTTCGGCGGCGCCCTCGCCGCCCGGGTCCGCGCGCTGGCCCCGTCCATGACGCGCTCGGTGCAGCGCGTCGCCGAGACCGTCGCGGGCGACCCCGCGGGCTGCGCGGCGCTCACCGTCACGCGCCTCGCGGAACGCACCGGCACCAGCGAGGCGACCGTCGTGCGCACCGCCCGGCTGCTCGGCTACCCCGGCTACCGCGACCTGCGGCTCGCCCTCGCCGGGCTCGCGGCGCAGCAGCAGTCCGGCCGCGCCCCCGCCCTCACCACCGACATCGCGGTCGACGACCCGATCGCGGACGTCGTCGCCAAACTCGCCCACGACGAACGGCAGGCCCTCGCCGACACCGCCGCCGGTCTCGACACCGTGCAGCTCGGGGCGGCGGTGGCGGCGGTGGCCGCCGCCCGCAGGACGGACGTCTACGGCGTCGGCGCGTCCGGGCTCGTCGCCCAGGACCTCGTGCAGAAGCTGCTGCGGATCGGGCTCATGGCCCACGCGCACAGCGACCCGCACCTCGCGGTGACGAACGCGGTGCAGTTGCGGACGGGGGACGTCGCCGTCGCGATCACGCACTCCGGGACGACGCGGGACGTCGTCGAACCGCTGCGGGTCGCCTTCGAGCGGGGCGCCACGACCGTCGCCGTCACCGGGCGGCCGGGCGGGGCGGTCACGCAGTACGCGGACCAGGTGCTGACGACGTCGACGGCCCGGGAGAGCGAGCTGCGGCCCGCGGCGATGTCGTCCAGGACCGGTCAGCTGCTGGTGGTGGACTGCCTGTTCGTGGGGTGGCGCAGCGCACGTACGACACGGCGGCACCGGCGCTGGCCGCGTCGTACGAGGCCCTGGCGCACCGGCACCGGTAGACCGTGGGAGACACGTCGACCGACCCGCGCCGGAGAGAAAGAGCCGCTGCCATGACCTCCATCCCCCGCCCCGACGACCTGCGCACCCAGCTCGGATCGCTCACCACCGAGGCCTTCCGGCCCGAACTCGCCGAGATCGACCGCCTGTCCACCCTCGACATCGCCCGGCTCATGAACGGCGAGGACTCCACCGTGGCCGCCGCCGTGGCCGCGCGGCTGCCCGAGATCGCGGCCGCCGTCGACGCGATCGCCGCGCGGATGGAGCACGGCGGGCGGCTGGTGTACGCCGGGGCGGGAACGGCCGGGCGGCTCGGCGTGCTGGACGCGTCCGAGTGTCCGCCGACCTTCGGCACGGCCCCGGACCGGGTCGTCGGGGTCATCGCGGGCGGGCCGCGGGCGGTGACGACGTCCGTCGAGGGCGCCGAGGACTCGCGGGAGCTGGCGCGGTCGGACCTGGCCGGCCTCGCGCTGACCGCCGAGGACACGGTGGTCGGGATCTCCGCCTCGGGGCGCACCCCGTACGCGATCGGCGCGGTGGAGTACGCGCGCTCGGCCGGCGCGCTGACCGTCGGGCTGGCCTGCAACCCGGGCAGTGCGCTGGCCGCGGCCACCGAGCACGGCATCGAGGTGGTCGTCGGGCCCGAGCTGCTCACCGGGTCGACCCGGCTGAAGGCGGGCACCGCGCAGAAGCTGGTGCTGAACATGCTGTCGACGATCACGATGATCCG
The DNA here is from genome assembly GCA_021568835.1 of Streptomyces sp. Tue 6430. Taxonomy (GTDB): domain Bacteria; phylum Actinomycetota; class Actinomycetes; order Streptomycetales; family Streptomycetaceae; genus Streptomyces. Next base: position 2,709,448 of record JAKGSH010000010.1, read on the forward strand.
GCTGGGCAAGACGTACGGGAACCTGATGGTCGACGTACGGGCCTCGAACGAGAAGCTGCGGGCCCGCTCGCGGCGGATCGTCGCGCTGGCGACGGGCGCGGACGACGCGGAGATCGAGCGGGCCCTGACGGTCACCGGCGGCGAGGTGAAGAACGCGATCCTCGTGCTGCTCGCCGGGGTCGACGGGCCGACGGCCACCCGCCTTCTGGAGGAGTCCGGCGGCCATCTGCGCGCCGCGGTCGTCGCCGCGCTCTCCTGACCCGCACGCTCGGCAGGTGCCTACCGGTGACCGTGCCACCGCCGCCGCGCTCCTGCCCCTGGTCGGCGGCCCCGCGAACGTGACGTCCGTCGCCCACCGCATGACCCGGCTGCGGCTGGGCCTCGCCGATCCGTCACGGGCGGACGAGGAGGCGCCGCGGGCGGTGCCCGGGGTGCCGGGGCCCGTCGGGGACGGCGGTTCGTACCGGGTGGTGCCGGGGCCGGGGGTCGTCGGGGACGGTGCCCCGCCCCCGACGTCAGTTCCCGTCGTCGCCGAAGATCCGCTGCAGCGAGCTGCACGCTCCGTCCAGGTGGGCCCGCATGCGGCTGACGGCCTCCTCGGCCTCCCCGGCGCGCAGCGCCTCCAGCACTCCGCCGTGCTCGGTGACGATGCGTTCGCGACCGAGGGTGTGCCGGGTCTGCACCATGCACAGGTGCATCTCACCCTTGATGTCCCGGTAGAGGCGGCTGAGCCGGGGGCTGCCGACCGCTTCCACCAGTGACTGGTGGAAACGCAGATCCGACTCCACGAAGGTGCTGTGCGGCGCCTCGGTCCCCAGCCGGTCGAGGTCCGTGATGGCCCGCTCGGCCTCGGCCACCGGTACGGTCCCGCGCTCCACGAGAATCCGTACCACGTGTGTTTCGAGCGGAGTACGGACGAGAAACAGATCGTCCACGTCGGCGCGGGTGAGCTGGGGCACACAGGCCGGCTTGTTGGCGTCGCGGCGCAGGAGCCCCTCGTGGACCAGGGCGGTCACCGCGCTGCGGGCGGTGGGCCGCGAGACGCCGTACTCAGCCGCGATCTCGGTCTCCGCGAAGGTTGTGCCCGGAGCGAGTTGACCGTCGAGAACACGGTCGCGCAGGGATGCGGCAAGGGCCTCGACGACCGAGACGGTGGACAGCCGAATGACGGCGTCCTGGGCCATGAACACCTCCGATGGGGACCCCGTCATTCTCGCACGCACCCCTGCGCGATCCATTGACAGACATGAGCGGTTGTCTGACAATCGACCGATCCCGCCGGCAGGAGTGACGGGCATCACACGGAGATCAACAGGATGAGGCAAGGACGCGTCATGGCTGCTTACGAACAGGTATTCGACCCGGTCGGAGGGTCTCTCGGATGGAGTGCGCTCTTCGCCGCTCTTCCGCTGATCACCCTCTTCGTCCTGCTGGGCGGGCTGCGCTGGAAGGCGTGGAAGGCGTCGCTGGTGTCCCTGGCGGTCGCCCTGGGCGTGGCGGTCTTCGGCTACACGATGCCCGTCGGGCAGGCGGCGCTCGCCGCGAGCGAAGGAGCCGCGTTCGGCCTGTTCCCGATCATCTTCATCGTGCTGAACGCACTGTGGATCTACAAGATGACCGAGATCACCGGCTGGGACGCGGTCCTGCGCAGGGCGTTCGGATCCCTCTCCGGCGACCAGCGTGTCCAGGCCGTGATCATCGCCTTCTGCTTCGGCGCCCTGCTCGAGGCGCTCGCCGGCTTCGGCACCCCGGTCGCCGTCTCCTCCGTGATGCTGATGGCCGTCGGCCTGCGGCCCATGAAGGCCGCCGCCGTCTCCCTGGTCGCCAACACCGCCCCGGTCGCCTTCGGCGCCATCGCGGTCCCGATCACCACCCTCGGCAAGATCACCGGCATGGAGGCCGCCGATCTCGGCGCCATGGTCGGACGCCAGACCCCGCTGCTCGCCCTGTTCGTCCCCCTGATCCTGGTCTTCATGGTGGACGGCAGACGCGGTGTGAAGCAGACCTGGCCGATCGCCCTCGTCGGCGGATTCGCCTTCGCCTCCGCCCAGTTCGTGTGCGCCAACTACATCTCGTACGAGATCGCCGACATCGTGGCCGCCTTCGCGGGCGCCCTGGCGGTCGTGGGCATGCTGCGCGTCTGGCAGCCCTGCGAGGTGCTGGCCGCGCAGGGTCGGATCCCGGTCATCGCGGGCGGTTCCACCGCCACCGCCGCGTCGGACGCCGTGCTGCGGCGCCGGCAGACCGGTGAGGGCTCCGCGCTGAAGGCCTTCGCCCCGTACCTGATCGTGGTGGCGCTCTTCGCCGTGGCCACCGCCGGACCGGTGAAGACCTGGCTGGAGGCCCACTCGGGCTGGAAGTTCGCCTGGCCCGGCCTGGACGTCGTCAACGCCAAGGGCGAGCCGCTCTCCTCCCTCACCTACAACCTCAACGTCTTCAACGCCGGCGGCACGGTGCTGCTGGTGGCCGGTCTGCTGACCGCCGTGCTGTACGGCATCGGCGGCGGGCGCACCGCGGGCGCGTACGTCGACACCATCCGCCAGTTCCGCTGGACCATCGTCACCGTCATGTCGGTGCTCGCCCTCGCCTACGTGATGAACATGTCCGGCCAGACCGTCACCCTGGGCCTGTTCCTGGCGCAGACCGGCGGCGCGTTCGCCCTGCTCTCCCCCGTGGTCGGCTGGCTCGGCGTGGCCGTCACCGGCTCCGACACCTCCTCCAACTCCCTCTTCGGCATGCTGCAGGTCACCGCGGCCGAGAAGACCGGCATCTCCGCCTACCTGCTCGGCGCGGCCAACACCACCGGTGGTGTGCTCGGCAAGATGATCTCGCCGCAGAACCTGGCCATCGCGGCCGCGGTCGTCGGCCTCGAAGGCCGCGAGGGCGAGCTCTTCCGCAAGGTCGTCGGCTGGGGCCTCGGCATGCTCGTCGCGGTCTGCGGACTGGTCTACCTGCAGTCGACCCCGGTCCTGGACTGGATGGTGGTGCGCTGATGTCCGCCGGCACCGATCTGGCCAGGGACCTGGCCGCCATCGTGGGGCAGGACCACGTACGGACCGACGACGGCGCTCTCGCCGCCTATGCCCGCGATGCCACCCCCCTCTTCCACGCGCGGCCGCAGGCCGTGGTGCTGCCCGGCAGCACCGAGGAGGTCGCGGCGGTCCTCCGCCACGCCACCGCCCGCGGCATCCCCGTGGTGCCGCGGGGGGCCGGCTCCAACCTGTGTGCCGGCACCGTCCCGCTGACCGGCGGCATCGTCCTGGTCCTGACCCGGCTGAACCAGCTGCTGGAGATCAGCTCCGGCGAGCTGCTGGCCCGCGCGCAGACCGGTGTGTCCACCGCCACGCTGGCGGACGCGGCGGCCGCCGAAGGCCTGCTCTACGCGCCCGATCCGGGCAGCCGCACCGTCTCCACCATCGGCGGCAACGTGGCGACCTGCGCCGGAGGCCTGCGCGGCCTGAAGTACGGCGTCACCCGCAACTACGTCCTCGGCCTCGAGGCCGTCCTGCCCACCGGCGAGGTCATCCGCACCGGGGGCAGACTGTGGAAGGACGTCGCCGGCTATGACCTGACCCGGCTGCTCACCGGCTCCGAGGGCACCCTCGCGGTGATCACCGAGGTCACCGTGGCGCTGCTCCCGGCACCGGCCGAGACCGGCACCGGCGTGGCGTACTTCGACACCCTCGCCGACGCCTCCCGCGCGGTGGCGGCCGTCATCGCCTCCGGCATCGTCCCGGCGACCCTGGAGTTCCTCGACCGCAAGTGCATCGACGCGGTCGAGGAGTTCGCGGGCCTCGGCCTGCGCCGGGACGCCGGCGCGCTGCTGCTGTTCGGCGACGACGGCTCCGCGGCGAACGTCGCGGGCAACCTGGCCAGGATCGGGGACGTCTGCGAGGAGAACAGTGCGCTCGACGTCACGCTGGCCGAGAACGTGGCCCGCGCCGACGCCCTGCTCGCCGCCCGCCGCTGCTCCCTGCCCGCGCTGTCCCGCCTCGGCTCGCTGACGATCCTGGAGGACGCCACCGTGCCCCGGCACCGCATGGCCGAGATGGTGGACCGCATCGACGAGATCGCCGACCGGTACGACCTGCGGATCGCCACCTTCGGCCACGCCGGGGACGGCAACCTGCACCCCACCTGCGTGCTCGATCCCGACGACGGCGAGGGCGCCGACCGCGCCCACAAGGCCTTCGCCGAGATCTTCGCCGCCGCGATCGCCATGGACGGCACCATCACCGGCGAGCACGGCGTGGGCGCCGCCAAACTGCCGTACCTGGCCGACCGGCTCGGGGACGACCAGGTCGCGCTGCTGCGCCGTATCAAGAAGGCCTTCGACCCCGCAGGCATCCTCAACCCCGGAAAGCTCGGATCATGACCGACCACGAGACCGTGGACAGCACCGGCCCGTGCGGCCCCTCCGGCGCCGGGTGCGCCGGAGGGGCCTGCGGGCCCGCCCCCACCGCCCCCGCCGCCCCCGCCCCCGCCGCCCCCGCCGCGCCGGGCCCCGAACCCGGCCGGGGCCCGGGCATCTTCGACAAGGATCTGCTGGACCGCTGCATCTCCTGCGGGTTCTGTCTGCCCGCCTGTCCCACCTACGCCCTCACCGGCGAGGAGACCTCCTCACCGCGCGGGCGCATCACGCTGATGCGTGCCCTGGAGGCCGGCGACCTCGGCCCCGACGACCCCACACTGGCCGAGGAGTCCTCGTTCTGCCTGGGCTGCCGCGCCTGCGAGACGGTGTGCCCGGCGGGGGTGGAGTACGGACAGCTGCTGGAACAGTGGCGCGACCACCAGTGGAGCGGCCGGAACCGGCCGTGGATCGCGCGGGCCCTGATGATGCTCGTGTCCCGGCCGGGGCTGCTGCGCCTGCAGGGACTCGTGCGCCGCCATGCCCGCGGCCCGGGCAGGAAGGACGAACCCGGCCGCACGGAGCCGGACCGCACGGAGCCGGACCGCAGGCCACAGCCGAAGCCCGTCGGGCAGCCGTCCGCACAGCCCGTCTCCCTCATGCTGGGCTGTGTGGAACGCGGGCTCTACCCCCAGGTCTCGCGTGCCGTCCGGCAGCTCTGCCCGGACGTCGACGTACCCGCCCGGCAGGGCTGCTGCGGCGCGCTGCACGCGCACAACGGTGACTCGGAGACCGGCGCCGAACTCGCCCGTACGCTCGGCGAGCAGCTGCCGGGCACCATCCTGACCACGGCGGGCGGCTGCGCCGCCCACATCGCGCACCACCTCGGCCGCGACCGGGTCCGGGAGCTGAGCGAGTACCTCGACGACCGGGGCTCCGGCCGACCGGTCAGGTCACGGTCGACGGCCGCCGGGCGCGGGCCGCGCTCCAGGACTCCTGCCACCTGCGCAACGGCCTCGGCGTGACCCGCCCGCCCCGTGAGCTGATCGCCGAGGTCGCCGACTACGTCGAACTCCCGGGCGCGGGGAAGTGCTGCGGCGCGGCCGGCACCTACGCGATGCTCCGGCCCGCCGACAGCAGGAAGATGCTGGACCCGAAGCTGAGCGAGATCGAGGCGGCGGACGTGGACTACGTGGTGGTCGTCAATCCGGGCTGCCAGCGGCAGCTCGAACAGGGACTGCGCCGGGCGCGTTCCCGCGCCGAGGTCCTCCATCTCGCCGAGTTCCTCGCCCTGGCGGCGGAACCGGAGCCGGACCGGCCGGACACCGCCCCGGGGGCGTCCGGCCCGACGGGGGCGTGAGAGCCGATGCCCACCGACCACGCCTGCCAGTCCGCGGCCGACGCCGTGGCGCACGGTCTGCGTCCGATCCTCGACCGGCTGGGCGAACCCCCGGGTCCCGGCGGCGGTTTCCGGCGGCACCGGGGCAGCCGGGTCGACGGCGTGGCCGGACTGCTGACGTTCCTCGACGGTCTGTGCGCCGAGCTGAACGGCACCCTGGCCGGCTGGCACTCCACCGTCGGCAACCGGATCCGCGGCGACCTCGGTCTGCCCGGCGCCGACGACATCGCGCCGACCGCCACCACGCGGCCGTCCGGCTGGGAGGCCCTCGGTCTCGTGCAGCGCAGGGCGGACGAGGTCCTCACCGCGCTGTCCGGCCGGTCGCACGGCGGGGCGGGACTGCCCCGCCGGCTGGAACTGGTGGAGGACGCGTACGCCGGCGCCCTGCGCCGACTGGGCGTGCGGGCGGAGGATTCGGTCCACTGCGCCGCCGAACTGGCCGCCGCCACCGGTTCCCTGTTCGGCGTGCGCCCCGCTCCCCGGCACCGGGCTCCGCAGTCCCCGCCCGCCCCGGCTCACCCGCGGCCTCCCGAGACGCCGATCGTGTCCTTCCCGCAGATGAGCGACTGGTCACAGGGCGGCCTGCCCTGACCCGACACCCCCGACGGCCGGCCGCACGTCCCGTACCCCGCCGGGCTGCTCCACGCGGAGCGGGCAGGGGGCGCCCCCACCGGCATCCGCTCACCGCGGCGAGCCGGGTGTCGCCCACGGTCACAGCCGAACCGGCGCCTGGCACGGTCGCGGACCTGGTCCGCCCGCTGCGGGCCGACGCCCGGTGCCTCGCCGACGCCGTCGCCTCGGACGGCCCTGTGAACGTCGGACAGTACGTGGCGGGACCGGCCGGCGAGCGGGCCCCGGGGCGGGTGCCGTGGACGCCGGTCGGCTTCGTGGCGGGCGGGGAGCGGCTGTGTACCCTCGTCGCGAAGGCACAGAACCGGAGCCGCACACCATGAACCACGCCCAGCTCACCGCGCTCGGCCGCGCGCTGCGTCTCCTCGGCGAGCACGGGGAGGCGCTGACCGGCGACACTCCGGACGGCAAACTGCACGAGGTGAAGACCGACCTGCGGCGCGCGCTGGACCTGCTGCAGGACAGCGTCAGCACGGCCGCGCCCACCACCCGGTGCGCGGAGCATCCCGCGGGACCGGTCGACAAGAACGCCCCCGACCTGTGCCTGCTGTGCGAGACCCGGCGCCGGGCGGCCCGCCGCGCCGAGATCAACGGCCCCCGGCGCCTGCCCGGTCCGCCGAGCCCGCCCCCTCCCGCTACGGCGTCAGCGGCGACCGCCCCCAGCCCCAGCAGCGCTGGCTGCCGGAGATGTGGAACGGCCAGACGTGGCAGTTGTGCGGCACCCCGCGCCGCGACCGCCACGAGGCCGAGCTGTACCTCGCCGCCCTGCGCCGGGGATCCCGCCCCGCCATGGCCTACCGCCTGGTGCACGAGTTCACCGACTACGAGGTGCTGCGCGTCTGGGGGATCCCGGTGAAGACCGACATCGAGCCGCTGGGCAACCTGTAGGCCGGGCCGCCCTCCCGGCGGCCCGGCCCGGTCCGCCTCGCCCCGGTCCGTTCCGGCCCGGCCCGGCCCGGCCTGTTCTGGTCCGGTCCGTGTCAGCTCAGGGTCTTCAAGGACGCCGCGTCGTACGGCTTCAGCTCGTCGAGGCGGCCGGCCAGGACCTTGGCCGCCCACTCCGGGTCCTGGAGCAGCGCGCGGCCGACGGCCACCAGGTCGAACTCGTCGCGCTCCAGCCGGTCGAGCAGGTCGTCGATGCTCCTGAGGGCGGAGCCCTCGCCCTGGAAGGCCTTGAAGAACTCGCCGTCGAGACCGACCGATCCGACGGTGATGGTGGGCCGGCCGGTCAGCTTCTTCGTCCAGCCCGCGAGGTTGAGGTCGGAGCCGTCGAACTCGGGGACCCAGTAGCGGCGCGTGGAGGCGTGGAAGGCGTCGACACCGGCCGCGGCGAGCGGGGCGAGGATGGCCTCCAGCTCCTCGGGCGTCTCGGCGAGGCGCGCGTCGTAGGCGTCCTGCTTCCACTGCGAGTAGCGGAAGACGACCGGGAACTCCGGCGACACGCTCTGGCGCACGGCGGCGACGATCTCGGCCGCGAACCGGGTGCGGGCGACCGGGTCGCCGCCGTAGGCGTCGGTGCGGCGGTTGGTGCCCGCCCACAGGAACTGGTCGATCAGGTAGCCGTGGGCGCCGTGGATCTCCACGCCGTCGAAGCCGATGCGCTCCGCGGCCGCCGCGGCCTCGGCGAAGGCGCCGATGACGTCGTCCAGGTCGCGCTGGGTCATCGCCTTGCCGGCGCCCTCGGTGCCGTCCGTGCGCACGCCGGAGGGGCCGACGGCGGGGGCGTCCGCGACGGGCGGCCGGCCCTGCTCGCGCACCATGCCGATGTGCCACAGCTGCGGCATGATCGTCCCGCCGCCCGCGTGCACGGCCTCGGCGACCTTCGCCCAGCCCGCCAGCTGCTCCTCGCCGTGGAACCGCGGCACCCGGTCGCTCTGTCCGGCGGAGTCGTGGCCCACGTACGTGCCCTCGGTGACGACGAGGCCGACACCGGCGGCGGCGCGGCGGCCGTAGTACGACGCCACGTCCTCGCCGGGGATGCCGCCGGGGGAGAACATGCGGGTCATGGGCGCCATGGCGATGCGGTTCGGCATGGTCAGGCCGTTGAGGGAGACGGGACGCCCGAGGATCTCGGCGGCGCGTGCGGCGGCGGGGGTGGTGGCAGGAGTGGCGGCGGGGGTGGCGGTCACGGCAGAGGACTCCTCGGAGAGGTCGCGGTGGACATCGAGTAGCGGACATTCCGGACGGTATGTGCACATGCAAGCACCGCCCTCCCTCTCAACGGCGACCCCGCCCCCGCCATTCCGCCCGCTCCCCGCCGCCCCTGTGATCCGGGCCACGCCGACCGGGGCCGCCCCGCACGGCGGGACCCCGGGAACGCCCGAGGGCGGCACCCCCTCGACAGGGGGTGCCGCCCTCGGTGGAAACCCGAGCCGGATCAGGCTCAGAAGTCCATGTCACCGCCCGGCATGCCGCCGCCGGCCGGGGCCGCGGACTTCTCCGGCTTGTCGGCGATGACGGCCTCGGTGGTGAGGAACAGCGCGGCGATCGACGCGGCGTTCTGCAGCGCGGAGCGCGTCACCTTCGCCGGGTCGATGATGCCCTCGGCGATCATGTCGACGTACTCACCGGTCGCGGCGTTCAGGCCGTGGCCGACGGGCAGGTTGCGCACCTTCTCGACGATGACGCCACCCTCGAGACCACCGTTGACGGCGATCTGCTTGAGCGGGGCCTCCAGGGCGAGCTTCACGGCGTTGGCGCCGGTCGCCTCGTCACCCTCGAGGTCGAGCTTCTCGAAGACCGAGGTGGCCTGCAGCAGGGCCACGCCACCACCGGCGACGATGCCCTCCTCGACGGCCGCCTTCGCGTTGCGGACGGCGTCCTCGATGCGGTGCTTGCGCTCCTTGAGCTCCACCTCGGTGGCGGCGCCGGCCTTGATGACGGCCACGCCGCCGGCCAGCTTCGCCAGACGCTCCTGGAGCTTCTCGCGGTCGTAGTCCGAGTCGCTGTTCTCGATCTCGGCGCGGATCTGGTTGACCCGGCCCGCGACCTGCTCCGAGGAGCCGGACCCGTCGACGATGGTGGTCTCGTCCTTGGTGATGACGACCTTGCGGGCCTTGCCCAGGAGGTCCAGGGAGGTGTTCTCGAGCTTGAGACCGACCTCCTCGGAGATGACCTCGCCACCGGTGAGGATGGCGATGTCGTTCAGCATCGCCTTGCGGCGGTCGCCGAAGCCCGGGGCCTTGACGGCGACGGACTTGAAGGTGCCGCGGATCTTGTTGACGACCAGGGTCGACAGGGCCTCGCCCTCGACGTCCTCGGCGATGATCAGCAGCGGCTTGCCCGACTGCATGACCTTCTCCAGGAGCGGGAGCAGGTCCTTGACGTTGGAGATCTTGGAGTTCGCGATCAGGATGTACGGGTCGTCGAGGACGGCCTCCATACGCTCCATGTCGGTGGCGAAGTACGCCGAGATGTAGCCCTTGTCGAAGCGCATGCCCTCGGTGAGCTCGAGCTCGAGACCGAAGGTCTGCGACTCCTCGACGGTGATGACGCCTTCCTTGCCGACCTTGTCCATGGCCTCGGCGATCAGCTCGCCGATCTGGGTGTCGGCGGCGGAGATGGAGGCCGTCGAAGCGATCTGCTCCTTGGTCTCGACATCCTTCGCCTGCTCGAGCAGGGCACCGGAGACGGCCTCGACGGCCTTCTCGATACCGCGCTTGAGGGCCATCGGGTTGGCGCCGGCCGCCACGTTGCGCAGGCCCTCGCGGACCAGCGCCTGGGCGAGGACGGTCGCGGTGGTCGTACCGTCACCGGCGACGTCGTCCGTCTTCTTGGCGACTTCCTTGACCAGCTCGGCGCCGATCTTCTCGTACGGGTCCTCGAGCTCGATCTCCTTGGCGATGGAGACACCATCGTTGGTGATCGTGGGGGCGCCCCACTTCTTCTCGAGGACGACGTTGCGGCCCTTGGGGCCGAGCGTCACCTTGACGGCGTCCGCGAGCTGGTTCATGCCGCGCTCGAGGCCGCGCCGCGCCTCCTCGTCGAACGCGATGATCTTGGCCATGTGAAGTGGTCCCTCCAGGACTGGGGGTGATTCCTTCGGACCGCGCCCGCGCCCGCGACGGACGGCTCGCCGGCCTTGTGGTTCCTTGCCCCACCTGGCCTGCGGGCCTCACCGACCCGGTCCTTCGTTGTCACTCTCACCTTCAGAGTGCTAACGCAATGATTAGCACTCGCCTGTGCCGAGTGCAAGCGCCTCCCCGGGATCCGCAGGTGAACGGGGGGTGGCGGCGGACGCCGGCGGGCGGGTGCGCGCGGGCCGGAGGTGAGCACGGGCCGGAGGTGAGCACGGGCGGCTCCGGACGTCGCGCGGCCGCGGACACGTCGAAGGGCTCGCACCCCGGGAGGTGCGAGCCCTTCGACGGTGAAACCGGTGAAGCCGATGGAGCTGATGAAGCCGGTGGAACAGAAGAACGTCGCTGCAAGTCGGCGCGTGCTTCAGCCGGTCGCGAGCCGGACCATGTCCGCCTGCGGCCCCTTCTGACCCTGCGAGATCTCGAAATCGACCCGCTGGCCCTCTTCCAGGGTGCGGTATCCGTCCATCTGGATCGCGCTGTAGTGGACGAAAACATCCGCACCACCGTCGACCGCGATGAAGCCGTACCCCTTCTCCGCGTTGAACCACTTGACGGTGCCCTGAGCCATGCCTAACTCCCCTATTACTGGCCCTTGCACAGATCCACACTTCGCGGATCCGGGTCAGACCTCACCCCCCAGTTGATTGGGGGCGTGCGCCGGAACGCGTCGACCGCGGCCGAATGTATCTGCACGACTGCCGTCTGCAACAGGTCAATCGGACGAGAAATCTGGACGCGAAGGGTCCGCAGAAGAGTGAGAATTCGCCCGCATTCAGGGCAAGTCGGGCCCCGCAAAGGGAATGAAAGGCGCAAAACACATGCACAGTTTGGCTGTTTCTCATCGCCCGCCCCGGCGGAACTCCTCCGCGGCCGGCGGGCAATGAGCGGCGCGTTCCCCAACCCTACCGCGCTCAACCCCACTGAATTGCCCCCTCCGCTTCTCTCGCGGAGGGGGCAATTCGATGAACTCTCGGTCATCGACATTACCGACGGTTACTACCAGCGGGTACTACCGACGGGTACGGAGCACCGGTCAGCCGCCGGCCACGGCCGGGATGATGGAGACGCCGGCGCCGTCCGGGGTCGCCGTGTCCAGCCCCTGCTCGAAGCGCACGTCGTCGTCGTTGACGTACACGTTGACGAACCGGCGCAGCTTGCCCTGGTCGTCCAGGACGCGGGCGGCGATGCCGGTGTGGTTCTTCTCCAGGTCGGTGATGACCTCGCCGAGGGTCGCGCCCTCGGCCGGGACCTCGGCCTTGCCACCGGTGTAGGTGCGCAGGATGGTCGGGATGCGGACGGTCACGCTCATGCGAGGCCAGCCTCTCGGAAGGAGTCCAGGTTGGGGCGGATGGTGGCGGTGAGGCCGGTGCCGGCCACCGCGTCGAGGGTCTTGAGGCCGTCCCCCGTGTTGAGGACGACGGTGGTCTTCGTCGGGTCCAGGAGACCGTTCTCGATCAGCTTCCTCGTCACACCGACGGTCACGCCGCCGGCGGTCTCGGCGAAGATGCCCTCGGTCCGCGCCAGCAGCTTGATCGCGTCGACCACCTGCTCGTCGTCCACGTCCTCCACCGCGCCGCCGGTGCGGCGCGCGATGTCCAGGACGTAGGGCCCGTCCGCCGGGTTGCCGATGGCGAGGGACTTGGCGATGGTGTCCGGCTTCTGCGGCCGGACCACGTCGTGGCCCGCCTTGTAGGCGGTGGACACCGGCGAGCAGCCCTCGGCCTGGGCGCCGAAGATCTTGTACGGCCGGTCCTCGACGAGACCGAGCTCGACCAGCTCCCGCAGCCCCTTGTCGATCTTCGTGAGCTGCGAGCCGGAGGCGATCGGCACGACGAGCTGGTCGGGGAGCCGCCAGCCGAGCTGCTCGCAGATCTCGTACGCCAGCGTCTTGGAGCCCTCGGCGTAGTACGGCCGCAGGTTGACGTTGACGAAGCCCCAGCCCTCGCCGGCCGGGTCGCCGATCAGCTCGGAGCAGAAGCGGTTCACGTCGTCGTAGTTGCCCTCGATGCCGACGAGTTCGCCGCCGTAGATCGCGGCCATGACGACCTTGCCCTGCTCCAGGTCGTGCGGGATGAACACGCAGGAGCGGAAACCGGCGCGGGCGGCGGCGGCGCCGACGGCCCCGGCCAGGTTGCCCGTGGAGGAGCAGGACAGGGTGGTGAAGCCGAAGGCGCGGGCGGCCTCGATGGCCTGGGCGACGACGCGGTCCTTGAAGGAGTGCGTCGGGTTGCCGGAGTCGTCCTTGACGAACAGCTTGCCGGCGTCGACGCCCAGCTCGCGGGCCAGGTTGTCGGCCTGGACGAGCTTGGTCCAGCCGGGGTTGATGTTGGGCTTGTCCGCCACGTCGGCCGGGACGGGCAGCAGCGGCGCGTAGCGCCAGATGTTCGCGGGGCCCGCCTCGATGCGCTTGCGGAGCTCCTCGGTCTCGTAGGACGAGAAGTCGTACGCGATCTCGAGCGGGCCGAAACACTCCTCGCAGGCGAAGACCGGGCCGAGGGGCACGCGGTGTCCGCACTCGCGGCAGGAGAGCGCCGCGGCGGGACCGAGGTCGACGGAGTTCGTGGTGCTTGCAACTGTCTGCGCAGCCATGTGAGGCGAGGCCCTTTCTCCTCATCTTCCTCACGACGCATCTCGTCGTGAGACGGATTTGGCACCTTCCCTAGCCGGGAGCCTCACCACATCGACGTGACGCGTGGGCGGTCACGCCTGGCGGCGCGCGCGGCTGGAGGGTTGCCGGGGCTTCATCGGGCCGTATCCCTCTGCCCCTCTGGATGAGCGGTATGAAGTTGTGAACAGCGGCCACCTCGGACATGCGATGGTCATCCGCGTTGTTCAAGACTGTAACCGAAGGCCAGGACAGTTGAGACAGACGTCCGAACCGCGAGATGGATCACACGGTCACCCCGCGTGCACCGCGTGTGATCACGACAGTGAGGAGCCGCAGACCGTGCTGGAAGAAGCCGAAGCCTGGCTGGCCACCCGCTCCTGGTCCGTGACCGACCGCCCGCTGCACCGCGTCCTGGCCGCGAAGCGCGCCTCGGGCCAGTCGGTGTCCGTGGTGCTGCCCGCCCTGAACGAGGAGGAGACGGTCGGCGACATCGTCGCGGTCGTCCGCCACGACCTGATGCGGCAGGTCCCCCTCGTCGACGAGATCGTCGTCGTCGACTCGGGCTCCACCGACCGCACCTCGCAGGTCGCCGCGGCGGCCGGGGCGCGCGTCGTCCACCGGGACGAGATCCTGCCCCGGATACCGGCCGTCCCCGGCAAGGGCGAGGTGCTGTGGCGGTCGCTGCTCGTGACGAGCGGGGACATCGTCTGTTTCGTCGACGCCGACCTGAGGGAGTTCTCCTCCGACTTCGTCTCGGGGATCGTGGGCCCGCTGCTCACCGACCCCGGGGTGGACCTGGTCAAGGCCATGTACGACCGTCCGCTGGGCACCGAGCTGGATTCGCCCGCCTCCGGCAGGACCGCGGGCCAGGGCGGCCGGGTCACCGAGCTGATGGCCCGCCCCCTGCTCAACATGCACTGGCCGCAGCTGGCCGGCTTCGTGCAGCCGCTCGGCGGCGAGTACGCGGCCCGCCGCAGCCTGCTGGAACGGCTCCCGTTCCCCGTCGGCTACGGCGTGGAACTGGGCATGCTCGTCGACGCCCTGCACCTGGTCGGCCTGGACGCCCTCGCCCAGGTCGACGTCGGCGTCCGCAAGCACCGCCACCAGGACGGGCAGGCGCTCGGCAGGATGGCGGCGGCGATCTACCGCACCGCGCAGCTCCGGCTGGCACGCGGGCACCTGATCCGCCCCGCCCTCACCCAGTTCGAGCGGGGCGCGGACGGCTTCGAGCCGCGCACCCACTCCGTGGACACCGAGGAACGGCCGCCGATGGCGGAGATCGCCGAGTACGCGGAACGCAAGGTCGCCTAGGGGGTGTTGCGCACACGGTCGCGTGCCGTCCCGGTCCGGCGGCCGGGTACGGCCGGACGCGACCCGGCCACGGACCGCATCCGTACGTTTGAGCGTTTACGGACCGGGCTAGGTTGTGGCGTATGGCTTCCACGCGTGCTGCTGTTGCTGAGGGTGCTCAGGTGCTGGTCGCGTCCAACCGCGGCCCGGTCTCCTACCAGGTGCGCGAGGACGGTTCGCTGCACGCCAGGAGGGGCGGCGGGGGACTGGTCTCGGGCCTGTCGGCGATCGGGCCGGACGCGGGCGCCCTGTGGGTGTGCTCGGCGCTCTCCGACGACGACCGCGAGGCGGTGCGGCGCGGGGTCGGCGAGGACGGCGTCCGGATGCTCGACATCCCGGCCGACGTGCACGCCGACGCGTACAACGGCATCGCCAACTCCGTGCTCTGGTTCGTCCACCACCTGCTGTACCAGACCCCGCTGGAGCCCGTCTTCGACGCGGAGTTCCGGCGCCAGTGGGCGTCGTACGAGACGTACAACCGCGCGTTCGCGGAGGCGCTCGCCGAGGAGGCCGGTCAGGGCGCGGCGGTCCTGGTGCAGGACTACCACCTCTGCCTGGTCCCGGGCATGCTCCGCGAGCTGCGGCCCGACCTGCGCATCGGCCACTTCTCGCACACGCCGTGGGCGCCGGTGGACTACTTCGCGCTGCTCCCCTCCGACATCCGCGCGCAGCTGCTGCGCGGCATGCTCGGCGCGGACCGCCTGGGCTTTTTGACCAGGCGCTGGGCGGACGCCTTCACCGCGTGCTGCGCGGAGTTCACGGGCGGACCCGGCAGCACGGAGATCGGGGTGCACGGCCTCGGCGCCGACGCCGACTTCCTGCGCGCCCGCTCCCACGAGAGCGACGTCGAGGAGCGCATCGCCGCCCTGCGCGAGGAGATCGGCGAGGGCCGCAAGGCCATCGTGCGCGTCGACCGCACCGAGCTGTCGAAGAACATCGTGCGCGGCCTGCTGGCCTACCGGCAGCTCCTCGACGACCACCCCGAGTGGCGCGAGCGCGTCGTGCACGTGGCGTTCGCCTACCCCTCCCGCCAGGACCTCGCCGTCTACCGCGACTACACGGCCGCGGTGCGGCGGCTGGCGGAGGAGATCAACGAGCGGTACGGCACCCCCGGCTGGACCCCGGTCGTGCTGCACGTGAAGGACGACTTCGCCCGCTCCCTGGCCGCGTACCGCCTCGCCGACGTGGCCCTGGTCAACCCCATCCGCGACGGCATGAACCTGGTCGCCAAGGAGGTCCCGGTCGTCTCCGACGAGGGCTGCGCCCTGGTGCTGTCCCGTGAGGCGGGGGCGTACTGGGAGCTGGGCGAGGACGCGATCGTGGTGAACCCCTACGACGTCCTGGAGACCGCCGGCGCCCTGCACGAGGCGCTGACCATGGCGCCGGAGGAGCGGGCGGAGCGCACCAAGAGGCTGGCGGCGGCCGCGACCGCGCTCCCTCCGGCCCGCTGGTTCCTGGAGCAGCTCCAGGCCCTCCAGGCCCTCACCCGCGACTGACCCCGGCGACCATCCGCGCCGCCCCGTGCCCCGGCCCGCCCGCCGGGGGTACGCGCACGCGCACCCGCCCCCTCCCGCGTCCCGGCCTGGACCGCCCGCCGGCCGTCCCCACCCGGCAGCACGCGCAGACGCCCCGGGACCCGTCATCTCAACCCGCCGGCGGACGCCCGCGGCAGCCCCGCCCCGCCGGGGGCACGCGCACGTGCCCCCGGTGGTTCACCGCAGCCGGGCCGCGAGTGACCGCAGCAGGTCCACCACCCCGGCGGGGCCCTCGACGACCAGGTCCGCCCGCTCGGAGAGTTCGGTCACCTCGGAGCTGCCGCTGGCCACGAGCAGGCCGGGGACGCCGTCGGAGCGGAGCTTGTCGACGGCGGCGAAGGCGGGCAGGTCACCGAGGTCGTCGCCGGCGTAGAGCACGGCCCCGGCGCCGATCTCGCGGACGTACTCCGTCAGCGCCACGCCCTTGTCCACGCCCGGCGGCCGCAGCTCCAGCACCATCCGGCCCGGCTCGACGATGAGCCCGTGCCGGGCGGCGAGGTCGGCGAGCGGGCGGCGCAGCGCCTCGAACGCGGCCTGCGGATCCTCCGCCCGCCGCGTGTGCACGGCGACGGCCCGCCCCTTCTCCTCGACCCAGGTCCCCCGCCACGCCCCGGCCGCCTCCAGCACGGCGGGCAGTTCGGCCCGCACGGCCGCGACGCCGGGATGCGGGGCGGGCGCGGAGACGGTCCCGGTGCGGGCGTCCCACCGCTCGGCCCCGTAGTGCCCGAGCACGGTCAGCCGCTCCAGCCCCGGCACCCCGGCGAACCCGCCGTTGCTCACCGCCACGGCGGCGGGCCGCCCGGTCACCACGGCGACCGAGGCCACCTTCGGCGCCAGCTCCGCGAGCGCGGGGAGCGCGTCCGGGTGCGGCCGCGCGTCCTCCGGGTTCTCGACGATCGGCGCGAGCGTCCCGTCGAAGTCGAGCGCGACGAGCGCGGTGCGCGGCGCGGCCAGGATCGCGGCGAGCGCCTCGCGGCCGCGGGGGGTGGTGGGGGTGGGGAGAGAGGAGTGGGAGTCCGTGGAGTGCGTCTCGTGGGTGCCCATACGGTGACGATAACCGGACGGGATCGACGGCGAGGGGGACGGGTCCACGACCGGACGGGCCCGCACTTCCCGGTGCCGGGCACGGCGGCTCAGCCCGTCCGGGGGGCGGCCTCCGGGGCCGGCGCCCCCTGCCCGCCCGCACGGACTACCCGTCCCCGCGCCCTCACCGCTCCGCCCGGCGGGCCTCCCGCACCCGGCGGAGCCGGTTCACCGTCACCGGGTCGTGCGCCAGCGCCCGTACGTCGTCCAGCAGCGCGTTGAGCAGCTGGTAGTACCGCACGGGCGACAGGTCCAGCTCCTCACGGATCGCCCGTTCCTTCGCGCCGGGCCCCGGGAACCCGCGCCGCTCCAGGGCGAGGATGTCCCGCTCCCTCGCCCCGAGCCCCTCGTGCCCGTCCTCGTCCGCTGCCCGCTCCATGTCCCGCACGGTAACCCAACCGCACGGGACCCGGCTCAGTCGCGGGTGCCGCTCTCCGTGGTGGTGGCCGTCGTCTGGAGCTGTCCGAGGACCCCGGCCGGGCTGCCGCCGGGCTGCACGGCCTGACCGATCCGCTTCTTCACCTCCGCGCTGACCGCCGCCCAGGAGGTGCGCCCCACCGGGTACAGCTCGGAGACCGGCAGCTGGTCGAGGAAGGGCTTGAGGTCGGCGTCCCGGGAGGCGGCCGTCATGGTCTGGGAGGCGGAGTTGGTGACGGGCAGCAGGTCGTACTCGCGGGAGAAGTCGAGGACGTTCTCCTCGCTGTAGACGAAGTTCAGGAAGTCCTTGATCTGCTCGGCATGGCCGTTCCGCTTGAAGGCGGTCATCCAGTCGGCGACGCCCATGGAGACCTTGGTCGGCCCGTCGAGGCCGGGCATGGGGACCATGCCGAACTTCACCCCCTTCTTCGCGGCCGTCTTCATCAGCGAGGGGTGTCCGTTGAGCATGCCGACCTGGCCGGCGGCGAACGCGGCGAACGCGTCGGCCCGGTTGAGCCTGCCCGGCGCGACCGGCCCGGTGAGGCCCTTGCCGACCAGTTCGTTCTTCAGCCAGGTGAAGGTGTGGACGTTCTCGGTGGAGTCGAGGCTGTAGCCGGTGGCGGTCCCGGTGTAGCCGCCCCCGCCGCTGAGCAGCCACTGCATGGTCTCGGCCTGCGCCTCCTCGGGGCCCAGCGGCAGGGCGTACGGGTACTTCACGCCGTCCGCCTTCAGCGCCTCCGCGTCCTTCGCCAGCTCGGCCCAGGTGGTCGGCGCGCTGATGCCGGCCTCGGCGAAGAGGGTCTTGTTGTAGAACAGCAGCCGCGTGGAGGAGGCGAACGGCATGCCGTACTGCACGCCGCGCACCTCGCCCGCGTCGGCGAGCTGGGGGACGAAGTCGGCCTGGACGGGGATGGAGAGGACGTCGCCCGCCGGGTGGAGGAGGTCTTCATCGGCGTAGTCGGCGTAGGCGCCGATCTGCGCCATGTCGGGGGCCTTGCCGGCATCGACCAGCTTCTTGACCTCGCGGTCGACGTCGTTCCAGGAGTGGACGGTGACCTCGACGGTGACGCCGGGGTGGTCCTTCTCGTAGGCGTCGACCAGCGCGTCCCAGTACTTCCGGGAGCTGTTGGCGGCACTGTCGCCGTAGTCGGCGGCGACGAGCGTCAGGGTGACGTCGCCGGAGCCGCCGGTGACCCCGCAGCCGGCGAGCACCGCCGTCATGCTCAGGGCGGCCACCACCGCGATCGTTCCCGACTTCCCTGCCCGCCGCCGCACTGTGCTCTCCCGTTCCCCTGGACGGCCGGGCCCTCCGTGCGCACACGATCCACACATGATTGCTCCGACCAATGAAACCGATATCCGGAACAAGGTCTACACCACGCAAGTGGACTAGACCTCTCGCGGGTCCTCGGTCCACACTGTCCCCGTGAGACACGTCATCGCCCTCGATGTGGGCGGCACCGGGATGAAGGCCGCCCTCGTCGGGGCGGACGGCGCGTTGCTGCACCGGGCCCGCCGGGCCACGGGCCGCGAGCGCGGTCCCGACGAGGTCGTCGCCGGCATCCTCGACTTCGCCGCCGAGCTGCACGCGTACGGCGCCCGGCACCTCGGCGGGGCCGCGGCCGCGGCCGGGGTCGCGGTACCCGGCATCGTCGACGAGGCGAACGGCGTCGCCGTCTACGCCGCCAACCTCGGCTGGCGCGACGTCGGCCTGCGCGCACTCCTCACCGAGCGGCTCGGCGGCGTCCCGGTCGCCCTCGGCCACGACGTCCGCACCGGCGGACTCGCGGAGGGACGCATCGGCGCAGGTCAGGGCGCCGACCGCTACCTCTTCGTGGCCCTCGGCACGGGCATCGCGGGCGCCATCGGCGTGGCCGGGCGGGTGGAGGCGGGCGCGCACGGCTCCGCGGGCGAGATCGGCCACATCGTCGTACGCCCCGGCGGTACGCCCTGCCCCTGCGGGCAGCGCGGCTGCCTGGAGCGGTTCGCGTCGGCGGCGGCGGTCGGCGAGGCGTGGGCGGCGGCCTGCGGGAACCCGGAGGCGGACGCCGCGGACTGCGCGAAGGCCGTCACGTCCGGCGACCCGAACGCCGTCCGGATCTGGCAGCGGGCGGTCGACGCGCTCGCCGACGGCCTGGTCACCGCCCTCACCCTGCTGGACCCGCGCACCGTCGTCATCGGTGGCGGCCTCGCCGAGGCGGGAGAAACCTTGTTCACACCGCTGCGGAACGCCGTCCGCCGGCGGGTCACCTTCCAGAAGCTCCCGGACATCGTCCCGGCGGCGCTGGGCGACACCGCCGGATGCCGGGGAGCGGGGCTCCTGGCCTGGGATCTCCTCGATTCGACCGACCGCACGGAGGTAACGTCCTGATGGCCACCCCCCAGAGGCGCGAGGCGCCGCCACGCAGCCGCGGGTACTGACCGGCGCGCGGGTGGTGCTGCCCACGGGCACGGTTCCCGGCGGCCGCGTCACGATCGACGGCACCCGCATCGCGCCGAACGCCCCGCACGGGACCCCGCGGGGAACCGCCCACGCCGTCGACGTGACGGGCCACTGGCTGGTCCCCGGCTTCGTCGACCTGCACAACCACGGCGGCGGCGGAGCCTCCTTCTCCGGCACCGCCGACGAGGTGCAGCAGGCGATCCGCGCCCACCGCCGGCACGGCACCACCACGCTCGTCGCGTCCACCGTCACCGACGACATGGACGTCCTGGTCCGGCAGGCCGGCCTGCTCAGCGAACTGGCCGAACAGGGCGACCTGGCCGGCATCCACTTCGAGGGCCCGTTCATCTCGCCGTGCCGCAAGGGCGCGCACGCGGAGGGCCTGCTGCGCGACCCGGACCCGGCCGAGGTGCGCAAGCTCGTCGACGCGGCGCGCGGCAGGGCGAAGATGGTCACCCTGGCGACCGAACTGCCGGGCGGCATCGACTCCGTACGGCTGCTGGCCGAGCACGGGGTGATCGCGGCCGTCGGCCACACGGACGCCACCTACGAGCAGACGGTGGCGGCGATCGCGGCGGGCGCGACGGTCGCCACCCACCTCTTCAACGCGATGCCGCCGCTCGGGCACCGCGCGCCGGGCCCGATCGCCGCGCTGCTGGAGGACGAGCGGGTGACGGTCGAGCTGATCAACGACGGCGTCCACCTGCATCCGGCGGCACTGGAGCTGGCGTTCCACCGGGCGGGCGCGGGGCGGGTCGCGTTCGTCACGGACGCGATGGACGCGGCCGGCACCGGCGACGGCCGGTACCTGCTCGGCCCGCTGGAGGTCGAGGTCAGCGAGGGCGTGGCCCGGCTGGTGGAGGGCGGTGCGATCGCCGGCTCCACGCTGACCCTGGACCGCGCGTTCAAGCGGGCGGTGACGGTGGACCGGCTGCCGGTGGAGGACGTGGTCGCGGCCCTGTCCGCCAACCCGGCCCGGCTGCTGGGCCTGGCCGACCGGGTGGGCTCCCTGGAGCCGGGCAAGGACGCCGACCTGGTCCTGCTGGACGAGAACTTCGACCTCAAGGGCGTGATGCGGCAGGGGGTTTGGGTGGTGGATCCCGGGCTGGGCTGAAATCTCCGCCCGCACGGGGACGGCGGCCGACCCGGGGGCTGGGCCGACCGCCGTCTCTTTGGCATGATCAGGCCGTCCGGAAGGGCGCATCCAAGCAAACGGCGGCCGAACGCCGCTGACCGGGGGAGGTCGGGCCAGGTGATTCTCACGGTCACGCCGAACACCGCTCTCGACGTCACCTACCGCGTCCCGGCCCTGCTGCCGCATGCCGCGCACCGGGTGACCGAGGTGACGGAACGTTCCGGCGGCAAGGGGCTGGACGTGGCGCGCGTCCTGGCCGCCCTCGGGCACGAGGTGACGGTCACCGGCTTCGCGGGCGGACCCACCGGCCGCGTCGTACGGGAGCGGCTCACCGGCGTGACCGACGCGCTCGTCCCGTGCGCCGCCGCGACCCGCCGCACGCTCACCGTGGTCGACCAACGCACCGGGAACACCACGCGGTTCGACGAACCGGGCCCGGTCATCACCCCGCCGAGTGGTCCGCCTTCCAGGAGACGTACGAGCGACTGCTGGCCGGCGCCGACGCGGTGGCCCTGTGCGGCAGTCTGCCGCCGGGGGTACCGGTGGGCGCGTACGGGGGCCTGGTGCGCACCGCGCGGGCCGCGGGCGTCCCCGTGCTGCTGGACACCGGTGGTGAGGCGCTGCGCCGCGCGGTGGCGGCGCGCCCCGACCTGATCAAGCCGGACGCCGGGGAACTGGCCGAACTGACGGGTTCCCACGAGCCGTTGCGCGCGACGCAGGACGCCCGCCGGCGCGGCGCCCGCTCGGTGGTGGCGTCCCTGGGCGCCCAGGGCCTGGTCGCGGCCACCCCGGAGGGCCGCTGGCGCGCCGTCCCGCCGCCCCGGCCGCGCGGCAACCCGACAACCCGGCTGCTCGGCACCCCGGCGGGCGCCGGTGACGCGGTGTCCGCGGGCCTGCTCTCCGGCCTCGTCGAGCGGCTCCCCTGGCCCGAGACCCTGGCCCGCGCACTCGCCCTGTCCGCGGCGACCGCCCTGTCCCCGACGGCCGGCGAGTTCGACCGGGCGGCCTACGAGGACCTGCTGGGCCGGGTCGCGGTGACCGGGGAGGTCACCGCGGCCTGACCGCGGTCAGTCCTTGACCTGGCCCTTCTTCAGCCAGAACTGGTCCAGGAGCACGTTGCACTTGTCGCCGGCCTCGCAGGACAGGCTGATGGTGTTGGTGCCCTTGGTGAGGGTGGGCCAGGCGTAGGTGGTGGTCCAGCCCTTCGTGAAGTCGCCGGCGGCGGCCTTCGCGTAGTTCTTCATGCTCAGCGGCTGTCCGAACTTCTTGCCGTTGACCGTGAGGGTCATCGACTGGTCCTCGCCGGGGGCGCTGTAGTGCGCGAACAGCGTGTAGTCGCCGTCCTCGGGGATGCCGTCGACGCTCCAGGTGACGGAGTTGCCGACCTGGTTCAGGGCGACGTAGATGCCGCCGTCGGCCCGGGCGCCCTGGACGTCGGAGGCCAGTGCGGCCGCGCCGCCGAGGCGCAGGGCCTTGGCGTCGATCGTGGGCAGCTCGACCTCTTGCTCGGTGTCGCCGCTGCTGGAGGCGCTGGGCGAGGCGCTCTCGGAGACGGTGGGTGCGGAGGAGACCTCGCCGCCGGCCTGCTTGTCGTCGTCGGAGTCGCCGCCCGTCATCGCCACCGCGATGCCGATGACGACGGCCGCGACCACCGCGACCGCGCCGATCAGCAGACCCTTGGTGTTGGGGCCGCGGCCCCGGCCGCCGCCGAGCCCCTGCTCCCGGTGACCGGTGGGCGTGCCGGCGCCGCCGGAGAAGCCCTCGGGTCCGGCGGGCTGGCCGGTCGGCTGCCCGTAGGCACCCTGCTGGGGCGGCGCCGCCGGCTGCCCGTACTGCGCGGTCTGCTGCTGGCCGTACTGGCGCTCGCCGACCGCGCGCACGCGGTTGACCGACGGGTATCCGTAGCCACCGCCGGACGGAGGCTGCGCTCCGTTGGCCTGGCCGTCGGCGTAGAGGTAGCCGAACGGGTCGTCGTCCTGGGGCGTGCTCGCGCCGTTGTTGCCGGGCGTCATCCCTTCGTACTCCTCAACAGGTGCGGGGCGGATGCGGTCCGCGTATCCCTACGCGTCCATACGTGCGGAGAAGAGCGAGCCTACCCGCTCCCGACCCGCCGAACGGGTGACCCGGATCGCATCGTTGCGGGCAGCCGGGCGCTGACCTGCGGATCAGCCCGCCCGTCTGTGCTGTTTGGGACGAGATCGTTTCTCTACGTACATCCGCTCGTCGGCGGACTTCAACACCTCGTCCGCGGTCATCCCGCAGTGCGCCCAGCCGATGCCGAAACTGGCGCCCACCCGGACGGCCCGTCCCTCGGCGCGGATCGGCTGGATGATCTCGTTGCGCAGGCGCACCGCGAGGTCCTGGGCGTCGGCGCGGCCGAGACCGTCGGCGAGGATCACGAACTCGTCGCCGCCGAGCCGGGCGACGGTGTCGCCGTCGCGGACGCCCCGGGACAGCCTGCGGGCGACCTCGATGAGGACCGCGTCACCGGCGTTGTGCCCGAACCGGTCGTTGATCGACTTGAAGCCGTCGAGGTCGCAGAAGAGGACCGCGAGCCCCTTGGCGCCGTCGTCGCGGACGCCGTCCTCGGGGGCGACGGTGTGCACGTGGTGGTCGTAGGCGTCGAACCGCTCCGCGCCGTGGAACCGCTCCGCGCCGTCGGTCCGGAAGTCGAAGCCGTGGTCGTGGGTGTCGAAGGCGGGGTGCCCCTGGGCGTCCATCGCGTCGACGGCGGCGGGGTGGGCGGACTGCGGGCGCGCGCAGAGCCGGGAGGACAGGCGCGAGCGCAGCTCGGCGGAGTTCGGCAGGCCGGTGAGGGAGTCGTGGGAGGCGCGGTGGGCGAGCTGGAGCTCGCGGCGCTTGCGGTCCTCTATGTCCTCGACGTGGGTGAGGAGGAAGCGGGGCCCGTCGGCGGCGTCGGCGACGACGGAGTTGCGCAGCGACACCCAGACGTACGTGCCGTCGCGGCGGCCGAGGCGCAGTTCGGCGCGGCCGCCCTCGGCGGAGGTCCGCAGCAGGGTGCCGATGTCCTCGGGGTGGACGAGGTCGGAGAAGGAGTAGCGGCGCATCGCGGAGGCGGGGCGGCCCAGCAGGCGGCACAGGGCGTCGTTGGTGCGCAGGATCCGGCCGTGCTGGTCGCCGCCCATCTCGGCGATGGCCATGCCGGAGGGGGCGTACTCGAAGGCCTGGCGGAAGCTCTCCTCGCTGGCGCGCAGGGCCTGCTGTTCGCGTTCGAGGCGGACCAGGGCGCGCTGCATGTTGGAGCGCAGACGGGCGTTGCTGATGGCGATGGCGGCCTGGAAGGCGTACATCTGGAGGGCTTCGCGGCCCCAGGCGCCGGGCCGTCGGCCGTTGCGCGGGCGGTCCACGGACAGGACGCCGATGAGTTCGCCGCAGGCGCCGTTGCCGCCGGGGGCGGCGGGCGTGTACATGGGGGCGAACAGGCGGTCGGAGGGGTGCCACTCGTCCTCGAAGCGGGGCGCGGGCCCGTCCGTGTACCACTGCGGGACGTCGTCGTCGTCGAGGACCCAGCCCTCGGTGTGGGGTATGAAGACCAGATCGCCCCAGGTCTCGCCCATGCCCAGCCGGCGCTCCCAGGAGTCGCGGGAGCCGACCCGGCCGGTGATGAAGGCCTCGGCGGTGGGGTCCCCGGCGAAGGCGGCGACGACGAGGTCGCCGTCGGGGCGCACGAGGTTGACGCAGGCCAGTTCGTACCCGAGGGCCGCCACGACGCCGTTGGCGACCGTCTGCAGCGTGTCGGCCAGACTGCGGGCCGTGTTCATGTCGGCCATGACCTGGTGCAGCTGTCGCAGGGACGCAAGACGGACGTAAGGCTCCGACTCGGCCTCCATGCTCGCCCTCCCCCCGAGACTTCGCAGCGAATCAAGGGTTGTCTTCGGCGTAACGTCGTTTCTGTCGTTGCGCATGTCGTTGTGTCCGTACCTGTGACGCCTCCGCCACTGAATCACAGCGCGCTGCCCACTCGGTACACAGGGTCAACAATTACCGCCCCTTGTGACCCAAGTCACAGGAAAACCTGAGCAATTGCGAAGGGTTTCTGTGTTTCTCCCTGTGCGTTTACTGAGCGTACGACTCCCCTTCCGGAGAGAGTACGGGAATCGGTCCCGGGACCTACGACCGCACTCGGGCGGAGGTCCGATGCGGGCCGGCCGGACCGGGGACTAGCGTGCGGAGCGTGTCTGCTCACCCACTGAAGACCCCGCCCGCCGCATCCGCCCCCACCGGCCCCCTTGGGCATGCTGTGGGGGTGAGCGAAGAAGAGTTCCGTGCCGCCATGTCCCGGCTGGCCGGCGGAGTGGTCCTGGTGACCGCGCAGGAGCCCCCGCTGGACCCGGACGCCCCGGGGGCGCCGGAGGGCGAGAAGGCGGGGATGACGGCCACGGCGTTCCTGTCCGTCTCCCTGGATCCGCCCCTGGTGCTGGTCAGCCTGCGCACCGGCTCCCGGATGGACGACCTGATCGACGAACAGCCCCTGTGGGCGGTGTCGGTGCTGTCGGAGAGCCAGCGGCACATCGCCGGACGCTTCGCGATGAAGGGCCGGCTCAGCGACCGGCTCCTCTTCCAGGACCTCCCCCACACCCGCGGCGAGGCCACCGGCGCACCGCTGCTCGGGGGCGCGCTGGCCACGCTGGAGTGCCGTACCGAGCAGCGGGTGGCGGCCGGGGACCACACGCTGGTGATCGGCCGGGTGCTGCACGCGCGCGTGCCGGGCGCACAGGGCGGACCGCTGCTCTATTTCCAGGGCCGTTACCGGCACTTGGGCTGAACGGCAATTCAGTGGCCGGGCCCTGAACTCCCTTCCTATGGTGGCCCCATGACCACCCCACCGAGGACTTCCGCACCCCGCCTGGAAGAAATAACCGCCGCAAATCTGGAAGCCGCCCTCGGCATTCGGGTCCGCCCCGAGCAGGAATTCGCGGTCTCCCCCGTGGTGAAGTCCCTCGCCGAGGCGTATGTGCGTCCCGGGGTCGCCTGGCCGCGCCTGATCGTCGACGACGGACGGCCCGTCGGCTTCCTGATGGCCTTCTTCGACATCGACTGGCGCGGGGACGGCAGCCTGATCCGCTCCGGCCTGTGGCGGCTGAACATCGAGGCGGGCGAGCAGGGCCGCGGCTACGGGCGGTTCGCCGTCGAGTCCGTCGCCCGGCGGATCCGCGACCGCGGCGGCGACGAGCTGTACGTCACCTGGCACCCCGGCGCCCACGGCCCCGAGGACTTCTACCTCGGCCTGGGCTTCCGCGACACGGGGGAGCGCAGCGAGGGGGAGACCGTGGGCGTGCTGTCACTGGAGCGTGTACGGAAGTGAAGGCGGCCGTCCGGACGGCACGCCGCTGCCGTCCGGCGGGGAGCGCCCGGCGGGGGCGGTCAGCGGGGGGCGCCCGGCGGGGGGCGGTCAGCGGGGGACGGTCAGCCCCAGTCCCGGCCCGTCCTGCCGCGCTTGGTGTCCGAGCGCTGCTTCTTCTGCCGCAGCCGGCGTTCGTTGATCCCGCGCGGGACGCGGGTGGGGCGGCGCGGCTTGGGCGGCGGGGCGGTGGCCTCGGCGAGCAGGGCGGCCAGGCGTACGGCGGCGGCCTCGCGGTTGCGCCACTGCGAACGGTGCTCGGAGGCGCGGACGGAGACGACGCCGTCGACGAGGCGGCCGGCGAGCCGTTCCAGCGCGCGCGCCTTCCACACCTCGGGCAGTGCCTCGGTGCGCGCCAGGTCGAAGCGCAGCTCCACCTGCGAGTCGCTGGTGTTGACGTGCTGCCCGCCGGGCCCCGAGGACCGCGAGAAACGCCACACCAGCTCGGCCTCGGGCAGGGAGACGGAGCCTCTGATGACATGG
Organism: Streptomyces sp. Tue 6430; assembly: GCA_021568835.1. Taxonomy (GTDB): domain Bacteria; phylum Actinomycetota; class Actinomycetes; order Streptomycetales; family Streptomycetaceae; genus Streptomyces. Next base: position 2,736,320 of record JAKGSH010000010.1, read on the forward strand.
GGACCGGACATGCCGTACATGTTCCCCCGCCTGACCCGTCCACGTCACGCGAATTAGGGTTTGGCAAAGAAAGTAAAGACACGGGGAACCTTGGCGCCCCCTCGCGGCGTTCATAGGGGTAGCTGTAGCTTCGTGCCCGTTGTACAACGAGGGAAGGACTCCCAACAATGGCTGTAAGCCTGTCCAAGGGTGGCAACGTCTCGCTCACCAAGGAGGCTCCGGGCCTGACCGCCGTCACCGTGGGCCTCGGCTGGGACGTCCGCACCACCACCGGCACGGACTTCGACCTCGACGCCTCGGCGATCGCGGTCAACCCGCAGGGCAAGGTCTACTCCGACGCCCACTTCGTCTTCTTCAACAACAAGCAGACGCCGGACCAGACCATCGTCCACACCGGTGACAACCGCACCGGCGAGGGCGCGGGCGACGACGAGGCGATCAACGTCAACCTCGCGGGGCTCCCCGCCGACGTCGAGAAGATCGTCTTCCCGGTCTCCATCTACGACGCGGAGAACCGCTCGCAGAACTTCGGCCAGGTCCGCAACGCCTACATCCGCATCGTCAACCAGGCCGGCGGCGCCGAGATCGCCCGCTACGACCTGTCGGAGGACGCGGCCACCGAGACGGCCATGGTCTTCGGCGAGCTGTACCGCAACGGCGCCGAGTGGAAGTTCCGCGCCGTCGGCCAGGGGTACGCCTCGGGCCTGGTCGGCATCGCCCAGGACTTCGGCGTCAGCGTCTGACGGACGCGACACCCCGTCGGAGCCCCCGGTCGCGCAGACCGGGGGCTCCGACGTTCCCGGGGAGTAGGTTGCCCGCGTGATCCTCCAGCCGCTCCCCCTCAGCCCCGACCACGACATCCCGGCGCCCCTGCTCGCCGAACTCACCGCGCTCTACGCCGGTGACCGGGAGTTCCAGGCGCTCGGCGGAGACTTCCCGGACCCCGACGACATCCGGCCCGAGCAGGTGGCCAGGGCGCTGGCCGACGAGATGGCCGAGCCGGGGGTGGAGGTGCTGCTCGCGCGTGGGGCGGGGCGGCTCGTCGGAGTGGCCGTCACCCTGGCGCACCATCCCGACCCGGACGACCCGGACCCGTGGATCGGGCTGCTGCTGGTCGACACGGCCGTGCGGCGGCAGGGCTGTGGGCGGCGGATCGCCGAGGCCGTCGAGGCACGGTTCCGGGCGGCGGGCCGCGGCGCCGTACGCCTCGCCGTCCCGGACGCCGACCCCCGGGGACTCTCCTTCTGGACGGCCCTCGGCTACGAGGTGATCGGGCACCGGCCCGACCGCCGGCTCGGCCGCCCCTGCGCCGTCCTGCGCAAGAGCCTGCGCACCCCGCGCCGCGCCGCCCGCGTCGCCGTGGTGGACCCGGCCGGCGCGGTCCTCCTCTTCCGGTACGACAACGTCGAGGTCGGCGTCCACTGGGCGCTGCCCGGCGGCGGACTGGAGGCGGACGAGTCCCCGCGCGAGGGCGCCCTGCGGGAACTGGCCGAGGAGACGGGGTGGACGGACCTGGAACCGGGCGAACTGCTGCACACCTGGGAGCACGACTTCACCCACTCGGGCGTCCCCGTCCACCAGCACGAGCACATCTACGTCACCCCCGGCCCGCACCGGGAACCCGCCGGCCCCGGCCTGGCCGCCGCGCACGCCGCCGACGGCATCCTCACCTGGCGCTGGTGGACCCGCGGGGAGCTGGCCGAGGAGGCCGAACCGGTGTGGCCGGAGGGCCTCGCCGGACTGCTGGACGCGTGGGAGGCCGCGCGCGGCGGCCGGTGACGGCGGGGCGGCCGCCGCTGACGGCGGGTCAAGGGCGCTCCGGCCGGCCCTCGCCGTACAGCCAGTCGCGCCAGAGCGGCTCGAAGTCCTGGTCCGGTGCCTGCTCCTCCACGTACGCGGTGAAGTCGGCGGTGTCCGCGTTACCGTGGCGGTGGGCGGCGGTCCAGCCCTGGACGAGGTCGTAGAAGGCGTCGTCGCCGACGGCCTGCCGGATCTTGTGGACGACCATCGCGCCGCGCTGGTAGACGGGATCGGCGGAGATCCCGTCGGCGCCGGTGGGCCGCGCGGGCGGGAACTCCCAGAGGTCGTCGTAGGTGTCCTCGCCGTGCTCGTAGAGCTCGGTGAAGGTCTCCTCGGCGGTGGGCCGCCCTCGTCCTCCGTCCACAGCCACTCGGCGTAGGTCGCGAAACCCTCGTTGAGCCACATGTCCCGCCAGGTCCTGGGGGTGACGGAGTTGCCGAACCACTGGTGGGCGAGTTCGTGGACGAGGAGTTCGACCTCGGGGGCGCCCGGGAAGACGGGGCGGTTCTGCGTCTCCAGGGCGTACGCGGAGTCGCGCGGGCGCTCGACGATCGCGCCGCCGGAGGAGAAGGGGTACGGGCCGAAGTTGTCCGCCGCCCACTCCATGACCTCGGGCAGCCGGGCCAGCACGGCGCGGCTCGCGGCGGCCTGGGTGGGGTCGACGGCGACGTACACCGGCAGGCCGTCGCCGGTGCGGGACCGGGTGACGGCGTACCGGCCGATCGCGAGCGTGACGACGTGGCTCGCCACGGGTTCCGCGGCGTGCCAGGCGAACGTCGTACGGTCGCCGGTGGTGCGCTCGCCGCGCAACTCCCCGTTGGACACGGCCGTCAGGCCCCGCGGCACGGTGACGGCGATGTCGTACGACGCCTTGTCGGAGGGGTGGTGGTTGCCGGGGAACCAGGCCATGGAGCCGGTCGGTTCGCCGAGCGCCAGCGCCCCGTCGGCGGTCCGCAGCCAGCCCTCCTCCGAGCCGTCCGGATCGGTGATCGTCTCGGGGCGGCCGGAATAGCGCACGGTGACCTCGAAGGTCTCGCCCTTGCCGAGGCGGTCCTCGGGGCGGACGGTCAGTTCCTGTCCGTCGCGGTCGAAGGACGCCGCGCCGCCCTCGACGGTGACCTCCTCGACCGTCATGCCCGTCAGGTCGAGGTCGAAGGCGGAGAGGGGCTCGGTGGCGCGGGCGGTGAGGCGGGCGGTGCCGGACAGGCGGCGCCCGGCGGGGTCGTAGGCGAGGTCGAGGCCGTAGTGCCGGACGTCGTAACCGCCGTTGCCCGCCTTGGGGAAGTACGGGTCGCCGACGCCCGCGCCGCCGACGTGCTCCGGCCCGCTCCCGTCGCACCCGGAGAGGGCGAGGGGCAGGGCGAGACCCCAGACGGCGGCCACGGCGACGGTCCGGACGAGGCGCGCGGATCGGGACATGCGAGCGATCCTAGGCGGCCCGGACCGGGACACGTCGAGGACCGGGAGACGTCCAGGAGCAGGACATGCCGGGGACCAGGACACGTCGTGGACCGGGACACGTCCAGGAACCGGGAGACGTCAGGAACCGGGAGACGTCCAGGAGCAGGACACTCAGGGATCAGGACGCGTCCGGGGTCGCGGAACCGCGCGGGCGGGGGACGCCGGGGATCTCGGGGACGCCCGCCCCTCGGGACCCGTGACACCATCTCCTACGTGCTCGACATCGGCTACGCCCTCTCCAACCGCTTCCCCGACCCCCCGCAGACCGACTACCGCCGCGCGGACGTCCACGCGCTGCGGCACGACCTGTTCTGCGGGGACGTCTACCTGGCCGACACCAAGGCGGACCGGGAACTCTCCACAGCCTGGGGATGGGTGCCGGTGCTCGACTTCGCGTGGGCGCTGTGCGACATCGTGGAGCTGATCGACCAGGACCCGGCGGGCTCCCGTGCCTCCCGCCCCCAGCGCGCGGAGCTGGACTTCACCGAGTCCACCGACCGCATGCTCTTCGAGCGCCGCTTCGGCTGGGTCGACATCGAGGCCGACTGGATGCCCGCCGAGGAACCCCCGCTGACCTTCTCCCACGCCGAACTGCGCCGCGAGGCACGCGACTTCCTGCACGACCTGATCGCGGACCTGACCGACCTCCACGACGACCTGGACGAGAACCCGGCGATCTGGACCCTCCAGGCCCGCTTCCCCCGACTGGGCTGAGCGGCGCCGGCGCCGGCCGGGCTCCACCCCGTCCGCCCCTCCCCGGCCGGCCGGTCAGCCGGTCAGCCGGACCGCGTCCGGGACGGCCCCCTCACCCGGCCGGTGCCGGCCGCACCGCCCCGCCGAGCGTCACCAGGTCCTCCGCCACCGTGCCGCGCGGCAGGTCGCCCCTGGCCAGGTACCCGAACCCCGTGGTCAAGCGACTCGCGTCGAGCCGCAGGCAGGCCATCACGTCGTAGTGCTGCGCTTCGGCGAGGGCATACCGCCCGTCGTCCCCGTCGTCGGGGTCCAGCGGCACGCCGCGCAGCGCGGACTCCAGTGCCGCGCGGTCCACGGGGCCCGCGGCCAGGGGCAGGAAGGCGTCCGGGTCGACGCCCTCCGGGGCCGGGAGGACGGAGTCGTCCACGGGGTCAGCGGGTTTCCGTTCTCGTCGGTCTCCGGCTTGTCGAAGCAGCCGGGGCAGGAGTCGTAGTCGAGGCGGAGGGCGCCGTCCTCGAAGACGAGCATCACCACGACGTCCGAGTCGAACACGTACGTCCCCACCGTCGGCGCCCCGAGCGCCTTGCTCAGTTCTCCCGCGAGGTCGACCGACGAGGTGTCCGGATCGGGGTGGACCACGGTGTGCCCCGGCCCCGCCGGCAGCGCGTACCCCGACAGGCCCTCCCCCGCCAGCAGCGGCACCGCCTCCTCGCACGGCCGTGCGACCAGCACGTTTCCGTAGAACGTCCCCGTCCGTCTCAGTCCTCCACCCTGATCCCCAGCTCCGCCGCCAGCACCGGCGCCAGATCCAGTAGTTGACCCGTGTTGATCACCGCGCCGGACAGCCGGTCCAGGCCGCCCGCGATGCCCAGCTCCGTCGCCCCGCGCAGGTCGACGTCCCTCAGGGTCGCCGCCGTGAAGTCGGCCGCCTTCAGGGCGCAGTCCACGAACTCCACGCGCTCCAGGCGGGCGCCCGCGAAGTCCGGCTCGATCAGCACGCAGCCCTGGAAGACGACGTCCCGCAGCCGGGCCTGACGCAGATTCAGAAAGTCGATCTTGCCGCCGCGGATCAGCACCCGCTCCAGCACCGCACCGTGCGCCTGCGTCCCGCCCAGGCGGGCGTCGACCAGCTCGACGTCGCGCAGGGTCGCCTCGGCCAGGTCGGTGCCGACGCCGCGGATGCCGGTGAGGACGGAGTCGAGCAGGCGGGCGCGGTGCAGACGCGTCCCGTCCAGCACACAGGCCGACAGCGCGCAGTCCATGAAGCGGGCGCCCCCGCCGTCCTGCCCGGAGAGGTCCGACCCGCCGAACTCCAGCCCGTCGTGGTCGCCGTCGGGTTCCAGCCCTCCGCCGCCGTACGGCTCGAGGGGCGGCAGCCGCACCTCCGGCCGCCGCGCGGCCTTCACCCGGCCGCCCCCGCCCGTGGCCGTCCCCGCCCTGCTCCCGCCGCCCGCACCCGTCCTCGCCATGCCCCATGCTGCACCCCACCACTGACAATCCCGCCGGCCGGCGGGAACGCCGTCGGTCCACCGCCCCGCCGCCCCGGCCGGAACCGCCTTGACCTCAAGCATGCTCGAGGTCGCAGAGTGGGCGCACAGGGACCCGCACGACCGTGCGGGACCGCGCGGGGGCCGGCCGGGTCCACGCGAGCGACTCCGGGAGAACCAGATGCACGCCGTCCGCCTGCACGCCTTCGGCCCGGCCGAGAACCTCGTCCTCGAAGAGGTCGAGGACCCTCTCCCGGGGCCGGGCCAGGTCCGCGTCGCCGTCGGGGCGGCCGGCGTGCACCTGCTGGACACCGCCCTGCGCGAGGGCTTCCAGGGACCCCAGCCGCAGCCGACGGTGCTGCCGACCGTCCCCGGCCGGGAGGTCGCCGGGGTCGTCGAGTCCCTCGGCGAGGGCGTGGACGACGCGTGGCTCGGCAGACGCGTCGTCGCCCACCTCGGCTTCGCTCCCGGCGGGTACGCCGAACTCGCCGTCACCGACGTCGACCGCCTCCACGAGATCCCCGCGTCCCTGGACGACGCCCGGGCGGTCGCGATGATCGGCACGGGCCGCACGGCGCTCGGGATCCTCCAGTTCGCCGAACCGGGCCCCGCGACGGTGGCCGTCGTCCCGGCCGCCGCGGGCGGCGTCGGCACCCTGCTCGTGCAGTACGCGAAGAACGCGGGCGCCACGGTCGTCGGGATCGCCGGCGGGCCCGCGAAGACGGCCCTGGTCCGGAAGAACGGCGCCGACCTCGCCGTCGACCACACCGACCCCTCCTGGCCCGAGGAGGTCCGCGCCTTCCTGGCCGGCCGGCCCGCCACCGTCGTCTTCGACGGCGTCGGCGGCGAGGTCGCCCGCGAGGCGGTGGCGCTGCTCGGCCCCGGCGGCAGGCACCTCGTCTTCGGCTGGTCGGCGGAAGGCCTCCGGGACGGCCGGGGCCACTTCGTGGACGGCGTCTCGCAGTCGGTCCTCGGCCCGGTGATGCTGGAGAGGGCGGGGGGTCTGCGCTCCCTGGAACTGCGCGCCCTCACCGAGGCCGCCACGGGCCGCCTCGTCCCCTCCGTCCACCGCTTCCCCCTGCGCGAGGCGGCCGCCGCCCACCGCGCCCTGGAAACCCGCCGGACGACCGGCAAGGTCGTCCTGGAGCCCTGAACCGGACGAACCCGTCCGCCCGCGCACCTTCCCGCGGCGTGCCGGCGACCGCCCTCCGATCCGGACGGTACGGGCCACGCCGGCCGTGCGGCCTGTCGCTGTCGCAACGCCGCAAGTTCGACGGCTTTCAGCCAGGTCGATCAGATGTTCCAGCCGATTAACGCATCATTTTGAGCCGAGGCGGCGCATGTCGGTTGCGGCGGCTGAGAGCGCACCTGCAACCTGATTCGTGGAACGCACCGGGGAGTTGGCCGTAGGGGAAGGCAAAAGAGGTCATGCGTATCGTCTCGGCCACAACCGGATCCACCATCTGTTGCCGGACCGGTTCCGCACCGGGCCCCGGAAGCGCCATTGCGCCCCGTCGAGCGGACGTCTCCTGTCCGTGCGCGCAGTGAGCCGCCGGAGCGCCTTCACCGCGCCGCACACCCTTCGCAGGGAAATATCGGCAGCCCTTTCCTTCAGCACCTCCACGCCCTGAGCGCTTCCTGCGCGCCTTCCGGCTCCCTGAGCAGGCCGGGAAACAGGGCAGATTCTGCACGTGAAAAATCCGAGCGGAAGTTGACAGAGATATCATGAAAGAGCTGGAGAAGACCGAGCTGTCAAAACCATCCGCCGCTTACTCCAGACGGTATTTCAAGCAACTCCGACGCGAATGCGTCGCGCGCCTCACGGATCTGCCGATCGACCGGAAAGACCGCAGCATCCGCACGCTCAAGGACCATCTCAGCCGAAAAAGGGGACGTCCCATCTACCTCGTCCCGATGGCACTGCCCCATGACGTGCTGAACGGGATGTGGGTGGCAACCCCCGTGGCCGATTTCGTCATCTACGCGGCCCATGCCACCCGAGCCCACCAGGAGCACATCATCGCCCACGAACTCGGCCACATCATGTGCGACCACCAGGCCGTCTCCGACGTGGGCGACGGCATCCTCGGGCAACTCTTCCCGGACATCTCCCCCACGGTCGTCCGCAGGGTGCTCACCCGCACCCGCTACTCCCATCGCAATGAGCAGGAGGCCGAGATGATCGCCTCCCTCTATTGCGCCCGCCTCGACCCCCGACGCGCGGAACCGCTCCCGCTCTGCTCCCGCAACGACGTGATCGACCGGCTCCGTACCGCCATAGCGGTCCAGTACGTCCCCGAGAACAGTCCGACAGGGATGTGATGGACCAGCTCTTCGCACTGCTCTCATGGGCCTGCGCCCTCACGAGTCTGGCGGCCTTCTGCTATGAACTGCCGAAGCTCAGATTCAACGCCCAGAGCGCCGCCCTCATGGCCCTCTGCGTTTATTTTCTCTTCAACAGCATAGCCTACTGGGTGGATTTGGACTTCCTCCGGGAACACCTCATCAAGGCGTTCGACTACCCGAACATCACCATCGTTCTGGTGCAGTCCTCGGTCGTCATCCTGACCGCCGCCCAGCAGGTGTCCATCGTCCACCTGGCACTCCCGGCGGCGAAGGCACGCAAAGCCGCCCGGCGTCAGATCATCGGGTTCGGCATCGCCCTCGCGGTGCTCGTTTTCTTCTTCCACGCGATACGCCCGGAAAAGGTGTCCACGGTCCAGGAGACCGTGTACCTGAACATCCAGGACCGGGACTACGCCCTCTACATGTCGTACTACCTGGCCATCTGCGTCATCGGGCGCTGCCAGACCGTCATGTTCTCCTTCCGTTACGCCCGCACCATCCGCGACTTCTGGCTGCGGCTCGGCATGTGGAGCGTGGCCGGCGGATCGGGGCTCATTCTTGTCTACTGCGCCGTCCGCTACTGGCAGATCCTCGCCCTGCACACCGAGGTCGTCACCAGCGCGCCCTGGAAGTTCCTCTTCTGGCTCATCGCCGACGTCGGCACTCTGCTCCAGGTGTTCGGCTGGACCGTCCCCGCGTGGGGTCCCCGCCTCGAAGACCTGCGCACCTGGTGCGCCAGCTATCGCGCCTACCTGCGGATCGGGCCGCTGTGGCGCGCCGTCGCCCGCGCCGTACCGGAAGTCCCACTGGAGCCGCCCGGGCACCGACTGCTCGACTGGATTCCGCCTCGCTCTCTCGAATACCGGCTCTACCGGCGGGTGATCGAGATACGGGACGGGCAGTTGGTCCTCGCCCGTCTCGCGGACCCCATCGCCATCCACCGCCTGGAGCAGGCGCGCTGGACCGATCACGAGGCCCTGTTCGAGGCCGCGTTGCTGAAGTCGGCCTGCCGGGACGCCCCCGCCCGGCCGGTCCACGACGGGATCCTGCCCAACCGTCGCCCCAACAACATCAGTCTTCCCGAGGAGATCCATCAACTGACGCGGATTTCCCAGGCGTTCCGGCTGCTGGGGTGCGAGCGGAAAGTGCTGCCGTACCGGGTCCCCCGGCGCCGGAGAGGCGGACTCTCCCAGGGGTGGTCCGGCGCTCTTCCCCGTCTCCGGAGCGATGGTTCGTCCGGGAACCGCCCACGGGCGGCGGCGTCACCAGCCCCCGCCCCTGTCCCGGAGACGGAAACGGAAACGGCGGCGGAGGCCCCGGCCGGAGCAAGGACCGCCTGAGACCTGTCCGGCGGATCACGTGGGAGGAGACCGGGGGTGCCTCGGAGCCGAGGTGAGCTGGGTCCGGCGTGTTCGGCCGCGAGACGGAGGAGGGCGTCGACGCGCCGGGGGTGCCCCTCCGGAAGGGCGTCCCGCACACCGTGTCTCCGGCATGATCCGCCGGACGGCCCCCGGGCCCGGACGGGCTCAGCCGAACTCCTCGTCCGACAGCCCCTCCAGCTTCCTGAGCTGGTCGATCATGTTGGACACCGCCTGGCGGCTCGACTCCGAGAGGCCCGTCGACCGCAGAGCGATGTTCCGCGCGTCCGACTGCTTCAGCGCGTCCAGCAGGGCGAGCTGCTCGTCGATCTTGGCCGATTCCTCGTCGTCACTGAGGAAGTAGGCCGCGCTGACCCCGCAGTACTGCGCGAGCGCCTCCAGATGGCGCATGGTCGGGTTGGTCTTCCGGCCCGTGCGCAGCTGCCAGACGTAGGTGGCGCTGATCGTCTTCTCGCCCGCCGCGATGTTGATCGCCGTCGCGACCTCCTCGTTCGAAGGAGGCTTCTGGCCTGCGGGCGCGGTGACGCGCAGCAGGTGCTCCAGCTTCGCGGCAAGGTCGCGACCCGCCGGTTCCTGGGCCTTCTGCTCAGCCTCATCGCTCATGATCGGCCAGCCCTCCCTTCACATGAGGTCGTTCTCAGTTGTCAACTGTAGCCACGGTCGATGCGTCACTTCCAGAGGCGGAGTGGAACCGGTCCTACGTCGCCCCGCCGGGCAGGTCCCGCTCCGTCCCCGCCGGGAAGTACCGCCGGAACAACACGTACGACAAGGCGTACTGGGCCGCGACACCGATGCTCATCGACAGCCAGACCCCCTCCACGCCCAGAGCCGGGATCGCGCTCAGCCCGAAGGCCAGCGGGAGCTGGACCACCGCCCCCACCAGGGTCACCCAGAAGAGCGACTGCGCGCGGCCCCCTCCCGTGAACACCCCGCCGAGCCCCACCACACCGGCCAGGAGCAGCAGGTACGGGAAGAGATAGACCAACAGCACCGCACCTGAGTCGACGACTCCTGGAGAATCACTGAAGAGTCCCATGAGCGCGCGGCCGCCCACGGCGAGCAGGAGGCCGGCCGTCGCGCCGACCAGGGTGGCCAGCAGGATGCTCTGCCGTCCGATCATGACCTCCGCGGTCTGTCCGGCGCCCCGGGCGCGGGCGGTGAGGATGCTGCTCGCCTGCCGGACCGCGTAGAAAGCCATGGTGACGAAGAACAGCGTCTTGATCCCGATGCCGTAGGCCGCGAGCGGGTCCTCCCCGAACCGGGCGACGACGCCGACCAGGACCGCGCTGATGCCCATGCGCAGGACGAAGTCGCCCGAGGCCGGAAGGCCGGTGTTCAGCACGCCGCGCAGCGCGGTCGGCCAGCGCAGGAGGGCCGGCGGGGCGTCGGTGACGTCGGTGAGTCGCTTGCGACGCAGCAGGGTGAGGCTCACGCACAGAGCGATCGCGCGGCCGATCAGCATGCCGAGCGCCGCGCCCTGCACGCCCATGTGGGGCAGCGGCCCGACGCCGTAGATGAGGAGCGGGTCCAGGACCAGGATGAGGACGTTGGCGAGGATCGCCGTCCGCATCGGGGTCCTGGTGTCGCCCGTGCCCTTGAAGATGCCGTCGATGACGTTCTGCGCGAAGAAGACCGCCATCCCGGGGAAGGCGATGGCGAAGAACTCCACGGTCAGGCGGAGCACCTCGCTCTCACCCCCCACGAGGAGGTGGGCGATGGGCTCGCGCAGCACGAAGCCGCCGACGGCGACGATCGGGGTGATCACCAGCCACAGCACCCGGACGGCCCGCATGACCACCGGCACCTCGGCACGCCTGCCGCCGCCGAGAGCGTCCGCGATCAGGACCGTGGCGCCGACGTTGGCCATGAGGATCACGCCGAGGAGCACGTTCTCCAGGGTGGTGGCGACGGCGACCGCGCCCACGGCGGCCTCGCCGAGGCGAGCCACCCAGACGGTGTCGATGATGCCGGCGATCACACCGGAGAGCAGCTCCAGATAGATCGGGACGCCGAGGTCGAGCAGCGTCCGGCGGGTCGTGGCGGGGGTGAGAGGGGCCGCCTCGCCGGGGGCGATGCGGGTGTCAGGTGCGGTGGACAAGGGCCACGACCTTTCCGATGGCACGGTTCTCTTCCATGTGCCGGTGGGCGTCGGCGAGTTCGTCCAGCGTGAAGACCCGGTCGATCACGACCCGGCAGGCACCCGCCTCGACCTTGCGGACGACGGCGTCGAGGGCGGCCTGCGCCCAGTCGCCCCGGTTGATCTCGCTGCTGGAGAAGGTGGTGAGGGTGGCGCCGGAAGGGATGTCCTCCAGCGGCTCGAAGTCGGGGATGGTCCAGGTGTCGGAGAGGATGCCGGAGTTGCACACCCCGCCGCCCGGGGCGAGGACGGCGAGGGAGTCGAGCACGGCGGTGCCGCCGACGAGGTCGAGCACCCGGTCCGCTCCGTCCGCCCACACCTCGCGGACCGCGTCCCTGAGGCCTTCGCCCCGGTCGAGGACGACATGGTCGGCGCCCTGCGCGCGCAGGGCGTCCGTCTTGGCCGGATCGCGGGTGGTGGCGGCGGTCTCCACGCCGAGCGCGGCCGCGAGGGAGAGCGCCGCCATGCCGACGGACGAGGTGGCGGCGCGGATCAGCAGCCGGTCGCCGGGCCGGAGGCGGAGCGCTTCGAGCGAGCCGTGGGCGGTGAGCCAGGACTCGGGCAGCGCCGCCAGGACGGTCCAGGGAAGGGTGGATCTCAGCCGCATCAACTGGGCGGTGGGGAGCAGCGCGTACTCCGCGTAGCTGCCGTCGTACCTCCGGCCCATCCCGCCCATGGCGGCGGCGACGGCGGTGCCCGGGGGCAGGGCCGGATCGTCGGACTCCTCGACGAGGCCGACGCACTCGATGCCCGGGACGCGCGGCAGGGTGACGCTCGGGGACAGGCCCCGACGGGTGAACAGCTCGGAGCGGTTCAGGCCGAAGGCCACGACGCGTACGAGGGTCCAGCCCTCGCACGGGGTGGGGCGGGGCACCTCGCCGGGCCGTAACACCTCCGGCCCGCCCGGGTGCCGCAACGTCACCGCTCGCACGGTCGCGCCACCTCCCTCCGATCCATGATCCGCCGATACGCCCGGCAGCCTATCTCGATTAGTGCTACTCGAAAAGAGATAGGCTGAAATGAGACACACGAGGGGACCACGAGAGGCCCCGCGGGAGGAGACCCGTGCTGACCCTTGCCATTCTGGGATTTCTGGCCGAACGCCCCATGCACGCCTACGAACTGCGGCAGGTCGTCTCCGACTTGATCGGACACAACCGTCCGGTGAGCGACGGCGCGCTCTACCCGGCGGTCAACCGACTGCGCGAGGCGGGCCACGTCGAGCGGCGGGCCGAGCCCGGCGAGGGCGCGCCCACCCGCCAGGTGCTCCACCTCACCGACAACGGGCGGGCGGAGCTGCTGCGACGGCTGGCCACTCCCAAGGAGACCGAGATCACCGACGGCGGCTCCTTCTTCACCCTGCTCGCCTTTTTGGGGCAGTTGGACGACCCAACCCGGCAGGCGGCCGTGCTCCGGCGGCGGCTGGACTTCCTCACCCGACCCGGCAGCTTCTTCCGCAAGGACGGAAAGCCCGCCCTCGTCAGGGATGTGGACGACCCCTTCCGGAAGGGGATGCTCCTGGTGGCCCGGGCCACCCGGCGCGCCGAGCGCGAGTGGCTGGAACAGGCCCTGCGGGAGCGGGGGGAGAGCGGCTCGGGTTCCGGTTCCGGTCCGGGGGCCGTTCCCGGTCCGGAGGACATTCCCGGTCCGGCGTCGGGGTCGGCGTCGGGGTCGGGGTCGGCGTCGGCGTAGGGGTCGGCGTCGGGGACCGTTTCCGTTTCTGGTCCGACGCCGGCCCCGGCTCCCGAGGCCTGAGCGCGGGCTCCCCGGCCGGCGACCCCGCGAACCCGGAAGGCCCCGTACGGATCCGGTGCCGCCCGGAGGGTACGGGGGCGCCGGACCCGTACGCCTACCGCACAGCGGTCTCCTTCCGGCGCCGTCTCCGCTCCCGCACCAGACCGATGGCGAGCACCACCGCCGTCAGCACCCCCGTGCCCACCACCTGCGGGCGCGAGGATTCCTCGACGGCGAGGAGCACCAGCAGCGCGCCCATCGCCACCAGGGCCAGGATCGTCAGCCCCGGAAACCCCCACACCCGGAACACCAGCCGTTCCGGAGCCTCCCGTTCCGCCACAGCGCGCAGCCGCAGTTGGGAGACGGCGACGGTGATCCACACCACCAGGGCGATGGCGCCGACCCCGTTGAGCATCCACAGGAACACGCTGTCGGGCCACCAGAAGTTCAGCAGCACCGAGACGAAGCCGAAGAAGACCGACACCAGCACGGCCCGTCGGGGCACCCCGGAGCCGGAGACTCCGCGCAGCCAGCCCGGCGCCTCGCCCCGCTCCGCGAGCGAGTGAACCATGCGGGAGGCCGCGTACAGGTTGGCGTTGAGCGCCGACAGCAGGGCGGCCAGCAGGACCACGTTCATCACCTGCGCGGCGCCCGGCAGCCCGATGTGCTCCAGGACGGCGACGAACGGGCTCCGCCCGACCTCGCTGTCGTTCCACGGCAGGACGAGCACCACCACCGCGACCGAGCCCACGTAGAACACCAGCAGCCGCCACACCACACTGCGCATCGCGCTGCTCAACCCCCGCACCGGATCCTCCGACTCGGCGGCGGCGATGGTCACGATCTCCATCCCGCCGAAGGCGAAGACGACCGCCAGCAGACCGGAGAGCACCCCTTCCCAGCCGTGCGGCAGGAAGCCGCCGTGCGCCGTCAGGTTGGTCAGGCCGATCGCGTCCTCGCCCGGCAGCGCCCCGACCACCGCCAGGCCGCCCAGGACGAGGAAGCCGACGATCGCCCCCACCTTCAGGACCGCGAACCAGAACTCGAACTCACCGAACTTCCGGACCGCGGCGAGATTCGCCCCGGTCAGTCCGGCCATGAAGACCAGCACCCAGACCCACGTCGGCACCGACGGCACCCAGCCGTGCACGATCACGGCGGCGCCGGCCGCCTCGATCGCCAGCACCACCGAGATCAGCGCCCAGTACAACCAGCCCACCGTGAACCCGGCCCAGCTGCCGAGCGCCCGCTCCGCGTGCGCCGAGAAGGCACCCGACGCGGGAAAGGCGACCGACATCTCCCCCATCATGCGCATCACCAGCACCGCCAGCAGACCGGCGCCGAGGAAGCTGATGAGGATGCCCGGCCCGGCGACGGCGATCCCCGCGCCCGACCCCACGAACAGCCCGGCGCCGATCGCCCCGCCGAGCCCGATCATGGTCAGGTGTCTGGCGCCCAGCGCGCTCGGCCGCTCGGACACGGCGGCGCCCGGGGCCGCCACCGGTCTGTTCTTCGTCGGGCTCGTCATGGCTTCTCTCCGGAATCGGTCGGGAGGGTCGGAGTGTGCGGAGGCGGTGCGGGGACGGGGATCAGTCGGCGTACACGGGCCTGAGGAGCTTGTCCGCGCCCTCCAGCGCCGCCAGCACGTCCTCCCGGCGCTCCCCACGGGCGAGCACGAGGACGAAGCAGGAGACCGGGTTCTCCGGGTACTTGATCACCACGTGGTCGCCCGGGCCCGCCATCCACCGCAGCGCGACGACCCCGGGCAGCGCCTCGGCGTCCGCGACGCCCTCGAAGCCCGCGATCTCGCCCGTGCGGTCGGCGAGGACCGGAGTGAACCCGGCCGGCGTCGGCTCCGCCTTCCCGACGAAGTCCACCGGCTCGCCCAGCACCGCGCGCAGGTACTCGCGCGGGCCCCACACGCCCGTGGACTCGCGGATCGACTCCTGGACGAACGCGTTGGTCCCGCCCAGCCGCCCGTTGACCTCGATGATCTTCGGCCCGGAGTCGGTCAGACGCAGCTCCACGTGTGCGCCGCCGACCGTCGCGCCGAGCGCCTTCAGCGCGTCCACGGAGGTCCTCACCAAGGCCTCCTGGTCCGCCTCGGGCAGCAGCGACGGGGTGGCGTAGGCGCCCTCGATGAAGTACGGCTCCGCGAAGGGGTACGGCTTGTCGTGGATGCCCAGCGGGCGGTACTCGCCGCCGCCGTACACGAAGTCGACGGCGAACTCCTCGCCCCGACGTACTCCTGGACCAGCACGCCCTTGGCGTCCGGATAGGCGTACACCCGGGCCACGTTGGGCACGGTGTAGTCGCCCTCGTCGAAGGAGTCGAGGTCGTAGATGCCCGCGATGTTCTCGAAGGCCGCGCGCAGCTGCTCCTCGTCGACGACTTTCGTCACCCCCTGGCTGGCACCGCTCGCCTGGGGCTTGAGGACCAGCGGATAGCCCAGCTCCTCGGCGGTGGCGAGCGCCTGGTCGTACGTGGTGACGATGCGGGTGGCCGGGGTGGGCACGCCGGCCTCCTCCAGACGCCGGCCCGTCACGAACTTGTCCCGCATCGCGCGCACGGCCTCGACCGAGTTGCCGGGCAGGCCCAGCTCGGCGGCGACCCGGGCGGCCACGTGCAGCGCGCCCTCGTGGAAGGTGGCGACCGCGTCCACCCGGCCGCCGTCCGCCAGATGGGCGCGGACGGCGGAGAGGACCGCCTCCTCGTCGAACTCGTCGACGTCCAGGTGGATGTCGTACAGGCTCGCGTCGGCGGGGGGCGTCCTGGTCGACAGGACGATGTCGAGACCGAGGTCGCGCGGGGTGCGCAGCAGCTCGGGATTGGCCGAGGACGCGATGAGCAGCAGCGTCCGGGACACGGACATGGGTTCCTCCGATGAGAGAGAAGGGCCGAGGCTGGAAGGGGGAAGGCCGACCGGTTCAGGGACGGCGGGCGTGGACGCGCAGCGCCCCCGGCAGGAGGTCGAGAGCCCGGCGACAGGCCGCCCCGTCCTCGCCGACCGCGACCGCCAGGGCCAGGGGCGCACCACGCCGTGCGCCCTTCGGCGGCCGGACCGGCTCCCCCGGCAGGGCGAGGGGTTCGACCTGCCAGACGCCTCCGGGGAGGCGGGTGTGCTCGATCAGGAGATCGTCCAGGACGAGGTCCGCGTGCGGGTAGAGCAGCCGGATCCCGGCCGATGCCCGGCGCCGGGGCGCCAGTTCGGGCAGGGCGTCCGTCTCCAGCGTCAGGCGGACCCGGCCGAGATCCAAGCCCGTCGCCAACTCCCCAGCCCGCAGCACCGGATGGCCTTCGGGCACCTGCGCGAGCCCCAGACCGCGCGGGGAGCGCCCGTCCCGGCGGAGGACGGCGACCGTGAGGCCCCGGCGGGGCCCGCCCTCGAGGTGGAGGAGACGCAGGGTGTCGTGCACGTCCGGGCAGCCGGCCAGCGGGTCGGCCGCCTCCACCACGTACCCCCGGAACGGGTCGGCGCCCGCGCCGCGTTCGGGGTGCGCGACGAACAGCGGACTCACCTGCCCGTCGCGCACCGCCGACACGACCAGGACCCGCTGGTCGCGGTCCTCGCCGGGCCGGGGTGGGGGACGGTCCTCGGGCCACTCGTCCGTGGGGGTCCGCGGTGGGGGCGCGGGGCGATCGACCCCCGCGCCCGGTCGAGCCGCCGCGCCGGGTCCGACCGCCGCGTCCGGTCCGGCCCCCGTGCCCGGGCCGGCCGCCGTACGACCGGCTCCCGGGCCCCGTTCCCGTACCCGTACCCCCACCGTGCCCTCCCCGGTGTTCATCGCGGGCCGACGGCCTGGGTGCGACGACGGTCCTCCAGCGACCGGACGGAGACGGTGGCCGCGACCACCGAGGCCCGCAACGCGCCGAGGGCCTCCCGGGCCAGCTCCACCGGCTTGCTCCCGAACCGGTCGGTCTCGGCCGCCTCCGCCGCGACGGCGATCATCCGGGCGCCCTCCACCGCCGTGACGAGCGCGTGGTCCAGGGCGTCGCCGCGGTCGGCCGCCGCGTGGAGCTCCGCCAGGAGGTCGTCGAAGAGCCGTGCCCTGGCGGTCATGCCAGCGGCCGTCGGCTCGGGTGGCTGTCCGGCAGCTCGCGGCCGGGCTTCGACAGCAGGAGATCGCCGATGTAGAGGTGGTCGAGCTCCGTGTTGAGGAAGGTCCTGATCGCGTTCTCGGGCGTCTCCACGATGGGCTCCCCGGCGTCGTTGTACGAGGTGTTGAGGACCAGCGGCACGCCCGTCAGCTCCTCGAACCGCGAGATCAGCTCGTGATAGCGGGGGTTGACGTCCGCCTCCACGGTCTGGACGCGGGCCGTCCCGTCCACATGGGTGATGGCCGGGACGGTCGTCCGGCGGTCCTCGCGCACGTCCGGCACGAGCAGCATGAACGGGCTGTCGCCGTGCATCTCGAACCAGTCGTCCGCCTTCTCCGCGAGCACCGACGGCGCGAACGGACGGAAGACCTCACGGTGCTTGACGACCTGGTTGAGGTAGTCGCGGGAGTCCGGGTGGCGCGGGTCGGCGAGCATGCTGCGGTGACCGAGCGCGCGCGGCCCGATCTCCGAGCCGCCCTGGAACCAGCCCACCAGCTTGTGCCCGGCGAGGAGTTCGGCCACCTCGGCGACCGTCGCCCGGCGCGACTCGATCCGGTCGCCGAAGGACTCGACGGCCTGCTCGATCTCGCGGTCCGCATAGACACGGCCGGTCGATCCGGAGCGCAGGTGGTGACGCTCGGAGCCGCCGCCGAGAGCGTAGTAGCCGTAGTACGCGGCGCCGATCGCGTTCCCCGCGTCACCGGCCGGCGGCAGGATGTAGACCTCGTCGAACGGGCCCTCGGCCACGATCCGCTGGTTGGCGACGGAGTTGAGGGCGACGCCTCCGGTGATGCAGAGCTTGTTCCGGCCGGTCACCTCGTGCGCGTGCCGCGCGAGGTGCAGCATCGCCTCCTCGGTCTCCTCCTGGATCTTGTACGCCACGTCCTTGGCGAACTGCGAGTCCCAGGAGTCCTTCGCCTTCGCGTCGTACCCCTGGCCGTCGGAGGCGAGCCAGCTCTCCCACGCCCGTTCCAGGTCCTCCACGCGCGCCGAGACGTTGCCGCCCTTGACGGTCAGCAGCTTGCCCCACTCCGGACGCGGGCGGCCGTAGGGCGCCAGCCCCATCGTCTTGCCCGCCTCGGTGTAGCCGCCGCAGCCGAAGTCGCCGAAGGTGGGGTGGCCCCAACGGGTGACGAAGCCGAGCTTGGCCGAGAAGAAGCTGTAGAACAGGCCGAGTCCGACCTCGCTCCAGTCCTCCGGGAAGGTCTCGGCGTGCACCGGGCGCAGCGAGGTGCCCTCGCCGTCGAAGATGGTGTGCTTCTCGATGCGGCCGGTGCCCGGCACCTTGCTGCCGACGCCGTCGACGACCAGGACGGCCGCCTCCTCGAAGGGGGAGGCAAGGTATCCGGCGTAGGCGTGGCTGAGGTGGTGCGACGGCATCGGCAGGCTGCGGATCTTGCTCTTGTCGCGGATCGGCAGCTCGTGCAGGATGCGCTCCACCGAGCCGTCGCTCAGCGGCCGGTTGCCGACGACGAGGTCGACGTCGTCGATGCCGATCCCCGCGGTGTCGAGGCAGTAGGTGACCGACTTCATCGGCAGCACCTTGGAGAGCTTCTCGAAGTGGCCGTGGACGATGAAGCCCTCCGAGTGCTTGAACCGGTCCAGGCGCTCCTCTTCCACGGCCACGACGACGCGTCCGTCCTTGACGAGGCAGGCGGCGCGGTCGTGGCTCAGGTTGATGCCCAGTACATACATGTCGCTGTCTCCGAATCGTTTACGGTCGAACCTTGCTGAACGCGTGCTGAACGGGGAACGGGGAGCTCCGGGCGAGCCGGCACGGTCAGGTGAAGTGGCGGCCGCCGTCGACGACGAGGGTCTGGCCGGTGACGGCCGTGCCCCGGCGAGCAGGAAGACCGCGGAGTCCGCGACCTCCCGGGGGTCGACGAGGCGGCGCAGAGCGGTGGAGCCGACGATGGCGTCGAGGACGGGTCCCGCGAGGGACGAGGTCATCGCGGAGTCGACAGGGCCCGGCGCGAGTACGTTGACGCGGACGCCGTACGGCCCGAGCTCGCGGGCCGCGTTGCGGGTCAGGCCGATCAGACCGGCCTTGCTCGCCGCGTACGAGGGGCCGAACGCGCCGCCGGTCAGCGCGGCCACGCTGGAGACGTTGACCACCGCGCCGGAGCGGCTCCTGAGGGCGGGGAGCAGGAGCTGGGTGAGGCGGAAGGGCGCGGTGAGGTTGAGCCGCAGCGACCGCTCCCATTCGTCCGGTGCGACCGCGTCGAACGCCTGGGTACGGGCTCCGCCCGCGTTGTTGACCAGCCCGTCCAGGCCCTCGTGCCGGGGCCAGCGCTCGGCGACGGCGGTGGCGAGGTGCTCGGGGCCCTCGGGCCGGGTCAGGTCGGCGGTGACCACGAAAGCCTCGCGGCCCGCCTCCTCGGCCGCGGCGAGCACGTCCTCCAGCCCGGCGGAGTTGCTGCGGCAGTGGAGGGCGAGGTCGGCGCCCAGCTCCAGGAACCGTCGCGCCATCGCGCGGCCCAGGTCGCCCGAGGCGCCGGTGACCAGCACCCGCTTTCCCTGAAGGATCATGCCTGTGCTCCTTGCGCGACGGCGTGGCCGCGCGCTTCGTAGAGGAACTGTCCGAGGTGGCCGTCGTGCGGAAGACCGGGTTCCTTCCACCAGTCCGGGACCGGGCCCTCGACCACCGTGCGGACCGTGGGCTCGTCCAGCGCGGCGCCCACCAGCGCGGAGTCGTCGGTGAGCAGTGTCAGGGCGAGGGAGCCCGCGAGCGGCGCGACGCCGTCGGAGCGCCGCCAAGGCGCCACCCACACGCAGGGGAAGGGGAGTTCGGTGGCGAGCGCCGGGTGGTCGGGGCGGTCCACCGCCACCACGGCGGGCCGCAGCACCGCGCCCTCGCCCTCCACCACCGGATGCGGACCGTCCCCGTAATGGCGCGCGGCCAGGTCCTCGGCGCCGTCGGCGGCCCGGGCGACGGCGGTCCGCAGCGACCGTGCCTCGGCCAGCGGGCGGACCGGGAGTGCCGCCGCCGGGTCGGTCACCGGCAGGACGGGCAGGGTCGCGAGCCGCTCGGCCAGTGCCGCCGCCAGCGCCCGGTGGTCGCCGGAGGTGAGGACGGCGGTGGTGTTGGTGCACCGCACCCCGCCGTCGTCGGCGATCTCCGTGACGAGGTGGTCGAGGAGCGCGTCGTCCAGCGGACGGTCCACCAGGATCTTGCTGCGCCCGGGGCCCCGCACCAGGACGCTCGCGTCGCCGCGCAGCCGGGCCACGGTCGCCTCGCCGCCGTAGACCAGGGCCAGGTCGGCTGCCTCGGTCAGCGCGTCGGCGGAGGCGTGCGGACCGGAGAGCACGCTGAGCCGTCCGGGCGGGAAGCCGGCGGCGAGCAACGCGTGGGCCAGCCGCAGCGGGGTGAACGGGTCCCGCGCGCCGGGCCGCACGACGACCGCGTAGTCCAGTGCGAGGGCCTGGAGCCAGGCGAAGTGCGTGGCCGGGTGGTTGCTGGGGGCGACGACACCGAGGACCGAACCCCGGCGCGCCCACCGGGCCGGGGAGCCCGGGCCCGCGCCCACCGGGCGTTGGCGGGCCACCGTCTCCGCCAGCACGGCGCACTCCCGCGCCGTGCGGGCGAGCGTGGCGTGGGCCGCCCGGACGGGAACGCCCGAGGCCAGGGCCTGTCGGGCGGCGTACTCCTCGGGGCCGAGTCCCGCGAGCGTGTCCTCGGCGAACCGGCGGCCCGCCTCGGCCAGGACCGCGCCCGGGTCGGCGGGCGGCGGGGGAAGGTCGGTCCGCGTCCGCCGTACGGTGAGCCGGGTCAGCAGCGGCGGCGCATCGTGCACGGTGGCGAGGGGCGTTCCCGTGACGGCGTGGAGCGTCCGGGTGTCGCGGGAGGTGGTTTCCACTCCCTGACGGAGGAGAGAGAGGGACAGCACGTCGGTCCTTCCCGGTCGTGAGCCGGCCGGTGGCACGGGAGGGGTGGGCGTGGGGGTCGGGGCGCGGGCATACCGCCCCGCGCGGGCCCGGTCAGGCCGGCCAGCCCTCGAAGACCACCGCGCGCACCGGCGCCGCCTCGACGCCGCTGATCTTCACCGGGAGCGCGAAGAGCTGGGCGACCGGGACGCTGATCCGGTCGAGGTTCTGGATGTTCTCCAGGATCGGGATGCCCGCGCCGAGGAGCCTGCGGTGCACCTGCCCGCTGCGGTCGTCCGGGCGCTCGGTGATGCAGTCCATGCCGACGAGCGCGGCCTCGTTGTCCACGATCCAGTCGGCGGCCGACAGGGTGGTGTACGGGGGCTTGTCCCAGTAGTCGTCGCGGCCGAGGTAGCGGTTGGGGTGGTCGGTGCGGATCAGCAGCCGGTCGCCGGGCCGCCACACGTCCCGGAGCGCCTTCTCCAGGTCCTCCCCGGTCACCGGGTCCAGGTCGCGCTTGTCGGAGAGGTCCGCGATGCAGACCCGGCCGACGAAGGTCTCCAGCGGCACCTCGTCGATCTTCTCGCGGTCCTCGTAGAAGTGGTAACCCGACTCCACGTGCGAGCCGTTGTGGGGGAAGATCTGCAGGTCGGAGAAGGTGCGGCCACCCTTGGCCGGGTCGGTCTCGGGGGTCATCGCCCGCCGCACCCCGAACTTCGGGTACCACGGCGCGTCGTACGACGGCATTCCCTCGTACCAACCCTGGCTGATGTCGATCATCTTCACGGCATGCCTCCATGACGCACTGCGCGATCGCCGAGGGGCCCGGCGCACGGGTGCCGGGCGCCCGCCGGCTCGTACCGGCTTCGGACTGGGCAGTGCGATTGGAGCATCATTAACTTGAGTTGACAACCCTCATTGACTTTCCCGAGGGGCGCGTGGAGGATCGGGCCGATCGACAGAGCCCCCATGCGCCAAAGCCCCAGGGAAGGCACTCATGATCGTCGTAATGAGCCCACAGGCGACCCGCGAACAGACCGAACACGCGGGCGCGTTGCTCAGGGAGAACGGCCTGGCGGCCGTACCTGCGAAGGCCGGGGACTCCGTACTCCTCGTCTCCGAAGGCACCGGAACGCCCGAGCTCGCGATCTCCGTCGAGCGCGCCGAGGGCGTCGACCGGGTCGTGGTGGTCCCCGGCGCCCAGCGCCTCACCAGCCGCGGCTTCCGCCCCGAGGACACCCGGGTCCCCGTCGGAGGCGAGGGGGGCGTCACCGTGGGCGGCTCCGGTTTCCTCGTCATCGCGGGCCCCTGCGCCGTGGAGAACCCACAACAGATGACAACTGTGGTGGACGCCGTGACCGCCTCCGGCGCGGGGATGCTCCGGGGCGGCGCCTTCAAGCCCCGGACCTCGCCCTACAGCTTCCAGGGGCTCGGCGTCGCCGGTCTCGCCCTGCTCGCCGAGCAGCGGGGCCGCACCGGGCTCCCGGTCGTCACCGAGGTCGTCGCCCCCGCCGACGTCGAACGCGTCGCCGAGGAAAGCGACATGCTCCAGATCGGCACCCGCAACATGCAGAACTTCGCCCTCCTGCGCGAAGCCGGCGCCTCCGGCCGCCCCGTCCTCCTCAAGCGCGGCATGGCCGCCACCATCGAGGAGTGGCTGCTCGCCGCCGAGTACCTGATGCAGGTCGGCAACGGCAACGTGGTCCTGTGCGAGCGCGGCGTCCGCTCCTTCGAGCGCAACACCCGCTTCACCCTGGACCTCAGCGCCGTCGCCGAGGCCAAGCGCCTCACCCACCTGCCCGTCATCGTCGACCCCAGCCACAGC
The DNA here is from genome assembly GCA_021568835.1 of Streptomyces sp. Tue 6430. Classification (GTDB taxonomy): domain Bacteria; phylum Actinomycetota; class Actinomycetes; order Streptomycetales; family Streptomycetaceae; genus Streptomyces. The sequence goes on from JAKGSH010000010.1 coordinate 2,759,144, forward strand.
ACCGGACAGCCCCACCTCGTGGGCCCGATGTCCCTGGCCGCCGCGGCCGCCGGGGCCGACGGCCTGCTCATCGACGTCCACACCGACGCGCGCACCGCGCTCTGCGACGGCGCCCAGGCCCTCGACGCCGTCCAGTTCGCCGGCCTCATGGACCGGCTCGCCCCCGTGGCCGAAGCAGTGGGACGCACCCTCGTCCGGCCCCGCTCCCTCGCCCAGGTCTGAACCCGTCGGAGGAACACAGGCATGTCCCTGAACACGACCGACCCCTTCCGCTCCGGCACCCTCACGGACGACTTCGTCCAGGCCGCCATGGAGTGGCACTTCTCCCCGGAGACCGGCTCGCCCTTCTGGGTCAAACGCGCCGCCGAGCTGCCCTTCGACCCGCGCCGGGACATACGCACCTGGGCGGACCTCGACCTCTTCCCCGACGTGAGCGAGGAGTGGCGGGACGTTTCCGTCGAGGAGCTGGTCCCCGCCGGAATCGACCGCTCCGACTGGGACTTCCAGGTCTTCGACAGCGGCGGCACCACCGGCCGTCCCAAGCGGATCGTCGAGTCCCGCTCCCGCCGCCAGGGCGTCGAGTGGGTCGGCCGGGTCCTCGACGACCACGAAGTCCCGGGCGAGGGCGGGGGGCACTGGCTGCACATCGGTCCCACCGGCCCCCACATCGTGGGCCGGTCGGTCGGGCTGCTCGCCCAGCACCGCCGCACCTTCTGCCACTACATCGACTTCGACCCGCGCTGGGTCAAGCGCCTCGCCAAGGAGGGCCGCACCGAGGAGGTCGTCCGCTACGTCCGGCACATCCTCGACCAGGCCCTCGACATCCTGCGCACCCAGCCCGTCTCGGTCCTCTTCGCCACCCCGCCCGTCCTGGAGGCGATCGCCGCCCGCGACGAGGTGCTCGACCTCGTCCAGCGCAGGATCCGCGGCATCGTCTGGGCGGGCACCAGCATCGGCCCGGAGACCCTGCGCACACTGGAGGACGAGCTCTTCCCCGACGCCGCCGTCGTCGGCCTCTACGGCAACACCATGATGGGCATCGCGCCCCAGCGCCCCCGCACGCCCGGCGAGCCCGGCGAACCCGGCGTGGAGGACGGCGGCTGCGTCTTCGTCCCGTACGAGCCCTACAGCCGCGTGCGACTCGTCGACCCCGAGGACACCACCCGGACCGTCGCGTACGGTGAGCGCGGCCAGGCCCGGATCAGCCTCCTCACCCGCGACCTGCTGCTGCCCTGGACGCTGGAGCGGGACTACGCGGTGCGCATCGCGCCGAACGCGGCCTACCCGCAGGACGGCATCGCCGACGTGCGCCCGCTGCCCTCCGCACACGCTCCCGCCGTCGTGGAAGGGGTGTACTGACATGGCCCCCAGCGCCTCCACCCTCTACGTGGCCGCCCTTCCCGAGGCGGAGCGCTCCGCCCTCGGCCTCGCCTCCCGCGAGGACCTCCTCGACGTGTGCCGCCGCGCCGTCGCGGCGGCCGGGGAGCGCGGCCGGCCCGTCCTCGCGAGCTGGGCGACGCCGCTCCCGCCGCACACCGGCGCCCTCGAACTCTGGCGCCGCTCCCGCCGGGCCGCCGCCCGCGGTCTGCTGTGGCAGTCGGCCTGGGGCGGCGGCTTCCTCGTGGCGGCGGGGACCGCCCACGACATCGCGGCCGACGGCGAACACCGCGTCGCGGCCGTGCGCATCGGCTGGGAAGAGCTGGCCCGGGACGCGGTGACCGGCGGCGGCCCCGGCTCCGGCCTCCCGACCGGCCGGGGGCCGCTCCTGGTCGGCGGCGTCGCCTTCGCGCCCGCGACCGGCCCCGACCGGCCGCCGCTGCCCGACGCGCTCATGTGGGTGCCGTCCGTGCAGATCCGGGGAGCCGGAGGAGTGGAGGGTGCGGGACCGGTGGGCGCGCCCGTCGGCCCGGGGGCCGCGCGGGGCCGGGGGACACTCCCGCACGAGCTGCGGCTCAACGCCGTGGTGGACCGGCACAGCGACCCCGAACGGGTCTCCAAGGAGCTGTTGCATCTGGCTGAACAGTGCCTGGAGCCGTGGCCGGGGGACGTCTCGGTCGGCCCCGGTCGGGACGTCCCCGGGGCGGCCGCCCGTGCCGGCGGGGAGTCCTCCGGCGCCGTACGGCTGCGGTCGGCCACCGAGCTGCCGCCCGCCGAGGAGTGGAAGGGCCTGGTCGCCCGGGCCGTGGAGCGGATGCGCGCGGGCGCCTTCGAAAAGGTGGTCCTCGCACGCACGGTGCGCTACGAGGCGGAGGAACCCTTCGACGTGCCGGCGGCGCTCGACCGGCTGGCCGCCGCCTACCCCGAGGCCACGCTCTTCGCGGTCAGGGACGGGGAGCACGAGTTCCTGGGCGCCACCCCCGAGTACCTCGTCCGGCTGACCGGCCGGACCGTGCGCGCCCTCGGCCTCGCCGGGACCACCCCGCGCGGCGCCACCCCCGAGGAGGACGCCGCCCACGAGCGGGACCTGACGGACAGCGAGAAGCTGCTGCACGAGCACGACGTGGTGGTACGGATGCTCAAGGACGCCCTCGCCGGGTACGTCGAGCGCCTCGCCGCCGACCCCACGCCCCACGTCCTCCGGCTGGCCAACGTGCAGCACCTCGCCACGGTGGTCGAGGGCATCCTGCCCGCCTCCGGCGGCCCCGGCGTCCTGGAATTCACCGAGCGGCTGCACCCGACCCCGGCGCTCGGTGGACACCCCCGCGCGGAGGCGCTGGACTGGCTCGCCCGCAACGAGGGGTTCGAACGCGGCTGGTACGCGGGGGGCGTCGGCTGGAGCGACCCGCTCGGCCAGGGCGAGTTCGCGGTGGCGATCCGCTCGGCCCTGGTCAGCGGAGCCACCGCCGCCGTGTACGCGGGGTGCGGCATCGTCGCCGGCTCCGACCCGGAGACGGAGTACCAGGAGACCCGCGCGAAGCTGCGCTCGATGCTGCACGCCCTGGGCCTGGAGGAGCCGGGGGTCCCGGGGGCCTCGGAAGCGCCGGGGACGCGTGAGGCCTTCTCCATGAGGCGGTAGGGGTACGGGGGCGGCACCGCGCTCGCACCGGGCACCCGTACAGTCCGCCACCCGTGCCCGCCGGCCCCTACGCACACCCGTCCCCGCGCCACCGTCCCGCCGTACGCACATCCGTGCCCGCGGCACCGCCGTACGTCCCCGCTGTCGTCCCGTACCGCCGACCCGCGCATGTGAGGGAGAGCCGACCGATGCAGGCTGCCGTCTACCACGGACGTCAGGACGTCCGTGTCCAGGAGTGGCCCGACCCGCCGGCGCCCGCCGCCCGGGAGATCCAGTTGGAGATCCTGCGGGCGAGCATCTGCGGGACGGACGTGGACGAGTTCGTCTCCGGGCCCCATCTGATCCCGCTGACGGCCCCGCACCCGGCGAGCGGCCACACCGGTCCGCTGGTGCTGGGGCACGAGATGGTCGGGCGGGTGGTGGCGGTGGGCGCCGAGGTCACGGGATTCGCCGCCGGGGACGTGGTGGTGCCCGGCTCCGGTGTGTCCTGCGGGTCGTGCCGCTGGTGCCGGGCCGGACAGACCAACCTGTGCGCGACGTACTACACGGTGGGGCTGCACGTCGACGGCGGTCTCGCCGAACGGGTGAACGTGCCCGCGCGGATCAGCCGGTCCGTCGGCGCCTGCCCGCCGGACGTGGCGATCATGGCGCAGCCGCTCGCCGTCGCTCTGCACGCGGTGCGCGGCACCGCGGCCGAGGAGGGTGCGCGCGTGGTGGTGATCGGGCTGGGCGGCATCGGCGCGCTGGCCGTGGCCGCCTGCGCGGCGCGCGGCATCGACACGATCGGGGTGGACGTCTCGGCGGCGCGGCTCGACGTCGCCGCGCGCAGCGGGGCCGGGGTGCTGATCGACGCGTCCCGGCAGGACGCCGCCGCCGAGATCCTGCGGATCACCGGCGGGGCCGGGGCGGATGTCGTCATCGAGACCTCCGGGGTGCCGCAGGGGCTGGCGACGGCGATGAACGCGGTGAGCCGGGGCGGCCACATCCGCCTGGTCGGCCTGCACCGCGACCCCTCGCCGCTGAACCTGACCCGGCTCGTCCTGGAGGAGATCCGGATCTCCACCTCGAAGGTGCACATCTGCGACCAGGACCTGCCCGAGGCCCTCGACCTGCTCGCGGACCACCCGGAGATCGCGACGACGGCGGTCGACGAGGTCATCGCCCTCGCGGACATCGTCCCGGGCGGCCTGCGGCGCATGGCGGAGGGCGCGGCAGCGGGGAAGGTCGTGGTCGCACCGTAGGTCGCGTCCCGCCGGGGAGCCGCCCTCAGGAATGCGTCCGGCCCGCTGCCGGGACGCGCCCCGGGGGTTTTGCGGTGAGGCGGGGGTGGGGCGGGGTCGGGGCGGGGGTGCGTCGGGCGTGTCCGGGACTCAGGGGGGTCCGAGTCGTGTCCGGCGTGCGGAAGGCGTGCACCGGGCGGGCCGGACGGGCCGGGGCCGGTCGTCGCCGGAGCCGGGGGCCGCCGGAGCCGGATCCCGCCCCGCTTCCTCGCTGCTTCCGCTCAGGTCCCGGCGACGGTCGGGGACCTGCCCGGTCGCTCCGCCGACCGAAGCCGTGGGCCGTCTGGTTTCGGTGGCGGCCACGGGGCCTCGTAAGGCGTCGCCCCGCCGTCGATCGATCTCGGAAAACGTCGAGGCCCAGTTCAGGGACTACCTGGCCTGGGCCTCACCGGAGCCCCCTGTCGGATTCGAACCGACGACCTTCGCTTTACAAGAGCGGTGCTCTACCAGCTGAGCTAAGGAGGCGTGCGCGTCGCGTGCGGCGGGCGCGCCCGAGCAGTGTACCCAGGTCGCCGGGAGCGCCCGTCGAGAATTTCCGCGAAGTTCACATGCCTCCGGGTACTGACAGACCGGGCGAACGCCAGGTAGCGTCCAGATCCGGTTCACTCGTGTGGACTACACCTTCCCGGGTGCTGCCCGGGACGGCTCACCACCTTCCTACAACGGATCGTCCGGCACGTTCCTGCCGGTAGAAGGGGGCCCATCACCATGGCCACTGTCACGTTCGACAAGGCGACCCGGATCTACCCGGGTTCCACCAAGCCCGCCGTCGACGCGCTCGAGATCGACATCGCGGACGGCGAGTTCCTCGTCCTGGTCGGCCCGTCGGGCTGCGGCAAGTCCACCTCGCTCCGGATGCTCGCGGGGCTCGAGGACGTCAACGGCGGCGCCATCCGCATCGGTGACCGCGACGTCACGCACCTGCCGCCGAAGGACCGGGACATCGCCATGGTGTTCCAGAACTACGCGCTCTACCCGCACATGACCGTCGCCGACAACATGGGCTTCGCGCTCAAGATCGCCGGCGTCAACAAGGCGGAGATCCGGCAGAAGGTCGAGGAGGCCGCGAAGATCCTCGACCTCACCGAGTACCTGGACCGCAAGCCGAAGGCCCTGTCCGGCGGTCAGCGCCAGCGTGTGGCGATGGGCCGCGCCATCGTGCGCGAGCCGCAGGTCTTCCTCATGGACGAGCCGCTGTCCAACCTGGACGCCAAGCTCCGCGTGTCGACGCGTACGCAGATCGCCTCGCTCCAGCGCCGTCTCGGCATCACCACCGTGTACGTCACCCACGACCAGGTCGAGGCGCTGACGATGGGTGACCGTGTGGCGGTCCTCAAGGACGGTCTGCTCCAGCAGGTCGACACCCCGCGCAACATGTACGACCGCCCGGCGAACCTCTTCGTGGCCGGCTTCATCGGCTCCCCGGCGATGAACCTCGTCGAGGTCCCGATCGCCGACGGCGGCGTGAAGTTCGGCAAGTCGGTCGTGCCGGTGCAGCGTGACGCGCTCTCCGCCGCCACCGACAAGACGGTCACCGTCGGCGTGCGCCCCGAGCACTTCGACGTGGCCGGCGCCGACTCCGACCAGGGCCTCGCGGTCGTCGTGAACGTGGTCGAGGAGCTGGGCTCCGACGCCTTCGTCTACGGCACCGCCACGGTCGGCGGCGAGTCGAAGGACCTCGTCGTCCGCGTCGGCGGCCGCAACGTCCCGGAGAAGGGCAGCACGCTGCACGTCGTGCCGCGCGCCGGCGAGACCCACGTGTTCTCGACCTCCACGGGCGCGCGCCTCTCCGACTGAGCGACGTCCCGGGCGACGTCCTGAGCGACGTCCGGAACGCGCTCGGCGGGGTGCATCACCCGCACCGACGAGAAGGGCCCCGCGGCCGCTGCCGCGGGGCCCTTCTCGCGTGGGTCCGCACGGACGCCGGAAACCCCGGCACAACGGGCGTTTCGAGCAGTGGGCGTCAACGCCTTACCCAAAAAGAGGCACCACTCCACCCCCCGACCGGGTGACTAAATGTCGCCAAATCATTACCCCGCGCTACTCTCACACGCGTGAAGCACTCCGTGAACCACTCCACCACCCAACCGTCGCGACGCGGACAGGGCCCCGCCCGACGGATCGGCCGCTCGCTCGCCCTCGTCCTGCCCGTCGTCATGGTGCTCTCGGGAACCCTCGCGGTCACCCGGGTCAACTGGTCGGGGAACCCCTCGGATTCGGTGCTCACCGCCTCCGACGTCTCCACCGTCCACCGCACCGCGCAGGACGCCGCCAAGGCCCCGCAGGACGTCCTGCGCGAGCAGCTGCTGACCGAGCTCCAGGAGAAGGACCCGGGCGCCGCGCTGACGCACCTGCAGGCCGCGGTGAACGGCAAGCCGTCCCTGGCGAAGCACTGCACCTCCCTCGCCCGCGCCCTGGGCCGCGCCGCCGTCCGCATCTACGGCCCCTCGCGCGCCCAGTCCTACACCCGCCCGGTGTGCGACACGTCCTTCGCCTCGGGCGTCCTGGCGGCGCGCGGCTAGGGCGTGTTGTGAAAGTGCTGGTCACAGCCACTCGTTGATGGCTGCGACCAGCACGGTCGCTTCGTAGCGGACGGCGAGTTTGTCGTACCGCGTAGCGACGGCCCGGTGGCGTTTGAGGCGGTTGATCCCACACTCGACCGCGTGCCGCTGCTTGTAGTCGTCCTTGTCAAACGTCGGCGGCCGCCCGCCACGCGATCCGCGCTTGAGGCGGTTGCGGACCCGGTCCGCCGGAACCGGGATGGTGGCCTTGATCCCGCGTCTGCGCAGGTAGGAGCGGTTACCGCGGGAGTCGTACGCTTTGTCGGCCCGCACCCGGTCCGGGCGCTTGCGCGGCCTGCCAAGTCCCAGCCTCGGGACCCGGATCGCTTCCAGGACCGCTTCGAACTGCGGGGAGTCGCCCCGCTGCCCGGCCGTGATCACCACCGACAAGGGCTTCTGCCCCTGCTCGACCGCGAGGTGGATCTTGCTGGTCAGTCCGCCGCGGGAACGTCCCAGGCCGTGGTCGGCCGGCTCGACGAAGACGCCGCCGGGCGGTTCCTTCTGGAGGTCCCCCTTTTCGCCGCTCCGGCGGCGTGCTGGTGGGCCCGGCAGACGGTGGAGTCGACGTTGACCTCCCAGGTGATCAGGCCCTTGGCGTCCGCCTCGGCCTGGAGCTGGGTGAGGAGCCTTGCCCAGGTGCCGTCCCGCTGCCAGCGCCGGAACAGGTCATAGACCCGGTCCCACGGCCCGTAACGTTCGGGCACGTCCCGCCAAGGAGCACCGGTCCGGGTCCGCCACCGTATGCCGTCTATCAACTGCCGCCGCGTCCACACCTGCGGCCGACCCGGCTTGATGCCCCGCGGCAGCAATGGCTCCAGCCGGGCCCACTGGCCGTTCGTCAGATCCCCACGTCCCACAAGACGTGATCATCTACGACCAAGATCCACTTTCGCAACAGACCCTAGGGCTCCGGACGGCCTCGCAGGGGAGCCTCCCGACGGGTCGGGGGCGCCGCGTACAGTTCGGGCATGACCGATCCGCGCGCCGCGTCCCGACCCACGCAAGCCGTCATCCTGGCCGGCGGCCAGGGGTCCCGGCTGCGTCCCTACACCGACGACCGGCCCAAGCCGATGGTCGAGATCCCCGGGACGGGGACGCCGATCATCGGCCACCAGCTGGGCTGGCTCGCCGAGGAGGGCGTGACGGACGTCGTGGTCTCGTGCGGCCACCTCGCCGACGTCCTGGAGAACTGGCTGAACTCCGCCGACCTGCCGCTGAAGGTCACCACGGTCGTCGAGACCGAGCCCCTGGGCCGCGGCGGCGGCCTGAAGTACGCGGCCGCCCGTCTGCCCCATCCCGAGCGGCCCTGGTACGCCACCAACGGCGACATCTGGACCCGTTTCTCGCTGCGCGACATGGCGGACTTCCACACCGAGCGCGGCGCGGTCGCCACCCTCGCGCTGGCCCGGCCGCGCATTCCGTGGGGGGCCGTGCAGACGGACGGCTTCGGCCACATCACGGACTTCATCGAGGCCCCGCCCACGACGTACGAGGTCAACGCGGGCGTCTACGTCTTCTCCCCCGAGTTCGCCGGGCTGCTGCCCGAGCGCGGGGACCACGAGCGGACCACGTTCCCGCGGCTGGCCCGCGAGCTGCGGCTGGCCGGGTTCCCGATCCCGCAGGGCGCCTACTGGCGTGCCATCGACACGGCGAAGGACCTCACGGAGGCGGCCAAGGAGCTGGCGGCGCTCGGCCGCTGACGGCCTGACACCTGACGGGACGAGGGGCCCCGCTCGCTCACTGGAGCGAGCGGGGCCCCTCGTCGTACGGGCGGGGGCGGCCGTCTAGCCGAGGAGACCGCCCACCAGGCCGGGCCGGTCCGCCGACGGGGAACCCCCGTCGGAGCCGCCGGTGGAACCGGAGGTGCTGGTGCCGCCGGAGGTGGGTCCCGCGGTGGTGCTGGGGGCCTCCTCGACCGGGCTGGACCGCTCCGGCGGGGCCGCGCCGCCGCCGGTGCCCTGGGTCTGGCTGGGGGCGCCGCTCGTGGCGGTCCCGGTGTCCCGCGTGGCGTCCGGGGCGGAGTCCTCGTCCCGCGCCGGCGCCTCGGAGGTGCTGCCCTGCGTCGGCGAGGTGGAGGCGGACGGCGTCCTGCTCGGCCGGCGCCCGTCGGACTCCTCGGGGAGCGGCGAGCCGGGCAGTTCGTTGCGCGGGGCCTCGCCCGGGCCGGGGACGACGACGCGGTCGGCGTCGCGGACGGCGGCGCCGAGCAGCGATCCGGTCAGCAGGGTGAGCCCGACGACGATCGCGGTGACGAGGGTGCCGCGGCGCAGCACGTAACGGCGCAGCTCCCACAGGTCGGACCGCGGGCCGAGCCGCCGCCAGGCAGCGGCGGCGAGGCGGCCGTCGACGGAGTAGACGGGGGCGCCGGCGATGACCAGCGGCGACCAGGCGGCGAGGTAGATGATGTCGGGCGTCTCGTAGACCGGGACGGTCTTCCAGCTGACGGTGAGCAGGAGCGCGGCCGAGAGCATGGCGCCGAAGCCGGCCGCGACCCGCTGCCAGCAGCCCAGGACCGTGAGGACGCCCACGACGACCTGGAGGAAGGCGATGACGAGACCGGAGCCGACGGGGTGGTGCAGGGCGAACTGGCGCAGCGGCTCGGCGACTTCCCACGGGTGCAGGGTGTTGAGCCACTTCACCATGGAGCCGCGCTCGCCGCCGTCGAAGTAGACGGGGTCGCACAGCTTGCTCATGCCGGCGTAGACGGAGATGAAGCCGAGGAGGATGCGCAGCGGGAGCAGGACGACGCCGAGGTTCATCCGGCGGCCGGGGTAGTAGACGTGCCGGGCCGGGTCGCTGCCGTGCCGTCTGCCGCGCGGGCCGGTGTCCGCCGCGGCGGCGGCCTCCGCGAACTCCTCGAACCTGCCGTCGTCGTGGGCCGGCCGGTCGTGACCGGACCCGCCGTACCCGGAGTCGTCGTAGCCGGAGTCGCCGTGACCGGTCGGGTCGTAGCCGTAGCCGTAGCCGCCGTAGCCGGACTGGTCGTGGCCGGGCTCGTCGTAGGCGCTGCCGGCGGTGCGCATCTGCGGCAGGATCCGCTGTTCGCCGTCGCCGTGGGTGCGCTGGGCGCCGACGAGGGGGGTTTCGAGGGTGTGCGCGGTGAAGTCGCCGGCGTAGCCGTCGCCGGTCCCCACGCGGGGGATGACCTGGGTGGCTCCGGCGTCGGCGGGCGGTTCGCCGTGGCCGACGCTGCCTGCCCGCACGGCTTGGAGCAGCCGGTGGGCGCCGGTGTCGTCCGGTGCGGACCGGCCGCTCCAGACGACCGGCCGACGACGGGCGGCACCGGCCCCGGCGACGGGGATGCGCGCGGTGTCCCCGGCGACGCTCGCGTGCCGGGAGATCCGCGGGGATGGGCTGCGTCGTGCCGACGCTCCCAGCTGCACGCGGAAACTCGCGTGATTGACGATGATCTGCGCCGGGTCGCTCGGCACCTTCACCATGCTCAGCGCGGGAGCGTCGTCGAAGCCCGACGAGAGGTCCCCCGTGGGTGTGCGGGGTGTTCTGGTGTCCACACTCATCTAACCGAGTGATGTGTCCTTAGGACACTGCCTTGACCCGCCCGGATCTGTCCGGACAGCGTCAAGGTTGCCCGACGCGCCGGAATTACCCCGCGAGGGGGATCCGGCGGACGGGCGTGCGACCCGTCCGCCACCGGCCGCCGGGTCCGGGACGAAGCAGCCCCGGCCCCGTTCCGGATCCGGCCCGTCTCAGTCCCTGTGCCGAGCCGCCTCGTAGAGCACGATCCCCGCCGCCACACCGGCGTTGAGCGATTCCGCGCCGCCCGGCATGGGGATCCGCACCCGGTGGTCGCAGGTCTCGCCGACGAGACGGGACAGGCCCTTGCCCTCGCTGCCGACGACGATGACGACCGGGCCGCTCAGGGCCGCCAGCTCGCCGATCTCGGTCTCGCCGTCGGCGGCCAGACCGACGATCGTGATGCCGGCCTTCTTGTACGCCTCCAGGGCGCGGGTGAGGTTGGTGGCGCGGGCCACCGGCGTGCGGGCCGCCGCGCCGGCGGACGTCTTCCAGGCACCGGCGGTCATGCCGGCCGCGCGGCGCTCGGGGACGACGACGCCGTGGCCGCCGAAGGCGGAGACCGAGCGGACGACGGCGCCGAGGTTGCGCGGGTCGGTCACGCCGTCGAGGGCCACGATGAGCGGGTCCTCGCCGTCGTCGTAGGCGGCGGCGGCCAGGTCCTCGGGGTGCGCGTACTCGTACGGCGGGACCTGGAGGACAAGGCCCTGGTGGTTGAGGTTGTTGGTCATGCGGTCCAGCTCGGGGCGCGGGGCCTCCATGAGGTTGATGCCGCCGCGCTCGGCCGCGAGCTGGAGCGCCTCGCGCACCCGCTCGTCGTTGTCGATGAACTGCTGGACGTACAGCGTGGAGGCGGGCACGCCACCGCGGAGCGCCTCCACGACCGGGTTGCGGCCGACGACCAGTTCGGAGGCCGACTTGCCGCCGCGGCCGCGCGGCACCGGACGGCGCGCGCTCTGCTTGGCCTTCGAGGTGGCGAGGCGGTTCTTCTTGTGGCCCTTGCGCATCTCGGCGGGCGGGGTCGGGCCCTTGCCCTCCAGGCCCCGGCGCCGCTGGCCGCCACTGCCGACCTGCGCGCCCTTCTTGCCGGACATGCGGCGGTTGTTGGCTGCCATGACCTACCCGTCTGTCGTGAAGCGTGCGTGTGTACGTAATGCAGTGTGCCGCCCGGACACCCGGGCGGCACAATCGATCAAGGATGCATCAAGGATCGATCAAGGGCCGCTCAGCGCGGGCCGAGCGTCCAGCGCGGCCCCTGGGGGCCGTCCTCGATGGACAGCCCGGACTGGTTGAGCTGGTCGCGGATGGCGTCCGCGGTGGCCCAGTCCTTGCGGCCGCGCGCCGCCTCCCGCTGGTCGAGGACCATGCGGACGAGGGTGTCGACGACGCCGTGCAGGTCCTCGCCCCGGTCGGTCTCCCCGGCCCAGTGCGGGTCGAGGGGGTCCAGGCCGAGGACGCCGAGCATGGCGCGCACCTCGGCGAGGCGGGCCACGGCGGCTTCCTTGTCGTCGGCGGCCAGGGCGGAGTTGCCCTGCCGGACGGTGGTGTGCAGGACGGCGAGGGCCTGCGGGACGCCCAGGTCGTCGTCCATCGCCTCGGCGAAGGCGGGCGGCACGTCGGCGGCGGGCTCGGCGACTCCCCCGGCCATCTCGACGACGCGCTGCACGAAGCCCTCGATCCGCGCGAACGCCGACTCGGCCTCGCGCAGGGCCTCCTCGCTGTACTCGATCATCGAGCGGTAGTGCGGGGTGCCCAGGTAGTAGCGCAGCACGATGGGGCGCCACCGCTTGACCATCTCGGAGACCAGGACGCTGTTCCCGAGCGACTTGGACATCTTCTCGCCGCTCATGGTGACCCAGGCGTTGTGCACCCAGTACCGCGCGAACTCGTCGCCGTAGGCCTGGGCCTGGGCGATCTCGTTCTCGTGGTGGGGGAAGATCAGGTCCAGGCCGCCGCCGTGGATGTCGAAGGCTGAGCCCAGGTACTTGTGGGCCATCGCCGAGCACTCCAGGTGCCAGCCGGGACGGCCGCGGCCCCACGGGGTCTCCCAGTCGGGCTCGCCCGGCTTGGTGGCCTTCCACATCGCGAAGTCGCGGGGGTCGCGCTTGCCGGTGATGCCGTCCTCGGCCGGCTGGCGCAGGTCGTCGATGTCCTGGTTGGACAGCGCCAGGTAGCCGGGGAAGGAACGCACGTCGAAGTAGACGCTGCCGTCGGCCTCGTAGGCGTGTCCGCGCTCGATGAGCCCGCGCATCATCTCGATCATCTCGGGGACGTGCCCGGTGGCCCGCGGCTCGTAGGTCGGCGGGAGGCAGCCGAGGGCCTGGTAGCCGTCGTCGAAAGCCCGCTCGTTCTCGTACCCGATGGACCACCAGGGGCGTTCCTGGTCGCGCGACTTGGCGATGATCTTGTCGTCGATGTCGGTGACGTTCCGGATGAACGTGACGTCGTAGCCGCGGTGGGTGAACCAGCGGCGCATGATGTCGAAGTTCAGGCCGGAGCGGATGTGCCCGATGTGCGGGGCCGCCTGCACGGTGGCACCACACAGGTAGATCGAGACGCAACCCGGCGTGAGCGGGGCGAAGTCACGGATCTGCCGGGCGCTGGTGTCGTACAGGCGAATGGTCACCGCTCCAGGGTAGTGGGCGTGGGCGGGTGCCCGACACCCTTCACCGGTTTGCCGGTGGGCCCCGCGGTGGCGGGGCCCACCGGCCGACGGAGCCGGGGGCCGGCGGCCGGCGGAGCCGAGAGCCCACAGCCGATGAGACCGAGAGCTCACAGCCGACGGAACCGGGAGCCCGCGACTGGCGGAGCCGCGAGCCCACAGCCCACAGCCCACAGCCCACGGAATCGGAAGCCCACGCCCGTCCGATCGGGCCGGACGGGCCGGAAGTCCGCGCCTGTCCGGGCGGCGCGGGCGGGCGCGGACGGGCCCGTCCTCAGCGGTCCCCGCGTCGCCGCCCTCAGCCCTGTTGCCGCACCACCAGTGCCGTCGCCACCGCCATCAGGCCCTCGTCCCGGCCGGGGAAACCCAGCCCGTCCGTCGTCGCGCCCGACACCGACACCGGCGCCCCCGCCGCCTCGGAGAGGATCCTCTGCGCCTCCTCGCGGCGCTTGCCGATCTTGGGGCGGGGGCCGACGACCTGGACGGCGATGTTGCCGATGCCGAAGCCGGCCGCGCGCACGATCCGGGCCGCCTCCGTCAGCAGCGTCACGCCCGAGGCGCCGGACCACTCGGGGCGGCCGGTGCCGAAGTGCTGTCCGAGGTCGCCGAGCCCGGCGGCGGAGAACAGCGCGTTGCACGCGGCGTGCGCGACGACGTCCGCGTCGGAGTGACCGGCCAGACCCGGTCCCTCGCCCTCCCACCGCAGGCCCGCGCACCACAGCTCGCGGCCCTCCTCGAAGGCGTGGATGTCGGTGCCGATGCCGACCTGGGGCAGCACGGGCGGCAGGGGCGGCGCCGGGGTCGCCTCAGAAGCCATCGTTGAGCCTCCTGCGGGCGAGGACCGCCTCCGCGAGGACGAGGTCCAGCGGGCGGGTGACCTTGAAGGCCTCCTCGTGACCGGGGACGGCCACGACGGTCAGACCGAGCCGCTCGACCATGCCGGCGTCGTCGGTGACGTCGTCGGTGACGGTCTCGTGGGCGCGCACGAGGGTGGCGCGGTCGAAGCCCTGCGGCGTCTGCACGGCCCGCAGCCGCGCCCGCTCGGGCGTGGCGACGACCGGTTCGGGCGCGCCGGGGACCTCGGCCGGTTCGACCTCCTTGACGGTGTCCGCGAGCGGCAGCGCCGGCACGACGGCGGGGGCGCCGTCGCGGACGGCCTCGATCACGGCGTCGACGGTGTCGACGGGCACCAGCGGCCGGGCGGCGTCGTGCACGAGGACGATGTCGTGGCCGGGCGGCAGGGCGTCGAGGCCGAGCCGCACCGATTCCTGGCGGGTCTCGCCGCCGGGGACGACGACGAAGTCGGTGCGGTCGGGCAGCGCGTGCGCGTCGAGCAGCGACCTGACCTCGGCGGCGCCGTCCGGCGGGGCCACGACGACGACGAGGGAGACGGCCCGGGACGCGGCCAGGGCCCGCACCGCGTGGATCAGCATGGGGGTCCCGCCCAGCGTGCGGAGCGCTTTGGGGGCGCCCGGACCGAGGCGTACGCCCCGGCCGGCGGCCGGGATCACCGCGGCCGTGCGGGCGGGGACGGGGCGGGAAGCGAATCGTCAGACATCGGTTCCTGTCAGGTTTGTGTGCTCGGCCTACGTGGGTACGGAGACAGCGTGCCGGGCGCGACGCCTTGACCGGCCCCTTCCGTGACACCGGTCGAGGCAGTGAGCGGCCGGGGCCCGGCACGCCGGACTCCGGGGGTGCGCATCCGGACTTCGGGGTGTGCATCCGAGGTGAACACGCACAGCACGGCCATCGGCGCAGGCGCGTCCACGCGTCGGCGTTTCGGAATGTCGGTGTTTCAGGCATGAACATGCCGCAGCGCCCGGCGACGGGGATACGTCATCGGGCACCACGGCATGTTCACTGCGCTGAGCGAGCTGAGCTGAGGCCGGCGGGTCTCGGCGTCAGGACGCGAGGACCTCGTCGAGCAGGGCCTCGGCCTTGTCCTCGTTCGTGTTCTCCGCGAGCGCGAGCTCGCTCACCAGGATCTGGCGGGCCTTGGCGAGCATGCGCTTCTCACCGGCGGAGAGTCCGCGCTCGCGCTCACGGCGCCACAGGTCACGCACGACTTCCGCGACCTTGATGACGTCGCCGGAGGCGAGCTTCTCCAGATTTGCCTTGTAACGACGCGACCAGTTCGTGGGCTCCTCGGCATACGGCGCGCGCAGCACCTCGAAGACCCGGTCCAGCCCGTCCTGACCGACCACATCACGCACGCCCACGAACTCCGCATTGTCCGCTGGCACACGTACCGTCAGGTCACCCTGGGCGACCTTCAGCACCAAGTAGGTCTTGTCCACGCCTTTGATCTGGCGAGTTTCGATGGCCTCGATCAGCGCGGCCCCGTGATGGGGATAGACCACGGTGTCGCCAACCTTGAACGTCATGTGACAGGTACCCCTTCCGTGGCTATCCAGGGTAACACGGAAACTGCGGGTTCTGAATGACGTTTTCGCAGGTCAGGGCATATCTCGGGGCTTGACAACAGCAACAGGAACGTGCTGCGACCGGGCGGCGGAAGCAGGTATTCGCAGGTCGGAGCGGCTCTCCGTGGGCGGTGAAACGTGCACGTCACACGCGCCCGGAGACCCCTCCAGGCGACCGAACATCCCCAAATGTCCGCTTCCAGATGTGCGACTTCCGCTACTCCGTTCGGCGTCCGGAGCAGGATCCGAGCCGTTTCCGGAATTGATCACACGACCGGCCGAACAGGCGATGATCAATTCTCCCGACGCCCACGCATTCCCGCACGGAAAATCCACGACCACCGGTGAGCGGCGCTTATGTGAATGCGCGGCCACGTCCCGGCGATCCCCCGGAAGCCGATGCGACTCACAGGTCGCTTATGGCCGCCGGGACGGTGGTGACCACGGTGACGAGGGGCCTCTCGCGGCGGCCGATGTGGGCCCGGATCGCTCCAGAGGCGGGTCGGGTGCGGCCGTGCGGGAACGGCTCGGTAACCTAAGGCCGCCGACAGACCCTTAGGGCGGCTTTATCCAAGGAGCTGCCCCTGCGTTCCCAAGGAGTTGCCGCCGCCGTGAGCAGCAGCCTTCGACGCGGCGCCCTCGCCGCCTCCGCCCTCGTGTTCTCGATCGCCACGCTCGCCGCCTGCGGCGCCGGCAACGACCCCCAGACACTGCAGATCAAGCCGGACAACGCCGCCACCAGCGTGGGCGACATCAAACTGCAGAACGTCGTCATCATCACCCAGTCCGACCCGGAGGCCACGGGCCCCGCCGCCATCTCCGCGACCGTCTTCAACAGCGGCAGCAAGGCGCAGACCCTGGAGTCCATCGCCGTGGACGGTGCCGCCGGCACCGCCGAGATCAAGCCCGCGAAGGGCGACGGCAAGCTGACCGTCCCGGCCGGCGGCTCCGTCGTCATCGGCGGCGAGAACAACGCCACCGCCAGCCTCTCCAGCACCCCCGAGACGGTCCAGGACGGCAACGCCCAGAAGGTCACCTTCACCTTCAGCGAGACCGGCGAGATCAGCCTGCGCGCCTTCGTCGTCCCGGCCGAGCACTACTTCGCCGAATGGGGTCCGAGCGACGTCCCGAGCGCCCCGGCGGAGTCCGCCTCCGAGTCGCCGTCCGCGGGCGAGTCCCCGTCCGCCGGCGAGTCGGCCTCCGCGAGCCCGGGCGCCGAGAGCCAGAGCCCGGGCGACACGGCCTCCCCGAGCGCCTCGTAGTCGGAGACGGCCACGGGCTGAGCGCCGTACGCCCGTCGCGTACGCACGGCGAAGGGGCGGCACCCCCGGCGGGGTGCCGCCCCTTCGTCATGAGCCCCGGCGGATCACCGCTGACGGATCACCACTCACGGCTCGCGGCCGACTGCTGGCTGCTGGCTGCTGGCTGCTGGCTGCTGGCGGTTTACGGCTCGAACTTGTAGCCGAGGCCCCGCACCGTCACCAGGTACCGCGGGGCGCCCGGGTCGGGCTCGATCTTCGCGCGGAGGCGCTTGACGTGGACGTCGAGGGTCTTGGTGTCGCCGACGTAGTCCGCGCCCCAGACCCGGTCGATGAGCTGCATGCGGGTCAGGACGCGGCCCGCGTTGCGCAGCAGCATCTCCAGGAGGTCGAACTCCTTGAGCGGGAGGTCGACCTTGGAGCCGGAGACGGTGACGACGTGGCGGTCGACGTCCATCCGGACCGGGCCGGCCTCCAGGGCCGCAGGGGCGACCTCCTCCGGCTCCCCGCGGCGCCGCAGCACCGCGCGGATGCGGGCCACCAGCTCACGGGAGGAGAACGGCTTGGTGACGTAGTCGTCGGCCCCTATCTCGAGGCCGACCACCTTGTCGATCTCGCTGTCCTTGGCCGTCACCATGATCACGGGGACGTTGGAGCGGCCGCGCAGCTGGCGGCAGACCTCCGTGCCGGGCAGCCCCGGCAGCATCAGGTCGAGAAGCACGAGGTCGGCGCCGTTGCGCTCGAACTCGTCGAGCCCGTCGGGCCCCGTGGTCGCGACGGCGACCTCGAAGCCCTCCTTGCGGAGCATGTACGACAGGGCGTCGGAGAAGGACTCCTCGTCCTCGACGACGAGCACACGGGTCACGGAAGGACCTCCGGGGCGGAAAGCGTCTGGTACGCGGTTGACTCTGAGGGTGAAGCAGGTGAAGCAGGTGAAGCAGGTGAGGCATGGGGGGTGCCGGCGGAGGACCCGCCCTCCACGTCGTCGTCGAGGTCGGGGGGCTGCTGGGCACGGTCGCGGGCGGCGCCCGCCTCCGGCAGTCGCAGCGTGAACGTGGAGCCCTGTCCCTCTGCGCTCCACACCGTGACCTCCCCGCCGTGCGAGGCGGCCACGTGTTTGACGATCGCCAGCCCGAGGCCCGTACCGCCGGTGGCACGGGAGCGGGCGGGATCGACCCGGTAGAAGCGCTCGAAGATGCGCTCCTTGTCCTTGTCCGAGATGCCGATGCCCTGGTCGGTCACGGCGATCTCGATCAGTTCCCCGCCGTGCACGGTGACCCGGCGGGCGGCGATGCCGACGCGGGTGCGGGCGGGTGAGTAGTTGACGGCGTTCTCGACCAGGTTGCCGAGGGCCGCGGCCAGCTGGCCCCGGTTTCCCCAGACGCGCAGGTCGGCGGTGCCGTCCGCCCGTCGACCGGCACCGGGCTCGAGCCCTTCGGCCGCCCCCACGTTCGCGGCCATGGTGATCTGCTTGGCGCCGGCCTGGTGCCGGCAGCGGTCGACGGCCTCGGCGACGAGTTCGTCGACGCGGACCGGTTCGGCGTCCTCGAGGGGGTCGTCGTTCTGGACCCGGGAGAGGTCGATCAGCTCCTGGACCAGGTTGGTCAGGCGGGTCGCCTCGATCTGCATCCGGCCGGCGAAGCGCTCCACCGCCTCGGGGTCCTCGGAGGCGTCCATGACGGCCTCGGAGAGCAGCGAGAGGGCGCCGACCGGGGTCTTCAGCTCGTGACTGACGTTCGCGACGAAGTCGCGGCGGACGGCCTCGATGCGCCGGGCCTCGGTGAGGTCCTCGACGAGC
Organism: Streptomyces sp. Tue 6430; assembly: GCA_021568835.1. GTDB lineage: Bacteria > Actinomycetota > Actinomycetes > Streptomycetales > Streptomycetaceae > Streptomyces. Next base: position 2,777,677 of record JAKGSH010000010.1, read on the forward strand.
AGGAGGACGAGCCGGGAGCCGAGCGGAGCCACCCGGGCCGACACCGCGAGGGCTTCGCCCCGGCCGGTGCCGCGCCGGGGCAGGTCCAGCTCCACCTGCCGTATCTCGCCGTCGCGCCGGGTGTCGCGTGCCATCTGGAGCATCGGTTCGACGGCGAGCTTGCCGCCGCGGACCAGCCCGAGGGCGTACGCGGCGGAACTCGCCTTGACGACGGCGTCGGCCTCGTCGAGGACGACGGCCGAGGAACGGAGCACGGACAGGACGGTGTCCACGCCCGGCGGAAGCACGGGATCGGTGTGCAAGGAGGTCCTGGTGGGTCGGTTCTGGTCGCGTTCGCTCCAACGGAACGCCAGCACGGCGATGACACCGGTGAGCACCCCGGCGATCGCTGCCGCTGCGGCAACCGCCGCGTTCACGTCCATGCGTCCAGGTTAGGCATGCCGTACGACCTGGCCACAGCCATCGGGGTGCGACCTCGAACACTCGTCGCCCAGAGTTCACCTTGGAGCCAGGGGTGGTTCATTTGGGGTGACGGAATCCGACGCGTACGGGGCGGACCGTGGCACCGTGGGGTTCGCAGCGCCGGTTCCATGGCCGGTTCAGGCCCCCGGAACCCCGGAGAACCACGTACGAGAGGGAACCCTGATGCGGGACGCGTACCACGAGGAACTGGACTCGATCGGCGACGGTCTGGTGGAGATGGCCCGGCTGGTGGGGTCGGCGATCGGGCGCGCCACGACCGCCATCCTCGATGCCGATCTCAAGCTGGCCGAGAGCGTGATCGAGGCCGACCAGAAGGTCGACGAGCTTCAGCACGACCTCGAGGCGCGGGCCATTGCTCTGCTCGCACGCCAGCAGCCGGTGGCGACGGACCTGCGCATAGTCGTCACGTCGCTGCGCATGTCGGCCGACCTGGAGCGCTCCGGCGACCTCGCCCAGCACGTGGCGAAGCTGGCCCGGCTGCGCTTCCCCGAGCGGGCGGTGCCGCAGGACCTGCACGCCACCATCCTGGAGATGGGGCAGCTCGCGCAGCGCCTGATGGCCAAGGCGGCCGAGGTGATCATCACGAAGGACGTCGACCTCGCGCTCCAGCTGGAGACCGACGACGACGCGATGGACCTGCTGCACCGCACCCTCTTCCAGCACCTGATCGACGACCGCTGGAAGCACGGCATCGAGACGGCCGTCGACGTGACGCTGCTCGGCCGCTACTACGAGCGCTTCGCCGACCACGCGGTGGCGGTCGCCAAGCGTGTCGTGTTCCTGGTGACGGGCGAACACGCGGACAACCTCCAGCAGGACCTGGCGACCGAGATCCAGCCCGTCGTGGGGCCGGAGGAGGCGTAGCCGGGGCGGGGTCGGAAGGGGCGTAGCCGGGGCGGCGGTGGAACGGGCCGGGGGCGGCGCGGTCCGTCGAGCCCTCTGCGGTGGGGCTGCCCGAGGGGCGCGGTCCGCGCGGTCCGTCCCGTGGACGCGTCGCCGGAGGGGGCGCGGTACGTCCCCTCCGGCACGGGCCGGGGCGCCCGGAAGCCCCCGTGCGCCGTTGATGCGCCCGCCCCCGCGGGCATGAACTGGGCACAGGCGCTCCTGCCTCCAGGCCTCCAGGAGGAACCCATGGCCGAAGCCCCCAGCAAGCCCGACCCCACCCAGGACCACCCGACCGAGCAACCCGCCGAGATCAGGAACATGCCCCTGATCGCGGCGTGCGGCTGCGGCTCGGGGTGCGGTTGCGGCTGCCAGTCGGGCAGCCCCTGCCAGTGCGGCTGAGACGCTACGACGAGAGGGGGCCGGCCGCGGGACGCGCCGGCCCCCTCTTCTCACGCTCCTCCCCTCCCGGCCGTCCCCCTGGCTCCCTCCTGCTTCTCTCCCGGGTCTCTCCTCGGCCTCCTGGCTCCTCTCATGACGTGTTCCCCTGCCCGCGCGAGTGCGTGCGGACAGGCGCAGCATGGAGAGAGCGGCGGCAGGCGGGCCCTCATGCGCGGCGTGCCTGCGTGAGAAAGGGGATGCGGTCATGACCAGGTTCATGGACGTCCACCACGGCATGAAGGGCATCACTGCCGACCAACTCCACCAGGCCCACCAGGCCGACCTCGCGATCGAGGCGGAGGAGAGCGTGCACTTCGAGGGCGCCTGGGCGGACCCGGAGTCCGGCACCATCTACTGCCTGTCCGAGGGCCCCTCCGCGGAAGCGGTCCAACGCGTCCACGAACGCGCGGGCCACAAGGCGGACGAGATCCACGCGGTGCCACTGTCGGTGTGACCGAGGGCCGGGCCATCGGCGACGGTGACGGTCCCGGCCCACGGAGACGGCGCCCGGCCCCACCGGCAAGCCCTCCGCACCGCTGCCGTCGACCGGTGCGGCGGCCGGTGCGGCGGCCGGGCAGGGGGCTGGTGCACGCCCGCGTCGCGCGTTGTCGATGTCGGCTGTGGACGTCGGAGGCACTCCGGATCCGTGGCCCGGTGTGGACCCGATACCTGGTCGCTGAAGCCGATCCCGGGTGTTCGCGGTCCCCGGCCTTCGGGGTGGACGCGATCGTGGCGCTGCCGCGCTGCCGCGCTGCCGGACAGATGGCCTTGATCACTCTTTCCCGACGCGTCGCGTTTTCGTAGGGTTCGATCATTCGAGACTGGCTCGGGGGGGGCGTGTGGCTGTTCCTGTGGCTCGGGGTCGTGTCCTGCGCGTGATCCGCGGCGTGGGCTCGTTCTTGAAGGAACTCCTGGGGGAGCTCGTCGGGGAGGTGGTGCTGACGGTCGTTGCCTGCCTTGCCCTGGCCGGTCTGGCCCTGGCGTTCGTCCGGGGGTGGGAGGGCAGCCCGCTCGTCGCCGGCGGTGCGGGTGGCGCCTTGCTGGCCTTCCTCGGCTACGGCGGCTGGGAGCTGCTTCGTCCCGCCGGGCCGGTGCGGCGCGGGCGACTTGCGGGCGTGGCTGCCGCCGCGTTTGCCGGGGCAGCCCTGTTCGTCGTCTACGCCTGGTCCTGCGGCTGCTCCTGAACGGCCGGGCTGGACACAGGCTCGACGACCACCGTGGCGGAGGGAGCACGGGCCCCTTCGTCCCGAAGCGCTGCGAGCACCTGCGTGACCTGCGGCCGAACCGATCACGACCCGGGCGGACCGCTCGCGACCCGGGCGGACCGTCAGCGGGCTTCCATGACCGTGTGTCCTGGTACGGGGCTGTCGCAGCGCGGTCAGACACTCGGCCGATCCCCGGCCGCACATGATCCGTACCGCCGCTGACAGAACTTTTCGCGCCCTTGCGACCTTGCGACCTTGCGACCTTGCGACCTGCACATGGACGCGCAGCCGAGGCGGGCGAAACCGGCCGGATTCGAACCGGCGTCCTCGCGGTTTTGGAGACCGCGCGCGACTACCTCTGCGCTACGGCTTCGTCCGGCTGGGATCCTAGTCGCCTCGGCCACGCGCACAGGAGTGAGGGAACATGACCGGGCAAGAAGCCGTGGACCTGATTCGCCTCGCCGACGACGAGGGGAACAGCGTCGTCGTACGCGTGACCGGACGGTACATGCCGGGGGTGCTGACAGGCCACGACACCCTGACCGCGAACGTCCTGGTGACGACCGGGTTCGTCAGCGGGCAACTGGAAGTCCGGCTCTCGCCCAGCGACCTGGTCGCGTGGGAGACAGCTCTCGACTCGTTGGCGGCGGGGCGGGACATCAGCTGGATGGGAGGTCGCGCGCCCGAGATCAGGATCGAACTCGAAGGGGGGCGTGGCTGCCCCGACGTCATCGTCGACGACGTACCGGGTTCCATGGCGACAGTGACCGTGCCCGTGGCTCTCGAAGAGGGCTGGGTGGATGATCAGCGTCGCCGTTCGGACGAGGTTCGCCGACGCTGGCCCCGGGAGGTGGTGGAGCCCTCTTCCGGTGTCTACGAGTGGAGTCCGAGCCGAAAGCGACATCCATAGCCGGAACACCCCGCCCGGTCTCCGACCTGCGCACCGTGCGCCGTGCCGCTGCGGGTACGGACGCTCTTGGACACTCCCCCGGTGGTGGGTCAGACGGGTGACGACGGCCGTGAACGCGTACCCCCGGCCCGGACGGCACGCTCAGCCACGCGCGAGGGTGGTGACCAGTACGTCTCGGTGGGCGGGTCGGCCGGCGTCCAGCGGGCGGACCGGTGAGACCTCGTGCAACGTCGTGCGGTCGTCGCCCAGGAGAAGGGTGCCGGGACGGCTGAGAGTCGCGGTCAGCAGTTCGGCGCCGTCCGGGGCGGACACCGTGCTCTCGCCACCGACGACGTTCACCCGGTCGATGAGCAAGGAGGTGACCAGGGTGACTCCGTCGCGGTGTCGTCCCTCGGGCGTGGGCTGCCCCCCGTCGCCGGCCTCGGCCACGACCCTGAAAGGGTGCACCTCTGCGCTCCACTCGTCCGCGGTGTCCAGGCATGCGGCGACCTGACCGAGCATGCGGAGCAGCGCTGCCAGAAGAGGCTCGCGCAGGAAGGCCTCGGTCAACGGTTCGAAGTGGCGGTTCACCTCGACATACAGCGGATTGCTCTCTTCCGGCTGGACGAAGGCGCCATGCGGTCTCGTCCGGAGCTCCCCCGCGCGGGACAGGGAGAAGTGCCCGTGGCGTCGCAGCCGCCGTGTTCCCGTCTCGGCCGCGTAGGGGTCCGGCGCCAAGTCCTCCCAGTGTGCGGCGAACCGCGCCCACCCCTGCTCGTCCGTTCCCAGACACTTCGAGACGGCGGGCGGCGCCATGACGTGGCAGCCCACCGAGACGAGAGCCCGGCGGGCCTCCTCGATCGGTCGGCGGACGTCATCCACGGCCACGCGGCTGCTCCCGTGGTCCAGGCCCACTGCGCTGCGGTGTCCTTCGCCCATGGATCCATGCTCGGATGCGGCACGACCCTCCGCATCCGCTGCGTCCCGGATGCGTCCCGGATGCGTCCCGGACGGCATCACCACCGACGGGCCACCAAGTGAAGCGACCTCCCGTGAAGCGCGTTCCCGAAGCCCGGACGCGCCCTCGACGGCCGACGGGCCGCGGCCGCCGAGCCGCACCGGCACACCGGCACACCGGAGCCCACGAAACGCAGACCACCAAAAGCCGCCCTCGCGAAGGTGCACGCACACCTCATGCCCGGCAGCCGGGATCGCACCCGGAAGGCACTCGACCATGCGCTCCGACCGCCCCAGAACCCGCCGGACCGAGGTCCCACGGAGAGCCCGGCCCATGAAAACGCCCCCGCCCCACACCGTAAGCGCAGGTCGGGGGCGGTGGGTTCGTGCGCCTGGCGGTCGTCATCGGCCACTGTCGAGCGACCTCGGACGGCCCAGGGACGGCCCAGCTCCGGCGCACTCGGCTGACGGCCGGCACTTCGCTATGACCTGTCTGAACCTCAGCCGACGACAGTCAGCCACGACGGCGGGCGTGCCGACCGACCACGCACGCGTGTGCCTCGCCGCACCCCCACCGGCCTCAGCCACGCTGCCATGCCGTCGACCACAGCAAGCCGTGCCGGCGGAAGCGTGGCGGTGAGACCTTGGGTGACGGCCTCTTCGTCCCGAAGCAACTGGAGCGGGGGCTCTCCCTGGGCCGGTGTGCTCCTCACCTGCGCTGACGGTCCACAGGTGTCCGTGCACGTCCGCCGTTGTGCGTCTGCGTTGTCACGCAGTTAGACACGCACCAGTGCCGCTCTTCGCTCCCTGGAAACATTGGTGCGGGCGGGCTGAAGGCTGCTCGTGAAGAAGCGTACGGCCCCTGACCATCTGAGCCGGTCGGGGGCCGTTCTTGGGTGTGCTGTCCGTCAGACCACCGTGGCGGGGGGTCAGCAGCCGGGGCCGGTGGCCGGGTTGGTGCAGGTGTTGCGGCCGGGTCCGCCGTCGTTGGTGTTGGTACCGGCGCCGCCGTTCAGGGTGTCGTTGCCGTTGTTGCCCTGGAGGGCGTCATTGCCGGCGCCGCCGTTGATCTGGTCGTTGCCGTCGTCGCCGATGAGGGTGTCGTCGTTGTTGTCACCGTTGATGATGTCGTTGCCGGTGCCGCCTTCGATGCGGTCGTTGCCGGCGTTGCCACTGAGCTTGTCGTTGCCCGCGCCGCCGCAGATGAGGTCGTTGCCGCCGGCGCCGTCGACGACGTCGTTACCGCCGAGCGCGAAGATCACGTCGTTGCCCGGTGTGCCGGTGATGGTGTCGTTGCCGTTCGTGCCCGTGATGGTGGCCGTGGCGGTCGCGCAGTTCGCGGAGGTTACCTCGTAGGTGATGGTCACCTGCGCCGATCCTGAGGCCGGTCCGGAAGTACCGCCCGACGGGACAAAGTTCGACCCACCACCGCCGCCCCCGGGCCCGAAGGTGCCGACCGAGCTGATGGTGGAGCAGCCCCCTCCTCCGCCGCCGCCGAACCAGCCGGCTCCGCCTCCTCCACCACCGAATTCGCCGCCGCCCAGGCCACCGGCACCGCCTTGACCTGCGGTGCCGGATGTACCGCCGCCGGTCGGGCAGGCGGCGCCGCCAGTGCCGCCGGCTGTCTGGGTTCCGCCACCACCGCCAGTGCCGCCCTCCGGCCGGTCGCCGCCGGGCTCTCCGGCGTCTCCGGCGTCTCCGCCGGTGGCCTCGGGGACGCCGAATCCACTGTATCCACTACCTCCTCCGCCGCCGCCGGCGGCGACGATGAGGCGGGGGTCGGTGCTGGGGACGCCGGTCAGTACACAGCCGGCGTTGGCCGAGCTGCACGTGCGGACGTCGCTGGAACCGCCGCCGGCACCGCCCGGGAAGGTGGCGGCGCTGCTGCCGCCACCGGTGCCGACGTTGACGTAGAGAGTGCTGCCGGGTGTCACGGTGACGGTGCCACTGACGGTGGCGCCTGCCCCGCCGGCGCCGCCGCCGTCGGACCCGTTGTTGCCTGCGGCGCCGGTGGCAGTGACGGACAGCTGGGTGACACCGGCCGGGACGGTGAAGGGCTGGTCGGCGCCCGCGCTGAAGGTGGCCGTGATGGGAGCCGCCGCAGCGGGCGTCGCCGTGGGCAGCACCAGCGCCGCCGCCGGCAGCACGGCGGTGGTGAGCAGCAGACCCACACGCCGCGCCAGACCCCGTGACCGCCCAACCCTCGCACCCCGTCGTTCGATCACCGCACGTAGCGGAACCAGTCCCACCATCACCACTCCTCGTCGAACGGTCCCCGCCACCCACACGGAGTGCGCCAGGGGCACCGGCTGATCTGCCCGACCCCTCACCCGGAGCCGCCCGACGATCAAGCCACACCTGTGATGACATGGCCGCGGAGACACACCGCCACCCGGACCGTGATCCGCCGACCGGCCGCACTCACCCCGCGCGACGGAAGCCGGCCGTGGACCAACGTGATCACCAGCGCGATCGCCGGGCTCGATGCCCTCCCGAACCACGGCTGACCAGCAGCGTCGCGTCCCTACGAGCAGCACACCCCGGAGCCGTGGAACCCGGTGCCCACCCGGCGCGACACCCGGGCCCTCAGGCTGCCCACAAGCAGAAATCCCCGCTCTGAACGAGCAGAAAAAGTCCGTCAGCAAGCTGACGGACCTTCATGCAAGATCGAGGTTAGGAGGAAGGCTGGGGCTTCGGCTTGGTGAACTGCCGCTTCACTGGCCGGGCTAGTGCTCTGACCGCATAGGTTCGCCGGGTCGATGGTGGTGGCGGTTGGATGGGCGGTGACGTCCGATCCGAACCGCTGGAGGTGTGGTGGCCGAGCCTGTCCGTGTGCGCAGACTGACCGACCAGGAAGGTCAGAAGCTGCAGCAGATCGTGCGCCGGGGCAGCACCAGCTCGGTGCGCTACCGGCGCGCGATGATGCTGCTGGCCTCGGCCGGCGGGAACCGGGTGCCCGTGATCGCGCAGCTGGTCCAGGCCGACGAGGACACCGTGCGCGATGTGATCCACCGGTTCAACGAGATCGGCCTGGCCTGCCTGGACCCTCGGTGGGCGGGAGGCCGTCCCCGCCTGCTCAGCCCTGACGAGGAAGACTTCGTCGTCCAGACGGCCACCACCCGCCCCACCAAACTCGGCCAGCCCTTCACCCGCTGGTCGTTGCGCAAGCTCGTCGCCTACCTGCGGAAAGTCCACGGCCGGATGATCCTCATCGGCCGCGAGGCGTTACGCGGCCTGCTCGCCCGCCGTGGCATCACCTTCCAGCGCACCAAGACGTGGAAGGAGTCGCCGGACCCCGACCGTGAGGCAAAGCTGGACCGGATCGAGGAGGTCCTTCACCGCTTCCCCGACCGGGTCTTCGCCTTCGACGAATTCGGCCCGCTCGGGATCAGACCCACCGCGGGCTCGGGCTGGGCCGCACGCAAACGCCCCGACCGGCTGCCCGCCACCTACCACCGCACCCACGGAGTGCGCTACTTCCACGGCTGCTACTCGGTCGGCGACGACCGCCTGTGGGGCGTCAACCACCGCAGAAAGGGAGCCGTGAACACGCTGGCCGCCCTGAAGTCGATCCGCGCCGCCCGACCCGACGGCGCCCCGATCTACGTCATCCTGGACAACCTGTCCGCCCACAAGGGCAGCGACATCCGACGCTGGGCGAAGAAACACAAGGTCGAGCTGTGTTTCACCCCGACCTACGCCTCGTGGGCGAACCCCATCGAGGCCCACTTCGGGCCGCTGCGGCAGTTCACCATCGCCAACTCGAACTACCCCAACCACACGGTTCAGACCCGGGCCCTGCACGCCTACCTGCGCTGGCGCAACGCCAACGCCCGCCATCGCGATGTCCTGGCCGCCGAACGCAAGGAACGCGCCCGCGTCCGCAGCGAGAAAGGCATCCGCTGGGGCGGACGCCCCCTCGCCACCGCGGCCTGACCAACCCGGCGAACCTACGCGGTCAGAGCACTAGCGTGCATGGATGCTCCCGCTAGCAACCCTCGTTGACCGCTGCTGACCCTTGCCTCCGGCAGGGCTATAGCACGGCGCCCTCGGCAATTACGGGAGGGCTATCGGGCTCCTCTCCTGACCCGGAGGTCGGCGGAGCGGGTTGCCATTTGGGCTGATCGGAGGAAGTGAGGCCGCGCTCGGACTGTGGTCCGGGGTTCACCCTGCTCTCGTACTGACGATGGCCTTCATGGTGACCGTCCGCATCACCGTCCGCCTCGTGTAGCTTCGACGGCCCAGCGGCGGCCCAGCCCCACCAAAAAGCCCCCACCCCGCGAGAAACTCGCAGGTCGGGGGCTTGCTGGTGTCGCGTTACTTCTTCTTGCCCTGGTTCTTGACCGCCTCGATGGCCGCTGCGGCCGCCTCGGGGTCGAGGTAGGTGCCGCCGGGGGTGAGCGGCTTGAAGTCGGCGTCCAGTTCGTAGGACAGGGGGATGCCCGTGGGGATGTTCAGGCCCGCGATGTCGGCGTCGGAGATGCCGTCCAGGTGCTTGACCAGGGCGCGGAGCGAGTTGCCGTGGGCGGCGACCAGGACCGTGCGGCCGGTGAGGAGGTCGGGGACGATGGCGTCGAACCAGTACGGGAGCATGCGGACGACGACGTCCTTCAGGCACTCCGTCCGGGGGCGCAGCTCCGGCGGCAGGGTCGCGTAGCGGGCGTCGTCGAACTGGGAGTACTCGGCGTCGCGGTCCAGCGGCGGGGGCGGGGTGTCGTAGGAGCGGCGCCAGAGCATGAACTGCTCCTCGCCGAACTCGGCGAGCGTCTGGGCCTTGTCCTTGCCCTGGAGGGCGCCGTAGTGACGCTCGTTCAGGCGCCAGGAGCGGTGGACCGGGATCCAGTGGCGGTCGGCGGCCTCGAGGGCCAGCTGCGCGGTGCGGATCGCGCGCTTCTGGAGGGACGTGTGGACCACGTCGGGCAGCAGGCCGGCGTCCTTGAGCAGCTCACCGCCGCGGACCGCCTCCTTCTCGCCCTTCTCGTTGAGGTTGACGTCCACCCAGCCGGTGAACAGGTTCTTCGCGTTCCACTCGCTCTCGCCGTGGCGGAGGAGGATCAGCTTGTACGGTGCGTCGGCCATGGCTATGAGCGTAATCCAAGGTTTTGGGGGCCGGTGCCCCGTGCCCGAGGGGCGGACAGCCGGCGGACGGTTGACGGGATCTGTTAATCGAGTGGTCGCCGGGGCCCGGCCCCTCGTAAGTTCTAGGCACCGCCTGCGCCGCTTACATCCGGGGGATCCGTCATGCCGTCCGTCGTCTCCGTCAGAGCCTTCCGGCATGCCGCCCGGGAGACGGTCTCCGGGTTGCCCCGCGAGTTCTGGTGGCTGTGGACCAGCACCCTGGTGAACCGGCTCGGCGCCTTCGTCGCCACCTTCATGGCGCTGTACCTCACCCTCGACCGGGGCTACTCCGCCTCGTACGCCGGTCTCGTCGCCGCGCTGCACGGGCTGGGCGGGGTCGTCTCGTCCCTCGGCGGCGGCGTCATGGCCGACCGGCTGGGGCGGCGGCCCACGATGCTCGTGGCGCAGACCGCCACCGCGCTGTCCGTGGCGGCGCTCGGCTTCGTGCACCACCCGCTCGCCATCGCCGGTGTCGCCTTCCTCGTCGGCATGGCCTCCAACGCCTCCCGGCCCGCCGTGCAGGCGATGATGGCCGACATCGTGCGGCCCGAGGACCGGGTCCGGGCGTTCTCCCTGAACTACTGGGCCATCAACCTCGGCTTCGCGATCTCGTCCATGGGCGCCGGGTTCATCGCCGAGTTCAGTTACCTCGCCGGCTTCCTGATCGAGGCCGGCATGACCCTGGCCTGCGCGATCGTCGTCTTCCTGAAGCTGCCCGAGTCACGGCCGGAGCAGCCGGGCGGGGGCGGTAAGGGAGGCGAGGGCGGCAAGGGTGCTCCGGAGGAGGCCGTCGGGCTGGGGACCGTCCTGCGCGACCGGCGGTTCATGGGGGTGGTCGGGCTGTCGTTCCTGGTCGCGTTCATCTTCCAGCAGGGCGCGATCGGCCTGCCGGTGGCCATGGGCGCGGCCGGCTTCACCCCGGCCGACTACGGCATGGCGATCGCCGTCAACGGCGTCCTGATCGTCGCCCTCCAGATCCCCGTCACCCGCTTCATCCAGCACCGCGATCCGGGCCGGCTGCTGGTGGTCTCGTCCGTGCTCGCGGGGTACGGCTTCGGACTCACCGCCTTCGCGGGATCGGTCGGCGTGTTCGCGCTCACCGTCTGCGTGTGGACGCTCGCCGAGATCGTCAACGCGCCGACCCAGACCGGGCTCGTGGTCCGCCTCTCCCCCGTCCACGGGCGCGGCCGCTACCAGGGCATGTACACCCTGTCGTGGGCGGTGGCCTCGCTCGTCGCCCCGCTGATGTCCGGTGTCGTCATCGACCGGTACGGCGCGGAGTGGCTGTGGGGACTGTGCGCGGTCGTCGGGACGGCGGCGGGCGCCGGGTACGCGGTGCTGATGCGGCGCCTGCCCGCGGAGGAGCCCGTGACCGGGCCGGCGGCGGCACACACCGGCGAGCCCGCCACGGAGCCCGCCACGGAGCGCGCCGGCGAGGGGCCGGCCGCGGCCCCGGCGGACGTCGCGACCGCCTGAGCGGGGCCCGCCCCGCCTGCCTCACGGATGCATCCGCGCCCCCTTCAGCACCTTGTCCACCGCGTTCCGCGGCCCGTGCACCGCCAGGCCCACCAGATCCAGCGCGCCCGTCGGCACGGCCCGTACCGCCGCCCGGTTGTCGCGGTCGTTGCCGGTGGCGAAGAGGTCGCCGGTGAACACCGCGCGCGGGAGGGACCGGGAGAGCACGCGCGCGTGGGCCGCCGCCAGGGTCTCCTCGGTGCCCTCGAAGACCAGCACGGGCTGGCGGAACATCGGCAGGTAGGGGACGCCGTCCGCGTCCTCGTACGGCTCCCCGACGACCTCGGGCACCTCCGTGCCCAGGCCGCTGACCAGGAAGGCGGTGACGTTCAGGCGCTGCCAGGTCTCGAGGTCCTCGCGCAGCAGGACGGCGATCTTCGTGTCGAAGCGGAGGGGTTCAGTGCTCATGCCCTGAGACTGCCGTCCGGCACACAGGGGCGTCTTGTACGTTCTTTGCGTGACTCCTCCCCCGGCTGGAGCCGGGAGCTTCTCGTTACGCCGGGTTGGCGTTGCGACGGACCAGCCCGGCCCGTAGTACGTTGGTGGCTCCCACTGTGTCGGCGTGTGCGGTGTGGCCGCAGGCGACGCAGTGGAACTTTTCCTGTGTGGGCCGGTTCTCCTTCGCGGTGTGCCCGCATTCGGGGCAGGTGCGGGAGGTGTTGCGGGGGTCCACGGCGATCACTTCCCGTCCGGCGCTTTCAGCCTTGGCGTGCAGGATCGTCAGGAACACCCCCCAGCCGGCATCGTTGATCGACTTGTTGAGCCCGGCCTTCGCCGCTGCCCCGTTGGGCAGGAACGCGCCTGCCCGGTCGGGGTCGGGCTTCGGCCCGGGGGCCTTGCTCATGTTGCGGATCCTGAGATCTTCGTGCGCGATGAAGTCGTGCGCGCGGACCAGGCCCAGGGCGGTCTTGTGTGCGTGGTCGAGCCGCCGGCGCCGCACCTTGCCGTGCAGCTGGGCAACCTTGTCCACGGCCCGCTGGTGATTGGCGGTGCGGTCCTTGGCCTTGCGGCGCGGGAACCGGGACAGGTCCTGCTGCGCGGCTTCGAGCTTCGCGGCGGCCTTACGCCCGTGGCGCGGGTTGGGCACGAAGCCGCCGTCCGAATCGGCGAGGAAATTCGCGATCCCCAGGTCGATGCCGACCACACTGCCAGTCGCCGACAGCGGCTCGGGGTGCTCCTGCTCGGCGGTCAGCACGACGAACCATTTACGTCCCTCACGCTTGACCGAGACCGTCTTGACCCGGCCGGCCACGGCACGGTGCCGGTTGACCTTCACATGCCCGACGCCCTGGAAGCGGACGCGGGTAACGGGATCGTGCGGGGCGCAGTCCCACCGGCAGCCGTCGCCGTCCTTCGGGAAGTCCACCGTGTCGAACCAGTTCACCCCGCGAAAGCGCGGGTAACCGGGCGTGTCACCGGACTTGACACGGCGGAAGAACGCCGCGAACGCCTTGTCCAGCCGGCGCAGCGTCGCCTGCTGCGAGGAGAACGACCAGCGGCCCTGGCACTCCGGGTCGAACGCCCGGATCTCTTTGAGCTGCGCGGACTGCATCCCGTACGTGACGCTCGCCTTCGAGCTGTGGCGGTAGGCATCACGCCGTTCCTGCAAGGCCCCGTTGTAGAGGGAGCAGTGATCCCGCAGCATCTCGGCAAGTGCCTGGGCCTGACGGACGGTGGGCCGCAGGAGGAACTTGTACGCACGGATCACCCAGCGCACCCCCTCCGGTCACGTTCACCCAACCCTACTACACTTGGTGCATGTCACCGCGCTGGGAACCAGATCCCGACATCAGACGGGGAAACCACGTCATCCACAACCTCCACGCACACTTGGTGTTTGTCACGAAGTACCGGCGAGAGGTCTTCAACGACGACATGCTGACGCGCTGCGAGGAGATCATGCGGGACGTCTGCCAGTCCTTCGAGGCCGAACTGCGCGAGTTCGACGGCGAAGGCGATCACGTCCATCTGCTCGTGCACTACCCGCCCAAGGTCACCCTGTCCAAGCTCGTCAACTCCCTCAAGGGCGTCAGCTCCCGATATTTGCGCGCGGAGTACACCGGCCGGATCAACCGGATCGGCACCGGATCCGTCTTCTGGTCCCCGTCGTACTTCGCGGGATCCTGCGGAGGCGCACCGCTGAGCATCGTCAAGGACTACATCGACAACCAGAAGCGGCCGGCCTGACCGTCAGAACGAAAACGCAGAGAACTCCGGCGCTTCGCGCCACCGGACCGAGGACCGCATTCCCGCCCGGCCTGAAGGCCGGGATTCCCTGCGAAGATCAAGGGATGGCCGTTTCCCGCCCGGCCCGGCAGCCGACCGCCGACGTCCGTGCCTGGCGCCCGCAGGTCCCGGGTGTCGTGGAGGTCTTCCACGCCCGCTTCACCGGCTACGCCTATCCGATGCACGTGCACGAGGCGTGGACGCTGCTCATCGTCGACGACGGGGCCGTACGGTACGACCTCGACCGGCATGAGCACGGCACCCCGCACGACGCCGTGTCGCTGCTGCCGCCGCACGTGCCGCACAACGGTTCCGCCGTCACCCCGGACGGCTTCCGCAAGCGGGTGCTGTACCTCGACGCGAGCGTGCTCGGCGAGGAGCTGATCGGGCCGGCCGTGGACGGGCCCGATCTGCGGGATCCGGTGCTGCGGCGGCGGGTGGGCCAACTGCACGGCGCGCTGTCCCGGCCCGGCGACGAGCTGGAGGCCGACAGCCGGCTGGCGTTCGTCGGCGAGCGGCTGCGCGGACTGCTGCGGCCCGGCCGGGCCGTACGGCCGCCGTCGCGCGACCCCGTCCTGGCGCGCCGGCTGCGGGAACTGCTCGACGCGCGCGTGCCGGAGGGGCTGACGCTGGACACGGCGGCCGGACTGCTCCAGGCCCATCCGGCGCATCTGGTGCGGGCGTTCAGCGGGGCGTACGGCATCGCGCCGCACCAGTACCTGACCGCCCGGCGGGTGGACCGGGCCCGCCGGCTGCTGCTCGACGGGCTGCCGCCGGGCGAGGTAGCGGTGGCCGCGGGCTTCTACGACCAGGCTCATCTCACCCGGCACTTCCGCAGGTTGGTGGGGGTGGCACCGGGGCGGTACGGCTCCGCGGCCGCACTCGGGCCCGTGCGCGCCCCCGGTCCCGCGGGCGGCTACCCGATATCGACGTCGGCGTGGTCGCCGGCCGCCGAGGCGCCGTAGCCGACGCGGGCGGGCAGGCGGCAGGCGGCAGGCGGCAGGCGGGCTGACCCGACCAGGTCCTGTCCGCACCCGCGTGGGACGGCCCGTGACGGTGAACGCTCTGCCCCTGGCGGCCCGTGACGGTGAACGCTCTGCCCCTGGCCGCACGTGACGGCGAACGTGCCGCCCTTGGCGGCCGGTTCGGTCCCCGCACGCGCGTGACCTCTTCGTGCTGGCGGGAAGCGGGGTGCCGCTGTGGACCGTCAACAGGTCGGCAACGGGACCGCAGCGGGTCGGCAGGGGCTATTCGGTGGGCCGTTGCGTCAGGTTGCGGAACGCGTCCAGGTTGCGGGTGGACTCGCCGCGGGAGACGCGCCAGGCGTACTCCTTGCGGATCGCGGAGGCGAAACCCAGCTCCAGCAGGGTGTTGAAGGCGCCGTCGGCGGCCTCCAGGACCTGGCCGAGGAGGCGGTCGGTCTCCTCGGGGGTGACCGTGGCGAGGGGCAGGCGGGCGGTGACGTAGACGTCGCCGAGGGGGTCGACCGCGTAACTCACGCCGTACAGCTTGAGGTTGCGCTCCAGGAGCCAGCGGTGGACGCCCGCCTCGTTCTCGTCGGGGTGGCGGATGACGAAGGCGTTCAGCGACAGGGAGTGGCGGCCGACGATGAGGGAGAGGGTCGTCCTCAGTTTGCGGGTGCCGGGGAGCTGGACGACGTAGCTGCCGGGATCAGGGCTCTCCCACTCCAGTTCGGCGTCCTTCAGGACGTCCTCGATGACCCGCGCGGCCGTCCTCTCCGCGTCGCTCCTGCCGGAACCGCTCCTGCCGGAATCACCGGTGCTGGCATCACTCGTGCTGGCGTCACCCATGCTGGGAGCGTACGTGACGGCGGTGGGACTGCACGGCGGCCGTGTAGACGTCGGCGGTCGCGGCGGCCGCGGTGTCCCAGCCGAAGGACTGGGCGTGCCGGGCGGCCGCCGCGCCCATGCGGGCGGTCAGCTCGGGGTGGTCGGCGAGTTCGGCGAGCACGCGCGCGTAGGGGGCCGGTTCGTGGCCCCGCACCAGGAAGCCGGTCTCGCCGTCGCGGACGGCCACCGGCAGTCCGCCGACCGAGGCCGCGAGCACCGGTGTGCCGGTGGCCTGCGCCTCTATGGCGACCAGCCCGAACGACTCGCTGTAGGACGGCACGACGAGCACGGACGCGGCCCGGAACCAGTCGGCGAGCTGCTCCTGCCCGACGGGCGGCCGGAACCGCACGACGTCGGAGATGCCGAGCCGCGCGGCCAGCTTCTGCAGGCCCTCCGGTTTGGCGAGGCCACTGCCGCTGGGGCCGCCGACGACCGGGACGACCATCGTCGGCCGCAGGTCGGGGCGCTCGTCGAGGAGGGCCGCGACGGCGCGCAGCAGCACGTCGGGGGCCTTGAGGGGCTGGATGCGGCCGGCGAAGAGCGGGATCAGGGCGTCCTGCGGGAGGCCCAGGCGGGCGCGGGCGGCGGCCCGGCCGTCGGCCGGACGGAAGCGGTCGAGGTTGACGCCGGGGTGGACGACGGCGATCTTGCCGGGGTCGGCGCCGTAGTGCCGGGCGAGTTCGCCGGCCTCCTCGGCCGTGTTGGCGATGAGACGGTCGGCGGCGGCGACGATCTGCATCTCGCCGATGACGCGGGCGGCGGGCTCGGGGGTGTCGCCGTCGGCGAGGCTGGCGTTCTTGACCTTGGCCATGGTGTGCATGGCGTGGACCAGGGGCGTGCCCCAGCGTTGGGCGGCGAGCCAGCCGACGTGGCCGGAGAGCCAGTAGTGCGAGTGGACGAGGTCGTAGTGGCCGGGGCGGTGTCCGGCCCAGGCCTGCATCACGCCGTGCGTGAAGGCGCACAGCTGCGCGGGCAGCTCCTCCTTGGCGAGGCCCTCGTAGGGGCCGGCGTCGACGTGCCGGACGAGGACTCCGGGCGCCAGCTCGACGGTGGGCGGGAGGCCGCCGGTGGTGGCGCGGGTGAAGATCTCCACCTCGATGTTGATCGCGGCGAGGCGCTGCGCCAGCTCCACGATGTATACGTTCATGCCGCCGGCGTCGCCGGTGCCGGGCTGGTGGAGGGGCGAGGTGTGCACGGAGAGCATGGCGACACGCCGGGGGCGGCGGTGCAGCCGCAGCCGTGGGGGTGCCGCCGAAGAGCGACGCCCGAGCCTGCTGACGTACTGGCTCACGTGGCGTTTCCTCCTTGCTGCGGACATGCCGGGCGGAGGGTGTGGGGCGCCCTCCGAGGGATTGCAACGCCGGAACGAGGTAGTCCCATTCCGTACGGATGTGCTGCCGGGCGGTTTTTGCCTGGCCGTTACCGTCTGTCGCTCAACCGTTCGAGGGCGGGAGACGTCAGGGGGCGGGTGACCGGCGGGTCCTCCCCTGCCGGGTGCCGCATACCCTCGTAGGCATGCCTCCCCGTTCGCCGTCCCTCCCCCACTCTCGGCTTCGCTCGAGCGGGGGGACCCCCATCGTGGGCACGGTCACGCGCGGGACCACCAACCCCAACCGGCTGCGTCGCATGGACCGCTGGATCGCCGCGGTCCACGGGTCCGAGCTGCGCCGCGCCGACGATCCCGTGGCCGTCGACCTCGGCTACGGCGCCGCGCCCTGGACGGCCGTCGAGCTGCTGTCCCGGCTGCGGTCCGTCGCCCCGCGCACGCGCGTGGTGGGTGTCGAGATCGAACCGGCCCGGGTCGCCGCCGCGGGACCGTACGAGCGCGAGGGCCTCGTCTTCCGGCACGGCGGCTTCGAGGTCCCGGTGGCCCGGCCGCCGCACCTCATCCGCGCCGCGAACGTGCTGCGCCAGTACGACGAGGACGAGGTCGCCGCGGTCTGGGAGCGGCTGTGCTCCCGGCTCGCCCCCGCCGACCCCGCGAGCGGGCGACGGGGCGGGCTGCTCGTCGAGGGGACGTGCGACGAGATCGGGCGGCGGCACGTGTGGGTCGCGCTCGGGCCGGAGGGGCCGCGCACGGTCACCTTCGCGACCCGGCTGGGCTCCCTGGAGCGGCCCTCGGACCTCGCGGAACGGCTCCCGAAGGCGCTGATCCACCGCAACGTGCCCGGCGAACCCGTGCACGCCTTCCTGCGCGACTTCGACCGCGCCTGGGCCGCGGCCGCCCCCTACGCCTCCTACGGCGCCCGCCAGCGGTGGATCCGCACGGCGCGGGCCCTGACCGCCGACTGGCCGGTGACGGACGGGCCGGCGCGGTGGCGGCAGGGAGAGGTGACCGTGGCGTGGGAGGCGTTGGCGCCGCGCGGTTAGCGCACGGGAAACGCGGCCGGGGTCCTGACGGGGACCACCACGGGGATCGAGGCCGGGATCGGGATCGGGACCGCGACGGGGATCGGGGCCGGGCCGCGAAGGTGACCGTGCGCGGCCCCTCGCGCGTGGCCCGGCGCCGCGTCCGGGACGGCGTCCGGCGGAATCCGGACGGCACCGGGCAGAACGCCTGCCCGACGGCGCCTCGTTGACCTGATCCGGCCCCGGTACACCGGGCCGGTCCACCCCGGCCGGCCCGCTCCGGACCCGCTCCGGACCCGCTCCGGGAACGATCCCCGTGAGGCGTTCGTCACAAAGGCGGGGAGATCGTCGTGCCGGGGCGGGGCCGAAAGGAAAGACTGCCTCTGTCGTTTTCCGTCGTGACGTGGCACGATCCCCCGGGCGACCACAAGTTACTGACGGTAAATCAGCTTTGGGGGACGTTATGGGTACGGGCAAGCGCGGGCTGCTCGCGGCGGCCGTGACCGTGGTGTGCGCGGTCACCGTCCTGGCGGTGCCGGGCACGGCGTTCGCGAGTCCGAGCCCCACCCCGGCCCCGACGACCGCCCCCGACCTGACCCCGCCGCCCGCGGCCGACGAGGATCTCGAGGCGGTCCGCGAGAAGCTCGACACCCTGTACCACGACGCCGCCGTCGCCACCGACGCCTACAACGCGGCCGAGGAGCAGACGAAGAAGCAGTCCGCGGAGCTGGTCGAACTGGCGAAGAAGATCGTCGAGGGCCGCGAGAAGCTGGACGACCTGAAGAACCGCGCCGGTGCCGCGGCCCGCTCCCAGTACCGCGGCGGCGGCCTGCCCGACGAGGCACAGCTGCTGCTCAGCGACGATCCGGGCGAGTTCCTCGACGGTGCCGGCCGGGTGATCCGGGGTCAGCACGCCACCAAGGGCCTGCTCGGCGAAATGACGCGCACCCAGGACGACTTGGAGCAGTACACCAAGGACGCCTCCGCCCAGTGGCAGAAGCTGGAGGCCAACCGCAAGGCCAGGGCCGCCGCCCAGAAGAAGATCGAGAAGCAGATCGCGGCGGCCGAGAAGCTCGAGTCGGAGCTGGAGAAGGAGGAGAAGGAGCGCCTCGCCCGCCTCCAGGAGCAGGCCGCGCAGCGGGCGCAGACCGCCTGGCTGGACACCGGGATACTCGACGGCGCCACCACCGGCAAGGGCACCGCGCAGGGCACGAGGGCCGTCCGGTACGCCACCACGCAGATCGGCAAGCCGTACGTGTGGGGCGCGGAGGGTCCGGACTCCTTCGACTGCTCCGGCCTGACCTCCCGGGCCTGGGCCGGCGCCGGTGTCGTCATCCCGCGCACCTCGCAGGAGCAGTGGCGGCAGTTGAAGCGGGTCGCCGTGAAGGACATGCGCCCCGGCGACCTCATCATCTACTTCGACGACGCCAGCCACGTCGGGATGTACGTCGGCAACGGCACGATGGTCCACGCCCCGCGCCCCGGCCGGACGATCACCCTCGCGGGAGCGGGTTCCATGCCGATCCTCGGAGTGGTGCGGCCCGACGCGTAGGACACCGGCCGGAAGGTGCCTTGCGGGGCGCCTTGGCCGGGCCCGGCCAAGGCGCCCCGCAAGGCACCCCGCAAAGTGCCGGACAGAACCCGGACACGACACCGGGTGGGGCCCGGACACGGCACCGGGCCGAGCCCGAACGGGCCGCCGGGCGGTCGTCGAAACCCCCGTCCCCGCTCCGCCCCCGACCCGTCCCCGCCCGCGTGACCGTGGCCACGTGACCCACGGCACGCCCTCCCGGCACCAAACCCCGTACGGACGTGACCTTCGTCATTCCGGCCCCGTACCGGCCTGCCCAACTGCGGTAGGGATCGCGGCATATGACAGTGGCCAGAGGTCAACCGACGTGCCGTACACCATTCCGCTGCGGCGCCTTCTGCCGCTATGGTCCCCGTCGGTGGGTCGAGGTCCCTCGTCCCCGCCATGCCCTCGGGGGGAGGGAAGGAACCCGAAACGATGCCCGTACCCGTACCGCGGCAGAGAGCGATCCCGGCCGCGGAGTGTGGTCAGGCTCAGGCCGTGCCCGCAGCCGGTGGCACCACCCCGGAGGTGGACCCGCGCGCGGACGACCGGATGGACGACCGCAAGGAAGCGAAGGCCGGGAACGACGCCGCACCCGGCGACGGCGTCCCGCACGGAGCGGGCCCCGGCCACACCAACCTCACACTGCTGCTCATCGAGGACGACCCCACGGCCGCCCCGATCGTGCCCGACCTGCTCGACTCGGCCGGCAAGCCGATCCGGGTGCGCACCGCCCGCAACCTCACCGAGGCCGGACGGCTGCTCACCGACGACGTCCACTGCATCCTGCTGGACCTCGCCCTGCCGGCACCCGGCCGCGCCGCCGCCGACGACGAGCTGGCCGTGCTGCGGCACGTCCTGGAGCTGGCGCCCCGGCACGCCGTCCTCGCGCTCACCGCGTCCGGCGACGCCGAGCGCGGCGCGGAGGCGGTGCGCGTCGGCGCCCAGGACTACCTGTTCCGCGACGAGCTGGACGGGCGGCTGCTGAGCCGCGCCATCCGGTACGCCGTGGAACGGAAGCGGTCGGACTCCGCCGAGCGGCGGCTCGCCGAGGGCAGGCTGCGCGCGCAGGAGAACGCCCGTCTGGAGCGCGGCCTGCTGCCCACACCCCTGCTGGAGGGCTCCCCGCTGCGCTTCGCCGCCCGCTACCGCCCCGGCCGCTCCCGCGCGCTGCTGGGCGGCGACTTCTACGACACCGTCCGCACGCCGGACGGCACCGTCCACGCGATGATCGGCGACGTCTGCGGGCACGGCCCGGACGAGGCGGCGCTCGGCGTGGAGCTGCGGATCGCCTGGCGGGCGCTGACCCTGGCCGGACTGTGCGGCGACGAGCTGCTGAACACGCTGCAGCAGGTGCTGGAGCACGAGCGCGACGACGACGAGATCTTCGCGACGCTGTGCACGGTGGACATCGCGCCCGACGGCCGGCGCGCCGGCCTGTGCCTGGCCGGGCACCCGGCGCCGCTGATCGCCCGCCCGACCGGCCGGCCCGGCTGCTGCCGTACGACAACAACGGCCCGGCGCTCGGGCTGCTGCCGGGCGCCCGCTGGCCGCGCATGCAGGTCGAGCTGGGCGCGGAGTGGAGCCTGATGCTCTACACGGACGGGCTGATAGAGGGGCGCGTCGGCAACGGCCGGGAGCGGCTGGGCCAGGACGGCATGGTGGAGATGATCCGCCGCCAGCTCGCGGCGGGCCTGCGCGGCGAGGATCTGCTGCGGTCCGCGGTCAACGAGGTCCGCGACCTGAACGGCGGCGAGCTGACGGACGACGTGGCGGTGGTCCTGCTGGACCGGCTGCCTTGACTTGCACCTCGGGCTGAAGCCCGAGGATTCTGGTCTTCTCGATCGTTGCTGTGCCGCTACGCGGCACGGGGTTCGGTCGGGAATCCGTGGCTTCCTGTTTCTTCGCGCTGTGCCGGGACTGCTCCCGGTCTTACCGGCGCTCCGCAGGCCGATACCGCCAGTCCGGCGGCCGTCTTCACGTTGATCGCGGCGTTGATGTCCCGGTCGTGGACGGTGCCGCAGGCGCTACAGGTCCGTTCCCGGACGTTGAGGGGTTTGGGCCCGTCCTTGACTCCGCAGGTGGAGCAGGTCCGGGAGGTCGGCTCGAAGCGGCCGATCTTGACCAGGGTGCGGCCGTACCGTTCCGCTTTGTACCCCAGCATGCTGATGAACGAGGCCCATCCGGCGTCGTGCACGGACTTGGCCGGCTTCGTGCGGGCCAATCCCGCCACCGACAGATCCTCCACGGCGATCCCTTGGTTCTCGCAGATCAGCTTCGTGGAGAGCTGGTGGTGGAACTCACGGCGCGCGTCAGCGACTTGGGCGTGGGCGCGGGCGACGTTGAGGCGGGCCTCGGCCCGGTTCTTTGATCCCTTCTGCTTGCGGGACAGCTCGCGCTGGGTCTTCTTCAGCTTCTTCTCCGCACGCCGCAAAAAGCGTGGGGAGTCGATCTTCGTACCGTCGGAGAGGACCGCGAAGTGGGTCAGGCCGAGATCGATGCCGATGGTGCGGTCGGTGTCGGGCATCCGGGTCGCGTCGGCGGCGGGGTCGGTGTCGATGACGAAGGAGGCGAAGAATCCGCCGGCGGCGTCCTTGACGACGGTGACGGAGGTGGGGGTGGCGGGCAGGGTGCGGGACCATTTCACCTTCACCGCGCCGACCTTCGGCAGGGTCAGACGGCCACTGTCGGTGATGTTCCAGCGGGCGTTGGCGGTGAACCGGATCGACTGACGAGCGTCCTTGCGGGATTTGAACCGGGGCGGGCCGGTCCTGGGGCCCTTGCGCGTGCCCCTGAGGGAGGCGAAGAAGTTGCGGTACGCGGTCTCGGCGTCCCGCAGGGACTGCTGGAGGACGACGGCGGACACCTCACCCAGCCAGGACCGCTCCGGCCTCCGTTTCGCTTCCGTGATCAGGCATGTGGACAGCTGCCCGGCCGTCGGGAACGGCTGCCCGGCCTTACGGGCGTCCTCGCGGGTACGCACGGCGTCGTTGAACACGACGCGTGCGCACCCGAACGCCTTGGCCAGCGCGGCCTGCTGAGCGGCATCGGGGTACAACCTGAAGGCGTACCGGAGCTGCATGACGATCACACTAGGCAAGTCGAACCCACGTCGTCACCGGGAACATGTGGACGATCCGTCACCGTCACGAAGCGGGGTCCGGCTCCGCCGGAACGAGACCGCGACGCTCCGCGTCGCAGTCACGAGATTCGCTTCACCACCGGCCTTCAGGACTCTGCTGGGGAAGGCGTGATTCGAGCTGTCAGGCCGCGAGCACGAGGGCTTCGAGGCGGGAGGTGCGGGTGCCGCCGAGTGGGGTGCCGGTCAGCCATCGGTCGATGCGGATGATGTTGAGTGCGGTGGCGGCGAAGACGTGGCCGAGGCGGGTGGTGGGCGGGTTGCGGTAGCGGGTGCGGCGCAGGCCGGTGACGCGTACGGCCTGGGAGATCGTGCCTTCGACGCCGGCCCGGACCTTGTAGCGGTCCTTCCACTCGTCGGTCTCCTGGGCCTGGCGGACGGCTTCGAGGGCCTCGTACCGCTCACGCGGCAGGAGGGTGATGCCCCTGCCCCGGCGGCCGGACGGGGGCTTGGTGCACGACGTCTGCTTCGGGCAGGGGCGGCAGTGCTCGGCGGAGAAGAACACCTTGAGGACCGGAGTGCCGTTGCGGTGGTGTTTCTGTTCCCACCACTCGAGACTTCGGTGCCCGCCTGGACAGATGGCGCTCTCGTTGTCCCAGTCGATGGTGAAGCCGGCGCGGGAGAAGCCCTGATCCTCTCGGGACGGGCGGCTGCTGTCGTGCGGGGCCGGGCCGGGCAGTTCCATACCCTGCTCGGTCGCGGACAGGAACAGGGCAGCAGTCGTGCAACCGGCATCCACGACATGCACGTCCGGCAGCAACTCCCTTTCCGCAAGCGACTGGTGGACCGGTTCGGTCATCTCCGTGTCGGCCGCCACGGCATCGGCGGTGGCCACCTGCGTGATCACGTGCGGCGCATCCGGCTCACAGGTCTCCGTCAGACGCGCCTTGTAACCGGTCCAGCCCGAGCCACGCTTGATCCCGTACCGGGCACCGGTGTCATAGGGCGAGCACAACCGGTGATGAACCGGCGGGAGATCCTTGCCCTCCCGCCGGCGCACCCCCCTCTCGTCACGGTGGTACTGCTGGGCCCAGGAGACCCGCAGGACCTGCACCGCCTCGATCTCGCGCAGCCAGCCCGGAGCCGCGGGGGCGTAGACCGCTTCCAGCAGGAAGAACCCGTCTCGTCCGACCTGCCCCAACCACCGTTCACGGACCTCTTCGCCCCTGGGGAAGCGGTAGTCGTCCACGCGCGGCCCGTAACGCTCGGCCCACTCGGTTGTGACCAGGCCGGACAGCCATGCCGGGGCCGCGACCGCCAGTGCCTCCAGTGCGGCCCGCAGCGTCTCGCCGACGAACTCCATCCTGTTCAGTGTCCGCACCGCCGCCAGCACATGCGTGGAATCGGTCCGCTGCCGACCACCGGCCTTCAGCAGACCCAGCCCGCGCAGACGTTCCAGCACCAGCTCCAGCGTCGTCTGTTCCAGTCCGTGCTCAATGAGACGGGAACGGAACAGGCTCAGCACGGAGGCTTCGAACCCGGGATCGTCCAGCTCCAGGCCGAGCAGAAACTTCCAGTCCATCCGGGCCCGCACCTGGTCAGCGGCCTGCCGATCAGTCAGCCCCTCCGCGTACTGCAACACCGACACCAAAGCCAACGCCCCCGGCGAGACAGCCGGACGTCCCCGGACGGCAAACGCCCCGGCGAACGCCTCGTCCTCAAACAGCGGACCCCACGCCTCCCGGATCCGCACCGCCATCGTCCCCTTCGGGAACGCTGCCCGCACCACCCGGGCCGTAAGCTCCGGCACCCCATGACCAGCCCGTGGTTCCAGCGACCTCTCTCTCGGCCCTCCCGCCCCCGACCACAACAATCGTGGAGGACCAACGACCCAGCCCTGCTCGAATCACGCATTCCTCAGCAGAGTCCTGAAGGCCGGAACACTGCGAATGATGTCCGGTAGCGCAGCCGGCCCTCACGGCGGGCGCGCACGGCAAGCGCGCACGGCCGACGCGCACAGCGGTCGCTCACGGCGGTCGCTCACGGCGGGTTCCTGCGGCAGGCACTCACGGCGAGCTCTTGCGGCAGGTGGCCGACGGGGCCGCCTAGCGTCCGCCGTTGTACGGCCCGTACGGTCCGTCGCTGCTGGAGCCGCCGCCCCGGTGGCTGCGGCCGCCGCCCGGCAGGGAGCGCAGGGCGGGCCGGACGTCGACCATGTACACGATGGTCGCGATCAGGCCCATGATCGGCAGGAACGACAGGATGGAAAAGATCAGGTTCACCACGAAGGCGAGCCCGAGGATGATCATCCAGAACGGCTTGGTCTGCTTGTCGGCGGCCCGGTAACCGTCCTCGCGGCGGATCGCCGCGTCGAACAGGGCGAAGCCGCTGAACACGATCAGGGCCAGGCTCAGCAAAGACATGAACCCGGCGAAACCTTGCATCAGCACTACGTCCACCACCCGACTCGGCACGACATCGCTCGTCCTTACGCGGTCACCGTACCCGCAACCGCGCTCGCGCTACCCGGACAACGGGCCGGGCACTCCCCGAGTGCCCGGCCCGTCACCGTTTCCGTTCCCCTGTCCGCGCCGCGTGCCGGCCGCCGGTCTCACCTGGCCGGGGGCGTCGTCTTCTTCGCGGTGGTCTTGCGGGCGGCCGGGGCCTTCTTGGCAGGGGCCTTCCTCGCCGCGGCGTCCACGTCGGCCATGGCGGCCGCGGCGGGCTTCGGCTCGTCCTTGACCGCGACCGGCCCGGACTTCGGCTCGGTCACCGGCTCGTTCCGGCCCTCGACCACGATGGCCAGTTCCTCGATGTCCTCGGCGGCCTCGCCGCGCCAGGTCCGTACGGCCTGCTCGCCGTGCTCGGCGACCTTCTCGTAGGTCTCCCGGGCCTTGACGGCGTACTCGGCGGCGACGCCGACGCCGCGCAGCGCGATGTCCTGGGCGGACTCGCCGAGCTTCTTCAGGTCGGCGTCGAGCGTGGTGCCGAGCTTCTTGAGGTCGCCGTCGAGGGAGGAGATGAACTCGGTGACCTTCGTCTGGAGGGTCTCCTGCGCCTCCTTCGCCTTGGCGCCGGCCTCCTTGGCGCGGGCGGCGGCCCGCTCCTGGACGACCTTGGGGTCGGTGTTGCGGACCGCCTCGAAGCGGGCGGGCGCCTCGGTGCGCAGCTGCTCCACCAGGCCCGGGACCTTCTTCGCCTGCTTGAGGGCCAGGTCGGCGGTGCCGGCGGCGAAGTAGAACGGAGTGGGGTCGCTGAGGGTCTTGCGCAGGTCGTCGTTGATGGCCATGGTGATGGTCCTCCCGTATTCGCGTGCGTCGCGTTCGTCGATGTCGGTTGGTGCGGGTCCGCAGTCGGGCGGCCGGTCCCCTGGACCGGTCAACCGGCCGTCTGCTGCGGATCGGCGTCGGTGCCGCCGACCGTGCGGGTGCTGCCTGGTACGGCGCCCTCACCGTGCTGGGCGTCCACCGTGCCGTCGCCGCCCGCGAACCCGTTCTCCTTGCGGAAGGACTCGTAGATCTGCAGCAGCACCTGTTTCTGCTGCCCGGTCAGCGTGGGATCGGCGAGGACGACGGCCCGCGTCTCGACGTCGTCCCGGTCGCGCTCGGCATCGAGGATGCCGGCCCGGACGTACAACGTCTCGGCGGAGATCCGCAGCGCCTTGGCGACCTGCTGCAACACCTCCGCGCTCGGCTTGCGCAGCCCGCGCTCGATCTGGCTCAGGTACGGATTGGACACCCCGGCGGCGTCGGCGAGCTGCCGCAGCGAGAGCTGGGCGTTTCGCCGCTGCTCGCGCAGGTACTCACCGAGATTGCCGACGTTGAGCGATGCCATGCCTCCACAGTGCCCCACCTTCGCTAACAATTGCAAGCACTCGCTTGCAAAAGTGCGCCACGCCACGCCGGAGACCACCCGATCCGCGCAACGGCCGTACGGCCCCGGTCGACGGGCCCTGCCGGCGTGAGCGGTCCGGCCGTTGTCAGTGGGCCGCGCAAGGATGGGGCATGCGCACCGATGACTGGCACCTCACCGAAGACGTCGACGAATTCCTCGCCCGCGCCGGAGAGTTCCTGCGCTCGCGCCCCGCCCTGCACACCACGCCACTGTCGGTGACCGAGAAGCTGCGGACGCAGCCCACCGAAGGCGTCGTGTTCGGTGCGCTGGAGCGGGCGGGCGAGGTCGAGGCGACCTTCTACCGCTTCCCGGCCCGCGGTCTGAGCATCACCTCCCTCACTCCCGGGCAGGCGGACACGCTCGCCGCCCTCCTGATCACCCTCGGGCACTCCCTCCCGTGGGTCACCGCGGACGACGGCACCGCCGCGGCGTTCGCCGAGGCCTGGCGGCGGCGCACGGGTGCGACGCCGACGGTCCGGGTGCGGATCCGCCTCCACCGCCTCGGCACGCTCACCCCGCCGGAGCCCGCTCCGGCGGGCCGGGGCCGGCCCGTGGGCGAGCGCGACCACGAGCACCTCATGCGCTGGTGCCGCGAGTTCGCCGCGGACGTGGCGGAGGACGTCACCATCGACGCCGGCACCTGGGCCGGCACCCGCTTCGCCGAGAAGCACTACACCTTCTGGGAGACGCCGGACGGCACGCCCGTCTCCATGGCGGGCGCGAACCCGATGGTCGGCGGCCAGGTCCGGGTGGACCCCGTCTACACCCCCGCCCACCTGCGCGGCCGGGGCTACGCGGGCGCCGTGACGGCCGAGGTCAGCCGTGCCGCGCTCGCCGCGGGCGCCGAGGAGGTGGTGCTGTACACGAACGCGGCCAACCCCACCAGCAACGCCCTCTACCGGCGCCTGGGTTACGTCCCGGTCACCGACTTCACGGTGTACGACTTCTCCTGACCGGTGTCCGCGACAGCCAGGCCGCCACCGCCTCGAAGTCGCCCTTCACCAGGCCCCGTTCAGGGGCCACCCGGTACAACAGCGCGGGAGCGGGCCGGCAGGCGTCGACGTACTCCCGGTCGGCCGGGGTGATCTCGTCGTCGAGCCACACGAAGGGACGCCCCGCCGCCCGGGACAGCAGGGGCCGCGTCTTCCAGTGGAGGCCGGGCAGGGGCGGCTCCTCGGACAGGTCCGCCACCGGCAACGGCGGCAGTCCGAGCCGCGGGCCGAGGACCGTGTTCGCGTCCTCGCCCCAGGTCGTGGCCCACACCAGGTCGCAGCCGAGGGCCGGGAGCGCGGGGCCGAGGGCCGGGTCTAGGGTCTTTCGTTTGGGTCAGGCCGGATCAGGGAGCGGGGTCCGGTGCCGTGCCTCGCAAGGCGGAGAAGGGCGCCATGGCGGAGCCATGGCAACCGACGACAACGCGGCGAGGGGCGGTGCCGGACCCCGCGAGCCCGGGCTGACCCAAACGAGAGGCCCTGGGCGGGAGAGAAGGGGGTGGTGGGGCGCGGGCCGCCCGTACCGCGGGTACGGGCCGGGGCCGCCGAAGGGGATCAGCGGGCCGTCCACGTCGAGGAAGAGCAGCATCGCAGGCCAGGATCCCTCGCCTCACCCCTCCCAGGGAAGGCCTTCCGCGTGCACGACGTCCAGGCGGGAGACCGCCCGGGTCAGGACGACGTACAGGCGGTTCAGGCCGCGTGGTTCGGCCGATGCCACGGCCGCGGGTTCCACGGCGACGACGTGGTCGTACTCGAGGCCCTTCACCCGGGTCGCCGGGACGACCGTCAGGCGGGGGTCGGGGGCGAGGCCGGCCGTGGTGAGGGCGTGGTGGACGCGGGCGGTGTCCGCGTCCGCGGTGACGACGCCGACGGAGCCCTCGTGCGTGAGGGCGTCGCGCACGGCGGAGACGACCGCGGCGGTGAGGTCGCCGTCGGCCCGCCGGACGCGGAGCAGGCCGTCGCGGCGCAGGGAGCGGGCGGGCGGCACGTCGGTGCCGAGGCGGGGCAGGAGGCGGTTGGCGAGGGCGAGGACCGCGCCGGGGACGCGGAATCCGGTGGTCAGCGGGACCACGCTCGCGTCGGGCTTGCCGAGGTGCGCGAGCTGGACGCGCCAGGAGCGCGCCGCCCACGGGGTGGTGCCCTGCGCCAGGTCGCCGAGGACGGTCAGGGAGCCGAACGGCACCCGGCGGGCGATGGCCCGGCACTCCATCGGGGACAGGTCCTGCGCCTCGTCGACGACGACATGGCCGTACCCCTGGGGCCGGGCCAGCAGGCCGGCCACCTCGTCGAGGAGGACGAGGTCGGCGGCCGACCAGCGCGCGGAGCGGTACGAGCGGGGCGGGCGGGCCCAGCGCAGGGCCTCCCGCTCGTCGGGGGCCAGCAGGCCGTCCGCGGCCCGTGCCAGCTCGGCCGGGTCGCCGAGGAGTGCGGCGACGACCTCCTCGGGCCGCGTCCCGGGCCACACGGCGTCCAGGCACGCGCCCACCGGACGGGACCGTTCGACGCGGCGCAGCCAGGACGCCGGGCGCGGCCCGCCGCGCCGTTCGGCCCGTTCCTGGAGGCGTCGCGCGATCCGGCTGCGCGCCCGCTCGCGCCCCACGTCGTAGGGCGGCTCCTCCGCGAGCACGTCCGTGACGATCCCCGCGATCTCCGCGCCGGTGATCCGCAGGCGGGAGGAGCCGTCCGTCACGGTGAGGTCGTCCGCGGCGGCGGCGTTCACCCTGCCGTACAGGGCCCGGCGCAGCACCTGGGCCATCCGGGCGTCGTGCTTGACGGCGGCCGCCGGAGCGGGGTCCGTGCCGGTGACCGGGTGGCGGGCGATCTCGTCGGAGAGGGTGGACTGCCGTACGCCTGTCTCGCCGAGGGAGGGCAGCACCTCGGCGATGTAGGAGAGGAAGGTGCGGTGGGGTCCGAGGACGAGCAGTCCGCCCCGGCGGATCCGCTGCGGGTGGGTGTACAGGAGGTAGGCGGCCCGGTGCAGGCCCACCGCCGTCTTGCCGGTGCCGGGGGCGCCCTGCACGCACACCGACGCGGAGGGCTCGCCGCGGACCAGGTCGTCCTGCTCGGGCTGGATGGTGGCGGCGATGTCCCGCATCGGGCCGACGCGCGGCCGTTCGATCTCGCGGGCGACGAGGTCGCTCCGCCGGGACTCGCCGCGGCCGAGGTGTTCGTCCTCCAGGCCGGTGAGGTCGGCGGAGTCGCCCCGGCTGCCCGGCGCCCAGCCGAACCGGCGGCGGACGGCGACGCCCTGGGGGTCGCGGGCGCTCGCCCGGTAGAAGGCGCGGGAGACGGGCGCGCGCCAGTCGACGACGAGGGGCGGGACGGCCGGGTGCTCGCCGATGCGGACCCGGCCGATGTGGTGGGTGAGGCCGGCGTGTTCTCCGCCGGCCTCCTCGTCGAAGTCGAGCCGGCCGAAGAAGAGGGGGCCGTCGGGCAGTTCGCGCAGGGCCTTGGCCCGGCTGCGCAGCCGGTGTCCGAGGACCTCGGCGTCGGCACCGGAGGCGGAGACGTCCTCGCCGGTGACGACCTGGAGGCCGGCGTCCGCGCGCATCGCGGCGAGCGCGGCGCGGCAGGCGTCGTGGTGGGCGCGTTCCTCCAGGAGGGAATCGCGCAGGAGGTCTGCCGGGTCCTCGGGAAGGGGGTCGAGGCCGGGGTCGGGGCCGGGGTCGGGTGACGTCATGCGGGCGAGACTACCCGAATGACGTTACCGAGTTAAATTTATTACCGAGTTCTAGTCGATGTCCCCCGCACCCCGGGCGAGCGCCGGGAACCCCGCCTCCAGGGCGGCGAACGCCCGCTCCGCCGCCGCCAGCGCCACCGGCCGCACGTCGGCCGCCGTCTCCCCCGCCTCGATCCGCCGCCAGTTCCCCTGGGCCAGGATCCGCCGGACGGCGATGATCTGCCCCGCCGCGAGCCGCGCGTCCAGATCGCCGCCGAGGACCTCCGCCAGCGCGGCCTCCGAGCGCTCCAGGTAGGCGTGGAGGCGGGCGACCAGGGCCGGGGTGCCGTAGAGGAGGGCGCAGAAGGAACGCACCTCGGGGTGGTCGCTGACGCCGGTGATCGGGTCGGACGCGGCGATCCCGGCGAGGAAGTTCCGGCGCAGGGCGGCCAGCGGCGCGACCCCTTCCACCCGCCCCGCGGCGACCGCCTCGGCCGCCTCCCGCTCGTGGTCGGCGAACCGGTGCAGGACGAGGTCCTCCTTCGCCGGGAAGTACCGGAACAGCGTCGGCTTGGAGATCTCGGCCGCGGCGGCGACCTCCGCGACGGACACCGCGTCGAAGCCCCGCTCGACGAAGAGCCGGACGGCGACGTCCGACACCGCCCGGTACATCCGCCGCCTCTTGCGCTCGCGCAGCCCGGTCTCGCTCATGGGCCGAGCCTACGACCGGACGGGGCGCGCCTTGACCTCGAGTCGGGTTGAGGTCGGAGGCTGTCCCCGCACACACGTATGCACATACATCGGATTCACGGCAGGGAGTCGTCATGCGAGCGGTACAGGTGAAGGCGTTCGGCGGACCGGAGGTCCTGGAGACCGCCGACCTCCCCGACCCGGCCCCCGGGCCCGGCGAGGTCCTGATCGGGGTCGACCACGTGGACACGATCTTCGTGGAGACCCAGATCCGCGCGGGCTGGGGCCGCGAGTACTTCGACACCGAGCCGCCGTACGTTCCCGGCGGCGGCGTCTCCGGCACGGTCGCCGCGGTCGGCGCGGGGTGGCGGACGGCTGGCTGGGCCGACGGGTGACCTCGTTCGTGCGCGGTGGCTACGCCGAGCGGGCGACGGCCGCCGTCACCTCCCTCACCCCGGTCCCGGACGGCCTCGACCTGCGCACCGCCGCGGCCCTGGTGCACGACGGGGTGACCGCGCGGGGCGTCCTCGACGTCACGGGCGTGCGGGCCGGCGACCGGGTGCTGGTCCTGGGCGCCTCGGGCGGGATGGGGACGCTGCTGGTGCAGTCGGCGAAGGCGCGCGGCGCCCGGGTCGTCGCCTGCGCGCGCGGCGGACGGAAGCTGGCGCTGGTGCGGGACCTGGGCGCGGACGCGGTCGTCGACGTCTCGGCGCCGGGGTGGCCCGGGGCGGCGCGGGCGGCCCTCGGCGGCTCCGGCGCGGACGTCGTCCTGGACGGCGTCGGCGGCGAACCCGGCGCCCGGTCGTTCGCGTTGGTGACCGACGGCGGGCGCTTCTCCGCGCACGGCGCCCCGACCGGCGGCTTCGCCCCCGTCGACCCCGAGGAGGCGAGACGCCGGGACATCACCCTCTTCGGCATCGCGGACGTGCAGTTCGGCGAGGACGAGGTCCGACGGCTGCGGACGGCCGCGCTCCGGGAGGCCGCGGCCGGACGGCTGCGGCCGGTGGTGGGCCGGGTCTTCCCGCTGACGGAGGCGGCGGCCGCGCACGCGGCGGTGGAGGGGCGTGCGGTCGTCGGAAAGGTGCTCCTGAAGGCGTGAGCGCTCCTGAAGGCGTGAGCGCGCGGCTGAAGGCCCGAGCGCGCGGCGTACCCCGAACCCGCCGGGGTGCGCCGGGCGCGGGACGGCCGGCAAGGGGCGCCGGGCCGGCCTACGCCAGCGCCCGGGCCAGGAACGGGTTCGCCGTGGCCGGCACGGGCAGGCCCAGGGAGGCGGTCGCGGCGGCGAGGGTCTCGGCGTAGGAGTCGACGGCGCGGCGGACGTTGGGGGCGTCCAGGCCGGCGCCGGTCCGCAGCCGGTCGAGGTCGATGTAGGCCGAGCGGACGATCTCGATGCACCGGTAGACCCGCCAGTCGTCGCGCCAGTTCCTCGTGCGGGCGGCGGGCAGCTTCCGCTCCCAGCGGGAGAACATGCGTTCCCGGATCTCCGGCCTGGTCGGGGTCAGGTGCATGTGCCGGACCAGGTCGTACAGGGGATCGCCGACGAGGGCCATCTCCCAGTCGATGATCGTCAGCGCCAGCCGGTCGTCGCGCCGCACCAGGTTCCACGGGTTGAGGTCGCCGTGCAGCAGGGCGGGCTCGCGGTGGCTCAGCCAGTGCCGGGAGAGGAGCTGCCGCAGCCGGGTGTCGTCGGGCAGACCGAGCATCCGGGCGAGCTGGAGGGACTCCTTCGGCAGGCCGCGCACCAGGCCGACCAGCTGTTCGGTGAGCCACAGGTAGAAGTCGACCTGGTGGACGGCGGGCTCGACCAGGCCGTGGTCCACCTCGGTCAGCGCGCAGAGCTGGTCGACGAGGGCGTCCGCCTCGTGCGGGAGCAGGCCGTCGACCGGGTGGCGGGGCGGGCCGACGTAGGTGTGGATCGCGAACGGCTCGTTGGGGTAGCTCTCGCCCAGGGCGAGGACCCGGGGTGCGGCGACCTGCGCCCGGGACCGCTGGATGGCCTCCAGGACCGTGTGCTCGCTCAGGTAACTGGGCTCGCGCCGGGTGACGTTCGCCAGCTTGCGCCGTACGACGACGGGGGCGCCCAGGTTCCCGGCCCAGACCACCGAGTTGAGGTGGGCGGTGCCCTTGAAGACGCGGTCGGCCGGGGCGGCTCCCTCGGCCAGCAGGGCCTCGCGGACGGCGGACGCCGGGAAGGTGTCGCGCTCGGGCAGGCGCGGGTCGGGCCGCCAGTCGTAGGCCTTCGCCGCCCAGGACCGGCCGCTGACGTCGCCGCGCGACGCCAGCCACCGGAAGAGGGCGCCCTCGATCTCCCCGCGGCCGGGCACGCTGCGCAGTCGCAGCGGTTCCGCGGCCGCTTCCAGGGCCCGGCCCACCTCCGCCGTCACCTCGTCCAGGCTCTGCTGGGTGAAGGGGCCCTGGACCGCGCGCGCGGCCCGCATGACGTCCGGGTAGACCGACTGCGCCCGTTCGAAGTCGAGGTAGTGCCGCAGGTCCTTGGCGAGCCCGTTGACCGCGGCCGGACGGTAGCGGCCCATGGTGCGCGCCCACGCCTCCACCACCTCCGGCCACTGGCTGTCCGGGTAGCGCATCCGCACCAGGTGGGTGGCGAGTTCGTGCAGGGGGTCGCCGTAGGTGGCCAGTTCCCAGTCGACGCAGACGAGCGGCGGGGAGCCGTCGTAGGACACGATCAGGTTGTCCCGGTGCAGGTCGGCGTGGAGCAGGCTGTACGGGCGCCGCGCCATCGGGGGATCCGGTCGGCGAGGCCCTGCAGGGCGTCCTCGGGGATGCCGAGGGCCGTGAAGAGGCCGCCGAACCGCTCCCAGTTGGGGCGGCGGATCTGCCGGTCGGCGAGGTGGGCGAGGGACTTCAGGAAGCCCTGGCTGTCGGTGTGGTTGCCGGGCCAGTCGGCCGGCAGGGGCGGCAGCGCGGCCCGGCGCACCTCGGTCATCCGGCACAGCAGTTCGGCCAGTGCCTCTGTCAGCAGGGCGTCGACGGGCTTGCCGTTCCCGCAGACGGCGGAGAGCGGAACGCCCTCCACATAGCTGTGGAGGGCGAAGCCCGGCCCTCTGAGCAGGCATTCGGGCACGTGGGGCAGGACCTCGTGGACCGCGTCGAGGATCGCGGCCTCGTCCCGCCAGGTCCTGATCACCACCGGCAGCGCGTCGGCGCGCGGGATCCGCACGGTCACCGGTGTCCCGGCCGGCCGGCCCAGCAGCGCCGCCACGTCCTCCGGCAGGGGCAGCACGTAGTTCCGGTTGTGGTGCCCGCTGGTCGCGGGAGTGGACTCGGCGACCGCGACGAACCGCTGGAACAGGGCGTCGGACGGGTCACCGGCGGGTCGAACCCCGAGCAGGTCACGGGGAACGAAGGGCTCGACCACTGGCCGCTCCGGTTACTCACACTCGATCGGATGGGTAAGGCAAACGGTAAGTGCCGCCACGGGCGCCGAACGAACGGGAGCGGCGGCGAAGTGGCCGAACGGGTGGTCCGGACTTCGTCCGCGCCGGATCGTCCGGGACGGGCCCGTTCGCCGTCCCGTACGGATCACCGTCCCGTACGGATCGCCGGGAGCGCCGTCTCCTATGGATGGGTGAGAGGGATTCCCCGCGCGGTCCGGGCATGCTAGCGCACGCTCGCGGCCTACTCGGCGATGTACTTCCATACCGAGTCGAACCAGGCCTGCCAACTGTCGACGAAGACCGAGCCGGGCGACTCCCCGTCCTCGTCCTTCACGTGGTGGGTGAGGGAGGCCCCGAACCCCAGCACGTCCAGGGCGGGCACGACCTCGCCGCTGTCCAGCCTGATGTTCCGCTCGATCACCTCATACGGCGCGAGGAGCGCCTCGGCGTGGTCGATGAGGTAGAGCTTGCAGGACGGGGCCATCCGGGCCCACCGCACCTCAAGGCTCACGGACGGCACGAACTCCTCCAGCTCCAGGCCGCTGAAGAGGTCCCGGAGAGAAGCGAGCGACCTCCGCTGGATGCCGTTCAGACGTTCCCTCAGCCGGTGGTCGTCCTCGTCGTCCCTGGCCCGCGGGAACGGCAGGGGCAGGTCCTCGGCGGGCAGGATCATGCGTACGGCGATCCGCTCGGGGGCGATCTCGCCGGTCCGGATCCGCTCCACCTGCGCGCTGAAGTGCATGTAGAGGGACTCGGAGGTCAACGTGTAGGTGTCCAGGACGACTTCGGGACGGGCGAAGGCCTTGCCCAGCGCGGGGCCCAGCGTGATCGGACCGCGCGCCCGGCCGGCCACGACCGGCGCGGGCGTGGCCTGCAGAACCCTGACGACCCGCGAGCCGCTCCCCTGCCGGGACTCGACCCAGCCAGCCTCCGCCAGCTCCCTCAGCACCCGCTGGACGGTGTCGCGGGAGACCCCGAACTCATCGGCGAGGTTCCGCTGGGAGGGCAGCATCGAGTGCAGCGGATACGTCCCGTTGCCCATGCGGGTGCGCAGCTCTCCGGCGACCCGGTGGAACTCCCTGCCGCCGCCGTCACCGCTCTGCCGTTCACCCACACGGCGAACCTACCGCTCTCCCTCCATGGGCAAACCGGTATCGGTCAACCCACCGGTCCGATTGGGCTGCCGGTTAAGGGATCAGCCCGGCCGGGGAGAACCACCTCACGACAATCAGTCCAATTGGACCGGCAGTTGCACGGTCCACCGAGAATGGCAAGGAGGGGGAGGGGCATGCTCCTGTTGTCGGCGATGCGGGAACTTCTCGGTCTCACCGCGGGGGCCCTGGCGCAGGCGAGACTGGGCGCGTTGGGCGTACTGCTTCTGTTCATGGCCGGTGTGGGTGTCCGCGCCCGGCACAACGGCCTGGCCGTCGGGGCCGCCGTCGTGCTGGTGGTGATGATGACTCAGGCGTGACGTCTGACCGCGGCCAGCACCGGCTCCAGCGAGTCCACCACGTGGGTCGCGCCCGCGTCCCTGAGCAGCTCCTCCTTCTTCTTGTTGCGCGCGTAACCGAGGAAGGGAACACCGGCCCCCCGGGCGGCGAGGCAGTCCGACGGGGTGTCGCCGATCATCAGCGCGGCGGACGGCGCCGCGCCCACGGCGCGCAGGGCCCGGTGCAGGCAGTCCGGGTCGGGCTTGAGGAGGTGCAGGTCCCGGGTGCGGCCGTAGACGTGGGGGGCGAAGCAGGAGGTGAGGCCGCGGCTCGCCAGGTACGTGGTGACGACGCGCGGCGAGTTGTTGGTCGTGACGGCCAGCCGGCGGCCCACCGCCGTCAGGGTGCGGATCAGCGGGTCGGCCCAGGCCGTGGGCATCGCCGAGGCGGCGGCGCGCAGTTCCTCCTGGGTGAGGCGCTCCTCCAGCTCCGCGACCAGGTCGCTGCCGGGGTGGCGCAGGTCCACGGCGCGCAGGACGGCGTGGGGGTCGGGTGACTCCCGCTCGCCCTCCGTGAGCAGGCCGCGCAGCCCCTGCGCCTCCAGCCACTCCACCAGGCCGACGGCCACCCGCTCCGCCGAGTGCCCGGCGAACAGCCGGCAGATCGGCCCGTCGAAGTCCCACAGGACCACGCGGGCGGGCGTGAGCAGTGCGTCCAGCGCCGGTTTCCTGTCGTTGTCGGTCTCGGATGCCACCTTTTCGTTCCGCGTCGTATCAGAAGTCACTAGGAGAGTGTCAGGTCCGACGTGATGGTTTCCCAGAGGGCGTCGAACCACTTCTGGGATTCGTCCACGAAGGTGGCCTCGCGCGCACCGGTCGCCCTCTCGAAGGAGAACAGCAGCGACTCGGTGCCCAGCACGTCGTACATGTCGAGCACTCCGGCGTCCGTCGACTCCTCCCGGCGCGTCACCATGTAGTACGCCAGCAGCGCCTCCTGCCCGTTGAGGAGGTACAGCTTCACCGGCGGGGTGAAGGGCAGCGCCCGGAAGGACACGCTCACGTCGATGCCGTGCGAGCGCAGCGTGAGCAGGTTGTGGCGCAGGACGTGCCCCTGGGCGTTGCGCATGGCCAGCCAGCGCTCGTGGACGGGGTCGCCGCTCCCGCTCGCGTCCACCGGGACCGGGAAGGCGAGGTTGATGTCGCGCGACGGCAGCAGGATGCGGACGTCGATCTTCCGCGGCCGCAGGCTGCCGCCGTGGATCAGCCGGAGGGGTTCGCCGAGGGCCGGGATGAGGCTCTCGGCGGTGAGGCAGGCGGCGTCGATGCGGACGTGCGGGGCGGAGAAGGCCGCGGTCAGCCGGGGGGCCAGGGCCACCATGGTGGGCTGGGGTTCCTCCCGGGCCGGGGTCTGCTCCGCGATGCGTGGGGGACTGCCCTTGCTCACGTGGGTGAGGAGACCGTCGTCCTGGAGCGCGCGCAGGGCCTGGCGCACGGTACCGCGCTCCACGCCGAACTCGTCGGCGAGTTCGGCCTGCGTGGGCAGCCGGTCGCCGGCCCGGAGATCCCCGACGCGAATGCGTTCGCGCAGGACGTCGGCGATCTCCTGGGGCGAAAGCCTGCGGCTGCCGTTCACTGCCACGTTCTCCTGGGTCACGACCAAACGGTACAACTTCGATTCACCTGGCGGGAGTTACCCGGAAGCTGTTTAGCGATTGTCGCCAAGTGGGGACAACTTAGATGGAGTTGGTTGCCAACTTTGACGAGTTGGCGGATGCCCCGCCTCCGCACCTCCCCCGCGCTTCCCGCCTCACGAAGGGAGGAACACCGTGCCCGCCCTCATCCTCGTCTCCGCCGTCCTCGAACAGGCCGTCCAGTGGAGGTACGGCACCGCCGGGACCGTCGGCCTGCTCCTGCTCACCGTCGGCATCCGGTCCGGACGGCCGGCGCTCAGCTCCGCGGGCGCCGTGATCCTCGCCCTCCTGGTCACCGGGCCCGCCGTCAGCTCGTGAGCACCAGCTCCGAACTGATCGTCTCCCACAGGGCGTCGAACCACAGCATCGACTGTTCCACGAACGTCGTGTCCCGCGCTCCGGCGCCCTGCGCGAAGGCGAACAGAACCGAGCGCGTGCCCTCGGCGTCGTACATCTCCAGTCGCTCGTGGTCGATCTGCTGCTCGTGCCGCTCGACCGTGTAGTAGGCGAACAGCGCTTCCGTCCCGTTGAGGAGGTACAGCTTGACCGGCGGGGTGAAGGGCAGCGCGCGGAAGCTGACCCGGACGTCGATGCCGTGGGTGGCGCGCAGCGTCAGCAGGTTGTGCCGCAGCACCTGGCCCTGGGCGTTGCGGTGGGCGAGCCAGTGCCGTTGCAGCCGGCCGGTCGCCGCGCCGTCCACCGCCGCCGGGAAGGCCAGGTCGATGTTCCGCGACGGCAGCAGGACCCGGACGTCGATCTTGGCCGGTTTCAGCTCCCCCGCGTGGATCCGGCGCAGCGGTTCGCCGATCGCCAGCGTGAGCGACACGGCGGTCAGGCACAGGGCGTCGATCTCCACGTGCGGGGCGGCGAAGGCCTCCGCGATGCGCGGGGTCAGCGCCACCATCGTGGGCTGCGGCGAGGCTCCGGGGCCGGTCGGGAGGGAGCCGGCGCCCGGATCGGGGGCGACCGTCGCCGGCGCGCCCTTGGAGACGTTGGTGAGCAGGCGCTCCGACTGGAGGATGCGCAGGGCCTGGCGGACGGCTCCGCGCTCGATGCCGAACTCGTCCGCGAGCCGCGCCTGGGTGGGCATGCGCTCACCCGGCCGCAGCACCCCGGTCCTGATCCGGGTGCGCAGCTCGTCGGCCACGTCACGGGGGGACGGCTGCGGTCGCGGCGACCGCTCCGGTCTCTTCCGCCCCTTGACGGAGGCATGTTCCGGCTCCACGGCCAAACAGTACAACTTCCCGCCATCTTCCGGCAGTTCACGGAGAGATGGTTATAGGCCGCTTCCAATCGGACATAAGAACAGTGAAGTTGGCTGCCAACTTCGACAACGTGGTCAAACTTCCAGACGGTTGGCCAGTCGGGCTCCCTTCCGGAGGGGAGCCGGGAGCCCGGACGGCCGGCACCGACGCACAGTCACAACTTCACAGCGCCGCACAGCCACAACTTCACACAGCCACAACTTCACAGGGCACCAGCGCACAGCCACAACTGAACAGCTACGGATGCAGGACCCGCAGGGACGGCCGGCCGCACGGTCGTGGCAGGGAGGAGACTTCAGAACATGTCCGGGCACCAAGGGCGCCCGGGCGTACGCAGCAGGGCGTCGGCCTCCAGGGCGGCGCCCGCTCGTTCTTCTCCGAGCCGTCCCAGCGCCGCCAGCCGCGGCGCCGACTCGTCACCCAGCCACAGCGAGGCCAGCACGGCCACGTCCAGGGTGAGGTCGGCGCCGCGGCCGGTCGGCGTGCACGACGCCCCGTCGGGGCCGGCCTCCAGCAGGAAACGGCCCCCGGTGAACCCGGCCCGGTCGGTCACCTCCAGCACCAACGAGCCCGACCCGCCGTACGTGCGCGCCTCCAGGGCCCGTACGACGTCCAGGATCCGCACCCACAGCCAGTCCGCCTGCGTGGTGACGCGCGCGGCCCGCGGGTCCGGCAGGAAGTGCGGGAGGAGGTCGTCGGGAGCGCGGGGGCCCGACTTGACCCGCACCACCCAGTCGATCGAGCAGAGGTAGTGCCACAGGGCGCGCTCGGCAGCCGGGGTCGTGGCGATCAGCCACTCCACCGTCGCCGTGTTCAGCGGCTGCTTGGCGTCGCCCCAGTGGTCGTCCGCCTTGTAGGAGACCAGCCCCTGCACCTCGCCGTCGGCCGAGCGGTAGGCGGCGTAGAACGGCTCGCTCCACTCGCCGAACCCGCGCAGCACACCGGTGTCCACGTCCCACCACACGTCGGTGCGGCTGACCGCGCCGGGGGTGCCGCGGCGCAGCCGCCCGTGCAGTTCGGGGCCGATCTTGCGGACCTCCTCCGGGCCGACGAGGTCGATGCGGCCGCCGTCCCCGGGGCCCGACCCGTGCGGGTCGAGGCCGGTGCGCGGCACGTCGACCGTCCACTCGGCGGCGCTGGTGGCCGGGCCGAAGCCGTAGCGGCCGTAGATGCGGTACTCGGCGGCGATGAGGGTGGCGACGACGTCGCCGCGGTCCTTCGCGGCGGTCAGGTCCTCGGCCATCAGGCGGGTGAGGATGCCGCGGCGGCGGTGGGTGGGCAGGACCGCGACGTTGGAGATGGCGTCGGCGGGGACCGTGGCGCCACCGACCGCCGTCAGCTCCTGGGGGAAGGACCGGAAGGTGGCCACGCACGCGCCCGCGTCGAAGGCGCCGTAGGTGCGGGAGCCGACGTGCGCGGTGCGGCGGGCGGCGACGTCGGCCTCGGTGACGGTGGGGGCGCGCAGGAAGCCGGTCTTCGCGGTGCGCATCCAGGCGGGGAGTTCGGCGTCGGTGATCGGGCGTACGTCTATGTCGGCGGGGGTGGTGGTCATGGGGTCACGGTAGGCGGGGAGGGGGCGGCGCGGCGGGGAATTTTTCCGCCCCCGCCGCGCCGTCCCCTGCCCAGCCTGCCCCGCCTGCCCCGCGCCGTCCCACCCCCGTCGCCGGCGGGCTCACACCAGGAGGTCGTCCACCTGGGCCTCGCCGTCCCGGTAGCGGCGGGTGATCTCCTCGCCGCACCCGTCGGCCGTGCGCTGGAGGTGCTGGCGGCGGCGGGAGACGTACTGCTCGTAGCCGGTGAGGCGGGCCATCGCCTCGTGGAGTTCGGGGTCGGTGCGGGCGCCGAGGTCGGAGAGTTCGACCTCGGAGAGCATCTCCGACGCCAGGCGCCGGTACTCCTCGCCCTGCGGGGTGCCGAGCGTGACGTGCCGGGCGGAGGAGCGGTGCCGGGCCGGGGCGTCGGTGAGGATCTCCGGGAGCCGGTCCACGACGGACGCCGCTCCGGCGGGGGAACGCCGGGCGAGTTCCGCGCCGAGGATGTCGATACGGCCCTGCAGCAGCCGTCGTACGTAGCTGAGGTCGGCCTCGTCGCGCTGGGCGTCCCGGCGCAGGGTGCGCAGCTCGGGCAGGCTCAGCCGGGCCAGCTCGTGCGGGGGCGGTTCCGCCGGCGGCGGGCAGGGCGGACTGCCCCTGCGCTGCGCGGGCGGACGCTGGGTGGTCAGGCCCAGCCGCCCGGTGCTCGGTGTGCTCATGTGCTCTACCCGTCCCTCGACCGGCGTGTGGGAAGCATCGTGCCACTCCGCGTGGTCCTCCGGTGACCGAGTGCCCCCGAACGGCCCAGACGGCGGCCTCGGGATCGGGGAAGAAGCCCCCGCGGAGGCCCGCCGGCCGCACGGCATGATGGGGCGCATGCGTGCAGTGGTGCAGAGAGTGGACGGCGCGAGCGTCGTCGTGGACGGCGAGACCGTGGGGTCGATCGAGGGCGAGGGCCTGTGCGTCCTGGTCGGGGTCACCCACGAGGACACCCCGGAGAAGGCGGCCCAGCTGGCCCGCAAGTTGTGGTCGATCCGCATGCTGAGCGACGAGCGGTCGTGCAGCGACATCGACGCCCCGCTCCTGGTGGTCAGCCAGTTCACGCTCTACGGCGACGCCCGCAAGGGCCGCCGTCCCACCTGGAACGCGGCCGCCCCCGGCGAGGTCGCCGAACCGCTCGTCGACGAGGTGGTCGCCCGGCTGCGCGCGCTGGGCGCGACGGTGGCCACGGGCCGTTTCGGCGCGCGGATGAGGGTGTCACTGACGAACGACGGCCCGTTCACCGTGCTGATCGAGATGTGAGGGAGGCGGTCCGGGCCGGGACGGTCCGGGCCGAGGGGGCCCGGGCGCCGGGGCGGCCTCGGGGGCGGGGCGGCTCTCAGGGGCGGGTCGGCTCGGGGCGGGGCGGCTCGGGGGCGGGGCGCCCCTCAGGGCTCGACCACGACCTCCTGTGCGGCCGCCGTGGTGTCGGCGAGCAGCGGCGCGTCCAGGGGGACGTTCCGCTTGACCAGGGCCAGCGCCACCGGGCCCAGCTCGTGGTGGCGCACCGAGGTGGTGACGAAGCCGATCCTGCGGGCGTCGGGGCCCTCGTCGGCGCGGCGCAGTTCGGTCCCGGCGGGCGGCAGGTGCACGTCGCTGCCGTCGAGGTGCAGGAAGACCAGCCGGCGCGGCGGCTTGCCCAGGTTCTGCACGCGGGCGACGGTCTCCTGGCCGCGGTAGCAGCCCTTCTGGAGGTGCACGGCGGTGCCGATCCAGCCCAGCTCGTGCGGGATGGTGCGGTGGTCGGTCTCGAAGCCGAGGCGCGGCCGGTGCTGCTCCACGCGCAGGGCCTCGTGGGCGAGGATCCCGGCGGCGGGGCCGGCCTTCGCGGCGTACGACTCGAGCTCCGCGCGCGGCAGGAACAGATCACGGCCGTACGCCGTCTCGCGGACGACGACGCCCTCGGGGACCTCGGCTATGGAACCGGCGGGCAGGTGCACGACCGCGATGTCGGCCGTGCGGTCGGCCACCTCCACCCGGTAGAAGAACTTCATCGACTCCAGGTACGCGATCAGC
Source organism: Streptomyces sp. Tue 6430 (assembly GCA_021568835.1). Taxonomy (GTDB): domain Bacteria; phylum Actinomycetota; class Actinomycetes; order Streptomycetales; family Streptomycetaceae; genus Streptomyces. The sequence goes on from JAKGSH010000010.1 coordinate 2,819,846, forward strand.
GCGTCCTGGGTGCCGGGCTCGACGTGGGCCCAGACGGTGCTGCCGTCGTCCACCAGGTAGAGGGCGTGTTCGATGTGGCCGTTCGCGGAGAGGATCAGCGCCTCGGTGGCGCGGCCGGCGGGCAGGTCGCTGACGTGCTGGGTGAGCAGGAGGTGCAGCCAGCTCAGCCGGTCGTCGCCGGAGACGGTGACGACCCCGCGGTGCGAGAGGTCGACGAAGCCGGCGCCCCCGGCGAGGGCGCGCTGCTCGCGGAACAGGTCGCCGTAGTGGGCGGCGACGCCTTCGTCCACGCCTTCGGCGGGGACGGCGCCGGGCAGGGACAGCAGAGGGCTCTTCATGGACGCAAGCCTACGACCCGGTAGGGGAACTCTCTCCGGTCGCGTCCCCGGCGGCACCGGCCGCGCAGTCCTTGCAGCGGCCGAAGATCGCGAAGTGCTTCAGGTCGGTGTCGAAGCCGAAGGTCGCGCGGAGCTTGGCCGTGAACTCGGCGGCCACGTCGACGTCCGCCTCGATCACGTCGCCGCAGTCGCGGCAGACCAGGTGGATGTGGTGGTGCCGGTCGGCGAGGTGGTACGTCGGCGCCCCGTGCCCGAGGTGGGCGTGGCTGACCAGCCCCAGCTCCTCCAGCAGCTCGAGCGTGCGGTAGACGGTGGAAATGTTGACCCCCGACGCCGTCCTCCTCACTTCCACGAGGATGTCGTCGGGGGTCGCGTGCTCCAGGGTGTCCACGGCTTCGAGGACGAGTTGCCGCTGCGGGGTCAGCCGGTAGCCGCGCTGCCGCAGATCGCTCTTCCAGTCGGTGCTCACCACACAGCAGAGTCTAGGACTCTTTCGGTGAAGTCCGGCTGTGGAGAAGGCCTGCCGGACGCGCGCGTGCGCGAGGAGGGCCTACTTGAAGAAGGCGATGCCGTCGTCCGGCATGTCGTCCGGGAGGGCCTTCGCCCAGCGTTCGACCTCTTCCGGGGTGACGACCTTCTTCAGGTGGGCCGACATGTAGGGGCGCAGCTCGACCTCGGGGGTCTGCTTCTCGCCGACCCACATCAGGTCGCTCTTGACGTAGCCGTAGAGCCGCTTGCCGCCCGTGTAGGGGCCGGAGGCGGCCGTGCGGGCCACCGCGTCCGTGACCAGGTCGATCTGGGGCTTCTTGTCGGCCATCTCGCCGTACCAGACCTCGACGACGCCGTCGTCGCGGACCATCGTCACCTCGACCTTGCGGTCGGCGTCGATCCGCCAGAAGCCGGACTCGGTCTCCAGGGCGCGGACCTTGTTGCCGTCCTGGTCCAGGACCCAGGTGCGGGAGTGGTACTCCAGGAAGTCCCGGCCGTCGTGCGTGAAGGTGGCCTCCTGCCCGAAGTTGCACTTCTCGGCGCCGGGGAAGTCGTGCACGCCCGCGCCCGCCCAGGTGCCCAGCAGGAAGGCGAGGGGACGAGGTCCTTGTGGAGGTCGGACGGGATCTCGATCATCGGTGGTACTTCCTAGACGTGGGTCAGCGCTGGCCCTGGTACAGCTTCTTCACGGTCAGCCCGGCGAAGGCGAGGACGCCGACGCAGACCAGGACCAGCAGGGCTTCGAAGAAGATCTCCACGGGGTGCTCCTCGGATGAGCGTGCTTCGGGTTACGTACTACAGGGCCGGGCCCCAGCTTACGCGGCCGGGGTCCGGCCCTCCCTGCGAGGTGGCCCTCGCCGGCGTCACCCCAGCAACTGGCTCTGCAGCGTCACCGTCTGCTGGAAGGGGACGGCCGCGGCGGTGCCCTTGCGGGACTGCACGACCAGGGCGTAGACGTCACCGGCGGCGATGTGGGCGAACCGCACCTGTTCCGGTCCGTACGGCTCGGCCTCGGTGTAGGGGATGCTCTGCACCTCCGACACCGCGGCGCGCTCCGGAAAGCCCTCGTCGTACTCGGCCTCGGCGGCGCCCCGCACCTGGTGGACGGGGGCGCGAAGGCGACGGCCTCGCTCGCCACCAGTTGGTCCACGACGGCCGCCGTGTCGAACTGGAGGAGGTAGACGCGGGTCCGGGTGCCGTCCGGGGTCGTCCAGCCGCGGGCGGCGATGTGCCGCAGCCCGTGGTCGACGAGCTTCTGGCCCAGCTCCTCGCGGTGCTCCTCCTGCTCGTACTCCGCGAGGTAGTCCTTCGTCGCCAGCCAGCCGTCCGAGCCGCGCAGCGCCTTGTCCTCCGTGGCGCCCTGCGGGCGGGCAGGAGAAGGGCACGCAGGTCGGCGTGGTGGGTGCCGGCCGGGTTCGTCTCGGCGAAGGGCCCGGGACTGCCCGAGGGCAGCGGCGGCTTGCTGAGCGTCGGGTACGCCCACCGCCCGTCCGACTCGGTCGCCAGTCCCGGCACGTCCGTGCGCTCCATCGCGGCGATGCCGTACGCCGATCCGGCACCGACCGCCGCGAAGACGACGACGGCGGCGGTCCACCGCAGCACGGCCCGCAGGACCCGGCGGTCCTTGGGGCCGAAGTGGTGCCGGGAGCAGGGACGGGACCGGGACGGAGGTGGGATCGGGGACGGAGCTGGGATCCGGGGTGGGGGTGGGGCCGGGGGATTCGGTGACGTCCACGGCTTCTGTCGCCTCCGTGAGTTGCCGCTGCTCGGTCATACCGCCTCCCCGGGCTTCGCCACGCGGTCGAGCTGCGCGCGCAGAAACGCCGCCACGTCCTTGGTGTCGATCGGCTCCACTCCCTGCGCCGTGGCGCTGACCAGGACGTTCCCGACGTAGGCGGAGCAGTACATCGCGCTGAGGCCGCTGTCGTCGTCCTTGGGCGGGAGGAAGCACTTGGCGTTCTTGTAGCCCTTGATCTCGGGGCCCTTGCGGAAGACGTCCAGGGCGTCCAGGAAGTCGCTCTGGAACGTGGCGATCTCGCGGACCGCCGCCTTGCTGTCCAGCTGGGAGAGCACGACGCTCACCGAGTAGACGTCCTCGTTGGAGGAGTAGGTGTCGGCCGGGCGGTTGTAGTAACTGCGCATCGCCATGCCCTGGATGCGCTGCTTGTCGATCTGCTTCTCCAGCCGCAGGCGCTGGGACCGGGGCAGGTCGCTCAGCGACTTCTTGCGCAGGGCCGTGGCCTGCGCTCCGCTGAGCTGGACGTCGGAGCCGAACTCATCGAGGTCGGGCCCTCGTGTCCAGCCTTCGGTGCCCCCGTACGGCAGGAGCATCCCGGCGAGGCCCTGTCCGCGGGCCGCCTCCGGCTCGTCCGCCGTGACCGCGGGGAACTTCCAGCCGGGCGCGCCCGCGTCCCGGTCGGCGTCCCGCACGATCACGACCGTGGTGCCGACGCCGGCGACGACGGCCCCGGCGAGCAGCAGGGCCCCGGCGGCCAGGGCGACGCGCCGCCCGTTCGGGCGCCGCCCGGCGGGAGCGGACGCCCCGGGGTCGGGGGAGGCGGGGGTCTCAGGGGACGCGGGAGTCTCGGGGGACGCCGAGGTCTCGGAAGACACGGGGGTCTCCGGGGACGCCGGGGTCTCGGAGGACGCCGAGGTCTCCGTGGACGCCGAGGTCTCCGTGGACGCCGCGGTCTCCGTGGACGCCGCGGTCGTCACGGGCGGCTCCGTCGGAGGGTTTTCCTGCTCGCTCACAGCTGCTCCATCTGCCGGCGGGCCAGATCCATGATCTTGTTCTTGGGGATCGCCTTGGTGCCGGAGACCCATATCTCCACCGTCACGTCGCCCCGCCAGGCGTGCGCCTCGGCGGTGTGGACGGGCAGGTAGCCCGGTTCGGTCTCGGGCTTGCGGTGGACGTACACCATGCCGTCCCCGGTGCCGGGGAGGTCCCAGCTGTCGGTGGCGGCCTCCTCGTCGGCCCAGTGCTGGTTGTTGTCGCTGTAGTCGGCGGCCCCCAGGAGCTCCTCCTGCCGGAACTGCACCAGGCGGATCTCCACGGTGTACGCCTCGCCCTCGGACCAGCCGGTGACGGCGGTCCGCCGGAACTCGTCCCGACGAGGTCGGGGAACACGTCGTCCGGTTCCTCGTACAGGCCGGCGTAGCCGCCCATGTCCATCCAGCCGTCCAGGCCCTCCAGCCACTCGGCGTCCTTGGCGCCCTTGGGCTTCTTCAGCAGCAGCTTCCGCAGGTCGCCGTCGGTCCGCAGCCTGCGGTCCTGTGCGGCGGACAGCGGTTCGGGTCCGGGCCCCTTCGCCTGCGCGAGGACCGGCTGGGACAGCGGCGGCAGCTTCGTCGGCTCGCGGCCGGCCTGGACCAGGTAGCCGGTGCAGGTGCCGGCGACGACGCCGAGCACGGCGGCCGCGGCGATCAGCAGCGTGGTACGGCCCCGGCGGCGCGGCCGGGGTGCGGCGGCGGCCTGGTCGGCCGGCCCGGCCGCCGGTTCCGCTGCCCCTTCGGGTTCTTCCACAACGTCCCCCTCATGACGTGAGGCGCGCGTTCCGTATGCGCGCTCCACAGGTGACTCACGGTCGGCTGAGGGAGTTGTGGCGATCTTGATTACGATTCGGCCATGGCGAAGAAGCTCGTGATCAAGGTGACGGCGGGGGCCGACGCTCCCGAACGGTGCTCGCAGGCGTTCACGGTGGCGGCGGTCGCCGTGGCCAGTGGGGTGGAGGTCTCCCTGTGGCTGACCGGGGAGTCCGCCTGGTTCGCGCTGCCGGGCCGGGCCGCTGAGTTCGAGCTGCCGCACGCCGCCCCGCTGCCCGACCTGCTCGACTCGCTCCTGCTCGGCGGCCGGGTCACGCTGTGCACGCAGTGCGCGGCCCGGCGGGACATCACCGAGAAGGACGTGCTGGAGGGCGTACGGATCGCCGGGGCGCAGGTGTTCGTGCAGGAAGCCCTCGCGGACGGGACCCAGGCGCTCGTCTACTGAGGCGCACTGAGGCTTACGGGGAGGCACTGCGAGGTACGGAGAGGTGCCGAGGCGCTCCGGGGCGGCTCCGCAGGCCTACCGGTGCCGCTTCTTCCCGTCCAGTTCGTCCCACCACTCGTCGGACTTGGGGTCGCCGGACGGGTCGTCCCACCAACGGTCCTCGGGGCCCCGCCGGTTGGCGACGACCGCGGCCACCGGCGGGATGACCATCGCGACCACGCACATCCCGACGGCCACCGGGACCGACCAGAGGCGTACGACGCTCCAGGCCAGGACGAACAGCGCGATGCAGGTGCCCATCATGGCGAAGTAGGCGTGCCGACGGCGGGCGTACATGGCTCCAGGGTAGGCCGGTCCGGGCGGTCCGGCGCGAGGCGGACGGGAGCCGGAAAAGCCGCAGGACCGCACCTCAGGTGTCCAACCCGAGAGGTGCGGCCCTGCGGCCGGCTGTGTCCGCCGTGTCCGTCGGCGGGTGTCGGCGTCCGTCGGCGGGTGTCGGCGGGTGTCGGCGTCCGTCGGCGGGTGTCTCAGACGGCGATCGCGACCTCCGCGAGGCCGCCCTGCTGGGCGACGACCGTGCGGTCGGCGGTGCCGCCGGGGACGAGGGCGCGCACGGTCCAGGTGCCTTCGGCCGCGTAGAAGCGGAACTGTCCGGTGGCGGAGGTGGGGACCTCCGCGGTGAACTCGCCGGTCGAGTCGAGCAGTCGGACGTAGCCCGTCACCGGCTCACCGTCGCGGGTCACCTGACCCTGGATGGTGGTCTCACCGGGCTTGATCGTCGAGGCGTCCGGGCCGCCGGCCTTCGCTCCACACATGTCTTTCTCCAGAGGGGTCTGACCAGAAGGTCGGGTCGGTGGGGTTACTTGTTGGCGCCGAGCTCGATCGGCACGCCGACGAGGGAGCCGTACTCGGTCCAGGAGCCGTCGTAGTTCCTGACGTTCTCGACACCGAGCAGCTCGTGCAGCACGAACCAGGTCAGGGCCGAGCGCTCACCGATGCGGCACAGGGCGATGGTGTCCTTCGACAGGTCGATCTGCTCGTCCTCGTAGAGCGCCTTGAGCTCCTCGTCGGACTTGAAGGTGCCGTCGTCGTTGGCGTTCTTGGACCACGGGATGTTGCGGGAGGTCGGCACGTGGCCGGGGCGCTGCGACTGCTCCTGCGGCAGGTGTGCCGGGGCGAGCAGCTTGCCGCTGAACTCGTCGGGCGACCGGACGTCGACGATGTTCTGCTTGCCGATCGCGGCCACGACGTCGTCGCGGAAGGCGCGGATGGCGGTGTTCTGCGGCTTGGCCTGGTAGCTGGTCTCCGGGCGCTCGGGCACCTCCTCGACCAGCTCGCGGGCGTCCAGCTCCCACTTCTTGCGGCCGCCGTCGAGGAGCTTGACGTTCTCGTGGCCGTACAGCTTGAAGTACCAGTAGGCGTAGGACGCGAACCAGTTGTTGTTGCCGCCGTACAGGATCACCAGGGTGTCGTTGCCGATGCCCTTCGCCGACAGGAGCTTCTCGAAGCCCTCCTGGTCGATGAAGTCACGGCGGACCGGGTCCTGGAGGTCCTGGGTCCAGTCGATCCGGATCGCGTTCCTGATGTGGTTCTTCTCGTACGCGGACGTGTCCTCGTCGACCTCGACGACGGCGATGTCCGGGTTGTCGAGGTTGGCCTCGACCCAGTCGGCGTCGACCAGGACGTCGCTGCGGCTCATGCTTGTTCTCCTCCGGGGCAGTTACGGCGGGGGTGTGCAGAGAAAAGGAGGGTGCGCGGCCGGGTCTCGCCGGCGGCCGACGCGAGGGCGCCCTCGATCGAGGACGCCGGGAGGGCGCGGAAGGAAGGTGGCGCTTCCGCTCAGACAGGGCGACAGAGCATGGCGGCGACGCGGCACAGGTCTACTGCCCGCCGCTTCGTGAGATCCGCCTGTCGCTGCTTCATGCGGTCGATCGTAGGGATGCAGGGGCGGACGTGTCACCAGCGCTCCGCATGGTGAGACGCGATCGTCCGCATAATGAGAAGCAGAGAGCGCCCGGGCCGTCGTCGCACGGCCTCCGGGCGCTCGCTCCTGTCGGTGTCCGCCGTCACATCTGCGGTACGGACGGCGACGTCTCGCCTGTCGGACATCCCCCGTCCACCGCGGGTCGCCTACCCGGCGAGGCGGACGTTCGAACCCTTCACCGTGATCTCCACACCGTTCTTCGCGGCCTCGACCTTGTCGAGCCGGATGCCGCCGGGCAGGTCGTCGATCTTCTGCTCGAAGTCGGTGATGCCGCGCACCTCGTCCTCGGCGACCTGGAACGGACCGAAGCTGGGCAGGGAGTCGGCGTGCACCCGGACGGTGTCGCCCTCGGCGGTGACCGTGCTGAGCACGGAGACCGGCTGCGGCAGCTTGGCGCCGCCGATGCTCGCCTCGACGGTGACCTTGATCTTGCCGTTGCCGCCGTCGGAGAGGCCGATGACCCGGGCCGTGACCGGGCCGATCTCGGTGGGCTCGGACGCGGCGGTCTTCAGCAGCTCCGCGTAGCCGATGGACGCGGTGCCGGTGGCGCTGGCCGCGGTGGCGGAGCTGTAGTCGCCGGAGAACTCGACGCCCTTCATGTTCGCCCGGAGGTCGGCGATGCGGATCTTCTGGCCCCCGTCGCCGGCGACGGCCTCGTAGTCGTCGATGCCGACCTCGACGTCGTCCAGCTCGCCGCCGACGACCTGGGTGAGGAAGGGGAAGCCCTTGATGGACACGTCCGGGTGGTGGCGAGGTTCTCGTTGGCCCGGAGCTTGTCCGCGGCCTCGCCCTCGGCGAAGTTCACGGCGAGGCGGTCGGCGAGCACGAACAGGCCGCCCAGGACCACGACGACGACCAGCAGTATTCGAAGTGCTCGCATGCGGTTGTTCCCCCACCCGGACGGCCAGACAGACAGTGACCACTCACGGTAACTCCGCGCGCGGAGGGCGGCCGGAGTTTGTCGATCACCTGTGACACAGGCGACCGGCACGGGCGACCGCCCGCCCGCCCTACGCCAGCGCCCGTCCCAGCACGTACACCGCCGGTGCCGCCGCGGCCAGCGGCAGGGCGACGCCCGCCGTGAAGTGCACGAAACGCGACGGGTAGTCGTAGCTCGCCACCCGGTGGCCGATCAGCGCGCAGACCGCCGCGCCCGCGCCGAGCAGCGCGCCCCCGGCGCCCAGTCCGGTCATCCCGCCGACCGCGATGCCCGCGCCCGCCGCCGCGAGCAGTGCGACGACCACCGACGCGGGCGTCGGCAGCGGCAGCGCGCGGGCCACCACGGCGACGGCGACCGCGGCGGCGCCGACCGTCACCGCGTCCGGGTCGGCCCCGAGGTGGCCGGTGGCCAGGATCGCCAGGGCGGCCGAGGTCACCGTCGCCATCAGGCCGTACATGCGCTCGTCGGGGTCGGCGTGCGAGCGGAGCTGGAGGACGAGGCAGAGCAGGACCCAGACGCCGAGGGTGCCCAGGATCGCGGCCGGGGCGTTCTCGCGGCCGGCCGCGAGGAGCGCCGCGTCGGAGACCAGCGCGCCGAGGAAGGCCAGCGCGATGCCCTGCCGGGCCGGCCACATGCCGTTCAGCCGGAACCAGCCGGCCGCCGTGACGGCCTGGAGGACGACGAGCGGGACGAGCAGCGCGTACGTGCCGATCGCCGCCGTACCGGACAGGAGCAGACCGAGGAGGGCGGTGAGCGCGGCGGGCTGCATGCCGGGTTCGATGATCGGCGAACGGCCTTCGAGGCGGGCGCGCTGGGCGTCGGTGACGCGCGCGTTGCCGGCCATCGTGGCGGGCCCGTAGGACGGCCCGGCCCCGCCCTCGGGCAGCGCCTCGGGGGCGACGGGGGCCGGCGGCGCCGCGTGGGCGGCCTGCGGCCGTGCGTGCGACGCCTGGTGCCCGTACGAGGCCTGGTGGCCGTGCGACGCCTCGTGCCCGTACGCCACGTGGTCCCCGTACGACGCCTGGTCCCCGTGCGCCACGTGGCTCCCGTACGACGCCTGGTGCCGGCCCTGCTGCTCCTGCGGATGCTGCGGGGGCCGGCCCTGCTGGTACTGGTTCTGCTGGTACTGACCCTGCTGGTACTGGCCCTGCTGCGGGTACTGGTCCTGCCGGTGCCCGGGTGCCTGCTGCTGCCAGGCCGGGGCCTCGCCCGTCTGCGGGGGCAGGTACGCCGTCTCGGCCGGGTCCGCCGCCGTGACGGGCGGCTGCACGCCGGTCTCCCAGGTCTGGCCCTGCCACTGCTGCGCGTGCTGGAGGTGGGCCTGCGGTCCTCGTACCCGTACTCCTGCCGGCCCGGCCAATCCTGCTGCTGCGGAGCCTGCTGCTGATACGGGTCGTACCCCTGCGGGTAGCGGCCCCCTCGTACGGCTGCTGGTCGGTCATCTCACCCTCCTGCGAACGGCGGGAGCACCTCGACCGTGCCGCCGTCGGCCAGCCGTACCGTCTCGTGTCCGCGGGTGCCCACGGGGTCACCGTCGACGAGGAACGAGCACCGCTGCAGCACCCGTACGAGTTCGCCGGGGTGCCGCTCACGCGCGGCCCGGAGCGCCTCCGCGAGGGTGTCCGCGTCGTGCGGCTCCTCGGCGACTCCGGCCGCGGCCTTGGCGGCCGCCCAGTAGCGCACCGTGACCTTCGCCATCTCGTCCCTCAGTCGGTTTCTTCGGTCGGCCTGTTGCTTCGACAGGGTCAGGCTAGCCCGCCCGGGCGGCCGTCCAGGCACCGATGCGGTGCACGAGGTCGTCGGCCGCGGCGTGCTCGGCGTGGCCCATGCCGGGCTCCACCCAGAGTTCCCCGTGGTCGCCCGCGGCCTCGGCCAGCATGCGCGGGTGGTCGAGGGGGAAGTAGCCGTCGCGGTCGCCGTGGACCATCAGCAGCGGTGTGGGGGCGATCCGGGGGACCGCCTCCACCGGGGAGAGCGGGACCGGGTCCCAGTCGCGGTCGTGGATGCGGGTGCGCAGGCCGTAGCGGCTGACCAGGCGGCCCGCCGGGCGGGTGACCAGCCAGTGCAGCCGGCGCATGGGGGCCGTGCCGCGGTAGTACCAGCGGGCGGGGGCGCTGACGGAGACCACCGCGTCGACCGTGCCGGTGTGCAGGGCCGCGTGCCGCAGCACCACCGAGCCGCCCATGGAGAAGCCGACGGTGGCCACGCGCGGGTGCCCGAGCCGGCGGGCCCAGGCGACGGCCGCGTCCAGGTCGAGCACCTCCCGGTCGCCGACGGTGGAGCGGCCGCCGGAGCGGCCGTGCCCGCGGAAGGAGAAGGTGACGACGGCCCCGTACCGGGCGAGCGCCGAGGCGATGCGGCGCACGTGCGGGCGGTCCACGTCCCCGGTGAAGCCGTGGGCCACGACGAACGCCAGGCCACGGGAGGGTGGCTCGGAGGAGTCGTGCACGACCGCACCCGGGTCGTATACGGAATCGACGGAAACCCCGTCGGCCGTGGGCAGAAACGTCCGCAATGGTGCGCCCGTGCCCGTCTCATGATTCGGACGAACGGTGGAACGTGCCACATGACCTGCCGGACCGTTGCTCATGTGGGCTATTCTGCTGGGCAGAGGACTCGGGCAGTGAAGCCCCCGGGTCCTTTTGTGCTTTCGGAAGCGTTGTATACGAAGCGGGAAACCGCAGGTGTACGGGGCCCCGGGACGCGCAGAGCAGTGCCGCAATGCCGCAGTGCCGCAAACGTCCTCGCAGGGACCGAGGAGGAACCAGACGTATGAGTTCTCTGCTGCTCCTGACCAACGCCCTCCAGCCGTCGACGGAGGTGCTGCCCGCGCTCGGACTGCTGCTGCACAACGTGCGGGTGGCCCCGGCGGAAGGCCCCGCCCTCGTCGACACCCCCGGCGCCGACGTCATCCTGATCGACGGGCGCCGCGACCTCCCCAGGTCCGCAGCCTGTGCCAGCTGCTGCGCTCCACCGGCCCCGGCTGTCCGCTCGTCCTCGTCGTCACCGAGGGCGGCCTCGCCGCCGTCACCGCCGACTGGGGCATCGACGACGTCCTGCTCGACACCGCCGGCCCGGCGGAGGTCGAGGCACGGCTGCGGCTGGCGATGGGCCGGCAGCAGATCGTCAACGACGACTCCCCCATGGAGATCCGCAACGGCGACCTGTCGGTCGACGAGGCGACGTACTCCGCCAAGCTCAAGGGCCGGGTCCTCGACCTCACCTTCAAGGAGTTCGAGCTCCTGAAGTACCTCGCGCAGCACCCGGGCCGCGTCTTCACCCGCGCCCAGCTCCTCCAGGAGGTCTGGGGCTACGACTACTTCGGCGGCACCCGGACGGTCGACGTGCACGTACGGCGGCTGCGCGCCAAGCTCGGCCCGGAGCACGAGTCGCTGATCGGAACCGTGCGCAACGTCGGTTATCGATTCGTTACCCCCGAGAAGATCGACCGTGCCGCCGAGGAGGCCAAGGCCGCGGCGGACCGGGCAAAGCCGGAAGATGCGGACACCGGGGTGCCCGTGGGCGCCGAGGGGATCTCCGCGGAGGCGTAGCCGCCGCTCAGGCCGGGCGTCGCTCGCGCACGGGAAGCCGGCCGACGCCCTGCCCGCGGCGGATCCATCCGCGTAGACTCCGCGCGTGGCCAAGGTAACCAGGGACGACGTGGCACGGCTGGCGGGGACCTCCACCGCCGTCGTCAGCTATGTCATCAACAACGGACCCCGGCCGGTCGCCCCGGCCACGCGCGAGCGTGTCCTCGCCGCCATCAAGGAGCTGGGGTACCGGCCCGACCGGGTCGCCCAGGCGATGGCGTCGCGGCGCACGGACCTCATAGGCCTGATCGTGCCGGACGCCCGCCAGCCCTTCTTCGGGGAGATGGCGCACGCGGTCGAACAGGCCGCCTCCGAGCGCGGCAAGATGGTGCTGGTCGGCAACTCCGACTACGTCGGCGAACGCGAGGTCCACTACCTGCGCGCCTTCCTGGGCATGCGGGTCTCCGGCCTGATCCTCGTCAGCCACGCGCTGAACGACAACGCCGCCGCCGAGATCGACGCCTGGGACGCCCGCGTGGTGCTGCTCCACGAGCGGCCCGAGGCCATCGACGACGTCGCCGTCGTCACCGACGACCTGGGCGGCGCCCAGCTCGCCGTGCGCCACCTCCTGGAGCACGGCTACCCGTACGTCGCCTGCGTGGGCGGCACCGCCGAGACGCCCTCCGTCGGCGACCCGGTCTCCGACCACGTCGAGGGCTGGCGGCGGGCCATGGACGAGGCCGGCATCCCCACCGAGGGCCGGCTCTTCGAGGCCCCCTACAACCGTTACGACGCCTACCAGGTGGGGCTGGAGCTGCTGGCGGGCCCGGACCGGCCGCCGGCCGTCTTCTGTTCCACCGACGACCAGGCGATCGGTCTGCTGCGGGCGGCGCGCGAGCTGCGCATCGACGTGCCCGGCGAGCTGGGCGTGGCCGGCTTCGACGACATCAAGGAGGCCGCGCTCGCCGACCCGCCGCTGACCACGGTCGCCTCCGACCGCTCGGCGATGGCCCGCGCGGCCGTCGACCTGGTCCTGGACGACGGGCTGCGGGTCGCGGGCTCGCGCCGCGAGCGGCTCAAGGTGTTCCCGTCCCGCCTGGTGGTCCGCCGCTCCTGCGGCTGCGAGTGAGCCCGGCACGCTCCCGGCCACGCCGCATGAGGCTTCTCTGAGAGCGGCCGACCCCGCGCGAGAGCCGTCTTCATATCGGGCACACGAGGTTCTGCCGGGCTTCTCAGGGAGCACTCAGGCAACTCTCATGGTCGGGCGGAAAGCTCTGTTCCATGACCGAGAGCATCCGCCGCAGCGGCGAGTACGAGAACCACGAGAACGCGTACCAGGGTGCCCCGCAGCACGCTTCCGCCCCCGTGGACCCGGAGTGGCCGCCCCCGCCGGCGCACCGCCCGTCCGCGCCGCAGCCCGCCGCCGCGTCGCAGCCCATCACGTCGCAGCCCACCGGGCCGACCGCCGGGTGGCAGACGCCGGACCGGCCCGCCGGTGCCCGGGACGACGCCGCGGCCGGTGACGGCGACGGCGGCGGAACCGCTCTCCTGACCCCCGTGGCCGCCGGCCCCGCGCCCGTTCCCCCGAGGAAGCGCGCGGCGCGCGGCCCGGTGGCGCTGCTCGCCGCCGTGGCGATCGTCGCCGCGGCGATCGGCGGCGGCACCGCCTACGGCATCCAGGAACTGACCGGCAAGAACCAGGTGGCCGCCTCCTCCACGACCACCAGCGTGGTGCCGGCCGCCAAAACCGGTGACGTCGCCGGCATCGCCGCCGCGGTCGGCCCGAGCGTCGTCGAGGTCAACGCCACCCTCGGCGGCGGCTCCTCGACCGGCTCCGGCGTGATCATCACCGGCGACGGCGAGATCCTCACCAACAACCACGTCATCGCCGGCGCCTCCTCGATCAAGGTGTCGACCAGCGACGGCAAGGAGTACACGGCGAAGGTCGTCGGCACCGACAGCAAGAAGGACCTGGCCCTGATCAAGCTGGAGAACGCCTCCGGCCTCAAGACGGCCGCTCTCGGCGACTCCGACGGCGTCAAGGTCGGCGACACGGTCGTGGCGATCGGCTCCCCGAGGGCCTCACCGGCACCGTGACCAGCGGTATCGTCTCCGCCCTCGACCGGGACGTGACCGTGTCCACCGACGAGAGCCAGGGGCAGCGGCAACAGCAGCAGGGCGGCGGCTGGCCGTTCGAGTTCGGCGGCCAGGAGTTCAACGGCGACACCGGCTCCTCCACCACCACGTACAAGGCGCTCCAGACGGACGCCTCCCTCAACCCCGGCAACTCCGGCGGCGCCCTGATCGACGCCGGCGGCAACGTCATCGGCATCAACTCCGCGATGTACTCCGCCGCCGACGCCGCCTCCTCCTCCACCGCGGGCAGCGTCGGCCTCGGCTTCGCCATCCCGATCAACACCGTCAAGGCCGACCTCGCCACGCTGCGGGCCGGCGGCTCCGACGGCTGACCCCCTTCCAGCGCTCAGGGAGTACGTCATGATCAAGCAGGTCAAGCAGGTTTCGCACCAGGTGACCGGCGTCGGCGCGGCCGACCTCGCCCTGGCCCTCGACGTGGCGCACGCGCTGCACGCCCCGACGGCACCGCCCCGGGCCCCGGAGATCGGCGTCCCGCATCTGATGGGCCTGCGCACCGGCGCCGCCCGCCCGCACCGCCGCAAGGTGCCGCTGAACCGGCTCACTACGATGCGAGGCTGAGAGGGTCCCGCCCCCGACCGGCACCCCGCCGCCCCACCGCACCCGAGGGAATCCACGCCATGAGCCCCGCCGAAGGCGACCGTGACACCCAGCGCATCCTGATCGTCGACGACGAGCCGGCGGTGCGCGAAGCACTCCAGCGCAGCCTCGCCTTCGAGGGCTACGACACGCAGGTCGCCGTGGACGGCGCGGACGCCCTGGAGAAGGCGACCGGCTACCGGCCCGACCTGGTCGTCCTCGACATCCAGATGCCCCGCATGGACGGCCTCACCGCCGCCCGCCGCATCCGCGGCGCCGGCGACACCACCCCGATCCTCATGCTGACCGCCCGCGACACCGTCGGCGACCGCGTCACCGGGCTCGACGCGGGCGCCGACGACTACCTGGTCAAGCCGTTCGAACTGGACGAGCTGTTCGCCCGCGTACGGGCCCTGCTGCGGCGCAGTTCCTACGCCGCGGCCGCCGCCGCCGCGGGCACCGACGACGAGGTCCTCACCTTCGCCGACCTGCGCATGAACCTCGCGACGCGGGAGGTGACGCGCGCCGGGCGGGCCGTCGAGCTGACCCGCACCGAGTTCACCCTCCTGGAGATGTTCCTGGCCCACCCGCGCCAGGTCCTCACCCGCGAGCAGATCCTCAAGGCCGTGTGGGGCTTCGACTTCGAGCCCTCCTCCAACTCCCTCGACGTGTACGTCATGTACCTGCGCCGCAAGACGGAGGCCGGCGGCGAACCCCGCCTCGTGCACACCGTGCGGGGCGTGGGATACGTGTTGCGGCAGGGCGGCGCGGAGTGAACCGGGTCGCACGACGGCTGCGGACCCTTCCCATCCGGGCCCGGCTGTCGATGCTGGTCGCCGCCGCGGTGGCGTTCGCGGTGGCGGCGGTGTCGGTGACCTGCTGGTTCATCGTGCAGGGGAAGTTGTACGAGCAGGTGGACGGCGACCTGAAGAAGATGGTGGCCCAGCCCAGGCTCGACGACCAGATCGAGAGCGTGCTCAGGACGTGCCCGCAGGACACCCGGTCCGACTCCGGCTACCCGGGTACCAGTTACTTCCAGATCGTGACGGACGACGACACGGTCTGCGTCAACTCGTTCTCCGCGGGCAAGGTGAAGGTCTCCGCCACCGACCGGAAGGTGATCGCGAACGCGGACAACAGCGCCGACGGCGTGTTCCACGACGGCACCGCCGAGAACGGTGAGGCCGTACGCGTGCTGACGCTGCCCGTGCAGACCAACGCGGGGCCGGTGGCGCTCGTGCTTGCCACGCCCCTCAAGAGCACCGAGAAGACCCTCAACGAACTCGCCCTCGTCCTCCTCCTCGTCTCCGGGATCGGGGTCGTCGGTGCCGGTGCCGCGGGTCTGGCCGTCGCCCGCGCGGGTCTGCGCCCCGTCGACAAGCTGACCGAGGCCGTCGAGCACGTCGCCCGCACCGAGGACCTCGGCATCCGCATCCCCGTCGAGGACGACAGCGAGGACGAGGTGGCCCGCCTGTCCCGGTCGTTCAACTCGATGACCGCCTCCCTGGCCAGCTCCCGTGATCTCCAGCAGCAGCTCATCGCCGACGCGGGCCACGAACTGCGCACCCCCCTCACCTCCCTGCGCACCAACATCGAACTGCTCACCCGCAGCGAGGAGACGGGCCGGCCCCTCCCGGAGGCGGACCGCAAGGCGCTGCTCGCGTCGGTGAAGGCGCAGATGACCGAACTGGCCGCGCTCATCGGCGACCTGCAGGAGCTGTCCCGCTCGGAGGGGCAGCGGGGCGAGCGGGTCCAGGTGGTCTCCCTCGAGGACACCGTGGAGTCCGCCCTGCGCCGGGCGCGGCTGCGGGGCCCGGAGCTGACG
Source organism: Streptomyces sp. Tue 6430 (assembly GCA_021568835.1). GTDB lineage: Bacteria > Actinomycetota > Actinomycetes > Streptomycetales > Streptomycetaceae > Streptomyces. The sequence goes on from JAKGSH010000010.1 coordinate 2,835,673, forward strand.
ATCACGGCCGCGCTGGACCCCTGGTACGTGCGGGCGGAACCGGCCACGCTGGAGCGGGCGGTGGTCAACGTCCTCGACAACGCGGTGAAGTTCAGTCCGCGGGGCGGCTCCGTCGAGGTCGGGCTCTCCGGCGGTGTCCTGACCGTCCGCGACCACGGACCCGGTATCCCGGAGGACGAACTCCCGCACGTCTTCGACCGGTTCTGGCGTTCCCCGAGCGCGCGGGCGCTCCCCGGATCGGGCCTCGGCCTGTCGATCGTCGCGCGCACGGTGCGCGAGGCCGGCGGCGAGATCACGGTGACCCGCGCGGAGGGCGACGGCACGCTGGTGACCGTACGGCTCCCCGGCGCCCCGACGCCTCCGCCCGAGCTGCCGTAGCGGCCGTGACGGCCGTCCGCCCCACGCGTTCGTCGTGCTTTCCCTCCCCCGCGTTCGCCGTACCGCCCACGTGTTGCGGCGGGTTCGGCAACCTTTCCGTCGTGAGCGGCGACCACCGCGTGACCCGCACCCCTTCCGGGTGGTCCTCCTCCCACGGAACGGAACCCCTCACATGACCGACACCGTCCGCACACCCCGGCACCGCAGGCGCAGGACCGGCATGGCGCTGGGCGTGCCGCTGGTCCTGACCGCCGCCGGCACCTTCGCCTACGGCACGGACCTCGGACTGTTCGGCGCGCAGGCGCAGGCGAACGCGTCCGCCGCCACCGCCGCCCCCGCCTGGGCGACCGCCACCGCCGACGGCTTCGCCTCGGTGAACGCGCTCGGTCAGAACGGGACGTACGGCGGCCGGGACGGCAGGACCGTGACCGTGAAGACGCTCGCCGATCTGGAGAAGTACGCGACCGCCGCCGAACCGTACGTCATCGTCGTCGCCGCGACGATCACCATGAACCCGGTCGGCAAGGAGATCAAGGTCGCCTCCGACAAGACGATCGTGGGTTCCGGGACCTCCGGGCACATCGTGGGCGGCGGCTTCTTCCTCGGCCAGGGCGTCCACAACGTGATCATCCGGAACCTGACCATCCGGGACGCGTACCAGGGCGTCTGGAACGACAAGGACCACGACTTCGACGCGATCCAGATGGACGGGGCGCACCACGTCTGGATCAACCACAACGACCTGCGGCACATGGCCGACGGGCTCATCGACGTCCGCAAGGACAGCACCGACGTCACGGTGTCCTGGAACAAGCTGAGCGACGACAACAAGGCCTTCGGCATCGGCTGGACCGAGAACGTCGTCACCGACATCACCATCCACCACAACTGGATCCGTGAGACCGAGCAGCGCAACCCCTCGACGGACAACGCCGCCCACGCGCACCTCTACAACAACTTCCTCGAGGACGTGGCCGGGACCACGATCAAGTCGTCGTACGGCAACTACTCGCGCGGCCGGACGAAGATGGTCCTGGAGAACTCCTACTTCCAGGGCGTGAACAACCCGGTGACCAAGGACAGCACCGCGACGATCGTCCAGAAGGGCAACACGTTCGTCGGGACGTCCGGGCGCAACGAGAGCGGGGGCACCGCCTTCGACCCCAAGGTCTTCTACTCCTACACCCCCGACAAGACCGCCGACGTGCCCGCGCTGCTCAAGGCCGGCGCCGGGCCGCGCTCGACCATCGGCACGACGGCGGCGGCCACCACCGCGGCGGGCGCCACCACCGCGGCGGCCGCCGCGACCACCCTGACCGTCGCGGCGGACGGCAGCGGCCAGTACCGCACGGTGCAGGCCGCGGTGAACGCCGTACCGGCGAACAACCCCTCCCGCGTCGTGATCGCCGTCAAGCCGGGCACGTACCGCGAGCTGGTCAAGGTCCCGTCCAACAAGCCGCACGTCACCATCCAGGGCACCGGCGGCAGCCGCAAGGACACCACGATCGTCTACGACAACGCGTCGGGCACGCCCAAGCCCGGCGGCGGCACGTACGGCACCGGCGGCAGCGCCACCGTCGCCGTCGAGGCGGACGACTTCCAGGCCCGCAACCTGACCATCTCCAACGACTTCGACGAGGGCGCCCACCAGGACATCGCCGGCCAGGCGGTCGCCCTGCGCACCGCCGCCGACAAGATCCTCCTCGACGGCGTCATCGTCAGCGGCGACCAGGACACCCTGCTGGTGGACACCGCGTCCAAGGACAAGCTGGGCCGCGTCTACATGACGAACTCGTACGTCGTCGGCAACGTCGACTTCATCTTCGGCCGGGCGACGGCGGTGATCGACAAGTCGGTCATCACGCTGAAGAAGCGCTGGAACGGCACCTCGGCCGGCTACGTCACCGCCCCCAGCACCGCGGCGGGCCGCAAGGGCATCCTGATCGCCAACTCCACGGTCAACGGCGACGTCTCCGACCGCACCTTCCACCTCGGCCGCCCCTGGCACGCCGGCGGCGACGCCACCCTCGACCCGCAGACCACGGTCCGCAACACCACGCTCAGCGCGGCGATCCGTACCACCCCCTGGACCGACATGAGCGGCTTCTCCTGGAAGGACGACCGCTTCGCCGAGTACAAGAACACCGGGGCGGGCGCGGGCGCCGCGAGCGGCGACCGGCCGCAGCTGACCGACGCCCAGGCCGCGAACCAGGAGGTCGCGGACTGGCTGGGCGACTGGACGCCGACGGCCTGACCGCGCGCCGTGTGAGTCAGGAAGGCCGCCCACGAGGTCGCGCCGAAGACGAGCACGTCCCCGTCCGGGTCGCCGAGTGTCCGGTGGAGAGCAGCCGGCCCGCCGAGGTGGCGGCGATGTCCAGGGAGGCTGGGACGCCGTTGAACCTGGCCCGGTGGAGTTCCTTGCCGGTGGTGGTGTCGGTGTGCAGACGGTCGAAGGCCGGTTCCCGACGGGGAACCGGCCTTCTTGACCCTTCAGGTGAGATTCACGCGCACATGACGTGGGTCACTGAGTGACGGTGAACGCGCACCAGGGTGTCCAGGCCGAGACCTGGTTGCCGCCGATCGTGTGCAGGCGGAACCGGTAGTCACCCGGCTTCAGTTCGCCTGCGGCGAGAGCGAGGTTGAAGACCATGCCGTTCGGCCAGATCCGCTCGGTCTTGGTGATGAGCGCGGCCTCGCCCGGCTTGGCGACCTCGAAGGTGGCCCGCAGGGAGGAGTAACTCCTGTTCTTGCCCGCGTCCTTGCCGAACTTGGTCGGCGAGGCGGCGAGCGAGGCGCCGCTCGCGCCGGAGATCACCGGGGTCGGGCCGCCCTCGCAGAACTGCGCCTGCTCGTACTGTCCGGCGAAAACCCGGAGGGTCCCCGGCACGCCGGGGTCGGCCTGCGATCCCGTCGCGTTCGCGCTGGCGACCGCGACGGAGACGAGTGCGGCGATCACACCGGCGGTCGCGCCGATGCGTCGGAGATGCTTTCTGATCACGAGAAGACCGTCCTTTCCGGTACTAGCGCGGTACGTAGTAGAGGTGCGTGGAGCCGTCGTAGCCGTTCGCACAGCCGTAGGAGTTCCAGATGAACTGGCCGTAGACGTTCTCCGACCCGTAGTCGTCACACCAGTACCAGGAAGCGTGGCGGCCGTCGTACAGGTTCCCGACGGTCGTGGCACCCATGGGTTTGATCAGCCATTCCTTGCCCACGGTGGTGAGACGGGGGCCGCTGTACACGGGTGTCTTGTCGTTGTAACTCGTCGGGCCGTACGTGTTGTTGATGATCTGGGCGGCGGCCTTCCGGCCTGTCGCGACGCCGAGGTCGCCGTCCCACTGGAAGTGCACACCGAGGTAGACCCGGCTTCGGGCGTCCTCGGTGGCCGCCGCGCTGAAGTTGGGGAAGGTGCGGGTGACCCCGACCGCGTGGGGATCGTCGGTGGTGCCGGTGAAGGAGATGTTGTCCGTGCCGAAGAACTGCTTCATCGACTCGGCCCATGCTCCGGCGAAGGTCGCATGCCCGGAGACGTAGGCGGGGAACGGCGGGCTGAAGCGGTTCCCGGATTCGTCGGCAGAGAGCGGCTGCCAGGCGCTGTTCTGCGCGGTGTCCGGGTTGCCGTCCGCATCGGCCAGCTGGATGGCGCTCTCGGGCCGCCACAGATCGATGGGGGTCTGGTACTTCTGGTCCCAGGCGGAGATCCCCGCGTCCGCCATCGCGCCCGCGACCAGTGCGAAGAGCTGGACGTTGGCGAGCTGGCCGAGTCCGCGCTGCCCGGAGACGATCCGGGTGTGCTCGAAGAGCTGACCCGGCGGCTTGTAGGTGCCGTTCAGGTCGTTGGCCCAGAACCAGGCTATCTCGGTCTGCTCGGCGGTCCGGGTCCTGCTGTTGGCCGCGCCGAGGTCCGCCACCTCCTGGAACTGGGCCGTGTAGGCAGAGCTCTTCAGCAGCTCGGGCATCGTCGCGATCCCGCCGGGCTGCTGCGGGCGCAGGTCGGCCGCCGTGGTCTTGAACTGCGTCCACGGGTAGTTGCCGTAGTCGATGAACTTCTTGACCTTGCCCCAGTTCGGGGTCGCCGCCGGACCGGAGCCCGTCGGCCGCCACTGACCGGGTTCGGTGCTCGGGGTGTACGGCGTGGCATCCTCGGATCCGTCGCCGGTACGACGGGCGATCATCGCCGCGGCGGCCTTCTCGCCGACGCTCTGGCCCTCCGCGGTGGTGGCGTCGACCGGCTCGCCCGCGCGGGCCGCCGTGAGGTAGGGGCGAAGTCGAGTGCGGGGAAGGCGGATTCGAGGACGTTGTAGGCGGCGTGGTCCAATGCCGCCTCGACGTTGGGAGCGACGCCGGCCTTCACACTGATGCCGGCGGTGTAGAGCGCCCCGAGGCAGTTCTCCGGCTTGAAGCCGCCACTGCTGTGGCAGCGGCTGGCGTTCGCGGCGTCGTACATGGCCAGATGCAGCATGGCCCCGGCCCGTGCCAGCGGTCCCGGAGCGCCGCCCGTGGTCACGTAGGCGTCGACCAGCGCCTGGTTCCAGTAGAGGACTCGGTCGCCTGTGGTGGAACTGGCCTGCGCGGGCGCCGATATGCCCAGACACGCAAGTAACAGCACCAGGATGCCGGTGATGGAACGTCTGACGGGATGTCTCACAGTCTTGCCCCTCCAGAGATCACAGAAGTTGATCGTGCCGACAAGATCACATGGAACATATGGAGCATATGGTCGATGTCCGCCCGGGGTGCCGGTCCGGAAGGGAAAATGCCGCGTGAACATGACTGGATCACGTCCGGACGTCTTCGCCCCTTGAGCCCGAAGCGGCGCCTGTGCCCGGAAGTCGGCCCTCGGACGGGTCTCGGAGGCCGTCAGGCCGTCCGCGCCGACCAGCGGGCCGGCCTCCTCGACCAGCTCGCCGAAGCCGTCGCCGCCGCCCAGTCGTCCACCGCTCCTGGCGCCGCGCGCAAGGCGCCGCACCAGGCCGGCGGGCGCTTCGAGGAGCTGAAGCCACGGGACGACTTCTGACCCCCGGCTCCGGACCCGGCGACAGCGTCCGGACACGGCGAAGGGGGCCGGACACGGCGAAGGGGGCCGGGGACAGCGCCCCCGGCCCCCTTCGCGCGGTCGGTTACTTGATGACGTTCACCCGGTCCGCCGCAGGCGCCTGCAGTGGGCTGGTCGCGGAGGAGTTGGCGGCCAGGTAGGTCTCGAAGGCCACCAGGTCGTCCTGACCGACCAGCGGGTTCGCGCCCTTGGCCAGCTCCGTGAAGCCGTCACCGCCGCCGGCGAGGAAGGAGTTGGCGGCGACCCGGTAGACCGCGGCCGGGTCCAGCGGGGCGCCCGCGACGCGGACGGAGTCGGTGACGATCCGGTCGGCGCCCGTCTTCGTCAGGTCCAGCGTGTACGTCAGACCCGACGGCTGCAGGATCTTCGGGGCGGCCGCGTTGGCGCCGGAGACCTGCTGCTGCAGCACGGTGAGCAGCTGGGCGCCGGTGAGGTCGACCAGGTTCACCGTGTTGGCGAACGGCTGCACCTTGAAGGCCTCGCCGTACGTCACCACACCGTCGCCCTCACCGGCCGGCGAGGACGCGTGGAGCAGATCGGCTCGCACGCCGCCCGGGTTCATCAGCGCCACGGACGCGGCCGGGTCCAGGGTCTTGGCATGCGCCAGCTGAGCGTCGGCGATCAGGTTGCCGAGCGGGGAGTCGTCGGGCTCCAGGGTGGCCTTGACGTCCGCGGCGATGTGACCGATCGGGCGGTTGGCGACGGGGGCCGCCATGGCCTGGTAGTAGCTGATCAGCGACGTCATGTCCGGGGCCGCGTTGTTCCGGTACACCACGTGGTTGGCGGACTTCACCGTCGTACGGACGATGTCGCCGGTGCGGCGGTCGTACGTCAGCGAGGTGTCGGTGTAGAGCCGGCCGAACGAGGCGGCGGAGGTCACCGTGCGCGGCTTGCCCTCCGGGTCCGGAATGGTGCAGGCGTACGCCGTGTGCGTGTGGCCGGTGACCAGCGCGTCGACCTTGGCCGTGACGCCCTTGGCGATGTCGACGATGGGGCCGGAGATGCCGGAGCCCGCGCCGCCGGCGTCGCAGTCGTAGTTGTACGCCGACGAGGCCGGGGCACCACCCTCGTGGATCAGGGCGACGATCGACTTCACGCCCTGACGCTGCAGTTTCGTGGCGTAGTGGTTGATCGTCTTGATCTCGTCGTGGAACGTCAGGCCCTTGATGCCCTCGGCGGTGACGATGTTCGGCGTGCCCTCCAGGGTGACGCCGATGAAGCCGATCTTCACGCCGTTCTTCTCCCACACGTATGTGGGGTCGAGGATCGGCTTGCCCGTCTTGTCGTCGGTGACGTTCGCGGCCAGGAACGGGAAGTCGGCGCCCTCGAAGGTGCGGCCCTCCGCGTAGCAGCCGTCCTCCGGGTGGCAACCGCCCTTCTGCATGCGCTCCAGCTCGGCGCGGCCCTCGTCGAACTCGTGGTTGCCGACGCCGGTGACGTCCAGGTCGAGGCCGTTCATCGCCTCGATGGTCGGCTCGTCGTGGAAGAGCGCCGAGGTGATCGGGCTGGCGCCGATCAGGTCGCCCGCCGCCGCGGTGATCGAGTAGGGGTGGCCCGAGCGGGCCGTGCGCAGCGAGTCGGCCAGGTACTCGACGCCGCCGACGCCGTTGATGGTCTTGACGCTGCCGTCGGGCTGAATCTCCGTGAGCCGCGCCGAGGAACTCGTGGGGGGCTCAAGGTTGCCGTGGAAGTCGTTGAAGGACAGCAGCTGGACGTTCTGGTAGCGGCTGTGACCGCCGCCGTGCTTGCTGCTCTCACCCATCGGCGACGCGGTGGCCGTCGCCGGCAGCGCCGCGGCCAGGGCGCCGACGGTGACCAGACCGGCGGCGGAGGCGAGAAGGATGTGCGTACGGCGTCTGCGGCGTTGGTGCGCCGAGGAAGTGGCTGGCATGCGCCCCCTGGAGTGGGTTCCGGAGATGGTTCCGGAGAGGTTCTGGCGATGATTTATGACATGGCCCCGTCGGGCGCAGCCTAAGGTCAACGCGCGTAGCGCGGTAGGTTGTTCGTGGTTACAGCCTGGTTGCTTCTTTGCCGCCGTTTTCCCGGGGGCTCCCCGTACCCTCGTACGCATGACCAGCGACGTCCCGGCATCGGCCCCCGGCCAGCGATCCATCGAGACCCTCTCCGCGCTCTCCCCCGCACAGACCGAGGCCGTCCTCGACCTCCTCGCGGAGGCCGCCCGCAGCGACGGCCGGCAGGCGGTGTCCGAACAGGGCCGACTGCAACTGCGGGGCGGCCCCGCGAGGGCGTCTCCCACCTCCTGCTCTCCGTGGCCGGCGAACTCGTCGCCTACGCGCAGCTCGAGGACACCGACCCCGTCGAGGCCCCGGCCGCCGAGCTGGTCGTCCATCCCGCGCACCGCGGGCACGGGCACGGCCGGGCGCTCGGTTCCGCCCTGCTCGCCGCCTCCGGCAAACGTCTGCGGGTGTGGGCCCACGGCGGCCACGCCGCCGCCCGGCACCTCGCCCAGGTGCTCGGGCTGGCGCTGTTCCGCGAACTGCGCCAGATGCGCCGGCCGTTGACCGACCTCGACCTGACCGAGCCGGTACTTCCCGAGGGAGTGACCGTCCGGACCTTCGTCCCGGGGCAGGACGACAGTGCCTGGCTGGCCGTCAACGCCGCCGCCTTCGCCCACCATCCCGAGCAGGGCTCCCTCACCCAGCGCGACCTCGACGACCGCAAGGCCCAGCCGTGGTTCGACCCCGCCGGCTTCTTCCTCGCCTTCCGCGGGGACCGGCTCGTCGGCTTCCACTGGACGAAGGTCCACGCCGAGGAGGGCCTCGGCGAGGTGTACGTCCTCGGTGTCGCCCCCGGCGCACAGGGCGGCGGCCTCGGCAAGTCCCTGACCACGATCGGCCTGCGGCATCTCGCGGCCCAGCGGCTGCCCACCGCCATGCTCTACGTCGACGCGGACAACAAGGCGGCCGTGTCGGTGTACGAGCGGCTGGGGTTCGTCACGTACGAGACGGACCTGATGTACCGCACGGAGACCTGACCGCCCCTCACTCCCGCCCGGTGGGTGTGCCGGTGGGGAGACCGAGGCGCGCCCGAGGGCGTCTGAGCGGTTCGGGGGTGCACAACGCCGTCGACACCAGCGTCAGCACGAGGAGCACCGCCCAGCGCACGTGGGTCTCCTCCCACCAGCGGTCACCCGGCAGGGTCAGCAGTCCCCACCGTGCCGGGACGAGCACCGCCACCGTCGCCAGCACGCCGAGACGTGTGGCCGTCCCCTTCCCCACCCGCGCACCGTCCGTGAAGCGCACGGCGGCGGTCGCCAGGGCGATGGCGCAGGCGGCCGTGGCGAGGGCCTCCAGGGTGACCGGGCCCAGGGGCGGGCGGGTCGGCCCGGGCAGCACGAGCAGGACCGCCGCCCACCACAGGACCGTCAGCGGCAGGGCCATCGCCAGGCGCAGGCCGGCGCGGAGGGGACGGCCGAGCGGGCTGGCCGCGGTGGTGTGCCGGGCCGGGTCGTCGAGCAGGAAGGCCAGGCCCACCCCGCCGATCAGCGCGGTCAGCCGCAGCACCACCAGTCCCCAGTCCGCCCCCGGTGCCTGGTCCGGCAGCCGCGTGCTCGCCGCGAACAGCAGTCCCGAACCGGCCGTCGCGGTCAACGCCGCCCAGGGCAGGGACCGCCACACCGGCGGGGCGAGGGACCTGAGCAGGGTACGGAGCCGGGGGGTCGGGCCGTGGCCGGCGGGCGGTGCCGGGTCGTGGCAGGGGACGGAGTCACCCGAGTTGCCCGGGGTGGGGTTTCCCGCCCAGGCCGCTTCTCCTATTCGCCGCATGACTCCACCTCCCGCGGCACCGCCACACCCAGCAGCTTCGCCGCCTCGGCCGTCGAGGTCCGCGCGGAGGTCAGCTCCGGCCAGTGCGCCTTGACCCGCGCGGTGATCTCGGCCCGGGGCCGGGCGAGCAGTTCACCGATGACTTCTGTCTGGCGAGCCGTCAGGCTCAGCCCGTTCGTGGGGGCCAGGACCACGCCGGAGCCGGTGGTGCCGTCGTCCAACCGCACGTCCGCGAACGTGGCCATCGGGGTGGGGTCGGTCCCCAGCACCAGCCACATGATCGTCACCGCGCGGGCGTCGCACATGTCCTGGGTGGTGGCGTCCTCCGTGCCCGCCACGAGGACGGTGGCGGCCCCCACCGCGAACTCGGGGACGCGGTTGCCGCCCCAGCGGGTGCCGACCGTCACCTGGCCCGGGGTGGTGGAGGGGGTCAGCGCGGAGTCGGCCTCGATGCCGCCGCTGGTGTCGATGCGCTGGCGGACCGTCAGAGGCTCCGTCGCCGCGCTGCCGCCGGCCGCGGACCGGATCCGGTCGACGACCGCCGCCCAGTCGTCCCGCACCCCCTTCCACTCGGGGAAGGAGCAGTAGGTCGACCCGCCGTGCTCCGTGCACGACTGGACCTTCTGCGGGGTCGTGGACGCCGTCCTCCGCGCCGCCTCCAGGGCGTCGGTGTCACGCGGGAACTGGCCGACCGCGCCGGCCGCGGTGACCGCGAGGGCGAGGGCGGTCGCCGCCTTGACCGCGCGGGTCCGGCCGCCGGCCAGCAGCAGGGCCGCGCAGGCCGGCACGGCGCACAGGCCCAGCAGGTAGAACGCGTGCCAGGCGGCCGGGCGGCCGAGGAGGTCGCTGGGGACCGGATCGCCGCCGGAGATCCCGGAGAAGACCATGGGGGAGAGCCAGCCCGCCCCCGGCTCGTGCGACTCGGTGGCGTCGGTGGCGAGGACCATGAGCAGATACACGGCGACCACGAAGAGCATGGGGGCGAAGGACGTGGGCACGAGCCGTGCCAGCAGGACACCGGTGATCCCCGCCATCAGGACGACCAGCGGCCCGACCGCCAGTTCGGCGACGGAGCCGTGGCCGATCGCGCCGGGCTTCAGCGCTTCCCGGGTGAACTCGGCCGCGACGACGACCGCGGTGAGCGCCGCGAACGGCACCGCGGACAGGACGTGCGCGAGAACGCGCCGCCAGGGCTCCATCGCCATGACGTCGAACTGCTGGACCGTGCCGTGCTTGCGCGAGCGCAGGGCGGCGGCGTTGGTGCAGACGAGCAGGGCGACGGCGAGGAGCAGGGGGGAGGTCTGGGTGTCGCGGTCGACCGTGTTGAGGACGGGGTAGTCGCTCATGCCGTCCTGGAACATCAGCCGTGCGGTGGTGAGGCCGACGTAGAGGAACAGGAAGACCAGTATCGGTACCTGGAGGAGGAGTTCGCGGGCCTCGAAGCGGGCCAGGGCGAGCACGGCGCCGGTCCGGCGGCCGGGCCCCGGGGGTTCGGGGAGCGTGGGGGCGGATTCCCGCGCCGTCGTGATCGTGGTGCTCATGCGGTCACCGTCCGGTCGTCGCTGTCGAGGGCGAGCAGATAGCCGTCCTCCAGGGTGGGTTCGAGGAGGTCGGCGCCCCGCGGCGGGTCTCCGACGTTGCGGAAGGCGCCGGTGCCGGTGCGCCAGCCGGCCAGGGCGGCCGGGTCCCGCTCCGAGCTGCTCCAGACCCGGCCGGCCGCGCGGGCGGTCAGCTCCGCCGGGGTGCCCTCGAAGCGGACGCGGCCCCGGGCGAGGACCACGACCCGGTGGCAGAGCATCGCCACGTCCTCGGTCTGGTGGGTGGACAGCAGGACCGTGCGCCCCTCACCGGCCTCGGCGATCAGCCCGCGGAAGCGCATGCGCTGCTCGGGGTCGAGGCCGACGGTCGGCTCGTCCAGGACGAGGAAGCCGGGGTCGCCGACGAGCGCGGCGGCCAGCGCGACGCGCTGCCGCATACCGCCGGACAGCCGCTTGATCCGCTTGCCCCGCACGTCGGTGAGGTCGACGGCCTCCAGCACGCGCCGCACCTCACGGAGCCGGGCGGCGCGGTCGGTCAGCTCCTTCAGGATCGCCACGTAGTCGACGAACTCGAAGGCCGTGAAGTCGGGGTGGAAGCCGGGCGTCTGGGGCAGGTAGCCGAGGGTGCGGCGCAGGGTCAGGCGGCCGGCCGCCGTGCCGGGGTCGTGGCCCAGGGCGGTGAACTCGCCCCGGTCCGGCGGCACGGCCGTGGCCAGCACCCGCAGCAGGGTGGTCTTTCCGGCGCCGTTGGGGCCGAGCAGGCCGGTCACGCCCCGCGTCAGGCGCAGCGAGACGCCGTCCAGGGCATGGGTGCCGCCGTAGCGCAGGGACAGGCCGGTGGCCGTCACGGTGGTGGGCGGGGTGGTCATGCGGGACTCCTGGGATCGCGGTTGGTGGGCGGGGGCGGGCGCGGGGGCGGGGGCGGGCGCGGGCGTCATACGGCGCCGCCGTCCGGGAAGCCGCCCACGGGACGCGCGTCGAAGCGGTCCCGGATCTGGTGGAGCAGCACGGCGGCGAGAGCCGCGACGGCCGCCGCGGCCGACTGCCCGGCCGCCGTGAAGGGCACGAGCGTGGTGGAGGAGTGCGCCTGCGACTGCGCCACCACCAGCAGCGTCAGCCAGGCCCCTCCCACCAGGGCGGGTGCGAGGACCGGACCGAGCCGGGGGGTCAGCGCCAGTCCGGTCGCGGTCAGGGCGAGCGCGGGCAGCAGCCAGGCCAGGGCCAGCAGCCCGTACTCCGGCAGGGCGAGGGTGGCCAGACCGTTGAAGACGAAGCCCGCGGTCAGCACCGCGACCGTCCGGATCATCAGCAGGCGGAAGCCGTGCATCGGGGCGACGACGGCCATCTCGTACGACGGGTCGAGGGCCGGCCCGTACGAGAGGGCGACCCCGCCGAGCGGAAGCAGCGGGGCGAGGGCGAGGAACAGCGCGGGCCGGTCCACCAGGTGGACCGCCAGCACGGTCATGACCAGCAGGGACATCACCGCCAGCAGCCACGACCGGCGCAGCACCGGAGTGGCCGTCAGCAGCCGGGCGGTGTGGTCGGCCACGCCGAGCCGCACCAGCAGCCGCTCGACCGGGCCCGGCCGCGGCGCGTCCAGTTCGGCGTCCAGCCGCTCCCAGCCGGCGTCCAGCGCGACCGGGTCGACCGCCCCCGCCAGCAGGGACCGGCACCGCGCGCACCCCGCGAGATGCGTGTCGGCGGACCACACCAGGGGCGCCACCAGCTCGCCCCGCGCGTAGGCGCGCAGGTCCTCCTCCGGTACGTGCCACGTCATGCCAGGGCCTCCTTCAGTCTGTCGGCCTCCGCGCGTCCGCGCGGGCACCCTTCCGTCATGTGCCGCCTCATGCCAGCGCCTCCCGCAGTTGCTTGCGGGCCCGCTGGGCCCGCGTCTTGACCGTGCCCGCGGGGATGCCGAGCAGGACGGCGGCCTCCCGGGTGGTGAGTCCGTCGATGACGGTGGCCTGGAGGACCGCCCGCAGCTCCGGGGAGAGGCGGGTGAGGGCCCCGGAGAGATCCCCGTGCTCCACTCCCGCGAGCACCCGCTCCTCCGCGGAGGCCTCGTCGCGGTGGCGCAGCCGGGCCAGGGCCTGGCGCAGCCGCCCCCGTGCGCCGTCACCGCGCACGGCGTCGACGAGGCGGCGGGCACCGATGCGCCACAGCCAGCCGGCCGCGTCCTCGGAGTGGCCCTCGTGGAAGCGGGCGGTGCCGCGCCACACCGCGAGGAACGTCTCCTGGACGACGTCGTCGACTATCGCGGCGTCGGCGCAGCGGCCGCGCATGCGTGCGGTCAGCCACGGCGCGTATCGCCGGTACAGCTCCTCGAAGGCGTGACGGTCACCGTCCGCCGCGATGGCCCGCAGCAGCTCCCCGTCGCTTCTCGTTTCGCTCACATCCCCTCATCGGACGAGCCCCGCCGATCGGTTCACGATCCGGCACCCGATTTTTTCGCCCGGCGCCCAGCCCTTCTCCCCTCCCCTCGCCCACCTCCTCGCCTGCCTCCTCTCCGTGCGTCGTCCGCCTGGCCGGTGAGATCGACGACCTGCTGGCCGCACACGCGCGCGTGAGCGCCACCGCCACGCCCGCCCCGCCCCCGGCCGCCACCGCGCGCACCACCCCGGCGCCCCGTCTGCTGCCGTGGCTGCTGCGCCTGCACCGCCCCGGGCTGGCCGTGTGAACCGGTCTCGTCGCCGTCCTCGCCCTCGCCCTGCTCGCGATGTGGGGCCCGCTCGGTGACGCGGCCGCCGAGGGCCGGCGGCAGTCCCGCGCGTGCGTCGGCGACGGACCGTGCGGCTACGACCAGGACGCGATCATCCGGTACCGGGACGTGTACACGTACACGACGTTCGCCGTGATCGCGCTGCCCTTCCTCGTCGCGGCCTGGGCCGGCGCCGCCCTCGTCGGCCGTGAGCTGGAGAGCGGCACCGCCCACCTCGCCTGGACGACGGGCCTCTCCCCGACCCGCTGGCTGGCCGCCAAGATCGCCGCCCCCGCGGCCCTGATCACCGTCGGCACCGGCCTGCTGGTGGTGCTGCACCGCCTGGCCTGGTCGGCGAACCGGCACCGCACCGACACGTCCAAGAGCTGGTACGACTCCCCCACCCTGCACGCGAACGGCCCCACCACGGTCGCCCTCGCCCTGGCGAGCCTCGCCGCCGGCGTCCTCGCGGGCCTGCTGTGGCGCCGTACGCTGCCCGCGCTGGTCACCGCGCTGGGCTTCACCGTCGTCCTGAGGTTCGCGGCCGACCTGGTCATGCCGTACCTGTGGCCGCCCGTCACGCGCGTCACCGGCCTCGACACCGGTTACGTCATGGGGGGCGTCGCGGTCGACTCGGGCCTGGTCACCGCGGACGGCGCGCACCTCGCCGATCCGGGCTGCGGGCCGTCGTTCGTCAAGGACTGCACCGAGGTGTACGCCAGGCTCGACGCCACCGGGTTCTTCACCGAGTACCACCCCGAGTCCCACTACTGGCCGCTCCAGCTGACCACGACCGCCCTCCTCCTGGCCGTCGCCGCCGCGGCCACCGCCGTGTCCTTCCGTCTCCTGCGCCGCCGCACGGCCTGACCCGCCCGGCGCCTCCACCGCCACGGGCCCTGTACGTCCCCACCGGGGGAGCGACGTACAGGGCCCGACGTCGCAGGGGCCGCCCGGAGTCCCACGGGAGCCGGCCACCCCGGTCGTACGGGAAGCAACCGCCGAACCGGCCACCCGCACCGTCCACAGCCCGACCCCGCCCGCCCCGCCCTGCTCGCCACCCTCACCCCCGCCTCGCTCCCCACCCCCATTCCCGGCCCCACGCCCGCCTCGCTCCCCTCCTCACTCCCCCGCCCCACCCCCGCGAGCCGCCGCCCGATATCCCGCACGCCATGTCTCCGTAACCATCGGTTCAGACGACCTTGCGACGCTCAGTCAATGAACCCCGCCGTGCCCGAGCCCTCGCCGCCCCCGAGGACAGACTCCTCGACGGGAACGTTGCCGCGCTCCCCCGCGCACGATCCGACGCGCCTGTCTCGCCGTCGGCGCGGAAGAATGGGTCCATGAGCCAGTCGAACGCCCAGGCCAAGGTCCAGCACGAGCAGCCCTCCGTGGGCTCCATAGCCGCGCACCGCCCGCACACGGTGGCCGCCGCGGTATCCGATCTGGAACCCGACATCGACGCCGACCTCGACGGATACGAGGAGTCGCCGTACGACGGGCCCCAGCTGCCGCAGGGCCGCTTCCTCGACCGGGAGCGCAGCTGGCTGGCGTTCAACGAGCGGGTCCTGGAACTCGCCGAGGACCCGACCACGCCCCTGCTCGAGCGAGCCAACTTCCTCGCCATCTTCGCGAGCAACCTGGACGAGTTCTTCATGGTCCGGGTGGCCGGACTCAAGCGGCGCATCGCCACCGGCGTGGCCACCCGCTCCGCCTCCGGCCTCCAGCCGCGCGAGGTGCTGGAGATGATCTGGGCCCGCTCCCGCGAGCTGATGGCCCGGCACGCCGCCTGCTACCACGAGGACGTCGCCCCCGCACTCGCGGAGGAGGGCATCCACCTGGTCCGCTGGAACGAACTGACGGAGAAGGAGCAGGCTCGCCTGTTCACGCTGTTCCGGCACCAGATCTTCCCCGTCCTGACGCCCCTGGCGGTCGACCCGGCGCACCCCTTCCCGTACATCTCGGGTCTCTCCCTGAACCTCGCGGTGATCGTGCGCAACCCGGTCAGCGGGCACAAGCACTTCGCGCGCGTGAAGGTGCCGCCGCTGCTGTCCCGCTTCCTGGAGTGCTCCCCGGGCCGGTACGTCCCCGTCGAGGACGTCATCGCCGCCCACCTGGAGGAACTGTTCCCGGGCATGGAGGTGCTGGAGAGCCACGCCTTCCGCCTCACCCGCAACGAGGACCTCGAGGTCGAGGAGGACGACGCCGAGAACCTCCTCCAGGCCCTGGAGAAGGAACTCATGCGGCGCCGCTTCGGACCGCCGGTGCGCCTGGAGGTCGAGGAGTCCATCGACCGCGAGGTGCTCGACCTGCTGGTGCGCGAGCTGAAGATCGGCGAGGCCGAGGTGTACCCGCTGCCGGGCCCCCTGGACCTCACCGGCCTGTTCCGCATCCACGGCCTGGACCGGCCCGAGCTGAAGTACCGCAAGTTCATCGCGGGCGTCCACCGTGACCTGGCCGAGGTCGAGTCGGCGTCCGCGCCCGACATCTTCGCGGCTCTGCGCAACCGGGACGTGCTGCTGCACCACCCGTACGACAGCTTCTCCACCTCCGTCCAGGCCTTCCTGGAGCAGGCGGCCGCCGACCCGGACGTCCTCGCCATCAAGCAGACCCTGTACCGCACCTCCGGCGACTCCCCGATAGTCGACGCGCTCATCGACGCCGCCGAGTCCGGCAAGCAGGTCCTGGTGCTGGTCGAGATCAAGGCCCGCTTCGACGAGCACGCCAACATCAAGTGGGCGCGCAAGCTGGAGGAGGCCGGCTGCCACGTCGTCTACGGCCTCGTCGGCCTGAAGACCCACTGCAAGCTGTCCCTGGTGGTCCGCCAGGAGGGCGAGACGCTGCGGCGCTACAGCCACGTCGGCACCGGCAACTACCACCCGAAGACGGCCCGGCTGTACGAGGACCTCGGCCTGCTCACCGCCGACCCCCAGGTCGGCGCGGACCTCTCCGACCTCTTCAACCGGCTCTCCGGCTACTCCCGCCGCGAGACCTACCGCCGGCTGCTGGTCGCCCCCAAGTCCCTGCGCGACGGCCTGATCTCGCGCATCGACAAGGAGGTCCAGCACCACCGCGCCGGACGCCCCGCCCACGTCCGCATCAAGGTCAACTCGATGGTGGACGAGGCGATCATCGACGCCCTCTACCGGGCGTCCCAGGCCGGTGTCCCGGTCGACGTCTGGGTGCGCGGCATCTGCGCCGTGCGGCCGGGCGTGCCGGGCCTGTCGGAGAACATCCGGGTCCGTTCGATCCTCGGCCGCTTCCTGGAGCACTCCCGGGTGTTCGGATTCGGCAACGGCGGCGAGCCCGAGGTGTGGATCGGCAGCGCCGACATGATGCACCGCAACCTCGACCGCCGTATCGAAGCCCTGGTCAGGGTCGTCGACCCGGCCCACCGGGCGGCACTGAACCGGCTCCTGGAGACCGGCATGTCGGACTCCACCGCGTCCTGGCACCTCGGCCCGGACGGCGAGTGGACACGGCACGCGACCGACACGGACGGCCAGCCCTGCGCAACGTGCAGGAGATGCTCATAGACGCCCGGAGGCGCCGGCGTGGCACCGCGACACCATGACCTGACGGATTCCACGGCCGGGCACGTCGCCCCACCCGTGACCGGGGAGGCCCTGGCCGGCTATCTCCGGGGCCAGGCCACCGAGTTCCTGCGCGCACTGCGCCTGCACCGGGAGACCGGCGGCGGGCAGAACGGCTCGGGCGGCGGCACGGCGGACGCCGTCGACGCGGCGCGCGCCCTGCGCCGCTCGGCCCGCCGGATCAGCGGCAGCCTGCACACCTTCCGCCCGCTGCTCGACCCCGGCTGGTCGGAGGAGATACGCCCCGAACTGGCCTGGGTGTCGGGCACGCTGGCCCTGGAGCACGCCTGCGCGTCCCGCCTGGAGCGGCTGCTGCTCGCGCTGCAACGGCTGTCGGGGGCGACGGTGGTACCGGCCCAGGCGCCGGTGTCGGGGACGGGCGCGGCCGGCGGAACGGCCGTGTCCGTGGCCGGCTCCCGCAAGGCAGCCCCGCCGAGGGCGGCGAACACCGCCCCCGACCGCGGCAACCTGACCGTGGGCGCGGCCAAGGCGGGCGCCCTCCTCGACCGCCAGCTCACCCTCGCCCGCACCCGGGCCCACTCCACCGCCCTCCAGGCCCTCGGTTCCTCCCGCTTCCACGCCGTCGCGGACAAGGTCGCCGTCCTGGCCAGCGAGGTGCCCCTCACCCCGCACGCCGCCACCGCCGACCCGCGCCCGCTGGCCGCCGCGGCCGAGGAACGCCTCGCGGACGCGGTGGCCGCGCTGCCCCTGGTGACCGCGGGCCATCCGTACAACGCGGAGGCGCTGATCCACGGCCTGTCCCCGGACCCGGCACCGCACCCGCAGGACGCGCCCTGGCACCAGGTCCGCCTCCTGCTGCGCCTGCACCGCTACGCCCTGGAGGTCCTGCACGGCGACGACGGCCCGCCCGACATCCGGCTGCTCCCGGCCGGCCAGGCCCTCGACCGCCACCGCGACGCCTCGGAGGCGGCGGCCGCGGCGGCCCAGGCGGCCCGGACGCCCCGCATCGCCCCGGCGACGGCGTACGCGCTGGGCGTGCTGCACGCGGACCAGCGGCACGAGGTGGAAGCCGCCCGGTACGCCTTCCAGCGTTCGTGGCAGAAACAGACCGTGGGCACGACCACGTCGTAAGCCCGCGAGGGCCCCATTCGTCCAGGAGGCGGTGACCGGTGAGCCATCCCGACGGCACGTCCGAAGAGGCTCCGGTGCGGGCGGCCGGCTGCGTCCTGTGGCGGCGGTCGCCGTTCGACGGTGAGCTGGAGGTATGTCTGGTCCACCGACCGAAGTACGACGACTGGTCGCACCCCAAGGGAAAGCTCAAGCAGGGCGAGGACTGGCTGGTGTGCGCCGTCCGCGAGGTGGCCGAGGAGACCGGCCACGCGGCGCACCCGGGGCCCCGGCTGCCCACGGCCCGCTACCTGGCCCAGGGCCGCCCGAAGGAGGTCCGCTACTGGGCGGCCGAGGCCGGCGCCGGTCGTTTCACGCCGAACGACGAGGTGGACCGGGTGCTCTGGCTGCCCCCGGCGGCCGCCCGCGCCCGCCTCACGGAGCCGAGGGACCGCGCCCTCGTGGACGCGCTCCTCACCGCCCTGCGCCTGGCGTAGCTCCGGCCCCGGCACACCGCCCACCGCCCCGCGCCGGGCGCGGGCCCCCACCCGGTGCGGCACAGGCGCCGCGCCCCGCCCGGTACGGGACCGGCGCCGCACCCGGTACGGCACAGGGACCGCGCCCCGCCCGGTACGGGCCAGGCGCCGCACCCGGTACGGCACAGGGACCGCGCCCCGCCCGGTACGGGCCAGGCGCCGCACCCGCCACGGGACGGTGGCCGCGCCCGGCCGGAATCACCCTGTGTCCTCGGCGTGAGCTTTCCGTGACCTAACCGCACCGCCCTCAGGGGTTCACCTCCCGTTCATTCGGCCCCGTAGGCGGCTTCACCTGTTCTGCCTAATTTCGGCCTTACCCGGTGCGGTGCGCGGCCTCAGGGAAGCGCTCGTACCGCCCAGTCTTCGCACGCCGCCGGATTCAGGACGGCGGCTCTCGGAAGGATCTCCCTCAAGTGAAGCTTCAGCGCATGAACCGGCGGGCCCTCACCCTCGGTGCTCTCGCCGTCTCCGGCGCCCTGGCCCTCACGGCGTGCGGCTCCGACGACACCGGCACCAAGAACAGCGGCGGTGGCAACAGCAGCTCCGCCGCCGCGGGCGCCAGTGACATCAAGTGCGACGACGCCAAGGGCCAGCTCCTCGCCGACGGCTCCTCGGCGCAGAAGAACGCGATCGACGCCTGGGTCAAGAACTTCACCCAGGCCTGCAACGGCGTCCAGGTCAACTACAAGGGCTCCGGCTCCGGCGCCGGCATCACCGCCTTCACGCAGGGCACGGTCGCCTTCGCCGGCTCCGACTCCGCGCTGAAGCCCGAAGAGGTCACCGCCTCCAAGAAGGTCTGCACCGGCGGCCAGGGCATCGACCTGCCGATGGTGGCCGGCCCGATCGCCGTCGCGTACAACCTCTCCGGTGTCGAGAACCTCGTCCTGGACGCGCCGACCCTGGCGAAGATCTTCGACGGCAAGATCAAGAACTGGAACGACGCGGCCATCGCGAAGCTGAACCCGGGCGCGAAGCTCCCCGACCTCCAGATCCAGCCGTACCACCGCTCGGACGAGTCCGGCACCACGGACAACTTCACCAAGTACCTGATCGCCGCCGCCCCGAACGACTGGAAGTACGAGGGCGGCAAGGCCTGGCAGGCCAAGGGCGGCCAGTCCGCGTCCGGCTCCTCCGGTGTCGCGCAGGGCGTCAAGCAGACCAACGGCGCCATCGGCTACATGGAGCTGTCGTACGCCAAGGACGGTCTCGGCACCGTCGCCCTGAACACGGGCGCCGCCGCTCCGGTCAAGGCCTCCTCCGAGGGCGCCACCAAGGCCGTCGCGGCCGCCAAGGTCGTCGGCACGGGCAACGACCTGGCGCTGAAGATCGACTACACCTCCAAGGCCGAGGGCGCGTACCCGATCACCCTGGTGACGTACGAGATCGTCTGCGACAAGGGCAACAAGGCCGACACCCTGCCGGCCACCAAGGCCTTCCTGCGGTACCTGGCCAGCGAGCAGGGCCAGGGCATCCTCTCGGGCATCGACTACGCGCCGATCCCCGACTCCATCATCACCAAGGTCCGCACCACCGTCGAGGGCCTGAGCTGATCTGAAGGTGTGGTCCGGGCCGGGTCCACCCGGCCCGGACCACACCGTCCGGTGCACCGCCGCCAGGGGCCGCACGCACACCCGGCCCCGCCCGAGCCGCCCACCCACGAGCGGCTCCGCAGACCGGAGAACCCCATGGACATATCGATGCAGAAGACAGACGAAGCACCTCCACCCACGGCCCCGCCGGCCACGGCCGAGCAGAAGCGCGCGGCGCGCGGCGCCACCCGACCCGGTGACCGGATCTTCCTCGGTCTCTCCCGCGGGTCGGGCATCCTGCTGCTCGCGATCATGGGCGCCATCGCGATCTTCCTCACGTACCGGGCCTCGCTGGCCATCAGCGAGGACGAAGCGAACTTCCTCACCGCCTTCGAGTGGAACACCAGCCTGGTGCCGCCGGAGTTCGGCATCGCCGTCCTCGCCTTCGGCACGGTGGTCTCCTCGATCGTCGCCATGGTCCTCGCGGTCCCGATCGCCGTCGCCATCGCGCTGTTCCTCACCCACTACGCCCCGCGCAAGCTGCGCAACCCGATCTCGTACGTGATCGACCTGCTCGCCGCCGTGCCGTCCATCGTGTACGGCCTGTGGGGCGCCCTGATCCTCGTCCCGCACATGAACGGCCTCTTCAGCTGGCTGGACGAGTACCTGGGCTGGACGGGGATCTTCTCGTGGGACAAGGGCGCCCCGCGCTCGATGCTCACCGTCGGCATCCTGCTGGCGATCATGATCCTGCCGATCGTCACCAACGTCAGCCGCGAGGTCTTCCGCCAGGTCCCGCAGATGCACGAGGAGGCCGCCCTGGCCCTCGGCGCCACGCGCTGGGAGGTCGTGCGGATGTCCGTGCTGCCGTTCGGCCGCTCCGGTGTGATCTCCGCGTCGATGCTCGGCCTCGGCCGCGCCCTCGGCGAGACGATGGCCGTCGCCACGGTCCTCTCCCCCGACTTCGACATCCACGCCAGCCTGCTCAACCCGGGCGGCGGCACCTTCGCCCAGAACATCGCCAGCAAGTTCAACGAGGCGAACGAATTCGGCCGGGACGCGCTCATCGCCTCCGGCCTCGTCCTGTTCGTCATCACACTGCTGGTCAACGGCGCGGCCCGCGCGATCATCGCCCGCCGCAAGGAGTACTCGGGGGCCAACGCATGAGCCACGCCGTCGTCAACGACAAGCGCCCCAGCACGCTGCGCGGCGCCAGCCTGCCGAAGTGGTCCCCGTGGGCCATCGCGGGCGGTTCGATCGCGCTGGCCGTGGTCATCGGCCTGGCCGGGGCCTCGACAGCCGCGTCCAGTGGGGCCTGATCGCCGGTCTCCTCTTCCTGCTGGCCACCTACGGCATCGCCGCCCGCGTCGAGGGCCGCCGCCAGGCCAAGGACCGCATCGCCACCGCCCTCGTCTGGGTCGCCTTCCTGATCGCCATCGTGCCGCTCGCCTCGCTGATCTGGGCGACCGTGGAGCGCGGCACCAAGGTCCTGGACGTCTACTTCCTGACCCACTCGATGGGCGTCGTCGCCGACTCCGAGGCCGGCGGCGGCATCTACCACGCCATCCTCGGCAGCCTGGAGCAGGTCGGCCTCGCCACCCTGATCGGCGCCCCGATCGGCATCCTCACCGCGATCTACCTGGTGGAGTACGGGCGCGGCAACCTCGCCCGCGCCGTCACCTTCTTCGTGGACGTCATGACGGGCATCCCGTCGATCGTCGCGGGCCTGTTCATCCTCAGCCTCATGCTGATGTTCGACATGCAGCCCTTCGGCTTCGCGGGCTCGCTGGCCCTGGCGATCCTGATGATGCCGGTCGTCGTACGCTCGACGGAGGAGATGCTCAAGCTCGTCCCCAACGAGCTGCGCGAGGCCTCCCTCGCGCTGGGCGTCCCCAAGTGGCGCACGATCCTGAAGGTGGTCGTCCCGACCTCCATCGGCGGCATCATCACGGGCGTCATGCTCTCGGTGGCCCGCATCGCGGGTGAGACCGCCCCCGTCCTCCTCCTCGTCTTCGGCAACCCGTTCATCAACTCGAACCCCTTCGAGGGTGCGCAGGCGTCCCTGCCGCTGTACATCTACCAGCAGTACGCGCAGAGCGCCGGTTCGCAGCCGGCGTACGACCGTGCCTGGGCGGCATCGCTCACGCTGATCGCCTTCGTGATGATCCTCAACCTGGTGGCTCGCGGCATCGCCCGCTGGAAGGCCCCGAAGACCGGTCGCTGAGCAACGATCCGCGGCCACCGCCGCGCGGGACCACAGCGACCCACCGGACTTTTGGAAGTGAAGTAGAAGACATGGCGAAGCGAATCGACGTAAGCGGACTGACCGCGTACTACGGCTCCCACAAGGCGATCGAAGACATCTCGATGACGGTCGAGCCGCGCTCGGTGACGGCGTTCATCGGCCCCTCCGGCTGCGGCAAGTCGACGTTCCTGCGCACGCTGAACCGCATGCACGAGGTCACCTCCGGTGGCCGCGTCGAGGGCAAGGTGATGCTCGACGACGAGGACCTGTACGGCCAGGGCATCGACCCGGTGTCGGTGCGGCGCGAGGTCGGCATGGTGTTCCAGCGTCCGAACCCCTTCCCCACGATGTCGATCTTCGACAACGTGGCGGCGGGCCTGCGGCTGAACGGCAGCTACAAGAAGAGCGAGCTGCAGGACGTCGTCGAGAAGTCCCTCAAGGGCGCGAACCTGTGGAACGAGGTGAAGGACCGCCTGAACAAGCCGGGCTCGGGCCTCTCCGGCGGCCAGCAGCAGCGTCTGTGCATCGCGCGGGCGATCGCGGTGGAGCCGAACGTCCTGCTGATGGACGAGCCCTGCTCCGCGCTCGACCCGATCTCCACCCTCGCCATCGAGGACCTGATCGGCGAGCTGAAGGAACGCTTCACGATCGTCATCGTCACGCACAACATGCAGCAGGCGGCGCGCGTCTCCGACCGCACGGCCTTCTTCAACCTGGCGGCCGTCGGCCAGCCCGGCCGGCTGATCGAGATCGACGACACGGAGCGCATCTTCTCCAACCCGTCGGTCCAGGCCACCGAGGACTACATCTCCGGCCGCTTCGGCTAGGAGGTACGGACCCCTCGCGGTGCTGCATGGCGGTGCCACCGCGAGGACGCAGAAGAGCCCGCCCCCTGGCTCCCGGGGGGCGGGCTCGTGCGTTGCGGGGAGGGCCGGACGGGCCCCGGGTGCCCTACAGGAACGCCAGGTCGACGAGCCAGAAGGCGCCGGCCGCGACGACCGCCGCCGCCGGCATGGTGATGAACCAGCCGAGGACGATGTTCTTGGCGACGCCCCACCGCACGGCGTTGATCCGCTTGGTCGCGCCCACGCCCATGATCGCCGAGGTGATGACGTGCGTCGTCGAGATCGGCGCCTTGAACAGGAACGCGGAGACGAACATGATCGAGGCGCCGGTCGTCTCCGCCGCGAAGCCCTGCGGGGGTCCAGCTCGATGATCTTCCGGCCGAGCGTGCGCATGATGCGCCAGCCGCCCGCGTAGGTGCCCAGCGACAGCATCACGGCGCACACGATCTTGACCCAGACCGGGATCGGGTCGCCGTACTCCTCGACGTCGGCGATGACCAGCGCCATCACCACGATGCCCATCGTCTTCTGCGCGTCCTGGAGGCCGTGGCCGAGCGCCATGCCGGCCGCCGACACCGTCTGCGCGATGCGGAAGCCCCGCTTGGCCTTGTGCGGGTTGGCGCGCCGGAAGATCCACATGATCGCCGTCATCACCAGGTAACCGACCACCAGGCCGACCACCGGCGACACGAACATCGGGATGACGACCTTCTCCAGCACCCCGTTCCAGTACACCTGCGTCCCGCCGGCCAGCGCCGCGCCCACCATGCCGCCGAACAGCGCGTGCGAGGAGGAGGACGGCAGGCCGAAGTACCAGGTGACGAGGTTCCAGGTGATCGCGCCCACCAGCGCCGCGAAGAGGATCCCCATCCCCTGCGACCCCTCGGGCGTCTGGATCAGCCCCTCGCTGACGGTCTTGGCGACCCCGGAGCCGAGGAAGGCGCCGGCGAGGTTCATCACCGCGGCCATCGCCAGCGCCGCCCGCGGCGTCAGCGCCCGCGTCGACACGGACGTCGCGATCGCGTTCGCCGAGTCGTGGAAGCCGTTCGTGTACGTGAAGAAGAGCGCGACCCCGATGGTCGCGACCAGAGCGAAGGTGTCCATGAAGGGGTCAGGACTCCTTGACCGCGATGGTCTCCACCGTGTTCGCCACGTGCTCGAAGGCGTCCGCGGCCTCCTCCAGCACGTCCACGATCTGCTTGAGCTTCAGCACCTCTATCGCCTCGTACTTGCCGTTGAAGAGGTGGGCGAGCAGCTTGCGGTGGATCTGGTCGGCCTGGTTCTCCAGCCGGTTGACCTCGATCCAGTACTCGGTGAGGTTGGACATGGTCCGCAGGTTCGGCATGGCCTCGGCGGTCAGCTCCGCCGCCCGCGCCAGCACCTCGATCTGCTGCTCGACGCCCTTGGGCAGGTGCTCGACGTTGTAGAGGACGACGAGGTCGACGGCCTCCTCCATGAAGTCCATGATGTCGTCGAGGGACGAGGCGAGGTTGTAGATGTCCTCACGGTCGAACGGCGTGATGAAGGAGGAGTTCAACTGGTGGAAGATCGCGTGCGTGGCGTCGTCACCGGCGTGTTCCGCGGCCCGCATACGCTCTGCGATCTCGGCCCGGCCGGCGGTGTCCGCCCCGAGCAGTTCCATGAGGAGTTTCGAGCCCGTGACGATGTTGTCCGCGGACGCGGCGAACATGTCGTAGAAACTCGTCTCCCTCGGGGTCAGACGAAAGCGCACGTGGGGTCCTCAGGATGCATCGGTTTCGGTCAGGCTGATGCTAGGCGCATCATCCGGCCACGGCTAATGGGCCGCCTACCAGTGTCACCCATGGCCGAGGACGACCGGCAGTGGGGCAGCCCGGTGGTCCGCTCCACGGACCGCGGGCGACCGCGACCACAGGTCCCCTACCCTGCAAAGTTCGGTACGATATACCCAGTAGGGGTATATGTCTGGAGGACACCATGACGACCACCGAGGCCGGGGCGGCCACCGAAGAGGCCGTGACCGACCACGACCGCGGTGTGCACGGCTACCACAAACAGAAGGACGAGCACCTCAAGCGCCTGCGCCGCATCGAGGGGCAGATCCGGGGCCTCCAGCGCATGGTCGAGGAGGACACCTACTGCATCGACATACTCACCCAGGTGTCCGCCTCCACCAAGGCCCTGCAGTCCTTCGCGCTGCAACTGCTGGAGGAGCACCTGCGCCACTGCGTCGCCGACGCGGCCGTCAAGGGCGGCGACGAGATCGACGCGAAGGTCGAGGAGGCCACGAAGGCCATCGGCCGCCTGCTGCGGACCTGACCCGACCGCGGACCTGACCCGACTGCGACCCCGGCCCGGGCCCCGACCCGCCCCCGGTCCTTGGCCCGTCCCCCTGGCACCGACCGGGCCCGCGCGTCAGCCGGCGCGGGCCTCGCGCTCCTCGGCCACCCTCAGCACCTCGTCGATGCTCTCCAGGCTGAGCCGCTCCTCGGCGGCGGAGGCCGCGATGATCAGCTCCCCGCACAGTTCGATCTCGGCGAGGGCCACGTGGTCCTGTACCGCCGTACCGCCCACCGGAGCCACGCGCATCACCTCGTCCCTGCCGTCACCGACTTCCTAGAGTAGGGAGCGGCGCACGGACCGCGCATGGCACGGACGGGCTAGTCCTCATACCGGTTCCCTGGCCGGATCCGGCCCCCACCGGACGGTCGCCGGCCGCTCGCTCCCAGGGTCCGCCCGGCTCACTCCTCCGCGATCCGCCCGGCGTAGATGTCCGCCGACGCCGGCAGCCGTACGTCGGCGGGCGCCCCGAAGTCGTACAGCAGCGTCGTCGAGGCGACCGCGACGGCCTCCTTCTGCCGTCCGTTGACGAAGGTGAACCGGTGCCGGACCTTGCGGATGCGCCCCTCGTCGTCGAGGTAGACGTCGAAGGGGACCCGGGCGGTGGCGAACCCCTTCGCCGCCGCCCCCAGCGAGTCCCGGCCGCCCGCCGAGGCGCCCTTCGCGGCCGCCGCGAGGTCGGCGGTGCCGCGGAAGTGCCGCACGTCGGTCCCCGCCAGCCGGTCCCGGCCCACATAGACAGCGGTGCGCGTGCCGCGCAGCACCTCGGCGGCGGCGTACGGGTCGGTCGCGCCGCCGGTCACCAGGTTCCCGTCGGACAGCGTCGCCGTGTCCACCCGCACCCACTTGTCGGCGGGCACGCCCGCACCCCGGTTCTTCATGAACAGCGCACCCGGCGCGAGGAGTTCGACGATGGGCCGGTGCTCACTGGCGCCGGCCGGATCCTGCGGGAGCACCACCTTCAAGCGCCCGAGCTGCCGGCGGTAGTCGTAGACGCCCTCGCCCCGGATCGTCACGCGGGTCCCGCCGGTGGCCATCTCCATCGACGTCCGGGCCTTCGAACTGCCCGCCGCCACCAGCGCGTCGGCCGCCCGGCGGAGTGTCTCAACCGGGTCGGCGGCCCGCGCGTCCTCGGCCGCGTTCCCGGGCCCGGCGCACCCGGTGGCGGCGCCGGCCCAGACCCCGGCCGCCAGCCCCGCGACGACCGCCGTGCCCCACCGCCGCTGCTGCTGCCGCTGAGTCATCGCCTGTCTACCCCCAGCCGGTACGTGCGTCACGGGCCCCTTGTCGTTCCCGATAACGACGGGTGGGCGGCCCCCGTCACGCGCGACCGGGACCCGCGGTGACCGCAGGCGTCCTTTCCCGCGGAGCTGGGTACGGTTGACTGCGTGACCCAGCAGGACCGTTCGGTCTCCTCCCCCGGCGACGGGGAAACCCACACCACCACGACCGTCGAACGCGGCCCCTTCTGCCTGGCCCGCTGCACCTGCGGCTGGCACGGCCCGGCGCGCAGGGCGAGAAGCCTCGCCAGAACGGACGCCGCCGGCCACACCCACGGCTGACGTTCCCCTCCCTCCCCGGGAACCCCCCGGCCCGGGACCCCGTCTGCCTCCATGAAGCCGACGAAAGCCACAGGGGGCGGTCAGACATGCACCGGCGTACGTTCATCACGGGCGGCACGGCCGCCGTGGCGGCAGTCGCGACGGCCACGGGCCGGTCGGACGGCGCCGGCGGCGGCTCCTTCGGCACCGGCTCCGCTTCCGGCACCGGCTCCACCTCCGGAACCGGCTCTGCCCCAGGGACCGGCTCCGCTTCCCGGGCCTTCTCCGGCACGGCGGACGGCAAGGTCCCGCTGCGGACCACGAGCGCCGTGGCCGCCGCCGACTGGGCCGCCCTCGACCGCTCCCTCGACGGCGCCCTGATCCGCCCCGGGGACGCCTCGTGGACGGCGGCCCGGCAGCTGTACAACACCCGCTTCGACACCCTCCGGCCGGCCGCGGTCGCCTACGTCGCCCACTCCGACGACATCCGTACCGCCCTGGCCTACGCCCGCGCCCACGGCACCAGGGTCGCCATCCGCAACGGCGGCCACTCCTACGGCGGCTGGTCCTCGGGCGACGGCCGGCTGATCCTCGACGTCTCCCGGCTGAACCGGGTCCGCGCGAGCGGCCGTTCGGCCGTCGTCGGCGCCGGCGCCAAACTGATCCACGTCTACCGCGCGCTCGCCGCCAGGGGCGTGACGATCCCGGCCGGCTCCTGCCCGACGGTCGGCGTCTCCGGTCTGGTCCTGGGCGGCGGCCACGGCGTCGTCTCCCGCGCCTACGGCCTCACCTGCGACAGCCTCACCGGCGCGACCGTCGTCACGGCGGACGGCAGGCTGCTCACGGCGGACGCCACGCACCACCAGGACCTGTTCTGGGCACTGCGCGGAGCCGGCCACGGCAACTTCGGCGTCGTCACCGAACTGCGCTTCGCCACCCACCCGGCCCCCCAGGCGGTGACGGGCCGGCTCTCCTGGCCCTGGCCGAGGGCCGCGGCGGTGGTGCGGGCCTGGCAGGAATGGGGCCGTCCCAGCCGGACGAGATCTGGTCCGCCCTCCACCTGACGAGCACGCCCGGCGGCACCCCGAGGATCTCCGTGTCCGCCTTCTGCATCGGCACCCACGGCCAGCTGCAGAACGCCGTCGACCGCCTCGCGCACCGCGTGGGCGCCTCCGCGACGACCGTGTCGCTGCGCCGCCGCTCCTACGAGGAGGCCATGGAGGTCTACGCCGGATGCTCCTCCTTCGCCACCGACGCCCAGTGCCACCTGCCCGGCCCGACCCCCGGCCGCTCCCCGCGAGGCGCCCTGGGCCGCGAGACCTACGCGGCCCGCTCCGCCTTCTTCGACCGCTCCCTCCCGGCGGCGGGCGTCCGGGCCCTGCTCCGGCAGCTGGAGAGCGTCCGGGGCGGCTCGGGCAGCATCGCGCTCACCGCCCTGGGCGGCGCGGTCAACCGGGTCTCCCCCACGGCCACGGCGTTCGTCCACCGCCGCTCCCGGATGCTGGCCCAGTACCTGGTGTCGTGGCGCGCGGGCACGACGGGCACGACGGCCCGGTCCTGGCTCGCCGAGGCCCACGGCGCCATGGCCCCGCACGCCTCGGGCGCCGCCTACCAGAACTACGCGGACCCCACCCTGCCGAACGGGAAGAAGGCGTACTACGGTCCGGCGCTCCCGCACCTCACCCAGGTGAAGCGCACGTACGACCCGACCGGCTTCTTCACGTACCCGCAGTCGCTGTGACGAGACCGGCCCGGCCCACGGCCGGCCACTGCCCGCCGGCCGCTGCCCGCCGGTGACGGTCCGCGGCCGGCGCGACCGCCTACGCGGCCAGGTCCCGCTCCTCGGCGGAGGCCGTCTCGACCCGGGCCCCCGGGACCACGGCGTCCTGCCCCGCGCCCCGCACGGAGCGCGCCCGCACGATCCAGCCCAGCCACGCGGTCCCCTCGACCGCCTTCAGCACGGGGGTGAGCAGCATCGAGGCCACCGGCGACAACAGCAGCGCCACCGCCGTACCGAGCGCGAACCCCCGATGACGTCCGTCGGGTAGTGCACCCCCATGTACACCCGGCAGAACCCCTCCACCAGCCCCAGCCCGATCCCCACGAGTCCGAACCTGCGGTGGGCGACGAACAGCGCGACCCCCATCGCCATGGTGATCGTCGCGTGGTCGCTCACGAAGGAGTAGTCGGTCTTCCCGGAGACCAGGACCTCGAGGCCCTGGTGGTCGAGGAAGGGCCGGGGCCGCTCCACGAACCCGCGTATCGGCACGTTCACCAGGACCGCGAGCCCGGCGGCCAACGGCACCCACACCAGCGCGGCCACGGAGGAGGCGGCGTCCTCGGCCGACACGGGCCGCCGCCGCACGGTCCACCAGCACCAGAGCACGAGCAGCACCATCGCCAGGAGCAGCCCGTACTCGCCGACGAACTCGACGATCCGGTCGAGCCAGTGCGGGGCTTCCCTGGCGAGGCCGTTGATGTCGTAGAGCAGGTCGACGTCAGGGTTCGACCCGGATGCGGCGAGTCCAGCCATGGTGCTGCGGCCCCTTCGTCGTTGCTGCCGGACGCGCCTCACGCACGCCGCTCGTACCCACCCCCGTGGTCGTAGATCCGCGCCCGCCGCCCTGTCGGTCGGTCACAGGCATCGCTCGGCTACGTCAACAGGAACGCACGACCCCCGTTGATACGTTCCACCCTCCACCGAATGATCACGCAGACGTTATCGAAGAGAAACACGTCTCCGCAGCTCAGGCGACGGGTCCCCGCCCGGTTCAGGCCCTCACGGGGAGCGCTTTCGCGCCATCTTCGGTGACCCGCGTGGCACCGAAGTACTTGCGGGTGTCGATCGGGTCGAACCGGATGACCGCCCCCGTGCGGGGCGCGTCGATCATGTACCCGCCGCCGACGTAGATGCCGACGTGGTCGATGGCCCGGGAGTTGTTCGGATCGGTCGAGAAGAACACCAGGTCGCCCGGCAGCAGTTCGTCCCGCGAGGGGTGCGGACCCGCGTTGTACTGGTCGTTGGCCACCCGCGGCAGGGTGATCCCGACGCTCTCGTACGCCGCCTTGGTCAGCCCCGAGCAGTCGAACCGTCCGCCCTGCTCAGGCGTGCCGTTCCCGCCCCACAGGTACGGCGTCCCCAGCTTCTTCTGCGCGAAGTAGATCGCCCCGGCGGCCTGCTCGGACGGATCGACCCGGGTGACCGGCGCGGCGAAGCTCTTGGCCAGCGTGGTGATCGTCTTCACGTAGTTCTGGGTCTCCCGGTACGGCGGCACGCCCCCGTACTTGATGACCGCGTAGGCCCCCGCGTTGTAGGACGCGAGCATGTTGTGGGTGGGGTCGCCGGGCACCTTCTTGACGTACGAGGCGAGTTCGCAGTCGTACGACGCGGCCGACGGGATCGCGTCATTCGGGTCCCACACGTCACGGTCGCCGTCCCCGTCGCCGTCGATGCCGTGGGTGGCCCAGGTGCCGGGGATGAACTGCGCGATGCCCTGGGCCGCCGCGGGGCTCTTGGCGTTCGGGTTGAACCCGCTCTCCTGGTAGAGCTGGGCGGCGAGCAGCGCCGGATCGATCGCGGAGCAGAGGTTGCCCCACTTCTGCACGAGCGCCTGGTAGGCGGCCGGCACGGCGCCCTTGGCCAGCCCGACGCTCCTGCCGCCCGCGCCGCCCGCGAGGTTCCCGGCGATGACGTACACGCCGACGACGAGCAGCATCACGAAGCTGAGCCCCGCCGCAGTCGCGGCACCCGCCAGGATCCACGCCTTACGCACCGTCAACCGCCCCTCACCCGTACGGCTTTCCGCCCGCGTCAGTGTATGAGCTTCCCCCGCGGGATCCCGCGCAACCGGCGCTTCCCCCTCACGCCCCGGGCGGTGCGCCGGCCCGGCCGGCCGGGGGCCGGACCGGGTCCCGCTATCGTCCTCGTGTCGCCGAGGCCCGTGCGGAAGGAATCTCCCGTGACCGACATCCCCACCGACCTGACGTGGGTCCGCGCCGCGCCACCGGAGGCGACCGGCCCCGGCCCCTGGATCGAGATCGCCTTCGGCGAGGGCGACGACGCGGAGGCCCCCGTCTACCTCCGCGAGACCAGCGACCCGGACAACGTGGTCACGACGAACCGGCGCAAGTGGGACGCGTTCGTCCTCGGCGTGCGGGCGGGGGAGTTCGACCACTTCGTGGAGGGCGCGGAGGGGACGGCGGACGCCGACGGCGACGGCGACGCGGGGAACACCGCCCGCCCGCTCCCCTGACGGACGGTCGGGAAGCACGCGGACGGCGGGCCACGGCCCCGCCTCCCGTTCGCCGTCGGTCATGAGACCATCGGAAACGGACGCTCACCCGACCAGCCGTCAGAAACGGCGCACGGCCGTGAAGTGGGTCAACGACGGAACCGCACGACAGGTTCCGCTCCGACTTCATTGCCCGGCGTGACCTGCCGTGATACACAGAGTGACGAGTGCGTGCTATTCGTACGAATCCCGCCCGTCAATGACGCCAAGTCGACATACGAAGGCGGCGTTGTCGGCGACAATGAGACGTGACCTCTGCACACCGCAGAGGCCTCTCGGAACTACCCACCAGGGGCGGTGACTTACATGCTCTTTGCGGCCGACAAGGGCGACATCAACACCATCATCGGCGGGATCGCTCCGGACTGGGGCCCCTTCGGCAGCCTGGGCAACGAGGCCAAGGTGATGATCGAGGTGGTGATGGCGATCGCCATCCTCCTCTGCCTCGGCATCGCGATCTGGGGCGCCGCCAAGCAGCGCATCGGCGCGACGGCCCTGCGCGACACCTTCAGCGCGGAACAGGGCAAGGGCCTCATCATCGCCGGGCTGACGGGCGTCTTCATCATCGGGTCCCTCGGCACCCTGTTCACGATCGTGTACGGCATGGCCGTGTAGCGGTCGCCGCCCACCGCCAGTCCGTCCCGGGCGCTCCCGTCCCCCTCCACCCCACCCACCCGTCGTGCCCACCGGCTGAGGTTGCGTCTCCCTGATGTCGAGTCACCACACCGCGCCCGCGCGGGAACCAGCACGGCTACCGTCGTACTACTACGTGTTCCGGTACGGCAGCGAGGGGCGTACACGGCATGAGTCCCGGAGACGAAAACGACTACGGCGAGCCGTCGGGCACCCGCGTGCGCCTGCCCGACGCCGACCCCTACGGCGGCGCCCGCCGCCCCGCCCGCTCGTCCTCGCGCAACCTGGTCATGGTGGTCGGCGTCGTCGTCCTCCTGATCGCCGCGATCGCCTTCGCGAACCGTGGAGGAGACGATTCCCCTTCCACGGCGGCCACGGGCGAGGGCAACGGCGACAAGCCGAGGACCTCGTCGACGGCGGCGAGCGGGACGAAGCCGGTGGAGACGAGATCCGGCGGCATCCCGTCGGGCTTCGCCCGGACCGAGCAGGGCGTCCAGTCGGCCGCCGCCAACTACGCCGTCGCACTGGGTTCGACCGGCATGTTCCGTGAGGAGAGCCGGCACGCCCTCGTCGACACCGTCTACACGGCTGCCGCGGCGGCCGGGCTCCAAGCCCCGATGGACCAGGCCTATTCGGCGGACTTCCTCGCCAAGCTGGGCCTCGACGCCGACGGCAACGCGCCGACGGGCAACACCTTCGTCTCCCGCGTCGTCCCGGTGGGCACCACGGTCCAGGCGTACACCGGCACCGCCGCGAAGGTCGCCGTCTGGTACCTCGGCCTGATCGGCATGTCCGGGGAGAACTCGACCGACCCCGTCACCTCGTCGTGGAAGACCTGGACCTTCGACCTCCGATGGGTCGAGGGCGACTGGAAGGTCGCCGCCGACGAACAGAAGGAAGGCCCCGCCCCGGTCCCGGGCGACGACAAGGCCGCCGCCTCCGACGAGATCAGCAAGGCCATCGAGGAGTACGGAGGGTTCACGTATGCCCGGTAACCCGCACCGCGTGCTCCGGCTCGCCGGAGTCGTCGCGGCCGTCCAGACGTCGGCCGTACTGCTGGCCACCCGCGCCTTCGCCGTGCCCACGCCCAGCCCGTCGCCCTCACCGTCGTCCTCACCCTCGGTCTCGCCCTCCCCTTCGGACAGCCTCGACTGCAGCCTCATCTCCGGCGAGGCCAAGAAGTACTGCGAAAAAGGCAACAACCGCTCCGGCACCACCCCCAGCGTCTCCGACACCGTCGACCCCCTCTCCTCGCTGGCCAAGGGCTGTGCCGAAGCCGCCGCCTGGACCGTCGACAAGCTCAGCGTCGCCGTGCAGGACACCGCGAACGTCGACTTCACCAACGCCCGGTTCCTCCAGCAGTACGCCGTCGTCTTCGCCGCGTCGACCGTCCTGACCCTCCTGCTGTGGCTGCTGGCCGTCGCCAAGCGGGCCGTCCGGGGAGTCCCCCTCACCACCGCGATCGGCGAAGCCGTCGGCTTCCTGTGGCTCACCGTCCTCGCCTCCGCCTTCACGCCGCTGATCCTCTACACGGTCGTCTCGGCCACCGACGGCATCAGCGAGGCCCTGGCGAAGACCACCGGCAACCAGACCGACACCTTCTTCGGCACCTTCTCCGCCGCCCTGGAGAAGGGCGAGGACATCGGCGGCGGCCCGATCATGCTGATCGTGGTCTCCCTGGTGTCCATCCTCGCCGCCGGCGTCCTGTGGCTGGAACTGGTCCTGCGGGCCGCCCTCCTCTACGTCGGCGCCCTGCTCGGCACCGTCGTCTACGCGGGCCTCGTCGACAAGAACCTGTGGGGCCACGTCCGCCGCTGGGCCGGCATCATGATCGCCGTCATCCTGGTCAAACCGGTCATCGTGATCGTCCTGGGCCTGGCCGGCGCGCTCTCCGCCGACGACGGTCCGGGCGCCTTCGGCGCGGTCGTCTCCGGCCTGTCCATCATCCTGCTGGCCATCTTCGCCAGCGCGATGATCTACCGCTTCGTGCCCGGCTTCGGCGACGAGATCGCCCATTCGCGCAACAACCGCATGATGCAGGGCGCCGAGAGCAAGGCCGCGGCCGTCATCAGCTCCCCCGCCACCCTCGTCGCCCAGGGCATCAAGACCCACAGCACCCGCGCCGACAGCAACGGCGGCGGGTCCTCCGGTGGTCAGCGCCCGGCCAACCAGACCTCCGGCGGCATGGCCGCGCACAGCTCGCGCCCCGCGAACGGAGGCGGCGGATCTGTCCCCTCCGCCGCACCCGCGCCCCGCGCCGCCAGCCCGGTGAACACCCCGCACGCCGGCAACAACCGCAACAGCAGTACCAACCGCACGGGAGGTGAAGGGCGTTGACAACCGAGTCCCACGTGTCCCACGCGGTCACGCCCCGCCGTACATATCTGATCGGCCGCGCCCGGCCGAACGCGATCGTCGGCCGCAACCGCGAGTCCGGAGAGATCGCGCTCATCGTCGTCGGCGCGTTCCTCGGCATGATGTGCGGGCTCCTCGTCCCCCTCCTGGCCCTGCGGATCGTGCTGCTCGCCGGCTTCCCGATGATCGCGATCGCCGTGGTCTACATGCCGTACAAGCACCGCACGTTCTACAAGTGGTTCGAGATCAACCGCAGTTACAAGCGCACCCTGCGCCGCGGCACGGTCTACCGCTCGGCCGTCATGGAGGCGGGCACCCGGATCGACGGGCAGGAGATCGAGATCGGCCCGCCGCCCGGCATCGGCCGGATCAACTGGCTCGCCGCCCCCTTCGGCCCCGACGAGATCGCCGTCCTGCTGCACGCCGACCGCCGTACGGTCACCGCGGCCATCGAGATCGAGGGGCCCGGCGTCGGCCTGCGCGACAGCGAGGACCAGGAGGCCCTCGTCGACCGCTTCGGCACGCTCCTCAAGCACGTGGCCAACGGCGACGGCTTCGTCACCCGCCTCCAGATGCTCGCCCGCACCCTCCCGGCCGACCCCGACGCCCACGCCAAGGACGTCACCCAGCGCGGCGACGACAAGGCCCTGCCGTGGCTGCAGTCGTCGTACGACCAGCTCCAGTCGATGGTGTCGACGAGCAGCGAGCAGCACCGCGCCTACCTGGTCGCCTGCATGCACTACACGCGCGAACTGGCCGCCGAGGCCAACGCCATGGCCCGCGCCGCCCGCCCGCAGAACGGCCGCAAGCTGGACCGCGACGCCGGTCTCGCCGTCGTCATGGCCCGCGAGCTGACCGACATCTGCTCCCGCCTCCAGGAGGCGGACATCCGGGTCCGCCAGCCCCTCGGCCAGGGCCGCCTGTCCTCGCTCGTCCACTCCATGTACGACCCGGACCACCCGATCGACCACATCCAGGCGATGACCCGGCGCAACGCCTGGCCGGCCGAACTGGACGCCATGGAGCCGACCTACCTCAAGGCCAAGACCCGCGAGTCCTCCACCCGTGCCCCCTGGTGCCACGCCACGGCCTGGGTGAAGGAGTGGCCGATGACGCCCGTCGGCGTCAACTTCCTGGCCCCGCTCCTCGTCCACACCCCGGACGTCATCCGCACGGTCGCCGTGACGATGGACCTCGAACCCACCGAGGTCGCCATCGAACGCATGCTGACCGAGAAGACGAACGACGAGGCGGAGGCGAGCCGGGCCGCCAAGATGAACCGCACGGTGGACCCGCGCGACGTGGCCGCCCACTCCCGCATCGACCAGCGCGGCGAGGACCTCGCGAGCGGCGCGGCCGGCGTCAACCTCGTCGGCTACATCACCGTCTCCTCCCGCAATCCAGAGGCATTGGCCCGCGACAAGCGGACGATCAGGGCGTCCGCGGGCAAGTCGTACCTCAAGCTGGAGTGGTGCGACCGAGAGCACCACCGCGCGTTCGTGAACACCCTCCCGTTCGCCACCGGCATCCGAAGGTAGGGCTTTACATGCGGGACCCGATGTCCGTCCTCACCGACGCCTTCACGTCCTTCCTCTTCGGCAAGGTCGAGACCACCCGCCTGCCCGTCCGCACCTCCACCGGCCAGGCCCAGGCGGTCTACCTCCCGACCGCCGCCCCCGGCCTCGGCGACTCGGGCGTGATCATCGGCCGCGAGGTCTACTCGGGCAAGGGCTACATCTACGACCCCTTCCAGCTGTACGGCCAGCAGCTCCCGGCCCCGCACTGGCTGGTCCTCGGAGAGTCCGGCAACGGCAAGTCGGCCCTGGAGAAGACGTACGTCCTGCGCCAGTTGCGCTTCCGGGACCGCCAGGTGTGCGTCCTGGACGCCCAGGGCGAGGACGGCGTCGGCGAATGGAACCTCATCGCGCAGGCGCTCGGCATAACCCCCATCCGCCTGGACCCGACTGCCGCCCTGGACCACGGCATCCGCCTCAACCCGCTGGACCCGTCGATCACGACGACGGGCCAGCTGGCGCTGCTGCGCACCATCGTCGAGGTCGCGATGGGCCACGGCCTGGACGAGCGCTCCGGCTTCGCCCTCAAGGTCGCCCACGCCTACGTCAACGAGACGATCGTCGAACGCCAGCCGGTGCTCAGCGACATCGTCGAGCAGCTACGGCACCCCGAACCGGAGTCGGCCGAGGCGATGAACGTCGCCATAGAGGACGTACGGGCGTGGGGCCTGGACGTGGCACTGGTCCTGGACCGCCTCGTCGACGGTGACCTGCGCGGCATGTTCGACGGCCCGACGACGGTCGGCATCGACCTGGACGCCCCGCTCATCGTCTTCGACCTGTCCCACATCGACCGCAACTCCATCGCCATGCCGATCCTCATGGCGATCGTCGGCGTGTGGCTGGAGCACACCTGGATCCGCCCCGACCGGAAGAAGCGCATCTTCCTGGTCGAGGAGGCCTGGCACATCATCAACAGCCCCTTCGTGGCCCAGCTGTTCCAGCGGCTGCTGAAGTTCGGCCGCCGCCTCGGTCTGTCCTTCGTCGCGGTCGTCCACCACCTGTCCGACGTGGTCGACGGAGCGGCGGCGAAGGAAGCCGCCGCCATCCTCAAGATGGCGTCGACCCGGACGATCTACGCCCAGAAAGCCGACGAGGCGAGGGCGACGGGCCGCGTGCTCGGCCTGCCCCGCTGGGCGGTGGAGATCATCCCCACCCTCACCCCGGGCATCGCGGTGTGGGACGTCAACGGCAACGTCCAGGTCGTCAAACACCTGATCACCGAGACGGAACGCCCGCTGGTCTTCACCGACCGCGCGATGACCCAGTCGTCGGCCGACCTCGCCGAGGACGACGCACTGCGCGCCGCGGAGCTGGAGCAGGAGCGGCGGGCGGCGGCCTTCGTGGAACAGCACCTGCCCGACTTGGACGGCTCGTCCGAGTCCACGGTGGCGTAGGCGCGGGAGGCGGCGCGATGAGAGCGGGCGACCACCGCGGCCAGGACCGGAGACAGGGCCGGAGTCAGGGCCAGGGGCAGGGTCAGGGAGGCGTCCCCGACGGCCTGCTGATCGGACTGCTCGCGTTCCTGCTCGGCATCACGCTGCTGGTGTGGACGGCGACGGGCCTCGCGGCCCTCTTCGCCCACGGCTCCTGGCCGGCCGGCGTCACCTTCCCCCGCACGCCCCTGGCCATGCGCCACCTCGTCGGCCGGCCGCACGACGTCGCCGGCGCCTGGCCGGCCGCCGACCCGTCGGCCCTCTCCGGCTACGGCCTGTTCTGGGGCCTGTTCATCGGCCAGGTGATGATCCTCCTGGTCCTCACGGTGTTCACGCTGGGCACGGTGGCGAGATGGCGGGCCGTACGGGCGGGTCGCGGGACGCGGCCCGGCCACGAGGTGCCCCTGCCGGCACCGGTCCCGGAGCCGGCGGCCCGGTCGGCCCAGCACGAGGTGCCCACCCCCCGGACGGAACCCGCACCGCGGGCAGCGGAGCCCCTCCCCGTCGCCCCTGTCGCTCCCGTCGCCCGGACCGAACCGGCGGTCGGCCGGGAGGCGGCATCCCGTCCGGAGGGCGCGGTCCTCTACGCCGCGCCCGAGGTCCGCCACGCCGCCGCGGCCCAGGCCGCACGCGATGCCGAGGGCGCCGTCCTGGTCCTCACCTCGCGCCCCGCCCTCTGGCAGGACACCAAGGACGCCCGGGCCAAGCTCGGCCCGGTCCTCCTCTACGACCCCCTCCACCTCTGCGACACCCCGGCCCGCCTGCACTGGTCGCCCACGGCGGGCTGCGAGGACAAGGCGACGGCGGCCGCCCGCGCGAGCGCCCTCCTCACGCCCGTCCGGCCCACCGCCCGCCTGGACCAGGCAGTCACCGAGACCGCCGAGACGCTCCTGCGCAGTTATCTGCACGCCGCCGCCATCGACGGCCGCACCGTCCGTCACGTGCACCGCTGGTCCCAGGGCACCGCCCTCCAGGAAGCGGTCCGCACGCTGCGTACGAACCCGAAGGCCGCGGCCGGTTCCGCGGGCGAGCTGGAAGCCGCCCTCACGGCCCATCCCGAACGGCGCGACATCGCGCAGGAACTGACGACGCGTGCCCTGTCCGCCCTCTCGACGGTGAACATCCGCGAGGCCTGCACTCCTCATCGAACTGACGCCCTCGCCTTGGATTCCTTCGTCACCGAAGGGGGAACGCTTTATGTGGTCGGTGAATCCATCGAGGACCCGAGGACCAGTCCCGGCGCGATGCCCTTCCTCACGGCCCTCGTCTCAAGCGTGGTCGAGCGCGGCCGGCGCGTGGCCGAACGGTCATCCTCCGGTCGGCTCGACCCACCACTGACCCTGATCCTGGACGACGTCGCGGCCGTGGCCCCGCTCGCCCAGCTCCCCGATCTCCTCGCCGAGGGCACCGGCCTCGGTCTTCCCACCCTGGCCCTGCTCCGCTCCCGTGAGCAGGCCCGGGCGCGCTGGCCCCACCGCGAACTGCCGGTGTGACACCCGCGTCCGCCTACATCCGCCGCGTCCGCTCGAGGACGTACTCCAGCTCGCGGCCGCCGGAGTCCTCGGCCAGCGGCACGACGACCCCGCTCGGTACGAAGCCGGCCCTGCGGTAGAAGGTCCGGGCCCGGCCGTTGTCCTCGTGCACGATGAGCCGGACGCGTTCCAGCCCGCGTGACCACGCCCATTCGAGCCCGGCGTCGAAGAGCACCTCGGTCAGCCCGATCCCGCGGCACTCGGGCCGCACGAACACCCCGACGACATGCCCCTGCCGCCGCTCGACGGGAAAGCCCGCCCAGTCCTCGGTCCCGGCCTCCTCGACGAGCACGGTGAGCGTCCCCACCCACTCCCCGTCCGGTCCTTCGGCGACGATCTGCTGCGCCCGCTCGGCCCCTTCGGCTGCTCCCGCCGTCCGCTCCTGCCAGAAGGAGTCGGGCCTCGCCAGCCCCTGCTCGTACGTCTCCAGGAAGGCGAGGTGCGCGATCGGGTCCTGCAACGCCAGGAGCCGCAGCTCCTTCGCGGCCGGCCACTCGTCGGCGCGCACGGACCTGATCAGGTAGCTCATGGGGCCACCGTAGTACCGGGGCGCCGGCGCACTCACCCGAATAAACCCGCGCGGAAAGTTCCGTGAATGCAGAAAACCCCCGTGCCAGTGGCACGGGGGTTTCCCGGAATGATTGTTCGGCGGCGTCCTACTCTCCCACAGGGTCCCCCCTGCAGTACCATCGGCGCTGTGAGGCTTAGCTTCCGGGTTCGGAATGTGACCGGGCGTTTCCCTCACGCTATAACCACCGAAACACTATGAAACTGTGCAGCCGCACCACGCTCCGTGAGGAACGTGGGGCTGTTCGTGGTTTCAGAACCAACACAGTGGACGCGAGCAACTGAGGACAAGCCCTCGGCCTATTAGTACCAGTCAGCTTCACCCCTTACGGGGCTTCCACATCTGGCCTATCAACCCAGTCGTCTACTGGGAGCCTTACCCCATCAAGTGGGTGGGAGTCCTCATCTCGAAGCAGGCTTCCCGCTTAGATGCTTTCAGCGGTTATCCCTCCCGAACGTAGCCAACCAGCCATGCCCTTGGCAGGACAACTGGCACACCAGAGGTTCGTCCGTCCCGGTCCTCTCGTACTAGGGACAGCCCTTCTCAAGACTCCTGCGCGCGCAGCGGATAGGGACCGAACTGTCTCACGACGTTCTAAACCCAGCTCGCGTACCGCTTTAATGGGCGAACAGCCCAACCCTTGGGACCGACTCCAGCCCCAGGATGCGACGAGCCGACATCGAGGTGCCAAACCATCCCGTCGATATGGACTCTTGGGGAAGATCAGCCTGTTATCCCCGGGGTACCTTTTATCCGTTGAGCGACGGCGCTTCCACAAGCCACCGCCGGATCACTAGTCCCGACTTTCGTCCCTGCTCGACCCGTCGGTCTCACAGTCAAGCTCCCTTGTGCACTTACACTCAACACCTGATTGCCAACCAGGCTGAGGGAACCTTTGGGCGCCTCCGTTACTCTTTAGGAGGCAACCGCCCCAGTTAAACTACCCATCAGACACTGTCCCTGATCCGGATCACGGACCCAGGTTAGACATCCAGCACGACCAGAGTGGTATTTCAACGGCGACTCCACCTGAACTGGCGTCCAAGCTTCACAGTCTCCCACCTATCCTACACAAGCCGAACCGAACACCAATATCAAACTGTAGTAAAGGTCCCGGGGTCTTTCCGTCCTGCTGCGCGAAACGAGCATCTTTACTCGTAGTGCAATTTCACCGGGCCTATGGTTGAGACAGTCGAGAAGTCGTTACGCCATTCGTGCAGGTCGGAACTTACCCGACAAGGAATTTCGCTACCTTAGGATGGTTATAGTTACCACCGCCGTTTACTGGCGCTTAAGTTCTCAGCTTCGCACACCCGAAGGCGCACTAACCGGTCCCCTTAACGTTCCAGCACCGGGCAGGCGTCAGTCCGTATACATCGCCTTACGGCTTCGCACGGACCTGTGTTTTTAGTAAACAGTCGCTTCTCGCTGGTCTCTGCGGCCACCCCCAGCTCAGAGTGCAAGACTCATCACCGGTGATGGCCCCCCTTCTCCCGAAGTTACGGGGGCATTTTGCCGAGTTCCTTAACCATAGTTCACCCGAACGCCTCGGTATTCTCTACCTGACCACCTGAGTCGGTTTAGGGTACGGGCCGCCATGAAACTCGCTAGAGGCTTTTCTCGACAGCATAGGATCATCCACTTCACCACAATCGGCTCGGCATCAGGTCTCAGCCTTGATGTGTGACGGATTTGCCTATCACACGGCCTACACCCTTACCCCGGGACAACCACCGCCCGGGCTGGACTACCTTCCTGCGTCACCCCATCACTCACCTACTAACCGCTTGGGCCGGCGGCTCCACCACTTTCCTTTCCCCGAAGGGTCCGGAACGGCTTCACGGCCTTAGCATCACGATGCTCGATGTTTGACGCTTCACAGCGGGTACCGGAATATCAACCGGTTATCCATCGACTACGCCTGTCGGCCTCGCCTTAGGTCCCGACTTACCCTGGGCAGATCAGCTTGACCCAGGAACCCTTAGTCAATCGGCGCAAACGTTTCTCACGTTTGTATCGCTACTCATGCCTGCATTCTCACTCGTGAACCGTCCACAACTCGCTTCCGCGGCTGCTTCACCCGGCACACGACGCTCCCCTACCCATCACGATCCCCGTTGGGGGTATGTATCGCAATGACACGACTTCGGCGGTACGCTTGAGCCCCGCTACATTGTCGGCGCGGAATCACTAGACCAGTGAGCTATTACGCACTCTTTCAAGGGTGGCTGCTTCTAAGCCAACCTCCTGGTTGTCTGTGCGACTCCACATCCTTTCCCACTTAGCGTACGCTTAGGGGCCTTAGTCGATGCTCTGGGCTGTTTCCCTCTCGACCATGGAGCTTATCCCCCACAGTCTCACTGCCGCGCTCTCACTTACCGGCATTCGGAGTTTGGCTAAGGTCAGTAACCCGGTAGGGCCCATCGCCTATCCAGTGCTCTACCTCCGGCAAGAAACACACGACGCTGCACCTAAATGCATTTCGGGGAGAACCAGCTATCACGGAGTTTGATTGGCCTTTCACCCCTAACCACAGGTCATCCCCAGGTTTTCAACCCTGGTGGGTTCGGTCCTCCACGAAGTCTTACCTCCGCTTCAACCTGCCCATGGCTAGATCACTCCGCTTCGGGTCTTGAGCGTGCTACTGAAACGCCCTGTTCGGACTCGCTTTCGCTACGGCTACCCCACTCGGGTTAACCTCGCAACACACCGCAAACTCGCAGGCTCATTCTTCAAAAGGCACGCAGTCACGACGCACCAAGCAAGCTTGATGCGCGACGCTCCCACGGCTTGTAGGCACACGGTTTCAGGTACTATTTCACTCCGCTCCCGCGGTACTTTTCACCATTCCCTCACGGTACTATCCGCTATCGGTCACCAGGGAATATTTAGGCTTAGCGGGTGGTCCCGCCAGATTCACACGGGATTTCTCGGGCCCCGTGCTACTTGGGTGTCTCTCCAACGAGCCGCTGACGTTTCGACTACGGGGGTCTTACCCTCTACGCCGGACCTTTCGCATGTCCTTCGTCTACATCAACGGTTTCTGACTCGCCTCACAGCCGGCAGACTGTGAAAGAGAGATCCCACAACCCCGCACACGCAACCCCTGCCGGGTCTCACACGTATACGGTTTGGCCTCATCCGGTTTCGCTCGCCACTACTCCCGGAATCACGGTTGTTTTCTCTTCCTGCGGGTACTGAGATGTTTCACTTCCCCGCGTTCCCTCCACATACCCTATGTGTTCAGGTATGGGTGACAGCCCATGACGACTGCCGGGTTTCCCCATTCGGAAACCCCCGGATCAAAGCCTGGTTGACGGCTCCCCGGGGACTATCGTGGCCTCCCACGTCCTTCATCGGTTCCTGGTGCCAAGGCATCCACCGTGCGCCCTTAAAAACTTGGCCACAGATGCTCGCGTCCACTGTGCAGTTCTCAAACAACGACCAGCCACCCATCACCCCCCACCCACACGGGTCGGAGTGCACTGGGGCCGGCACTGAAGATCCAGACTCATCGTCCGTACCCTCAGACACCCAACAGCGTGCCCGGCCGGCCCTCGTCCGGAGATCATGCGTTCCACGCCCCGAAGAGCAGTACTGGCAGCCTCCGACCCGATGAACCGGACCGAATAATCAACGTTCCACCCATGAGCAACCAGCATCAGACGTTCGCTGATGAACTGGCCTCTTACCTCACCCCGAAGGGGATCGGTGAGAAGTGCTCCTTAGAAAGGAGGTGATCCAGCCGCACCTTCCGGTACGGCTACCTTGTTACGACTTCGTCCCAATCGCCAGTCCCACCTTCGACAGCTCCCTCCCACAAGGGGTTGGGCCACCGGCTTCGGGTGTTACCGACTTTCGTGACGTGACGGGCGGTGTGTACAAGGCCCGGGAACGTATTCACCGCAGCAATGCTGATCTGCGATTACTAGCAACTCCGACTTCATGGGGTCGAGTTGCAGACCCCAATCCGAACTGAGACCGGCTTTTTGAGATTCGCTCCACCTCACGGTATCGCAGCTCTTTGTACCGGCCATTGTAGCACGTGTGCAGCCCAAGACATAAGGGGCATGATGACTTGACGTCGTCCCCACCTTCCTCCGAGTTGACCCCGGCGGTCTCCTGTGAGTCCCCATCACCCCGAAGGGCATGCTGGCAACACAGAACAAGGGTTGCGCTCGTTGCGGGACTTAACCCAACATCTCACGACACGAGCTGACGACAGCCATGCACCACCTGTACACCGACCACAAGGGGGACCCTGTCTCCAGGGTTTTCCGGTGTATGTCAAGCCTTGGTAAGGTTCTTCGCGTTGCGTCGAATTAAGCCACATGCTCCGCTGCTTGTGCGGGCCCCCGTCAATTCCTTTGAGTTTTAGCCTTGCGGCCGTACTCCCCAGGCGGGGAACTTAATGCGTTAGCTGCGGCACCGACGACGTGGAATGTCGCCAACACCTAGTTCCCACCGTTTACGGCGTGGACTACCAGGGTATCTAATCCTGTTCGCTCCCCACGCTTTCGCTCCTCAGCGTCAGTAATGGCCCAGAGATCCGCCTTCGCCACCGGTGTTCCTCCTGATATCTGCGCATTTCACCGCTACACCAGGAATTCCGATCTCCCCTACCACACTCTAGCTAGCCCGTATCGAATGCAGACCCGGGGTTAAGCCCCGGGCTTTCACACCCGACGTGACAAGCCGCCTACGAGCTCTTTACGCCCAATAATTCCGGACAACGCTTGCGCCCTACGTATTACCGCGGCTGCTGGCACGTAGTTAGCCGGCGCTTCTTCTGCAGGTACCGTCACTTTCGCTTCTTCCCTGCTGAAAGAGGTTTACAACCCGAAGGCCGTCATCCCTCACGCGGCGTCGCTGCATCAGGCTTTCGCCCATTGTGCAATATTCCCCACTGCTGCCTCCCGTAGGAGTCTGGGCCGTGTCTCAGTCCCAGTGTGGCCGGTCGCCCTCTCAGGCCGGCTACCCGTCGTCGCCTTGGTGAGCCATTACCTCACCAACAAGCTGATAGGCCGCGGGCTCATCCTTCACCGCCGGAGCTTTTAACCCCCACCCATGAGAGAGGGAGTGTTATCCGGTATTAGACCCCGTTTCCAGGGCTTGTCCCAGAGTGAAGGGCAGATTGCCCACGTGTTACTCACCCGTTCGCCACTAATCCCCACCGAAGTGGTTCATCGTTCGACTTGCATGTGTTAAGCACGCCGCCAGCGTTCGTCCTGAGCCAGGATCAAACTCTCCGTGAATGTTTACCC
Organism: Streptomyces sp. Tue 6430; assembly: GCA_021568835.1. Lineage (GTDB taxonomy): Bacteria > Actinomycetota > Actinomycetes > Streptomycetales > Streptomycetaceae > Streptomyces. The sequence goes on from JAKGSH010000010.1 coordinate 2,880,452, forward strand.
GTGATCGGGTGCACACATCACGAGAGCGGAACAGCCAGGCGGAATGAGCCCGGCCGTTCACAGCGTCCTCGCTGTGTTTTTTTCAAAGGAACCTCATCTCCGGCTATCACTGCCGGGGACGGGGTATCAACATATCTGGCGTTGATTTTTGGCACGCTGTTGAGTTCTCAAGGAACGGACGCTTCCTTCGTACTCACCCGAGAGACTCTCTCAGGCTTTCCTCCGGGCGCTTCCCTTCGGTCCTGCGTTTCCGACTCTATCAGACCGTTTCCCGGCCCGATTTCCTCGGCGCCTTCCAGGCTCCCGCTCTTTTCTCGCGGTTTCCTTTCCGGCGGTTCCGACTCTATCAGATCCTTTCGGTTCCGATTCCCCGTCAGAAGGGGTTTGCCTTCCCGGCTGTTGGGCCGTTCCGACGTCTCAAACCTTAGCGGATCCTCCCCGGCGAGCGCTAATCGAGCCGCCGGACCCACAGTGAATTGAATTCGGGCACGCCGAATAGAACCCCGCTGGGAGATCTTGCTTGAGTTTGTGTGCCGCTATTGCGGCGGAGATGCCACCGAAGAACCGTTACGGCCCCGCGGCAACCCGAAGAACCTTACGGATCGGACAGAGGGCTGTCAAGTGGCCCTTGTCAAGATCTTTGGTCCAGGTCGGTGAGGCGCCCGCCGGCGTCCGGCTGGGCGTGCTCCACCCGACGGAGGAGCCTGGTCAGGACATCACCGAGAGCCGTGCGGTCGTCGGCAGAGAGGTCCTGGAGGAGGTCCTCCTCGAAGACCGTCGCCAGTCGCATCGCCTCGAGCCACTTCTCCCTGCCCTCGGTCGTCAGCTCCACGATCACCCGGACCCGGTTGCTCTCGTCCCGCTGCCGGGTCACCAGACCTTCCGCGACCATGCGGTCGATCCGATGGGTCATCGCGGCCGGCGTCAGACCCAGTCGCTTGGCCAGCTCGCTGGGACCCATGCGATAGGGGGCGCCGGACAGGACGAGGGCCTTGAGGACCTCCCAGTCGGCGTTGCTGATGCCGAGGCCGGCGGTCTGGCGGCCGTAGGCGACGTTCATCCGGCGGTTCAGGCGGGAGAGCGCCGAGACGATCTGCTCGACCTGGGGGTCCAGGTCCCGGAACTCCCGCTGGTAGGCGGCGATCTGCTCTTCGAGGGTCGGCTCGCCGCCGATGCCCGTACTGCCGGGGGTGTCACCCATGGGCGTCAGTATCGCACGGGGCTCGTTCGCGTTGAAGTTCTTCGGAGTGTACTGTTTAGCTTCGAAATTTATCTTCGAAGTCTTCGGTTCTAAGAACTGAGACTCACCAACTACCTGGAAGAGGTGAACGTGACCAGGGCCATGGGCGCAGCGATGCGCCGGATCCACGTGGGCAACGCACTCAGCGCGTTCGGGCTCGGCTTCACCGTCCCCTACCTGTACGTCTATGTGGCGCAGGTGCGGGGACTCGGTGCCGTGACGGCGGGGCTCGTCCTCGCCGTGTTCGCCGTGGCCGCGCTGATCGTGCTGCCGTTCGCCGGCCGGGCGATCGTGCGGCGCGGCCCGTTGCCGGTGCTGATCGCCGCCCTGATCACCGCCGCGCTGGGCGCGCTGAGCCTGGGGCTCGCCGGCAGCGCCGCCGCCGTACTGGCCGCCGCGGCCGCGCTGGGGGCCGGGCAGGCCGTGATGCAGCCGGCGCTGGCCACGATGATCGTGGACTGCTCGACCTCGGAGACCCGGTCGCGGGCCTTCGCGACGCAGTTCTTCCTGCAGAACCTGGGGCTCGGCGTCGGCGGGCTCATCGGCGGGCATCTCGTCGACACCACGCGCGTGTCCTCCTTCACCCTGCTGTTCGCGATCGAGGCGGCGATGTTCCTGCTGCTGGTCGTGGTGATGGCGAGCGTCCGGATGCCGCACTCGCCTCGGGTGGAGAGTGCTCCGCGGGGGTCGGCCAAGGGCGGCTGGAGGCAGCTGCTCGGCAACCGGGCCATGGTGCAGCTGTCCGTGCTGGGCTTCGTGCTGTTCTTCGCCTGCTACGGGCAGTTCGAGTCGGGACTCAGCGCGTACGGGGTGGAGGCCGCGGGCATCTCGACGTCCGCCCTCGGGACCGCTCTGGCCGCCAACACCGCGGTGATCGTCGTCGCACAGTTCGCGGTGCTGAGGTTCGTCGAGCGGCAGAAGCGGTCGCGGGTGATCGCGGCCGTGGGGCTGATCTGGGCCGTGGCGTGGGCCGTGGCGGGGTACGCCGGGCTCGGGAACGGCAGCCGGGAGATGGCGACGGCCGCGTTCGTGTCGACGTACGCGCTGTTCGGGCTGGGCGAGGCGATGCTGTCGCCGACGGTCGCGCCGCTGGTGGCCGATCTGGCGCCGGCCGGGCTCGCCGGGCAGTACAACTCGGCGTTCGCGCTGGTCAAGCAGTTGGCGCTGGCGGTGGGGCCGGCCGTGGGAGGGCCGATGGGCGCCTCGTTGCACGCGCCGTACGTCGTGACCTTCCTGCTGTTCTCGCTGGGGATCACGGTGCTCGCGCTGCGGCTGGGACGGCAGCTCACCCTCGTGCAGGATCAGCCGTGGATGGCGCGGAAGCGCGTGGTGGCCCGGGGCGGGGCCGCTGTGGAGCCAGTCGCCGCGGAGGCCTGAGGTACACGGCGTGGAGGCGGCCGTCGTCGGGAGGCGACGGCCGCCTTCCGCATGCCGGGGGCCTGGGTCAGCGGTCGGCCGTCACCAGGGTCGCGGTGAAGGGGAAGGCCGTCGTGTCGGCGGGGAGGGCGGCGCGGACGGCGTCGGCGGCCCGGGTGAGGGCTTCCTCGCCCCCTGCCTCGGTGATCGTCCGGCCCCAGGGGATCGCGGAGAGGTGGCCGGGGACGTGCTCCCGGAGCGGGGGGAGGGCGATGGTGAAGGTGAGGTCGCGGCGGGTGGTCCGCCGCAGGCCCGCCGCGTCCAGGGCCGCGGTGAGGCGGTCCGCGGCGCGGAAGGCGTCCTGGAAGTCCGCCGCCGCGTCGGGTCCGCCGTACTGCCGCACCGCGCGGAGCTGGGCGGTGAAGTAGGGGGACGCTTCGAGGTTCGACCAGACGGTGGCGGCGAAGCGGCCTCGGGGACGCAGCACGCGGGCCGTCTCGCGCAGGGCGGCGTCGAGGTCGGGGAAGAACTGGGCGCCCTGCTGGCAGAGGACGACGTCGAAGGTCGCCTCCGGGTAGGGGAGGTCGTCGGCGGGTGCGGCGGTGAACTCGATGTCGGGATAGAGGCGCGGGTGGTGCTCCACGGCGACCTCGAGCATCGCCCCGTTCGGATCCACGCCGACGACGCGGCCGGTGGGGCCGGCCTGTGCGGCGGCGGCGCGGGCCGCGAAGCCGGTGCCGCACGCGAGGTCGAGGACGGTGGCGCCGGGGTAGAGGTCCGCGGCGTCCACGAGTGCGGTCACGAAGGGCGCCATGAGGGGCGCGACGTAGTGTTCGTAGCGCTCGGGAGCGCTTCCCTTGAGGTGAAAGCCCGTTGCGTCTGCCATGGGGAGCTACTAGCACCGGGAGGCGTGTTCGCCTAGGTGGCGCGCGCCGGGCAACGGTGTTCGAGGCCGGTTTCAGTCGGTGGGCCTGGGCAGGACGAACTCGCACCACACGGCTTTTCCGCCGCCGGGGGTACGTCTGCTGCCCCAGCCGGAGGCGATCGTGGCGACGATGGCGATGCCCCGGCCCGACTCGTCGGCCGGCTCCGCGCGGCGGCGGCGTGGCAGGTGGTCGTCGCCGTCGGTGACCTCGATGATCAGGCGGCGGTCGGTGCGGCGCAGGCGCAGGCGCATGGGCGGGACGCCGTGCTGGAGGGAGTTGGCGACGAGTTCGCTGGTGGCGAGGACGCCCAGGTCGTGCAGCTCCGCGGGGAAGCGCCAGCTGGTGAGGACGCCGGAGGCGAAGGCACGCGCGCGAGGGGCCGCTTCGACGCCGCCGAGCAGTTCCAGGGCGGCGTTGCGGAACAGCTCGCCGTCGGGGCCGGTGCGGGCCGGGTGCTGGAGGACCAGGACGGCCACGTCGTCGTCGTGGTCCGCGGTGACGCCCGCCGAGCGGACCAGGCGGTCGCAGACCACCTGGGGGGAGCCGGTGGCACCGGCCAGGGCGCGTTCCAGGGCGGCGATGCCCTCGTCGAGGTCCTCGTTGCGCCGCTCGACCAGGCCGTCGGTGTAGAGGACGGCGGTGGATCCCGGGCCGAGGGGGACCGAGCCGGAGGCGTGGATCCAACCACCCGTGCCGAGCGGGGGGCCGGTGGGTTCGTCGGCGCGCCGGACGGTGCCGCTCTCGTCGCGGACCAGGATCGGCAGATGGCCCGCGGAGGCGTACACCAGGCGTCCCTCGTTGGGGTCGTGGATGGCGTACACGCAGGTGGCGATCTGGTTGGCGTCGATCTCCATGGCGAGGCCGTCGAGGAGCTGGAGGATCTCGTGCGGCGGGAGGTCGAGGCGGGCGTAGGCGCGGACGGCGGTGCGCAGCTGGCCCATGACGGCCGCCGCCCGGACGCCGCGGCCCATGACGTCGCCGATGACGAGGGCGGTGCGGCCGCCGCCGAGGGTGATGACGTCGTACCAGTCGCCGCCGACCGCCGCCTCGGTGCCGCCGGGGTGGTAGGTGGCGGCGATGCGCAGGTCGTCGGGTTCTTCAAGCTCCTGGGGGAGCAGGGAACGCTGGAGGGTGACGGCGGTCTCGCGCTGGCGGCGCTCGCTGGCTCTGAGCCGTTCGGCGGCTTCGGCGTGGTCGGTGACGTCGGTGGCGAACACCAGGACGGCGCTCTCGCCGTGGTTCTCCGGGACCGGGGTGCAGGTGAACGTGTAGGAGCGGCCGTCGGGCGCCTTGCGGGACTTCAGGGTGCGGGGCTTGCCGCTGCGCTGGGCCTGGTCGAGTAGCGGCATCAGGCCCAGGTCGCGCAGCTCGGGAGGGCCTCGGCGGCCGGTTCGCCGAGAGGCCGTGCGCCGAAGGCCGCCGTGTAGGCGCCGTTGACGTAGGCGAGGCGGTGGTCGGGGCCGTGCACGAGGGCGACCAGGGCCGGGACGCGGTCGAGGACCTCGCGGGCGGGGAGTTCGTCGACGGCGGGCAGCGGGGGCGGGTCGTCGCCGGTGAGTCGTTCGGCGCGGGCCGCGGGTACGGAGCCCGGGCCGGAGCTCTCGCTCCGCCGGTCCGTGAGGGTGACCGGGTGCTCCGCTCGCGCGGCGGCGCGGCGCTGCGTTCCGGGGAGCCGGGCGCTCCAGCGCGTGAAGTTCACGAATCCTTGCCTCGTGTCAGTCGTCGACGGCCGGCTCCGGGCCCGGCCTGCCGGGGCTCCGGAGGCCGCGCGGCGGTGGCCGCAATTGTTGCAGCACCCGGGACGGGGAGCGCGTGGGAACAGCCTCATGGGTCGGCAGGGGTGGGTGGTGGCCCGCCGGGGGCTCGGGAGGGGCGGTGAGCAGGGAGCAGTCTGGCAGTGCGGCCGCCGTCCGGGCCGGCATTCGTCAGACGTGGGGGCGGTCGGTGGAGTTCCTGGTTCGGGTCAGGACGACCCCTTCGGGTCGCCGGAAGACTCGTCAGAAGGCTTTCCACCGGCAGCGAGTTCGAACTCCGCGCGGGGATGTTCGAGGGATCCGAGCGAGACGATCTCCCGTTTGAAGAGTCCGGACAGCGTCCACTCGGCGAGCACGCGCGCCTTGCGGTTGAAGGTGGGGATACGGCTGAGGTGGTAGGCGCGGTGCATGAACCAGGCCGGGTAGCCCTTCAGCTTGCGTCCGTAGACGTGTGCGACGCCCTTGTGCAGCCCCAGGGAGGCGACCGAGCCGACGTATGCGTGCGCGTACGTCCGCAGGGGCTCGCCGCGCAGGGAGCGGGCGATGTTGTCGCCGAGGAGCTTGGCCTGGCGTACCGCGTGCTGGGCGTTCGGGGCGGTGTACGCGCCGGGCCGGCCGGCGGTCAGGTCGGGGACGGCGGCGGCGTCCCCGGCCGCCCACGCGTGCGTGACGCCCTCGACGGTCAGCTCCGGGGTGCACTTGAGGCGGCCGCGCTCGGTGAGGGGCAGGTCGCTGGCGGCGAGCACCGGGTGGGGTTTGACGCCGGCGGTCCACACGACCGTACGGGTCGGGAAGCGGGCGCCGTCGCTGAGGACGGCGACGCGGTCCGCGCACGACTCCAGGCGGGTGCCGAGGCGGACGTCGATGTTGCGGCGGCGCAGTTCGCTGACCGTGTAGCGCCCCATGTCCTCGCCGACCTCCGGGAGGATCCGGTCGGAGGCCTCGACGAGGATCCACTTCAGGTCCTCGGGCTCGACGTTGTGGTAGTAGCGCGTGGTGTAGCGGGCCATGTCCTCCAGCTCGGCGAGCGCCTCCACGCCCGCGAAGCCGCCGCCGACGAAGACGAAGGTGAGGGCGGCGTCGCGGATCGCGGGGTCGCGCGTGGAGGAGGCGATGTCCATCTGTTCGATGACGTGGTTGCGCAGGCCGATGGCCTCCTCGACCGTCTTGAAGCCGATGGCGTGGTCGGCGAGGCCGGGGACGGGCAGGGTGCGGGAGACCGAGCCGGGCGCGAGGACCAGTTCGTCGTACGTCAGCCGGCGCGGGCCGGTGCCCTCCTCGTCCGTGGCGAGGGTGGTCAGGGTCGCGGTGCGCCGGGCGTGGTCGATGGCGGTGACCTCGCCGACGACGACCCGGCAGTGCGGCAGGACGTGGCGCAGCGGTACGACGACGTGGCGCGGGGAGACGGCGCCCGCGGCGGCCTCGGGCAGGAACGGCTGGTACGTCATGTACGGGTCGGGCGTGACGACCGTGATCTCGGCCTCGCCCCGGCCGATCTCCTGTCTCAGCTGCCGCTGGAGCCGCAGGGCCGTGTACATCCCGACGTAGCCGCCGCCGACAACGAGAATGCGCGCACGTTCCTTCACCATCCCATGACGCACCCCGCGCCGGAGTTTGTCCACAGCCCCGACAATTCGTGTGACCGCGGGACGGGCGGGGGCGGGGACGGCCGAAATGCCGGCGGGAGGGGCGGGACCGCAGGTCAGCCCGGGTTCGCCGGGGTGCGGGAAGGGGTGTTATCGGGACGTATGCGGCCCGTGCTCCGATCGGGGGGCGCTCCGTGCGGAACCTGCCCCTTCTGAATTGACTCCCTCTCAACTATGTTCGTGTGTCGACGGGGTGCAGGGGGAAGCGCTCGTCGGATCCGTGAGGTGCCGCTGACCCAGGGCCCCGCCGCGGGTCCGGTTCCGTTGCCCCTGCTTCATGCGCCCCGTGCATTCGATGGCGGGGAAAGTCTCCGGGGGGAGACGTCATTACCGGGGGAACATTCATGCATATTCAGGACACGCATTGGTCGTCCGCGTCCACACTCGGACCGAACGGCATGGTGAGCGCGGCGGTCGACGGACGCGGGGACACCTCGCGGACCACGCCGCTGCGCGTGGACGCACAGCGCAATCTGGAGCACGTGCTGCGTGCGGCGCGTGAGGTCTTCGGCGAGCTGGGGTACGGCGCCCCGATGGAGGACGTGGCGCGGCGCGCCCGGGTGGGCGTCGGCACGGTGTACCGGCGCTTTCCCAGCAAGGACGTCCTGGTGCGGCGGATAGCCGAGGAGGAGACCTCCCGGCTGACCGACCAGGCGCGGACGGCGCTGGGTCAGGAGGACGAGCCGTGGTCGGCGCTGTCGCGCTTCCTGCGCACGTCGGTGGCGTCCGGAGCCGGGCGGCTGCTGCCTCCGCAGGTGCTGCGGGTCGGCGTCGCCGAGGAGGGCACGGAGAGCACCGTCGTCGACGAGGCCCGGGTTCCGCAGCAGCGGAGCCAGCCGGACGGCGGCGAGCTGCGGCTGCTCACCGACGCGGGCGCGCAGAGCGTCGTGGACGACACCGGGGCGGCGGCCCTGCTCGACGTCGTGGGCCGGCTGGTGGACCGGGCGCGGGCGGCGGGTGAGCTGCGGCCGGACGTCTCGGTGTCGGACGTCCTGCTGGTCATCGCCACCGCGGCGCCCTCCCTGCCGGACCCGGTCCACCAGGCGGCGGCTTCGTCCCGGCTGCTGGACATCCTGCTGGAGGGGTTGCGGTCCCGGCCGGCGTCCTAGGTGTACTGACCCGCGGGGTTGTCGACGCGGGTGACGGGTGGCCGTCTGCCGTGAACGGTCAGCCGGGCATCACGGTGGGACACGAAGACCTCCGGTGCGGTGAAGCCCAGACACCTTCACCGCACCGGAGGTCTTCGCACGTTCAGGACCCACCGGGTGTCGACGGCGCTCGTGATCGATACACCTGGCCCGGTGCGGGGCGGGTTCGTGGGCCCCACCCCCGAGGCGCGTGTCGGCCGCGGGCGTCAACCGGTCTTCGCGGAGAGCCCGGGGAACCTTCCCCGTCCGGGTGAACTTCGGTGCCGGGCGCGGACAAGTCCCCACGGACGAGTGGACGACCTCTCCCGCCCCGGTGGTCTACGAGCTGAGCGAGCTGTCCTTCGACGTCACCGGGGACGGCACCGGGCCGGAGATCCGTCTCGGCGGGAGCAGCTGGGTGTGGCAGCGGTACGGCCTGTCCGTCGCCGGCCGCGTGTACGCGCGCGGAGTGACCGTGCACGGCGACTCCTCCGTCACGATCGACCTCAACCGCACCTGTACCGCCTACGACGCCGTGGCCGGTGTCGACGACCTGACGCAGAAGCTCGGCAAGGTCGTCTTCTCCGTCCGCGCCGACGGGGTCCGGCTGTGGTCGTCCGGAACCGTCAGGGGGCGACCCCGCCGTGCCCGTCCATGTGGACCTGACCGGCCGGGAGACCGTGACGCTGGTGGTCGAGCCGCACAACCACCTCGACACGGTGGCGCTCGCGGACTGGGCCGAGTCGAAGCTCACCTGTACGTAGGAGGTCGTCCGTACGCGGAAGATCACCTGCGCGCAGAAGTCATCCGTACGCAGCGGTCGGGGGCCCGGAGTGCCGGTGGCCGGTGCCGGGTGGTCGTGCGCGGCCTCGGTGAGTTCGCGCAGGGCGCCGGTCACCGTCAGGGTCGCGCCCCGGGCCCGTTCGGCCTCGTGCCGTTCGGCGCCCAGGGCCTCGCGGGCGGCCGTCTCGGCCCGCTCGGCCAGGACGCGCCGCGGGGCGGGGCGCGGATGGGGGCCGTACAGCGCGTCGGCGGCCGCGAGCAGCCGGGCCGAGCGCGGGGAGTCCCCGAGCCGGGCCAGCAGGGTCGCCGCGCCGTCGACGATCGCCGAGGTGACGGTCTCGGCGCAGTGGTCGGCCAGCGCGCGGCGCAGGGTGCCGGCAAGCAGTGCCAAGGCGGGCTCCGGACCCGACTCGGCGGCGGTGACCTGCGCCTCGAGCATCCCCAGTGCCGCGGTGAACCGGGGCGGCGGTGTGCCCATGGACGTGGCGACGCGGCTCGCGTCGTACAACTCCCGCGCGCGGACGGTGTCGCCGTCGTCCACGGCGATCTGGGCGCGCAGCATGAGCACGAACGCGCGGGCGGCCGTCGGTCCGGCGTGAACGGGTCGGTGCGGGAAGACGTGCCGATGCCGTCCGCCTGTGCGTCGGCGGCCGCCGACGCGCCGGACGCCTGAGACGCGGGTGCCGCAGCACCGGGCGCTGCAGGACCGGGCGGTGCAGGACCGGGTGGCGCCGTCGCGGTCCCGCGGGGCGGGCCGCTCAGCGCGCGGCCAGGCCCGCGCCCTCGCCCCCCGGGGCCACCGCCCGTCGCTGCGGGGCGATTCCCGCCGGGACCGCGCGGGAGCGGGCCGGGGTCCCCGTCCAGCAGGTGCCTCTTCGGGACAGGAGGCGGCGGAGCCAGAGTTCGAGGGAGACGAGGTCGGCGAGGCCGTCGAGGGGCAGGGGCTCGCCCGCGGCGGCGCCGCGGAGGGCCTTGCGGACGACGCGGGCTTCGATCAGGCCGGCGTCGGCGAGCAGGGGTGCGTCGAAGAGGGTGATGAGGGGATCCGCCGCCATGCGCAGGCCCGCGCGGGCCGCGGCGGTGGTGGTGGCCTGGGTGGGGGCGCCCCAGCCGGGCGGGAGGTCCGCGACCCCGGAGCTCTTGAGGACGGTGCGCAGGATCGCCGCGCGCGCCCCCGGCTGCACGCGCAGGGTCTCGGGCAGCGCGCGGCAGGCGCGGACGACCTGGTTGTCGAGGAAGGGGGCGTGCAGGCGCTGGGAGCGGATCTCGGCGGCCTGTTCCAGCACGCGCAGGTCGGCCGCGTGGCGGGCGAGGGCGGCACGCGCGCGGTGGTCGCCGGGCCGCTGGCCGGGGCCCCCCGCGGCGCGGTGGGCGGCACTCTGGAGGCGGACCGACACTTCCGCCAGTGCCTCGCCGGTCAGCCACCGCGCCGCCGGGCCGGGCCCGCCCCAGGCGAGGGCGGCCAGCGAGGCGCCCACCGCGCCTCCGGGGTCGTCGAAGCGGCGGTTCCTGAGCCGTTCGGCGAGGCCCTCCACCCCCGCCCGGTACGGCGTGCGGGCGAGTCGGCGGGCGGCGCCGTACACGCGCGCGGGGACGAGGACGGAGCCGTCCGCCCGGGTGAGGGCGGCGACGGGGCGCACCAGGTGACGTCGTTTGCGGTCCATCAGCAGGTCCGCGAGGCGGGCCGGGTGGGCGTCGAGGACCTGGCGGGCGCCGTAGCCCGTGAAGTGGTCGGCGCTGCCGGCGGCGAGGCGGGCGCGGTGGCCGGCCGCGGTCACCAGGCTGGGGCCGGGTTCGTCGGTCAGCGGGCCTTCCAGGTCGGCGTACGGCAGGGTCTCCTCGCCGCCGGTGACGACGACGTGGTGCAGGCGGGGGTTGGCGGCGAGGGTGCCGGCCCGTTGCAGTTCCGCCTCGCGTCCGCCGACGGCGAGGTCGTTGAAGGTGACGGCCAGGAGGCGCTCGCCGGCGCCCGTGCCGTGGCCCAGGAGCGTGCCGGGCATGCCGGGCAGGCCGGCGGCGAGGAGCGCGAGCGTCCCGGAGGCAGGGCCGCCGGACAGGTCGGCGCCGATGCCCGGGACGGGCATCCCGCGCGCGGCGCGCCGCTCCGCGGGGCCCATGCCGGGCACGGGGCCGGGGTCGATGTCGGGGACGTGCCGGGGCGCGGACAGACGCGCGCGCACCGCTTCGACGAGGGCGTCGCGGATGGCGTCGACCGCGCTGTCCGGGTCCGCCGGGACGGCCGCCACGGCGAGCGAGGCGACGGGTTCGTAGCCCGCGACCTCCCTGGCCCCGGCGCGCAGGACGAGCGCGTGCCCCGGCGGAACGCGCCGCACGCCGTCGTACGGGGTGGAGTCGTGCACGGCGGCCGGTACGTCGGGGGCGGCGAGGAGGGCCGCGAGGTGGCCGAAGTCGAGGTTGGCCTCGACGAGGTCGGCCAGCGGCAGCGCGGCCGTCGCGTACGCCGTGCCGCCCGCCCAGGGGGTGTGGAACACCGGCCGCGCGCCCGCGAGGTCGCCGCAGACGGTGATGCGCCGGTCGACCTGGACGATCGCGGTGTAGCTGCCGGGCCAGGCCGTCAGATGCCGGAGTGCGCCTCCGCGCGCGGCGAACAGGCCGACGCGCAGCTGTTCGTCCGTCGCGCCGCAGGTGCCGAGGACCGCGATCCGGGTCCGGGCGTCGGCCCGCACCACCCGCACCTCGTCGGAACGCCAGTCGCCGACGGCCCACAGCGGATCGGGGTCGCCCCACAGGAGTTGGGCGCCCACCGGCTGCAGCGTCTCGCCGTCGTGGCCGATCCGGCCGCCGTCCTCGCCGGCGTACGCACCGGGGCCGCCGTAGGCCCCCGCTCCGGAGGCGCCGGGGCCAGGGGCCGCGGCGGTGCTGCTCCATCCCACCAACCACCGCATCGACGCCTCCACAGGCCGTGGACAACAGCTGCACCGTACGAACGGTTCACATGCTGCCACGAAGAACGCGCCGCAGAGGGAGGTGACGCCGTGCGAGATCCGCGGAGTGCGCCTGTGCGAGCGCCCCCTCACCGCCCCGGAGGGCCGGGTGAACTCCCGCGCGCGGGGCGACGGTCACCGCGTGCACCCCCGCGTGTGCGACGCGAATGCGCCCCCGGTACGCTCCCCCGGAACGCCCCGAGCGCCCTGGATTTCCATGGTGGGAAGCGTATTCGCCGACGGAACACAGGGTCGATTTTCGGCCAATTACCGTGTGCGACAACGCCGTTGAAACAGCTTCGCACACGCTCCGTCACAGCCGCGCGCCCGACCCGGCGCGCCGGCCCGGGAGGCGACGAACGCCCCCCGGACCGTTCCACCGCCCGCGGGGATTGTGGCGGCGGTGTCCCCCAGCCCACTGGATCCAGTACAGCGGGCCGACCCACGCACCGCCCATGGAAGCGCTCCCCCGGTGGCCGGACCAGAGCGCACGGACGGGCGCACGGCCACACGTCGGGAGCACGCCGCAACCGTGCGTATGGGGGCCGTACTTGCGTACGAACCACAATCCCGCCATCCGGAAGAATGCCCCTTAACGCTTGGGATGCGGCGAACTACGCTGGGTTTACGAATGCCGCACGGTTATGCCAGCGCGGCAGCCGTCTGTGTCGAGGGGTGGCGCAATGTCCAGGGAGCAACGCGGGCCGAACGAAAAACTCGGCGCCGTTCTCGCCCTCGCGGGAATCAGCAACGCGGGACTCGCGCGTCGCGTCAACGACCTCGGCGCCCAACGCGGGTTGACGCTTCGCTACGACAAGACGTCGGTGGCGCGCTGGGTGTCGAAGGGCATGGTGCCGCAGGGCGCCGCGCCGCACCTCATCGCGGCCGCCATCGGCCAGAAGCTCGGCCGGCCCGTGCCCCTGCACGAGATCGGACTGGCGGACGCGGACCCCGCGCCCGAAGTGGGCCTGGCCTTCCCCGGGACGTCGGGCAGGCCGTGCGTTCGGCGACCGACCTGTACCGGCTCGACCTCGCGGGCCGCCGGGCCGGCTCGGGCGGCATCTGGCAGTCGCTGGCCGGCTCGTTCGCGGTGAGCGCGTACGCGACGCCCGCCTCACGGTGGCTGATAACCCCGGCCGACAGTTCGGTGGCGCGCGAGGTGAACTCCGCCGAGGCCTCGGGCGCACCGCTCAAAGTCGGCCACAGCGACGTGCGGAAACTGCGGGAGGCCGCCGAGGACGCCAGGCGCTGGGACTCCAAGTACGGGGGCGGCGACTGGCGTTCGTCCATGGTGCCGGAGTGCCTGCGGGTGGAGGCCGCGCCCCTGCTGCTCGGCGCGTACTCCGACGAGGTCGGCCGCGCCCTGTTCGGCGCCTCCGCCGAACTCACCCGGCTCGCGGGCTGGATGGCCTTCGACACCGGTCAGCAGGAGGCCGCCCAGCGCTACTACATCCAGGCGCTGCGCCTCGCGCGCGCGGCCGCCGACGTGCCCCTCGGGGGATACGTCCTGGCCTCCATGTCCCTCCAGGCGACCTACCGCGGCTTCGGGGACGAGGGCGTCGACCTCGCCCAGGCCGCCCTGGAGCGCAACCGCGGCCTGGCCACGGCCCGCACGATGAGCTTCTTCCGCCTCGTCGAGGCACGCGCCCACGCGCGGGCGGGGGACGCCCAGGCCGCCGGCGCCGCCCTCAAGGCGGCCGAGAGCTGGCTGGAGCGGGCCCGCGACGGTGACCACGACCCGTCGTGGCTCGGTTTCTACTCCTACGACCGCTTCGCCGCCGACGCCGCCGAGTGCTACCGCGACCTGAAGGCACCGCGCCAGGTACGCCGCTTCACCGAGCAGGCGCTGTCGCAGCCGACGGAGGAGTTCGTGCGCTCGCACGGCCTGCGGCTCGTCGTCTCGGCCGTCGCCGAGTTGGAGTCGGGCAATCTGGACGCGGCCTGCGAGCAGGGCGTGCGGGCGGTGGAGGTGGCCGGCCGGATCTCGTCCGCCCGCACCACCGAGTACGTCAAGGACCTCCTGCACCGCCTGGAGCCGTACGGCGACGAGCCCCGCGTGGTCGAGCTGCGCGAGCGGGCTCGACCGCTGCTGATGACACCGGCCTAGAGAACCGCGCCCCGCACCGCCGCACGGGTTTGAAGGCACTGTCAGTGGCGCAGTGCACTATCGAAGCCGGGAGGTGGTGCAGGTGCGGGCGATCGGCTACGACTGCGACGTGCTGGTGATCGGGGGCGGCATCGTCGGCCTGTCGACGGCGCACGCGATCAGCCGCGCCGCGCCGGGCACCCGCGTGACGGTGCTGGAGAAGGAGCCGGGCCCGGCCCGCCACCAGACGGGCCGCAACAGCGGCGTCATCCACAGCGGCGTCTACTACCGCCCCGGCTCCCTCAAGGCGCGCTACGCGGTCCGGGGCTCCGCCGAGATGATCAAGTTCTGTGCGGAGTACGGCGTCCCGCACGCCGTCACGGGCAAGCTGATCGTCGCCACGGACCGCGCCGAGCTGCCCCGCCTGCACGCCCTGGCCCAGCGCGGCCGGGAGAACGGGATCGCGGTCCGCGAGCTGGGCCCCGCCCAGATCACGGAGTACGAGCCGGAGGTCACCGGCCTCGCGGCGATCCGCGTCGGCTCGACCGGCACCTGTGACTTCACCGCGGTCGCCCGCCGGCTCGGCGAGGCCTCCGGCGCGGAGCTCCGCTACGGCGCGCAGGTCGTCCGGATCGACCGCCGCGCCGACCGCGGGGTGGCCGTGCGCACCGCGCGCGGTGACGTCGTCCGCGGCCGCGTCCTGGTGAACTGCGCCGGTCTGCACTGCGACGAGATCGCCCGCCTGACCGGGGACGAGCCCGAGGTCCGCGTCGTCCCCTTCCGCGGCGAGTACTACGAGCTGGCCCGCCACGACCTGGTGCGCGGCCTGGTGTACCCGGTTCCCGACCCGGCCTTCCCGTTCCTCGGCGTGCACCTCACCCGGGGTCTGGACGGCAGCGTCCACGTCGGCCCCAACGCGGTCCCGGCCCTGGCCCGCGAGGGGTACGGCTGGGGGGTCGTGCGTCCGCGGGAGGCCGCGGCGACGGTGGCCTGGCCGGGCGCCCGGCGCCTGGCCCGCCGGCACTGGCGCCACGGCGTCGGGGAGCTGCACCGGTCCCTGTCCAAGCGCGCCTTCGTGGCGGAGGTGCGCCGGCTGCTGCCCGCGGTCGAGCCGCGGGACCTGGTGCGCGCGACCCCGGCGTCCGCGCCCAGGCCGTCCGGCGGGACGGCTCCCTGGTGGACGACTTCCTCATCCGGCGGTCCCCGCGCGCGGTCCACGTGCTGAACGCCCCCTCCCCGCGGCGACGGCCTCCCTGCCGATCGGCCGGGAGGTGGCCCGCAGGGCGCTGGAGGCGCTGGGGCCCGTGTAGGCGGGCGTCCCCCGCACGAGGGTGCCGGGCGGGCCAGGCGGGCGGGGCGACGGCCCCGGTCGCGCCGACCGCCCGGCTCGGCCCTGACCGGCGCCCTCCCGAAAAGCGCCGCCCGCACCAGCGCCCCCACCCGCGCGCTCGCCTCCCCCGTCGGCTCCCCCGTCGTCCCACCTCGCCCGGCCCGCCCCCTCCGCCGTCGCCCGTAAAATCGAGCCCACTGTGTCTGATTCGTTGAGCGCCCCAGAACCCACCAGGCCCGCCCCCGGTGACCACCACCCCGGCGAGCCCGTCCGCCGTACCCGTGCCAAGGGGAGCCGCGCTTCCCCGACGGTCCGCAGGCCGATCCCGCCGGGTCGCACTTCGAGCGGCGGATCAGGAGCTTCCAGCCGCGGCGCAGTCGGGTCACCGCGGGCCAGGCCGACGCGCTCCAGCGCCTGTGGGCGAAGTGGGGCCTGGACATCGACGGGCACGACGTCGACCTCCCCGAGCTGTTCGGCAACGACAACCCGGTCGTGCTGGAGATCGGCTTCGGCATGGGCGAGGCGACGGCCCAGATGGCCGCCGCCGACCCCGGGACGAACATCCTCGCCGTGGACGTCCACACCCCCGGCCAGGGCAATCTCCTCAGCCTCGCGGACCGCGGCGGCCTGACGAACATCCGGGTGGGCAACGGCGACGCGATCATCCTGCTCCGCGAGATGCTCCCCCCGGACTCCCTCGCCGGACTGCGCGTCTACTTCCCCGACCCCTGGCCCAAGAAGCGCCACCACAAGCGGCGCCTGATCCAGCCGGAGTTCCTCGGCCTCGCCGCGACCCGGCTGAGACCGGGCGCGCTCGTGCACTGCGCGACCGACTGGGAGCCGTACGCGGAGCAGATGCTCGAGGTGCTCACCGCGCACCCCGGCTTCGCCAACACCCGCGCCGACGGCGGTTTCGCGCCGCGCCCCGGCTTCCGGCCGCTGACCCGTTTCGAGGGCCAGGGGCTGGACAAGGGCCACGTGGTGAACGACCTGCTCTTCCGCCGCGTACAGCACGAGGGTCGCCGGAATCACTGACCAGCGGAAATCCCCTCCACCACCGTCCGCTCCCTCGTTAGGGTCGATGCCGTGGCCACCAGTTCCCCGCTTCCCCCGCTTCCCCCGCACCCGCCGCACCCCGGCGGCCCGGCCGAGGGCGGTGTGCTGCGGCATGCGCACTGGTGGCAGCACAGGTGGGTCCGCTACGGCGCGCTGATCACGCTGCTCGCCCTGTCGGGACTGGTGATCGTCGCCCTCGTCCGCGAGCAGACGGGCACGGAGGGGTTCCTGGTCGGGCTGGGCCTGGCGATCCTTCCGGTGCCCCTGCTCGTGGCCGCGTTCCGCTGGCTCGACCGGGTGGAACCCGGCCCCTGGCGGAATCTGGTCTTCTCCTTCTCCTGGGGCGCGTGCGCGGCGGCGCTGATCGCGATCGTCGCGAACAGCTTCGCGGTGCGCTGGATAGCGACGACGACGGCCGACCCGGCCCACGCCGACACCCTGGGCGCGACCGTGATCGCGCCGGTCGTCGAGGAGACCGCCAAGGCGGCGGCCGTCCTCCTCGTGTTCCTGTTCCGCAGACGGGACTTCACCGGGATCGTCGACGGGGTCGTCATAGCCGGGATCACCGCCACCGGCTTCGCCTTCACCGAGAACATCCTCTACCTCGGCAACGCCTTCGGCACCGACCAGCTCACCGGTGACGGCGGCATCGCCTCCGTCACCGTCGCCACGTTCTTCGTGCGCGTGGTCATGTCGCCGTTCGCGCACCCCCTGTTCACGGTGCTGACCGGTCTCGGTTTCGGCATCGCCGCGCTGTCCGGGGAGCGTCAGCGCGTGCGGCGCGTGGTGCTGCCGCTGTGCGGGCTGCTGCTCGCGATGCTCATGCACGCCCTGTGGAACGGCTCCGCGACCTTCGGCGGCTGGGGATTCCTCGCCGTGTACGGGGCGTTCATGGTGCCCGCGTTCGGAGTGCTGACCTGGCTGGTGGTGTGGACGCGCCAGCGCGAGCTGGGCACCGTGCGCGACGAACTGCCCGCGTACACGGCCGCCGGCTGGCTCGGCCCGGCCGAGCCGTACGCCCTCGGCTCGATGCGGGCCCGCAGGCTGGCCCGGCAGTACGCCCGGCGGCACCTGGGCAGGCCGGCGGCGCGCGAGGTGGCGCAGTACGAGTCCTACGCCACGTCGCTCGCGTTCCTGCGGCACCGCGGACGGCAGGGCCGGGGTGGCGCCGAATTCGTCGTACGGGAGCGGGAGTTGCTCAACGAGCTGTGGCGACGCCGGGAGGTGGCCCGGCCGGCGCTGGAGCACGCGTCCCGGCTGGCGGCCCCGACGCCGCTGCCGGTCTACGGGATGTACGGGGTGCACGGGGGGTACAGCGTGCACGGGGGGTACGGGTTCCCGCCGGGGGCGGCGCACCCGCCGGCCGGGTACCACGGGTATCCCGGGTACGCCTCCCCTCCGCACACCGTGCCCCACCCGCAGACCTCGCCCGCCCCGTACACCGCGCCGTACCCGTACCGGTCCTGAACGGCGGGGGAGTACGCCTCCCGAGCGGACGCCCCGTGTCCAGGGCGGGTCGCGGAAGTCCCTCCCCCAGGGGGTGCCCCGGCCCGGCGACGCCTGGCACGCACTCCCCGGAAGAAGCACCCCGGCCGCGTTGCCGGGGTCACCCCGGTACCACCGGTGTCGGGGCGGTCCTCCGCCGTGCGACCGCACGCACCGGACGCCGCCGGGCCCGCCCTTCGGGCGGACGACGCCGCTTTCGCGACGCGTCCTAGGCGGACGCCTCCGTGAGGCGGGTGATCTCCGCCTCCGTCAGCTTCAGGTCGGCCACCGCCAGCAGCGCCGGGAGCTGGTCCACCGTGCGGGCGGACGCGATCGGGGCGGCGACGGTCGGCCGGGCGGCGAGCCAGGCCAGGGCCACCGTGGCGACCTCGGCGTCACGGGCGCGGGCGACCTCGTCCAGGGCGGTGAGCACCTTCTGCCCCCGCTCGGTCCCCAGGTGCCGGGCGGCGCCCTGGGCGCGGGCGCTGTCCACCGTCGTACCGGGGCGGTACTTGCCGGTGAGGAAGCCGGACGCCAGCGCGTAGTACGGCACGGCGGCGAGGCCGGACGCGGCGACCAGGTCCTGGAGTCCGCCCTCGTAGGTGTCGCGGGAGACCAGGTTGTAGTGCGGCTGGAGCGCCACGTAGCGGGCGAGGCCCTCGCGGTCGGAGAACTCCAGTGAGGCCCGCAGGCGTGCGGGCGAGATGTTGGAGGCGGCGATGTGCCGCACCTTGCCTGCCTTCACCAGTTCGTCGAGCGCGCCGACGATCTCCTCGACGGGCACCTCGGGCTTGTCGAAGTGGGTGTAGTAGAGGTCGATGCGGTCGGTGCCCAGGCGCCGCAGCGAGGCGTCGGCGGCGGCCTTGACGGTGGCCGCGCGCAGCCCCTGGTGGTCGGGGTGCTGGCTCACCTTGGTCGCGATCACGACGTCGTCGCGGTTGCCGCGGGTCTTGAGCCACTTGCCGATGAGGGTCTCGGACTCGCCGCCGCCGTTGCCCTCGACCCACGCCGAGTAGGAGTCGGCGGTGTCGACGAAGTTGCCGCCGGCGGCCGTGTAGGCGTCGAGGACGGCGAAGGAGGCCGTCTCGTCCGCGGTCCAGCCGAAGACGTTGCCGCCGAGGGCGAGCGGGAAGACCTCGAGGTCGGAGGAGCCGAGCTTGCGCAGAGAAGTCATGCCCGGTGACAACGCCCTGGCCAAAGGCGCGCATTCCGCGCCTTTGGCCAGGGTTCACGCACATCCGGGAAACGTCCGGGTGCAGACCTCACCGGCCCCCGTGACGCTTCCCGGAAGACCTCGGGAGCCCTGACGGTCCCCCGAGGAGACCCTCGGGGGACCGGCGGGAAACCGGGAGGACTCTCAGGGGCACCCGGCAGGAGTCCGGGTCGCCGGGGAGCACGTCCGGCGTGGCCTCAGGGGTTGAGCCCCTTGTCCCGGAGCCAGGCGGCCGGGTCGATGCCGGAGCTGCTGCCGCCGGGGTGGACCTCCATGTGGAGGTGGGCCCCGGTGACGTTGCCCGTGGCGCCGACGCGGCCGATGATGTCGCCGGTGGCGACCTTCTGGCCGACGCTGACGCCGATGGAGGACTGGTGGGCGTACCAGATCTCGGTGCCGTCCTCGAGGGTGAGCACGGTCTTGTACCCGTACGACCCGTCGTAGCCGGCCGACGTGATAGTGCCGCTGTGCACGGCCTTGAGGAGCGTGCCGGTGGGGGCGGCGAAGTCGAGGCCGGTGTGGTACCCGGAGGACCAGTAGGCGCCGGCCTGACCGAAGGTCGAGGTGATCGTGTACGAGGAGGTCGGCAGCGCGTACTGCTTGGCCAGTTCGGCGAGGCGCTCGGCCTCCGCCTTCTTGGCGGCTTCCTCCGCGGCCTTCTTCTTGGCGGCCTCGGCCTTGGCCGCGGCCTCCTTCTCGGCCTTGGCGGCGGCCTCGGCGGCGGCCTCGGCCGCAGCGGCCTCGGCGGCTTCCTGCGCCTTGGTCTCGACCTGGGTCTGCTGCGACTCGGCCTGCGCCATGATCCGGTTGCGCAGCGCCTCTCCGGCGTCGGCACCGCTGCCGGCGCTGTCGGCGGCGACGGTCTCGGCGCCGAAGGTGCTGAGCGCGGGCGCCGTCTCCACCTCGGGGTGGTGTCGTCGTCCGAAATGAGGGAACCCACGGAGGGGAGGTCCGGCATGGAGATGGAGACCGGCGACTTGCCGGTGTTGGCGCTGGCCATGCCCGCGCCGCCGACGGCGGCTATGACGCCGACGCCGAGAACGGTGGAGCTGCGGGCGAGTCCGCCGCGCTGCTTGGCGACGCGGTGCTTGCCGCGCACCGGACGAACGGAGTCCGCGGTGGGATTCCATTCCTCCCAGGGGCCCTCGTCGGTGCGGTAGGTGCCGTAGCCGAAGGTCTGCTGGCCGGGCACGGCGGGGGCTTCTGGGGCAGGCCGGTTGGACGCCACGCGGGCGTACTCCTTTCCTTCCGTCGCCTACCGGGTTAGCTGACGGGTTCGGAGCGGGAAGGTCTCCTACGCGCGTATACCGGCCGTGACTGTACGGCGGCTTCCGCGCGATTCACCCCAAGTTGGTGGTTCCCCGGTTCCCTTGCGGGATTCGGCGCGTGCGCACGGAGCCGTCTCTTGTGACGGCTGGGACGACCGCGCTGCGTTATCGAACGTTAATAGACGCGGGGGCGGGATTCCAAGCCGTTCGGCTTGATCAACAACATTGACGGCCTGGACTTTCAGCCCAGGACCGGTGAAAAACGGGCGAGTTGACCGTCCGCCCGAAACGTTCAGGAGTCACCGGGGTTTTGATGGTGACTCAAACGTTATGCGCAGGGCTCCGGAGCGTTCACCGTGCGTGACGGGAAAGGTCGCTCCGACGCACCGAGGGCCGGAATTCCTTGATCGGAATTCCGGCCCTCGGCCTTGAGTAGCGGGGACAGGATTTGAACCTGCGACCTCTGGGTTATGAGCCCAGCGAGCTACCGAGCTGCTCCACCCCGCGTCGGTGTGACACCAGTCTACGCCATGTGAGGGACGCCCAGAACCACGGTCGGATCCAGGGCCGGCCGGAGGCCAGGTCGGGGGCAGGCCGGAGGGCCGGCCGGAGATCCGGGCGGGGGCACCGCGGTCAGGTGGTCCGGCGGAGCAGATGGTCGTTGGGCGCCTTCGCCCGCTCCTCGTACTCGGGAAGGACGACGACGTCCGCGCCCGCGGCGGCCAGCAGACCGCTCCCGTCGGCGTCGGTGACGAAGGTGTCCGGCTCCCGCCAGGCCGTCACGACCCGGCGCACACCGGCGTCGAGGATCAGGCGGGCGCACGGGGCCGGCCGGGAGGAGCGCCGGGCGCAGGGTTCCAGGCTGCTGTAGACGGTCGCACCGGCCAGCCGGGGGTCGGCGCGGTCGATCCCGGCGAGGGCGGCCTCCTCGGCGTGGACGACGGGATCGCCCGCCTCGCGGGAGTGACCGCGCGCCAGTTCCGTGCCGTCGGCCGCCACCACGACCGCGCCGACGCTGAACGCGGTCCGCGACGGCGGGCAGGCGGCGGCCAGTTCGCAGGCGAGGGCCAGCCAGTGCCGGTCGGCTGCGGAGGGCAGCGGCCCGGTGCCGGGTGCGGTGGGCTCGTACGTCATGAGGACCACGTCCTCGATGCGCCGGGTCCCCGTCAGCCGCAGGCGCCCGCCCTGGTAGCCGCCGGGGCCGAACAGCCGGGGCGCGTCCGGGTCGCCCACGAACAGGGGGGCCAGGACGAGTTGGAGTTCGTCGGCGAGGCCCTCCTGGAGGAGCTGGGTGTGGATCGTGCCCCCGCCCTCGACCATGAGGCGCCGCACGCCCCGCACGTCGTGGAGGTGTTCCAGGAGCCGGCGCCAGTCGAGGCCGGGGCCCAGCGCGACGACGTCCGCCGCGAGGCCGAGGGCACGGGCGCGGTCCGCACCGGCGTCGGTCGCGAGGAGGACCTTCTCCCCGCCGGTGTGCCAGAACAGTGCCGCCGGGTCCAGCTCACCGGTCCCGCTGACCGCGACCTTCAGGGGGTACTCCGGCTTCCCCGCGGCCACCCGGGCGGCACGGCGGGCGGGCGAGTTGACCAGCAGGCGCGGGTTGTCGGCGCGGATCGTGCCGGCCCCGACCAGGATGGCGTCGACGGAGGCCCGCACCTCGTCGACCCGGTCGAAGTCGGCCGGGCCGGACAGCAGCAGCCGGTCGGGGCCGGTGTCGTCGAGGTAGCCGTCGAGCGAGACGGCGGCGGACAGCAGGACGTACGGGTACGGCATCGGCGCGGGTCTCTCCGGGATCGGGGACGGGACGGAGTCGGAGCAGGGGACGGAGTCGGAGCGGGGGACGGAGCAGAGGCGGTGGACGGGACTGGATCGGCGTCGGGCCGGGGCCGGTGAACGGCGGGGACGGGGCTCGGCGGCACGGCAGCTCTTGGTTCAAGTTTGAAACAAAACTACACTGGCCGCATGACGACCCGCTGGCTCACCCCCGAGGAGCAGCGCGCCTGGCGCGCGTACATCGCCGGATACCTCCTCCTGGAGGACGCGATCGACCGGCAGCTCCAGCAGGAGGCCGGCATGCCCCACGCCTACTACTCCATCCTCGCCCATCTCTCCGAGGCGCCGGAGCGGCGGCTGCGCATGACCGACCTGGCGGAGCACCTGAAGGCCACCCGCAGCAGGCTGACGTACGCCGTGACGCGGCTCGAGAAGGACGGGCTGGTGCGGCGCGAGGACTGCCCCTCCGACCGGCGGGGAAGCGTCGCGGTCCTGACGGACGAGGGCATGGCCGTTCTGGAGGGCGCGGCGCCCGGCCACGTCGAGACCGTGCGCGGCCTGCTCTTCGACCGGCTCACGCCCGAGCAGGTGGGGCAACTGGAGGAGATCTTCACACAGGTCGCGCGGGGCCTCCAGGGAGACGGCGGCGAGGCCGCCCCCGAGGACCCGCCGTGGCGCCGGCGCTCCTCACCCTGCTCCGGGACCCCGTGAGCCGGCGGCTCCGCCCGTGAGCCACCACACCGCTCCATTGCTTCAAATTTCAAGCATGAGGTAGGGTCACGGACTGTAGATCTGCTTCAAATCTGAAGCAGACGATGTGTGCACTGCCCCACCCCCGGACCCGGAGAACCCGCATGCCCGACACTCCCGCCGCCGCCCAGCGTGCCCGCGTCCGGGTACCGCTGCGCTTCCACGACGGCTACTCGGCGGACGCCGAACTCGTCACCTTCCACGGCCTCGCCGACGGCCGGGAGCACGTCGCCGTCGTCCTCGGCGACCCGGGCCCCGTCCCGCTCGTCCGGCTGCACTCCGAGTGCCTGACCGGCGACGTCCTCGGCTCCGCCCGCTGCGACTGCGGCCCGCAGCTGCGCGAGGCGGTCGAGCGCATCGCCGACCGCGGCGGAATCCTGCTCTACCTGCGCCAGGAGGGGCGCGGCATCGGCCTCTACAACAAGCTCGACGCGTACGCCCTCCAGGACCAGGGCCTCGACACCTACGAGGCGAACGCCGCCCTCGGACTGCCGGAGGACGCCCGGGACTACACCGCCGCCGCCCAGATGCTGCGCGCCCTGGGCGTCACGGAGCTGGACCTGCTGTCCAACAACCCCGACAAGGCGGAGCAGCTCCGCGAGCGGGGCGTCGATGTCCGCGACCGCGTGCCCACCGGCGTCTTCACCACCCCGCACAACGTGCGCTACCTGCGGGCCAAGGTCCTGACGACCCGGCACACGCTGCCCCTGGCCGACCTGACCGAGATCACCGAGATCACCGAGATCACCGAGATCACCGAGATCACCGAACTCACCGAACTCAGCGGCCGGGACGCACCCGGCTCCCTCCCGCCGGCCGGCTCGGACCGAGCGGCCCGTCCGGCGCCGCCCATGGGAGCGGCATGACGGTCTTCGCGTCGGCGATCCCGCCGGTGCGGACCAGGGCGAGCGCCTCGGTGAAGGGCGGTTCCACGCCGGACATGAACACCGGCCCTGCCACGACGGGTCCGCCGTGGCAGGGGCCCGCTCGCGTCCGCCCTCACCCGGGTGGAGGAACGCCCTGAGCCGTGGTGCACGGGTGGTCGGGGCCCGGCGGCCCGCCGTCCGGGGTGGTGTCGAAGCGGCCCTCGGGGCGGCCGCCGTGGCAAGCGGGGCGGACGGCGCAGTCGTGCCGGCGGCGAGATGGGGAGCCGTGTCGGACCGGCAGGTCGTCGACGGGACGGTCCACGAGATCCGCACCGGCCGGCCCGGGGGCCTCGCACGCCTCAGGGTCTTTTCGTGGCGGGCCGCTTCCCGTTTCGGCTTCCCCTGGTGCCGGTACCGCTCCGGCCCGATTCCGCGGGCACGCTCTTCCGCGTGGCGGTCTCGTCCGTGTCCGTGTCCGTGTCCGCGTCCTCGTCCGTCCGCGGCGGCTTCGTCCGGGGCGTCGCGGTCGGCCACGTGAGCTCGATCTCCAGTTCGACCTCCCCGTCACCGATCTCGACCTCGATCTCGCTGCGCAGGCGGTCGGGGACCCGCAGGCTCAGC
Organism: Streptomyces sp. Tue 6430; assembly: GCA_021568835.1. GTDB lineage: Bacteria > Actinomycetota > Actinomycetes > Streptomycetales > Streptomycetaceae > Streptomyces. Next base: position 2,904,677 of record JAKGSH010000010.1, read on the forward strand.
GTTCCCGGGCCGAGTTCCAGTTCGGCGTCCCCACCTTCCCGCAGCGCGGCCGCGAGCGCCGTGAGCTGGTCGGCCGCCTCATCGCGGGACAGCGAGCGCTTCTGCTCGAACTTGAGGTCCCTCATGGGTGTCTCCGATCCGGATACGGCCCGGGCGCCGGACCGTGCCTCGATGCCGTCCTCCGCCTCATCGCTCCGACGGACCGGGGGCGGTGCACAGTGCCCAGATCACGAAGCCGTTGATCGTGATCAGGACGACGGCCCAGAACGGCGCGTAGGGAATCCACAGGAAGTTCGCGAGCATGGCCAGGCCGGCCACCGCCACGCCGACGACTCTGGCCCAGGTGGCGCCCTGGAACAGGGCGCCACCGGCGAGTGTGATGACCACGCCCACGATCAGATGGATCCAGCCCCACGAGGTGAGATCGAACGCGTACGCGTAGTTGCGGGTGGTGACGAACACGTCGTCCTCGGCGATGGCGGCGATGCCCTCGAAGATCATCATCAGGCCGCCGAAGACCATCAGGACGGCGGCGAAGACCAGCCATCCGCTCCCCGCCCCGATCCTCTCCGAACCCCGCGCCCCCACACCCGCGCCCGCACCCGAACGGGCACCGCTCACATGACTCGCCATCACCGGCTCCTCCGTGTCGTACGGTCCCGCACCACCGCACGTTCTCGTTCGGCCGGTCGGGCTACCTCCAATCTCCGCCCGCCGGGGCCTCACCGCATCCCGGGGTGTCCGCCGGACAGCGCTCGACGAGCGGTTCACAGCACCTCCGCGAGCGATTCCGCCAACCGGTCGACCTCGGAGGCGGGTCGGGGTCCGCTCCGCGGAGCGGCTGGGACCATGCGCGTATGGCACCCAGGACACACACGGCCGAGAGTCCGCCGACGACGCGCATCGTCCTGCTGGCACTCGCGGCCGGTCAGTTCCTGATGGCACTCGACAGCTCGGTCATGAACGTCTCGATCGCGACGGTGGCCGAGGACGTGGACACGACGGTGACCGGTGTCCAGGGAGCCATCACCGCCTACACCCTCGTGATGGCGATGTTCATGATCCCCGGCGGCAAGGTGGGGGCGCTGATCGGCCGCAGACGCGCGTTCATGATCGGCTGTGTCGTCTACGGCTGCGGCTCCCTGACCACGGCGCTCGCACCGAACCTGCCCGTGCTGCTGCTCGGCTGGGCGTTCCTCGAAGGGCTCGGAGCGGCACTCATCCTGCCCGCGATCGTGGCGCTCGTGGCGAGCAACTTCGCCACGGAACGCCGTGCCGCCGCCTACGGTCTCGTCGCCGCCGCGGGAGCCGTGGCGATCGCGGTCGGGCCGCTCGTCGGCGGCGTCGCGACCACGTACTTCTCCTGGCGGTGGGTCTTCGCCGGTGAGGTCGTCATGGTGCTCGGCATCCTGGTGCTCGCCGGCCGCATCACCGACGCGCCGGTCGGCGAACGCCCTCGCGTCGATCTCGTCGGCGCCGCGCTGTCCGCGCTCGGGCTCGGGGTCTTCGTCTACGGCGTGCTCCGCTCCGACGAATGGGGCTGGTTCCAGCCGAAGCCCGACGCGCCCGCGTGGCTCGGGGTCTCGCTGGTCGTGTGGCTGATGCTGGCCGGTCTGCTGCTGATCTGGCTCTTCCTGCGCTGGGAGGCCCGCATGGTGAAGCGTCGCAGGGAGCCACTCGTCGACCCGGACATGCTGCGGAACAGGCAGCTCACCGGCGGACTGACCATGTTCTTCTTCCAGTACCTGGTCCAGATGGGCGTCTTCTTCGTCGTACCGCTCTATCTGTCCGTGGCGCTCGGCCTGTCCGCGCTCAAGACCGGCGCCCGCATCCTGCCGCTCTCCGTGACACTGCTGGCGGCCGCCGTCCTGATCCCCCGCTTCCTCCCGGACGTGTCGCCGCGGCGGGTGGTGCGGCTCGGGACCTTCGCGTTGCTCGCGGGCGCGGTGGTCCTGATGGCAGCGCTCGACGCGGACGCCGGCGCGGAGATCGTCACCGTCCCCCTGCTCCTGATCGGGCTCGGCATGGGAGCGCTGGCCTCCCAGCTGGGGTCGGTCACCGTGTCCGCGGTGCCGGAGGCACGGAGCGCGGAGGTCGGCGGCGTCCAGAACGCCGTCACCAACCTCGGCGCGTCGATCGGTACGGCGCTCGCCGGATCGCTCCTGATCGCCTCGATGACGACTTCCTTCCTCAGCAGCGTGGAGCAGAATCCGGCGATCCCGGCCGAGGTCAAGAGTCGGGCGACCGTCGAACTCGAAAGCGGCGTGCCGTTCCTGTCGGACGCTCAGCTCGAGTCCGCGCTCGACGAAGCGGGAACGAGCGAGAGAGTGGCTCAGGCGGCCCTCGACGCGAACGACGAGGCCAGGATCGACGGTCTGCGCGCCGCACTGGCCATCCTCGCCCTCACCGCGCTCCTCGCGCTGTTCTTCACCTCACGGATCCCGGACACCCAGCCCCGTTCGGCGAAACCGTAGTCGCGGGAAGACGGCCGGACACGGGCCGTTCCCGCACTGCCACGGCCCTGGTGGTCCGAACCTCCTCGAGGGTGCCGCGCGGGTTGCGGGACGAAGGGGACCGGGTACGCCCGAGCGTGCGGAGGACGTCAGTCGCCCCGCTCCGGACGGTGTGGTGTCACCCGCTCGGCGGCGACACGGCCGGAGGCTGCGAGGAGGGCGAGCAGCGCCAGCAGGACCAGCAGGACGACGACCAGCAGCAGGACGGTCGCGGCCGTGGGGTGGTTCCAGAGCGCGAAGACCAGGGCCACGACCAGCAGCAGGGCCAGGGCGATCCACCGGCGGTGGGCCTGGGTCCAGGTGCCCACCCGGCCGGTGCGGACCTGGTGGCCGTACGCCCACCGTGCGGCGGAGTCCGCGGTGCGGTCGGAGGTGCCCCGAACGGCACGTGGCAGCCGTCCGGGGCCGATCAGGTAGGCGCCGAGCGCGATGACGACGCCGAGCACGATCGCCGTGCGCAGTCCGGCCTTCAAAAAGCGCAGCAGGGTGTCGAACACGGCCGCCGCGGCGGCCTCCGACTGGACCCGGGGCGGCAGGTGGTCCAGGTAGTAGCGGCGGGCGACGACCAGGACGACGGCCACGACCAGGCAGGCGAAGGCCGCGCCGAGGGCCGTACGGGCCAGGGCACGGCGGCGCCGGTGGGCCAGCAGCACACCGCACGCGCCGATCGCCACGACGATCACGGGAAGCCAGTTCCCGAGCGTGTCCAGCAGACGGGCGCCCTCGCGGATCTTCTCCAGCTGGTCGGACTGGAAGAGCACCAGTTGCTTGTCGACGTCGGGGATCTTGGAGGCCGGGGACAAGCCGGCGTCCACGAGCGTCTGTTTGACCTGGTCGACGGCTTCGCCGACGTCGAGAGTGACCGTCCCGCCGTTCACGCCCACGGCGCCGCGGCCCTCGCCGGTGAGCGCGTCCACGACCGCGGCGTGTGCGGCCCGGTTGGCGTTCGTCCAGATCCGCTCGAAGCGGTCGCTCCGCACGAAGCGCGTGGCCACCTTCTCGACCGTGCCGTCGACCGCCGAGTCGAGCTGCGGACCCAGCCCCTTCAACGCCTGCGCGGCGCGCGGCGGCAGCCCCTGGGACTGCAGCCAGGCGGCGATGTCCGAGGTGACCTGACTGCCGTCCACCCGTACGTCGGCGGCTTCGGTGATGCGCTTGACCGCCGCGTCCTCGATCGCCGGGTCCGAGGCCAGCGGCGACACCGTCGACACGTACCGGTCCGTGTCCAGCACGATGTCGTGCACCCAGACCGTGAGCAGGGCGACCGGCACCAGGACACAGGTGAGGACGATGAGCACCGCCGATCCGATGCTCCGTGCGATCCGCGCGGACGCCGGCCCCTGCTTGTGCCTGCTCCCCGCCGCACCGCGCGCGTCCCCTCCGGGGCTGCGCCGCGCTCGGGCGGCTCGTGCGAGCTGGGCATAGGTGCTCCAGGGCTGCTGGGGTAATCGGCCTGCCTCCATTTCCCCAGTTGAACGGCGGCACGGCGACCCCGGATGGGCCGTACGGACGAGACGCGGTCGTCCGCCCGAGGCCGTGATGCCGCGCCGCCACGGGACCGGGTCCCGCGGGTCGCATCCGCCGTGCGGGTGCGCCGTTCGGGTGCGCCGTTCGCTCCGACGCCGCGGCGGCTCCGTGCGGACGCACGGCTCAGGGGGCCGTAGCGGCCCTGGAAGGCCGGGAGCGCCTGCCTCAGGACACGATCACCTGTTCTTCGGGTCCTGACGCCGCCGCGCGGTGTCGACCGCTTTGACCACCACCCGGGCCGCGACCCCGACCAGCAGGATTCCGCCGACCATCTGGATCATCGTCATGACGCGTGCCGTCCCGGTGTGGGCGGTGATGTCGCCGAAACCGACGGTGCTGAACACGGTGAGCGCGAAGTACAGGGCGTCCGTACGGGTGAGCGGCTCGGTGAAGCTGCCGGGTGAGGCCCGCTCCACCAGGAAGTACGAGGTGGCGAAGAGCAGGACGAACAGGGGGACAACGGCGGCGAGCGACTCGACGGCCCGCAGTTCCGGGTGCGGGGAACGGACGATCGCACGGACCTGCCAGAGGAACAGCGCCGTCACCGCGATCAGACCGAGGACGAGAGCGGTCACCGTCCCGCCGTCGAACCGTTCGTCCATGGGCAGCAGGTAGTAGGCGACGACCAGTGCGGCCGACACACCGAGGGAGCGCGCCACGGTCCGCAGGGTCACGCGAGGGCCGGTGCCCGCGAGGTCATCGCCCATGTCCCGCTGCCTCCCGGAACGTCGTCAGGGCCCGCCGCCGGACCCGGTGCCAGTCGAACCCGGCGAACAGCAGCACGGTGATCGCCCCGACGCCCGCGGCCACGGCCACGCGTGCGGCCCGGCGTGGAGCGATCGGGGCACGGCTACCGGACATCTCGACCTCCCTCCCGCAGGCGGGGCGCGCTCGGTCCATGCCACCGTGCCGCCTCCTGTTCGCCATCACCCGCTCCGGGGGATTTCTCCGGAAGGAGCACCCTTCGCGCAGGCGGAGTGGTTCTCGCGGGCCGGTGGGCGCGTGGGCCGGGCCGGTGGGCGCGTGGGCCGGGCCGGTGGGCGCGTGGGCCGGGCCGGTGGCGGCTCGTCCGCGATCAGGGGGCGTCCGCCTGCGACAGAGCGTCCGGGGGCGGGCAGGCAGCACGTCGGGGGCGGGCTGTCGGTAAGAGTTCTCCGCATCTCCGCTCCCGGTGGGGAGCCGGGACACGGAGAACCACGGCCGCTCCGCCGCGCGGCCTCCGCGGCACCCGGCCGCCGGCCGGTCACCTCCTGCGGGTGAGGCGGTCCGCGGCAGGCCCGGCTCTCATGGAAGGCGCACCACACCATGCCCAGGAAGGAAACGTGAACCATGGCCCGGAAAGAGACAGGCGCCGAAGGCGTCGCCGCCCTCGCCGAAGCGAACGCCCCCGTGTTCGAGACGCTCGTCCAGATGACCCTCGACACGTTCGAACGTTCCGGACTGGACGAGGAGACGTACCTGCTGGCACGCATCGCCGCCCTGGTGGCCATGGACGCCTCCGCTCCCTCCTACCTCCTCAACATCGGCACCGCCGCGGAACTCGGTGTGCCGTTGGAGAAGGTCCAGGGAACCCTCGTGGCGATCGCCCCCGTGGTGGGAAGTGCCCGGGTGGTGTCCGCGGCCCGCAGCATCGGCGAAGCCTTCGGGCTCGACATCAGCACAGAGGACACGTAGCAGCAGGACGACCGGAACCGCTCGTGGGTCCCGCCCTTCTCCGGGGCGGGACACACAGGGCAGTCCGTCGGGTTCCTGGCGTCCGACACCTCGAGGAGAAGCAATGAGCGACAGTGTGGACCTGGCCTACGACTTTCCCGTTCTGGGGGCTTTCTGGTCGATCATGTGGTTCTTCCTGTGGATCATGTGGTTCGTCCTGCTCTTCCGCGTCGTCGTGGACATCTTCCGTGACGACGACCTGAGCGGATGGGCCAAGACCGGATGGCTCCTCTTCACGATCGTCCTCCCCTTCCTGGGCGTCTTCGTCTACGTCGTCGCCCGGGGCAAGGACATGGGCAAGCGCGAACAGCGCCACGTCCGAGCCCAGCGGGAGCAGACGGAGCGGTACATCCGCGAGACCGCGGGCGGCGCGGGCACCAGCGAGGTGGACGAACTCGCCAAGCTCTCCGAGATCCGCGCCCGGGGCGACATCACCGACGAGGAGTACCGCCGGGCCAAGGAGAAGGTCCTCCACTGACCCGCGCCCGCCCGTAGGGACACAGGAACCGTGGGCGCCGCCTCCGGTCGATCGAATCGAGCGGCCGGACTGCCACAGCACCGCCTCCCGACCGGACCCGGGAAACCGGTCGACCCACCACCCGGTGCCCTCGGGGTCCCGCACCGGTGCCCCGAGGGCACCGGCCGGGATTCGACGCGGTTCCCCCGTCGGACGGTGGAGTCATGAACCGTCACCACCAGTCCCGAGGAACGATCGAGATCACCACCCGGCTCGTCACGACCGGTGTCGTACTCACCGCGGCCGGTGCCGTGGTGGCACGGGTCGGCATGGCCATCGCGGCCTCCGCCGTGTTCGCGGCAGGGCGGCGCTGGTCCGCGAGACGGACGTGCCCCGGCCCAGCAGGCGGCGCTGAAGCGGCGGCAGGCCAGGGAGGCGTCCCGAGCGGGCATGCAGGCATGGCGGTCCACGTCCGACGCCCAGAGCTGATCGGAAGACGGCTCCCGGCTCCACCCCGAGACGGTCTCCGAGACCTTCCGCCGCATCCTCGCCAAGACCGACCTGCCGCCCATCACCCTGCGGGACCTGTGCCACGTCGCTCACACACGGAGGCGGCGGCGACATCCACGCGGTGAAGGAGACCCTCCGGCACTCCACCATCACGCTGACCTCGGACACGTACGCGAGCCTGCTCCCCGAGCCGGACCGTGGGATCGCCGAGAAGGCGGCGAAGCTGATTCCCCTTCCCCGGCCGGGGAAGGGGCCGCCGCCTGAGCAAAGGCTCTCCCCCTGCCCTCCCGTGCTTGGCGCCGGAGTGGGCACCGGCGCCGGGCCGGACCTGGAGTAGCGTGGTGAGGGCGAGGCGACTGCCGTGTTCGCCCCGCATTCCGAACGGGTGATCCGCTCATGACCGACTCCGACACGTCCCGTGCCTCCCGGCATCTGCCGAGCGGGGTGCACCATGACGTGCGACCGGGAAGCGCGCTGCTCCGGCTGGAGACCACGGCCTCACGCGACGGCGTCCTCGACGGGGCGTGGTGGCCGAGGTCGCACGACATCGCTGCCGAGTTGCCCGCACTGCTGAGCGCTCTCGCCGAACACCTCGGGCCCTTGACGCGGGTCGGGCTGGACGTCGCGGCCTGGGAGGGGCTGCCGACGCGGATCGTCGTCGACGACCGGGTCGTGCACGTCGACTCGTTCCCGGCGGGTGACGACACGATCCTGATCACCCGGGGCGAGAACGACCTTTTCTCACTGCTGGTGATCCCGCCGGACACGGCGCCCGAGGCCGCCCGCGCGGCGATGGCCGACGCCGTCCTGGCCGGCAATGTCAGCACGGCTGCGCAGATCCTCGTCGACACGGGACGCCCACAGGCACCGTAGCCTCGGCGGGCCCAGCCGCGCCCAGCCGCCCGCGGCCGAAAACGACAGTACGGTCAGCCGCGCCACTCCACCAGAAGCAGCGTGGCGTCGTCCGTGGTGCATCCGCCGCGTGCCCGCTCGAGTGTGTGCGACAGGGCACGCGCCACTGCTCGGACCCCACGGCCGGTCCTCTCCAACCCGTTCACCAGTTCGATGAACTGCTCCTCCCCGAACTGGTCCCCACCCGCCGTGTGCTCCTCGATCAGCCCGTCGGTGAAGCACAGGACGCGGTCTCCGCGCTCCAGCCCCAGTTCGCTGATCTCCGGCTCCGCACCGCCCAGGCCCACCGGCAGGGTCGTCGGCCCTACCAGCCGGCGCGTGACGCGGTGGTCGCGCACGAGTATCGGCGTGGGGTGGCCGGCGTTCACCCACTGCATGAGACCCGTCGTCGTGTCCAGTCGCATCATCTGCGCGGTGACGAAGTGATCGGCGCCGAACTGTTCCGCCACCGCGTCGTCCATGAAGGCGTAGATCTCCGTCAGGCCGGTGCCGAGGCGACGGGCGTGGCGGTAGGCGCCGATGGCCACGGTTGCCATGGTGGCCGCACCGAGGCCGTGCCCCATCGCGTCGATCATGGCCACGTGCAGCATGTCGTCGTTGAGGGCATAGTCGAAGCTGTCTCCCGCCACGTCGTAGGCGGGCTCCAGAACCCCGGCCACGGCGACCCGCGGCATGATCATGGCCAGGGGCGGCAGCAGGGACCACTGGATCTCGGCGGCCACGCTCATCGCTTCACCGCGACGGGTTCGGAAGAACAGGTCGGAGTAGCCGTGCTTGGTCACCAGCAGGTCGGCCACCAGTCCGGAGAGCCGGCCCAGCAGACGACGATCGTCGTCGTCGACGCGGTCCAGCGTCACGGCCATGACGCCCACCTGGTCACCCCCGTCCAGCAGCGGCAGGTGGACCCGTACGCCGTCGGCCTCGGGCACCTCGACGGGCACCGCGTCGAGGAAGCAGCGGCCCGCGGCGGAATCGTCGATCACCTGAGGGTTCCCGTCCGCAAGGCCCTCGCCGGACAGGGGCACGAGCAGCATCTGGCTGTAGTCCTGCAGCAGGACCTGCGGACGGCGTCCCCCCAGCCGCTCCATCACGTCGGCGACGAGCGGGCCGATGAGGTGGGGCGGCAGCTCGTGCGCGCGATCGAGAACCATCCCCAGGAGCGCTTCCCCGAAGCTCTCGGAGCGGTCCGCGCGCGGTTCGGCCGTCATCCGCTCACCTGACGTGACCCGCGCGGACGCGGACGGCCGCCGACGAAACAGCTGTCTGTCCCATCACTCCATCATGAGCCGTTCCGCTCCCCGGCGCGCTCCTGGCCGAAGTCGTCATGGACCCGGGCGAGGACGCACTGGGCCGACAGCGGGTTCGCGGAATCGGCGGCGGTGGTCATGAGCCGGCCGGCCCGTCCGGCTCGTCGGACGGAATGACCAGCAGTTCCCAGCGTCCTCGAGCAGGAGCAACGCGCAGAGGGCGCCGCCCCGACCGGGCAGGACGTCCGGTTCCCCGCGGTTGTGCCGGCCCCACGTCTCGAAGGCGGACAGCCCGGCCTGGTCGCCCGCAGGCGGCAGGGTGACGGCGAGTGCGGTGTTGCGGTCGGCCGGCAACCGCTGTCGCAGACGGCGGCCGATGTCGCGGCGCCGGTCGTGACGAGGCGTCACGACCGGGCGCACCGCCTGCCGAAGGTTCGTGGAGACATCCACGACAGACGGCCCACTCAGTGGGGCACACTGCCGAACCCCATGACCACTGCGTATCCATCGGGCCCGCGCCCAACCACGTTCCGCGCCACGAAGTCCACGCGCTCACGCATCGCTCACGCAAGACCCGGGAAACGAAACAGCGCCCGGGCCGACCGAAGCCGACCCGGACGCTGCACAGCAGGTCAAAGGGGGTGACCCCTCCCCCGCACCGGTAGGCCCTGTGGGACTCGAACCCACAACCAATGGATTAAAAGTCCACTGCTCTGCCAATTGAGCTAAGGGCCCGGGCGATGTTGCCTCCCCGAGCATAGCCGGACGTGGCCGTGTCGCCGATCGGGTATCGGGACACGGCCGCGCCGGGCGGCGAAGACCGGTCACGGATCGACCGGATCCGCCGTCCCCTCCGCCGTCCCCTCCGCCGTCGCCCCCGCAGTCTCCCGGGGGGCCGCCCTCCCGTCGGCGGGCCTGAGGAACCAGTGCCGCGCCGAGGCGAACCACCACACGGCCGCGAAGCCGAGGACGACCAGGACGGCCACCGGGGCGTAGTTGAAGGTCTCCGAGGTCACCGGGGAGACCTGGGGGAGCATGAACAGGACGGTGATGACGCCCACCCAGACCACGGAGATCACGCCGACCGTCCGGGACCACCGGCCCAGGTGCCAGGGGCCGCGGGCGAAATCGTCGCCCTTGCGCAGCCGCAGCAGGGTCGGGACGGCGTAGGCGAGGTAGAGGCCGATGACGGCGATGGAGGTGACGGCCGCGTAGGCCGTGACGTTGATGAGGTAGGGCAGGCCCAGCAGCAGCGCGCCGCCCGCCGCGAGCCAGACCGCCGCCACGGGGGTCCGGGTGCGCGGGCTGACGGTGCGCCAGAGCCGCGAGAAGGGCAGGGCCCCGTCGCGGGAGAAGGCGTAGATCATGCGGCTGTTGGCGGTGACGGAGGCCATCCCGCAGAACAGCTGCGCGCCGATCACGACGAGGAGCAGCAGCTTGCCCGCCGTGGCGCCGAGCGCGTCGAGGAGGATCTGGGCGGGCGGGGCGCCGGTCGGGGAGGCGAGGGCGCCGTCGTAGGACCGGATGGCGAAGGTGAAGCCGAGGAGCAGGACGAAGCCCGCTATCCACGAGGTCCAGATGGACCGCACGATGCCCCGGGGACCCGCGGTCGACGCGTCGTGGGTCTCCTCGGTCATGTGGGCGGAGGCGTCGTAGCCGGTGAAGGTGTACTGGGCCATCAACAGGCCGAGGGCGACGACGTAGACGCCGCTGCCCCAGCCGGTGTTGTTGACGAACTCGCCGAAGACGAAGGACGCCGACCGGTGCTCGTCCGGCACGAAGGCCAGCGCGCCGACGATCACGGCCACCCCGAGGACGTGCCACCACACGCTCACGCTGTTGAGGAGCGCGACGATCCGCACCCCGAAGGTGTTGAGCAGGCCGTGCAGCACGAGGATCCCCGCGAACAGCAGGATCGTCCGGCCGGGCGTGACCTCGAAGCCGAACTGGAGATTGAGCCAGGCGCCGAGGAAGGACGCGGCGCCGAAGTCGATGCCGGCCGTCACGGCGACCTGGCCGAGCACGTTGAACCAGCCCGTGAACCAGGCCCAGGCGGCCGCGCTGCGGGGCGGCGCCAGCCGGTGGGCCCAGAAGTACAGGCCGGCCGAGGTCGGGTAGGCCGAGCAGATCTCGGCCATCGACAGCCCGACGAACAGGGTCATCAGGCCGACCGCGACCCAGCCCCAGGTGATCACGGCGGGGCCGCCGGTGTTCATGCCGAACAGGTACAGCGTCAGGCATCCCGACAGGACCGAGATGATCGTGAAGGAGACCGCGTAGTTGGAGAACGCCGACATCCGGCGCGCGAGGACCTGCGTGTATCCGAGCTGGGCCAGCCGTTCCTCGTCCGAGGGCCCACTCGCCGTGCCGTCATCTGTCATGCCCCAGCAATTCCCTCGCCGGGGGCATGACACACGTCACCACTTGACCGGAAAGGGCCCCTGCGGATCCCGGAGATCCGCTAGAAGAGGCCCTTGTAGCCCTGCCAGCCGGTGGAGATCTTCACCCGCGCCGAGAAGGTGCCCTTGCCGGTCCCGGGCATCCGCCACAGCACCCCCGCGGTGTCCCGCGCCACCAGGTCGGCCTTCCCGTCCCCGGTGATGTCCCCCACGCCGACGAGCGCGTTGTAGGAGGCGCCCCAGCCGGCGGACAGCTTCACGCGCCCCGAGAAGGTCCCCCGACCCGTCCCGAGGTACCGGTACAGGTTGTTCGCCCTGTCCTGCGCGAGGAGGTCCCCGACGCCGTCCCCGTTCAGGTCACCGGCCCCGACGACCTTCTTGTACGTCTTCCAGTTGTCGTACAGCTTCACCGGCGCGGCCAGCCGTCCCGCGCTCGTGCCCTTGTAGAGGTACACGGTGCCGGTGGTGGCCCTGCGGACGATCAGGTCGGGGCGGCCGTCACCGCTGACGTCGCCGGGAGCGGTGAGGACGTCGAAGGCGTTCCAGCCGGTGCCGAGCGACAGCCGGGAGCCGGCAGGGGAGTACGACACACCGCACTTGCCCGTGTAGCGGCGCAGTTCGCCGCCCGGCATCCGGACCAGCATCTCGGCGCAGCGGTCACCGGTCAGGTCGCCGAAGGGGACCGCGACGGTCCCGGCGGGCCAGCCGCCGGTGGACACCTTCCAGTCGAAGGTGCCCTTGCCGTGGGTGTAGTGCAGGCTCAGGGCGCCCGACGCGTTCAGCGTGACCAGCTCGCCGTAGCTGTGGCCGCCCTGGTCGTGGTGGCCCTGGCGGCCGCCGGAGAGCCCGATCGCGCCGCTCGTGGTGTAGGTGCCCGTGCCCCGGGTCGCCGTCGCGGTCAGGGTCCAGGTGAACCGGCCGTTGTACGGGACGGCACCCGTGTCCGTCCGGCCGTTCCAGTTGCCCTCGGGCGCGGTGCCCGTGCCGGTCCGGGTGTGCACCCGGTGACCCTGGGCGTCCTTCACGGTGAAGGTCCAGGCGGCCGGCTCGCTCAGCTGCCAGGTGCTGTTCCACCAGTCGTCCTCGACGCCGACGGAAGCGTCGTCGACCTCGGCCTCGACCAACGCCAGCGGCTGCGACGGCACCCCGCTCCGCACCACGTGCACCCTGCTGTCCGCGTCCACGTACGCGATGTCCCCGCCGAACTTGTCGACGGACCAGGTCTGCCGCCGCTGGTCGGCGGTGTTCCCGGCCGGCAGGTCGGCGATCTCGCGGGCGGCCGCCGCCGTACCGGTGTGGAAGTCGGTCAGCATCAGCTTGCCGACGGCGCGGTCGTGCCGCACCAGGTAGCCGTCGCCGACGAGCACCGGCCCCGACGGCACGGTGACGTTCTTCTTCACCGTACGGTCGAACACGCCCGCCGCGCCCGTGGGGCCGCAGTTCCAGTAGACCCAACGGCCCACCACCTGCAGCTCCCTGACCGTGCAGGGGGCACCGGTGGCCAGCGTCTCCACGGTCTTCTTCTGCTCCAGGTCGTAGGCGGTGACCGTGCCGTTGCCGGTGCCCGGCGCGTACAGCCGCGAGCCCCACACGGAGGCGGCGGTGACGGCGCGGGTGAGACGCACGTGCTGCACGTGGTACGGCTGCACGGAGTCGACGTACTGCCTGCCGGTCGAGGCGGCCTCGTAGACGAAGTAGCGGCCGGTCACGTCGACGTACCTGCCGCCGGTGACGAGGGGCTCGGAGCCGGAGTGGTAGCCGTTGTCGGCCGTCCGTATCTGGGCGCGCTCCTTGCCCTCGTACTCCTCGGAGTTGCCGAAGAAGACGCCCACGTCGCCGTTCCCGGCCGCCCGCAGCGACACGCACGTGCCGGCGTCGCAGGGGGTCCGCGTCAGGTGCGCGCCGGTCGCGTACTCGCCCGCGTAGGCGCGCGACTCCCGCGCGCCCGCCGTGGTCCCGTCGGCCGAGACCGTCCGGTTGGTGACGTACGGGTCGCCGTTCGGCGCGCGCTCCACCGTGGTCAGGACGCCGCCGGCGAAGTCGATCCCCCACACCCCGCCCGTGGTCAGCGGAAGGGGTGTGGTGTCCGCGGCAGCCGGGCCCGCGGTGGTCATGGTCAGAGAGCCCGCGCCGAGGGCGACGAGGCTCGCGAAAGTGAGTGTGATCCGGGCACGCCGGGCCAATGGGTCCCTCCCCAGGGGATACGAGAACGGCATGGCGGCGGCGGTTCCCCCCTCCGACCGCTCTGTCCATGCCAAGCAAGGGAATGCTAACAACCGGCCCGGGGGCGGCGGTGGGGAATACCGGACCCCGCCCCCGTCGGACACGACTCCCCCTCGGACACGACTCCGCCCCCTCGGACACGAGGAAGGGCCCGTACGACCGGAGTCGTACGGGCCCTTCCCTGATGCGGTCGGCGGTCAGCCGGCCGAGTCGACGTCAGCCGTTGCGCTTCCAGCGCGGCTTGTCGTCGCGGCGCCCGAAGGAGCCGCCGCCGGTGCCGCGGTGGTCGTCGCGGCGGGCGCTCGGCCGGTCGTGGCCACCGGCGCGGAAGCCGGTGCCCGGACGGTCGTCGCGGCGGTCACGGTTGAACGGACGGTCGCTGCCCCGGTGCCCACCGCGCTCGCCGCCGGCCCGGAAGCCGCCGCGGTCGTCACGACGCTCGAAGGAACGGCCACCGCGGTCGTCACGGTCACGGTTGAAGCCACCGCGGTCGGCGCCACGGTCACCACGGTCGGAGCGGTCGTCACGGTTGAACGGGGGACGGCCACCACGGTCGTCACGACGCTCGAACGGACGCCCACCACGGTCGTCACGGTTGAACGCGGGACGGCCACCACGGTCGTCACGGTCGCGGTTGAAGCCACCACGGTCGTCACGACGCTCGAAGGAACGGCCACCACGGTCGTCACGGTTGAACGCGGGACGGCCACCACGGTCGTCACGACGCTCGAACGGACGCCCACCACGGTCGTCACGGTTGAACGCGGGACGGCCACCACGGTCGTCACGGTCGCGGTTGAAGCCACCGCGGTCGTCACGACGCTCGAAGGAACGGCCACCACGGTCATCGCGGTCACGGTTGAAGGAACGGCCACCACGGTCGTCACGGTCGCGGTTGAAGCCACCGCGGTCACCGCCACGGTCACCGCGGTCGTCCCGCCGCTCACGACGCTCGTACGACGACGAGGTCACCGGACGCTCCTCGCGGACGGGGCGGTCGGCGTCCCGCGCGACGGGCTGCGCCGGTACGGACACCTCGGCCGGAGTCTCCGCCCCGGCGGTCCCGGCGGTCTCGTCGGTTCCGGCCGCCACGGCCTGCGCCTCGGCGACCGCCGTCTCCGGGTCCTCGCCACGCTCGCGGGCCACCCGCGCGACCAGCCGGTCGGCCTCCTCGCGCAGCTCGCTCGCGCGCCGCTGCGCCCGCTCCAGCTCCCGGGTCAGCTCGGCGACCTCGCGCTCGGCCTGCTGTGCGGCGTTGCCCGCCGACTCGGCCTGGACCTCGGTCATCGACCGGGCGCCGGTGATCTCGGCGACCTCCGGCTCGAAGGCCGTACCGCCCTGGATGATGTGACGCCCGGCGTCGACGCCCGCGTCCTCCATCAGGCGGAAGATCTGGCGGCGCTGGTGCGGCAGCGAGAGCGAGACCACGGTGCCGGTGCGGCCGGCGCGGGCCGTACGGCCGGCGCGGTGCAGGTAGTCCTTGTGGTCACCGGCCGGGTCCACGTTGAGGACCAGGTCGATGCCGTCGACGTGGATGCCGCGGGCGGCGACGTCGGTCGCGACGAGCGCGTTGACGTAACCGTCCTTGAAGTCGGCCAGCGTGCGGGTGCGCGCGCCCTGGGTCATGCCGCCGTGCAGGGCGTCGGCCTTCACACCGGCCTCGCGCAGCTGCTCGGCGATCCGGTCGGCGCCGAGCTGGGTGCGCACGAAGATGATGGTGCGGCCCTTGCGGGAGGCGATCGCGGCGGTGACCGGCGCCTTGTCCTTGGGCTTCACGATCAGGATGTGGTGCGACATGGTCGTCACGTTGCCCTGGGCGCTGTCGACCTCGTGCGTGACGGGGTTGTTCAGGTAGCGCTTGACCAGCGTGGAGATCTCGTTCTCCATCGTGGCCGAGAACAGCATGCGCTGACCGCCCTGCGGGACCTGGTCGAGCAGCTCGGTGACCTCGGGCAGGAAGCCCAGGTCCGACATCTGGTCGGCCTCGTCGAGGACGGTGACCTCGACGTTCTCCAGGGAGCAGGCGCCGCGGTTGATGATGTCGCGCAGTCGGCCCGGCGTGGCGACGAGGACGTCGACACCGCGCTCGAGGGCGTAGATCTGGTTGCTCATCGACGTGCCGCCGCAGACGACCTTCATCTTCAGGCCGAGGACGTCGCCGTACGGCTGGAGCGCGTCGGCGACCTGCATCGCCAGCTCGCGGGTCGGGGTGAGGATGACGGCGCGCGGCTTGCGCTTCTCGGTGTGGCCGCCGGCCAGCGTGGTCAGCGTCGGCAGACCGAAGGAGAGGGTCTTGCCGGAGCCCGTGCGGCCGCGGCCGAGGATGTCCTTGCCCGCCATGGCGTCCGGGATGGTCGCCGCCTGGATCGGGAAGGGGGAGGTCACGCCGTTCTGGGTGAGCTTGCGCACGACACCCTCGGGCAGACCGAGGTCCGTGAAGGTCGGCTCGGGCGCCTTGCCGGCCTCGACGGTCTGAACAGCGTCGAGGGTCTGAACAGCCTCGACGGTCTGCACGGCGTCGACGGTCGCGGTGACCTCGACGGCCTCGACCGTCTCGCTGTTCTCGGACACGACGGCGTGATCAGTATGGGAAATGGACATGCGAATGCGAAACCTTCCGGAGTCTCGTCGGCACGCGCCCGTCAACTCCGTGTTCGCATTCGACCGCCTCAATGCGGTCCGTCACGGCAAGGGAGAGTACGCGCCACACGGCGCGCTCTGTGGTGGCGCCGGGCAAATGGGATCAAACGATCTACCACCATACGCACCCTGTACCCCTGAAGGCAAACCGGTCTGCGTAGACGTGGGTCGCACACCACTGTACGGCATCTACACCGGTGCCCCGGCCTCCGGCGCCGGTTCCCGCTCGACGAGCTGCGGCACCGGCTCCGCGTCCGCCGACGCGGACGGCTCGGCCGGCGTCGGCTCCGGCGACGGGGACGCGGGAGGCTCCGGCGAGGACGGCGGCTCCGGGTCCGCGGAACGGGTCGGCGTCGGCTCGCCCTGCGGCGGCTGCGGCACCCCCGGCCGTTCGCTCCCGCCGGGCCCGGGCCCCTTCGAGGCCGCCGCGCTCCGCCCGGCCGGCGACGAGGCCGCGGGGGAACCGGACCCGTCCGGACCACCCTTCGCCCCGCCCTCGCCCGCACCGTGCCCGCCGCCGGCACCCGCGCCGGACCAGTGTCCGCCGCTGCGACCGCCGGCCCCGCCCTCCGGCGCGTCACCGCCGCGCTCCCCCGCCGAGTGGGAGGGCCGGGGCCGACCCTCCTCCTCGTCACCCACGCTCATGCAGCCGGCGGCCGCGGCGACGGCCAGAACCGTGACAACCAGGCGAACGGGTACGGACAAAGGGCGCACGGGGCCACCTCCGGGGGCAGACGCAGGAGTCACACCCCCAACTCCCGCCGCCCACCGGAAGACACGCGCCCCGCCGCACCGACGACTCAGCCGTACCCGAGCGCGTGCAACCGGGCGTCGTCGATCCCGAAGTGGTGGGCGATCTCGTGCACCACTGTCACCTCGGTCTCCTCGACGACCTCCTCCCGCGTCCCGCACATCCGCAGGGTCGGCCCCCGGTAGACGGTGATCCGGTCCGGCAGCACGCCCGCGTACCACTCGCCGCGTTCCGTCAGCGGGGTCCCCTCGTACAGCCCGAGCAGCTCGGGATCGTCCGCCGGCGGCTCGTCCTCGACGAACACCGCGACGTTGTCCATCAGCCGCGTCAGCTCCGGCGGGATCCGGTCCAGCGCCTCGGCGACCAGTTCCTCGAACTCCTCGCGCGTCATCTCCAGCACGGGGCCCATTCTCCGGTACGACAGCGCCGTACGGCGGGTGGGTCCGCATGTCCGGGCCCGGACGCGGGCATACGCGACCAATGGCCCGCGCCCGTGTCCCCGCCGCAGCCCCGCACACCGTGAACCGTCTCCGCACCGCCCGCCGCCCCGGCGGCCCCGTCCCCGAACTCGCCGCCCGGCCCCGCCCCTGGGTGCGCGCCCTCGGCCTCACCGCGGTCGTCCTGCTGGGCGCCTGGCTCGGGCTGCTGGTCGTCGGGAACGTCCGGGTGCCCGTCGGCCCCATGGACACCACGATGACGCTGCGCCCCGCCCTCGACGGCGGCACGAAGATCAACATCTCCCCGCTGGGCGCCCTCCACCTCGACAGCCACGTCGCCCCCGTGCGCCTGGACGTCAACGTCGACCAGCTCGACCCCGACCGCTCCCAGGCCCTCGTCGACCATCCCGAACGCCTCTCCGGGCTCCAGGACGAGGTCACCGGGGACATCGAACGCGGCACCCTCGACCTCGCCGTGCGCTCCTGCGCCGCCGTCGTCGCCGGCGCCACCGCGCTCGGTCTCGCCGTCTACCGCCGGCCCCGCCGCGCCCTCGCCGCCGGCGGCCTGGCGCTGGCCCTGCTCGCCGCCTGCGGCGCCACCGCCTACGCCACCTGGAACCCCAAGTCGGTCCTCGAACCCCGCTTCTCGGGGCTGCTGTCCTCCGCCCCCTCGGTCGTCGGCAACGCCCGCAGCATCGTCACCGAGTTCGACGTCTACCAGCAGGAACTGGCCCGCCTGGTCACCAACGTGACCAAGCTCTACGACGTCACCTCCACCCTCCCCGCCTACCAGCCCGACCCCACCACCGTGCGCGTCCTGCACGTCTCCGACATCCACCTCAACCCCGCGAGCTGGAAGATCATCGCCTCGCTGGTGACGCAGTACAGGGTCGACGTGATCGTCGACTCCGGCGACACCATGGACCACGGCACGGCCGCCGAGAACGGCTTCCTCGACCCCGTCGCCGACCTCGGCGCCCCCTACGTCTGGGTCCGCGGCAACCACGACTCCATGACGACGCAGGCCCATCTGCGGAACATGAAGAACGTCCACGTCCTGGACGACGGACGGGCCGTGACCCTCGCGGGGCTGCGCTTCGCCGGCATCGGCGACCCCCAGTTCACCCCCGACCGCTCCACCGTCCCGGGCGCCGAGGGGACCCAGGAGGCGGCGGGCGACCGCCTCGCACAGGCGCTCCGCGCCCAGCGGGCCGCCGGCACCCCCGTGGACGTGGCCGTCGCCCACGAACCCTCCGCCGCCCGCCGCACCGACGGCGAGGTCCCGATGGTCCTGGCCGGCCACCTCCACCGGGCCGGGACGGAGACCCTCGACAAGGGCACCCGGCTGCGCGTCGAGGGCTCCACGGGCGGCAGCGGACTGCGGGCCGTCGAGGGCGAGTACCCCGACCCCATCGAGGCGTCGATCCTCTACTTCGACCGCGACTCCCGCCGCCTCCAGGCCTGGGACGAGATCAAACTGGGCGGTCTGGGCCTGACGACGGCCGAGGTGAGCCGCCACCTCCCGAAGGAGAACCGGCCGGGCGCCACCCCGACACCCACGACGCCCGCACCGTCGTCCCCCACCCCGACCACGGCTCCTCCGGCCCCCGCGCCCCCGGGTTCCCGCCCCCGCTCCTAAACCGTTTTGGCGATACCTCCTGCCATCCCCTATGCTTCTCACGTCCCCGACGCGCTGCGAAGCGCCCAGGCGGGCCGATAGCCCTCATCGTCTAGCGGCCTAGGACGCCGCCCTTTCAAGGCGGTAGCACGGGTTCGAATCCCGTTGGGGGCACGCAACACCGTGTGCGACACTGTCGTACACACAGCTTGGTCCTGTGGAGCAGTTTGGAGTGCTCGCCACCCTGTCAAGGTGGAGGCCGCGGGTTCAAATCCCGTCAGGACCGCTGGAGTTCCTCGTGAACTCCGTGGCTGGGTAGCTCAGTTGGTACGAGCGATCGCCTGAAAAGCGATAGGTCGCCGGTTCGACCCCGGCCCCAGCCACCACGTGAACAGGGCCCCGATCTTCGGATCGGGGCCCTGTTCGTCTGCTCCGGGCGCCGGCGCCCGGGCCGCCGGCGCCGCCCCGGGCAAAAGCACTCGCCACGTTTTTCTCCGGGATGAGATCCTGGATCCCGTATGTCTACGCACCCTGCCCCCGCCCTCGGCGTTCTCGCCCCCCGTCTGGCCGAGCTGTCCCTGCGCGACGCGCACCGGCTCGGGCGCAGGCTCGAGGGCGCGCGCAAGATCCGCAAGCCGGAGGCCCGGGCCGCCGTCCTCGCCGAGATCGAGGCGGAGGTCGCCTCCGCCGAGGAACGGATGGGCGCGCGGCGCACCCGCGTGCCCGCCGTCACCTATCCCGAGCAGCTGCCGGTCAGCCAGAAGAAGGACGTGATCGCGGAGGCGATCCGCGATCACCAGGTCGTGATCGTCGCGGGCGAGACCGGGTCCGGGAAGACCACGCAGATCCCGAAGATCTGTCTGGAGCTGGGGCGCGGCGTCCGCGGCATGATCGGGCACACCCAGCCCCGCCGCATCGCCGCGCGGACGGTGGCCGAGCGGGTCGCCGAGGAGCTGCGGTCGCCGCTCGGGGAGGCCGTCGGCTGGAAGGTGCGATTCACCGATCAGGTGAATCCGGACGCGACCTTCGTCAAGCTGATGACGGACGGCATCCTGCTCGCCGAGATCCAGACCGACCGCGAGCTGCGCGCCTACGACACGATCATCATCGACGAGGCGCACGAGCGGTCCCTCAACATCGACTTCCTGCTGGGCTACCTCGCCCAGCTGCTGCCGCGGCGCCCGGATCTGAAGGTCGTCATCACCTCGGCCACCATCGACCCCGAGCGGTTCTCCCGGCACTTCGGCGACGCGCCGATCATCGAGGTCAGCGGGCGGACGTATCCGGTCGAGGTGCGCTACCGGCCGCTGCTGGAGGAGGAGTCCGAGGACACCGACCGCGACCAGATCACCGCGATCACCGACGCCGTCGAGGAGCTGATGGCGGAGGGCAAGGGCGACATCCTGGTCTTCCTCTCCGGCGAGCGGGAGATCCGCGACACCGCGGACGCGCTGGAGAAGAAGAAGTACAGGTTCACCGAGGTGCTGCCGCTGTACGCCCGGCTCTCGCACGCCGAGCAGCACCGGGTGTTCCAGCAGCACACCGGGCGCAGGATCGTTCTCGCGACCAACGTCGCCGAGACCTCCCTGACGGTCCCGGGCATCAAGTACGTCATCGACCCCGGCTTCGCCCGCATCAGCCGCTACAGCCACCGCACCAAGGTGCAGCGGCTGCCCATCGAGGCGATCTCGCAGGCCAGCGCCAACCAGCGCAAGGGCCGTTGCGGCCGTACGTCCGACGGCATCTGCATCCGGCTGTACAGCGAGGACGACTTCCTCGCCCGCCCGGAGTTCACCGACGCGGAGATCCTGCGCACCAACCTGGCCAGCGTCATCCTCCAGATGACCGCGGCCGGGCTCGGCGAGATCGAGAAGTTCCCGTTCATCGACCCGCCGGACCACCGCAACATCCGTGACGGCGTACAGCTCCTGCAGGAGCTGGGCGCACTCGACCCGGTGCAGAAGGACCCGCGCAAGCGGCTCACCGAGACCGGCCGGAAGCTGGCCCAGCTGCCCGTCGACCCGCGGCTGGCCCGGATGGTCCTGGAGGCCGACAAGAACGGCTGCGCCCGCGAGGTCATGGTGATAGCCGCCGCACTGTCCATCCAGGACCCGCGCGAGCGCCCGGCCGACAAGCAGACCCAGGCCGACCAGCAGCACGCCCGTTTCAAGGACGAGACCAGCGACTTCCTCGCGTACCTGAACCTGTGGCGGTACGTCCGCGAGCAGCAGAAGGAGCGCGGCTCGTCGTCCTTCCGCCGGATGTGCAAGCAGGAGTACCTGAACTTCCTGCGCATCCGCGAATGGCAGGACATCTACACGCAGCTGCGGACCGTCGCCAAGCAGATGGGCATCCACCTCGACGAGCGGGACGCCGCCGGCGACAGCATCCACGTCTCGCTCCTCGCCGGCCTGCTGTCCCACATCGGGATGAAGGACGTCAAGGACGGCAACAAGAACGAGTACCTGGGCGCCCGGAGCGCCAAGTTCGCGATCTTCCCCGGCTCGGCCCTGTTCAAGAAGCAGCCCCGGTTCGTCATGTCGGCGGAGCTGGTGGAGACGAGCCGCCTCTGGGCGCGCGTCAACGCCAAGATCGAGCCCGAGTGGGTCGAGCCGCTCGCCGGACACCTCCTGAAGCGGACGTACAGCGAGCCGCACTGGGAGAAGGACCAGGCCGCGGTGATGGCGCTGGAGAAGGTCACGCTGTACGGCGTGCCGATCGTCGCCCAGCGGAAGGTGAACTACGGGCGGATCGACCCGGAGGTCTCCCGCGAGCTGTTCATCCGCAACGCGCTCGTCGAGGGCGACTGGCGCACGCACCACAAGTTCTTCGCCGACAACCGCAGGCTCCTCAGCGAGGTCGAGGAGCTGGAGCACCGGGCCCGGCGCCGGGACATCGTCGTCGACGACGAGACGCTGTACGACTTCTACGACCGGCGGGTGCCCGAGCACGTCGTGTCCGGCGCCCACTTCGACTCCTGGTGGAAGCACAAGCGGCACGAACAGCCCGACTTCCTGGACTTCGAGCGGGAGATGCTCATCCGGGAGTCGGCGGAGGCGGTCACCAAGGCCGACTATCCGGACTCCTGGCGGCAGGGTCCGCTCACGTTCCGGGTCACCTACCAGTTCGAGCCGGGCGCGGACGCGGACGGCGTGACCGTCCACATCCCGCTCCAGGTCCTCAACCAGGTCACGGACGAGGGCTTCGACTGGCAGATCCCGGGCCTGCGCGAGGAGGTCGTCACCGAGCTGATCCGCTCCCTGCCGAAGCCGATCCGGCGCAACTACGTGCCGGCGCCGAACTTCGCGCGGCGCTTCCTGGACCAGGCCGTGCCGCTCCGGGAGCCGCTGACCGTGGCGATGGCCCGCGACCTCAAGCGGATGGTCGGCGTCCCCTTCGAGGCGGAGGACTTCGACTGGTCGCGCCTCCCCGACCATCTGAAGATCACCTTCCGGATCGTCGACGAGCGGCGCCGCAAGCTGGCCGAGGACAAGGACCTGGAGGCGCTGAAGCTGCGGCTGCGGCCCAAGGCCCGGCAGGCCATCTCGCAGGCCGCCGCGGCCTCCGCGGAGCGGCAGGGCGGCGAGTCCCTGGAGCGCTCCGGCCTGACCGACTGGAGCATCGGCACGCTGACCCGCGTCTTCGAGACCCGGCGGGCCGGGCAGCCGGTGAAGGCGTACCCGGCGCTGGTCGACGACGGCGACACCGTCTCCGTGCGCCTGTTCGACACGGAGGAGGAGCAGGCGGAGGCGATGTGGAAGGGCACCCGCCGGCTGATCCTGCGCACCATCCCGGTCAACCCGGCGAAGTTCGCCTCCGAGAAGCTGACGAACGCGCAGAAGCTCGCGCTGTCCGCGAATCCGCACGGCTCCGTCCAGGCCCTGTTCGACGACTGCGCGATGGCCGCGGCGGACAAGCTGATCGGTGACTTCGGCGGGCCGGCCTGGGACGAGGAGTCGTACCGCAAGCTGTACGAGAGGGTGCGCGCCGAGATCGTCGACACGACGGTGCGGACGGTCGGGCAGGTGCAGCAGGTCCTGGCGGCCTGGCAGGCCTGTGAGCGCCGTCTGAAGGGCGTACGCAGCCCCTCCCTGCTGGCCAACCTGACCGACGTGCGCAAGCAGCTGGACGCGCTGGTGCGGCCCGGCTTCGTGACGCGGGCGGGACTGCGGCGGATGCCGGACCTGATGCGCTACCTCGTGGCCGCGGACCGGCGCCTCCAGCAGATGCCGACCAACGTCCAGCGGGACACCACCCGCATGGAGAAGGTCCACGAGATGCAGGACGAGTACGCCTGGCTGCTGGAACAGCTGCCCGCGGGCCGCCCCGTTCCGGCCTCGGTGCTGGACATCCGCTGGATGATCGAGGAACTGCGGGTCAGCTACTTCGCCCATGCGCTGGGCACGGCGTACCCCGTCTCCGACAAGCGGATCGTGAAGGCGATCGACGCGGCCGCACCGTGACGGACCCCGCACACGGAGTGAGTTCGACCAGGCGGGCCCCGCTCCTGTAGAGTCTCGTTTCGCAGCACAGCGCAACACCAAGTGCCGCAAAACCTGGTCCTGTGGAGCAGTTTGGAGTGCTCGCCACCCTGTCAAGGTGGAGGCCGCGGGTTCAAATCCCGTCAGGACCGCACAGATCGAAGAAGGCCCGCACCCCCAGGTGCGGGCCTTCTTCGCGTCCCCCACCCCGCCCAGCCGACACGAAGACCGCGCCCGCGGCGGAGCCGCCGACGGACACAGCGCATCCCGCCCGGACCACACAGCCCGAGGAAGGCCCGCACCCCCGGGAGCGGGCCTTCCTCGCGTCCCCCCACCCCGCCCGGCCTCACCACCCCCGGCCGGCCCAAAGGCCGCGCCCCGGCCCGGGCGCCCCCGCGTGGCCTTGACGGCGTCACCTTCGGCCGGTACCCCAGAAGTTCAGGGCCGCGCTTCCCGCGGCTCCGCTGGAGGTGGCGTATGGCGGCATCGACCGGGCACGAGACGCGGGCACTGCTCCGCGCGCACCTGTCGGCCGCGTCGTCCTACCGGCACCTGACCCGCCACTGCCCCGTCTGCCGCCGTCTCCAGCGGCTGGTGGCGGACGGTGCGCCGCCGGCCGCGGAGGAGCCCCCGGGGGCGTCGCGGGAGGCCGGCGAGGGCGAACAGCCGTACACCGCCTGATGCTTGACGCTTCCACTAGCGCAACCGCGGCGGCGGCAACAAGGCCAGTGGCATGTGACGGGTGTCACCGCATGAGTTTCGAGAAGGTGGGTTCTTACCCGCTTCCTACAACTCTTCAATTTAATATGTGCAATTGCACCACTCCGGAGGACACCTCCACGCTTCTCCCCACGGATCCCCCGAGGGTTCCCACAGCGGATCCGACAGCCCTCCACAGGGCGCCCCAGACTTCGACAAGCCCGCTCACAGAATGCCCTGGCGGGCAGGTCCGGGGCACAAAAAAGATCGCGCCGGACTCGACGGAGTCCGGCGCGATCGACGACGCACCGTGTGGGCTACGGGCCTGTTGGGGCAGGACCCGCGTCGCTTGGAGCAAGGGTGCGGACAACTCGGCAGATGGGGGGACCTGCGGTGTTGTTGCCCGGTTCTTCAGTGGCTCAGGCTTCGCTGCGCTGCTGCGGAATACCCGCGAGCAGTGCGCGAACCTCAGCCTCGCGGTAACGGCGATGTCCGCCGAGCGTGCGGATCGACGTGAGCTTGCCGGCCTTCGCCCACCGCGTGACCGTCTTAGGGTCCACACGGAACATGGTGGCGACCTCAGCCGGGGTCAGCAGCGGCTCAGCATCAGGGGTGCGAGCGGTCATGAGCGGCCTCCTCGGGAGAACCGAACCTTCTCGGTTCTTTCCTCTAAATTCTGCACCTTGACCCGCGTTGCCCGAAATGGCGGACGCGAGTCGAGTCGGTTATAGGACGAACGGCTTGTCCTCGGCACTACAACTACACCATCCGTCCAGCCGCGTCGGCCAAACCGATGGAATTGCCCCCCAGGTGTTCATCGGCGACGGAAGCCGATGGACCGTGCCATAGCGGACAGTCACGCCAGTGTGACGATCAGTCACACGACGATCAGGAGCCACCAGACCCCTCAAAGCGTGCAATGCCGAGATTCCCCCCACGGTGGAGCACAAGTGGACGGAGGACTCCTCCCCGGACTCCTTGTCCTATTTTGGCACGAGGAGGGGCAACCGGCGCAAGGGCCGTGTACGTGCGGTCCGTCACCCTTGCGACAAAAGCCCGGATCGGGACCTACGTCCCGTCAGTTCCGTGAAGTGCGGCTGACCGTACGCTGTTCGAGGGCATATGACCGTGACGCAGGTCACGGCGGAACAGCCGTCGCCCCTGTCGCACCGTCAGTTCGCCGAGCGCCGGTCCCGCACCGACCGCCAGCGCTCCGCGAGCCGGGCGTACGCCTCGCCCGCCGCGGAGCCGTCCCCGCGGCGCAGGGCCTCGATGCCGGCGGCCACGTCGGCCGCCGAGTGGTCGTCCTCCAGGTCACCGGCCGGCAGGGCGTGGACGAGCCCGCCGTAGTCCAGTTCCACCAGCGACCGCGGGTGGAACTCCTCCAGCCAGCGGCCCACGTCCACCAGGCCGTCGATGAGCGGCCCCTCGTCCATGGCTTCCCTGAGCGCGCGCAGGCCCCGCGCCACCCGGCGGCGGGCCTGCACCATCGGCGTGCGGTAGCGCAGCACCGGGGCCTGCTCGGCGGTCCCCTTGTCGTACTCGCGCTCCTCGTCGGCCAGGAGCACGAACCAGTGCAGCGGGATCTGCCAGGTCGCCGTGCGGATCCAGGGGCGGGCGTCGGGGTTGCGCACCAGCCAGCGCTCGTAGTCCTGGGCGGCCTGGCGGCGGACCAGGGGCGGCAGGACCGCGTCCAGGACCGGACCGGGCAGTTCGTCGCCCAGCGCCCCCAGGGCCTGCCAGCCGCGCAGCCTGGTCCGCCAGGGGCACACGCACACGACCCCGTCCACGTCGGCCACGAACGCGTCGCCGCTCTCCTGCACCGGGACCGCGACCGGCGGGGTGGGCAGCAGGTCGGCCAGCGAGCGGCGCAGCTCGTCCTGGCAGGTGGGCAGGTCGGGGCGGCGGGCGTAGCGCGCCCAGTGGCCGCGCTCCGGCTCCGGGAAGGCGGCCAGGGGCTCGTACACACGCAGATAGGCGGCGTACGGGACGATCACCGAGGACACCTGGGGCACGCCTGCTCCCTCCCCTGTGGACCGGCCGGGAAACCTTCCGGGACCCCTGGCGAAGGGGCCGGAAAACATGCAAATCGTCGCACGGCCGTACTCCGGGAGAGGGTGATCCGCGCCACGGAGCGTACGGCGGGCGGCGCAGGCTCTACGCTCGTCCCACAGGCCCCGCCACCCGTACGGGAGCCCCCGTCCCGCCCGCCGCTAGTTACCCAGGAGTCACCACCGTGACCGACGTATCCGGCGCCCCTGATCACGTGCTGCGCACCCTGTTCCACTCGGACCAGGGCGGCCATGAGCAAGTCGTGCTCTGCCAGGACCGTGCCAGCGGCCTGAAGGCCGTCATCGCCCTCCACTCCACCGCCCTGGGCCCCGCCCTCGGCGGTACGCGCTTCTACCCGTACGCGTCCGAGGAGGAGGCCGTCGCCGACGCGCTGAACCTCGCGCGCGGGATGTCGTACAAGAACGCCATGGCCGGGCTGGACCACGGCGGCGGCAAGGCCGTGATCATCGGCGATCCCGACACGATCAAGTCCGAACAGCTGCTGCTCGCGTACGGCCGCTTCGTGGCCTCTCTCGGTGGGCGGTACGTGACCGCCTGCGACGTCGGCACCTACGTCGCCGACATGGACGTCGTGGCGCGCGAGTCCCGCTGGACGACCGGGCGCTCCCCGGAGAACGGCGGCGCGGGCGACTCGTCGGTGCTCACCGCCTTCGGCGTCTACCAGGGCATGCGGGCCAGCGCCCAGCACCTGTGGGGCGACCCCTCGCTGCGCGACCGCAAGGTCGGGATCGCGGGCGTCGGCAAGGTCGGCCACCACCTGGTGGAGCACCTGCGGGACGAGGGCGCCGAGGTCGTGATCACGGACGTGCGCGAGGACGCCGTGCGCCGGATCCTCGACCGGCACCCCGAGGGCGTGACGGCGGTCGCGGACACCGAGGCGCTGATCCGGGTCGAGGGCCTCGACGTCTACGCCCCCTGCGCGCTGGGCGGGGCGCTGAACGACGAGTCCGTTCCGGTGCTGACCGCGCGGATCGTGTGCGGAGCGGCCAACAACCAGCTCGCCCACCCGGGCGTGGAGAAGGACCTCGCCGACCGCGGGATCCTCTACGCGCCGGACTACGTGGTGAACGCCGGCGGGGTCATCCAGGTCGCCGACGAGCTGCACGGGTTCGACTTCGAGCGGTGCAGGGCGAAGGCCGCGAAGATCTTCGACACCACGCTCACCATCTTCGCACGTGCGAAGACGGACGGGATTCCGCCGGCCGCGGCGGCCGACCGAATCGCCGAACAGCGCATGCACGAGGCGGCTCAGGCGCGCGGTTGGTGAGCATGCTCCGGTACCCGCCGGGGAAAAGTTCGAGAGAACTCTCACTCTTCCCGGCGGGTCGCCCGCCGGGAAGTGGTTAAAATCGCCATTGACCAGCGAGGACAGGGCGCCTCGAAGGTTCTGTGCACACGCGCGTGCTACGGGCGACGTACCGTATGGGTGCGGGCTCAGGTACCGTGGAAGCCCTACGGACCGGCCTCTCCGCGGAGAGTCCGTTTCGGACCATGAACGCGTGTCAAGACTCTGGGGCCGTCGAGCCCCGTCGTTGAGGGGGTCGAGCCATGGGGCGCGGCCGGGCCAAGGCCAAGCAAGCGAAGGTCGCCCGCCAGCTGAAGTACAACAGCGGCGGGACGGATCTCTCGCGCCTGGCCGAAGAGCTGGGCGCATCGCCATCGAACATTCCGCCGAACGGTCAGCCGTTCGAGGACGATGACGATGAGCAGGACGACGACCCGTACGCACGGTACGCCGAGCTGTACGGGGACGACGACGATGACGAGGACGAGGAATCCTCGCACCAACACCGTCGCGGCGCTTGACCCTGCTTTCTTTGAGCACTCACCCGGTCGGTGACTTCGGTCACCGACCGGGTCTTGTGCTGCGCGCGGGGGCTCCGCCCGCAGCGGTGGGTCAGCCCGCGTAGTCCCCGACCAGGGCCGCACCGCTCGGGTGCTCCCCGCGGTCGGTGATCTCGCCGGCGACCCATGCCTCGACGCCGCGGTCGGCCAGTGTGGTGAGCGCCACGTCCGCCGACTCCTGGGGGACGACGGCGATCATGCCGACGCCCATGTTCAGGGTCTTCTCCAGTTCCAGCCGCTCGACCCGGCCGGTCCGGCCGACGAGGTCGAAGACCGGGGCCGGGGTCCACGTGGAGCGGTCCACGATCGCGTGCAGTCCGTCGGGGATGACCCGGGCCAGGTTGGCCGCGAGTCCGCCGCCGGTGACGTGCGAGAAGGCATGGACGTCCGTCGTGCGGGTGAGGGCCAGGCAGTCCAGCGAGTAGATCCTGGTCGGCTCCAGCAGCTCCTCACCGAGGGTGCGGCCCAGTTCCTCGACGCGCGCGTCCAGGGAGAGCCCGGCCTGGTCCAGCAGGACGTGGCGGACCAGCGAGTACCCGTTGGAGTGAAGGCCGGAGGCCGCCATGGCGATCACCGCGTCGCCCGTGCGGATGCGGTCGGGGCCCAGCAGCCGGTCGGCCTCCACGACACCCGTGCCGGCGCCGGCGACGTCGAAGTCGTCCGGGCCGAGCAGACCCGGGTGTTCGGCCGTCTCGCCGCCGACCAGGGCGCAGCCGGCCAGGACGCAGCCCTCGGCGATGCCCTTGACGATGGCGGCGACCCGCTCGGGGTGGACCTTGCCGACACAGATGTAGTCGGTCATGAACAGCGGCTCGGCGCCGCACACCACGATGTCGTCCATGACCATGGCGACCAGGTCGTGGCCGATGGTGTCGTAGACGCCCATCCGGCGGGCGACGTCGACCTTGGTGCCGACGCCGTCGGTGGCGGAGGCCAGCAGGGGGCGCTCGTAGTTCTTGAGGGCGGAGGCGTCGAAGAGACCGGCGAAACCGCCGAGGCCGCCGAGGACCTCGGGGCGCTGGGTCTTCTTCACCCACTCCTTCATGAGTTCCACGGCGCGGTCGCCCGCTTCGATGTCGACACCCGCTGTTTTGTAGGACGCCGCTGCGTAGCTGGCACCAGTTGTCTCAGACATGGAGGTGAGAACTTTCGTGTCGTACGGCAGGGATGACGGGACCGACTACGGACGGCGGATCGCGTCGGCGGCGGCCGTCGCGGCCGGGCCGGCGGCCAGCTCCGTCTCCAGGAGCTGCTTGCCGAGCAGCTCGGGGTCGGGCAGGTCCATCGGGTACTCGCCGTCGAAGCAGGCGCGGCAGAGGTTCGGCTTGGCGATGGTGGTCGCCTCGATCATGCCGTCGATGGAGATGTAGGCCAGGGAGTCGGCGCCCAGCGAGGTGCCGATCTCGTCGATCGTCATGCCGTTGGCGATCAGTTCGGCACGGGTGGCGAAGTCGATGCCGAAGAAGCAGGGCCACTTCACGGGCGGCGAGGAGATCCGGATGTGGACCTCGGCGGCGCCGGCCTCGCGCAGCATGCGGACCAGGGCCCGCTGGGTGTTGCCGCGCACGATCGAGTCGTCGACGACGACCAGGCGCTTGCCCTTGATGACTTCCTTGAGCGGGTTCAGCTTCAGGCGGATGCCGAGCTGGCGGATGGTCTGCGAGGGCTGGATGAAGGTCCGGCCCACGTAGGCGTTCTTGACCAGGCCGGCGCCGAAGGGGATGCCGGAGGCTTCCGCGTAGCCGATGGCCGCCGGGGTGCCGGACTCCGGGGTCGCTATGACCAGGTCGGCGTCGGCCGGGGCCTCCGCGGCGAGTTTCCGGCCCATCTCCACACGGGAGAGGTAGACGTTCCGGCCGGCGATGTCGGTGTCCGGGCGGGCCAGGTAGACGTACTCGAAGACGCAGCCCTTGGGCTTCGCTTCCGCGAACCGGGAGGTGCGCAGGCCGTTCTCGTCGATGGCGACGAACTCGCCCGGCTCGATCTCGCGGACGTACGCGGCGCCGCAGATGTCGAGGGCGGCGGACTCGGAGGCCACGACCCAGCCGCGCTCCAGCCGGCCGAGGACCAGCGGGCGGATGCCCTGCGGGTCGCGGGCGGCGTAGAGCGTGCCCTCGTCCATGAAGACGAGGGAGAAGGCGCCGCGGACCTGCGGGAGGACGGCGTGGGCCGCCTCCTCGATGGTCAGGGGCTTGCCGTCCTCGTCGACCTGGGCCGCCAGGAGCGCGGTGAGCAGGTCGGTGTCGTTGGTCGCCGCGACGCGCGGGGAGCGGCCCTCCTGCTTGGGCAGGTCGGCGACCATCTCGGCGAGCCGGGCGGTGTTGACGAGGTTCCCGTTGTGGCCGAGCGCGATGGAACCGTGCGCGGTGGCGCGGAACGTCGGCTGGGCGTTCTCCCACACGGAGGCACCGGTGGTCGAGTAGCGGGCGTGTCCGACCGCGATGTGACCCTGGAGCGATCCGAGCGAGGTTTCGTCGAAGACCTGGGAGACCAGACCCATGTCCTTGAAGACGAGGATCTGGGAGCCGTTGCTGACCGCGATTCCCGCGGATTCCTGGCCTCGATGCTGGAGGGCGTAGAGCCCGAAGTAAGTGAGCTTGGCGACCTCTTCACCGGGAGCCCAGACCCCGAAGACGCCGCAAGCGTCCTGGGGGCCCTTCTCGCCGGGGAGCAGATCATGACTGAGTCGACCGTCACCACGTGGCACATCATCGAGTGTAGGCGAGGCCGACCGCTGGTCCGAATTGGGGATACTCGCCGGTAACTCGATCTTGGACCTCGGGGGACCGCCTCGGTCATCTCATCCGTGCAGGTCAGAGGCGGTTTTCGGTGCTCGATCCGCCGGACGGGCGCGCCGCACCGGCCACCGTCCGGCGGCCCGCCCGGTGGGCATGAGTGAGGTGTCGCACACCATGGGGCATCCGGCGGACGCCCGCCGGGCACCCGCCGGGTCAGGACATGAGCGGGAGCAGCTCCGCGAGGTCCGCCCGCTCCCCGCTCGCGGCGACCTTCGCCTCCTCCACGGCCGCCTTCCAGGTCAGCCGCCCGCAGGCCAGCCGTACCCAGGTCAGCGGGTCGGTCTCGACCACGTTGGGCGGGGTGCCGCGGGTGTGCCGGGGGCCCTCGACGCACTGCACGACGGCGTACGGCGGGATCCGCACCTCGGTCGCCCCGCCGGGGGCCCGGACGGCCAGGGCGTCGGCCAGCAGCCGGGTGGCGGCGGCGAGGGCCTGACGGTCGTACGGGACGTCCAGGCCGGGTACGGCCGCGTTCAGGTCGTCGGTGTGGACGACGAGTTCGACGGTGCGGGTGACCAGGTAGTCGGCCAGGGGCAGCGCGCCCGCGTTCGTCTCCAGCACCCGGGAGCCGGGGTGCGCGTCGAGCCGCTCGACGAGGCCCCGCTCCACGGCCGCGAGGTGGGCGGCCGGGTCCGGGTGGTCCGCGGCCAGCCGCCGTGTGAAGACGTCGACGGCCGGGGCGTTCGCGGACGTCGCGAACGGCCAGTCGAGCAGGGTGGCGTCCGGCTTCGCCGGCTCCGGCAGGTCGAGCGACCGTTCCACCGCCGTGACGGCCATCCCGATGTGCGCGACCAGCTCCCGTACGGTCCACTCCCCCAGTCGGGTCGGCAGCGCGAGCTGCTCCGGGGTGAGCGTGGCGACGGCCTGCCGCACGTGGCCGAGCTGGGCCAGCACCGCGGCGCGGGTCCTGGCGGGGTCATAGGTCCTGGTGCGCTTCTTGGCCGGAGGCATGGCGGGAAGCCTATGGCGTGCCGGCCCGGGACCGCCGTCCCGCGGGCCCGGCACCGCGGGGAACACGCCCGGCGGCCGGACGGGGCCGGTGCGGGCCGGTGCGGGCCGGTGCGGGCCGGTGCGGGCCGGTGCGGGCCGGTGCGGGCCGTCGCCGTGGGCGTTCGCGGGAGGCCGCCGGGCGGTCACCGGGCGGAGTCCGGGCGGAGTCCGGGGGCGGTCCGGGAAGGGCGGTCTCCCGGTCCGCCGCCGGCCGTCGGCGGACACGCGGCAGCGGACGCACGGCGTCGGCGGGGTGACCCGCGGAAAAGCAGTCGGCGCAGGGCGGTCGGCGGCAGGCGGCCGCCCTGCGGCACGCACACCGAAGGCCGCCGCCCGGGCGTTCGGAGAAGCCTGGGCGGCGGCCTTCGGGTACCGGTACGGCCGGGCGGCGCGCGCTACGCGAGCAGCGCCGGGATGGTGTCCTCGTGCGCCCTGCGCAGGTCCGCCAGGGGGAGCGTGAACTCTCCCTGGACGTCGACCGCGTCGCCGTCGACGACACCGACGCGGGTGGCCGGCAGGCCGCGGGCGCCGCACATGTCGGTGAAGCGCAGTTCCTCCGAGCGCGGGACGGCGACGACCGCGCGGCCCGCCGACTCCGAGAAGAGGAACGTGAACGCGTCCAGGCCGTCCGGGACGACCAGGCGGGCGCCCTTCTCCCCGAGCAGCGCCGACTCGACCACGGCCTGGATCAGACCGCCGTCGGACAGGTCGTGCGCGGCGTCGATCATGCCGTCGCGGGAGGCGGAGATCAGGATCTCGGCCAGCAGGCGCTCGCGCTCCAGGTCGACCTTCGGGGGCAGGCCGCCGAGGTGGTCGTGGATCACCTGGGACCAGGCCGAACCGCCGAACTCCTCACGGGTGTCGCCGAGGAGGTACAGCAGCTGGCCCTCCTCCTGGAAGGCGACCGGGGTGCGGCGGGCCACGTCGTCGATGACGCCCAGGACCGCGACGACCGGGGTCGGGTGGATGGCCGCCTCGCCCGTCTGGTTGTAGAGGGAGACGTTGCCGCCGGTCACCGGGGTGCCGAGCTGCAGGCAGGCGTCGGCGAGTCCGCGGACGGCCTCGGCGAACTGCCACATGACGGCCGGGTCCTCGGGCGATCCGAAGTTCAGGCAGTCGGAGACGGCGAGGGGCTTGGCGCCGGTCGTCGCCACGTTGCGGTACGCCTCCGCGAGCGCGAGCTGGGCGCCGTGGTACGGGTCCAGCTTCGCGTAACGGCCGTTGCCGTCGGTGGCGATGGCGACGCCGAGGCCGCTCTCCTCGTCGATGCGGATCATGCCCGAGTCCTCGGGCTGGGCGAGGACCGTGTTGCCCTGCACGAAGTGGTCGTACTGGGACGTGATCCACTTCTTGGAGGCCTGGTTGGGGGAGGACACCAGCTTCAGGACCTGGTCCTTCAGCTCCTCGCCCGTGGCCGGCCTGGGCAGCTTGTTCGCGTCGTCGGCCTGGAGGGCGTCCTGCCAGTCCGGGCGGGCGTAGGGGCGCTCGTAGACCGGGCCGTCGTGGGCGACCGTGCGCGGGTCGACGTCGACGATCTTGCCGCCGTGCCAGTAGATCTCCAGGCGGTCGCCGTCGGTCACCTCGCCGATGACGGTGGCGATGACGTCCCACTTGTCGCAGATCTCCAGGAAGCGGTCGACCTTCTCCGGCTCGACGACCGCGCACATGCGTTCCTGCGACTCGCTCATGAGGATCTCCTCGGGCGAGAGCGTGGAGTCGCGCAGCGGTACGTCGTCCAGCGTCACGCGCATGCCGCCGGAGCCGTTCGACGCCAGCTCGCTCGTCGCGCAGGACAGGCCCGCCGCGCCGAGGTCCTGGATGCCGACGACGAGCTTCTCGGCGAAGGCCTCCAGGGTGCACTCGATGAGGAGCTTCTCCTGGAAGGGGTCGCCGACCTGGACCGCCGGGCGCTTCGACGGCTTGGCGTCGTCGAAGGTCTCCGAGGCCAGGATCGAGGCGCCGCCGATGCCGTCGCCGCCGGTCCGGGCGCCGTACAGGATGACCTTGTTGCCCGCGCCGGACGCCTTCGCGAGGTGGATGTCCTCGTGCCGCATCACGCCGATGGCACCGGCGTTGACCAGCGGGTTGCCCTGGTAGCAGGCGTCGAAGACGACCTCGCCGCCGATGTTGGGCAGGCCCAGGCAGTTGCCGTAGCCGCCGATGCCGGCGACGACGCCCGGCAGGACGCGCTTGGTGTCGGGGTGGTCGGCCGCGCCGAAGCGCAGCGGGTCGACCACGGCCACCGGCCGCGCGCCCATCGCGATGATGTCGCGGACGATGCCGCCGACACCGGTCGCGGCGCCCTGGTACGGCTCGACGTACGACGGGTGGTTGTGCGACTCGACCTTGAAGGTCACCGCGTAGCCCTGGCCGACGTCGACGACGCCCGCGTTCTCACCGATGCCCACGAGCAGGGCGTCGGACTGCGGGGCCTTCTCGCCGAACTGGCGCAGGTGAACCTTGGAGGACTTGTACGAGCAGTGCTCGGACCACATGACCGAGTACATGGCGAGTTCGGCGCCGGTCGGGCGGCGGCCGAGGATCTCCACCACCCGCTCGTACTCGTCCTTCTTCAGGCCGAGTTCGGCCCAGGGCAGCTCGACGTCGGGGTAGCGGCCGCGTGCTCGACCGTGTCCAGAGGCGTCCGGCTCATGCGTTGACCAGCTTCTTGAGGATCGAGGTGAAGAAGGGGAGGCCGTCGGTGCGGCCGGAGCCGATGAGCGGCTCGACGGCGTGCTCCGGGTGCGGCATGAGGCCGACGACGTTCCCGGCCTCGTTGGTGACGCCGGCGATGTCACGGAGCGAACCGTTGGGGTTCAGGTCCAGGTAGCGGAAGGCGACCCGGCCCTCGGCCTCGAGCTTGTCGAGGGTGTACTCGTCGGCGACGTACCGGCCGTCCATGTTCTTCAGCGGGATGTGGATCTCCTGGCCGGCCGTGTAGTCGGCCGTCCAGGCGGTGTCCGCGTTCTCCACCCGCAGCTTCTGGTCGCGGCAGATGAAGTGGAGGTGGTCGTTGCCGAGCATCGCGCCCGGGAGGAGGTGGGCCTCGGTGAGGATCTGGAAGCCGTTGCAGATGCCGAGGACCGGCAGTCCGGCCTTCGCCTGCTCGATGAGGGGCTCCATCACCGGCGAGAAACGGGCGATGGCACCGGCGCGCAGGTAGTCGCCGTAGGAGAAACCGCCGCACAGCACCACGGCGTCGACCTGGTGGAGGTCCTTGTCCTTGTGCCAGAGCGCCACCGGTTCGGCGCCCGCGAGCCGGATCGCGCGCTGCGTGTCCCGGTCGTCGAGGCTGCCGGGGAAAGTGACGACGCCAATACGAGCGGTCACTTCGCGGCCTCCGCGACTTCCTCCACCTTGACGGTGAAGTCCTCGATCACGGTGTTGGCGAGGAAGGATTCCGCAAGATCGTGGATGCGGGCGAGCGCGGCCTCGTCGACCGGTCCGTCAACTTCCAGTTCGAATCGCTTTCCCTGACGTACGTCGGAGATGCCTTCGAAACCCAGCCGCGGCAGTGCGCGCTGCACCGCCTGGCCCTGGGGGTCGAGGATCTCCGGCTTGAGCATGACGTCGACTACGACGCGTGCCACTGGCACTCCCGGTGTTGTGGTGCTGAGCAGGTTCCTGCGTGTGTCTTCAGACTACCCGCACAAAATTTCTACGCGAGTAGAGTTGGAGGAAACTACGTGAGCGCGATCACGATCGGGTACCGGATCAGGTGGCGGAGGGGGTCCCTCACGGAAAATTCCGGGAAAGATCCGCGATGCGTCCCGGCTGCCTATTGCGCTGGGACACGCTGACAGATTTAGTCGAGCTTCACATTCGATTGCCGGGCACTGTACAAATGAAATGGCAATAGCCGATACTTTGCCCCATAACAGGCGGACAGTCGACATCTCCGTGGCGTCTTGGCACGTCATCGCAGAGCTGTCGCACGAAGGGACCGATATTCGTGGCGCAGAAGGTCGTGGTCACTCTCTTTGACGACATCGACGGCTCGGAAGCGGCGGAAACGATCGCCTTCGGACTCGACGGCAGGTCGTACGAGATCGACCTGAATGAAGCCAATGCCGGAAAACTGCGCAAGGCCCTCGCGCCCTACGTGGAGGCCGGCCGCAAGCGGTCCAGGTCCGGCAAGGCGTACAAGCAGACGGAGGTCGCCCCCGACCCGGCGGCGGTCCGCGCCTGGGCCCAGGCGAACAAGCTGGACGTGCCCGCGCGCGGCCGCATCCCCAAGAAGGTCTACGAGGCGTTCGCCGAGGCGCAGTGAGCCGGTGGGTCCGGACCTCGGGCCGGGGTCCGGACCCACCGGCCGCGGCCGGGGCGGGGCCGGGGATCCGGCGGGTCCGGGCCGGGCTCGGCGCGGACCCTCTGGGTCCGTCGGGGTCCGTCGGCGGGGCCCGGGGGCAACCGACTTGCGCTACCCCCACATGGTCGGCTAATGTCTGGAGCACGCCAGCGGGGCGGGGCCGAAAAGCCCAGCTCAGCAAGGTCGTGCGGGTGTAGTTCAGTAGTAGAACATCCCCCTTCCAGGGGGAAGGCGCAGTGTGCAATTCCTGTCACCCGCTCTGCATCGCCGTCCCGGTCCCTCTTGTGGATCAGGTAGGCTGGTGCTCGCGCCGACCGGTGAAAGCCAGTCGGATGCAATGCGGACGTAGCTCAGTTGGTAGAGCGCAACCTTGCCAAGGTTGAGGTCGCGAGTTCGAGCCTCGTCGTCCGCTCCATCCCGAAGGCCCCGGTCACCGACCGGGGCCTTCGGCGTATCTCCCTTTCCCTCTTCGGGCTTCACGTTCCCTCTTCGGGTCCTCTTCGGGCTTCACGCCGCCGCTCCTGACATTTGTCATGCGGAGCGATGACAAGGCGCACTGCCGCCGGTGGTCCGCCGACGGGACGCTGGGGACATGGAAGCCAGGAACACGGAAGAACACGTGATAGAGGTCACCGACCTCCGGCGTGTGTACGGGGGCGGGTTCGAGGCGGTCCGCGGGATCTCCTTCCACGTCGGACGCGGCGAGGTGTTCGCACTGCTCGGCACCAACGGGGCCGGCAAGACCTCCACGGTCGAACTGCTCGAAGGGCTCGCGCGGCCCGCCGGAGGGCGGGTCCGGATCCTCGGCCACGATCCCTTCGCCGAACGGGCCGCCGTCCGGCCGCGGACCGGGGTGATGCTCCAGGAGGGCGGCTTCCCGTCCGAGCTGAGCGTCGCCGAGACCGCGCGGATGTGGGCGGGCTGCGTGAGCGGGGCCCGGCCGGTCGCGGAGGCGCTGGCGCTGGTCGGACTCGCCGGGAAGGCCGGCGTACGGGTCAAGCAGTTGTCCGGGGGCGAGCGGCGAAGGCTCGACCTGGCGCTCGCGCTGCTCGGGGAGCCGGAGGTGCTGTTCCTCGACGAGCCGACCACCGGGCTGGACGCCGAGGGCCGGCGGGACACCTGGGACCTGGTGCGCGCCCTGCGGGACGCCGGGACGACGGTACTGCTCACCACGCACTACCTGGAGGAGGCGGAGGATCTCGCCGACCGGCTGGCCATCCTGCACCGCGGGCGCATCGCGGCCTCCGGGACGCCCGCCGAGGTGACCGCCGGGCAGCCGTCCCGGATCTCCTTCCGGCTGCCGGAGGGGTACTTCGTGGGCGATCTGCCCCCGCTGGACGCGCTGGGCGTGTGCGACCACGAGATCGACGGACGACTGGTGCGGCTGCGGACCCGGGAGTTGCAGCGGGCGGCCACCGGACTGCTGGTGTGGGCCGAGCGGGCCGGGGTGGAACTGCGGGGGCTCGACCTGCGGTCGGCCTCGCTGGAGGAGGCGTTCCTGGGCATCGCCCGCGAGGCGTCGCAGGAGCCGCAGGAGCCGCAGGAGCCGCAGAAGAACGAGAAGCCGGAGAAGAACGAGAAGCCGGAGAAGAACGAGGGGGTCGCGGCATGAGCGGCGGTACGGCCGGGAGTCCGGTGCGGGACGCGGTCGGGGGGCCCGCGGGGAACCCGGTCAGGGGCGCGGTGACCACCCCCGTGAGCCGGATGGCCGCCCTCGCCCGGGCCGAACTCACGCTGCTGGGACGGAGCAGGGCCACCCTCGTCGCCGCCGTCCTGGTGCCGCTCGGGCTGCCGTTCAGCCTGCGGCCGATGGTGGACGACATGAACGTGGAGGACTCGGGGCTGGACGTCGGGCTGGTGCTGCTGCCCGCCGCGATCGGGTTCTCGCTGCTGTTCGGGGTGTACTCGGCGCTCACCGGCATCTACACCGCCCGGCGCGAGGAACTCGTGCTGAAGCGGCTGCGCACCGGCGAACTGCGGGACACCGAGGTGATCGCCGGTTCCGCGCTGCCGGTGTTCACCATGGGGCTGGTGCAGTGCCTGGTGCTGGCGGTGGGCTGTACCGCCTTCCTCGACGTGCCCGCCCCGAGGCGCCCCACCTCGCCGTCCTCGGTGTGCTGCTGGGCCTGCTGATGTGCTCGGCGCTGGGCGCGGTCACCGCGAGCGTGACGCGGACCGTGGAGAGCGCCCAGGTGACCACCCTGCCCTTCGTGCTGGTGTCGATGGTCGCCTCCGGGGTGACCGTCCCGCTGGAACTGCTGCCCTCCCGGGTCGCCTCCGTCCTCGAACTGCTGCCGCTGAGCCCGGTGATCACCCTGGTGCGCGGCGGGTGGAGCGGCGACCTCTCGGCGTACGAGGCCCTGGGTGCGCTGGCGACGGCGCTGGCCTGGACCGTACTGGCGGTGTTTGCTGTACGGCGGTGGTTCCGGTGGGAACCGCGGCGCTGACGGACCGGGGACACGGGGGGGAGAGACACGGATGCGCGGGGCGGGAGAGACCGGCTTTCTCGGGACGGACGGGCTCGGGGCGGGCGTACTCGGGACGGATGGGCTCGGGACGGACGGGCTCGGGACGGACGGGCTCGGGGCAGGCGGCTGGTGGCGGCGGAAGAGTTCGCCGGCGAAGGTCGAGACCTACACGCGCTGGTCGTTCCACTTCTTCGCGCTGGCCGAGTTCACGGCCGGGGGCGTGCCGTTCGGCAGCGGCGTGTGGCGGGGGTCCGCGCTGTGGCTGCCGTTGGTCCTGGCCGTGCACTGCGTGCTGTCCGCGGCGACGGCGTCGCGGGCGCTGGACTGGACGCGGAGCCGGCGACCCCGGCCCGTGCGGCTGATGGCGGCGTTCGCCGTCGTCACCGCCGCGGTCGCGGCGGTCGCGCTGTGGACCGTCGATCACGGTCCGGGTGGTCCGGGCGGCGAGGCGGCGGACACCGCCGCGGGCGGGGTCTTCGGCGTCGCCCTGATCTTCGCCACGGGCGTCACCGCCCTCGGCGTCCGCGGACGGCGGCACACCCTCGCGGTCGTCGCCGCCCACTCCGCGGGTGCCGGAGTCCTGGCGCTGCTGCTCGGCGCGCCCGGCCCGGCCGTCCTGGTCTCGATGGCGGTGGTGCTCCTCGGCGGCGGTTTCATGGCCACCACCTACGTCTTCTCGGTCTGGCTCCTCGACACCGTCTACCGGCTCGACGAGGCCCGCGAGACCCGCGCCCGGCTCGCCGTCGCCGAGGAACGACTGCGGTTCGGCCGCGACCTGCACGACGTGATGGGCCGGAACCTGGCGGTGATCGCCCTCAAGAGCGAGCTGGCCGTGCAGCTGGCCCGCCGGGGGCGCCCCGAGGCCGTCGACCAGATGATCGAGGTCCAGCGGATCGCGCGGGAGTCCCAGCGGGAGGTGCGGGACGTCGTACGCGGGTACCGGGAGGCCGACCTCGGGGTGGAACTCATCGGCGCACAGGGGGTGTTGACGGCAGCCGGGATCGACTGCGAGGTGCGCGGGGAGGCCGGCGGGCTGCCCGCCGAGGTGCAGTCCGCGCTCGGCTGGGTGGTGCGGGAGGCGACCACGAACGTGCTGCGGCACGGGGATGCGGGGCGGTGCGCGGTGGAGATCCGGATGAGCGGCGGGAAGGTGGTGCTGACGGTGGAGAACGACGGGGCGGACCGGGTGGAGGGCGTCGGGGCGGACGCGGCACAGGGCGTCGGGTCGTCCGGCGTCGGGCCGTCCGGCGGGGGTCGGGGCTGGCCGGGCTGGCGGAGCGGTTGCGGAAGGTGGGCGGGACGCTGGAAGCGGGGAGCGCCGGGGCCGGGGTGTTCCGGGTGCTGGCCGAGGTGCCGCTGGTCGTGGAGGACGCCGCGGTGGGCGAGGTCGCCTCGTGAGCGGCGTGGTGCGGGTGCTGCTCGCCGACGACGAGCACCTGATCCGGGGCGCGCTGGCCGCGCTGCTCTCGCTGGAGGACGATCTGGTGGTCGTCGCCGAGGCGGCCACCGGGCCGGAGGCCCTGGCGATGGCACGGGCGCACCGGCCGGACGTGGCCGTCCTGGACCTCCAGATGCCGGGCGCCGACGGTGTGAAGGTCGCCACATCGCTGCGGGCCGAACTGCCCGACTGCCAGGCGTTGATCGTGACCAGTCACGGCCGCCCCGGTCATCTGAAGCGGGCGCTCGCGGCAGGTGTGCGCGGGTTCGTCCCGAAGACGGTGAGCGCGCAGCGGCTCGCGGAGATCATCCGTACCGTGCGGGCCGGGAACCGCTACGTCGACCCCGAGTTGGCCGCCGACGCGATCGCCGCCGGGGACTCCCCGCTGACCTCGCGCGAGGCGGAGGTGCTCG
Source organism: Streptomyces sp. Tue 6430 (assembly GCA_021568835.1). Classification (GTDB taxonomy): domain Bacteria; phylum Actinomycetota; class Actinomycetes; order Streptomycetales; family Streptomycetaceae; genus Streptomyces. The sequence goes on from JAKGSH010000010.1 coordinate 2,945,138, forward strand.
AACTCGCCGCCGACGGGGCGCCGGTCGCGGAGATCGCCGAGCGGGCCGCGCTGTCACCGGGGACGGTGCGCAACTACCTGTCGTCGGCCGTGTCCAAGCTGGGGGCGGAGAACCGTCACGCGGCGGTACGTCTCGCGCGCGAGCGGGGTTGGGTATAGTTGCTCTCGCGCCACGGCGCACTGCGGACGTAGCTCAGTTGGTAGAGCGCAACCTTGCCAAGGTTGAGGTCGCGAGTTCGAGCCTCGTCGTCCGCTCAGGATCAAGCCCCCCGGCCTCCGCCGGGGGGCTTCTTCGTGCCCGGGAGCGCTACGACCAGCTCGTGCCCGTCAACCGCTCGTACGCCTCGGTGTACTTGGCGCGGGTCGCGTCCACGACCTCCTGCGGCAGCGCCGGCGGCGGCTGCTCGCTCGCGCGGTCCCAGCCGGAGGCCTCCGAGGTCAGCCAGTCCCGCACGAACTGCTTGTCGTACGACGGCTGCGCGCGGCCCGGCTGCCAGGTGTCGGCCGGCCAGAAGCGGGAGGAGTCCGGGGTGAGGACCTCGTCGGCGATGACGAGCGTCTCGCCCTCGAAGCCGAACTCGAACTTGGTGTCCGCGAGGATGATGCCCCGGTCGCGGGCGATGTCCCGGGCCCGGCCGTAGACCGCGAGGGTCGTCTGGCGCAGCCGGGCGGCGGTGTCGGTGCCGACCTGGCGGGCGACCTCCTCGTAGGAGACGTTCTCGTCGTGGTCGCCGACCGCGGCCTTGGTGGCCGGGGTGAAGATCGGGGCGGGCAGCTCGGAGCCGTCGACCAGGCCTTCGGGAAGGGCGAGGCCGCAGACCGTGCGGGACTCCCGGTACTCGGCCAGGCCCGAGCCGGTGAGGTAGCCGCGGGCGACGCACTCGACCGGGACCATCTTCAGCGACTTGCAGACGAGGGTGCGGCCGGCCCAGTCGGCGGGGGCGCCGGCGGGCAGCTCGGTGCTCAGGACGTGGTGCGGGACGAGGTCGGCGAGCTGGTCGAACCACCACAGGGAGAGCTGCGTCAGGACGCGACCCTTGTCGGGGATCTCGGTGGGCAGGACCCAGTCGAAGGCGGAGATGCGGTCGCTGGCGACCATCACGAGGTCGCCGGCCTCGTTCCGGTACAGCTCGCGCACCTTGCCGGTGTGCAGATGCACCAGGCCCGGCACCTCCAGGGGCTCGGGCTTTTCTACGAATCCGGACACGGTTCCTCCCCGTGGTTCTGTCTGAGTGGCTTGATTGTCCCGTACACCGGGACGGGCCGCGGACAGCGGGGGGCGTGGCGGCAGGGGCCGGGGCGGGGCGGAGACCGGGTGAGGCCGGGCGGGGGCCTCAGTCGCGCTTGCAGATGCGGTCCAGGAGGTTCGCCGTGGCGCGCTGGACGCGGGGGTCCGCGTGGCCGGGGCGGTCCAGGGCCGGGGACCAGGCGAAGGTGCCGGAGGCGAAGACCAGGGCGCCGGAGGGGGCCCGGTAGAGGGAGGTCTCCTGGTGGCGCAGGACGCCCCTGGTGTCGGTGTAGGGGGAGTGCGCGAGGAGAGTGCGCTCCTCGTGGGGCGGCAGCGGGGTGCGCGGGAAGTAGCGGTCGGCCTCGCCCGCGACCAGGCCGTCGATGCCGTCGCCCTCGTGTGCTCCGGTCGCCTCCCACAGCCAGTGGCCGGCGTTGCGCACGATCAGGGGGTGGGGTTCGGGGACCCGGCCCGCGTACTGGATGCCCACCAGCTGCTGTTCGGCGCGGTCGATCTCGCGCCACAGCACGGACCTGCCGGGGCCCTTGCGCTTCCGGCAGGTCAGCAGGCGGCCGGGGGCGCCGGACGGGGAGGGACCCAGCTCCACCTGCCAGTACAGGGTGTTGGCGGAGAGGAACACCAGGGAGGTACCGCTGTCGCGGGCGAGTTCCACGGTGCGGCGCATGGCCGTCGACCAGTACTCGTCGTGGCCGGGGAAGACCAGCCCGCGGTAGCGGGTGGGCCGGACGTGACCGGCGTGCAGGTCGCGGGCATCGGCGTAGGCGAGGTCGTAACCGTAGCGCTCGGCCCAGCGGATGAAGTCGTAGGCGTGGCCGACGTGCAGGGGGAGACCGGCGCCCGCGTACGGCCGGTCGAAGGAGACGGTCGTCGCCGCGTCGGCCTCGCCGAGGAGACGGCCGTCCTCGTCCCAGGCGTGGTAGAGGCTGGCGCCGGTGCGGCCGTCCTCCGGGTAGAGGTTGTAGGCCTGCCAGGTGATGTCGGGGAGCAGCAGGAGCAGGTCGGCCGGGCGGTTGTCGCGGACGGTGAACGGGATGTGGGAGCGGTAGCCGTCGACGGTGGTGAGGACGGCGACGTACGCCCCGACGTTCCAGTACGACGGGACCTGGAGGCGCCACGACAGCCACCAGTGGTGGCAGGAGACCGTGCGGTCGGCCGTCAGGGGCGGGGGCTGGACGATGCCGGGGAGACGGGGACTGGTGGTGATCTTGGCCGCGCCGTCACCGCCGTAGTGGCCGATGCGGTAGACGTCGACGCTGAACTCCTGGGGCGGGTCGACCGTGACGTGGAAGTCGACGGCCTCGCCCGGGGCGACCGCGCCGGTGGAGGCGAAGCCCTTGATCTGACGGTGGACGTCGTCGGCGGAGCGGGGGCCTCCGCCGGAGCGGGGGGACGGGATCCGGGGGGCCCGCTCCGGGGTGGCGGTGGGGGCCGGGGCGACGTACCAGGGGACGACCTGGCCGGTGTCGTCGAAGTAGGTCTCGCTGCCGCGCAGCCATGGGAGGGGGCCCTGGCCGAAGGGATCCGTCACGGCGTGCGCCAGCGCTCCCGATTCCCACCGGCGGATGTGCTCGTGTCCCATGGTGCTTCCCTCCCTCTGTCCCCCGTGTCGCCGGTGTCGCCGGTGTCGCCGGTGCGTGCGGCTGCGCGCGTGCGGCCTGTTCGCGTGCGGTGCGGATACGGCCGTGCGGGTGCCGGGCGGGTGCCTGTGGTCGGCACCCGCCCGGCACCCGGGCGTGCGCGCCGCCGGGTGTACGGGCGTGCCTGGTTGCTCGTGTCCTGCCCGCGGCGTGGCGCGGTGCGACGTCGGGCGCGTGGTGCGGTTGTCCTATGTCGCCGGCGCTTGCCCTGAGCGGGATCGGTCCCAGCACATCACACAACGCCCGCGGATGGTCACCGTTCGTCGCGAATTGGCCGAAAGTGGAACTAAATGCTCCGCGGTGGACGGTCGGGCGGCCTCGCGACCGGCGGCCCTCTCAACCGAGGCGTACGGGCTTCTCCGGGCGTATGCCCACGTCCACCAGCCAGGTGCGCAGCGGGACCGCGTCGCCGTCCTCGACCAGGCTCAGCACGCGGGGCGTCAGGTCGCTCACGCGCTCGCCGTCGACCAGGAGGGTCGGGCCGTCGAGCCAGTCCAGGCCGGGGGTGGCGCCCACGGTGTCCATCGCGGCGCAGCAGACCATCGCCGTGACGTGGTCGGCGAGCAGTTCGCGGTCGGTGCGCGGGGGCTGGAGGGGGAAGAGCGGGAGCGCCCGGTCGTCCCAGAGCGCGGCCCCGGTCTCCTGGCCGGCCGGCCGCTCTCCCGCTGCCGACGCCGTGCCCTCGGCCTCCTCGCGGGCGACCTCGGCCCCGAGGCGGGTGGCCAGGGCGAGGCTGCGGGGGTTCCGGGGGAACTCGTCGTCCTCGTCCGCGTCGTCGAAGGGGGTGCGGGAGGCGGCGAGGGCCGGCCGGCCGTCCCGGGCGGGGCCGGGACCGGTGAGGTGGTCCAGTACGCGCTCCAGGGTGGGGCCGTTCGCGGCCGGGGTGGTGCGGCGCACGCCCAGCGCGTCCAGCACGCGGTGGAGACGGGCCGCGTCGGTACGCCACCTGCGGTCCACGACCTCGTCCGGATACTCCTGCCAGGTGACCGGGGACCAGTCGGGTCCGGTCTCGGCCGGACCGCCGTGGAAGAGGCGGGCGGCGAGGAGGGACGTGGCCTCGTCGACCACGCCGGGCTCCTCCAGCAGGTCGCAGGCGGGGCGCTCGCCCAGCCGGGAGGTGAAGCCCTCGGCGAGGCGGTCGCGCCGTGACAGCTCGGTGAGGGCGGCGACCACCCCGACGTCGAGCCGGGAGGGCCAGCGGCCCATCCGCCAGGCGGGCAGCGCCACGCGGGTGAGAAGCCGGTCCCAGCCGGCGTACGCCAGCCCGACCTGCTCCTGGGCGACGATCCGCAGCCCGTAGTCCACGGTCTGGGCGCGGTCGGCGGCCGCCGCGGCCACCCCGCGTTCCATCTCCGCCGCGTGCGCCTGGCAGCTCCGCAGCAGCAGGCGGGCGACCCGGCCGATGCCCGCGCCGAGGAGCCGTGCGCCGGGGCCCCGGCCGCGGTCGGCCGAGGCGGCCACCGCGGCGTCCAGCCCGCGCACGAAGCGCCGGGCCGCCGCTATGTCCGGGTGCGCCGAAGGACCCGTACCGGCGACGACCGGTGCGAGGACGGCGCGCAGCTCGCCCACCCGCATCCACCACAGGAACGGGGAGCCGATGACGAGGACCGGCGCCGTCGTCGTACGGCCGTGGGGGTGGTGGCCGGGGCCGGCCATCTCGTCGCGCGCGCGGGGCGCGGGCGGGCCGTGGGCCGGGTGGGTGCGGTCCTCCAGCCAGCTGTCGCAGTCCGGGGTGAGCGCTATCGCGGAGGGCGCGGGGACGTCGAGACGGTCGGCGAGGTCGCGCACCAGCCGGTACAGATCGGGGGCCGCGCTCTCGGCGATCGCGACCGTGGGAGTGACGGCGGGCCGGGCCCGGGCGACGACCAGGGCGATCACCCCGGCGGCCAGCAGCACGAGAACCGCGAGCACGGACGTCACCCAGCGGGCGAGGTCCCAGCCGTGGCCCACGAAGTGGCCGCTGGAACCGCCCGCGAGCAGGATCACCGCCGCCGCCGCGGGCAGCAGCGCGACGGCCAGCGCCCGGCTGCGGACCCGCAGCACGGCCAGCGCCCTCGCCCGCGCCCCCTGGGCGCGCGCCTCCACTCCGATACCGGTCACGCCGGACCTCACCCCCTCCCCTCGGTGCAGGCCGTCCCGGCTCTCCTGGTCTTGCTCACTCCCCCACTGTGGCAGTCGCCACCGACATCGCAATGCCGGTGGGCCAAGTGCCGGAACGCTTGCGCCGCACCATAGTTGGCGCGTCGGCCGCCGTCAGCCGGATGGCAGAGCGCTCACCCGATGGAATGGCTTTGGGGAAAGGTGCATGTCCGCGGGCACGGAACAGGCCCCGGATCCGACGGACGTTCCCGTCCTGGATCCGGGGCCTGGAAGTGCCTGCCGGGAGCTGCGCGCCCGCCGTGGATCAGCTCGCCCCGGCCGCCGCCTTCGCCGCGATGTCCGTGCGGTGCCGGGAGCCGTCCAGGCCGATGCGCGCGACCGCCCGGTACGCCCGTTCCCGGGCCTGGGCGAGGTCCGCGCCGGTCGCCGTGACGGACAGGACGCGGCCGCCCGCGCTGACCACCGTGTCGCCGTCGCGCCGGGTGCCGGCGTGCAGCACGTACGCGTGCGGGGCGTCCTTCGCGGCCACCTCGTCGAGGCCGGTGACCGGGTCGCCGGTGCGCGGGGTGCCGGGGTAGTTGTGCGAGGCCACGACCACGGTGACGGCCGCCTCGTCGCTCCAGCGCAGGGGCGGCAGGTCGGCGAGGTCGCCGGTGGCGGCGGCCATCAGCACGCCGGCCAGCGGGGTCTTCAGGCGGGCCAGGACGACCTGGGTCTCGGGGTCGCCGAAGCGGGCGTTGAACTCGATGACCCGCACGCCGCGACCGGTGATGGCGAGTCCGGCGTAGAGCAGGCCCGAGAACGGGGTGCCGCGGCGGCGCATCTCGTCGACGGTGGGCTGGAGGACGGTCTCCATCACCTCGTCGACCAGCTTGGGGTCGGCCCAGGGCAGCGGGGAGTACGCGCCCATGCCGCCGGTGTTCGGGCCCTCGTCGCCGTCGAGGGCGCGCTTGAAGTCCTGGGCGGGCCGGAGCGGGACGACCGTCTCGCCGTCGGTGACGGCGAAGAGGGACACCTCGGGGCCGTCGAGGAACTCCTCGACGACCACCCGGTCGCAGGCTGCGGCGTGCGCCTTCGCGGCCTCCAGGTCGGCGGTCACGACGACGCCCTTGCCGGCGGCCAGGCCGTCGTCCTTGACGACGTAGGGCGCGCCGAAGGCGTCGAGGGCGGCGGCGGCCTCGGCGGGCGTGGTGCAGACGTAGGAGCGGGCGGTCGGCACACCGGCCGCGGCCATCACGTCCTTCGCGAACGCCTTGGATCCCTCCAGCCGGGCGGCCTCCTTGGAGGGGCCGAACACCGGGATGCCCGCCGCGCGCACGGCGTCGGCGACCCCGGCGACCAGGGGCGCCTCCGGGCCCACGATGACGAGCTGCGCGCCCAGCTCGGTGGCCAGCGCGGACACGGCCTGGCCGTCCAGGGCGTCGACCGGGTGCAGCTCGGCGACCTCGCCGATGCCGGCGTTGCCGGGGGCGCAGTGCAGCGCGGTGACCGCGGGGTCGAGGGACAGTGAGCGGCACAGGGCGTGTTCGCGGGCGCCGCTGCCGATGACGAGGACGTTCACGGGGTCAGCCTAACCGGCCCGGCTCCGGGTGCTTGTGCGGGCTTCCGAAGGACGGGGGTCAGGTGTTCGTGGGTTCCTCCGAAGCGGGGCCGTGGGCCGGGGCGACCGCGGGCCGGGGGTGCCGTGTCGGCCGGGTGCCCTGTCGGCCGTGGTGCCCGTGAGGCGGGTGACCGTGAGGCGGGTGACCGTGACCGGGGTGGCCTCGGCCTTGGGGGTGGCCGTGACCGCGGGTGGCCTGGGGCGGGGCGGGGCCCTTCGGGCGGGCGCCGTCTCCCGGGCGGCGGGCGCGCCCGCTACTCGTTGGTGAACTCGTCCACGACGGTCGCGCCCAGCTCACGCACGATCAGGTCGTGCCCGGAGAGGGCCGACTCGTTGAGGTCGGGGTCGTCGTCCTCGGGGATGTCGTCCTCGATGGCGACGTGCTCGGGGGCGGCGGTCCGGGGTCTCGGGGCAGCGTGGGAGGAGGACGGGGGCGGGGCCGACCGGGCCTGCGGGGGGCCGGGGGGAGGAGAGGCGTTCGGGGTGTGGGGGGTCTGCGTGCCGCCGCCCGCACCGGCTCCGGGAGCCGGGGCGGGGGCTCCGTAGCCACCGCCGTAGCCACCGCCGTAGCCGCCCGGAACGTGGGTGCCGCCGGGGCCGGGCGGGGCCGGGGGGCCGCCGAAGCCGCCGGCCGGTGGGGTCGCGGAGCCGCCGGACGGGTCGACGAGCGCGTCGACCTTCCACTGGACGTTGAACTGCTCGGCCAGCGCCTGCCGCAGCACCTCCTCGCTGCCGCTGCTGACGAAGTTGTCGCGGGCGCCGGAGTTGACGAAGGCGATCTGGAGCGTGGTGCCGTCGAAGCCCGCGACCTGGGCGTTCTGGCTGAGGAGGATCCAGGTGAAGCGGCGGCGGTTCTTGACCGCCTCCAGGATGTTGGGCCAGAGCGTGCGGGGGTCGGGGCCACCGGCGGGCGGGGCGTAGGCGGCGGCCGGAGCGGCTGCGGGTCCGGCCGGTGCCGGGGCGGACGCGGCGGCCGGGGCGGGGGCCGCCGGGGGCGTCCGCCGCCTGCGGGCGTCGCGGTGGGCCAGCCGCCGGGCCTGCGACCGCTGCCGGCGGCGGTGGCGCTGGGCCAGGCGCCGGGGGCGGCGGCGGGGCTCGCCTGGGCCGGGGCGACCGGGGCCGCGGCGGCCGGGGCGGGTGCCGCGGGGGCCTGCTGGGGCGAGGGGGACGTCTGAGGAACCTGGGGCGCATGAGGGGTCTGGACCGCGGGACCGCTCGGAGCCACCTGGGCACTCGGAGTCGCGGGACCGCTCGGAGCCGCCGAGCCGCGTACCGCGGCGCGGGCGGCCGCCGCGCCGCTCCCCGGCGGGACGGGGGCGGCCGGCGGGACGGGAGTGCCGTACGCGGCCGGGGCGGCCGCCGCGTGGGCCTCCGCCCCGGGAACGTACCCCGCGGCGGGCATTCCGGCGGGGCCGAGCCCGCGGAGAAGTTCACGCCGCGCTCGATCCGGTCGAGGCGGGCCATCACCGACCGCTCGTCGCCGTAGGCGGCCGGGAGCAGGACGCGGGCGCAGATCAGCTCGAGCTGGAGGCGGGGCGAGTGGGCGCCGCGCATCTCGGTGAGGCCCTGGTTGACGAGGTCGGCGGCCCGGCTCAGCTCGGCGGCTCCGAAGACTCCCGCCTGGGCCTGCATCCGCTCGATGACGTCGGAAGGGGCGTCGATGAGCCCCTTCTCGGCGGCGTCCGGGACCGCGGCGAGGATGACGAGGTCCCGCAGCCGCTCGAGCAGGTCGGCGACGAACCGCCGCGGGTCGTTGCCCCCTCGATGATCCGGTCCACGACCTCGAAGGCGGCGGCCCCGTCCCCGGTGGCGAACGACTCGACGACGGAGTCGAGCAGCGAGCTGTCCGTGTATCCGAGGAGGGAGGTGGCCATGGCGTACGTCACACCGGCCTCGCCGGCGCCCGCGAGGAGCTGGTCCATGACGGACATGGAGTCGCGCACGGAGCCGGCGCCGGAGCGCACGACGAGCGGCAGGACCCCCTCCTCGACCGGGATGTCCTCCTTCTGGCACACCTCGCCGAGGTACTCCCGCAGCGTGCCGGGCGGCACGAGGCGGAAGGGGTAGTGGTGCGTCCGGGACCGGATGGTGCCGATGACCTTCTCGGGCTCGGTGGTGGCGAAGATGAACTTGAGGTGCTCCGGCGGCTCCTCGACGACCTTGAGCAGCGCGTTGAAACCGGCCGGCGTGACCATGTGGGCCTCGTCGATGATGTAGATCTTGTAACGGCTTCCCGCGGGCCCGAAGAAGGCCTTCTCCCGCAGGTCACGGGCGTCGTCCACACCACCGTGCGACGCGGCGTCGATCTCGATGACGTCGATGGAGCCGGGGCCGGTGCGCGCCAGGTCCCGGCAGGACTGGCACTCGCCGCACGGCGTGGGCGTGGGGCCCTTCTCGCAGTTCAGGCAGCGGGCCAGGATGCGCGCGCTGGTCGTCTTGCCGCATCCGCGCGGTCCGCTGAACAGGTACGCGTGATTGACCCGGTTGTTCCGCAGCGCCTGCTGCAACGGGTCGGTGACATGCTCCTGCCCGATGACCTCGGCGAACGACTCCGGGCGATAGCGGCGGTACAGCGCGAGAGACGACACGCATACGAGGTTATAGGCGCCCACCGACAACCGGCCCCGCCCCGGAACGCGAGCGCCCCCCACGCACCCGCCAGAGCCGACCTACCCTTGCTGCCTTCCGGCCCTGGGGGAGTTCAGTCAGATAGCGCCGCGTGAGGGGCTGCGCCCACAGTACCCGATGCCGGCGGGCGGGAACGAGTTCGCGAGCACTCCTCAACGTCTTGTATTGTTTGCCGCGGAGGATTCGCCTAGAGGCCTAGGGCGCACGCTTGGAAAGCGTGTTGGGGGCAACCCCTCACGAGTTCGAATCTCGTATCCTCCGCCAGTGCCTCACCGGGCACGATGTCGAAGGGCCCCGCTGCTTGCAGCGGGGCCCTTCGTCGTTGTCCGTCTCAGTTTCCGTCTCAGTCGGACTTCCCGTCGACATCGGGAGCTCCGGGCGGGACCCAGAGGGCGTCTCCGACTTGCTGCGCGACCTTGCGGAGCATGGTCCCCGTCACATGCATGTACCGGGCGCGCATCCGAGCCGCTCCCCCAGGTTCCCACCCCATGATCGAGTCGATCACGACGTCCGGGACGCCGAGGATCAGGAGAACGGTCGCGGCGGTGTGGCGAGCGTCATGGAGACGGCCGTCCCGCACCCCCGCGTCCCGCAGAAGCCGCTTCCAGACATGGAAATCGGTGTTGGGGCTCAGCGGCCCACCGATCGGCGACGCGAAGACATACCCCTTGCCCTCCCAGTCGGCACCGGCCGCGATCCGCTCCCGCTCCTGGGCTTCCTGGTGCCGGCGGAGAATCTTGATCAGCGGATCGGGCAGGCCGATGGTGCGCCGGCCCGCGCGGGACTTGGTGGACTTGTGCTCGCGGCGCGTCTGCTCCTTCTGAGGGCAGTAGCCCGCCTTCCGGCCGCACGGGTTGGCACCGCAGCCGTGGGCATACCTGGGGCGCAACCGGTTCTTACGGATGCGGACGTACCCCGCGTCGAGGTCGACGTCCTCCCAGTGCAGCCCGAGCGCCTCCCCTTGCCGCAGCCCGAGCGCCAGGGCGACGACCCAGCGCGCACTGTTGCGAAGTTTGGCCGCCTCGACGAGAAGGCTCTGCACCTCTTCGATCGTGTACGGCTCGATGTCCTCCTCTTCCAGGCGAGGAACTTTGGCGATCTCGGCCGCGTTCATTGCGACGTGCCCGCGCCGGACGGCTTCACCGAGGGCGACCCTGATCGTCCGGTGAGCGTGGTGGGCGGTGCCGGCCGAGCTCCCGGAGGCCTGCATCTTCCGGTAGAAGCGTTCGAGGTGCTCGGGCTCCAGGCGGTCGAGCTTGTGGGCGCCCAGGCCGGGGACGAGGTGAACGCGGACGTCCACCTCGTAGCCGTCGTACGTGTTCTCGGAGACGTACGGCTTGGCGATGTTCTCGACCCAGTGCTCAAGCCAGGCTTGCAGCGTCCAGCTCTGCCCCGGCTTCCTGAGCTTCTTGTCGTCCCGCGCCCGCTCCATCTCTCTGACGGCTCTGGTCACCTCTGCCTTGGTCTTGCGCTCGATGTGGCGGCGGTCGGGCTTGCCGTCGTCGCGGACGCCGACGGTCACACGGCCGTGCCATTTCCCGTTCCTGCGTATCGGCCAGCACTTCAGGCGCGTCGAGCCGCGTCGCAGGATGCGTGACTACATCCGTGGACTGCTGGGCCCTGTCGGCCGCAAAAACAGCTGGCAGCTGGCCGAATACGCCGGACACCACACTCCCGACCGCCTCCAACGGCTCCTCAACGGCGTCCGCTGGGACGCCGACGAACTCCAGCACTACGCGCGTCCCACAGTCCGTCAGGGCCTTGCCGAGCTAAGGGCATCCGGTCTCGTCGAGGCCATCATGGGCCGCGGCACCTTCGCCCGCTCCCCTCACAGCTGCCCCAGCCACACGCGTCCGCGCGGCGTACGCATGGCACCCGACGGCAGGTACGTCGAGGCCGACGGCATCCGCTGGACCGACGCCGAGCCCCCCGTAACCACCCGCACCGACGCCCCGTTGGCCCTGGCGGACCTACTCCGCATCCCGCCGGGCGAGCCAATGTTCACGTACGACGCCCTACAGACGGCAGACCACGGCCACCTCCGTCAACTCCGCCGGAAGTACGTGCCGTTCTCGGTGCTGATCGACACCAAGTACGAGGAGGAGGCACCGCCACCGGCCCCAGAGCTCTACACGGCACTCGCCGACCTGGGCCACGAGCTTCACTTCACGGAGTACGTCCGCACCCGGATGCCTCTCCCGGACCAGGCCCAGGCCCAGGCCTTGAGACTCGCGGACGGGGCGCCACTCCTGCACGTCATCCGCCTGACGCTGGCGGAGTCGGACAAGCTCCTGGCTCTAGAGGACTTCCACCTGCCGGGCGACGAGTTGGAGCTGTCGTTCAGGCTGTAGACGAAACCCAGCTGGCTCAGACTTTCTCCACGTCATCAAGGTGCCCGGCCGCAGCCAGGGACGGCTCTCGGTGGCCGGGCCGCTGTGCTTCCGGTCGGGCCTGGCCGCGCGCCTGTGCTACCGGCTGCGCAGGCATACCGGCCGCAAGGGCGAGCGCCGCTCGCTCAGCGAGACGGACTACATCCGCCTGCTCGACGGCGCCCACCAACTGCCGCACACACTCAGCGAGCTGGAGACTCTGCTCCGCAGGCGGCTCACCCTAGTACGCCGTAGTCAGCAGCAGACGTTGACGGTTGACGGACCTGTACCGCCGGGGCTGCTTCTGGAACACCTTGAGCGGGGGCAGGTGCTCATTTGCATAGGTACAGGTACTCATGTGCCGTGTTGCTGGTGCGACGTAGTGTTCCTGGCTGGTGTGATCCACAGCGGTAAAGCGGGGGCTACGCGTGGCTTGGGACGAGTGGGAACAGATCAAAGCCGATGTGACCGATCGGCAGCCCGTTGCGATGCGGCTCAACCAGGTTCCGGTTGAGCCCAGCAGCGGGCCCAGCGCCGTAACAGGCGGCCTGAAGTCCAGCAAGAAGGCGTGGGTCACGGCCGGCACAGGGGTGGGCTCCCTTCGCGGGGGAGTCAGCACCGCACTGGCCAAACTGGCGGAGGGCCAGGCGGGGCTCGGCGCGATCCCGGGTTGTCTGAGTGCGGCAGCCCAGAAAGAGGTGTACGACTCCTGGAAGAAGTACGCCGAGAGCGTCAGCGAACGGTGCGGCTCACTCCAGAAGATCCTGGAGCAGGTCGGCCACGACCTGTTGACGACCGATGAGGCGGTCAAGGGCGAGATACACAAGCTGGACCTCAAGTACGCGGACACAGACGCAGTCGGCGGCCAGGCGAAGGGCCGGTGACGGCGGGATGGACTACGCCACCCTGAAGGCCCTCAAGCCCTCCGAGTTCGAGGAGGCCGCCGACGGATACCGCTCTATGGGCGACATGGCCCAGGCAGCCAAGGACCACATCGAGAACACCGTCGCCGCAGGAATGCGCAAGACGTTGCAGGGTGAGGCAGTGGAGGCGTCACAGAAGCAGCTCCAAGCCCTGGCGAAAAACTTCCACTACACCCAGACCGAATGCGGCGTGATCAGCACGGCCCTCAACGGGCTCGCCTACGACTTGGCAGCCGCCAAGCGGAAGCTGGACGCGGCGGTCGAGGACGCCCAGGCGGACGGCTGCACGGTGAACTCCGACGGCTCGGTCACGTATCCAGCGGGGCAGAAGCCCGGCGACGAGAAGGTCGCTGATGGTGGCACAGTGACCGGGAGTGCCGGGGGCGACCCGACCTCCGATGCCCTGGAGCGCCAGGCGGCGAACATCCACCCGAACCCGAACTACGGCAAGGCGATGGGGTACGCGGACCGGATCGCCGACGCGCTGAAGGAAGCCACGGACGCGGACACGAAGTGGGCACCGAAAATACGAGCCCTGAAGGCCGATGACGACCTGACCGTCTCCGCCCGGGACTGGACGGACGTCACGTCGGACACGGGCGGCGTGCGCAAGGCGGCCGATGCCTACCTCGACACGATCAAGCCACCGCCCAAGAACGATTGGCCCCAGGACAACGCCAACTGGTGGAAGGGCCTCTCCGAGGAGCAGCAGGAAGCCTACGTCGCCATGCACCCCGCGAGTATCGGAGCGCTCGACGGCCTTCCCTCCGTCGTGCGCGACGACGCGAACCGCACCGTGCTCGCGGAACAGCGCGCCGCCAAGCAGGTGGAGTACGACGCCTGGCTCAAGAAGGAGCCGGAGCACTACAAGCCCTACATCAGCCCCATCACGGGTCGCGAGGTGAAGGGCGCCATGGTCCCGACCGAGGAATGGAAGGAGTGGAACGAGAAGAAGAAGCAGTTCGAGAACGGCTTCAAGGGCATGGACGCCATCCAGGAACGCTTCGACAGCTACACGAGCGAGAGCAACCGCCCCTATCTGCTCGGATTCGACGGCAACAACATGGGGCGCGCCATCGTCTCCATCGGCAATCCGGACACCGCCGACAACGTGGTGACGTACGTGCCCGGGACGTTCGCCAAGCTGGAGTCCATCGGCGGAGACATGGACAGGGCTCTGGCACTCCAGATGGAGGCGGAGCGCCAGGACCTCACCCGCTCGACGGCCTCGATCGTGTGGCTCGGTTACGACGCCCCGCAGGCCATCGCGACCGATGCGACGGAGGCCAAGTGGGCCGACCAGGCGAAGGAGCCGCTCGGCAACTTCATCCAGGGCATCGAGGAAGCCAATCACCGCGACAGCGGCGTGAACCAGACGCTCCTGGGGCACAGCTACGGGTCCCTGGTGGCTGGCCAGACGATGAGCATGCACGTAGACCTGCCGGTGGACAACGCGATCATGGTGGGCAGTCCGGGCGTGGGAGTGCATCACGCGAAGGACCTGAACATCCCGCCGGACCATGTCTTCGCGGCCACGGCCAAGAACGACCTCATCAACCTCGCCCCGCCCCCGGCAGGTACCTTGGCCCCCTCAACCCGAAGGCGTACATGGAGCTCTTCGACGACCACTCGATCGTCCACGGAACCGACCCGACCTCCGACGACTTCGGGGGCCAGGTCTTCAAGGTCCCCGACGGGAAGCTGCCGGGATCGGGCGGCGAGATGATGCCCGCACATTCCCAATACTGGGACGAAAAGCCCCTCAACAGCCTGGCCAGGATCGTGACCGGAGGACGGCCGTGAAGCTACGGAAAGCAATCCCGGCTGTCGCGCTGCTGGTCATGACGACCTTGGTGACCGCGTGCGGGGCGCAGGAGGAGGGACAGGAAACCGGCGGAAGAGCATCGAAGCAGGTCACCATGAATGAGCAGCAGGCGATCGACCGGGCAGAGGACATCATCCACCAGGCGGTGGACAGCATGTCCCCCAAGCCGACACTGGAGCGCATGGGCGCCGCGCCCGTCGGCTCCTGCATCGCCAGGGACGACCACGGCCCTGACGACCGCGTGCAGGTCACCCTTGTCTACAAACTGACCGGCGTTCCGGGGCCGGAAGCCCAGAACCTCGTGCGGCAGGCCCGGGACGCCTGGTTGAAGCAGGGCTACAGGTACAACTCGGGCGAGGTCGACTGGTCCAGCCCGTTTCCTGCGGTCTACATGCGTACGGAGCCTGACGACTTCTGGATGGACGCCTTGACCGGCGTCGTGGATCGAGCCAAGGGCGAGGGCCTCGCCTCTCTCAAGGTGACATCGCCCTGCTTCCTCCCACCGGAAAAGTCCTCGGCGTCGACCGCGGCCGACCCCGCCGCGCTGGAGACCCTGCAGGCCGACGATCCCGCCACGCACCGTGCCCTCGGCCACTCCAGCCGGATCTACGACGCCCTGCGGGTCAGGTCCGCGCCGACACAGCCTGGGGAAGGCCTCAGCACGGTCCGGGACGAGTCCGGGATCTCGGTCCATCACACCTGGTCGACCGAGCCTCTGCCGGAGGACGAGAGGGTACGGGCATTGGCACGCGCGCAGGCGTACTTCCAGAGCGCGGGATGGAGCGTGCGCCACGTGCCGACGCATGGGGGCACCCCCGCCGTCGTCGCCCGCCACCCTGAAGAGGGCACGATCGCACAGGCCGCGGCCTCGGCCACCGGCGCGGTGCGCGTCGCGGTCACGACGCCCCTCAACGGTCCGGCGTCAGCAGCCGTATGACAGCCGGCCCCACGTGCCGCGGGCGCGGGGTCCGTACGGTCTTCGGCCCTGTCTCGTGTTCGGTGGTGCCGGAGTGTGCCGCTATCCGAGGAGGATGCGGTAGGGAAGAAATATGAAGCCTGCTCGTCCGTGCATCTGGCGCGCGATCCGCTTGGTCTTGGTGTTGACGCCCTGGTGGGGCCGTTGCTGTACGGAAGCGTAAGCGCGGCGATCACGGCGTCGCGGTCTCGGTCCAGGGCTCGGGCCTGACCGCACGGCCCGCATCCGTACCTCTTCCCGACGCCTGCGCTGCTCGGGGGTCAGCCGCCCCCCCGTCCGGATACCGCACCCCTTCGGCGTATTCCTCCTGGGGCACCGGACTCCGGTAGGAGACCACGAGAGACGCCGCGTCCAACCGCCGGAACGGTTTGACCAGCACCTCGACCGCGAGACCAATCACATCCTCCGGATCGAGCACCGAGGAGCCAACCAGATGGCATCGCTTCCTCCGCTCGTCCGCCCGCGGCCTCCCGCTGGCCTCCCACGCCTTGTCCTTGTGGCCGGCTGCGGCTATCCGGTGAAACCCAAGTCGCGGCCAGGTTTCAACGAACCAGGTCGCGGTGGGGCCCTTCGTCGTTGTCCGTCCCGGTTTCCGTGGTCGGGACTCTCGCGCCGTGGTCGGGGCGGGTCGCGGTCGGGGCGGGTCGCGGTCGAAGTGGACTGCGGGCAGGGGCGGGTCGCGAGCCGTGGGCACCCTCTGGGGGAACCTCCTCCCGTGTGGCACCCGTTGATCACGGGGATGCGCCATTCTTGAGCCCGGCGCCGGGACAGCGGTGCCGCTGTGACAGTTCCTGGTTCGACGAGGTGCATTCCGCGTGAAGTCCGGTTCGACGCTGACGACATGGCTGAGCGGCCTCGACGGTTCCCGTCTGGCACGCGTGCTCGGAGCGCGGAGGGACGCCATGTCCCCTCCGGAGCCGCGCACGGTGGGGGAACTGGCGGACCGCCTCCAGCGCCCGGGGTCGGTGGCCCTGTCCCTGCAGCGGCTCGCGCTGCCGCACTTCCAGGTGGCCGAGGCGCTCGTGGCGCTGGGCGCGCCCGCGTCGCGCGATGCCCTGGGAGAACTGCTGGGGGCGACGGACGGGGAAGCCGCTCGCGACCTGGACGCCGTGCTGGATGTGCTGGCCGATCACGCCCTGGTCTGGCCGGACGGCTCGGGCGAGCTCCACGTGGCCGGATCGTTGCACCAGGTGTGGGACGCGCCCCTGGGGCTGGACGCTCCGCTGGAGGAGCTGCTCGCGGACACGACCTCCGACGAGCTGCGCGGCATGCTGGCGGCACTGGGCGTCAGGCCGCCGGGTGTCAAGCAGCAGCGGCTGGCCGCGCTGGTGGACCACCACAGCGACCCGCAACAGGTGGTCTCCGTGATCGCCGGCGCCCCCGAGGCGGCCCGCGAGCTGCTCGAACGCCGAGCGGCGGGTGCGTCGGGGCAGCCGCGGTTCGCCGTGTTCGGCACCGCCGGCGACGGCCTCGAACCGGGTGAGCGATGGGCGCTGGAGCGAGGGCTCCTGGTCCAGGACCGTCACTACTACGGCCCGTCCCGGATGCCGGCCGAGGTGGCGCTCGCGCTGCGCGGGCCGGGCCGGCACGCCCCGTTCGACCCCGTCCCGCCTTCCGCGCGCTGCGCGCCCGTCACCTCTCGGGAGGTGGACCACGAGGCGTCCGCCGCGGCCACGGCGTTCGCGTCCCGTGCCGTCTCGGTCCTGTCGGTCTGCTCGGCGACCGCGCCGGCCCGGCTGAAGTCCGGTGGGATCGGCGCGCGTGAACTGGCCCGGATCGGCAAGGCCGCGCAGGCCGACGACGCCGTCGTACGCCTCGTTCTCGAGACCGCGCACGCCGCCGGGCTGATGAGCCCGGACGGCGATCGCGTGACGCCCACCGAGGCGTACGACGCCTGGGCGGAACAGGAGCCTCCGGAGCAGTTCGCCGTCCTGCTCCAGGCATGGCGGAACCTGCCGCTCACCCCGGCCCAGGCGCGCGACGAGGACGGCAAGGCCCTTCCCGCTCTCGCGGGAGCACCCCCGTGCAACGGCTGCGTACAGGCCCGCCACGGGCTGTTGGCCGCGGCCGAACGGCTCCCGGCCGGGCAGGGCGCGACGGTCGCCTCGGATCTGGGCTCCCTCATCACCTGGCACCGCCCGCTCGCCCATCCGTCGCCCACGGACGGCACACCGTTCGCCACCGTGATCCGTGAGGCCGAGCTCCTCGGCGTGCTCGCGCGCGGCGCTCTGTCCGCCCTCGGCATCCACCTGTGGACCGGTGACACGGAGTTGCTGGACTTCGAGTGCCGGCGGCTGCTGCCCCCGGCCACCACGACGGCGCGGATCGGCGCCGACCTCACCGCCGTCGTCACCGGCACACCGTCCGCGCGGCTGGCCTCGCTCCTGGACTCCGTCGCCGACCGGGAGACCAGCGGCACGGCATCGGTGTGGCGGTTCAGCGCCGGCAGCATCCGCCGGGCACTGGACGCCGGCCTCGTCCGCGACGACATCACGGCCGACCTGGCCGCTGTCGCCGCCGGGCCCCTGCCCCAGCCGCTGTCCTACCTGATCGCCGACATCGCACGCGGCCACGGGCGCGTGCGCGTCTCCCCCGCCGCCTGCGTCGTCCACGGCGCCGAGCCCGCCCTCCTGGCCGAACTCGCCGCCCACCGCAGGCTCGCCAGGCTCGGGCTGCGGCAGCTGGCGCCGACGGTGCTGATCAGCCGCAGCCCGCTCGACGCGACCCTCGCCGCGCTCCGCGCCGAGGGGTACGCGCCCGTCGCCGAGACGGCCGAGGGCACGGTACGGATCGAGAGAGCCTGGTCCCAGCAGGCCGCCGCTCCCGTGCCGGCTCCGCGCGGCACCGGCACGCCGGCCGGTGGCCGGATCGCCGCCGCAGGCGGGGCGAACGCGTCCGCCCCCGTCGACCCGGGCGCCTTGGCGGTCCGGTTGCTGAAGGCCCCGCCGACGCTTCCCGACCCCGCGCCGTTCGTCGGCGGAAGGCCCTTCGCCACGGACACCGAGGAGATCGTCTCAGGATGGGCGAAGCACCTGCCGTACAGCGACGTCCGCCAGCTCGCCCACGCCATCGACACCGGCGGGCCCATCACCGTCGAGTACGTCGCCACCTCGGGGAACCGGACGGTGCGCACCCTCAGCCACCTCGAGCTCGACCCGCCCTACCTCGAAGCCTGGTGCCATCTGCGGGACGACGGGCGCGTCTTCACCCTCTCCCGTATCCACGGCGTCATGGGTCTCATGCCCGAATGACGGGTGCCGGGTGCCGGGTGACAGGTGACAGGTGACAGGTGACGGGATGGCTGAACGACCGAACGGCCGCACGGCCTTCACCGCGGTCTCCCGGGACGCGCCCACGTCCGGGCCGGCCGGGTGGCCGGAGCAGGCGCCGAACCCGAAGGACGTCCCGGGCACGCTGTTCCTCGGCGGCGGCGCCCCCGTCACCGCGCAGGGCGCCCCGGTCGCGGGCACCGGCGTCGCGGGCGCGTCCTCCGGCGACCCGGACGAGAGGTTCGCGCGGGCCGGGGGCGCGGCGCTCGGCCGCTGACCCGCACCGGTACCCGCCCCCGCACCGGTCCGCACGGACACCGGCGTCGCCCCGTGCCCGGCGGCCCGCTCAGCGGCTGATGCGCACCGGCTTCGTCTCCGTCACCTGGTCGATCTCCGAGGCGCGCACGGTCACGCTCATCTCCCAGGTGCCGGGGAGGGGCAGGTTGACGGCGTCGGCGGCCCAGTAGCCGCCCCGGTCGGTGAGCTTCGCGTCGAGCGGGCCGATGTCCTGGCCGGGGAGGCTGAAGGACATGCGGAGTTCGGGGACACTGGCGAAGCCGCCGTCGGGGCCGTAGACCACGGCCTGCACCGCGTTCTCGCCGACCCGGCCCGGATCGAGGGTGATCTGCACGCTGCCCCGCGCGCCGGGGGCACCGGGGGCGCTCATGTCGAAGGGGACCGTGGTCACGGAGGCGGCGGGCAGCCCGATCGACTGCTCGGAGGCCGCCGCCTCCGCCTCCGCACGGCCGGGGAGGGTGCCCGTCAGCACGGTCGTGAGCCCGAGGACGACGACGGAGACGGCGACCTCCGCGAGGACGGACCGGCGCAGGGCACGGCGGTGGGCGTCCTCGGCCGGGGTGGGGGACGGGGCGAGAGGGGCGCCGTCGGGGGCAGGGGCCCTTCCGACGGGGCGGGGGCCCGCGCGGGCGTCCGCACGGACACCTCCTCCTTCGCCGGAGCGCCGACCGCCGCCGCCACCCTCACCTCCGCCGTGGTCCTCACCTTGACCTCCGCCTTCGCCTCCGCCTCCGCCTCCGCCTTCGTCTCTGTCCCCGTCTCCTTCTCCGCCGTCGTCTCCATCTCCTTCACCGTCACCTTCGCGTCGTCCTTCGGCTCGCCCCTCGCCCCGCTCTCCCCCGCATCCGGCGTCTCCACCTCCCGCACGCCCGTGCGTGGCGCCTCCGCTCTCACCAGCCGTCCCGTCCACCGCCTCGACCAGGCGCCCGCCAGGAGCAGCAGGCCCACCGCCCCCAGCTTGGCCAGGAGGGTCCGGCCGTACGCCGTGTCCGTCAGGGCGCCGAGGGTGCCGAGGCCGCGCCATGCCTGGTAGACGCCGGTCACCGCGAGGACGGCGACCGAGGTGGCGGCGAGCCGGGAGAAGCGGGCGGCCGCGGCGGCCGGGAGGGTGCCGCGGCGGAGCAGGGTGAGCAGGGCGGTGAGGCCGCCGAACCACACCGCCATGGCCAGCAGGTGCAGCACCGAGGAGGCCATCGCGGCCGGGACCTGGATGCCGGCCGAGGCGTGTTCGGCCGCGGCCCAGGTCAGGCCGAGGCCCACAGCCAGGACGAGGCCGGTGGCGCGGGTCGCCCGGGTGGGCCGTTCGCGGCCGCGTTGCCGCAGCAGCAGGACGGCGGCCCCGGCCAGCAGGAGCAGCCGGGCGGCCAGGGCGATGCCGGGCCGGCCGGAGAGGGTCCGGGCGAGGCCGGAGGGGTCGAGGGTCTGGGCGGGGCCGGCGCCGGTCTCGTAGGGGGAGCGCAGCAGGAGCAGCAGGACCGTCGACGCGGTGAACGTCCACCAGCCGGCCACGAGGAGTCCGCGCAGCGGCCGGACGTCCGGCGGGCGGCACAGGGCGACGAAGGCGGCCGTGCCGATGAGCAGGGCGGCGGCGCCGTACGCCAGCCAGCGGCCGAGCTTGTGCAGGCCTGCGGTGGCCGAATCCTCGACGGGGCCGCCGGGGCCGCCGGGGAGGGCGGCCGGGGTCGGGGAGGGCGCGCCGATCGAGAACGTGAAGGCGCCGGCGATGGGGTGGCTGTCCGCCGACACGACCCGCCAGGCCACGGTGAAGGTGCCGGTCCCGAGCCGGGCCGGGAGGGTGACGCGGGCGGTGTCGGACCTGCCGTCGGCGTGCTGTGGCTCGCCCGTCCCGACGCGCCCGTTGCGGGGGTCGAAGACGCGGAAGCTGTCGTCGATCAGGCCGACGGACTCGGTGAAGGTCAGGGTGATGCTGCGGGGGGCGGTCGCGAGGACGGACCCGTCGGCGGGGTCGGCGTCGCGGAGGGCGGCGTGGGCCGACGCCTGGCCGGCGCCGCCGAGGAGGAGCAGGACCAGGGCGGTGCCGAGCAGCACCAGCCCCCGCCACCCCCGGACGCCGCCTCCGCCCCGGCCGTCGCGTGCACCGCGCCGTCGCCCGCCGTCCTGCCCGACGGCCACGTCACCGCGCCCTCGTCCGCCGTCGGGCCCGCCCGCGTCACCGCGCCGGCTCACGCCACCACGCCCCTCGTCCACGTCACCGCTCCGTACTTCGGACTGGGCTCCCGTGCCCGGAGGTAGGTACGGACCGTGGGGCTGTCCTGCTCACCACGCCGGGCGGGCCGACACCCCGCCGTCCACCACCAGGTCGTGTCCGGTGATCCAGGAGGCGAGCGGGGAGGCGAGGAAGACGCAGGCGTCGCCGACGTCCTCGGGGCGGCCGAGCCGGCCGACGGCGACCGCCTCGCGCCAGCGGCGTACGCCCTCGGGCCAGGCGTCGGCCAGGCCGTCCCGGTCGATCAGGCCGGGCGAGACGGAATTGACGCGGATGCCGTGGGGGCCGTACTCGCGCGCCGCCGCGCGGGCGTGCAGGACGACCGCGGCCTTGGACGCGGCGTAGTGGGCGTGGCCCTCGGGCGGCGCCGCCGCCTCCACCGAGGCGATGTGGGTGACCGTGCCGCCGTCATGGGCCCGCATGACCTCGGCGGCGGCCTGGGTGCAGGCGAAGACGCTGGTCAGGTTGGTGTCGACGACCTCGCGCCAGTCGGCCGCCGTCATGCCGGGCAGGGGGTGCACGGGCTGCACGCCGGCGTTGTTGACGAGACTGGTCAGTCGTCCCCCGGTCCGTCCCGCGATCCGTTCCCCGGCCCATTCGGCGGCCTCCCGGACGAGTCGTCGGCACTCCTCCTCGTTCCGCAGATCGGCCCGGAGGACGACGGCCCGGCCCCCGCCCCCGTGATCTCGGCGGCGACGGCCCGCGCCGCCCCTACCGCCGTACGGCAGTGCAGGGCCACCGCCGCGCCCTCCTGGGCGAAGCGCAGCGCGATGCCGCGGCCGAGGACGCCGCCCGCGCCCGTGATCAGGGCCGTCCGGCCCGCCAGCAAGGTCATGGGCGGCACAGTCGCGCGATGTGGGCGGCCCGGTCCGGGTGACGTGCCGTCAGGGCGGCGGCGTCCCCGTGTTCGTAGGCCGCGTGGGTGAAGCCGGGGGCCATGGTGCAGCCGAAGAGGGCCCAGGCGCCGCCGGGCGTCACCCGCGCGCCCATCCAGGTGCGCGCGGGGACGGTGAGCTGCGGGTGCTGGCCGCCGAGGACGTCCGGGCCGAGCACGGCCGTGCGGGAGGTGCCGTCGGGGGCGAGGAGCAGCATGTCCAGCGGGTCGCCGAGGTAGAAGTGCCAGACCTCGTCGCCGGGGAGGCGGTGCAGGGCGGAGAAGTCGTCCGCGGTGAGCAGGGCGACGATCGCGGTTCCGGCGGGGGTGCCGTCCGGCAGTGCGGGTCCGGTCCAGGTACGGCGGAACAGGCCGCCCTCGCGGGGGATCGGCTCCAGACCGTAGTGGGCGACGAGGTCCTCCGGGGTCACCCGGGGAAGGCTACCTCCCGCCGGAGGAAGGCGAGCCGGGCCGTCTTCTCCGGCAGGTGCACGTCCGGCAGGTCGATCTCCGGAAGGGTGACCACCGGTCCGGCCTCGAAGCCCTGACGGAGGAAGCGGGCGACGGCCTTCTCGTTGCGCACGTCCGGGTCGACCACCACCCGCCGCCGGTCCATCCCCACCAGCACGTACGACGCGAACACGCCCATCAGCGCCGACGACCAGCCCGGCCGCGCGCCCCCCTCCCCGGCGGGCGCGAGCAGCACGTGGACGCCGATGTCCCCGGGCTGGACCTCGTAGCACTCGCCGACCCGGTCCTGCGACGGCTCGTACGTCTGGAGCACGGCGACGGGCTCGCCGTCCAGCTCCGCGAGGAAGGCGTGGTGGGTGTCGAGGCCGGCCATGTGGGCGTAGACGTCGGCGACCTGGTCCTTCGTCAGGCCGTTCATGCCCCAGAACACGGCCCGTTCCTCGCTCACCCAGCCGTGCACGACCGCCGCGTCGGCCTCGGCGTCGAGGGGCCGGATGCGGACGGTGCCGAAGCCCTCGGCCTCCTCCACGTGGACATGGCGGGCGTTCGCGTCAGTCATCGTTCTCCTTCGTCAGGTGCGCCCAGTCGGTGACGACCGGGGCCAGCTCGCCCGTGAGCCAGAGGGGGAGCTGATCGTCGTGGTGGGGGCTGTCGGGTCGGCCGGAGGCGCCGTGGGGCACGATCCAGCGGCTGTCCTCGCGGCGGGCCAGGTCCCAGACGTAGCGGGCGGCCGGGCCGCGGGCGGCGAGGTCGGTCCAGCCGGGCACGGCGGAGGTGCACAGCACGCAGTCGTGGTCGCCGGAGAGGGCGGGCTCCTCCCGGGAGGGGTCGGGCAGGGCCCGCCACGGGGCGAGGCGGTGGGTGTCGCCCCAGCGGGCGGCCGGCTGCCCGGCGACCTCCTCGAGGGCTTCCCGCACCAGCTTCGGCCGGTCGATGCCGTACAGCTCCTCGGCGCGCAGGAGGTGTTCGAGGGCGTAGCCGACGCGGGGGACGAGGGCCAGCCAGGGCAGGAGGACCTCGGGGTAGGCGGGCGGGGTGGTGAGCGCGGCGAAGGCCGGCTCGGCGGCGAGGCGGCGCACGAGCGCGCCGCGCACGGCTGCGAACCGCGCCGCTTCCCGGCTGTCCGCGTCCATGTGGCGGTCCCAGCGCAGGAGCCGCGCCCGCAGGCCCGCCGCCGCGGGGGTCAGGCCGTCGAGGGCGGCCAGGTGGTCCAGCAGGGGCGCGGCGGAGGCGAGGTGGGTGTCGGTGTGGATGGCCGGCATGTCGGACGACGACCACCGGCGGCGCCGGCCGAGCAGGGCGCGGATGCGGTCGGCGCGGTGCGGCGGGGCGAACTCGACGCCCAGGCCGGCGGCCGGTCCGCGCTGGTTGGCCATGACGGCGACGCCGTCGGTGAGTCCGGCGCGGGGCATCTCGTGCCAGCCGGTCCACTCGTGGCCGGGCTCCCAGGCGGGCACCGTGCGGGTGCGGTTGGCCCGCGCGCGCACGGGCACGCGGCCCGCGACCCGGTGCAGCAGGCCACCCTCGGTGTCGGCGGCCTGGACGACGTTGACCGGCTCGGCCCACAGGTCGAGGGCGCGGTCGACGTCGGCGACCCGGCGGGCCCGCAGCAGGGGGAGCAGGGCGGAGAAGCCGAGGTCGCCGGTGACGCGGGGCGGGTGGCGCAGGGCGAGCGCGAGGGGGCGCCGTCGTCGGTGCCGCCGGGACTCCCGCCGTCGAGGCCCTCGGGGCCGCCCGCGATCACCGGGCCGCGTCCGGTCTCCAGCACCTCGACCTCGACGGTCTCCTCCCCCGCCACCCGGACGAGTTCGGTGTGCCGGGCGACCCGCCGCCAGACGCCGTCCGGGCCGAGCGCCTCGACGCCCGCGCCGGTGCGGCGCAGGCGTTCGCGGTAGAGGTCCTGGTAGTCGGCCATGGCGTTGGTGACGGCCCAGGCGACCGTGCCGGTGTGCCCGAAGTGGGCGATGCCGGGGACGCCGGGGACGGCGAGTCCGACGACGTCGAACTCGTCGCAGGCCAGCCGGATCTGCTGGTAGACGCCGGGGTCCTCGATGAAGCGGTGCGGGTCGCCGGCGATGACGGCCCGGCCGGTGACCGTGCGGTCGCCGGCGACCAGCCAGCCGTTGCTGCCGGAGGTGCCGGGCCCGTCGGTGGCGAACAGGGCGACGGCGTCCTCGCCGAGGTGGCGGGCGGCCTCCTCGCGCCACAGTTTGGCGGGGAATCCGGCGAACAGGATGTGGGTGGAGAGCCAGACGGCGAGCGGTGTCCAGGGCTCCCAGCGGCCGGGGGCGAGGCCGACGCGGGCGAACTCGGGGCCGGGCGCAGACCCTCGTTGACTCCGTCGACGTAGGCCCGTACCCAGGCGGCGGTCTCCGGGTCGCTCTCCTGGAGGGCCGTGAAGCAGCGGCGAGCGGTGTCGTCGAGGCGGGCGCGGCGGACGAAGCGGTCCCAGGGGAGGGCCTCCGGGCCGAGGAAGGACGCCGAGGTGCCCCGCGCGCGGTGCCGCTCGACCTCCAGCTGCCAGGCGCGGTCGCGGGCGGTGACCCGGCCCTGGAGGCGGGCGAGGGCGTGCGCGCTGCCGGCCCGCAGGTGCGGGATGCCCCAGGCGTCCCGGTAGACCTCACCGGTACCGGCACCGGGCTCGGTCCCGGTTTCTCCGTCCGTCCGCCGGGCGGCTCCGTCCGTCTCGCTCGTCACCCTGGGACCCTTCTGATATTTAGGTTAGGCTCACCTAATCAATCGGTGCAGGAATCGTACGCGAGAGGTGACGGGGCATGGCGCAGGGGAGGGGCTGGGAGGGCGCGGTCCTGAAGTTGATGCGGGCGAAGGACTTCACCCTCACCGTCACGGGGGCCGAGGACGTCACCCCGCACTACCGGCGGCTCCACCTCACCGACGGCGGGCTGCTCGCCGCGACCGGCGTCCACCCGACGATGTGGGTACGGCTGTGGTTCACCGACGCGGGCAGGCCGCACCAGCGGGCCTACACCCTGGTCGACCCCGACCCGGCGGCCGGCACCTTCTCCCTGGAGTTCGCCCTGCACGAGGGCGCCGCCGGCGACTGGGCGCGGGCCGCCGGGCCCGGCGACACCATCGAGGCCACCGTCCAGGGCACGGGCTTCACCCGGCCCGCCCCGCCCCCCTCCCGCGCCCTCGTGATCGGCGACCCGGCCTCCCTCCCCGCGATCAACTCCCTCCTCGACGCCCTCGGCCCCGCACCGGCCACGATCTGGTTCGAGGGCGACGGGGACGGCCTCCCCTTCCGCACCGACCCGGCCCGGCACGACCTCCGCCGCACCCCCCGCACGGAACTGGTCGACCGCGTGAAGACCGAGCTGCCCGCCCTGCTGACAGCCACCCGGACCCGTACGTCTGGATCGCCTGCGACACCCGGACGACCCGGACCCTGTCGGCGTACGTCCGCAAGGACCTGGCGGTCCCCAAGGAGAGGGTCCACGCACTGGGGTACTGGCAGGCCGACTGACGCGCGGGCCGGACGGCGGGGCGGGTGACGGGCGCGGCGGGGCCCTTCCGGTCCGTCGCCGGCGTCACCGACCCTGAATCGCCGGTCGTATCGCCGGTCACATCGCCGGTCAGAACGCACGCACCGCCAGGGGACGAAGGCGGCGGCCGGGGCGGCGAAGGCCGCCAGGGGACAAGCCGGGCGGCCCGCCCCGGACGGCGGGCCTGAGCCGGGAACATGACCGCGGAGACCCGGGGGGCGCGGCCGGCTCGCGGCGACCGGCTCGGGGAGCGTCGTTCCCACGGAGGCCGGTGCCGCCGGCCTCTCCACCCATCGTGCCGGAGGCCGGTGTCGACCCCGTCGGCATCCGCACCGAGGACGGGGCCGGTGAAGGCACTGCCGGCGGCCTTCCCGACAGCCTCCCCTTCCCTTGTGCCCCGGTTCGCCACCTCTTTTCCGGCCCCACACTCCGCCGCCATGGCTGCGCCCGGAACGTCGGGACCGGTAGGCTTTCCGTGTGATCTTCAAGCGCATCGGAAACGGCCGGCCGTACCCCGACCACGGCCGGGAAAGCACCCGGCAGTGGGCGGACGTCGCGCCGCGCCCGGTCCGCCTCGATCAGCTGGTGACCACCAAGCAGCAGCTCGACCTGGAAACCCTGCTCGCCGAGGACTCCACGTTCTACGGCGACCTCTTCGCGCACGTCGTGAAGTGGCAGGGCGACCTGTACCTCGAGGACGGACTCCACCGCGCGGTCCGAGCCGCCCTCCAGCAGCGCCAGGTGCTCCACGCGCGCGTGCTCGAACTGGACTGAGCCGCTCCCCCGGCCGCACCGAGCCGCTCCGGGCGGCCCGCCCCCGGGTCGCCCGCCCCAGGACAGCCCCGACCGGCCGGCCGGCCGCCTCCCGCCCCGGGCCGGTTGGCCCTTTCGGGTGCTCTGCGCCCTATCAAATGATCATCTGGTAGGCACGGCCGCCCCGGCGCACTACGCTGCGCTCATGAGCATGCTGACTCCCCCGGCATGGGCGGCCAATACCGGATCACGGGGGACAAATACCCCCGGATGCGTCCGTCCCGGCGACGCGGCAGGCTGGTCGGCGTCGCCGTCGCCTGCGGAGCCGTGCTCGGCGTGGCCGGCTGGGGCACCCTTCAGCTGATCGACGTCTTCACCGGAGGCGGGGGCACCGCCTCGGCGGCCGGCACGAAGGCCGGCTGCGCGACCAAGGCGAGCCCCGCGGCCACCGCCTCCCCGGCACTCCTGCCCAAGCCCGCGCAGATCACCGTGAACGTCTTCAACGCCACCACGCGCAGCGGCCTCGCCAAGACCACCGCCGACGAACTCAAGAAGCGCGGCTTCCGCATCGGCGAGGTGGGCAACGCCGCCTCGCAGTACGACAAGAAGGTCACCGGCACCGGCGTACTGCTCGGCCCGGCGGCCTCGCTGAACACCTCGCTGCCGGTACTGGCCACCCAGCTCACCGCCGCCGAGCGCCGCACCGACGCCGCCCGCAAGGGACCCGCGATCGACCTGATCATCGGCAACCGCTTCACGACGCTGACCGGCCTGCCGGAAGCGACCAGGGAACTGACGGCCCTGGCCGCACCGAAACCGACGGCGACCACGAAGAAGGGCTGCTGAGCGCCGTACCCCACCGGCGGGGCGGGGGTTCTACTCGGCCGCGCCGTACAGGCGGTCGCCCGCGTCGCCCAGGCCCGGGACGATGTAGCCGTGCTCGTTGAGGTGGTCGTCGACGGCCGCCGTGACGACGGTGACCGGTGCGCCCGCCAGCTCGCGCTCCACGATCTCCACGCCCTCGGGCGCGGCCAGCAGCACCACCGCGGTGACGTCGTCGGCGCCCCGCCTGATCAGCTCGCGGATCGCGGCGACCAGCGTGCCACCGGTGGCCAGCATCGGGTCCAGGACGTACACCTGACGGCCGGACAGGTCCTCCGGCATGCGCGTGGCGTACGTGGAGGCCTGGAGGGTCTGCTCGTCGCGGATCATGCCCATGAAGCCCACCTCGGCGGTCGGCAGCAGCCGGACCATGCCGTCCAGCATGCCGAGGCCGGCCCGCAGGATCGGCACCACCAGCGGACGCGGGCGGGCGAGCTTGACGCCGGTGGTGCCGGCGACCGGCGTCATGATGTCGACCTGCTCGGTGCGCACGTCCCGGGTGGCCTCGTAGGCGAGCAGGGTGACCAGCTCGTCGGCGAGGCGACGGAAGGTCGCGGAGTCCGTGCGGCGGTCGCGCAGCGTGGTGAGCTTGTGGGCGACCAGGGGGTGGTCGACGACGTGGAGACGCATGTCCACAACAGTAACCGGGCCCGACCGGCCCGGCGTCCCCCACGCACAGTGAGCCTCTCCCCCTCACCCGAACTCACCCGAACCGTTCGTCGGCATCAAACCGCCCTTCCGAGGGAAGGTGGGGGAAACGGACCAGGGTGGTGGACCAATGCGTGACCTGCCAGAGCGTGCGGCGCCGCAAGCGGAGGAGCCGCCGGAGAACCCGTCGGAGGATCCGTCGGAGACCGAAGCGCAGCGCCGCAGACGACGCGCGCAGTTCCTGCGCGAGCTGGCCGAGGCCCGCGCGCTGCGCGACCGCGTGCAGCCGCGCCGCGCCAAGACGGCCCGGCTCCGACACGCGATGCGCATGCGCACCTTCCGCTGGTAGCGGTTCGCTCGGCGCGCGCGGGGAAGACCGGCGGCGTCCCACGCGTCACGGGGGTGGGCGTGCATGGCCGTACGGCAAAGCCGCGTACGATCCGCGGTGGTGGCACCGAGTGCGCTGGTGAGTTGCTCGCGGACGTCCTCGTGGACCCGCGGTCAAAACGCCCGGACACAGGGAGCCGAAGACGTCCCCTGGACGGCTTGTTTCTGCCACGATTCCGAGTGGGTGGGGCTCGGAGCCTGAGCTCTCTCCGCCCGCAACCTCCGCCGGGGGACCCCCAACCGGCACGCCTAAGACCAGTGGGAGAGTCACGGTGTACTTCGCCGCACTGCTCGCGCGCACCGAAGACGGGTGGGAAGCGAGCGACACGGAGCTCGACGATGTGGAGACCCTGTCGGATCTCGCCGACCTGGCCCGGGAAGCCTCTCCGGACGAGGACACCGTCCTCGTGCTGATCGAGCAGGAGGACTCCTGGTTCGGGGTCGTCCGCATCGACGGCGAGGAGGACCCGCGCATCTTCGTCTCCGACGCGAGCGCCGCCGCCCGCAGTTCGTACGGGGAGATCCTGCTCACCGACGAACTGCTCGGCCGGGATCCGGGTGACGCCGACGACCTGGACGCCCTCGACCTCGACGGCACCGAGGACGGCGACGCCGAGGACGACGACGGGGACGGCGCGGAAAGCGCCGGTCCGGCCGAAGCGGTGCCGCACGGCCCGGTCGGCGACGCCGGCATCCTCGACGACCTCGGCGTCGGCGAGAAGGAACTGAAGTCGCTGTCCTCGGACGCGCTCACCGAGATCGCCGAGTCCCTCGGGGCCTCGGAGGTCCTGGAGACCGTCCGCTGACCGCACCGACCGAAGGGGGCCGGCCCGCCGACCCCGTACGCGACCGCTGGCGGGCCGCGATGCGGCTCGCCCTGGACGAGGCCGCGCTGGCCGTGCGCGGCGGCGACGTCCCCGTGGGCGCCGTCGTCCTGGCCGCCGACGGCACCACCGTCCTCGGGGCCGGCCACAACGAACGCGAGGCGGGCGGCGACCCCACGGCCCACGCGGAGGTGCTGGCCCTGCGGCGGGCCGCCGCGCGGACCGGCCGGTGGCGGCTGACGGGCTGCACGCTCGTCGTCACGCTGGAGCCGTGCACGATGTGCGCGGGAGCCCTCGTCCAGTCCCGCGTGGACCGGGTCGTCTACGGCGCCCGCGACGACAAGGCGGGCGCGGCCGGCTCCCTCTGGGACGTCGTCCGCGACCGCCGCCTCAACCACCGCCCCGAGGTGATCGAGGGCGTCCTCGCCACGGACTGCGCCCGGCTGCTCACCGAGTTCTTCCGCTCCCGGTGAATCCGATTTCGAAGCGGGGCTCACCTTGTTGTAAGGTCTCTCTCGGTAGCGTGTCCGAGCGGCCGAAGGAGCTCGCCTCGAAAGCGAGTGTGGCGCAAGTCACCGAGGGTTCAAATCCCTCCGCTACCGCTGGTAGACGAAGGGCCCGGTCCGTTGGACCGGGCCCTTCGTGCTGCTCCGTCTCAGTTTCCGTCTCAGTTGAGGCGATGCTGGACCCCGATGACCCTCGCATCCATCCCTCACCGGGCAGTAACTGTGGTTTTTGGCGAACCGGGCCACGCTCGATCAAGCGGCCCCCTAGGCTTCCGTTGGGTGGCCGTGCGCCACGCCAACCTGCCCCTCAGATCACGTCCCACGCCCTACGAAAGGGCTTCGATCTGGAGGCGGTTCTTGGAAGGCAAGCAGCACGAACACCCCTCTCCGCAGCCGTGCCGGAAGGCAGAGACGGCGAAGGAGACGAAGAAGGGCCCGAACTGGGCCGCGGGCTCATTCGCCCTCAACCTGTGGCGCTTCTTGCGCGACTGGCTGAACGGCGGTGAGTAACGACGACCTCAGTCCAGGCCCTCTTCCCAACTGACTGCGTAAGCAGTCCTCCTGCCTCTCGGCAGGATGGTGCGCCCTAGCACGACGCACCGGAGGCCGCACGCCAAATGGCGCTGCGGCCTCCGTCTTAGGAGAACAGCGCCGGGGTGAGTAGAGGTGCTGGCATGGTGGCGGTCCAATGCCGGTTCACGACGGGTGTTCCTTCTTTGGGGTGGTTTCTCTGGTTGCTCTCCAGAGATCATTCGCCCCCTGCGCCTTGGCGGTGGCACAGGGACGGGTGACACGAACTTTGCTCCGTTAGAGTAGCGGGCCATCCCTACGTTCGCGGGGAGAAGGACGCACAAACTTGCCTCCTGTACCGCATCGACGCGACCCATCCATGAGTCAAGAAACGCCTCTGACCTGCGCTTAGGGAGGAGCGTCAAACGTTTTGCGCTCCTCCCTAACAGAAATCCGTAGCGCCCTATGTGCTAGGCCAGCAGTGTTAGGGCCGGTCGTTCCCGCCTACTGACCAGATGAGCCCGTCAACCTGTCGGGCGACCTCGCTTCGAACAGAGTCGACCATGTGCTGATACCGCGCCGCCATGGCCGTGGTGGACCAGCCCATCAGCCCCATGACGGCCCGCTCCGAGACTCCGAGGATCAGCAGGACGGTAGCGGCGGTGTGTCGGGCGTCGTGCAGCCGGCCGTCTCGGACTTTCGCGTCATCAAGCAATTGCTTCCAGTCGTCGTAGTCCGTCCGGGGTGATGTGCCTCGCCCGGTCGGCGTAGCGAAGAGCCATCCTTCGTCCGTCCAGTCGGCGCCGGCCGCCGCGCGTTCGGCTTGTTGCTTGACCTGATGAGCGCGCAGCAGGTCTACGAGCTGTGAGGGCAGCCCCACGGCTCGCCGTCCGGCGCGAGACTTCGTATCGGCCGTCTCCGGGTTGGTTCGCTGACGCTGCGGGCAGTACCCGGCCTTCCTGCCACAGGTGTCCCCGCAGCCGTGGGCGTAGCGCGGCCGGCGACGGCTCCGCCGGACCATCAGGACACCCCGGTCAAGGTCGACGTCCGCCCACTTGAGGCCGAGCGCCTCGCCCTGTCGGAGTCCGAGGGCGAGCGCGACGGCCCACCGAGCGGAGTTCCGGCGGTCGTCGGCCGCCCGCAGCAGCCGCTGTACCTCTTCCACGGTGTACGGCTCGATCTCCTCTTCGCTGAGGCGAGGTGCCTTGGCGAGTTGGACGGGGTTTCGGGCGAGGTGACCGCGCCGTACGGCCTCGTTCAGCGCGGTACGGAAGGTGCGGTGAATCTGGTGAATCGTGCCCGCCTTACGGCCGTCGGCCACCATGCGCCCGTAGAAGTTCTCGATGTGCTCCGGCTTGAGCTTGTCCAGCCGGTGGGCACCGAGGGCGGGGATCAGGTGCTTTCGGACGGCGACGCCATACCCGACCATCGTGTTCTCGTTGACGGCCAGCGGGGCGATGTTCTCGACCCAGTGGGTCAGCCACGTCTTGACCGTCCAGGGGCGGCCCGCCTTCCGAATGGTCTTCGCGTCGCGCTCCCGCTCCAACTCGCGGACGGCGGCGGTCACCTCGGCGCGGGTCTTCCGCTCGACGTGGCGGCGGTCCGGCTTGCCGTCGTCGCGGATGCCGACGGTGACGCGGCCGTGCCACTTGCCGTCGCTGCCCTGGTAGATGGAACTGCGGCCGTTGGGCTGTCGGGTGCGCTTCTCGTCTTCCGCCACAGGCGGACTCCTTGAGAGGTAGAGGCGGGGTGGAAACAGCCGGAGCGCTGCCCATAGCTAGGCAGCGCTCCGGCGAGTGGAACGGGTCAGGCCACCTGCTGCTCAGCGCGGCGGCGGGCGAGGTAGGCGGCCGGCGCGTCGGCGGGAACGCGCCGGAGTCCCCCGACCATCAGAGACTCCAGCTCACCGGTACGGATGAGCGCGAAGCAGGTGGTCCGACCGATCCGGAGGCAATGGGCGGCCTCTTCGACGGTCAGGAGAATGGGGGCCGGTCCACTGGTCTTAGCGAGTCGGACGGAGTCCAAGCTGGCGATGCTCATGCGGGCTCTCCTGTAGGCCAGTCCTTCGGGGGTCCCTCTGAGGGCCGCTACTTCCGCTACTTCCGCTACCTCGCAGGTCAGGGGCCTGATCGAGGTAGCGGGAAGGGGTAGCGGTAGCGGATGGGTAGCGTTGGGGTAGCGGCTCGCGGTGGCATTTGCCGCTACCCCGTTGTTGCTGGTCAGACCGTGTTTTCGGTGCCAGGTAGCGGAGGTAGCGGACTTTCCGGGGGTGGGGGCAGTAGCGCTGCCAGGCGTCGTAGAGATCGCTGGCGTAATAGCCCTTGAGGACGCCCCCGCCGGTCTTGATGTTGCGGCTGGTGACCGGGTCGCCGTCGACGGTGACGTATTCGCTGAGCATCTTGGACAGCCGGCGGGAGTCGAGCGGCTTGCCGTTGAAGTCGGCCCACGGGGCGTCGTCGAGAGCGTTGAGCCGGTCGAGAACGGCGACGGTGGGGAGTCGGTCGATGCCGATCATGACGTGGTCGCGCAGGTCGGTGAGCAGCCGGATACCAATGCTGCCTTTGTCGTTGGCTTGGGAGGCTTTGACCATCACGCTGCATGCCTCGCGGGCCCGTTCGGGCCAGTCGCCCCCGGCGGCGTCCGCGACGGCGAGCAGGGGTTCCCACACGTCCGCGGGCCGGTCGGCCACTCCGTCGGGCATCTCGGGAAAGGCGTCGGTGACCTGCTCCTGCACGCTTTCGGCCCACTTGGCGAGCCGGTCCCGGAGCTGATTGCCCTCCCGTACATGGATGCGGGTGCGGAACTGCTCGACCTTCTCGTTGCGGGCCCGGCGGCGCATGCGGACGATGACGGACCGGGTCATGATCGTGTCCGGGAGGGAGCCGAGTCCAGCGACGGCAACGGCGCAGTACGAGGGGAAGCCCTGTACCTGCTGGTTGGAGCCGTCTCCGACGCATCGGTACATCACCCGTCCGCGGGTGTGGCCGGCGTTGATGAACCCGCGGAGTTGCTCGTTGTCTCCGGCTTTCGGTCCGAAAATGGTGTCGATCTCGTCGAAGAGGATCGTCGGTCGGCCGCCGTCGATTCCGGAGACGGACCGGAACAGGGCGGAAGCGGAGGCGTCGACCGCAGCCATGGAGCGCGGTACGAGGGTTTCGACCACTTCCAGGGCCCGGGACTTCCCCGACCCCGGTTCGGGCGAGAGGAAGGCCAAGCGCGGGGTGGAGTCGAACGCGTCGAGCAGGTGGGCGTGCGCGTCCCACAGGGTGACGGCGACGAACGCGGCTTCGGTGGGGAAGACGTTGAAGCGGCGGTGAAAGTGCTCCACCTCGTCCAGCAGCGCGGCGCCGTCGATGGGCGCCGCGGGTGTGGTGTCGGTCATGCTGCGTTCCTGCTTTCGGTGTCCGGGGCGGGCATCCCGTGCAGGCGTGTTTGTGGGCGGCGTAGGCGGTGACCAGGGCGGCCACGGCGTCCTGGCCGCGGGCGGTGCGGGTTTCGCCGCAGGGGCAGGCGTAGGCCGCGGTGGGGGTGGCGCCGGGGCGCTTGGACCAGCGGGCACCGTCGTTGGGGTGGCGGTAGACCGGCGGGGCGTAGATGCGGATGCCGGGCCGGTCCGGCGTCGGGTCGTCGGCCGGGCGCGGGTCAGGGCGAAGAGCAGTTACGACGCCCTTGCGGGCGGCGCCTTGCGGCTCGCCCACGGTCGGCCCGGGCGCGGCCGGTCGTGCGGCATGCGGACCGGTGGCGGGGGTGGGTTGGCCTTCCAAGCGGGGGCGGGTCAGGGTGCTCATGCCGTCTCCCGGGGACGGGCTTTGCGGACGGAGCTGTCCAGGGCGCTGCGGATCGTGGCGCGGCACTCCGCCGCGGTGAGTCCCCGGGCCTCTCCTGCCGCTTGGAAGGCGTCCTCTGCCACATGCCGGGGGAGGTCGCCCCATGCGACGAACCGGCCCACCTTGAAGGCGCAGCGGTTCAGGGTGACGTTGCGCAACCCGTCCGGCGCGCCGACGACCGCGGCGCATTCGGCCTCCAGCGCGGCCAGTGCCGCGCGGCTCCCGTCGACCGCGGGCAGCCTGAGCGGCACCGCGGGCGCAACGGGTGCTGGCCGCAGCAGCGCCAGCAGCCACCCCGGCAGCGACACTGCGGCGGTCCCGCCCTCAACCTCGTACCGGCCGCCGGGAACGATGCTGCCAGCGGCGACGACGTAGCCACCGGCCGCACGGGTGTCCACGGAAGCGGCCACGGTGCCCGCTGTGTTGGACAGCCGGAAGCCGGCCGGTGCGGTGAAGTACAGGTGCGTTCCACCGCTCGCGGTCCGAGTGCGGAAGGTGTCGGGGACGGCGTGTCCGGCGCGCTCGCAGAGCGCTCCAAAGGTCGTCGCGCCGTCAGGCGCGTCCGCACTGCCTTTGTGCTCTGACGTGTCCAGGTCCACCACGATCAGCCCGGAGGGGCCGGTGGCAATCCCGACGTTGAACGGCGCACGCGACCAGGCGGCTTGGATGCGGTCCGGGTCGGTTGTGGCCCGCTGCTCCCACTTCACGTGCCCGCCGGCGCACGGCCCGGTGTGCGGGCACTTGGCCTCTCCGTGCAGGGCAGGGCGCTTGGTGCTGGGACGGAGGGGGAAGACGTGCCAGCCGCGGGCGGCGGCGTCCAGCGCTGCGCGCAGCAGCGAGGATCGGGGGTCATGGGTCATGCTGGAGTTCTCCGGTTCCTTGATGGGTGACTGGTTGGCAAGGGCGGCCCCGGTTCATTGGCGTGAGAGGGGGCCGCCCTTGGCGTAGCTAGGTGTGCTTGCCGCGGAAGAGTCGGAGGGTGATGCCGCCGACGCCGATGGGGCCGGTGGCACCGGCGATGACGGTGGCGGTGTGGACGGCGAAGTCGAGCAGCGCGAGGAACGCGGCGACGAGTCCGAAGACGCCGATGACGCCGGCGCCGGCGACAGCGAGCGGGAAGAGGTAGTGCCGCAGCGGGCGGCCGGTCGGGTCGGTGTGGTGGACGACGATGACGACCGAGGCGCCGGTGGCCTGTGCGTGGCGGTAGGTGTCGGCGGGGATGTGCGGGGCGATGGTCCCCGGCGGGTCGTGGTGGGTCATCAGGGCTCCCTGGAGTGAGCCGCGCGTCCGCCCCGCGAGAGCGGGCACGAGAGCGCGCGGGAAGGTGTCAGACGGGTGTCACGGGGTGGTGTCAGGAGTGCGTGACAGCGCGGGTGCCTAGGGGTTTGGGTGTCAGGCGGCCGTGACGGTGTCAGGTGTCAGGCAGCCGTCAGGATGGGGACGATCCGCCACCGGCCGGTGGCGTTCGTCGGCTCCAGACGGCCTTCCACGGCGGCTTCCTTGAGCCGCGCAGACACCCACGGGCGGGAGAGCTGGTGCCGCTCGCACCAGTCCATGAAGTCCTTCGGACCGACGATCATCTGTCCGGCTTCCTCGAACTCCTCCAGCGCGCGGGCGAACAGCTCTCGGGCTTCCTCGGGGGAAGGCTTGCGGCCGGCTTCCTGCCCGAAGATCGGTTCGTCGTCGCCGTCCTGCGCGTCGGGAAGCTCGGCTTCGGGGTTGATGTCGGCGTCCTCGGGGTCGACGTGCCGGCCGGGGTGCTGCTGCATGTCGTCCCCTTCGTCGTGCACGACGGACAGCCGCGGCGCGGGAGCCGGGCCGACGGTGGCGGGTGCGGTGCGGCCGGTGTAGGCGTTGCCGGCGACGGCCGCCGCGGCGCCGGCGGTGATGGGGTCGGCGGTGGCGCCGTTGCGCTGGGCCCAGGTGGCGAGCAGCTCCATGACGGGCACGGCCCGGTGGGTGAAGCGGCGGGTGCGGCCCGGGGAGGGGTAGCGGTCCTCGGGGATGCCCGGGGAGACGACGTAGCAGTATCCGGGCCGCCGGTTGCCCCAGGCGCCCGGGTGGGCGCCCGCGGCCAGCACGTCGTCCGGCAGTGAGAATCCCTCGTCGCGCCGGTCACAGCCGAGCGCGATCACGGACGGCAGCGACGCGCGGGTGGAGGTGGACATCTGGTCGAAGGACGGGCGCTGAAGCGACACGATCAGCGAAACCCCCGCAGACCGGGCCTCCTGTGCGATGCCGGTGAAGGCGTCGTCCCCGAGCGCGCGCAGGGTGTTGGCGGCTTCCTCGAACCAGGTGACCAGGAACGGCATACCGGGGCAGCCGCACGGCTGGCCGCCCGGCCGGCAGGTGTGCTCCGGGCTGTTCTGCCGCTCCGCAGCGGCCGGTACCCACTGGCGGTAGCCGTGGGCGCCGAGCCAGCGGGTACGGGCGGGGATGACCTCCTGGACGGCGGCCACCATGACCTCCGTCTGTGTGCCGCCCTCCGCAGACCAGTCCAGACCGTCCCGCAGGGGCGCGAAGTCCTGAAAGGCCTTGGGGTCGGAGAACCACACGATCACGTCCCGCCGGGAAAGGATCTCCGTCAGCAGGTTCAGGGCAGCGTCGCCCTTGCCCGACCCGGACATGCCAGCGGTCAGGACGTGGGTGGAGTTGCGGCCGGTCTCGGGGTCGCCGGGCAGCCACATGACCAGCGGGGCGCCGTCGTCGTAGCGGCCGATGACCAGCGGCTCCGCGATCGACCCGTCCAGGTTGGAGGGGCCGTCGTACTCCACCGTCTCGGCCAGCATGTCTTCGGGGACGATGACCAGGTCCCCGCGCCGGTTGGAGTCGGGATCGGGAAGGTAGCGCACGGCGGACGTCGGCAGGTCCAGGGCGGAGGCGAGGTTGCCCAGGGCTTTGGCCATGTCGTCGTTGGTCTGCTCGCCCGGTGCGAGCGCCACGGGGGCGGTGACCCGGTTGGGCTCCACCTTCGCCGCACCGATCTGCGCCCGCGCCATTCCGATCTTCTCCAGCAGGCCCTTGTCGCCGCTCTCGCCGGACGGGTCGGTGTTGTGCCGCAGCACCATGCGCACGTTCCACGACAGCGCCACGACCGGCCCGCCCATCAGGAACAGGTCATCGATCGGCCCGGCGGTCGGTCCGGCCAGGCAGGCGGCCGTGAGCCAACCGGAGCCGGCGGCCACGGTGATCGCGGAGTGCAGGCGGCGCTGAGCGCTGGTGGACTTGCCCGCCCACCAGGTGACGCCGGTCAGGGCGACGGAGGCGAGGGTGAGGCCGACGCCGGCGGCGGCGCTGTCGCCCCACCGCCAGTTGCCGAGCGCGCCGGCCAGGCCGGTCGCGCCGACCGCGAGCCACGGCGGCAGGTGCGGCTTGGCGCGGTGCAGCAGGTAGCCGCGGACGCTGCCCCCGCCCCCTTCACCGGGCAGCCAGCCCGCGCCTGCGTAGGGGACGGCCATGCCGTCGTTGAGGTAGTCGGTGTGCCGCGCGCGGCGGCCGTTGTTGCGTGTCATCGGGCAGCCTCCTCTACTGCTGGGTCCAGTTCATGACCGGCTGCTGCGGACGCCGGGCGCGGTGGCGGACCCGGTTGATCTCCTCCTCGAATTCCTGCTGGAACACCGAGTAGCAAGCGGCGGCGTTCTTTGCTGCGTCGCGCAGGTCGTCCGCGGCGCGCTGCATCTTGCGGGTGACCTTCTGCGCGCGGATGCGGGAGCCGAACGCCCGACCTTCCGGGTCCGGCACCGCGGCCAGCACGGCCTTGAGGATCTCCGCCCCCATCGCCACCTCGATCGAGAGCGTCACGGCCGCGGCCCGCAGGGTGTTGCAGTAGTTGCGCACCTGCGCCGGGGAACCGAACTCCGGTGCGGGCAGCAGCGATTCGGCGTGCGAGCCGCCGTTGCCGCCGCCGCGGGTGGTGGTCTTGGTGTTGTTCACGGTCACGTTGACCGGCGGGACGAACGAGCCGCCCAACGCGCCGACGAAGCCGCCCGCGGCGGCGCCGGCGTTGGCGAACTTGTTGCCCTTGCTGCTGTTGGCGGCGCCGTTCGTGCCGCCGGTACGGGTGGAAGCTGCCATCTGAGGATCTCCCTTGAGGTCAGTGGGTGCGGCGGACGACGAGCCAGGCGGACTGAGCGGCGATCAGGGTGAGCAGCCACCACAGCTCCAGCGCGCCCGCGAGCGGACCGCAGCCGGCCGCGACGGCGAGCCAGGCCAGCGCGGAGGCCAGCAGCGCGGCCAGGCCGATACGCCAGGCGAGGACGGCGCCGGCGGCGGGGCGACGGCGCTGCATGACCAACAGCCAGGCCAGCGGGCCGGCGGCGGCGGGGGCGAGGATCAGCCCGGACCACCAGGCCATGACGTGCAGCAGCGCGGCGACGACCAGGGCCAGGACGGCCAGACCGGTGGGGGCGAGAGCGTGACGCGAGCGCCACAGCAGCCCACCCAGGAAGCCGAGCGCCTCGCGGGTGAGCGACGGCCGCTCGGGGACGACGACCACGAACGGGTCGGCGCCGCGGCGGCCCCGCTGGCGGGGGATGCGGACGGTGTGGACACCGGCGGCCGTCTTGGCGCCGCGAGCACGGATACGACTGGACACAGGAACACTCCTGTTCAGGAAGGCGAAGAAGGGACGTCAGGCGGCGCGCTGTTCGTCTTCGGGGTAGGCGCAGGGCACGCACGTGCCCAGCTCCGCGGGGATGACGTAGCCGGCATCCCGGCGGCACTGCGGGCACCTGCGGCGGGCGGCGTTGGCCTTGGCCAGGGCCGCCCATCGGGCCGGGGTCATCGGCCGGACCGGCTTCGCGTCGTCAACGCGGTACAGGTAGGCGACCAGCGGGCCGCGCCGGCGACGGGGACGCTCGATCTGCGCCGCCACGTCCTGCCCGCCCGGCCGCAGGCCCATCGCACGCAGCTGACGGCGGGTGGCCAACCCCTGCGGTGCGAGCCGCCAGGGGTAGGTGGGGAGAGTGGCCATCAGTTGCTCGCGATGGCCAGCTCAGCGCCGCCGGTGCCGGGGTCGCGGTGCTCGGCGTAGCGGGCGGAGACCCACCCCACCGACCAGCCGCACAACTCCGCCGCGGCGCGCACCGGCAACCCGGCCTCGAACGCGGCCCGCACCGTCTGGCGGGCCCGGTCCTCGGGGAACTTCTCGACGGCCGGGCCGGCGGCCAGCAGGGCGGCGCGTTCACGCTCGGCCCGCGCCTCGCGCTCGGCCCGTTCACGGCGTTCACGCTCCACGCGCTCCCGGCGCTCGCGCTCGCGCCGCTCGGCCGCTTCCCGCTCGGCGCGATCACGGTCGCGCTCGCGCTGTTCACGCTCGCGTTCACGGTGTTCACGCATCTCCTGCTCGGCCCGCTCGCGGGCCTCTTCACGCTCGCGCTCCTCACGGCGGGCCCGCTCTTCCCGCTCGGCCTGCTCGCGGATGAGTGCGGCTTCGTGTTCACGCTGTTCACGCGCCAACGCGGCGGCGTGCTCGCGCTCCTCGCGGGCCTGCCGGCGGGCGGCTTCGGCCCGCTCCCGCGCCGCCTGCTCGGCCCGCTCGCGGTCGGTCCGCTGCTGGGCTTCCCGCGCGGTGACGGCGGCGGTGATGGCGCGCCGGTAGGCCAGACCCGTTTCCGCGGTGACGATCAGCAGCAGCGGCGCGACCGCATGCACGGCCACGCCCACCAGGTCCCCGGCCAGCGCGGAATCGGCGACGTTCAGCGCCAGCGTCATACAGCCGGTCATCCACCGCAGCACCACCGGCCACCACCCACCGTGCCCGCCAAGGCGGGCCAGCACCGCATCGAGACGGACCACGATGACCACGGCCGCATCCACCACCAGGGGCAGGATCGGCGCCGTCCAGTCCCACTCATCCGGGGTGTGCGCCGCGGCGAGCGGGGTCACGGTCAGAATCGAGTACAGCATCGCGCCGGCCACGATCAGCCACGTGCCGACCGACAGCGCGCGTTCCGCCGAACGGATCGGATCGCCGTTCACGCGCCCGCCCCCGTCCATGAACGCACCTGAACGGCGGCGATCAGCATCACCGCAGAGGCGGGATCGTCGGGGTCCTCGCTGTCCTCGGTCCACCGCCACTCAGCGCCCGGCACCGGCTCGAAGCCCAGCACGCTGAGCGCGTCCACGCGCTCCGTGAACGTCGGCACCGGAGCGACCCGGTCGAAGCTGTACTCCGGCCACGGACAGGTGAGACCGTCCAACAGGACGATGTACAGGCGCCAGCGTCCCTTGTACACGGACATCTGCGCGGTGAACTCCCCCGCCATCACGCCACCACCGGAGCGTCGGTACCGCCCTGGTTGGCCAGGTCCCGGCGGGCGGCCAGCGCCCGGCGGCGGGCCCGGCGGATACGGCGGGCGTCCACCTCGCTCGGCGTGCGGTCAAGGACCATGATCTGCGCGTCGATCAGGTCGACGTCCGCGAGGATCACGGGCATCTCTCGCTCGATCGCGTCCAGCTCCGCGGCCGTCGGCTCCATGAAGTCGGCGAACGCGGTAACAGCGTCCTGAACAGTCACGATGTGGTTCATGGGTCGTGGTCTCCCTAGCAGGTGAAACGGCCCGAATGCGGCTCCCGGGGTGCCACCCGGGAGCCGCTCGCCGTTGAAGTCGGAGCATCCGGCTCCCCTCAGCGCTGCTCGTACGAGACGAGCAGCGGAGGCAACCGGCCGCCGCAGGAAGCGGCGGTGCGGTGAGGTCTAGCTGTCTCCTTCGGGAACACGGGCTCCCGTTTCAGGCGTATGGAGACGTGACCTTTCGGTCTAAGCCCTCCCGAATGACCAGGGTCGGGGGCGCCCTCGGCCCGCTCTGTCCCGGGCCCCTTGACCTCGAACAGCCCCTGAAAAAGGGCGCATTGAGGTCCACACCCTCCGATCCGTCGTTCCGACCGGCGGGCACATCCCTAAGGTTCCCTAGGGTTCCCTGCGGTGTCAAGCGGTAAGCTAGGGAACCCCAGGGAAGTGACGACAAGGAGTGGGCGACATGGCAGGCCAGACCGACAATCGGGCGCCGTACGCGAGGATTGCCGCCCACTACGCAGAGCTGATTTCGTCTGGTCAGCTACAGCCAGGAACCCTCTTGCCGAGCATCAAGAACCTCTCGGAAGAGTGGAAGGTGAGCACAGCCACCGCCGAAAAGGCCCTGCGCAAGCTGCGCAACGAGGGGCTTGTCCGTGGCATCCACGGCATCGGTACGGAAGTGCTGGACCAGCCGGCCCCGATGTCTTCCGGCGCCCAGCGGCAGGACCGGGGAGTCCGCACCGGATCAAGCTGGGGTACGGGTGAGCGATCCGACTCGCACCAGGCGGCCGTGGTGCCCGCGCCCGACGAAGTGGCGCAGGCGTTGGACATTCGGCCCGGCTCCGATGTGGTGCGCCGTAGTCGTGTGTACCGGGACCGGCACGGCATCGTCGCCCACAGCACGTCATGGATTCCCGCTCGGTACGGGAAGTTGATCCCCCAACTGGCGGAGAGCGAGCGACTGACGGGGGGAACGTCACTCCAGCTCATCGCCCAGGCCACAGGTCACCCGATCAGCCACCGCATCGATACCGCCTCAGCCCGTCTACTGACGGCGGAGGACGCGCGACTGTTGGAGCTGGACCCCGACAACCCGCCGACGGATCCAGTAGTCGTGATGACAGCCAAGTTTGTGGACAGCGAGGGCAACATCGTGGAGTACGGCGTGGACCTCGGCGGCCCGGGCCGGACATGGCGCACAGAATCGGAGGTGTCCCCGTGACGGTCGTGGACGACACGCTCGTGAGCGTGCTCGAAAACCGCCTAGACGCACTGCTCGCGGCCCGCAGGGCTGGCACAATCACGCCCGAAGCCGAAGCGGAGGTGGCCGTCATCTCCCGAACCATGACGAGACCGATGCCCCCACACCCGCCGTTCTGTGTCCTGATGGCCGGGCTCCCAGGATCCGGCAAGACGACTCTTTCCCGCGCCCTCACCGCCCGCGGGTTCATACGGCTGTGCCCGGACGAAGAGATGTTCCGCCGGCACGGCGTCTACGGCGTCGATTTCCCCCGCGGCGTCTTCCCCACCCTTGAGCGGCCCGTCCTCGAAGACGTGGCGCTCGACCTGCGGGAGCAACTCAAGGCCGGGCATGATGTCGTCGTTGACCACGGCTTCTGGACCCCGGAGGACCGGGCGAAGTGGCGAGCGATCGCCACCGACGTCGGCGCGATCCCTGTACTCGTCTACCTCGCAGCCAGCCATGACGAACTGTGGGCGAGGATCAGCAAGCGGAACGAGTTCCACGCGGACGATCCCAACTCGATCTACTTCTCCGAGAGCGACCTCCAGCGGTACCGCACGCGGTTTATCCCGCCTGAGGCAGACGAACCGCACCTGTTGTACGACGGTGACCCGGCAACCGTGGTCGCAGCGCTCGAAGCTTCCCGCCCCTGGGATTAAGGGACAGGCCGCAGGTCAGCCGACGGTCTTCCGTCTCAGTTTCCGTCTCATTCAACCCCGTCCGGAGCCGTCCACAGCGGTTCACGCTCCGGACGGGCGGACGGGAATGAACGAGGTTGGACGGGTGCGGGTCAAGCCGTGACCAGCACGAACAGACCTCGAAAGCGAGTGTGGCGCAAGTCACCGAGGGTTCAAATCCCTCCGCTACCGCTGATGACACCCCTGGACCGTGGCGACACGGACCAGGGGGTGTTCTGCTGTGCGGCGAGTCCGGCGTTCCCGCACAACACCCTGCCCGCCATGGCGTTGGTCGGAAGAAACGACGTGAGGGTTACACTCGCGGCCGGCAGCAGGGGCCCC
This sequence comes from Streptomyces sp. Tue 6430, assembly GCA_021568835.1. Lineage (GTDB taxonomy): Bacteria > Actinomycetota > Actinomycetes > Streptomycetales > Streptomycetaceae > Streptomyces. The sequence continues at coordinate 2,988,201 of JAKGSH010000010.1, forward strand.
AGGGGCAGCACTCAGAGGGAGGCCGCGGTGGCGGTGAACGCCAAGAGGATCGCCGTCTACGTGATCGTGGTCTTCGTGCTCTACGTGATCATCACGGACCCGGAGAAGGCGGCGGACTACGTCCAGATAGCCTTCGAGGGCATATCGGACGCGGCCGGCGCCATCGGCGACTTCTTCACCTGGCTCGCCGACGGAGCGAAGTGACAGCCGGCAGCCGTACCCACCGGGAGTGCCCTTGATCCGCCATCTGGTCCTCTTCAAGCTCAACGAGGGCGTCACCCGCGACGATCCCCGGGTGGTGGAGGGCGAAGCGGCCTTCCGTGCCCTGGGCGGACAGATCGAGGAGCTGCGCTTCTGGGAACTGGGCTGGAACGTCAGCGACCGACCCATCGCCTACGACTTCGCGATCAACTCGGCGGTCGAGGACGCGGAAGCCCTGAAGCGGTACCTCGAGCACCCGGCGCACCAGGCGGGCGTGGCCCTCTGGCGCGAGTTCGCCACCTGGATGGTCGCCGACTACCCGTTCTGACGCCGCGGCCCGGTCCACGCCGCACTGAGCCCTCCGCCGGAACGGCGGGGGGCTTGCGCGCGTCCTGCGCCCAACTTCTCCCTCAACACGGTGTTATGGGGTACTTGCACACACTGCACATGTGTTGTGATGCTATGACCGCTTTTGACGCATGAGTTGACCGATGGTGATCTGACGAAGAGGTGGCGTTGACCGTGTCGGCCAGTACTGCGCCGCCTCAGGAGGAGGCACCCGTCCCGACGCCCGAGCGGCGCCGCGGCGCGGACACCCGGGCACTGACCCAGGTGCTCTTCACCCAGCTGAAGAACCTGCGACCGGGCACGCCGGAGCACGACCGCGTACGTGGGGCGCTCATCGAGGCCAACCTCCCGCTCGTACGCTACGCCGCCGGCCGCTTCCGCTCCCGCAACGAGCCGATGGAGGACGTCGTCCAGGTCGGCACCATCGGCCTGATCAACGCCATCGACCGCTTCGACCCCGACCGGGGCGTGCAGTTCCCGACCTTCGCGATGCCGACGGTCGTGGGCGAGATCAAGCGGTACTTCCGCGACAACGTGCGCACCGTCCACGTTCCGCGCCGGCTGCACGAGTTGTGGGTGCAGGTCAACAGCGCCACCGAGGACCTGACGACCGCCTTCGGCCGGACGCCGACCACCGCCGAGATCGCCGAGCGGCTGCGCATCGCCGAGCACGAGGTGCTGTCCTGCATCGAGGCCGGCCGCTCGTACCACGCGACCTCCCTGGAGGCCGCGCAGGAGGGCGACGGGCTGCCCGGCCTGCTGGACCGGCTCGGTTACGAGGATCCGGCGCTGGACGGGGTGGAGCACCGCGACCTGGTCCGCCACCTCCTGGTCCAGCTCCCCGAACGCGAGCAGCGGATCCTGCTGCTGCGCTACTACAGCAATCTGACCCAGTCCCAGATCAGCGCGGAACTCGGGGTCTCCCAGATGCACGTCTCGCGCCTCCTGGCGCGCAGCTTCCAGCGACTGCGGTCGGCGAACCGCATCGACGCCTGACAGCCCTCGCCGGGCCCTCCGCGGGCGGCGACAGCGCCCCGGCGGAGGGCGACGGCTCCCCGGTGACGACTCCCGGGCGGGCGGCAGCGGTTCCTGGGCGGGCCGTGACTCCCTGGCGGGCGGCAGCGGATCCCGGACGGACCGCGACCCCCGGGCAGGCGGCGACGGCTCCCGGGCGGGCGGCGGCGCGTGGTCCGTCGGGGTGAAGATTCGCAAGCGAACGTGGAAGCGATCCATCACCTGCACGGGCGAATCGTTCAACAGGGCGCTTCCCGACAGAACCATGCTGAAAGTCCGTCACAACCCCTTTTTCCAGGGCCTATTCGTGACTCACATGTCGACATGTCACTACAGCGTGTTGCCGACATGTGACATTCTGCCGGAAGCGCGTTTGCCGGGGCTTCGGCTCCGGTATTCAGGTGAAGGCTGGCGTTCCTCGATCCGGAGCGTTCGCCACGACCGTCCCGCGACCCAAAGGGGGTGGCATGTCCGCAGACCAGGGCAGCTCGAAGGTGCTCATGCTCACGAAGAGCGAGTCCGCGCCCACCGAGCCCGTCACGCCCGTCGAGCCCGACGTGCTCGACGACGTCACGGCCCTCGAGGCCGCTCCCGTCCCGGCGCTCCCGGCCACGGGAGCCATCGACACCCGCACCCTGTCCCGCTCCCTGTTCCTGCGGCTGGCCGCGCTCGACGAGGAGAGCCCGAGCGCGCGTACGTCCGGGACACGCTCATCGAGCTGAACCTCCCGCTCGTGCGGTACGCGGCGGCACGCTTCCGCTCGCGCAACGAGCCGATGGAGGACATCGTCCAGGTCGGCACCATCGGCCTGATCAAGGCGATCGACCGCTTCGACTGCGAACGGGGCGTCGAGTTCCCGACCTTCGCGATGCCGACGGTCGTGGGCGAGATCAAGCGCTTCTTCCGCGACACCTCGTGGTCGGTGCGCGTCCCGCGCCGCCTCCAGGAGCTGCGACTGGCCCTCACCAAGGCCAGCGACGAACTCTCCCAGAAGCTGGACCGCTCGCCGACGGTGGCCGAACTGGCCCTGGTCCTCGGCGTCTCCGAGGAGGACGTGGTCGACGGGCTGGCCGTCGGCAACGCGTACACCGCCTCCTCCCTCGACTCACCGGCCCCCGAGGACGACGGCGGCGAGGGCTCCCTCGCCGACCGCCTCGGCTACGAGGACACGGCGCTGGAGGGCGTGGAGTACCGCGAGTCGCTGAAGCCCCTGCTGGCCAAGCTGCCGCCGCGTGAGCGGCAGATCATCATGCTGCGCTTCTTCGCCAACATGACGCAGTCGCAGATCGGCGAGGAGGTCGGCATCTCCCAGATGCACGTCTCGCGGCTCCTCACGCGCACCTTGTCCCAGCTCCGCGAGGGTCTGATCTCGGACTGAGCCGCGGTGCGGGCCCGTCGCCGGGTCCGCACCACCGTGCGCGGTTCGCGGGCTTCTTCTCCGACGGGCCGCCGACGGCACTGGCGCGACGCGCCCGACCGACGTGGACACAGGCCGCCGCCGCGCCGCACTCGGGCGCGTCGGCGGCCGTCGTCGTCGTGGGTGCGGGGTCGTAGGTGCGGGAGTCCTGCCGGTCATCGGGGACGGCGGTCCGGCCGTCCTGAGCGCGGCGAGCCCGGACGCGCCGGCGCGGACCATCGGTAGCGCGAGCGCGCGGACCACCGGTAGCGCGGGCCGGTGACGCGCACGTTCCGCAACTCGGCGGTTGCACCGGCCGGTTCGGGCCCGGCCGCACCGGGACGCACATCACCGGCGCCCCGGGCGTCGGCCGGGCGGCGATCGATTCGACGGAGCGCCCCCGGCACCGCCCGCCCCGAAAGCCCGCGAGCGCGGCACCTGGCGGGCCTGCGCGGACGCCCGGCGGATCCTCCGGGCACGCCTGGGGGACACGGGTGTGAGGGTGCGAGGGGGATCGGCTGCACCGGCCGGCCGGCCGGAAGGCGGGTGCGAGGACCGGCCGGCCGGAGGGCAGGTCCCGGGACCGGCCGCGGGCGCGCGGCGCGCGGCGCGCCCGGTCCCGGCAGGCCGCCCGGTCCGAGCAGGCCGTCCGGTGTGGTCAGGCGCGGCCGCTCCGGGCGGTCGCGCCCCGAGCGGACGTCGCCGGAGGGGCCGTACCGCCGGGGCGTGCCGGCCCGGCGGTTACTTCAGTGCCAGCCAGGCGACCGCCGCCACGATCGCCACCGCCGCGACGACGCCCAGGATCAGGCCGAGACGGGGGCCGGCCGGGCCGGGGCCGGGGTCCGGCGGGATGCCTGGGGAGTGCCCTCGTCGACGAACGCCCGGAACATCTGGGTGCTGCCGGCGGGGTCGTGATTGCCCTGGGGGCCCTGCGTGTTAGCCATGCCCCGAGACACTAGCGAAAGCGGCCGGGTGACCCAAGCGGGGGCGTCCTCCGGCCCGGCCGGTCCGGCGCGCCCGGCCGGTCCGGCGCGCCCGGCCGGATCTCCCACCTGGGCGTTTACTTCCGCAATACTTGCCTTTGTCAACTTTTTGCGGCGCCCACCCCCTATTTGTTTGCCTGTAGCAACCAAGCGCTCCTATGGTTGCCCTAAGCAACAAAAGCGGGAGGTGTGATGGCAGGGCAGGCACAGTTCGAGGAGCTGGTGCGTCAGCTCAGCGCCGTCGGAGCCGTGAAGCGGGACCTCGGACGGATCCTGCCGGCCGACTGCTCGCCCGGCTCGGCGGGAGTGCTGACGCTGCTCGACCGGCACGGCGACCTCCGCATGAGCGCCCTGTCCGAACTGCTCTCCGTCGACATGTCGGTGACCAGCCGGCACGCCGCGCACCTCGCCGAACGGGGCTGGATCGAGCGGTCCCCGGACCCCACGGACAAGCGCTCGCGGATCCTGCGCCTCACCCCGGAGGGCCACGCGGTGCTCGCCGAGCTGACCCGGCGCAGCACCGACCTGCTGGCGGAGCGGCTGAGCGACTGGACCGACGACGAGGTCGGCCAGCTCATCGGACTGATGACCCGGCTGCGCGCCAGTTTCGGCGACTGCCGGTCCACCTCGCACCGGCCCCACCGGCCCCCTCCCGTTCCCGGGAGCGAAGACCCCCGTGGACCGTCACGTGACCGGACCACCCGTACACCCGCACAAGCGACGTAAGAGAAGGAAGTCCATGGCAACGACCACACCAGCCGGTGTGCGGGCTCACGCGAAGCACGGCGGAGGGTCCGCCGGCGACGCTCCGATGACCCACCGGCAGATCATGGAGGCCCTCTCCGGACTGCTCCTCGGCATGTTCGTGGCGATCCTGTCGTCCACGATCGTCTCGAACGCCCTCCCGGAGATCATCGGCGACCTCGGCGGCGGCCAGTCCGCCTACACCTGGGTGGTCACCGCCACCCTGCTGGCGATGACCGCGACCACCCCCCTGTGGGGCAAGCTCGCCGACCTGTACGACAAGAAGGCGCTCGTCCAGATAGCCCTCGTCGTCTACGTGCTCGGATCGGCCGCCGCCGGTCTGTCGCAGAACCCCGGCATGCTGATCGCCTGCCGCGTGGTGCAGGGCGTCGGCGTGGGCGGCCTCTCCGCCCTCGCCCAGATCGTCATGGCGGCGATGATCTCCCCGCGGGAGCGCGGACGGTACTCCGGCTACCTCGGCGCGACCTTCGCCGTCGCCACCGTCGGCGGTCCGCTGCTCGGCGGTGTCATCACCGACACGAGCTGGCTGGGCTGGCGCTGGTGCTTCTACGTCGGCGTGCCCTTCGCCGTGATCGCGCTGATCGTGCTCCAGAAGACCCTGCACCTGCCCGTCGTGAAGCGGGACGTCAAGGTCGACTGGGCCGGCGCGTTCTTCATCTCGGCCGCGGTCTCGCTGCTGCTGGTCTGGGTCACCTTCGCCGGTGACAAGTACGACTGGCTGTCCTGGCAGACGTACACGATGGTGGCGGGCTCGATCGTGCTCGGGCTGGCCTTCGTGCTCGTCGAGTCGCGGGCCGCCGAACCGATCATCCCGCTGCGCCTCTTCCGCAACCGCACCATCACGCTGTCCTCCGCCGCCTCGCTGTTCGTCGGCGTCGCGATGTTCTCCGGCACGGTCTTCTTCGCCCAGTACTTCCAGCTGGCCCGCGACGAGTCGCCGACCATGTCCGGTGTCCTGACGATCCCGATGATCGGCGGGCTCTTCGTCTCCTCCACCGTGTCGGGACAGCTCATCACCCGCACCGGCAAGTGGAAGGCCTGGCTGGTCGGCGGCGGCGTGCTCGTCACGGCGGGCCTCGGTCTGCTGGGCACCATCCGCTACGACACCCCGTACTGGAAGACCGCCGTCTTCATGGCCCTGCTCGGCCTCGGCATCGGCATGATGATGCAGAACCTGGTGCTGTCCACGCAGAACCAGGTCGCCCCGGGCGACCTCGGCGCGGCCAGCTCCACGGTCACCTTCTTCCGCTCCCTCGGCGGTGCGATCGGCGTCTCGGCGCTGGGCGCCGTCATGGCCCACCGCATCGGCGACTACGCCCGGGACGGCATCGCGGGCCTCGGCCCCGACTACGCCTCCCTCGCCGGTTCCGGCTCCGGGGGCGCCATCCCCGACATGGACAAGCTGCCGCTGCCGCTGCGCACGGTCATGGAGAGCGCGTACGGCCACGGCATCGCGGACGTCTTCCTGATCGCCGCCGCGCTGGCCCTGGTGGCCTTCCTCATCACCCTGTTCATCAAGGAGGTCCCGCTGCGGACCATGGGCGCGCAGGCGCAGACGGACTCCGAGGACGCTCCTGCGGAGGCCCCGGCTCCGGCGTCCGCGGAGGCTCCGGCGTCCGCCGGGGCGCGGCCCCTCGCCGGTGCCGCCGCCGGTGCCGCTCCCGAGGCCACGCAGCGGCTCGCCGCCACGGCCGTCACCGCCGCCACCGCCGCCACCGCCGCCGACGACGTCCCCGCGGCCTCCTCCGGCGGCATCCCGGTCCGCGGTCTGGTCCGCGGCGCCGAGAGCGCGCCCGTGCCGCAGGCCGCCGTCACGCTGATCTCCCTCACGGGCCGTCAGCTGGGCCGTTCGGTCACGCAGGCCGACGGCTCCTACGGGCTGGACGCGCCGGGCGCGGGCTCGTACGTCCTGATCGCCTCCGCCGACGGGTTCCAGCCGCAGGCGTCCACGATCGTCGTCGACGGCGAGCCGGTCGCGTACGACATCCTGCTCAGCGGGACCAGCGGGCTCGGCGGTGTCGTACGGGCCGCCGGGACGGGTGAGCCCGTCGGGCACGCCATGGTCGTCGTCACCGACGTGCGGGGAGATCTGCTGGCCACCGGGACCACCGGTGAGCAGGGCGAGTTCTCCTTCGCCGAGCTGGTGCCGGGTGCCGTGACCGTCGCGGTCAACGCCGCCGGGTTCCGGCCGCGCGCCCTGCCCGTCGAGGTCGGCGCGACCGGGGTGACCCGCGTGGAGCTGGTCCTCGACGCGGGGGCGCAGGTCCAGGGCGTCGTCCGGGCGCCGCACGGTCCGCTGGCCGACGCGCGCGTGACGCTCGTCGACGCGGCGGGCAACGTGGTCGGCACCGCCACCACCGGCGTGGACGGGGCGTACGCCTTCACCGACCTCGACGGCGGCGACTACACGGTCATCGCGACCGGCTACCCGCCGGTGGCCACCGCCCTGACCGTCGCCGGCACCGGGGTGGACGGCCACGACATCGAACTCGCCCACCCCGGCGAGTAGCAGGACACGGCACCGGCCCGTGGCGGGGAGCGTCCCGCCACGGGCCGGTCTCTTCGAGGAGTTGCGTGAGATGGGACTGACCGCGAGGATCCGCACCCGGGACGGATGGGCCATGTCGCACGCGGTCGTCACGGTGACGGACGCGACGGGCACGCAGGTGCTGCGCGCCGAGGCCGACCCGGAGGGCGGCGTACGCGACACGACCGCGCTGGCGCCGGGGGCGTACACCGTGATCGTCACCGCCGTCGGCTACGCGCCGGCCGCCGCGAGCGCGCTGGTCACCGCGAGCGGCCGGGCCGAGATCGGCACGGTCACGCTGGCCCGGCAGGGCGGCACCGAACTGCCGCCGCCCGGCCCGTGGACCGTCGACCCGGCGCACTCCACGGTCGGCGCGGTCGCCCAGCACCTCGGCATCTCCAGCGTGCGCGGCCGGTTCACCGACTTCACCGCGTCCGTCGAGATCGCCCCCGACGCCGTCGGGAAGTCGCGGGTGGAGGCGGTGATCCGCGCCGCCTCCATCGACACCGGCAACACCGTGCGCGACACCCACCTGCGTTCGGCGGACTTCCTGGACGTCGACGCCCACCCGGAGATCACCTACCGCTCGACCGGCCTGACGGCCGCGGGTCCCGACCGCTGGACGGTCCACGGCGACCTGTCCCTGCGCGGCGTCGTCCGCCCCGTCGACCTCGACCTCGCCTACCTCGGCACCGGCGCCGACCCCTGGGGCGGCACCCGGGCGGCCTTCCGCGCGACGGCCGACCTGCACCGCGAGGACTTCGCCCTCACCTACAACCAGGTCGTCCAGGCGGGCATCGCCGCCATCGGCACGACGCTCAAGGTCGAACTGGACGTCCAGGCCGTGCAGGGGGAGTCGCTGCCGCAGGCGTGAACGCGGGCGGGGCGCGGGGGCAGGGGCGTGCGGGTGGGCGTAGGTACGGCAGGGTCACCCTCGGCGCCCGCCTCCGCGCCGCCCCGGCGCCTACGCTGGCCCCATGGCACCGAACATCGCGACCAACACGTCCGTCTCCCTCGACGAGCTGCTGGACTTCGTACGCCCCCGGCACCGCGCGATCCTCCTCACCCGGCGCGCCGACGGCAGCCCCCAGGCCTCCCCGCTGACCTGCGGGGTCGACGACTCGGGCCGGATCGTCGTGTCCACCTACCCGGAGCGGGCCAAGACGCGCAACGCCAAGCGGGACCAGCGGGTCAGCGTGCTCGTGCTGAGCGACGACTGGAACGGGCCCTGGGTCCAGGTCGACGGCACCGCCGAGGTCATCGACTCGCCCGACTCCGTCGAGGCGCTGGTCGAGTACTACCGCAACATCGCCGGTGAGCACCCCGACTGGGACGAATACCGGGAGGCGATGGTGAAGCAGGGCAAGTCGATCATCCGGGTCACGCCCGAACGCTGGGGCCCCGTCGCCACCGGCGGCTTCCCCGCACGACTCGCACCCCAGGACTGACCACCACCCCGGCCGACGGACGGAGTCCGGCGCGGCCTCAGCCGCGTTCCACCATCGCCTCGATGCCCGCGACCAGCAGGTCCAGGGCGAAGGCGAAGTCGCGGTCCAGCATCTCCGCGACCGTGTCCCCGCCGCGGGCCGCCATGAGGTTCCTGGACTCCTCGACGACCTCGGCGGTCCGCGGCGCCTCGGTCACCTCGCTCATGGAGTGCTGGAAGTACTCGTCCGGGGTCATGCCCGCGTCCGCGACCCGGCCGAAGAAGTGGCCCTCGATCGTGCCGTAGCCGTACACGAACTGGAAGACCGCCGCGATCGCGCTCGTGATGCGGTGGTCGGGCAGGCCCGTGCGACGGACCACCCGCTGGACCGTGCGGGAGAAGACCAGGGAGTTCGGCCCGATGTTGAGGTACCGCCCGGTCAGCGGCGACAGCCACGGGTGCCGCACCAGCAGCGTCCGGTAGGCCGACGCCAGCGCCCGCAGCTGCCCGCGCCAGTCCTCGTCCGCCGCCTCCGGGTCGGGCAGTCCCAGTTCGCCGTAGGCCGCGTCCAGGGCGAGTTCCAGCAGGTCGTCCTTGGTGTCGACGTACCAGTAGAGGGACATCGCCGTCACGTTCAGCTCGGCCGCCAGGCGGCGCATGGAGAACCTGTCCAGGCCCTCCGCGTCCAGCAGCCGTACGGTGACCCCGGTGATCCGGTCCCGGTCGAGCCCCGACGGCTGGCTCCCGCCCCGCCCCCGGCGCGCCTTGCCCTCCAGCCACACACTGGTCCGCCCGGCCTGCTCGGCAGCCTTTGCCATGGCGCACCTTCCTGGGGGTTCTCCGGGTCACTCCTGATGACGATGCTAGGTGGCGGCCGGGCCTTCAAGGCCGCGGGCCCGCGGCGTGGCAGTACGGCGCGGCACCGCCGCCACCGGTCCGCCCGGCGGCACGGCCCCGGCGCGCCACGCGGAAAGGGGCGGTGACCGCGGTCACCGCCCCTCCCCCGTGCCACCTGGCGGACCTCAGCCGGTCGCCTCCTGCGTCAGGTCGTAGAACGTGGCCGAACCGACCGTGACCTGCTGGAAGTTGGCCTCGACCCATTCGGTGATCCGTGCGGACGTGCCGTCGGCGCTGCCGCCCATGCCGCCGCCGGATCCGCTGCTGATGAAGTAGTGGATCCTGCCGTCGGCGACGTACTGCTTGAACTGCGCCGGCGTCGGGGACGGGTCGGTGCCGTTGAAGCCGCCGATGGCCATCACCGGGTCGCCGGTGGCCAGCTGGTAGCTCGCGGCGTTCTGGGAGCCGATGGCCGCGGCGGCCCAGGTGTACGTGTCGGAGTCGGTGTCCAGCAGCTTCTTGGCCTCGTCGGTGACGGTGGCGCCGTTGATGAGGCCGCCCATGCCGCCTCCTCCGCCGCCGCCCGTCGGGCCGACTTCGCCGCCGGCCTGTCCGCCGGGAGCGGTCTGGCCCTGACCCGGTGTGCCGCCGTTGCCGTTCTGCCGGCCGGGCATGCCCCCGCCGGGGAAGCCGCCGTTCTGCCGGCCCTGGCCCTGCCCCTGGGCCTGCCGGCCGGGCATGCCGCCGCCGAAGCCGCCACCGCCGCCGGGACCGCCCCGGCCGCCGCCCATCATGGACGCGCCGGCCGGGCCCGCCGTCGGGATGGATCCGGTGTGCGCGGAGTTCACGGTGCTCAGCGTGTACGCCGTCGGTCCGGCCAGCGCCGCGACGATGCTCACGGCCGCCGCCGCGAGGGCGATCCGCCGGGTCAGCCGGCCGGCGAAGACCAGGCCGAGCGCGCCCGTCAGGCCGCCGACCAGCACCAGCCACTTCAGCCAGGGCAGATGATCCGGAGTGCGGTTGAGCAGGACGTATCCCCAGGCCGCGGCGGCCACCGAGGCGGCGGCGAGGGTGAGCGACGCCCGGACCTCGGTCCGCCTCTCCCACAGGAGGCCGGCGCCCATGCCGATCACGGCGGCCAGGTAGGGGGCCAGCGCGATCGTGTAGTACTGGTGGAAGATGCCCGCCATGTAGCTGAAGACCACCGTGGTGATCAGCAGCGAACCGCCCCAGACCAGGAACGCGCCCCGGGTGACGGAGGTCCGCTTGCGCCGACGCGTGGCCACCAGGCCCGCGACCAGCAGGATCAGCGCGGCGGGCAGCAGCCAGGAGATCTGGGCGCCGATCTCGGAGTTGAACATCCGGTCCCAGCCGGTCTCGCCCCACTGCCCGGTGCCGCCACCGCCGCCTCCGCCACCGACGCTGCCGGTCTCGTCGCCGCTGAGGCGGCCGAGCCCGTTGTAGCCGAAGGTCAGCTCCAGGAAGGAGTTGTTCTGCGAGCCGCCGATGTACGGGCGGGAGGAGGCGGGCCACAGCTCGACGACCGCGACCCACCAGCCGCCGGAGACGACCAGCGCGGCCGTCGCCAGGGCCAGCTGCGAGAAGCGCCTCCGCAGCGGAACCGGCGCGCAGACGGCGTACACGATCGCCAGCGGCGGCAGGATCAGGAAGGCCTGGAGGGTCTTGGCGAGGAACGCGAAGCCGATCGCGACACCGGCCCACACCAGCCACTTCGTGCGGCCGTCCTCCAGGGCGCGGACCCCGAGGTGGCAGGCCGCGGCCATCAGCAGGGCCAGCATGGCGTCCGGGTTGTTGAACCGGAACATCAGGGCGGCGACCGGGGTGAGCGCGAGCACGGCGCCCGCGATCAGGCCCGAGGCGGGGCTGAAGCGGCGGCGCACGGAGGCGTGCACGACGGCGACCGAGCCGACGCCCATCAGCACCTCGGGGACGAGGATCGCCCACGAGTTCAGGCCGAAGATCCGCACGGACAGCGCCATCGGCCACAGCGCGGCCGGCGGCTTGTCGACGGTGATGGCGTTGGCCGAGTCCAGCGAGCCGAAGAAGAACGCCTTCCAGCTCTGGCTGCCGGCCTGCACGGCCGCGGAGTAGAAGGAGTTCGCGTAGCCGGAGGCGCTCAGGTTGTACAGGTACAGGACGCAGGTGGCGAGCAGCAGGCCGAGGAGGGCCGGGCGCGCCCAGCGGGGGTCCTCGGGCCGGCCGCGCCACAGCCTGCGGGCGAGGGCTGCTTCGGCTCGCCCGCGCCGAGGGCGGGGGCGCCGGGTTCCCGCGGCGGCGCGGGAGGGGCGGTCTCGGGCGGGCCCCAGGTGACCGGCGCGGCCGGGCCGTCGGCCGGCCGCGCCGTGCCGTCGAGGTGGGTGGTCATCGGGCGTCCCCCGGATCGGTGTCGTGGGGGCGCACCGGCTGCAGCCGCATGGTGGCGTCCCTCCCCCACTCTCGGCTTCGCTCGAGCGGGGGCACCCCCACGGTGCCGTCCGCGGCCTCGCCGGCGCGGAACCGGTGCGTACCGCCGTCGTGCGGCGGAGTGTGGGGACGCGACGGGGTGTGGGGGTGCGGCGCGTGGGGGTGCGGCCGCTGCGGCAGCGCACCGGGCGCGGGGTACGCCGGTGAGGCGGCGGCCTGCTCCGGGGACGGGGCCGGGGCGGGGGCCGAGGGCTCCTCGTCGCCCCGCCGGTCCGGGAACACCCAGGCGCGGAAGAGGAGGAAGCGCAGCACGGTCGCCGCGAGGTTGGCGGCGACGAGGACGGCCAGTTCGGTGGCGTGCGCCGGGTCGGACGTCGCCGCGTCGAGCGCGACGAGCGAACCGCTGGTCAGCGCGAGGCCGATGCCGAAGACGACGAGTCCCTGCGCCTGGTGGCGGACGGCACCGGTCCGGCCGCGCACCCCGAAGGTGAGCCGGCGGTTGGCGGCGGTGTTGGCGACCGCGGAGACGAGCAGCGCGAGCGCGTTGGCCGTCTGGGAGCCGGAGAACTGCCGGAAACCGCTGTAGAGCAGCAGGTAGAAGAGGGTGGACAGACCACCGACGACACAGAAGCCGACGAGCTGGCGGGCCAGGCCCTTGGGTACGTCCATGATCTCGCGGTCGCGGGGATCGTCGCCGAACGGCCTGGTCAGCCGGTCCAGGGGAAGCGAACCGGTGGCCAGCGCCCGGCCCACGCGCCATACCCCTTTCAGGTCGTCGGTCGCCGTCCTCACGATGTGCACCGTGGAGTCCGGGTCGTCGACCCAGTCGACCGGCACCTCGTGGATACGGAGACCGGCTCGTTCGGCGAGTACCAGCATCTCAGTGTCGAAGAACCAGCCGGTGTCCTCCACCAGCGGGAGCAGGAGTTGCGCCACGTCGCGGCGGATCGCCTTGAAGCCGCACTGCGCGTCCGAGAACCGGGCCTGGAGCGAGCCGCGCAGGATCAGGTTGTACGAGCGGGAGATGAACTCCCGCTTGGCCCCGCGCACCACCCGCGAGCTGCGGGCCAGCCGGGAGCCGATCGCCAGGTCGGAGTGGCCCGAGATCAGCGGCGCCACCAGCGGCAGCAGCGCGTTGAGGTCGGTGGACAGGTCGACGTCCATGTAGGCGAGGATCGGGGCGTCCGAGGCCGACCAGACGGTCCGCAGCGCCCGGCCGCGGCCCTTCTGCTCCAGGCGGACGGACCTCACCTCGGGGACCCGCGTCTCCAGCAGCCGCGCCACGTCGGGGGTGCTGTCCGTCGAGGCGTTGTCCGCGATGGTGATGCGGAACGGGTAGGGGAACGTCCGCGTCAGATGGTCGTGCAGTCTGCGCACGCAGGGCTGGAGGTCCCTCTCCTCGTTGTAGACGGGGATCACTACGTCCAGGACAGGCGTACCGGCTGTGGCGGCCGGGAGGTGCTCCCGCGCCGGCAGGGTGCCGGGAGAAGAGTCGGTTCGCATGTCGACGACTCTCGTCAGGAGCCCTGTCGCACCCATGTGCCGGCCCTGTGCTGGCCCTGTGAGTCGCGTTGCCAGTCGGTTTCGGGCGCGGGCCGGGGCACGGCGGGGGCGAGGGCGGGCAGGTGCACGGTGAAGGCGGTGTGTCCGGGCACGCTGTCGACGGTCACGGCGCCGCCGTGCGCGCCGGCGACGGCCTGCACGATGGCGAGGCCCAGGCCGGTGGAGCCGGTGGCGCGGGAGCGGGCGGAGTCGCCGCGGGCGAACCGTTCGAAGACGCGGGGGAGCAGGTCCGGCGGGATGCCCTGGCCGTTGTCCTGGACGTCCACGCACAGCCAGGGGCCGCGCCGCTGCACACGCGCGGTGACGGTCGTGCCCGGCGGTGTGTGGGTGCGGGCGTTGGCGAGCAGGTTGACGAGGACCTGTTGCAGACGGGCCGGGTCGGCGGAGACCAGGGCGGGTTCCTCGGGGAGTTCGAGGCGCCACACGTGGTCGGGTCCGGCGGCGCGGGCGTCGCTGACGGTGTCGATGACGAGGGGGACGAGGTCGGTCTGCTCGAACCGGAGCGGGCGGCCCGCGTCAAGGCGGGCGAGCAGCAGCAGGTCCTCCACGAGGAAGGTCATCCGGCCGGCCTCGGACTCGATCCGGCCCAGCGCGTGCCGGGTGTCGGGCCCGACCTGCTCGCGTCCGCGGCGGGTCAGTTCGGCGTACCCCCTGATGGAGGCCAGGGGGGTCCTGAGTTCGTGGCTGGCGTCCGCGACGAACTGGCGGACCCGCATCTCGCTCTCCTGGCGGGCGTGCAGGGCGCCGTGGACGTGGTTCAGCATCCGGTTGAGCGCGGCGCCGACCTGGCCGACCTCGGTGTGCGGGTCGGTCTCGGACTCGGGGACCCGCTCGGAGAGGTTGACCTCACCGGTGTGCAGGGGGAGTTCGGAGACCCGGGTGGCGGTGGCGGCGACCTTGCGCAGGGGGCGGGTGGCCAGCCCGACGAGCACGTAGCCGGCGATGACGGCGGCACCGAGACCGGCGGCGGTGACGCTCAGTTCGACGATGATCAGGGTGTTGACGGTGCTGTTGGCGTCGTCGGTGGGCAGGGCGACGTAGTACGTGTCGCTGCCGTCCAGGCTGGTGACGTACGCGACGCGGTACTCACCGACACCCGGGACATCCACGGAGTGGGCCTTGCCGTCCTTCGCCACGGAGGCGAGAGCCGCCTTCTGCGCCGCGTCGAGGCTGCCGGCGGTCATGTTCTTGAAGACGCCGTTGCTGTCCTTCTCCTGTTCGGCGACGGCGGCACTGACGATCTTGCCGTTCTCCACGTACGCGGCGATGGTCCTGGGCTGCGTCGGGCCCTGCGTGACGAGCTTCGCGGCCCTGGCGCTCGCCGGCGTGTCGTCGTTCGCGCCGACCGGCGGGGTCCCGTCGGGCGGCTGCTTGCCGTCCATGCGGCCGCCCACCGCGCGCATGGCGGTCTCCCGCACCTTGCCGTCCAGCTGCTCGTACAGGTGCGAGCGCAGGGCCAGGGTCGTCACCGTGCCGATCACCGCGCAGACCACCGCGATCAGCACCACCGACGCCACGACGAGCCGGGTCCGCAGGGTGCGGGGCTTGCGGGGCTTCCCGGCCCGCCTCTGCGCGCGCGGCCGTCGGCGCCCGCTCATGACGCGGCGGGCTTGATCAGGTAACCGGCGCCGCGCCGCGTGTGGATCATCGGCTCGCGCCCCGCGTCGATCTTGCGCCGCAGGTACGAGATGTACAGCTCGACCACGTTGGCCTGGCCGCCGAAGTCGTACGACCAGACGCGGTCCAGTATCTGGGCCTTGCTGAGCACCCGCCGCGGGTTGCGCATCAGGAAGCGCAGCAGCTCGAACTCGGTGGCGGTGAGGTGGATGTTGTCGCCTCCCCGCGAGACCTCGTGGCTGTCCTCGTCCAGGGTGAGGTCGCCGACGACGAGCACCGACTCGGAGCGGCGGTCGGCGGCGCCGGAGCGGCGGATGAGCCCGCGCAGCCGGGCCACGACCTCCTCCAGGGAGAACGGCTTGGTGACGTAGTCGTCGCCGCCGGCGGTGAGGCCGGCGATCCGGTCCTCCACGGCGTCCTTGGCGGTGAGGAACAGGACGGGGACGTCGGGCAGCTCCCGGCGCAGCCGGCCGAGGACGGTCAGCCCGTCCATGTCGGGCAGCATCATGTCCAGGACGACGGCGTCGGGCCGGAACTCGCGGGCGGTCTGGACGGCGCCCGTGCCGTCACCGGCGCTCCGGATCTGCCATCCCTCGTAGCGCAGGGCCATGGACAGCAGTTCGGTGATCGACAGCTCGTCGTCCACCACAAGCACTCGGACGGGGCTCCCGTCCGGCCTCAGCAGTTCGGTGCGCCCCTGGGGCGAGGTCGTGGTCATGCAGGACACCATGTCGGGGTCCTCTGAGAACACGCTTTCCCCCGTCTGTGATTTCCCTGAGAAACACACAGGAACCTCTCAGGGAAGCACGGTGGGCCGCGCGGGCCGGCGCCCCGTCCGTCCGCGTCCGCCCCGGTGGAGCGGCCGGGACGGTCCTGTGGAGCGCGCGGCTCCGTGCGGCGGACCCCTGCGGGTTTCCGGGAGTTCCTGGGAGTTCCCTGAGGAAACCCGCCGGGTACGGAGCCGCCCGGTCCGGAGCCGCCCGGGGCTCAGTGCGGGAGGACGGCGAGCCACTCGACGAGGAGGCGGTTGAGGTCCTCGGGCCGCTCCTGCTGGATCCAGTGGCCGCAGCCGTCGAGCAGGTGGGAGGAGACCAGGCCGGGCAGGGTGGTGGCGTGGGCGTCGATCGCGTCGGCGAGCCAGGTGGTGGAGGCGTCCAGGCGGCCGGCGACGAACAGGGAGGGCTGGGTGACGGGGGCGCCGTCGTGGTCGGCGAGGTCCTCCCAGTCCCGGTCCATGTTCCGGTAGCGGGCCAGCGCCCCGCTCAGCCCGGTCCGCTCGAACTCCGCCGCGTGGAAGTCGAGTTCCTCCTCGCCGAGCCAGCCGGGCAGCCGGCCGACGGGGAAGCGGTCGCGCATCCGGCCGCCGCGGGGCACGAAGTACGGGCTCGGCGCGTCGGGGGCGGGCATGGTGTCGGCGGACAGGGCCGCGTAGAAGCCGGCGAGCCAGCCGCGTACGTCGGGCTCGATCTCGGCCTCGGCCCGGCCGGGCTCCTGGAAGTAGGAGACGTAGAACTCCTCCTGGGCGCCCGCCATCCGCGCGAAGACCTCGCTGGGCCGCGGTCCGCCGCGGGGCGCGTAGGGGACGCCGAGCAGTCCGACCGCGCGGAAGACGTCCGGGCGCAGCAGCGCGGAGTGGGCGGCGACGGACGAGCCCCAGTCGTGGCCGACGACCACCGCGCGCTCCTCGCCGAGGGCGCGCACCACGGCGGCGTTGTCCTCGACCAGTTCCCGCATGCGGTACGCCTCCGGGGCGGCGGGCCGGGAGGAGCGGCCGTACCCCCTGACGTCGAGGGCGGCCGCGCGGTACCCGGCGGCCGCGAGGGCGGGCAGCTGGTGGCGCCAGGAGTACCAGGACTCGGGGAATCCGTGCACGAGGAGCACCAGCGGGCCGGTGCCCTGCTCCACGAGATGGATCCGGCCCGCGGGGGAGGGAACGGTCCGGTGGACGACGTCCAAGGTCTGCTGCGGCATGAGAGCTCCAGAAGTCCGGGCCCGGAAGGTGCCGGGCCGTCCGACGGCGGGGCCGTCCCCGTCCGGCCGCGGGGCCCGCCCCCGCCGGTGGAGTCCGTCCGGGCGGGGCCCCGTCACCGGCATCCTGCGGGGGCGCTCCGCAACGGTGCGAGGGGACTTGCCGGTTCGGCAAAACCGGGGTGGGGGCGAAGACCGGTTCGCGGGGCTGTCACCGGGTCGCCGCGGCCGGCCCGGTCCTCAGAACAGCTCGTTCTGGAGGGATGCCGTCGGCTTTCCGAACTCCCGCACCGGCATGCTCGTCCCGGCCGTCTCCCCGGCCGGGACGAGTTCCCAGCCCCGCAGCAGCCGGGTGTCCAGCACGACGACCCCCGCCGCCGTCGCCAGATGCAGATCCGGGCCGGCGGCGGCGACCAGTTCCCCGCTCACCGAGCCCCCGGCGACCAGCTCGCTCACCGCGCCGACGGCCGCCGGCGCCCCCGCGAGGCCGAAGACCCCCACGTGGTCGACGGCCCGGAAGGGCTCCCGTGCCAACGACTCTGGCCAGCCGTCCAGTCCGGCCGCCCTGGCGTGCAACTCACTTATCTCCAGCGCCCGTTCCCCCTCCTCGCGGGGCAACTCGGCCCGGACGGCCCGCTTCTCGGCATACGGGACCCGGTCCGGGACGCGCAGCGCGGCCCGCAGCAGTTCCTCCGTGCGCCGGGCGGCCATGAGAGGGCCGGTGCCGAGCCAGCTGAAGGAGACGGCACCCTGCTCCAGCAGCCGTGCCGGCCCCCGCCCGGCCGCGGTGATCCCGACCTTGACCAGGCCGGGCCCGAACCAGGCCAGGTACACGCGGTAGGGCCGCGGGTCGTCGGCGACGCCGTCCGCGGCGACGGAGTGCGCCCGGTCCAGCCGCCCGCACTCCTCGCAGCGCGCCCCCGTGCCGCGCGCCGGCACCACCGCCCGCACCGGGCACGGGTGTCCCCGGGCACCCGCGCACGTCCGCACACCCCCCTCCGCGACCCCGAAGGCCACCCGCTTCCCCCACGACAGCGGGCTGCGACGCCCCCCGTCCCACAGCAGCTCGGGCCCCGCCCCCGACCAGCGCAGCCCCGCGCACTTCCATGCCTGTGCCATCACCCACCACGGTAGGCGCCACCACTGACAACGCCCCCGCGGTCACCCGCCGGGAGGACGGACCGGCCGACAGCCCGGGGACGACCACGGCGGAGCCGGTTCCGCCGGCCCGGCCGACGGGACCGACCCGGCCGACGGGGCCCGGGGGCGGGCGGGATCAGGACCGCCGTCCCCCGAACTCCCACTCGTGGACCTCGATGCCGGCGTACCGGTCCGCGGTCAGCACGGCGCGCGCCGCGTCCGGGTCCGGGGCGCGGAGCAGCACCGCCGTACCGAGCCAGGCGCCGCCGTCGTCGGACAGCAGCGGCCCGTACGCGATCAGCTCGTCGCGGTCGTCCGGTACGTCGAGGTCGGCGGCCTCTCCCGCACCGAGCCCGAGGACCAGGTACCGCTCGCCCCCGTCCCGGCCACCGGGGAAGTCCCACATCGTTCGCCCCAGCAGGTTGCGCCACCGCCGCAGCAGCACGTCCCGGTAGGCGCCGGCCTGGTAGCCCGGCTCGTCGAACGCGAACGCCCGCGCGGCGGCCGGGTCCGGCAGGTCGACGATGTGCACGCTGCCGCTGAGCACGCCCTCGTCGAAGGTCGGCCCCCGGGCGATCAGCTCCGCCTCGTACCGGTCCATGTAGGACCAGTGCTCCTCCACCAACTCGGTGCGCAGTGCGAGGGAGCCGGGCCGGTCGCGGTGATGACAGAAGAACTCCATGCGCCCAGTCTCGGCGACTGCCCCGCGGGCCGGGGCCGAACGGCCGAGTCGCCGTCCGCCGTCCGCCGTCGCGCGAACCGGTCCGGGCGGAGGACGTCAGGCGGCGACGCGGGCGGCGAGCCGCCTGGCCTTCTCGGCGGCGTCGGCCAGCGCGCGCTCACGGGACGCCTCCGCGAGGGGGACCAGGTCCGCCATCGCCGGGTTGACGGCGGCCAGGGTCAGCTCGGGCACGATGAAGTCGACCTCGGCGCCGACCATCTCGACCAGGACGGCCTCGAGGTAGTTCTGCACGTACTCGAAGCCCTCGCGCGGGGTGCCCGGCGCGTAGGAGCCGCCCCGGCTGGCGACGACGGTGATCGGGAGGCCCTTGAGGGTCGAGTCGGGCCCGGCCGTGCGGCCCATCAGGAGGACCTGGTCGAGCCAGGCCTTGAGGGTCGAGGGGATGGTGAAGTTGTACATCGGGGCGCCGATCAGCACGGCGTCCGCCTCCTCCAGCTCCTCCACCAGCTTCAGCCGCTCGGCGAACGCCGCGGCCTGCTCCGGGGTGTGGGTGGCCGGGTCGGCGAAGCCGGCCGAGGCGGCGAGGGCGTCCAGGTGCGGGACGGGTTCCGCGGAGAGGTCGCGGTAGTTCACGGTGCCCTGCGGGTGCTGCTCCTCCCACGACTTGCGGAAGGCCTCCGTCACCGCGCGGGACGCGGAGGCGGAGGCGGGGAGCAGCGACGAGTCCAGGTGCAGCAGCGTGGCCATGGGGCACTCCAAGGTGAGAATACGTTTCCGTAGGCAGCTATCAATAACTACGTGACAACTAATAGCACAGCTACTTACTTTTTTTCACCCCCAAACGGCAGAGCGGTACCCTGAGGGCATGGCGGAAACGAGGACGGATCACGAGCCGGGGGCGTGCAGCCGGGTCGGCGACGGCATCACCAGCGTCTTCGGGCTGCTCGGGAAGCGCTGGACGGGCATGATCGTGGCCGCGCTGATGCAGGGCCCGGTCCACTTCGCCGTGCTGCGCCGCGGCATCCCCGGCATCAGCGAACGCATGCTGTCCGACCGCCTGACCGAACTGGGCGCCGCCGGTCTCGTGGTGCGCGAGGTCGACGAGGGCCCCCCGCTCCGCGTCTCGTACCGCCTGACCGACGCCGGGACCGCCTTGGGCCCCGCCCTCCAGGAACTGGGCCGCTGGGCGGAGAAACACCTGCTCAAGACGGACGGCGCCTGCTGAGGCAGCTTCCGGAACCGGGCGTGCCGGTGCGTACGGGTGCGGCGCCCCGGGGACACCGGATCCGCACCGGGGGACGCGGTCGGCGGGAGGGCGGCCGGATCGGACTCAGGCCCGTCGGCCCGCCGGAGTGATCACGGCGCGGCCGGCAGTCGGCGCGGAGAGGGGTTTGCGGTGCCGCGGTCCGGGGCGTTCGCGCGGACCCGCACGCTGCGGGCTTCCGACCGGCTGACCGGGCCGAAGTCGTGCGGGGGCACCGGCGGGGCGGTGGGCCCGCGTCCCGACCGGCCGCGCACGTCACGGCCACGCACGTCACGGCCGGGCGAGTCCCACCCGCCCGGCTCAGGCGCCGCCGACGAGCAGCACCGCGGCCCCGGCCGCCCTCGTCGAAGACCCGCGTGGCTCGTGGGACCGGGCCGGGGCGGGGCAGGGACCGGGTCGGGGGCCGGGCCGGAACCGGGGGCCGGGGCGGAGGCCGGGGCAGGACCGCGGGCCGGACAGCCCCGGGTGGGACCTAGGCGGACCTGCGCCGAGCCGGACGCCGGTCGGGGACGAACTCCGGTACGTCTTCGAGCGGGAAGTGGTCGTTCTCCGCGAACTCCGCGAAGTCTCCGAAGTCCGGTGCCTGGAAGGGGTTCGCCGCCGGGGGCGGCGAGGTCGCGAGGGAACTGCGCGGCGCTCCTTCCGGAGCGGAGAACAGCGAGGTCGAGTCGATGAGAGGACTCCCATTCGTTACAGGTCCGTGAGGAAGCCGGAGTGCCGTGGGCGGGCACCGCGGGTTCTACAGCTTGGTCAGCTTGGGGTACGGGGTGAGGATCCGGTGTTGCGCCGAGCCGAAATCGACGAGGACCGCGATTCCTTCCTCGATACCGATCACCCGGCCGAGGCCGTGCACGTCGTGCGTGACCTGGTCACCCACGGCGAAGTGCTTGGGCGGCGGCGCGACCGGAGCCTTGAAGGGGCTGGTGGGCAGATGGCGCTTCGATGCAGCAGGCTTTGTCATTGCCCCCAGTATGCGCCTGCCCGCGGCCGCCCGGCAGCGCTCGAACGCCTCTTCCGTCTCCCGGCGGGGCTTCCGCCGGTCAGGCCGTGGGGCGCGGCGGCGGGCGCGGAGCAGGTGGACGCCCTTCACGGCGTAGACGGCGGTCATGAGCGCGAAGCCGGCGAACGGGAGGAGCGCCCTGGGCGTCGATGCACCGGTCGACGTCGAAGGCCCCGCCGGACGAACCGGCGGGGCCTTCGATCTGTGTGCACTCGGCAGGATTCGAACCTGCAACCTTCTGATCCGTAGTCAGATGCTCTATCCGTTAAGCTACGAGTGCTTGTTCTTCTTTTGTTTTCCGTCTCCGCTCCCGGCCCTTGCGGCCCGCTCCCGGCGACAGGAAGAACATTACATGACTGCCGCCGCCATGTGAAATCCGATTCCCCTACCCCTTGTGACCTGCGAGAAAGCCCGATCCGGGGGGTGCGGAACAGGAGTCCGGGAACGACGAAGCCCCGGTCACGGAGGACCGGGGCTTCGAAGTGGAGCGGAGGCGGAGGGATTTGAACCCTCGATGGGATTGAAGTCCCAAACCGCATTAGCAGTGCGGCGCCATAGACCGGACTAGGCGACGCCTCCACACAGCCGCTCGCGTGTCTGCGAGTGGCGCGTGCAGATGATGACACAGTCGAGCGTCGTGTCACCAATCGGCGTCCACGGTACTAGGCGGGCGGCCCGCAGGGCAAAGGCATTCGCCGGGCGGAACGTCGCCGGGGGTGGGGCGTTAGGCAGGTCATGGTCCAGGTCACACCGCTGCGGCGGCTCGCTCTCACCCTCTCCGCCGCCTCCGCCGTCGCCGGCTCCCTCGGCGCGGGTTCCGTCGCCGCCCACGCCGGGCCCGGTCCGGTCCGTCCGCCCCTCGCCCCGCCACACCTCGTACCGCCACACCTCGCGCCGCCGCCCGTCCGCGACGAGGACCGGCCCGCCTCCGGCGATCACCTCACCGTGACGGTCCGGGGCGCGGGCGGGGGCGCCGACGGGACCTTCACGGTGCGGTGCCGCCCGGACCGGGGGACACACCCGGACGTGCCGGGGGCCTGCGCGGCCGTGGACCGCAACACCCGGTGGGGCAGGGATCCCTTCGCGCCCGTGCCGGAGGGCAGCGTGTGCACCATGCGGTACGGCGGTCCGGCCACCGCTCACGTCACCGGCCGGTGGGCCGGGCGACCCGTCGACACCACGTTCGAGCGCGGCAACGGATGCCAGATCGAGCGCTGGGACCGGTTCGTGCCGTTGCTGCCCGGGGCGGGGCGGACGCCGGCCCGCCCCTGAAGGGGGGCCGGGGCGGGCGACCGGGTTCCGTTCCACCGCCGCCCGGCGGGAAACCGCCCGGGGACACCCGCCGAAGACGCCCTCCGAAGCGGCGGGTCCGACACCTCCCGCCCCCGCCCCCGCACCCCGCGGGAGCCGCACAGGTTTCCCGTGACGGAAGCACCCGTCGCGTAAACGTCACGCGAAGGTCCCGCGAAGGCGGGGCGGGCGGTCGCACGTTCTGAGGCACTTCGTCGTGCGAGCTGCCTCTCATCCGGCGCCGCGAGCACGGCCCCAGCCCTTAGACTCGCTCGCGTGACACGCTGCGGGAGGGTTGGCAAGATGGCCCGGGCGGTCGGCAAGGTGCGGTAACAGGGAGGAAGCGACTCGTGAGCAGCAGGCCATCCCGAGGCGCTGCTCGCCTCGCAGCCATACTCGACGCACTGCCCGACGCGTTGGTCCTGGTCAACGCCAACGGGACCGTCGTCAACGCGAACACCATCGCGCTGGAGGCGTTCGAGACGCCGGGCACCGCCCTCGTGGGGCGGGGACTGCTCGACCTCCTGCCGGAGTTCGACTCCAAGCTCATCCCCGGCTCGATGCGGCGCCCGGACCACATGGACCCGCGCGGCCGGACCAAGCCCACGCGGATGACCGCCCGGCGCACCGACGGCACCGAGTTCCCCGTCGAGGTCACCAGCGCCAACCTCGAGAACGGCCAGCAGGCCTACGACAGCTACGGCTACGCCAACGACGAGCTGCTGATGCTCGTGGTGCGCGACCTGTCGGGCACCGTCGACACCGAGGCCGAGCTGGCCCGGTCGCAGCGGCAGACCGAGATGATCCTGCGGGCCGCGTCCGAGGGCGTCGTCGGTACCGACACCGACGGGCGGATCGTGCTGGTCAACCCGGCCGCCGCCCAGACCCTCGGCTACCGGGCGAGCGACCTCGGCGGCAAGGAGCTGCACACGCTCGTGCTGCACTCCCGCGCCGACGGCTCCCCCTTCCCCTACGACGAGTCGCCGCTCGCCGACACCCTGCGCTCCGGGCGCAAGCACCGGGTGCGCGGGCAGGTGCTGTGGGCCAAGAGCGGGGACAAGGTCTCGGTCGACCTGACGACCGCGCCCGTCCGCGACGGCGACCAGCTCGTCGGCGCCGTGATGACCTTCACCGACCGGCGGCCCTACGACTCCCTCGCCGAGGAGAAGGACGCCGTCGAGAAGCGGCACCGGGACGAGCTGGAGCAGCTCTCCGAGGAGCACGCCTCCGACCTCACCGCGCTGCGCCAGCGGCACGTCACCGAGGTGGAGGAGCTGCAGGAGCGGCACCAGGAGGAGCTGGCCGCCGGTGAGGAGCGCTACGCCGCGCTCGGCGAGCGGGAGAAGGACCGGTACGAGGCCCTCGCCGCCCGCTACGACCAGCTGCTGACCCTGCTCGGCCGGTCGCTGCGCGGCCCCCTGGACGAGCTGCGCCGCGAACTGTCGGCGCTCGCCGCCGACGACGCCGGGCAGCTGTGGCCCGAGGCCAACCAGGTCCTGCACCACCTGTCGGCCGGGTACGCCCGCATCACCACCCTCATCGACAACGTCCTCGGCTACCAGCGCCTGGACACCGGCGGCGAGGCCGTCACCCGTACGAAGGTGATGCTCGACGCCGTCGTCGCCGCCGGTGTCGACGGGGCCGTCGAACTGGTCGGGCCCGGCCGGGTCCAGTTCGCCGTGCACGCGCCGCCCATCGAGGCCGAGGTCGACGCGCGGCTCCTCGCGACCGCGCTCGCCCACCTCGTCGCCGACGTCGCGGGCGTCGACGCCACCGGCAACGCCCCCGTCTCGGCGGGCGGTTACATGGACAACACGGTCGTCGTGGCCGCCGCCCAGCGCGGCGAGGTGGTCCGCATCGAGGTGCGCGGCCCCTACGCGGGCGGCGACCCGGTGCACGAGCCGATCGTGCGCGGGATCGTGCGGGCGCACGGCGGCGTGCTCCAGACGCACGAGGTGCCGGGCATGAGCGGCAGCGCGTACGTCCTCGAGGTCCCGTTGGGCGGCGGGGCGGGCGCCGTCGCCGCTCCCGCCGTCGGGTCCGCCGTCGCGCTGCCGGCCGGTCCGCCGGACGGGGCCGCGGAGACGGCCGACGGTGCCGCCGCGGGTGACACGGCCGACGGGCAGAACGCCGGCGCGGGGCGACGGCGGGCCCGGCGGTCCTCCGTGGACGCCTTCCTGGAGAGCGAGGTCGCGGGCGCGGCGCCCGTCGCCGCCGAGGGCGAGTCCGCGGTACCGACCGGCCGGCGCCGCCGGCGCGGCCCGGTGGCCGGGGAGATGCCGGCCCCGGTCCCCGTCGAGGAGGCCGACGCCTCCGGCGGGACCGGTCGGCGGCACGCACGGTCCGGCGGGGACGCCGGGGTGAGCGAGGGCGCCGTGGTCACGGCCGCCGAGCACGCGGCGGGCACCGCCGCCTCGGGCACGGGACTCGGCGGCACCGTCCCGCCGCAGGGCGTACCGGCGCCGGGCGGACGGCGGGCCCCGCACGACGGCGACGAACCGCAGGCGGCCCTGCCGCCCGCCCTGCCCGCGCTCGCGGGCGCCCCGGTGCCCGCGGAGGGCGCCGGACAGCCGACGGGCCGCCGCCGACGCGCCCTGGCCGCCGCGAACGAACGCGCCGCCGCGCAGGAGGCGGGGCCCCGCACGGTGTTCGCCCTGCCGCCCGCCGAGGCGGACCGCCCGGCCGAGGGGGCGGCCGGCACGGAGGCACGGGAAACGGGGCAGGGTCCGGGGCAGCAGGGACCGGCGCCGGTCGCTCCCGTCCCGGCGCAGGGCGCCGTACCGGTTCCCGGGCCCGTTCCGCTGCCCCTTCCCGGGCAGGCCCAGGTACCCGCCCAGGCCGCGTCCGACGACTCGCCGATCGATCACGGCCGGCACGACGCCGTCCCGCACGGCCAGGCCGACGACCACACCCCGCCGCAGCCCCACCCCACCACCGCGCCCACGGGCCGCCGGCGGCGGGCGGGCGGCCGGCCGGTGACGGAGGAGGGGACCGGGACCGAGGGCGTCGCGGCCGCCGCGGTTCCGGCACAGGGGCAGGCTCCGCAGCTTCAAGCTCCACAGCTTCAAGCTCCACAGCTTCAAGCTCCACAGGGGCAGGCTCCGCAGGTTCAAGCTCCGCAGGGGCAGACGTCTCAGGTGCAGGGCTCCGCGCCCACACCGTCCACGCCCGTCCAGGTCGCCGCGGAACTGCCGCTTCCGGCCCAGCCGCTCCCCGGTCAGGCGGTGCCCGGTCAGGCGGTGCCGGTACCCGCGCAGCCGCTGCCCGGTGGGCCGGCCGCCGGACAGCCCGTCATCCCCGGTCAGGCCGGTCCGACCGGTCCGGCCGGTCAGCCCACTTCGGCCGCTCCGGCCGCTCCGGCCGCTCCGGGCAGTCCGGCCCCCCAGGCCGTACCGACCGTGCCGGGGCAGGCGGGCGCGCCCGCGCAGGTCCCGCCCGTCGGGCCGCTCCCCGCCGAAGCGGCCGTCCCGGCGACGCCGACCCCCGGTTCGGGCACCCCGCTGCCGCCCGAGGCCACCGCCGCGCAGCCGCGGGTGGCCCAGCCCCTGCCCGCCGAGGCCGCGCCGGTCCCGCCCGTCGACCCCAACTCCACCCAGGGCCGCGCGTTCAGCGTGCGGACACTGGGCCAGGGCGTGCCCTTCACCCGGCAGGCCGCGCAGGTGCAGCAGGCGCAGCAAGCACCGCAGGCCCAGCCGGTCCAGCGGTTGCAGCAGGCCGCGCAGCCCCCGCAGGCCGCCCAGCCCGCGGCCCCCCACCCCGCCTCCGCCACCCCCGCACCGCACCACCCGAACGGCTCCGGGCGGCGCCGCAAGCTGGGCACGCGGCCCGACCCGGCGGCGGGGCAGGAGCAGACGGCCCGTCCGCACCCGGCGGCCGAGCAGGCCGCCGTACCGCAGGCACCGGCGGCTCCGGGCGCGCCCGTCGCGCATCCCTCGCTCGCGGGCCAGCCGCTTCCCGGGCAGCCCGTGGCCGGGCAGTCCCTGGCCGGTCAGGTGCGGCTCGCGCCCGGCACCGAGGGGGCCGGGCGGTCGTACGCCATAGGGGCGCCGGACAAGAACGCCGCCGAGGGGCCGGAGCCGCTGGACGGACCGGGCGGGGCCGTCGAGGTGGCCGATCCGCCGCGGCCGCAGCCGATGGACGACGAGCTGCCTCCGGAGCCGCTGGACAACCCGCGCCGGCTGCTGGTGTGGCCGGCCCCGGACGTCAGTACGCAGCAGGCACTCAGCGACCGCGGCTACCGGCCGGTCATCGTGCACTCGCGCGAGGAGGTCGACGCCCAGATCGCCGCGTTCCCGGCGGCGCTGTTCGTCGACCCGCTGACCGGCCCGATCACCCGGACCGCGCTGCAGTCGCTGCGTCAGGCGGCGGTGGCCGCGGAGGTACCGGTGCTGGTCACGGCCGGACTCGGGCAGGCGACGCGCGAGGCGGCGTACGGCGCCGATCCCGCCGTGCTGCTGAAGGCGCTCGCGCCGCGGGACAGTGAGCAGCATCCGCCGCGGGTGCTGCTGATCGAGGAGCACGCGGAGATCGCTCTGGCGCTGACCGCGACGCTGGAGCGGCGCGGGATGCAGGTCGCGCGGGCGGCCGGCGACGCGGACGCGGTCACGCTCGCCGGGCAGCTGCGGCCGAACCTGGTCGTGATGGACCTGATGCAGGTGCACCGGGGGCAGGCCGGGATCGTCGACTGGCTGCGGGCGAACCGGCAGCTCAGCCGCACGCCGCTGGTCGTCTACACGGCCACCGTCGACCAGGCGGACCTGCCCCGGCTGGCCTCCGGCGAGACCGTCCTCTTCCTCGCGGAACGCTCCACCAGCGAGGAGGTGCAGGTCCGGATCGTCGACCTGCTGGCGCGGATCGGCACCAACTGAGGGACCAAACCCCCGTCACGGACGGGCCCTCCTCACGGACGGGCCCTCCGTCACGGACGGCCCTCCCTCATGGCAGGCCCTCCTCACGAGCGGGTCCCGTCACGAGCAGGCCCCCCAACACGGCAGGCCCTCCTCACAAGCGGGTCCCCGTCACGGGCCAATCCTTCTCACGAGCGGGTCCCCGTCACGGCCGGGCGACCAGTCTGCGGGCCGCTTCCTTCACGGAGGCGCGCAGGCGGTCTCGGTCGGAGTCGTCGCCGCCGACCAGGATGCGGCGCATCTGGGGGACGACGGTGGCCCAGTTGGCGAGCGCGACCAGCAGGAACAGCAGGTCGGGGGCGGGGATCGCGTCGTCGACGACCCCGCGGTCCTGGCCGTCCCGGAGGGCGGCGACCTTGCGGGCGTAGTGCTCCTGCCGTTCGGCCTCGTCGGGGAGTTCGGCGGTGCCGTACTCGATGCCCTCCCAGTACAGGAGCCGCAGGAGTTCGGGGTGGGCGGCGTGGTAGTCCATGAGCCGGTCCATCCAGCCCTCGACGTCGTCGGGGTCGACGGGGACGGCGGCGGCGAGGTCGACCATGCGGCGGCCGAGGACCTGGGTGAACAGCTCCGCCTTGTTGCCGAAGTAGGCGTAGATCAGCTGCTTGTTGGCCTTGGCCTCGGCGGCGATGCGGTCGATGCGGGCGCCCGCGATGCCGTACCGGGCGAACTCGGCGACCGCCGCTTCGAAGATCCGCGCCCTGGTGGCCTCGGGGTCGCGGGGGGTCCTGGTCGTTGCCATGGGGTCAGGGTAGCGCGCGGGTAACCAACTGGTTGGTTGACAGGGAATGGACGCGCGGCCGAGACTGTTCCCCCATCGTTCCAACCAACTGGTTGGTTATTGGAGTCGGCTCGAAGGAGCGCGTCCACCATGCCGTCCGCAGCCACCGCCAGGCAGCAACAGCAGCACACCGGGCCTGCCGAGCGGGCCCGGCTCGCCCAGCGCCTGTTCCTCCCCCTCGTCGCCCTGTGCACCGCCGTCACCGCCGCCAACATCTACGTGGCCGCCCCGCTCCTCCCCCTGATCGCCCACGACTTCGGCTCCGCGCCCTCGGCCGTGGCCTGGATCGCGTCGGTCGCCCAGTTCGGCTACGCCGCCGGCCTCCTCTTCTTCGCCCCGCTCGGCGACCGCGTGAACCGCCGCCCGCTCGTCGCGGCCCTCTCGCTGGTCACCACGGCGGCGCTGGTCGCCGGCGCCGCGGCGGCCGGCACGGCCGCGCTCGCCGCCGCCGTGTTCGTCGCCTCGGCCGCCACCGTCGTGCCGCAGCTCCTGGTGCCGCTGGTCGCCGAACGCGCCCCCGCCCACCACCGGGCCCGGCACGTCGCCGCCGTCATCGCCGGTCTCTTCACCGGCATCGTCGCCGCCCGCGTCCTCGGCGGACTCGCCGGGCAGGCCTTCGGCTGGCGCCCGGTGTTCGTCGGCGCCGCCGGCCTCACCGCGGTCCTCGGCCTGCTCACCGCGGCCGCCCTGCCCTCCGAACACCGTCGCCCTCGTGAAGGCGGCCTCTTCGCCGGGCTGCGCGCCATGCCCGGCCTGGTGCGCCGGTCGCCCGACCTGTGGCGGGCGTGCGTGCGGCAGGCCGGCATGTACGGCGCCTGGAGCGCGCTGTGGACCTCACTGGCCCTGCTGCTGACGGGCGGGTCGTACGGCCTCTCCACCGCGACCGCCGGCCTGTTCGGCCTCTTCGGCCTCGCCGCCAGCGTCGTCGCCCCGCTGGCCGGCGGCCTGGTCGACCGCTTCGGCGCCGCGAAGGTGGTCCGCAACGCGTATCTGCTGGCCGCCGTGTCGGTGCCGCTGTTCTGGCTGGGCGGTCAGGTGATGGCCGCGCTGTTCGCCGCCGCGATCGTGATCCACACGGCCCTCGTCGCCTCCCACGTCGCCAACCAGACCCTCGCCCTCACCACCACCGACGCCCCCGCCACCGCCAACAGCGCCTACGTCGTCGCGGGCTTCGCCGGCGGAGCCACCGCCTCGGCCCTGGCGGGCCTCGCCTTCGCCCACTTCGGCTGGACCGGCGTGGTCGCGATCGCGGGACTGTGGCTGACGGCCGGCTGGGGGACCACGGCGGTGAAGCGGGCGTAGGTCTCGGGCGCCGCGGCGACGGCATGGCGGTCCGTCAGGACGACGTCGCCGGACGGGGTCCCGCCGGCGGAGACGTCCCCCGGCCGGCATCAACCGGCACCGGCCGGCCCTCTGCGCACAGCCGTCCGCCCGGCAGGGGCCGCGAGGTGCCCTGCCGGGCGGACGGGGTGCGTCGGAGCCCGGTGACGTCCAGGCCGTGTCGGAGCCCGGTGACGTCCGAGCAGCGTCGAAGCCGGGTGACGTCCAGGCCGTATCGGAGCCCGGTGACGTCCAGGCCGGGTCAGAGCCTGGTGACGTCCAGGTCGCCCGCCGCGTACTGCCTGCGCAGCACCTTCTTGTCGAACTTGCCCACGCTCGTCTTCGGGACCGCCTCGACGATCGTCCAGCGCTCCGGGAGCTGCCACCTGGCGACGCCGCCCTCTTCGGCGAGGAAGGCACGCAGGGACTCGAAGTCGGCGGTGGCGCCCTCCTTGAGGACGACCGTGGCCAGCGGGCGCTCGCCCCACTTGTCGTCGGGGACGGCGACCACGGCCGCCTCGGCGACGGCCGGGTGGGCCATCAGCGCGTTCTCCAGGTCCACCGAGGAGATCCACTCGCCGCCGGACTTGATGACGTCCTTGGCACGGTCGGTGAGAGTGAGGAAGCCGTCGGCGGAGATGGTGCCGACGTCCCCCGTCTTCAGCCAGCCGTCCTCGCTGAACTTGTCGGCGGGCCGCAGGGGTTCGGCGTCGGGCCCGTTGTAGTAGGCGCCGGCGATCCACGGACCGCGGACCTCCAGCTCGCCCGCGGACTCCCCGTCCCAGGGGAGCCGCTCGCCGCCGGGCCCGGTGAGACGGGCCTCGACCCCGGCCGGGAAACGGCCCTGGGTCAGGCGGTACCCGAACTCCGCGTCCGTGCCGACCGCGGCGGCCGGCGGGCGGGCGATGGTGCCCAGCGGGGAGGTCTCCGTCATGCCCCAGGCGTGGCAGACCCGCATGCCGAGCCGGTCGAAGGCCTCCATGAGGGAGGGCGGGCAGGCCGAACCGCCGATGGTGACCTGGGTGAGGGAGGAGACGTCCCGCGGCCTGGCGGTCAGCTCGGCCAGCAGTCCCTGCCAGATGGTGGGCACCGCGGCGGCGTGGGTCGGCTTCTCGCTCTCGATCATCTCGGCGAGGGGCGCGGGCTGGAGGAAGCGGTCCGGCATCAGCATGTTGACGCCGGTCATGAAGGTGGCGTGCGGGAGGCCCCAGGCGTTGACGTGGAACTGGGGGACGACCACCAGGGAGGTGTCCTGGTCGGTCAGTCCCATCGACTGGGCCATGTTGACCTGCATGGAGTGCAGGTAGATCGAACGGTGGCTGTAGACCACGCCCTTGGGGTCGCCGGTCGTGCCGGAGGTGTAACACATGGCGGCGGCCTGCCGCTCGTCCAGCTCGGGCCAGTCGTAGACGGCCGGCTTCCCGGCGATCAGGTCCTCGTACTCGTGCACCCGGGCGGTGGCGTCCGCGAGGAGCGAGCGGTCGCCGGGACCGGTCACGACCACGTGCTCGACCGTCTTCAGGTGCGGGAGCAGCGGGGCCAGCAGCGGCAGCAGCGAGCCGTTGACGATGACGACCCTGTCGGCCGCGTGGTTCACGATCCACGCCAACTGCTCCGCGGGCAGGCGCAGGTTGAGGGTGTGCAGCACCGCGCCCATGGAGGGGATCGCGAAGTAGGCCTCGACGTGCTCGGCGTTGTTCCAGGCCAGGGTCGCGACCCTCTCGTCGCCGGTGACGCCGAGGTCCTCGCGCAGGGCGTGCGCCAGCCGGGCGGCCCGGGCGCCGATCTCGGCGTAGGTGCGCCGCTGCGGTTCGCCCTCACCGGTCCAGGTGATCACCTGCGACGAGCCGTGGATCGTCGACCCGTGGGTCAGGATCCTCGAGATCAGCAGCGGTACGTCCTGCATGGTGCTCAGCACGGCGTCCTCCCAGGTACGGCGACATTGCCTACGCGGTGGTAACGGTTGCGCTGATTCTGCGCACATACCAAGCGGTATGTCACTAGGGGGCAAGGCTCGATCAGGTCACGTTGCCGCCCACGCCGTACCGCGATGTCGGCGCGCTAGCGGACAACGACCAGCTCAGGGTCCTCCCGGAGCTTGCCGAGCGCCCGCGACACCGCCGATTTCACCGTGCCCACCGAGACGCCGAGCACCTCCGCCGTCTGCGCCTCACTGAGGTCCTCGTAGTACCTGAGGACGACCATCGCCCGCTGCCGGGCCGGCAGTTTCATGATCGCCCGCCACATCGCGTCGTGCAGCGCCTGCCGCTCGGCCGGGTCCTCGTCGCCGGGCGGCGGCTCCGGCAGTTCCTCGCAGGCGAACTCGTCGACCTTGCGCTTGCGCCACTGCGAGGTGCGCGTGTTCAGCAGGGCCCGGCGGACGTAGCCGTCGAGCGCCCGGTGGTCCTCGATCCGCTCCCACGCGACGTAGGTCTTGGCGAGCGCGGTCTGCAGCAGGTCCTCGGCGTCGCTCGGGTTCGCGGTCAGCGACCGCGCGGTGCGCAGCAGCACCGGCTGACGGGCGCTGACGTACGACGTGAAGGACGGGTACGGGGAAGGCCGCGTCTTGCCGTTCGAAGCGCGGGTGCAGACGGGTGTGGTCATGGGCTCCACGCTAGGTTCGCCCCCGCCTCCCGCGGATCGGCCGCAGGTGCCGAAGGCGAGTCCCCCTCAGGTTGTAGGGGTGGTGCCGGCTCCACCTCCTGAAGGTGGACGAGACGACGCCCGCTCCTGCGGGATCCCCCCTGGGGGCCGCACGCCGGCGACACCGGCGCACCTCGGCCCCGGGCCCGGCCCCGGCGCGCCCCGGCCGCCGGCACCGACCCCGAGACCGGCGCCCCCGCCCCGCCGCGGCCGGGGCACGGGCGGCTTCCGGCACCCCTTCACGGACGTGCCGCGCGGTTGCCGTACGGCCTCCGCGATGCCGTACGGCAACCGTGCGGGACCGCCGCCTCCGCCTCCGGCGGGCCCGCCGGACCGTCGCGGCGGAGGTCCGTCACCCGCCCAGGGGCCCGGCCGGCCCCCTGGGCGGGTCCGGGGACGGCACCGGAGCACCGCCGCACGGACGCGCTCCCGTCCGTCCCACGGCTCCGTCCCACGGCGTTCCGCCGGGCGGTCGGCGGACTGCCGCCGCCGTCGCGCCCGGCGCCGCTGCGGACGACACCCGCGAGACCTGTGACACCCGCGTCCGATCCGTGGTCCGCGACGGATCGAAGCGTTCCGGCGCCCTTTCGCCCCTCCCTCCGCGCTCGGCGCGGCGGCAGCCCACCCCCTTCCTTTTTTCGAACTCGCGTACGAAAATAGAGTCATGGCCATCACGGACCGGTACCCCGGCAGGCCGGCACCCTGGCCCTCGCCCACGCCCTGTCGGCCGCCGAACGCGGCCTGGCCGTCATCCCCCTGTCCCGGACCAAGCTCCCCGCGTTGCGTTCCCCCACCGCGACGACCCCACAGCCCCGCCCTGCCACGGCGAGTGCGGCCGCCCCGGCCACGGCGTGTACGACGCCAGCACCGACCCCGCGCGCATCCGCGAACTGTTCGCCGCCGCCCCCTGGGCCACCGGCTACGGCATCGCCTGCGGGCTCCCCCCGCACCACCTGATCGGCGTCGACCTCGACACCAAGTCCGGCACCGACTCCACCGCCGCCCTGCGCGAACTCGCCCTGCGCCACCTCTTCACCATCCCGCCCACGGTCGTCGTCCTCACCCCCTCCGGCGGCCGCCACCTCTGGCTCACCGGCCCCGCGGACGTCGTCGTCCCCAACTCGGCCGGCCGCCTCGCCCCCGGCATCGACATCCGCGGCGCCGGCGGCTACCTCGTAGGCCCCGGTTCCCGCACCGACCGCGGTGTGTACGCCATCGCGCCCGGCACCGGGCACCTCGTCCCCGCCCCCTGCCCCCGCGCCCTCCTGCGCCTGCTCCTCCCCCCGCCCCGTCTCCCCCGCCGGACGCCCCCGGCGGCCGGCGGGGCACACGGCCACGGCCTCGTCCAGTTCGTCCTCGCGGCCCACCGGGGACAACGCAACACCCGCCTGTACTGGGCGGCTTGCCGCGCCTACGAGGACGGCATCGGCGAGGACCTCGGCGAAGCCCTCGTCGACGCGGCCGTCCGCGCCGGCCTCCCACTCCGGGAGGCCCGCTCGACCCTGGCCTCGGCGGCCCGCATGACCCGCCTCCGGACCCCACCGGACCCCGACACCCCTCACCGGGCCGCCGGCCCCCACGAGCCACTGTGACGGGGGAACACGGAAGGGGTGCCGCCTGGGAGGGCGGCACCCCTTCCGATCGCGACCTCACGACGATTCACGCCACGAGCAGGCGGAGACCGAGCTCCGCCGCGTCGAGGGCGACGAGATCGGGGTTGCGTTCGGCCCACCGGCCCGAGGAAAGGTCGTCGCGGAGTTCGTTCACCGCCCGCCGCTCGGCCTCCGGCCCGACCCTGGTCCACACCGACACCGCGCGGCGCACACGTTCGTCCAGGTACGCGTCGGGCCGGCGCCAGTAGGCCTCCAGGAAGCCGTCGGCACAGTCCCACGGAACGAGCACCGGCTCCATCCGAGACCCGATCACCCGGGCCGTCCGGTCCACCGGGGGCCGGTCCGCGACCAGGCCGGCGACCTCGGGCAGGTAGTCACGGGTGAGCCAGAACCTCAGACGCCATCCGGCGTCACCGGCGTCGTGCGTGAACACCACCACGCGGCGGGCCACGCGCCGCATCTCGCGCAGCCCGGCGATCGGGTCCCGCCAGTGGTGGACGGTACTGAAGGCCGTCGCGGCGTCGAAGGACCGGTCCTCGAACGGGCGGCTCTCCGCGGCGGCGGCCACGCACGGCGCCGCACCGGCAGGGCGCTGCGCCCGCATGACCGCCGACGGCTCCACCGCCGTGACGTCACGGTCGGGGGGCTCGTAGGAGCCGGTGCCGGCCCCGACGTTCAGTACCGTCCGCGCGTCCCCGAGCGCCTCCCAGACCCTCGCGGCGATCCGCGGCTCGGTGCGCCGCGTCGCCGGGTGGGCGGACCCGATGGCGTCGTGCAACTGCGCCCCGAAAACTCTCAGTTGCTCTTCCGGCGTCGTCCTGATCCCCATCGCCCGCGCCTCCAGTTCCTTGTCGATGGCGGTCACCATGGCGGCGGCGCGGTCACGCTGTTCCAGCAGCAGGCCGCGCAGCCGGCGCAGGCACGCGACCGCGTCGGTGGCCGGGTCGTCCACCAGATCCGCGATCTCGCACGGTCCGAAACCCAGCCGCCGGTAGGCGAGCACCTCCCGCAGCCGCTCCACGTCACCGACCGAGTAGACCCGGTACCCGGCGGCCGTCCGCGCGGACGGCCGCACGAGGCCGATCTCGTCGTAGTGGTGCAGCGTGCGGACAGTCACGTCGGCCGGCTCGGCCATACGCCCCACGGTCAGGCGCTCTTCCACACCACCGACCATGCGGCATCACGCCACGTGAGGGTCAAGCGCTCCGCCTCCCCTGCCGTCCGTGACCGACCGTCAGCAGGTTCCGCACGGCGTCGGGTGACGGGGACACGGTGCAATACACACGTACGGAGGGCCGTCCACCGAAGCGTCATCACCCGTACGGTGGGCGTCGAGGCGGGGCGGCGGGGTACGGGATCACTGTTCCGTGCTCGCCCGAATGCCGGGGTCCGATGCCGCCCGAGGGCCGAAAAAGCCCGCATCCAAGGGTGTTTCCAAAGGAATCGGTGTCGCGGAAAGCGTTTCCGACCGTCTTCGGTCAACAGTGTGCGCGTGTCTACACCGGGTTAAACGTCCAGATTGTTCAGAATGTCATCAACTGCCCCAGTTGAAACTATGAAGTTTCGTGCCGAGGAGCATGACATGCAGGCTCGCAGATGGCACCCAGACCAGCCCACCCGCATCGGTCGGCACGACTGGCCTGACGAGGGTGACAACGGAACGCACATGCGGCTGCGGGCCGGCTCCATCGTGGTACTGGACCGGCAGGCATGGCGGATCCTGGAGATCGACAGCTACACCGGCGACCGGTGGCCGGACATCTACGAGAAGGCGTGGCGCGACCACGTGGAATTGTGGTGGCACGCCAACGAGCTGCGCCGGGCCAACAACCAGGCGGGCAAACCCGCTCCCGAACGGGCCGAGTTCTACAAGCGCCCGGTGGTCCTCGTCCTGCGCAACGAGAACCTGCCCCGCTCCACGCCGAAGCACTGGTGCGCCCCCGCCAGCCACGACTGGGAGGTCCTCCCGGAGCACTACGCCGTCTGCCGCGCCTGCGGCGAACTGCCGCCCTGCCGTCACGGGGAGTACCGCTGGGAGGGCGGCCCCCGCTGGCCGGAGCAGAACGGCGGCATCCCGCTCATGGTGCCGGAGGGCTGCTGCATGGGGTGCGCCGAGCCGATCAGGCCGCGGGTGCGGACCGTGCGCTTCCCCGGGCCGAACCTCTGGTACCCGCCCCTGGGGGAGGACACCGCGGTCTTCCACGCCCGTGCCGCCTGCGCCGACCAGGTCGACTGCTACCGCATGCAGTGGCAGACCGAGTACAACCCGCGTCCCGCCGCGCACTCCACCACGCCGGCGTTCCCCGGCTTCGAGCAGTTCGTGCTGCCCCGGACCCGCAACGCACCGGACCTGGGCCCGCATGCCGAGCGGATCTCCCGCAGCACGCACCCCGGGCCGGTCGCACCGTCCCGGCCGGTGGAGGAGGAATGCGTCTCCGTGACCGGTGACTCCGGCGTCTTCCACGTCCCGTTCGACCGGTACCGGGGAGAAGCACAGATCGGCGCGATGCCGGCCGCCCCGTCGGCACCGACCGCCCCCGAGCCGACGTCCGCCGCCCCCGGCGTACCCGCGGCCCCCGGTGCAACCCCGTTCCCCGGCGTACCCGCGCTCTCCGGTGCGCGCTCGGTCTCCGGTGCGCGCTCGGTCTCCAGCGCACACTCGGTCTCCGACGCCCCCGCGGCGGACCCGATCGCGCCGGGCCGGCCCGCCGCGCCGCAACAGCCCCCCGCGGCCGAAGCGGCCGTCCCCGCC
The DNA here is from genome assembly GCA_021568835.1 of Streptomyces sp. Tue 6430. GTDB lineage: Bacteria > Actinomycetota > Actinomycetes > Streptomycetales > Streptomycetaceae > Streptomyces. The sequence continues at coordinate 3,024,659 of JAKGSH010000010.1, forward strand.
CCCTCCTCTCCCGCCGAGGACGCCGGGCAGGCCCTCCAGGCGGCGGAGAAACTGGTGTCCCTGGCCGGGCGCCCGGCCTTCCACAACGCCGAGCAGGCGGCCAGGGTGATCGAGGAACTCACCGCCGCGGTCCGGAACATCGCGCTCTGCCTGCACGACCCGGCCGCCGGCGCCCGCACATGACCCGTCGGCGGCCCGCCCGCCTCCCCGCCACGGCCGTTCACGAGCGCCGGCCCGGCACGCCCTCGGAGCCCGGCGGACCACATGGCCGGCCCCCGGCACGACGGACGGCACGCGAGAAGGGCGCCCCTCACAGAGGGACACCCTTCCGGCCGGCCCGTCCGCGACCAGTGGAGACGGTGAGATCCGAACTCCCGGTGGCATCGCTGCCACGACGGTCTTCAAGGCCTTTTGGCGATCACAGCCACTTCTGACTCCGCCGCCGGTCGGGCGCGTGTGGGCACCTCCGCGAAGCCGTCCTCCCCGTCACCGTGCCCTCACGTGCCCCAGGGGTGTCGTCACACCCGCTGAACCACGCACGCGGGCCACTCAGATGGCGTGCCTGGGGCACCGCTCGCCGGATGCCGTCGCCCCGGGCAAAGCCGAACAGCCGCGACCCAGGGCACCCAGGTCGTTCGTACAGTGGCGTGCTCCACCCCGACGCCAGGAACCACGCCCGCTCCACGGTGTGCGGGTCGACGGCAGACGGGACGGGAGCCGGGGAGGGTGGTGGTCCGGGGCGGGTGGCGGTCCGGGGCGGGTGGCGGTCCGGGGAGAGGCGCCGACCGCAGGCAGCCGGCGTGGGGAGAAGCTGGGTGCGTTCCCGCCCCGAGGCCTCGTAGTCTCTGTCGGCCCGCACAGCCGTCGGGCAGTTCACGAAGAGGTTGATCATGCAGCAGCGAAGAGCAGTCGGCAGGTGGAGTGGTGCGGCCCGGGTGCTGGTACCACTCGGGTTGACCCTCCTGGTGGGGACCACCGTGTACACCCTCGCGAACTACGGGATGGCCAGAGTCATGGGCGACTCGATGAGACCCACGTACCGCCAGGGCGATCGGCTGTTCATCGAGCGGATCGACGCGGGCGAAATACGCCGGGGCGATGTGCTGCTCATCGAGGCGCCCGAACACACTCGGCCCGGACCACTGCTGCTGCGGGTCATCGGGACGGGTGACGATCACGTGACGGGTGAGGGGAACCGGGTCTCGGTGAACGGGAAGCCGGTCGACGAGCCGTACGTGACGGACAGCGAAGAGAACCTGACGGTCGGTCCGTACGACGTGACGGTGCCTGACGGGCGCTTGTTCTTGCTGGGCGACCATCGGGACAACGCCAACGACTCGCGTTTTCACCTCGGCGAGCAGTCGGGCAGTGTCGCTGCCTCTGGAGTACAGGGGCGAGTGCTGGAGGACTCCACCGTGCCGGCAGTGCTGGCGACACTGGAGGGCCTCGGGATCGTGCTGACCCTGGCCGGTGTCGGAAGCTACGTGGCCGGACGGCGTGCCCGACAGTCGCTCCCGACCGCGGCGCCCTGGTCTGCGGCCTGAGCCGAAGCCCTGGGCCCGCAGGACGCCTCGTCGTGCCCCGCCCGTGCCCGATCGAGCGGGAGACCATGGGGGCACCGGGCAGCCACAGGGGCGAGCACGCAAACGACCCCTGACCGTTTCACCAGGTCAGAGGCCGTTTTCTCTGCTCTCGGAGCGGAGGCGGTGAGATTCGAACTCACGGTGACATCGCTGCCACGACGGTTTTCAAGACCAGCCGGTTTCCCACGGCGAAACGGTCTTTGACCTGCGGCTACGACGGCGCGAGCCACGCGCACGACTGCATCCTGGCCGCAGGATGGCCACAGGGGTGCTGCGCGACGTCACCTCACGCGGCGAACGGCAGTCGTGCGGGAGCCGGCGTGCGATCGGTAAAACCGTGATCCGCCGGCCGCGCCGCCCGTTGCGCGAGCCATCCGGAGACTCGCGGTCCGCCGTTCACCGCAGCCCCTTCCCGGACCGTACGGACGTAGGTGAAGCCCTGCGCGAGGTAGTACCGCTGGAGTCCCTCGTTCGTCGTCCACGCGTCCAACCGCACCCACCGCGCACCCGCCCGGTGTGCACGGTCGCCGGCCCAGTCGAGCAACCGGCCGCCGAGGTTCTGTCCGGCGTACTCGCGGGCAATGGTCAGCTTGTTGACGAACATGGAGGGTTCGGCCAGTTCGCCATCGGTCCACAGCCCCTCTTCCGCATCCGGCGTGAGCGTGATGGTGCCCGCGGTCGCGTGTCCGTCGCGGAGCATGAAGACCGTGCCCGCTTCGATCGTGGCCAACAGTTTGTCTGCCGGGTACGGGCGGCTCCACTGGTCGGAGCCGATGCCGCGCAGCCAAACTGCCGCTTCCTCACGGAAGGACAGCAGCTTGGCAACGTCGTGCGGTTCGGCGGGTGTGATGATCACGTGTTCTCACTTCGGCCGGCAAGGTCGCCGATCTCGTAGTTCATCCGGTTCAGATCGCCCCGGAACGTCGTGATGGTGCATCGGATGGGACAGTCTGACGAGTAGCCGGTACGCGTCCAGAGCAGTACGGGCACGCCGGCGCTCATCTCCAAGAGGCGAGCCTCTTCCGGCGTCGGCATGCGTGTCGCGATCTCGTCGAAGTAGCCGATCTGCTCGATTCCTCGCGCGGCCAGGTACCTCGTGGTCCCCTCTTCGATGTCCCCGGGCTCAGCCAAGCGGGGAGACTCTTCGATCAGCCAAGCCGGGTAGTACGTCGCCTGCGTGGACCACGGCACGTCGTCCACGTACCGATGGCAGAACCGCAGCACCGCTTTGCTCCCCTTCTCGATCTTCAGTCGTTCCGCGACCTCTTCGGGAGCGGGCAGCATCTCCACGCGGAACGTCTGGTGGGGCCGACGGCCGGCGTTCGTGACGTCGGTGTTGTAGGCGTCCCCGTTGTGGGGGAAGTCCAGGTTCTCGAAGCGCGAGGCGTTGAGTTCGAACACCTCGTGTGAACGAACCTCGTACCCCAGTCCCTGACTGGACGTGATCAGCCCTTCGCCGACCAGCAGGGCGAGACCGGACCGAACGGTGTTGCGGGAGGCGTCGAACCGGGCTGACAGCTCACTCTCTGAGGGCAACCGACGGTCGCGGTCGAACGCGCCATTCACGATCTCGCGACGTAGGGCGTCGGCCACCTGTCGGTACTTCGGTTGCTTGCTCATGCGCCCATCATGACGCACTCGCTCAACTTGTTGGTACATGTGGGCCCCAATCTCTTGACGGCTCGCCGTCCGCGGGTGCAGCATCATCGCATCAGCTTGTACCAACAAGTTGAGCAAGCGGAGCAATTCCCTTGAGTTGCTTCCGCCTGCGTAGATGCACAGGGCGGGGACGCTGCAATCCCGCTAAAGGCCAGGTGGAACAGGGTTTCGGCCCGTACTGGCGAGGTGGCCCGGTGACCGCGAGCAACGGCCGGCGTGTGGGGACGTGGTCCCCCTTGCAGTGCTGTTTCCGTGCCTCTTCGACCTGGGAGTTCCGATGCTTCGACGAACCCTGTGGGCGCCGCCGTGATGGACCGGCCGACGGCGCCCGTGCACCACCCCGACCCGTGAGTTGTGCATTCGCTCGCGGCCGATCCGGTCCGCTCTCTTCCTGCTCTCGCAGCGGCTAGCGCTGCGGCCGGTTGCCTCCGCTGCACGTCTCGTACGTGCAGCGCTGAGGGGAGCCGGATCCACCCCTTCGCCTCTTGGGAGTTCGCATGGCTGCGACGGTCGAGATCGTCTCGTTCGGTTACCTGCACGACGCGCCCCCGCCGGCGCATCTCACGATCGATCTGCGTCACCACTTCCGTGACCCGCACATCTCGCCGGAACTGCGCCACATGACCGCCGAGGACGCGCCGGTGCGGGCGGCGGTGATGGGCACGCCCGGTATCGCCGCGCTGGTGGAGGCGACCGCGACGGCCGTCACCGCGTTCGCCGCGGGTCCCAGTGCCGGAACGGTCACGGTCGCCGACGGGTGCGCCGGCGGCCGCCACCGTGCCCCGACCTTCGCCCGTGCGCTCGCCGACCGGCTGACCGCCGCCGGCCACACGGTCACCGTCCACCACCGCGACCTGGGCAAGGGCGTCGTCCAGCGCTGACCCCCAACAGCCCCCAACAGCCCCGGACCCGCCGCTCTGCGGCGGGAGTCGTGACGGCGCCGGATCGGATCCGGCCCGGGGCACGGCCGCACCCTGCGGCACTTCGTTCGCTTCTTCCGACAAGGGGACAACCGTCATGGCTTGGTTCAAGAAGGCGTCGGACGCCGACCTGCAGCAGAGCATGGAGATGGCCAGTCACTGCGCGCAGGAAGCCCGCAGGGCGGGTGACCGCAAGCGTGAAGCCGCCTTCCACGCGGACCTGAACGAGCTGGTCACCGAAGCGGAGAACCGGGGCTGGTCGAACACCGGCGGCGGCTGGCTCCGACGCAAGTAACCCCCGCCCCCACAGCCCCGGCATCCAGCCGTGACGGGCGCCGGATCGAATCCGGCCCGGGGCACCGGCCGCCACCGTGCGGCCCACCGCACCCATCGGGTGCGGCTCTTCCCCTCTCAAACGGCGCGCACCCCCGGAGCGGCTACTCCGGGGGTGCTGTTCGGGCCGTTTCACCTGCTAGGGAGACCACGACCCAATGAAGAACATCGTCACCGTTCAGGACGCTGTTACCGCGTTCGCCGACTTCATGGAGCCGACGGCCGCCGAATTGGACGCCATCGAGCAGGAGCTCCCGCTGATCGCGGCGGAGGTCGACCTCCTCGACGCGCAGATCATCACGTTGGACCGCACGCCGACCGAGGTGGACGCCCGCCGCATCCGCCGGGCCCGCCACCGGGTCCTCGCCGCCCGCCGGGACCTGGTCAACCGCACCGCCGGCGTGACGGGGGGTGCGGCGTGAACGCCAAGACCGTGCTGCCCGCCGTCGCGATGACGGCCGTGTCCATGGTCCTCACCCTCGCTGTGGTCATGATGTGGCTGGGCACGGCGGTGCCGTGGCCCGTCGCCCTGGTCGTCGGTCTGGGCATCGACGGGGGATGGCTGGCCACCCTCGCCTATGAACGCCGTCTGGCCGCGCAGGGCGACCACAGCAACGCGGTCACCGCCGTCGGCTGGTCCTTTGGCCTGATCGCCACCGCCGTGCTGGTCGCGCACGCGCTCACCGCCGAGCACTCCACCGGGGCGTGGCTGGCCGTCGCGTGGCTGCCGATCGCGGCCAAGGCCCTGTGGCTGGTGCACGGGCTGTGGGAGCGCACCGCGCTCACCCCCTCCGCACTCGGCGCCATCCGGGGCATTCAGCAGGAAGCACGCGATGAGGCGGCCGTGGCCCGTGCCCGCCTGCGCGCCGAAGCGGCCACCGAGGAGACGCGGTTGACGGCCGTGACGCAGGCCGGGGCCCGCGTCGCCCGCGTCCAAGCAAAGACCGCCGACACCCTCGCGGGGGCGTGGTCGACGCTGGAGCGGGCGCGTGCCGGGGAGGACACCGGCAGGGCGCTGACCAGCGTGACGGCCCGCGTCACACCCAACGTCACATCCCGCTGGGACCTCCCCGTCTGGGGGCCGACGGACCCGGTGCCCGCCCTGGACGCCGGTCCCGCGCTCAGCGACGACGCCCTTGACGCGCTGGTCGACTCCATCCGGCACAGCCAGACCCCGGCCCTGTCGTATCGCGAGATGGCCGTTCGCTTCCGCGCGGCCGGCCACTCCGCCTCCGAGGTCCGCCTCCGCGCAGCGTGGAAGCGCGTCGCCTGATGGCCACGCTCCCCGTCTACCGGTGGCGCCTCGCCCCGGACGGCTACGCCACCCGCCGCCAGCTGCGCGCCCGGAACCTGCGGCCCGGTGGGCAGGACGTGGCCGCACAGCTCGAACGCCCCCGCCGCCGGCGCGGCCCGCTGGTCGCCTACCTCTACCGGGTCGACCTCGCCAAGCCGGTCCGCCCCATGACCCCCGCCCGGTGGGCGGCACTGGCCGCCGCCAACGCCGCCCGCCGCACCTGCCCCGCCTGCCGGCGCGACGCCGGATACGTCATCCCCGCCGCGCTCGGCACCTGCGTGCCCTGCGCCTACCCCAACCCGCACGGCTCCGAAGGGAACACCTGATGGGCAACTCCGACATCCGCCGCCTGGACCGCGAGATCGAGAAGACCACCAAGAAGCTGGAGGCCGTGCGCCGCGGTGAGTGGTGGCCGCTGAACGGCAGTGAGCGCCGGGCCATGGCCCGTGCCCTGGCCGGTGGTGCCTACCAGATCACCCGCGGTCGCAGCGCGGGCCGTGCCGAGCAGCGCATGGACACCACCGGCACCGCCGCCGAGATGCGGCTCAACGCGGAGCTGACCGCCCTGCACGGCGAGCGTCAGCGGCTCATCACGGAGGCCGCCCGCACCAAGGCCAAGAGGAAGTCGTCCGGCTGGTTCTGACCAGCCCACCCCTCCCCGCGTGCCGGGGTGGCCGCTCTTTCCACGGACCCGGCCACCCCGGCACCTGCACTCCCTTACTCCCGCCCCCAGTGGGGGCAGTCAGGAGCAGTTCCAGCATGTCTGAGAACGTCGTTCACCTCCACAAGCCCACCGACCCCCGACCCCCGAGACGGCGCCCACGGTGCTCACCGTGGTGCCCGATGCCCCGCCTGCCCGGCCCGTGCCGCTGTGGGTGCGCTCCGGGCGCGCGGTGAAGGCGGCCGTCACCCACGAGACCACCCGCGCGACCGTGCGGGCCGCGGCTCGGCACGCGTCTTACACGTTCAACGGGGGGCGGATCGTGGCCCGCCGCACCTGGGACGGCCGCACCGGATCCCGGTACGAGCGGATGATCCGGGCGGCGGAGGCCGCGGGGAACCTGGAAGCGGCCGAGGAGTGGGAGGAGCGCCTTCAGCGCTTCCGCGCCGCCCGCCACCACCGCCGCATGGACCTCCTCCACTCCCCCGTGGAGGCCGCCAAGGGCGTCGCCGTCGGCGCCGGCATGAGCATCGGGGTCCTGGTCGCCCTCGGCGTCGTCATGGCGATCAACACCGGCCACGTCGGCGACGTCATCACCCCACTGTCGGCGACCATCGACTTCATCGCCCTCCTGATCCGCATCGTGCAGATCGTGTGGGGACCGGCCCTCGCCATCGGCCCGTTCCTCGCCCTGCTCGCCCTGTGGTCGGTCGGCCGCAAGCAGCACGCCGCCCCCGCCTGGGCCCTGCCCGCCAACGTCCGCTCGGGTGAGGGGGAGCCGATCACGCCGTCCATCGTGGTCAAGGCCCTGCGCGACCTCGGCGTCCCCGCCCTGGCCCGCGCCATCAAGGAAATGGGCGACGCCGGCGCCTCCATGCTGGGGCCGATCCGGATCGCCGGATGCGGCGTGGAAGTCGACGTCACCCTTCCCTCCGGGGTGTCCACGAACGAGGTGCAGAACAAGCGGCGCAAGCTCGCCGAGAACCTCACCCGGCACGAGCACGAGGTGTTCATCACCATCCCGCAGGCCGCGCGCACGGTGCGGCTGTGGATCGCCGACTCCGGGGCGCTAGACGAGCCGATCGGACCCTCTCCGCTGGTCACCGACGAGACGATGACCGCCGACTACGCCAAGGGCAAGGCGCCGTGGGGGCAGGACCTGCGCGGGGATGCCGCCGCCCTGTCCCTCTACCAGCGCCACCTCCTGATTACCGGCCTGTCGAACCAGGGCAAGACCGTGGCCCTGCGCTCCCTGGCCCTGTGGCTGTCGCTGGACCGCTCCGTGCAGTTCCTCATGGGCGACCTCAAGGGCGTGGGCGACTGGGCCATGTTCGACGGCCTCGCCACCACCCTCATCCAGGGCCCGACCGACGAGCACGTGATCCAGGTGACCGAGATGGTCGAAAGCGCCGTCGACGAGATGAACCGCCGCATCCAGGCCCCGCCCGGCACCGTGTTCCCGCCGCTGATCGTGCTGGTCGACGAGGCGCAGGTGGCGTTCATGTGCCCGGCCAAGGACGCCGACAAGCGCCCCTACGGCGGGGCCAAGGCCAACTCGCGGTACTTCATGGCCGTCCGCAAAATCCACAACCAGGGGCGGGCCGTGAACGTGCTGATGTGGCAGGGCACCCAGGACCCCACCAACGAAAATCTGCCCAAGCTGGTCCGCGAGGGCGCCCACACCCGCGCCTCGCTCGCCCTGGGCACCGAGTCGCAGGCCCGCATGGCCCTGGGAGATAAGGCCGTCGACGGCGGGGCCGCGCCGAACCTGCTGCGGCCCGGTCTGGACCGGGGAACCCTGGTCGTCGCCTCCGACGGCATCACCATCCCGGCCGGACAGTCGTCCATCACGGTGCGCACGCACTACATCGACGACGACGCCGCCACCGCGATCACCGACCGGGCCAAGGCCCTGCGCGACGGCGTCACCACCCTGCACGCCATCGACCGCGGCGCGGACCACGACCCGCTCGCCGACATCGCCGCCGTCATCGGCGACGCACCCCGCGTCCGCACCAAAGACGTCCTCGCCCGGCTCGCCGCACGCAACCCCGACGCCTACGGCAACTGGTCGTTCATCGACCTCAAGCGCGTCCTCGACGACGCCGGCGCCGAGCCCTACAAGTCCGACGGCGTCATGGTCGTCGCCCGCGACCGCGTCGCCCGCGCCCTCGCCAACCGCGACAGCAACGGTTCCGCTTCCGCCGACTGACGGCAGGGAGCGCATCGCCGACGGGTCAGGGAGACAGGGAGAACTCCCTGACCCCTCCCTGGCCTTGACCTGCACTGATGATCCATCAGGGAGGCAAGGAGGCCCGCAGGTCACACCCCCGAAAACCCCCGCACACGGCACCCCGCAGGGGGTGCCGCCGCCTCCCTGACCCATGCCAGGAAGGGATTCCGCATGTACCCCGAGCACATTCCCAACCCGCCCGCCGTGCGGGCCGTGGAAGTCCACCAGCCCACCCCGATCACCCCCGCCGCGCCGTACCCGGCACCCCTCGCCGCCGTCCAGCCGCACGTCGTACCGACGGTGGCGAGCGTGATCCTGCCCGACGGCCGCGTGGTCACCGGCTACGCCATCGAGCACGCGCAGCCCGCCCCGTTCGCCGCGAAGCCGGCTGTCTCCCGTGCGGCGGTGAACGTCGCCCTCGGTGGCGTCGGGTTCCTTGCCGTCTGCGGCGGACTGCTCATGCTCACCACGTTCATCACGGCCCTGGCCGCGCTGGTCACCCAGCTCATCACCCTCGCCGCGGTCATCTTCGGCGGATGGATCGCCGTACAGATCCTCGGCAGCAACCGGCACGGCGGCGGGACCACGGTCCACATCCGCAAGGCCGTCATCAAGCGCAACCACTTCCACGGCTGACAGGAGCCTCCTCGTGTTCGAGATCCGCATCATCTGCGACCCCGCTGACACCGACCGCATCACCACCGCCCTCGCCGCCGCCTTCACCACCGGCAGCATCCGCCGGCACCCGACCCGCGACGGCGACCGCACCCGCCTCTACCTCACCGCCGACCACCGCCCCACCCCGGCCGACTGGCCCACCCCCGAGCAGGCCTACGCCGACGCCCCCACCATCACGCGCGAGATCGGGTGGGTGGCCCGCACGGCCCGCACGGTCGTCGCCAACCCGGCCGACAGCGAACTGGCGCGCACCTACCTGCTGCGCAAAGCCGCGTTGCTGGACCGCATCGCGCTGCACGACGACCAGCACCACACGCCCACCGACACCACCGCGGTCGCCGAGGAAGCGGCCCTGCTCCTGCTCGACCTCGACCAGCCCGCCGTCATCTGCGACCCGCGCGCCTACGTCCGCCAGCAGTACGCCCACCGGACCGCCGACCATCACTAGCTACGCCAAGGGCGGCCCCCGCATCTCGCCAAAGAACCGGGGCCGCCCTTGCCCAACCCGTCCTCATCAGACCTGTTGGAGGTATCCAGCATGACCCATGACGCTCGTTCCGCGCTGCTGCGTGCAGCGCTGGACGCCGCCGCCCGCGGCTGGCACGTCTTCCCCTTACGGCCCGGCACCAAGCGCCCCGCTCTCCACGGTGAGACCGCGTGCCCCCACACTGGCCCCTGCGCGAGCGGTCACGCGAAGTGGGAGGAGCGCGCCACCTGCGACCCGGACCGCATCCGGGCCACCTGGTCGCACGGCGCGTACAACGTCGGCATCGCCACCGGCCCCTCCCGCCTGCTGGTCGTCGACCTGGACGTGCCCAAGGACAAGGGCAGTGCGGACGCGCCTTGCGGCGCGGCAACCTTCCAAGCGCTCTGCGAGCGCGCCGGCCACGCCGTCCCCACCACCTACCGGGTGCGGACCGCGAGCGGCGGAGTCCACCTGTACTTCACCGCCCCCGACGGGGCCCGGCTGACCAACACCGCGGGCACCATCGCCCCGCTGGTCGACACCCGCGCCTGGGGCGGCTACGTCGTCGCCGCCGACTCGATCACCCCCGCCGGACGCTACGAAGCGCTGAGCGGCCCCGAGACGGCTCCCTTGCCCGGATGGCTGCACAGCATCCTGCAACCGTTCCCCAGGGCCGTACAGGCGCCCTCGGTGGCCGTCGCGGGTCAATCGCGCCGATACGCGGACGTGGCACTCGCCAACGAGGTGCGGAACGTGGCTGCGGCTCAACTCGGTTCGCGGGAAGGGACGTTGTTCCGCGCGGCACGCGCCCTGGGGCGGTTCGTCGCGTGGGGCGACCTCCCCCGGCACATGGTCGAGCAGGCTCTTCAGGAGGCGGGGGAGGCGGCCGGCCTCACCGTCGCCGAGTGCCGCTCCACCCTGCGCAGCGCCCTCAACTGGTCCATCGCCCACAACTCGACACGCCGGGACACGGCATGAGCGCCCCGACCCGCCCCCGCCTGAAGAGCATCACCACCACCCCGACCGGCCCGCCCGCCGCTCCACAGCCTGTGGACCCGGCGGCCGTGGGCGAGCCGAAAGGCGCCGCCCGCAAGGGCGTCCCCACAATCCCTGACCCGCACCGGCCCGACGGCCGTCGCCCCGTGGCGTGGCTGCACATCACGGCGCCGCGCGACGCCACCCCCACCGCCACCTCACGGTGCCTGTGCGGGTGGGACCGCAGCGCCGTCGGTCACGCCCGCGTCCTCGCCCTGATCGAGGCGCACGCCGCGCACCGAGACGTCTGCCTGCTCCGCAACCCGCAGGAAGGAAGGGCCGCCGCATGACCCGCACCATCGACGGGGCAGCGCTGCTGGACGAGGTGGAAGCCTTCCACCGCCGCTTCAACGTCTTCCCCACCGACGCCGCGTTCGTCGCCGTCGCCCTGTGGGACGCGCACGCCCACCTGCTCGACTGCTTCGACTCCACCCCCCGCATCGCCTTCCTGTCCCCCGAACCGGGGTCGGGCAAGACGAGGGCGCTGGAGATCGTGGAAACCCTCGTGCCGCAGCCCATGACCGCCGTCAACGCCTCCGCCGCCGCCCTGTTCCGCTCCGTCTCCGGGCCCGACGGCAAACCCACGATCCTGTTCGACGAGATCGATACCGTCTTCGGCCCCAAGGCCGGGGACAACGAGGAACTACGCGGCTTTCTGAACGCCGGGCACCGCCGCACCGGGGTCACCTACCGGTGCATCGGTGACGGCGGCAACCAGACCGTGCAGGCGTTCCCCTCGTACTGCGCGGTCGCGGTCGCCGGACTCGGCTCGCTGCCGGACACGATCCTGACCCGCTCCGTCATCATCCGCATGCGCCGCCGGGCCCGCAACGAAAAGGTCGAACCCTTCCGGGCCCGCATCCACGAGGCGGAAGGCCACAAGCTCCGTGACCGGCTCGCCGCATGGGCGGAACAGGTGCGCGACTCTGTCATGGGGGCGTGGCCGGACATGCCCGAGGGGGTCGCCGACCGGCCGGCGGACGTGTGGGAACCCCTGCTCGCCGTCGCCGACGCCGCCGGCGGCGACTGGCCCGGCCGGGCCCGCGAAGCATGCCTGACCCTGGTCAAGGCCTCCCGCGCCAACGACAAAGGCAGCATCGGGGTGCGGCTGCTGACCGACCTGCGTGACCACGTCATGGTGGGCATCGACCGTCTGCCCACCGTCGCCATCCTCGACCGGCTCAACGCCATGGACGACGCCCCCTGGGCCGACCTGAACGGCAAGCCGCTCGACAACCGGCGCCTGTCCAAGATGCTCGCCGAGTACATGACGGCCGACAACGAGCCGATCGCCTCCCGCAACATCAAGGCCGCCGGCAGCGTCCTGAAGGGCTATTACGCCGCCGATCTCTGGGACGCGTGGGCCCGCTACTGCCCCCCTCCTCCGGAAAGTCCGCTACCTCCGCTACCCGGCACCGAAAACGCCATCTGACCAGCGGTTATCGGGTAGCGGCAAGCGTCGAAGCTTGCCGCTACCCATCCGCTACCGCTACCCCTTCCCGCTACCTCCAACAGGCCCCTGACCTGCGCGGTAGCGGCGGTAGCGGAAGTAGCGGCCCTCAGAGGTACCCCCGGACGCCCGACCCCGAGTAGGAGTCACCACCTTGGCGAACCCCAAGATGCTCAAGCTCCCCGAAGTCCTCGAAGAGATCGAGATGAGCCGCGCCGCCTTCTACCGGCTGCGCGCCCGCGGCAAGGCGCCGAAGCTCATCAAGCTGCCCAACGGGCAGATCCGTTGCCGCCGCAGCGACCTGGACGCGTGGTGGTCCATGCACGAGATCGCAGCCTGACCGTCGACCAACCGAAGGGACCCCGCCGCGCGGCGGGGTCCCTTCACCGTGAGGGAGCACAATGCACAGCTACGACGTGCGCATTTGGAGCGTCCGGAAGCGGCCGAGCAAGGCCGCCCCGTTCCAACTCCGTTGGCAGGTGGACGGAACAGAGCACCAGGAAAAGTTCGCTACCAAGACACTCGCGGACGCCCGCCGCGCGGAGCTGCTGACCACGACCCGCAAGGGCGAGCCGTTCGACACGGAGACTGGGCTCCCCGTCTCGGAAGTGCGGGAACGCAACCGAACAAGCTGGTACGCCCACGCTCGCGCGCACGCGGCCCGGAAGTGGCCGACTGCGGCAGCGAAGCACCGGGCGAGCATCGCGGAGAGCCTCACCATCGCCACTATGGCCGTGTGCCCGACCGGCAAGGGGCGGCCGGCGGACGACATCTTGCGCCGCGCCCTCTACCAGTGGGCGTTCAACGCCGGACGCCATGGCCAGGACCCCCCGGAGGCGGAGGCCAAGGCGCTCGCGTGGGTAGAACGGAACGCGCCGGCCGTGGTCGACCTGGACAGCGCCAAGCGCATGCGCACGGTCCTGGAGCACATGGCCCGTCGCCAGGACGGCAAGCCGGCCGCCGCGAACACGTTCCGGCGCCGTCGCGCCGTGCTGAGCAACTGCCTGCGCCTGGCGGTGGAACAGGAGCTGCTCCCCGGCAACCCCCTGCACCGGGTGCACTGGGAGACGCCCAAGGCGGTGGAGGAACTGGACGTGCGCAGCGTCGCCACGCCCGCACAAGCGCGGGCGCTGCTGGACGCGGTCCGCGCCCAGGGACCGCGCGGCGCTCACCTGGTCGCGTTCTTCGCATGCATCTACTACGCCGCCATGCGGCCGGAAGAAGTGTCCATGCTGAGCGCCGACCAGTGCGACCTCCCCGAGGAGGGATGGGGGCGGCTTCTGCTCGCCGGCGCCCGGCCGCAGGTGGGTTCCGCCTGGACGGATGACGGGAAACCCTACGAGGAGCGGCAGTTGAAGCATCGCGCCCGCCGGGCGGTCCGGCCCGTGCCCATCCCTCCCGTCCTGGTCGCCATCCTGCGCACCCATCTCGACACGTTCGGCACGACGTCCGAAGGACGCTTGTTCAGCGCCGTACGCGGCGGCCCCATCCGGTCTCAGGAGTACGGCGCGGCGTGGAAGGAGGCTCGCAGGAAGGCGCTCACGGCCGCGCAGGTGGCTTCACCTCTGGCTGCCATCCCATACGACCTGCGGCATGCGTGCGTGTCTTTCTGGCTCCGCTCCGGGGTGAGCCTTGCCGAGACCGCCCGCCGCGCAGGACAGAGCGTCGCCGTTCTCCAGCGCTACTACGCCAAGGTGCTGGACGGCGAGGAAGCGAAGATGAACGCGCTGATCGAGCAGGGGTTGGCGGAGCATGAGGGCTAAGGGCCACGCCGCGCAAAGATCGAGAAGGCAGGCACCCGCTCGTTCCCTCTCCGATAGTCTCCCCGCGCCAAGATCACTGAGCCCGAAGCCAGATTCGGGCCGGCTGCGCGACGGGGTTACGGGACTTCTCGGCTTACGTCGCCTCACGGACTGGAGAACACCATGCCCAGATGGGCCGTCATGCGAGCCCTCGGTCTGGCGGAACTTTCCAATTACACCGTCTACCGTGAGCTGGAGGGGACCGAAGCCGAAGCCCTGGCCGGGATGCTGCGCATCATCGACACCTTTGAGGACGCTGTCACCGCAGCGGGGCGTCGACGCCAGAGGAGACAGGTCTTCCGCGTCTCCGAACGCAGCTACTTCGTGCGCGTCGAAAACCGGATGTCTATCCATGAGGCTCACTTCATCCTCGCCGAGCTCATAGCTGACACCCACACCGACGGCCTCCCCAACGCCGCCGGTGGTTTGACGGAGACGCCGTGATTCCTGGCCGCAGGTTGGCCGCACGCGCTGGTCAGAGGTGGGATACCGGCGAGCCGGGGTGAGACAAGGTCATGCGGAAGGGGTGCCGCTCCGGAGAGTGGCACCCCTTCTGACCTGCAACGTCTATGACCTGTGCGGAGGCGGTGAGATTCGAACTCACGGTGACATCGCTGCCACGACGGTTTTCAAGACCGTTCCCTTAGGCCGCTCGGGCACGCCTCCCCGCGTCGGCCTTGGCCGGACGACGCGGGGACAAGAGTAACGGGTGGCCGTGGGCGTGTGGCGCCCCGTGGGGACGCCGGGGCTCAGCTGTCGCCCTTGCGGGAGCCGAGGGTGAGGTCGACGGTGCGGGTCTTGCCGTCGCGCTCGTAGGTGATCGTGACCTTGTCGCCCGGCTTGTGGGTCCAGATCTCGCCGATGAGGGTCGGGCCGCTGTCGATCACCCTGTCGTCGAGCTTGGTGATCACGTCGCCGGGCTTGAGGCCGGCCTTGGCCGCGGGACCGCCCGCCTCGACGGCGGCGGCGCCGCCCGCGCCCTGGTCGGTGATCTTCGCGCCGCCCGTGGACTCCTCCAGGGAGACGGAGGCGCCGATCTTGGCGTACACCGGCTGCCCGTCCTTGATGAGTTCCTGGGCGACGTACTTGGCCTGGTTGATCGGGATGGCGAAGCCGAGGCCGATCGAGCCGGACTGCGTGGTGCCGCCCAGGCCGCCGCTGCCGGTGGACTGGATCGCGGAGTTGATGCCGATCACGTTGCCCTGGGCGTCGAGCAGGGGGCCGCCGGAGTTGCCCGGGTTGATGGAGGCGTCCGTCTGGAGGGCGCTCATGTAGGAGGAGGAGCTGCCGGTGCCGTCGGAGGAGGCGACGGGGCGGTTCTTCGCGCTGATGATGCCAGTCGTGACCGTGTTGGACAGGCCGAAGGGCGCGCCGATGGCGATCGTCGAGTCGCCGACGGCGACCTTGTCGGAGTCGCCGAGGGTGAGCGGCTTGAGGTCGGAGGGGGCGTTCTTCAGCTTGATGACCGCGACGTCGTAGCCCTGGGCGTGGCCGACGACCTCGGCGTCGTACTTCTTGCCGCTCGGGAAGGTGGCGGTCACCTTGCCGCCGTCGACCGCGTCGGCGACGACGTGGTTGTTGGTGACGATGTGGCCCTGGGTGTCGAAGACGAAGCCGGTGCCGGTGCCGCCCTCGCCGTCGCTGGACTCCGCCTGGATGGTGACCGTGGAGGGCAGGGCCTTGGCGGCGACGCCGGCGACGGTGCCCGGGTCGCGCTTGACGGAGCCGCCGCTGTCGGAGGCGGAGACGGTGGTCGAGCCGGTGTCGTCGTTCTTGGCGAGGGTGTAGCCGAGGCCGCCGCCGAGACCGCCCGCGACGAGGGCGGCGACCAGGACGGCGGCGGCGAGTCCGCCGCGGCCGCGGCGGGCCTTGGGCGGGGCGGGCTGCTGGTGGGCGGCGCCCCAGACGGCGGGACCGGCTCCGGGGCCGCCGGGGTCGCCGGGGTGCGCCGAGTGCGCGCCGAAGCCGTCGTCGGCGTAGGCCGGGGCGGGCGGCTGCGGGGGCGGCCAGGCGGCGTCCGCCGGGGCGGCCGCGCCGGGGGCGGTGGGCGGCGGCCAGTCACCCTCGGGGGCGCTGCCCCGTGGGGCGTGGGGCGCGGCCGGCGGGGGCGTCGTCGGCAGTGGGGTGGTGGGCGCGCCGGCGTCGGGGGCGGCCTGCTGGGGGGAGGCCGTGGGAGACTCCACCGGCACGGGGGGTGCGGACGGGGCCGGGGGAACCGGGGTGCCCTCGTTGGTGCCCTCGTTCTCGGTGCTCACAGCTCTTCTCCTCGGTCCACGGCTGTTTTTCTCGGTCGCACTCGGTCACGCTCGTTCACGCTTGTCGTCGACCCGGCGCGCTGCAGCTGTGCATGTGCTTTTGTACGTGTCAGCTTTTCCCACGGGCCGTCAGAGCACCATAAGCGGTGCCTGTGGGTCCGCGACCATTCTTTATATGGTGCATGTTGCCGCATAAACAGCACATCACCGGAACATCTCATCGGGTTCTCACAGGGTTCTCAGACGGTCGCCCGCCGACGCCCTTGATCCCGCCCGCCGGACGCGTACCCCGCACCGGTGGCACCATGACGCGGTGACCCACGCACGGCAGCAGCAAGGCATCCAGGTCGTCGCCCACCGCGGGGCCTCCGAGGACGCCCCCGAACACACCCTGGCCGCGTACCGCAAGGCGATCGAGGACGGCGCGGACGCCCTCGAGTGCGACGTGCGGCTGACCGCGGACGGCCACCTCGTCTGCGTCCACGACCGCCGCGTCAACCGTACGTCCAACGGCCGCGGCGCGGTCTCCCAGCTGGAACTCGCGGACCTGACGGCCCTGGACTTCGGCTCCTGGAAGACGCGGGCGGCGCGGGAGGCCTGGAACACGCGCGACGAGGAGCCCGACTGGGAGGTGCGGCCGGAGGACCGGGACGCCACTTCCGTCCTCACCCTGGAACGGCTGCTGGAACTGGTCGCCGACGCGGGACGCCGGGTGGAGCTGGCCGTCGAGACCAAACACCCGACGCGCTGGGCGGGCCAGGTGGAGGAGCGGCTGCTGGTGCTCCTGAAGCGGTTCGGCCTGGACGCCCCCGCCACGGCCGACGCCTCCCCGGTGCGGGTGATGAGCTTCTCGGCGCGTTCACTGCATCGCGTGCGTGCCGCTTCGCCGACGCTGCCCACGGTGTACCTGATGCAGTTCGTCTCGCCCCGGCTGCGCGACGGCCGGCTGCCGGCGGGCGTGCGGATCGCGGGACCCTCGATGCGGATCGTGCGCAGTCATCCCGCCTACGTGGAGCGGCTGAAGCGAGCCGGCCACCAGGTGCACGTGTGGACGGTGAACGAACCGGAGGACGTGGACCTCTGCGTCCGGCTGGGCGTCGACGCCATCATCACGAACCGTCCGCGCGGAGTGCTGGACCGACTGGGCCGCTGAGCGCTCCGGTCCCCCGGACGGCACCCTCACCGCTCCCGTAGGAAGAAACAGAAAGTCCCGGAAGCCCCACTGGCCCCATCCACACCCCTTGACCACAAGCGCCGCCTGAACCATCCTCGCTTCTCAGCCATACTGAAGAAATCCAGCCACACGACGACCTTCTGCTCACCAGGAGTGCTCCGGCGCATTCGCTCCGCGTTCGACCGTTGCGAGTGCGTCACGGGACGGGGATTGGCCGGTTTCCGGTACAGGCCAAGGGGGCATCCACACCGTGGCGTGGGGCGAAGGAGGTCTCGGGGGTGGCGTTGGTGGTGGCACAAGAGGTGCCCACGTCGTCGAGCATGGCCGTATCCCATGGCCCTGCGGGCGTGGGTGAGGCGAGACACCGCATGCGCGATCAACTGCGTACGGGCGGGGTCTCGGAGGCGGTCATCGACGATGCCGTACTGATCCTTTCCGAACTTCTGAGCAACGCGTGCAAACACGGCCGTCCACTGGGCGACGCCCTGGCCGGGGACGGCGACGTGCGGGCCGCATGGCGGGTGGACCCCGCCGGCCGGCTGGTCGTCGAGGTGACCGACGGCGGCGGGCCGACCCGCCCGGCCCCGGCGACCCCCTCCGTCACGGCCCACGGCGGGCGCGGACTCAACATCATCACGGCGCTGGCCGACGACTGGGGCGTCCGGGACGACGCCCGCGGCGAGGTCACGGTGTGGGTCGTCGTCCACGCGGACGTGTACGACCCCGACGCGGGCTGCCGCCGGGACGACTTCGCCTCCCGGGTCGGGGCGCCACCGGTGGCCTCGATACCGGGCCTGGACTTCGCGGACGCGTTCGACGACCTCGACTAGGGCTTGTCCGGCGGATCAGGTCGGAGGAAAGCGGCGGCGCCTTGGGGCCCGGGTGAGCGGGGCTGGTGCGTCCGGCTGCAAGGCGGAGGAGGGCGTCGACGCGATGGGGGTGCCCCCGCGCGAGCGCAGTCGAGCGTGGGGAGTCGGCAACCGACGACGACGCCGCTGGGGGCACCCTCTCCGGGGGAGGGGGTGCCTGGCCCCGCGTCTCCGGCATGATCCGCCGGACAGGCCCTCGGGCGAGGCGGACAGCGGAGGGGCAACGTCGGCTGTCCACAGGCCCGGTCGTCGTCCACAGGGTCCGGTGGCCGCCGGTGCGAACGGCTAGGCTCGCGCCAGTACCAGACGAGCCGTACCCGGGAGACACCCAGATGGCCAAGAAGCGACCTCAGACGAAGGCCACGCGGCCGCAGCTCACCGAGGGAGAGATCCCGGTCGTCGGCGCGCGGGAGCCCTGCCCCTGCGGCAGCGGCCGCCGCTACAAGGCCTGCCACGGCCGGACCGCCGCCCACGCCGTGACCGAGCTGGTCCAGCGCCCCTTCGAGGGCCTGCCTGGCGAGGGCGACTGGGTGGCGCTGCGCGAACTGGTCCCGGCCGCCACGGTCGAACTGCCCCTGAAGGACGGCCTGCCCGAGGGCGTCCCCTCGGTCACGCTCGCCACGGTGCTGCCGATGGCCTGGCCGGCCCTGCGCCGCGACGACGGCTCGGTCCTCCTCGGACTGCAGAACGACACCCCCTCCGGCGACATCAGCCGTGACCTCGCCGACACCCTCCTGCGGGCGCTGGCCGCGGAACCGGGCACGCCCGTGCAGGCCCGGCGCGCGCCGGCCGACGGTCCGCGGATGCAGGATCTGCTCGACCCGGAAGGCGTCTTCGAGCCAGTTGTGCACAGCGGGTTCGAGTTCTGGGTCCCGGACCCGGAGAACGCCGCGCCGGAGGTGGCCGCCTCCCTGGAGCGGGCCAACGCGGCGGCGATCCCGACCGTGAAGCTGACCGGCCTCGACGCCGCGTACTGGTGCGAGACCCCGGAGAAGAACCACCTGCGCTGGGTCATGCCGCATCCGGAGGAGCAGCTTCTGGACGCGCTCGCGCGACTGCACGCGGCGGGTCGGTCGAGCCTGGGCGAGGGCACCCGGCTGGTGGGCTCCTTCCGGGCGCACGGCCTGACCGTGCCCGTCTGGGACCTGCCGAGCGGGGTCTCGGCCGCGGACGTGGAGAAGCCGGCCGCCGAGTTCGCCGAGCGGCTCGCCACCGCGCTGGCCTCGGACGCCCCCCTGACGACCGACGAGCGCCGCGCGCGCGGAGGCCTGACCAACCGGCAGGTGACGCTGAGCTGACGCCCGGACACGTTGCGGTGCGGCGCGCCGGCCGGTCGGCGCGCCGCACCGGACCGGGCGGCGTGACTCCGCTCACAACTCCCTTTCGCACAAGGCGAGTCGACGCCATAAGCGCCGATCTGCCGGTGTCCGGAAAGCCGATGAAAACATGAGATCGAATTTGCCTGGAGCCGATCTCTTGTTACCGTTCCAACAGCCCGGTTGCTGGTGCATCCCCCGTCGCCAGCAACCGGGTCTTTTCATGCCCGGCCCCTCCCGGCCCCGCCACCTGGCGCGGTGCCCCGTGCCGGGACCGCCCGGCACGGTTCCTCAACTGCTTTCGCCCGCACCGGAGTTGCTGCCGGAACGCAACAGCAGCGGCCCCGCACCGGCAACCCGCGCGAACTCCGCCACCGCGGTGTACTCCGCGGGCCCGCCCCGGCTTCGTCCACGGGGTGTCTCACAGGTGCCCGGCTCGTCGTCGGCGCCCAGCGCGCATCGCGTCTGCACCGTGCGCCCGCCGGGCCCCAGGAAGCTCAGGGCGGCCTCCAGGACGCTGCCGGTGGTGTTGCGGTAGTAGGTGCGCGCCCAGGTGTCCCCGCCCTGGGTGAGCACGCAGGTCTGCGCCTCGACGCCCTCGGGGAGGTGACCTCGGGACCGCAGCGGGCCGCGGTGGCCGTCCCGAGGCCGAGCAGCAGGGGCGTGCGGGAGGGTTCGACTGGGAGCGCCCCGGCGTCCGCACCGGGGCCGGCCGGCGGTCGGCCGGCGCGGTCGTCCGTGCCGGGGGCCACGTCCCGCCGCTCGGCCGGACGGGGTCCGTCGCCCGTCGGCCCCGCGGACGCCATCGCCAGGGGCAGGGCGATCACGCACACCACGGCGCCCACGAGGCCGAGGGGACGGAGCCATCGGGGGCCCGGGGGCGGTCCCCCGGAATGTCGCTGCATGGTGCGGAAGATAACGAGCGAAGGCGGGCATCCCGTCCGGTGGGCGCCCGACACCCTCACAACTCGGGCGCGCTCACACCCGTACGAGTGAGGGCGTCGACGACGGCGTCCACCACGGCCTCCACATCGGGCACCCAGGGCGAGGCCGAACCGGACAGCGGCGCGCGCTCCCAGCGGACGTCCCCCAGGCCCGTCCGCGAGGGGGGCAGGGCGAGGTAGCCGCCCTCGCCGTGGAAGCGCAGCGAGCCGGGGACGAAGTCCTTGGCGTACAGCAGCTCGCCCAACTGCTCCATGGAGTAGGGCCGCACGAGGATCGACCAGCGGGTGTCCGAGGCGACCACCGGACCGAGGCGCATGCCCTGCCGGTCGAGCGCGACGAGCGCGCGGGAGGCCGCGAGGGCGGGCAGGCTGACCGCGCAGGGCGCCTTCCCGCCGGTGGCCAGGACGATCGGCGCCGTCGGACGGTTGGCCCACCACCAGCGGATCATGCGCGCGTCGGTGGTGGCCGTCAGAAGGCCGGGGTCGAAGGGATGGGCACCGGGCACCGAGCATTCCGGGTCGGGGCAGCCGCACCGGGAGGTCCCCCGTGGGTCCGCCGTCACGCCCGGGAGTACGGGCCACTGCCATTCCGTCGCGAAGGTGAGGGCCGCGTCGATCAGTTCAGGCCCCCGTCGCTGCGCCGGGACAGGAGCCTGCGTCGCCTTCCGAGGATCTCGCGCATGAGCGCTCGTTCCTTTCCGTTGCACCGCTGGCAACACCGTGGGTCACATCACACCATGTGTCGATCACTTCACTGTGCGTACCTGTTGGCGCATCACACCCCTGTCCGCGACAAGGGAAACCCCTGGGGGTCGAGCACTGGCTGCGCTTGCGCGGCCACTCCGTCCCCTACTGCGCCCATCTCGAACATGGGCCTGGCGTGGGGTGGCGAAGTCTGGCGTTTTACCGTCCGCGTATTTCTCTCCGCCTCCACCACGGGAGGATGGGGCACGGTCGTCGGTGGCTAGGACGCCGGAGCGGGTCACCAGGTTCCGAGTGGCTCCCGACGACCCCTGGTCCTCACCGAGTACGTACCCATCACGACCGCTGTGACGCTCCGTGGAGCAAACCCAGTCGACCGCAGACACCCGTTGCCCGATGCAGTTTTCAGCCAACTTCGCTATTACGCAAGGGAGCCGGACGAAGCGTGACCGACGAGCCCTCCGACCCCGCGGACACCAGCGATCCCAGCAGGACAATGCTGGACATCCCCTCACGAGTGCGTGTACATGTGGAGACACCGCTGGCGGCGCAGAACGACATGGGGGTTTGCGATGCTTCTGAGCAATACGCACCGGTCCGAGAGCCGGACGCCATGAACGCCCCCCACCCTTCGAAAGTGGCCGGAATCGATTCAACGGTTCCCTCACCCGCCCACACTGTCGCGCCCGCATCAGCCACCCCACCGGTTCCCCCGGGCGCGGGAGCGCTCCTCCAGGACCGGCTGGCCGGCTGGGTCTCCGACCTCACGACGCTCCACGAACTCACCGAACGCCTGGCCCGTACGGCCACGCTGCCCGACGCCCTCCAGGAGGTGCTGCGGGCCGGATCCGCCCTGGTGGGTGCCCGGCGCGGGCTCGTCGTCCTGGAACCCGCCGACGGTCTCGGTCCCGACACCACGATCGGCCTCGGCCTCGGCCGCGCCGACCTCGGCCACATCGAGACCGTGCCGCGCAGCTCCATGTCGTACGGCCGCATCCTCGACGGTCTGCCCGGCGGCGAGGGCGAGATCGCCCAGCCCGACCTGCTCTCCGAGAACGGCCTCGACCCCCGGCACCGCGAGGTGGCCGCCCGCCTCGGCTACGCCGCCAGCTACGCCCTGCCCCTGACCGCGGGCGAGGGCGCCGACCGGCTGGGTGCGGCCGTCTGGCTCTACGACGAGCCCGCCGAGCCGGCCGAACGCCGGCGCCACCTGGTCGGGCTGTACGTGCGCCACGCCGCCGAGCACCTCGCGCGCCTCCTCGAACTCGAGCGCACGCGCGCGTGCATGACGACGATGACGGAGGAGCTGCTGCCCTCCCGGCTGCCGCGGGTGGCCGGCGTCCAGCTCGCCGCCCGGCACCGCACCGGTCCGCGGGGCGGCGGCGACTGGTACGACGCGCTGCCGCTGCCCGACGCGGCACTGGGCCTGGCCGTCGGCTCCGTCTCCGGCTCCGGGCCGAGCGCGGTGGCCGCGATGGGCCGGTTGCGCGCCTCCCTGCGGGCGTACGCCGTGATGGAGGGCGAGGACCCCGTCGCCGTCCTGTCCGACCTGGAGCTGCTGCTGCGGCTGACCGAGCCCGCGCGGTCGGCCACCGCACTGTTCGCCTACTGCGAGCCCGCGCTGCGCAAGATCACCCTGGCCGGCGCCGGGCACTGCCCGCCGCTGCTGGTGGGCGCGCGGCGCACCGAGTTCGTCGAGACGTCCGTGTCCGCGCCGCTGGGCATGCTGGCCTGCTGGGAGGCGCCGAGCGTGGAGCTGGAGGCCGAGGCCGGGGAGACGGTGCTGCTCTACACCGACGGCCTGCTGCACCGTACCGGCGACCCCGTCGACCGCGCCTTCGCCCGGCTGCACGCGGCCGCGGCCGGGGTCCCGCGGCCGATCCGCCACGACCCGGGCGCGGTCGCCGACCACGTGCTGCGGACGGTGCTGCCCGAAGGGCTGGACACGGCCGACGGCACGGAGGACGTCGTCCTGCTCGCGGCGCGCTTCGAGTGAGGACGGGAGCGGGGTGTCCGGCCCGTCCCGCTGCCGGAACGGTAAGAGGTCATTCGCCCCTGGGCCCCCTTCCGTACGACCGTACGATGGAGGGGGTCCAGTGCCGTATCGAGGAGGATGACCGTGGCGGAAGAGCTCCCGGAGACCCCGGAGACCGCTGAAGAAGAGCCGATCAAGGCGCGCAAGAACGGCCTGTACCCGGGCGTGTCCGACGAGCTGGCCGAGAACATGAAGTCCGGCTGGGCCGACACGGAGCTGCGTGACCTGGAGCCGATCGCCCAGGCCGCCGAGACCGCCGCCCGCCGCGCCGCGCTCTCCGCGCGCTTCCCGGGCGAGCGCCTGGTGATCCCCGCCGGCAACCTGAAGACCCGCTCGAACGACACGGAGTACGCCTTCCGCGCCTCGGTCGAGTACGCCTACCTCACCGGCAACCAGACCGAGGACGGCGTACTGGTCCTGGAGCCCCGGGGCGAGGGCCACACCGGGACGATCTACCTCCTGCCCCGCTCCGACCGGGAGAACGGCGAGTTCTGGCTCTCCGGCCAGGGCGAGCTGTGGGTCGGCCGCCGGCACTCCCTCTCCGAGGCCGAGAAGCTGTACGGCATCCCCGCCGCCGACGTGCGCGAGCTGCCCGCCCTGCTGCGCGAGGCCACCGGCCCGGTGCGGGTCGTGCGCGGCCACGACGCCGGCATCGAGGCCGCGCTGACCGACAAGGTCACCGCCGAGCGCGACGAGGAACTGCGCGTCTTCCTCTCCGAGGCCCGCCTGGTCAAGGACGAGTTCGAGATCGGCGAGCTGCAGAAGGCCGTCGACTCGACGGTCCGCGGCTTCGAGGACGTCGTGAAGGTCCTCGACAAGGCCGAGGCGACGAGCGAGCGCTACATCGAGGGCACCTTCTTCCTCCGCGCGCGCGTGGAGGGCAACGACATCGGCTACGGCACCATCGCCGCCGCCGGCCCGCACGCCTGCACGCTGCACTGGGTGCGCAACGACGGGCCCGTGCGCTCCGGCGACCTGCTCCTGCTGGACGCGGGCGTGGAGACGCACACGTACTACACCGCCGACGTCACGCGGACGCTGCCGGTCAACGGCCGCTTCAGCGAGATCCAGAGGAAGATCTACGACGCCGTGTACGACGCCCAGGAGGCCGGCATCGCGGCCGTGCGGCCCGGCGGCAAGTACCGCGACTTCCACGACGCCGCGCAGCGCGTGCTGGCCGAGCGGCTCGTCGAGTGGGGGCTGGTCGAGGGGCCCGTGGAGCGGGTGCTGGAGCTGGGCCTGCAGCGCCGCTGGACGCTGCACGGCACCGGTCACATGCTCGGCATGGACGTCCACGACTGCGCCGCCGCGCGCGTGGAGTCGTACGTCGACGGGACGCTGGAGCCGGGCATGGTGCTGACGGTCGAGCCGGGGCTGTACTTCCAGGCCGACGACCTGACCGTGCCCGAGGAGTACCGCGGCATCGGCGTCCGGATCGAGGACGACATCCTGGTCACCCGGGACGGGAACCGCAACCTGTCCGACGGCCTGCCGCGGCGGTCCGCCGAGGTCGAGGCCTGGATGGCCTCGCTCAAGGGCTGACACCGAGCCGACGGCCGGGCACCGGTGCGGTGCCCGGCCGTCGCCGTGTCCGCCTCACACGCACGTGCACACACCCGGGGAGGGCTTCGTGGACGACTTCTGGCCGGGGGCCGGTGTCGACCTGCACCTGGAGACCGACGGCGGCGAGGGGCGGCGGGCCGGGCTGGAACGGGCGCTGCGGGACGCCGTGCGGGGCGGGCGGCTCGCCCCGGGCACCCGGCTGCCGGCCACCCGGCGGCTCGCGACCGAGGTCGGCATCTCGCGCAACACCGTCAAGGCCGCGTACGACCAGCTCGTCGCCGAGGGCTACCTGACCGCACGCCAGGGGTCGGGCACCCGGGTCGCCGCGCTGCCCTCCACCGCCGCCGCCCCGCCGGCCGCCGCCACGCGCGCGCGTGAGCCCCGCTTCGACCTGCGGCCCGGCAGTCCCGACGTCGGCGCCTTCCCGGCGGCAGCCTGGCTGCGCGCCCTGCGCCGGGCGATCGCCACGGCCCCCTCCCCGGCCTACGACTACGGCGATCCGCGCGGGCGGACAGAGCTGCGGACGGCGCTGTCGGGGTACCTGGGGCGGGCGCGCGGGGTGATCGCGCCGCCGGAACGGATCGTGATCACCTCCGGGTACGTGCAGGGGCTCGCGCTGCTCACGCGCGCGCTGGAGGGTGCCCCGGTGGGCATGGAGGACCCCGGGCTGCCGTTCCACCGGGAGGTCGTACGGCGCAACGGCGGGCACGTGGTGCCGGTGCCGGTCGACGAGCGGGGGGTGCGCACACGGGAGCTGGACGACCTCGGGGCGGTCGTCGTCACGCCCGCGCACCAGTACCCGACCGGTGTGACGCTGCATCCGGAGCGGCGGCGGGCACTGACGGACTGGGCACGCGCGCGCGGCGCGCTGATCGTCGAGGACGACTACGACGGCGAGTTCCGCTACGACCGGCAGCCCGTCGGCGCCCTCCAGGGAATGGCACCGGAGCGGGTGGCCTACCTCGGCACCGCCTCGAAGACCCTCGGGCCGGCGCTGCGGCTGGGCTGGATGGTGCTGCCGCCGCACCTCGTCGACACTGTCGCCGACGCCAAGCTGCACAGCGACCACCACACCGAGACCATCGGCCAGCTGGCCCTCGCCGAACTGATCGCCGGCCACGCCTACGACCGTCATGTGCGCGCGTGCCGGCTGCGCTACCGGCGCCGCAGGGACCTGCTCCTCGACCGGCTGGGAGCGCACAGGAGCGTGCGCGGGATCGCGGCCGGCCTGCACGCGCTGATCGAGGTCCGCGACGAGGCGGAGGTACGGGAACGGGCGGAGGCCGAGGGCCTCGCGGTCGGCCGGCTCGGCGACCACTGGCACGCCCGCGAGGACGCCGGGGGGCGGCCGCAGGGACTGGTGGTGGGGTACGGGACACCGCGGGAGGGGGCCTATCCGGAGGCGCTGGACGTGCTGGTGAAGGTGCTGGAAGGGGCCTGAACGGCACTTTGGCACCGGCCCGTTGGACCAATGAGCCGATACCGGATTGGTGCTGTCGACGGGCCCACCGGGTCCCTAGCTTCGTGAGCATGACCAAGACGCCGCCGCAGCGGCTGCTCACCCTGGCCCAGTGGGGCAACTCCGTCGGGGACGGCGCCTACTACACGACGTCGGCGCTCTACTTCACCCAGGTCGTCGGTCTCGCTCCCGCGCGCGTGGGGCTCGGACTGACCATCGGCTGGGCGGTCGGTTCGCTGGCCGGACTTCCGCTGGGCAGGCTGGCCGACCGGCGCGGCCCGCGCGGCACGGCGGTGCTGCTGGCACTGGCGACCGGGGCGGCGGTGGCGTCCTTCACGCTCGTGCGCGGCTTCGTCCCGTTCGTGCTGGTGGCCTGCGCGTACGCGGCCGCCCAGTCGGGGCTGGCGGCGGCGCGGCAGGCGCTGCTGGCGGGGCTGGTGCCCGCGGGGGAGCGGACGGGGCTGCTGGCCCGGCTCCAGTCGACGCTCAACGCGGGGCTGGCGGTGGGCGCCGGGCTCGGCGGGCTCGCCCTGCACGCCGGGACGCGGACGGCGTACCTCGCGGTGTTCGCGGTCGACGCGGTGAGCTTCCTGGTGTGCGCGCTGCTGCTCCTCGCCCTGCCGCGCGTCGCGTCCGTCCGGGTCCGCCCGCGCGGCGGCCTCGGCGCGCTGCGCGACCGGCCGTACGCGGTCGTCGCGCTGCTGAACACCGTGCTGCTGCTGCGGCTGCCGCTGCTCAGCCTGGTCCTGCCGCTGTGGATCACCGAGCGGACCGGGGCGCCGGCCTGGCTGGTGTCCGCGCTGTTCGTGCTCAACACCGCCGCGGTGACGGTGTTCCAGGTGCGGGTGGCGCGGGGCGTCACCGGTCTGGTCAGCGCCACGCGCGTCCTGCGGCGGGCGGGCTGGGTGATGTGCGCCGCCTGCGCCGTGTTCGCGCTGTCCGCCGGGACCTCCGCGTGGGTGGCGGCGGGCGTCCTGGTGGTGGGGGCGATACTCCAGGCGGCGGCCGAGATGGGGCAGTCGGCGGGCTCCTGGCAGCTCTCCTTCGATCTGGCCCCGGCCGACCGCGTGGGCGAGTACCAGGGGCTGTTCGGCACGGGCGTCACCGTCGCCCGCACCCTCGGCCCGCTCGTCCTGACCGCCCTCCTCGTGGAGTGGGGCCCACCGGGCTGGCTGCTGCTCGCCGGTCTGACCCTGACGGCCTCGTACGCCATGGGCCCGGCGGCCCGGCGGGCTGCCGACGGACGGGAGGGGGCCGCCGGGGAACCTCACACCGCCCGCTCGACACCGGTCGGCGGGCCCTCCCCGACGTGAACGGCGGAGCACCCGCCGACGGACGAACCACCCCTGACGGCCCGCGCACGACAAGTCCGGCGGCCCGGCGAACTGCCACCGGGCGGGAGGGAGACGCCGGGGGACCCGGTGCCGTCCGGCCGGCCCCGGTCAGCCGGGACTGCGGGGTGGGAGCGGCAAGGTGTCCACGAACAGGGCGCCCGCCAGCAGGCCGGCGCTGCCGCGCGGGCTCCACGCGCGCGCGTGGAGGTCGGCGTCGAGCGCGGTCAGTGCCGTGCGGCCCGCCCGCGTCGCCGTGCCGCCCGCCTCGAGGACGGCGCGGGCGCCCGCCTGGACGTGCCGCAGGCCCACCGGTCCGGCGCTGTGAAGGAGTTCGGTGTCCTGGAGCGTGGACATGACGGTGAGCAGGGCGTCGAGCCGGGCCTCCGCCTCGCTCGCGCCCGCCGAGCGGGCCCCGTCGAGCGCGGTCAGCGCCCGCCGGACGTGCGGGAACCCGGCCCGCGCCTCGCCCCGGGCGCCGGCCGCACCGTACCGCGCCGACACCGTCGAGCCGCGCGACGGACGGCGCGGGGCGCCCCGGTCGGTGTGCGCGGCGATCCGTTTGGCGATGTGGGTGACCTCGGCGCCCCGCGCGCGGGGGTCCAGCGCGGCCGCCGAGACCAGCAGGCCGAGGGCCCACAGCGCGCCCCGGTGGCCTCCTCCGGCCCGCCCCACCGTGTGCTCGGCGCACCGCCCGATCGCGCCCAGTTCGGCACGCAGCCGCGGGGTGGCCCCGCCGGTGCGGCGGGCGGCGGCGGCCATCGCCGCGAGGCCGGGCTCGAGCGACTTCGCCGCCCAGCGCAGTTGACGGTGGTCACGGCGGGTGACGCGGGCGTCGAGGTCACGCGGGTCGGGCAGCCCCGGCTGGGGAACCAGGGCCAGTTGTCCGGTCAGCGCGGCCACGGCGGCCCGGGCGAGCGTCTCGTCCTCGCGGCTGGTCATCGCCGTGCCCTACGAGGACGCGGAGACCGTCGGGGCGTCGCTCGGCGGAGTACCGGTCGGGGTGCCGCCCGGGGCTCCGCTCGGCGGGGTGCCGGTCGGGGCGTCGCCCGGAGGGGTGCCGCCACCGCCGCCGCCCGCGCCGGTGTTCTCCGCGTCGGGGTCGACGCCCAGGGTGAGGAACCCCTTGTAGCCCTTGGACGGGTCGGCCTTCTTGACGGGCTCGAGGGTCAGCAGGCCGCTGGAGGCGCCGCCGCCGCCGTAGACCATGTCGTCGTCGAGCCTGGTGTAGGTGCCGGAGTGCCGGGCGTAGGGCTCCAGCGTGAAGACCTCCTCGGCGATGTCGTCGGCGAAGAACAACTGGCCGGTGTGGTTGACCTTGCCGCCCCCGTAGGTGCCGTCCTCCTTCGCGCCGCCGGTGTGGACCTTGAGGTGGATGTGGCAGGTGCGGGGCGTGTACCAGCCGGGGAAGATCGTCTCGAACTTGACGACCCCGTTGGCATTGGCGATCTGGTAGCCGCGCAGGTAGGTGCCGTCGTCGGCGGTCGAACCGTCCTCGCTCTCGGCCGGGGCCGAGCCGCCGGGGTCGGCGGTGGTGTAGCCGGAGTAGTAGCCCCACGCGTCGCAGTGCCAGATCTCCACCGCCGCGCCGGGCACCGGGGTGCAGCCGTCGGTGGCGTCCACGACGGTCAGGCGCAGGGTCAGCGGGACGCCGCTCTTGCCCTCGGTGATGTCCTTGCGCACCAAGGCACCGTCGAGGTAATACGGCCCCTCGGTGACGCTCGACATCAGCGTCATGCAGGCACCGTCGGACGAGGACGCCGAAGCCGTGGCCGCCGCCGTCGTGGCGTCCGTTTCCGTCGCCGTGCCGGCGAACGCCGACCGGTAGCCGGCGACGGCGAGACCGCCGGCCGCGACCGTGCCGCCGGTCACCGCGAGGGCGCGGCGCCGGGTGATGGAGGTGTCTTTGTGGTTTCCCGTCATGGACACGCAACCTAGGAACGCGACCCGTCAGGGACGTGGGCGGAAGCTGGCAAGCGGCTGTGAGTGCCGTCGGGGCCGGGACCGCCCGCCGACGGGACGTCGGACGGCAGTGCTCGGACAGCAGTGCTCGGACGGCCGGGATCAGACGGCCGGGACCAGACGGCCGGGATCAGACGGCCATGAGCGGCGCGTCCTCGCGCCACTTGAGGATCTTGTCGAAGCTGACCACGGCCCCGCCGAGACCCGGCTCGTTGCCGATGTGGACGTGGTCGGCGAGTTCCCGGATGAGGTACAGGCCGCGGCCCTCCTCGGCATCCGCGTGCACGGGGGTGGGACCGGGGGCGGGACGTCCGGCCGTGAAGCCGGGACCCGAGTCGGCGACCTCGATGCGGCACTTCTCGCCGTCGAGGTAGGCGGTGACCCGGTAGGCCTCCGAACAGCCGCCGTGCGCCGCGCTCCTCCCCCCGTGCTCGACGGCGTTGGCGCAGGCCTCGCTCAGGGCGACGGAGAGGTCGTACGAGACGTCGGGGTCGACACCCGCCGTCTCCATCGTGCCGAGCAGCAGACGCCGGGCCAGCGGCACGCTCGCGGCCTCGCGCCGCAGATGGAGTGACCACCAGATGCTCATGCTCCAGCCTCCAGGCCGCGGCTCGACATACCGATACGTATTGCCGCCCTGCACCCTGAGTAAGCACGATTTCCGCGTGACGCCGCCCATATGGGGGATGTGTGGTCCGCGAAAAACGGTGTATGAGCGCCTCGGAGGAATCACGCGCACCTGTCGCATCAGGAGGTGATCTTCGGGTTCGGGGGAATCCCGTGGACCCGGGGACCTGGCGTACGGCCGCCGCGGGGCCAGTGCGATGATGAGCCCGCCATGACCGACCCCCACCAGCGCACGGCGCGCTCCGGAGGCTCTCTCCGGCTGCTGCGGGCCGCGGTGTTCGCCGCGGTCTGCGTCGTGCTGGCCGGGGCGGGTCACACGCTCGCCTCCTGCGCCGCCGTCCCGCTGTGGACGCTGGGCGCCGGATTCCTGGGAGTCCTCGCGGTCGTGGTGCCGCTCGCCGGGCGCGAGCGGTCGTTGCCGGGCATCGCGGCCCTGCTCGCCGTCGGACAGACCGTCCTGCACACCCTGTTCGGCCTCGGCCAGCACGCGTCGACGGCCGTCGCGTCGACCACGACGACCACCACCGCCTCCGACGCCGCACTGATCGAGCGGGCCGCACGGCTCGTGTGCGGGGCCACCGCCGCCGCACTGAGCCCGGCGCAGGCCCAGAGGATCCTCGTCGAGGCCCGGCTCCAGCCGGGCGGCGACGGCACGGGTACCGGGGCCGGTATGGGGTCCATGCACCATCCGGCGGACGCCGTGGCCGACACCACGGGCTCGTCGATGGCGCTGCTGCCGTCCCTGCCGATGCTGCTCGCCCACGTCCTCGCGGCCGTCGCCGCCGGATGGCTGCTGCGGCGCGGCGACTCGGCCCTGCTGCGGCTCATGGACCTGTCCGCGCACGGCGTCGCCGAAGCCGCGTCCGTACGGTCCCTGCGCGGTGCGCTCGCCCTGGCGCGCGCCCTGCTCGCCGGACTGCCCGCCCTGCCGGAGGCCGGTCCGCGCGTTCCGCGCACCGCGCTGCTCCCCTCCCCCAGGCCGCCCGTCGAGGCGCTCCAGCACACGGTGATCAGGCGCGGTCCGCCCACCGCCGTTCTCGTCCTCGCGGCCTGACACGACACGACCGGCACTCCACTTCACGGGGAGGGGCGGCCGCCGTCGTGCGGCACGCGCGCGTGCGCACGCCTTCGCGTGCCCACGCCCGGCCCCTGCGCGGTCGGACCTCACCGTTTCCCACGTCGTACCTCACTCGAAGTGGAGTGCTCACTGTCATGAAGCCTGTCCTGAGGGTTTCTCGCCTCGCCGCCGTCGCCGTGGCCGGTTCCGCCGTTCTCGTCCTGTCCTCGCCCGCCTTCGCGCACGTCAGCGTGCAGCCGGAGGGCACGGCCGCGAAGGGCGGCTACGCCGTCGTGAACTTCCGCGTCCCCAACGAGCGCGACAACGCCTCGACCACCGCGCTGGAGGTCAACTTCCCGGCCGACGCGCCCCTCTCCTCGGTGATGCCGCAGAAGGTCGACGGCTGGAAGATCACGATCACCAAGAGCAAGCTCGCCAAGCCGCTGGAGGTGCACGGGCGGCAGATCTCCGAGGCCGTCTCCAAGGTGACCTGGACCGCCGACGGCAAGGGCGTCGAGCCCGGCTTCATCCAGCAGTTCCCGGTCTCCATCGGCGCACTGCCCGAGGACGCCGACCAGCTCGTCTTCAAGGCGATCCAGACGTACTCCAACAAGGAGGTCGTGCGCTGGATCGAGGTGCAGAAGGAAGGCGCCGAGGAGCCGGCGAACCCGGCACCGGTGCTCGCCCTGTCCGCCGCCGAGGACGGCCACTCCCACGGTTCGTCCGCCGAGGAGTCGTCCGACAAGTCCGGTGACACCGAGCCGGGCGCCACCACCGAGGCCGCCGACTCCTCCGACGGCACCGACACCACCGCCCGGGTCCTGGGCGTCGCCGGCATCGTCGTCGGGGTCGCCGGTGTGGCCTACGGCGTGCTCGCCGGCCGCCGCCGGGCCACCGACGCCTCCTGAGGCCCGCTCGTCCGCGGTGCGCGCCGGGGGCCTCCACGCCCCCGGCGCGCACCGGAGTTCACACCACTGGGACATCTCTCCATGCGCAAGAAGACGTTCACCGCGGCCGCGCTGCTCGCCGCGGCCGCCCTCACCCTCTCCGCCTGCGGCGGTGACGACAGCGGTGCCGGCCCCGCCGCGGTCGTCTCCGAGGACTCCTCGCAGCAGGCCGCGACCGTGCTCGACCAACCCTTCACCAAGCCGGACCTGGTCCTGACCGACACCCAGGGCAAGCCCTACGACCTTCGCGAGGAGACCGCCGGCCGCCCGACGCTGGTGTACTTCGGCTACACCCACTGCCCGGACGTCTGCCCGCTGACGATGAACAACATCGCCGTCGCGAAGAAGCAGTTGCCCAAGGCGGACCAGGACGCCCTGCGCGTCGTGTTCGTCACCACCGACCCGGACCGCGACACCCCGGCCGCGCTCGCCGCCTGGCTCAAGGGCATCGACTCCCAGGTGGTCGGCCTGACCGGCGACTTCGCCACCATCCAGACCGCCGCGCGCGCCCTCGGCATCTCCATCGAGCCGCCGCACAAGGACAAGAACGGCAAGGTCGTCTCCACCCACGGCACCCAGGTCATCGCCTTCTCCCCGAAGACCGACGGCGGGTACGTCCTCTACGGCGAGGACGCCAAGGTCGACGACTACATCAAGGACCTGCCCAGGATCGTCAAGGGGCAGAACCCGTGAAGCGGCCCGCCGTCCGCGTCGCGGCACTGGCCGGCGCCCTGACCGCCGCCCTGGTCCTTGCGGGCTGTGGATCCGACTCCGACTCCGGTGGCTCGGCGGCCGAGCTGTCCGTCAGCGCCGCCTACATGCCGCAGCCGGTCTCCGCGTCCATGGCCGCGGGCTTCCTGACCATCACCAACGAGGGCGGCACGAAGGACGAGCTGACCTCCGTCACCAGCGATGCCGCCGGCAGCGTGACCGTCCACGAGACCGTCGGCGGAGCCATGCGGGAGGTCGACTCCCTGGAGGTGCCGGCGGGCGGCCGGCTCCGGCTGGCCAGCGGCGGGAACCACCTGATGTTCGAAAAGCTGAAGCGGAAGCCGCTGCAGGGCGAGAAGGTGACCGTGGAACTGCACTTCGCCGATTCCGGAACAGTCGAGGTCGAGATGCCGGTGGAAGCCGCCACCTACACCCCGGACACCGGAAGCTGAGGGAGGGACCGCCTTGCCCACGACCATCGCCCCCAGGATCCGGACGCTGGTGCTGCTGTTCCTGACCGTCACCGGCGCGCTCCTCGCCGGCGCCGGGCAGGCCTTCGCGCACGCCGCGCTGACCGGCAGCGACCCCGCGCAGGGGGCGGTGGTCGAGAAGGCGCCCGCCCAGGTCTCGCTGACCTTCTCCGAGCAGGTCTCCACGGGCGCCGACTCCGTGCGCGTGCTCGACCCGAAGGGCGGGCGCGTCGACACCGGCGAGCCCTCCGCCGTCGGCGGCACCACCTACGCCGTCCCACTGCACTCGGGGCTGCCAGACGGCACGTACACGGTGACCTACCAGGTGGTGTCCGCGGACAGCCATCCCGTCGCCGGCGCCTACACCTTCTCCATCGGCGCCCCCTCCGCGACCAGTGTCCCGGCGACCGCGCGGGAGGCCGGCGGAGGAGTCGTCGGCAGGCTGTACGGCTTCGGGCGGTACCTGTCGTACGCCGGATTCATCGTCCTGGCCGGCGGGGCCGCCTTCGTCCTGGGCTGCTGGCCGGGCGGTGCGGGTGCGCGGGCCGTCCAGCGGCTCGTCGTCTCCGGCTGGCTCGCCCTCACCTCCGCCACACTCTTCCTGTTGCTCCTGCGCGGCTCCTACACCGGCTCCGGCAAGGTCGGCGACGTCTTCGACCTCGAACTGCTCGGGCAGGTCCTGCAGACCAAGCCGGGCGCCGCGCTCGTCTCCCGGCTGCTGCTGCTCGCCGCGGCCGCACTGTTCATCGCCGTGCTCTTCGGCGCGTACGACAAGCGGGAGGGTGCGGAGAAGCGGGACCTGACCTTCGGACTCGCCATCGGCGGAACCGTCGTGGCGGCCGGGCTCGCGGCGAGCTGGGCGATGGCCGAGCACGCGTCGACCGGACTCCAGCCGGGCATCGCGATGCCGGTGGACGTCGTCCACCTGCTGGCCGTCGCCGGCTGGCTCGGCGGGCTGTGCGCGCTCCTGGTGGCGCTGTACCGGAGCGACGCCCCGGTGGAGGCGTCGGCCGTCCGCCGGTTCTCCCGGGTCGCCTTCGGCAGTGTCGTCACCCTCGTCGTGACCGGTGTCTACCAGTCGTGGCGCCAGCTCGGTTCCTGGTCCGCCTTCACCGAGACCCGCTACGGACAGCTCCTGCTCATCAAGATCGCACTGGTGGCACTGCTCGTCGGCGTCGCCTGGATCTCGCGGCGGTGGACCAACCGGCTGGGGGAGACGACGGGGGCCGGGGCGGCGGCCGCGGAGGCGACAGCAACAGAGGCGACAGCCACGGGGACGGCGACCGCGGAGACGATGTCTGTGGAGACGGCGGGAACCGGGGCCGCAGGGGCCGCGGCGAAGACGGGTGCCGGGAAGGCGGCCGGGGCCGGGTCTGCCGACGCCGCGCGGGCCGTCCAGCTCGCGCGGCAGCGGGCCGCCGTGGACGCGACACGGCAGAAGCGGCGGCGTGACGCCGACCCCCACCGGCTCGGCCTGCGTCGTTCGGTGCTCGCCGAGGCGGGCGTCGCCGTCGTCCTGCTCGCCGTCGCCACGCTGCTGACCTCCACCGAACCCGGCCGTACGGAACAGGACGCCAAGGCGGCCACGGCGGCCTCGTCGGACACCTCGGGAGCCGTGACCCTCGGCATGTCCTTCGACACCGGCGGTACCGACGGCAAGGGTGTCGTCAGCGTCGACATCGACCCCGCGCGGACCGGCGCCAACGAGATGCACGTCTATGTGACCCGGCCCAACGGACGCGCCTTCGACGTGCCCGAGGTGAAGGTCGCCTTCACCCTCGAGAGCAAGAAGATCGGGCCGCTGCCCGTCACCCCCGACCACATCACCACCGGCCACTGGTCGGCGAACGGGGTCCAGATTCCCATGGCCGGCGAATGGCAGATCGCCGTGACCGTACGGACCTCCGACATCGACCAGGCGACCGTCTCCAAGAACGCGCAGATCGGCTGAACGACCCATGTCTGACCAGACTCTCCCGAAGGCCCCGAGAAGCCCCTGTCCCCCGACGCATCCCGGGCGGGCCTGACCCGGCGCAAGCTGCTCGGCACCGCCGGGGCCACCGGGCTCGTGGTCGGCGCCGCGGGCGGAGCGGCCGGTTATGCTGCGGCGCCGGCGCAAGCCACCCCGCTGTCCTCGATCGGGTCCGGTCAGGCGATGTTCCACGTGAAACATCAGCCCGGCATCACTCAGGGACTCCAGGCCCGCGGTCATCTCGTCGCCTTCGACCTCGCGGCGGGCGCGGGCCGCAAGGAAGCCGCGGCACTGCTGCGCCGCTGGTCGGAGACGGCCCGGCGACTGATGGCCGGCGAGGCCGCGGCACAGGACGACACGGACATCGCGCGGGACGCGGGCCCGTCCTCGCTGACGATCACCTTCGGCTTCGGCCACAGCTTCTTCGCACGCACCGGCCTGGAGAAGCAGCGGCCGGTCGCCCTGGACCCCCTGCCCGACTTCTCCTCCGACCGGCTCGACAAGGCCCGCAGCAACGGCGACCTGTGGGTGCAGATCGGCGCGAACGACGCCCTGGTGGCCTTCCACGCCCTGCGTGCGGTCCAGAAGGACGCGGGCAGGGCGGCGAAGGTCCGCTGGCAGATGAACGGCTTCAATCGCACACCGGGTGCGACCGCCCACCCCATGACGGCCAGGAACCTGATGGGGCAGATGGACGGCACCCGCAATCCGAAGCCGGCGGACGCCGACTTCGACCGGCGGATCTTCGTGCCGGAGGCGGGGTCGAACGACCCGGCATGGATGGCCAACGGCTCCTACGCCGTCGTACGCCGGATCCGCATGCTCCTCGACGACTGGGAGCAGTTGTCGGTCACGGCGCAGGAGCAGGTCATCGGGCGCCGCAAGTCCGACGGGGCGCCGCTGTCCGGAGGGACCGAGACGACCGAGATGGACCTGGAGAAGACGGACGCCAACGGTGATCTGGTCGTCCCGGTCAACGCCCACGCCCGGATCACCCGCCCCGACCAGAACGGGGGCGCGGCGATGCTGCGCCGACCGTTCTCGTACCACGACGGCATCGACGCCGACGGGGTGCCGGACGCGGGCCTGCTGTTCGTCTGCTGGCAGGCCGATCCGTTGCGCGGATTCGTCACCGTGCAGCGCAAGCTGGACCGCGGGGACGCGCTGTCCACGTACATCCGGCACGAGTCGAGCGGCCTGTTCGCGGTGCCGGGCGGGGCGCCGGAGGGCGAGTACGTGGGGCAGCGACTGCTGGAGGGGTGAGACACGCCGGAGACGGGTCACGCCGGTTCACTCGCGTGGGGGGCACCCGTGAGACGCCGGCTCCTCGCCCCGCAAGGCCCATTAGGGTGAGGCCATGCCAGCGA
Organism: Streptomyces sp. Tue 6430; assembly: GCA_021568835.1. Classification (GTDB taxonomy): domain Bacteria; phylum Actinomycetota; class Actinomycetes; order Streptomycetales; family Streptomycetaceae; genus Streptomyces. The sequence goes on from JAKGSH010000010.1 coordinate 3,061,534, forward strand.
GCTATGCGTATCTCGGCCCGAGGGCACCTTCACGGAGGTCGCCCTGCGCACGCTTCCGGAAGCGGCCACCCGGCAGCTGATTCCGTACGTGTCCGTGCAGTCCGCCCTCGACGCGGTCCGGACCGGCGAGACCGAGGCCGCGTTCGTGCCGATCGAGAACTCGGTCGAGGGCGGCATCACCACGACCCTCGACGAACTGGTCGCGGGTACGCCGTTGATGATCTACCGCGAGGTCCTGCTGTCGATCACCTTCGCGCTGCTGGTCAAGCCGGGCACGAAGCTGTCCGAGATCAAGACCGTATCGGCCCACCCGGCCGCGCAGCCGCAGGTGCGCAACTGGCTCAAGACCAACCTCCCCGACGCCGTGTGGGAGTCGGCGGCCTCGAACGCGGACGCCGCGCGCCTGGTGCGCGAGGGCCGTTACGATGCCGCCTTCGCGGGTGAGTTCGCGGCCGCCCGGTACGGCCTCGAGGCGCTGGAGACGGAGATCCACGACGCGGAGAACGCGCAGACGCGTTTCGTGCTGGTGGGCCGGCCGGCCCGGCCCGCCGCGCCGACCGGCGCCGACAAGACGTCCGTCGTGCTGTGGCAGCGTGACGACCATCCGGGCGGGCTGCGCGACCTGCTGGGCGAGTTCGCCACCCGTGGCATCAACCTCATGGTGCTCCAGTCGCGGCCGACCGGCGCCGGGATCGGCAACTACTGCTTCTGCATCGACGCGGCCGGTCACATCTCCGAGCGCAGGATGGCGGAGGCACTCATGGGGTTGAAGCGCATCTGCCGAGACGTCCGCTTCCTCGGCTCGTACCCGCGTGCGGACGTGACCGCGGCGCAGGTGCGGGCACCGCTGCCGGGGACCTCGGAGGGCGAGTTCATGGCGGCGGCGGAATGGGTCGCGCGCTGCCAGGACGGCCGGTTCTGAACCACGTCGGACCGGTCCTACCTGCATATCTTCGTTATCCACAGAGGTTATCCACAGGGGCCCGTCTCGACCTGGGGACAAGTCGACACCGAAGCACCATTCAGTCGACAAATCCCCCCAGGGTCTTCCGGTCGACTCCCCACGCGCCACACCTCTCTTCGTCCACCCATTTCCTTCGATCAACCCTTTGGGGTGACCCTTTTCCACCTGAAAGTGAGCGAGGAAGGGGTTTGGTCAAGGAATTCATCCCGCCGAACACTTCCCCGGAATGATCGATTCCGATATCCACAGATCTTTCGCACAGCCTGTGGATAACTTTTCGAGAGTATGCACCCCTGTGGACAACCGCCTTCAAGTGCCGCTCCACAGAGGGAAGTCGAGTCCACACCCGGCCACGGCGCCGCGGCACCCTCCTGCCCGGCCCGTACACGGGAACCCCCAGGGCATTTGCCCCATAGCGGACCGTGAGGCGTGTTCCGCAATAGTGAGTCGTGAGCCGTCACCCCACACCGGTAGCCTTGACCACGTGATTGACCTTCGCCTGCTCCGTGAGGACCCCGACCGTGTGCGCGCGTCCCAGCGCGCCCGTGGAGAGGACGTCGCGCTCGTCGACGCTCTCCTGTCTGCCGACGAGCGGCGCAGGTCGTCCGGCGTCCGCTTCGACGAGCTGCGAGCCGAGCAGAAGGCGCTCGGCAAGCTCATCCCCAAGGCCGCCCCGGACGAGAAGGCCGAGCTCCTGAAGAAGGCGAGCCAGCTCGCCGCGGACGTCAAGGCCGCCGACGCCGAGCGCGACGCCGCCGACACCGAGACCCAGGAGCTCGTCCTCCGGCTCAGCAACCTCGTGCACCCCGAGGTGCCCGTGGGCGGCGAGGAGGACTTCACCGAACTGGAGACGCACGGCACGATCCGCGACTTCGGCGCCGAGGGTTTCGAGCCCAAGGACCACCTGGAGCTCGGCCGACTGCTGGGCGCCATCGACGTCGAGCGCGGCGCCAAGGTCTCCGGTTCGCGGTTCTACTTCCTCACCGGCGTCGGCGCACTGCTGGAGCTGGCCCTGGTCAACGCGGCGATCGCCCAGGCCACGGCGGCCGGCTTCACGCCGATGCTGACCCCGGCCCTGGTCCGCCCGCAGTCCATGGCGGGCACCGGCTTCCTCGGTCAGGCGGCCCAGGACGTCTACCACCTCGACCAGGACGATCTCTACCTGGTCGGCACCTCCGAGGTCGCCCTCGCCGCGTATCACATGGACGAGATCATCGACGCCGAGCGGCTGCCGCTGCGGTACGCCGGCTTCTCCCCGTGCTTCCGCCGCGAGGCCGGCTCGCACGGCAAGGACACCAAGGGCATCTTCCGCGTCCACCAGTTCGACAAGGTGGAGATGTTCTCCTACGTCGCTCCGGAGGACTCGCAGGCCGAGCACCAGCGCCTGCTGGCGTGGGAGAAGCAGTGGCTGACCTCGCTGGAGCTGCCGTTCCGCGTGATCGACGTCGCCTCCGGTGACCTCGGTTCCTCGGCCGCCCGCAAGTTCGACTGCGAGGCCTGGATCCCGACGCAGGGCAAGTACCGCGAACTGACCTCGACGTCGGACTGCACCGAGTTCCAGTCCCGTCGCCTGTCGATCCGCGTCCGCGAGGGGAAGCAGGTCCGCCCGCTGGCCACGCTCAACGGCACTCTGTGCGCCGTCCCGCGCACCATCGTGGCGATCCTGGAGAACCACCAGCAGGCCGACGGCTCCGTGCGCGTGCCCGAGGTGCTGCGGCCCTACCTGGGCGGCCGGGAAGTCCTGGAGCCGGTGGCCAAGTGAGCGAGGCCGCCCCGGGGTTCCCGTACCGGCTGATCGCGACCGACCTCGACGGGACGCTGCTGCGCTCCGACGAGTCGGTCTCCCTCCGCACCCGTGACGCCCTCGCCGCGGCCACCGCGGCGGGCGCGTCCCACATCGTGGTGACCGGCCGCGGCGTCCCGTGGACCCGGCACATCCTCGACGACCTCGGCTACGACGGCCTCGCGGTCTGCGGTCAGGGAGCCCAGGTCTACGACGCCGGCGCGCACCGCCTGCTGACCTCGGTGACCCTGGACCGGCAGCTGGCCGGGGTGGCACTGGCCAAGATCGAGGCCGAGGTGGGCCCGCTGTACCTGGCGGCGAGCCGGGACGGACTGGACGGGGAGGTGCTGGTCGGCCCCGGTTACGCGGTCACCGAGACGCTCCCCTCGACGCCGTTCACCGACGCGTCGGACATCTGGGCGGCCCCGCTGAACAAGATCTACATACAGCACCCCGAGCTGTCGGACGACGAGCTGGCAGAGGCGGCCCGTCAGACCGCGGGCGGCTTCGTCTCGGTGGCGATGGCCGGCGCGGGAATCGTGGAACTGCTCCCCCTCGGCCTGTCCAAGGCCACCGGCCTCTCCCTGGCGGCCCGCCGCCTGGGCCTGAAGGCCGCCGACACGATCGCCTTCGGCGACATGCCCAACGACATCCCCATGTTCGCCTGGTCCGCCAGGAGCGTGGCCATGGCCAACGCCCACCAGGACCTGAAAGCGGTGGCCGACGAAGTGACCACCTCCAACGAGGAGGACGGCATCGCGGTGGTGCTGGAAAGGCTCCTGGCGTAGGCACGGCGGAGCACACGGCCGGGCGGCAGGCCTGACGGGCCGTCGGCAAGGCTCCGTCACACGAGGGCTGCGAGGGGGATCGCCGCAGGCGATCAGGGGCGCGGGGAACTGCGCGACCAGTCACCCCCTACCCGCACCCGACCGGGCCACCTGCCCGGCAGCGGCGGCGGTCGCAGCCTGACGGGGCTGCGGGCTGCGGGCGGCGGGCGGCAACCCGCCGGGCTTCTCGACGTACCCCGGCCAAAGCCCTCGGCCCGGTCGAAGTGACGACGTTCTGCGGAGGATGCACGGATCGAACGTGCGCGGGGTTCCCCCCGACCACGGCTTAGCAAGCCGGTGCCTTACCACTCGGCCAATCCTCCGGGTGGGCGGCCCACGCGAGAGCGACATCGCGTGCTCGAAGCGGCCGCCCCGGGCAGCTCCCCGTGCGGGGCGGACTCCCTGGAGGGGTGACTACTCCGGAGACCGCCGTCGGCTGCCCTGTCGGGAGCCGGACGTACTGCCGTGCATGGACATCGCCCTGCTCCTCTCCCAGCATGTGGCGCCGTGCTCCCCGGCGCTGCGGACGACAACCATCCTGCCCGCGCGCCGAGTTGGACGCCATTGAATAAAACAACTGTGCGAGTGACGGGATTCGCCGGGTCCGGCATCCGGACGGGCCGATGTCCGGACGGGCCGATGTCCGGACGAGCCGGCTCGTCCGGATGCCGCCCTGCCTGCGGCGCCACCTGCGCCGACGTGCCTTGCTGAAGAGCCACCCCGCCGGCGGCTCGGCCGAGCGCCACGGTCGAGGCTCGGGCGCCTCCGCGCGCCGACGCGCGGCGAGCATCCGCACGGACGGACGGCTCGGAGGTCTCGGCGGCCCGTACGAAGTCCTCGTCGAGAACGACATCGCCCCAGCCGCCGTCCGGCCCCTGCCTCGCAGCCGGGTACCCGGACCGGTCCTTGGCCCGGTCCGCGGCCCGGTCCCGAGGGTGCCGGTCCGGCGAGGGCCGCTCCGAGGGCTGGTCCGCAGCCCGGTCGGGCGCGCCGTCCCCCGACCGCCCGCGGTCGTCCCCGCGTTCACGACCGCCGAACCGCGCCTACCCGTCCGCCGTCCCGGCCTCCCGCCGTCCCCACGGCCTCTGTCCGTCCGCCCGGTGTGACCGGGCGGAGATCAGGCCCCGTCGGCGTCCCTCGGAGGGCCTGGCGGGGACCCGGCGTCTACTCCTCCCCCGCCAGCGTCAGCGCCCGCAGCTTCTGTCCCGCGTACCAGGTGGCCAGCACCGTCACCGCCACCAACAGGACGGTCGCCGTGGTCAGTCCGACGTCCGAGGTGATCAGGTCACCGCCGGCGACCTTGTCGGCGACGGCCAGCGACCACTGCTGGACGCTGAGCGTGCGCGCGCCCGGCACCAGCGAACCGAACAGCGCCTCCCACACCAGGGCGTAGACGAGGCCGAAGACCACCGCGTGCCGGGACACCGTGCCCAGCAGCAGGAACAGCGCCGCGTAGGCGATGGAGGACACCAGTGCGGCGACCGTGTAGGCGACGGCGATCTGCTGTCCGTTGCCGTTGAGGACGAACCCGGCGATCAGGGTGGGCAGCGCCGAGAACACCATCGTCACCGCGATGGCCACGATGAGCTTGGTGAAGATGATCGTCGGCCGCTTCAGCGGCTTGGACAGGAGGTACACCACGGAACCGTCGTCGATCTCGGGCCCGATCGCGCCCGTGCCGGCGATGACGCCGATGATCGGCACCATGGTGGCGAGCGCGAGCCCGCCGAGCAGGTCGGACGCGGTCTGGTCGTCGGCGCCGGCGAGGCCGCGCACCACCACCGAGATCGCGATCAGCAACAGGGGCAGCGCGCCCAGGATGAGGGCCCGGCGCCGGCCGAGCAGGGCCCGGTACGTGAGTCGGGCGACTGTGGGGTCGTACATCTTCGGCCTCCTACGCCGCGACCAGGTACGAGAACACGGACTCGAGGGACTCGTCGGACGGCGAGACCGTGAGCAGTCTGATGCCGTGGTCCCTGGCGACGCGCGGCAGCAGCGAGGTGAAGCGGCCGAAGTCGACGGCCTGGATGCGCAACGCCCCTTCGGCGAGATCGACCTCGATGCCGGAGGTCGACGGGTCGGCGATCAGCGCGGCCGCGAGCGCGCGGTCGTCGCTGGAACGCACGAGGTAGCGGTGCGGGCGGTCGGTCATCAGCCGGCGGATCTTGCGGAAGTCGCCGCTGGCCGCGTGGCGTCCGGCGACGACGACCTCGATGTGCCAGGCCAGTTGCTCGACCTCTTCGAGGATGTGCGAGGAGAACAGCACGGTGCGGCCCTCGTCGCCCATGCGCCGCAGCAGGTCCATGAGCTGCATGCGCTGACGCGGGTCCATGCCGTTGAAGGGCTCGTCCAGCAGCAGCAGCGACGGCTCGTGGACGAGGGCACTGGCCATCTTCACGCGCTGGCGCATGCCCTTGGAGTACGTCTCGATCTTGCGGTCCTGCGCGTACTCCATCTCGACCGTCGCCAGGGCCTTCTGGGCGGCCTTGGCACCGAGGCCGTGCAGCTCGGCGTTGGCGACGACGAACTCCCGGCCGGTGAGGAAGTCGTACATCGCCTCCCGCTCGGGGACGATGCCGATGTGCCGGTAGATGTCCTCGTTGCGCCAGACCTGCCGGCCGTCGAGGGTGACGGTGCCGGTGGAGGGGGCGAGGAAGCCGCCCATCATGTTGATGAGGGTGGACTTTCCGGCGCCGTTGGGACCGAGCAGGCCGGTGACCCCGGGGCCGACGGTCATGGTGATGTCGTTGACGGCGACCACGTTGCCGAACCAGCGGGAGACGTGGTCGAGGGAGAGCGTGGTCACAGTCCCACCTTCTTGTAGCGGCGCATCAGGAGTCCGTAGCACGCGGCGATCAGGCCCAGGCAGACGACGACGTACACCGCGCCCTCCGCGGAGGAGGGGCCGATCCCGCCCGGAGCGGCGGAAGCGGCGCCGAGGAACGCCGACTGCACGCCGTCGATGAGGGTGACCGGCGAGAACAGGCCGATCCAGGGGATGGCGCCCGTGCTGCCCTGGGCGTCGGCGATGGCCTGGAGCGTGGAGACGGCGCCGTAGGAGATGGTCAGGACGGCGATGACGGCCGCGATGCCGAAGCCGCGGCGCGGGGTGACCGCCGCGATGACCAGTCCCAGGCCGGCGAGGAGCAGCGAGAGCAGTGCCACGGAGACGAGTCCCTGGGCGAATCCCTCGGTCTGGTCGGCGAAGTCGAGCTTGGCCAGCAGGGCGCCCGCGTAGAGCACCAGCAGGGGTGCGGCGGTGAGGATGAACAGGGCCGAGGCGAGCGCCGCGAACTTGGCGCGGACGTAGTCGGCGGTCTCGATCGGCCGGGAGAAGTACAGCGGCACGGTCTTGAAGCGCAGGTCGCGCGAGACGGACTGGGGGGCCTGCGAGGCGACGTAGAGGCTGATGACGGCCTGCATGACGATCGCGTAGCGGGTGTAGTCCAGCGGGAGTTCCTTGGCCTTCGTGGCGACGGCGACGGCGACCATGATGGCCGCGGGCACGCACATCACCACGAACAGCAGCATCGGCAGCACCTTGGACTTCACCGAGCGGCCGAGGCCGTAGGCACCGCGCAGGGACTGCGAGTAGAGGGAACGGCGGGCGTAGGCGCGGCCCAGGCGGGGGCCGTCGTAACTGCGGTAGCCGATGTTGTGGATGCGGGTCTGGTCGCCCGAGGGGGTGGTCACCGGGTGCTCAACTGCCATGGCCGACGGCCTCCTTCCGCTGCTCGTCACTGTCGTGGAAGACCTCGGAGATGTGGTGCCGGCGCTGTTCCATGCGCACCAGGCCGAGGCCCAGGTCGGCGACCACGTCCCGTACGACGTCGTAGGTGTCCTCGCCCTGTGCGGTGAGCAGCAGGACGTGTCCCGCGCCGGGCAGTCCGCTCTCGGCGTCGAGGACGTCGACCCCGCGCGCGTGCAGCTCCTGGCGGACCGCGCGGGTGCCGTCCGGGTGCTCGTCGGTGTCGGTGACCTCGATGGCGAGGGTGGTGGTGGTCTGGGTGAAGTCGGTGGTGGAGCTGGAGCGCAGGAGCTTGCCGCCGTCGACGACGACGACGTGGTCGCAGGTGCGTTCGAGTTCGCCCAGGAGGTGGGAGGTGACCAGGACCGAGATGCCGAAGTCGGTGTGGATGCGGCGGATGAGGCCGAGCATCTCGTCGCGGCCGACCGGGTCGAGGCCGTTGGTCGGCTCGTCGAGGAAAACCAGCTGCGGGTCGTGGACCAGGGCCTGGGCGAGTTTCACGCGCTGTTTCATGCCTGTGGAGTAGCCGCCGATGGGACGGTAGCGTTCCTCGTACAGCCCGACGTGGCGCAGGGTGTCGGCGGTGCGCTCGCGCGCGGCGGTCGGCGGCAGTCCGGACATGCGGGCCATGTGCACGACGAACTCGGTGGCCGAGACGTCGGGCGGCAGGCAGTCGTGCTCCGGCATGTAGCCGACGCGCTCCCGGATGGCGGCGCCCTCGGTCGCGACGTCGAGTCCGAGCACTTCGGCGCGGCCCTCGGAGGCGGGGGACAGACCCAGCAGGATCTTGATCAGTGTGGACTTGCCGGCCCCGTTGGCACCGACGAGTCCGGTCACACCGGGCCCGACGTCCACGGAGAGCCGGTCAAGAGCGGTCACCCGGGGGAACCGCTTGCTCAGGCTTTCGGTCGCGATCACAGTCACGTCTTCGACGATAGTGACGTGGACCACGCCGGTCGTCAGACCGTAGAGCTGTCCTCGTCTCAGACTCGAGACGTACGGGCCCGTAAGGGTTCCCCATCCTGGGATCTAGACCACGCGGGAACCGGGCGTCCCGTCGACCCTGTTGACGCTCTCTCTAACAAGTGTCAGATTCGGCGGGGTCACGTTACGGACGCGTACCGCAGCCGGCCGGACCGTCGGGGCGAGACGGGCGCGCCCGGGCGGAGACGGGCTCGGGGCGGAGGCGGCTCGGGGCGGAGGCCACGGAGGGCGAGGCGCCGCGCGGACGCAGCGCGAGGGGCTGCGCGCGGGGCCGCTCCGGGACAAGCTGACGGAAGTGGATCGGGAACCGGAGCGGTCTGCCGCGGGTGCGGCGTCCGGCGCAGGGGAAGGCGGAGGCGGAGTGACGATGCTGGAGGGCGCGCGCGAGCGCCGGGTACGGACCGGTGGGGTCGAGCTGTGCGTGGCCGAACTGGGAGATCCAGAACGGCCGACGGTCGTCCTGGTGCACGGCTATCCGGACAGCAAGGAGGTGTGGTCCGAGGTAGCGCCCCGGCTGGCCGACCGCTTCCACGTCGTCCTCTACGACGTCCGGGGCCACGGCCGGTCCAGCGCGCCGCGGCCGCTGCGGGGCGGGTTCACCCTGGAGAAGCTGACGGACGACTTCCTGGCGGTGGCGGACGCGGTCAGCCCGGACCGTCCGGTGCATCTGGTCGGGCACGACTGGGGCTCGGTGCAGTCCTGGGAGTTCGTCACGGTCGAGCGCACCAAGGGCAGGATCGCGTCCTTCACGTCGATGTCCGGCCCCTCCCTCGACCACTTCGGTCACTGGATCAACAAGCGTCTCACCCGACCCACTCCGCGCCGCGTCGGCCAGCTCCTGGGCCAGGGCGCGAAGTCCTGGTACGTGTATCTGCTCCACACCCCCGTGCTGCCCGAACTCGCCTGGCGCGGCCCTCTCGGCAAGCGCTGGCCGGGCATCCTTCGGCGGCTGGAGAAGGTCCCCGCCGGCGAGTACCCCACGCCGTCGCTGCCCTCCGACGCCGCCCACGGTGCCTGGCTGTACCGCGACAACGTCCGCCCCCGGCTGCGCCGTCCGCGCCCGGACGCCCACGCGCACGCGCCCGTACAGCTCATCACGCCCCTGGGGGACGCCTTCCTGTCCGAGCGGCTGTACGACGAGCTGGAGCTGTGGGTTCCCCGGTTGACGCGCCGGACGCTCCCGGCGAAGCACTGGGTGCCGCGCACCCGCCCCGATCAGCTGGCCTCCTGGATCGCGGAGTTCGTGAACTCGACGGAGAGCGGCGGGAACACCCGGAAGGCAGAACCACGGCCGAGGACGGACAGTCCGTACGCCGAGCGTTTCGGTGGGCAGCTGGTGCTGGTCACCGGTGCGGGAAGCGGCATCGGACGGGCGACGGCGCTCGCGTTCGCCGAGGCGGGCGCTCGGGTGGTCGCGGTCGACCGCGATACCGAAAGCGCCCTCCACACCGCGGAGACGGCCCGTCTCCTGGGGGCCGCGGGTGCCTGGGCGGAGACGGCGGACGTCTCCGACGAACAGGCCATGGAGAAGCTGGCGGCGAAGGTGCTCGCCGAACACGGTGTGGTGGACGTCCTGGTGAACAATGCGGGTGTGGGACTGTCGGGTTCGTTCTTCGACACCACTGCGGAGGACTGGCGCCGCGTCCTGGACGTCAACCTGTGGGGGGTCATCCACGGTTGCCGCCTGTTCGGCGGGCAGATGGCGGAACGCGGTCAGGGTGGCCACATCGTCAACACCGCCTCCGCGGCGGCTTTCCAGCCCTCCGGATCGCTCCCCGCCTACAGCACGTCCAAAGCCGCGGTGCTGATGTTGAGCGCATGCCTGCGTGCCGAGCTCGCCCGACAGGACATCGGGGTGACGGCGGTCTGTCCCGGCCTGGTCAACACCGGCATCACCGCGACGGCGACGTTCGTCGGTGTCGACGCGGAGGAGGAGAGGCGTCGGCAGAAGCGCTCGACGCGCTTGTACGCGCTGCGCAACTACCCTCCGGAGAAGGTCGCCGACGCGATTCTGCGTGCGGTGGTCCGCAACGAGGCGGTGGTGCCGGTGACACCGGAGGCGAGAGTTTTCCACGTCCTGTCCCGGCTCGCTCCGGCGGTGTCGAGGCGACTCGCCCGTGTGGAGCCCCGGCTCTGAGGGGACTTGCCGACCGGTCACGGGGAGGGTCGCGAAGCCCTTTGGGAGCTCTCCCCTTCGAGCCCGCCGCACCAAGGCCTTTGACATCAAATGACGGCGACGGAACGCCCTCACCAGCACGGCGGTTGTCCACAGATTCGCCAAGTCGCTTGTGGATAAACGCCGTTACTGTGGATCAAACATCGAGTGCGAAACTCCATGCGTGATCCCCGTCTCTCCCGTCATGCTGACCGGATGGACGAAAGACGCACCGTGAAGGTGTCGAAGTACCTCTCGAAGCACCTGCGCCACCAGCCCGAGCGCATCGGCCTCACCCTCGACGAGGCCGGCTGGGTCGAGATCGAGACGCTCATCGCGGCAGCCGCGGCCCACGGCTTCCCCTTCACGCGCGACGAGCTGGATCACGTCGTCGCCACGAACGACAAGAAGCGTTTCGCGGTCGAGGGCACACGCATCCGCGCCAGCCAGGGCCACAGCGTCGACGTGGACCTCGCCCTCCCGACGGCGACCCCGCCGCCGTACCTCTACCACGGCACCGTGGCCCGGCATCTGGAGGCGATCCGGGCCGAGGGACTGCGTCCCATGAACCGGCACGACGTGCACCTCTCCGCCGACCGCGAGACCGCGACCCGAGTGGGCGCGCGCCGGGGGCGGCCGGTGGTGCTCGCCGTGGACGCGGCAGTCATGCACCGCGACGGCCACGTCTTTCACGTGAGTGCGAACGGCGTCTGGCTGACGAAGGCCGTACCGCCGCGTTACCTGCGGTTTCCCGGCCCGCACTGAGCTTCTCTCGTTCCCCGTTCCGCCGCTTCCGCGCGATCATGTGCACCTGACCGTCCGGGGACTCACCGCATGGCTCGTCCGGCACACACGGTGCCGGTTTCACGTGAAACACCGACGGCCGCATACGCTCGACGACATGAGTCTGCGACTGAGCACCGTGATCCTCCCGCACCGCCGCTGGCACGAGGGCGGCCGCTCGGCCTGGACGCGGGCCGAGCAACTCGGCTTCCACACCGGGTACACCTACGACCACCTGTCCTGGCGCAGTTTTCGGGACGGCCCCTGGTTCGGCGCGATCCCGACACTGACCGCCGCCGCGTCCGCCACCGAGCGACTGCGTCTGGGCACCCTGGTGACCTCGCCGAACTTCCGGCATCCGGTGACCCTCGCGAAGGACCTGATCTCGTTGGACGACATCTCCGGCGGCCGCGTCACCCTCGGGATCGGCGCGGGCGGCACGGGCTTCGACGCCACCGCCCTCGGACAGGAGCCGTGGACGCCCCGCGAGCGGGCCGACCGCTTCGGCGAGTTCGTGCCTCTCCTGGACCGGCTGCTCACCGAGGACTCGGTGTCCTACGAGGGCAACTTCTACTCGGCGCACGAGGCGCGCAACATTCCCGGCTGCGTGCAGCGCCCCCGGCTGCCCTTCGCCGTCGCCGCGACCGGTCCGCGTGGACTGAGGCTCGCCGCACGTCACGGCCAGGCCTGGGTGACCACCGGCGACCCCAGGCTGTACGAGAACGGCACCCCCGAGCAGTCGGTCGCGGCCATCCGCGGCCAGGTCGAGAAGCTCACGGACGCCTGCGTGGCGCTCGGCCGGGACGTGACCACCCTGGACAAGATCCTGCTCACCGGGTTCACCCCGGACCGGGGTCGGCCGCTGGAGTCCCTGGACGCCTTCGTGGACTTCGCGGGCCGCCACCTGGCGCTCGGTTTCACGGAGATCGTCGTCCACTGGCCCATCCCCGAGTCCGACTTCGCCGCGGACCAGAAGGTCTTCGAGCGGATCGTCATGGAGGCCCCGGCGCAGCTGCGCTGACCTCGGTACCGGTCACCCCCGCCGACCTGCGGTGTCGACCGTCGCGACTCATATGTGCGGGCTCTCGCACGGTCGTGCGCATCGATACGGGAGAATGACCGGGTGACCTCAGCGACTCGAGAGCCCGAGACCCCGGCCGCCACCACCCCGCCGCGGCTGATCGCCACCGATCTCGACGGGACCCTGCTGCGCGACGACAAGTCGGTGTCCCCACGCACCGTCGAGGCCCTCGCCGCCGCCGAGGAGGCGGGCATCGAGGTCTTCTTCGTCACCGGCCGCCCCGCCCGCTGGATGGACGTCGTCAGCGACCACGTCCACGGGCACGGCCTGGCGATCTGCGGAAACGGCGCCGCCGTGGTCGATCTGCACGGCGGTCCCGGCACCCACCAGTTCGTGAAGGTGCGCGAGCTGGCCCGCGAGAACGCACTGGACGCCGTACGGCTGCTGCGCGAGGCGGCGCCCGGGACCATGTACGCGATCGAGCAGACGTACGGCTTCTACCAGGAGCCGGAGTATCCCCGGATGCACCTGGAGGTCCCCGACTCTCTCGCGACCGCCGAGCAGCTGCTGGCACCGGACGCTCCGGGAGCGGGTGAGCCGGTCCTGAAGATCCTGGCGTTCCATCCCACACTCGACCCCGACGCCTTCCTCACGCTGGCCCGGCTGGCCATCGGCGACCGCGCCAACGTCACCCGCTCCAGCCCCAGCGCGCTGCTGGAGATCAGCGGTCCCGGTGTCTCCAAGGCCAGCACGCTCGCCCTGTGCTGCGCGGAGCGGGGCATCTCGCACGAGGAGGTCGTCGCGTTCGGGGACATGCCGAACGACGTCGAAATGCTCACCTGGGCGGGTCGTTCGTACGCCATGGGCAACGCGCACCCGGATGTGGTCGCGGCAGCCTCCGGGAGGACGGTGGCCAACAACGACGACGGGGTCGCCGTCGTCATCGAGCGCCTGATCGCCGAACGGCTCCAGGCCTCCGGCTGAACCAGGCGCTGCGGCGCTACCTCACGGGTGCCCCGCGTGCCGCCAGCCACGGCACCGGGTCGACGGCCGACCCCATGTCCGGAGTGACCCGCACTTCGAAATGCAGATGCGGGCCGGAGGAGTTGCCGCTGGTGCCCGACTGCCCGATCCCCTGTCCGGCCGACACGTTCTCGCCCTGGTCGACGGCCACCGATGCCAGGTGGGCGTACTGCGTGTAGTAGCCGCCCGGGTGCTGGAGCACGATCTCCATGCCGAAGGCCCCGCCGCACGACACCCGCACCACACGGCCCGCGCCGGCCGCCTTCACCGGCGTCCCGATCGGCACCGCGAAGTCCTGACCGGTGTGCCGGCTGGCCCAGCGGGCTCCGCCACTGCCGAAACTCGCGGACAGGGTGTAGCCGTCGACCGGCACCACCCACTCCCGCGGGTCATGGGACGGCGGCCGGTCGAACCGCTCGGCACCACGGCAGGCACCGGCGGCGACCGAGGCGTCCGCCTGTCCCTGCAACTGCCACCGCGCCTGTTCCAGCTTCTGCTCGATGCCCGTCTTCAGCACGGCGAGTTCGGCGTTGCGCCGCTCCAGCGCCTGCCGTGCCCGCGTCGCCCTCGCCTCGTCGGCGGCCAGCCGGGTCTCGGCCCGCCGGCTCTTGCCGATCGCGTTGTCCACCACCAGATTCGTCCGCGAGAGGACGTGCTGACTCCGCATCAGCGCGTCGGGGCTGCTCGACAGGACGAGCTGCGCGGCGACGGGCAGCCCTCCGCTGCCGCGGTACTGGGCGCGCGCGATCCGGCCCAGGTCCTCGCGCAGCACGGTGATCTCCTGCCGCTCGCGGCCCAGGAGTTGCTCCAGCCACTGAGCTTTCGCTCGCTGCTTCCCGGCCTCGACGCGTCCCTCCTGGTACTGCTGGGTGGCCACGGCAGCCTCCTCGTACAGCCGCGCCACCTGTGCGCTGAGTCGGGATCCGGGTCCGCCGGGGCCGTCACCGCCCGGTTCGCCGTCGGCGGTCGTGGGCAACGCCACCAGCGCCAGGGCCGCGCACAACAGGGCCGGAACCAGCAGCGGACGACGGGGAGATGAGCGCATGTCAGCGATCCTGTCCCGGCGGACCGCCCCAGGTCCTGTTCTGGTCATACGCCTGGGGGACCGGCGCCTCCGAATGGCCGAGTGCGGGCCGTGCCGGGCGCGCGCTCGAGGCGGCAGCCCGCGGCCGCCGCGCCGACCGCGGGAAGGGGCGGGTTTCACCCCACCAGCAGCTCCGCCGCCTCCTCACGCTCGACCATCTCGCGCAGCGGTCCCTCCACCAGGGCCAGTTCCACGTACGCGCCGCGTTGCACGATCCGTCCCCCGTCCAGGACGACCACCTCGTCCACCGCATCGAGTCCGGCGAGCCGGTGGGTGATGAGGAGTGTGGTACGGCCTTCGGTGGCGGCCAGCAGGTCCGCCATGAGCGCGTCGGCGGTCGGCAGGTCGAGATGCTCGGCGGGCTCGTCGAGCACCAGGACGGGGAAGTCGGCGAGGAGCGCGCGGGCGAGGGCGAGCCGCTGGCGCTGTCCGCCGGAGAGCCGGGCGCCGTGCTCGCCGACGAGCGTGTCGAGTCCGTCGGGCAGTTCGTCCGCCCACTCCAGCAGCCGGGCTCGCGCCAGCGCGTCGCGCAGATCGTCCTCGGTGGCGTCCTTCTTCGCCAGCAGCAGGTTCTCGCGGACCGAACTGTCGAAGAGGTGGGCGTCCTGTGCGCACAGCCCGACCAGTCGCCGCACGTCGTCCCCGTCCAGGGCGTACGCGTCCACCCCGCCGAGCGTGTACGAGCCCGCTCGGGAGTCCAGGAAACGCAGCAGCACCTGTGCGAGCGTCGTCTTGCCGGACCCGGAGGCCCCGACGACGGCGATCCTCCGGCCCTGCTCCACAGTGAGGTCGACGTCGGCGAGCGCGTCCCGCTCCTGCCCCGCGTGGCGGGCCGACAGACCTTCGAGGACGATCGGGAACGGCGACGCGGGCGCCCGGCGGGGCAGCTCCGGCTCCCGCACCGGCTCGGGAAGGTCCAGGACCTCGTACACGCGCTCCGCGCTCCTGCGCACCCGCTGGCGGTACTGGACCGCGAGCGGCAGGCCCATGACCGCCTCGAAGGCGGCGAGCGGGGTCAGGACGACCACGGCCATGGTCACTCCGCTCAACCGTCCCGCGTCAACGGCCTGCGCACCCACGAGGGCGGCGCCGGCCACCGTCAGCCCGGAGACGAGCGCGGTCAGCCCGCCGCCGAGCGCGGTGGCGGTCGCGGCGTGCGAGGCGATCCGGGTGAGCGCGGAGTCCGCCGCCCGGACCGCGGCCGTACGGGCCGGCAGGGCGCCCGCGACGGTCAGTTCGGCGGTGCCGGTGAGCAGGTCGGCCGCGCGAACGGCAAGCACCCCTCGCGCGGGGGCCAGTCGGTGCTCGGCCCGGCGTGCCACGGCACCGGTGACCAGCGGGACGCCCACCCCGGCCGCGAGCAGTCCCGCGGCGAGCACGGCCCCCGCCGCCGGCAGCAGCCACGCCGTGAACGCGACGGACCCCGCGCAGACGACGGCTGCGGACGCGGCGGGCAGCAGCCAGCGCAGCCAGTAGTCCTGGAGGGCGTCCACGTCGGCGACGAGGCGCGTCAGCAGGTCGCCGCGACGGGTGGTGCGCAGTCCGGCGGGGGCGAGCCGCTCCAGCCGCCGGTAGACGGCGACCCGGGTGTCGGCGAGCATCCGCAGCACGGCGTCGTGCGACACCAGCCGCTCGGCGTACCGGAAAACGGCCCGTCCGATGCCGAAAGCCCTGGTCGCGGTCACGGCCATCATCAGATAGAGGACCGGCGGCTGTTGCGAGGCACGTGAGATGAGCCAGCCGGAGGTGGCCATGAGGCCCACGGCGCTGCCGAGGGCCAGACTGCCGAGGAGCAGCGCGAGACCGAGGCGTCCGCGCCGGGCACCAGCCATACCCCGGACCCGGGCGAGGACCCCGCCCTCGGTGGGGCCGGTCCGTACCGGCTCCGGCGCCCGGACGGAGGGCACGGCTTCTTCCAGGACGGCTCGGGAGCCCTGACGCGGTGCCGTCACGGGTCCTCGTGTCACCGTGTCCGTCGTCTCGAGCCGCACCACCCGGTCCGCCACCGCGAGCAGTGCCGGGCGGTGCACCACCAGCAGGACCGTCCGGCCGACCGCCAGCCGTCGTACGGCCGCCACGACCTCTGCCTCGGTCTCCCCGTCGAGCGCGGCCGTGGGCTCGTCCAGCAGCAGCACGGGCCGGTCCGCGAGGAACGCCCGTGCCAGCGCGAGCCGCTGGCGCTGGCCGGCGGACAGCCCGGCACCGTCCTCGCCCAGCACCGTCCCGGCGCCGTCCGGCAGCGCGTCCACGAACCCCAGCGCACCCGCGTCCCCGAGCGCCCGACGTACGGCGGTGTCATCGGCGTCGGAACGCGCCAGCCGTACGTTCTCGGCGATCGTGCCGGCGAAAAGCTGCGGGTGCTGCGGCACCCAGGCGATCCGGGAACGCCACTGCTCCAGGTCGAGGGCCGCGAGATCGGCTCCCCCGACGCTCACCCGGCCCTCGGCCGGCCGGACGAAGCCCAGAAGGGTGTTCAGCAGGGTCGACTTGCCCGCACCGCTGGGCCCGACGAGTGCCACCGTCTCTCCGGGAGCGACGGTGAAGGACGCATCCGAGACGGCATCGGCGGAGCGTCCGGGGTAGCGGACCGTCACGTTCTCGAAGGCCACGCCACCCGACGGCACCGCGTCCTTCCCCGACCCCGGCATCGGTGTTTCCAGGACCTCGAAGATCTCCTCCGCCGCGGCGAGCCCTTCGGCGGCCGCGTGGAACTGGGCCCCGACCTGCCGCAGCGGGAGATACGCCTCGGGCGCGAGCACCAGAATGACCAGACCGGTGTACAGATCCATCTCGCCGTGCACGAGCCGCATGCCGATCGTCACGGCGACGAGGGCCACCGAGAGCGTCGCCAGCAACTCCAGCGCGAACGACGAGAGGAAAGCGATCCGGAGCGTCCGCATGGTCGCCTGCCGGTACTCGCCGGTGATCCGACGGATCGACTCGGCCTGCGCCTTGGCCCGCCCGAACACCTTGAGTGTGGGCAGTCCCGCGACGACGTCCAGGAAGTGCCCGGACAGCCGGGACAGCAGTCGCCACTGGCGGTCCATCCGCGATTGCGTGGCCCAGCCGATCAGCACCATGAAGACGGGAATCAAGGGCAACGTACCGGCGATGATCGCGGCCGACACCCAGTCCTCGGTCACGATCCGCGCCAGCACCGCCACCGGCACGACCACCGCGAGACCCAGCTGCGGCAGATACCGCGAGAAGTAGTCGTCGAGGGCGTCCACCCCCCGGGTGGCGAGCGCGACCAGCGAACCGGTCCGCTGACCGCTCAGCCACCCCGGACCCAGCAGGGCCGCCCGCTCCAGCAGCCGGCCCCGCAGCTCCGACTTCACCGCGGCGCTCGCACGGTGCGCGGAGAGCTCGGTGAGCCAGGAGACCAGCGCCCGGCCGGCCGCCACCGCCACCAACCACATCAACGGTGTGCGAAGGTCACCGACCGGTCGGCCCTGCTCGAACGCGCCGACCACCACCTCGGCGATGAGCATCGCCTGGGCGATCACCAGCACCGCTCCGACAGCGCCCAGGCCGACGACCGCCATCAGGAAGAAGCGGGTGGCGCGGGCGTATCGAAGGAGACGCGGGTCGATCGGTTTCACGTGGAACACACCTTTTTCATCAAGAGGCATGTTTCACGTGGAACGCGCGTTTCACGTGAAACATGCCTCACCTCGGTATCAGTGCACGGCCTCAGCGATGTGCTGCGTACCGATCCGCTTGCGGAAGACCCAGTAGGTCCACCCCTGGTACACCAGGACGACCGGCGTGGCGAGCCCTGCGCACCAGGTCATGATCTTCAGGGTGTACGGGCTCGACGAGGCGTTGGTCACCGTGAGGCTCCAGTCCGCGTCGAGCGAGGACGGCATGACGTTCGGGAAGAGCGTCAGGAAGAGCATCGCGACGGCGGCCACGATGGTGAGGCCGGAGAGGGCGAACGACCAGCCCTCCCGACCGGCCTGGTTCGCCACGAGCGCCGCGACCAGGGCGGCGACGGCCACCACCAGGGCCACGAGGCTCTTGCCGTCACCACTCTCCACCTGTGTCCACAGCAGGAAGACCAGTGCGCACACGGCGGTCGCCAGACCGACCTTGGTCGCGAGCTGCCGCGCCCGTTCCCGGATGTCGCCGACGGTCTTGAGGGCCGTGAACACCGCGCCGTGGAAGGTGAACAGCGTCAGGGTCACCAGACCGCCGAGCAGCGCGTACGGGTTGAGCAGGTCTCCGACGCCACCGACGTACTCGAAGTCCTGGTCGATCTTCACGCCGCGCACGATGTTGCCGAAGGCCACGCCCCACAGGAAGGCGGGGAGGAGCGAGGTCCAGAAGATGGCGTGCTCCCAGTTGCGCTGCCAGCTCTCCTCGGGACGCTTGGCCCGGTACTCGAAGGCGACGCCCCGCACGATGAGACAGACCAGGATGAGCAGAAGCGGCAGGTAGAAGCCGGAGAAGAGCGTGGCGTACCACTCGGGGAAGGCGGCGAAGGTCGCGCCGCCCGCGGTGAGGAGCCACACCTCGTTACCGTCCCAGACGGGTCCGACGGTGTTGATGAGCACCCGTCGCTCGGGCGGTCGCGGGCGAGCAGTTTGGTGAGGATGCCGACCCCGAAGTCGAAGCCCTCCAGGAAGAAGTAGCCGATCCACAGGACGGCGATGAGGACGAACCAGACGTCGTGCAGTTCCATGACTGTGCAGCTCCCTCGGCCTAGTAGGAGAAGGCCATCGGCTTGTCGGCGTCACGGGGGTCGCCGCCGATCTTCGTGGGCGGGTTGAGGTCGGCCTCGGTCAGCTCGGGCGGACCGGCCTTCACGTACTTCACGAGCAGCTTGACCTCGACGACGGCGAGGACGGCGTAGAGCACGGTGAAGGTGATCATCGAAGTGAGGACCTCGGCCTGGGAGACACCGGGGGAGACGGCGTCCCGCGTCTGCATCACGCCGTACACGACCCAGGGCTGGCGGCCCATCTCGGTGAAGATCCAGCCCCAGGAGTTGGCGATCAGCGGGAACGCCATGGTCCACAGCGCCAGGAGCCAGTAGAGCCGGGCGAGCTTCGGCCCGAGGGGCTTCTTCAGCAGGACCAGATGCGGCACCTCGTCCTCCCCGGTCCGCAGGGCGGCCGGCAGCAGGAACCGCTTGCGGGTGAGCCACAGCCCGGCCAGGCCGAGGGAGAACGACGCCATGCCGAAGCCGATCATCCAGCGGAAGCCCCAGTAGGCCACCGGGACGATGGGCTTGTAGTCACCGGGTCCGAACTGCTGCTGAAGCGCTTCGTTGGTGTCGTTGATGCCCGGCACGTACGACTCGAAGTCGCTGTGGGCCAGGAAGGACAGCAGGCCGGGGATCTCCAGGGCGACCTTGTTGTGGCCCTCGTCGACGTCCCCGTACGCGAACACGGAGAAGGGTGCGGGCTCCTCGCCGTCCCACAGCGCCTCGGCCGCGGCCATCTTCATCGGCTGCTGTTCGTACATGACCTTGCCGAGGGTGTCGCCGCTGACCGCGGTGAGCAGTCCACCGACCGCCAGGGTGACCAGGCCGAGCCGCAGGGAGGTCCGCATCTCGGGGATGTGCTTCTTGCGCATCAGGTGAAAGGCGGCGATGCCCACCATGAAGGCGCCACCGGTCAGGAAGGCGGCCGAGAAGCTGTGGAAGACCTGGTTGAGAGCGGTGTTCTGCGTCAGGACGCGCCAGAAGTCGGTGAGCTCCGCGCGGCCCTTCGTCTCGTTGATGCGGTAACCGACGGGGTGCTGCATCCAGGAGTTGGCCGCGAGGATGAAGTACGCCGACAGCAGCGTGCCGATCGAGACCATCCAGATGCAGGCCAGGTGGATCTTCTTGGGCAGCCTGTCCCAGCCGAAGATCCACAGGCCGATGAAGGTGGACTCGAAGAAGAAGGCTATGAGGGCCTCGAACGCCAGGGGAGCGCCGAAGACGTCACCGACGAAGCGCGAGTAGTCCGACCAGTTCATGCCGAACTGGAACTCCTGCACGATGCCGGTGACGACACCCATCGCAATGTTGATCAGAAAGAGCTTGCCCCAGAACTTCGTCGCCCTGAGGTACTTCTCCTTGTCGGTACGCACCCAGGCGGTCTGCAACCCGGCGGTGAGCGCTGCGAGTGAGATCGTCAGGGGGACGAAAAGGAAGTGGTAGACAGTGGTGATGCCGAACTGCCAGCGCGCCAGCGTCTCCGGCGCCAGAGCCAGGTCCACGTCGTCAGTCTCCTTACGTAGCCGCGCGAGCGGCAATTTGCCCCTTGTGCCACACACGACATCGGAGCAACCGGACACGCTTGTGAACGCGTTCACATTCACAAGCAATTATGCCGCATGCCCGTTCGATCTTTGATGGGCGGGGGGTCCCTCACGAGGACCGACGGACCCGCCAGAGGTGGACCACTCGGCCCCTGGCGCAAAAACGGCGTCCCGGTTTCACGTGAAACCGGGACGCCGAACGCTGTGACCTGCGATGAAGCTTTCCCCGAACCCCTAGGTACCTCTTCGCTTCCCTCCGCGCACCTCAGCGATCAGGCCTAAAAGTGATCCCCTCGGAAGGTCTCGGCCGCCTTGAGGAAGATGTCGTTGGCCTCGGTCTCCCCGACCGTGACCCGAACACCCTCGCCCGCGAACGGCCGGACGACCACTCCCGCCTGCTCGCACGCCGACGCGAAGGCGGCCGTACGCTCTCCCAGCCTCAGCCACACGAAGTTGGCCTGCGTCTCCGGCACCGTCCAGCCCTGGGCACGCAGCCCCTCGAGCACCCTGTTGCGCTCGCAGACCAGGGAACCGACCCGGCCGAGCAACTCGTCCTCGGCCTGCAGCGAGGCGATCGCCGCTTCCTGTGCGATCTGGCTCACTCCGAACGGCACCGCCGTCTTGCGCAGCGCTGCCGCCACCGGCTCATGGGCGATCGCGAAACCGACCCGCAGTCCGGCAAGCCCGTACGCCTTCGAGAACGTCCGCAGGACACAGACGTTCGGCCGCTCCCGGTACAGCACGACACCGTCGGGCACCTCTACATCGCGGACGAACTCCCGGTAGGCCTCGTCGAGCACGACCAGGACATCACCCGGCACCCGGTCCAGGAACCGTTCCAGCTCGGCCCGCCGCACCACGGTCCCCGTGGGGTTGTTGGGGTTGCAGACGAAGATCAGCCGGGTCCGCTCGGTGATGGCGTCGGCCATCGCGTCCAGGTCGTGCACATCGCCGGCCGTCAGCGGTACCTGCACCGAGGTCGCACCGCTGATCTGCGTGATGATCGGGTACGCCTCGAAGGACCGCCACGCATAGATGACCTCGTCGCCCGGCCCCGCCGTCGACTGGATCAGCTGCTGGGCGACGCCGACCGAGCCGGTGCCCGTGGCGATGTGCGAGGCCGGTACGCCGAAGCGCTCGGACAGCTCCTCCACCAGGCCCGAGCACGCCATGTCCGGGTAGCGGTTGAACGACCCGGCGAGGTCCGTGACGCGCTCCAGCACGCCCGGCAGCGGCGGATAGGGGTTCTCGTTGGAGGACAGCTTGTAGGCCACGGGGCCACCCGTCGCGGCCGGTTTGCCCGGCTTGTAGGTGGGGATCCCCTCCAGCTCGGCGCGCAGCTTGGGGCTTGTCTCGCTCACCGCAGTCCTCCTCGTGATCACCGCCGGCTCAATACTGCTCACCTTATGAGGATTCGGCCCACGTGCGTACAGCTGGAGACGGACCTCTCTCGGCGAAACCCGTGCCGGACCACCATGCGCCATTCACATCAGCGGCATCCCCGCACGAAGGCGGACGAAGGCGTGCACGCCGGGGGCGCACCGTACGCATATCCACGCGCCGGTGGCTCGCGCCGTGGCGCGCATCCCTCGTGCGGGTGAGTTGAGACCTCTTCGAGACATCGACGCCTTGGCAGGCTCATCCCTTCCCGCACAGCACGTCCTGACACAGAATGGGTCAACTGCCTTGGAAAAAAAGGCAGTTGACCCATTTCAGCCATGCAGAAACGTGCCTGTCGATGCGTGCATATGCGTCCGCCCTACCCCACCGGATGAGCCCTACTATCGGCTCGCCATGACAGCAGCAGGGAAGCACCAGGTGAGCCGCGCGGAAACCTCACGCCGAGGCAACCGGCCGGGCCGAGCGGGCATCAGGGACGTGGCCGCCGCCGCCGGAGTCTCCATCACGACCGTCTCCGATGCCCTCAACGGCAAGGGCAGGCTCCCGGACGCCACCCGACGCCACGTCCGCGAGGTCGCCGAACGACTGGGCTACCGCCCCTCGGCCGCGGCCCGAACCCTCCGTACCGGCAAGTCGGGCCTCATCGGTCTGACTGTGACCACCTACGGGGATGAACCTTTCACCTTCACCGAGTTCGCGTACTTCGCCGAGATGGCGCGAGCCGCCACCTCCGCCGCGCTCGCCCGCGGCTACGCCCTGGTCATCCTCCCCGCGACCTCGCGCCACGACGTGTGGTCGAACGTCGCCCTGGACGGCACGGTCGTCATCGACCCGTCCGACCAGGATCCGGTGGTCGGCGAACTCGTCCGGCAGGGGTTACCGGTCGTCTCCGACGGGCGTCCGGCCGGTCCGCTCCCGGTCACCGCATGGGTGGACAACGACCACGAGGCGGCCGTCCTCGACATCCTCGACCATCTGGCCGCCGCCGGCGCCCGCCGCATCGGCCTCCTCACCGGCACCACCACCGACACCTACACCAACCTGTCGACCAGCGCGTACCTGCACTGGTGCGAGCGCGTCGGCCAGGACCCGGTCTACGAGGCCTACCCCGCCCACGATCCGTGCGCGGGCGCCGTCGCCGCCGACCGGCTGCTGGCCCGGCCCGACCGCCCCGACGCCGTCTACGGCCTGTTCGACCCCAACGGCACCGATCTCCTCGCCGCCGCCCGCCGCTACGGACTGCGTGTACCGGAGGACCTCCTGCTGGTGTGCTGCAGCGAGTCCACCGTCTACGCCAACACCGAACCGCCCGTCACCACGCTGTCGCTGAAGCCCCGACGCATCGGCACCGCGGTGGTGCAGCTCCTCATCGACGCGATCGAGGGCGTCGAGTCCGACCGGCCGGTCGAGCAGGTGATACCGACGGAACTGATCGTGCGCACCTCGTCCCAGCGGCGTTCGCCGCGCACGACGGTCAGCCCTCCCCGGGTCCCGGACGAGAAGTAGGAACATGCGGGCGATCGGCGGGGTGTACGGATGCGCGGGCGCGGAGAGCCGGGACAGGCCGGACGATCCGATTCCGTTCCTGGACAGGGGACGCAGGGGCGACCCCGTCGAGGAGACCTGTTCCGACGGTGGCCGCCTCCCCGCCCGCCGGGCCCGGAAACCGGCCGGCGGCGGCCGGGGTGAGGTCGACCGGCACCACCCGGAATCGGCCGGACGGGTGAACGCCCCGGGCCCGCGCCCCGTCCCTCTTCGTCGCGCGACACGTTCCCGGACGGCGCGGCGGGGCCGGAGCCAGGTGGGCCGAGGGTGTAAGCACGGTGTGCACCGGGTGAGCGAGTACTGCCGAAGCCCGGCCCAATCGGGGCGAAAGCCGCGGCGAACAGGAGCCTTGCTCCGATTCACCACCCCTGGGTCATCACACGGCACGATCCGCGTTCCTATGATGGGCGCACGGCACCGCGGGCCGTGGCGACCATGCAGTCCGAAGCGGTGCAGATGCGGCGCGATGGTGGAGGGGTCTGATGACTCAGGGGGCCGGTCAGGGACCCGAGGTGGAGCGTACGGCGACGGTGCGCGACTTCCGAGTGCCCGCGTACGTCCACGAGACCGGTCCGTACGCCCACAGCGCGCATCCCGGGAACGCCGTACCGCCGCTGGAGGACCCTCTCGAACCCCCCGAGGGCTACACGCCCACGCAGCGCGACCTGCCCGTCATCAACCGGGGCGACACCCTTCAGGTGACCGTCGACCCGGCCGTCGCCCAGGCCCCGCAGGCCGCGACCGGCCCCGGTCCGCTGTTCGTCGTGGGCGACGTGCACGGCTACCTCGAGGAACTGGTCGCCGCCCTCCGGGAGAAGGGCCTGGTCGACACGGCGGGCAACTGGTGCGCGGGCACCGCCCGGCTGTGGTTCCTCGGCGACTTCACCGACCGCGGCCCCGACGGCATCGGGGTGATCGACCTCGTGATGCGGCTGTCCGCCGAGGCCGCCGCGGCCGGCGGCTACTGCAAGGCCCTCATGGGCAACCACGAACTGCTCCTGCTCGGGGCCAAGCGGTTCGGCGACACCCCCGTCAACTCCGGTGCGGGCACCGCCACCTTCCAGGCGGCCTGGCTGCTCAACGGCGGCCAGAAGTCCGACATGGACCGCCTCCAGGACCACCACCTCCAGTGGATGGCCCGCCTCGACGCCATGGAGGAGGTCGACGGCCACCTGCTCGTGCACTCCGACACCACCGCCTACCTCGACTACGGCGACTCGATCGAGGCGGTCAACGACACCGTCCGCGAGACGATCACGCGTAACGACGCGGACGAGGTGTGGGATCTGTTCCGCAAGTTCACCAAGCGCTTCTCCTTCCGCGACGAGGGGGGCTCCGACGCCGTTCGCTCCCTCCTCGATACGTACGGCGGCACCCGCATCGTTCACGGCCACAGCCCGATTCCGTATCTGCTGGGCGAAGTCGGCTCCGAGGACGACGAGGAATCGACCCGTCCCGTGGTCGAAGGGCCGCACGTCTACGCCGACGGGCTGGCCATCGCGATGGACGGTGGCGTGACGATGGCCGGAAAACTGCTGGTCCAGCAACTGCCGCTGTCCGTCTGACCGTTCCCGGGTCCGTCGCCGCCCGCGCCGGACCCGCCCGGCGGTGCCGTGGGCCCGGGGTCAATTTCGGCGAACCCCCTGTCACCCCGGGGCGTCGCCGCTCTACCATCGGTCCATCCGTAGCAGGCTCCCCTCCGTTTCTGCCCGACGGCTCGTTGGCATGCGAGCCCCAAGCCCTACGGAGCATCGGGGGATGCACATGAACAGCGTTCCGCAGCACCTGCACAGCGAGGACCGCCAGGAGTACGAGCGGATCCTCGACGAGGCGCTGCGCTCCGCACCACACCACCCGGCACCGGCCGCTGCGGGACAGCGGCTCAACTCCGAACAACTGCGCACCATGGCGCTCAACGCCTCCGCGCTCATCACGGCGGCCGCGGCGACCGAGTACCAGCACTACGTGAAGGTCCGCGAGGAACTGCGCCGTCCGACGCCGTCCAGCCCCTCCTCGGCCGGGCACGAGTCCGGCTCCGGTGAGCCGGGCGTCGCCGGAATGGGATTCGCCACCACCATGGGGGAGGCGGCCCAGGCCGCCGAGGCCGCCGGAGCGGGCGCCGTCGCCGTCGCCGCCGTCCTCACCCCCGTCCTCGCCGGCACCGCCGCGGTGATCTTCCTGCTCGTCGGCTACATCCTGCGGATGCTCGATCCCGAGCCGGCGTTCGCCACGACGATGCTCACCACCGGGTGGACGTTCGGGGCGGTGGCCGCGGCCGCGATCCTCGTCGCGACCGTCGGCCTCCTGCTCACCGCCCTGCGCAACCGACCCTCCCGGGGGCCGGCCCGTACGGTGAACTGAGCGAGGAGGTGGAGCGCGCCAAGGAGGCCTGGCAGGAAGCCCTGCTGGAGCGCGGCCTCCGGCCCTTCCTGCGCGAGGCCCTCGCCGATCCGGGCACGCGCGCCGCACTCGGCCCCGCGCCGGCCCCACCGGCGCCCACCGGCCGTCTGCCGAAGATCGGTTACGGCCGTCCGGGCTTCAGCAGCCCCGACGAAGGGATGTCGGGCGGCTCCCGCCCGAGCTTCAGCAGCCCGGACTACACCAGCCCGGACTTCGGAGGCCCCGAGCACCAGCCGGAATAGGCCCTCGGCTTGCGCCCCGGCCCGGGGAGCGCAAGCCGCACGGAGCAGGGGCGGCATCCGGCCTGCCGGTCAGAGGATGCCCGCCTGCCCCGCGGCCGTGAGCCAGTGCGGGAACTCGGACAGGAGCCGGTCGTAGAGCTCCGGGTCCGGGACCGTGCTGATGTCGTCGACGGCGAAGAAGCCCACGTTGTCCACGCGCCGGCCGGGCAGCGTGTCGAACCGCTCGAGGACGCCGTAGTGGGAGCGGCCGAGTCCGACGAACTGCCAGAAGATCGGCTCCTCCACCGCGGCGCGCAGTTCCTTCTCGATCGCGGCGTCGCGGTAGACGCCTCCGTCGGAGAAGAACAGCACCAGCGTCGGGACTGCCGCCGGGTTCGCCCGGACGAAGTCCCTGACCTGGGCGATGACCTTCTGTTCCTCGTTCTGGATGCCGACCGATCGCATGTCGACCTGGCCCGGCTGCAGCCCCTTCTGCGGCTTCTTGCTCCGCCGGAACAGGCTGATCTCCCCCACCCGCACATGCAGCCGCAGCCACTCGGGAAGCTCCCCCAGGCGCAGGTCCGGCAGCCGGGCCGGGTTCGAGGCGAACGTCCAGGCCTGCATCTCGCCGTCGTCGTCGAGCTGTGCCGCCACCGCGGCCATGCGCTCGACCACGTCCGCCACCACACCGCCGGAGTACAGGAACGACATGGACCCCGATGCGTCGAGCACCAGAACGACCCGCGCGCTGACCCCGGCCGCACCACGCTTGCTCAGGCTGACGGCCACCTGCTGCTTGCGCAGGGAGAGCCGCTTGCGCATGTCGACGGGAAGGCGTTCCTCGCCTCTGGTCAGCCGGGCGCCCCCGGAAGACGACGCGGATACGGCGGTGGAGGGGGCCGGAGCGGGAGGCGGTGACGTGGGCACACCCGGAGCGGGCCAGAGGGCGGCCGACGAAGACGGGGGCGGCATGGGCGCGACGGGTGGAGACGGCGACGCCGGCACACCCGGAGCAGGCCGGGGCGCGGCCGACGGAGGCGGGGGTGGCGTGCGTACGGGCGACGCCCCGGGGCCGGCCGCCGTGGCGGCGGGCTCCTCATCGACGCTGATCCCGAAGTCGGTGGCCAGGCCCGCGAGCCCGGAGGCGTACCCCTGGCCGACCGCCCGGAACTTCCAGCGCCCCTCCCTCAGGTACAGCTCACCGCCGATGAACGCGGTCTCGGTCTCCCCTCGCATCTCGAACCGCGCCAGCTCCACCGGGCCCCCGGCGTCGAACAGCCTGAGCGTCAGACCGGTCACCTGCCCGAAGGTGCCGCCGTCGGCGGACGCGCACAGTGCCACACGGGTGACGGCGCCCTCCAGCGAACGCAGGTCCACCTCGACCGCGTCGGTGGTGACGCCGCCGGCGCTCCGCTTCCCCGCATGCCGCACGGCTCCGGAGGCGTGCCGCGGCTGGTTGTAGAAGACGAAGTCCGCGTCGTCGCGCACCTTGCCGGCGGCCGTCAGCAGCAGGGCCGACACGTCCACGTCGGGCCCGCCGGCCTGTTCGGACCAGCTGATCTCGACGCTTACGGACGGCACATCGACCGGCAGATTGGCGCCCTTGCTCATGGGTTGCGCTGTCATGGCACCAGTCTGCCGAGCCGCACCCCAGAAGCACCTCCCCCAACGGAAACCGGCGGCCGCCCGCGTCCCACCCCCGGCCCGGCCACCGCCGACGTCACCCCCGGCCCTGAACACCACGGCCCGGCTGCCGTGCCCCCGACCGGCACGGCAGCGGCGCCGTTACCGCGTGTCAGTCCGCGATCGGCAGGTACACCCGATTGCCCGCGGCCGCGAACTCCTTGGACTTCTGTGCCATTCCCTCCTCGACCTCCTCCCGACTGCCTCCGTGCTCACGGCGGATGTCCTGGGAGATCTTCATCGAGGACAACTTCCACCTGGAGGCAGCACTCGCGTACCGCCTGCCAAGGGCCGGTGTCTGGCTGCCCGGTCACTGCCGAGTTCCCCGAAGCCGCAGGGCCGCTGCGCGGTCACGGAGGAATGCCTGCCGGGGGAGCAGGGTGTATTGCCAGCCCGACGTGGAGGCGAAGCGACCCATCGCTCGAAATTGAACACCCGCCTCCGAGCGGCGCTCCAGACGACTCAGATAGAACGCGACCAGCGATCGGTCGTCGATGATGCGGGGATGCGGCTCCGGCCCCGCATCGATCCAGCGCTCCTGGACCTGGGCAAGGTCCATACCGAAGCGTGCAGACCCGAGTCCCACGTTTCCGTCGGCCAGTCGCATCTCGAGGTGGGCGAGCAACGGGAGCACCACGAGCGGGTGACCGGCCGGCGCCCGTTCCGCAGCGTTCCTGGCGAACTCGAACATCTGCTTATGAGAGCCGGACCACTTGGCGCACAGGTACTGCAGAGCCTGACGATGTCCGGTCCAGTGCAGGGGTCCCGAGCAACCAGGGCGTCCCACCTCGCGTCGAACTCATTCCGGGAAACCTGCAGTCCACGGGCTATGCGTACGGCGGTCGCCCGAGAGGTGGGATCGCTCGGCGCCAGATCGCCCGCCAGCGCGGCCAGTTCGTCCGCCTGGCCGAGGATCTCGAAGAACGTCGGCCAGGCGCCCTTCCGAACGTACTTCGCCCCTCGGGCACTGCGGACATCCCAGGCACGCGCGATCTCTGCCCTGGAGAGGACGGCAAGAGGGTCCCCGCTGTCCGGCTCCGCCTCAACCCACTCCCTCAATACAGCTTTGCCGACGGCGCGGTCGGACAGGTACTGCACCCGGTGGTCCTTCGCCGCCCAGTCACCGTCACTGGCGAGCAGGAGGTCCCGAGCCGGGCGCCAATCGCCTTTCACCAGCACATCGGCGGCGGCACGGAGCTCGCGATCACCATAGGCAGGGTCGAAAGAAACGAACGGAAGGAAACCGAACGAAAGCACGTTGAGCGCGGTCACGAGCGAACGTTAGTACCCCGCCACCACGGGAGAAAGATCCGCCCGGCCCACCGACCATCAGCCACTGCCATCGGGACGGGCCCGCGACTCCCCCATGGGTCGCGGGCCCGGCTCGCCGTTCCGGGGCCGAGTCAGTCGGCCAGCGGCAGGTAGACCCGGTTGCCCGAGGCCGCGAACTCCTTCGACTTCTCCAGCATCCCGGCCGTGATCTCCTCCGGGGTGGCGTCCGCGTCGCCGCCGAATTGCTCTGTGATGCTTCTGCTGATCTTCATCGAGCAGAACTTCGGCCCGCACATCGAGCAGAAGTGGGCCGTCTTCGCCGGTTCGGCCGGCAGTGTCTCGTCGTGGAACTCCCGGGCGGTGTCCGGGTCGAGAGCCAGGTTGAACTGGTCCTCCCACCGGAACTCGAAACGGGCGTCGGACAGCGCGTCGTCCCATTCCTGCGCACCGGGGTGCCCCTTGGCGAGGTCGGCGGCGTGGGCGGCGATCTTGTAGGTGATGACGCCGGTCTTGACGTCGTCACGGTTGGGCAGGCCCAGGTGTTCCTTGGGCGTGACGTAGCAGAGCATCGCCGTGCCCCACCATGCGATCATCGCGGCACCGATGCCGGAGGTGATGTGGTCGTACGCCGGGGCGACGTCCGTCGTCAGCGGGCCGAGCGTATAGAACGGAGCTTCATCGCAGATCTCCTGCTGAAGATCGATGTTCTCCTTGATCTTGTGCATCGGGACGTGTCCCGGTCCTTCGATCATGGTCTGAACATGGAAACGCTTCGCGATGCGGTTGAGTTCCCCGAGGGTGCGCAACTCCGCGAACTGGGCCTCGTCGTTGGCGTCCGCGATCGAGCCGGGCCGCAGCCCGTCGCCCAGCGAGTACGTGACGTCATAGGCCGCGAGGATCTCGCAGAGTTCCTCGAAGTTCTCGTAGAGGAACGATTCCTTGTGGTGGGCCAGGCACCACGCGGCCATGATCGAGCCACCGCGGGAGACGATGCCGGTCTTGCGGTTCGCCGTCAGCGGGACGTACGGCAGGCGCACGCCCGCGTGGACGGTCATGTAGTCCACGCCCTGCTCGGCCTGCTCGATCACCGTGTCCTTGTAGATCTCCCAGGTCAGTTCTTCGGCCCGGCCGTCGACCTTCTCCAGTGCCTGATAGAGCGGCACCGTGCCGATGGGGACCGGTGAGTTGCGCAGCACCCACTCACGGGTGGTGTGGATATTGCGACCGGTGGACAGGTCCATGACCGTGTCGGCGCCCCATCGGGTGGCCCAGGTCATCTTCTCGACCTCCTCCTCGATGGAGGAGGTCACCGCCGAGTTGCCGATGTTGGCGTTGACCTTCACCAGGAACCGTTTGCCGATGATCATCGGCTCGATCTCCGGGTGGTTGACGTTGGCGGGCAGCACCGCACGTCCGGCCGCGATCTCCTCACGGACGACCTCGGGCTCCACATTCTCCCGGACGGCCACGTACTCCATCTCCGGCGTGATCTCCCCCCGCCGTGCGTAGGCGAGTTGAGTGACCGCCCGCCCGTCCCGGCCGCGGCGCGGCAGGCGGGGACGCCCGGGGAAGACCGCGTCGAGATTGCGCAGTCCGCCACGCGGCGAGGTGTGTTTGATCCCGTCGTCCTCCGGACGGACGGGGCGGCCCGCGTACTCCTCCGTGTCGCCACGGGCGATGACCCAGTTCTCCCGCAGAGGCGGCAGCCCCCTGCGGACATCCGTCTCGACGAGCGGATCGGTGTACGGGCCGGAAGTGTCGTACAGCGTGACCGACTTCCCGTTGGTGAGGTGCACCTGGCGGACCGGCACGCGCAGGTCGGAGCGCGGGCCCTCGACATACGCCTTGTGCCATCCGATGGACTTCCCGGCCTCTTTGTCGCCGGAGACCTCGTCGGAGGTCTGCGCGGAGGCAGGCGTGCGTGTGTCCTTGTTGGTCATGAGACCTACTCCCTACGCCGGCATTACCCGGTAACAGGTTCAGCGGTCGACGCAGCGGCTTCCGTCTGCCGACGATTCATGTGAGACATCACTCGGTGGTGGTGACGTTCCACGTGAAACATCGCAAAGACGAAGGTCAGCGCCCTCTCAGCCCGGTGCTCCGAGCTCCCGCGTGTGCAAAAGTGCCTCCACGCTAGCGTCCTTTGTGGCGCGGTGAACAGTGGGCCTCGGTCGTTCTTGCGATGATCGGGCGGTGACCACGACACCCCATCCTCCGTTCCCGCCGCCCGAACAGCCCGCGGTCCGGGCATTCCCCCGCCGGACGCCCCGGTGGCGGTTCCGCTTCCAGCCCGGGCCCTCGTCCGGGTCCGGGTGCCGGTCCGGGTCCGGGTGCCGGTCCGGGTCCGGGTGCCGGTCCGGGTCCGGGTGCCGGTCCCGACGGTGGGTACGGCTTCGGTCCCGAGAGCGGACAGCGCCCGGGCGGGGGGCGGAGCTCCGGTGGCGGGCAGGGCCCCGGACACGGCCCCGGCCCAGGTGACGGGCACGGTTCAGATGACGGTCACGGCCACGGGCACGGCCCTGGCGACGGGCACGGCGGCCATGTCCCCGGTCCGGGCGGCGGCCACGGACACAGCCACAGTCATGGACCGGCCGCCCCCGTCTCCAAGCATCTGCGCAAGGTCATCGCGGCCGTCCTCATCCCCTTCGCCGTGGCCGTGCTCGCCGGCCTGGTCGTGCTGTGGCCCAGCGGTGCTCCGGCGCACGAGCGCACCGGCGTCGGCTTCGACCGGCAGACGCAGCGGGCGACGGTCTCCGACGTCGAGAACATCAGCTGCTCGTCGGCGAACGCCTCGGGCGGCACTCCCACCGGCGACACCTCCACCGCTGAAGGCTCCTCCGCGGTCCAGCAGGAGAACGGCACCTGCAAGAAGGCCACGATCCGCGTGGACACCGGCGCGGACACGGGCCGTACTTTCACGGAGATCGTCCAGCCCGACCAGTCACGGCAGCTGCACGAGGGGCAGAAGGTCGTGGTCGCCTACGAGCCCTCCGCACCGAAGGACCTTCAGTACTCGGTCACCGACGTGGACCGCCGCGTCCCGCTGACCCTGCTCGCCCTCATCTTCGGTGTCGCCGTCGTGGTCGTCGGGCGGCTGCGGGGTGTCATGGCGCTGGTCTCGCTGGCCATCAGCTTCATGGTGCTGAACTTCTTCGTCCTGCCCGCGATCCTGCAAGGGTCGAACCCGCTCGCAGTGGCGGTCGTGGGGGCGAGCGCCATCATGCTGATCGCTCTCTATCTGTGTCACGGTCTGTCGGCCCGCACCTCCGTGGCGGTTCTGGGCACCCTCATCTCCCTGTTGCTGATCGGCGTCCTCGGCTCCTGGTTCGTCGACTGGGCGGCGCTCACCGGCAACACGGACGACAACACCGGTCTGATCCACGGCCTGTACCCGACGATCGACATGAGCGGCCTGCTCCTCGCCGGGATCATCATCGGATCGCTCGGTGTCCTGGACGACGTGACGGTCACCCAGACGTCGGCGGTCTGGGAACTGCACGAGGCCAACCCCACGATGGGCTGGCGAGGGCTGTACCGGGCGGGCATCCGGATCGGCCGCGACCACATCGCGTCCGTGGTCAACACGCTCGTCCTGGCCTACGCCGGCGCCGCCCTGCCTCTGCTGCTGCTGTTCTCCATCGCACAGAGCAGTGTCGGCACGGTCGCCAACAGTGAGCTGGTCGCCGAGGAGATCGTGCGCACGCTGGTCGGTTCGATCGGTCTGGTCGCGTCGGTTCCGGTGACCACGGCACTTGCCGCGCTCGTGGTGTCGGCGGACCGGTCGGGCACGGGCACGCTCACCGCGGCAGCTCCGGAAGCACTGGGGGCACCGGAGGCGCCACCGGCCGGTACGGCGGGTACGGCCCTGCAGGGCCTGCGGGGCGGCAGAGGCAGGCGCCGCAAGCGCTGACGCGCCGGGGTACGCGAAGGAACCACCGGACGCGACGCCCCTCGCGCACCCGGGCCGTCACCCTCCTCACGCGCGCCACTTCGCCGATCAGGGCGGGCCGATGGGGACCGATCGGTGCGGGCCGACTGTAGGGCGCCCCGCAGCCGTTCCAGCAGAAGCGTTACTTCACCGGCGTGCCACCAGTCCCCCACGAGACCTCACCCGGCGCTCTGCTCCTCCGCCAGGATCCGGTCCAAGGCCTCGTCGAGATGGGCGTCGAAGTCGGCGAAAGCGCCCTCCTGCCCCAACGGCACCAGCTTGTCGGTGCGATCGAGAAAGGCCACGAGCGGAGCCGCCGACGAGCGGAACACTGCCTGGTCACCGCCCACTTGAAGCCGGATCAACACGTCGCCCAGAAGGTCCCGGTCGGCCGGCGAGACCCTCACGTCTCCCTCGCCGCACGGTCTGCCCACCCCGTCGATGAGCAGCTCACGCCCGAACGCCCAGGTCACCGGAGCATCGCCGGGAAGATGAAACGTGAGCCGTACGGCGTACGGATCGCAGGTCTCGTAGCCCAGTTCCACCGGGATGCGGAAAGAGAGCTCCTCGGAGACGAGAAAGCTCATCATGACCTCTGCCTCTACTGCCTGCACGGACTCGCGCATCGCCCTGTCCCGTCATTGCCGTCGACTGGCCGGGAATCAACCCCTGACACTGCTGGCATCTTGCTGAACGTGCACAATAGATCACAAGGAGTGAGTTTTCAGATACTGATAGAGACAGCAAGTGACCCCAGCATCCGTCCGGCCTCGCTCTGCAGCCGCTGCACCGCCGTCGGCAGCCGGCCGGCCTGATGAGCGGGGAGGGAAATGGCCACCGTGGCGGCGGTCGTGCCCACGGTGATCGGGATCGCGGCACACACCGTGCCCAGCGCGTACTCCTGCCGCTCGACGACCGCCTCCATCCGCCGCATGCTGGCCAGCCGCCGCAGCAGGGTGTGATCGTCCCGCACGGTGTACGGCGTGATCGACTGCACGGGGTGACGGTCCAGGTGGTCGCGGCGGGCCGCCTCGTCCAACTGGGCCAGCAGACACTGCCCGATGGCGTGCGCGTGTCCGGTCTCACGGAAGTCGGCCCATTCCGCGACCGCCGGATGACCCGGTGTGTCGGAGACGCACACGACCTCGATCTCGCCGTCCTGGTAGCGGGCGTAGTACACGGGAGCACCGATCGAATCGCGCCAGTGCGCGAGGGTGGTGGCCACGCTGCTGCGACGTTTCTGCGCGGCTCCGCTGCCGCCCAGTCTCTCGGCCGCCTCCCCGAGGAAGAACATCCCCTTGTCGCGCCGCAGATAGCCCTCGTGCACGAGGGTGCGCAGCAGGTGGTACGCCGTGGGCAGCGCCAGGCCGGTCTCGCGGGCGAGTTGTTTCGCCGGAGCCCCACCGTGATGCCGGGCCACGGATTCCAGCAGTCGCATGGCGCGCTGCACGGACCCGATGAGCGTCGCCGCGGGTTGCGGTTGTTCGGGGACGCCTCTGCCCGCGGGCCGCTGGAGCAGGGGTGCGGTGGAGCGGGTGCGGAGGGGAAGTGGGTGAGGTGCCGCGAATGCTGCGGTGTCAACCGTGGCCAAGGGTCACTCCCGAAGTTCGAGAGGGCGGTCCGTGTGGGAAACACGGGAGGGAGGAACGCCGCTCGCGGGGTGTGGCCCCGCGAAGGGTTCCGGACTTTAACGGCCCGCCACCGCCGACGGTCCCGCCGTCCGGAAAACTTCCCCCGGCCGAGGGAACCGGCGATCGCTGTTACCGGTGCCCTCTCTCCACACGGTTCACCAGTCGCCGCGCGAGGAGGAACCCGCTGTGAACTTCCGGACCACGTAGATCAGTCCGCCGACCAGCGCCACGAAGACCAGCAGCTTGAAGAGCAGGCCGATCACGAAGCCGACGACGCTCGCTATCAGGCCGCCGAACACGACCAACGCGATGACGGGCACCGCCACCCACTTCACCCACCACGGCAGTCCCGCGAAGATCTCTCGCATCGTCCTCGTCCTCGTCTGTCCGGTGTCCGGTGCCACCGACGGCCCGGATCCTTCGATGTCCTGCCGTCGATGCTAGATCCCGAGGGGCGCCTGCGGGGGCCGCGCACCCCCGGTCCTCCCCTGACCGATCCCTGAGGGAACCCCGAGGCGGCGCCTCCGCTGCCGGGTGGAGACGCTCAGCCCTCCGGCGGCGAGAACACCACCAGGACCCGCAGGTCCTCACTGATGTGATGGAACTTGTGGGCGACTCCGGCCGGCACGTACACGACGCTTCCGCGCGCGACCTGGGTGGTCTCCAGACCGACCGTGAGGGAGGCGCGTCCGCTCACGACGAAGTAGACCTCGTCCTGGTGGTGCGGGTTCTGCGGGTCGTGGGCCCCGGCATCGAGTGCGTAGAGGCCGACCGACATGTTCCGTTCGCGCAGAAACTGCAGGTAGGCGCCGTCGTTGGCGGCTCTCTCCGCCTCCAGTTCATCCAACCGGAATGCCTTCATCGCCCTCGTCCGCCCTCCTGGTCGATCAGTTCTGCCACGATCAGACACATGAAGAATTTCGTAGTCAAGACGATCGCCAACGCGGGCGCCCTGGCGGTCGCCGTCTGGCTGCTCGACAAGATCACGCTGACCGGTGCCGGCACGGGCGAGAAGGTCGGCACCCTGATAGTGGTGGCGCTGCTGTTCGGCCTGGTCAACTTCCTGGTCAAGCCCGTCGTGAAGGTACTGACCTTCCCCCTGTTCATCCTCACGCTCGGGCTGATCACTCTGGTCGTGAACGCTCTGATGCTGCTGCTCACCTCGTGGCTGGCCGACCAGCTCGACGTCAGCTTCCACGTAGAGGGTTTCTGGACCGCGGTCCTGGGCGGTCTGATCATCTCCGTCGTCTCCTGGGCGCTCAACGTCGTCCTGCCCGACGAGGACTGAGCGCACCGTGGGGTACCGCGTCTGCTTCGTCTGCACCGGCAACATCTGCCGCTCCCCGATGGCCGAGGCCGTCTTCCGCGCGCATGCCACCGAGGCCGGCCTCCAGGACCTGGTCGAGGTCGACAGCGCCGGCACGGGCGACTGGCACGTGGGCGAGGAGGCCGACCCGCGCACCGTCTCCGTCCTGGGGGAGAACGGCTACGCCGTCGAGCACACGGCCCGCGTGTTCGAACGGTCCTGGTTCGCCCACCTGGACCTCGTGATCGCCCTGGACGCCGGACACCTCGAGGCCCTGCGCCGCCTCGCCCCGACCGACGAGGACGCCCGGAAGGTCCGGCTGCTGCGCGCGTACGACCCCGCCGCCACCGACTTGGACGTTCCCGATCCGTACTACGGGGGCCGGGACGGCTTCGAGGAGTGCCTGCAGATGGTGGAGGAGGCGAGCGTGGGCCTGCTCGCCGCGGTTCGCGCGGACGTGGAAGGACGAGTGGCATGAGTGACTCCCTCGCGGCCGGAGGCGCCGTCGCAGGATCAGGTGAGGGCACGCGCGCGGTGCGGGCGGGTCTTCCGGAGCCTGTCAAGTACGAACCGACCCTGCCGGGGCCGGTGTTCGCCGCGCACTTCCACCTGCCCGGCGAGCCCACGGGGCCGTACACCTACGGCCGCGACGAGAACCCGACCTGGACGCACCTGGAGCGCGCCGTCGGCGAGCTGGAGGCGCCGGGGCAGGACGGCGTCGAAACGCTCGTGTTCGCCTCCGGCATGGCGGCGATCTCGTCCGTGCTCTTCTCCCAGTTGCGCGCCGGGGACACCGTCGTCCTGCCCAGCGACGGCTATCAGGCGCTCCCCCTGGTCCGCGCCCAGCTGGAGGCGTACGGCATCGAGGTGCGCACCGCGCCGACCGGTGGCGACGCCCAGCTCGGCGCCCTCGACGGGGCGAAGCTGCTGTGGATCGAGTCCCCGTCGAACCCGGGCCTGGACGTGTGCGACATCCGGCGTCTCGCCGAGGCTGCACACGCGCGTGGCGCCCTGGTGGCCGTCGACAACACCCTGGCGACGCCGCTCGGGCAGCGTCCGCTGGAGCTGGGCGCCGACTTCTCGGTGGCGAGCGGCACCAAGCAGCTCACCGGTCACGGCGACGTCCTGCTCGGCTACGTCACCGGACACGCCGGCGGGCCGATGACCGCCGTGCGGCGCTGGCGCAAGATCGTCGGGGCGATCCCGGGGCCCATGGAGGCCTGGCTCGCGCACCGGTCGATCTCCACGCTGCAGATGCGGGTGGACCGGCAGAGCTCCACCGCACTGGCTGTGGCCCGGGCACTACGGAAAAGGCCCGAGGTGACCGGCCTGCGGTACCCGGGGCTGCCGGACGATCCGTCGCACCAGGTGGCCTCGCGGCAGATGCGGCGCTACGGCTGCGTCGTCTCCTTCACGCTGCCCACGCGCGCGCGTGCCGAGCGTTTCCTCGACAGGCTGCGGCTCGTGGACGACGCGACGAGCTTCGGCGGGGTGCGCTCCACCGCCGAGCGTCGTGGGCGCTGGGGAGGGGACGCGGTGCCCGAGGGCTTCATCCGGCTGTCGGTCGGCGCCGAGGATCCGGAGGATCTGGTGGCAGACGTGCTGCGCGCGCTGGAGGAGTCGGCGCGATGACCGGCTTGCGGATGCCCGCCGGGTGTCCCGCGCCGTACGGGGGACGGTCCGAGCCTCCCCCTCGTGGCTCGGACCGTCAGCGGTTCCACGCGCGAAGAACCGTACGAAACAGGCTAGTTGACTCAGTATCCGTGTCCAATCACGGTAGCGACAGAGACCTATCGACTTATTTATAGTTGGGCCCTGCCGCCAGCCCGGGAGGAAGGCAGGGGAGGGAAGCGCTCACGATGGATCTGGCCTTGCTGCGCACCTTCGTGACCGTGCACCGGGCCGGTTCCTTCACCCGCGCCGCCGCCCTGCTGGGGCTGTCACAGCCGGCCGTCACCTCCCAGATCCGCACCCTGGAGAGGCAGCTCGGCCGGCCCCTGTTCCTGCGCCAGGCCCGCGGTGTGACACCGACGACCATCGGGGACGAGCTCGCCCACAAGGCCGCCCCGCACCTCGACGCCCTCGTGGAGATCACCGAGACCGGCCTCGACGACGAGTCCTCCGTACGGACGCTGCACCTCGCCGGGCCACCCGAGTTCACCGCCGAACGGGCCCTTCCCGCTCTTGCCGAGCTGACCGGCGAGGGCGGACATGGGCTCGCCCTGCGCGCCTCCTTCGGAACCGCCGAGGAGGTTCTGGACGGACTGGCCGCCGGTCACCACGACCTCGCCATCACCACGGTCCGACCGCGCGGAGCCCTGCTCACCGCTACCCCGTTGTGCGACGAGGAGCACGTCCTGATCGCTGCGCCGGGCCGGGTTGACCCGATCCACGCCGAGAAGCCGTACGGCGCGGAGGCAGCCGCCCTGGAAGGCCTTCCCGTGGTCGAGGTCCATGAGTCGCTGCCCTTCGTCTCCCGCTACTGGGCGTCCGTCTTCGACTCCCGGCCCGCGGCTGCCGGTGCCGTCATCGTCCCCGACCTGCGCGCCGTCCTGGCCTGTGTGACCGCCGGTGCGGGTCTGGCGGTGCTGCCCCGCTATCTGTGCGTGGCGGCCCTGGACCGCGGGGACGTCGTCGAGCTGCATCGTCCGCCGGTACCACCGCTGCGGACCTACGTCCTGGTGGTGCGTACCGGCACGCTGGCGACGCCACTCATCGCGCGGGCACACGACTGGCTACTGAGGGCGGCAGCCGACTGGTGCTGAACCGACTCTTCCCGGCATCAGGGACCGGGTCCGCGTGGTGACGATGCGGGATGTTTCACGTGGAACCAGCGGGGCCACATTCCCCTCATGACCGTCCGACCTGTGGTCAAGCGCACCGCGCGCGCCGTTCTGCTGGACGGCGACGACCTGATCCTGATCAAACGCAGCAAGCCCGGCCTCGATCCGTACTGGGTCACGCCCGGGGGCGGAGTCGAGCCCGAGGACACGACCGTCGTCGACGCCCTGCACCGCGAGGTGTACGAGGAACTCGGCGCCAAGATCACCGACGTCGTCCCCTGCTTCGTCGACACCGTCGAGCACATCGGCGAGAACGGCAGTGCGACCGGCGTGAAGGTGCAGCACTTCTTCGTCTGCCGCCTGGAATCCATGAACCCCGCCCTGCGGCACGGTCCTGAGATCGACGAACCCGTCGGAGAGTACGAGATCGTCCACGTGCCGTTCACTCGGATCGGCATCGCCTCCGTCCACCTCGTCCCGCTGTCTCTGCGGCACTACCTCGACGGCAACATCGAGGGCGTCCGCGCCATGCATGCACCCGACCTGGGATGAGGCTCTGGGTTTCGGGTCGGCTTCCGCCGGCTTCCCGGACGGCCGACAGGCTGCCCAGGACCCAGATGTTTCACGTGAAACGAGGCCTGGCTGTCCGCATGCCGTACTGGGGGCCACTGGTTGGCCAAAAGCACATACGACTGTGGGGAAACAGGTGGACGTCAGAGGTTCCGGTCGGACAGCCTGACCTGCGTGCCGACTCCTTCTCTCGCAGCTCTCCCCATTCGCCGTCTGACGCACCGTGACCTCATCGCCTGCGCCGACTTGTCCGAGGACAGGGGGTGGCCCCGTGAGGAACACAAGTGGGGCTTCCTCCTCACCGCTGGAAAGGGCTACGGCATCGACGACCCGGACGGGGGCCTCGTCAGCGCCTGCGTGGTCACCGAGTACGGCCCCCATGGCCAACCGGCTTTCGGCGCCGTCGGCATGGTGCTGGTCGCCGAACGGCATACCCGGCAGGGCGTCGGCCGTCGACTCATGCGGCACATCACCTCCGTGATGGGCACGACGCCACTGACGCTGCATGCGACGCCGAACGGCCGCCCGCTGTACGAAGAGCTGGGATTCAAGGCCACGGGCCGTGCCGAGATGGTGGTCGGTCGCTTCACGCCTGGCGGTCCGAGGCCCGGCGTCATGACACGAGCGGCCACGGCAGAGGACCTCACGACGATCCTTCGCCTGGACGAGGAGGTGTTCGGGGCCGACCGCACTCCCGTGATCGCGCGGCTGCCCGCGTTCGCCGACCAGGTGCGGGTCGCCGAGGACGGCGGCCGGATCATCGGTTACGCGGCCGCCTGGCCCAACATGGACACCCATGTCGTGGGACCACTGATCGCCCGCGACACCGGGACGGCGAAAGCACTCCTGGCGTCCCTGGCCGAGCATTCCGACCGACCACTGCGCACCGACATCGACGTCCGGCACGAGGAACTGCTGGCCTGGGTCAAGGAGCGGGGCCTGTCGTCGGTCGCTTTCAACACCGTCATGACCTACGGCTTCAGTGAACTGCCCGGCGACTGGAGGCGGCGGTTCGCTCCACTCACGGTGGCGGCCGGCTGAGGCGGACAAAGACGCGGGAGCCGGTGTCCGAAAGGTCTCGGACACCGGCGTGCACGCACGTTCCGGAAGGACGCAGGCCCACACGTCATCAAGGGGAAAAGGCCAGGCCCGCACATCCAGGGCCGCGGTGGCGAGGCCGTCGTTCTGCTCCGGCGGCCGGCCGCCCAACGTCCACAGCCCCGATCAGGCGTCCGTCACGGCTCGGTGGTGGACGGCTGCCGACTGTTCGGCCGGGGTCCGTCCGGTGACGACGACGCTGGCGGTGTTGTCGCGGCGCTCCAGCGCGGCCGAGACAAGAGCGAGGGCGAGAGCCGCCGTGGCAAGGGCGGCGCCGACCCAGTTCGGCGCGGTGTAACCGAGGCCTGCGGCGATGACGAGGCCACCGAGCCAGGCGGAGAGGGCGTTGCCGAGGTTGAAGGCACCGATGTTCACCGCCGAGGCGAGCGTCGGAGCACCGTGCGCCTGGTCGAGGACGCGCTTCTGGAGCGGCGGGACCGTGGCGAAGCCCAGGGCACCGATCAGGATGATCGTGACCGCCGCGAGGACCTTGTTGTGCGCGGTGAGGGTGAAGAGGGCCAGGACGACCGCCAGGCTGCCGAGGGAGACGTACAGCATCGGCATCAGAGCGCGGTCGGCATACCTGCCGCCGATGAGGTTGCCGCCGACCATGCCGAGCCCGAAGAGGACGAGCAGCCAGGTGACGGAGCCCTCGGCGAAGCCCGTCACGTGGGTCATCATCGGTGCGATGTAGGTGATGGCCGCGAAGACCCCTCCGAAGCCCAGGACGGTCATCGCCATGGCGAGCAGGACCTGCGTGTTCTTGAACGCGGCCAGTTCGTGTCGCAGGCGGACCCCCTGCGCGCGGGGCAGTTCGGGCACCAGCTTGGCGATGCCCGCGAGTCCGAGGACGCCGAGAAGGGCAACGATTCCGAAGGTCACGCGCCAGCCGACGGTCTGCCCGACGAGTGTGCCCAGCGGAACGCCGACGACGTTGGCGACGGTGAGGCCCGTGAACATCATCGCGATGGCGCCGGCCTTCTTGTCCGGGGCGACCAGGTCGGCCGCGACGACCGAGCCGATGCCGAAGAACGCACCGTGGGCGAGGGAGGCGACGACCCGGCCGATCAGCATGACGGCGAAAGCCGGAGCGACGGCCGACAAGAGGTTGCCGACGACGAACAGGCCCATCAGCAGCATCAGCATCCGCTTGCGGGACACCTTGGTGCCGAGGACGGTCATCAGCGGGGCGCCGAGCACGACGCCGAGCGCGTAGCCGGTCACCAGGAAGCCGGCCGTGGGGATGGAGACGTCGAAGTCGCCCGCGACCTCGGGCAGCAGACCCATGATCACGAACTCGGTCGTGCCGATGCCGAAGGCCCCGATCGCGAGGGCCAGGAGCGCCAGAGGCATGGTGGGATGAACCTTCCAGACGATTGCAGGAGCGCTTTGCACGCGCTCACAATAATTGCATGCGCTGGCTATATGCAACAGCAGTCTATTGCGGCATTGCTCTATCCTGGGATCCAGCCGTACCGGGACGGAGGAGAACACCCATGACCGCGACGGACCCCGCACTCACCGCTCTCGCTCAGGGCTGGTGCGCCCTCTCCCTGCTGCACGGCAGGATCGATGCCCACATCGAGCGCGCTCTCCAGGCCCGGCACGACCTGAGCGTGCGCGAGTACTCCCTCCTCGACGTGCTCAGCCGCCAGCACGACGGCGACGGGGGACACCTGCAGATGAAGCAGGTGGCCGACGCCGTCGTCCTCAGCCAGAGCGCCACCACCCGGCTGGTCACCCGCCTCGAGGACCGCGGCCTGCTCGAGCGGTACCTGTGTCCCACCGACCGTCGCGGCATCTACACGAACGTCACCGAGGCAGGCCTGAAGCTGCTGGAGGAGGCCCGCCCGACCAACGACACCGCCCTTCGCGAGGCCCTGGACGAGGCGGCGAGGAACCCGGAGCTGGCTCCGCTGGTCCGGGTCGTGGAATCCCTGAAGGCACCCGCCGCTGCATAGGGTGCGGTCATGGGAGATCTTGAAATACGCGCCGCCGTCGCCGAGGACATTCCCGCGATCGTCGGCTTGCTCGCGGACGATCCTCTGGGGGCACGGCGTGAATCACCGGACGACCTCGCCCCTTACCTGAGAGCGCTGGAGCGAATCAGTGCCGATGCGAACCAGCGCTTGGTCGTGGCCGTGCGCGAGGGCCGTGTCGTGGGCACCCTCCAACTGACGATTGCGCCGGGCCTCTCCCGGCGCGGGGCGACCAGGTCGATCATCGAGGGCGTACGTGTTCACGCCGACGAGCGCGGGGGCGGCCTCGGTACCCGGTTCATCGATTGGGCGATCGAGGAGTCCCGGCGGGAGGACTGCCGACTGGTCCAGCTGACTTCCGACAGCACGCGCACCGACGCCCACCGCTTCTACGAGCGGCTGGGTTTCGAGGCCTCACACATCGGCTTCAAGCTCCAGCTCTGAGGGGCAGTGAGATCAGCAGCCGGTCCTCCCCAGGACAAGGTGCCGCGTTTCACGTGAAACCCGGCACTTTGTCTCCTTCCGCCGAGCGCTAGCCGATCCCCCGCCATCCCTCCGCGTCCACACCGCCGGGCACGTCGGCCTCATCGTCGTACGGCCGGCGGGTGAACACGAACGATCCGAGGTCGAGATGGTCCACGGCGCCGTCCGGGCGCCGCACCGCCCGCAGAGTCTCGCCGTCGAAGTAGCCCTCCAGGCCCGACCACGTTCCGTCGCCGTTCGCCCGGAATCGCGAGCGTCGCCCGCCACCAGAGAGCGGCCCGAGCGAGACGTGGCCGTCAGCCGTGACCCGTAGGGCGAACGGGCTGGTCCCCCAGTACCACTGGCCCGCCAGTTCCAGGACGGACCGATCGATGTCCCGCAGCGGCCGCCAGGGCTCGGGGATCCGCGGCTCGGCCTCGGCCACGATGCGTACGAGGTCGGCGGCCACCTGAGTCACCATCGGTCCCGACGTGCAGTTGGCCAGGACCACGGCTGCGACGTCGTCGGCCACGCTGATCGTGAGACCGGCCAGGAACCCCGGCACCGACCCCGAGTGCCCCACGAGCACCCGGCCGCCCAGGTTCTCGATCCGCATACCGAGCCCGTACGTGCCACCGTTCGTAAGGTCGGTAACGTCGGCCGGCGCCGCGGGCGTCCGCATCTCCTTGAGGGTCTCCGCGCCCAGAACCCTGTCGTCCCCTCGGACCAGGAAGGCGGCGAACCGCGCCAGATCGCCGGTCGTGGACCAGAGTTGACCGGCCGCGGCCATCCGGCCGAAATCCTCGGCGGGTTCGGGGAGCATCACGTCGGCCCAGGGATGCACCGCCCAGCCGCCCGTGTGAGGAGCAATCGACCGCACACTCGTACGCCCAAGATTCAGGGGTTCGAGCACTTCCCGCTGAAGCACCTCGTCCCAGGGAGCACCGCGGAGT
This sequence comes from Streptomyces sp. Tue 6430, assembly GCA_021568835.1. Lineage (GTDB taxonomy): Bacteria > Actinomycetota > Actinomycetes > Streptomycetales > Streptomycetaceae > Streptomyces. Next base: position 3,105,390 of record JAKGSH010000010.1, read on the forward strand.
TCTTCGACGAGAGCGCCGAGGACGCTGTAGCCGGGGTTGGAGTAGTGGAAACGACGCCCCGGCGGATGCAAGGCGGCCTGATCACCAAGGACGTCGGAGAGGCGGGGACGCAACGAGCCGGGAGTCCGCTCCCACCACGGGCCGGGCGACTCGGCCGCCAAGCCGCCCGTGTGCGCGAGGAGCTGGGCGACGGTTGCCTCCCCGGTGCCCGAACCCGGAAGGTGTTTCTCCAACGGGTCCTCGAGGTCGAGCGCCCCTTCATCGCGCAGCCGCAGCACGAGAACGGCGGTGAAGATCTTGGTGATCGAGCCGATCCGGTACTGCACCGTTTCGTCCGGAGCATGCCCGTCGACCGCGGCCCGCGCCCCGTGCCACACCGCCTGCCCGTCCCGCACCACCGCGGCGACGAGCGAGGGCGCCCGCCCCTCGGACTGGGCCACGGCGATCCGGTGCAGCAGCGCCCGTCGGGTGCCGGGAAGCAGCTCTTCCAGAGGTGTCGTCATGGCCCCAGTCCATCCGGCGTCGCGGCCCGCGTCGAGCCCATTTCGCCCAGAGCGCGCGATCAGGATCAGGTCTGCGCCATGTCCACGAAGCGCGAGTAGTGCCCTTGGAAGGCCACCGTGATCGTGGCTGTCGGGCCGTTACGGTGCTTGCCCACGATGATGTCCGCCTCGCCCGCGCGCGGCGACTCCTTCTCGTACGCGTCCTCGCGGTGCAGCAGGATGACCATGTCGGCGTCCTGCTCGATGGAGCCGGACTCACGCAGGTCGGACACCATCGGCTTCTTGTCCGTGCGCTGCTCGGGACCACGGTTGAGCTGGGAGAGCGCGATCACCGGGACCTCGAGCTCCTTGGCGAGGAGCTTGAGGTTACGGGACATGTCCGAGACCTCCTGCTGACGGCTCTCGGAGCGTTTGGAGCCGCCGGCCTGCATCAGCTGGAGGTAGTCGATGATCACGAGCTTGATGTCGTTGCGCTGCTTGAGCCGTCGGCACTTGGCGCGGATCTCCATCATCGACAGATTCGGCGAGTCGTCGATGTAGAGCGGCGCGGACGACACCTCGGGCATCCGGCGGGCCAGACGGGTCCAGTCCTCGTCCGTCATCGTGCCGGAGCGCATATGGTGCAGGGCGACACGGGCCTCGGCGGACAGCAGGCGCATCGCGATCTCGTTGCGTCCCATTTCCAGGGAGAAGATGACGCTGGGCAGGTTGTGTTTGATCGAGGCCGCGCGGGCGAAGTCGAGGGCGAGTGTGGACTTGCCCATGGCGGGCCGGGCGGCGATGACGATCATCTGGCCGGGGTGCAGCCCGTTGGTGAGCGAGTCGAGGTCGGTGAAGCCCGTGGGCACACCGGTCATCTCGCCGCTGCGCGAGCCGATCGCCTCGATCTCGTCGAGGGCGCCCTCCATGATGTCGCCGAGCGGAAGGTAGTCCTCGCTGGTGCGCTGCTCGGTGACGGCATAGATCTCGGCCTGGGCCCGGTTGACGATCTCGTCGACGTCGTCGTCGCCCGCGTACCCCATCTGGGTGATGCGGGTGCCGGCTTCGACCAGGCGGCGCAGGACCGCGCGCTCGTGCACGATCTCCGCGTAGTACTCGGCGTTCGCCGCCGTCGGCACGGTCTGCACGAGCGTGTGCAGATACGAGGCACCGCCGACCTTGTTGATCTCACCGCGCTTGGTGAGTTCGGCGGCGATCGTGATGGGGTCGGCCGGTTCGCCCTTGGCATAGACGTCGAGGACGGCCTGGTAGATCGTCTCGTGCGCCGGTTTGTAGAAGTCGTGGCCTTTGAGGATCTCGACCACGTCGGCGATGGCGTCCTTCGACAGGAGCATGCCGCCGAGCACAGACTGCTCGGCGTCGAGGTCCTGCGGTGGTACCCGCTCGAAAGGGGTCCCGCCGCCGTCCCATTCGCCACTGTCCCGGCCCCGGTCGTGCTGTTCGTCGCGTCCGCGGCCTCCGTCACGCCGGCGGGAAGAGGGCAGACGATCACTGGGACCGCTGTCGGCCCACGGATCGTCCAAGGGCTCGGAAATGCTCAACCGAGCCACCTCCTCCCGTCCGCGGAGCGGACCTCGCCGCGCCTCACATTTCTACGGCACGGCACTGACAACTAAGAGGCCCAACTCCGGTTCGAGCGTGTCGGTTTTGCGCGGCTTTCACAGCCGGGGGACGGAGCGGGCGCCGGACCACGGTAGGCCCGACGGCGGCGTCAGCCAATCTGGTTATCCACAGGCCTTGTGGACAGTGACCCCGATGCTGTGGAGAACTGCTCAAAACCTGTGCACGACTCGGTGGACAGCCCTGTGAACAAGCCCTCTTCTCCTCCCACGCAACCTCTCTGACCAGCACCTTTAGCGTCCACCGACTGTGCAGAAGAAAAACTTCCCCAGTCGGATCAAGTTCGTTGCGAAGGGTGCAGGTGAGCACGCACAGTGAGTCACCAAGTAAGGGTCATTGGCCAATTGCATCTCTTACCTGTGGACGATTAGATTGGGTGCCATGACACCGGCTCCCGCGATCCCCAAGGTCACCCGGCGACAGCACGATCGGGAGATCGTCGCGCTGGCCGTCCCGGCCTTCGGCGCGCTCGTCGCCGAGCCCCTCTTCGTCCTAGCCGACAGCGCCATCGTGGGCCACCTCGGCACCGCGCAACTCGCCGGCCTCGGCGTGGCCTCCGCCCTGCTGACCACAGCCGTCAGCATCTTCGTCTTCCTCGCCTACGCCACCACGGCGGCCGTCGCCCGTCGCGTGGGCGCCGGCGATCTCCCGGCGGCCATCCGCCAGGGTATGGACGGGATCTGGCTGGCACTGTTGCTCGGCGCGACCGTGATCGCCTTCGTCCTCCCCTCCGCCCCCTCCCTCGTGGAACTGTTCGGCGCCTCGGAGACGGCCGCCCCGTACGCGATCACCTATCTGCGCATCTCCGCTCTGGGCATCCCCGCCATGCTGGTCGTCCTCGCCGCGACAGGCGTTCTGCGCGGCCTCCAGGACACGAGGACGCCTCTCTACGTCGCCGTCGCGGGCTTCGTTGCCAACGCCCTTCTGAACGTCGGTCTCGTCTACGGCGCGGATCTCGGCATAGCCGGCTCCGCCTGGGGCACGGTCATCGCCCAGTGCGGCATGGCAGCGGCCTATCTCGTCGTGGTGATCCGGGGAGCCCGTCGGCATGGCGCCACCCTGCGCCCCGACGTCGTTGGCATCCGGGCGTCGGCCCGGGCGGGCGCACCCCTGCTGGTGCGCACCCTGTCCTTGCGAGCCGTGCTGATGATCGCGACCGCTGTGGCCGCCCGCCTCGGTGACGCGAACATCGCCGCCCATCAGATCGTCCTGTCACTGTGGAGCCTGCTGGCTTTCGCCCTCGACGCCATCGCCATCGCCGGACAGGCGATCGTCGGACGTTACCTCGGTGCCGACGACCCCCACGGTGCTCGGGCCGTCTGCCGCCGCATGGTGGAGTGGGGCCTTGCCGTGGGTGTCGTACTGGCCCTGCTCGTGGTCCTGGCCCGGCCGTTGTTCCTGCCCCTGTTCACCGGAGACCCGGAGGTAAAGGACGCCGCACTGCCGGCCCTGCTGGTGGTGGCCCTGTCCCAGCCGGTCTGTGCCGTCGTCTTCGTCCTGGACGGCGTACTGATGGGCGCGGGCGACGGCACCTACCTGGCCTGGGCGATGGTTCTCACCCTGGCGGTCTTCGCTCCGGTCGCGCTGCTGGTTCCCACCCTGGGTGGCGGCCTCACCGCGCTGTGGGGGGCCATGACCCTGATGATGGCGGTCCGGATGCTGACCCTCTGGCTGCGCACCCGCTCAGGGCGCTGGCTGGTCACCGGCGCAACCCGCTGACCGCTGCACACGAAACCGGCGTTTCACGTGAAACGCCACAGTTACGATGCCTGCGGATCGACGGAGGCATGCGGAAGGGGCCGCACCCTGGAGGGTGCGGCCCCTTCTCAGCTCTACAAGCCGAGCACAACGATCAGGCCGCGACGACCTCGAGGCTGACCTTGGCGGCCACCTCGGGGTGCAGACGCACGGACGTCTCGTGGGCGCCCAGGGTCTTGATCGGAGAGCCGAGCTCGATGCGGCGCTTGTCGACCTCGGGACCACCGGAAGCCTTGATCGCCGAGGCGATGTCGGCCGGGGTGACGGAACCGAAGAGACGACCGGCGTCGCCGGAGCGGACGGCCAGGCGGACCTTGACGCCCTCGAGCTGGGCCTTCACGGCGTTGGCCTGCTCGATGGTCTGGATCTCGTGGATCTTGCGAGCGCGACGGATCTGCTCGACGTCCTTCTCGCCGCCCTTGGTCCAGCGGATCGCGAAGTTCCGCGGGATCAGGTAGTTGCGAGCGTAGCCGTCCTTGACGTCGACGACGTCGCCCGCGGCACCGAGGCCGGAGACCTCGTGGGTGAGGATGATCTTCATTTTTCGGTCACCCTTCCCTTATCGCGCCTGGGCGGTGTAGGGCAGCAGCGCCATCTCACGGCTGTTCTTCACGGCCGTGGCGACGTCACGCTGGTGCTGCGTGCAGTTGCCGGTCACGCGGCGGGCACGGATCTTGCCGCGGTCGGAAATGAACTTCCGCAGCATGTTCGTGTCCTTGTAGTCCACGTACGTGACCTTGTCCTTGCAGAAAGCGCAGACCTTCTTCTTCGGCTTGCGCACAGGCGGCTTCGCCATGGTGATTCTCCTGTGTGATCAAGAAGTTGGGATACGACCCGCCCTCGACCTGAACCGGCCCGGAGAACCGGGCCCGAAGGCCTAGAAGGGGGGCTCGTCCGAGTAGCCGCCACCGGCACCGCCGCCGGAGTTTCCACCCCAGCCGCCGCCACCGCCGCCGCCCTGGTTGCCACCGGCGGGAGCGCTGGTCGCCCACGGGTCGTCGGCGGGAGCGCCGCCGCCCTGCTGACCGCCGCCGGGGCCACCGCCCCAGCCGCCGCCCTGGGCGCCACCGCCACCGCCGCCGCCGAAGCCACCGCCGCCACCCTGGCCACCGCGGCCGGTGGTCTTGGTGACCTTGGCCGTGGCGTTGCGCAGGCTGGGGCCGACTTCCTCGACGTCCAGTTCGTAGACCGTGCGCTTGACGCCCTCGCGGTCCTCGTAGGACCGCTGCTTCAGCCGGCCCTGCACGAGGACGCGCATGCCCCGCTGGAGCGACTCTGCGACGTTCTCCGCCGCCTGACGCCAGACCGAGCAGGTCAGGAACAGGCTCTCGCCGTCCTTCCACTCGTTGGTCTGACGGTCGAACGTGCGGGGAGTGGACGCGACACGAAACTTCGCGACCGCCGCACCGGAGGGGGTGAAGCGCAGCTCGGGGTCATCGACAAGATTGCCGATGACCGTGATGACGGTCTCGCCTGCCATGGGGGAACCTCTCGGCGGGTTTGCTGCTGCTGGCTGCTGGTGCTGCTACTCGAAATCCCGAGACCAGGTGAGCGGGGAAGCTCAGTGGGTCTCGGGGCGGAGGACCTTGGTCCGGAGGACCGACTCGTTCAGGTTCATCTGGCGGTCGAGCTCCTTGACGACCGCAGGCTCGGCCTGCAGGTCGATGACCGAGTAGATGCCCTCGGGCTTCTTCTTGATCTCGTACGAGAGACGACGACGGCCCCAGGTGTCGACCTTCTCCACCTTTCCGTTGCCCTCACGGACGACGGAGAGGAAGTTCTCGATCAGCGGGGAGACAGCGCGCTCCTCGAGATCGGGGTCGAGGATGACCATCACTTCGTAGTGACGCATGTGGAACCCACCTCCTTTGGACTCAACGGCCACGGTCGTTCCGTGGCAGGAGGGTTGTGATGCGTACGCAACGGTATCGGCCGCCACTGACAATCGGGGGTCGCGTCGCGACGTTCCCGCTCTGAGCTGGGCGGAGTCCCTGGCTGTGCCTGGGCAGACACCGGTGCAGACGGTACAGACTACCTGCACACCGGCTTCCGGTTGAAATCCGGCCCCGGAGCCCGTCAGTCTGTACGCATCGGGTGTGTATGGCGCTACAGTGCGCCGCTCTCCGCAGGAGGTGCCTCATGGCACAGGCATTGCGACCCAACACCGCCGGTTCTCTCCTCGCCACCGACGGCAGGACCCATCCGCTTCAGGACACGCTCATGGCCGTCACCCTGGTCCTGGGCGCGGTGGCCTTCATCACGGCGATGTTCCACAGCCTCCACCTGCTCAGCTCGTGGGCCGGCCTGGTGGGGATCTTCACCGGCGCGTACGGGCAGTGGGTCTCCGAGACCACCCGTGAGCGCTTCGGCCTGATCCTGGGGCTCGGTGCCTCCGGCGTCGGCTTCTTCCTCGGTATGGCACACGGCGGCCTCTTCGGCGGCCTCTGGTGACCTGACCGTCACCGGTCCGGCGCCCCCGCCGGCGCCGGCCACCGGCCCTGCACGACAACGGCGGTGTCCTGGCGGAACGCCCCGGCCGTCCACCGGCCGGGGCAAAGGAGCCGTACGCCCAGTCGGGGCGCTCGCGAGGCGCAGTAGGCTTCGGCGCGAGAGCCGGAGCCCCTGTACCCATGGGGACACACCAGCCCGAGGAGCGCCCCGAATGAGCCTGACCCTGAGGACGATCAGCCGCGAGCAGCATCTGGCATACATCCAGAGCCTGCCGGCGGCTAGCCACATGCAGGTTCCGGCCTGGGCAGACGTCAAGGCCGAGTGGCGGTCGGAGAGCCTCGGCTGGTTCGACGACAGGACCGGTGAACTCGTCGGTGCCGGTCTCGTCCTCTATCGCCAGCTCCCCAAGATCAAGCGCTATCTCGCCTACCTGCCCGAAGGGCCGGTCATCAACTGGTATGCGCCGAATCTGACCGAGTGGCTGGAACCGATGCTCGCGCACCTCAAGCACCAAGGCGCCTTCTCCGTGAAGATGGGCCCGCCGGTGATCATCCGGCGCTGGGAGGCCTCCTCCATCAAGGCGGGCATCCAGAACCCCGACGTGAAGCGACTGCGGGACGTCGAGGCCGACTTCATCGAACCGCGGGCCTTCGAGGTGGCCGATAAGCTGCGGCGCATGGGCTGGCAGCAGGGCGAGGACGGCGGCGCCGGCTTCGGCGACGTCCAGCCGCGCTACGTCTACCAGGTGCCGCTGGCGAACCGTTCCCTCGAAGAGGTCCACAGGAACTTCAACCAGCTCTGGCGCCGCAACATCAAGAAGGCCGAGAAGGCCGGCGTCGAGGTCGTCCAGGGCGGCTACCACGACCTCGAGGAGTGGCAGCGGCTCTACGAGATCACGGCGGTGCGCGACCACTTCCGGCCACGCCCGCTGTCGTACTTCCAGCGCATGTGGACGGCCCTCAACACCGAGGACCCCAACCGCATGCGGTTGTACTTCGCCCGGCACAACGGCGTGAACCTCTCGGCGGCGACCATGCTGATCGTCGGCGGACACGTCTGGTACTCCTACGGCGCCTCCGACAACATCGGCCGGGAGTTCCGCCCCTCGAACGCGATGCAGTGGCGAATGCTGCGCGACGCCTACGCACTCGGCGCGTCCGTGTACGACCTGCGCGGCATCTCCGACTCGCTGGACGAGTCGGACCACCTGTTCGGCCTGATCCAGTTCAAGGTCGGCACGGGCGGGCAGGCCGCCGAGTACCTGGGTGAGTGGGACTTCCCGCTGAACAAGCTGCTCCACAAGGCGCTCGACATCTACATGTCGCGTCGCTGATCTTCCGTCAGCTGCTTCGATGGCGTCGTACGCCCCGGCAGCTCCCCACCTCTGACACACCGCAGCCACGAGAAAGGTTCCAGGTCCGGCCATGGCGCTCACGCTCTACGTCGACACCGCGCGCTGGCGGGCGCACCACAAGCACGTGCAGGAGCAGTTCCCGGGACTCGTCCCGGTCTGCAAGGGCAACGGCTACGGCTTCGGGCACGAGCGGCTGGCGGAGGAGGCCACGCGGCTGGGCTCGGACATCCTCGCCGTCGGTACGACCTACGAAGCCGCGCGTATCAAGGACTTCTTCGGCGGTGACCTGCTGGTGCTGACGCCGTACCGGCGCGGTGAGGAACCCGTCCCGCTGCCGGACCGGGTCGTGCGGTCGGTGTCGTCGATCGACGGTGTCTACGGTCTCGTGGGCGCGCGCGTGGTGATCGAGGTGATGTCCTCGATGAAGCGGCACGGCATCAGCGAGCAGGATCTGCCGCAACTGCACGCCGCCATAGAGAATGTCCGCCTGGAGGGCTTCGCCATCCACCTGCCGCTGGACCGTACCGACGGCTCGGACGCCGTCGAGGAGGTCATCGGCTGGATGGACCGGCTGCGCGCGGCCCGGCTGCCGCTGCACACGATGTTCGTGAGCCACCTGAAGGCCGACGAACTCAGCCGTCTGCAGCAGCAGTTCCCGCAGACCCGCTTCCGTGCCCGCATCGGCACACGGCTGTGGCTGGGTGACCACGAGGCCACCGAGTACCGCGGCGCCGTCCTGGACGTCACGCGTGTCGCCAAGGGAGACCGGTTCGGCTACCGACAGCAGAGGGCTGCCTCCGACGGCTTCCTGGTGGTCGTGGCGGGCGGTACGTCGCACGGGGTGGGCCTGGAGGCCCCCAAGGCCCTGCATGGCGTCATGCCGCGTGCCAAGGGCGTCGCACGCGCCGGTCTGGCCACGGTGAACCGGAACCTCTCGCCGTTCGTCTGGGGCGGCAAGCAGCGGTGGTTCGCCGAGCCGCCGCACATGCAGGTGTCCATCCTGTTCGTCCCCTCGGACGCGCCGGAACCGACGGTCGGTGACGAGCTGGTGGCCCATCTGCGGCACACCACCACGCAGTTCGACCGCATCGTGGACCGCTGAGGATCGCGGCAACGACGTAAGGCCGTACACGGGTTTCCGTGTACGGCCTTTCACGTGGTCCGCCGGGCTCCTCCGGCGCGTTCGCTCAGGGCGAACCGTCGACGGTGTCCCGCTTGCCCCATTCCACCTGCGGCCCCTCGAAGTGGGCCGCGTGCCGGGCGGGACGCGCCGTCGCCCCCAGGACGAAGACGTCCTCCGCGCCGTCGAGCACACCGCCCGAGGGATCGTCGTCCCCGGCCCGGCGGACCACGTCCCGCTCGGGCATCAGGATGTCCCGCACCACCATCGCGCACAGGTAGAGCGTTCCCAGCAGATGGACGCCGATGGCCCAGTGATAGCCGTCGGTCGGTAGTCCCTTGTGGGCTTCTCCGCTGGTGGTGTAGGCGAGGTACAGCCAGATGCCGAGGAAGTACGCCACCTCGCAGGCCTGCCAGATCAGGAAGTCCCGCCATTTGGGACGGGCCAGCACGGCCAGCGGCACGAGCCACAGGACGTACTGCGGCGAGTAGACCTTGTTGGTGAGGATGAAGGCCGCCACGATCAGGAAGGCCAGCTGGGCGAAGCGGGGGCGCCGCGGAGCCGTCAGCGTCAGCGCCCCGATCCCCAGTCCGCACGCCACGACCAGAAGCGTGGCGAGCGTGTTGACGCTGTCGGTGGTGAGGGGGTCGCTGGAGTTCTGAGCCAGGATCAGCCAGAACGACCCGAAGTCGACTCCCCGTTCCTGGCTGAACGTGTAGAACTTCGACCAGCCTTCGAAGGCGAAGAGCATCACCGGCAGGTTCACCACCAGCCAGGCGACGACCGCACCACCCAGGGCCGTGCCGAAGTCCCGCCACTTCCCCGCTCGCCAGCACAGGACGAACAGCGGGCCCAGGAGGAAGACGGGGTAGAGCTTGGCGGCGGTGGCGAGCCCCAGCAGGACGCCGAACGCCAGCGCCCGTCCGCGTGACCACATCAGCATGGCCGCAGCCGTCAGAGCGACCGCCAGGAGGTCCCAGTTGATGGTGGCGGTGAGCGCGAACGCGGGCGCCAGGGCCACCAGCAGGCCGTCCCAGGGGCGCCGGGCATGCGTCCGGGTCACACAGACGGCGATGACGGCCGCGCACGCCATCAGCATCCCGGCGTTGACCATCCAGTACCACTGGCCCTGGTGCTGGGCACTGCCGCTGCCCGGCGTGAGCCAGGCGGCCACCTCCATGAACACTCCGGTGAGGACCGGGTATTCGAGGTACTGCATGTCGCCGGGGAGCTTGTCGAAGTACGGCACGAGTCCGTCGGCGAATCCGCGCCCCTGGTACAGGTGCGGGATGTCCGAGTAGCACGCGTGCGTGTACTGGGAGACAGCGCCGAAAAACCAGCCGCCGTTGTAGCAGGGTGCCTTCTGGATCAGGCCGAGGACGAACATCCCGATGGCCACGAGCGCGACCACCCGTACGGGCGACAGCCAGGACGTCCCCGTCAGGGCTCGCCGCCCCAAGGGACCGCCGATCAGCTCACTGCCGGCCGCGGCCACCTCGTCGTCCCTGGTCGGCTGCACCGGATCAGGCTCGCGCACGCGCGCTGGCGTCGATTCTGCACTGGGCATGGCTCACATCCTGCCGTATAGGTCTAGGAAAACGCCGAGGGCCGCCTCACCTGGTCCAGTGAGGCGGCCCTCGTTTCACGTGAAACGTCCGCATGTTTCACGTGAAACGCATGGGTGAGGCGATTGCCCGTCTAACCGCTCGATCCTCCGAAGAAGCCGCCGTTGCCGTTGCCTTTGGTGACATCCCCGGTGTCGCTGGGTGAGGGTGAGGGACTCGTCGTGCCGGTGCCGCCGTCGGTGTTGCCCCCACCGTTCGCGCCACCCGAGGTGTTGTCGCAACCGAAGAAGTTGTTGCAGGTGTCGCTCGGGGAGGGCGACGGCTCAGGCTGTTGCGTTTCCGTGGGGGTCGGGGACGGCGAGGGGCTCGCCTCCTCGCTCTCCGTGACCGACGGGCTGGGCGACGGGATCGGGTCCTCGTTGAGGACCTCACCGATGGGCTGGGGTGTCGGGAAGCTCTTCTTCGGCAGGTTCTTCATGGCCTCGGCCATGTAGTCGTGCCAGATCTCCGCCGGGAACGAGGCACCGTGGATCTTCTTCTGGCCACCGGTTCCGAACATCTCCAGGAACGTGCGGTTCTTCTTGGTCTCGTCGTCGTCGTACCGGAACATGGTGATCGCGGTCGACAGCTGCGGCGTGTAGCCGACGAACCAGGCCGACTTGTTGCCGTCGGTGGTACCGGTCTTGCCGGCCACTTCACGGCCGGGCAACTGCGCGGCGGTACCCGTTCCCTTCTCGACCACGGTCTTCAGGATGTCCGTGACGTTGTCCGCGACCTTGGAGGTGAACCCCTCGTTCGTCTCGGTCTTGTGCGTGTAGATCACGCCGTCCTGGCTCGTGACCTTCTGGACCGAGTAGGGGTCGCGCTGCTTGCCGCTGGCCGCGAAGGTGGCGTAGGAGCCGGCCATCCGGATCGCGCTCGGGTCGGAGATACCGATCGAGAACGACGGGAAGTCGGCGCCGGTCAGGCTGCTCTCCTTGATGCCGGCGCTGGTGGCGGCCAGCTTCACCTTGTCCAGGCCGACGTCCATGCCCAGCTGGACGAAGGCGGAGTTCACCGACTCGCGCATCGCCTCCCGCAGGTCGATCTTGTAGTTGGGCGGGCTGCCGTAGGAGGCCTGGCCGTCGTTGGTCTGCAGCCACTCCTCGCCCTTCTCGTTCTTCCAGACCGTCCCGTCGTAGTTCTTGATCTTGAGCTTGTTCTTGCCGCTGAACAGGCTCTCGGGGGAGACGATGGTGCGCTCGTCCTGGGCCTGCGACGAACCCAGGTCCTTGTCGCGGACGCCCCAGCTCATCGCCGCCGCGAGGACGAACGGCTTGAACGTGGAGCCCACCTGGGCACCGGTCTGGTCGGCGTTGTTGGTGAAGTGCTTGGTCGCGTCCTCGCCGCCGTAGATCGCCTCGATGGCGCCGGTGGCCGGATTGACGGACGCTCCGCCGAACTGGACGTGGGTGTCCGTCTCGGGGCGTTCCTTCGGCTTGATGTTGGCCTTCTGGACCGCTGAGACGGCCTTCTCCAGTTGCTTGACCTTGTTCCTGTCGAAGGTTGTGTAGATCGAGTAGCCGCCCTGCTGGAGCTTGTCCTGCGTGATCCCCGTTTCCTTGCTGTGGGTGATCACGTAGCCGTTGGCGAGGTCGACGAGGTAGCCGGTCTGGCCGCTCAGCTGGGTGTTGGACCGCGGGTTCTCCAGCTTGGGCAGAGTGGTGAACGTGGCCCGCTTCGCGGCGTCCAGGTGCTTGTACTCGACCATCTTGTCGAGGGTGTCCTGCATCTGGGCCTGGGCCCGCCTGCGGTTGGCCTCCGGCGTCGCGGCCGCGTCGATGGAGGTGGCGCCGGCGGGGTCGTAGTAGGTGGCGCCCTTCAGCGTGGCGGCGAGGAAGGCACACTCGCCCTCGTTGAGCTTGATGGCGTCCTTGTCGAAGTACGCGCGGGCGGCGGCCTGGATGCCGTAGGCGTTGCGCCCGTAGTACGCCGAGTTCAGATAGCCCTCGATGATGTCGTTCTTGTCCTCCTCCGCGCCGACCTTTATCGACACGAAGATCTCCTTGAACTTCCGGGAGATCGTCTGGGACTGGTCGTTCAGCATGGCGTTCTTGACGTACTGCTGGGTGATGGTGGAGCCGCCCTGGGTCTGTCCGCCCCGCGCCATGTTGAACACCGCGCGCGCGATGCCCTTGGGGTCGATGCCGCTGTCGTCGTAGAACGTCTTGTTCTCCTGCGAGATCACCGCCCAGCGCATCGCCTCGGGGATCTGCGAGAGATCGATGATCTGGCGGTTCGTCTCACCACCGGTGGCAACCATCTGGGTGCCGTCGCTCCAGTAGTAGACGTTGTTCTGCGCGGTGGCGGTCTCGTCGACCTTCGGGATGCCGACCATGGCGTACCCGACGCCCGCCACGGCGACCAGGCTGCCCATGAAGCCGATGAACAGGCCGGTGACGAGCTTCCAGGACGGCACCCAGCGCCGCCAGCCGTACTTGTCGGCGCGCGGATAGTCGATCAGGCGTTTCTTGGCGGGTGCCGGACGCCCTCTGCCCCGGCCCGGAGGACCGGACGGTCCGCCTCGGCGGCCTCCTGCCGGCTCGGCGGCTCTGCGCCGGCCACCCGCGCTCCTCTGTACCGCGCGCCGGGCGTCGGCGCGGCCACCGGACGACGGGTCCTCGCCTCCCGGCCCGTGGAAACCCGACCCGTACGAGTCGGAAGGAGACCCGGTGGCGCCTCGCGGTGCCGCACGGCGGCCGGAGGACGAGCCGGACTGGCCGCGTCGGGCCGCGGCACGTCCGCCTTCCTGCGGCTGCGGCGGTTTGCGACGGTGCTCGCTCATCGAACGACTACTCCTCGGGCAGGCGCATCCGTGCGCGCCTGGAAACGGCGGCTGGTTTCCTGTCCCCCCGAAGTACGGATGGGGTCGCTGGCGCATTCACCCGTACCGCACCGGGGAACTCGACGCCCCCCGGCGTCTCGCGAGTCCCGGTGATTTGCATGGCGCACAGACTACGCACCCTCAAAACCCGTCCAGCTCCGAAGTTCATCTCAAACCAGGCAACTTGCCCGCAATGAATCCGTGATGTGATCCCGTTCACTATCTCCCCCCTTGTCCCGGCCACGGGGCCGTTCTATCGTGCTGATGTATCGAGTCGATACATCAGCACGGCATAAGACCGTCAGCGGGCCCGTCTCCACGGGGCGCGGGAGAGAGGAGGCGACGATGAGCCGGCGTTCCGGAATCCTCGAGTTCGCCGTCCTCGGACTGCTCCGCGAGTCCCCGATGCACGGCTACGAGCTGCGCAAACGACTCAATACCTCGCTGGGCGTGTTCCGTGCCTTCAGCTACGGAACCCTCTACCCCTGCCTCAAGACGCTCGTCGCCAACGGCTGGTTGATCGAAGAAGCGGGAAACAGCCCGGAGGACGCCCTGGCCGCTCCGCTCACCGGACGCCGCGCCAAGATCGTCTACCGGCTGACGGCAGAAGGTAAGGAGCACTTCGAGGAACTTCTCTCCCAGACGGGCCCGGACGCGTACGAGGACGAGACCTTCGCCGCTCGCTTCGCCTTCTTCGGCCAGACCTCCCGCGATGTGCGCATGCGCGTCCTGGAGGGCCGTCGCAGCCGCCTGGAGGAGCGCCTCGAGAAGATGCGCGCCTCTCTGGCGCGCACCAGGGAGCGCCTCGACGACTACACGCTTGAGCTCCAGCGCCACGGAATGGAGTCCGTGGAGCGCGAAGTGCGCTGGCTGAACGAGCTCATCGAGAGCGAGCGGGCCGGACGGGACCTGAAGGGGTCCGGTCCCGGGGGATCCGCTCAGCAGAACACCACATCTGGATCGACGGGCGGCCTGCCCCGTCCCGGGGAGACCCCCGGGACGGATACGCCCGGCGAAACCGCCACGTGAGAGCCCACTCAGGGCCTCACTCGTACACACAGGGAGCAACCGGAATGGGTTCGGTTCGCGTAGCCATCGTCGGCGTGGGCAACTGCGCGGCGTCGCTGGTGCAGGGCGTCGAGTACTACAAGGACGCCGACCCGGCGTCCAAGGTCCCGGGCTTGATGCACGTGCAGTTCGGGGACTACCACGTCGGCGACGTCGAGTTCGTCGCCGCCTTCGACGTCGACGCGAAGAAGGTCGGCCTCGACCTCTCGGACGCCATCGGTGCCAGCGAGAACAACACCATCAAGATCTGCGACGTCCCGAACAAGGGCGTCACGGTCCAGCGCGGCCACACCCTGGACGGTCTCGGTAAGTACTACCGCGAGACCATCGAGGAGTCCGCCGAGACGCCGGTCGACGTCGTCCAGATCCTCAAGGACCGCCAGGTCGACGTCCTCGTCTGCTACCTGCCCGTCGGTTCCGAGGACGCGGCGAAGTTCTACGCCCAGTGCGCCATCGACGCCAAGGTCGCCTTCGTCAACGCCCTCCCGGTCTTCATCGCCGGCACCAAGGAGTGGGCGGACAAGTTCACCGAGGCCGGCGTGCCGATCATCGGTGACGACATCAAGTCCCAGGTCGGCGCCACCATCACGCACCGTGTGATGGCGAAGCTGTTCGAGGACCGCGGCGTCCGGCTCGAGCGCACCATGCAGCTCAACGTCGGCGGCAACATGGACTTCAAGAACATGCTGGAGCGCGACCGCCTCGAGTCCAAGAAGATCTCGAAGACGCAGGCCGTCACCTCGCAGATCCCCGACCGCGACATGGGCGAGAAGAACGTCCACATCGGTCCCTCGGACTACGTGGCCTGGCTCGACGACCGCAAGTGGGCGTACGTCCGTCTCGAGGGCCGTGCCTTCGGTGACGTTCCGCTGAACCTGGAGTACAAGCTCGAGGTCTGGGACTCCCCGAACTCCGCGGGTGTCATCATCGACGCCCTGCGCGCCGCGAAGATCGCCAAGGACCGCGGCATCGGCGGCCCGATCCTGTCGGCGTCGAGCTACTTCATGAAGTCCCCGCCGGTCCAGTACTTCGACGACGAGGCCTACGAGAACGTCGAGAAGTTCATCCGCGGCGAAGTCGAGCGCTGATTCGACCGGGCACGGCGCGCGGACTCGACCAGGGGTCGCGCGCCGGCTCGGCACGGCACACCGCGCTGCGTCCGGCAGCGCTGAAATTCGCTCCTGCCAGGGCTGACGAGGTCCCCCGGGTCATGTGATCCGGGGGCTTCGCCGTATGTGAGGCTGTCCTCCATGGCCGTCGTCCGCGATCTGCGCGTCCTGCTGCGCTTCGGGAACTTCCGGCGCCTGCTCGCAGTGCGGCTCCTCTCCCAGTGCGCTGACGGCGTCTACCAGGTCGCGCTCGCGGCCTACGTCGTCTTCTCCCCGGAGAAACAGACCTCGGCCACCGCGGTCGCCTCCGCGATGGCCGTGCTGCTCCTCCCGTACTCCCTGGTCGGCCCCTTCGCCGGTGTCCTGCTGGACCGCTGGCGCCGCCGCCAGGTGTTCCTCTACGGCAACCTCCTACGGTCCCTGCTGTCCTCGGTCACGGCCGCCCTGATCGTCAGCGGCGTTCCCGACTGGCTCTTCTACGCCTCCGCTCTCTGCGTCACCGCGGTCAACCGCTTCGTCCTCGCCGGTCTGTCGGCGGCGCTGCCGCGCGTGGTCGACACCGAGCGCCTGGTCATCGCCAATTCCCTCTCACCGACGGCAGGCACGCTCGCCGCGACCGTCGGGGGAGGGCTCGCCTTCATGGTCCGGCTGCTGGCCGCCGACTCCGACGCCGCCGTCGTCCTGCTGGGCTCGGCGCTGTACCTGTGCGCCGCCCTGGTGTCCCTGCGCCTGGCGGTGGATCTGCTGGGCCCCGAACGGGACCGGATCCCGCCCCATCTCATGGCCACCCTCCGCGGAACGGCCCGCGGTCTGACGGCCGGCCTACGGCACCTCGCCGAGCCGGGCCGCCGCCAGGCCGCCTGGGCACTCGGCGCGATCACGCTGATGCGGTTCTGCTACGGCGCCCTGACCGTCATGACGCTGATGCTCTGCCGGTACGCCTGGTCCTCCGACCCGGAGGAGGGCCTGGCCCTGCTGGGGCTGGCGGTGGGCATCGCGGGCGTGGGCTTCTTCGTGGCGGCCGTGGTGACCCCGTCCGCCACCGGGCGTCTGGGCCCGGGCCACTGGATCGTCGTCTGCTCGGCCGTGGCCGCCGTGCTGGAACTCGCGCTGATGCTTCCGTTCGCCGAAGCCACCGCGTTCGTCGCGGCCTTCGTCCTGGGGCTCGTCACCCAGGGCGCGAAGATCGCCACCGACACCATCGTCCAGTTCTCCGTGGAAGACAGCTTCCGCGGCCGCGTCTTCTCCCTCTACGACGTGCTGTTCAACGTCGCCTTCGTGGGCGCCGCCGGAGTGGCCGCCCTGATGTTGCCGCCGGACGGGCGTTCCGCGGTCCTGGTGGTCACGGTCGCCGTTATCTACGGATCCGTTTCTGCCGTTATGGCAAGATTTGAACGCCAGTAAGTGTCACATCAATGCCACAGACCTCCCCTGGGCTACAGCGTTGTCAGTGGTGGCCGGTAATTTACGTGCGTCTTATCTCGCGTCTCACACGCGTCGCACACCTATGTTCTCTAGGGGGACCCCCAGTGACGACTCCGCCGCCCCAGGGCCAGAATCCGTTCGCGCAGCAGGGCCAGCAGCCCTACGGCCAGCCGCAGGGCCAGGCTCCGTACCCGCAGCAGCCCGGCTTCCCGCAGCAGCCTGCCGCCCCCTACGGCGCGGTCCCCCCGGCGCCGCCCAGCCGCAAGGTCAGCTTCAAGCTGATCAAGACCATCGTGATCGTCCTGGTCGTCATCGGCGCGGGCATCGCCGCCTTCATATCGAGCCGGGACGACGCCAACACCGCGGCGATCGGCGACTGCATGCACCGCGGCAGCACCAACGACAACGACCCCGATCTCGAGGTCGTCGAGTGCAGCTCGTCGAAGGCCCAGTACGTGGTGCTGGCCAAGGTCAAGGGCGACTTCTCCCAGGTCAGCGCCGAGACCAAATGTGCTGCGGAGGCCAAGGACTTCCAGTACACGTACACCGAGACCGGTGACGGCAGTAACTTCCTGCTCTGCCTGAAGGACTACTCGAAGTAAGGCAGTCGCAGAGGACGGGCGGTGTTTCACGTGAAACGCCGCCCCTCAGTGCATCCGGGCAGGGGCGTGTTTCACGTGAAACACGCCCCTGCCGCACATCTCAGGCTTCCTTGGCCCACCACTCCTGGAGCGCCGCCACCGCTGCGTCGTACTCCATCGGACCGTTCTCCAGACGGAGTTCGAGCAGGTACTTGTAGGCCTTGCCCACGGCAGGGCCGGGACCGACGCCAAGGATCTCCATGATCTGGTTGCCGTCGAGGTCCGGACGGATCGCGTCCAGCTCCTCCTGTTCCTTCAGCTCGTCGATGCGCTCCTCCAACCCGTCGTACGCACGCGAGAGCGCGGTCGCCCTGCGCTTGTTGCGCGTCGTGCAGTCGGATCGAGTCAGCTTGTGGAGACGCTCAAGAAGCGGCCCGGCGTCCCGTACGTACCGGCGGACGGCGGAGTCCGTCCATTCACCGGTGCCGTAGCCGTGGAAGCGCAGGTGGAGTTCGACCAGGCGCGAGACGTCCTTCACCAGTTCGTTGGAGTACTTCAGCGTGGTCATGCGCTTCTTGGTCATCTTCGCGCCGACCACCTCGTGGTGGTGGAAGGAGACCCGGCCGTCCTTCTCGAACCGGCGGGTTCGCGGCTTGCCGATGTCGTGCAACAGCGCTGCCAGACGGAGGGTGAGGTCAGGGCCGTCCTTCTCCAGCGCGATTGCCTGCTCCAGGACGATCAGCGTGTGCTCGTAGACGTCCTTGTGCCGGTGATGTTCGTCGCTCTCCAACCGCAGGGCGGGCAACTCCGGCAGCACGTACTCGGCGAGCCCGGTGTCGACCAGCAGAGTCAGGCCCTTGCGGGGATACGCGGAAAGGATCAGCTTGTTCAACTCGTCCCGCACCCGCTCGGCCGAGACGATCTCGAGCCGGCCGGCCATCTCGGTCATCGCCGTGATGACCTCCGGGGCCACCTCGAAGTCGAGCTGGGCGGCGAAGCGGGCCGCGCGCATCATCCGCAGCGGATCGTCCGAGAAGGACTCTTCCGGCGTGCCCGGGGTGCGCAGCACTCGCGCGGCGAGATCTCGGAGGCCGCCGTGCGGGTCGATGAACTCCTTCTCCGGGAGTGCCACGGCCATCGCGTTCACCGTGAAGTCCCGCCGCACCAGGTCCTGCTCGATGGAGTCGCCGTACGACACCTCGGGCTTGCGGGACGTGCGGTCGTAGGCCTCCGACCGGTAGGTGGTCACCTCGATCTGGAAGCTTCGATCGACATCTCCGACGCGGGCGTCCTTCTGCGCGCCCACCGTGCCGAAGGCGATCCCGACCTCCCACACGGCGTCCGCCCAGGGCCGGACGATCTTCAGCACGTCCTCGGGGCGAGCGTCCGTCGTGAAGTCGAGATCGTTGCCGAGTCGGCCGAGCAGCGCGTCCCTGACAGAGCCTCCGACCAGGGCGAGTGAGAACCCCGCTTCCTGGAAACGGCGGGCGAGGTCGTCGGCGACAGGAGCCACCCGCAGCAGCTCACTGACCGCGCGATGCTGCACCTGACTCAGGGCACTGAGGTTGTCTTCGTTGGCGTTCGGCACAACAGAAGAGGGTACGTGGCCCGGCATGGCACGGGCGCCCCTATAAAGGGGACAGCCACCTCGCCCAAAAGCCACGCAATCGGCTTCTTTCGTGACATATAAGACCGTCTTTCCCGTACATGCCCATAGAGGACGTGTGGCCGGTCGCAGCTGATCTTGGGGAGCAGACCGCGGCACTTACCCTCAGCGGGCATCGTTACCATGCGTGGACGCACATACCGACGACCACTGACGACGACGAGGGACGGACGAGCGCGTGGCCGAGGCGGCAGACTTCCCGGGGATGACTCCCTCACCTGCCCGCCGGTGGCTGCGGCGCACCGGAGCACTGCTCGCGGGGGCGCCTCTGCTGGCCGGCCTGCTCCAGCTGCCCACGTCCGTGGCGTCGGCCGCCGGACAGACCTCCACCAAGACGGCCTCCGACGCCGGTACGGTCGCCGTCGCCGTCGATTCGCTCACCCCCAGCGTTCCCACCGAGGGCGACACGCTGACCGTGTCCGGCACGGTGACCAACAAAGGCAAGCAGGCCGTCACGGACGCGTACGTCGACCTGCGCCTGGGGTCCGCTCTGACGACCCGCTCGGCGATCGACAGCACCGCCAGGCGGCCCGACGACCTGTCGAGCGTCACCGGATCCGAGGTGGGCGACAAGTACGTCGCCGAGTTCGCCAAACTCGCTCCCGGGGTAGCCCAGCAGTTCAGCATCTCCGTACCCGTGGACGAGCTCGACCTCGGGGCGGACGGTGTGTATCCCCTGAGCGTCTCCCTCTCGGGTGAGACGTCCGCGAAGCCGTGGGAACGGATGCTCGGCATCCAGCGGACGTTCCTGCCGTGGCAGCCCGACCAGGCCGACACCAGGACCCGTACGACGATGTTGTGGCCGCTGGTCTCCAACGTCCACATGACAGCCGAGACCGGATCCGACGAACAGCAGACGCCGGTCTTCCTCAACGAGGATCTCGCCGCGGAGATCTCGCCCGGCGGCCGCCTCGACCAGCTCCTGAGCCTGGGCAGGGCCCTCGATGTCACCTGGGTGATCGACCCCGACCTGCTGGCCTCCGTCAGCGCCATGACCGAGCAGTACGACGTCCTCGCCGGCGACACCACCACGCCCGGCAAGCACCAGGCCGTCGCCAGTCAGTGGCTCGCCGCGCTGCAGGAGGCCGTGCAGGGCAAGCAGGTCGTCGCCCTGCCCTACGCCGACCCCGACCTGGCCTCCCTCGCACACAGCGGCACCAGCGTCACCGGCTCCCTGAGTCAGCTCAAGGCAGCCACGGACGTCGCCGCCGGCACGGTGGAGACCGTCCTCCACGTGACTCCCAGCACCGACTTCGCCTGGCCGGTCGAGGGTGCCGTGGACCCGTCGATCGTCAAGGTCGCCACCTCCGCGGGCGCCGACAAGGTGATCGCGCGCAGCGACAGCCTGACGGAGAACGGCGGCCTGTCGTACATGCCCTCCGCGGCCCGTCCCATCGGCGGCGGCACCACCGCGGTGGTGGCGGACGCCCGGCTGTCACAGGCGTTCCAGGGCGACCTGACGACGGCCTCCGCGTCCGCGCTCGCCGTGCAGGAGTTCCTGGCGCAGAGCTTGGCGCTGAATCTCCAGTCCGACAAGCAGCGCAGCATCGTCGTTGCCCCTCAGCGCATGCCGACCGCGGCCCAGGCCCAGGCGATGGCGGAAGCGGTCACCGCCCTGCAGGGCGGGACGTGGTCGCAGGCTCAGCAGCTCACGGCGGCCGCCGCCGCCAAGCCCGATCCTGGTGCCACGACGAAGGTGCCGTCCCGGTCTGCGTACTCCACCTCGCTCGCCAAGCGGGAGCTGCCGCGGTCGGCCTTCGTGGACATCGCGACCGCGCAGGACGGGCTCGACAACTTCAAGGTGATCCTGACCGACGAGTCCCGGGTGGTGACTCCCTTCGGGCGGGCCGTCAACCGTGAGATGTCCACGTCCTGGCGGGGCCGGGCCGCCGCGGCGGGCGGCTTCCGCCAAGGCGTCCAGGCCTACCTCACCAGGCTCGCCGGCCAGGTCAAGCTGATCGAGAAGTCTGAGCTGAAGCTCTCCGGGCGCAGCGCCACGATCCCGGTGACCGTGCAGAACAACCTGGTGCAGGGCGTCGACCACCTGGTGCTGAGGCTCACCTCGACCAATCCGACCCGTCTTGAGATCGACGGCAAGGCCTACGCCGAGCAGCCCATCGCGGTCTCCGGCGGGCACAGCACGACGGTGAAGTTCACCACCTCCGCCAACGCCAACGGCCAGGCGGCGGTCGTCGCACAGCTGTACACCGAGGACGGCAGGGCGTACGGCACACCGGTCACCTTCGACGTGAAGGTCACCGAGATCACGGCCACCGTGATGCTCGTCATCGGTGGCGGTGTCCTGCTGCTGGTGCTGGCCGGCTTCCGGATGTACACCCAGCGCAAGCGCGCCGCGGCACGGGGAGCCGAGGACCACGGCGCCGACGGAACGGACCCGGCAGTCGACGACGTCGAGACCGCGCAGGATTCCGAGAGCCGTCCCGGCGACGAGTCGGGCGCCCGAACCGCCACGGACGGCCCGGTGCAGCCGAGTGACGGGACACCGGACACCGCAGCGGAAAGCACCGGCCCTTCCGGGACGGGTGAGAGAGTGGACCGTTGAGGATGTCGTGGCCGGACGGCCCGGAACGATGAGGTGGGGTAACCATGAACGCGCCGTACGACGGTGACCGCGGCCAGGCCGCGGGCAGCTCGGGCTACCCCGAGGGCCCGCCGCCCGAGCAGGGCCAGGTGCCGCCGCAGCACCCCGCGGACATGTACCTCCAGGACGCCTACGACCAGGACCCCTACCGGTCCCAGGACCTCACCGCGCAGGATCCGGTCGCCGAGGCGCTCTACGACCGTGCCGCGCACCCCCCGCCGCCGCCCGCGCCCGGTGCCCACTCTCCCCAGCAGCCGCTCTACGGGCAGCCGCAGCAGTCCCCGTACGCCCCCGATCCCCGCGTCTGGGCCCAGACCCCGGCGCCCGAGCCGGAGGGTCCGACGCAGTACCTGCCGTACGGCGACGATCCGCGCACGACCCAGTTCGTGGGTGTGGACGACCTCGTCACGCATTCCGGTGAGGAGCGTCACGAACCCGACGCCTTCGCCCACCTCTTCCGCGACCAGCAGCAGGGCGGCACCCGCTCCCCGATGGACCCGCCCGCGGTACCGGGGCCGACGCACGCCCCGGGCGACCCGGGTCCCGCCGCGCAGTACCGGGTGCCCACGGCCGTCCGTGCTCCGGGGCCCGAGGGGCCGACGTCCGGCGTCGACCAGACCATGAACCTCATCGCCACCCCGGCGGCGGCCCCGGCGCCGCCCGCGAAGAAGAGCGGGCGGGCCACGGGGCTGCTGAAGTCGAGCGCCGTGATGGCGGCGGGCACGATGGTCTCGCGTCTGACCGGGTTCATCCGGTCGGCGATGATCGTTTCCGCGCTGGGCCTCGGCTTCCTCGGTGACTCGTTCCAGGTCGCCTACCAGCTGCCGACGATGATCTACATCCTGACCGTCGGCGGTGGCCTCAACTCCGTCTTCGTGCCGCAGCTCGTCCGCGCCATGAAGGAGGACGACGACGGCGGCGAGGCGTACGCCAACCGTCTCCTGACCCTCGTGATGGTGGCCCTGGCCGCGCTCACCGCCCTCGCGATGTTCGCCGCGCCGCTCCTGGTCCGCATGCTGGCGAACCCCGTCGCGAACAACCCGGCGGCCAACGAGGTCGCCGTCACCTTCACGCGCTACTTCCTGCCCTCGATCTTCTTCATGGGCGTCCACGTGGTGATGGGGCAGATCCTCAACGCCCGGGGGAAGTTCGGCGCGATGATGTGGACCCCGGTCCTGAACAACATCGTCATCATCGTGACGCTCGGCATGTTCCTGTGGGTGTACGGCACCGCGGCGGACTCCGACATGGGCGTCACGAACATCCCGCCGGAGGGCCAGCGTCTCCTCGGCATCGGCATCCTGCTCGGCCTGGTCGTCCAGGCCCTCGCGATGATCCCCTACCTGCGCGAGACCGGCTTCCGGATGCGGCTGCGCTTCGACTGGAAGGGCCACGGCCTCGGCAAGGCCGCCATGCTCGCCAAGTGGACGATCCTGTTCGTCCTCGCCAACCAGGCGGGCGCGCTGGTGGTCACCCAGCTGTCCACCGCCGCCGGCATCGACTCGGGCGTCAAGGGCACCGGTTTCGCCGCCTATGCCAACGCGCAGCTGATCTGGGGCCTGCCGCAGGCCATCATCACCGTGTCCCTGATGGCCGCCCTGCTGCCCCGCATCTCTCGCTCCGCGGCCGAGCAGGACGCGGGTGCCGTCCGCGACGACATCTCCCAGGGCCTGCGCACCACGGCTGTCGCGATCGTGCCCATCGCCTTCGGGTTCATCGCGCTCGGCGTCCCGATGTGCACCCTGATCTTCGGCTCCTCGGGTATCACCGAGGCCACGAACATGGGCTTCATGCTGATGGCCTTCGGCCTCGGCCTGATCCCCTACTCCGTGCAGTACGTCGTCCTGCGTGCCTTCTACGCGTACGAAGACACCCGGACTCCCTTCTACAACACGGTGATCGTGGCGGCCGTCAACGCAGCCGCCTCTGCCGCCTGCTACTTCCTGCTCCCTGCCCGCTGGGCCGTGGTCGGCATGGCCGCCTCCTACGGCCTGGCCTACGCCATCGGTGTCGGCGTCGCCTGGAACCGTCTGCGCAAGCGGCTCGGCGGGGACCTGGACGGTGCTCGCGTGCTGCGGACGTACGCGCGGCTGTGCATCGCCGCCGTGCCGGCCGCCCTGCTCAGCGGCGCTGCCTGCTACGGCATCGCCCGAACTCTCGGCCAGGGCGTCCTCGGCTCCTTCGCCGCGCTGCTGGCGGGTGGAGCCGTCCTGCTCGGTGTCTTCTTCGTGGCCGCCCGCCGCATGCGGATCGAAGAGCTCAACTCGCTCGTCGGCATGGTGCGCGGGCGCCTGGGGCGCTGAGCCAGGGGTAGGCGCACAACCATCGTCCGCCGCCGCGTGTCGTGCATAGCGCCGGACTGTGGGCACAATTGGGTTCGGCGTCGGACGGCGCGCACGGGGTCGGACGGCGCGCATGGATGGGGAGGCAGGAACGACGGTGGCGGAACCGAGTACGGCTGCCGTCGACGTGGCAGACAACAGCGGTGACGAGCCGCTGACCGCACAGGCGGACCAGTCCACGGCCGACGGTGTGACCAAGAACCGGGAGCGGGACACGGACAGCGACCAGGCGCAGGGGAGTGGCGGGGCCGTGGGCCCCGGAAAGTCCTCGGCGCCAGAACTGCACAGCGGCCACAAGCTCGCCAGACGCTACCGGCTCGAAGACTGCGTCACCCGTCTGGACGGCTTCAGCAGTTGGCGTGCGGTCGACGAGAAACTCCGCCGTGCCGTCGGTGTCCATGTGCTGCCCTCCGATCACCCACGGGCCCGTTCCGTCCTGGCGGCGGCCCGGTCCTCCGCCTTGCTCGGCGACCCTCGTTTCGTCCAGGTCCTGGACGCCGTCGAGGAGAACGACCTCGTCTACGTCGTCCACGAGTGGCTGCCCGACGCCACCGAACTGACCACGCTCCTCGCCTCCGGGCCGCTGGAGCCGCACGACGCCTACCAGATGGTGAGTCAGATCGCCTCTGCCATGGCGGCAGCCCACCGTGAAGGGCTCGCGCACCTGCGGTTGAACCCCAACGCCGTGTTGCGCACCTCCACGGGCCAGTGGCGCGTCCGAGGCCTCGCCGTGAACGCGGCGCTGCGCGGCATCAGCTCCGACACCCCCCAGCGCACCGACACCGAGGCGATCGGCGCCCTGCTGTACGCGGCGCTCACCCAGCGCTGGCCGTACGAGAACGACGCCTACGGGCTGTCCGGGCTGCCCAAGGACATCGGACTGATCCCTCCCGACCAGGTGCGTGCCGGCGTCCACCGCGGCCTGTCGGAGCTGACGATGCGCGCGCTCGTCAACAACGGGGCGACCGCGTCCCGGCACGAGTCCGCCTGCACCACTCCCGAGGAGCTGGTCAAGGCCATCGGTGAGATGCCCCGCATCCGCCCGCCGGAGCCCGCCTTCACCGCACCTCCCGAGTACCAGCAGACGACCTACCAGCAGGGCAGCTACGGACGCTCCTCGGTGCACCCGGGCACCACCCAGCCGGTACAGGCCCCGCCTCCCCCGTTGCAAAGCCGTACCGGCAAGGCACTCAAGTGGGCGGTCTCCGCACTGCTCATCGCGGCCCTCGGCCTCGGCAGCTGGCAGCTCGCGGACGCCCTGATGGACCAGGGCGACACCGACGACACGAACCAGACACAGACCACGGACGCCGACGACAACAACAGCGCCGCGCCCAAGCCGGTCCAGCAACTCAGGATCCAGGGCTCGCAGGAGTACGTCGCCAGCGGCTCCGCTCAGGCAGCGGAGGACGTCGCCAACACCTATGACGGCGACAGCTCCACCTACTGGCGGACCAAGCGCTACACGGAAGGCCCGAGCCTCGCTCCGTACAAGCCCGGTGTGGGCATCGTCTACGACCTCGGTTCGGCCCAGGAGGTCTCCGCGGCGTCGATAGGCCTCCGGTACTCCGGTGATCACACGACCGTGAAGCTCTACGCCACGGACGCGCTCACCCCGTCCACGGGCATCAGCGGGATGAAGGAGATCGGCACCGCCGACGCCAGCGGTACATCCCTGACGGTGAAGGCGTCGAAGGCGGTGAAGACCCAGTACGTGCTGCTCTGGATCACCGCCGTACCCTATGCCCCACCGACGGCTTCAGCGGCTCCGGCTACAAACAGGCCATCACGGACGTGAAGTTCACGGGTTGAGGTCGCCCAGAGGGAGGGGGTCCGATGGCAGCAGGCGCCGACTACGACGGAATCAGCGATCAGGACCTCCTCGCCCGCCACGTGGGGGTGATCCCGACGCCTTCGGTGAGCTCGTGCTGCGTCACCGCGACCGCCTGTGGGCCGTGGCCCTGAAAACGCTGGGAGACCGCGAGGAGGCCGCTGACGCGGTTCAGGACGCGCTCGTGTCCGCCTACCGGGCCGCCCACACCTTCCGCGGTCAGTCCGCCGTCACCACCTGGCTGCACCGGATCACCGTGAACGCCTGTCTGGACCGAGCCCGCAAGGCGGCCTCCCGCAAGACCTCCCCGGTCCACGACACCGAGCGTCTGGAGCAGTTGCTGGAGCCGCACGAATCGGCCTCGGCACCCGTCGAACGCAACGACCTGCACCGTCAGCTCCTCGAAGCCTTGGGCACCCTGCCGCCCGACCAGCGTGCGGCACTCGTCCTGGTCGACATGCAGGGCTACCCCGTCGCAGAGGCCGCCCGCATCCTCGACGTGCCGACGGGGACGGTGAAAAGCCGCTGCGCCCGCGGCAGAGCGAAACTGCTGCCGCTGCTCACCCATCTGCGACCGGCGAGTTCCGACGAGGTGAGGGAAAGCAGTCAGGGACGGAACCGGGCGGAGGGGACATCCGTCCCACCGGCAGCGGGCCCCCGGGACGAGGATCAGGACGGCGCCGATACCGGCGATTCAGCTGCTGTGAAGGGCGGAGGTGGGCGAACGTGACATCGACGACGGACACGACCGGACACCCGGACGTCGCGGAGATCTCCGAGCTCACCGAGGGGTTGCTCACTCCTTCCCGTAGCGCGGAGGTGCGTCGGCATCTCGACTCCTGCGCGCTCTGTGCGAACATCCACGCGTCGCTGGAGGAGATCAGAGGCTCCCTGGGAAGGCTGCCCGGACCAGCGCGGATGCCGGACGATATCGCCCAGCGCATTGATGCCGCACTCGCAGCCGAGGTATTGATCAGCGCCACGGCCCCGAACCCTCCGGACCCGGCGGGGGCGACCGTTCCTGGGTCGAGCGGCGCCGTTCCGCATGTTTCACGTGAAACATCGGCGGCACAGTCGCGGCCCGCAGGGCGGGCTCGTCCTCCTGCCGGCGGGCCCGGGCGGAAGAATCGCCGTCGGGGTGGGCGCCGCAGGATCGCCGTCCTGGGAGCCGTCTTCGCCGCAGCCACGCTGGGCCTCGGGTCGGTCCTGGTGGCATCACTGACCGGCGACGAGGAATCCGGCACCTCGGCACCCGACCCACGGACCACCGTGTCGGACACCTTTTCGGAGAGCGCTCTGGAGCAGCAGGTCGCCGATCTCCTCGCCGCTTCCTCCGCCTCCAGTCCACAGACGCTGGGCATGCAAGGCGAGCCCGAGACCAGCAGTCCCCGAGTCTTCCAACAGCCCACAGTGCCCGGCTGTGTCCAGAAGGGCATGGAGCGAAAAGACGCGGCGTTGGCCATCGAGGAGGGCACGTTCCGCGGGAGGGAGGCTCTCCTCGTCGTCCTCCCCGACAGCTCCGACAGCACGCGAGTCACCGCGTACCTGATGGACGCGACCTGCGTCGGCCGGCCGTCGTCCGGCGCGGCGAAGATCCTCCTGCAGGACTCCTACACCCGTCGTTGACGCCTCCCGGCCTCGTCTCTGCCGAGCGTGGTATTCCGTACGGTGTCGGCCCCTTGGTGTGCCCGGACACACCGGGAATGCACGCCCCTTAGGATCCGTTGGGTGGGGTGAGAGTTCCCAGAAGCTCCCCCGGTCGATCGACACAGACCAGAGACGAGGAATCAAGCCGTGAGCGACGTCCGAAACGTGATCATCATCGGCTCCGGGCCCGCCGGCTACACGGCGGCGCTCTACACCGCCCGCGCTTCGCTGAAGCCGCTGGTGTTCGAGGGGGCCGTCACCGCGGGCGGCGCCCTGATGAACACCACCGAGGTGGAGAACTTCCCCGGCTTCCAGGACGGCATCATGGGCCCCGAGCTCATGGACAACATGCGCGCCCAAGCCGAGCGCTTCGGTGCCGAGCTGATCCCCGACGACATCGTCTCCGTCGACCTCACCGGTGAGATCAAAACCGTGACCGACACGGCCGGTACCGTCCACCGGGCCAAGGCCGTCATCGTCACCACCGGCTCTCAGCACCGCAAGCTCGGCCTGCCCAACGAGGACGCCCTCTCCGGCCGCGGCGTCTCGTGGTGCGCCACATGTGACGGGTTCTTCTTCAAGGACCAGGATATCGCCGTGATCGGCGGTGGTGACACCGCCATGGAGGAGGCCACCTTCCTCTCGCGCTTCGCCAAGTCCGTGACGATCGTCCACCGCCGTGACACCCTGCGCGCCTCCAAGGCGATGCAGGAGCGTGCCTTCGCCGACCCGAAGATCACGTTCGTCTGGGACAGCGAGGTGGCCGAGATCCAGGGCGACCCGAAGCTGGCCGGCCTGAAGCTGCGCAACCTCAAGACCGGTGAACTCTCCGACCTGCCGGTGACGGGCCTCTTCATCGCGATCGGCCACGATCCGCGCACCGAACTCTTCAAGGGCCAGCTCGACCTGGACGAGGAGGGCTACCTGAAGGTGGCCGCCCCGTCCACTCGGACGAACGTGACGGGCGTCTTCGGCGCGGGCGACGTCGTCGACCACACCTACCGTCAGGCGATCACCGCGGCCGGCACCGGCTGCTCCGCCGCCCTCGACGCCGAGCGTTATCTCGCCGCCCTCGCGGACGAGGAGCAGGCCGAGCCCGAGAAGACCGCCGTCTGACCTCCCGCCCCACCGCACACATCACTTAAAGGAGCCCGCCGTGGCCGACCTCAAGCATGTAACCGACGACTCCTTCGAGCAGGACGTCCTCAAGAGCGAGAAGCCCGTCCTGGTGGACTTCTGGGCTGCCTGGTGCGGCCCGTGCCGCCAGATCGCCCCATCCCTCGAGGCGATCGCGGCCGAGTACGGCGACAAGATCGAGGTCGTCAAGCTCAACATCGACGAGAACCCGGGTACGGCCGCCAAGTACGGCGTGATGTCCATCCCGACTCTGAACGTGTACCAGAACGGCGAGGTCGCCAAGACCATCGTCGGCGCCAAGCCCAAGGCCGCACTCGTCCGCGACCTCGAGGACTTCATCGCCGAGTGACGTTCCGAACGTCGCGCAAGCGATGAATGTTTCACGTGAAACACAAGTGGGCCGACCCGAAAGGGTCGGCCCACTTGCTTGTCCGGAGAGCCGATCACAGCGGTCGCAGTGCTGGCTCCTTCTGCACGGCACCCAGAAGCCGGTCGAGCGCCATCTCCACATCTTCCTTCCACGAGAGGGTGGTGCGCAGTTCCAACCGCAACCGTGGGTGAGAAGGATGCGGCCGAACCGTCTTGAAGCCCACCGCCAGCAGATGGTCGGCCGGAAGAAGGCAGGCCGGATCCTTCCAGCGGGCGTCACCGAACGCCTCGATCGCTTTGAAGCCCCGGCGCAGCAGATCCTTGGCAACCGTCTGCACCATCACCCGGCCGAGCCCTTGGCCCTGATAGCCCGGCACGATGAACGCGGTCATCAGCTGTACGGCGTCGGGGGAGACGGGGCTCGTGGGAAACGCCGTCGAGCGGGGAACGTACGCGGGCGGAGCGTAGAGCACATAGCCCACCGGGAGGTCATCGACGTAAACGACCCTGCCGCAGGAGCCCCAGTCGAGCAGCACGGCGGAGATCCAGGCCTCTTTCTCCATCGCCGTCGTGCCTGTCCTCAAAGCTGCCTCACCGCTGACGGGGTCCAGCTCCCAAAAGACACATGAGCGGCAGCGCTGGGGAAGATCCTGAAGGTTGTCCAGTGTGAGCGGTACGAGCCGACGCCCCATGAAGGCTGATCCTCGCTTCCTTCGCCCGCGGCACCGCGAGCGGCTGTCAGAGCGCTGCGTTGCCTGAGCAGGCCGCCGACGAACCCGCCGACCGGACCGATACCCACGGCCGTGCTCCTCAGTCCGGCCTGGTTCATCCTCCGCGCGGCCCCACCTGCCGCTCGGAGGGGCCATCAGATGGTTATTGCCCCAGCTTCTCGCATCGTATCCACGAGGCGATTCTCTCGACACCGGGTGAAAGCAAAGAGCGAGCCGTGCCCCCGTACGCAACGGAGGAGACTCGCTCTTTGCAGTCGGCGGGTATGGGTGACCCTGCCGGAGAAAGGTTCAGTCGTCCGCTTCCTCGGACTCACCCTCCACGAGGCCCTTCTGAAGAACGGGTCCTTCGCCGGGAGCCAGACTGTCGAGAATCCGCTCGAGGTCCTCCATGGAGGCGAATTCGACGGTGATCTTGCCCTTCTTCTGCCCCAGGTCGACCTTGACCCGCGTCTCGAAGCGGTCCGAGAGCCGAGTGGCGAGGTCGGACAGCGCCGGTGACACCCGGCCTCCGGCGCGGGGTCCCTTGGAACGCTGCGGGGTCTGGGGGCGCGATCCCATGAGGGTCACGATCTCTTCGACCGCCCGCACGGACAGTCCCTCCGCCACGATGCGGTGGGCCAGCCGGTCCTGCTCCTCCGAGTCGTCGACGGAGAGCAGAGCCCGCGCGTGGCCGGCCGAGAGCACACCGGCCGCCACCCGGCGCTGGACTGCCGGCGAGAGCTTCAGCAGCCGCAGCGTGTTGGAGACCTGAGGCCGTGAGCGTCCGATCCGGTCCGCCAGCTGGTCGTGGGTGCAGTTGAAGTCCTTCAGCAACTGGTCGTAGGCGGCAGCCTCCTCCAGCGGGTTCAGCTGAGCCCGGTGGAGGTTCTCCAGCAGCGCGTCCAGAAGGAGCTTTTCGTCGTCCGTTGCTCGGACGATCGCCGGGATCGCCTCCAGGCCCGCCTCACGGCAGGCCCGCCAGCGCCGCTCGCCCATGATCAGCTCGTAGCGCGAGGGCCCGGTCTGCCGTACGACGACCGGCTGGAGGAGACCGACCTCCTTGATGGAGGTGATCAGCTCCTGAAGCGCATCCTCGTCGAAGACCTCGCGCGGCTGGCGCGGGTTCGGGGTGATGAAGTCGAGCGGGAGTTCCGCGAAGTGGGCGCCCAGGGGCGGTGACGGAACGTCCGCCGCACCGTTCGCCGAGGGCTCCTCGGTTTCACGTGGAACAAGCGGCAGCGTGGCCACCTTCGCCGCGGCTACCCCACGGTCGGTCGCCAGAGCCGGAAGACCGGCGGAAGTCGTGGGGGTTCCACCTCCCATCGCGGTCTGCGCCGGTGTCCTCTCCGTTGGGGCAGCAGGGATCAGTGCGCCGAGACCACGGCCCAGCCCTCTCCGTCGATCACTCACTGCGTCCCCTCCATGGTCGGGTTGTTCTGAGCGCCGATATGGGCATGCGTGCCGTCATAGCTGACGCCGACGCCCCTCAGCGCGATCTCTCGGGCTGCTTCAAGGTAGGACAGGGCACCGCTCGATCCAGGATCGTAGGTCAGCACCGTCTGGCCGTAGCTCGGCGCTTCGGAGATACGGACCGAGCGGGGAATGCTCGTCCGCAGCACCTCGTCGCCGAAGTGGGTGCGCACCTCCTCGGCGACCTGCGACGCGAGGCGCGTCCGGCCGTCGTACATGGTGAGCAGGATGGTCGACACATGGAGGGTGGGGTTGAGATGACCTCGCACCAGGTCGACGTTGCGCAGCAGCTGCCCCAGTCCCTCCAGTGCGTAGTACTCGCACTGAATCGGGATGAGAACCTCCTGGCCGGCGACCAGCGCATTGACCGTCAGGAGGCCGAGCGAGGGTGGACAGTCGATGAGGACATAATCCAGCGGTTGCTCGTACGCCTGGATGGCTCGCTCGAGCCGGCTTTCGCGCGCCACCAACGACACGAGTTCGATCTCCGCACCGGCGAGATCGATCGTGGCGGGAGCGCAGAAGAGGCCTTCGACATCGGGGACCGGCTGGACCACTTCCGCCAAGGGGCGGCTCTCGACCAGCACGTCGTAGATGGACGGAACTTCGGCGTGATGGTCGATCCCGAGCGCGGTGGAGGCATTGCCCTGTGGGTCGAGGTCGATCACCAGAACACGGCCACCGTGCAGGGCCAGCGATGCGGCAAGGTTGACGGTCGTCGTCGTCTTGCCCACGCCGCCCTTCTGATTGGCTACCACGATGATGCGGGTCTGCTCGGGCCGCGGCAGGCCTTCACCTGCGCGACCGAGAGCCTCTACCGCCAGCTGGGCAGCACGACCGATCGGAGTGTCGTCCATCGGAGGCGGTGTTTCACGTGAAACATCTTCCCCCATCGACTCGGTACGGGGACCGGGGACCGGATCGGTCATCGGTCCCGCGATGTTGGCGTCGGACCGCAAGGATTCACTCTCCTCGACTTCAGGCTCGCAGTGCACAGAGCCTCCCATGCCTTCGGGGTCATGAACCAGTGAGGCCTGGTCTTCTGTGGAGAAATCCACCTCTGTGGACATCTCCGCCCCACTGACGAGTGAGCCGAGAGGCTTCCGATCGCGAGGTTCGGCCGCAGCGCGTCCGCGACTGATGATGCCGTGCAGCAATGAGCGAGGTTTCACGTGAAACACGATGCACAGCGCCTGCGACCGAACTGCCGCGACACTCCGTCATGCGTAGGTTGGGCAGCTTGTGTGGAGTACGACTGTTCTGAGGTCCGGATCAGCGACGCCGACGCGTGCGGCCTGTCCGGGCCGCCTTGGCGCGCTTCGCGGCGAACCTCACACCGCCGGGGCTCTCCCCGACCTCGACCCGCACGACCGTGGAGAGCGGATCGACCACTCCCTCGCCGACGTGGAGGATCGACGTGCTCACCGCGCCGAGCTTGCTCAGCGCGGTGGCGGCGCTCTTCAGCTCCTCCTCGGCGGTGTCTCCCTTCAGCGCGAGCATCTCCCCGTAGGGGCGCAGCAGCGGAATGCCCCAGGCGGCCAGGCGATCCAAGGGGGCGACGGCGCGGGCGGTCACGACATGGACTGGCGGCAGCTTGCCCATGACCTCTTCGGCGCGGCCGCGCACGACGGTCACATGGTCCAGGCCGAGAAGCTCGACGACCTCGGTCAGGAAGTTGGTGCGTCGCAGGAGCGGCTCCAGGAGGGTGATCTTCAGATCCTCCCGAACCAGGGCCAGGGGGATGCCGGGCAGGCCCGCACCGGATCCGACGTCGCAGATCGTCACGTCCTCGGGCACGGCTTCGGAGAGCACCGCGCAGTTCAGGATGTGCCTCTCCCACAGCCGGGGCACTTCTCGCGGGCCGATGAGCCCGCGTTGTACACCTGCCTCTGCCAGGAGCTCGGCGTACCGGACCGCATCCGCGAAGCGATCACCGAATACCTCGCGTGCTTGCTCGGGCGCAGGGGGGAGTTCCGCTGCCTCCGTCACGGGGACCGTCCTTCCGTACCGCATCGACGCGTTCCGCGCCGACCACCAGAACCACCAGGCTGACAAAGACCGGCCCCGCCTGCGCCGCAGACGGGGCCGGTGATACGTGCGTACTGAATCAGTTGGGCAGTACGACGACGAAGCGCTGCGGCTCCTCGCCCTCGGACTCGCTGCGCAGACCGGCTGCCTTGACCGCGTCGTGGACGACCTTGCGCTCGAAGGGCGTCATCGGGTTCAGCTTGACCGGCTCACCGCTGTTCTTCGCGTCGATCGCGGCCTTGGCACCCAGCTCGGAGAGCTCGGTGCGCTTCTTGGCCCGGTAGCCGGCGATGTCCAACATCAGTCGGCTGCGGTCGCCGGTCTCCCGGTGCACGGCAAGACGCGTCAGCTCCTGCAGTGCCTCCAGTACCTCGCCGTCCCGGCCGACGAGCTTGTACAGGTCTCGGCCGCCCGTGTCACTGATGATCGACACCGAAGCGCGGTCGGCCTCGACATCCATGTCGATGTCGCCGTCGAGGTCGGCGATGTCCAGCAGACCCTCGAGGTAGTCCGCCGCGATCTCGCCCTCCTGCTCCAGGCGGGTCAGGGTGTCTGCACCCTCGGCGGCGGCGGAGGTGGTGCCTTCCGTCACGGGATGAGCTCCTTCTTACTTCTTGGACGGGGACTTGGGGCGCTGCGGGCCACCCTTGCGCTGCCCGGACTGGGCCCTGCTGCGGCCACCGGAGCCGGTCTTCGGCTTGGGGGCACCGGCAGGCTTGGCGTCCTGCGGCTCGTCGGACTTCGTCAGCGAGGTGGGCTCGCCGGCCGGCTTCGTGGTTCCGGACTGGCGCTGGGCCTTGGTCTGGCGCTTGGGCTGCTGCCGCCGGGCCGTGGCCGTCGTGGCCTCGCCGTCCTCGGTGAGGGTGGCGGTCTGGGCCTCACCCTTCGCGACGGTGCCGTCGGGCTGGGCCGCGAAGCCCGCCTTGTTCAGACCGTTGATGAACTTGCGCTCGTAGTCGTTGCGGTCACGGCCCTTGGCCACGATCGCCTTGACGATGGCCTTCTGACCGCGGCTGCGCGTCTTGCCGTGGTGCGTGACCTGCTTGTACAGGCGCTCCAGGTAGGCGCCCTGAGCCTTGGAGCCGGGGGTCGGGTTGTTGCGGATGACGTACATCTGCTGGCCCATGGTCCACACGTTGGTGGTCAGCCAGTAGACGAGGACACCGACCGGGAAGTTGATGCCGAAGACGGCGAACATGACGGGGAAGACGTACATCAGCATCTTCTGCTGCTGCATGAAAGGCGTCTTCACCGTGGTGTCGACATTCTTCGTCATCAGCTGGCGCTGCGTGAAGAACTGCGAGGCCGACATCATGACGATCATGATCGCGGTGACGATGCGGACGGTGGTCAGCGAGGCATCGAGCGCCGCGACGTCGGAGGAGCTGTCAGTGAACTTCGCCGCCAGCGGGGCGCCGAAGATGTGCGCCTTCTGGGCGCTCTGCAGCAAGCTCTCGTTGATGACACCGATGGTGTCGTTGTTCGCGATGCTGTTGAGCACGTGGTACAGCGCGAAGAAGAACGGGGACTGCGCCAGGATGGGAAGGCACGAGGAGAGCGGGTTGGTGCCCGTCTCCTTGTACAGCTTCATCATCTCTTCGGACTGGCGCTGCTTGTCGTTCTTGTAGCGCTCCTGGATCTTCTTCATCTCGGGCTGCAGAGTCTGCATCGCCCGCGTCGCCTTGATCTGCTTCACGAAGAGCGGGATCAGGCAGATCCGGATGAGGATCACCAGGGACACGATGGACAGGCCCCAGGCCCACCCGGTGTCAGCACCGAAGAGGGCGCCGTACACCTTGTGGAACTGGACGATGACCCAGGAGACGGGTGTGGTGATGAAACTGAAGAGGCTGGCAATCGTGTCCACTAATCATGCTCCTTGGGCATGGGACGGGGTCTCTGCGGCCGGGCTCGGAGAAGGATTCTCTCCGGTGGCCGTTTCGGCGGCGGAGGGCCCGCCCTTGCGTGCGCGCCATGTGTTGCGCAGCATCTCGTGCCACCGCGGACGCTTGCGCGGCGGGACATGGTCCACGCCGCCGAGCGACCACGGATTGCATCGCAGGATGCGCCAGGCGGTGAGGGCCGTTCCCTTGATCGCACCGTGTCGGTCGATGGCCGTGTAGCCGTAGTGGGAGCACGACGGGTAGTACTTGCACACCGGCCCGAGCAGCGGGCTGATCGTCCACTGGTAGAGCTTGATCAAGGCCAGCAGCGGGTACTTCATCGCGCGCCCCCTCCTAGTAGCCGTTGAAGGGCGGCATCGAGGTCTTGGGCCAGCTGTGCGTGGTCGGCGTCACCCGCACCGGGCAGCGCCCGTACGACTACCAGGCTACCGGGGGGAAGAAGGGTGACTCGGTCACGCATCAGATGGCGCAGTCTGCGCTTCACCGTGTTGCGCACGACCGCTCCGCCCACGGCCTTGCTCACGACGAAACCCGCACGCGTCGGGGGAGCGCTCTCCCCAGGCGCGTGCGGGTCCGTTGCACCGCTTCGAAGGTGGACGACGAGGGTCGGGCGTCCTGCCCGACGACCCCGTCGTACCGCGGTCGCGAAGTCCTCGCGCCGCCTCAGCCGATGCTCGGTAGGCAGCACGACGTCATGACCTGATCAGGCTCAGGCGGACAGGTTGGCGCGACCCTTGCTGCGGCGGTTCGCGAGAATCGCGCGGCCGGCACGGGTGCGCATCCGCAGGCGGAAGCCGTGGGTCTTGGCGCGACGACGGTTGTTCGGCTGGAAGGTGCGCTTGCTCACTCGGGGGCTCCAGAAATCAATCGGTGGTGGCGGGGTGCCGTCCTGGCTGTCACCGTGCGCCCACGAGGTAGCTCGCGGTCAACGCCCGAGTGCACCGCTTCCCGATCACCTGACGTGATCTGTGCCCATCGGAGGCAGGCGGCAGCAGCCATCGACAACTCGACCTGGTCACGGTACGCGCGGCTACGCCATCCGGTCAAACCGACGCCGGTCGGGGGACACTGTCCACAGGCTGGGGACAACAACTTGAACCGCAGCCGTCGGCCTGACTACCGTGGCTGAACTCCGATTCGTTCCTTTGTCCCTGCTCCCACCCGATGCGAATCCCCAACCGTCCCACCATCACACGAACGTGGGACCCACGAGAGAGCGTGCCCTGTGGCTGACGTACCTGCCGATCTTGCCGCAGTGTGGCCACGCGTACTGGAGCAGCTCCTCGGTGAGGGCCGCGGCCAGGGTGTCGAGGTGAAGGACGAGCACTGGATCAGGCGCTGCCAGCCCCTCGCCCTGGTCGCGGACACCGCTCTGCTCGCCGTACCGAACGAATTCGCCAAGGGTGTGCTGGAGGGCCGGCTCGCCCCGGTCGTCAGCGAGACGCTGAGCCGTGAGTGCGGCCGGCCGATCCGGATCGCGATCACCGTCGACGACTCCGCGGGTGAGCCCCCGCCCCGTCGACGCCGTCGCGCTACGACGAACCCGAGGAGCAGCCGGGCCCGTACGACGGCCCGCGCGACAACCCGTACCAGGGCTACGGCCGGCACCGCGCCGATCAGTCCCAGGGCGGGGGCGACCAGGGCGCCCGCCAGGACCAGCTGCCCACCGCGCGACCGGCCTACCCCTCGGAGTACCAGCGGCCCGAGCCCGGCGCCTGGCCCCGGCCGGGGCAGGAGGAGTACGGCTGGCAGCAGCAGCGCCTCGGTTTCCCCGAGCGCGACCCTTACGCGTCGCCGTCCCAGAACTCCTACGGCGGCCCCTCCGGGCAGGACGCGTACGGCCCGCCGTCCCAGGACGCGTACGGCCCGTCCTCCCCGGCCCAGGACTCCTACGGCCCGCCCTCGCAGGACTACCGACCGCAGGCCATGGAGCGGCCGTCCTACGATCGCTCGCCCTACGACCAGAAGCGTTCCGAGTACCAGCAGGCGCGCCCCGAGTACGACCAGCGCGACCCCGCCCGGCGGGAGATGCCGGAGTCACCGGCAGGTGGCGGCCATCCGCACCGCGGTCCGGCCGGTCACGGTCAGTCCGGCACGCCCGGCACGCTGGGCGCGAAGCCCGCGCCGGCGAGCGGGCCCGGCGAGCCGACCGCCCGGCTCAACCCGAAGTACCTCTTCGACACGTTCGTCATCGGTGCCTCGAACCGTTTCGCGCACGCGGCCGCGGTCGCCGTCGCCGAGGCGCCCGCGAAGGCGTACAACCCCCTGTTCATCTACGGGGAGTCGGGACTCGGCAAGACGCACCTGCTGCACGCCATCGGGCACTACGCGCGCAGCCTCTATCCGGGCACGCGGGTGCGGTACGTCAGCTCGGAGGAGTTCACCAACGAGTTCATCAACTCCATCCGCGACGGCAAGGGCGACAGCTTCCGCAAGCGGTACCGCGAGATGGACATCCTGCTCGTCGACGACATCCAGTTCCTGGCGGACAAGGAGTCGACGCAGGAGGAGTTCTTCCACACCTTCAACACGCTCCACAACGCCAACAAGCAGATCGTGCTGTCCTCCGACCGGCCGCCCAAGCAGCTGGTGACGCTGGAGGACCGGCTGCGGAACCGCTTCGAGTGGGGCCTGATCACGGACGTCCAGCCGCCCGAGCTGGAGACGCGGATCGCGATCCTGCGCAAGAAGGCGGTGCAGGAGCAGCTCAACGCCCCGCCGGAGGTGCTGGAGTTCATCGCGTCCCGCGTCTCGCGCAACATCCGCGAGCTGGAGGGCGCGCTGATCCGGGTGACGGCGTTCGCGTCGCTCAACCGGCAGCCGGTGGACCTGGGCCTGACCGAGATCGTCCTGAAGGACCTGATGCCCGGCGGCGACGACTCGGCGCCCGAGATCACCTCGACGGCCATCATGGGCGCGACCGCCGACTACTTCGGGCTCACGGTCGAGGACCTGTGCGGCACCTCCCGCGGCCGCGCGCTGGTGACGGCCCGGCAGATCGCCATGTACCTGTGCCGCGAGCTGACGGACCTCTCGCTGCCGAAGATCGGCGCCCTGTTCGGCGGCCGCGACCACACGACGGTCATGCACGCGGACCGCAAGATCCGCAATCTGATGGCCGAGCGGCGCTCCATCTACAACCAGGTGACCGAGCTGACGAACCGCATCAAGGCGGGCTGACGGGGCCGCACGGGCCTGTCGAGGGCGTTCCGGGGGCTGTTCCCGGGACGCCCTTCTTCGTGTCGCGGGCCGGCGTCCGGCCATCCGCTGTTCGATTACTCGCCGGGTTACGGCCACTCTCCACAGATTCGGTGACTTTCTCCCGTCCACATCCTGGGGACTGCCAAGTTGTCCAGATTCTGTCCACAGGCAACCTGGGTGGAAGAGAATCGAGGCAGGTCACCTGGCTGTGGATTGGTGGACAAAAGTTTTCCACAGGTTGTGGACAGTGAGTCGGTCCACAGCCTGTGCACGGAGTTGTCCACGGGTAACCCACAGCGTCTGGCTGGTTGTCCCCAGCGATCACCGGTTTCTCCACATGGCTGTCCACTGTTCGGCAACTCGACGCACCTTCTCACCGGTCCGAGTGAAAGGCGTCACACGAGGACGCCGGATTGGGCTGTGGGAAAGGCGGGTAAAGCTGGGGACGGTCCTGGGGAGAAGTCGCCTCACCCTGTGTACGGAGTGTGCAGAACTTTCCGTTCTCCACAGAAGGCCCCGGTTGTCCACCGCCTCCGTCCCCAGGGCCAGTGGACAAAATCTCGCCTCTGAGCTGCGGAAACAGGGTTATCCACGGTATCCACAGCCCCTACTACTACTCCCAACCAGAGAGAGCGAGAAATCCGGTTCGAAGGGGGTCCTGTGCACAACTCGTCGTCCGGGTCCCGGCTGCCCCTCGTCACGACTTGACCCCGACGGGCACCTACTGTCAGTGCGGTGCGTCAGACTGGTCCTCGGTGGTCCTTCCCCTCACCGGGGCCGACGACACCGAGACAGACGACGAAGGCCAGGCAGGGCGAGAAGCGCCGGCAACAGCAGGAGGCGGCAAGAGTGAAGATCCGGGTGGAACGCGACGTACTCGCGGAGGCAGTTGCCTGGGCGGCGCGCAGCCTCCCGGCCCGTCCGCCGGCGCCTGTCCTCGCCGGCCTCCTGCTGAAGGCCGAGGACGGAGCCCTCAGCCTCTCCAGCTTCGACTACGAGGTCTCCGCGCGCGTGTCGGTGGAGACCGAGGTGGAGGAGGAGGGCACCGTCCTCGTCTCCGGCCGGCTGCTCGCGGACATCTGCCGGGCGCTCCCCAACCGCCCCGTGGAGATTTCCACAGACGGTGTACGGGCCACGGTGGTCTGCGGCTCCTCGCGGTTCACGCTCCACACCCTGCCTGTGGAGGAGTACCCGTCGCTGCCCCAGATGCCGAACGCCACGGGCACGGTCCCCGGCGAGGTCTTCGCCTCCGCCGCCGCCCAGGTCGCCATCGCGGCCGGCCGCGACGACACCCTGCCCGTCCTCACCGGTGTGCGCATCGAGATCGAGGGCGACACCGTGACGCTGGCCTCCACCGACCGCTACCGCTTCGCGGTCCGCGAGTTCCTGTGGAAGCCGGAGAACCCGGACGCGTCCGCGGTGGCCCTGGTGCCCGCCAAGACGCTCCTGGACACCGCCAAGGCGCTCACGAGCGGCGACAGCGTCACCATCGCGCTGTCCGGCTCGGGCGCGGGCGAGGGCCTGATCGGCTTCGAGGGCGCCGGCCGCCGTACGACGACCCGGCTCCTGGAGGGCGACCTCCCGAAGTACCGCACCCTGTTCCCGACGGAGTTCAATTCCGTCGCCGTGATCGAGACCGCCCCCTTCGTGGAGGCCGTCAAGCGCGTGGCCCTGGTCGCCGAGCGCAACACGCCGGTGCGGCTCAGCTTCGAGCAGGGCGTGCTCATCCTGGAGGCCGGTTCCAGCGACGACGCACAGGCTGTGGAGAGGGTCGACGCCCAGCTCGACGGGGACGACATCTCGATCGCCTTCAACCCGACCTTCCTGCTGGACGGCCTCAGCGCCATCGACTCCCCGGTGGCCCAGCTGTCCTTCACGACGTCCACCAAGCCGGCGCTGCTCAGCGGCAGGCCGGCGGTCGACGCCGAGGCGGACGAGGCCTACAAGTACCTGATCATGCCGGTTCGCCTCAGCGGCTGAGCCGTCCGGACCTGTCCACAGGCCGTGGAGGACGTCTCCCGGCCTGTGGATGAAGCCGCAGGTGAGCGCGTTGCTGGGCGGTACGTCTGAGCGCGTGTGCCCACAGGTGTGCGTGACAGGCCGGGACTAGGCTCGGACAGGGGTACGAAGGTGCCCCACACGCCACACAGCAACCTAAGGAACAACTGATGGAGCTCGGTCTCGTCGGCCTCGGCAAGATGGGCGGCAACATGCGCGAGCGGATCCGCCGCGTGGGCCACACCGTCGTCGGATACGACCGCAACCCGGACCTCGCCGATGTCCACAGCCTCTCCGAGCTTGTGGACAGGCTCGAGGGCCCGCGGGTCGTCTGGGTGATGGTCCCGGCCGGTGCCGCCACCCAGTCGACCGTCGACGAGCTGGGCGAGCTGCTGGAGCCGGGCGACGTCGTCGTCGACGGCGGCAACTCCCGCTGGAC
The DNA here is from genome assembly GCA_021568835.1 of Streptomyces sp. Tue 6430. GTDB lineage: Bacteria > Actinomycetota > Actinomycetes > Streptomycetales > Streptomycetaceae > Streptomyces. The sequence continues at coordinate 3,146,151 of JAKGSH010000010.1, forward strand.
GGACGACGAGAAGCACGCCGCGGAACTGGCGGCCAAGGGCATCGGCTTCGTCGACTGCGGCGTCTCGGGCGGGGTGTGGGGCCTGGAGAACGGCTACGCGCTGATGTACGGCGGCGACCCGGAGCACGTCGCCAAGGTGCAGCCGGTCTTCGAGGCGCTCAAGCCCGAGGGCGACTTCGGCGCGGTGCACGCCGGCAAGGTCGGCGCCGGGCACTTCGCCAAGATGGTCCACAACGGCATCGAGTACGCCATGATGCAGGCCTACGCCGAGGGCTGGGAGCTGCTGGAGAAGGTCGACTCGGTCACCGACGTCCGCGAGGTCTTCCGCTCCTGGCAGGAGGGCACGGTCATCCGGTCCTGGCTGCTCGACCTCGCGGTCGACGCCCTCGACGAGGACGAGCACCTGGACAAGCTGCGCGGCTACGCCCAGGACTCCGGCGAGGGCCGCTGGACCGTCGAGGCGGCCATCGACAACGCGGTGCCGCTCCCGGCCATCACGGCCTCGCTGTTCGCGCGGTTCGCCTCCCGCCAGGAGGACTCGCCGCAGATGAAGATGATCGCCGCCCTGCGCAACCAGTTCGGCGGCCACGCGGTAGAGAAGAAGTAGTCCACAGGGCCGTTCCGACGGCCCGTAGCAGGACCGTTTCGGCGGTCCATCACGCCGGGGAGGTCGGCGAAACGACCATGCACGTCACGCATCTGTCGCTGGCCGACTTCCGCTCGTACGCCCGGGTCGAAGTTCCGCTCGACCCGGGCGTCACCGCTTTCGTCGGACCCAACGGGCAGGGCAAGACGAACCTCGTCGAGGCCGTGGGCTATCTCGCCACGCTGGGCAGTCACCGGGTCGCCTCCGACGCGCCCCTGGTTCGCATGGGTGCCGACCGCGCTGTCGTCCGGGCGCAGGTCCGCCAGGGCGAGCGGCAGCAGCTCGTCGAGCTGGAGCTGAACCCCGGCAAGGCCAACCGTGCCCGCATCAACCGGTCCTCGCAGGTCAGACCGCGTGACGTGCTGGGGATCGTACGGACCGTGCTGTTCGCGCCCGAGGACCTGGCGCTGGTGAAGGGCGACCCCGGTGAGCGACGCCGGTTCCTCGACGAGCTGATCACCGCGCGCTCCCCGCGAATGGCCGGGGTGCGCTCCGACTACGAGCGGGTGCTCCGGCAGCGCAACACCCTGCTGAAGTCCGCCGCGCTGGCCCGGCGGCACGGCGGCCGGACCATGGACCTGTCCACGCTCGACGTGTGGGACCAGCACCTCGCGCGCGTGGGAGCCGAGTTGCTGGCCGCCCGTCTCGATCTGGTGGCCGCGGTCCAGCCGCTCGCGGACAAGGCGTACGAGCAGCTCGCGCCCGGGGGCGGCCCGGTCGCGCTGGAGTACAAGGCGTCGGCGCCGGGTGAGGCGCACACGCGGGAGGACCTCTACGAGCAGCTGATGGGCGCGCTCGCCGAGGTCCGTAAGCAGGAGATCGAACGGGGCGTGACCCTGGCGGGTCCGCACCGGGACGACGTGCTGCTCAAACTCGGTCGGCTGCCCGCCAAGGGGTACGCCTCCCACGGTGAGTCCTGGTCGTACGCGCTGGCCCTGCGGCTGGCCTCCTACGACCTGCTCCGGGCCGAGGGCAACGAGCCGGTGCTGATCCTCGACGACGTCTTCGCCGAGCTGGACAGCCGGCGGCGGGAACGGCTGGCGGAGCTGGTCGCGCCGGGCGAGCAGGTGCTGGTCACGGCTGCCGTCGACGACGACGTCCCGCATGTGCTCGCGGGCGCGCGGTACGCGGTGGCGCAGGGGACCGTGGAGCGCGTATGACGCCGCAGGAGCCGAAGAAGACGCCCGAGCCCTCCGGGGTCGACCTGGCGCGCGTGGCGCTGCGGGCGGCGCGCGAGCAGGCACGCGCGCGTGGGGACGCGGTGCAGCAGAAGAAGCAGGCGCGGCGCGGCGGCGGCCTGCGCTCCGGCGCGCGGGCGGACGGCCGCGACCCCATGGCGCTCGGTGCGGCGATCAACCGGCTCCTGACCGAGCGCGGCTGGGAGGCGCCGGCCGCGGTGGGCGGGGTGATGGGGCGCTGGCCGCGGATCGTCGGCGAGGACGTCGCCAAGCACTGCGAGCCGGAGAGGTACGACGAGGACGAGCGGGTGCTGTTCGTGCGCTGCGACTCCACGGCCTGGGCGACGAACCTGCGGCTGCTCGCCCCGACGCTGGTCGCCCGGCTCAACGAGGACCTCGGCCACGGCCGGGTGCGGCAGATCAGGGTGCAGGGCCCGGCGGGTCCCGTCCGTCGTTACGGGCCCCTGCGGGCGCCGGGCAGCAAGGGACCCGGCGACACCTACGGGTGACATCTGTCACGTACTCCGGCCGGGGCGGTGCTGTCGCACCGTCCCGGCCGTCTTCGTGTGCGGGCCGTCCGGCTCCCTGCGATCCGTGAGCGGTTCGGACCCGCTCCCGGGCGGTCCGGGCCGGGGCGGAACCCGCTCCCGGAGAGGCCGTGCGAGGTGCGGAGGAGGCGTCGGAAACGGAACTGACTCGCCGGTAGCCAAGGGTTGACACCCGGAAGCGCTGAGTGCCTCCGTGAGCCTCTTGGGGGCCCTCTCCGTATATGGGGACCCGGTGGAGACCGGTTGAGGGCGGCACATGCGGACTCAGGTACCGGCAAACCCCCATCACTGTCGGCGCTACCGGTAGACTGGAAGCGAATCCCGCCCCGAACGTGGGGACCGCCCGGGAGACGCTGAGCAACGCTGATCAAGGCTTACCAACGCAACATGCCGCAGCCGCTCCGGCAACCCGCCGACGAGCCCGGCTCGTGCTGTGCCAGAAAGGGCGCTTCGTGGCCGATTCCGGCAACCCCAACGAGAACATCCCGTCCACCGACGCCGGCGTCACCAGCGAGGCCGTGACCTCGACCAGCGAGGTCACGGCCTCCTACGACGCCAGCGCCATCACCGTCCTCGAGGGCCTGGACGCGGTCCGCAAGCGACCCGGTATGTACATCGGCTCGACCGGTGAGCGCGGTCTGCACCACCTGGTGCAGGAGGTCGTCGACAACTCCGTCGACGAGGCGCTGGCCGGGCACGCGGACACCATCGACGTGACGATCCTGGCCGACGGCGGCGTACGCGTCGTCGACAACGGCCGCGGCATCCCGGTGGGCATCGTCCCCTCCGAGGGGAAGCCCGCCGTCGAGGTCGTGCTGACCGTGCTGCACGCGGGCGGCAAGTTCGGCGGCGGCGGCTACGCGGTCTCCGGCGGTCTGCACGGTGTCGGTGTCTCCGTCGTGAACGCCCTGTCGTCCAAGGTCTCCGTCGAGGTGCGGACCGACGGCCACCGCTGGACGCAGGACTACAAGATGGGCGTCCCGACGGCCCCGCTCGCCCAGCACGAGGCCACGGAGGAGACCGGCACCTCGGTCACCTTCTGGGCCGACGGCGACATCTTCGAGACCACCGAGTACTCCTTCGAGACGCTGTCGCGGCGCTTCCAGGAGATGGCGTTCCTCAACAAGGGTTTGACGATCAAACTCACTGACGAGCGCGAGTCGGCGAAGGCCGTGACCGGTGCGGACGAGGCGGGCGCCGACGTCAAGGAAGAGGTCAAGTCCGTCACGTACCACTACGAGGGCGGCATCGTCGACTTCGTGAAGTACCTCAACTCCCGCAAGGGCGAGGCGGTCCACCCCACCATCATCGACCTCGAGGCCGAGGACAGGGACAAGAACCTGTCCCTCGAGGTCGCGTTGCAGTGGAACAGCGGCTACAGCGAGGGCGTGTACTCCTTCGCCAACATCATCCACACCCACGAGGGCGGTACGCACGAGGAGGGCTTCCGTGCGGCGCTGACCTCGCTGATCAACAAGTACGCGCGCGACAAGAAGCTGCTGCGCGAGAAGGACGACAACCTCACGGGCGACGACATCCGCGAGGGTCTGACCGCGATCATCTCGGTGAAGCTCAGCGAGCCCCAGTTCGAGGGCCAGACCAAGACCAAGCTGGGCAACACGGAGGCGAAGACCTTCGTCCAGAAGGCGGTCTACGAGCACCTCAACGACTGGCTGGACCGCAACCCGGTCGAGGCGGCGGACATCATCCGCAAGGGCATCCAGGCGGCCACCGCGCGCGTGGCGGCCCGCAAGGCCCGTGACCTCACCCGCCGCAAGGGCCTGCTGGAGTCGGCGTCGCTGCCGGGCAAGCTCTCCGACTGCCAGTCGAACGACCCCACCAAGTGCGAGATCTTCATCGTCGAGGGTGACTCCGCCGGCGGCTCGGCCAAGTCCGGCCGTAACCCGCAGTACCAGGCGATCCTCCCGATCCGCGGCAAGATCCTCAACGTCGAGAAGGCCAGGATCGACAAGATCCTGCAGAACCAGGAGATCCAGGCGCTGATCTCCGCCTTCGGCACGGGTGTGCACGAGGACTTCGACATCGAGAAGCTGCGCTATCACAAGATCATCCTGATGGCGGACGCCGACGTCGACGGCCAGCACATCAGCACCCTGCTGCTGACCTTCCTGTTCCGCTTCATGCGGCCGCTGGTCGAGGCCGGGCACGTGTACCTCTCCCGTCCCCCGCTCTACAAGATCAAGTGGGGCCGGGACGACGTGGAGTACGCGTACTCCGACCGTGAGCGGGACGCGCTGATCGAGATGGGCCGCCAGCGCGGCAAGCGGGTGCGCGAGGACTCCATCCAGCGCTTCAAGGGCCTCGGCGAGATGAACGCCGAGGAACTGCGCGTCACGACGATGGACCAGGAGCACCGCGTCCTCGGTCAGGTCACCCTCGACGACGCCGCCCAGGCCGACGACCTGTTCTCGGTCCTCATGGGCGAGGACGTCGAGGCGCGCCGCGCCTTCATCCAGCGCAACGCCAAGGACGTCCGCTTCCTCGACATCTGAGTCGGTCTCAGCTGACCGGACCAGGAAGGATCAACACCAGCAATGACCGACGAGAACACTCCCGTCACCCCTGAAGAGGGCGGCGACATCGCCATGCGCGTCGAGCCCGTCGGGCTCGAGACGGAGATGCAGCGCTCCTACCTCGACTACGCGATGTCCGTCATCGTCTCGCGTGCGCTGCCGGACGTGCGGGACGGCCTCAAGCCCGTCCACCGCCGCGTGCTGTACGCCATGTACGACGGCGGCTACCGCCCCGAGCGCGGCTTCTACAAGTGCGCCCGCGTCGTCGGCGACGTCATGGGCAACTACCACCCGCACGGCGACTCCTCGATCTACGACGCGCTGGTCCGCCTCGCGCAGCCGTGGTCGATGCGCATGCCGCTCGTGGACTCCAACGGCAACTTCGGCTCGCCGGGCAACGACCCGGCGGCGGCCATGCGCTACACCGAGTGCAAGATGGCGCCGCTGTCGATGGAGATGGTCCGCGACATCGACGAGGAGACCGTCGACTTCACGGACAACTACGACGGCCGCTCCCAGGAGCCGACCGTCCTGCCGGCCCGCTTCCCGAACCTGCTGATCAACGGTTCGGCCGGTATCGCGGTCGGCATGGCGACCAACATCCCCGCGCACAACCTGCGCGAGGTCGCGGCCGGCGCCCAGTGGTACCTGGAGAACCCGGAGGCCTCGCACGAGGAGCTCCTGGACGCGCTGATCGAGCGCATCAAGGGTCCCGACTTCCCGACCGGCGCCCTCGTGGTGGGCCGCAAGGGCATCGAGGAGGCGTACCGCACGGGCCGTGGCTCCATCACGATGCGCGCGGTCGTCGAGGTCGAGGAGATCCAGAACCGCCAGTGCCTGGTGGTCACGGAGCTGCCCTACCAGGTGAACCCGGACAACCTCGCGCAGAAGATCGCCGACCTGGTGAAGGACGGCAAGATCGGCGGCATCGCGGACGTCCGTGACGAGACGTCCTCGCGCACCGGCCAGCGCCTGGTGATCGTCCTCAAGCGGGACGCGGTCGCCAAGGTCGTCCTGAACAACCTCTACAAGCACACGGACCTGCAGACCAACTTCGGCGCCAACATGCTGGCCCTGGTCGACGGCGTCCCGCGCACCCTTTCCCTGGACGCGTTCATCCGCCACTGGGTGACGCACCAGATCGAGGTCATCGTCCGCCGTACGAAGTTCCGGCTGCGCAAGGCGGAGGAGCGGGCGCACATCCTGCGCGGCCTGCTGAAGGCCCTGGACGCCATCGACGAGGTCATCGCGCTGATCCGGCGCAGCGACACCGTCGACATCGCGCGCACGGGCCTGAGGGACCTCCTGGAGATCGACGACATCCAGGCGAACGCCATCCTCGAGATGCAGTTGCGCCGCCTGGCCGCCCTGGAGCGCCAGAAGATCGTCCAGGAGCACGACGAGCTGCAGGCGAAGATCACGGAGTACAACGAGATCCTCTCCTCGCCGGTCCGCCAGCGCGGCATCGTCAGCGCCGAGCTGGCCGCGATCGTCGAGAAGTACGGCGACGACCGCAAGACCCAGCTGATCCCCTACGACGGTGACATGTCCATCGAGGACCTCATCGCCGAGGAGGACATCGTCGTCACCGTCACGCGCGGTGGTTACGTCAAGCGGACCAAGGCCGACGACTACCGGGCGCAGAAGCGCGGCGGCAAGGGCGTGCGGGGCGCGAAGCTCAAGGAAGACGACATCGTCGACCACTTCTTCGTCTCCACCACGCACCACTGGCTGCTGTTCTTCACCAACAAGGGCCGCGTCTACCGGGCGAAGGCGTACGAGCTGCCCGACGCCGGGCGTGACGCGCGTGGACAGCACGTGGCGAACCTGCTGGCCTTCCAGCCGGACGAGGCGATCGCCGAGATCCTGGCGATCCGCGACTACGAGGCGGCGCCGTACCTGGTCCTGGCCACCAAGGGCGGGCTGGTCAAGAAGACGCCTCTGAAGGATTACGATTCGCCGCGTTCCGGCGGTGTCATCGCGATCAACCTGCGGGAGCGGGAGGACGGATCCGACGACGAACTGATCGGAGCCGAACTCGTCTCGGCCGACGATGATCTGCTGTTGATCAGCAAGAAGGCCCAGTCGATCAGGTTCACCGCCTCGGACGACACTCTGCGCCCGATGGGCCGCGCCACCTCGGGCGTCAAGGGCATGAGTTTCCGTGCGAGCGACGAGCTGCTCTCGATGAATGTTGTTCGACCCGGTACGTTCGTGTTCACTGCCACAGACGGCGGGTACGCGAAGCGCACCAACGTCGACGAGTACCGCGTCCAGGGTCGCGGCGGCCTCGGCATCAAGGCCGCCAAGATCGTCGAGGACCGCGGCTCCCTCGTGGGCGCGCTGATCGTCGAGGAGACCGATGAGATCCTCGCCATCTCGCTGTCCGGCGGTGTGATTCGTACGCGAGTCAACGAGGTCAGGGAGACGGGCCGTGACACCATGGGCGTCCAACTGATCAACCTGGGCAAGCGCGATGCCGTGGTCGGCATCGCACGTAACGCCGAGGCGGGGCGCGAGGCGGAGGAGGTCGACGGCGACATCGCCGTGGACGACACCGCCGAGGACGCCGCGACCAGCGGCACGGACGAGGGTGAGGCGCCCTCGACCGAGTAGCACGAGGAGTGAGTCATCGTGAGCGGAGCCACGGGCGCCGGTTCGGTCGGAACGTCGGCCGGCAGAGGTGCCGGTACGGGAACGGACGGCGGCCGTGGCTCCGCCGCGGTGAACAAGGATGCGCGCGCGGCCGACGCGCAGGTGACGGATCCGCACACGACCAACCTCCAGGCGATCAAGTCGCCCGCGAAGGACTCGCACTCGCCCGACACGCATGGATCCCAGGGGGGAACTGTGACGGACACCCGAGGCCCGCAGACCCAGCAGTACGCGGCTGGAGCGGGCCAGGCCGGTGAGGCCCAGCAGGCCTCCCCGCTGCCCGGCGAACGCCAGGGGCAGCAGCCCACCGGGCCCTACCACCCGCCGCAGGCCTATTCGACCCCGGCCCCGGCCGGCGCGGTCCGCCGGCCGCGCACCGGCGCCCGGACCACGCCCCGCGTGCGCAAGGCCCGGCTGCGCGTGGCGAAGGCCGACCCGTGGTCGGTGATGAAGGTCAGCTTCCTGCTCTCGATCGCGCTGGGCATCTGCACGATCATCGCGGCCGCCGTGCTGTGGATGGTCATGGACGCGATGGGCGTCTTCTCGACGGTCGGCGGCACGATCTCCGAGGCGACCGGCTCCAACGAGTCGAACGGCTTCGACCTCCAGTCCTTCCTCTCCCTGCCCAACGTGCTGCTGTTCACGGCGATCATCGCGGTCATCGACGTCGTCCTCGCGACGGCTCTCGCGACCCTCGGCGCGTTCATCTACAACCTGTCCGCGGGCTTCGTGGGCGGCGTCGAGCTGACGCTCGCCGAAGACGAGTGACTTGGCCGCGGCGGCCGTCCCAAACCTCCGCCGCCCCTTCGGCGACAACCGATTTTGGGACTGCCCGCGTCGTGCGCTAATCTTCAGGAGTCAGCGCGCGGGACACACACCGCAAAGCGCGGCGGGGCTATAGCTCAGTTGGTTAGAGCGCATCCCTGATAAGGATGAGGCCACAGGTTCAAATCCTGTTAGCCCCACCAGCGAGAAGACCCCCAGTCGGTACCGGCTGGGGGTCTTCGACATCCACGGCTGACATCAGCCGATCAGCGGATCTTCCAGAAGCTCGGCGAGCATGCCGACCTGGGTCGATCACCGCAGAGAGCGGCTACGGGGCAAAGGCAAGCCTCCGGCGGGGGCACTCAGGCTCCGAGACGGCGAGGGCGCCGCCTGCGAGTGCCGACCGAGTGTGGCGTGCGGGGGAGGCTCCCGTCCCGTCTGCCATCGGCCCAGGCAGAGCCGAGCAGCCGCGGCCCAGGGCGTCCAGGTTGTTCGTACAGTGGCGCGCTCCACCTGGACGTCAGGAACCACGCCCGCTCCACGGTGTGTGGGGCGACGGCAGACGGGACGGGAGCTCGGGAGAGCGGTGGGTTGAGGTAGAGCGGGCCGCTCATGCCGCGAATACACAACGGGACACGGCAGTCCTTCGGACGGCGGGTCAGCCGCAGTGATGTGAGTCACCGGCAAGCGGGATCGGTGAAGGCTGCCTGATCAAGGCACTGTGCCAGCCCATTCCCTCCTGGGAGGATCCCGGCACCGCACACTCCTTGAAGACGACAAAGGTGGTTGACCTCATGAGAACGACTCGCGTGATCCTTGCTGCGGCCGCAGGCGCTCTTGTCCCGGCGCTGTTACTCGCTACGCCGTCCATGGCCGCCCCCATCGTCCCCGGAGTCGCCGTCGCGACGGCCGGCTCGCCCTACGACGGGATGAGTGCGGACGACCTGCGGGTGGCGATAGCCCGCACCCTCGCCGACCCCGACAGCGGCAAGCGCGTGATCGGGGAGGCGAACGCGCTCCTCGACAGCGGCACCGTGGAGGAGATGCGCGCCTGGCTGGAGACGGGCTACCCCCTCGCCCAGGCCGAGGACGACCGGGTCGCGATCACCAGGCTTCTCGCCGACCCGGACAGCGGCAAGCGCGTCCGTGCGGAAGTCAACCAGCTTCTCGACAACAACGACTCCCGGCAGATACGCGCCTGGCTGGAGACGGGCTACCGCCTGGCCCAGGCCGAGGACGACCGGGTCGCCATTTTCCGGCTTCTCGCCGACCCCGACATCAGCGACGCCCTGCGCGCAGCGGCCGGCGCTGCTCTCGACGACAACACCCCGGAAGCGCTGCGCCACTTCCTGGAGGTCGGCCGGTACGAGGTCGGCTAGGCGTTCTGTCCAGGGAGGTTGTGGACGAGTGAGCGGGGCATCCTGCGTCGACTCCTTGTCCGCCAGCCCGTCCGCGAGCCCCCGGTGTCGCTGTTGGCGGTGAGGCCCGTCTCACGGTTCCTGCTTCAGGACTGTCGATGAGCCCGACCGCCCCGGCGCGTGACATCGGCAGCTGACACCGACAGACACGAACCAGCCCGGTCACTGCCGAATCTCGGCGGACCTCCGGCCTGCGGTCAACGGCGAGGATTCGTGGCTGCGCAATGCCCGTGATCGACCTGATGAGGATGAGGCCACAGGTTCAGATCCTGTTGGCCCCACCGGTGCGAAGGCCCCCGACCGGTCAGGTCGGGGGCCTTCGACGTGTCTGTGCGGGGCTGAGGCGGCGGGACGTCGGGCGAGGGCAGGGCAGGGCAGGGCGGGCCGGCTGCGGGTGCGGGGACGAGGCCGGGTGCCGGGGGTGGACATGGCGAAGGCCCGGTTGCTCCTGGGGAGCTGCCGGGCCTGCATCGTGCGGCTGTACGCAAGTTCGCCGTTACGTCGTGATCGGGGTGAGGTGCGGCACGTGGTGCCGGGGCGTCAGCGCTGGAGGGGTGCGGCGTGCTCGGCGGCGAGGTCGCTACCGGTGTCGCACGGGGCCGTGAGGTGGTCCGGTTCCGTCAGCGCCGTGAGGTCGTCCGGTTCGGTCTCGGGGAGCGGGCGCTGCCGGCAGTGGGGGGACTTTCCGTGGGCCTCGGCGTGGATGCGCTGCTTCATCGTGGGGGGCAGGGATCGTGCCAGTGGCCAGGCCGCCCAGGGGGAGGCCGCCGGCACGTTCGCGGGTACGGCGTTGTTGCTTTCGCCGCTGTTGCGCGTCGGCTCGCTCTGCGCTACCGCCGTCGTGGCGGTGGTGGTGATGAGTCCGAGCGCCGTGCACAGCGCGAGGAAGGCGGTGATGATGGCGGTCCACAGCTTCATGACCCGGTTGTCGGTCATGGCCCCTCACTTTCGGGTCGGGTGATTTGCGTACTTTCCTCATGATGTGTATGCGAGGCGCGAAGTGGCGGACCGACGCTCGTGGCGTGGCGTTGTTCCGATGAACACCACTCGGATGGGGCAAGGAGGCCGATAACCCGTCGAAGGCGGGCGAAGTGACCGTCCGTGCGGGTGTGATCACCCTCCGGCCCGGGGTGCGATCCTCTGCCCCGGCCCTGCCTACAGGGCTGTCGAGGGCGGGAGTTGGAGGGTCGACGCAGGTCACCGATCGATATCGGTCGGTGTGTATAGTCGGGCGCCAGAGGTCCCCTACGTCAAGGAAAGACGAGGTCGCGCGGTGAAGAAGCTTCTCCTGGTCGCACTGGCCGCCATCGGCGGACTCCTCGTGTACCGCCAGATCCAGGCGGATCGCGCCGAGCAGGATCTGTGGACGGAGGCGACTGACTCCGTGCCCACGGGTTCGTGAGTACCGACACCGAATACTGATCAGGCCCCGACCGCTCCGTGCGGTCGGGGTTTTGTGTTGCGGGGGAGACCGATCCCGGTTAGGGACGGCGGGGCAGCCGTTTCGGACGTTCGTGCGGGATGCGGGGCGGGGCCCGGGCCGGCAGGGCAGGATGGCCCGGGCCGGGTCCGGACAGGACCGCTGCCGGCGAGGTCGGGGGGGCGTGTGATGGGCCGGCGTACGGGGTGGACGAGCGCACTGCGCGAGACCGTGGTGCGGTCGGCCGTCGGGCGGGTCGTGGCCGTGGCGGCGGCGTTCTGCGTGGCCTCGGCAGGGCTGCCGGGGACCGTGGCCCGGGCCGCGGGTGCGGCGGACGTACCCGCCTATGCCTTCGACCGGGACGCCCGGGGCATCACCGCCGCCGACGGCACCGCCGACGCCGTACGCCTGGAGCCGGGCACCACGTACCGCAGTGCCCTCGTGGGGCGCGGGAAGGCCTACTACCGGATGGAACTCGACGACGCCTCGAACGCGTACGTCTCCGTCACGGCCGTCCCGCGCGCCGGCGCCGCGCTCGCCGGCGGTGACGGCGTCAAGGTCTCCGTGCGGAACGCCGACGGCAGCAGCTGCTCCTTCGACACCGTGACCGTGGGCGCGTCCCGGGACCCGCACCCGGTCACCGCCTGGGGGGCGCGCGAGATCCTGGCGGGCAAGGGCCTGTGTCAGGAGGCCGGCACCTACTTCCTCGTGGTCGAGCGCACCGAGACCGGCACCGGGACCGGGCAGCCCTGGGAGCTGGAACTGGCGCCCGTGTCCGAGCCGCCGTCGGCCGGCGACGCCGGTGCGACGAGCGTGCCCGAGGTGTGGGACTCCGCCACGCCCGCGCCCCTCGTCGCGGACCCCGTCGACCGTCCGGGCGGCGGCGGCTTCTCCGGCGCGACCGCCGTGGGGCAGGGCGTCTGGCGGGACGAGATCGTCCCCGGACAGACCCTCTACTACAAGGTGCCCGTCGACTGGGGACAGCAGCTGTACGCCACCGTCGACCTGGGGAGCGCGGGCACGGACTCCGGATTCGTGGTGCCCGCCCTCGATCTGACGGCCTACAACCCGGTGCGCGCCGAGGTCGCCGGCGCGAGCATCGGTTACGGAGGCACCCGGAAGTCGGCTTCTCTGCCCCCGCTGCCGCCGGTCCGCCACGTCAACCGGTACGCCCCCACGGACCCGGCCCAGAGCCTGCGGTTCGCGGGTTTCCACTACCTCGCCGTGTACCTCTCGGCGCACGTCGCCGAACGCTTCGGTGAGGGACCCTACGGCGTGGAGCTGCGCGTCCGGATCGGCGGGACCGCACAGGCCGGCCCGGGCTACGAGGGCCGGTCGGTGCCGGACGGTGTCTTCGAGACCGGTGCGCGGAGCGGGCAGGGCGCCTCGGCCGGCGGCACGGCCGACGGCCGGGACGGTGCCGGTGCCGGCGGCGCGATGGCGGCGGTCGCCGTGGGCGGCATCGGTACGGGCAGCGCGCTGCTGGTGGTGCTCGGGGTGTGGACGGTGACGGCGAGGCGCCGCGCCTCCGCTCAGATCCGGGCCAGCGCCCAGAACCCGACGGCGTAGCAGGCCAGGGCCAGCAGCAGGAGGGGCAGTGCGACCCTGGCGGGCGGCCCGGGTCGCCGGGCCGCTTTCACACGGCGGTGACCACGGCGGCGGACGGGCTCCCGCGGTCCCGGAGCAGGGCCTGCGGGGGCGGAACCCGTGGGTCCTGAGCGGTGTAGGAAGCGGTGGAGGTGTCGGCACGCCGGGTGGACGAGGGCCGGGGAGGCAGCACGAAGGTGGACTCGCTCGGGGCGCCGCGAAGGGGGGCGTGCCCGGAGTCCGGGCCCGGGGCGGCGGCAGGGGGAAGCTGCCGGTGTCCGACGGGGAGTGGACGGGGCCGGTGGATGAGGCGTCACGCCGCTGACGTGGATCGCCGGCGTCGAAGACGTGCGGGGAGCGTCCGCTGCCGGGAAGCCTCCCCTCCCGGTCCGCCGGGCAGACCGGACGGTCCGGACAGGCCGGACAGGGGTGGTACGGCGTCGTCGGCGCCTCTCCCGTGCGGTACGGCGCCCGCGGCCGGCCCCGGTCCGGCCTGCGGCACGGGCGGCCACCGCGGCGGCACCGGCGGCGGTACGGCGGGTGGACCGGGGGGCGGTGCGGCGGGTGGGGCCGGAGTCCCGGACGGGACGGAACCCGTGCCCGGCCACGCCGGCAGGGGATCCGGGGCCGGTCCGCCGGGAGCGGACCCCGCGGCGTCCCGCCGTGCGGGCATCCGCCCGGAGGACGAGGAGGTTCCCGTGACTCCCGGCGGCGGTTTCGAGGGGCCCCGGGGCCCGAAGCCCTCCGGCAGCGGTCCGAGCTGGTCGAAGATCTCGATCTGCTCGTCGTCCGGACCGGGCTCGGGAAGCAGTTCGGCGGCCGCGGCCAGTGCCTTGCGCGCCCCCGTCACGGTGCGGAAGCGGGCCTCGGGGTCCGGCTGCAGCAGCGTGGCCACGACCTGCCACAACGGATCGGGGACGCCCTTGGGCGCGCCCGGGGTTCCGTGCTCCGCGAAGTACTGGAGGAGGGCCTTGGCGTCCGGCTTGGCGCCTTCGAGGAGGTACAGGGCGACGAGGCCGACGGCGAAGAGGTCGGCGGGGAAGTCGGGTTCGGCGCCCATCATCTGTTCGGGGGCGAGGTAACCGGGTGTGCCCACCACGAGGTTGGTCTCGGTCAAGCGTGGCTCGCCCAGCCGCATCGCGATGCCGAAGTCGGACAGCCGCAGCCGTGGGCGGGCCGTCCCGGTGGCCTCCAGCAGGATGTTGGCGGGCTTGATGTCACGGTGGACGACGCCCTCGGCGTGGACGGCGGAGAGTCCGGACAGCAGCTGGTCGAGGAGGGTGCAGACGAACGGCGGAGGCAGCGGACCGTAGTCGCCCACGAGGTGGACCAGGGAACCGCCGGTGACCAGGTCCATGGTGAACAGGACCTTGTCGTCGTCCGCGGCCCAGCTGGCGGGGGCGAGGACGTGGGGATGGTCGATGCGCAGCGCCTGCTCGCGGACGAAGCGGAGCAGCGCGTGGGCGTCGCTCTGCTGGAGCACCTTGGCGGCGACGTAACGGCGGCGGCGATGGTCCCAGGCGCGCCAGACGGCGCCGACCCCTCCGCGGCCGATCGGGTCGGCGAGTTCGTACCGTGCGGCGAAGACCTCACCCATGGTGGTGCGTCGCTCCTCCCCCGTCGGGATTCCCCTGCTGTCCCCTCGCTACCCCGGTGACGAGTGGTACGACCCCCGTGGCCCGTCACGATCCGGCTCGCGTCATCCCCCGGCGAAGAGCGCCGTTCCCGCGCCCCTCGCGGTCCCCCGCTGTGCCGTCGGCCCGGTCGCCGAACCCCCTTCGGTCACCGGGCCCGGTGTTCAGCTCTGGTGGGACTGGTAGTGCGCCACGGCGTCCGAGGTGCGGCCGGCGCCGTAGACCTTGAGGAACTCCGCCAGTTCCGGGTGGGTCGGGGCGAGGGTGTCGGCCGCGTCGATGATGTCGCCGGCGGCGGCCACCGAGCGCAGCAGCGACTGGATCTCGCGGACGACCCGCTTGACGGTGGGCGCCCCCGAACCGCTCGTCGTCTGCGTGGTGTTGCTGAGCACCGATCCCCCTTGCGACCGCTTGATCTCGTCCATGCGCTCGGTCGCCTCGGCGGCGCTGACGCTGCCGTCCGCGACCTGGGCGGCCAGTTCCTGCAACAGCTGCACCCGCTGTACGACCGCAGGGTTGCCGATCTTCGCCCGCTGCCCGCTCATCAGCTGGGACAGCATCGGCGCCGACAGCCCCAGCACCCCCGCGAGACGAGCCTGGTTGAGGCCGAGGTCGTCTATGAGCTTGCGGAAGAGCGCCCCCAGCGGCTCCCCGTACCAGTTCCGCTGCAGTTCCCGCGCTCTCGCGGTGGCTTCCTGCTGTGCGGCGTCCATGTGCGTCTCCCCATCGCTTCCCCAAGAAACCGCGGTTCGCTGTCGCGAACCACGCCGAGCATCTTACGGAGAGTGGTCATCCCCGGGGACCCCCATCTTTTTGCGAGATACGGGGGTGACCCGGTACTCTTGTCGTCGGCGCCCGCCGGGATCGTCTCCTCCGGCCGGACGCTTCCCCATGAGGGGCCTTAGCTCAGTTGGTAGAGCGCTGTCTTTGCATGGCAGATGTCAGGGGTTCGACTCCCCTAGGCTCCACTCGTGACATGCCCTCCGCCCTGTGGAAACACGGGGCGGAGGGCATTTTCGCGGGTACGCCGTGGGTCTGTGCGCGCACCGCGGCCGGCCGGGCGGCGGGGTCGCGTGATCGGCGGTGGACTCCCCCGGGCTCCCGTGGCCGGGCCGGCGTCGGTGCCCCTCCCCGGTACGGCAGCGGCTCCCAGGACCTCGAGCAGGTCCTGGGAGCCGGTGTCACGCACGGGCCCGGATCAACGGCGGCGTCCGCCCCCGGAAGGGGCCCCGCGCTCGGATCGGGCGGTCAGCTTCCCTGGAGCGTCACGTCGTCGACGACGAAGCTGGTCTGCAGGGACGAGTCCTCGGAGGCCGTGAAGGTCACCGTGACCTGCTGGCCGGCGTAGGAGCTCAGGTCGACGGACTGCTGGAGGTAGCCGCTCGCGGCGTTGGCGTTGGACCTGGTGGCGAGCGTGGTGCCGTTCACCTGCACGCGGAACACGTCGTAGGCCGTGGATCCGGCTTCGTCGGTGTCGATGTGCAGGTAGTAGGTGAGCGTGGCCTTGGTGCAGCCCTTCGGGACGGTCACCGACTGGTTGATCGTCTCGGTCTTGCTGCTGCCGTAACCGCCGAGCCACGCGAACCGGGTGCCGGTGCGCGCCGACTGGCCGCTCTGGGCGCCGATGGTGCCGGTGTCGCCCGTCCACGGCGACGTGCCGTTCTCGAACCCGCCGTTGACGATCTTCTGGCCGGTGTCGCAGGAGCCGGAACCGTTGACGGTCAGCGTGTACGTCGTCGTGTGGGTGGCCGAGGACCCGGTGCCGGTGACGGTGAGCGTGTACACGCCGGGTGCGGTGGACGCCGTCGTGGCGACGGTCATGGTCGAGCTGCCGCCGGAGGTGACGGACGACGGCGCGAAGCTCACGGTGACGCCCGCCGGGGCGTTCGCCGCGGACAGCTGGACCGTCTGCGCCGAGCCACCGGTGGTGCCGGTGGCGACGGTGGCCGTGGCGGAGGCGCCCGGGTCCACCGTGCCCGAGGAGGGGGTGGCCGAGAGGGAGAAGTCGTCGACGGGGGTTCCGGTGCCGACCGCCTGCTTCCACAGGGTGTAGGCGATGCCGTCGGACGCGCGGTTGAGGCCGGTGTCGTTGACGTTGGCGGTGGTGTCGCAGGACGAGTGGTAGCACGGGTCGTACGAACGTCCCGCCGTGCCGCCCCACTTGGTGGCCTGCGCCGAGGTCTTGGTGGCGCCGGCGCCCATCGCGTAGCCGGAGGTCGCGATGCCGTACTGCTCGAAGGAGTAGTCGTCGCTGCGGCCGGCGCCCTCGGTGTTCTCCTCGGGGGCCAGGTTCAGGGAGTCCCAGTACGCCTTCATCGGCGCGGCGGCGGCCGAGGTGATGTGGTTGATGAAGTAGCCGCCGTTGGTGGAGGCGATCATGTCGAAGTTGTAGTACGCCTTGATCTGCGACCTCTGGGTGGCGGTCAGGGTCCTGGCGTAGAAGTCGGATCCGTTGAGTCCCTGCTCCTCGTCCGTCCACCAGCCGAACCGGACCCGGTTGAGCATGGTGGGGTTCTGCTGCGCGAGCGTCAGCGCGGTCTCCAGCAGGGCCGCGGATCCGGAGCCGTTGTCGTTGATGCCGGGGCCCGCGGAGACGCTGTCCAGGTGGGCGCCGAACAGGTAGACCTTGGTCGCGTCGCCCTTGGGCCATTCCGCGATCAGGTTCGCGCCCGCGCCGCTCGTGCAGCCGGAGGTGCAGGCCTGCTCGGTGACGGTGTAGCCGGCCGCCTGGAGCTTGCCCTTCACGTAGGCGAGCGACTGGGTGTAACCGGCGCCGGTGGCCCTGCGGGTGCCGCCGTTGCGGTCCGCGATCGCCTGGAACTCCGTCAGGTGCGCCTTGACCTTGGCGACGTCGATGTCGGGGGCGCCGGTGCCGGTGCTCCCGCCGACGGTCAGGGTGTACTGCGCGGTGTGGTCGGCCTGGGCGCCGTCACCCTGGACGGTGAGGGTGTACGTCCCCGGTGCCGTGGAGGAGGCGGTGGACACCGTCATGGTGGCGCTGCCGCCCGAGGTCACCGACGAGGGGCTGAAGGAGACGGAGACGCCGGCCGGCGCTCCGGTCGCCGCCAGGGCGACGGACTGGCCGCTGCCGCTGGTCACGGTCGTGGAGACGGTCGCCGTGGCCGAGCCGCCCGGCTGGACGGTGGCCGAGGAGGGGCCGACGGCCATGGAGTAGTCGGAGACCGGCGTGCCGGTGCACGTGGGGTCGGCCGACTGCGCGGGCACGCTGACCGCGTCCCAGGCGGCCTTGGTCCTGTTGAACAGACCGCAGGTCGCGTCGAGGTTCTTGGCCGCGGTGAGGGTCGCGGTGCGGTACCGCTTGTGGGTCATGCCGCTGGTCTTCAGCAGCATGCCGCCGTAGAAGATCTTGCCGGCGTTCTGGACGCCGACGCCGGTGAGCGTGGTGTTGTTGCAGGTGGGGCTGGCCGGCTTGCCGCCTCCGGGGTCGCTGCCCTCGGCCAGCAGGTAGAACCAGTGGTTCAGCGGGCCGGCGGCGGCGTGCACCTCGGTGGTCGGGATCGACGACGAGTAGCAGTTGGGGTCGCCGATCTTGGACGGGTCGTACATGTAGCGGATCGGGCCGCTGCCGACGAGGTCGATCATCTCGCCGACCTCGTAGTCGCCCGGGGTGTCGTAGGGCGCGGGCTGGTTGGCGTAGGCCTCGGTCAGCGCGCCGAAGATGTCGCCGGTGGCCTCGCCGAGGCCGTTCTCGTTGTTGGCGCCGCCCGGTGTGTACTGGTCGATGCCGTGCCCGTACTCGTGGGCGACGACGTCCATGGAGGCGATCCACTTGTTCGCCTGGTTGTGGCCGATGGTGACCCTGGTTCCGTTCCAGGTGGCGTTGACGTCGTTCAGGCCGACCCTGGTCGGCCAGCTGCCGCCGTTGCCGTCGTGGCCGTTGCGGCCGAGCCAGGCGCCGAGCATGTCCCACTGCTTCTGCGCGCCGTACAGGGCGTCGACGCAGCCGGTCTCCTTGCTGCTCGCGCTGCCGGTGCCCCAGTTGTCGTCCGGGCCGTTGAACACCGCGCCGGTGCTGTAGTCGGAGCAGCTCAGTCCGGGCCGGGTGGGGTCGCTGAGCTGGTAGCTGTCGCCCGACCGGCCGGTGGTGATCGACAGCGGGCTGGGGCCGTTCCACTCGCTGGTGCCGTTGCCCTCGCGTACGTCGTCGTACGCGTCGAGGACCTTGCCGGTGCGGGCGTCGACGAAGACGTGGAGCCGGCTCTCGTGGGCGTCGGCGGAGGCCGCGGAGCCGGTGACGACGGTCTCCCAGGCGAGTCGTGCCGTGTCGTCCTGGATCTTGATCACGAGGCGCTGCGACTCGGTCCGGTCGGCCTTCGCCAGCTTCGCCCGGCTGGTCCGCGCCGCGGCGGCCGCGCCGACCTCGGCCCGGGTGCCGGCCGAGATCCTGACGTCGGAGGCGCTGTGCGCGGCGCGGACCTTGCCCTCGCCGTCCGCGAGGACGACGGCGTCGCCGCCGACGACGGGCAGACCGCGGTAGGTCCGCTCGTACGCCACCGAGTACAGCCCCTTGAGCCAGGGCGTCACCATGCGGCGGTCGTAGCGCTCGTCGGGCCCCTTGGCCAGGGCGTCGAACCCGCTGGCGGTGGCCTTGTCCGCGGCGGCTATCGCACGGTCGACGGGTTTGGGTTTCGGTTTCTCGGCGGCCTGGGAGGGGGGTGCCGCATGAGCGGCGGACGCGGTGGGCAGGGCCACCGTTCCCAGGGCCATGGCCAGGGAGAGGCCGGCCACGGCAAGTCTTCGGTTCACCAGTGCTCCTTGCAGAGGGATGTGGTGGGGAGGCGTGCTGGTTCCGGCGGCGGACGCCGAGGAACACCCAGGCCGTGAACACCACTTGGTGGCACCGAACGCAGAGGGGGAGGACACGGGGCGTGCCCTCGGGAGGAGCGGTGGGTGGTCATGTTCATGCCTGGGCGGCAGAACACTCACACCACCCGTCCGCACGGTCAACGGAGTTCGGCCGCCGGACGGCCCCTTGTCAAAGAGCGGCAAACACCGACCGATAACCGCACACCCCCAAGGGGCGGTTCTCCGGCAGCCGTGGTCCGCCCTGCCGGACGGGCTCCGGACCACGAACACGGCTGGTCGCGCGACGCCTCGGACTCAGGCTCGCGATGCTCAGGTCGGCGACGTTCCAGGCCTCGGTGTTCCAGGCCCGCGATGCTTCAGGCCCGCGATGCTTCAGGCCCGCGATGCTCGGGCCTCGATGTTCCTGGCCGGCGACGCCTCGGCTCAGCCCTGCGACACCTCCGCGGCGGCCCTCAGCCGCTCCTCGAACTCACGGACCTCGCGCAACCCGCCCCAGGTCGCGGAGAGCCGGGCCCGCAGCCCCTCCAGCTCCTGCGAGATCGTCCGCCTCCCGGCCGACGCCGCCTGCTCCACCACCGCCCCCGCCGGCTCCAGTGCGGCGTCCAGGTCACCCGCACAGACACGGCAGTCCGCGAGTCGCACGGTCAGCAGCAGCCGCGTCGGCAGCATTCCGTCCGGCAGTTGCCCCAGTGCCCGCTCGGCGGAGCGGGCCGCGCTGCGGGCGGTCGCCCGGTCGCCCGTGACCGCGGCCAGATCCCGCAGCCCGCCGGCCACCGTGGCCTCCATCCGCAACTGCCCCTGCCCGGCCGCCAGCCAGGGCGCTTCTTCGAGGTCCCGCTCGTCCAGTCGGTCCAGACCCCTGCGGCTCAGGTCCACCTGCCGTCTGCTCTCCGCCCCGTCACCGAGCGCCGCATGACCGCGGACCTGGTACATGTGCGACAACGTCGTGATCCAGCCGCGCCGTCCGTCGAGCGCGCCTATGGCCTGCGCGTACGACAGCGAGGAGGTGCCGTCGCCGTCGAGCCTGGCCAGCGTGCACAGATCGGTCATCAGCGTCGTCCGCACCCCGAGGTCGCCGCCCGCCCCCGCCCAGCGCAGCCCGTGACCGACCCACGCCATCGCGAGTGCGCCCTGCCCCCGGTGCATCCGCAGCCGGCCGGCGAGCTGGGCGAAGCGAGCGGCGAGCCGGAGCTGTACCGCGGGAGACCGTCCTGCCGCGTCGACCGCTCCGGCCCAGGCGGCGAGGCCGGCCAGGACGTGCTCGGCCATGCCGAGCAACGTGGTCGAAGTCGTGTGCACGGCGACCCGCTCGCACCCGCCCAGCAGAGCGACCAGGGCGTGGACCAATCCGGGCTCCGCCGCGTCCGGCGCGGTGGCCCCGCATGTCGCTCGCATCCGGCCCAGCAGCACCGGCAGATCTCCGAAGGCCGGCACCTCGCAGCTGTCCTCCTCGTGCAGCGGGCACGCGCCCGGAGGCAGCAGGTCCGGCCAGATGCTTCCCAGGGGCGCCGGGACCGGCCCCTGCCACGCGCCGCCCGGCAGGGGCGGGAAGAAGCCGACGCCCAGGTGTTCCCGCCGTACCCGTTCCAGGTGCGCCGGGGGCGGTGCGACGAGGGGTGACAGCACGCCGTCCGCCTCGAGGATCCGTTCCAGGCCGTCCACCGCGCCGGGGGCGGGCTCGCGGGTGCCGCTCTCCCACCTGCTGATCAGACTGTGGTGGTAGCCGACCCGCTGGCCGAGCTGTCGCTGGGTCAGTCCCCTCCGCCGGCGGAGGTGCTTCAACTGCTGCCCGAACTCCGCCCACGGTGCCGCCGTGGCACCACCCGCGCCGCCGGATCCTCCCGGGTTCGCTTCGCTCACCGACATGGCCGCTCCTCTCGGGGCCGACGTGTCGCCGGGGGCCGCGCCGCGATGATAGGTGCCGAGGGTGTGGCGGGGAACGGCTGTCCGAGAGGATTCGGTCCCAGCAGGGAGGCGCCCACGTCGCAAAGAGCCCCTCCGGCCGGTGACCACCGGTCGGAGGGGCTCTTGTGCGTGTGATGTCCACCCGGTCCGCTCGGGCCTCGACGAGCTGAGCCGGAGGGGTGTTTCACGTGGAACGTGAAGGGGCGGGGCGGGCGCCGAGGAGTCGGAGCTCAGCCGCGGTCCTCGCGGTTCGATGTCTCGTCGTCCTCCTTCGCCTGCACCTCGGGGTCGAGGGCCGAGGCGTCGGTGCTGCCGTCGACCGACGTCAGACCGCCCGCGGCGGGTACCTCGGTGGCGGCGGGGGGCTCGACCAGCCAGTCGGGGTTGGCCTGCTTGTCCCACCACTTCCAGACGGCGAAGGCGCCTCCGGCCACGACACCGGCCACCGCCAGTGCCCTGGCGAGCTTGCCCGCCTTGGCCCGGCGGCGATGCCTGCGCACCAGCTTCTCGATGTCCCTCGGAGTCACCTGACCGCGCAGGGCGGCCAACGCGGCGGCACTGCGGGCGGCGGCCTCGCTCTTCACGGGACCGGCCGCGGCCACCGCCTGTTCGATCTTCGGTCGGGAGTAGTCGGCGGCCTGCCGTGCGGCCAGGCGCGTCCGGCAGGCCGCTTCATGGGCGGCCTGGTCGACCTTCGGCGGGACATGCGCCAACGCCTGCTCCAAGCGGGGCGCCACTAGGGCGTCGTACTGGACGCGGGCCTGTTCGGCGGCCTGCGACACCTTGGGCGCGAGCCGTACGCGGGCCTCGTGCGCGTAGAGCGCGGCCCTCTCCTTGGCCGTGTCGGCGTAGGGCGCCACCACTTCCGCGGCGTGCAGCACGCTGTCCTTCGCCGAACCGGTCGCGGCGCGCACGCTGTCGATGCGGGTCACGGGTTCCTCCTCCTCGGTGGCGTACGGTATTTCGACTTTCCACCCTTTTACGGATCATGCCTGCCGAGGGCCTTCGGGGCATGCGCGGACGGGCATACGGGTGCCGGACGCCCGAGTTGTCCTGGTCAGATCCACGAGCAGACGAATACGGGGCAACGGGAACGTGTCGTCGACAATGCCATGAATCGGCCCGCCTTGCCCCCGACCCGGGCGGGTCCGGCGCTTTTCCGTGCGGGAAGTGGGCGGTTCCCGCGCACGGGACGGCACCGGGCGACGGCCCGCCGTGGGCGTGCGAGGATCGGCGGGTCACACGAAGACGACGGAAGGCAGACCGTGGCCGAGCAGCTCTACGCCACCCTGAAGACCAACCACGGCGACATCGTGGTCCGGCTCTTCCCGGACCATGCGCCCAAGACGGTCAAGAACTTCGTCGACCTCGCCACCGGGGGCCGGGAGTGGACCCACCCCGCCACCGGCGAGAAGTCCTCCGCCAAGCTCTACGACGGCACGGTCTTCCACCGGGTGATCAGCGGATTCATGATCCAGGGCGGTGACCCGCTGGGCAACGGCACCGGTGGGCCCGGCTACCAGTTCGAGGACGAGTTCCACCCGGACCTGCGCTTCGACCGGCCGTATCTGCTGGCGATGGCCAACGCCGGCCCGGCCACCAACGGCTCGCAGTTCTTCATCACCGTCTCCCCGACGGCCTGGCTGACCCGCAAGCACAGCATCTTCGGCGAGGTCACCGACCCGGCGAGCCAGAAGGTCGTCGACGCGATCGCGGGCACCCAGACCAACCCGCGCACCGACCGCCCGCTGAAGGACGTCGTCATCGAGTCGGTCGTCGTCACCGGCCCGGTCGTCGTCGAGAAGCGGTAGCCCCGATCCGCGCTTGAGCGCACGGCACGGCACGGCGCTGCACGGCCCCGGGCCGGTCGGCGCCGGCACCCCGTGGGAACCATTTGCCCCGCTCGTCCGTAAGGACGGTCGGGGCACAGCCTTGTTCACGACGACATCGGGGGAGCCCATGGATCAGGCGCCAGGCAGCAGGCCGGACGGCGCGCAGAGCGGTCTGCCGGTCTGCTACCGGCACGCGGGCCGTGAGACCGGCGTGCGCTGCACCCGCTGTGAGCGCCCGATCTGCCCCGAGTGCATGGTGAGCGCCTCCGTCGGCTTCCAGTGTCCGGAGTGCGTGCGCAACGGCTCCGGCACGGGACACGCGCCGGACGCGAACCGGCCCCGCACCCTGGCGGGCGGGACCGTCGTGGCCGACCCGCACCTGGTCACCAAGGTCCTCATGGGCCTGTGTGTCGCGGTGTTCATGGTGCAGCTGGCCGTCGGGGACCGGTTCACCGACCGGTTCAGCCTGCTGGGGCTGGCCTACGTGCCCGACCTGGGCTCGGTGGAGGGCGTCGCCGAGGGGCAGTGGTACCGGCTGCTGACCTCGATGTTCCTGCACCTGGACTACTTCCACATCCTGTCCAACATGCTCAGCCTCTGGTTCATCGGCCGGTATGTGGAGGAGGCGCTCGGGCGCACCCGCTATCTCGCGCTCTACCTGCTGTCCGGCCTGGCCGGCAGTGCCCTGGCCTATCTGGTGGGCGCACCCAACCAGCCCTCGCTCGGCGCCTCGGGTGCCATCCTCGGCGTCTTCGGCGCGCTCGCCGTCCTGATGCGTCGGCAGCGCTACGACATGCGACCGATCATCGCGATGCTGGTGATCACGTTGATCATCACCTTCGGGTGGAGCAACATCGCCTGGCAGGCCCACATCGGCGGCCTGGTGGCGGGCGTGGTCGTCGGGTTCGCCATGGTCCACGCCCCGCGCGATCGCCGTTCCCTCGTGCAGTACGGCACCTGCGCCCTCGTGCTGGCCGTGATCGTGGTCGTCACGCTCCTGAGGACGGCCCAGCTCACCTGAGCGCGATCCGGGCCCGCGTTGTCCACAGCGTGTGCCCGATCTTGTGCACACGGTGCGGAAACCACTGCGCCCCCTGTCGTCGACCGGCTTTTCCGCAGGTCGGACAGGGGGCGAACAAGTTTTCGGTTGCTGGCCGTTCATCGTACCGGCGTCAACATCCGCAGAGTTATCCACAGATGGTCATTCTTTTTCCCCACTGTGGAAAAGAGCTGTGGATAACTCGGTGGACCGCTCTGGGCAGAGCCGCTCCGCGGGCTACTTCCACTGGGTGGAGACACCGAAGCCGGCGGCGATGAAGCCGAAGCCGACCACGATGTTCCAGTTGCCCAGGGCGTCGACGGGCAGCGATCCGTCGGTCACGTAGAACACGACGATCCAGGCGAGCCCGATGAGGAACATGGCCAGCATCACCGGCGCGACCCAGGCACGGCTGTTGAGCTTGAGGGCGGTCGCCTGCTTCGCGGGCGGCGGCGTGTAGTCGGCCTTCTTGCGGATACGTGACTTCGGCACGAGGGTCTCTCCTGTCGATGCGCTGCGTGGCCGCGCAGGGTACTGGGTCGGGATCGGGGCGGCGTACAAGGGGACACTGACCGCTCCCCCGGGCGTCCGTTAGCGTAGTGCTTCTACGGCGCCGAAGGAGATAAGGGTACGTTGAGCAATTCTGCCGACTTCCCCGGGACGGGTTCAACGGGCTCCCCTCCCGGCCGCCGTCCGCGCCTGCGGCCGGTCCGTGTGCTCACCGCCGGCGTCTTCGCCCTCGCGGGTCTCATCTTCTTCACCAGCTTCGACACGGCCAAGGGCACCGACATCCGTACGGACGCCTCGCTGCTGAAGCTGTCCGACCTCATCCAGGAGCGCAGCCACAAGAACGGCGAGCTGGACGAGTCCAACGCGGCCCTGCGCGACGAGGTCGAGTCCCTGGCCGAGGCCGACGACGGCAGCACCCTGGCCGAGGACGAGAAACTGGCCCGGCTCGAGGACGCCGCGGGCACCCGGAAGGTCAAGGGCCGGGCGGTCACGGTCACGCTCGACGACGCCCCGCCGAACGCCACCGCCAAGCTCCCCGGCTACCCGGAGCCCCAGCCCGACTACCTGGTCATCCACCAGCAGGACCTCCAGGCCGTGGTGAACGCCCTGTGGCAGGGCGGCGCCGAGGGCATCAAGGTCATGGACCAGCGGCTGATCTCCACCAGCGCGGTGCGCTGTGTGGGCAACACCCTGATCCTCCAGGGCCGCGTCTACTCCCCGCCGTACAAGGTCCAGGCGGTCGGGGACCCCGAGAAGCTCCAGCAGGCGCTCGCGGACTCCCCGGCGATCCAGAACTACATGGTGTACGTCAACGTCTACGGGCTCGGCTGGAAGGTCACCGAGGACGGCACGGTGACCCTGCCCGGCTACTCGGGCACGGTCGACCTGCACCACGCGGAGCCGGTGGAGTAGCCGGACCGGCCGCCTCCTCGGAGCCGCCGGGGCGCGTGCTCGCGAGGGCCGTGCGAACGCCGTACGAACCCCGTACGGAGGGCCGTGCGAAAAGCCGTGCGAAACCGTGCCCCGGACATCGAGGGGATCGCCCCCGGGACACGTATGTCGGGGTGGACGCGTCCCGGACGCCCGCCCGGCGCCGACGACCTGCGATCCCGCGGGGGGCCGGGCACGGGTCGCGGCCACCGGCCGACCGGCCGGGCGCGCCCGGACTCCCCACGGCCTGTGGAGGCAGGCGGAGCGCGGGCCCCGCGCCGCTAGTCTGGTGACGTACGGCGTGAGTCTGGTGCCGTGGTGCGACGGAAGGGACGGCATGTACGGCTGGATCTGGCGGCATCTGCCGGGAAACGCGTTGGTGAAGGCGCTGATCTCGATCGTGCTGGTTCTGGCCGTGGTGTATGCCCTCTTCCAATACGTCTTCCCGTGGGCCGAACCGCTGCTTCCCTTCAACGATGTGACGGTGGACAACCAGTGAGCGCGCGCATTCTCGTCGTCGACAACTACGACAGCTTCGTCTTCAACCTGGTCCAGTACCTGTACCAGCTGGGCGCCGAGTGCGAGGTCCTGCGCAACGACGAGGTGTCGACGGCGCACGCCCAGGACGGCTTCGACGGCGTCCTGTTGTCGCCGGGCCCCGGCACACCGGAGGAGGCCGGCGTCTGCGTGGACATGGTCCGCCATTGCGCGGACACCGGCGTGCCCGTCTTCGGCGTCTGCCTGGGCATGCAGTCGATGCAGGTGGCGTACGGCGGGGTGGTGGGCCGGGCGCCGGAGCTGCTGCACGGCAAGACCTCGCTGGTGGAACACGGTGGCAAGGGCGTCTTCGCCGGTCTGCCCTCGCCCTTCACGGCGACCCGCTACCACTCGCTCGCGGCCGAGCCGGCGACGGTCCCGGCCGAGCTGGAGGTCACGGCCCGCACCCGGGACGGCATCGTCATGGGGCTGCGACACCGTGAACTGCCCGTCGAGGGGGTGCAGTTCCACCCGGAGTCGGTGCTCACCGAGCACGGGCACCTGATGCTGGCCAACTGGCTGGTGGAGTGCGGCGACCAGGGTGCCGTGGCGAGGTCGGCGGGGCTCGCCCCGGTGGTGGGCAGGGCCACGGCGTGACCGCAGTGCGCCCCGAGCGCGAGGATCTGTACGGCGGGACGCCGTACGAGCCTCCCCTCGACGAGGAGACGGTGGCGCTGCGGATGCCGCAGTCGCCCGGGTCCGTGTTCGGCGGCGCTTCCCTGTCCGCTTCTGGGGCCTCGGCGGCCCCTCCTGCCCCGGGAACCCCGGCGGAGGGCCGGGCGGCCCGCAGAAAGGCCGCCAAGGGCCGCCACGGGCGCCACGGGGGCCACGGGGGTCACGACGGACAGGGGGTGACCGTGGTGGTTCCGGGGGCTCGTCGGGGACGGCGGCGCGGCCCCTGTCACGGGTGGAGGCCCGCCGACAGGCGCGGGCCCGCAGGCCGAGCGCGGCCGTCGTCGCCAGCCGGGCGGTCGGCGAGGTGTTCATCACCACCGGTGTGCTGATGCTCCTCTTCGTCACCTACCAGCTGTGGTGGACGAACGTCCGGGCGCACGCGCAGGCGGACAGGGAGGCCAGCAGCCTCCAGGACGACTGGGCGAACGGCAGGCGCAACCCCGGCACCTTCTCGCCGGGACAGGGCTTCGCCATCCTGCACATCCCCAAGCTGGACGTGGTGGTGCCGATCGCCGAGGGCATCAGCAACAAGGGGGTGCTCGACAAGGGCATGGTCGGGCACTACGGCGAGGACCCGCTGAAGACGGCCATGCCCGACGCGAAGACCGGCAACTTCGGGCTCGCCGGCCACCGCAACACGCACGGCGAGCCGTTCCGGTACATCAACCGGCTCCAGCCCGGCGACCCGATCGTCGTCGAGACGCAGGACGAGTACTACGTCTACAAGATGGCGTCGATGCTCCCGGTGACCCCGCCGAGCAACGTGAGCGTGCTTCAGCCCGTACCGCCGGAATCCGGATTCACCGGGCCGGGCCGGTACATCACGCTGACGACGTGCACGCCTGAGTTCACCAGCAAGTACCGGCTGATCGTCTGGGGCAAGATGGTCGAGGAACGGCCGCGCAGCAAGGGCAAGCCGGATGCGCTCGTCGAGTAGGCGTGCAGTCGAGTAGGGGCAGAGTGAACGTGGCAGCGACCACCGGCGACACCGAGCACGAAGAGCACAGCGGCACGCGGGGCGCCGCCGCCCCGCCCCCGCGGCGCGGCGGACGGATCGCGCGGGCGGTCGGCGTCTTCGGTGAACTCCTCATCACGGCCGGGCTGGTGCTCGGCCTGTTCGTCGTCTACTCCCTGTGGTGGACCAACGTGGTCGCCGACCGCGAGGCCGGCCGGCAGGGCGAAAAGGTCCGCGACACCTGGGCGCAGGAGGCCGGTCCGGGCGCGCTCGACACCAGGGAGGGCATCGGTTTCCTGCACGTGCCCGCCATGGGCGACGGCGAGGTCCTGGTCGAGAAGGGCACCACGTCGAAGATCCTCAACGACGGCGTCGCCGGCTACTACACCGACCCCGTCAAGGCCACGCTCCCGACCAGCGGCAAGGACGGCAACTTCACCCTCGCCGCCCACCGCGACGGCCACGGCGCCAAGTTCCACGACATCGACAAGCTCGACGTGGGCGACCCGATCGTCTTCGAGACCAAGGACGACTGGTACGTCTACAAGGTGTACGCCGTCCTTCCCGAGACCTCGAAGTACAACGTCGAGGTCCTCGGCGCGGTCCCGGAGGAGTCCGGGAAGAAGAAGGCCGGCAAGTACATCACCCTGACCACCTGCACCCCCGTCTACACGAGCCGCTACCGGTACGTGGTGTGGGGCGAACTGGACCGCGTGGAGAAGGTGGACGCGCAGCGGACGCCGCCGGCGGAGCTGCGCTGAGGCCGGGCCCCAGCCCTGCTGAGCCATGAGCAAAGGCCTCGGGCCCTGCCGGATCGTCCGTCCGGCAGGGCCCGAGGCCTTTCGCGTGGTGCGGCGGTTATCCGGTCCCGCCGAGGAAGCCGCCCCCGCCGTCGTTCCCTCCGTTGCCCCCGCCACCGATGGTGATCAGGTTGACCGTCTGGCCCTTGTTCACCGTGCTGCCGGGCGCCGGGTCGGAGTTGATGACGGTGGCGTTGTCGTCGTCGACGGTGACGTTGCCGACGTTCAGGCCCGCGTCCTGGAGCGCCTTCTTGGCGTCCTTCAGCTTCATGCCCTGGAGGTTGCCCGGAACCTGCGTCTGCTGGTTCTCGGGGGCCTTGCCGATCTGGATCTGGACCTGGGAGCCCTTCGTGGCCTTCGAGTTGGCCGACGGCGTGGTCGAGATGACCTTGCCGACCAGGTTCGGGTCCTGGGTCTCGACCTCGGTGCAGTTGCCGGTCAGGTTGTTGGCCTGCATCTGGGCCTTGGCCTGGTCACAGCTCTGGTTGAGGACGTCGGGGACGGTCGCCTTGTCCTCCGCCTTGGCGATGGTGAGGGTGACCTTGGAGCCCTTCTCGACCTCGGAACCCAGATTCGGGTCCTGGTTCAGGACGGTGCCGGGCTCCTCCGTGGAGATCTCGTTCTTGGTCTCGACGACCAGCTGGTACTGGTCGCCCTCGAGGATCGACTTGGCGTCCTCGAGGCTCTTGCCGAGGACACTGGGCACGGCGACCTTCGGCGCGCCCGTGGACACCACCAGGTCGACGGCGGAGTCCTTCTCGACCTCGGTCTTGGGGGCGGGGTTCTGCTCGCAGATGTTGCCCTTGGCCTGGTCCTCACAGGGCTTCTGCGTGACGGTGCCGACCTTGAGGTCGATGTTGGTCAGCTGCTGGGTGGCCTCGGCCTGGGTCTTCCCGATGAAGCTGGGCACGGTCACCGTGTCGTTGCCCGTGCCGTCACCGCTGAAGATCCACTTCCCGATCAGGATCGCGCCCACGAGGACCAGCACGGCGGCGACGACCAGCAGGATCGTCGAGGTGTTGGACTTCTTCTGGCGGCGCCGGTCGGGACGGTCGTCGTAGCCGAAGCCGCCGTCGTCCGGGTTCATCGGGGGCAGCATCGAGGTGGCGCCGCCGTCCCCGGAGCGCAGCGCGGTGGTCGGCTGGTCGTTCGGGTAGCCGCCGTAGCCGACCGAGCCCATGGCCGCCGTGGCCGCGACGGGCTGGCCGTCGAGGCAGGCCTCGATGTCGGCGCGCATCTCGTCGGCGGACTGGTAGCGGTAGTCGGGATCCTTGACGAGGGCCTTCAACACGATCGCGTCCATCTCGGGCGTGATCTCGGGGTCGAAGACGCTGGGCGGCTGGGGCTCCTCGCGGACGTGCTGGTAGGCGACCGCGACCGGGGAGTCGCCGACGAACGGCGGCCGCACGGTCAGCAGTTCGTACAGCAGGCAGCCCGTGGAGTACAGGTCGGAACGGGCGTCGACCTGCTCGCCCTTGGCCTGCTCCGGGGAGAGGTACTGGGCGGTGCCGATCACGGCCGAGGTCTGCGTCATCGTCATGCCGGAGTCGCCCATGGCGCGGGCGATGCCGAAGTCCATGACCTTGACCTGGCCGTTGCGCGTCAGCATGACGTTCGCCGGCTTGATGTCGCGGTGCACGATGCCGGCGCGGTGCGAGTACTCCAGGGCCTGGAGGATGCCGATGGTCATCTCCAGCGTCCGCTCCGGCAGCAGCTTGCGGCCGGAGTGGAGCAGCTCGCGCAGCGTGGAGCCGTCGACGTACTCCATGACGATGTACGGGATCGAGACCCCGTCGATGTAGTCCTCGCCCGTGTCGTAGACCGCGACGATCGCAGGGTGGTTGAGCGAGGCGGCCGACTGGGCCTCCCGGCGGAACCGGGCCTGGAAGGAAGGATCGCGCGCGAGGTCCACGCGCAGCGTCTTCACCGCCACGGTGCGGCCGAGGCGGATGTCATGCGCGAGGTAGACCTCGGCCATGCCACCACGGCCGAGCACGTGGCCCAGCTCGTACCGGCCGCCGAGGCGACGCGGCTCTTCCATAGCTACCTACCAGCCCTCTCCGTCGGTCCCGACCGGCACACGTGTGCGGTCGGCTGCTGCCGCCCGGGCATACCGTACCCGGACGGCGCTGTGTGACCTGGCCAAGCCCGTCACCCGATACCGGACCGGTATCGCAACGTGCACCGATGTGTGGGCGACGTGATGGGGGTCACTTCTTGCTGTCGATGACTGCCTTCATCACGTCCCTCGCGATCGGGCCGGCGAGACCGCCACCGCTGATGTCGTCGCGGTTGGCGGCGCCGTCCTCGACGACGACCGCGACGGCGACCGGCGAGCTGCCGTCGGCCAGCTTCGCGTAGGAGATGAACCAGGCGTAGGGCTTCTCGCTGTTGTTCTCGCCGTGCTGGGCGGTACCGGTCTTGCCGCCGACGATGACGCCGTCGATCTTGGCCTTGCCGCCGGTGCCCTGCGGGTTGTTGACGACCGTCTCCATCATTTCCTGGAGCTTCTGCGCGGTCTCCGAGGACACCGCCTGGGACAGCTCCTGCGGCTCGGTCGTCTCGATGGTGTCGAGGTTGGCGGCCTTGAGCTGGTCGACCATGTACGGCTTCATCAGCTTGCCGTCGTTGGCGACGGCCGAGGCGACCATGGCCATCTGGAGCGGGGTGGCGCGGTTGGAGGCCTGGCCGATGCCGTCCATGGCGTTCTGCGGATCGTTGTCCTCGGGGTAGACGCTCTCGGAGGCGCGGACCGGGGTGTCCAGCTCCTTGTTGTTGTAGCCGAACTTCTGCGCCTGCTCGATCATCTTGTCGTTGCCGACGTTGTCGGCCAGCTTCGCGAAGACGGTGTTGCAGGACACCATGAGCGCGTACCGGAGGTTGGCGTTCTCGCACTCACCGTGTTCGTTGGTGAGGTCGGTTTTGGTGCCCGGCAGCTGGTACGGGTCCGGCGTCTTGGTGGCGTCGTCGATGCCGGAGACCACGCCGTTCTCCAGCGCCGCGGCCGCCGTGACGACCTTGAAGGTGGAGCCCGGCGGGTAGGTCTCGCGCAGCGCCCGGTTCAGCATCGGGTCGTCGGGGTTGTTCTTCTTCTGGACCGCGCTCCACGCCTCGGCGTCCTTGTCGGAGGCCCCGGCGAACTTCGACGGGTCGTACGACGGCGTCGAGACCAGCGCGAGGATCTTGCCGGTGGCCGGGTCGATCGCGGCGACGGCGCCCTTCTTCTTGCCCAGGCCCTCGTACGCGGCCTTCTGCGCGGCGGCGTTGAGGGTGGTGACGACGCTGCCGCCCTCCTTCTTCTTGCCCGTGATCATGTCGAGCGTGTTGCGGAAGAAGAGCCGGTCGTCGTTGCCGGTGAGGATGCCGTCCTCGAGCTTCTCCAGCTGGTTGGCGCCGAAGGCCTGCGAGGAGTAGCCGGTGACCGGCGCCCACATGGCGCCGTCGGTCCAGGTGCGCTTGTACTTGTAGTCGCCGCTGGTGGTCTCGACGGAGCCGGTGATGGCCTTGTCGCCGACGATGATGTCGCCGCGCGGGGTGGCGTAGCGGGCGATGTTGACGCGGCGGTTGTCGTCGTCGGTGGCCAGGGTGTCGGCCTTGACGTACTGGAGGTAGTTGTCGCGCAGCAGCAGGGTGAGGATCAGGAGTCCGCAGAAGATCGCGATCCGGCGCAGGGGCTTGTTCATGACGGGCGGACCACCTGGGTCATCTCGGCGTCGGGGTTGGATGCGGGGGCCGGGGCCGGTCGGCGCGCGGTGTCGCTGATCCTGATCAGGATGCCGATCAGCGCCCAGTTGGCGATGACGGATGAACCGCCGTAGGCCAGGAACGGCATCGTCATACCGGTCAGCGGGATGAGGCCCATCACACCGCCCGCGACGACGAACACCTGGAGGGCGAAGGCTCCGGAGAGGCCGACGGCGAGCAGCTTGCCGAACGGGTCGCGGGCGGCGAGGGCGGTGCGCACGCCGCGCTCCACGATCAGGCCGTACAGCAGCAGGAGGGCCATGAGGCCGGCCAGGCCCAGTTCCTCGCCGAAGGTGGCGAGGATGAAGTCGGAGTTGGCGGCGAACCTGATCAGCTCGGAGTGGCCCTGGCCCCAGCCGGTGCCGAGGGTGCCGCCGGAGCCGAACGCCCACAGTGCCTGCATCGCCTGCTCGGAGTGGCCGGCCTGGCCCGCCCGGGAGAGCGTGTACTCCTTCATCGGGTCGAGCCAGGCCTGGACGCGCTGCTGGACGTGCGGCTCGAAACTGGCCACGCCGACCGCGCCGCCCGCCGACATCAGCAGACCGAAGACGATCCAGCTGGTCCGCTCGGTGGCGACATACAGCATGATGACGAACATTCCGAAGAACAGCAGCGAGGTGCCGAGGTCCGTCTCGAAGACCAGGATCAGGATCGAGATGAACCAGACCACCAGGATCGGGCCGAGGTCGCGGCCGCGCGGCAGGTACAGGCCCATGAAGCGGCGGCTGGCGAGGGCCAGGGCGTCGCGCTTGACCATCAGGTAGCCGGCGAAGAACACGGCCAGGACGATCTTGGCGAACTCACCGGGCTGGATGCTGAAACTGCCGACCTGGATCCAGATCTTGGCGCCGTAGATGTTCTTGCCGAGGCCCGGCACCAGCGGCAGCAGCAGCAGGAGCAGCGCGCCCATCATGGAGATGTAGGTGTAGCGCTGGAGGACGCGGTGGTCCTTGAGGAAGATCAGCACCACGACGAAGAAGGCGATGCCCATCGCCGTGTACAGCAGCTGTCGGGGGGCGGCGTTGCCGGCCTGCTCGATGGACTGGAGCAGCTTGGACTGGTCCAGCCGCCAGATCGCCACGAGCCCGAGGCCGTTCAGCAGCGTCGCCAGCGGCAGCATCAACGGGTCTGCGTACGGCGCGAACTTGCGGACGACCACGTGGGCGACGCCGGCCAGCAGGCCGAGGCCCAGGCCGTAACTGAGCAGGCCGGACGGCACCTGCTCGTTGAGTGCGAGGCCCACGTTGGCGTAGGCGAACACCGGGATGAGGACGGCGAACACCAGGAGCGCCAGCTCGGTGTTGCGCCGGCTCGGCGTGCCGATCGAGCCGATCGTGGACGTGTGGTGCGTCGGCGTGTTGGTTGTGCTGCTCATCGTGTGACGGGGCCTCTCACGGCTTGCCTACTGCTTACCGCACAGCGAGACGACCTTCTGCTCATCCTCCGAGAGGGTGGGGCCGGGGCCGGGAGTGGCGGTCGCTGATGTGGACGGAGACGCGGACGGGGACGGCGCCGATCCCGACGGGTTCGGGCTCGGCGATGCCTTGGACGTGAGGGAGACGGGAGTGGTTCCCGCGGTGCCGCCGGTCCCTCCCTCACCGGCCGTGGAGCCGGCCTTGCCGGGAGTCGCGGCGGTCGCGGTGGCCGCCTCCGCCTGCTTGCGGCACGCGGACGCCTGCACGGCCAGTTCGTCGATCTTCTTCTGGGCGGTGGACCGGCTGCCCTCGGCGATCGTCGCCTCGACCAGCTTCTGCTGGTACTGCGGCAGGTACTTGAGTTCGATCTCGGGGTGGTCCTTCTCGACCTTCGAGAGCGAGACCCAGGCCAGGTCCTGGCTGATGCCCTGGTACAGCGCGACGTGCCCGCCCTTGGTGCCGACGTAGTACTGGGTCTGGGTCCAGCGCCAGCCGGCGTACATCCCGCCGCCGATGACGGCGAGGGCGAGACCGCCGTACAGGGATCTCTTCAGCCACCGGCGGCCCTTGCGGGGCTTGACGAAGTCGTCGTCGGTGTAGTCGCCGAAGCCGTCGGTGGGGATGAAGCCGGTGACGTCGCCGGAGCCGGGCGGGCCGAACTCGCCGCCGCTCTGGCCGCGGCCCTGCCGGCCGAGGCCGGCGGCGCGGCCGGCCGGGGTCTGCATGATGCCGTTGACGTGCGCCTGGTTCTGGTTCTCGGCGACGGCGCCGACCACGACCGGGGTGTCGGACAGCTGCCCGGCGAGGGTGTCGCCGGTGTCCAGGTCCAGCACGTCGGCGACGATCACGGTGATGTTGTCGGGGCCGCCACCGCGCAGCGCGAGCTGGATCAGCTCCTGCACGGTCTCCTGCGGGCCCTGGTAGCTGGCGAGGGTGTCCTCGAGCGTCTGGTGCGAGACGACGCCGGACAGGCCGTCGGAGCAGATCAGGTAGCGGTCGCCGGCCCGGACCTCGCGGATCGACAGGTCGGGTTCCACGTGCTCGCCGCTGCCCAACGCCCGCATCAGCAGGGAGCGTTGCGGGTGGGTGGTGGCCTCTTCCTCGGTGATCCGGCCCTCGTCGACGAGGCGCTGCACCCAGGTGTGGTCCTGCGTGATCTGGGTCAGTACGCCGTCCCGCAGCAGGTAGGCGCGCGAGTCGCCGACGTGCACGAGCCCGAGGCGCTGGCCGGTCCACAGCAGGGCGGTCAGGGTGGTTCCCATGCCCTCGAGCTGGGGGTCCTCCTCGACCAGCGAGCGCAGCTGGTCGTTGGCGCGCTGCACGGCCGTGCCGAGCGAGGTCAGGACGTCGGAACCGGGCACGTCGTCGTCGAGGGCGACGATGGTGGAGATGGCCTCGGAGGAGGCGACCTCACCGGCGGCGGCGCCGCCCATGCCGTCGGCGATGGCGAGCAGGCGCGGACCGGCGTAACCGGAGTCCTCGTTGCCCTCCCGGATCATGCCCTTGTGCGATCCGGCGGCGAAGCGCAGCGACAGACTCATGCCCACCTCGCCCGTCGGCCCCGGGTACAGCCGGTCGTGTCGAGCCACACTGCCCACCCTCCGGTCGGGAGCGCGCCGGGGCCCGGGGTGCCGGCCGACCTGGCGTGCTCGCTCCGCTCGCGCTCACTCATGATGTAGCACTACTTCCGCAGCTCGATGACGGTCTTGCCGATACGGATCGGCGCGCCCAGCGGGATCGGTGTGGGAGTCGTCAGCCGCGTTCGGTCGAGGTAGGTGCCGTTGGTGGAGCCCAGGTCCTCGACGATCCACTGGCCGTCGCGGTCCGGGTAGATCCTGGCATGGCGGCTGGAGGCGTAGTCGTCGTCCAGCACGATGGTGCTGTCGTGCGCGCGGCCCAGGGTGATGGTCTGGCCCTGGAGCGCGACGGTCGTGCCGGTGAGGGTGCCTTCGGACACGACCAGCTTCGACGGGGCGTTGCGCCCCCTGCGCCCGCCTCCGGCGGCGGGTTGCTGGCGCTGCTGCGGAGGCGCCTGGCGCTGGGCCTGCTGCGGTCGGGCCGCTTCCCGGCGCGCACCGCGCTGGGTGACACGCGTACCGAACAGGTCGCTGCGGATGACCTGCACGGCCACGATCACGAACAGCCACAGTACGGCCAGGAAACCCAGCCGCATGACCGTGAGGGTCAGCTCTGACATTGCCCCCGCTTCACCCTTCGGCTTGCCGGTAAATGATGGTGGTGCTGCCCACGACGATCCGCGAGCCGTCGCGGAGCGTAGCGCGGGTGGTGTGCTGCCCGTCCACCACGATGCCGTTGGTGGACCCGAGATCCTGGATCGTCGAGGGCGTTCCGGTCCGGATCTCGCAGTGCCGGCGGGAGACGCCGGGGTCGTCGATCCGCACGTCGGCCTCGGTGCTGCGGCCCAGCACGAGCGTCGCGCGGGAGATCTGGTGGCGGGTGCCGTTGATCTCGATCCAGTGGCGGGTCCGGGAACCGGGCGCCGGGGCACCTGCGAGTCCGCCGCCCGCCGGACGCTGGCCGCCGGCCGCGGGCGGGTAGCCGTACCCGCCGGGGCGGCCGCCGGGCGC
This sequence comes from Streptomyces sp. Tue 6430, assembly GCA_021568835.1. Taxonomy (GTDB): domain Bacteria; phylum Actinomycetota; class Actinomycetes; order Streptomycetales; family Streptomycetaceae; genus Streptomyces. The sequence goes on from JAKGSH010000010.1 coordinate 3,182,293, forward strand.
ACCGGGCGGGGGGGCGGAGGGCATGGGGGGCGCGGCCGCCGCGCCGCCGGCCGCGGGCGGGTAGCCGTACCCGGCGGGGCGGCCGCCGGGCGCGCGCTCGGGCGCCTGCGGGCCGCTGGTGGAGGAGGCGAGGGTGCGGCTCCGCACGCGGTACAGACCGGTGTCGAGATCGTCCGCCTTCTCCAGGTTGACCTTGATCGGTCCCATGAAGGTGTAGCGCTGCTGCTTCGCGTAGTCGCGGACCATGCCGGCCAGTTCGTCGCCGAGCTGGCCGGAGTAGGGGCTGAGCCGCTCGTGGTCCGGCGTGCTCAGCTCCACGATGAAGTCGTTGGGTACGACGGTCCGGTCGCGGTTCCAGATGGTCGCGTTGTTGTCGCACTCCCGCTGGAGCGCTCCCGCGATCTCCACGGGCTGCACCTCGGACTTGAACACCTTGGCGAAGGTGCCGTTGACCAGACCCTCGAGACGCTGCTCGAATTTCTTCAGGACTCCCATGGGGCACCTCCTCCGTCGTGACTTGCGTCCCGTGTCCTGCTGCCTACCTGGTACTGCTTACTGATCGTATCCACGCGCCGGTGAATCGGCTGGTTCCCCCTGTCGGGCCCCGCCGACCGGTGTCGGCGGCGTCCTCCAGGACTCTTCCGCTGCCTCCTCCGCGTGCCCTGCACATGCCCTGCACGCGTCCTTCGCTCGTTCTTCTGCCCAGGATCGTAGAGGGGGCCGAGGACCAGTGTCCCGCACCTGACTGTGGAGCTCACCCGCCTACCGGGGAGACGGCCGCCATAGGTACGAGGTTGATACGTGAACCGGTCGTCGCCGAGACGTACGGAGGTTGCCGCGGGCCTCCCGCGGTGACCTCTGCCCCGGAAGAAGGGATGTGAACGCACCCTGGACCACGTGCTAATGTTCTGCATGTCGGAAGGCGCCGGGCCGCAAGCCCAACACGCTGATGACACACCCAATGCGCGGGTGGCGGAATAGGCAGACGCGCTGGATTCAGGTTCCAGTGCCCGCAAGGGCGTGGGGGTTCAACTCCCCCCTCGCGCACAGCTGAAAGCCCCGCAGATCTTCGGATCTGCGGGGTTTTCGCGTTTTCGGGGCGTGGGGGTCCGGACGCGTGGACGCAGCGTGCGTGCGTGAGGTATCTCACGGGGCGGGGGCCGGGTGAGCGGGCGCGGACAGCGGTGGTCGCGGGGGCGCGTTGTGCGGGTGAGTGCGGGTGAGTGCGGGTGAGGGGGGCGGCGTTGCGTGCGGACGGGGTGGGACCGGAGCGGGGCCGGCGGCTTCGGGGTGGGTTCGGGGCGGGTTCGGGGTGGTTGTCCACAGGATCCGACGGGTTTCGGCCGGCGGCGGTACGGTCTGCAGGAGTTGATGTTCGTCCGGGTGTGGGGGAGGCGGTCGTGGTGACAGAGGTCGGTGCCGGGGCGGACGCGAGCGCGGGTACGGACGGGGCCGCGGGTGCGGACGAGGGTGCGCGGGCGGTCCGGGCCGAGGGGCCGCGGTTCCCCAGGACACGGGGGTTCGCCGAGTGGCCCGCCCCGGGTTCGCCGAAGGAGGAGGGCAAGGCGCTGCGCCGCCAGGTGCCGCGCGCGGCGCACGCCGGGCTCGACCTGGACCCCTCCCGCCCCGACGCGGTGGCCGCGGTCGAGGAGTCCGGCCGAGGCCGCCTCCCCGAACTCACGCCGATAAGAGTGGGGCGGATGGCTGCCACGCCGTTCGCGTTCCTGCGAGGCTCGGCGGGCCTCATGGCCCATGACCTGGCCCGCACCCCGATGACCCGCGTCACGGCGCAGATCTGCGGCGACGCGCACGCGGCCAACTTCGGGCTGTACGGCGACGTCCGCGGCGGCCTGGTCATCGACCTGAACGACTTCGACGAGACGGTCGACGGCCCCTGGGAGTGGGACCTCAAGCGGCTGGCCGTGTCCCTGGTGCTCGCGGGCCGGGAGGCCGGCGCCGACGAGGACACCTGCCGCCAGGCGGCGCACGACACGGTCGGCGCCTACCGCCGCACCATGCGCCTGCTGGCCGGACTTCCGGTGCTGGACGCCTGGAACGCCATCGCCGACGAGGAACTCGTCTCGCACGCCGACGCCCACGACCTGCTGGGCACGCTGGAGCGGGTCTCGGAGAAGGCGCGGGCCAACACCAGCGGACGGTTCGCCGCGAAGTCGACCGAACCGACCCCGGAGGGCGGGCGCCGCTTCGTCGACGCGGCGCCGGTGCTGCGTCGCGTCCCCGACGCGGAGGCCGCCGCGGTGGCCGCGTCCCTCGAGCAGTACGTGACCACGCTGCCGGAGGACCGGCTGCCCCTGCTGGCCCGGCACGCGGTGCACGACGTGGCCTTCCGCATCGTCGGCACGGGCAGTGTGGGCACCCGGTCCTACGTCGTCCTGCTGCTGGACCACCGGGGCGAGCCGCTCGTGCTCCAGGTGAAGGAGGCGCGGCGCTCGGCGCTGGTGCCGCATCTGGCGAGCGCGGGTTTCGAGCCTCCGGCAGTCGAGCACGAGGGGCGGCGGGTGGTCCTCGGGCAGAAGCGCATGCAGGTGGTCAGCGACTCCCTGCTGGGCTGGACCACGGTCGAGGGCCGGCCCTACCAGGTCCGGCAGTTCCGCAATCGCAAAGGCAGCGTGGACGCCACCGCCCTCGCCGCCGACCAGGTCGACGACTACGGCCGCATGACCGGTGCCCTGCTGGCCCGTGCCCACTCGCACACTGCCGACCCGCGGCTCGTCGCCGGCTACTGCGGCAAGAACGAGGAACTGGACGAGGCGGTGGCCGCCTTCGCCGTGGCCTACGCCGACCGCACGGAGGCGGATCACGCGGACCTGGTGACGGCGGTGCGGACGGGGAGGATCGCGGCGGAGACGGGGGTGTGAGCGCGGCGCGAGGGGACTTCGGTGAAGTACGTCGAGCCGGACGGTCGGGTCGGTGACCTGTCGGGAGTCCTCGATCCGAGGCCGTACCCGGAGCGGTTGCCGGCGCTGAGCGGGCAACTGGCGGGCAACTGCCGCCCGGGGCGCGTGCTTTCGCCACCGATCCGGATCACTACGACTTCTCGGGCAGGCGGTGCGTGAAGGACCTCCTGCCCGCGGGGGCCCGCCGGGCGGGGGACGCGGATCTGGAGATCCGCTTCGGGCACAACCGCTGGGAGCACGACGAGGACCTCGTCGTGCGTTGCACGGGTGTCTCCCGCTTCCCGGCCGGCACCCTCGACGTCCGCGTCCTCGACGACGTCGGCGCGGTGGTGCTCGACTCGACGAGATCCTTCCGCACCCCGGTGGCTGCGCCCGCGAACCGGCCTGCCGCCCCGGCACGCTCCTCGTGGTCTGCCGGGATCTGGAGGCGGAGCGGGTGGCGGCGGACCGCCCGGAGCACCGGGACCGGGGGAGGTCCCCTCGGGGGTGGCCTACGCTGGTCGGGTGACGACCCCCGAAGCTGAGCAGCCGCGGCCCGAGGAGCGGCTCGAGAAGGCCGTGCGGGCCGCTGAGCAGGCGCTGATCGAGTTCGAGATCGCGGTGGAGACCTTCCGCGTCGAGGTCGAGAACTTCTCGCGGCTCCACCACCAGAAACTCGGTCCGATGTACGCCCGGCTCGATGAGCTGGAGGCGCAGATCGCCGAGGCCACGGCCGCCCGCACCGGTGATCCGGAGGACCTGCGCAAGGCGGACGAGGCGCGGGCCCGGGTCATGCCGATGCCCGGGGTCGAGGAGCTGTTCCACGGCTGGATGGACGGCAACGGGCTGTTCCCGGAGGCCGAGGCCATGCTCACGGACCAGTCGGTGCGGCCCCCGCAGCGGGTGCGGCCCAGTGACGAGGCCCGCAAGCTCTACCGGGAGCTGGCCCGCAAGGCCCATCCCGACCTGGCGCAGGAGGACGCGGAACGGGCGCGGCGTGAGGAGTTCATCACGCGGGTCAACGCGGCGTACGCCCGGGGCGACGAGGCCGTACTGCGGGAGCTGGCCGAGGAGTGGGCGGCCGGCCCGGCCCCGAGGAGCGGCGGCCCAGCCCCAGCGAGGAGCTGTACGCCCGGCTGGAGTGGCTCGCCGAGCGCAAGGAGATGCTGGCGCTGGTGGCCCGGGAGCTGGAGGAGGGCGCGATCGGCGCGATGCTGCGGATGGCGCCGGACGACCCCGACCGGCTTCTGGAGGAGATCGCCGAGCAGCTCCTGGCCGAGGTGGCGAAGCGGGAGGCCGAACTGGCGGAGCTGACGGGCTGAGGGACTGCCGGGCTGAGCTGAGGGGCTGCCGGGCCGGGGCGGGCGGTCCGGGGTCGTCTTCCGGACCGGCGTTCCGGCCTGTCGTTCGACGGCGGCGCCACCGGGCCCGCGGCGGGGCCGCCGGCGGGTGCGGGGCGTCCGGTAGCGTCGGGGCCATGAGTTTCGGAGCTGGTGTACCCACGATCGGTGTCGAGGACCTCAAGGACGGCGACTTCCTGCTGGACGTCCGGGAGGACGACGAGTGGAAGGCGGGCCACGCCGAAGGGGCACTGCACATTCCCCTCAGCGAGTTCGTCGCGCGTTACGGCGAGCTGACCGAGGCGGCCCCGCAGGACGGGCGGGTCCATGTGATCTGCCGCTCCGGTAGCCGTTCCGCCCAGGTCACCATGTACCTCGCGCAGCAGGGCGTCGACGCGGTGAACGTGGACGGCGGCATGCAGTACTGGTCGGCCGTGGGCCGCCCGGTCGTCACCGACGACGGGCAGCCCGGCTTCGTCCTGTAGTCCCGGACGCGGCACACGGACCCGCGGGTCCGTGTGCCGCCCGCGAGCGGGTGGGGGTTCAGCCGGGGGCGCGGGCGGCCGACAGGTCGCCGTGTCCTTCCCGGCTCACCGGTCGAAGTCCACCTCCACCGCTTCGGTCAGGGGATGCGACTGGCACGCCAGTACATAGCCGGCCTCGGTCTCCTCCGGTTCCAGCGCGAAGTTGCGGTCCATGCGCACCTCGCCGGAGACGAGGAAGGCCCGGCAGGTTCCGCACACCCCGCCTTTGCAGGCGTAGGGCGCGTCGGGCCGGTTGCGCAGCACCGTCTCCAGGACCGACTCGCCGTCCGCCACGGCCCAGCTGCCGCCGCGGCCGTCGAGCCGGGCGGTGACCGTGCTGTGCGCCGGGGCGGGGGTGGTGGGCGCGGGGGCGGTGACGTCCACGTGGAAGATCTCCTCGTGGATGCGGGCGCGCGCGACGCCGAGCTCTCGCAGGGCCTGCTCCGCGCCCTGCACCAGACCGAACGGCCCGCACAGGAACCAGCCCGCCACGTCCGCCACGGGCAGCAGCGCCGGCAGCAGCCCGGTCAGCCGCTCCCGGTCCAGCCGCCCGGACGGCAACCCGGCCTGTTGTTCCTCCCGGGAGAGCACGGTGACCAGGTGCAGCCGCTGCGGATACCGGTCCTTGAGGTCGGCGACCTCCTCCAGGAACATCGTCGACGCTGCCGTACGGTCGCTGCGTATCAGGCAGAACCGGGCCCCGGGTTCGCGCGCCAGCAGGGTGGAGACGATCGACAGCACCGGGGTGATGCCGCTGCCGCCCACGATCGCCGCGTACAGACCGGGTGCGGGATCGAGGGTGAACCGGCCCGCCGGTGTCATCACCTCCAGTTCGTCCCCGATGCCGATCTCCTTGAGCGCGTAGGTCGAGAAGGCACCGCCCTCGACCAGCCGCACGCCCACCCGCAGGGTGCGGGGGCCCTCCCCGCCGGGTTCCGGTGCGGGCGAGCAGATCGAGTACGTCCGCCGGATCTCGGTCCCGTCGGTCCTGCGCCGCAGGGCGAGGTGCTGGCCCGGCGCATGCCGGTACTCCTCGCGCAGCGCGGCGGGGACGGTGAAGGTCAGGGCCACGGAGTCGTCGGTGAGCCGGTCCACCGCGGCCACGGGGAGCGGGTGGAAGCGGGCCATCACAACTCCTTGAAGTGGTCGAAGGGTTCACGGCAGGCCAGACAGCGCCGCAGCGCCTTGCAGGCGGTGGAGGAGAAGCGGCTGAGCAGTTCGGTGTCGGCGGAGCCGCAGTGGGGGCAGCGGACCGGCTCCTGCTCGGTGGTGCGGGTCGGTCCGAGGCTGACGCCGACCGGTCCGGCCGTGTGTCGGTCGCGCGGCGGCGCGATGCCGAACTCCCGGAGCTTGCGGCGGCCTTCGGCGGAGATGTCGTCCGTCGACCAGGCGGGGGCGAGCACCGTGCGCACGGTGACCTCGCGGACGCCGTGGTCGCGCAGCGCGCGCTCGATGTCCGCGGACATCGCCTCCACGGCAGGGCAGCCGGTGTAGGTCGGGGTCAGTTCGACCTCGACGGCGTCCGTGTCGCGCACGTGGACCGCGCGCAGGACGCCCAGCTCCTGGAGGGTGAGCACGGGCAGCTCGGGGTCGGGCACCGAACCGGCGACCGCGAGGAGTTCCGCCTCCAGCGGGGTGAGGGTCACCACGACGCCCCCGGGTGGCTGCGGTGCAGGTGCTGCATCTCGGCGAGCATCCGTCCGAAGGGCTCGGTGTGCAGGCCCTGGCGGCCCGCGCCCGCGCGCCATGCTCCGGTCCGCGGTCCCCGGGGCAGTTCCAGTCCGGCCCGGCGCAGTACGGCTCCGACCGACTCCAGCCAGACGGTCTCCAGGCCGGCCGGGTCGACGTCTACGCCGTCCACCGGCTGGAACATCTCGCCGGTGAACCGCCACAGGGCGTCGCAGGCCCGGCGCATCCGCTCGTGGCTGTCCTCGGTGCCGTCGCCGAGGCGCAGGGTCCACTGCTCGGCGTGGTCGCGATGGTAGGCGACCTCCTTGACGGCCTTGGCCGCGAGCCCGCGAACGGCCCGTCCCCGGCGGCCAGTCGGTCGTGGAGCAGGTGCTGGTAGGTGGAGAAGTACAGCTGCCGGGCGATGGTGTGGGCGAAGTCGCCGTTGGGCTGCTCCACCAACTGGATGTTGCGGAAGGCGCGTTCCTCGCGGAGGTAGGCCAGTTCGTCCTCGTCGCCGGCCATCGACAGCAGGATGCGGGCCTGGCCCAGCAGGTCGAGGGCGATGTTGGCGAGGGCGACCTCCTCCTCCAGCACGGGCGCGTGGCCCATCCACTCCCCCAGGCGGTGGGAGAGCACCAGGGCGTCGTCGCCGAGGGCGAGAGCTGCGGTGTTCGTGTGCGCGGCCGTGGTCACAGGTGCTTCACCCCCTCCGGGATCTCGTAGAACGTCGGGTGCCGGTACGCCTTGTCGGCGGCCGGGTCGAAGAACGGGTCCTTCTCGTCCGGCGAGGAGGCGGTGATCGCGGCGGACGGCACGACCCAGAGCGAGACGCCCTCGCCGCGCCGGGTGTACAGGTCACGGGCGTTGCGCAGGGCGAACTCCGCGTCGGGTGCGTGCAGGCTGCCCGCGTGGGTGTGGGAGAGGCCGCGGCGGGAGCGCACGAAGACCTCCCACAGGGGCCAGTCGGTGTTCGTCATGCCTGCTTCGCTCCCGTCCCAGGGCTGTCGTGGTTCTCGCGGCTGTCGTGGATCTCGTCGTCTTCACGGCTGTGTCTGGCCGCGTGGGCCGCGGCGGCCTCCCGGACCCAGGCGCCCTCCTCGTGCGCCCGGGTGCGCTGCGTGAGCCGCTGCTCGTTGCACGGGCCGTTGCCCTTGAGGACCTCCTTGAACTCCGTCCAGTCGATCGGGCCGAAGTCGTGGTGGCCGCGCTCCTCGTTCCACTTCAGGTCCGGGTCGGGGAGGGTGAGGCCCAGGGACTCGGCCTGCGGGACGCAGATGTCGACGAAGCGCTGGCGCAGTTCGTCGTTGGAGTGCCGCTTGATCTTCCAGGCCATCGACTGCGCGGAGTGCGCGGACTCGTCGTCGGGCGGGCCGAACATCATCAGCGAGGGCCACCACCAGCGGTCCACCGCGTCCTGGGCCATCGCGTGCTGCTCGGGGGTGCCGTGGCTGAGGGCCAGCAGCAGTTCGTACCCCTGGCGCTGGTGGAAGGACTCCTCCTTGCAGACGCGGATCATCGCGCGTGCGTACGGGCCGTAGGAGCAGCGGCACAGGGGGACCTGGTTGGTGATCGCGGCGCCGTCCACCAGCCAGCCGATCGCGCCGACGTCGGCCCAGGTCAGAGTGGGGTAGTTGAAGATCGAGGAGTACTTCTGGCGGCCGCTGTGCAGCTTGTCCAGCAGCTCCTCGCGGCTCGTGCCGAGCGTTTCGGCGGCGCTGTAGAGGTACAGGCCGTGGCCCGCCTCGTCCTGGACCTTCGCCATGAGGATGGCCTTGCGGCGCAGCGAGGGCGCGCGCGTGATCCAGTTGGCTTCCGGCTGCATGCCGATGATCTCGGAGTGGGCGTGCTGGGCGATCTGGCGGACCAGCGTCGCGCGGTAGGCCTCGGGCATCCAGTCGCGTGGCTCGATGCGTTCGTCGGCGGCCACCATGGCGTCGAAGGCGCGCTCCCGGGCGTCCTGCTCGCCGTCGGCGGTTTCCCGGCCGCCGTACTGCTGTGTGCGGGCCGTCTGGTGCGCGGCTGCTGTCGCCATGCGGTCCCCCTCGACCTCGGGCTCTCTCCGAGCCGTCTCCCGACCGATCGTTCGGTCCGTGCGATTCCATGGTGAGACGGCCGTCGTAAGGTGTCAACCGCTGTGGACGACCTGCGGGTCTCCCGGTGGGAAAACCCGGGCGGGCCCGCCGGCGGCGGGGCTTCGCGGCGTACCGGGCCGGCCCCGCTCGGGGGAGGGCTGCGCGGGACGGGCCGGGCTGAGTACCGTTCCGTGCGACGACTGTGCGACGGCCGTGCGAAGGCCGTCCCGGCCCGCTCTCGCGCACGCGGTGCGCGAGAGCGGGCCGACGTGGACGCGCCGGCGGGTACGGACGGGCCGACGTGGCCCGGCGAGCAGGCGGAAGACGGACCGGGATCGGGGAACGGGGCGGAATGAACGCGTACGACGGAGGCGCAGGCCCCCCGCGGGAGGCCGAGGCGCCGCGAGGGCCGGAGGCGCCGGCGGAGGACCGGCACATACGGGACGGCCTGTCCGGCGTCCGGGCCGGGGCCGTACCGGACGGCCTGTCCGGCGTCCTTCCCGGGGCCGTGCCGGACGGGCCCCCGGCCGGGGCCGAGCCGCGGGGTGGCGTCGCCGCCCTCTCCCCGCGCTACCAGGTCGTCGCCGCCCTGGCGCTCGCCGTCGTCGCGGTCGCCGTCTGCGTCCACGTCGGCATGGTGTTCCTGCACGTCGCGCCGTCCAACACGGTCACCAAGAAGCACGGCAAGGCGATCGACGAATACGTCTACCCGGAGTTCGAGCAGAACTGGAAGCTCTTCGCGCCCAACCCGCTCCAGCAGAACATCGCCGTCCAGGTCCGTGCCGACGTCCGCACCGCCGACGGCACGGCGCGTACCACCGGCTGGTTCGACCTGTCCGCCCAGGACGGCCGGGGCATCGACGGCAACCTGGTGCCGAGCCACACCCAGCAGAACGAGCTGCGCCGCGCCTGGGACTTCTACGTCGGCTCGCACGACTCCGACAACCGCTCGGCGGGCCCGCGCAGCACTCTCGCCGAGACCTATCTGCGCAACATCGTCGTGCTGCGGCTGGAACGCGGCGAGGCGGCCGGCCGGGGCGGCACCATAGAACGCGTCCAGGTCCGCTCCCGCACCACCAACGTGCCGACGCCCTCCTGGAGCACCGACAAGGTCTCGTCGAAGCCGGTCTACCGGGTGCTGCCCTGGTGGCCACTGGCCGCCGGTGACACCGAGGGAGGCGCGCGGTGAACCGGTTCTCCCTGTCGCTGTCCGCCGTGATCGCGCGCGTCACCGGGTCGGCGCTCGGGCCGTACCAGAGCGCGGTGGTCCGCATCGGGTTCAGCCTGACCTGGCTGTTGTTCCTGCTGCGCGAGCTTCCCCACCGTGCGGAGCTGTACGGTCCCGACGGCCCGTGGAGCTGGGAGCTGGCCCGGCGGCTGATCGACGACAACGGCGCCTTCACGGCCCTGATGTGGTCGGACGGCCGGGGCTGGTTCGAGACGGTGTACGCGCTGTCGGTCCTGTCGAGCCTGCTGCTGCTGCTGGGCTGGCGCACCCGCACCATGTCGGTGCTGTTCATGGTGGGCGTGCTCTCGCTGCAGAACCGCAGCGTCTTCGTGGGCGACGGCGGCGACAACGTCCTGCACCTGATGTCGATGTACCTGGTCTTCCTGCGCTGCGGCCGGGTCTGGTCGCTGGACGCGCGGCGGGAGCGGCGCGCGGCCGCGGCACGCGCGCGTGGGGAGCGCGTCACCGACCGGGTCGGGCCCGCCCTGTGGAGCGTGTCCGGCGTGGTGCTGGTCGCGGCGACCGCGGGCGGCCGGCTCGACGGCGACTGGACCGTGCCGGTGATCCTGTGGACGGTGTGGGCCGCGCTGGGCGTGCGGTGGGCCGTCGGGCGCCTCGCGACGTCCGCGGAACCCCGGGTCCTGCTCGACGTGATCACCGACGTCCTGCACAACGGCGCCCTGGTGGTGATCATGGCGGAGGCCTGTCTGATCTACGCGACGGCCGGCTGGTACAAGATCCAGGGCTCGCGCTGGCAGGACGGCACCGCCGCCTACTACCCGCTGCACCTGGATTACTTCTCCCCCTGGCCGGCGCTCGGCGACCTGCTGTCGTCCAGCGGCACCATGGTGATGCTCGTGACGTACGGGACGGTCGTCGTGCAGGTCGCCTTCCCGTTCACCCTGTTCAACCGGCGTGTGAAGAACGTCCTGCTCGTCGCCATGATCACCGAGCACACCGCGATCGCGGTGCTCCTCGGGCTGCCGTTCTTCTCGCTGGCGATGATCGCGGCGGACGCGGTCTTCCTGCCGACGTCGTTCCTGCGGAGACTGGGCGGCTGGGCCGCGCGCGTGTGGGAGGCGTTGCTGCCGCGGCGCCGTGCCGCGGTGCCCGAGCAGCGGGGGGCGCACGAGTCCGAGGAGGCCGAGCCCCGCCGCGTAGGCTTCTCGGCATGACCGATCCCGATGCGCTCGGCCGGTGGCGCCGGCTCGCCGACGGCTGTGTGCTGCTCGACGGCTTCCACGCCGTGAAGCACGCCGTGCGCTTCGGGGCCGACGTGCCGGTGGCGGTCGCCGTGGACCGGCGGGCGGCGCTCGCCCTCGCCGACGACCTCGCCCCCGACGTCAGGGCGGCACTGGAGTCCCTCCTGACGGAGGTGCCGGAGGCGGTCTACGCCTCGCTGGTGCCGCGGCCGCATCCCACCGCCGTGGCGGCCCTGGCGGTACGGCCCTCGCGCGAGGCCCATCTGCGGGCGCTGGCCCGCACGCCCCGCACCGCGCCCGTCGTGGTCCTCGACGACCCGCGCAACCTCGGCAACGCGGGTGCCGTGATCCGGCTGGCCGCCGGTTTCGGGGCGACCGGGGTGGTCACCACCGGCACGCTCGACCCCTGGCACCCGACCGTGGTGCGCGGCGGCGCCGGGCTGCACTTCGCGACCGCCGTGGAGCGGCTGACCGCCGACGAGCTGCCGCCCGGGCCGGTGTTCGCGCTCGACCCGGAGGGGGAGGACATCCGGGGCGTGAAGTTCCCGGACGACGCCGTCCTCGCCTTCGGTTCGGAGCGCAGCGGGCTGTCCGGGGCGCTGCGCGCGCGGGCCGACCACCTGCTGGCCCTGCCGATGCGCCCCCAGGTCTCCAGCTACAACCTCGCGACCAGTGTGGCCATGACGCTCTACCACTGGAGTGCGACCGGGGGCGCCGCGCGCGCGTAGGCGCGGGGCCTCAGGCCTCCCGGCGGACCTCGACCACGCGGAAGCGGTTCGCCACGAACGCGCCGTCGGTGAGCGCGGCGTTGGCCGCCGGGTTGCCGCCCGAGCCGTGGAAGTCGGAGAAGGCGGCCGTCTGGTTGACGTACACCCCGCCGGTGAGGTTGAGCGAGAGCTGCGCCGCCTCCTCGAGGCAGACCTCCTGGACAGCCCGCTCCACCTCCTCGTCGGTCGTGTACGCGCCGACCGTCATCGCGCCCTTCTCGCGGACCGTGCGCCGCAGCAGTTCCACGGCGTCCGCCGCCGAGTCGACCGCGACGGCGAAGGAGACCGGCCCGAAGCACTCGCTCATGCAGGCCGCCTCGTCGTCGGGCTTGGCCCCGTCGAGCTTGACGATCACGGGCGTGCGCACGACGGCGTCCGGGAACTCGGGGTTGCTCACCTCGCGGGAGGCCAGGGCGACCTCGCCGAGACCGGCCGCGGCCTCCAGGCGGGCCTTCACGTCCGGGTTGACGATCGCGCCCAGCAGGGCGTTCGCGCGCGCGTCGTCGCCGAGGAGGCCGTCGACCGCGCGGGCCAGGTCGGCGACGACCTCGTCGTAGGTCTTGGGCCCCTCGTCGGTACGGATGCCGTCGCGGGGGATCAGCAGGTTCTGCGGGGTCGTGCACATCTGGCCGCTGTACAGGGACAGCGAGAACGCCAGGTTGGACAGCATGCCCCGGTAGTCGGCGGCCGACTCGACGAGCACCGTGTTGACGCCGGCCTTCTCGGTGTAGACCTGCGCCTGACGGGCGTTGGCCTCCAGCCAGTCGCCGAAGGCGGTCGAGCCGGTGTAGTCGATGATCCTGATCTCGGGGCGGGTGGCCAGGGTCTTGGCGATGCCCTCGCCGGGCCGCTCGGCGGCGAGCGCCACCAGGTTCGGGTCGAAGCCCGCCTCCGCGAGCACCTCGCGCGCGACGGCCACGGTCAGCGCGAGCGGCAGCACCGCGCGCGGGTGGGGCTTCACCAGGACCGCGTTGCCGGTGGCGAGGGAGGCGAACAGGCCCGGATAGCCGTTCCACGTCGGGAAGGTGTTGCAGCCGATCACCAGGGCGATCCCGCGCGGCACCGGGGTGAACTGCTTGGTCAGCACCAGGGGGTCGCGCTTGCCCTGCGGCTTGGTCCACTCCGCCGTGTCGGGCGTGCGGACCTGCTCCACGTACGCGTACGCGACCGCCTCCAGGCCGCGGTCCTGGGCGTGCGGGCCGCCCGCCTGGAACGCCATCATGAAGGCCTGGCCGGAGGTGTGCATGACCGCGTGCGCGAACTCGTGGGTCCGGTCGCTGACACGCTTGAGGATCTCCAGGCAGACCACCGCGCGCATCTCCGCGCCCGCGTCGCGCCAGGCGCGCTGACCGGCCTTCATGGCGGGCAGCAGCTCGTCGATGTCCGCGTGCGGGTACTCGACGCCCAGCTCGACGCCGTACGGCGAGACCTCGCCGCCCACCCAGCCGTCGGTGCCGGGCTGGCCGAGGTCGAGGCGGGTGCCCAGGACGCCGTCGAAGGCCGCCTTGCCCGCCGCCGCGTCCAGGCTGCCGTCGGCGCCGTAGGCCTTGGGGTGCTCGGGGTGCGGGGACCAGTACGCGCGGGTGCGGATCGCTTCCAGGGCCTGGTCGAGGGTGGGCCGGTGCTTGGCGATCAAGGCGTGAGCGGTGAGTTCGGCGGCCATGCGGGACCAACTCCTCGTCTGGAGAACTCTTCGTCGAGCTCTGGACCTGGACGGAAACAGGGACAGGAACGGGCAGTCAGGGTTAGAGTAACCGAACGATCGGTCGGGACAAGGGGGTCCGCCGCATCTGTGGAAAACCCCGTGCGGGAGGATCGCGCACATGACAGCACTCGACCTCAGCAGCCCCGTGGCCGTCGTCGGCAGCGGCACCATGGGCCAGGGCATCGCCCAGGTCGCGCTGACCGCGGGCCACCCCGTGCGGCTGTACGACGCCGTCGCCGGGCGCGCGGGAGAAGCGGCCGCCGCGATCGGTGCCCGTCTCGACCGGCTCGTCGAGAAGGACCGCCTCACCGCCGCCGAGCGGGACGCCGCCCGCGCCCGCCTCACACCCGTGGACGGCCTCGCCGGACTCGCCGACTGCGCGCTGGTCGTGGAGGCCGTCCTGGAACGGCTGGACGTCAAGCAGGACCTGATGCGCGCCCTGGAGGAAGTGGTCGGCGAGGACTGCCTGCTCGCCACGAACACCTCCTCCCTGTCGGTGACGGCCATCGGGGGCGCCCTGCGCAACCCGGGCCGCCTCGTCGGTCTGCACTTCTTCAACCCGGCGCCGCTGCTGCCGCTGGTCGAGGTCGTCTCCGGGTTCGCCACCGACGTCTCGTCGGCCACGCGCGCGTACGAGACCGCCCGCGCCTGGGGCAAGACGCCCGTCGCCTGCGCCGACACCCCGGGGTTCATCGTCAACCGCATCGCCCGGCCCTTCTACGCCGAGGCCTTCGCGGTCCACGAGGCCCAGGGCGCCGACCCGGCCACCATCGACGCGGTCCTGCGCGAGTCCGGCGGTTTCCGGATGGGGGCGTTCGAACTCACCGACCTGATCGGACAGGACGTCAACGAGTCCGTCACGCACTCCGTGTGGCAGTCCTTCTTCCAGGACGTGCGCTTCACCCCTTCGCTGTCCCAGCGTCGCCTGGTCGAGTCCGGCCGTCTGGGCCGCAAGACCGGGCAGGGCTGGTTCGACCACCGCGACGGCGCCGAGCGGGCCGAGCCGCACACCGCGGAGAAGCGCCGGCCGCCCGCGTACGTGGTCGCCGAGGGCGACCTGGGGCCCGCCTCGGAGCTGCTCGCGATGATCCGCGAGGCGGGCATCCAGGTCCGCGAGGAGGACGAGGACGGCGGCACCCGCCTGGTGCTGCCGAGCGGCGGCCAGCTCGCCCTCGCCGACGGCCAGACCTCGGTGGAGTTCCGGGACGTCGTCTACTTCGACCTCGCCCTGGACTACCGCAAGGCCACCCGCGTCGCCGTGTCCGCGTCCCAGGACACCCCCCAGCGGACGCTGTCGGAGGCGATCGGCCTCTTCCAGGCGCTCGGCAAGGACGTCAGCGTCATCGGCGACGTCCCCGGCATGATCGTCGCCCGTACGGTCGCGCGGATCGTCGACCTCGCGCACGACGCCGTCGCCAAGGGCGTCGCCACCGAGGAGGACGTCGACACCGCGATGCGCCTGGGCGTCAACTACCCGCTCGGCCCCTTCGAGTGGAGCCGCAGGCTCGGCCGGGTCTGGGCCCACGACCTCCTGGAGGAGCTGCACCTGCGCGAGCCCTCCGGCCGCTACGCGCCCTCTCTCGCGCTCTACCGCCACGGACACTCCGCCGACAAGCGGGAGGGCACCCCATGACCACGGCCAAGCGCGACACGTACACGCCGGAGACCCTGCTCTCGGTCGCCGTGCAGGTCTTCATCGAGCGCGGCTACGACGGCACCTCCATGGAGCACCTCTCCAAGGCGGCCGGCATCTCCAAGTCGTCGATATACCACCACGTCAGCGGCAAGGAGGAACTGCTGCGGCGGGCGGTGAGCCGGGCGCTGGACGGCCTCTTCGCGATCCTCGACGAGGAGCACGCGCGCGTGGGACGCGCCGTGGAGCGCCTGGAGTACGTCGTGCGGCGCATGGTCGAGGTGCTCATCTCCGAACTGCCGTACGTGACGCTGCTGCTGCGGGTGCGCGGCAACACCGGTACCGAGCGGTGGGCGCTGGAGCGGCGGCGCGACTTCGACCACCGGGTGGCCGCGCTGCTGAAGGCGGCCGCCGCCGACGGGGACGTACGCGGTGACGTGGAGGTGCGGCTCGCCACCAGGCTCGTCTTCGGCATGATCAACTCGATCGTCGAGTGGTACCGCCCGGACGGGCGGGGCATGGGCGAGCGCGAGGTGGGCGACGCGGTCGCCCGGCTGGTGTTCTCAGGGCTGCGGCAGGCCTGAGGTCATCCCTGCGGCTCCAGGTCCTCCTCCTCGAACACCAGCAGCGTGCGCGTGCTGAGCACCTCCGGGATCGCCTGGAGGCGGGTGAGCACCAGTTCGCGCAGCGCCCTGTTGTCGGGCGTGTGCACCAGCAGCAGGACGTCGAAGTCGCCGCCCACCAGGGCGATGTGGGAGGCGCCGGGCAGCCGCCTGAGCTGCTCGCGGACCGTGCGCCAGGAGTTCTGGACGATCTTCAGCGTGACGTAGGCGGACGTCCCGTGGCCCGCGCGCTCATGGTCCACGCGCGCGCCGAAGCCGCGGATCACGCCGTCCTCGACGAGCCGGTTGATGCGGGCGTAGGCGTTGGCGCGCGACACGTGGACCCGCTCGGCGACCGAGCGTATCGAGGCACGGCCGTCCGCCTGGAGCATCTTGAGGATGTCCTGATCGATGGCGTCGAGCGGGCGGGCCGGGGCCTTGCTCTCCGTGCGCGCCGCGGTCGTGGTCTCCGTGCGCGCCGCGGTCGTGGTCTCCGTGCGCGGCGGGGCCGTGGTCTCCGTGCGCGGCGGGGCCGTGGTCTCCGCGCGCGGTGGTGAGCCGCCGTCCGGACTCTCGGCCATTTGTTCAGCTGTCATGTCCCCCGCCTCTTCGTCGTGGACGTCCTGCGTTCATCTCAGGTTGTGGAGAACCGTTTGTCCACAGCCTGAGGGGCCCTGTAGCCAAAATGTGCCGACGACCGAACAATCGGTAGGTGAGACGGGTCACAGCCGATCCGTCCCCCGTAGCCACTCCCACGAGGAGGTGCCGTCATGACGGTCATGGAGCAGCGGGGCGGATACCGGCCGACACCGCCGCCCGCCTGGCAGCCCCGCACCGACCCCGCGCCGCTGCTGCCCGACGCGGAGCCGTACCGCGTCCTCGGCACCGAGGCGGCCGCCCAGGCCGACCCGGAGCTGCTGCGCCGGCTCCACGCCCAACTGGTGCGCGGCCGTCGGTACAACGTGCAGGCCACCGCCCTGACCAAGCAGGGCCGCCTCGCCGTCTACCCCTCCAGCACCGGCCAGGAGGCCTGCGAGGTCGCCGCCGCCCTCGTCCTGCAGGAGCAGGACTGGCTCTTCCCCAGCTACCGCGACACCCTCGCGGTCGTCGCCCGCGGCGTGGACCCGGTGGAGGCCCTCACGCTGCTGCGCGGCGACTGGCACACCGGCTACGACCCGTACGAGCACCGCGTGGCCCCCTGAGCACCCCGCTCGCCACACAGCTCCCGCACGCCGTGGGCCTCGCCCATGCCGCCCGCCTCAAGGGCGACGACGTGGTGGCGCTCGCCATGGTCGGCGACGGCGGCACCAGCGAGGGCGACTTCCACGAGGCGCTGAACTTCGCCGCCGTCTGGCGGGCGCCGGTCGTCTTCCTCGTCCAGAACAACGGATTCGCGATCTCCGTCCCGCTCGCCAAGCAGACCGCCGCGCCCTCGCTGGCCCACAAGGCCGTCGGGTACGGCATGCCCGGCCGGCTGGTCGACGGCAACGACGCGGCCGCCGTGCACGAGGTGCTCGCCGACGCCGTACGGCACGCCCGCGCGGGCGGCGGTCCCACGCTCGTCGAGGCGATCACCTACCGCGTGGACGCCCACACCAACGCCGACGACGCGACCCGCTACCGCGGTGACGCCGAGGTCGAGACCTGGCGCGGGCACGACCCGATCGACCTGTTGGAACACGAGCTGACCGCGCGCGGGCTGCTCGACGAGGAGACGAAGCAGGCGGCCCGGGACGCCGCCGAGACCATGGCCGCCGACCTGCGCGCCCGCATGAACCAGGACGCCCCGCTCGACCCCATGGAGCTCTTCGCCCATGTGTACGCCGAGCCCACCACGCAACTTCGTGAACAGCGCGCCCTGCTGCAGGCCGAGATCGAGGCGGAGCAGGGAGGAACGCACTGATGACCACCGTCGCCGTCAAGCCCGCCACCATGGCGCAGGCCCTCACGCGCGCCCTGCGCGACGCGATGGCAGCCGACCCGTCCGTGCACGTCCTCGGTGAGGACGTGGGCACCCTCGGCGGCGTCTTCCGGGTCACCGACGGACTCGCCGCGGAGTTCGGCGAGGACCGTTGCACGGACACCCCGCTGGCCGAGGCGGGCATCCTCGGCACCGCGGTCGGCATGGCCATGTACGGCCTGCGCCCGGTCGTGGAGATGCAGTTCGACGCCTTCGCCTACCCGGCGTTCGAGCAGCTCGTCAGCCATGTCGCCCGCATGCGCAACCGCACCCGCGGCCGCATGCCGCTGCCCGTCACGATCCGCGTCCCCTACGGCGGCGGCATCGGCGGCGTCGAGCACCACAGCGACTCCTCCGAGGCCTACTACATGGCCACCCCCGGGCTGCACGTCGTCACGCCCGCCACGGTCGCCGACGCCTACGGCCTGCTGCGCGCCGCCATCGCCTCCGACGATCCGGTCGTCGTCCTCGAGCCCAAGCGCCTGTACTGGTCGAAGGACTCCTGGAACCCGGAGGAGCCGTCGGCCGTTGAACCCATCGGCCGCGCGGTGGTGCGGCGCTCGGGCCGGAGCGCCACACTCATCACGTACGGGCCGTCGGTGCCCGTGTGCCTCGAAGCCGCCGAGGCGGCCCGGGCCGAGGGCTGGGACCTCGAAGTCGTCGACCTGCGCTCCCTGGTGCCGTTCGACGACGAGACGGTCACCGCCTCGGTGCGGCGGACCGGACGAGCGGTCGTCGTCCATGAATCGGGCTCCTTCGGAGGCCCGGGCGGGGAGATCGCGGCCCGCGTCACGGAGCGCTGCTTCCACCACCTGGAAGCGCCGGTGCTGCGCGTCGCCGGGTTCGACATCCCCTATCCGCCGCCGATGCTGGAGCGCCACCACCTGCCCGGCGTCGACCGCATCCTGGACGCCGTGGCGCGTCTGCAGTGGGAGGCCGAGAGCTGATGGCACAGGTGCTGGAGTTCAAGCTCCCCGACCTCGGGGAGGGACTCACCGAGGCGGAGATCGTCCGCTGGCTGGTCGAGGTCGGTGACGTCGTCGCCGTCGACCAGCCGGTCGTCGAGGTCGAGACGGCCAAGGCCATGGTCGAGGTGCCCTGTCCCTACGGCGGTGTGGTCACCGCCCGCTTCGGCGAGGAGGGGACGGAACTGCCCGTCGGCGCCCCGCTGATCACGGTCGCCGTGGGCGAACCGGCCTCCGGCGGCTCGACGGACGCCCCGGACGGGCCGGTCACCGAGGGCACTCGGGACACGCCGGCCGCCGCGGACGGCAAGGGCTCGGGCAACGTCCTCGTGGGGTACGGCACCTCCGAGGCGCCCGCGCGCCGCCGCAGGGTGCGGCCGGACCGGCCGGCCCCCGCTCCCGTGTCCGCCCCCGTACCCGCGGCGCCGGCGGTGGCCTCGGCGAACGGGGGAGTGCGGACCGCGGAGGCGGCGGACGGCCCCGTGGCGGTGATCTCCCCCTCGTGCGCAGGCTGGCCCGTGAGAACGGCATCGACCTGAGGGAGCTGACCGGCTCCGGCCCCGACGGCCTGATCCTGCGGGCCGACGTGGAGTACGCCCTGCGGGCCGCGGCCGCGCAGGGCCGGACCACCACGGCGACGCCCGAGCCGCACCCGCGCGTGGTCCCCGGGGCGGCGGTCGTCGCTCCCGTCCCCGCCACGGTCACGGCCGGCACCCGCATCCCGCTCAAGGGCGTCCGCGGGGCCGTCGCCGACAAGCTCTCCCGCAGTCGGCGCGAGATCCCCGACGCAACCTGCTGGGTCGACGCGGACGCGACCGAGCTGATGCGTGCCCGCGCGGCGATGAACGCGGCCGGGGGGCCGAAGATCTCCCTCCTGGCGTTGCTGGCCCGGATCTGCACCGCGGCCCTGGCCCGTTTCCCGGAGCTCAACTCCACCGTCGACCAGGAAGCCCGTGAGGTCGTCCGACTGGACCACGTCCACCTCGGCTTCGCCGCCCAGACGGACCGTGGTCTCGTGGTGCCCGTCGTGCGCGACGCGCACGCCCGTGACACCGAGGGCCTCGGCGCGGAGTTCGCCCGGCTCACCGAGGCGGCCCGCACCGGCACCCTCACACCGGCCGATCTGACCGGCGGCACGTTCACGCTGAACAATTACGGCGTCTTCGGCGTCGACGGCTCCACGCCGATCATCAACCACCCCGAGGCCGCCATGCTCGGCGTCGGCCGCATCATCCCCAAGCCCTGGGTGCACGAGGGCGAACTGGCCGTGCGTCAGGTCGTCCAGCTCTCGCTCACCTTCGACCACCGGGTGTGCGACGGCGGCACGGCGGGCGGCTTCCTGCGCCACGTGGCGGACTGCGTGGAACAACCGGCGGTGCTGCTGCGCACCCTGTGACCGTGTGGGCACTCCGCCGTCCCGTGTGATCGGAGTGCCGCGCATACTCGAGGGGTGACTCCGAACGAGCCGTGGGCGGTCACCTCCGGCGATCGCCCCGACCAGGACGCCGCCGCGCCTTTCGAGCAGGGCGCCGGCGGCCTCCCCGGCCTCCCCGGCCACGACGGCGTCGGTCACGATGCCGTCGTGCTCGCCGGCGGCGGTGCCCGCCGGCTGGGCGGCGCCGACAAGCCCGGTGTGCTGGTGGGCGGGCGCGCCCTGCTCGACCGGGTGCTCGGCGCCTGCGCCGACGCCAGGACCACGGTCGTCGTCGCGGACCGGCGGCCGACCGCCCGGCCCGTGCGCTGGGCACGCGAGGATCCGCCCGGCGCGGGACCGGTGGCGGCACTCGGCGCCGGGCTGCGCCACGCCACCGCGGACTTCGTCGTCGTCCTCTCCGCCGACCTGCCGTTCCTCGCCGCGGACACCGTCCGGCGGCTGCTGACCGCCCTGAGCGCCGAGGGCGCCGAGGGCGCGCTGCTCACCGACGCCGACGGCCGTGACCAGCCGCTCGTCGCCGTCTATCGCACGTCCGCCCTGCGCCGTGAACTCTCGGCGCTCGGCGAGGAGCACGGCGGCCTCACGGGGCTGCCCCTGCGCCGGCTGACCGCCGGTCTCGACCTCACCCGCGTCCCCGACCCCGTCGCGTCCTTCGACTGCGACACCTGGGACGACATCGCCGCCGCCAGAGCACGCATCAGGGAGCATGGCCACGTGTTGGACGAATGGATTTCCGCAGTCAAGAACGAGCTGGGCATCGATCTCGAGGTCGACACCGGCGCTCTCCTCGACCTCGCCCGCGACGCCGCCCACGGAGTGGCCCGGCCGGCGGCTCCCCTGACCACCTTCCTGGTGGGCTACGTCGCCGGGCGGGCGGGGGAGGCCCGGAAGCCGTCGCCGAGGCGACCCGCAAGGCCGCCGCCCTGGCGATCCGCTGGGCGGACGAAGCCGGGGAGGCCGACGGGGCCGGTGGGACCGGTGGGACCAGTGGGACGGACGGCGTCGCTTCCGGTGCCGGGGCCGTCCCGGGACAGCCCGACGTGGCCCCCGACGCCACGCCCGACACGCGCCCGGACGCCGGATGACCGCCCCCGGCATCCGAAACGGTGAGGACGCCGAAGATGATCTCGACGTCGAGGAGGCGCTCGCCCTCGTGAAGCACGGCAACCGACCCGCCCGTCCGGCCGTCGGCGCCACACACGACCCGGCGGTCACGCACAGCGAGGAGCGGGGCTCGCACGGCCGGGGGCATGACGCACGCGTCGGCACCGCCCCCGCCCACGAAGCACGCCACGGGAAGGCCGCCGTCACCTCCTGGGCCGACGCCCGCGCCCGCGCCGGTCGTGCCGCCCGTTCCCTCGCCGCCCGCCGCCCGCCCGTCTCCGTGCCCCTGGAAGACGCCCTCGGTCTCGTCCTGGCCGCTCCCCTCGCCGCCCTCACCGACCTGCCCTCCTTCGACACCTCCGCGATGGACGGCTGGGCGGTCGCCGGGCCCGGCCCCTGGGCCGTACGCGACCAGGGTGTGCTGGCCGGAGAGGCCGGACCCGCACGCCTCGTCGACGGCGAGGCCGTCCGGATCGCCACCGGCGCCCGGATCCCCCCGGACACGACCGCGGTACTGCGCAGCGAGCACGGCCGCACCGACGAGAAGGGCCGGCTGCACCCCGACCGCGATCTCCAGCACGGGCAGGACATCCGTCCGCGCGGCCAGGAGTGCCGCAGCGGTGAGCAGTTGCTGCCCGCCGGAGCGCTGGTGACTCCGGCCGTGCTCGGGCTCGCCGCGGCCGCCGGATACGACACGCTCGCCGTGGTCCCCCGGCCCCGGGTCGAGGTGCTCGTCCTCGGCGACGAACTCCTCACCGAGGGGCGCCCGCACGACGGGCTCATCCGGGACGCGCTCGGACCGATGCTTCCGCCGTGGCTGCGGGCGATGGGCGCCGAGGTGGTGGCGCTGCGCAGGCTCGGCGACGATGCGGAAGCCCTGCACCAGGCCCTCACCACGTCCACAGCCGATCTGATCGTCACCACCGGCGGGACGGCCGCGGGCCCGTCGATCATGTTCACCCCACCCTGCGCCGCATCGGCGCCGGACTGCTGGTCGACGGCGTCGAGGTGCGTCCCGGGCATCCGATGCTGCTGGCCGGGATCACGCGGGACCGGTACCTCGTCGGTCTGCCGGGCAACCCCCTCGCGGCCGTCTCCGGGCTCCTCACGCTCGCCGAGCCCCTGCTGCGCACCCTCGCCGGCCGCCCCGCCCCGGAGCCGTACACGCTGCCCCTGCGGGAGGTGGCGCACGGTCACCCGCGGGACACCCGGCTTGTCCCGGTCGTTCTACGAGGCGATCACGCCGTGCCGCTGCACTACAACGGTCCGGCGATGCTGCGGGGCATCGCGGCTGCCGACGCGCTCGCCGTCGTACCGCCCGGTGGCGCACGGGCCGGCCAGGAGACGGAACTGCTCGATCTTCCGTGGGCGGCGGCCGGGATCGACGCCTGTTTCACGTGAAACATCCGAAGAGGGCTAGTCGTCCGGTTGTTTCACGTGAAACCCCCTGATGGTCCTTCACGACCTGTTTCACGTGAAACAGGTCGATGGAAGGACGTGCCCTCAGAAGCCCGCAGTCCGGCTCACGCCTGTTCGGCCACCTTCGCCCGGCTCACCGTGATCACCCGGTCCCCCGCCTGAAGCTGCGTGAGGCGGGGGTCGGCGAAGTCCAGCAGGTCCTTGCCTCGGACGACCGCCACCACCAGGTCCGTGGAGGCGCGCGGCGACTTGCCGGCCTCCTGCCTGGTGACGGGGCGCTCGATGAGATCCAGGCCGCTGCCGAGGGTCATGAGGTCCTCCAGTGTTCTGGCCACGGTCGGGCTGACCATGGAGACGCCCAGCAATCGGCCGGCGGAGCTGGAGCTGGTGACCACGGTGTCCGCGCCGCTCTGCTTGAGCAACGGCACGTTCTCGTCCTCCCGTGCGGCGACGACGATCGTGGCGCGTCTGTTCAGCTGGCGGGCGGTGAGCGTGACCAGGGCGGCGGTGTCGTCGCGCTGCGGCGCCACGATCACCCGGGAGGCGTGGGCGACCTCGGCCTTGAGCAGCGTCTCCGAACGCGTGGCGTCCCCCACCACCGACACCAGCCCGTCGTCCCCGGCCGCGTGCGCGGCCTTGTTCTGGACGTCCACCACGACGATCTGCTCCTTGGGGATGCCCTGCCCGACGAGCGTCTCCACCGCGTGTCGGCCCTTGGTGCCGTAGCCGACGACCACGACATGCCGGTGGGTGCGGCTGCGCCAGCGGTGGATGCGGACCTGCTGACGGGTGCGCTCGGTGAGGACTTCGAGGGTCGTGCCGACCAGGATGATCAGGAACAGCACGCGCAGTGGCGTGATGACGAGGATGTTGACGAGCCGGGCCGAGTCGCTGACGGGGGTGATGTCGCCGTAGCCGGTGGTGGAGAGGGTGACGGTGGCGTAGTAGGCGGCGTCGAGGAAATCGACGGATTTGTCGGAGTTATCGTTGTAGCCACCGCGGTCGATGTAGACGATCAGTGTGGTGACCAACAGCACCAGCAGGGCGAGGGCGAGGCGCCGCAGCACCTGCTGGAGCGGAGGCAGGGAGCTCTGCAGCGGCATCGCGATGGAGCGGCCCGCCTCGGCGTCGTCCCGTGCCTCGGCGCGCGAGCGGTACCACAGGGACCGGAAGAGGGAGAGCCGTCCCGGCCCGGCTGGATGTCGTTCGTGGTCTCGCATCGCGTGGCCCCCTGTAGTGGTGATCCGATCGGTGGGCACCATGGTTCCTGGCGGAGTCGCACCCGTCAGGACGCGACACCCGTTTGCGTACCGAGCTTTCGCCCAGCAACCCGGAGGTCCCCCTTGCGCGACCACACTGTCGTCGTCGGCTTCGGCACGAAAGGCCGGTCCGCGATCCGGACCGCCTGTGCGGCGGGGCTGCGGAAGGAGCAGGTCGTCGTGATCGATCCCGGTGCCAGGATGATCGACGCGGCGACGGCTGAAGGCTACGAGGGTGTGGTCGGTGACGGTACCCGCAGTGACGTCCTGCGGCGGGCGGAGGTGCAGCGGGCGGGCCGGATCATCATCGCGACGGAACGCGACGACACGGCCGTGCTCGTGATCCTGACGGCCCGCCAGCTCAATCCGCGGGCGAAGATCGTGGCCGCGGCGCGCGAGGAGGAGAACGCGCCGCTGCTGAAGCAGTCCGGCGCCGATGAGGTCATCACCAGTGCGGGAGCGGCCGGACGGCTGCTCGGCCTGTCCGTGCTCAGCCCCGCGGCGGGCCGGGTGATGGAGGACCTCATCCACCAGGGCAGCGGCCTCGACCTCGTCGAACGGCCGGTCACCAAGGCCGAGGCGGGACGTGCTCCACGCGAGACGGACGACCTGGTGGTGAGTGTCGTGCGCGGTCACCGGGTGCTGGCCTACGACGATCCGGCCCTCGGGGTGCTGGAGTTGACGGACCGACTCGTCACCATCGTGCGGGTGCCGCCGGAGGCGCCGAAGGCACTGCGCTTCTGACCGGGCCGCACGCCCTACGTGCGGTCGAGGGACGCGGCCGCACAGCGCAACCGCACTGCGCGGTCGTGGAGGCGCAACCGCTACTTGCGGTTGTAGAGGCGCATCGTCACGGGTCCGAAGACCAGCACGAACAGTCCCGCCCAGCCCAGGGACCAGGCGACCTCGGCGGTCGGCCAGTCGCCGGCCATCAGCCCGCGCACCGCGGACGCGAGGTGGGTGACCGGGCTGTTGTTCACGAACGCCTGGAGCCAGCCCGGCATGGTCCTCGGGTCGACGAACACGTTGGACAGGAAGGTCAGCGGGAAGATCACCATCATGCTGACGCCCATCACCGACTTCTCGGTGCGCAGCAGCAGCCCGAACATGGTCCAGATCCACGAGAAGGCGAAGGAGAAGACGATCAGCAGGGCGATGCCGGTGAGGACCCCGAGAACCCCGCCGTCCGCCCGGTAGCCGAGGATCATGCCGACGGTGAGCATCACCACGGACGCGAGGGCGTAGCGCAGGGCGTCGCCGAGGAGATAGCCGACCATCGTCGAGGGCCGCCAGATCGGCAGCGAGCGGAACCGGTCGAAGACGCCCTTCTCGATGTCCGTGTTCACCGATACGCCTGTGTACATGGTGATCATCACGACCGACATCACGAGGATGCCGGGCAGCAGGAACTGGATGTACTCCCCGGGCGAGCCGGCCAGTGCGCCCCCGAAGAGGTACGTGTACATCAGCACCATCATGATCGGGAACGCCGTGACGTCGAACAGCTGCTCCGGCACGTGTTTGATCTTGAGGACGGCCCGCCAGCCGAAGGTGAGGGAGGCCGACCAGGCGCTCGGCCGCGGCGGGCGCTCCTTGGCGACCAGCAGCGCCGCGAGGGAGTCGGCGCGGACCGGCGCGAGGTCCCGGCTCTCGTTCGTCGTCCTCGTCGTCGCGGTGCTCATGCGGCCACCTCGTTCCTCACGGCGTCGTCCGCCTGGGTGTCGTGTCCGGTGAGGGCGAGGAAGACCTCGTCCAGGCTGGGCTGTCCCAGCGAGAAGTTGTCGACGGTGACGCCGGTCCTGGCCAGCTCGCCGAGGGCCCGGGCGGCCTGGTCGGCGGCCGTGTCACCCGCCGTCGCGGCCAGCCGGGCCGTCAGGGCCACCGGGTCGGGGTCGTGCTGCACCCGCGCGTCCAGCACCCTGCTCAGCACCTCGGCGGCCCGCTGACGCTGCTCGGCGTCCCGCAGCCTCAGGTGGACGGACCCGGCGCCCACGGACGCCTTCAGCTCGCCCTTGGTGCCTTCGGCGATCACCCTGCCGTGGTCGATGACGGCGATGCGGGACGCCAGCTGGTCGGCCTCGTCCAGGTACTGCGTGGTCAGCAGCACGGTGGTGCCCTGCGCGACCACCGCCCGCACGATGTCCCACACCTGGTTGCGGCTGCGCGGGTCGAGACCGGTCGTCGGCTCGTCGAGGAAGAGCAGGTCGGGTGTGCTCAGGATGGACGCGGCGATGTCGATACGGCGGCGCATGCCGCCCGAGTAGTGCTTGACCTGCCTCGAGGCGGCGTCGGTGAGCCCGAAGGCCTCCAGCAGCTGTGCGGACCGCTCGCGCGCGGCCTTCTTGGCGTGCCCGAGGAGCCGGGCCAGCAGCACCAGGTTCTCGGCGCCGGTGAGGTCCTCGTCCACGGACGCGTACTGGCCGGTGAGGCTGACCAGGCCGCGTACCGCGTCGGCCTCGCGGACGACGTCGTGGCCGAAGACGTGGGCCTGGCCGCCGTCGGGCCGCAGCAGGGTGGCGAGCATCTTCACGGTGGTGGTCTTGCCCGCGCCGTTGGGACCGAGGACGCCGTAGACGGTGCCGGCGGGGACGGCGAGGTCCACGCCGTCCACGGCCCTGGTCTCGCCGAACGTCTTCACCAGGCCCGCGGTCTCGATCGCCGGGCCTGCGGTGTGCTGGCTCATGGTGGTGGTGTCCCTTCCGCGCACGGGGTGATGCAGGGGAGACCTCCACCGTCGCGCGAACTCATCGGTCGCGCACCGGCTTCCCGCCGCGGACCGGCCCGGCGGGCGGGACGGCCGCGACCGGTCACCGCGGGGTAGCGTCGCCCTCATGCATGCGATCACGATTCCTGAACCCGGTGGTCCCGAGGCGCTGGTGTGGGACGAGGTCCCCGACCCCGTGCCCGGCGAGGGCGAAGTGCTGGTCGAGGTGGCGGCCAGTGCCGTCAACCGTGCCGACGTCCTCCAGCGGCAGGGCTTCTACAACCCGCCGCCGGGGGCCTCGCCCTACCCCGGTCTGGAGTGCTCCGGCCGGATCGCCGCGCTCGGCCCGGGTGTCTCCGGCTGGGCCGTCGGCGACGAGGTGTGCGCACTGCTCGCGGGCGGCGGATACGCCGAGAAGGTCGCCGTACCGGCCGGACAACTGCTGCCGGTGCCCGAGGGGGTCGACCTCGTGCGGGCCGCGGCGCTGCCCGAGGTGGCCTGCACGGTCTGGTCGAACGTCTTCATGGTCTCCCACCTGCGCCCCGGCGAGACGCTGCTGGTGCACGGCGGCTCCAGTGGCATCGGCACGATGGCGATCCAGCTCGCCAAGGCCGTCGGCGCCACCGTCGCCGTCACCGCGGGCAGCGCGCAGAAGCTGGAGCGGTGCGCCGAGCTGGGCGCGGACATCCTGATCAACTACCGCGAGCAGGACTTCGTCGCCGAGATCGGGAAGGCGACCGACGGTGCCGGCGCCGACGTCATCCTCGACAACATGGGCGCCAAGTACCTGGACCGCAACGTCCAGAGCCTCGCCGTCAACGGCCGGCTGGCGATCATCGGCATGCAGGGCGGCGTCAAGGGCGAGCTGAACATCGGCGCGCTCCTCGGCAAGCGCGCCGCGATCAGCGCGACCTCGCTGCGGGCCCGCCCCTCGGCGAGAAGGCGACGATCGTCGCGGCCGTGCGCGAGCACGTCTGGCCGCTGCTCGCCGCCGGCCAGGTCCGTCCCGTCGTGGACCGCGAACTCCCGATGAACGACGCGGCCGCGGCGCACCGGGTCGTCGAGGACAGCGGGCACGTCGGCAAGGTCCTGCTGGTCACCCGCTGAACCGGCGCCACCGGCCTCAGCCGCGGCGCAGCCGCAGGCCGAGGAAGGCGAGGCCGAGGCCCATGCCGATGAGGACCAGACCGCTGCCGAGGGGCAGGATCCGCAGCATGCGTCCGACGGGCCGCTCCTCGGCGGCCTCGGCCCGCCCCGCGGCCCGCGGCGACGCGGAGGGGACGAGCCGGGCCCCGGGCGGAGTCCCGTCCGGGGCGGTCGTCTCCTCGGCGAAGCCCTCCTCGTCACCGGCGTCCATATCGGCGTCCATATCGGCATCCGTACCGGCGTCCGTGTCCTCGTCGACGGCCTCGGGGTCCGTCCCGGCCGTCTCCTGGGTGCGGCCGGGGCGTGCCCGCCCCTCCCCGGCCCGGCTTCCGGCCCGGCGGCCGTCGGGTGACGCCGAGGCCGGGGCGGACGGCGACGCGGTCGGGGACGCCGCCACGGGAACGGGTGACGGCGGGCCGGGGGGCGGCGGGACGCGGTCGTGCCCGGCACCCTGCGAGGGCGTCGAGACGGGACGGCCGTGCGCAGGGCCGGTCTCGTACGCCGGACCGTCGCCGCGTGCCGGACCAGGACCGTGGGTCTCCCCAGGACCGTGCGTCTCCCCAGGACCGTGCGTCCCCTCAGGACCGTGCGTCGGGCCACGGCCGGAGACCGGCCGGCCCCCGTCCGCCGACGTGCTCCCGGCCGTCGGTCCGCTCCCGTGCGCGACCCTGCTCGCGTACGCCGCCCCGGAGCCGTACGCCGGTACCGCCGCGTCCGCCCGCACACCCCCGTACGGCAGCACGGCCACCAGCAGCCCCGTCCCCACTCCCACCCCGCACAGCCCCCGCCGCCATGGAGTCACGCCCGTGACCCCCTCCCGGTGTTCAGTCGTCGCACAATGAGGCCACAAGCCTCACATGACGGATTGAGTGCCGCATTCCGGACTGCGCCGAACGGGAAAGCGGGCGATCGCCCTTCACGGGGGGCGCCCCGATGATGAGGTGTACGGGTGCGAGAGAATGACGGCATGGAGATGCCGAGGAACGAACGGTCGCCGGAGAACGCCCAGAAGATCCTGGTCGTAGGCCAGGACGGCATGGCTCTCGGTGGCATCGACGCGGACGACGACTCCCGTGAGATCCCCGTGACCGAGCAGGTCGAGCAGCCGGCGAAGGTCATGAGGATCGGCAGCATGATCAAGCAGCTGCTGGAGGAGGTGCGTGCGGCCCCCTCGACGAGGCCAGCCGCGTCCGTCTCAAGGAGATCCACTCGAGCTCGGTGAAGGAGCTGGAGGACGGCCTGGCACCGGAGCTAGTCGAGGAACTGGAGCGGCTCTCCCTGCCGTTCACGGAGGGGTCGACTCCGAGCGACGCGGAACTGCGGATCGCGCAGGCTCAGTTGGTGGGCTGGCTGGAGGGCCTGTTCCACGGGATCCAGACCACGCTGTTCGCCCAGCAGATGGCCGCGCGGGCCCAGTTGGAGCAGATGCGCCGTGCCCTGCCGCCGGGGTGAGTGGTCCGGAGGGTCCCGAAGACCCGCGGGCGGGCGGCCGTTCGGGCGGCCCGTACCTGTAGGGCCCCGCCTGGGGAACCGATTCGCATCCGTACCGACGAGGAAGGGCCCGGCGACCGACGCCGGGCCCTTCTCGGTCGTCCGGGGTCAGGACGGCGGGTTGCCCGTGGAGACGCTCAGCTCGATCTCCGGCATGTTCTCCGGGTCGACGTCCGTCCCGGCGGAGGGGAACTGGTCCATGACCGTGCCGTCGCCGTAGGTGTTCTCGTCCTGGTCCTTCGTCTTGATCGACCAACCGGCGGCCTGGAAACAGGCCTTGACCGAATCGATGTTCTTGAACTTGAAGCTGGGGACCCGGATCTTGTCGGGGTCGTTGTACGACTCCTGAGGCTCCGTGCACTCGCTCGTGTCGATCGTCTTGGACGTGTCCGGGCCCCGGTAGCCGGTGTCCTTCGTCGTCGAGGTGGAGGCGATGGTGACGGGTTCGCCGTCCTTGTCGTCGCCACCGCCGCCGCTGGAGGCGAGGGTGCCGATCAGTGCGCCGACGGCCGCGACGGCCACGATCGCCGACCCGACGAGCGCTCCCGCGTTGTTCCTGCGGCCGCCCCCGGACGCTCCCGAGGCCTGCTGGTTCGTGGGGTACCCGGACGGGGTCTGCGGACCCTGCTGGTGACCGTAGGCCGGAGCGGGCGTCTGGTAGCCCTGCTGCGGATAGCCGTACGACGGAGCGGGCGTCGGGGGAGTGCCGTACGGATTGGGCGTCGGGGCCGGCTGGTACGGCGTCTGGACGTTGCCCACCGGGGTCTGGGGACTCTGGCCGACCGGCGGGAACACCGCGGAGCCGACGCCCGAGCCGCTCTGCGAGGGGGTGCCGGGCACGATGCTCGGCGGCGCGGACTGGAAGGAGGCCGCGACGCGCAGGCACTCGTCGCGCATGGCGACGGCGGTGGGGAAGCGTTCGTTCGGGTTCTTCTTCAGCGCGCGGGCGACCAGCGCGTCGACGGCCGGTGGCAGCGCGCGGTTGATGGCGGACGGGGCCACCGGCTCCTCCTGCACGTGCGCGTACGCGATCGCCAGCGGCGAGTCGGCGTCGAACGGCAGTCTTCCGGTGACCAGTTGGAAGAGCATGATGCCGACCGAGTACAGGTCGGAGCGGGCGTCCACGCCGCGGCCGAGGGCCTGTTCGGGCGAGAGGTACTGCGGGGTGCCGACGACCATGCCGGTCTGCGTCATCGAGGTGACGCCGGACTGCATCGCGCGCGCGATGCCGAAGTCCATGACCTTGACGACGCCGCGCTTGGTCATCATCACGTTGCCCGGCTTGATGTCGCGGTGGACCAGGCCCATCTCGTGGCTGATCTCCAGCGCGGCCAGCACGTCCGCGGTGATCTTCAGGGCCTTGTCGGCGGGCATCGCGCCCTGCCGCCGCACGTCCTCGTCGAGCACCGAGCCGAGCGGGCGGCCCTCGACGTACTCCATGACGATGTACGGCGTGGTCAGGCCGTCGACGTCGTCCTCGCCGGTGTCGAAGACCGAGACGATGTTGGTGTGGGTGAGCTTGGCCACGGCCTGGGCCTCGCGACGGAAGCGCTCGCGGAAGGCCTGTTCGCGGCCGAGTTCGGTGTGGAGCGTCTTGACCGCGACCTGCCGGTCGAGCACCGAGTCGTAGGCGAGGTGGACCGAGGCCATGCCGCCCTCGCCGAGCAAGTCGCGCAGCTGATAGCGGCCACCGGCGAGCGCCCGCCCCGCGTACCGGCCCTGCGCGCCGTCCTGGCTCATTCTCTGCGTCCCCCGTCAGGCCCTCAGCGCTGCCGCTCGCCGTGGCTTGCCCATTGATCGAAAGTGCTATTCCCGGCCAAGTCTGCCCCAGGGCACCGACACGTCAAGCTCGGTGCCCGTTCCGTGACCGTACGCGCAAGAAGAGTCGCGGAAGCGTTACAGGTGCCGTACTCCCGGTGCACAGGATTTGCACGCCGATGCGGAGTGCGGGTTTGATGGCCGATCCGTCTGGGGCCGATACCCGGGCTGATCCCGGACCGGCGGCTTGCGCGGAGGCTGTAGCGTGGCCGACGGAGACCGTGACAACACCGCGCGCACCGCGGGCAGAAACGACGGCGAGGACTGATGGCACAGCAGCAGCGCGCTCAGGGCCCGTCCGACCCCGAGGCGACTGGCGGCGGTATGTCAGATGCGCCGGAGATGTGGGGTAACGGCGGGCTTGTCGGGGACGGCCGTTACCGGCTGACCGGCAGACTCGGGCGGGGCGGCATGGCGGAGGTGTTCGCCGCCGAGGACGTGCGTCTCGGCCGTACCGTCGCCGTCAAGCTGCTGCGCGCGGATCTCGCCGAGGACCCGGTGTCCAAGGCCCGCTTCACGCGCGAGGCCCAGTCGGTGGCCGGTCTCAACCACCACGCGATCGTCGCCGTGTACGACTCCGGCGAGGACGTCGTCGGCGGCCAGAGCGTGCCGTACATCGTGATGGAGCTGGTCGAGGGGCGGACGATCCGCGACCTGCTCCTCAACGCCGAGGCGCCGGGACCCGAGCAGGCCCTGATCATCGTCTCCGGGGTGCTGGAGGCACTCGCCTACTCGCACCAGCACGGCATCGTGCACCGCGACATCAAGCCGGCGAACGTGATCATCACCGACAACGGCGCGGTGAAGGTGATGGACTTCGGCATCGCGCGCGCCCTGCACGGGGCGTCGACGACGATGACGCAGACCGGCATGGTGATGGGCACCCCGCAGTACCTCTCCCCGGAGCAGGCGCTCGGCAAGGCCGTCGACCACCGCTCCGACCTGTACGCCACCGGCTGCCTGCTGTACGAACTGCTCGCGCTGCGGCCGCCCTTCACCGGTGAGACGCCGCTGTCGGTGGTCTACCAGCACGTGCAGGACATCCCGGTCCCGCCGTCGCGGACCTCGGACGGCGTGTGCCCGCCGGAACTCGACGGCCTCGTCATGCGTTCTCTCGCCAAGGACCCCGACGACCGCTTCCAGACCGCGGAGGAGATGCGCGGCCTCATCCAGTACGGCCTCCAGATGCTGTACGACCAGGGCGCCCACTCCGGCACCTGGAACACCGGCCCGGTCGGGGCGGCCACCGGCGCGGGTGCCGCCGCGGCGGGCTTCGCGAGCACCAGCGTGCTGCCGCAGGGCACCGGCGGTTCCCACACCTCGCAGATCCCGCAGCCGATCCTGCCCGCCGGCTACGGCAGCGGCGACGACGGCGGGTTCGAGGGACACGGCAACCAGGGCAACGGCCGCGGCAGGCTGTGGATCCTCGCCGTCCTCGCGGTGATCGCCATCGCCGCGGGCGTCGCGCTCGCGCTGAACAGCCAGGGCGCGGGCAGCGGCGGCGGCGGGACCTCCACGTCGCCGAGCGCCACACCGTCCGCCTCCGAGGACCAGCCGAGCGCGTCGCCGAGCGAGGAGCCGTCCGACGAGACGTCGCAGGACACCTCCGAAGGCGGCAGCACCGGTTCGAACTCCGGGTCCAACTGGACGCCGTCGTACACGCCGTCGTACGAGCCGTCCCCGGATTACAGCAGTCAGCCGTCGGACAAGCCGTCGGCTCCGGTGTCGAGCGACCCCGGCACCACCGGCGGCGGCACCACCACCGGTGGCACCGCCGACCCCGGCA
The DNA here is from genome assembly GCA_021568835.1 of Streptomyces sp. Tue 6430. Taxonomy (GTDB): domain Bacteria; phylum Actinomycetota; class Actinomycetes; order Streptomycetales; family Streptomycetaceae; genus Streptomyces. The sequence goes on from JAKGSH010000010.1 coordinate 3,215,021, forward strand.
CCACCGGCGGCGGCACCGCCGACCCCGGCACCACCGGTGGCGGCACCGCCGACGGCGGCACCACCGACGGCGGTACGACGCAGGGCGGCACCATCTCCGGCGTCACCGGCGCCGACAGCGCCGGCACCACCGGCTGACCGACCGCACGACGCCGCGCACGCGCGCGTGAGCCCTTTTGACGGGGCCTCACGCGCGCGTACGCGTTGTAGGGCACTCCCCTCGGAAGCCCTCAGTCCGTGAACGCGTCGCACACCGCGTCGTACTCCCGGGTCCACCACACCACGAGGGCGGAGGCGGCCGGGAACTGCGGGTCGGCGCGGGTGTCGCCGCGCTCGTAGTGCCAGCGCAGCATCCAGAAGTCGTTCAGGCGCTCCCACCACACCCGGTGCACGGCCGCCGCCAGCTCGCGGGACGTGGCCCCGGCGGCGGGCCGGTACGCGCGCGCGTACGCCCGAGCCTTCGGCAGGTCGAGGGTGCCGTCGGGCCGGACGAAGAAGATCGCGGCGGCACGTACGGCCTCCTCGGCGCGGGGCTGCACGCCGAGCCGGTCCCAGTCGACGATGGCGGCGGGGGCCTCCCCGCGGTAGAGCAGGTTGAACGGGTGGAAGTCGCCGTGCACCCAGCCGGCCGGGCCGGCGTGCGGGGGCGCCGGTCGGCGTGCCGTTCCAGCAGGGTGCGGCGCTCCAGGAGCCGGTGGCGGGCCAGTTCGTCGAAGGAGTCGGCGGGGCGGTGCCGGCGCACGCGCGCGAGGAGGCCGTCGATCAGGTCGAAGGTGTCGGCGGGCGTGGGGCTCTCGGCGGGAGCGGCGCCGGCTCGCGCACGGGACGGCATCACGCGTTCCAGGCTCGCGTGGACCGTCCCCAGCAGCGCCCCCAGACGCCCGCACGCGCCGGGGGTGAGCTGGGCGCCGTGGCGGTGCCGGCCGTCGATCCACGGGTGCAGGGCGTAGGCGTGGCCGCCGACGACGGCGACCGTGCGCCCGTCGCGGCCGGGCAGCGGGGGCGCGACCGGGACGCCCAGGTCGGCGAGGCGCTGGGTGGCCCGGTGCTGGCGGGCGATCGAGGCCGGGTCCGCGGTGTCGGGATCGAAGTGGTGCTTGAGGAAGTAGCGGCCGCGGGTGGTGCGCAGCCGGTAGCCGCGGTTCAGCAGCCCCTGGTCGACGGGCTCGCAGGCGAGCGCGGAACCGGCGGCGTAGCGCCGGAGCAGGGCGCCCACAGGGGGCGCGTGGGGCATCAGGGGTGGTACACAGGAGCGCGGCACGCGCCGATGGTAGGGCACGTGGCGAGGCTGTGAGCTGGGCGTTGTCACAGAAAGTCACCGACTGTCACAAGTGATCTCGGGTGGTCGGCTTGGGACGCGCCTCGGCGGCGAAGTGGTCCCGGTGGGTGGCGCCCGCCGGGCGGTCGGTCGCTCGTCGCAGGAGGAGACGGCGGTCGGCAGGGGCGCGCGGCGGGCTTCCCGGAGTGCGGGTCCGGAGGGAACAGTGAAGAAATGTTCCTTTTCGTCCGAATGTGGGTGCGGAGCCACTCCCGAGCGGAAACTCTTCCCGTGGCCTGGGTGCGCGGGATAACGTGCCGTTGCTCCGGCCTCCTGCAAGGCTGTGACCAGGCTCCTTCCGGACTTTGCCGATTTACTTGGAAATCCAAGCAAAAACGCAGGTCAAGTAGGGTTTCACAGAAATGTGTCGCACTGGGTAACGTGAGGCTTGCAGGGCGCTCGCCGGGGCACCTGTCACGCCTGTTCCGGCCGAGGGCACCCACCCCGTGCACGGGTCGAGGAACAGGTGAGCCGCACTGGTCACCCGGCAACCCCGGGGGCCGGACCGACGGAGGAGCACACGTGACCGTGGAGAGCACTGCCGCGCGCAAGCCGCGACGCAGCGCCGGAGGCAAGGCCGGCGCCACCGGCACCGGGACGGCGGCCGAGGCCACCGGCACGGCGGCCAAGGCCACCGGCGCCAAGCGCGCCACCCGCACCAGCCGCGCCGCCGCCGGGAAAGGCACCGCCGAGCCCCAGCTCGTGCAGCTGCTGACGCCCGAGGGCGAGCGCGTGAAGAACGCCGAGTACGACCCGTACGTCGCCGACATCACGCCCGAGGAACTGCGCGGTCTCTACCGCGACATGGTGCTCACCCGCCGCTTCGACGCCGAGGCCACCTCCCTCCAGCGCCAGGGCGAGCTGGGCCTGTGGGCCTCGCTGCTCGGCCAGGAGGCCGCCCAGATCGGCTCCGGCCGGGCCCTGCGCGACGACGACTACGTCTTCCCGACCTACCGCGAGCACGGCGTCGCCTGGTGCCGCGGCGTCGACCCGGCGAACCTGCTCGGCATGTTCCGCGGCGTCAACAACGGCGGCTGGGACCCCAACGGCAACAACTTCCACCTGTACACGATCGTGATCGGCTCGCAGACCCTGCACGCCACGGGCTACGCCATGGGCGTGGCCAAGGACGGCGCGGACTCGGCGGTCATCGCCTACTTCGGCGACGGCGCCTCCAGCCAGGGCGACGTGGCCGAGTCGTTCACCTTCTCCGCGGTCTACAACGCGCCGGTGGTGTTCTTCTGCCAGAACAACCAGTGGGCGATCTCCGAGCCGACCGAGAAGCAGACCCGCGTGCCGCTCTACCAGCGCGCCCAGGGTTACGGCTTCCCGGGTGTCCGCGTCGACGGCAACGACGTCCTCGGCTGCCTCGCGGTCACCAAGTGGGCGCTGGAGCGGGCCCGCAGGGGCGAGGGGCCGACCCTCGTCGAGGCGTACACGTACCGCATGGGCGCCCACACCACCTCCGACGACCCGACGCGTTACCGCCACGACGACGAGCGGGCGGCCTGGGAGGCGAAGGACCCGATCCTGCGCCTGCGCCGGTACCTGGAGGCCTCAAACCACACGGACGAGGCATTCTTCGTGGAACTCGAGGCCGAGAGCGAGGCGTTGGGCAGGCGAGTGCGCGAAGCGGTCCGTTCCATGCCGGACCCGGACCACTTCGCCATCTTCGAGAACGTGTACGCGGACGGGCATGCGCTCGTCGACGAGGAGCGGGCCCAGTTCGCCGCCTACCAGGCGTCGTTCGCGGACGCTCCCGAGGGGGGTAACTGAGATGGCGGAGAAGATGGCCCTGGCCAAGGCGATCAACGAGTCGCTGCGCAAGGCCCTGGAGTCGGACCCCAAGGTCCTGGTCATGGGTGAGGACGTCGGCAAGCTCGGCGGCGTGTTCCGGGTGACGGACGGCCTCCAGAAGGACTTCGGCGAGTCCCGCGTCATCGACACCCCGCTGGCCGAGTCGGGCATCGTGGGCACGGCGATCGGCCTGGCCCTGCGCGGCTACCGCCCGGTGGTGGAGATCCAGTTCGACGGCTTCGTCTTCCCGGCCTACGACCAGATCGTCACCCAGCTCGCGAAGATGCACGCGCGTGCGCTCGGCAAGGTCAAGATGCCGGTCGTCATCCGCATCCCCTACGGCGGCGGCATCGGCGCGGTCGAGCACCACTCGGAGTCCCCCGAGTCGCTCTTCGCGCACGTGGCGGGCCTGAAGGTGGTCTCCCCGTCGAACGCCGGCGACGCCTACTGGATGATGCAGCAGGCCATCCAGAGCGACGACCCGGTGATCTTCTTCGAGCCCAAGCGGCGCTACTGGGACAAGGGCGAGGTCGACCCCGAGGCGATCCCCGGCCCCCTGCACAGGGCGCGGGTCGTCCGCGAGGGCACCGACCTGACCCTGGTCGCCTACGGCCCGATGGTCAAGCTCTGCCAGGAGGCCGCCGCCGCGGCCGCCGAGGAGGGCAAGAACCTGGAGGTCCTGGACCTGCGGTCGGTCTCCCCGCTCGACTTCGACACCATCCAGGCCTCGGTGGAGAAGACCCGCCGGCTGGTCGTCGTCCACGAGGCGCCGGTGTTCTTCGGCTCGGGCGCGGAGATCGCGGCCCGGATCACGGAGCGCTGTTTCTACCACCTGGAGGCCCCGGTGCTCCGGGTCGGCGGCTACCACGCCCCGTACCCGCCGGCGCGCCTGGAAGAGGAGTACCTGCCGGGTCTGGACCGGGTACTCGACACCGTCGACCGCGCCCTGGCGTACTGAGGAGAGGGTCGTGACGACGATGACGGAAGCGTCCGTGCGCGAGTTCAAGATGCCCGACGTGGGCGAGGGCCTCACCGAGGCCGAGATCCTCAAGTGGTACGTCCAGCCCGGCGACACGGTGACCGACGGCCAGGTGGTGTGCGAGGTCGAGACGGCCAAGGCAGCCGTCGAACTGCCCATCCCCTACGACGGTGTGGTGCGGGAGCTGCGGTTCCCCGAGGGCACCACGGTCGACGTCGGCGTGTCGATCATCGCGGTGGACGTGTCGGGCGGGTCGGCCCCGGCCGGCGCCCCCGCTCCCGCCCCCGCGCCCGCCGTGGAGCGGCAGCCCGAGGAGCCGAAGACCGAGGGATCCGGCCGCCAGCCGGTTCTCGTCGGTTACGGCGTGGCCGCGTCCTCCACCAAGCGCCGCCCGCGCAAGAGCGCCGAGATCCCGGCCCAGGAGCCGGCGGCGGCCTCCACGGCCGTCCAGGCGGAACTGAACGGACACGGCACGGCCCCCGCGGTCACCCCCGTCCCGGCCGCCCCCGCTCCCGCCGCCCCGGCCCGGGCCGCCGACCGGTCCCGCCCGCTGGCCAAGCCGCCCGTGCGCAAGCTGGCCAAGGACCTGGGCGTGGACCTCGCCTCGGTGGTCCCGTCCGGCCCGGACGGCATCATCACCCGCGAGGACGTCCACGCCGCCGCGGCTCCCGCGCAGGCCCCGGCCGGACCGACGGCACCGCAGTCCGTGCCGGCGGCCGCCCCGGCGCCGGCCGCCGCCCCCGCGCAGGCCCCGGCTCCGGTCGCCGCGTACGACACGGCACGCGAGACCCGTGTTCCGGTCAAGGGTGTCCGCAAGGCGACGGCGGCGGCGATGGTGGGCTCGGCGTTCACGGCGCCGCACGTCACCGAGTTCGTGACGGTCGACGTCACGCGCACGATGAAGCTCGTCGAGGAACTCAAGCGGGACCCCGACAAGTACGGGATGCAGGGCCTGCGGGTCAACCCGCTCCTGCTGATCGCCAAGGCCCTGCTGGTCGCCATCAGGCGCAACCCGGACGTCAACGCGTCCTGGGACGAGGCCAACCAGGAGATCGTGCGCAAGCACTACGTCAACCTGGGCATCGCGGCCGCGACCCCGCGCGGGCTGATCGTGCCGAACATCAAGGACGCCCACGACAAGACGCTGCCGCAGCTGGCCGAGGCGCTCGGCGAGCTGGTGGCGACGGCGCGCGAGGGCAGGACCTCCCCCGCGGCCATGCAGGGCGGCACGGTGACCATCACCAACGTCGGCGTCTTCGGCGTCGACACCGGTACGCCGATCCTCAACCCCGGCGAGTCCGCGATCCTCGCGGTGGGCTCGATCAAGCTCCAGCCGTGGGTCCACAAGGGCAAGGTGAAGCCGCGCCAGGTCACCACGCTGGCCCTGAGCTTCGACCACCGCCTGGTCGACGGCGAACTGGGCTCCAAGGTGCTCGCCGACGTGGCGGCCGTCCTGGAGCAGCCGAAGAGACTGATCACCTGGGGCTGACCCGCGCACACCCCGTCCGGAGGAGCCGCGCACCCGAGTGACGGGGACGCGGCCTCCTCCGGAGGCGGGGCGAGGGCGACGGGGACGCGGCGGCGGATCGGGAGCGGGCCGATCCCCCTTCACCGGCGGGGCCGGCCTCCCCTCACCTCCGCACCGCGCCCCCGGGGTCCTCCCGCATCCAGTGCCCCGTGGTGCTCCACCCCAGCAGCCGACGGCCCGCTCCGGAATCCGCCGAGCCGCCCTCCGCGACCTGGCACAGCCCGGTGACCGCCGGGTACAGCCGGCCCGCGACGTGCCCCGGCCGGCGCTCGGCCTCCTCCGCCAGCCAGGCCAGGGTGCGGTTCCGCTCCGCCGCCGTGCACAGGGACAGGTGGAACACCATCTGGCGCCAGGCGTAGGCGGTGTCCTTGATGGTGGCCAGGGGGCGCGGGTTGCCGTGGATCCGGGCGGTCAGTCGGCACACCGTGCCGAAGCTGCGCCGGGCCAGGTCCTCCCAGCCGGTGGTGGGGGCGATGCCGACCCGGTGGACCAGGGTGGCGAGGTTGTGCGTGGTGAGGATCTGCGCCTGCTCGATCACCGTGCCGTTCGCTGCCGTGGAGCCGTACCCGTACCCGGAGCCGGAGCCGTACCCGCGGCCGGACGAGGACGGCCGGGCCCGTTCGGCGCACAGCTTCGCGAACCCCGGTGAGGTGCGGGGCCGGATCTGCCGGTTCTGCGCCTCGGCGGCCTCGGTGATCGCCATGTTGCGGATCGCGCGGTAGTCGACGGCGTAGTAGCGCTCGTACAGCGAGCCCCCGCCCAGGAGCTCCGCCGCGACGCGGGCCGCGGCGAGGAACTTCGGGGTGAAGGTGCCCATGAAGATGTCCGCGGCCAGCTCCTCCACCAGGGGAGCGCCCAGTTCGGCCTGGCGGGCCAGCACGGCCAGCTCGCGGACCAGCGGGTTGGGCAGGACGGTGGCCGGGAAGGCCTGCACGGCCAGCTCGCCCAGCTTCCGCAGCGCGAGCGCGGTTTCCGTGCCCGTCCCGGTGTCGGAGCGCTGCCCGGCCACGGCCCTCACCCAGGGCAGTTCCTCCGCCCGCACCTGCCGTTCGAGGTTGAGCAGCAGCAGCGACCGGCGGTTGCGGAAGGCCCGGTGGCCGGCGGCGGCCAGCGTGCACAGGGACTCGTCCGGGTAGGCCTGCGCGGTGGTGACGGCGACGAGCTGCGGGACCAGCTCGGCCAGCACCTCCGCGGACGGTACGAGACCGCGCTCCACGAGCGTGCCGACGGGCGCGCTCAGCGCGGCCTCGACCGGCCGCCGCAGTGCGGCCGGGATCGCGGCGCCCGCGGGCAGTCCGGTCTCCCGCGCCTCCTGCGCGCCCACCGGGAGCAGGAGCGGCTCGATCTCCGCGGCCCCCGTCTCACGGGGCAGTCCGGCCAGCCGCCGCAGCACCAGCTGGGCGAGCGCGTGGTGCGAGGGCAGCGCCGCCTGGGCGGCCTGTTCCCGGCGCAGCGCCGTCAGCCGTGCGGAGCCGGGCAGCCCGCGGCGCCGGACCATGGAGGTGACGGCGTGCCGCAGCAGCCCGGATCTGCGCGCGTCCAGCTCCCGCCCGGCGACGGTCTCCTCCAGGGCGCTCCGCAGGATCGCCAGGTTCTGCCGGGGGTCGAGGTGCTTGGTGCAGTACGTGTGCCGAAGGGCCAGGCCGGCGTAGCGGCGCAGCAGTTCGCCGCCGCGCCCGCGCCAGTCGGCGCCGGGGGCGCGGGTCAGGACGCGCCCGTCCTCGTCGGCCGTCTCCAGCCAGAGCGCGAGCAGTTCGTCCCCGAACGGCTGCCAGACGGTCAGCGCCTCGCGCTGTGTCTCCACGGCCCGGCTGGGCGTGCGCCGGACGAGTGCGTCGACGGCGTCGCCGACGGTACGGCGGTGCACGGCACCGGGGTCGGGCGCCGGGAGGCCGGACGGCTTCGGCGTGAACCGCAGGAGGCCGGCGAACGGGGCGAGTTCCTCGACGAGGTCGAGCGCCGCCTCCGTCTCCCCGCCCGCGCCAGCCACGCCACGGTGAGCAGGGCGGCCTCCTCGGGCACGGTCACCTCGTACCGTCCGGAGTCGAGCAGCTCGTGGAGCAGGCCGAGCCCCTCCTCGGACAGCCAGTACGCGAACAGGTCCCGCCGGTTCTCGGGGACGCCCGCCCGGCGCGCGGCCTCGGTCTCATGGGCGAGCAGGGGTCCGCCGGCGGCCGGCTTCCCGGTGGCGAAGCCGCCGCGCACGACCTCGGGCGTCACCCAGGCGGGCAGCCCGGCGACGGGGGTGCGGGAGCCGATCGTCAGCCGTCCGTCCGCCATGCCCGACAGGACGTCGCGCCAGCGCCGGCCCCGTTCCCGCGCGCGGCGGCGGGTCTCGGGGTTCTGGTGGTTCCGGGCGGTCGTGAGCGCCTCGGCCAGTCGGCCGTACGCGTAGCCCGGGTTCGCCTCTGCGGGATGCTGCTGGTCAGCGTCGTGGTTCATAAGCCGGCGTGACGGGTCCCGCCCCCGTGCCCTCCGGGTCCCGAGCCCGGTGCTCTGCTGCTGAGCTACACGCCGAGGAGCCGACGTGGCGGGTTCCGCCCCGCGCCCTCCGGGTCCTGAGCCCGGCGCTCTGCTGCTGAGCTACACGTCGTCGGCACCGACGCTAGAACCCGGACGAGCGTGCGGACAAGGGGATTTCGCGGAGGACGGCGGCGGACGATGGACGGTGGGCCTCGGGTGGCGGGTGTCGGGCCTCGGGTGATGGACGGTGGACGGTGGGCGGTCGGTGGGTCCGGTGGTGGTTCGGGTCACGCGGGCACGTGGACGGACGACACGCGGCTGGCGACCAGGCGTTCCCGTTCCCGGCGGGCCGCACGGGAGCGCAGCCGCAGGATCTGGCTGACCCCGAGCGCCTGGAGCGCGAACACCGAGGAGAAGGCGATCCGGTAGTCGTCGCCGGTCGCGTCCAGCAGGACGCCGATCGCGAGCAGGGTCGACATGGAGGCGACGAACCCGCCCATGTTGGTGATGCCGGACGCGGTGCCCTGCCGCTCCGGCGGATTCGCGGGCCGCGCGAAGTCGAAGCCGAGCATCGACGCCGGTCCGCAGGCGCCCAGCACCGTGCACAGCACGACGAGCAGCCACATCGGCGCGTGCGCGCCGGGGTAGGCCAGCGTGGCCGCCCACAGCAGCGCGGTCGCCCCGACCGTGCCGAGCGCCAGGGGGAGCCGCGCCCCGTGGTGCCGGGCGACGACCTGGCCGTAGACGAGTCCGACGGCCATGTTGGACAGGACGACCAGGGTCAGCAGTTCGCCGGCGGTGGCGCGGCTGAGGCCCTGCGCCTCGACGAGGAACGGCATGCCCCACAGCAGCAGGAACACCATCGCCGGGAACTGGGTGGTGAAGTGCACCCACAGGCCCAGCCGCGTCCCCGGCTCCCGCCAGGACTCGGCGATCTGCCGCCGCACGTAGGCGGTGCCCCGGTGCGGGAACGGCTGGGGCTCGTGGCCTTCGGGGTGGTCCTTCAGGAACAGCAGGAGCAGGACGAGGACGACGACTCCGGCGAGCGCGCTGCCCGCGAACGCGGCCGTCCATCCGATGCCGTGCAGCAGCCGGGCCAGGAGCAGGGTGGAGACGAGGTTGCCCGCCATGCCGGCCAGGCCCGCGAGCTGCGCGACGAGGGGGCCGCGCCGGGCCGGGAACCAGCGGGTGCCGAGCCGCAGCACGCTGATGAACGTCATCGCGTCGCCGCAGCCGAGCAGCGCGCGCGAGGCGAGGGCGGTGCCGTAGGTGGGGGAGAAGGCGAAGCCGAGCTGTCCGGCGGTGAACAGGACGACTCCGATGGCCAGCATCTTCTTGGTGCCGAGCCGGTCGACCAGCAGTCCGACGGGTATCTGCATGCCGGCGTACACCAGCAGCTGGAGGATCGAGAAGGTCGACAGGGCCGAGGCGTTCACGTCGAAGCGGTCGGCGGCGTCGAGGCCGGCCACCCCAGGGACGTGCGGAAGATGACGGCGACGAAGTAGACGGAGACGCCGATCCCCAGACGGCTGCCGCGCGCCGTCCGCCTGGGGGTGCCCCCTCGGGGGAGGGTCACCCGGCAGGGTGATGTTGCTCATCGGACCTCACCCCGCGCCAGGTGCGAGAACCAGTCGACGTGCCGGTGGACGATCCCCACGGCCGCCTCCGCGTCGCCGGAGCGCAGGGCCCGGAGTATCTCCTCGTGCTCGGCGAGGGTCTTGGCGATCCGGTCGGGGTGGGAGTGCATCACGGCGACGCCCATCCGCAACTGGCGGTCGCGCAGTTGGTCGTAGAGCCGGGACAGGATCTCGTTGTCGCCGCTGCGGACGATCTCGGCGTGGAAACAGCGGTCGGTGACGGCGGCCCCGGCGAGGTCGCCGGCGGCGGCCTGCGCCTTCTGCCGCGCCAGGAGTTCCTCGAGCCGCCGGATCAGTCCGGCGGGGCGGGGACGGCCTTGCGCGCCGCGTGCTCCTCGACCAGCAGCCGGGTCTCCACGACGTCCTTGATCTCCTGGGCGGAGACCGGCAGGACCAGGGCGCCCTTCTTCGGGTAGAGCTTGATCAGCCCCTCGGCCTCCAGGCGCAGCAGTGCCTCGCGCACCGGTGTCCGCGACACCCCGACGGCCTCGGCCAGCTCGCCCTCGGTGAGGAGGGCGCCGCCCTCGTAACGGCGGTCCAGGACACCCTGTTTGACGTGCGCGTAGACGCGTTCGGCGGCGGGGGGCTGCTTGACGGGCGCGGGCGCGGCGGAAGGCATGCGGACAGCATAGATACAACAGGGGTGCAAGGGGAGCCGGTTCCAGTATGCGGAACGGCCGTCCGTCCGGCGTCCGCGCGGCCCGGGGCGGAGGGCGGGTCGGGAATTCCTCGCAGTGGACGCACAACCATCTGTGCTACTTACGTGTCACACACATGCGGCCCCTTCTGCTTTCCCCTCCAACTCGGCCGCACCGCAGGGGCATTCGACGTAATCGGGGTATTTCAGTTGATAACCGCCATCAAGGGGTTCCGTGGCCGCAGAGCCGCAGCCGTCGCCGTCACGGCCGGCGCGGTGCTCGCGACCGGCGCCCTCACCGCGGCGCCCGCGCAGGCCGTCACGACGCCCACCGTCACCGCCAAGGGCGCGTACCTGATGAACAGCGCGACCGGCGCGACGCTCTACAGCAAGTCCGCCGACTACAAGAGGCTCACCGCCTCCACCACGAAGGTCATGACCGCGAAGGTCGTGCTCTCGCAGTCGAACCTGAACCTCGACACCAGGGTCACGGTCAGGAAGGAGGTCAGCGACTACATGGTCCGCGAGGGCTACCCCTCGACGGCCAGGCTGATCGTCGGTGACAGGGTCACCGTCCGCCAGCTGCTGTACGGGATGATGCTGCCGTCCGGCTGCGACGCGGCGATGGTCCTCGCCGACAAGTTCGGCACCGGCACGACCGTCGCGGCCCGCACCAAGAACTTCATCGCCAAGATGAACACCACGGCGAAGAACCTGGGCATGACGAACACGCACTTCGACTCGTTCGACGGCCTCACCAACGGCTCCAACTACTCGACGCCGCGCGACCTGACGAAGCTCGGCCGCAGCGTGATGAAGAGCTCCACGTTCAAGGCGGTCGTGAAGACCAAGTCCTACACGGCGAAGACGATCACCAAGACCGGTGCCACCCGCACCATGGCGCCGTGGACCAACACCAACACGCTGCTCGGCTGGAACGGCACGCTGGGCATCAAGACCGGCTCCGGCACCCAGGCCAAGTACTGCCTCATCTTCGCCGCCACGCTCAACGGCGAGTCGGTCGTGGGCACCGTCCTCACGGCTCCCGACGCGGCGAGCCGCACGACCGACGTGAAGAAGCTCATCAACTACGGCTACGCCAGGATCAGCTGACGCCGGCACATCTGTGCGACGGGCCCGCCGTGATCCACACGGCGGGCCCGTTCCGTCGCGGCCGCCCCGGCGGCTGCCTGGTCCGGCTACCTGGTCACCGCGAAGTTCCGCAGGATCGCCGCCGTCAGTTCCGGTTCGCCCTCGGCCTTCACCCGGTCCGCCACCGCCGCCGGGGTGACCCGGCCGCAGGCCAGCCGGACGTACGTCTCCCAGTCGAGGGAGAAGGAGGCGGCCGGGCCGAGCGCGGGGGCCGTCTCCAGGGTGCCGCGGCCCTGGATGTCGACGCGGATCGTGCGCAGGAACTCGATCGGCCCGTGGACGTCGAAGACGATCGCGGAGCTGCGCGGCGCGTCGGCCTTCTCGGCGACGACGGCCGGCAGCGCGTCGAGCAGCACGTCCCGGGCGATGTGCGCGCCGGGGGAGTCGAGGTTGCCGGGGTGGCCGAGGGCGGCCCGCAGGTCCTGCTCGTGCACCCATACGGCGAACGCGTGGTTGCGCATCGAGTCCTCGAGGGTCAGCTCGGTGCCGAGGGGCCGCGGACCATGGTGTCCGGCTGACGCGTCTCGTTCCGCAGCTGGCGGTTGCGGCGGATGATCATGAGTTCCAGCTCGGAGGTCATCTCCGGCGCCGTGTGGTGGCGGCGGACGTCGACCTGCATCTCCATGTAGCGCTGGAAGTCGTTCGTGACGTGGAACAGGTCGCGCGGGAGCGTGTGGATGGGGCGCGGGTCGCCGTACATCTCGCTGTCCAGGCCGATGACGTGCGACACGAGGTCGCGGACCGACCAGCCGGGGCACGGCGTCCGCCTGTTCCACTCACCCTCGACAAGCGGCTGCACCAGCTCGGATATCGCTTCGATGGAGTGGGTCCAGGCGTCGGCGTAGGGCTGGAGGGTGGGATGCAGACTCACGGAACGGGACCCCTCGGCGGTCGGTACACGGGCGGGTTGTGGCAGCGTTGCCAGCGGGAGGCGGCTCTCGGCGGTGTCTCGAAACGCTAAGTTACGCTGCTGTGAGGCACCCCGGCAGTGCTTTCGTGTGACGATCGTAGGCCCGTATGGACGGCTCGAATGCCAGGACGGTGGTAGTGTGCGCGCCTCTCTGATCCAGATTGCCGTGAATGAGGGTGAATCGGCCGAATCGCGGCGGAGCCGGGTCGCGGCCCTGGTGCGGGATCAGGCCGGTGTCGCCGACCTGGTGGTCCTGCCCGAGCTGTGGACGACCGGCGCCTTCGCCTACGAGGAGTTCGCCGCCGGGGCCGAGCCGCTGGACGGGCCCACGTACGGGGCGATGGCCGAGGCGGCGCGCGACGCGGGCGTGTGGCTGCACGCGGGCTCGATCCCCGAGCGGGCCCCCTCCGACGGCGGCTTCGCCGCGGGGCAGGGCACCCTCTACAACACCTCGCTCGTCTTCTCCCCCGCCGGTGAGCAGGCCGCCTCCTACCGCAAGATCCACCGCTTCGGTTTCGACAAGGGCGAGGCCGTGCTGATGGGCGCGGGTCAGGACCTGGTGACGGTGCGCCTGCCCGGGACGACTCTGGGCCTGGCCACCTGCTACGACCTCCGTTTCCCCGAACTCTTCCGCGGTCTCGTCGACGCCGGCGCCGAGACCCTGGTCGTCCCCGCGGGCTGGCCGGAGCGCCGCAGGGCGCACTGGACGCTGCTGGCTCAGGCGCGGGCGGTGGAGAACCAGGCGTTCGTGCTCGCGTGTGGAACGGCCGGGACGCACGCCGGAGTTCCGCAGGCCGGTCACTCGATCGTGGTCGATCCGTGGGGCGAGGTGCTGGCCGAGGCCGGGCCCGGCGAGGAGATCCTCACCGTGGAGTTCGACCCGGCGAAGGTCGCGGCGACCAGGGAGCAGTTCCCGGCCCTGAAGGACCGGGTCCTGGGACTCCGGCCACCGCGCGGCTGATACGTCCGGGCCGCTCCCGCGTGCGGGCCGCCCCCGCTCCTGCTCCCGCACTTCTGTCGCTCCCGGCCGTTGACGCGCCGCTGCCGCTGCCGCTGCCGCTGCCGCTGCCGCTGCCGCTGCCGCTGCCGCTCTCGCTCCGCGCCGCTCTCAGTCCTCGCGTTCCTTCTCCGCCAGGTGGATCACGCACACCGCGACCGCGATCAGCAGCGCCGGGTCGGCGTCGTCCCGGACGACGTCGACGCCGTACGTCTCGCGCACGTGGAGCCGGCGCCGGGAGACGACGGCGAGCAGTTCGCCGTCGTACTCGACGGCGAACTCGCGGTCGAGGATCTTGCCGCTGACGTCCAGCACGGTGCGGCCGTCCGCGAGGGAGACGCGGTAGTGGTTGCGCAGCAGGGACAGCCGTTTGCGGCGGATGGTGGCCAGGGGCTCGCCGTCCCGCTCGATCACCATCGTGTCGCGCAGCGCGAACATCTTCTGGCGGATGTCGATCAGGACCCGCCCCTGGGTGTCCTTGAGCTCGAAGGTGTCCCGCAGCCGGATCGCCTTGCCGTCGACGAGAAAGACCTTGTTGCCCCGGTCGTCCTCGATCCAGTAGTCGTCGCCGAAGCCGAGGATGCGGTCGCGCACGAGGAATCTCATGGCTTCACGACTTCCCCGCGGGGCCGCGCGGAACGCCCTCACTAGCCCGACGGGCCGAGTGCGGCAGCCGGGGCACCCGTGATCCACCGCGTTCGCCGGTACCGCCGTCCGGGCGCCACGGCAGACGCCCCGCTGCCGGCAGCGGGGCGGACGGGGCGGAGCGACGCTCTCTCCGGTCAGCTCTTGTCGAAGACCGGGCGCGCGGTGCGCGAAGGGGTCCCGCACGTCTTCGCGGCGGCCGCGTCCCGCGACGACGGCCCGTCGGCCGAACGTCCCGCCTGCCGTGTCCACCAGCAGGACCGGGACCTTCCGGCGACGCTCGCCGAGGGCGGCGCCGACCGGCTTCCGTCGGTGCTCGCGGTCACGGACGCCCGTTCCCGTGGGGAGCGGTCACACGCCGTACCCGTCGCCGTATCCGTCGCGGTGGTGGTGTCGTTCCGTCTCGACCACGGTCGTCGAGGCCGGGGGGACCATCACGCGGCGACGCCGGGCGATGCTGCTGAAGGTCGTCACGCCGATCAGGCCGACGATCATCAGGATGACGCCCACCAGGTCGACGTTGACGCCCTGCATGTCCCAGTCGGTCGCGAATGTGAGAATGGCTCCCACGGCGATGAGGATGATGCACCCGCCGAGGCCCATGATGTCGCCTCCCTGCTCGGTGTACCGGTCGTTCCGGTCACGGCAACCGGGTACCCCGGCGGGCAACTCCCATGCGGGAGCACTTTCTTGCCGGCCTGAGGCTAGCCCTCCAGGAACGCCACCAGGGCGTTGGCCAGCAGGTACGGGTCGTCCGCTCCGCTCAACTCCCGTGCGCTGTGCATCGACAGGATGGCCACGCCGATGTCGACCGTGCGGATGCCGTGCCGGGCCGCGGTGATGGGGCCGATGGTGGTACCGCACGGCATGGAGTTGTTGGAGACGAACGACTGGAACGGCACGCCCGCCTTCTCGCAGGCGGCGGCGAAGACGGCCCGTCCCGAACCGTCCGTGGCGTAGCGGTTGTTGACGTTGACCTTGAGGATCGGCCCGCCGTTGACGCGCGGGTGGTGCGTCGGGTCGTGCCGCTCCGCGTAGTTGGGGTGGACCGCGTGCCCGGTGTCCGAGGACAGGCAGACGGTGCCCGCGAAGGCCCGCGCCCGGTCCTCGTAGGAGCCTCCGCGCGCGAACACCGAACGTTCCAGCACCGTGCCCAGCAGCGGCCCGTCCGCACCGGTGTCCGACTGCGAGCCGTTCTCCTCGTGGTCGAAGGCGGCGAGCACCGGGATGTACGGCAGATTCGCGCCGCTCGTCGCGACGGCCGTCAGGGCCGCCGTACCGGCGTGCACCGACAGCAGGTTGTCCATGCGGGGGCCGGCCAGCAGTTCCTCGTCGCGGCCGAGGTAGGCGGGCGGTTCGACGGAGTGCACCATCAGGTCCCAGCCGGTGACCTCGCCCGCGGCCAGCCCGGACTCCTCTTCCAGGAAGGCGATCAGATCGCCGTCGCGCACGTCGCCGCCGAGGCCCCAGACGGGCTGGAGGTGCCGCTGCTTGTCCAGCTTGAGGCCGTCGGTGTTGACCGCCCGGTCGAGGTGGATCGCGAGCTGCGGCACCCGCAGCAGCGGCCGGCCGATGTCGACCAGGTGGGTCGAGCCGTCGCGCAGGGTGAGGCGGCCGGCCAGGCCCAGGTCGCGGTCGAGCCAGGAGTTGAGCAGCGGCCCGCCGTAGATCTCCACGGCGACCTGGCGCCAGCCGTGCGCACCGGTGTCGGGCAGCGGCTTGACGCGGAGGTTGGGCGAGTCGGTGTGTGCGCCGATGATCCGGAAGGGGGTGTGCGGCGCGGCGCCCTCGGGGACGTACCAGGCCACGATCGCGCCCCCGCGGAGCACGTACTTCCCGCCGCTCGTCCCTTCCCAGGCGTCCGTCTCGGCGACCTGGCGGAACCCTGCCTTCTCCAGCCGTTCGGCGGCGGTCGCCACGGCGTGGTACGGCGTGGGGCTCGCCGTCAGGAAGGACATGAGGTCGTCGGTGTGGCCGCGGTCGAAGCGGGAGGGTTCGCTCATGGGGTTCACCTTAACGACGTACGAAAGCCCGCTCCCGGTGATGGGGAGCGGGCCTTCGTGCGGACGGTGTGGAGTTCGGGCAACCGTGCCGAAGCGGACGGGGCCGGTCCGGGCGGTGCCGCCGGGGGCGTACCGACGTGTGCCGGTACGCGTGTGCCGGGGGCTAGAAGGCGGCCTCGTCCAGCTCCATCAGGTCCAGCTCGACGCCGGTGGCGATCTTGCGGGCCAGGGTGACGCCCGGCAGGACGTTGGCCGCGAAGAACTTCGCCGCGGCGATCTTGCCGGTGTAGAAGGCCACGTCCTTGGCGGAGGCCGTCTCCAGCTTCTCGGCGGCGACCGCGGCGCCCTTGAGCAGCAGGTAGCCGACGACGACGTCACCGGAGGCCATCAGCAGGCGGGTGGTGTTCAGGCCCACCTTGTAGATGTTCTTGACGTCCTGCTCGGTGGCCGCGAGGTCGGTCAGCATCAGGCCGACGATGGCCTCCAGCTCGACGGCGGCCTTGGCCAGGTGCTCGCGGGCGCCCGCCAGCTCCTCGCCGCCCGTGCCGAGCTCCAGGAACTTCTTGATGTCCTCGGCGAGGGAGTTCAGCGCGGCGCCCTGGTTGCGGACGATCTTCCGGAAGAAGAAGTCCTGGCCCTGGATCGCGGTGGTGCCCTCGTAGAGGGTGTCGATCTTGGCGTCGCGGATGTACTGCTCGATCGGGTACTCCTGGAGGAACCCGGAGCCGCCGAAGGTCTGGAGCGACTGGGCGAGCTGCTCGTAGCCCTTCTCGGAGCCGTAGCCCTTGACGATCGGCAGGAGCAGGTCGTTGAGCGCGTGCTCGGTCTTCGTGTCCTCGCCGTTCGCCTCCTTCACGGCGATCGCGTCCTGGACGGAGGCCGTGTAGAGGACGAGGGCGCGCATGCCCTCCGCGTACGCCTTCTGCGTGATCAGCGAGCGGCGCACGTCGGGGTGGTGGGTGATGGTGACCTTGGGCGCGGCCTTGTCCATGAAGTTCGCCAGGTCGGGACCCTGGACGCGCTCCTTGGCGTACTCCAGCGCGTTGAGGTAGCCCGTGGACAGCGTGGAGATGGCCTTCGTGCCGACCATCATGCGGGCGAACTCGATGATGCGGAACATCTGGCGGATGCCGTCGTGCTTGTCGCCGATCAGCCAGCCCTTGGCGGGGTGCCGGTCGCCGAAGGTCATCTCGCAGGTGTTGGAGGCCTTCAGGCCCATCTTGTGCTCGACGTTGGTGGCGTAGACGCCGTTGCGCTCGCCCAGCTCGCCGGTCTCGAAGTCGAACAGGTACTTCGGGACCATGAACAGGGACAGGCCCTTGGTGCCGGGGCCGGCGCCCTCGGGGCGGGCCAGCACGTAGTGGAGGATGTTCTCCGACATGTCGTGCTCGCCGGACGTGATGAAGCGCTTCACGCCCTCGATGTGCCAGGAGCCGTCCTCCTGCTGCACGGCCTTGGTGCGGCCGGCGCCCACGTCCGAGCCGGCGTCGGGCTCGGTGAGGACCATCGTGGAGCCCCACTGCTTCTCCGCGGCGAACTTCGCGATGTGCTTCTGCGTCTCGTTGCCCTCGTCGAAGAGGATGCCCGCGAAGGCCGGGCCGGAGGAGTACATCCACACGGCCGGGTTGGCGCCGAGGATCAGCTCCGCGTACGCCCAGATCAGCGACGGCGGCGCGGTGGTGCCGCCGATCTCCTCGGGCAGGCCGAGGCGCCAGTACTCGGAGTCCATGAAGGCCTGGTAGCTCTTCTTGAAGGACGCGGGGACCGGCGCGGTGTTGGTCTCCGGGTCGAAGACCGGCGGGTTGCGGTCGGCGTCCGCGAAGGACTCGGCCAGCTCGTTCTCCGAGAGGCGGGTCAGCTCCTCGAGGATGCTTTTCGCGGTCTCGGTGTCCATCTCGTCGAAGGGGCCGGTGCCGTACAGCTTGTCGCGCCCGAGTACTTCGAAGAGGTTGAACTCGATGTCGCGGAGATTCGACTTGTAGTGCCCCATGGCGACTGCGCTCCGTAGAGAGAGATCGGCGAGGCACTTGATCCTCGCGCTAGTTCACGTACTGACAAGTAGCTCCGATGATGCTACCCGTCGGTAATAAGGTGCAACCCCCACTCGGCCAAGTGTGAGAAGGGTCTACCCACGGACGCCGGGCTCCCCCTCGGTACGCTTGCGCCCATGTATGGATACGGCCAGCCCATGGACGGTGGCGCCGCGCAGCAGCAGTACGCCCAGCCGCAGCAGCCGGGCGGCCTCGGCGGATACGGCCAGCAGCCGCCTCTGTACCCCGAACCGTCCCCGCCCTCGCTCGCGGACGCGGTGCGGGCCTTCACCACCGGGCAGCTGGCCGCCGAGGACTTCCAGCAGGTCTTCGCCACCTCGAAGGTCTACTGCCCGCGCGGCGACAACCCCGGGTTCCTGGCCCTGCACAACACCCAGCAGCCGGTGATCCCGATGTTCACCACGCTCAAGGAGCTGCGCCGGTACGCGGGCAAGGAGTCGAAGTACTTCGTGATCACCGGTGCCGAGGTGCTCGACCTGCTGCCCACCGGCTACGGCTTCGTCCTCGACATGGAGGGCGAGCACCGGATGGTCTTCGACGCGAAGGCCGTCGAGCAGATGGTCGACTTCGCGATGCGTCGGATGTACGGCTGACGCCTTCCGTCCGGTCGCGGGTGCGGATGCACCCGCACCCGGCGACGGACGGCGGCCACCCAGATGGCCCGGGCCCGGAGGGAATGTCCTCCGGGCCCTCGTCGTTCTGGGTGGCAGGAAGTTCAACGCTCAACTAAAGTGAGACGTACGCCGCCCAAGGAGGTACGGACATGCCCGCAGTGACCGTCGAGAACCCGCTGACCCTGCCCCGAGTGACCGCGCAGGCCGACGCCGTGGCACGTCCCGTGCTCACCGTCACCACCGCGCCCGGCGGTTTCGAGGGCGAGGGCTTCCCGGTGCGCCGGGCCTTCGCGGGGATCAACTACCGTCACCTCGACCCGTTCATCATGATGGACCAGATGGGTGAGGTGGAGTACGCGCCGGGAGAGCCGAAGGGCACCCCGTGGCACCCGCACCGCGGCTTCGAGACCGTGACCTACATCATCGACGGGATCTTCGACCACCAGGACAGCCAGGGCGGCGGCGGCACCATCACCAACGGCGACACCCAGTGGATGACGGCCGGGTCCGGCCTCCTCCACATCGAGGCCCCGCCGGAGTCCCTGGTGATGTCCGGCGGCCTCTTCCACGGCCTCCAGCTGTGGGTGAACCTTCCGGCCAAGGACAAGATGATGGCCCCGCGCTACCAGGACATCCGCGGCGGCAGCGTCCAGCTGCTCACCTCCCCCGACGGCGGCGCCCTGCTGCGCGTCATCGCCGGCGAGCTGGACGGCCACGCCGGGCCCGGCATCACCCACACCCCGATCACCATGGTCCACGCGACGCTGGCGCCGGGTGCGGAGGTCACCCTGCCGTGGCGCGAGGACTTCAACGGCCTCGCCTACGTCATGGCGGGCCGGGGCACGGTCGGCGCGGAGCGCCGCCCGGTCCACCTGGGCCAGACGGCCGTCTTCGGCGCCGGTTCCTCCCTGACCGTGCGCGCGGACGAGAAGCAGGACGCGAACACGCCGGACCTGGAGGTCGTCCTCCTCGGCGGGCAGCCGATCCGCGAGCCGATGGCCCACTACGGCCCCTTCGTCATGAACACCCGTGAGGAACTCCAGCAGGCGTTCGAGGACTTCCAGAAGGGACGGCTGGGCACGGTTCCGGCGGTGCACGGGATGTCGGAGAGTGGCCCGCGGGCCTGAAGAAGCCGCTAACGTACGAGAGGGCCCGAAGCCGCAACTTCGTTTTGCGACTTCGGGCCCGTCCTCGTCGGGGTGCCCCTACGGCAGTACGTAGACGGGTGTTCCGTCCGGCGAGCATCCCGTCTGCCGTACGCATCCGCGCTTGAGCAGCATCCGCAGGCAGTCCTGGACGCGTTCCTGGGGCAGCCCCGTCCGCAGGGCGATCTGCTCCACGCCGTAACGGGCCGTGCCGTTCACCAGGGCCGGGGCCAGGTAGGCGGCGACGGAGTGGACGTCGTCGGTGACGACCAGGTTCTTCGTCTTCCACCTGGTGAGGAGTTGCTGAGGTGTCAGCTTCGGTTCCGGGGCGGTGT
Source organism: Streptomyces sp. Tue 6430 (assembly GCA_021568835.1). Taxonomy (GTDB): domain Bacteria; phylum Actinomycetota; class Actinomycetes; order Streptomycetales; family Streptomycetaceae; genus Streptomyces. The sequence continues at coordinate 3,235,231 of JAKGSH010000010.1, forward strand.
CGGGACGGCCGGCGGGGTCGCGGAGGGCCTCGGCGATGTCCCGCAGTACGTCGGTCATCGCGTTCTGTCCGTCGGTGATCCGGCGGAGCAGGTCGTTTCGTTCCTCCTGGAACGCCAGCAGCATCTCGTCCGCCCGGATGCTGCGTTCTTCGAGCCGCACGATCACGTCCGCGACCTGCTGGGGCATGACGTACGCCGTGCCGCCGGCGGGAGCGGGCTGCACGGCGGCCGGTTCCAGGGAGTAGGAGCCGTCTCGCTGGAGGGTGGCGATGACGTCGCAGACCCAGGTCTTGAAGGGCTCGCACTCGGGTTTGGTGCAACCGTTGACGAGCGCGATGAGACCGTTGAGGTTCACCATCTTCATGGACTTCTTGAGCCCGTGACCTGCAATCTTGCTCAAGGCGTCTACTCCATAGACGCTTCGAGCAAGATCGTTGAGGGTAGTTTGCCGATCTTGTGCAACATGCCAGTCGAGTGCCTGCCGCGTGTTCGCGTACCCCAGTTCCGTGGCCAGGTCCGCCGCCACGAACCAGTGCTCCCCGTCCGGCGTCGTCAGCCTCCGTACCCGCGCTCCTGTCGCCGCGAACACGAAGTCGTTGATGTCGATCGCGTCCTGTTGTGCCGTCGCCTCGTCGGACGGCATGTCGTTCTGCTCGTACATCGAGCATCACCTCCGTCTCGAAAGGTAGGGAGAGGAAGGTGTAACTGATCTACAAATGGGTATTTTCACTCTTTTGTGTACTGGCATGTCGATTCTGCCCAGTGGCACGACCGCATGACGAGGCGTCACTCACCCGTCCGGTCCGTCCGCGCAGGACAGCCCGCGGAGCGCGTGGTCGGCTGGACGCGTGCTGTCGTCGCTTCCCGCCCCCGTCCGCCGTCTCGCCGCCTGGTGTGTGGTGATCCTGCTGGTCTCGGGGGTCGTGTACGTCGGGATCCGGCTGTGTGCGGAGTTCCGCACGGCGGTCGTGCCGGTGCTGCTCGCCCTGCTGGGGACGGCGTTGCTGGGGCCTTTCCACCGGCGGCTGGTCAGGGCGGGGGTCAACCGGTCGGTGGCCGCGGGGGTCACGTGCCTGGCGGTCCTGGCGGTGGTGGGAGGGGCCGTGTACATCGTCGTCGCCGCGCTCGTGGACAGCGGGGACCAGATCGTCGCCTCGTTGAAGGACGCGGCGCAGGGGGTCGCCGAGCACTTCGGGGCGGCCGGGACCTCGCTGGACGACATGGCCTCCAACGCCCGGGAGCTGGCGACGAAGTTCGGTGGGACGGCCGCCTCCGGGGTGATCAGCGGGGTGAGCGTGGTGGGCGAGAGCCTCGCCATGGCCGTACTGGCGCTGCTGCTCGTCTTCTTCTTCCTGCGGGACTCCGACCGGGTCGTGTCCACGCTGCGGGCCACCGCCCCGGAGGGTGCCGCGGACGGCCTGGAGGCGATGGCGCGGCGGGCCTTCCAGGCCGTCGAGGGGTTCATGCGGGGAACCTCGCTCATCGCGTTCATCGACGCCGTGTGCATCACCGTCGGGCTGCTCGTCCTCGACGTGCCCGGCGCGGTCGGGCTGGGGGCGCTCGTCTTCGTCGGCGCGTACGTCCCCTATCTCGGCGCGTTCCTCTCGGGGGCCGTCGCCGTGCTGGTCGCACTCGCCGACCGGGGGTTCGTCATCGCGCTGTGGGCGCTCGGGGTGGTGCTCGCCGTGCAGGTGCTGGAGGGGCACGTGCTGCAGCCGCTGATCCAGAGCCGGACCGTGCAGATGCATCCGGCGGTGGTGATGCTCGCGATCACCGCGGGGGCGTCGGTCGCGGGAATCCTCGGCATGCTGCTCGCCGTGCCGCTGACGGCGGCGGCCTTCGGGGTGCTGTACGAGCTGCGGCAGCGTTACGCCGCCCCCGGCTCCCCGGGGACCTCGCCGGGCGGTCCCGCGGCACCGCCGTCACCGGGCTCCCCGTCCGCACCGCCCGCACCGTCCGCCGCCGGCTCGTAGAGCTCGAACCAGATGGTCTTGCCCTCGCCGCGCGGGGACACCCCCACGCGTCGGCGAGCAGCTCGGTCAGGACCAGGCCGCGGCCGGACGAGGCCAGCTCGCCGGGCCGGCGCTTGTGGGGGAGGGAGTCGCTGGTGTCGGTGACCTCGATCCGCATCCGGCGTTCGCCGGGATCGCCGGCCACCTCCGCCATCAGCAGCGCGTCGTCGTCGGTGTGCACGAGGACGTTCGTCAGCATCTCGGAGACGAGGAGGACGGCCGAGTCGACCTGGTCGTCGCTGGGCCAGTCGTGCAGCAGGTCGCGCAGTTGCCCGCGGGCCTCGGCGATCCGCTCGGGTTCGGCCTGGGCGATCGTCAGCATGGAGCGCCGCAGGGCCGGGCGGGCCGGGGCTGCGGCGGGACCGCCGCAGCCCCCGCTGCCCCGGCGGCAGACGAGCAGGAGGGCGATGTCGTCCTCGCGGCGGTCGGCCAGCGGACCGGTGGTGTGGTGCGACGACGGCCCGTGCACCGCCTGGACCAGCGCGTCCGCCAGTTCCTCCAGGCCCCCCTGGTGCGTCTCCAGGGTCCTGCGGACGCGCCGCCAGCCGGTGTCGAGGTCGTGCCCGCCGGTCTCCAGCAGGCCGTCGGTGCACAGCATGAGCGCCTCGCCGGGCTCCAGGCCGAGACGGCTGACAGGGTAGTCGGCGTCCGGGTCGATGCCGAGGGGCAGACCGCCGGCCGTGGCGCGGACCATGACGGTGCCGTCGGCCATCCGGATCGCCGGGTCCAGGTGCCCGGCGCGGGCGGTGGTCAGCACGCCGGTGACGGGGTCGACCTCGACGTAGAGGCAGGTCGCGAAGCGCAGTTCGGAGTGGGCGTCGTCGGTGTGGGTGAGGCCGTAGAGGAAGCGGGAGGCGCGGGAGAGGACGGCGTCGGGGCCGTGGCCCTCGGCCGCGTAGGCCCGCAGGGCGATGCGGAGCTGGCCCATGAGGCTCGCCGCCCGCACGTCGTGGCCCTGCACGTCCCCGATGACCAGCGCGAACCGTTTGCTGGGCAGCGGGATCAGGTCGTACCAGTCGCCGCCGACCTGGAGGCCGCCGCCGGTCGGTATGTAGCGGGCGGCGAGGGTCATGCCGGGGATCTCGGGGCCGAGACTGGGCAGCATGGAGCGCTGCAGTCCTTCCGCCAGCTCACGCTGGGTCTCGGCGGCCCCGGCCCGGGTGAGGGCCTGGGCGAGCATGCGGGCCACGGTGGTGAGCACGGACCGCTCGTCGGGGGTGAACGCGACGGGGTAGGAGAAGGCGGCCATCCAGGTGCCCATGGTGCGCCCGGCCACCGTCAGTGGCAGGTACGCCCAGGAACGGCGGCCGAACTGCGCGGCGAGAGGCCAGGTGAGGGGGTAGCGGGCCCTGTACTGCTCGGGCGAGGAGAGGTAGACGGCCTTGCCGGTGCGGACGACCTCCGCCCCGGGTAGTCCGTCTGGAGGGACATCTGCGTGAAGGGGGCCTCGTCGCCGTCCCCCTCCCCGTGGTATCCGATGGTCGTCAGGCGGTCACCCTCCACGCCGAACACGGCGAGCCCGTCCGGGGAGAAACCCGGCATCGACAGACCAGCCGCGACCCGCAGCACCTCTTCCGTGGACCGGGCCTCCGCCAGCGCCCGGCCCGCGTCCAGCAGGAACGCCTCGCGGGAGCGCCGCCAGTCGCCGGTGACCGCGCTGCGGCCCGCCGGAGTGCCCGGCGAGGGCTCGGTGACCTCCTGGAGGGTGCCGATCAGCTCGTACGCCTTCTTGGCCGGGTCGAAGGAGGGCTTGGAACGGCTGCGGACGACCCGGACGATCCGCCCGCGTTCGTCCATGATCCGGATGCGGACCTCGGCGAGGGTGCCCTCGGCGACGGCCAGCTGGACCACGCCGGTGATCTCGTTCCAGTCGACGGGGTGCAGTCGGGCCCTGGCCTGGGCCTCCGTGAGGACGGTGCCCTCGGCGGGCAGCCCGAGCAGCCGGGCCGCCTCGGCATCGACCGTGACCAGCCCGGTGGCGGTGTCCCAGTGCCACAGGCCGGTCGCGAGGGAAACCAGGACCTCCCCCACGGCGGGCAGCGGCTCGCCAGTGCGCATTGCCCCACTTTAAGAACATGCGATCGAGGATTGCCACCGATCGCCGGGCCCGTAATGGTGGGAGCCGATCATGGGGCGCCCGGTACCCTGGGGGTTGTTTCACGTGAAACATGCCCCCGATCCGCGAAGACTGGATGAACGACGATGCATCGGTACAGGTCCCACACCTGCGGCGAGCTCCGCGCCTCTGACGTCGGCACCGACGTCCGGCTGAGCGGCTGGCTGCACAATCGGCGCGACCTGGGCGGCATCCTCTTCATCGATCTGCGCGATCACTACGGCATCACGCAGCTCGTCGCCCGACCGGGCACGCCCGCGTACGAGGCCCTCGACAAGCTGACCAAGGAGTCGACGGTCCGCATCGACGGCAAGGTCGTCTCCCGCGGCGCCGAGAACGTCAACGCGGACCTGCCCACCGGCGAGGTCGAGGTCGAGGTCGGCGAGGTCGAGCTGCTCGGCGCGGCCCAGCCGCTGCCCTTCACGATCAACGCCGAGGACGGGGTCAACGAGGAGCGGCGCCTGGAGTACCGCTTCCTCGACCTGCGCCGCGAGCGCATGCACCGCAACATCATGCTGCGTACGGCCGTCATCTCGGCCATCCGCCACAAGATGACGGCGCTGGGCTTCAACGAGATGGCGACGCCGATCCTGTCCGCGACCTCGCCCGAGGGCGCCCGTGACTTCGTCGTCCCCTCCCGCCTGAACCCGGGCAGGTTCTACGCGCTGCCGCAGGCGCCGCAGCAGTTCAAGCAGCTGCTGATGATCTCCGGCTTCGACCGGTACTTCCAGATCGCGCCCTGCTTCCGCGACGAGGACGCCCGCGCGGACCGTTCGCCGGGCGAGTTCTACCAGCTCGACGTGGAGATGTCCTTCGTCGAGCAGGAGGACGTCTTCCAGCCGATCGAGAAGCTCATGACGGAGCTGTTCGAGGAGTTCGGCAACGGCCGGCACGTGACGTCCCCCTTCCCGCGCATCCCGTTCCGCGAGGCGATGCTGAAGTACGGCTCGGACAAGCCGGACCTGCGGGCCCAGCTGGAGCTGGTGGACATCACCGACATCTTCGAAGGCTCCGAGTTCAAGGCCTTCGCCGGCAAGCACGTGCGCGCCCTGCCGGTGCCGGACGTCGCGGCGCAGCCCCGCAAGTTCTTCGACCAGCTCGGCGACTACGCCGTCACGCTGGGCGCCAAGGGCCTGGCCTGGGTACGCGTGACGGAGGACGGCTCGCTGACGGGTCCGATCGCGAAGTTCCTCACCGAGGAGAACGTGGCCGAGTTGACCAAGCGGCTCTCCCTCGCCGCCGGGCACGCCGTGTTCTTCGGGGCGGGCGAGTTCGACGAGGTCTCCAAGATCATGGGAGCGGTCCGGGTCGAGGCCGCCAAGCGGGCCGGGCACTTCGAGGAGGACGTCTTCCGCTTCTGCTGGATCGTCGACTTCCCGATGTACGAGAAGGACGAGGACACCGGCGCGATCGACTTCTCGCACAACCCCTTCTCGATGCCGCAGGGCGGCCTGGAGGCCCTGGAGACCCAGGACCCGCTGGACATCCTGGGCTGGCAGTACGACATCGTCTGCAACGGCGTCGAGCTGTCCTCCGGCGCGATCCGCAACCACGAGCCGGAGATCATGCTCAAGGCCTTCGAGATCGCCGGCTACGACCGGGAGACCGTCGAGGAGAAGTTCGCCGGCATGCTGCGCGCCTTCCGCTTCGGCGCCCCGCCGCACGGCGGCATCGCCCCCGGTGTCGACCGCATCGTCATGCTGCTCGCGGACGAGCCGAACATCCGCGAGACGATCGCCTTCCCGCTCAACGGCAACGCCCAGGACCTGATGATGGGTGCGCCGACGGAGCTGGAGGAGGCCCGGCTGCGTGAGCTGCACCTGACGGTGCGCAAGCCGCAGCCGAAGTAGCCGGTGTGACGTGAGTGGCCCGGAACCGACGTCGGTTCCGGGCCACTTCCGCTTTCCCCGGTGACTGACGGCTGCCGCCCGTGGCGGCGGGGCCGGCCTCTCGCGGAAGACCTCACCGGCGCCCCACAGGGACCCCGGGGCCCGCCCACAGCACGGCGGCGTCTCATGGGAGGCACAGACGGGTGCGGTGAGGGAGGAACGCAGGCATGGGGTTCGTGGTCGTGTGGTCGGTGTCGCTGCTCATCGGTGTGACCGCCGTGGCCGCCGCGGTCGCCTGGACGGTCGCCCGGCGCCGCTCGCGGCGGCCGCGTCCCCCGTCCGGGCTGGACGCGGAGGCGGAGGCCAACCAGTGGCTCGTACGCCTCGGCGCGGGCCTCGGTCCGCCGGACCCGCGGGTCTGGTCGGGAGCCGGTGAGGACACGGCACGGGCGCTGACCGGCGCGGCGGAGTGCCACCGCGTGGCGCGGGCCCGGCTGGCGGAGGCCCGTACGGCGGCGGAGTACGCGGAGGTGACGCGGACGGCACGGCAAGGGCTGGGCCAGCTGCGCAGGGCGCGGACGGGGCTGGAGGGGAAGACGGCACCGGCACCGGCACCGGCGACGGTCCCGGGGGCCGCGCCACCCGCGGCGAGCTGACGGTGGGGGAAGCGGGACGGGCGGAAGCGGGACGGGCGTACGGCCCACGCGCACGTGCGGCCGTACCCCGCGAGGCGTCGTGGCACTGGACCCGGCAGACCCGGCGGACCCGGTGGAGCAGGGCCGTGACGGGGGCGGAGAAAAAACTTCTCGCCGCACGGCAACTCTTCGGAGGACGGCGACCACTGACAGGGCGTAACCCCGCTCCTCCCCCGTAAGGATCCACCGTGGCCGCTCCCTCCCACCGCCGGTCCCTCCGTTCGCGCCGTGCCCTCGTGTTCTCCGCCGCCGTCGTGGCCGCGGGTGTCGGCGCCGGCGCCTTCGTGATGAACGCCAACGCCGGGACCGTCGACCTGTACCACCAGACGCTCGCCGCCAAGGACGGCTGGGCGTCGTCCGGTACGGGCACCACCGGTGGTGCGAAGGCCGACGCCGCCCACACCTTCACCGTCTCCACCCGCGCCCAGCTCGTGAAGGCGCTCGGTTCCGCGACCGACACCACGCCCCGGATCATCAAGGTCAGCGGCACCATCGACGCCAACACCGACGCCTCCGGCAAGAAGCTGACCTGCGCCGACTACGCGGCCGGCACCGGCTACTCGCTGTCGTCCTACCTCAAGGCCTACGACCCGGCCACCTACGGCCGCTCCAAGCTGCCCTCCGGCACCCAGGAGAGCGCCCGGGCCGCCGCCCAGAAGAAGCAGGCGCTCAACGTCACCTTCAAGGTGCCGGCCAACACGACGATCGTGGGCGTCCCCGGCACGAAGGCGGGTCTGACCGGGGCCATGCTCCAGGTGCAGAACGTGGACAACGTCATCGTCCGCAACCTGGCCTTCGCCGCCACCGAGGACTGCTTCCCGCAGTGGGACCCGACCGACGGCTCCGACGGCAACTGGAACTCCAACTACGACTCGGTCACCCTGCGCGGGGCGACCCACGTGTGGGCGGACCACAACACGTTCACCGACGCGCCGCACTTCGACAGCGCCAATCCGAAGTACTTCGGCCGCGAGTACCAGATCCACGACGGCGCCCTCGACATCACCAAGGGCTCCGACCTGGTGACCGTCTCGCACAACCAGTTCACCAACCACGACAAGACGATGCTGATCGGCAGCAGCGACACCGACAGCGTGGGCAAGCTGCGCGTCTCCATCCACCACAACGTGTGGAAGGGCATCATGCAGCGCGCCCCGCTGGCCCGCATCGGCCAGATCCACATCTACAACAACCACTACGACGTCACGACCCTCAACGGCTACGCGCCGCAGTACAGCATCAACTCGCGCGCCAAGGCCCAGGTCGTCGCCGAGAACAACTACTGGACGCTCCCGTCCGGCGCGAAGGCCGCCAAGCTCCTCAGCGGCGACGGCACCGGCTCGATCAAGGGTTCCGGCAACCAGGTCAACGGCACGGTGACCGACCTCGTCGCCGCCTACAACGCCGCGTCCTCCAAGGACCTGAAGACCACGGTCAACTGGACCCCGACCCTGACGACGGGCCTGGAGACCTCGGCGAAGAACCTGCCGACGTCGCTGGCCACGACGACGGGCGCGGGCGTGCTCAAGTAGGGCACCCGAGACACGCGAGGGCCGGGAGACCACGAGCCCCCGGCCCTCGCGTACCCATGCGGTTCGCGGGGTGGTTCAGGCGGGCCGCATGACCCCGTTCTCGGGGCCAGGAGCCAGCGGAAATGGTCCACGAGCGGTTCCACCAGGTGTGGATCACGTAGTACCACGCCGAGCTCGATGTTGTCGGACAGAGCCCGGTCGGTGAGGTTGGCGCTGCCCAGGAGCGCCGTGTGCCGGTCGGCCGCGATCAGCTTGGCGTGCAGGACGCCCGATGAGCCGGCCCGATGCCAGACGTGCACATGGTCGGGAAGCGCGGTGAACGCCGCCGACGCCTGCGTCGATTCTTCCAGCAGGAGGTCCACGCGGACCCCTCGGTCGACGGCTCGTCCTATCTCCGTCACGACGTTCCGTGCGCCGTGGGCGGCGAAGCTGGCGATCAGCAGCGAGGTGCGCGCCGAGCGGATGACCTCCACGGCGACCCCACTGGTCAACCGCGCCGATGTGGACGCGCTCATCGGCCCGCTCACCGCAACCTGCGCGGGTGCGGGGCGGGGAACGACCGGGCAGTGGCGAGGGCGAGTGCCAGTCCCGCTCCGGTCATGCCCGGAGCCTCGACGCGCCAGACGCGGGTGATCTCCGACAGTTGCTGCGCCAGTCCTGCGGCGGACTGGGCCGTGATGAAGCGACCCAACGAGGGGTCGTCCGGGCCGGCGACCGTACCGAGGAGCTGCTCCACGACGACGATGCGGTCCCTCGGCAGACGGTCGCAGAGCGCGGCCAAGAGCCGGGGCAGACGTGGGGAGGTGCCGCTGCGGGCCGCGGGCACGTCTGCCGTGCGGGCGTCGGACGGCCCGTCCGGTCCACTCGTCCCCTGGTCGCCCGGTCGGCTCACGGCCTGAACGCGCACTTGTCGTCCGCCAGTGTCTCCACCAGCAGAGCCCGGTCCAGGTAGTGGTTGCCCCGTTCGCAGGAGGTCTCGGCCGCGAAGAGGCAGGCGTGGCACGCCGCTCCGTGCAGCCGGCCGTGGACGCGCGGATCGTGCTCGGCGCACATCGGGTCGGAGCTGCACAGCCTGGCTTCCTCCAGAGCCTGGGCGATGGCCGGCCCGAGCCGGTCGCCGCGGCCGAGGGAGACGAGTCCGCCCAGGGTCCCCTCGCTGTCGGGGCGGCAGTGTAGAGCAGGATGCCGGACATGGGGTCGGCTCCGGAGCGTGCGTAGATGCGTTCCGCTATGCCGGAGGCTCCGTATCCGCATTCCAGGGCGAACTGGCGGATGAGGACGTGGGCCAGCGTGTGAAGGAGGACGTACCTGATACCGGGCCAGCGCGGCTCGATCCGGCGGGCCAGGCACCAGTCCCGATGTGCCGCCTTCAGGACGTCCTCACGGGCACGTACGGCGGGCTGCTGCTCCCACTGCGTGAGCTGTCGTTCCTTGAGCGCGAGGAACACGCCCTCGCCGCGCAGCTCCGCGCAGGGCACCCAGGTGGAGGGATTGCGGCTGAGCGGGGAGACCTTGCGGGTGCGCCCGTCGTCCTCCGGCAGCCACTCGGGGGCCTCTATGCGGGTGAAGCCGGTGAGGGCCGACACCTCGCGGAGCCGGTGGACCAGGACGACGCTGTCGAGCCAGTCGGATGTGCCGTCGGGCACCCGCCGTTCACGGACGGTGGTGAAGTCCGGCAGCGAGTGGTCCTGCGGGTGGGTGAAGGCGCGCCATTCCGGCGTGATGAGGTCGAACTCCTCTTCCTCGTCGCTCTGATCACCCGCGGCCGTCTGTGCCTCCTTGGTGACGGCGGCCCAGACGGCGTCCGCTCCGTACTGCTCCAACTCGGGCCAGCAGGCCTGCGTGGGCAGCAGCATCTTCGCGGCGTCCACGGGGACGGCGGCGAGCGGGGACAGCAGGCTCCAGTGTTCCCTGACCGCCTGGGTGAGCGGTTCCTCGGCGCGGGGGATGCTGAACACGCGCAGCTGGGAGGCGAACCAGCTGTTGGTGGCGCCCAGCACCATCGTGCGTGTCTGCTCCGGACATCCGCCAGGGGTGAAGGTGCCCAGGTGCGGGTGGTGGCCCCGGCAGGCGGGCAGGTTCCGCTCACCGGCCTGGCCGAGGGCGTCGGCCATGGAGCGGGGCGGCACCCCGCAGGTGCACCGCACGAAGACGTTGGCGGCTTCGCCCGTGGTACCGGACTCGGTCAGGCTGAGGGTGTTTCCCTCGCACGAGGACGCGCCGCGGTGGACGAAGTAGACCCAGGGGAAGTCGTCCATGTGCCCGTCCGGGCAGGCGACGAGGAAGCGGGCGGGCAGCGCGGTGGGCTGGCCCTTGCCGGCGCCGCCGCAGTTGACGTGGACGTACTTGGTCTTCTCGGGCCGGTAGGGGTTCGGCCGGAGCTGGAAGAGACCGCCCGACGCGGGGGCCAGCTGGTTGCAGCGTTCGCGTGAACAGCGCAGCCAGCGGGGGAACAGCCCGACCGGTACGCCGGTGCGGGTCCAGTCGCCGTACGGGTCCGCGGGGTTCTCCGGCAGGTGGGGCGGGGTGCGCAGGGCGGCGACCTGGCCGCCCAGCCGACGTCGGACGGCTGCCAGGAGACGGTCCTCGGTCAGCACCCTGGCACGCACGGGATCCCAGGAGTCGAGCCCCATCACCATGGTCGACAGATTGGGCAGGTCGGTGACGGCGCCGACACCGTAGGTGTGCAGAAGCTGGCTCGGGCGCAGCTCGCCCACACGGAGTGCTGCGGTGGTGGGGCCGGTCATGTCGTCTCCATGGGATCCGAGGGATCCGCTTCGGTGGCCGGGGGGTTGCCGTCGGTCTGCTGCCGCGGCACGTAGGGCGGTTCCTCCTCGGGCTCGTGGCCCGCGGGATCGGTGAAGATCAGCCGGATGGGAGGCTCCACCTCGCGCAGCGACGTCGGACAGGTCATGAGCCGCCAGGGGCCGCTGTCCGGTTCGAGGAGGAGCGGGGCGACATCGCCCTGGCGGCGGGCCGCGCGGTAACCGAGGACCGCGCCCGGTGCCCTGCGCTTCTGCTCCCAGTAGTCGAGCCGTGCGTCGAGTCGGATGCGTACGTCGTCGACGGTGTGCTGGACGTCCGTGACGTCCCTGGCGCGCAGTTCCAGGGACCGCACCGCGTGACTGACGACCTCGCCGCGGCGGTCGACCCACTGGGCGCCCCGGTTGGGGTTGTAGTCGGGTTTGAGGTTGCGCACCAGGGAGGCCAGGACGCCGGTGAGACCCCGGTCGACGGCACGGTCCGCGAAGGGTGTGACGGACAGTGCCTCGACGTGCTGGTAGATGGTGGCGTGGAAGGACTCGAAGGTCTCGTAGTGCGAGAGGTCGCGCGGGCGGGCCCAGTTGAGGACGGTGAAGACGAGACCGGGGGCACGGCGCCCGACGCGGCTGGTGGCCTGGATGTACTCGGCTGTGGATTTGGGCTGGTTGTTGACGACCATGACACCGAGCCGGGAGACGTCCACACCGACGGCGATCATGTTGGTGGCGAGCAGGACGTCGATGGGCCGGGGCGAGCCCTTGGGCCGGCGGCCGAAGGTGATGTCGAGCTTGGCCAGGATGTCGGGGATGGCGTCGGATGCCATGCGGCTGGTCAGCTCGGCCGGTTCACCGATCCGCCGTGCGGCGAGCCCCCGGCGGTCGGCCCTGGTGAGCCTGGCCGACACGTCGTCCTCCACGAGCCGTCGCATGCCGCCGAGGTCGCGCAGGCTGTTGAAGTAGCCGACGAGAGTCATGTAGGGGTCGGTCAGGTCGCTCGCGCCGTAGGTCTCGTAGAGGTGCTGGGCGGCGGCGAGCTGGGCGACGAACACTCTGATCGCGACCGACTTGGTCCGTACGCCCTGTGCGCAGATGCCCACGTAGCGGCGGCCGGGCGTGGTGGAGGTGTCCCGGCGGCGGGCGAAGAACGTGTCGTCGGCGCTCAGTCCGGACGGCGGGAAGACGGCTGTCCGGCGGGCGAACAGGTCGTGGATCTGCCGGTCGGCGCGGCGCACGGTGGCGGTCGAGGCGATGACCTTGGGGCGCACGGCACGGCCGTGTTCGGGCTCCCAGGTGGAGAGCCGGTCCACGGCGGTCTCGTACAGCCCGGTCAGGGAGCCGAGCGGGCCGGAGATGAGGTGCAGTTCGTCCTGGACGATCAGGTCCGGAGGGCGCACGCGCACGGCGTCGACGGTGGAGGCGGCCGGGTGGCCGTTCGCCGCGGGGTGACTTGAGGACTCCCATTCCGCGTCCACGGCGGCCGGCGTGACGTAGCCGTGCCGGGTGCAGCGCCGGGAGACCTGGCCGAACAGCGCCTGTGTCTCGCCCTTCCAGGGCAGCTGTGCGAACTTGTCGACGGTGGCGATGACGAGGCTGGGCGGGTGGCGGTAGATCTCCTCGTCCACGACGAGGATCGGCAGCCCCCGTTCGTCCGGCGGCAGTCCGAAGGCGCCCACCCCGAAGGGGCACTCGTAGACGTCCGGGCAGGTGACGAACGTCCGGCGGAGGGTGGGCTCGACGGTGATGTCGCGGCCCGCCTCCATCTTCGTGCCGCACCAGGGACAGCTGGTGAGCTGGTGGGGCGAGCCCATCCGGCCGAAGCCGCCGAACCCCTTCTCCCGCTTGCGTTCCTTGACCCAGTCGGAGCACTGGTCGGTGGTGTTGGGGGTGACCCGGCCGCCGACCCACAGGCCGATGCGGAACGGGTTGCGGCCCCAGCGGTCGGGCTCCTCGCGACGGATCACCTCGCAGGCGCAGATCAGCGCGGTGGCGCGCTGGAACTGCTGGATGGTGAGCAGCCGCAGTGTGTAGCGCATGATCACGGCGACACCGTGTTCGGCGTCGAGCCCGCCGAGGTGGGGCTTGCGCCGCCGTATGGCGAGGGTGAACGCGGTCAGGCCGAGGTAGGCCTCGGTCTTGCCGCCACCGGTGGGGAACCACAGGAGGTCGGCCAGCGCGCTGCTGTCGTCGGCGCGTTCGGGGTGGGCGGGGTCGGCGAGCGAGGGCAGGTTGAGCAGCAGGAAGGCCAGCTGGAAGGGGCGCCAGCTGCGGTTCTTCGGCAGGTCGGCCGCCCGGACCGCTTCGTCGAGAGATGTCGAGGGGGAGCGCCGCCGGTCGCCCGCGGCGATGGTGTGGACCCGCTGGTGGGCCATGGCGCGGTTGGCGAACCGGAAGGCGTCGAGCGCGTCGGGGTCGTCCCGCAGCAGGTCGATGCCGGCCTGGATGCGGTCGGCGGCACGCCCGGCGAGGCGCATGTTCTCCTCGGCCTCCGCACGGTAGGCGTGGAGTCCGGCGGCCGGGTCGTCGATCGACTGCTTCTGCCGTGCGATCCAGGAGCGGTAGCCGTCCACCAGCGGCAGCAGGGCGGCTCGCAGGGGGCGGCCTCCAGCCTGCTCAGCTCGTTCATGTCCAGCACGAGGTCGGTGAGTTCGGGCAGGTCCACGTCGCGTGCGTCGTTGCGCGGGTCCGGGACGTCGGTGTGCGGGACCTCGTACGAGGGTGTGGCCGTGGTGGAGAGCCGGACCGCGCGCCGGGGGTTCGCCGGGTCGGCCTCGGCGTGCACGCCGCTGCCGTGGCCCACGGCGAACTCGGGGTGGAACCGATAGGTCATGGCGAGGGCGCGCCGCTCGTCCTGGCCGCTGCCGGGCGGCTCGGCGCTGCGGCGCGGCAGGAAGGGCGCGGTGTCCGGGGCGCCCGCCACGGTCATCGACGTCTGGAACATCCAGTGGGTCGAACCGGGCTTGTTCTCCTGCCCGTTGACCAGGAAGAGGGACACCAGCCACGAGTCCTCGTGCAGACGGGCCCGGCCGCGCACCACGACGTTCGGGAAGTCGCGGACGTGGACCGGCTGGGCGGCCAGCCTGCCCTCCACCAGTTTCACGGTGACCTGCCCGCGCACGGCACCCGGTGGTAGACCCGCCTGGGGTTGCCCTCGATCTTCGAGTCCCCGCGCTCGTACCGCGCCCAGGCGCAGTCGACCGTCAGCTCCGGCACCTGACCGTCCACGCGGAAGGTCAGCCCCAGCGTCGAGGGGTGCAGACTCGGCATGGTGGGCGCGGACGGGTCGGGGTCCCCGGCCTCCGGTTCCTGCTCGGGCGTCATGCCCGGCTCGTCGAGGGTCTCGGGCGCGACCACCTTCCCGACGGTCCGCAGCGGCGCACCCTCCTCGTCCCGCACCCCGCCGGGGGCCAGCCGCCCGATGATGTAGTGGTCCAGCGGATTCCCCGCCAGTTCCTCCGGCTCGTCCCCGGTGGGTCCCAGGAGGTCGCGCACGACCAGCTCGGCGAGCCGGTCGCGCAGTTGCTGCGGGGTGGGCGCGGACAGCACCGCCCCACCGGAGGCGTGGCCGGGCTCGGAATCCGGGCCGGCGAGAGGTTGCTGGGTCACGGGGCCAGATTAGGGGCGGTCACCGACAACGGGCACGGACTTCCGTGCGGAACCCGATCAGCCGCTTCACCCGGCGGCGGTTCCGCGCCGTCCGACGGGCGGCTTTCGGCCGGATTCCGATCAAGCCCTTTGGTCGATCGTGTGACCTTCGTTACGGTGCGTGGCCTGAAGGGTACGAAACGCGTGCGGAAAACCGGGGCACGGAGCGCTGCGCGGGGGACGAAGGACGAGCGGGGGCGCATGACGGACAGCGGTACCGGCGGTATCCCGCACCAGCCGTCGAGCGGCCTGCCGTCCGCTAAGTCCTGGTCGGGAGGGTACGGCGTTCCACTGACCGGCCCCGGGCGTGTGCCGAAGTGGGTGATGGGATCTCCGGACTTCGGAGACAACAGCCACCGGGGCGTGTTCGGCGAGGAGTTCATCCGCATGCTCGCCACGGCGGCCAACCTGGACGTGACCCGCAAGGAGCGGGACCGGGTGGGCGTCGACTGGCAGTTGGGATACGCGGGGCGGAGAGGCACGCGCCGCTATCCGGCCATCGAGGCGCAGGTCAAGTGCACGTCGTCCCCGGACGTCCGCGAGGACCACATCCGCTATCCGCTCAAGGTCAAGAACTTCAACCAACTGGCCGGCTCGGACTACGAGATGCCCCGTTTCCTCTTCCTCGTCCTGGCGCCGGCCGACCCCCTCGCGTGGTCGCACGCCACCGAGGACCGCCTGCGTCTGAGCCACGCCGCCTACTGGCTGTGCCTGCACGACCAGGAGCCGCTCCCCCTGGACAACCGCTCGGCGGCGGGCACGCGCACTGTGTACGTTCCGCGTGCCAACCTGCTGACCGTCGACTCCCTGCACGACTTGTTCGCCGAGGACTACCGGGACCTGGTGGCGCTATGACCGCGATCACGGACGCCGAGTTCGAGGAGGCTGCGGCCCTCGCTCCCGAAGTCGTGCGGCGCTATCTGAGCGGCAAGGGGTGGAACGCGGAACGCGACCTGTCCGGTGCCGAGCTGTGGGAGTGGAGGCCGCCGAACGAGCCAGGACTGCCGTACGAACTGCTGGTGCCGGTGACCCGCCGCCGTGACTATGCGGGCCGGGTCGCCGACATCCTGGAGACCCTCGCGGTCGTCGAGGCGCGCCGTCCGGGCGACATCCTGCGGGAGATGCGGTTACCCCCGGTGGACTGGCAGTTCCTCCGGCTCGTCCCGCCCGGCCCCTCCGGTACGGCTCCCCTCCTGGACCTGGTGTCGGCGCTGAGCGGCCTGAAGGACCTGCACACGGCGGCGGCGTCCTCCGCCCACCACCCCCAGGCCGTGCAGCCCGGGCGGAAGCCGCAGCTGGTGAAGGACCACGTGGCGGCGGTACGGCTGGACCAGACCCGTGTCGGCAGCTACGTCATCGCCGCACACATTCCGCTGCCGGAGGGCCCGTACGGCGGTTACGACCGGACGGGGCAGAGGTCACTCTTCGACGAGGCCGCACCGGCCGGGCGCAGCCTGCTTCACCACCAGCCGTCCGAGCCCTTCGCCCGCAGGATCTCCCGGATGCTGTACGCGGGTGTGGCTTGCGCGCGTGCGGCGGCGGAGGAGACGCTCGCCGACGACTCCGTGCCCCGCGTCGAGCAC
Organism: Streptomyces sp. Tue 6430; assembly: GCA_021568835.1. Classification (GTDB taxonomy): domain Bacteria; phylum Actinomycetota; class Actinomycetes; order Streptomycetales; family Streptomycetaceae; genus Streptomyces. Next base: position 3,251,402 of record JAKGSH010000010.1, read on the forward strand.
ATGTCGGGCGCCGGTCTTTCCGCCAACCTCTGCGAGGCCCTGGTGAGGATCGCCGGCGAGGAGCGCCGTGACTTCTCGCTGTCCTTCGCCTGGTCGTCCGAGATGCCGATGGAGCAGCCCTCGCCACCGGTCGCGATCTCCCGCCGGCACGTCGAGGCGCTGGACGCGGTGGCGAAGGATCTGCGGGAGCGGCTGGGCCGGGAGGAGGGGGCGGTCCTGAACGGTGTGGTGACCAAGCTGCACCGGGACGTGCACCCTCGTGAGGCGACGATCTACGGTTCCTTCCTCCACGAGGACGCCCTGCGCCAGCGGAGGGTCCGGGTGGAGCTGCGGGCGGAGGACATCGACAGGGCCGCCGACGCCTGGCGGGCCGGGTTGGAAGTAGCGGTGGCGGGCGATCTGGAGCCGCGTGGTACGGGCGTTCGGATGCGGCGGGTGACGATGTTCGTGGTGCGGCCGGAGTAGGGAGCCCTGCCGGGCCGTTGTGGGCGGCGGCCCGGCAGGGGGAGCGAGCCTAGGGTCCGAGCGGCAGCGATGTCTGTTCGGCGGCCGGTCCGAGATACGTGTACTCCGTGGATCGGGCGATGCCCAGGGAATCCAGTTGCTGGCGGAATCGGACCCGGAAGTGGACGTTGTCACCGAGGCCGGGGCGCATGCGCAGCAGCTCCTCGGGCTCCTCGAAACGGACGTCGTAGGCGGGAGCGTTCTTGGCCGTGCCCGTCTTCACCTTCACCAGGCCGCTTTCCCGCAGCTCCGTGATGCGACCGGAGATGATGATCTCCTGATCGCGGTCCTTTGTCTCCCGGAGCCGTCTCACGTAACTCCTGCCCCGCTCGGTCAATCGTGCGCGACGCATGCGGCCATCGGCGTCGTACCAGGTCACCCCAGATCCAGCGCGTAACGGCTCAACGCCCTGGACACGGAGTCGACCGCGTCGAAGAGCCGTGCCCATTCGCGGACGTCACGCTCCGACTCCAGGGCGTCGAGCAGCGTGGTGAGGGTGCCGAGGCCCGTGGAAGCTGCGGATGTGGTGGGGGCGTCCAGAGTGTCGGATCCGGCGGTGTCGGTGGGGGCGGCGACCGGACGGGCGTGCACCACGGTGCTGCCCACCGAGATCCCGGTGAGTTCCAGCTGGACCGGAGTGCCCGCGGCGACCGAGACCATGTGCTCGACGGGCTGCAGCAGCGCGTCGCCCCACTGGAAGCGGAGAGCACTGCCGTCGGTGTCCGGTCCGGTCAGCCTGAGCTGCAGTTCCTCGTCGAGCCGGGCGTGCGGGGCGTATTCCCGCGCCGCCGCCAGCCGGCTCGCACGGTGTTCCGCCTCGATCTCCTCGTCGTCCCGGTCCTCGGTCCCCAACTGATCAAGGAGGCGTGCGGAGCGGTCGGCCTCGGCCGGGTCGTCCCGAAGGAGTGCGCGCCTGTGCTCGCGCCAGCTGTCGCCGGTCACAGTCGCACCTCCAGGTAGCCGCGTGCCGGGGCGGCACTCTCTTCGGACGGCGAGCGGTCCTTCCCGTCGGGTAGTCGGCAGCGCTGCCACCAGTCGTCCCACACACCCCGTTGTGTGAAGTATGTCCGCTCTTCGGGTGTGAAGCGTTCCGGCTCGAAGATACGGGCGACCGGCTGGTACCCGATGCGGAGGGGAGAGATGCCGAACTTCTCCCTCATTCTGTCCCGACTCTGGAATGCGGTGGTCAGCCATTTCGAGCCTGGTTTTCCGTGGACGGCACGTTCGGCCCGTGTGTCGATCAGGAGTGTGGCGTCGATGTTTCCGGGATCGGGTTTGGTGCTGACGAAGCTGCCTCCGAGCCACAACCTGTGGAGGAGAGGGATGCCGGCGAGGGCCTTCGCATACGTGTCCTCCAGTGTGAGGAAGGGGTCGAGGTAGTTGTGGAGTCCGTCCCACAGTTCTCTCCGTGTCGATGAATCCTCGAACTCCGTGGCGCTGACCAGCATGGCCTCGGCCTCGTCGAAGGACACGGAGTACCGGCCGGGAGGAAGGAAGCCGTTCGCGGTGAAAGAGGGCAGCATGTGAGGTCCTGTCAGGTGTCGGCGAACGTCGTCACGGCGGTCGGAGAGGGGCGGCACGGGTCATCCTGCCGGGACGGCCTCAAGACCGCCGACGGTTGCGGAGAACTGCTCCGTCGACACGCGTCTCCGGCAGTGACGCAGGATCTCGGGATCGCCGCAGCCGGTGACGCGTTCCCGGACCTCTTCGAGGGCGTCGATGCCGCGCACTTCCAGCTCAACCGCGCACTGCTCTCATGGCTTCGTCCAGGACAGCGCTCAGCTCCCGTAGAGCCTCCTCGGCGATGGCGGGATTCTCGTGTTCCAGCCTGCTCTGTGCCTGCGCGAAGCGGGAGGACAGAGCAGGACGCCGGGCGATCTCGATGTCTCGGGCCCAGGTGAGGACCCAGCTCCGCACGGGGCTCAGGGACTGCCACTCCACGGCTTTGGTGAAGGCGTTGTCCTTCGTGGCCTGCATCTCGTCCAGGCGCCCCGGATCGACCACGGCGAGGGCCGTGCGCAGGGCGTCAGGAGTCTGCTCGGGTCCGTGATCGGCCTGAGTGCTCATGGTGTCCTCCACAGGGTGCCCTGGCCGGGGTGGCCGGACGGGGCCACGGAGGAGCCGACCGGGAACCGGGCAGGCAGCGAGCGGCCTGTCACGGTCGGCCCTGTTCGACGGGGGACGGCTCGTCGGTTCCGGTGTCGGGGACACCGGAACCGACACCCGCTGAGGCGCAGCCCTGGCAGTGGTGCGGGTCGGGGCCTCGGTAGCCGAGGTCGCAGGTGTCGCAGTTGCGCATGGGGTGCCAGATGGGCGGGGGCGGCTCGGGGGCGCGGTAGGGCGGGAGGGGTGGCAGTTTGTCCGTCAGGCGGTGGGCCAGGAAGGCGGCGGGCCGGATCAGGGGTTCCAGGGGCAGGTCGCGGGCCAGGGCCTTGCGTACGGCGGTGGGGGTGAGGTCGCGTTCCAGCCAGGCGACGACGCCGGGGGCGAGGTGTTCGGCGTCGGTGGCGGAGAGCAGCAGGCGGGGGTCTTCGCGGCGCAGGCCGGCGAGGACGTCGGTGGCCTGCTGGAGGAGGGCGGGGGAGCTGTACGAGGGTTTCGGTACGGCGGGGAGGGCCGCGCGGCGCGGGGGCTTTTGCTGCGAGGCGTCGGCCGCGCGACGGGCCGGGGGCTTGGGCTCGGTCGCCTCGCCCGTCCCGGACGGGTCGTCGCGTCGGCCGGGCTGGTTGCAGGAGACGGTGCGGGTGACGATCCGGCCGGCCGGGGTGCGTTCGCGGGTCCGGCGCAGGTAGCCGTGGGCCTCCAGCTCGCGCAGGGCGGCGGCGATCCGGGTCGGGCCCTCGGGGAAGCGGGCGGCCAGGGTCTTGATGCCGATGGGGGCGCCGGTCGGGAGGGACTGGATGTGGCAGCCCAGTCCGATCGCCAGCAGCGACAGGTCCGGGTGCTGGGCGAGGTGGTTGCCGATCACCGTGAAGCGGGTGGTGTGGTGGCTGTTGTCGTGGGTGACGCCGCCGGGGTGCCCCTTGGCGTGAGCGCGCCGGTAGGGGTGGTTTTTCCCGCTGTTACGGGACTGGGCGTGCGGGCGCACGCTAGGGTTTTTGGTGTCCATCGGGAAGGTTGGTGCTTCCTTGGTGGTCAGGCCCTCGCAGTGGGATGCCAGTCCCCGCGAGGGCCGTTTGCGTGTCTGGGGTGATGTGCTGGTGTGCCGTGCTGCGCTGAGCGTAGGGCAGGCAACCGGTCACGAATCCACTTCGGTTGGTGATGTTCACTCGCGAGAGTGAGCCTGCGCCGTGGGCGGGAGGGGTGGGGCTTGGTGGGGTTTCTTTCTCCCCGGTGGTTCTTGAAAAAGACGGCCGACGGTACCGGAACCCACGCGATCGGGTTCCGGTACCGGTGACGTTTCCGCTGGTCAGAGTGGCGGTAGATCGAGTTCTGCCCATACGGTCTTGCGGGGGACCGGTCCGAGCTTCACGCCCCAGCGGTCGGCGAGGGCCTCGACGAGGAGCAGGCCGCGTCCGGACTCGGCGTCGGGGGCGGGCCGTCGGCGGTACGGGAGGTCGTTTCCGCGGGTGTCCGTGACCTCGATGCGGAGGGTCGTGCCACGGGCAAGCAGGACGAGGCGGAAGTCGCGTCCGGGGAGCCGGGCGTGGACGGCCGCGTTCGCGGCGAGTTCGGCGACGAGGTGTTCGGCGGCCTCGGCGACGCGGTGGGGCAGGTCCCGGTCGCGCATCCAGTCCGCGGCGAGCAGCCGGGCGAGGCGGGCGCCGCGGGGCGTGGGCGACAGGAGCACGCTGAAGTGGTCGGCGAGCGGGAGGAGTTGGGTGGACTTTTCGCTGTTCACGTGACCGAGGGTGGCCGCACGTGCTTACCGTGAACAGTGACAGCGCTGATACGTAGGGTGACTGTCCGGAGGTTGTCGGCCGTTGTCCGGACCGTCGGAAACAGGCCTGCGGGTAAGGGTGTTGCGGCACGGCGGTACGACAGAGGGGTGCGGTATGTCGGTGGACGGCGAGGCGGTACGGCTCCGGACCGAGGCGGACGAGCCGGGGTGGGAGGTGGACCCCGACGACGAGTGGGGCGTGGCCGTACTCGCGACGGTGGGGCGGCAGTTGAGGCTGCGGCGGGAGTCGGTGGGGATGCGGGCCGCCGACTTCGCGGTGGCGGTCGGGTACGGGGAGGACCTCGTCTACAAGGTCGAGGGCGGGAAGCGGATCCCCCGCCAGGAGTACTTGGACAAGGCCGACGAGGTGCTGGGCGCGGGCGGACTCCTCGCGGCGGCCTGGGAGGACGTGAAGAAGGTCCGGTATCCGAAAAGGGTTCGGGAGCTGGCTCAAGTTGAGGCGAGGGCCGTGGAAATCGGCCTGTACGTGTGTCACAGCATCAGTGGACTCTTGCAGACTCCGGAGCATGCCAGGGCAGCCTTCGAGTCGCGTCAGCCTCCCTACTCCGAGGATGAGGTAGAGCGAATGGTGGCTGCTCGTGTGGCCAGACAGTCGATCTTCAACAAGAAGCCGGCTCCCGTGCTCAGCTTCGTCCTGGAGGAAGCACCGCTGAGTCGTCCGCTCGGGGGCACAATGGTGTGGCGACAACAGCTCGAACACTTGCTGGAGGTGGGCGAGTTGCGGAACGTCACGCTTCAGGTGATGCCGACACACTGCGAGGTCCATCCGGGCCTGGACGGCAGGATCGAGCTGCTGAAGTTCGAGGACGGCACGGCGATGGGGCGCGCAGATGGCGCCTTCAGCGGCCGACCGACCTCTGACCCAAGGCAGCTGCGCATCCTGGAGCTGCGCTATGGCACCATCCGGGCGCAGGCTCTCCCACCCCGGGAGTCGCTGGCCTTCATCGAGCAACTGCTGGGAGACACATGATCCGCAAGGCATCCGCCGGGGACGCCTCCGAACTGGCGTGGTTCAAGAGTAGCTACAGCGATGGCAATGAAGGTGATTCCTGCGTCGAGCTTGCCATCACCCCCGGCACCGTGCATGTCCGTGACTCCAAGAACGTCGATGGTCCCCGTCTGGCGCTCACGCCCGACGCATGGGCGGACTTCGTGGCTTACACCTCGGAGCGCTGACTCAGCAACGGCACGCGCCCCGCACCTGGTTGTCACTGGGTGCGGGGCGCGTTGACGTGCGGCTCAGAACAGCGCGTCGGGGGTGGGGAACAGGCCGCCATCAGCGAAGTCTTCGGTGACTTGCTGAGGACCGTGCGCAGCGGCCCGAGCCTTCGCCTTGGCCTTACGGACAGCAGCCCGCCGCCGCTTGGCTTCCGGGGTGTGGAGGCCTTTGTCCAGCTCCTCTTTGTAGCGGACGTGATTCAGTTGAAGCAGTCGGTCCAGAACCTTCGTCTGCGCGGTCGGCGACATTGTGTAGCGGATGCCTCTTCGGGTTTCATGGAAGCCGTATTCAAGGTCTAGATCCCACCCGTAGCCAGCTAGTACAGCCTGATCGATCTGTCGGTGAACTTCTCGTAGTGCAATGATTTCGGGGGTCGAGTCTGCACTGGAGTGGATTTTTTGAGACAAGGGCGTAAGGGCGAGATTAGTGTGCTTTTGTAGGGCTTCTAGCTCTCTGCCTAGAGCTTCCAGTTCGGCGCTGAATTGAGTGACGGGAAGAGGAGCGCAACAGGTCGTCGGGGTGTATCGGAGGTCCGCAGTTCGAGTGGGTCCGTATCGGACTGTCCACCAAAATTGAAACTCGCTGCTACGGAAGGCGAGCTCGGCGTAACTATTCGTAGGAAAGATTACTAGAGTTTGATCGAACACGCATGAGCGAGGCATGAGTGCGGGCAGTTGAGTGCTGGTGGTTTGACCGATGGCGATGACCTTGTCATAGCCATCAATCGATTCGTACAACTGCGGAGCGCGTTCCGCAAACTGCCACCAGCGGTCCCGGCGCGCCGGACGCTTGTTTGTCGCACGCACGGGCTTGACTTCGCGTTCTACTATTGCAAAGACATCCGCATACTGGGCTGCCTGCTCCCGAGGCCAGTCCCGGAAATTGATCACCCAGCGGCGCGCTGGAGCGCCCGTGCGCTGGTTCAGATCATCTCCGATGAAGTACGGGAACAAGACGTCCTTGTTCTTTGGCTCCTTTTTGATGAGTTCTTGTGCTTGATCAGGCTTGAGGAGGAAGCCTGCACCTGAAACATATGAACCGATGAAAGATCGATTCTCGTTCTCGACCAGCGGGTGCGGCTTACCTGTTGCTTGAGATCGGGCTGTGAGGAGTGGAGTTATTCCGTCTACTTTTTCACCGTCTAGGAATACTTCCTCGGTTGGGTCCAGGCTTTGAGTAAGCCATAGAAGGGATACCTCTACGTTAGCTGTGCCAGGCCATGGCTGAGATCTGATTGCCCGGTTGACGGTCCATCCGTTTTCTGTGGCTTGATCCAGACCCACTTCCCTCGTGTAGCCTTGCGCGATCGTCTTCGTTGCGATGATTCCTGTACGTCGTTCTGGTGCGATTGCCAAGTTTCGTAGCAGGAAGTACGCGCAGAGATCTGCATGCCCGCGGATTCCTCCAGCTAGTTGATTTACCAGATACTCGCGGTAGTCCTGCCCCAGTGCACCTGTGATCTTTAGCCCCCGACGAATGGAGGATTCCCCACCACCACATCAAAACCGCTGGATCCCTTCGCCCCCATAACCTCAGGAAACTCCAACGGCCAATGCAGCGGCCGAATCGCCTCCGCCCTCGGCCCCTTCAGCCACCCCTCCACCATCCCCGAGCCCGACGCGCAGCCTCCTCGGCCCCCGGCCCCTCCTCCAGCGCGGTGGCCACCAGCCCCGCCACCGCCTCCAGCCGGTTCCGGTACGCCCGTGACTTCGCGTCCTCCTTGGCGTCCCGGAACTGCGCGGCCCCCCGCCTCCCGCCCACGTTCTCCTCGCCGGAGATGTCGGACGCCTCCTCGTCGGAGATGCCCTCGGCGGCCAGCGCGGCCCCCACCACCGCGTCCGCCGCCAGCCGCAGCTTGCCGCTCAGCGCCTCGGCCTTGTCCAGCAGTTCGGCCTTGTCGCGCACCACGCGGATGTCGCTCACCGGCGTCGACTCGATCTTCCGCCGCAGCTCCGCCGCATCCGACAGCAGCGTCTCCGTCCGGTCCAGCGCCCGCGCCACCTCCGGGCTCAACTGCCGGTCCTGCCACTCCAGGTGGAACGCCTTGACCTGACGGACGTCGATGACCCCCACCAGCGAGTCCCCGCACCGCAGCGCGTGGTCCAGGAACGAGAACGGGCGGCCCTTCGCCAGCGTGACCAGCCACAGCGACAGCTTGGCCAGTTCCACCGCCATGTGGTCGCGGTCGACGCCGTACAGGCACCGGTCGGCCACCAGCCGGCGCGCGATCTGGTGCAGTTGCTCATGGTCGTCGCGGTCCACGTCCCGGGCGATCTCCGGCGGCAGTTCGTCCTCCCGGAGCCACGCCTCCACCACCCGGTCGGACAGGTACCGGCAGGCCGAGACCAGGAACGCGCCCGAGCCCATCGCCGGGTCCAGGATCCGCAGCTTCAGCAGCTCGTCCGCCGACTTGGCCCGCCACACCCCCGGCTCCGCGCCCTCCGCCGGGCCGGGCGAGTAGCACAGCGGCGCGAGGGTGTGCTCGACGATCTCCTCGGCCAGGGCCTTCGGCGTGTAGTGGGTGCCGGTGTCGCGGCGGTTGCCGGAGCGGACCACGACGACCGAACCGGCCGGCCACACCTTCGGCTCGCCGCGCAGGTCGATGCCGTACAGGCCGGTGAAGGCCGCCGCCCGCTCCACCAGGGAGTCGTCGTTGCCGCAGGCGGTCTCCAGTTCGGCGGTGATCGCGCCGGACCTGGCCTGCGCGGACGTCACCGTGGGAGCCTTCGTGCCGGCCGCGGCGGCCACCTCGTCCGCGAGGGTTCCGGCCTCCGCCCACTCCTCCAGGCGGGCCAGCGGCAGTACCGCCTCGTACTTCTTGTCCCGCCCGAAGGAGACGCCCACGTACGGCTCGTCCGCCCAGCGGCAGCCGTACTCCAGCAGACCCTCGTAGACGTGGCCGATCTGCTCGACGTCCAGGCCCTTGTAGGAGAGCTGCTCCTTGCCCTTGAAGCCTTTGCGGGAGCGCAGGGTCAGCAGGGCGTCGAGGATCTCGAACACCACCCGGTCGGCGACCTCGGCGTCGACCAGCCACGGGTAGCGGGACGGGTCGAAGAGGGAGCCGCCGTACGCGGGGATCCACAGCCGGTCGTGCGTGCAGCCGCCGTGGATCGCCGCGAACACGGCGAGCAGGCGCGGCCAGGTCGCCCCGACACTGTCCCCGAGTTCGTGGCCGTGCAGGCGCCGGGCGGTCTCCAGCTCCTTGTGGAGCGGGCCGACCGCGTACGACTCGTCGTACAGCTCGTCCCCGGCGGGCAGCAGCCGCTGCTCCTCCGCGTACAGGAGGAACACGAGGCGCATCATGACGGTGAGCGCGCCCTCGTAGACGTCCTTCGCGGGGACGCCGTCGAGGATCCGGCCGTTCTCCTCCCGGTCGAGCCGGGACAGTTCCGCGACCAGCAGGGAGACCGCCTCGCGGACCTGGCGGCCGAGGGTGTCGGTGACGTCGGACTGGGCGTCGGCGGTGCGCGCGAACAAACCGGCCGTCGAGTCGGACGGCTTGCCGTCGGCGTCCACCGGCGGGCGGGCCACCCGGCCGGCGGTGAGCAGGCTCGTGAAGGCGCGGGCGAGGATCGGCTCCTCCGGCCACAGGTCCGCGTCGAAGACGGCGACCGTCGTCGCCTCCTTCGGGCGGGCGTGGACCAGCGCCCACTCGCGGCCGTTGGAGAGCAACGCCAGCGGCACGTCCCGCGCCCGGCACAGCTCGGCCGCGCGGTCGGCGAGGCCGGGCCGGTCACCTTGTGGGCGGGTGAGGGAACCGCCCCAGTCCTCCGTGCGGAAGAACAGAGCGCGCGGGGCCAGGCCCGACTGGCCCGGACCGAGCAGGACCGCGTCCGGGGTGTTCGCTCCGGCGCGCAGCGACTCGGGGATCGCGGCGCCCTCGCGCAGGCCGGGGGCCCGCCAGCCGAGCACCTCGGCCAGGACGAACCGCTCCCAGGACGACCGCAGCAGCTGCGGGTCCTCCTGGACCTCGGCCCACGCCTGCCGCAGCCGCGCCCAGGTGTCGTCGGGGACGGTGTCGAGGCCCTGCGGGAAGGCCTTGACCAGCTCCGGCAGCGAGACGAACGGGCCGTCGGGGCGCAGCAACCGCAGCCAGTCCTCGTGCTGCTCGGCGGGGGTGGGGATCGCGCCCTTCGGCGGGAGCTTCTTCCGTGCGGCGGGGGCGGCGGTCGGCATCAGCGGTTCTCCTGGCGGGCGGTGGCGGAGTGGGGCGAGAGGGAACGGGGGACGAGGAAGGTCACGGCGACCGGGAACCAGCGGGGCGAGGGATCGGCCCAGCGGCGGCGCAGGGCGGCCGTCTCCGTCTCGATCACCTCCGGCAGCCGTTTCCAGCGCTCCTCCAGCGCCTCGCGGTCGGCCTTCAACTGGCGCCGTTCGTCGTCGATCTCGAACAGCGAATCCTGCTTCCAGTACTCCTTCTCGTCCAGGCGGTCGCGGATCGACCGCCGCAGGTCCTCCAGGACCGCCCGCATGCCCTCGACCTCCTCCTCGCAGCGCCTGGCGAGCAGCGTCTCCAGGGAGCGGAAGCGCCGGTTGGCCTGCGTCCTCAGGGCACCGCGGAGACGTTCCTCCAACTGGTCCCACAGAGAGGTGAGTTCGGACCGTACGTCGTCCGCCGGGAGTTCCTCCGTCGCGGCCGCCAGCCAGGCCTCGACCTCGTCCTTCTTCGCGGCCGACAGCCTGCCGCCGTCGATCAGGCCGCCCGCCGCGATCACCTCCTCGTGCAGGCGGGTGCCGCCGCTGCCGGTGATGACCACCCGGCCGTGCGCGACCAGGGCCGGCTGCCGCAGCACGCCGTCCGGCACCACGCGCGCGGTCACCCGGGACAGCTTGGCCGGCCCCCCGCTCCGCCACAGCTGGGCCCGCAGCAGCCGCAGGCACATCTGCACCAGCCGGTGGCCCAGGTGCAGGTGCACCACGTCCGTGCGGTCACGGGCCTCGGCCTGGTCGAAGACGACCGGGCGCTCCTTGCCGGTCAGCGGGTGGCGCAGGCCGTCGTTGCGGGCCCGCGCCCATGCGCCGGTCAGCTCCGGGAGCCGGAAGCAGCGGGCGCCCAGATCCGGCTGGGGGTCGGGGACCTCGGTGAGGTCCTTTCCGAGACCCAGCTGAAGCCAGGTACGGACGGCCCGTTCGACCGTCTCGGGGCTGAGGTGCAGCTCCTGGCGGCTGTCGGTCAGCGCGCCCACCAGGCGCTCCAGGTCCCGGGCCAGGTCCCGCTCGACCTTCAGGACGGCCCGCCCGGCCCGCTTGGTGATCTCGGCGTCCGCCGTCGTCCAGCTGGAGCGACGGCCCAGCATCTTCTGCTCGACCTGGGCGGCGATCACCTCGCCCGCGCTGCCCAGGTCCTCGCGGATCCGCTCGGTCTTGCGGGCGGCCACGGCGAGGAAGTGCAACTCGTCCTCCAGGGCCCCGTCCTCGAAACCGGAGTCCGTGAGGGAGTCGTGGGCCGGGTCGAAGCCCTGCCAGCCCCGGGGCACGAAGTGGAACACGTCCACCCGGTCGGCCTTCTGCCCATGCCGGTCCACCCGGCCGTTGCGCTGCTCCAGGCGGTTGGGGTTCCAGGGGATCTCCCAGTGCAGGACACGGTGGCAGTACGCCTGGAGGTTGATGCCCTCGCTGGCCGCGTCGGTGCCGAGCAGGATGCGCACGGGCGAGAGGTCCGGGCTCTCCTGGAAGACCTGCTTCACGTGCTCGCGCTCGTCGCGGTCCTGGCCGCCGTGCAGCTGGGCGATCCGGTCCGCCGGGTAGCCGGCCGCCAGCAGCTGCCCGTACAGCCAGCGCTGGGTGTCGCGGTACTCGGTGAAGACGATGACGCGCTGGTCCTCCCAGTCGCCCTTGGGCCCGTCGGGGCAGACGATCTCGTCCAGCCACCGGCGGAACCGCTCGAACTTGGCGTCCGGGCGCTTGCCGGCCTCGGCCGCCCAGGTGTCCAGCTCCTTCAGGAGCGTGTGCTCGCGCTCGGTCAGCGTGCGCATCGCCTGCCGGGCGGCGGTCAGGGCGCGCTCGGCCGCCTCGGCCTGCTCCCGCTCGTCCGCCTCCTCGGCCTCCTCGACCCCGTCGATCAGCGGCCGCAGCACGCGCACGCTCGGGGCGGGCGCCTCCTCGGCCGTGCCGCGCCGGGACGTCATCGTCTTCAGGTGCGTGGCCACCGTCTCCGCGAAGGCCTTGGGCGACGACAGGAAACGCTTCTTCAGCAGCGTCGTCACGAAGTCGGCGGCCGTCCGGCCGGCCTTTCCCCCGCCGTGGTCGCCGCGCCGCAGCCGGGCGTACTCGGCCAGCTTCGCGTACGCCTCCCGCGCCTCGTCGCTGTGGTCGATCTCCAGCGCGTGCGGCACGCGCCGCGGGAAGCGGTCCTTGCCGTTCCACAGCGGCGGCAGCTCGGACTTCATGCGGCGCACCATCACGCGCCTGAGCTGCTCGTCGGCCGGCTTGACGCCGACGGCGAACCGGTGGGGATCCAGCATCTCCAGGAGAGCGGTGAAGGAGTTGAGGAAGCCGTTGTGCGGGGTGGCGGAGAGGAACAGCCGGTGCTCGCAGTGTGGGGCCAGCAGCTTCACCGCCTGGGTGCGCTGCGAGTCGACGGCGTACCGGCCCGTGCCCGACGGGGCACAGGTGTGCACCTCGTCCACCACCAGCAGGTCGAAGGCGCGCGGATAGTCCGGCACCTGGGGCAGCACCTCGCGCAGCATCCGCAGCGGACGCTCGCGCTTCAGCCAGTCGATCGAGACGATCAGCCGCGGGTGGTGCGTCCACGGGTTGACGTACGGGCCCGCCGCCCGGCGCAGCTCGCGCAGCATCCTCGTGTCGACGATCCGGAAGTCCAGGCCGAACTTGTCCCGCATCTCGTCCCGCCACTGCAGGGTCAGCCCGGCAGGACACACGATCAGCATGGAGCGGGCGCGGTGCCGCAGCATCAGCTCCTGCATCACCAGACCGGCCTCGACCGTCTTGCCGAGACCGACGTCGTCGGCGATCAGCAGGTTCGTCCGGGGCATGGAGAGGGCGCGGACCACCGGGTCCAGCTGGTAGTCCTGGATCTCCACGCCGGAACGGAACGGAGCCTGGAGCGCGGTCTTGTCCGCGGAGGCGATGGCGCCCCAGCGCACCGCGTCCAGGAAGGCGTCCAGCCGCCCGGGATCGTCGAAGCCGTGCTCCGGAGACGGCAGCTCGTAGGCGTCGTGGACGTCCGTCGCCTGCTCCAGCTCCCACACGACCCGCAGTTCCTCGTCCCGGCCGTCGCTCTCCAGCGAGGACAGCCCGACCAGGTGGGTGGGGGTGGCCTCGGCGGCGCGCGCCGGGTCGTCGCTGGTGGCGGTGGAGCGGACCACGTCGGTGACCACCCAGGGGCGGTGGCGCACCGTGACGCGCTGGCCGGGTGCCGGCACCGCCGCGCTCGGTGTCTCCGGATTCACCCTCGCCGACTGCGTGGTCATCTCGCTCGTCCCCCCAGCATTCACGGACATCCCTCTTCAGGGCGGTCGTAAAAGTCTAGGGGCGGAGGGGGCGGTGACATCCGGGTATGCCTGATGTGCCCGGAGTTACGGTCGAGCCGTCCCCGGGCGGGCCCCGCTACCCCGCCACGAACTGCGTCAGGATCGCCTGTACCTCGTAGATGTCCACGCCCTTGGTGAACGTCTTCTGGATCGGCGTCGCCGTGCCCGACACCCAGATCTTCAGCTCGGCGTCGAGGTCGAAGGTGCCGGCGGTCTCCACCGCGAAGTGCGTGATGCTGCGGTACGGGACGGAGTGGTACTCCACCTTCTTCCCGGTGATGCCCTGCTTGTCGACCAGCAGCAGCCGCCGGTCGGTGAACAGGATGGTGTCCCGGATCAGCAGGTACGCGGCGTGCACCTGCTCCCCCTGCCCCAGCAGCCGCGCGTAGTCCTGCTGGGCCGTCCCGGAGTCGATGGTGTGCGCGTTGCCGAACAGAGCCATGAAGGTCCCCCACTGTGTCGTCGCTGTCATGGTGGGGGACGCCGCCGGGATGCCGAACAGTTGCGCGGCCGCGTCGGGCGGGGGATCCCGTCAGGTGTCGTAGGTGCCGTTCCACGGGGCGCCGAAGCCGAGCCGGTCCGGGTACAGCTCCGCCCAGTCCTCGTCCTCGTCGCCGTCCTCGTCCTTGCGGACCACCAGGCCGAACAGGACGTCCTCGTGGGTGACCTGGAAGGGGCGGACGGCGATGTCCGTGTAGGAGCGGCGGGGCAGGCTGCGCAGGAGGCCGGCCAGGCGGACGCGGGCGCGGGTCAGGGGCGAGTCGTCGCCGTGGGGGTCGCGCTGCTGCTGCGCCCAGGTGCCGGCGCACCAGATGTCCGAGTCCCGGTAGCGGCCCTCGGCGTCGAAGGTGTGCAGCACGGTGTAGAGGCGCTTGTGCTCCTCCCAGCCGTCGTCGGGACGGAACCCCTGGGGGAAGGCGTACGTGACCGACGCGAGGAACTGACCGTCCGCGTACCGGCCGATGGACTCGGTGCGGTGCTTCGGTTCGTAGGCGATCGGTATGAGCGCGGGAACTGCCATGGCGGAAACCATACGGCTCGGCAAGAACACGGCGGAGCGGGGGACCACCCCTGCGCCTGTTCCGTCACACCCTGTCCCGATCGGCTTTCGCTCCGGGGGTGGGGGCGGGGGCGGGGGGCGAGGGCGAGGAGTGCGATCGGCCCCTCGCCCGCGCCGCGGCTCTGCGGTCGGGAGGTCCGAGGCGAGCCGTCCCCGGGAGCGTCGACGAACAGGTCCTCGGCCGTGGTCACGGTGAGGGGCCGGTCGAACCGGACCGGTCGAACCGGAGGGTGAGGGTGTCGAGGTCGGTGCAGGACGTGATGCGCTCGCGCGTGCCCTCCGGGACGCCGACGCCGACGCCGCGCTTGTCGAGCACGCGCAGGATGAGCGAGCCACGATCCTCGGCCTCGTCCTCGGACTGACGGGCCAAGGGGCCGGGCTTCCCCCTTTGCCATCTGCTTGCCGCACCAGGTATCTTGCATCGCATGGAACCAGGTGATTCGACCAAGCAGGCCCGGGCAGCCGCCCAGCTGCGCAAGGGGGTCCTGGAGTACTGCGTACTCGCCCTGATGCGGGACCGCCCCCGCTACGGCGTGGAACTCCTTCAGGCCCTGGAGGACTCCGGTGCCCTGGCCACCAGCCAGGGCACGGTCTACCCGCTGCTCTCCCGGCTCCGCCGCGACGACCTGGTCACCACCACCTGGCAGGAATCCTCCTCCGGACCACCCCGCCGCTACTACGCGCTCACCGACAGCGGCCGGGCCGCGCTCGACGAGTTCACCCGTGTCTGGCCCGGCTTCCGCAACGCTGTCGACGCCTTCCTGACCACCCCGAACCCCTCCATCGGAGACCTCGCATGAAGACATCTGCCGACTCCGTACGCGACTACCTCCGCGCCGTCGAACGCGAGAGCTCCGCACTTCCCGCCGACCGTCGCCAGGAACTCCTCGCCGACCTCGCCGAACACATCGAGGTGACGCGCACCGAACGCCCCGACGCCGCGATCGGCGAGATCCTCGCGGAGCTGGGAGACCCCCGCACGATCGCGGCAACGGCGCTGGCCGAAGCGGGGAACGGGGCCGCCGGGGCCTCCGCCCGGAGCGGTGCCGACGCACCCGCCCGGCGCGGCAAGGTGCACCCCCTGGTCCCGCTGCTGATGCTCACCCTCCCCTACCTCTTCGCGACGGTCCTCCCCGATCTCCCCGCCGTGCAGTTGTGCAGCACCCTGTTCCGCGTCATCGGCGCGGTACTCCTCGGCACCTCGGTGCACTGGACCCCTGCCCAGAAGATCATCGGCGTTCTGCTCACCGCCGTCCTGCCGACCGTCGCCATCACCATCTGGGAAGAGACCACCGTCGCCCCGGCGGGCGACACCCCGGCCCTCCTGGCCAACCTGATAACGCTCGCCCTGCTGGCCGGTACGGCCGCATGGCTCTGGCGGGCCCGCCGCGCCTGAGCTTGTCGTTTGCCGTCCGATGCCGAACGCGGCTCGCACTTGAGGGGGGCCTCGCGGTTCAGCGGATGTGAGGGCGGCCTTCGGCCGGTCCTGTGCTCCGGGCAAGGGGTGCACGTGACCGCGACGAAGGCCGTGACCACGAGGGCGGTGGACCACGACGCCCGGCGGGAGGCGTTCGCGGAGGTGTCACGCTTCCGCGCGGAGTTCCATGCCTGCCTGACGCCGCGCGGGGATGCCCTGTTCGAGTCCTGCGACGCCCTGTCGTGCACGGACGGCCCGGTGCGGGCCCTGGTCGCCCCGGCCCTCGCACCTGGATGCCGCCGCGGCCACGGTGTGATCCCCTTTCCCGGTCGCAAGGGGATCACCGGGGTGCCTCGTGCCTCGCTCATCCATCGGCCGATCGATGAGCGAGATCGTCCATTGGGGCTCGTGGCAGGCGCCGACGCCTGCGCCTGACAATGCTCGTGAAACGGTGTCGGAAAGCCGATGTCCTCAAGAACTTGAGCAGCACCGTTCTCTGTACGATCTCGGGGCGCAGCAGGACCCGGACGACGACACCGACGTCAGCCCTCCTGGCCTCCGAAGCGTTCCTTGTACGCTTCCAGGTCCTCGTCCGTGAGCTTGGCGAAGAGGACCGGGGGACCGTGAAGGGGGTGCCGGCCGGGACCGCGGTCAGGGCCTTCGCCTCCGCCTCGGTGACCCAGGCGGCCGTGTCGGAGGGGAGGGAGAACGCCTCCCGCATGACCTTCGCCGTCGCCGGGATGAACGGCTCCGAGACCACCGCGTACAGGTGGATCAGGTTCATCGCCGTGCGCAGCGTCAGGGCCGCGGCGTCCTGGTCGGTCTTGATCTCCAGCCAGGGGGCCTTCTCCTCCAGGTAGGAGTTGCCCGCCGACCACAGCGCGCGCAGCGCGGCGGCCGCCTTGCGGAACTGGAGCGCCTCCATCTGCTCCTCGTACTCGGCGAGGAGACGCGCGATCTCCGTGCCGAGCCTCGCCTCGGCCTCGCCGGGCGCACCGCCCGCCGGGGCCTCCTCGCCGAAGCGCTTCTTCGAGAACGACAGCACGCGGTTGACGAAGTTGCCGAGGGTGTCGGCGAGGTCCTTGTTGACCGTGGCGGTGAAGTGCTCCCACGTGAAGGACGAGTCGTCCGACTCGGGGGCGTTGGCGATGAGGAAGTAGCGCCAGTAGTCGGCGGGCAGGACGTCCAGCGCCTGGTCGGTGAAGACGCCGCGCTTCTGGGACGTGGAGAACTTCCCGCCGTAGTACGTCAGCCAGTTGAAGGCCTTGACGTAGTCGACCATCTTCCACGGCTCGCGCACGCCCAGCTCGGTCGCGGGGAACATCACCGTGTGGAACGGGACGTTGTCCTTCGCCATGAACTCCGTGTAGCGGACCGGGTTCTCGGCCGTGTCGGCCTCGTACCACCACGACTTCCAGTCGCGGACCTCTCCGTCGGGCGCCGCGTCCGCCCACTCCTTCGTCGCCGCGATGTACTCGATCGGGGCGTCGAACCAGACGTAGAAGACCTTGCCCTCGGCGGCCAGGTCCGGCCAGGTGTCGGCCGGGACCGGGACGCCCCAGTCCAGGTCGCGGGTGATCGCGCGGTCGTGCAGGCCCTCCGTCAGCCACTTGCGGGCGATGGAGGAGGCCAGCTGGGGCCAGTGCGCCTCGTGCCGCGACACCCACTCCTCGACCTCGTGCTGGAGCTTCGACTGGAGGAGGAAGAGGTGCTTGGTCTCACGGACCTCCAGGTCCGTGGAGCCGGAGATCGCCGAGCGCGGGTCGATCAGGTCGGTGGGGTCCAGGACGCGGGTGCAGTTCTCACACTGGTCGCCGCGGGCCTTGTCGTAGCCGCAGTGGGGGCAGGTGCCCTCCACGTAGCGGTCCGGGAGGAAACGGCCGTCGGCGGGCGAGTACACCTGCCGGATCGCCCGCTCCTCGATGAAGCCGTTCTCGTTCAGGCGGCGCGCGAAGTGCTGGGTGATCTCGGCGTTCTGCTGCGAGGAACTGCGGCCGAAGTGGTCGAAGGCCAGCGCGAAGCCGTCGTAGACCGCCTTCTGGGCGTCGTGCGCCTGCGCGCAGAACTCCGCCACCGGCAGGCCCTGCTCCTTCGCCGCCAGCTCGGCCGGCGTGCCGTGCTCGTCCGTCGCGCAGATGTACAGGACGTCGTGGCCGCGCCGGCGGAGGTACCGGGAGTACACGTCCGCCGGGAGCATGGACCCCACCATGTTGCCCAGGTGCTTGATTCCGTTGATGTACGGAAGGGCGCTGGTGATGAGGTGTCGAGCCATCGGGGGCTGCTCCCAGGTTGCTATGTACGGATCCTTCAAATCGTAGCCGACACGGGTACGCCGCCCGCCTCCCGTTTTACGGGGTGGGAAGCGGGCGGCGTCGGGGTGGGACGGGAGGGGGATCCCTCCGGTGGGGCTACGGGCGCCAGGTGGCCAGTACGCCCTCGTACAGCTCCTGGTCCGTGAGCTCCAGGGGGGTGGGGCCCGCGTGGAAGAACGCCGTGTTGCCGGTCTTCAGCTTGCGGAGGTAGTCGAACGCCTTGTTGTCGTGCTCACCGAAGGCGACGAAGGAGAAGAAGAGGGCGGGGTGGTTCTCCGCCGCGTCCGCGAGGGACTGGGTGGCGGGGGTCTTGGCGTCGGGGGCGCCGTCCGTCTGGAAGACCACCAGGGCGGGGCGGCGGGGGGATGCCGCGTGCTTCTCGTTCCGCTTCTCGTGGTGGGCCGCTACGGCCTCCACGGCGGCGTGGTAGCTGGTACGGCCCATGCGGCCCAGCCCCGCGTGCAGGTCGTCGATCCTGTCCTCGGGGTCGGTGAGGGTGAGGTCGGCGGTGCCGTCCAGCTCGGTCGAGAAGAAGACGACGTGGACGGTCGCGTCCTCGTCGCCGGTGAGGTGGGCGGCGAGGGCCAGGGTCTGGTCGGCCAGGGCCTGGACGGAGCCGTCCTTGTAGTACGGGCGCATGGACGCGGAGCGGTCCAGGACGAGGTAGACGTCCGCCCGGGCGGAGGTGAGGTCCAGCTTGGCGAGGGTGGCCGCGGCTGCCCTGTGGGCGGTGGTGAGGTGCGGGGGGATCGACTTCGCCGGCTCGGGGGTTCCGGCCTCGGCTTCGCCTTCGGCCGGGGTGTTCCCACCCGCACCACCCGTGCGGGTCTCGACGTCGTCCGCGGGTGGCCCCTGTGGGGCGTCCTCGCCGTCGGCGGCCTCGGGTTCGGCGGCCTCCGTGGTGTCGGTCTCGGCGGCAGGCGCCTCGCCCTCGGGTGCGACTTCGGCTTCGGGCTCGGGCTCCGCCTGCGCCTCGGGCTCCGCCTCGGCCTCGGGCTCGACCTCGGGCTCGACCTCGGGCTCCGCCTTGGCTTCGGTCTCCGCCTTGACCTCGGGTTCGGGGGCGGTTTCCGCCTCGGCCTCGGGCTCGGTGGCGACCTCGGGCTCGGCCTCGGGTTCTGCCTGCGCCTTGGGCTCGGGCTCAACCTCGGTCTCGGACTCCGTCTGTGCCTTGGGTTCGGGCTCCGCCTTGGCTTCGGTCTCCGCCTCGACCTCGGGCGCGGGGGCGGTTTCCGCCTCGGCCTCGGGCTCGGTGGCGACCTCGGGCTCGGCCTCGGGTTCTGCCTGTGCCTTGGGCTCGGGCTCCGCCTTGGCTTCGGTCTCCGCCTCGACCTCGGGCTCGGGGGCGGACTCCGCCTCCGCCTCCGCCTCGGTGGCGACCTCGGCCTCTGCCTGCGCCTTGGGCTCGGGCTCAACCTCGGTCTCGGACTCCGTCTGTGCCTTGGACTCGGGCTCCGCCTTGACTTCGGGCTCCGCCTCGACCTCGGGTTCGGGGCGGACTCCGCCTCGGCCTCGATCTCGGCCTTGGCCGCAGGGGCGATTTCTGCCTCGGGCTCGGTGGCGACCTCGGCCTCCGCCTCCGCCTCGGGGGCTTCCGTGGGCTTCGTCGTCTCCGGGGTCTCGTCCTCGGTGTCCGGCTCGGCCACGGTCTCGGCCGGTTCCTCGGTGACGGGTTCCTCGACCGCAGGTGCGGCCGTCTCCGTGACCTGCTCCGCGGTGGCCGGCCCGTCCTTCTCCGTGACCGGCTCGGCCACCGGTTCGGCGTCCTTCTCCATGACCGGCTCGGCCACCGGCTCCTCAGCCGCCGGTTCTGTCTCCGACTCCTGCGGCTTCGCAGCAGCGGGCTCCTCCGCGGCAGCGGGCTTTTCCGGGGCCGGGGTGGGTTCGGGGGTTGTCTTCGGGGAGGTCGTCGGGTTCGGGACCGTGATGTTGTCGAAGGCCGCCGCGACCAGTTCGTGTTCCTCGGCCGCCGTGCGGGGCTCGGGGACCTGGGCCGTCGGCTCGGGCGTGGGGGCGGAGGCGGCCACCGGCTCGGGCGTGGTCGCTTCGGTCGTGGTGGTCGGCTGCGGTTCGGGGTGGGTGGCGGGTTCCGGCTGCGAAGGAATCCCTGCCGCACCCTCCGCCTCAGCGGTCCGCCCCTTGCGTGAACGGCCGAATGCGTTCCGCAGGAGAGTGAGAATGCCCATGTGCGCAACCCTTCGCGTGAGTTGTTCCCGTCAATCCCTGGCCAGGACGGACACGTAAGGTTAGCGGCCTCCGGGGGTGATCTTCGGCAGGGGTGAGCGGGCGTCCGGCGGGTGTGTCAACACCGCCTCCCGGCTCCGTGAACACCCTGGCGGCAGTCGGGGATTCACCTTCCGTTCACTCAGCGTCAGCGCCTGCGCACATGCGTGCCCCTACCGTCACGCCCATACCAAGGGCATGCAAGGGAGAACAAAAGTGCGCAAGCTGCTGCCGCTCATCGGAACGCCGTCCCCGTCGCATCCGGGCGGACGCTCCGCCATGACCTGTCGTTTCCGGTGTGGTGACGCCTGCTTCCACGAGGTGCCCAACACCAGCGACAACGAGTACGTCGGCGACGTCATCGCGGGGCCCTCAGCCGCCGCTCGATGATGCGTGCCGCCGCCGTCGTCACGGTGGCGGGCGCCGCCGGGGCGGCCGGTGTCGCCGGGGCGCGCCCGGCCACCGCGGCCACGCCCGGCCACGGGACGCCGTCGAAGCCGTCGAAGCCCTCGAAGCCGTCCGGTGCGCGCGGGCTGCGCTACGGCAGCGTCGCGCCGAACACCGTCGACGCCGTCGTCGTACCGGACGAGTACACCCAGAACGTCGTCATCCGCTGGGGTGAGCCCATCCTGCGCGGGGCGCCGGCCTTCGACCCGGAGAACCAGACGGCGGCCGCCCAGGCCGGTCAGTTCGGGTACAACAACGACTTCCTGGCGCTGCTGCCGCTGCCGGGCGAGCGGAACCGGCAGCTGCTGGTCGCGAACCACGAGTACACCGACGAGGTGCTCATGTTCCGCGGCTACGACGCCGCCAACCCCACCCGGCAGCAGGTCGAGGTCGCCTGGGCCGCGCACGGCCTGTCCGCCGTCGTGGTCGAGGGCGACCGGAAGACCGGCAAGCTCGTCGCCGTTCCGCGCCACCACCTGAACCGGCGGGTCACCGCCACCACCGAGTTCCGGCTGACCGGGCCCGCCGCCGGGTCCGACCTGCTGAAGACCTCCGCCGACCCGACCGGCACCAAGGTGTACGGCACGCTCAACAACTGCTCGGGCGGCACCACCCCGTGGGGCACGACGCTGCACGGCGAGGAGAACTTCAACCAGTACTTCGCCAACAGCGGCCGGGCGACGGACAAGCGCTACGGCATCGGGACCGGGGCCACCGAGCGCAAGTGGGAGCGTTTCGACAAGCGCTTCGACGTCGCCCAGGAGCCGAACGAGGTGCACCGCTTCGGCTACGTCGTCGAGTTCGACCCGTACGACCCGACGTCCACGCCGCGCAAGCACACCGCGCTGGGGCGCTTCAAGCACGAGGCCGCGACCGTGCGGCTCACGCACGACGGCCGTCCCGTCGTCTACTCCGGTGACGACGAGCGCTTCGACTACTTCTACAAGTTCGTCGGCAGCAAGCGGATGCGGCACGGCAGCGGCCGGTCCGTGCGCGAGCACAACCTCTCCCTGCTGGACGAGGGCACGCTGTACGTCGCCAGGCTCACCGGCGACTCCCCCGCGATCGAGATCGACGGCACGGGCAAGCTCCCCGCCGACGGCGAGTTCGACGGCGCCGGCGAGTGGATCCCGCTGGCGACCGCCACCGCGAAGGGCGCCGTCTCGCACGTCGAGGGCATGACCGCCGAGGAGGTGTTCGTCTTCACCCGTCTCGCCGGTGACAAGGTCGGCGCGACGAAGATGGACCGCCCCGAGGACATCGAGCCGAACCCGGTCACCGGCAAGGTGTACGTGGCCCTCACCAACAACACCAAGCGCGGGGTCGACGCGAACGCCAAGGCGGACGAGGCCAACCCGCGCAACGCCAACAAGCACGGGCACGTCCTGGAGCTGACCGAGCGCTGGAACCGTCCGGAGTCGACGCGGTTCGCCTGGTCGCTGTTCCTGGTGGCCGGTGACCCGGAGGACCCGGCGACGTACTTCGCGGGCTTCCCGAAGGACTCCGTCAGCCCGATCTCCTGCCCGGACAACGTGGCCTTCGACGCCTACGGCAACCTGTGGATCTCCACGGACGGCGCGCAGCTCGGCTCGCACGACGGACTCTTCGGGGTCGCCACCCGCGGCTCGCGCCGCGGTGAGCTGAAGCAGTTCCTGACGGTGCCGTCGGGCGCCGAGACCTGCGGTCCGCTCATCCAGGAGCGGCGCGTGCTGATCGCCGTGCAGCACCCGGGCGAGCTGGACGGCGCCTCCGTGGAGAACCCGAAGAGCACCTGGCCCGACGGACCCGGCAAGATCGTCCGCCCGGCGGTCGTATCGGTGTGGCGCGAGGACGGCCAGGACATCGGCGTCTGAGACGGGAGCGGCTGGGGCGGAGGCAACAGCTGCGGGCGGTGGCGGCGGTGAGGCGATCGGCCTCGCCGCCGCCACCGTCTTGCGGGGGCTTTCCGTCCTGCGGGGTCTTTCGCCGTGCGCGGGCTTTCTGCCCTGCGGGGGTCTCCCGCTGTGCGCGGGCCTTCCGCCTTGCGCGCGGGCCTTCCGGCGACCCGTGCGGTTGCCGGGCGACCTGGGTGGGTCTCGCCCCCGACGGCGGTCCGGGTCCGTGCTCGACGCGGGCCCGGGCCGCCGTCGCCGCGTCCACGGACCCCGCGGCCCCCGCCCCTGCTCAGCCGGGCTGGTGGAGGGTGACGTCGACCAGGAGGGAGCGGTGGTCGGTGCCGGGGAGGTCGAGGAAGCGGGCGCGGGTCGCGGAGAACTCCCCGGAGACGAGGACGTGGTCGATCTGGGCGCCCAGGACGGGGGTGGTGCGGCTGGGCCAGGTCGGCTCCCGGGGGCTGCCCGCGAGCCGGGCGGCGTCGCGCAGTCCGGTGTCGAGGATCCGGCGGAACGCGGCGTGGTCCTGGGTGGCGTTGAAGTCCCCGGCGAGGATCAGCGGCCCGTCGTCGCGGTGGGCGTCGGCGAAGTCCCGCAGCCGTCCCAGTTCGCGCTTCCACAGGGCGACCTGCCGGGGCAGCGGCGGCTTGGGGTGCGCGAGCTGGAGCCGTACGGGCCGGCCGCCGACGTCGGCGACGGCCCCGGGCATGCCCATCCGGCCGGGCACGGCGGGGGCTGGCGTCAGCGGGAACCGGCTGAGGACGACGGACCCGACGGAGGTGTCCCCCTCGACGGCCCGCCGGTACGGGTACGCCGTCCCGAGTTCCCGGCGCACGGTGGCCTGACAGCCGTACTCGCACTCCGCGACGAACACCACGTCCGGCCCCTCCCGGCGGACGGCGCTGACGAGGGCGTCCGTCGCCCTGCCGAACTCCACGTTGGAGGTGAGCACCCGCAGCCGCGCGACGGCGGGCCCCGCGGGTTCGTCGCCGTTACCGTACGGCTCGATGAACCAGGCGAGCAGCCCGAGCACGACGACGCCCCACACCAGCCCCGTCCACCAGCGGGCGAGCAGCGACAGCAGCAGGGCGGCCCCGGTGGGGACGAGCAGCCAGGGCAGGAAGGCGAGCAGCTGGGGGACCGGCGTGCGCAGGTCGGTGTCGGCCGCGCGGCACGCGACGACGGCGCTCACCCCGGCGAGCAGCAGTCCGGCGCACCACGCCCCGAGGACCCGCCCGCGCCGTGGCCGCACGTCAGTGGAACTCCCGTACGACGTCGATGGTTCCGACGATGTGCGCGTTGAACTCATCCATTTCCTCCGCCGGTACCCAGAGTTCGAGGATGGTCGCTCCGTCGGCCCGCCGCACCGGGTACCGCGCGAGGAAGTCGCTCTCCACCTCGAACCGCGTGACGTAGCCGACCCCGGAGGCGGGGACGTTCCAGTCGCGGGCGATGCGGATCGCGTAGTCCTCGTTCAGCACCGGGTAGAAGATCGGCTGCTCGGGCAGGCGCGGCGGCCACCCCCGCCATCCGGAGGCCTCGACCAGGGCCAGTTCCTCCGGGCCGGTGGGCCGCCAGAGGGTCGTTGTCGTCGTGCTGCTCATGAAGTGACGTTAGAGGCGGGGACGGCCGCCGGGCCAAGGGTTTGCCGTCCCGCCGGGCGTGTCACCCACCGTCTTCACCTCCTTTTCCGTCTTCACCTCCTTCCTCGTATCCGTCTCCGTATCCGTCCCCTTCCCGGTCCCCTTCCCGGTCTCCGTCTCCGTTCCCGTCCACCCGTTCCAGGAACTCCGTCAGCGCCGCGTTGAACTCGGCAGGCCGCTCCAGGTTCGGCAGGTGGCCGCAGCCGTCGATCACCCGCAGGACCGAGTCGGGCAGGAGGGCGTGCAGGGTCTCCGCGTCGCGGACGGGGGTGAACTCGTCGTCCGCGCCGACGACGACGAGGGCGGGGGCGGTGACGCGGCGGAGCGACGGGCGGTAGTCGGGGCGTTCGGCCCGGCCGCGCAGGGCCGCCGCGGCGCCCTCGGGCGGCGCGGACGTCATCATGCGGTGGACGTGGGCCCGGACGGCGTGCGGGGCGTACGGGGCGACCATCTTCGGGAGGACCTCGTCGGCGTAGCCGCGCATGCCCTCGGCGAGGAGGCGGTCGGCGAGGGCGTTGCGGGCGGTCCGGCCGGCGGGGGTCTCGGGTTCGGCGAAGGTGTCGGCGAGGACCAGGCCCCGGACCCGGTCGCCGAGGCGGTCCAGGCACTCCAACGCGATCTGGCCGCCCATCGACAACCCGGCGAGGACGAAGGCGTCCACCGCCAGGTCGTCGAGGAGGTCCTCGACGTCCCGGGCGAAGCGGGAGAGGGGCGTGGTGCCGGGGACGACCGGGGAGGCGCCGTAACCGCGCAGGTCGGGGACGACGACGCGGCGGGTGGGGGCGAAGGCCTCGAGTTGCGGGGCCCACATCGTGCGGTCGAAGGGGTGGCCGTGGACGAGGACCAGGGGGATACGTCCGGCGGTATCCGTGCCTTTGTCCTCGTATGCGAGGAAGGGAGCCATGCGTCGACCCTAGGGTCGCCCAACTCCTCGGTGCAATAAGATCTTTGCTCTCGGTGCAATGCCGGGGCGCGAGGAGGCGCGGGGAGAGGGAGGAGGCGCGAGGAGGGGCGAGGAGAGAAGAGGGAAGACGGGGGAAGACGGAGAGGGGCGAGGAGGGGCCGTGAGCGACTACCGGGAGATCGCCGACCGCGTCGCCGACGACATCGCGCGTGGACGGCTGGTGCCGGGCCAACGGCTGCCGCCGCAGAGGCGGTTCGCGCGCACGCACCGCATCGCCCCCTCGACGGCCGGGCGGGTCTACGGCGAACTCGTGCGGCGCGGGCTGGTGGTGGGCGAGGTCGGCCGGGGCACCTTCGTGCGGGCCGCGCCGCCCGCCCCCCAGGGGCGCGCCCTGGTCGAACCGGCCACGTCCGCACCGGTCAACCTGGAGCTCAACTACCCGACCGCGCCCGGCCAGTCCGAGCTGCTCGCGCCCGGTCTCGCGCCGCTGCTGCGGGCCGACGTGCTGACCGAGGCGATGCGCACCGCCGCGGCCGACGGCACCGCGGCCGCCCGTGCCGCGGCGGCCCGGCTGCTCACCGTCCCCGGCTGGCGCCCCGAGCCCGCACAGCTCCTGTTCACGGGCAACGCCCGCCAGGCCATCGCCGCCGCGCTCGCCTCCCTGGTCCGGCCGGGCGGCCGCGTCGGCGTGGAGGAGCTGACGTATCCGCTGGTCAAGGAGATCGCCGCCCGGCTGGGGATCGTGCTCGTGCCGATCGGCGGCGACGGCGAGGGACTGCGGCCGGACGCCCTGCGCGCCGCGCACCGGACCGCTCCCCTCGCCGCCCTGTACGTCCAGCCGGCCCTGCACAACCCGACGTCGTTGACCACGAGCGAGCGCCGCGTGCGAGAACTCGCTCGTGCGGCGGTCGAGTTGGCGCTGCCCGTCGTCGAGGACCGCGTCTGGTCCTTCCTCCGGCCGGACGCCGTCCCGCTCGCCGCCCACGCGCCCGGTCTGACCCACGTCGTCGACGGCCTGTCCAAGCGGGTCGCGCCGGGGCTGACGGCCGGTTTCCTCGTCGTACCGCCGGAGCGGGCGGACGCGGTGGCCGCCGCCGTGCGGTCCGGGGGGTGGAGCGCGGGGCGGTTCGCGCTGGAGGCGGCGGTGCGGTGGGCCGGGGACGGGACGGTCGCGCGACTGGTGGCGGCGAAGCGGGCGGACGCCGCCCGGCGCCAGCGGATCCTCGCGGCCCACCTGGGCGCGTTCGCCGTACGGACCGACCCGCACGCCTGTTTCGCCTGGTGGGAGCTGCCCGCGCCGTGGCGGGCGGACACCTTCACGGCCGCCGCCGCCGCGCACGGCATCGCCGTCACCCCCGGCACCGCCTTCACCGTCGACCCGCACCGCACCCCGGACGCGGTCAGACTCGGCCTGGCGTCCGCGGCGGAGGGGGAGCTGGAGCGGGCGCTGCGGCTACTGGCCCGGATCGCGGCGGGGCCGCCGGAGCCGCTCCGGCTGCCGGGGCCGCAGCAGCCGTCCCGGTCGCAGCAGCCGTCCCGGTCGCAGCAGCCGTCACAGCCGTCACCCGGCGTCGGCGGACCAGGAGGCCCACCCGCACGTACCGCGTGAGCCACACCCCCGCCGCCACCGTCAGGCCCACGCCCAGCAGGAACCAGGACGCGGTGCGCAGGGTGGCGGTGAGGGCGTCGTAGACGGCGGCCGTGGAGGGGCGGCCCGCCCCCTCGGCCAGGCCCGTGAGGGTGAGGTGGCGGGCGACGGCGATCGCGAGGCCGAGGAACGCGCCGCCCAGCGCCGTGCCCAGCGCCGCCGCGGTGAGGGCGCGGCGGCGGCAGGCCGCGACGGCGATGCCGGTCACGGCGAGGGCGACGGCGGCGAGGGGCAGCCAGAAACCGGCGAGGTCGAGCACGCGGTAGCCCTTCCGGAGGGTGGCCAGTTCATCGGCCGGGAGCACCGCGACGCGGGTGTGCGCGAGCGGCACGCGGTCGGCGAACGCCACGTGGTCGGCGGCCAGTCGAGCGCGGACGCGGGTGGCCACCGGGGCCAGGTCGACGGTGACGTCGCGGTCGCGGTCGTCGTGCAGGGCCGACATCACGGCGCTGTGCGCGGCCTCGTTGCCCGCGTCCCACGCGGTGCGGTAGGCGCGGGTGCGGGTGAAGGAGCGCAGCGCGTCGTGCACGAAGGGGGTGATCTCGGGGCGCAGCGGGCCGCGTTCGGCGGCCGCCTCGCGCAGGATGCCGTCGCCGACCGTGTCGACCACGGCGTCCCGTACGGCCGGGTCGGCGGCGAGCGGCGCCATGGCGGTGACGTACCGGCCGGTGTCCGTGAGGCCGTACGCCGCCCAGGCCGCCAGTGCGCCGAAGGGCATCAGGAGGCAGGACAGGGCGATGAGGACGGCCGACACGGCGGTCCGCAGACGTCGGGACACACCTCCAGGCAAGGCCGTGCGCGCCGGACGCGCGAGCGGGGGAGGCCACTCGGGTGGGCTGCGACGGGACGGGTACGGCCACCAGGGTGAACCTCAACGGGACGGGTACGGCCGCCCGGGTGGCCCTCGCCCGGACCTGGGGGTTCCGTCCTCCGGTGGAGCGATCACCCGAACGGGTGTCTCATGGATCTGGGGAGAAGGTGGCGGGCATGCGCATCACCCCGGCTTTGCGGACGACCGCCTTGCGGACGGTGGAGCGCCACCGGATCCGGCTCCGTCGGCTTCGGCTTCGGCTTCTCGGGCTCGTGGAGCTTCAGCGGCTCGTGGGGCTTCAGCGCCACCGGAAGTACCACCGGAACCTCGTCGGAGGAGCGGGAGTGGGTCCCGCTCGTCCGGTGAGTTGAGGGATGAGGGAAGACGTGGGCCCCGGCGAGAACCGCCGGGGCCCACGTGCGGCAGGGGGCGGGTGGCTAGGTGATGCGGTGCCCCTCCGCGTCCTCGTGCGTGTAGTAGCGGTAGAACATCACCGCGAAGAAGCCCGCCGCGACCGCGAGCGCGACGCCCGCGGAGTACAGCGTGCTCGATCCGCTCTGGTTGACGAGGAATCCGATCGCGCAGCCGGCGAACACCGCCCACAGCAGGGCGTGCACTTCGCGCCGCAGCTTCGGGGCCACGGCGCGGACGGCGACGTACAGCGCGATGAACGCGAGCGTGGCCACGAAGCCGAACAGGACGTTCCAGCCGGTGATCGGCCCGCCGCTGCGCCGGTTCGCCGCGGCCCAGTAGCCGTAGACCAGTCCGAGCGCGACGGGCATCGCCCACTTCATGACCAGGTGGGTCCGCTCGCCGAAGACGTCGGGCGTGCCGCCCGCACGGGACCCGGTCAGGGCCGGTGTCCGCGTGCCCGGTGTCCGCATGCCCGGGGTGGGTGCCGCATGAGCCATGGGAGCACTCCTCTCTGCTGGCCCCCGCTTCCAGGGCACACCTGGGCAGGGGCGGTGGCAAGTCGGTGGGAGGCGCCTTTCGCGCGGCGCGGACCGGGACGCGCGCTGCGTGGGCCGGGACGCGTGCGGTGCGGGCCGGGACGCGTGCGGTGTGGGCCGGGACGCGTGCGGTGCGGGCCGGGACGCGTGCGGTGTGGGCCGGGACGCGTGCGGTGCCGGAGCGTGTGCGGTGCGGGGCGTGTGCGGGCCGGGACGCGTGCTGCGCGGACCGGGATGCGGCCCCCGCGCGGGCGTGTTTCGCTGGGGCGGTGAGCGACCGAGGGGGCCGGAGGCTGCTCGCCCGCCACCCGTACGCCCGCCACCCGCATGCCGGGCGCCCGTACGCCCGCCACCCGCACGCCGGGCGCCGGGACGCGCTGGAGCGGCAGAAGCTGCTGCAGTTCCGCGGCCACAGCGTCACCTGGCTGGTGCCGCTGCTGACGTTGGTCGTCATCGCCGCCGTCGACCTGAGCACCAGTGGGGATTTCCGCGTCGTCTCCTGGTGCGTGTTCGTCGCCGCGCTGGCCGCCGTCCTGTGCGGGGTGCGTACGACGGCCCTCTTCGCCGTCCTGGCCCTCGTCACCTACGTCGGCGCGGACTCCGCCTGGCCCGCCCAGTACCGGGAGGGCGCGGGCGACTTCCTCCTCGTCATGGTCGGCGGACTCCTCTCCGTCCTGGCCGCCGCGCTCCGGGTGCGCGGCGAGCGGCGGATGCTGCACATGCGGCACGTCGCCGAGACCACCCGCCGTACGGTGCTGCGGCCGCTGCCGCCCGGCTGGGGCGGCCTCGACCACGCCGAGGTCTACCTCGCCGCCGACGCCGAAGCGCGCATGGGCGGCGACTTCTACGACATCCAGCCCGGACCGCACGGCACCCGCGTCCTCCTCGGCGACGTCCAGGGCAAGGGGCTGGGCGCGGTGGAGGCGGCGGCGGCCCTCCTCGGCACCTTCCGGGAGGCCGGCTACCACGAGGCGGACCTGGCGACGGTCGCCGACCGGCTGGAGACCCGGATGCGGCGCCACCGCGCCCACACCGTCGCCCTCGGCCGCGACGACGGGGACCGGTTCGCCACGGCCGTCCTGCTGGGCTTCCCCGAGGGGGAGCACGGGGTGGTCGACGTCGTCGTGTTCGGTCACGAGGCGCCGCTCGCCGTCGGCCGCGGCGGGGTACGGCCGCTGCCCCACGGCGGCGGACTCCCCCTCGGCCTCGCCGAACTCACCCGCGGCGGCCCTCCGCCGGTGCTGCGCGCCGCCGTCGCCCCCGAGGAGACGCTGCTGCTCGTCACCGACGGCGTCACCGAGGCACGGGACCGCACCGGCGCCTTCTACCCGCTCGTCGACGACGTCGCCGACGGCCTCGCCCGCGATCCGCGCACCGCCGCCCCCGGCCGCCTGGTCGCCCACGTCCGCGACCGCACGCTGCGGCACTGCGGCGGCCGCCTCGACGACGACACGACGATCTTCGCGGTACGGCCGCGGGGCGCGGGGGCCACGGAGAGTGGGCCGGGTGGGGCGGGCCGCGGGGAACGGACGGAGACGAAGGCCCCGTAGGGGGACGTTTGCGGGCCTGAGGTCCCCGTTCGCAGCAGCAGCGGTTACGGTGCTGACGTGAGTGATCGAGGGGGAGGGACCATGCCCGGAACCGTGCTGCTGCTCGCGGCCTCGCCCGTGGGCAAGGGGTGCCTGGTGGACGCGGCGTCCGTGCTCCCCGTGCTCGCGGCCGTGCCGCCGGCCGTCCTGGCCGGCACCGACACGGCGAACGTCGTCGAACTCGCCGATCCGCTGGAGCCGCAGGCCGTGCTGACCCGGCTGCGGGCCGCCGCGGCGGCGCCCGGTCCGCTGACCGTGTTCGTCGCCGGACAGCTCCAGCTCGACCGCAGGCAGCGGCTGCCGCACCTGGCGCTGGCCCGTACGACGCCGTCGACCGTGCGCTACACCGGCTTCCCCTGGCACTGGTTCCGTGAGGAACTGCGGCTGCGGGCGGCCGGGACGACGACACTGCTGCTCGACCTGCACGCGGACGCCGAGACCTGGGGATGGCTGCGGGGGCGCGGACTGGAGTGCGGGGCGGGGGTCGCCGTGTACGGGAGGGTCGCGCCTCCGGCGGGGCGGCGGAGGGTGGCCGCACCGACGTACATGAAGGCGATCGCCACCGTGCTGCGGAGCGGGGGGCGGCCGGGGCCGGAGCAGCTGCACCGGACGGCGTTGGCGCGGATCGCGGGAGAGGGCGAGGTGGGGGACCTGGTGCTGTGGGGTGCGGGTGCCGTGCCGGGCGCGGGTCCCTTGCCGGGTGCGGGTCCCGCGCCGGGTGCGGCTTCCCTGCCGGGTGCGGGTGTCCCCGGTGGGTTCGCCCCCGCCGCCCCTGCCCACCCCACTCTCGGCCCCGCTCGGGCGGGGGACCCCCGTCGTCCCTGGGGGCGGCACCCCCGGACCCCCGCTGTCGGCCCTGGACGGGCCCGGTCCCCGAACGCCGGACGGGCCGGTGGACGACCCCCACGCCCGCATCACGGCGGCCGTCCAGACCGGTGACCACCCCGCCGCCGACGCTCTCGCCGCCCGCCTGGAGCAGGCCGCGCTCGTCGCGCACGGGGCCGGGTCGGAGGAGGCGCTGCACTGGTCCGAGGTGCGGGCGGACCTGGCGATGTTCGCGGGGGACGCCGAGCGCAGTTGCCGTACCTGGATGGCGGTCGCGGCGGCGAGACTGGCCGCGGGCCAGCCCGTCGACGCGGCGCCGGTCGAGGCGGCCGTGGACCGGGCCCACCACCAGTGGGGGCGCATCACGGACCGGAGCCGGGCCCGCGACCTCGGCCCGGCGCTCGCCGAGCTGCGCGGCCGGGTACCGGGCCGCCGCCAGGGCGCCCTCGACCACGTCCGCGAGCAGCTCCGCCAGCTCCAGACGCAGGGGTAGGGGTAGGGCGGGGGAGGCCGACGGTCTCCCGCGGCTCGCCGGCACGGCCCACCGGACCGGCCCCGGGACTCTCCGAACCGCCTTCGGGCGGTCTGTCGGTCCCGTCTCCGGGTATTGGGCCGGCCTCGTCTCCGGGCGTTTGGGCCGGCCTCGTCTCCGGGCGGTCTGTCGGTCCCGTCTCCGGGTGTTGGGGCCGGCCTCGTCTCCGGGCGGTCTGTCGGTCCCGTCTCCGGGTGTTGGGGCCGGCCTCGTCTCGGGTGTCGGGCCGGCCCCGCTTCCGGGTGTCGGGCCCGTCCCGTCTCCGGGCGGCCGGGCCGGTGTCTCTCCGGGGCCGGGGCCGGGGCCGGGGCCGCCCGTCCGGGGCCGTGCCGCCTACTTGCCGGTGCGTTCCACGCCGGTCGAGAGCCGGGGGTCGTCCGCGGTGGGGGCCGGGACCGCGTTGGCGGCGGTGACGAGGGCCGCCACGGCTATGACGGCCGCCGCGACGGCTCTGGCGTACCGCCAGGAGGGGCGCCCGTAGGGTGCGGATGTGCGTTCCTGCACGGCAACCTCGCAACGTCGGCGGCGACCAGGGGCGAAAAGCGACGGTGGACAAAAAGCGGGAACGGCAGCGGCCGCCGCGTCAACCGTGTATTAAGCATGCTTAACACGCCGTTTAACCTAGGGCTGCGCCAGCCGAACGGCAAGAGGGTCAGGGGTAGTTGAGGGTGATTCGGGCCGTGGGTGAGCGGGACGAACCGGAGGTCATCGGACGCCGGGTGCAGCGGCTGCGGGTCGAACGGGGGCTCACTCAGCGCCAGTTGGCCGAGCCGACCTACACCCCCGCCTACGTCTCGACGCTGGAGGCCGGCCGGGTGCGGCCCTCCGACGAGGCGCTCAGGCACATCGCGGAGCGGCTCGGCGTCGACTTCGAGGAACTGGCCACCGGCCGCTCCGCCCGGCTCGTCACCGGTCTGCGGCTGCGGCTCACCGAGGCCCAGCGCGCCCTGGCCACCGGGGAGGCGGAGCAGGCGGCCCGGCAGTTCGCGGAGCTCCTCGCGGAGGCCGAGGAGCACGGCCTCGCCGAGGAGCAGGCCACCGCCCTGCTGGGGCTCGGGGAGTGCGGGATCGACACCGGCGAGCTGGAGGCGGCCCGCGGGCACTTCGAGCGGGCGGAGCAGTGCCTGGCGCACGCCCCGCTCCCGGCCCGCGTCCCCGCCCTGCGCGGCCGGGCCGTCGCCCACTATCTGGCGGGGGAGCTCCGTTACGCCGTCTACCTGCTGGAGTCCACCCTCGACGAGCTGAACCGCGGCGGCCTGCACGACCCCGACGCGCTGCTGCTGCTCTACGCCTCCGTCATCGGCCCCTACATGGACATGGGCGCCCACGCCCGCGCCGCCCAGGCCGCCGAGTTCGCCCTGGCGCTCGCGCCGCAGGCCGGCGACCCCGCCCTCGTCGCCCGGATGCACCGCTCGGTGGCCCGCACCCTCCTCGCCGAGGGCCGTCTCGCCGAGGCCGACGCCTCCCTCGCCAAGGCCGCCGAGCTCTACCGTCAGCTCCAGCTGCGCACCGAACTCGCCAACTGCCACTGGATGCGCGGCTACGTCTACGCCCAGAACGACGAGCTGGAGCGGGCCGAGGACGAGCTGAAGCAGGCGCAGACCATGCTCTCGGCCCAGCGCGCCGCCCTCTACACCAGCCAGGTCGCCGTCGAGCTGGCCGACGTCCTGCACCGCCGCGGCAAGTCCGGGAAGGCCGCCGCCCTGCTGCACGGGGTGCTCGGGGACCTGTCCTCGGAGCGCGGCGCCGTGCACGCGGCCGGCGCGCACCGCCTCCTCGGCATCATCGCCGAGGACGCCCGCGACACCGAGGCCGCCGAGGAGCACTACGTCCGGGCCCTGAGCCTGCTGGAACGCGCGGGCGCCGCCGGCGACCTCGCCGACCTGTGCCGTCTCCTCGGCGACCTGCTGCGCCGTACCGGCCGGGTGGAGGCCGCCCTGGACGCCTACCGCACGGGCCTCGGCCATCGCACGGCCCCCGGCACGACGACCCTGGGACCGGCGCCGGCCCAGCCGCCGCTGTAGCCCCCGCGGGGGCCTTCCGCCGGGTCCCGGCCCTCACAGGTCGCTCTCCGCCGAAGCCGGGTTCCCGCACCGGCGGCGTCGCCGGCGGGCCGCACCGTCCGGCTGACCGGCTTCGTCACCCGCGGCGACGGCGGCGCCCGGTACGTCACCCGGCTCGCCGTCGCCTGCTGCGCGGCCGACGCCACCACCGGCAAGGAAGGCCGGGTTCCGCGGCGCGGACGCGCCGCCCGCCGACGCGTGGGTCACCGGCGTCCGGCGGCCCGAGAGCGCCCTCGGCTCGGAGGCGGCCCGGCCCCCGGTCCTCGACGCGGTGACGCTTACCCGGGTGCGGCAGCCCGCGGACCCGTACGAGGAGGCCTGAGGAGGTCCGAGGAGACCTGAGAAGGTCCGGGAAGGCCTGAGCCGGGCCGGTTTCCGGTGCCGGTCGGGCGGTACCCGGCGGGCTGTGAGCAGTCCGGAGCCGGACCCCCGGACGGAGGTGATCGCCGTGCCGGAGGACCACGACCGGGAACGGGCCGCCGAGGTGATCGCCCAGGAGGTGCGCGGCGCCGAACCCCGGGACGTGCCGGAGCGGCTGTGCGTCGCGGCGGTGCGGCTGCTGCCGGTGATCGGCGCGAGCGTGTCGCTGCGCGGCGAGGGGGTGCCGGTGCCGGTGAGCGCGAGCAGCGAGCGGGCCGCGCACCTGATGGAGGTGCAGGCCACGCTGGGCGACGGCCCCTGCCTGTGGGCGGCGGAGACCGGCGCGCCGGTGTTCGCCGCCGACCTCACGGCGGGCCGGGACGCCTCGCGCTGGCCGGTCTTCGCGCAGCAGGCGGCGGCCGCCGGGGTCCGGGCGGTGTACGCGCTGCCCCTCGGCGACCCGGCGGTGTGCGTGGGCACCCTGGACCTCTACCGGGACGTTCCCGGCGAGCTGGCCGCCGACGAGGTCCGTACGGCGCGGCTGGTGGCGGACGTGCTGACGGTGGCCCTCATGGCCCTGCCCCACGACGAGGACGCCGGCCGGTACGGCGACGGCGTCTGGCTGAGTCCCCTGGCCACCGGCCACGACGGCGTGCACCAGGCGGTCGGCATGGTCATGGCCCAGCAGGGGTCCACCCCGACGAGGCCCTCGCCCTCCTGCGGGCCCACGCCTTCGCGCAGGGCCGCACGGTCGCGGACGTCGCCCACGAGGTCGTGCACGGCACGACCCGCTTCGACCCGGACTGAGGCGGGGCCCGTCGGTCCCGGCCGCCCTCCTCACACCTGCACCCGCCCCTGCTTCCGTACCTCCGTGAGGCGTTGCACGCCCAGTTGGACGGCGGCCTGGGTCGCCTCGTTGGGGACGTCGGCGAGGCCGCCGTTGGTGAGGGCGAAGGCGTCCTGGCCGGCGCGGACGGCGGCGACGTCGAGGGCGAGGGCGACGGGCTCCCCGTCGGTGTCCCAGTCGGTGAGGGTGACGCGCAGGCCCTGGCGGACGTCGCCCACCTCGGGCAGCGGCTGCTCGGTGACGGTGGCGTCGAGGACCGTGCCGTCCGGCGCCTTGGCGGTGAAGCGGGCGCACTTCTGCGGCAGGGTCTCCAGCCAGGCGAGGGTGCGGTCCACGTCGGCGGGCCGCCGGTCGCTGACCTGGTAGCGGAGCTGGGCGCCGGTGTCGGCGTCGTCGAGGGCGACGACCGCGCGGGGCGGGGCGCCGAGCAGTTCGTCGCTGTAGAGGCCGTCGAGGAGTTTCTGGCAGTCGGCGGTGGGGTGGTGGCCTTGAGCATGCCGTCCCGCCAGGTGGCGGCGCCGCGCGTCGGGGTCCAGGGTTCGCCGAGGTCGGTGCCCGTGATGAGCGCGGCGCGCGCCTGGGCGTCGGTGAGGACGGGGGAGGCGACCGGCGCACTGGGCCGGGCCGGGCCGGACTTCTCGACGGTGGGCAGGGCGGGCCGGGCGGTGGGCGGGTGCTCCAGCCCGAGGGTGGCGCAGGAGGTGACGGTGACCAGTCCGGCGACGGCGAGGGCGG
Organism: Streptomyces sp. Tue 6430; assembly: GCA_021568835.1. Lineage (GTDB taxonomy): Bacteria > Actinomycetota > Actinomycetes > Streptomycetales > Streptomycetaceae > Streptomyces. The sequence goes on from JAKGSH010000010.1 coordinate 3,286,756, forward strand.
AGGCGAGGAGGGTACGGCGGGTCATCGGGGGGTGCCTCCTGGAGTGGCCGGTGCGCACCGGGGCGGGGCCCGCGGGGGCGGGGCCGCGAGGGGTGCCCCGTCCCGGCACCGCGGGGGTGCTCCCTCCCACGGCACCACCACCACCGCCGGCCGACCAGCGCGGCGGTCCGTCCGGGTTAACCACCGGCTCGTCGGCCCATCGGCCTGTCGGCTCACCGGCTCGTCGGCCTGTCGGCTCACCTGCTCCCGTCCGGTTCGCCCGTCCGGTGCCGCCACGTCCGCCGGGCGGGTTATTCGCTCGCCCGCCGGCACCGGCCGTTGCTACGGTCGCCGCATGAAGCGCGCCGCCCACCCGTCTCCCACGACGACGCCGGAGAGTGTCCCGGCGCGCTGACCACTGGACGGAACGTCCGAAGCCCCGGGGCGAGTGCCCCGGGGCTTCGTCGTGCGGGTGCTCGCCTCTTCACCAAGGAGCGACGACCATGCACGACCACCGCAGACTCGGCCGCGAGCTGGACCTGTTCGACACCGACCCGCTGATGGGCGCGGGCCTGCCCTACTGGCTCCCGGACGGCGCGACCGTGCGCCACACCCTGGAGGAGTACGTCCGTGAGGCCGAGCGCGCCGCCGGCTACCGGCACGTGTACTCGCCGGTCCTCGGCAAGCGCGAGCTGTACGAGATCTCGGGTCACTGGGACCACTACCGCGACGACATGTTCCCGCCCATGGACCTGGGCGCGGAGCAGGTCGTCCTGCGGCCCAGCCTCTGCCCGCACCACGCGCTGATCTACCGCTCCCGCTCCCGCAGCCACCGCGAACTGCCCCTGCGCATGGCCGAGCTGGGCGGCATGTACCGCGCGGAGCTGTCCGGCGTGCTCGGCGGGCTGACCCGCGTGCGGGCGATCCAGCTCAACGACGCGCACATCTTCTGCACCCTGGAGCAGGCCGCGGAGGAGGCCCGCGCGGCCCTCGCCCTGATCGCCCGCGCCTACGCCGACCTCGGCATCCGCGCCTCCCGGTACCGCCTCTCGCTCCCCGGCGCGGGCGGCAAGTACGTCGCCGACCCGGAGCTGTGGCGCCGGGCGACCGCCCTGCTGCGGGAGGTCCTGGACGGCTCCGGCACCGCCTACGAGGAGGCCGAGGGCGAGGCCGCCTTCTACGGGCCGAAGATCGACGTGCAGATCACCGACCCGGCGGGCCGCGAGGCCACCCTGTCCACCGTCCAGATCGACTTCCACCAGCCCGAACGCTTCGACCTGCACTACATCGGCCCCGACGGCGCGAAACACCGTCCGGTGATGGTCCACCGCAGCGTCATCGGCAGCGTGGAGCGGGCCGTCGCCCACCTCCTCGAGGAGCACGGCGGCGCCTTCCCGGTCTGGCTGGCCCCCGTGCAGCTGGTGGTCCTGCCGGTGGCGGAGGCGCAGGAGGGGCGGGCGCACGAGGTCGTGCGGCGGGCGGTGGCCCGGGGACTGCGGGCCGAGGTGTCCGGCGCCGGGGAGGGGACCCTCGGCGCCCGGATCCGGGCCGCGCGGCTGGTGCCGTACCAGGCGGTGGTCGGGGAGCGGGAGGCCGGCGGCGGGCTCGCGGCCGTACGGCTGCGGGACGGGAGGCGGCCGGGGGCGGTGCCGGTGGCGGAGCTGCTGGACCGGGTCGCCGCCCGTGTCGCGGATCGCGGAGCCGAGCTGTGGCCCGCTGCGTAGGGTCACCGGTGCAACCGTCCCGCATCCCGCACGCAGAGGAGCACCGCCGTGACCGGTCAGCCCATTCCGGTGATCATCGACTGCGACACCGGCGTCGACGACGCCCTGGCCCTGCTGTTCGCCGTACGGCATCCGGGGCTGGACGTGCGGGCGATCACCTGCGTGGCGGGGAACACCGACGTGGACGGCGTCGTCCGCAACACCCTGACGGTGCTGGAGCAGGCCGGGGCCGGGGACATCCCGGTGGCACGGGGCGCCGAGCGCCCGCTGATCGAGCCGGTGCGCACGGCACGGCACGTGCACGGGGCGGACGGGATGGGCGACCTCGGGCTGCCCGCGCCCACCCGCCGCCCGGTCGACGTGGACGCGGTGACGCTGCTGCGCCGCGAGATCCTCGCCTCGCCGAGGCCGGTGACCCTGGTCCCGATGGCGCCCCTGACGAACATCGCCCTGCTGCTGCGCACGCACCCCGAGGTGGTGGGCAACATCGAGCGGATCGTGTTCATGGGCGGCGCGGCGGGGGCCGGCAACGCGACGGCGGTCGCGGAGTTCAACGTGTGGCACGACCCGGAGGCGGCCGCGATCCTGCTCACGGCCGGGGTCCCGATCACGATGTACGGCCTGGACGTCTTCACGAGGGTCCTGGTCCCGGCCGCCGACGTCCAGCGGCTGCGGGCGAGTTCGGAACCCCGTCTGCGCATGGCGGGCGAACTGCTCGCCCACCGAGACCCGGCGACCTCGGGCGACCCCACCCCCACGGGCGGCCTGGGCGACGCGGGCGCGGTCTGCGCGGTCGTCGACCCCGGCGGTCTGACCACCGAACCGCTCCCCGTGGAGGTGAGCCTGGCCCCGGGGCCCGCCCGGGGCCAGACCGTCGTCGACCGCCGCCCCCGCCACGGCGAGTCCGAGATCCACCACGGCCCCGCGAACAGGCCCTGGTGGACGTGGGGCTGGGGGTGGACGCGGAGCGGTACGTGAAGCTGTGGCTGACGGTCGTCGAGGGGGCCTAGCGGTGTGCTGACCTTCGCGCGCCGAGAAGGGGAGCAAACGAGCAAAAGGGCAAAAAAACAAACGCGGGGAACCCTTAGGACTACACTCCTTAGAGGTGTGGTCCTAAGGAGTCCTCTTGCCCTTTCAGCATCGGCGGGACAAGCCGTCGCGTGTGTTCGACCGCGGTACCGAGTGGGACGCGCTGGCCGCCTTCGCGGGACGTCCGGTTCCGCACGCCATGCTCGGATCGTCAGCGGCCGGCGGCGCATGGGCAAGACGTATCTGCTACGGGCTCTTGTCGAGCAGTACGGCGGTTTCTACTTCGGTGCCACGGCGGCGACGGAGGCCGAGTCCCTGCGACAGTTCAGCTCCGCGCTGGCCGAGTTCACCGGCTCTCCCGTGTCCTTCTCCTTCGCCACCTGGGACGATGCGGTCTCCTATCTCTTCGGGGTCGCCGCCCACGAACGCCTGGCAGCCGGTGGGGCGACGACGGATGCCCCGCTGCTCGTGGTCATCGACGAGTTCCCGTACCTGGTGAAGGTGGCTCCGGAACTGCCTTCACTCATCCAGCGTGAGATCGACCGGCACCAGGTGGAGGAGAGCCGTATGCGGTTGCTCCTGTGCGGTTCGGCCATGTCCGTCATGGGCGGGCTGCTGGCCAGCACCGCTCCTCTGCGTGGCCGGGCGCAGCTGGAACTGGTCGTACGGCCCTTCGGGTACCGGGCCGCCGCGGATTTCTGGAGCGTCGGCGACGACCCCGCGCTCGCCGCACGGCTGCACGCCGTCCTCGGAGGCACTCCCGCATACCGTCGTCAGTTCCTGGCGGACGACGTGCCGGTGAGCATGGGCGACTTCGACGACTGGGTCTGCCGCACCGTCCTCGCGCCGTTCAGTCCGCTGTTCCGGGAAGCGCGGTATCTGCTTGCTGAGGAAGCGGACATCCGTGACACCGCGCTCTACCACTCGGTGCTCGCCGCTGTGGCGCAGGGCAACACGACGCGAGGTGGCATCGCCGGTTACATAGGGCGCAAGTCCGTGGACATCTCCCATCCGCTCAATGTCCTGGAGGACAGCCACCTGTTGGTGCGGGAGACGGACGTTTTCCGGGCCGGGAAATCCCAGTACCGCATCACCGAGCCGCTGATCAACTTCTATGAGGCCGTCATGCGCCCGGCCTGGGCACGCCTTGAGAGCGGACAGGCCGCAGAGGTGTGGGCGCAGTCGTCCGAACGCTTCGCGGCTCAGGTGGCCGGTCCGCACTTCGAGGCGGTGTGCCGGGAGTACGTGCTCGGGCCGGGTCGTTCTCTGCTCGGCACGTCACTGGGGGAGGTCGGCCACGGGGTGGTGACCGACCCGAGGGAACGCCGGCAGATCCAGGTCGACGTGGCCGCGGTCGAACCGGGATCCGGGGGGACCAGGGCCGCCGTCACCCTGCTCGGTGAGGCGAAGTGGGGGACCGTCATGGGTCTGAACCACCTGGAGCGGCTCCGCCGGGCGAAGGATCTCCTGACGGGACGAGGCATGGACACCACGCGATGTGGGCTGGCCTGTTTCAGTGCCGCGGGATTCAGCGACGCGCTGAGGGCCGAAGCGGAGCGAGGTCATGCCCTGCTGATCGGGCTTGACGAACTCTACGGTCGTGCGATGCCGACGGCCGTGCTGCCCTGACGAGCGAGGCCGGGCTCAGGGAGCCCTGTGAGAGAACCGCGCCGATCGATGGGCAACGGGAGGGAGAACCGGCCGCCCCGCGCCTTGGAGGCGTCGGGGTGGCCGGTTCGCGAGATCGTTCACCGCGGTTCGTGGCAGGGTCAGGCCTGGTTGCCCTTGCGGCGGCGGGTCGCCACGACGATCGCCGCGCCGCCCAGGAGCAGGGCCGCCGCACCGCCCGCGACGACGGGGGTGTTGCTGTCGGCGCCGGTCTCGGCGAGGTCGCCGCCACCGCCGTTCGGGGTGGGGGCCGCGGCCGGGGTGGACTCCGAGGCGGAGGGCTCCGGCGCGGAGGGCGACGGGGTCGCCGCGGGGGCGGTCTCCGAGGGCGTCCCGGTGGACGGCGTCGACGGCGCCGACGGCGGCGCCTCCGTGGACGGGGAGGCCGGCGGCTGCTCGGCGGTGGGCGGCTCCTCGGCCGGGGGCTGCTCGGCGGGCGGCTCCTCGGCGGGCGGTTCCTCGGACGGGGCGCAGTACTTCGTGCCGCCGTTCCAGGCCGCGATCAGCTTGTCCTTGATGACCGGGCGGTCCGGGCCCTTGGGCAGGTCGCCGTGGTCGAAGCCGTCCTTCGCGTCGAGCCTGCCGTCGAACTTCACGGCACCCCGGTAGAGGTCGATCTGCGCGTAGCAGCCCGCGTCGGGCACGGCGATGTCGAGGGTGGCGGTCTCACCGGGCCGGACCGTCACGGTGTCGAAGTCGACGAAGACCTGCTCGCCCGAGGTCCGGAAGTCCGGGCCGTGGGCCAGGTAGGAGGCGAGCGAGGCGGTGCAGGTGGTGGCCTTGTCGGCGGCCCGCACGGTGAGGTGGACCTTGCCGTCGCCGCTCGGCCTCAGGTTCTGGTCGTCGACCTTGACGGAGTCGTAGAAGTGCGCGCCGTCGAGGGAGAACTGGCAGCGGTCGGTCTCCGTCTCCGTGCCCGCCCCGGTGCCCGGCTGGTACTGGCCGCCGGACTTCCAGCCGTCGCCGCCGGGCGTCCCGGTGCCGGCCCAGGCCCCGGAGGCGGCGGCGACGGACGCGGTGCACAGGGCGAGTGAAGCGGCGCCCGTCCCCAGCAGGCGGCGCACGGAAACACGTCTCGCTATGGACATGCGATTCCCATCTTGGCGAGTGCGAGTGCCCGTCACGGCGGCGTCGCGGCACGGCGATGCCCGGGTGACGGCGCAGCTCGGCGGTACAGAGGAGTTCGGAAGAAACACCGGGCCCATCGGTCACATGCGCCACGGCGTGCGCTCATCGTGGGTCGCGGAGCGGAGGCCTGTCAACCTGCGGCAAACACAGGGCAGTTCAAGATTCCGTCACATCTCCCCCACGTACGGAATGATCCACTCCGCAAGGTGCGGATGTTCGCCTTCCCGGCAAAGTGGACAGGCTTGTGGGCGTGACCGACTTCGTGCCCGACTTCGTGCCCGCCCCCGGGACGGACCAGCCGTCCGCCCCCGACTTCTCCGCCCACGAACCCCACTGGTGGCGTCAGGCCGTCGTCTACCAGGTCTATCCGCGCAGCTTCGCCGACGCCGACGGCGACGGCCTCGGCGACCTGAGGGGGATCACCGGGCGCCTCCCGCACCTTGCCGCGCTCGGCGTCGACGCGCTCTGGCTCAGCCCGTTCTACCCGTCCGAGCTGGCCGACGGCGGCTACGACGTCATCGACCCCCGGGACGTCGACCCGCGCCTGGGCTCCCTGGCCGACTTCGACGCGCTGGTCGCCGAGGCCTACCGCCTCGGGCTGAAGGTGATCGTCGACATCGTCCCCAACCACACCTCGCACCTGCACGTCTGGTTCCGGGAGGCGCTGGCCACCGGGCCCGGCTCCCCCGCCCGCGACCGCTACGTCTTCCGCGACGGGCGCGGCGCGCACGGCGAACTCCCTCCCACCGACTGGCAGTCGGTGTTCGGCGGCAGCGCCTGGCAACGCGTCCCGGACGGCCAGTGGTACCTGCACCTCTTCGCCCGCGAACAGCCCGACCTCAACTGGGACCACGACGAGGTCCGCGAGGACTTCCGCACCACCCTGCGCTTCTGGTCGGACCGGGGCGTCGACGGCTTCCGCGTGGACGTGGCCCACGCCCTGGCCAAGGACCTGACCGAGCCGCTCCGCGACCTCGGCGCCGCGGGGGCGGCCGCCGAGGACGTGCTCGCGACCCTCACCCCCGGCAGCCACCCCTTCTACGACCGCGACGAGGTCCACGACATCTACCGCGACTGGCGCCGCGTCCTGGACTCCTACTCCCCGCCCCGCACGGCGGTCGCCGAGGCCTGGGTGCCGGGCACCCGCCGCGCCCTGTACGCCCGCCCCGACGAACTGAACCAGGCCTTCAACTTCGAGTATCTCCAGACCCCCTGGGACGCCACGGCGATCCGCGAGGTCGTCACGTCCTCGCTCGCCACGGCCCGCACGGTGGGCGCCTCCGCGACCTGGGTGCTCTCCAACCACGACGTCGTCCGCCACGCCTCGCGCCTGATGCTCCCGCCGGGCACGGACGAGAACGCCTGGCTGCTGTCCGGCGGCCGCGCCCCGCACGTCGACGAGGAGGCCGGCCTGCGCCGTGCCCGCGCGGCCACGCTGCTGATGCTGGCGCTGCCGGGGTCGTCGTACGTCTACCAGGGGGAGGAACTCGGCCTGCCCGAGGTCGCCGACCTGCCCGTGGAGGTCCTCCAGGACCCGTTGTGGGAGCAGACGGGCCGGGTCCGCAAGGGCCGCGACGGCTGCCGGGTGCCGCTGCCGTGGACGACCACGGGCCCGTCGTACGGCTTCGGCGCGGGCGGCGCGTGGCTGCCGCAGCCGGAGTCCTTCGCGCGGTACGCCGTCCAGGCCCAGGACGGCACGGACGGCTCGACCCTGGAGCTGTACCGCACCGCCCTGCGCCTGCGCCGCAAGCTGCTGGACGGCGAGGGCCTCACCTGGGCGGAGGACACCCCGCCCGGCGTGCTGGCCTTCGCCCGCACGGACGGCTGGCGGTGCGTCACCAACCTGTCGGACGCGCCGGTGCCGTGCCCGCCGGGCGAGGTGCTGCTGAGCAGCGCCCCGCCGTCCGGCGACGGCCGGATCGACCCGGACACGACGGTCTGGCTGGCGTAGCGGACGCCCGAGGCCGGGCGGCCTCACCCCGTCGGCGTGGGGGCGGGCGCCGGAGCGGCCCCGGCTCCCGCCGCCGCGGCGTCGATGTCCACGGGTGTGGACGTGGCGGTGGGCGGCGGGGTGAGCACGACCATCGGCTGGCCCGCGGGCGGCGGCGGCGGGGTCAGGTCCGACGAGGGGAGCTTCGGCGGGGTGGTCTGCTGGAAGAGGGTCTGCTCGAAGTCGACCAGACCGGTCTTCTCCATCACCGTGATGTGGTCCAGGACGGTGTCGTTGGCCTGGTCGGCCAGCGCCCGGATGAGGGTGTTCTTGGTGGTGGAGCGGACCTTCGCGATGGTGTTGAAGATCGAACCGTGCGTCATGCGCAGGATGTTCGCGAAGTCGGTGTCGAAGTCCTTGCCCGTCTTCGCGTTGATCTGGTTGACGAACGCCACCTGCTGCGGACTGGCCACGTTGGGCAGGGTGATGCCCAGCATGGGCGCCATCTTGCGGCAGGTCGTGTCCAGGGCGGCGTGACCGTCGATCAGGTGCTCGCTGGCCGTCTTGACCGCCGGACTCTGCCCCTTCTGGAGTCCGATCACCCCGAGCGGGTACTCCCACAGTCCGGCCGCCCGCACCTTCACCACGAAGTCCCGGTCGCCCTCCGTCAGGGGCCCCCACTGGGTGTTGGCGATGATCCGGTCGTTCGAGGTGGACACCGTGTCCAGCCCCAGCATCGACGGATAGGCCAGAGCCGCGAGGGTCAAGCTCAGGGCGCCGCCCACGAAGGCCGTTCCCATCGCGTTCCGCGAAAAGCGCACCGTTCCTCCTGCCTGATCGGGCACACCGCCCGTACTCGTCCGTGCCCGGCGGGGTCCAACACACAGGAGTACGGACGAACGCCCGCCGGAACTCACCGCTTCCGGCAAAACTTGTCGTATCAGCTGACGGGGGAAGGAAGTCGCGGTGTCAGGACAGGCGAAGGTCACGGGGCTGACGTACTACCCGGTGAAGAGCTGCGCCGGAATCACGGTGTCCGAGGCGCTGATCACGCCCGACGGGCTACGGCACGACCGGGCGTACGTGATCACCGACGAGGCGGGCGGGCCGCGCTGGCAGGGGGGCGACCCCCGGATGGCGCTGATCACTCCCCGGCTCGTGGAGGACGGCGCCGGGTTGACCCTGCGTGCCCCCGGCAAGGACGCACTGCGGGTGACCGGGGAGGGCGAGGAGGTCACGAAGGTGCCGGGGCAGCCGTACGGCGCCGTCGACCAGGGCGAGGAGGCGGCCGCGTGGGTGAGCGGGGTCCTCGGCCGCCCGAGCCGGCTGCTGCGCGTGCGGCCGGCCCCCGGCGGCACGGCGGCCAACGACAACCGCCTGCACGTGGTCTCGCGGGCGAGCCTGGACCTGCTGAACCGGCACCTGGCCGCGCGCGGCGTCGACCCGCTGCCCATGAACCGCTTCCGCCCCAACGTCGTCGTGGACGGCTGGGACGCCCCGCACACGGAGGACACCGCCGCCCGCCTCCTCGTCGGCGACACCGAGCTGGCCTTCACCGAGCTGACGGTCCGCTGCGCGATCACGATGGTCGACCAGGAGACGGGCCGCCGGTCGGGCCCGGAACCCCTGCGCACCCTGGCGGACCACCGCCGCGCGGAGGACGGCGGCGGCACGGTCTTCGGGGCGTACTTCAGGGTGGTGCGGGAGGGGAAGGTGACGGTGGGGGACGCGGTGGAGGTCCTGGACGCCGCGGAGGGTTAAAGGGTTCGGGTGCGTATGGCGTCGAGGAGGTGGGCGAGGGGGGCGGGGGTGGTGGTGAGGACGGTGGTGGGGGTGTCGCTCTCGCGGAGGTGGAGGGTGGCGGAGGTGGAGGCTAGTTCGAGGCAGTCGTTGCCGTCGTCGGGGCCGGAGTAGGACGACTTCTGCCAGTGGTCGGGTGTGGCCATGCCCCGTGCCTCACAAGTCCTTCGACATCCGGTGAATGAAGTCACGCGACCTTTCGGGATCGAGCGACACCTCCTCCACTTTACGGAAACGTGTGCGAAAGGCGCTGAGTTGTGCCTCGGAATCGATGAATGCCGAGCCGTGGGGCACGTCCCGGACGACCGTGTCGAGCTTGGAGACGGAGCCGCCGACATAGGTCATCGTGCTGGCAGCCCGGCCGAAGCCGTCCAGGTCGAACGGGATGACGCGGACGGTGATGTGTTCCGTCTCGGAAAGTTCAAGAAGTCGCAGCAGCTGGTGACGTGAGGCGGCCCGGTCGCTGACCCTGATGCGCAGTGCTGCCTCGTGGATCACCGCCTCGTACGGGATGCGGATGTCCTGGCGCGCCATTCGGTGTCGGACCCGTAGCTCCATTTCCTCAGGCGTGAGTTCCGGGACCCGCGCGGAGAAGACAGCGCGGGCGTAGGTCTCCGTCTGCAACAGGCCGGGCACGTAGAGGATGGCCACGTCGCGCCGGAACGCGGCGTGATGGTCCAGCTCCGACAGGTCCAGGAACGACGTGGGCAGGAGGCCCCGGTACTCCTCCCACCAGCCGCGTGTCCGGTCGGTGGCCATGGCCACCAGGGCGTCGATGAAGTCACCGTCCGTGCAGGCATAGTGGGACGCGAGTCGTCGGAGCCGCTTCTCGCTCACTCCCGCGAGAGCGGTCTCGATGTGCGTGATCTGGGCGGGGCTCACCCCGAGCAGGGCTGCTGCCTCGCGGGAGGAGAGGCCCGCGGCCTCGCGAAGTCTGCGCAACTCGGTGGCCAGACGCATCTGCCGTGCCGTTGGTTCGCGCCTCAAAGCTATCGCCCGCCTTCACGTTCAACGCGCCTGCTCGCGCGACTCGTTCGGCGTCAGATTACGCGACCCGCTTGCTACGTCTCTATATTTAGCTCTACCGTCGGTGACGCATTGAACACGTTGCGGAAGCGCACCGCCCCGTCCTGCCGTGACGGCTGCGGCACTGCCACCGCGCCCTCACCCACCCTTGCCTCACCTGGAGTTGACGCATGCCCGAAAGCACCCCCGACGCGTGGGAGTACTCCCTCCACATCCCCAACGACGTCAGAGCCGTCCCGGTCTGCCGCCGCACGCTGCGTCTGATCCTGACCGTGCACGGGCTGATCGGCCTGGTGGACACCGCGGAGCTGATCGCCTCGGAGCTGGTCTCCAACGCCGTCCTGCACACGAAGGGCCCGGCGGCGCTGCGTATCCGCTGGGCGGACGGCGTCCTGCGGGTGGGCGTGTGGGACGCGGACCCGGAGCCGCCCGACCCGCCGCGCGAGGTGGCCGACCTGACCGACGCCGAGAACGGCAGGGGAACGGCGCTGGTGCGGGCCTGTGCGCAGGTGTGGGGCTGGCACCCGCTGTCCCGCTTCGGCCGTCGGGGGAAGTTCGTGTGGTGTGACGTGCCGGCGGCGTAGCTCGTTGATCGCATCGCACGGAGAGGAGAGCCGATGGCCGGCTCGTCGCACGAGGCCATGCACCGGATCTTCCAGAAGGATCCCGCGCTGCTCACGCGTGCCCTGCAACAGGTGTTACGTATTCCCTTCCCCGAGCCGTACGACTTCGCCGGCATGAACGTCGACCTCACCGAGATCGAGCCCGTCGAGCGGCGGGTGGACACGCTGCTGCGGGCGGAGACGGACGAGGGGACGTACCTGCTGGTGGTGGAGTCGCAGGGCAAGCCGGACGACAGGAAGCGCGGCAGCTGGCCGTACTACCTCAGCTATCTGTACGAGAAGTACCGGTGCGAACCGGTGTTGATCGTGGTCACGCAGAACAGCGCCACGGCCCGGTGGGCGGCCGAACCGATCCACCTCGGGGTACGGGGCTGCCCGTCGCTGACGGTGCGCCCGTTCGTGCTCGGCCCGGACAACGTGCCGGTGATCGCGGACGAACGGGAGGCCGAGCGGGACGTACCTCTCGCGGTGCTGTCGGCCATGACGCACGGCCGCGGCCGACAGGCTCCCGCCATACTGGAATCCCTGGCAGCCGCCCTGCGGACCATCGACCGCGACAGCGCAGCGGTCTTCGTGCAGTTCGTCGACTCGTGCCTGGCGGACACCCGGGCCCGGCAGATGTGGAGGGACATGATGACGACGATCCAGTACTTCTGGCGGCACCCGCTCGCGGAACAGGTGCGCGAGGAGGGGCGTCTTGAAACACGCGCCGAGATGACCCTGAACATCCTCGAGTGGCGCGGTGTCCCCGTCTCCGACGCGATTCGGCACCGCGTGGAGACGTGCACCGACGAGGATCTGCTCAAGCTCTGGGCGCGACGGGCCATGGACGTGAGCCGGGCGGAGGACCTGTTCGATGCCGACGGCTCCTGACACTGCCGCCGACTGAGCCGGGCTTCTGCTCGGACCTCGGCCTCGTGCCGGACCACCGGCAGACGACCCGCCCCGGGCATCCGCCACCCCGGGGACGGCCGTCGTCCGGTCCCGTCAGTGGTACTGGCCCACCACGTAGTCCCCCGCGGGCTGCCGCGTGATCACGTTGGCGCGGTTGAAGGCGTTGATGAGGGCGATCTGGGTGACCAGGTCGGCGAGCTGGTCCTCGTCGTAGTGCTTGGCGGCGTTGGCCCACACCTCGTCGGGGACGCCGCCGGCCGCGTCGGCGATGCGGGTGCCCTCCTCCGCCAGTTCGAGGGCCGCGCGCTCGGCGTCGGTGAAGACCTTGGCCTCCCGCCAGGTCGCGACCAGGTGGAGGCGCTGTGCGGTCTCCCCGGCGGCCGTGGCGTCCTTGGTGTGCATGTCGACGCAGCCCGCACAGCCGTTGATCTGGCTGGCGCGCAGCATGACCAGTTCGCGGGTCGAGGCGGGCAGCGTCGACTCCCCGAGGGCCATGGCGGCGGCGACGACGTGCTTCATGGCCTTGGCCGCGACGGGGCTGGCCGTGAAGTTCAACCGTGCTTCCATGGTGGGCTCCTGTGTCGTGGTGGGTGGTGCGGTGTGTGTGCCTGCACCTCCCTGACCGGACGGCGCCCGCCGTCCTGACACCGGGGCGTGGTGACCTGCGTCACCCGGTGCGGAAGGTCCGTCGGTACGTGTCCGGCGGGACGCCGATCGTGCGGTTGAAGTGGCGGCGCAGGGTCGCCGCCGTGCCCATGCCGGTGGCGGCGGCGACGGCCTCGACGCTGTGGTCCGTGGTCTCCAGCAACTCCTGTGCGCGGCGGATGCGTTGGGTGAGGAGCCACTGGAGGGGGCTGGTGCCGGTCGCCGCGCGGAAGTGGCGGCCGAGGTGGCGGGAGCTCATCCGCGCCTGGCGGGCCAGGTCCTCCACGGTGAGCGGCCGGTCGAGGCGGGCGACGATCCAGGGGAACAGCGCGGCGAGGGGGTGGTCGTCCCGGTCGGGGACGGGCGCGGCGACGAACTGGGCCTGTCCGCCCGCCCGGTGGGGCGGCACGACGAGACGGCGGGCGACGGAGTTGGCGACCGAGGAGCCGTGGTCGAGGCGGACCAGGTGCAGGCACAGGTCGAGCGCGGCGGCCTTGCCCGCGGAGGTGAGGACGGTGCCGGCGTCGACGTAGAGGACGTCCGGGTCGACCTCGACCTCCGGGTGGCGGGCGGCGAGGACGTCGGTGTGGGCCCAGTGGGTGGTGGCCCGCCTGCCGTCCAGGAGTCCGGCGGCGGCCAGCACGAACGCGCCCGTGCACAGGGAGGCCACGCGCGCACCGGCCTCGTGGGCGGCCCGCACCGCGTCGACCAGGTCGGCGGGCGGGGCCACGTCGACGTCCGCCCAGCCGGGGACGATCACGAGGTCGGCGTACGGCAGCCGGTCGAGGCCCCGGTCGGGCTCCAGCCGGAACCGGCCGACCCGTACCGCGTCCGTCCCGCACACCGAGAGGTCGTACCAGGGGACGGTCACGTCGGCGGGTGCGGAGCCGAACACCTCCTGGGCGATGGAGAGTTCGAAGTGCAGCATGCCGTCGGTGACGGCCAGCGCGACGGTGCCGCCGGTCCGCCCGGCTCCCCCGGTGTCCATGTCCGGAAGTGTACGGGGCATGTCGTTCCGGACACTCGTGGACGGGCCGCCCCGCGGGCGAGGATGCCGGGGACAGGACGACGTGGAGCACGTGGAGCACGTGGAGCACGTGGAGCACGTGGGGCACGTGGCGGACGGGGAGAAGCATGCGATCGGGTCAGAGGGTGACGGTGTTCGGTGCGTACGGGCACACCGGGCGGTTCGTCGTGGCGGAACTGCTGGACCGGGGGTTCGTTCCCGTGCTCTCCGGACGGAACGCCGACAGGCTGCGGGACCTGGCGGCGCGCGGGCCCGCCGGACTCGACGTACGGCCGGCCACCGCCGAGGACCCCGCCTCGCTCGACCGCGCGCTGGCCGGTGCGGCGGCCGTCGTCAACTGCGCCGGGCCCTTCGCCACGACCGCCGGGCCCGTCGTCGAGGCGGCCCTGCGCGCCGGGATCCCCTATGTCGACGTGGCCGCGGAGATCGAGGCCAACGTCGACACCTTCGAGCGGTACGGGGACCGGGCCCGCGCCGAGGGAGCGGTGGTCCTGCCCGCGATGGCGTTCTTCGGCGGCCTCGGCGACCTGCTCGCCACCACGGCCATGGGCGACTGGACGGCGGCGGACGAGGCGCGCGTCGCCTACGGCCTCAGCGACTGGCACCCCACCGCCGGGACGCGCACCGCGGGCCGGGTCTCCCGCGAGCGCCGCGACGGCCGCCACGTCCGCTACACGGGCGGTCGGCTGGAGTACCACCACGAGGAACAGCCGCTGCTGGAGTGGGAGTTCCCGGCCCCGCTGGGCCGGCGGACCGTCGTCGACGAGTTCACCATGGCCGACGTCGTCACCCTCCCCAGTCACCTGTCCGTCCCCGAGGTGCGCACCGCGATGGCCCTGGAGGCGGCCAGGGACCTGGCGTCCCCGGACACCCCGGCGCCGATCGCCGTCGACGAGCGCGGCCGGTCCGCCCAGACCTTCCTCGTCGACGTCGTCGTCCGTTCCGGCGCCACCGAGCGGCGGGCCGTGGCACGCGGCCGGGACATCTACGCCGTCACCGCGCCCCTCGTCGTCGAGGCGGTGCACCGCATCCTGACCGGCCGCACCCGGACGGCCGGCGTCGCCTCCGCCGGCGCCCTCTTCGACGCCCCCGACTTCCTGCGCGCCCTGCCGGCGCACCTGACGCTCGACGTGAGCGAGCGGGAGGCCTCCCCCACGCGGTAGGCGCACGGTGGCCCACGGCCGCCACCCGTACGGCGCGGCGCCGTCCCGCTGCCGCCACGTCCTCGGTGCGGCGCCGTCCCGCGGCCGCCACGCCCTCGGTGCGGCACTCAGTACCGCACCGCCCGCTTCACCTCCGCCCTCACCTCGCCCGAGAGTTGGTGGGTGCTGCGGGCCGTCGCCGTGCCGGACTTTCCGGCCGGGACGTCGGGGACGGTGACGACGACCGTGTCGAGCCACGTGCCGCCCTGGTCGGTGAAGTCGACCTGGACGGAGAAGGACCTCGTCGTGCCGTCGGTGTTGGTGGCGGTCACCTCGGCGGTGGTGCGGTCGCCGTCCGTCTTCGGGGGGCCGGCCTTCACGTCGTCCTTCGCCTCGGTTCCGCCCTTGATCTCGTCGAGTCTGCGGCCCGCCTCCGCGGTCGCCGACGCGAAGCCCTCCGTGGCCCGGGAGGCGAGCGAGGACGCGGCGGCGGTCGCCTCGTCGCGGGCCGACTCCGCCGCGGACGCGGCCCGGCTGGCCACCCCCGAGGGGTTGTTCTCGTCCGAGCAGCCCGTGAGAGCGGTGAGGCCGAGCAGCGCGGCGGCGCAGGTCGCGGTGAGCGCGGCCGGCCTGGCCGGGCGGGTGCGGTGGGCGGGCATGGTGCCTCCGGCGTCGGGGGTGGGGGCGGTCGGGGGTCGGCGGGTCCTCTCCCCAGTGAAGGACCGCCCGTCCCGCCGCGCATGCCGGCTCACCCGCACGGCGCAGTTCCCGTGGTGGTGGCCGTCACCCGGACGGATCGTCGGGGGAGCGCAGCACTCGACGGCTCGACAGCGAGGTGGGGCACGGAATGACCGAAGCGTCACAGCCCGGGAGAAGCCGGCCCGTCACCCGCCGACGTCGACCGACTTCCTGCGCAGCCACGGCAGCGGTGCCACCGCGGACCCCATGTACGGCGTGATCCGCACCTCGAAGTGCAGGTGCGGGCCGGTGACGTTGCCGGTCGCGCCGGCGAGGCCGAGGCGCTGGCCCGCCGCGACCCGCCCGCCCTTGCGGACGTCGATGCGCGACAGGTGGGCGTACTGCGTGAAGTAGCCGTCCCGGTGGCGGACGACGACCTGGTTGCCGAAGCCGTCGCCGCAGGTCGTCGCGCGGACGGTGCCGGGGCCGACGGCGTACACGGGGGTCCCGGCGGGCACGGCGAAGTCCTGGCCGGTGTGCCGGTGGGCCCAGTGGGAGCCGCGGGCGGCGTAACCGGCGGAGAGCCGGAAGCGGCGGGTCGGCGCCGTCCAGTCCCGGTCCCGGTCCCGGCCCTCGGGCGCGCGGCTGCGGGCGCGGGCGGCCGGGCAGCGGCCCGCGCGTCCGGAGGGGTCGACGGCGACGGGGTCTCCCGTGGCGCTGGCCACCGACCACAGCGCGTCCCACAACCCGGCCCGGATCGCCTTGCGGCGGCGCTCGGCGGCCCGGACCTCCGTGGCACCGGCGTCCTGCGCGCGCAGCCGGTCGACGCGGGCGCGGGCCTTCTCGTGGGCCCGTACGGCCGCCCGGGCGGTCTCCCCGCGGACCGCCGCGCTCCCCGCCGCGGCGAGCGGGACGGCGGGGTTCGCCGCCCCGACGGGCGGTGCGGCGGCCGGGACCGCCTGGCTCGCCGCCCCTGCGGGCAGCGCGGTGAGCGCGACCAGCACACCCGCGACGAGCGCGGCCGCCAGGGTGGACGGGAGGGCGGCCAGGGGCCCGCGCACGGGGGCGAGGCACGTCCACGGAAGGTGCGCGTGGTGTTCTCGTCGCATTTCGGGATCATCAGACCGACGGTCGCGGCGGGTGGGACGGCACGCCGCCGGTCCGGCCGGTTCAGCCGAACGGACCCGTCGGCAGCGGACGGCCCGGCCCGTCGCACGGCCGCCACGGCCACCGACGGTCAGCGGTGGCCGCGGCCTTCCCGCGGCCGACCCACGAGCGAGATCAAGGTCTACGGCTGGAGGTCGTGCCGGTACCAGGTGCCTGTCTTGCCGCCGAGATCGGCCGGAGCGGCAGGGCCGACCGGGACGAACCCGGCCTTGGTCAAGACCTTCCGGGACGCGGCGTTCTCGTGGGAGGTGGCCGCCCGCAGTGTGCGCAGGCCGTGTCTCGCGGTCGCCGTCCGGCACAGCTCCCGGACGGCCGCGGTCGCCACGCCGCGGCCGGCGACCCGCTCCGCGACCCGGTAGCCGAGTCTGGCGGTGCCGTCCTCCAGGTCGTACAGGTTGAACCTGCCGAGCACCGAGCCGTCCTCGGCGACGAGCGCGTAGAAGACGCAGACGCCGGCCTCCTGCTCGGCCAACAAGGCGCTGTACCCGTCGGTGAACCGGTCGAAGTAGTCGTCGCCGCGGTCGGGGATCGAGGCAGCGAAGTAGGCGCGGTTCGCCAGCTCGAAGGCGAGAACCGCCGGGCGTGGCCGGGATGCAGCTGCTTCAGCTCGGGCATCGCGCGACTCTACCCAGATCGTGCGCTGAGGCCACCTGGGTTTCCGCCGGTGGCGGACAGCCCCGGGACCAGGGCACATGACGGTCTACGGCTGGAGTACGGGAGTGCCCCCCGGCAGCCCCCGGCAGCCCCCGGCCGCCTTCCGGGGAACGGGCCGTGGGACGGCCGGGCCCGGGAGAACCCGCTGGACAGGGCCCCCGAGCCGCTGCCACGCTCCCCGCGTGCCGCTGACCCTTCCCGACCTCCTCGCCCGTACGGCGCTCACCGCCCGGCTGGGGCCGGTCCGCGTCGGGGCGTCCTGGGCGGACGTCACCGCGCTGCTGGGGGAGCCCCGCGAGCTGCTCCGGAGCCGGCGGTGGCCCCGCCCGTACGGTTACGGCGACCTGGAGGTCCTGGTCTGCCGGTGCGGGCGGGTACTGCTCGTCACCGTGCGGACGGGGGGAGAGTCCGTCGAACTGCCCTCGTGCGAAGGTGTGTTCCCCGGTGGGCCGACCGAGGCCGAGGTGGTCGCCGCGCTGGACCGGGTCGGCTGCCCCTGGGAGGCCGACCCCGCGCACACCTTCGGCGGCCAGCGCGGTCTGCGGGTGCCCGCGACCTTCGCCCTGTTCGTCTTCGCCGTGCCCGGGGACGGCCGGCCACGGCTGCACTCGCTGGGCCTGCCGGGCGACGGGCACGTCTGCCCGGCCTGACGGCGGAAGGCAACCATCGTGCTCCCACGGGAGTCTGGTGAGACGTCAGGGGTATCGGGGACGTATGTGTACCCGCATGTAGGGTTTCGTCGTCCACGAAGATCCAGCACCGGACGATCCGAGCACGGTGTACGGGGTGAAGAACGGCCGAGGCGGAGGCGAGTGCCGGTGAGCGGGACGAGAAGGCGTGGACACATCCGGGCGGAGGCGGCCGGCCGCGGGAGCGGGGCGGGGCGGGGCGGCGACCTGGGCGGACCCGGCGGGACGCGGCTGACCCGGCGCGGGCGGATCGTGGCCTGGGGCGCCGGGGTGACCGCCGTGGTCGTCCTCGGTGTCGGCGGCGTCGGCGCGTGGGTCTACAACGACCTCAACAACAACATCGACTCCGCCACCGTGGACGACAAACTGGGCGGCGACCGGCCCGAGAACCTCAGCCCGGGCTCGAAGAACATCATGATCGTCGGCTCCGACAGCCGGGACGGCGCGAACGCGAAGTACGGCAAGGACCTGACCACCATGCAGTCGGACACGCTCATGGTGCTGCACATACCGGCGAACCGGGAATGGGCCGCGGTGGTGTCCTTCCCGCGCGACTCCTGGGTGGACATACCCACCTGCGAGATGGGCGGCGGCAAGACCTCCACCCCGCACAAGGCCAAGATCAACGAGGCGTTCGCGATCGGCGGCAGCAGCGGCGAGGTCGCCGAGGCCGCCGCGTGCAGCATCAAGACCGTCGAGGTCCACACCGGCCTGCGCATCGACCACTTCATGTCGGTCGACTTCTCCGGCTTCAAGGGCATGGTCGACGCGCTCGGCGGCATCGAGGTCTGCCCGAAGGAGCCCATCAAGTCCGACAAGGCCAAGCTGGAGATGGACGCCGGCTGCCAGACGGTCGACGGCGAGAAGGCCCTCGGCTACGTCCGGGTCCGCTACGGCGTCGGCGACGGCTCCGACATCGGCCGCATCGGCCGCCAGCAGGAGTTCATGGACGCCCTCGCGGCGAAGGCCCAGTCGAAGCTGACCAGCCCCGACGCCCTGTACGGCTTCCTCAAGTCCGCCACCAAGTCGCTGACCACGGACCCGGATCTGGCCGGCATCAAGCAGATCTACGGGCTGGCCGACGAACTCAAGGGCATCCCCAGCGACCGGCTCGCCTTCCTCACCGTGCCCAACTACCCGCGCGAGGCGGACGTCCCGACGGACAAGGCCAACGTCGTGTGGCAGTACCCGCAGGCGGCCGACCTGTTCACCTCCCTGGCCAGGGACAAGGAGATGACCAAGGCCCGCCTGCAGGCCGCGGCGAAGGACCTCGTGTACGCCTCCCAGGTCAGCGTCCGGGTCCTCAACGGCACCGGACGGTCCGGGCGCGCGGCGGCCGTCGCCGAGAAGCTCCGCACGATGGGCTTCACCGTGAGCGGCACGGGCAACGCCCCCGAGACGGTGGCCCGCACGACCGTCAGCTTCCCGGCCGGGCTGGAGAAGCAGGCCGCGGTGCTCTCCTCGCGGCTGCCGAAGGCGAAGCCGGCCGTGGCGGCGGACGCGCAGGCGGGAGTCGTCACGCTGGTCGTCGGACCGGACCTGGACGTCGGCGAGATGGGCTGACGGAGCCTTCCGCGGCCGGGTTGGCGAGGCGCGGGGAACCGTGTAACATTGATCATGAGCCGGTCACCGCAACAACGGTGAAAAGGTTCTGCGTTGGTGGTCCAAGGAAAGACGCCCCGCTTCCTGCGGGGAAATGCAGGTGCAAGGCCTGCCCGGCGCTCCAGTGGACGAGTCCCATCCCGTGTCGAACGGGGTGGGACTCGTTAGCTTTTCCCCGGCTCCCCCGGCTCCCCCCGGCTTCCCCGGCCTCTCCTCGGTTCCCCCTCGTGTCCGACGAGTTCGGGGGCGGCCGCCCGTGCGGTGGCCGCCCCCGTCGCCGTCAGGACGTGTTCGCGCTGGACCGGCCGAAGAACTCGATCTCCGCGATGGCGACCTGCTTGGCCGCCGAGGCGCCGTACGCCGACTCGAGGGTGAAGCGGACCTTCGTCACCTCACCGACGCGGAACGACCGCCGCTGGCCGCCCGCGCTCTGGTCGAGGACGATGTCCCGGGTCGTCGTCTTCCCGTCGTTCGTCGTGTGCCGTCGGGCGAATGTTCAACTCCCGTACGCCGAACGGTCGCCGGAGCGATCGCCAAGCGCGAAAGCCCAGGTGGGACGGCCACCGCCGGTGCCCCGCCGGCCCGTCGGCGGCTGCCCGGAACGACCGTCCGTCTCGGCCGTCCGGCCGGTCCGCACGGCAGGCGGACCGCCTGCCGTGCGGCACAGCCACGGCGTCCGGCCACCCGCCGCTTCCCCACCCTGTGGACGGGCGGCGCGGCGGGCGGCCTCGATGTCTCCCCGGCCCGGGCCGGGACCGGACGGCGCCGCCCGGCTCAGCCGCTCTTCGGGGGAGCTGGGGGGACGCGGGCCCGGTACCGGACGTGGTGTCCCTCCGGCCCGCCGGAAGGACGACTCGCTGCGGGGAGCCGGGTGCGCCGCCGGGCCGTCCCTGCGCGGGTACGACTCCGGGCCCTGCCGTCTGTTCGGGTGCGGCACGCCACCCGCCCGTCCGCCGGACCGCGCGTCGCCAGAGGCGGGGGAGGAGGGTGTAGAAGCGGTCGGGGAGGAACACGGCGTCCGCGATGATCATCGCGCCGGAGAAGAGGGGCAGCCCCATGAGCACCGCGATGCCGACGTGCATGCTCAGCAGCATGGCGAGAACGGGGTACTTGAGCCTGCCGAAGAGCACGAACGGGAAGGCCACCTGCAGGAGCACGGTCAGGTAGCCCGCGACCGCGACCAGGAGGGTGTACTGGTCCACGAAGTGGGAGAGCGCGGGCCAGGGCCGGAAGAGTTCGAGGTTCAGGGCGTAGTGGAGAGCGGTGCCGCCGCCCCAGGTCGCGCCCTGGACCTTGTACAGACCGGCCGACCCGTAGAGGAAGCAGACCTGCGCCGCGATGACGAACATGCCGCAGTTGTGCACCACCGTGACCAGGGTGGTCCGGGCGTCGCGGAGTTGCCCGGCGAAGGGGCTCCCCGCCGGTTCCGGCGCGCTGCCCGCACGGGCCGCTTCGAGCCGCTTCCTGCGCGCGTCCAGGGACCAGCGCCGGCCGCACGCGGTGAGGACGAGGTAGAGGGCCATCAGCAGGACCAGGTTGTCGCCCCCGTCCGTCATGAAGATCGCCCGGCCGTGGAACGAGGCCACCACGACGGCGAAGAGGACGGACGTCACGCGGGTCCGCCAGCCCAGCAGGAACAGCGCGGACGTGACAAGGGCCAGCGCGTAGCAGAGCTCGAAGTAGGCGCGCTCCTCGGACAGGGCCAGGATGCTCCTCCACCCCGTCTGTTCGAAGAGCTGCTGTGCCAGGGCGGGCGTCCACGGGGAGTCGGGGCCCCAGATCTGGGCACGGTGGGGGAACTCGCGCAGCAGGAAGACCAGGTAGAGCAGTCCGTAGCCGATGCGCAGCACCGACGCGGCGTACAGGGACACCGGCCGGCCGGTCACCAGCTCCCAGGCGGCACCGATCCGGTCGGCGAGCCACCGGCGGCCGACGGCGGACGTGGTCCTTCGGGCCTCACTCTCCATGGCCGCTCACCTTCCACCAGGGCAGGAGCCGGTTCTCGACCGGCGTCGGGGGACGGTCACCGTCGGCGGTGCCGGGCGCGGCGACGGGCAGGGTGACGACGCGCAGCTGAATGAAGCCGAAGGCTCCGCCGTCGTGGGCGGCGACGCGGTCCGCGGCGATGTTGCTCAGGTACTTCTGCATCATCATGGCGCGTTCCGTACGCGCCTTGTCGTCCCCTCCGTGGGAGTCGACGTAGCCGGCCCAGGCGCGGCGCAGCATGTTCTGGGCCGTGTGGCTCGGGAACGGTTGGTGCGCGACCGCGGAAGCGTCCACGGCGGTCAGGTCGAACCAGGAACTCACCCGCATCGATCCGCCTGGGCCGGTGTGTGCGGTTCTCGCCAGGATCTGTCGGTTGACGGATTCGGGATCCGGTGCGAAAAGCCGCCAGTTCTGTTCGAAGTAGGGGTACACCCAGGAATTGATCATCGGGCTGTATCGCTTGGAGACGGGATTGGCCGGTGCCACGTGAAGGAACACCAGAACCACGTGGACGACACTCGCCGTGAGACACAGGACCACGGCGGTACGCAGTCCGTGGGTCAGCGCACGGGTACGTCTCGGCGACCCGGGCGGTGCGGCCGTGGCGTCAGGACGTTCCTGCCCGACCGGATCCGATGCGAAGTGCTGAACTTCCTTCGCGTCCGCTGAGTGAATTCCGCCCGACACCGCACACCCTGTCTTTCTCGTTCCGACTGCTCGCACCCGCGTTCCGCACCGGCTGCCACCAGCGGCGCGCGGCGGATTCGATGGGAATTCCGCCGCGCGCCGTCATCCGGTGAGCGCACTGATCGAAGCGCGCCGCCTAGCCCTCGTGACCCTTGGAATGGTCGTCGCCCTCGTGGGCCTCGGGAACGTCGGCGTAGCCGAAGTTCTCGTCCGACTGCTTGTCGTGGTCGTACCCGCCGGGGTGGGGCTTGCCGCCGTGGTCCGGCTTGTCGTGGTCGTGCTTGCCGCCCTGGCCCGGCTGCCCCTCGCCCTCGTGATCCGGTCCGCCCGGCGCATGGTCGGGGCCGCCGCCGGGGCCGCCGCCGTGACCGCCGCCGGGGCCGCCGCCGTGACCGCCGCCGGGGCCGCCGCCGTGACCGCCGGTGGTGTTGCCGCCGATCGTGTTGCCCTCGGTGTTCCCGCCGGTCGTGTTGCCGGCGGTGTTCCCGGCACTGTTGCCCGCGGTGTTCCCGGACGTGTTGCCCGAAGTGCCGCCGGTGGTGACGAGCGGTCCGCCCAGGAGGCCGCCGCTGACCAGGCCGCCGCCGAGGAGCCCGCCGCTCGTGGTCGTGCCGGTGGTGGTTCCGGCCGTGGTGCCGGTCGTCGTCCCGGCCGTGGTGCCGGTCGTCGTGCCGGCCGTGGTGCCGGTCGTGGTGCCGGTGGTCGTTCCGGTGGTGGTGCCGGCCGTAGTCCCACCGGTGGTGGAGGCCGCGCAGCCGCCGAGGAAGATCCTGTTGTTGTTGAGGGTCACAGAACCTACCTGGGCCAACAGTCGGCCCTCGACGTTCGTTCCCTGGTTCACGGTGATCGAGTTCTCGGCCATGAGGGTGCCCACGAAGCTGGTGGTGACGCCGAGCGACGCGTCTTCGCCGATCTGCCAGAACACGTTGCAGGCCGAGGCGCCGTTGGTGAGGAGGATCCGGCTGGAGGTCGCCGTCGTCAGCGATTCGGGGATCTGGAAGACCCAGACCGCGTCGGAGCTTCCCTGACCGTCCAGGACCAGGTCGCCGGTGATACCGACGCCGGACGTGGCGCGGTGGACGCCGGGAAGCAGCGCCGGGCCTCCGCCGATTCCCGCCGGAAGGGCGAAGTCCGGCGCCTGGCCGGCGGCGTTGTTGTACGCCACGAGCAGGTCGGCCTTGGCCTGGAGGGCCGCGGCGTCCGCGGCGTGGATGGCGCCCCCCACCTGGCCGGGCGGGAATCCGGTGATGGACGAGGTCGGGTGCGTCCCGAGGTCGTGGGCGAGCACCGAGTTGCCGGTGTTGGTCACTCCCGCACCCGCCAGAACGGAGTAACTCGCGGTCGTTCCCAGCGGTACGGGCAACGCGATGGCCGACGCGGCCGTCGGCGTCATGAAGACCATCGCGGCGGAAACCGTTGTGGCGAGGGCCGAGGCCAGCAGGCCGGACAAAGTGCGGCGGCGAGCCGCTTGAGGGATCTTCAGCTTCATCGAAAGGCCATTTTCTTGTGTGGGGGCCGTGGGGTGCCGGGCCCTTCCGAACGCCCGGAAATCCTTGCTCGTTTCTGCCGCCGCATATTAAGCAGAAATATTCTGCCGCCAAGCCGGACGGGACCGCGGGAAATTGCCGCTCATTCGACTGGCGCACAGCGTTACGGAAATAACTTGATTCATATTTTCGATCGCTTTCGTGCCCTCGGCCGGGTGGATCCGCCGCAGTGAAGTCGGTCGCCCGCGCTGCGCGGCCGGTGCTCGCCGGCCGAGCCTTCGTGGCCACCGGTCACCCGGCCGGCGTGGACGTCGAGGCGCGGGGCGCGAGGCGCGGGGCACGAGGCACGGGGCGCGGGTGGCGAGCTGCGGAACGGCCGGGCGCGGCACGCGCCCCGCCCTGCGGTCGCGAACCCGGCGGGCGCCGCCTCGTCCTGCCTCCTCGCCCGGGGACGATTACCTCACCGTCCGACGCGCAAAAATCTGTTGCGGCCGGAGTAGACATTGGGCGGTGGTGTGGCTATGGTTTCTCTCGTAGCCAGAAGGAACCAAGGGCCCGGCAGACACGAACTGCCGGGCGGCAGTACCGCAGTTGCAGTGCGCAGGACGGTTCGGTGGTGGAGTTTCGAAGCCAGGCTTGTCGCAGGACGGTGACGGGACTGACGACCGGACCGGGTGGCCCGCAGTGATCAGGGGCCGCCGCGAGCAGTACCGCAGTTGAAGTAGTGGCAGTACCCGCAAGTGAGGTTCGCAGTACCCAGCAGTGAAGTGAAGGAGCGGTACCTCGGTGAAGGCGTCGGCTGCGGGCGCGCGCACCGGGAGGTCCGGCAGTGGGGTTCCAAGCCAGAGCAGACGCAGGACGGGCGACGGGGCTGGCTGTCGGAGGGCGGCGCTCTCACAGGCCGCCGGGCAGTACGCAGTACCAGCAGTACGCAGTAGAGCAGTACGCAGTCCCCCCGTTTGGCAAGCAGTTGATCACCGAGGGAAGAACGGAGGAGCCGAACGCCATCAGGATCGCCCGGGCGAGTGCCTTGAACCCGGGTACCGCAGGACATCGATAGTGAGGTGGTCTCCGGTCGAGCAACCGCGATCCCAGCACACCCGACAGTGTCCCCGTCGGGTCTGCGGAAACAGAGGGCCGGCGCAGTAACAAGGCCGGCGGATGGTGTAGCAGTTCCTTCGGGCCCTGGCGCCGTACGGCGCCAGGGCCCTCCACGTGTTCCCCGCGGAGGTGCCGTCGGCATCCGACCCGCACCCCGCGGCGTCGCGCCGGGCCGCCCGCTTCAGCCGACCCCAGAATATGGACGCATGATCGCCGAAGACGCTCAGCCGCCGGCCCACGGACGGGAGTCCCGGCCCCGCCCCGGCGCCACGCCCGCCCCCCTCCGTCCCCCTGCCGCCGACGCGCCCGCCGACACGACCGGCCGGCTGACCGCGGCCGCCGCCCTGGAGGACGGTGTCGAGCGCGCGGCGGCCGCACTGAAGCCGAGGATGCGCGGCTGGCTGCACGCCGGCGTGTTCCCCCTCGCCCTGGCCGGCGGCATCGTCCTGGTCGCCGTCTCGCGCTCGGCGGCGGCCGTGGCGGCCTGCTCGGTGTACGCGCTGTCGGCCTGCCTGCTCTTCGGCACCAGCGCCGTCTACCACCGCGGGACGTGGGGCTCGCGCGGGGAGGCGGTCCTGCGGCGGCTGGACCACGCGAACATCTTCCTGATCATCGCCGGCACCTACACGCCGCTGGCGGTGCTGCTGCTCGACGCGGACCGGCAGCGGGTGCTGCTGGCGGTGGTGTGGGCGGGCGCCCTGGCCGGCATCGCCTTCCGCATCCTGTGGATCGGGGCTCCCCGGTGGCTGTACACCCCGTGCTACATCGCGCTGGGCTGGGTGGCCGTCTTCAACCTGCCCGACTTCGCGCGCACCGGCGGCACCGCGGTCGTCGTCCTCGTCGTCACCGGCGGCCTGCTCTACACGGCGGGCGCCGTCGTCTACGGACTCAAGCGCCCCGACCCGTCCCCGGCCTGGTTCGGCTTCCACGAGGTCTTCCACGCCCTGACCATCGCCGCCTTCGCCGCGCACTACACGGCCATCCTCCTGGCCGCCACGTGACGGAAGCGGGCGCCCTGCGCTCGCGGCCTCGCGGGGCCTCGTGGCTTCCGGAGGCCTCGACGATCGTGAAGCGGCTCGTGTGACGGTAGTGCTCGTGTTCCAGCCCTCCACCGGAGGAGGTACGACGCCCCGGTTCGGGTGGCGGTCGGCGTCAAGCCGGGACTCGGAGGGGGCGGGGCCGCTAGTGTTTTCGGCATCCATCGGGAACCTGGATCCTCGATATTCGTTGGGAGGAACCGTGGTTCCTCGATGGTCAGGCCCTCGCACTGGGATGGCAGTCCCGGCGAGGGCCGACGCATGTCCGGGCGCAGGCGGTCACCTGCTGCGCCGAGCGTGGAGCACCGAAGCCCCCGCAAACCCAGCCGAGTTGGCATATTCACCCACGCGAGTGAGCCGCGCTCGACGGGAGGGAGGGGTGGGGTTTGGCAGGGGTTTTTTCCCTGAGAGTTCTTGGAGAAGACCGCCCCCGACGCCGGAGCCCGAGTTCTCGGGTCCCGGCGCCAGGATCCGATTCCGTGACGTACGCCGCCGGGTGGAGTCGGCACCACCGCGTGCCGTGCGGTCCGCGACGGTCTCCGGGGGAAGGCCGTCGACCCGCCGTCCCCGCGCCTCAGCGGTCGTCGGGGTCGTCGCGCGGCACCAGCGTGACCCGGTGCAGGTTGCAGGTGAAGGGGGACGGCGCGGGGGAGGCGACCGGGCCCTGGGACAGGTGGGCCTTGAGGGCGACGCTGACCAGGCTCATCAGCAGGTCCACGTCGGTGTCGCAGTCGAGGTGGACGGTGACCCAGCGGGAACCGGGAACCACCCGTACCGCCGTGGAGTCCATGAGGTCGGAGTGGATCCGCTGGATGGCCGGGACGGTCAGGTGCAGGTCGACGTCCCGGTCGGAGTGGAAGTGGAGTATCTCGCTGTGGACGGAGCGCAGGGCCCGTCCTGCGCCGCAACTGGCCTGTCCTGTACTGAGGTCGGGCCAGACTTCCAGTCGCGCCATGGCGCGATCGGCCAGAGTCATGTGCCCATGGTCGCTCGATCACCGCCCGGCTACCAGGGGTTGAACGAAATGTAACCGGGGTGTGAGGTCGCCCTCGCGCGCCGTGCGCCGAGGGTGACGTTTCCGCCACCCCGCGCGCTGTGATCAACATGAGCTTCGAATTCGAACGCACGCACGATATCGCCCGTCGTTCCGCCCGTCGTCTCGCACTCCTCCTCGCCGTCGCCTCCGTCCCCGTCCTCGCCGGCCTCGCCGTCCCGACCACCGCCCGCGCCGAGGACCCCGCCGCCCTCGTGCTGCCCGCCCCGGCGAGACACGTCCCGGTCCAGGACACGCTGTACGCCGCGGGCGACACCGGCTACCTGCACCGCCGCGAGACGACCGACGGTTCCGCCGCGACGTACCAGTGGCACGGCTACGACGGCACCGAGCGCACGGTCGACGGCTTCACCGGCAAGGTGCCGGGCCAGCAGGGCTACTACGGCGCCGGCACCGACCTGCTGCCCGTGCCGGTCGACGCGAGCGGGGTCGTCGAACTGCGCGACCCGGCGACCGGCGGGTCGACCCGACTGACCGTGCCGGACGGCCAGTACACCGTCGGCTCGTTCGGCGGGACGGTGCTCACGATCTCGTACAACGACGTCTGGCAGGTCGACAAGCTGCACATCCTCCGCGTCCAGGACGGCGTCACCACCGACACGGCCGTGGACCCGGCGGCCGGCGAACGGTTCGACCGGTACCCGGTCGTCGCCGGGACGGGACGACCGCCGTCGTACGGTTCGCGCGCGGCCGCACGATCGGCGTCCTCGACCTGGCCACCGGCACCCTCACGCCCGTCACCTCCCGCGTCGCCGTAGACGAGTCCTGGAACATCCAGGCCGCCGTCTCGCCCACCCACATCGCCTGGTACCAGCAGGGCATGAGCACCGCCCGCGTCGTCCGCCGCGACGACCCGGCCGGGACCCAGACCTCCGTCGCGGTGCCGGCCTCCGGCGCGGACATCCCCGTCGTCGGCCTCGCCGGGGACTGGCTGCTGACCTCCTACCGGCTCGCCGCGCCCACCGGGCAGAACCCGCCGCTGCGCGACGGAGGCCCCCTCAAGGCCACCCCGATCAGCGGCGGTTCACCCGTCACCCTGCTCGCCGCCGCCCAGCCCGACCTGTTCCAGGTCCCCGGCGGCGGAGCCGTCACCGTGGGCGGCGCGGACGCGGGCGACTGGGCCGTCCGCCGGGTGGAGACCGGCGCCGACGGCGCACCGGTCCTGCGCACCCTGTCCGAGGTGCCCGCCCGGCCCGCCACCCTGCGCGGAATCGCCCTGGGCGGCGGCCGGTTGGTCACCAAGGAGGAGGACAGCGCGCCGCTCCCCGCCTACCTGACCCGCAAGGTCACCCTGGCCGGAGCGCCGACCGCCGGACCCCGCTCGCAGGTCACCACCGCACCCCTGGGCGACAGTTACGGCCAGCCCCTCGCCGCCGGGGACGGCTCCGTCGTGCACGTCCGCC
Organism: Streptomyces sp. Tue 6430; assembly: GCA_021568835.1. GTDB lineage: Bacteria > Actinomycetota > Actinomycetes > Streptomycetales > Streptomycetaceae > Streptomyces. The sequence continues at coordinate 3,314,916 of JAKGSH010000010.1, forward strand.
ACGACGACGCCACCCAGCGCGACGTCCTCGTCCGCGCCACCGCCGACGGCGCCCGCACCGAGGTCGTGCCGTTCGACCGTGCCGCCCCCTCGACCTCCGGCCGCGGCCTGCGCGACGCCTTCGGCCGGTACGCGGTCTACGGCGGCGGCGACGAACGGGCCGTCGTCGACTTCGAGGCCCCCGGCGGCCCGGCCGTCGTCCAGCGGCTCACCACCCCCGCGGCGGCCCTGTGGGGCTCCACCCTGTGGACCACCGACGGCACCGGCGGCCGCATCGAGGCCCGCGACCTGGTGACCGGTCAGGTCACCGCGCACACCGTCGACGCCTCCTGCCAGATCCGCGACCTGCGGACCGTGGGCCGCTGGGTGTACTGGGACTGCCTCGGCCAGGACGTCGTCGGCGGCGACCCCACCACCCCCTTCGGCGTGCACGACCTCGTGACCGGCGCCGACATCGCCCTGCCCGCGCGCGGCACGCTCGGGGACGGCTTCGTCGTCGACCACGACACCGACGCCGGCCTGCTCCGGCTCACCGACTTCCACACCGGCACCGCGGCAGCCCCGCGCACCCTCACCGACCTGCCGGCCGTGCCGGGCTGGAAGAACCACGACGTCGACAAGTTCGGCGGCGGCGTCGCCTGGCTGGAGACCAACGGCACCGCCCACGTCGTACCGAGCGGCGTCCCCGTCCAGCCGCTCACCGTGACCGCGGCCCAGGCCCCCGCGGCGTACACCCGGACCGCCGGCGCCGCCTGGACCCCGGCCTGGCAGCTGTCCAGGCCGGCGACCGGCGCGAAGCTGTTGATCAAGCGGAAGACGAAGGTCCTGCGCACCCTCGACGCGACGCCGGCCGGCGCCGCGCTGACGGCCGCCTGGGACGGCGCCCTCGCCGACGGCACCCCCGTCCCGGCGGGGACGTACACCTGGGAACTGACGGCGGCCCCGGAGGACGGCACGGGAGCGGGGATCACGCTCTCCGGGAGCGTCACGGTGACCGACGGGGCGTAGCGGACCGACGGCCCGCGCCGGGCGTGGGGGCGGCGGCGCCCCCACGCCCGGCGTCCTCAGCGCTCCCTCACTGATCCGCGTACCTGAGGTCCCCGATCGTCCACGCGCTCACGTCCTCCAGGGCGACGCGGTACATGCCGCCCGTGTCGGGGAGGCCGACGCTGCCCTGGAGGATGCGTGCCACGTGGAAGTGCAGGTGGGTGGGCCGGGCGGCCCGCGGTTCGGGGGGTGCGCCGGTTGCCTGCGGGCGGGTGAACACCGAGGAGAACGCGCCGAGTTGGTCGGAGGCCTCGAGCACCTCCGCCACCCGCTGCTTCCACAGGGTCTCCGGGGCGAGCCGGCCCGTGATCACGGCTCCGGGAACCACCACGGTGAGGGACATCCGGCTGTTGTGCTCCGACTCCACCCTTGCGGCGATGTCGACGAGCAGGTCATCAGCGTGCTCCATGAGTGTGAAGCCTACTCGGTGGCGGGTCCGCTCTGCCCGGGGGTGGCCTGCTGGACCACCTCGAAGGACCACAGCGTGGCACCCGAGGCGGCCGGTTTCCGCTGCTCGGCGCCCTCGGCGCCGCCCCCGCCGCCGTGCGCCGCCTGCGCCCGCCCGGACATCCAGTTCTGGAAGTCCTCCTCGCTGCGCCAGCGCGTGTAGACGAGGTAGGTGTCGGTGCCCTCCACGGGGCGCAGCAGCTCGAACCACTCGAACCCGTCCGAGTTCTCGACCGCGCCCGCCCGCGCCGCGAACCGCTTCTCCAGCGTCTCGCGCTGCTCCTCGGGAACGGTCAGCACATTGATCTTGACGATGCTCATGCCCCCATTGTCCGCCGTCCACGGGGCGGGCGGGCACCGGTCCCGGCGGTTCGTGGCGGACGGCATGGCCTCCTCCGGGGAAGTGGCCTCCTCCGGGGAGGTGGTCCGCGCCGTGCTCGCACCGGTCGGGGCGTGTTCGCACCGGTCAGCCGGAACCCCGTCCCGGGCCGGGACCCGAGGGCGGACCCGAGCGGGAGGGCTCGGGCGCGGCGGAACCCGGCGCCCGGCCCGCGGCCCGACGGTACTCGTCGTTGATCCGCCGGGCCTCCTCGAGCTGGTCCTCCAGGATGACGATGCGGCACGCGGCTTCGATCGGAGTGCCCTTGTCGACCAGCTCGCGGGCGCGGGCGGCGATCCGCAGCTGGTAGCGCGAGTACCGGCGGTGCCCGCCCTCCGAGCGGAGCGGACTGATCAGGCGGGCCTCCCCGATGGCCCGGAGGAAACCGGGGGTGGTGCCGAGCATCTCGGCCGCCCGGCCCATCGAGTACGCCGGGTAGTCGTCGTCGTCCAGACGACCGCTGAGCGGGTTGTCTGCTGTCATGTCACCTCGTTGATCGCCGCGTAGAAGGGGCCCCTGCCGTTGTCCGGCACTCGGGCCCCTGAGGAGATTCAACACCGTCCACCGGTCCCGCCGCCGTGCCGGTCCGCCGTTACGGGTGTCCCGCTCCGGGGTGCCCCGCATCGGACCGCCTCCGGCCGGGCATGCGGAAGGGCCCCGCCGACGACCGCCGGCGGGGCCCTTCCGTACAGGTGGGAGGCGGTTTTCCGGCCGTTCCCGCACGCCCTGGGGCGTGGTGTCCGAGGCTGATCAGGCCGCCGAACCGAAGGAGGAGCGGCGCTGGGACCGGCCGCGCGAGGACGCCGCGTCGCCGGAGGACCGGCCCCGCTCGCCGCCGCGCTCGCCACCGCGTGCGCCCCGCTCACCGCTGCGCTCACCGCCGCCGCCGCGACCGCGGCGGCCGCGGGAGGACGAGCCGCCCGCGGAGGCGGAGCGCCGGGGGCGCTCCACGACCGGCGCGGCGATCACGACGGGGACGCCGGACGGAGCCTGCGCACCGGTGATGCGGCTCAGCTCCTCCTCGCCCGAGCGGACCGTCGTCACCCGTGCGGTGACACCGGCGGCGGCCGTCAGCCGGCTCATGGCGCGCCGCTGGTCCGGGGTCACCAGGGTGACCACACTGCCGGACTCGCCCGCACGGGCGGTACGGCCGCCGCGGTGCAGGTAGTCCTTGGGGTCGGTCGGCGGATCCACGTTGACGACCAGGTCCAGGCTGTCGACGTGGATGCCGCGCGCGGCCACGTTCGTCGCGACGAGCACGCTCACGTGGCCCGTCTTGAACTGGTCCAGCGTCCGGGTGCGCTGCGGCTGGGACTTGCCGCCGTGCAGCGCGGCGGCGCGCACGCCGCTGTTCAGCAGGTGCTTGGTCAGCCGGTCCACCGCGTGCTTGGTGTCCAGGAACATGATCACGCGGCCGTCGCGGGCCGCGATCTCGGTGGTCGTGCGCTGCTTGTCCGCGTCCTGGACGTGCAGGACGTGGTGCTCCATCGTGGTGACCGCGCCGGCCGACGGGTCGACGGAGTGGACGACCGGGTCGGAGAGGTAGCGGCGGACCAGCCGGTCGACGTTGCGGTCCAGGGTGGCCGAGAACAGCATCCGCTGCCCGTCGGGCTTCACCTGGTCGAGCAGCGCGGTGACCTGCGGCATGAAGCCCATGTCGGCCATCTGGTCGGCCTCGTCGAGGACGGTGATGGCGACCTCGTCGAGGCGGCAGTCGCCCCGGTCGATGAGGTCCTTCAGCCGTCCCGGCGTGGCCACGACGACCTCGGCGCCGGCCCGCAGGGCGCTCGCCTGGCGGCCGATCGACATGCCGCCGACGACGGTGGCCAGCCGCAGCCGCACGGAGCGGGCGTACGGGGTGAGCGCGTCGGTGACCTGCTGCGCCAGCTCGCGGGTCGGCACCAGGACGAGGGCCAGGGGCTGACGCGGCTCGGCCCGCCGGCCCGCCGTACGGGCGAGCAGGGCGAGGCCGAAGGCGAGGGTCTTGCCGGAGCCGGTGCGGCCACGGCCGAGGACGTCACGGCCGGCCAGGGAGTTCGGCAGGGTCGCGCCCTGGATGGGGAACGGGACGGTCATGCCCTCGCCGGCCAGCGCGGCCGACATCGGCGCGGGCAGCCCCAGGTCGTCGAACGACTCGACGGCGGGCAGCGGGGGCGTCACCGTCTCCGGCAGCGCGAACTCGCCCTGCTGCGCCATCGGCCGGCGGCCGGCGCCGCCCTGCGAACGACGGGGCGCGGAGGAGCGGTTGCCGGAGGAGCGCTGCGGGGCGCCTGCGGAGCGGCTGTAGGAGCGGGCACCGGAACGTGCACGGTTCATGCGGGGAACCTTCCTTGATGCGGCGCGTATCAAGGAATTCCCGGAACACGTGAAAGGCACGGGGAATTGCGAGAACGAGCCGGAGTGGGTGGGGCCGGAACAGATGGACGGGAAACACGTCACCGTCCTGCGGGAAATCAGGTCATCCCGCGCGGCACCCGGAAAAGCGGCGAGCCGGAGCCCGCACCCCACGGTGCGGGCCCCGGCTGCGTCACGCGTCAGGCAGGGTCAGGCGGGAACGATGTTCTCCGCCGTCGGGCCCTTCTGGCCCTGAGCGATGTCGAACGACACCTTCTGGCCTTCCTGGAGCTCACGGAAGCCCTGGGTCGCGATGTTCGAGTAGTGAGCGAAGACGTCGGGACCGCCGCCGTCCTGCTCGATGAAGCCGAAGCCCTTTTCAGAGTTGAACCACTTCACGGTGCCGCTGGCCATTTTGTTCTCCTTCGGGACGGTTCGGAGTCACCCTGTGTGCCTCCGGTCGCCGTGATGATCACCCCGATGGAAAAACCTTCTGGCAACCACAACTGCAACTGACGACGACAGTAGCACGGCGCGTTCGGCCGAGTGGGCGGCGCAATTTCCCCTGGTGAGCGGGGTGCGGGAATATTCCCCGGGCACTGCGTCAATTTCTCATCCGGTGACCACAGATATTGCTCCGCCGACGCCCTCGTCTTCCGGCCGGAGACGCCCGGGGCACCCCGTGACCTCCTGCGACGGCCGCTGCGGGCGCCGCCCCGCGCGAAACCCGCGCAGCCCCGAATTCCCTCCGAGTGCGACGAAGGACACATCGGCGGGAACACGAGTCCGATGCGCGGACCGGCCCGTAGTCCTGCCGGTGGATCCCGCGGGGCCGGCCGTACTGCGTTCTCAGTAGGAGGAATTGTCGGCAGGCGGACGACGACGGGCGGGGGGTGGCGCGGGGAGTCTGGGCGGACAGTCGGCACCAGATGCGGAGACCCCCTGTCGTGGCTACTTTCCTCTATCGCGTGGGCCGCCTGGCCTTCCGGCGGCGCTGGTACGTCGCCCTGGTCTGGGCGGCGGTCCTGGCCGCCGTCGGGCTGGGCGCCCTCACCGCACCCGCGTCCTCCGACGAGGGGTTCTCGATGCCGGGCATCGAGTCCCAGAAGGCGTTCGACCTGCTGGAGGAGCGCTTCCCCGGGGCCTCGGCCGACGGCGCCACCGCGCGGGTCGTCTTCGTCGCGCCGGACGGGCAGAAGGTGACCGCGGCCGGGAACCGGCGGGCCGTGGAGGACGCGGTGGCCGGCCTGGCCGGCGGACCGCAGGTGGCGAGCGCCGCCGACCCGTTCCAGGCGCGGGCGGTCAGCGCGGACGGCTCGACGGCGTACGCGACCGTCACCTACGAGGTCGCGGCGAACGACCTCACCGACGACAGCAGGGCCCGTCTGGACCGGGCCCTCGACGACGCCCGTGACGCCGGGCTGACCGTCGAGGCCGGCGGGAACGCGCTGGAGAACGGCGCGGGGCCGGGCGGCGTCGCCGAGATCGTCGGCGTCGCGATCGCCGCGGTCGTCCTGCTCGTCACCTTCGGTTCGCTCGCCGCGGCCGGACTGCCCCTGCTGACCGCGATCATCGGCGTCGGCGTGAGCATGGCCGCGATCACGGCCCTCTCCGAGGCCCTCGGCCTGTCCACGACGACCGGCACCCTGGCGATGATGCTCGGTCTGGCGGTCGGCATCGACTACGCCCTGTTCGTCGTCTCCCGCTACCGCGAGGAACGGGGCCACGGCCGCACGCCCGAGGAGGCGACCGGTCTCGCGGCCGGCACCGCCGGGTCGGCCGTCGTCTTCGCGGGCCTCACCGTCGTCATCGCCCTGGCCGGACTCTCCGTCGTCGGCATCCCGATGCTCACCAAGATGGGCCTGGCCGCGGCGGGCGCGGTTGTCCTCGCCGTACTGATCGCGCTGACGCTGGTGCCGGCGTTCCTCGGGTTCTGGCCGAACGCCGTGCTGGCCCGCAGGGCCCGCACCGGGGTCCGCGCCGGGGATCGTGCCGGCGGCCGCGCCGGTGACAACGGCGGCACCCGCTGGGCGCGGTTCGTGCTGCGCCGCCCGCTGCCCGTGCTGCTGCTCGGCGTGGTGGGCCTGGGCGCGCTCGCGCTGCCCGTGGCCGACCTGCGACTGGGCATGCCGGGCGACGAGGCGAAGCCCGCCTCCACCACCGAGCGCCGGGCCTACGACGCGCTCGCCGACGGCTTCGGACCCGGCTTCAACGGGCCCCTGACCGTCGTCGTCGACGCGCGGGGCGACGACGGCCCGGAGGCGGCCGTCCGGTCCGTCGCCGACCGCATCGGCGGCACCGAGGGCGTCGTCTCCGTCTCCCCGGCCCGGTTCGACGAGGCCGGCGACACCGCCGTCTTCTCGGTCGTGCCGTCCACCGCGCCGACCGACGAGCGCACCAAGGACCTGGTGAAGACCATCCGGGGCGAGCGCCCCGGCCTCGAGACGGAGACCGGCGCGACCTTCGAGGTCACCGGCAGCACCGCGCTGAACATCGACATCGCCGACAAGGTCCAGGCCGCGCTGGTCCCGTACCTGATCGTCGTGGTCGGCCTGGCGGTCGTGCTGCTGATGCTGGTCTTCCGGTCCCTGCTCGTCCCGCTCAAGGCGGCCCTCGGGTTCCTGCTGTCGGTGCTGGCCTCCCTCGGCGCGGTCGTCGTGGTCTTCCAGCAGGGACACGGCGCCGGGATCCTCGGCGTGGAGCAGACCGGCCCGATCATGAGCCTGATGCCGATCTTCCTGGTGGGCATCGTGTTCGGCCTCGCCATGGACTACGAGGTCTTCCTCGTCTCCCGCATGCGCGAGGCGTACGTCCACGGCGAGCGGCCCGGCCAGGCGGTGACGTCCGGCTTCCGGCACAGCGCCCGGGTGGTCGTGGCCGCCGCGCTGATCATGATCGCGGTCTTCGCCGGGTTCATCGGCGAGCACGACTCCATGATCAAGATGATCGGGTTCGGGCTGGCCGGAGCCGTCCTCTTCGACGCCTTCGTCGTGCGGATGGCGATCGTGCCCGCCGTGCTCGCCCTGCTCGGCGACAAGGCCTGGTGGCTGCCCGCGTGGCTGGACCGGATCCTGCCCCGCGTCGACGTGGAGGGCGAGGCGCTCGCCCACCGGCCCGGCCCCGGCGACCGGGACCCGGCCGGCGAGCCGGCCGCCGCCGGACTGGAGCCAGCCCGCACCTGAGCCAGCCCGCACCTGAGCCCGCCCGCACCTGAGCCAGCCCGCACCTGAGCCCGCGCGCATCCGGGCCGCCCGCACTCGGCCCCTCCCCACCCTCCTCGCCCGTCCGAGCGGGACCGTTCGGCCGGGACCGTCCGTGGTGAACGCCACGGGCGGTCCCGTCGCCCCGCCGCGGGGGCGGAGGCCACGATGGAGCCAGCACCGCCGACCGGAGAGCCGAACCCCGATGAGCAGCAGCCTCGAGCGCTACACGGACCGCCTCGAGAAATACTCGGAACGCGTCGGGAAGTACGCGGACCGCCACTCCCGCCTGATCGACCTGGCGGTGGTCCTCGGGCTGATGGGCTGCGCGAGCCTCGGCGGCTCCCTCACCATGCCCGGCATCGCGCCGCCCGACCACGCCGGGACCGCCACCGCCCTCATGGGCGTCTCCTGTCTCGCCCTGCTGCGGTACCGCGACCGTCCGCGCACCGCGGTCGTCGTCACCGCGGTCTGCACGGTGGTCGCGGTCGCGCTCGGGTACCTGGTCACCCCGCTGCTGCTGGGCCCGGTCATGGCGGCGCTCTACTGGCTGGCCACGCTCAGCGACCCCGGGACGACCCGCGCCTTCGGCGTCGTCACGACCGTGGCGGTGACGGCCGCGGCCGTCTTCTCCGACAGCATGGACGACCTCTCCCTGCTGCTCAGGACGATCGGCCCGGTCTTCTGGCTGATGCTGCCCCTCGCCGCCGGCAACACGACCCGGCTGCGGCGCGCCTACCTCCGGTCCGTCCAGGCCCGCGCCGAGCACGCCGAACGCACCCGCGAGGAGGAGGCCCGGCTGCGCGTCACGGAGGAACGCATGCGCATCGCCCGGGAACTGCACGACGTCGTCGCGCACCACCTGGCGCTGGCCAACGCCCAGGCCGGCACCGCCGCCCACCTCGCGCTCACCCGCCCGGAGCAGACGAAGCGGATCCTCACCGACCTGACCGGCACCACGTCCTCCGCGCTGCGCGAGCTGAAGGCGACACTGGGACTGCTGCGCCGACACGACGACCCGGCCGGCGGCCCGCTGGAACCGGCCCCGGGCCTGGCCCGCCTGCCCGAGCTGGTCGCGGCGTGCGAGTCCGCGGGGCTCACCGTCACGGTCACCACCGAGGGGGAGCCCCGGCCGCTGTCGCCGGGGGCGGACCTGACCGCGTTCCGCATCGTGCAGGAGGCGCTCACCAACGTCACCAAGCACGCGGGCAGTCACTGCGCCCGCGTACGGCTGGTGTACTCCGGGTCCCGGCTGGTGATCACGGTCAGCGACGACGGCCCGGCCGCCCCGGCGCCGCCCGCGACCGCGCCCGGCCGCGGCTTCGGCGTCCTGGGCATGCGCGAACGCGCCCGCTCCATCGGCGGCGAACTGCGTCTGGGCCCCCGGCCGGAGGGCGGCTTCGAGGTCACGACGGCGCTGCCGCTGATCCCCGAAGCCTGACCGCTACCGGTCCTGAGAGGTGCTCAGAGGCCGAACTCCTGGGCCGACAGGCCGAGGACCGAGCAGGCCTCGCGCAGGACCTGCTCCTCGGCCGGCGCGACGTACCCGTCCGCACCCGCGACGACGAACCCGGTCTGGACGACGGCTCTGGCCTCCGTCGGCTTCTTCGCGGCCTTGGCGATCTCCTGGAGGACCTCCGTCTTGCCCTGGGGGAAGTCGAACGCCAGCCGGTCGACGTGCTGGTTGAAGCGCTGGCGCAACTGCTCCGGCGGGAAGTTCTGCAGGACGTCGTTGTGCAGGATGAGCGACTCCACGTGCTGCCGCTCGGCCGGGTCGACGTGGCCGTCGGCGGCGGCGACCAGGGCGCACATCGCCATGCTGGCGTCGCGGTAGGCGCCGCTCTTCAACTCGCTCTTGAGGGAGGTGAGCTGGGACTTGAGCGTGTTCACCAGCTGGGCGCGCGAACCGCCCGCGGCCCCCGGCCGCCCGTGGCCGCCGGCGCCCCGCGCCCCCTGTGCCTGCTGGAGCCCCTTGGCCTGGTCCTTGATCCGATCCCACATCGCCACGCGTGCCATCCTCGGCTTCAGCCCTGTCGTTCCGGTCCGACGCGCGGCTCGCACGCGTCATCCTGCCAACGGCCGCCGCGGCGGCGAAGTTCCACGCCGGCCGGGCCGCCCGGCGGGACCGCGCCCAGGGCGCCGGCGCGACCGTGGGGCACGATGCCGTCGTGGTGCCTCCGTCCGTGCCCACCGGACAGCGGCGGCGGCCGGCGGTGACGGACTCGCCCGCGATCAGTTCCGGAGCGACGCCGTCTTCGGGGTACGGGCCGATCGGGCCCGGGCGGTCGAGGAGTTCACTCGCCCGGGGGAGCGTCGGCGGTCACCAGGACGAGACCGTCGGCCCCTGCGGACATGAGCGGCCCGGCCGCTTCCTCCGTCGTGCCGGGCGGCACGACCCGGAGGTCCCGGCGTCCCCGGCCGGGTGCCATGAGGACGACGGTGGCCGGCGCGTGCGCCGTCGTGGATCTGCGCAGCCGTACGACCTGGTTGCAGACGAGCATCCGGCCGGGGGACCCGGCCCACGCCGTGCCGTCGACCATGACGCCGGTGATCTCGCCCCACGCGCGCGGAAGTCCGGCGAGCAGCTCGGGAAGCTCGGTGAGGAGGTCGTCGGAGTGTGGCCACCAGACCCCGTCGACGCGGCGCGGCATCGCGCTGTCGGGCGCGAGCCGCAGTCTGAGGGCCGGCCCGGGCCGGACGGCCCTCGACCGCGCGGAGGGAACAGGGGAGCGGCCGGGAGAAGGGCGGGGGTCCGCTCGGCCGGAGCGGTGTGGTCGGTGGGCGCGTGCATGTCGCGTTCCCTGTCCCCGGGCCGCCGTCGCGGTGGTCCGGTGCCGTGGTGCGTCGGGAACGACGCCGACGCTGAGCTGACGTACGAAGAACTCCCGATCTCTCCACGGTACGCCGCCGCGGCGTTCACCCCGCATATCGAACGAATTTTCGTTTACCGGGTGGCGGGCGCCCGCTGGAGTACCGTGGAGGAGCCGGGAGCGTCCCGTGCACCGGCCGTCCGCCGCTGCCGTTGCCGGTGACCGACGACGCCGGGCCGGATTCGTCCGCGCCCGGGGCAGGGCTCGCCCCATGACCGTGAACATGCCTGACCGACCGATGATCCGGGAGCCCGCGCGGCCCCGTGTCCACCGGTGGCCCTCCGGACCGGGGCCCGGCCACGGACCGGGGCCGGCCTCGCGGGACCAGGACCCTTCCTCCTGGGAGGCGGACCGCGTCCGCGCGCTGAGCAGGAGTCAGGTCGAGGACCGGCTCGGGCAGTTGGGCGACCTGTACGCGGACACCGCCGGCGGCAAGCCGTGGGCGAGGGAGCGTGACCGGGACACCTTCCTGCGAGGACTCGCCGCCGACGTACGACGGCCGGGGTTCGCGCTGTTGGTCGCCGAGACCACCGTGGTCACCGCGTGCGCCTACGGCTTTCCCGTGGACGACCGCCGGGCCTGGTGGCGGGGTGCGGGCCCGGTCGGGGACCCGCCCGCGGACCTGCGCCGCCCGGCCGCCTCGGGGCGGCTCTTCGCGATCTCCCGGATAGTCGTCCAGCCCGCCGTGCGCACGCGGCAGCAGGGCCGTGACGGGAACCTCGCCCGGCGTCTCCAGCGGCGGCTTCTCGCCGACCACGACGCGACGGCCGGGATCACGCTGGTGAACCGTACGGACGCCGGGATGCTGAAGGCGCTGCTGTCCTGGGGGTGGCGGGAGGCGGAGAAGGGAGACGGCGGCGAGCCGCTGCCCGCCTCCGCCTGGCACGTACTGATCCTCGACGCCTGAGTCCGGGCGGTCAGACCTCGTCGGTGTGCGCGGAGTCCTTCGAGGAGGACTCGCTGGCCGACAGCCAGGACTGTGCGGGCCCGGCGGCCCGGGTGGTGTCGATGGTGAGGTGCAGCCGGGTCCCGCCCTGCGGGCCGGCCGGATAACTGCGCTGCTCGGCCGAGGCGAAACAGCGGCGCAGCACCTCGGCGACACGGCGCGCGGCATCCGGTGTCGCCGCGACGACACGGACCTCCGCGTACCCCTCCGAGGGCAACGGCTCTTGATCCACTCAGGCCTCCCGTGCGTGTGCCGGCGCGCTGACGTACGGCCCGCTCCTCGCAGACTATGCCCGCCCCGGTTCTCCGGGCGTCCCGTTTCCGGTGGGGCGCGTCCCGGTACGCCGTGCGCGGGCGTCGTCGGGCGGGCTCGGCCACGTGGTGCCACGCGAGGGCGGCCGGGTCCCGGTGGTGTCCGGACGGGGACCGGCCGTGAGCATCCCGTGGACCACGCTTCCGAGGGAGTGCGGGTCGCCGCGCACGGTGCCGGACCCGCCGGCGAGGCCGCTCGGGCGCGGCGCTGCACAGGGCACCCCGGCCGGGTTCGTGCGCGGAGGAGGCGTCGAGGAGGCGGGCGAGGCCGAAGCCGACGACCCCGCCGGTCCGGTGGTGGCGAGTTCGCCCGTCACCCCGCCCGGGTGCCCTGGGTGCCCGGGTGCCCCGGACGCCCGGACAGGGTGCCCTGCCGGCCGCGCGGTCCGCCCGGTTCACCCTCGCACCGCTCCGGGCGGGCGCCCCGCCCCCGCCCCGAGACCGTGCGGGCTAGGATCCGGGCCATGGCCCTGACCGTGAACGACGTGGAACGGTTCGAGGCCTCCAGGTCACGCCTGGAGGCCATCGCCTATCGCCTCCTCGGCTCGGCGAGCGAGGCCGAGGACGCCGTGCAGGAGACGTTCCTGCGCTGGCAGGCCGCCGACGTCGGGCGCGTCGAGGTTCCCGAGGCGTGGCTGACGAAGGTCCTCACGAACCTGTGCCTCAACCAGCTCACCTCGGCCCGCGCCCGGCGCGAGACCTACGTCGGCCAGTGGCTCCCCGAGCCGCTGCTCGCCGGGGACCCGATGCTCGGCCCCGCCGACACCGCCGAACAGCGCGAGTCGGTGTCGTACGCGGTGCTCACGCTGCTGGAGCGGCTGTCGCCCGGCGAGCGGGCGGTGTACGTGCTGCGGGAGGCCTTCGCCTACCCGCACCGGGAGATCGCCGCGATCCTCGACATCACCGAGGCCGCCAGCCAGCAGTTGTTCCACCGTGCCAAGAAGCACGTCGCCGACGGCAGGACCCGTACCGAGATCGACGAGGCCGCCGCCCGGCGGATCGTCGACGAGTTCCTCGCGGCCGCCACCAGCGGCCGGACCGAGCCGCTCGTGCGGCTGCTCACCCAGGACGCCGTCTCGGTCGGCGACGGCGGCGGCAAGGTCCCGGCCCGCGCCAGGGCGTTCGAGGGCGCGCTCGCGGTCGCGAAGTTCCTGCGCGGCCTGTTCCGGCCCGGCAAGGCCAAACGCGACCTGGTCGGCGACGCGGCCGAGATGTACGCCACGGTCGCCAACGGCGATCCCGCGGTCGTCGTGGTCGTCGACGGCCGCGTCATCGGCGTCATGTGCCTGGAGGTCACCCCGGAGGGCATCGCCGGGCTCCGCAACCAGGTCAACCCCGACAAGCTCGGACGCGCGACGCGGCACTGGGCGGCCACCGGCCACGGCGAGCCCGTCCGCGTCACGTTCTGACGCGGATGTGAGCTGCTTCACATCCCGTTCCCGTCAGGAAACGCGGGGCCGCCCGGTTCAAGGGGCGAACCCGCTCAAGACAGGAGCATGGAGATGCAGCACCGCATCATCGTCCTCGGAGCCGGATACTCCGGAGCCGTCGCCGCCGGGCGCCTCGCCAAGCGGCTGCACCGCGAAGACGTCGCCATCACCCTCGTCAACGCCGAGCCCGACTTCGTCGAGCGCGTGCGGATGCACCAGCTCGCGGTCGGCCAGGACCTCCGGCCCCGGCCCTTCGCCGAGATGTTCGCGGGCACCGGAGTGGAGCTGAAGCTCGCGAGGGTCACTGCCGTGGACGCCGACCGCCGGACCGTCACGGTCACCGTCACCGGCGCCGACGCGAGCACCGGCACGGGTGCCGACGCGGACGCCGGCCCGGAGGCCGCCGCGGAGGAGGAACTGGAGTACGACACCCTCGTCTACGCCCTCGGCAGCGCATGGAACGACCAGGGCGTCCCCGGCGCCGCCGAGCACGCCCACGAGATCGCGAGCCGCCCCGGAGCCCTCCGGCTGCGCGCGCGCCTGGCCCGCCTGGACGCCGGACGGCCCGTGGTCGTCGTCGGCGGCGGCCTCACCGGCGTGGAGGCCGCGACCGAGATCGCCGAGGCCCGCCCCGACCTCGACGTCGCCCTCGCCGTCCGCGGCGGCCTCGGCGACTGGCTCTCGCCCAAGGGCCGCGGGCACCTGCGGAAGGTCTTCGACGGCCTCGGGATCACCGTGCACGAGCACGCCGCCGTCACCGCCGTGGCCGCCGACCGCGTCACCACCGCCGACGGCACGTCCGTACCGGCCGCGGTCACCGTGTGGACCACCGGCTTCGCCGTCCACCCCGTCGCGCGGGCCACCACCCTGGAGGTCACCGGAACCGGTCAGATCGTCGTCGACCGGACCATGCGCTCGGTCTCCCACCCGGACGTGTACGCCGTCGGCGACGCGGCCGCGGTGACGGGTCCCGCCGACAAGCCGCTGCGCATGTCGTGCGCCTCGGGCGTGCCCACCGCCTGGCAGGCCGCCGACGCCATCGCGGCCCGCCTGACCGGCGCGAAGATCCCCAAGGTGTCCATCCGCTACTTCAACCAGTGCGTCTCCCTGGGCCGCAGGCAGGGTCTGATCCAGTACGTCACCGCGGACGACCGGGCCGTCCGCGCGGCCCTGACCGGACGCACCGCCGCCCTCTACAAGGAACTGGTCTGCAAGGGCGCGGCCTGGGGAGTGGCCAACCCCACCCTGGGCCTGCCGGCCCGCCGTCGCCGGGTCGTGGGGGAGCCCGCCCGGGCGGGAGCCCCGGTCGGGACGCCGGCCTGACGGGCGGCGCGCGGGACGCCGGGCCCGCGACCGGCCCGGGCCTGCGACCGGCCGGGCCCCTGACCTGCCCGGCCCGGCCCCTGACCGGCCGGCGGAGGCGATCGCGGAGGTACGGGAGGGATCCGGTCCCTGTCCCTGTCCACTCACCGGACGTAGGACTCCGCCGTGACCGCCTTCTCCGCGGAGTCCTTCGCCGGACCGGGCCCGGGCTACACGCCGTAGTAGGAGAGCGAGATCGACGTGCCGGATCCCGTCGGGCTGACCTGCACGGTCAAGCCGTCGCCGCCCTTGGTGGCCAGCAGGTGCACGCTCGTCTCCCCCTCGTACTTGGAGGTGATGTTCCAGTCCTCGTCCTTCAGCAGGTCGGTGGAGAAGTCGCCCACCTTCTCCACCGAGTCGTCGGTGTGCAGCATGGTGAAGCCCTTGGAGTCGGTGACGACCTCGGCGCCCGGGTACTTGCGGACCGGCCCCGTGCTCTCGTCCTCGTCGGGGCTGCTGGTCGTCGAGGTCGGGCTCGCCGTCCGCTCCCCGGGGGAGGCGGCCGCGGTACCGGGAACGGTGGTGGTCGCCGTGACCGTCCGGGCCGAATCCGGCTGCCCGTCCGAGTCGCCACAGCCCGTGGTGACGAGGGCGAGCGTCACCAGGCCGGCCGCCGCGGTGAAGGGGAGGCGTCTGTACACGCTGTCACCTGCTCGTCGGGGAGGAGAGTGGAGGGGAAACGCGGGAAACCGGAAACTGCCTGCTCATCGAGGTGAGGGCGGCTTCCAGTCTGTGATGCGGCCGGAGCCGCCGCAAATCGTTCGGGTACGTACCGTCACCGACGTCCGAGCGGTCCGATGCCGGGAAACCCGTCGCACGCCGTCGCTGCCGCCCGGCGTGCGACCTCACCTGCCGGCTCCTCCGTCGGCTTCGCACGGCGGCCCCGCGGACACGAGTGGACGAGGAGGGCCCACCCGCTTCTCGCGGATCCTGATCACGCGGTGCGCAGCTCCCGGCTGCTCCTCCGCGTCCTTGTACGGGCCCTCCCCGTCACTTACAGAAGACCACGGGCGCCCCGCGCGCAGAAGGGCCGTCCGGCCCCCCGCCCGGGGCCGGGCGGGCACCGGACGGGCACCGGCACGGGCGCGGAACGCGGCGCGCGGCGCGTCGCCGTCGCGGAGAAGTGCCGGTCGGCCCCGGTGACGGCACCACCCGGCCCCGCGCCGAAGGGCGGCGGCGGGGCGACCCTGAAGGGGGGAGCGACCGCGTTCCCCGGGAGACAGGCGTACGGCGGGAGGCGTGATGAGCGGTGTGGTGGTCGTCGGTGTGGACGGGGCGGCGTCGAGTCTCGCCGCGGTGGAGGCGGCGGCACGGGAGGCGCGGGCACGTGACGCGGTCCTGCGGATCGTGCACGCGTTCGTCTGGCCCGCGATGCACGTGCCCACGGGTCCCTCGCCGCTGGGGCCGCCCGAGGGCGGGATCCGCAACATGGTCGACCGGCTGACGGCCGAGGCGGTCGAGCGCGCGCGGGCGACGGCGCCGGACGTCGACGTCCGGCACGCGGTGGTGCCCGGTGAACCGCTGACGGTCCTGGAGGCGCAGTCGCGCGAGGCGGAGCTGGTGGTCGTCGGGTCGCGGGGGATGGGCGGGTTCGTCGGGCTCCTGGTCGGGTCGACCGCGGTGCACCTGGCGGCGCACGGCCGGTGTCCGGTGCTGGTGGTGCGCGAGGCGGCCCACGCCGACGGCCCGGTCGTCGTGGGCGTCGACGGCTCGGCGGCGGGCCGGCGGGCGGTGGACTTCGCGTTCGCCGAGGCGGAGCTGCGGAAGGCGCCCCTGGTGGCGCTGCACGCCTGGACCACGTGGAACGCTCCGCTGCCCGCGCCGCAGGACGCGTCGGAGCCGTACGCGAACCCGCCGGGCGCCCTCGCCGGCGAAGAGGGGCGCCTGCTGTCCGAGGCGCTCGCCGGCTGCCGCGAGCGGTATCCCGGTGTGGTGGTGGACCACAAGGTGGTGCACGCCGGGACACGGGAGGCGCTGATCGAGGCGAGCCGGTCCGCGCAGCTGCTGGTGGTCGGCGCCCGGGGCCGCGGCGGTTTCACCGGCCTGCTGCTCGGCTCCGTCAGCCAGGCCCTGCTGCATCACGCCCACTGCCCGGTCGCGGTGGTGCGGGGAGCGGAGGCGTCCCCCTGACCGGGCCCGGCCCGCGCCCCCGCGCGCCGTCCCGCGGTGCGGACGCGCGGGGGCCGCGGGCCGGGTGGACGGGCGGGGGCCGCGGGCCGGGTGGACGGCCGTGCGGGCGGCCGGGTGGACGGCCGTGCGGGCGGCCGGGTGGACGGCCGTGCGGGCGGCCGGGTGGACGGCCGTGTGGGCGGCCGGGTGGGGGCGAACCGGGTGAGGACGGGGCCGCAGACGGCGAGGAGCATCACGTAGGTGGTCACGAGGGCCGCGAGGCGGCCCTCGCCGGGCGCGGCCAGGCCGATGATGACGACGGAGAACTCACCGCGGGCGATGAGCGCGGTCCCGGCCCGCAGCCGGCCGCGCCGGGACCCGACCGGGTCCGGGCAGGCCGGGACCGGATGATGTGACGCACCGTCACTTCCCTTCTCCGTGAGCCTATGTGAGGTGTCGCGTCCCTCCGGTGCGGCCAACTCCTGCTGACAAGGCGCGATTTGTGTACGCGTTCCCTATGATTTCGCACGCGAACTGTTGTTCGCATGCCATCATCGCGAGGCAGAGGCCGATCACCCGGGGGGACCACTCGAGCCGTCATGTCGAGGTGGTGTGCCCGGCCCGAGGAAGGATGACGCCCCGGATGGGCAGACCCGTTTCCCCGCAGTCCCGCGCGTCGCACCGGCTGCTGTGGCCCGTCACGGCCGCCGCCGGAGCCGCGCTCGTCGCCGCCACCGTGCACCCCCCGTCCCAGGTTCCGCGGGACGCGGCTCCGGTCGCGTCCGTGACCTGCTCCGCAGGGGTGTGGAAGGCCGACTACTACGCCAACACCACCCTCACCGGCACGCCCCGCAAGTCCCTGTGCGACACCTCCGTCAACGAGAACTGGGGCCGGGGCCACCCCACCGGCACGTCCCTGCCCAACGACCGCTTCGGTGTCCGCTGGACGATGCGCCGCAACTTCGGCGGGGGCGGCCCCTTCCTGCTGAAGACCGCCGCCCAGGACGGCGTCCGGGTCTGGATCGACGGCAAGCGGTACGTCAACCTGTGGCGCGACTACACCTCCACCCAGCGCACGAGCGTCAAGGTGACGCTGCCCGCCGGGACGCACACCGTGCGCGTCGACTACGTGGCGCTCACGGGCCCGGCCAACGTCTCCGCCGGCCTCACCCCGACCACGCCGGACCGGACCGCCCCGCTGGCCCCCACCGCCGTGAAGGCGGCACGCGGCGACGGCCGGGCCACCGTCGGCTGGGCCCGCAACGCCGAGGCGGACATCGCCGGTTACCGGGTCTACCGCTCCACCACCACCCCCGTGGCGATCGACACCGCCCACCGGGTCAGCGGTTCCGGCCTGCTCACCGGCACCTCGTTCACCTCGACCGGGCTGCGCAACGGCACCACGTACCGGTTCGCCGTCACCGCCGTGGACCGCTCCGGCAACCAGTCCCGCGCCTCGGCCAACGTCTCGGCCGTCCCGGCCGACACCACCGCGCCGAAGGCCCCCGACCTCCTGGGGGCCGACGGCTACGGCGACATCGACCTCGACGGCGACGGCCTGCCCGGCCCCGACGACGACCTCGGCGAGAACCACCTGAGCTGGGGCCCGAGCTGGGACGACGACTACAGCACGCAGGACGCGTTCGCCGGCTACCACGTCTACCGCGCCACCGCCCCCGGCGGCCCGTGGACCAGGATCCGCAGCGCCGACGCCCGCGTCGTCCAGGACAACGCCTACGCCGACAAGGACGCCCCGATCGGCGTCACCGCGTACTACCGGGTGACGGCCGTCGACACCGCCGGCAACGAGTCCGCCCCGGCCACCACCGAGCCCGGCGAGTACGCCCCGAGCGTCGCCTCCGCGCTCCGTCCCGACACCGGGCTTCACCCGCCGCAGCGGCCCACCGGTCTCACCGCCGGGCTGAACGGCGGCGACGTCGCGCTGGACTGGGCCGACAACCCGGTCGGCAGCCCCGTGCACGGCCTGACCGCCGGCTACCAGGTGCAGTCCGCCGTCTCCGCCTCCGGTCCCTGGACGACGCGCGGCGGCGACGCGCCGCTGACCGCCTCGCGGTTCACCGACACCACCCTGCCCGAGGGCGGCACCCGCCACTACCGGGTGCGCGCCGTCGGCAAGGCCGTCGACGCCGACACCCCGCCCGCGTACTCGGCCTGGACCGAACCGGTCGAGGTCAGCCGCCCGCTGCCGCCGGACACCACCGCGCCGGCCGCGCCCGGCACGCCCGAGGTCACCGCTCCCGAGGGGGGCACCACCGCCACCCTGGCCTGGACCACCAACGGCTGGCCCGGCTACGACCAGGACTTCGCCGGCTACCAGGTCACCCGCGGCACGGCCCCCGACGGCCCGTTCACCGACGTCGGCGACCTCCGCACCCCGCAGTGCGCCGCCGTGCCGGACACCGAGGAACGGGTCCGCTGCACCCTCACCGACGGTCCGATCGCCGCCGACGCCACCCCGTACTACCGGGTCGTCGCGGTCGACCTGGCGGGCAACCGCTCCTCGGGCACCGTGGTGCGGCTGCAGCGGCCGCTCCCGCCGGCGCCCAAGCCGCCCACGCCCACCGGACTGACCGCCACCCGCGTCGACGCCGGCATCCTCCTCGACTGGGACGACTCGCCCGCGTCGGAGGTCTACCTCTACTACCTCTACCGCACGACCTACGGCAGCCCCTGCGCGAGCGCCGACACCTTCCACACGGCCGACTCGTACTACGTCGACACCAGCCCCTGGCGCATGGCCCGGTACTGCCTGACGGTGCGCGGCTTCCAGGGCAACTACAGCGACCCGGTCTGGATCGACGTCAGCAACGAGCCCGCCCCCGCCCCGCAGGCACCCGAGATGCCGGCCGCGACGGGCACCGCCGACGGCATCCGGCTGACCTGGTCCGTCAACGACCCGGCCGCGGCCCGCTACGAGATCTGGCGCCGCACCGAGACCGACCCCGAGTACCTCGAGCAGGCCGACATCCCCGCGACGGCCTCCCCGGAGTGGACCGACACCGGCGCACCCGCCGGCGTGCCCTCCTGCTACCGGACCGTCGCCGTGAACGCGACGGGCGGCCGCTCGGGCCTGTCCGAGGACACCTGCGCGCTGCGCCCGTACCCCGTGGGCACCGCGCGCCCGGACCGGCCCGCGGGGCTCGCCGCCCGGCCGGACGGCGACCACGCGGTGCTGTCCTGGCAGCCCGTCCCCGGCGCCACCGGCTACCTCGTCTACCGGTACTGGGGCGACGCCGCCCACCCCGGCACCCCGGTCCAGGACCAGCCGGTGACCGCCACCACCGTGACCGACACCGCGGCCCCCTTCCCGTCCTCCAACGCCTACTACGCGGTGGTCGCCGTGGACGCCGACGGCGTGCGCTCCGAGGCCGCGGTGCTGCCGTGGACGGGCGACGGCTACGGCGCCTCCATGACCCTGGCCGCGAGCGGTTCGGCGGACGGCGTGCTGCTCGCCTGGAAGTGGTCCTGCCAGAACGAGTGGTGCCCCGCCCCGTCCTCGGTCGCGGTCCAGCGCTGGAACCCCGCCACCCAGGTGTGGGACGAGCTGACCTCGACCCTGCCCGGCACCGCGGTGTCCTACCTGGACACGGCCGCACCGGCCGGGGCCACGTCCTACTACCAGGTGCAGGTCTACGGCCAGGACGGCGACATGCCCAGCCAGATGGGCTACGGAGCGGTGCCGGGGACCCGCCCGCCGGCGCCCGCCGCCGACTGACACCCGCCGCCGACTGACACCCGCCCCGAACCGGCGACCGCCCCGAACCGGCGACCGCCCCGAACCGGCACCCCCACCGAGCCCGCCCCGCCGCCCGTCCTCCCGACGGGCGGCGGGGCGGGCTTCACCGTTGTGCGCCGGGGATCCCGCGTCGCGCAGGCGCGTGGCCGGGCGGGCGCGGAGGCGCGGCGCCGGGCAGGGTGGAGAAACACGTCATCACACATTTTCCCTTTGTCGCTCTTAACCTGAAAGATGCGGATCGGTCCTCCATCCCCAGGGAACGCGGTGACGAGAGAGCAGCAGGCGCCCGAGCTGCCCGGCGCACGGGGAGCGGTGCAGGCCGACGCCCTGCCGTTCCGGGTGTCGGTCCTGGCCGCCGCCCGGACGGTGGCCCGGGCCGCGGCCCTGACGGCCGCCCTGCTCGGCGCGTTGAGCCTGACGGGGTGGATCGCCGGCGTCGAAGCGCTGAAGAGCGTGCTGCCCGGCGACCCGGTGGCCATGAAGGCGAACACCGCCGTGGCCGTTCTGGCCCTGGGGATCTCCCTGGGCCTGGTGGCCACCGGTCCCGGCCGCGCCCGGTCCGTCGCGGCCCGGTCCGCCGCGGCGCTGGCGGCCCTGATCGGCGTGCTCACCCTGCTGGAGTACATGACCGGGGCGCATCTGGGCATCGACGAGCTCCTCTTCACCGACGACAGCACGGGGACGGCGACGGCGGCGGAGACGCCCGGCCGGATGGCCCCCAACACGGCCGCGGCCCTGACCCTGGGCGCCCTGGCGGCGCTGTGCGCCGCTGTGCCCCGGGTCCCCGCCTGGGTCAGCCAGATCCCGGGCCTGGCCGTGGCGGCCCTCGGCATGCTGCGGCTGTACGGGGCCGCCTACGCGGTGCCCGAGCTGGAGCGGTTCGGCGCCTACACGGGCATGGCCCTGCACACCGCGCTCGCCCTGGTGCTGCTGGGCACGGCCGCCTTCCTCGTCCGGCCGGACGAGGGCCCCGCGGGACTGCTGACGAACGCGGGCACCACGGGCACGCTGGGCCGGTGGCTGTTCGCCACCGCCGCGGTCGTGCCACCGCTGCTGGGCTGGGCCGTCCTGGCGGGCGAGGACGCGGGGGTGTTCGGGGAACGGCTGGGCACCGCGCTGCTGGTGTGCGGCCACGTCGCGGTGTTCACCGCGGTCGTCTTCACCGCCCTGGCCGTGGGCCGCCGGATCGAGGTGGCCCACGCGCGCGCGGAGTGGCAGGTGCGGCAGAACGCGCTGCTGCAGGCGTTCATGGACCACACCCCGGCCGTGGTGTTCATCAAGGACCTCGACGGCCGCTACCTGGCGGTCAACACGCGGTTCGAGGAGACCACCGGACTGTCCCGGGACCGGACGCTGGGCCGCCGGGACAGGGACGTCCTGCCCCCCGTACTGGCGCGTCAGGTGCGGGCCGCCGACCGCGCCGTGCTGGCCGCGGGCACCCCCGTGCAGCGCGAGGAGACGCTCGCCCTCCCGGGAGGCCCCCGGGACCTCCTCACCTCCCTGTTCCCCCTCAACGACGGGGACGGCACGCCGTACGCGCTGTGCGGCGTGGTCACCGACGTCACCGAGCGTGCCGCGGCGCAGCGCGAGGTCCAGCGCTCCCACCGGCGTTTCCGCGCGCTGCTGGAGTCCGCACCCGACGCCACCCTGATCACGGACGGCCGGGGCGTCATCGTCATGGCCAACGCACAGGTGGAACCCCTGTTCGGGCGGGCGCCGGGCGACCTCGTCGGGACCGGCGTCGTCGACCTGGTGCCCGGTCCGCACCGCCGGCGGCACGGCGCCCTCCTCGACGCCTACCTGAGCCTGCGCGACCCGAAGCCGACGGTCACGGACCGCGACCTGTACGGGCTGCGCGGCGACGGCGGCGAGTTCCCCGTCGAGGTGAGCGTCAGCAGCCTGCGCACCGAGGAGGAGGCCCTGGTGTTCCTGACCGTGCGGGACATCACCGAACGCAGACGGGCCGAGGCGGAACGCGCCGAGCGCTACGAGCAGCACCGGCACATCGCCTACACCCTCCAGCACAGCCTCATGGGCGAGCCGCCCCGCCTGCCGTACCTGCCCAGCGCCCACCGCTACCTGGCGTCCGTCCAGGACCCCGGCGTCGGCGGCGACTGGTTCGACGTCATCCCCCTCGACGGCCGCCGCACCGGCGTCGTCATCGGCGACGTGATGGGCCGGGGCCTGGAGGCGGCGGCCGTCATGGGACAGCTGCGCGCCGCCTCGCACGCGCTGGCCCGCACCGGCACGACGCCCGGCCGCCTCATGACCGGGCTGGACGCGTTCGTCGCCGACCTGGCGGACCAGCTCGTCACCTGCGCCTACCTGGTGATCGACCAGGAGGCGGGCGAGGTCAGCCTGTGCTCGGCCGGGCACCTGCCCGTCATCGTCCTGCCCCCGACGGGCCCGCCCGCCGGCTGCCCGCGCCGGTCGGCGTGCCGCTGGGCGTCAACGACGCCTGCGGCGGCGGGATGCCGTTCGAGGAGGTGACCCGGCCGCTGCCGCCGGGCAGCACCCTGGTGCTCTACACCGACGGACTGGTCGAACGCCCCGGCGCCGACATCGAGGCCCGCATCGACCTCCTCACCCGCACCCTCGACGGCACCCCGAAGGACACCCGCACGGACCCGGAGACCCTCGAGCGGACGGCGTCCCGCCTGATCGCCACCCTCATCCCCGACCCGGCCGCCCACGACGACGACGTGACCCTGCTGATGATCACCGTCCCCGGCCGGCCGGGGGAGGCCCCGCGCCCGGCGGCCGACACCGGCCACCGGAGCCGGACCCGGACGCGGACCCGGAGCCGTACGCGGGCTCGGACGCGGATCCGGCCCCGGGCTCGGCCCCGGACGCGGCCCCGGCCCCGGCCCCGGCCCCGGCCCCGGACGCGGACGCGGACGCGGTCCCGGGCCCCAACGGGGCGGCCCCGGCGCCCTCCTGACGCTTTCCTGGCGGGGCACCGGCATGGACGGTCCGGCCAGGACTGCCGGGATCCGGCAATGCGCCGAAGGGCCGGCACCGCCAGGATGGGGGGTGAGGGGAGCACGCGGGGAAGGCCTCGATGCCGAGCACCGGCAGGTGCCCGGCGCCGGGCTGCCCGGGCGTGCCGAGGCCGGCACGGGACGGAACCGATCGGGGGTGGGGAATGCGGACGTTCTTCATGGTCGCCACGGGATTTCCGACCTTCCTGTTCACCGTCCCCCTGCTGGCGGCCGCGGGCTTCTGGCTGCTGGTCGCGGTGGGCGCCGCCGGCCCGCGCACGTTCGACGAGGACGCGGACCTCGGCGCGCTGGGGCTGGGCGGCGTACCGGTCGCGGTCGCGGTCTCCCTGTGGACGGCCCTCGCCTGGTCCGGCAGCCTCGGCGCGGCCGTCCTGCTGGAACCGCTCGCTTCCCCGGGGCCGGCGCGTGCGCTGACGGGGCTCGCCGTCCTCGCCGCCGCCCCGCGCTCTCGTGGTGCGCGGCCCGGACGCTGCTACGGCTGCCGCGGCGCCTGCGCCCCGACGAACCCGGGCCGCCCTCGCCGGACTTCGCCGGGCCGCGTCGCACGGCCCGCCCGGAGCGGGCGGACGGCGGCCTCCGCCGGGGCGACCGCCCCGACGCGGCGCACCGGGCACGCGGCCGGGCCGCCTGAGCCGCGACCGCGGAGGCAACCGCGGCCGCACCCCGTTCCGGCCCGCGGGGGACGCCCTCCGGGGAGCACGGAAGCGCAGGGGCGCTTCCGGATCCCGGCACGCGCCCCCTCCTGAATCTTCCGACTCCCGAGCACCTCCGGGCCCTCTCGGCCTCGGGTACCCCACCTGCCAAGGATGCTTCTCATGACCGCCATCACCGTGGGCGTCGGCGTCTGCCTGCTCGCAGCGCTCCTCCTCTTCCTCGTCGTCTCCCTGCTGTTCCGCAAGGTGGAGCAGGGCAAGGCCCTGATCGTCTCGAAACTGCGCAAGGTCGACGTGACCTTCACGGGGCAGGTCGTGCTGCCCGTGCTCCACAAGGCCGAGGTGATGGACATCTCGGTGAAGACCATCGAGATCACCCGGGCCGGCAAGGAGGGGCTGATCTGCCGGGACAACATCCGCGCCGACATCCGCATCTCGTTCTTCGTGAAGGTCAACAAGACCGTCGAGGACGTCGTCAAGGTCGCCCAGGCCGTCGGTACGGCACGGGCCAGCGACCGGAACACGCTGCAGGAGCTGTTCCACGCGAAGTTCTCCGAGGCACTGAAGACCGTCGGCAAGCAACTGGACTTCACCGACCTGTACACCAAGCGCGAGGAGCTGCGGTACCGGATCATCGAGGTCATCGGCGTCGACCTCAACGGCTACCACCTCGAGGACGCGGCGATCGACTACCTGGAGCAGACGCCGATCACCCAGCTCGACCCGGCCAACGTCCTCGACGCCCAGGGCATCCGCAAGATCACCGAGCTGACGGCGATCGAGCACGTGCGCACCAACGAGTTCCGGCGCACCGAGGAGAAGGAGATCACCCGGCAGAACGTCGACGCCCGCGAGGCCGTCCTGGAGCTGGAGCGCCGCCAGGCCGACGCCGAGATCAGGCAGCGGCGGGAGATCGAGACCGTACGGGCCAGGGAGGAGGCCGAGACGGCGCGGGTGGTGGAGGAGGAGCGGCTGCGGGCGCAGAGCGCGTTCCTGAAGACCGAGGAGCAGCTCGGGGTGCAGCGCGAGAACCAGGCCCGCGAGGTCGCCGTCGCCGCGAAGAACCGCGAGCGGGTCATCGCCGTCGAGAGCGAGCGGATCGAGAAGGACCGCCTCCTCGAGGTCATCGCCCGCGAGCGGGAGACGGGGCTGACGCGGATCGCCGCCGAGAAGGAGGTCGAGGCGGAGCGGCGGGAGATCGCCGAGGTGATCCGTGAGCGGATCGCCGTGGACCGCACGGTCGCCGAGCAGGAGGAGTCGATCAAGAAGCTGCGTGCCGTGGAGGAGGCGGAGCGCGGGCGCCGGACCGTGGTCATCGCGGCGGAGGCCGAGGCGCAGGAGAGGCTGGTCAAGGACATCAAGGCCGCGGAGGCCGCCGAACAGGCCGCCGTGCACCGTGCCGCCGAGGAACTCACCCTCGCCGAGGCCAGGCTGAAGAGCGCCGACCTCGACGCGCGGGCCAAGCTGAGGCTGGCGGAGGGCGTGCAGGCGGAGGCCGCCGCGGAGGGCCTGGCGGCCGTCCAGGTCCGGGACAAGGAGGCCGAGGTCGTCGAGAAGACCGGCCGTGCCGAGGCCGGGGCGGCCGAGGCGCGGATGCGGGCCGAGGCGGAGGGCGCACGGGCGAAGGCGCTCGCCGAGGCCGAGGGCGTCGGCGAGAAGCTGAAGGCGGAGGCGGCCGGCCTGACGGAGAAGGCGGCGGCGATGGCCGCGCTCGACGAGGCGTCCCGCGGCCACGAGGAGTACCGGCTGCGGCTCCAGGCGGAGAAGGACATCCGGCTGGCCGGACTCGAGACGCAGAGGCACGTCGCCGAGGCGCAGGCCACCGTCCTCGCCACCGGACTGGAGAACGCCGACATCAACATCGTGGGCGGCGAGTCCGTCTTCCTCGACCGCCTGGTCTCCTCGATCTCGCTCGGCAGGAGCGTCGACGGGTTCGTCCAGCACTCCGAGACGGCACAGGCCCTCGCGGGGCCCTGGCTGGACGGCTCCGCGAGCTTCACCGACGACCTCGGCCGGATCCTCGGCCAGGTCTCCACGGCCGACGTGCAGAACCTGACCGTCTCCGCGCTGCTGATGAAGCTGATGAAGACGGGCGGGGCCGACTCCGGCGCCCTGCGGCAGCTGCTCGACAGGGCGGGTGAGCTGGGCGTCGCGGACGCCTCGCTCGCCGCCCTGAACGGCAGCGCCAAGGTCTGACAGGCCGCGGTCCGGAGCTGCCGCACAGGGGACGGCAGCTCCGGACCGCTTTCTCCGACTTCTGAGAGGGACCCCCATGACCACCGGCCTGGACACCGGTACGTACGAGGTGCTGCGCGACCGGCTCACCGCGCAGGCCGCCGAACTCGCCCGCCGCGCCGAGGCGCTCGACGCCCGCCGGGTCGAGGAGTTCGGTGCGACGCGCCTCGAACTCACCGGCACCGGCCTGCTGCGCACCGAGCGCGCCTGCGTGCCCCGCGACCTCGTCGCCGTCGGTGACGTCCTGCTCCTCGGCCACCACGTGCCCACCGGCCGGGGACCCGACACGGCCGTCGGCGACGTCTTCGCGCTGTACGACCGCGACTTGGGCAGGCTGCCCGACGGCGCGGTGCCCGGCCTGCTCGACGACCCCGGCTTCGTACGGGAGTTCGCGGCCCTGCACCGCTACTACAGCCAGGCCCGGCTGCTGCGGCTGAGCCGCGTCGAGGGCCGGCTCCTGGCCGTGTTCCGGACCGGCGTCGAGGCGGGCGACATCCGCGTCCTGCGCTGGGCACTCGCCGACGACGGGCAGGTGACCTTCCTGGACGCGCGCGGCGACCGCGACCACGTCCCGCCGCCCGCCCACGACTTCACCTGGACCGCGACGACCCGCGAGGACCACGTCCTCGGCCGCCACCCCCACGTGTCCGTCGGGGGCGAGCTCTTCGTCACCACCGTCGGCGGCGCCCTCACCGTCAAGACCGAGGACGACACGGAGACGGACGAGGGCATCCACTCCGAGCCCGTCGACGAGCCGCTGCAGGCGCTCGCCGACGCCGACATCGCCCACGCGCGGGTGGGCGCCCTGATCCTGCTGCGGGTCCGCCCCTACAAGGAGGACGCCCACCGGTACCTGGTGTTCGACACGCTCACCAGGAGCGTCGTCCGCCTCGACGGCATCGGGCAGGCGTGCCGTCGGCTGCCCGAGGACCGGGGCATCGTCTTCCCCGGCGGCTACTGCCTGGCCGGCGGCACGCACAAGACCTTCGTCGGCGCCGACGGCGCCGACGGCCCCGCGCACCAGGCGGCGTCGGAGTTCGAGCGGACGGTCCGCTCGCCGAACGGCGAGGACGTCCTCTTCGCGTTCCGCGCACCCGCGGCGGGCCGCGCCCTCCTGCTGCCGTACAACGTGATCCGCAAGGAGGTCGCGGCCCCGCTGACCTGCCGGGGCTGGGCCCTCCTCGACGACGGCACGCTGGTCCTGCTGCGCGGCGAGGAGGACGAGCCGCAACGCGTCCACCCCGTCCAGCTGTGGAGCTCCCCCCACCTCTCCGACACCCGTGCCGCCGCCCGGCCCGTCGGCGGCCCGCTCGCCCGCGTCGGCAACGCCGATCTCGTACGGGGCATCTCCGACTGCCTGTCCATCGCCGGGGCGGCCGCCGGGACCACCCCGACGAGCGAGGTGTACGAGGCGCTGGTCGCGGCCTGCGACCGGACGGCCGACACGCGCCACTGGCTGGGGGACCCCGAACTCGGCGACCTGCGGGAGCCGCTCACGCGGGTGCGGACGACGGCCGGGCAGGTGCTGGCCGAGTTCGGGACCGTGCGGGCGCTGACCCGGCAGGCCGCCGAGGCACTCGACGAGGGGGCGGACCGGGCCGCCCGGGTGGTGCGCCGGCTGCGGGGGGAGGTCCCGCGCGGCGCCGCCGCCTGGGTGTCCGGCCTGACCGAACTGCGGCGGGCGCACGGACACCTGCTCACGCTCAAGGAGCTGCGGTACGCCGACACGGCCCGCATCGACGAACTGGCCGCGGACGTCGAGGCCGACCTCGCCTCGTTCGGGCAGCGGGCGGTCGTGCAGCTGGCCCGCGACGACGCGTTCGCCGACCAGCACGCGGACGTCGAACGGCTCGTCGCGGACGCGGCCGCCGTCACCACCGTCGCCGGGACCGCGCCCGTCGCCGCCCGCATCGACGAACTCGCCGGCGCACTGGGCACGGTGACCGAGGTCGTCGCGGGTCTCGACATCGCCGACGCGACCGTCCGCACGGCCGTCCTGGAGCGGATCTCCGAGGTCCTGGCCGGCGTCAACCGCGCCCGCGCCGTCCTCGACGGCCGCCGCCGCGAGCTCCACGGCCACGAGGGACGCGCCGAGTTCGCCGCCGAGTCCGCCCTGCTCGGCCAGGCCGTCACCGGTGCCCTCGCGTCCGCCGACACCCCCGACGCCTGCGACGAACACCTCGCCCGCCTGCTCCTGCAGGTGGAGAACCTGGAGGCGCGGTTCGCGGAGTCCGACGGCCTCGACGACCTCCTCGGCGAACTCGCCGACCGGCGCGACGAGATCCACGAGGCGTTCGCCGTCCGCAAGCAGGACCTCGCCGACGCCCGCGCCCGCCGTGCCGAGCGCCTCGCCGACTCGGCGGACCGGGTCCTGACGACGGTCGCCCGCCGGGCCCGCGCCCTGCCCGACGAGGACGCCGTCGCCACCTACTTCGGCTCCGACCCGATGCCCGCCAAGGTCCGCCGCATCGCCGGCGACCTGCGCGCGCTCGGCGACCCGGTCCGGGCCGAGGAGCTGGACGGCCGCCTGGAGGCCGCCCGCCAGGAGGCCGGGCGTGCCCTGCGCGACCGCACCGACCTGTACGGCGACGACGGCCGCACCGTCCGCCTGGGCGCCCACCGCTTCGCGGTGAACACCCAGCCGCTCGACCTCACCCTCGTCCCGCACGGCGACGGACTGGCCTTCGCGGTCACCGGCACCGACTACCGCGCCCCGGTCACCGAGCCCGGCTTCGAGGCGACCGGCCCGTACGCGGACCGCCCGCTGCCCTCGGAGTCCCCGGAGGTCTACCGCGCCGAACACCTCGCCGCCCGGCTGCTCGACGAGCACGGCCCGGCCGCGCTCGCCGGGGCCGACCTGCCCGCCCTCGTCAGCCGGGCGGCCCGGGAGGCGTACGACGAGGGGTACGAACGCGGCGTCCACGACCACGACGCCGTCCTGATCCTCACCGCGCTGCTGCGCCTGTACGAGGGCGCGGGCCCGCTCCGCCACGAGCCGGCGGCCCGCGCGGCCGCCCAGCTGTTCTGGGCGCACCGCACGACGGCCGGGGAGCGCCAGGCGTGGACCCGCCGGGCGGTGTCCCTCGCCCGCGCCCGGGAGACGTTCGGGCTCGCGCCCGCGATCTCCGACCTGCGGAAGGAACTGGCGGAAGCGATCGGCGGGCCGTCCGCGGACGCCGCCTCCGCCTACCTCTTCGAGGAACTGACCTGCGGACCCGACGGCTTCGTCCTCGGCGCCGGTGCCCGCGCCCTGCTCGACGCGTTCCGCCGCACGGCGGGCACACCCGCCTACCAGGAGGACCTCGCTGCCCTCGAGGACCTGGGCGCGCGCCGGCAGCTGGCCGAGGCGTGGCTGTCCGCGTACGCCGCCTCCACCGGCACGGATGCCACCCCCGGCGACCTGGCGGAGGCGGTGGCCGCCGAGCTGTGCCCGGACCTGAGCCGGTACGGGTCCGACGCGCCCCTGACCGAGACGGTCGAGGGCCTGCTCGGCTCCCACCCCCGCCTCACCGGCGGCACCCTCACGGTCCGGGTCGACGAACTCCTCGCGCGGACCGAGGCGTTCCGCAGGCACGAGGTGCCCGCCCACCGGGACCACCGGCGCCGCCGTACGGCCCTGGCGGCGAAGGAGCGCGTCCGGCTGCGCCTGGACGAGCACCGCCCGCGGGTGATGTCCGCGTTCGTCCGCAACCGGCTCGTCGACGAGGTGTACCTGCCGCTCGTCGGGGACAGCCTCGCCAAGCAGCTCGGCACCACGGGCGAGTCCGGGCGCCCCGGCACCGGCGGCCTGCTGCTGCTCGTCTCCCCGCCCGGCTACGGCAAGACGACCCTGGTGGAGTACGTCGCCGACCGCCTCGGCCTGATGCTGGTGAAGGTCAGCGGCCCTGCCCTCGGCCACGCGGTGACCTCGTTCGACCCCGCCGAGGCCCCGAACGCCACCGCCCGCCGGGAGGTCGAGAAGATCAACTTCGCGCTGGAGGCGGGCAGCAACACCCTGCTGTACCTCGACGACATCCAGCACACCTCGCCCGAACTCCTCCAGAGGTTCATCCCGCTGTGCGACGCCACCCGGCGCGTCGAGGGAGTGCGCGACGGCGAGCCGCGCACGTACGACCTGCGCGGCAAGCGCTTCGCGGTGTGCATGGCCGGCAACCCCTACACCGAGTCCGGCGGCCGCTTCGAGGTGCCCGACATGCTCGCCAACCGGGCCGACGTGTGGAACCTCGGTGACGTCCTGACCGGCAAGGAGGACGCCTTCGCCGACAGCTTCGTGGAGAACGCCCTCACCGCCCACCCGGTCCTCGCCCCGCTCGCCGGGCGCCCCCGCGCCGACCTCGACCTGCTCGTCCGGCTCGCCCGGCACGACCCCGCGGCCCGCGCCGACCGCCTCACCCACCCGTACGCCCCCGCGGAGCTGGACCGCGTCCTCGCGGTCCTGGGCCACCTGCTCACGGTCCGCGAGACGGTCCTGGCGGTGAACGCCGCGTACATCGCCTCCGCCGCGCGGTCCGACGACGCCCGCACCGAGCCGCCCTTCCGGCTCCAGGGCTCGTACCGCAACATGAACAAGATCGCCCAGCGCGTCCAGCCCGTCATGAACGCCGCCGAGGTGGCGGCCCTGATCGACGACCACTACCGGGCGGAGGCCCAGACCCTCACCACCGGCGCCGAGGCCGGCCTGCTCAAACTGGCCGAACTGCGGGGCACGCTCACGCCCGGACAGGCCTCCCGCTGGGCGGAGGTGAAGGCCGCCCACGTCCGAACCCGGGCCCTCGGCGGCCCGGAGGACGCCCCCCTCGTCCGTGCGGTCGCCGCCCTGGGCCTGCTGGCCGACCGGATCGCCGCCGTGGAGTCGGCCATCGTGCGGGCCGCCGACCCGCGCATCCTGCTCGCGCACCCGAACGGCCGGCACGCGGCCCACCGCACCGGGGAGCACTGAAGTGGCCCCGGCGCGTGCGGTACGTTTCCGGCGCGGCCGGGCCCCGCGTCCCCGCCCGTCCTCGCCCGCGTCCCTCTCCACCCCTCCCGGAGCCGCCCGATGTCCCTCCCCCGCCGGACGTACCCTCTCCCGTCCCCTGGCGGCCGCCGGTGCGCTGCTCGTGCTCGGCGGCGTCGTGATGTGGGTGCTGCCCGGACCCGGCCTTCCCGTACTGCTGCTCGGCGTCCTGTGTCTCGTGGCCGCCGCGACGGTCCGGCCGGCCGGCCGGATCCGGTGGGGGAAGGACTCGGCATGAACGGCGATCCGCTCCACCAGGGGATCGCCCTGGCCGTCGCCAGTGCCCTGATGCTGCCGCCGGCCGTCGCGTTCCTGCGGGGCTGGGTCCCTCCGTGGATGCGCGGCCGCGCCGACGGCCTGCGGCCCCGCGCCTACGCGCTCCTGTGCCTGTACGGCGGCACGCTGGCCAACGGCGTGCCCCGGCTGGCGAACGCCTCGTACGACGTGGTCATGACCGCCATGCTGGCCGGCATCGGGTTCTTCGGCCTCGCGGCCGCCCTGTTCCTCCTGGCCGCGGCC
The DNA here is from genome assembly GCA_021568835.1 of Streptomyces sp. Tue 6430. Lineage (GTDB taxonomy): Bacteria > Actinomycetota > Actinomycetes > Streptomycetales > Streptomycetaceae > Streptomyces. The sequence continues at coordinate 3,346,512 of JAKGSH010000010.1, forward strand.
AGGGACGGCCGGGCCCGGCGCTGACCTCCGGATCCGGTCCCGGCACCGAGCTCCGGGTCCGTGACCGCGGGGAAGGACCTGCGCCGCCGTCAGAAGACCAGGGCCGCCAGGGCGAGGGCGCACAGGGCGAGCGGCGACCACACGGCGAACGGCGGGCCACTGAGCCGCCGGTCCGGATCCGTCTCCGGCCGCAGGTGAGGGTGACGGGCCATGACCGTCAGGACGTCGGCCGTCCGCTGCCCGGCGTCGGGACGGCCGAACATCCGGGTCAGCCGGGCGGGGGCGTACAGACCGGCCAGGACCTGCCGGGGACCGGCGAAGAACTCCAGCAGTCCGTCCCGCCGCATGTCCACCCGGCTGATCTCCTCCCAGGGAAGGAACATGACGGTCCGGAACCGCGTGATCCACACACCGCTGCGGCCCGCGCAGACCCGCCACATCCCCGTGCGGCACGTCATCCACATGGCGACCAGGGTCGCCCAGCCCAGGAAGATCCAGTCCCCAAAGGAGTTGCCGGCGTTCCTCCCGACGGCGGGACCGGCCACGAACCACAGGAAATGGGCGCCCCACAGCACCGCGAGGAGGCGCCCTCCCCGGCCGGCGCGCCAGCACGGCGGCGCGGGCGGCGCGGTGGCCTCCCGGGCCAGTACGCCGAGCCGCCGCTCACGGATGTGCCGTCGACGGCGCCTGCCGTCCCTGCGCGCGGCGTCACGCGTGCGCAGACGGGCGCTGAGACCGGGGATCTTCATCGGCTCACTCCGGGGCGGGCCGCTGCCGCGGCGCCGGTCGGTTCTCGCTGCGGAGGCCGGGGGGCCGCGCCCCGGACCGTGGCTGCCGGCCGAGCAGCTCGGCCAGGCCCTGGCGGGTCGCGGCGAGGACCACCCGGTCCTGCGGGCGCAGGACGTACCCGGGATGCGGCGCCCACACGAGGCCGGCGGCGGCCCGGTCGGGGGTGTCGTGGGCCGGGGTGGCGGCGAGGTCGGGGAGGCGGTCGCCGGGGGCGGCGGTGTCCAGGGCGAGGATCCGCCAGGCACCGGGCCGGAAGGACTCGGCGATCGTGCGGCCCTCCAGCTGGTGGTGCCGGGCGACGGTCAGGGCCGCGAAGAGCAGCACACGCCGTTCCACGGGGATGGCGCCCAGGATCTGGCGGCCCATCATGGCGCCGGCGAAGGCGGGCGCGGCGAGGGTGGAGACGCTGCGGCTGCGGGTGAGGGCCTGGGGGTGGGCGGCGCGCAGGGTCCGGTGGACGGCGGTGGCGAAGTCGTCGTCGTACAGGCGCAGGGCGACCCGCAGGCCGGGCTCGACGGAGCGCGCGTACAGGGCCGCCTCGAGGTTGGTGGTGTCGCTGCTGGTGAGGGCGAGCAGGGCGTGCGCGCGGTCGATCCCGGCGGCTTCCAGGACACCTTCCTGGGTGGCGTCGCCGAGGACGGTGGGCACGCGCAGGCGGCGGGCGAGCGGGATGCCGCGCGCGTCGGGGTCCTCCTCGACGCACACCACGGGGATGCCGAGTTCGTGCAGCCGGGACAGCACACGGGTGCCGATCTTGCCGAGACCCAGCAGGACGACGTGGCGGGACAGGCCGCGGGGCGGCCGGCGCAGCGCGGCCGCGGTGCGGAAGGTGCCGAACGCCTCCAGGGCGGCGGCCAGCAGCACGGGCAGCAGCAGGAGCCCGGCCAGCCCGGCGAGGAGCTGGAGCACCTGACGGCTCGTGGACGCGCCGATCGCGGGGTCGTTGATGGCGAAGAGGTCGAGCAGGGTGACGTAGGCGGCGTGCAGCGGATGGTTCTCGGTGGTCAGCCAGGCGGCGACGGCCAGCGCGAGCACCGAGGCCGCCAGCCCGGCCAGTGACCGGCGCAGCCGGGCCGGGAACAGGGAGCCGAGCGGAAATCCCCGTCCGGCCGGACGGCGCGGCGAGGGCGTGGCCGCGGCGTGCGTGACGGTCTCCAGGACGACCGTGCCGCGTCCGGTGGCGGCGGCCACGGTCTCGTCGTCGGGCAGCAGGGCCGGCCCCTCCCGGCCGCTGGCGTCCGACCCCTCCGCTCCGGCCGGGTCGTCGGTGGTCGACGACAGCAGGGCGAGCGTGCACAGGCCGGGGTCGGCCACCTCGCCCGCGGCCGGCGGGGTGCGCTCCACCGCGCGCAGCAGCAGCCCGTCGGCCTGCACGACCTTGCTGGTGCCGGCGACGGCCGTGGCCGCGAGGGCGGGCGCGGCGGTGTCCGCGTCCGACAGGACGGTGGTGGAGGTGTCCAGGGCCGCCGGGTCCAGCCCCGGGACGGCCAGGGCCGCGGCCTGGTCGAGGAGTTCCTCCAGGTGCTGGCCCAGCTTGCGGTTGTAGAGCCGGATGACCAGGCGCAGCCGGGGGTTGAGCCGTCGGGCGGCGAGCGCGGCGCGGATGTTGGTCTCGTCGTCCTCGTGGACCAGTGCCAGCGCGGCGGCCCCGCGGGCCCCGGCTTCGGCCAGCACGCCCTCGTCCAGGTCGGGGGCCTCGAGGACGTCCGTCGCGTGCCGGCCGGCGTCCGTACGCCCGATCACGGACTGCACACGGCCCAGCACGGCCGAGGCGCGTGCCCGCGCGACGGCGCCGGTCCGGGGCGCCGGCGGTACGACGAGGGTGACGCGTTCCCGGTACACCGTGGCGAGTTCACGGGCCAGCCGCTCGGCGAGCGCGTCGTCACCGCACACGATCATGTGCCCGGACCGGGGAACACGCCGCGCGGGCTGCCCGAAGCCGGTCACGCGGCCCCGCCCCGCCGGCCGCGGGCGCCCGTGGCGACGGGGGCGTGGTGCCGGGCACGCCCGATCGTGCCGGCGGCGACGGCAGCTCGGCTCCTCCACCCGTTCACGTTCCTCCTCCGGCGAGTCGCTCCACCAGCCGGGCGGCCGTCACCACGGGATGGGGGAAAGGGGCGCGCGGGCCGTCGGCGAACGGCACCGCGGGCGGCGAGGCCCGGCAGCGGCACCGCGGCCGGCGCCGCCCCGGGCAACCTATCCGTCCACCACGCGGCGCCGGCACGCCCTCGACCGGCAGCGGCGGAACACCGCCCGTTGCCGGGTTCCGGCATCGCCGGGGCACGTTTCCGGGCGGAGCACATTCCTGCGACGATGCGTCGGGAAGAAGCCGACGACGCGTTCGATGCGGGGGGACGGGCATGGCGGGACGGGACGTGCCGGGAAGGCACGAGGGCTGCGAGGCGTACCTGGAGGGGTACGCCCGCATCCTCGCCGACGCCTCGGCGACCGGCCGCCGGCTCTCCCGGGACGAGCTGGCCTCGCGCCACGCCCTGGGCGAACAGGCCGCGGAGACGGGGATCGCGTTGCGCGCCCTGGTCGGGGCCCATCTGGCGGCCACCCGGGCGCACTGGCCCACGGGGAGCGGCGCGTCCGTGGACGACGTGCTGTCCGCCGTCGCGCAGGCCGTCGACGCCTTCGCCGAGGGATACGAACGGGCCCAGCGGCACGCGGTGCGGCAGGAGGAGGCCGCCCGGCGGGAGTTCATCGACGACCTGCTGTACGGCCGCAGCGATCTGGGGCGGCTGGCCCAGCGGGCGGAACGCTACGGGCTGCGGCTCTCGTACGAGCACGCGGTCGCCGTGGCCCGCGGCCCGGCCGCCTACGACGAGGGCGACCCGGTGCTGCGGGAGGTGGAGCGCGCCCTGATAGGCCGGTTCGGCGACCGCAGCATCCTGCTCACCACCAAGGACGGCCGGCTCGTGTGCGTCGCCCCCGGCGACCAGGGCGACGTCCTCGCGCACTTCGCCAAGCAGGCGTTCGCGGCGACCGGCGGCGGCCAGGTGGCGATCGGCCGTCCGCAGACCGGCCCGGCGGGCGTCGTCCAGTCGTACGAGGAGGCACTGAACGCCCTGGACCTGGCCGAACGCCTGGAACTCGACGAACCCGTGCTGCACGCCGCCGACCTCCTCGTCTACCCCGTCCTCACCCGCGACCGGCAGGCCATGGCCGACCTGGTGGAGAACGCCCTCGGCCCCCTGCGCCGGGCCCGCGGCGGTGCCCAGCCGCTCCTGGACACCCTCACCGCCTACTTCGACTCCGGCTGCGTCCGCGCGGAGGCGGCCCGGCGGCTCTCCCTGAGCGTGCGCGCCTTCACCTACCGTCTGGAGCGCATCCACCAGCTCACCGGCGCCGACCCGTCCGACCCGGTGCACCGCTACAGTCTCCAGACCGCGGTGATCGGCGCGCGGCTGCTCGACTGGCCGGCGAAGCCCCTCTGACCCGCCCGCTCCGCATGTGCCGTCCCCCGGCGGTCCCGAACGGTTCCGTGCAGGACGCGGCGGGATCTCCCGGGAGTCTCCCGTGACGTCCGGGCACCGTGCGGGTCCTCGGGGCGTCTATACGATGTCCGCGCGGGAAACGGGCGGCGGTGGAAGAGGAGACAGGGCGTGGCGGAGCGGCGGCAGGGCCCCCGGCGGGGCAGGGCGAGCTGGAGGCGCTGGTCCTGTCGGCGCTGCGGGAGGCGGACGGGCCGGCGACGGCCGGGTGGGTGCAGGAGCGCCTCGGCGGCGGCCTCGCCTACACGACCGTCATCACCATCCTGACCCGGCTGCTGGCCAAGGGGGCGGTCACCCGGGAACGCGCGGGCCGCTCCTTCGCCTGGACGTCCGCGTCGGACCAGGCGGGGCTGGCCGCCCACCGGATGCGCAGGGTGCTGGACTCCGAGAGCGACCGGGAGGCGGTGCTGGCCAGTTTCGTGACCGGCCTGGGGCCGGACGACGAGCGGCTGCTGCGGGAGCTGCTGGGTCGGCCGGGGGACGAAGACGAAGGGCAAGACTGAGGCCTCATGGGGGTGTTCGTCTTCCTGCCGCTGGTGCTGCCCCTGACGGCGTGGCCGATCGCGCGCCTCGCCGAGCAGCACCTGCACCCACGGGCCGCGACCCGGCTGCTGAGCGGGGTGGCGGCCCTGATGGCCGCGTGCAGCACGCTGTGCCTCGACCTGGTGATGGTGGTCGGCACCGCCCAGCTGCCCGGCAACCCGTTGCCGGACGGCTGGTCGGACCCCGAGGTGCGCGCGGCGGTCCCGTACGACGAGGTCGTCGGCAAGGCGGCGATCCCCGCCCTCGGCGCGGTGCTGGTGGCGTGCGGCAGGGCGCTGTGGCGGCACGGGCGGGTGCGTCGCCGTGCCCACCGGGCGCCGGCCGGCCTGCGGGAGACGGAGGTGGCCGTCCTCAGGGACGACGTCCCCTATGCGTACGCGCTGCCGGGCGGCCGGCGGGACCGCGTGGTGGTGACCACCGCCCTGCTGGAGTGCCTCGAACCGGCCGGGCGCCGGCCCGGCCGGTGCCCGAGCTGACCGAGGACGCCACCGTCGCCGACGCGATCGACCTCCTGCGCCGGCGCCGGGCCTCGCTCGCCATAATCCGCGACGCCTCCGGCCGGCTCACCGGCATGGTGAGCCTGGACGACCTGCCGGCACGCTTCCTGCAACCACAGGCGACGTGACGGCCGCCCCGTGCGCGAGTGCCCCGGCAGCCCGGGGCACTCGCGCACGGGGAGAGGACTGCGTACGTCCCGCGTACGTCCCGTGCACGTCCCGCGCACCCGGTTCGACCGCGCGCGGCGGGGCGCTCGCCGGTCACCCCGGCCGACGTACGGGGGCGGACCGAGCCGCTTCCCCGGCCTCCTCTCACCCGTCGCCCTCCTCCCCGGCCTCCTCCGCGGCGCCCTTCGGCCCGCCCCCGGCGGTGGCGGCCTCCCAGATCCCCGCCGCCACCCGCTGCGCGAACCCGGTCGGCGAGGGCTCGTTCGGCAGCTGCGCGGGCACCGTCGTGCCGTTCCCGCCACCCGCTGCGCGCACCCGGTCGGCGAACAGCGCGACCGTCAGGGCGAGCCGGCCGTCGTAGCCGGTGGTCCACACGGTCCGCCGGGTGATCCCGCCGCCCGCCCCGTCGGTGCTGAACGCCTTCGCCCCCGCCGATCCCGCGGCGACGGGCACCGGCCCGGCCCCCGACCGTGCGCCCGCCTCCTGCGCCTCCTTCTCGTCCAGCACGCTCCGCACCTCCGGACGAGCCCGGTAGACGGTGCGGCCCTCCCGCGTGACGCGCGCGACGGTGTACGGGGTGGCGTACCCGCCGTCCGCCGCCACCGCCGCGTACGCCGCCGCCAGGCGCAGCGGGGTCGGGGCCGCCGTCTTCAGCAGTGCGCCCAGCGGCTCGCCCGCCCCCCTCACCCCGCGGAACGGCTCGAGGGCCGTCCCCGCCTCCACCGCTCCGCTCACCGCGTCGTTGAACGGCTGCCGCGCGTAGTCCGAGCCCCCGTACAGCAGCCGTACCGCCCCGTCGCCGGGCACCACCCCCACGACGGCCGTGTGCACCCGGACGCCCTTGCCCCCGGGATGCTCCCCGACCAGTTGCGCGGCACGGTCCTGCGCCGCCAGGTCGAAGGTGGTGGTCACGCTGTAACCGCCGCTCGCGAGCTGGTCCTCGGTCAGGCCGAGCCGGTCGGCCGCCTCCCTGGCGGCGACGTCGATCAGGTACTGCCGCTGCCCCTCGGTCTCGCCCGGCGGATAGAACCGGAACGCCGGGAAACGCGCCGCGGCCCGCTGCCCGTCCGTGATGCTCCCGCCCGCCGCCATCGCGTCGAGCACCCACTCCCAGCGGTGCTCCAGCTTCGCGGTCACCTGCGGATCGGAGCCCGCCTTCTCGTAGTACGAGGGGATGTTGACGATGGACGCCAGCGCGGCGCCCTGCGCGACCGTCAGGTCCCGGGCGTCCACGCCGAAGTAGTTGCGCGCGGCGGACTGGATGCCGGCGGCGCCCCGCCCGAAGTACACGGTGTTCAGGTAGCCCTCGAGGATCTCGTTCTTGGTGCGGGTGCGGTCCAGCTTGATCGCGATGAGCGCCTCGCGGGCCTTGCGGGACAGCGATCGCTCCGGGCTCAGCAGCGCGTTCTTCACGTACTGCTGGGTGATGGTGGAGCCGCCCTGCGGGTCGCCGCCCGTCAGCGCCGCCAGCGTGGCCCGTGCGAGGGCCCGCGGCGAGATCCCGCTGTCGGTGCGGAAGGAGCGGTTCTCCGCGGCGATCACCGCTTCCTGCACGTGCCGGGGGACCGCGGACAGCGGGACGTCCTGCCGGTCGACCGGTCCGCGCCGGCCCAGGTAGGCGCCGCCCGCGTCGAGGAACACCGTGCTCTGGGTGACGGTCTCGGGGTGCGGCTCCGGGATCGTCGTCAGGTGGTACGCCACGACGGCCGCCGCGCACAGTGCCGCGATCAGCGCGAGCGTGGCGTGGAACAGCCGGCGGAGCCGCCGGCCCCGGGTGCGCCGGTACCGGATCCGGAGCGGCACGCGCCCTTCGCGCCGACGGGACACCGGCCGCGTCCGCTTCCCCGGCCGCCGCGCCGCTCGCGCTGCCGCTGCCGGCGCTGTCGGTGCCGCCGGCGCTTCTTCCGCTGTCCGTGGCGTTCGCGGCACGGCCGTCCCGTCGTTCTCGCCGTTCTCGCCGTTCTCGCCGTTCCCGCCGTTCATATCCGTCGCCATGTGCTGTCCGACCGTGCGGCGACCCTGCCCGAGGCGTCGTACACCGTGACGATCCGCTCGTCCCCTCCCGCGTCGAAGAGCATCCGCACGTTCTTCTCCGGCACCGGCGCGCTCGTGTACCAGACGCCCCAGCCCGGGTCGCCCGCCAGCACGAGGACCTTCGCGGTGGTCCCGCGGGCACCGGCGCGCACCTCGACACGGCCCGGCTCGCCGCGCAGACCGTGGAAGAGACCCGACAGGAAGAACCCGCCGGGCACGCTGTCCACCCGTACGGAGACGCCCGGTCCGCCGCGCGGGCGGTCGCTGTTGTCCCCCGGGAGATCCGTGGGCACCGACCAGTGCCCGCCGTCGGCCGTCAGCCACACCCGCACCCCTTCGCCGACGGTCACCCGCTCGCCCGGCGCCACGACCCGGACCGGGCTCGTCGCCGGACCGGCGCCGCTCCCCGCCCGTCCCGCGGACGCCCCGTCCGCGCACCGCCGCTCCCGGCCCGGCCGGCCGCGAGCAGGGCCGCGGGCACGAGCAGCGCCGCGCAGACGGCCGAGGCCACGGCGAGACGGCGTCGGCGCCGGACCCGGCCCGCGGCCCGGAGACCGGCCAGCGGCACCTCGGACGGGACGACGTCCAGGGCGGCACGGGTGTACGCCTCGCGCAGCCGCCCCGGGTCGGCGCCGGCCGCTTTCAGACCGTGCCGGAAGCGGGCCCGCACCGCGCCCTGCGAGCAGCCCAGCAACTGGGCGATCTCCGCGTCCGCCAGCCCTTCCCAGATCCGCAGCACCAGTACGGCCCGCCGTCGCGCGGCCCGCCGCCCGCGCAGCCGGCGCAGGTGGCCCCGCACCAGACAGCGCCGCACGTGGAAGTCCCTGTCGTCGCGCGGAACGCGGCGCCACCGCGCGCACGTCCGCACCAGGGTTCTGCGCACCAGTTCCTCCGCCGCGTCGGGGTCGTCGGTGAGCAGGCGCGCGGTCACGACCAGCCGGGGCCAGTGCGTGCGGGCGTAGGCGGCGAAGTCCGCGCGGGTGCACGCGGCGACGTCGTCGCCGGTGGGGAGCACATCGGGGGTGGGTGGCACGGGGGAGGTCCTTAGGCTCGGGAACGCGGTCGTGGCCGGACGTGCGGGCGTCCGTCCTGGTCAGGCAACTGCGGGGTCGTGCGGGTAGGTTGGGCAGCCGACGAGCCGTCACCGTCGGGGGAGGGAGCCCGCGACCGCCGCGCGCCGTCCTCCCGGTGGGCCGCGCCCCGCTCGGCGCGACCCGCGTGGCCCGTGCGACCCGCGCGACCACGGGACCTGTACGCACGGCGGAGGCGGCCGGGTTGCAAGAGAAGGAAGAAGATTCCGGTGGGGGCATGACCGAGGACGAGTTCGACGCCTTCTACGCGAGCGCGTTCCCCCGGCTGACCGGGCAGCTCTACGCCTTCACCGGAGACCACGGCGAGGCCCAGGACGTCGTCCAGGAGGCGTTCGTACGGGCCTGGGCCCGACGGCGGCGGTTCCTCGCCGACAGCGCTCCCGAGGCGTGGATCCGCACGGTGGCCATGCGGCTGGCGGTGAGCCGCTGGCGGCGTTCGAGGCGCTGGCTGGAACTGGTGCGGCGCACTCCGCCGCCCGAACCCGCGCCGGGGCCGGACCCCGGGAACGCCGCGCTCGTGGCCGCCCTGCGCGAACTGCCCGAGGCCCAGCGGAGGGCGATCGTCCTGCACCATCTGTGCGACCTGAGCGTGGAGCAGGTAGCCTCCGAGACCCGTGCGCCCGTGGGGACGGTCAAGGCGAGGCTGGCCCGGGGGCGGGCACGGCTGGCGAAGCGTCTGGCGGAGGACGAGGCCGAGGGGCGGGGCGAAGCCGTGGGGTCGGACAACGCCGAGAGGCGGGGCGAAGCCGCGGGGCCGGACCGGGCCGAGGGACGGGACAGAGCTGACGGGCGGATCGACGAGGCCGGTGGGCCGGTGCGGAAGGAGAGCGGCCGTGGCCGATGAACTCTCCGCCGCGCTGGGCGAGTTGGCCGCGGCGCACGCGACCGCTCCGGTCGTCGGCGGCCCCGCGACACGGGCCCGGGCGATCCGCCGCGTACGCCGCCGCCGTACCGTCGCGACCCTCGGCGCTGGGACCGCGGCCCTCGCGCTGCTGGGCCTCGCTCTGGGCCTGCACCCGGGCGGAGACCGCGACGGCCCGGCCGCGCGCCGCCCCGCGGCCGTCGCCCCTCCCCGCTCCACCCCGCCGTCCACGGCCAATCCGCCGTCCACGGCCACCCCGGTGCCCGTCGGCGGCACGCTCGACCTGTACAGGCGCATTCTCACGTTCGGCGGCCGGGCGATGCTGGCCCTTTCGGAGTCCGGTGCCCTGCTCGGGTCCGCGAGCCCGATGACGGTGGTCGCGAAGGACGATCGGCGGGAGATGCCCTTCGACGTGTCCCGCGAAGGCCCCACCATAGGCCCCACCGCGGTGAGCGTCCGGTACGTGGTCGAGCTGCGCGACGGGAAGGACCGGCCGCTCTACGTCGGCCTCTTCTCCCCGCAGTTCGAGGATCTGGGCGACAAGGACGTCGGAGGCGGCTGGATCGGCCTCGGCGCCGAGGACGCCCGATGGTTCTACGCCCGGGTCCGCCTCGGCGACACCCTCCCGGTGACGACCGGCACGACGCCGACGGCCACGGCCTCGGCCGCGGCGCCGAGGCCGGCCCCGGCCGGGTCGGGCCGGTCCGGCTCGGGCTGACCGGACCGGACCGGACCGGACCGGGCCGGACCGGATCGGGTCAGGTCACGGCGAAACCGCGGCGGCGCCGCTGAACACCCGTTTCCGGTGGCCACGTTCGCGCACGCGTACAGCTGGATCTTCGTGCTGTTGCCGTTGCCCGCGCCGGTCGCGTCCAGGCACAGTCCGAACCGGACCCCGACGGGGGAGCCGTCGGTGGCGGGGCGGGCTCCAGGTGGCGACGCCGGTGTGCCGCCGACCCGTCCTTCTCGTGCCGCCTTCAGGGGCGTTGCGCGTTCTGCAGCCGTTCGACCTGCCGGCTGACCAGGTCGGCGGGGAAGGACGCGCTGCCTCCGACGTTCAGCTTCCGGAAGGTCACGATGGTGTTCCCGGCCCGCACCAGGGTGAACTGCTCGTTGCGGTCCCCCGGCTGCCCGGGGCCCATGGGGACGGTCTCCCGGAATCGCACGGCCTCGTCCCCCACGTCCGGTGCCTGTTCCCTCGTCAGCGTGGCCTTGAACTTCCCCACCCAGCCGGTGCCCTCGTACGAGCGGCAGGAGCCGAGCGCCTGTTCGAGTTGAGTGAAGGCCTGCTCGGCCTTCCCGTCCTCGTAGGCGGCGAGCGTCGAGCCGCCGCCCCAGATGTCGCCCTCCCAGTTGAAGACCTGCAGGACGACGGCGGACGCGTGCTCCCCGTTGCGGATGTCGAGCGTGGTTCGGCACGCCGGGTCGGACACCGGCGGGAACGAGCGCCGCTCCTCCTCCGGCTGGGGGTCCTGCACCGAGAGGCCGCCCTCGTACGCCCCCGCGACCTCACCGTCCTTGAAGGTGAGCGTCCGCAACTGCGCTTGCGTCAGAGGTGCCACGGCGGCCTTGGCCGACGCGGTCGCCCGCGGTCTCGCCGAGTCCTGTGCCGCATCCGGGCCCGCGGAACATCCGGCGGCCATCAGGACCCCGGCGATCATCGGACCGGCTGCCGGCATGGGCCGCGGCTTGCGGACGTGCATGGATGCCCCCGAGGACGGTGAGAGTGAGGACGCCGACGGTAGCCGTGCCGGGTGGTCGGGTACCAGGGACTTTCCGTGGAGCGAGCCCGCCGAGGCGTCTCATCCCGCCGCGACCACGGCCTCGAGCAGCCCCGGGAAGCGCCGGTCCAGGTCCTCCTTGCGGAGCCGCATGTAGAGCCTGTTCCCGGCGTCACGCTGGTGGACCAGGCCGGCCTCGCGAAGGACCCGCCAGTGATGGGTGCGGCTCGACTTGCCGACCGGCAGGTCGAAGGAGGCGCACAGGCGCTCCTCGTCCGGCCGCTCGGCGAGTTCCACGACGACCCGGCGCCGGTTGTCGTCGGCCAGCGCCGTGAGGATCGGCCCGATCCTCAGGTCTTCCACGGCCGGATGCGGGAGCTCGCTCGACGTCATCACTCACCCTCTCGACAAGGTACGGCTATTGACGTACCTTCCCTTCAGGTACGTCGATGTTCGTACCTTACCCATGGAGGAGTCATGACCGCGGCGATGTCTTCACGGCGCACAACCCTGCCGTCACGTCTGCGCGCGCTGCTGCGGAGGCTTCTGCTCGCTGAGCACACGCCCTTTTTCATGCTGTGAGCGTCCAGGGGAAGCGGCCCCGGGCTGTCGGTGCCGCCGGTTGTGGGGCCATGGCCGTCAGCTCTGCCGGTTGTGGGGCGCCGGGCTCCTGACTGTCAGTGCCGCCCGCTGTGCGGGGCCGGGAATCCGCGCTGTCGTTCCGGGCGGCGCCAGGCCTCCTTCGCGGGTTCCGGTGCGTCCTGGAGGGTGGTGCGGGCCGCGGCGCGTTCCGGCGCGAGGGACGCGAAGGCCGCACGCGCGGTGTCCAGGAACGCCGGCACGCTCGGTCGCAGCTCGGCCCGGCGCAGCCAGGTCATGGTCACCTCGGTCCGCGACGCGCTGCCGGTGACCGGTACGGCGGCCACCTCGCCGCGGGCCGCGGCCCCCGCCGCCGCCATCTCGGGCAGCAGGGCGCAGCCCATCCCGGCCGCGGCGCACTGGCAGAGCGCCGCCATGCTCCCGACCTGCGCGTCGATGACCGGGGCGTCCGGCCCCAGGGTGTCGATCAGTCGGTCGAGCATCTCCCGGAAGCCGCAGCCCTCGGGCGTGGCGAGGAACGACTCCCCCCGCAGGTCCGGTCCGTCGATCCGGCGGTGGCCCGAGAGCCGGTGTCCCACGGGCGTGACCACCACGAGGCGGTCCGTGGCGAGGCTCTCGCCGGCCATCTGCTGGTCCTGGGGCGCCCGGCCGAAGGTGAGCGCGACGTCGACCTCGCCCCGCCGGACCCATTCGTACAGCTCGCCCCGGCCACCCTCGCGCAGGGTGACCCGGACGCGGGGGTGGCGCCGGCGGTACAGCGCGAGGACGGCGGGCAGCCGGTGGGCGCACAGGGTCTCCAGGCCGCCGACGGTCAGCCGGCCGCCCGGCTCCCGCGCGTCGTCCTCGACGGCGGCGCGCGCCTCCTGGGCGAGCGTCAGCATCTGGTCGGCGTAGTCCACCAGCCGCTCGCCGGCGGGGGTCAGGGACAGTCTGCGGTGGGTCCGGTCGAACAGCCTGGTGCCGAGCTCCGTCTCCAGGGCCTGGACGTGCTCGGTGACGCTGGACTGGGAGTAGCTCAGTTCGGCGGCGGCGCGAGTGAAGTTCAGCGTGCGCGCCACCGTCCTGAAGGTCCGCAGGTGACGCAGCTCCACGGCTTCTCCGCCCTTCTCATCGGTTCTGCCGATGGCCGTCATCGGAAGAGCCCGCTTCTCCGAACAGTCCCGTGCTGACAGGGTTTCAGGCATCGCCCCCGCCCACAACCGGTCCCGGCGACACCCCCCGCTGCCGTGTCACGGCCTTTGCTCAGGAACGTCCCCGCACCTCCTCGGGAGGACAGTCATGTCCAGCCAGTCAGTCAGTCCGGCGAACGCGCCCCGCCCGTCGTCCGACGCCCCACCGGACGGTGCCGGCACGGCCGCCGGCCGGCCGAACGGCCTTCTGCTGTTCGGGCTGTCCCTGGGCTACTTCATGGTGATGCTGGACACCACGGTGGTCACGGTGGCCCTGCCCGCCATCGGCGACGATCTGTCCGGCTCGCTCACCGGACTGCAGTGGGTGTCCAACGGCTACACGCTCACCTTCGCCGCCCTGCTCCTCAGCGCCGGCGCGCTCTGCGACCGGTACGGCGGGCGCAAGGTCTTCCTCACCGGGCTGTGGCTGTTCGCCCTCTTCTCGGGCGCGTCCGCGGCGGCGGGATCCATGGGGGCGCTGATCACCCTGCGCGCCCTGCTCGGCGTGGCGGGCGCCCTGCTCCTGCCCACTTCGCTGGCGATCATCGCGCACGCGTACACCGAGCCGGCCGCACGGGCCCGGGCCATGGGCACCTGGGCCGCCATCAGCGGTACCGCGCTCGCCGCGGGCCCCCTGGTGGGCGGCGTCCTCACCGACACGCTGGGCTGGCAGGCCATCTTCCTGATCAACGTGCCGGTCGCCCTGGTCGGCATCGTCATCACGACGAAGCACGCCCCCGTCAGCGCCCCCAAGCCCTCCACGGGCGTCGACCTTCCGGGGCAGATCTCCGCGGTCCTGGCACTGGCCGGCCTGACCTGTGCGCTCGTCGAGAGCGAGCCGGAGGGCTGGGGATCGGTCCAGGTGCTCGGCGGCCTCGCCGTGTTCGCGGTGGCGGGCGCCCTGTTCGTCCTGGCCGAACGCCGTACGGAGACGGCGACCCACGCCCCGATGCTGCCGCTGACGATGTTCCGCAACCGGACGTTTTCGGCGGGCCTGTTCGCCGGTCTCCTGGTCAACTTCGGCCTGTCCGGCGTCCTCTTCGTCCTCTCCCTGTTCTTCCAGGAGGCCCACGGCCACTCGGCCTTCACCACGGGTCTCGTCTTCCTGCCGCTCACCCTCCCCACCGCCTTCAACCCGGTCTTCACCGGCCGGCTCGTGGGCAGGATCGGAGCCCGCAAGCCGGCCGTCACCGGATTCCTGATGATGGGTGTCGGAGTCCTCGTCCAGTCCGCCTCGACCACGGACTCGACCCCGGGGCTCGTCGTGATGTGCTGCGGCCTGCTCGTCCTCGGCTTCGGCGTCTCCTTCGCGATCCCCTCGTTGATGACCGCTGTGGTCGGATCGGTGGCCGGGGAACAGTCCGGCATCGCCTCGGGGGCGCTCAACTCCGCCCGCCAGACCGGCGCCGTGCTGGGTGTCGCCGTCCTCGGAGCGGTGATCGGCGGTGGGGCCCCGGTCGGTTCCCGCACCCGGCTCGCGCTCGTGGTCGCCGGCGTCGTGCTGCTCGCCGGTGCGGGTGTGGTGGCCGCCTGCATCGGCCGCTCCCCGCGGAAGAGCGCCTGAAGAGGGCCGACGGCACGGCTGCGGGCCACCCGGCGCCACCCGGTGCGGCGACCCTCGGACGAGGCGCGGGGCACGGCCCGCCGCGTTCACCTCAGAGTGTCCGCAGCCTGGTGGTGAAGACGTGGTCGGCGATCTTCTCGCCGAGGGCGAGACCCTCCTCGGAGTTCCAGGGGGAAGCGGACGCCGAGCCGGACGAGGCTCTGCGCGCTCTCCCGGGCGACCTGGCCGAGCGCACCGCCGACCTGCGGGTCGTGCCCGAGACCGACCGGGTGCGTCGGGCGCCCCGCCGCCAAGCCGTTCTCGCGGAACTGCGTGACATCCAAACCGGCCCGTCCCGCGCGCTGCCGGCACCGAAGGACCGGATTCCGCACGCTGAGGCGCCGGTCGTCCTTCCCGACACCCACGTGTGCCAATTTGGTACATGGACTACTCTTGGTACATGTCCATGAAGCGCACGAACGTCTACGCCGACCCCGAAGACCTGGCGATCATCAAGGAGGCCGCGAAGCGCCGGGGGATAAGCGAGGCCGAGATCATCCGCCAGGGCATCCACCTCGCTGCCATGGCGAACAGGGTCTGGGACGAGCCGCTGTTCTCGCGCACCTTCGAGGGGACGGGACGCACGCCCTCCAGGCCGGAGGTCCGTGACGCGGTCGCCGACGCTGTCCGCCGTGAGACAGGCTCGGATTCCGGAACCGCCGCGTGATCGTTGTCATCGCCGACACGTCCGGCCTCTTGGCGGCCCTGGACTCGGCTCACCCGGAACACCGGGCGGCGAACGAGGCGATCATGGCGGCCGGCCTCCTGGTCATGTCCCCGCTGCTGCTGGCCGAGCTGGATCACGTCGCCACGCGCGAGCTGGGCAGGGCGGCCGCCCTCAGCGCGGTCGACGACCTCCGGCGCTGGATGAGCCGGGGACGTGTCGTCATGCCGGAGATCACGGAGGACCACCTGGGCGCCGCGCAGTCCGTCCGTGTCCGCTACCGTGCGCTCGACCTCGACCTCGCTGACGCGGTCAACGTGGCGCTCGCCGCCGACTACGACACGGACGCGATCCTCACCCTCGACCGACGCGACTTCCGGGCCGTACGCCCCTTGGGCCACCACAAGGCGTTCCGGGTACTCCCCGACGATCTCCCGCTCTGACACGACGGGAGTCCGAGAACCGAACTCGCCCTCCCAGATTGGGAATTTGCGATCAGGTGTGACGCGTCCAAGCGCTGAGCCGGGCGACCGCCCGGGACGAGGACTCATCCGTCTTGGCCGCATTCACCGTGACTCCCCGCTGTTCCCTGCTCTGCCTGGTGCGCCAGTGGTGCGGCGGCAACACGTCACACCATGGGAAGCTTGGGTTCTCCGGCGGCGGTTGCTGCGCTGACCTGCGACGGAGTGGTGTTGGGGTCGGTCGGCCGAGTGAGGCTTGTCTGCGGCGTCGGTGGTAGGTCCGCTCGATCCAGGTCACGATCGCGATCCGGAGTTCTTCGCGGGTGGCCCGGACACGGCGGTCGGGGACGTTCTTCTGCAGCAGGCTGAAGAAGGACTCCACGGCCGCGTTGTCGCCGGCAGCTGCGACCCTCCCTGTCGATCCGGCCATCCGGTGGCGGTCGAGCGCCCGGACGAACTTCCGGGAGCGGAAATGCGATCCACGATCACTGTGCAGAATGCACCCGTCGACGTCTCCACGCCGGGCCACGGCGTTGTCCAGGGCGGCCATGGCCAGGCTGCCTTCCGGCAGACCGCCTCTGCTCGTTGCGAGCTGCCGGATCAGAGAAGCGCACCGTCGGTGATCTGAGTGGCCATGCCGTTCTTGACTACGACCTGGGCTTCCACACCCTTCTTGGCGGCCTTCTCCAGGTCGGCCTCCTCGCAGGGGGCGTCCACCTTCGAGCCGGCGGTGCCGCAGATCTGGCCCCCGCCCAGGATCACGGTGTCCTCGGCGAGGAAGAAGGCCTGCTGCTCACCGCCGGAGCCCTGGGCCGCAGGACCGTCGACCAGGTACTTGCCGGGCGCCACGTACCGCACGATGCCGTACCAGGTGCCGCTGACGCCCTTGCCCTTGTCGAGGCCCTCCACGACGGTCTCGCCGGAGTCGGACGTGCTCCCGGAGCCGGACGTGCCGCCGCCGGACGTGCTCCCGGAACCGGACGTACTGCCACTGCCGGACGTCTTCCCGGAGCCGGACGTGCCGCCGCCGGACGTGTTCTCGGAACCGGAGGGGGAGGCGGAGGCACCGCTGACACCTGTGGCGCCGGCCTTGCTCGCCGCCGCAGCCGCGTCGGCCTTGCCGGAGGAGCTGTCGGCGGCGTCGTCGCTCTGGTTGCACGCCGTCATCAGCAGGGTGCCGCCCAGGAGTGCGGCCGAGACGAGGAAGGCCTTGCGGCGGTTGCGGATCATGGGTCAATTCCCCCTGCTGGTCGATTTGTTGGGGCTGAGGTGCGGGCGTTCCTCGGCACGTTCTTGATCAGTATGAGGGGACCAGGACCCGAGCGGTTGCCTCGGTCCTTGATCCAGGACGACGCCGTCACGGTCCCGTGACATGACCAACTCGATTTCACCGAGACGGGGTTGATGCTCCGCGCCATGCGCCATGCGCCGGGGCATCGAGGGCGTTCTTGGTGGCGTACTTGGCCACGTATCCGGCGACCTTGGCGTCCGTGAGTTCGCCGTCGCCCGGGGCGGAGATCCGATCCACCTTGAAGAGGTCGCCCCGCCGTATGACGCGTTCGCCGACCGAGTCCGACTCGAGCGTGAGCCGGGCACGCTCGACCGCCGGGCCGACGATGACGCGGAGGGCGTCGAAGGTGGCCCAGGCCGGGGACGAGGTGGTGTGGCCGCCGGGACCGTCGAAGCTGACGACCGCGTGGAAGTGGACCAGGCCGCGTTGCCGGTACTCGGCGCACGCCACGACGAGAAGCCCACGGGCAGCTGATCGCGTCCTTGTGGTGCGCGCCCCGCCCACCGGTCCGGACAACAAAGAACCCCCGGGTCGATGACCTGGGGGTTTGTGTTGGAGCGGGTGACGAGAATCGAACTCGCGCTCTCAGCTTGGGAAGCTCGGGTTCTTTATCGCCAATTGATGCACTGACCTGCGGCGGAGCGGTGCCGAAAACTGGGGCACACGCGTGGCCAGTCCCCGCTGTTCCCCGTGATTCCCCGCACGATCTGGCACGTGTATGGCACGCGGCTTACCGTGGCTCTGGCGGCCTAGGGACATCCTTGTCGATCAGCCCGTTGACGAACTCGACTGCGAATCGGTGCGACTCGGTTGATACGTCTGCGGGTTCGTCGGCGTACCAGCGAAAGGTGCTCAGCTCTCGTTCAGCGGAGTTCAGCCAGTGGGCCAGACGATGAAGCTGCCCTTCGCTCAGCCTGATCGCGGCTTGGTGGACCCACACCTCATCCGGCCCGGCATAGGTCTCCAGAGCCATGACGGCCAGCTCGACCTGGCCCGGCTCGAAGACGGACTGGCAGAGGTCGCGGGTGTCAGGAGAGATCGGCATACACCGAGGATGCGGCGTCAAGGGCGGTAGAACAACGGAGAGTCGTCGCCGGCCACCGCCACCCGGACATTGATATGTGACCTCTTCGGCCCGAAGCGAGTTGGGTGGGAGCTGGGCCTTGAGCCGGTGGGCCTCGGGCCTGCTCTGATGGTCCGCAGACGTTCGTGGACGTCCGCCGTTGTGCGTCTGCGTTGTCACTCAGTTAGACACTCACCCGCTCCACGGCCGATCACCGACAGGTGCGTTGTCAGTGCTTGCGTCTATGGTCTCAAGCGCGCGGTCGGCTTCCGGGGGTTCCAGCTCTGAAGGGATGGCTTCATCCCCGGCCTGTCTGGGGGCGGCTCGGAGACTCGTCCGGGACCTAACCGACGGCCGGGCTTCGTCGATGGCCACGAGGTGACCTGCCAGCGCCGGCCGCGCACCCTTCTCGCGGGGGCGGACGCACACTTTCCCACTGTGGTGGTGGTCCCGGCGGCCTCGGACGGGGCCGTTCATCTGCGTTCATGGGCGGCCAGTCATAGGAGCGGCTACCGCATTCGGTCTCGCTTGAAAGGCCGTGAACGGTGCTGAATGAGACGGAAACTGAGACGGGCATTACCATCTAGTTGGTACAGGTGTCGTCGGGTTACAAGCCGCGGAGCGCCTCGTACAGGTTGCTGTAAACGCTCCAGCAGATGACGCTGCCGTCGTCGTTCAGGCTGCCCATGTACCAGTCGTCGTCGTTGACGGGTTTCACCAGGCACAGGTCGTGGAACCCCAGGACGTACTCGGCGTGGAGCCGCTCGTCTTGTGCCGGCCAGCCCGTCACGACGCGATCGGTGTCGAGTGGTGTGGCCTCCTGGTCGCCGGACACCTTGCGGATCTCTTCCAGGGGCCAACCTGCTGGTAGCTGCCTGCTTGTCACCCAACGATGATGACAGCCATCGCGCACCGCCGAGTGTGGTGCACGCAGCACCTCAACGCACCGCTTTAGGAGTTCGATCCGATCCTGCTCCGGCTGATGCCATCGACTGGTGCGACGGTCGGACGGAGGCGCTGGCGTACGCCTCCGTCCGGGGTCGTGGATGTCAGCCGGTCCCGCTGCCAGCTCCGGGCGGCGCTCGGGTAGCGGCTTCATGCCGGGTGTCTCCGCGGAGCCCCAGGAAGTCAGGAACCCCTCGTTCGCCTATGGATGCGCAAGGTCGTGGGATAGGCCGCAGGCGTCATCACGCAGATGCAGTCTGCGGAGGTCTTGGACCAGAGCGACGGGAAAGGGATGGAGCATCCACTTGGCCTGATAGCCGGCCTGGCCGTGCTCTGTGAACACGTCCTGAGCGGCGTTCAGCACGGCGTGGGAGAACAGGCAACGTGATTGTGTCGACCGCCAGATCACCGTGCCGTCGGTGTCCGGTAGGTCGGGGCTGACCGAGACATCGGGGAACTCGTAGATGGTCACGTTGATCACTTCATCCGTGGCACGGAGGACCCAGCGGAGTTCCTGCGGCTCGGCGTCGAAGAAGAACCGGGTCGTGCGCTGCTGCCCGTACAGCCCGCCGGCGGCTGCCACGAGATCCGCCAACGCGTCGGTGCAGTAGCTGGCTACGAGCGAAGCTTGATGGGAGTCATGGGCCAGGTGGCACCTCGCCCAACCATGCTCCTGGAGTTCCCACTTCAGCTGAAGGGCACCCGCTGGCGCCTGAGCGAACGACACAGGGAGCAGGCTATCTGGCAGCGATCGGCCCTCAGCTTGGGAAGATGCGATCATCTGAAGCTCGATTCGGCCCTGACCTGGGACAACGTTCATGGGGCGATCTCCTCCGGCTGGGCTGCTTCACCGTGACTCCCCGCTGTTCCCCGCTCGATCTGGTGCGCTTGTGGTGCGCGCACGATGTCCATCGGTAAACGGCCAAGTTGGACTCGGGCCCAGGCCTGACAGTGGTGGTTCCAGGGTGGGTATGCACCCCTGATACGTCTCAAGGGTGGGGGCAATGTGAGTGGGATCGTTGGACAATTACCGACGCTGTTGGGAGTTGTAGTCGGTGGCCTGATGTCTTATCTCGTTGGGGCGCTCACCGAGCGAAGCCGTTGGCGCAGGCAGCAGGAGACCCGCTGGGACGGGCATCTCCTCCAGGCGTACAGCGAATACAGCCATTCTGTGAAGG
Source organism: Streptomyces sp. Tue 6430 (assembly GCA_021568835.1). Lineage (GTDB taxonomy): Bacteria > Actinomycetota > Actinomycetes > Streptomycetales > Streptomycetaceae > Streptomyces. Next base: position 3,366,688 of record JAKGSH010000010.1, read on the forward strand.
AGTGCGCCACTCGGTACCAGCGGCTTGCTGCCTACCGCGGTCTCGTTGATCACCCGGCACCCCTGCAGCCGACGGATGCGGAACTGGAGCAGGCAGCCACAGTAGAAGGTCGGCGAGCGGCCTCAGTTGAGGCCTTGAGTCTCCTAGCCAACGCCGAGACTGCGGTAGCGGTGCAGAGGCTTAACAGATGCGTCTGGCACCTTGAATGGCTTGCGCGTGGGCAGCTGGCTGGCAACCCGGCCTCTTGGGCAGAGGCCTTTAGTGGCTACCGAGCTGCGCGGGCTGAGTTCCATGATTGCGCTCGGCGGAGCCTGCAGATATCCGAGCTGGGGACCGTACAGGAGGCTCCGTGGCCCCCGCCTTGGAGGCCGGTTCGAGAACCTTCTGATCCGTAGCTCTGCAGAGATCGGTCATTGACGGTCATACGGGCTGCAGGAAGGTTCATGGCGGCCGGTGTTGGGTGCTGGCGGTCGCTGGGGTTGCTGTACTTCGTTGCTGTACAGCAGGATCCCGACCGGGGGTGATGTCATGGAGCTGGAACAGCTCGAACGGCTGCTGGGCGACGGCGACGACACGTCGTCAGCCGCCCTGTCCGCCCTCCGCGCCGGCGCTTCGTACGTCGTCTGGGACGGAACGCCGTCGGCCAAGTCGCTCGCGACTGTCTACGGGCGCCGACTCCGGCACACCCTCCGAAGGGGTATCGAGACCTCCGGCCTGGCGCGGGCCGTGCAACGCCTCGACCTGTACGGCCGACCGGTTCGCCTGGGGCAGATCAGGACTGCCGACGGATCTTGGACCTTCATGCTGTTCCTCGACGAGAACGGCAGCACGCTGGTGGCGTGCACCGGTGTCCGGCAGACCCCGCCAGGCGCGGCACGACCAGACACCTGCTGAAACTGGCACCGCCAACACGCTTTCCAACTGTGTTGGCGGCCCCGGGGGCATTGGACGGGGCCGTTCACCTGCGTTCATCCCCGGTCGGTCGTGGGATCGGCTACCGCCTTCGGTCCCGTCTGAACGGCCGTGAACGGCGCTGAATGAGACGGAAACTGAGACGGACAGCGGGGTTGGGCTCGCTAGCATCTTCGCTGTTGGAGGGGGGAGCCATGGCGTTGGTCCGCAAGGGATCACGACGGATCGTTGTCGACGGCACGGCCTACCGATGGCGGCTGCGAGGCCGGCCGACATACTTCCAGGGCCTGGCCTGGTCGCCGTGCACGTTCGCGGTCGAGCATGCCGACACCCCAGGGATGACGCTTGTGGTCACCACCAACCAGCCGCATCCGAGCAACTGGATTGGTCGAGAGGCTGAGCCTGTACTGCCAGCCGGTGTTGCCGCGGCTGTTCGCCTTGCCTTGGGTGAGGGTTGGACTCCGACGGCTCCGGGCCCCGTGTTCCACCTCGACCAGTCCATCGACTTCACGCCTTCGCTCTGAACAGCCGGGGAGTCGTCGGTGTCTGTACTCAGAGGAGGTGGACGGTGTTGTACGTACACGAGGTGGTCCTGAACGAACTCGCGCAGGGGCTCAGACCGATGGCCGAGGGTGTCGAGTGGTTCGAGGGCCTCTCGGAGGATGACCGACGCAAGGTCTTGCATGCACTGGTGCTGTTCTGCGGGCAGGCCCGCGCCTGCGAGGACGATGTGCCGGAGAGCATTGCGCGTTCTGGCATTCGCCCCACTCACACGCCGGCGGTGATGCTCACGAAGTGGCGCTTCGGGATGGCAGGGCTTCCGGCCTATGAACTCACCAAGTCCTTCCGCCTGCTCGTCGCCCTCTTCAGCATCGCGGACACCCGCAGGCGGATGCTTCATTGCGCCGATGGGTGCGGTCACGAGTGGCACAACTTGCCGGATCCACTGAGGGATACAACCTAAGAACTCGTAACACGATCTTGCTGGCGTGCCGCGGCTGGTCGGGGGTGCTGTTGAGTAGGTTGCCGCTGCCGAGGTCATTCACGGGCTACGCCGGAGTCATGCTGGGATGAAGCTCGGCCACCAGGGTGGGACGTTGCCCGGGCACAACGGGGCGGGGTAGGAGTCCGGCATGCCGAGCCATGTGACAAGGAACCAGGTGAACCACAGGGTGAAGATGAGCCCTGCAGTCAGGGCTGTCCTGCGATGACGTCTTCCGAGGGTGCTGTGCAGGATCACCCACGGACCCGCAGCGGCGATCCATATGAGAGGCGCAAGAAACAGCAAAGTCATGCCGTTGGCTGCTGCGCCGCTGCCGATGTCACAAGCAGCCCATGCCCTCCCAATCGCAGCAATGGACACCACCGCGGTCAGCCCACCGAAAAGGACACCAAGGCCAGTTCCTCTGAACCAGCGGCTCGGAGGACTCGACGGCGCTGCTTCCACGATCATCTCCCCGCCTCGCCGTAGGTGCGGAGAGTACCAACGTTCTGAAGTAGCCCGCTGGGGCCCTGGCCTGCCCTGACACCGGTCAGTCGTTTTTGGGCTTCCGAAGCCGTCGCCAGCAGATGAGACTGCAGGCCAGGGAGACGAAGGCGTCGTGGAGTTCGGTGCGGCGTTCCCAGCGGACGGCGAGGCGTTTGAAGTGGTGGAGCAGGGCGAAAGTCTGCTCGACGACGTAGCGGAGCTTGCCCATGCCCTGGATGTTCGGTGATCCCTTGCGGGAGATGACGGGCAGGATCCGCCGGCGACGCAACTCGTCGCGGTGAGCGTTGGAGTCGTAGCCCTTGTCGCCGAGCAGGGCTTCGGGCCTCCGGCGGGGCCGGCCGGGGCGGCCCGCGACGGGCGGGATGCCGTCGACCAGGGCGAGGGTCTGGGTGACGTCGTTGACGTTGGCCGCAGTCGTGATGACCTTGAGTGGGGTGCCGCGTCCATCGCAGATCAGGTGGTGTTTGCTTCCCGTTTTCCGCCGGTCGACCGGCGACGGACCCGTGTCGGCGCCCCCTTTTTCGCGCGGATGTGAGAGCCGTCCACGCACGCACGTGACCAGTCGAGTTCGCCGGCCGCGTTCAGCTCCGCGAGCAGGACCCGATGTAACCGGTCGAAGACTCCTGCTTTCTGCCACCGGTCCAGGCGGCGCCAGCAGGTTTGCCCCGAGCCGAATCCCAGCTCCAGGGGCAGGAGTTGCCAGGCTATGTCGTTGTAGAGGACGAACAGGACGCCCTGGAGGCAGAGCCGATCCCCCACCGGTCGTGGCCCCGGGGACCGCTCCGGCCACGGCGGCAGCAACGGCTCGATCAACGCCCACAACTCATCGTCCACGATCCACGGTCGAGTACCCACACCCCACGAACGGCCGAATCGCCACACCGGTTACGCCCCACCAGCACGCTTCAACAAGATCCTGTTACGAGCTCTAAGGCCACTTGATGGGAAGGGGGCACGGAGTGACGAGTCAGCAGCGGTGTCAGGGAGCGCACTTACCTTGTCGGAGTTGCCGGGGACGGGGCTGGAAGCGTGTCAGCTCGCGTACGTCCCTGGCGCTCGCCACTACTGCCGACCGCGCCACATCTAAGCGGCGCTGCCTCGACTGCGACGGCAGCGGCAAGGAGCGAGGGCGGATGGCGTACACGATCGACCGCTACCCCTGCGAGGAGTCGCCGCGTCTCGGCGCGATGACCCTGCAGCCGGCCCCGGAGTCCGTACCCAGGGCCCGGCGATGGTTCCGCAAGTTCATCGCCCCGTACAACCCGGCCTGTTCGGTCGACGACTGCGTGTTGATGATCTCGGAACTGGTCACCAACGCCATCCGGTACGGACGGGCGGACGAACCGTGGCTCGTGCGGGTGGAGTGGTTCCGTGAGGAGACCTCGCTTCGGGTCGACGTCCACAACCCCGGCTTTCCCGCGAGCGTGAGGCGTCGGCGTCCGGACGCCGACGACGCGCACGGGCGCGGCTGCTGCTCGTCGACTCGATCGCCGCATCGTGGCACTCCGGGCCCAGTCGCTTCGGTGGGACGGTGGTCTCCTTCGTGGTCGCCGATGCCTGGCCGTCGTGAGGAGGGGAACACCTTCCGCGCGTCCGCCTCGCCGAACCGGAACGGATGAACGGGCGACGCGTCCAGGGCGACACCACGTCGGAGGCCGGGACCCGGACTGTGATCCTTCCCGCATTCCTCCGCCGGGAGCTCCGCTGGCACCTGGAGTCGTTCGCGGAGCCGGGGCCCGACGGGCTTCTCTTCGTGGGGGAGAAGGGTGCTCCCTTCCGGCGCAGCACCTTCGGGCGAAGGTGGCGGAAGGCCCGGGAAGTCGTCGGCATGCCCGAGGGCTTCCGGTTCTACGACCTTCGCCACACGGGGCACACGCTGTCCACCCGGTCCGGTGCCACGCTCAAGGACACGATGGTCCGCGCCGGCCAGTCCTCCGAGAAGGCGGCGCTGATCTACCAGCACTCCGACGACGAGCGACAGCAGGAGGTCGCGGCCGGCCTCGACGCCACCGTACGGAAGGCGCGGGCCGCCGCGGCCGGGAGAGCTCCGGACAAGCCTTCTGGCACGAATCTGGCACGCGGCGAGTGATCGCCGAGCACAGCAAAAAGGCCCGGGTCGATGACCTGGGCCTTCTTCGTGGAGCGGGTGACGAGAATCGAACTCGCGCTCTCAGCTTGGGAAGCTGATGTTCTACCATTAAACTACACCCGCGTAAGACGCCGGTCCGGCCGGTGTCTGATCGCGCCGTTACTCTACCTCATCCTTGGCCCCCGGCGCTGAAGCCCTGGGGGCCGAGTGTGTTTCGAGGGGCGGGATCCGGGTTACCGGGGCGGGAGTTGGGGCGTACGGTAAGAGGGCAGGAGAGGGTCCCGGGGTGGACGGAGTGCCGCCTGGAGGGTCGTCTCGTTCCTCCCGTAATGTGGCTTTCGTCGTCCGGCGAGCAGCAGCCGGACGCGGCTCTTGGGGAAGGGACTCGACGACTTGATGGATCACACCGTCGTCCGTTGTGCCGATGGGCACGTGTTCAGCACCGCTTCGTTCCCGATGCAGCAGGCCGAGCGGCTCGGTCCCGGGCGGCTCGTCCGGTGTCCTCGGTGTGCCCGGCTCCGCAGTGTGGTGCCGGTGACCTTCGAGAAGCGGTAGTGGCGAGAAGCGGTAGCGGCGAGCTGTAGGAGCAGCGAGCGGCTCCAGTGGCGGCAGCAGCCTGGCGCGCGGAATCGTCCTGATGACGGCCGGTCCGCGCGCCTTGCGTATCCTCAGGGCGTGCTTCTCTCAGACAAGGACATCCGGGCCGAGATCGACGCCGGACGGGTACGGATCGATCCCTACGACGAATCCATGGTGCAGCCGTCCAGCATCGACGTGCGCCTCGACCGCTACTTCCGGGTGTTCGAGAACCACCGGTACCCGCACATCGACCCGTCGGTCGAGCAGGCGGACCTCACGCGGCTGGTGGAGCCGGAGGGCGACGAGCCGTTCATCCTGCATCCCGGGGAGTTCGTCCTGGCCTCCACCTACGAGGTCATCACGCTCCCCGACGACCTCGCCTCCCGGCTCGAGGGCAAGAGCTCGCTCGGTCGGCTCGGGCTCGTCACGCACTCGACCGCCGGTTTCATCGACCCCGGCTTCTCCGGGCACGTCACCCTCGAGCTGTCCAACCTCGCCACCCTGCCCATCAAGTTGTGGCCGGGCATGAAGATCGGGCAGCTGTGCATGTTCCGGCTCAGCTCGCCCGCCGAGCACCCCTACGGCAGCGAGCGGTACGGGTCCCGGTACCAGGGGCAGCGCGGACCGACCGCCTCCCGTTCCTTCCTCAACTTCCACCGGACCCGGGTGTGAGCGGCGTATGAGCGACGCGCGGGAGAACCTCAGCTACGAACGGTTCGGCGTCGCCGTCCGCGAACTCGCCCAGACCATCGCCGACGACGGCTACGAGCCCGACATCGTGCTCAGCATCGCCCGCGGCGGGGTGTTCGTCGCCGGCGGACTCGCGTACGCCCTCGACTGCAAGAACATCCACCTGGTGAACGTCGAGTTCTACACCGGCGTGGGCACCACCCTCGACATGCCCGTCATGCTCGCGCCCGTCCCCGACGCGATCGACTTCTCCGACAAGAAGGTCCTGATCACCGACGACGTCGCCGACACCGGCAAGACCCTCAAGCTGGTGCGGGACTTCTGCCTCGACGCCGTCGCCGAGGTCCGCAGCGCCGTGATCTACGAGAAGTCCCACTCCCTCGTGAAGTGCGAATACGTCTGGAAGCGCACCGACGACTGGATCAACTTCCCGTGGAGCGTCCTGCCCGTCGTCCGCAGGTCGGGGGAGCCGGTCACGCCGTCCAGGGAAGCGCTCTGACCTGAGGCGGGAGCGCTGACGGCCGGGACCACCACGGTGGTCCCGGCCGTTCGCCTTTTCTGATTCCGGTTCCGGCTCTGACTTCGGTTCTGGTTTCGGTTTCGGTTCCGGCTCTGGTTCCGATTCGCCTGCGACTCGGCCCTTCCGCGTAACCCGTTCGTACCGCGCCGCTAACATGTTCGAACTCGCGATGAACGTCCCTGTCGCCCTCCTTCACCGGAAGGCCGTGCCGTCGGCGTGTTGATCACCTTGGCCAGTCAAAAACTACTAAATCGGTCAAACAATTGATACCTATAGCATCGCGGGTGTTTTCGCGAATAAAAGGCAGGACAGAGTTCTCCGGGTGGCGTCGGCCCCGGGTGATCCTGTGGGCCGCGGGAACGGCAGTGGCCCTCGGGTTCCTCGTCGCACTGGAACTGGTGGCGCGTCGTCTCGGCCTGCCGGGGCCGATGACCACGCAGGCACGGGAAGTGATCTTCCCGCCCAAGTCGGGGGGCCTGCTGTACGCCTCCATGGCGTTGATGATGGTGGTGCTCACCTGGCGGCAGCGGCTGATCGCCGTCGGTGCCGCGATCGGTGTCGACCTCGCCTTCCTGTCGGTCCGGTGGGTGCTCGGCATCGAGGTGACCGAAGGCCACCCCTTCGGCAACGGCGCCCTGTGGGTGATCCTCGGCTGCGCGGTCGTCGCCGTCACGCGCCGCACCGGCCCGGAACGCCTCCTGCTGCTGAAGGGGGTCGCGCTGGCCCTCCTGCTGATGGCCGGCCGCAAGACCGGTGACACCTGGCTGCTCATCACCTCGGAGACCCGCCCCCTCGTGCTCGACCAGTACGTGGCGACCGCCGACCACGCGCTGGGCAACCCCTCGTGGCTGGTCGGCCGGGTCGTCACGGCCAGCGGCCCGGTCGGCTTCAACTTCCTCGACTTCGTCTACGGCCAGCTCGCGGTCGCCGCGGTCGTCGCCGCGTTGTACCAACTGCGCAACGTGGCCGTCGAGCGCCGCTTCCCGCGCCACCACCTGGTGCGCACCTTCCTGGTGATCGGCCTCATCGGCCCGGCCTTCTACATGATCTACCCGGTGGTCGGGCCGATCTTCGCCTACGGCACGGGCGCCGAGCACTGGGCGGGGGTCAGCCTGTGGGCGCCGGACATGCCGCCCAGCGAGCCCTGGGCCGTGGCCGACCTGTGGCCGCGGACACCGCCACCGCTCCAGACCCCGGTCCACATGTCCTTCGACGAGATCACCCCGCGCAACTGCATGCCCAGCCTGCACACGGCGTGGGCCACCGCGATCTTCCTCCATTCCCGCAAGGGCCCGCGCCTCCTGCGGTACGCGGGCACCTTCTGGCTGATCGCCACCCTCTGCGCGACGCTGGGATTCGGCTACCACTACGGCGCCGACCTCATCGCCGGAGTGGTGTTCACGCTGACCATCGAGGCGGCCCTGCGCTCGTTCGACCACGGCTGGGACCGGTCGGGCCTCCGGCTGGCCGCTTACGGCGCGGCGGTCTTCACCGCGCTCCTGGTGTCGTACCGCTACCTGCCGTCGGAGATGGCCGCGTACCCCTGGGCGTTCGGACCGCTCCTGCTGCTGGCGATGGGCTCGGTGGTCTACGGCTACGTACGGACGACCGCACGGTGGGAGCCGAAGGCCGTGCCGGCGCCGGAACCCGAACCGCGACCCGAGCCGGCCGTCTGACGCACGCCGTCTGACGCACGCCGTCCCCGGTCGGCGTGCGACCCCGGTCGGCGTCAATTCCGGTCGGCGCCGACCCCTCCGGACCTCCGGAACCGGAAAGACTTCGGCAGCCGGAAAGGCCCGGCAACCAGAAAGGCCCCCGGTCTCCGGGGGCCTTCTCCGTGTCGGTGCCGGGCGTCAGAACGTGCCCAGCTTCACGATCGACAGGATGGCGGCCAACTGGATCGCCGACGCGCCCAGGGCCTTCGGCCAGGGCAGGTCGTGGGAGCGGCTCACCATGAGGGTGAGGAGGGCGCCGGCGGCGACCCAGGTGGCCCAGCCCAGCAGCTGCACGAACGACGCGTCGCCGCCCAGGAACATGGCGAAGACCAGGCGCGGGGCGTCCGTGAGGCACATGATCAGCATGGAGAGGCCGACCGTGGGCTGCCAGGCGCCGTCGCCGCCGAGCTGGCGGGCCAGGGTGTGGGTGACGACGCCCAGGATGAAGGAACTGACCACCATCGCCACGGCCGTCGTCAGGACGATCGGGATCGCGTTGGACAGCGTCGCGTTGATCGTGTCCTCACGGGTGTCGTCGAAGCCGAACACCGCGAGCAGGCCGTAGAGGAAGGTGACGACGAGGGCGGGGCCCCACAGCGTGTAGTCCCGCATCCGCAGGAAGGTCTGGTCGGGGGAGAGGACGACGCCCCGCAGGAGCTGCTTCCAGTGCAGGCGCGGGCCGGTCGGCCCGGCCGGGGCCGCGGCGCCCGCGTGGTACGTCTCGCCCTGGTGGTACTGCTGGTGGTCGTCGATCGAGAACGCCTGGGTGTGACCCGGGTTGTTCGCGGCGTACGGGTCGTGCGGGGGCGTGCCGTAGTGGTCGCCGCCGCCGAAGTACTCCGGCTCGCCGCCGCCCTGGCCACCACCGTCCGACGGGGGCCACTGCTGGCCGCCGCCTCCGCCGCCGTACTGCGGCCGCTGCTGCGGCGGGTACGGCTGCTGCGCCGGCGAGTAGCCGTGCGGTGACGGCCCCGGGGGCGTCTGCCGCCCGCGGGGAGGGTCATGGGGTCGCGCTTGCGGGGCGCGGCCGTCCCGGCCGCCTCGTCCGATCCTGAATCCAGCCACGTCATCGAACGTACCTGGTCCCGGAGAGTCACGTGCGGGGCCCGGCCCTCCGGAGGCGGCATTGCGGCCGACCTGTGACATCCCCTAAGGGGTCCCCCCGTACGACCACCGGGGGTCCCCCGTACGACCGTCCGGGGGACCCGCGGGACGGGCACCGGCACCGGCGACCGGGAGCCGTGGTACGGCTGTGGACATCTGCGGCCGGCACCCGTGGTACGGCTGCGGGCACCGGCGACCGGGGCCTTCGGCACGGCTGCCCGTACGACGACGCCCCCCGTCCACCAGGGACGGGGGGCGTCGTGACGTGCTTTCGCCGGCGGTCACTTCACCGGCTGGGGCTCCGGCTCGTTCTCCGACTCGGCCGAGCCCGCGGGGGGTTCGTCGTCGACCGGGGTCTTGACGGAGTCGAGGAGGAGCTGGGCGACGTCCACGACCTGGACGGACTCCTTGGCCTTGCCCTCGTTCTTCTTGCCGTTCACGGAGTCCGTGAGCATGACGAGGCAGAACGGGCAGGCGGTGGAGACGATGTCGGGGTTCAGGGACAGGGCCTCGTCGACGCGCTCGTTGTTGATGCGCTTGCCGATCCGCTCCTCCATCCACATCCGCGCGCCGCCGGCGCCGCAGCAGAAGCCGCGTTCCTTGTGGCGGTGCATCTCCTGCTGGCGCAGTCCGGGCACCGCGGTCATGATCTCCCGCGGCGGCGAGTAGATCTTGTTGTGGCGGCCCAGGTAGCACGGGTCGTGGTAGGTGATGAGACCGTCGACCGGGGTCACCGGGATCAGCTTGCCCTCGTCGACGAGGTGCTGGAGCAGCTGGGTGTGGTGGATGACCTCGTAGTCGCCGCCGAGCTGCGGGTACTCGTTGCCGAGGGTGTTGAGGCAGTGCGGGCAGGTGGCGACGATCTTCTTCGCCGACGCCGGCTTGCGGGACTCCTCGGTGACCTTGCCCTCGTCGTCCGTCTCCTCGCCGAACGCCATGTTCAGCGCCATGACGTTCTCCATGCCGAGCTCCTGGAACAGGGGCTCGTTGCCGAGGCGGCGGGCGGAGTCACCGGTGCACTTCTCGTCGCCGCCCATGATCGCGAACTTGACGCCCGCGATGTGCAGGAGTTCGGCGAAGGCCTTGGTGGTCTTCTTGGCGCGGTCCTCGAGGGCGCCGGCGCAGCCGACCCAGTACAGGTACTCGACCTCGGAGAGGTCCTCGATGTCCTTGCCGACGACCGGCACCTCGAAGTCGACTTCCTTCGTCCACTCCAGGCGCTGCTTCTTGGCCAGGCCCCAGGGGTTGCCCTTCTTCTCCAGGTTCTTGAGCATCGTGCCCGCCTCGGACGGGAACGACGACTCGATCATGACCTGGTAGCGGCGCATGTCGACGATGTGGTCGACGTGCTCGATGTCGACCGGGCACTGCTCGACGCAGGCGCCGCAGGTGGTGCAGGACCACAGGACGTCCGGGTCGATGACGCCGTTCTCCTCGGCGGTGCCGATGAGGGGGCGTTCGGCCTCGGCGAGCGCGGCGGCGGGGACGTCCTTGAGCTGCTCCTCGGACGCCTTCTCGTCGCCCTCCATGGTCTTGCCGCCGCCCGCGAGCAGGTAGGGGGCCTTGGCGTGCGCGTGGTCCCGCAGCGACATGATCAGCAGCTTCGGGGAGAGCGGCTTGCCGGTGTTCCAGGCGGGGCACTGCGACTGGCAGCGCCCGCACTCGGTGCAGGTGGAGAAGTCCAGCAGGCCCTTCCAGGAGAACTGCTCGACCTGGGAGACGCCGAAGACGTCGTCGTCGCCGGGGTCGGCGAAGTCGATCGGCTTGCCGCCGGAGGTCATCGGCTGGAGGGCGCCGAGGGCGGTGCCGCCGGTGGCCTCGCGCTTGAACCAGATGTTGGGGAAGGCGAGGAAGCGGTGCCAGGCGACACCCATGTTGGTGTTCAGCGAGACCACGATCATCCAGACGAAGGACGTCCCGATCTTGATCATCGCGGTGAAGTAGACGAGGTTCTGCAGCGCGCTGACCGACAGGCCCTTGAAGGCGAGGACCAGGGGGTACGACGCGAAGTAGCCGGCCTCGTAGTGCTCGACGTGGTGGAGCGCGCCCTCGAGGCCGCGCAGCACGTAGATGGCGAGGCCGATGGTGAGGATGACGTACTCGACGAAGTACGCCTGACCGGACTTGGAGCCCGCGAAGCGGGACTTGCGGCCGGGCCGCGACGGCAGGCTCAGCAGGCGGATCACGATGAGCACGGCGATGCCCAGGATCGTCATCACGCCGATGAACTCGATGTACATCTCGAACGGCAGGAACGTGCCGATCAGGGGCAGCGTCCAGTCGGCCTGGAAGAGCTGGCCGAACGCCTGCGCCAGGGTGGGCGGCAGCGTCAGGAAGCCGACGGCCACGAACCAGTGGGCGATGCCGACGATGCCCCAGCGGTTCATGCGCGTGTGGCCGAGGAACTCGCGTACGAGTGTCACGCTGCGCTGGTAGGGGTTGTCGGTCCGGGTGCCGGCCGGGACCGGCTGGCCCAGCTTGAAATACCGGACGAACTGGCCGATGGCGCGGGCGAGCAGGGCGACGCCGACCACGGTCAGGGCCAGCGACACGATGATCGCGGCGAGTTGCATGGGGGCTCCTCGGGCCTGCGAGGTTTGCGGGATCTCGTCGGCGGCGCCGACATTACTAAGCGGTAACTTATGCAGTCCGTCTGAGACTACCCCTATCTTCCGCCGCACTGTAGCCGGGCACGGGGTGATCTGGATCGCTGAGGGTCACCTCATGGCCGGTCCGGGAGCGAGGCGGAGCGGTGCGGGAGCGGTGCGGGAGCGGTGCGGGGTCGACATGGGGGACGGGGGAAATCCGGCCGTGTTATTCGTACCAAATAGATACATTTATGACTAATTTATAACCGTGCTCTACGGGATCGTCGTCGCCGCCACCGCCCTGCTCCTCGCCGCCGTCCTCGCCGCGCTGCTGCGCGTCCCCGCCCTGCGGCTCGGGCTGCTCGACCGGCGGCAGCGGCAGCGACGCGTGCCGCTGTCCGGGGGCGTGGCCGTCGTGCTCGCCACCTGCGTGGTCGCCGTCGTCGGCGACCGCACCGGCCTCGCGCCGCTCGGCGAGGGGACGGGCACGCTGCTCGCCGCCGGGGCGGGCGTCGCCGCCCTCGGGCTGGTGGCGGACGCCTGGCGGCTGAAGACCCGGTTCCTCCTCGTCGGTACGGCCGTGGCGGCGGCGTTCGTCGTCCCGTACGCCGACACCGGTGTGCCCGCCGGAGTCGCCGCCGTCGGCTGGATCGCCTGCGTCGCCCTCGCCTTCCGGGCGCTCGACCATGCCGACGGGGTGGGCGGCACCGCCGGGGCCGTCACCGCCTTCGGGGTGGCCGCCTGTGCCGCGGCCGAGGTGATGGACGGTCTGGCGGTGCTGCTGAGCGTGCTCGCCGCCGCGCTGACCGGCTTCCTCATGCACAACTGGCCCCCGCGCGCGTGGCGCTCGGCGGCTGCGGCGCCCTGTTCACCGGCTTCCTGCTCGCCGCGGCGGCCGTCACCACGCGCGCGGGGCAGGACGCGGCCACCGGCGCGGGGGTGCTGTTCGCGCTCACCGCGGTCGCCGTGGCCGACGTCGCCCTGGTCGTGCTGGCCCGGCGCACGGCCGGACGCCCGCTGCTGCGCCGCGGCCCCGACCACCTCGCCCACCGGTTCCGCCGGCTCGGCCTCACCCCGGCGGGGGCGACGGTGGCCGTCGGCGCGGCCGCCTTGCCCGGGGTCCTGGTGGGGACGCTGGTGCACACCGGGGTGCTGGGCACGTCGGCCGTGCTCTGGGTGGCGGGCGGCGTGCCCGTCGTCGTCCTCGTGTTGTGGCGCGTACGCGCGCGCGTGCCGGGGCAGGGGCGCGGCGGTCCCGAGACGCGCGCGGGGCAGGGCGTCCGGGCGCGTCAGGGGCTCCCTCCGCATCACCGTCACCGCCCCGGGCGTTCGTCCGTGTCGCTGGTTCAGCCCCCTCGGGAGTCGGCGGAATCACCCCTGCGGGCACCTCGTCGTAGCGCGTCACCGCAGGTCAGCGGCTCGTTGCGTGTAAGGAACGGATAAGAGTTGAGTCCCGTTGACTCATGTCTGTTGACCCAGCGGTGAGCGTCGTGCACACTTGAGCCTGTTCCACTCAAGTCAGCTGGAGGAAGATCACCATGGCACGTGCGGTCGGCATCGACCTGGGCACAACCAACTCCGTCGTCAGCGTTCTGGAGGGCGGCGAGCCCACCGTCATCACCAACGCCGAGGGTGCCAGGACCACGCCGTCCGTCGTCGCCTTCGCCAAGAACGGCGAGGTGCTGGTCGGCGAGGTGGCCAAGCGCCAGGCGGTCACGAACGTGGACCGGACCATCCGCTCCGTGAAGCGCCACATGGGCACGGACTGGACGATCGAGCTCGACGGGAAGAACTTCAACCCGCAGCAGATGAGCGCGTTCATCCTGCAGAAGCTGAAGCGGGACGCCGAGGCCTACCTGGGCGAGAAGGTGGCCGACGCGGTCATCACCGTCCCGGCCTACTTCAACGACTCCGAGCGCCAGGCGACGAAGGAAGCCGGCGAGATCGCCGGTCTCAACGTCCTGCGCATCGTCAACGAGCCCACCGCGGCCGCGCTCGCGTACGGCCTCGACAAGGACGACCAGACGATCCTCGTCTTCGACCTCGGCGGCGGCACCTTCGACGTGTCCCTCCTGGAGATCGGTGACGGCGTCGTCGAGGTGAAGGCCACCAACGGCGACAACCACCTCGGTGGTGACGACTGGGACCAGCGCGTCGTCGACTACCTGGTCCAGCAGTTCAAGTCCGGTCACGGCGTGGACCTCGCCAAGGACAAGATGGCCCTCCAGCGCCTCCGTGAGGCCGCGGAGAAGGCCAAGATCGAGCTGTCCTCGTCCACCGAGACCTCGATCAACCTGCCGTACATCACGGCGTCCGCCGAGGGCCCGCTGCACCTGGACGAGAAGCTCACGCGCGCCCAGTTCCAGCAGCTGACCGCCGACCTGCTGGAGCGCTGCAAGACGCCGTTCCACAACGTCATCAAGGACGCCGGTATCGCCCTCTCCGAGATCGACCACGTCGTTCTCGTCGGTGGCTCCACGCGCATGCCCGCCGTCGCCGAGCTGGTCAAGGAACTGACCGGCGGCAAGGACGCCAACAAGGGTGTGAACCCGGACGAGGTCGTCGCCATCGGCGCCTCGCTCCAGGCCGGTGTCCTCAAGGGCGAGGTCAAGGACGTCCTGCTCCTCGACGTCACCCCGCTGTCCCTCGGCATCGAGACCAAGGGCGGCATCATGACGAAGCTCATCGAGCGGAACACGACGATCCCGACCAAGCGGTCCGAGATCTTCACCACCGCCGAGGACAACCAGCCCTCCGTGCAGATCCAGGTCTACCAGGGCGAGCGCGAGATCGCGGCGTACAACAAGAAGCTCGGGATGTTCGAGCTGACCGGTCTGCCGCCGGCCCCGCGCGGTGTCCCGCAGATCGAGGTCTCCTTCGACATCGACGCCAACGGCATCATGCACGTCACGGCGAAGGACCTCGGCACCGGCAAGGAGCAGAAGATGACCGTCACCGGCGGCTCCTCGCTGCCGAAGGACGAGGTCGACCGCATGCGCCAGGAGGCCGAGCAGTACGCGGACGAGGACCACCGCCGCCGCGAGGCCGCCGAGGCCCGCAACCAGGGCGAGCAGCTCGTCTACCAGACGGAGAAGTTCCTCAAGGACAACGAGGACAAGGTCCCGGGCGAGATCAAGACCGAGGTCGAGGGCGCGATCGGCGAGCTGAAGGAAGCCCTCAAGGGCGAGGACACCGCCGAGATCCGCACCGCCACCGAGAAGGTCGCGGCCGTCTCCCAGAAGCTGGGCCAGGCCATGTACGCCGACGCCCAGGCCGCTCAGGCCGCCGGCGGCGAGGCTCCGGGCGCCGGCGCCAAGGCCGCCGACGACGACGTGGTGGACGCCGAGATCGTCGACGACGAGCGCAAGGACGGTGCCGCGTGACGGAGGAGACCCCGGGCTTCGAGGAGAAGCCCGATGTCCCCTCCGGCGCCACCCCTGAAGACGCCGAGCCGCAGGCCGACTCCTCCGCCACGGCGGAGGAGCCGGCCCCGGCCGGGGACGCGAACCAGACAGTGGCACTGGTGGCCCAGCTGGACCAGGCCCGCAAGGCGCTCGACGAGCGCACGGCGGACCTCCAGCGGCTCCAGGCCGAGTTCCAGAACTACCGCCGCCGGGTCGAGCGGGACCGGATCGCGGTCAAGGAGATCGCCGTCGCGAACCTCCTGACCGAACTCCTGCCCGTGCTCGACGACATCGGCCGTGCGCGGGAACACGGAGAACTCGTCGGCGGGTTCAAGTCCGTCGCCGAGTCGCTGGAGACCGTGGCGGCGAAGATGGGCCTCCAGCAGTTCGGCAAGGAGGGCGAGCCCTTCGACCCGACGATCCACGAGGCCCTGATGCACAGTTACGCCCCGGACGTCACCGAGACGACGTGCGTGGCGATCCTCCAGCCCGGGTACCGGATCGGCGAACGCACCATCCGCCCCGCGCGGGTGGCGGTCGCCGAGCCCCAGCCCGGCGCGCAGGCCGCCAAGGGCGACGAGGCGGAGGCCGGCGACGACAAGGAGAGCGGTGGCCCGGACGAGGGCTGAGCTTGACGAGCGGATGAGGAAGGAGGGACGTCGGGGATGAGCACCAAGGACTTCATCGAGAAGGACTACTACAAGGTCCTCGGCGTCCCCAAGGACGCCACCGAGGCCGAGATCAAGAAGGCGTACCGGAAGCTCGCCCGCGAGTTCCACCCGGACGCCAACAAGGGCAACGCCAAGGCCGAGGAACGCTTCAAGGAGATCTCCGAGGCGAACGACATCCTCGGCGACCCCAAGAAGCGCAGGGAGTACGACGAGGCACGCGCCCTCTTCGGCAACGGCGGCTTCCGCCCGGGGCCGGGCGCGGGCGGCGGCTCCTTCAACTTCGACCTGGGCGACCTCTTCGGGGGTGCCCAGGGCGGCGCCGGCGGTGGAGCCGGCGGCTTCGGCGGCGGACTCGGTGACGTCTTCGGGGGCCTGTTCAACCGCGGTGGCGGCACGGGCACCACCCGGACCCAGCCCCGGCGCGGCCAGGACATCGACACCGAGGTCACTCTGACCTTCACGGAGGCCATCGAGGGCGCGACGGTCCCGCTGCGCATGTCCTCGCAGTCCCCCTGCAAGGCCTGCTCCGGCACCGGCGACAAGAACGGCACGCCGCGTGTGTGCCCGACCTGCGTCGGCACCGGCCAGGTGGCGCGCGGCTCGGGCGGCGGGTTCTCGCTGACCGACCCCTGCCCGGACTGCAAGGGCCGCGGCCTGATCGCCGAGCACCCCTGCCCGGACTGCAAGGGCAGCGGCCGCGCCAAGTCCTCCCGCACCATGCAGGTCCGCATCCCGGCGGGCGTCACCGACGGGCAGCGCATCCGGCTGCGCGGCAAGGGAGCGCCCGGTGAGCGCGGCGGCCCGGCCGGCGATCTGTACGTGCTCGTCCACGTCGACGCGCACCCGGTCTTCGGCCGCAAGGACGACAACCTCACGGTGACCGTGCCGGTGACGTTCGCGGAGGCCGCCCTCGGCGGTGAGATCAGGGTGCCCACGCTGGGCGGCCCGTCGCTCACGCTGAAGCTGCCCCCGGCACGCCCAACGGACGCACCATGCGGGCGCGCGGCAAGGGCGCGGTCCGCAAGGACGGCACCCGCGGCGATCTGCTGGTCACCGTGGAGGTGAGTGTTCCGAAGGACCTCTCGGGGAATGCTCGGGACGCACTGGAGGCGTATCGCGAGGCGACCGCGGGTGAGGATCCGCGGGCGGAGCTGTTCGAGGCAGCGAAGGGAGCTTGAGAGTGATGGACGGCCGTCGGCGCAATCCGTATGAACTGACCCAGGAGACCCCGGTCTACGTCATCTCGGTGGCGGCTCAGCTCTCCGGCCTGCACCCGCAGACCCTGCGCCAGTACGACCGCCTGGGACTGGTGTCCCCGGACCGCACCGCCGGCCGGGGCCGCCGCTACTCGGCCCGCGACATCGAACTGCTGCGCACGGTGCAGCAGTTGTCCCAGGACGAGGGCATCAATCTCGCGGGCATCAAGCGGATCATCGAGCTGGAGAACCAGGTCGTGGCCCTCCAGTCCCGCATCGCGGAGCTGGAGTCGGCCCTCGACGGCGCGGCCGCGACCATGCGGCAGCGCGAGGCGGCCGTCCACGCCTCCTACCGGCGCGACCTGGTGCCCTACCAGGAGGTCCAGCAGACCAGCGCCCTGGTCGTGTGGCGGCCGAAGCGACAGCAGTCCCAGGACTGACGACGCGACAACACGCCCGAAGGGGCCCGGAGGCCGATGCCTCCGGGCCCCTTCGGGTTCTTTGGGCTTCCCGTGCTCCGGGCCCTTCCCGTGCTCCGGGCCCTTCGCGTTCGCCTCGCGTTCTCCCGGCCGGGCGGCCGCCCGGCCCGCGCGGGGTCGGGGTGCCGGACGTGCGAGGTGCGGGGCTGCCGGACGCGTAGGCCCCGGAGCCGGTGCCGGGGTCGGCCCGCACCGGCTCCGGGGCTGGCCGACTTCGTGCGGCCCTCTGTTCGGGCGGGGCGGTCGGGCGGTCCGCCGTGATGACGGTCCGTGAGGGCCGGAGAGGGTTGTGCGGTTGTTGGCGAATGTGTGAACTCGTGTCGCGTGGAGGGTCCGTAAAGGGGTTTTGGAGGGTTTCCGCCCCGTCTCCATGTGTCTTCACGTGCTAAGCGGAGTGTGATGTTGTCACTTCGTTAAGTAGTACGGCTTGACGCCGATGGTCGCCGCCGCGTTGGCTTTTGAGCCACCTGGGACAACATGTCGCACCCATGTCCGGAACGCACCTGAAGTGAGCCCTCGAATGCGTCGTATCGCCATAGCCGTGGCTGCCTCCACGATGTCCCTCTCGCTCGCGGGATGCGGGATGCTGAGCGCGACGGAGGACAGCGGCGAAGCGACTCCGACGAAGAGCAACGACATCACCGTCGGCGTGCTGATGCCGGAGAAGACGAACACCCGTTACGAGGAGTTCGACTACCCCATCATCAAGGCGAAGGTCGCCGACCTCACCAGCAACAAGGGCAAGACGGAGTACGCCAACGCGGACGCGAAGAGCGAGACGCAGGTCTCCCAGATGGAGCGGATGATCGACGAGAAGATCGACGTCATCCTGCTCGACGCCGTCGACTCGCACGCCATCGCGGACACCGTGAAGAAGGCCAAGGACGCCGGCATCCCGGTCATCGCCTACGACCGGCTGTCCGAGGGCCCGATCGACGCGTACGTCTCCTTCGACAACGAGCTGGTCGGCCAGGTGCAGGGCCGCACCCTGGTCGAGGCGATCAACACGCCCAGCACCGCCGACAAGATCGTCATGATGAACGGTTCGCCGACCGACCCGAACGCCAAGCAGTTCAAGGACGGCGCCATGTCGGAGCTGAGCGGCCGGGTGACGATCTCCGAGTCCTACGACACCAAGGACTGGAGCCCGAAGCTCGCCCAGTCCAACATGGCCGAGGCGATCGAGAAGATCGGCAAGGGCAACATCGCGGCCGTCTACTCCGCCAACGACGCCATGGCCGGCGGCATCATCGAGGCCCTGCGCGCCGCGGGCGTCGAGGAACTGCCGCCGATCACCGGCCAGGACGCGGAGCTGCCCGCGGTGCAGCGGATCATCAGCGGTGAGCAGTACATGAGCGTGTACAAGCCCTACCCGCAGATGGCGGAGGCGGCCGCGGAGATGGCCGTCGCCAAGGTCCAGGGCCGTGACATCGAGTTCGACGCCCTGACCCGCGACAAGATCGACAGCCCCACCGACAAGGAGATCCCGGCCCAGCTGGTCACCGTGGTGGCGCTGACGAAGAAGAACATCAAGGAGACCGTCATCGCGGACGGCATCTACAAGCCGTCCGACATCTGCACCGCCAAGTACGCGGCCGCCTGCCAGGCTCTCAAGCTGAACTGACCGGCGCGAGCCGGCCGGGACGGCGAGCGGGTCCAGGGGGCGCCGCCGGCGTCGGTGCGCGCCGTACGGCGCCGCTTTCGTGGTGCCTCCGGCCCGGCTTGGTTCGGCTCCGCTCTGTGCTCTGCCCTGCCCTGTCCTGCCCCGCCCCGCCCTGCTCTCCCGGTGCGGCCGGCGGTCGGTCGGCGGGAGCCGCCACGTCGGGCCGCTCGGGCGCGGTCGCGCGGAGGAAGTCGGCCCACGCCTCCCGGGACGGATGAGGACGGGGCGGGGGCGGACGTCGTCCCGCACGGCCGGAACGGGCGCTGCCCGGCGGCGCGGAGACAGGGACGGACAGAGCCAGACAGAGCCAGACAGAGCCAGACAGAGTCGGACAGGGCCCGCCCGCCCGTCGGCGCCGGTCCGACGGGCTCGACGGGCTCCAGGCCTTCCGTGGCCGCTCCGACGGCCTCCGGCTTTCTGCGTCTGGTCCCGGTGGGTCCCGGCCTCCGGCCCTCCACGGCCGGTCCCGATGGCTCCCGGTCTCCGTTCCCCCGGTCCTCCGCGACCGGTCCTCATGGCCCCGGGCCCCGGTCCTCCGCGACCGGTCCCCACGGCCCCCGGCCCCGTCCCTTCACGGCTGGTCCCGATGAGCCCCAGCCCCCAGCCCTCAGCCCCGGCAGGGCCCTTACAGGGCCCTTGGGCGGCCCCAGGAGTCCGGCGTGGCCCGGGGCCGGCCTGGCGGGCTGCCCGCGCGCGGCGCCGCGCGGTGTCCGGGCGGAGCGGCTCTCCCTGCCTCCGTCCCTCCCCGCTCCTCCCGTTCCTCCCCGCTCTCTCCGTCCCCCCTCGGCTCCTTCCACCCCTCCCCGCGAACGCATCCCTCGTCCCCGGGCGCCGTCCCCGCGAGGGTCGTCCGGGCGTTCCGGTGCCGCCGTTGCTCCCGTTCGGCAAGCCGGGAGCGGCGCGGCGCGGCGCGGCGGGTCCGCGGCCGCGCCGCATGCCGGTTCCCGGGCGTGCGGACAGCGCGCCCCGCCCGCCGGCGCCGGCCGCACACGTGCGCGCGGTGGAGCCGCCGTGAGGGGGTATCAGGGGCGGGGGGCGACGCGGTCGGCCACCCGGTGGGTTGCGGGGCGCACGGGCGTGCGAAGACGTGCGCGGGTTCCCGCCGGACGTCCGCGGGGAGCATCAGCTTGTTGCAAGGCGAGGGGCGGAGGCCGGGAGGAACCCGCGTAAATGGGCGGAATTCAAAAGGATCACGGGGAGGAGCCGTGTTGCGGAGCCGGTCCGGGGCCGCGCATAGTTGCGCTGCGGAAAACGCGGAACACGCGGAAAACACGAACGACGCGCGACACGCGGACGGCGGGGGTGGGATGGTCGATGGCCGGGCACGGGGCGGAGGAGCATCCTCACGGTGCTGACCGACTGTGCGAGGCCGGGGACCGCGTGTACTCCCGGGCCGTACGGCGGGGCCGGGTGCCGCGCCGGGACGCCGAGCCGGTGCCCTGCCTGCTGGACCTCGCCCTGCTGCACCCCGACCCCGACGACATGGACTGGCTGGTCCCGACCTCCCCGCAGGAGGTCATGACCCAACTGCTGCGCGGGCTCTACGACGAGGTGAGCGCCAGCCGGCTGCGGATGGGCTCGGCGGTCGCCGCCTTCGAGTGGTACGCCGGGCTCGGCGGGCCCGCGCCGGGCGGCCCGGCCGGGGAGGGCGCGGCGATCCGCGTCCTGGACGGCGCCTCCCGCATCCAGGCGGCCCTCGACGAGGCGACGGAGGCGTGCACCACCGAGGTGCTGACGGTGCAGCCCGGCGGCATCCGGCGCGAGCACGAACTGTCGGAGGGGCTGCACCGGGCGCTCGCCCTGCGCGGGCGGGGCGTGCGGATGCGCGACCTCTACAACCACGTCGCCCGGCACGGCCAGGGCCTGCTCAACTACCTGGAGCTGATGGGCGACGCGGTCGAGGCCCGCACGCTCGACGAGGTCATCGACCGGCTGATCCTGTTCGACCGCACGGTCGCGTACATCCCCGCCAACGCCGACCGCACGATGGCGCTGGAGCTGCGCCACCCGGCCCTGGTCGCCTACCTGGGCACGGTCTTCGACCGGCTGTGGCGGCTGGCGGTCCCGCTGACCGCCGCGCTGCCCGACACCCGTGTCGAGGGCGTCTCGCACCGGGAGCAGTCCATCGCCGCACTGCTGGCGGAGGGACATCAGGACGCGGTGATCGCCGAGCGCCTCGGCATCAGCGTGCGCACCTGCCGCGCGCACATCGCCCGCCTCTCGGAGACGCTCGGGGCGGTCAGCCGTACCCAGTTGGGCGTGCGCATCGCCCAGGTCGGCCTCGACGTGCCGCGCGCCGCGGATCCCGCTCAGCCCTCCGGGTCGAGGATCCCCGAGCGCCCGATGAGGTAGCCGAGCTGGGCGCGGCTCTCGCTGCCGAGGGTGACGGCGAGCTTGGCGATGTGCACCCGGGCCGTACGGACGTTCATGCCGAGGCGGTCGGCGATGACGGAGTCGGTGTGGCCCTCGACGAGGAGGGCCGCGATGGCGCGCTGGCGCGGGGTGACGCCGTTGCGGCTGGGCCGGGTGACCGTCTCGGGATACATGGGGGTGGCCAGGCGCCACAGCCGGTCGAAGACCGTGACCAGGAAGGAGAGCAGCGCGGGGTGGCGGATCTCGAGGGCGAGGCTGCGGTCGGCGTTGGCGGGGATGAACGCCACCGTCCGGTCGATCAGGAGGAGCCGGTCGGTGATCTCGTCGAGGGTGCGGGCCTGCGCGTCGCCCCGCAGCTGCTCGTAGCGGGACAGCACGAGGGGCCGGTACCGCTGCGTGTGCTGGTACAGGGTGCGGATACGGCCGCCGCGGTCGAGGAGCGCCTGGTCGCGGCGCATGGCGACGGCCTGGGCCGCCTCGTCGCGGGCGCCCGTGCAGTGGCTGCTGGGCTGGATGCACAGGACTTCCAGGGACGCCTCGCCCATGGCGTCGGTGATGGCCTGGTTGATCTGCTCCGTGCCGCTCAGGATGCGCAGGGCCGACGCCTCCGCGTCCGCGGTGCACCGCCCGTCGATCCGCATCAGCGGCTCGAACTCCGCCAGCAGCAGGGTCTCGCGCCGCCGTTCCTCGGCGACGCGGGCCGCCGAGGCGCGCAGGAACCGGTGCAGTGCGGTGGCCGGAGCGACGGGTCTCAGGACCCGGGGTTCGCCGGGGTCCGGGTGCAGCAGGCCGAAGCCGAGCAGGCAGGGGGCCTCCTCCTCGGCGTCCTTGCCGGTGACGTGTCCGTCCCGCAGGGCCCGCGCGTACAGCTCCAGGCCCGCGGCGCACAGCTCCTCCACGCCGTGCTCCGGGTGCGGCGGCGTGTCCACCGGGTTCACTGCGCGCTGTCCTCCTGCTTGAGGATCCCGGACTGCGCGAGGAGGTAGCCGAGTTGGGCGCGGCTGCCGCTGCCCAGCGTCGAGGCGAGCTTGGCGATGTGCGCGCGGCAGGTGCGGACGTTCATGCCGAGCCGGCGGGCGATCGCCTCGTCGACGTGGCCCTCCACCAGGAGCTTGGCGATGGAGTGCTGGATGTCGGTGATGCCGTCCGGCGCCGGTTCGTAGGGGGCGCCCGCGCTCAGGGGCACGGCGCGGCTCCACATGAACTCGAAGACCTTGACCAGGTAGCGGACGAGGCCGGGGTGGCGCAGTTCGAGCGCGACCTGCCGGTCGTCGCGGGTGGGGATGAAGGCCACGGTCTCGTCGCAGATGATGAGGCGTTCGACGAGCTCGTCGATGGTGCGGTACTCCACCTTGCCGTCGGTGAACTGGGCCACGTAGGCCAGCGTCTCGGGGCTGTGCCGGGCCGTGTGCTGGTACAGGGTCCGGATGCGCACCCCGCGGTCGGTCAGCGGCTTGTCGCGGTCGAGGGCCTGTTCGAGGGTGTGTTCCAGCCGCCGTTGGCCGGGCTGGACGGTGAGCATCTCGGACCGGCACTGTGCGGTGGCGAGGTCGAGGGCGGCGTTGATCCGGTCGAAGCCCTCCAGGACCGTGATGGAGTGCGTGGAGGCGGTGGACTGCGCGCTCAGCGCCATGAAGGGTTCGAAGGCGTCGGCGATCTCGATCGACGTCCGCCGGTGCTCGCTGATCTCGCGTTCGATGGGGTTCAGGCGCTGGGCCAGGGCGACCGCCGGCGGTACGGGCCGCAGCCAGTCGGCGTCGTCGGGGTCCGGGTGCAGGAGGGCGAACTCCATCAGGCACGGAGCGGGTTCCACGTCCGCGCGGGTGATGCGTCCGGCGCGGAGGGCCTGCGCGTACAACCGGGCGCCGGCCTCACACAATTCGGTCACCGCATGGGGATGTGTCCCTTTAGTCCCGATAGTTTCCAAATTTCCACCCCCCAGGGTCCTGAACATGCAGGAACATGATGCACCGATCGTGTGGCCACGACGTGCCCGAATGAGCCATCGTCTTACTCGACGGGGAAGAGGTGACCATCAAGTGAGGACGAAGCCGACTATGGGCAAGAGAAAGCTTCGCTCGGTTCTTGTCGCCGCCTTCTCTGCCGCCGTGGCCTTCGGAGTGCTGAGTGGCCTCGCGGGTGCGGAGAGCGACGCCCTGGCGGACAGCAGTTGGGGTGTGAAGCAGCCGAGCACCGCCGTCGCCGGCGACAGCAGCTGGGGCATCGTGACGCCGACCGGCGCGGACGACAGCAGTTGGGGCTGACGGGCAGATGACGACTCCTCCTGACGACCGCTCCTTCCGACGCGAGATGGCCACGGCCTACCGCTCCGGCTGGCACTTCATCGACCTGGTCACCGCCATCCCCCACAGTGGTGACTCGTTGATGGTGACGGTGTTCGGGGAGCCGGTCGTCGTGACCCGGGACGAGGACGACGACGTACGCGCGTACCGGTGCCTGCGACGGCCCCGAGGAGCCCCCCAGCCCGTACGGTGCGCCATCCGGTACGGAATGATCTTCGTCAACCTGGACCAGCGTGACCACCACCTGGCGGAGTCGGCGAGCCCGGCCGTGCCCAGGACCATCTCAGCCACCCCCCGCAGTGCCTGACGCGATTCCCCCGTCGTAACAGATCGCGCAGGTACTTCCCCCGCAGCGGCGTCACCGTGACCTGAACACGGTGACGCCGCTGTCGTTCGCGGGGACATGTCCGGTTGTCGGGCCGCGGCGAGGTGGCCGGAAGTCGCCGGAGGCGGATCACGTCACCCGCCGGCCGGCGCCGGGCCGCGCTCGCCCGCCCGGCGCACCGTGCCCCGCCTCCGGCCCGTGGCGCCTGTCCCCGGCCCGCCGTGCCCGGTGCATCGTGCCTCGTCCCGTGCCCGCCGCGCCTGCCTCAGCCCGCCGCGCCTGCCCCGGCCCGCCGCGTCCGTCGTCCCCTCGGCCCGTCCCTCCAGCCCCGTGCCCCCTCAGCCCCGGCCCATCGCCCGGGTCAGCTCGATCTCGATCACCACGCGCGTGGGTTTGGGGCGCGGGGTCCGGCCGTAGCGCTCCGCGTAACGGCGTTCCGCCTCCGCGACCCGGTCCGGCTCGGCGCGGACGAGGGCCCGGCCCTCCAGCGTGGCCCAGCGCCGGCCGTCCACCTGGCACACCGCGACCCGGGCGCCCTCCGCGCCGGCCGCCAGGACGTTGCGCACCTTCGTGCTCGCCCGGTCCGCGATCACCCGGGCGAGCCGGTTCCCGGGGTCGTACGTCACTCCGACCGGAACGACGTGCGGAGAGCCGTCCGGGCGTGGTGTGGTCAGGGTGCACAGGTGTTTTTCACGCCAGAAGTCGAGGTACGGCGCGTCGGGGGCGCCCGGGTCCTGGGGGTATGCGGCCATGGCTGGAACCTAGCCCCTGGGGGGCTCCCGGATGCAACCTTGAGTGGAATAGACTCAAGTTTATGTACGCTGACAGAGTCAGTGACGACGGCTGACACGCAAGGAGGAGACAGCGACCGTGGACGCAGAGCTGACCAACCGGAGCCGAGAAGCCATCCAGACCGCCGGCAACAAGGCCCTGTCCGCAGGACACCCCGACCTCACCCCGGCCCACCTGCTCCTCGCGCTGCTCCAGGGGCAGGAGAACGAGAACATCGTCGACCTGCTCGCCGCCGCCGGCGCCGACCAGGCCGCCGTGCGCACGGGCGCCGAGCAGGTGCTCGGCTCGCTGCCCAGCGTGGCCGGGTCCACCGTCGCGCCCCCGCAGCCCAACCGTGAACTGCTCGCCGTGATCGCCGACGCCCAGGAGCGCGCGCGGGAACTCGGCGACGAGTACGTCTCCACCGAGCACCTGCTCATCGGGATCGCCGCGAAGGGCGGCCGGGCCGGCGAGGTGCTCGACCGGCAGGGGGCCACCGCGAAGAAGCTGCTGGAGGCCTTCCGCAAGGCCCGCGGCGGACGCCGCGTGACCAACGCCGACCCCGAGGGGCAGTACAAGGCGCTGGAGAAGTTCGGCACCGACTTCACCGCCGCCGCCCGCGAGGGCCGGCTCGACCCGGTCATCGGCCGGGACACCGAGATCCGGCGGGTCGTCCAGGTGCTGTCCCGCCGCACGAAGAACAACCCGGTCCTCATCGGCGAGCCCGGCGTCGGCAAGACCGCCGTCGTCGAGGGGCTCGCCCAGCGGATCGTGAAGGGGGACGTGCCCGAGTCCCTCCGGAACAAGCGGCTCGTCTCGCTCGACCTCGGCGCCATGGTCGCCGGGGCCAAGTACCGCGGCGAGTTCGAGGAGCGGCTGAAGACCGTCCTCGCCGAGATCAAGGACTCCGACGGGCAGATCATCACCTTCATCGACGAACTGCACACCGTCGTGGGCGCCGGCGCGGGCGGCGACTCGGCGATGGATGCGGGCAACATGCTGAAGCCGATGCTCGCCCGCGGTGAGCTGCGCATGGTCGGCGCGACGACCCTGGACGAGTACCGCGAGCGGATCGAGAAGGACGCGGCGCTGGAGCGGCGCTTCCAGCAGGTCCTCGTCGCCGAACCGTCCGTCGAGGACACCATCGCCATCCTGCGCGGCCTCAAGGGCCGGTACGAGGCCCACCACAAGGTCCAGATCGCCGACAGCGCGCTGGTCGCCGCGGCCACCCTGTCCGACCGGTACATCACCTCCCGCTTCCTGCCCGACAAGGCCATCGACCTCGTCGACGAGGCGGCCTCCCGGCTGCGCATGGAGATCGACTCGTCCCCCGTCGAGATCGACGAGCTCCAGCGCGCCGTCGACCGGCTGAAGATGGAGGAACTCGCCCTCGACAAGGAGACCGACCCCGCCTCCCGCGAGCGCCTGGAGAAGCTGCGCCGCGACCTCGCCGACAAGGAGGAGGAGCTGCGCGGCCTCACCGCCCGTTGGGAGAAGGAGAAGCAGTCCCTCAACCGGGTCGGTGAGCTGAAGGAGCGGCTCGACGACCTGCGCGGCCAGGCCGAACGGGCGCAGCGCGACGGCGACTTCGACACCGCCAGCAAGCTGCTGTACGGCGAGATCCCGACCCTGGAGCGCGACCTGGAGGCCGCGTCCGAGGCCGAGGAGGAGGCCGCGAAGGACACCATGGTCAAGGAGGAGGTCGGCTCCGACGACATCGCCGACGTCGTCGCCTCCTGGACCGGCATCCCGGCCGGCCGCCTCCTGGAGGGCGAGACGCAGAAGCTGCTGCGCATGGAGGACGAGCTGGGCAAGCGGCTCATCGGCCAAGGCGAGGCCGTCCGGGCCGTGTCCGACGCCGTACGCCGCTCGCGGGCCGGCATCGCCGACCCCGACCGCCCGACCGGCTCCTTCCTCTTCCTCGGCCCGACCGGCGTCGGCAAGACCGAGCTGGCCAAGGCCCTCGCCGACTTCCTCTTCGACGACGAGCGGGCCATGATCCGCATCGACATGTCGGAGTACGGCGAGAAGCACAGCGTGGCCCGGCTCGTCGGCGCCCCGCCCGGCTACGTCGGCTACGAGGAGGGCGGCCAGCTCACCGAGGCCGTGCGGCGCCGGCCGTACAGCGTGGTGCTGCTGGACGAGGTGGAGAAGGCGCACCCGGAGGTCTTCGACATCCTGCTCCAGGTCCTCGACGACGGGCGCCTCACCGACGGACAGGGCCGCACGGTCGACTTCCGCAACACCATCCTGGTGCTGACGTCCAACCTGGGCAGCCAGTACCTGGTCGACCCGCTCTCCACCGAGGCCGAGAAGAAGGAGCAGGTCCTGGAGGTGGTCCGGGCGTCCTTCAAGCCGGAGTTCCTCAACCGGCTCGACGACCTGGTCGTCTTCTCGGCGCTGAGCAAGGAGGAGCTGGCCCGGATCGCGCGGCTCCAGATCGACCGGCTCGCCAAGCGGCTGGCCGAGCGCCGGCTCACCCTGGAGGTCACCGAGGAGGCCCTCGCCTGGCTCGCCGACGAGGGCAACGACCCGGCGTACGGCGCCCGGCCGCTGCGCCGCCTCGTCCAGACCGCCATCGGCGACCGCCTCGCCAAGGAGATCCTCGCGGGCGAGGTCAAGGACGGCGACACGGTCCGGGTCGACACCTTCGAGGACGGCCTGATCGTGGGCCCCGCGCCGACCGGAAAGACCCTCTGACCGGCGCCCGCGCCCGTCCGGACACACGCCCTGAGCGGAATTCCGCCAACCGGAGGTGAACCCTCGGGGCGGGGGTTGCCACCCCCGCCCCGCATGGGGGAGGATGGCCAGATCCGTACGAAGGGAAAATCACGGTGACCATCGACCCGTCCTCGATTCCGAACTTCGGGGGCCAGCCCGAGCCGCAGCCCCAGGGACCGGCGGGCCCCGTCGTTCCGGATCAGGACCTCGTGAAGCAGCTCCTCGACCAGATGGAGCTGAAGTACGTCGTCGACGACGAGGGAGACCTCGCGGCGCCGTGGGAGGAATTCCGCACGTACTTCATGTTCCGCGGCGAGGGAGACCAGGCGGTCTACTCGGTGCGCACGTTCTTCGACCGTCCGCACCAGATCGACGAGAAGCCCCAGATCCTGGAGGCCATCGACGACTGGAACCGCCGCACCCTGTGGCCCAAGGTCTACACGCACACCCACGACGACGGCACCGTCCGCCTCATCGGCGAGACGCAGATGCTGATCGGCGCCGGCGTCAACCTCGAGTTCTTCGTCTCCTCGACGGTGAGCTGGGTGCGCGCCTCCATCGAGTTCGACAGGTGGCTCGTGGAGCAGCTGGGCCTGGAGTCGGCGTCGGCCGAGGACGCGGCCGAGGACGCGGACAAGCCCGCGGACGACGAGTAGCCGACCGCCCCCACCCGGGCGAACGGCACCCGCCGTCCGCCCAGGCGACCGAGAGCCCGGCCAGGGCCGCGACCCCGTCAAGGTCGCGAGCCAGGGCCGGGCTCTCGCCGTGCGGGGCGTACCGCGGGGTTGTCCACAGGGTGTGGACGGACGCGTCGTGGTTGCGGCTCAGCTCCCGTCCGTCCAGTACTTCTGGAGCCTCGCCACCGCCTCGTCCCGGGTCATCCCCGCCACGACGTCCTCGCCGACGCCCACCCGGTGGATGAGCAGGTACACCAGATCGGCGGGAAGCGTCTCGCGTGGCGGTCCGGGAGCACCGCGGTCGGGCGGTTCGCCCTGCTGCGCACAGGCCCAGAACTCGTCCTCGGTGACGTCCAGTTGGTCCCGCAGGATGTGCCGCCACATCGCCGCGCCGTACGTGGTGCGGTCGACCGGGTGCGAGATGCGGGTACGCAGGATCCGGCCGTCGTGCAGGGTGAGCTCGTAGGTCACGTGGTGGGTGCCGGTGCGCCCGCGCGTGTCCCGGACGCGCAGCCACTTCTCCACGCGGCAGAAACGGTCGTGGTTCTCCCGGTCGGGCTGGGGCCAGGTCACCGGGGAGCACCCACGAGCCAGTCGCGCAACTGTCCGTCGTCGCTGAGGGCGATCAGCTGCACCAGGCCCCAGTTGTCCGCGTGGTTGGGGGCGAGCCGCAGCCTGTCCTGCCAGTCCTCGGCGTACTCGCGCAGGACCTGGACCATCTCTTCTATGGCCTCGTCGAACGACGCCCCGTCGGCGGCCAGCGGCAGGCCGGGCAGGAAGACGGACCAGCCCCCCGCCTCGGGGACCACCTCCGCCTTCGAGGGGCACACCAGCGACAGGTAGTGGCGCAGCCGCTCCACGTCCACGACCGCCGAACGGCCGGAGTCGCGCCGCACGGTCGCCACCCGCCCCTCGTCGGCCGCGTCGAGAAGGTCCTTCAGGTGGGCGCGCGCCTGGGTGTAGCTGTCGTAGTGCACCGCGGCCGCCATGACCTGCCTCCTCGTTCGCCCTGTTCTTCCCAGAGTGCGACCCGATTCCAGGTACGTCAAGTACGCGACGTACTTCATATGCGACCTGCCCCTACGCATGGTGCGACGCCCCCGTGGGCACCTCCGCCCACACCGTCTTGCCCACCGGCCGACGGGACTCCGTCCCCCAGCGCACGGCCAGGACGTCCACCAGGAGCAGCCCCCGCCCGGACTCGCCCTCGGGGCACGCCGACGGCGGGGCCGTGGGAGGCCGCTTCGCGGCGGCGTCCGCGACCTCGACGCGCACCAGATCCGCGGCCGCGTCGAGGACGAGCCGCAGCCTGAAGTCGTGCCCGGGGGCGCGGCCGTGCCGCACGGCGTTCGCCGCCAGCTCGCCGACGACGAGCGCGACCGCGCAGGAGGCGTCCGACGCCGGCGGGTGGCCCCACTCCTCCATGCGCCGGACGGCGAGCCGCCGGGCGAGCCGCGCACCGCGGGGTGTGGAGGCGAACCGCGCCGTGAATGAGGGCAGTTCGTGCTCCGGAGTGGTCGTTGCTGTCAGCACGGCTTGTCCGTCCTTGTCCGCTGTGAAGAGGGAGAACTCCCGCGACGTACACGCTTCGTCACGTTCCGTACCCAAGGATCGGCAGGTCGCCCTACGCTCGACAGGTGACACAGCCTTACTTTTCCTCCCGTAAGGAACGGAAGTGACGCCTTGGCCAACGGAATCGACCCCAGTACGTCCATGGCGGCCCTCTTCGGCGCGCGGGTCCGCAGGCTCCGCACGGCGGCCGGGCTGACCCAGGCCGAACTGGGCGACAGGACGCACGTGGTGAGCACGCGGATCACCCAGATCGAGCGTGCCTCCGGAGCCAAGCCGACCCTGGAACTGGCCCGCGCCCTGGACGCGGCCCTCGGCGCGGACGACCTGCTGGTGGACCTGTGGCCGTACGTCTACCGGGAGGCGTTTCCGGACTGGTCACGGAAGTTCATGGAGTACTCGGCACGGGCGGTGGCCGTCCGCGAGTACGCGGCGCATGTGGTGCCAGGCTTGTTGCAGACGGAGGGCTACGCGCGGTCGGTATTGAGTGTCGGCCGAACACTCGGCAGTAAGGAGCAGTTGGAGGAGCGGGTTGCCCTTCGCATGGGACGACAGGAGCGCCTCGGCAGCCCCGACTGCCCCGAGCTGTGGGTGGTCCTCGACGAGGCGGTGCTCAGGCGTCCGGTCGGCGGACACGCGGTGATGCGAGAGCAGTTGGCGCGGCTGCTCAGATCCTCGACGGAGCACCACATCACTGTGCAGGTACTTCCGTTCGACCAGGGCGAGCACGACGTCATGGGCGGCTCGCTCACGGTCCTCACGATGCCGGACGGCTCGGAGATCGCCTACACGGAAGGCGCGCACTTCGGCCAACTCGTCGAGGATCCGGACGAGGTGAGGAGTTTCGCGCTGACCTACGATCGGCTGCGGGCGGCAGCGCTGCCCCCGCTCATGTCGCTCGACATGATCCGATCCGTGAGGGAGGACAACCACCGTGGAGCGAAGGTCCCGTCCCGATCTGAACGGCGCCGCGTGGCGCAGGAGCAGCTACAGCAATCAGGAGGGCGGCAACTGCGTGGAGGTGGCCGACGGATTCCCGGGAGCCGTCGTCCCGGTCCGTGACAGCAAGGTCCCGCAGGGTCCGGCGCTGTGCTTCGAGACCGCCACCTGGGACGCTTTCATAGGCGAGTTGAAGGCCGGGCCGTACCGTCCCTGAGGAGAGGGCAACTACCTTGGAGCGAAGGTCCCGTCCCGATCTGAACGGCGCCGCGTGGCGCAGGAGCAGCTACAGCAATCAGGCGGGCGGCGACTGCGTGGAGGTGGCCGATGGGTTCCGGGGAGTCGTCGTCCCGGTCCGTGACAGCAAGGTCCCGCAGGGTCCGGCGCTGTGCTTCGAGACCGCCGCCTGGGCCGCCTTCATAGGCGAGTTGAAGGCGGGGGACCGCCGCCTCTGAGGCGGCCGGGAGCCGGTCGCCGTCCACGTCCCGGGCTCACCGGGCCCTTGTCCGCGAGGGTCCGGTCGGCCGCTGACCTCCTGAAAGAACCGGGGGAAAGAACTACCCGCCCACCCACCCTCCCCGGCCGCGAAGCCCGCGTCACCCGTCCGGGTGACCGGCTTGCAGGGACGGGAGACGGACGGTTACGTTCGCCGCGACAACCGCAAACAGATACGGCCCCCGGCCGGGACGGCAATCCCGAACGAGGGCCTGACCGATCAGGAAGAGAACAGCTTCCCGATGGCTGACTCGCAGTCTAACGCGCGCCTGCGCGCCGACGCCGGAACACCGACCTCCGGCGTGATCCACGTCCGCACCCGCCTCACGGCCGACTTCACGGTGATCTCCAACGCCCTCGCCCAGCGGCGCGGCAGCGCGGTCACGATCGGCGTCGCGGCGTACATCGCCTCCCTGCCCGACGGCTCCCCCGTGAGCATCGCCGCCCTGTGCGAGCACTTCAGCGAGGGGGAGATCCTCATCTCGCGGGCGCTCAGGGAACTGGAAGCGGCTGGGCACCTGGAGCGCCGCCGCGAGCGAACCCCCTCCGGACAGGTCCGCACCCGGACGTACTTCTACGACGTCCCCGGCGGCGCCCCGCATCCGGACGGACCCCCCGAGCCGCCCCGGCCCCGGAGGAAGCCCGCCGCCGCGACGACGACCCCGCCGGCACCAGCGGCCGTACGGCAAACCACGCGGCCCCCCGTAGAGGCCGAACCCGAGCCCTCGGCCCTGCTCGCCGAGCCCGAGAGCCCGGCCTCGCTCACCGAGGTCGAGACCTCTGCTCCGCTCACCGGGCCCGAGCCCCCGACCCTGTTCGCCGAGGCCGACCCCCGAGCCGTCGCCGTACTCGCCGGCCTGCGCCGGGCCGACCCCCGCCTCATCCTGTCCGAACGGGAGGTGGCCCGCCTCGCCCCGGCCGTCAGCCGGTGGCTCGCGGCGGGCCTGCTGCCCACCCACATCACGGACCACCTCACCGCCGGGCTCCCGTCCCCTCTGCTGGCCCGCCCCGTCGGCATCCTCGCCTACCGGCTCGGGGAGACGCCCCTGCCGCTACCGGCCAGGGGCGCGGAGCCTCCCGTACGCCCGGCGGTCGTACCCCGGGTGAACTGCGACGGCTGCGAGCGGCCGATGCGCACGGCGGGACACGTCCGCTGCCGGGACTGCCGCGCCGAGGACGAACTCCGCGCGGCGGGCTGAGCCGATGACCGGGTGTGCGGTCCACCCGCAGGTGGCAGGTTTGTCGTGGCACGATGCGAAATCCGGTGCCAGGAGGAGGTGGGGCATGGTCGACAGGTTCAGGGACGGACTGCTCACCCCCGTGGAGACCGCCTCCTACCTCGAGATTCCGCAGTCGACTCTCGGTTCGTGGCTGAAGGGGCGGGCCGCCGGAGCGCCACTGGTCCACCAGGTCGAGCCGGTGCGGAAGGGACAGCCTTCGGTGCCGTTCATCGCGGTGGCCGAAGCGCACGTCCTTCGTTCCCTGCGGTCCCTGGGGCTTCGCATGAGCGAGATCAGGGAGGCGGCCGCCGCCGTACGGGACGCCTTCGACACTCCCTACGGCCTCGTGTCGAAGCGGATCGCCACGGACGGCGTGGACATCTTCATCGAGCACGGCTGGGGGATCTCCGCGGAGCCCGCGACGGCCAGGTCCCCATCCAGGAAGTGGTCTCGGACCATCTCCGCTACCTCACCTGGGAGCCGGGCGACGACTTCCCCTCCAGCCTGCGCCTGAGGCAGTACCCGGACTCCGTGCCCGTCGTGATCGATCCGAGGTTCGGCCACGGCCTCCCCGTGGTGGCCGCCAACCGCGTCACCGTGCGGGCCATCACCGACCTGTGGGAGGCCGGCGAAACCGTCGAGGACATCGCGTACGACTACGACATGACGCCTGAGCAGGTGGACGCGCTCTGCCGGGCAGTGGTGCACCTTGCCGCCTGATTTCAGCATGAGGAGGACCTTCAGATGCTCCTCCCGCCGTGGGATAGAAATCAGAATGCAATCAGAGTACGGTCTGAGTATGAGCATCGCGCCCTTGGTATTCGAATCGGAGTCTGTCTCGTTCACCGACCTGTCGCGGAACCCGAAGGCTGTCGCTGCCAGGGCCGCCGCCCTGGGGTGCCTGCGTGTCACGCACCGAGACGCACCCGACATGGTGCTGACCACGGCCATACATGCGGAACGCACCGAGGAAAACCTGACCACGGCATCCAGGCTGTTCCTTGCCCTGATGAAGCAGGACGACGGTGCCAAGTCGCTTTTGCTCGCGCTGCCCGAGGTGTTCCCGTGGGTGCGCCACTTGGACGCTGAGGAAGTCCGGCAATTCACCGTCGAGCTTCTGGAAGCGCTGTCGGATGCCGCTGAGCTGGGTGCGAGGGAAGCCGTGCACCGAGCGATCGTCTCGTGGCGGGCAACCGCACGCATCAACGCCGACCCCGACCAGCTCAGGGAGGCGCTCCGTCCGCTGGGTGACGTCGATCTCGGTCCCGTCGAGGTACACGAGTGAGCCCCAAGAAAGGCGATCGGGTCAGTGTCCCTCCGCTGAGTGGTTGGAACGTCATCCACGGGACGACAGAGGCCGCGAACGGTTGGGAGGAACTGTGCCGGGTGGCGCTGCCGAACGCGCATCGCTGTCTGGAGGCCCTTCGTGCAGACCCGCTGTCGCGATCCGACTGGAACCGCCAGCACCAGCTCCGAGGCAGGCACGCCACCAAAGAATGGAAGGGCTCTGAGCTGGAGCAGTGGGAGTACGAGATCACCAGCGGCGGCAGAGTCCGTTACTTGATCAGCCCGGAAACCTCGACCGTGATTCTGGTCTACGCCTCTCCGAGGCATCCGAAGGACACCGAATAGCCTCAGGAGCTTCGCGTTTTCCGACCTGGACAACCTTGCCGTGCCCTGATCACACGCGGGAAGGAGCCCGTCCATGAGCGTCGACGCGATCCTGCACACCGAGTTTTCCAAGGGATACGCGGCCCTGTTCGGGATTGACGGAAAGGTGATCCTGACTCCGCGGAGCTTCGAAGACTCCAGCACGATCAAGGCGCTTCAGCGCGACACGACCGTGTCCCTCGGCCGTTACACGAAGGTCGCCTCCGACGTCTGCATCGACTTCCCCGCCGACGAGAACTCCGCCCCCGATCTGGCGATCCTCCGCGAGGACGCCCGCCGGGAGGGCAAGCGCTACGGCTTCGAGGACATCCTGATGATCTCCGAGGTCGTCTCCACCTCCTCCGCGCGCAAGGACTACGACGACTGCACCGCGAAGTACGGCCGCTACGGCATCCCGATCTACCTGGTCGTGGACCCCTACGCCCAGGAAGTCGTCCTCCATACCCAGCCGACCGCCCCCGGCTACATCGCGGCGCACACCCACAAGTACGGCACGGGCAAGCTCCCCATTCCCCTGGCCGACGGCCGCACCTTCACCCTCGACCTCGACGAACTCCCTCGCCCGGAGCCCGAGGCGGACGCACGCTGACGCCGGGTGCCGATGCGATCGTGACGCCGAGCTGGTACCAAGCATGCTGCGTCGCACGGCCCAGTCGCCCTGGCGTGAAGTGTTGTTCCCGAAGACGTGTCCGAAGCCGAAAAACAGGTTCCATCCCGCTCTCTGCGCCTCCGAACACATCGGGCAGTCTGCTTGGGTCTGCGAGCACCTCCCGTAGGGCGTGGTTTCTGGTCACGCGGAAGGGGAGAGCTGCTCGCGCAGCCATGCGGGATCGGGGTTGGTGTGTGGCCGGCCCGCCACGAAGACGGTCGGCACGGTCTCGTTGCCGTCGTTGACCGCCCTCACCGCTGCAGCTCCTGCCGGGTCACGCCAGATGTTGACCCAATACAACCGGCCGGCGCTGCGACCCAGCCGGATGCGCAGTCGCATGCAGTACGTGCAGCCCGGACGCCAGAAGACGACCGGCCGACCGTCGACCGCGCTGCGGCGTTGTGCCTCTCGCGCACCGATCGACTTCGGAAAGATCAGGGGCGAGTTCACGCCTGCGAGCGCCAGGAACACCGGCAGGATTGCTGCGGCTGTGCCGGGGTTCCCCTTGAAGACCAGCCCGGCCGCGACGGCTGAGCCGCAGAGCACGAGCAGCGTCGGCAGGATCCAAGCGCGCATCATGGTGACGCAGGCTACCGATGCTGTCGTACTTCTTGGAGCCGCGATCGCGGTTTCCGCCGCCGTCCGCAGATGTCGGGCATTCGCGGCCGCATCCCAACGTCCGTAACCGTTGCTGGCCACTTCCCTGACGCAGCAACGGGGTTCACGCCGCCCCGTACGAGCCTCCGAGTACATCGGACAGTGTCACCCGTCCGATCGAGGACCGGGTTCGTCTGAGTACAGACACTCAGACGCCATGGTGGCCGATACCGATGGGGCACGTGATGCAGTGGCTTTGTTCGCGAGTTCCGACAGTAGATGTTCACCGGTTTCGGCAGCACCCTGGGTCTCGCAGATTCGAACAGCCTGGGCTTGTCGACCCAGGCATGCCTGGTCGGGGACGGCTCGATCGGCCCATGCGAGAGGATGTGCACGCTGATGCGCAGGGACCGGTCGTAGAGGAAGAGTTGGCATGGCGGGGGAACTGTGGGTATCGACGTTCTCGCTCGCGGGTGTGGTGCTTGGCGGGGCGCTGACAGCGTTCACCCAGCGTGCCGCCCAGCGGTCGGCTGATCGGGCCGAGGAGAGGCGACGGTCGGCGGCGACGGCCGAAACGCGCCGGGCCGAGCAGGTGCAGGCCATCCAGGAGTTCCTTGCCTGTGCCCAGCTCGCCGAGCGGGCCGCCTACGCTCGCCCGGAAGCCTGGGGTGCCGACGAGGACGGCTGGATGACCGGGGCGCAAGAGGTCATGACCAAGCTTTGGACGGCTGACCGCGGGGTCGCCCTGCTCTGTGACCCGGCTCTGGAGGCCCCCGCCCGCGCTTACGGACGCGCGCTCAACCAGGCGGTCTGGCGCGAGACCGGTGACGTGGAGGTCAACGAGCACCTGGAAGAGCACAAGAATGCCTTCATGACCGCCGCCCGGGCGAGCCTGGCCCTCACATGACCGATCGCCCCGAACCAGTCACTGACTGAAGCTCCAGCGAGCCGAGTCGACCGCCCTCAACCTTCGGTGCAACAGGCATCTCTCGGACCCGGAACTTGCCAGGATCTCCAACGGCACAATCGAACATCGCCAGCGGCGGCTGCTGCCGAAACTGGTGAACATCTGCTGTCGGAACTCGCGAACAAAGCCAGGCCGGAGGCGACGCACGTCAGGCACTGCTTCGCCGAGCGTACGGCCGAGACCGGCGGGGGCGCGGCCGGCACCCAGCCCACTCCGTGTTCGCGCACCTGTCAGTGTGCGGCGCCGGTCGGTTGCGAGGAGGGCGCTGTGCCCGACCTCCGAGCCCCGTCAGCTTTCATAGTGGTAGCGGCACTGGGCGATCAGGACGCCGTCCTCGGTGGCCTTGTAGATCAGCCGGTGCTCGTCGTTGATGCGGCGCGACCAGTAGCCCTGGAAGCCGTGTTTGAGCGGTTCCGGTTTGCCGATGCCCTCGTTGCCGTTCCGGGTGATGTCCGTGATGAGCGTGTTGATGCGCTTGAGGGTCTTCCGGTCCTGAAGCTGCCACCACAGGTAGTCCTCCCAGGCACGGGAAGAGAAAGTGATCTTCAACCCGCGGCCCCTACTCGTCGGTCGCCAGCTCGCGCACGGTGCCGCCGCCGTTCTCCAGCTCGTCGATGGACGCGAGCAGGCGCCGGGCGTTGGCCGGACTGCGCAGCAGGTACGCCGTCTCCTTCAGGGACTCGTAGTCCTCGAGGGAGACGATGACGACCGGCTCGTGTCCGGCCCGGGTGATGACGACCTCTTCGCGGTCGTCGGTGACGGAGTTGAGCACCTCGGCGTACCGTGCGCGCGACTCGGAATACGTCATGGTCTTCACAGTCGACCCTCCTTTCACGTACAGAAAATTGTACGTCTGTTCCTGTCGGTGCGGCAAGCGCGGAAAGGACGGCCTCCGGCCCGAACGTGCCGGGCGGGCGAGGCGTGGCAGGCGGCGGGGAACGCGTCGGCCAGCCCCGCAGGGCGCCGGTCAGCCCGCGAATGCCTCGCGGAGCCGTTCCGCCGCGTCCGCCAGTACCTCGGTGCGTTTGCAGAACGCGAAGCGTACGAACGGGGCGCCCGCCTCGCGGTGGTCGTAGAAGACCGCGTTGGGGATGGCGACGACTCCCGCCCGTTCCGGGAGGGCGCGGCAGAAGGTAATGCCGTCCGTCTCGCCGAGGGGGCGGATGTCGGCGGTGACGAAGTACGTGCCCGCCGGGCGGTAGACCGTGAAGCCCGCCTCCGTGAGGCCGGCCGCCAGCAGGTCCCGCTTGGCCAGCATGTCCGCGCGGAAGGCGTCGAAGTAGGTGTCGGGGAGGGCCAGGGCCTCGGCGACGGCGTACTGGAACGGGCCGGACGCGACGTACGTCAGGTACTGCTTCGCCGAGCGCACGGCCGAGACCAGCGGGGGCGAGGACGTCACCCAGCCGACCTTCCAGCCCGTGAACGAGAAGGTCTTGCCGGCGCTTCCGATCGTCACCGTCCGGTCCCGCATGCCCGGGAGGGTGGCCAGGGGTACGTGCTCGGCCCCGTCGAAGACCAGGTGCTCGTACACCTCGTCGGTGACGACCAGCAGGTCGCGTTCCACCGCCAGTTCGGCGATCGCGGTCAGCTCCTCGCGGGTGAGGACCGTGCCGGTCGGGTTGTGCGGGGTGTTGATCAGCAGGAGACGCGTGCGGTCCGTCACCGCGTCGCGCAACTCGTCGAGGTCGAGGCGGAAGCGGGCCTGTCCGGGGTCGGGCCGCAGCGTCACCGGCACCCGCGTGGCGCCCGCCATGGCGATGCAGGCCGCGTAGGAGTCGTAGTACGGCTCCAGGGCGACGACCTCGTCGCCCGGCTCCAGCAGGGCCAGCAGGGCGGCGGCGATCGCCTCGGTCGCGCCCGCGGTGACCAGGACCTCCGTGTCGGGGTCGAACGTCAGGCCGTAGCGGCGGTGCTGGTGCCCGGCGACCGCCGTGCGCAGTTCGGGGACGCCGGGGCCCGGGGGGTACTGGTTGCCGCGTCCGTCCCGCAGCGCCCGTACGGCCGCCTCGCGGATCTCCTCGGGCCCGTCCGTGTCCGGGAAGCCCTGGCCGAGGTTGAGGGACCCGGTCCGCAGGGCCAGCGCGGACATCTCGGCGAAGACCGTCGTCCCGAACTCGGCGAGACGGCGGTTGAGGAAGGGGCGTGCGGTGGCGGTCATGCCGGTCATCCTGCGCCGAAGCTCTGGACTTCCTCAAGTGCGCTTTGGCGGCCGTGGCGGCCGGGCATCCCCCGTGCACGCACCGGTCGTACCGGTTGCGCGAGGCGCCCACGGGGGCCGCTTCGGGGGATTCGGAAGGAGGGTGGAGCCATGGCAGTCGGCATCATCCTGGCGGTACTCGCAGTCGTCGTCCTGTTGGTGGTCGTCATCGTCACGGCCGTCCGCAGGAGCACCGCCGGACACCGGGGACCGTCCCGGCCCGGCACCCGCTCGCGCGGGGGAGGCAGCGGCGGCAGCAGCAGTGGGGACAGCGGCAGCAGTTGGTGGGCCGCCGGCGGCGGGGCCGCCGTGGCGTGCAGTTCCTCCAGCGACTCGGGCAGCGACTCCGGCGGATCTCACTCGGGCGGCGGTCACTCCTGCGGGGGCGGCTCCTCGTCGTCCTGCGGTGGCGGCTCCTCCTGCGGGGGAGGCGGCGGCGGATGCGGCGGAGGCGGCAGCTGACACGGGGCAGCTGAGCTTCCCCGGGGGGAGCCGCACCCGGGCCGCGGGGCCGTCCCCTGACCGAGGGCGCCCCGCGGTCGCACCATGTCCGGCGTGTGGGGCGTACGGGGCGTGTGGGGGCGATTCCCGGCCGCACGGCGCACGCCGGTGTTGAACAGTTGAGCTGAGGGGCCCTCTGAGGGATGGAAACCCCACGAAGTTGGGTAAAAACGCTGTGGCGTCACCACAGTTCATGATTCCCTCTAAATCACCAACGCAGCCCCTCGGACCCCTCGGACGTCCCGCGCGGACGTCCTCCCCACGCCGGGCCGGCCGGGGCCGACTTCCCCCGGAGCCACCGGGGGTGCGCCGGACCTTTCCCTCTTCTGTGCGTTCTAGCGGAGCCGAGTCATGCTCACGACCCTGAACACCTCCTACACCGACACGTGCGCGGCCGACCTGGCCTGGGCCCTGGGGCGCGAGCCGCTGCCCGCCCTGGCCACGCTCGACCTCGAACTGTCCGGAGCCGTAATCCAGTTGAGGCTCCTCGGCGCCTCGCACCAGGTACTGCTGGAGGGGGAGCGGGGCTCCTGTTCCGAGACGGTCGCGTGCATCCCCGGCAGCAGCACCCCCCTCCCGCTCGGCGTCGCCAAACGGGTGGGCGACTGGGAGTACGAGTTCGCGGCCCGCGTCGAGGTGCTCACGCCGGACCGGTTCGCGAGTCGGGCCCAGGAACTGCTGGCCCTGGTGTCCGACCACCCGCACGGCCTCGCGGGCGTCTTCCCGGGCAGCCCGCACGCCTTCACGGCCCTGCTCGCGCAGCACCGCGAAGGCCAGGTGCACTGGCGGACCTGGCACGCCTACCCGCAGGACGGGCACCTGGTGGCGACGAGGACGCGGGTGAGCGCGAGAGTGCCGGTGCTCGCGACCGCGCCTCAAACACACGGCACCTGATCGACCGCGAATTCCACACGTGTGGGTGACAAAAAGTGCCGTAATCGTCACGTAACGTCGCAGTCGTGATCGAACCGCACGCACCGGCTCCGCCCGGCGCGACGCCGGGCGGCGCGACATCCGGCGGCGCGACGCCCGGCGCGGTGACGCCCGGTGCAGCGTCCGGCGTCCCGCCCGTCGCTCCGCACGGCGCTCCGCACGGTGTTCCGGCCGGCGCCCCGCCGGGCGTTCCGTCCCGGTGCGGGCCCGCGCGGCTGCCCGTCCGGCCGGGCACCGGGCGGTTCCTGGTGCTCGCGTGCGTGTTCGTCTGCGCGGCCTGCGGTCTGGTGTACGAACTCGAACTGGTCGCCCTCGCCTCGTACTTGATGGGCGACTCGGTCACCCAGGCCTCCGTCGTGCTGTCCGTCGTGGTGTTCGCGATGGGCATCGGGTCCCTCGCGGCCAAACGGCTGCGCCGCCTCGCCGCCGCCGGGTTCGCCGCCGTCGAGGTGGTCCTCGCCCTGGTCGGCGGCTGCAGCGCCATGGCCCTGTACGCCGTGTTCGCCTGGACGGGCGGCTGGGGCGGCCCGTGGGAGAACGGCCCGCGCGTCCTGCTCGTCGCCTTCTGCCTCACCATCGGCCTGCTCATCGGCGCCGAGGTGCCGCTGCTGATGGAGCTGATCCAGCGCGTCCGCCGCCAGGACGCGGGCGGCGCGGTCGCCGACCTGTTCGCCGCGGACTACGTGGGCGCGCTGGTCGGCGGCCTGGCCTTCCCGTTCCTGCTGCTGCCCTTCCTGGGCCAGCTGACCAGCTCCCTGCTGACCGGCGCGGTCAACGTGATCGCCGGGGGCGCCCTCGTCCTCGGCCTGTTCCGCCGCGACCTCACCCGCCGCACCCGCCGGCTCCTCCTCGTCGCCAACGTCACCGTCCTCGCCGTCCTGGCCTGCGCCGCCGTCCTCGTCGACGACTTCGAACAGGCGGCCCGCCACGCGGTCTACGGCGACGGCGTCCGGGTCGCCCTGCACACCGGCGTCCAGGAGATCGTCCTCACCGGCGGCACCGGCGGCCGCCCCCTCGCCCTCTACCTCGACGGCCGGCTCCGCGGCGGCGGCCACGACCGGCTCCGCCACCACCGGGCCCTGGTCCGCCCCGCGACGGCCGGCCCGCACGCGCGCGTGCTCGTCCTCGGCGGCGGCGACGGACTGGCCGTCCGCGAACTCCTCGCCCGCCCCGGCACCCGCCGCGTCGACGTCGTCGACCTCGACCCCGCCCTGATCCGGCTGGCCCGCGCCGACCCCGGGCTCTCCCGCCTCAACGGCCACGCCCTCGACGACCCGCGCGTCCGCGTCACCACCGGCGACGCCTTCCGCCTGCTGCGCGGGACCCCGCCGGGGACGTACGACGTGGTGATCGCCGACCTGCCCGACCCCGGCATGACCGCCAGCACGAAGCTGTACTCCCAGGAGTTCTACGGCCTCGCCCGCCGCGCCCTGCGCCCCGGCGGCCGGCTCGCGGTCCACGCCGGCCCGGTGGACGACCGGCCGTACACCTTCTGGACGGTCGAGGCGACGATGCGCGCGGCGGGTCTGCACACCGCCCCCTACCGGGCCGAGGGCGGCGAGGGCTTCGTCCTGGCCGCGGTCGGGACCCGCCCCGGCCTGCGGCTCGGCCCCGGCGAACAGGCACTGCGGGCGGGCCCGGCCGGCCTGCGGGCCTCCACCCTGGTCCACCCGCGCCACTGAAGGGGCCTCCGCCCCGGCCCGCCCGCGCTGTTGGAGAGGCCTCCGCCCTGGTCCGCTCGTGCTGTCGGAGGGGCCGCTGCCCCGGTCCGCCCGTGCCGCTGAACGGGCCCGCTGGTTCGCCCGTGCTGGTGGAGGGGCCTCCGCCCCGGTCCGCCCGCGCTGTTGAAGGGGCCGCTGCCCCGGTCCGCCCGTGCCACCGGACGGGCCCGCCGGCCCGCCCGCGCCGCCGGGCGCGCGCAGGGTACGCCCGGCCGGTGCGCGGGTGGTGCCGATCCAGGTTTCGGCGGGTGCATTCCCGGACGCGCTGGGTAGGCTCCGGCCTTATGGAGCATGAGGTGTTCGTTCCGGTTCCGGCAGAGCGACTGCGGGCGGCCCTCGCCGACCCCGCGCGGGTGGCCCGGGCCCTCCCCGGCTTCCAGCAGGACGCGGGCACCGAGCCCGTCGCCGGCCGGCTGAAACTGCGCGTCGGCGGCCACACCGTCACCTACCGCGGCGCCCTGCGCGTCACCGCCCGCGAGGACGGCGGGTACGCCGTCGAGGGCGACGCCACCGAGGCCCGCGGCTCCGGAACGGTCGAACTCGCGCTCACCCTGGGCCTGCGGGAGACCGACGGGGCCACCACGCTCCGCTTCGCGGGTACGGCGACGGCGGACGGCCGGATCGCGGAACTCCCGGCGGACGCCGTGCACTCGGCGGTCGTACGCCTGCTGGACCGGTGGGCGGAGAACCTCGGGGCGGAAGCGGAAGCGGAAGCGGAAGTAAAAACGGAAACGGAGGCGCAGGAAGAGGACGGGGAACCTCCCGCCGCGGCCACCGTCACCGAGGCCGAGACCGAGGCCGGAACCGAGCCCGAGACCGGAACCGAGACCGAGGTCCCCCCGCCGGGACCCGCCGCTCTGGACTCCGTGAACGGGTCGCTCGACGCGGACGACCTGGCGGACGACCTGGACGACGACGTCGACGACCCCGACGACGCCGACCACGTGGAGGACCCCGACGACGTCGAGGACGTGCTCGACGTGGGCCCGGCGGACGAGGTCGGCGCCGTCGACGGGTTCCCGGACCCCGGCGTCCCCCCGGCCGAGGCCGCGCACGCGCGCCGCACGATGATCGGGCGCAGCGCGGAGGAGGTGGACCACGCCCCGCCGCGCGGCCGGTACGCCCCGGTCCCGGCGCCGCAGACCGTCGCCCGGGACAGCGTCCTGCGCTGGGCGGGCCCCGCGGCCGCGCTGGCGGTGGCGTCGGCGATCGTGGTCGGCCGGGCGCTGCG
This sequence comes from Streptomyces sp. Tue 6430, assembly GCA_021568835.1. Lineage (GTDB taxonomy): Bacteria > Actinomycetota > Actinomycetes > Streptomycetales > Streptomycetaceae > Streptomyces. The sequence goes on from JAKGSH010000010.1 coordinate 3,409,647, forward strand.
GCGACGCCGGTGACCCGAACGCAGGTGACCCGAACGCAGGTGACCTGAACGCCGCGGTGACACCCGACGTCCCCTTGATCACCTCGATAGGGTCGTCCCGTGAGTGACGAAGACTTCACGCTGACCGCGGGAGACGCGGAGGTGACCGTCCGGCCCGGCAACGGCGGGCGGGTCGGAGGACTGCGCGTCGGCGGAGCGGAGCTGCTGCGGCAGGGCGACCGCTTCGGCTGCTTCCCGATGGTCCCCTGGTGCGGGCGGATCAGGGACGGCCGCTTCCGGGACGGCGCGGACGTGCGGCAGATGCCGCTCAACGCCCCTCCCCACGCCATCCACGGCACCGTCCGCGACGGCGCCTGGAAGGTGGCCCGCAGGTCGGCGGACGAGGCGGTCCTGACGTACGACCTGGTCGACCCCTGGCCCTACCCCGGCCGGGTCACGCAGATCATCGCGCTGACCGAGGACGCGCTGACGCTGTCCATGGCGGTGGAGACGCACGGCTCGTCGTTCCCGGCGCAGATCGGCTGGCACCCCTGGTTCAACCGGAATCTCGGCGGCGAGACCACCGAAATCGGCCAGACCGGCCGGACCACCGAAACAGGCCGGACCACCGAAACCGGCGGGACCGGCGAGGACGTCCAGGTCGCCTTCGACCCCGCCTGGCAGGAGGAGCGCGGCGCGGACCACCTGCCGACCGGCAACCGGATCGAGCCGAAGCCCGGCCCCTGGGACGACTGCTTCGGCATGCCCGACGGCGTCTCCGTGTCCCTCACCTGGCCGGGCCGGCTGCGGCTGGAGGTGACGAGCCGGGAGAAGTGGGTCGTCGTCTACGACGAGCAGGAGGCCGCCGTGTGCGTGGAACCGCAGACCGGCCCGCCCGACGGCCTGAACACCCTCCCGCGCCTGGTCACGCCCCTGGAGCCGCTGGAGGCCACGACCACCTGGTCCTGGACCCGCCTCTAAGCTGAGGGGCATGACGGACGACGTACGCGGCGCGCTGCTGCAGCAGATCAAGGACAAGGCCGTGGTGCACGGCAAGGTGACCCTCTCCTCGGGCCTGGAGGCCGACTACTACGTCGACCTGCGCCGCGTCACCCTCGACGGCGAGGCCGCCCCGCTCGTCGGGCAGGTGCTGCTCGACCTGACCGCCGAGCTGGACTTCGACGCGGTGGGCGGGCTGACCATGGGCGCCGACCCCGTCGCCGGCGCGATGCTGCACGCCGCCGCCGCGCGGGGCCGCAGGCTGGACGCCTTCGTCGTGCGCAAGGCGGCCAAGGCGCACGGGATGCAGCGGCGCGTCGAGGGCCCCGACATCAAGGGCCGCCGGGTCCTGGTCGTCGAGGACACCTCCACCACCGGCGGGTCCCCGCTGACCGCCGTGGAGGCCGTGCGGGAGGCGGGCGCCGAGGTGGTGGCCGTGGCGACCATCGTGGACCGGGCGACCGGCGCAGCGGAGAAGATCGAGGCGGGCGCGGGCGTGCCGTACCTGTTCGCCTTCTCGAAGGATGAACTGGGTCTGGACTGACGAGCCGGTATGACCTGGACTTGACCGGCGCACGGACCGGCCGCGCAGGTCTGGAAAGATGGGCACGACGACGACGTCGAACCCCAAGGTCTAGGTCAGGGCCGTAAGACTCAGAACGCCAACCCGCACACCCAAGGAGCGGACGAATGCCCATCGCAACCCCCGAGGTCTACAACGAGATGCTCGACCGGGCGAAGGCAGGCAAGTTCGCCTACCCGGCCATCAACGTCACCTCGACCCAGACCCTGCACGCGGCTCTGCGCGGCTTCGCCGAGGCGGAGAGCGACGGCATCATCCAGATCTCCACCGGCGGCGCCGAGTTCCTGGGCGGCCAGTACAGCAAGGACATGGTGACCGGCGCCGTCGCCCTGGCGGAGTTCGCGCACATCGTCGCCGAGAAGTACCCGGTCACGGTCGCCCTGCACACCGACCACTGCCCGAAGGACAAGCTCGACGGGTACGTGCGTCCGCTGCTGGAGATCTCCCGCAAGCGCGTCGAGGCCGGCCTCGGCCCGCTGTTCCAGTCCCACATGTGGGACGGCTCCGCGGAGACCCTCGCCGACAACCTCTCCATCGCGCAGGAGCTGCTCGCGAAGGCCCGCGCCGCGCGGATCGTCCTCGAGGTCGAGATCACCCCGACCGGCGGCGAGGAGGACGGCGTCTCGCACGAGATCAACGACTCCCTCTACACCACGGTCGACGACGCGCTGCGCACCGCCGAGGCCCTCGGCCTGGGCGAGAAGGGCCGCTACCTGCTCGCCGCGTCCTTCGGCAACGTGCACGGCGTGTACAAGCCGGGCAACGTCGTGCTCCGCCCCGACCTGCTGAAGGAGCTCAACGACGGCGTCGCGGCCAAGCACGGGCAGCCGGCCGGCAGCAAGCCGTTCGACTTCGTCTTCCACGGCGGCTCCGGCTCCTCCGCGGAGGAGATCGCGACCGCGCTGGAGAACGGCGTCGTCAAGATGAACCTCGACACGGACACGCAGTACGCCTTCACGCGTCCCGTCGTCGACCACATGTTCCGCAACTACGACGGCGTCCTCAAGGTCGACGGCGAGGTCGGCTCGAAGAAGACCTACGACCCGCGGACCTGGGGCAAGCTGGCCGAGGCCGGCATGGCCGCGCGCGTCGTCGAGGCCACGCAGAACCTGCGCTCGGCGGGCACGAAGATCAAGTAACGGCCCGCCGGCCGGGTCTTCCCCGGTCTGCGACGCCGTACCCCGCGAGCCCGGTGCCTCGGCGCCGGGCTCGCGGTATACCTGGGACCATGTCCGACGTCCGGCTGGCCTCGCCCCGGGGCAAGTGGATCCTGTTCACCACGGTCCTCGGCTCCAGCATGGCGATGCTGGACTCGACCGTCGTCAACATCGCCCTGCCCCGCATCGGCCGCGATCTCGACGCCGACCTCGCCGCCCTCCAGTGGACCTCCAACGCCTACCTGGTCACCCTGGCCGGGCTGATCCTGCTGGGCGGCTCCCTCGGCGACCGCTACGGCCGGCGCAAGGTCTTCGTGGTCGGCGTGGTCTGGTTCGCCGTCGCCTCCCTGCTGTGCGGGCTCGCCCCGAACGCCGGCGTGCTGATCGCCGCCCGCGCCCTCCAGGGCGTCGGCGGCGCCCTCCTCACCCCCGGCTCCCTCGCCCTCATCCAGGCCTCCTTCCACCGCGACGACCGCGGCCGGGCCGTGGGCCTGTGGTCCGGCTTCGGGGCATCGGCGCGGCCGTGGGGCCCTTCCTGGGCGGCTGGCTGGTGGACGGCCCCGGCTGGCGCTGGGTGTTCCTGCTCAACGTGCCGCTCGCCGTGCTGTGCGTGCCGGTCGCCCTGCGGCACGTCCCCGAGTCGGGCGACGGGACGGCGCACGGCCGCTTCGACGTCCTCGGCGCGGTCCTGGGCGCCGTCGCCCTCGCGCTCGTGACGTACGCGCTGATCGAGGCGGGCGAGGGGTCCGCGGTCGTGGCGGTGGCGGCGGGCGCCGGTCTCGCCGCCGCGGTGGCCTTCGTGCACGTCGAACGGCACCGCCCCGACCCGATGCTGCCGCCCGCCATCTTCGCCTCCCGCCAGTTCACGGCCGTCAACCTGGTCACCCTGTGCGTGTACGCGGCTCTCGGCGGCTTCTTCTTCCTGTCCGCCGTCCAGCTCCAGGTCGTGGTCGGCTACTCCGCCCTCGGCGCGGGTACGGCCCTGCTGCCGACGACCGTCCTCATGCTGCTGCTCTCCGCCCGCTCCGGTCAGCTGGCCGAGCGGATCGGCCCGCGTATCCCGCTCACCGTCGGCCCGCTGCTGGCCGCGGCCGGGATGCTGCTGATGCTCCGGGTCGGCCCCGGCGCCTCCTACCCCGCCGACGTCCTGCCCGCCGTCCTGGTCCTCGGCCTCGGCCTGGTCACCCTGGTCGCCCCCCTGACCGCGACCGTCCTGGCCTCGGTCGACGTCTCCCGCGCGGGCCTGGCCAGCGGCGTCAACAACGCGGCGGCCCGCGCGGCGGGTCTCTTCGCGGTGGCCGCGCTGCCCCTGCTGACCGGGATGGGCGCGGAGGCGTACCGCTCGGCCGACGCCTTCGACGACGCGTTCGGGCAGGCCATGCTGTGGTGCGCGGGGGCACTGGCCGTCGCCGCGCTGATCGCCTTCACGACCGTGCGCCGCCCGCCCCCGGACTGCCGCCGCCCCGAGTGCAGGACCCACGGGGCCGTACTGGCACCCCCGCTGGAGGGGGAGCGGGCGGCGGCGCGCCTGCCGGCGGGGCCCGCGGACCCGGAGAGCTGAAAGAAAGAGGGGCGGGGGGACAGGGCCGCGACCCCGTCGGCGCGCACCCCGGCGGGTCCTCCAGACTGGACCCATGTCCATTCACGAAAACCTGCTCGGGGGACCGCCCCCGACCCACCTGCCCGACGACCCCGCGCCCCGCGAGCTGCTCGCGGCCGGCACGGCCCCCGCGGACGTCGCCGCGAAGTACCCCACGTCCTCGCTGGCCTGGGCCCGGCTCGCCGACGACGCGTTCGAGCGCGGCAGCGTGGTGGAGTCGTACGCCTACGCCCGCACCGGCTACCACCGCGGCCTGGACAGCCTGCGCCGCAGCGGCTGGAAGGGGCACGGACCGGTGCCCTGGGAACACGAACCGAACCGCGGCTTCCTGCGCGCCCTGCATGCCCTCGCCCGCGCCGCCGGGTCGATCGGCGAGCAGGAGGAGTACGAGCGCTGCACGCAGTTCCTGAAGGACTCCTCGCCGACGGCGGCCCAGACGCTGGGCTAGTCCCGAGCCCGAGCCCGAGCCGGTTCTGGGCCGGTTCCCGAGCCGGTCCTGGGCCGGTTCCCGACCGGCCCCGGGCTGGTCCTCGGCCGGTGCCGGCCAGGTTCTGGGCTGGTCCTGGCCCGGTTCCCGGCCGGTCCCCGCGGGGTACGGGCCGCCCGGTGTGATCGGGCGGGTCTTGCACTTTCGGGTGACGATTGCGGAAGATGCCCCCTGGGGACCGGGGCCCCGTGTCGGTAACGGCAGGGGCGGACCGCTACCCGGAGTACATATCAGGAGACAGCGATGTCCCACGAGGCTCACGAGCCCGAGACCCCGCATCTCGACTTCGCAGGCACGACGCCGTACGAGGACTACGTCAAGGCGGACGTGCTCACCCACCTCCAGCACACCCTCTCCGACGACCCCGGAGAGATGGTCTTCCTGGTCACGACCCAGGTGATGGAGCTGTGGTTCACGGTGATCGTCCACGAGTGGGAGACCGCGGCCGGCGCCCTGCGCCGGGACGACGTGCCGACGGCCGTCGCCGCGCTGAAGCGCTCCGTGCGCGAGCTGGAGGCGCTGAACGCCTCCTGGAAGCCGCTCGGACAGCTCACGCCGGCCCAGTTCAACTCGTACCGCGCCGCGCTGGGCGAGGGCTCCGGTTTCCAGTCCGCGATGTACCGCCGCATGGAGTTCCTGCTCGGCGACAAGTCCGCGTCGATGCTCGTCCCGCACCGCGGGGCCCCGCGCGTCCACGCCGAGCTGGAGAAGGCGCTGCACGAGCCGAGCCTCTACGACGAGGTGCTGCGGCTGCTCGCCCGGCGCGGGCACGCGGTCCCGGAGGCCGCGCTCACGCGGGACGTCTCCCGGCGCTACGAGCCGTCGCCGGAGGTGGAGGCGGTGTGGACCGCCCTCTACGCGGGCGACGAGTCCGACGAACTCGCTCGTCTGGGCGAGGCGTTGACCGACGTCGCCGAGCTGGTGTGGCGCTGGCGCAACGACCACCTCGTCGCCACCCGGCGCGCGATGGGCGCCAAGACGGGCACGGGCGGTTCGGCCGGCGTGGCCTGGCTGGAGAAGCGCGCGCAGAAGAACGTCTTCCCCGAGCTGTGGACGGCGCGTTCCCATGTCTGACCTCTCCTCCAGGGCCCGCGAGCTGGACTCCGCCGACGGACTGGCCCACAAGCGCAAGGAGTTCGTCCTCGACGAGGTCGTCTACCTCGACGGCAACTCGCTGGGCGCGCTGCCCGTGGCCGTCCCCGGGCGGCTGGACGACGTCGTGCGCCGCCAGTGGGGCGAACTGCGCATCCGCTCCTGGGACGAGAGCGGCTGGTGGACCGCGCCCGAGCGGATCGGCGACCGCATCGCCCCGCTGGTCGGCGCGGCCGCCGGGCAGATCGTCGTGGGCGACTCCACCAGCGTCAACGTGTTCAAGGCGCTGGTGGGCGCGGTGCGGCTGGCGGGGGAGGAGCGGGACGAGATCCTCGTCGACGCGACCACCTTCCCCACCGACGGCTACCTCGCGGAGTCGGCGGCCCGGCTGACCGGCCGCACGTTGCGGCCGGTGGACCCGGCGGAGGTGCCGGCGGCCCTGTCGGACCGTACGGCCGCGGTGCTGCTCAACCACGTCGACTACCGCACCGGCCGGCTGCACGACCTGCCCGCCCTCACCGCCGCCGTGCACGCGGCGGGCGCGCTCGCCGTCTGGGACCTGTGCCACAGCGCGGGCGCGCTGCCGGTCGGCCTCGACGAGCACGGCGTGGACCTCGCGGTCGGCTGCACCTACAAGTACCTGAACGGCGGCCCGGGTTCACCGGCGTACCTGTACGTGCGGCGTGCGCACCAGGACCGCTTCGACTCCCCGCTGCCGGGCTGGAACTCGCACGCCGAACCGTTCGGCATGCGGCCCGCCTACGAACCCGCCCCGGGCGCCCCGCGCGGGCGCGTCGGCACCCCGGACATCCTGTCGATGCTCGCCCTGGAGGCGGCGCTGGAGGTCTGGGAGGGCGTGTCCGTCGACGCGGTCCGCGCCAAGTCCCTCGCCCTGACGGACTTCTTCCTGGAGTGCGTCGCGGCGTACGTCCCCGACGGCACGGTGGAGTGCCTCACGCCCCGCCCGCACGAGCAGCGGGGCAGCCAGATCGCCCTGCGCTGCGACGGGGCGGACGGCGTGATGCGCCGTCTGATCGAACGCGGAGTGGTCGGCGACTTCCGCCGGCCGGACGTGCTGCGCTTCGGTTTCACCCCGCTGTACGTGGGGTTCGGGGACGTGGAGCGGGCGGCGGCGGTTCTGGGGGAGGTGCTGGGAGAGGTGTCGGGGAGCTAGGGGGTGTTTCGAAAGTGGCGTCGTCTGCCCGAAGGGCAGGCCCGGCGGCGTCTGGTGCGTGCGATCGCAAGGCGGAGGGTCGCCCCGATACTGGTTGTATCGGGGTGATCCCGACAACGCGGCGAGCGTGCGTGCCAGGCGTCGCCGGGCAGGCGGGACTTTCGAAACACCCCCTAGGCCCTCTGCCTCATGGCCTCGTGCCTCACGCCGGCCCGGTCACCCGGTACGGACGTACACCCCTGCCGCGGCGGCGGCGTGCGCGGCGCGCGCGGCCCGCTCCGCGGCGGGGCCGTCCGGCACCACCCCCGCGGTCAGCCACTCGTAGTACAGCGGCGCCGAGACCGCCCGCACCACCGCCCCCGCGTCGGTCCCGCGGGCAACTCGCCCCGCTCCACTCCCTGTTCCACGCACGGCGCCCACTCGGCGACCCGCACCGCGTAGAACCGCCGCAACGCCTGCGCCGTACGCGCGTCACAGGCCGCCGCCGCGATCACCGCCCGGAACAGCGCCCCCTGCCGGACGTCGGCCAGCGTCCGCTGCACGAGCTCCGCGTTGGCCAGCAGGTCGGTCATGACCGCCCCGGTCTCCGCGCGGGGCGACGAGGTCTCCGCCATCTCGGCGAGGAGATCGGCGACCAGCCCCGTCACGGACCCCCACCGCCGGTACACGGTCGTCCTGCCGACCTCCGCCCGCCGGGCGACGTCCGCGAGGTCGAGCCGGTCGAAGCCCTCCTCGGCCAGGACGTCCCCGGCCGCCCGCAGCACGGCGGCCCGCACACGTGCGGTACGCCCTCCGGGACGCACGGTGCCGGGCTCGGCGGACATAACGGCCTCCTTGGTACACGTACGGGCGGCCTTCCGCCCAAGAGGCCAGCGTAACGAAACGGCAGAACCGTTTACCGCTCACCGAGCGTGACAACCGCGTGTCCGCGCACGTCACGGGCCTGATACCGTCCCCGCCAACGGCCGGATCCCCACCGGGGCCGCCAGAACCGTTCCGCCCAATTCCGTTTTGTCGCTGAGAGGTTGGAGCATGCCGGACGACGCCGTCGCAGCCCGGGCCGCCGCCGAGGAGGAGTCGGCCTTCTCGCACCCGGCGGTCGAGCCCGACGCCACCGCCGCCTACGGCGACCATCCCAACCAGCTGATCGACTTCTACGTCCCGCGGGGCGCGACCGGCCCCGTGCCGCTGGTGGTGGTCCTGCACGGAGGGGCGTGGCGCGCGCCGTACGACCGACGGCACATCACGCCGTTCGCGGACTTCCTGGCACGGCGGGGCTTCGCCGTGGCCAACGTGGAGTACCGGCGGGGCGCGGCGGCCTCCGGGGGCGGGGCCGCCGGTGACGTGGTGTCCGGGGGCCCAGTGTCCGGTGACGCGGTGGCCGGTGGCGTGGTCTCTGCCGGCACGGTCTCCGGTGGTGCGCCGGGCGGGCGGCGCCGGTGGCGGGCCGCTGGCCCGACACCTTCGACGACGTCGCCGCCGCGCTGGACGCGCTGCCCACCCTCGTCCGGGAGGCCCTGCCGCAGGCGGACGTCCGCCGCACGGTGCTCACCGGCCACTCCGCGGGCGGTCACCTCGCGCTGTGGGCCGCGGCCCGGCACGTCCTGCCGGCCGGCGCGCCCTGGCGCGTCGACGGGCCGCCCCCGCTGCGCGGCGTGGTCGCCCTCGCGCCGATCGCCGACTTCGAGGTCGCGGAGAAGCTCGACGTGTGCGGCGGGGCGGTGCGGCAACTGCTCGGCGGGGAGAGTCACTTCGGCGAGCGGCGGCCGTACGCCGACCCCGCGCTGCTGCTGCCGACCGGCATCGCGACGACCCTGGTCCAGGGCCGCACCGACCTGACCGTCCCGGAGGCCGTCGCCGAGTCGTACGCGGACGCGGCGGCGAAGGCGGGCGAGGTGGTGGGCCTGACACTGCTGGAGGACGTCGGTCACTTCCCGCTGATCGACCCGGCGGCGGACGCGTGCGCGGTGGTGGCGGAGGAGATCGCGCAGCTGGCGTGGTGAGGGGCGGTGGCTCCGCGGTGCGGGAGCCTGGTGGCTCCGCGGTGCGGGAGTCCGGTGGCTCCGCGGTGCGGGGTCCCTGTCATACCCCTAGTACCTGAGAGCTACCTCCGAGGACAGTTCCTCGGCGGGACGCGAGCGACGACCACTGATCCGTAACTTCCCCACCAAGGGCGTCCGATGGCCGGGCGGACCGGTCGGGGAGGGGCGGAGTGATGGGGGTCGAAGCGGAGCGGTTCGCCGAACGGCGGCTCGGCGGGAGCGGATCGAGGGCTGCGGTGGGCGGGGGACCGGGGCGTGCGGCGGGTGGGGGACCGGGGCGTGCGGCGGGTGGGGGACCGGGCCGTGGGCGTGTGCCGATCCGTGACGGTCCGGTGGTCCGTGACAGCGCGGGGGGCCGTGGCAGTGCGGTGGTCCGTGACCGGCTCTGGTTACGTGGCCTTCTCGCCGTGCTCGTCACCGCCGCTGTCGTGGTTCCTCTCACGGCCGCCGTCCGGCCGGACATCCCCGCCCCGGCCCCCGCCGACCTCGCCCCGGTGACCGCGTCGACGCTGGAGGGGGCCTACGCGGCCAACCGGGCCAACGCCGGGCTGGCGGCCCGGATGGCGACCGGTCACGGGGACCGGCACCGCGCCGCCGCCGACCATGCGCTCGCGGCGCCCTCCCGCAGACTCCTCGCCTTCGACGGCCGCGGTTCCGGCCGGGTGGCCGAGGTCTTCGGCGACCTGGCCCACGCCGGCCGCGTGGCCGTCCTGGTGCCCGGCTCGGACACCTCCCTGGACACCTACGAGCGCTTCCACACGGCTGCGGCCGCCCTGCACCGGGAGCTCACCCGGCAGGCCCCGGCCGGCACCGGCGCCGCGGTGGTCGCCTGGCTCGGCTACACCACTCCGGCGACGGTCAGCACCACCGCCGTCACCCCGGACCGGGCCGACGAAGCCGCCCCCGCCCTGAGGGAGTTCGTGCGCGGACTCCGCGGCGTCACCGGCCCGGACGCCCGGATCACCCTCCTGTGTCATTCGTACGGCTCGGTGGTGTGCGGACGGGCCGCCCACGGCCTGGACGTGGACGACCTGGTCCTCCTCGGCAGTCCGGGCACGGGCGCCGGCTCGGCGGCGGACCTGGGCACCCGCGCGCGGGTGTGGGCGGCCCGCGGCGGCGGCGACTGGGTGGCAGGGGTCCCGCATGCCGGCGTGGACCTGTTCGGCACGACGGTCGGCTTCGGCGCGGACCCGGTGTCCCCGGCCTTCGGCGCCCGTGTGTTCCCCGCCGGGGACGGGGGCCACAGCGACTACTTCCGGCAGGGCTCCGGCTGCCTGGCCGACCTCGCCCGGATCGTCCTCGGCAGGACCCCGGAGGTCACCCGTGCGTGAGACGAACACCGTCCGCCCCCGGAGCCGGTCCCTCCTGCCGACCCGTTCCGGGATACGGCGGGCGGCCGGCCGGATCGACGCGGGAACCCCGCCCGAGCGGGACCGGGCGGTCGATGCCCTGCGCGCCCTGGCGATCCTCGGCGTCGTGCTCGGCCACTGGCTGGTGACCGCGCTCGTCGCCGACGGCGGCACCCTGCGCGCCGCGAGCCCGCTGGACCCCATGCCGTGGCTGGCCCCGGTGTCCTGGGCGTTCCAGACACTCGCGGTGTTCTTCATGGTGGGCGGCCACGTCGCGACGAGAAGCCACGCCTCGGCCCGCGCGCGGGGCGTGACGTACGGCGGCTGGCTGCGGGCCCGGCTGACCCGGCTGTCCGTGCCGGTGACGGCCATGACAGGCGTGTGGGCGGTGGCCGCGGTGTGTCTGCTGCTGGGCGGCGCGTCCTTCACCACCGTGCGCACGGTGGTGAAGCTGGCACTGTCACCCCTGTGGTTCCTGCTGGTGTTCGCGGCGCTCACGGCGGCGACCCCGCTGCTGGTCCGGCTCAACCCGCTGTGGCCGCTGGCCGTCGTCCTGCACGTGGACCTGGTCCGCTTCGGTCTCGGCGGCCCGGCCTGGCTCGGCTGGATCAACGTGGCGGCGGGCTGGCTGGTGCCGTACACCCTGGGCGCGGCCTGGACGCGCGGGGAACTGGAGCGCCGGCGCGCGGGCCGGCTCCTGTGCGGCGGCGGGGCCGTGGCGACGGCGGTCCTGGTGGTCTGGGCGGGCTATCCGGCCTCGATGGTCGGCGTGCCGGGGGCGGCGGTCTCCAACCTCGACCCGCCGACCCTGGCGGCCGTCACCTTCGGCCTCGCCCAGTGCGGCGCCGCCCTGCTGCTGCGTGACCGGCTGCGGCGGGCCATGCGTGGACCGGTGGCCTGGGCGGCGGTGGCCCTGGTGAACCTCTCCGCGATGACGGTGTTCCTCTGGCACCAGACGGCCCTGATGGCGACCACGGCCACCGGGCTCCTGGCGGGCCGCCTGCCCGGCCTGCACACCGTGCCCGACGGCCTGGACTGGGTCGCCGCCAGGCTGCTCTGGCTGCCGGTCTTCGCCGCGGTGCTGGCGGTGTGCCGGGCGGCGTTCCACGGCTTCGAGAGCCGCGGCGGACGGCGCCCGCGGCAGGGTTCGGCTCCCTCGCGGGCGGTGCGGGCCGGACGGCTGCCGGAAACACCGGAACTACGGAAGGCCGGGCGTGCTTAAGGTGGGGCGGATGAACGGGGTGGAGGAGCGGCCGACCCGCGTCCTGCGGGTGTTGCGCGACGACCTGTGGACGACCCGCGCGGCCCCGCTGCCGCCCTCGGTGTGGCTGCGCTGGCTGCCGCACGGCCTGGTCTGCCTGGTCGCGTTCGGCACCATGGTCGCCAACACCGACTTCCTGGCCGATCGTTACCAGCTCGGCCCTCAGGTCGGCGTGCTCTGCTCGGTGGTGCAGGGCGCGGCGGTGGTGCTGGCGCTGTGGCGCCCGATGCCGGCGTGGTGGCTGTCGACGACGGTCACGGTGGTGGTCGCCCTGCTCGCGCGGGGCCGTCTGTTCCACGATCCGCACTCGGGCGACCCCAGCTGGCCGTGGGGTCCGCCCGGCCTGATCGCGCACTGCGTCGTCCTGTTGCTGTTGTCGCTGCGGGTGCCGACCCGGGTGTCGGCCGAGGCGCTCGCGCTGACAGCCCTGGCCACCTATGTCGTCGAGGGGGTCATCGGCGGCGCCGGCTACGGGCCGTCCGGCATGCTCGCGGTGACCCTGTTCGCCGTCGTCGTCCTGCTGGGCGGCGCCCTGCGCGGCCGCCGCGAGGCCCGGCACCAGCTCGTCGAGCAGGCCGGCATCACCGCCGAGGAACGGGCCCGCCGCACGGTGCTGGAGGAGCGCAACCGCATCGCGCGCGAACTGCACGACGTGGTTGCCCATCACATGTCGGTGATCTCGATCCAGGCGCAGGTCGCCCCGCACCTGGTGGACAACCCGTCCGAGGAACTGCGCCAGAACCTCGAGGGCATCCGGCAGAACGCCCTGGAGGCGCTCACAGAACTGCGCAGGGTCCTCGGAGTGCTGCGCTCCGAGAACCCCGAGGACCCCTACGGCCTCGGCGCGGTGGGCGGCGGCGGAGCCGCCCCGGACGCCCCGCAGCCCACGCTCGACCGGCTCGGCGCCCTCATCGACAACACCCGTGCGGCGGGGCTGGAGGTCGTGACCGAGGTCCGGGGCGAGGCACCGACGTATCCGCCGGGCGTGCAGTTGTCGGCGTACCGGATCGTGCAGGAGGCGCTGAGCAACGCGCTGCGGCACGCGCCCGGTTCCCAGGTGCGGGTCGGCGTCGTCCACGACCCGCGGGGCCTGTCCCTGGAGGTCGTCAACTCCCGCCCGAGAGGGCCGGTCCGGTCCTCGCCCGGCGCGGGGCACGGGCTGCTCGGCATGCGGGAGCGGGCGGTGATGCTGGGCGGTCACGTCGCCGCGCACCCGACGCTGCACGGCGGGTTCATGGTCTCCGCGTTCCTCCCGAAGGACGGCCTTCCCCTCCCTCCCACCGAGGACACCGACCTGCCCGCCGACCTCGAAATGATCTTCCCCGAGCCCCGCCGGGAGCCGACGACGGCCGGACCGGCGCCAGGACCCACGGCCGGACCGCCGACGGGACCGCCTGCGGGTCCGCCGCAGGGCCACCCGTCAGGGCCTTCGGCCGGACACCCGACAGGAGACGAGAGCAGATGACGAGCGGCACCATCCGCGTACTGATCGCCGACGACCAGCAGATGGTCCGGCAGGGCTTCACCGTCCTGCTCAACACCCGGCCGGACATCGAGGTGATCGGGCAGGCGGTCGACGGGCTCGATGCCGTCGCGCAGGTCGCCGAGCTGTCCCCGGACGTCGTCCTGATGGACATCCGCATGCCCGAGCTGGGCGGCATCGAGGCCACCCGCCGCATCACCGTCGCCACCCCCGGCATCAAGGTGCTGGTGCTCACCACCTTCGACCTCGACGAGTACGTGTACGAGGCGCTGCGCGCCGGGGCGTCCGGGTTCCTGCTCAAGGACGCCTCCGCCGACCAGCTCGCGGAGGCGGTGCGGATCGTGGCGGCCGGTGACGCCCTGCTCGCGCCCGGCATCACCCGCAAGCTGATCGCCGAGTTCTCCCGTCTGGACGGCACGCCCCGCGCGCCGCTGAAGGAACGCGTCGGCGACCTCACCGAGCGCGAGACGGAGGTGCTGACCCTCATCGCGCAGGGCCTGTCCAACGCGGAGATCGCCCGTCAACTCGTGGTCGCCGAGCAGACCGTGAAGACGCACGTGGGCCGCATCCTGGTGAAACTGGGTCTGCGGGACCGCACCCAGGCGGCGGTGTTCGCCTACGAGTCGGGGCTGGTGAGACCTGCCGGGTACTGACCACCCCGGTGAGACCGGTGAGACCGGTGAGACCGGTGAGACCGGCGCGCGGGCCCCGACCCGTAGTACTTGAGAGGGACCCGATGGAACCCCCCTCACTGGTGACGACCGCCACCTCTGTCTCCGCCTACGGTTCTGACTGTGACCGAGACGACCCAGACGCACCAGACACAGTTCGCGCCGCCGGGCGACCCGTACACGGCCCAGCGGCCGCGCAGCCCGGAGCTCCGGGTGGCCCTGGGCGCCGTACGGGGGTTGCGGGAGGACCTGTTCGAGGATGCCTTCGCCTACCGTCCGCTGCCCCACCGCGAGCCGGACGGCCGCCTCACCCGCCGGCTGACCGGCCGCAAGCGGGTGTACGCGACCTGGTCCCGGCACGCGCTGGTCGGAGCGGGCGGCGCGCTCGCCTTCCTGGCCTCCTTCGCCGAGGACAGCGGCCTGGTGGGCCTGGTGTGCGGGCTGCTGGCGCTGGCACCGGTGCTGCTGACCCTGGTCCGCCCGGTGGGGGCGTTCTGGCTGTCGCTGGTGTCCACCACGCTCGTCGCCGCCTTCGGCTCGGCGTGGAGCGACTGGCCGTGGCTGCCGGGCACGTTCATCTCCCACCTCCTCGTGCTGACGGTCGTGGCGATACGCACCCGGCCGCGCACGGCGGCCTGGATGTGGCTGCTGACCGTCGTCTACGGCCTCGTCGCCGAGGCGGTGTTCGGCGGGAGCCACTACTACACCAACGTCGGGCCGATGCTGGTCGTCTCGGCGCTCGTCCTGCTCGCCGTCACCGTCTGGCACATCCGCCGGCAGGCCGAGGAGGAGGTCACGGCCCAGCAGACGGTGACCGCGCACGAGCGTTCGCGGCGCACGCTGCTGGAGGAGCGCACCACCATCGCCCGTGAGCTGCACGACGTGGTCGCCCACCACATGTCGGTCGTCGCCATCCAGGCGGAGGCCGCCCCCTACCGGGTGGAGAACCCGCCGCCCGAGCTGGAGAAGGCGTTCGTGACGATCCGGGAGAACGCGGTCGCGGCCCTGACCGAGCTGCGCCGGGTCCTGGGCGTGGTCCGCGCCGAGGACTACGAGGCCCCGGACGCCCCGCAGCCCACGCTCGCCGAGCTGGACGGGCTGCTGGCCAACGTGCGCGAGGCCGGCCTGCCGGTCGAGAAGGCGGTGACCGGTGCGGTGCGGGAACTGCCGCAGGGCGTGGAGCTGTCGGCGTACCGGATCGTGCAGGAGGCCCTGAGCAACACCCTGCGGCACGCGCCCGGCGCGAGCGCCCGCGTGGAGATCGGCTACGTGCTCGGCGGGCTGGGCCTGCGCGTCGTCAACGGCCCGCCGACCGACCCCGCCCTGGTGAAGCCCTCGCCGGGGGCCGGACACGGCATCACGGGCATGCGGGAGCGGGTGTCCATGCTGGACGGCGAGATGACGGCGGGCCCGACGGGGGACGGCGGTTACGAGGTGGCCGTGTTCCTTCCGGTGCCGCCGGCCGCGACGGTCGACGGTGCGGCATGACCATCCGGGTACTGATCGCGGACGACCAGATGATGGTCCGCGAGGGCTTCTCCGTCCTGCTGAACGCGATGCCGGACATCGAGGTCGTCGGCGAGGCGGTCAACGGCCGCGAGGCGGTGGACCGCGTCCGTGAACTGGCGCCCGACGTCGTCCTGATGGACATCCGGATGCCCGAGATGAACGGCATCGAGGCGACGCGGGAGATCGTGGCCGCCGACGGCACGGCGAAGGTGCTGGTCCTCACCACCTTCGACCTCGACGAGTACGTCTACCAGGCGTTGCGCGCCGGAGCCTCCGGCTTCCTGCTGAAGGACGCCTCGGCCCGCCAGCTCGCCGACGGGGTGAGGATCGTGGCCGCCGGGGAGGCGCTCCTCGCCCCGTCCGTCACCCGGCGTCTGATCACCGAGTTCTCCCGGCTCTCCGACGGCCCCCGGCTGCCCCGCGCCGCCCAGGCGTCCTACGGCGACCTGACCGAGCGCGAGACGGAGGTCCTGGTCCTCATCGCGCAGGGCCTGTCCAACGCGGAGATGGCCGGGCGGCTGGTGGTGGCGGAGTCCACGATCAAGACGCACGTCAGCAGGATCCTGGTGAAGCTGGGTCTGCGGGACCGCACCCAGGCGGCGGTGTTCGCCTACGAGGCGCGGCTGGTCAGACCGGGGTGAGGCACCCCTGGTCAGCGGCGGGGCCCACGGGCTAGCGTCCGGTCATGACAGCAGCCGACGACCTTCGCTTCGATCCCTGGGACCCGGCGTTCACGGCCGACCCGTACCCGGCGTACGCCGAACTGCGGGAGCGGGGCCGGGTGATCCGGTACGAGCGCACCGACCAGTGGCTGGTGCCGCACCACGCGGACGTCTCGGCGCTGCTGCGGGACCGGCGACTCGGGCGGACCTACCGGCACCGTTTCACGCACGAGGACTTCGGGCGGACGGCGCCCCCGGCGGAGCACGAGCCGTTCCACACGCTCAACGACCACGGGATGCTCGACCTGGAACCGCCGGACCACACCCGGATCCGGCGGCTGGTGTCGAAGGCGTTCACACCGCGCACGGTCGAGCGGCTCAAGCCGTACGTGGAGCGGCTGGCCGGTGAACTGGTCGACGAGCTGGTGGCGGCCGGCGGCGGCGACCTGCTGAGGGACGTCGCGGAGCCGCTGCCGGTGGCGGTGATCGCCGAGATGCTGGGGATCCCGGCGTCGGAGCGGGCCCCGCTCAGGCCGTGGTCGGCGGACATCTGCGGGATGTACGAGCTGAACCCGTCCGAGGAGACGGCCCGCCGGGCGGTGCGGGCGTCGGTCGAGTTCTCCGCGTACCTGCGGGAGCTGATCGCGGCCCGCCGCGAGGAGCCCGGCGACGACCTGATCTCCGGGCTGATCGCCGCCCACGACGAGGGCGACCGGCTCACCGAGCAGGAGATGATCTCGACGGCCGTGCTCCTGCTGAACGCGGGCCACGAGGCGACGGTGAACGCCACGGTCAACGGCTGGTGGGCGCTGTTCCGCAACCCCGGCCAGCTGGCGGCCCTGCGCGCCGACCACGCGCTGGTCCCCTCCGCCGTGGAGGAGCTGATGCGCTACGACACCCCGCTCCAGCTCTTCGAGCGCTGGGTCCTCGACGAGATCGAGATCGACGGCACGGTGATCCCGCGGGGTGCGGAGATCGCGATGCTGTTCGGCTCCGCCAACCACGACCCCGCGGTCTTCACCGACCCGGGCCGCCTGGACCTGACCCGCGCGGAGAACCCGCACATCTCCTTCAGCGCGGGCATCCACTACTGCATCGGCGCTCCCCTCGCCCGCATGGAGCTGGCCGCCTCGATGCGGGCCCTCCTGGAGAAGGCCCCCACGCTGCGCCTCGCGGCGGAACCCGCCCGCACACCGAACTTCGTGATCAGGGGCCTGCGGGGACTCGACGTGGAGATCGCCTGAACCGTCCGGCTCCGGGTCGAGCCTCCGCCCGGAAGCCCGACCCGTGTCCGAGCCACCCGCCCGGGAGGCCGTGCCGGAGTCACGCCGGAGTCAGTCACCCGCCCTGCAGGCCGTGTCCGAGCCACCCGCCCGGAAGCCTGGTGCCCCGGCTCCGATTCCGGCCCTGCCCTCCGTCACGTGGGCAGGACCCGGTCCGGCGAGGACGTCCTGGAGCAGTCCGGACCCGCCCCGCCCTGTCACGTCACGTGGTCATGTCCCGTCGGCGCAGTCCCGCGACGCCGGCCACGACCAGGGCTGCCGCCAGTGCGGTGAGCGTCAGTACCGGGCCCCACTCCATGCCGCCGCCCGGCAGCTTGGGCAGGTGGCCGAAGGGGGAGAGGTCCAGCACCGCCTGCGGGACGTCCAGCGCGGGGCCGATCCAGCCGATGATCAGGACCGCGCCGGCCACCCCCCACGCGACCGGGGCCAGCCGCGGGGCGAGGCCGTACAGGAGGACGGCGAGGCCGCCGACGGTCCACACCGCGGGGAGCTGGACCAGGCAGCCCGCCAGGATCGGGCCCGCGTCCCTGCCGTGACCGACGGCGAGGCCGAGGCCCGCCAGCAGCATGATCAGGGCGGCGCCGCCGAAGGCGATCACCAGATGGCCGGCGGCCCAGCGCAGCCGGCCGACCGCGTTCGCGAGGACCGGTTCGGCCCGGCCGGAGGTCTCCTCGCCGTGCAGCCGCAGGACCGAGGCGACGACGTACAGGGCCGCGACCAGGCCCAGCATGCCGGTCATCGTGGCGAGGAAGGCGTCCGTGAGCGCCGACCGGCCGCCCATCCGCTCGAAGATCTCGCGGGCCCGCTCGTTGTCGCCGACCAGGTCGGCCGCGCCCTCCGCCATCGCGCCGTAGACGACGCCGGCGAGGAGGAAGCCGATGCTCCAGCCGAGGACGCTGCCGCGTTGCAGCCGCCAGGCCAGTCCCCCCGCCGTGCGCAGCCGGCCCGAGGCCCGTCCCGGCCGGGTCGGCAGGAAGCTCATGCCGAGGTCCCGGCGGCCCGCCAGCACGTACGCCGTCACGCCCTGCGCGGCGATCGCCGCCGCGAACAGCGCCAGCACCCACCAGCGTTCGTCCGCGAAGGGCCGCAGGTTCTCCAGCCAGCCGAGCGGGGAGAGCCAGGTCAGCACGGAGGAGCCGTCGTCCGTCGCCGAGTCGCCCGCCGCGCGCAGCACGAACGCGGCGCCCAGCACCCCGAGGCCAGCCCACGGGCCAGCCGCGCGCTCTCGGTGAGCTGGGCGACGATCGCCGCCATGGTCGCGAAGAGCATCCCCACGGCCGCCAGCCCCAGCCCGAGGGCCAGCGCCCCGGCCGCCCCGTGCCCCGCCAGTCCGACGGTCACCAGCAGGGCCAGGACCGCGTCGGCGACCCCCGCCGCCAGCAGCGCCGACGTCAGCGCGGCACGCCGCCCGACCATCCCGGAGGCGAGCAGTTCCTGGCGGCCGCTCTCCTCCTCGTCACGGGTGTGCCGTACGACGACCAGGAGGCTGGTGACGGCGGCGAGGGCACCGGCGTAGACGCCGACCCGCCAGGCGGTGAGGGCGCCCAGGGAGTCGTCGAAGACCGGGCCGACGAGGGCGCGCAGCGAGGAGTTGGCCGCCATCTGGTCCTTGAGGGAGGCGCGTTCGGCGGCGGTGCCGTACAGGCTCTCCAGGGTGTTCGGCAGGGAGAGGACCATCAGGGCGTTGACGCCCACCCAGAGGGGGATCATCACCCGGTCGCGGCGCAGCGCGAACCGCAGCAGCGTTCCGGTGCCCGAGAGCTGGGGCGCGAGGGCGCTCATCGGTTCGCCGCCTCGACGGTGTCGGCCTGGTAGTGGCGCAGGAACAGTTCCTCCAGCGTCGGCGGCGTCGAGGTCAGCGACCGCACGCCCGTCGCGCTCAGCGACCGCAGTACGGCGTCCAGCCCGTCGGCGTCGACCTGGAGCCGCACCCGGCGGCCCTGTACGTCGAGGTCGTGGACGCCGGGCAGCCGTGCCAGCCCGTCGGGCTCGCCGGCGAGTTCGGCGGTGACGCTGGTGCGGGTGAGGTGGCGCAGGTCGGCCAGCGAGCCGGTCTCGACCGTGCGGCCCTGACGGATGATGCTGACCCGGTCGCAGAGTTCCTCGACCTCGCTGAGCAGGTGCGAGGACAGCAGGACCGTACGGCCCCGCTCGCGCTCCTCGGCCACGCACCGCTGGAAGACCTCCTCCATCAGCGGGTCGAGACCCGAGGTCGGCTCGTCCAGGACGATCAGGTCCACGTCCGAGGCGAACGCGGCCACCAGGGCGACCTTCTGACGGTTGCCCTTGGAGTAGGTGCGGCCCTTCTTGGTGGGGTCCAGCTCGAAGCGTTCGACCAGTTCCGCGCGGCGCCGTGCGTCCAGGCCACCGCGCAGCCGGCCGAGGAGGTCGATGACCTCGCCGCCGGACAGGTTCCGCCACAGGGTCACGTCGCCGGGGACGTACGCGATGCGGCGGTGCACCTCCACCGCGTCCCGCCAGGGGTCGCGGCCGAGAATCCGCGCGGTGCCGGAGTCGGCGCGCAGCAGGCCGAGCAGGACGCGGATGGTGGTGGACTTGCCGGAACCGTTGGGGCCGAGGAAGCCGTGCACCTCGCCCGTGTCGACCTCCAGGTCGAGACCGTCGAGCGCGTGGGTGCGGCCGAAGGACTTGTGCAGCCCGGACACCGTGATGGCCTTCGTCATGCGTCAGAACGTACGCTTGCTTCAGAAATTTGTGAAGTTAAGGAAGTGTGAAAACGGTCGT
The DNA here is from genome assembly GCA_021568835.1 of Streptomyces sp. Tue 6430. GTDB lineage: Bacteria > Actinomycetota > Actinomycetes > Streptomycetales > Streptomycetaceae > Streptomyces. The sequence goes on from JAKGSH010000010.1 coordinate 3,429,723, forward strand.
TAGGATGTGGCCATGAGCGAAGCAGCGGGTGCGGGGGCCGGCGCCGAGGGCGGGCGGGACGCGGAGTCCGTGTCGAGGTTCGTCGAATCCTTCGCCGCGCAGCTCGTCGAGGCGGGCATGCAGCGCATGGCCGCACGGGTCTTCGCCGCCCTCCTGGCCTCCGACTCCGGGGCGCTCACCTCGGCCGAACTGGGCGAACAGCTGCGGATCAGCCCCGCGGCGGTGTCCGGCGCCGTCCGCTACCTCGCGCAGCAGCACATGGTGGCGCGCGAGCGCGAGCCCGGTTCGCGCCGGGAGCGCTACCGGGTGCACAGCGACCAGTGGTACGAGGCCCTCACCAACCGCGAGACCGTCCTCAAGCGCTGGGAGGCCGCCCTGCGCGACGGCGTCGCCGGCCTCGGCGCCGACACTCCCGCGGGCCGCCGGATGGCCGAGACGCTCGCCTTCTTCGAGTTCGTCGAGGGCGAGATCGCGGCCATGATGGAGCGCTGGCGCACCCACCGCGAACAGCTCTTCGGCAAGCGCTAGACGCCCACCCACCGCCCGGCCGGGCCGCACGCCGTCCGTGTCGTCCGGCCTCACGCGACCCGCTCTCACGAGGCCCGGCCCGGCCCGGCTTCGCCCGGCCACCCACCGTCCGGCCCGGCCGTACGCCGCCCGCGCCCGGCCCCTCGGCTCCTCACCGCCCCGGCAGCACCAGCCCCAGCGCGCCCTCGCGGACCACCCACGTCCGCCGCCGTACGGGCCCCGCCACCGTCGCGTCGGCCCGGTAGCGGAAGTCGGCACCGGACACCGTGACGATGCGGCCGCGGGCCTGCAGCGGGGACGCCTCCGCGCCCACCGACACCGGCCGGACCTCCACCGCCGCCGTGCCGGAGGCGTCCGGGGTCACCGACACCGCCTCGACCGGCTGGTCCAGGTCGACCAGCGTCACCCCGTCGACCTCGACCCGCAGCCGGGCGGGGCCGGGCGCCGGCGGGGCCGGGGCCGGCCGGGACGGCACCAGCGTGCGCACCAGGGACCGGCAGGTCCGCAGCCACGGCCGTACGCCGTCCGCGTCCGGCCGCGCGTCCGGGCCGGACAGCGGCGGGATCCGCAGCGCGCCCAGGACGACCCCGTCGCTGTCGTCGACGAGCAGGTCCAGACGCCGCTCGGCGCCGTCCAGGACGGCCCGCGCCGCCGCGACCGTGCCCGCGGGCACCCCCAGGGAGTGCGCGACGCTCAGGGAGCCGCCCACGGGCACCATCGACAGCACGCACCCGGCCAGCTCCCGCCGCCGGTGCAGCAGGGTCACCGCCCGCAGCAGCGCGCGGTCGTCGCCGATCACCACCGGCCGCCGCGAGCCGCGGCGCGCGAGGACCCGGGCGAATTCCTCCGCGTCCTCCGGGAGGCACACTTTCGTCGCCGCACCCGCGCTGAGCACGTCTTTCGCGATCCGTACGGACTCCCCGTCCGTCCTCCGGGCGACCGGATCGATGATCACCAGCAGCTGCTCCGGCGTCGCGAAAGTCGCCACCTCGGTCCTGCCTCGCTTCCTCGGGTAGCATCTTTGTGCAAGAGCCCCTTGCGCTATTGCGCCAGGGGCTTCGTCTATTCCGGGGCATCCGGGTCCGACGGTGTGCGACCGAAGGCGGTCGCGTGGCGGCCGATGACGGTCGCGGTGCCGCGACCGACGACGGTCGTGGTGCACGTGGTGGTGAGAGTCGCCGCGTACGCCCCTGACCCTGGACATGCCCCACCCGGAAGGGGTGTACGCGCGTGCCCGCACTTGTGCTGCTCGGTGCTCAGTGGGGTGACGAGGGCAAGGGAAAGGCCACCGACCTGCTCGGCGGCTCGGTGGACTATGTAGTGCGCTACCAGGGCGGCAACAACGCCGGCCACACGGTCGTCGTGGGCGACCAGAAGTACGCATTGCACCTCCTCCCTTCCGGAATCCTGTCGCCCGGATGTACGCCCGTCATCGGAAACGGAGTCGTCGTCGATCCGTCGGTCCTGCTCTCCGAGCTGAGCGGTCTGAACGAGCGAGGCGTCGACACGTCGAAGCTGCTCATCAGCGGCAACGCGCACATCATCACGCCCTACAACGTGACTGTCGACAAGGTGACGGAACGCTTCCTCGGAAAGCGGAAGATCGGCACCACGGGACGGGGCATCGGCCCGACCTACGCCGACAAGATCAACCGGGTCGGCATCCGCGTACAGGACCTGTACGACGAGTCGATCCTGGAGCAGAAGGTCGAGGCGGCGCTCGACGTCAAGAACCAGCTGCTGACCAAGCTGTACAACCGCCGCGCCATCGCGGTCGAGCAGGTCGTCGAGGAGCTGCTGGGCTACGCGGAGAAGCTGCGCCCGTACGTCGCCGACACGGTCCTGGTGCTCAACCAGGCCCTGGAGGACGACAAGGTGGTCCTCTTCGAGGGCGGCCAGGGCACGCTCCTGGACATCGACCACGGCACGTACCCCTTCGTCACCTCGTCGAACCCGACCGCGGGCGGCGCCTGCACCGGCGCCGGCGTGGGCCCGACGAAGATCAGCCGGGTCATCGGCATCCTCAAGGCGTACACGACCCGCGTCGGCGCCGGCCCGTTCCCGACGGAGCTGTTCGACGAGGACGGCGCGGCGCTGCGCCGCATCGGCGGCGAGCGGGGCGTCACCACCGGCCGTGACCGCCGCTGCGGCTGGTTCGACGCGGTCATCGCCCGCTACGCGACCCGCGTGAACGGCCTGACCGACTTCTTCCTCACCAAGCTCGACGTCCTGACCGGCTGGGAGCAGATCCCGGTCTGCGTGGCGTACGAGATCGACGGCAAGCGCGTCGAGGAACTCCCGTACTCGCAGAGCGACTTCCACCACGCGAAGCCGATCTACGAGACCCTCCCGGGCTGGTCCGAGGACATCTCGAAGGCCAAGACCTTCGAGGACCTGCCGAAGAACGCCCAGGACTACGTCAAGGCGCTGGAGGAGATGTCCGGCGCCCCGATCTCCGCGATCGGCGTGGGTCCGGGCCGGAACGAGACGATCGAGATCAACTCGTTCATCTGAGGCACCACCCGGGACACCGCCGGGGACCCCGGCCGACGGCCGCCTTCCGCTCGCGCGGGGGGCGGCCGTCGGCGCGTCCGGCGGCGGCCCCGTCCGCCGGGAGGAACGGGGCGAACAGGGCGAACGGGCATACGCTGGAAGGAATCCCTCGCGCGTCGACCAGGAGAAGGTGAGCGCGATGCGCGTACTGCTCAAGGCATGCATGGACACGGACAAGGCCAACGAGGCCATCCACAACGGCACCCTGGGGAAGCTGATCCAGGAGACCGCGGAGCAGATCCACCCCGAGGCGGCCTACTTCGCGACCGACCACGGCAAGCGCACCGCCTACATGGTCTTCGACCTGCAGGACAGCTCCCAACTGCCGATGATCAGCGAGCCGTTGTTCCACCACCTCGGGGCGGAGATCACCTACACGCCGGTGATGGACATGGACGACGTGCAGAAGGGCCTCGCCCGGCTGGGCCGCTGAACCCCGGGGCCGGGGCCCGCCGGCCCAGCCGGGCACGGGCTCAGCTGAACACGATCATCGACCCCTGCGCCAGGCTCCTGGTGGCCGCCGCGTGCAGCCCGAGCCACACGTGCCGTTCGCGGGCGAACGGGCTCGGGTCGTACGGCGGCGCGACGGCCGGTTCCTCCAGCTCCGTCGGGGCGGCCGGGGGCTGCGGCGCGGCCGGCGGGTTGGCGGGATCGATGCCGATCGCGGGGGCGACGTACTCCAGCTCCCGCAGCAGGGCCTGGGCGGAACCGAGCGGGCCGCCGCCGGCGAGCAGCTCGTCGTTGGCCAGGGGCCGCGGGAAGTCCACCGGGACGTAGGCCCCGGCGTGGTCGTAGTGCCACACCAGGTGGGACTGCTGGGCCGTCGACTCGAACATCTCCAGGAGCTGCTCGTAGTCGCCGCCCAGGGCGTCCACCGGCGTCACCGGCAGTCCGCACACCTGGAGCAGGTAGGCGCGCCGCAGGAAGTGCAGGGCGTCGTAGTCGAAGCCGGCCACGGGGCCGACGTCCCCGGACAGGCCCGGCATGTACTGGTACACCGGCACGGGAGGGAGTCCCGACTCGGCGAGCGCCTTGTTGTACTGCGCGAGTTCCTCGGCGAAGGGGTTGTCGGGGGTGTGGCACAACACGTCGACGAGCGGCACCAGCCACAGGTCACAGGCCAAAGAGAGCTCCTCACTCAGGGTGTCGCGCGGTCATTGCTGCCCGGACTGGGAAGGGTAGTCGGTGCGTTCCGCGTCAGCCCCCTCCGTGCAGGTCCCATACCCACACTCCGGCCACCCACCTACCGGGCCGGCCCACGAGCTCGTCCACGGTGGCCCGCAGCGGCCCGTCGTGCGGCTGCGGCACGAGCACCAGCGCACCCGCCCTCCAGTACGCGAGGTCCCGCCGGGCCTGCTCCCGCGCCCGGTCGTCGATCACCTGGACGACGCCCGTCTCCCGCACGTCCATGAGCAGACCCGCCGTCCAGTTCAGCGGCACGCCGTAGACGCCGCTGCGGTCGCCGTCGCCGTAGGGCCGGTTGAAGTAGCCGCCCGGCATCCGGAAGCCGAGGCCGGCGGCGGTCTGCCAGCGCAGTGCCTCGGCGGCGGTGGGATCGGGCAACGGCACCGGCACGAGGGACTCGCCGGGGCGCACGTACCCCTGCCAGGCGCCGCCGGTGAAGAAGGCGGGCACCGCGGCGCGCGGCTCGGACCGCAGCGGGGCCGGGACCAGGGGGAGCAGGGCCAGGCAGACGGCCAGCGGGACGGCGTACCGCGGGGCGCGGGAGCGGGCGTTCGCCGACCGGTCGAGGGCGAGGGCGAGCAGCATGCCGAGGGCGGGCGCGCAGATCAGCGCGACGCGGCCGGCGATGACCGACTCCAGCAGCGGCAGGTGCGCCAGCGGCGCCCAGGGGCCGGGGATCCCGGCGTCGGCCGGGGTGACGCGCAGGCGCGGGCCCAGGGAGAGGAGGGCCGCGGCGGCCGCGGTGAACGCCAGCGCCCTGACGACGGGCCGGCGCCACAGGCCGGCGGTGACCGCGAGGGCGAGGAGGAGCAGGGGCCAGCCGTAGAAGGCGTTCTGTTCGGTCCTGTTGAGGGAGAGGGCGTCCGCCCGGTCGGCGTCGCCGGCGAGGAGGGACCGCTCGGCGAAGGTGAACAGGGCGCGCGCGGTGTTGGCGGCGCCGGGCCCGTGGTCGAGGTGGGTGTAGCTCTGCGGGCCGGAGAACTGCCAGGCCAGCGGGTAGACGACCAGGGTCAGGCAGACGGCCGCGGCGATCGCCAGGCCGCGCAGCAGGGGACGTACGGCGGCGCGGGCCGCGCGGGGGCGTGCGGCCGCGTGGGCGGCGGCGAACAGGAGCATGCCCAGCGCGGCCAGCAGCAGGGCCTCCTCGCCGAGGAACACCTGGTAGGCCGTCATCAGGCCGAGGACCACCGCGTCGCGGGTGACCCGGGTGCCCGCGCACAGCCGCAGGGCCCGCTCGGCGATCAGCGGGATCATGAACAGGACGACGAAGTTGGGGTGGGCGTTGGCGTGGCTGACCATCGGCGGCGCGAAGGCGGCCAGCGCGGCCCCGGTGAAGGCCGCCCCGCGCCGCCGCACGAGCCGGCGCAGGACGAACCGGTACCAGGCCGTGGCGGTGGCCGCGAGACCCAGCGTCGCCGCCAGGCTGAGGGCGACGGCCGGACCCCACAGGAGCGTGACCGGGGTGAGCGGGACCGACAGGCCGAACATGGCGGTGTTCGCCATCAGGTTCACGCCGTCGGGGACGCCCTGGAGGTCGCTGAACAGCGGGTTCCGCAGGTGCGCGACGTTGTCGGCGGTCACCGCGAAGAACCACTCCCACTGGGTCTGGTCCTGGAGGGAGTCGGTGAGGTAGCGGTGGGCCGGGTCGAAGAAGCGGCCGGAGTGGAGCGCGACGGCCAGGGCGAGGAACACGGCGCAGGCGAGGACGTCGGCGGCCCGGGGGACCGGGAGACGGCCCGGGAGGAAGCCTGGAAGGCGGCCCGGAGGGCGGCCCGGGAGACGGCCCCGAAGCCACAGGCGGAGCAGGTCGCGCAGGAAGCGCGGGTAGTCCAGCGGGCGGACCTTGGAGCCGGGCCGGGGCGACCAGTGCACGGGGACCTCGGCGACCGGCCAGCCCGCCCGCTGGAAGTGGCGCAGCACCTCCACGTCGATGGCCCAGCCGTCCAGCCGGGACGCGGCGAACGCGGCACGGGCCTTCTCGCCGTCGAACAGCTTGAACCCGCACTGGGTGTCGCGTATCCCGCGCACGGCCGTCCCGCGGACGATCAGGTTGCCCGCGCCGCCGAGCAGTTCGCGCACCGGGTGCCGGGGCTCGCCGAACGTCGCCCCGGGCACGGCACGGGAGCCGACCGCCGCCGCGCCGCCCTCGGCGAGCGCCTCGTCGAGTCGCTCCCACTCGCCCGCGGGCACGGCGAGATCGGCGTCGGTGATCAGTACCCGGCGCCCCCGGCTGGCGGCCACGCCGAGCCGCAGGGCGTGGCCCTTGCCGCGGTTGCGCGGGCTGGTGACCAGCCGCAGCCGGGGGTCGCGGCGCCGGGTGACGATCTCGCGGGTGGCGTCGGTGGAGCCGTCGTCGGCGACCACGATCTCCCAGCCGTCCCACCGGTTTCCGGCGGCGGCGAGCTGCCGGGTGAGCGCGTCGAGGGTGGGGCCGAGCCGGTCCTCCTCGTTGTAGGCGGGGATCACGACGGAGAGGGCGGGCGGCCGGCGGGACGCGGCGGTCCCGGGGCGCTCGGGGAGCGTGTGGGTCTCGGAGGGCTCGTGGGTCTCGGAGGGCTCGTGGGGCTCGGGGAGCGTGTGGGTCTCGGTGAGCTCGGTGAGCTCGGTGAGCTCGGAGGGCCTGTGGGGCTTCCGGGGCTCGGGGGTGCCGCCGGGCTCGGGGACGCCCCGGGAGCCGGGGACTTCCCGGACCCCGGGGGCGCCGGGGGACTCCTCGGCGGTGTCCGCCCCGCTCACCCGGCCGCCAGCCGCTCGATCAGCGAGAGGGAGTGCGTGTGGTACGCGTCGAGGATCGTGCGGGCCGTGGCGGTGTCGCGGTGGTGAAGGGCGTCGACCAGTTCGGTGTGGCCGGACCACAGGTGGCCGCGCAGGTCGGTCAGCCGGCGCAGGTGCTGCACCAGGCACACCCAGGTCTGCAGGCGCAGCCGGTTCAGGAAGTCGGCGAGGTAGGGGTTGCCGAACAGGGCGCTCAGCTCGCGCCAGAACCGCAGGTCGTAGCCGATGAGCACGGTGAGGTCGCCGGCCGCCGCGGCCCGCTGCGCCTCCTCGCCGCGCCGGCGCACCCCCGCGACGGCCGCCGCGATCCGCGGGTCGTCCAGGCCCCGGAAGGGCTGCCTGCCCTCGTCCAGGGCCTGGAACATGCCCTCGATGACCAGGCTGCGCGCCTCGACCATGCCCCGGAAGTCGGCCACGCTGTACTCGTGCACCCGGAAGCCCCGGTGGTGGTCGGCGTCCAGCAGCCCCTGCGCCGACAGGTCGACCAGCGCCTCGCGGACGGGCGTCGCGGAGACGCCGTACTGGTCGGCGATCTCCTTCACCGTGAACTCCTGGCCCGGCTGGAGCCGTCCCGCCAGCACCTCGTCGCGGAGGGCGTCGGCGATCTGCTGCCGCAGGGTGCTGCGGGTCACGGCGCCCTTGCCGCTGCTGCCGGGCATGGTCGGGGCGTCTCCCTCGTCCTCGTCGCGTACGCCGGTCGACGGCGTGGGCGCCATCGGCCGATGGCGTGCTCGCCGATATGTACGAGCACGCCACCTTACGCGTTCGACGAATTCAGGAGTTCGTCCACGCACCCGCGGCCGTCCGGGGCGTCCGCAGCCGTCTCCGGGGCGTCCGCGCCCGTCTCCGGTGCGCCTGACCGGCGGTCCGGTGCGACGGGCGGCAGGCCGTGCGCCCGGCGGCCGCCGGTGTCCCCGGTCGGTGTCCGGTGTGCCCGTGCCCCGGTCGGTGTCCGGTGTGCCTGACAGCGGTCGGTGTCCCCGGCTGTGTCCGGTGCGTGCGGCGGCCCTCCGCGTGCCCGGCGGGTGTCCGGTGCCCCCGGTCGATGTCCGGTGCGTCCGACGGCCGTCCGGCGGGCCAGGCGGACGGCCGCTCCGCCCGTGGGCTACGCGGTGTACTCGTCGGCCACCGACAGCGCCGTGTCCAGCGCCGCGAGCCCCTCCTTCAGCTCCGCCTCGCCGGCGTTGCACGGCGGCACGAAGTGGGTGCGGTTCATGTTGACGAAGGGCCACACCCCGGCCTTCTTCGCGGCGGCCCCGAACGCGGCCATCGGCGCGTTCGCCTCACCGCCGGCGTTGTACGGCACCAGCGGCTCGCGCGTCTCGCGGTCCTTCACCAGCTCCAGCGCCCAGAACATGCCGACACCGCGCACCTCGCCGACGCTCGGGTGGCGCTCGGCCAGCTCCCGCAGGCCCGGTCCGACGACGGAGGCGCCGAGGTCCCTCGCGTTCTCCACGACGCCCTCCTCCGCCATCACGTTGATCGTGGCGACGGCGGCGGCGCAGGCCAGCGGGTGCCCGGAGTAGGTGAGACCACCGGGGTACGGCCGCTTCCCGAAGGTATCCGCGATCGCGCCCGAGACGGCGACCCCGCCCAGCGGCACGTAACCGCTGTTCACGCCCTTGGCGAAGGTCATCAGGTCGGGCACGACCCCCGACAGGTCGGCCGCGAACCACTCACCGGTGCGCCCGAACCCGGCCATGACCTCGTCCAGGACGAAGACGATCCCGTACGTGTCGCACAGCTCGCGGACGCCGGCCAGGTAGCCGGGCGGCGGCACCATGATCCCGGCGGTGCCGGGGATGGTCTCCAGGACGATCGCGGCGATCGTCGCGGGCCCCTCGAAGGCGATCGTCGTCTCCAGGTGCTCCAGCGCCCGCGCGCACTCCTGCTCCTCCGTCTCCGCGTAGAAGCGGGAGCGGTACAGGAACGGCGCCCAGAAGTGCACGACCCCGGCCGCGGCCGAGTCGGAGGCCCAGCGGCGCGGGTCGCCGGTGATGTTCACGGCCTGCTGGGTGCCGCCGTGGTAGGAGCGGTACGCCGACAGCACCTTGGCCCGCCCGGTGTGCAGGCGCGCCATGCGCACCGCGTGCTCCACGGCGTCGGCGCCGCCGTTGGTGAAGAAGATCTTGTCGAGGTCGCCGGGGGTGCGCTCGGCGATCAGCCGGGCCGCCTCCGAGCGGGCCTCGACGGCGAAGGCGGGCGCGAACGTGGTCAGGCGCGCGGCCTGCTCCTGGATCGCGGCCACGACCTTGGGGTGCTGGTAGCCGATGTTCGTGTAGACGAGCCCGCTGGTGAGGTCGAGGTAGCGCTTGCCGTCGTAGTCCCAGAAGTACGACCCCTCGGCGCCGGCCACGGCGAGCGGGTCGATGAGTTCCTGCGCGGACCAGGAGTGGAAGACGTGCGCGCGGTCCGCGGCCTTCACGGCGGCGCCGGTCTGGGGGTCGGTCTGAGGGGTCATGCGGGCGAGCGTAGGTGTCCGCGACGCGGAAGCGGTATCGGCGTCCTGTTCCGTGGGCGGGGGGTTTTTGCGACAGGTTGTCGGGCGTGAACGGCCGGACCGGGCCGCTACGGCGGTGCCCTCCGGCCCGGCGGCCGGTTCCCCGGCGTCGCGGAGGAACCGGCCTGCCCCTCCGGCCCCACCACCCCTCCGGCCCCACCGCCCCTCCGGCCCCACCGCCCCTCCGGCCCCACCGCCCCTCCGGCCCCACCGCCGCCCGGTGGCGGCTGCCGGGCGCGGCCCTCGCGGCGCACCGGGCTGCCGGTGCCCGGCACGCGCGGGCGCGCCCCGCGCGGCGACCGCTTCGGCCGTGTCGACGCCGCCGGCGCCCAGCGCGCGGGCGCGCCGCGATCGCCCGGGGTGGGCACCGGCGCGGAGCTCCGGCCCGGAGCCCCGCGCCCGTTACGGAACCGTAGACACCACACCGCTCGACTCCCGGAAGGGCCGGTTTATCCTCGGCGGGATCACATCTGTGGGGGAAAGGCGGAGCTGCCATGGAGAAGCTGGGACCGGGGGATCCGCAGCGGATCGGCGGCTACCGGCTGCTCGGGCGGCTGGGATCGGGCGGCATGGGGCAGGTCTTCCTGGCCCGCTCGGACCGCGGACGGACCGTCGCCGTGAAGCTGGTCCGGCCGGAACTGGCCGAGCGCGAGGAGTTCCGGGCGCGGTTCCGCCAGGAGGTGCGCAACGCCCAGCGCGTCGGCGGGTTCTGGACCGCCCCCGTCCTCGACGCCGACACCGAGGCCGCCGTGCCCTGGGTCGCCACCGGCTACGTCGCCGGGCCCAGCCTCCAGCAGGTGGTGGACCACGACCACGGCCCGCTGCCCGAGCGGTCGGTGCGCATCCTCGCCGCCGGCCTCGCGCACGCCCTCACCAACATCCACGCGGCCGGGATCGTCCACCGCGACCTCAAGCCGTCCAACGTGATGGTCACCATCGAGGGCCCCCGCGTCATCGACTTCGGTGTCGCGCGGGCCCTGGAGACCGTGACCGGCGACGGCGCCCTGACCCAGCTCGGCGACGGCGGCCTCACCCAGACCGGCGCGCTGATCGGCTCGCCGGGCTTCATGGCCCCCGAGCAGGTGCGCGGCGACCGGATCACGCCCGCGTGCGACGTCTTCTGCCTGGGCTCCGTCCTCGCCTACGCCGCCACCGGCGTCCTGCCCTTCGGCTCCGCCGACCAGCAGGGCGTCCACGCGCTGCTGTTCCGCATAGCAGAGGAGGAGCCCGACCTCACGCGCGTGCCCGAGGGCATCGCCGACCTGGTCCGCGCCTGCCTGCGCAAGGACCCGGCGGCCCGGCCCACGCTGGAGCGGATCCTGGAACGCACCGGCGCCGAGGACACCGTCGCCGACGGCCGCTCCCGCGACCCGTGGCTGCCGGGCACCCTCGTCGCCCAGCTGGGCCGGCACGCCGTACGGCTCCTGGAGACGGAGGACCCCCAGGGAGCCTTCACGCAGGCCGCCCCGCACCACCCGGGCCCCCGCGGCACCCTCGCGGCTCCGCCCGGCCACGGCCCCACCCTGGCCGCGCCCCACCCGGCGTACGGCCACCCCCAGCAGTACCCGGCCCCGCCCCGGCAGCCGATGCCGACGTCGGTACCGGCGCAGGCGCCGATGCCGGTACCGATGCAGGTACCGGTCCCGCACAACCCCTACGCGGCCGACGCACCCGACGCGGCGGCGTACGGCACCCCCACCCCGGCCACCCCGGCCACCCCGGCTACTCCGGTCACCCCGACGACCTCGAGGACCCGCCCCGCCGCGGCCGTCGTTCCACGGTGCTGCTCGGGGCGGTCGCCGCGGTGGTCGCGCTGGCCGCCGGCGGCACGGTGTACGCGGTCATGAACGGCGACGACGGCACCTCCGGCGCGCTCCCGGCCCCGACCACGTCGGCCCCCGCGACGCCGACGGATCCCGGGACCCGGTCCCCGTCCCCGTCGCCCTCGCTCTCCTCGCCGTCCCCCTCACCGGAGGAGGGCGAGATCCCCGAGACCTACCTGGGCACCTGGACCACCACGATCAACGGCGCCGACACCCGCCGCCTGACCCTCACCCAGGGCGAGGCGGGCGACACGGTCCTGCGCCTGGTGGCCGACGGCGAGGCCTACCACTGCGAGTTCGCCGCCGCCCTGAACCGGCCCCCGACCGCGCAGTCGCCCCTGACCCTGGGCCCCTCCGAGGTCACCACGGGCGAGCCCCTCTCCTCCTGCTCCCCGGGCGCGGCCACGGAGGTGACGCTCCTGTCGGACGGCCGGCTGCAACGCCTCAACCCGACCACGGGCGAAAAACTGACGTACGACCGCGGCTGACGCACCAGCCCGTCCGGCGCTCGAGGACGAGGCCGGCCAGGCCGGGAGCGGGGTCCGGGGGCGGCAGCCCCGGGTGCGGGGCGGGAAGGGGCGACAGAGGCGAGGAAACCACCGGCCGGCCGCCGGCCCGGCCCCCGCAGACCCGGCCACCCTAGGCCCGGCCGTCTGCCGGCCAGGCCTCCGCAGACCTGACCCCCGCCGGTTCAGCCACCCTAGGCCCGGCCACCCGCAGACCTGGCCCCCACCGGCCCGGCCCTTTTACATACCCGGCCCACCCCCGACGGTCCCACCGTCACCGCGGCTCGGGCGGCCGCTGCCGGGGCATGTTGGGCCGCCCCGCGCCCCCGGGCGGCAACGGGATCCGGCCGGGAGCCGGCCCGGCCCCCCGCCCCCCGCCCCCGGAGCCCCCCACCCCCTGCAACCCCATCGGCGCCGCCCCCGTACGGAACGACACCATCCAGTCCACCGTCTCCATCCGCACCAGCTCGGTCACGTCCTCCGAGAACCGCCGCAGCACCCCCAGGCACCGCTCGGCGGCCTCGCCGGCCGTCCCCTCCGCCGGCCCCAGCACCTCCCGCACACTCTCCGCCGCCCACTCGAACTGCAGCACCTGCAGCCTCCGCTGCACCGCCTGCGCCGTGGCCATGTCCCGCATCCACCCGGCCGTCACCCCGAAGAACCGGTCGACGGCCAGGCACGCCGCCGCCGCCAGCAGCGCCAGATACCCCCAGGGCGCCGCCCCGCCCGTCGCCCCCGCGACGTCGAGCAACGGCAGCGCCACCCCCGTCACCGCCCCCGCCGCGGCCCCGCCCCGCAGGACCCGCGCCACCCGCCGCTTCCACACCCGGTCGGCGAGGTACCAGGCCGCCGTGTCCAGCGCGCCCCGCTCGACCCACCGGTACAGCTCGTCGAGCCGCTCGGCCGGCTCGCCCCAGTCCCCGAGCGGAAAGGCCCGCCCGGTCAGGTCGCCCGGCCGCAGCCACGCCGCGCCCCCGCCCCGCCCGTCCCGGGGCGGACCCTCGGGCTGCCTCTCCGGCTGCTGACCCACCCGGCACTCCCTACGTCCAGCCGATCCCGTCGCGCAACGCCTGGCGCCACCCGCTGCCACGCGATGCCACCGTGGCTCCCGATGCCGGTGCGCCGGACCCTTTCCTACCTCCCAATGGGTGGCGAAGAGGAAGGTTTCGTCTCTTTTCCGTCCGGAAGTGGGCCTTGATCAGGTATACGACCCACCCGAGACTCACTCGAAAGAGTGCTGGGGCGACACCCGCACAGACCACGTAGGCTCGTGCCGAGCGGGAAAATCCCGTACCGACCAAGGCCCGGAAGAGGAGCTGATCGTGATTCCCGGTGGTGGCCAGCCCAACATGCAGCAGCTGCTCCAGCAGGCCCAGAAGATGCAGCAGGATCTGGCCCGCGCCCAGGAGGAGCTGGCGAACACCGAGGTCGACGGCCAGGCCGGCGGCGGCCTGGTGCGGGCCACCGTGACGGGCGCCGGCGAGCTGCGCGCCCTGAAGATCGACCCGAAGGCGGTGGACCCCGAGGACACCGAGACCCTCGCCGACCTCGTCGTCGCGGCCGTCCAGGCGGCCAACGAGAACGCGCAGAACCTCCAGCAGCAGAAGCTCGGCCCGCTCGCCCAGGGCCTCGGCGGCGGCGGCATCCCCGGCCTGCCGTTCTGACCCCTCCCCGGAGCCGGCCGTTTCGGCGTCCGTCGCCCACGCGACGTCCCCACCGCCTTCCTAGGACGGGCGGCGGCCAACTACCGTACGTACTGCAAGGAACCACAGGAAGGACGGCAGTCCGTTGTACGAAGGCGTGGTCCAGGACCTCATCGACGAACTGGGGCGGCTCCCCGGCGTCGGTCCCAAGAGCGCGCAGCGGATCGCCTTCCACATCCTCCAGGCGGAGCCGACGGACGTACGGCGTCTCGCGCAGTGCCTGATGGAGGTCAAGGCGAAGGTCCGGTTCTGCGCGACCTGCGGCAACGTGGCGCAGGAGGAGTTGTGCAACATCTGCCGCGACCCCCGGCGCGACCTCTCCGTCATCTGCGTGGTCGAGGAGCCGAAGGACGTGGTGGCCGTCGAGCGCACCCGCGAGTTCCGGGGCAAGTACCACGTCCTGGGCGGGGCGATCAGCCCGATCGAGGGCGTCGGCCCCGACGACCTGCGCATCAGGGAGCTGCTGGCCCGCCTCGCCGACGGCGCCGTCACCGAGCTGATCCTCGCCACGGACCCGAATCTCGAAGGCGAGGCGACGGCCACGTACCTCGCCCGCATGATCAAGCCCATGGGCCTGAAGGTCACCCGCCTGGCCAGCGGCCTCCCGGTGGGTGGCGACCTGGAGTACGCGGACGAGGTCACGCTCGGCCGCGCCTTCGAGGGGAGACGACTCCTAGATGTCTGACGCCACGCTGCACGCGACCGGCCGGAACCCGGACGATTTCGTCGTCCAGATCGCCGACCAGATCGAGAGTTTCCTGGTCGCGGTCTCCGAGGTCGCCAAGGGCGACGAGCCGGACTCGGCCGTGCCCTTCCTCCTGCTGGAGGTCTCCCAGCTCCTGCTGGCCGGCGGCCGCCTCGGCGCCCACGAGGACATCGTCCCCGACGAGCGCTACGAGCCCGACCCCGGATTCGAGCCCGACGCGGACGAACTGCGCGAGAACCTCGCCCGCCTCCTGGAGCCGGTCGACGTCTACTCCGAGGTCTTCGACCCCTACGAGCCCCGCAAGGCGCCCGTCCCCGCCCGCATCTCCGACGACCTCGCCGACGTCATCGCCGACCTGCGGCACGGCATGGTCCACTACCGGGCCGGCCGCACCTCGGAGGCCCTGTGGTGGTGGCAGTTCTCGTACTTCTCCAACTGGGGCGCCACGGCCTCGGCGACCCTGCGCGCCCTGCACTCGGTCCTGGCCCACGTCCGCCTCAACCAGCCCCTGCAGGAGCTGGACGGCCTGGACACGGACCAGGGCGACGGCGACGACACCCTGGAGTTCGAGGCGGGCCGGGTGATGGCCCAGGAGATCGGCGGCCCGCTGGGACCGGGGTCGCTCAGGTAGCCTTCCGCCGTTCCGCGTCCCCCCACGCTCCTCTGCGCCCCCTTGTGTCCCCCTGCGTCCCCCCGCCTCCCTCCGCGTGTCGGCCGTGTGTGAAACCCACGTCACAGCTTTCACTTCGGCGTCAGTGGGCAGGGTCTGTCCTGGACGACCCGCCCGGATCGCCCCGGGGAGTCTCACCATGCGGTATCCCGGGGGCGGTTTCCGGGTGCTCGTTAGACTGAGCCGACCGCAGTACGAGGGCGTATGTGCGGAAAAAGACAAACTGAGCGAGGAGCGCACGTGGGCCTTGTCGTGCAGAAGTACGGAGGCTCCTCCGTAGCCGATGCCGAGGGCATCAAGCGCGTCGCCAAGCGGATCGTGGAAGCCAAGAAGGACGGTCACCAAGTGGTGGCAGTGGTTTCCGCGATGGGCGACACGACGGATGAGCTGATCGATCTCGCGGAGCAGGTTTCCCCGATCCCTGCCGGGCGCGAGCTCGACATGCTGCTGACCGCCGGAGAGCGGATCTCCATGGCACTGCTGGCCATGGCGATCAAGAACCTGGGCCACTCCGCCCAGAGCTTCACCGGCAGCCAGGCAGGTGTCATCACCGACTCGGTCCACAACAAAGCCCGGATCATCGATGTCACGCCGGGCCGGATCCGTGACTCGCTCGACGAGGGCAACATCGCCATCGTCGCCGGGTTCCAGGGCGTCAGCCAGGACACCAAGGACATCACCACCCTGGGGCGCGGCGGGTCCGACACCACCGCCGTGGCCCTCGCGGCCGCCCTCGACGCCGAGGTGTGCGAGATCTACACCGACGTCGACGGCGTGTTCACCGCCGACCCGCGCGTGGTGAAGAAGGCCCGGAAGATCGACTGGATCTCCTTCGAGGACATGCTCGAACTGGCCTCGTCCGGGTCGAAGGTGCTGCTCCACCGCTGCGTGGAGTACGCCCGCCGGTACAACATCCCGATCCACGTCCGGTCGTCCTTCAGCGGACTTCCGGGCACCTGGGTCAGCAGCGAGCCGATCGAGCAAGGGGACAAGCAGGTGGAGCAGGCCATCATCTCCGGTGTCGCGCACGACACCTCCGAGGCCAAGATCACGGTCGTCGGCGTGCCGGACAAGCCGGGCGAGGCGGCCACGATCTTCCGCACGGTCGCCGACGAGCAGATCAACCTCGACATGATCGTGCAGAACGTGTCCGCGGCCTCCACCGGCCTCACGGACATCTCCTTCACGCTGCCGAAGTCCGAGGGCCGCAAGGCGATCGACGCCCTGGAGAAGAACAAGAGCGGCATCGGCTTCGACTCGCTGCGCTACGACGACCAGATCGGCAAGATCTCCCTCGTCGGCGCCGGCATGAAGACCAACCCGGGCGTCACCGCCGACTTCTTCAAGGCGCTGTCCGACGCGGGCGTCAACATCGAGCTGATCTCGACCTCCGAGATCCGCATCTCGGTCGTCACCCGCGCCGACGACGTGCCGGAGGCCGTGCGCGCCGTGCACACCGCCTTCGGGCTCGACTCCGACAGCGACGAGGCCGTCGTCTACGGGGGCACCGGGCGATGATCCGACGACCGACGCTCGCGGTCGTGGGAGCGACCGGAGCGGTCGGCACGGTCATGCTGAAGATCCTGTCCCAGCGCGCCGACGTCTGGGGCGAGATCCGACTGATCGCCTCGCCGCGCTCGGCCGGCCGCAAGCTGGCCGTGCGCGGCGAGGAGGTCGAGGTGGTGGCGCTCACCGAGGAGGCCTTCGACGGCGTCGACGTCGCGATGTTCGACGTGCCGGACGAGGTCGCCGAGCGGTGGGCGCCGCTCGCCGCCGCCCGGGGCGTGGTGGTCGTGGACAACTCGGCCGCCTTCCGGATGGACCCGGACGTGCCCCTGGTCGTCCCCGAGGTCAACGCGCACGCCGTGCGCAACAGGCCGCGCGGCATCGTCGCCAACCCGAACTGCACCACCCTGTCGATGATCGTCGCGCTGGGCGCGCTGCACGCCGAGTACGGCCTGCGCGAGCTGGTGGTGTCGTCGTACCAGGCGGTCAGCGGGGCGGGCCGGGCCGGCGTGGAGACCCTGCGCCGGCAGTTGTCCATGGTCGCCGGTACGGAACTGGGGACCAGCCCGGGTGACGTACGGCGGGCCGTCGGCGACCTCACCGGCCCCTTCCCGGAGCCGGTCGCGCTGAACGTCGTGCCGTGGGCCGGATCGCCGCGCGAGGACGGCTGGTCGTCGGAGGAGATGAAGGTGCGGGACGAGTCCCGCAAGATCCTCGGACTGCCGAAGCTGCCCGTCGCCGTGACCTGCGTGCGCGTGCCGGTGATCACCGTGCACTCCCTCACCGTCCACGCCCGCTTCCAGGACGAGGTCACCGTCGGCGGCGCCCGCGAGATCCTCGCCACCGCCCCCGGCGTCGTCCTCTTCGACAACCCGGCCGCCGGGGAGTTCCCCACCCCCGCCGACGTCGTCGGCACCGACCCCACCTGGGTCGGCCGGGTGCGCCGGGCGCTCGACGACCCCACGGCGCTCGAACTCTTCGTGTGCGGGGACAACCTGCGCAAGGGGGCCGCCCTGAACACCGCGCAGATCGCCGAACTGGTGGCGGCGGAGTACGGGTGACGTTCGGGGCGGCCGCAACGCTTGACGGTACGGGAGCCGGTGTCCGGAAATTCCCTGGCCGG
Source organism: Streptomyces sp. Tue 6430 (assembly GCA_021568835.1). Classification (GTDB taxonomy): domain Bacteria; phylum Actinomycetota; class Actinomycetes; order Streptomycetales; family Streptomycetaceae; genus Streptomyces. Next base: position 3,447,301 of record JAKGSH010000010.1, read on the forward strand.
CGGCTTCGGCGTTTGTAGGATCTGTCGTACTGCGATGTGAGCCGGTCGACGACCGGCACCACTTGTATCGGACACTTATGGCGTTCGAAGATTTTCCTCCCCGCACTCCGCAACCACGCGGAGCGCGGGGAGCGTCTTTGCGGTCACCCTTCAGGGTGCGCGCGGGGGTGTGATGCCGGGGCATGGGGACGCCGGCATCGGGGCGTGGGGGCGCCCGTAGCCATGGCATACAGGAGAAGAGCGGGGCAGATGAGGGCATGGGAGGCGCCGCCCGTGCGGTTGCCGGCGGGTGCGCGCGGGGCATCCGGGGCAGGGCCGCGAGCGGGTGTTCCGGCGTCCGGCGCAAAACTCGCGGCCGGCCCGTACAACCCCGGCGGGGGAAGCGTGTCCAACAGGCGTGGCAGAGGTTCTCGACTTCCCGGCGACCCGCGGTACGGCCCTACGGCCGCCCCGGGCCGCCCTCCGACCCCGCATGTCCGGCGCGGCCGGCGGCATGCCGGTGATCGCGCCCATGCCCGCAGCGCGGCGTGCCCGCGTACCCAGTCAGCGTGACACCGACGAGGTGGCCGCCGCCGGCACCACCGTCGACCACCTCACCGAGACCTACCGGGCCCACTACCGCTCGCTGCTCGGTCTCGCCGCCCTCCTCCTCGACGACACCGCCTCCTGCGAGGACGTCGTCCAGGAGGCATTCATCCGCGTCCACTCCGCGCGCAAACGCGTCCGCGACCCGGAGAAGACCCTCGCCTACCTGCGTCAGACGGTCGTCAACCTCTCCCGCTCCGCGCTGCGCCGCCGCATCCTCGGCCTGAAGCTGCTCTCCAAGCCGATGCCGGACATGGCCAGCGCCGAGGAGGGGGCCTACGACCAGCTGGAGCGCGACTCCCTCATCAAGGCGATGAAGGGCCTCCAGCGCCGCCAGCGCGAGGTCCTCGTCCTGCGCTACTTCGCCGACATGACCGAGGCCCAGGTCGCCGAGACCCTCGGCATCTCGCTCGGCTCGGTCAAGGCCTACGGCTCGCGCGGCATCGCCGCCCTGCGCGTCGTCATGGGGGCGACGGCGTGAGCGCGCGGGGCGAGGAACCCGACAGCGGGGACGCGCGCGAGCGGCACGAGCCGTACGCGTGGCACGAGCCGATGAAGCAGCCGCCGCACGGGCAAGAGCCGATGACGCCGCCGCACGAGCAAGAGCCGAAGCAATCGCACGCTGGGAACGGAACCGTGAACCACCACCTCGACGACCAGGGCCCCGACGGGCTCGACTCGGACGAGCTGGCACTGCGCCGCATGCTGCACCAGGCGGTCCAGGAGATGGCGCCGGGCGACGGGACGCTGGAGCACCTCCGGCGGGCCGTCCCCGCCCGTCGGGCCCGCAAGCGCCAGGCCGCCGTCGGGATGGCCGCCGCGGCCCTCTTCGTCGGCACCGCCGTCCCCGCCCTGCTGCACGTCTCCCAATCCGGCGGCTCGGAGGCCAACCCCTCCATCGCCGGCCAGGCCTCCCAGGCCCAGGGCGGCGCCGGGGAGGGCAAGGGCCCCGACGGCGGCACCGACGGCAAGACCGGCGCCCCCGCCGGCACCACCGGCCGGCCCGGCCAGGACAGCACCGGGAACACCGCCGGCGCCAAGGCCTCCGGCAGCGCGACCGGCTCACCCGAGGGCACCGGCCCCGCCGCCACCTCCTCGGCCGGCACCCCTGCCTGCACCACGTCCCAGCTGGGAGAATCCAGCGCCGTCGTCCAGACCCCCGACTCGGCCGGCGTCGTCTACGGCACCTTCCGCGTCGTCAACGTCTCCGACCGCGGCTGCACCGTCGGCGGGAGCGTGTCCGTGACGCCCACCGCACAGGGCGCCGCCGACCCGGCGAAGATCTCACTCGCCGAACACACCTCCGGTGACGCGGCGGCCGGCCTGCCCGACCCCTCCCTCTACGTCTCCCAGCTGGCCCTCGCCCCGGGCTCGGCGTACGACGTGCGGTTCGCCTGGGTGCCCTCCGAGACCTGCCCCGTCACCGGCGGCACCACGGGCGGCAGCACCACCGGCGGCCCCTCGTCCTCCCCGAGCCCCTCCCCGAGCGGGCAGAGCACCGGCACGGACGGCACGACCGACGGCATGTCCGGCACGTCGCCCCAGCTGTTCACCGAGGACGGCACGGCCGACGGCAGCGTCCTGGTGACGTACACGGCGCAGGGCGGCTCGCCGACGGTGAGCGCGACGGTGCCGGACGCGTGCGCGGGAACGGTCTACCGGACGGGCGTGCTGGCGTCGACGTCGGAACCGGCGTCCTGAGCGTCCCGATCCGCCGCGGGCGGCTCGGCGGGCGTGGCGGAGCCGGGTGAGGCCGGAGGCCCGGCGGACGCGGGGGAGCCGGGGGCACCGGGTGAGGCCGGGGAGCCGCCGGGGGACGGGGACGCGCCGACCGGCGCGGAGGCGTCGGGTCCGGCGATTCCCAGCTCCGCGTCCCGCGCGAACTCGATCTCACGACGCAGCAACCGGAACCACATGAACACCACGAACCCGGCGAACACGAACCACTCACCGGTGTAACCGAGGTTCTGGAATGCCTTCAGGTCCAGCCCCGTGCCGCTCGGCGCGCGCGCGGGCACCGCCGTCATCCCCGGGTCGGCGGTGTCGAGGGTGACCCAGGCGTCGTAGAGGTCGTCGGAGACGAGGTTGACCAGCGAGGCCGTGCTGATCGCGCCGGTCTGGCCGGGCGGCAGCCCGCCCCGCGCGCTCACCCCGTTGTCGCCGGGCGTCTCGGACGCCTGGAGCGCGCCCGTGACGTCGACCTCGCCGGCCGGCGGGGCCGGCGCCCTGGCGGCGTCGGCCGTACCGGGCAGCCAGCCGCGTACGACGGGCAGGGTTCTGCCGCCGTCGGTGCGCAGCAGCGTCAGCACATAGAAGCCCGCCCGGCCGTCCAGCTCGCGGTCGGGGACCAGCAACTGCTCGCCGTACCGCCCGCGCGCGGTGACCCGCTTGCCGGACGTGGCCTTGTCGACGGGCAGCATCTCGGCCAGCGGGCGCGCCGGCTGCGTACGGGCCGAGTCGGCCTGCTCCTCGGCGCTGCGGTGGTCGTCCACGCGCGCCTCGAACCGGCTCAGCTGCCAGGACCCCATGAACACGCAGAAGGGGATGGCCAGCAGCACGAAGACGTTGATCCCCCACCAACGGGGCGTCAGCAGAAACCGGTACACACCGACAACGGTACGGGGCGGCGGCGGGGGAGCGGTCCGCGGGGTGGGTGCGGGACGGGTGCGGGGGCGGATACGGGGTGGATACGGGGGTGGGGCGGCGGGTGGGCACGTGGTGGCGGCGGTCCCGGGTTCGTCCACAGGCGGGGGCTGCCGGGCTGTGCGGCCGGCCCCGGTCCGTCCACAGGAGCGGTGGCGAGCGCCCCGGTTGTCCACAGGCTGGGGACCGCGGTGCTCCTTTGTCGGCGGAGGCGGGCAGTATGGGGCCATGACTGAGAGCAACAGGTCCGCCGCGCCGCAGCGGTACGAGGAGATGCCGGACTGGGAGAAGCGCTTCCGGGCGCCCCGGGTGTCACTGCCCGACTGGGCGGAGGACGCGCCGGACCGCTCCCTGTTCGTGTCGAACGCGACAGGGACGTACGAGCTGTACGCCTGGGACCGGGCCACCGGCGAACAGCGCCAGGTGACGAACCGGGCCAACGGCACGACGGACGGCGTGCTCTCCCCGGACGGCGCCTGGATCTGGTGGTTCGACGACAAGGACGGCGACGAGTTCGGGGTCTGGCGCCGCCAGCCCTTCGAGGGCGGCGAGGACGAACTGGCGACACCGGGTCTCGACCCGTCGTACCCGGCGGGCCTGGCCCTGGGCAGAGACGGCCGTACGGCGGTGGTGGGCCGCTCCACGGACGAGGACGGCACGACGATCCACGTGGCGCGGCTCGGCGAGGCGCCGGTCGAGCTGTACCGCCACCGCGAGTCGGCGGGTGTCGGAGACCTGTCCCACGACGGCACCCTGATCGCGATCGAGCACACCGAACACGGCGACGCGATGCACTCCGCGCTGCGCGTCCTGCGCCCCGACGGCTCCACGGTCGCCGAACTGGACGACACCGAGGGCGGCACCCGGGAACTGGGACTCGAGGTGCTGGGCTTCGCGCCCGTCGACGGCGACACCCGCCTGCTGATCGGCCACCAGCGCCGGGGCCGCTGGGAGCCGCTCGTCTGGGACGTGGCGACCGGCGAGCAGAGCGACCTGGCCCTCGACCTGCCGGGCGACGTGGGCGCCGAGTGGTATCCGGACGGTTCCGGGCTCCTGGTCTCGCACGGCTTCGAGGCCCGCAGCGAGCTGTTCCGCTACGACCTGACGATCCGGGAACTCGTGCGGGTGCCTACCCCGCCGGGCACGGTCTCGAGCGCGACGGCCCGCCCCGACGGCAGCGTGGAGTACCTGTGGTCCTCGGCGGCCGAGCCGCCCACCGTCCGCTCGACGACGGGCGAGCCGGTCCTGGACCCGCCCGGCATGAAGTCCCCCGGCTCGGTGCCGGTGGAGGACGTGTGGGTGGAGGGCCCCGGCGGCCGCATCCACGCCCTGGTCCAGAAGCCGGCCGGCACGAGCGGCCCCCTGCCCACCGTGTTCGACATCCACGGCGGCCCCACCTGGCACGACAGCGACTCCTTCGCGGCCGGACCCGCCGCCTGGGTCGACCACGGTTACGCGGTCGTCCGCGTCAACTACCGCGGCTCCACGGGCTACGGACGCGCCTGGACGGACGCCCTGAAGCACCGGGTCGGTCTGATCGAGCTGGAGGACATCGCCGCGGTCCGCGACTGGGCGGTGGCCTCGGGCCTGGCCGACCCCGACCGGCTGATCCTCACCGGCGGCTCCTGGGGCGGCTACCTGACCCTCCTGGGCCTGGGCACCCAGCCCGAGGCGTGGGCGCTGGGCATCGCGGCGGTTCCGGTGGCCGACTACGTCACGGCCTACCACGACGAGATGGAAGCCCTCAAGGCGATGGACCGCACCCTCCTGGGCGGCACCCCCGAGGAGGTCCCCGACCGCTTCACGGCCTCCTCCCCCCTGACCTACGTGGACCAGGTCAAGGCCCCCGTCCACATCTCGGCCGGCGTCAACGACCCCCGCTGCCCCATCCGCCAGATCGACAACTACGTGACCCGCCTGGAGACCAGGGAGGCCCTCCACGAGGTCTACCGCTACGACGCCGGCCACGGCTCCCTGGTGGTGGACGAACGCATCAAGCAGGTCCGCCTGGAACTGCAGTTCGCGGAAAAACACCTGAACCCCTGAGAAACCCCGCCCCCGCCCCCTGCCACAGCCCCACGACGGCCGGACACGCCGACAGCCCCACGACGGTCGGACACGCCGACGCCCGGAGGCCACCGCCCCCTGAAGCGGACCACCGCTGCGGAAACACAAGGGACACGTCCCTCCTGCCGCCCCTCGGGCCCGCCCCTCCGGAGCGGCTCCCCGCAGCCGGGGCCCGGGGCCCCGGTCCTGGTCGGTGCCCAGGAACCACCGCCCTTGGGCGGTGGTTTTCCGCGGCCGGGGTGCGGGGTGTGTGGTCCTGGTCGGTGTCCAAGGTCCCCGGCCCCTACGCGCCGGTTTTCCGCGGCCAGGGCTGCAGAGCCCGGAGTCTCTTCCGTAGTGGGTTCCTGCGCCCAGGCGAACAGGGGCCGGGGCCCTCCGCCGGGGCGCAGGTTCCCGCCCCTCTCGGAGGGGGCGCTGTGGCCAGGGGCAGGGGGGCGGAGCCCTCGCCGGGGTTCAGGGGCGGAGCCCTTGATGGGGTCGAAGGGGCGAAACCCAAACCCCTGAGGACGGGTCGGGCAGGGGCGGCGGGGGCGAGAAAAGAACACCCCTACACCCCGCCACACCCCTCCGCCGCCGCCCCGACAACTCCGCCAACCCCCACCGCGTAGCGGCCAGCACCACCCGATCCTCCCCCCGCAGCACATACGAGTCGGGCAGGTCCCACACCAGCCCCCCTCCGCCGCCCACCCCGGCTCCAGCCCCCCGCCCCTCGTCCCCCACCCCGGACGACGACCCCCGCCCGGTCCCCTCCAACGCCAGCACCCGCCAGTACCCGGCCCGAAACGCCTCCCCCACCGTCTTCCCCACCAACTGCCCGTATCCCCCGACCTCCAGCGAAGCGAACAGCAACACCCGCCGCTCCACCGGAATCGCCCCCAGGATCTGCCTTCCCACCATCGCCCCCGCGAACGACGGCGCGGCCAGGTGCGTCACGCTCCGACTCCGCGTCAACGCCTGCGGATGCGCCGCACGCAGCGTGCGGTACACCGCGGTCGCGAAGTCGTCGTCGTACAACCGCAGCACCACCCGCAGATCGTGCCGTAAGGACCGCGCGTACAGAGCGGCCTCGAGATTCGTCGTGTCGGAGCTGGTCACCGCCAGCAGCGCATGCGCCCGGTGGATCTTCGCCGCCTCCAGCACCCCCTCCTGCGTGACGTCCCCCAGCACCACCGGCACCCGCAACCGCCGCGCCACCGCGACCCCTCGCGCCTCCGGGGCGGCCTCCACGCACACCACGGGAATGTCCAACTCCCGCAGCCGCGTCAGCACCCGCGTCCCGATCTTCCCCAGCCCCAGCAGCACCACGTGCCCACCCAGCCCCCGCGGCGGCCGCCGCAACGCCCCGGCCGCCCGGAACGTCCCCAACCCCTCCAGCACGGCCGCCAACAGCACCGGCAGCAGCAGCAACCCGACGAGCCCGGAGAGCAGTTGAAGAACCTGCCGCTCGGTCGACTTCCCCACCGCCGGATCGTTGATGGCGAACAGATCCAGCAGCGTCAGGTACACCGCCCCCAGCGGGTGGATCCCCGTCACCAGCCACAACGCCACCGCGAGCGCGACGACACACCCCACGAGCCCCGCCAGCGACCACCGCAGCCGCCGCGAGAACAGGGAGGCGAACGGTGCCACGACCCCGACCCCCCGCCCGGAGGGCAACGCGGGCCCGGCCGAGTACGACACCTGCTCCAGCACGACGCTGCCCCGCCCGCTCGCGGCGGCGACCGTGGCCGCGTCCGGCAGCAGCAGCGGCCCCTGCTCCCCGCTGGTCTCGGAACCGTCCGCGAAGGCGGGGTCGTTGCTCGTCGCGGACAGCAGGGCGAGCGTGGCCAGCCCGGGACCGGCGGCCCGCCCGGCTTCGGGGGCGGGCCGTTCGACGGCCCGCAGCAACAGTCCGTCGGTCTGGACGACCTTGCTGGTGCCGGCGACGGCGGTCGCGGCCAGCGCGGGCGCGGCGGTGTCGGCATCGGACAGCACGGTGGTGGAGGCGTCCCCCACCGCGGACCCGCCACCCCCGCCACCACCCCCGCCGACCGTCGCCAAGGCGGCCGCCTGGTCGAGTAGTTCCTCGATGTGCTGCCCCAACCGCCGGTTGTACAACCGCAGGACGAGCCGCAGCCGGGGATTGAGCCGACGGGCGGTGAGGGCGGCGCGGATGTTCGTCTCGTCGTCGTCGTAGACGAGGGCGAGCGCGGCCGCGCGTTCCACCCCTGCCTCGGCGAGCACGGCCTCGGTCGGCTCGACGGCCTCCAACACCCGCCCCACGGAACCGGATTCGCCGCGCTCCGCCGCGCCGGCAACCGCACCCGCCCCCGCCGCGGCCCCCGTTCCCGCTCCTGTGCCGTTCCCGGCGGCCCGGTTGACGGCAGCGCTCACCACCCGGTCGAGCAGCGCCGCGGACACCGCGCGGGCGCGCCCCACGACAGGCGGCCGTACCGCCCGCTCGGAAGGCGGGACGACGAGCGTGACCTGCTCCTCGTACACACCGCGCAACTCCGCGGCCAGCCGGTGCGCGAGCCCGTCGTCGCCGCACACCACCATGTGCGCGCCGGACTCGCCCGGCGCCGGACCCTGATTCGGTAGACCAGCCACGAGGGGAAAGACTGCCTCACCGCGACGGGTGGTTCCAGATCCGCCCTGAATACCTGAGTGCCTGAGTGCCTGAAGGTCTGAACGAGCGGAGCGGTGAGCCCGTAGGAGAGGAGAGGGAGAACGACGCGACCCGGAGGTGCCCTGCCCGTGGCCACGACCGAACAGGCCCCGAACCGGCCGGACACCTCGAACAGGACGAGCCCCCTGACCCCGCCGAGCGCATCGCCCCAGCCGGACACCTCGACCCCGCCGAGCCCTCCGAGCCCTCCGAGCCCGCCGAGCCCTCCGAGCCCTCCGAGCGAGGACGGGAACGCGCCCCCCACCCCCCGCCGCCTGACCTCCCCCTCCTCCTCACCCTCCTCCTGTTCCTCATGGTGCTGCTGCAGGCCCCCCTGCGCCGCGCCCTCGCCGCCCCGGTGATGCAGACCTGGACGACGGTGTTCGTGGCGGTGATGATCCAGGCGCTGCCGTTCCTCGTCCTGGGCGTCCTGCTGTCGGCGGCGATCGCGGTCTACGTCCCGCCGTCCTTCTTCGCCCGGGCCCTGCCCCGGCGGCCCGCGCTGGCGGTCCCGGTGGCCGGCCTGGCGGGCGCCGTCCTGCCGGGCTGCGAGTGCGCGTCCGTACCGGTCGCCGGTGCGCTGGTGCGCCGCGGGGTGACCCCTGCCGCCGCGCTCGCCTTCCTCCTCTCCGCCCCGGCGATCAACCCGATCGTGCTGACGGCGACGGCGGTGGCGTTCCCCCGCGACCCGGAGATGGTCCTGGCCCGCTTCGTGGCGAGCCTGCTGGTGGCCTGCGCGATGGGCTGGCTGTGGCACCGCCTGGGCCGCACGGACTGGATGCGACCCCCGGCGCACGCGCGGCACGAGGGCCAGAGCCGGGGCGAGGCGTTCTGGGACTCGACGCGCCACGACGTGATGCACGCGGGCGGATTCCTGGTGGTGGGCGCGATGGCGGCGGCGACGCTGAAGGCGGTGGCCCCGGAGCACTGGCTGCGCACGGCGGCGGACAACCCGGCGGTGGCGGTGCTGTCGCTCGCGGTGCTGGCGGTGGTCCTGTCGATCTGCTCGGAGGCGGACGCTTTCGTGGCGGCGTCGCTGACGCAGTTCTCGCTGACGGCCCGGCTGGCCTTCCTCGTCGTCGGCCCGATGATCGACCTGAAACTGTTCGCGATGCAGGCCGGTACGTTCGGCCGCGGCTTCGCCCTGCGCTTCGCGCCCGTCACCTTCGTGCTGGCGATCACCGGAGCGGTCCTGACCGGGGCGGTGCTGCTGTGAACCGCCAGGCCCAGTCGGCCGTCCTGTTCCTCCTCGGCGCGAGCCTGCTGCACGCGGGCACCACCGACCTCTACCTGCGCTACGTGAAGGCGGGCCTGCGCCCCCTGCTCCTGGCGGCCGGCGCGGTCCTGATCGCGACGGCGCTCGCGACGGCCTGGTACGAGTGGCGCGCGACGCACCGGAAGGAAGACCCCACCACCCCCCGGAGCCAGGACCGCCACTCCCACCCGGAACCCGGCGTCTCCTGGCTGCTCGTCCTCCCCCTCCTCGCCCTGATCCTGGTGGCCCCGCCGGCCCTCGGCTCGTACAGCGCCACCCGCGCCGGTACGGCGCTCCAGGAACCGCCGGCCTACCCGGCGCTCCCCGCCGCGGATCCCCTCCGCCTCGGCGTGGCCGACTACGCGGCCCGCGCCGCCTACGACGACGGACGCACGCTCACCGGCCGCCGCATCCAGCTCACCGGCTTCCTGGCACTGGACCGCGACGGCACCCCGTACCTGGTCCGCATGACCCTCAACTGCTGCGCGGCGGACGCCCAGCCGGTCAAAGTGGGCCTGACCGGCCGGATCCCCCGGTACTCCAGCCGGACACCTGGCTGGTGATCACCGGCACCTACACCCCGCACCGCGTCAAGGACCCCGTCAACGACGGCCCGATCCCCTTCATCGAGGTCACCGAGGCCAGGCCGACGCCCACGCCGAAGGACCCCTACGACGAGACGTGGAACACCTGAGACGTCAGTGGCGTGCGGTGCCTGCCGCGCGGCGTGCGGTGGTGTCAGGACTGGTACGGCTGCTGTTGCTGCGGCTGTCCGTACGCCTGCCCGCCCTGACCGCCGGCGGCCTGCGCCTGCAGGTGCTCGGCCTGCTCCTTGACCAGCTTCTGCTCGGCCCCGCAGAACGTGCACTGCGTGGCGTACTTCGTCGAGATCGGGAACAGCGGCACGAAGAACAGCGTGAACTTCGTGACGCGCTTCCTCAGCGTGTGCGCGGACGGATTGCCACAGCGCCCGCACACCAGCGTCAGTATCGCGAGCTGGTACAGATACCCCTTGGTCCCAAAGATGATCATGTCGCCGGTCCTTTCCCGGTTCGTCGCCTCCCTCCCACCATGCGAGGAAGCAGCGCCTGACACCACACACGATGCCACCCACCCACCACCCATGATCCCCCCACGCCCCACCCCGATGCCCGTCCCCACGAGCCACCGGCGACCGCTGCCACGTCCCCCACCACCCTGACCACGGCCGGATGATGGCCGGAATCCCGGGTCTCACGACCTGCTCCGTGTCCTGCCGTGGTCGCCGTGGAGAGGGAGGGGCGGAGCGGTGACCGGGGCGGACGAACGGGGAAACGCGCGGGCGGCGGGCGGCGGGCGGCGGTCCCGCGCCGGCAGGCGCACGACCGTAGTCCTCGGCCAGTCCTTCCGGACTGCGCACATCCGATCACGCCAACCGATTCACGAGCCCGGAACAGCGCATCCGGGTGCCTGGCGGTGGATCCCCGGCGTCCTGCTGAGACCGGAGCGGGTCGGGTCACACCTTCTTGACGACGATCGTGTCCGGGACCAGCTTCTCCAGGTCGTCGACGTCCGAGGTGAAGACGGTGACCCGTCCCTTCTGCTGTCGCGCGATGACGGCGAGCCCGGCGTCGATCGCGTACTTGTGGCCGTGCAACTTGGCGTCGGCCAGGAGGCGACGCGCCTGGCGGGCCTCGTCCTTCCCGATGTCGACGACCTGGAGCCGGGACAGTACCCAGTCCCAGCGCTGCTCGGTGGTTCTGCCGTCGTACGCCTCGACCAGTGCCATCGGGGACGTCACCACCTCGGCTTCCCCGCGTACCGCGAGATCGAGCCAGGCGATCATCTTCCGGTCGCCGCGCACCGCGAGGGACAGGGCTTCACAGTCCAGGACGAAGATGCGGAGGGGCCGCTGTCCGTGCTCGCCGGCTCGCTTCTTCACGCAGCCTCTCCGGCGTTGTGCTTTCCGGTGGTTCGACGCCGCTCGTGTTCGGCGTCGAGTTCCTCCAACTCGTCGAGCGCTGCCGCATGCTCGTCCTCGGTGACGGGGCCGTGTTCTTCCTGCAGCCAGTCGACCAGTTCCGCGAGCCGGTCCCGGTCGCGTTTGAAGCGCAGCGCTTCGGCGACGTACGCCGACAGGCCCCGCTCTGCCGTTTCCGCGCGGATCTCGTCCAGGAGATCCTCGGGAATCGTCACCGTCACCTTCTTCGTCGCCATACAAGTCACCATACTTCTGGTATCGCACTCCTTGCCATGGGGTCGCCCGATCGTCGCTCGGTGATCAGACGGTCGTGGCAGGGCGTGGGCTGCCGTGGAAGACCTGGCTGGTGTGCCAGGAGCGGTGGACCGCCGCGACGGGGCGGGCGCCCGGCTGGGGGCCGATGAGCGGGTGGCCGGCGAGCGCTATGACGTGCTCGCGGGCGGCGGGGCTGTGGCCGACGAAGCTCTGCGAGACCAGGATGCGGTGGCTGTCGCCGATGCCGAGGACGCCCTTGTCAAAGAGCTTGTGGTGCAGCGAGCACAGGCACAGGCCGTTGTCGACGTCGTCAGGGCCGTCGAACGCCCACCAGCGCACGTGCGCGGCCTCCAGCCCGACCGGCACCGCGCCGATCCTGCCGTCGTAGCCGCAGAAGGCGCACTGGTACTCGTATGCCGTCAGGACCTGCTCCCGCATCCGGGGATCCCGCCGCCTGCGCACGGCCGAGAACTGTTCGCTCCCCGTCGGCTCCAGTTCCAGGCCGACGGCTTCGCACAGGTCGCCATGGAGAGAGGGCGGGAAGTTCAGGTCGAGCAGGACCCGTGCCATCCGGCCGAGCAACGACGGCTCGCGCCGCAGCGCCGCCCGTAGTTCCGGCGTCAGCCGCCCTGCGGCTCCGACCTCCCGCAGCTCCCGCACGCCACTGCCGGGGCTGCCCGGTCCGCGATCGGTGCGCACCTCCCACACGCCGTCGCTCACCAGATGGTGAAACGGGTAGGCGGGCGTCGTCCTGTTGGGCGGACCGTACTCGGTCAGCAGCCGTCTGAGGTCGTCCTCCACCGCGCTGTACCGCAGTTCGTCGTCGGCGTCCTGCTGGAAACGCCCGAGCGCGTACAGGAACAGCAGCGGCTTGTGCGGAGCGCGGGTCCCGCTTCTGCTCCACTGCCTCAGCTTCGCGGTGCGCTCCAGCCAGTCCATGACCGGCGATCGTAGTGGCGTCAGGGTGCGGTGGTTTCGAAGGGGCTTGGGGAAGCAGGTCGCTCACAAACGGCTCCCAAAACGCCCCCACAACGACTCAGGGGCTCGACCCGCTAAGCGGATCGAGCCCCTGACCTGGTACTTCACTGTCGGGGTGGCGGGATTTGAACCCACGACCTCTTCGTCCCGAAGCAACTCAGACGCTGGTCATGCCTTGGGCTGGTGCGGCGCTCACCTGCGCTGTTGGTCCGTAGACGTCCGTGCCCGTCCGCCGTTGTTCGTCGGCGTTGTCACGCAGTTAGACACTCATAGGGGCGTTGGCCGGGACGCTGCAGCACCTGTGCGCGCGGTCCGCGGAGTCTCAATGGGCGAGTCAAGCGTCGCAAGGTGCGAGAAGTGCCGGACCGGTCCCCTGACCTGGGGTCTTGATAGCGGCCAACGCTGCGACCTGCAGTTTAGCTGTCGACGATCGTCGGCATTGGTCACGCTTGCGCTCCGCCGGACGGCCTGTAGACGGTCCGGGGGAGCGCTCCTACCGGAGATTGAACCAGGGGCTGGCACTCATGCCCTCAGGGTGACCGAAGTCGGGGTAGAGCTTGCCGTTGCGGATCGTGAACCAAGGGCTGGCGCCCATGCCTCGGGGATGACCAAAGTCTGGGTAGAGCTTGTCGCCCTTGATAGCGAACCAGGGGCTGGCACTCATGCCCTCGGGGTGGCCGAAGTCGGGGTAGAGCTTGCCGTTGCGGATCGTGAACCAAGGGCTGGCGCCCATGCCTCGGGGATGACCAAAGTCCGGATATGCCTTCATCGTGATGCCTTGCGCTTGGAAGTCGTGTGGACGCCTGAGGGGCAGGTCCCGGAGGACCTGCCCCTCAGATCACTTGCCCTTCGGCTTGTGCTTGGTCGGGTCAACGAGCTTGTAACCCTGGCCAGCCTTGGGCGTCGGCGGAAGGGGCTTACCCTTCACGGCCGTGACCTCGGTCTTGGAGCCGGGGACCTTGTACTGTCCCGACTTCGGCGCCGGCGTACCCGGCGTGAGCTTCTTGGCCATCCTTATCACCCACCTTTCGAGCTGGATACCGCTCGAGGACGACCCCGCCCTTCTGGGTGAAGGGCTGAGCCGTGTAGGGTCGTTGGGCGCCTAGGAACGCACACGACCCCAGTTCGAGCAGGTACCGACCCCGCGTCAGTCCTTCTGAACTGGGGTCTTTCGCGCTGTCGAGAAGGATAGCGCCTCCTGTGGCTCAAATGGGGTACAGGGAACACAACTTGTGGGTCCGTCAGGCCATCCAGCCACTACATGTAGGGATGGCTGCGAACCTTTCAGGCTACCGGCAGCCGCTGACAAAGGTCGGTGGAGGACAATGGCAGAGTCAACCACTGACGATCTTGAAAACTGTCGTGGCAGCGATGTCACCGTGAGTTCGAATCTCACCACCTCCGCACGATGAGCAGTAAGAACGGCCCCTGACCTGGATCTCCGGTCGGGGGCCGCTCTTATAGCCACTGGCTTTAACTGCCCGGTGTTTCCCGTGGTTCCCCGCTCGATCGGACACGGTGGGGGCACGACCACCTTCTGATCCGTGGCTCTATGTGGATCAGTACCGAGCGGTTGCACCGGCCGTGTTACGGCCTCGGAGGGACGTTAACGGACGGGGTCAGTTGCTGTGGTCGCTGTACTCAGTTGCGGTACGGCTGGGGCGAGAGCGTCGCCTCCGGTTCCCCGCGAGTACTTGCTTAATGCGACTAGCGACCTCCAAGCGCCCATTCAGGACATCACAGATCGTCATCGTCACCATGTAGATCGTCATCGCCAGGATCAACTTTGCCGTGGCTACGATGACGGCTTCGCCGCCGCTCAGTGCCGACCAAACGACTAGTGAGCCCATGATGGGTGCGGTAGGCCACTCGCTGCCACTGTTAATGCGCGCAGGAGATGATATCGAAGGTTCCGTGCGGGTGTTGCGGTCGCTGGGTTGCATACGAGCCTCCTATGGCCACGTCAACGGGCGCCCGGTTCGGGCTTGCTGTTGCGTCACCAGCTTCGGAGAGAGCTTCTTCCTCGTTGTCAGCATTTTGCTGACAAGCATCTGGCAACCTGATCGCATGGTCTCTGACATGGATGAACGTTGGCTCGAGCTGGTTACTGGCCTCTCCAAGGCGGCCCTAGACCTGGCGTCGTCGGCGGTGACGATCTCCCAGCCGGTGGACGGACCGGTCTTTGGATTGCGCTTCATCCAAGACATCGCCTACCAACAACAAGAACTGGAAAGGCTTCTGATCGCTGTCCTTCATCACAGCGGCGTCCCTTGGGAAGTCCTTGCACATCGTTACGGCGTCACCAGGCAGTCGCTGCACCGTCGACTGGCGGCACCGGTGAAAAAGACTCTGACAACCGGACGGAATCAACGTCTGGAGCTGCGAAAGGCCGAAGAGGCAACCGAGCACCTGGCGGACGTGGCTGAGATCGTGTTCGCCAACTTGGGACGCCTTGGTGAGGCCGCCGCCATCTGGCGTCAGCGTCAAGCGGAACCACAGTGGTGGACGAATAGCTCTCACTACTCATTCGAGTAGGGACGGCGCACGGGCCCACTCACCTCACCCACCACTCTCCCCAGCTCCCATCCCGTCTGCCGTCGACCCACACACCGTGGAGCGGGCGTGGTTCAGGGCGTCAAGGTGGAGCGCGCCACTGTACGAACGACCTTGACGCCCTGGGCCGCGTCCGCTCGGCTCTGCCTGGGTCGACGGCAGACGGGATGGGAGCTCCCCGCGCACGCCACACTCGGCCGGCACTCGCAGACGGCGCCCCCGCCATCTCGGAGCCTGAGCTCCCCCGCCGGAGGCATGTCTTTGACCCGTTGGCGCGTTCTGTGGTGATCGACTCATGGCCTCCGGCCCTGTCCACACCTAGGCGCGCGTCGGCGCAGCGCGGGCGGAGCGGGCCGAAGGCAGGAGCGTCGCCTGCGGCGGAGCCGGGAGCGCGCCCGGCGGAGCGGAGCGCAGCCGGGGCTTGAACCAGTAGAGAAAGTTTGAATCATGGCTGCTCTGCTGGTGCTGATCTGGCTTCCGTCGGCCGGTGCTGCGTCTCTCGTGGTGTAGAACCCTGGCATGGGGAGTGAGCGGCGAGAGCTGATGAAGGCGCTGGGGGCACGTCTTCGTGGGCTGCGTGCAGAGGCCGGCCTGACGGGTGCCGCCTTGGCGGAGCGGGCCGGTGTGGGACAACCGACCGTGTCCAAGGTGGAGAACGGACGGATGGTCCCGAGTGCGGACGTCCTGGATCGTCTGTCGAACGCTCTCGGCTTGGACGGGGCGACCGCTCGTGAGGTGCGTGACCTCCTGGTCGCGGTGATGGCCTCACCGGAGATCGCCAAGACTTCCGGTGAGGCTCCTGACAGAGCGACCCTCGATGAAGCGGTGCGATCCGCTCGGCTGGTCCGGTCGTTCCAATGCGTCATCCTGCCGGCCATGCTCCAGAGTGCTGAGTACGCCCGGCACGTCTTCGACAGCGCACCCCACACGACTCCCGAGGTGGTCGGTCGAGCCGTGGCCGCCCGTATCGAGCGGCAGAGCCTCTTGTACGAGCCTGGGCGCGAGTCGGTGTTCGTGCTGACGGAAGGTGTGTTGCGGACGTGGCCGGGGAATCATGCGCTGATGCTCGCCCAGCTGGACCGGCTGCTGGCCGTGGAGAGCCTGAGTACCGTCCGCCTCGGCGTCATTCCATGGCATAAGCCTGTGCCGGTGATGCCTCGGCACGGCTTCACCCTGTGCGACTCGCGCGCCGTGGTCGTCGAGACCTTCCGCAGCGAACAGGTCCTGGACGACTCCGCCGAAGTGGCCGCGTACGAGGAGACGTTCAGCCGCTTCGAGGAGGCGGCGGTCTTCGGGCCTGAGGTGCGGGAACTGCTGCTCCGGGTGATGGCGGAGTTCCGGGACCTGGAGACCTCCACCACCCGTTAGAGGAATAATTCCTCAACATGCCTAGCTCTGCGCTGTCACGTGGGAATACTCTGCCGCTGTGCTGTCTAGCCCCCTAGACGAACTGGAGCTTTCCCATGCCCAAAAAGTGGGCCCGCATGTTCCCTGGCCAAGCCGGGCACGTGGCCGAAGCGCGTCACTTCGTTGCCTCTCTCCTTGAGGGCGAGGACTCGGCCCTCGTCGAGGATGCCGTCCTGGTCGTCAGTGAGCTGGCGACCAACGCCGTCCAGCACACGCGAAGCGGCTGGTATCGCGGATGGTTCCTCGTGGTCATCGGCTTCACTGACGACCTGCTGCGCATCCAGGTGACCGACCAGGGCGGCGACGAAGAGCCGATGGTGCGTGGCGTGAAGACTGCGGTGGATGAAGGCGGCCGCGGCCTCCTCCTCGTCGACGCGTACGCCAAGGACTGGGGAGTGAAGGACCGGGCCGGCGGTGCGCGCTGCATCTGGGTCGACCTGGCGCGGGTGAGCGGTTGATGGTGGCCTGCGCCTCGGTGCCCTGTACCTGCCCGTCGGGCGGTGGAGGGTGAGCCCTCGCGGGGTGCCCCGTCGCAGGGCCGGGTTCTATGTGATCGGGATTCCTTCTGGACGGCGGCTCGCGCCCTTTCTGTCTAGGGCCCTAGACTCCGGGGTAGTCATAGGAGGTGAAGCCATGTCGGACGAGTTGCGGCGCATTATGGCGATCGATGACCCGTACCTGCTCCTGCGGGAGGTCACGACGCGTCTGGCCGACGCGCAGCAGGAGGTGACCGAACTCGCCCGGCTCCGTCGTCGAGTGGTCCAGGACCTGCACGCGCAAGGGCTGTCGTACGCGCAGATCGCCACGAAAGCCGGCCTGAGCCGGGGGCGGATCCACCAGATTCGCCATACCGGGCCGGCGCCGGAAGGTGCCTTCCTCGGGCGCGGGTCCGTCGTCGTCGCCACCCCCTTGCGGCGGGACGACGAACGCGGACGCACCGTCGTTGCCGTGGACGATGTCAGCTCGGGCAAGCGCCTCGAGGACCTCGCCCGGTCGTACGGTCTCGACGTCACCTCCGAGCACGTACCGGTGTCCGGTGAGATCGACCTCAACCGTGACGGCCTGGTCGTCGTCTGCGGTCCGCGTATGTCCCAGCAGATGTGGGACGCGTACGCGCAGGATCCGGTACTGCGCTGGGAGCGTGCGGAAGACGGGCCGTGGACGCTCGTCGACCGCCGGACCTGTACGGTGCACCGGTCCGGACAGGACAGCGATCCGGCGCGCCCGTACGACGTCGGATACGTCGGCCGGCTGCCACGCCCCGACGGCAAGGGCTCCCTGCTTGCCATCGCCGGTATCCACACGCAAGGCTCCCTCGGCGTCGTCCAGCTGCTCGCCTCCGACCTGAACACGGTGTGGGGGCAGGTGGGTGAGCACCGCTTCTCCACCCTGGTCGGCGTCGAGTACGACCCCGAGACCAGCGAACCGCGATCCGTCGAGCTGCTCACCCCCCTCTACCGGCACGACGAGGAGTCGACGGCGTGAGGGTCACCCTCGGCTCGCTGCCCGCCGAACCGGGCCGGGAGAACGAGGACTTCGCCGCCGCCGCTCCCGGAGCGGCCGTTCTCCTGGACGGCGCCGGCGTCGCCAACGCGGAAACCGGGTGCACGCATGGCGTCGCCTGGTTCTCCGCGATGCTGGGCGGGCTGCTGCTGAGCACCATCACCGCGCATCCCGCCCGGCCGCTGGCCGCATGCCTGGCCGATGCGATAGGCGCCGTCAGGTCGCTGCACGAGGACGCCTGCGACCTCGTCCACCGGGCCAGCCCGACCAGTACGGTCGTCGCCGTCCGGGCCGGCGCGGGAACTCTGGAATACCTCGTCCTCGGTGACTCCTCCCTCCTCCTCGCGGAGAGGGGCAATGGGACGACTGTCGTTACCGACCGGCGCCTGGACGACGTCGGCAGGCGACTGCGCGGACCGGTCGACGCACTGCCCACCGGCTCGCCCGAGCATGCCGCCGCCCTGGCCGAGTACCGCGACGCGCTGACCGGCCTGCGCAACCGGCCGGGCGGCTTCTGGATCGCCGGGCCCGATCCTTACGCGGCCGAACACGCCCTCACGGGGACAGCGGAGCTGGGCTTCCTGTCCTCCGTAACGCTGCTGAGCGACGGTGCGACGCGGCTCGTTGACCGCTTCGAACTCACCACCTGGCAAGAGACCGTGACAGTCCTCGACTCGTCGGGACCATCCGAGTTGATCCGTCGCGTGCGGGAAGTTGAGGCCGGCGACCCCGACGGGCGGCGCTGGCCGCGGGGCAAAGCGCGCGACGACGCCACCGCCCTGCACTGGGTGCTGCCGTAGCGCGGACACGCTCTCCGAGACTCGCACGTATACCCCCCTAGACAGTTGGCGGGTCGTAGGTCTACTGTTGCCGTCAACCCCCCTAGACAGTTAGGGCGGGCCACTCCTCTGCTGTCTAGGGGGGTATCCAGTCGGAGTGGTGCCGGCCAACCGGCGCCGCCAACCAGTGAGGTTCAGAAAATGCGTGTCATCCCCGTGGACGTCTCGGCCGCGACGCTGCTCGTCACGAAGCTGCCGGAGGTGAAGGTGAAGGACCGTCAGACCGGTGAGGTAGCCGTGGACCCGGTGACCAACCAGCGGCTCATGGTGCTGGAGTTGGTGTTCATCGCGCAGGGCGGCTCGGACATGATCAAGGTGACCGTTCCGGAGGCGGGCATTGGTGAGGGCCTGGTGATGGGCGCCCCGGTCATCCTGTCGGGCCTCGTCGCCCGGCCCTGGGAAAGCGAGTTCGGCGGCCGGATGCGGCACGGCATCGCCTACCGGGCGGACGCCGTCATGGTCAACGCCCCCGCCCCGGTCAAGGGCTGAGCGCCGTGACCGACACCCTGTGGGCACTGACGCTCTGCCTGGTGGCACTCGCCGCGCTGCTGGTGCTGCGCCGTCGTATGCCGGTCGCCTTCTGGTGGCTCGTCGGGTATCCGCTTGTCGCTCTGCGCGTGCTCGCCACTTACCGGGCCACGATGGACGCCTGTGGTCTGACGGTGCCGGCTTCGGCCGTCCGTCGGGCCACGGCCCGGATGATCGGGCGGGAAGCGGCGCCCGTACCGCCCCGCCGGTCGTTCCCGCTGCCGACCGGGTCCGGCCTCGTCATGCGGCTGCGGATGGCGACCGGGCAGGCACCGGAAGACTTCATGGCCTCGGCCGACCGGCTGCGGCACGCCTGGTCCGCTCACGCCGTCCACATCCGTCCCACCAAGCCGGGCCGGCTCGAACTGCGGCTGATCGGCTGGGACGTCCTCGCGGACGTACGGCGGCCCCGGCAGCAGAGCGGCGACCTTCTCTCCCTGCCGCTGGCGCTGCGCGATGACGGGCGCTGGCACGTCCGGGACTTCCGCGCGGTGCCGCACGAACTCATCCTCGGCGCAACGCAGTCCGGCAAGTCCGTCTACCTGCGCAACCTGCTGTGCGGTCTGGCCCGGCAACCGGTCGTCCTCGTCGGGATCGACTGCAAATGGGGCGTCGAACTCGCGCCGTTCGCACCGCGGTTGTCGGCCCTCGCCGACACCCCGGACCGGGCCAACGACCTCCTCGACGCCCTGCTGGAAGAGATGGAGGCACGGTTCCGCCTCATCGGTCTCGCCTCCGCCGGACCGGACACCGTCCTGACCTCGGAGGTGTGGGGGCTGCCGGACAAGGTGCGGCCGGTGCCGGTCGTGGTCGTCGTCGACGAGGTGGCGGAACTCTTCCTCGCGGCAAGCCGGGACGACGAGAAGCGACGCGACGCGATGGTCACCAAGCTCATCCGCATTGCCCAGCTCGGCCGCGCGGCCGGCATCTACCTGGAGGTGTGCGGGCAGCGCTTCGGCTCCGAACTCGGCAAGGGCGCCACCATGCTCCGGGCCCAGCTCACCGGCCGCGTCTGCCACCGCGTGAACGACGAGTCATCGGCGAACATGGCGCTGGCCGACATCTCCCCTGAGGCCGCGCTGGCCGCCACTGCCATCCCGGCCGAACGGCCCGGCGTCGCGATCCTCGGCGACTCCTCCGGCGGCTGGTCCCGTGCCCGCTCCCCGCACCTCACCCTCGACGAGGCGGCGGCCGTCTGCCGCGCGACCTCCGCCCTCGTGCCGGAACTGCCCCGCCTCGACTCCTTCCGGCCGGTCGTCGCCGTCGAGCCCGCCGGGGTAGCCGCCCCTGCCGCCCCCGTGCCCACCGCTCGCCCGGTGACCGAGTAACCACACCCCCTTCCACGGCCGGCGTGACCGCCTCACGCCACGTCCCTACCCCTCCCATGCCTCGAACCGAAAGGAAAATCCCGTGTCCCGTCCCTCCATCGCCGAGGTCAGCGCACTCATCGCCGACCTGGCCGCGCTCCGCCAGAACCCGCACCGCACCTCCGCCGAGTACGCGGCGCTCATGAACCGCAAGGCCGACCTGTTGGAGCGCATCGCGGCCCACACGCCCGGTGACGCCGACGCCGCCGAGGTGGCCCGCCTGGCCCGTGAGCGTGCCGACTCGCTCACGTCCGCCAACTGACCGCACGGAAGGGATCGCGAGCCGATGCGTGCCCACCTCGCCCGCGTGGACGCGGTGATCGTCCAAGCCGTCATCGCGGGCGCCCTGTCCTTCTCCCACCTGCACGACCTCGCAGAGGCGGCCGGACAGGGCGGCTGGAAGGCGTGGGCCTACCCCGTCTCCGTGGACTTGCTGCTCGTCGCCGCCTGGCGCCGGATGCGCGAAGCACAGCGCGCCGGACACCCGGCCGGGGGACCGCGGCTGTGGTTCCTGGTCGCCCTGGCCGCATCCCTCGGTGCCAACGTCGCCACCGCCGGACTCCTCGACCTGGACGACGTCCCCGCATCGCTCCGCGTCGTGGTGGCCGGCTGGCCCGCCGTCGCCTTCTTCGGCGGAACCCTCCTGGCCCACACACCCCGCACCCCGAAGGAACCCGCGGCCCCGGCGCCCTCGGAGACGGCCCCCGTGGTCGACGAACCCGACCGTGACGCGCTCCCGCCACCGTCCACGGAACTGGTCCTCGACGAGCCTCCTGCCGTTCGCGCCACCGAACTACCGCCTGCTCCCGCCGTCGCCCTGCCGCCCGCCCTCGTCGACCGCGTCCAGGCCCTCGCCGAGGAACACCGCGCCACCACCGGACAGGCCGCCGACCCCGACGCCGTACGCGCCCGGCTCGGCCTTCCCCCGTCCATGACGCCGTCCGTCGCCGCCCACCTCTGAGAAGGGACCGCCCGTGAACCCGCGCTTCCGCAACGTCCGCCGCATCGGCCCCGTACAGGTCGCCTCGTACCTCGTACCTCGCCCGCGGCCGCAACCGCCACCTCGCCGCCTGCACGGCACCGAACTGCGACTTCTCCGCCGAGTACGACAGCCGCGCCGCCGCCGAACTCGCCGCCCGCACCCACCGCTGCAAGGCCTGAGAAGGAGATTACCGCCATGGACGTCCCGCTCTGGTTCGCCGTCCTCGTCGTCGCCGTCCTCGGCATCCAGCTCGCCCGCCCGCCGTGGTGGCTGGTCGCCCTGCTCCTCCTCGGCGGCTACCTCGTCGCCAACAGCTTCCTCGCCCCCACCGTCGCCACCCTCCTCGACTGACCGCCCGCAGAAGGGATCACCCGCGTGTTCACCCCGAAGTACCCGCCGCAGGACACCGCCCCGGCCCCCACCACCTCGGCCCCGACCGCCTACAGCCCGGTGCCCTACGCGCCCGCCCCGGCCCCGGCGCCCACCCGGCCGGCCGTCCAGCTCACCGCGGGCAGCACGCTCGCCCTCGCGGCCGGCGGCGGCGCCCTGGTCCTCGTCGTCGGCGCGGTCCTGGTCTCCATGCTCCTCGCGGTCGCGATCACCGCCGCCTCCGTCGCCGTCTGCGCGGTCACCGTCCGCTCGATCCTCAAGAGCGACCGCCGCTGACCTCATCTCCTCCCGCGCCTCGGCTTGCCCACACTGTCTAGCCCCCTGGACAAGCCGAGGTGCTCGCCCCAAGCTCCGCCACTTCCTGGAGGAACCCGCACATGCGCCCCGAGACTCCGACCGGAGTCATCCGTCAGGTGGCGAACCTCGCCCAGTTCGGCGACCTCAGCGGCTACGCCCGGCAGATCCAACGACTCGGCGGCTGCGAGCGGCCCGTCCGGATGGAGGGCCACCGCCTCGACGTCCACGCCGCAACCGGCGAAATCGTCCGCGAAGTCGTCGACCGCGACCTTCCCGCCGGACAGCTCCTCATCCGCTGCAACAACCGCCGCGCCACCCGCTGCGCCGCCTGCGCCGAGGTCTACCGCAAAGACACCTTCCATCTCGTCACGGCGGGCCTGAGCGGCGGCAAGGGCATCGGCCCGGCCGTCGCCCAACACCCCCGCGTCTTCGCCACCTTCACCGCCCCCTCCTTCGGCCCCGTCCACAACCGGCCCGGCGGCGGACGCTGCCGCTGCGGCCGCCTCCACGCCGACGACGACCCCGCCCTCGGCACACCCCTGCGCCCCGAACGCTACGACTACCGCACCGCCGTCCTGTGGAACGCCCACGCAGGCGCCCTCTGGGCCCGCTTCACCACCTACCTACGCCAACAGCTCGCCTCCCGCGCAGGCATCGGCCGCTCCGAACTGCGCCACTGCCTCAAGGTGTCCTACGCCAAGGTCGCCGAGTACCAGCGGCGCGGCGCCGTCCACTTTCACGCAGTGATCCGCCTCGACGGCCCGGACGGCGCCGAGGACACCCCGCCGCACTGGGCCACCACGGAACTCCTCACCGACGCCATCCGCTCGGCCGCACGCCTCGCCGAGACCCCCGGCCCGCTCTTCGACGGCCGCGCCTACACCTTCCGCTTCGGCAAACAGCTCGACATCCGCCCCATCCGCTCCGCCGACTTCGCCGGCAGCTCCGACCTGTCCAGCCGAGCCGTGGCCGCCTACATCGCCAAGTACGCCACCAAGGGCGCCGAAACTGCGGGCACCCTCGACCACCCCATCCGCAACCCGATCACCGACCTCATCGGCTCCGGCGTCACCGACCACGCCCGCCAGATGATCCTCACCTGCTGGCACCTCGGCGCCCTCCCCGAACTCGAAGACCTCCGCCTGCGCAAGTGGGCCCACATGCTCGGCTTCCGCGGCCACTTCTCCACGAAGTCCCGCGCCTACTCCGTCACCCTCGGCGCCCTCCGCCAGGAACGCGCCGACCACAACGAAGCCCTCACCCGCGAACGCGCCGCCGTAGCCGGCCACCCGCTGCCCGACCCGGACACCGTCCTCGTCATCTCCCACTGGCGCTTCGCCGGCACTGGTCTGACCGCGGCGGAAACCTGGCTCGCCACCTCACGACGAACCGACACCCCCGACACGGAAGGAGAACCCGACCATGCGTAATGACGAACTGCTCACCGTCGCCGAGGTGATGAGCCGCCTCCGGCTCGGCCGGTCCACCGTCTACGACCTCATCCGTACGCGGCGGCTGCCCTCGGTCACGATCGGCCGTTGCCGACGCATTCCGGCTTCCGCTCTGGGCGACTTCATCGCGGAAGAGATGGGGCGTGCCGCCTGATGACCAAGCGCCGTAGCCGCGGTGACGGCGGCCTGCACTGGGACGAGAAGAGACAGCGGTGGATCGCCACGGCGAACCTCGGCTTCGACCCGAGCGGCAAACGGATCGTGAAGCGGGGGAGTGGCAAGACCAAGACGGAGGCAAAGACCAAGCTCAAAGAGGTGCTGCGGGACCACGAAGACGGCCTCGTCATCGCGCCGACCAACTACACGGTGAAGGACGCGGTCACAGACTGGCTCGCCTACGGCCTGGCCGGCCTCGACCCCAGCACCCTTGCCACCACCACGCTCCTCAGCGAGAAGCACGTCATTCCGGCGCTTGGCGCTCGCAAGCTCCGCGACCTCAGCGCGGAGGACGTGGACCGCTGGCTCGCCAAGAAGGCGCAGACCCTCAGCACCCGCACTCTCCAGTCACTCCACTCGTGCCTGAACCGCGCGGTCAAGCGGGCCATGGCGCGGGACAAGGTGAAGCGCAACGTCGTCGAGCTGTGCTCGGTCCCTCAGGGGCAGGCGGGACGCCCGTCCAAAGCGCTGACGTTCGCGCAAGCTGAGGCCGTGCTCAACGGCGCCGAGGGGACCTCGATGCACGCCTACATCGTCCTCGCCCTGCTGACCGGTGCCCGTACCGAGGAACTGCGGGCCCTCACCTGGGATCACGTCTTCCTTAAGGGTCGTCCCGAGATGGATCCGCCGCAGCCTCCCCACATCGCCGTCTGGCGCTCGGTCCGGCGTACCGGAGACACCAAGACCCGGAAGTCCCGGCGCACCCTCGCCCTGCCGGCGCGCTGCGTCGAAGCCCTCTGGCAGCAGTTCGAGGATCAGGGCTGGGACCGGCTCGCCGCCGACGAGAAGTGGGAGGAACACGGGCTCGTCTTCTCCTCGGCCGTGGGCAAGCCGCTCGACGCGGCCAACGTCCGCCGCGCCTTCCGCCAGGCGCTCAAGGACGTCGACGGGATCAACGCCGACGAGTGGACGCCGCGGGAGCTCCGGCACAGCTTCGTGTCCCTGCTCTCCGACCGGGGAGTCCCGCTGGAAGTGATCTCCCGGCTCGTCGGGCACTCCGGGACGGCCGTGACCGAGGAGGTGTACCGGAAGCAGATCCGACCCGTGATCCAGACCGGTGCCGTGGTCATGGACGGGATCTTCGGCAGCGATCCGCAGCGGTCGTAGACACGCGGGAACCGGTAGTCACGCAGATAGACACGCAGACGAAACAGGTGAGGCACCTACTGAATCTAGTAGGTGCCTCACCTGGTGTTTCTCTGTCGGGGTGGCGGGATTTGAACCCACGACCTCTTCGTCCCGAACGAAGCGCGCTACCAAGCTGCGCTACACCCCGATGTCGCTGCTCTACTGCTTGTCGCGGCGACGTCGTTTACTTTAGCCCACCGGTGGCTGGAGACGAAATCCGGTTCTGGCGCGGTGGCGGACGGGGTTCGGGCGGGCGTGGTCGAGGGCGACCAGGAGGACGGCCAGGGCGTAGAGGGAGAGGCCGAGGAGGAGTGCGTTGGCCAGGGTGTGCCTGTAGCCGTGGGCCGCGGCGTCCAGGAAGGGGTAGAGGTAGCGGTCGGGGGCGCCGGGGGTGATCAGTGCGGCGCGGGCCAGGAAGAAGCCCAGGTAAGCCAGTGGACAGACCAGCCAGGCGGCCGCCTGGCGCAGGTGCAGGTGGTTCGGGGCCGTCAGCAGCAGCCAGTCCAGGACGGCCGCCGCCGGGATCACCGTGTGCAGGAGGTGGTGGGCGACCGCGTGCCAGCCCGCCGGGGCGCCGGTGGTGCCCGTCACCGAGTACGGACTCGCCGCGTCCGCCAGCAGCAGGTGGTACACCAGCCCGTTGGCCACGGCGTAGAGCAGTGCCGCACCCGTCAGGGCGGAGGGGAGGGGGCGGCGGGCCGTCCAGACGCGGCGGGCCGACGCCAGGGTGACCAGGGCCAGCAGGATCGTGCTCTGGACCGAGAAGTGGCTCAGCACCCGCAGCGGGCTGCCGAGCAGCAGGGCGAGGGCCACGGTCCCGGCCGCCGCCACCGCGACGATCAGCCGGAGGACGCCCGCCAGCGGGCGGCGTGCCGGGGCCACCACCGCGGAGGCGGGGACGAAGGAGGGCAGGAGCGCGTGCGTCCGTGGGATGGCCGGCAGGTCCGGCATGTCCCTGGGTATCGGAGCGGTCATGCCCTCAAACTAGGAAAAAGGGGTGAAAGGGGCGATGCGGGTGGTCCGTTCGGGGGAGAGCGCTTCTCCCCGCCCGGTCGTCGGCCCCTGGCGCCCGGCCCCGCGGGCGCCGTGCTCCCTCTCCCCTCTACTCCTTCTCCACCAACGTAAGCAACGTCACCTCCGGCGGACACGCGAACCGCACCGGGGTGTAGCGGTTGGTGCCGCAGCCGGCCGACACGTGCAGGTACGCCGTCCGGCTCTCCGCCGTGTGGGTGGACAGGCCCTTCACCCGGTCCGTGTCCAGGTCGCAGTTGGTGACGAGGGCGCCGTAGAAGGGGATGCAGAGCTGGCCGCCGTGCGTGTGGCCGGCCAGGACCAGGGGGTAGCCGTCCGCCGTGTACGAGTCCAGGACGCGGAGGTACGGCGCGTGCACGACGCCCATCGAGAAATCCGCCGTCTCCGACGGACCGCCTGCCACCTGCGCGTACCGGTCCCGCTTGATGTGCGGGTCGTCCAGTCCCGTCAGCTCCACCGACACGCCCTCGACCTTCAGGGTGCCGCGGGTGTTGGTGAGGTTGAGCCAGCCCGCGCCGTCGAATCCGTCGCGCAGGTCCTCCCACGGGTTGTGGACGACATCGACCGCGGGTGCGTTGCCGTTCAGCCCGTGTCGGCCCTGGGCCTTCTCGAACAGGTAGCGGGCGGGGTTGCGCAGCTTGGGGCCGTAGTAGTCGTTGGAGCCGAAGACGTACGCCCCCGGGAACTCCATCAGCGGGCCGAGCGCGTCGAGGACCTCGGGGACACCCTCCGGGTCGGACAGGTTGTCGCCGGTGTTGATCACGAAGTCGGGGCGCAGGCCGGCCAGCGAGCGCAGCCAGCGCTGCTTCTTGCGCTGCCCGCTCACCATGTGGATGTCGGAGACCTGCAACACGCGCAGAGGGCGCATCCCGGCGGGGAGGACGGGGACCGTCACCCTTCGGAGGCGGAAGGAGCGGGCCTCGAAACCCGCCGCGTACACCAGACCGGCGGCGCCAGCCGCCGCGATGGACAGAGGTACTCCGTATCGCGCGCGCATACGACCATCGTGTCAGACCCGCCCGGTGACCAGGACCCCACCGTCCCCGGAACCTCCCTGAGACGCCCCTCAGTTGTCCCCGAGGCGCCACCCCTTGAAGGGCGCCGCCCGTGCGGACCACCGACGAAGACCGTCCGTGCGGACCGCCGACGCAGGTCGCGGATGCCCGCGGCGGACATCCCCGCGAACGCGTCCCCGCGGACGTCCCCCGTGGGCGTCCGCAGGAATGCCGCCGCGAGCGGGCCGGTGGGGAGCCGTCGACGAGCGGGGGTAAATGGCGGGGGTAAATGAAGGGGCGGCCTTCCGTCCGCACCTGCGACAATCACACCCATGACCACGCTCAAGTCGAAGCTCAAGGAAGACCTCAACGCTGCGATCAAGGAGCGCGACGAGCTCCGCTCCTCGACGCTCCGGCTGACCCTCACCGCGATCACGAAGGAAGAGGTGGCGGGCAAGACCAAGCGCGACCTCACCGACGACGAGGTGCAGAAGGTGATCAGCCGTGAGGCGAAGAAGCGCCGCGAGGCCGCGGACGCCTTCGCACAGGGTGGTCGCGCGGAGTCGGCCGAGCGGGAGCGGGCGGAGGGCGAGATCCTCGCCGCCTACCTGCCCAAGCAGCTCGGCGACGACGAGTTGGAGGCCATCGTGACCCAGGCCGTCGCGGAGGCCAGGGCGGCCGGGGCCGAGGGGCCGCGGGCGATGGGCGCCGTCATGAAGATCGTGAACCCGAAGGTGGCCGGTCTGGCGGAGGGCGGCCGCGTCGCCGCCGTGGTGAAGAAGGCCCTCGCGGGCTGACCTGACCCACCGCTGGACACCCGGCCCCTGCGCCCGGCGGCGGGGGGGGGCACCGACCCTGCGCCCCGCAGCAGCGACACGGCCCCTGCGCCCGGTCAGCGATGGATACGTCCCCGGCGCCCGGTAGCGACGGCCACGGCCCCTGTCCCCCGAGTGGGGGACAGGGGCCGTGGCCGTGGAAGAGATGTCCGGTGTCCGGGGCCCAGGGGCTCAGCCCCGTCTCCCGCCCCCGTTCCCGCCGTTGCCCTGTCCCTGGAACAGGTTGTCCGGAAGGGTGATGCCGCCGGAGGTGTCGCCCGTCGAGCCGCCGTCGACGAGGCCGCCGATGAAGCCCGCGTCGCCGTTGTTCCCGTCGTCGTTCCCGTTGCCGCGGCCGTCCTCCTTGGGGTCCTTCTCGCCGCTCGGGATGCTGATCAGGTTGAAGGAGGGGGCCTCCTTGCCCTCCAGCGCGCCCGTCATGGCGTCCCGCCAGATCGGGCCGGGGGTGTCACCGCCGTAGACCTGGGCGTGGTAGGTGCCGCCGATGGAGATGTTGGTCATCTTGACCTTCTGGGAGGCGCTGCCGACCCAGACGGCACCCGAGAGGTTCGGCGTGTAACCGACGAACCAGGCGTTCTTGCGCTCGTCCGTCGTACCCGTCTTGCCGGCGTTCGCACGGCCGGACAGACCGGCCTGCTTGCCCGTACCGGAGTCGGTCACACCGCTCAGCAGCGTGTTGATGCCGTCGGCGGTCTTCTCGCTCATCGCGCGCGAGCAGGTCGACTTCGGGACCTCCAGCGACTTCTTCGTGCCGCCCACGGTCTGGGTGATCGACTCGATGGCGACCGGCGTGCAGTACATCCCGCGGCTGGCGAAGGCGGCGTACGCGCTCGCCATGGTCAGCGGGGAGAGGCCGGTCGAACCGAGGGTCATCGAGGACGGCACCTCGGGCACCTTGTCGCCGTTGCCCTGGACGACACCGAGGGCGTCGGTCATCTTCACCACGGGGCACATGCCGATGTCGCCGAGCATCTCCACGAAGTAGGTGTTGACCGACAGCTCCATGGCCTCCTTCAGCGCGTACGGTCCGGTCTCGGACTCCGACTCGTTCTCCAGCTTGTATTTCGGTCTGCCGTCGTTGACCCACGGCTTGCCGCTGCACGTCTGGACCGTCTCCGGGTACTGCATCTGGTACGGCGCCGGATACGACTGCGTCACCGGCTTGCCCTGCTCCAGCGCGGCCGCGGCCACGAACGGCTTGAACGTCGAGCCGGTCGGGAAGCCGAAGTTCGACCCGCCCATCGCGGCGTTGACCGAGAAGTTGTACTCGGTCTCGTTCTTGTTGTAGCCGTACGGCTTCGACTGGCCCATCGCGAGGATCTTGCCGGTGCCGGGCTCGACGAGCGTGGCGGCCGCGGCCACCTTGTCCGACTTGTAGACGTGGTCCTTCAGCGAGTCCTGCACGGACGCCTGGGCCTGCGGTTCGAGCGTCGTGCGGATGGTCAGGCCGCCGCGGTTCCAGATCTTGGCGCGCTCCTCCTTCGTCTTGCCGAAGACCGGGTCGCTGAGGAAGACCCGCTCGACGTACTTGCAGAAGAAGCTGGCGCCCTGCACGGCCGTGATGCAGCCGTTCTTCGGCTGGGTGACCTTCAGGCCCAGCGGTGCCCGCTTCGCCTCCTCGGCCTCGGCCCGCGAGACGTCCCCGACCTCGGCCATGCGCTCCAGCACGACGTTGCGCCGCTTGACGGCCTCGGCCTCGTCGTTGACGGGGTCGTAGCGGCTGGGCGACTGGACGATGCCGGCCAGCAGGGCCGACTCGGCGAGGGTCAGCTCCTTGGCGTGCTTGGAGAAGTACCGCTGGGAGGCGGCCTCGACGCCGTAGGCCTGCTGGCCGAAGAAGGTGATGTTCAGGTAGTTCTCGAGGATCTTCTTCTTGCCCAGTTCCTCCTCGACCTGGATCGCGTACTTCAGCTCGCGGATCTTCCGGCCGATGGTCTGCTGGGTGGCCTGCGCGACCTTCGTCGGGTCGTCACCGGCCTCCTCGACGAAGACGTTCTTCACGTACTGCTGCGTGAGCGTCGAGGCGCCCTCGGAGACACCGCCGCTCTGCGCGTTCTTGTTGAGGGCGCGCAGGACGCCCTTCAGGTCCACCGCGCCGTGCTGGTAGAAGCGGGAGTCCTCGATCGCGACGATCGCCTTCTGCAGGTACGGCGAGATGTTCTTGAGGTCGACGACCGTGCGGTCCCGGGAATACACCGTGGCGATCTGGTCGCCCTCGGCGTCGAGGATCGTGGTGCGCTGGCTCAGCGGCGGCGTCTTGAGGTTCGCGGGGAGTTCGTCGAAGGACTCCACCGACCCCTTCGCGGCCAGTCCCAGCGCCCCGACCGCGGGCAGCGCGATGCCGGCCAGCACGGCTCCCGCGAGCACACTGACACCGAGGAACTTGGCGGCCTGCTGGGTCGCCGTCAGACCACCGCCCGAGCTCTTCTTTGGCATGAGGGCAGCCTACGTTCTCATTCGCCGGACACGCGTCAATGCCTTGGCCTAAGCTGCTCTCAACTGTCACAGCAGCAGGGCTACGTATCAATACGTCCGGCGACCCCGAATCGTTCCGGAAGTTCCTCGGTTCCTGAGGAGGGCGTGTCCGAATCCGCCTCGTGTGTCAACCGGCGTCCGTTGTGAATCAAGCAAACCGTCCCGATTCGCCGGGATGGTCGCGCATGTCGCAGGCTCACTCCCCGGGTGATCTGCCGCTTACGCATAGTCCGTTCGGGCCATTCAAGACTGGGCCCGAAGGGGGTGTTGCGCTGTGCCCACCTTCCGTAACGTCCTCAACTGGCGGCGGTGAATATGCCGCTGCCGCCGTGGGGGAGCCTCGATTCGGGAGAGGACGGCGCCGGTATGGGCTGGGTAACCGACTGGAGTGCGCAGGCTGCCTGCCGCACTACTGATCCGGATGAATTGTTCGTTCAGGGAGCAGCGCAGAACAGGGCCAAGGCGGTGTGCACCGGATGTCCGGTACGCACCGAATGCCTGGCGGACGCGCTCGACAACCGTGTCGAGTTCGGCGTGTGGGGAGGCATGACGGAGCGCGAGCGTCGCGCACTGCTGCGCAGGCGGCCGACCGTGACCTCCTGGCGCCGGCTCCTGGAGACCGCGCGCTCGGAGTACGAGCGCGGAGCGGGCATCGTGCCGCTCGACGACGACCAGGTGTACGAGAACTACGCGGCGGTGGGCTGAGGGGTTCGTCCCCGGTGGGCCCCCGCCGAGAGGGCCGGTCGTGGGGTCCCTCAGACCTCCGTCTCGGGCAGCTCCGGCCGGTTGGCCGCGAGCCGGTCTCCGATGTCCCGCAATCCCGTCAGGTCGTGTACGTCGCCGGCCAGCGCGGCCACCTCGGCGACCGCGACCTCGGGATGCAGCGAGGCGAAGCGGTCCCACGTGCGCTGCTCCCGGGAGAGCAGGTGCATGCGGTCGGCGTGCAGCCTCAGCAGGCCTGCGGTGAGCCGGTCGGCGGACCGCTCCGGGTCGGGGTCGGTGTCGCCGCCACTGTCGACGGCCGGTGTTCCCGGCGCGGTTGCTTCTGAACTGCCTTGTGTGTCGGGAGAGTTACGAAGTCCAGCCTTCCCGCCGTCCTGATCCACAATGCGGGGTTCCTCAAGATTTTCGGCGGCGGCGAGCGCCCGCTCGGCGGACAGCTGGGCGGCGCCGCTGCCGTGGACCCGGTTGAGGACCAGCCCGGCCAGCGGCATGTCCTCGGTGGCCAGCCGCTCCACGAAGTACGCCGCCTCCCGCAGCGCGTCCCGCTCGGGCGCCGCCACCACCAGGAACGCCGTCCCGGGCGCCTGGAGAAGCTTGTACGTGGCGTCGGCACGCGTGCGGAAACCGCCGAAGGTCGTGTCCATCGCGGACACGAACGTCTGGACGTCCTTCAGCAGTTGACCGCCGAGGAGTTTGCCGAGGGTGCCGGTCATCATCGACATTCCGACGTTGAGGAACTTCATCCCCGCGCGGCCGCCCAGCTTGGCCGGCGCCGTCAGCAGCCGGATCAGCCGCCCGTCCAGGAACGACCCGAGCCGCTTGGGCGCGTCCAGGAAGTCCAGCGCGGAGCGCGACGGCGGCGTGTCGACGACGATCAGGTCCCACTCGTCCCGTGCCCGCAGCTGCCCCAGCT
The DNA here is from genome assembly GCA_021568835.1 of Streptomyces sp. Tue 6430. Classification (GTDB taxonomy): domain Bacteria; phylum Actinomycetota; class Actinomycetes; order Streptomycetales; family Streptomycetaceae; genus Streptomyces. The sequence goes on from JAKGSH010000010.1 coordinate 3,479,326, forward strand.
TCTCCATCGCCATGTACTCCTGCGTGCCGGCGAAGCCCGCGGAGAGCGACTGGTAGAAGGGGTTCGACAGGATCGAGGCCGCCCGCTCGGCGTCCGCGTGCGCCTCGACGACCTCGTCGAAGGTGCGCTTCATGTCGAGCATCATCGCGTGCAGCTCGCCGTCCCCCTCGATGCCCTTCACACGGCGGGGCGTGTTGTCGAGCGAGTCGATGCCCATGGACTGCGCGAGCCGGCGTGCCGGGTCGATGGTGAGGACGACCACCTTGCGGCCCCGCTCGGCCGCTCTCAGGCCCAGCGCCGCCGCGGTCGTCGTCTTGCCGACCCCGCCCGCACCGCAGCACACCACGATGCGGGTCCCCGGATCGTCGAGCAGGGGGTCGACGTCCAGCGCACGCGCGGGGGAGAGGCGGCGAGGGCCCTCCTGGGCCAGAGACCGGTCCGCACTCATGACATCCCCTGCTTCCGCAGCTCGCCGGCGAGTTCGTACAGGCCCGCCAGGTCCACGCCCTCGGCGAGCATCGGCAGTTCGTGCAACGGCAGACCCAGCTCGCCCAGTACGGCACGCTGCTCGTGCTCCAGCGCATACCGCTCGGCGTACTCGTCGGCCTGGGTCAGGAGCGGGTCCACCAGCCGCTCGGCGTGCCCGCCCCGGCGCGCCCCGCCCAGTCCCGCGGCGGACAGCGACCGTGCGACAGAGGAACGCGCCACCGTCCTGACGAGTTCCAGCCCGTCCGTGTCCAGCACCTCCGGCCGGACCATGTTGACGACGACCCGCCCCACGGGAAGCTTCGCGGCCCGCAGCTCGGCGATGCCGTCCGCGGTCTCCTGGACGGGCATCTCCTCCAGCAGGGCCACCAGGTGCACGGCCGTCTGCGGGGACTTCAGCACCCTCATCACGGCCTGCGCCTGATTGTGTATCGGTCCGATCCTGGCGAGGCCCGCGACCTCGTCGTTCACGTTCAGGAAGCGGGTGACGCGGCCCGTGGGCGGGGCGTCCATGACGACGTGGTCGTACACGAACCGCCCGCTCCTGTCCTTCCGGCGCACGGCCTCGCACGCCTTGCCGGTCAGGAGCACGTCCCGCAGGCCCGGCGCGATGGTGGTGGCGAAGTCGATCGCGCCCAGCTTCTTCAGGGCGCGGCCCGCGCCGCCCAGTTTGTAGAACATCTGGAGGTAGTCCAGAAGGGCCAGTTCGGGGTCGATGGCCAGGGCGTACACCTCCCCGCCCCCGGGAGCGACGGCGATCTTCCGCTCCTCATAAGGCAGCGCCTCCGTTTCGAAGAGCTGTGCGATGCCCTGGCGGCCCTCGACCTCGACGAGAAGCGTCCGCTTCCCCTCGCTCGCGAGAGCCAACGCGAGAGCGGCGGCGACCGTGGTCTTTCCGGTCCCGCCCTTGCCGCTGACGACCTGGAGCCTGCTCACGTCTTCGAGCGTAACCAGTCGGCGCGCGAGTCAACCGGGCGGCTGTGGACAACCGGTGTCCGATCGGCCACACGGCCGGGGACGGGGCCCCGCCGTCGCAGCGGATAAAGTCGGCCCATGACCAAGTGGGAATACGCAACCGTGCCGCTGCTCGTCCATGCCACGAAGCAGATTCTGGACACCTGGGGCGAGGACGGCTGGGAGCTCGTCCAGGTCGTTCCCGGCCCGAACAACCCCGAGCAGCTCGTGGCCTACCTGAAGCGGGAGAAGGCGTGAGCGCGGTCGAGGCGAGGCTCGCCGAGCTGGGCCTGGCCCTGCCCGCGGTCGTGCCGCCCCTCGCGGCCTACCAGCCGGCCGTGCAGTCCGGCCCCTACGTGTACACGTCGGGCCAGCTGCCGATGGTGGACGGCAAGCTCCCGGTCACCGGCAAGGTCGGCGCGGAGGTCACCCCCGAGGAGGCCAAGGACCTGGCCCGCACCTGCGCCCTGAACGCCCTGGCCGCCGTCAAGTCGGTCGCCGGTGACCTGGACCGCATCGCGCGCGTGGTGAAGGTCGTGGGCTTCGTGGCGTCGGCCGCCGACTTCACCGGCCAGCCCGCCGTCCTCAACGGCGCGAGCGAGCTGCTGGGCGAGGTCCTCGGCGACAAGGGCGTGCACGCGCGCAGCGCGGTCGGCGTCGCGGTCCTGCCCCTGGACGCGCCCGTCGAGGTGGAGATCCAGGTCGAGCTGGTGCGGTAGCCGGCCGGTCCGTCCGGCGGTGGCCGGCGGCCGGGCCCGTGTCACCGGCCTGCCGTGTCACCGGCGTGCCGTCTGACCTCGGGCACCTCTCGAACATTCGCGCGTCACGGGATAGCCTCCGGCCATGGCGAATGGGCAGTGGTTCCCACCGGACTGGCCGCAGCGCATCCGTGCGCTCGCGGACGGCACCCTCACCCCGGTCGCCCCGAAACGCGCGGCCACGGTGATGCTCCTGAAGGACGCCGGCAGCGGACCCGTCGTCCACATGCTGCGCAGACGCGCCTCCATGGCCTTCGCCGGAGGCGCGTACGCGTATCCGGGCGGCGGAGTCGACCCGCGCGACGACGACCGGCACGTGCGCTGGGCGGGTCCCACGCGCGCGTGGTGGGCCGAGCGGCTCGGCGTCGACGGGACGGCGGCCCAGGCCATCGTGTGCGCGGCCGTACGGGAGACGTACGAGGAGGCCGGTGTGCTGCTCGCCGGGCCGACCTCCGAATCCGTCGTCGGCGACACCACCGGCGACGACTGGGAGGCCGACCGGGCCGCCCTCGTCGCCCGCGAGACGTCCTTCGCGGAGTTCCTCGACCGGCGCGGGCTGGTGCTGCGCTCCGACCTGCTGGGCGCCTGGACGCGCTGGATCACCCCGGAGTTCGAGCCCCGCCGCTACGACACCTGGTTCTTCGTCGCCGCGCTCCCCGAGGGCCAGCGCACCCGCAACGCCTCCACGGAGGCCGACCGCACGGTCTGGATCCGCCCCGCCGACGCCGCCGCCTCGTACGACGAGGGCGAGCTGCTGATGATGCCGCCCACGATCGCGACCCTGCGCCAGCTGCTGCCGTACGGCACGGCCGCCGAGGCCCTGGCCGCGGCACCCGCACGCGATCTCACCCCCGTTCTGGCGCGGGCCCGCCTGGAGGACGGCGAGGTCGTGCTGTCCTGGCCCGGCCACGACGAGTTCACCCGGCACATCACGGCCGGTGGAGGCCCCGCATGACCGACGCAGCCGCCCTGCCCGGCCGACCCCGTGACGCGGTCCTCTCGGGCCCCGCCACACCACGCGCGGTCAACGTCCTCGCCCCGAACGCCTCCCCGATGACCCTGGACGGCACGAACACCTGGCTCGTCGCCGAGCCCGACTCGGACCTGGCCGTCGTGATCGACCCGGGCCCGCTGGACGAGGGGCACCTGCGCGCGGTCGTCGACACCGCGCGGGAAGCCGGCAAGCGCGTCGCCCTGACCCTGCTCACCCACGGCCACCCCGACCACGCCGAGGGAGCCGTCCGCTTCGCCGAGCTGACCGGCACGAAGGTGAGGGCCCTGGACCCGGCGCTGCGGCTGGGCGACGAGGGCCTGGCCGCCGGTGACGTCGTCGCGGTCGGCGGCCTGGAGCTGCGGGTCGTCCCGACGCCGGGCCACACCGCCGACTCCCTCTGCTTCCACCTGCCGGCCGACCGCGCCGTCCTGACCGGCGACACGGTCCTCGGCCGCGGTACGACGGTCGTGGCGCACCCCGACGGCCGCCTGGGCGACTACCTGGACTCCCTGCGCCGGCTCAGGTCCCTCACGGTCGACGACGGCGTCCACACCGTCCTGCCGGGCCACGGACCCGTCCTGGAGGACGCCCAGGGCGCCGTCGAGTTCTACCTCGCCCACCGTGCCCACCGCCTCGCCCAGGTGGAGACGGCCGTGGAGAACGGTCTCCGCGGCCCCGCCGAGGTCGTGGGCCACGTCTACGCGGACGTGGACCGCTCCCTGTGGCCGGCGGCGGAGCTGTCGGTACGGGCCCAGCTCGAGTACCTCCGGGAGCACGGCCTCATCTAGGGGGTGTTTCGAAAGTCCCGCCTGCCCGGCGACGCCTGGCACGCACTCCCCAGAGGGGGCACCCCCAGCCGCGTTGTCGGGATCACCCCGATACAACCAGTATCGGGGCGACCCTCCGCCTTGCGATCGCACGCACCAGACGCCGCCGGGCCTGCCCTTCGGGCAGACGACGCCACTTTCGAAACACCCCCTAGTCACCCGTCAGTCCGGCCTCGGTGCCTTGACGCCGTGCACGCGCGCGTAGGTGTCCGCCAGCCAGGGCCCGAGATCCTCGACGTACTCCCGCAGGGCGTCGGCGTCGCCGGTCGGCTCGTATCCGCGTACGGCCGCCGCGCGGAGCTGTTCCGCGCGCGCGGGGTGGTACGCGGCGAAGGCCTCCGCCATCTCGTGCAGGTCGCTGGTCCAGCCGTTCCAGCGGGGCATGACCAGGGTGAAGGCGGTGCGCACGAGGTGCCGGGACATGAACCGGACCAGTGGCAGCCGGGCAGCGTCGGTGTCGTCCGCCTCGGCGATGCGCGCGCGCCAGCGCGGGAGGAGCAGCGCGAGGTCACCGTTGGTCTCCCGCGCGAGCCGGGAAGTGGGCCGGTAGCGGGGCAGGCGCCCGGCCAGGTCCTCGCCCAGCAGCGGCGTGCACAGGCACGCCACGAACCAGCCCAGGTCGTACCGCTCGGCGTCGCTCAGCAGCCGGGCGCGGGCGTGGAGCAGCGTGCCGACCCCGTCGATCTGCGGGTGCTCCCGGTCGAGGGCCTCCCCGAGGGAACGGACGCCCGCCCGGTCCGCCCCGGTGGGCTCCTCGTGCAGCGCGACCAGGAGGTCGAGGTCGCTGCGCCCCACGCGCGCGGTGCCGCGGGGAACCGACCCGTACAGGTACGCGCTGTGCAGCCGCTCCCCGAACAGGTGCGGCAACCGATCCCGTGCCGCGGCGACGACGGGCCGGAAGACGTGCGGCACGCGCGCGAGGGAACCTTCGCGTGCGATGAACCCCTGGGCGTCCAGACCTGGACGGATGTCGCTCATGGGGCCACTGTGCTGCGGGAGGCGGCGACAGGTCTCATCTTTTTTCACCCACGCCCCAGCAGGGCCCGCGTGGAGGCGGGGCCGTCAGGCGCGCGTGAGGGCCTGGGGTCGGCGCCCCTCGGCGACGCCCGCGCCCGTGGCCCGCGCCCGCCGACGGCCGCCTGCGCGGACAGGCCGCCGGCCGCGGCCGGCGGTCAGCGGGACCGCTTGGCCAGTCGCTCCACGTCCAGCAGGATGACCGCCCGGGCCTCCAGGCGCAGCCACCCGCGCTGCGCGAAGTCGGCCAGCGCCTTGTTCACGGTCTCGCGGGACGCGCCGACCAGCTGGGCCAGCTCCTCCTGCGTGAGGTCGTGGACGACGTGGATGCCCTCCTCGGACTGCACGCCGAAGCGGCGCGAGAGGTCCAGCAGGGCGCGCGCGACACGGCCGGGAACGTCGGAGAAGACCAGGTCGGACATGGCGTCGTTGGTCTTGCGCAGGCGCCGGGCGACGGCGCGCAGCAGTGCGGTGGCCACCTCGGGGCGGGCGTTCAGCCAGGGCTGGAGGTCGCCGTGGCCGAGGCCGAGCAGCTTGACCTCGGTCAGCGCGGTGGCGGTCGCCGTCCGCGGGCCCGGGTCGAAGAGCGACAGCTCGCCGATCAGTTCGCTGGGGCCCACCACGGCCAGCATGTTCTCGCGGCCGTCCGGTGACGTGCGGTGGAGCTTGACCTTGCCCTCGGTGACGACGTAGAGCCGGTCGCCGGGGTCTCCCTCGTGGAACAGGGAGTCGCCACGGGCGAGCGTCACCTCGCTCATGGAGGCGCGGAGCTCCGCGGCCTGCTCGTCGTCGAGTGCCGCGAAGAGCGGGTTGCGCCGGAGGACGTCGTCCACGAGTTCTCTCCTTGTCGACCTGCTCAGGGGATCTTGCTCCCCCGTGTGCCAGGGGTCCGTGTTCCCCATTTTGCCGGGCGGTCCAAACAGTGTGATCTGTCACAAGGATGCCGCACAGGTGTCCCGGGGTAAGCGTCAGGGGTCCAATCGGGGACCGATCTTCAGGGTCCGGGGCGGATGTCGGTGCCGGGCTTTAGGCTGGCCGGGTGTCCGAACAGCCGGTGAGAACACAGGCCAAGGGGGCTGGACGGGTGGTTGAACGTCGCAATTCCGCTGTGGGCGAACAGGGCTCCGGCGGTGACGAGGAGAGGGCGAAACCCGTGGAGAAGGCGGCGCCGAAGAGGACGGCCGCGAAGCGGGCGACCGCCGTCGAGGCGGCCGGGACCGCCGCGACGGCCCCGGCACCGGCGAAGCCGCCGGCGTCATCGAACACACCCGAGTCGCCCAAGCCGCCCAAGCCGTCGAAGTCGCCCAAGAGCGAGTCCCGCACCGCCCTGGTCCGCCGCGCCCGCCGCATCAACCGCGAACTCGCCGAGGTCTATCCGTACGCCCACCCCGAGCTGGACTTCGAGAACCCCTTCCAACTCGTGGTCGCCACCGTCCTGTCGGCCCAGACCACCGACCTCCGGGTCAACCAGACCACCCCCGGCCTCTTCGCGAAGTACCCCACCCCCGAGGACCTGGCCGTCGCCGACCCCGAGGACGTCGAGGAGATCCTGCGCCCGACCGGCTTCTTCCGCGCCAAGACCAGGTCGGTGATCGGCCTTTCCCAGGCACTGGTCGAGCAGTTCGACGGAGAGGTCCCGGGACGGCTGGAGGACCTGGTGAAGCTGCCCGGCGTCGGCCGCAAGACCGCCTTCGTGGTGCTGGGCAACGCGTTCGGCCGACCGGGGATCACCGTGGACACACACTTCCAGCGGTTGGTGCGGCGCTGGCGGTGGACCGCGGAGACCGAGCCGGACAAGATCGAGGCCGCTGTCGGCTCGCTCTTCCCCAAGAGCGACTGGACGATGCTCTCGCACCACGTGATCTTCCACGGCCGCCGCATCTGCCACGCCCGCAAGCCCGCCTGCGGCGCCTGCCCCATCGCGCCGCTCTGCCCGGCGTACGGCGAGGGGGAGACGGACCCGGAGAAGGCGAAGAAGCTCCTGAAGTACGAGAAGGGCGGCTTCCCCGGCCAACGGCTGAACCCGCCCCAGGCCTACCTGGACGCGGGCGGCCGGCCCGCTCCCCCGCTGGGGGCCGGATGAGGCCGGGTGCGGCCCCGCAGGACCGGAACGATCCGCGTCCCCCCGGGCGTTGGACCGGGCAGAACGGGGGTGGTGCGGTGATGGCACGCGCGAGTGACACGCAGGGCGGGGCGGTGACCCTCAGCAGGGAAGGGCTGCCCGCCTGGCTGAGGCCGGTGGCGGACGCCGCGGAGACGGTGCAGCCGCTCCAGTTGAGCCGCTTCCTGCCCCCGGAGGACGGAGGCGGACGGCAGTCGGCGGTCCTGATCCTCTTCGGTGACGGCGAGCGCGGCCCCGAGCTGCTGCTCATGGAGCGGGCCAGCTCGCTGCGCTCGCACGCCGGGCAGCCGTCCTTCCCCGGCGGTGCCCTCGACCCGCAGGACGGCGATCCGCACGGCGACGGCCCCCTGCGGGCCGCCCTGCGCGAGGCCGAGGAGGAGACCGGTCTCGACCCGGCCGGCGTCCAGTTGTTCGGTGTGCTGCCCAAGCTGTACATCCCGGTCAGCGAGTTCGTCGTGACCCCCGTGCTGGGCTGGTGGCGCGAGCCGAGCCCGGTCGGAGTGGTCGACCCGAACGAGACCGCCCGCGTGTTCACGGTCCCCGTGGCGGATCTCACGGACGCCGCCAACCGCGCCACGACGTACCACCCCAGTGGCCACCGGGGCCCGGCATTCCTGGTCGAATCCGCCCTTGTGTGGGGCTTCACCGCCGGCGTGATCGACCGCCTCCTGCACTACGCGGGCTGGGAGCGCCCCTGGGACCGCGAGAAGCTGGTGCCACTCGACTGGCGGTCATGACAGGGTGTCGTCCGTGCTGTGTGCATCCGGGGGACGACCCTCCGGACCCCGGCCGGCCTGCCGCGGCCGGGTAGAAAGAGGCGAGGCCTGAACGGTGAACGTGCTGGACATCCTGTTGCTGCTCGCGGCCGTCTGGTTCGCGGTCGTCGGCTACCGCCAGGGTTTCGTCGTCGGCATCCTGTCGGTGATCGGTTTCCTGGGCGGCGGCCTCGTCGCCGTCTACCTGCTGCCGGTCATCTGGGACTGGCTGACCGACAACTCCGAGGTGAGCACGACGGCCGCCGTCGTCGCCGTCATCGTGGTCATCGTCTGCGCCTCCGTGGGACAGGCCCTCACCACCCACCTGGGCAACAAGCTGCGCCGCCACATCACCTGGTCCCCGGCCCGCGCGCTGGACGCCACCGGCGGCGCCCTGGTCAACGTCGTCGCGATGCTGCTGGTGGCCTGGCTGATCGGGTCCGCCCTCGCCGGCACGACGCTGCCCACGCTGGGCAAGGAGGTCCGCGGCTCCACGGTGCTGCACGGCGTGTCCGAGGCACTGCCCGCCCAGGCCGACACCTGGTTCGCCGACTTCTCCTCCGTCCTCGCGCAGAACGGCTTCCCGCAGGTCTTCAGCCCGTTCGCCAACGAGCCGATCACCGACGTCGAACCGCCCGACCCGGCCCTGGCGAACAGCACCGTGGCGGTCCGCGCGCAGCGCTCCATCGTCAAGGTCATGGGTACCGCGGAGAGTTGCGGCAAGGTCCTGGAGGGCACCGGCTTCGTCTTCGGCGAGCGCCGCATCATGACCAACGCGCACGTCGTGGGCGGCGTCGACGAGCCGACCGTCCAGATAGGCGGCGAGGGCCGCAAGTACGACGCCACGGTCGTCCTCTACGACTGGAAGCGCGACATCGCCGTCCTCGACGTACCCGACCTCGACGCGCCCGTGCTGCAGTTCACCACCGGGGACGCGACGAGCGGGGACGGAGCGATCGTGGCCGGCTTCCCGGAGAACGGCTCGTACGACGTCCGCGCGGCGCGCGTGCGGGGCCGGATCATGGCCAACGGCCCGGACATCTACCACCGCGGCACCGTCCGCCGCGACGTCTACTCGCTGTTCACGACGGTCCGCCAGGGCAACTCCGGCGGCCCGCTGCTCACGCCCGAAGGCAAGGTCTACGGCGTGGTCTTCGCGAAGTCCCTCGACGACGCCGACACCGGCTACGCGCTCACCGCGGACGAGATCCGGCAGGACATCGCCCGTGGACGCGCCGCCAACCAGCAGGTGGACAGCGACAACTGCGCCCTCTGACGCGGTGCCGGCCGTCGGGCGACCGGCACCACGTCCTGTCGGGAACAGCGGTTCGGCAATGCGGGAGACAACGGTTCGTCAGCGGGGGCCGGCCCCGGCACAGGACTGCGCGAGAGCGTCAGTCGCGCGGATGACGCAGGCGTACGGACACCCAGCGGGCCCGGCGGCGGAGGATGCGCGGAATTCCCACCCGGAGGTCGTTGCCCTGCGACTGCGGGCCGCTGCCTCGTTGGCGGGAGTCAAGACCACCGGGCGAGCGGCGGTCGCGTACTGCGTCACTGTAGTCGTGCGTCCAGCCCATACACCGACGTCTGCCCGGGCCCCAAGGTCGATAACCGCGCGCCGGCCCGCAAATTGGCCTATGCGCCAGGCAATTGGCCGTTCGTGGAACACGCGTTCCGTTCCGGATACCGGGCGCGACGATCCGGTCACCGATCGGGTTCGGGATCCTTCAGCCAGTTGATCAGCTCGGTGGAGAAGACGGCCGGATCCTCTTCGTGCGGGAAGTGGCCGAGCCCGTCGAACAGCCGCCAGCGGTAAGGCGCTTCGACGTACTCGCCCGAACCGGCCGCGCTACGGGTGCGCATCACCGGGTCCAGGGAACCGTGCAGGTGCAGCGTCGGCACGCGCACCGGCCGCTTCATGCGCCGGTAGAACTGGATCCCGTCCGGCCGGGCCAACGACCGCACCAGCCACCGGTAGGGCTCCACCGAGCAGTGCGCGGTGGAGGGGATGCACATCGCCCGCCGGTACGTCTCGATCACCTCGTCCTCCGGCTGCCGGGGGCCGGACCACTCCCGGATCAGCCGGCCGACCAGCTCGCCGTCGTCGGCGGTGAGCTGCCGCTCCGGGATCCAGGGCCGCTGGAACCCCCAGATGTGCGAGCCGGCCGTGGTCTGCCGGACATCGGCGAGCATCGCGGAGCGCCAGCGCCTCGGGTGCGGCATCGAGACGACCGCGAGCCGTCGTACGAGCTTGGGGCGCATGACCGCCGCGGTCCACGCCAGATAGCCGCCCAGGTCGTGGCCGACCAGCGCGGCGTCCGGCTCGCCGAGGGAGCGGATCACGCCGGTGATGTCGAGGGCGAGGTTGGCCGGGTCGTAGCCGCGGGGCGTGCGGTCGCTGCCGCCCACGCCCCGCAGGTCCATGGCGACGGCCCGGAAGCCGGCGTCGGCCAGCGCGGTCAGCTGGTGCCGCCACGTCCACCAGAACTGGGGGAAGCCGTGCACGAGCATCACGAGCGGGCCGTCGCCCAGTTCGGCGATGTGGAAGCGCGCGCCGTTGGCGGCGACCTCCCGGTGGGTCACCTTGGTCGCGCCGAGGAACTCGGGCCGTACGACCGAGGCGGGCTGAGCCGAAGGGGTGGCGGGGTCCGTCATGACGACGAGCGTGCCACAGGCTCGAGGGCCTTCCGGCCACCGTCCTGCGCGAGCTCGGGCCGCGGGTGCGGCTTGGCGTTCTGCAGGACGCCCGCCGACTCCTTCATCGAGGCGGCGACCTTCTGCGCGCCCTTGCCCTTCTTGGCCTTCTTGGCGAAGGCGACGCCGATCAGCGCCAGGACCACGGCGACGAGGACGTTCGCCGCGAAGGACAGCAGGAAGCAGATCGCGAGATTCCAGTCGCTCCAGGTACGGATGCCGTACGCGAGGGCGAAGTTCAGCATCGGCAGCGAGAACAGCAGGATCGCGCCCGCCACCGTGAACGCGCCGCCGCTCGTCGCCCCGCGCTTCACGTCCTGCTTGAGCTGGGCCTTCGCCAGCGCGATCTCGTCGTGCACCAGCGCCGACATCTCGGTCGTCGCGGAGGCGAACAGCTGGCCGATGCTGCGTTCGGCGCCGACCGGGCTGCCGTCGGGTGCGCTCATCGCGGTCTCCCTCGTCTTGTACGGTTCCGCCGTCTTCTGCCTGACTGCGTGCGGTCCCGTCTTTTGTACCGTCCCGTCAGATCATGCCGGACGGTCGTCCTCCTCGCCCGCCCCGCCCGCCACTTCGGCAAGCCCGTGGCGCGCCGCGGCCTTCTCCGCGGCCTTCTCCACCGCGAGCCGGCGGTGTTCGGCGGCCTTGCGGTCGTAGATCTCCGCCATGCGCACGTGGTACGCGGGGTCGTCCTCCTCGTAGACGTCCGGGATGCCGTCGAGGTCGTCGTCGCGCTCCTCGTCCTCGCACATCCGGCGGTACTTGGCATTGCGGACCTTCAGCAGGACGGTCGCCAGAGCCGTAGCGATCAGCGAGCCCGTCAGGACGGCCGCCTTGACCTCGTCGGTCAGGACCACGTCGCCCTCGAAGGCCAGCTCCCCGATCAGCAGCGAGACCGTGAAGCCGATGCCGGCGAGCGAGGCCACGGCGAAGACGTCCGCCCAGGCGAGGTCCTCGCTGAGCGAGGCCCGCGTGAAGCGGGCGGTCAGCCAGGTCCCGCCGAAGATGCCGACCGTCTTGCCGACGACGAGCCCCAGGACGACACCCAGCGTCTCCGGCTTGGTGAACACGTCCCCGAGCGCGCCACCGGAGACCGACACCCCGGCGCTGAACAGGGCGAACAGCGGAACCGCCAGACCGGCCGACAACGGGCGCACGAGGTGCTCGATGTGCTCGCCGGGGGAGTGCTCCTCGCCCTCCCGGGTGCTGCAGCGCAGCATCAGGCCCATCGCGACGCCCGCGATGGTGGCGTGGATGCCGCTGTTGTACATCAGCGCCCAGATCACCAGCGCGAGCGGCACGTACACGTACCAGCCGCGCACGCCCTTGCGCAGCAGCAGCCAGAACAAGCCCAGGCCGACGACCGCGCCGCCGAGCGCGGCGAAGTCGATGCCCTCGGTGAAGAAGACGGCGATGATCAGGATCGCGAACAGGTCGTCGACGACGGCGAGCGTGAGCAGGAAGGCCCGCAGGGCACTGGGCAGGGAGGTGCCGATGACGGCCAGGACGGCGAGCGCGAAGGCGATGTCGGTGGCCGTGGGCACGGCCCAGCCGCCCAGGCCACCGCCACCGGTGAGATTGGTCAGTACGTAGACCAGCGCCGGTACGGCCATCCCGCACAGGGCGGCGACGACGGGCAGCGCGGCGGCCCTCGGGTCCTTGAGGTCACCGGCGACGAGTTCGCGCTTGAGCTCGATGCCGGCGACGAAGAAGAAGACGGCGAGCAGCCCGTCGGCCGCCCAGTGTTCGACCGACAGGTTCAGCCCGAGCGCCCCGGGGCCGAAGTGGAAGTGGCCGACGCTCTCGTAGCTGTCGCGCAGCGCGGGTATGTTCGCCCAGATCAGTGCGGCGACGGCGGCGACCAGCAGCAGCACACCGCCGACGGTCTCGGTGCGCAGCGCGTCCGCGACGTAGCTCCGCTCCGGCAGGGACAGACGTCCGAAGACCTTGCGGGGGGTGTCGGCGCGGGGCGCGGTCACGGTGGGCCTCCGGTGGGTGGACAGCACAGAACTCGTGCCGACCAGACTTCCCGGCTCACCTTTGTTTACTTTACCTAAAGTGAGTCCGGAGTGTTCCGGTGAGCCCTACGGTACGTGCGTCCGGGGCACCCGGCGCCCCGGACGCCGGGTGCCCCGGACAGCCGTGCTCAGTCCTCGCTGGGTGCTGCGGGGAGCTTGTTCTGGATGAGGTCCATGACGGTGGAGTCGGTGAGGGTAGTGACGTCGCCGAGCTGGCGGTTCTCGGCGACGTCGCGCAGGAGGCGGCGCATGATCTTGCCGGAGCGGGTCTTGGGCAGTTCGGCCACCGGCAGGATCCGCTGGGGCTTGGCGATCGGGCCGAGGGTGGCGCCGACGTGGCCTCGCAGCTCGGCGACGAGGTTCTCGTCGTCGGTGTTCGCCGTGCCGCGCAGGATGACGAAGGCGACGATGGCCTGTCCGGTGGTCTCGTCGGCGGCGCCGACCACGGCCGCCTCGGCGACGGCCGGGTGGGAGACGAGCGCGGACTCGACCTCGGTGGTGGAGATGTTGTGGCCGGAGACGAGCATCACGTCGTCGACCCGGCCGAGGAGCCAGATGTCGCCGTCGTCGTCCTTCTTCGCGCCGTCGCCGGCGAAGTACTTGCCCTCGAAGCGTGACCAGTAGGTGTCGAGGAAGCGCTGGTCGTCGCCCCAGATGGTGCGCAGCATCGACGGCCACGGCTCGGTCAGGACGAGGTAGCCACCGCCGCCGTTCGGTACCTCGTTGGCCTCGTCGTCGACGACGGTCGCCGAGATGCCGGGCAGGGGCGTCTGCGCCGAACCGGGCTTGGTGGCGGTGACGCCGGGCAGCGGGGAGATCATCATGGCGCCGGTCTCGGTCTGCCACCAGGTGTCCACCACCGGGGTGCGGTCGGCGCCGATGTGCTTGCGGTACCAGATCCAGGCCTCGGGGTTGATCGGCTCGCCCACCGACCCCAGCACCCGCAGGCTGGAGAGGTCGAACTTCGCGGGGATGTCGTCGCCCCACTTCATGAACGTGCGGATCGCGGTCGGCGCGGTGTAGAGGATCGTCACGCCGTACTTCTGCACGATCTCCCAGAACCGGCCCTGGTGCGGGGTGTCCGGGGTGCCCTCGTACATGACCTGCGTCGCGCCGTTCGCCAGCGGCCCGTACACGATGTAGGAGTGGCCGGTGACCCAGCCGACGTCGGCCGTGCACCAGTACACGTCGGTCTCGGGCTTGAGGTCGAAGACGGCGTGGTGGGTGTAGGCGGTCTGGGTGAGGTAGCCGCCGGAGGTGTGCAGGATGCCCTTCGGCTTCCCCGTCGTGCCGGAGGTGTACAGGATGAACAGCGGGTGCTCGGCCTCGAACGCCTCCGGGGTGTGCTCGGCCGACTGCCGCTCGACGATCTCGTGCCACCACACGTCACGGCTGTCGTCGAAGGCGACGTCCTGGCCGGTGCGCCGCACCACCAGGACGTGCTCGACGTTGTCCACGCGCGCGACGGCGTCGTCGACGGCCGGCTTGAGCGCGGAGGGCTTGCCGCGCCGGTAGCCGCCGTCGGCGGTGATGACGACCCGGGCGTCGGCGTCCTGGATGCGGGTGGCGAGCGCGTCGGCGGAGAAGCCGCCGAAGACCACCGAGTGCGCGGCGCCGATCCGGGCGCACGCCAGCATCGCGATCGCGGTCTCGGGGATCATCGGCATGTAGACGGCGACCCGGTCGCCCTTGCGCACGCCCAGCTCCAGCAGGGCGTTGGCGGCCCGGGAGACCTCGTCCTTGAGCTGGGCGTAGGTGAGGGCGCGGCTGTCGCCCGGCTCGCCCTCGAAGTGGATCGCCACCCGGTCGCCGTGCCCGGCCTCCACGTGCCGGTCGACGCAGTTGTACGCCACATTGAGCTCGCCGTCGGCGAACCACTTGGCGAACGGCGGGTTCGACCAGTCCAGCGTCTGCGTCGGCTCCTTGGCCCAGGCGAGTCGGCGGGCCTGCTCGGCCCAGAAGCCGAGCCTGTCAGCCTTGGCCTGCTCGTACGCCTCCGCCGTGACGTTGGCGCCGGCGGCCAGGTCGGCGGGCGGCTCGAACCTGCGCTCTTCCTTGAGCAGGTTGGCCAGGCTTTCGTTGCTCACGACATCTCCCTTTCAAGGGTGTCCGTTGTGTCCCAGGCCACAGCTCATCAGACCCGGGAGCCGGTGACAAGGGCCGACGGAAAATTGGTTTAGACCTGTTGGGGCCGTGTGGTGCGGCTCCCTTTCTGTCGTTCCGAGTCATCCGTACCCACGGACCCCGACCGGTCGGAGTTCATGAGGCGTGACAGCTTTCACGGTCGCGGGGGACGGGAGACGCGAGGCGGGGATGCCGGGCGGGATGGGGCTGAAGGGGGAGCCGTGCTTACGAGGAGTGGACAGGGCGGGGCGGGCGGACTGTGCCGCACGGCGGTCCGCCCGCCCCGCCCCGGTCGCTCACGCGCTCAGATCCGCCGCCCCCACATGGTCGAACACCTCACGCTCACCCTCGCCCGTGCGGTCCTCGCCGAGCAGGTACGCCTGTGCTTCGCCCACGTGGAAGTACATCCCGTGCAGCTCGAGCTCACCGGCCCGCAGCGATCGCGCCACCGACTCATGGGCCCGCAGATGGTCCAGCTGCTCCACCACATTGGTCAGGCACAGTTGCTCGGCCGCGTCGGCGGCCGTCCGCCCGGCCAGCCGTGCCCGGGGCCGGCCGGCGTCGGCCATCCGCTCCAGGCTGGGCAGCCCGTGCCGCAGCCATCGCCGCAACGGTGTCTGCACGTCACCCGGTTCGGCATTGAGCAGCGCTTGCATGGCCCCGCAACCGGAGTGCCCGCAGACCGTGATGGACCGCACCTTCAGCACATCCACCGCGTATTCGATCGCGGCCGCCACCGAGTCGTCCCCGCTCTCCTCGCCGGGTGGTGGCACGAGGTTGCCCACGTTGCGCACCACGAACAGGTCGCCGGGACCACTGGAGGTGATCATCGACGTCACCAGCCGCGAGTCGGCGCAGGTGAGGAACAACTGGGAGGGCTGCTGCCCTTCCCGAGCCAGCCGAGCCAGCTCGCCCCGCACCAGCGGCGCGGTGTTCCGCTGGAACGCGCTGATCCCGCGGAGCAGCTGACGCGCACTGGGCCGGGAGCCGGTGGCACCGAGGGACCGGGCATGCCCGGTCGGCTCGGCGGGGCCGGCCTGTTCCACCCGCCGGGTGTGAGGAGTCTGTCCGGCCTGCTCGGTCCGCCCGGTCGGCTCGGTGAGTGCCGGTGGCGTGGCGGACTCGGCGAGTCCGTTCGTGGCGGCCGATCGGGCGGACTTCGCGAACTCCACGGGGAGGGTGCCGGGCCGCCCGTCCGGTCCTTCGCCGGCCTGCTCCTTCGACAGGCCCTCCCGGTGCTGCGTGGCGCGGGTACCGTGCGGCGGTGCCCCCATCGGTCCGTCGCACTGATGGTTGCGCCAGGGTGTCCAGGGACGGCAGCGACAGCCGGTGAGCGGACTGTCCGACGTGCCGGCGGAGACGGCGGCTCCGACGGGGGAGGCGGCAGGGTGGTCACCCTCGGCACCGGAACCGGAGGGGGCGGTCCCCGCGCCGGAGCGGCGACCGGTCAGCTCGACGGAGCCGCCCTGCGCGGTGTGCGTTCTCTGCCAGTCCTGCAGCGTCTCGTACGCTGCGTGGTCCATGAAGGAACCGTCCAACTCGACGACCACGTGGGTGCCTTGAGGTGCGTGATGCAGGGCGCGGCTGAGGCGTGGCACTGCCAGGAACGTCAACTGCCCTCGTACCTGTACGTGGTGGACTCCTTCCTTCTCGTCGTGGGTGATGCGGGTGCGGGCGAGGCGGTGCATGGAGACGGCGACGGCCACGGCGACACCCAGTGCGACGCCCTGCAGGACGCCGAGGAACACCACGCCCAGGGTGGTGATGGCGTACACCGGCACCTCTCGGTGGCGGGTCACCGTGCGGATGTGGTGGAGGGACACCATCTGGATGCCGACGGCCATGACCAGGGCTGCGAGCGCGGCGAGCGGGATCAGCTCAAGGATCTGGACCATCAGCAGCGCGGCCACTACTACGAGAACGCCGTGCAGCATGGTGGAGTTCCGGCTGACGGCGCCGGCGTGCACATTCGCGGAACTGCGTACCGCCACGCCCGCGACGGGCAGTCCGCCCAGTGCGCCGGAGACCAGATTGGCGGCACCCTGACCGAGCAGTTCGCGGTCGAGGTCGGAGCGGCCGACCAGGGCGGGCAGGCCGGGGCGGGCGGCGATCAGCTTGTCCACGGCGATCGCGCCGAGCAATGACTGCACGCTGCACACCAGGGTGATGGTGAGGACGGCGGCGACGAGTCCGAGCACCGGCCCTTCCGGCAGCCCCGCCAGAGCATGGCTGCTCCAGGACGGCAGCTCGACCCGGGGTTGGGCGAGCCCCGCGAACACGGCGGTCGCGGTGGCCCCGGTGACGGCGACCAGTGCGGCGGGCACCTTGCGCAGCAGACCGCCCAGGCGGCCGGGCAGGCGTGGCCAGAGCATCAGCAGGGCCAGCGTGAGAACGCTGACCGCCACCGCGGCCGGGTCCAGGTCGAGCAACTGGGCGGGCAGGGAGCTCAGATTCTCGAGCACGGAGCTCTGCGGGCTGCCGCCGAGGACGATGTGCAGCTGGGCGACGGCGATGGTGACACCGATGCCCGCGAGCATGCCGTGCACGATGGCGGGACTGACGGCGAGCGCGCTGCGAGCCACACGCAGGCAGCCGAGACCGAGTTGGGCGAGTCCGGCCAGGACGGTGATGGCGCAGGTGGTCCGCCAGCCGTAGCGGTGGATGAGGTCGGCGGTGACGACGGTCAGGCCGGCGGCGGGCCCGCTGACCTGGAGAGGCGAGCCGCCGAACCTTCCGGCGAGGAGCCCGCCGACGGCGGCGGCGACCAGGCCCGCCTGAAGGGGTGCGCCGGTGGCCAGGGCGATGCCCAGGGACAGGGGCAGGGCGATCAGGAAGACCGCGATCGCGGCGGATACGTCGGCGCCCGCCACGTGGAAGCGGCGGCGCGGTGCGGGCGGGGGGCTGTGGGGTGGGTGGACGCGCTCGGTCTGGGGCGAGTCCGGCGTACGAGTGGGGACGCAGGCTGACATGTTTCCCGTCTCCTCCGGGGCTGCGCGGTCGCATTTGCGGCCGTGGGTCACGGCGTACAGCGGCGGGATGGATCAACTATCAGTAAACGAATCGTAATGCAGAGTAAAGGCTGAGCATGTATTTTTCGGGCAAATGGGTTAATTAATCACTCGAATGAGCGGACTAGGTATTTGGTCGGCTTGTCGTATTAATTCGCTTTCGGGTCCCGTGTGACGTTGGCGGCGCCGTTGTTGGCCCTGGAGAAGGAAGAAGGTGGGCGGAAGATGGCCGCCACCCAGAGGATCGCCGCGGGTGCCGTGATTGCCGCGGCGGTTGCGTCGCTTGCCGGCTGCGCTACGGGAACCGGTGGTTCCCACGGTTCTGAAGGAGGGGTGTCGGGGCCCCAGAAGGCGAAGCCGGCGGCCCCCGCACCCGGGAACGCCGTCCGCCTCATCGGCGACGGCTCCACCGCGTTCACCGGAGCCCAGCCCCATCTGCCCAGACCGGAGCGCCTCAAGCCGGGGCAGAAGCCGCCGCAGTTCGTCGTCTTCTCGTGGGACGGCGCGGGTGAGGACAGCCAGCGGCTGTTCTCCCACTTCCGCAAGGTGGCCAAGGAGAACAACGCCACCATGACCTATTTCCTCAGTGGCGTGTACCTGCTGCCGGAGCACAAACGCGACCTCTACCGGCCACCCCAGCACTCACCGGGCCGCTCCGACATCGGCTTCAACGACGAACAGGGCATCACCGACACCGTGAAGCAGCTCCGCCTGGCGTGGCTGGAGGGCAACGAGATCGGCACCCACTTCAACGGCCACTTCTGCGGCAAGAACGGCGGTGTCGGCGAGTGGTCGGTCGAGGAGTGGAAGGAGGAGATCGCCCAGGCCAAGCAGTTCGTGAAGACCTGGAAGACCAACACCGGCATGGCGAAGGCGGCCCCGCTGCCCTTCGACTACGAAAAGGAGCTCATCGGAGCCCGCACACCCTGTCTCGAGGGGCAGGAGAACTTCCGCAAGGCCGGCCGGGAGCTGGGCTTCCGCTATGACACCAGCGGCGTCAACAACCAGGTCTGGCCCGGTAAGAAGGAGGGCCTGTGGGATCTGTCCATGCAGCTCGTGCCCTTCCCCGGCCACTCCTTCGAGCAGCTCACCATGGACTACAACTTCATGGTCAACCAGTCCGGCACCGCCACCCAGGGCGACCCCGCCAAGCACGAGTACTGGGGCGACCAGATGCGTGACGGCCTGCTCAGGGGCTTCCAGCGGGCCTACGACGGCAACCGCGCGCCGTTGATCATCGGTAACCACTTCGAGTCCTGGAACGGCGGCACGTACATGCGCGCCGTCGAGGAGGTCGTGGAGAACGTGTGCACCAAGGAGGAGGTGCGCTGCGTCTCCTTCCGGCAGCTCGCGGACTGGCTGGACGCCCAGGACCCGCAGACTCTGGCCAAGCTGCGCGGACTCGGAGTCGGCGAGGCCCCGAAGCAGGGCTGGGCGTCCTTCCTCTCCGGCACTCCCGCCCCGGCCCCGAAGGGCGTGCCCGGGGCGCCGGCGGTCAAGCGGTAGCGGTCGGTCGCGGGCGGCGGGGGTCGCGCGGGCCGGCCCGCGCGACCGTCACACCGAGGCGGTCAGGCTCTCGCCGAGGACGAAGCCGGGGTCGATCTGCGCAGCCAGGTCGGCCCCCGTCCGCTCGTTCCCCATGACTGGGCGTTCTTCAGGTGGAAGTGCACCATCTGGCGTGTGTAGCGCTCCCAGTCGCGTCGCTCGTACGCCGAATCGGCAGTCGCCCGCAGCAGATCCAGCGCGCGGCGGTTGGCGTCCTCCAGGGTGTCGAACCGGGGTGGCCGGCCCTTCTCCATGGCGCGTACCCAGTCCGAGTGGCCGACCGTCACGAGCAGATCGTCCCCGACCTCGGCGCGGAGGAAGTCGAGGTCGTCCCGGCCCTGGACCTTGTTGCCCACCACCCTCAGCTCCACGCCGAAGTCACGGGCGTACTCCTTGTACTGGCGATAGACGGAGACCCCCTTCCGGGTCGGCTCGGCGACGAGGAACGTGATGTCGAAACGGGTGAACATGCCGGACGCGAAGGAGTCCGAACCCGCTGTCATGTCGACGACCACGTACTCGTCGCGGCCGTCCACCAGGTGGTTCAGGCACAGCTCCACCGCTCCCGTCTTGGAGTGGTAGCAGGCGACCCCCAGGTCGGCGTCCGTGAAGGGGCCCGTGACCATCAGACGGACGGCGCCGCCGTCGAGTTCCACCGGCCGGGCGCACGCGTCGTACACCGGGTTGTCCTCCGACACCCGCAGCAGCCGCGAACCCTCGCCGGGCGGGGTCGTCTTGATCATCGTCTCGGCGGAGGCGATGCGGGGGTTGGAGCCGCGCAGGTAGTCCTTGATGAGCGGTAGCCGGTTCCCCATCGCGGGCAGCGCTGCGGCGTCCGCCTCGTCGAGTCCGAGTGCGGCGCCCAAGTGCTGGTTGATGTCCGCGTCGACCGCGATCACCGGCGCGCCACCGGCCGCGAGATGACGGACGAAGAGGGAGGACAGCGTGGTCTTGCCGCTGCCGCCCTTCCCGACGAAAGCAATTTTCATGTTCACCAAGAGTAGTGCCGCGCATGCGCTGCGTCGCGCTCCCGCGTGAAGAAGACCACTCTTTCGTGGGGTCCGCGCCCGCGTTGCGTACTGTCGTACTCATGAGTACGACAGGCGCTACCGCCGATCCGCTCGCAGCCCTGGGATCGCTGCCCGGGGTGGCCGACTCCGTCGAGACCGTGCGCAAAGCCGTGGACCGCGTCTACGGCCATCGCATCATGCGGCGACGCAGCACGGCGATCACCTCCGAGGCCGCCCTGCGCGGCTCCCGCGGCTCGGCGGCGCTGTCCGGCGCGGACTGGGCCCTGGAGGAGGTGCGTCGGCGCAGCGACTTCGGAGCCGACGACGAGGCGCGGGTCGTCGGCGCGGCGCTGCGGCTGACCGCCGAGGCGGGCCAGCTGCTGTCCATCTGGCGGCAGTCGCCCCTGCGGGTGCTGGCGCGGCTGCACCTGGTCGCCGCGGCGACCGACGGCGACGAGGTGGGGCGGCCCAGACGGTCGGGCGAGACGGTCGCCGAGCCGCTGATCGAGCTGCCCCTGCCGAGTGCGGACGAGGTCTCCGGCCGTCTGGAGGGACTGTCCGGGCTGATCCTCGCGGGGAGTTCCGCGCCTGCCCTGGTCACCGCCGCCGTCGTCCACGGCGAACTCCTCGCTCTGCGGCCCTTCGCCTCGCACAACGGCCTGGTGGCACGGGCCGCCGAGCGCATCGTGCTGATCGGCAGCGGCCTCGACCCCAAGTCGGTCTGCCCCGCCGAGGTGGGCCATGCGGAACTGGGCCGGGCGGCCTACCTCGCGGCCCTCGAAGGCTATGTCTCCGGCACCCCGGAAGGCATGGCGGCCTGGATCGCCCACTGCGGCAGGGCGGTGGAGCTGGGGGCTCGCGAGTCGACGGCGGTGTGCGAGGCGCTTCAGCGCGGGGCGGCGTAACGGGAAAGGCGCCCCCGAGGGGGCGGAAACGCCGGAAGAAGCCGGAAAGAGTTGCGGCGGTACGAGGTCTCGTACCGCCGCTGGCATGTTCACCGGGTTACCAAGCGTCCTCGATATATGCCCATCAGGTCGGGAACTCGGCCCGTCACCTGGTGCGGCTGGCCCGTAATCGACGGGTCGACGTCGCGTGGGTGCTCGGTGTTCATGCTTCGGTCCGTGGGGCCAAATGCGGTATTAAGGTGATCCTCTCGGATGTCCTTGGTCTCGCGGGCCGTTGACTCCTTTGTACTCCAGGACCCCGGCAAGTGGAAGTGCTGGCGTCCGTTCTTTACTTTTACCCTCAAACAGGTGGCAATCGGGCGTCGGCGGCCGTGCGCGGTCGTGGCTCAGGCGGTCGCCGCCGCCCGCCGCCGACTGGCGTACCAGACCAGACCCGCCGTGGCCGCCGCGGCTCCTATCGCGGCCACCGCGACGAGCGCCGGACGGGGTGGGACGGAGAAACCCGGAATCCGCTGCTTGAGCCGCACCGGCCGGTGGAAGTCCAGGATGGGCCAGCCCCGCGCGACGGCCTCCCGGCGCAGTGCGCGGTCCGGATTCACGGCGTGCGGATGGCCGACCGCCTCGAGCATCGGCAGATCGGTCGCCGAGTCGCTGTAGGCGTAACAGCGCGCAAGGTCGTAGCCCTCGGACTCCGCCAGTTCCCTGACGGCCTCGGCCTTGGTCGGGCCGTACGCGTAGTACTCCACCTCCCCGGTGAAGCAGCCGTCCTCGCCCACGACCATCCGGGTGGCCACCACGCGGTCCGCGCCGAGCAGCTCGCCGATCGGCTCCACCACTTCGGCGCCCGATGTGGACACGATCACGACGTCGCGGCCGGCGGTGTGGTGCTGCTCGATCAGGGAGGCCGCCTCGTCATAGATGAGCGGGTCGATCAGGTCGTGAAGGGTCTCGGCGACGATCTCCTTCACCTGGCGGACGTTCCAGCCGCGGACCATCGCGGAGAGGTACTCGCGGGTCCGCTCCATCTGATCGTGGTCCATACCGCCGACGAGGAAGACGAACTGCGCATATGCGGTACGCAAGGCCGCCCTGCGGTTGATCAGCCCGCCTTGGTAGAAGGACTTGCTGAAGGTGAGTGTGCTCGACTTCGCAATGACCGTCTTGTCCAGGTCAAAGAAGGCCGCTGTCCGGGGCAAGGAGTGGTTTTCCACACCCTTGAGCATAGGGGCAGCTCATTCGGCGTAAGGTCGGCGTGTGGGTTTGCCTGAGAAGGCTCTCGGGTACACCATGGAAGTCACGGATCGTTCGCGACCGTGCTAACCCGGTCCGACTCCTCCCCCCCGAGTCGGCCGTGGAGACGACCCCCGCTCTCCCCCCGGCGGGGGTCGTCGCATGTCCGGAGGGGTTTTTCCCCTCTTTCCGCGGACCCGCTCCCGTGTCGACGCGACGAAGGTTGCCTCTCCGGCACGTCCGCGATTCGTCACCCTCCGTAGCGATCGGGCCGCTCTGCGGGCGCCACGCACAGGGCGGACGGTGCTCACCAGTATGGGTGACGGTGATATTCACAACTCCCCACCGGTCCACAGTTATCCACCAAGATCCACACGATTTCCGGTTTCGTCGCACCGTGATTCCCACACGTTCGCTCACGCCGAGTTCCGGGCCGGTTCCGTTCGCCGGTCGCCCGACCCGGTTTCCGGCGGACCTTCATAGGGAGACCGGACGCCGGTTCTTCACACGTATGGGATTCGCGGGGCCGCAGAGGACTGCGCGCCACGCGGCGAAGGGGAGGAAAACCGTGACCGGAGCCGTCACACACGACCCGTCACCCCCTGCCGGAGGGCGGCAGGGCAGGCCACTGATCGTCACCGAGGACGCGGCGCTCCTCGACGATCTGCTGCGGCTGTGCGCCGCCGCCGGCGCGACACCCGAGGTGCACCACTCGGTGCCCGCGCAGCGGGGCGGTTGGGAGTCCGCGCCGCTCGTCCTGGTCGGTGACGACGCCGCGCGCCGTGTGCGCGGTGCCGCCCGCCGCCGCGGAGTGGTCCTCGTGGGGCACGACCAGGACGATTCGGGGGTGTGGCGCAGGGCCGTCGAGATCGGCGCCGACCACGTCCTGGTGCTGCCCGACGGCGAGCAGTGGCTCGTCGACCGGATCGCCGACGTCGCCGAGGGCGTCGGGCGGCCCGCCCTCACCGTGGGAGTCGTCGGCGGGCGCGGCGGGGCCGGAGCGTCCACGCTCGCCTGCGCTCTCGCCGTCACCTCCGCGCGGGAGGGGCTGCGCACCCTTCTGGTGGACGCGGATCCACTGGGCGGCGGACTCGACGTACTGCTCGGCGGTGAGACCGTCGAAGGCCTGCGCTGGCCGGCCTTCGCCGCCTCACGAGGACGCGTCGGCGGCGGAGCCCTGGAGGAGTCACTGCCCGCACTGCATCGGCTGCGCGTGCTCAGCTGGGACCGCGGCGACTGTGTCGCCATCCCGCCACAGGCAGTGCGAGCGGTGCTCGCCGCCGCCCGCCGCCGTGGCGGCACGGTCGTCGTCGACCTGCCGCGGCGCATCGACGACGGGGTCGCCGAGGTCCTCGCCCAGCTCGACGTCGGCCTCCTCGTGGTTCCCGCCGAACTGCGCGCCGTCGCGGCGGCCGGACGAGTCGCGTCCGCCGTCAACATGGTTCTGCGCGACCTGAGGGTGGCGGTACGCGGTCCGTACGCCCCCGGACTCGACGACCGTGAAGTGTCCCGTCTGCTCGGTCTGCCCTTGGCCGGCGAGGTGCCCGTCGAGTCCAACCTGCTGCGCCCGGACGGCGGCAAGGCGCCGCCGGGCGGGGCAGCGCGCGGGCCGCTCGCCCGTTTCTGCAAGGAGTTCTGGGAGCGGGCGCTGACCGAGGCGGGCATCGTATGAGCACGGTGTCCCGGCTCGACCGGCCGCGAGGATCGGGCGCACTCCTCGACGGCGTGCGGCAGTGGCTCGCCGAGAGCGGAGCCGAACCGACACCCGCACGCGTGGCGCAGGCACTGCGCGAACAGGGACGTGTCCTCGGGGACGCGGAAGTGCTCGGGGCGGCCGAGCAACTGCGGTCCGAACTGGTCGGCAGCGGCCCGCTGGAGCCGCTGCTCGCCGACCCTTCGGTGACCGACGTCCTGGTGTCGGCCCCCGACCGGGTCTGGGTCGACCGGGGCGGAGGCCTGGAACTGACCGCCGTCTCCTTCCCGGACGCGGCCGCCGTGCGGCGACTCGCGCAGCGTCTGGCCGCGGTGGCCGGACGGCGCCTGGACGACGCCCGGCCCTGGGCCGACGCGCGGCTGCCCGACGGCACCAGGCTGCACGCCGTACTGCCTCCGGTGGCCGTCGGTTGCACCTGTCTGGCGTTGCGAGTGGTACGGCCGCGAGCGTTCACCCTGGACGAACTCGTGGCCGCGGGTACGGTGCCGCCGGGCGGGGACGAGGTGCTGCGAGCACTGCTGCGGGCCCGGCTGTCCTTCCTGGTCAGCGGGGGCACCGGCACCGGCAAGACGACCCTGCTCAGCGCGCTGCTGGGACTGGTCGGGCCGGGAGAGCGGATCGTGCTGGCGGAGGACTCTGCGGAACTGCGGCCGGACCACCCGCACGTCGTCCGGCTGGAGACCAGGCCGGCCAACCAGGAGGGCGCCGGACTGGTCACGCTCGAGGACCTGGTGCGGCAGGCGCTGCGGATGCGGCCGGATCGGCTGGTCGTGGGCGAGGTGCGCGGAGCGGAGGTCGTCCACCTGCTGGCCGCGCTCAACACCGGCCACGAGGGCGGGTGCGGGACGGTCCACGCGAATGCCGCCGCCGATGTCCCCACCCGGCTCGAGGCGCTGGGCACGGCGGCCGGGCTCGACCGGGCGGCTCTGCACAGCCAGTTGGCGGCCGCGTTGTCCGTGGTGCTGCACCTGGTGCGCGACCCGGCCGGGCGACGGCGGATCGCCGAGGTGCACGTGCTGGAGCGGGACCCCTCGGGACTGGTGCGGACCGTGCCGGCGCTGCGGTGGCAGTCGGATGCGTTCGCGCACGAACGCGGCTGGGAGCGGCTGAGGGAGCTGCTGCGAAGCGAGAGGAGTGAAGAGAGCCATGAGTGTGACAGGCGGGACGGGTGAGGTGCCGATGAGCGCGGCCGTCGCCTGTGCCGGGGTGGCGGTCCTGCTGTGGGGCGGACCGTACTCGGCGCTTCGGCGGGCGCAGTTGCTGCTGGCCGGGGATGAGATCGGCGGCAGTGGGCCACCGTCATGGCAGGACCTGGCGCACGGTCTGCGACACGTGCGTGCACGCTGGCGGTCCGAGTGGTGGTCACCGGTCGTCGGACTGCTCGTGGCCGTGCTCGGAGGCTCGGTACTGCCGGTCGCCGCGGGGGTTGTCGGGGTACCCCTGCTGCGTCGTGCGCGGCGGGCCCGGTCGGCGCGGCGTGCGGGCGAGCGCCGGGCTGACGCGGTGATCGCGCTGTGCGCGGCGCTCGCCGGGGAGGTGCGCTCCGGGAGGCAACCCGGTGAGGCCTTGCAGCGCGCCGCACGCGACTCGGGAGGGCTCGGTGAGGCCCAGGCGGCCGTGCTGGCGGCCGCCCGGTTCGGCGGTGACGTGCCCGGCGCGCTGACCGGTGCGGCACGGCAGTCCGGGGCCGACGGTCTGCTGGGGCTCGCGGCGTGCTGGCGGGTGGCCGTGGACCAGGGAGCGGGGCTTGCGGCCGGACTCGACCGCCTCGAAGGGGCATTGCGCGCCGAACGCGACCAGCGTGCCGACCTGAGGGCGCAGTTGGCGGGAGCCCGCTCCACCGCGGTGATGCTCGCCTGCCTGCCGGTCCTGGGCCTCCTCCTGGGCACGGCACTCGGCGCGGACCCGCTGCAGGTCCTGCTGCACACCGGGGCCGGCCTCGGGTGCCTGCTCGTCGGCGGGGTGCTGGAAGGGCTGGGGATGTGGTGGGCGCTGCGGATCATGCGAGGTGCGGATCATGCGAGGTGCGGAGGGGGTGTGAGGCGGAGGGAGGAGCGGGTGCGAGCGGGTTTGCGCCGGTCCGCCGGGTGAGGCGGAACGGAGGACGAGCGAGTGGGAGGGAGGCGGGATGAGTGCGGAAGTCGTCCACAGACTGGGGGTGGCCGTGGGGATCGTCATGACGCTCGGGTGGGCGGTGCGGTGTGCGGACGCCCTGCGGCGTCGGCGACGGGCGCGGCAGCGGCTCGCCGAGGTTCTGGCCCGCCCGGCAGAGCCGGAGATCCCGCGGCCCGGGGTGCGGGAGGTCGCACGCCGGTGGCTGCCGGAGGCGGCGGTGGTGGGCGCCGGGTGGATGGTGGGCGGTGGAGCCGTCGGTCTCGGTCTGGGGCTGACCGGGGCGGCAGCGCTGTGGTGGTGGCGCCGCAGGCGGCGGGCCACGGAGTCGATGAGCGAGGCCGACGCGCGGGCCGCGGCCCGGCAACTGCCGCTCGCGGCCGACCTGCTGGCCGCGTGCATCGCGGCGGGGGCGGGGCCGGTGATCGCGGCGCAGGCCGTGGGGGAAGCACTCGACGGACCTGTCGGAAGAGCGTTGGCACGCGGTGCGGCCGAGGTGCGTCTGGGAGGCGAACCCGCCGGTGCCTGGCGGAGGTTGGCGGCGGTGCCCGGGGCGGCCGCGCTGGCCCGGCTGCTGGAGCGGGCCGACGTGTCCGGTCTCCCGGCGGCGATGCCGGTTGCCCGGATCGCGGCCGACGCCCGAGCCGACTGGGCCCGCGCCGGCACGGCCCGGGCCCGGCGAGCCGCCGTCATGGTCACCGCACCGGTGGGGCTGTGCTTCCTGCCCGCCTTCATCGCCGTGGGCATCGTTCCCGTGGTGATCGGCCTGGCGGGCGGGGTGCTGGGAGGGGGTGGGCCGTGAGGGGGGTCTGAGGGGCGGCCGGGGCAGTCGGTCCGGGCCGGCCGTGCCGGGCGAGGCGGCCGACGGATCGGTCCTGGAAGTTCAAGTGGTTGGAGGAGTACGGCAAGGGAGGCGGCTGAAGCAGGCCGAGCAGGTCGAACAGGTCCGCTGGTCCACAGGACCGGTCATCGGTAAGCGGGATCGAGACTCACGGGGGTCGAAATGAGCAAGGCGGTACGAGCGAGGCTGCGTTTCCTGGTGCGCATGGTGCGCCGGGTGAGTACGGCGCGGAGGGACGCGGGGATGGTGACGTCCGAGTACGCGATGGGAATCGTTGCGGCGGTGGCGTTCGCCGTGGCCCTCTACCAGGTCGTGACGAGCGGGGCGGTCGCGGCGGAGTTGCAGGACATCGTGAAGCGGGCACTCAGTGCGGGCACGTGAGCGGAACCGGCTGCGAGGCGGGGACCGAGGGTTCGTGACGGCGGAGGCGGCCGTGGTGCTGCCGGTGCTGGTGGCGTTCGCCATGGCGCTGATCTGGGGGTTGCTGGTCATGGCCGCCCAGATCCAGTGCGTGGACGCGGCCAGGACCGGCGCCCGGGCCGCCGCCCGGCAGGACCCGGCCGCCGCGGTCGTGGAGGTGACGCGGGCGACGGCACCGCGCGGGGCGCGGGTGACGGTCACCCGGGAGGGCGACCAGGTCCGGGTGGTGGTCGTGGCGAAGCCGCCGGTGCTGCGCGGGTTGCCGTTCGAGGTACGGGAGGAAGCCGTGGCGGTGGCGGAGGACGTGGGGATCACGGCAAACGGCGGCGGGCCCGAGGCCGGACCGGGGGCGGGACCGTGAAGGGGCGTGGGGGAGGTGCGGTGCGTTTCCGTGCGGGCCGGAATGCTGCCGGGCGTCGGCGCTGGAGGGGAGGCGTTGCCGGCGCTCCTGGTCGTGGGGCGTTCTCGGGAGGGGGAGGGCTGCATGGCCGGAGGGACGGTCTCGTGGCGCGAGGCCGGTGTCGGACCGACCGCGGGTCCGCGACCGTATGGACGCTCGCCGTGCTCGCCGTGCTGGGTGTGGTCTTCGGCGCCGTGCTCGCCCTCGGACAGGCTGTCCTGGCCCGGCACCGCGCCGCCGGGGGTGCCGACCTCGCGGCACTCGCGGCCGCGGACCACTGGACGGACGGCACCGAGGCGGCCTGCGCCCGCGCGGACCGGTTGGCTCGGGCACAGGGCGCCCGGTTGGTGCGGTGCGTTGTGGTGGGGGAGGTGTCGGACGTGACGGCTGCGGCGGGACGCGGGCTGTTCACGGTGGAGGTCCGGGCCCGAGCGGGGCCTGCGGGCCCGGCGCTGCCGGAGGGGGCGGCGGTGGCCTCCCGGTCCCGCCCCTGGACGGCCTCACGCCGCACCGTCTACTCCGTCCGCTCTCCCTGCTCCTTCTCCTCCACCGCCCCGCCGTTCTCCATCGGCCTGTTGTCCTCCGCCGCTCCGCCGTTCTCCACCGGCCTGTTGTCCTCCACCGTTTCGGAGTCCTCTGCCGGCCTGTGGTCGTCAGTCGGTCCGCCGTACTCCGCGGGCGCGCCACGCAGCAGTTCCGTCAGGAGTCTGACCGCGCCTCTCTTGTGCAGGGGGTCGTTGCCGTTGCCGCACTTGGGTGACTGGATGCAGGACGGGCAGCCGGCCTCGCAATCGCAGGAGGCGATGGCCTGGCAGGTGGCTGTCAGCCAGGAACGGGCGGTGTGGAAGGCGCGTTCGGCGAAGCCCGCACCGCCGGGATGGCCGTCGTAGACGAAGACCGTGGGGAGGAGGGTGTCGGGGTGCAGGGGGATCGAGACGCCGCCGATGTCCCAGCGGTCGCAGGTCGCGAAGAGGGGCAGCATGCCGATGGACGCGTGCTCGGCGGCGTGCAGGGCTCCGCCGAGGATCTCGGGGTTGATGCGGGCGGCGTCCAGTTGGTCCTCGGTGACCGTCCACCACACGGCCCGCGTGCGCAGCGTACGAGGAGGGAGGTCGAGCTTCGACTCACCCAGCACTTCGCCGGTGATGACCCGGCGGCGAAGGAAGGAGACCACCTGGTTGGTGACTTCGACGGAGCCGTAGCACAACCGGCCCTCTCCCCAGGGGATTTCGACGTCCGTCTCCAGCACGGAGATCGCCGTCGTGTCGCGGGCGACCGTCGTGTACGGCGGATTCGCCTCCTCGACCAGGGCCACCGAGTCCTCCAGGTCCAGGGAGCGCACCAGGTAGGTGCGGCCCTGGTGCAGATGGACCGCTCCCTCGTGGACGGTCGAGTGGGCGGCGCCCTCGTCGACCGTGCCGAGCAGGCGGCCCGTGCCGGACTCGACGATCTGGACCGGCCGGCCGCCTCCGCCCCGGATGTCCGTGAGGTCGACGGCGCGCTCGCGACGGGTCCAGTGCCAGGTCTTCGTCCGGCGGCGCAGCAGCCTCGCGGCCTCCAACTGGGGCAGCAGCGCCTCGGTCTCGGGGCCGAACAGGGCCAGGTCCTCCTCGGTGAGCGGGAGTTCGGCGGCGGCCGCGCACAGGTGCGGGGCGAGGACGTAGGGGTTGTCGGGGTCCAGGACGGTCGATTCCACCGGTCGGTCGAACAGGGCTTCCGGATGGTGGACGAGGAAGGTGTCCAGCGGGTCGTCCCGGGCGACCAGCACGGCCAGTGCCCCCTGGCCCGATCGTCCCGCCCGTCCTGCCTGCTGCCACAGGGATGCGCGGGTACCGGGATATCCGGAGATGAGGACGGCGTCCAGACCCGAGACGTCGATCCCGAGTTCGAGGGCGGTCGTGGCGGCCAGGCCGAGGAGTTCACCCGAGTGCAGGGCCCGCTCCAGGGCGCGGCGTTCCTCAGGGAGGTAGCCGCCGCGGTAGGCCGCGACACGCCCGGACAGCGAGCGGTCCACCTCGGCGAGGCGTTCCTGGGCGATGAGGGAGATCAGCTCGGCGCCGCGCCGGGAACGGACGAAAGCCACGGTGCGGATGCCCTGGACGGTCAGGTCGGTGAGGAGGTCGGCGGTCTCGGCGATGGCGGTGCGGCGGACGGGGGCGCCCCTCTCGCCCTGCAGCTCGGTGAGCGGCGGCTCCCAGAGGGCGAACACCAGTTCGCCGCGCGGTGAGGCGTCGTCGGCCACCTCGACCACCGGGAGGCCGGTGAGGCGGCCGGCGGCCACCGAGGGCTCGGCGGCCGTCGCGGAGGCCAGCAGGAAGACGGGGGAGGCGCCGTAGCGGGCGCACAGGCGGCGCAGGCGGCGCAGCACCTGGGCCACGTGGGAGCCGAACACGCCGCGGTAGGTGTGGCACTCGTCGACGACGACGTACTTCAGCGACTTCAGGAAGGAGGACCAGCGGGGGTGGGACGGCAGGATGCCGCGGTGCAGCATGTCCGGGTTGGTGAGGACGTAGTTGGCGTACTGGCGGATCCACTCGCGTTCCTCGACCGGCGTGTCGCCGTCGTACACCGCCGGGCGTACCGCGGTGCCCAGCGGTTGTGAAAGTTCCTTCACGGACCGGCACTGGTCCGCCGCCAGTGCCTTGGTCGGTGCCAGGTACAGCGCCGTGGCGCCGCGCCCGTTCGGCGCCTGCGAGCCGTCCAGGAGGGCCGACAGGACCGGTACGAGATAGGCCAAGGACTTGCCGGAGGCGGTTCCGGTCGCGACGACCACCGACTCGCCGTCCAGGGCGTGCTCCGCGGCGGCGGCCTGGTGCGCCCAGGGATGCTCGATGCCGCAGGTCTGCAGAGCCGCGATGACCTCCGGACGAATCCGGTCAGGCCAGACGGCATGGCGGCCCGCGCGCGGGGGCACATGCTCCGTATGAGTGATGCGCGACGCCCGGCTCGGTCCCGGGGCGAGCCGGTCCAGGATCCGGCCCGGCGACAGGCGGGGCGCGGGCTGTGCCGAGGGTCGATCGGATCGGTGATTCTTGGCCATCGGCACCGAGTGTGTCACTGGCGTGACGGACAATGGAGCCAAGGCGTCGTGCACGCCTGCCGGTAAGTGATTGAATGCCATCGCGGCTGGCGTACCGTCCCGGGGGCTCCTGCTCAGGTGTTCCGAGGGACGACCGCTCGATAGCAAGGTGCTGGAGGATCCGTGGACCTGTCCCTGTCGACCCGTACCGTCGGCGATCGTACGGTCGTCGAGGTCGGTGGCGAAATCGACGTATATACCGCGCCCAAGTTGCGCGAGCAGCTGGTCGAGCTGGTGAACGACGGCAATTTCCACCTTGTCGTCGACATGGAGGGCGTGGACTTCCTCGACTCCACCGGGCTCGGCGTGCTGGTCGGTGGCTTGAAGCGGGTGCGTGCCCATGAGGGCTCGCTGCGCCTGGTGTGCAACCAGGAGCGCATTCTGAAGATCTTCCGCATCACCGGTCTGACCAAGGTGTTCCCGATTCACACCTCGGTCGACGAAGCGGTCGCTGCCACCGACTGACCACTCCGTCCGGGCCCGCGTGGCCCGGACGGCCCAGTTGAACACACCGGGGTACCGGGCTTTCGGCAGCCCGGCCCCCCGACAGCACGCCCGTAGTTCCGAGGGGGATGCATGGCCACCGTTGAGCTCCGCTTCAGCGCGCTGCCCGAGCACGTCAGGACCGCCCGACTGGTGGCGGCGGCGGTGGCGCGCAGGTCCGGAGTGGACGAGGCCGTTCTCGACGAAGTCAGGCTCGCCGTCGGTGAGGCCTGCTCCCGTGCCGTCGGACTCCACCGGAGCGGTGGCATCACCGCTCCGGTGAAGGTGTCGCTCATCGAGGAGGAGAAGCAGTTCTCCATCGAGGTGGGCGACGAGGCTCCGCGGGTCGCGCCCGGCGACCGGGTGCCGGGTTCCGGTGACGTCGACGTGGACGCCGAGGAGGACGAGATGGGCCTCGCGGTCATCAGCGGCCTCGTCGACGACGTGGAGGTCACCGCCGGCGAACACGGCGGGCTGATCCGTATGACGTGGCCGACCACACCGTCGGCCGCGGCGCTCGGCTGACCCCGGCGCCCCCGTCCGGCCCAGCCGGACAGAAACATCCCCGAAGGGCCCCACGAGGTGGGGCCCTTCGGCATGTGCGCAGGTGCGACGGCGCGCTTACAGTGGTGCCAGCAAGTGAATCTTGAAAAAGTGAATCTTGCCGGGCGGACCAGTGGATCTTGCCGGAGTTTCGTGAATCCATTCACGAACGACAATGCCTTGAGGGCATTACTGTGACGGATTTGCACGCGAAGGTGAATTCCGTTTACCGCACACTGTTTTGATCAGGTTCCGGTACCTAGAATCCGTCCACATCTTGAGCTCAGCCCAAGCGTCAAGGAGGACGAATGGCGGGGCTTTCTTTCCCCCAGCGGTTGGACCACTCCACAACCTTCGCGTCCGCAGTGCTGACCGACGGCAACCGACTCCTCGTGGTGGTCATCGGGGTCGTCGCCCTGGCCGCGCTCGTGGTCGCGGGCGTACTGCTGCGCCAGGTGCTCGCGGCGGACGAGGGTACCGAGAGCATGAAGGAGATCGCGGCGGCGATCCAGGAGGGCGCCAATGCCTACCTGACCCGGCAGCTGCGCACGCTCGGCGTATTCGCCGTCGTGGTGTTCTTCCTGCTCATGCTGCTGCCCGCGGACGACTGGAATCAACGTGCCGGACGGTCGATCTTCTTCCTGATCGGTGCGGCGTTCTCGGCGGTCACCGGCTATATCGGCATGTGGCTCGCCGTGCGCAGTAATGTGCGTGTCGCCGCCGCGGCCCGCGAAGCGACTCCGGCGGAAGGGGAACCGGAAAAGGATCTCACCGCCGTTTCGCACAAAGCGATGAAGATCGCATTTCGCACAGGCGGCGTGGTCGGCATGTTCACGGTCGGGCTCGGTCTGCTCGGCGCCTCGTGCGTGGTGCTGGTGTACGCGGCCGACGCGCCGAAGGTGCTGGAGGGATTCGGTCTCGGCGCGGCGCTCATCGCGATGTTCATGAGGGTCGGCGGCGGCATCTTCACCAAGGCCGCCGACGTCGGCGCCGACCTGGTCGGCAAGGTCGAGAAGGGCATCCCGGAGGACGATCCGCGCAACGCCGCGACCATCGCCGACAACGTGGGCGACAACGTCGGCGACTGCGCGGGCATGGCGGCCGACCTGTTCGAGTCGTACGCCGTGACGCTGGTCGCCGCGCTGATCCTCGGCAAGGTGGCCTTCGGCGACGCCGGCCTCGCCTTCCCGTTGCTCGTGCCCGCGATCGGCGTGGTCACGGCCATGATCGGCATCTTCGCGGTCGCGCCGCGCCGCTCCGACCGCAGTGGCATGTCCGCGATCAACCGAGGCTTCTTCATCTCCGCGGTGATCTCGCTCGTGCTGGTCGCCGTGGCCGTGTTCGTCTACCTCCCCGGCACCTACGCCGACCTGGACGGCGTCACCGACGCGGCGATCCTGGGCAAGGACGGCGACCCGCGCGTCCTGGCCCTCGTCGCCGTGGCGATCGGCATCCTCCTGGCCGCCGTCATCCAGCAGCTGACCGGTTACTTCACCGAGACCACGCGCCGCCCGGTGCGCGACATCGGCAAGAGCTCGCTGACTGGTCCGGCCACCGTCGTCCTCGCCGGAATCTCCGTCGGCCTCGAATCGGCCGTCTACACCGCCCTGCTGATCGGTCTGGGTGTGTACGGGGCGTTCCTGCTCGGCGGCACGTCGATCATGCTGGCGCTGTTCGCGGTGGCGCTGGCCGGCACCGGTCTGCTCACCACGGTCGGGGTGATCGTCGCGATGGACACCTTCGGACCGGTCTCCGACAACGCGCAGGGCATCGCCGAGATGTCCGGCGACGTGGAGGGGGCGGGAGCGCAGGTGCTCACCAACCTCGACGCCGTCGGCAACACCACCAAGGCCATCACCAAGGGCATCGCCATCGCCACGGCCGTGCTGGCCGCGTCGGCGCTCTTCGGGTCGTACCGCGACGCCATCACCACCGGCGCGCGGGACGTCGGCGAGGAGCTCTCCGGGGACGGCGCGCCGATGACCCTCATGATGGACATCTCGCAGCCCAACAACCTGGTCGGCCTGATCGCGGGCGCGGCGGTCGTCTTCCTCTTCTCGGGGCTGGCGATCAACGCGGTGTCGCGTTCGGCGGGCTCCGTGGTCTACGAGGTGCGGCGGCAGTTCCGGGAGAAGCCCGGGATCATGGACTACAGCCAGAAGCCGGAGTACGGCAAGGTCGTCGACATCTGCACCAGGGACGCCCTGCGGGAACTCGCCACGCCCGGACTGCTCGCGGTGCTGGCGCCGATCTTCGTCGGGTTCACGCTCGGCGTCGGCGCTCTCGGCGCGTTCCTCGCGGGCGCGATCGGCGCGGGCACGCTGATGGCGGTGTTCCTCGCCAACTCCGGCGGCGCCTGGGACAACGCCAAGAAGCTCGTCGAGGACGGCCACCACGGTGGCAAGGGCAGCGAGGCCCACGCGGCGACCGTCATCGGCGACACCGTCGGCGACCCCTTCAAGGACACCGCGGGACCCGCGATCAACCCGCTGCTGAAGGTCATGAACCTGGTGGCGCTGCTCATCGCGCCCGCGGTGATCAAGTTCAGCTACGGCGGCGACGAGAACCTCGGCGTACGGGTCGTGATCGCGGTCCTCGCGCTCGTGGTGATCGTCGGCGCGGTCTACGTCTCCAAGCGGCGCGGCATCGCGATGGGTGACGAGGACAACGCCGGTGAACCGGCCAAGTCCACCGATCCGGCGGTGGTTTCCTAGGGGCCGGGAACGGCCCGCAGCTCAAGGGGCGGTCGGACGGAACGTGTTGACGCGTCGTCCGTCCGCCCCGCTGCGTGCGGGCCCGGGCCGTGAGCCTTCTCTCTCTTGGTATAAATGGCTTCATTCACCTACACAGCGGACATTCGTCCTGGGGGTGTCGCCCGGTCGGCGTGTATGTTCCGGGGCCGAGAGCCATGGAAGGGACCGATCCGGTGAACAAGAAGCTCGCGGCCGCACTGTCCGGCGGTGCGGTACTCGTACTGGCGTTGTCGGGATGCAGCAGCAGCGACGACGGCAACAAGGAGCTCGACGCCTGGGCCAAGCAGGTCTGCGACGCGCTGCCCGCCCAGGACGCGAAGGTCGACGCGGCCAACGCCGCGATCAAGAAGGCCGCCACCGACAACAACGCCCCGGTGAACGTCCAGAAGACCGACTCCCAGGCCTTCCAGGACATGTCCGACGCCTACAAGGCGCTCGCGCAGGCCATCCAGAAGGCGGGGACGCCGCCCGGTGTCGACGGCGGCGAGAAGAAGAAGCAGGACGCCGTGACCGCCCTGAACGGCCTGTCCACCTCCTACGCCGACCTGAAGAAGCAGGTCGACGCGCTCGACACGAAGAACCAGGGGAAGTTCGCCGAAGGACTCCAGGGCATCGCCACCGAACTCGGCAAGCTCAGCAAGAGTGGCAACACCGCGCTGAAGAACCTCGAGGAGGGCGACGTCAAGTCCGCCATGGCCCAGCAGGACAGCTGCAAGAAGGTGGCGGCCTCGTCGCCGGCCCGGGCCACGACCGGCTGACGGCGGGGTCCGGCCGGCGGACCGGGACCGGGCGTGCGGCCCGCCCGCGGGACACAATGGGGGCGTGAGTAACGCCACCCTGTCCTCCCTGCCCTCCGTCGGCCGCCCCGACGCCGCCGCCCGGCTGCGCGAGGCCCTGCTCGCGGCCTCCTTCACCGCCGACGGCCTCCTCGACCTGCTCGGCGCCCCCGCCTACGCGGCCCTCGCGCGCAGCGAGACCGTGCCCGCGCTGCGCGCGACCCGCGGGGACACGCCACTGGAGACGCTCGTCCGTCTCTTCCTGCTCCAGCAGCCGGTGCCGTGCGCGCGTGTGGAGGACGTGCTGCCCGTGCACACGTGCGTGGAGACCGGCTGGCTGACACGCGTGGGCGCGGACGACGTCGCCGCGACCGTGGACGTGCGCCCCTACGGCGGGCCGGACGGCGAGGACTGGTTCATCGTCTCCGACCTCGGCTGCGCCGTCGGCGGGGCCGGTGGCATCGGCAGCCGCGCCGAGGGTGTCGTCCTGGGCGTCGGCGGGGCGTCCACGACGCTCGCCGGGATCACCGTCCGCACCCCGGTCTCGACCGCGCTGGACCTGGGCACCGGCTCCGGGATCCAGGCCCTGCACGCCGCCCGGCACGCCACGCGCGTGACGGCGACGGACCTCAACCCGCGCGCGTTGCACATCACCGCGCTCACCCTGGCCCTGTCCGGCGCGCCCGCCGCCGACCTGCGCGAGGGCTCGCTGTTCGAACCGGTCCGGGACGACGAGACGTTCGACCTGATCGTGTCCAACCCGCCGTTCGTCATCTCTCCGGGGGCCCGGCTGACGTACCGCGACGGCGGGATGGGCGGGGACGATCTGTGCCGCTCGCTCGTTCAGGGAGCGGGGGAACGGCTGAACGTGGGCGGGTTCGCGCAGTTCCTCGCCAACTGGCAGCACGTCGAAGGGGAGGACTGGCAGGACAGACTCAGGTCGTGGGTGCCGCGTGGATGCGACGCGTGGATCGTGCAGCGCGAGGTGCAGGACGTCACGCAGTACGCCGAGCTGTGGCTCAGGGACGCCGGTGACCACCAGGACGACCCGGCGGAGTACCGCGCGCGGTACGACGCGTGGCTCGAGGAGTTCGAGGCGCGCAAGGTGAAGGCCGTCGGCTTCGGCTGGATCACCCTGCGCAGGACGGCGTCCGATGAGCCCACCGTCACCGTGGAGGAGTGGCCGCACTCCATCGAGCAGCCGCTCGGCGACACGGTCAGGGCCCACTTCGAGAGGGTCGACTATCTGCGCGGGCACGACGACGCGGCCCTGCTGTCGAGGCACTTCCGGCTCGCCGCGGAGGTCGTGCAGGAGCAGGTGGGGCTGCCCGGCGCCGAGGACCCGGAGCACGTGGTGCTGCGCCAGCACCGCGGCATGCGCCGCGCCACCAAGGTGGACACGGTGGGCGCCGGGTTCGCCGGCGTGTGCGACGGCTCGCTGAGCGCGGGCCGGATCCTGGACGCCATCGCGCAGCTCGTCGGAGAGGACCCCGTCCTGCTGCGCGACCGTACGCCCGCGCAGATCAGACTGCTGGTGGAACAGGGGTTCCTCGAGCCGGCCTGAGCTGCCCTGAACCGGCTGAGCCGACCGAGAGCGAAACTGGCCGACATCTTTCTCTCGTCGGCGCTCAGCGATCACAGGCGGTCGAGTCGCGCTCACGGATTGCGGAAAAACGGTGGAACGAGAACGCCGGGGGAGAGACGGCGGCGACGGGGACACCGAGATCCACGGATCCGCGGATCCGCGGAGTCAGGGATCCGCGGATCCGCGGCATCGAGTGCGAGGTGTCATGGGCGCTCACCCGGCACGGAGGGCGGCGTCGCCCGCACGACCGCTCGCCGGTCCGGCCGCGAGGGCCGTGGGCCCGGGACGGTGTGAGGCCTGTCGCACGTGTCGCCCGCGTCCACCGGTCACGTCCGCCGTCCGCGCCCGCCGCACGCCCGGCCGCCGCACCTCGCCGGCGGCCCGTCGCCCCCGCCCGTGGGCCCGGCGTTCACCCGGGGTTCGCCCGGACGCCGCGCGTGCGTGCCAGTCTCCGGGCGACGGGACACGCGCGGGTGGGAGAGAAGGAGCGCGGGCGATCATGGAGAGTGGACCGGCGATCTTCACCGGGATGGTGTTCGCGCTGTTCGGAGGCGGTCTGCTCGTGTGGACCGCGGTGCGCGTGCGGCAGCGTCTGCCCGTCGCCCAGGGTGTGAGCCCTGTCGCATCGGCGACCGTCGCGACACTCGCCGCGGTCGTCGCGCTCGCCGTCGGCGCATGGTGCCTCGCCCGCCTCTGAACCGCTTCCGGGGATCTTGTCGACGCCCCGGCGGGATCCGCGGGCGGGATCCGCGGCGGGCAATCGGCGGACGCCGCTCCGGTACGCGGAAAAAGAGCCGGTGGCCACTCCGGGCGGCAGGAATGGCGGTAGTCGGGTTACCGTTCGAGTGGCCGTTGCGGGCTTTTCCCGTTTGACACGGGGGCGGGATGTACCGTCACACTCCGCAGCGTCACCATGACCCGACCCCGGGAGCAAGGCCTGGGGAGGCCCCAGCGTCGACCGGAGAGAAGAGCGAAGTTGTCCCCGACCAGCGAGACCGCGAAGGGCGGCCGCCGACTCGTCATCGTCGAGTCGCCTGCCAAGGCGAAGACGATCAAGGGCTATCTCGGCCCCGGATACGTTGTCGAGGCGAGCGTCGGGCACATCCGCGACCTCCCCAACGGTGCCGCGGAGGTGCCGGAGAAGTACACCGGCGAGGTGCGCCGCCTCGGCGTGGACGTCGATCACGACTTCCAGCCCGTCTACGTGGTCAACGCCGACAAGAGGGCCCAGGTCAAGAAGCTCAAGGACCTGCTGAAGGACTCCGACGAGCTGTTCCTCGCCACCGATGAGGACCGCGAGGGCGAGGCGATCGCCTGGCACCTCCAGGAGGTTCTCAAGCCCAAGGTCCCGGTCAAGCGGATGGTCTTCCACGAGATCACCAAGGCCGCGATCCAGGCCGCCGTCGCCAACCCGCGCGAGCTGAACCAGAAGCTGGTCGACGCCCAGGAGACCCGCCGCATCCTCGACCGCCTCTACGGCTACGAGGTCTCGCCGGTCCTGTGGAAGAAGGTCATGCCGAAGCTGTCGGCGGGCCGTGTCCAGTCGGTCGCCACCCGGCTCGTCGTGGAGCGGGAACGCGAGCGCATCGCGTTCCGTTCCGCCGAGTACTGGGACCTGACGGGCACCTTCCTGACCGGCCGGGCGGGAGACTCGTCGGACCCGTCGGCGCTGGTGGCCCGCCTCCAGACCGTCGAGGGCAGGAGGGTCGCGCAGGGCCGCGACTTCGACTCCCTGGGACAGATCAAGAGCGCGACCACCCTCCACCTCGACGAGGCGGGCGCCCGCGCGCTGGCCGCCGCCCTGGAGAGCACCCGGTTCTCGGTGCGGTCCGTCGAGTCGAAGCCGTACCGGCGCTCCCCGTACGCCCCGTTCCGTACGACCACGCTCCAGCAGGAGGCCTCGCGGAAGCTGGGCTTCGGCGCGAAGGCGACCATGCAGGTGGCCCAGAAGCTGTACGAGAACGGCTTCATCACCTACATGCGTACGGACTCCACGACCCTGTCGGACACGGCGGTCAACGCCGCCCGTGCCCAGGTCACGCAGCTGTACGGTGCCGACTACCTGCCGGCGCAGCCGCGCACGTACGCCGGGAAGGTCAAGAACGCGCAGGAGGCGCACGAGGCGATCCGCCCCTCGGGCGACCGTTTCCGCACGCCCGCCGAGACCGGCCTGACCGGCGACCAGTTCAGGCTGTACGAGCTGATCTGGAAGCGGACCGTCGCCTCCCAGATGAAGGACGCGACCGGCAACAGCGTCTCGGTGAAGATCGGTGGCACCGCCGCCGACGGCCGGGACGTCGAGTTCGGCGCCTCCGGCAAGACGATCACCTTCCACGGCTTCCTGAAGGCCTACGTCGAGGGCGCCGACGACCCGAACGCCGAGCTGGACGACCGCGAGCGCCGCCTCCCCCAGGTCGGCGAGGGCGACGCGCTCACCGCCGAGGAGATCACGGTCGACGGGCACGCCACCAAGCCCCCGGCCCGCTACACCGAGGCCTCGCTGGTCAAGGAACTGGAAGAGCGCGAGATCGGCCGTCCCTCGACGTACGCGTCGATCATCGGCACGATCCTCGACCGCGGTTACGTCTTCAAGAAGGGCACGGCGCTCGTCCCGTCGTTCCTCTCCTTCGCCGTGGTCAACCTCCTGGAGAAGCACTTCGGGCGGCTCGTCGACTACGACTTCACCGCCAGGATGGAGGACGACCTCGACCGCATCGCCCGCGGCGAGGCGCGGGCCGTGCCGTGGCTGAAGCGGTTCTACTTCGGTGAGGGCACGGGTACCGGCGGAGCGGCCGAGGCGGGCAACGGCGACGGGGACCACCTCGGTGGCCTGAAGGAGCTGGTGACCGACCTGGGCGCGATCGACGCGCGCGAGGTGTCGTCGTTCCCCGTGGGCGACGGCATCGTGCTGCGGGTCGGCCGCTACGGCCCCTACATCGAGCGCGGTGAGAAGGACTCCGAGAACCACCAGCGCGCCGACGTCCCCGAGGACCTCGCCCCGGACGAGCTGAGCGTCGAGTACGCGGAGGAACTGCTCGCCAAGCCGAGCGGCGACTTCGAGCTGGGCGCCGATCCGCAGACGGGCCGTCAGATCATCGCCCGGGCGGGCCGCTACGGCCCGTACGTCACGGAGGTGCTCCCCGAGGGCACCCCGAAGACCGGCAAGAACGCCGTCAAGCCGCGCACGGCCTCGCTGTTCAAGACGATGTCGCTGGACACCGTCACGCTGGAGGACGCCCTCAGGCTGATGTCGCTGCCGCGCGTCGTCGGCACGGACGCCGAGGGCGTGGAGATCACCGCGCAGAACGGCCGCTACGGCCCGTACCTCAAGAAGGGCACGGACTCGCGGTCGCTCCAGAGCGAGGACCAGCTCTTCACGATCACGCTCGGAGAGGCGCTGGAGATCTACTCCCAGCCCAAGCAGCGCGGCCGGGCCGCGGCCAAGCCGCCGCTGAAGGAGCTGGGCCAGGACCCGGTCAGCCAGAAGCCGGTCGTCGTCAAGGACGGTCGCTTCGGACCGTACGTCACCGACGGGGAGACCAACGCGACCCTGCGCTCCGGCGACAGCGTCGAGGAGATCACCCCGGAGCGCGGCTACGAGCTGCTCGCCGAGAAGCGGGCGAAGGGGCCCGCCAAGAAGACGGCGAAGAAGGCGCCCGCGAAGAAGGCGCCGGCCAAGAAGGCCGCGCCGGCCAAGAAGGCGGCCGCCAAGAAGACCGCCGCGAAGACGGCCACGGCGGCGAAGAAGACCGCGGCCAAGACCGCGACCAAGACCGCTACGAAGAAGACGACGGCGTCCGGGACGGCCTCGACGGCTGCTTCGGAGGGCTGAGCCGCGGCGCGGTTCCCCGGAAGCCGTTCACAAAACGCACGCCCCGGCATCACTTTGGTGTCGGGGCGGACGTAGGTGCGGACGGGCTCTCCGGGCCGTCGGTGGCTGCCGATAGGCTGAAAGCATGACGCGAGCCGAGCAGCCAACGGCCCACCCGCCGGCCCCGGACGACGCCCTGGTGGCGGACTCCCGAGAGCGCGCCGTACGCGCACTGTTGCGTGAGCCGCAGCTCAGGCGGCTGTGGAGCGCACAGTTGGTGAGCGGTGTCGGCGACGCCCTCGCCCTCCTCGTGTTCGTCCTGCTCGCCCTCCAAGCGGCCATCGCCGAGGGCGCGTTCGGCGGCGGCTACCGGGGCGTGGCGTTCGCGGTCGCGATCGTCTTCGGGGTCCGGGTGCTCGCCACCGTGCTGTTCGGGGCCGTCCTCCTCGGTCCGCTGACCTCCCTCACCTCACCGGACGGACCGCTGGACCGCCGCTGGACCATGGTCGGCGCCGACGGTGTGCGGGCCGCCCTGCTGATCGTCGCGCCCCTGTGGATCGACTGGACGCCCGACGACGCCCTGGCGCTGCTGCTGGTCACCGTCTTCGTGACCGGTGTCGCCGAGCGGTTCTGGACGGTCGCCCGCGAGGGCGCCGCCCCCGCGCTGCTGCCCGCCCCGCCCCTGGAGGGCGCGACGGTACGGCCGCTGCCCGACCACATGGACGCCCTGCGCCGACTGTCCCTGCGGACCGGCTTCCTCGCGATCCCGCTGGCGGCCGTCACCCTGGTCGCCGCCGCGCTGTTCAACAACCTCCTGGGCGCCGGCGTCGACTGGTTCGGCCTGCACCAGGCGGCCCTCGCCTCGTACGTCGCGGGCGGACTGTTCGCCGGCTCCCTGTCCGTCGTGGTCTTCCTGGAACTGCCCGGCACCCGCACCCCCCGCGCGCGGTCGCCGCTCGAGGGGCTGCGCCGCCCGCGGACGGCCACCGGTGCCGAGGCGGGCCGCACCGGCGCCATCCCGGTGCTGGTCCTGGCCTGCGCCGCCGTGGCCGGGGCGATCGCCGCCGCCGTCGCGGTGGCGGTGCTGCACGCCACGGACCTGGGCGGCGGTCCGGTGCTGTACGGCCTGCTCGTGCTCGCGCTGACCGGCGGCGTCGCCGTCGGCGTCCGTACGGCGCCGAAGGTGCTGGTGACGCTGTCGCGGCGCCGGCTGCTCGCGCTGGCGATCGCCTTCACCGGCGTGGCCCTGCTCGCGGCCGGCCTGGTCCCGGACGTGACCACCGTGCTGCTGCTCACGGTTCTGGCGGGCGTCGGCGCGGGCGTCGCCGCCAACACCGGGCACGCGCTGCTCGACCAGGAGACCGAGGATCAGCGCCGCGCGCGCGTGACGGAGCACCTGCACGCGGTCGTACGGGTGCTGGTGGCGCTCGGCGCCCTGATCGCCCCGCTGGTGGCGGCGCTGATCGGGCCGCACCGGCTGGAGAACGGCAAGTTCGTCTTCGCCCACGGCGGAGCCGCCTTCACGCTCATGCTGGTCGGCGCGCTGCTGCTGCCGGTGGCCGCGCTGGTGCTCGCCAAGGTCGACGACCGCTCCGGCGTCCCCCTGCGCAACGACCTGCGGGACGCGCTGCTCGGCGGCGACGACCCGGTCCAGGCACCCGCGGCGAACGGTTTCTTCATCGCCCTGGAGGGCGGCGACGGCGCCGGCAAGTCCACCCAGGCCGAGGCCCTCGCCGAGTGGATCAGGGCCAAGGGCCACGAGGTCGTCCTCACGCGCGAGCCGGGCGCCACGCCCGTGGGCAAGCGGCTGCGGTCGATCCTCCTCGACGTCTCCAGCGCCGGTCTGTCGCACCGGGCGGAGGCCCTGCTGTACGCGGCGGACCGCGCCGAGCACGTCGACACCGTCGTCCGGCCCGCCCTGGAGCGCGGCGCGGTCGTCATCACCGACCGGTACATCGACTCGTCCGTGGCCTACCAGGGCGCCGGCCGTGACCTGTCCCCGACCGAGATCGCGAGGATCTCGCGCTGGGCGACGGACGGCCTCGTGCCGCATCTGACGATCCTGCTGGACGTCTCCCCGGAGACCGCCCGCGAGCGCTTCACGGAGGCGCCGGACCGCCTGGAGTCGGAGCCGGCCGAGTTCCACGCGCGCGTGCGTTCCGGCTTCCTCACGCTGGCCGCCGCCGACCCGGGCCGCTACCTGGTCGTCGACGCCGGCCAGGAGCCCGAGGCCGTGACCACCGTCGTACGCCACCGGCTCGACCGGATGCTGCCGCTGTCCGAGGCCGAGATCGAGGCGCAGGAGGAGGCGCGGCGGAAGGCCGAGGAGGAGGCCCGCCGCAAGGCCGAGGAGGAGGCCGCCCGCAAGGCCGAGGAGGAGCGCCTGGAGCGGGAGCGCCAGGAGCAGCTCGCCAAGCTGCGCGCCGAGGAGGAGGAGCGCAAGCGGCGCGAGCTGGAGGAGGCGCAGCGGCGCGAGGCCGAGCGGCAGGCCGAGGAGGCCCGGCAGCGCGCCGAGGAGGCACGCCGGCGTGCCGAGGAGGAGCGGGTGCGGCTCCTCGCGGAGGAGAAGGCCCGCGCCGAGGAGGAGGCCCGCCGCAAGGCGGAGGAGGAGCGGCGCCGCAAGCAGGCCGAGGAGGAGGCCCGGCTGCGCGCCGAGGCCGAGGCGCAGCGCCTGGAGAAGCAGCGCAAGGCCGAGGAGGCGCTGCTGCGGGCCGAGGAGGCGCGACGCGCGGCGGAGCAGGCCGCCGCCGCGGCCCAGGCCCGGCTCCGGTCCGCCCCGCCCGCGGCGGCCACGGTCGCCCGGGACGCGGTCTCCCCGGACGCGGCGACCCGGCCGACCCCGGTGGTCACCCCCACGAACGCCTCGGGCGGGCCGGTCGAGGACACCGCCGTGCTGCCCCCGGTGCGGATGGACAAGGAACCCTTCGAGGGCACGGCGGGCACGGCGGGCACGGCCGACACGGCCGACACGGCGCCGTCCGCCGCCGACGGGGCCGTGGCGCGGGTGTCGGACGCCGAGGTGACGACCGAGCTGCCGCAGCCGCC
Organism: Streptomyces sp. Tue 6430; assembly: GCA_021568835.1. Classification (GTDB taxonomy): domain Bacteria; phylum Actinomycetota; class Actinomycetes; order Streptomycetales; family Streptomycetaceae; genus Streptomyces. The sequence goes on from JAKGSH010000010.1 coordinate 3,523,329, forward strand.
GGCACCGGCCGGGGCCGCCGACGAGACGGCCGTACTGCCGCCGGTGCGCGGCGGGCGCTCCGAGGACGAGACGGCCGTACTGCCCGTGGTCTCCGCGGAGCAGCCCGACGACCGGGTGCCGCCGGGGTACTTCCGTGACGAGCGCGCGGCGCGGCCGGACGGGACCGAGGGCAGCACGCGGGAGCTGCCGCAGGTCGACGAGACCGGCGCGCCCCGTCGGCGGCCGCGCTCGGACTGGGCCGAGGAGACGCCCCTGGACGACCTGCCGTCGCTGGCGGACGAGCTGCTGGGCCCGCACCAGGACGACGACGACTCCGAGGAGGACCGCGGGCGGGGTCGGGGCCGGCGCCGCTGACGTCCGTGTCGCGGGCGGGACCGGCGGGGCTGCCGCCCCTGCCGTGGGCGGGCCGGCGCCGCTGACGTCCGTGAGCGCCGGGCCGCGTTGTCGGTGGCTGCCCGCACAATGGAGGCGGCAAGGCGCAGGATGGTCCGCGGCACGGCTCGGCCGGCGCCGCGGGACGTGTACGTGACGGAAGGGCGGCGTGGGCCATGACCGTGTGGGACGACCTCGTCGGGCAGGAGAAGGTGAGCGAGCAGCTCGCCGCCGCCGCCCGGGACGCCGACGCGCTCGTCACCGCGGCCTCGGCCGGCACCGCGCCGCCCGAGGCGTCGAGCATGACCCACGCCTGGCTGTTCACGGGGCCGCCCGGCGCCGGCCGGATCCGGACGGCCCGGGCGTTCGCCGCCGCGCTCCAGTGCGTGAGCCCGGACCGGGCGCTCGGCGGGGTTCCCGGCTGCGGCTTCTGCGACGGCTGCCACACGGTCCTCGTCGGCACGCACGCCGACGTCTCCACGGTCGCCGCCGTGGGCGCGGAGATCCTCGTCAAGGACATGCGGGACACGGTCCGCAAGTCGTACACCGCCCCGGCGACCGGCCGCTGGCAGGTCATCCTCGTCGAGGACGCCGAGCGGCTGAACGAGAAGTCGGCCAACGCCGTCCTCAAGGCCGTCGAGGAACCGGCCCCGCGCACGGTCTGGCTCCTGTGCGCGCCGTCTCTCGAGGACGTCCTGCCGACGATCCGCTCCCGCTGCCGGCACCTGAACCTGCGCACCCCCTCCGTGGACGCGGTCGCCGACATGCTCGTACGGCGCGAGGGCGTCGAGCCGGCCGTCGCCGCGGCCGCCGCCCGCGCCACCCAGGGACACGTCGACCGGGCCCGCCGCCTCGCCACCGACCCGGCGGCCCGTGAGCGCCGTGCCGCCGTGCTGAAGCTGCCGCTGCGCGTCCAGGACGTCGGCGGCTGTCTCAAGGCGGCGCAGGAACTCGTCGACGCCGCCGCCGAGGACGCCAAGCAGCTCGCCGAGGAGCGGGACGGCAAGGAGACCGACGAGCTGAAGGCGGCGATGGGCGCCGTGCAGGGCGGCCGGATGCCGCGCGGCACGGCGGGCGTGATGAAGGACCTGGAGGAGATGCAGAAGCGGCGGCGCACGAGGACGCAGCGCGACAGCCTGGACGTCGCGCTCTCCGACCTCACCGCCTTCTATCGTGACGTCCTCGCCCTCCAGCTCGGCTCCCGCATCGCCCTCTCCAACGTGGACGCCGAGGACACCCTCGAGCGGCTGGCCCGCGCCGGCACCCCCGAATCCACCCTGCGCCGCATCGAGGCGATCGCCGCCTGCGGAGTGGCCCTCGACCGGAACGTGCCGCCGCTGCTGGCGGTCGAGGCGATGACGATGGCGCTGAGAGCGGGCTGAGCACGAGGGCGGGCTGAGGGCGGCCGGGCTTGAGGGCGTGAGGCGGGCTGAGGACGGCCGGGCTTGAGGGCGTGAGGCCGGGCTGAGGGCGGCGCGGGACGACCGGCGCCGGGCGGGGGGACGATCGGCGGGCGCCCGAGGGCCGGTCCGGGGCCGGTGGGCGCGAGCGGATTGACCGGGTCACTCGTCCGTGGCAGTTGGCGTACGCACGGCGTTCGCGCCGTTGCACACGGTTACGCTCGCTGGATGCACACCAGGCGCTCCCCCACCGCTTCCGCACCGGCGTCGCGCTCCTCTCCTTCGCCGCCCTGCTCGTGTCGGCCTGCTCCTCCGGGAGTTCGACGAGTTCGGCCAGCCCGGCGGCCGCCCGTGCGGCCCTGGCCGCGCTTCCGCAGGCCACGCCGTCCGCGCTGGCGTCGTACTACGGGCAGAAGCTGAGCTGGCGGGACTGCGGAGTGCCCGGCTTCCAGTGCGCCACGATGAGGGCGCCGCTCGACTACGCCCGGCCCGGCGGGGGTGACGTCCGGCTCGCCGTCGCCCGCAAGAAGGCGACCGGCCCGGGCAAGCGGCTCGGCTCGCTGCTGGTGAACCCGGGCGGACCGGGCGGCTCGGCCGTCGGCTACCTCCAGCAGTACGCCGGCGTCGGCTACCCGGCCCAGGTCCGCGCCCGCTACGACATGGTCGCCGTCGACCCCCGTGGCGTGGCCCGCAGCGAGCCCGTGGAATGCCTCGACGGGCGCCAGATGGACGCCTACACGCAGACCGACGTCACCCCGGACGACCAGCGGGAGACCGGCGAACTCGTCGGCTCCTACAAGAAGTTCGCGGAGGGCTGCGGCGCCCGGTCGGCCAGGGTGCTGCGGCACGTCTCCACCGTCGAGGCGGCCCGCGACATGGACATCCTGCGCGCGGCCCTCGGGGACCGCAGACTGACGTACGTGGGGGCGTCGTACGGGACGTTCCTCGGGGCGACCTACGCGGGGCTGTTCCCGGAGCGGGTGGGGCGGCTCGTGCTGGACGGCGCGATGGACCCGTCGCTGCCCGCCCGGCGGATGAACCTGGACCAGACGGCGGGGTTCGAGACGGCGTTCCGGTCGTTCGCGAAGGACTGCGCCCGGCAGCCGGACTGCCCGCTCGGCACCGAGGCCGGGGAGGTCGGAAAGAACCTCAAGGCGTTCTTCGAGCGGCTCGACGCCCGCCCGCTGCCCACCGGCGACGCGGACGGCCGCAGGCTCACCGAGTCCCTCGCCACCACCGGTGTGATCGCCGCGATGTACGACGAGAGCGCCTGGGAGCAGCTGCGCGAGGCGCTGACCTCGGCGATGCGCGAGAACGACGGCGCCGGTCTGCTCGTCCTCTCCGACAGCTACTACGAGCGCGACGCCGAGGGCGGCTACGCCAACCTGATGTTCGCCAACTCGGCCGTGAACTGCCTCGACCTGCCGGCCGCGTTCAACGGCCCCGACGAGGTGCGCAAGGCGCTGCCCGCCTTCGAGAAGGCGTCCCCCGTCTTCGGCGAGGGCCTCGCCTGGGCCTCTCTGAACTGCGCCTACTGGCCGGTCGCGCCGACCGGGGAACCGCACCGCATCAAGGCGGAGGGCGCGGCCCCATCGTCGTCGTCGGCACCACCCGCGACCCGGCGACCCCCTACCGCTGGGCCCGGTCCCTGGCCCGCCAGCTCGCCTCGGCCCGCCTGCTCACCTACCGCGGCGACGGCCACACCGCCTACGGCCGCGGCAGCACCTGCATCGACTCCGCGATCAACGACTACCTCGTCCGCGGCACCCCTCCGGCGGACGGAAAGCGCTGCTCGTAGCCCCGCGGCCACCCCGGGACGGAGGCCTCACGGGGTGGTTCGGAGCACTCCCGGAAACTGTGTAGACTTACCGACGTTGCTGATCGCACCATAGGTGCGCACAGCGCGCCGCCTTAGCTCAGATGGCCAGAGCAACGCACTCGTAATGCGTAGGTCTCGGGTTCGAATCCCGAAGGCGGCTCGGATTAACCCCAGGACTCACTCGCCGTGACCTGGGGTTTTTTCATGCCCGGGGTATGCCGAGCCGCACGACGGGGGCGCCGTGGAAGTGCTTGCGTGAGCGATGCGTGAGCGGAGTGGTCCGGTGCCCTACTTCTCGGGCTTCTTCCGCTTGCCCTTCTTCTTGGCCCTGGCCTCGGCTTTCGCCTTGTCCTTGGCTTTCTTGGCGGCCTTACGGGCCTCCTCCGCCTCGGTCTTCCGCTGAGGCGGAACCAGCTTGGCCGTGGCCTCGGCCGCGTTCTTGCAGACCTGCGGCAGGACGCTCTGGTAGATGTCCCGCGTGATCCGGGTGTCGCTGTGCCCGAGTGTGTCCGACACGATCTTCACGTCGATGCCGGCGGCGAGCATGAGCGTGGCCGCCCCGTGCCGGAGGTCGTGCAGCCGGATCGGCGGGAGCCCGGAGGCGGCGACGAGGCGCTCGAAGAGGTCGGTCACCTTGCCGGGGTGCAGCCAGGATCCGTCTTCCTGGGTGAAGACCATGCCGGTCTCGACCCAGGCCGTTCCCCACTCCTCGCGGTCCGCGTCCTGTTGTTCGCGGTGCCGCTTCAGTACGTCGACGGTGTCGTCGTCGAGCGCGACCACGCGGAAGCCGCTGTCCGTCTTGGGCTCGGAGGTCTCGACCTCCCACCCGTCCTGGACGAGCTGGGCGGAGACCGTCAGGGAGTGGTCGTCGAGGTTGGTCTCCGACCAGGGCTGCGCGCATGCCTCGCCCCGCCGCAGGCCGCGGAAGGCGATCAGGTGCCACATCGCGTACAGCCGGTCCTCCGCGACGAAGTCGAGGAACACGCCAGTCTGTTCGGGCGTCCAGACCATCACGGGCGAGGGCTTCTCGCCTGGCTGCTCCCACTTGGCGACCCGCGCGTCCGTCCACACCAGAGCCTTCGGCTTGCGCACGGAGTCGAGTTCGACGTGGGCCGCCGGGTTGAAGGTGAGGATCTGCTGGCCGATCGCGTCGTTCAGCGCGGCCCGCAGCGTGGCCTTGACACGCAGCCGGGTACCGGGCCGGTCACACGCCGGAACGGGGGCATGGCGTCGATCGCCGTCTTCATCACCTTGCGGCGGGCGCGGTTGTCCGTGCCCTTCCACGGCACGGTGGCCAACTCCTCGACCGCGGCGCGACGCTGGGCGTTCTGCTCCAGGATCTCGGCGTTGGCGTCAGCGATGGCGGTGAACATCTCGCTGAGGTGGCTCACGCGCAGGCGGTCGAGGCGATGGTGGCCGATCCGGGGCTTCAAGTGGACCCGGATGTCGGTCTCGTAGCGGGTGAGCCCCGACTTGCGGATGCGATTGCCGTCGAGCCATCGGTCGAGCCACTCGCTGACGGTCAGGCGTCCGATCAGGTCCTGACCGGACTTCAGGCGCCGCCGGGTTTCTTCGACATCGGGCAGCGGCGACTTCTGGTCGCCGACCTCCTCCAGTACGGCGGCAATCAGCTCCGTGCCCTCGGGGTCGTCGGGGTCGGCGAGGCCGAGGAGCGTGTGGACATGGCCGAGGTCCGCCTGGGCCGCCTTCAGAGAGTCGTAGCCGGCGCGGCTGAAGGAGCGGCGGGTGCCGTCCTCGCGGGGCGGGAGCTCCTGGCGTATGGAGTACGAGCCGTGCTCACGGTTGGAGAGCTTCGGGCACTTCTTGCCGAGCGGCTTTCCGGTGTGAGGCAGCAGGCGTTGGACGCGGTCACGCTGTGAGTCGCGGCGATGCTGCGCCGGTACGACATCAAGCCCGGCAATGTCCGTCTCGCCGACGGAACCCAGCGCAAGGGCTACATGCGCAGCAAGTTCCTCGACGCGTGGCGGTGCTACTGCCCCACCGTTCACTCAGTGAACGCCGAGCCCGCCGCCCCCGCCTCGGGCTGACCCACGCCTCCCCCGGTGCCCGTCCCTGCCGTGATCTCGCAGGTCAAACGGCATGCAGGCAAGACGGAAACCGTGGCAAGACGGCAACGCGATCATGAAGACCGCGCTGCCACAAACAGGACGCCGCCCGGATCCGTCTTGTGCCGTCCCGCGCGTCCCCGCCGTATCAACGCAGGTCAAGACCCTGTTGGCCGGGACGGCACGACGCAACAGCGCCGTCCCGGCCGGTACGAGCCCGTCAACGCCTCCGGTACGGCAGATCGAGGCCCTGCCGTATCGGCCCTGACCTGCGCTTGCAACGGCCAAGACGGCCAAGACGGCCAAGACGGATCACCCGCCCAACCCCAGGAGCACCCCGCTTGCCCCACCTCTCCACCACCGCCCACCGGGATCACCGGCCCGACGAAGGACAACCGATGATGACCAAGGAGGATGCCGAGCGATACGCGCTCATCGCAGCAGGCGTCGTCATCGTGACCCTCACCGCCGGCGGGTTCTGGCTCTCGTACGCGCACCTCGCCGAGGTCGCCGGACAGCACGGGCTCAGCAGCTCCCCGGTCCGCCAGTGGGCCTGGCCCGCCACCCTGGACGCGTTCATCATCGCGGGCGAACTGCTCATGCTTCGGGCGGGCCTGCGCGGGATGACCGACTGGTGGGCCATCGTCCTCACTGCCACCGGATCGGTCGGTTCCATCGCGCTCGACGTAGCCGGGGTCAGCGGCACGGGCGACGCAGATCCCGTGCCCCTCCTCGACTACGTGGTCGCCGCGGTTCCTCCGACCCTCGGCGAATTCCACCAGGAGGGCTACGGACCACACGTATCACTGCGGCAGGGCCCACCTTCAGGAAGCTGCTGGGTGAATGAGGCATGAAAGGAGCGGACTTCGGGGACCCTCACGGGCTGCTGTTCTCAGCCGCCCCATGGTCCTCAGGTTCACTTGTCGGCTCGGGCTCCCACGCGGCGATGTCACGGAGGGCGGCCAAGTGGCGGGTGAAGGCCGTACGCCCGTCGCCGGTGAGGGAGAGCCAGGTGCGTGCGCGCTTGCCCACGAAGGCTTTACGGACCTTTACGTACCCGGCCTGCTCCAAGAGGGCGATCTGCTTGGACAGGGCCGAATCCGTGATCTCGATGGTGTCGCGGAGGGTCTTGAAGTCGGCTTCGTCGACCGAGGCCAGCGCGGCGACGATGGAGAAGCGCACCGGCGCATGGATGACGGTGTCGAGGGACTTGCGCGGATGTTTCACTGCCGGGTCCCGTGGGGGCGGGCCGCCTTGCGGTCGAGGACGCCGATCACGAAGAAGGGCACAGCGCACAGGACCGCCCCGGGCGCCCACCAGAGCGGTTCGCCGGAGAAGAAGACCGTGCCGAGTGTGACGGTGAGCGAGTAGACGGCCGCACCGGCCGCCGTCGTCGCGGCGAACACGGCCCGGTGGTGGCGGGCCAGTACCGGGCGGGTCGCCGTGTGGATCACCAGGGCGAAGAAGGGAATGAGCAGGACGACCGGAACGGCATACCGCGATGAGGGTTCGAGCAGCAGTCCGTAGGCGGCTGTCATCAGCATCATCGCCAGGCCGAGGGCGAAGACGACGAGTCCGGGCCGCCGGCCTCCCCCTCGCATTCGGGAAGCCAGCGCGTCGGCTGAAGCAAGAGCTTCCTGCGCTTCCTTCTTGTCCATCATGGCGCCTTCCTTGCGGGTCACGACTGGAGGATACGGTCACGTACTTCTCATGCGGTCTCGCCCTGATCCCACTTGAACGTTCGGACGGCCAGGACGACCGCCACAGCGGTAGTGGAGACGACGACCAGGATGGACAGCCACACCGGGTGGACCGGGTCGCCCTGTGACATCTGCGTGAGCATGAGGTCCGCGAAGAACGAGGTGGGCAGCAGGCTCAACGTGGTGCGCACAGCATCGGGCATGAGCTCGAGCGGGAAGGCGAGACCACTCAGGAACAGCGCCGCCAGTTGTACGAGCGTACCGACGTTGGTGGCGGCATCCGGCGAGGACAGGCGGCCACCGATCAGGTACCCGACGCCTCCGAACATGGCGAGGCCGAGCAGGGCGATGCCGAAGAGCGCAGGCAGTCGGCTCAATTCCACCTTGCCGAGGGCGACCGCCAGCAGGAGCAGGACGGCGGCCTGGGCGGTGACCATGAGAACGCGGGCGATCATGTGCGTGAAGATGAGGCGGGCCCGCCCCAAGGGTGTGGTGCCCAGGAGGCGGAGCGTGCCTTTGGTGCGCAGGTTCGCCAGCGGTCCGGCGGTGACGGTCAGGGCCGCGCTGGTGACGGCCAGGAAGATGGCCATCGGGATGACCAACTGGAGGAAGTCCGGGGCACCGGAGTCCTCCGGCATGGCGAAGCCGAGGCTGAGGAAGATGGCCAGCATCCCGAAGGGGAAGAACAGCGCGAAGTAGAAGTACTTCGGGTCGCGTACGAGCTCCCGGGCGTGCATGAGGGCCAGCTCACGCGAGGACGAAGACATCACGCCATCACACCTTTCTTCTGCGTGGGCTGAGCACCGTCGTGCTCCGCGGGCGGTTCCGTGCGGTCGCCCGCCGGGTGGAAGGAGACCCCGGTGAGGATGCGGAACACCGCCTCCAGCCCGGCTTCCTTGATCTGGATGTGACGGGCTCCGAGCGGGCCGGCGATCAGGCCGAACGCCGCGTCGGAGTCGCTGGTCCGCACGGTGACCCGGGTGCTGTCCCCGGAGTCGTGGCTCGTGACGTGGGACACCCCGGGCGTGGCACGCAGCCGTGCCAGGTCGGTGCCGGAGGGGACGGTGAAGTGCACCTCGCGTTCGGGTGCGTGGGTGCTGATCAGGTCCTGCGGGGTTCCGCAGGCTGCGACCGCGCCCTTGTGCAGCACAGCGACCCGGTCGCAGAGCATTTCGGCTTCTTCCATGGAGTGCGTCGACAGCAGCACGGTGCCGCCGGATCCACGGTGTGCGCGGATCGCGTCCCACAGCTCCTGTCGTGCGTTGGGGTCCATGCCCGTCGACGGCTCGTCGAGCACCAGCAACCGGGGGCGGGAGATGAGCGCCGTGCCGACGAGCAGCCGCTGACGCTGTCCGCCGGAGAGCTTCGAGACCCGGATGTCGCGTGAGGCCGACAGGCCCATCCGGTCGATGATGACGTCGGGAGCCTCGGGGTCGGGGTACAGGGAAGCCCAGACCCGCAGCAGTTCCGCCACCGTCTGCTGCTCGAACACAGCGGCGTGCTGCGGCTGGATCGCGACGTACTTGCGGATCTCGTTGCGCTGCGCGACCGGGTCGAACCCGAGGACCCGGATCCTGCCCGCGGTGGGGCGGCGCAGACCGACGAGGGTTTCGATGGTGGTGGTCTTGCCGGCTCCGTTCGGACCGAGCAGACCGAAGATCTCCCCCGGCCGCACCGAGAGGTCGATGCCCGCCAGGGCGACGACGTCCCCGTGAGGGCCCGGGTAGTGCTTGGTGACGTTCTGCAGCGAGATCGCCGCGTCGGTGGACGGGCCTTGTTCAGTCATGGGCATGTGCCTCCATCGGATACCGAGGTCTGGCCGTGCGTACTGCTCACCCTGTGGGTTCCAGGCTGGCATCCACTTGCTAAAATGGCAAGTAGATGCCCACTGGGTAAATGGAAGGAGTGGACGGCTAGTTCGCCGACGCGAGCACACCGAGCAGGCTCTCCTCGGCCGGTACGAAGCCCCAGCGGTTGAGGTCCATGTGCAGGTAGTGGAGGAGCAGTTCCTCCCGGGACCGGGGGTTCTGGTCGGCCGCCGCCGCGTCGAGAGTGCGTACGACCCTCTCGACATGCGCCCCGACGCTCTGCCGGAGACCGTCGTCGAGACGTGCTGCGGCCTCTCCGGTCCCCTTCGACGCGCTTGTGAGCAGGCCGCGCAGGTCCTCCTGACGGGGCGCCGCCATGCGTAGCTGCCGCCCCCACTGGCGGCGGTGGGCGGTCCAGAACGCCGTCCGCGCCGGGTCGTCGGGGAATGCCGCCCGTACGAGCTCGCTCATGTACGAGACGGCCAGCGCCGCCCGGTCGAAGAGCGGGGTGAGGGAGCCGATCCGCTGGTCGTCGTACCAGCGGCAGGACGCCGTGAACAGCTCCTCCGCCCTGGCGACCCCGCGCGCTCCCCCGTACTTGGCGAGCTCCGGTGAGTACAGGCAGCAGCGGGCCTGCTTGACCAGCGGCAGCCCCTGGGGCACCGAGCCCGGAACGAGGCGTTCGGCTGGGACGGGTCTGTCGAGCGAGTGCAGCAACTCGACGAGTTCGGGCAGGCGTTCGTGAACGCGGTCGACGCCGTCGGCCGAGCACTTCAGGCGCAGGCGCAGATGGTGACCGCTCATGTCCCAGTAGCGGGTGAAGAACCACGCCGGCGCCGCCTCCTCGGACGCCCGTGCGGCCAGCCAGGGGATCAGCACCCTGGAAGCCTCGTCCATCGCGTCCGGGTGTCCCGGGTAGGCGCGGACGTACCACCAGTCGGCTTCCACAGGGCGGTCCGCTCGGTCCGCACGGTCCGGTGTCAGCATCATCGGTTCTCCTCGGGCCAGGCCAGCAGGGCCACGTGCTCGGTGGCCCTGGGCCGGCCGTGGGCGTCACGCTGGGCGTGCTGAGAACGCTCGGGAAGTGCCTCCACGAGCCGGAGATGACTGGTCCGCGGGCTGAGCCAGTGGTGCAGAACCCCCACGGACAGCGGCGAGGCCAGGGAGACCCACATCGGTTTCCGGTCGGCCGTCATGCCCAGGGAGCCTCCGACACCGCCGAGCTGGTGCACGAAGACCTCCTCGGGAATGCCGTGGGCGCGCCGGAAGGCGTCGAGCCGGACGGCGAGGGCGGTCTCGTCGTGCTCCCCGCCTTCCGGACGCGGAATGGCCGAGGCCGGCACGATCCACGAGGCGCGGCGGGTGACGAGGCGGCCCCCGGCCCTTCGGTGAGGCGCGGCAGCTCCACGACCTCGTCACCGCAGAGCGGACCGAGCTCGTGCGCCTTCGTCATCGTGTAGTCGGAGTACGGCGAGCCGTTGACCCAGGGATCGGCGAGTATCGCGAGCAGACGGACGTACGACTGGAGCAGGTGCTGCGGAATCAGCCCCAGGTAAGCCAGGCCGACAGGCTCTCCGGCGAGGTCGAACAGGGACAGGGTGTTGTCGTTCGCGTCGTGGACGAGAACGGTGTCGTCCGGGGTCAGCCCGTTCTCCGCGTCCACCTCGCCCGGCAGGACCAACGGTGGCAGCAGGCCGCCGCACTCGGACTGCACGGTGTTGCAGTCGGTCCACACCACCAGCTCGCGGCAGGACACGCCGGGCCAGCAGTGTTCGATGTGCGCGGCGAGACGGCCCCTGAAGTCGTCGCCGAGGAGCCGGCCGAAGCGGCTGAACAGCCCTCCGGTACCCGACCCGTACTGGTTGACCACGAGCCGGTAGCGACCCGCCCGGATGTCGGCCTCGCTCGCCGCCTCCATCTGGAAGAAGACCCCGGCGTTCGGCGGGGCGCTGGTCGGCCCGACCGGAAGCCAGGCCCGGTCGCCCGGGTCGCGCCGACTCGCCATGTCGGCGAACAGCGCGCGTTCGAGCGGCGGATTGGCGTCCCGGTCGACGGTGAGCCGCATCAGGAAGCCGAGCGGGTCGCGACAGACGCCACCGGTGCCGAACTCGGCGGTGAAGCGCTCCAGGAGGAAGTCGTAGAGGTGCGAGCGGAACAGGTGCGGCCGCATCCGTTCGCCCAGCGCCGAGAGGTCGGCCCGGACCTCCGGCACGGTCAGGGGGTCGGGGAGGGGCAGTTCGGTCTCCCGGTCCTCGTAGACCAGCCCGCTGGGCTTGCGTTCGCCGCGGTCGCTGCGCTCGCCCCAGCCGCCGGTGAGGTCCCGGAGCTCGGCGGCGGCGGCGATGCGCCCCTCCGTGTTCCGCCGCCAGGCACCGTCGCCCAGGCTGTGGGCCCGTGACAGGTCACTGCGCCCGATCGGCGAGGGTGTGAGGTCGTCCTCCAGCAGCGCGGCCAGTGCGGGGAACGGCGCCTCGCCCCTGGTCCAGGGCACCACGGGATGGATGACGCCCGCGTCCAGCAGCCGGTCGAAGCGGGCGAACGGTCGCTCACCGCCGATGGTGGCGAGGAGTTCGGCGAACGTCGTGCCGGAGCGCAGGCCGCTCAGCGAGGTCAGGGCGTAGTCGGCCTCCACCGCCCGGTCGTGACGCCAGACGACGCCCTCGGTGATGATCACTTCGCTGTGGAGCAGCAGCCCGTCCGGCTCGGTGGGGGTGCCGGGCCGGACGGGCGCGACGCGGTAGCGCAGCAGGCCGGCCGTGGACGGGTCGCGCGCGAGGCGGCGCAGCGCCAGATAGGCCGTGGTCGCGGAGGTACGGCTGCGCCCCCGGCCCTGTCCCCTGGCCCCGGCCTCGCCGACGGTGGTCAGTCCGGAGAAGGGACTCGTCTTGACGGCGGCGCGAGCGACGTACGAGTACAGCGTCTTGAGCTTCTTCGCCGAGCGAGCCTTGTGGTCGCGGTGCCGGATCCAGTCGGGGGCGGCGATCGCCAGGGATTCGGCGAAGCCGCACTCCCCGGCCTCCCCCGTGGCGTCCTCACCCGGTCGGAGTGCCTGGTGCAGCGTCCGGACGGCCTGTTCCCGGTCCTCGGCGAGCTGGGCGCCCAACTGCTCCAGCAGGGCCTGCCGTTCTCCGACGAGACGGACCCAGTCGTCCAGGAGGGAGGCCGAGTGCGACGGAAGGCGCTCCGCCATGCGGCGGCGCACGGTCTCGTCCCAGGGCAGCGGGTCCAGGCGGTTGACCGACCGTTTGGCGGCCAGGGCCTTGCGGCGCAGGGGAACGTCGTCGTCGAGCAGAGGGACGAGCGCGAACAGTTCCTCGGTGAGTTCGGGTGCCAGGACGCTCAGGCGTGCCGAGGCGGCGGCGTGTTCGGCCAGCAGTTTGCGGGTGGACGGTGTGACCAGGTCGAGTGCGTCGGAGGGCAGACCCGCCACCCGTGTCAGCAGGAGGGGGGAGATCACGAACGACGTCATCGGCCCACCGCCGACAGGGCGAGGTCCACGGTGACGGGGACGGCGTGGACCATGGCGTAGGCGAGGAGGCACACGTAGGCCACTGAGAACAGTCCGTACGCCATGTGAACGCGGCGGACCGCCGTGCCGAGGTTGGCGAGGTGCGGGGGAAGCTCCTGGCGCAGGACGGTGTGGCGCAGCAGTGCGAACGCCCGTCCCCGGGCATTGGTCAGCCCGGTCGCCGCCTCGAGAGCCGTGTAACCGTCACTGGGCATGAGGGGATTGAGGTTGATGATGAGCATGAGGAGCTGCATCCCCAGCAGCAGCGCCGCGGTGTCCCTCAGCAGCCCCCCGGAATTGAGGGCCACCACGCCCGACAGGGCACAGAACCAGCCGTCGCTCAGGATGCCGGCCATGGCCAGCAGGACCCGGCCGCCGCGTCCTCTGTAGCGGTAGGCGTCCGTGCGGTCGACGTACGCGACCGGCATGAAGTAGAAGAGCAGCGCGACTCCCAGCCCGCGCACCGGCGTTCCGAGCATCTGCGCGACCAGTGCGTGGGATGTCTCGTGCACCAGCACGTACAGCAGCATCACGCCGGTGGCGACGAGGAACGCCGGCCCTGCCAGGTCCTGCGGCGGTGGCATCGCGGTGAAGAGGGTGTGGAAGCCGAACGCGTACCCGCACAGCGCGCCGAGTACGGCGATCAGCACCAGCGGCTTCGTCGGCACGGCCCGCAGGGCGGCGGCCAGGGGTTCCAGTACACGGGGCAGGGAGCGGGTGAGGATGATCCGGGGCATCAGCATCGAGGTGCGGACGCGGCCACCGTCCTGAGGTCTGTCCGACGGCTCGGAGCCCTCGAGGAGTCCGCTCTTGTCCAGAGCGGCCAGGAAGGTGTCGATCTGCCGGGAGAGTGCCTCGGCACGGGCCTGGTCGTCGCGCGAGAAGAAGGCGACGAGGTCGTCGCGGGTCCGCGTGCCGTCCAGATAGGTCAGCACCACTTCGCCGGCGCGGGTGATGCGATGGTAGTTGCCGGTGACCGGATCGAAGATCAGCGGCATGTCGTCCATCCCGCGAATGACCTCCAGCTCGTCTCGGAGCTTCGGTGGCGAACTGATCACTGTCCTCTGCCTCTCCTGTACTCCTGGACGCCCGGGGCCGACGGACCACGACCGTTGACCCCGGGCCCTGCATTGCAGGATGCTGCGAAATGAGAAAGCCGCCTTCCAGCGGCGCCGATGACAGCGCCGCTGGAAGGAAGGAGCCGTGTCCGGCGGGCAGGTGCCTGAACGGTGTCAGCCAGTGCGGCATCGCCCGCCGGGACCGGTCACCCGTACGACGACGCCGTGGTGGCGCTGCTGGCCGAACTGACCGGGCAGGACGCGCAGGCGGCGGACGTCGCCGTGGAGAAGGAGCCCAGGGCGTTGCCCTGCGGCAGTTCCTCGACGGACAGTTCGCCGTCCAGGGCGTAGAGATCGAACGCGTACGCGTCGCTGTGCTGCTCGTTCATGGGGTGTCACCTCTTCTCTGTCTCTCGGGGCCGGCTCCTCGCGGGCCGGCGTTGACGGAACGGTTCAGCCGACGCAGGAGGCCGTGGTGGCGCTGCTGGCCGAGCTGGCCGGGCAGGAGAAGGAGCTCGCCGAGGTGGCGCTGGAGAAGGAGCCCAGGGCGTTGCCCTGCGGCAGTTCCTCCACGAAGAGCTCCTCGTCCATGGCGTACAGGTCGATGAGCTTCTCGGTGCTGTGCTCGTTCACGGGAGATGTCCCTTCTGAGAGTCCTGTGACCGCGAGACCGCGGTCAGCCGAACGTCGAGGCGCTGCCGACGCTGGAGGCCGAGGTCGCCGGGCAGGACGCGCTCGACGCCGAGGCGGCGGAGAACCAGCAGCCCAGGGCGTTGCCCTGCGGCAGTTCCTCGACGGACAGTTCGCCGTCCAGGGCGTACAGATCGAACACGTCCTCGTTGGTGTCCACTGATCGTTTCCCTTCGCACAAGGTGCTGTGTCTGAGGTGCGGTGGAACGGGGGTGCCGATGGCACCTCCGGGCCTGTCAGGTGTAGCTGGAGAAGGAGGTGAAGGAGGAGGCGGTGGTCGCCGGGCAGGAGGCCGAGCTGGCCGATCCGGCGGTGGAGACCGACGCCAGGGCGTTGCCGTCCGCCAGCGTTTCCATCTCCAGTGAGTCCTCGAGGATGTCGTCGAGGACGTAGAGCTCCAGTTCGGGCATGGTGCGCTTCCCTTCCTTCGGGTTCGCCGGGCTCAGCCCTGGCAGTTGGCGGTCATGATGCTTCCGGCGCTGCTGACCGGGCAGCTGGCCGTGGTCGCGCTGGAGGCGGTGCTGAAGGTGCCCAGCGCCACGCCCTCGGGGATCTGCTCGATGGACAGGTCCTCGTCGCCCAGGTCGACGCTGTGGAGGTCCAGCTCCCACGCGTTGGCGTCGGTCATCGGTTCACTTCCTTTCGTTGGGTGCTGCTTCGGTTCACCGGTGGCCGGTCGGCCCCGGAGGTATGGGGGGCGGCACGGGTGCGCCGCCGAGGGCCAGGGCGAAGAGCTGGTGCCGGCTGGACCCGTCGCTGCGCAGCGGCAGCCGTACGGAGGCGGGGATGAACCCCGCGAAGACAGTGCCGACGAGCCCGACGGCGACGGCGTCGAGCCACATCGTGTACGCGGCCGCCCCGGCACGGGTCATGAGTGTCCGGTAGCTGTGGGCGCCGTGCAGTTCGCCTGCTCGGTCGAGGTCGGCGGCGAGGGAGATGATGGCCGCGGAGTCGCAGAACTCCCGCTGGATCGTGAGGCCGTGCAGGGCCTCGCCCTCCGGCAGTGGCGCGACCTGGACGTAGGACCGCTCGGTAGCGCCGCCTCCGCCGGTGTCGAGGCTGTACATGCCGGGCTCGAGGCCGGCCAGCCGGAAGGCCACCACGCTGATCTGCAGGGGCAGCCGCTCCGCCTCGTCGGCCCAGGAAGCGTGGTCCGCCTCGACACCTCGGGCAGCCACGTCGGCCACGAGTGCCGCGTCGACGGGGTCGGGGCCGAAGAACCGTACGGAGCGACGTTTCTCCAGCACCGTGAGCAGGGATGACCTGTCCCGCTGCCGGGCGGTGAAGCGGACGGGTGGTCCCAGGGGTACGGGCGGCTGGGGCGCGGGTCGCGGGGAGGTCCGCACGGGGGCGGGGGCCCGGAAGGAGGTGAGGAGTTCCGCGGCCAGGTCGTGCGGGCTGCTCATGGGGCGTCTCCCAGGTCGATGACGGCCGTGACCGGTTCCATGTCGGGGTTGATGCCGAGGGCGGCCGCGATCGCGTCGTCGTCCCAACGGGGGCGCAGTGCGAAGCCGATGCCGAGGGCGCGGGCCGCCTCGCGGGCGGTGGCCTGGGCGCAGCCGCTGTCCAGCAGCAGGATCCGCAGCGCAAAGGCGGAGTACTTGCGGGCGACCTTGGGGAAGTCGCCGGTCAGCACCAGGGCGAGCGGGCGGTCACCGGGTACCGCGTCGACCCGGGAGGACAGCCGCGCGAGGCGGTGTTCGGCGGCGACGTAGCCGTAGATGCCAGGGGCCAGGCCGGGTATGTCGCGGACGACGGCGTACGCCGTCACCGAACCGATGTTGCCGCCGCTCGCCGTCCAGCGGGCCACCTTGTCGGTGCTGTCGGCCTTGATCCCCGCCGTGACGGAGAGCAGCAGCGACAGGGTGTCCGGGCCGGGCCGGGTGTCGGCCGGGGGCGGGTCGGTCCGGTCGAGCCGGTCGTGGTCGGGTGGTGGGAGTTCCACGGCGGGGGCGACCGGCCAGGTCCGGGAGACACGCTGCAGAGCCAGGTTGGAGGGCTTGTAGTGCATCTGGTGGGCCTTGAGGTCGGCGAACTCCTTCGGAGGCATGGCCACCGAAGCCTCGAAGCGTGTCGCCGGCGCGGCGCGGTCCACGACCGGTCCTTCGGCGACGGAACACCGGGGACAGCCGGGCCGGGTCGCGGAGGAGGTGTCCCGCTGGCCGAGGGTCTCCAGATCCACGAGCCGCCAGCGCATCGGCAGCGGGGTGGGGGTCGTCCGGGAGACCGCGGCGAACAGGTCGCGGGCGAACAGCGCGACGGCGAGTTCCCGGTCGCCGGCGACGGCCGTGCGGGCGTCGTCCTCGTCGTCCGCGGTGAGGCAGTGCAGGCACGGTGTCGTCCGTGGGTCGACCAGGGGGCCCAGGGCCGCGCGGCGACCGCGCACGCGCAGGCGCAGCAGCGGGACACCCTTGTCCCAGCAGTGCTCGGCGAGGGTGTGCATCCCAGTTCCGGGAGCGGGTTGTCCGCTGTCCCTCGCGTCCGCCCAGACCGCGAGCGTCGCACGCTCGGTGGGGGTGTCGCCCGCGCCCAGGGCGACCGGCATGGAGCCGGCGAGTTCGTCCCGCAGGAGGCCGGCGAGTGCCGGGTCGCCGAAGATCTCGATCCCGGCGGTCCGCAGGCGGATGGCGGCCCGCTCCCAGCAGGGGTTCACCTCGGTGGCGCTGCCCACCCGGGACAGGTAGTCGGCGAGCCGGTCGTCGACGTCCGGCACCGCTTCACCCTCCGTCCCGCGGGGTGGTCCCTCCTCGACCACGCCACAGGTCCACAGCAGCGAGAGCGCCTTGAAGACGACCTCTTCGGGCACCCCGAGTTCTGCCGCGAGCCGGGAGTGGGTGCGCTCGCCGTCGAGCAGATCCAGCAGCCCGGGCAGCAGTTGGGTGGCGGACCTGCCGCGGAAGAGCTGCTTCTTGGGTGGGCCTGTCACCACCACTTGGTCGGCCTCCGTGCCGATCACGAGGCCCCGGCGCAGCCGCGGGCGCAGGGGGATCCGCAACTGCGGGTCGAACCGTGCGGCGGACCCGACGGTCTCGGCCGTCATCATGGAGGTGTCGCTCATGCCGTCCGCCCTTCGTCGATCGAGACCAGTCGGCGCCACAGCTCGTCGCTCGTGGCCACGGTGCGGCAGCGCGCGCATCGGTCCACCGCGATCACGGCCGACCTGCTCGTGCCTCCGGTGATCTGATCGAACTTCCGCACGGTGCCGCCGATCGCTTCTTCGTCGTCCGGCAGGCGCAGCGCTTCCTCGACCGCCTGTCGGGCGAAGGCTGCGGCGATGCCGACGTGATGGACCGGATAGCCGGTCGGGTGGCGGTCTCCCGTGTCGGCGGTGCTGTGCTCGGGCCGTCGGTGCTGGTTGCGGCGCCGTACGTAGCACTGGTGGCAGGCCGTACGACCGGGGACCACGACAGGGCCGCACATCACCTCGGTGGCGGTGGAGTACACCCCGAACCAGGGCGTGCCCCAGGCGAAGGCCGCCCGGTCCGCCGCCTCGTTGATACGGGACCGCTCATGGGACGTGGCCAGCACGATGAGGTCGGCACGAGGCCACAGACTCGGATGAGTGCCCTCGTCCATCTCCATCGTGGTGATGTCGTGTCCGCGCTCCGGGGCGCCGTGTTCCAGGCGCCGTGCGACGTCCTTGCCGAACGCCCCCGACGCGAGTACGAGCAGTTGGCGATTCATGACCCACCTCACGCGAAGGGCTGTGGATTGGGATTGATGCCGTCCTCGCCGAACACGGGGTGGCCCATGGCGCGGGGAGCCTCGTAGAGACGGGGAGTGGCGAGGTAGCGGGCCCGGTGGGCGAAGGAGAGCGGCATCAGCTGAGGCACCATGACCCGTACGGCGGTCGCGCCCACCTGGCGGGCCTCGTCGGTCGTGATGTCGACGACCACGACCTCGCAGTCGGCCCGGGACAGCCGGTCCAGCAGCCACGGCAGCTCCGCCTCGCCCTGTGCGGGGCGCGGCAGGTCGGAGAAGGCGTGCACGGGCCGGTCGCCCTCGAGCAGGAAGTCGAACCGGTGGCGCTGGTCGCGCCGGCCCGCGAGGAGCGCGCCGCCGATCACGCTCACGATGTCCTGAGGGTCGTCCGGGTTCGTGTGCCGGCCCGCGTGCGAGCGGAGTGCGATGCGCAGCGACGCGGCCTCGCGGTGCAGCTTGGCGATGGCCTTGCCCGGGTCGGTGTCGCAGGTGGCGACGACGAGCTGGGCGAGATCGCGGTCGTGGTCGGCGAGCTGTACTCCGTAGATGACGGGGATGCCCAGGTCCGTAGTGGCGTCGAAGAGCAGGGTGCGGATGTTCTCGCTGGCTGCCCGTTCGACGTATGCCCGGTGTTCCGGGGCCAGGTCGTCGAGTTTGAACTCCAGCCGGGGCAGCCGGAGACGCTGGAGCCAGGTCAGGGCGATGGAGTCCCGTTCGACGACTTCCGACAGGCCGTTGGCTATGGCGGCCAACGGGTCGGCGTGGGTTGCGCATCCCGTGGACACCGGGTGCACGTAACGCTCTGCAGCCGACTCGGGTGAGCACTTCAGATAGACCTGGACGGCCGGTACGTACACCTTGCGGCCACGGGCCAGCGACCAGCCCTCGACCCAGCGCAGGGGCATGCTCCGGTGGGTGGGCACCAAACCGCAGCGCGGGTCGGCCAGTTCGGCAGTGGAGAGGTTCGGCCACTCCCAGGGCGGGATGGCGTCCTCGCCCAGCTCCTCCGCGGTCGCCCAGATCATGCCCTCGGAGGACCAGGCGCACGAGGAGTACCGCTCCAGTGACTCGGCGGCCGCCAGATGCGCCGCTGTCTCGCGGTCCAGGGCTCCGCCGGCCCCGTCGAAGTTGCCGGAGGAGGCGTCGTGCGTCCATTCCGCCTGCGCCGCGAGAACCGCTCCCGGGTCGCCCAGCGATCCGGAGAAGACCGCGAAGTCCGGCTCTCCCTCGGTGACGGGCAGCCAGGTGAGTCGGGACACCAGTCCGTACGGCGACACCAGCTTGCCGATCCGGCGTAGGGATTCGGGCACCGCGGCACCTTGGGGTGTTGCCTGGAGCGTCCTCATTCTTCACCCTCCTCGGTGACCGGAGATCCGGCCGGGTCGCAGCCGTTACCTCTTCCGAATCGCATCCTTTGTGGCAGCAAAAAGAGATCCCTTGTTCTGGACGGTTTGACTCCGTTTCCCGCCGTGGGGCCGGAGTGCGGTGCGTTTCCTCGAGCCACTAGCGAGAGAGCAGATGACATGTTTGACTCCGTTGAGCGCCGCGCAACTCGCGACTTGTTGCGAACGGTTTCAACCATCTACACGTGGTGGAGGGGCCGGGGCGCTGTCCGACAGGACGAGAAATTTTTGAAACGGGGATGAACGGATTGGACGAGGTACACGAGAAAGGTTTTGCACAGTACGTCGTCGGCGCGCGACCAACGCTCAGACGTAACGCCTTCGTACTGGTGGGGGACTGGTTCGCTGCAGACGATCTTGTACAGCAGACGCTGATCGCCCTGTACCGATGCTGGGAGCGGCTGGATCGTCATGACGCACTGTCCGGCTACACCCGCACCGTGATGGTGCGAATCTTCATCGACGAACGACGCAAACTCCGCTGGACCCGCGAACTGTTGCAGGACTCGTTACCCGAACCGGAACCCGAACCCGAGGATGTGACCAGGGTGGGGGACAGACTGGTCCTGCTCAAGGCGTTGTCCACCCTCTCGGCGCGACAGCGCAGCCTCGTCTACCTGCGCTACTGGGAGGACCTCAGCATCGAGGACGTCGCGCAGATCATGGGCTGCTCATCCGCGACGGTCCGCAGTTCCACCTCGCGGGCGATGAGGATCCTGCGGGAGCACCTCGACCGGCTCGGCGCATCCGCGGGCACCGACTGCGCCTGATCGGCACCCAACTCCGGGACGCACGACAAGAGGAATTACGGAATGGAGAATTCCGGCCGCCGGCCCCTAGGTGCCCGCAAGGCGACGGAACCCTTGCCAAAGGGTCGGCGGACCGGCACTCTTGCCCAGTGATGCAGCAGCGTCTTCCCGGACTTTCATCAGGAGGCGATGGCAGAAAACTCCCTCAGGGAGCAAGTGGCGCTCAGCGGGCTCGACATATGCTGGTGAGGTTCCGCATCTTTGTCTTCATAGGATTGAGTCATGATTGAAACTGGGCCAGACCATGCTCCCGAAAGCGAACAAGACGCTTCTGAGCTGTTTAGCCACACCCTGCACGAACTGCTCGGTTCGGCTCCGGCTCCGGCACCTCGATTAAGCGATGAGGAGCTCCTCGCGAAGATCCGCGAGTCCGCCGACAAGGACCCTTCGGGGGACGAGTGAGGGCATCGCCACAGCGGTCGCACACCGGCGCCGACTCGTTGTTCACCACCCTGCCCGGCTGATGTGCCGATGAGGTGTGGCTCGGTCAGCTTCTCATGGTGACCAGGGCGACCGCCGTCATCGCCGCTTGCATCTCCTGGATCGCCTTGCGGACACTCTCACCCGCCCATTGCCCCTCGGAGATCTCCCTCATCCGTGGAGAGATCTCCTTGCGCGGCAGGTCGGGGAAGGCGAGGCGGTGCAGCTTGGCGCCGTGCAGCAGTGCGATGAGGCCGGCCGACCGGTTGTCGGGCTCGGCATGCCGCAGGACCAGTTCCTCGAGCCGTGCCCGCAGCTCACGCTCGACCGTGCCGTCCGCTTCCGGGAACCGCCGCACCGGGAACATCCCCAGTACTTTGCGCTGCTCCCCGCTGACCAGGCCACGCTCCATGAGGCTTTCGACGGTGGCGTCCAGCACCTTGCGGTTGTCCTTGGTCAGCCACTCCGTCACCTTGGGCGGCCTCCTCTTCCCCGCCGCCCAGGCATTGATCATCCCGAGCCGGTCGTCGAGCAGCCGGACTCCCGTCGGCGCGGTGTCGACCACCGTGATCCGCCCTTGGTCCACGGACACGCGACCGGCCATCACGAGTTCGAGGACGATCCCGCCTGCCACCGCCCACTGGCAGGCCTGCCGATCCCGCACCGCCCCGGACTCGTCGTCCAGGGACAGCAGCATGATCTCCTCTGCCAGCGTCACAGCCATGCCGACCCCCATCACCCGACTCTGCTCTCAAGACGCGCGGGACGGCAGATCAGTTCCGTGACCGGGGAGCCAAGGGAATGTGATCTGTACCCGGTGGGCCGGTGTGTACCGGCTCGGGCCTGGCCTCCTCTCGGCAGTGCTGCCGGTCCCCGGTCGGGACCGACCTCACCTGGGGGGGTGAGACGGGCCGCGACAGGTGGGGGCTTCGATGAAGGTCGATGCGGCGGGCGTCGCCGAGTCGAGGCCGGAGCTCCATACTTCTCCAGGCGTTCTCGCCGGACTCGCAGAGCCGGGGATCCCTCTCGGCTTCACGACGCTTCGGGCGTCGGGCAGGATGAGGAGGAACCGCTCGCCTGGCTGGGCTGAACCCCGTGAGGGGCGCGCCCGGTGGTGGTGCCACGCAGGCGCGCCGTCGTCGGCGGGGAAAGGGGCGGGAGTCCGGGACGGGGCGCGCCGTGTGTGGTCAGCGGGTCACGGTGAACGCCGACGTGCGCGGGGTGAACTTCGTGTCCCCGTCCTTCGCGGTCGCCAGGGTCGAGACGTGCCAGGTGCCCGGCGCCAGTTCGGCCGCCTCCGCCTGCGTGACCTTCAGGGTGTAGGTGCAGCGGGAGGTGTCGGCCGAGGTGCTCCGGCAGGTCGCGCTCTCGACGGACCTCATCTCCGCCTCGGTCGGGTCCAGGTCGGAACTCGCCGGCCAGACCAGGACCTTCAGGCCCCGGACGCCGGAGTCGTCGCTCACGTCCGCGGTGAAGGTGAGTGAGCCGGCCCGGGCGCCGGTCGGAGGGACGTAGCGGGCCGAGGCGTTCTCGACGGTCGGCTTCCCGGACGCCTGCGTGGAGGCCACGGCGAGACCGGCGGCGGCGATACCGCCGAGGGCGACGACACCGACGACCGACGACACGATGATGCGCTTGGACATGGAAATCCCCCTGGGATCGGTCGTGCAGGAGAGGTGGACACAGCTGGAGAAGTGCTCGAGCGGGTCGGCTGCGGAGCGCCTTCTCGATGTGATCGAGCCTATGAGCGGGTCGACGCGCGGTCCTCGGGCAGCAGGATGATTGCCCGGTCGAACCGGAGGTAGAGGGCTGCTCCGCGCCGCCGCCCTTTTCTGCATCCCAGGGTGGAGGGCCGCATCCGCCTCCGGCTTGAGGACGCCGTTCGGCCGCGGCCATAGCCTTGGTGCGTCATGAAGCGAACCGACGACCGGCTGGTTCCGGTCCTGCTGATCTGCGTCCAGGCCGTGGTGTGGCCCGGGGCGGAGCTGGTGCGCGGGGACGTACCGCCCGCGTCCGCACTCCTCGTGGCCGTGCTGGTCGCCGGACCGGTGACGGCCGCCCTCGCGCTCCGTCGCGCGCGCCCCGTCGTCGCCCTCCTGTTCGTCTCCGCCGCCTGCGCGCTGGGCGCCGGGCCGTTGCCCGTCGGCGCGATGGCGGTCCTCGGGACCGCCGGCGTCGCGCTGGCCCTGTACACGGTGGCGACCGAGCGCGACACCTTCACCGCCGTCCTGTGCGTGGTCGCCCTCGCCGCCTGGCAGTTGCTGCAGAACATCAGCCTGCACGGACTCAGCGACCGCGACGGGCTCGACCTCGTCCTGACCGCCCTGCTGTACGCCACCGCCTGCGGCACCGGCCTGCTGGTGCGGCGCGCCCGTCGCGTACGGCGGACGGGCGAGCGGATGCTCCGGCGTGCCGAGGCCGAGCGCCATCGGCTGCCTGCGGTCGAACGGCGCCGCATGGAGAGGGAGTTGCACGATGTCAGCGCTCATCATCTGACCGCCGTGGTGGTCACGGCGGGCGCGGCGCTCGGGCTGCGCGAACGACGGCCCGAACTGGCCCAGGAAGCGCTGGAGTTCGCGGCCGAGACCGGGCGTGAGGTGACCCGCGCGCTCGGCGCGGTACGGGCCCCGGCCCCCTCGCGGGAGGAACTGCCCTCCCCGCAGGAGCGGTTGCGCGACCTCGTCGTCGGGTTCCGCCGGCTGGACCAGCGCGTGGAGTACGAGATCGGTCCGCTGCCGGACGGCGCCGTCGCGGACGCGGCGTACGGCATCGTGCGCGAGGCGCTGACCAACGTCGCCCGGCACGCCCCCGGTGCCGCCACGACGGTGCGCTGCCGGTACGGCGACACCCGCACCGACATCGTGGTCGCGAGCGCGGCACCGCCGGCCGGCGCGGCGGCGCACGGCGCGGGCCTCGGCTCGGGGCGCGGCCAGGGTTTCCTGCGGTCCCGGGCGCGGGAGGCGGGCGGCACGCTGACCAGCGGCCCGACGGCGGACGGCGGCTGGGAGGTGCGCGCGGTCCTGCCCGGCCGTACCGCCGCGCCGATGGAGGCGTCCGTGCCGCGGGGTTACCGTCTCGCGCAGGTGACGGCCGCGGTCGGGCTGTGTCTGCAGCCGCTGCTGCCGGTGCTGGTCGTCCGGTCGGAGACCACGTCGAGCGGGTCGCAGGTGTCGGCGGGGGTGCTCTTCGCGCTGCTGGCCGCGGCGCAGGCCGTCGCGCTGCTGTGGCTGCGGCGGGCGCCCCGCGCCGCCCTGGGCGTGCTGCTCGGTCTGGCCGCGCTGTGGCCGGTGGCGATGGCCGTGGGCGGGTACACGGGCCCCGTCGTCGTGCCGCCCGCGCTGAGCATGGTCGCCACCTGCGTGGCGCTCGCCGCCGACGCGGCCCGCCGTGCCGCCGGGCCGTCCCCCGGCGGGCCCGGACCGCGCCCCGGGCCCTTCTCCTCGGCTGCCGGCCTCCTGGCCGTCGTCCCTCTGGCCGCCGTCGCCGTGCACGCCGTCGCGGCGGGCGCGGCCGTCCTGCACCGCGGCACGGACCTGCCCGGCTGGGTGGTCGCCGGGGCGGCGACGGCCGGGGCGGCCCTGCCGGCCGGTGCGGCCCGGTGGGGCGGAGCCGTGCGCGGGCGGCGGGACCGGGCCGACCGCGGTGTGCGGGAGGAGCGTCTCGCCGCCTGGACCGAGGAGGCTGTACGGGAGGCCTGGGCCGAGCGGCGCCGGATCGCCGCGGGGCTGGAGGGCACGGTGCTGGCGCGCGCCGCCGACATGGTCGCGGAGGCGGAGGCGGGCCGGCTCGACGCCACCGCCGATCGTGCCCGTGAGGCGCTGGCCGCGATGCGCGCGCTGCTCGACACGGTCCGGGAGGGGGAGGCGGACCCGGCCGCACCCGAACTGCGGCCGCAGCCCACCCTCCAGGCCCTCGACCTGCTCGCCCAGCAGTGCCGGGCCACCGGCCG
This sequence comes from Streptomyces sp. Tue 6430, assembly GCA_021568835.1. GTDB lineage: Bacteria > Actinomycetota > Actinomycetes > Streptomycetales > Streptomycetaceae > Streptomyces. Next base: position 3,548,034 of record JAKGSH010000010.1, read on the forward strand.
CGAGGTGGAGATACGGCTCACCGACCGCGTGCCGCGGCGGCTGCCCACGGCCGTGGACCTGGCCGCGTACCACGCCGCCGAGACGATGCTCGCGGCCGGCGGGGAGGAGCCCGCCGTGCTCGAACTCGACGCCGACGACCACCTGCTGACCCTCACGGCCACCGGGCTGCCCGGCGCCGGCCTGACCGCCGTACGGGAGCGGCTGGCGGAGCGGGTCACGGCGCTGGGCGGCACCCTGACCGCGGAACGACAGGGCCCCTTGTGCCTCCGGTTGCCGCTCGCGGGCGCGCCGGTCCGCGAGCGGGGCGACGAGGAGGGGGAGTGATGAGCCTCAGGGTGCTGGTCGTCGACGATCAGGACGTCGTACGGGCGGGGTTCGCCGCCGTCATCGACGCCGAGACGGACATGACGGTCGTCGGCGAGGCCGGTGACGGCGCGACGGCCGTGCGGCTCGCCGGGGAACTGGCGCCCGACGTGGTCGTCATGGACTCGCGGATGCGGGACCCGGACGGCATCGCCGCCACCCGGCTCATCACCGGCCGGGCGAACGCACCCCGGGTACTGGTACTGACCAGCTTCGACCTCGACGTCCACGTCTTCGACGCGTTGCGCGCCGGGGCTTCCGGCTTCCTCCTCAAGGACGTGTCCACGGCCGAACTCCTGCACGGCATCCGGGTGGTGGCCGCCGGCGAGGGGGTGCTCGCCCCGTCCGCGACCCGCCGGCTCATCGGCCACTACGCCTCCGGAGCGGGCACCGGGCCCCGGCCCCGGAACGGCCCCCGCGAGCCGGCCGGTCGCGAGCGGCACCTCCTCACCCTGATCGCCTCCGGGCTCGACGACGCGGAGATCGCCCGGCACCTCGGGCTCACCGTCGGCACCGTGAGGTCCCGCATCGACGCGCTCCTCGGCGGACTCGGGCTGCGCGACCGCGTGCAGGCGACGATCCTCGCCTACGACCTCGGCCTCGCCCGTCCGAACCCGCCCGCTCTCCCCGTCTGACCGGCGGTGAGGGTGAGCGGGAGGGAGTGAGCCGCGGGAGGGGGAGCGGGTCGCGGTGAGGGGGCTCGTGCGGCCGGGCGGGCCGGGCTCCCTCAGCCCAGCATCCGCACCGGTGCTCCCGCCAGGTAGGCCTGGATGTTCTCCACCGCCTGCCCGTAGTAGCGCTCGTAGTTGGCGCGCGAGACGTACCCGAGGTGCGGGGTCGCCAGCAGTCGCGGTGCCGTGCGCAGCGGGTGGTCGCCGGGCAGGGGCTCCACGTCGTACACGTCGAGTCCGGCGCCGGCGATACGGCCCTCGCGCAGGACGGCCAGCAGGGCGTCCTGGTCGACGATCGCGGCGCGGGAGGTGTTGACCAGGTAGGCCGTCGGCTTGAGGAGGGCGAGTTCGGCCGGGCCCAGCAGGCCACGGGTGCGGTCGCTCAGGGCCAGGTGGACGGAGACGAAGTCGCTTTCACCGAGCAGGTGTTCTTTGGACGGAGCCAGGCGGACGCCCACCTCGGCCGCGCGCTCGGCGGTGAGGTTCCGGCTCCACGCGCCGACGTCCATGCCGAAGGCGAGGCCGACCCGCGCGACCAGGGCGCCGACCTTGCCCAGACCCAGCAGGCCGAGGCGGCGTCCGTGCAGGTCGGCACCGACGGTGGACTGCCAGGGGCCGCCCGCGCGCAGGGCGGCGTTCTCCTGGACGAGCCCGCGCGCCAGGCCGAGGAGCAGCGCCCAGGTCAGTTCGGCGGGCGGGGTCGAGGAGCTTTCGGTGCCGCACACGGTGACGCCGCTGGCGTGTGCGGCGGCGTGGTCGATCACCGAGTGACGCATGCCGGACGCGACGAGGAGCCGCAGCCTCGGCAGTCGGTTCAGCAGCGAGGCCGGGAAGGCGACGCGTTCGCGCAGGGTGACCACGCAGTCGAAGTCGGCGAGCGCGGCGGCCAGTTCGTCCTCGGTGCCGAAATGCTCCGGGAACGGGACGACCTCCACCCGGTCGCCCAGCGGGGACCAGTCGGCGACGGTGGTCGCCGCGTTCTGGAAGTCGTCCAGCACGGCGCAGCGGAAGGGCATGGCGGTTTCCTCCGGGACGGGAACACGGGCGGGACGTCGCCGGTGATCATCTCCGTCGGCCGGGGAAGGAGGGAAGGAGAACGCGGTGCGGACCCCGGTCGCTCACCTCCGCCGACCGGGACCCTCACACGCGTCCGGAACCGGCCACGGCGGCGACACTCCCCGAGAAACGCGTAGCACGCGCGCGCCGTCGGGCCGGATTCGATGTGATGATCACATCAGACTCCACCAACGAATCGCTAACATGTGGCCCACGGTTCTCCGTGGCGGCGAGGACGTCGTCGCAGGTCGGCGGCGTGAGATCCGCCGGGCGAGCGCGGAGGGCGGCCGGAACGGCGGCGGACTCCCGCGGGAACCGGCAGGGACAGGGTGGCGGAAACGTCACCGTGCCGGGGCGGTGATCGGCAAGGGCGGCGGGGTCCCGCCGAGGAACGCGTCCGGGGCGGGCGCGCGGAAGGGCGAGGGTCGGCGTGATGCGGCAGTACGGGCTGCGGTTCGGACTGCTGGGCCCACCGGTCCTGTACGACAGCGGCCCGGGGCGGTACGACACTTCCGCGGACCCGTGCCGTACCGTCCCGGGCCGGCACGACACCGCCGCTCCCGCCCCCCTCGGCGTTCACGGCGTCCGCGGCATCCGCAGCCCCAAGACGCGCGCGCTGCTGGCCGCGCTGCTCCTCGACGCCGGCCGGACCGTCCCGGCCGAGTCGCTCAAGGAGGTGCTGTGGGGCGGCGCGCCGCCCGCCTCCGCGCAGGCCTCGCTGCACAACCACGTCACGCGGCTGCGGCGCATGCTCGACGACCCGGCGCGGCTGCGGACGGTGCCGCCCGGCTACCAACTGCGGATCGGGCACGGCGAACTCGACGTCCACGTCTTCGAGTGTCATCTCGCCACCGCCCGCGGCGCGCATGCCGTCCACGACTGGGAGCGCGTGATCGACGCGTGCGCGGCGGCGCTCGCCCTGTGGCGGGGCACCCCCCTCGGCGGACTCCCGCCGAACTGGGCGGCTACGCCTTCACCCGGCGCCTGAAGGAGGCGCGTCTGCTGCTCCTGGAATGGCGGTACGACGCCGAACTCGGACTCGGTGAAACGCGAACCGCACCCGCGTCCGGCCCCGTACCCGGCCCTGAGGGCAGACCCGGCCCTGAGGGCAGACCCGGCCCGGAGGGCAGACCCCACCCTGAGACCGGACCCGACCGCCTCGTCCCGGAGTTGACCGCACTGGCCGCGGAGCATCCGCTGCGCGAGGCCTACCACCGTCAGCTGATGCTCGCCCTGCACCGGAGCGGCCGCCGGGCGGAGGCCCTCGCCGTCCACCGTGACCTGCGTACCCGCCTCCTGGAGGAACTCGGCGTCGAACCGGGCCCGGCGGTACGCGACGCCCACGTGGAGATCCTGCGCGGCCAGGGAGCGGACATCCGGACCTCGACCCGAGCCCCGGCTCCGGCCTCGACCCGAGCCCCGGCTCCGGCCTTGACCCGAGCCCCGGCCCCCGCCTCGGCCCCGACCTCCGCTCCAGCCCCACCCCCACCTCTGACCCCAGCACCCACCCCCGCCCACCGGCCCGCCCAACTCCCTCCACCACCACCGCACTTCACCGGCCGCACCGCCACCCTCGGCTCGCTGCACCGCACCCTCACCACGGAGCCGCCGGCCGGTGTGGGACCCCTCGCCGTCCTCAGCGGCATGGCCGGCGTGGGCAAGAGCGCCCTCGCCCTGCATGTGGCCCACACCCTGAAAGAACGTTTCACCGACGGCCAGCTCTACATCAACCTGCACGGCGCCACCCCGGGCATGACCCCCCTCACCGCGGGCCAGGCCCTCGCCGCGCTCCTCCGCGACCTCGGCACCGACCCGCGGCACATCCCCGACCACCCGGACGCGGCCGCCGCGTCGCTCCGTACCCTGCTCGCTCCGACCCGCACGCTCCTGGTGCTGGACGACGCCGCGCACGCCGCGCAGGTGCGCCCGCTGCTGCCGGCCGGCCCGGGCTGTGCGGTGATCGTCACCAGCCGTTCGCTGCTGACGGCCCTCGACGGCGCCCACCGCTTCCCCTCGCGCCCCTGTCGGACGAGGACAGCGCGGCCCTGCTGCGTGCCGCGTCGGGACGCGACGGTCTCGGACCCGGCCATCCCCTCGTCGGCCTCACCGGCCGCCTGCCGCTCGCCCTGCGCGTCGTCGCCGCCCGCCTCGCCGCCCGCCAGGCCCTCACCCCGGACGTCCTGGCGGGCCAACTGGCCTCCACCGGGGGCCGCCTGCACCACCTGGAGTACGACGACCTCAGTGTGCGCCGCTCCCTCGCGGTCGCGCACGACGCGCTCGCCGCCTCCGACCGCGAGGCCGACCGCGACGCCGCCCTCGCGCTCCGCCGGGTCGGAGCCCTCGACCTGCCCGCGTACGGCGTGCCGCTCCTGGCCCGTCTCACCGGCACCGACGAGCGCCGCGCCGAGGCCGCCCTCGACCGCCTCGTCGACGTGGCCCTCCTGGAGGAGACGGCGTACGGCCGCTACGCCCCCCACGATCTCGTACGGGACTTCGCGCGCGAGCTGGCGGAGAGCGAGGACGACGACAGCCCCGGCACCGGCGAGGTCGGCCACGACAGCGCCGGTGCCCCGGGGCCGGCGAAGACAGCGCCACCGCCCGGAGAAGCAGCGCCCCCAGGGCTACGTCGTGGGGAGCTGCGGCAACTGCTCGCCGGGGCGGAGTGATCACTTGGCGTCGGCATAGCACTCCACGACCGCCGTGGTGAAGGGGAACCGCACCGGTGTCGGCCCGAACGTCAGCCGCCCGGCCAGCTCCGACGCCTCCCGGATCGCGGCGACGACCGCCTCGGCCTCCTCCTCGGGACAGTGCACGATGACCTCGTCGTGCTGGAAGAAGACCAGCTCGGCCGCCATGGACGCGCAGGTCTGCCGCAGCGCGGCGAGCAGCAGCAGGGCCCAGTCGGCCGCACTGCCCTGGACGACGAAGTTGCGGGCGAAGCGGCCCCGCGCGCGGGCGTCGCCGGAGGCGTACCCGGGCACCCACTGCCGGGTCTCGGACGGGTTCTCGTCCCCGGTCGGGATGCCCGCCTCCTCCGCCGCGTCCTCCCCGGCGCCGGCCGCGGGCGGACAGGTCCGCCCCAGCCAGGTCCGCACCAGCCGGCCCTCCTCGCCGGCCCGCGCCGCGTCGTCGACGTACGCCACCGCGCGCGGGAAGCGGCGGCGCAGCGCGGCGAGGTTCTTGAGTCCGTCGCCGGAGGTCTGGCCGTAGACCGCGCCGAGCACCGCGAGCTTGGCCTGGGCGCGGTCGCCGGAGAACGCGCGCTCGGAGACGGCCTGGTAGAGGTCGCTCTCCCGGCCGGCCACCTCCATCAGCCCCGGATCGCGGGAGACCGCCGCCAGGACGCGGGGCTCCATCTGGTCGGCGTCGGCGACGACGAGCCGCCAGCCGGGGTCGGCGACCACGGCCCGCCGGATCACCTTGGGGATCTGCAGACCGCCCCCGCCGTTGGTCACCCAGCGGCCGGTGACGGTGCCCCGGCCAGGAACTCGGGCCGGAAACGGCCGTCGCGCACCCAGTCGTGGAGCCAGGACCAGCCGTGCGCGACCCAGATGCGGTACAGCTTCTTGTACTCGACCAGCGGCTTCACGGCCGGGTGGTCGAGGGACTCGATCTCCCAGCGGCGGGTGGACCTGACCCTGATGCCGGCCTGCCCGAACGCCTTGACCACGTCGGCCGGCAGGTCCGGCCGCACCCGGCGCCCGAAGGCCGCCGACACCTCGTCCGCGAGTTCCGCGAGGCGCCGGGGCTCACCCCCGCCCGGGTACCGCTCGCCGAGCAGCTCGTGCAGCACCCCGCGGTGGACGTCGGCGCTCCAGGGCAGGCCGGCGCGGTTCATCTCCGCGGCCACCAGCATCCCGGCCGACTCGGCCGCCGTCAGCAGCCGCATCCGCTCCGGGTGCTCCGCCCGGTCGTGCCGCCGCTGCTGCTCGGCGTAGACCGCGAGGAGGTCGGCGAGGGGAAGGGCGGTGACCTGCGGCTCGAAGAGCGGTGACTGCGCGCCGGGTTCGGCGGCGCGCTGCGGGGGTCCGGCGGGACGGGGCCGCCACGCAGCCGGGCCAGGGCGGCGGCGGCCGAGCGGGGCTCGCCGTGCCGCCCCTCGTGGCCGAGGAGGAGGGTCTCGGCGTCCTCGACGTCGTAGCACCGCTCGACCCGCACCCCCGCGGCGAGCAGACGCGGATACACCTCCGCCGTGGAGCGCCACACCCACCGGCTCACGTCCGGCCGCGCCCGGACCGCCGCCGCCAGGTCCGGTTCCCGGACGACGGGGCCCGCGGGCAGCCCGTCCGGACCGAGGGCGGTCAGTTCCGCGCCGCCGCCCTCGGCCGGGGCGAGTGCCCAGCGTTCGGCCATGCCGCGAGTGTCGCAGGCAGGTCTGACAACGGCCCGAGCACGGCCGGTGCGCCCGGTCCTGGTGCGTCCGGCCGGTGCGTCCGGCCGGTGTGCCCCGTCTTCGGGCTCGGGTGTGTCCTCAGGCCCCCTGCGCGTCTTCCGGCCCCTGCGCGTCCCCCCGCTCCCGCGGGTCCTGGATCCGGGCCAGTGTCTCCTCGACGTACCGCTCGACGCCCGCCTTGTCGACGCCGAGCCCGCCGAGGACGCCCACGCCGTTCTCGAACTCCAGCAGGGCCAGCAGGATGTGCTCGGTGCCGATGTGATGGTGGCCGAGACGCAGGGCCTCGCGGAAGGTGAGCTCGAGGACCTTCTTGGCGTCCGAGCCGTAGGGGACGAGTTCGGGCACTTCGTCGGCGGCGGGCGGCAGCGCGGCGGTCGCCGCCTCGCGCACGGCCTCCGGGGTGACGCCCTGCGCGGCCAGCGCCCTGATCGCGAGACCCTCCGGTTCGGCGAGCAGACCGAGGACCAGGTGGGCCGGCAGGCCCTCCGGGTTGCCGGCCGTCCTGGAGGCACTGTGGGCTGCCATGACGGCGTTCCGCGCGCGGGGGTGTACCGGCTGAAGCCCTGGCTGAGGTCGAGGTCGGCCGACTCCTTCGGCACGAACCGCTTCTGCGCGGCCTGCCGCGTCACGCCCATGCTCCGGCCGATATCGGTCCAGGACGCCCCCGAGCGCCGGGCCTGGTCGACGAAGTGGCCGATCAGGTGGTCGGCCACGTCACCGAGGTGTTCGGCCGCGATGACGGCGTCCTGGAGCTGTTCGAGGGGCTCCGGGCGGACCTTCTTGATGGCGTCGATGAGGTCGTCGAGACGGATGACGGAGGAGGGATCCTGTCGCGAAGTCATATGTCAACCGTAAGTTGACACCTGGCGACTGTCAACCTTTGGTTGACGATCTCGTACCGCTGTGCGCGCATGGCACGATCCATGGGTGAGCAGCACGCCCAGTACCGTCGAACGCGCCTTCCGGGCAGCCCTCTACGACGACACCGACACCGCCCTCGACACGGGCGCGTCCCTGCTGGCCGCCGATCCCGCCGCGGACGCCGAACTCGACCGGCGAGGCCAGGAGTTCCTGGCCGCCGCCTGGCACCGCGGCTGGCAGCCCGCGGACCTCGTACGGCTCGTGCGCCGCGACCTGGAGGACACGCACGTACGCCTGCTCGCGGCACTGATCCGCGCGCAGGCGCCGCACGACCGGGCGCGCGGCCGGCGCTGGTCGGCCCAGCTGGAGGAGCTGCCCACGGGCCCCGCGCCCCGCGGCGCCGACCGCTTCTCCCGCGCGACGGCGGTCCTGGAGCTGTACCGGCTGCTGCTGCGGCTGCCCACCCTCGAACCCCTCCAGGAGGCGAGCGGACAGCCGCGCTCCGACTCCCGCATGCTCACCCGCATCCGCGCGCTGCTCGCCAAGGCGGAGGCGACCGGGTTCCCCGAGGAGGCGGAGGCGCTGACCGCGAAGGCGCAGGAGCTGATGGCGCGGCACAGCGTCGACGAGGCGCTGCTCGACGCGGCGGCTCCGGCGCCGGACGCGCCCGGCGCCCGCCGCGTCGGCGTCGAGCCGCCGTACGAGCAGGCCAAGGCGGTGCTGCTGGACGCGGTCGCCGGCGCGAACCACTGCCGGGCCGTGTGGAACGAACCCTTCTGCTTCTCCACGGTCGTCGGCTTCGAGGCCGACCTCGAGGTGGTGGAACTGCTCTACACCTCGCTCCTCGTGCAGGCCGGGACCGCCATGACGAAGGCGGAGGCGGCACAGCGGGCGGGCGGCCGCCGCCGCACGAAGACCTTCCGGCAGTCCTTCCTGGCCGCCTACGCCCACCGCGTGGGCAGCCGCCTGGCCGCCGCGGCCGAGACCCGGTCAGTGCCGACCTCCTCCCGGTCCTGGCCTCCCGGGAGGTGGCGGTCACCGCGGCCACGGACCGCCTCTTCCCCCGCACGACCACCACCCGCCTGCGGGGCGTCACCGACGAAGCGGGCTGGACCGAGGGCGCGGACGCGGCGGACCGGGCGCAGGTCCACTCACGGCCCCATCTCCCGTGACCCGGGGCGCGCCCCGGCGCGCCCGCGACCCGTCCACTCCCGAGTCCCCACGACCGCCTGGCGACGGCCTGCCGGACACCTTCCGTTCGATGGTCCCGGCGGTCCCCTCCGGTCCTGGTGGTCTTCTCCTGGCCTGGTGGTCTTCTCCGGTCCCGGCGGTCTTCTCCGGTCCCGATGGTTCCCTCAGATCCTGGCCGGTCCTGGCCGGTCCTGGCCGGTCCTGGCGGTCCGGCATCGGGCCTCGGACAGGACCGGCAGCCCTGGCGGTTCGGGCGGGTCTGCCGATTCCTGACGTCCGGGGCCGACGAGAGCCGAAGGGGTCCGAAGGGAACCAGGGGGTCGGAGAGGGGGCAGAAGGGCTGGAAGGGGCCGGGGGTAGACGGTCGACGGCCCGGCGCTCCAGCCGTTCCACCGCGTCCCAGGGGCCCGCTCGTCCTGCCGCGACGAAGCGCGTCCGCGTCCCGCCCCTTCCCGTACCGAGGCGGCGCCCGTGGCGCGTACGGCCTCGCCGCCCTGCCGCCGGGCCCGGACGAGATCAGTCCCCCGCCACCTGGAACGCGCTCACCGAGGCGTCCGGCTCGTCGCCGCCCTTGAGGGCGACCGCGCCGTACGACCAGTCCAGGCTCTCGGTGGCCGAGGCGTCCGCGAGGCCGCACGTGAGGGTCTTGGCGGCGAGGCTGCCCTCGCCGTCCTCGCCGCGGACGTAGGTGATCGTGAAGGAGGCGGTGGCCTGTTCGGCGAGGGGCAGCGACTGCGCCTCGGCGGCCTCGTCGTGGGGGACGGAGACGGTGGTCCCGTCGGCCTCCAGCTCGACCTTCGGGAAGCCCTCCAGAGTGCATTCCTTGCCGCCGTTGGTGACCGTCACGGTCAGGTTGCCGGTGTCACCGGCGGCGGGGGCGGCGTTCACGGCGCCGGCCGCCATGGTCAGGTCACCGGCGGCGCAGGCGGTGCCGGAGGCGGAGGAGGCGGTGCTCTTCCCGTCGCCGGAGGCGCTGTCGTCCCCGCCGCCGCAGGCGGTGAGGAGGAAGGCGGCGGCGAGGGCGGTGACGGTGATCGGAACGGCGCGCATGAGTGGTCCCTACGGTGACGTGACGGTGCTCGGGAGGATCATCACGCATGAACGCCCCCTTCCGGTGCGCCGCCCCCGCCCCGGCGACCGCTTCGCTACCCCGGACCGGCCGTCGGCAGCCCGGACGGCCACTGCCCGCCCTCCGCCTTGGTGTAGGTCTCCCCGCCGGCCGCCCCGTCCCAGGTGATCTCGAGGCTCTCGCCGTCGACGGAGTCGACCATGCCGGTCGTCCGGTCCTTCTTCCCGCTCGGGCAGGTGAGCCGGATCATCGTCATGTCCGACTCCTTGCCGGCGGTCCCGCTGCACACGGTCCCGCCGGTCGCGAAGAGGGCGGCCTGCTCACCGGTGACGATCAGGGCGACGGCCCGGCCGTCCGCGGTGGTGAGCCAGCTGCCCTCCAGCTCACCGGAGGCCGTCACCGAACCGCCCGTACCCCCGCCTCTGCCCGTGCCGGACGTGACACCCGGGGTGGCCGGGGACGAGCTCGCGGAGGCGCCGGACCCGCCGTCGTCGCCGCACCCGGCCAGGGCGAGCGCCCCCGCCAGCGCGCCGGCCGCGGCGGCGGCCCGCACCCTCCGGCGGGACGCCCCGCGCGCGGGGCGCGGGATGGGCGAAGGGCGCGAGAAGTTCGCCGAAGTCACTGCGGGCTCCCAAGCTGTAGCCGGACGGCCGGGTCGACCGGAAGGACCGGTGAGAACCGGAAGGACCGGCAGCAAGCTACCAGCCGGGAAACAAGGAGGACCCGCCCCGGGAAGGAACCCCCGCGAGAACCGAGGGCCCGTCCCGGCGTTCACCGGAAGGTCCGGCGCTCACCGGCGGCCCCGGCCCCGGCCCCGCCCGCCTTCACCTCACCTCACCAGGAAGCCTTGCGCACCCCCGGCAGGTACCCCGCGTGAGCCTGCCCCCGCAGACCCACCCGGGAGAGCCCGAACGCCCGGTAGTACCCGCGCGGCCGCCCGTCCACCTGATCCCGGTTGCGCACGCGCGTGGCGCTCGCGTCCCGCGGCTGCCGGCGCAGTTCCCGCTGCGCGGCCAGCCGTTCCACGTCCGTGGACGACGGCCGGCGGACGATCTCCTTCAGCTCGGCCCGCCGCTCGGCGTACCGGGCGACGACCTCCTGCCGCTTCTCGTTCTTCGCGATCTTGCTCTTCTTCGCCATCAGACCCGCACCCCCGCGCCCGGATCCGGGCGACGGCCGCCTCGACGCCGATGGCGTCGACCGTCCGGATCCCCTTCGTGCTGAGGCGCAGCCGCACCTGACGGCCCTCGCCCGGCAGCCAGTACCGCTTGGTCTGGATGTTGGGGTCGAAGCGGCGCGAGGTGCGCCGGTGGGAGTGGGAGATGCGGTTGCCGAAGCCCGGCCGGGCGCCGGTCAGCATGCAGTGCGCGGACATGAGTGACGTACCTCTCCTCGAAGCTCGATGTTAATGGAATTCATTTTCAGTAAGGTAGCAGCATGGCACGCAACGAACTGCGCCCGGTCATCAAGCTCCGCTCCACCGCGGGGACCGGCTACACGTACGTCACCCGCAAGAACCGCCGCAACGACCCGGACCGTATGACCCTGCGCAAGTACGACCCCGTCGCCGGCCGCCACGTCGACTTCCGAGAGGAGCGCTGACCAGCCATGCGCAAGGGAATCCACCCGTCGTACGGCCCCGTGGTCTTCCGTGACCGCGCCGCGGACCACGCCTTCCTCACCCGCTCCACGATGAGCAGCGACAAGACCGTCGAGTGGGAGGACGGCAACACCTACCCCGTCGTGGACGTCGAGATCTCGTACGTCAGCCACCCCTTCTACACCGGCACCGCCCGCGTCCTGGACACGGCCGGCCGCGTGGAGCGCTTCGAGCGCCGGTTCGGGAAGCGGGGCGGAGCGTGAGTCTGCCGGTGGTGATCGTCGGCGGGCTGCACGCCGAGGCCCGCCGGACGACGGTCGCGCGGCTGCTCGCCGACGTCCCCGGCAGCGTGGCGCTCCACCACGATCTGGCGACGGCCGCGGCCGGCACGGTCGTCCGCACGATCAGGGACGCCGAGGGCGTCCTCTCCGCGGGCGAGGCCCCGCTGGTCGACGACTGCGCCTGCTGCGCCCTGCGCGAGGACCTCGTGCCCGAGCTGCTCCGTCTCGCCGACGACCCCGCCACCCGGCTCGCGGTCGTCGAGCTGTGGGACTCCGTCGAGCCCAGGGCGATGGCCGAGGTGATCGTCGCCGGCGGCCTCACGGTCACCGGCGTGATCACCGCGGTCGACCCCGCGCTCCTGCTGCCGTACCTCGGCAACGGCGACGACCTCGCCGAGCGCGGCCTGGCCGCCGCCGCCACCGACCGGCGCACGGTCGCGGACACCTTCGCGCGGCAGCTGGAGTACGCCCCCGTCCTGGCCGTGGCCGACTCCCCGGAGGCCGACGACGAGGACCGCGAGCTGCTGGCCCAGCTCCACCCGACGGCCCGCCGGATCCCCGTCCGAGGCGGCCACCCCGGGGACCCGGCGGACGCCTTCGCACGTGCGGACGCACCGGAACCGGTGTCGGAGCCGGTGCGGCAACCCGTGTCGGAGCCGGTGCCGGAGCCGGTCTCGGGGGCGGGCTCCCCGCTCGTCGCCGCCGCTCTCGCCGGCTTCGACGTCGAGGCCGCCGCCGCGGCCCAGCACCCGGCCTGCGCCCTGCTGCCCGCCGAGGCCGACGCGCGCGGCGTCACCACCTTCGTCTGGCGCCGCCGCCGTCCCTTCCACCCGGAGCGGCTGTACGCGGCGCTGGAGGACCTGACCTGCGCCGCCGCCCGCAGCCGGGGCAGGTTCTGGCTCGCCGACAAGCCGGACGTGCTCCTCCACTGGGACGCCGCCGGCGGAGCCCTGTGCGTGGAGTCCGCCGGTCCTTGGCTGGCCTCCCTGCCGGACGCGGCCTGGGAGATGCTCCCGCCGGTGCGCCGCGCCGCGGCCGCCCTGGACTGGCACCCCGAGCACGGCGACCGCCGCCAGCACCTGGTGTTCACCTCGCCCGGCCTCGACCGCGACGGACTCCACGAGCTGCTGGAGTCGTGCCTGCTCACCGACGCCGAGTACGCCGCCGGGCGCGACGCCTGGAAGCGGCTGCCGCCCGCCTTCGACACCCTCCTGGAGGTCTGACCCCGTGCCCCGCACGAGCCGACGCCGGCCCGCCGAGAACCGGCCCGATCCGCTGGAGCGGGCCGGAATCACCTACATCGACTACAAGGACACCGACCTGCTGCGGAAGTTCCTCTCCGACCGCGGCAAGATCCGCAGCCGCCGGGTCACCGGCGTCTCGGCCCGACAGCAGCGCCGTCTGGCACGGGCCGTGAGGAACGCCCGCGAGATGGCGCTCCTGCCGTACGCCACCCGCTGACTTCCCGGCGGACCCGGGCACTGCCGTACAACGCCTCCCCCGGGCGCCGTACGAGCCGGTCGCCGTTCGGACGACGAAAGATGCGCCGCTCGTCCGGTCGGGACAGCGGGACGTACCGCCCGGATGTCCGCCGGCCGACCGCCTTCGCGGGCCTGCCGGAGAGGTGGAGGCCCTCGCCCCCGTGGACGACGCCCGCGTCGCCACGGGGGCGGGTCCGTTTCGCACGGGGAGCACGGAGGCCGGGGCCCCGCGGCCTGCTCGTGGCCGGGGTGCCGACGGCGCGGCGGCTTCCGCGGCCCCCGTGCCGGGGCCGTCGGACGCGGCCCGCGGGCCGGCCGGCGTACCGAGCGGACGGTCGGCGTCCGCCCGGGCGGGGACGATCCGGCCGTGCGCCGCGACCCGCTCCGGAGCCGGTCTGCCGAACAGCGGCCGGTACGGCGGAACATCGGGGGCACCCGACGCGTCTCTTCCTGTGCACGAGTGGTTCGATCCGTACCACCTCATGCGCCCGCACCGCCGCGGACCATCGGAAAGGGCAGGTGGCGCATGGGGAACGGGCTTCGGGGCAGACGCGGGAACAGGCCCCTGGACTGTCCGGGCTCGGTAAAGCAGGCGTCAAAGCTGTAACCGCGTGGGCACCGCCCGTGCACGTGCATCTGCTCATGCAGGCGCACGTGAACGGAGCTATGATCCGGAACAGTTGACCATGGCATCCATGGCCACACCAGCCAGTGCACCATCAGGGAGCGACCTGTGGACCACGACGTTGACGGGGGGCACGACGTGTACAACGGCATGGCGGCCACACAGTTGTCCGGGGTTGCCTGGCAGAAGAGCCGGCACAGCAACAGTCAGGGATCCTGCGTCGAGTTCGCGCGGTTGCCGGGAGGGGACGTGGCCGTGCGCAACTCGCGCTTCCCGGACGGTCCCGCGCTCGTCTACACGCGGGCCGAGATCGAGGCGATGCTCCTCGGCATCAAGGACGGCGAGTTCGACCACCTGATCGTCGGCTGACGGAGGCCGACGCCGGCGTGCGAGGCGCCGGAAAAATCCGCGCACAGGGGGCTGTGACGCGCGTAGAACCGCGGCACCGGAAGGTGCCGCGGTCCGTCATCCGGCCGGCGCGTGCAGCCGGAACAGCGCCCAGACGACCTTGCCGCCCAGGTTCGGGGAGAGCGGTTGCCACCCCCAGCCCTCGGTGAAGGAGTCGACGAGGAACAGTCCGCGCCCCGACTCCGCCGCGAAGTCGTCCACCTCGCGCGGCAGGGGGCTGTCCCGGCTGGGGTCGCGCACCGCGCACACCAGTCGCCCGGTCCACCGCAGCAGGTGCAGCCGCACGGGCTGCTGCTGCCCGGGCGGTCCCGGCGTGTCGTCGGGGGACATCCCGTGCCGCAGGGCGTTGGTCACCAACTCCGAGACGACCAGGCATATGTCGTCGGACCGCTCGTCCGCTTCCCACTGGCCGAGGGTTCTCCTGGTGAACCGCCGTGCCTCGCGCACCGCTTCGAGGCGGGCCGGCAGAGCGCAGGAGGCCGCGTCGGACACGGCCGCGAGATCGAGCGGCGGAAGGCCCTGCCGTAACGGCTCGAGCATGGTCGATCCATTCGTCCCCATGCGAGGCACTCCCGGGATTCGCGGTCGTTGCGATGCAGCGGTGGCGCGGCACCATGGTTTCCGATGCGAAGGGCAGATGCAAGGGCAGATGCACGTGCACGTGACCGAAATGGACCTGCCCGTACCGCTTCTTGGCCATTTTTTCCGCCATCTTCTTGCAGTTGGCGGGCACTTCCCTTGCTTTCTCCTCCCCTTTCCCCGGTGTCGCGCTGGGGTACCCTTTGGCTTTTTTCCGTCTCTGTAATCGGGCGAGTACTGCTCGAAGTGTTTTAGTGGCAGACTGCGGGCCCTGAGGACGGTTGGGGAGGCTGGCGAACGTGAGCGCGGGAGAGCCCGGATCGGTGGTGCGGCGGATGCTGCTCGGTTCGCAACTACGGCGACTGCGTGAGGCCCGTGGCATCACGCGCGAGGCGGCGGGATATTCGATCCGGGCGTCGGAGTCGAAGATCAGCCGGATGGAGCTGGGCCGGGTGAGCTTCAAGACACGTGACGTGGAAGACCTGCTGACGCTGTACGGCATCGCGGACGACGCCGAGCGCCAGGCGCTCGTCGGACTCGCCCGCGAGGCCAACGTGGCCGGCTGGTGGCACAGCTACTCCGACGTCCTGCCCAACTGGTTCCCCACCTACGTCGGCCTGGAGGGCGCCGCCGCCCTCATCCGGGCGTACGAGGTGCAGTTCGTGCACGGCCTCCTCCAGACCGAGGCGTACGCGCACGCGGTCGTGCGGCGCGGGATGAAGGGGGCGAGCGCGGCCGACGTCGACCGGCGCGTCGCCCTGCGCCTGGAGCGGCAGAAGTACCTCGTCGCCGAGAACGCCCCCGACTTCCACATCGTCCTCGACGAGGCGGCCCTGCGGCGTCCGTACGGCGACCGCGAGGTCATGCGCGAGCAGCTCCAGCACCTGATCGAGATCTCCGAGCGGCCCAACGTGCGGCTGCAGATCATGCCGTTCAGCTTCGGCGGGCACTCCGGTGAGTCCGGCGCCTTCACCATCCTGAGCTTCCCGGAGTCCGACCTGTCCGACGTCGTCTACCTGGAGCAGCTCACCAGCGCCCTCTACCTGGACAAGCGCGAGGACGTCGCCCAGTACGAGCAGGCGCTGAAGGAACTCCAGCAGGACAGCCCCGGACCCGACGAGAGCCGGGACCTGCTGCGCGGGCTGCTCCAGCTCTCCTAGCGTCCTCGCCGCGCATGGGGTTTCCCCTCGGGCAACCCCATGAGTGCGCCGACTCTCACCCCAACTCCCTTGAAACACGCATACGATGACGTGTGATCAGATCGTTGTACCGATCGCAGCCGGTGGCAGCAGGGGATTGAGGGATCACATGTCGTCGTACTTCACGGACCTGGCCCAGCAGTACATCGACGGTAAGTGGCGTCCGGGGACAGGGTCCTGGGACATCATCGACTTCAACCCCTACGACGGCGAGAAGCTCGCCTCGATCACGATAGCCACCGTCGACGAGGTCGACGAGGCCTACCGCGCCGCCGCCCGCGCACAGAAGGAGTGGGCCGCGACCAACGCCTACGCCCGCCGCTCGGTCTTCGAGAAGGTGCTGCGGCTGGTCGAGGAGCGCGAGGCGGAGATCAGCGAGATCCTCGTCGACGAGGCCGGCGGCACGTTCGGCAAGGCCGCCTTCGAACTCCACCTGGCCAAGGAGTTCCTGCGCGAGTCCATCCACCTGTCGCTGCGTCCCGAGGGCCGGATCATCCCCTCGCCGATCGACGGCAAGGAGAACCGCGTCTACCGCGAGCCGGTCGGCGTCGTGGGCGTGATCAGCCCCTTCAACGTGCCCTTCCTGCTGTCGCTGAAGTCGGTCGCCCCCGCGCTGGCCCTCGGCAACGGCGTGGTGCTCAAGCCGCACCAGAACACCCCGATCGCCGGCGGCACCGTCATCGCCAAGCTCTTCGAGGACGCGGGTCTGCCCCGGGCCTGCTGAACGTCGTCGTCACCGACATCGCCGAGATCGGCGACGCCTTCCTGGAACACCCCGTCCCGCGGGTCATCTCCTTCACCGGCTCCGACAAGGTCGGCCGGCACGTCGCCACCGTCGCCGCCTCGCACTTCAAGCGGTCCATCATCGAACTCGGCGGCAACAGCGCGTTCGTCGTCCTCGACGACGCCGACGTGGACTACGCGGTCGACGCCGCCGTCTTCAGCCGCTTCGTCCACCAGGGCCAGGTCTGCATGGCCGCCAACCGCATCCTGGTCGACCGCTCGCTCGCCGACGAGTTCACCGAGAAGTTCGTCGCCAAGGTGAGGACGCTCAAGGCCGGCGACCCGCGCGACCCGCAGACCCTCATCGGCCCCGTCATCAACTCCTCCCAGGCGGAGGCCGTCTCCGGCGTCGTCGAGCAGGCCGTGCAGGAGGGCGCGACCGCCCTCCTGCACGGCTCGACGACCGACAACCTCGTCGAGCCCTCCGTGCTGAGCGGCCTGCCCGCCGACTCCGCCCTGCTCCAGCAGGAGGTCTTCGGCCCGGTCGTCTTCCTCGACACCTTCGACGGCGAGGAAGAGGCCGTACGCCTCGTCAACGACACCCCCTACGGGCTCAGCGGCGCCGTCCACACCGGTGACATCGAGCGGGGCGTCGCCTTCGCCCAGCAGATCGTCACCGGGATGTTCCACGTCAACGACGCCACGGTGCACGACGAGCCGATCGTGCCGTTCGGCGGCGAGAAGAACTCCGGCGTCGGCCGCCTCAACGGGGAGACGACCCTGGAGGCCTTCACGACGACGAAGTGGATCTCGGTGCAGCACGGGCGCAGCGGGTTCCCCTTCTAGGCCCTCCCCCGGCCCGCGGTGCCGGCCGGTTCCCTCCTCGGGGCCCGGCCGGTTCCGCCCGCCGGTTCCGCCGGTCCTGCCCATCAGTCCCGCCCGCCGGTTCTCCCCGCCGGTCCGTCCCGCCGCTTCCGGCCGGTTCTCCCGGTGGTTTCCGGGCGGCCTAGTCTGGACGCCATGTCAGCGATCCGTCTCCTCGTGCTGGGCTCGGTGCGCCAGCACGGGCGGGCCCATGGCTACCAGGTGCGCAACGACCTGGAGTACTGGGGCGCCCATGAGTGGTCCACCGCCAAACCGGGCTCGATCTACCACGCCCTGAAGCAGATGGCGAAGCAGGGACTGCTGCACGCGCACGAGACCGCCCCGTCCACCGCCGGCGGCCCGCCCCGCACCGAGTACGAGATGACCGAGCGGGGCACCGAGGAGTACTTCCGGCTGGTGCGCGAGTCGCTGACCGCCTACGACCAGAAGATGGACGTCAAGTCGGCGGCCATCGGCTTCATCGTGGACCTGCCGCGCACCGAGGCGGTGTCGCTGCTGAAGGAGCGGATCCGGCGCATCGAGGAGTGGCGCTCGGCCGTCACCGAGCACTACGTGCCCGAACAGGGCCCGGAACAGCTCGGCCACATCGGCGAGATCATGAACCTCTGGATCCACACGGCGGACGCCGAGGCGGAGTGGACCCTGGGCCTGATCGCGCGGATCGAGCGCGGGGCGTACACGTTCTCCGGTGAGGGCGAACCGTTCGTCGGTGTCCTCGCGGACGACGCGGAGAATCCGTACGCGACGGGGGAGCGGCACCCCGGGGACGGTCACTGATCAAGTTTGACGAGTGCGATCGGGCGCGTTACGTTGAATGGGTAGTCAAGTTTGACTAGCGAGAGAATGTGGGGGCTCGTCACATGACCGACGCGGCGATCACCGTCGAGGACGTACGCAAGAGGTACGGCGACCGGCCGGCACTGGACGGGCTCGACCTCACCGTGGCCCGCGGCACGGTGCACGGAGTGCTCGGTCCCAACGGCGCCGGCAAGACGACGCTGGTCAGGATCCTGTCCACGCTGCTGCGGCCCGACTCGGGCCGGGTCGAGGTGGCCGGGTACGACGTGGTGCGCCGGGCCCGCGAGGTCCGCCTGCGCATCGGCCTGCTCGGCCAGCACGCGGCACTGGACGAAGGGCTGGGCGGCCGCCAGAACCTGGAGCTGTTCGGCCGTCTCCACCACCTGGGCGCCCGCCGCGCGCGCACGCGCGCGGACGAACTGCTGGAGCGCTTCGACCTCGGCGACACCGGCCGCAAGCCGGTGCGCGCCTACAGCGGCGGCATGCGGCGCCGCCTCGATCTCGCCGCGTCCCTGATCACGGAACCGGAGGTGCTGTTCCTGGACGAACCGACCACCGGGCTCGACCCGCGCGGCCGCGCCGAGGTGTGGTCCGCGGTCCGCTCCCTTGCCGGCGGCGGCACGACGGTCGTGCTCACCACCCAGTACCTGGAGGAGGCCGACCAGCTCGCCGACCGCATCTCGGTCGTGGACCGGGGCCGGGTCGTCGCCGACGGCACCGCGGACGAGCTGAAGGCGCTCACCGGCGGCGACCGCATCGACGTCGTCCTGCGGGACGCGGGCCTGCTGGGCGCCGCGCTCGCCCTGCTGCCCATGGCCAGGGAACAGATCACCGTCGATCCCGACCGCAGGCTGCTCAGCGCCCCGGTCGCCGACCGCATGGCCGCCCTCTCCGCCGTCGTCCACGCCCTGGAGGAGGCCGGCCTCCAGGCCGAGGACGTGGCCCTGCGCCGCCCCACGCTGGACGAGGTGTTCCTCCACCTGACCGGCCAGGAGGACCGTACGAAGGAGGCCGTGTGAGCACGTACGCGCTGACCGATTCCTGGACCATGACCCGGCGTGAACTCGCCCACTGGGCGCGGCAGCCGGGCCGGCTGGTCGTCGGGCTCGTCTTCCCGGTGATGCTGCTGCTGATGTTCGCCTATCTCGTCGGCGGCGGCCGCGAGGTGAACGGCGACTACCTGGACTACCTGATCCCCGGCATGCTCGCGCTCACCATGGCCTTCGGCCTGGAGGGCACGATGCTCGCCGTCACCCAGGACCTCGACAAGGGCGTCATCGACCGCTTCCGCTCGATGCCGATGGCCGACGGCGCGGTCCTGGTCGGCCGCTCGGCCGCCGACATGCTGCAGTCGGCGCTGGGTCTCGCGGTGCTGATCGGCGTCGGGTACGCCCTCGGCTGGCGCGCCCAGGGTGGTGCCGGCGCCTTCCTGGGCGCCCTGGGTCTCCTCCTGCTGTTCCGCTTCGCGATGCTGTGGATCGGCATCCTGCTGGCGCTGGTGGCCGGGAAGCCGGAGATGGTCCAGGCCGTGCAGATCCTCATCTGGCCGGTCGGTTTCCTCTCCAACGCCCTCGCCACCCCCGCGTCCATGCCCGGCTGGCTCGGCACGGTCGTCGAGTGGAACCCGATGTCCAGGACGGCGACCGCCGTACGCGACCTGTTCGGACCGGCGGGGGCGACCGACGACCTCTGGCCGGCCGTCGTCTGGCCGCTGGTCCTGCTCGCCGTCTTCTTCCCGTCGGCGGTGCGCAGGTTCGGACGCATGAGCCGCTGACTCAGTGATGGAAGCCGGTGGCCGCCCCCTTGTCCCGGGTCTGCGGGTGCGGCTGCCGGCGCAGCTCCGGAAGCAGCCGCGTCAGGTCGTCGAGGAAAAGCTCGGCCAGGTCCGCCGAGAAGCCGTTGCGGCACACGATCCGCAGGACGGACAGATCCTCGCGGTTCGGCGGGAAGGTGTACGCCGGCACCAGCCAGCCGTGCTCACGCAGCCGCCGGGAGACGTCGAAGACGTCGTACGACTCGACACCCGGGGCCGTGGTGAGGGCGAAGACGGGCAACTGGTCGCCCCGGGTCAGCAGCCGGAAGTCGCCGAGCGCCTCCACCCGGTCGGCCAGCTCCCGGGCGACGTCCCGCGTGGACCGCTGCACGGCCCGGTAACCCGAGCGGCCCAGCCGCAGGAACGTGTAGTACTGCGCGACGACCTGGGCGCCGGGCCGCGAGAAGTTCAGCGCGAAGGTCGGCATGTCGCCGCCCAGGTAGTTGACGCGGAAGACCAGCTCCTCGGGCAGGGCGTCCTTGTCGCGCCACAGGGCCCAGCCGACCCCGGGGTAGACCAGGCCGTACTTGTGCCCGGAGGTGTTGATCGACGCCACGCGCGCGAGGCGGAAGTCCCACACGAGGTCCTCGTCCAGGAAGGGCGCGATCATCGCGCCGGACGCCCCGTCGACGTGCACCGGCACGTCGAGGCCGGTCCGCTCCTGGAGGGCGTCCAGGGCCGCGCACAGTTCGGCGATCGGCTCGTAGGACCCGTCGAAGGTGGAGCCGAGGATGCCGACGACCCCGATGGTGTTCTCGTCGCACAGGTCGGCGGCGGCCTGCGGGTCCAGATGGAAGCGCTCGCCCTCCATGGGCACCAGCCGGGCCTCCACCTCCCAGAAGGTGCAGAACTTCTCCCAGCAGACCTGGACGTTGACCCCCATGACCAGGTTGGGTCGGGCGGCCGGGTCGGTGGTGCGTTTGCTCCACCGTCGCTTGAGGGCCATCCCTGCGAGCATGCACGCCTCGCTCGACCCGGTCGTCGAGCAGCCCACGACCGCCGACGGATCGGGCGCGTTCCACAGGTCGGCGAGCATGGCCACGCAGCGGCGCTCCAGTTCCGCGGTGCGCGGGTACTCGTCCTTGTCGATCATGTTCTTGTCGCGGCACTCCGCCATCAGCAGCCCGGCCTGCGGCTCCATCCACGTGGTGACGAAGGTGGCCAGGTTCAGCCGGGAGTTGCCGTCCAGCATCAGTTCGTCGTGCACCAGCTGGTACGCCGTGGAGGGCGGGGTCGGGCCGTCCGGCAGCCGGTGCTTGGGCGGCGCCTCGGTCATACCGCTGACCGGGTCCGCATCGCCGTAGAAGGGATTCACGGACAGGGAGCGCTCGTCGGCCTTGGTGGGGCCTTCGTGCAGGGCCATGGGATTCTCCTGTCGGGGCTCGGGGCTCGGGGCTCGGGGCTCGGGGCTCGGGGCTCGGGGCTCGGGGCTCGGGGCTCGGGGGTCAGTGGTCAGTGATCGGGGTACGGGGCCGGCGTCGGCGTCCTCCCCGCTCGTTCATCGGATCGAAGGGCCCGATCGGTTCACCGGATCGCCGTCCCGTCCTCCCGCAGCTGCATCTGCGGCCTGCCGGTCACCAGCAGCCAGGCCGGCAGCGAGGCGATGCACAGCAGCGCGATGATCGAGGGGGAGGAGACCAGGACGGCGGCGACGAACAGGCTCACCCAGCCCTGCCGGGTGAGGGCGAGGAGCACCCCGAGCACGCCCGTCGCGACCCCCACCGCGGGATGCACGGCGGGCACGAGGGCGTGGGCGGTCAGCCCGAGGGCGGCCCCCACGAACACCGCCGGGAAGATCCGTCCGCCGCGGAAGCCGCAGGACGTGGCGACGAGCAGCGCGGCCAGTTTCACCACCGTCATCGTGGCGAACTCCCCGGCCGTCCAGCCCTCGGGATCACGGGCCAGCTCACCGACCTCGTCCAGCCCCTTGAAGAGCGTCAGATGGCCGCCCAGTGCCGCCAGCAGCCCCAGCACGACCCCGCCGGCAGGCAGCGCCAGCATGGGGTGTCGCAGCCGGACGAAGACGCCGTGGACGTACGGGAGGGCGCGTACGGCGGCCATGCCGAGCAGCGCGCCCACGGAGGCGATCACCATCGCCGACAGCAGATCGTCCCAGTCGGGCTGCCCGAACGCCGGCAGGTCGAGGTCGAAGCTCGGACGGTCCATCAGGGTCGTCGTCATCGCGCCGGCCGCGGCTGCGACGAGCGGCGCGAAGACGCTGTCCCACAGCGGCCCCTCGGCCTGCCGCCCGGCCAGCGCCTCGGAGATCAGCAGCGCCGCCGCGACCGGCGTGCCGAACAGCGCCCCGATCGTCGCGGCCTCCGCCAGCACCGGCCACACCCGGCCCGGCGCCCGCGGCAGCAGCCGACGGCCCAGCCAGTACGCCAGTCCCACGTTCACCGCGATCACCGGGTTCTCCGGGCCCAGGCTCGGCCCGCCCGCCAGCATCAGCATGGTCGCCAGCAGCAGCCCCGGCAGCACCATGGGCGGCAGCACGGAGGCGTCCAGGCCGGTGGTCGCCGGATCGGGGCCGGCGTGCCCCGGCACCTTCCACACCACCAGGCCGACCGCGACGCCGGTGGCGGTGAGCACGACCAGCATCCACAGCACCGAGTACCTGCCCACCCCGAGGGCGTCCGGCAGGTTCTCCCACAGCACGTCCTGCAACTGTCCGGCCAGCTCGCTCACCAGCAGCAGGAGCAGGCTCGCCAGCACACCGACGATCAGGGCGGGCAGGATCGAGGGCAGCAACGCGCGCGCGGAGCTCGCCGGAGAGGGGGGCGCCTGCCGCGCGGTGTCCTGAGCCACGGGCTCACGATAAGCGGACAAAAAGGACATCGCCCGGGGAGGGTCACTGTCGGGGGAGAGGGCGCCGTCGACGGGGAGGCGGCGGGCTTGCACCTCACGTCGCGTGAGGGCCCAGCGTGGAGGACGAACACAGAAGGGAGCGGACGAAGTGAGCTACCCCGTGGGACAGGTCGCCGGCTTCGCCGGGGTGACGGTGCGCACCCTGCACCACTACGACGGCATCGGCCTGCTCCCGTTGTCGAGACCGTAGTCAGGTCTCGGCATTCCGGGTGTTTCGGCCCGGAAGGTCCGTCACATCACCAAAGCGTGAGGGCTTCGGTTTGAGGACGGTCTCTCGTTTCCTCCTGCCGCTGGTGCGGCAGGGCTGCGCCACCTGCCCGCCCCGCTTCCGCCTTGCGGCGGGGGCGGGTGGCGCGGGTCTTCCGGTCGGCTCCACGAGGTTTCGACACCGCCGGGGCGGTGTCCTGGTCTCCGGCCACTCCGGTACCAGTCACGCAGGCTGCCGCGAGAGCGGCGAGGTTGAGCGCGGCGTTGTCGTCCCGGTCCAGAACCAGGTGGCAGGCGTCGCATTCGTAGGTCCGGACGTGCAGTGGCAGTTTGGTTTTCACCGCGCCGCACCCGGAGCAGGTTTTGGAGGAGGGGTACCAGCGGTTGGCGACCACGAGGCGGGTGGCGTGGCGCCGGCGGGTCTTGTAGTCGAGTTGGCGTCGGATCTCCCCGAATCCGGCATCGGCGATCCGGCGGGCCAGGCGCCGGTTACGGAGCATCCCGGCGACGTTGAGGTCCTCGACCACGACGGCGCCGTACTCGGCGGCCACGCTCGTGGTGAGTTTGTGCAGGGCGTCTTCGCGGAGGTTCGCCACGCGATGGTGGACCTTGTTCCGCTGGGCGTTGGCCTTCTCCCACCGCCTGGACGGCTTCTGCCCGGTGCGCCGGTCGGGGCCCTGGCGGCGGGACACGATGCGGGAGGCGCGGCGCAGCTGCCTGCGCGCCCGGTCGTAGTGCCCGGGGGTGGCGACGGTGCGGATCTCGCCGGTGCTGTCGGCCATGACCGAGAGGGTCTTCACCCCGAGATCGATCCCGACCGCCGTGTCCGGCCGGGCGACCCGTGTGAGGTCGCGCTTGGCCTCGGCCTGGAAGGAGACGAACCAGCGTCCGCGTTCGTGGCGGACTGTCGCGGACAGGATGCGGACGCTCCCGGCCCGGACGCGGTCAAGGAGCTTCACGGTGGGCTCGTGGACACGGATCGCGCCGAGCCGGGGCAGCGTCACATGCCGGCCGTCGGTGTCGACATGGATCACGCCGGTGGTGAAGCGGCAGGACAGGCGCGCTTTCCGCTTCGACTTGAAACGCGGCATACCGACTCGTTTGCCCTTGCGCTGTCCGCGCCTGGACTTCGCGTAGTTGTCGAACGCTGCTGCGGCGTTCGCGAGGCCGGTGGAGTACGCCTCCTTCGAGTTCTCCTCCCACCAGGCGGCGAACCTCGGGTCGGTGTGTTTGGCCTCGTTGAACGCCTTCCGCAGCGCGGTCAGCGACCACGGCCGCCACTGAGTCAGCCCGTCCTCGGCGATCCCGTACGACTCCTCCGCGCGGCGCTGCCACCACGACGCCCCGACCCAGGCGACAGCCCAGTTGTACGCGGCACGCGCGGCGCCGCAGTGCGAGCGCAGCGCGGCCTCCTGGACGGCGTTCGGGTCCAGGGCGAACCGGAACGCCTGCACCACGAACCCGGGCTGCGGCCGAAACTTCTTCACTCGGCGGCCTCGGCGGTCGCCACGGCCACCGCGCGGGTGGCCCGGTTCTTCGCCGCCCGCCGCCCGTACAAGCGGGCGCACATCGAGGTCAGCACCTCGGTGATGTCCCGCACCAGGTCATCGGTGGTCTCAGCGGGGTCGAGGACGACCAGGCGCCGCCCGGACGCAGTGAGGACGGCCTCCAGATGCTCGACGCCGAACCGGGCCAGCCGGTCACGATGCTCGACCACGATCACCGCCGCCTGCGGGTCGGACAGCAGGCGGTGCAGCTTGCGGCGCCGCCCGTTCAGTCCCGACCCGACCTCGGTGACGACCTCGGCGACCGGCAGGCCAAGCCCGTTCGCCCCGTCCACCACCCGTGACGCCTGCCGGTCCAAGTCGGCTTTCTGGTCGGCTGACGAGACACGGCAGTACGCCACCACCCGCCCCGAGGCCGCGGCGACGACCGGAGCGGGCTCGGCAACCAGCCACGTACCGGACGGCGCCTGGCGGACCGGAACGGGCATCTTCCCCTCCTTCACCCATCGCCAGGCGGTCTGATAGCTCACGCCCTGCTGCCGTGCCCACTCCGAAAGCTTCACAAGACCAAGATATTCAAGACGCACGACTAGAGACGACTATGAATGACTAGAAAATCTGTAGCAGCTTTCACCCCCCGAGCGAGCGCAGCCACGCGGGCCATCGGCGCTACAGCGACGCCGACCTCGACCGGCTGCAGCAGATCCTGTTCTACCGGGAGCTCGGCTTCCCGCTCGACGAGGTCGCCACCCTGCTCGACGATCCGGAGGCGGACCCCCGCGCGCACCTGCGCCGCCGGCTCGACCTGCTGACCGCCCGGATCGAGCAGCTCCAGGAGATGGCCGCGGCCGTGGAACACGCCATGGAGGCACGTGAGATGGGCATCGACCTGGCCCCGAGGAACGCTTCGAGGTCTTCGGGGACAAGGACCCCGAGCAGTACGCCGAGGAGGCCGAGCGGCGCTGGGGCGGCACCGAGCCGTACGCGGAGTCACAGCGCCGGGCCGCCCGCTACACCAAGGACGACTGGCGGCGCATGCAGGAGGAGGTGGCCGACTGGAGCGCACGCTACGACGCGCTCATGGCGGCCGGCGAACCGCCCACCGGCGAGCGGGCCATGGACATGGCCGAGGAACACCGGCAGCACATCAGCGGCTGGTTCTACGCGTGCTCCTACGCGCTCCACCGGTCCCTGGGCGAGATGTACGTCACCGACGAGCGGTTCAAGGCCTTCTACGACTCCACCCGTCCGGGTCTCGCCGAGCACCTCAGGGAGGCGATCGCCGCCAACGCGGCCCGGCACACGTCCGCGTAGGGCCCCGGCCCGGGGTCACTCCCGGGCCACGACCACCGCCGTCCCGTACGCGCACACCTCGGTGCCCACGTCGGCCGCCTCCGTGACGTCGAAGCGGAAGGCGAGCACGGCGTTGGCGCCACGCGCGCGTGCCTGCTCCACGAGCCGGTCCATGGCCTGGTTGCGGGTCTCCACGAGCGTTTTGGTGAGGCCCTTCAGCTCGCCGCCGATCATCGACTTCAGCCCGGCCCCGATCTGGCTACCGAGGTGCCGCGAGCGCACCGTCAGCCCGAAGACCTCACCGATGACCTGCTCGACCCGGTGTCCGGGTACGTCGTTGGTGGTGACGACCAGTACGTCCGGCCGGGGCCCCTGGCCGCCGCCGTAATCTTCGATGCCCATGCTCACAGGTTTGCCCGGGCGGGCTCACAGTGCATCCTGGGGACCCCCATGGAACCTGGGGCGGACACATGACGTTGATAGCTTTGTGCGGCCGTAGAAGGACGCTGAATTCCCTCACCCCCGTCAGGAGCCCGGAACCGTGACGACCCTTGCCCTCGGACCGAGCTGGCTGGATCCCGATTACCTGCTGGACAGCTTTGGCATCTGGGGCCTGCTGCTCATCGTCTTCGCGGAGTCGGGCCTGCTCATCGGCTTCTTCCTGCCGGGTGACTCGCTGCTGTTCACCGCGGGTCTGCTGATCACGTCGGGCCAGCTGGACTTCCCGCTGTGGGCGGCCATCGCCCTGATCTGCGCGGCGGCGATCCTGGGCGACCAGGCGGGCTACATGTTCGGCAAGAAGGTGGGGCCGTCCCTCTTCACCCGCCCGAACTCCCGCCTCTTCAAGCAGGAGAACGTCACCAAGGCGCACGAGTTCTTCGAGAAGTACGGTCCCAAGTCCCTGGTCCTGGCCCGCTTCGTGCCCATCGTGCGCACGTTCACGCCGATCATCGCCGGCGTCAGCGGCATGCGGTACCGCTCCTTCCTGGTCTTCAACGTCATCGGCGGCGTCCTGTGGGGCGCGGGCGTGACCCTGCTCGGCTCCTGGCTGGGCAACATCGACTTCGTCAAGAAGAACATCGAGCCGATCCTGCTCCTGATCGTCCTTCTCTCGGTGGTCCCGATCATCATCGAGTTCCTCCGCGCCCGCTCCCAGTCCAGGAAGAACCCCCCGCAGGCCGAGCCCTCCGCCCAGCAGGACCCGGCCCCCGCCCCCGTCATGGACGACGCCACCACCCGGCTCCGCCGCGTCGAGGGCCACGACGCGTACGGCGACCAGACCGGTGACCAGGGCCGGAACCAGTACCAGGGCAGCGACCAGTACCAGGGCGGCAACCAGGGGCAGAACCAGTACCAGGGCGAGTACCAGCCCGACTACTACGGCCAGCAGTACCAGCAGCAGTACCCCCAGCAGCAGCAGTACCCCCAGCAGCAGTACCCGCAGCAACAGCAGTACCCCCAGCAGGACTGGCAGTCCCAGCCCCAGCAGCCGCAGCAGCAGAACGGCCAGTACCCGCACAACCAGGGCTACTGAGACGCGACCGCGGGCACGGGAGATCCGCCGAGGCCGGTCCCGGCGTCAGAATCCCCGTGTCCGCTTGGCGGCCCGCCGTTTCTCCGCGGACCCGATCCGCAGGAACAACCGCGAGATCTCCGACCCCAGGTTCACGCCGATGGCGATGGCCATCGCCAGCGCGGCCGCCTTGGTCAGGGAGACCAGTCCCGCGTCCACCTCGTTCTGCGCGATGGCCAGCAGCCCGAAGTACGTGGCCGAACCGGGCAGCAGGGGGCCGATCGCCGCGGTCGTGTAGGGCAGCGCGGACGCGAACCGGTACCGCGACAGCAGCTGCCCGAACAGCCCGACCACCCCCGCCGCGACGGCGGTGGAGGCCACCGGTGAGATGTCACCGGCATAGTGCATCGCGCCGTACACCGACCAGGCGACGCCTCCGTTCAGCGTCACGGCCAGCACGGTGGACCGTTCCTGCTGGAGCAGCACCGCGAAGGTCAGCGACAGCAGCATCGACGCGCCGATCTGCCACAGCGGACGCTTGGCGATGCCCAGGTAGGCGTCGGGGTTGAGATGGGCGCCCAGCTGCACACCCAGGTAGAGCATGACCAGCACGCCGACGACGATGCCGACGAAGAAGTACATGACCTCCAGCAGACGCGCGGCGGCGGTGATGTAGAAGCCCGTCAGACCGTCCTGGACGCCCGCCACGAGGGCCCGTCCGGGCAGCAGCGCGAACAGCCCGCCGGTGATGACGGCGGACGCCTTCACGTCGACGTGTCCGAGCGTCAGCGCGATGCCTATCGCGGCGGGCGGCATCGCGGCCACCAGGAACTGGTAGAACTCCGGCAGTCCGCGCCCGGCGCACAGCCACGCCAGCCGGTCGCCGAGCATCGCGCCGATCGCCGCCGCCACGAACACGACCAGGTCGCCGCCGACGAGCACCGAGGCCGCGCCGGCCAGCAGTCCGCTCGCCGAGGTCAGCACCCAGGTCGGATACGGGTGCCGGTTGCGCCGCATCTCGGCGAGCCGCCGGTACGCCTCCTCCAGGGAGATGTGCGTCTCGGGGTCGCTGAGGTCGTCGACGAGGTGGAAGACGGCCGCCAGCCGGGTGTAGTCGGTGCCCCGGCGCCGCACGGTCCGCGAGGCCGTCACCGGGTCCTCGACCAGGGAGGGCTGGTACGAGATCGACAGCAGGGTGAAGGTGACGTTCGGCTCGCAGCGGTCGAGCCCGTAGGAGCGGCAGACCGCGAACATCGCGGCCTCCACGTCCTCGGCGCCCTCCCCGCCCGCCAGCAGCAGCTCGCCGATGCGCAGCGTCAGGTCGAGCACGCGCGGGACGGCCGGGCCGCCCTCCTCCGCCTTGGACGGCGGCTCCGGCGCGGGCCGCTCGGCCACCGGCATGCGCAGCATCGTCCGCATCCGGTCCTGCCAGGGCACGTCCTTGGTCAGACTGACCACGGGAAAGCCCTCGGCGGGCGTGAAGGCGGGCGGGGCCTGCCGCGAGCTGTACGTCCTCGGCGGACTGAACGCCGACCCCTCGGACTCGCCGCCGGCGGACTGCGCGACGTCCAGACCGACCGGGACGGCGAACTCCGACGTGGTCTCCGACTCGCCCCCGCCCCTGGGGACGGCCAGCCCCGCGGGATCGCGAACTCGGAGGTGATCTCCGGATCGAACGTGCCCTTCGCCTCGTCCGACTGCGGCTTGCGGTCCTCCGCCTCCGTCACTGGGCAACGCTCCCTGAACGACACATTCCGTAGACCTCAGTATGCGCACCGGCGTACGCGCCTCGACGTACGTGCCTCGAGGGACGCGTACCGAGGTGTGCGTACTGACGTATGCCCAGGGACACGGACTTACCGACATCCGCGTCCGGCACGCCGAAGGGCCGCACGCACGCGTGCGGCCCTCCACGGCCCCCGGGGGCCGAACGGCTCAGTGACCGCCCTGGTCCTTGAAGCGCTTGTACGACCGCTCGATCTCGGCCTCGGCGTCGGTGCGGCCCACCCAGTCGGCGCCCTCGACGGACTTGCCGGGCTCCAGGTCCTTGTAGACCTCGAAGAAGTGCTGGATCTCCAGCCGGTCGAACTCCGACACGTGGTGGATGTCCCGCAGGTGCTCCACGCGCGGGTCGGTCGACGGGACGCACAGCAGCTTGTCGTCGCCGCCGGCCTCGTCGGTCATGCGGAACATGCCGATCGCGCGGCAGCGGATGAGGCAACCCGGGAAGGTCGGCTCGTCCAGGATGACCAGCGCGTCCAGCGGGTCACCGTCCTCGCCGAGAGTGTTCTCGACGAAGCCGTAGTCGGTCGGGTAGGCGGTCGAGGTGAAGAGTCGACGGTCCAGGCGGATCCGACCGGTCTCGTGGTCCACCTCGTACTTGTTCCGCGAACCCTTCGGAATCTCGATCGTGACGTCGAACTCCACCGGTGGCTCCTCCATGATCAGCACATAGTTCTGGTGGTTAAGTGTCCCTCACGCAGGTGTGTGATCGCGAAAGGGGCTGGTGATCGTGCCCGAGCTGAGGCCTTGGCGGGCCGCGAGACCGCACGTGGTGCGGGCCGCGGACGCCGTACGACCGCGTCTGGCGCGGGTCGCAGGGGTCGTACGGCCACGTCTCGCGCGCGCGGCGGCGGCCGCCGGGCCGCGGGTCGCACGGCTCGGGCAGGCGGCGAAACCGCAGCTCGCGCGGATCACGAGGCCGAGACCCGGCCGGGCCTGGCAGTACACCGCGGGTGCGACGACCGCCGGACTGGCCCTGGCCGTCGGCGTGGCGACCGCCGCCGGCCCCTGGGACTCCTCCGGTCAGCGTACGGCCGAGCGGGACCGGGCCGCCGCACTGGGGCGGACGGGTGGCGCAGATCACGGCCGCGGGACCGAAGCGTCCGGTACGTCCGACACGGCGGCCGGGGCGCCGCGGCCCGCGCCCAGCGCCGCGTCCGTCCTGACCGGCCTCGGCGGCACCACGACCACCGTGAAGTCGGCCCCGGGCTCCGCCGCCCTCACGCGCGTCCTCGGCCCCCTCCTCGCCGACCCGGCCCTCGGCACCCGCCGCACGGCCGCCGTCGTCGACGTGACCACCGGCAAGCGGCTCTACGGCAGCGCGGCCGACGACGCGCTCACCCCGGCCTCCACCACGAAGATCGCCACC
Organism: Streptomyces sp. Tue 6430; assembly: GCA_021568835.1. GTDB lineage: Bacteria > Actinomycetota > Actinomycetes > Streptomycetales > Streptomycetaceae > Streptomyces. Next base: position 3,578,568 of record JAKGSH010000010.1, read on the forward strand.
GCGGTCGCCGCGCTCGCCGCGCTGGGCGCCGACCACCGCCTCACCACCCGCACAGCCCTGGAACCCGGCACCGGGGAGGTCGTCCTCGTCGGCGGCGGCGACCCCACCCTCACCGCCCGCGAGAACCCCGGGGGTTGGGCCGGCCTGCGCGCCCTCGCCGCCTCCACGGCCACGGCCCTGAAGAAGCGCGGCATCACCCGGGCGACGCTGTCGTACGACACCACGCTGTACGCAGGCACCGAAGTTCACCCGATCGGAGTCAACCCGAACCTGGCCAGGGTCACCGCCCTGACCGCCGACGAGGGCCGCGCGGACGGTTCGACGAGCGGACCGGCGCCCCGCGTGCCCGACCCGGCGGCGGACGCGACGAGGAAGTTCGCGGACTTCCTGGAGGCGCACGGGATCAAGACGTCGGCGCCCGGACCGTCGAAGGCCTCCACGCGCGCGGAGACGCTCGCCACGGTCGCCTCGCCCCCGCTCGCCGCGCTCGTCGAGCGGATGCTCACCAACAGCGACAACGACATCGCCGAGGCGCTCGCCCGCCAGACCGCCCTCGCGACCGGCGTGCGCGCCGACTTCGCCGGCGCCGGCAAGGCGATCCGCACCCAGCTGGGACGGCTCGGACTGCCGCTGGACGGCGTCGACTTCAAGGACGGCAGCGGCCTCGACCGGAACGACCGCCTGACGGCGAACCTCCTGACCGCGCTCCTCGTCAAGGCCGGCGACCCCGCCCGCCCCGGCCTCCGTCCCGTCCTCACCGGCCTGCCCGTCGCCGGCTTCACCGGCACCCTCAGCGCCCGCTACACGGACGGCGCGGCCGACGCGGCGGGTGTCGTCCGCGCCAAGACCGGCACCCTGACCGGCGTCAACACCCTCGCCGGCACGGTCGTCGACCGCGACGGCCACCTCCTGGCCTTCGCCGTCCTCGCCGCGGACACCACCGATCCGACCGCGGCCCAGACGGCCCTGGACCGAGCCGCCACGGCCCTGGCGGCCTGCGGCTGCGACTGAGGCCGGCGGCCCGGCCGGCGTCCGGTCGCGCGCCCGCCCCGCCCCCGGCCGAGGGCCGGGCCGACCCGGACGCCGCCCCCACTCCGACCCTGAGGCATCCCCCACTCCCGCCCCACGCCCTGCCCGCAACGGCACCCCTCACGTACGGTTGACGCATGACGAGCATCGGTGGTGCCTCTTCCGGGATGGTCGACTGGAACCTCGCGGTCGCGACCGCGACCCGCCTCGTACGGCCGGGCCCGGAGGTGAGCCGCGACGAGGCCCGCGCCGTCGTCGCGGAACTGCGTCGGCACGCCAAGACCTCGGAGGCACACGTCCGGGGCTTCACCCGCCTGGACACCGAGGAGATGCACGACACCCCCGTCCTGGTCGTCGACCGTCCCGGCTGGATCCGGGCGAACGTGGCCGGCTTCCGGGAACTCCTCAAGCCCCTCCTCGACAAGATGGAGGGACGCCGCAGCGGCAACGCGGTGCTCGGCGCGGTCGGCGGCAAGGTCACGGGCGTCGAACTCGGCATGCTGCTGTCGTTCCTGTCCTCCCGCGTCCTCGGCCAGTACGAGACCTTCGCCCCCGCCACCCGCGAGCTGCCCGCCGGTGCCGACGGCGGCGGGCGACTGCTCCTCGTCGCCCCCAACATCGTCCACGTCGAACGCGAACTCGACGTGAGCCCTCACGACTTCCGCCTCTGGGTGTGCCTGCACGAGGAGACGCACCGCACGCAGTTCTCCGCGGTGCCCTGGCTCCGCGACCACCTGGAGGGTGAGATCCAGTCGTTCCTGGCGGAGACGGACGTCGACCCCATGACGTTCCTGGAGCGGATCAGGGAAGCGGCCCAGTCCCTCGTCGGCGGACGCCCCGAGGGGGAGGAGGACGACGGCGGCCGCTCCCTGGTCGAGCTGGTCCAGAGCCCCGCCCAGCGGGAGATCCTCGCCCGGCTCACCGCCGTGATGTCCCTCCTGGAGGGCCACGCCGACTTCGTGATGGACGGGGTGGGCCCGGAGGTCGTGCCGACCGTCGCCGAGATCCGCGAGAAGTTCCAGCAGCGTCGCGCCAAGGGTGCCTCGCGGCTGGACATGGCCCTGCGCAAACTGCTCGGCCTGGACGCCAAGCTCAGGCAGTACAAGGACGGTGAGCGTTTCGTGCGGGCCGTCGTCGACCAGGTCGGCATGGACGGCTTCAACCGTGTGTGGACCTCGCCGAACACCCTCCCCACCAAGGCCGAGATCGCGAAACCGGCGGACTGGGTCGCCCGTGTGCACCGCAAGGCGGAGTCCTGAACCGCTGAGCCGGTGACGGGCGCGACGGCGTGTGGGCGGTGAGCGGGACCGAAATCGGCCGACGGCAGGAGAACGCCTCCGCAATCACCCGTCCGAGGGACCGTGAGTCCCTCTCAGGCGTGCAATGCTCGGGGAACGCCCCGGTTCTGTCACCATCTACACACTCTGCGTGACAGGCCTCGGGTTCAATCCCCGAAAATTTCATGAAGGGAGCCGGACATGGGTCCCCATCCTGCGGTCGCGGCGATACGCCTGGCGGTCCGCCGCGTCCTCCACGACATCCTCACCGACCACCACAGCACCCCTGACGCCCCGGCGCACGAGCGTCCGCCCTCGCCGCTCGTGCTCGTGGCCTGCTCCGGCGGCGCCGACTCCATGGCGCTCGCCTCGGCCCTCGCCTTCGAGGCTCCCAAGCTCGGCGTCCGCGCCGGCGGCATCACCGTCGACCACGGCCTCCAGGCCGGCTCCGACCTGCGCGCCGACGAGGTCGTCCTGCGCCTGCGCGAACTCGGCCTCGACCCCGTGGAGGCCACCGCCGTCACCGTCGGCCGTGAGGGCGGCCCCGAGGCCGCCGCCCGCGACGCCCGCTACGCCGCCCTCGACGACGCCGCCGACCGCCACGGCGCCGCCGCGGTCCTCCTCGGCCACACCCGCGACGACCAGGCCGAGACCGTCCTCCTCGGCCTCGCCCGCGGCTCGGGCATCCGCTCCCTCTCCGGAATGGCCGCGGTCTCGGGGGCCGGCGGCCGTTACCGTCGGCCCTTCCTCCAGCTCGACCGGCAGACCGCCCGCAAGGCCTGCATGGTCCAGTCCCTCCCCGTCTGGGACGACCCGCACAACACCGACCCGGCCTACACCCGCTCCCGGCTCCGCCACGAGGGCCTGCCCGCCCTGGAGAAGGCCCTCGGCAAGGGCGTCGTCGAGGCCCTCGCCCGGACGGCCCAGCTCTCCCGCGACGACGCCGACGCCCTCGACGCCTGGGCCGGCCAGGCCGAGGCCGCCGTCCGGGACAACGCCGGTCTGCTGGAGTGCGCCAAGCTCTACGCCCTGCCGCCCGCCGTCCGCCGCCGCATCCTGCGCCGTGCCGCCATCGAGGCGGGCGCCCCGGCCGGCTCGCTCTTCGCCCGGCACATCGAGGAGATCGACCGGCTGATCACCGGCTGGCGCGGCCAGGGAGTCATCAACCTCCCCGGCAAAGTCGTCGCCCAGCGGCAGGGTGGCAGACTGGTGATTCGGCAAGGCTGAATCCCGACCCTCCATCCGGAGGGGCGGCGGCCGGTGGGACGACCGAAAGTGATGCGGGTGGACGCGAAAGACATGGGTGCCGATCTCAAGACGGTGCTCATCACCAAGGAAGAGATCGACGCCAAGCTGGCGGAGCTGGCGGCGAAGATCGACACGGAGTACGCGGGCAAGGACCTGCTCATCGTCGGCGTCCTCAAGGGCGCGGTGATGGTCATGGCCGACCTCGCGCGGGCGCTGTCCACTCCCGTCACCATGGACTGGATGGCCGTGTCCTCCTACGGTGCGGGCACCCAGTCCTCCGGTGTGGTGCGGATCCTCAAGGACCTCGACACCGACATCAAGGGCAAGCACGTCCTGATCGTCGAGGACATCATCGACTCCGGACTGACCCTGTCCTGGCTGCTCTCCAACCTCGGCTCGCGCGAGCCCGCCTCCCTCAAGGTGTGCACGCTGCTGCGCAAGCCGGAGGCGGCGAAGGTCGCGATCGACGTGGAGTGGGTCGGATTCGACATCCCCAACGAGTTCGTCGTGGGGTACGGGCTCGACTACGCCGAGAAGTACCGCAACCTGCCGTTCGTCGGTACGCTCGCGCCCCACGTCTACGGCGGCTGAGCCACAAGAGCGTCCTGTGTAGGACGATCGGGAACCCCAGCGGGTTCCGCGCCGTTGGAGCATGCAGACGGGTTCGCCAGACTTCCCCGTGCGGCTTCGCACGACAATGCTGGGGTACCGTCAGAAGAACTGTCTTATCAAACTCACTATGGCAGGAGGGACGGGGCGGCACCGCTCCGTATGGATGGACGTGAAGCGATACTTCCGTGGGCCGGTCATGTGGATCGTGCTGGCCGTCCTTGCCGTGGTCGTGTTGATGCAGGTCGTCGGCTCGTCCGGCGGCCACAAGACGGTGGACACCGGCCAGGTCATTGCAGCGATCAACGACAACAAGGTCGAGTCGGCCAAGCTCACCACCGGTGACGAGCAGACCATCAAGGTCACGCTCAAGGACGGTACAAAGGTCGAGGGCAGCTCGAAGATCCAGGCGAGCTACATCGGCGATCAGGGCGTGACCATCGCCAATACGCTGCAGACCAAGTACCAGGACAAGCAGATTCCGGACGGTTACACGGTCTCTCCGACGAAGCAGAACGCCTTCGTCGGGATCCTGCTGTCCCTGCTCCCCTTCGTCCTCATCGTCGTCGTCTTCCTGTTCCTGATGAATCAGATGCAGGGCGGCGGCTCCCGGGTCATGAACTTCGGCAAGTCCAAGGCGAAGCTCATCACCAAGGACACGCCGAAGACGACGTTCGCGGACGTCGCCGGCTCGGACGAGGCCGTCGAGGAACTCCACGAGATCAAGGAGTTCCTCCAGGAACCGGCGAAGTTCCAGGCCGTCGGCGCCAAGATTCCCAAGGGCGTGCTCCTGTACGGGCCTCCCGGCACCGGCAAGACCCTGCTCGCGCGCGCCGTCGCCGGCGAGGCGGGCGTCCCCTTCTATTCGATCTCCGGTTCCGACTTCGTCGAGATGTTCGTCGGTGTCGGTGCCTCCCGCGTGCGTGACCTGTTCGAGCAGGCCAAGGCGAACGCCCCGGCGATCGTCTTCGTCGACGAGATCGACGCGGTCGGCCGCCACCGCGGCGCCGGCCTCGGCGGCGGTCACGACGAGCGCGAGCAGACGCTGAACCAGCTGCTCGTCGAGATGGACGGCTTCGACGTGAAGGGCGGCGTGATCCTCATCGCCGCCACGAACCGGCCCGACATCCTCGACCCGGCGCTGCTGCGCCCCGGCCGCTTCGACCGCCAGATCGCGGTCGACCGCCCGGACATGCAGGGCCGTCTGGAGATCCTCAAGGTCCACCAGAAGGGCAAGCCGGTCGCGCCCGACGTCGACCTGTCCGCCGTCGCCCGCCGCACCCCCGGCTTCACGGGTGCCGATCTCTCCAACGTGCTGAACGAGGCCGCGCTGCTGACGGCCCGCTCGGACCTGAAGCTGATCGACAACCAGATGCTGGACGAGGCGATCGACCGTGTGGTCGCGGGCCCGCAGAAGCGGACCCGGATCATGTCGGACAAGGAGAAGAAGATCACCGCGTACCACGAGGGCGGCCACGCCCTGGTCGCGGCGGCCTCTCCCAACTCCGACCCGGTGCACAAGATCACCATCCTGTCCCGCGGCCGCGCGCTCGGCTACACGATGGTGCTCCCGGACGAGGACAAGTACTCGACCACCCGCAACGAGATGCTCGACCAGCTCGCCTACATGCTGGGCGGTCGCGCTGCCGAGGAACTGGTCTTCCACGACCCGACCACCGGTGCCGCGAACGACATCGAGAAGGCCACCGCCACGGCCCGCGCGATGGTCACCCAGTACGGCATGACCGAGCGTCTCGGCGCCATCAAGTTCGGCGGCGACAACACCGAGCCGTTCCTCGGCCGTGAGATGGCCCACCAGCGCGACTACTCGGAAGAGGTCGCCGCGCTGGTCGACGAAGAGGTCAAGAAGCTCATCGAGAACGCGCACAACGAGGCCTGGGAGATCCTGGTCGAGAACCGCGACGTCCTCGACAACCTGGTGCTGCGGCTGCTGGAGAAGGAGACGCTGAACAAGGAGGAGATCGCCGAGATCTTCTCCGCCATCGTCAAGCGCCCGGCACGGCCCGCGTGGACCGGCTCCTCGCGGCGCACGCCGTCCACCCGTCCGCCGGTGCTCTCCCCCGGGAGCTGGCACTGACCAACGGGGCCAACGGCGCGACACCCGCGATCAGCACCGCCAAGTCCTCGGCGGTGGACCCCGCCCCGATGGCCGAGCCGGCCCCCGAGGAGCGTCCGGAGAGCTGACGCTCCGGGTCCCGGTGCCCCCACCAGGCCCGGAATGCATGCCGCGCCCCCCAGGTTCTAGCCTGGGGGGCGCGGCATTTCGGTTGTGGCCGCACCGTCACGCGTCAAACGCACGCGACCCGTACAGGAACGAGGCACCAGGATGACCGACCCCGTGACGCTGGACGGCGAGGGACCCGTCGGCGAGTTCGACGAGAAGCGGGCCGAGAACGCCGTACGCGAACTGCTGATCGCGGTCGGCGAGAACCCTGACCGGGAGGGTCTGCGGGAGACGCCCGCGCGGGTGGCCCGCGCCTACCGGGAGATCTTCGCGGGCCTGTGGCAGCAGCCCGAGGACGTGCTGACGACGACGTTCGACCTGGGGCACGACGAGATGGTGCTCGTGAAGGACATCGAGGTCTACAGCACCTGTGAGCACCATCTGGTGCCGTTCCGCGGCGTCGCTCACGTCGGGTACATCCCGGCCACCAGCGGGAAGATCACCGGTCTGTCGAAGCTGGCCCGCCTGGTGGACGTCTACGCCCGGCGCCCCCAGGTGCAGGAACGTCTCACCACGCAGATCGCGGACTCCCTGATGGACATCCTGGAGCCGCGCGGAGTCATCGTCGTCGTGGAGTGCGAGCACATGTGCATGTCCATGCGCGGGATCCGCAAGCCCGGCGCCAAGACCCTCACGTCGGCGGTGCGCGGACAGCTGCGGGACGCGGCGACGCGCAACGAGGCGATGAGCCTGATCATGGCGCGCTGAGACCGTCACCACGGCGGCTGCGGCGAGACGGGGGTGAGGCGGTCGGCGACGCCTCCATGCCGATCTCATGCGGCCTTCACGCCGCCGGGGCCGCTCCCGAGGTGTCGTCGTCGTCCTCGGGAAGCTTGCAGACGCGCTCCAGGAAGATGGCCGCCGCTATGACACCGATGCCGGCCAGGACCGAGAACCCGGCGTAGATCGCCTGGTCGCGGCGGGCGGGGATGTCGAGGGATTCCAGCAGGAAGACGCCGGTGCCGCCGTACATCCCGGCGACGAGGGCGGCGACCAGCGCGCTGGCCTGGCCGAAGACGACCGCGCGGGCCGCCATCAGGGGATCGACGCCCTTGGCCTCGGGGCGGCGCTCGCGCTGTGCCTTGAGACGGGCACGGATCGAGAGCGCCGTGGCCAGCAGCACCACGGCGATCACGGCGAGGACGACGGGGGCGGCCAGCGGAACGCTCGGCAGGGTCCCGACCGAGTTCCAGAGGCGGGCGCCGGCCCACGACAGAACGCCCGCGACGACGAAGACGCCGGCCAGCGTCCTGATGCGCAGCTCTCTCACGGTGTCCCTTCGATTCCCCCGGGTCCCACGGCCGGTGACCGTGGGACGGTCGTCGTCCTGATCCTGACGACTACGTCCTCTCGACCTTAACGACTACTCGGGCAGCCGGAGTTCCAGGTCCCCGCGGGCAGCGACCCCCTCGCGGGTGACGGTGTCGAGCAGCTCGGCGACCGCACCGCGCCCGGGCACCTGGGCGCCCGGCTCCACGTCGTGCCACGGGGCGAGCACGAAGGCGCGTTCGTGGGCGCGCGGGTGGGGCAGGGTCAGCGACGGATCGTCGGAGACGACGTCGGCGTACGCGACGATGTCGACGTCCAGGGTGCGCGCGCCCCAGCGCTCGTCCCGGACGCGGTGGAAGGCCTCCTCGACCGCGTGCGCCCGCTCCAGGAGGGACGACGGGGGCAGGGTGGTCTTCAGGACGACGATCGCGTTGAAGTACGAGGGCTGGCTGCCCGGCTCCACGCCCCACGGCTCCGTCTCGTACACCGGGGAGACCGCCTTGACGCGCACGCCGGGGGTGTCCTCCAGCGCGTCGATGGCGCCCTGGAGGGTCTCCAGGCGGTTGCCGAGGTTGGAGCCGATGGAGATCACGGCCCGCTCGGGGTTGTGGAGCGTGGTGTCGGCGGCGTCGACCTGCTCGACGACGGAGGCGGGCACCGGCTGTACGGTCGGGTCGCTCTGACCCTCGGTGAAGAACGCGGTCATACTCGGCTCCGGGTGATGGTGACGGTCACGTCGTCGAAGGGACGGTGATCGGTGCGTCGGGCTTGTGGACGCAGACCTCGACCTCCTGGACCACTTCGTGCTTCAGACAGGCCTGGGCGATGCGCTCGGCGAGCGTCTCGATGAGATCGACCGGATCGCCCTGGACGACGGCCACGACCTCCTCCGCCACGACGCCGTAGTGCACGGTCTTCGTCAAGTCGTCGTCGGCCGCGGCCGGTCGGGTGTCCAGTCCCAGGACGAGGTCCACGATGAAGGTCTGGCCCTCCTCGCGCTCCCGGGGGAACACACCGTGGTACCCGCGGGCCTTGAGGCCGCGCAGCGCGACACGATCCACGCGAATCACTCCTGCAATCGTCGGGAACGGCCGGTCCCTACCGTGTGCGGACGGCACACCGGCCTCGGACGAATCTACCTGCGAGCACCGGCCCGGCCGGGTCGCGGGGGCGTCGGCCGGGCCGGGGCCGGGAGGATTCACCGGGTGTTTCCCCCCGGGGAACCCGGTGGCTCACGGGCCGGTGGCCGTCCTCGCCCCCGCGTCCGTGATCCCCGCCACGCCCCGTGTTCGTGATCCCCGCCACGCCCCGGGTCCGGCGGCCCATCCGGTGCCCCTGCCTCCTACCCGCTCAGGAGGGGTTCTCCTCGTCCCGGTTCTCGCCGTTCTCGCCGTTCTCGCCGGCCTCGGAGTTCTCGGCCATGACCGGGGACGCGTGGTGCGACCAGAGCTTCCAGCCGTCGGGGGTGCGGCGGAACACGTTCGTGGCGACCACCAGCTGGCCCACGAGAGGCCCCAGTTGCTCGCCGGCCTCCGGGGCGGGACCGCCGCTGAGGATGTTCTCGGTGCAGGTCACCAGGGCTGTGTCGCCGGTCACGGACACGTGCACGTCGGTGAGGAAGAACTGGATGTAGTCGGTGTTCGCCATGATCAGCGCGTACGACCGCAGCACCTCGCCGCGCCCGGTGAGCACCGGCCATCCCGGATGCACGCAGGAGATCACGCCCACGTCCGCCGGGTCGTGGAACTCCTCGTCGACGCCCAGGTCGGCGGGCGTGAGCCAGAGCGAGGACACCTCGTCGAAGTCGCCCCGTTCGAGCGCTTCGTAGAAGGCGGTGTTGGCGGCCTCGACCTGCTCGACGTCCGTGTGGGGGGCGCTCACCGGGCTCCTTCTGCGCCGTGCGGGGGATACGGGGTGTGCGAGGCATGCGGGGGGCGCGTGTCCTGACGGGCGGGCGCATCGGGCGTTTCGTGCGCCCCTGCTGTCCCGCCCGCGCCGGGTGCCCGCGTCACGGGTGCGTGCGTGGCGTGCGCGGCCGTGGCGGAAGACGTCCGGGCCGGTGCGACCGCGTCCGGTGCGACCGCGTCCGGCGCGTGACGGTCCTCGCGTGCTCCTTCCACGGCGCGCGCGACGCGCACCGCGTCCGCCGTCGCGCGCACCTCGTGCACGCGCACCGCCCACGCGCCGGCCTGCGCCGCGAGCGCGGAGACGGCGGCCGTGGCGGCGTCCCGCTCGCGCGCGGGCGGGGGCGCGCCCTCCGGCCCCGCCAGCACCCGGCCGAGGAACCGCTTGCGTGAGGCGGCGACGAGCAGGGGGTGGCCCAGGCCGTGCAGCAGGTCGAGGCGGGCGAGCAGGGAGAGGTCGTGGCCGGCCTCCTTGGAGAAGCCGAGTCCCGGGTCGACGACCACCCGGTCGGGGGCGATGCCGCCCGCCAGGACGGCGTCCACGCGCTCGCGCAGTTCCTCGACGACTTCGCGCACGACGTCGTCGTAGACGCCCTTGACGTTGCCGCCCTCGAGGAAGCCGCGCCAGTGCATGACGACGAAGGGGGCGCCGGCGTCGGCGACGACCGGGATCATCTCGGGGTCGGCGAGGCCGCCGCTGACGTCGTTGACGAGGGCGGCGCCCGCGGCGAGGGCCCGGGCGGCGACGGAGGCGCGCATGGTGTCGACGGAGACGACGACGCCTTCGGAGGCGAGGCCGCGGACGACGGGGACGACACGCCGGAGTTCCTCGGCCTCGTCGACGCGGGTGGCGCCCGGACGAGTGGACTCGCCGCCCACGTCGACCAGGTCGGCCCCCTCGGCGACCAGCGCGAGCCCGTGTTTGACGGCGGCCGTCGTGTCGAACCAGCGGCCGCCGTCCGAGAAGGAGTCGGGGGTCACGTTGACGACCCCCATGACCGCGCAGCGGTCCCAGTCCGGAAGGCCGGCGACGCGCCCTCGTCCGCTCTGCTTGCTCATACGTTCAGCGTAGGCCCAGTGGGGGACCGGCCTGCTGGGTGGCCCGGGCGGCGGCTCTTCCACCGAGGGGCCGGGGCCGCCGTCAGGGCCGGTCTCCGCGGGGCTCCGGCCCCCTCCGCTCCGGTCCGTTCCCCGCCGCCGGAGGTCCGGCTACACGGCCCGTACGTCCGGTCCGGCTACGCGGCCCGTACGTCCCTGTCGGCCACCGCGCGCTCGGCCACCCTGTGGGCACACGCGCGTGCCGCGGACGTACGGCCGCGCAGGAAGCGCGGCAGGGGCAGGGCGAGGTTGACGAAGCCCTCCGCCTGCATGGCGGCGAAGCCGATGCGGGGCAGGTCGGCGGAGGCGCGGTAGACGACGAACCGGGGTTCCCAGCGGGGCTGGAACTTGGCGTTGAACTTGTACAGGGACTCGATCTGGAACCAGCGGGAGAGGAAGACCAGCAGTCCGCGCCAGGCGCGCAGCACCGGGCCGGCGCCGATCTTCTCGCCGCGGGCCAGCGCCGAGCGGAACATCGCGAAATTGAGCGACACGCGCGCGATGTCGAACTTGGGGGCGGCCTGGAGGGCGGCGACGATCAGGAGTTCGTTCATGCCCGGGTCGGCCGAGCGGTCGCGCCGCATCAGGTCCAGGGAGGCGCCGTCCGGGCCCCAGGGGACGAAGTGCAGGATCGCCTTGAGGTCGCCGTAGGGACCCGGTTCGAGGTCGGCCTTGTGGGCGGTGGCGATCAGGCAGTCCCCGTCGGTGGGATCGCCGATGCGGCCGAGTGCCATGGAGAAGCCGCGCTCGGTGTCGGTGCCGCGCCAGTCCTCGGCGGCGCGCCGGATCCGCTCCAGTTCGCCTTCGCCGAGGTCACGGACACGTCGGACCCGGGTCTCGTAACCGGCGCGTTCGATGCGCTTGACCATCTGGCGCACGTTGCGCATCGCGCGGCCGGCCAGCGAGAAATCCGCGACGTCCACCACCGCCTCGTCGCCCAGTTCCAGGGCGTCCAGTCCGGTCTCGCGGGTCCACACCTCGCCGCCGGTCTCCGAGCAGCCCATGACGGCGGGCGTCCAGGAGTGGGCCCTGGCCTCGTCCATGAAGCGCTCGATGGCGCCAGGCCAGGCCTCGACGTCGCCGATGGGGTCGCCGCTGGCGAGCATCACGCCGGAGACGACGCGGTAGGTCACGGCCGCCTTGCCGCTGGGCGAGAAGACGACGGCCTTGTCGCGGCGCAGCGCGAAGTGGCCGAGCGAGTCCCGGCGGCCGTGCCTGGCCAGCAGGGCGCGCAGCCGGACCTCGTCCTCCTCGGTGAGGCGCGCGGCCGGATGCTCCGGGCGGAAGGCGAGGTAGACGGTGGTGATGGCGGTGAGCAGGCCGAGGGCCCCGAGGGAGAAGGCGACGGTCCAGGAGGTGTTGCCCTGGTAGTCGACCGGGCCCTCGAAGCCGAAGAGGCCGTACAGGACGTGGGTGATGCGGTCGGCGAGGCTCGGGTCGCCGACCATGCGCCGCGGGTGGGCGCTGACGATGACGAGGCCCAGGCCGAGGGAACCGGCGCCCATGAGGACGAAGTTGGCCAGCGCGCGCCAGCGGCTGCGCGGGTCGGGCAGGGCCGCGAACTGGTTCCGGTGGCGCAGCAGCGGCACCAGGAGGGCGACGGAGATCAGCACGCCGACGAGCGAGTGCCGGTAGGTGAACTGGGCGACGGCGCCCGCGGGGAGGAGGGCGACCGCCGCGCGCCACGCCCGCCGCTTGCTGCGCTTGAGGCCGTGCGCGAGGAGCAGCAGCAGGACGCCGGCGCTCAGCGACAGCGCCGCGGCGAACGGACCGAACGCGCCGGGCAGCACCTCGGCCATGGTGTGCATGCGGCTGTGGCGGAACCGCGGGAAGACCCCGGCGGCGACGTCCAGCAGGCCCACCAGGGCGCAGGCCCGTCCGATGAGGACGGGCACGGCCTCGGGGCGAGGCCCCCTGATCAGTTGCCGCACCCGGCTTGATCGATTCGGAACCCCGATCGACATTTCCCCATCTTCCCTGACAGACATCGCATCCCGTAGTTCCGCGAGAGACCTTGAAATCCGGTGCCGATCGGGCATCCGGCGACATTGCGCCCTCTAGGACGGTGTCTCGGGGGGAGAGGTTCACTCATCTCTTCAAAGCCGCCGGAAAGGCCAGGGAAAGTCCGGGACAAGCCCTCGCGGGGAGCGGGGGTCACGGGAACCCGGACGGAGAGCGCAGGCAGGAACACCGATGGGTCTCACGAGTACGACCGTGCTGCTGCTGGCGGTCCTGTCCGCCGTACTGCTGTTCGTCGGCACCGTGTGGAAGTGGCCGCGTCTGGCCGGACCGGGCCGGCGGGCCGTCGGCGCGCGCGTCGCCCTGCTGCTGGCCACCCAGCTGGCCCTCTTCGCGTCCGTGGGGCTGGCCGCGAACCGGGCCTTCGGGTTCTACGCCAGCTGGGCGGACCTGTTCGGTCAGGAGACCGAGCAGGGCGTCGTCGTCGACCACGCGGGCGGTGGGCCGCTGCGGGTGGTCGACACCCGGCGCGTGGAGGGCGGCGGCGGGCGGCCGGAGTTCGGCGGCCAGATCCAGAAGGTCGTCGTCGACGGCCGTACGACGCGCATCGCCTCGCCCGCCTTCGTGTACCTGCCGCCGGAGTACTTCGACCCGGGTCACCGCGGGCGCACGTTCCCGGCGGCCGTCGTCCTCACCGGTTACCCGGGCACGGCGGAGGCGCTCGTGGACAAGCTGGACTACCCGCGCACCGCGCGCGGGCTCGCCGAGGACGGCCGTATGCAGCCGATGATCCTGGTGATGATGCGGCCGACGGTGGCGCCGCCGCGGGACACGGAGTGCGTGGACGTCCCCGGGGGGCCGCAGACCGAGTCCTTCTTCGCCGAGGACCTGCCCGCCGCCGTGGCGTCCCACTACCGGGTGAACAGGGGGCCCGGCGGCTGGGGCGTCATAGGGGACTCCACGGGCGGCTACTGCGCGCTGAAACTGGCGATGCACCACCCCGAGGTCTACGGGGCGGGCGCGGGCCTGTCGGCGTACTACAAGGCGCCGAGCGACCCGACGACCGGTGACCTCTTCCACGGCGACGCGACGCGGCGCGACGAGGCCGATCTGCGGTGGTTCCTGAAACACCGGCCCGCTCCCGAGACCTCGCTGCTCGTCACCAGCAGCAAGGTGGGGGAATCCAACTACAAGGCCACGCTGGAGTTCATCGAACTGGCGAAGGCCACGCACAGGACGAGGATCTCGTCGATCATCCTCGAAAGCGGCGGGCACAACTTCAACACCTGGCGGCGTGAGATCCCGCCGACCCTTGAGTGGATCAGCGGGCGGCTGGGCGGCGCCGAGCGGCCGGTGACGTCGGCGGACCGCCCGGTCGACCGGAAATGATCTTGATTCCCGGGGAATTCGACGAGCGGCCGGTTTCCTGATGTCCCGTGAAGACTTCGCTATGGCCGTGTTTTTACGGGGCGGGGCGCCAACAATCCCCTACGCGCGGTAAGTTTCTGGCCATGCCACGTGGACGTCACCGCCATTCCCCACCTTTGCACCGGCTGCTGCCTCCCTCGGCGATCGCAGGGGTGTCCCTCGTCTGCGCCCTCGGCCCCTGGGTGTTCACGGAGCCGCTGGTGCTCCGAGGTCTGGCCGCTGCCGCGGCGGCGACGGCGGTCGCGAGCGCGTTCGTCATGCGCCGCTGGGACATCCAGGCCGGCAAGCAGGTGGCCGACCTCACGCGCGCGCGTGCCGGCGACGAGTGGCGCCACGAGGAGCGGGTCGCCGAACTGGAGAGCGACCTCGAGGAGTCGCGCGAGCTGCGCGTCAAGCTGGAGCAGCGGCTGCGGGCCAAGCGCGCCGAACTGGCGGGCCTGCGCAACGAGCACGCGTCCTTGCTGCGCCGGTACGCCACCGCGGAGACCGAGCGGGCGAGCGCCCTGGAGGGCCGCCGCCTGCTCGAGATAGAGGGCTCCGTCCCGTCGCTGGCGCTGCCGCCCGCGCGGGCCGCGCAGGACGACACGGCGGAGGCGCGCGAGGCCGCCGCCGAGACGCCCGGGGCCGCCGAGGACGACGACGCCACGAAGGCCACGAAGGCCACGGAGACCGAGGCGTCCGAGGCGTCCGGGACCGCGCGCGCGGACGCCGGCTCCGTCGAGGACGAGTCGCAGGCCCCCGCGGTCTTCTCCCCGTCCGGGTCCCAGCTGTTCCTGCGGGCACAGGCGGCGCTGGACCGCTTCGGCGCCGAGGGAGCGGAGCCGGTGAGGAGCGCGGCGACCGACGACGGGCCCGCCGGGGCCGAACCCGTCCGGGCCGCCGCCCCCGCCGAGTCCGGCGGCGACGCGGAGGCCGCGCGGGAGGACGAGGTCGAGGGGAAGCCCGGGGCGGTCGACGAGCACGCGCGCGCGACCGCCGCCCACTTGACCTCCGAGGCGAACGGCACCTCGGAGGGAACGGAGGCCGCCTCGCGGGAAGCCGTCCCGCAGGAGCCCGCCGCACGGACGAAGACCGCGGACGCCACGCCCACCGAAGCGACCGGGACGAACGAGGCGACCGGGCCGACCGGGGCCGCCGAGGCCCCGCAAGCGCCGGTGAGGGCCGCCTCCGCCGACACCGGCGCGCTCGTCCCGCGCCCCGCCGCCCCCGCGCCGCGCCCCTCCGGCCACTTCACGGTCCCGACCGCCGTCGCCGTCGTACCGGCCGCACAGCCGGTGCGGCGTCCCGCGGCCGAGGGCGGTTTCGACTTCTTCGGTACGCAGAAGGAGCCGGTGTCCGCCGCGCTGGAGGCCGTGCAGAACGAGGACCTCGCCGACGTCGTCGGCCAGGAGGCGCTCGCGCTGCACAAGGCCGAGGCGGAGGCGGAGTTCAAGCCGGCCGACGAGCACGCGCGCGCCGTCGGCCAGGTCATCGACCTCACCGAGCACGACGAGACCGAGGAGATCGACCTCCAGGGACTGCGCAGCGCCGCCTCCTGAACGCCCGGCCCGGCCTGACCGGTCACGTCCCGCCCCGCCCGGTCATGTCCCGCCCCGGCCCGTCACGTCCACCGGCCCGCCACGCCCGTTCGGGCGCGGCGGGCCGCGGCGTGTCCGGCGGTCACGCCGTCCACCGGTCGGACCGCGCGTCGCGGCGCCCGGTCCGGGACCGGTCCGCCTGGCCGCGCAGCAGCTCCGCCGCCTCCTGCGCGTCCCGCAGCCGCGCCGTCACCGTCTTGTTCGCCCCCGTGTCCACATGGACGTCGGCGAGCCGCCACAGCCGCTTCCAGGGCCCCTGGGACAGCCGCACGCTCTGCACCTTGGCGTGCGGCACGAGCGCCACACTGCGGCGCAGCAGCCCGTGCCGGGCGACGAACACGGTGTCCGCGACCGTGACGCCGTAGCCCCGCCACCACAGCGGGACGCACCGGCCGGCCCGGCGCGGCGGCCGGGACAGGGTGCCCGTCGCGGGCACCCGCACGCCGGGCAGCACGCGCGCGACGACGGCCTCGGCCACCGCGCGCGGGGCGACCGGCACCAGCACGGAGTTGGCCGAACCGGCCACGTCCAGCTCCACCCGCACCCAGCCGCGCCGCCGCCACAGCAGTGGTTCGACGATGCGTACCGTCTGCACGCGGCCGGGCGGCACCGTCTCGTGCGCGCGGTCGAGGAGGCCGTGGTCGATCCGCAGCCCGTCCGGCGACTCGCCGACCGTCCAGTCGTACTCGCCGACGAACCGCCCGGCGCTCCTCGCGCCCGCCGCGCCCAGCAGCGGTACACCGGTGGCGAGGACCGTCCACACGCTGTGGGTGGTCAGCCACAGGACCGGGGGCACGACGAGCGCGGCGACGAGCGCACCCCAGGTGGCGCCCGTCAGCGTCAGCGCGACCGCCAGTTCGCGCGGCGGTACGCGCAGCAGTTCGCGCGCCGGCGCCTCGCCCACCTCGTGCGCCGTCTCGGGCGCGAAGCCCGCCGCGCGCGCGAGCAGCTCCGCGCGCAGGGCGCGCGCCTCCGACTCGCCGAGGAAGGCCAGTTCGTCCTTCTTGTCGGCGCCGACGACGTCGAGCCGGAGCTTCGCGACGCCCGCGATCCGCGCGAGCAGCGGCTGGGTGACGTCGACCGCCTGGAGGCGTTCGAGCCGGATGTGCGCGGTGCGCCGGAACAACAGACCGGTGCGGATGCGCAGTTCGCTGTCCGTCACCGAGAAGTGCGTGAACCACCAGGACAGGAACCCGTAGAGCGAGGCCGTCGGCACGGCCACCGCGAGCGCGACGAGCAGGGTCGTGGTGGTCAGCCGGGTCAGCTGCTCCTGCGCCTGGTTCGGATCGTGCGCCGCCCACCCGACGACCACGGCGACGGGCGCCCACGCCCGCCGGAACGGCGTCACGGGGTGCAGCCGCCGCTCGACGACGACCCGCCGCGGCCGTACGCCCCCCTCGACGCCCGGCGCCGTCACAGCCCCGCCGATCTGGCCTCGCCGAGCGCGGTCAGCCGGTCCCGCAGCCGTTCGGCCTCGGCCGGGTCCAGTCCCGGGATCGTCGCGTCGGTCGCCGCGGCGGCCGTGTGCAACTGCACGCCGGCCAGCCCGAAGTACCGCTCGACGGGACCGGAGGTCACCTCCACGAGCTGCATCCGCCCGTACGGCACGACCGTCTCCTCGCGCCAGAGCACGCCCCGGCTGATCAGCAGGTCGTCCGCCCGCTCGGCGTACCGCCAGGAGCGCCAGTTGCGGCCGAGCCCGGCCCAGCCCCAGACGGCCCCCGCCAGGGGCAGCAGCGCGAACGCGGCCCACGCCGGACCGGCGAACAGGCCGAGCAGCACTCCGACGGCCACGGTGGCCGGCCCCAGCCACACCACCAGCAGCAGCCTCCGCATGCGCAGCAGCCCCGGCGGCAGCCCGGTCCACCGCGGCTCGGCCTCCGTCGTCGTCCCGGCGTCCGCCGTGCTCCCCGTCTCCATGCGGCCAGCGTACGTAGGGGAGACTGGGTCCATGACTCCTACGACGGAGACCACGGTCGGGATCGGCGGTGCCGCGGAGAGCACCGACATGGTGCTCAACATCGGCCCCCAGCACCCCTCCACGCACGGCGTGCTCAGGCTCAGGCTGGTGCTGGACGGCGAGCGCATCCAGCAGGCCGAGCCGGTGATCGGCTACATGCACCGCGGCGCGGAGAAGCTGTTCGAGGCCCGCGACTACCGCCAGATCATCATGCTGGCCAACCGCCACGACTGGCTGTCGGCGTTCTCGAACGAGCTGGGCGTGGTGCTCGCCGTGGAGCGGATGCTCGGCATGGAGGTGCCCCCGCGCGCGGTGTGGACGCGGACCCTGCTCGCGGAGCTGAACCGGGTGCTCAACCACCTGATGTTCCTGGGGTCGTACCCGCTGGAGCTGGGCGGGATCACGCCGGTCTTCTACGCCTTCCGCGAGCGCGAGGTGCTCCAGAACGTCATGGAGGAGGTGTCCGGCGGACGCATGCACTACATGTTCAACCGCGTCGGCGGCCTCAAGGAGGACCTTCCGGCCGGCTGGGCGTCCCGCGCGCGCGCCGCCGTCGCCGCCGTGCGTTCGCGCATGGACGTCCACGACGACCTCGTGCTCGGCAACGAGATCTTCCGGGGCCGCACGCGCGGGGTGGGCGTGCTGACGCCGCAGGCCGTGCACGCGTACGGCGTGAGCGGACCGATCGCGCGCGCGTCCGGCGTCGACTTCGACCTGCGCCGCGACGAGCCCTACCTCGCGTACGGCGACCTCCAGGACACCCTGAAGGTGGTGGGCCGGACCGAGGGCGACTGCCTCGCCCGCTTCGAGTGCCTCCTGGAGCAGACGCACAACGCGCTCGACCTGGCGGACGCCTGCCTGGACCGCCTCGGGGACCTGCCGCCCGGACCGATCAACCAGCGGCTCCCGAAGGTCCTCAAGGCGCCCGAGGGGCACACGTACGCGTGGACCGAGAACCCCCTCGGCATCAACGGCTACTACCTCGTCAGCAAGGGCGAGAAGACGCCGTACCGGCTGAAGCTGCGGTCGGCCTCCTACAACAACATCCAGGCGCTCGCCGAGCTGCTGCCGGGCACGCTGGTCGCGGACATGGTGGCGATCCTGGGGTCGCTGTTCTTCGTCGTCGGGGACATCGACAAGTAGGCGCGCGGCTCACCCGGGGTCCGGGACGCACGGGCCGAGCGGAGGGGGGACGCCCACCGGCCGGAGAAGCCATCCGAAGTCCCCGAGCCCGCCCCGCGCGGTCAGCTCGGCCGCCTCCCCGGCGCGGGCGAGGGCCCGCACGTACGCGGCGGGGTCCGTGGAGGCGAGCGTGAGCGCCGGGCGGTCGCCCGTCACGCCCAGGGCGCGCAGGGCAGCGCGTTGGCTGAGGAGGAGCGGGCGTTCGGGCGTGTGCGCCGGGGTGCACGCCTGCGCACACGCGTCCAGTGCCACATGTGCCGTGATGTCGCACGTGCCGTCCGGGACGGGAGCCGTCTCGCGGCCCTCCCGGAAGCCGGTGAGGGTGCCGAACGCCGGGCGCGTCCGCGCCGTGTGCGCGTAGTCCACGGCCACCGCGAGCCCCCGTGCGACGCGGGAGACGACGGCGGCCCAGGCACGGTCCCGGGGCAGCCCGATCTCCGCCCGCAGCCCCTCCTCGCCCGGCAGCGGCCACCACCGCGCGAGCCACTCCGCGTCCGCCCCGGACACCGGCTCGCCGAGCCGCTCGGTCCCGTCGTCGCGGACCAGGACCAGCCGGGGTACGCCCGCGGAGTCGACCTCGGCGACCTCCACCGGCACGTTGTCCAGCCACTCGTTGGCGAACAGCAGGCCGGTGACCCGCGGCGGGGGCTCGGGCAGCCAGGTGATCCGGGGGTCCAGGCCCACCGGACGGGCGGCGACCTCGACGCCGTACGCGCGCGTGCGGGCGGCCACGTCGGCGGGCAGGGCGTCGAGCACGCCGCTGACCAGTTCGCCGCGGCCGGCGGCCATGTCGACGAAGTCGAGCGTCGCGGGGCGGCCGAGGGCCTCGTCGACCCGGCACAGCAGCCGGGCCGCGGCCAGGGCGAAGAGCGGGGAGGCGTGCACGGACGTGCGGAAGTGCCCGGCCGGGCCCTCGGGGCGCAGGTAGAAGCCGTGCGGCCCGTACAGGGCGTCCTCGGCCGCCGCCCGCCAGCCGCGCCAGCCGCCGGCGCCCGTCACCGTCCTGGCCCCCGGATCGTTTCCCGCCACCGGATCAGACTAGGCGTACAGGTGATCACGGTCTCCACCTTGCGGAGTACGCGCGCCGGGCCCGGATCGGCCCTCCGGTTGACCCCTGCACGCATCTCGCTTCCCTACTCTGGGTTACGTGCAGCGTCTCTACGACTTCCTCCGCGGACACCCGACCCTGGTCGACGGCTTCTGGGCCCTCGTCCTGTTCGGGATCTCCGTGGTGTCCGCGGTCGCCTCCGGCCAGAACCACCAGGGGACGGACTCCCTGGCGCTGCTCGTGCCGATCGCGCTCCTGCTGGGTGTGGTGGTGGCGCTCCGCCGTCGCATGCCTGAACGGATGCTGCTGCTGGGCGGCACGCTCGGCCTCGCCCAGCTCGTGCTGGACGTCGCCACGACGGCCGCCGACTTCGCCCTGCTGGTGATCGTCTACACGGTCGCCGCGACGGGTGCCCGCTGGGCGTCGCGGCTCGCGCTGGGCATGGGCCTGATCGCCGCGACCCTGGCACAGCTGCGCTGGCCCAACCAGCAGACGAGCATGGCGGGCAACATCGCCGTAGTCGTCCTCCAGACGGTCCCGTTCGCGCTGGCCTGGGTGCTCGGCGACTCCATGCGCACCCGCCGCGCGTACTTCGCCCAGCTCGAGGAGCGCGCGGCGCGGCTGGAGAAGGAGCGCGAGGCGCAGGCGAAGGTCGCCGTCGCCGCCGAGCGCGCCCGGATCGCGCGCGAACTGCACGACGTCGTCGCGCACAACGTGTCGGTGATGGTGGTGCAGGCCGACGGCGCCGCCTACGTCCTCGACGCGGCGCCCGACCAGGCCAAGCAGGCGCTGGAGACGATCTCCTCCACCGGCAGGCAGGCCCTCGCCGAGATGCGCCGCCTGCTGGGCGTCCTGCGCACCGGCGAGCACGAGGAGGGCGGCGAGTACGTCCCGCAGCCGGACGTCGAGCAGATCGACGACCTCGTCCAGCAGTGCCGTGGCTCCGGCCTGGTCGTGGACTTCAAGGTCGAGGGCACCCCGCGGCCCCTGCCCAGCGGCGTCGAGCTGACGGCGTACCGGATCGTGCAGGAGGCGCTCACCAACACGCGCAAGCACGGGGGGCCGGACGCGGGCGCCAGCGTGCGCCTGGTCTACTTCGACGACGGTCTCGGCCTGCTGGTCGAGGACGACGGCAAGGGCGCCCCGCACGAGCTGTACGAGGAGGGCGGCGCCGACGGCCGGGGCCACGGCCTGATCGGGATGCGGGAGCGGGTCGGCATGGTCGGCGGCACTCTGGACGCCGGTCCGCGCCCCGGCGGAGGATTCCGCATCAGCGCGCTGCTCCCGCTCAAACCGGCGCACTGACGCCGGTGTACCGACGCCGGCGCATGCCCTGTGCCGGCACCTGTCACCACCCATGGAGAGGACCCGATGACGATCCGCGTGATGCTCGTCGACGACCAGATGCTGCTGCGCACCGGGTTCCGGATGGTGCTCGCCGCCCAGCCGGACATGGACGTCGTGGCGGAGGCGGGCGACGGCGTCGAGGCCCTCCAGGTGGTGCGCTCCACCCCGGTCGACGTGGTGCTGATGGACGTGCGCATGCCCAAGCTGGACGGCGTCGAGGCCACCCGGCGCATCTGTGCGGAGCCGGACCCGCCGAAGGTGCTGATCCTGACCACCTTCGACCTCGACGAGTACGCCTTCTCCGGGCTGAAGGCGGGTGCCTCCGGTTTCATGCTGAAGGACGTACCGCCGGGCGAACTGCTCGCCGCGATCCGTTCCGTGCACAGCGGTGACGCGGTGGTCGCGCCCTCCACCACCCGCCGCCTCCTCGACCGGTTCGCGCCGATGCTGCCCAGCGCGGGCAAGGACCCCCAGTACAAGGAGCTGGAGCGGCTCACCGGCCGGGAGCGCGAGGTCATGATCCTCGTCGCCCAGGGGCTGTCCAACGGGGAGATCGCGGCGCGGCTGGTGCTGTCCGAGGCGACCGTCAAGACCCACGTGGGGCGCATCCTGACGAAACTGGGGCTGCGGGACCGGGTGCAGGTGGTGGTCCTGGCGTACGAGACGGGGCTGGTGCGGGCGGGCGGCCACGGCTGATCGGGACATGTCCGGCAGTGCCTCCCCGGCAGCGCACGGATCACCGCCGAACGCCCCCCGCGGGCGCCCGGCAGGCTCTAGGGTCGGCGCATGCTCCTGTGGATCAACGGTCCCTTCGGGGGCGGCAAGACACAGACCGCGCACGAGATCCGGCGCCGGCTGCCGGGCAGCGTCGTCTGCGACCCCGAACTCGTCGGCTTCGGGCTGCGCCGCATGCTGCCGCCGGATCTGCGGGGTGACTTCCAGGACCTGACGTCCTGGCGGCAGGGTGTCGTCGAGGTCCTCGACCTGGCGCTCCGCGAGCACGACGGCGTGGTGATCGCCCCGATGACGGTCACCGATCCGCGCCACTTCGCCGAGACCGTCGGCCGGCTGCGCGAACTGGGGCACGACGTAAACCACTTCACGCTCCTCGCCGAGCGGGAGACCGTCCTGAGGCGGCTGCGCGAGCGCGGGCCGGGGCGCCTCCTGCGGTTCTTCGTCACGGGGAACGCGGCTGTGCGCGGGGACAGCTGGGCCGTTCGCCGGCTCGATCACTGCCTGGAGCGGCTGCGCGAGCCGGAGTTCGCCGAACACCTGTGGACGGACCACACGAGCGTGCCGAAGACGGCCGACCGCATCGCCGTCCTGGCCGGGCTGACCCTGCGGCCGAACACGGACGGGGCGCTGCGCACGCGACTGCGCCAGGTGCGGGTGGGGCTGAGACACATCCGGTTCGACTGAGGACCCGCGCCGGTGGAGGCCGCCCGGCCGCCCCTCCCGGGGACAGGGCCGACGGGCTACGGTGACGGCGTGGAACTGCTTTCGGGACGGAGCGCGCTCGCCCGCTGGACCGCGTGGTGGGCCGCCATGACGCTGGTCTTCTGGCTCCTGGGCCGCGTCGTCGGCCAGGAGCCGAGCCTCCCGGGGTGTGCCGCGACCGCCGTCCTCGCGATCCTCTGCGGAGAACTCGGCGACGGATGGCGACGCCGCCGGGCACGGAGCCGCGCGGCGAAGTCGGCGGCCGGCGCCGGTGGCCCCGTGGGCTGACACCCGCCGCCCTACCTGAGGACCCCCTCCAGGAAGTCGCTGCCCAGCCGGGCCACCCTCGTCACGTCGAGCTGGTGCAGTACGTACCGGCCGCGCCGACGGGTGGTGATCAGGCCCGCCTTCTTCAGGACGGCCAGGTGCCGGGATATCTCGGGCGCGGTCATGCCGTGCACCTGGGCCAGCTCGCTCGTGGTGTACGCACTGCGGGCCAGATGGCGGCAGATCCGCATCCGGACGGGGTGGGACAGGGCCGTCATCCGCAGGGTGAGCTGCTCGACCGATGGCGGCGAGGCCGGCTCGGGGGAACCGACGGGGTAGTGCAGCACGGGCTGCCAGCCGCTGCGGTGCAGCACGCTGAGGTGGGGCCAGCCGAGGCTGGTCGGCACCAGGAGCAGCCCGCCGCCCGCGGTGACCGTACGGCCCTTGACGAGCTTGTCGACCTCGATCCGGCCGGCCGCCTCGTCCAGACTCAGGACGGGGGACACCGCCGCCAGGGCCTCCGCCAGTCCGCGGTGCCGCAGCAGTTCCGTCTTGTGCCGGGCGTCCGCCGTCAGCTGGTGACCCAGCCGCGACCAGACCTCCGCGAAGAACGCCTCGTCACAGTCCTCCAGGAAGCGCCGCAGCCACGCGCGCACGCTGGGCGGGTCGTCCAGCAGCCGCCGGGTGAACCGCACCTGCCGGGGACCGCGCGAGGCGGCCACCTCCAGGGCCCGCCGCCGCACGCGCTCGTCCCCGAGCACCAGCGGCTCGTGGGAGTCGTAGGTGATCACGCAGGTGAACTCCAGGGCGGCGTCCACGAACTGTTCGTCCGTCAGCCTGTCGAGGAGATCCAGTTCCTCGGCGAGCGTCCCGCGCGGCAGCGTGCTGCGGCCCGGGATGCCGGCGTACGGCAGGAAGAGGTCCGAGAACGTCGACCGCCACAGGAAGTCGGCCTCGCACATCCGGTCGGCGAGATGCGGGTCCAGGCGCGCGGTGACACCCGTGACCCAGCCCTGGAGGCCCGGATGGTGCCCCGGCTCGGCCAGCGCGTGCAGCGCCATGCCGAGTTCGGCGAGGGGGGACGGCACGATCGCGACCCTCTCCGGCCGCAGCCCCGCGATGTCGATGCTCACGCTCATGCCCTCATGGTGCACCCCACCACCGACAACGCCGCCGCCGTCGCCGATCGGCGCGACACGGGGACCGGCACGTGCCGAACCGGTTCCCGACGGCACCGGCCCGCGCCTACCCGTCCGCCCGCCCCGCGCCGCGCCGTCCTCCCGCCCCAGCCGGGCCACGAAATCGGCCACCGCCGTCCGCACGTCCCCGGCGCTCCACTCCAGGCCGGCGGCGCGCACGTCGACCTCCGTGACGGCCAGGCCCGGTACGGGCGCGTCCCAGGCGTGGGCGAAGAGCAGGGTCCCGGTCTCCTCGGCCGTACGGATCGCGGCCTCGGCGACGACGTCGGCGTCGTACGGCAGCCACACCTGGAACTCGTTGGTGTGCGGCACCTCGGGGTGCACGCGCGACCACGGCAGCCCGGCCGCCGCGAAGCCCTCGGCCAGCGCGGCGGCCACCACGCGCGCGTGACGCACGTACGAGGGCAGGCGGGGCAGTTCGCGCTCCAGGCCGAGCAGCGCCGCCAGGGCGGTGGGGAACTGCTGGAAGACCAGGCCGCCGTAGCGGTGGCGCCAGGTCCTCGCCTCCTCCACCAGGGTGCTCGGGCCGGCCAGCGCGGCGCCGCCGAAGCCGTCGAGGGACTTGTAGAACGACACGTAGACGCTGTCCGCCAGCCCGGCGATCTCGTCGAGCGGCCGGCCGAGGTGGACGGCCGACTCCCACAGGCGCGCGCCGTCGAAGTGCACGACCGCGTCCCGCTCGCGTGCCGCCTCGACGAGTTCGGTCAGCTCCTGCCAGGAGGGCAGGAGGTGTCCGGCGTCCCTGAGCGGCAGTTCGAGCATCAGCGCCCCGAAGGGCTCCTCGCAGTCGCGGACCTCCTCGGCGGTGGGCTGGCGGGGCTCGTCGGTCAGCCGGACCGGGCGCAATCCGCTGACCTGGCTGAACGCGGCGCGTTCGTGCACCTCCGGGTGGGCCTTGCCGTGCAGGGCCACGGCGGGGTTCCCGGTGCGTCCGGCCCAGCACCGCAGGGCGACCTGCTGCGCCATGGTGCCCGTCGGGAAGAAGGCGGCGGCCTCCTTGCCGAGCAACCGGGCGACCTCGGCCTCCAGGGCGGCGACGACGCCGTCGCCGTACGCGTCCACGGATTCGTCCAGGTCGTACACCTCGCCGGCCGCGTCCAGGAGGGCGAGCCGCTGACGGATCGTGCTCTGGAGACTCGAGCGCGCGAGCACCCGCCGCGCACCGCGGGCCGCGCGCCTCCGCCGCTCCCAGCGCCGCCTGCGCCGCTCGTCCTCCGGCACCGGCTCCGGCTCCGGCGCTGGCCCCGACACCGGCCCCGAGTCCGGTTCCGGCACCGGGCCGGACGGTTCCTGCTCGTACGCCCGTGGGGGCTGATCCGCCGTATCGCTCATGCCGTGGATCATCGCGCGCACGGCCGCGCGGGCACCCGGTTTCCGCACCGGGGAGAAAGTGCGGTTACCCACAGCCTGTGGACAACCGGGGCCCCCGGCAACCGATCGCGTTAACATGACGAGAAATCGTCCGGTACCCAGAGCGGACTGGAACGGGAAGGCCGCCGTCGCGTGAGTACAGTCCAACAGCCAGACCCCAGGGACCGCCCCGCGCGGCTCACCGTCGGCGTCGTCGGCGCCGGCCGGGTGGGCCCCGCCCTCGCCGCGTCCCTCCAGCTCGCCGGGCACCGCCCGGTCGCCGTCTCCGGCGTCTCCGACGCCTCCCGCCGACGCGCCGCGACGATGCTGCCGGACGTCCCCCTCGTCACCCCGCCGAGGTCCTGCGGCGCGCCGACCTGGTGCTGCTGACCGTCCCCGACGACGCCCTCCCCGGTCTCGTCGAGGGCCTCGCCGAGACCGGCGCCGTCCGCCCGGGGCAACTGCTCGTGCACACCTCCGGCCGGTACGGCGCGCGCGTCCTGGACCCCGCCCTGCGCGCGGGCGCGCTGCCGCTGGCCCTGCACCCGGCGATGACCTTCACCGGTACCGCTGTGGACGTCCAGCGTCTGGCCGGCTGCTCCTTCGGCGTCACCGCGCCCGACGAACTGCGGCTGGCCGCCGAGGCCCTCGTCATCGAGATGGGCGGCGAACCGGAGTGGATCGCCGAGGAGAGCCGGCCGCTCTACCACGCGGCCCTCGCCCTCGGCGCCAACCACCTCGTCACCCTGGTCGCCCAGTCGCTGGAGCTGCTGCGCGCGGCCGGCGTCGGAGCCCCCGACCGGATGCTCGGCCCGCTGCTGGGCGCCGCCCTGGACAACGCGCTGCGCTCCGGCGACGCGGCGCTCACCGGCCCCGTCGCGCGCGGCGACGCGGGCACGGTCGCCGCCCACGTCTCGGAGCTGCGCAGGCACGCCCCGCAGAGCGTCGACGGCTATCTGGCGATGGCCCGTGCGACGGCCGACCGGGCCCTCGCCAGCGGCCTGCTCAAGCCGGAACTCGCCGAGGACCTCCTCGGGGTACTCGCCAGGGGGACCGACGGCGCCGAGGGAGATGCCCGATGACCACGACCCTGCTGCACACCGCGGGTGAACTGCAGACACGCACGCGTACGGGCCGCCGGGCCGTGGTGATGACGATGGGCGCCCTGCACGAGGGCCACGCCACCCTCGTGCGCACCGCGCGCGAGATCGCCGGGCCGGGGGGCGAGGTCGTCGTCACGGTCTTCGTCAACCCGCTCCAGTTCGGCGCGGGCGAGGACCTCGACCGCTACCCGCGCACCCTGGACGCCGACCTCGGGATCGCCGAACGGGCCGGTGCCGACGTCGTGTTCGCCCCGTCCGTCGACGAGGTCTATCCCGGCGGCGAGCCCCAGGTCCGCGTCAGCGCCGGCCCGATGGGGGAGCGCCTGGAGGGCGCCGCACGCCCCGGGCACTTCGACGGCATGCTCACCGTCGTCGCCAAGCTGCTGCATCTGACGCGCCCCGACGTGGCTCTGTACGGGCAGAAGGACGCCCAGCAGCTCGCCCTGATCCGGCGCATGGTGCACGACCTGAACTTCGGCGTCGACATCGTCGCCGTGCCGACCGTCCGCGAGGACGACGGACTGGCCCTGTCCAGCCGCAACCGCTATCTGTCACCGGCCGAGCGGCGCACCGCGCTCGCCCTGTCCCGGGCCCTGTTCGCGGGCCGCGACCGGCACGCCGCGCAGGAGGCGCTGCGGGCACGCGCGCGTGCGGTGCCCGTCAGCCGCGCCCGCGCGGAGGCGCTCAGCGCCCTGGGCGAGTCCCGCGCGGCCGCCGACACGCACGCCGTGGCCAAGGCCGTCCCCGGTTCGGTGGCTGCCGTCCGGGCCGCCGCCCGCACGGTCCTGGACGAGGCCGCGCGCATGGTCCCGCCGCTGCGACTGGACTACCTCGCCCTCGTCGACCCGTCCGACTTCGGCGACATCGAGGACGACTTCACCGGCGAGGCGGTCCTCGCCGTCGCCGCCCGGGTCGGCGCGACCCGGCTGATCGACAACCTCCCCCTCACCTTCGGAGCCGCCTCGTGACCAGCACAGGCATACGACTGCACGCGCCCGCGCCCGGGTGGTCCATCTCCGCGGACGTCGTGGTCGTCGGTTCCGGGGTGGCCGGCCTCACCGCCGCCCTGCGCTGCGAGGCCGCCGGTCTGACGACGGTCGTGGTCACCAAGGCCCGCCTGGACGACGGCTCCACGCGCTGGGCACAGGGCGGCATAGCAGCCGCGCTCGGCGAGGGCGACACGCCCGAACAGCACCTCGAGGACACGCTGGTGGCGGGCGCGGGCCTGTGCGACGAGGGCGCGGTACGCCTCCTCGTCACCGAAGGTCCCGACGCCGTACGGCGGCTCATCGAGACCGGCGCCCACTTCGACGAGTCCGAGGGGGGCGGCCTGGAGCTGACTCGCGAGGGAGGCCACCACCGCCGCCGCATCGCGCACGCGGGCGGTGACGCGACCGGCGCGGAGATCTCCCGCGCGCTCGTCGATGCGGTCCGCGCGCGCGGGCTGCGCGCGATCGAGAACGCGCTCGTCCTGGACCTCCTCACGGACGCCGACGGCCGCACCGCGGGCGTCTCCCTGCACGTCATGGGCGAGGGTCAGCACGACGGCGTGGGCGCCGTGCACGCGCCCGCGGTGGTCCTCGCCACCGGTGGCATGGGGCAGGTCTTCTCCGCGACCACCAACCCGTCCGTGTCGACGGGCGACGGCGTCGCGCTCGCGTTGCGCGCGGGTGCGGAGATCTCCGACCTGGAGTTCGTGCAGTTCCACCCGACCGTGCTGTTCCTCGGCCCGGACGCGGAGGGCCAGCAGCCGCTCGTCTCCGAGGCGGTGCGCGGCGAGGGCGCCCACCTGGTCGACGGTGACGGAGTGCGCTTCATGCTGGGGCAGCACGAACTGGCCGAGCTGGCGCCCCGGGACATCGTCGCCAAGGGCATCATGCGCCGCATGCAGGAGCTGGACGCCGAGCACATGTACCTCGACGCCCGCCACTTCGGCGCCGAGATGTGGGAGCACCGTTTCCCGACCATCCTGGCCGCCTGCCGGGCGCACGGCATCGACCCGGTCACCGAGCCCGTCCCGGTCGCCCCGGCCGCCCACTACGCCTCCGGCGGCGTGCGCACCGACTCGCACGGCCGGACCACCGTGCCGGGCCTCTACGCCTGCGGGGAGGTCGCCTGCACGGGCGTGCACGGCGCGAACCGGCTCGCCTCCAACTCCCTCCTGGAGGGCCTCGTCTACGCCGAGCGCATCTCCGTCGACATCGCGGCGGGCCGGTCGGCGCACGGCCTCCCCGCGCGTGTGCCCGCACCCGTCGAGCACCCCGACCGGCCCGCGCACCCCCTTCTCGCCCCGAGGCCCGGTTCGCGATCCAGCGGATCATGACCGAGGGCGCGGGCGTCCTGCGCTCCGCCGAATCCCTGGAGAAGGCCGCCGAGCAGCTCCAGCGGCTGCACACGGAGGCCCGCGACGCCCTCGACGAGAACGGCAAGACCGCCGAGCCCGGCGTCGACACCTGGGAGGCCACCAACCTCCTGTGCGTGGCACGCGTCCTGGTCACCGCCGCCCGGCTGCGCGAGGAGACCCGCGGCTGCCACTGGCGCGAGGACCGCGCCGAGCGCGACGACACCGGCTGGAGCCGCCACATCGTCGTACGGCTGAATCCGGACCGGACACTCGCCGTACACACCACCGATACCGCAGACTTCCCCCGACCCGGCACCAGCAGGAGCAGTGACAGAAGTGAGCACCCCCGAGGACCTTCCCCTCGTCCAGAGCGGCGGCTGCGGCGACGGCTGTGCCTGTGGCACGGACGCCGGCCTCACCGACGAGGAGTACCTGGAGTGCGGGCTCGATCCCGCGCTCGCCCAGCTCCTCGCCGACGCCGGGCTCGACCCGGTCGAGGTCGAGGACATCGCCAACGTCGCCATCCAGGAGGACCTGGCCCACGGCGTGGACGTGACGACGGTCGCGACCATCCCCGAGGACGCGGTGGCCACCGCCGACTTCAGCGCGCGCGAGGCGGGCGTGGTGGCGGGCCTCAGGATCGCCGAGGCCGTCCTCTCGGTCGTCTGCACGGACGAGTTCGAGGTCGAGCGGCACGTCGAGGACGGCGACCGCGTGGAGGCCGGGCAGAAGCTGCTGTCGGTCACCACGCGTACGCGTGACCTCCTCACCGCCGAGCGCAGCGCGCTGAACCTGATGTGCCGCCTCTCCGGCATCGCGACCGCCACGCGCGCGTGGGCGGACGCCCTGGAGGGCACCGGCGCGCGCGTGCGCGACACCCGGAAGACCACACCGGGCCTGCGGTCGCTGGAGAAGTTCGCCGTGCGCTGCGGCGGCGGCGTCAACCACCGCATGTCGCTGTCCGACGCGGCGCTGGTCAAGGACAACCACGTGGTCGCCGCGGGCGGCGTCGCCCAGGCCTTCCAGGCCGTGCGGGAGGCCTTCCCGGACGTGCCGATCGAGGTCGAGGTCGACACCCTGCACCAGCTGCGCGAGGTCGTGGAGGCCGGCGCCGACCTGATCCTGCTGGACAACTTCACGCCGGAGGAGTGCGCGGAGGCCGTCGGTGTCGTCGGCGGGCGCGCGCTGCTGGAGGCGTCCGGCCGGCTCACCCTGGACAACGCCAAGGCATACGCCGACACCGGTGTCGACTTCCTGGCCGTGGGCGCCCTCACCCATTCCTCGCCGATCCTGGACATCGGCCTGGACCTGCGAGCGGCGGAGTAGGAGCGGGATCCGGCCATGCTGCTGACGATCGACGTAGGCAACACGCACACCGTGCTCGGCCTGTTCGACGGGGAGGACATCGTCGAGCACTGGCGGATCTCGACGGATCCCCGCCGCACGGCCGACGAGCTGGCGGTCCTCCTCCAGGGACTGATGGGCATGCACCCCCTCCTCGGGGTGGAGCTGGGCGACGGCATCGACGGCATCGCCATCTGCGCGACCGTCCCGTCCGTCCTGCACGAGCTGCGCGAGGTGACCCGCCGCCACTACGGCGACGTCCCCGCGGTGCTCGTCGAGCCCGGTGTGAAGACGGGTGTGCCGATCCTCTTCGACAACCCCAAGGAGGTCGGCGCCGACCGCATCATCAACGCGGTCGCCGCCAACGAGCTGTTCGGCGGCCCGGCGATCGTCGTGGACTTCGGCACGGCGACCACGTTCGACGCGATCAGCGCGCGCGGGGAGTACGTCGGCGGCGTCATCGCGCCCGGCATCGAGATCTCCGTCGAGGCCCTGGGCGTCAAGGCCGCGCAACTGCGCAAGATCGAGGTCGCCCGGCCCCGCAGCGTGATCGGCAAGAACACGGTCGAGGCGATGCAGTCCGGCATCGTCTACGGCTTCGCCGGCCAGGTCGACGGCGTCGTGGGCCGGATGGCCAGGGAACTGTCGGACGACCCCGACGACGTGACGGTGATCGCCACGGGCGGACTGGCGCCCATGGTGCTGGGCGAGTCCTCGGTGATCGACGAGCACGAGCCGTGGCTGACGCTGATCGGGCTGCGCCTGGTGTACGAACGGAACGTCTCGCGGATGTGAGCGGTCGGACGGGCGCGTGGGACGACTCGACCCGCCCGAGTCGTCCCGCCCCGGGCGGGTCGCCCCGGACCGGCCGCCGCGATCGTGCGTCCGACCCGGTGGAACAAGGCGCGCCGCATCGACTTCTTGTGCCGAATTTGTCCGATTAGCGCGTATCGTCGCCGCATGCCCACGCCCTACGGATCCCGCGGCGGCATGGTGTTCGGTGCGGAGGAGCTGCGTGTGCTCCGCCGCGCCCTCGCCCTCGCCCTCCACCCCGGTCCCGCCTCGGCCGAGGACGTCCAGGACTGTCACCGTCTCGCCGCATCCCTCGACGAGGCCCTGCGCGAGGCCGCCCGGCTGCGGGCCTTCCTGGTGTCCGACCTCGCCCGGTACCGCGCCGCCCTGCCCGGCACCGCCGCCGGGTACCTCACGCTCCTGGAGGAGGTGCTCGGCGCCGGCCACCGGCCCGAGGCCGACGACCTCGCCGCCCTGCGCGCCCTGCGGGGGAACCCGAAGGCGGCCGCCCTCCTGGAGCGCTGCCGGGACCTCGCGGAGCAGGACGTGCGCGCCCGCCTCGCCGGCCGCACGGCCCGCCGGGCGGTAACGGCCGCTCCCGTGGTGCCGGCGTCCCGTACGCGCCTCCTGGCCCTTCCCGGGGGCCGCTGCGCGGCCGCGGAGGAGGCCGGCACCGACCGCCCGGCGGTCGCCGCCGGGGAACCGGCGCCGCGGCCCGCGCGGAAACCCGCCGAGGAGCCGGCCGCGCCCGGACCCGTCCCCGCGAAGCCGCGGGAGCCGGAACCCTCCCGCCGGCCCGTCCCCACCCCGGGCGAGGTCTTCCCGCGGCGCAAGCCCGTCCCGCCGGCCTCCGCCGCGCCGTCCACCGGCCGCCGGGAGCGACTCGCCGCCGGCTGACCGGGTGCCGCCGACACGATCCGTGGGAGTGCCACCCCGCCCCGATGTCCCGTTCCTTCCTGGCTACCCTGGATCCATGGACTATGTCTCCGCGCTCCTTCCCCCCGTCGTCATGGCCGTCTTCTTCATCGGCGTGATCAGGGTGATCGTGAAGACCCAGGGCGGCACCAACAAGACCAAGGAGGACGCGGCCGTCGACGCCGCCCTCGCGCGCGCGGAGAGCGCGCGCCGGCCCTCCGCGAACACCGAGGCCTGACCGCACCCGGGCCCTCGCACGCCCCCCCGCGCCCCTCGGGCGTACGGCCCCGCCACCAGGGGCCGTACGCCCTTTTTGTTCGCCTTTATCGAAGAAGGTGCACGTCCGGCACGCGATTGACGTGCTCTCCCGCTATTGTTCTGAGTTGTGCCTCGCCCCTTGGGAGAACTCGAAGACGCAGTCATGACGCGGGTGTGGAAGTGGAACCGCCCGGTCACCGTTCGAGAAGTCCTGGAAGACCTTCAGAAGGAACGGTCCATCGCCTACACCACGGTGATGACCGTTTTGGACAATCTCCATCAGAAGGGCTGGGTGCGCCGCGAGGCGGAAGGCCGGGCCTATCGATATGAGGCGGTCTCCACGCGTGCCGCCTACGCCGCCGCCCTGATGAACGAGGCCTGGTCGCAGAGCGACAACCCCGCCGCGGCTCTCGTCGCCTTCTTCGGGATGATGAGCGACGAACAGCGTCATGCCCTGACCGATGCGGTACGCATCGTCCAGGGGCCCGAAACTTCCGAACGCCCGGAAGCCGGGAGTGCGCGGGAGAACCCCGGGTCCACCACGGGGACCGACGAGCGATAGCGTCCGCTCATGTCAGCTCAGAGCCCTGAAGTCAAC
Source organism: Streptomyces sp. Tue 6430 (assembly GCA_021568835.1). Classification (GTDB taxonomy): domain Bacteria; phylum Actinomycetota; class Actinomycetes; order Streptomycetales; family Streptomycetaceae; genus Streptomyces. The sequence continues at coordinate 3,611,355 of JAKGSH010000010.1, forward strand.
GTTAAAGCCATCACCGTCCGCCGGGCCCGGACCAGCGATGTCCCCGCGGTGCGTCGTCTCCTTGACGCGTACGTCCGCGGCGGCATCCTGCTCGACAAAGCGACGGTGACCCTTTACGAGGACATCCAGGAGTTCTGGGTCGCCGAACGCGACGACAACGCCGAGGTCGTCGGCTGCGGCGCGCTGCACGTGATGTGGGAAGACCTCGCGGAAGTCCGCACCCTCGCGGTCAAGCCCGGCCTGAAGGGCGCAGGCGTCGGTCACCAGTTGTTGGGGAAGTTGCTGCAGACCGCGCGTTGGCTCGGTGTTCGCCGGGTTTTCTGCCTCACCTTCGAAGTGGACTTCTTCGTCAAGCACGGCTTCGTGGAGATCGGCGAGACGCCCGTCGACACCGATGTCTACGCGGAGCTGCTGCGTTCCTATGACGAGGGGGTCGCGGAGTTCCTCGGTCTCGAGCGAGTGAAACCGAACACCTTGGGCAACAGCCGGATGCTTCTGCATCTGTGATCGCCGAGTCCCATTCCGGCGGAGTCGCCTTGCCCGGGTGCCCTATGTCCGAAACGCGCACGTTTCCGTGCGGGGGCGGGCTGCCGGTCTCTCCCGAGGGTTTGTGTTTTCTCGGCAAAAGCGGTTTGCTTTCCGATGTACTGCAGTACTGCATATATCAGTGGGCGGCGAAACGGCGGAACGCCGCAGACCCCCGGCCCTCACGTTATCGATGAAAGGAAATCCGGTGGCACAGAAGGTTCAGGTCCTTCTTGTCGACGACCTCGACGGCGGCGAGGCCGACGAGACCGTGACGTTCGCGCTGGACGGCAAGACGTACGAGATCGATCTCACGACTGCCAATGCGGACAAGCTGCGCAGCCTTCTCGACCCGTACGTGAAGGGCGGTCGGCGTACCGGAGGTCGCGCTTCGGGCGGACGCGGAAAGACGCGTGCCGCTGCCGGTGGCAGCCAGGACACCGCTCAGATCCGCGCGTGGGCGAAGGAGAACGGCTACGAGGTCAACGACCGCGGCCGTGTTCCCGCGACCATCCGCGAGGCCTACGAGAAGGCCAACGGCTGAACGCAGACGCGCCGCAGCCGGACACGGTGACAGTGCGTCGCCAGCGTGTCCACCAAGCGCACCAGGTCGGGGGCGCCCCCAACGCCCCCAGGGCCGACATCGTCGGCAGCGAGGCCTCGACCCCGCACCCTCCGACGGGGGCCGCATCCACACGGCGGCCCCCTGCAGCGCTGTTCCGGGACGAGTCCGGCCCGGCGGCGGGGGCGCCTCGAAGACCCCGCCCGCGCCGGTCGCCGTCAGGTCCAGCGGCAGCGCGTCCCACTCCAGCCACCGCAGGACTCCCGGCAGCTCCTCCGCGCCCCCCGCCGCCACCAGCAGCCGCATCCGGTCGCTCTGCACGGCCACCGGAGAGCCCGGCGCCAGATGCCGCAGCGCCGGGCGACCCGCCTCGGCCGGCACCTCCAGGACGTCGAAACGCAGGCCCACCCGAAGTCGCACCGGCTCTCCGGGCACCGTCTCCCACCCCAGTTCGTTCTCGTACCAGCCGCGGACGCTCCCGTCCGGGTGATCCGGATCGAGCGCCCTGCGGGGAGGGGGAACCTTGGACGTGGCAGCGAGGGCCGGGGGCACGGCCGTCGGGGAGAGGGCCGCGGAGGCGTCCGCGGCGGCGGAGAGGGTGGTCCGGGACGCGGACGGAGGGACGGAGCCGACCATGCCGAGTGCAACGGTTCCGAAGCCTCCGGAGTTACGCTGCGTGCCCCGAAGGGAGCGCAGGGTGGTGATGCGGGGGGTGTGCGGGGTGCCGGGAGGCACAAGGTTGTTCGCCCGTAGCGGAGGGAACGGGTGCCCGCGGCATGGAGTGTCGGTCCCAGCGGGTAAGACATCCCTAGTGGGAGGGGCGACACGCAGGAAACGGGAGTCTCACGTTCGCCATCGGCGTACTGGCGACTGGGGTAACTGTCTGGCCTGCGGGAACATCGTCTCGCACCATCGGGTTGGAGCAGATGTCGGCGTTCGGGGTCAGGAGGCCATCGACGGTGTCGGCAGTTGGAATGAGCGGTCCCCGCTTGCGGGACTAAGCTGCGGAAGGACAGGGAGGGGAAGTTCCCCCACTGCCTGACCGCTCTGAGGAGCGATTAACGATGTTCGAGAGGTTCACCGACCGCGCGCGGCGGGTTGTCGTCCTGGCTCAGGAAGAAGCCCGGATGCTCAACCACAACTACATCGGCACCGAGCACATCCTCCTGGGCCTGATCCACGAGGGTGAGGGTGTCGCCGCCAAGGCCCTTGAGAGCCTCGGGATTTCGCTCGAGGCGGTCCGCCAGCAGGTGGAGGAGATCATCGGCCAGGGCCAGCAGGCCCCGTCCGGGCACATCCCCTTCACCCCCCGTGCCAAGAAGGTCCTGGAGCTGTCGCTCCGCGAGGCCCTTCAGCTGGGCCACAACTACATCGGCACGGAGCACATCCTGCTCGGCCTGATCCGTGAGGGCGAGGGCGTCGCCGCCCAGGTCCTGGTCAAGCTGGGTGCAGATCTCAACCGGGTGCGGCAGCAGGTGATCCAGCTGCTCTCCGGTTACCAGGGCAAGGAGACCGCCACCGCCGGCGGCCCTGCCGAGGGCACGCCCTCGACGTCCCTGGTCCTCGACCAGTTCGGCCGGAACCTCACCCAGGCCGCTCGTGAGTCCAAGCTCGACCCGGTCATCGGGCGCGAGAAGGAGATCGAGCGGGTCATGCAGGTGTTGTCCCGCCGTACCAAGAACAACCCGGTCCTGATCGGTGAGCCCGGCGTCGGCAAGACCGCCGTCGTCGAGGGCCTCGCCCAGGCCATCGTCAAGGGCGAGGTGCCCGAGACCCTCAAGGACAAGCACCTCTACACCCTGGACCTCGGCGCGCTGGTCGCCGGTTCCCGCTACCGCGGTGACTTCGAGGAGCGCCTGAAGAAGGTCCTCAAGGAGATCCGCACCCGCGGCGACATCATCCTGTTCATCGACGAGCTGCACACGCTGGTCGGTGCGGGTGCCGCCGAAGGCGCCATCGACGCCGCTTCGATCCTGAAGCCGATGCTGGCCCGCGGTGAGCTCCAGACCATCGGTGCGACCACGCTGGACGAGTACCGCAAGCACCTGGAGAAGGACGCGGCCCTCGAGCGCCGCTTCCAGCCCATCCAGGTCGCGGAGCCGTCGCTGCCGCACACCATCGAGATCCTCAAGGGTCTGCGCGACCGGTACGAGGCGCACCACCGCGTCTCGATCACCGACGAGGCGCTGGTCCAGGCCGCCACCCTGGCCGACCGGTACATCTCGGACCGCTTCCTGCCGGACAAGGCGATCGACCTGATCGACGAGGCCGGCTCCCGGATGCGCATCCGCCGGATGACCGCGCCGCCGGACCTGCGCGAGTTCGACGAGAAGATCGCCGGCGTCCGCCGCGACAAGGAGTCCGCGATCGACTCGCAGGACTTCGAGAAGGCCGCCTCCCTCCGCGACAAGGAGAAGCAGCTCCTGGCCGCCAAGGCCAAGCGCGAGAAGGAGTGGAAGGCCGGCGACATGGACGTCGTCGCCGAGGTCGACGGCGAGCTGATCGCCGAGGTCCTCGCGACCGCCACCGGCATCCCGGTCTTCAAGCTGACCGAGGAGGAGTCCTCGCGTCTGCTGCGCATGGAGGACGAGCTCCACAAGCGGGTCATCGGCCAGAAGGACGCCGTCAAGGCGCTCTCGAAGGCGATCCGCCGTACGCGTGCGGGCCTCAAGGACCCGAAGCGTCCGGGTGGTTCGTTCATCTTCGCCGGCCCGTCCGGTGTCGGTAAGACCGAGCTGTCCAAGGCGCTCGCCGAGTTCCTCTTCGGTGACGAGGACGCGCTGATCTCCCTCGACATGTCGGAGTTCAGCGAGAAGCACACGGTGTCGCGTCTCTTCGGTTCCCCGCCCGGATACGTGGGTTACGAAGAGGGCGGCCAGCTGACCGAGAAGGTCCGCCGCAAGCCGTTCTCCGTCGTCCTCTTCGACGAGGTGGAGAAGGCCCACCCGGACATCTTCAACTCGCTGCTCCAGATCCTGGAGGACGGTCGTCTGACCGACTCCCAGGGCCGGGTCGTGGACTTCAAGAACACGGTCATCATCATGACGACCAACCTCGGCACGCGGGACATCTCCAAGGGCTTCAACCTCGGCTTCGCCGCCGCGGGCGACACGAAGTCCAACTACGAGCGCATGAAGAACAAGGTCTCGGACGAGCTGAAGCAGCACTTCCGGCCCGAGTTCCTCAACCGCGTCGACGACGTGGTCGTCTTCCCGCAGCTGACCCAGGAGGACATCCTCCAGATCGTCGACCTGATGGTCGGCAAGGTCGACGAGCGCCTGAGGGACCGGGACATGGGCATCGAGCTCTCCCCGTCCGCCAAGGAGCTGCTGTCCAAGAAGGGGTACGACCCGGTGCTGGGTGCGCGTCCGCTGCGCCGCACCATCCAGCGCGAGATCGAGGACACGCTCTCGGAGAAGATCCTCTTCGGCGAGCTGCGCCCCGGTCACATCGTGGTCGTGGACACCGAGGGCGAGGGCGACGCCAAGACCTTCACCTTCCGGGGTGAGGAGAAGTCGGCCCTGCCGGACGTCCCGCCGATCGAGCAGGCGGCCGGTGGCGCGGGTCCGAACCTGAGCAAGGACGCCTGACCCCGAGGGGTCGAGCGCAGAAGAGGGGCCGCCCCGGGACCGATGTCCCGGGGCGGCCCCTCTCGTTGCGTTCCTCAGGACAGCTGTCCGTCGTAGTCCGGCAGCTTGAAGGTCTTCTCGGCGTGGCCGCCCGACAGGTCGGTGGCGCTGTTGCCGATGTTCGCGATGATCGTGTAGCCCTTGGACTCGATGTCGACGCGCTGGGCGGTCTTGTAGGCGCCGACGTCCTTGAAGAGGTCGAACAGGCCGCGGACGTAGAGGCCGGAGACCTTGTAGCCGACGTGCTTCAGGTTGTAGTCCGTCACGCCCGAGATGATGCCGGGGCGGGCGGTGACGAAGAACAGGGAGACGCCGTGCTCCTGGGCGTACTTGGCGACGTCGAGGACCGGCTTGTTGGCCGGCTGCGGGTAGCTGAAGCCGAAATCGGTTTCCAGAGTGGTGTTGTCGATGTCGAGGACGACGGCCTGCTTCTCGCCCGGCTCGACGGCGGCGATGCGCTGCTTCAGGTAGGGCAGGGCCTGGTTCATCACCGCCAGGCAGTCCGTCTGCCAGGTGTCGTAGCCGACCTGAGCCTGCGCGGCGGTGGCGATGGAGGAGGTGCCGGTGGCCGTCGCGGCCTGGGCGCCGGCCGGGACGGCCATCGCGGTGATGGCGGCCGTCGCCACGGCGGTCATGCCGATGCGGCGCGTCCAGGTGCCTCTGGTCATGGTGTGGGGGTCCTCTCGCGTCCGAGCGCTGCGGGTGTCGTGGGCATGCTCATCGGTGGGGATGGCCTGAGGGGAACCAGCGGGTTACTGGACGGTAGAGGGTGCTGAGAGGCCCGTCACACCCTCGCGCACGCTTCGTGGCGCGGGTCACAAGTCCCTCTGTGGGCGGGGGAGTAGCCGCCGTCACATTCCGAAGGGCCGCACGGCGGGCGGCCGGTGACGTGCCGCACAGGAGCTACGTCACGTACTACGCGGAATAGTGCCGACCTGGATTCGGGCAAAAGCGACATAACCCCCAAGGTGGGTTCGTCTGGCAGGCCTGCCGCGTGGAACTGGGGCCTATGTCGGGTGCGGGGCGAACTGTGGGGGATGTTCCGTTTTGGCGTGGACTACTAGTTTCCGTCGTAGATCACACGTTTGGGGCATTGCCGGGTCGCGGGTTACCAAGGAGTGGCCATCCGGCGGACGTCCGTACGTCGGGTGGTTCTCTCTGTCCCCGGCACCATGAGGTTTCGATGTTCCAGCGCGTCACGTTCCGTTCGTCCCGTACGCCCCAGCTCCGCACCCGCGTGGCCGTCGGCGCCGCCGCTCTCGGCGCCACGGTCGTGCTGGGGAGCGGAGTGGCGTCCGCGGTCACGCCCCAGGCCCAGACGGCGGCGCCCACGGCCGCGACCGCGGTGGTGGCCAAGAAGTCCTCGGCCACCTGGGTCGACCCGGTGAAGAAGTACAAGCTGTCCGCCAGCTTCGCCCAGGCCGGTGGCATGTGGGCCTCCAAGCACAGCGGTCAGGACTTCGCCGTGGCGACCGGCACCAAGGTCTTCGCCGCGCACGGCGGCAAGGTCGTCAAGGCCGGTGGCAACGGCGCCGGTGACGGCCCCGCCTACGGCAACGCCATCGTCATCAAGCACGCCAACGGTGTGTACTCCCAGTACGCCCACCTGTCGCACGTCAACGTGAAGGTCGGCCAGGTCGTCAAGACCGGCCAGCGCATAGCCCTGTCCGGCAACACCGGCAACTCCAGCGGCCCGCACCTGCACTTCGAGATCCGGACCACCGCCAACTACGGTTCGGCGGTCGACCCGGTGAAGTTCCTGCGCGGCAAGGGCGTGTCCCTCTGACGACGGTGACCGACGGCCGTCTTCAGGACGGCTGCGAGCCCTGATGGGCCTGGGTGATCAGATCGACGGCGACCTCGAGGACAGCTTCGCGCTTCTCCTCGGGGTCGCCTTCGAGGTCCTGGAGGAAGAACATCCCGGCGTGCAGCGTGAAGATGGCGCTGACGCAGCGGACCTGGTCGGCGAGCGGGGCGTCCGGGTCGATGACGATGTCGCGCAGCCCGCGCATCCGGTCCTTGAAGGACTCGCCGATCTGGAGTTCGCGGACCGTCGCCTGGTTCTCCTGCATGAAGCGGAAGAACGGGGCCGCCTCGCTGAGCGCCTGGCTGTAGCGCCGCAGGAGTTCCCGCTTGGTCTCCAGAGTGTGCGGCTGGCTGCGGCCCCACTCGATCAGGTCCTCGATCGGCTTCGTCAGATCCGTGAAGATGCTGACGATGATCTCTTCCTTGGTCTTGAAGTGGTAGTACAGGGCCGCCTTGGTCACTTGGAGATGCTCCGCGATCTCGCGGAGCGAGGTCTTCTCGTAACCCTGCTCGGCGAAGAGCGCCAGCGCCACGTCCTGGATGCGCTGGCGCGTGTTGCCGCGGCGTCGCTGCTTGGTGCCGTCCATGGTGACGTCCATCCTCGTACTCCTCGCGTCGCCGCGAAACCGGCAGCCGGAAGGTAAGGGAAACTTACCTTCCGTTCAGTTGAAACTTACTTGACGACCGGCTAGTTGCGGATCTACTTTCCCAGTGTACTGAACTAGCCGGGCGGCAAGTAAGTGGTTGCCCTGGGGGAGTGGGATGACGATGGCGGACACCCGAACCGTTGAGCCGGACGCCGGCGCACAGGACGAGAAACAGCGGAGCGTGCGGGTCGTGATGCTCGCACTGATGATCACTATGATGCTCGCGATGCTCGACAACATGATCGTCGGCACCGCGATGCCCACGATCGTCGGCGACCTCGGCGGCCTCGAACACCTGTCATGGGTGGTGACCTCCTACACCCTCGCCACCGCCGCCTCCACCCCGATCTGGGGCAAGCTCGGCGACCTGTACGGGCGCAAGGGCGCCTTCCTCAGCTCCATCGTCCTCTTCCTGGCCGGGTCGGCGCTGAGCGGCATGGCCCAGGACATGGGCCAGCTGATCGGCTTCCGCGCCGTGCAGGGGCTGGGCGCCGGCGGTCTGATGGTCGGCGTCATGGCGATCATCGGCGACCTCGTCCCGCCGCGGGAGCGCGGCAAGTACCAGGGCATGATGGCCGCCGTGATGGCGATAGCGATGATCGGCGGACCGCTGGTCGGTGGCACCATCACCGACCACTGGGGCTGGCGCTGGGCCTTCTACATCAACCTGCCGCTCGGCGTGGTGGCCCTCGGCCTGATCACCGCCGTCCTGCACCTGCCGAAGAAGCGGTCCCAGGCCCGCATCGACTATCTGGGCGCCGGACTGCTCACCGTCGGCATCACCTCCATCGTGCTCGTCACCACCTGGGGCGGCACCGAGTACGCCTGGTCCTCCGCGCGGATCATGGAGCTGATCGGCATCGGTGTCGCGGCGCTCGTCGGGTTCGTGTTCTGGCAGACCAGGGCCGCGGAGCCGATCCTGCCGCTGCACATCTTCCGCAGCCGCAACTTCACGCTGATGTCGGTGATCGGCTTCATCACCGGCTTCGTGATGTTCGGCGCCACCCTGTTCCTGCCGCTCTACCAGCAGGCGGTGCAGGGTGCTTCGGCGACCAACTCCGGCCTGCTGCTCCTGCCGATGCTCGGCGCGATGCTCGTGACCTCGATGATCGCCGGCCGGATCACCACCAGCAGCGGCCGCTACAAGGTCTTCCCGGTCGTCGGCGGCGCCCTGATGATCGTCGGCCTGTACCTGCTCTCCACGATGGACACCGGCACCTCCCGGTTCACCTCCGGTGTGTTCATGGCGGTCGTCGGCCTTGGCATGGGCTGCCTGATGCAGATCACCATGCTGGTCGCACAGAACAGCGTCGAGATGAAGGACATGGGCGTCGCGTCCTCCTCGGCCACCCTCTTCCGCACGCTCGGCTCCTCCTTCGGCGTCGCGATCATGGGCGCACTGTTCAACAGCCGGGTCCAGGACGCCATGTCCGAGCGGGCCGGCGCACTGGGCTCCAAGATCACCGAGCAGTCCGCGCAGCTGGACGCCGCCAGCCTCGCCAAGCTGCCGGCCCCGGCGCGGGAGGCCTACCAGTACGCGGTCTCCGACGGCACCCACGCGGCGTTCGTCCTCGGAGCCGTCGTGGCCGTGGTCGCGCTGGTGGCGGCCGTCTTCGTCAAGGAGGTCCCCCTCCGCGGAGCCGGACCGAAGGAGGAGGGCGCCGCGGACGAGTCCACCGCCCCCAAGGCGCCGGTCGTCGAGCCCGTCTGACCCACCCGGACGGACCGCCGCCGCCCGCCTGAGAGCGGCGGCGGTCCGACACCGCGGAAGCCCTCCGAGAGGCCCCCGGCCGGTGACCACCCCGGGGGTCTCCGGCATGGGGCGAACGATGCACCGGATCGGTACGGCCGCCCCATCCACGGGGAGTGATGCACTGGCTCGGTACGCCGCCCCACACACGGCGAGGGATGCGTCCGATCGGTACACCGCCCCATGAGGGCACCCACCCCGGCCGGCCCGCGCCCGTCCTCACGGCAGCATCGGATAGCTTCCCGTGTTCGTCGGGGCGTGCTCCGGCAGCCACAGGACGGCCACCGCGCCCTCGGACGGTATGTGCGCCGGCGCCCCCGCCGGTCGTACGTTGCGGAAGGTCAGCCGGGCGCCCAGGACGCGGGCCTGTCCTGCCGCGATGGTGAGGCCCAGACCGTGGCCGCGTCCTGCCCGGTCGCTGCTCCCGGTGCGGAAGCGGCTCGGGCCCTCCGCGAGCAGATCCTGGGGGAACCCGGGGCCGTGGTCGCGGACCCGGATGACCCGGCCCTCGACGGTGACCTGGATCGGCGGTCTGCCGTGCCGGCCGGCGTTGGCGAGCAGGTTGAACAGCACGCGCTCCAGGCGCCGGGGGTCGGTGGTGACCATGGACTCGTGCACCACCCGCACCTCGGCCTCCGGGTCCTTGGCCGCCACCCGCCGGGTGACGAACTCGCCCAGCAGGATGTCCTGCAACTCGGCGCGCTCGGAGGCGCCGTCGAGGCGGGCCACCTCCAGGACGTCCTCGACGAGTGTGCGCATGGCCTTCGCCCGGTCCATGACCAGCTCGGTGGGCCGGCCCGGAGGCAGCAGCTCGGCGGCGGTCAGCAGCCCGGTCACCGGTGTGCGCAGCTCGTGCGCGATGTCGGCGGTGACCCGGCGCTCGGCCTCCAGCCGCTGCTGCAGGGCGTCCGCCATGGCGTCCACGGCGGACGCCAGGTCGTCGGTCTCGTCGCGCACGACCCCGCCGATGGCGTCCCGCACCCGCACCTCCGTCTCACCCTTGGCGACCTGGTTCGCCGCGGCCGCCGCCTTGCGCAGCCGGCGCGAGAGCTGGCCGCCGATCAGCACCCCGAGCGCGCTGCCGCCGAGGACGGCCGCGATGGAACCGATCACCAGGGCCTGGTCGAGGTCGTACAGGATGTCCGTGCTGCGGTCGGTGAAGCCGGTGTGCAGGGAGAGCACGTGGCCGTCCTTCAGGGGCACCGCCGCCCAGATGTCGGGCGGCCCGCCGCCGTGGTCGGAGACGAACGTCGCCCGGCGCCCCTCCCCGACCTTGAACCTCAGCTCCGACGGCAGGTCCCGGTCGTCGATCTTGATGTTGGGGAAGTTGGGACGCCCGGACAGCTCGTAGTTGCGCTGGGCGATCTGGACGCGCTCGTCGGCGAGGTCGCGTGCGTTGTCCAGCATGGAGACCCGGGCGGCGTTGTGGACGACGAGGCTGAGCACGATCGCCACCAGCGCCCCGACCAGTGCGATGGCCGCGCTCAGCTTCCACCGCAGGCCGGTGTGGAGGCCCGCGCGCTCGGCGCGGACGGGAACCAGGTGCCGCAACATCCCCCGCATACCCCTGTCCGCTCAGGCCTTCAGCTTGTAGCCGAAGCCGCGGACCGTCTCGATCCGGTCCTGGCCGATCTTCGTCCGCAGCCGCTGCACGTGGACGTCGACGACGCGGGTGTCTCCGCCCCAGCCGTAGTCCCACACCCGCTCCAGCAGTTTGTCCCGCGACAGGACCGTGCCCGGGGCGGAGGAGAACTCCAGCAGGAGGCGCATCTCGGTCGGGGTGAGCGCGACCGGCCGCCCGGCCCGGCGCACCTCCATGCCCTCGGTGTCGATCTCCAGGTCGCCGAAGGCCAGCACGCCCCCGGCGGCGGAGGAATCCGCCTCGCCCCGGTCGGGCCCGCCCGCGTGTCCGAACCGGCGCAGCACCGCGCGGATGCGGGCGACCAGGACGGCGCCGTCGAACGGCTTGGTCACGTAGTCGTCGGCGCCTGCCTCGAGGCCGAGCACGACGTCGATGGAGTCGGCGCGCGCGGAGAGCATGATCACCGGCACGGTGGACTCGTCCCGGATGCGCCGGCACAGGCTCACGCCGTCCAGCCCGGGCACCATCACGTCCAGCAGGGCGATGTCGGGGCGGTCCGCCCGGAACGCCTCCAGACCGGACAGGCCGTCGGGCATCGCGGTGACCATGAAGCCGTCCCGCTCCAGGGCCAGCTGGGTGGCCTCGCGGATGACGTCGTCGTCCTCGACGAACAGGACGTGGGTCTGGTCTGCCATCCCGGTGCTCTCAGTCCTCGGTGGTGTCGTGGGTGTGCGGTGTGCGGTGTGCGGTCTTGACGGTGTGGGTGGTGCGCGGTGCGGGCGGTCGCGGGTCCGCTGTGGCTGTCGGGCTGTCGGGCTGTCGGGCTGTCGGGCTGTCGTGTCTGTCGGTTCGCTGTCGGTTCGCTGTCGGGCCGGCCGTCCCTAGGAGGGGACGCCCGGAGCGCCTGGTGCGTTCACTGGTTCATCGGTCCGGGAGGCCCGAACGGTTCACGTGGCGGAGGATTTTTTCCGCGGAGGCACGACGAAGGGGGCGTTCGGCGCCGGTGTGCGGAGCCCGTCAGCCGCTCTCCGGTACCGGCGTCACGTCGGCCCCGCCGACGACGCTGCTGTAGTCGTTGTGCCAGCTGTACTCCTTGACGAAGCGACCCGAGGCCGTCCAGCGGTACGTGATCACGTTCTCGCCGGAGGGGCTGGAGACGGGGTCGCCCTTCTCGTACACCTGCTTGGTCACCACCAGGTCGCCGCGGTCTATCTCGGCGTAGACCGGGGGCTCCTCGGTCTTGAACACGTTCTCGTACCGGCCGTCCGTCCGGCGGTACACGTACGACCCGACGCCCACCGCGTCACCGCACGTCAGCACGTTGACGACGACGTCGCTCTCGGCGCCGCCGGTGAGGTCGCCGAAGGAGACGTCGACCGGGTACTCGTCGCCGACGCACGGTTTCAGCTCGCGCTTGACCTCCTCCGACACCTCGGGGTCGTCCTTGACGAGCCGGACGGCGTCGGTGCGGTCGGGGGCGTCGGCGGGGGAACTCGACGGGGAGGCGGTGGCGCCGACGACCGCTCCGGCGTGTGCCGGGCCCTCGTCACGGGCACCGGTGCCGCCGGTGGCGCACGAGGACAGGAAAAGGCCGACGGCGGCGAGCACGGCCAGCGCCGTGATCACCGCCTGGAAGGTGCCTCGGGCCGGTGAGGGCCCGGCCTCGGTCAGGCCGCCGTGCAACGCTCCCGCTCCTCACGCTCCAGCGCGCGTGCGTCCAGATCGCGGGATTCCAGCTCCTCGCGGAGCCGGGCGAGCGCCCGGTGCAGCGTGCTCTTGACCGTACCGGCCGACATGCCGAGGGCTACGGCCGTCTCCTCCGTGGACATCTGCTCCCAGTGTCGCAGGACGACGACACTGCGCTGCTTGGGAGCGAGCACCTTCATGGCGTCCATCAGCAGGGCACGGTCCGCGTGCTGCTGGGTGGAGTCCTCCACGCTGGCGTCCGGCAACTGCTCGGTGGGCACTTCCTCCAGCTTGCGGGCGCGCCACCACTCGGTCCGGGTGTTGATCATGACCCGGCGCAGGTAGGCGTCCGCCAGCCGCTTGTCCGCGATGCCGTCCCAGCGGCCGTACGTACGGGCCAGCGCGGTCTGGAGCAGGTCCTGGGCGTCCACCGGGTCCGGGACCAGTCGGCGGGCACTGCGCAGCAGCGCGTCCTGCCGGGTGCGGACGTACTCCTCGAACTCGAGCACCTCTCCCTGCGCCATGATCAACCGCCTCCGTATCCCCGTACCGGCTGGCTGTGGTCCGCCGGTTTCCCGCTCGTGGTCTGTGGCCCTCGTGCCGCTGCCGGGCACACGAAGGAAACTACGGAGCCGTTGTCACGGCACTGTCCGAGGCAGCCTGCGGCTAGCAGTCGGCTGTCCGTCGGTTGTGTAACGAAGGCGGGTCAGGGGTAAGGAGGAAAGCCGAATGCGGCCGGTTTGAGGCGATCCATCCGCCGACCGCCCGCCAGCCACCCGTCGACCACCGCCGGACGGCCTCCGGGCGAACGTGAACTGACGGAGTATCAGGTGAGGGGAAGCCGGTACAGGCTGCCCGGCATCGGTTCCACCAGGCCGTCCGCGACGAGGCCGTCCAGCGCCCGCGCGCGTTGCACCGGCTCGTGCCACACCCGGTCGAGTTCCGTCTGTGGCACGGGCGTGTGAGCCTCCCTCAGTACGGCGAGCAGCTTGCCGCGCACCTGCCGGTCCGTACCGGCGTACGTCTGGCCGCGACGCGCCGGGCCGTCGTGCTCCGGCTTGCCCGCGAGCCGCCAGGCGCACCGGTCGGCGATCGGGCAGCGCCGGCAGGTCTCGTTCCGCGCCGTGCACACGAGGGCGCCCAGTTCCATGGACGCGGCCGCCCAGCGCGCGGCGGTCCTCTCGTCCTCGGGCAGCAGGGCGCGCGCCAGTTTGCGTTCGGCGGCCGTGGTGGCGTTCGGCGGGTACTGCACCCCCGTGACCGCGCGCGCGAACACCCGGCGGACATTGGTGTCCAGGACGGCGTGCCGCTGTCCGTACGCGAAGGAGGCGACGGCGGCGGCCGTGTACTCGCCGATGCCGGGCAGCGCCAGCAGCTGCGCGTGGTCCGCCGGTACGTCGCCGTCGTGCCGTTCCGTTATGGCCACCGCGGCGCCGTGCAACCGCAGGGCGCGGCGCGGGTAGCCGAGCCGCCCCCAGGCGCGGACGGCCTCGCCGGGGGACTCGGCGGCCAGGTCGGCGGGGCGCGGCCAGCGGGCGAGCCACTGCTCGTAGACCGGCAGGACGCGGCTGACCGGCGTCTGCTGGAGCATGAACTCGCTGACCATGACTCCCCAGGCGCCGGCCTCGGGGCGCCGCCAGGGCAGGTCGCGGGCGTGCTCGTCGAACCAGTCGATGACAGGGGAGTGCAGGCGCGCGCCGGAGGCCGGTGCGGCCGTCGTCGGGTCGGGACCGTCCGGGCGCGGCCGCCCTGCGGGGGGCGGCCCGGAGACGGTGTCGTCGGGGCTGTGGTGCGGGGGCTTCGTGGGCGCAGTCATGGCCTTCCGATCCTGCCATGCGCGCAGGGGCACGCGCGCGTGCCGCCACCGGCGGGGCGGGGGCGCGAGAGGCGTCCGCGCGCGTGCGCCCCGGGCGCGGCCGAGGCTGTGAGGGGCGCGAGGGCGAAGGCGTGCGCCGTCACGCTCCGTGTGTCTCGTGTGGCATCTCGGTCACTTGCCGTCACTGGAACGGGTGCACGGTACTCAAGTCGGCGGCGGAGCACCCCTGTCCGGGATGATGATCCGGAAAAGTTGTGGCCCGGGCGGCGGGTGACGCCGGACAAGGCAGGGATCTCTCGTACAGTTTGCGCCGTGGGATCTCTGCGCAATCCGGTCGGGCCGCTTCCCTCCTCCATCTACTGGCGACGGAGGGGCGTACTGCTGTCCGTGGTCGCCCTGTTGGCGTTGCTGGTCACCTGGGTGGTCAGCTCGGGCGGGGTGGCGGCAACAACGGGGCGGACGGTTCCAACGGCAAGAATCCCGCGTCCTCCATCACGCCGGGCCCCTCCGGTTCCGGGCCCGCGATCAGTCAAAACCCCGGCGGGCGCGACGAGTCGGGCGACGAGGACTCCGGCGGCTCCGGTTCGGGATCGGGTTCCGGTTCGGGCTCGGACGACGGCGCCGGGTCCGGCGGCGCGGACACGGGGGGCGCCGGCTCGGCGGGATCCGGTGGTTCGGACGACGGCGCCAACGGCAGCGGGTCGGGCACGGTCCTGCCGGCCGGTACGACGCTGCCCAACTGCACCGCCAGCGTGGTCACGTTGACCCTGCGCAGCGTCCGCAACACCTACTCGCCGGACCAGAGGCCCACGTTCCGGCTGACGGCGAAGAACTCCTCCGGAAGCGACTGCAAGGTGGATCTCGGGCCGAAGAAGGCGGTGTTGACGATCACTCGGGCCGGCGGCGCCGACGACTACTGGTCGTCCGCCGACTGCCCGAAGGGGGCCGCGAGCCTTCTGTACCGGGTGCCGGCCGGGGACAGCTTCACGTACACCGTGACCTGGGACCGGAAGCCGAGTGCGCCGGAGTGCGCGACGCCTCCGGCGGGGGCGGCCGGGGCCGGTACGTACCTGGTGGAGGCGAAGGCCCCCGGGTTCGCGAAGGCGCAGACCTCCTTCGTGCTGGAGCAGGACTGAGGCGGGGCCGCCCGGCCGCCGCTCCTCGCCCGGGGCGCGGTCGTGCCCGCGTGCGCGACACAGGCGCCGCGAGCCCCGGAGTCACCGCTGGTCTCGGAACTGACGCCGGTCCCGGAGCCGCCGCAGGCCTCAGGGGTGCCGCGGGCCTCGGAGACCGCGGGCCTCGAATGCCGCGGGTCTCAGACGTACCTCTCCAGGATCGACGACTCCGCCAGGCGTGACAGACCTTCGCGCACGCTGCGTGCCCGGGCCTCGCCCACGCCGTCGACCGTCTGGAGGTCGTCGACGCTCGCCGCGAGGAGCTTCTGGAGCCCGCCGAAGTGCTCCACCAGGCGGTCGATGATCGCGCCGGGGAGGCGGGGCACCTTGGCCAGCATGCGGAACCCGCGCGGGGAGACAGCCGAGTCGAGGGCCTCGGGGAGCCGGTGTAGCCCAGCGCGCGCGCCACCGTGGACATCTCGAGGAGCTCCGCGTGGCTGAGCGCGTCCAGCTCGTGCAGCGCCTCGTCGACCGTGCGGGAACGCTTGGCGGTGGGCTCCGGAACGTAGTCCCGGACCACCAGTTCACGCTCCGGCTCCACGCCCGCGATCAACTCGTCGAGCTGGAGGGCGAGAAGGCGGCCGTCGGTGCCCAGTTCGACCACGTACTCGGCGATTTCGGTGGCGATGCGGCGCACCATCTCCAGGCGCTGCGCCACCGCCGAGACGTCCCGGACCGTCACCAGGTCCTCGATCTCCAGCGCCGACAGCGTGCCCGCGACCTCGTCCAGGCGGAGCTTGTAGCGCTCCAGGGTCGCGAGCGCCTGGTTCGCGCGGGACAGGATCGCCGCGGAGTCCTCCAGGACGCGGCGCTGGCCGTCGACGTAGAGCGCGATCAGGCGCATGGACTGGGAGACCGAGACGATGGGGAAGCCGACCTGCTTGCTGACGCGGTCCGCCGTGCGGTGCCGGGTGCCGGTCTCCTCCGTGGGGATGGTGGGGTCCGGCACGAGCTGCACGCCGGCCCGCAGGATCTTGGACAGGTCGGAGGAGACGACGATGCCGCCGTCGAGCTTGCACAGCTCGCGCAGGCGCGTGGCCGTGAACTCGACATCCAGGAGGAACCCGCCCGTGCACATCGTCTCGACCGTCTTGTCGGAGCCGAGCACGATGAGTCCGCCGGTGTTGCCGCGGAGCACTCTCTCCAGGCCGTCGCGCAGGGCCGTGCCGGGAGCCACCGCGCTCAGCGCGGCACGCATCAGGCCGTCGGCACCGGAACTCCCACCGGACTTTCCGGGAGCTGCCGCCCGGTCGTTGGCTGCCACTGCACTCCTCCGGTCACAGGTTCTGGGGTGCTCCCGTTTCGCGCACTCGGTTCGTACGGACGGGCGAGACCTGGGCAAAGTCTACCGGCGGTCCTCCGCCTCCCGCGGGGCCTCTCGCCGAGGGGAGCGCGGCAGCACCCGCAGGGCGTCCCCCATGTTCGCGACTTCCAGGACCTTCATCCCCGCGGGGATCTTGCCGGGATCGCCCGGTACGAGCGCGTGCGTGAAGCCCAGGCGGTGCGCCTCGGCGAGTCTGCGCTGCACGCCCGTGACCCGTCTGACCTCGCCCGCGAGGCCCACTTCGCCGATCGCGACCAGGTTCTTGGGCAGGGGGGTGTCGCTCGCCGCGGAGGCCAGCGCGAGGGCGATCGCCAGGTCCGCCGCGGGCTCGGAGAGCTTCACGCCGCCGACCGTCGCGGAGTAGATGTCCCGCTTGCCGAGCGCGCTGATCCTGCCGCGCTGCTCCAGGACCGCGAGCATCATCGAGACGCGGGAGGTCTCCAGACCGGAGGTGGTGCGGCGGGGCGAGGGGATCTGTGAATCGACGGTGAGCGCCTGCACTTCCGCGACCAGGGGGCGGCGGCCCTCCAGGGTGACCGTCAGGCAGGTGCCGGGGACCGGTTCGTCACGTCGTGTCAGGAAAAGTCCGCTGGGGTCGGCGAGACCCGTGATGCCCTCGTCGTGCAGTTCGAAGCAGCCGACCTCGTCGGTGGCGCCGTAGCGGTTCTTGACGCCTCGCACCAGGCGCAGGCGCGCGTGCCGGTCGCCCTCGAAGGACAGGACGACGTCCACGAGGTGCTCGAGGAGGCGCGGGCCGGCGATCGCGCCGTCCTTGGTGACGTGGCCCACCAGCAGCGTGGACATGCCACGCTCCTTCGAGGCGCGGATCAGCGCGCCGGCGACCTCGCGGACCTGGGCCATGCCGCCGGGGGCGCCGTCGATCTCCGGGGAGGCCACCGTCTGCACCGAGTCGACGATCAGCAGGGACGGTTTCACGGCGTCCAAGTGGCCGAGGACGGCGGCCAGGTCGGTCTCCGCGGCGAGATACAGATGGTCGTCTATGGCGCCGATGCGGTCGGCCCGCAGCCGGACCTGGCTCGCCGACTCCTCGCCCGTGACGTACAGCGTGCGGTGTTCGTCGCTCGCGGCCTTGGCGGCCACGTCGAGCAGGAGCGTGGACTTGCCGACCCCCGGCTCACCGGCCAGCAGGACGACGGCGCCGGGGACCAGCCCGCCGCCCAGTACGCGGTCCAGCTCCGGGACGCCGGTGGGGCGGGCGGTGGCCTGACGGCCGTCGACCTGGCCGATCGGCAGGGCGGAGGTGGTGACCCGGCCGGGCGCCGTCGTGCGGACCGCGGGCGCGCCGTACTCCTCGACCGTGCCCCAGGCCTGGCATTCGGGGCAGCGGCCGAGCCACTTCGCCGTCTGCCACCCGCACTCCGTGCAGCGGTACGACGGACGGTCCTTGGTGGTCTTCGTGCGGGCAGCCATGGGGAAACCGTAACCGCCGGGACCGACAACGCGAGAAGCCCGTGCATGAAGCAGGTCGGCCGGGGCAGACGCGACCCGAGGTGGCGTCCACCGCTCCCACCCCCCCCGGGGCGGCGGACACCGGGTGAGGCGGCCCGGCCATTCCCCCCGGCCGGGCCGCCTCACCCCCTGTGAACCGGCCGGTCCCGTCGCGAACGAGCCACTCGAGCCCCTGTTCCTGTCCCCTTATGAGGGATCGTTTCACCCGTACGGATTAAAAGGACTCAAGGGGACACAAGAGGTCGTTCCGCGAGGCCTACGGTCGCACGGGTGATGAGCAGCAGTCCGGAAACCTCGACCCGCACGACCGGCGCACACCGGGCGCACAGGGAGGCGCGCGACCGCGCTGCGGCGCGCGCGGCGGCGCAGCGCCCACCCGCGCGCTACGAGCCCCACCTCGACGGCCTGTTCACCTACTGTCTGTCCGTCCTGTGCGACCACGACACCGCCACGGCTGCCCTCGGCGACGTCCTGACGTTCGCCGAGCGGCGCGGACAGCGCGTCCCGGGTGCCGCGGGCGACCGCAGGGCCTGGCTCTACGCACTGGCCCGCTGGACCTGCCTGCGCAAGCTCGCCGAGGCCGGGCGGAAACGTCAGGGCACGCACGCACCGGGCCGGCACAGCACCCACCGGCAGAGCGGCGCCGGGCCCGCCGCCGAGCCCGTGCCCGACGACCTCCAGGAGCGACGGCGGCGCGAACTCGCCCTGCTCGCCTGGCCGGAGGCCGCAGGCACCAGCCCGGAACAGCGCGAGGCGCTCGAGCTCGCCGTACGGCACCACCTCGCCCCCCACGAGGTGGCGGCCGTACTCGGCATGGAGGTCGCCGCGGCCCGCGAACTGCTGGCCTCCGCCGCCTGCGAGGTCGAACGCACCCGGGCGGCCCTGGCCGTCGTCGAGACCGGCGGCTGCCCCGGTGTGGCCCGTCTCACCGGCGACCACCAGCTCGTGCTCAGTGCCGCGCTGCGCCGCGAGCTCGTCCGGCACGTCGACGACTGCCCGCGCTGCCGCCGCGCGGCGGAGTGCGCGGTTCCCGGCCGCTGGCCCGGCGCCGGCGTCACCCCGCCGAACTGCCGGTCCTGCGGGCGCCCCGCGCGGCCCTGCACACCTTCCTGGCGCACCCGCCACGCGCGCGGGGTGCCGCCGCGCCGCGCTTCGACCGGCGCGGCTTCCCGATGGACCCCAAGGACCGCGCCGCCCGGCGGGACCGCATGCGCGCGCGTGCCGTCACCACGACGGTCGTCGCCACCGTCGTCGCCGCGCCCGTGCTCGCCCTGTGGGCGGCCTACCGGGGCACACCGACCGCCGACTCCGACGGCCGCCCGCCCACCGCCAGTGAGGCCAAGGGCCCCGACGGCCTCGCCGGAGACGGGTCGGACGACTACCAGAACGCCGGCAACGCCAGCACCCGGCCCGGCTCCCGCCTCCCCGAGGGCGGCAAGTCCGACGTCTCCGTGGAGGTCGTCAGCGTCCCCGGACTCGGCGACAAGGGCGCGGGACACCTGTCCGTCACGGCCGGGAACGACGGTGCCACCACCCTGATCACCCTGACCGCGGCACAGGACGCGGACGGGCCGGTCCACTGGTCGGCGACCACCGGCGCCTCCTGGCTCCACCTGAGCCGCACCACGGGCACCCTCCGGCCCGGTGAATCGATCACGGTCAAGGTGTACGTCGACCACCTGCGCGAGCCCACCGGGCCCTGGCACGCGCGCGTGGCGATCTCGCCGGCCGGTACCGTCGTCTCGATCGAGGGCCACGGCGTCGCACCCGCCCCCGCGGACCCCGGCCCCACACCGAGCGGGCCACCCGCCTCGCCCGACCCGGAGCCGACGACCCCGACGACCCCGCCGGCCACCGATCCCGCACCGGACGACCCGCCGACCTCCGCCGACCCCGAGCCCACGCCCACCGACCCGTCCCCGTCCGACCCGGGCGGTTCGACCCCGCCGTCCGACGGCAGCGGTGACCCGGGCCCGTCGACGCCGTAGACCGGGAGGGGCCGTGAAGCGGGTGCGGCGCGGGTGCGGCCGTACGCGCGGCGAAGCGGGCCGGCCCGGCTCCGGAGAGCCGGGCCGGTGGCCTCAGACGATCGGACCCGCCGGACCCGCCGGACCCGCCGGACCCGCCGGATCGACGGAATCCACGGCGGTCGGCCTTTCCGCCAGCGCATGCGGCGCCGACACCGGATCCGCCGGCACCGGATCCGCCGGCACCGGATCCGCCGGCGCCGGATCCGCCGGCGCCGGGTCCGCCGGGTGCGGGGCCAGCAACGGCAGCCGCGAGGCGAGTCGCTCCTCGCACAGCTCGACCAGCCGGTCGTAGCCGGCCTTGCCCATCAGCTCGATCAGTTCCGGCCGGTACGAGACGTACACCGGGTCGCCCGCGCCGTGCGCCGAGGTGGCCGACGTGCACCACCAGTGCAGGTCGTGCCCGCCCGGACCCCAGCCCCGCCGGTCGTACTCGCCGATCGACACCTGGAGCACGCGCGTGTCGTCGGGCCGGTCGATCCAGTCGTACGTCCGCCGCACCGGCAGCTGCCAGCAGACGTCCGGCTTGGTCTCCAGCGGCTCGCGGCCCTCCTTGAGGGCGAGGATGTGCAGCGAGCAGCCGGCGCCGCCCGCGAAGCCCGGGCGGTTCTGGAAGATGCACGAGCCGTTGAACGGGCGGGTCTGCCGGGAACCCTCGTCGTCCTCCGAGACCCAGCCGTCGCGCACGCCCTCGTCGTGGTGCTGCCAGACGTCGGGGGTGAGCCGCGCCACGTGCTCCGCCACGCGCTTCTCGTCGTCCTCGTCCGAGAAGTGCGCGCCCAGCGTGCAGCAGCCGTCGTCCGCGCGGCCCGCCTGGATGCCCTGGCAGCCGCTGCCGAAGATGCAGTTCCAGCGCGAGGTCAGCCACGTCAGATCGCAGCGGAAGACCTGATCGTCGTCCGCGGGATCGGGGAACTCGACCCACGCGCGCGCGAAGTCGAGACCCTTCTCGTCGGCATCGCGGGCCTTGCGCGATTTCTTCGGTGACCTCACCCGCGAAGAACCCGGGGAGCCGGTGGCGGATTCGACGGCCTTGTCGGCCTTGTCGGCTTTTTCGTCCTTCGCCTTTTTCGTCTTTGGCACCCGACCAGGGTAAGTCGCCCGCGCGCGGCAACGGGACTGTCTCAGGATGCGCACCGGGGGTCGAGGTGAGGACGGCTGGCAGTAGCGTGCCCTCCATGAGACTCGGTGTCCTCGACGTGGGATCGAACACGGTGCACCTGCTGGTGGTGGACGCGCATCCGGGCGCCTGCCCGCTGCCCGCCCATTCGCACAAGGCCGAACTGCGCCTCGCCGAACTCCTCGACGAGTCCGGCGCGATCGGCCGTGAAGGCGTCGACACGCTCATCACCGTCGTCCAGGAGGCGCTCCAGGCCGCCGAGGACAAGGGCGTCGAGGACGTGCTGCCGTTCGCGACCTCCGCCGTGCGCGAGGCCGGCAACGCAGACGACGTCCTCGCGCGCGTACAGGCCGAGACCGGTGTCCGGTTGCAGGTCCTCACCGGCGAGGAGGAGGCCCGGCTCACCTTCCTCGCGGCCCGCCGCTGGTTCGGCTGGTCGGCCGGCAAGCTGCTGGTCCTGGACATCGGCGGCGGCTCCCTGGAGATCGCCTACGGCATCGACGAGGAGCCCGACGCGGCCGTCTCCCTCCCGCTCGGCGCGGGCCGGCTCACCGCGGGCTGGCTGCCCGGTGACCCGCCGGACCCCGAGCGGATACGGGCGCTGCGGCGGCACGTGCGGGCCGAGATCGCCCGGACCGTCGGGGAATTCAGCCGCATCGGCTCCCCCGACCACGTCGTCGCCACCTCCAAGACCTTCAAGCAGCTCGCCCGCCTCGCCGGCGCCGCCCCCTTCGCCGACGGCCCCTACGTCCAGCGCGAGCTGAAGCGGGAGTCCCTGGAGGCCTGGGTGCCACGCCTGGCCGGCATGACCACCGCCCAGCGCGCCGAGCTGCCGGGCGTCTCCGAGGGCCGCGCGAGCCAGCTGCTGGCGGGCGCGCTGGTCGCCGAGGGGGCGATGGACCTGTTCGGGGTGGAGTCCCTGGAGATCTGCCCGTGGGCGCTCCGGGAGGGCGTGATCCTCCGCAAGCTCGACCACATGGCTTCGCAGTAGCGCACGGCCGGGACGGGCCGGGACGCGTCGGGGCGGGCGGGGCGGGCCCCGGTACCGCACGCGCGTGTGGGGCACGGGGCGATTCGGACCCCGTGCCTCGTGCCTCGTGCCCCGTATCTCGGACCCTGGCCCCCGGTGGGCACGCGCGCGTGGGGCGCGAGGCCACCCGACCCGGTGGGCACGCGCGCGTGGGGGCACGAGGCGATCGGCCCGGTGGGCACACGGCCGCCGCGGCCGACGGACCGACGGATCCCGGCCACCCCCACCCGTGGCATGCGCCACAACGGCGCACGGACACCCGCCAGTCCGGTCACCGCACCCCGTAACCTGTCCCCCATGGCAGAGCCAGTCGTGCGCATTCCGGATGCGAAGGTCGCCCTGTCGACTGCCTCGGTCTACCCGGAGTCGACGGCGACGGCCTTCGAGATCGCGGCACGCCTCGGCTACGACGGGGTCGAGGTCATGGTGTGGAACGACCCGGTCAGCCAGGACATCGACGCGCTCCGCAGACTCAGCGACTACCACCGCGTCCCGATCCTCGCCGTGCACGCCCCGTGCCTGCTCATCACGCAGCGCGTGTGGTCGACCGACCCGTGGGTCAAACTTCAGCGGGCGCGCGCTGCGGCCGAGAAGCTGGGCGCGAGCACCGTCGTCGTCCACCCGCCCTTCCGCTGGCAGCGCCAGTACGCGCGCGACTTCGTCCGGGGCATCTGGCGGATGGCGGACGAGACGGACGTACGGTTCGCCGTCGAGAACATGTACCCCTGGCGCTACCGCGACCGCGAGATGCTCGCGTACGCGCCCGACTGGGACGTGACGAACGACGACTACCGGCACTTCACCATCGATCTCAGCCACGCCTCGACCGCCCGCGCGGACGCGATGGACATGCTCGACCGCATGGGCGACCGGCTGGGGCACGTGCACCTGGCCGACGGCAACGGTTCCGCCAAGGACGAGCACCTCGTGCCCGGCCGGGGCGCGCAGCCCTGCGCCGAGCTGCTGGAACGACTCGCGCTGAGCGGCTTCGACGGGCACGTCGTCATCGAGGTCAACACCCGGCGCGCGATGTCCAGCGCCGAACGCGAGGCCGACCTCGCGGAGGCCCTGGCCTTCACGCGCCTGCACCTGGCCTCGGCGGCGAAGGTGCCCCGCCGGTGACCGGCACCACCGCGCGCCGCCGCGGCCGCCCCCGCGCGCGGAGTCCGCCGACACCCGCGACCGCATCCTCGCCGCGGCCCGCGAGGAGTTCTCGGAGCGGGGCTACCAGAAGTCGACGGTGCGGGGCATCGCCAAGGCGGCCGGGGTCGACGCGGCGCTGGTGCACCACTACTTCGGCACCAAGGAGCAGGTCTTCGCGGCGGCGGTCGAGGTGACCGTCGCGCCCGTGCTCGACGGGCCGGACGCGGTGGCCGACGCGCCGTTGGACCAGGTCGGGGAACGGCTGACCCGCTTCATGTTCGGTGTCTGGGAGAACCCCGCGACGCGCGTGCCACTGCTGGCGGTCGTCCGCTCGGCGGTCGACAACGAGACCGCCGCGGCCGTCTTCCGCCGTCTCGTCGCCGCGCAGCTGCTGGGCCGCATCGCCGCCCAGCTCGACGTGCCGGACGCCGAACTGCGCGCCCAGCTGGCGGCCGCGCAACTGGTCGGTACGGCCATGCTGCGGTACGTGATCAAGGTGGAACCGCTGGCGTCGGCGGACATCGAGCAGGTCGTCGCGCGCCTGGCGCCCGTGGTGCAGGGCCACCTCACCGGGCCCTGAGCGCGGCTCGGCCCTGAGCGCGGCTCGGCACAAGGCCCGGATCGGCACAGGGACCGGACCGGCACGGGGTCCGGCTCGGCACGCGGACCGGCCCCCCGGCGCCAGGTGCGATGCGAGATGTGCATCCCGCATTCCGGACACCTCGTCCCGCCCCCTGGATGACCGGCGTACGCTCGAGGACAGCCCTACCTGTCTGAAGGAGCGAGCGACGATGCCCGAGCTGAGGTCCCGCACAGTCACCCACGGCCGCAACATGGCGGGCGCCCGCGCCCTTATGCGCGCCTCCGGTGTACCCGGTGCGGACATCGGCCGGAAGCCGATCATCGCGGTGGCCAACAGCTTCACCGAGTTCGTGCCCGGCCACACGCACCTCCAGCCGGTCGGCCGGATCGTCAGCGAGGCGATCACCGAGGCCGGCGGCATCCCGCGCGAGTTCAACACGATCGCCGTCGACGACGGCATCGCGATGGGCCACGGCGGCATGCTGTACAGCCTGCCCTCCCGCGACCTGATCGCGGACAGCGTGGAGTACATGGTCGAGGCGCACTGCGCCGACGCCCTGGTCTGCATCTCCAACTGCGACAAGATCACGCCGGGCATGCTCATGGCGGCCCTGCGCCTGAACATCCCGACGGTCTTCGTCTCCGGCGGCCCGATGGAGTCCGGCCGGGCCACCCTCGTCGACGGCACGGTCCGCACGCTCGACCTGGTCGACGCGATCTCCGACGCCGTGAACGACAAGATCTCCGACGAGGACATCCTCCGTATCGAGGAGAACGCCTGTCCGACCTGCGGCAGCTGTTCCGGCATGTTCACCGCCAACTCGATGAACTGCCTGACCGAGGCCATCGGCCTCTCCCTGCCCGGCAACGGCTCGGTCCTGGCCACCCACACCGCGCGCAAGCGGCTCTACGTGGACGCCGCCCGCACGGTCATGGACATCACCCGCCGCCACTACGAGCAGGACGACGAGACGGTCCTGCCGCGCAACATCGCCACCGTCGCCGCGTTCGAGAACGCGATGGCGCTGGACATCGCGATGGGCGGCTCGACCAACACGATCCTGCACCTGCTGGCGGCGGCCCAGGAGGCGGGCGTCCCGTTCGGCCTGAACGAGATCGACGCGGTCTCCCGCCGGGTCCCCTGCCTGGCCAAGGTGGCGCCGAACGTCGCCAAGGACCGCACGTACTACATGGAGGACGTGCACCGCGCCGGCGGCATCCCCGCCCTCCTCGGCGAGCTGCACCGCGCCGGCCTGCTGAACGAGGACGTGCACACGGTCCACAGCCCGTCCCTGGCGGACTGGATGAAGACCTGGGACGTCCGCGGCGGCTCGCCGAGCGCCGAGGCGGTGGAACTGTGGCACGCTGCCCCCGGCTGCGTCCGCTCCGCCGAGGCCTTCTCCCAGTCCGAGCGCTGGGAGACCCTCGACGACGACGCCGAGAACGGCTGCATCCGCTCCGCCGAGCACGCGTACTCCAAGGACGGCGGCCTGGCGGTCCTCAAGGGCAACCTCGCCGTCGACGGCTGCGTGGTGAAGACGGCCGGTGTCGACGAGTCGATCTGGACCTTCGAGGGGCCCGCGGTCGTCTGCGAGTCGCAGGAGGAGGCCGTCGAGAAGATCCTCAACAAGCGGATCACCCACGGCGACGTCGTCGTCATCCGCTACGAGGGCCCCAAGGGCGGCCCCGGCATGCAGGAGATGCTCTACCCCACGTCCTTCCTCAAGGGCCGCGGCCTCGGCAAGACCTGCGCCCTGATCACCGACGGCCGCTTCTCCGGCGGCACCTCGGGCCTGTCCATCGGCCACGCCTCCCCGGAGGCGGCCTCCGGCGGCACCATCGCCCTCGTCGAGGACGGCGACCGCATCCGCATCGACATCCCGAACCGCACGATCGAGCTGCTCGTCGACGAGACGGAACTCGCGCGCCGTGACCAGGCGTTGGACGGGATGTACGCCCCCGCGAACCGCGAGCGCAAGGTCTCCGCCGCCCTGCGCGCCTACGCCGCGATGGCGACCAGCGCCGACAAGGGCGCGGTACGGGACGTGTCGAAGCTGGGCTGACGTCCGCCCGAACGCCGAACGCCGAACACCGAAGGGCCGCCTCCGTCGACCGGGGGCGGCCCTTCCGCACGGGCGGGAGCCGCGAGGCCCGCGAAGCCCACACACCCGCCCCACGGGTCTCACGAACCCCGCGAGCCTCACCAGCCCGCCGGATCACGCCCGTCCACCGCGAACACCGTTCCGTCGGGAGCCCCGGCGTACACCCGCCCGTCGGCCGCCTCGGGCGCCGGCAGCGTACTGACCACCTCGTCCGACCGCGCGCCGAGCCGCAGCTCCGTCTGGCCGACGAGCCTCCCCGCCTCCGCGTCGACGGCGAGGAGACGGCCGTCGGGAGCACTGAAGAACACGTGCGCGCCGTCGACGACCGGCACCGACCCCCTGCTCACGGCCGTCTGGAGGGACCACAGCCGCTTCTCCCGCCGGGTGTCGACGGCCACGAGGGCGCCGTCGTACGTCATGAGGTAGACGCGGTCGCCGTCGACGGCCGCGGTCGGCTGCTGGAGCGCGACGGACAGCGCCACCCGCCGCGACGCCTTGGTCGCGGGGGAGAAACGGATCACCGCGTCCACCATGCCGTAACCGCCGTCGCCGTCCCCGGCCAGCAAAACGATACTGCCGTCCGCGGCGCCCACCGGCGTCACCGCCTCGTCGAACCGCTCGTCCCAGCGCACCTCTCCGGTGCCGGGGTCCACCGCGGCGACCCGGGTCCGGCCCTCGCCGGAGGTACTGGTCGCGTAGACCAGCGCGTCCCCGGGGAACGACACGAAGTACGGATCGCCCGCCCCCGGGATCCGCCGGCTCCATCCGGTACGCCCGGACGCCGCGTCCACCCCGGTCACCGTGCCGTCGGCCGCCGTCAGCAGCAGGGTCCCGCCCGCGTACCGGACCCCCCGGTACGCCGACACGTCCCGCTCCCAGCGCACCCGCCCCGACGCCGGGTCGAGGGCCTCGACGCGCTTGCCCGCGTGCGTGAGCACATGCGCCAGTCCGCCCGCGACGACCGGCGCCCCGCGGGGTCCGTCCCCGGCGGACAGGGCGTGCCGCCACAGCACGCGTCCGTCGGAGGCGTCGAGGGCGGACACCTGCCCCGCCTGGGCACAGAGCAGCCGCCGGGCGCCGTACGCGCACCGCGGCATCCCGTCGTCCCCCGCCGGGCGCGTCGCCCACGGCGCGCGGACGCCCGCGGCGGACCGCGAGCCGTCCGTGCCCCGGGACGCGGCCCCGGCCGTGTCCTCGCCGAACAGCTGGGCGGAGGCGAACCCGCCGCCCGCGACGAGCACCAGCGAGCCGAGGGCGAGCGCGACCCGCCGCCCGCCCCACCGCCGCACGCCCGGCCGGGCCGGCGAGGGCCGGGCCGCGCCGGCCGGGTCCGCGGAGGACCCCGGCGAGCTCCCCGCCCCCGAGGATCCCGGTGACCCGGCCGGCTCCGGCCACGCGGACTCCCGCACGCCGTCGCCGGGCGAACGCTGCGCCGGTATGAACGCCTGCGTGTCGTACGAGGCCGCCACCGACCGCAGTTCCCGCATCAGTTCGTCGGGCGTGGGGCGGTCCTCGGGCTCCTTCGCGAGGCAGCGCAGCACCATCGGGGCCAGGCTCTCCGGCACACCGGTCAGGTCCGGCTCGTCGTGCACGACCTGGTAGGCGACGACGTAGGGGCTGTCCGAGTCGAACGGCCCCCGCCCGGTCGCCGCGTGCACCAGCACCGATCCCAGCGCGAACACGTCCGCGGCGGGCCCGACCTCCCGCGGCCGCCGGAACTGCTCCGGCGCCATGAACGGCGGTGTCCCGATCAACTTGCCTGTCTCGGTGCGCAGTTCGCTGTCCTTCGGCCGTGAGATGCCGAAGTCGATGACCTTCGGACCGTCCTCGGCGAGCAGGACGTTGCTGGGCTTCAGATCCCGGTGCACCACCCCGACCCGATGGATGTCCCGCAGCGCCTCCGCGAGCCCGGCCATCAGCCGCCGCAACTCGCCCGCGCCCATGGGCCCGTTCCGCTTCACGTGCTGCGACAGGGTCGGGCCGGGAATGAACAGCGTGGCCATCCAGGGCCGTTCGGCCTCCGGGTCGGCATCGACGACGGGCGCGGTGAAGGCGCCGCTCACCCGCCGCGCGGCCGCCACCTCCTGCCGGAACCGGCCCCGGAACTCGGGGTCCCGCGCGAACTCGGCGTGTACGACCTTCACCGCGACCTTCATGCCCGAGGTGCTGCGGGCCAGGTGGACCACGCCCATGCCGCCCGAGCCCAGGCAGGACTCCAGGTGGTAGTGACCGGCGTACTCCGGAAGTTCCGCTTCCGCGTCCGCTCCGGTGTCGTGCTGTGGCGCCATGGACCACCCCCGTGCTGTTCGTCCGCGCGCGCGACGCACGGAGCCTAGTCGATGACGCTCACGCGACCGAGGCGGCTTGCTAGCCTCCTTGTGCCAATCGTGTACAGGTGTTTCATGTCGTGGTTCCGGGGAATCAACGGGACCCCATGGCAGTCATGGGGTCCGACGGGGGAGGTTTTTTCATGTCTGCAGACCGCGTGGAAGAAGTGACGGGGGCCCAGGAGACCGAGGCGGCCGGGGGCGGCGTCGAGGCGCAGGCCGTGACGGCGGCGCTGACGTACTACCCGGTGGCGCCCGGCGTCCGCCTCAACGTGCGCAGCGGACCGGCCACCAGCTACCCGATCGTCAAGGTGCTGCCCGAGGGCACGAAGGTGCCGATCTTCTGCCAGACGCCCGGCACCTCGGTCACCGGCCCGTACGGCACGACGAACATCTGGGACAACATCGCCGACGGCCAGTTCGTCTCGGACGCGTACGTGAGGACGGGCAGCGACGGCTACATAGCCCCCCGCTGCGCCTGACCCGACCGCGCGTCCCGCGGTGCTCCACCGCGCGCGTCGCGCGGCGCTCCACCGCGCACCCTGCCGGGGAGCCCGCCCGGCCCGGAGCCATAATCGTCCCGTGAGCGACGAGAACGGTACGCCGGACACCGAGGCGGGTTCCCCGGAGACCGGGGCGGGCCCCGCCGGCCGGCCGGCCCACCCGGTCGGTGCCCCGGCCGCGGGCGCCCCTTCCGGGCCCCGCCCGGAGCCCCTCCGCTTCTTCGGCACCACCTGGGTGGACCACGACCGCGGCTACCCGCTCCGCCGCATCGGCGTGGCCGTCGGCTCGCTGGCCGCCGCGGCCGCCTCCTGCCTCGTCCTGCGCTTCGCCTACGAGGGCCTCGCGCTCGCCGGCACCGGCGGCTTCGTGACCGTGCTGGTCACCGTCATGTTCGCGATCTCCAGCGCCCTGGCCTTCCGGAACACCTGGGAGGGCTTCACCGAGCGCCCCGACCCCGGCCGCCAGGCCTCCCTGCGCGGGCTGCTGGCCATCGGCTTCGTCGGCTCCCTGCTCGCCTACTTCCTCCGCTCGCTCACGGAGGCCCCGGGCGAGAAGCTGCACCGCGAGGAGTACGAGACGGCCCGCGCCGAACACGAACGCCGCACCGCGCGCCGCACCCGCAACCCGTCGAAGAAGCGCCGCCGCTCCTGAGGACGCCCACCGCACGGGCGACCTCACGGACCGCACGGCGGCCGGGCCGCCGCAACTCCACGGCGGCACGGGCGGCCGACCGCCCCCGTGGCGGCCCCGGCGCACCCCGGCCCTCTGGTCCGCCCTGCCCCCTCCCGCCACCATGGTCCGCATGACCCCCGTCTCCAGCACCCCCAGGGCCCTCTCCTTCGACCCCGCCGCGGCCCAGTACGCCGCCAACCGCCCCTCCTACCCGGCGGCACTCCTCGAAGCGATCGAGGAGACGGCCGGCCGTCCGCTGGCCGGTTCGCGGGTCGCCGACGTCGGCGCCGGCACCGGGATCGGGACCGCCCTCCTGCACGCCCGCGGCGCCCGGGTCGTGGCCGTCGAGCCGGGCGCCGGTATGGCGGAGCAGTTCCGCCGGGATCTCCCCGACGTGCCGATCGTCCGCGGCGACGGCAACCACCTCCCCCTCGCCACCGCCTCCCTCGACCTCCTCACCTACGCCCAGTCCTGGCACTGGACCGACCCGGACCGCTCGATCCCGGAGGCCCTGCGCGTCCTGCGCCCCGGCGGCGCCCTCGCCCTCTGGTGGAACGCCGCCGCGCTCGACGTGCCGTGGATCGACGCGCAGACGGCCCGCGTCGAGCGGCACTTCGGTCTCGAACGGGCCGTGGGCGGCAACGGCGACGGCACCCATGCCGCCCTCGCCGCCGCCGACGGCCGCCTCGACTTCGCGCGCCGCCGCATCCGCTGGAGCCGTCGTGTCCCCGTCGACACGCACCTGGCGAACATCGGCAGCCACTCGCTGTTCCTGGTGCACGGCCGGGAGAGCACCGACGCCTTCCTCGACGGGGAGCGCCGGCATCTCCTGGCCGTCTTCCCCGACGGCGTGGTCGAGGAGACCTACGACGTCGGACTGCTGCTCGCGATCCGCCCCTGACCCCGCGGCATCCGCCTCTCGCGGGCGGCGGCCCATCCCTCCAGGGCCGCCGCGCACGCGTGATCCACATGCCGCAGCCCGGCCAGCTCCAGCCGTACCTCCCGGTCCCGGTGCTGGACGTCCAGCGCGTGCAGGGCGTCCAGCAGATTCGGCAGCCGCAGGAACGTCGCATGCCCCAGCAGCCGTACGACGATCCCGGCGTCACCCCGGTCCTCGGTCTCCACGCGCACCTGGCTGACCTCCCAGGCCGTCTTCGTCACGGCCAGCGCCAGCCCGGCCAGCACCCCCGCGAACAGATTCCCCACGACCACCACGGCCGCCGTCACGCCCAGCACCGCCACCTCGCCGCGATGCCCATGCCACCACGCCCGCACCTCCCGGACGGGAACGAGGCCGCAGCCGACGTACAGGAGCAGGGCGGCCACCGCCGCGGCCGGCACCACCCCCGCCACCCCGAGCGCCGCGAGCACCCCGGCCACGACGACCGCGACCACCGGCGGTCCCACGCGCCGCGGTACCCGCGGGAACGACCACCGTGCCGACGCGACCAGCACGAGCGCCACGACGGCCCCCGTCACCCCCACCTCCGCGAGCCGCACGAACTCCGCCACGTCCGGCAGCCCTACGGCACCTCCCGGTCCCCGTACTTCGACGCGCCGCACCTCCAGGTCGAACGCCCAGGTCGCGGCCGCCGCCGACATCACGGCGGCCAGCGGCGCCGGAACCAGCCGCGCACCCCACCGCCACCGCCGCCACAGCAACGACAGGACCAGGGTGGCACCCCCCACCGACAACGCCACCGGATCCGTTCGCCCGGGCGGGACCGCCGGTCCGGCGGCCGTCCCGAGCCCGCCCACCGGCACCGCCGTGTCTCCGAGCGCGTACGCCTGCCCGGCGACCAGGACGAGTCCGATCCCGGCGAGCATCCCCCGTACGACCGCCACCGGCACGGCCCGGAACCACCTCCCCAGCCGCACCAGTGAGGCGGCCAGCGCGCCGCCCAGGCCGGTGAGCAGCGCCGACCCGGCGGGGAGCGGGCAGAGCAGGGCGACGCCCGTACACACGGGCAGCGCGACGAGGAGAACGGCCGAGGAAGCCCACAGGTCGGCCTCGCGGACACCATGACGCATGACGACGGCACCTCCGGTCGGGAACGGGAGATGCGTGGGGGCCGTGCCGGGGGAAGGCGCAGCCGACTGAATCCCATTTTCGTGAGATCGGCCGGCTGCGCACCGGAAAGCACCGATGACCACACGAACGGGGAAGCGCACGAGCGCAACCGCCTCGCCTCCAGAGCGCCACCGCGCGCCCGCACCGCACAACACGCTCCTGGTCGCTTGACGGCTCCCGTTCCGCGGAGAGATTATTCATCGCATGATGAATTATGAGGACCGGGCCTCCGAACCCCTCGACGACCCGGCACCGGACGACCCGGCACCGGACGACCCGGCACCGGACGACCCGGTCCCGACCGCCCCCGCCGCCGTGCGCGCCCGCGACCTCACCGTCGTCCGAGGCCCCCGCACGGTCCTGCGCACCCTCGACTTCGCGGTCCCGCGCGGCCGGATCACCGGCCTCCTCGGCCCTTCGGGATGCGGCAAGTCGACGCTGATGCGGGCGATCGTCGGCACCCAGGCCAAGGTCACCGGCACCCTGGACGTACTCGGCCGACCGGCCGGCCACCCCGCTCTGCGCACCCGTATCGGCTACGTCACCCAGGCGCCTTCCGTCTACGACGACCTGTCGGTCCGCCAGAACCTCGACTACTTCGCGGCCGTCCTCGACCCCGGCCGCGCGGCGGCCGACCGCCGCCACGACAACGTCACCCGCGCGATCGCCGACGTCGACCTGACCGGCCGCACCGATGCCCTGGCCGCCAACCTCTCCGGAGGCGAGCGCAGCCGCGTCTCCCTGGCCGTGGCCCTCCTCGGCGCCCCGGAACTCCTCGTCCTGGACGAACCGACGGTCGGCCTCGACCCGGTCCTGCGCCGCGACCTGTGGAACCTCTTCCACGACATCGCCGCCTCCCGCGGCACCACCCTCCTCATCTCCTCCCACGTCATGGACGAGGCCGAGCGCTGTCACCGCCTCCTCCTCATGCGCGAGGGCGAGATCCTCGCCGACGGCACCCCCGACGAGCTGCGCGCCCGCACCGGCTCGGACACGGTCGAGGCGGCCTTCCTGCACCTGGTCGACGAGGCGGCCGAAGCGACCCGCAAGAAGGAGAGGACCCGATGACCACGAACACCGCGCCCGCCACACCCACCCCCGTCGCCCCCACGGCCCCCCTCAACCTCTCCCGCACCACCGCCACCGCCGCCCGTGTCCTGCGCCAGCTGCGCCACGACCCCCGCTCGATCGCCCTGATGATCCTGGTCCCGTGCCTGATGCTGGTCCTGCTCCGCTACGTCTTCGACGGCAGCCCCCGCACCTTCGACAACATCGGCGCGTCCCTCCTCGGGATCTTCCCCCTGATCACGATGTTCCTGGTCACGTCCATCGCCACCCTGCGCGAACGCACCTCGGGCACCCTCGAACGCCTCCTCGCCCTCCCTCTCGGCAAGGGCGACCTGATCGCCGGATACGCCCTGGCCTTCGGCGCCCTCGCGATCGTCCAGTCCACCCTCGCCACCGGCCTGGCGCTCTGGTTCCTCGACCTGGACGTGCGGGGCAGCACCTGGCTGCTCCTCCTGGTGGCCCTGCTCGACGCCCTTCTCGGCACCGCCCTCGGCCTCTTCGTCTCGGCCTTCGCCGCCTCCGAGTTCCAGGCGGTCCAGTTCATGCCGGCGGTGATCTTCCCCCAGCTCCTCCTCTGCGGCCTCTTCGCCCCCCGCGACACCATGCACCCCGTCCTGGAGGGCATCTCGAACGTCCTGCCCATGTCCTACGCGGTCGACGGCATGAACGAGGTCCTCGCCCACGCCGACATGACGGCGAACTTCGTCCGGGACGTGCTCGTCGTGGCGGGCTGCGCCCTGCTGGTCCTCGGCCTGGGAGCAGCGACACTGCGCCGCAGGACGACGTGACGGACCCGCACCCGCCGGGAGGAGCTCACGGCCGAGCGCGAGGAACGCCGACAAGGGAGCGAGCCCCGAAGGGCGGATCCGAAGGACGGACCCCGAGGACGGACCCGAAGGACGGAGCGGGGACGGGCGCGGAACGGCGGCGGGGACGGCCCGCACCGCCCACCCACCGGACAGCTCCCACCCCCGCACCGGCCCCGGTGCGAGGATGACCCCGGACGACGCACACC
The DNA here is from genome assembly GCA_021568835.1 of Streptomyces sp. Tue 6430. GTDB lineage: Bacteria > Actinomycetota > Actinomycetes > Streptomycetales > Streptomycetaceae > Streptomyces. Next base: position 3,644,988 of record JAKGSH010000010.1, read on the forward strand.
CCCGGAGGACCCCGCCATGTCCCAGAAAGTCGCAGTCCTAGGCACCGGCAAGATCGGCGAAGCCCTTCTCAGCGGCATGCTCCGAGGCGGCTGGCCCCCCGCCGACCTCCTCGTCACCGCCCGCCGTGCGGACCGTGCCGAGGAACTCCGCGCCCGCTACGGCGTCACCCCGGTCACCAACGCCGAAGCCGCCAAGACCGCCGACACCCTCATCCTCACGGTCAAGCCGCAGGACATGGGCGCCCTCCTCGACGAGCTGGCCCCGCACGTCCCCGCCGACCGCCTCGTCATCAGCGGAGCCGCCGGCATCACGACCGCCTTCGTCGAGGAGCGCCTCACCGCCGGTGTCCCCGTCGTCCGCGTCATGACGAACACGCCCGCCCTCGTCGACGAGGCCATGTCCGTCATCTCCGCCGGCAGCCACGCCAGCGCCGACCACCTCGCCCACGCCGAGGAGATCTTCGGCTCCGTGGGCAAGACGCTCCGCGTACCCGAGTCGCAGCAGGACGCCTGCACGGCCCTCTCCGGCTCCGGCCCGGCGTACTTCTTCTACCTCGTCGAAGCGATGACGGACGCGGGCATCCTGCTCGGCCTGCCCCGCGACAAGGCCCACGACCTCATCGTCCAGTCCGCGATCGGCGCCGCGACGATGCTCCGCGACAGCGGCGAACACCCGGTCAAGCTCCGCGAGAACGTCACCTCCCCGGCCGGCACCACCATCAGCGCCATCCGCGAACTCGAGAACCACGGCGTACGCGCCGCCCTCATCGCCGCCCTGGAGGCCGCCCGCGACCGCAGCCGCGAGCTGGCCGCCGGCACCAAGGACTGACGGCACGGGGCGCACCGCCCACCACCCCACCGCCCCACCGGGGGCGGTCACTTCGCCGCGTCCACCACATCCCCGGTGGTGACGACCCGCGCGAAGCCGCCCCCGTGCAGCGACACCGCCGACGCCCGCGCCACCTCGTCCGCGCCCAGCCGCCAGCCGAACGGCCCCTCCAGGTCGAACGTGTGGGTGGCGTCGTACGCGACCACGACGTCGTACCCCAGATTCCCGCCCATCCGGGCGGTCGTCTCCACGCACATGTTGGTCTGGATCCCGGCCAGCACCACCTGCGCGATCCCCCGCCCCTTCAGCCACGCGTCCAGATCCGGCGTCCCGTAGAAGGCCGAGTTCACCGTCTTCGTGACGAGCAGCTCGGCACCGGCGCCCTTGCCCCTCCTCTCCTCCACGTACGTCTTGAAGCCGTTCCCCCCGTACCCCGGCCGCAACGGTGACTCCGGCTTGACCGAGTCGTGCCGCACGAACACGACCGGCCGCCCCGTGGCCTGCCACACGTCGATGAGCGTGGCGATGCGGTCGTCGGCGCCGGGGTTGTTCCGAGACCCCCAGAACCCGGTCTCCTCGAAGCCCTTCTGCACGTCCACGACCACCAGTGCTGCGTTCTCAGCGATGTCCATGCCCCCGATCCTGCCGCCGCGACGCCCTCTGTCCCAGCAGGTGAAAAGTCGGCGATCGATGATTTACTGCCAGGCATGGACCAGGGCGACGCGCGCGGGGGACGACAGGACGCGTACCGGGTGGCCCTCGTCGCCTTCCCCGGCATCCGGGCCTTCGACGTCTCCGTCATCACCGAGGTCTGGGGCACCGACCGCACCGACCGCGACGCGCCCGCCTTCGACCTGCGCCGCGTCGCCCCCGACACCGCCACGCCCGTCCCCATGCGCGGCGGACTCAGCCTCCTGCCCGACCGCACCCTCTCCTGGCTGCCGCGCGCCGACCTGATCCTGGTCCCCGGCCTCGACGACCACGTCACCCCCGCACCACCACCCGTCCTCCAGGCCCTCCGCCACGCCCACGCCCGCGGCACCACCATCGCCGCCCTCTGCGGCGGCGCCTTCACCCTCGCCCAGGCCGGCCTCCTCGACGGCCGCCGCGCGATCACCCACTGGAACCTGGTCGACCTGCTGCGCGCCCGTCACCCCGAGGTCACCGTCGTCCCCGACGCCCTCTTCATCGAGGACGACAACATCTGGACCGCCGCCGGCACCGCGGCCGGCATCGACCTCTGTCTCCACCTGGTCCGCCGGTCCCACGGCGCGGAAGCGGCCGCCACCATCGCCCGCTCGATGGTCACCGCCCCCTTCCGCACCGGCACCCAGGCCCAGTTCATCGAACACGCCACACCCCACACCGACCGCGACGCCGACGCCCTCGCCGCCGTCCGCGAACACGCGCTCCGCCACCTCCACGAACCGCTCACGGTCGCCGGCCTGGCGGCTCGCGCCGGCATGTCCCCGCGTACCTTCGCCCGCCACTTCACGGCGGCCACCGGCACCACCCCGCTCCGCTGGCTCCTCGACCAGCGCCTCGCCGCCGCGCAGAAGCTCCTCGAACGCACCGACCTCCCCATGCCCGAGGTCGCCCGCCGCGCGGGCTTCGGCAGCGAGGTCACGATGCGCCAGCACTTCGCATCGCGCCTCGCCACCAGCCCCCGCGCCTACCGCGCCGCGTTCAGCGCCGGCTCCGCCATCGCGGGCAGCAACCCGATCGCCCGGTAGGCGGCATCCACGACCGGCCGGGCCATCGCCCGCGCCCTCTCCGCACCGTCCCTCAGCACCCCCTCCACGAACACCGGGTCGGCGCACAACTCCTGGTGTCTGGCCCGCACGGGCCGCAGCACCTCCACCACCGCGTCGGCGGTGTCCCTCTTCAAAGCGCCGTACGACTCGTATACGTCCGCCAGGGCCCGCGGGTTCCCGCCCGTGCACGCCGCGAGGATCTCCAGCAGGTTCGTGACGCCGGGCCGCTCCTCCCGGTCGTACACGACCTCCCGCCCGCTGTCGGTCACGGCCCGCATGACCTTCTTCCGTACGACGTCCGGCTCGTCCAGCAGGTAGACGATGCCGGGACCCGAGTCGTCGCTCTTGCCCATCTTCGACGTCGGTTCCTGGAGGTTCATGACCCGCGCCCCCACCGGCGGATGCGTGGCCCTGGGCACCACGAACGCCTGCCCGTAGCGCTGGTTGAACCGCAGCGCCAGATCGCGGGTCAGCTCCACGTGCTGGGCCTGGTCGTCCCCGACCGGCACCTCGTCCGTCCCGTACGCCAGGATGTCCGCCGCCATCAGCACCGGATAGGTGAGCAGCGACAGCCGCACGCTCCCGCCCCGCTCACGCTCCCGCGCGGCCTTCTCCCGGTACTGGATCATCCGCCGCATCTCGCCGTCGGTGGCCACGCACTCCAGTACGTACGACAGCCGCGCGTGCTCGTCCACATGGCTCTGTACGAAGAGGGTGCACAGCTTCGGATCCAGCCCGGCCGCGAGCAGCAGCGTCGCGGCCTGTCGACTCAGCCGACGCACCCGCGCGGGGTCGTGGTCCACGGTGAGGGCGTGCAGGTCGACCACGCAGAACAGCGCGTCCGCCCGATGCTGATCGACGTCGGCCCACTGCCGCATGGCCCCCAGGTAGTTCCCCAGCGTCAGATGCCCGGTCGGCTTGACCCCGCTGAAGACCCGCTTCATCTCTCCACCTCCTGGTCGAGGCCGCCGCACCCGGCCGGCCGACCCTCGGGAAGGAGAAACAGAAACGGCCGCCGAGGCGGCGGCCGTTGAGTGCACACGTCAGTCCGGCCGCCGTCAGGCGGCCCACCACAGTTGGGTGCTGCACGTATGCGTAGTCATGCGGGCCAGCGTACGCCTCCGAGGTGCTCCTGGGGCCTGGGTTGACACGCCCCGGAGGGATACGTAGTGTTCTCCGAGTTGTCCGACGTGAGCGTCGACTCCGGTCGGTCCCCGGACAGCCATTCCGCAAGTACCCAGCACTCCTCGGTGAGCAGTCGATTCGTCTGCCGTCGTGTCATTGCCGTGCGTATTCGCGAAATGAGGAATCCACGTTCGAAAGGACGCGGCCCCGATTGGCTTCGGGGCCGGGGAATCCGCTAAAGTCTCACTCGTCGGAACGGCCCAACAGCCGGGAAGGCAACCCCCTTCTGACGGGGAATCGGAACCGAAAGGATCTGATAGAGTCGGAACCGCCGGAAAGGAAACCGCGAGAAAAGAGCGGGAGCCTGGAAAGTACCGAGGAAATCGGGCCGGGAAACGGTCTGATAGAGTCGGAAACGCAGGACCGAAGGGAAGCGCCCGGAGGAAAGCCTGAGAGAGTCTCTCGGGTGAGTACGAAGGAAGCGTCCGTTCCTTGAGAACTCAACAGCGTGCCAAAAATCAACGCCAGATATGTTGATACCCCGTCCCCGGCAGTGATAGCCGGAGATGAGGTTCCTTTGAAAAAAACACAGCGAGGACGCTGTGAACGGCCGGGCTCATTCCGCCTGGCTGTTCCGCTCTCGTGATGTGTGAACCCGATCACGGGTAAACATTCACGGAGAGTTTGATCCTGGCTCAGGACGAACGCTGGCGGCGTGCTTAACACATGCAAGTCGAACGATGAACCACTTCGGTGGGGATTAGTGGCGAACGGGTGAGTAACACGTGGGCAATCTGCCCTTCACTCTGGGACAAGCCCTGGAAACGGGGTCTAATACCGGATAACACTCCCTCTCTCATGGGTGGGGGTTAAAAGCTCCGGCGGTGAAGGATGAGCCCGCGGCCTATCAGCTTGTTGGTGAGGTAATGGCTCACCAAGGCGACGACGGGTAGCCGGCCTGAGAGGGCGACCGGCCACACTGGGACTGAGACACGGCCCAGACTCCTACGGGAGGCAGCAGTGGGGAATATTGCACAATGGGCGAAAGCCTGATGCAGCGACGCCGCGTGAGGGATGACGGCCTTCGGGTTGTAAACCTCTTTCAGCAGGGAAGAAGCGAAAGTGACGGTACCTGCAGAAGAAGCGCCGGCTAACTACGTGCCAGCAGCCGCGGTAATACGTAGGGCGCAAGCGTTGTCCGGAATTATTGGGCGTAAAGAGCTCGTAGGCGGCTTGTCACGTCGGGTGTGAAAGCCCGGGGCTTAACCCCGGGTCTGCATTCGATACGGGCTAGCTAGAGTGTGGTAGGGGAGATCGGAATTCCTGGTGTAGCGGTGAAATGCGCAGATATCAGGAGGAACACCGGTGGCGAAGGCGGATCTCTGGGCCATTACTGACGCTGAGGAGCGAAAGCGTGGGGAGCGAACAGGATTAGATACCCTGGTAGTCCACGCCGTAAACGGTGGGAACTAGGTGTTGGCGACATTCCACGTCGTCGGTGCCGCAGCTAACGCATTAAGTTCCCCGCCTGGGGAGTACGGCCGCAAGGCTAAAACTCAAAGGAATTGACGGGGGCCCGCACAAGCAGCGGAGCATGTGGCTTAATTCGACGCAACGCGAAGAACCTTACCAAGGCTTGACATACACCGGAAAACCCTGGAGACAGGGTCCCCCTTGTGGTCGGTGTACAGGTGGTGCATGGCTGTCGTCAGCTCGTGTCGTGAGATGTTGGGTTAAGTCCCGCAACGAGCGCAACCCTTGTTCTGTGTTGCCAGCATGCCCTTCGGGGTGATGGGGACTCACAGGAGACCGCCGGGGTCAACTCGGAGGAAGGTGGGGACGACGTCAAGTCATCATGCCCCTTATGTCTTGGGCTGCACACGTGCTACAATGGCCGGTACAAAGAGCTGCGATACCGTGAGGTGGAGCGAATCTCAAAAAGCCGGTCTCAGTTCGGATTGGGGTCTGCAACTCGACCCCATGAAGTCGGAGTTGCTAGTAATCGCAGATCAGCATTGCTGCGGTGAATACGTTCCCGGGCCTTGTACACACCGCCCGTCACGTCACGAAAGTCGGTAACACCCGAAGCCGGTGGCCCAACCCCTTGTGGGAGGGAGCTGTCGAAGGTGGGACTGGCGATTGGGACGAAGTCGTAACAAGGTAGCCGTACCGGAAGGTGCGGCTGGATCACCTCCTTTCTAAGGAGCACTTCTCACCGATCCCCTTCGGGGTGAGGTCAGAGGCCAGTTCATCAGCGAACGTCTGATGCTGGTTGCTCATGGGTGGAACGTTGATTATTCGGTCTCTTCAGTCATCTCGGGCTGCCAGTACTGCTCTTCGGAGCGTGGAACGCTGATCACGAGTGGCCGAGAGGCCGGGCACGCTGTTGGGTGTCTGAGGGTACGGACGATGAGTCTGGATCTTCAGTGCCGGCCCCAGTGCACTCCGACCCGTGTGGGTGGGGGTGATGGGTGGCTGGTCGTTGTTTGAGAACTGCACAGTGGACGCGAGCATCTGTGGCCAAGTTTTTAAGGGCGCACGGTGGATGCCTTGGCACCAGGAACCGATGAAGGACGTGGGAGGCCACGATAGTCCCCGGGGAGCCGTCAACCAGGCTTTGATCCGGGGGTTTCCGAATGGGGAAACCCGGCAGTCGTCATGGGCTGTCACCCATACCTGAACACATAGGGTATGTGGAGGGAACGCGGGGAAGTGAAACATCTCAGTACCCGCAGGAAGAGAAAACAACCGTGATTCCGGGAGTAGTGGCGAGCGAAACCGGATGAGGCCAAACCGTATACGTGTGAGACCCGGCAGGGGTTGCGTGTGCGGGGTTGTGGGATCTCTCTTTCACAGTCTGCCGGCTGTGAGGCGAGTCAGAAACCGTTGATGTAGACGAAGGACATGCGAAAGGTCCGGCGTAGAGGGTAAGACCCCGTAGTCGAAACGTCAGCGGCTCGTTGGAGAGACACCCAAGTAGCACGGGGCCCGAGAAATCCCGTGTGAATCTGGCGGGACCACCCGCTAAGCCTAAATATTCCCTGGTGACCGATAGCGGATAGTACCGTGAGGGAATGGTGAAAAGTACCGCGGGAGCGGAGTGAAATAGTACCTGAAACCGTGTGCCTACAAGCCGTGGGAGCGTCGCGCATCAAGCTTGCTTGGTGCGTCGTGACTGCGTGCCTTTTGAAGAATGAGCCTGCGAGTTTGCGGTGTGTTGCGAGGTTAACCCGAGTGGGGTAGCCGTAGCGAAAGCGAGTCCGAACAGGGCGTTTCAGTAGCACGCTCAAGACCCGAAGCGGAGTGATCTAGCCATGGGCAGGTTGAAGCGGAGGTAAGACTTCGTGGAGGACCGAACCCACCAGGGTTGAAAACCTGGGGGATGACCTGTGGTTAGGGGTGAAAGGCCAATCAAACTCCGTGATAGCTGGTTCTCCCCGAAATGCATTTAGGTGCAGCGTCGTGTGTTTCTTGCCGGAGGTAGAGCACTGGATAGGCGATGGGCCCTACCGGGTTACTGACCTTAGCCAAACTCCGAATGCCGGTAAGTGAGAGCGCGGCAGTGAGACTGTGGGGGATAAGCTCCATGGTCGAGAGGGAAACAGCCCAGAGCATCGACTAAGGCCCCTAAGCGTACGCTAAGTGGGAAAGGATGTGGAGTCGCACAGACAACCAGGAGGTTGGCTTAGAAGCAGCCACCCTTGAAAGAGTGCGTAATAGCTCACTGGTCTAGTGATTCCGCGCCGACAATGTAGCGGGGCTCAAGCGTACCGCCGAAGTCGTGTCATTGCGATACATACCCCCAACGGGGATCGTGATGGGTAGGGGAGCGTCGTGTGCCGGGTGAAGCAGCCGCGGAAGCGAGTTGTGGACGGTTCACGAGTGAGAATGCAGGCATGAGTAGCGATACAAACGTGAGAAACGTTTGCGCCGATTGACTAAGGGTTCCTGGGTCAAGCTGATCTGCCCAGGGTAAGTCGGGACCTAAGGCGAGGCCGACAGGCGTAGTCGATGGATAACCGGTTGATATTCCGGTACCCGCTGTGAAGCGTCAAACATCGAGCATCGTGATGCTAAGGCCGTGAAGCCGTTCCGGACCCTTCGGGGAAAGGAAAGTGGTGGAGCCGCCGGCCCAAGCGGTTAGTAGGTGAGTGATGGGGTGACGCAGGAAGGTAGTCCAGCCCGGGCGGTGGTTGTCCCGGGGTAAGGGTGTAGGCCGTGTGATAGGCAAATCCGTCACACATCAAGGCTGAGACCTGATGCCGAGCCGATTGTGGTGAAGTGGATGATCCTATGCTGTCGAGAAAAGCCTCTAGCGAGTTTCATGGCGGCCCGTACCCTAAACCGACTCAGGTGGTCAGGTAGAGAATACCGAGGCGTTCGGGTGAACTATGGTTAAGGAACTCGGCAAAATGCCCCCGTAACTTCGGGAGAAGGGGGGCCATCACCGGTGATGAGTCTTGCACTCTGAGCTGGGGGTGGCCGCAGAGACCAGCGAGAAGCGACTGTTTACTAAAAACACAGGTCCGTGCGAAGCCGTAAGGCGATGTATACGGACTGACGCCTGCCCGGTGCTGGAACGTTAAGGGGACCGGTTAGTGCGCCTTCGGGTGTGCGAAGCTGAGAACTTAAGCGCCAGTAAACGGCGGTGGTAACTATAACCATCCTAAGGTAGCGAAATTCCTTGTCGGGTAAGTTCCGACCTGCACGAATGGCGTAACGACTTCTCGACTGTCTCAACCATAGGCCCGGTGAAATTGCACTACGAGTAAAGATGCTCGTTTCGCGCAGCAGGACGGAAAGACCCCGGGACCTTTACTACAGTTTGATATTGGTGTTCGGTTCGGCTTGTGTAGGATAGGTGGGAGACTGTGAAGCTTGGACGCCAGTTCAGGTGGAGTCGCCGTTGAAATACCACTCTGGTCGTGCTGGATGTCTAACCTGGGTCCGTGATCCGGATCAGGGACAGTGTCTGATGGGTAGTTTAACTGGGGCGGTTGCCTCCTAAAGAGTAACGGAGGCGCCCAAAGGTTCCCTCAGCCTGGTTGGCAATCAGGTGTTGAGTGTAAGTGCACAAGGGAGCTTGACTGTGAGACCGACGGGTCGAGCAGGGACGAAAGTCGGGACTAGTGATCCGGCGGTGGCTTGTGGAAGCGCCGTCGCTCAACGGATAAAAGGTACCCCGGGGATAACAGGCTGATCTTCCCCAAGAGTCCATATCGACGGGATGGTTTGGCACCTCGATGTCGGCTCGTCGCATCCTGGGGCTGGAGTCGGTCCCAAGGGTTGGGCTGTTCGCCCATTAAAGCGGTACGCGAGCTGGGTTTAGAACGTCGTGAGACAGTTCGGTCCCTATCCGCTGCGCGCGCAGGAGTCTTGAGAAGGGCTGTCCCTAGTACGAGAGGACCGGGACGGACGAACCTCTGGTGTGCCAGTTGTCCTGCCAAGGGCATGGCTGGTTGGCTACGTTCGGGAGGGATAACCGCTGAAAGCATCTAAGCGGGAAGCCTGCTTCGAGATGAGGACTCCCACCCACTTGATGGGGTAAGGCTCCCAGTAGACGACTGGGTTGATAGGCCAGATGTGGAAGCCCCGTAAGGGGTGAAGCTGACTGGTACTAATAGGCCGAGGGCTTGTCCTCAGTTGCTCGCGTCCACTGTGTTGGTTCTGAAACCACGAACAGCCCCACGTTCCCACAGAGCGTGGTGCGGCTGCACAGTTTCATAGTGTTTCGGTGGTTATAGCGTGAGGGAAACGCCCGGTCACATTCCGAACCCGGAAGCTAAGCCTCACAGCGCCGATGGTACTGCAGGGGGGACCCTGTGGGAGAGTAGGACGCCGCCGAACAATCATTCCGGGAAACCCCCGTGCCACTGGCACGGGGGTTTTCTGCATTCACGGGACTTTCCGCGTTCTAGGATCGAGTCATGCGCTACGACCTGGTCGTCTTCGACAATGACGGTGTGCTCGTCGACAGCGAGTCGATCTCCAACCGGCTGCTGGCCGCCTACCTCACCGAGCTCGGGCACCCGACCTCGTACGAGGACTCCATCCGGGACTACATGGGGTCCGCCATGCACCGGATTCACGACCTGGTGCTGGAACGGACCGGGGAGCGGTTGCCGGCGGACTTCGACGATGTCTTCCACGCCCGGGTGTTCGCCGCCTTCGAGCGGGAGCTGCGGCCCGTGGGCGGAGTGACCGACGTGCTGGAGAAGCTTGCCGCGGACGGGGTGCCGTACTGTGTCGCTTCCTCGGGGAGCCACGAGCGGATACGGGTGGGGCACCGGACGACCGGCCTCGACCGGTGGTTCGAGGACGCGCGGATCTTCAGTGCGCAGGACGTGGGCCGGGGGAAGCCGGCGCCGGACCTCTTCCTGTACGCGGCCGAGCGGATGAGGGTGGCGCCAAAGAGGTGCGTGGTCGTCGAGGACAGCCCGCTCGGGTGCGGGCGGCCGTGGCGGCCGGGATGGACGTGTACGGGTTCACCGCGATGACGCCGGCCTCGAAGCTCGCCGGTGCCACCGGACTCTTCGCCGACATGGGGGAGTTGGCCGACCTGCTGAGGTGATCTCGGCATCGGAGCTGAGGGAAATTCATCTTTGGCTGGATCTACCCACGAGTACGCCGGAGCCCTACGCTCGCCGCCATGACAGAAGTGCTGCGGCGCGGCCGGGCCTCGTTGGCGTTCAGCTTCTTCACCCAAGGAGTCGCCTTCGCGCTGCTCGTGACCCGGATCCCGGCCATCCAGGACCGGTACGGGGTCTCCGACGCGCTGCTGCCCGCCTTCCTCGCCGCCGTACCCGTCCTGGCCGGGGTGGGCAGCGTGGCCACCGAGCGGCTCGTGAAGCGGATACCGCCCAGCCGGGTGCTGCGCTGGTCCCAGCCGGTCGTGCTGCTCGCGCTGCTCGGGGTGGGAACCGGCGAACGGATGGCCGGGCTGGGCGTGGCGCTCGCGGTGTTCGGCCTCGCCGTGGGAGCGCTGGACGCCTCGATGAACATGCTCGGGGTGAGCCTCCAGCGCGAGTACGGGCGGAGCATCATGCTCGGCTTCCACGCGGTGTACAGCCTCGGCGGCATCGTGGGGGCTTCACTGGCGTGGGCCGGGGCGCACTGGCACCTCGCGCTCTGGGTGTCCTACCTGCCGGTGGTGCTGGTGCTGCTGCCGGCCGTGCTGGTGGGAAGCCGGTGGTACGTCGACGCCGACGGCGGGGGACGTGAGGCCGTCCTCGAGGCGACCGAGGCGACCGAGGCGACCGAGGCGGAGCGGAGCGGCGGTGTCGTCTTCAAGGCGCTGCTGCCGCTGTGCCTGGTGATGACCTTCGCCTACATCGGGGACTCGACCGTGTCCAACTGGAGCGCGAAGTACCTCCAGGACGTGCTCGGGGGTTCCGAGCAGATGGCGACCGTCCCGTACAACGTCTACATGGTCACCACACTGCTCGGGCGGGCCATCGGGGACCTCGGGGTGCGGCGGTACGGGGCCGTCGCGGTCGTACGGGTGGGGGCGTCGGTGGCGGCGGCGGGGTTCGCGGTGGTGGCCGTCGCGCCGGGGGCCTGGGCGGGGACGGGCGGGTTCACGCTGGTGGGGCTGGGGTTGTGCGTGCTGGTGCCGCAGACGTTCGCGGCGGCGGGCAGACTGTTCCCGGGGGCCTCGGACGCGGCCGTCGCCCGGCTCAACGTCTTCAACTACGTCGGCTTCCTGATCGGTTCACCGTTGGTCGGGGCGCTGGGTGACGCGTGGAGCTACCGGGGGGCGATGGCTGTGCCGATGGTGTTGGTGCTGGTGACGTTCGGGTACGCCAGGTCGTTCACGCCTCAACCCGACCGATACGGTGGCGGGCATGAGCGGCCGCGCACAGCTGATGTGGGACGAGGCAGTAACGGGGTATGACTTCGGCCCGGACCATCCGATGGATCCGGTACGGCTGGCCCTGACCCGGCGGCTGGTCGACGCCCTGGGGCTCGACCGGGAGGTGGAGATCGTCTCCGCCAAGCCGGCGGGGGACTCGACGCTGCGGCTCGTCCACCGGGAGGACTACATCCGGGCCGTGAAGGCCGCCTCCGCCGATCCGCGTGCGGCGGACGTGTCGTACGGGCTCGGCACGGTGGACGATCCGGCCTTCGCCGGGATGCACGAGGTGTCCTCGTTGATCGCCGGGCTGTCCGTGGGGCGGCGGAGGCCGTGTGGCGGGGGGACGCGCTGCACGCGGTGAACTTCACGGGCGGGCTGCATCACGCGATGCCCGGTGGCGCGGCGGGGTTCTGCGTGTACAACGACGCGTCGTTGGCCATCGCGCGGTTGCTGGAGCTGGGGGCCCGGCGGGTCGCGTACGTGGATGTCGACGTGCACCACGGGGACGGCGTGCAGGCGGCCTTCTGGGAGGACCCGAGGGTACTGACGATCTCCCTGCACGAGCACCCCCGGACCCTGTTTCCGCAGACCGGATGGCCGGAGGAGACCGGGGCGGGGGCGGGGGAGGGGGCCGCGGTGAACGTGGCCCTGCCGGCAGGGACGGGGGACGCGGGGTGGCTGCGGGCGTTCCACGCCGTGGTGCCGGAGCTGGTCGCCGACTTCCGGCCGGACGTGCTGGTCACCCAGCACGGGGCGGACACGCACTTCGAGGACCCGTTGGCCCATCTGGCGGTGTCGTTGGACGCGCAGCGGGCCGTGCAGGTCGCCTGCCACGAGCTGGCGCACGAGTACGCCGGGGGGAAGTGGCTCGCGTTGGGCGGCGGTGGTTACGCGGTGGTGGAGGTGGTGCCGCGGTCGTGGACGCATCTGGTGGGCATCGCGGCGGGGCGGCCCGTGGTGCCGGAGACGGTGATTCCCGAGGGGTGGCGGCGGGAGGTGTTCGCCCGTACGCGGCAGTTGGGGCCGATGCGGATGACCGATGGGCGGTGGCCGGTGTCCTGGAGGACTGGGAGGCGGGGTACGACCCCGCGGACCGGTTGGACCAGGCGGTGCTGGCGGCTCGGCGGGCGGCGTTTCCGTTGCGGGGGTTGTTGGCGTAGGGGGTGGGGGTGTGGGGTTCGCCCCCGCCGCCTTTACCCGTCCCGTCCCGTCCCGTCTCCGGGGGCTTCGCCCCTTCGACCCCATCAGGGGCTCCGCCCCTGGACCCGGGCGGGGACTTGGTCCCCTGCACCCCTGTGGGGTCCGGGCCCGGTGTCCCTGAAGGGCTTCGGGCCCGAGCACTTCGTCCGGGTCCGCCAGGTCCGAGCACCTCGTCGTGGAGCGCCGGGCCCGAGTACTTCGCCGGGGTCTCAGGCTTGAGCGTCGACGGCGGGGTTGTCCGTGGACCGGGTGGCGACGGAGGCCTGTCGCAGGCCTGAGCGCCGAAGAGGGGAATGCCCGTGGACCGGGCATGGGCGTCGGCCCAGCGCCCTGGTGGGGGCCTGGCCCGGGCGGTCTTGCGGGGTCTGGCTCCGGCGTCCCTGCGGAGGTTCCGGCTCCGGCGTCCCCGCGGAGGTTCCGGCCCAGGCGTCCCGGTGGTGCGACCTGTTCGAACACCCCCGCCGGAATTCTGTCCCGTGCGGGCGTCAGTGGTGCCGGATCTGCTCCGGGCTCGGCTTTCCTGCCGTGGGGGTGATGGTCTTACGCCGGGCGTGGGGCCTTTCGGGGTTCGGGTGGTGGGAGGGAGGGGGGGTCGGGAGGATTTCGGGGTGTTGAGTCGGGGTGGCATGGCGGAGTACCTGGTTCGGGTGGGGCTGGCGGGAGTGGTGGGGACCGGGCGGGAGGGGAGTCTGCGGCGGTATCGGGCGTTCGCGGCTCGGGATCCTCGGGTGTTGATCGGGATCGACCCCGAAGGGGTTTGGTCGGAGCGGGAGTTGATCGCGCTCATGGCGGAGAGGTGTGGGGTTTCGGCCGATCCGCGGTGCACTTCGGGGCATGATGTGATCGACCCCGAGCTGACGCTTCTCGCGCTGGACGCGTTCGCCGAACGGCTCGCCGTGGTTGCCCAGCGTGGTGGGGCCGTGCTGCTCGGGACCGGGCATCCGCACCGGCTGCTCGGGTTCTACGCGGGAATCGCAGACGCCCTGTCGGCGGCGGGATGTGTCGTCCTCACCCCGGCGCAGGGTCGTTGTGTCGACATAACGACCCGGTTCGGTCTACGCACGCACCACCTCGCCTACGTACGCGGTGTCGGGTTGGTGCGGGAACCAGGGGCCGGGCGCCCCGGTGGTGCGACCGGCGTGCACACGCACTCACCCCTCCCGGTTCGGCTGGCGCTGGCGGCGGCCGCGGAGGCCGGCGGGCCGTTGCCGGATCTGGTGGTCGGGGACCACGGCTGGGTCTGCGGAGCAGGTCAGCTGGGGTTCGAGGCGATCGGACCGGCGGACAGCGACGATCCCGCGCCCTTCGTCGGGCAGGCCGAGGGGACCGTGTCCGTCGCCGTTCCGCTTGATGACGGCGCGCGCGCCGGCTCCTACCTGCCGCTCGCCCACTACGTACTCAATCGGGCCTGTCTGTCACAGTAGGCCGCCGATGGGTGCACCTCTTCCCCACTCGCATCACCCGCCCCTACATTGGGGAGTGAGCACGCAGCGACGAAGAGTCACCGGAAGGGGAAGCCGGTGGCCGTCGAGTCGAGTGCGGAAGGTTCAGGTGTGTCATGGCTGCAGCTGGCGAGAGGCCTCTGAACGAGGTTCAGTTCCTTACCGTGGCGGAAGTCGCCTCGGTGATGCGAGTGTCGAAGATGACCGTGTACCGGCTGGTGCACAGCGGTCATCTGCCCGCGATCCGGGTCGGAAGGTCCTTCCGCGTCCCGGAACAAGCGGTTCACGAGTACCTCCGCGAGAGCTACGTGGGGGTGGAAACCGCCTGACGGCAGGGCGGGGGGATCCGCGTCACAGGGCATTTCGGGGTCCCTCCGCCGCCTCGATTACGACCTCAGCGCTCGGGCGGGTAGGCTAGGCCCTCGTAGGTCGTATGGGCCCATGGCGCCCAGCACCGAGTGATGAGAAGTGAGCGAGGGTAGTCGTGGGCTCTGTTATCAAGAAGCGGCGCAAGCGGATGGCCAAGAAGAAGCACCGCAAGCTGCTCAAGCGCACGCGCGTTCAGCGTCGTAACAAGAAGTAAGTTCGCTCGACGCGAGCCGCGAAAGCGCGGTGTGGCCCCCCAGCCGGTTACCGGCTGGGGGGCCACACGCATGTCGCCTTCCGTGCGGCGGGCTGAACCCCGTGCGGGTGCCCGGACGGGCGCCGTGGCCGATCCGGCCGTACGGCCGGCCGGCGCCGTCACCTGGCGCATCAGGTGGTCATCACAGCGCAACGCCGACCCGCTAAGTTGGCCCGCAGCGGGGAAACCGGCAAGGTGGGCGATGCGGCAGGGTAGGACCGGACCTAGTGCGGAAGGAAGGCGCTGATCTTGGGCAAGGTCGTGCTGGTGACCGGGGTGGCCCGTCAGCTGGGGGGCCGGTTCGTACGGCGGATCCAGCGTGACCCGGACGTGGACCGGGTGATCGCGGTGGACGCGGTACGGCCCGAACACCATCTCGGCGGCGCGGACTTCATCCAGGCCGACATCCGGCAGCCCACCATCGCGCGGGTCCTCGCCGAGACCGGTGCCGACACGGTCGTCCACCTCGACGTGACGGCCACCGCGCTCGGCAGCGGGAGCCGGACCACGGTCAAGGAGACCAACGTCATCGGCACGATGCAGCTGCTCGGCGCCTGCCAGAAGTCGCCGAACGTGAAGCGGCTCGTCGTGAAGTCCAGCACCAACGTGTACGGCTCCGCGCCCCGCGATCCCGCCGTGTTCACCGAGACCACCGCGGCCAAGTCGCTGCCCAGCGGCGGGTTCGCCAAGGACGCCGTGGAGGTCGAGGGGTACGTCCGCGGATTCGCGCGGCGGCGGCCCGACGTCGCCGTGTGCGTGCTGCGGTTCGCCAACATCCTCGGCCCGACCGCGGAGACCCCGCTCGCCTCGTACTTCTCGCTGCCGGTCCTGCCGACCGTGTTCGGCTACGACCCGCGCCTGCAGTTCGTGCACGAGGACGACGTGATCGAGGTGCTGCGGATCGGCTCGCACGAACCCCGGCGCGGGACGCTCAACAGCGGCACCTTCAACATCGCCGGCGACGGCGTGCTGCTGCTGTCGCAGTGCTCGCGGCGGCTCGGCCGGCCCACCGTCCCGCTCCTGCTGCCGGCCGTCACCTGGGCGGGCACCCTGGTGCGTACGCTGGGCATGACGGACTTCTCGCCCGAGCAGATCCGGCTGCTCACGCACGGCAGGGTCGTGTCGACCGACCAGATGCGCGAGACGCTGGGATTCACGCCGAGGTACACCACCGCGGAGACCTTCGCGGACTTCGCACACAGCCAGGGGCCGGGTCTCCTGCCCCCCGAGGTCCTTGCCGGGGTCGTCGACCGGATCGCCGCGCTGCCCCGTGCGGGCGGCGGCCGGCCCCCGGCGCAGAGCGCCAACTGAGGAGCGCATCAACGATGGCGGACGCCAAGGTCATTCCGTTCGACGACGACCGGTCCCGCGGGGGTGCCGTGCAGCGGCCGTCGCGGCGCAGGGGTGCGGGGAACCGGCGCGGGACCGGCGAACCGGCGCCGGTCCGTGAGATCGGTGAGGCCGCCGAGGCCGGTGCGGTGCAGGCCCTGCCCGTCAGCGCCGTTCCGCAGGATGATGTTCCTGTGACCGGTGAGGGAAAGCCGCCGCGGCCGGACGACGACGGCGACGGCGGTAGCGGCGGCGGACTGGAGCGGCGGATCGCCGGCGGGCTGTCCTTCCTGCGCCGCCGGCTGACCGGTGACTACGACGTCGACGACTTCGGCTACGACCAGGAGCTGACCGACCAGGTCCTGATGTCCCTGCTGCGCCCGCTGTACGAGAAGTACTTCCGGGTGGAGGTCAAGGGCATCGAGAACATCCCGGCGGACGGCGGTGCGCTGATCGTCGCCAACCACTCCGGGACGCTGCCGCTGGACGGGCTGATGATGCAGGTCGCCGTCCACGACCGGCACCCGGCCGGCCGTCACCTGCGGCTGCTCGCAGCCGACCTGGTGTTCGTCCTGCCGGTCGTCAACGAACTGGCCCGCAAGCTCGGGCACACCCTGGCGTGCTCGGAGGATGCCGAACGGCTCCTGGCGCAGGGCGAACTGGTCGGGGTGATGCCGGAGGGCTTCAAGGGCATCGGGAAGCCCTTCGGCGAGCGCTACAAGCTCCAGCGGTTCGGCCGGGGCGGCTTCGTGTCGACGGCGCTGCGGCAGGGCGTCCCGATCATCCCCTGCTCGATCGTCGGGGCCGAGGAGATCTACCCCATGATCGGCAACGCCAAGACGCTCGCCCGCGTGCTCGGCTTCCCGTACTTCCCGCTCACCCCGACCTTCCCCTGGCTCGGCCCGCTCGGCGCGATCCCGCTGCCCACGAAGTGGACGATCCAGTTCGGCGAGCCGATCCCCACGGACGGCTATCCGCCGGAGGCGGCCGAGGACCCGATGCTGATGTTCAACCTGACGGACCAGGTCAGGGAACAGATCCAGCACACCCTCTACAAGCTGCTGGTGCAGCGGCGGTCGGTGTTCTTCTGAGCCGGGCGCGCACACGCCCGCGGCGGTGGGGGCGGCCTTCCTGAGGAGGCCGCCCCCACCGCCGCGCGAGGCCGTGCACCGCCGTACCGGGCCGTGCGCAGGCCCCGCCTGGTCAGCCCACGTCGTCGCTGTCGATGCCCAGACCCGGCAGGAGGCCGGGCAGGAGAGGCGGCAGCGTGACGTCCGGCTCGGCGGTCGGGGCCGTGGGCGGGGACGAGGACGAGGTGCCGGTGTCCTGCGGCGGGTCGAGCAGGCCGCCCGTGTTGCCGCCGAGGAGGCCGTCCTCGCCGGACTCGGCCGACTTGCTGGGGCCGCCGCTGTCGGGGCTGCCGGTGGCCGGGGAGCCGCCGCCCGCGCTGGGCGGGGCCGGGCGACCGGTGCCCGAAGGGCCGGGGGACGCCGGACCGGCGCTTCGGCCGCTGTCCCGGCCGCCGCCCGGGGCCGGGGGCTGGGGCAGCAGGGAGCGCAGCGGGCCGACCTCTTCGTCTATGGCGTCGAACACCGACGACACCTGTTGGCTGACGTCCCCGAGCTGGACGGGGAGCCGGTCGCGCAGGGCGCCCCAGACCTCGCGGTGCGAGCGCGAGAAGGTGGACAGGGCCTGGATGGGTCCCAGGGAGTCCGGGTCGCGCTCGTACGCCTCGTGGAGCAGCCGGTGGCCCTCGGAGGCGTCGTAGCGCATGCCGGACAGGGCACGGCGGACCTCGCCGATGGACTCGTGGTCGAGCTGGGCGCCGCCGCGCCCGCGCTCCATGAGCCGGCGGGCCTCGCCGAGTCGGGTGGAGGCCTGGTCGAGATAGGCCTGGCCGCGCTCGGTCTCGCCCTCGGCGAGGTAGTTGAGCTTGAAATCCTCTATGCCGCGCTTCAGGCCGTAGAGCGAGTCACCGGGGAGGGCGTCGGAACTCGCGGCCGCGACTCCGCCGAAGGCTCCGGCGGCCACTCCGATGCTCAGGCCGCCCGCGGTGAGGCCCTTGGCGAGCCGTGTCCGCGGGCGGAGTTTGCCCAGCGGTGTCGCCCTGTGGGCGCCCCGCGCCCGGCCGGTGCGTTGTTCCGGCACCGGCCGGTCCGCCGCCTCGCCCATGGTGCCCGCCTGCAGCATGGCCTCCATGGCGGCGACCAACTGCGCCCGCTGGACGACCTTGACCTCGGGGTCCATCTCCGGTCTGGGCAGCTCGGCGAGACTCGTCGCGAGGGCCAGGATCCGGCCCTGCTCGGTCTGGTCCGCGGCTGCCGGGGCCGGTGGTGGTCCTTCGGGCTGCTCGGCCGCCGTGCCCCGGTCGGACTGCTCCTCCAGGGCCTGGGCGAAGGCGTTCGCCCGCCGGTGCGCCGATACGTTCGCGATCACTGGCGGCACCTCCTCTCGTCATGACGGTCGACTCCTCGGGGGTCCTGAGGGTTGCACGTCCTCGACCGCTTCCACGCGAACGAGTGATCGAGGCCGGCCAGGACGTGACCACAGGGAGCCTGTATCCCGCACAACGACTGGCGCGGCACTTGGGTTACGGACGGCGGATGATCGGATGGGGAAGTCAACGGACTTTCACTGAAGGTGAGTTGAGGTAGCCGACGGTAGGCGGGTACGGGACGGGAGCGGGCGGGGCCGCTGCCGGGTCAGCGGGTGTCGTCCGGCAGGAGGCGCGCGAGCGTGCGGACGGCCCGGTACTGCAGGGTCTTGATGGCGCCCTCGTTCTTGCCCATGACCCGCGCGGTCTCGGCGACCGAGAGGCCCTGGAGGAAGCGCAGGGTCACGCACTCCTGCTGCTGCGGGTTGAGCCGCCGTACGGCGTCCAGCAGGGCGGCGTTGGAGAGGGACTCCAGGACGGAGTCCTCCGGGGAGCGCGCGACCTCGTTGGCGTCGAGCATCTCGCCGGTGGTGACCTCCAGCCGGAAGCGGCTGGACTTGAAGTGGTCGGCGACGAGGTTGCGGGCGATGGTGACGAGCCAGGCGCCGAAGTCGCGGCCCTGCCAGGTGAAGGTGCCGATCCGGCGCAGGGCGCGCAGAAAGGTCTCGCTGGTCAGGTCCTCGGCGGTCGCCTTGCTGCCCACGCGGTAGTAGATGTACCGGTACACCGTGTCGCTGTACTGGTCGTAGAGCCGCCCGAACGCGTCGGCCTCGCCGGCCTGGGCCCGCTCGACGAGGTCCATCATGCGGGCGCTGTCGCTGTCGGCGGCCGGTCGGCGGGCGGTGGGCGCGCCGGTCGCGCGTCCGCGTCTGCCGGCCACCCGTGCGTCGCCCGACCGCCGTCCCTCGACGGCGCCGCGCGCCGGCACCTGCTCGAGGCCGTCGGCCAGTGCGTAGCACGGACCGGCGGGCGCGGCGGTGGCGAAGGCGGGGACGGCGTACGCGGTGGGGACGAAGCCGCGCAGCAGATCCTGGGCCATGGCGACCGTTGCGCGCAGCGTAGCCAGGCCCGAGGCGTCAACCCCGACGTGTGGGTACACGGGACTCCCAGAGGCAGAGCTTCCATCACGTGCAGTGCGGAACCTTTCACCCGTCGTAGCGACGGAGGGGTACCGGAATGCGTCTGAGGAGAATAACGCTTCGTACAGGTGCTGCTACGCCCAGTTGCTCAATTCACCGGTTACGTCGCTTCCGTGACCTGTTGACGCCCGTTCAGGTTGCGTGAGGTGAACGCTTGGTGACCGGAAAGGTTCGTATTTCCGGCCGGACGGGGGCGTGTTGTGGCGGTGCGCAGACAACGGGGCTGGCCGGGGGCGTGCGGGCCCACGGCGGTGGGATTGGCCGTGTTTCGCTGCGGCTGCCCGTCCGGGTGAGCGCCGTGACCGCGGTCAACCGCTTGCGGTCAGCGGTCAGCGGCCCGCGGTCAACGGCGGCGGCGGTGCAGCGCGATGGCCGCCGCGGTGCCGCCCGCCACCGCGCCCACGCCCGCCGCCGCCGGGATGCCGACCTTCGCCGCCTTGCGGCCCGTGCGGTAGTCGCGCAGCCGCCAGTCGAGTTCGCGGGCGTGCCTGCGGAGCTTGGCGTCGGGGTTGATCGCGTAGGGATGGCCGACGAGGGAGAGCATCGGGATGTCGTTGTGGGAGTCGCTGTAGGCGGCGCAGCGGGAGAGGTCCAGGCCCTCCGCCGTGGCCAGGGCGCGGACCGCCTCGGCCTTCGCGGGGCCGTGCAGCGGTTCGCCGACCAGCTTGCCCGTGTAGACGCCGTCGACGGACTCGGCGACCGTGCCGAGGGCGCCGGTGAGGCCGAGGCGGCGGGCGATCACCTGGGCGATCTCCACGGGGGCCGCGGTGACCAGCCACACCCGCTGGCCCGCGTCCAGGTGGGCCTGGGCGAGGGCGCGGGTGCCGGGCCAGATCCGCTCGGCCATGTACTCGTCGTAGATCTCCTCGCCGATCGACTGCAGCTCGGCGACCCGGTGGCCCTTGACGATCGACAGGGCCGAGTCGCGGGCCTCCTGCATGTGTTCCGGGTCCTCGACGCCGGCCAGCCGGAACCACGCCTGCTGCCAGGCGAACCGGGCCAGGTCGCGGGTCTCGAAGAACTTCCGCTTGTACAGGCCCCGGCCGAAGTGGAAGAGGGCGGCGCCCTGCATCACCGTGTTGTCGAGGTCGAAGAACGCGGCGGCCAGGTCGTCGCCCTGCACGGGGAACTGCGGTTCCTGGGCCGAGACGTCCTTGCGGGCGGCCTCCGCCGAGGCCTCGCCTGCCAACACGCTCCGCGCCGTGGCGGAACGCCTACGGGGGGTGAGCCATCCAAGAGCGGCCATGGCGTGAGCATAGCCATTCCGTCCGGTGGTTCCGTCGGGCACGGGGTTCGGAGGGTGTGAACACTGCGCGGCCGTGTCGTTAAGGAAGGCGTCCGGCCGCCCGTGCGGGGCGCGCGGGAGAATGGCCGGCATGAGTCCCCTCTTCCGCCGCAAGGGTCCCGCTCCGCAGGACCGGCTCGTGACGTTGATCGGCAGGCCCGGATGTCATCTGTGCGACGACGCGCAGGAGGTGATCGAGAAGGTGTGCGGTGATCTCGGCGTGCCGTGGGAGAAGCGCGACATCACCGAGGACCCGCGGCTGCACGAGCAGTACTGGGAACAGGTCCCGGTCGTGCTCGTGGACGGACGGCAGCACACTTTCTGGCGGGTGGACGAGGAGCGGTTGCGCGCCGAACTCACAGGGAACTGACCGGGCAGTCCAAGTGTGGCGAAAAGTCGCTTAGGATCGATGGTGACCAGATCTCGGGGGCGGGATTCGTGAGGAGAGTGTGCGGTTTTGCCCCCGAGAATCAAGGAACGCGCGCAGGTCCGCGCCGGTTCCCCGCGAGGGCGCCGGGGGCGCGTGACCCCGGTCACGTTGGCCGGGCAAATCGGACACCATCTTTGTGCACGCGTTCACAAAGACATAGCCTGCATTCGACGGGGCGGTCCGGTGACGTGTGACCGCCTACAGCCCCGCTCTACCCGCAGGAGCACCGTGGCAACTGGCCGAACTCACCGACCGGCGACCCGTAGCCGAGGGATTCCCGAGGCCACCGTCGCCCGGCTTCCGCTGTACCTTCGCGCGCTGACCGCACTGTCGGAGCGCTCGGTTCCCACGGTCTCCTCCGAGGAACTCGCGGCCGCGGCGGGGGTCAACTCCGCGAAGCTGCGCAAGGACTTCTCCTACCTGGGCTCCTACGGGACCCGGGGCGTCGGCTACGACGTCGAGTATCTCGTCTACCAGATCTCCCGCGAACTGGGCCTGACCCAGGACTGGCCGGTTGTGATCGTCGGCATCGGCAACCTCGGCGCGGCGCTGGCCAACTACGGCGGGTTCGCCTCCCGCGGCTTCCGGGTCGCGGCGCTCATCGACGCCGACCCCGAGATGACCGGCCGGCAGGTCGCCGGGATCCCGGTCCGGCACAGCGACGACCTGGAGAGGATCATCTCCGACAACGGCGTCTCCATCGGGGTCATCACCACCCCGCCGGGCGTCGCCCAGCAGGTGTGCGAGCGTCTCGTCGCCGCCGGCGTCACCTCCATCCTGAACTTCGCGCCGACCGTGCTGTCCGTCCCGGACGGCGTCGACGTGCGCAAGGTCGACCTCTCCATCGAGCTGCAGATCCTCGCCTTCCACGAGCAGCGCAAGGCCGGTGAGGAGGCCGCGGCGCACGACGGCGCCGTGCCCGCCCCCGCCGTGCGCCGCGCGGACGCCACCGACCAGGGGCCCGACGGGGACGTACCCGCCGTGATGCCGGCATGAGTCTCCTCGTCGTCGGGCTGAGTCACCGCAGCGCGCCCGTGAGCGTGCTGGAGCGGGCCGCGCTCTCCGCGGACGCCCAGGCCAAGCTGCTGCAGGACACCGTCGCCGCCGAACCGGCCACCGAGGCCGGGGTGCTCGCCACCTGCAACCGCATAGAGCTCTACGCCGACGTGGACAAGTTCCACGCCGGTGTCGCCGAGCTGTCCACGCTGCTCGCCCAGCACAGCGGCGTCGGCCTGGAGGAGCTCACCCCCTACCTCTACGTGCACTACGAGGACCGCGCCGTCCACCACCTGTTCTCGGTGGCCTGCGGACTGGACTCGATGGTCGTCGGCGAGGGGCAGATCCTCGGCCAGATCAAGGACTCCCTGGCCCGCGCCCAGGAGCTGCACACCGCCGGAAGACTGCTGAACGACCTGTTCCAGCAGGCCCTGCGGGTCGGCAAGCGGGCCCACTCCGAGACCGGCATCGACCGCGCCGGGCAGTCCCTGGTCACCTTCGGTCTGGAGCAGCTCGCGGCCGGCGGGGACGTCACCGCGTGGGCGCGGGGCAAGCGCGCGCTCGTGATCGGCGCCGGCTCCATGTCCTCCCTGGCCGCCGCGACGCTCGCGCGCGCCGGCGTCGCCGAGATCGTCGTCGCCAACCGCACCTTCGACCGCGCCGAGCGCCTCGCGCAGATCCTCGCCGAGAACGGGGAGCCGGTCATCCTCTCGCGGGCCGTGCCCATGGAGTCGGTGCCGGCCGAACTGGCACGGGCCGACGTCGCCGTCTCCTGCACCGGCGCGACCGGCCTCGTCCTCACCGCGGAAGCGGTCGCGGCCGCCGTGGAGGGCCGCACCGCGGCGCCCGTCGCCCCCGCCCTCGCCGACGGCCGGCCGGAGCAGGCGGCCGTACGGCCGCTGCCGCCGACCTCCGCGGGGACCGACGAGGGCTGTCCGCTGGACCTCTCCGCCGTGCAGCCCGGCTTCTCCCTGATGGGGGAGGCCGCCGTGGCCGGCATGGACGCGGCCACGCTGGAACAGCACGCCACCTGGGCGGCCGGCCAGGCTGTCGACCGCCGCGAGGCCGCGCGCCGCCCCGAGGCCGACGCCGAGCTGATCACCGCGCTGGCCGCGACCGCCGCTGCCGTCGGCCGCATCCCCGAGCGCCGCAGGCCCGAGCCCGACCCCGTGCCGGTACGGCCCGAGCCGGCGCTGTTCCTGCTGGACCTGGCGATGCCGCGGGACGTCGACGCGGCCGCGCACCGGCTCGCCGGGGTGCGGCTGGTGGACATCGAGTCGCTCGCCGAGGCCTCCGCGGACGCGCCGATGGCCGCCGACGTCGACCAGGTGCGGCGGATCGTCTCCGACGAGGTCGCCGCGTTCGGCGCCGCGCAGCGCGCCGCGCACATCACCCCGACCGTGGTCGCCCTGCGCGCCATGGCCGCCGACGTCGTCGCCGGCGAGATCGCCCGGCTCGACGGCCGGCTGCCCGGCCTGGACGACAGACACCGTGCGGAGATCACCCAGACCGTGCGGCGCGTCGTGGACAAGCTGCTGCACGCGCCGACCGTACGGGTCAAGCAGCTCGCCGCCGAACCCGGCGGCGCCGGGTACGCGGACGCGCTGAGGACCCTGTTCGACCTCGACCAGGAGACGGTGGCCTCCGTCTCGCGCGCCGAGGACAGCACCGAGAAGAACGCAGAGAACCGAGGGCCGGCATGAGCGGCATGAGTACGAACCCACTGAGGCTGGGGACCAGGCGCAGCAAGCTCGCCATGGCCCAGTCGGGACAGGTGGCGGACGCCGTGAGCCAGGTGACCGGCCGGTCCGTCGAACTCGTCGAGATCACCACGTACGGCGACACCTCCCGCGAGCACCTCGCGCAGATCGGCGGCACGGGCGTGTTCGTCACCGCGCTGCGGGACGCGCTGTCGCGGGGAGAGGTCGACTTCGCGGTTCACTCGCTGAAGGACCTCCCGACCGAGCAGCCCGAGGGCCTGGTCCTGGCCGCGATACCGCAGCGCGAGGACCCGCGTGACGTCATCGTCGCCCGGGACGCGCTGAAGTTCACCGACCTGCCGCGCGGGGCGCGCATCGGTACGGGCTCGCCGCGCCGCACGGCGCAGCTGAACGCGTACGCGCGCGGCCACGGGCTGGACATCGAGACCGTGCCGATCCGGGGGAACGTCGACACCCGGATCGGGTACGTGCGCGACGGCGCACTGGACGCGGTCGTGCTGGCCGCGGCCGGGCTGAACCGCATCGGCCGCAGTGACGAGATCACCGACTTCCTGTCGGTCGACACCGTCCTGCCCGCTCCCGGCCAGGGAGCACTGGCGATCGAGTGTGCCGCGGGCGCCGCGGACCTGATCGCCGCGCTCGGCGAACTCGACGACCCGTTCACCCGGGCCGCCGTGACCGCCGAACGGTCCCTGCTCGCCGCCCTGGAGGCCGGTTGCAGCGCCCCTGTCGGGGCACTGGCCGACCTGCTGGCCGACGGGCAGATTGTCAAGGAAATGCGCCTGCGGGGCGTCGTCGGCACCACCGACGGTTCCCGCACGGTGCAGCTGTCCACCACCGGTCCCGTGCCCGAGACGTACGACCGGGCAATGGCGCTCGGCCGCGAACTCGCCGCCGAGATGCTCGCCCAGGGCGCGGCCGGTCTGATGGGGGAGCGAGCACAGTGAGCCCCACCACTCTTCCCACCGCTCCGGAACACGGGCACGTCACCTTCCTGGGTGCCGGACCCGGGGATCCGGGACTGCTGACTCTGCGCGCCGTGGAGGCGCTGGCGAACGCGGACGTCCTCGTCGCCGAGCACGAGGTGCTCGACGTCGTGCGCACGCACGCCCGCCCCGGCGTCACCGTCGTGCACACGGAAGCCGGCCCGTCCTCGGGCCCGCTTCCGGGCACGGGGGCGCCGCACCCGACGCTCGTTGACGCCGCGTCAACAACCGCCGGGAGCCCCGCCGTGCGGGATGCCGCACATCTTGTCATGGAGGCCGCGCGGGGCGGCAGGCGGGTCGTCCGTGCGGTGTCCGGGGACCCGGGACTTGATACGTACGCGGCGGCGGAAATGCTCGCCTGCGCGGCGGCCGGTGTGCCCTTCGAGGTCGTCCCCGGCATCGCGGCCGCCGTCGGCGTGCCCGCGTACGCCGGTGTGCCGCTGCGCGACGCGCAGGGCGCGGACGTCCGGTTCGTCGACGCGCGGACCGCCTCCGACCGGTGCTGGACCGAGGTCGGCGTGTCCGACGGGACCGTCGTCGTCTCCACGACGCTGGACTCCGTGGCGGCCGCCGCCGGGGAACTGGTCGCGGCCGGGCGCAAGCCCGACACCCCGATGACCGTCACCGTCGCCGGCACGACGACCCGGCAGCGGACCTGGAGCGCCACGCTCGGCACCATCGCGCAGACGCTGAAGCAGGCGAAGGTGCTGCCCTCGCCCGAGGGCGGCAGGCCGGTCATAGCCGTCGTCGGCGAGCGTTCCGCCCCCGCCCAGCGCGACCAGCTCGCGTGGTTCGAGTCCAAGCCGCTGTTCGGCTGGAAGGTGCTCGTGCCGCGCACGAAGGAGCAGTCGGCGTCGCTCTCCGACCAGCTGCGCTCCTACGGCGCGGTGCCGCACGAGGTGCCGACCATCGCCGTCGAGCCCCCGCGCACGCCCCAGCAGATGGAGCGGGCCGTCAAGGGCCTGGTGACCGGGCGGTACGAGTGGATCGCCTTCACCTCGGTGAACGCGGTCAAGGCCGTGCGGGAGAAGTTCGAGGAGTACGGGCTCGACGCCCGCGCCTTCGCCGGGATCAAGGTCGCGGCGGTGGGGAGCAGACGGCCAAGGCGCTGGTCGCCTTCGGCGTGAAGCCGGACCTGGTGCCCAGCGGCGAGCAGTCCGCGGCGGGTCTGCTGGAGGACTGGCCGCCCTACGACCCGGTCTTCGACCCGATCGACCGGGTGTTCCTGCCGCGGGCCGACATCGCCACCGAGACGCTCGTGGCCGGGCTCATCGAGCTGGGCTGGGAGGTCGACGACGTCACCGCCTACCGGACCGTGCGGGCCTCCCCGCCGCCGGCCGAGACGCGCGAGGCCATCAAGGGCGGCGGCTTCGACGCCGTGCTGTTCACGTCGTCCTCCACGGTGCGCAACCTCGTCGGGATCGCCGGCAAGCCGCACAACGTGACGGTGATCGCCTGCATCGGCCCGGCGACCGCCAAGACGGCCGAGGAGCACGGGCTGCGGGTGGACGTGATGGCCCCGGAACCGTCCGTGCACAAGCTCGCGGAGGCGCTGGCCGACTTCGGCCTGCGGCGCCGCGCCGCCGCCCGGGAGGCCGGGGACCCGGTCAGCCGGCCGAGCGAGCGGCGGCCGGGGGCGCGGCGGCGGCGGGCTACGTAGCCGCCCTCGCCCTCGGTGGCACCTTGCGCGCCCCGTCGTCTCCGGTCGGAGACGACGGGGCGTCGTGCGTGGTGCGGGACGCGTGGTGAGTGACGTCAGTGGTCGGACGCGTACGGCAGGAAGGCCGTCCAGGCGGTGGGGGCCAGGGTGAGGCGGGGGCCCTGGGGCTGCTTGGAGTCGCGGACGGGGATCACCTGCCCGCCCGGGTGCGAGCGGGCGGCGACGCCCTCGCGGAATCCGGCTACGGGCTGCTGCTCGTCGAGGAGCTGGCCGATCGATGGGGTGTGCGGTGCGGGCCGGTGCCGTGCAAGACCGTGTGGGCGGAACTGGATCTCGTCCCGTCCCGGTGAACTCCGCACCGGAGCCCGGAAACACGGGACCCGGTGCGGGGAAGGCCGGGGCTGCGGGCCGTAAAGGATCAAAGAAACCGGGGAAAAAACCCTTCCAACCAAACCAAACCCCGCGTGTGTCACTCGGGTGGGTGAAACGGGCCGTTGTGGCTGGCGTGTGCGCCGTACCGGCGTGCACGCTCGGCATGGACAACCCCACACATGCATCGGCCCCCGCCGGGACGGCAATCCCAGTGCGAGGGCCTGACCAACGAGGAAGAAGAGACCTTCCCCATGGCTGCGACGAAGCCTATCGCTGCCCCGCGCCCGGCACCGGGCGTTCGGCGCAGCGCCACCCACTCCGGTGTCACCCACGTACGTGCGTACCAGCCGAGCCACTACACGATCATCGGCAACCACCTCGCCCAGCACCGAGGGCTGTCGCTGACCGCGATCGGGCTGGCCGTCCACATCCTGTCGCTGCCGCAGGGCGCCCCGGTCGACATCCGCAGCCTCGCCGACCGCTTCCCCGAAGGGCGGGACCGCATCGCCTTCGGGCTGCGGGAGCTGGAGGCGCAGGGCTATCTGGAGCGGGTGCGCGAGCGCACGGAGGGGGGCCGCTTCGTCACGCGGACGTACGCGCACAACGCCCCGGCGTTCACCCGGGGGCGGGCGGAGGCGCCCGGCGTACGGGACGAACCGGTCGTTCCCGCCGCAGCCGTCGCCCCGGTCACGCCCGTCGCCTCGGTCGCTCCGATCATGCCCGGCGCCCCGGTCACGCCCGTCGTCCCCGCCGTGGCGGTGGCCCCTGCCGCGCCGGTCGTGGTCGTGGAAGCCGTAGGGGGCGGGGCGGCAGGCGATTCCGTACCCGAAGAGGCTCCGTTGCCGCCGCCCGAGGTCCCCGCGCAGGGGCCGTCCAGCAGCGAGCACCGCGACAAGGCCTTCGCCCTGCTTGCGGGCCTGCGCCGCACCGACGACCGCTTCACGCTCTCCCGGAAAGACGTGGAAAGTCTCCTTCCCGCCGTCGTCGGCTGGTTCGACAACGGGGCCTCCCGGGCCGCCGTGATCCACGCCATGACCGCCGACGTCCCCGTCCCCCTGAAGTCTCCCGCCGGGTTTCTCGCCCACCGGCTCCGGGAGGGTCTCCCGCCGCCCCTGCCGACGCCTCCGCCGCACGAAGATCTTCCCGGTGCCCCGCCACCCGCCTCCGCGTCGGCCCCGCCACCCCCCTGGCTGGATCTCTGGACGGACTGCGAGGGCGGCTGTAAGCGCGTCTTCCGGGAGTCGGTGCCCGACAAGTGCTGCCGGGACTGCCGTGCGCGCAGAGCGGCGGCGTCCCCGGAGCCGCCGGTCCGCACTGACTGAGTCCCCCGCAGCCGCAGGCTTTCCCGCCTGCTTCCACCACTCCCGAGGAAACAGCCCATGCCCGACGACACGACCCACTCCGCCTACGCACGCGTGTACCGAGTCCTGCTCCAAGCGGCCGACGACCTGGAGACCCTGCGGCACGAAGGTGCCCAGGTCGGCGTGGAACCCCATGCCGGTGCCGCGATGATGGCGGTCAGGCTCGCCTCGGCCGTGTTGTTCCCCGCCGTGCCCTGCCAGGCGCCGCCCTGGTCCCAGGACACCGACCGGCTGCTGGACCTGTGCGTCAACTGGCGTGACGCCGCGTTCGGGGTGGGTGAGTTCGCACCGGAGCCAGCGCTGCGCGTCGTCACCGGTGAGGGTGGTGGTGAGGGCGGCCGGTCGGCGGCCACGTGAGACCGGAACGGCGACGGCCCTCACGGTCGTAGCTGATCGTGAGGGCCGTCGCCGATGCCGTGGAGCCGGGTCCGTGGGCTACTTGAGGTAGACCAGTCCGTCCGTCGTGACCGTGGGGCGGCTGCTGGTGCCCACCACGACGATCTTGACCGTGTGCTTGGCGCTGCCCGACCAGGTCTTGGTCCAGATCGCCTGGCGGTACAGCGTGGTGGCGGACTTCAGGTCGACGGTCGCGGTCTTCACGCCGTCGACGTAGACGTACGCCTGGCCGGAGGTGGTCGCGCGGGAGACCACCCAGGAGGCGGAGCGGCCCGTGAAGGTCCAGGTCAGGGACGCGCCCTTGGAGCCGCTGGAGTACGACTTGCCGCCGAGGTAGCTCGTGGAGGAGCGGGCGGTCCAGCTGCCGTACCTCGTCGCGGAGGTCTCCTGGAGGATCACCGGGGTCGAGGCGGCCGAGGCCGTGCGGTAGTTGCCGGCGTAGTCGTCGGCCCGCAGCGACCAGGTCGTCGTGGTGCCCGGCTTGGCCGTGCGGCCGGAGCCGGTGACGGTCGGGCCGAAGGTCGCGGCGGTGGGCGACAGCAGCCGCACGGAGCGCAGCGCCCGGTCGTCGGTGGCCTTCCAGGCCAAGGTGACCGGGACGGCGGTGGCGCTGACGGTGCCGGTGCGCAGGGACAGCCTCGGGGCGGTGGGGAACAGCGGGGCCGTGGTGTCCGCCACGATGTTCAGCGCGGGCGTCGTCGTGGCCCTGCCCGACTGGTGCACGGCCCGTACGGCGAGGGTGTGGCCGCCCGCCGGGAGGACGGCGCTCGCGGAGCCGGCGGTGCCGGCGGTGCCGGCGGCGGTGGCGACGGCCCTGCCGTCGGCCAGCAGCTCGAACTTCGAGATCAGCGTGCCGGGCGTGGTCGTGGACCACTTCACGGTGACGGCGCCCTTGGTGTAGTACGTGGAGCCCGCCAGGGTGGCACCGCCGGCCACCGAGGTGACCTTCAGGCCCTGCACCGGTCCGGCCGCCAGGGTGCGGACGGCCGGCAGCTGGTCGTAGAGCAGACCGCCCGGGCACTCGGTGTTGTAGCCGTCGCGGTGGCCCGAGATCCGGTCGAAGGTGTAGCGGCTGCCCGTGGTGAAGGCGGTGCCGGACAGGTTCTTCTGCGTGGCGCCCGCGGTGAGTTCTACGGTCCCGGCCGGGTCGGCCCCGTACTGGCCGAGCTTCCAGGCCGCCAGGCGGGCGACGGAGGTCAGCGTGGCGGAGGTGGCTGCCGTCTGCGTCTGGTCGCCGATGACGGCGACGGCCGCGGACTCGCGGTTCCAGCCGTAGGTGTGGGCGCCGAACACCGGCAGGTCCGTACCGCCCCTGCGGCCCTCGTACAGGGTGCCGCACTTGTCGACGAGGAAGCTGTAGCCGATGTCCTTCCAGCCGAGGACCTGCACGTCGTACGTGTAGATGCTGCGGATGACCGACGGGGCCTGGTCGCAGGTGTAGTCGTTGCTGCCGGCCGTGTGGTGGACGAACATCACCTTGACGTCGTCGTTGTACTCCGCCGCGTCCGCGGTGATCGACTCGTCGGCGCCCCAGCCGGCGCGCGAGAGGATCGGCGGCCGGGGGACGGTGGACGCCGGCGCGGTGGGCACGGTGGGCACGGACGCGGTGGCCGACGGGCTCGCGTCCGGGGACGCGGTGTCCGTCGGGGCGCTCGCGGTGACCTCGGGCGCGGTGTCCGTCGGGGAGGCGGAGACGGTGTCCGTGGGCTCGCCGGAGGGGGCGGGGGCCGTGTCGGTGGGCCCGGCGGGGGAGGCGGACGGGTCGATGGTCCCGGGGTCCGTGGTGCCGAGGTCCGTGGTGCCGGGGCTCGGTTCCGCCACGAAGGCGGCGGGCTCGGTGCCGGTCCTCGTCTCGGCGTCGGTCACCACCCCCGGGTCGACCATGTCGACCCGCAGCCCCGCGGGCAGGGCGGCGGCGCCGTTCCCGCGGACGACCCGCGCCTCGACGCCGTCGGACGGGCCGACCCAGACCGGTTCGGAGGTGCCGCGCACCTTCGGGCCCGGCCGGTCCAGCGGGTCGGCGTCCAGCTCCAGGTCGCGCCAGGCGCTCCACTCGCCGGTCGCCGTGCTGCGGGTGCGCACCTGCGCGGTGCCGGCCAGCCGCCTGGCACCCCCGGTCCAGGTGACGCCGAGCAGCGAGAACGGCTCGGTGTCCGTGCGCGGCAGCTCCCGGCGGTCGGCCGAGGCGCCCTTCAGCGCGAGGCCGTGGACCTTCACCGGCTGCTTGGGCCGGGCGCCCTGGCCGCCGGACGGGTCGGCGGAGGCGTAGGCCACCACGCCGCCGCTCCCCAGCAGCACCGCTCCGAGCGTCAGCCAGGTCCTCCTGCGCATGCTGAGCGGCCTGTACGCCCGTGTCCCACCACGGCGCTGATGTCTACTCACGACGAAACCCCACCCCTACACCCCTACGTCCACGTCACCAAGCGGTTGTGAAGAGCACATCCAAAAAAGATGGCCCATACAGACAGCGGTGGGGCGTCGGAAAGTGTCACACCCACAAGGGAGTTGAGGGCATGGGGCGCACGTCGGCGCGCGGCCGAGGAGCACGGGCTGCGGGTGGACGTGATGGCTCCGGAGCCGTCCGCGCACGAGTTCGCGGAGGCCCTGCCGCGTTCGGCCCGCGGCGGCGGTCCACGAGGCCTCCTCCTCGCGCTCCGCCCCGAGGCCTCGCCGGCCCGGAGGCGGTTTGCCCGCCCCGCCGTCTCCGACCGGGACGGCGGGGCGTTCTCAGGACGAGGCGTTCTCAGCGGAAGGCCGGTGTCCGGACCGAGGGTGGCCCGGGCGGGTGGCGTCGGGTGGGTCGTGTCACTGCGGGTGGTCGAGCATCCGCTGGAAGGCCCGGGCGTGGCCGGCTTCGTCGGCGGCGTTGTGGCGGAACAGACGGGCGGCCTTCCGGTCGCCGACGGCCTCGGCGCGGCGGGCGAAGGTGGGGTACATGACCTCGGCCTCGTGGCGTTCGCCGGCGATGGTCCTGGTCAGGTTCTCCCGGGTGGTGCGGACCAGGCCGTACAGCTTCGCCTCGCCGGCGAAGTGCTCGCGCAGTTCGACCTCGGCCGTCCCCCGGAACAGGCGGGCCAGGGCCGGGCGGTTGCCGGCGGCGTGTTCGGCGTAGAGGGTGTAGCGGGCGTGGGCGAGGGCTTCGCCGTGCATGGCGGTGTCGAGGTTGGCCAGGGTGCGGGCGGAACGGACCTTCGGGCCGCCGGCGGGGACCTCGACCGGGTCGACGGGCGGTGGGGCGGGGATGCGGCCGCGGCCGGTCTCGACGACGTCGAGTGCCGCGCGGAACCTCGCCAGGTGCTGGGCCTCGTCCTTGGCGATCTCGGTGAACAGCGCGGCGGCGTTGTCGTCTCCGTCGGCCGCGGCCTGCCGGGCGAACGTGGGATACATGACATTGGTCTCGTAGGTCTCGCCGGCGATGGCGGCGCGCAGGTTCGCCGCGTCGGAGCCGACCACCCCGGCGAGTGCGGCCTCCTCGCGGAAGTGCTCGTAGAGTTCGACCGATGCCGTCCTGCGGTACAGCCGTGCGGTGGCCGGAAGGTTCTCGCGGTCGGCCTGGGCGGCGTAGAAGGTGTAGGAGGCATTGGCGTAGGCCTCGCCCTGCATGGAGGTGTCGAGGTCGGCGAGGGTCCGGGGGTTGAGGCCGGCCGTGGCGGCGGGGTTGGGGGCGCCGCCGTGCGGTGCGGACGGCGCGGTGGCGGACGCGGGGCAGGTGATCGCCGCGGCGGCAGCGGCGGTGGACAGGCACACCAGTGCGGCCCGGGTGGCGAAGCGTTTCATGGTCTTCCTCGGTCGAAGGTCGTCGACATCCCCCCGGGAATCAGCTCAACACCTTCCGGGGAAGGCGACGAGCGGGGATGGGCCGTCGGCTCGACCGCCGCGACGACGGTTCACCCGGTCGGCCAGTCCGGCCCGTTGCCGCCCGCCGTTCGCCGGCGGCCCTCGACTGCCGTGCCTACAGGCGTCGTTGCCGGTCAGCGGCGTGTGGACCGTGGCGCCGGTGCGCGCGTCCGGGGTCATGCGGCGCGCGGTGGACGCCGGGTCCTTCTACGGTGGCGGCATCTGACCGCAGAGTTCCGGAGCCGGTATGGAGACGACGATCAACGGGGTCCCGGCGCATCCGCTGTGGGTGCACGTCGTGGTCGTGCTGGTGCCGCTGTCGGCGCTCGCACTGGTGGTGTGCGCGGCCTGGCCCGCGGTGATGCGCAGGGCCGGGATCGGGCTGCCGTTGCTGGCCCTGGCGGCGCTGGTGTCGGTGCCGCTGGCGACGGACGCCGGTGAATGGCTGGCGGAACAGGTGCCGGAGACCGCCGCCGTGGAACGGCACACGGAGATGGGTGACGGACTGCTGCCCTGGAGCGTGGCGATCCTCGTGCTGGCGGTGGTGCTGTGGCTGGTGCACCGCGGGTTGCTGCGGCGCTTCCTGCCGGTCGGGTCGGACGGGGCCAAGGGGGCCGGCGGGTCCCACGGAGCCATCGGGTCGGGTGGGGCCCACGAATCGGGTGCCGTCTCCGCGGCGGGCGGCGTGTCGACGCCGAGTGGTGTCCCGAGTGGTGTCCACGGGACAGCCGGGACAGCCGGGGCGGCCGGTCGGCCCGCGGTCGCCCGCGCGGTCCTGGTCGTGGGCACGGTGCTGGCCCTGGTCGCCGGAGCCGGGGCGGTCGTGCAGGTCTACCGGATCGGCGACTCCGGTGCGAAGGCCGTCTGGCAGGGGTTCTGACGCTCGCCCGCCCCGGGGCCGGCCGAACAGGCCGGTCCGGGGAACCTGTGGGCGCGCGCCGGGGCGGGCCCGACTCGGCGTCGGCAAAGGGACGGGCGGGACGGGCGTAGCGTGGACGCATGACGACGTACGGATCTTTTCCCGGTTCGCGTCCGCGGCGGCTGCGGACCACCCCCGTCATGCGGCGCATGGTCGCCGAGACCCGGTTGCACCCGGCCGACTTCATCCTTCCCGCGTTCGTGCGGGAGGGCGTGAGCGAGCCGGTGCCGATCGGGGCGATGCCCGGGGTCGTGCAGCACACCCGCGACAGCCTGAAGAAGGCCGCCGCGGAGGCCGTGGAGGCCGGGATCTCCGGGATCATGCTCTTCGGGGTGCCGGAGGACTCCAAGAAGGACGCCCTCGGGACCGTGGGGACCGACCCGGACGGCATCCTCCAGGTCGCGCTGCGGGACGTGCGGGCCGAGGTCGGGGACGACCTGCTGGTGATGTCCGACCTCTGCCTCGACGAGTTCACCGACCACGGGCACTGCGGGGTCCTCGACGAGCAGGGCCGGGTCGACAACGACGCCACCCTGGAGCGGTACGCCGAGATGGCGCAGGTCCAGGCCGACGCGGGCGCCCATGTCGTGGGCCCCAGCGGCATGATGGACGGGCAGATCGGGGTCGTCCGCGACGCCCTCGACCAGATCGGGCGGGAGGACGTCGCCATTCTGGCCTACACCGCCAAGTACTCCTCCGCCTTCTACGGGCCCTTCCGGGAGGCCGTCGGCTCCTCGTTGCGGGGGACCGCAAGACGTACCAGCAGGACCCCGCCAACGCGCGGGAGTCGCTGCGCGAGCTGGCCCTCGACCTCGAGGAGGGCGCCGACATGGTGATGGTCAAGCCGGCCGGCCCCTACCTCGACATCCTCGCGCGGGTCGCCGACGCGGTGGACGTGCCCGTCGCCGCCTACCAGATCTCCGGCGAGTACTCGATGGTCGAGGCCGCCGCCGAGAAGGGCTGGATCGACCGCGACCGGGCGATCCTGGAGACGCTCACCGGCATCAAGCGGGCGGGGGCGCGCAACATCCTCACCTACTGGGCCACCGAGGTGGCCCGGAACCTGCGGTGACCCACTGACCTACCAGGCGAGCGCGTCGTCCATGCTCTGCTGCCAGTACGTCACCGTCAGCGAGCTGTCGTAGTAGACGCCCTTGGCCGGGAGCGGCGGCGTCGCGGAGGCGCCGCCGTCGCTGTTCGGGGTGCGGCCCTGGAAGGCGACCGTCAGCTTCTCGGCGGTCGTCCCGCCGTCGCCGCTGCCGTCGGCCGCCGACAGCAGGACGCCCGCGTAGCCGGACTCGCCGGGCGAGAGGGTCGTGACCGCCTGCGGCTTGGTCGCCTCCGCCGCCGCGGGCGCCCACTGCATCTCGTCGAAGCGGAGCACCGGGTAGTAGGTCAGGTCGCACACCTTGCTGCCGGTGTTGGTGACCGTGATCAGCATGTGGTTGAGGGGACGCGGGACCGGCTGGGCGGTGACCTTCGTGTTCGAGCCGTTGCACAGGACGCGGTTCTCGGGTGCGTTCGGGTCCTTGTCGTCCGTACCGGTACCGGTACCGGTGCTCGGCTTGGCGGACGTTCCGCCGGCCGGCTTCGCGGCCGAGCCCGATCCGGTGCCGGTGCCCGTGCCGGTACCCGTCCCCGTGTCCGACCCGGTGGTCGGCTTGTCGGTCCCCTGGGGCTGCGCGGTGACCGACGACGCGGGGGTCGACGCGCCCTCGTCCTCGGTGCCCGTTCCGTTCTCGCAGGCCGTGAGCGAGAGGGCGGCGAGCGCGGCGACGGCGGGGACGAGAAGGCGGCTGCTGCGGCGGATGCGCATGGTGAATTCCATTTCCTGAAAGGCTGGTTGGCGTACGTCGCTCGACCGGTGCCGGGAGCGGCGTGCTTGGATGGCCACAGCTTGCGGGCAGAACCGTCCCGGCCGCCACGACCTGCGGACGATCCGGGACGCTGGAACGCCCGCAACGGTTCTGAGCTGGGGAAACGCACCGTCCCTGGAACGCCGGGACGGGACACGAGGGGTGGACGAACGGTGGCTGCGGCCGAGTTCGCGGAACTGCTGCGAGAACTGAAGGACCGATCCGGGCTGAGCTACGGCACGCTCGCGAAACGGCTCCACATGAGTACGTCGACGCTGCACCGCTACTGCAACGGGGACGCCGTCCCCACGGACTACGCGCCCGTGGAACGGCTCGCCCGGCTGTGCAAGGCCTCGCCGGCCGAGCTGGTCGAGCTGCACCGGCGGTGGGTGCTGGCGGACGCGGGGCGGGGGAAGAAGGAGAGCGGTCCGGCGGCGGTGCCGAACGCGGCGTCGACGGTGGTGCCGGACGTGGCGTCGGCGGTGAAGCCGGACGCGGAGTCGGCGGTGAAGCCGGACGCGGTGCCGACGGAGGGCGTGAGGGAGGAATCCGAGCCCGGGCCGGCGGAGGGCGTGCGGGGCGGCGACCCCGAGCCGGGACCGGCCGCCCTCGTCACCGACCTCGTGCCGGACGGCGTACCGCGGCCGTCCGCCGGTCGGCGACGGCGGGCCGTTCTGGCCGGGATCGCCGTCGTCGCCGTGGCCGGAGCCGTGGTTCTCGGGATGCGGCTGTCCGGTGGTGGCGCCGAGGACGCCGGGGGTGCACGGGGCGCCGGGGCGGCCCGGTCCGTGCAGGAGAAGGGGACGGGGAGCGCGGTGCCGTCCGGGAGCGGGTCGGCCTCCGCGTCGCCGTCCGCGTCGCCGTCCGCGTCGGCGTCCTCTTCGGGGACGCCGTCACCCTCGGCCTCCGGTGACGAGCGGCCCGGCGCGGCCGTCGAGGACGGCGACGGGGCCCCTCCGCTCACGGTGGAGGTCCGCCCGAACGCCTGGCTGGACCCCTGCGGCCAGCGTTACCTGATCGACCGTGAGCCCGGACGGGTCTCGCCGCCGCCCGTCGAGCAGGACGCGCCCGCCTGGGTGGCCGCGCACGGGGCCGTGTCCTCGGGGTCGCAGTTCGTGCAGGTGACCGTGCAGGGGACCGGTGACGAGACGGTGGTCGTCGACGGACTGAAGGTCCGCACGGTCCAGAAGCGGACGCCGCTCGCCTGGAACGACTACGCCATGGGCTATCCGGGCGTCGGCTGCGGGGGCGGGGTGCCGACCCACTACTTCACCGTGGCCCTCGACGCCGCGCGCCCGGCGCTGGTGCCGGAGGCCGGGCACGCCGACTTCCCCTTCAAGGTCAGCGAGTCCGACCCCGAGGTCTACTACATCGACGCCGACGCCTCCGCGTACGACGTGAGCTGGACGCTGGAGCTGTCCTGGTCCAGCGGGTCCCGGCACGGCACGCTGATCGTCGACGACAAGGGCAGGCCGTTCCATACGAGCGGCAACAACGGGCGGCCCGCGTACGAGTTCCCGCTCGGCGGGTCCGCGTGGCAGCGGGCGGGGGCGTCCCCGACGCCGTAGGACCCGTCCGCTGCCCGCTGCCCGCTGCCCGCTGCCCGCTGCCCGCCGCCTGCGGAGCGCGGGGCGCAGGCTGCGGGGCGGCGTCCGCATGGTCGAAAAAGTACATGCCGGCGTGTACCGCGAGCGCCGGGACGTCATGCTCGCGGGCCTGCCGGACGCCCTCCCGGAGGGCTCGGTGTGGAACCGCCCCGAGGGCGGCATGTTCCTCTGGGCCCGGCTGCCGAAGACGTACGACACCACGGCCCTGCTCCCCGCGGTGGTGCGCCAGGACGTGGCCTACGTCCCCGGCGCCCCCTTCCACGCCGGTCCCCCCGACCGCGCCACCCTCCGGCTGTGCTTCGTGACCCAGACCCCGGAGGAGATCACGGAGGGGCTGCGGAGGCTGGGGCGGGGGCTCAGGGGCGCCTGAGGAACCGTCAGGCGGGTCAGTCCCACCAGAAGGACCAGGCGTGCTCGCCGAGCAGCCCGGCGGCGTACGCCTTCAGGGTGCCGGATCCCTGGAGGACGTTGTCCGGGCAGAACGCGAAGTGCTCGGCGGCCACCGCCTCCGCCTCGGCGACGGTGGTGGGCGGGGCGGCCACCGAGACGGCCAGGACGTCGAAGCCGATGCCCACGACCCGTATGCCGAAGCGGTCCTCCCACGAACGCAGGACCGCCGACAGCCGCGCCGTGTCGTTCTCGTGGTTCACCGGGCCCGACCAGCCGATGACCGCCGGCACGTCCGCGCTGCGGCGGGCCGGTACGAGGGCCAGGTGCGGTGCCTCGAACCACGAGGGTCCCTCACCCGCGAGGAGGTCGGCGACCTGCGCGGCCCGCACGTCCGGATCGGCCTGCAGCGCGGGGGCGCCGGCTGCTCCGGGCCGCTCCTCGTCCTCCGCCGCCCACTCCTCCCACAGATCCGCGAGCACCTCCTCCGCGTCGTGGTCGCCCGGGTACGACATGTCGGCGGGCGCCAGGTCCCACCGCTGCGGCCCGCCCTGGGAGCCGCCCAGGTCGACGAGGACCGGGACCAGTCCGGCCCGCCTCGCCGGCCCGCCCAGCGCCGCCCAGTTGCCCGGTGCCGCGGCCCGCTCGGCGTGCCACAACAGCGGCTCGTGCCAAGGGCCTTGGTCCGTCGTGTCGATCAGCCTGCCCGGCGGGAGCCGGAGTCCGAGGGAACGCCCGCTGGGGTCGGACGCCAGCTTGGGCAGCGGGTTGGGAAGAGTCGCCATGCCGTGACAGTAAGGGCGGGCACTGACAACGGGGTCGGACCGAGCGGATCCGGAGGACCGGCCGGGACGGTCGCCGTCCTCCGGACGCTTGCGTGCGATCCGCTCAGGACTTCCCTCGCCCGAACCGCGGCGCTCGCGGCCGGTGGCACCGACGGACTGGTGCTTGCCGCCGTTCTTCTCGTCCGCGTGGTGGGTCAGGACCTTCATGATCTCCGAGGCCAGTGACTCGGCCAGGGCGGGGGCGAGGGACTCGGCCAACGCCTTCGCGAGGGACTGCGCGAACAGCACCCGCTCCAGTTCCGAGGACGGTGAGGGCTGGGGGTGCGACAGCGACGCCATGGCCGCCTCCACCAGCGCCGCCGTCAGCGGGTCCTTCCCGTATCTGCCACCGGTGCCGCCTTGCGGAACCCCGGCCTCGCGCACCATTTCCTCGAAGACCTCGTCGATGAAGGCCTCCAGGGGATCCCGTTCCGATTGTCCGCCGGACTCAGCTGCCATTGTGGTTCCTTAAGGTCTTCGCTTGGCTTACGGAGCCTGCCCCCGGCGCCGCGATCACGACGATCCCGACGTCCGGAGGGCAGGGGGGACGACGTCCTAGCGGCGCATCAGCGCGGCCAGGAGCAGCGGGTGCTCGATGCCGGACTCCTCGCCGCGCTCCTCGCGGCCGCGCCGCATGAGGGCGGCGAGCAGCAGCGGGTGCTGGATGATGGACTCCTCACCGCGCTCCTCGCGGCCGCGGCGTCGCATGAGGGCGGCCAGGAGCAGCGGGTTCTCGATGATGGAGCCTTCGCCGCGCTCCTCGCGGCCGCGCCGCATCAGCGCGGCGAGCAGCAGCGGGTGTTCGATGATGGAGCCTTCGCCGCGCTCCTCGCGGCCGCGGCGTCGCATGAGGGCGGCCAGGAGCAGCGGGTTCTCGATGATGGAGCCTTCGCCGCGCTCCTCGCGGCCGCGCCGCATGAGGGCGGCGAGCAGCAGCGGGTGCTGGATGATGGAGTCCTCGCCGCGCTCCTCGCGGCCGCGGCGCATCAGCGCGGCCAGGAGCAGCGGGTGCTCGATGCCGGACTCCTCACCGTGCTCCTCGCGACGGGCCAGCATGGCCGCCAGAAGCAGGGGGCCGATGGCGGACTCCTCACCGGCCTCTTCCGTACCGACTCCCGCCTTTTCCGACGTGGGGGTCTCCGTCGTTGCCGTCATGTTCTCCTCTTTCGTCGACGCATGGCTCGGCGGAGTACCCGGCCCTCACGGCCCCGGTGCTCCGCCCTACATCGCCAGCGTCGAGCCGTGCGGCGCCCACCGCACTTCGATCTTGCTCCGTTCTGGTGGACGGGATGCCGGGCCGGAACACCGAAACGGCCCCGACCTGCGGTGACAGGTCGGGGCCGATGGCGGCGGGACGGGGACGGTCAGAGCCGCTCGGGCGTCCGGATGCCCAGCAGGGCCATGCCCCGGTGGAGGGTGCGGCCCGTGAGGTCCACCAGGAAGAGGCGGTTCTCGACGACCTCCGGCGCGTTGTCGGCGGACAGCACGTGGCACTGGTCGTAGAACGTCGTCAGGTGCGAGGCCAGCTGGTACAGGTACGCCGCCAGCTTGTGGGGCTCGTAGGCCGCCGCGACCTCCTGGACCGTCTCGCCGAACTGGTCCAGGTGCAGGCCCAGCGCCCGCTCCGCCGGGGCCAGTTCCAGCTCCGGGTGCGCGGCCGGGCGGGCCTCGCCCGCCTTGCGCAGGATCGACTGGATACGGGCGTACGCGTACTGGAGGTAGACGGACGTGTCGCCGTTCAGCGAGACCATCTGGTCCAGGTCGAACTTGTAGTCCCGCACGGCGGAGGTCGACAGGTCGGCGTACTTGACGGCGCCGATGCCGACGTACCGGCCGTTCTCCTCGATCTCCCGCTCGGACAGGCCGACCTTCTCCGCCTTCTCCCGCACGACCGCCGTGGCCCGGTCGACCGCCTCGTCGAGGAGGTCCACCAGCTTGACCGTCTCGCCCTCACGGGTCTTGAACGGCTTGCCGTCCTTGCCCAGGACCGTGCCGAAGGCGAGCTGGTGCGCCGTGGCGTCGCCGTCCAGCCAGCCGGCCCGGCGCGCGGTCTCGAAGACCATCTTGAAGTGCAGCGACTGCCGGGCGTCGACGACGTAGACGAGCCGGTCCGCCTTCAGCTGGAGGACGCGGTCGCGGATCGCCGACAGGTCGGTCGCCGCGTAGCCGTAGCCGCCGTCCGACTTCTGCACGATCAGCGGGACCGGGTTGCCGTCCGGGCCCTTGACGTCGTCGAAGAAGACGCACAGGGCGCCCTCCGAGCGGACCGCCACACCCGACTCCTCCAGGAGGCGGCAGGTCTCCGCCAGCATGTCGTTGTACCCCGACTCGCCGACGATGTCCTCGTCCCGGATCTCCATGTCCAGCTTCTCGAAGACGGAGAAGAAGTAGATCTTCGACTCGTCGACGAACCGCTGCCACACCGCGAGGGTGTGCGGGTCCCCGGCCTGGAGGTCCACCACCCGGCGCCGGGCCCGCGTCTTGAACTCCTCGTCCGCGTCGAACAGCCTGCGCGCGGCCTTGTAGAGGCGGTCGAGGTTCGACATCGCCTCCTCGCCGCTGACCTCGGCGTCCTTGTGGTCCAGCTCGTGCGGGTGCTCGTCCAGGTACTGGATGAGCATGCCGAACTGGGTGCCCCAGTCGCCGATGTGGTGCCGGCGCACCACGGTCTCGCCGGTGAACTCCAGGATCCGCACCACCGCGGCGCCGATGACCGCCGACCGCAGGTGGCCGACGTGCATCTCCTTCGCCACGTTCGGCTGGGCGTAGTCGATCACCGTGGTGCCCGGCGCGTCCGCGAGGGGCACCCCGAGGCGGTCGGCGTCCGCGTACCGCGCGCCGAGGTTCTCCACGATCGCCCGGTCGGTGAGCGTCACGTTCAGGAAGCCCGGCCCGGAGACCTCGATGTCCTCGATCAGGTCACCGGTGACCACCTGGGAGACGACCTGGGTCGCCAGCTCCCGCGGGTTGGCCTTCGCCTTCTTCGCCAGGGCCAGGATCCCGTTCGCCTGGTAGTCCGCCCGGTCGCTGCGTCGCAGCAGCGGGTCCGCGCCGACGGCCTCCGGCAGAGCAGCCGAGAGGGCGGACGCGAGACGCTGTTCGACGGAGTGAGTGAGGGACGTGACCGAGGCCATGGAGTGGCTGCCGTTCTGCTCGGGTTCCGGACGTACTACGGAGACCGAGTATCCCACGCGGTGAAAAGCGGTTTTCGCGGATGCGGCCCGGCCTGGGACAATGGAACGCACTGCAAACCTTCAAGCCTTCACACCAGAGGACGTGCCGATCGTGGCTCAGAGCACCGAGACCACCGACTGGGTCTCCCGTTTCGCGGATGAGGTCATCGAGGAGTCGGAGCGTCGGGCCCCGGGCAAAGCGACATCACTCGCTGCCGCTCCGGTGCTCGTCGTCGCGTCCGGTCTCTCCCCCTCGGGCCCCATCCACCTCGGGAACCTCCGCGAGGTCATGACGCCGCACCTCGTCGCCGACGAGCTCCGCCGGCGCGGCCACCAGGTGCGCCACCTGATCTCCTGGGACGACTACGACCGCTACCGCAAGGTCCCGGCCGGGATCGCGGGGGTCGACGAGTCCTGGGCCGAGCACATCGGCAAGCCGCTGACCTCCGTCCCCGCCCCGCCGGGCTCGGCCCACCCGAACTGGGCCGAGCACTTCAAGGCCGCGATGGTCGAGTCGCTGGCGCAGCTGGGCGTCGAGTTCGACGGGATCAGCCAGACCCGGCAGTACACCTCCGGCGTCTACCGCGAGCAGATCCTGCACGCCATGCGGCACCGCGGCGACATCGACGCGATCCTCGACCAGTACCGCACCAAGAAGGCCCCGGCCAAGAAGCAGCAGCAGAAGCCGCTCGACGAGGCCGAGCTGGAGGCCGCCGAGGGCTCCGGCGCCGCGGCCGAGGACGACGGCAGCTCCGGCTCGGCCGGCTACTTCCCGTACAAGCCGTACTGCGGCAACTGCGAGAAGGACTTCACCACCGTCACCGCCTACGACGACGACAGCACCGAGCTGACGTACGTCTGCGACCCCTGCGGCTTCTCCGAGACCGTCCGGCTCAACGAGTTCAACCGCGGCAAGCTGGTCTGGAAGGTCGACTGGCCCATGCGCTGGGCGTACGAGGGCGTGATCTTCGAGCCCAGCGGCGTCGACCACTCCTCGCCCGGCTCCTCCTTCCAGGTCGGCGGGCAGATCGTCGGCATCTTCGGCGGCAAGCAGCCGATCGGCCCGATGTACGCGTTCGTCGGCATCAGCGGCATGGCCAAGATGTCCTCCTCCAAGGGCGGCGTCCCCACCCCCGCCGACGCCCTGAGGATCATGGAGCCGCAGCTGCTGCGCTGGCTGTACGCCCGCCGCCGCCCCAACCAGTCCTTCAAGATCGCCTTCGACCAGGAGATCCAGCGGCTCTACGACGAGTGGGACAAGCTCGACGCCAAGGTCGCCGACGGCTCCGCCCTGCCCGCCGACGTGGCCGCCCACTCCCGCGCGGTCCGCACCGCCGGCGGCGAGCTGCCCCGCACGCCCCGGCCGCTGCCGTACCGCACCCTCGCCTCCGTCGCCGACATCACCGCCGGCCACCAGGACCAGGCGCTGCGCATCCTCAGCGAACTGGACCCCGACAACCCGCTCGCCACCCTCGACGAGGCACGCCCCCGCTTCGACCGGGCCGAGGCCTGGATCAACACGCACGTCCCCGCCGACCAGCGGACCGTCGTGCGCGAGGAGCCCGACGGCGAACTGCTGAAGTCCCTCGACGACGACGCCCGCCAGTCGCTGCGGCTCCTGCTCGACGGCCTCGCCGAGAACTGGTCCCTCGACGGGCTCACCCACCTCGTGTACGGCGTGCCCAAGGTGCAGGCCGGGTTCTCCCCGGACGCCACGCCCAAGGAACTGCCGCCGGAGATCAAGACCGCCCAGCGCACGTTCTTCGCGCTGCTGTACCACCTGCTCGTCGGGCGCGACACCGGACCGCGCCTGCCCACCCTGCTGCTGGCGGTGGGGCAGGAGCGGGTGCGGGCCCTGCTCGGGGAGTAGGCCCGGCCGGACGACGGAAGGGGGCACCCGGTGTCAGTACCGGGTGCCCCCTTCCGTCGTCTCCGTTCCCGCCGGCTACGCGATGTGGTCGTCCTGCAGTTCCGCCGTGTGGCGGTTGGTGAAGCGGTTGACCATGCGGTCGGCCTCGCGCGGCGGGAGCGCCACGCCGTACGTCGCCTCCACGTCGTCCCGGAGCTGGCCCGAGGTGGGATAGCTGCCGTTGATCGACTTCTTGAAGACCAGGTAGTAGTCCTCCTCGGTCGGCTCCGGGCTGCCGCCCCCCTCACCCAGCTCGCGGCTGCGGCCCGGGACCACCGGGATGGGGAAGGAACCGGTCTCCTCGGGGGAGGGCTCCTGGACCGGAGGCTCCTCCTGGTACTGCTCCGCGTACTGCTCGGCCTGCTGCTGCTCCTCGTACCACCGGGCGTACTGCTCCGAGGGGTCGTAGGTGGGGTCGTAGCCGCCCTGGTACCGCACCTCGTGCGGCGACTGGAACCAGGGACTCTGGTCGTCCTCGGGCGGCAGCTCGGGCTGCTCTGCCTGCTGCCGGATCTGCTGCTGCGGCGCCTGCCGGTCCTGCCGCTCCTGCTGGAGCCGCTGCTGTGCCGGGCCCGCCGACAGCTCCTGCGGCTCCTGCTGGGGCGCGAGGGCCGGCTGCTCCTGCCGCGGGGCCGGCGGGAGCACCGCCGGCTCGATCCCCGCCGCCGCCAGGCCCGCCGGGGCCGTCTCCGCCAGGGGAACGCCGTAACGGGCCAGCCGCAACGGCATCAGGGACTCCACCGGAGCCTTGCGGCGCCAGGCCCGGCCGAAGCGCGAGCGCAGCCGGGCCTGGTAGACGAGACGTTCCTGCTCCAGCTTGATGACCTGCTCGTACGAGCGCAGCTCCCACAGCTTCATCCGGCGCCACAGCAGGAACGTCGGCACCGGGGACAGCAGCCAGCGGGTCAGCCGCACGCCCTCCATGTGCTTGTCGGCCGTGATGTCGGCGATCCGGCCGATCGCGTGCCGGGCCGCCTCGACGGACACCACGAACAGGATCGGGATCACCGCGTGCATGCCCGTACCCAGCGGGTCCGGCCAAGCCGCCGCGCCGTTGAACGCGATCGTCGCCGCCGTCAGCAGC
The DNA here is from genome assembly GCA_021568835.1 of Streptomyces sp. Tue 6430. Lineage (GTDB taxonomy): Bacteria > Actinomycetota > Actinomycetes > Streptomycetales > Streptomycetaceae > Streptomyces. The sequence continues at coordinate 3,689,520 of JAKGSH010000010.1, forward strand.
CACGCCGTCTGCCGCAGCAGCGGGAAGGGGATGCGGATCCACGTCAGCAGCAGGTCCAGGGCCAGCAGGACGCAGATGCCCGCGTCGATGCCGATCGGGAACACGTACGCGAAGTTCCCGAAGCCCTTCTCGAGGGCCAGCTCACGAACGGCCGCGTAGGAACCGGCGAAGCCGATCGCGGCGATGATCACGGCGCCGGTCACGACCACACCGATGAGAATGCGGTGCGTCCGGGTCAGCTGGATTGGCGCGGCCACCCGTACTCCCCTCCCTTGCGTGTTGTTGCGCGCAACAGGGTGGCACATGTGTGCGACTCACGTGTTGCCGGTACGTCAGCTCTTCTTGGCGGCCGCCGTCGAGGTCCTCTTGGCGACCGCCGCCGACGCCGAGGCCGACGGGGCCTTCGACGACGACTTCGACGACGACTTCGACGGCGCTGCCGTCGGGGACTTCGACGACGACTCCGACGGCGCCGGGGACGACGAACCACCGCCCGAACCCTCGCCGTTGGCCGCCTCGACCGACGCCACCGCCTCCTTCGCCGCCAGCTCCGCCGACTTCACCAGCGCCGCCGCGTCCGGCGTCTTCTCACCGGCCAGACCGGCACCGTTGTAGTCCAGCGTGACGACCACGTTCTCCACGCGCGCGACCACCGTCTGCTGCTTGAAGGCGCCCTCCGACTTCTTCAGGTCGTAGCGCACCGTCGTCGCCTGGTCGCCCGTCCCGGCGAGCGCCTGCGACTTCGCGTTCTTCGCACCCGTCGCCGCCGACGCGCCCCGCACCTGCTTCGCGTAGTACTCCCGCGCCTGCTGCTCGCCACTGCTCGCCGCGTCCGTCTCGAAACGGACCATCGAGACGTTCAGCCAGCGGAACTGCGAGCCCTTCACGCCGTTGTTGTCCAGGCTGGACCAGGAACAGGAGGCCCGCGCCGCGACATCGCTCGACGCGCCCGCCTTGCCCTTGGCCGGCGCCTTCGGCACCAGCGAGGTCAGCGTCTTCTTCGACAGCACGCCGCACGCCTCGGGCAGCGTCCTGTACGCCGCCGCCTGCACGGTCGGCTCGGCACTCGGGGAGGCGGCGGCGGACGTGCCGCCGTCCTTCTGCGCGGCGGACTCGCCACCGGATCCGGATCCGGAGTCGGATCCGGAGTCCGAGGAGCAGCCCGCGACGATCAGCATCACGGGGACCGCGGCCGCCGCGGCCAGAAGCCGGTTCAAGCCTCCCGCACGCATCGCTCGCCGGTCTCGCCGGTCACACTGGTCGTCTCGCCGGTCTCGTCGCTGCATGGTTCCTTCACTCATGACGCTCGTGGTTCCTGCGGTCGGATCGGGGTCCGGTGGGCCACGGTACGCGGTGGAGAAGCCGTGCGTTTCCGCTTCGAGGGCATCGCACGTGCGGGGCCCGAACGCGTGAAGTGGCCTCAGCCGGCCAGGGAATCGGCGAGCTGCGCGGCCAGTTTCCGGGCGCTGTCCTGCATTTCCTTGCTGTCCGGGACGACGCCGAGGGACGTCGCCTGCTCCTCGTACTCGATGGTCACGATGACGTTCGACGTGCGGAACACCACAGTCACCGTGCGCTGTTTCGCCGTCGAACCGGAGCTGGCGAGCACGTCGTCGACGAAGGCCTCGTCGCCGAGGTCGTCGAGGAGCCGGGACTGGAGGTCGGCGGAGGCAGAGGCAGAGGCAGAGGCAGAGGCGGAGACGGAAGTGGAGGGGAGGTGGAGGCGGGGGCCGAGGTGGACGCCGGCGCCGGGACGGACGAGGAGGACGAGGCGGCGGAGGCGGAGGCGGCGGGGGCCGCCGTCGTGCCGCCGGAGGGGTGGCCGCGTCGCCGGCCGACTGCGACGCGGTGGGCGCGGGCAGACCGACCGCCGTCACCTTCCCGGCGAACAGCGTCTCGGCCTGGCTGTCGTCACTGACCGCGTTGTCGTACGAGACCACCCGCTCGAAGTCGACGCTCAGGTGGTCGATGGCGTCGGTGGAGTCCACCTTCCAACGGCAGCCCGTCTTGCGGTCCGTGTCGAACGTCAGCGCCGCCTGGCCCGCGTAGGCCGCTTCGCGCTGCGTCTCGTCGGGAATCCGGACGATGCCCGGCAGCAGGGAGTCGAGGGTGCCGCGGCCCACCGCTCCGCAGGCCTCCGGGAGGTTGTCGTAGCGGCCCGGCTGAGCGGCGGCGGTCACGGTGCCGGCGGCGCCCGGGTTGGAGTTGTCCGTCGGGCCGCCGTCGTCCGCACTGCCCGAGCAGCCGGCCAACAGGGCCGCGAGGAGCGCGGCGACGCCGGGTACGTACGCCTTCCGCTGCACGGTCGGCTCCTCTCGACGGTCACATCGTGGGTGGCAGGTCCAGTGTCCCCGCTGGTTATTCGCTTGCCGGACGGGGGTGGCACCGGCAGACAATGTGTATCGCACGCAACACCGTCGATGCCGGTCCGCCGTCCCTCTTGCCGACCTTGGCACCGGTTTTGCGATTCGATACTTCTGTTGCTTTCCGGGGAAATGAGGACGATATGTCGTACGTGGAGATGCCGGGCGCGAAGGTGCCGATCCGCATGTGGGCCGACCCCGCGACGGTCGAGGACGGCGCGCTCCAGCAGCTGCGCAACGTCGCCACCCTGCCGTGGATCAAGGGCCTGGCCGTGATGCCGGACGTCCACTACGGCAAGGGCGCGACGGTCGGCTCGGTCATCGCCATGCAGGGCGCGGTGTGCCCGGCGGCGGTGGGGGTCGACATCGGCTGCGGGATGTCGGCCGTCAAGACCTCCCTGACCGCCGACGACCTGCCGGGCGACCTGTCCCGGCTGCGCTCGAAGATCGAGCAGGCGATCCCGGTGGGACGGGGGATGCACGACAGCCCCGTCGACCCGGGCCGGTTCCACGGGCTGGCCACCGGAGGGTGGGACGACTTCTGGGGGCGGTTCGACGGGGTTGCGGAGGCGGTGAAGTTCCGTGAGGAGCGGGCTGCGAAGCAGATGGGGACACTTGGATCGGGAAATCACTTTTGTGAGCTTTGCGTAGATGCGTCCGGTTCGGTGTGGCTCATGCTCCACTCCGGCTCCCGGAACATCGGCAAGGAACTCGCCGAGTTCCACATCGGCGTGGCGCAGAAGCTCCCGCACAACCAGGGCCTGATCGACCGCGACCTCGCCGTGTTCGTCGCGGACACCCCGCAGATGGCGGCGTACCGCAACGACCTTTTCTGGGCGCAGGAGTACGCGAAGCACAACCGCACGATCATGATGGCGCTCCTGAAGGACGTGATCCGCAAGGAGTTCAAGAAGGCGAAGCCGACCTTCGAGCCGGAGATCTCCTGCCACCACAACTACGTGGCTCAGGAGCGGTACGAGGGCATGGACCTGCTGGTCACGCGGAAGGGCGCGATCCGTGCCGGTTCCGGCGAGTACGGGATCATCCCCGGCTCCATGGGCACGGGTTCGTACATCGTGAAGGGCCTCGGGAACGAGAAGGCCTTCAACTCGGCGTCGCACGGGGCGGGTCGGCGCATGAGCCGGAGCGCCGCCAAGCGCCGCTTCACGACGAAGGACCTGGAGGAGCAGACGCGGGGCGTGGAGTGCCGCAAGGACTCCGGCGTCGTCGACGAGATCCCGGGTGCCTACAAGCCCATCGAGCAGGTCATCGACCAGCAGCGGGACCTGGTGGAGGTCGTGGCGAAGCTCAAGCAGGTCGTCTGTGTGAAGGGCTGATGGCGCCGGTGGGGCGCGGCGCACGGGCCGCGCCCCACCGGGCTGCCCGTGCGGGTGGCGGCGCCATGCCGTCAGGCGGCTTCGTCCGAGGGCTCCAGGAGGTTGTCGCGGAGGGCCGCGGACAGGTTCTCCGCGTTCAGGCCGAGGGCCTTCTCGACGTAGCCCTGGGTGGAGCCGTAGCGGGAGGCCAGTGCTGTCAGGTACAGGCGCATCACCGACGCGGGGGCGTAGAGGTAGTACGGCCAGGTGGGGGAGGCGCCGTCGTTGCGGGTGCGCCAGTCCGCGAGGAGGGCGGGGGTGGCGAGTTCGGTGAGGGTGTAGTCCTCGGTGATCAGGTCGTCGTCGATGCCCAGGAGGGCGAGGACCAGGGCGGCCAGTTGGCCGGTGCGGTCCTTGCCGGAGGCGCAGTGGAAGACGAGGGGGGCGTCCGCGTCCGCGATCAGTTCCAGCGCCTGGCGGATCTCCTCCGTGCCGTCCTGGGCGACCTCCATGTACCGCTCGGCCAGGTAGGGGCCGGGTTCGACGTCGGGGGTCTGTGCCGCCTGGTCGTAGAAGCGGTGCTCGATGCTGAGGTTGCGGTACGTGAGGGAGGGGTGGGACGGGACGCGGCCGGCGCGCTCCGCCTCCCAGGGGTGGCGCAGGTCGATGACCGTGGCGATGCCCAGGGAGAGGAAGAGGTCCCAGTCGGGGGTGTCCGGGGTCAGCTTGCCCAGGGAGTCGGAGCGGTAGAGGCGGCCCGGACGGACACGGTGGCGGCCGTCCGGGGTGCGGTAGCCGCCCAGGTCGCGGAAGTTGTGCAGGGTCGTGAAGGGGAGATGTCTGTCCACGCCTGTGAGGACCCGCGGGGGCCGGGTTCAGTTGCCGTGTCTCACGGCGTAGATCATCACGAAGGCGATGACGTGGATGCCGAAGAGGAAGTAGGCCAGGAAGTACCAGACCTGGCGTTCGTCCTTGGTCTCCTGGGCCAGGCGGCGTTGTTCCGCGGCCCGTTCGGGGGTCTGCGGACCCTGCTGTGCCTGCGCGTCGGTCATCGCGGTTCCCGGTGGACCTTGGTGTTGGACGCCTGGGCGCGCGGGCGCAGGACCAGCAGGTCGACGTTGACGTGGCTGGGGCGGGTCACCGCCCAGGTGATCGTCTCGGCGACGTCGTCGGCGGTGAGGGGCTCGGCCACGCCCTCGTAGACCTTCGCGGCCCGGTCCGCGTCGCCGCCGAAGCGGGTCAGCGCGAACTCGTCGGTCCTGACCATGCCGGGGGCGATCTCGATGACGCGGACGGGCTGTCCGACGATCTCCAGGCGCAGGGTCTCGGCGAGGACGTGGGCGCCGTGCTTGGCGGCGACGTAGCCCGCGCCGCCCTCGTACGTGCCGTGGCCGGCGGTGGAGGAGACGACCACGACCGTGCCGTCGCCGCTCTCGACCAGCTTGGGGAGCAGGGCCTGGGTGAGGTTGAGGGTGCCGATGACGTTGGTCTCGTACATCGTGCGCCAGTCGGCGGGGTCGCCGGTGGCGACCGGGTCGGCGCCGAGCGCTCCGCCCGCGTTGTTGACCAGGACGCCGATGGTGCGGAAGGCCGTCGCGAACTCGTCGACGGCGGCGCGGTCGGTGACGTCCAGCCGGTAGGCCGTCGCGGAGCCGCCCGCCGCGGTGATCTCCTCGGCGAGCGCCTCGATGCGCTCCTCGCGGCGGGCGGTGAGGACGACGCGGTAGCCGGCCGCGGCGAGCTGCCGGGCGGTGGCGGCGCCGATGCCGCTGCTCGCGCCCGTGACGACGGCGATGCGGGACGCGGCGGACGGGGCGGCGGTGGCCATGGGGGCGGCTCCTCGGTTCCTCGGGCGGGGCGGACGTGCGGAGAGCGCGGGCGGTCGGACGCCTGCCCGGTCAGGATAGGCGGGCCCGTGCGCCCGCCGTCCGGGCGGTGCCCGTACGGCACCGGCGGTGCGGTGCCCGTACGGCGTCGGCCGTGCCGTCGGGGCGGACGCGGGCGCCGGGGCCGCGCGGGGCCGGCAGCCGGTGGGGGCCGGTGGTGGGCGGGGATCGTGCTGTCGGCGGGCCCGGGCGGGGTACGTCGTACGATCTGCGGACGGCGCTACGAAGGGGTGTGCGGGCGATGTCCGGGAACGTGCGGTCGCGGTTGCTCGGCGAGTTGTCCGTCGTCTCCCGGCGGTACGTCGCGGCGTTCGCGCTGTTCAACCAGGCCGTCGCGGACCGGCTGGGGCTGCACCCGACGGACCTGCAGTGCCTGAACCTGCTCTCGCTGGAGCGGGAGCCGGTGACGGCGGGCCGGGTCGCGGAGCTGACGGGGCTGACCACGGGGTCGGCGACGCGGCTGGTGGACCGGCTGGAGAAGGCGGGGTACGTCGTGCGGAAGCGGGACGCCGCCGACCGGCGGCGGGTGCTGGTGGCGACGGTGCCGGAGCGGATCGCCGAGTTCGGGCGGACCTGGGAGCGGCTGGGCGGTGACTGGAGTCCTCTCTTCGCGGATCTGGACGACGCGGAACTGGCGGTGATCGTGCGGCACATGGGGCGGACGGTGGAGTTCAGCGGGGAGCAGGTCGTACGGCTGCGGGGAGGGCTGGAGCAGTGATGCGGACGGTCGAGGACACCCGTACGGAGGGCGGCGGCCCCCTGCCGGCGGAGGGGCGGGGCCGGGTGCCGGGCGGGGGCTGCCGCGGAACTGGCCGCTGCTGCTGGTGGGCGCCGCCGTGCTGCCGGGCGCGGTGCTGGTGCTGGTCGGGCGGTCCCTGGAGGACCCGGCCGTGCAGGCGTGGCGGACGGTGTGTCTCGCGGTGACCGTGCAGGCGCTGCCGTTCCTGCTGCTGGGTACGGCGCTGTCGGGGGCGATCAACGCGTTCGTGCCGGCGAGCGTCTTCCGCCGGCTGCTGCCGAAGCGGGCGGCGCTCGCGGTGCCGGTCGCGGGGGCGGCGGGGGTGGTGCTGCCGGGCTGTGAGTGCGCGTCGGTGCCGGTGGCGAACAGTCTGATCGGGCGGGGCGTGCAGCCGGCCGCGGCGTTCGCGTTCCTGCTGTCGGCGCCCGCCGTGAACCCGGTCGTGCTGACCGCCACGGCGATCGCGTTCCCCGGCAGTCCGGAGATGGTGCTGGCCCGGTTGCTGGCCTCGCTGGTGACGGCGGCGGCGATGGGCTGGCTGTGGCTGTGGCGGGGGCGCGAGGAGTGGCTGAAGCCGGCGGTGCGGCACACCGGGCACCGGCCGGGGCACAGCCGCTGGACGGAGTTCCGGCGCGGTTTCCAGCACGACTTCCTGCACGCGGGGGGTTTCCTGGTGGTGGGGGCGATGGCGGCGGCGACGTTCAACGTGGCCGTGCCGCGTTCGGTGGTGGACACCTTCGCCGGCTCGCCGTGGCTGTCGGTGCTGTTCCTGGCGGTGCTGGCGATCGTGCTGGCGGTGTGCTCGGAGGCCGACGCGTTCGTGGCGGCCTCGCTCAGCGGCTTCTCGCCGACGGCCCGGCTGACGTTCATGGTGGTCGGCCCGATGGTCGACCTGAAGCTGATCGCCCTCCAGGCGGGCACCTTCGGGCGGGCCTTCGCGGTCCGGTTCTCCGCCGCCACGGCCGTCGTCGCGGTGGTGTGCAGCGTGGTCGTGGGAGGGATGCTGCTGTGAAGCGGTTCGCGCAGGTCGCGCTGCTGGTGCTGAGCGGGGTCGGGCTGCTGCGGGTCTCGCTGTTCTCGGAGGCGTACCTGAGGTACGTGAAGGAGGGCATGCGGCCGCTGCTGATCGCCTCGGGCGTGCTGCTGGTCCTGCTGGGGGCGGCGGAGGCGTGGTCGGCCCGGCGGCGACCGGCGGAGCGGCCCGTGCAGGACGGCGACGGTGACGGTGACGGTGACGACGACCACGGTTACGACGGCGACGGCGACGGCGGCGGACGGGACCACGGGCACGACCACTCGGGTGTGCCGCGGGTCGCCTGGCTGCTGTTCCTGCCCGCGCTGAGCCTGCTGTTCTACGCCCCGCCCGCGCTCGGTTCCTACACCGCCTCGCGGGAGGCGCCCAAGGCGGTCGCGGTCGTCGCCGAGGACGGCTTCGACCCGCTGCCGGCGACCTCGCCGCTGCCGATCACGCTGACCGACTTCACCCAGCGGGTGCAGCAGGACGGGACGCGGGCCGTCCAGGGGCGCACGGTGCGGATGACCGGTTTCGTCACGCCCGCGGACGGGGGCGGGGGCTGGTACCTGACGCGGATCATGCTGTCGTGCTGCGCGGCGGACGCGCAGTCGGTGAAGGTGCGGGTGTACGGCGTGGCGGCGCCGGAGGCCGACACCTGGGTCACGGTGACGGGGACCTGGCACGCGCAGGGGACGCTGGGGACGTCCTCGGCGGCGGTCGCGCTGGACGGCCGTACCGTCACGGAGGTCGAGCGGCCGGTGAACGGCTACACCGACGCGTTGCCGCTCGGGTCGTAGCGGGGTCAGCCGGCGGTGTCGTAGCGCTCGCGGGCGGCGCGGACCTCGTCGAAGCGGGTCTCCGCCCAGTCCTTCACGGCGACCAGCAGCAGGGCGAGGTCGCTGCCGAGCGGGGTGAGGGCGTAGTCGACGCGGACCGGCACGGAGGGGGTGACCGTGCGGGTGAGGATGCCGTCGCGTTCCAGGGTGCGCAGGGTCTGGGTGAGCATCTTGGGGCTGACGCCGGCGATCTTGCGGGCGAGGTCGCTGTAGCGCATCGGGCCGGGGGCGAGGGCGGACACGACCAGGCTGACCCACTTGTCGCTGATGCGGTCCAGGAGCTGGTTGGTCGGGCACGCCTTGAGGAAGGCGTCGTACTCGGCGCGGGCCCGCTCGCGCCGCTGGGCCGCTGTCGTGGTCGGCATGGCTGGCTCTTCTCCCCGGTGCGTGGGCGCTCCCGGCTCCGCGTGCTCTCCGCGCGGTGCGATAGGCACCTTCAGGTAACTACTTCCTGTTGGATAGTAACTCTTCCTAGGGTTGCCACTGCAAGACGGAGAGCACACAAAGACCCGGATGTCAGGGGGAGTTGTCATGCGTGCAGCAGTGGTGCGGTCGTTCGGCGGGCCCGAGGCCGTGGACGTCGTGGAGCGTGAGGTGCCGGTGCCGGCCGCCCGGCAGGTGCGGATCAAGGTGGCCGCGGCCGCACTGAACCCGGTCGACGCCGGGGTGCGTTCGGGCGTCTTCGGGGGCGCGGGCAAGGAGATCGGGCTCGGCTGGGACGTGGCCGGGACCGTGGACGCGACGGGTGCGGCCACCGCCTGGAGCGTCGGGGACGAGGTCGTGGCACTGGACTACGGCATGGTCAAGCCGCTCGGTACGCACGCGGAGTACGTCGTGGTGGACGCCGGCGCGGTCGCGGCGGCACCGGCCACGGTCGACGCCGTCCACGCGGCGACGCTGCCGCTGAACGCGCTGACCGCCGCGCAGGCTCTCGACCTGCTGGACCTGGCACCGGGGGCTTCGCTGCTGGTCACCGGGGCGGCGGGAGCGGTCGGCGGGTACGCCGTCCAGCTCGCGGCGCGGCGCGGCCTCGCGGTGACCGGGCTGGCCAGGGAGGGGGACGAGGAGTTCGTGCGCTCCCTCGGGGCGGCCGGGTTCGTCACCGGGCAGGCCGCGCCGGCGGCGTACGACGGCGTCCTGGACGCGGCGGTCCTCGGGGAGCCGGCGCTGGCGTGGGCGCGGGACGGGGGTGTCTACGCGGGAGTGATTCCGCAGGCCCAGCCCGCGTCCGTGCGGGGTGTGCGCACGGACGCGGTGGAGGTGAGCGCGGACGGGGCGCGGCTGGCGGAGCTGGTCCGGCTCGTGGACGCGGGGGTCCTGTCGCCGCGGGTGGCCGAGGTGTTCTCGCTGGCCGACGCGGCCAAGGCGCACGCCCGCCTGGCGGAGGGCGGGGTGCGGGGGCGGCTCGTCCTCATTCCCTAGGGGAGGGCGGGGTGCGGGGTGGCTCGTCCTGGTCCCGTGGGGCCGGGACGGCACCCCTGGGGGCGCCCCGGCGGGACGCGCGGGCCGTCGGCGGAATACGGGGTGCGGGGCCGCTGTTCACCGGTATAGTTGAACCGTCAACAATCTGGAGGGTGAGCGGCCATGCAGTTCGGGATCTTCACGGTCGGCGATGTCACGCCGGACCCCACCACGGGGCGTACGCCGACCGAGCGCGAGCGGATCAAGGCCATGGTCGCCATCGCGCTGAAGGCCGAGGAGGTCGGCCTGGACGTCTTCGCCACGGGTGAGCACCACAACCCGCCGTTCGTGCCGTCGTCCCCGACGACGATGCTCGGCTACATCGCCGCGCGCACGGAGAAGCTGATCCTGTCCACCTCCACGACGCTGATCACCACGAACGACCCGGTGAAGATCGCCGAGGACTTCGCGATGCTCCAGCACCTGGCCGACGGGCGCGTCGACCTGATGATGGGCCGCGGCAACACCGGCCCGGTCTACCCCTGGTTCGGCCAGGACATCCGCGAGGGCATCAACCTCGCCGTCGAGAACTACAACCTGGTGCACCGGCTGTGGCGCGAGGACGTCGTGAACTGGGAGGGCACGTTCCGCACCCCGCTCCAGGGCTTCACCTCGACGCCCCGGCCGCTGGACGGCGTCCCGCCGTTCGTCTGGCACGGCTCCATCCGCTCGCCGGAGATCGCCGAGCAGGCCGCGTTCTACGGCGACGGCTTCTTCCACAACAACATCTTCTGGCCGGCCGACCACACCAGGCGGATGGTCGAGCTGTACCGGGCGCGCTACGCCCACTACGGGCACGGCACCCCCGAGCAGGCGATCGTCGGCCTCGGCGGGCAGGTCTTCATGCGGAGGAACTCTCAGGACGCGGTGCGCGAGTTCCGGCCGTACTTCGACAACGCGCCGGTCTACGGGCACGGGCCGTCCCTGGAGGACTTCACCGACCAGACCCCGCTGACCGTCGGCTCGCCGCAGCAGGTCATCGAGAAGACGCTGGCGTTCCGGGAGTACGCCGGCGACTACCAGCGCCAGCTGTTCCTGATGGACCACGCCGGACTGCCGCTGAAGACCGTGCTGGAGCAGCTCGACATGCTGGGCGAGGAGGTCGTGCCGGTGCTGCGCGAGGAGTTCGCCAAGGGCCGCCCGGCCGACGTGCCGGACGCGCCGACCCACCGGTCGCTCCTGGCGGCCAAGAACGCCGCCGCGCAGGACGCCGCCGCGCAGGACAACGCGCAGGACAACGCTCAGGACAAGGAGACCGTCGCATGAAACTCGTCGTCGTCTCGGCGGGACTGAGCGTCCCGTCGTCCACCCGCCTGCTGGCCGACCGGCTCGCGGCCGCCACCACCGGACGCGCCCCGGCCGACGTGCGGGTCGTGGAACTGCGCGACCTCGCCGTCGAGATCGCCCACCACCTCACCAGCGGATTCCCCGGCCGGGAGCTGGCCGCCGCGCTGGAGGCGGTCACGGCGGCGGACGGGCTGATCGTGGTCACCCCGGTGTTCTCGGCGTCGTACAGCGGACTGTTCAAGTCCTTCTTCGACGTCCTCGACAAGGACGCCCTGACCGGCAAGCCCGTGCTGATCGCGGCCACCGGCGGCACGGCCCGGCACTCGCTCGTGCTGGAGCACGCGCTGCGCCCCCTGTTCGCCCACCTGCGGGCCGTCGTCGTCCCGACCGGTGTCTACGCCGCCTCCGAGGACTGGGGCGCGGCGGGCCTGCCCGAGCGGATCGAACGGGCCGCCGGGGAACTGGCCGCGCTGATGAGCGGCCTGGCGGCGGCCCGGCCCGCCGTGAAGGACGAGTTCGCGGTGGTGCCGTTCGCGGAGCGGCTCGCGGCCCTGCGGCCGGCGGGCTGAGCGGCGGGCCGGGGCGGCTGAGCGGGCCGGAGGCGGGCCGCCGGGCGGGCCGCCGGGCGGGCCGCCGGGCGGGCCGGGGCGGGTGAGAGGCACGTAAGAAGGGCGCCCGGTGAGCCACCCGTCACGCCGTGGGGCCGTGACGGCTGGGAGACTGGGCGCGTGCCCCACAAGCTGCTGCTCGCCGAAGACGACCGTGCCATCCGTCACGCCCTGGAACGCGCGCTGACCCTGGAGGGCTACCGGGTCACCGCGGTCGCCGACGGCGTGGAGGCGCTGGCGCACGCCCACAAGTCGCCGCCGGACGTCCTCGTCCTGGACGTGATGATGCCCGGCATCGACGGCCTCCAGGTCTGCCGGGTGCTGCGCGCCGAGGGCGACCGCACCCCGATCCTGATGCTGACGGCGCTGGTGGAGACCGCCGACCGGATCGCCGGCCTGGACGCGGGCGCCGACGACTACGTGGTCAAGCCCTTCGACGTCGAGGAGGTCTTCGCCCGGCTGCGCGCCCTGCTGCGCCGCACCGGTTCCGGCACGCCGGCCGACGTGCGCAAGGACGTCGGCGGAAGGACGGACACCGGCGGGAGGGCGGACACCGGCGGGACGGGCACCACCACCGGGACGGACGCCACCGGAACGGGCACCCCCGCCGGCGCCCCGCAGAGCCCCGCCCCGCAGGACGCGGCCCCGGAGCCGTCGGCCACCGCGCGTTCCCTGGAGGCGGCCGGGCTGCGCATGGACCCGCAGGCGCGGCGGGCCTGGCGCGGGGAGCGCGAACTGGAACTGACCCGCACCGAGTTCGAGCTGCTGGAACTGCTGGTGCGCAACGCCGGCATCGTCCTCGACCACTCCACGATCTACGACCGCATCTGGGGCTACGACTTCGGCCCCGGCTCCAAGAACCTCGCCGTCTACGTCGGCTACCTCCGCCGCAAGCTCGACGGGCCCGGCGCCCCGCAGCTGATCCACACCGTGCGCGGCGTGGGCTACGTGCTGCGGGAAGACTGAGGCGCACCCCGTGTCCGGCCCGCTGCGTCGGTGGGTGTCCCGGCGGCGCCCGAAGGCCGGCTCGCTGCGCACCACCTTCGCCGTGTCCTTCGCGACGGTGACGGCGGCCGTCACCGTGCTCGTCGGCGTCCTGTCGTACAACGCCGCCGCCCGCCTGGTGCGGGTGGACCAGGAGACCGTCTTCGACGAGGTCGTGCAGGACCTGCGCGACGAGGTGCGGAACCGGGCGATGGACCCCGCCGACTTCTCCTCCGCCGCGCCCGGCCACGACATCGTGCGCCCGGCCCGCACCGACGTGCAGGTGCTGGGGGCGGACGGGGCCGTCGTCGACCCCGGCAACCCGGGACTGCCCGTGAAGGACGCCGACCGGGAGATCGCCGCGGCGGCGGTCGCGGGCACGCTCGTCGAGCACCAGGACGTCGACGTGGGCAGCGACGTCTACCGGGTCGCCACCGTCGCGCTCGGCGGCGGCCGGGGCGCGGTGCAGATCGCGCAGGAGTTCAGCGACACCGAGGACCTGCTGCGGGCGCTCCAGCAGCGCACGCTGCTGCTGATGGCCGCGGTCGTGACGGCGGCCGGGCTGGCCGGCTGGTGGCTGGCCCGGCGCATCACCCACCGCCTGGTCATGCTGACGGCCGCCGCCGAGGACGTCGCGCGCACCCGCCGCCTCGGCGTCCAGGTGCCCGTCACCGGCCACGACGAGGTGGGGCGCCTCGGCCGTGCCTTCGACCGCATGCTGGGGCGCCTCGCCCAGTCCGAGGAGGACCAGCGGCGGCTGGTCCAGGACGCCGGGCACGAGCTGCGGACTCCGCTGACCTCGCTGCGGACCAACATCTCGCTGCTGCGCCGCATCGACGAACTGCCGCCCGCCACCCGGGACGAGCTCGTGGCCGACCTCGGCCAGGAGGCGCGCGAACTGACCGATCTGGTCAACGAGTTGGTGGACCTCGCCGCCGGGCAGTCGGACACCGAGCCGCCGCAGCGGCTCGACCTCGCCGACCTGGCCGAGGACGTGGCGGGGCTCGCGCGGCGTCGCACCGGGCGGCGGATCGTGGTCCGCGCCGCCGGCGACACCACCACCGACGGGCGGCCCGGCATGCTCCAGCGGGCGCTGTCCAACCTGGTGGAGAACGCCGCCAAGTTCGACCGCGAGGGCCGAGGGCCCATCGAGATCACCGTGACCGGCCCGGCCCGGCCCGGCACCGTCCGCGTCGAGGTCCTCGACCGCGGGCCCGGCATCACCGAGACCGACCTCACCCGCGTCTTCGACCGCTTCTACCGCGCCGCGGACGCCCGCTCCCTGCCGGGCTCGGGGCTCGGCCTCTCGATCGTCCGCGAGGTCGCGCTGGCGCACGGGGGAGCGGCCTTCGCCTTCCACCGGGCGGGCGGCGGCGCGGTGATCGGGTTCACGGTGGGCGGGGCGGAGTAGGCGGCCCCGGTGCCGGGCCGGTCATCCGTCGGGCGGGCCCTGGGCGAGGAGCCGGCGCAGCGCGGTGGGTGTGTGTCCGAGGTGGTCGCGCAGGGTGCGGGTGAAGTGCGCCTGGTCGGCGAAGCCGAGGTCGGCGGCGAGGGCGCCGAGGCGGTTCTCGCCGGCCTCCAGCCGGTCGAGTGCGCGGGTGACGCGAACCCGGTTGCGGTAGCGCGTCAGGGGGACACCGAGTTCCCGGGTGAACGCCCGGCTCAGCCGGTACGGCGACACGTCGAGGTGTGCGGCGAGCGGAATCAGCCCGGTCGCGGCCGGATGGGCGTCGCGGACCAGGTCGCGTGCCGCGGCGACGACCGCCCGGTCGGCGGGGCCGGCAGAGGTGCTGCCGGGGACCGGCGCCGCGCCGACCTGGTCGACGATGTGTCGGATCAGACCGGTCAGCCGTTCCGCGCCGGCGTAGTCGACGTCCGGGGTCCGGGCGGTGGCGAGCAGCCGCCGGTGGGCGAGGTCGAGCCGTGCGTCGACGTACACGGTCGACGTGGCGAGCCGGGGGGTGTCGCCCGCCAGAGCGCGCCACAGTGCCGGGGTGAGACTGATCGAGGTGCACACGTCGCCGCCGGCGGGATGGGCGAAGTGCTCCTCCTCGCCGGGCATGCCGACGTAGCCGACGGTCGGGTCCACGTCCGTGTCGACGCCGCGGACCCGTCTGCGGAACCGTCCCTGTCGCACGAGCACGACCTGCACGTGCCGGTGCGACTCCACCGCCGACCAGTTCGCGTGGTCGTTGCGGCAGTTCGCCGCCGTGACGGCGAACTCCGGCCGGGTGGCGAGGTCGACGAACGAGAGCACCGGCCCAGGCTAGGCGGAGGGTCCGACAGTCCCGCAAGAATCTTCAAGACGGACCGGGTGCGGTGAGGCAGGCTCTGTGGCGACACACCCGGGACGAAGGAGCCGACACCACGCCCCCGTCGGCCCGGCCCGCCACCGTGACCTCGAGGTCACCGACATCGAACGGACGGCGGAAGAACGCGTCGGACCCGGCGCCGGCCGAACCGGGTTCCCGCCGTCCGACCCCGCCGATCCACGAGGAGGAGCCATGGCTTCCGTCAGCAAGGACATCACGATCGAGCGCAGCGCCGACGAGGTGTGGGAGGTCATCGGCGACTTCGCCACGGGACCGTCGCGTATGGCACCCGGTCACGTGGTGGACACCCGCGTCGAGGCCGACACGAGGGTCGTCACGTTCGTCGACGGCACGGTGGCGAGGGAGCGGTTCGTCGCTCTCGACCACGAGAACCGCCGGATCGTCTACGCCGTCGTCGGCGACAGCCTGCGGCCGGCCCACGACAACGCGTCCATGCAGGTACGCGCCGACGGCGAGGATCGCTGCCGGCTCGTCTGGATCCACGATGTGCTGCCCGACGACCTCGCCCCCGTGCTCGACGCGGCCATGACCCACGGCGGCGCGGTCATCAAGCGGACTTTCGAGGCGCGTCACGGTCGGCAGGCCGGCCCGAGGCCCCGTGACGGTGAGCAACTGCCGACCTGAGGACCTGGCGGTGGTACCGGAAGCACTCCGGCACCACTGCCGGGACTCCTCGGCGTGGCGGCGACCGGCGACGCCGTCACACAAGGCAGGACCCGGGAGGGCGGGACCCAGGAGGGCGGGACCCGAAAGCCCCGCCCGGCACCACGAAACCCCGGCTCAGGGCCACACCAGGCAATAAGGCTGGTGCCCCGCCTCATGCAGCCGATGCGAGAAGTCCTGCCACTCGTGCAGCAGCTGGTACACGTTGAACGCGTCCCGCGGGCCGCCCCGGTCCGGGACCGTCGACCAGATGAAGGCGGCCGCGCCGACCGCTTCCTCGCCGATGTCGCGGAGGGGGTCGACGACCGTCATGGGGAGCTTGACGACGGCGTAGTCGGGGTGCAGGACGACGAGTTCCAGCGGGGGCACCCTGTGCAGGGGGACGCCCTCGATGCCGGTGAGGACCATCGCGGCCATCGTCTCCGGCTTGATCTTGGTGAACATGCCGTTCATGCCGAGTTCGTCGCCGCCGAGCTCCTCGGGGCGCATCGAGATCGGGACCCGGGCCGCGGTCGCGCCGTCCGGTGCGCCGAAGTACTTGTACGTCACCCCCACCCGACCACCCTTCCCGCTCCCCGCCCGGAGCGGATCGACCGTACGGTCGAGCCGCTCGGACTCACCCGGTACCTCGGGCACACCCGGGACGCCCCGCGTCCGACGTGCTTCGTCGGCTTCCTCCGCGTCGCGTCGGTGTCTTCCCCGCCGGGCACGTCGAGGACCCCGGTCATCAGTCCCCTCGCCCAGTCCGCCACCGCGATGCATATCTCCACCCGACTGCTTTTCTGGGACGCGCAGGCCCCGCCGCGCAACCCGATCATCGTGTCAGTGACCTCCCCCACGGCCGCACGCCGAAACGTGCGGTGAAACACCTGTCCTGTCCGCAGGATCTTCGCAGCCCCTCGACACGCCGTCGCTGTGAGCTACGTCTATCAGGCTCAGTCCGTTTCAGTTTCGCAGATGAAGAAGGTTACGGAAGCGGCCTGTCCGGTCCGTGCGGGTACGGCACACGCCCCGCTGCCCTTCGGCGCCGCTGGCCTACCCTGAGGAGGTCACTGGCAACCGGAGTCCGAGAAGTCGGAGAAGTCGCAGGTCATGAGCGAACTGCCCTATTCATACGAAGCGCCTGCCTCACAGGCGCTGTTCGACCGTGCGGCCGTCGTCACGCCGGGCGGCGTGAACTCCCCGGTGCGTGCCTTCCGCGCCGTCGGCGGCACGCCCCGGTTCATGGTGTCCGGCACCGGCCCGTACCTGACGGACGCGGACGGCCGGGAGTACGTCGACCTCGTCTGCTCCTGGGGCCCCATGATCCTCGGGCACTCGCACCCCGAGGTGATCGCCGCCGTCCAGGACGCCGTCTCGCGCGGCACGTCCTTCGGCACGCCCGGCGAGGGCGAGGTCACGCTGGCCGAGGAGATCGTCGCGCGGGTCGAGCCCGTCGAGCAGGTGCGGCTGGTCTCCAGCGGGACGGAGGCCACGATGTCGGCCATCCGCCTCGCCCGCGGCTTCACCCGGCGCTCCAAGGTGATCAAGTTCGCCGGCTGCTACCACGGTCACGTCGACTCGCTGCTCGCCGCCGCCGGTTCCGGCGTCGCCACCTTCGCCCTGCCGGACACGCCCGGCGTCACCGGCGCCCAGGCCGGCGACACCATCGTCCTGCCGTACAACGACCTGGAGGCCGTGCAGGAGGCCTTCCACCGGCACCCCGGCGAGATCGCCTGCGTCATCACCGAGGCCTCGCCGGGCAACATGGGCGTGGTCCCGCCGCTGCCCGGGTTCAACCAGGGCCTCAAGGACGCCTGCCAGAACAACGGTGCCCTCTACATCTCCGACGAGGTCATGACCGGGTTCCGGACCAGCCGGGCCGGATGGTTCGGGATCGACGGGGTCAGGCCCGACCTGATGACCTTCGGCAAGGTCATGGGCGGCGGCTTCCCGGCCGCGGCGTTCGGCGGCCGCGCCGACGTGATGGCGCACCTCGCGCCCGCCGGGCCCGTCTACCAGGCCGGCACCCTCTCCGGGAACCCGGTCGCCACCGCCGCCGGCATCGCCCAGCTCCGGCTCCTCGACGACGCCGCGTACGCGAAGCTCGACGCGGTGTCCGGGCAGATCCAGGCGCTGGTGTCGGAGGCCCTGTCCAAGGAGGGCGTCGCGCACACGCTGCAGAGCGCCTCCAACATGTTCTCCGTCTTCTTCACGGACCGGCCCGTCCGCGACTACGAGGACGCCAAGGCGCAGGAGTCGTTCCGCTTCACCGCCTTCTTCCACTCGCTGCTGGCGAACGGCGTCTACCTGCCGCCCTCGTCCTACGAGTCCTGGTTCGTGTCCACGGCCCACGACGAACGGGCCGTCCAGCGCATCGCCGACGCCCTTCCGGCGGCGGCCCGAGCGGCTGCGGAGGCCAGCGCGTGAGCACCGGCAACAGCACCGGCACCGGCACCGGCACCGGCGAGGACCTGACCGTCGTCCACCTGATGCGGCACGGCGAGGTCGAGAACCCGGACGGCATCCTCTACGGCCGTCTCGCCGGCTACCACCTCTCCGACCTGGGCCTGCGGATGGCGGACCGGGTCGCCGAGCACCTCGCCCCCCGCGACGTGACGTACGTCTGCGCCTCCCCGCTGGAGCGGGCGCAGGAGACGGCCGGCCCGATCGCCAAGGCGCACGGGCTCGACCTCGCCACCGACGCGCGGCTCATCGAGGCCGACAACGTCTTCCAGGGCAAGACCTTCGGCGTCGGCGACGGGGCGCTGCGCCGACCGGAGAACTGGCGGCACGTCTACAACCCGTTCAAGCCGTCCTGGGGCGAGCCGTACGTCGACCAGGTGGTGCGCATGATGGGCGCGCTGGACGCGGCGAAGGACAGGGCCCGCGGGCACGAGGCGGTGCTGGTCAGTCACCAGCTGCCGATCTGGATCGTGCGGTCCTACGTCGAGCGGCGGCGGCTGTGGCACGACCCGCGCAAGCGGCAGTGCACGCTCGCCTCGCTGACGTCGTTCACGTACCGGGGTGACACGATCGTGTCCGTCGGCTACTCCGAGCCCGCCCGCGACCTGGTGCCGCCCCACCTGCTGGCCGGCGCCAAGCCGGTCAAGGGGAAGAGCAAGGCCTTCGGGGCGTGAGCCGGTGATCCCTCGATCGCCCTGGATCACCGTCGATCACCCTCGATCGCCGGTGGTCCCCGGTGGTCGCTGTCCGGTGATCCTTCGAGCACTGTTACGGAATGCGCACACATGAGCGGAACCTCCCCGTTCGACGTGTCCTCTGAGTGGGTGACCACCGGAGCACGCGACGAACGGGGATGCCATGCGCACTCTCACCCGCAGGGGAGCACTAGGACTGAGTGCGGGGGCCGCGGCCGCCGCCGGACTCGCGGGCTGCGGCCTCACGTCGTCGGACGACCCGGGCCCCGGCGACGGTTCCGGCGGGGCGGGCAAGGGAGGTACGGCCTCCCCGAAGCCCACGGCCACCGCCCGTCCGATCGGTGACGGCTCCACCTCCTTCACCGGGAAGCAGCCGCACCAGCCGGCCGCGCCCGAGCCGCTGGAGCCGGGTCAGGAACCGCCGCAGTTCGTCGTCTTCTCCTGGGACGGGGCGGGCGAGGTCGGCAACGGTCTCTTCCCGCGTTTCCTGGACCTGGCCAAGGAGCACGGCGCGGCCATGACCTTCTTCCTCTCCGGGCTCTACCTGCTGCCCGAGTCGAAGAAGCGGCTCTACGACCCGCCCAACAACCCCCGCGGCGCCTCCGACATCGGCTACCTCACCGACGACCACGTCAGGGCGACGCTGGTCAACGTGCGCCGCGCCTGGCTGGAGGGGCACGAGATCGGCACCCACTTCAACGGGCACTTCTGCGCCGGCTCCGGATCGGTCGGCAACTGGAGCGGGCGCCAGTGGCGCGACGAGATCGACCAGGCCAAGTCCTTCGTGAAGCAGTGGCGCACCAACACCGGGTGGACCGACCTGCCCGCGCTCCCCTTCGACTACGACAAGGAACTCGTCGGCGGCCGCACGCCCTGCCTCCTCGGCCGGGACAACCTGCTGCCCACCGCCCGCTCCCTCGGCTGGCGCTACGACGCCTCCTCGCCCGGCGGCCGCCAGGTCTGGCCCGACAAGAAGCAGGGCATGTGGGACCTGCCGCTGCAGCAGATACCGTTCCCCGGACGCGGTTTCGAGGTCCTGTCGATGGACTACAACATGCTCGCCAACCAGTCGGTCAACTCCACCAAGGCGCCCAGCCACAACTACCCGGGCTGGCGGCGGCAGTCGGCCCAGGCGTACATACAGGGATTCAAGCGGGCGTTCGAGACGAACCGTGCACCCTTCTTCGTGGGCAACCACTTCGAGCAGTGGAACGGCGGCATCTACATGGACGCCGTCGAGGAGGCCTTCAAGCACATCGCGCGCGAGAAGGAGAAGGGCGCGGACGTGCGCCTGGTCTCCTTCCGGCAGTTCGTCGACTGGATCGACGTGCAGAAGCCGGAGGTGCTCGCCAAGCTGCGCACGCTGGACGTCGGCCAGGAGCCGGCCGGCGGCTGGAAGGAGTTCCTCGCGGCCGCTCCGAGCACCTCCGCCGGCACCCCGTCGGGCCCCGCATCCGCTGCCTGAAATGCGGTTCTCCCCCCGCAAGGGGGGTGCGCAAGATCCCCGGAACGGGCATGCGAAACTTTTCACATGAGTGCCGCCAGTCGCACCCCCCTGTCTGTCGCCGTCGCAGCCGCCACGGCGCTGCTGTTGTCCGCGTGCACCTCCGGAGGCACCTCCGGAGGGGGCGGTGACACCAACTTCGTCATGGGCGAGAACGGCATCTCGACCGTCGAGAAGGGCGAGCGCACCGCCGCCCCCGACCTGTCGGGCAAGACCCTCGACGGCAAGCAGCTCGACGTCGCCTCCTACCAGGGCAGCGTCGTCGTCCTGAACGTGTGGGGATCCTGGTGCGCGCCCTGCCGCGCCGAGGCGCCGGGCTTCCAGAAGGTCTCCACCGACCTCAAGGCCCGGGGCGTGCGGTTCGTCGGCATCAACACCCGCGACACCAGCACCTCCAACGCCCTCGCCTTCGAGAAGGAGCAGGGCGTCACCTACCCCAGCCTGTACGACCCGACCGGCAGGCTGATGCTCCGCTTCGAGAAGGGCACGCTCAACCCGCAGGCGATCCCCTCCACGCTCGTCCTCGACCGGGACGGGAAGATCGCGGCCCGCTCGCTGGCCGCCCTCAGCGAGGAGAAGCTGCGCGCGATGATCGACCCGGTCCTCGCGGAGAAGTGACGTGAGCACCGTCACGACGCTCGCCGCGGTGACCGATCCCAACCAGACGGTACTGAGCGGCGCCCTGCTGGTCGCCCTGCCCGTCGCACTGCTCGGCGGACTCGTCTCCTTCTTCTCCCCGTGCGTCCTGCCGCTCGTCCCCGGCTACCTGTCCTACGTCACCGGCGTCGCCGGCACCGACCTGGCCGAGGCCCGGCGCGGCCGGATGGTCGCCGGCGCCTCCCTCTTCGTGGCCGGCTTCACGGCCGTGTTCGTCTCCAGCGGCGCCCTCTTCGGCTACTTCGGCGACACGCTCCAGGCCAACAAGGGCGTCCTGTCCAAGGTGCTGGGCGTGCTCATGATCCTCATGGGCGTCTTCTTCATGGGGCTGATGCCCTGGATGACCCAGCGCGAGTTCCGCTTCCACCGGCGTCCGGTGGCCGGGCTCGCCGGCGCCCCGCTGCTCGGCGCGCTGTTCGGCATCGGCTGGACGCCGTGCATCGGCCCGACCCTGGCGTCCGTGCTGACGCTCTCCTCCCAGCAGGGCAGCGCGGGCCGCGGCGCCCTGCTCACCGTCGCCTACTGCCTCGGCCTCGGGGTGCCCTTCGTGCTCGCCGCGGTCGCCTTCCGCAAGGCGCTCGGCGCCTTCGCCCGGGTCAAGCGGCACTATGTCTGGGTGATGCGGATCGGCGGCTCGATGATGATCGTGACCGGTCTGCTGCTGCTGACCGGCGCCTGGGACCACCTGGTGCAGGACCTCCAGTCCTGGTCCACCGGCTTCACTGTGGGGATCTGATCCATGAGCAAGACCACCGCCGGCGAACCCGTGGACGCCGCCGCACCGCAGGACCAGGACCTCGGCGCGGCCGGCTCCCAGCTGTCCACCGCGCCCACCGAGTCGCTCGGCGGCGTCCCGGCCATGGGCGTCGTCGGCTGGGCCCGCTGGTTCTGGCGGCAGCTGACGTCGATGCGGGTCGCCCTGCTGCTGCTCCTGCTGCTGGCGCTCGGCGCGATCCCCGGTTCGCTGATCCCGCAGACCGGTACCGACGCCACGAAGGTCGCCGACTTCCGCCGGACGCACGAGACCCTCGCGCCGCTCTACGACAAGCTGGGCCTCTTCCACGTCTACAGCTCGGTGTGGTTCTCCGCGGTCTACATCCTGCTGTTCGTCTCCCTCATCGGCTGCATCGTGCCCCGCACCTGGCAGTTCGTGGGCCAGCTGCGCGGCCGCCCGCCGGGCGCGCCCAAGCGGCTGACGCGGCTGCCCGCGTACACGACGTGGCGCACGGACGCCGCGCCGGAGCAGGTGCGCGAGGCCGCGCTCGTGCTGCTGAGGAAGCGCCGGTTCCGCGCCCACCTCGCCGGGGACGCGGTCGCCGCCGAGAAGGGCTACCTGCGCGAGGTCGGCAACCTCGCCTTCCACGTCGCCCTCATCGTGATGCTGACCGCCTTCGCCTGGGGCCAGTTGTTCAAGATGGAGGGCAACAAACTGGTCCTGGAGGGCGACGGCTTCTCCAACACCCTCACCCAGTACGACGACTTCAAGTCCGGCACCCTCTTCGACGCCGACGACCTGGCACCGTTCAGCTTCACCCTGAAGGACTTCACCGGCACCTACGAGGTCTCCGGGCCCAACAAGGGCACTCCGCGCACCTACCAGGCCGCCCTCGTCTACTCGGAGGGCGCCTACGGCAAGGAGAAGAAGACCACCGTCAAGGTGAACCACCCGCTGGAGATCGGCGACTCGAAGGTCTACCTCACCGCCCACGGGTACGCCCCCGTCGTCACCGTCAGGGACGGCAAGGGCAACGTGGTCTACCACGACGCCGTACCGCTGCTGCCGCTCGACTCCAACGTCACCTCCTCCGGCGTGGTCAAGGTCTACGACGGCTACCGCGACGCCAAGGGCGTCAAGGAACAGCTCGCCTTCCAGGCCTTCCTCCTGCCCAGCTACGCCGAGGGCAACGAGGTCTCCTCCGCCTTCCCGGCGCTGCTGAACCCGGTGCTGAACCTGGTGCCGTACCACGGCGACCTCGGCGTCGACTCGGGCATCCCGCAGAGCGTCTACCAGCTCGACAAGCGGAACATGAAGCCGTTCAAGGACGTCAAGGACCTCCAGGTGCGGGACAACCTCAAGCCCGGCGAGACCATGACCCTCCCCGACGGCGCCGGCTCGATCACCTACGAGGGCACCAAGGAGTGGGCGAACTTCCAGGTCACCCAGCAGCCGGGCAGCGGCTGGGCGCTGGCCGGCTCGGTCACCGCGATCCTCGGCCTGGCGGGCTCCCTGTTCATCCAGCGCCGCCGCGTGTGGGTGCGGGCGGTGCGGGGCGCCGACGGCGTCACGGTCGTCGAGATGGCCGGCCTCGGCCGCAGCGAGTCCGCGAAGGTGCCCGAGGAACTGGGCGACCTCGCCGGGATCCTCTACGACCGGGCTCCCGGAGCGCCCGAAGGCCCCGAGCCCCCCGAAGGCCCCGACACCTCCGAAGGCCCCGACACCTCCGAAGGCCCCGACACCCCCGAAGAGCCCGACACCCCGATTCCCGAGCCGTACCTGCCGAAGGGTCTGAGAAGTGACTCTCGCCGCCCCAACCGACCTCGCCGGCGCGGTGAACCTCGCCGCCGCCACCAACGAGAACCTCGCGAACATCAGCAACACGCTGATCTACTCCGCGATGGCCGTCTACACCCTGGCCTTCTTCGCGTACATCGCCGAATGGACCTTCGGCGGCCGCAGCAAGGTCGGCCGCACCGCCGCCGCGCTCACCGACCGGGCCCCGGCCGGGAGGGCGGCCCCGGCCGTCACCGTCAGGAAGGCCGGCGGCACCGCCGTGCTGGAGCGGCCGAAGGTCGTGGTGCGGGCCGCGGCCGGCGCCCGCGAGGTGCCCGACGGGCCGGGCGCGCACGGCGGCGACGAACAGGGCGACCTCTACGGCCGGATCGCCATCTCGCTCACGGTGCTCGCCTTCCTGATCGAGTTCGGCGGGGTGCTCGCCCGCGCGCTCTCGGTGCAGCGGGCGCCGTGGGGCAACATGTACGAGTTCAACATCACCTTCTCCACGGTGGCCGTCGGCGTGTACCTGGCGCTGCTGGCGCTGAGGAAGAACGTGCGCTGGCTCGGGCTGTTCCTGATCACCTCGGTCCTGCTCGACCTGGGTCTCGCGGTCACCGTCCTGTACACGGCGAGCGACCAGCTCGTCCCCGCCCTGCACTCGTACTGGCTGTACATCCACGTCTCCACCGCGATCTTCTGCGGCGCGGTGTTCTACGTCGGCGCGGTCTCCACGATCCTGTACCTCTTCAAGGACTCCTACGAGAACAAGCTGGCGGGCGGCGGCACGCCCGGCAAGCTCGCCAACTCGGTCCTCGACCGGCTGCCCGCCGCGGCGACCCTCGACAAGTTCGCCTACCGCGTCAACGCGGCCGTCTTCCCGCTGTGGACGTTCACGATCATCGCGGGCGCGATCTGGGCGGGCGACGCCTGGGGCCGCTACTGGGGCTGGGACCCCAAGGAGACCTGGTCCTTCATCACCTGGGTCGCCTACGCCGGCTACCTGCACGCCCGCGCCACCGCCGGCTGGAAGGGCCGCAAGGCCGCCTACCTCGCGCTGGTCGCCTTCGGCTGCTGGCTGTTCAACTACTACGGCGTCAACATCTTCGTCTCCGGCAAGCACTCCTACGCCGACGTCGGCCTGGGCGTGCTGCGGTCGGCCGGGTTCTGAGCCCCCGCGCGGCCGGCGGAACGGGCCGGCCGCGCGCCCCAGCCGTGCGAAAGCGGTTCCCGGGGGTCACCCTGGTGTCATGACCGGTTCCATCGACCAGGGCTTCAGCCAGACCCACGGGAACACGCACATCCTGCATTTCCTGGTGCGGCTCCCGCGGCCGGTGGAGACGGTCTGGCCCGCCCTCGCCACCGCCGAGGGCCTCTCCGGCTGGTTCGGCGCCGTCGACGTCCTCGAACCCCGGCTGGGCGGCGTGATCGGCCTGCCCGGCCTGGGCGCCGGGCAGATCACCGCCTGGGACGTGGAGCGGGTCGCCGAGTACACGGTGGAGAGCGGCGGCCGGATGCGTTTCCACCTGGAGCACGACGACGAGGACGGCACCGCCCTGCGCTTCACCCACGAGTTCCAGGGCGAGGGCGAGACGGAGTCCCGCTGGCGCGCTCGCTTCGAACAACTGATCCAGCGGGTGGAGCGGGTGCCGTAGGGCCGGCCGGGACACGGCGGGCCCGCCCTCACGCCCCGATGTCCTCGTTCCACAGCGCCGGGTTCTCCGCGATGAAGTCGCGCATCATCGCGACGCACCCGGGGTCGTCCAGGAGCACGATCTCCACGCCCTGCGCGGCGAGCCAGTCGTGGCCGCCGTGGAAGGTGACCGCCTCGCCGATCACGACCCGCGAGATGCCGAACTGACGGACCAGCCCGGAGCAGTACCAGCACGGCGAGAGCGTCGTGACCATCGTCGTCCCGCGGTACGTCCGCTGCCGTCCCGCCGCGCGGAACGCCGCCGTCTCCGCGTGCGTCGAGGGGTCGTCGTCCTGCACGCGCCGGTTGCGGCCGCGGCCGAGCAGCGTCCCGTCGGGACCGTGGAGCGCGGCGCCGATGGGGATGCCGCCCTCGGCGAGCCCGGTCCGGGCCTCCTCGACGGCGCCGGCGAGCCAGGCGCGGGCGGTCGCCTCGTCCAGGGGGGTCGACTTCGTCATGGAGACTCCTTCCGCCCGCGGTGAGGACCCCCGGCCTGATCCAGGCGGAACCTAGCGAGTGGGGTCCTGGCCGTCGTCGGGCTTGCCCTTGTCGTCCTTCTCGGTGTCGTCGAGCGACTTCAGGAACTCGGGGTTGTCGTCCGGGGCGATCCACTGCCGCTGCTGCGGGCGGCCGCCGCGGACGCCGGACCAGCCCTCGGCGGCAGGGCTGCGCCTCTTGCCCGCGACGAGCCACGAGATCGAACCGACGAGCGGGAACAGCAGGACGAGGATCGCCCACAGCGGCTTGGGCATGTGGCGGATGTCGTCGTCCTTCGTGCTGATGCAGTCGATGAACGCGTAGACGCTCAGCGCCAGCGGCACCAGGAACATCAGTACCCGCAGCATGGGGTCTCTCCAGCGCAGAGGGCGGCGGGGCCACCAGGACGGGCCCCAGGTACGGGGTCAGGGTAGCCCCTCGGGGATACTTGACCGCATGGCTTACGACGATCTTCGTTCCCTGCTCAGGGCGCTGGAGCGCGAGGGCGACCTCAAGCGCATCAAGGCCGAGGTGGACCCGTACCTGGAGGTCGGGGAGATCGTCGACCGGGTCCAGAAGTCCGGCGGCCCCGCTCTCCTCTTCGAGAACGTGAAGGGCTCGGCGATGCCCCTCGCGATGAACGTGTTCGGCACCGACCGCCGCCTGCTGAAGGCGCTCGGGCTGACGTCGTACGCGGAGATCTCGGAGCGGATCGGCGGGCTCCTCAAACCCGAGCTGCCGCACGGCTTCGTGGGGGTCCGCGAGGCGTTCGGCAAGCTCGGCGCGATGACGCACGTCCCGCCGAAGAAGGTGAAGGACGGCCCCGTGCAGGAGGTCGTCCTGCGCGGCGACGAGGTGGACCTGGAGCGGCTGCCGGCGCTGTTCACCTGGCCGCAGGACGGCGGCTCGTTCTTCAACCTGGGGCTGACCCACACCAAGGACCCGGAGACCGGGGTCCGCAACCTCGGGCTCTACCGCCTCCAGCGCCACGACCGGCGCACCATCGGCATGCACTGGCAGATCCACAAGGACAGCCGCAACCACTACCAGGTCGCCGCGCGCCGGGGCGAGCGGCTGCCCGTCGCGATCGCCTTCGGCTGCCCGCCGGCCGTCACGTACGCCTCCACCGCGCCGCTGCCCGGCGACATCGACGAGTACTTCCTCGCCGGGTTCCTCCAGGGCAAGCGCATCGAGATGGTCGACTGCAAGACGGTCCCGCTCCAGGTCCCGGCGCAGGCGGAGGTCGTGCTGGAGGGCTGGCTGGAGCCGGGCGAGACGCTCCCGGAGGGCCCGTTCGGCGACCACACCGGCTTCTACACGCCGCAGGAGCCCTTCCCGGCGCTGACGATCGACTGCGTGACGATGCGCAGGAGGCCGCTGCTCCAGTCGATCGTGGTGGGCCGCCCGCCGACCGAGGACGGCCCGCTGGGCCGCGCGACGGAGCGGTTCTTCCTCCCGCTCCTCAAGATCATCGTCCCGGACATCGTGGACTACCACCTGCCCGAGGCCGGCGGCTTCCACAACTGCGCGATCGTCTCGATCGACAAGAAGTACCCCAAGCACGCGCAGAAGGTCATGCACGCGGTCTGGGGCGCCCACATGATGTCCCTGACCAAGCTGATCGTGGTCGTCGACGCCGACTGCGACGTCCACGACCTGCACGAGGTCGCCTGGCGGGCGCTGGGCAACACGGACTACGCCCGTGACCTGTCCGTCGTCGAGGGCCCCGTCGACCACCTCGACCACGCCTCCTACCAGCAGTTCTGGGGCGGCAAGGCGGGCATCGACGCGACGCGCAAGTGGCCCGAGGAGGGCTACACCCGCGACGGCGGCTGGCCGGAGATGGTCCTGTCGGACCCGGAGACGTCCGAACGGGTGACGCGGCGCTGGAAGGAGTACGGACTGTGAGTTCGGCATCCGCGGCGATCCCGCGTCCGGGACGCACGAAGGCCTTCCTGCGCCTGGTGATGATCGAGCACTCGGTCTTCGCGCTGCCCTTCGCCTACATCGCCGCGCTGACCGCGATGTTCGAGCTGGACGGGAACATCCACTGGGGCCGGCTGCTGCTGGTCACGGTCTGCATGGTGGGCCTGCGCACCTTCGCCATGGCGGTCAACCGCATCATCGACCGCGAGATCGACGCGCGGAACCCGCGCACCGCCCAGCGGGAACTGGTCACCGGCGCCATGTCGGTGAAGCACGCCTGGACGGGCGCGCTGATCGCCCTGGTGGTCTTCCTGGGGTCGGCGGCCCTGCTGAACCCGCTCTGCCTGGCCCTGGCCCCGGTCGCCGTGATCCCGATGGTGGTCTACCCCTACGGGAAGCGCTTCACGAACTTCCCGCAGGCCATCCTCGGTCTCGCGCAGGCGATGGGCCCGATCGGCGGCTGGCTGGCCATCACGGGCGAGTGGTCCTGGGACGCGGTGATCCTGGGCCTGGCCGTCGGCGTCTGGATCGGCGGCTTCGACCTGATCTACGCCTGCCAGGACGTCGAGACCGACCGCGAGATCGGCGTCAGGTCGGTCCCGGCCCGCTTCGGCATCCCCGCCGCGATCTGGGGCGCCCGCGCCTGCCACGCCGTCACGACGGCCCTGTTCGTCTGGTACGCCCTCGCCACCGGCGCCGGCGCCTTCTTCTGGCTGGGCCTGCTGATCGTCGCCGGCGCGTTCGTCTACGAGCACACCATCGTCCGCCCGCACGATCTGTCCCGTCTGAACAGGGCGTTCTTCTCCACGAACGGCTTCATCGGCATCAGCCTCTTCGTGTGCGCGCTGATCGACCTGCTGGTGCGCGGCCTCACGGTCTAGTCCGGACCGGACCACAGGGGCCGGTCCGGTCCGGACCACCGTCCCGTTCGCCGGTACGCTCAAGGTGTGAACGCAGGAGAAACGCAGCGCGTGCCTTGGATCGTGGGGGTGTCCGGGGCGTCCGGGACGCCGTATGCCGCCGCCGTGCTGCGCGCGCTGCTCGCCGGGGGCGAGAGCGTCGACCTGGTCGTCAGCCGGGCCTCGCGGCTCACGCTGCTCGACGAGACGGGGATCTCCTTCCGGGACGCGCACTGGCGGGACGACCTGCGGGAGTGGCTCGCGCGGGGCGCCGACGGCAAGCCGGACGCCTTCGACGTCGACGTCGACGGGGACGCCGTGCGGTACTGGGCCGCGGGCGACCTGGCGGCGGGGCCGTCGTCGGGGTCGTACCCGGCGAAGGGGATGCTGATCGTGCCCGCCTCGACGGCTTGTGTCGCGGGCGTCGCGCTGGGGCTGTCCAAGGACCTCCTCCAGCGGGTGGCGAGTGTGACGCTCAAGGAGCGCCGCACGCTCGTCGTCGCCGTCCGGGAGACCCCGCTGAACGGGCAGACGCTGCGGCACCTCGTCGCCCTGGACGACGCGGGCGCGAGCGTCGTGCCCGCCTCCCCGGCCTTCTACGCGGGCGCCACCCACATCCAGGACCTGGTCGACTTCGTCGCCGGCCGGGTCCTCGACGCGGCGGGCGTGGGGCACGGCCTCTACCGCCGGTGGAAGGGCGAACTCGGCGGCGGCGCCCGCCCCGCCTGAGCCGTGCCGGAGAACAGCGCCACCACGTACCACCACCTCTCACGACTCCAGTAACTCTTCAGACCTCTCAGACCTCTCAGACCTCTCAGACCTCTCAGACCTCTTCATCGGAAGGCTCGATCGCATGGACGCGGTGGACAGGCAGCTCATCCAGGCCCTGAGGGAGAACGGCCGGGCCTCGTACGCGGAGCTGGGGCGTCTCGTCGGCCTGTCGGGACCCAGCGTCACCGACCGCATCAACCGGCTGGAGGCGGCCGGCGTCATCACGGGCTACCGGGCCACGGTGAACGCCGCCTCGCTCGGCCTGGGCGTCACCGCCCTCATCGGCATCTCCCTCTCCGACGCCGCCGACCACGAGGACGTGGCCGCGCGGATGAAGGACCTCGGCGAGATCGAGGACTGCTGGTTCATCGCCGGCGACGACTCGTTCATGCTCAAGGTGCGGGCGAACGACGTCGACGGGCTGGAGCGGATCATCCGCCGGCTGTCGGGGACGAAGGGCGTCTCCCGGACCCGTACGACCATCGTGCTCTCCACCAAGTGGGAGAACCGGGTG
The DNA here is from genome assembly GCA_021568835.1 of Streptomyces sp. Tue 6430. Lineage (GTDB taxonomy): Bacteria > Actinomycetota > Actinomycetes > Streptomycetales > Streptomycetaceae > Streptomyces. Next base: position 3,719,083 of record JAKGSH010000010.1, read on the forward strand.
GGGGAGCTTCCGGAAGAGGTCTGACGGCCGGGTCCGGCGGCCGGGTCCGCGGGTCGGGTCCGGCGGCCTGGTCCGGCGGTGCCGGGGCGTACGGTTGACGAAGTCTGTCTCAGGGCGAACGGAAGAGGTAGGGCATGGACGTCGGGCTCAAGCGCGAGCTGGAGCAGAAGGTCGGGGCCGGTGAGCGGCTGACCCGCGAGGACGGCATCGCGCTGTACGAGTCGGACGACCTGGCCTGGCTGGGCGGCCTCGCGCACGAGGTGCGGACGCGCAAGAACGGCGACGTCGTCCACTTCAACGTCAACCGGCACCTCAACATGACGAACGTGTGCACGGCCTCCTGCGCGTACTGCTCCTTCCAGCGCAAGCCGGGGGAGAAGGACGCGTACACGATGCGCATCGAGGAGGCCGTCAGGCTCGCGAAGGCGATGGAGTCGGAGAACCTCACCGAGCTGCACATCGTCAACGGCCTGCACCCGAACCTGCCGTGGCGGTACTACCCGCGCTCCCTGCGCGAGCTGAAGGCCGCCCTGCCGGACGTGTCCCTGAAGGCCTTCACGGCCACGGAGATCCACCACTTCGAGACGATCAGCGGCCTGTCGGCGTCCGAGATCCTCGACGAACTCATCGACGCCGGCCTGGAGTCCCTCACCGGCGGCGGCGCGGAGATCTTCGACTGGGAGGTCCGTCAGCACATCGTGGACCACCGCACCCACTGGGAGGACTGGTCGCGGATCCACCGCCTGGCGCACGAGAAGGGTCTGAAGACCCCGAGCACCATGCTGTACGGCCACATCGAGGAGCCCCGCCACCGCGTGGACCACGTCCTGCGGCTGCGTGAACTCCAGGACGAGACCGGCGGCTTCCAGGTCTTCATCCCGCTCCGCTACCAGCACGACTTCGTGGACATGAAGGACGGCAAGATCCGCAACCGCCTCCAGGCCCGCACCCAGATGGCGACGGGCGCGGAGGCCCTCAAGACCTTCGCGGTCTCCCGCCTCCTCTTCGACAACGTCCCGCACGTCAAGGTCTTCTGGGTCATGCACGGCGTCCAGACCGCCCAGCTGGCCCTCCAGCACGGCGCGGACGACATGGACGGCTCGGTCGTCGAGTACAAGATCACCCACGACGCCGACAACTACGGCACCCCCGGCAAGCTGACCCGCGAGGACCTCCTGGACCTCATCCGCGACGCGGGCTTCCGCCCGGTGGAGCGCAACACCCGCTACGAGATCATCCGCGAGTACGAAGCCCCGGACCCCGCCCGCAGGGACTCCCCCCAGCCGATGCGGGTCTGAGGACCCGCGCCCGCCGCCGGACGGTCCCGTCCGGGGCGCGGGGCGCGGGGCCCGGGGACCGCGCGGCCGGCTCCCGCCGGCCCGCACCCGGCACTCCTTCCCCCGCACCCGGCACTCCTTCCGGGGTAAGGATTAGCATCCTTCCGTGTCCCTTACCTTCACTCTCGACCCCGCCGTCACCCCCGACCTGCGCGACGGCCTCCTGGACCTGTGGACGGACGTCTCCAACGCGGGCGGGGCCGTGGGTTTCGTACCGCCCGTGACCCGCGAACTCGTCCGCCCGGAGCTGGTCCGCCACCTCGTGCAGATGGCCGAGGGCCGCACCCGCCTCCTCGTCGGACGGGACGGGGCGGGCGACGTGGCGGCGACCGCGTTCCTCACCGCCAACACGCACCGCCTGATGACCCACTGGCTGTGGCTGTACACGGTGATGGTGCACCCCCGTCACCAGGGCAAGGGGTACGGCCGCGACCTGCTCGCCGCCGCCGCCGACGCGGCCCGCACCTTCGAGGGCGTGGACGCGATACGGCTCACCTGCCGGGGCGGCCTCGGCCTGGAACGCTTCTACGCGTCCTGCGGCTACAAGGAGGTCGGCCGCGTGCCGGGCGCGATCAGGGTGGCGCCGGGCGACGACCGGGACGACGTCACGATGCTGCTCCCGCTGGACTGACCGCCCCGGGCCCGCCCCCGCTGCGGGGCCGGTAGCCGGGCGTGCTTCACTGGACGGTGCCGGACGGGACCTTCGGGACCTTTTCACCTCCCCCGGTGGGGGTCCAGAGACGGAAGAGTGGGTTGAGATGCTCCGCTACACGCTGATGCGCCTCGGTGTCTTCGTCGGCTGCTTCGCGGCCGTCTGGGGACTCGTCTACCTCGGCGTCCTCCCGCGTGGCCTGGGCGACTCCAACGGCATGTGGATCGTGCTGCTCGCGCTGGTGGTCTCCGCGCCGCTCAGCTTCGTCCTGCTGCGCAAGGAGCGCGACCGCGCCTCGGAGACGGTGGTGCGCCGCGTGGACCGGCTGAAGGCGGGCCTGGAGTCCAGCCGCTCCCAGGAGGACGAGCCGGCCGACTCCTCCCGCGCCCAGGGCCAGCCCTCGTAGGCGTCCGTCCCCGGCGGCGGGACCGTACGGGCTGCGGTGAACGGCTGAGGCCGCGACCGCGGCCCGTTCGCATGTTCCCGTGCGTTCCGCGTGCCCCGGTGTTCCCGTGCGTCCTGCGTGCCCCGGTGTTCCCGTGCGTCCCGTGGGCCTCGGCATTTCCGTATGTCCCGTGCGTCCTGCGCGTCCCGGTGTTCCCGTACGTCTCGCGTGCTCCGCTGTCCCTGTGTGTCTCATGCGTCCCGATGCTCCCGTGCGCCCTGGTGTTCCCGTACATCCCGCGTGCCCCACTGTCCCCGTGTGTCTCGCACGCCCTGCTGTCCCCGTAGGTATCCCGCACCCCGCTGCCCCCGCGCGTCTCACGGCCCCCTGTGTCTCACGCACCCCCGCGGTCGGCCCGCGCCCCCAGGGCGGCACCAGGTGTGCGGCCCGAGTGGCACCGTGGTGGCGCCATGGCGGCCCTCTTTGCCCTTCCGGTGCTTGGCGGCGGTGCTCCGACGCGCCGATTTTCGAGAGAAGTGCCAGCTCAGGCCCACCCGCGCCAAAGCTGTGCCAATTCAACTCGTCCATGGCGTCATTCATGTGCCATGATGGCGTCATGGACCTCGCTCCCTACGTCGACCATCTCCGGCGCGAACTGGCCGTCGCCGCGAACGCCGGCGGCGACGACGCCCGCGCCCTGGCCGAGCGGCTCACCGCCCCCCTGGAGTCCGCCGCCCGCCTGACCCTGCTGAACGCGCTGTCCGCCGCCATGGGCGAGGTCACGCGGGAGCTGGCGCCGGGCTCGGTCGACGTGCGGCTGCGCGGATCCGACCCGGAGTTCGTGGTGACGGCACCGCCCGTCGCCGAACCGTTCCGGGAGGCGGGGGAGCCGCCCGCGGCCCCCGCCGCGCCCGCCCCCTCGCCGCCGGCGGCGGACGCCGACGACGGCGCCATGGCGCGGATCAACTTCCGTCTCCCCGCCCACCTCAAGGTCCGCGCCGAGGACGCCGCGGCGGCGGAGGGCCTGTCGGTCAACGCCTGGCTGGGGCGGGCCGTGTCCACCGCGCTGGACGGCGGCGAGCGCGCGGACCCGCCCGGCCGCGGCAAGGACACGGGCGGCCGGGGCTTCACCGGCTGGGTCCGCTAGGACCCGTCCGGCCCGCGCCGACCCGCTCCACCCCTTCACCGGCGGACCGCCGACCAGCCGATCCGCCGAAGTCACCCACCACCCACCACCCACCACCCACCACCCGCCTCACCGGCGGGAACACCCAACCGAGCCAAGAGGACGGGACAGCCATGCCTGCTTTCGAGACCCCCGAACCGATCTCCGTCACCCTCGAGCTGGAGGTCGGCACCGCCCGCATCACCGCGGGCAAGCGCACCGACACGGTCGTGGAGGTGCTGCCGCGCGACGGCTCCGACGACAACGACGTCCGCGCCGTGCAGCAGACCCAGGTCACCTGTTCGGGCGGCCGCCTGACGGTCAGGACCCCCAGGAAGCGGTCGCCGTTCGGCAAGCCGGGCGCCGTCGAGGTGAGCATCGAACTGCCCGCCGGATCGGACGTCCGGGGCACCACGGCCATGGGCGGCCTCTTCTGCGAGGGCCGCCTCGGGGACGTCACGCTCAAGACCTCGCTCGGCGACCTCCAGGCCGACGACGTGGCCGGCGCCGACCTCAGGACCGACCTCGGCGACATCCGCCTGACCCGCGCGACCGGGGACGTCGAGGCCGTCGGCGCGGGCCGGATCGAGCTCGGCACGGTCGCCGGCGCGGCGACCGTGAAGAACGGCAACGGCGCCACCGGGATCGACGAGGTGACCGGCGCCCTGAAGGCCAACGCGGCCAACGGCGACATCGTCGTCGCCGTCGCGCACGGCGCCGTCACCGCCAAGTGCGCCAACGGCCGCATCCGCATCGGCGACGTGACCCGCGGCCGCGTCGACCTGCGCACCTCCGTCGGCGACGTCGAGGTCGGCATCCGCGAGGGCACCGCCGCCTGGCTCGACGTGACCAGCAAGTTCGGCACCGTGCGCAACGCGCTCGGCTCCTCCGACGGCCCCGCGGACTCCGACGAGACCGTCGAGGTGCACGCCCGCACCAGCGCCGGCGACATCCTGATCCGCCGCGCCTGACCCCCACACCCCGACCCACCGCCCCGAAAGGAAAGCGGCATGACCTCCACCCGGACGTCCGCGCCGGCCGTCACGCACGGAACGGCGCCGGCGATCACCGCCACCGGACTGCGCAAGTCCTACGGCGAGAAGCTCGTGCTCGACGGCATCGATCTGAGCATCGCCGAAGGCACCGTCTTCGCCCTGCTCGGGCCCAACGGCGCCGGCAAGACCACCACGGTGGAGATCCTCTCCACGCTCATCGAGGCCGACGCGGGCGAGGCCCGGGTCGCGGGCCGCCACCTGACCCGGGACGCCGACGCGGTGCGCACCGTGATCGGCGTCACCGGCCAGTTCTCGGCGGTCGACAACCTGCTGACCGCCCAGGAGAACCTGCTCCTCATGGCCGACCTGCACCACCTGGACCGGAGCGAGGGCAGGCAGCGGGCCGCCGACCTGCTGCGCCGCTTCGACCTGTCCGAGGCGGCGGACAGGACGACCGTCACCTTCTCCGGCGGCATGCGGCGCAAACTGGACCTGGCGATGACCCTGATGGGCAAGCCGCGGATCATCTTCCTCGACGAGCCCACCACGGGACTCGACCCGCGCAGCCGGCGCACCATGTGGGAGATCATCCGCGGCCTCGTCGCCGACGACGGCGTGACCATCTTCCTGACCACCCAGTACCTCGAGGAGGCCGACCAGCTCGCCGACCGGATCGCCGTACTGGACCACGGCCGGCTGATCGCCGAGGGCACCCCCGACGAGCTGAAGCGGCGCATCCCCGGCGGGCACGTCCGGGTGCGCTTCGCCGACGTCGGGGGCCTGGACACCGCCGCGGCCGTCTTCGGCGTCGGCACCCGCGACGAGGACTCCCTCACCCTCCAGATCCCCAGTGACGGCTCCGTCGCCGACCTGCGGGCCGTCCTCGACACCCTGGAGTCCACCGCGGTCCGGGCCGAGTCGCTCACCGTGCACACCCCCGACCTCGACGACGTCTTCCTGACCCTCACCGGCCGGCCCCGCCCCGCCGGCCCCGCCGACGGCACCACCCGCCCCGCCGGCACCACCCGCCCCGCCGAAACCGTCGCGACACCGAGGGAGAACGTCTGATGGCCACCGTGTCCTACGCCGCCCGGTCCTACGCCGTCCGGGACTCCAGGACGATGCTGCGGCGCAACCTCAAGAAGGCGCTGCGCTACCCGTCCCTGACGCTCACCGTCGTCATCATGCCCCTGATGATGCTGCTGCTGTTCACCTACGTCTTCGGCAACGCGCTGGGCGCCGGCATCAGCGGCCTGCCCACCGGCGGCGGCGACTACATCGACTACGTCGCGCCCGGCATCATCCTGATGGCCGCCACCTCCGGCGCCCTGACCACGGCGATCAGCGTGTGCGTCGACAAGACCGAGGGCATCGTCAACCGCTTCCGCACGATGCCGGTCTCCCGGGCCGCGTTCCTGACCGGCCATGTCGTCGCGGGCGTGATCCAGACGATGACCAGCGTCGCGCTCGTCGTCGGGGCCGCCCTGCTGATGGGCTTCCGCCCCGACGCGACGCCCGTGGAGTGGGCCGCCGCGCTCGGCCTGCTCACCCTGCTCACGTTCGGGCTCACCTGGCTCTCCGCCGGCATCGGCCTGGTCGCCAAGAACCCGGAGACCGCCAGCAACATCCCGATGCCGCTGACCTTCCTGCCGTTCGTGGGCAGCGCCATCGTGCCGGCCGACTCCATGCCGGCGGGCCTGCGCTGGTTCGCCGAGTACCAGCCGTTCACGCCGGTCATCGAGACCCTGCGCGGCCTGTGGCTCGGTACCGCGATCGGCTCCCAGGCGGTCGTCGCGCTCGCCTGGTGCGCGGGGCTCGCGCTGGTCGGCTACGTGTGGGCGCGCCGTACCTTCAAGGCCGGCGTCAAGCGCTGACCGCCGCTCCGCGGCCCCACTACTCTTCCTCCCATGGGTGCCGTGAAGACCAAGCGGATGCCGCGTGCGGTCCGTGAGCAGCAGATGCTGGACGCCGCCGTGGAGACCTTCGGGCGACGCGGGTACATGGTCGCCTCGATGGACGAGATCGCCGAACTGGCGGGTGTGTCGAAGCCGTTGGTCTACCTGTACCTGAACTCCAAGGAAGACCTGTTCACCGCGTGCATCCGGCGCGAGGCCACGGCGCTCGTCGAGGCGGTGCGCGCGGGGGTGGACACGGAGCTGACGGCCGACCGCCAGCTCTGGGACGGCCTGCTGGCGTTCTTCGCGCACACCGGCCGTCATCCGCACGCCTGGTCCGTCCTGCACATCCAGGCCCGCACCCACGGCGAGACGTTCGCCGCCGAGGTCACGGCGATGCGCGCGGAGATCGTGGCGTTCGTGACCCAGCTGATCGCGGTCGCCGCCCGCGAGGCGCACCGCGACCCGGACCTCCCGGAGCGGGAGGTGGCGGGCCTGGCCGAGGCCCTGGTGGGCGCCGCCGAGTCCCTGGCCACCTGGGCCAACACCACCGAGTCGGTCACCCCCCGCCAGGCGGCGGCCACCTTGATGAACTTCGCCTGGGCGGGCCTGAGCAACCTGATGACCGGCCGGCCCTGGTCCCCGCCGGAGTCCTGAACCGAAGTCCTGGACCGGGGGCCTGAACCGGAGTCCCGGACCAGATTCCCGAACCGGATTTTCGGACCGGATCCCTGAACGGGGTTCCCGGACCGGCCCGTTCAGCCAGCCGGTGTCACCGGCTCCACCCGCCCCCGCACGTGCACGCGCCCCTCCTCGCCCGTCCCGCGCAGCTCGAACCGCCCTCCGTCCGCCGCGAAGGCCACCGTGCCCGGCAGCAGGACGGGGGCGCGGAAGTCGGCGTGGACGCGCGCGGCGTCCGGGGCGCCGTGGGCGGCGAGGCAGCGGGCCGCGGTCCACATGCCGTGGGCGATGGCGCGGGGGAAGCCGAAGAGGCGGGCGGTGAGCGGGGAGAGGTGGATGGGGTTGCGGTCCCCGGAGACGCTTCCGTACCGCCGTCCGACGTCGGCGCCGAGCCGCCACTCGTCCACCACGGGCAGGGGGCCCGCCGTGCCCGACGCGACCTGCCCGGCCTCCTGCTCCTTCTCCTGCCCGGCGTCCCGCCCGGCATCCTGCCCGGCCTCCTGCTCCTTCTCCCGCCCGGCGTCCCGCCCGGCGTCCCGCCCGGCATCCTGCCCGGCCTCCTGCTCCTTCTCCCGCCCGGCATCCCGCCCGGCATCCTGCCCGGCCTCCTGCTCCTTCTCCCGCCCGGCATCCCGCCCGGCATCCCGCCCGGCATCCTGCCCGGTCTCCCGCCCCGGCGTCCGGTGCCGGGCGAGGTAGGTGCTCTCCGACTCCCACACCGTCTCCCCGTCCTGCCGCAGCTCGGTGACGACGACCGCCTCCGTGCCGCGCCGGTGCGGTGCCAACCGGTCGACGTGGACGAGGAGTTCGTACGTCCCCGTGACCGGGAGGGACCGGTGCCGGGTGAGGGTGATCGACGTGTGGACCAGGCCGAGCAGCGGGAGCGGGAAGGCGCGGCCGCCCATGATCCGCACGGCCAGGGGGAAGCCCAGGACGTGCGGGTAGGTGACCGGCAGGGCGTCGTCGCCGGTCGGGAAGCCGCACACCCGCTCGTAGGCGGCCAGCCGGGCCGGGTCGACGCGCAGCCGGGGCAGGGTGAGCCGGCCGCCGGAGAAGACGGCACCGGGGCGGGGCCGCTTGAAGGGCGACAGCAGCGCGCCGCGCGCGAGGAGCGGGCCGAGGGCCGGGGGAGCGGAGGGCGCCGGGGTGGTCACGGGGTCCGACTCCCGTCGGCGGGAAGCGCGTTCCGGTCCGTCATGTCCCTCTCTCCTGTCCCTCGACTACTCGTGTCCATATGCTTACTCTGAAGTAAGGTTACCGTCGGTAAAGGGAACGGCAACCCCGTCGGCAACCCCGTCGACCCTCCCCCGGCCGCGCCCGTCACCACCGGACCCGAGGGCCCCTCGCCCGCCCCTGGAGGTTGCACAGCCCCGGCCCACGAACACCCCCGAACCCGCACGATCCCCACACGTCAGCCTCGTACGATCCCCTTCCCGACCCGTGAGCGCCCCTTCCGCGGGTCCGTCCCGGTTGAACGCCTCGACGCACGAGGCACGTACCTCATGCAGTCGGCAGTTCGGTCGCTGCACGCCCAGGGAGCCGCCCGTGTCCACCCCGTACTCGTCCTCCACGCCGGCCTTCGCCGGTTACGACGCTCCCCCCGCCCTCGTGGAACCCGAGACCCGCAGGCTGGACGGCGTCGTGCGGGAGGCGGCGATGCCGGTGTTCGCGCGCCCCGTGACGCACGGCTCGCTCGCCGAGCTGCCGTTCGACAACGCGGCGGCGGCCCCCGACACGGTGGTCCTCAGTCGCAGGGACGCCGAGGGCCGGTGGACGGACGTGACGGCACGGCAGTTCGCCGCCGAAGTCCTCGCCGTGGCCAAGGGGTTGATCGGGGAAGGGCTGATGCCGGGCGACCGGATCGCCGTCATGGCCCGTACGAGGTACGAGTGGACGCTGCTCGACTTCGCCGCCTGGGCGGCCGGACTGGTCACCGTCCCCGTCTACCCGACCTCCTCCGTCTTCCAGACCCGGTGGATCCTCCAGGACTCCGGCGCGGTCGCCCTCGTCACCGAGACGGTCGGGCAGGCGGCGGCCATCGGCCCCGAACGCGACCGGCTGCCCGACCTGCACCACATCTGGATCATCGAGAAGGGCCACGTCGACCGCCTCGCCGAACTGGGCGAGCAGCACATCCCGGAGGCCGAGGTCGACGTCCGCCGGGGCATGCTGGTCCCCGACACCCTCGCCACCCTCATCTACACCTCGGGCACCACCGGCCGCCCCAAGGGCTGCGCGCTCACCCACGGGAACTTCTTCGCCGAGGTCGACAACGCGATCGAACTGCTCTACCCGGTCTTCAAGTCGACCACCGACGACCTGTCCGTCCTCCTCTTCCTCCCGATGTCCCACGTCTTCGGCCGGATGGTCGCCATCGCCTGCGTCCGCGCCCGCGTCCGCCTCGGCCACGCCCCGAGCCTCAAGGCCGACGAACTCCTCCCGGACCTGGCCGCGTTCAGACCCACGTGCCTGCTCGCCATCCCGTACATGCTGGAGAAGATCTTCAACACGGCCCGCGCGAAGGCGGAGGCGGGCGGCCGGGTGTCCACCTTCGACCGCGCCGTGAACACCGCCGTCCGCCACGGCGAGGCCGTCGAGGCCCGCAACGCGGGCGGCAGCGGCCCCGGCGCGGCCCTGCGCGCGGCCCGCGCCCTCTACGACCCGCTGGTCTACCGCCGCATCCGCAACGCGATGGGCGGCCGGGTCCGGCACGCCATCTGCGGCGGCTCCCCGCTGGGCCGCCGCCTCGCCGCGTTCTACACCGGCGCGGGCATCGAGATCTACGAGGGCTACGGCCTCACCGAGACGACCGGCGCCTCCACGGTCACCCCGCCGCTCAAGCCCCGCCTGGGCACCGTCGGCTGGCCGCTGCCCGGCACGAGGATCCGGATAGCGGCCGACGGCGAGGTGCTCATCGCCGGCGACCACGTCCTGCGCGGCTACTGGGACCCGGCGGCCGGCGGAGTCGTCCCCGCCGCCCCCGACGGCTGGCTGGCCACCGGCGACATCGGCGAACTCGACGACGAGGGCTACCTCACGATCACCGGCCGCAAGAAGGAGCTGATCATCACCTCCGGCGGCAAGAGCGTCGCCCCCGCCCCGCTGGAGAACTGGCTGCGCTCGCACCCCCTGATCTCCCAGGCCATGGTCCTCGGCGACGGCCGCCCCTACGTCTCCGCCCTGCTCACCCTCGACCCCGACGGCCTGACCCACTGGCGCCAGATGAACGGCAAGCACCCGGTGCCGGCCGAACTCCTCACCGACGACGAGGAGTTGCACGGCATCCTCCAGCGCGCGGTCGACGAGGCCAACAAGCTGGTCTCCCGCCCCGAGTCGATCCGCCGTTTCGCCGTCCTGCCCCGCGACTTCACCGAGGCCGAGGGCCACCTCACCCCCTCGATGAAACTGCGCCGCGACGCGGTCCTGCGGGACTTCGCCGACGCGGTGGAGGGCCTGTACCGGCAGTAAAGGGTTCGCGGCGCGGCGCCACGGCCGGGAGGATGCCGGTCGTGAACGCCATTGAGTTCTTCCACCACCCGCCGGCCGACAGCCCGGACCGTCCGGACCACCGGGTGTGGGGCGTCCGGATCGACGGGACGGACCTGCGCACGCTCGTCGGAGAGGCCACGTACCCGCTGTGGCGGGCCGAACTGGCGGGGGAGTTCGACGACGAGGCCGAGGACGAGAAGGAGACCGCCGAACAGGTCCGCGTTCAGCACGACGGCCTGGCCGTGACGGAGTTCGAGGACCACTTCCGCACAGCGGGGGACACCGTGCCGCTGCTCGGCTGCTCCTGCGGCATCTGGGGCTGCTGGCCCCTCATGGCGAAGGTCACCGTCACCCCCACGACGGTGACCTGGTCGTCCTTCCGCCAGCCGTACCGCGAGCAGTGGGGGGAACTGGCCATGGGCCCGTACGAGTTCCCCCGCGACGCCTACGAGGCCGCGCTGGCCGCTCCGCCGGTGCTGGACGAGGACCCGCTGCCGTAGGGGAGGAAACGGGCCCAGGCGGCGGGGGAGAGGTCCAGGACGGGGCCACCGGGATTCTTGGAGTCACGGACGTGGACGGCGGCGGGGCAGACGGCGGCTTCGAGGCATTCGCCGCCGCCTCCGTCGCTGTAGGTCGACTTGCGCCAGGTGTAGGCGGCTTCGACGCAATCGCCGCCCTCACCGCCGCTGTAGCTGGACTTGAACCAGACGTAGGCGGCTTCGACGCAATCGCCGCCCTCGCCGTCGCTGTAGCTGGACTTGAACCAGGTGAGGTTCTCGCTGTTCATAGCTCCTCCAGCTTCTTCGCGATCAACGTGCGGGTCTCCTCGGGCGGGAGAGCCATCGCCCGCATGATTCCATAGCGGTCGGCAATCTTCCGTACCTCTTCAGGGTCAGTGATCAGCCGCGGGTATCCCTGGACTTCTGTATATGCCACCTGGGGGTGCTTCTTGGGCGTCAGCAAGTTGAACGCACCGTCCATGTTGGGGTGTTCCTGTACTCGCGTCGGCATCACCTGAATCTCGACGTTCCGCATGCTGCTGACGCTCAGGAGGTGGCGCAATTGCTCCGTGTGGACGTCTCGTCCGCCGATCGGGCGGTCGAGTACCACTTCCTCGATCACGTAGCTCACGACGGGCGCAGGCCACCGTGCGAACACTTGTTGGCGGGACAGCCGGTCGGCAACCCGCTGCTCGATTGTTTCCTCGCTGAGGAAGGGGCGGCGCTTGGCAAAGACTGAGCGTGCGTGAGCTTCGGTCTGGAGGAGCCCGTGCACCGCGTGGTTGGAGTACTGGTGCAACTCGACGGCTTCCGCCTCCAGCGCTGCATACCCTCGATACCACTCGGGGTGCCGTGTCCGGGCCCTGCTCATCGCCTCCCGGACCTCGGGGATCGTCTGCGCGAACACCCCTCCGGCGTCCAGCAGTTCATCGGCCTTCTCCAATACCTCCGGCCGGATGATTCGTACCCCTCGTTCCATCGAAGAGATGGCGTCCGGCCCGTAACCGACGAGCACGCCGAACTCCTTCTGGGTCAGCCCTTTCCGCTCCCGGAACAGCTTCAGCATCTTGCCCAGCGCCGTGAACAGCCCCGTCGTCCCGTCGGACTCCGCCGGTGTCTCCGGCCTCCGCTCGCGGTCCTCCTGCATGCCACCCCGCCCCTTTCGCACGTGCCCGTGGTCGCACCGACGCTCCGTACGCGCCTCTCTGCGCACACGTACAGCTACGGAGAGTCGCGAATGCGCCCTTGGCCAGGGTAGGGACAACGGGTCAGGCTGAGTCGTGTGAATTCCGAAATCTCCACCCAGATCTCCACCCCCCTCGGCGAACTCACCCTCCGCCTCAGCTCCACACCGAGGGGCGCCCGGCTGGCCCGGCGGCTGACGGCGCAGCAGCTCGACGCCTGGGGGCACCCGCACGGCGGGGACGCCAACGACACCGCGCAGCACGTCGTCGCGGAGCTGGCGGCGAACGCCGTGACGCACGGCCGCGTGCCGGGGCGGGACTTCGAACTCCGGCTGCTGCTCCTCCCCGAGGACACGCTCCGTGTCGAGGTGAGCGACGCGCGGGGCGACCGGCGGCTGCGGATCGTGACGGACCCGGAGGCGGAGGGCGGCCGGGGTCTGGTGCTGGTCGCCGTGCTCGCGAGGACGTGGGGCGTCGACGAGCGGGAGGTGGGCAAGACGGTGTGGGCGGAGATCCCGCTCACCGCCCGGGGGAAGGCCGCCCGCTAGGCGCGGGCGATCAGGTAGGCCTGGGGCACCTTCTCGTCGAGGTCGGGCTCCGGGGCGCGGACCGTGCGGGACCGTACGGAGAAACCGGCGTCGGCGAGCAGTTCGGCCATGGCCTCCGGCCGGCGGCGGTGGAAGTCCAGGGACACCGGGTGGCCCCAGGGCCGGTCGTGGTGCTTGGGCTCGTCGCCGACCTGGAAGGCGAGGAGGGCGTGGCCGCCGGACCGCAGGACGCGCCGGAACTCGGCGAAGAGGCAGGGGAGTTCCTCCACAGGCGTGTGGATCGACGAGTACCAGGAGACGAGCCCGTCCAGCGAGCCGTCCTCGTGGGGCAGCTCCAGCATCGAGCCCCGCTCGAACCGGATTACCGGGTTCTCCCGCCGCGCCACCGTCAGCATCGACTCCGACAGGTCCAGCCCGGACATGGCGAGCCCCAGCGACGCGAGGTGGCCGGTCACCCGCCCCGGTCCGCAGCCGAGATCGGCCACCTCCCCGCCGGGGCCGACGAGTTCGGCGTACACCGCGAACACGGCCCGGTCCCAGGGGAGCCTCGCGTGCAGGTCGCGGAAGCGGTCGGCGTAGTCCTCGGCGACGGCGTCGTAGAAGGTGCGGGTTGCGGTGAGGAAATCGGGGGCTTCGGTCATGCGCGGGACCGTAGCCGGTCCCTCCGACACCGGTCCCGGACGGCGACCGACGCACGCGTACGGCCCCCGCCCCCACCCGTACGGCCCCCGCCCCCACCCGTACGGAAACAGTCCGGCGGGTGCCGCGGCGGCCGGCGCGGACGCCCGCCGTCGCGGAAAGGCAGGAGCCCCGTCGCCTTGCGGCGCGGGGCTCCTTGGGTACTGCTCTCAGAGACTTGCGTCAGGGAGTGGTGCGATCAGACGGGGGTGACGTTCTCCGCCTGCGGGCCCTTCGGGCCCTGGGTCACGTCGAAGGAGACCGCTTGGTTCTCCTCGAGCGAACGGAAACCCTGCGCGTTGATCGCGGAGTAGTGGACGAAGACGTCGGGGCCGCCGCCCTCCTGGGCGATGAAGCCAAAGCCCTTTTCGGCGTTGAACCACTTCACGGTTCCGGTAGCCATAAGCCCTCCTTGGGCCCAAAGGGTTGCCCTGCTCCAGAACCCTGCAAGCGTGAAAGCTAGTGCCGCACAACTGCATACGTCTGAAAACGACGAGAGCCCGCGGTTACATGCTCCGCAGGCTCTGTACTGCAAGGGAAACCAAACTGCAACTTGCGGGCGAGCCTAGCACGCGGGCAGCCGAAAGCAACAGAGGTCAAGATCACGCCACCCGGACGTTTGAAGGTCCAGGAAAGGGGTTGACGTCTGCCGTCGCAGGGGGTGGACTCCGCAGGCTACCGGACGGGGTCTATCGTCGCGATGTGGACAATTCCCGCACCCGGCCGCGCGTCGGCCACATCCAGTTCCTGAACTGCCTGCCCCTGTACTGGGGGCTCGCGAGAACCGGCACCCTCCTCGACTTCGAGCTGACCAAGGACACCCCGGAGAAGCTCAGCGAGCAGCTGGTGCGGGGGGACCTCGACATCGGGCCCGTCACCCTCGTCGAGTTCCTCAAGAACGCCGACGACCTGGTCGCCTTCCCCGACATCGCCGTCGGCTGCGACGGTCCCGTCATGTCCTGCGTGATCGTCTCGCAGGTGCCGCTGGAGGAGCTGGACGGCGCCCGCGTCGCCCTCGGCTCGACGTCCCGCACCTCCGTGCGCCTGGCCCAGCTCCTGCTCTCCGACCGCTACGGCGTCCGGCCCGACTACTACACCTGCCCGCCCGACCTCAGCCTGATGATGCAGGAGGCCGAGGCGGCCGTCCTCATCGGCGACGCGGCGCTGCGGGCGAACCTGCTGGACGGCCCGAAGTACGGCCTCCAGGTGCACGACCTCGGCGCGCTCTGGAAGGAGTGGACCGGCCTGCCGTTCGTCTTCGCGGTGTGGGCCGCCCGCCGGGACTACCTGGAGCGCGAACCGGTCCTCACCCGCAAGGTCCACCAGGCCTTCCTCGCCTCCCGCAACCTCTCCCTGGAAGAGGTCGCCAAGGTCGCCGAGCAGGCGGCCCGCTGGGAGGCCTTCGACGAGCAGGTGCTGGAGCGGTACTTCACCACGCTGGACTTCCGCTTCGGCCCCGCGCAGCTCGCGGCCGTCACCGAGTTCGCCCGCCGCGTCGGCCCGACCACGGGCTTCCCGGCCGACGTGAAGGTGGAGCTGCTCCAGCCGTAGGGGCAGGCCCCGGCCGTGCCGACCGGAACCGGCCCGCGACGCCGTCCGGCGCGGGTCGGGCGGCGGGCGGCGGGCGGCTCGAAGAGACAGGGGGGTGGAGTTCCTTGACCGGCGTACCGATCGACGCCCTGCTGATCGCCTTCGCCGTGGTGTGGGGCGCGGCGGCGGGAGCGGTGCTGCCGCGGGCGGCGTACCGGTTCTCGGTGGAACTGCAAGAGCCGGAAGAACAAGAGGAGGCGGAGGAGGGGGAGACGGAGGGCGCCGTCGCTCCCGGCTGGCGCCGTACCTGCCCCGGCGGCCACCCCTGCGCGGCTGGCTCGGGCCCGCCCGCTGTCCGCGCTGCCCCGGCACGAACCCGCCGTACGGTACCGGCGCCCTCCGCCTCCCCCTCGTCACCGCGCTGCTCTGCGCCGGCCTGGCGCTCGCCACCGGCATCCGGCCCGAGCTGGCCGTGTGGCTGGCGCTGACGCCCGCCGGGGTGCTGCTCGCGGCCGTCGACCTGCGGGTGCGGCGGCTGCCCGACCCCCTCACCCTGCCGCTCGCGGCCGCCGCCCTCGCCCTGCTCGGCGTGGCCGCGCCGCTGCCCGAACACGCCGGTGACTGGACGACGGCCCTGCTGGGGTCCCTCGCGCTCGGCGCCGGCTACCTCGTGCTGCACCTGATCAACCCCGGCGGCATGGCGTTCGGCGACGTGAAACTCGCCCTCGGCGCGGGCGCCGCCCTCGGCTGGTACGGCTGGGCCACGGTCATGCTGGGCACCTTCGCCGGGTTCCTGTCCGGCGCGCTGTACGGCGGGGCGCTCCTGCTCGCGGGCCGGGCCGGGCGCCGTACGGCGATCCCGTTCGGGCCGTTCCTGCTCGCCGGTGCCTACGCCGGAGTGCTGGCGGGGGCGTACGCGGCCTGAGGCGAGCCGGTCACAGGCGCTGGCGTAGGCTGGCCGGGTCCGTCCACAACCCTTGACGAAAGGGACGCTCCCGGTGACCGAGAAGGCCGACCTCCAGTCCGTCCTCGACCGTGCCGCCGAGGGCGGGCGGATCACCCCCGAGGAGGCGCTCGCCCTCTACCGCGACGCGCCCCTGCACGCGCTGGGCGCCGCCGCCGATGCCGTGCGCCGCCGTCAGTACGCCGGCATCGAGCACATCGCGACGTACATCATCGAGCGGAACATCAACTACACGAACGTGTGCGTCACGGCGTGCAAGTTCTGCGCCTTCTACGCGGCGCCCAAGGACACGGCCAAGGGCTGGACGCGCGACCTGGACGACATCCTGCGCCGGTGCGCGGAGACCGTCGAACTCGGCGGCACCCAGATCATGTTCCAGGGCGGGCACCACCCGGACTACGGCGTGGAGTACTACGAGAAGCACTTCTCCGCCATCAAGAAGGACTTCCCGCAGCTCGTCATCCACAGCCTGGGGGCGAGCGAGGTCGAGCACATGGCGCGGATCTCGAAGGTGTCCGTCGAGGAGGCGATCCGGCGCATCCACGCCGCCGGGCTCGACTCCTTCGCCGGCGCCGGCGCCGAGCTGCTCCCCGCCCGCCCGCGCAAGGCGATCGCCCCGCTGAAGGAGTCCGGCGAGCGCTGGCTGGAGATCATGGAGATCGCGCACGGCCTCGGCGTGGAGTCCACGTCGACCATGCTGATGGGCACCGGCGAGACCAACGCCGAGCGCATCGAGCACCTGCGGATGATCCGTGACGTCCAGGACCGGACGGGCGGCTTCCGGGCCTTCATCCCGTACACCTACCAGCCCGAGAACAACCACCTGAAGGGCCGCACCCAGGCGACCCTCTTCGAGTACCTGCGGATGATCGCGATCGCCCGCCTCTTCCTCGACAACGTCCGCCACATCCAGGGCTCCTGGCTGACCACGGGCAAGGAGGTCGGCCAGCTGTCGCTGCACTACGGCGCGGACGACCTCGGCTCCATCATGCTGGAGGAGAACGTCGTCTCCTCCGCCGGCGCCAGGCACCGCTCCAACCGCCTGGAGATCATCGACCTGATCCGCAAGGCGGGCCGCGTCCCGGCGCAGCGCGCGACGACGTACGAGCACCTCGTGGTGCACGACGACCCGGCGAACGACCCCGTCGACGAGCGGGTCGTCTCCCACATCTCGTCCACCGCGATCGAGGGCGGCACCGCGCACCCCGAGCTGAAGCTGCTGGCCTCCAACTGACCGGCCCGTGCTGACGATCCACACGGCGGACGAGGTCCGTCACGTCTGGGACGACGACCCGGAGCCGATCAAGGGCGGCGCCGTCGCCGTCCAGGGCGTCCGGGTCGCGGGCGTGGGGCCCCTCGCGGAGCTGGAGCAGCGGTTCCCCGGCGCGCGCGTCCGGCGCTGGCCCGGCGTGCTCGGCCCCGCGCTCCTCCACGAGGGTCCCATGCCGGACGCCCCGAGCCCCCGCGAGCGCATCCACGCGGTGCTGAAACTCGGCGCGGTGGCCGTCCTCGCGGAACACGTCGGCTCACCCGGACTCCGGGCCGCCGCCGAGCGCAACGACGTCGTCGTGCTGTCGCGGGCCCGGCCGACCGCGATCATCGAGACCGGCCGCGCCGACCTCGCCGTCTTCGACGCGGACGGCGCGTGCCTCGCCACCGTGTGCGCGGGACGGCTCGTGCACCGGCGACGCTAGGGTCTGTCGTACGGCTAGGGTCTGTCGTACGGCGGGAGTCCGACGGCAGGTCCGGCCGACCAGGCGTCACGTCACCCGGAGAAGGCCTCCGCGAACGCCCCCGAACTCTGCTCCACCCCGCTGCAGTCGGTCAGCGCGTCGTCCGCGTCGGTGCCCTCCTCGCACTGCCGGTCCCGGAACGTCGACCACATCGACACCCAGGAGACGCCCTTCTCCTCGGCGAACGCCCGCACCCGCGCCGCGTCCGCGAGCGTGAACGTCTCGCCCGCGACGTCGTTGACGCCGATCATCGAGGTGAGCGCCATGCCCTTCCAGGCGGCGGCGTCCGTCGTGCCGAAGACCTCCTCGAGCTGGGCGTGCGCGGCGGTGGCCGAGGTGACGGCGTACCCGCCCATGTCCCCGGCGTACGACTCCCCGTAGTTCATCGTCATCAGGTTGACGGCGGACACCTGGACGTCGTACTTGTTCGCCGAGGTCAGCAGCGCGAGGCCGTCGGAGTCCAGGCCCGACGGCATCACCGGGAGGGTGAACGAGACCTCCAGGTCCGGGCGTTCCTCCTGGAGCGCGGCTATCGCCCGGGAGCGCAGGGCGACCGAGTCGGCGTCGGTCAGCTCCTCGCCCTCGATGTCGAAGTCGGCCCGGGTGGAACCGGCCGCGTCGAGCGCCGCGCCGTAGGCCTCGGCCAGCTCCGCCACGCTGTCGCAGGTGGCCGCCAGTTCCTTGCCGGACGCGCCGCCGAAGGAGACCCGCACCGGGGCGCCCGTCGCGGTGAGCGCGGAGACGCGCGCGGCCACGGTCGCGTCGTCGACCGCGCGGGTGCCGTTCCACTCCGGGGTGCAGCCGCTGCCGTCGGAGATGACGAAGGCCAGGTTGTACGCCGAGGGGGAGCCCGCGGCGTCGTTGGCGGAGGCCTCCGCGGCGTTGACGTAGGGGGCGTACGACGTGCCGGACGTGGCGCCGGAACCGGTACCGGAACCGGCGCTGGGGCCGGCGCCGCCGTCGGTCCCGGCGCTCTGCCGCGGTGTCGCGGGTGCCGCGTCCGACGTGCCGCCGGACCCCGCGGAGCATCCCGCCGTGGCCAAGGCGAACAGGCAGGTGAGCCCGGCCGCCGGCCTCAGGAAACTCCTCATTGCGCATGCACCCGCTCTCGTGATTTCTGTCTCAGGACGGAGACAAAGGCCGTTCCCGAACTCGAAATGTCTCACATGCGGGCCGCTCGCACCGAGACAGCGAACACGCAGCCATTTCATGGACAAATATGGTCGAAGATGGAAAATTTGGCGCCCAAAAGGGGCGATCGGCCCGGTCCTTCCGCAGGTCGGCCGCGCGGGCATTCGCCCTTTCTCTCAGGCAAGGGACAGGTTCGGCCGTTCCTCACGGCCCACTCACAAGAAGACCAGAGTTCAGGGCACATAAAGGCTCCCTAATATCCGGGGAATGCATTCCGAGCCTGCCGTCGAAAGCCGTGCCGCCGCTCGCGGTCGCCGTCGCAAACGTGACGACGACTCCGCCGCCGAGGGCCCCGTGTTCGTTGACAACTCCGGACGCCGGTCCAGACTGCTGCGCCGGATCGGCCTCCTCATGGGCGCCGGCTGCCTCGTCTACGCGGCCGTCCTCGGCGCCGCCTTCATGGGCTGGGGCACCTCGCTCGCCCCGTCCTCGCTGCTGCCGTTCGGCGGCACCGCCCAGGAGGGCCGGGGTCCCGGCGGGATGCGCCCGGACGGCGGCCTCGGCAACCAGATCGGCCTGCCGGGCGGCACCCCGCCCACCGGCGCCGCCTCCCCGTCCCCGTCCGTCCCCGCCTCTCCGTCCGCCTCCCCGTCCGTCCCCGCCTCCGCGGCCGCCCACTGACCGGAACGCAGCCACCCCCATGACGACGACTCCCTCCCGCGGCCGGCGCCGCGCCCCCTCCCGTATCGAACGGGCGGCGGGCAAGGCCGCGGCCCTCCAGAAACCCCGCGTCATCCTGGCGGGGCTGCTGCTGCTCGCCCTCACCAGCGTGATGCTGCTCGACGGCTACCTGCGCGCCGAGGTCGGCGGCGACCAGCGGGTCCGCACCGGGGCCGGCGCGAGCAAGGTGCCCGACGACATCCTCGAGGGCGGCCCGATCCTCACCTTCCGCGGCGGCCAGGCCACCACCGTCTCGGTCCCGGACAAGACGATCGTGCTCACCTTCGACGACGGCCCCGACCCCACCTGGACCCCCCAGGTCCTGGAGATCCTCGAGAAGTACGACGTGCCCGGGACCTTCTTCCTGGTCGGGGCGATGGTCTCGCGCTACCCGGGCATCGTGAAGGACATGGTCGAGCAGGGCGACGAGGTGGGCATCCACACCTTCACCCACGTCGACCTCTCCTACCAGAGCGACGCCCGTGTCGACCGCGAGATGGAGCAGACCCAGCTCGCGCTCGCGGGCGCGGCGGGCATCACCACCACGCTGTTCCGCGCGCCCTACTCCTCCAAGACGGACGCCATCGACAACTACAGCTGGCCCGTCTACCAGCGGCTCGGCGAGGACGGCTACACCAGCGTCTTCGTCGACACCGACAGCGACGACTGGAAGAGGCCGGGCGTCTCCAAGATCATCGAGTGGGCCACGCCGGAGGACGGCGAGGGGGCGTCGGTCCTCTTCCACGACGCGGGCGGCGAGCGCTCCCAGACGATCGCCGCGCTGCCGGCGTACATCAAGAAGATGAAGGCGGCCGGCTACACCTTCACCACCATCAGCGGCGCGATGCAGGAGGAGAGCGCGGCGGCCCGCGAGGCTTCCGGGCAGCAACAGCAGGCGGGTGCGGGTGCGGGTGCCGGGGACGAGGCTGCGGCTGGTGCGGCTGGTGCGGCTGGTGCGGCTGGTGCGGCTGGTGCGGCCGGCGGGGCCGGTGTGGCCGGGGGCGGGCTCCAGGCCGCCCACCGTGAGGCCACCGGTGTGCCCCTGTACGAGGGCAAGGCGCTCGTCGCGGCGGTCGCCGTCGCCGAGTGGACGGTGCCGACGCTCTCCGTCGGACTGGCCGTCGTGGGCGTGGCCGTCATGGGCCGCTTCGGGATGATGCTGATCCTCGCCCGCCGCCACCACCGCAAGCGCAACAAGCGCCGCTTCAGCTGGGGACCGACCGTCACCCGGCCGGTCAGCGTGATCGTCCCGGCGTACAACGAGAAGGAGTGCATCGCCAACACCCTGGAATCACTGGCGCGGAGCACCCATCCGATCGAGATCATCATCGTGGACGACGGATCGACGGACGGCACGTCCGAGATCTCCCGCGAGGCGGCGAAGGCCCTGGGCATGACCAACGTCCGCGTCATCCGCCAGGAGAACGCGGGCAAGCCGGCCGCCCTCAACAACGGTGTCCGCAACGCCGGTTGCGACATCGTCGTGATGATGGACGGCGACACCGTCTTCGAGCCCGACACCGTGCGCCACCTGGTCCAGCCGTTCGCCGACCCGAAGGTCGGCGCGGTCGCCGGCAACGCCAAGGTCGGCAACCGCGACACGGTCATCGGCGCCTGGCAGCACATCGAGTACGTCATGGGCTTCAACCTCGACCGCCGCATGTACGACCTGCTGCGCTGCATGCCGACCATCCCCGGCGCGATCGGCGCCTTCCGCCGGGACGCCGTCCTGGAGGTCGGCGGCATGAGCGAGGACACCCTCGCCGAGGACACCGACATCACCATCGCCATGCACCGCGCCGGCTGGAACGTCGTCTACCAGGAGCACGCCCGCGCCTGGACCGAGGCCCCCGGCTCCCTCAAACAGCTGTGGTCCCAGCGCTACCGCTGGTCCTACGGCACCATGCAGGCCCTGTGGAAGCACCGCAAGTCCCTCACGGACAAGGGGCCCGCGGGGCGCTTCGGACGTGTCGGCATGCCGCTGGTCGTCCTCTTCCAGGTCGTCACGCCGGTCTTCGCGCCGCTGATCGACGTGTTCACCGCCTACTCGATGATCTTCATCGACTTCCGGGCGGCCCTGCTGGCCTGGCTCGCGGTCCTGGGCGTGCAGCTCGTCTGCGCCGCGTACGCCTTCCGTCTCGACCGTGAGAAGTACCGCTACCTGCTGATGATGCCGCTCCAGCAGCTCGCCTACCGCCAGATGATGTACCTCGTCCTCATCCACTCCTGCGTCACCGCCCTCACCGGCGGCCGCCTGCGCTGGCAGAAGCTCAAGAGGACCGGCGAGGTCGGGACCCCGGCCGGGGTGAGCTGAGTGGGCGCGCACAGCAAGGGCGCGGCCCGCGGGCCGGCCCGCGGCACGGCCCGGCGGACCGCCGTCACGGACGACCTGCCCGGCTCCGGCCCCGGTTCTGGCCCCGCCCTCGGCCCCACCCCCGGCTCCCCTCTCGGCCCTACCCCCGGCCCCGGTCCCGGTCCCGTCACGGACACGGCTCCCCTGCCCGCGGTGGGGAGCGTCCGGCGGGGCCGCCGGCCGCGGGGCCGCGGGCGCCCGGCCGTGACCGCTACTTCGACAGCCTCCGGGCCCTCGCCCTCGTCCGGGTCGTGGCGTACCACACCTTCGGCTGGGCCTGGGCGGGCCTGGTCTTCCCCTCCATGGGCGTCATGTTCGGCCTGGCCGGCACCCTGATGGCGAAGTCCCTGGAACGCCCGGCGCTCACCGTGGTGCGCGGCCGCCTCCGCAGACTCCTGCCGCCTTTCTGGTTCTGGGGCGCCTTCGTGGTCGCGGCGATGCTCGTCCACGGCTGGATGCCGGGTCGGCAGATCGTCTACTGGATCGTGCCGCTGGGCGATCCGCCGGGCAACGCCTGGGGCGAGCAGGCCTGGGAGATCCTCTGGTACCTGCGCACCTACCTGTGGTTCGTGCTGCTCTCCCCGCTCCTGCTCCGGCTGTTCCGCCTCGCCCCGGTCCCCGTCCTGGCCGCGTCCCTCGCCCCGGTCCTGGTGCTGAACTTCGCCTGGGCCGGCCCGGACGGCCGCGTCGGCACCGCCCTGTGGGACCTGTCGACGTACCTCTTCTGCTGGCTGCTCGGCTTCGCCCACCGCGACGGCGTGCTCCAGCGTGCGAAACCGGCCCCGGTGGTCGCGCTCTCCCTGGCGGCCATGGCGTACGGCGGCTGGTACGCCTTCACGCACCGGGCCGAGTACGGCACCTACGACCTGGACGAGAACCCCCTCGCGCAGGCCTTCTGGTCGGCCGGCTTCGTGATGCTGCTGATGTGGGCTAAGGCGTACTTCCGGATCGACTTCGCCGGGCTCACCCGGCGCAGGCGCCTGAACCGGCTGGTCTCCGTCTTCAACGCGCGCGCGGTGACGATCTACCTCTGGCACGAGATCGCCCTGGTGCTGGCGGTCCCGCTGATCGACCGGTTCTGGGACGTGCCCGCCTTCGAGGCGTACCTGCCGCTGGAGAGCCAGTGGTTCCTGTTCGCCGTCGGCTGGCTGCTGATCGTGGTGTTCGTGCTGCTGTGCGGCTGGGTCGAGGACGTGGCCGCCCGGAAGAAGCCGAGGCTGCTGCCGTGAGGGCCGGACCCCTGCTGCCACAATGGCCGGGTGACCCGTGCTTCCCTGAACAAGCAGCCCCACGAAGTCGCCTCGATGTTCGACCGCGTGGCGGAACGGTACGACCTCACCAACGACGTCCTCTCGCTCGGCCAGGACCGCAGATGGCGCAAGGAGGTCGCGCGCGCCGTCGACGCCCGCCCCGCGCAGAAGGTCCTCGACCTGGCGGCGGGCACGGCCACCTCCTCGCTGCCCTTCGCCAGGACCGGCGCCTACGTCGTCCCCTGCGACTTCTCCCTCGGCATGCTCCAGGTGGGCAAGCAGAAGCACCCCTGGCTGCCGCTCACCGCGGGCGACGCGACGAGGCTGCCGTTCAAGGACGACACCTTCGACGCCGTCACCATCTCCTTCGGGCTGCGCAACGTGCAGGACTTCGACGCGGCCCTGCGGGAGATGCACCGGGTGACGCGGCCCGGCGGACGGGTCGTGATCTGCGAGTTCTCGCACCCGACCTGGGCGCCCTTCCGCCAGGTCTACACCGAGTACCTGATGCGCGCCCTGCCCCCGGTCGCCCGCGCGGTGTCCTCGAACCCCGACGCGTACGTCTACCTCGCCGAGTCCATCCGCGCCTGGCCCGACCAGCCCGCCCTCGCCGGGCACCTGCGCAGGGCCGGCTGGTCGAAGGTCGCCTGGCGCAACCTCACCGGCGGGGTGGTCACCCTGCACCGGGGCTTCAAGGAGGACTGACCGGCGGGCCGGCCGGGGGACCTGCCGGCCGGCGGACCTGCCTGCCGGCAGGCGGCTGCCGGACAGGCCCTCAGCCCGTGACCGGCGCGAAGGGATCTCCCGACGGGGCCAGTTCGCGCCGCATCCCGCCGCCGCCCGGCGCCGGCAGCCGTGGTTCGCGGACGCCCGCGCCGCCACCGCCCTCTCCCTCCGCGAAGTCGAACCACACGGTGACGACCGCCCCGCGCGGCACCTCCGCACCGGGAGGCGGGTACTGCCGTACGACGTGGTCGACGACGGTCCGCTGGAAATCGGGCCGGTCGGGCGCGGTCAGCAGCACTCCGTGCGCGGTGGCCGCTTCGCGCGCGTCCACGGCCGTCAGCCCGACGAGCCGCGGTACGCGCACTTCGGTTGTTTTGGGATGTGTGAGCACGAATGTCACCCCCTGCGGTACGGGAAGGGTAACCGCGGGGAGGGGTCTTCCGGAAGCTTTCGGTGCCTTACCGTAACGATTGACTACTCAAGGTCACTGAAGGGGAGTTGAGTCCTCCGCTACAGGTCCAGCCGGTAGCAGTGCGCCTCTCGCCGTGACTCGGGAGTGGTGAACACGTCGGCGAGCCGCATGCCGAGCCGTTGGGTGACGGCGATGGACCGGGCGTTGCTTGCGACGACCATGGCGACCACGCTCGGCACCCCCGCGTCCCGCACCCGTTCCAGCGTCATCCGCGCCGCCGCCGTGGCGTACCCCTGGCCCCAGTGCTCGCGGCCGAGCCGCCAGCCGATCTCGATCTCACCCGTCGGGCCCCACTCCCGGTCCCAGGGCTGGGCGCCGGTGAAGCCGATGACCCGCTCGGACTCGTCGAGCATCGTCCACAGGCAGAACCCGCGCTCGGCGTCGTGCCGGCGCTGGCGGGCGGTGAGTTCCTCGTAGACCGAGAGCCCCGCGGAACGGCCGCCGTGGAACTCCATGACCTCCGGGTGGTCGAAGACCCGGTGCCACGCCACCGCGTCCTCGTCCGTGGGGACGCGCAGCCGTACTACGGGCGGAACTCGGTTCACGGGGCAGCCCTTCAGCAGGTTGATCAATTCTCCTGAATAGACTGCCCGTGTCCAGTGCCGGTCGGCACGCGATTCCGAACCTTGGGGAGAACCCGCCGTGACCGAGCCCCTCTCCGAAAACACCGCCGATGTGATCGTGGTCGGCGCGGGGCCGGCCGGCTCCACGACCGCGTACCACCTCGCCAAGGCCGGCCTCGACGTACTCCTGTTGGAGAAGACCGAGTTCCCGCGCGAGAAGGTCTGCGGCGACGGCCTCACCCCGCGCGCCGTCAAGCAGCTCGTCGCCATGGGGATCGACGTCTCCGAGGAGGCCGGCTGGCTGCGCAACAAGGGTCTGCGCATCATCGGCGGCGGCGTCCGCCTCCAGCTGGACTGGCCGGATCTCGCCTCCTTCCCGGACTACGGCCTCGTCCGCAAGCGCGACGACTTCGACGAGCAGCTCGCCCGCCAGGCCCAGAAGGCGGGCGCCCGGCTCTACGAGCGCTGCAACGTCGGCGCCCCCGTCGTCGACGAGCGCACCGGCCGGATCACCGGCGTGCACGCCAAGCTCGGCGAGGAGAAGCGCGAGGTCACCTTCCGCGCCCCGCTCGTCGTCGCCGCCGACGGCAACTCCACCCGCCTCTCCCTGGCGATGGGCCTGCACCGCCGCGAGGACCGCCCCATGGGCGTCGCGGTGCGCACCTACTTCACCAGCCCCCGCCACGAGGACGACTACCTCGAGTCCTGGCTCGAGCTCTGGGACCGGCGCGGGCCGGGCGAGGACCGCCTGCTGCCGGGCTACGGCTGGATCTTCGGCATGGGCGACGGCACCTCCAACGTGGGCCTGGGCGTCCTCAACACCTCCGACTCCTTCAAGGAGCTGGACTGGCGCGAGGTCCTCAAGGCCTGGTGCGCCTCCATGCCCGAGGACTGGGGCTACACGCCGGACAACATGACCGGCCCCATCCGCGGGGCCGCGCTGCCGATGGCCTTCAACCGCCAGCCGCACTACACGCGCGGACTGCTGCTCGTCGGCGACGCCGGCGGCCTGGTGAACCCCTTCAACGGCGAGGGCATCGCCTACGCGATGGAGTCCGGTCAGCTCGCCGCCGACGTCATCGTCCAGGCGCACGCCCGCTCCACCCCCGCGGGCCGCGAACTCGCCCTCCAGCGCTACCCCCGCGTCCTCAAGGACACCTACGGCGGCTACTACACGCTGGGCCGCGCCTTCGTGAAGCTCATCGGCAACCCCAAGGTCATGAAGATCGCGACCCAGCGCGGCCTGACCCACCCGCTGCTGATGAAGTTCACCCTCAAGATGCTCGCCAACCTCACCGACCCCACCGGCGGCGACGCGATGGACCGCATCATCAACGGCCTGAGCAAGGTGGCCCCCAAGGCCTGACCGGACGCACGGGGCGCGTCCTCGCGCCCCGGAAAGCCCGAAGGGCCGCAGCCCCCGAGCGGCTGCGGCCCTTCCGGTGGATCCGTGCGTCGCGGATCCGTACGTCCCTGTCTCAGAGCACCCGCACCGCGCCCGACGCCGGGTAGCCGGAGAGGTCCTGGATCACCACGCCCTTGGAGGGGTTGGCCGCGTCGAGGTACTGGCCGCCCCCGATGTAGACGCCCACGTGGTACGCGGAGCCCTTCCCGCCCCAGTACAGGATGTCGCCCACCTGGAGATCGGACAGCGACACGTCCGTGCCGGCCATCGACTGGTCCTGCGAGACCCGCGGGAGGTCCACGCCGACCTGACGGAACGCGGCCTGCACCAGGCTCGAGCAGTCCCAGGCGTTGGGGCCGGTGGCGCCCATGACGTACGCGTCGCCCACCTGGGCCCTGAGGAAGGAGACGACCGTCGCGACGCTGCCGCTGGCCGGAGCGGAGGCGGTCGTCGAGGTGGTCGTCGCGGTGGCGAGGGCGGTCCGCTCCGAGGAACGGGACGCGGCGGCCTCGGCGGCCGCCTTGCGGGCCTCCTCGGCCTTCTTCTTCGCCTCGGCCTTCTTGGCGGCGGCGAGGTCCTTCGCGGCCTCCTTGGCGGCTGCCGCCGCGGCCGCGTCGCGCTCGGCCTCGAGCTGGTAGTTCGCGGCCGCCTGCTGCGTGGCGTTCGCGGACTGCGCGATCTGCGCGGCCACGTCGCCCGTCAGCACGGGCAGTTCGAGCGTCTGCGTCACCGGCTCGGCGGCGTTGGCCGATCCGGCCGCGGTGGCCACGGCCAGCGAGCCGAGTACACCACTGGCGACTCCGGCCCGCATCGCGATCGTCGACGCGTTGCGGCGGGGCTTCCGGTGGCTGCGTATGTGAGCGGTGTGGGACATGGGTACAAGCGGTATCAGGGGCTCCTCCATACCTTCAAGAAACGTGTGCTGCGCCACAATTGTTCAACGGGGGCCCCGAACACCTGCCGCAGCACTCTTTATTGACGCCGTAACGGACATTGCGGACGCAGGTGATCAAGCCTGTGATCATGGATTTTCGTCGTAACGTCCGGATTGCGCCGCGCCTACCACCGGTGGGGATCATTGGCCAAGCCCGGTTCCTGGCGGCGCCCCTCGAGTGTGGCGGAGGTCACGGAACGATTAACGGAGGGCCCGCGTCCGACGCGAGCGGCGCGACCGGTTCCGCTCGTGAACGCGTGCACACGTCCACATCGGCCCCCGCGACTCCCCCGACGTGTGAACGACCCCTCTATCAAGGCACCCCGTCCAACACCAATTTGCATGCACGGGAACCCTCTTGATATAGGCGCGACCTTCGTGACCTGCGGCGACGAGCGCAAATGTCACTTCTTGTGATCACTCTGACGCTTCGCGTACGAAGATCACCGCTGATATGACTTCATGATCCTTCGTCAGGTGGTGGAGATCACAAAGCTTGTGCAATACCCCGTGTCGCAGATCACAGAGCCACAGGCATAGGATGCGAGGCAGTTGGGCTTGTGACCTGCTTCACATGTTCGCGATCTTCGTCGGTGACGGTGGAGTTCGCGGGACCGGTGAGGCGGCGCGAGCCCCGACATCGCCAGCAGTCAGTGCCGACTGAGAGGAGCGAGGAGCGGTGAACGCGTATGCGCCCATCCTCGTACTGGGAGCCCTCGGGGCAGGCTTTGCGATCTTCTCCGTGGTCATGGCCACGCTGATCGGGCCGAAGCGGTACAACCGCGCCAAGCTCGAGGCCTACGAGTGCGGTATCGAGCCGACCCCCACGCCGGCCGGCGGCGGGCGCTTCCCCATCAAGTACTACCTGACGGCGATGCTCTTCATCGTCTTCGACATCGAGATCGTCTTCCTCTACCCCTGGGCCGTCACCTTCGACGCCCTGGGGGTCTTCGGGCTCGTGGAGATGCTGCTCTTCGTGCTCACCGTCTTCGTCGCCTACGCCTACGTGTGGCGGCGCGGCGGCCTGGAATGGGACTGAGGGGCCTTTAAGCCATGGGACTCGAAGAAAAGCTGCCGAGCGGTTTCCTGCTGACCACCGTCGAACAGGCCGCGGGCTGGGTGCGCAAGTCGTCCGTCTTCCCCGCCACGTTCGGCCTCGCCTGCTGCGCCATCGAGATGATGACCACCGGCGCGGGCCGCTACGACCTGGCGCGCTTCGGCATGGAGGTCTTCCGCGGTTCGCCCCGTCAGGCGGACCTGATGATCGTGGCCGGCCGGGTCAGCCAGAAGATGGCGCCGGTGCTGCGGCAGGTCTACGACCAGATGCCGAACCCGAAGTGGGTGATCTCCATGGGGGTGTGCGCGTCCTCGGGCGGCATGTTCAACAACTACGCCATCGTCCAGGGCGTCGACCACGTCGTCCCCGTCGACATCTACCTCCCCGGCTGCCCGCCGCGCCCCGAGATGTTGATGGACGCGATCCTCAAGCTCCACCACAAGATCCAGAACACCAAGCTGGGCGTGAACGCCGAGGAAGCGGCCCGTGAGGCGGAGGAAGCGGCGCTCAAGGCCCTGCCCATGATCGAGATGAAGGGGCTGCTGCGGTGAGCGACGCCAACGGCACCGGCACGGGGGCCGGGGGACCAACCCCGAGAAGGACCTCTCCGCCTCCAACCTCCCCGGACAGCGCGGCCAGGGCGGTGAGGAGATCCGCGTCCAGCGCGGCATGTTCGGCGCCCGCAACGGCGGTGACACCTCCGGTTACGGCGGCCTGGTCCGCTCGGTGCGCCTGCCCGGTGCGACCGCCCGCCCCTACGGCGGCTGGTTCGACGAGGTCGCCGACGAGCTCGAGGGCGCGCTGGAGGAGCAGGGTCTCCTGCCCGAGAACGCGATCGAGAAGACGGTCGTCGACCGCGACGAACTCACCTTCCACATCGAGCGCGAACACCTCGTCCGCGTCGCCCGCACCCTGCGCGACGACCCGGCCCTGCGCTTCGAACTCTGCACGGGGGTGAGCGGCGTCCACTACCCGAACGACAAGGGCCGCGAGCTGCACGCCGTCTACCACCTGCGCTCGATCACCCACAACCGGCTGATCCGGCTCGAGGTGAGCACCCCGGACTCCGACCGGCACGTCCCGTCCCTGGTCTCCGTCTACCCGACCAACGACTGGCACGAGCGCGAGACCTACGACTTCTTCGGGATCGTCTTCGACGGTCACCCGGCCCTGACGCGGATCATGATGCCGGACGACTGGCAGGGCCACCCCAGCGCAAGGACTACCCCCTCGGCGGCATCCCCGTCGAGTACAAGGGCGCCCAGATCCCGGCTCCGGACCAGCGGAGGTCCTACTCGTGAGCACTCCCAACCCGTCGCCCGGCCACCACCCCTCATCGAGTCCCTCCGGGACCACCTCCTCGATGGCTTCAGCACGCGAGACCACCGAGGGCACCGTCTACACGGTCACCGGTGGCGACTGGGACGAGGTCGTCCGGTCCGCGGCCCGCGCCGACGACGAACGCATCGTCGTCAACATGGGGCCCCAGCACCCCTCCACCCACGGCGTGCTCCGCCTGATCCTGGAGATCGACGGCGAGACGGTCACCGAGGCCCGCTGCGGCATCGGCTACCTGCACACCGGCATCGAGAAGAACCTCGAGTTCCGTACGTGGACACAGGGCACCACCTTCGTGACGCGCATGGACTACCTGACGTCCTTCTTCAACGAGACCGCCTACTGCCTCGCCGTCGAGAAGCTCCTCGGCGTCGAGGACCAGATCACCGACCGGGCCAAGATCATCCGGGTGCTCCTGATGGAGCTGAACCGGATGTCCTCCCACCTGGTGTGCATCGCCACCGGCGGCATGGAACTCGGCGCCACCACGATCATGATCTACGGATTCCGCGATCGTGAACTGATTCTCGACATCTACGAGCTCATCACCGGCCTGCGGATGAACCACGCGTACATCCGTCCCGGCGGACTCGCCCAGGACCTGCCGCCCGGCGCGGTGGACCAGATCCGCGAGTTCGTGAAGAAGATGAAGAAGAACCTCCCGGAGTACGACAAGCTCGCCACCGGGAACCCCATCTTCAAGGCCCGCATGCAGGACATCGGCTACCTCGACCTGGCCGGCTGCACGGCCCTCGGCGCCACCGGCCCGATCCTGCGCGCCACCGGTCTGCCGCACGACCTGCGCAAGAGCCAGCCCTACTGCGACTACGAGACGTACGACTTCGACGTCCCGACCGCCGACTCCTGCGACGCCTACGGCCGCTTCCTGATCCGCCTGGAGGAGATGCGCCAGTCGCTCAGGATCGTCGAGCAGTGCCTGGACCGGCTCCAGCCCGGCCCGGTCATGGTCCCCGACAAGAAGATCGCCTGGCCCGCCCAGCTCGCCCTGGGCCCGGACGGCCTCGGCAACTCCCTCGACCACATCAAGAAGATCATGGGCACCTCCATGGAGGCCCTGATCCACCACTTCAAGCTGGTCACCGAGGGCTTCCGCGTCCCGCCGGGACAGGCGTACGCGGCCGTCGAGTCCCCCAAGGGCGAACTCGGGGTGCACGCCGTGTCCGACGGCGGCACCCGCCCCTACCGGGTCCACTTCCGTGACCCGTCCTTCACCAATCTCCAGGCCATGGCGGCGATGTGCGAGGGCGGCCAGGTCGCCGACGTGATCGTCGCCGTGGCGTCCATCGACCCCGTGATGGGAGGCGTCGACCGGTGACCACCTCTTCTTCGGAGCGGGGCGTCAGCCTGGGCATGCCCGAGCTGCCCGCGCCCGCCTACCCGGACGACGTCCGCGCCCGGCTGGAGGCCGACGCGCGCGAGATCGTCGCCCGCTACCCCGACTCCCGCTCCGCGCTCCTGCCCCTGCTGCACCTCGTGCAGTCGGAGGAGGGGCACGTCACGCGCACCGGGATGCGGTTCTGCGCGGACGTCCTCGGCCTGACCACCGCCGAGGTCACCGCGGTCGCGACCTTCTACACCATGTACCGGCGCCGGCCGAGCGGTGACTACCAGGTGGGCGTGTGCACCAACACCCTCTGCGCGGTGATGGGCGGGGACGCCATCTACGAGGCACTCCAGGACCACCTCGGCGTCGGCAACGGCGAGACCACCGACGACGGCAAGGTCACCCTGGAGCACATCGAGTGCAACGCGGCCTGCGACTACGCGCCGGTCGTGATGGTCAACTGGGAGTTCTTCGACAACCAGACCGTGCAGAGCGCGAAGCGGCTGGTGGACGACCTGCGGGGCGGCCGTACCGTCTCGCCCACGCGCGGGGCGCCGCTGTGCACCTTCAAGGAGACCGCCCGGATCCTGGCGGGATTCCCCGACGAGCGCGAGGGCGCCGTCGACGCGAGCGGCGGCGCGGGGCCCGCGTCGCTGGTGGGTCTTCGCCTGGCGAAGGGGGAGACCGCACCCGCACGCGTGGTCCACCCGCGCGACGGCGGACCGCACGACGCGCCGCAGGACGGGGCCGTGCACGACCCGTCGCCGACGCGGCACCTCAGCTCGCACGACGCGCCGCAGGACACGTCGGCCTCCGACCCCGCCCACCCGGCAGGGCCCACCGCCGAGGAGGGGGAGTGATGACCTTGGCACCCGAACTGAAGGACACCGGCCCCGAGAAGCTGCTGGCACCCGTGCTGTCGGCCTTCTGGGACGAGGACAGGTCCTGGACGCTGGACGTGTACCGAAGGCACGAGGGGTACGAGGGACTCCGCAAGGCGCTCGCCATGTCGCCGGACGACCTGATCGCGTACGTCAAGGAATCCGGTCTGCGCGGCCGCGGCGGCGCGGGATTCCCCACGGGAATGAAGTGGCAGTTCATTCCCCAGGGGGACGGGAAACCGCACTACCTGGTCGTCAACGCCGACGAGTCGGAGCCGGGCACCTGCAAGGACATCCCGCTCCTCTTCGCGAACCCGCACAGCCTCATCGAGGGCATCGTGATCGCGTGCTACGCCATCAGGTCGTCCCACGCCTTCATCTATCTGCGGGGCGAGGTCGTCCCCGTGCTGCGGCGGTTGCACGAGGCCGTGCGCGAGGCCTACGCGGCGGGCTACCTCGGCGAGAACATCCTGGGCAGCGGACTCGACCTCGAACTCACCGTGCACGCCGGCGCCGGCGCGTACATCTGCGGTGAGGAGACCGCGCTGCTGGACTCGCTCGAAGGCCGCCGCGGACAACCGCGGCTGCGTCCCCCCTTCCCCGCCGTCGCGGGCCTCTACGCGTGCCCGACCGTGGTGAACAACGTCGAGTCGATCGCGTCGGTTCCCGCGATCCTGCAGAACGGCAAGGAATGGTTCCGGTCGATGGGCAGCGAGAAGTCCCCGGGCTTCACGCTCTACTCGCTCAGCGGCCACGTCGCCAGTCCCGGCCAGTACGAGGCACCCCTCGGCATCACCCTCCGCCAGCTCCTCGAGATGAGCGGCGGCATGCGACCGGGCCACCGCCTCAAGTTCTGGACGCCGGGCGGCTCCTCCACGCCGATGTTCACCGACGAGCACCTCGACGTCCCTCTTGATTACGAAGGAGTGGGCGCCGCGGGTTCCATGCTCGGCACGAAGGCACTCCAGTGCTTCGACGAGACGACCTGCGTGGTGCGCGCCGTGACCCGCTGGACCGAGTTCTACGCCCACGAGTCCTGCGGCAAGTGCACACCCTGCCGGGAGGGCACCTACTGGCTGGTGCAGCTGATGCGGGACATCGAGGCCGGCAAGGGCGCCATGTCCGACCTCGACAAGCTCAACGACATCGCCGACAACATCAACGGCAAGTCCTTCTGTGCCCTCGGCGACGGGGCCGCCTCGCCGATCTTCTCCTCGCTCAAGTACTTCCGCGAGGAGTACGAGCAGCACATCACGGGCCGCGGCTGCCCCTTCGACCCGGCCAAGTCGACGGCCTGGGCCGACCGTACGGAGGTGAACGCATGACGGTGACCACCAGCGCTCCCTCCGGGGGCGGAGAGGCGGCTCTCCCGCCGGAGGACCTCGTGACGCTGACCATCGACGGCGCGGAGATCAGCGTGCCCAAGGGCACGCTGGTCATCCGGGCCGCCGAACAACTCGGCGTCGAGATCCCGCGCTTCTGCGACCACCCGCTCCTCGACCCGGTCGGCGCCTGCCGGCAGTGCATCGTCGAGGTCGAGGGCCAGCGCAAGCCGATGGCGTCCTGCACCATCACGTGCACGGACGGGATGGTGGTGAAGACCCAGCTCACCTCCCCGGTGGCCGAGAAGGCGCAGCACGGGGTGATGGAGCTGCTCCTCATCAACCACCCGCTGGACTGCCCGGTCTGCGACAAGGGCGGCGAGTGCCCCCTGCAGAACCAGGCCATGTCGCACGGCAACGCCGAGTCCCGCTTCGAGGGCCGCAAGCGGACCTACGAGAAGCCCGTCCCGATCTCCACGCAGGTGCTGCTCGACCGCGAGCGCTGCGTGCTGTGCGCCCGCTGCACCCGGTTCTCGAAGCAGGTCGCGGGCGACCCGATGATCGAACTGATCGAGCGGGGCGCGCTCCAGCAGGTCGGTACCGGCGAGGGCGACCCCTTCGAGTCGTACTTCTCCGGCAACACCATCCAGATCTGCCCGGTGGGCGCGCTCACCTCGGCGGCCTACCGGTTCCGCTCGCGGCCCTTCGACCTGATCTCCACGCCGTCCGTCTGCGAGCACTGCTCGGGCGGCTGCGCGACGCGCACGGACCACCGGCGCGGCAAGGTCATGCGACGGCTCGCCGCCGACGACCCCGAGGTCAACGAGGAGTGGATCTGCGACAAGGGGCGGTTCGGGTTCCGGTACGCCCAGCAGCGCGACCGGCTCGCCACCCCGCTCGTGCGCAACGCCGAGGGCGACCTCCAGCCGGCCTCCTGGCCGGAGGCGTTGCAGATCGCGGCCCAGGGGCTGCTCGCCTCGCGCGGCCGGACCGGCGTCCTGACCGGCGGCCGGCTGACCGTCGAGGACGCCTACGCGTACAGCAAGTTCGCGCGCGTGGCGCTCGACACCAACGACATCGACTTCCGCGCGCGCGTGCACAGCGGCGAGGAGGCCGACTTCCTGGCGTCCAGGGTGGCGGGCCGCGGCCGTGACCTCGACGGCAGCGGCATCACGTACACGACGCTGGAGAAGGCGCCCGCGGTCCTGCTCGTCGGGTTCGAGTCCGAGGAGGAGGCGCCCGGCGTCTTCCTGCGGCTGCGCAAGGCCTGGCGCAAGCACGGGCAGAAGGTGTTCTCGCTGGCCACCCATGCCACCCGCGGCCTGGAGAAGGCCGGCGGCACGCTGCTGCCGGCCGCCCCGGGCACCGAGACCGAGTGGCTGGACGCGCTGTCCAGTGGCGTCGGTCTGGAGGACGAGCCGGGGAGCCGGGCCGCGGAGGCGCTGCGCGCCGGCGGCGCGGTGATCGTCGTCGGTGAGCGGCTCGCCGCCGTCGCGGGCGGCCTCACCGCCGTCGTACGGGCGGCCGCCGCGACCGGGGCGGACCTGGTGTGGATCCCGCGCCGGGCGGGGGAGCGGGGTGCCGTCGAGGCGGGCGCGCTGCCGTCGCTGCTGCCGGGCGGGCGCCCGGCCACCGACCCGCGCGCGCGGGAGGAGGTCGCCGCCGCCTGGGGCGTCGCCGAACTCCCGGTGCGCTACGGCCGGGACACCGGGCAGATCATCGAGGCCGCCGCGCGCGGCGAGCTGCAGGCACTGCTCGTCGCCGGGGTGGAGGTGGCCGACCTGCCCGATCCGGCGCGCGCGCGCGAGGCGCTCGCCGAGGCCGGCTTCGTGGTGTCGCTGGAGCTGCGCCCCGGCGAGGTCACCGACCGTGCCGACGTCGTCCTGCCCGTCGCCGCGGTCGCCGAGAAGGCGGGGGCCTTCCTCAACTGGGAGGGCCGGGTGCGCTCCTTCGAGGCCGCGCTCAAGCCCGAACAGATGACGCGCCGTCCGGCACCGACCGACGCGCGCGCACTGCAGATGCTCGCCGACGCCATGGACGTCCACCTGGGCCTGCCGGACCTGCACACCACGCGCGCGGAGCTGGACCGGCTCGGCGCCTGGGACGGGCCGCGGGCCACCGCACCGCTGGACACCGCCGGCGTCCTGCCGCGGCCCGCCGCCGGCGAGGCCGTCCTCGCCGGGCACCGGCTGCTGCTCGACCAGGGCCTCCTCCAGCAGGGCGACGAGGCGCTCGCCGGCACCCGGCACGCCGCCCGCGCGCGCGTGTCCGCCGCCACGGCCGCCGAGGCCGGCGTCGAGGACGGCGACACGCTCGCCGTGACCGGCACCGCCGGAACGGTCGAACTCCCCCTGGAGATCACGGAGATGCCCGACCGGGTGGTGTGGCTCCCGCTGAACTCCACGGGCGGGGGAGTCGCCTCCGACACCGGCGCCCGACCCGGCTCCCTCGTCCGCATCGGCCCGGCGGCGTCCGCCGCCGAGGCCCCCAAGGAGGTGGAGGCATGAGCCCGTACCTCGCCGCTGAAGACCTCTCGATGTTCGGCCGCGACCCCTGGTGGCTGGTCGTGGTCAAGGCGGTGTTCTGCTTCGCCTTCCTGATGCTGACCGTGCTGTTCTCCATCGTCTGGGAACGCAAGGTCGTCGCCTGGATGCAGCTGCGCATCGGCCCCAACCGGCACGGCCCCTGGGGCATGCTCCAGTCGCTCGCCGACGGCATCAAGCTGATGCTCAAGGAAGACCTGATCGTCAAACGCGCCGACAAGGTGGTGTACGTCCTCGCGCCGGTCGTCGCGGCCATCCCGGCCTTCATGGCGATCGCCGTGATCCCCTTCGGCCCGGCCGGCAACGAGATCTCGATCTTCGGGCAGCGCACCACGATGCAGCTCACCGACCTGCCGATCGCGATGCTCTACATCCTCGCGGTCGCCTCGATCGGCATCTACGGCATCGTCCTCGCCGGCTGGAGCTCCGGATCCACCTACCCGCTCCTGGGCGGCCTGCGTTCCTGCGCGCAGATGATCTCGTACGAGATCGCGATGGGCGCCGCGTTCGCCTCGGTGTTCCTCTACTCCGGGTCGATGTCGACGTCGACCATCGTCGAGCAGCAGCAGGACCGCTGGTACATCCTCCTGCTGCCGGTCTCCTTCATCCTCTACATCGTCACGATGGTCGGCGAGACCAACCGCGCCCCGTTCGACATGCCGGAGTCCGAGGGCGACCTGGTCGGCGGCTTCAACACCGAGTACTCGTCGATCAAGTTCGCGATGTTCATGCTCGCCGAGTACGTGAACATGGTGACGGTCTCGGCCGTGGCGACCACGCTCTTCCTCGGCGGCTGGCGGGCCCCCTGGCCGGTCAGCACCTTCTGGGAGGGCGCGAACCACGGCTGGTGGCCGATGCTCTGGTTCGTCGTCAAGGTGCAGCTGCTGCTGTTCTTCTTCATCTGGCTGCGCGGCACGCTGCCCCGGGTCCGCTACGACCAGCTCATGAAGCTCGGCTGGAAGGTCCTCATCCCGGTCTCGGTGGTCTGGCTGATGCTCGTCGCGACCGTGCGGACCCTGCGCAACGAGAACTACGACTTCGCCGACATCGCCCTCTACGTCGGCGGCGGCGTCCTGGTCCTGCTGCTGCTCTCCTTCATCGCGGACATGTTCCGCGACCGCGGCAGGGACAAGGAGGAGCCGGCCCCGGCCGAGCCCGCCGCCTTCGACCCGATGGCGGGCGGGTTCCCCGTACCGCCGCTGCCGGGACAGGAGCTGCCGCCGGTGCCCAGGCGCCGTCCGCGCCGGGAGCGGGAGCTGATTGTCAGTGGTGGGTCCGATACTCAGAGTGACGGATCTCTGGAGGGAAAGGAGGCGTCCGATGGCTGAGGAGCCCAAGGAGGCCGGGCAGCCGAAGCCCGGCTTCCAG
This sequence comes from Streptomyces sp. Tue 6430, assembly GCA_021568835.1. Taxonomy (GTDB): domain Bacteria; phylum Actinomycetota; class Actinomycetes; order Streptomycetales; family Streptomycetaceae; genus Streptomyces. The sequence goes on from JAKGSH010000010.1 coordinate 3,756,227, forward strand.
AACCCGGTAGCCGGTTTCGGCGTGACCTTCAAGGCCATGTTCAAGAAGCGGCTCACCGAGCAGTACCCCGAGCAGGAGAAGACCACCGCTCCCCGGTTCCACGGACGGCACCAGCTCAACCGCCATCCGGACGGTCTGGAGAAGTGCGTCGGCTGCGAGCTGTGCGCCTGGGCCTGCCCCGCCGACGCCATCTACGTCGAGGGCGCCGACAACACCGAGGAGGAGCGCTACTCCCCGGGCGAGCGGTACGGGCGCGTCTACCAGATCAACTACGCCCGCTGCATCCTGTGCGGCCTGTGCATCGAGGCGTGCCCCACCCGCGCGCTGACGATGACCAACGAGTTCGAACTGGCCGACAGCAGCCGCGCCAACCTGATCTACACCAAGGAGCAGCTGCTGGCCGGCCTGGACGAGGGCATGGTCGACAGCCCGCACGCCATCTACCCCGGCATGGACGAAAAGGACTACTACCGGGGCCTGGTGACGGAGGCCGCGCCCGGCACCGAGCGGCAGGTCGCGCTCTCCCAGGGCGAGGTCCCGCAGGAGGCCGCCGCCACGTCCGGCGAGAACGAGCCCGCCTCCGGGGAGGTGATCGGCCGATGAGCGCACAGCTCGCCGCCTACTCCACCTCCACCGGCGAGGCGGTCCAGTTCTGGGCGCTGGGCACCGTCGCCGTGATCGGCGCCCTGGGCACCGTCTTCATGCGCAGGGCCGTGCACAGCGCGCTCTGCCTCGCCGGAACCATGATCGTCCTGGCGGTGTTCTACCTCGCCAACGGCGCCTATTTCCTGGGCGTCGTGCAGATCGTCGTCTACACCGGCGCGATCATGATGCTGTTCCTGTTCGTGGTGATGCTCGTCGGCGTCACCGCCGCGGACTCCCTGAAGGAGACCATCAAGGGCCAGCGCTGGCTGGCCCTCGTCTGCGGCCTCGGCTTCGGCATCCTGCTGGTCGCCGGCATCGGCAACGCCTCCCTGACGGAGTTCGGCGGCCTCACGGAGGCCAACGCGGGCGGCAACGTGGAGGGCCTCGCGGCCCTGATCTTCACCAAGTACGTCTTCGCCTTCGAGATCACCGGCGCCCTGCTCATCACGGCCGCCGTCGGCGCCATGGTGCTCACCCACCGCGAGCGCACCGAGCGGGCGAAGACCCAGCGCGAGCTGTCCGAACAGCGCGTCCGCGAGGGCGTCCACCTGCCGCCGCTGCCCGCGCCCGGTGTGTACGCGCGGCACAACGCCGTGGACATCGCCGGCCTGCTGCCCGACGGCACCCCTCCGACCTCACCGTCAGCAAGACGCTGCGGGAGCGCGGCCAGGTCCGGGACGTGTCCGCCGAGGCGCTCAACAGCCTCAAGGCGATCGAGCAGCGCGCCACGGAGCGCCTGGAACGCACCCCGATCGAGCCGCCGACCTTCAAGCGGGCCGAGGAGGCGTCGAAGTGAACCCCGTCAACTATCTGTACCTCGCCGCCCTGTTGTTCACGATCGGCGCGACGGGTGTCCTGATCAGGCGCAACGCGATCGTCGTGTTCATGTGCATCGAGCTGATGCTCAACGCCTGCAACCTCGCGTTCGTCGCCTTCTCCCGCATGCACGGCAACCTCGACGGCCAGATCATCGCCTTCTTCACGATGGTCGTCGCCGCGGCGGAGGTCGTGGTGGGACTCGCGATCATCGTGTCGCTGTTCCGTTCCCGCCACTCGGCCTCGGTCGACGACGCCAGCCTGATGAAGCTGTAAGGGGTCGGAAGAATCGTGGAGAACCTGATTGCGCTGCTGATCGCGGCGCCCCTGCTCGGAGCGGCCGTCCTCCTGGTCGGCGGCCGGCGGCTCGACGCCGTCGGCCACTGGCTCGGCACACTGCTGGCGGCCGTCTCCTTCGTGATCGGCCTCGTCCTCTTCGCCGGCCTGCTCGGCAGGGACGCCGAGGACCGGACGCTCACGCAACACCTGTTCAGCTGGATCCCGGTCGAGGGCTTCCAGGCGGACGCCGCCTTCCGCGTCGACCAGCTGTCGATGACGTTCGTCCTGCTGATCACGGGCGTCGGCTCGCTGATCCACCTGTACTCGATCGGGTACATGGAGCACGACGAGCGCCGCCGCCGCTTCTTCGGCTACCTGAACCTGTTCCTGGCGGCGATGCTCCTCCTGGTCCTCGCCGACAACTACCTGCTGCTGTACGTCGGCTGGGAGGGCGTCGGCCTCGCCTCCTACCTGCTGATCGGCTTCTGGCAGCACAAGCCCAGCGCCGCCACCGCGGCGAAGAAGGCCTTCCTGGTCAACCGTGTCGGTGACGTGGGCCTGTCGATCGCCATCATGCTGATGTTCACCACCTTCGGCACCTTCGCCTTCGGCCCCCTGCTCGGCACGCCCGAGGAGGCCGGGCTCGCCGGCGGGGCGAGCGAGGGCACGCTCACCGCGATCGCCCTGATGCTGCTGCTCGCGGCCTGCGGCAAGTCCGCCCAGGTGCCGTTGCAGTCCTGGCTCGGGGACGCCATGGAGGGCCCGACGCCCGTCTCGGCCCTCATCCACGCGGCCACGATGGTGACCGCCGGCGTCTACCTGATCGTCCGCTCCGCGGCGATCTTCAACCTGGCGCCCGACGCCCAGCTCGTCGTCACGATCGTCGGCGCCGTCACGCTCCTGTTCGGTGCGATCGTCGGTTGCGCGAAGGACGACATCAAGAAGGCCCTGGCCGGCTCGACCATGTCGCAGATCGGCTACATGGTGCTGGCGGCCGGCCTCGGCCCCATCGGCTACGTCTTCGCGATCATGCACCTCGTGACGCACGGCTTCTTCAAGGCCGGCCTGTTCCTCGGCGCCGGTTCGGTCATGCACGGCATGAACGACGAGGTCGACATGCGCAAGTACGGCGGCCTGCGCAGGTACATGCCGGTCACCTTCATCACGTTCGGCCTCGGCTACCTCGCCATCATCGGCTTCCCGGGGCTGTCCGGCTTCTTCTCCAAGGACAAGATCATCGAGGCCGCCTTCGCCAAGGGCGGCACCGAGGGCTGGGTCCTCGGCGGCTGCGCGCTGCTGGGCGCGGCCATCACGGCGTACTACATGACGCGCGTGATGCTGATGACGTTCTTCGGCGAGGAGCGCTGGAAGAACCGGCCCACCCGCTCGCCCGAGGCGCCCGGCGCCGAGCCCGCCGCCGCGCACGACGGCGGGGCCGCGTCCGGTCACGCCGCCGCCGCGACGGCGGAGCCGCACCCGCACGAGTCCCCGAGGTCCATGACGATCCCGATGATCGTGCTGGCCTTCGGATCGGTGTTCGCCGGCGCCTTCTTCAGCATCGGCGACCGCTTCCTGCACTGGCTGGAGCCCATTACGGGCCACAGCCACGGCGACGCGCCGGTCAGCGCGCTCACGGTCACCCTCGCCACCATGGTGGTGCTGGTGATCGGTGTCGCGGTCGCCTACCTCCAGTACGGCCGCCGCCCCGTCCCGGTCGTCGCCCCGCGCGGCTCCCTGCTCACCCGGGCCGCCCGGCGCGACCTCCTCCAGGACGACTTCAACCACGTCGTCCTGGTCCGCGGCGGCGAGCACCTCACCCGGTCCCTGGTGTACGTCGACCACACCCTGGTCGACGGCGTCGTCAACGGCACGGCGGCCTCGGTCGGCGGCCTCTCCGGACGCATGCGCAAGCTCCAGAACGGCTTCGCGCGGTCGTACGCGGTCTCGATGTTCGGCGGTGCGGCGGTCCTCGTCGCCGCGACCCTGCTGATGAGGGCGGTCTGATACCGATGTCCTTTCCTCTGCTGACAGCGACGGCGGCGCTCCCCGCGATCGGGGCGGTCGCCACGGCCGCCGTCCCGGCCGCGCGGCGCAACGCCGCCAAGACACTGGCGCTGCTGTTCTCCCTCGCCACGCTCGTCCTCGCGATCGTCGTCCTGGTCCGCTTCGACCCGGACGGCGACCGCTACCAGCTCACCGAGTCCCACTCCTGGATCGCCGAGTTCGGCGTCCGGTACGAACTCGGCGTGGACGGCATCGCGGTGGCGCTCATCGCGCTCACGGCGCTGCTGATCCCGTTCATCGTCCTCGCGAGCTGGCACGACGCCGACCCGCTGGAGACCGGCAGCCGGCGGTGGCGGCCGACGCAGGGATTCTTCGCCCTGGTCCTCGCCGTCGAGGCGATGGTGATCATCTCCTTCGAGGCCACCGACGTCTTCCTGTTCTACATCTTCTTCGAAGCCATGCTGATCCCGATGTACTTCCTCATCGGCGGCTTCGGGGACCGGGCCCACGAGCACGGCGAGGAGGTGGCGTCCACCCAACGGTCGTACGCGGCCGTGAAGTTCCTCCTCTACAACCTGGCCGGCGGACTGATCATGCTGGCCGCGGTGATCGGGCTGTACGTGGCCGCCGGGAACTTCTCGCTGACGGAGATCGCCGAGGCCCGGGCCAACGGCTCGCTCGACATGGCGACGAACACCGAACGCTGGCTGTTCCTCGGCTTCTTCTTCGCCTTCGCCGTGAAGGCACCCCTGTGGCCGCTCCACACCTGGCTGCCCAACGCCATGGGGGAGGCCACCACCCCGGTCGCCGTCCTCATCACGGCGGTCGTCGACAAGGTCGGCACCTTCGCGATGCTGCGCTTCTGCCTCCAGCTCTTCCCGGAGGCCAGCAAGTGGGCCACACCCGTGGTCCTCGTCCTCGCCGTGATCAGCATCATCTACGGCGCGCTGCTCGCCGTCGGGCAGCGGGACATCAAGCGGCTGGTGGCGTACGCGTCGATCTCGCACTTCGGCTTCATCATCCTGGGCATCTTCGCGATGACCAGCCAGGGCCAGTCGGGCGCGACGCTCTACATGGTCAACCACGGCATCTCGACGGCCGCCCTGATGCTGGTCGCCGGCTTCCTCATCTCGCGGCGCGGCTCGCGGCTCATCGCCGACTACGGCGGTGTGCAGAAGGTCGCCCCCGTGCTGGCCGGCACCTTCCTGATCGGCGGCCTCGCGACCCTGTCGCTGCCGGGACTGGCGCCGTTCGTGAGCGAGTTCCTGGTCCTGGTGGGGACGTTCTCGCGCTATCCGGTGATCGGCATCGTCGCCACGTTCGGCATCGTCCTCGCCGCGCTCTACACCCTCGTCCTCTACCAGAGGACGATGACCGGTCCCGTCAGGCCCGAGGTCGCCGCGATGCCGGACCTCCGCCCGCGTGAGCTGATGGTCGTCGCCCCGCTGATCGTCCTGCTGATCTTCCTGGGCGTCTACCCGAAGCCCGTCACGGACATCGTCGACCCGGCGGTCAAGCAGACGCTGTCCGACGTACACAAGAAGGACCCCCGGCCCGAGGTGGAGGCGGCCAAGTGAGCACAGCAGTCGTCCACAGTCTGTGGACAACCGCGGCCGACCCGATCTCGAAGATCGACGCGCCGAAGATCGAATACGCACAGCTGTCGCCCACCCTGATCGTCGTGGGCGCGGCCGTCGTCGGGATCCTGGTCGAGGCGTTCGTGCCGCGCAGGTCCCGCTACCACGCCCAACTGTTCGTCTCCGTCGTCGCGTTGATCGCCGCGTTCGCCGCGGTGGTGGCACTGGCGGCGGACGGATACGGCACCACCAAGGCGCACATCGCGGCGATGGGCGCGATCGCGGTCGACGGACCGGCCCTGTTCCTCCAGGGCACGATCCTGCTGGCCGCCCTGGTGGGACTGTTCACCTTCGCCGAACGGCGGCTCGACCCCGAGGCGCACGGCAACCGCGTCGACTCCTTCGCCGCCCAGGCCGCCTCCGTGCCGGGCAGCGACAGCGAGAAGGCGGCGGTCAGGGCGGGCTTCACCACCACCGAGGTCTTCCCGCTGCTGCTGTTCGCCGTCGCGGGCATGCTGGTCTTCCCGGCGGCCAACGACCTGCTGACCCTCTTCATCGCCCTGGAGGTCTTCTCGCTGCCGCTGTACCTGCTGTGCGCGCTGGCCCGCCGCAAGCGGCTGCTGTCCCAGGAGGCGGCGGTCAAGTACTTCCTGCTCGGCTCCTTCGCCTCCGCGTTCACCCTGTTCGGCATCGCCCTGCTGTACGGGTACGCCGGCTCGGTGTCGTACGCGACGATCGCGCAGGTCGTCGACGGCACGGTCGCCGACGTCAGCCCGGCCCTCGCCGACACCATGGGCAATGACGTGCTGCTGCTCATCGGCGCCGCGATGATCGTCATGGGGCTGCTGTTCAAGGTGGGCGCCGTGCCGTTCCACATGTGGACGCCGGACGTCTACCAGGGCGCGCCGACCCCGGTCACCGGCTTCATGGCCGCCGCCACCAAGGTGGCCGCCTTCGGCGCGCTGCTGCGGATCCTCTACGTGGTGCTGCCGGGCCTGCGCTGGGACTGGCGGCCGGTCATGTGGGGCGTCGCCGTCGTCACCATGCTGGGCGGCGCGATCGTCGCGATCACCCAGACCGACATCAAGCGGCTGCTGGCGTACTCGTCGATCGCGCACGCCGGGTTCATCCTCGCGGGTGTCATCGCGACCACGCCGGACGGCGTCTCGTCGGTCCTGTTCTACCTGGCCGCGTACTCGTTCGTGACGATCGGCGCGTTCGCCGTGGTGACGCTGGTGCGGGACGCCGGCGGCGAGGCGACGCACCTGTCCAAGTGGGCCGGGCTGGGACGTCGGTCGCCGCTGGTGGCGGCCGTGTTCGCGGTGTTCCTGCTGGCCTTCGCCGGCATTCCGCTGACCTCCGGGTTCGCGGGCAAGTTCGCCGTGTTCAAGGCGGCGGCGGAGGGCGGTGCGGCGCCGCTCGTCGTGGTCGGTGTGATCTCGTCGGCGATCGCCGCGTTCTTCTACATCCGCGTCATCGTCCTGATGTTCTTCAGCGAGCCGCGGCCCGAGGGCCCCACCGTCGCCGTGCCGTCACCCCTGACGATGACGACGATCGGGGTGGGCGTGGCGGTCACCCTGGTGCTCGGCGTGGCACCGCAGTACTTCCTGGACCTGGCGAGCCAGGCGGGGGTGTTCGTGCGCTGACCCGCGGAGCGTGTGCGACGGGCCCCGGCTCCCCGCGGAGGGAGCCGGGGCCCGTCGTATGTGCCGGAGGGGGTGCGGCGGGCACATCCGGCGGGCCGGTCCGGCGGGCGGCCGGCCTCCGGTGGCCGGCCGCCCGGACCGTGCGGAAGCGGCACCGCGCGGCCGGCGGATCACCGCGGGCCTGTGGACAACTCCGACGGTGTCGGTCCCGCCCCCTATCGTGGACGCAGTGGTCGAGGGACGACGTACGGGGGACGGGACGATGCGAGGAACGGGCGGGATCAGGGAGATGCCAGGAACCACCGAGATGCCGGGCACGGAGAGCGAGGCGCTGGCCACGCTCCACCGGGTCTTCGGGTACGAAGCCTTCCGGGGCGAGCAGGGCGAGGTCATCGAGCACGTGGTGGCCGGCGGGGACGCGGTCGTCCTCATGCCGACCGGCGGCGGCAAGTCGCTGTGCTACCAGATCCCCTCCCTGGTCCGGCCGGGCACGGGCGTCGTCGTCTCCCCGCTGATCGCGCTGATGCAGGACCAGGTCGACGCGCTGCGGGCCCTGGGCGTGCGGGCCGGGTTCATGAACTCCACGCAGGACTTCGACGAGCGGCGCACGGTCGAGGCCGAGTTCCTGGCCGGCGAGCTGGACCTGCTCTACCTGGCACCGGAGCGGCTGCGCCTGGACGCCACGCTGAACCTGCTGTCGCGCGGCAAGATCGCCGTCTTCGCCATCGACGAGGCCCACTGCGTGTCCCAGTGGGGGCACGACTTCCGCCCCGACTACCTCACCCTCTCCCTGCTGGGCGAGCGCTGGCCCGACGTCCCGCGGATCGCGCTCACCGCCACGGCCACCCACGCGACGCACCAGGAGATCACGCAGCGGCTGCGCATGCCGACGGCCCGCCACTTCGTCGCGAGCTTCGACCGGCCCAACATCCAGTACCGGATCGTGCCGAAGGCCGACCCCAGGAAGCAGCTGCTGAGTTTCCTCCGCGAGGAGCACGCGGGTGACGCGGGCATCGTCTACTGCCTGTCGCGCAACTCCGTGGAGAAGACCGCCGAGTTCCTCTCCCGCAACGGCATCGAGGCCGTGCCGTACCACGCCGGCCTGGACGCGGGCACCCGCGCGGCGCACCAGTCGCGGTTCCTGCGGGAGGAAGGCCTGGTCGTGTGCGCGACCATCGCCTTCGGCATGGGCATCGACAAGCCGGACGTGCGGTTCGTCGCCCATGTCGACCTGCCCAAGTCGATCGAGGGCTACTACCAGGAGACGGGCCGCGCCGGTCGGGACGGACTGCCCTCGACGGCCTGGATGGCCTACGGCCTCAACGACGTCATACAGCAGCGCAAGATGATCCAGTCGAGCGAGGGCGACGAGGCGTTCCGGCGCCGGGCCGCCGCCCACCTCGACTCGATGCTGGCACTGTGCGAGACCGTCCGGTGCCGCCGCGGACAGCTCCTGGCCTACTTCGGCCAGGAACCGGACCCGAAGGGCTGCGGCAACTGCGACACCTGCCTCACGCCGCCGGAGACCTGGGACGGCACGGTCGCGGCACAGAAGGTGCTGTCGACGGTGGTGCGGTTGCAGCGGGAGCGCGGTCAGAAGTTCGGGGCGGTGCAGATCGTCGACATCCTGATGGGCAGGCGCACGGCCAAGGTGATCCAGTTCGACCACGACCAGCTGTCGGTGTTCGGCATCGGCGAGGAGCTGTCCGAGGCCGAATGGCGCGGCGTCGTGCGGCAGTTGCTGGCACAGGGGCTGCTCGCCGTCGAGGGGGACTACGGCACGCTGGTGCTCACGGACTCCAGCGGTGAGGTACTGCGCCGCGAGCGCGAGGTGCCGCTGCGCAAGGAGCCGGAGAAGCCGGTCACGGCGAAGACGTCGGCGGGTTCCTCCACGGGCAGGGGCAAGGCGAAGGCCGCCGCGGTCGAACTGCCCGAGGCACTGCTCCCCGCCTTCGAGGCCCTGCGCGCCTGGCGCGCGGAACAGGCCCGCGAGCAGGGCGTGCCGGCGTACGTCATCTTCCACGACGCCACGCTGCGGGAGATCGCCACGGCCTGGCCGACGTCGGTGCGGGAGCTGGGCGGGATCAGCGGAGTCGGCGAGAAGAAGCTGGCGACGTACGGGGAGGGAGTGATCGGCGTGCTGGCCTCCCTGGGCGAGGCCCCGGGCCCGGCGTCCGGCGCCGCCCCGGACTTCGGGACGGACTCGGGCGCCGGGAGAGCTCCGGGGGCCGGGAAGTCCACCGACGCCGCGTCCGCCGCGGGCGGTGCGGACACGGCGGTCGGGGCGTCCTCCGCAGACGGGGCCGACGACTACTGGCCCGAGATGGACGAGGAGCCCGAACCCGAGGACTGGAGATAGGCGACCGGAGACCGTGTGCGGAGAACGGGGAGGGGACCGCGGACCGTGTGCGGGAGAACGGAGCCGGGACCGCGGGCCGGGACCGGGGTGCTGGGCTCCGGTCGTCCCCGGTCGGGGCTCAGCTCAGTGCGGTCAGTCCCGGGGCGAAGGTGATCAGCAGCGGGAGCAGGGGGACCAGCGCCGCCACGGCCGTCGTCAGGGCCCGGTGTCTGCGCAGCAGCCGCGGGGGCGGCTGGAGGAGACGGTCCACGCGTTCGCCCAGCAGGCGGTGGGAGGACGCGCAGGACAGGACGCCCCGGTGCTGGTTCAGCTCGATCAGCGCGAGGGCCGTCGTGAGGTGGCCGCAGCGGCGGGACGCCGTGTCGTCGGCGGAGAGTTCGACCAGGCGGTGGGTCTGGTCGCAGAAGTGGGCGAACAGCGGGACGCGCGGGAATCCGGTGGCCAGGGCCGTCGACAGGTGCAGCAGCCAGTCGTGGTGGGCGCGGGCGTGACCCCGTTCATGGGCGAGGACCGCGTCGATCTGGTGGGAGGTGAGGCGGTGCAGGGCACCGGTGGTCACGACCAGTTGGGACGGACTGCCGGGCATCCACCAGGCGTCCGGGTAGTCGTCCTCGAGCACCAGCAGGGGACCCCGGGCGGGAGGCAGTCCCGCGGGCAGGTCGGGCGCACGCTCCCGCAGGTGGGCGCGGGCCAGACCACGGCGCCGACGGGCCTCGACCAGCTCGCGGGCGAGCATCGCGGTGGTCCAGGCGGCGCCGCAGGCCAGCAGCAGCGTGAGCACCGTCGCCCACACCGGGGCGGCCGAGAGGTCGTAGGCCTCCGTCACGGCCGGTGGTGCCGGGGCGAAGAGCTGCGTGCGGACGGTGTGGAAGACGGCGGCCGCCCCCAGCACGAGCGCCGTCAGACAGCACAGCAGCACCGTGGCGACCAGGCACTGCCACACCCACAGCGCCACCACCGGCTCCCGCTCGGGCCACTCGGCCCGGGTCAGCGCGCGCGGGACCGGCACGGCGGCCGTCAGGGCGACGACGCTCAACAGGAGCAGGCAGAGGGTCATTGCTGCGGGCTCCGGATCCTGGTCGGGGAGAACGGGTCGGTGGCGACGGGCGGTTCCGCGCTCCGGGACGGTGGGTGCGGCAGGCCCGGTGCGGGAACCGCTCCCGCCGTCAGTATGACGGCGGGAACGGCCGGAGTCAGCCCGTGCGGACCCGCCCGCTCACCTCGCCCAGACCGACCCGCAGCCCGCCCGGACCGGGAGCCCAGGCCGACAGGGTCACCACGTCCCCGTCCTCCAGGTACGTCCGCTTGCCGTCGGGGAGTTCCAGGGGATCGCGGCCGTTCCAGGTCAGTTCCAGGAGGCAGCCGCGCTGGTTCTCGGCCGGGCCGCTCACCGTGCCGGAGCCGTAGAGGTCGCCGGTGCGCAGGGAGGCCCCGTTGACCGTCATGTGGGCGAGTTGCTGGGCGGCCGTCCAGTACATGGCGGAGAAGGGGGGCTCGGAGACGACGTGGCCGTTGACGGCGACCGAGATGCGCAGGTCGTACCCGGCGGGCTCGGTGGCGGAGTCGTCGAGGTAGGGCAGCAGGGGGTGGGTGCGTTCGGGGGGTGACAGCCGCGCCTCCTCCAGCGCCTCCAGCGGGGTGATCCACGCCGACACCGAGGTGGCGAAGGACTTCCCGAGGAAGGGGCCGAGGGGGGCGTACTCCCAGCCCTGGATGTCGCGGGCGGACCAGTCGTTGAGGAGGCACAGGCCGAAGACGTGCTCGCGGAAGTCGGTCAGCGGCACCGGGTGTCCCTGCCGCGACGGCGTGCCCACCACGAAGCCGACCTCGGCCTCGATGTCGAGCCGCCGGGTGGGGCCGAAGACGGGGGCCGGATCGGTGGGCGCCTTGCGCTGGCCCGACGGGCGGACGACGTCCGTGCCCGAGACCACGACCGTGCCGGCGCGGCCGTGGTAGCCGATCGGCAGGTGCTTCCAGTTCGGCGGGAGGGGGTCCGGCGCGTCCGGCCGGAAGACGGCGCCCGCGTTCCGGGCGTGGTGCTCGGAGGCGTAGAAGTCGACGTAGTCGGCCACCTCGAACGGCAGGTGCAGGGTCACCGAGGAGAGGGGGTGCAGGAAGGGGAGCAGCGTCTGCCGGTGGGAGGGGTCCGTGACCCACTCGGTCAGGGTGCCGCGCACCTGGGACCAGACCGTACGGCCCGCCGCCAGCAGCGGGTTGAGGGTCGGCCGGCCGAGCAGGGCGGCGTGCGGGGAGCCGAGGGCCCGGGCCGCCGCACCGGCGTCGAGCACGTGGTCGCCGAGCCGGACGCCGACGGTCCGCTGCCCGGATTCGGAGCCGGAGCCGGGGTCGGAGCCCGATCGGGGCTCGGCATGCGGGTCGGAGCCGGGGCCGGAGTCGGGGTCGGACAGGGAGAAGACGCCGTACGGGAGGTTGTGCGGACCGAAGGGGTCGCCCTCGGGGAGGTCGAAGGGGCCAAGGGGGGCATCGGGTGCTGCCTCACTTTCGTGCTCGCCATCTGTTCGCCAGGTCTGCGCCTGCGTTCGCCATGGCCGGGTCGGTCATGCGCAGGTGCTCCGCGGGTGCTCTGCGGGTGCGCCGAGCCGCGGCACACGTTACGGCCGACCTCGCGGAAGGGACACCGCGGCGGCACGGGAGTGACACCGGAGGCCGCGGGCCGGGCGGCCCGGTCGGAGCGCTCCGCGTCCGTCCGGACACGGCAGGTCGTCCACGGCCCGGCCCGCAATCTTGACGGAGCGGTGCGAAAAGGGAGACTCTGGGCGGGTGCCGGAAGGCCTCGGGGAGGAGGCGTTCCCACGGCACATGGGGGGCGGATGGCCACAGGGGAGGCCGGACTCGCGTCGGCGCGGCATGTTCCACGGCCGGAACGGCTGGAAGAGACCATGCGCGGCAGACTCGGCCGGGAATGCGTGTACGTGCCGTCGTGCCGGTTCGGGCTGTTCGTGGCCTTGCGCCACTGGTGCCCGCCGGGCGGACGGGTGCTGATGTCGCCGGTGAACGACGACGTGATCTTCTTCGTCGTGCTCGCGGCCGGGCTCAGGCCCGTGCAGGCGCCGTTGAACCCGCTGGACGCGTCGATCGACGTCGACGCGGTACCGGACGACCTGTGGGGTTCGCTGTCCGCGGTGCTGACGACGAATCTGTACGGCAATCCGGACGACACGCCGCGGCTGCGCGCGAAGTGCGACGCGTCGGGGATCCCGCTGTTCGAGGACGGGGCGCACGCCATCGGCAGCGAGGTGGGCGGGCGGCCGGTCGGGGCCTGGGGCGACGCCTCCGTCTTCAGTCTGTCCAAGCACGTCGGCGCCCAGGCGGGCGGTTTCCTGTCCTGCGCCGACCCGGGCCTGCGCGGGGCCCTGGAGGAGACCTGCGAGGACCTGCTGCTGCCCGGCCGGCTCACGGCCGAACTGGCCTACGCCGTACGGCCGTACGCGGAGGCGGCGGTGCGCGGGCTGCGGCTGCGGCGGGCCGCGTGGGCCACGATGCGGCTGCTCGGGCTGACGGAGCGCGAGGGGATCCGGATGCCGTTGCGGCCCGAGGCACTGGCCGGGGCGGTCGGTGCGGCGCCGGACCTCGCCGCGAGCGACCCCTGGGTCCGGGTCGACATGCACGACTACCGGTTGCGTTCCGGAAGGCTGCGCCTGGGCCGGATCGGGCGCAGGCTCGACCGCCTCGACGAGGTCCTGGCCGCCTGCCGGGCAGGCACGGAGCACCTGCTGTCCACGCCGTGGGCACGACCGGTCCGGCGCGACCCCCAACCCCTTTTCAGGGTCCCCCTGTTCGTCGCCGACCGGGACGCCGCGATCGCGGCCCTCGCGCGACGGGGCATCGTCGTCGGGTACCTCTACGACCCGCCGCTCGACGACTACGCGGGCGTCGGCTTCACCGACCTCTCGCCGGATCCGACGGGGGCCCGGTGGTTCGCCCGGCACGCGCTGCCGGTCGATCCGCTGCGGGCACGCCAGGTCGTCGACGTACTGGAGGAGTCCGGCGCGCGGCCGGCCGGGGCGCCGGGAGGGCTGGAGCCCACCCGTGGCTGACACCCAGGCCGGAACACCCGCAGCGGCCTCGGCCGGAGGGCGGGCCGGCGCCGAAGTCGTGACGTCCGCCGGAGCAGGGGCGTCCACGGCAGCCGGGGCGTCCACTGGAACCGGGGCGTCCGCTGGAGCCGGAGCATCCACGGGAGCCGGAGCGTCCACGGAAGTCGGGGTGTCCGTCGGAGCCGGGGTGGTCGCCGGGACCGGGGCCGGGGGGCGCGCCGGGGCCGGTCCCGAGGCGCAGGCGGGTGGTTCCGGTGGCGGGCGGGGCTCCGACTCGCTGTTCCGGAACGCCTACTTCCTGATGCTCAGCACCGGCGTCTCCGCCGTGCTCGGCCTCGGCTTCTGGCTCGTGGCCGCCCGCTACTACACCGAGGAGGCCGTCGGGCAGGGCTCCGCGGCGATCGCCGCGATGCGTCTGCTGGCCGGCATCACGGCGACGACGATGATCGGCGCGGTCGTCCGCTTCGTCCCGCGCGCGGGGCGGGCGACCGGGTCCCTGGTGTGGCGGGCGTACGCGGCGAGTTCGGTGGTGGTCGCCGTCGCCGCCGTCGTCTTCCTGCTCACGCTCGACACGTGGGGGGCGTCGTACGCGCCGCTCGGCACGCCGGTCGCCGGGGCGGCGTTCGTCGTCGCGTGCGTGGCCTGGGCGCTGCTCACCCTCCAGGACGGGGTGCTGACCGGACTGCGCAGGTCCGGATGGGTCCCGGTCGGCAACGCGGTGTTCTCGGTCGGCAAGCTGGTCCTGCTGGCCGTCTTCGCCACCGCACTGCCGGCGCTCGGGATCTTCGTGTCCTGGGCCGCCGCCATCGCCCTGTCGACGGTGCCGCTGGGCTGGCTGATCTTCCGCAGGCTCATCCCGCGCCAGGCCGCGGCCGACCGTGACGTGGAACCGCCCGGGGCCCGTGAGATGGGCCGGTTCCTGGCCGGGGACTCGCTCGGCGCGCTGTTCAGCCTGGCGATGATCAACCTGCTGCCGGTGATGGTCGCCGTCCGCTTCAGCGCGGCGGAGAACGGCTACTTCTACGTGGCGTACACCGTCGGCGGCACGATGGAGTTCATGGCCATCAACATGGCCTCCTCCCTCACCGCCCACGCCGCGCACGACCCGCGCCGGCTCGCCGACGGCGTCCGCGGGGCGCTGCGCCGGATGACGCTGCTGCTGGTGCCGGTGGTGCTGGTGCTGGTGGTGTTCGCGCCGCAGATCCTGCTGCCGTTCGACGAGGACTACGCCGAACACGGCACCACCGTGCTGCGGTTGCTGGCCGCCGGGGCGCTGCCGCGGGTCGTGGTGGAGCTGTACATCGGGGTGCTGCGCGTGCAGGGCCGCACCGGCGTGCTCGCCGCGCTCCAGGGCGCCATGTGCACGCTGGTCCTGGGCAGCGCGGCCGTGCTGTTCACCCCGGCCGGGATCGCGGGCGCGGGCTGGGCGGTGCTGCTGAGCATGTCGCTGATCGCCGTCGTGTCGGTCGCCGGGCTGCGGGCGGCGCTCCGTGAGGGCGACCGGCCGCCCGTCGACCGTCCCGTCCTGGCCGACGCCTCGCCTGCCGACCGTCCCGTCCTGGCCGACGTCTCGCTCGTCGACCGCTCCGTCCCGGCCGCCGCGACCTCGCCCGTCGACCGCTCCGTCCTGGCCGACGCCTCGCCCGTCACCGAGACCCTCACTGTGTCCGCGCCCGCACCCGGGACCGCGCCTGCGGCCGACGGCACGCCGGCCGCGGGCGGCGCGCGTGGGGCCCGGCTGAACGCCGCCGCCGGGTACGGCACGAGCTGGGCGCGCCGGACGGCGTACGAGCACGGAGCCCGCGACGAGGACACCGTCGCGCTGTTCATGGGCCGCCCCGGATACGAACGGGAGGCCCTCCAGGCGGACACCCTCGCGGTGATCGTCCGCCCGCACCGGGGCGCACCACCGGCCGAGCGCGGCGGGCGGGCGAGCGGGCCGGCGCCCGGCCCGGGGGGCGACGGCCTCTGGTCCGAGCGCGGGCAGCGCCGGCTGCGCGCCGGGCTGTGGGGCCTCCTCGGCGTCGCCACGGTGTCCTACGCCGTGGCGCTGCGGAACCTGCCGTGGCTCGGCGGCCGGCTCACGGGCGGTCTCGCCGAGCCGTTGAGCGGGCGCGGGATGCTGGGCCTGCTTCCCGGTCCCGCGCTGCTCGCCGGGGGAGCGCTGCTCCTGCTGTTCGTCGCCGCCGTGACGCTGGGGGTGCGGCGCGAGGCAGGGCTGCCGGGCACGGCACTGGGAGCCGTCGTCCTCGCGCTGTACGCCGTGCCCGTGGCCCTCGGGCGGGAACCACGGGCACTGGACGGGACGTTCTCCACGCATACGGCGGATTTCTTCGCGCGGACCCTGGGTCTTCCCGGCCCCGACCCGCTGCTGCGCTGGGTGCCGCCGGCCTGTCAACTGCTCTGCCTCGTGCTGCTGTGGCTGCTGCTCGACCGCTTCGGTCAGCGCTTCGGTGACCGGCCGGTCTTCGGCGGGCCGGTCGGGCGGCTGCCGTGGGAGGCGCGCTGGGGGATCGTCTATCTCGCCGCCGTGGGGGGCTGGGCGGGGAGAGAGGCGCTCGCGCCCGCCGCGCCGCCGACGCTCGGCCTGCTGTTCCTGCTCCTCCTGCTCCTGTCGCTCCGCCGTGCCGAGCCGCCCTCTGAGCCGTTCCCGGAGCCACCGCCGGAAGCCGTGCCGGATCCGCACCCGGCACGGGCGGACGACGGCAGCGGCCGAGCCGCCCCGAACACACCCACCGACCCGTCCCGCGACTGATCGAGATCAGAGCCGAACCGCCAGGGGGGAACCGTCGTGCGTCCGCCAACCACTCCACGGGAGAGATCCGAACCGGAGCCCACGACCGCCGCGGACGCATCGACCGCCGCGGACGTGCCGGCCGCCACGCATACGCGGACCGTCGCGGATACGCCGGGTCCGGCGGGCGGTGAGCCCGTGACCGATCTCTCCGACCTGCCGCCGGGACGCCCCTGGTGGCACGCCGCGCTGCACCCCGCGTCCGTGCTGCTCGTCGCGCTCGCCCTGTGGGTCTGGGCGATGGCCCGCACCGACGTCTCCGACCTCGACGACTTCGGTCTCGTCACCGCCGTGCATCCCGCCTTCTGGGCGGGACTGACGCTGCTCACCGTCGGCTTCTGGGTCACGCTGCGCGGCCCGCGCCGCCACCCCCTCTGGGCGCTGGCGTACGTCGTGGCCCTGCTGGTGATGGAGCGCGCCACCCAGGCGGTGCTGTACCCGACGCCCCTGTACGCCTGGGCGTGGAAGCACGACGCGGTCGTCGACCACCTGCTGACGGCGGGCCGGCTGGAGAACGCGGACGCGATCGGCGACATGGCCGTCTACGACCAGTGGCCGGGCTTCTTCGCCGCCCAGGCCACGCTGGTGCGGCTGCTGGGCGCGGACTCCGCCGCGCACGTCATGGCGTGGTGGCCGCTGGTGTCCGGCCTGCTGCTGCTGCTCCCGCTGCTGCTGCTCTACCGCACCTTCACCGAGGACCGGCGGCTGATCTGGACCGGGGTCTGGATCTTCTGCGTCGCCAACTGGGTCGGCCAGGACTACTTCTCCCCCAGTCCGTGGCCTTCGCCCTGCACCTCGGCGTGCTGGCCGTCGTCCTGCGCCGCTACGGCCGCCCCGGCGGGTCCGCCGCGCTGCAGCGGCAGACCGTGTGGACGGTGCTGCTCACCCTGCTGATCACGGCCGTCGTCATCTCGCACCAGCTCACCCCCGGCATGCTGATCGTCTCGCTGGCCGCCCTCTTCCTCACGCACCGCTACCGCGACAAGGTTCCGCTGGTCACGGCCTCCGTGATCTTCCTGGCCTGGTGCCTCACGGCCGCTCTGCCCTTCCTCTCCGCGACGATGCCCGACATGATCCGCTCGATCGGCGACATCGGCGGCAACGTCTCCACGGGCTACGGCGCCACCCCGACCGGCACCGGCGCGGTGGCCGGCTCCTGGGCGGCCCGGCTGCTGTCGGCCTCGGTGCTGCTGCTCGCGGTGGTGGGCGCGCTGCGCCGGCCGGTGCTGCGCCACCGCGCGATGCCGCTGCTGCTGATCGCGGCGGCCCCCCTGCCGATGCTCGGGGCGAGCAGCTACGGCAGCGAGATGATCTTCCGGGTGCTGATGTTCATGCTGCCCGGCGCGGCCTTCTTCGCCGCGGCGGCCCTGCTGCCTCAGGTGCGCACACTGACGGCGAGGGAGAAGTCCGCTCCGACCGAGCCCCGCCGGTACCTGTGGCTGCCGCCGCTGGCCCTCCTCGCCGGCACGCTCGCCTTCGTGCCGAGCTACTCCGGCAAGGACCGCATCAGCTACTTCCCGCCGGCCGAGGTGGACCTGGTGCGGCAGGTCGTCGACCGGGCGCCGGACGACTCCCTCGTCGTCGCGGCCGACCGCAACTACCCGCTGGCGTTCGCCGACTACTGGAGGGTGGACCACTACTGGTTCCTCGACGACGACCGCGAGCACGTCGACGCGATCGTGCGTGACCCGGTGGCCGCACTGGCCCGCGACATGTCCGTCGTGGAGTCACCGGGCCGGGCCTACCTGCTGTTCACCCGCGGCCAGTTCGCCGACGCCGAGATGAACGGGCTTCTCGAAAAAGGCCAGTTGGACCGCATCCGACGGTCCGTCGACGCCTCGCCCCTGTTCGAACGGGTGGCGGGGAACGACGCCGGGGTCGCCTACGTTCTGAAGGAGACGGGCCGATGACACCGCGGGAACTGGCCGTACGGACCCTGCCACCGCTCGGCGGCTGGCTGGCGCTGTCCGCGCTCGCGCTGCCCGACGGCTCCGCGCTGCGGGGCGCGGCCATGGTCGTCTTCCTGGCGGCGGGGCCGGGCGCCGCCGTGCTGAGAATCTGCGGTCCCGCGCTGGCCGTGGTGCCCGCCGCGGGGCCGGTGGAGCGCCGGGACCCGGCCTTCGAGCGCCACTCCGACCTGCTCGAACGGCTGATGCTGGCCGTCTTCGTCAGCGTGGCCCTCGTGCTGCTCGCCGGGACGGTGTTCATCGCCACGCACGCCTTCAGCGCGCAGCGCGTCCTGCTGACGCTCACGCTGCTCACCACGGCCGCCGCGTTCTGCCCGCGGCTGCGTGCCTCCCACCGAGGACTGCGAAGGGTTCTGCTCCGTGAGGCTGCTCCACCCCGGCGGCGACGGCCGCCCGTCCCACGGCGGCCGCCGCGCTCAGCGGCACCGGCGCCCGCGCGACCCGGCCCCGCTCCCCGCCCCTTCACGCTCCGCTCCGTGGGCCCCGGCCCCGGCCCCGGCCCGGGCCCCGACCCGCTTCCTCACCGTCGCCGCCGTCGCCTGCGCCGTCCTGACCGTCGTCCTCCTCCTGCGCGGCGGCACCGGCCTGGACGACTCCGTTTCCGAGCCGGGGCCGGGCGGGTCGCGGCCCCCGGCCCTGGGTGGCAGGTGCGCGCCGACCGCGCTGCTCGAACCGCCCTGCGGGGCCTGGTTCGGCGCGTTCGTGCCGCACGGCAAGGACGACCTCGCGGAGAAGGCCCGCGGCTACGAGCGGCGCATCGGCCGCAAGCTCGACATCGTGTACACGTACCACGACATGTCCCTGGTCCAGGGGACCGCCTGGAAGGACAGTTGCTCACTCCGGAGGAGCGGCGCGTCGCCGGCGAGGAACACCTGCTGCTGCTGTCCTGGGAGAGCAAGTGGTGGGGCGGCACGAAGGCGCAGCAGCCCACCTGGAAGCAGATCGCGGACGGTGACCTGGACGCCTCGGTCATCGACGTCCAGGCCGCGCGGATCAGGGAGTTCGGGGAGAAGGTCTTCCTCTCCTTCGACCTCGAGATGGACACCCGCACGCCCGCCAGCGGCACCCCGAGGACTACGTGCGCGCCTACCGTCACCTCCACGACCGGTTCCGGGAGCTGGGCGTGACCAACGTGGTGTGGACGTGGATCACCACCGGCTACCTCGAGCACGCCGACCTGATCGAGCGGATGTACCCGGGCGACGACTACGTCGACTGGGTGGCCTACAACCAGTACAACTACTACCGGTGCCACGACACGGGCTGGCTCTCCTTCGCCGAGACCCAGCGGGCCACGCACGAGTGGATCCGCGAGAACATCTCGGACGACAAACCGCTGATGCTCTCCGAGTTCGGTACGGCCGACGACCCGTCCCGGCCGAACCGGCAGGCGCAGTGGTACGCGCAGGTGCCGGCGGTCCTGAAGGGCCTGACGGGCGTCAAGGCCGCGCTGCAGTGGAACTACCGCGACCCCGGCCCGCACTGCGACCTCGCGCTGGCCCGCGACGAGACCTGGGCCGGCCTGCGCAAGGCGGTCTCCGACCCCTATCTCAACCAGCCGTTCGGATAGCCCGGACGACGCACGGACCGGGTGGGGCCGCGAGTGGGGAGGCACGGGCGTGGGCACGGGTGGGGAAGGCACGGGTGGGGCCGCGGGTGCGGCTAGCCCGCGAACACGGGCCCGCGCAGCACCGCGCGGGCCCGCCGGTACCAGCGCCACCCCACCGTCCTCGGACCGTCCCGGTACGGCGCGACGCGTGCTCCCCGCCCGCCAGCCAGCTCTCCACGTCGGCGACGGTGTGGGAGCGCCGCACGATGAGCCGGGCGATGCGGTACGCCTCGTCCCGTTCCGAACTCAGCGCGTGCCGCACGGCGGTGGCCGTCTCGTACCCGGCGGCGGCCGCCATGCGCCGCACCCGCCCGCTGTTGTAGCCGTGCGGATAGGCGAGATGGCGCACGGGATGCCCGAGTGCGTCCTCCAGCACGGCCCGCGAATCGCGCAGTTCGCGGGCGAGGTCACGGGACGGCAGGGTGTCGAGCTGGGCGTGCGTGACGGTGTGGCTGCCGACCTCCGTGCCGGACTGTTCCAGCCCGGCGGCCTGGGCCAGCGTCATCATCGGGGCGGGCGGCAGCAGACTGCGCCCGCCGGGGCTGATCGCGCCGGTGGTGAGGTAGGCGGTGGCAGCCAGGTTCCGCGCGGCCAGTGCCTCGGCGGTCGGTCCGGGCAGGTCGGCGAACCCGTCGTCGAAGGTCAGCAGCACGGGCCGGTCGGGCAGCGGAGCCCGCCCCGCGAGGTGGTCGGCGAACGCGCTCACCGTCACGGGCGTACGGCCGCTGGCGACGACGGCGTCGAGATGCGCCGCGAACTCCTTCGGGGTGACGGTGAACTCCGCGATCCAGGAGGGCGGTTCGTCCATCACGGCGTGGTAGAGGAAGACCGGCACGGCCTCGCCGCCCGCCCCGTCATCGCGACCTCCCGGCCGCCTTGGCCGCTCCGGCCGCTCCGGCCGCCCCGGCCGTCCCGGACAGCACGGACGCCTGCGCGGCGCGCAGCGCACGCCGGGCGCGCAGATAGCCGACCGGCCCGTACACCATCCCCTTCCGTTGCAGCCGGGACAGCCGCCGCGGCCACGGATGACCACGGTCGTCGTGTCCGCCCGGAACACTCGGAACACCCGGCACACCCGGAGTGCTCGGCAGGCCCGAAGCGCCCGGCGCGCCCGCCGTGCTCCGGGCGTCCGTGTCCCGGGCCGCCGTCAGCGTGCGGGCGTGCGCGAGTCCGCGGGGGAGCCGGGCGAGGAACGCCGGCAGCAGCGCGGGCCGGTTGACCAGGAGGGCGGTGAGGCAGGCGGTGAGGCCGACGCCGTAGCCGTACGCCTGCGTCTCCAGGTCCTGCCAGGTCTCGCGGTGGTGGTGCCAGACCAGGGCCTGCGGGGTGTAGCGCAGGCGGTGTCCCTGGGCGAGCACGCGGACGAAGCCGTAGAGGTCGTCGCCGCCGCGCGCGAGCGTGCCCGCCCCCGTCGCGGGGTCGAAGCCGCCGACCGCACGCAGCACGCCGGTCCGGAACGCCATGTTGGCGCCCGACCCGAACCGGCCCGCCGTGAACGGGAACAGCGGCTCGTCGGCGGGCGGGTCCGCGGGGTCGTACGTCCGTGGTGCGAAGCCCTTCGCGAAGCCGCCGTGGCTCTCCAGCAGCACCTGGGCGGGGGTGCGCAGCCGGGCCGGCAGGATCAGCCCGGTGGCGCAGCCGAGGCCGGGGTCGGCCGCGAAGGGTGCGGTGAGTTCGGTCAGCCAGCGCGGGTCGGCGACCACGTCGTCGTCGGTGAAGGCGACCACGTCGCCGCGCGCGGCCGCGAGGCCGGTGTTGTGGGCGACGGCGAGGCCGGGCACGGGCTCGGTCACGTACCGCACGCGCTCGGCGTACTCGCGTCCGACCAGGTCACGGGTCGCGTCCGTCACCGGGGCGTTGTCGACGACGACGATCTCGAAGTCGGGGTGGTCCTGGACGAGCATCGAGTCGAGCGCGTGGGCGAGCCGGTCGGCGCGCTCACGGGTGGCGATGACGACGGTGGTGAACGGGACGGTGCGCCCGGTGGCGGCCGGAGCCGGAGCCGGAGCCGGTGCTTGTGCCGGTGCCGGTGCCGGTGCGGGTGCGGGTGCCGATGCCGGTCCGCTGTCCGCGTGCCGCCGGGCGAGTTCGGTGAGGACCGCTCTCGGGTCGGCACCCTCGGGCACCCGTCCGAGCAGTGCGGCGACCGGCCGGCCGGCCCTGCGGACCAGGAGGAACACCTCGCCGTGCGTCACGGGCGGGCTCCCCGGACCGGGCCTCAGCACACCGCCGCCGTCCGGCCCCGGCCCCGGCCCCTGCCCCGGCCCCCGGCCTGGTTCCAGTTCCAGTTCGGCGACCTGCACCGGCTCGATGGCGAGGTACCTCCGGATCTCCCGCCGTACACGTGTCACGTGGGACACGAATCCTCCCCCTCCACTTTCATGGACCGTCGGAACCCGCCGGGACTTGTCGGCACCCGTCGGAGCACGTCGCGCACGCCTCACGAACGCCTCAGAAACGCCTCAGGGCCGGCGCAGCCGTCCGACACCCTTCAGCGCCCGTGCGGCCGTCGCCGCGAGCCGCGGCCGGTTGCGCACGAAGTGGTGCGCCCGGCGCGAGGGCTCCCGGCTGAGCCAGTGGAGCGCGGCGCCCGCCCCGGACGCGTCCACGCCCCCTCGTAGACGGGCAGTTCGCCCGTCTTCAGCGAGTCCTTGTACTCGGCGGCCCCCGGCCGAGGTCGAGCAGGCCGATGCCCTCGGCGGCGGCGGCCTCGGCCATCCGCAGGTGCAGCACCAGACCGGGCGAGTACTTCGCGAACTCCGGGTCGTAGGCGGGGAACCAGCAGGCCAGCACGGTCGTCGAGCGCAGCCCGAAGTGCGCGGCGACCGGCTGCCCGCCCGCGTAGAGGACGGACAGGGTGCCGGAGCAGTCCGTGCCACGCGTCTCCCGGGCGAGCAGGTGCACGAGCCGGGTGATCCACTCCTGCGCGAACCGGTCCCGGCGGCCGGTCCTGCGGTACTGCGCGGACTTCCACGCCATCAGCGTGCGCAGCGCGGCCGGGTCCCGCTCGTCGAACACGAACCGCAGGTCACCGACCTGGCGGCCGAGCCTGCGCTCCTTGGCGAGCGTCGTCTTGAGGAACTTCGGGGACTGCGCGCGCAGGACGGACTCGTAGGTTTCGTACCCCTTCTCCACGTCGATGACGTAGGAGGTGTACTCGGCCGCCGCGTGCGGGACGAACAGCTCCTGCTCCGCCTCCAGGTTGTCGAAGGCGAAGCTCGACAGGGAGCAGGCCCGCAGGAGTTCGTCCGCGCTCAGCCAGGGAACCGGGCCGAGGACGGCTCCCTGGGAGTCCGAGACGCCGTGGGCGAGGGCCTGGCCCCGGCCGAACCGGCCCCGCTCGTGGGGCAGGAAGCCGACCGGCTCGCGCCCCTCGTACACCACCGCCACGCGCGTGCGGGGCCGCACGCGGCCCACGGCCTCGGTGAACTCCGGTTCCATGAAAGGGTTGCGCGCAGCCGTCGACGCGGCGCGCAGCGCGCGCCACCGCTCCCGTTCCCCCTCGCCGAGATCCTCCGGACTCAGCACACGAATGCGTCCGCCGCTCAACCTGACCCCCGATCAAGTCCCCCTGGACTGTCTGGACGGTACCGCTCCAGGTGCCCGGGGCGGTAGGTAGCGGACCATGTTGTTGCCAACCGGTGCATAGGCCTTCAACGTCCCGGTACCCGGCGTTGCGGCGGAAAGCCGTTTCCCGCATGAACGCTGCCTAACGGTACGGAGTCGCACCGGAACGGTACGGACCGGCACCGGAGGGCGACGGACCGGGAGGGACCGGCGCCGGGCGGGAAGGGCCTGGACCGGACGGGGAAGGGCCTGGACCGGACCGGGAGGGACCGGCGCCGGAGCGGGCGGGACCGGGGCCCGGACGGGAAGGGAGCGGGCGTCGAACTGGAGGTGAGCCGCAGCCCGTTGCGGTCCGTATTCTCTGATCATGGCCGCACCCACCGCACCCGCCGCGCGCTGCGCGTACTCCCTCGTCGCCACCGACCTGGACGGAACGCTGCTGCGCGGCGACGACACCTTCTCCGACCGGTCGCTCGACGCGCTCGCGAGGGTGACGGCCGCAGGCGCCCGTCACCTGGTGGTGACCGGCCGGCCGGCCCCCGCGTACGGCCGCTGCTGGATGCCCTGCGCGGACAGGGGCTCGCGGTGTGCGGGCAGGGCGCGCAGCTCTACGACGCCGGAGCGGACCGTCTGCTGTGGTCGGTCACCCTGGACCGGGAGCTGGCCGAGACGGCGCTCGGCAAGATCGAGGCCGAGGTGGGCGAGGTGTACGCGGCGGTCGACCAGGACGGCGTCGACGGGCTCACGCTCATCGAACCGGGCTACCTGATGCCGCACCCGACGCTGCCGGCCCTGCGCGTCGGAGCGCGCGACGACCTGTGGTGCGAGCCGATCAGCAAGGTCCTGCTGCGCCACCCCGCCCTGTCCGACGACGAGTTGGCGGCGACGGCCCGTTCGGTGGTCGGCTCGCTGGCCACCGTCACGATGTCCGGGCCGGGCACGGTGGAGCTCCAGCCGTGCGGCGTCACCAAGGCGACCGGACTGGCCCTGGCGGCCGAGCACCTCGGGCTGCGGCCGCAGGACACGATCGCCTTCGGTGACATGCCCAACGACCTCCCGATGTTCGACTGGGCGGCGCACGGCGTGGCGATGGCCAACGCCCATCCGGAACTCAAGGCGGTGGCGGACGAGGTGACGGCGTCGAACGAGGACGACGGCGTGGCCGTCGTCCTCGAGAGACTGTTTCCCTAGTCCGACGGGGCCCGTCACCGGGGCCCCTGTCTTTCCCGTGTCCCCCGGTGGACCGGCGGGGACACGGGGGCGGCCGTCAGTAGGCGCCGAAGACGTTGTCGATCGAGCCGTACCGGTGGGCCGCGTAGTTGCAGGCGGCGGTGATGTTGGCGACCGGGTCGTACGGGTCGAAGGCGGTGCCGGCGACGTGGTACGCGGCGAAGGTCGGGTCGATGACCTGGAGCAGGCCCTTGGACGGGATGCCGGCGGCCGCGTTGGAGTCCCACAGGTTGATGGCGTTCGGGTTGCCGGACGACTCGCGCATGACGTTGCGGTAGATGCCGTCGTAGGTACCCGGAATGCCCTTTTCGGCCATGATCGCGAGGGACTCGCGGATCCAGCCGTCGAGGTTGTTGGTGTACCCGGCCGTGGTGGTGGCGGCCGTGGCGGCCGACGTCGTGGTGGCCGCGGAGGCGCTGGTCGAGCCGATGAGCGGAGGGCCAGCACGGCGGCGCCGGTGGCGGCGACGGCGAGGGTGCGGGCGAGGCGGGTGCGGCGGTGCTGAACGGCGGCAGGCATGACGAAAGGTTCCTCTCCGGCGCCTGCGAGGTGAGCTGTCGGGTTCGGGCTGGAAAGTGCCCGGCCGGCCGCCGCGGGGACGCGGCGACACGACTTCACCCCGAGCCGGTCCGGTACGTGCGTGACGTACGGCCCGGCGACTTACCTGGGTCCCCCGCTCCTGCCGTGCGTGAGTGTCGGTCGATGGGTGCCGGGCGGCGGCAGGATTAGGCGTCTGCCCGACAGGCCGGGAACGTATGCGAGAGCACATGTCCGGAACAAGTGGCGGATTCACAGATCACCCCTATTGACCTTGATCAGGGGTTTATGCCTGCTTGATCCTTTGCATTCGTCAAGCGTCAACTCGCCGATGAGCAAAGCGGAATGGAAATTTCCGTGAAGGGGTGGCCGCGTGTGCGCGCAGTGAGCCAACTCACCAGCGTCCACAAGAAGGGTGAAACGGACATTGAGCGTCAAGTCCCTTTTAAAGGGGCGTGCGTGGGCGTGCGAGGGGTGGTGCCTCCACCGGGCCCGGTGGAGGCACCACCTTGCCGCCCTTCCGGGAGCGCCGGCACGGGCTCGTCCGTCGGTGGGCGCCGCGCGCGGGCGTCAGAAGTGTTCCGTCGGGCAGACGGATGCGGAGCCCCTCGTGACCCGTGCCGTGGGGTGAGCCGTCTCGTGGGCGAGCCCTCTCGTGGGGCGAGGCGTCTCATGGGCGAGCCCTCTCGTGGGGCGAGGCGTCTCATGGAGAGGGTGAGCGGATGTGCGGGTGCGTGGCCCCCGCGCGCTCGGCGGGGAGGACGGGCCCGGCGGCTGATGGGGCCGGGAGGGTGACGCGCGAGTCCGGAGGGCGACGAGGGTGACAGGGGCGACGGGGGTCCGGAGGGTGACGGGAGAGGCCGGGCGGACGGCGGCTGCGGCCGTGCCGACCGGCCGGCCGTGCCGACCGTTCGTACCGGCCGCTCGGCGACACGCCGGGCATGATCCGGCACCGCCCCGCCGCGCGGGGGACGCCTCCCGGGCGAGCGAAGTTCGAGACGGGGGGACGTGGGGCCTGTCGGTGATCGAAACGTGACCGGATACGCTGACTTGAGTGAGGGCAGCGACCTATCGACAAACCGCGTAATCGCCAGAAGACACCAGCAGACAGGAGACCCCTCGTGACCGTCGTCGGGCCGTTCGGGCTGAGCGTGCGGGACCAGGCTCTGGAAGCCGATGTCCAGGCCGGATTGGCGGCTGTCGAGGAAGGCTTGCTCGAGGCCACCAAGAGCGAGGTCCCGTTCATCACGGAAGCCGCGCAGCACCTGGTCAGGGCGGGCGGGAAGCGGTTCCGGCCGCTGCTCGTGATGCTCGCCGCGCAGTTCGGCGACCCGTACGCGCCCGGCATCGTGCCCTCCGCCGTGGTGGTGGAGCTGACCCACCTGGCCACGCTGTACCACGACGACGTGATGGACGAGGCCGACGTGCGGCGCGGAGTCCCCAGCGCGAACACCCGCTGGGGGAACTCGGTCGCCGTCCTCACCGGCGACTTCCTGTTCGCCCGTGCCTCGCACATCCTCGCCGACCTCGGGCCCGAGGCGGTGCGGGTGCAGGCGGAGGCCTTCGAGCGGCTCGTCACCGGACAGATCCTGGAGACGGCCGGGCCGGCCGACGACCGGGACCCCGTCGACCACTACCTCGACGTGCTCGGCGGCAAGACCGGGTCGCTGGTCGCGGTGGCGTGCCGGTTCGGCGCGATGATGTCGGGCGCCGACGAGACGGTCGTGCACGTGCTCACCCAGTACGGCGAGCGGCTGGGCGTCGCCTTCCAGCTCGCCGACGACGTGCTCGACATCGCGTCGGACTCGCACGAGTCGGGGAAGACGCCGGGGACGGACCTGCGCGAGGGCATCCCCACGCTGCCGGTGCTGCGGCTGCGCGAGCGGGCCGCCCGGCTGGCCCTGCCCGAGGACATCGCGCTGTGCGAGCTGCTCGACTCCGACCTGAGCGACGACGCCCGGCTCGCCGAGGCGCTGACCGCGCTGCGCGGCCACCCCGCGCTGGAGCAGGCCCGACGGGACACCGTGCGGTACGCCGAGGAGGCCCGGGCGGCGCTGGTGCCGTTGCGGGAGTGCGACGCGAAGGTGGCCCTGATGGAGCTGTGCGACGCGGTGGTCCACCGGGCGGGATGACACGTACGGGGCCGGGCCTGCCCGCTTCGCCGGGCCCTCCGCCCCTTGCGGCCCTCCGCCCGATGCGGCCCACCCCGGTCTCCGCCCCACCCCGGTCTCCGACCCCCACCCCACCCTGACGCCCCCGCCCCCGCGTCATACCCCAGGCGTACGCCGACTTGGGTCCTCGGGCTGACGTAAGCGGGTGGCCGATTTGGTCAGATGGGAGCTACGGAAAACACCACTCCTCACCGATTCGGGTGAGAATGGCGGCTCGGGTGGGGGACGCTGACCCGCGCGACGACCGGCCGCCGCCGACGACGGAGGTAAGGCACACATGGCACCGTACGCATCCGACGACAGCACGCACGCCGGGGAGGCCGACGATCTGCGGGTCGGGCGGCGCAGGGCGGTGCGGTACATCGTTCCGGTCACCGTGGTGGGTGTCGCGGCGGCGACGATCGGGCTGGTCCCGGCGCTCGCCGACTCGGGGGACCCCGACCTGCCGAAGATCACCGCACAGCAGCTCATCGAGAAGATCGCCGCGTCGGACGTACAGCAGCTGTCCGGCACGGTGAAGATCACCACCGATCTCGGCCTGCCCGACCTGGGCGGCCTGGAGAGCGGGCTGCTCTCCGGGGCCACCGGGGGCGACGACGGCGGGTCCTCCGCCGACCCCTCCACCAAGCTCACCGAACTCGCCTCCGGCACGCACACCCTGCGCGTCGCCGCCGACGGCCCGGACCGGCAGAAGCTGTCGCTCCTGGAGAGCGCCGCCGAGTACAGCCTCATCCACAACGGCAAGGACGTGTGGGGGTACGACAGCGCCTCCAACGAGGTCTACCACTCCACGGCACAGCGGAAAGGGGCGGCCGAGCCCGTCCCGGCCACGCCCAAGGACCTCACCGACGAGGCCCTGAAGGCCGTCGACGACACCACGTCCGTGACCGTGGACGGCACCGTCCAGGTCGCCGGCCGCGACGCCTACAAGCTGCTGGTCGAGCCGAAGCAGTCCGGTTCGACCGTCGGCGCGATCAGTGTGGCCGTGGACGCGAGGACGGGGCTGCCGCTCAAGTTCACGCTGACCCCGGCGAGCGGCGGTGCCGCCGTCGTCGACGCGGGCTTCACCCAGGTCAGCTTCGCCAGGCCGAGTGCCGCCACCTTCGACTTCACCCCGCCCAAGGGGGCCAAGGTGACCGAGGGGGACGGCGCGGACGCCGCGGGCGGGGTGCCCGTGCCGCCCAAGGGCGCGGAGGAGGGCTTCGCCAAGGACCTGGCCGGGCTCGACGTCCTCGGCGAGGGCTGGACCTCCGTCGCCACCTTCGACACCGGCGGCGAGGGCGTCCCCTCCGCCGGTGACCTTCCCGACGCGGGCGGTCTCGGCGGGTTCCTGGACTCCTTCGGCGACAAGGTCGACGGCAAGTTCGGCTCGGGCACCGTCTTCTCCACCCGCCTGGTCAACGCCCTGGTCACGGACGACGGCAAGCTCTACGTCGGCGCCGTCACGAAGGACGCCCTCGTGAAGGCGGCGAACGCGGGGGAGTAAGTACCCTGACGTGAACCGACGACCGGGGGAGCCGATGGACGACGAGCCGGCGGCGCGGGCGCTGCCCCGCACGCCCGCCGCGGGCGACGCCCCGGGTGACGCCGGTGCCGCCGGCGCGTACGGCACCACCGCCACCGACAGCCACACCGCCACCGAGACCGCCACCGGCGGTGGCGGCGACGGGGACGGCGGTGACAGGGACGGCGGCGACGGCACCGTCATCCGCACGCGCGCCCTCACCAAGCGCTACCGCGGTGGACAGCTCGCCGTGGACGGCCTCGACCTGGCCGTCCCGGCGGGCAGCGTCTTCGGCTTCCTCGGTCCGAACGGCTCCGGCAAGACCACCACCATCCGCATGCTGATGGGCCTGATCGCGCCCACCTCCGGCACGGCGCGGGTGCTGGGGCACCCCATGCCCCGCGCGTCCCGCGCCGTGCTGCCGCACGTCGGCGCCCTCATCGAGGGCCCCGCCCTGTACGGCTTCCTCTCCGGCCGCGACAACCTCCTGCGCTACGACACCGCCGATCCGACCGCCGACCCCCGCACCCGGCGCGCCCGCGTGGCGGGGGCGCTGGACCGGGTGGGTCTGACGACCGCCGCCGGCAAGAAGGCGAAGGCGTACTCGCTCGGCATGAAGCAGCGGCTGGGCCTGGCCGCCGCCCTTCTCCAGCCCCGGCGGCTGCTGGTCCTGGACGAGCCGACCAACGGTCTCGACCCGCAGGGCATGCGCGAGATCCGCGTCCTCGTGCGGGAGCTGGCGGCGGACGGCACCACCGTCTTCCTCTCCTCCCACCTCCTCGACGAGATCGAGCAGGTCTGCACGCACGCGGCCGTCATGGCACGCGGGCGCCTCCTCACCCAGGGGCCGGTGTCCGACCTGGCGGCCCGGGCGCGCGGCCGGCTCGTCGTGACCACCGCGGACACGGCGGACGCGGCCCGGGTGCTGAAGGAACAGGGCGTGGCGGACGTCGTCGTCACCGAGGACCGGGTGACGGGCGAGCCCGCCGACCGCGACCTCGCCGGTCTGAACGCGGCGCTGGTGACGGCAGGCGTCCGGGTACGCGGCTTCGGCGTGGAACGGGCCTCCCTGGAGGACGCGTTCGTCGCACTCACGGGGGAGGGTTTCGATGTCGCGGGCTGAGCGGGCTGAGCGGGCTGAGCGGGCCGGGCAACCTGAGCAGGCCTGGCGGGCCGAGCTTGCCGAAGCGGAGGCCACACCGGTGGTGGCACCGGTGGTGGCACCGGAAGCGGCGCCGCGAGCCGGGGAGGGCGTCCGGCGGGTGAGCCCGTTGTGGAGCCTCGGACTCTTCCGCAGCGAGCTGGCCGTCACCCTGCGCCGCTGGCGCACCCTGGCCCTGCTCGGCGTGCTGGCCGCCGTACCGGTGCTCGTCGGGATCGCCGTGAAGATCGAGACCGGTGACGGACCGGCCGGCGGTCAGCGGGGCGGCGGCGAGGGGCCGGCCTTCATGGCGCAGATCACCAACAACGGCCTGTTCCTGGTGTTCACGGCGCTGGCCGCCACGCTCCCGTTCTTCCTGCCCATGGCCGTCGGCGTCGTCGCGGGGGACGCGGTCGCCGGCGAGGCGAACTCCGGCACCCTGCGCTACCTCCTCGTCGCCCCGGCCGGCCGCACCCGCCTGCTGCTGGCCAAGTACGCGACCACGGTGACCTTCTGCCTGCTGGCCACCCTGGTCGTCGCGGTGTCGGCGCTGGCGGTCGGCGCCCTGCTGTTCCCGCTCGGCGACCTCACGACCATCTCCGGTACCCGCATCTCCTTCGCCGACGGCCTGGGGCGGGCCCTGCTGATCACCCTGGCCGTCACCGCCTCGCTGCTCGGCGTGGCCGCGCTCGGGGTGTTCGTCTCCACGCTCACCGACAGCGGCATCGCGGCCATGGCGACGACCGTGGGCCTGCTCACCACCGTGCAGATCCTCGACCAGATCCCGCAGCTGCACGTGATCCAGCCGTACCTCTTCTCCCACTACTGGCTGTCCTTCGCCGACCTCATGCGCGACCCGGTGTACTGGGAGGAACTCCGCAGGAACCTCGGTCTCCAGGCGGTGTACGTCGCCGTGTTCGGGTCGGCGGCCTGGGCGCGGTTCACGACGAAGGACGTGACGGCATGACGCCCGCGCCCGCCGCCCGCCCCCGTGACGGGCGGCGGGCGCGAAGGCGTCAGCCGGTCTCGAACGTGTAGCGGGCGAGCGGCGCGGGCCGCTCGAAGAAGGTCTTCGCGCGGGTCAGCGCCTGCGCGTCGTCCCGTACGTCACCCGGCTTGCTGCCGTTCCCCAGCAGCACCCCGCCGAACCGCATCCGCAGGTACGCGGCCGAGTTCCGCAGCGCGCCGACCAGTGGATCCGCCACCGCCCGCTCCTCTGCGGCGAGCACCGTGACACCCCACAGGGTGCGTCCGGCGAGGGTCGCCCGGAAGTCGACGCCGGGGGTGCGCAGCCAGCCGGCCCAGTGGTCCAGGTAGCGCTTGGCCTGGCCGGACAGCGTGTACCAGTACAGCGGCGAGACGATCACGATGTCCGTCGCCGCGAGCGTGGCGTCGAGCAGCAGGGCCGCGGCGCCCTCGGTGGGACGGACGCGGTCGGTGTCGTGGCGCCGGTCCTCGAAGTCGGGCAGCGGATGCTCGACGAGGCTGATCCACTCCTGCTCCACGTCGGCGGGCAGTTGCTCGGCGGCCGCACGGGCCAGCCGCTCCGTGTTGCCGTCGGGACGGCTGCTGCCCAGCACGAACAGGAAACGGCGGGTGCTCATGGGTCCCCCAGAAAGAAGGCGTGCGGCTAATACGCGCACCTGCATTATATGTATGTGCAATCATTGGCGCCAGAGGGTGCCGGGAACCCCGTGAGCGCCTCCGCGGCCGTCGCCAGGGCCAGCAGCACGTCCTCCCGCCCGTGCGCCGCCACCGCCTGGAGACCCACCGGGCAGCCGTCCGCGCCGACCCCCGCCGGAATGCTGATCGCTGGATGCCCGCTCAGGTTGAACGCCCACGTCAGCGCCGTCGAGTAACGGTCGCCGGGGCCGTCGTGGCCGTGCGCCGGATCAGGGGTCGTCGGGGTCAGCAACAGGTCCGCCCGGCCGAAGAGGGCGGCCAGCCGACGGTCGTTGACGCCCCGTGGTCCCTCTGGTCTGCGTGTCGCCGGTGCGGCGTCCGGCCCGCGCAACGCCAGCCAGGCCGGTGCCGGGTCTTCCAGCCGCACCGGCGCCCCGGCCCGCGGCAGCCGTACGACGCCGGCGTCGGCGAGGCGGTCCACGGCGGCCCGGGCGAGGGCCAGGGGCTCCGGGCGGGGGTCGGCGAACCCGAGACCGGGGGAGAAGACGGCGGTGAACGGCCCGGTCCGCCGCCCCGGCCCCGTTCCGGACAGCACCGCCCAGTACGCCGCCGCGTCCGCCGCGTACCGGGCCAGGACGCCCGGCGCCGCCAGCCCCGTACCGTCGGAGGACGGGAAGCGGCCGTTCGTGGCCTTCAGGCCGAGGACGCCGCACCAGGCGGCCGGAATGCGCACCGATCCCGCGCCGTCGGTGCCGGTCGCCAGCGGCACCAGGCCGGCCGCGACCGCCGCCGCCGAACCGGCCGAGGAGCCGCCCGGTGTGCGGTCGGCCCGCCAGGGGTTGACGGTGCGGCCGCGGGCCCCGAGGCCCCAGGTCTGCCAGGGGGTCCCGGGCCCGGGCACGGCCGTCGCGCCCACCGGTACGCAACCGGCGGCCACCAGCGGCCCCGCCGCCCGCAGCCCGTGCCGCCCCTTGACCCCGATCGGCACCCCGCGAGCGGCAGCCGCTCACCGGCGGCGACCCGCGCGTCCACCTCGGCCGCCCGCTCCGCCGCCGCGTCCTCCCACACCTCGGCGAACGCCCCCAGCGCACGGTCCGCCCGCTCGATCCGCTCCAGGGCCCCGCGCACCACGTCGACGGCCCGCAGCCGTCCCTCCCGTACGGCGGCCGCGATCCCGACGGCCGAGGAGGCGACCGGGGGACGGCCGGTGAGGTGACCGGTGAGGTGACCGGAGAGAGGGGCACTGCCGCGGGCGGCGACACGGGCGGCGACACGGGCGGTGACGAGGGCGGGGGCTCCCGCGACCCGGACGGATCCGCGCTCAGTGCGTCCGCCGGGCTGCCGTGCCCGTGAGGCGGATCAGGGGTTCCGTCTCGCGGGGTGGGAGGCCGGACAGGTCACCCAGGCGCCAGTCCTGGACCCACGGCACCCGGTACACGTCGATCGCCGACTCGATCAGCCGTACCCGCTGCGCCAGCGGGCGCGGCAGCCGGCCGGGCGCGTCCGCGACCAGCACGACCGCGTCCAGGTCGAGGCCCGCCGGGGCCTGCCCGCGCCGGAAGACCTCCAGGACCCGCAGCACCGACTCCAGTCCGGCCGCGTGGGTCCGGCCCACGAGCAGCACGGACGGCGGGTCGTGCGGACCGGGCCAGTCGCGTCCGCAGTCGTGGCCGCCGTAGACCGCGGCGAGCGTGGAGACACCGGCCCCGCCGTGCGTGCCGAGCCAGGAGAAGCGACGGGGTCCGGCCGTCGCCGCGTACGGCCACGGCGCCGGCTCCGGTGCGGGCACCGGACCGCGGGTCCAGATCTCCGGTCCCGGCAGCCGCCCGTCCGTCGTCCGCATGCCGCTCCCCTCGTCGTCGCCACCGTCCGCCCGCGCGGCCGGACCACCGCCGGATCCCCGTGGCCGCGAGTCCTTGGAACGAGGCTGTGACGCCGCGGTGACGTGCGGACGGGCGCGGCCGGAGAGACTCAACAGTACGTGTACGCCTGGGTGCACGGGTGATGAGCGCAACGTACGTGCACGGCGACGTGTCAGGGTGAGGAACCGATGTCTCGACTCAGCCGCGAGAAGAAGCGGGCACAGCAGTACGACGGGCGGCCGGCCCTCACGGCGGCGCCGCTCGACGTGCGCGTCTCGGGGGGCGGGCCCGCGAGCATCGGCGGCGTGCCCGTCGTCGCCGCCGACGGGCAGGAACTCCAGCAGGCCGTCCTCGGCCACCTCCACCGCATCGCCCTCGCCACCGGGCACCCGGTGCTCGCCACGGTCCACGACGAGCGCATCGGCTACGTCGTCCCGCTGCGCGTCGAGCCGGACGGTTCCAGCCATTTCGCGGGCGATCCCCTGCGGGTGGTCCCGCCGGGGGAGCCGGACGACCGGCCGTCGGCCCGGCCCACCGAGGTACTCGCCCCGCAGGCACCGCCCGCCCCGCCCACTCCGCCGGTACCGCCCGCACCGCCCGCCGAGGGGCGGGCGTCCGCCGGACCGGACAAGCCCACGCACTTCCTGCGCCGCGAGCCGGCGGAGCCGCGGGACGAGGTCCCGGGCACGGCAGCCGCCCCGACGGGCGTCTTCGGTCCCCCGCCGGTGATGGACCGCGCCCCGGAGGACACCCGCCCCGGTCCCGCTCCGGAGCCGGCCCAGGTCTTCCAGCCGTCCCCGGCCGCCGCCCCGATGCCGTCCTCGGTCGTCGCCCCGACGCCGTCTCCGACCGCTGTCCCGATGCCGCTCCCGGTCACCGCCCCGATGCCGCTCCCGCTCCCCGAGGACGCGCCGCGCCCGGCCGCCGGCCCCGTGCCGCTCCTCGACCCCGAAGCGACCCGGGGGTTCGAGCCCGATCCCGAGCCCAGGCCGACCCCCGCCCGTGGCTTCGACGCCGTGGCGGAGGCCGTGCTCGGGGACGACCCGCGCTCGCTCCCCGGCGCCGACGGGGCGCCCGCCCTGCTCGGCGAGCCGATGGCGCGGATCAACGAGGCCGTGCGGGCGGGACGCACGGACACGGCCGCGGCGCTCGCGGAGCGGACCGTGACCGAGGCCTCGGCGACGCTGGGGCCGGAACACCCCGAGGTGCTCCGGCTGCGCGAACTCGCCGCGTACATCGCCTACCTGGCCGGTGACCCGGTCCGTTCCTTCCACCTCTCGCTCGACCTGGCCGGCATCCACCGCCGCAACCGGGACGCGGAGGCCGCGTACGGCAACGTGCAGAGCGCGGCGACGGCCTGGCGGGCCGTGCGCGACCCCTTCCAGGGCCTGAACCTGGGCACCGAACTCCTCGACCTGTGGACCGAGTTGGTCACCGAGGACGGTCCGGCCGCCGACGACGCCGAGGAGTGGGAGTCGGCCCGGTCCCGGATGACCCGGCTGGCCCTGCGGGCCCGCGACTCGGGCACGGGCCCACAGGGCCGGGGGACGGGCCGGCAGGGCTGAGCGACGAGCCCGCGGGGGCGAGCGGCAAGTCGGCAGGGACGAGGGACGAGTCGGCAGGGACGAGGAACGAGCCCGCGGGGCCGGGGCACCGACCCCGCCGGGCACCCGCCTACTGCGACAGCGTCCACACCGCGTACGCGAGCGCGTCCGCGTTGCGGTTGAGCGCCGTGTCGTTGACGTTGGCGGTGGTGTCGCAGGAGGAGTGGTAGCAGCGGTCGAAGGCCTGTCCGGCCGTACCGCCCCACTTGGTCACCTGCGCCGCCGTCTTGGTGCGGCTCGCCCCGGTGAACAGGCCGCCGACCGGGACGCCCGCGCTCTTGAAGGGCGCGTGGTCGGAGCGGCCGTCGCCCTCGGTCTCGATCTCCGTGGCGACGCCGATGCCCGCGAAGTAGTCCTTGAAGGTCTTCTCGATGGCCGGGTCGTCGTCGTAGACGAAGTAGCCGGGGTTCGGCGAGCCGATCATGTCGAAGTTGAGGTAGCCGCTGATGCGGGCGCGGTTCGCGGAGGACAGGTTGTTGACGTAGTACTTGGAGCCGACCAGGCCGAGTTCCTCCGCGCCCCACCAGGCGAATCTCAGGTGCTTGGTGGGCTGGTAGCCGGTGCGGGCGACGGTGAGGGCGGCCTCCAGGACGGCGGCGGAACCGGTCCCGTTGTCGTTGATGCCGGCCCCGGAGGTGACGCTGTCGAGGTGCGCGCCGGCCATGACGACCTGGTTGGCGTCGCCGCCCGGCCAGTCGGCGACCAGGTTGTAGCCGACCCGGCTGGACGCGGTGAACTGCTGGATCGTGGTGGTGAATCCGGCGGCGTCCAGCTTGGCCTTCACGTAGTCGAGGGAGGCCCGGTACCCGGTGCGGCCGTGGGCGCGGTTGCCGCCGTTGGCGGTGGCGATCGACTGGAGCTGGGTCAGGTGTGCCTTGACGTTCGCCACCGGGATGTCGGGCGCGGCGGCGATCGCGACGGGCTCGGGGGCGGGTGCCGCGCCGGCTATGGATCCGGTGGCGAGCAGCGAGGCGGCCGCGACGACGGCGGTCGCCGTCGCCCGCCCGGAAACGGAGAGCTTCATGGTGGGGGGCTCCGAGTTCCAGAGGGGTTCCCCGAGGGATGGCCACAGGGAACCCACAGTGAATGGGGTGCCTGGATGGTGAAGCTGTGGCCAACTCTCCGTCAAGGGCGCTATCCGGACAGCGAGTTCACATAGCGGAGCCGCCGTCACCGGCCACCGTGAGCCCCCGGATCCGGCCTGCCCCGCCTCACCCCAACCCGTCCGACCCGACCCGACCCGATCAGGTCACGTCACGTCACGTCACATCAGGTCAGGTCAGGGCGCGTCAGATCAGGTCGATCCCCACCGGCCCCCGGCCCGGCTCACTGCACGCAGAACTCGTTCCCCTCCGGGTCCGCCATCACCACCCACGTCCCGGACGGCTCCTTCACCTCCCGCAGCACACTCGCCCCGAGCGCGGTCAGCCGCTCGACCTCGCCCTCCCGCCGCTCGGCGCCGGGGTGCAGGTCGAGGTGGAGCCGGTTCTTGACGGTCTTCTCCTCCGGCACCCGCTGGAACAGCAGTCGCCGCCCCAGCCCGGTGCCGGTGTCCGCGTCGAAGGGGTCCGCGGGATGCCGTACGGCGATCAGGTCCCGGAAGGCCGGGCGGCCGTGGTGCTCCACCGTCGCCGCGCCGGGCAGTGCGCCGAGCCCCAGCAGGCGCTCGACGAGTGCGCTGTTGTCCTCGACCGCGTAGTGCAGCGCGGCGGCCCAGAAGTCCGCCTGGGCGTGCGGGTCGAGGGAGTCGACGACGAGCTTCCAGTGGACGGGAGTGGGTTCCGCTGCGGGTGTCTCGCTCATGTAACCAGTTATATTGGTTACATGAGCGCGCAGGCAACGGAAACGCCGGGACGTCCGGAAACACCGGGTGGTCCCGGATCGCCGGCCGGCCGGCTCCCCGGCCTGACCCTGGTCTCGCACGACGGCAGGCCCTACCGCTTCGACCCGGGCGCCCTCTGCCTGGAACTGCTGGTCACCGGCGGCCCCGGCGCCTTCGCCCGCTACGAGGTGCTGCACGAACCCGCCGACCTCGCCGCCTGGGCCGACCGCAGCCGCCTGCCCGAAGGGCTGGAACTCACCGTTTCGGACGCGGAACTGAGCCGGGTGCGCGCCGTGCGCGACGCCCTCTTCCTCCTCACGGCCGACCGGGCCCACGGTCGCCCGCAACGGCCCGAGCACCTGGACGCCCTCAACGCGGCCGCGGCCGAGGCCCCGCTCGTCCCCTGCCTCACCCCGGACGGCACCCGCGCCTGGGCCCCCGGCGCCACCGGCACCCAGCTGCTCTCGACCGTCGCCCGCGACGCGGTCGACCTCTTCACCGGCCCGTACGCGCACCGCGTCCGCGAGTGCGGCGCGCACGACTGCCGGCTCCTCTTCGTCGACACCTCCCGCCCCGGCCGCCGCCGCTGGTGCGCGATGGAACACTGCGGCAACCGCGAGAAGGTACGGGCACACCGGGCCCGCGGACGGCTCGACCAGGGCCTGTCCGACGGATCACGCGGAAAGAGGGCGGAGACGCCGCTGACCGGCGACCCGCGGTGACCGGCGACTACGGCTTGGCGACCGGGGAGGCCTCCGGTGCTTCGGCCGCCGGCGGCGGGCTGCCGTCCTCCCGTACGGCACCGGCGACGGCACCGGCCGCCACGGCGGCCTCGCCCGTCGCGGCGGCGCCGGGCATCCCGGCCTCGGCGACCATCAACCGGGACGCCCGCAGCGCCCGGGCCGTCCGGCGCGAGGTGCGCCACGCGTCCCCGGTGAGCAGCACCAGCGCCAGCCAGACCAGCGCGAAGCCGGCCCAGCGCTCGGGCGGCATGGCCTCGCCGAAGTACACGACGCCGAGCAGGAACTGGAAGACCGGCGCCATGTACTGCAACAGGCCCAGCGTGGACAGCGGCACCCGGATCGCCGCCGCGCCGAAGCAGACCAGCGGGAGCGCGGTGACGATGCCGGTGGAGACGAGGAGCGCGGAGTGCCCGGCGCCCTCGCCGGTGAAGGTGGAGCCACCGTGCGCCGACAGCCACAGCAGGTAGCCGAGCGCCGGCAGGAACTGGATCGCGGTCTCGGCCGCCAGCGACTCGACCCCGCCGAGGTCGACCTTCTTCTTCACCAGCCCGTAGGTGGCGAAGGAGAAGGCGAGGCAGAGCGAGATCCACGGCGGGTGGCCGTATCCCACGGTCAGCACGAGGACGGCGGCCAGGCCGACACCGACGGCCACCCACTGCACGGGCCGCAGCCGCTCCTTCAGGAGCAGGACGCCCATCGCGATGGTGACCAGCGGGTTGATGAAGTAGCCGAGGGAGGCCTCGACGACGTGGCCGCTGTTCACGGCCCAGATGTAGACGCCCCAGTTCACGGTGATGACGGCGGCGGCCACGGTGACGAGCGCGAGCCGGCGCGGCTGCCGCAGCAGCTCGCCGGCCCACTTCCAGCGCCGTACGACGATCAGCGCGACGGCGACGAAGACGAGGGACCACACCATGCGGTGGGCGAGGATCTCGCCCGCGCCGGCGGGCTTGAGCAGCGGCCAGAAGAGGGGGACGAGCCCCCACATCCCGTAGGCGGCGAAACCGTTCAGCAGGCCTGTCCGGCCCTCACCAGCCTTGGACTTCCCGGCCACGGGCCCCTCCTTCTGACGATCGCACCGCCTCGTGACAGGCGCGCGTGGTCGAAGGTAACGCCGGACACCCCCGTCTGTCATGCCCGTATCGCCATACGGTCGTGACAGGCGGGGGTCGGCCCGGCAGATCGGTCCGGTGCCGGCCCGGCGGGACGCTCCTGTGGGTGTCAGTCCTGGAGTGCGGCGGCGATCGCCTCGGACAGCGGGGTGGTCGGGCGGCCCGTCAGCCGGGACAGGTCGCCGGTGGTGACGACCAGCTCGCCCTTCTCGATGGACGCGTCCACGCCGGCCAGGATCGCGGCGAACGGCCCGGGCAGCCCGGCGCCGGTCAGGATGCCGGTCAGCGCCTCGGGGGACACGGCGTTGTAGACGATCTCCCTGCCGGTCCGCCGGCTCAGCTCGGCCGCGTACTCCGCGAAGCTCCACGCCTCGTCGCCGCCCAGCTCGTACGTCGTGTTCTCGTGCCCCTCGCCGGTCAGTACGGCGACCGCGGCGGCGGCGTAGTCGGCGCGGGAGGCGGAGGAGAGGCGGCCGTCACCGGCGGCGGCGACGACGGCGTCGTGCGCCAGCACCGGGGCGAGGTTCTCGGTGTAGTTCTCGTGGTACCAGCCGTTGCGCAGCAGGCTGTAGGGGAGGCCGGAGGCCAGCAGGGCCTTCTCGGTGGCACGGTGGTCGTCGGCCAGCGCGGCGCTCAGGCTGCCGGGCGCGCTCGTGTACGCCAGCAGCGCGACGCCCGCCGCCGCGGCGGCGTCGATGACGACCTGGTGCTGGGCCGGGCGGCCCTTGTCGAACTCGTTGCCCGAGATCAGCAGGACCTTGTCGCCGGCGGCGAACAGGCCGTCGAAGGTCCGGGGGGCGTTGTAGTCGGCGACCGCGAGCCTCACGCCGCGCGCGGCGAGGTCGGCGGCCCTGGCCTCGTCGCGCACGACGGCCGTGATCTCCGCGGCGGGGACCTTCTCCAGCAACTGCTCCACGACGTGACGGCCGAGGTGTCCGGTGGCTCCGGTGACGACGATGCTCATGATGCAGAACTCCTTGGGGGTGCGGTCTGCAACTAACCCTAAGGCGTGCGCTAACTAAGGGAAAGTACCCACTTTGAAGTAAGGTACTGGTGTTCAGGTAAGTTCAGGGAATGCGGATGTCCGGGGGCGCACGAAGGCCCGGAACCGTCACGGTTCCGGGCCTTCGTGCGACGCGTGCAGCGCCTGTGACGCGTGCGATGTGCCGCCGTCGCTCAGCTGCTCAGCTGCTCAGCTGCTCAGCCGCTCAGCCGCTCAGCCGCTCAGCCGCTCAGCTGCTCAGTCGCTCAGCCGACGACCGTCCAGGTGTCCCCGCCCGCCAGCAGCGCGGCCAGGTCCCCCTTGCCGTGCCGGTCGACGGCCGCGTCGAGCTGGTCGGACATCCGGGTGTCGTACACCGGCCGCTCGACGGAGCGCAGGACGCCGATCGGCGTGTGGTGCAGGGTGTCCGGGTCGGCCAGCCGGGACAGCGCGAACGCGGTGGTCGGGGACGCGGAGCGCGCGTCGTGGACCAGGACCTCGGACTCGTTCTCCGCGGTCACCGTCACCACCTTCAGATCGCCGGTCGCGCGGTCCCGCACGACGCCCCGGGACCGGTCGGCACCGAACCGGATCGGCTGCCCGTGCTCGAGGCGGATCACCGCCTCCTCGGCCGACTCCCGGTCCTTCAGCGCGTCGAAGGCGCCGTCGTTGAAGATGTTGCAGTTCTGGTAGATCTCCACCAGCGCCGTGCCCGGATGGGCGGCGGCCTGACGCAGCACCTCCGTCAGGTGCTTGCGGTCGGAGTCGATCGTGCGCGCCACGAACGACGCCTCCGCGCCGAGCGCCAGCGACACCGGGTTGAACGGTGTGTCCAGCGACCCCATCGGCGTCGACTTGGTGATCTTGCCGACCTCGGAGGTGGGCGAGTACTGCCCCTTGGTCAACCCGTAGATCCGGTTGTTGAACAGCAGGATCTTGAGGTTCACATTGCGCCGCAGGGCGTGGATGAGGTGGTTGCCGCCGATGGACAGGGCGTCCCCGTCCCCGGTCACCACCCACACGCTCAGGTCGCGCCGGCTGGTGGCGAGCCCGGTCGCGATCGCCGGGGCCCGCCCGTGGATCGAGTGCATCCCGTAGGTGTTCAGGTAGTACGGGAAGCGCGAGGAGCAGCCGATGCCCGAGACGAAGACGATGTTCTCCCTGGCCAGCCCCAGCTCCGGCATGAAGCCCTGGACGGCGGCCAGGATCGCGTAGTCACCGCAGCCGGGGCACCAGCGGACCTCCTGGTCGGACTTGAAGTCCTTCATGGACTGGCGGCCCTCGGCCTTGGGGACGAGGGAAAGCGCCTCGATCGTGCCCGCGCCTTCCGTGGACGTCTCAGCCATCGATGGCCTCCTTGAGCGCCGAGGCGAGCTGCTCCGCCTTGAACGGCATGCCGTTGACCTGGTTGTAGGAGTGCGCGTCGACCAGGTATCTCGCCCGGATCAGGGTGGCGAGCTGGCCCAGGTTCATCTCCGGGATCACGACCTTGTCGTACGCCTTCAGCACCGCGCCCAGGTTCTTCGGGAACGGGTTCAGATGCCGCAGGTGGGCCTGCGCGATCGGCTCCCCGGCCGCCCGCAGCCGCCGTACCGCCG
Organism: Streptomyces sp. Tue 6430; assembly: GCA_021568835.1. Lineage (GTDB taxonomy): Bacteria > Actinomycetota > Actinomycetes > Streptomycetales > Streptomycetaceae > Streptomyces. The sequence goes on from JAKGSH010000010.1 coordinate 3,797,477, forward strand.
CGGTGACGGGCCCGTAGGTGGAACCCCAGCCCAGGACCAGGGTCCTCGCCCCGTGCGGGTCGTCGACCTCGACGTCCGGCACGTCGACGCCGTCGATCTTGGCCTGCCGGAGGCGGACCATGAAGTCGTGGTTGGCGGGGTCGTAGGAGATGTTGCCGGTGCCGTCCTGCTTCTCGATCCCGCCGATCCGGTGCTCCAGCCCCGGCGTGCCCGGCACCGCCCACGGCCGGGCGAGGGTCCGCGGATCGCGCTTGTACGGCCAGAAGACCTCGGAGCCGTCCTCCAGGGTGTGGTTGGGCCCCTGCGCGAACTGCACCGCCAGATCCGGCAGCTCGTCCAGCTCGGGGATCCGCCACGGCTCGGAGCCGTTGGCGAGGTAGCCGTCGGACAGCAGCATCACCGGCGTGCGGTACGTCAGCGCGATCCGGGCCGCCTCCAGGGCGGCGTCGAAGCAGTCGGCGGGCGTGCGGGGCGCGACGATCGGGAGCGGGGCCTCGCCGTTGCGCCCGAACATCGCCTGCAGCAGGTCCGCCTGCTCGGTCTTGGTCGGCAGACCGGTCGACGGCCCGCCCCGCTGGATGTCGACGACCAGCAGCGGCAGTTCCAGCGACACGGCGAGCCCGATGGTCTCCGACTTCAGGGCCACGCCGGGACCGGAGGTCGTGGTCACCGCCAGCGACCCGCCGAAGGCGGCCCCGAGCGCCGCGCCGATGCCCGCGATCTCGTCCTCGGCCTGGAAGGTGCGCACGCCGAAGTTCTTGTGCCGGCTCAGCTCGTGCAGGATGTCCGAGGCCGGCGTGATCGGGTACGAGCCGAGGAACAGCGGGAGGTCGGCCTGCCGGGAGGCCGCGATCAGTCCGTACGCCAGCGCCAGGTTCCCGGAGATGTTCCGGTAGGTGCCGACGGGGAACGCCTTCGCCGCCGGGGCGACCTCGTAGCTGACCGCGAAGTCCTCGGTCGTCTCGCCGAAGTTCCAGCCCGCCCGGAACGCCGCGATGTTGGCGGCCGCGATGTCCGGCTTCTTCGCGAACTTCGCCTTCAGGAACTTCTCGGTCCCCTCGGTCGGCCGGTGGTACATCCACGACAGGAGGCCGAGCGCGAACATGTTCTTGCTGCGCTCGGCCTCCTTGCGGGTGAGGTCGAAATCCTTGAGTGCCTCGACGGTCAGCGTGGTCAACGGGACCGGGTGGATCTGGTAACCGTCGAGGGACCCGTCCTCCAGCGGCGAGGCCGCGTACCCCACCTTCTGCATCGCCCGTTTGCTGAACTCGTCCGTGTTGACGATGATCTCCGCACCGCGCGGCACATCGCCGATGTTCGCCTTCAGGGCCGCCGGATTCATCGCGACCAGCACGTTCGGCGCGTCACCCGGCGTGAGGATGTCGTGGTCCGCGAAGTGCAGCTGGAACGAGGACACGCCGGGAAGGGTGCCGGCGGGCGCCCGGATCTCGGCGGGGAAGTTCGGCAGCGTCGACAGGTCGTTGCCGAACGACGCCGTCTCCGAGGTGAAACGGTCCCCGGTGAGCTGCATGCCGTCACCGGAGTCCCCCGCGAACCTGATGATCACCCGGTCGAGACGGCGCACGTCCTTCGTCCCGCCCGGTTTGCGCTGCTCTCCCACGACGGCTGCGTCCGTTCCGTCGCTGCCGTCGGCCTGTTCCGCTGGGCTGCTGACCTGACTGGTCACTGAGCTGGACCTCCCTCGAGGCGGCTGTCCGGGGAGCGGTCTTCCCACAGACCCTCCCTGGATCAACCCTACGTCTGTAAGGGTCGCCTTCCCGGCCATTCGCACGACGGTCACCGCCCCGAGCCGGCCCGGCGCCCTGACGCGCCATGATTTCCGACTGTCCGGAATGTGCGAGAAGGCGCGACGAAGGAAAAACGCTCTTTCGCCGTCCTCAGGAGTTGAGATAGGTGAGGACCGCCAGAACGCGTCGGTGATCCCCGTCGCTCGGGGACAGCCCGAGCTTCAGGAAGATGTTGCTGACGTGCTTCTCCACCGCGCCGTCGCTCACCACCAGCTGCCGGGCGATCGCCGAGTTCGTCCGCCCCTCGGCCATCAGGCCCAGCACCTCCCGCTCCCGCGGGGTCAGCCCGGCCAGGACGTCCTGCTTGCGGCTGCGCCCGAGCAGCTGCGCGACCACCTCGGGGTCCAGGGCCGTGCCCCCTCGGCCACCCGCACCACCGCGTCCACGAACTCCCGCACCTCGGCCACCCGGTCCTTGAGCAGGTAACCCACCCCGCGGCTGGAACCGGCCAGCAGTTCGGTGGCGTACCGCTCCTCCACGTACTGCGACAGCACCAGCACCCCGAGCCCCGGATACGACTTGCGCAGCAGCACGGCGGCCCGCACCCCTCGTCGGTGTGCGTCGGCGGCATCCGCACGTCGGCCACGACCACGTCGGGCAACGCCCCCTCCGCGTCCAGCTCGGTGACCGTCTTCACCAGCGCCTCGGCATCCCCGACCCCGGCGACCACGTCATGCCCCCGGTCCGTCAGCAACCGCGTCAGCCCCTCCCGCAGCAGCACCGAATCCTCGGCGATGACCACCCGCACCCTGACCTCCACGCTCTCCGGCCCCCCAGCCAAGCCCGTCCGTCCACGGAACAGCCCCAGCATCCCAGCAAACACCCCGCGCCGGGGCAGTCCGGCGACGACGAAGGGAAATCTTCGACGGGAGACGACCCCGGCCCGGCCGGGATTCCCGGCTGGAGCCCTGGCCGGAGCCCCTGGCCGAAGTCCCCGGCCGGAGCCCGAAGCCGACCGCGAACAGCCGTACGCGCGCCGCCCCCGACCAAGCCGGGCGGCACCCCTGCGCGGGGCTCGGGTGGGCCCGGGTGGGCCCGTAGGGGGCGCTGCGACGGGGCCCCGCGCGGGGCCGCAGGAACCCGGAGTCCCGCCCGGGTCCCGCACGGGGCGCGGGGCCGGGCCGCGCCGGGATCCCGCACGGGGCGCAGAGCCGGACCGTGCCGGAATCCCGCCGGCTGCGGGGCGAGTACCTGGCGGGGCGCGGAGCCGGAGTCCCGTCGGGCTCCTGTGCGGGTGCGAGGGCCGAGTTCCGTGTCGGCGTTCAGGAGCGGGTGCTCCGCCGGGGGGTCAGGGACGGAGCCTCTGGCGGGGCGGAAGGGGCGGAAGGGGCGGAGCCCCTGGGGACGGGAGGGACAGGGGCGGCGGGGGCGGGGAAACCCCTACTCCCCACCCCGCCAGGGCAGCTCCGCCGTCACCCGCGTGGGACCGCCGGCTGGGGAGTCCACCACCAGGATCCCGTCCACCGCGTCGAGCCGTCCCGCCAGCCCCGCCAGCCCCGACCCGCCGGAGACATCCGCACCGCCCACCCCGTCATCGCTCACCTGCACCAGCAACCGGTCCTCCGCCCGCCACACGTCCACGGACGCCGACCTCGCCCCGCTGTGCTTGCTGACGTTCTGCAGCAGCTCGGACACCGTGAAGTACGCGATCCCCTCGATCGCCGCGGCCGGCCGCGCCGGCAGGTCCACCTCCACCCGCACCGGCACCGTGCACCGTGAGGCCACCGACGACAGCGCCGCGTCCAACCCCCGGTCGGTCAGCACGGCCGGATGGATCCCCGCGCCAGGTCCCGCAGCTCCTGCAACGCCGTCTTCACCTCACCGTGCGCCTCGTCCACCATCCGCGCCGCCTCCCGCGGATCCTCCCGCAGCTTCTCCTTCGCGAGGCCCAGATCCATCGCCAACGCCACCAGCCGCGCCTGCGCGCCGTCGTGCAGATCCCGCTCGATCCGCCGCAGATCCGCGGCCGCCGTGTCGACGACCACCCCCCGGTCGGACTCCAGCTCCACCACCCGCGACGCCAGCCGCGACGGCCCGAGCAGCCCGTGCACCATCACCCGGTCCACCGTCGTCAGCGCCCGCACGATCCACGGCGTGGCCAGCGTGAACAACAGCCCCACCAACGCCGTCACGGTGATCTCGAACGGGTTGTCCAGGTACACCCGGTGCCCCTCGTCGCCGTACAGCTGGAGCCCGTCCTGCCCGCCGTACAGGGGGAAGAGCCAGAACCACAGCGGATACGTCAGCGTCGCCCAGCCGTACACCCAGAACACGACCGCGACGCAGAAGGAGAACACCGCCCACGGCATGTGCAGCACCGCGTACAGGACGTGCCGCCAGGCCGTGCCACTCCTGAGCACCGCCCCCATCCACGCCGGCGTCCCCGGGCGCCGCGGCCGCAACGGCTCCGGCTCGGCCACGTCCAGCCCGAGCAGCCCCGCGCCCGAGCCCGTTCCACCGACCCGAGGCCGCGGCACGCCGCCAGCCCCGCCGCCAGCACCGGGACCCCGAGGAACGTCACCAGCAGACCCGCCCCCACCGACAGCATCGTGACCGCGAAGGTGAACAGCACGATGCTGACCGGCAGGCTCAGCAGCACGTAGGCGAACTCCCGCCAGGCACGCGCCTCGACCGGTGCCCGCAGCGCGGCCGGCAGCCGATGCCGCCGGCGCCCACCGGCCCCGGGCGTCCCCCGTACCGCGAGCGGTCCCGTGGTCCCCGTGGTCCCCGTGGTCCAGGTAGTTCCCGTACTTCCCGTACTCCCCGTACTGCGTGGCCATCGGCGTCGTCCGTTCTGCTCGTCTCGTCCGCAGGTGTCGTCCCCTGCCTCCACCCTCCTCGGCGACGGCCTTCCGGACCATGGAGGCCGTCGGCGTCCCGGGAGGGGGGTTTTCCCCACCCCGGACCCAGGGACCGGCAGGGTCGCGCGGCAGCGCCGTGCAGCGCCGCGTGGCCCCGCGGCGGGGTCGTCTACTCCGCCTACTCCGCCGGCTTCGTCTGCTCCGTCGGCTCCGTCCGGTCCCGCCAGGGCAACTCCGCCGTCACGGTCGTGGGCCCCCCGACCGGGGAGTCCACGATGAACAGCCCGTCCACGGCGCCCAGCCGGTCCGCCAGCCCCCGCATCCCCGACCCGCCGTCGATCCGCGCACCGCCCCGGCCGTCGTCGGACACCTGGATGAGCAGCCGGTCCTCCACCCGCCACACGTCCACGGACGCCGACCTCGCCCCGCTGTGCTTGCTGACGTTCTGGAGCAGCTCGGAGACGGTGAAGTAGGCGATGCCCTCGATGGCCGGCGCCGGCCGCGCCGGCAGCTCGGCCGTCACCTGCACCGGCACCGTGCACCGCGAGGCCACCGACGACAGCGCCGCGTCCAGCCCCCGGTCGGTCAGCACGGCCGGATGAATCCCCGCGCCAGGTCCCGCAGCTCCTGGAGGGCGAGCTTCACCTCGCCGTGCGCCTCCTCGACCATCACCGACGCCGCGTCCGGGTCCTCCAGCAGCTTCTCCTTGGCCAGGCCGAGCCCCATCGCCAGATTGACCAGCCGCGCCTGCGCGCCGTCGTGCAGATCCCGCTCGATCCGCCGCAGATCGGCCGCGGCGGTGTCCACCACGACCCCCCGGTCGGACTCCAGTTCGGCGATCCGCCGCTCCAGCTCGTCCGAGGGGCACAGCAGCGCCCGCACCATCGCCCGGTCCGCGAGGGTCAGCCCCCGCGCGAGGAAGGGCAGCACCGGCCACAGCACGAACAACGACACCAGCGTCACCGTGAAGGTGAGGATCCCCCACGGCAGCCGGACGAAGTCGTACAGCACCGTCCGCCAGGCCACCGGGTCCTTCAGGACCAGCCACATGCCCTGGAAGACGTTGCCCGCCCGGCGCAGCGGCAACGGGCTCGGCTCGTCGACCCGCACCGCGAGCAGCATCCGCGCCCGGCCCCGCTCGAACCGGCCCATCAGCCGCGCCCCCAGCAGACCGAGCGCGAGCAGCGGCAGCCCGACCACCGTGAGCGTCAACGTGGCGCCGGTGAACAGCACCGTCATGACGTACACGAAGCCGACGAGCGCCATGGGCAGGTTCGTCAGAAGGTGCGCGATCTCCTTCCACGTCTGCGGGTCGTAGGCGAACCGGACGCGCGGCAACGGCTCGTCGCGCCCCGCCGCATCCGGGCCGACGGCGGGCGAGACGGGCACGGTGCGCGGACGCGCGGCCGTGGGAGCGGCTTTGGATACGGTCATGTGCGCCAGCGTGCCGCGTGACGCGTCCCCGCGCCATGGAGTTCGCCGCCGGGAGCCCCTGGGGAAAACCCCACCCCTCGCCCCGGCTGTGACGGCCTGCTTACTGTGTCTTTATCAGGCCCTAGACTCCCGTGCGTACAGATCGTCGAACAGGCCGAGGTCGGGTCGGGGAGCGAGGGACGGACCGTGCCGCAGTCGTCGCAAGCAGCGCTGAGGGAACCGACGGTCGTCGTGGCGTCGGACTACTTCGACTCCTACGCGGTCGTCGGACTCCTCGCCGTCATCGGCATGCTCTTCGTCGCGGTCGCGTTCGGCGCGGGCCGCCTGCTGCGCCCCGTGGTCCCCACCCCAGAGAAACTCCTGACGTACGAGTGCGGCGTCGACCCCGTCGGCGAGGGCTGGGCCCACACCCAGGTCCGCTACTACGTCTACGCCTTCCTCTACGTCATCTTCGCCGTCGACTCGATCTTCCTGTTCCCCTGGGCGACGGTCTTCGCCGCCCCCGGCTACGGCGCGGCCACGCTCGTGGAAATGTTCGTCTTCCTCGGCTTCCTGGCCGTGGGCCTGCTGTACGCCTACAAGAAGGGCGTCCTGACATGGACGTGAACCCGCCCACCCCCGAGCCGGCGGCGACTCCCGAGCCGGTGCTGCTCCCCGAGCCGGTGACGATCCCCCGACCGAGCGGAGCCGGGAGCGGGGGAGGCTCGGTGCCCTCGCCCGTCTCGCCCCGGAGCCGATGAAGGTCGTCCTGAACTGGGGCCGCCGCTACTCGCTCTGGGTCTTCAACTTCGGCCTCGCCTGCTGCGCGATCGAGTTCATCGCCGCGTCCATGGCCCGCCACGACTTCATCCGCCTGGGCGTCATCCCCTTCGCGCCGGGCCCGCGCCAGGCCGACCTGATGGTCGTCTCCGGCACGGTCACGGACAAGATGGCCCCGGCCGTCAAGCGCCTCTACGAGCAGATGCCCGAGCCGAAGTACGTCATCTCCTTCGGCGCGTGCAGCAACTGCGGCGGCCCGTACTGGGACTCGTACTCCGTCACCAAGGGCGTCGACCAGATCATCCCCGTCGACGTGTACGTCCCCGGCTGCCCGCCGCGCCCCGAGGCGCTGCTCCAGGGCATCCTCAAGCTCCAGGAGAAGATCGCCCGCGAGTCGCTGGGGGAGCGCTACGCCGCCGTCGCCGACCGTCCCTCGACGGCGGCCCTCCAGAGCGGGCTCGTCCGGCCGCCGGCCGCGGACGGAGACGCGAACGGAGATGCGGAGGGGGACGCCCGATGACCACCGTCGGCTGGCTGCCCGCCCCCGTCGGGGAACTCTTCGGCCCGGACGCCACCGCCGAGGAGTCGTACGAGGTCCTGACCGTCGACGTACCGCCGCAGTCCTGGACCGCGGCACTGCTGGCGGCCCGCGACCGGCTGTCCTGCACCTACTTCGACTGGCTCAGCGCGGTCGACGAACCGGGCACCGGCTTCCGCGTCTCGGCCCACGTCGTCGCCCTGGCGCCGGTCCGCCGGCTGCTGCTGCGCACGACGGTCCCGCACGAGGCCCCGAGGCTCGCCTCCGCCGTGGACGTCTACGCGGGTGCGGCCTGGCACGAGCGCGAGACCCACGAGATGTTCGGCGTCGTCTTCGACGACCATCCGGCCCTGGACCACCTCCTCCTCCCCGAGAACTTCGAGGGCCACCCCCTCCGCAAGGACTTCGTCCTCGCTGCCCGCGTCGCCAAGGCCTGGCCCGGCGCGAAGGAACCCGGCGAGTCCGAGCACGGCGGCCCCAAGCGCCGTCAGATGCTCCCCCCGGGAGTCCCCGACCCCAACGAATGGGGCCCTTTGAAGGGGCAGCTCCCCCCGGCCCCGACCCGCCCCGCCCGAGCCCCCCGTACGGCTCCCGGCGACCGCCCTGCCCGCCCGGCAGGCGACCGCCCGGTCCGGCGAGCGCGAACGGCCTCCGAGGGCTCCGCCAGCCAGACGGCCGGCCGGCCGGAGAACCAGCCGGAGAACCAGCCGACGGGCCGGGAAGCGGGCCGAGCGGCGGGCGAAACGGCGAGCCCGGCGGCAGACCGCCCCACCGCGGCGGCCACGGAGGTGCCTCCCACTGCTTCCGCGGAGGCACCGCCCGCGGCTTCCGCGGAGGCACCGCCCGCCGCACCCGCACGCCCCGCACGCCCCGCACGACGAGCGCGGACGGCCGCCGAGGGCTCGGTGAGCCAGTCGTCCGACCAGACCTCGCCCCAGCCCCAGCCCACCGCCGGACCGCGGACCCCGTCGGCGGCCGGAACCGAGGGCACCTCGGCTCCGGCCACTCCCCGGAGCGCCTCCGGCGCCGGCCCCCGCCGTGCCCGAAGCGCGAGCGGGGGTCAGCCTCCCAACGGGCAGAGGACGTGTCTCCGGGGGAGACGTTTCCGGGCGAAGAGCCCGTGTCTCCGGAGGCACGGGAGGCACCGGAGCCCCCGGCGGTTCCGCGCGACGCGGCGTCGTCCGCCTCGCCGGCCGCGTCCGAGGGGCCCGCCGGCCATCGGTCGGCCACCGATGGCGGGGCGTCCCGCCGCGCACAGGCCCCCCGCAGCGCCGACGCCCCTTGGCACCACGCCCGCCCGGCGTTCGACGATCCGCAACGGGACCCGAGACACCCCGAGCCCGACCCGGATCACCCGGACGCCGCGCCCGCCCCAGCTCCCGGGAACGACCGCCCCGAGACCGACCAGCCCGACAACGACACACCCGACAACGACACCCCGGACAACGACACCCCGGACAACGACACCCCCGCGAACCCCCAGGGAGGCCCGCAGTGAACGACGCTCTCGACGTCGCCCTGCGGCTCCTGATCGTCTTCGTCGTCTTCCTCACCTTCCCCCTGATCGTCGGTCAGGCCGAGCACAAGGTGATGGCCCACATGCAGGGCCGCCTCGGCCCGATGTACGCCGGCGGCTTCCACGGCTGGGCCCAGCTCATCGCGGACGGTGTGAAGTTCGCGCAGAAGGAGGACATCGTCCCCGCGGGCGCGGACCGCCGTATCTTCCAGCTGGCCCCCGCCGTGGCCCTGCTCCCGTACCTCCTGGTCCTCCTCGCCATCCCCGTCGGCCCCGGCGAGGGCGCCGTCGGCGAGGCCGTCGACGCCGGCGTCTTCTTCGTCCTGGCCGTCATGGGCATCGGCGTCCTCGGCTCGCTCATGGCCGGCTGGGCCAGCGCCAACAAGTTCTCTCTCCTCGGCGGCCTGCGCACCGCCGCCCAGCTCCTCGCCTACGAACTTCCGATGCTGCTCACCGCCGCCTCCGTCGCCATGGCGGCAGGCACGGTGTCCCTCCCCGGAATCGTCGACGCCTTCGAGTGGTGGTGGCTGCCCTGGCAGATCGTCGGCGCGATCGTCTTCTTCGTCGCCGGCCTCGCCGAACTCCAGCGCCCCCCGTTCGACATGCCCGTCGCCGACTCGGAGATCATCTTCGGCGCCTACACCGAGTACACCGGCCTCCGCTTCGCCCTGTTCCTCCTCGCCGAGTACGCCGGAATCGTCGTCCTGTGCGGTCTGACCACCGTCCTCTTCCTGGGCGGCTGGCACGGCCCCTGGGGCGCCGACGGCCTGGGCTGGGTCTGGACCCTGCTGAAGTCCGCCGTCCTCGCCTTCGTCGTGATCTGGCTGCGCGTCACCTATCCCCGCCTGCGCGAGGACCAGCTCCAGAAACTGTCCTGGACCCTCCTCGTCCCCCTCTCCCTCGCCCAGATCGCCCTCACCGGCGTCGTCAAGGTGGTGATCTCCTGATGTCCCGCCCGTCACCCGACCACCGCCACCCGACGACGCCCGCCGCGCGGCCCCGTCTGTCGATCCCCGGCTCCGGCCTCGCCAAGGGCCTGGCCGTCACCCTCCGCACGATGACGCGGAAGACCGTCACCGAGCAGTACCCGGACACCCAGCCCGACCTCCCGCCCCGCACCCGCGGTGTGATCGGCCTGTTCGAGGAGAACTGCACGGTCTGCATGCTGTGCGCCCGCGAGTGCCCGGACTGGTGCATCTACATCGACTCCCACAAGGAGACGGTCCCGGCGGCGACGCCCGGCGGCCGCGAACGCAGCCGCAACGTCCTCGATCGCTTCGCCATCGACTTCTCCCTGTGCATGTACTGCGGCATCTGCATCGAGGTCTGTCCTTTCGACGCGCTTTTCTGGTCCCCGGAGTTCGAGTACGCCGAGACCGACATCCGCGAACTCACCCACGAACGGGACAAGCTCCGCGAGTGGATGTGGACCGTGCCGGCCCCGCCCGCCCTCGACCCCGGTGCGGAGGAACCGAAGGAGATCGCCGCCGCCCGCAAGACGGCCGAGAAGCTGGCTGCCGCTCGGACCACCCCGGAGACGGGGACCGCCCCTGCGCCACCGACCACCCCGGCGACGCGGGACACCCGGGCAGGCCGGGCCACTCCGCCCGGACCGGACAACCCTCAGGGAGGCGAGGCGTGACCCTCGCTCAGGCACCCCACGGCTTCCTCTCCCCGACCGGCGTGGAGATCGCCTTCGTCCTCGTCGGCCTGGTGACCTTCGGCGCCGCCCTCGTCACCGTCACCACCAAGCAACTGGTGCACGCCGCCCTCTGGCTGGTCGTGGCCCTCGGCGGCCTCGCCGTCGAATACCTCCTGCTCACCGCGGAGTTCATCGCCTGGGTGCAGGTGCTGATCTACGTGGGCTCCGTCGTCGTCCTCCTCCTCTTCGGTCTGATGCTCACCAGAGCGCCCATCGGCCGCTCCCCGGACGCGGACTCCGGCAACCGCTGGGCCGCCCTCACGGTCGCCGTCGCCGCCGCGGCCGCCCTCGTCTGGGTCGTCGTCGACGCCTTCCGCGCCACCTGGATCGACCTCGACGGCCCGGCCGCCGGCTCCACCGAGGTCACCGGCGCCAGCCTCTTCCAGAACTGGGTCCTCCCCTTCGAGGCCCTCTCCGTCCTCCTCCTCGCAGCCCTGGTCGGCGCGATCGTCCTGTCCCGCAAGGCGAAGGCGGAGTCGAGCTCTCCCCCTGTGAACTCCCGGGTCACCGGCAAGAGTTCCCCGTCCGTCCCGGATGCCCGGAAAAATCCGGCCGAGCAGGAAGGCGCCTGCTGATGCACCTCGCCTATCCCGCCGTCCTCTCCGCCCTCCTCTTCTGCACCGGCCTGTACGGCGTCCTCGCCCGCCGCAACGCGATCCTGGTCCTGATGTCGGTCGAGCTGATGCTCAACGCCGTCAACCTGAACCTCGTCGCCTTCGACGTCTGGCTCAGCCGGACCGCAGAGGAGACCCTGCACTCCGGTCAGGCCCTGACCCTGTTCACCATCGCCATCGCCGCCGCCGAGATCGGCATCGGCCTGGCGATCGTCCTCGCCGTCCACCGCAACCGCGGCACCGCGGACATCGACAAGCTCCGCGACACCGCCGAGGGTCACGAGAGCGCCGAGGGCGACGGGCCCGCCGACGCCGACGGCACCGCCCCCACGGCCGAGAAGGCTGAGGCCACCGCGTGACCACGACCACCCTCGCCGTCCTCGTCCCCCTCCTGCCGTTCCTCGGGGCCGTCGCCGGCCTGCTCCTCGGCCGCACCGCCCCCGGCTTCGTGCGCCCGCTCGCCGTCCTGCCGACCCTCGCCTCCCTCGTACTGGCCGCGACCGTCGCGGTGCGCCAGGGCGGGGACGCGGCCGTCGACGCCGCCACCGAGCTGACGCCCACCGGCTCCGTCCCGATCGAACTCGCCCTGCACGTCGACGGCTTCGCCGCCCTCGTCGCCCTCCTGGTCGGCCTCGTCGCCACCTGCGTGCAGATCTACTCGACCGGCTACCTGCGCGACGACCCGCGCTACCCCTCGTACGCCGCCCTCGTCTCCCTGTTCACCTCCGCGATGTTCCTCGTCGTCTACTCGGGCGACCTGATCGTGCTGCTGGTCGGCTGGGAAGTGATGGGCATCTGCTCCTACTTCCTGGTCGGCCACTACTGGGAGACCCCGGAGGCCCGCGCCGCCTCCATCAAGGCCTTCCTCGTCACCAAACTCGGCGACGTCCCCTTCCTCATCGGTCTGTTCGCCCTCGCCACCGACGCCGGCTCCTTCCGGATCACCGAGGTCCTCGCCACGGTCGCCCACGGCGGACTCGGCCACCCGACCCTCATCGCCCTGCTGCTCCTGGCCGGCGTGGCCGGCAAGTCGGCGCAGTTCCCGCTGCACACCTGGCTCCCGGACGCGATGGCCGGCCCGACACCCGTCTCCGCGCTCATCCACGCCGCGACCATGGTTGCCGCCGGTGTCTACTTCGTCGCCCGTCTCCTCCCGGTGTTCGAGGCCTCCCGGGCCGCGATGGTCGTCCTCGCCGTCATGGCCGCCGTCACCATGGCCGGCTCGGGACTCGCCGCGCTCGCCCAGGACGACATCAAGCGGGTCCTCGCCTACTCGACGATCGGCCAACTCGGCTACATGACCGGCGCCCTCGCCGTCGGCGACCGCGGTGCCGCCGTCTTCCACCTCCTCTCCCACGGCGCCTTCAAGGCCCTGCTGTTCCTCGCGGCCGGCGTGATCATCCACGCGGCCGGCACCAACTCGCTGGCCGCCATGTCCCGCACGACCGGCCTGCGCGACCGCGTCCCGGACGCTTTCTGGACGATGACCGTGGCCCTCCTCGCGCTCGCCGCGATCCCGCCCTTCAGCGGCTTCTTCTCCAAGGAGACCGTCCTCGGCGCCGCCGAGCACGTCTCCACCGGCCACACCGAGCACGCCCCCGCCGCGGCCGGCTGGATCGTCCTCGTCGCCGGCCTGCTCACCGCCGTCCTCACCGCCGCCTACGCGACCCGGCTGTGGCTGCTGGCCTTCCGCGGCCACGGCGCCGAGGTCCCCGACCACGGCCGCCAGCCGCTGACGATGACCGTGGTGCTGTGGGTGCTCGCCGTCCCGTCCCTCGCCCTCGGCGGGTTCGCCTACCGCTCGCTGCCCGACTGGTTCGACGGCCGTGATCTCGCCCCGACCCTCACCACCTCCGTCCTCGGCACCGGCCTGGCCCTCGTCGGCGGCCTGGCCGTCTACAGCGCATGGCGGCACACCACCGCACTCGCGGCCCGTTTCCCGCTCGGCGCCGTCGCCGCCCACCCGAGGGTGACGCCGGACTCGTCGAGGCCGAGGCCATCGCGACCCACGCACCCGCCTACGGAGACGTGGCCTCCGCACCCGACCCGGCAGACCCCGGACGGCTCCTGCTCGGCCCCCTGCACCGCCACGCGGCCACCGGCTTCCACCTGGACGCCGTTTACACCACCGTGTTCGTCCGCCCGGTGCAGGCCGCGGCGAGCCTCGTCCGGTTCCTCGACCGCGAGGTCGTCGACACCTACGTACGCGGCGCGGGCACCCTGCCCCGCTGGCTCGGCGCCGCCGTACGGCGCGCCCAGACCGGCAACGTCCAGACCTATGTGAGCGCGCTGCTCGCCGGCACCGTCGTCCTGGTGGTCGCCGCCGTCCTCGTCGCCACAGGAGCGTGAGCAGGCGTGATCGATATCAGTGAGTCCCTGATGCAGTTCCTTCTGGCATTGATCGTGGCCGGGCCGCTCCTCGGCGCGGCCACCGCTCTCCTGCCCGCCCCGCCCGGACTGAAGGGCAGGTCACCCGAGCAGGCCGTCCTGCGGCACGGTGTCACCGTGACCGGCGCGATCCTCGTCGCCGCGACCGTCCTCGCGCTCGGCTTCGACCACGACCAGCCGTCGAAGATGCAGGCCACGACCGACATCAGCTGGATCCCCGCACTCGACGTGCGGATCCACCTCGGCATCGACGGCATCTCCCTCCCCCTTCTGGTCCTGACCGCGCTGCTGACCTTCCTGTGCGCGCTCTACTCGTACTTCAACCTGCCCGCGGGCCCGAGCCCGAAGGCCTTCGTCGCGCTCCTGCTCGTCCTCGAGGCCGGCACCCTCGCCACCTTCGCCGTCCTCGACCTGCTGCTGTTCTTCCTCGCCTTCGAGATGGTCCTGATCCCGATGTACTTCCTCATCGCCCGTTGGGGCGGCGCGGGCCGGACCCGGGCGGCCTGGAAGTTCATCCTGTACACGCTGCTCGGATCCGTGGTCATGCTGCTCGGCCTGCTCCTGATCGGAATCAGGGCGGGCACCTTCGACATGGTGGCACTCGCCACTGACAACGGCCGGTCCCTGACCACGTCCGTGCAGGTCATCGCCGTTCTGGCGATCGGGATCGGGCTCGCGGTGAAGACCCCGATGTGGCCCCTGCACAGCTGGCTGCCGGACGCCCACACCGCCGCCCCGACCGTCGGCTCGGTCCTGCTCGCCGGCGTCCTGCTCAAGATGGGTACGTACGGGTTCGTCCGGATCATCCTCCCGGTCGCGCCCGACGGCTTCCACACCTTCGCGCCCTACCTCGCCGCCCTCGCCGTCGCCGGCATCATCTACGGCTCCCTGGCCTGCCTCGCCCTCGCCAGAGAGGGCGCCAAGGGCGACCTCAAACGCCTGATCGCCTACTCCTCCGTCGGCCACATGGGCTTCGTCCTGCTCGGCATCGCCTCCACGACCCCGACGGGCGTCAACGGCGCCCTCTTCGCCAACATCGCCCACGGCCTCATCACCGGCCTGCTGTTCTTCCTGGTCGGCGCCCTGAAGGACCGCACCGGCACCACCGACCTGGACACCCTCGCGCAGGAAACCGGCGCCGCCCTCTACGGCAAGGCCCCCGCCTCGGCGGCCTCCTCGCCTTCGCCGCGGTCGCCTCCCTCGGCCTGCCCGGCCTCGCCGGGTTCTGGGGCGAGATGCTGGCCCTGTTCGGCGCCTTCGACCCCGCCGACGACCTCAGCCGCCCCGCCTTCCTCACCTTCACCGCGATCGCCGCCTTCGGGACGCTCCTGACCGCGGCCTACCTCCTCGTCGTGGTCCGCCGCGTCTGCATGGGAGCCGCCCCGCAGGACGCCCCGCGCCTCACCGACGTCCGCACCTACGAGTTCGCGGCCTGGACACCGCTCGTCGTCCTCACCGTCGTCGCCGGCCTCTGGCCCAAGGCACTCCTCGGCCTGACCGACCCGGCCGTGCAGCAGCTCCTCGCAGGAGGCAACCGATGAGCCCCCTCACCGCCGCCCCCTCGCTCGTCCAGTCCGTCGACTGGCTCGCCATCGCCCCGCCCACCCTCCCGGCGGTCGTCGCACTCGTCGTCCTCGTCGCCGACCTGTTCGTGCCCGACCGCCGCAAGCCGCTCCTGGGCTGGCTCTCCGTCGCGGGCCTCGCCGCCGCCACGGCCCTCCTGCTGCCGCTCCTGGACGGCGACCGCTCCACCTTCTGCCTGACCGGCGACACACGCGTGTGCAGCTACACGGCCGACCACTTCACCCTCGTCATCCAGTTCCTGGTGCTGGGCGGAGCGCTGCTGGCCGCCCTCCTGTCGGTCACCGCCCTGAAGGACGAGCGCGGACGGCTCCCCGAGGGCGAGTTCTGGTTCCTGCTCCTGTCCTCCGCCGCCGGCGCGGCCCTCCTGCCCGCCTCCCGCGACCTCGCCACCCTCGTCGTCGCCCTCGAGGTCGCCTCCCTGCCCGCCTTCGCCCTCGTCGGCATCCGGCACGGCGACCGCCGCTCCTCCGAAGCGGCCCTGAAGTTCTTCCTGTCGTCCGTCACCGCGACCGCCGTCAGCCTCCTGGGCATCAGCTTCGTCTACGCCACCACCGGCACCTTGTACCTCACCCAGGTGGCCGACCGCCTCCAGGGCGTGGACGGGCAACTGCACACCCTCGCCCGGACCGGCGTCGTCCTCACCCTCATCGGCTTCGCCTTCAAGACGGCCGCCGTCCCCTTCCACTTCTGGGTCCCCGACACCTACGTCGGCGCGCCCCTCCCCATCGCCGCCTACCTGTCGGTCGTCGGCAAGGCCGTGGGCTTCTCCGGCCTCATCCTCGTCACGGTCGTCGCCTTCCCGTCGTACGCCGACGTCTGGGGCCCCGCGCTGGCGGCACTGGCCGCCCTCACCATGACCGTCGGCAACGTCGGCGCCCTCCGCCAGCAGGCCACGCGCGCGTACAGCGCCGTACGTCTGCTCGCCTGGTCCTCCGTCGGCCAGGCCGGCTACCTCCTCGTCCCGATCGCCGCCGCCGCGTACTCCGACGACCCGAGCACGCCGTCGGCTCCACCGTCGCCTACGCCCTCATGTACGCCGCCGTGAACCTGGGCGCCTTCGCCGTCGCGGCCCTGGTCGGCCGTACGCACGCCGCGAACCGCGTCACGGACTACCAGGGCCTGTACGCGAGGAACCCGCTCTCCGCGCTCGTCCTGGCCTTCTTCCTGCTCTGCCTCGCCGGACTGCCGCCCGGCATCATCGGACTCTTCGCCAAGGTCACCGTCTTCTCGGCCGCCGTCGACGCCGGCCTCGGCTGGCTCGCCGTCGTCATGGCGGCCAACGTCGTGATCGCCCTGTACTACTACCTCCGGTGGACGGCGCTCCTCTTCCGCGCCCCCGAGGGCGAAACCGGCAGGCATCCCGTCCCCGCGCCCCTCACCGTCGCGATCACCCTCACCGCGGTCCTCGGGGTCGCCCTCTCCGGCGCCCCGCAACTGGCACTGCGCTTCGCCGACACCGCCCTCTTCTGAACCGCCACCCGGACGGCCCACGCCCGCCGCCGGGAGCACAAGGGAACCCGGGGCCGTCCTCTGGCGTTGTCCAAAACGGGAGGTTCCACTGGACGTGGCACCACGACACCAGCGGAACCGCAGATCAGAAGGCAAGATCCGCAAGCGAAGGGTTCCCCTGCCGCACGACTTGGAGGGCGTACCGTGCACCGCCGGCACAACGGGCTCAGGACCGCAGTACTCCTCGGGGGACTGTCCGCACTCATCATCGTCATCGGCAGCTCCTTCGGCCGCACAGGGCTCGTCGTCGCGGTCCTGATCGCGCTCGGCACCAACGCGTACGCGTACTGGAACAGCGACAAGCTGGCCCTGCGCGCCATGCGCGCCCGCCCCGTGAGCGAGTTCGAGGCCCCCGGCCTGTACCGCATGGTCCGCGAGCTCTCCACCCAGGCCCGCCAGCCCATGCCCCGCCTGTACATCTCCCCGACCGAGGCCCCCAACGCCTTCGCCACCGGCCGCAACCCGCGCAACGCCGCCGTGTGTTGCACGGAGGGCATCCTGCGCCTCCTCGACGAGCGCGAACTGCGCGGCGTCATCGGCCACGAGCTGAGCCACGTCTACAACCGCGACATCCTCATCTCCTCGGTGGCCGGCGCCCTCGCCTCGGTCATCATGTTCCTGGTCAACTTCGCCTGGCTGATCCCCGTGGGCCGGTCCAACGACGACGACGGCCCCGGCATCCTCGGCATGCTGCTGATCATGATCCTCGGCCCGCTCGCCGCCGGCCTCATCCAGATGGCCATCAGCCGCTCCCGCGAGTACGAGGCCGACGCCTCCGGCGCCCAGCTCACCGGCGACCCCCTGGCCCTCGCCGGTGCCCTGCGCAAGCTCGAACTGGGCACCAAACAGCTCCCGTTGCCGCCGGAGCCCCGCCTCGAGACCGCGAGCCACATGATGATCGCGAACCCGTTCCGCCCGGGCCAGGGCCTGTCCAAGATGTTTTCGACGCATCCGCCGATGGCGGAGCGCATCGCCCGTCTCGAGAAGATGGCAGGACACCAGTGAAGACCATCCTGAACGTCATATGGCTCATCCTCAGCGGCTTCTGGCTGTTCCTCGGATACGTGTTCGCAGGCCTGCTGCTGTGCATCACCATCATCGGAATTCCCTTTGGCGTCGCGGCTTTCCGCATCGGCGTCTACGCCCTCTGGCCCTTCGGGTACACGACGGTCGAGCGCCGTGACGCGGGAGCCCCGTCCTGTCTCGGCAACGTCCTCTGGCTGGTCCTGGCCGGCTGGTGGCTGGCCCTCGCCCACATCGTCACCGGCATCGCCCTGTGCCTCACGATCATCGGCATCCCGTTCGGCATCGCCAACTTCAAGCTGATCCCGGTCTCACTGCTCCCGCTGGGCCGCGAAATCGTGCCCACGGACCAGCCGTTCGCCGCACGCTGATCGCCGCACGCCCACCGCGGCGGCCGGAGCGCAGTTGTCCACAGCCCGCTGCTTTTCCACAGGCCGCCCCCGATGTCAGCGGCAGCCCGCACCATGAACACATGACGGAGAACGAGCAGGCGAAGAAACCGCCCGCAGGAGCCCGGGCCCACGCCCGACCCCACCGGGCGTCCCGAATACCCGGCCGGCGCGTCCAGACCGCGTAACGGGCCCGGTCGTACGGGTCCAGGTCCGGGTCCGGTCGTACGGGTCCGGGCCCGGTCATACGGGTCCGGTGACGCCCAGGCGTCACGGGTGCCGCCGCCCCCCGACCACGCCACACCGCTGGCCGCGCCGGCGACCCGCCCGTCGGCGCCCCCACCCGCCCTACCCGCGCCCTCTCCCCGACCCCACCCGCATCCGCACCCCGTACGCGGCCACGCCCACCGCCAGCACACCCGCCCCCACGACCACCGAGGTTCCCGGCAGCGCGAACGCCAGGACCAGGCAGCCGAGGAGGCCCACCGCCGGCAGGGTCCGCCTCAGAGGGGCCGAATCCAGCGTCCACGCCGACGCGTTGGCCACCGCGTAGTACGCCAGCACACCGAAGGAGGAGAAACCGATCGCGCCGCGCACGTCCACCGTGGCGGCGAGGACCGCGACCACCGCGCCCACGGCCAGTTCGGCCCGGTGCGGCACCTGGAAGCGCGGATGCACGGCCGACAGCACGCCGGGCAGATGCCGGTCCCGCGCCATGGCCAGCGTGGTCCGTGAGACACCCAGGATCAGGGCCAGCAGCGAACCCAGCGCGGCCACGGCGGCCCCCACCCGCACCACCGGCACCAGCCCCGGCACGCCCGCGGCCCGCACCGCGTCCACCAGCGGCGCGGCAGCCCGCCCGAGACCCCCCGACCCCAGCACGGAAAGGACGGCGACCGCCACACACACGTACACGACCAGCGCGAGGCCGAGCGCGAGCGGGATCGCGCGGGGGATGGTCCGCGCCGGATCCCGCACCTCCTCGCCGAGGGTCGCGATGCGCGCGTACCCCGCGAAGGCGAAGAACAGCAGCCCGGCGGCCTCCAGCACCCCGCCGAGCCCTCCGGAGGTCCCGATGTCCAGCCGCCCGGCGTCGGACTCCCCGGAGCCCAGACACACGACGACCACGGAAGCGAGGACCGCCAGGACCACCGCCACGATCAGCCGCGTCAGCCAGGCCGACTTGTGGACGCCGCCGTAGTTCACCGCGGTCAGCACCACCACTGCCGCGACCGCCACCGCGTGCGCCTGCCCCGGCCAGACGTACGCCCCGACCGTCAGCGCCATCGCCGCACAGGAGGCCGTCTTACCGACCACGAAGGACCAGCCCGCGAGATATCCCCAGAACGGCCCGAGCCGTTCACGCCCGTACACATAGGTGCCGCCCGAGGCCGGGTACAGCGCGGCCAGGCGGGCCGACGACATGGCGTTGCAGTAGGCGATGACGGCGGCGAGCGCGAGTCCGAGCAGCAGCCCGGAGCCGGCGGCACGGGCGGCGGGCGCGAGGGCGGCGAAGATGCCGGCGCCGACCATCGAGCCGAGCCCGATGACCACGGCGTCCCCGACACCCAGAGTGCGCCGCAGTTCGGCGACCGGTCCGGGCTGTGTCATGGTGCGCACCCTACTGAGCCGGGGAACCACCGGGTGTCGCCAGGACGTCGTCCCCGGTGACACCGCACGAACAGGCCGTGGACGACGCACGGACGCACAGCCTGACCGGAGCGAGATCACAGCTCCGGGACGGTGCGGGCACAGCGCGGAAGGGCAGGGTCAGGACATGAGCATCATCAGCTGGATCATTCTGGGGCTGTTGGCCGGGGTCATCGCCAAGGTACTGCTGCCGGGCCGGGACCCGGGTGGCTTCATCGGCACCACCGTCATCGGCGTGGCGGGCGCGTTCATCGGCGGTTGGATATCGGCCCGTTGGCTGGACCATCCCATCACCAAGGACTTCTACGACGGCGCCACCTGGGCGGCGGCGATCGGCGGGTCGCTGGTGCTCCTGATCGCCTACCGCATCCTGTTCGGCAACTCCCGGGACTGACCGCGAACTTGCTGCCCCGGCATCGGCTTCGAGCCTTCGAGCCTTCGAGGCTTCGAGCCCTCGGGTCCGCCCGCCGTACCCGCTGCCCGTCCGCCGGGACGGACGGGCAGGGCGACTGCTGCCGCTGCGCCTGCCCTTCCGTCCCGCTGCCAGGCCCCGGGGAGCCAGGACCTACCGGTAGTTCACGAACTGCAGCGCGAAGTCGAAGTCCTGACCCTTCAACAGGGAGATGACGGCCTGGAGGTCGTCACGGCTCTTGGAGCTGACGCGCAGTTCGTCGCCCTGGACCTGGGCCTTGACGCCCTTGGGGCCCTCGTCGCGGATGAGCTTGGCGACCTTCTTCGCGTTGTCCTGGGAGATGCCCTCCTTGATCTCCGCGAAGAGCTTGTACTCCTTGCCGGAGAGCTGGGGCTCGCCCGCTTCCAGCGCCTTCAGCGAGATCCCGCGCTTGATCAGCTTCGACTGGAAGACGTCGAGGACGGCGTTCACCCGGTCCTCGGAGTTCGCCTCCATGAGGATCTTTTCTCCGGACCACGAGATCGAGGCGCCGACGCCCTTGAAGTCGTAGCGCTGGGAGATCTCCTTGGCGGCCTGGTTGAGGGCGTTGTCGACCTCCTGCCGCTCGACCTTCGAGACGATGTCGAAACTGGAGTCGGCCATGTCCTGTGGCTCCTTGATATCGGGGTGCGTATCGGATGCGTGTCGGCGTGGGTGGGGCTGCCGTCGAGCCCGGCGTGGGACGCGGGCCGCATCCGGACAAGCCTAGCCACCCGGCCCGGCCGTGGCGGTGAGGAATCCGGGTGGCGAAGCACCCCTCCCCATCGGGTATCGTTTACGTCGTTGCCGGAGACCACCGCCGAAAAGCGGTTCGAACGGCGGCAAACCCGGCGGTGTGCCCGAGCGGCCAAAGGGAGCAGACTGTAAATCTGCCGGCTCAGCCTTCCCAGGTTCGAATCCTGGCGCCGCCACGCTGAGTGAGACCCCCTCCGAACTGCGGAAACGCAGGGCGGAGGGGGTCTGCTTCTTTTCCGGCTGTTTTCTCTGGTCCGGACGGGTGGTGCGGGACGGCGCTCGGCTCATCGGCCGCCGGACGGCAGCTCCACCGACGAGCCCGGCACGGACGAGAGCCCCGACGCCCACCCCCCTGCGGGCCCCTGGGCGAGAGCCCCGCCACCGACCCCGCTGCGGGCCTGGGAGGCGGTCCCGCCGCCTACCCCGCTGCCGGCCCGGAGGGCGGTCCCGACGCCGGTCCCGACGCCTCCTCCCGTTCCCGTGTCTTCGCGGCTTTCCGCACGTCCGCTTCGACGTCGTTACGGGGTCTGTTCTCGTCCTTGGCGTACTCCGTGAGCGCGGCCTGGGCGTCGCGGGCGAGGTCGCGCCAGGCGCGCCAGGCGGTCTCGTAGGTGTCGGTCTGGGCCTGGGACCAGGGGGCCGCCGTGGGCGCGCCGTAGGTGTCCCGCAGGTGCAGGACCCTCGCGTGCGCCTCGTCGGCCGCACGCTGTTTCGCCACGAGTTCCTCGAAGATATGTGCCATATGTAGCGATGCTAGGGAGAGGATGCCGGTCGCGCGCGGCGAACGGGGCGTGCGTTGCCGCGCGGGACCCACGTGGCGCACTGGGGCAGACTGGGCGCATGTCCAGCCGCCGCAGAACCTGCCCCGAGTGCCGTCGGGAGATCGCCGTCGTCGCCGGACGGTTCGCCCGGCACGACCCGCCCGGCGCGCGCGAGAACGGCCGGCTGACGTCCTGCCCCGGCTCGCGCAGCGCGGCACAACTGGGTGCCGTCCAGCCCTCGTTGGACGGGTACGTGGTGTCCGACATCCCCGGCCAGCTGCCCTTGTTCTGAACGCGTCCGGCGGCGCGCTCAGTTGCCCGCGACCGACTTCACCGCCACCGGTACCGGCGTCGACCCGGAGACCAGCTCCAGGGTCAGGCCGGCCGTCGCCGGGGTGTCCAGCAGTTCCGCGAGGACGGCGGCCACGTCGTCGCGCGGGACCGACCCGCGGCCGGTCTGCGCCTCCAGCCGGACGAGCCCCTTGCCCGGGTCGTCCGTGAGCGAACCCGGGCGCAGGATCGTCCAGTCGAGACCGTCCAGCCCCTGGACGTGCGCGTCGGCCTCGCCCTTGGCGCGCAGGTAGACGTCGAAGACCCCGTCGCCCCGGTGGCCGGGGTCGGCGCCGTAGGAGGACACGACGAGGAAGCGGCGCACGCCCGCGCGCACCGCCGCGTCCGCGAACAGGACCGCCGCGCCCTTGTCGACGCTCTCCTTGCGGGACGTTCCGCTGCCCGGGCCGGCGCCCGCGGCGAACACCGCCGCGTCCGCGCCCCGCAGGACGTCCGCGACCTCCGGCTCCGACGCCGACTCCAGGTCCAGCACGACCGGTTCGGCGCCGACGGCCCGCAGGTCGTCGCTCTGCTCGGCCTTGCGGACGATGCCCGCGACCTCGACTCCGCGTGCGGCGAGCAGACGCTCCAGCCGCAGCGCGATCTGACCATGACCTCCGGCAATGACAATGCGCATGCCTTCGACCGTACGCCCGCCCGGACCGTACGGCGCGTCACCGGTGCCGGACGCCGCGTCCCGCGCCCGCCGGATCCGGCGGGCGCCGGTCCCGGCGGCACCGAAAACACCGGCGGCACCGAAAACACCGGCGGCACCGAAAACACCGGCGGCACCGAAAACACCGGCGCCCGGCCTACGGCGACATGCTCCGCCCCTGCCGCGGCAGCCCCAGTCCCTCCGCCGCCGCCGAGTCGCAGTACTCGCGCACCGCGCTGGTGCGGGCCACCACCCGCCCCCGGTGGATCACGATCCTGCTGTACGACAGCGACAGCGCGTCCGCCAGGCGGCCGCCGCGGACGGCCAGCAGGTCGGCGGGGAAGCCCGCCTCCACCCGCACCTCGGGCAGCCCCAGGGCCGCCCGCGCGGACGCGCTGACGGCGTCGTACGCCTCCTCGGGGCGCAGGCCGTGGCGGGAGGCCAGGAGGTACGCCGCCTCCAGCGGGTCGCCCCGGCCGACCGGGTTGGAGACGTCCCGCAGGGTGCCGCTGCCGGCCGCGACCCGGACGCCGGCGGCGCGCAGCAGCCGTACCGGAGGCGTGTCGCGGCGGTCGGTGGCGCCGCAGCCGCCCTGGGGCAGGCACACCACCGTCACGCCCGCCGCGGCGAGTTGGTCGGCGGTGCGGGCCGCGGACTCGGCGGGGAGGCGGGCGAGGGCGGCGCACGGGCCGAGGGTGACGCCGGGGCGCAGTCCGCCGGCCATCGCGGCCAGGCGGGCCAGGCGGGCCGGGTCGGCGGCGTCGGTGTGCAGGTCGACGGGGCAGCCGTGTTCGGAGGCGACCTCCAGGACGGCCTCCACGTAGCCGGTCGGGTCGGGGTCGAGGTCCGGGCAGCCGCCCACCACCGAGGCGCCCATCTTCAGGGCGTCCCGCAGCATCGCGAGCCCGTCCGCGCCCGCCGCCCCGGTCAGCAGCCGGGGCATCGCCACCGTCGTCACCTCGGCCAGCCCGCGCAGCGAGCGCCGGGCCCGCAGGACGGCCGCCAGTGAACCGAGCCCCTGGACGTCGCCGACGCGCACGTGCGCGCGGGACGCCGTCGCCCCGTGCCCGAGCTGCAGCAGGGCGGCCTCGGTGGCCCGGCGCTGGACGTCCTCGGGGGCGTACGAGACGGGGCCGTCGGTGTCCGCGGAGAGCGCGGTGTCGGCGTGGGCGTGGGGCTCGACGGGGGCGGGCAGGAGGAGGTACCCGCCGAGGTCCACGCGGGTGCCGGGGGCCGGAGCGGGGCCGGCCGTCAGGCTGCCGACGGTGCCGACCGCCTCGATGCGTCCGCGGCCCAGCCGTACGTCCACGGTCCGGCCGTCCATGAGGCGGGCACCGCACAGCAGGAGGGTGCCGGGGTCCGGCTGCCCGTCCGGGGAAGCCGGCGTCCCGGACGGCGGGTGCGGCTGGCTGTCGGGCATCGCGCTCCAGGGGCTCGGCAGAGAGCGGGGGCTCGCTGCCCGGGGGCTCGGGCAGGATCACGCAGAGTGAGTCGAGCCTAGGGCGGCCGTCCGGCGCTGTCGGGGAGGAGCGCAATAGTCGTACCGGTGTGGTCCGGTGGGCCGGAGGGGCTCAGGAGCCGTGTGCCGCCTGGGCGGAACGGGGGCCGGCGGGGCCGGGGAAACGGATTTGGGCGAACGGCTGCGGACCGTGTAATGTCTTCATCGCTCGCCCCAATAGCTCAGTCGGTAGAGCGTCTCCATGGTAAGGAGAAGGTCTACGGTTCGATTCCGTATTGGGGCTCTGGTGGGTGAGGTTCCCGTCGTGAGGCGGGACCTGATCCCATCAAAGCGGTGTAGCTCAGTCGGTAGAGCAAGCGGCTCATAATCGCTGTGTCACCGGTTCAAGTCCGGTCACCGCTACTGACAGTAGCCGATTGTGGGGTCGGTCCTTCGATCGGCTACTCTTTCTTGCGTATATGTCCCATCCGTTCGTCAAGGAGCACTCACGTGGCTGCCACCGACGTCCGCCCGAAGATCACGCTGGCCTGCGTGGAGTGCAAGGAGCGGAACTACATCACCAAGAAGAACCGGCGTAACAACCCGGATCGACTGGAGATGAAGAAGCACTGCCCGCGTTGCAATGCGCACACCGCGCACCGCGAAACGCGATAATTAACAGGCTCGTACGCGAGGCCGTCCCCGAGTGATCGGGGGCGGCCTCGCGTCGTTGAGCGACCAGTACCGGTCAGTAGAGCGACGCAGAGCAAGCAGGAGGTGCCGAGCCGATGGCGCTCGACCAGTCCTTCGTGGGGCGGACCTACCCGCCCACCGATTCCTATGAGGTCGGCCGGGAGAAGATCCGCGAGTTCGCGGAGGCCGTGGGGGACACCCACCCGGCCCACATCGACCCGGAGGCCGCCAAGGCGCTCGGGTATCCCGACGTGATCGCCCCGCCGACCTTCGTGTTCTCCATCACGTTCAAGGCCGCGGGCCAGGTCGTCCGGGACCCGCAGCTCGGTCTCGACTACAGCCGGGTGGTGCACGGCGACCAGAAGTTCGCCTACCGGCGCCCGGTGCGGGCCGGTGACCGGCTGACCGTGACCTCCACCATCGAGGCGATCAAGTCCATGGCGGGCAACGACATCGTCGACGTCCGGGGCGAGGTCCACGACGAGGCCGGCGAGCACGTCGTGACCGCCTGGACCAAGCTCGTCGCCCGCGCGGCGGAGGAGGTCTGACATGACCGCGAAGATCTCCTACGACGACGTCGAGGTCGGCACCGAACTGCCCGCGCAGTCGTTCGGCGTGACCCGGGCCACCCTCGTCCAGTACGCGGGTGCCTCCGGGGACTTCAACCCGATCCACTGGAACGAGAAGTTCGCCAAGGAGGTGGGCCTGCCGGACGTCATCGCGCACGGCATGTTCACCATGGCCGAGGCCATCCGGGTCGTCACCGACTGGACCGGCGACCCGGGCGCCGTCGTCGAGTACGGCGTCCGCTTCACCCGGCCCGTCGTCGTCCCGAACGACGAGCAGGGCGCGACCATCGAGGTCGGCGGCAAGATCGGCGCCAAGCTCGACGACCGCACGGTCCGCGTGGACCTGACCGTGACCAGCGGCGGGCAGAAGGTGCTGGGAATGTCCCGGGCGGTCGTACGACTGGCCTGAGCCCGGTCCGCATCCGGCCCGGGGCCGGTCTGAGTCCGGTCCGGGCCCGAGCCCGGCCGCGGCGAGGCCCGTCCGGGGCCGGAGACGCTCTCACCGGTACCGGTACCGGTGAGGTGAGGGGCGTCCTCCCTCGTGGGGCGCCCCTCACCCGTGGTGAGTGCGCGGCCGGGGCTGTCGGTGCCGTCTCGTAGGCTTGGGCGCGTGCTGGAACTCCACGACGCCCCGCTCGCCCCGCTGACCACCTTCCGGCTGGGCGGCCCCGCCACCCGGCTGGTGACCGCGACGACCGACGCCGAGGTGATCGCCGCCGTGCGCGAGGCCGACGCCGACGGCACGCCGCTGCTCGTCATCGGCGGCGGCTCCAACCTCGTCATCGGCGACAAGGGCTTCGCGGGCACCGCCCTGCGCATCGCCACCAGCGGCTTCGACCTCGCCGGTACGACGCTGGAGCTGGCCGCCGGTGAGGTGTGGAGCGACGCCGTCGCCCGCAGCGTCGACGCCGGACTGGCCGGCGTCGAGTGCCTGGCCGGCATCCCCGGCTCGGCCGGCGCGACCCCGATCCAGAACGTGGGGGCGTACGGCCAGGAGGTGTCCGCCACGATCTCCGAGGTGATCGCCTACGACCGCCGCACCGACGAGACGGTCACCCTCGGCAACGAGGAGTGCGCCTTCTCCTACCGGCACAGCCGTTTCAAGGCCGACCCCGAGCGCTACGTCGTCCTGCGCGTCCGCTTCGCCCTGGAGGACGCCGGCGGGCTGTCCGCGCCGCTCAGGTACGCCGAGACGGCACGCGCCCTGGGGGCGGCGCCCGGCGACCGGGTGCCGCTGGAGCAGGCCCGCGAGACCGTGCTGAAGCTGCGCGCGGGCAAGGGGATGGTCCTGGACCCCGAGGACCACGACACTTGGTCCGCCGGGTCCTTCTTCACCAACCCGATCCTCACCGACGCCGACTTCGCGGTGTTCCACGCGCGCGTGCGGGAGCGGCTCGGCGAGGACGCCGTACCGCCCGCCTACCCGGCGGGGGAGGGGCGCACCAAGACCTCCGCGGCCTGGCTGATCGACAAGGCCGGCTTCACCAAGGGCTACGGCAGCGGGCCCGCCCGCATCTCCACCAAGCACACCCTCGCCCTCACCAACCGCGGCGAGGCCACCACGGAGGACCTGCTGGCGCTGGCCCGGGAGGTCGTGGCCGGGGTGCGCGAGGCGTTCGGCGTCACGCTGGTGAACGAGCCGGTGATGGTGGGGGCCGGACTGTAGGAGCCCGCCGCGGGTGCGGCGCCGTTGGGCAGGGGGCGACCGCGGGCCAGGGCCTCCCCCGATCCGTAGCCCCGGCGGCCGCGGGCGCCCCCTGCCTCGATGGTGGCCCTCCCGTTGTCTCCCGACTCCCCCGCAGCACGGTTGTTTCCCGGTCGGGGCGGCTGAAATACGGCCGAAACCCCGCGAGGGCCCTGCGGTGCCGCCACTATGTGGGCGAAGGGGAACCGGGGAGGCGCGCGTGACGGTGAGCGGGACGCAGGGGACGGCCGGGGAGGGCCGGGCCGGAGAGGCACAGGCCGCGGAGGACCAGGCCCCAGAAGCACAGGCCGGGGAGGACCAGGAGGCCCGGACGCGGGAGTTGTTCCGGCGGGCGACCGCGGTCAGTCAGGAGTGGGCCCGTGCCGGAGAGGGCGGCGCCCTGCCGGACGGTGCCGCGACCGAGCGGATGCTGCGCGAACTCGCGGACGCCGAGCGGGAGCGGCACGGCGCCGCGCGGCGGGCGTTACGGACGGCGCGCGGCACCCTGCTCGCCGTCCGCCACCTCGCCGACAGGACGCCCGGCGGCACGTACGGCGGGGCCGCCGACCCGGCGGGCGACCGGGCCGAGGCCCTGGTCCTGCTGCGGGAGGCCCGCGAGCCGGAACCCGTCACCGAGCGGGAGACGCAGTCCCGGACGGCCGTCACCAAACTCCTGATCAGGCTGCTGGTGCCGCACCTGCCGGACCTCGCCTTCCGGGGCCGGCAGGACATGATCGACGTCCTGACGGTCGGCGCCACCTTCATGGCACCCGGCAACGGTGTGCTGCGCGAGGACCTCGCCGAGGTCGGCGCCCTGCTGGCGGAACTCGCGGAGACCGCCGACCCGGCCGACCGCCCCGACCTCGAACACTGGACGAGGCTGCTGGGGATGCTGCAGACCGCCCGCGACCGGGACTCGCTGCTCGCACTGGGGAACTACGCCACCTCGACCGACGCGATGGCGCCGCAGCTGCGGATGCTCATGGGCGCCGCGCTGGACATGCTCAAAGACCTGCCCGA
This sequence comes from Streptomyces sp. Tue 6430, assembly GCA_021568835.1. Taxonomy (GTDB): domain Bacteria; phylum Actinomycetota; class Actinomycetes; order Streptomycetales; family Streptomycetaceae; genus Streptomyces. The sequence goes on from JAKGSH010000010.1 coordinate 3,825,528, forward strand.
CGTCCCGCCCACACCCCTGGGCGGCTCGCAGGAGGAGATCCGCGAGCAGGTGGAACTCGTGGCGGACGACATGCTGCCGCTGCTGGAGCTGTTCGCGCCCGGCATCCTGCGCCCGGAGGAACTGGGGCAGGCGGTCGACGCCCTGCCGCGCGATTCCTGGCAGGAACAGGTCATCGCCGGCCTGGCCCGCTTCGGCATCGCGATGCGCTCGGGCGACCCGGAGGACCTGGTGGGGGCGGCCGAGCCGCTGCTGCGGGCCGGACAGGACGAGGGCGTCCCCGCCGGCGTGGCGGCCGTCCTCCAGGCGGCGCTGCTGTCCGGTGCCTCCCTCAACGGCGGCAACATCGCGGACGCCAGGGCCGCGCAGCGCCTGCTCACCGAGAACATCGACCTGGCGGCGCTCGCCGGCGGCACGGCCCCGGGCACGGTCGGCCGGGACTTCCTGGAGACCGGCCGCGCCCTCCTGGAGTACCAGCGGGTCTGCGACGTGTCCGAGGACGACCTCGACGCCTTCGACGACATCGACGAACGTCTGCTGACGATGCGCCAGGAGCTGGCCGCGGACAGCGGTTCGGCGAGCGTCGTTCTTTTCGTCCTCGGCTTCCTGCAACTGCGCCGGACCATGGCCATCGGCCGGGCCGGCGGGGCGGTGGCCCCGCCGCTGCGGCGGGCGCTGATGTACCTGCGCGAATCGAAGGAACACCCCGGCACGCCGATCGCGCTGCGGGGGTCCTGGCGCCCGTCGCGGCCCTGTGCAAGGCGCTGGAGCAGTACATCGAGCCCTCCGACGCCAGCCTGCTGGACGACGTGGAGGAGTTGCGGGCCGCGCTCGGCGGCCCCCGCGTCGCCGCCGACCAGGACATCCGCTCGCGCCTCGGCATGGCCCTCGTCCTCGACGTCGAGTACGACCGGCGCGGCGATCCGGCCGCCCTCGCGGCGGCGCTGCGCGAACTGGAGACGGCCCGCGCCGAGATCGGCGACCACACCGGGAGCGGCACCGCGCAGGACGTGTACCGCAAGCTGGCCGACGCCTACCGGCGCCGCGGCGGCCCCGGCGACACCGAACGCGCGCTGGAGGCGACCGAGCGGCTGCTGGAGAGGGTCGCCGAGGACGTGCTGCTCCAGATCGGTGCCGAGCACGGTCTGGAGGCCGCCCGGGCGGCGGCCGACCGGGGGTCACCGCCGCCGTCTGGGCGGCGGAGAACGGCGACGCCGCCACCGCGCTGCGCGTCCTCGAGGCGGGCCGCGCGCTCGTCCTGCGCGCGGTCGGGGCCTCGGCGAGCGTGCCGGAACAACTGGAGGCGCACGGCGAGAAGGACCTCGCCGCCCAGTGGCGCGAGGCCGCCCGCGCGGGTGTGGACGCCGGTGGGGACGCCGGTGGGGACGCCGCCCGCAAGGACCCCGACACCCTCATCCCCAGCACCCTGCGGCGCCGGGCCCTGCGGGCGCTGCGCACCGCCGGGATCGCGGCCGGGCCCGGATGGCAGGAGGTGTCCGACGCGGCGGAGGCCGCCGGGGTCGACGCCGTGGTGCACCTGCTCGTCGGACAGGGCGACGGACCCGGCCGGGCGCTGGTGGTACGGCCCGGACTGGCGCCGCTCGCGCTGGAGCTGACCGGACTCGGGGCGGCCGGACGCGGGCCCCTGGACCGGTATCTGGACGCGGCACGCGACCGTTCCGCCTTCACCGCACCCGACGTACCGCCCCCGGCGTCCGGCCGGGCGGCGGCGGAGGAGGCGCAGGCCGTCTGGGAGGCGGCCCTGGAGGAGCTGTGCGACTGGGCCGGGCCGGCCGTCATGGGGCCGGTCCTGGAGGTGGTCCGGCCCGGCCGCCCGGCCCGCCCCGGCGATCCCGTGCGGGTGGTGCTGCTGCCCGCCGGGAACCTCGGTGTCGTGCCCTGGCACGCCGCCCGGCTCGGTGCGGGGACGCGGACGGGAACGGGGGCGGGAGCGGGGGAGCGGCCCGTGTACGCCGTGGACCACGCCGTCCTCAGCTACGCCGCGTCCGGGGCGGAGTTCGTGCGGTCCGCCGCCCGGCCCCGGCTGCCCCTGGACGGGGCGCCGGTCCTCGTCGCCGACCCGACCGGCACGCTGGCGTACGTGGAACACGAGGTCGAGACGCTGCGCGCCGCCTTCTACCCGACGGCCCGCTGTTTCGGCTTCCTCAGCAGCAACGGCTTCGACATCGACGGCACCCCCGACGAGCTGCTGCCGCTGCTGCCCGGCGGTACCGCCGAACGGCCCGCCACCCTCGTCGAGTTCGGCGTCCACGGGATCGCCGGTGACCTGCCCACCGTGTCGAGGCTGCTGCTGCACCGGCCGCGCGGCGCCGCCGAGGACGCGGGCCTGCTCACCGTACGGCGGCTGCTCGGGGCGCCCGCCGCGGACGGGGGCGGCGGCGCCGGGCCGCTGGTGGTGCTCAGCGCCTGCGAGACCGACCTCAGCACCCGGGACCACGACGAGACGCTCACGCTCACCACCGCGTTCGTCGCACGCGGGGCCGCCGACGTCATCGGTTCCAAGTGGGCCGTCGCCGACGTCAGTTCGGCCGTCCTCATGTACGCCCTGCACCACTTCCTCGCCGACGGCGCGGACCCCGCGCAGGCGTTGCGGCGGGCCCAGCTGTGGGCGCTGGACGCCGACTGGTCCGCGCCGCCCGGCCTGCCCGGGCCACTGGCCGTCCGGGTCAAGGGCAAGCCGCCCCTGCCCACGGAAGCCTGGGCCCCCTTCATCCATCAGGGCAACCCCGGACCGGTCCGACCAGAAGGGAACACCGTTGGACGCGAATGAACTGCTGGCCCTCCTCGTCAGACACCGACGAGAGCTCCGGCAATGGCTGGACGAGGACCAGTACCGGCACTTCCTGGCCATGACGGAACGGCTGCGCGAGGCCGGCGACGACCCCGAGCGGGCCCGCATGGCCGTGATGGCGATCGTCCGCTCCCTGTGGCCCGTCCCGGACGAGGCGGGCGTACTGGCCGAGCTGCTGCACGCCAACCACCGCTCGATCGCCACGGAGACGACCGTGCCGACGCCGGAGGCGGTGCTCGCGGCCCTGGAGCAGCTGTACGCGGCACCGGCGGCGGGGGAGGCGGACCGCCCCGACGCGACGGGCGCGGACCGCGCCACCCGACTCGACCCCGCCCACCCCGTCGCGGACGACCCCGCCCACCCCGTCGCGGACGACCCCGCCCCTCCTGATCCGGTCGAACCGGCTCACCCCGATCCGGTCGAACCGGCTCACCCCGATCCGGTCGAACCGGCTCACCCCGATCCGGTCGAACCGGCTCACCCCGATCCGGTCGAACCCGCTCACCCCGATCCGGTCGAACCCGCTCACCCCGGCCCGGCCGGCCCCGATCCGGTCGACCCGGTCGCCGCCGTCCTCGCCGCCGCGCGGCGGCGGTTGCTCGCCGTGCCGTGCCGGGCCGCCGCGCCCGCCGGGAGCACGGCCGCGGGGGAGGGTCCCGCCGACGTCATCGTGCTGGCCGATCCGCAGGACGGGCCGCGCAGCCCCGACTTCCAGTTCGACCCGGACACCGGGCGGCCCCGGGAGATCGTCGTACGGATCAACCGCATCCTGCTCGCCGACCGCGATCCCTGGGGCGCCGCCGACTGGTGGCTGGGCCGGAACTCCTGGCTGGGCGGGCCACCGGCCTCGCTGCTCGGCCGGGTGCCGGACGACCGGCTGGCGGACGCCGCCCTGGCTCTCGTCGAGGAGGACGGCCGATGACGCCGCAGCTCCCCCCGGAGATCACCATGGTCCCCCGGGTCACGACGCTCCCCGCCGGCACCGCGCTCTGGCGCTGCCACCGCAGCCGCTACCCGGCGACCGGCTTCAAGTCGGTCCAGGCGCACATCCTGTTCGGCGGCAGCCGCTTCGACTGCACGGCCGACGACCCCTACCCCTACCTGTACGCCACCCGTGAACCCACCACCGCGCTGGCCGAGGTGCTGCTGCGGTCCATGGACTTCGACCCGGTGGTCGGCGCCCGGCTGGTGCCGTGGGCGCAGGCCAGCCGGTACACGCTCACCCAGGTCGTCACCGCCACCGAACTGACCTTCGTGTCGCTGCGCACCGAGGAGGACCTGGCGGCCGTCTGCCAGACGAGCTGGCTGCTCGACTCCGAGCCCGACGACTACCCGCGCACCCGGTACTGGGCGCAGGAGCTGCGGCGCCAGGCCAAGGAGGCCCACGGCCTGCTCTGGCAGTCCCGGCGGCACCGCCCGCGCGAGGCGCTGGTGCTGTTCGGGGACCGCTGCGACGGTGCGCCCCTCCACGGCGAGCCGCTGGTCTCCCACGACCTCGCCACGCTCGCCGGGGTGGACGCGGCGAACCGGCTGCTGGCCCCGCTGCGCGCGGTGATCGTCCCGCCGGAGCCCGCGGACTGACGGCGTCCGCCGCGCCGGCCCCCTCCCACGGCGGCCGGCGCGCAGCCGCCGGACCGGGCCGCCGGACCGGGGCCGTCCTACGCGGGTGGTTCCCCCACCACCAGCACCGTGAACGCGCAGTACGTGCCGAGCCGTACCGTGTCCCCGTCCGCCACGGGGACCCGGTCGCCCGGCGGCACACGCTCGCCGTTGACGAAGGTGCCGTTCACGGTGCCGGCCGGGTGTTCGGTCAGCCAGAGGCCGCCGTCCGGGGCCATCTCGATGCTCGCGTGGCGGCGCGAGACCCCTCGCTCGCCGTCGAGGGCGGCGGCCACGGTGGGCGCCGCCCAGGACGGGTGGCGGCCCAGGTTCAGCGGACCGCAGCCGCCGTGCCGCAGCTGGACCGGCGGCCGGGTGCTGATCAGCCGCAGGTGGCGCACCGACTCCTGGCACTCGGGGCAGGTGGACGCACCGGAGGGGACGTCCGCCGCGCAGGACCAGCAGGGGTGGGTCCGGGGCGCGTCGGAGACCTGGGAGCCGGCCGGCCAGGGAGGCGGTTCGTCCCCTTCTTCCCCGCCCCCGTCGTACTCCCCGCTTCCGTCGTATTCGCCGTCCTCGTCGTCCTCGTCGTCGTCCTCGTCGTCGAGGAACACGTCCTCCGCGAGGGACTTGTCGACGTACCGCGGAGGGCGTGCTCCCTCGTCCGTCACCACGGCGGCTGCCGGTCAGGGGTCCGTTCGCCCGGTACGGCGTCGATGTCCACGCGGACGCCGCCGTCCGGCTGGACGGCCACCCGCGAGACGGTGACGACCGTGCCGGGCGTCAGTTCCACGCCGAGGTCGAACATCGCGCGGGCCAGCGGGTTGATGAGGTGGGTCTCCAGCTTCATGCCGATGCCCCGGCCGCCGTTGTGCCGGTCGCGCGTGCACGCGTCGGCGAGGACCTTCTCGGCCTCGGGGAGGACCTTCAGGGACAGGCCGCCCTGGCGCCGCATGTGCTCGACGATGTTGCGCAGCTGTCCCTTGAAGATGAGGTGGGCGGTGGGCTCGTCGATGTACTGGAAGACGACGATGTTCCCGCCGAGCCGGTTCAGCAGTTCGGGCCGCTTCAGGGTGTGCTCGAAGTGGTGGCGGACGTTGCCGAGGATCTCCTCCTCGAACGCGGCCCGCTCCTCCGGCGTCTCGGGCAGCCGGTCCCGCCCGGCCGGGGCGGACAGCGGCCGCCCGTCCGCGCCCGAGGGGCCGTGCACGCCCAGGTTGGACGTGAAGATGAGGACGCACTCGCTGAAGTACGTCGTCACGCCCTGGCCGTCGGTGAGCCGGCCGTCCTCCAGGACCTGGAGGAACTTGTCCAGGACGCCCTTGTCGGCCTTGTCGATCTCGTCGAACAGCACCACCCGGAACGGGTCCTCGCGGACCGCGCGGGTCAGCTCGCCGCCCGCCTCGTAGCCGACGTACCCGGGCGGGGCGCCCACCAGGCGGTCGGCCGAGTGCGGGGCGGAGAACTCGCTCATGTCGAAGCGCAGGCAGGCGTCCTCCGAGCCGAACAGCGTCGTCGCCACCGCCCGCGCCAGCTCCGTCTTGCCGGTACCGGTCGGCCCGGCGAAGAACAGCACGCCGCGCGGCCGGTGCACGGACGTCGAGGCGGCCTGCGCGCCGGAGAGCCCGAGCGCCGCCCTCTTGAGCACGTCGAGGGTCTGCGTGACCGCCTTCTCCTGGCCGCGCACCCGCTCGCCGATGAGGGTCTCGCCGTCCCGGATGCTGTCGGCGACCGCGCCGCCGGTCCACGGATTGCGGCTGACGCCCAGTTCGTAGAGGCGGACCGCCTGGTCCATCTCGGCGAACGACAGCCGACGGGCCCGGGCCAGCCGCATGCTCTCCCGCATGGCGCGCAGCGTGAGCCCGCCGGCGGCCCGCGCGAACCGCACGACGTCCTCGTCCGTCGGCTCCTCCCGCTTGGCGTCCTTCAGCAGCGGGCCCACGTCGAGCCCGGTGGCGGTCTCGGGGACGCCGGCCTGCCCGGCGAGCAGTTCCGCCATACGGCGACGCTGGCCCAGGTCCGGCATCGGCACCCCGATGCTGCGCACCCGTACGCTGCTGGTCACCAGCCAGGAGGGCAGGTCCCGTTCGCCGTCGGCGAGCCAGATGACCGGGTTGAACAGGGCACGGCCGCTCCCGGCGCGGGGGAAGGGCCGGGCCTCCTCGGCGATCTTCAGGCAGCGCAGGAAGAACGTCCGTTCCTCGTCGCTGAGCTGGTTGGCCTGGGTGGGGATGCGGGAGGCGAAGTCGACGAGCAGCGCCGCGTGCACCGGTTTCTGGTAGTCGTCGTAGCGCGGGTTGTCCTTCGGGGGCCCGGTCGCTCACCGACCCAGCCGCGGGCGAAGGACTCGAAGACCCGCGCCGCCTGGCTGCCGTCCTCCTCGTCCGAACGGCCGGGAAGCCGACGGGTGTTGCGCTGGAGGAGGGTGTTCATGTCGAGGCCGTCCTCGCTGCGGGCGACGGTGAAGCCGGCCACCTGGTCGTAGCGCAGCAGGCACTTGTAGCCGGTCCGTCGCAGGCGCTCCCACAGGAGGTCCTCGAGGCACAGCGCGCGGTTGCGGCGGGTGCCGTCGTCCCGCACGTCGGCGACCAGGTGGTCGTCGCGGACGTTGCCGTGCAGGACGTACTGGGAGTGGACGCTGAGCGTGGTGAACAGCTCGGCGGCGAAGGGCGGTTGGACGGTCCGGGTGACGGTCGCCTTGGTCAGGGGCGGCGACTGGAGGGGAAAGCTGGTCAAGGGTCCTCCGGGGAAGGCGGCGACGCGGGCGCCGGTCAGTGGTCGTGGTGGCGTTGCAGGGGCCGGCGCGGGGCCTGTCGCCGGGCGGGCTTGCGGCGGGACCCGGTCAGGCCGGGCGCCGGTTCGCCCGTGCGGACCTGGCTCCGCGACCAGGTGAACTCCGCGCGGACGCCCTCCTCCTCGGTGAGCCGGCCCAGTTCCTCGACGTATCCGGAGCTCTCGGCACACCGCTCCTCGTCCCAGGCCGCCCAGCGGGCCACCGCGTCCGGGTCGGCCTCCTCCTGGCGGGTCAGCGGCCGGCGCATGGTGAAGACGCGGGCCTGGCCCGTCGAGGTGAGCCGGACCCGCAGCCAGTACCGGCCGCCCCAGGCCGCCGGCGCGAAGTCCCAGTGCTCGGAGTCCATCCGGGCGTGCACCGAGCCCTCGCCCCACCGCTCGGTCGCCCGGCGCAGCGCCGCCACCAGGTACGCCCGCTGGAGGGCGGCCGAGCGGGTCACCAGGGCCTGCCGGACGGTGCGTTCGTCCGCCCCCGAGGGCGCGACACCGTCCCGCAGGGCACGTTCGAGCACCTCGACGGCCTCCGACGGGTCCGGCAGCCGGTCCACCCCCTCGGGCGCCGGGGCCCGCAGCGCGCCGAGGCGCAGGGCCGCGTCCCGGCGGGCCCGCTCGGCTGCCAGCGCCCGCTCCGACTCCTTGCGGGCGATCAGCGCGGCCTCGTCGAGGTAGCGCCGTACCGCGGTGGGCCGCCGCCCCACCGCCCGGCGGGCCTCCCGCAGGCAGTCGTCGATCAGGTCACGGCCGCCGGAGGTGAACGCCAGCGGCAGCCCGGCCAGCAGTTCGGCGCCCTCGCGCAGGACGTCGTCCTCGGTGGGCGAGGTCGGCGAGGTGGACGTGGGGGACGTGGTGGGCGCGACGGCCCCGGGAGGGGCGGTGTGCCCGGTGGCCCCGTCGGCCGCGGTGTGCCGCCCGGCCGTCACCTCGGGCTCGGGGCCGCCCTCCGCGTACCGGATCAGGGCCTGGCGGCGCCGCTCGCGCAGCCGGTCGTACCAGGCGGCGTGCTCCGGGTCCCGCGCGTGGTCGAAGGGCAGCCGGGCGGTCGCCCGGGACGCCCGCTGGGCCTCCGCGCGGCGCAGCGCGCACTCCGTCTCGGCCAGCCGTTTCCACAGCACGTCGAGGGGGACGCCGACGGGCTGCACCGGGGCGGGCAGCGGTGGGTCGCCGGGCCCCGAGGGGTCCAGGCCCAGGACGGTGATCCGCGCGTTGAGCCCGGCCGCGGCCTCCGCCGCGCGCCGCCAGCACTCGCCCGCCGTCTCCAGCGACGCCTGGCGCCTGGAGAGGGCCTCCTGCTCGGCGGCGACCTTGTTGTTGAACGCCGCCAGGGCCACCGTGCCGCGCAGCGCCAGCCGCGTGACGAGCAGCGCCCCGCTGAGGTCGGCCAGGCCGAGGAGGGCGGGCACGATCATGTCGTGGAGCTGGTCCGCGACGGCGTCGCCGAGATGCCCGACGGCGTCGCCGAGATGCGCGGCGGCGTCACCGGCATGGTCGGAGACGGCCCCGGTGAGCTGCCCGGTCGCCGTGTCCGTCACGTCCGTCACGTCCGGGACGCCGGTGTCCAGGGACAGGGCCGCCGGGTCGGGCGGGTAGCCGTACGCCGAGACGTCCGGCATCACGGTCAGCAGATCGGTGCCGGCGAACGCGCTGCTCACGCCACTCCTCCAGAGGGGGAACCAGAACCAGAACCAGAAGGGGCACCGGCGGGGGAGCCGGTACGGGAGTCGGACGGGGCGCCGGGTCCGGCGGGGGAGCCGGGTCCGGGCGGCGGGCCCGGTTCGGAGGGTGTCCCGGCCCCGGAGGGCACCCCGGGCCCCGGCGAGCGCAGGGGCCGCCTGGCCCCCGGCACCGTCCCGCCGGCACCGCCCGCACCGCCCGTACCGCTTCCCGCACCGCCCGCCCCGTGAGCGGTCGCCCGGCCCCGCGGGCCGTCGCGAGCCGGGCGTTCCAGGCCCGCACCCGCAGCACCGACGAGACCAGCAGGGCCAGCACGGTCACCGCGGGCCAGATCCACACCGCGAGCAGGAACGTGCCGAGCACCGTCCCCGCCACGGCGGCCAGGGCGAGCGCCGCCCACAGCCGGCCCCGCCACCCCCGGCGCGTGATGCGGCGGGTCACCGGCAGGGACCGGCGGGTGAGCAGGCCCATCACCGAGTGGTCGGGGTGGTAGCGCGGGCCGATGTACCAGGCCGTCCAGCACTCCACGGCCAGCAGCGCCGCCAGCGAGGGGACGCTCAGCAGCCAGGCCGTCAGCACGGTCGGCTGCGGCGCGCGGCCGGTGACGTCGGCCAGGCCGACCACGAAGGCGTGCGGGAAGAACAGCAGGAGTGCGCCGCCCGCGGCCCGGCCCAGCATCACCGGCAGCTCCAGCCGCCGCTGCACCAGCCGGAAGTGCCGCGAGGCGGCGTCCGTCGCCGCGAGCTGCCGGTCGCGCTCCCGTTCCCGCCGGATCGCCCGCGCCTGCTCCAGGGCCAGCGGATGCAGGCGCAGCGCGAGCAGCAGCGGCACCGGTTCGCGGGCGTCCTCGGCCAGCCGGACGAACCAGGACACGGGGCGGGCAGGCCGCGCACCGCCCGCTCCAGGTCGGCGCGGAGTCTGCGGGTGGCCGGGGCCGGAGCGGCGGCCAGGTGGAGGAGTTCGGCGGTCAGGGCCGGTCCGGTGCCGGTAGCGGCGCGCAGGCCGTCGCGGTCGTCGCCGAGCTCGGGTATCCCGGACAGCCGGGCCACGGCCGCGTCCCACTGGTCGTGGTGGTCCTGCCAGCGCCGGTCGACGTGGGCCAGTTCCTCGCCGCCGCGCCGCGCGGCCAGCCGGCCGAGCAGCCGGTGCCGGTGCAGTTCACCCATCACGTCCACGCACTGCCGGTCACCGGCCGCCGCGCGTTCCGCGAAGTCCGGCAGGTCGCCGATGTCGAGCGGGATGCCCCGGTAGCCGGGTTCCTGCTGCGGGGCCATCCAGCCGATCAGGTCGATCAGCGTGCCCGCGTCCGGCCTGCGCCGCAGCAGTTCCCGCAGCACCTCGTCGAGGGCCTCGGCGCGGACGGGGTCCCGCTCGGGGCGGAACGCGCCGAGCCAGCGGCCGAGCCGCTCCCGTTCCCTGCCGCGGGCCAGCCGGCGCACCATGGCGGGCCAGTCGGCGTCGAACTCCTCGCCCAGCGCCGCCGGATCGGTGAACGTGCGGCCCGCGTGCTCGAAGCGCGGCGTGTCCGGGGCGGGCCCGGCCCCGGCGGCCGGCCGTCCCGCCGTGCCGTCCGCAGCGCCGTCCGCCGTGCCGTCCGCAGTGCTTCCGGCCGTGCGTGGGACGGGCCCCAGCCGGGACACGGCCCCGGGACTGCCTCCGGCCAGCCACTCGGCGACCTGCGCCGAGCCCCAGCGGTCCTCCGGGTGGTGGGCCAGCAGACCCTGGCACAGCAGCCGGACCCGCCCGTCGGCGATGCCGCCGAGGTCGAGCGCGCCCGCCTGCACCGCGTCCATCACCGAGGCCGTCTCGTGGTGCCTCTCGACCGGGTGCCGGCCGCGGGCGGCCTCGGCGACCAGGACGCCCAGCGACCACCAGTCGTCGGCCGCGCGCACGATCGGCCTGCGCAGCAGCGCCTGCGGCGAGGCGTAGCGCGGGGTGGCGGCCCAGGCGCCGGACGCCTCGCGCGGGGAGCGGGCGACGAGCGAGATGCCGAAGTCGATCAGCACGAGGTCCTCGGTGGGCCGGGCGTAGTCGCCGAGGACCAGGTTGGACGGTTTCACGTCCCGGTGCACCACGCCGGCCGCGTGCAGCGCGGTCAGGGCGCCGTGCAGCCGGCCGACCAGCCCGCGGATCTCCTCGGACGACAGTTCTCCGCGGTCGCGCAGGAAGGTGGCGAAGTCGGTGCTCCCGTGCGAGGGCAGCACGTGGAAGGGCGCCCCGTCGGCCGTGCCCCGTTCCAGGACGTACGACAGCCCGTCGTGCAGCGGCTCCGACAGCAGGGCGGTCACCTCGTCGTCGGGGGCCGCGTCGGGGTGGAACCACTTCAGCACCCGCTCGGTGTCCGGGCCGGTGGCCTCCTGGTCGAGCACCCGGAACACGGCCGCGCGCAGCTCGGCGGAGCGGCCCTCCTCCCCGGCCCGGTGCACGGTCTGCTCACCGCGCCTCGGCAGGCGCTCGCGCGCCACGAAGCGGGCGGCCAGCGTGGCCGGAAGCGTGCCCGGATCACCTCGCGGGTCGGACACGGGCAGGCCGCCGGGCGCCGGTTCCGGCTCGTAGATCGTCGGCGGGACGAGGTCCTCGCCGGGGTCACCGGGATCAGCAGGAAACGTCATGGAATTCACCTGCGGACGGAAAGGACCGAGCGGTCCGGGTGCGGACGGGCGGAACAGAGGGAACGGCGGTCACGGTCAGGACGGCGGTCACGATGAGGACGGCGGTCATGGTGAGAAGGGAAGGCGAAGGGCTTCCGGTGCGGGCGTGACGAAAAAGAATTCGGATGGATATGCGATTTCTTCTCCGGCCGTGGGGCCCGGAGAATTCCCCGGTACGGCGACGGCGTCCCGCGGGACACGGCGGACCCCTGCGGGAAAGGAAAAGCGGCGGCCGTACCGGCCCCGGCCCGGCCCCGCCCGCCCTTGCCGAACACCCGGCGGTCGCGGCACCGGCGCCGATATGTTGACCGGCATGAACCCTGATGGTCTGCCGGACCGTGCCGACCTCGAACGGGAACTGCGGAACCTGCGCCGCGGCGGCCTGCCCGCGCTGCAGTCGCTGGTGCCCCGAGGGCTGCGCGCGGTCACCCTGCACGCCGGATACGCCGAGGGCGAGGACGACCTGGCCGACGGGGCGGAACGGCTCGTCCGCGCCGCCGCCGAACGGCTCGGCACCGACGACCTCATCGGCCGCGCCGCCCAGTGCACCTTCGGCCTGCTGCCCGGCCACCGGGGCGACCCGGCCGCGGACCGGCGCCGGGCGGCGGCCCAGGTGTACGGGGTGAGCGACGAGCGCTACCGGCACAGCCAGGAGCGCCGGGTCGTCGAGCAGCTCGCCGGGGCCATCCTCGCCGAGGCCCGCGAACCGGCCGTCCGCGCACCCCGGCCCGCCGCGTCCGGACCCCGCCCCGCCGCCCGCCCGGCCGGGCGCCCCCCGCGCCGGCGCCTTACACCGGGCTGCCGGGACGGGCCGGGAGCCGGCCGGTCACCGTGCACGTCTCGCCCATCGAACTGCTGCGGGACGTCGATGTCCTCGTCTCCTCGGAGAACATCCACCTGGAGATGTCCAAGTCGTTCCGGCCCACCGTCTCGGGGCGCTGCGCCGGGCGGCGGTCGTCGACCGCGGCCCCGAGGGCCGGCGACCGACGTCCTGGCCGAGGAACTCGCCGCCTGGGTGCGCGCCCGCCCCGGTGTCCTGCCCCTGCGGCCCGGCACCGTCGTGCCCACCGGGCCCGGCGCCCTCGCCGAGCGCGGGGTGCGCCGCGTCTACCACGCGGCCCTCGCGATACCCGACGGCCTCGGCTACCGCGTCGACCCGCAGGACATCGCCACCGCGGTCGCGGCCTGCTTCGCCCGGGCCCGGCAGGAACGCGCCGCCGGCCTGCGGTCGATCTGCTTCCCCCTGCTGGGCGCGGGCCGCGGCGGCCTGGACCGCCGCACCAGCGCGGAGTGGCTGCGCTGGTCCATCGAGGACGCCCTCACCGCCGACCCCGACTGGTCCGTGCACATCGCGACCCGCTATCCGGAGGCGGCGGGTCTCTTCGACGCGAAGGTCCCGCAGGCGCCGGGGCGTAGGGAGGACCGCGAAAGCCCCTCCGCCCGAGGGGATGCCCCGGAGGGCGTGCCCCCGGCCCGGCGACACCCTGCACGCACTCCCCCGAGGGGATGCCCCGGCCGCGTTGTCGGGGGCGCCCCGATACGGCCGGTGCCGGCGTGACCCTCCGTCGTGCGATCACACGCACCGGACGCCGCCGGACCCGCCCCTCGGGCGGACGACGCCGCTTTCGCGGCACGCCCGGGGAAACGCGGCCCGCCCCGGGACGGCGACCGGTGCCGCCGAAGGGCGCGCCGCCCGCCGCCCGCCCCCTCACCCCCGCCAACTCGGCCCCTCAGCCGTACGCCCGACGCCGCCAGGCCCAGCTCCAGCCGGCGCAGTTCGCCGCGGGCCGGGACGCCGTACAGGCGGGTTTCCGTGCCGTCGGCGCGCAGCGCCACCCGGGAGCCGGGGCGTACGCGCGGGTGAGGTGCGGGCCGTAGCGGGCGGTGCCCAGGCGGGTGCGGGGGACCAGACGCTGGTTGGCCGAGCCGCGCCAGACCAGGTCGGTCGGCTCGGCGACCCGGAAGCGCCCCGTCACCACCGCGTCCGCGCCCGCCAGCGCCGACCACACCCGCGCCGGCACCTCGCCCGGTTCGTGACCGGTGTAGACCAGCAGGTCCGCGCGCGGCCCGTCGCCGCGGCGGCGCAGCCGGTCGGCGCCCCTCAGCAGCGCGGCCAGCGCGGCCGGCTGGGCCAGCGGCTCCCCGCCGCTGACCGTCAGGCCCTGCGCGCCCCGGTCCAGCGCGGCCCGCCACAGCCGGAGCAGTTCGCCCACGGTGACCGTCCGCCCGCCCGCCGGGTCCCAGGTGTGCCGGGACATGCAGCCGGGGCAGGCGAGGGCGCACCCCTGGAACCACAGGGCCAGCCGGCGGCCGGGGCCGAGCGTCTCGACGGGGAAATACCCGTCGGCGATCCGCACCTCGCGCGCCGCGTCGGCGTCGTACTCGGCCATGCGCCCCCTTGCGCCCTGTGCTCCCTGAATGCATCCGGCGTACACCGGCACGCATACGAAGATCTCTTCGCTTTCGCGGGTCTCCGTGGCCCGCGGCGGAAGCGAAGACTATTCCGGGTCCCGCCCGTCCCACCGGTGTTTTCGGAAGTTTTCCAGGAACGCCGGCGCCACTCCGGTCGCCCTCCGGTCGATCTCCGGTCGATTCCCGGACGACCGGAAATCCGGTGTCGGAAATCCCTCCCTCCGGCGTTCGGTTTTCCCCTAGGCTGCGCGAAATCCCGGATTCCGGCGGAGTCTTCGCTCCGGCCAGGGCACCGTCGCCGTGCCCGCACGCGGCCCAGGGGCGGTCCGGGTCATCGACGAGGGGGATCCCATGAGCGAGGTGAAGTCCGTCCCGGCGGACTACGGCCGCAGCCGCCTCACCGCGCGCACCCGCTGGCGGGCCACCCGCCGCGGCAAGCGGGACGGACGGGCCGGCGTCGGCCCCGAGCAGTACGCCCGCCAGCTCGAACGCGGGCTGCGGATGGCACTGGAGGACCTGCGGTCCCGGTTCGTCACCCGGCACGCGGCCCACATCGACCGCGTCCACGCGGAGTCCGCGCGGATCGTGACGGAGTACGACCACCGGCGCGAGGACGTGCCCGCGGCCCTGGCCCGCTTCGGCGGCTGGGTGTCGCAGTGGCGCACGGAGGTGACGGCCTGCCAGCAGCGCGGCCTGGCCCTCGCGGCCTGTGCCGACCAGGAACTCGCCCACTACGAAGCCGCCCACACGAGGGCCCGGGCCCGCGCCCGTCGCCGCGCCGAGCGCCGCGCCGCACGCCTGGCCCGCGCGCGCGGCGGTCACCTGACCGAGCCGCCCGACGTGCCCGAGCCGCCCGGCCCACCCGAGTGGGCCACGGCCGGCACGGCCCTGGCGGAACCCGACGAGACATGGACGGGAGCACCGGACTGGATGCTCGACGACGCCCTGGTCCGCAGGGCCCTGCACATCCTGGAGCAGAGGATCGGGCCGGCGGCCGCGGCGGCCGGCCGGGGAGAACGGGGGACCCGATGAACACCGCACAGCACGCCGCACGTCCTGCGGCACGGCAGGCCACAGGCCACGCCACCCACCGCACCACCCACCGCACCGCAGGCCGCACCACCCGCCACGCCGCCGTGCACACCGCACGGATGACCGCCGCACTGGGCGCCACGGCCCTGCTGCTGACGGGGTGCGGAGCGCTCGACGGACCCGACCGGCTCTCCGCCGACTGCGCGGTCGTCGTCGACGGCTCCGGCTCCGGCGCCGACAGCGAGAACGGCTTCCGCGCCAAGGAGAAGCTGAAGGCGACCGTCCCCGGCTTTCTGGCCGACCAGAAATGCCGGTACGTCTCCTACGCGCCCATCACCGCGGCCTCCACCGCCTCCTCCTGCCAGGTGCCGAGGATGGACCTCGACCCGGACGGCGACCAGCGCTCCGACCGCGAGAGCCTGTGGAAACAGACCCGCTTCCTCGCCGAGGCGGGCGCCGAGAAGATGCTGGACTGCGCACGGCAGCGCCAGCCCGGCTCGGACGTCCTCGGCGGACTCGAACGCGCCGCCAAGGTGCCCCGCGACGGCGGCGGCACCTACCACGTCCTGGTGATCAGCGACTTCGACCAGTCCGACCCCGACTTCCGGCTCTCCAAGTTCGAGCTGGAGACACCCGCCCAGCGGAACGAGGCCGTCGCCGCCCTGGTCGCCGTACGCGGACTGCCCGAGCTGCCCGACACCACCGTCCACCGCGTCGGCTTCGCCATGCGCGGCGGCAGGACCACCCCGAACGCGTCGAGCAGATGGGCCAGTTCTGGCAGCAGGTCCTGGAGAAGGAGGTGAAGGTCGGTGTCGACGACGGATACGGGGCCTGAGGAGCCCCGCAGGCTCAGGTACGGCCTGCCCTTCCGGCGCGGCGAGGGCCGCGCCCCCGGCCTCGGCCGTACCGGCGGCGGCATCGCACCGCGCGGGCCCGTCCCGCCGACCGAGACCAAGGAGGCCAGGCAGCTCCTCACGCAGGCCGAGTCCGCCGGCCGCCGCGCCGCCGGCGACGGCACCCTCAACCCGTACGTCCTCGGCTCCGTCCACCGCCTGCCCTATTTCGGCCGGCTGACCGGACTGCGCGGCCACGCCCGGGACCGGACCGTGGCCCGTCACCACGCGTACGAGGAACGCGAGCTGCGGGACTCGGCACGCCTGTACGCCGACACCGCGGCCCGCGAGGAGGACGCCCGGCGGGCCCGCGACGCCCAGGCGGAGGAGACGCGCCGCCGGCTCGCGGCCACCGCCCGGCTGGACCGGGCGGCCGCCCGTATGGCCGCCCGCGAGGACAGCCGCGACCGCCTGCTGCCCCGCTGGGCGGGACGCGCCGCCTCCGGCCCGGACCGCGACCCCGGCCGGGACCCGGCCGCGGACCCCGCCCCGCCGTACGCCTCGCCGTACGCCTCCGACCCGGACGACGACTTCGAGCCGGAGCCCGCCCCCTTCCCGTGCCGCCGGCGGCGCACTGGGAGGGCCTGACCGAGACCGCGGCCATGGCCCGCCGGCCCCGGCTGGCCCTCGCCGCACTGCTGGTGCTCGTCGAACTCCCGGTGTACGTGACGCTGTTCCTGGCGATCCACGAGTGGACGCCGGAAGGCAGGCTGAGCGCCTACCTGCTGTCGGCCGCCGTCGGCGTCGTCATGACGGCCGGCCCCTTCCAGGCCGGACGGCAGTGGCGCCGGCGCGGGGCCACCGCCTCGCTGTGGGTGGTGCTGCCGGTGGCGGCGGCGCTGACGTCGGTGTGGGGCTGGGCCGCCTGGTACCTGGGTGACCTGCGGGCGCGGATCGTGTTCCGGGACGCCCCCGACGCGGGCGTGGCGGACCTCGCCCGTCAGCTGGGCGTCGACCCGCCCCCGGCGCCCACCGTGCTGGAGCAGCTCCACCTGGACCAGCACACGGTCGGTGTCACCTTCATCTCGCTGCTGCTGCTCTCCGGCGGGATCGCCTTCCTGCTGGCCCTGTCCGAGGAGCACCCCTTCGTCGCCGCCTACCGCCACCACCACCGCAACCTGCAGAAGGCCGAGACGGCGCTCTCGCGGGCCGTGGCCGCGGCGGCGGGGGCCCGGCGGCAGCAGGAGACGCAGGCGGAGCGGGCCAGGGAACGCGGTGAGGCGCTGGCCGCCGAACTGGCCGCGGTGGACGCCGTGTTCGAGGCGGCCGCGCACGCCTATCTCGACGGGGTGCAGGCGGCCTCGCACGATCCGGCGGTCACCGAGGGCGCGATGCGGCTGTCGGCCCGCTACCCGCTGCTGCCGGAACCCGTTCCCACGCGGGCGCGGGCCGGCCTCTGAGCCGACCCGCGGGCGCCGGGCGTGCCGGGCGCGCCGGGCGTGGGTACGGGCGTGGGCGTGGTCAGGGGCCACGCCCACGCCCCGCCGCCCCGGCCGGTGAGCCGCGGCGCGCGGGCCGCGGCTCAGGAGGCCAGCCAGTCGTCCACCCCCGACAGCAGCTTCTGCCGCACGTCCTCCGGGGCCGCCGAACCCCGGATCGAGTGGCGGGCCAGCTCGGCCAGCTCCTCGTCCGTGAAGGCGTGGTGGCGACGGGCCAGCTCGTACTGGTCGGCCAGCCGGGAGCCGAACAGCAGGGGGTCGTCGGCGCCCAGGGCCAGCGGGACCCCGGCCTCGTACAGGGTGCGCAGCGGCACGTCCTCCGGCTTGTCGTAGACGCCCAGGGCCACGTTCGAGGCGGGGCAGACCTCGCAGGTGACACCGCGCTCGGCGAGCCGCTTCATCAGCCGCGGGTCGTCCGCCGCCCGGACGCCGTGGCCGATCCGCGTGGCGTGCAGGTCGTCGAGGCAGTCCCGCACCGAGGAGGGCCCGGCCAGCTCGCCGCCGTGCGGCGCCGACAGCAGCCCGCCCTCCCGGGCGATGGCGAAGGCGCGGTCGAAGTCCCGCGCCATGCCCCGGCGTTCGTCGTTCGACAGCCCGAAGCCCACCACGCCCCGGTCGGCGTAGCGCACGGCCAGCCGGGCCAGCGTGCGGGCGTCCAGCGGATGCCTCATCCGGTTCGCCGCCACCAGCACCCGCATCCCGAGCCCGGTCTCCCGGGCCGCCGACTCCACGGCGTCCAGGATGATCTCCAGCGTCGGGATCAGCCCGCCCAGCCGCGGCGCGTACGACGTCGGGTCCACCTGGATCTCCAGCCAGCCCGAGCCGTCCTTCACGTCCTCCTCGGCGGCCTCGCGCACCAGCCGCCGGATGTCCTCGGCCTCTCTGATGCAGGAGCGGGCCGCGTCGTACAGCCGCTGGAAGCGGAACCAGCCCCGCTCGTCGGTCGCCCGCAGCCGGGGCGGCTCCCCACTGGTCAGGGCCTCGCTCAGCGTCTCCGGCAGACGCACGCCGTACTTGTCGGCGAGTTCCAGCACGGTGCCGGGCCGCATCGACCCGGTGAAGTGCAGGTGCAGGTGGGCTTTCGGCAGCTCAGAGACATCACGTACACGCTCCATTCCGGAATCCTGCCGTACGCCGAGGCCGTCCGGGTAGCCGTTTCCCCGAACGTGGTCCTGCTCGCACACGGCAGCGGGCCGCCTCCCGGAGGAGACGGCCCGCGGCCTCGCGCACGGGACGGGTCAGTCCCTGGCCTCCGCCAGCAGCTTCTGGATCCGGCTCACGCCCTCGACGAGGTCCTCGTCGCCGAGCGCGTACGACAGCCGCAGATAGCCCGGCGTGCCGAAGGCCTCGCCCGGGACGACCGCGACCTCGGCCTCCTCCAGGATGAGCGCCGCCAGCTCGACGGAGTCCTGCGGGCGCTTCCCCCGGATCTCCTTGCCGAGCAGGGCCTTCACCGACGGGTAGGCGTAGAAGGCGCCCTCGGGCTCCGGGCAGAGCACCCCGTCGATCTCGTTGAGCATGCGCACGATGGTCCGGCGGCGGCGGTCGAACGCCTCCCGCATCTTCGCGACCGCGTCCAGGTCACCGGAGACGGCGGCCAGCGCGGCCACCTGGGCCACGTTCGAGACGTTCGAGGTGGCGTGCGACTGGAGGTTCGTCGCCGCCTTCACCACGTCCTTCGGGCCGATGATCCAGCCCACCCGCCAGCCCGTCATCGCGTACGTCTTGGCGACGCCGTTGACCACGATGCACTTGTCGCGCAGCTCGGGGAGGACCGCCGGCAGCGAGACGAACTTCGCGTCGCCGTAGACGAGGTGCTCGTAGATCTCGTCGGTCATCACCCACAGGCCGTGCTCCACGGCCCAGCGGCCGATCGCCTCCGCCTCGGCCTCGCTGTAGACGGCGCCGGTCGGGTTGGAGGGGGAGACGAAGAGGACGACCTTGGTCCGCTCCGTGCGCGCCGCCTCCAGCTGCTCCACACTGACGCGGTAACCGGTCGTCTCGTCGGCGACGACCTCCACCGGGACACCGCCGGCCAGCCGGATCGACTCGGGGTACGTCGTCCAGTACGGCGCCGGGACGATGACCTCGTCGCCCGGGTCGAGGATCGCGGCGAAGGCCTCGTAGATGGCCTGCTTGCCGCCGTTGGTGACGAGGATCTGCGCCGGGTCGACCTCGTAGCCGGAGTCGCGCAGCGTCTTCGCGGCGATCGCGGCCTTCAGCTCCGGCAGGCCGCCGGCCGGCGTGTAGCGGTGGTACTTCGGGTTCTTGCAGGCCTCGACCGCGGCCTCGACGATGTAGTCCGGGGTCGGGAAGTCGGGCTCACCGGCGCCGAAGCCGATCACCGGCCGCCCGGCGGCCTTCAGTGCCTTGGCCTTGGCGTCCACGGCGAGGGTGGCGGACTCGGAGATCGCACCGACCCGGGCGGAGACCCGGCGCTCGGTGGGAGGGGTTGCAGGGCTCATGACCCCATGTTTTCAGACCGGAAACCCGCCCGGCACACGGGTTTCACGGACTGAACAAGGACGGGCCACCTTGCGAACACCCGTGCCGATCCGGGCGGTGGCCTGGTGATCTTCCGGCCGTTTCCCGGCGATCTTCCGCCGCCGGGGCTCCCACGGGCGCTTCACGTTCGACGAGGAGCCCCGGAACACGTACACTCCTACGTCGTTGGCCTTCAACAGCCGTGCCACAACCGGTGCACACCAAGCATCCGGATGGATGCGGTACGTTGGGGAACGCACAAAGGGTCGTAGCTCAATTGGTAGAGCACTGGTCTCCAAAACCAGCGGTTGGGGGTTCAAGTCCCTCCGGCCCTGCTACACACTCCTTCGCCAGGCAGTGTGCGCATGTACGTACAGAAATGCACCGCCGTGCGGCTCAGACCGGGCGCGGCACGGCCACGACCCGGGAACAGGTGAGGACGAATGGCGGACGCCGTGGGCTCCATCGACACGCCTGATGCCCAGGACGAGGTGCCTGAGGCGCAGAAGAAGTCCCGCAAGGGCGGCAAGCGCGCCAAGAAGGGCCCGCTGAAGCGGCTCGCGCTCTTCTACCGCCAGATCGTCGCGGAGCTTCGCAAGGTCGTCTGGCCTACGCGGGGCCAGCTGACGACGTACACCATGGTCGTGATCGTGTTCGTGGTGATCATGATCGGTCTGGTGACCGTGATTGACTATGGACTCGACCACGCCGCGAAGTACGTATTCGGCTGAGCCGAGAGCGAAGGGCGCCGGGTGATCGGCGCCCCTTTCGCGTGTTCCACCCCCATGTATCCAGGAAGAAGCAGCCACCGTGTCTGACCAGAACCTGAACGACGCCATGGAGCCGCGCGGGGCGGCTGCCGAGTCGGCTGACGACGAGCTCGACATCGTCGAGGGCGCTGACGAAGACCTGGACGAGTTCGAGGCTGCCGACGCCGAGGCGGGCGAGCCCGCGGAGGAAGCCGCGCTGCACGTCGAGGACGAGGGCGCCGACGCCGAATCCGGCGACGCCGACTCGGACGAAGAGGACTCCGACGAAGAGGACTCCGAGGACGACGAAGCCGTCGCGGAAGCGGAAGAGGCCGGGGAAGCCGAGCCCGTCGACCCCGTGGCCGCCCTGCGCGAGGAACTCCGCACCCTGCCCGGCGAGTGGTACGTCATCCACACGTACGCCGGCTACGAGAACCGCGTGAAGACCAACCTCGAGCAGCGCGCCGTCTCGCTGAACGTCGAGGACTTCATCTTCCAGGCCGAGGTGCCGCAGGAAGAGGTCGCGCAGATCAAGAACGGCGAACGCAAGACGATCCGTCAGAACAAGCTCCCCGGCTACGTGCTGGTGCGCATGGACCTGACGAACGAGTCCTGGGGTGTCGTCCGCAACACGCCCGGCGTCACCGGCTTCGTGGGCAACGCCTACGACCCGTACCCGCTGACCCTGGACGAGATCGTCAAGATGCTCGCCCCGGAGGCCGAGGAGAAGGCCGCCCGCGAGGCCGCCGAGGCCGAGGGCAGGCCGGCTCCGCAGCGCAAGGTCGAGGTCCAGGTCCTGGACTTCGAGGTCGGCGACTCGGTCACCGTCACGGACGGCCCGTTCGCCACGCTCCAGGCCACGATCAACGAGATCAACGCCGACTCGAAGAAGGTCAAGGGCCTCGTCGAGATCTTCGGCCGCGAGACCCCGGTCGAGCTGAGCTTCGACCAGATCCAGAAGAACTAGCCCCTCCCGGCGACTTCTGGAACGCAAGCCTCCGACCAGGTCAGGTGGCCGCTCGCGCGGTGCCTGACCTGCTCGGTTTTTGGCCGCACAGGGATACCCGTTATCGTTGTGCGGTATGCCTCCATCCGGATCATCCGGACCGGACGGCTGAAAACTCTCACTAGGACCCGGAGAGAGCAATGCCTCCCAAGAAGAAGAAGGTCACGGGGCTCATCAAGCTCCAGATCAACGCCGGTGCGGCGAACCCCGCCCCGCCGGTCGGCCCCGCGCTCGGCCAGCACGGCGTCAACATCATGGAGTTCTGCAAGGCCTACAACGCCGCGACCGAGTCGCAGCGTGGCTGGGTGATCCCGGTGGAGATCACGGTCTACGAGGACCGCTCCTTCACCTTCATCACCAAGACGCCGCCGGCCGCGAAGATGATCCTCAAGGCCGCGGGTGTCGAGAAGGGCTCGGGCGAGCCGCACAAGACCAAGGTCGCCAAGATCACCGAGGCGCAGGTCCGCGAGATCGCCACGACCAAGCTTCCCGACCTGAACGCCAACGACCTGGACGCCGCGTCGAAGATCATCGCCGGCACCGCCCGTTCCATGGGCATCACGGTCGAGGGCTGAGTTCCCAGCCCCGCAGCACCTTCGTAGCAGCCGCGGCTCCGGCCGCACGTGGCAGGGCCTGCTCGGCCCGTACCACGACTCCTCAGAACCCCCAGGAGCAGTAGTGAGCAAGCGCAGCAAGTCTCTCCGCGCTGCGGACGCCAAGATCGACCGGGAGAAGCTGTACGCCCCGCTCGAGGCCGTCCGTCTCGCCAAGGAGACCTCCACGAGCAAGTTCGACGGCACCGTCGAGGTCGCCTTCCGTCTGGGTGTCGACCCGCGCAAGGCCGACCAGATGGTCCGTGGCACCGTGAACCTGCCGCACGGCACCGGCAAGACCGCCCGGGTCCTGGTCTTCGCGACCGGTGACCGTGCAGCGGCCGCGGAGGCCGCGGGCGCCGACATCGTCGGCTCCGACGAACTGATCGACGAGGTCGCGAAGGGCCGTCTGGACTTCGACGCCGTCGTCGCCACCCCGGACCTCATGGGCAAGGTCGGCCGCCTCGGCCGCGTGCTCGGTCCGCGTGGTCTGATGCCGAACCCGAAGACCGGCACCGTCACCCCCGACGTGGCCAAGGCCGTCACCGAGATCAAGGGCGGCAAGATCGAGTTCCGCGTCGACAAGCACTCGAACCTCCACTTCATCATCGGCAAGTCGTCCTTCGACGACACCCAGCTGGTGGAGAACTACGGCGCGGCCCTGGAGGAGATCCTCCGCCTGAAGCCGTCCGCCGCCAAGGGTCGCTACATCAAGAAGGCCGCGATCAGCACCACGATCGGCCCCGGCATCCTGGTCGACCCCAACCGCACCCGGAACCTCCTCGTCGAGGAGGACCCGGCCGCGGTCTGAACCTGACGGTTCGCACCGGTCGGCGACGAGCCCCGCAACCTTCCGAGGTGCGGGGCTCGTCCCTTTTCCCGTACGGCTGTCGGTGCCGTGCGTTACCGTGCGGACACGGGGACAAGATGGGGGTGAGGGTATGAAGGGCACCGGTGCGCGCCGGACCGGCCTCTCGATCGTCGCGGCGGCCCTGCTGACCGGGGCGTCCGCCTGCAGCTCGGGCTCGGGAACATCCGACGGATCCGACGGATCCGACGGGGACAAAGCCTCCGCCGCCTCCTCGACCTCCACCGCACCCCCCGCATCCTCGGGCGAGGGCGGTGGCACCCGCGTCAGCCCGATGGCCGCGCTGCGCACCGCGGAGAAGTCCACCGGCGGCGCCGACTCCGCCAAGGTCGAGTCGACGACCACCATGGGCTCGGTGATGGCGATGACGGCCGACGGCTCCCTCGGCTGGGGCGACGGTCTCACCGGCACCCTCACCATCACCTACACCGGCGGCACCACGGCCGACACCATGCGGCAGCTGGGCACCACCTCGATGCAGGCCCGCTATCTGCCCGACGCGTACTACGCGCGCATGGGCGACGCCTTCGCCGAGCAGACCGGCGGCAAGCACTGGATCAAGTACCCGTACGACGCACTGGAGACCCTCGGCGGCGGCTCGGGGGCGTATC
This sequence comes from Streptomyces sp. Tue 6430, assembly GCA_021568835.1. Taxonomy (GTDB): domain Bacteria; phylum Actinomycetota; class Actinomycetes; order Streptomycetales; family Streptomycetaceae; genus Streptomyces. Next base: position 3,849,139 of record JAKGSH010000010.1, read on the forward strand.
TGAAGAACCAGATGGAGAACTCCACCCCGAACCAGTCGGTGAAGCTCCTGCTGGCCTCCGGGGACGTGCGCAGGGTCGGCGAGGAGACGGTCCGCGGCGAGCGGACCACGCACTACTCGGGCACCGTCGAGGTCGCCGACCTCGCCGGCCGCGACTCCGGCCTCAGCGAGAGCCAGCTCGCCGACCTGAAGAAGCAGCTGGAGCAGGCCGGCGTCACCACCGAGACCGTCGACATCTGGGTCGACGAGGACGACCTGCTGGTCAAGAAGGTCGAGAAGGGCCAGTCGGCGAACGGCACGTACAGCCAGACCGCCTACTACAGCGACTACGGAACCCCGGTCGACGCCGAGGCGCCCCCGGCGGCCGACACCGCCGACTTCTCGGAGCTGCTCCGGCAGCAGGGGGCCGGCTCCACGCCCTGAGGGCCGGCCACCGGGAATTCACGGGACCCCGCCCGTGTCTCCGGGATACCTTCACCACCTCGCCGTGAACCGACCAGGTGTTCACCGTGTGCTGTGTGGGGGAATGTGCATGAGATCTTCCGTGGGTGTCCTCGGGCTGTCCGCCCTGCTCGTCACGGGCTGTGCGGCGGCGTCGGAGGGCACGGCGGACGGGGGCGACCCGAAGGCCGCGGCCGCGGCCGTCGCGCGGGCCGCGGAGAGGACGGAGCGGATCGGCTCCCTGCGCTACCGGATGACCGGCCGGATGCCGGAGGAGGGCCGGATCAGGGCCGAGGCCGCGATGGCCGTGGAGCCGCCGGCCATGAGCCTGCGGACGACCGTCCTCGGCGGCCCCGACAAGGGCGTCGGCGAGGTCCGCCTCGTCGGCGGAGTGGTGTACGTCGGCAGCGACGAGGCCGACGAGGACGGCAGGCACTGGATGCGGTTCGGGACGCCCGGCAGCTCCGACACCCCGAGCGGCGTCAAGGTCGACACCACGTCGCTCGCCGACAGGGTCCGCCGCAACCCGGTCCACGAGAGCACCTTCCTCACCGCGGCCGACGACCTGAGGACGACCGGCACGGAGAGCGTCGACGGCGTGGCCACCACCCACTACGAGGGCACGGCCGGCGTCGACGAGATCCGGGCCGCCCACCGCGACGAGGCCGAGAGCGTCCGCCGGCAGCGCGAGCAGTCCCTCGCGCAGTACGAGAAGCTCGGCGTCGACGAGCTGGACATGGACGTCTGGATCGACGGGGCGGGCCGCACCAAGCAGCTGCGGCTCCAGGGCTTCGGCCGGCGGGGCCCGCTCGACCTCACCATCACCTTCCTCGACTTCGGCAGGCCCGTCACCGTGCAGGCCCCGCCCGCCTCGGACACCGTCGACCTGGCCGGGGAGAGGAAGAAGGCCGGGCGCTGAGCCCTCTCGCGGGCGGGGCGCCGGGACCCCTCACGGGCGGATTTGCCTGACGGCGACCCGTTCCCGTACGCTCCTACAGAAGCCAAAGACCGCTGGTCGTTGCCGTGCGCTCGCGAGAGGGTGCGGTGGCCGAAGGATCCGCTGATATGCGGACGACCCGCGCAGGTGACTGTGGAAGTGCTCCCGGACCGTGATCCGCTCGCGGATTTCGTTCGGTCGAGCTCTCGCCCCGTGCGCCTGCGCCGGGGCGTTTCGTTTGTCCCAGCCCCTTCCGAGCGGTCGTCAACACCCGGAAGGAGGCCGACGCTCATGGCAAGGCCCGACAAGGCTGCCGCGGTAGCCGAGCTCGCGGAGCAGTTCCGCAGCTCGAACGCCGCCGTGCTGACCGAGTACCGGGGTCTCACCGTGGCGCAGCTCAAGACGCTGCGTCGTTCGCTCGGTGAGAACGCCCAGTACGCCGTGGTGAAGAACACGCTGACCAAGATTGCGGCCAACGAGGCCGGGATCTCGACGCTCGACGACCTGTTCAACGGTCCGACGGCAGTTGCCTTCGTCACCGGTGACCCGGTGGAGTCGGCGAAGGGTCTTCGTGACTTCGCCAAGGACAACCCCAACCTCGTCATCAAGGGCGGTGTCCTTGACGGCAAGGCGCTGTCCGCCGACGAGATCAAGAAGCTTGCGGACCTCGAGTCCCGCGAGGTTCTGCTCTCCAAGCTGGCGGGTGCCTTCAAGGGCAAGCAGTCCCAGGCTGCACAGCTCTTCCAGGCGCTTCCCTCGAAGCTCGTCCGCACCGTGGACGCCCTTCGCGCCAAGCAGGAAGAGCAGGGCGGTGCCGAGTAACTCGGCTCGCGCATTGACCGCCGCCTGAGGCAGCGGTCTTAGCGGGCCGACCGTACGCCCGCCGAACAAGTACATCCGGCACCTGCCGAATTAGTGGAAGGATCGCCCACCATGGCGAAGCTCAGCCAGGAAGACCTGCTCGCGCAGTTCGAGGAGATGACCCTCATCGAGCTCTCCGAGTTCGTGAAGGCGTTCGAGGAGAAGTTCGACGTCACCGCCGCCGCCGCGGTCGCCGTCGCCGGCCCCGCCGGCCCGGGCGCCCCGGTCGAGCAGGAGGAGGAGAAGGACGAGTTCGACGTCATCCTCACCGGTGCGGGCGAGAAGAAGATCCAGGTCATCAAGGTCGTGCGTGAGCTGACCTCCCTGGGTCTGAAGGAGGCCAAGGACCTCGTGGACGGCGCCCCGAAGCCCGTCCTCGAGAAGGTCGCCAAGGACGCCGCCGAGAAGGCCGCCGAGTCCCTCAAGGGCGCCGGCGCCTCGGTCGAGGTCAAGTAACACCCCGCGGTCGGCGACGACCGCGGCGAAGGCCGAAACAGGTCCCCTCGGGGCTGTAACGCCGACGCACCGAGGAGCGATCATCCATCCGGGTGGTCGCTCTTCGGCGTTCCCGAGGGCCCGGCCACGGTTACCTTGCATCTGAGTTCGCGAGGGGTAGGGTGATCTTCGTCTTGTCCCCGGACGCCCCGCGTCCGGGCATGGGGGCCTTGACGAACCGCACGCAGCGCGCAATTCTCAGGACGCGTCGTCACAAGGATCCGTATCCGAGGCATGGATCGACGGCGAAGAGGGCAGTATCACCGTGCGTTGAGGGCTACCGGACCGAGGGCGTTGAGAGCTACGAGGGTCTCGAAAAACCCGCACTGGACATCAGTGTGCCAAGTGGCTACACTGACCCTTTGCGCTGCCTGTTAGCTGTCCCCTGCCCGTCACCAGGGGCATGCCCTCACCCGAGCATCGATGATCGGACCCTCTCTGACCTGGCCTTTCGGCCGATTCCGGGGAGTCCGTCCCGTTGTGCGGAAGAGGGGCCGGTACGCGCGTAGTGAGTCCGAGCCCTCGGAAGGACCCCCTCTTGGCCGCCTCGCGCAACGCCTCGACCGCGAATACGAACAACGCTGCCAGCACCGCCCCGCTGCGCATCTCCTTTGCAAAGATCAAGGAGCCCCTCGAGGTTCCGAACCTCCTCGCACTGCAGACCGAGAGCTTCGACTGGCTGCTCGGCAACGAAGCGTGGAAGGCTCGCGTCGAGGAGGCTCTCGAGAACGGTCAGGACGTCCCCACCAAGTCCGGCCTCGAGGAGATCTTCGAGGAGATCTCCCCGATCGAGGACTTCTCCGGGTCGATGTCGCTGACCTTCCGCGACCACCGTTTCGAGCCGCCGAAGAACAGCATCGACGAGTGCAAGGACCGCGACTTCACGTACGCGGCCCCGCTCTTCGTGACGGCCGAGTTCACGAACAACGAGACCGGCGAGATCAAGTCCCAGACGGTCTTCATGGGCGACTTCCCGCTCATGACCAACAAGGGCACCTTCGTCATCAACGGCACCGAGCGTGTCGTCGTGTCGCAGCTGGTCCGCTCGCCCGGCGTCTACTTCGACTCCTCCATCGACAAGACGTCCGACAAGGACATCTTCTCCGCCAAGATCATCCCGTCCCGGGGTGCCTGGCTGGAGATGGAGATCGACAAGCGCGACATGGTCGGCGTCCGCATCGACCGCAAGCGCAAGCAGTCCGTCACCGTCCTCCTGAAGGCTCTCGGCTGGACCACCGAGCAGATCCTCGAGGAGTTCGGCGAGTACGAGTCGATGCGCGCCACCCTGGAGAAGGACCACACCCAGGGCCAGGACGACGCGCTCCTGGACATCTACCGCAAGCTGCGTCCGGGCGAGCCGCCGACCCGCGAGGCCGCTCAGACGCTGCTCGAGAACCTCTACTTCAACCCCAAGCGCTACGACCTCGCCAAGGTCGGCCGCTACAAGGTGAACAAGAAGCTCGGCGCCGACGAGCCGCTGGACGCCGGCGTGCTCACCACCGACGACATCATCGCCACGATCAAGTACCTGGTGAAGCTGCACGCCGGTGAGACCGAGACGCTCGGCGAGTCGGGCCGCTCGATCATGGTCGAGACCGACGACATCGACCACTTCGGCAACCGCCGCATCCGCAGCGTCGGCGAGCTGATCCAGAACCAGGTCCGTACGGGTCTCGCCCGTATGGAGCGCGTCGTGCGCGAGCGCATGACCACCCAGGACGTCGAGGCGATCACGCCGCAGACCCTGATCAACATCCGGCCGGTCGTCGCCTCCATCAAGGAGTTCTTCGGCACCAGCCAGCTGTCGCAGTTCATGGACCAGAACAACCCGCTGTCGGGTCTGACGCACAAGCGTCGTCTCAACGCGCTCGGCCCGGGTGGTCTCTCCCGTGAGCGGGCCGGCTTCGAGGTCCGTGACGTCCACCCCTCGCACTACGGCCGCATGTGCCCGATCGAGACGCCGGAAGGCCCGAACATCGGTCTGATCGGCTCGCTCGCCTCGTACGGCCGGATCAACCCGTTCGGTTTCATCGAGACGCCGTACCGCAAGGTCACCGGCGGTGTCGTCACCGACGAGGTCGACTACCTCACGGCCGACGAAGAGGACCGGTTCGTCATCGCGCAGGCCAACGCGCCGCTGAGCGACGAGTTCCAGTTCGAGGAGGCCCGCGTCCTGGTCCGCCGTCGTGGCGGCGAGGTCGACTACGTCCCCGGTGACGACGTCGACTACATGGACGTCTCCCCGCGCCAGATGGTGTCGGTCGCGACCGCCATGATCCCGTTCCTCGAGCACGACGACGCCAACCGTGCCCTCATGGGCGCGAACATGATGCGTCAGGCCGTCCCGCTCATCAAGAGCGAGGCGCCGCTCGTCGGAACCGGCATGGAGTACCGCTCCGCGGTCGACGCCGGCGACGTGGTCAAGGCCGAGAAGGACGGTGTGGTCCAGGAGGTCTCCGCGGACTACATCACCACCACCAACGACGACGGCACGTACATCACGTACCGCCTGGCCAAGTTCTCGCGCTCCAACCAGGGCACCTCGGTCAACCAGAAGGTCATCGTCAACGAGGGCGACCGGATCATCACCGGTCAGGTCCTCGCCGACGGACCGGCGACCGAGAACGGCGAGATGGCGCTGGGCAAGAACCTGCTCGTGGCGTTCATGCCGTGGGAGGGCCACAACTACGAGGACGCGATCATCCTGTCGCAGCGCCTCGTGCAGGACGACGTCCTCTCCTCGATCCACATCGAGGAGCACGAGGTCGACGCCCGTGACACCAAGCTCGGCCCCGAGGAGATCACCCGGGACATCCCGAACGTCTCCGAGGAGGTCCTCGCCGACCTCGACGAGCGCGGCATCATCCGCATCGGTGCCGAGGTCGTCGCCGGCGACATCCTGGTCGGCAAGGTCACGCCCAAGGGCGAGACCGAGCTGACCCCGGAGGAGCGCCTGCTGCGCGCCATCTTCGGCGAGAAGGCCCGTGAGGTCCGTGACACCTCGCTGAAGGTGCCGCACGGCGAGATCGGCAAGGTCATCGGCGTCCGCGTCTTCGACCGTGAGGAGGGCGACGAGCTGCCGCCGGGCGTGAACCAGCTGGTTCGTGTCTACGTGGCGCAGAAGCGCAAGATCACGGACGGTGACAAGCTCGCCGGCCGCCACGGCAACAAGGGCGTCATCTCGAAGATCCTGCCGATCGAGGACATGCCGTTCCTGGAGGACGGCACCCCGGTCGACATCATCCTCAACCCGCTCGGTGTGCCGTCCCGGATGAACCCGGGACAGGTCCTGGAGATCCACCTCGGCTGGCTCGCCAGCCGCGGCTGGGACGTCTCCGGCCTCGCGGAGGACTGGGCGCAGCGCCTCCAGGCGATCGGCGCCGACAGCGTCGCCCCCGGCACCAACGTCGCCACCCCGGTGTTCGACGGCGCCCGCGAGGACGAGCTGACCGGTCTGCTGCAGCACACCATCCCGAACCGCGACGGCGGGCGCATGGTGCTCCCGTCCGGCAAGGCCCCGCTGTTCGACGGCCGCTCGGGTGAGCCGTTCCCGGAGCCGATCTCGGTCGGCTACATGTACATCCTCAAGCTCCACCACCTGGTCGACGACAAGCTGCACGCCCGTTCGACCGGTCCGTACTCGATGATCACCCAGCAGCCGCTGGGTGGTAAGGCCCAGTTCGGTGGCCAGCGCTTCGGTGAGATGGAGGTGTGGGCGCTGGAGGCGTACGGCGCCGCTTACGCCCTCCAGGAGCTGCTGACCATCAAGTCCGACGACGTCACCGGCCGCGTGAAGGTCTACGAGGCCATCGTCAAGGGCGAGAACATCCCCGAGCCCGGCATCCCCGAGTCCTTCAAGGTGCTCATCAAGGAGATGCAGTCCCTGTGCCTCAACGTGGAGGTGCTGTCCTCGGACGGCATGTCCATCGAGATGCGCGACACCGACGAGGACGTCTTCCGCGCTGCGGAAGAGCTCGGCATCGACCTGTCCCGGCGCGAGCCGAGCAGCGTCGAAGAGGTCTGACGGGAGTCAGGCGGGGCCTCTCGTGCAGAGGCCCCGCCGATCCCGCGACCCCCGTTTCAGACCACAGACTTACAACCCTGAGAGGGATTGACGCATAGTGCTCGACGTCAACTTCTTCGATGAGCTCCGGATCGGTCTGGCCACCGCTGACGACATCCGTCAGTGGAGCCACGGCGAGGTCAAGAAGCCCGAGACCATCAACTACCGCACCCTCAAGCCCGAAAAGGACGGACTCTTCTGCGAGAAGATCTTCGGTCCGACCCGGGACTGGGAGTGCTACTGCGGCAAGTACAAGCGCGTCCGCTTCAAGGGCATCATCTGTGAGCGCTGCGGCGTCGAGGTGACCCGCGCCAAGGTGCGCCGCGAGCGGATGGGCCACATCGAGCTGGCCGCTCCCGTCACGCACATCTGGTACTTCAAGGGTGTCCCGAGCCGGCTGGGCTACCTGCTCGACCTGGCTCCCAAGGACCTCGAGAAGGTCATCTACTTCGCGGCGTACATGATCACGTACGTCGACGAGGAGCGCCGCACGCGTGACCTGCCCTCGCTGGAGGCGCACGTCTCCGTCGAGCGGCAGCAGATCGAGAACCGCCGGGACGCCGACCTGGAGGCCCGCGCCAAGAAGCTCGAGACCGACCTGGCCGAGCTCGAGGCCGAGGGTGCCAAGGCCGACGTGCGCCGCAAGGTGCGCGAAGGCGCCGAGCGGGAGATGAAGCAGCTGCGCGACCGCGCCCAGCGCGAGATCGACCGTCTCGACGAGGTGTGGACCCGCTTCAAGAACCTCAAGGTCCAGGACCTCGAGGGCGACGAGCTGCTCTACCGCGAGCTGCGCGACCGCTTCGGCACGTACTTCGACGGTTCGATGGGTGCCGCGGCGCTGCAGAAGCGCCTGGAGTCCTTCGACCTCGACGAGGAGGCCGAGAAGCTCCGCGAGATCATCCGGACCGGCAAGGGCCAGAAGAAGACCCGCGCGCTCAAGCGCCTCAAGGTCGTCTCCGCGTTCCTGCAGACCAGCAACAGCCCCAAGGGCATGGTGCTGGACTGCGTGCCGGTCATCCCGCCGGACCTGCGTCCGATGGTGCAGCTGGACGGTGGCCGCTTCGCGACCTCCGACCTGAACGACCTGTACCGCCGCGTCATCAACCGCAACAACCGCCTGAAGCGCCTTCTCGACCTCGGTGCGCCCGAGATCATCGTGAACAACGAGAAGCGCATGCTCCAGGAGGCCGTGGACGCGCTGTTCGACAACGGCCGTCGTGGCCGTCCGGTCACCGGTCCCGGCAACCGCCCGCTGAAGTCCCTCAGCGACATGCTGAAGGGCAAGCAGGGCCGCTTCCGCCAGAACCTGCTCGGCAAGCGCGTGGACTACTCCGCGCGTTCCGTGATCGTCGTCGGTCCGCAGCTGAAGCTGCACCAGTGCGGTCTGCCGAAGGCGATGGCGCTGGAGCTGTTCAAGCCGTTCGTGATGAAGCGCCTGGTCGACCTGAACCACGCGCAGAACATCAAGTCGGCCAAGCGCATGGTCGAGCGCGGCCGCACCGTGGTGTACGACGTCCTCGAAGAGGTCATCGCCGAGCACCCGGTGCTGCTGAACCGTGCGCCCACCCTGCACCGCCTCGGCATCCAGGCCTTCGAGCCGCAGCTGGTCGAGGGCAAGGCCATCCAGATCCACCCGCTCGTGTGCACCGCGTTCAACGCGGACTTCGACGGTGACCAGATGGCCGTGCACCTGCCGCTGTCCGCGGAGGCGCAGGCCGAGGCCCGCATCCTGATGCTGTCCTCGAACAACATCCTCAAGCCCGCCGACGGCCGTCCGGTGACGATGCCGACCCAGGACATGGTCCTCGGTCTGTTCTTCCTCACCACCGACGGCGAGCTGCGCGACGTCAAGGGCGAGGAGCGTTCCTTCTCGTCCGTGGCCGAGGCGATCATGGCGTTCGACGCCGGCGAGCTGTCGCTGCAGTCGCGCGTCGACGTCCGCTTCCCGGTGGGCACCATCCCGCCGCGCGGCTGGACCCCGCCGGCACAGGAGGACGGGGACGACCGCGTCGGGGAGGGGAGTGGCAGCAGGGTGACTCGTTCCGGCTGCGGACGACCCTGGGCCGCGCGCTCTTCAACGAGCTGCTGCCCGAGGACTACCCGTTCGTCGACTACGAGGTCGGCAAGAAGCAGCTCTCGGAGATCGTCAACGACCTCGCCGAGCGCTACCCCAAGGTCATCGTGGCGGCGACGCTCGACAACCTGAAGGCGGCCGGCTTCTACTGGGCGACCCGTTCCGGCGTCACCGTGGCCATCTCCGACATCGTCGTCCCCGACGCGAAGCGGGCGATCGTCCAGGGCTACGAGGCGCAGGACGAGAGGGTCCAGAAGCAGTACGAGCGCGGTCTGATCACCAAGGAAGAGCGCACGCAGGAGCTCATCGCGATCTGGACCAAGGCGACCAACGAGGTCGCCGAGGCGATGAACGCGAACTTCCCGAAGACCAACCCGGTCTCGATGATGGTCAACTCGGGTGCTCGCGGAAACATGATGCAGATGCGTCAGATCGCCGGTATGCGCGGTCTGGTGTCGAACGCGAAGAACGAGACCATCCCGCGTCCGATCAAGGCCTCGTTCCGTGAGGGCCTGTCCGTGCTGGAGTACTTCATCTCCACCCACGGTGCCCGTAAGGGTCTGGCGGACACCGCCCTGCGTACCGCCGACTCGGGTTACCTCACCCGTCGTCTGGTGGACGTCTCGCAGGACGTCATCATCCGCGAGGAGGACTGCGGCACCGAGCGCGGCCTCAAGCTGGCCATCGCCGAGCGCGGCGAGGACGGTGTGCTGCGCAAGGCGGACAACGCCGAGACCAGCGTGTACGCGCGCTGCCTCGCCGAGGACATCGTCGTCGACGGCAAGGTGCTCGCCCCGGCGGGCGTCGACCTCGGTGACGTCCTCATCGACCAGCTGGTCAAGGCCGGCGTCGAGGAGGTCAAGACCCGCTCGGTCCTGACCTGCGAGTCCGCCGTCGGCACCTGCGCCATGTGCTACGGCCGTTCGCTGGCCACCGGCAAGCTGGTCGACATCGGTGAGGCGGTCGGCATCATCGCCGCCCAGTCCATCGGTGAGCCCGGTACCCAGCTGACGATGCGTACCTTCCACACCGGTGGTGTGGCCGGTGACGACATCACCCAGGGTCTGCCGCGTGTCGTCGAGCTCTTCGAGGCCCGTACCCCGAAGGGTGTCGCCCCGATCTCCGAGGCCTCCGGCCGCGTGCGGATCGAGGAGACCGAGAAGACCAAGAAGATCGTCATCACGCCGGACGACGGCAGCGACGAGACGGCGTTCCCGATCTCGAAGCGCGCCCGTCTGAAGGTCGAGGAGGGCGAGCACGTCGAGGTGGGCCAGCAGCTCACCGTGGGTACCCAGAACCCGCACGACGTGCTGCGCATCCTGGGCCAGCGTGCCGTCCAGGTCCACCTGGTGGCCGAGGTCCAGCGGGTGTACAACTCGCAGGGTGTGTCGATCCACGACAAGCACATCGAGATCATCATCCGGCAGATGCTCCGCCGCGTGACGATCATCGAGTCCGGCGACGCCGAGCTGCTGCCCGGCGAGCTGGTCGAGCGCTCGAAGTTCGAGACCGAGAACCGTCGTGTGGTGCAGGAGGGCGGTCACCCGGCCTCCGGTCGTCCGCAGCTCATGGGTATCACCAAGGCCTCGCTGGCCACGGAGTCCTGGCTGTCGGCGGCGTCCTTCCAGGAGACGACCAGGGTGCTGACGGACGCGGCGATCAACGCCAAGTCCGACTCCCTGATCGGCCTCAAGGAGAACGTCATCATCGGTAAGCTCATCCCGGCCGGTACGGGTCTGTCCCGCTACCGCAACATCCGGGTCGAGCCGACCGAGGAGGCCAAGGCCGCGATGTACTCGGCCGTCGGCTACGACGACATCGACTACTCGCCGTTCGGCACCGGCTCCGGCCAGGCCGTCCCGCTGGAGGACTACGACTACGGTCCGTACAACCAGTAAGGCGTACGTCTGAAGCACTGAAGGGCGGTCACCCGTGCGGGTGGCCGCCCTTCGGCGTGTCCGCGGCCCCGCGCGGCGGTGTGGCCGCCTCCGCGCGGGGCCCGTGGCCGCCGGACGCCCGGCGGGCTCCTCGCCGTCCCTGCCCGCTTCCCCGGCCCGCCCGCGGCCTCCCAGGGCCGCCTCCGCCCCGTCCCGAGGACGGCGCAGGGGCGGACGGGGGAACCATCGCGGTCCGCCGAGCGTAGGAGAATGATGGGAGGCAGTTCACGCCGAGCGGGGGAGGTGTCCGTGTCGTATCCGTCGCCATGGCAGCCGTGGCAGGGCCAGAGCGGTCCGCCGATGCTGGCCGCCCACGCGGACCGGGAGCGCACCGTCGACGTGCTCAGAGCGGGTTTCGCCGAGGGCCGTCTCCAGCAGGTGGAGTTCGAGCGCCGGGTGGCGCGCGCGTACGAGGCCCGCACGGTCGGTGAGCTGTCCCTGATCGTCGCCGACCTGCCACAGGGCCCCGTCGCCGCACAGCCGTCCGTCCCGCGGCCGCACGGCTACCCGATGCAGGTCCCGCGGACCTTCCTGCCCGCCCCGCCGCCGACGAACGGCAAGGCGGTCGCCTCCATGGTCTGCGGCGTCCTCACCACGATGACGATGGGCGCCACCGGCATCCCCGCGGTGATCCTCGGGCACTCGGCCAGGGCCGAGATCCGCCGCACCGGCGAGGGCGGAGACGGCTTCGCCATGGCCGGCCTCGTCCTGGGCTGGCTGTCGGTGGCGGGCTGGGCGGTCTTCCTGGCCGTCCTGTTCCTGGCGGCGGTCGCGTCGAACTGAGACCGGGCCCCGGTGCGGGCGGTACGGGGTGTCGGTTCGGCGGCTTCCGTCAGGGGATGCCCAGCTCGAACATGACGTAGTGGGCGTACCAGCCCGAGGCGACGGCGGCCGTGGTGAAGAAGACCGTCAGACTCGGCCACTTCAGGCGGCCCAGCGCCGCCGCGGGGGCCAGGAGCAGCGGGAAACAGGGCAGCAGGTAGCGCGGTGTGTTGCCGAACATCTGCTGGGTGCCGAGCACGGTCACCACGCTGGCCAGCGTGTACGCGACGAGCACCAGCGGCGGCTTCCTCCGCAGCATCAGCGCGATCAGGAACGGCAGTGCCAGCACCACCTGGACGGCTATCAGGTCGGGGACGGCGAAGGCGAACAGGTAGTCGTGCCGGCCGACGGCCGTGTCGGTCAGCACGTCGAGGGTGTAGGCGCCGAAGTCGAAGTAGTGCGCCCAGCCCTCGCGCTGGAGCGTGAAGTACGCCGTCAGGTCGCCCATGCTCAGCCCGACCCAGGCGACGTAGGCGAGCAGGCCGAGCGGCGCGGCGACCATCGCGTACACGGGTCCCGCCACCCCGTGCTCGCGCCTGCTGTCGCGCCGGGCGAGGGTGACCAGCGCGGCGAGCCCGACCGCGCCGATGAGCGCGGCGGAGGTGGGCCGGTTCAGCCCGGCGGCGAAGGCCAGGAGCCCGGCCGTGAGCCACCGGCCCTTCATCACGGCGTAGCAGCACCAGGCGGCGATGGCCACGAACAGGGACTCCGAGTACACCGCCCACTCGACGCCCGCGCCCGGTACGACCGCCCACAGCCCGGCGGCCAGGGTGCCGGCCCGCGCCCCCGCGAGCGCGGCGACGACGGCGTAGATCCCGGCGGCGGCGACGAAGGACGCGAGCACCGAGACGAGGATCCCGGACCCGAACAGGCCGAGCCCGGTGATCTCGGACACCCCGCGGACCAGCCCCGGGTACAGCGGGAAGAAGGCGACGGAGTTCTGCTCGACCGTGAACAGGCCGCCCGGCGCGAGGGGGGTCAGGGGCCGCGGGTCGTATCCCTTCTCGGCGACCTGGAGATACCACCAGCCGTCCCAGGTGGCGAGCACGTCCCACCAGTGGGCGCCGCCGCCGAAGCGGGGCTGCTTCTCCCGGTAGTCCCCGGCGGCCTCGAGCAGGAACGCGAAGACGGTGAGCCCGACCAGCTTCGTGACGCCGTACAGGAACAGCGGGGCACGGTACGGTCGTAGACCATCCGGCAGCGTGAGCCGGCGCGGCGTCCAGGGCCGTCCCTGTCGCCCGTCGGGCTCGTCGGGTTCGTCGGGCATCGCGGAGTCCGCCGCGGCGTCGCTGCGGGCCGTGCTCATGACTGGGGTCCCCCTCGGACGACCGGCCGGAGCCGGCCGGGCGACCGCTGTCCGGACGATCGTGAAGTGTGGTCATAAGATCGCAACAGCGTCGCACATGTGCGTCACAGCTTGGGGGAGGACGGGTGCCTGAAGCGCCGGACACCACGGCGGCGGCGACCGTCTTGTCGGTCGTCATACCCATGTACAACGAGGAAGAGGTCCTTCCCGCGCTGGTCAGCAGGCTGCGCCCGGTCCTGGCCGGGATGGGCGTCGGTTACGAGGTCGTCGCCGTCGACGACGGCAGCACCGACCGCACCGCCGAGCTGCTCGCCGCGTTCCGCCTCGGCTGGCCCGAGCTGCGCGTGATCGGCCTGCGCCGCAACTCCGGCCACCAGGCGGCCCTCACCGCGGGCCTGGACCGGGCCCACGGCGCGTACGTGGTGAGCCTCGACGCCGACCTCCAGGACCCGCCCGAGAAGATCCCCGACATGCTGGCGCTGGCCCGCGCCGAGGGCCTCGACATCGTCTACGGCATCCGGGCCGACCGGGCCAGCGACACCGGCTTCAAACGGTGGACCGCCGGCCTGTACTACCGGCTCGTCCGCCGCCTGGCCGGTCCCTCCGTACCCGCCCAGGCCGGTGACTTCCGGCTGCTCAGCCGGGCCGCCGTCGACGCCCTCAAGGCGCTGCCGGACCAGCAGCGCGTCTACCGCCTCCTGGTGCCCTGGCTCGGCTTCCCGAGCGGCGAGGTCGCCTACGAGCGCGCCCCGCGGCCCGCGGGCCACAGCAAGTACCCCCTGGGCCGGATGATCCGCCTCGCCATCGACAGCGTCACCGGCTTCTCGGCGGCCCCGCTGCGCATCGCCACCTGGCTCGGCGGCTTCGCCTTCCTGGTCTGCCTGGCCCTGATGGTCTACACGCTCGGCGCCCACGCCCTGGAGCACACCGTCCCCGGCTGGACCTCCCTGTTCACCGGCGTCCTGTTCATCGGCGCGGTCCAGCTGATCTGCGTCGGCCTGCTCGGCGAGTACGTGGGGCGCATCTACACGGCCGTGCAGAACCGTCCGACGTACTTCGTCGGCCACGACACGGCGCACGGGGCGGCGGCCACTCGCGCCGCGGTCCCTGAGACCGCCGCGGTCCCCGAGTCCGCGCCTGCCGCGCCTGCCGCGGTACCGGGACCCGCGCCCGCCGCGGAGGCCGGGAGTCCGGTACCACAGGGGCCGTCGGGGGCGCGGATGTGACCTCGGTGTGTCGGCGGCGCGGCTTCTGTTTTGACCGGAGTGATTGCGCTGGGTACGCTCAGACCTTGTGCCTGGGGTGTGCCCTGGCCTTCGTGCGTGCCTTCAACCGCACAGGGGCCTAAGGAGCGGCCACCGCGATCTGTGCTTCTTCCCGCCTCGCGGCGGAAGTCCGCCGGATCCGACACACCCGACCGCGTGGGTCGGCGAAGTTCCAGGTTAGCTGTACAAATCGGCACACAGAAACCGGAGAAGTAGTGCCTACGATCCAGCAGCTGGTCCGTAAGGGCCGGCAGGACAAGGTCGAAAAGAACAAGACGCCCGCACTCGAGGGTTCCCCTCAGCGTCGCGGCGTCTGCACGCGTGTGTTCACGACCACCCCGAAGAAGCCGAACTCGGCCCTGCGTAAGGTCGCGCGTGTGCGTCTGACCAGCGGGATCGAGGTCACCGCTTACATTCCGGGTGAGGGACACAACCTGCAGGAGCACTCCATCGTGCTCGTGCGTGGTGGCCGTGTGAAGGACCTGCCGGGTGTTCGCTACAAGATCATTCGCGGTTCCCTCGACACCCAGGGTGTCAAGAACCGCAAGCAGGCCCGCAGCCGCTACGGCGCCAAGAAGGAGAAGTAAGACATGCCTCGTAAGGGCCCTGCCCCGAAGCGCCCGGTCATCATCGACCCGGTCTACGGTTCTCCTCTTGTCACGTCGCTCATCAACAAGGTGCTGCTGAACGGCAAGCGCTCCACCGCCGAGCGCATCGTCTACGGCGCCATGGAGGGCCTGCGCGAGAAGACCGGCAACGACCCGGTCATCACGCTGAAGCGCGCTCTCGAGAACATCAAGCCGACCCTCGAGGTCAAGTCCCGCCGTGTCGGTGGCGCGACCTACCAGGTCCCGGTCGAGGTCAAGCCCGGCCGCGCGAGCACCCTGGCGCTCCGCTGGCTCGTCGGCTACTCCCGCGCCCGTCGCGAGAAGACCATGACCGAGCGTCTGCTCAACGAGCTGCTCGACGCCTCCAACGGCCTCGGTGCGGCCGTGAAGAAGCGCGAGGACACCCACAAGATGGCCGAGTCCAACAAGGCCTTCGCGCACTACCGCTGGTAGTCGCTACCCACATCGAGACCGAGAGAAGACTGAAGCCTTATGGCTACCACTTCACTTGACCTGGCCAAGGTCCGCAACATCGGGATCATGGCCCACATCGACGCGGGCAAGACGACCACCACCGAGCGGATCCTGTTCTACACCGGTGTGTCCTACAAGATCGGTGAGGTCCACGACGGCGCCGCCACCATGGACTGGATGGAGCAGGAGCAGGAGCGTGGCATCACGATCACCTCTGCTGCCACCACCTGTCACTGGCCGCTCGCCGACGTCGACCACACCATCAACATCATCGACACCCCGGGCCACGTCGACTTCACCGTCGAGGTGGAGCGTTCGCTTCGCGTGCTCGACGGTGCCGTGACGGTGTTCGACGGCGTCGCGGGTGTCGAGCCCCAGTCCGAGACCGTGTGGCGTCAGGCGGACCGCTACGGCGTCCCGCGCATCTGCTTCGTCAACAAGCTCGACCGGACCGGCGCCGAGTTCCACCGCTGTGTCGACATGATCAGCAACCGCCTGGGTGCGACGCCGATCGTGATGCAGCTCCCGATCGGTGCCGAGGCCGACTTCAAGGGCGTCGTCGACCTGGTCACGATGAAGGCCTTCGTGTGGTCCGCCGAGGCGGAGAAGGGCGAGATGTACGACGTCGTCGACATCCCGGCCACCCACACCGAGGCCGCCGAGGAGTACCGCGGCAAGCTCGTCGAGACCGTCGCCGAGAACGACGACGAGATCATGGAGCTGTACCTGGAGGGCCAGGAGCCTTCCGTGGAGCAGCTGTACGCCGCGATCCGTCGCATCACCATCGCGTCCGGCAAGTCCGACGGCGTCACGGTCACCCCCGTGTTCTGCGGTACCGCGTTCAAGAACAAGGGCGTCCAGCCCCTGCTCGACGCGGTCGTGCGCTACCTCCCCTCCCCCCTGGACGTCGAGGCCATCGAGGGCCACGACGTGAAGGACCCGGAGCAGGTCGTCAAGCGCAAGCCGTCCGACGACGAGCCGCTGTCGGCGCTCGCGTTCAAGATCATGAGCGACCCGCACCTGGGCAAGCTCACCTTCGTCCGGGTCTACTCGGGCCGCCTGGTGTCCGGCACCGCCGTGCTGAACTCCGTCAAGGGCAAGAAGGAGCGCATCGGCAAGATCTACCGCATGCACGCGAACAAGCGTGAGGAGATCGAGGCGGTCGGCGCCGGCGACATCGTCGCCGTCATGGGTCTGAAGCAGACCACGACCGGTGAGACGCTGTGCGACGACAAGGCGCCGGTCATCCTGGAGTCCATGGACTTCCCGGCCCCGGTCATCCAGGTCGCCATCGAGCCCAAGTCCAAGGGTGACCAGGAGAAGCTGGGTATCGCCATCCAGCGTCTCGCGGAGGAGGACCCCTCCTTCCAGGTCCACTCGGACGAGGAGACCGGCCAGACCATCATCGGCGGTATGGGCGAGCTGCACCTCGAGGTGCTGGTCGACCGCATGCGCCGTGAGTTCAAGGTCGAGGCCAACGTCGGCAAGCCGCAGGTCGCGTACCGCGAGACCATCCGCAAGTCGGTCGACCGGCTCGACTACACGCACAAGAAGCAGACCGGTGGTACCGGTCAGTTCGCCAAGGTGCAGATCGCGATCGAGCCGATCGAGGGCGGCGACGCCTCGTACGAGTTCGTGAACAAGGTGACCGGTGGCCGTATCCCGAAGGAGTACATCCCTTCGGTGGACGCCGGTGCGCAGGAGGCCATGCAGTTCGGCATCCTCGCCGGTTACGAGATGACCGGCGTGCGCGTCACCCTGCTCGACGGTGGCTACCACGAGGTGGACTCCTCCGAACTCGCCTTCAAGATCGCCGGTTCGCAGGCGTTCAAGGAGGCCGCGCGCAAGGCCAGCCCCGTGCTGCTCGAGCCGATGATGGCCGTCGAGGTCACCACGCCCGAGGACTACATGGGCGAGGTCATCGGCGACATCAACTCCCGCCGTGGCCAGATCCAGGCCATGGAGGAGCGCGCCGGCGCCCGCGTCGTGAAGGGCCTCGTGCCGCTCTCGGAGATGTTCGGCTACGTCGGAGACCTCCGCAGCAAGACCTCGGGTCGCGCAAGCTACTCGATGCAGTTCGACTCCTACGCCGAGGTTCCGCGGAACGTCGCCGAGGAGATCATCGCGAAGGCCAAGGGCGAGTAACGCACTCCGTTCACACGCCGTAGGCTTGACTCCGGAGCCTCTTGGGGCGAACGGCCGCATTCCCGGCCTTTCGCCCCTGGGCCCGGGCATTCCAGCAAAGATCACCTGGCGCCGATGAAGTAAGGCGTACCAGAACCACTCCCAGGAGGACCCCCGTGGCGAAGGCGAAGTTCGAGCGGACTAAGCCGCACGTCAACATCGGCACCATCGGTCACATCGACCACGGTAAGACGACCCTCACGGCCGCCATTACCAAGGTGCTGCACGACAAGTACCCGGACCTGAACGAGGCTTCGGCCTTCGACCAGATCGACAAGGCTCCCGAAGAGCGCCAGCGCGGTATCACCATCTCCATCGCGCACGTCGAGTACCAGACGGAGACGCGTCACTACGCGCACGTCGACTGCCCGGGTCACGCGGACTACATCAAGAACATGATCACCGGTGCTGCCCAGATGGACGGCGCCATCCTCGTGGTCGCCGCCACCGACGGCCCGATGCCGCAGACCAAGGAGCACGTGCTCCTGGCCCGCCAGGTCGGCGTTCCGTACATCGTCGTCGCCCTGAACAAGGCCGACATGGTGGACGACGAGGAGATCCTGGAGCTCGTCGAGCTCGAGGTCCGTGAGCTCCTCTCCGAGTACGAGTTCCCGGGCGACGACCTGCCGGTCGTCAAGGTGTCCGCTCTCAAGGCGCTCGAGGGCGACCCGGAGTGGGCCCAGACCGTCCTCGACCTGATGCAGGCCGTCGACGAGTCCATCCCGGAGCCCGAGCGTGACGTCGACAAGCCGTTCCTCATGCCGATCGAGGACGTCTTCACGATCACCGGTCGCGGTACGGTCGTCACCGGCCGTATCGAGCGTGGTGTCCTGAAGGTCAACGAGACCGTCGACATCATCGGCATCAAGACCGAGAAGACCACCACCACGGTCACCGGCATCGAGATGTTCCGCAAGCTGCTCGACGAGGGCCAGGCCGGTGAGAACGTCGGTCTGCTGCTCCGCGGCATCAAGCGCGAGGACGTCGAGCGCGGCCAGGTCATCATCAAGCCGGGTTCGGTCACCCCGCACACCGAGTTCGAGGCGCAGGCGTACATCCTGTCCAAGGACGAGGGCGGCCGCCACACGCCGTTCTTCAACAACTACCGCCCGCAGTTCTACTTCCGTACCACGGACGTGACCGGCGTCGTGACCCTTCCCGAGGGCACCGAGATGGTCATGCCGGGCGACAACACCGAAATGAAGGTGGAGCTGATCCAGCCCATCGCCATGGAGGAGGGCCTGAAGTTCGCCATCCGTGAGGGTGGCCGGACCGTGGGCGCCGGCCAGGTCACCAAGATCAACAAGTAAGTCCTTGTTGTTCGACCTGGTTGCTCCAGCCTGAGCTGAGCACCTGAGAGGGCCCGTACGACTCCGGTCGTACGGGCCCTTTCGCATGCCCGCGGGGTGCCGGAGGCGCTGCATGTGCGACAGGTGAACCATGGACAAACGTTCGGCTGTGGGGCCTGTGAGGCGGCTGTCCCGGCCATAGCCTGATGCGTCGGACCCCCCGACGAGGATGACTGGCTTGGCTCTCACCCGCGGCGCGCAGCCGCTTCCCCCGCTCGCCGTGCTGCCGCCGACCGGCGCCCCGCGCGTCCGCGAACGACGCCCCCGCCTCTACGCCGTGGACGGCATCCGGCTGCTGGCCGCCCTGATGGTCGCGCTCCACCACTACGCGGGCACCTACCGGGTGGACCGCCCCGGCAACCCGATCTGGGGCCGCCCGGTCTCCGAGATCATGCCGACGGTGTTCCACGTGGCGTCCTACGGCTGGATCGGCGTGGAGATCTTCTTCGTCATCAGCGGCTTCGTGATCTGCATGTCCTGCTGGGGCCGGACGCCCCGCCAGTTCTTCGTCTCCCGGGTGATCCGGCTGTACCCGGCGTACTGGTTCGCGGTGCTGTTCACCACGGGCGTGCTGGCGGCGGTACCGGGCGTCTGGGAGCGGCTGCGCGCCCGGGACGTCCTGCTGAACCTGACGATGCTCCAGTCCGGCTCCGGCGTGCGCAACGTGGACGGCGTGTACTGGACGCTCTGGTCGGAGCTGCGCTTCTACCTGCTGTTCCTGGTGGTCGTCGCGACCGGCCTGACGTACCGCAAGGTCGTCCTGTTCTGCTGCGTGTGGGGCGCGGCGGCCATGCTCGCCCCGGTGTCCGGCCTGCCCCTGCTGGTGCTGCTGGCCAACCCCGAGGGCGCCTGGTACTTCATTGCCGGCCTCGCCCTCTACCTCATGCACCGCTTCGGCCAGGACCTGCTCCTGTGGGGCATCCTCGGCACGGCCTGGCTGATGGGGCAGCGGGAGCTGGGAACGCGCGTCGACGAGGTCGAACACGTGTCGAGCTGGCGGGGCGCGGTGCTGATCTTCACCCTGTTCCTGCTGCTGATGGTGGCGGTGGCCCTCGGCCGCACCGACCGCATCCGGTGGCGCTGGCTGGTGACGGCGGGGAGCCTGACGTACCCCCTCTACCTCATGCACTACGCGGCCGGTACGGCGCTCATCAGCCGCCTGCACGACGAGCTGGACGCCCGGCTCCTGGTGGCGGCGTTGATCGCCGGTTTCCTGCTGCTGAGCTGGGCGGTGCACCGGTGGGTGGAGCGGCCGCTGGCGGGGGCGGTGAAGCGAGGGCTGGAGGGGGCGTTCGCCCGGATGCGAGGCTGACCGGGCGGAGCCGCGGGTCAGGAGCAGCGGTCCGGGTGCGGTGGTTCGGGAGCGGCGAGCCGGGTGCGGCGGTCCGGGAGCGGCGGCCGCACGGGAAGTTCACGCGTCGTGCCGGCGCCGCACGGCCCACGCTGTCGGGAGCCGTGCGGCGCTGTCGTCGGCTCCTCACGGGGCACGGTCGAGGCCGGGCGGCTCCGGCCCGACGACCCTCATGCGCGTACGGCCCGGCCCGTCGTCGCGCTCTCGAGCAGAGCGGGCCGCGGCAGGCGCGCGCAGCGGGCGCCGAAGGCCGTCAGGAACGCGGTGGGCAGGAAGACCGCGTCGCACGCGATCATGGCCAGCGAGAAGAACGGGATACCGAGGAGCACCGCGATGCCCGCGTGCTCGAGGATCATGACGACCAGCAGGACGTTCTTGATCCTGCGGTTGGCGAGGGTGACGGGGAAGGTCACCTGCACCATGACCGTTCCGTAGCTCAACAGCAGGACCGCCAGCGTGTGGGACGCGAGGAGCGCGGACAGCGTGGGCCAGGGCGCGAAGTACTCCAGGTTCAGGGCGTAGTACAGGGCGCTGCCGTCCTGCCACCGTGTGCCCTGGACCTTGTACCAGCCGGACGTGGCGTAGATCAGGCAGACCTGGACGGCGATCGTCAGCATCGCGGCGTTGTGCAGCATGGCCGCGGCCGCGTCCAGCACCGCGCGGCCCTCGGACCCGGGGAACCGGCGCCCGACGGCGTACCACAGTCCCTGAGCACCCCAGAGGGTCCACAGGACCAGCGGCCAGCCCGTCTCCATCCCGAACGCCACCAGCAGGAACAGCCCGGTGGCCGACCAGAGGACGACTCCCGTGCGGTCGGCGGGGGAGGAGCCCCCGCGGTTCCGTCGGCGCGCGTCCAGGGACCAGACCTGCGCGCAACGGGTGAAGACCAGGTAGATCACCATGATGCGCAGGACGTTGTCGCCGCCGTCACCCACCAGCGAGTTGCGGCTCTCCAACGACACCATCCCGACCATGAGCAGCACGGACATGGTCCTGGTGCGCCAGCCCACCAGGACCGCGAGCGCCGAGGCGATGGTCAGGGTGTAGACGATCTCGAACCAGGCGCGCCCGTCGGTCCAGTACAGGACGCTGAAGGAGCCGTCCAGGCGCCCCAGTTCGAGCGCCATGTCGTGCGACAGCGGGCTGCGGTCGCCGTACAGCACCCGTCGGTTGGGCCACTCGCGGAGCAGGAAGGCGGCGATGGCCACGGCCAGGCCGATGCGGAAGACGGCGGCCTGGTAGGGCGCGCGAGTGCCGCACGCGTAGTGTCCGAACCGGGCGAAGGCCTCACGGACGCGTTCCACGAGCGGCCGGCGAATCGCCTCGGAACGGGGCGGCAAAGGTGTTGCGGTGGTCAACTCACAGTCCCCTGTAGTCCTGGTCGGTCACCGGCCACCACGGAAAGACCCGGTAGGCGGTGGTGTCGGACGCCTTTTCCGAACTCCACGACGGGGGCGGCACCATCATGTACCGGCCCGCGAACTGCACACCCGTGATCCGCTCGCCCTGCCACCGGCGGCCGAGCCGCTGGAGCGCGATGCGTTTGAGGTACTCGTCCGCCAGGACCCCACGGGCGCCCTTGGGCCGGTTGTCCCGGTCGTGCCAGGATTCGGCGCCGTCCCAGGCGGTGCGGAGCAGGTTCTGTGTCACGTGGCTGGGCGCCGGATCGCCCTTGATCGCTGCCACGTCCTGCGCGGTGAGGTTGATCCATCCCGAGACGTGGCCGGTTCCGCCGGCGTCGACGGTCCGCAGGCGTACGCCGACGGAGTCGTTGCGCTGCTTCGGATTGGGGGCGAAGAGCTTCCAGTCCTGTCCGAACTGGGGGCGGACGAAGGAGTCGATCGTCTTCTGGTGGTGGGCCGTGAGGGCATTGGTCGGGGCCAGGATCAGAAAGATCAGGACCACGTGGGCCAGCAGGGCTCCGGTCAGCAGGAGCGCGGTCGCGGCCAGGGCGCCGACCGATACGCGTGACCATCCGCGGTGGACCCCGTCGCCCGTCGCAGGCCCCGGTCCGCCGCCGTCGGAGGGGTGCGCCCCGATGGTCTCCGGCTCCGGCGCCGGGACGACACCGCCCAGATCCGGTCGCGGGGGAGGCAGGCACTGAGCCGCGGGAGCCGCACTCGTCGAACGTCCGGCGGTGGATTCACTGGGGGGTTTCATCATGTTCCTTCTGGTCTGCGGCTCGTGTGGTGAGGATGGCTCACCACACGAGCCGCACGCCTGGCGCCTCGCTCGTGAATCCGATGGAGACGTCAGGTGGCAACGGGCGATCTCGGCGACGGGCACCGGCCGTTTCGGCGACCGCTCTTTCGCTCACTCGTCGACGTCGAAGTCATCGTTCTCGATGTGCTTCGCGGCGGAGCCCCGCTCTCAGGTCGCGGAGTGAGTGGGGCCTCGGCGCGCGGCGAAAGCCGGGCTGTGGCCGGTGGGCCCGTCAGGAAGCGGTTGTCTCAGCCGCCGTTGCCGTTGGCGTTCCCGTTGGCGTTCCCGTTCGCGTTGCCGTTGGCGTTGCCGTTGGCGTTGCCGTTCGCGTTGCCGTTGTTCCCGTTGTTGCCGTTGTTGCCGTTGTTGCCGTTGTTGCCGTTGTTCCCGTTGTTCCCGTTGTTCCCGTCGGTCCCGCCCGTCAGCCCGATGAGCCCGGTCGTGAGGCCGATGGGACCGATGAGGGTCGGGTTGAACGTCACGTTCTGCGTGCAGTAGCCGAACGTGCCGCCCTTGCAGCCGTAGACCAGCTCGTACTTGCTCGCCTCGTCCCTGTCGTCGTAACGCCTCTTCTCGTCCCCGTGGTCGTGCGTCGGGGACACGGTGCTCTTCTGGGCGTGTGCCGCCCAGGGGCGCTCCCAGCCGAGTGCCTGGGACGCGGTGACCGTGCCCAGTGAGACGGCGAGGACCGAAGTCCCCACCATGAAGGATCGAATGGCCCGCATGACGTTCCTCTCCATCTTCTCCGTGCGGGATTATGGGATCCCGCGTGTTCAAGCGGAAAGTAGAGCAATGTTGGGCCACGGAAATCAATCAATGCGGCCGTGGTACGCCCATAATCGGATTCAAATGCATCCAAGGGGTGGCTTCTTGTCGCATTTACCGACCGCTTTTCTCGTCGGTTGCGCCAAATGATGAACCCTCTCGCCTCATTGTTCGTCAAACAGAAGATCGAACAGGTGGCGGCGCCGATCGAGGTCGTCGATCATGTGGGGTGCCACCGCACGGGGCGGGCCGGTGGCAGCGCGAGATCGCCGTGGGTGGGGGCGGGCCGGGCGACGGCGCGCGCTACGGTACATGTCAATCGGGACCACGTGGACGCGTGCAACCACGTGGTGCGTGTGCGGTGACAACGGTGACAACGGGGAAAACGGGGAGACGCGCATGGCGTGGGAAGAGTGGGAGCAGCTGAAGAGCGCGGCGGCCGAGCAGCACGGGACGCAGATGCAGCTCAATCAGGTGCCGCTGGATCCGGGCGGGAGCGGCGGCGGCACGCTGGTGTCGAACAAGCCCGCCTGGTCCAAGGCGGGCCGGGACGTCGGTTCGCTCCGCGACGACATCGGCAAGGCCATGGGGAAGCTGACGGACGGCCAGCAGGGCCTGGGCGAGGACGCCGGCTGCCTGACGGCGGCGGCGCAGAAGGACGTCCACACGTCCTGGGAGACGTACGTCAAGAAGGTGAGCGGGCGCTGCGGGAAGCTCTCCGGTCTGCTGGAGAAGGCGGGCAACGACCAGTTGAAGACCGATGAGGCGATCGAGGCCGAGATCGGCAACCTGAAGGTGGAGTACGGGGACACCCCGGCTGTCGGCGGCAAGGGCTGAGGGAGGTAACGGGACGTCATGGACCTCGCAACGCTCAAGGCCCTCAAGCCCACCGAGTACTCGGAGGCGGCCGACGGATACCGCACCACCTCGGACATGGCGAGCGCGGCCAAGGACCGCGTCGAGAACCAGATCGTCGTGGCCATGAGGAACTCGCTGAAGGGCGAGGCGGCGACGGCGGCGATCGGGCAACTGGGAGAGCTCGGCAAGAACTTCCACTACATCCAGGTCGAGTGCGGTCTGGTGAGCGCCGCGCTGGAGGCGTTCTCCTGGGAGATGGCGGCCGCCAAGTCCAAGCTCGACGCGGCTCTCGAAGGCGCGCGGGCCGCGAAGCTCACGGTGAACGCCGACGGCTCCATCACCTATCCGGCCGGCGGGGAGAAGGACGCCGACGGCAAGATTCCCGACGGCGGCACGGTGAGCGGCCTGACGGACGGCACGGCCGCGGCGATCGGCCGGCAGTCGGCCAACTTCGACCCCAATCCGAACCACCGTCTCGCCCAGGACTACGCCGACCAGATCGCCGCGGCGCTCAAGGAGGCGACGGAGGCCGACGGGAAGTGGGCGCCGAAGCTGCGCGCGCTGAAGGCGGACGACGACCTGACCGTCTCCGACGGCGACTGGTCCGACGCGGCCTCGGACACGAGCGGCGTCAAGGAGGCGGGCACGAAGTACCTCGACTCCCTGCCCCAGCCGCCGAAGGACGGCCTCCCGGCGAGCAACGCGGAGTGGTGGAAGGGCCTCGACGCGGAGCAGCAGGCGGCATGGATCTCCCTGCGCCCCGACGCCGTGGGAGCCCTGGACGGCCTGCCGGCCACGATCCGGGACGAGGCGAACCGCATCGTGTTCGACGAGACGCGCGGCAAGATGCAGACGGAGCTGAACTCGATCCCCAAACCACCGCTCAACGAGTGGACCTGGATCACCGCGGGGGGCTACCCGTCGAAGGTCCACACCGACGAGTGGATGGACTGGCACCGGCAGTACGGGGACCGGTACGAGCACCTGACGGGGTCTCTAAAAGGCATGCAAGCGATCCAGAAGCGCTTCGACCAGACCGGCACGAACGGGCTGCCCGAGGCCTACCTGCTGGGGTTCAGCACCGACGACGACGGTCGGGCGATCGTCGCCAACGGAAACCCGGACACCGCCGATCACACGGCGGTCTACGTCCCGGGTACGAAGTCGGATCTGCCGGGCATCGAGGGGGACGTCAACCGGATGGTCAACCTCTGGCACTCGGCCGAGGCCAAAGCCCCTGGGCAGTCCGTTTCGACGATCACCTGGATCGGCTATGACGCGCCTGATGACGTCGTCAAGGACGCGCCGTTCAAACACTACGCGTACGACGGTGCACCGGCATTCCGTGAATTCATGGATGGTCTCGATGCGTCGCACTCCGGTGACACGCCCTCACACACGACCGTGATCGCGCACTCGTACGGGACAACCCTCGTGGGTGCCGCGGCCGAGACCGGGCATCTCAATGCCGATGACCTCGTCTTCGCGGGCAGTCCCGGCGTCAGGGTTTCCGGCGCCGACGAGTTGGACGTTCCCAAGGGACATGTGTGGAACGAAGAGGCCGAGGGAGACGTGGTTCCCGACATCGGCCGCTGGGGCCACGGCGGTGACGGCTTCATCATTCCCAGCGATCCGGAGTTCGGCGCCAACCAGATGACCACGGACACCGAAGGGCACAGCGGGTACTGGGACACGGGCTCGGCCGGGGACTCGACGAGCCTGTTGAACCAGGCCCTGGTCGTCGTCGGAAAGGGGGACGACGTGGCCCTGAAGCCGCCGCCCGACCCGTGGGCGCACGTGAAGTAGGAAGTGCACAGCCCGCAACCCGTCCGACGAGTTAAGGCCCTCGACGTGAAGAACAAACTGAGTGCTCCGGCGCTCATCGTCCCCCTGATCATCACCACCCTCACCGGATGCAGCATGACTGACGACAACTCCGACGCCATTCCGTCCGCCGGCACGGCCACCTCACGGGAGGCCTCAGACGCGATGGAAAAGGTGTCCAGCGGCATTTACGACCTGCTCGGTATCAAGGGAAAGGCCTCCGACAGCCGTCCGACGGTCCTGGACTGTCCGGGCAAGGATAAGAAGACCTACTTCCGGATCCTGCACCCCTGGAGCTTCGTCCCGGCGTCGGCGAGTGACCTCGACGTGGCGATGGAGCGGCTCAAGACGGAACTGCCGAAAGACGGATGGGAGATCGTCGACTACGGGCCGGACACCAGTAAGAACAAGAACATCAACCTGACCGCCGACAACGACCGGAAAAAGGTCAGCGTGAAGGCCATCGCGATGGCGAAGGACGAGACTCCGCTGCTGACTCTGGACATCATCTCGGGCTGCTACAAGGTTCCCGAAGGCCAAGAGGTCGAGCGTTTCTGATGGCCAGTGCGAGGCCACTGATCGCGCTGTCCGTTCTTGCGCTCGCGACGGGCTGCTCGTCCACTGCGGGCAGTGGGGGCCCGGTGGACGAGCTCGGGGCCCGGTCCGTCGCGGCGGTCAAGACCGAGATCTCGGAGCTGTCCAGCCGGCTTTTCGACGCCATGGGCATCAAGGACAAGGTCATGGAGCCGGGGCCGAACGTTCAGCCGTGCGACTCCGGCGAGGAAGGCTCGGGGAGTCGTACAGGATCCGGCATCCCTGGTCGGCGTATGGGGCGGGGAACGACATCATGGAGAAGGGGATGGCCAATCTGCGTCAGGAACTCCCCAATCAAGGTTGGAAAATCGAAAAGGTCGGTGACGACGGCAGCAGGAACAAGAACATGCAGATCCTGGCTGTCCACACAAAGACGCTCAGTCAGGCTGAAATCACCTGGCTCAAGGGGCTGGACGGCCACGAGCCGCTCATCGAGGTGAACCTGTACTCAAGGTGCTTCAGGTCTGCGAACGACTCAGAGCAGAGGTGACGGGTCGGTCAGGAACCGTTCGGTGTTACAGGAGGAGACCCGGCCGCGTCGGATCTCCTCCTGCGCCGTCAGTACTGCGAGACCGGCCCGCCGCCCCGGTAGGCATTGCCGAGCCGCGGCAGGGGCAAGGGAGCAGCCCGTCACTCCTCCTCGAAGATCTCCTCGGCCGCCGGGGCCGTGACGGCGCGGGTGAGCCGGCGGCGGAGGACCTCGGGCAGGTGGGGTGGGGTGGGGTGGGGTGACTGCCTGGGGGCCGGAAGCCTGGCGGGATATCGGGCGGATGTGGATGTCGGGCCTATTTCGGGTGACCTGTTCTCGCGTAGTGGCGTATGGGCCGCAGGTCGCCGGTCGTCGTGTTACACACAGGTAACACCGAAGTTTCCCGCGCGCGGCAAAGGCGCCGAGCGCCACCCCCCCACCGAACGGATCGGGCCGGATCACCGGCTGCCCGGTCCCCGGTGGCAGCCGTGCCAGAAAGGGCTCCCGTGACGACGCGACCCGAGACCACCTCGCTCGAACACCTGCACGTCGAGATCGTGCGCCGCAATCCGGCGGAACCCGAGTTCCACCAGGCCGCACGCGAGGTGCTGGACAGCCTCGGCCCGGCGCTCGCGGCGCGCTCCGAGTACCGGGACCCGGGACTCGTCGAGCGGCTGATCGAGCCGGAGCGGCAGGTCATCTTCCGCGTGCCGTGGACGGACGACAACGGCCGGGTGCACGTCAACCGGGGCTTCCGGATCGAATACAACAGCGCCCTCGGCCCGTACAAGGGCGGTCTGCGCTTCCACCCCTCGGTGAACCTCGGCATCATCAAGTTCCTCGGCTTCGAGCAGATCTTCAAGAACGCGCTGACCGGACTCGGCATCGGCGGCGGCAAGGGCGGCAGCGACTTCGACCCGCAGGGCCGCAGCGACGCCGAGGTCATGCGGTTCTGCCAGTCCTTCATGACCGAGCTGTACCGGCACATCGGCGAGTACACCGACATCCCGGCCGGTGACATCGGCGTCGGCACCCGTGAGATCGGCTACCTGTTCGGCCAGTACCGGCGGATCACCAACCGCTGGGAGGGCGGCGTGCTGACCGGCAAGAGCGCCGGCTGGGGCGGCTCGCTGATCCGGCCCGAGGCGACCGGATACGGCAACGTGCTGTTCGCGGAGGCCATGCTGCGCGCCCGCGGCGAGGACCTGGAGGGGCAGACGGCGGTCGTCTCCGGCTCCGGGAACGTCGCGATCCACACCATCCAGAAGCTGGCCGCCCTCGGCGCCCACCCGGTCACCTGCTCCGACTCCGGCGGCTACGTCGTCGACGACAAGGGCATCGACCTGGAGCTGCTGCGCCAGGTCAAGGAGGTCGAGCGCGGTCGGGTGAGCACGTACGCCGAGCGGCGCGGCGCCTCCGCGCGGTTCGTGCCCGGCGGGCGGGTCTGGGAGGTCCCGGCCGACGTCGCGCTGCCGTCCGCCACGCAGAACGAACTGAACGCCGAGGACGCGTCCGCCCTCGTCCGCAACGGCGTGAAGGCGGTCTCCGAGGGCGCGAACATGCCGACCACACCGGAGGCCGTGCAGCTGTTCCAGCGGGCCGGCGTCGCCTTCGGCCCCGGCAAGGCGGCCAACGCGGGCGGGGTCGCGGTGAGCGCGCTGGAGATGACGCAGAACGCGTCACGCACGTCGTGGAAGGCCGACCAGGTCGAGGACGAGCTGGCCAGGATCATGACCGACATCCACACCACCTGCGCCGAGACCGCCGAGCGCTACGGCGCCCCCGGCGACTACGTGGCGGGCGCGAACATCGCCGGCTTCGAGCGGGTGGCGGACGCGATGCTGGCGCAGGGCGTCATCTGACGCACTCGCGTGACGCACCCGCGTCACGCGGCACGGCTTCAGGCCGTCACGGCGTCACGGCGTCACGGCGTCAGGCCGTCACGGAGCGGAGAGGCCGGCTGGGGGGCGAGGCGGCGGAAGCGGGCGGGGGCGCCGGGCGGGCGCGGGACGCCCACCGGCTCCCCGACCGGCCCCGGCGGTCCCGCCGTCGTCACCATGTCGCCCTCGCGGTCGAGGAGTTCGGCCCGGTGCGGGGACCGGTGTGGAGGGGCGTCCGGCAGGCACGCCGATCACAGGCCGGGGCGGGGAGCCGCGCCCGCCCCGGCCGCTCCGACTACCCCGCACGGCCCTGGCGGCCGTCCGCCCGCCCGGGAAGACTTACGGCCATGCAGACGAAACTCTCCCTCGACACGCTCACCCGCGAACAGCTCGAACGCGCCGCCGCCTCCTCCACCGGCCGCAGCGCGAGCACCGTCTACGGCGGCCACGAGCACACCCTGCGCCAGACCCTCCTCGCGCTGACCGCCGGCACCTCCCTCGCCGACCACGAGAGCCCCGGCGAGGCGACGCTGCTGGTGCTGCGCGGACGGGTCCGGCTCACCAGCGGCGACACCGCGTGGGAGGGCCGCACCGGCGACCTCCTCGTCATCCCGCGGGCCCGCCACGGCCTGGAGGCGACGGAGGACTCCGCGGTCCTCCTCACGGTCGCCGCACAGGGCTGACGGGCTCACACGGACGCCGCCACCGCCGTACGGCCACGTGCCCCGCGGCCGAGGCCGTGAGCGCTCCGGCCGGGCGCCGCCCCGCGACCCCGACGGGACCGCGGAGGCGCGTGGCTGCCCCGCGCCTACCGTGACGAGTGGTGGAACGGTTGCGTACGGCGGCCGTCGGTGGGGTGTCCGGCGCCGTCCGGACCGTCGGTGGGCGCCGCGACGGCCGTGAGCGCGCGCAGGTGGCGACGCAGGACGGCGGATCCGCCCAGGAGCAAGGCGCGCGGCCGGTAGTCCGGTCCGGCCAGGGAACGTTCCAGCGCGGGCAGGTAGTTCCAGCGCACCGCCGGGTGCGCCGAGTGCGCGAAGTGGTACAGGTCCCCGTACGGCAGCCACGTGCCGCGCGCGACCAGTGCGAGCAGGGTGTTGAGCGGGTACAGCCGCAGGCACCGGCCGGCCTCGACGGCGACCGGCGGCCCGGTGACCGGCTCCGGATCGAACCAGCGGTGCTCCACCAGCAGCGACATCCAGGCGAGCTGGGGATACAGCAGCAGACGGGGCAGCACGAAGACGAACACCGCCGCCTGCCAGCCCAAGGCCAGGGCCAGGACCGCCGTCACGACCACCGGTCCGGCCGCGCGCAGCCGCCCGGCGCCCGGCTCCCGCCCCAGGGCGGCGAGACCCCGCACGGTGCCGGACACACCCCTCGGCGTGAGCGGGTGGACGGTGCCGAGCACGTACCGCGCCACTCCGGCCCCCGCGCGCAGCCCCGCCCGGTGCAGTTCCGCCAGGTTCGGGTCGGCCCCGGCGACCGTCGCGTTCGGATGGTGCTCCCGTACGTGCCGACGGCGGCGTACGGCCACGGGAACGAAACCGAGCGGGACATGGACGGCGACCTCGGCGAGAAGCGTGTTCAGCCGGCCGCGGCGGGCCAGGACACCGTGCACCGCGAAGTGGCTGACCTCCTGGAGATGGCGGAATTTCACCGCCCCGGCGAGTGCGGCGAGTGCGGCGAGGACGCATCCCCAGGCGCCGCCGTGCGCGGCCACCGCGCACCATCCGCCGATCTCCAGCCAATGCCCCAGGAGCAGGAGCACGGGAGTGACGTCGTTCAACCGCTCGCGCTGGAGGGCCATCACCGACCGGAGCGAGTCCGGTCGGTGCCCTCCCCGCGCCGGACTGAACCACCACCGGTCCGCCTGCCGCAGCGCCATCCCCATCACGATCGCCACCAGCCCTGCCGGCAGTGTCGCCCCCAACGCCGTCTTCCCTCCCCGTGGTCCCGGCCGTGCTCACACAGGACGGGGACCAGAACCGGGCCGGGCCGACGCTGCCGTGCTCCCGGCCGCAGGGACACGGGAGACGGACGACGGTCAGATCTCGGTCGGGTGAATCCCCGCGTCGTGCAACACCTTCATGTTTTCCCGGCTGAGCTCCGCGAACGCGCCGATTTCCGCCATGTGCGCCGAGCCGGCGTACTGCACCGGACCGTCCCCGAGGAGGACGGCGGGGTCCAGCTCGGTCTCGTACACGATCGTGGCGTTGCCCTCCAGGACCGGCTGCCACAGATCACCGACGGGCTGCAGCAGGCTCCGGGCGATGCCTCCGGGGTTGCGTACGGTCACCGGTCGTTCCGGCTCCACCAGACCGAGGCGGGACAGGACCGCGCGGGAGGCCGCGATGCCCGAGCCGCACGACGGCGTCAGCCCGGCGCCCCGTTCGTAGGTGTGGACGAACACCTCGTCGTCCGAGAGCGGCAGGACGAAGGAGAGGTTGGCGCCGATGGGGAACACGGCCGGCGAACCGGCCACCCGCCGGCCCGTCTCGACCAGTTCCGCCTCGTCGTAGGCGTCGATCACCGTGATCAGGTGCGAGTTCGGCACCGCGACCGCCGTCACGTGACGCGACGGGTGGAAGGCGGGCAGCAGCCGGTCCACGTACTCGCCGCCCGTCCCGGCCTCGGCCACGATCGGCTCGGCGGGCGCGAAGTCGACGGCGGGCAGCTCGACGGACACCTGCCGCACCCCGTGGGGCGTACGGCCCCGGTCGCGCACGGTGAAGGAGTACGGCCCCTGGTGCACGACGACGGACTCCGCCTGGTGCCGGTCCAGCAGTATCCGGCCGGCGCACCGCATCCCGTTCCCGCACAGCAGGGCCTCGGACCCGTCCGGGTTGTAGAACCAGGCCCGCGCGGTGCCGTCACCGTGGTCGGCCACGAAGTACACCCCGTCACCGCCCAGCCCGCGCCTGCGGTCGCAGAGCCGGCCGACGGCCCGGGTGAGCTCCTCCGCCGTGGCGAAGTGATCGAGGGGCGCCCCGTCGACCACGAAGATGTCGTTCCGGGACCCGTGGGCCTTGGTGAGCGAGAGAGTGGACATCAGGTACTTTCCGTCGCGCTGTGACTTCGCGCGGTCCCGCCAGGTCCGGACCGGCTGTCCTCCCATGCTAACGAAGTACGTCCGGGACGCCGGTGCGCGGCGGTTCGGGAAGCGGTGGGCCTCAGAGCCGGCTCGCCGTTGCCCGCACGGCTGCGTCGTCCCATGTACCGGCGTCCAGCATCGGCCGCGCAGTGGCTTCGTACGCCTGGAGGGCGAACGGCGCCGAGTCGGAGCCGTGGCCCCAGATCGACTCGAAGCGGCCGGCCCAGCGCTCGACCTGTTTGAAGTAGACGGAACTGCGGCCCCGGCGGTAGTCGGCGTCGCCCTGTTCCTCCTCCAGCAGGACCGCCGCGTTCGAGATGACGACGAAGTCCACGGCCTGATCGGCGCGGAGCCGGTCCCGTACGGCGAGTGCGCACTGCACGCCCAAGGAACGATGGTGGTCGATGAGCGTCAGCAGCGCGTGGGCGAAATCCCGCCTGGACAGATCGTCCTGCCAGCAGATGAACAGGCGCTGCACGGTTCCGCCGCCCTCGATGAGCCGCCGGTTGACCGCCAGGTACTCCCGACGCTGCGTCAGCAGATTGGGATTCGTGGTGAGGTCGGCGGCCAGAACCCGCTTCGGCTGGCTGCCGGAGTCGATGAGCGCCTGGAAGAGCAGTACGGAGAGCCGTGGCACCTCGGAGGCGTAGACCTGGAGGTGTCCGTCGGCGATCTCTCCGAATCCAGCGATGAGTTCGCGTTCCAACTGCTGCCGCACCAGGGCGAAGTAGCGGGCGTCGGCCATGTGCCGGTCGTTCGCCCGGCGTAACTGGATGTAGATGCGTCGCAGCCACATGTGGTTCGCCACCATGAGCAGCAGCAGAACGGTCTCCGCCGCGAGCAGGACATCCCGCATCACCGTCTTCTCGGAGGCCCACGCGACAACCGGAATGGCGATACCGGCGATTCCCACGACCGCGTTCAGCACCTGCGAGGACAGCGCCTCAGCCACCCGGGTGCCGAGGTCCTGACGCGGTGGCGCTGTGGTGGTCATCTGCCTGCCCTTCGCTCCGAGTCCATGCGCTCCACATGGTGGTGGTTTCGCGCGTACCCGAGCAAGTACGCCTTGTGACGAGGGATGCCTCTCAGTCATCTCATACCTGCCCGTGGACCCGGAACCGGTGGGGTGAATCGCTCGGTTCCATCCCGTGAAGCGCCGCGCGAGCTTAGCGTGATTTGTGATCGATCCGATGCGCACGGTTACTGTCGGCGGCTTGTCCGGTGCTGTCCGGGCTGTCCGCGCGGTTGGTAGGGGTAGGGCGCCGAGGTGCGGTGCGGAACTACGGAGGGGTGCGCGAGATGTCGGTGGACGCAGAGGCGGGTCGGCTCAAGAGCGAGGCGGACGAGCCGGGTTGGGAGGTGGATCCGGACGATGAGTGGGGTGTCGCCGTCATCGCGACCGTGGGGCGGCAGTTGAGGCTGCGGCGGGAGGCCGTGGGAATGCGGGCCGCCGAGTTCGGGGAGGCGGTCGGGTACGGCGAGGACATGGTGTACAAGATCGAGGGCGGGAAGCGGATTCCCCGGCCCGAGTATCTGGACGACGCCGACCGGGTGTTGGGGGCGGACGGCCTCATCTCCGCCATGAAGGAGGACGTGGAGAAGGTCCGGTATCCGAAGAAGGTGCGGGCCCTGCGGGATCTGGAGGCCAAGGCGGTCGAGCTCCAGCTTTACGACCCCCTGAACATCCACGGGCTGCTGCAGACGCCGGAGTACGCGCGCGGGCTGCTGCTGATGCGGCGCCCTGCCTACAGCTCGGACGAGGTGGAGCGGTTCATCGCGGCGCGTGTGGCCCGCAAGACGGTCTTCGAGCGGGACCCGGCGCCCGAGATCAGCTTCGTGCTGGAGGAGTGGTCGCTACGGCGTCCGCTCGGCGGGCGCGCGGCGCTGCGGGGCCAGCTCGAACACCTGCGGGAGGTGGCGCGGTTGCGGAACGTCGAGCTTCAGGTGATGCCGATGGACCGTGAGGAGCACGCGGGTACTGACGGCGGCATCGATGTGCTGAAGTTCGCCGACGGTTCGGCCGTGGGACGCTCGCCGGTGGTGGCGCACGGTCGGCCGGTCCACGAGCCCAAGCACCTCCGTATCCTTGAACTGCGGTATGGCATCATCCGGGCTCAGGCGCTCACGCCCCGTGAGTCGCTGGCCTTCATCGAGCACCTCCTGGGGGAGACATGATCCGCGACAACGCCTCTGAACCGCAGTGGTTCAAGAGCAGCTACAGCAGCGGCAGTGAGGGTGACTCCTGCGTCGAGGTCGCCACCACCCCCGGCACTGTTCACGTCCGTGACTCCAAGTACCGCGACGCCAGTCCCCGTTTCACGCTGACGCCGGGGGCCTGGGCGGACTTCGTGACGTACGCGTCCGGGAGCTGACCGCTCGACTCCTCAACTACCCTCGCCCCACGCCTGGTTGATGCCGAGTGTGGGGCGCGCCGCTGTTCGTGGGGTCGGCTCAGCCGGTGGCTTCCTCGATGATGTCGAGCGGCGGGAGATGCCTGACGATCTCCACGGTCGCGAGGCTGACCGTCACGATGCGCCGGAGCAGGTCGACGACGTAGCGCGGGTCGTCGGACCAGTCGTTGGGGTCGTTGACGATGCCGGACTTCGGGTCGGTCTTCACCTGGTACCGGTCGATGATCCACTCGATAGCGGAGCGCGCCCCGAGCTGGTACTCGTACGCCTCTTCCGGGATGTTCTCCAGCGTGATGTGGTTGTTGTAGATGATCCGCGTCCGGTCCTGGACACCCTTTACCTTGGGGATCTTCATCTTGGTCACTCGGAACAGCTCAGCTTCGGGCATGTCCGGCCGGGTGTTGCTGAGCGTCGTCACGATGCCGCCGAAGGGCTTCGCGGACTCGTAGTTGATGTGCAACGCGGAGAGCTGGCGGCCGGCCTCGGCGAGCGCCCGGAAGTCACGTACCTTCGGGATGCGTGGCAAAGACTTCTTCAGGTCGGCGGCGTAGGCCTCGCGGTACGCGGGGGAGTGCAGCAGTCCGTATACGTAAAAGAAGATGTCGTCCTTGGTGAGAGTGGGGGCCGTCTCTGCGTACGTCTTGCGGTATGCGGCGAGCGTGGCGTCGGTGATGTTGTCGATACTCTCGTAGGCGGCAGTCCCGTCTTCGCCGTCGAAGTCGAAGCCACCTTCTACGGTGAGTTTGCGGTAGGTGTAGCGCGAGAAATGCGGGCCGACACTTTTTGTGCCAACGGCGTGGAGGTCGGGGATGGCGTCTGTCATCAGCACGGAGAAGGGCTCTTCGGAGCCCGTGCCGGTGATGTAGAAGCCGAAGTTCTCGTGCTCTGACGTTGGGAACAATCGCCCCAATTGTGACGACATGTCGTTCAGTCGGGAGTCGAAGTACACCCACTGTCTGGCGAAGGGGCGGTACATGGCCACAGTCACTCTTTCTGTGCTGAACCCATATTTTTCCCCGTTGGCCAGTCGCGCCTTGTCTGCCCGGTTCCAGCTGATCTTCTTGTCGTCCGTGTCGATCCAGGCATCAGCGTTTTTGGCGTCAGGATGGAGAATTCCTGTCACGCGGCAGTACTCCTGGAAGTCATGGACCTGCGTGTTGTAGAAATCAATCATCGATCCCATGTTTGTCCGCACCTTTTCTTCCGAAAAGTTGTAGACCCACGGATCGCGTCCACTCTTGAGGCCACCGTAATGCAGGGTGAAAATTCCACCCGCTCGTGCGGACTTGTCCTTTTCGCCAATTATCTGGAACGTGCTGAACCGTTCGTCGCGCTGGTTGATCCAGTCCCCTTCTGGATTTGGTGTGATGCGGCGCCATTCCACCGTTTCCAGGCTCTGCCCGCTGACGACGTTGAGCTTCTCCTCGCGGCTGAGGTAGTCGCCGATGTCCCGGTAGAGCAGTCCACGTGGTGCGTCCGTACGACCACCCTTGACCAATACGATCACGGCCACCGTATTGCGGCTGCCGGAACCGAAGATCTTGCCACCCTCTTTCCGTGCTAGTTCGCCGGCTGTGCGCTGATTGCCCCGCAGGTTGTAGCAGTAGACCGTGTCGAACTCGGCCATCAGCGACTTACGCAGACCGTCCGCGGTGTTGCCGTCGATGTATCCGCCATTGGAGACGAACGCCACGACGCCCTCGTCTTTGATCCGATCCGAAGCCCAGCGGAAGGCGCGAATGTAAGAGTCGTAGAGAGAGTTCTTGAGTGTGGCGGTTGAATGAGCGACATATGTCTCGGCGAGACGCTTGTCCAGCGCCTCATACTTAAGGTTCTGATTTTTGTCGTTAGCGCTTTCCTGCCCTACGGAATATGGGGGGTTGCCGACGATGACCCGGATGTCTTGCTGTTGCTGCTTCCGTGCCCGCTCGCTGTTCCCCGACAGCACGTCCCCGAACAGGCGTCCCTCGTCGGACTCCGCGAGCTGGAACGTGTCCGTCAGCACGATGCCCTCGAACGGAACGTACGCAGCCTCGGTGTCAGCCCCGGCCTCCGCGTACAGGTCATGGAACGCGGCCTCGATGTTGACCGCCGCGATGTAGTACGCCAGCAGCACGATCTCGTTGGCGTGCAGCTCCCGCGTGTACTTGCGCAGCAGATCCGCCGGCTTGATCAGGCCGGACTGGAGCAACCGCACCACGAACGTTCCCGTCCCCGTGAACGGATCGAGTACGTGCACGTCCTCGTCCGACAGCGAACGCCCGAAGTGCCGCTCCAGCGCCTGGTCGGTCGACCGCAGAATGAAGTCGACGACCTCCGTCGGCGTGTAGACGATGCCGAGCGCGTCCGCGGTCTTGGGCAGGGCCTTCCTGAAGAACTTCTCGTACAGCTCGGTGATGACCCGCTGGCGGCCCTCGTGGTCGGTGATGCCCTCGGCCCGTACCCGTACGGACTCATAGAAGCCCTGAAGGGTTTTAGCCTCCGCGGAGATGGTGTCGTCGTCCAGAACATCCAGCATCCGCTGCATCGCCTGGGAGACGGGGTTGTGGTCGGCGAACGCGTAGTCCTGGAACAGTGCGTCGAAGACCGGTTTGGTGACCAAGTGCTGGGCGAGCATGTCGACGGCGTCGGAGTCGGTGACGCCGGGATTTATGTTCGACCGTAGTTCCCCGACGAACTCACTGAAAGCTGCCGCCTTGAGCGGATCCGTCAGGCCGGCCTTGATCCGGGCCACGTGCCGCTCTGAGATCAGCGCGATGTCCGTGGCCCACTGCTCCCAGTAGGTGCGCTCGCCGACCTTGTCGACGATCCGGGCGTAGATGGCCGTGCGCCACGCCTCGTCGAACTCCAGGCGGTCCTGGATGTACTGGGCGGACTGCTGTTCCTTGTCCTTCTTCGCCTGTGAGCTCTCCTGCGTGCTGCTGCCGTCCTGGTCACCGACCGACTCGTCCCCGGCGCCGATCGCGCCGATGCCGATGGTGTTCGGGGCCTTCTTGTTGAGCTCGATCTGGTTGACCGACGCGTTGAAACGGTCGTCGTGGGCGCGCAGCGCCTGGAGGACCTGCCAGACGGTCTTGAAGCGGCGGTTGTCCGCCAGGGCTTCCTCCGGGGACATCCCGGCGGGCACGGCGACGGGCAGGATGATGTAGCCGTAGCGCTTGCCCGGTGCCAGGCGCATCACGCGGCCGACGGACTGCACGACGTCGACGACGGAGTTGCGGGGCTGGAGGAAGAGGACCGCGTCCAGGTTCGGGACGTCGACCCCCTCGGACAGACAACGGGCGTTGGACAGGATGCGGGCGTTGTTCGGGCCCGGGTCCTGCTTCAGCCAGTCCAGCAGGTCGTTGCGGCGCAGCGTGTTGAACGTGCCGTCGATGTGCTCGACCTCGCAGTTGAGCAGGTCGTCGTCCGCGTCCTCGTACGAGGAGACGATCTTGTTGAAGTGGTCGGCGATGGCCTGGGAGTCCTTGATGGAGCGGGCGAAGGCGACCGCCCTGCGCATCGGCTCTTCGCCGGGCTCGAAGTGGGTGCCGTCGCCGAAGGTGCCAGTGCGCTTCGCCAGACCGTTCCAACAGCCGATGATCTTGGCGGCGTCGTCGAGGTTCAGCTCAGGGCCGCCGGCCGCCAAGCCCTGCTGGTACGACTTGGCGACCACGTCCTGGTCGACGGTGAGGATGAGCACCCGGTAGTCGGTGAGCAGCCCCTGCTCGACGGCCTTGCCGAAACCGAGGCGGTGGAACTCCGGGCCGTACAGGCTCTCGTCGTCCATCGAGGCCAGCACGGCGGAGGCGTCCTTGGCGTCCGCCTTGGTGTCCTCGTTGTAGATGCGTGGGGTGGCCGTCATGTAGAGGCGACGGGCCGCGCGGATCACGCCATTGTCGTGTACGCGGACGAAGTTCGACTCGTCGTGGCCGGCCAGGGTCACGCCCGTGGTGCGGTGTGCCTCGTCGCACAGGATCAGGTCGAACGCGGGGAGCCCCATCTCCTGCGCCTTGGCGATCGTCCCGATCGACTGGTACGTCGAGAAGATCACGGTCAGACCGGCCGGTGCCGGTTCCCCGTCACCGGACATCTGATCAATGAGCCGGGCCGGGTCCGTCGTGGCGGGCATCGCCAGGTCGTGCGTGGACATGTCCAGGTCGTCAGCGTCGACACGGCCGCGCGAGACCTTGACGTCGGAACAGACCGCGAAAGCACGCAGCGGGGTCCGCGTCTCGTACCGCCACTCGCGCAGCGTCTGCGACAGCAGCGCGATGGACGGCACGAGGAACAGCACCGTGGTGTGCTTACCCTGGCCGCTCGCGGCCCGCTCCGCCGCGAGCCGCTCCACGACCTTCAGGCCCGTGAACGTTTTGCCCGTGCCGCACGCCATGATCAGCTTGCCGCGCTCATGTTCCTCGAAGCCGCGGAACACCGCATCGATGGCCTCACGCTGGTGGGGGCGCAGTGACTTCTTGCCCTTGAGTGACAGCTCGACCTGGGTGGTGTCACCGCTGGTGGGTAGCCGCCATTCGACGCGACTCGCGGCAATGTCCGACAGGCCGAGACGGTGCACCTCAATCTGCTGGTCGTGCAAAGCCGCTTCCGCGTTCGGCCCCCACTTGTCGGTCGTCGAGATGATCAGGCGGCGGGCGAAGCCGCCCTTGCCGGAAGCGGTGAAGAAGGAGTCGATGTCCGCCTTCTGCACCGTGTGCTCAGGCTCGTAGAACTTGCACTGGATCGCCCACAAGGCGCCCGTGTTCCGCTCCTGCGCCACCAGGTCGATGCCGAGATCCCGCTGATCACCGGCGGCCCCGTGCCACTCGCCGTACATCCACACGCGGCTGAACTGCTCGCTCCACAGCGGATCCGTGCTCAGGAATCGCACCATGAGCCGCTCGAAGGCGGTACCGAGCTCGCGGTTCGTCTTCGCCTTCTGGCGAATGACGTGGAGGACGTCGTGCACGGTAGTGGTCACGGAGGCTCGCTCTCTGCTCAGCGCGCTATGACGGGGAGGTCCGCCCGAACGGCGGCGCCCCAAGACAGTAGACCGGTCCACTGACATCAGATGGCGGAGCGCCCCCGCGGCGGTACCGTCCGCTGCTTTCGCCGCTCGGCACAGGCGGCGGGGTGGTACGGGGAAGAGATGCCCGGTCCTTCAGGCTGCTCCGTGTCACCTTCCGCACCCGACCGCCCGGCCAGGCCGAGGCGCCTCTCTCCGAACGGTCACCACGCCCGGGCACCGGCTCCTGTTTGACCCGCGTCACGTCCGGGGTATTCTCTCCGGCTCGATTGGCCAGGCCCCCGCCCCATATGGCAGACTGTCCGAGTTGCTCGGCCGAGTGTTGATGCTGCGCGCCTCCCGCCGGGAGGACCGGAAGCGAGTCCCACAGTACTCGTCGCCCCAACTGCCTCACGGCAGCGCTGGGGCGGACGTACGGGAATCTTCCGGGAAGCGTGGGTGCGACACCGACCAGGCACCCGGTGGGCCTTCCGCCCCCGGTCTGCGGTTCCGGTAGGGCCGTGTGCATTCCCCGCAGGGATGTTCGAACACTGGGACATCCGTGTCAGCGGGAGCGCGACACACCCGACCGCGTGGGTCGGAGGAAACGGTAAGGGGCCCACCAGGTCCAGAGCGTGAGAAGAGACAGGACTACTGAGTAGCCATGGCGGGACAGAAGATCCGCATCCGGCTCAAGGCCTACGACCACGAGGTCATCGACAGCTCGGCGAAGAAGATCGTCGAGACGGTGACGCGTACTGGTGCGTCGGTCGCGGGCCCGGTGCCGCTGCCCACTGAGAAGAACGTGTACTGCGTCATCAAGTCGCCGCACAAGTACAAGGACTCGCGCGAGCACTTCGAGATGCGCACGCACAAGCGCCTGATCGACATCCTCGACCCGACCCCCAAGACCGTTGACTCTCTGATGCGACTCGACCTCCCGGCCGGTGTCGACATCGAGATCAAGCTCTGAGGCCGGTGATCTGAAGATGACCAAGCAGATCAAGGGCATCCTGGGCGAGAAGCTCGGCATGACGCAGGTGTGGGACGAGAACAACCGTGTTGTTCCGGTCACCGTCGTCAAGGCCGGCCCCAACGTCGTCACCCAGGTGCGTACGAACGACGCCGACGGCTACGAGTCGGTGCAGATCGCCTTCGGCGAGATCGACCCGCGCAAGGTGAACAAGCCCCTCAAGGGCCACTTCGCCAAGGCCGACGTCACCCCCCGCCGCCACCTCGTCGAGATCCGCACCGCGGATGCCTCCGAGTACACGCTGGGCCAGGAGATCTCCGCCGAGGTCTTCGAGGCCGGTGTCAAGGTGGACGTGACCGGCAAGAGCAAGGGCAAGGGCTTCGCCGGTGTCATGAAGCGTCACAACTTCAAGGGCCTCGGCGCCGGACACGGCACCCAGCGCAAGCACCGCTCCCCGGCTCCATCGGTGGCTGCGCCACCCCGGGCCGCGTGTTCAAGGGCCTCCGCATGGCGGGTCGCATGGGCAACGAGCGGGTCACCACCCAGAACCTGACCGTCCACGCCGTTGACGCGGAGAAGGGTCTGCTGCTCATCAAGGGCGCGGTTCCCGGTCCGAACGGCGGCCTCGTCCTGGTCCGCACCGCGGCCAAGGGGGCCTGAGGTAACCGATGAGCACTGTTGACATCCTTTCGCCTGCAGGCGAGAAGACCGGTAGCGTCGAGCTCCCCGCGGAGATCTTCGGCGTGGAGAAGGTCAGCATCCCGCTGATCCACCAGGTCGTCGTCGCGCAGAACGCCGCTGCCCGTCAGGGCACGCACAAGACCAAGCGCCGCGGTGAAGTCCGCGGTGGCGGTAAGAAGCCGTACCGCCAGAAGGGCACCGGCCGCGCCCGTCAGGGCTCGACCCGCGCGCCGCAGTTCGCCGGCGGTGGCGTCGTCCACGGCCCGCAGCCGCGTGACTACTCGCAGCGGACCCCGAAGAAGATGAAGGCCGCGGCCCTGCGCCACGCCCTCACCGACCGGGCCCGCCACAACCGCATCCACGTCGTCACCGGCGTGATCGAGGGCGACGCTCCGTCCACGAAGTCCGCTCGGACGCTGTTCGGCAAGATCTCGGAGCGCAAGAACCTGCTCCTGGTCATCGACCGCTCCGACGAGGCCGCGTGGCTGTCCGCCCGCAACCTGCCCCAGGTGCACATCCTGGAGCCGGGCCAGCTGAACACGTACGA
The DNA here is from genome assembly GCA_021568835.1 of Streptomyces sp. Tue 6430. Classification (GTDB taxonomy): domain Bacteria; phylum Actinomycetota; class Actinomycetes; order Streptomycetales; family Streptomycetaceae; genus Streptomyces. The sequence continues at coordinate 3,890,581 of JAKGSH010000010.1, forward strand.
CGTGATCGTCTCGGACGACGTGGTCTTCACCCAGGCCGCTCTTGAGTCCTTCGTGTCCGGCCCGAACAAGGCCAACGACACCGAAGGGAGTGACGCCTGATGGCTACGCGTCACCCGAGCATCGCCTCCAAGGCGGCCAAGGCCGCCAAGGCCGCGCGCGTCGCCAAGGCGAAGCGCCACGAGGCCGAGGGCAAGAACACCGTCGTCACCCCGGTCAGCAAGTCGTTCACGGACCCCCGTGACGTGCTGCTGAAGCCGGTCGTGTCGGAGAAGAGCTACGCGCTGCTCGACGAGGGCAAGTACACCTTCATCGTCGCGCCCGGCGCCAACAAGACCCAGATCAAGCAGGCCGTCCAGGCGGTCTTCTCGGTCAAGGTCACCGGGGTCAACACGATCAACCGCCAGGGCAAGCGCAAGCGCACCAAGACCGGTTTCGGTCAGCGCGCTTCCACCAAGCGCGCGATCGTGACCCTCGCTGAGGGCGACCGTATCGACATCTTCGGCGGTCCGACCGCGTAAGCGGGTCGGAGCGTCCAGATAATCGGAAACTTCCGAGGACTGAGAGACAATGGGTATCCGCAAGTACAAGCCGACTACGCCGGGCCGTCGTGGCTCCAGCGTCGCCGACTTCGTCGAGGTCACGCGGTCCACGCCGGAGAAGTCGCTGGTCCGCCCGCTGCACAGCAAGGGCGGCCGTAACAACGCCGGTCGTGTGACCGTTCGCCACCAGGGTGGCGGACACAAGCGCGCCTACCGAGTGATCGACTTCCGTCGTCACGACAAGGACGGCGTGCCGGCGAAGGTCGCGCACATCGAGTACGACCCCAACCGCACCGCGCGCATCGCGCTGCTGCACTACGCGGACGGCGAGAAGCGCTACATCCTCGCCCCGCGCAACCTGCAGCAGGGTGACCGCGTCGAGAACGGTCCCGGGGCCGACATCAAGCCGGGCAACAACCTGGCGCTCCGCAACATCCCGGTCGGTACCACGATCCACGCGATCGAGATCCGTCCCGGTGGCGGCGCCAAGTTCGCCCGCTCCGCCGGTGCCTCCGTGCAGCTGCTCGCGAAGGAGGGCACCATGGCCCACCTCCGCATGCCGTCCGGTGAGATCCGCCTGGTCGACCAGCGCTGCCGCGCCACGGTCGGCGAGGTCGGCAACGCCGAGCAGAGCAACATCAACTGGGGCAAGGCCGGTCGCAAGCGCTGGCTGGGCGTCCGCCCGACCGTCCGCGGTGTGGCGATGAACCCGGTCGACCACCCCCACGGTGGTGGTGAGGGCAAGACCTCCGGTGGTCGCCACCCGGTCAGCCCCTGGGGTCAGAAGGAGGGTCGTACTCGTTCGCCGAAGAAGGCTTCGAACAAGTACATCGTCCGCCGCCGCAAGACGAACAAGAAGCGCTAGGAGCGGGTTTAGATGCCGCGCAGTCTCAAGAAGGGGCCCTTCGTCGACGACCACCTGATCAAGAAGGTGGACGTACAGAACGAGGCAGGCACCAAGAACGTCATCAAGACCTGGTCCCGTCGCTCGATGATCATTCCCAGCATGCTGGGTCACACGATCGCGGTGCACAACGGCAAGACCCACATTCCGGTGTTTGTCACCGAGTCGATGGTCGGCCACAAGCTCGGCGAGTTCTCGCCGACGCGCACCTTCCGGGGTCACGTCAAGGACGACCGGAAGTCGAAGCGCCGCTAACGCGGGGTGGAATGACCATGACAGACACTGGAAGGACAACCATGGAAGCCAGGGCCCAGGCGCGGTACATCCGCGTCACGCCCATGAAGGCCCGCCGCGTGGTGGACCTTATTCGTGGCATGGACGCCACGGAGGCTCAGGCGGTCCTGCGTTTCGCCCCGCAGGCCGCGAGCGTGCCGGTCGGCAAGGTGCTGGACAGCGCCATCGCCAACGCCGCGCACAACTACGACCACACTGACGCCGACAGCCTCTTCATCTCCGAGGCGTACGTCGACGAGGGCCCGACCCTGAAGCGGTTCCGTCCGCGTGCCCAGGGCCGCGCCTACCGGATCCGCAAGCGGACCAGCCACATCACCGTGGTCGTCAGCAGCAAGGAAGGGACCCGGTAATGGGCCAGAAGGTTAACCCGCATGGGTTCCGGCTCGGCATCACCACGGACTTCAAGTCCCGCTGGTACGCCGACAAGCTGTACAAGGACTACGTCAAGGAAGACGTCGCCATCCGTCGGATGATGACGTCCGGCATGGAGCGCGCCGGCATCTCGAAGGTGGAGATCGAGCGCACCCGTGACCGCGTGCGTGTGGACATCCACACCGCTCGTCCGGGCATCGTCATCGGCCGCCGTGGCGCCGAGGCCGACCGCATCCGCGGCGACCTCGAGAAGCTCACGGGCAAGCAGGTCCAGCTGAACATCCTCGAGGTCAAGAACCCCGAGACGGATGCCCAGCTGGTCGCTCAGGCCGTCGCCGAGCAGCTCTCCTCCCGCGTCTCCTTCCGCCGCGCCATGCGTAAGAGCATGCAGTCGGCGATGAAGGCCGGCGCCAAGGGCATCAAGATCCAGTGCGGTGGCCGCCTCGGTGGCGCCGAGATGTCCCGCTCGGAGTTCTACCGCGAGGGCCGTGTGCCCCTGCACACGCTCCGCGCGAACGTGGACTACGGCTTCTTCGAGGCCAAGACGACCTTCGGCCGCATCGGTGTGAAGGTCTGGATCTACAAGGGCGACGTCAAGAACATCGCCGAGGTCCGTGCCGAGAACGCCGCTGCCCGCGCCGGCAACCGCCCGGCCCGTGGTGGTGGCGGCGGCGCCGACCGCCCGGCCCGTGGTGGCCGTGGTGGCGGTGGCGAGCGGCGCGGTCGCAAGCCGCAGCAGGCTGCCGGTGCCGAGGCCCCCAAGGCCGAGTCTTCGGCCCCCGCCGCCGCTGCACCGGCTGAGAGCACCGGAACGGAGGCCTGACCGACATGCTGATCCCCCGTAGGGTCAAGCACCGCAAGCAGCACCACCCGAAGCGCCGCGGTCAGGCCAAGGGTGGTACGACGGTCGCGTTCGGCGAGTACGGCATCCAGGCCCTCACGCCGGCGTACGTGACCAACCGCCAGATCGAGGCGGCTCGTATCGCGATGACCCGCCACATCAAGCGTGGCGGCAAGGTCTGGATCAACATCTACCCGGACCGCCCGCTCACGAAGAAGCCCGCCGAGACCCGCATGGGTTCCGGTAAGGGTTCGCCCGAGTGGTGGATCGCGAACGTGCACCCGGGTCGGGTCATGTTCGAGCTGTCCTACCCCAACGAGAAGATCGCCCGTGAGGCCCTCACTCGCGCAGCCCACAAGCTGCCGATGAAGTGCCGGATCGTCAAGCGCGAGGCAGGTGAAGCGTGATGTCGGCCGGTACCAAGGCGTCCGAGCTGCGCGAACTGGGTGACGAGGAGCTTCTCGCGAAGCTCCGCGAAGCCAAGGAAGAGCTGTTCAACCTCCGCTTCCAGGCGGCGACCGGTCAGCTCGAGAACCACGGTCGGCTGAAGGCCGTCCGCAAGGACATCGCGCGGATCTACACCCTGATGCGTGAGCGCGAGCTGGGCATCGAGACGGTGGAGAGCGCCTGATGAGTGAGAACAACGTGACTGAGCAGACTGCAGAGGCCCGCGGCTTCCGCAAGACCCGTGAGGGTCTCGTCGTCAGCGACAAGATGGACAAGACCGTCGTCGTCGCCGTCGAGGACCGCGTCAAGCACGCGCTGTACGGCAAGGTCATCCGCCGTACCAACAAGCTCAAGGCCCACGACGAGCAGAACGCCGCGGGCGTCGGCGACCGCGTCCTCCTCATGGAGACGCGTCCGCTGTCCGCGACGAAGCGCTGGCGCGTCGTCGAGATCCTCGAGAAGGCCAAGTAGGTAGTTCCCGCAAGGGAACTCCCACCAGTACGCCTGCGGGCAACCCCGCAGGACGGTTCCGCCAGGCTCGGCAGGGGCTCACCTCGTGACGAGGCGGCCCCTGCCGGGAACCGGCAGACAAACAGGAGATAGACGTGATCCAGCAGGAGTCGCGACTGCGTGTCGCCGACAACACTGGTGCGAAGGAGATCCTTTGCATCCGTGTGCTCGGTGGCTCCGGTCGCCGCTACGCGGGCATCGGTGACGTCATCGTCGCCACCGTCAAGGACGCGATCCCCGGTGGCAACGTGAAGAAGGGTGACGTCGTCAAGGCGGTCATCGTTCGCACCGTCAAGGAGCGCCGCCGTCCGGACGGCTCGTACATCCGCTTCGACGAGAACGCCGCCGTCATTCTGAAGAACGACGGCGACCCTCGCGGCACCCGTATCTTCGGCCCGGTCGGCCGTGAGCTGCGCGAGAAGAAGTTCATGAAGATCATCTCGCTCGCGCCGGAGGTGCTGTAAGCATGAAGATCAAGAAGGGCGACCTGGTCCAGGTCATCACCGGTAAGGACAAGGGCAAGCAGGGCAAGGTCATCGCGGCCTTCCCCCGCGAGGACCGCGTCCTGGTCGAGGGTGTCAACCGGGTCAAGAAGCACACCAAGGCCGGCCCGACCGCCAGCGGTTCCCAGGCCGGCGGCATCGTGACCACCGAGGCCCCGATCCACGTGTCCAACGTTCAGCTGGTCGTGGAGAAGGACGGCAACAAGGTCGTCACGCGTGTCGGTTACCGCTTCGACGACGAGGGCAACAAGATCCGCGTTGCCAAGCGGACGGGTGAGGACATCTGATGGCTACCACCACCACTCCGCGTCTGAAGACGAAGTACCGCGAGGAGATCGCGGGCAAGCTGCGTGAGGAGTTCTCCTACGAGAACGTCATGCAGATCCCCGGCCTCGTCAAGATCGTGGTCAACATGGGTGTGGGCGACGCCGCCCGCGACTCCAAGCTGATCGAGGGCGCGATCCGCGACCTCACCACGATCACCGGTCAGAAGCCGGCCGTCACCAAGGCCCGCAAGTCCATCGCGCAGTTCAAGCTGCGCGAGGGTCAGCCGATCGGTGCCCACGTCACGCTCCGTGGCGACCGCATGTGGGAGTTCCTGGACCGCACCCTGTCGCTGGCGCTCCCGCGCATCCGCGACTTCCGCGGCCTGTCCCCCAAGCAGTTCGACGGCCGTGGCAACTACACCTTCGGTCTCACGGAGCAGGTCATGTTCCACGAGATCGACCAGGACAAGATCGACCGCGTCCGGGGTATGGACATCACCGTGGTCACCACGGCGACCAACGACGCTGAGGGCCGCGCGCTCCTTCGTCACCTCGGCTTCCCCTTCAAGGAGGCGTGAGCGAGATGGCGAAGAAGGCTCTGATTGCCAAGGCTGCTCGTAAGCCCAAGTTCGGAGTACGCGGCTACACGCGCTGCCAGCGCTGCGGCCGTCCGCACTCCGTGTACCGCAAGTTCGGCCTCTGCCGCGTGTGCCTTCGTGAGATGGCTCACCGTGGCGAGCTGCCGGGCGTGACCAAGAGCTCCTGGTAATCCCGGTACTTCGGGATTCCTGAGCTCTCGGTAAGTAAAGGGCAGTGTCAGGTGCCCACCCCTTCATGCCGTAGGCTGGGAGGGTTGGGCGCCTGACGCCCGTACGACTTACTACGCCGTAGGTCCACCGCGCCGCACCCGTCCCGTCTCGGATCGGGGAGAGGGATGGCGCACCAGGAAACCCCGGCGAGAGAGGCCACAGGCCAACTCATGACCATGACTGATCCGATCGCAGACATGCTGACGCGTCTGCGGAACGCGAACTCGGCGTACCACGACTCCGTGACGATGCCGGCATCGAAGATCAAGTCTCACATCGCGGAGATCCTCCAGCAGGAGGGCTTCATCACGGGCTGGAAGATCGAGGACGCCGAGGTGGGCAAGAACCTCACCCTCGAGCTGAAGTTCGGTCCCAACCGTGAGCGCTCCATCGCGGGTATCAAGCGGATCTCCAAGCCCGGTCTCCGGGTGTACGCGAAGTCCACCTCCCTGCCCAAGGTGCTGGGCGGCCTCGGCGTGGCGATCATCTCCACGTCGCACGGTCTCCTCACCGACAAGCAGGCCGGCAAGAAGGGCGTAGGCGGGGAAGTCCTCGCCTACGTCTGGTAGCGGAAGGGAACGGAGGAAACAGCTATGTCGCGCATTGGCAAGCTCCCCATCACGGTTCCCGCCGGCGTGGACGTCACCATCGACGGCCAGACGGTTTCGGTCAAGGGTCCCAAGGGCTCGCTGACCCACACCGTCGTCGCGCCGATCGAGATCGCCAAGGGTGAGGACGGCGTTCTGAACGTCACCCGCCCCAACGACGAGCGTCAGAGCAAGGCCCTGCACGGCCTGTCCCGCACGCTGGTGGCGAACATGATCACCGGCGTGACCCAGGGTTACGTGAAGAAGCTCGAGATCAGTGGTGTCGGTTACCGCGTGACCGCGAAGGGCTCGAACCTCGAGTTCGCGCTCGGTTACAGCCACCCGATCACCGTCGAGGCGCCCGAGGGAATCACCTTCAAGGTGGAGACCCCGACCCGCTTCCAGGTCGAGGGCATCGACAAGCAGAAGGTCGGCGAGGTTGCGGCCAACATCCGCAAGCTGCGCAAGCCCGACCCGTACAAGGCCAAGGGTGTCAAGTACGAGGGCGAAGTCATCCGCCGCAAGGTCGGAAAGGCGGGTAAGTAAGCCATGGCATACGGGCAGAAGATCCTGAAGGGCGACGCCTACAAGCGCGCCGCGATCAAGCGCCGTCACATCCGGATCCGCAAGCGGATCGCCGGTACGTCGGAGCGCCCCCGTCTGGTCGTAACCCGCTCGAACCGCCACATCGTGGCCCAGGTGATCGACGACCTCAAGGGTCACACCCTTGCGTCGGCGTCCACCCTGGACACCTCGATCCGCGGTGCCGAGGGCGACAAGTCGGCGCAGGCCAAGCAGGTCGGCGCCCTGGTCGCCGAGCGTGCCAAGGCCGCCGGTGTCGAGGCCGTCGTTTTCGACCGTGGTGGTAACCAGTACGCCGGGCGCATTGCCGCTCTGGCGGACGCAGCCCGCGAGGCCGGACTCAAGTTCTGAGTCCTGGTTCCGTAGCTAGCGGAGACAGAGAGAGGTAATTCCAATGGCTGGACCCCAGCGCCGCGGTGGCGGTGCCGGTGGCGGCGAGCGGCGGGACCGGAAGGGCCGTGACGGCGGCGCAGCTGCCGCCGAGAAGACCGCGTACGTTGAGCGCGTCGTCGCGATCAACCGCGTCGCCAAGGTAGTGAAGGGTGGTCGTCGCTTCAGCTTCACCGCGCTGGTCGTGGTGGGCGACGGTGACGGCACCGTGGGTGTCGGTTACGGCAAGGCCAAGGAGGTGCCGGCCGCCATCGCCAAGGGTGTGGAGGAGGCCAAGAAGCACTTCTTCAAGGTCCCCCGTATCCAGGGCACCATCCCGCACCCGATCACGGGTGAGAAGGCGGCGGGCGTCGTCCTGCTCAAGCCGGCGTCCCCCGGTACCGGCGTCATCGCCGGTGGCCCGGTGCGTGCCGTGCTCGAGTGCGCCGGCGTTCACGACATCCTGTCGAAGTCGCTCGGTTCGTCGAACGCGATCAACATCGTGCACGCGACCGTGGCGGCCCTGAAGGGCCTGCAGCGTCCCGAGGAGATCGCGGCCCGCCGTGGTCTGCCCCTCGAGGACGTCGCTCCCGCGGCTCTGCTGCGTGCGCGTGCCGGGGCTGGTGCTGCGTAATGGCTCAGCTCAGGATCACGCAGACGAAGTCGTACATCGGCAGCAAGCAGAACCACCGTGACACCCTGCGTTCGCTCGGGCTCAAGCGCCTGAACGACGTGGTCGTCAAGGAGGACCGCCCCGAGTTCCGCGGAATGGTGCACACCGTCCGCCACCTCGTGACGGTCGAGGAGGTCGACTGATCATGGCGGAGAACAACCCGCTCAAGATCCACAACCTCCGTCCCGCCCCGGGCGCCAAGACCGCCAAGACCCGTGTGGGTCGTGGTGAGGCGTCGAAGGGTAAGACGGCCGGTCGTGGTACCAAGGGCACGAAGGCCCGTTACCAGGTTCCGGAGCGCTTCGAGGGTGGGCAGATGCCCCTCCACATGCGTCTCCCGAAGCTCAAGGGCTTCAAGAACCCGTTCAAGACCGAGTTCCAGGTCGTGAACCTCGACAAGCTGGCGGCGCTGTACCCGGAGGGTGGCGAGGTCACCGTCGAGGGGCTCGTCGCCAAGGGTGCCGTTCGCAAGAACAGCCTCGTCAAGGTGCTCGGCCAGGGCGAGATCTCCGTGGCGCTGCAGGTGACGGTCGACGCCGTCTCCGGCTCCGCCAAGGAGAAGATCACCGCCGCCGGCGGTACCGTCACCGAGCTCGTCTGATTCCATCAGGCGTCTCGATGACTTGAGCGATCCCGACCGGGGATACCCCACAAATGGGGTATCCCCGGTTGGTCGTTCCTAGGGTGGCAGTGTCGCCGGTAAGGTGGCCTGCACTGCCCTCTTTCACAAGGTGCCTCCGATAGGGCACCTTGGGCGGCAGTCGACCGTTACACATGTCGTCGTTCTTATTGGAACCTCAACACCGTCACCCTTGACGCAGACGCGCGGGGGTCGCAGGAGGCACCGTGCTCACCGCGTTCGCCCGGGCGTTCAAGACGCCCGACCTGCGCAAGAAGCTGCTCTTCACGCTCGGCATCATCGTGGTCTACCGGGTCGGCACCCATGTCCCGATCCCGGGTGTCGACTACAAGAGCGTCCAGACCTGCGTGGACGAGGCATCCGGCAACCAGGGCCTCTTCGGTCTGGTCAACATGTTCAGCGGCGGCGCGCTGCTGCAGATCACGATCTTCGCCCTGGGCATCATGCCGTACATCACGGCGAGCATCATCCTTCAGCTGCTGACCGTGGTGATCCCCCGCCTGGAAGCGCTCAAGAAGGAGGGCCAGGCCGGTACGGCGAAGATCACCCAGTACACCCGGTACCTCACCGTCGCGCTCGCGATCCTCCAGGGCACCGGCCTGGTGGCCACCGCCCGCAGCGGCGCGCTCTTCTCGGGCTGCTCGGTGGCCGGCCAGATCGTCCCGGACCGCGCGATCTTCAGCACCATCACGATGGTCATCTGCATGACCGCCGGTACGGCCATGGTCATGTGGCTCGGTGAGCTGATCACCGACCGCGGCATCGGCAACGGCATGTCGATCCTGATGTTCATCTCGATCGCCGCCACCTTCCCCTCCGCGCTGTGGGCCATCAAGAAGCAGGGCACGCTGGCCGGCGGCTGGATCGAGTTCGGCACGGTCATCCTCGTCGGCCTGGTCATGGTCGGCCTGGTGGTCTTCGTCGAGCAGGCCCAGCGCCGCATCCCCGTGCAGTACGCGAAGCGCATGATCGGCCGCCGCTCCTACGGCGGTACGTCGACGTACATCCCGCTGAAGGTGAACCAGGCCGGTGTGATCCCGGTCATCTTCGCCTCGTCGCTGCTCTACATCCCGGCGCTGATCGTGCAGTTCTCCAACTCGCAGGCGGGCTGGGCGACCTGGATCACGCAGAACCTGGCGGACACGGCGGCGCCCGCGCACATCACCCTCTACTTCTTCCTGATCGTCTTCTTCGCCTTCTTCTACGTGGCCATTTCCTTCAACCCCGAGGAAGTCGCCGACAACATGAAGAAGTATGGTGGCTTCATCCCGGGCATCCGGGCTGGCCGACCGACCGCTGAGTACCTGAGCTACGTACTCAACCGGATCACCTGGCCGGGTTCGCTGTATCTGGGGCTGATCGCTCTCGTGCCGACGATGGCGTTGGCTGGTTTCGGGGCAAACCAGAACTTCCCGTTCGGTGGCACCAGCATCCTGATCATCGTGGGTGTGGGCCTCGAGACGGTGAAGCAGATCGAGAGCCAGCTTCAGCAGCGCAATTACGAAGGGTTCCTCCGCTGATGCGTATCGTCCTCGTCGGGCCGCCGGGCGCCGGTAAGGGAACGCAGGCCACTCGTCTAGCCGAGAAGCTGCGCGTACCTCACATCTCCACGGGCGACCTGTTCCGCGCCAACATCAGCCGGCAGACGGAGCTCGGGAAGCTCGCGAAGTCCTACATGGACGCCGGCAACCTCGTCCCCGACGAGGTCACCATCGCCATGGCGAAGGACCGCATGGAGCAGCCGGACGCCGAGCGCGGCTTCCTGCTCGACGGCTTCCCGCGCAACGTCTCGCAGGCCGAGGCGCTGGACGAACTCCTCACCACCGAGGCCATCAAGCTGGACGCGGTACTGGACCTGGAGGCCCCCGAGGAGGAGGTCGTCAAGCGGATCGCCGGCCGACGCATCTGCCGCAACGACTCCTCGCACGTCTTCCACGTGACGTACAAGAAGCCGTCGAAGGACGGCGTCTGCGACGTCTGCGGCGGCGAGCTGTACCAGCGCGACGACGACTCCGAGGACACCGTCCGCACGCGGCTCGAGGTCTACCACACGCAGACCGAGCCGATCATCGACTACTACAAGGCGCAGGGCCTGGTCGTGACGATCGAGGCGATGGGCCCGGTCGACGAGGTCACCGGCCGTGCGCTGGCGGCACTGAAGCGCGAGGACGACGGCCAGTAGGTTCCGTCCGGGTACGGCCGTGGAGTCCTCCGGGACGCCACGGCCGTACTGTTGTGTACGTATGTCATCGACCGACCTGAGTGACGGAGAGCGCAGGCCCCCCATGGTGCAGATCAAGAGCCCCGAGCAGATCGCCACGATGCGCGCGGCGGGCCTGGTCGTCGCCGCCGTCCACGCGGCGACGCGGGAAGCGGCGGTGCCGGGGGCGACCACGAAGGACCTCGACGAGGTCGCCCGCAAGGTCCTCGCCGAGCACGGCGCGAAGTCGAACTTCCTCGGCTACGGCGGTTTCCCCGCGACCATCTGCACCTCGGTGAACGACGTCGTCGTTCACGGCATCCCCTCCGACGAGGTCGTCCTCAAGGACGGGGACATCATCTCCATCGACTGCGGGGCGATCGTCGACGGCTGGCACGGCGACGCCGCCTACACCGCCTTCGTCGGCTCCGGCCACGCCCCGGAGCTGATCGAGCTGTCGCGGGTGACCGAGGAGTCGATGTGGGCCGGCATCGCGGCGATGAAGCAGGGCAACCGGCTGGTGGACGTGTCGCGGGCCATCGAGACCTACATCCGCCGCCAGCCGAAGCCGGGCGGCGGACGCTACGGGATCATCGAGGACTACGGCGGCCACGGCATCGGCACCGAGATGCACATGGACCCGCACCTGCTGAACTACGTCGACCGCAAGCGGGGCAAGGGGCCCAAGCTGGTTCCCGGCTTCTGCCTGGCCATCGAGCCGATGGTGTCGCTGGGGACGCCGCGCACGGAGGTCCTCGCGGACGACTGGACCGTCATCACCACGGACGGGACCTGGTCGTCGCACTGGGAGCACTCGGTGGCGCTGACCGAGCAGGGGCCGTTGGTGCTGACCGCCGTGGACGGCGGTAAGGCGAAGCTCGCCGAGCACGGGGTCGTGGCCGCGCCCGACCCGCTGGGCTGAGGGTGCCGGGCGGGGGCTCGAGGTGTCTCGCCCCCGCCGCCCCCTTCTCTTCCCGCCTCTTCCCGTCCTGTGCCGTCCTGCTCCGTCCCGGCCCGTCCCGGTCCCGGCGCCGGAGACCGCTTAAGGACCTCCTCGGATGGGCAGACTTCCCCGATTCGTGTTTCCGGGTGCGCTGACGTAGACTGACTCGTCGGCTCTTGTGCACCCGCATGTCTGTATGCGCCCGTAAGGGAAAGCCCGGGAGTCGATCAAGGTAGTCGATTCGAAGGGCGAAGCGTGGCCAAGAAGCAAGGTGCCATCGAGATCGAGGGCACTGTCGTCGAGTCTCTTCCCAACGCCATGTTCAGGGTCGAGCTCCAGAACGGCCACCAGGTCCTGGCGCACATCAGCGGCAAGATGCGCATGCACTACATCCGCATCCTCCCTGACGACCGGGTCGTGGTGGAGCTGTCTCCGTACGACCTGACGCGCGGCCGGATCGTCTACCGGTACAAGTAGATCTTGCCCAGGCCTCGTGCGTTCCCGCGCGGGTGGCCGGCAACTGACCCGGAGAACCTCACATCCCATGAAGGTCAAGCCGAGCGTCAAGAAGATCTGCGACAAGTGCAGGGTGATCCGCCGTCACGGTCGGGTCATGGTCATCTGCGAGAACCCGCGCCACAAGCAGCGCCAGGGCTGATCGCACACAGATCGCACCCTCTGCATCACGCAGAATCTTCGCGCGACGCGAGCTGAATTGTTCATACGCAGAACCCAGACCTGTGGTCTGACACCCCCGGCTCGGAGGCCGGGGACCCAGTCCGTACCAAATCTTCCCAGGGAATCCCGGGGAAGAGGACGGCGGCTGGGAGGCGGTTCTGCGGAAGACCTCCGAAGATCACCAGGAGCCATTGAATGGCACGCGTTTCCGGTGTCGACATCCCGCGCGAAAAGCGCGTGGAGGTCGCCCTCACCTACGTGTTCGGCATCGGCCGGACCCTGTCCCAGGAGACGCTGGCTGCGACCGGCGTCGACCCCAACACCCGCGTTCGCGACCTCTCCGAGGAGCAGCTCGTCGCGATCCGCGAGTACGTGGACGCCAACATCAAGACCGAGGGTGACCTCCGTCGCGAGGTCCAGGCCGACATCCGCCGCAAGGTCGAGATCGGCTGCTACCAGGGTCTCCGCCACCGTCGTGGTCTGCCCGTCCGCGGTCAGCGCACCAGCACGAACGCCCGTACCCGCAAGGGCCCGCGTCGCGCCATCGCCGGCAAGAAGAAGCCGGGCAAGAAGTAGTCCTCAGCGGACGCTCACCAGCGGTCTTCGCTGTAGGACCGACCACCTCCCGTAGGAGTAATAGATGCCCCCAAGGGTCGTCAGGGCGCTGCCAAGAAGGTGCGCCGCAAGGAAAAGAAGAACGTCGCGCACGGCCAGGCGCACATCAAGAGCACGTTCAACAACACGATCGTGTCCATCACGGACCCGGCCGGAAACGTGATCTCGTGGGCCTCCGCCGGTCACGTCGGCTTCAAGGGCTCGCGCAAGTCCACGCCGTTCGCCGCGCAGATGGCCGCCGAGTCGGCCGCCCGTCGCGCGCAGGAGCACGGCATGCGCAAGGTCGACGTCTTCGTCAAGGGCCCGGGCGCCGGTCGTGAGACCGCCATCCGTTCCCTGCAGGCCACGGGTCTCGAGGTCGGCTCCATCCAGGACGTCACCCCGACCCCGCACAACGGTTGCCGTCCGCCCAAGCGCCGCCGCGTCTGACGCACGGGCTCACGGCGGTTCGGCTGCCGGCTGGGGGTGTGGGGGTCGTCCCCCGCAGGTCGCAGTACGGTTGCCGTCCGCCCAAGCGCCGCCGCGTCTGACGCACGGGCGTTTGCCGGACTGAGGTTCTCGGGCGGTACGGCTCCTTCGAGCCGTGTCGCCCGTACCCTTGTCTCACATCAGGGCGTCAAATAGCGGGCGCCCCTGACAGAAGGAACGCACCATGCTGATTGCTCAGCGTCCCTCGTTGACCGAAGAGGTCGTCGACGAGTTCCGCTCCCGGTTCGTGATCGAGCCGCTGGAGCCGGGCTTCGGCTACACCCTCGGCAACTCCCTCCGCCGGACCCTCCTGTCCTCGATCCCGGGTGCGGCGGTCACGTCCATCCGCATCGACGGCGTGCTGCACGAGTTCACCACCGTGCCGGGCGTCAAGGAGGACGTCACCGACCTGATCCTCAACATCAAGCAGCTGGTCGTCTCCTCGGAGCACGACGAGCCGGTCGTGATGTACCTGCGCAAGCAGGGCCCGGGTCTGGTCACCGCCGCCGACATCGCGCCCCCGGCCGGTGTCGAGGTGCACAACCCCGACCTCGTCCTCGCCACGCTCAACGGCAAGGGCAAGCTGGAGATGGAGCTGACCGTCGAGCGCGGTCGCGGCTACGTCTCCGCCGTGCAGAACAAGCAGGTGGGCCAGGAGATCGGCCGTATCCCGGTCGACTCGATCTACAGCCCCGTGCTCAAGGTCACCTACAAGGTCGAGGCGACGCGTGTCGAGCAGCGCACCGACTTCGACAAGCTGATCGTCGACGTCGAGACCAAGCAGGCGATGCGTCCGCGTGACGCCATGGCCTCCGCCGGCAAGACGCTGGTCGAGCTGTTCGGTCTCGCCCGCGAGCTGAACATCGACGCCGAGGGCATCGACATGGGCCCGTCCCCCACGGACGCCGCCCTCGCCGCCGATCTCGCCCTGCCGATCGAGGAGCTGGAGCTCACCGTTCGGTCGTACAACTGCCTCAAGCGTGAGGGCATCCACTCCGTGGGTGAGCTCGTCGCCCGCTCCGAGGCCGACCTGCTCGACATCCGCAACTTCGGTGCGAAGTCGATCGACGAGGTCAAGGCGAAGCTGGCCGGCATGGGCCTGGCCCTCAAGGACAGCCCGCCCGGATTCGACCCGACCGCCGCCGCCGACGCCTTCGGCGCGGACGACGACGCGGACGCCGGGTTCGTCGAGACCGAGCAGTACTGATCCGTTTTCGGCTGCGGGACCGTTGTGGCTGGTCGCGCAGTTCCCCGCGCCCCTAGGGGCGCGGGGTCTCCGACGGGCGACCGCCCGCTCGGATACTGACCCCGGTACCTGGTACGGCCGGGGCAGACACTGAGGAGAAAGACCATGCCGAAGCCCGCCAAGGGTGCCCGTCTGGGCGGCAGCGCCGCGCACGAGAAGATGCTCCTCGCGAACCTCGCGAAGCAGCTCTTCGAGCACGGTCGCATCACCACCACCGAGGCGAAGGCCCGCCGTCTGCGGCCGTACGCCGAGCGTCTGGTCACCAAGGCGAAGAAGGGCGACCTTCACAACCGTCGCCAGGTGCTCCAGGTCATCTCGGACAAGGGCATCGTGCACACGCTCTTCACCGAGATCGGTCCGCGCTACGAGAACCGCCCGGGTGGCTACACCCGTATCACCAAGATCGGTAACCGCCGTGGCGACAACGCGCCCATGGCCGTCATCGAGCTGGTCGAGGCGCTGACCGTGGCGCAGCAGGCGACCGGTGAGGCCGAGGCCGCGACGAAGCGCGCGGTCAAGGAAGACGCCCTGAAGAAGGACGAGGCCGCCGAGGCCAAGTCCGACGAGGTCGTCGAGGACGCCGCCGAGGCCAAGGCCGAGGACGCGTCCGAGGAGTCCAAGGACGCCTGAGGCTCTGCCTTGCGTCGAGCGGGTCCGCCCTTCGGGGCGGGCCCGCTCTCGCGTTGTTGAGAGGATCCAGGAGTGAGTGACGAAGTACAGCCCGGGTTCGTACGGGTGCGGCTGGACCTGTCCTACGACGGGACGCAGTTCTCCGGCTGGGCCAAGCAGGCCGGCGGGCGGCGGACCGTGCAGGGCGAGATCGAGGACGCCCTGCGGACCGTCACGCGGTCCGGGGAGACGTACGAGCTGACCGTGGCCGGGCGCACGGACGCCGGTGTGCACGCGCGGGGGCAGGTCGCGCACGTCGACCTGCCGCGCGAGGTCTGGGCGGAGCACCACGCCAAGCTGCTCAAGCGGCTCGCCGGACGGCTCCCCAGGGACGTCCGGGTGTGGGCGCTGCGGGAGGCGCCCGCCGGTTTCAACGCCCGGTTCTCGGCCGTCTGGCGGCGGTACGCCTACCGGGTCACCGACAACCCCGGCGGGGTGGACCCGCTGCTGCGCGGTCACGTCCTGTGGCACGACTGGCCGCTCGACGTCGACGCCATGAACGAGGCCGCCGGGCGGCTGCTCGGGGAGCACGACTTCGCCGCCTACTGCAAGCGGCGGGAGGGGGCCACCACGATCCGCACGCTCCAGGAGCTGAGCCTGGTGCGCGACGGGGACGGGATCGTCACGGCGACCGTGCGGGCCGACGCCTTCTGCCACAACATGGTGCGCTCGCTGATCGGGGCGCTGCTGTTCGTGGGGGACGGGCACCGGGGCCCGGAGTGGCCGGGGAAGGTGCTGGCCGCGGGCGTACGGGACTCGGCGGTGCACGTCGTGCGGCCGCACGGGCTGACGCTGGAGGAGGTCGGCTATCCGGCCGACGAACTGTTGGCCGCGCGCAGCAAGGAGGCGCGCAACCGGCGGACGCTGCCCGGGGCCGGGTGCTGCTGACCCGCCCCCGGGGAGGGGGTCACTGACCCGCCGCCGCCGACGCCTGGGTCTCGCCGCGGCGGCGGATCTGCTGGAACGCGAACTCCGCGAGGTTGTCCCCGGCGGCGAAGACCTGGGTGTCCTTCGTCGTCACGTCCTTGCCGTCGGTGAAGCCCGCGATCGTGAAGTAGGCGTACCGGCCGTAGGAGTTGGTCGTCGAGCGGCAGATCGCGCCGGCGCAGAAGGACTTGGCGCCGGTGCCGGGCAGCGCCTTGACGATGCTGCTCTTGTCGGCCTGGCCCTTGGCCTTGAGGGCCTGGGCCTCGGTGTCGAAGACGGCCACCCCGACCGTGACCGCGACGCCGTCCTTGACGTAGGTCACGCGCATCAGGCGGGTGCAGCCGTTGGCGGTCAGCACCTTGGGCAGGGTGCCCGCGGCGGCGGTGACGCAGTTGGTGGTGTCGGCCTTGCCGGCCTTCTGGTAGACGGCCGAGCCCATCGTCAGCTGCCTGCCCGGGAACATGATGTCCGGGCCGTTGGGCGCGCCGTCCTTGGCCTTGCTGGAGACGAACTCCTTCGGGTCCAGCGGCGGCGGGGCGCTGGTCGGTGCGAAGGACGGCGTCGCGGACGCGCTCGGCAGGTCGGCGGTGGCGGGCAGCGAGGAGGCCGGCTTCCCGGACGCCTCGTCACCGCCGTTCGCCGACACCACGGCCATGGCCACGGCGGTGCCGACGCCGAGCGTCGCGAGCACGCCCCCGCCTATCAGCAGCAGCCGGCGGCGCTTGTTGCGCGACTCCGACGCCTCGGCGAGCGCGGCCCAGTCCGGCGAAGGGTCCGTGGCACCGCTGGTCCACGGCTGCTGGGAGTTCGGTTTCCAGGGATCCCACTGGGACGGAGGTCCCCCCTGCCCATAGCTCATGCGCCGCATCTTAGACGGGGCGAGAGGTGTGCTGTTCCGCCCCAACGGGCTCCACTGCCCCTAGCGTTCGGGGAATGAGCGAGGACAAAGGCGACATCTCGGGGTGGTTGGTGCGGCGTTCCCCCTGGCCGCCGTGGCTGGGGCTGGTGGCGGTGCTGGGCGCGCTGACGGGGCATGTGGCGCGGGCCGCCCCGGACGGCGGCATGGACAACGCGATCGTCGTCCGGGCGGCGCGCGCCTGGCTGGAGGGGCGGTCCCCGTACGACGACCCCCACTTCCTGTACCTGCCGGGGCGGTGCTGGCCGCCGTGCCGCAGGCGGTGCTGCCGCCGGAGGTGCTGCGGGTGCTGGTGCCGCTGGCGGTCACGGCCTGCCTGGTGGGCGGCTGGGGGTGCGCGCTGCGGCTGCACCGGGTGCCGCTGGACAGCCGGCTCGCGGTGCTCGGGCTGACCGTGCTCGCGGCCGGCTTCGCGCCCTTCGGGCACCTGGTGCGGCTGGGCAACTGGACGGCGACGGCGGTCCTGGCCCTGCCGCTGGGGCTGCTGCTGGCGAGCCGGGGCCGGTGGACGGCGGCGGGCGCGGTGCTCGGTACGGCCCTGGCGCTGAAGCCGCTGCTGGCCCCGCTGGCGCTGCTGCTGCTGTTCGCGGGCCGCCGGCGGGCGCTCGCCGTCATGGTGGCGGTCCCGGCGCTGGTCTCCGGCGTGAGCGCCCTGCTGCTGCCCGACCCGGCCGGGTTCCTCACCCGGACCCTGCCCTTCCTGCTGCACGGCCAGGACGCGTTCGTGCGGCTCTACGAGGCCTCCCCGGGGGCCGTGCTGCCGCGGCTGGGGGTGCCCGGGTCCGTCGCCCGGGCGCTCGCGCTGGCCGCCTGCGCGGCGGGGCTGGTCGCGGCCCACCGGCGCTGGAGGCGTGCCGACCCCGGTCCGCTGCGCCTCTCCGAGACCGCGGCCGGGTTGATGCTCTCGGTGTTCCTGGTCTCACGGCCGTCGTACGACCACTACCTGCTCGTCGTCGTGCCGCTGCTGCTGGCCGGGCTGCCGTATGCGGGCTCGGTGGCGCGCGGACCGTGGTTCTGGCTGGCGATGGTCCCGCAGCTACCGGGCCTGACCTGGCCTTATCTGGAGACGGTGCAGCGCCGGGCCTTCCGGGACGCGGTGACGCTGGGTGTCCTGGCCGTGACGGTGGCCCACCGGTGCGGCCGGCGTCCGCGGGCGAGGCCGTCCGGGCGGGCGGGCGCGGGCCCGCGGGCGACGGTCCCCGGCGGCGATCACCTTTACACTGGATGAGGAGAAGCAGCGATCCCGGCGGCCAAAGGCCTCGTTTTGACCCGGCCGAGCCACCGCGGGTATCCTGCATCTTCGTTGTGTATTGGCTTGCTCATTCTCACGGGACGGGCCCTTACACCGGTCCACCGGGCCGATGACCAGCGACCTGCACGCGGTATGCGTCACCGCAGTGCGGTCAGGGCTGTCGTGATCGTCTTCGGTGACCTTGTCAGGACCACTCACTCGAAGCGAAGGCTACGAACCGTGCGTACGTACAGCCCCAAGCCCGGCGATGTGACGCGCCAGTGGCACGTCATCGACGCTCAGGACATCGTCCTGGGTCGTCTCGCCAGCACCGCCGCCTCCATCCTGCGCGGCAAGCACAAGCCGATCTACGCCCCTCACGTCGACACCGGTGACTTCGTCATCATCATCAACGCCGACAAGGTGCACCTGTCCGGCAACAAGCGGACCCAGAAGATGGCGTACCGCCACTCCGGCTACCCGGGTGGTCTGCGCTCCGTCCGTTACGACGAGCTGCTGGACAAGAACCCCGAGAAGGCCATCGAGAAGGCCGTCAAGGGCATGCTCCCGAAGAACACGCTGGGCCGTCAGATGCTCTCGAAGCTGAAGGTCTACAGGGGTGACCAGCACCCGCACGGCGCGCAGCAGCCGCAGCCGTTCGAGATCACCCAGGTCGCGCAGTAACACCGGCCAGACCAAACCGAGCCAAGAGAATCTGAGGAATCACCGTGGCCGAGACCACTGCCGAGCAGCCGCTCGAAGAGCTTGACATCGACAGCTACACCACCGAGTCCGAGGTGCCCGTCGAGGGCGAGTACACCTCCGAGTCGATGGCCTCCCGCTTCGGCGACCCGCAGCCGGCCGCCGGCCTGGGCCGTCGCAAGAACGCCATCGCCCGCGTCCGGATCGTTCCGGGCTCCGGCAAGTGGAAGATCAACGGTCGCACCCTCGAGGACTACTTCCCGAACAAGGTGCACCAGCAGGAAGTCAACGAGCCGTTCAAGGTCCTCGAGCTCGAGGGCCGCTACGACGTCATCGCCCGCATCGCCGGTGGCGGTGTCTCCGGTCAGGCCGGTGCGCTCCGTCTCGGTGTCGCCCGCGCGCTGAACGAGGCCGACGTCGACAACAACCGCGGCGCCCTGAAGAAGGCCGGCTTCCTCACGCGTGACGACCGTGCGGTCGAGCGCAAGAAGGCCGGTCTCAAGAAGGCCCGCAAGGCCCCGCAGTACAGCAAGCGCTAAGCTTCGCTGCCTGCTCGTACGGGCTGTGGGCCGATCGGCCCGCCCCTCCGTACTCCGAACGCCCCGGCGGCACGCCACAGTGCCGTCGGGGCGTTCGTTTTCTCGCAGCTGTGGGCGTATAACGGCACAAGGTGCTCAAAGGCTTGTGTGATCGGATGTTCATGGCATTTCATGCCTGAACGCGGGAGCCGCCGCTGACCCCTCGACGCGCCGCACGGCTTTCGAAACTGACGCTTCCTCAGGAGGACAAGTGGGACGACTCTTCGGCACGGACGGCGTGCGCGGTGTCGCCAACGTGGATCTCACGGCCGAGATGGCGCTGGGCCTCTCCGTCGCGGCGGCGCACGTGCTGGCCGAGGCGGGCACCTTCGCGGGCCACCGGCCGGTGGCGGTCGTCGGACGGGATCCGCGTGCCTCCGGGGAATTCCTCGAAGCGGCCGTCGTGGCCGGTCTGGCCAGCGCGGGCGTCGACGTCCTGCGGGTCGGCGTGCTGCCGACGCCCGCGGTCGCCTACCTGACCGGCTCGCTCGGCGCCGACCTCGGCGTGATGCTCTCCGCCAGCCACAACGCCATGCCCGACAACGGCATCAAGTTCTTCGCCCGCGGCGGCCACAAGCTCGCCGACGAGCTGGAGGACAGGATCGAGGCGGTCTACGACGAGCACCGCACCGGCGCTCCCTGGGAGCGTCCGACCGGCGCCGGCGTCGGCCGGGTGCGCTCGTACGACGAGGGGTTCGACCGGTACGTCGCCCACCTGATCGCCGTACTGCCGAACCGGCTCGACGGGCTGAGGATCGTCCTGGACGAGGCGCACGGAGCCGCCGCCCGCGTCTCGCCCGAGGCCTTCACGCGGGCCGGGGCCGAGGTCGTGACGATCGGCGCCGAGCCGGACGGGCTCAACATCAACGACGGCTGCGGCTCCACCCACCTGGACAAGCTGAAGGCCGCCGTCGTCGAGCACGGCGCCGCCCTCGGCATCGCGCACGACGGTGACGCCGACCGCTGCCTGGCCGTGGACCACACCGGCGAGGAGATCGACGGGGACCAGATCCTCGCCGTGCTCGCGCTCGCGATGCGGGAGCGGGGCGCCCTGCGCTCGGACACCGTCGTCGCGACCGTGATGTCCAACCTGGGCTTCAAGATGGCGATGGAACGCGAGGGCATCTCGCTCGTGCAGGCCGCCGTGGGCGACCGGTACGTGCTGGAGGAGATGAAGCAGCACGGGTACGCGCTCGGCGGCGAGCAGTCCGGGCACGTGATCATCCTCGACCACGCGACCACCGGCGACGGCACGCTGACCGGGCTGATGCTGGCGGCGCGGGTCGCCGAGAGCGGACGGACGCTTCGGGAGCTGGCGTCCGTCATGGAGCGGCTGCCGCAGGTGCTGATCAACGTGCCCGACGTGGACCGGTCCCGGGTCACCAGCTCGGCCGACCTCGCGGCCGCGGTCGGCGAGGCGGAGCGGGAGCTGGGCGCCACCGGACGGGTGCTGCTGCGGCCCTCCGGCACCGAGCCGCTGGTGCGGGTCATGGTGGAGGCGGCGGACATCGACCAGGCACGGTCCGTCGCGGGCCGGCTGGCCGACGTCGTGAAGTCCGCGCTCGGTTAGGTCCGCGGGGCGGATTTCGCCCCGGCCCGCGGGTGGGGCGTCGCCTGACGCCTCCTCGCGAGCGACCAGAGCCACTTCTGCACCAGCAGGGTCAGGATCCCCGCCAGGATGATGCCCAGCAGGTTCAGCAGGAGTTGTTCCGAGGAGCGCAGGGTCTGGTTGGTGTCGCCGTAGGTCAGGGCCACGGCCGCGTTGGCGGCGGCCGGGACGGTGGTGACCGAGATGGCGACGCCGACCAGGGCGCCCGACTTCGCCGAGGTGAGGGAGAGGGTGCCGGCGGCGCCGGCGAGGACCGCCACCACGAAGGAGAACCAGTCCGGGGCGTAGACGAACCCCGTGTTCGGGCGGTCGCCCTCCAGCTGGTCCTTGGTGAACAGGCCCACGGCGTCCATGAAGAGACTGAAGCCCGCCGTCACCGCCATCGCCGCGGCGAAGCCCACCAGCAGGGCGACCAGGGAACGCAGGGCCAGACGCGGCGCGCGCTGCACGGCCGCCGTGCAGATGCCGGCCAGGGGGCCGAACTCCGGGCCGACCGCCATCGCGCCCACGATCAGGATCGCGTTGTCGAGCACCACACCGCAGGCCGCGATCATCGTCGCCAGGGTGATGAAGGCGACGTAGGTGACCGAGAGGGTCGACTCCTCGTGCGTCGCCTCGACCAGGTGTTCCCACAGGACCGCGTCGGCGGCCTCGCCCGGCGCCTCCGCCTCGGCCCGGTCGGCCCGCCGGGACAGTGACAGGTCGATGTTCTCGGCGGCGATCGAGCCGGTGTCCTCCAGGCCCAGTTCCTGCAGTCCGGTGAGGAGTTGGTCGCCCGCCTCGCGTGCCACGTCGCACATGACGACATCGCCCCCGGGGTCGCGGGCGGCACCCGGCAGCACCACCAGGTGGGTGGCGCCGACCGTGTTCTCGATCAGGCGGACCGCGTCGTCGGTACGGTCGGGCGGAGTGATCAGGCGCAGGTGCAGCATGGCGCCCTTTCTAACAGGCGCGGACCACGACCCGCCCCGCAGGGGCGCCGGCCCCTCGGGTCAGAGCTTGCGCAGGCTCAGTCGCTGCACCTTGTGATCCGGGCCCTTGCGCAGGACGAGGGCCGCGCGGCCGCGGGTGGGGGCGATGTTCTCCACCAGGTTGGGCTTGTTGATGGTGCGCCACATCGTGCGGGCGTAGTCGAGGGCCTCGTCCTCGGAGACCTGGGTGTACTTGCGGAAGTACGAGTGGGGGTCCTGGAAGGCGGTCGCGCGCAGCTTGCGGAAGCGGTTGAGGTACCAGCGCTCGATGTCCTCGACGCGGGCGTCGACGTACACGCTGAAGTCGAAGTAGTCGGCGAGGCCGACGCGGGTGCGGCCGTCCTGGCCGGGGAGCGCGGGCTGCAGGACGTTCAGGCCCTCGACGATGAGGATGTCGGGGCGGCGGACGGTCAGGCGCCGGTCGGGCACGATGTCGTAGATCAGGTGGGAGTAGACGGGAGCGGTGACCTCGCCCTTTCCGGCCTTGACGTCGGCGACGAACCGAGTGAGGGCGCGGCGGTCGTACGACTCGGGGAAACCCTTCCGCGACATCAGGCCGCGGGACTCCAGCTCCCGGGTGGGCAGCAGGAAGCCGTCGGTGGTGACCAGCTCGACGCGCGGGTGTTCCGGCCAGCGCGAGAGGAGGGCCTGGAGGAGGCGGGCGACCGTGGACTTGCCCACCGCCACCGAGCCGGCGACCCCTATGACGAACGGGGTGCCGGACTGGGAGCCCTGTTCGCCGAGGAAGGTGTTCAGGGCCGAGCGCAGGCCGTCGGTGGCGCCCACGTACAGGTTCAGCAGCCGGGACAGCGGGAGGTAGATGTCACGGACCTCGTCGAGGTCGATGACGTCACCGAGGCCACGCAGCTGCTCGACCTCCTCGGCCGTGAGGGGCTGCGGCGTCTTGTCGCGCAGCGCGCTCCACTCGGAACGGGTGAGGTCGACGTAGGGAGTCGCCTCCGGCCTGTGCCGGTGGGCGCTCCGCGGTGTCGAGGAGGCCGGAGAGATCACAGTCCATTGTTAACGGAGTTTGAACAGGATGGCAGGTGGGATCCGTCACCTCGGCCGTCGGCGAACGTGAGGTGCCGCCGAGGCGTGCGTACCCCCGTGGGAATTTCCGAATTCGGGCACGCGGAGGCCCTTTCGGGGTGCCGTCCCGCCGTACGCTGCCGGTCATGTGTGGAATCGTGGGATACGTGGGGTCTCAGTCGGCGCTCGAGGTCGTCATGGCCGGGCTGAAGCGGCTGGAGTACCGGGGATACGACTCGGCGGGCGTCGCCGTGCTGGCGGACGGAGGGCTCGCCGCCGCCAAGAAGGCGGGCAAACTCGTCAATCTGGAGAAGGAGTTGGGGGCCCGGCCGCTGCCGGCCGGGACGACCGGCCTCGGGCACACGCGGTGGGCCACGCACGGCGGCCCCACCGACGCCAACGCCCATCCGCACCTCGACAACGCCGGACGCGTCTGCGTCGTGCACAACGGGATCATCGAGAACTTCGCCGCGCTGCGGCCGAGTTGGCCGAGCGCGGGCACGAGTTGCTCTCCGAGACCGACACGGAGGCCGTGGCCCATCTGCTCGCCGAGGAGTACTCGGCGACCGGTGACCTCGCGGAGGCCATGCGGCTGGTGTGCCGGCGGCTGGAGGGGGCGTTCACGCTCGTCGCGGTGCACGCCGACGAGCCCGACGTGGTGGTCGGGGCGCGCCGCAACTCGCCGCTGGTGGTGGGTGTCGGGGACGGCGAGGCCTTCCTCGCCTCGGACGTCGCCGCGTTCATCGCCCACACGCGGTCGGCGATCGAGCTGGGCCAGGACCAGGTGGTCGAGCTGCGCCGGGACGGGGTGACGGTCACCGGCTTCGACGGCCGTCCGGCCGAGGTGCGCTCGTACCACGTCGACTGGGACGCCTCGGCCGCGGAGAAGGGGGGTCACGACTACTTCATGCTCAAGGAGATCGCCGAGCAGCCCAAGGCCGTCGCCGACACCCTGCTCGGCCGGATCGACGTCTCGGGCGCGCTGACCCTCGACGAGGTGCGGATCCCCGCCGCGGAGCTGCGCGAGGTCGACAAGGTCGTCATCGTCGCCTGCGGTACGGCGTTCCACGCGGGCTGATCGCCAAGTACGCCATCGAGCACTGGACGCGGATCCCCTGCGAGGTGGAGCTGGCCAGCGAGTTCCGCTACCGGGACCCCATCCTGGGCGCGCGCTCGCTCGTGATCGCGATCTCGCAGTCCGGCGAGACCATGGACACCCTGATGGCGCTGCGGCACGCCCGCGAGCAGGGCTCCAAGGTGCTGGCGATCTGCAACACCAACGGCTCGACCATCCCGCGCGAGTCGGACGCGGTGCTGTACACCCATGCCGGGCCCGAGGTGGCCGTCGCCTCCACCAAGGCGTTCCTGACGCAGCTGGTGGCCTGCTACCTCGTCGCCCTGTACCTCGGCCAGGTGCGCGGCACCCAGTGGGGGGACGAGATCCGGGCCGTCGTGCGGGACCTGGCGCGGATCTCCGGCGAGGTCGAGCGGGTGCTGGAGACCATGGAGCCGGTGCGGGAGCTGGCCCGCTCGCTCGCCGGCAAGGACACCGTGCTGTTCCTCGGGCGGCACGTGGGCTACCCGGTGGCGCTGGAGGGCGCGCTGAAGCTGAAGGAGCTGGCGTACATGCACGCCGAGGGCTTCGCGGCCGGCGAGCTGAAGCACGGGCCGATCGCGCTCATCGAGGAGGACCTGCCGGTCGTCGTCGTGGTGCCGTCCCCGCGGGGGCGGTCCGTGCTGCACGACAAGATCGTCTCCAACATCCAGGAGATCCGGGCGCGGGGCGCGCGGACGATCGTGATCGCGGAGGAGGGGGACGAGGCGGTCGTGCCGTACGCCGACCATCTCGTACGGATCCCCGTGACGCCGACGCTGCTGCAGCCGCTGGTGGCGACGGTGCCGTTGCAGGTGTTCGCCTGCGAGCTGGCCACGGCGCGGGGGAACGAGGTGGACCAGCCCCGGAACCTGGCGAAGTCGGTCACGGTGGAGTAGGCGTGGCCGCCGCCCGCCTCCGTCGTGACGGCCGCTCCGTCGTGACGGCCGACGCCGTCGCGGTCGCCGCCCCCTCCGCCGGGGCGCCGTCGCGGGCGCCGGCGGGAGGGCGTGCGGGGGGCGCCCCCGTCGGTCAGCCGCGGGCCTGCCTGCGGCGCGTGTTCGCCGTGCCGGTCCAGCGGAGCAGGGCCAGTTCCAGGGCGATGATCGCGAGCGTGCCCCCGATGTGCGGTATGCGGCCCTCGTTGATCCGGTCGACGATCAGGTACACCCCGAGTGCGGCCCAGGCCACGGCCAGGACGGCCAGCAGGACGACGAGGGCCGCCCAGCCCCAGCCGCCCGCCCGGCTGCTCGCCCGGCCCCGCCCGGCGGTGGGCTCCGGGGTCCGCTCGCGCGGTCGCGGGATCTCCTCGGGGGCGCGGGCCGGCATCGGGACGACGCACGCGGCGGGGACCGCCGCGTCCAGGGCCGCGACGCGTTCGGCGGTGACGCCCTCGAAGAGGGTCGGTTCGACGGTGACCGCGAAGCCGTCGAGACCGGTGAGCGCGCGGGCGCCGTCCGGCCGGGCGGTCATCGCGGCACAGGCGTCGTAGCGGACCGTGACCGGGCCCTTCGGGGTCTCCAGGGTCACGCCCTCGGCGCCGATGACCAGCGCGACCCGGTCGTCCTCCAGGGACGGGTGCCGGGTGCCGGTGACGGCGGCCGGGGAGAACTGGGGGGCCAGGGTGAAGCCGGCCCAGTCCACGCCCCGGCCGGGCACCTGGAGCAGGGCGGAGTCCCACGTCCGACGGGCCACCTCGTGCAGGTCGGCGACCGTGACCGCGTTCAGTTCGGCCCGGTGCTGCTCGGGGGAGAGGAGCGGGTGCCCGAGCAGCAGGCTCAGCGCGTACGACGGGAGGACGGCGGCGCCGAGGTCGGGGGTGTCGTACACCTTGAGGAGCTTGCCGCGCGCGGAGTCCAGTTCGGACTGCTCGATGCGGCCCGCGCGCAGCCGGGCGAGGGTGTCGACGAAGCCGCCGACGACCGCGTCCTGCTTGTGCGGCAGGGCGTCCGCGTGGGCGGTGAGGGTGGCGAAGGCGGCGTCGCGCGGGGAGTAGTCGGCCTCCGCGGCGTAGGAGTAGCCGCCCTCCTGGCGCAGGTCGTGGAAGAGGGCCCGGCCGAGGACGTCCGCGAAGACGGCGGCCGCGGCGGAGCGGGGCAGCACCGAGGTGAGGACGACGTGGCCGTCGTCGCCGTGGATGTAGGCCGGGGTGACGGGCAGCGCGCTGGTCGCGGCCGGGACCGGTGAGCGGGTCCCCGCGGGCAGTCCGAGGTCGAGGCCCTCCGGCACGTGGTCGCCGGTGATCCACAGCACCGCGTTGTCCCGGGTGAAACGGGTCTCGGCCCAGTGCCGCACCTGGTCCGCGGTGAGGCCCCAGGTGCCCAGTTCGTTGTAGCTGGACAGGCCGTGGCCCTGGGCGCCGTAACGCCACAGCGCGAGCGGGGAGTGGGGGCCGCCGCCACGGCTCGCCGCCTCCGTGCGCAGGATCTCCTTCTCGGTCTCCAGCCGGTCCATCGGCAGGTCCCGCAGGCCCGCGCACACGCTGTTGAGGTGGGCGACGACCTCCGCCTCGCTGCCGGTGACGTGGAAGAGGGTGTACGCGTTCGCCGTCGCGCCGTTGTAGTGCAGGTCGGACAGGCCGAGGCGGTGCAGGGCGAGGTGCTCGACGAGGTGCGTGATCCCGGCGGTGGCCAGGGTCTCGTCGGCGCGGCCCACCCGGAAGAACAGTCCGGCGCTGATCTCGTTGCCGGAGCCGGCGGTGTACAGGGTGGGGACGCCCTGGACGGTGGTGTGGGAGATCAGACCGTCGAGAGCGGTGAGGCCGCTCGGGTCGTGCAGGTCGGTGGTCATGTGCCGGTGCCCCCTCAGGCCTGTGCCGCGAGCGTGCGGAACTTCAGGAACGACGCCTTCGGGTCGCTCGTGTACTCCCACGGGAACTCCGTGGCCCGGTCGCCGAGGAAGGCGAAGTGCCGGGCCGCGTCGGCGTGGTGGCCGCCGACCGAGAAGGCGAACGCGAAGGCGCTGTGCGCGCCGACCGAGTACCAGTCGGGGCGGTGGCCGGGGTGCAGGACCGAGACCTGCGCGGCGAAGCGCAGATCGTCGCGGACCGGTACACCGCGCAGGTAGGCCGCGCCGTCGGGGCTGCCCAGGTCCAGCCAGTGCTCGATGTGGGCGAGGGCCACCACGGTGCCGGAGTGCGAGCCGTCCGGCGCCGCGGTCGCGCACTCGCGGGCGAAGGCGTGCGCCGCCTCCCAGGTGCCGCCCCACTTCGGGCAGAGCTGCTGGAGCAGCTGCGTCTGCGCGCGGTAGTGGTGCGGGTGGTGGGCGGACAGCCGGTCGTAGCGGCGGCGCGCCTCGGCCTGTCCCAGCTGGAGGCCGCGCGCGGTGGTCAGCCGCACCGTCCAGGCGGGGGCGTACGCCGGCTGCTGCGCGCACACCTCGATCAGCAGCTGCTCGGCCCGGCGCAGCCAGGAGTGGAACTGCTCGAACTGGTCGCGCGAGACGTCCTGCGCGCGGGCGCCGCTGCGGATGTCCCAGCCGATGTGGACGTACCGTTCGGCGAGCAGGGTGCGCGGCAGCGGATCGGCGGGGAGTTCGGCGACGGCCCGCTCCAGGAAGCTCTCGACGCCGGGGGTCCCGGCGAGGACGGAGGAGACCATCGAGATCTTCTCCGCCGAGTCCAGCCCCTGGACGAAGGCCCGGACGGCGGGCCAGTCACCGGCCTCCGCGGCCGTGCGCAGCGGGACCAGCTCGGGTGTGTTGTCGTACGGGTCGAAGGTCGGTCCCGGAGAGCCCGTGGATCCGCCCCTGCTGATACTGCTCATGCCCCCGCCCCCTGGCGTTGCCGTCCGCGCGCGCCGACTGGCCCCCCAGGGCGCGGGCGGTGAAGTGATGGTGTGTCGTGTGCTGATCGGTCTGTGATCGGTCCGCGGTCGGTCCGTGTGCGAGCGGTGCGACCGTGTGATCAGGTCGCCGCAGGCTAGCAGCCGGCTCCGACAACCGCGTGGGCGGCCGGGGCGGGCGCTCCGCCCGCCGTAGGGTGCTCGGCATGAGCATCATCGGGGTCGGTATCGACGTGGCCGAGATCGACCGGTTCGCGGCATCGCTGGAACGTACGCCCGCGCTGGCCCAACGCCTTTTCCTGGAGAGCGAGTTGCTGCTGCCGAGTGGGGAACGGCGGGGTATCGCCTCGCTCGCGGCCCGGTTCGCGGCGAAGGAGGCCCTCGCCAAGGCGCTGGGCGCTCCGCGGGGCTGCTGTGGACGGACGCGGAGGTGTACGTGGAGGACAGCGGGCAGCCGCGGCTGCGGGTGCGCGGGAGCGTCGCCGCCCGCGCCGCCGAACTGGGCGTGCAGGCCTGGCACGTGTCGCTGAGTCATGACGCCGGTGTCGCCTCGGCGGTGGTGATCGCGGAGGGGTGATCGCGGCGGGGCGATTGCGGCGGGGCGATTGCGGCGGGGCGATCGCGGCAGGGCGATTGCGGCGGGGCGATCGCGGCGGGGCGGGAGGGCCGGGCGGGTCCGCCCGCGGCGGACGGCCCGGTGTTTGACTGGGCGCATGCGTACTGCCTATTGCGTGGACACGGTCCGGGCCGCCGAGCGGGACCTGATGGCACGGCTCCCGGAGGGGGCCCTGATGCAGCGGGCCGCCGCCGGGCTCGCCGCCGCCTGCGCCGATCTGCTGGGGCGGGTGTACGGACGCCGCGTCGTCCTGCTCGTCGGCAGCGGCGACAACGGGGGTGACGCCCTGTACGCCGGGGCCCGGCTGGCCCGGCGCGGCGCGGGCGTGACGGCCGTGCCGCTCGCCCCCGGGCGCGCGCACGCCGGCGGACTGGCCGCGTTGCTGCGGGCCGGCGGGCGGACCGTGGCGCCCGGGGACGCCGACGGGCCGATCCGGCGGGCCGACCTCGTCCTCGACGGCGTCGTCGGCATCGGCGGGCGCGGCGGACTGCGCGAGGACGCGGCCCGGCTCGCCGCGCTGGCCGAGGGGTCCCGGGCCGCCGTCGTCGCCGTCGACCTGCCCAGCGGCGTCGAGGCCGACACCGGCGAGGTGCGGGGCGCCGCCGTGCGGGCCGACCTCACCGTGACGTTCGGGACGCACAAGCCGGCCCTGCTGGTCGATCCGGCGCGCGGGCACGCCGGGGCGGTGCGGCTCGTCGACATCGGCCTCGACCTGCCCGACGAGCCGGACCTGGAGGCCCTCCAGCACGCCGACGTGGCCCGACTGCTGCCGGTGCCGGGCGCCGAGAGCGACAAGTACCGGCGCGGGGTGGTCGGGATCGCCGCCGGGTCCGCGCGCTATCCGGGCGCCGCCGTCCTGGCGGTCGCCGGCGCGCTGCGGGGCGGGGCGGGCGCCGTGCGGTACGTCGGGCCCGCCGGGCAGGCCGTGCTCGCGCGCCACCCCGAGACGCTGGTGTCCGACCGTGGGCCCGCGCGGGCCGGGCGGGTGCAGGCGTGGGTCGTCGGGCCCGGCGCCGGGGACGACGCCGCCACCGTGGCCGAGGTGCTCGCCTCCGACGTGCCGGTGCTGATCGACGCGGACGGGCTGCGGCTCGCCGACGTGGACGCGGTGCGCGGGCGTACGGCGCCGACGCTGATGACCCCGCACGCCGGGGAGGCGGCGGCGCTGCTGGGGGTGGCGCGGGAGGAGGTCGAGGCGGGACGGCTGGCCGCCGCGCGGGAGCTGGCGGGGCGCTACGGGGCGGCCGTGCTGCTGAAGGGGGCCACGACGCTGGTCGTGGGGGAGGGCGGCGGGGACCCGGTGCGGGTGAACCCGACGGGGACGCCGTGGCTGGCCACGGCCGGCAGCGGGGACGTGCTGTCGGGGGTGGCGGGGTCGCTGCTGGCAGCGGGACTGTCGGCGGTGGACGCCGGCAGCACGGGGGCGTACCTGCACGGGCTGGCCGGGCGGTTCGCGGCGGCGGGGGCGCCGGTGGGGGCGTACGAGGTGGCGGAGGCACTGCCGAGGGCCTGGCGCGATGTCGTACGGGAGTGAGACGGGGAGGGTTCCCGCCTGCCCGCCTGCCCGCCCGGCCCCGGCCCCGGGGAGGCGCCCGGCCCCGGACTCCCCCGGGAGGCCCCGGACCGGCGGGAACGCCCCGTGGCGCCCGCTGTCCGGACCGGCTCTCCGTGCGCGTCCGGGGGCTCTGAGAGACTGGGCGCGATGAGTGAGACTGCACAGCCGGCCGCCGCCCCGTCGCGCGCCCGCGCCGAGATCGATCTGGCCGCGCTGCGGGCCAACGTGCGCGCCCTGCGCGCGAAGGCGCCCGGCGCGGCGTTCATGGCCGTGGTCAAGGCCGACGGGTACGGCCACGGCGCGGTTCCCTGCGCCCGCGCCGCCGTCGAGGCGGGCGCCACCTGGATCGGCACCGCCACCCCGGAGGAGGCCCTCGCGCTGCGCGCCGGGGCGGGCCTGCCGGCGGACGTCCGGATCATGTGCTGGCTGTGGACCCCGGGCGGACCCTGGCGGGAGGCCGTCGAGGCGGACCTGGACGTGTCCGTGAGCGGCCTGTGGGCGTTGCGCGAGGCAGTCGAGGGGGCGCGGCTCGCCGGGCGGGCCGCCCGCGTGCAGCTCAAGGCCGACACGGGCCTCGGGCGCAACGGCTGCCAGCCCGCCGACTGGCCCGAACTGGTCGCCGAGGCGCTGCGCGCCGAGCGCGCGGGCCTCGTCCGGATCACCGGCCTGTGGTCGCACTTCGCCTGCGCCGACGAACCCGGCCACCCCTCCGTCGCCGCCCAGCTCGCCCGCTTCCGCGAGATGCTGGCGTACGCCGAGGAGCACGGCGTACGGCCCGAGGTGCGGCACATCGCCAACTCGCCGGCCGTGCTGACCCTCCCCGAGACCCACTTCGACCTGATCCGGCCGGGCATCGCCATGTACGGCGTCTCCCCGAGCCCCGAGCTGGGCTCCGCCGCCGACCTGGGACTGCGCCCGGTGATGACGCTGTCGGCCTCGCTGGCCCTGGTCAAGCACGTGCCCGGCGGCCACGGCGTCAGTTACGGCCACCACTACACGACCCCCGGCGAGACCACCCTCGGCCTGGTCCCCCTCGGCTACGCCGACGGCGTCCCCCGGCACGCCTCCGGCACCGGCCCCGTCCTCGTCGGCGGCAAGTGGCGCACGGTCGCCGGGCGGATCGCGATGGACCAGTTCGTCGTCGACCTGGGCGGCGACGAGCCCGCCCCCGGCGAGGAGGCCGTGCTCTTCGGCCCCGGCGACCGGGGCGAGCCCACCGCCGAGGACTGGGCGCAGGCCGCGGGCACCATCGCGTACGAGATCGTCACGCGCATCGGGACACGCGTTCCGCGCGTCTGCACCGGCGAGGCGGAGCGGACCCCGTGAGCGCGTTCTCCTGAACGCGCCCGCGCCCCCGTACATACGCGTGCGATTCGTGTGCATGCGATTCATGTGAACGAGGAACCAAACGGGTGTCCGCGCGCCGGGCGCCCCGGCAACCGGCGGCGCCCGGCGGCACTCAGCGGCACCCGGCGACATCCTGCACACCCTGCACACCCTGCGGCATCCGGCGAAGAGGAGCGGTACGTGAGCGAGAGCAGCGCGGAGGCGTTGACGAGTGCCGCCTCGGCGGTCGTCGACGCCGCCTCCGCCACGGGGGCCGGCGGCTGGCGCCGGGCGACCGGCGTCGCGGGGGTCGCGATAGGCGTGATCGCCGCGGGCGCCGCGGCCGGAGTCGCCCTGGAGCGGATGACCGTCGGGCGGGGCATGCGGGCCAGGGCCCGCCTCGCCCTGGACGCGACGGGCCCGTACGGCGCCCTCCGCGGCACCCCCGGCAAGGCCGTCGCCGACGACGGCACCGAGCTGTACTACGAGGTCGACGACGTCGAGCCGCAGGGCGGACCGGCGAACCGCCGGCGCAGGCTGTTCGGCCGCAAGGCCCCGCTCCCCGTCACCGTCGTCTTCAGCCACGGCTACTGCCTCACCCAGGACTCCTGGCACTTCCAGCGGGAGGCCCTGCGGGGCGTCGTACGGACCGTGCACTGGGACCAGCGCAGCCACGGCCGGTCCGCGCGCGGCGCGGCCCAGCTGCGGGACGGCGAGCCCCTCACCATCGAGCAGCTGGGCCGCGACCTGAAGGCCGTCATCGACGCGGCCGTGCCGGAGGGGCCCATCGTGCTCGTCGGACACTCGATGGGCGGCATGACCGTCATGGCGCTGGCCGCGCAGTTCCCCGAGCTGATCCTCGAGCGGGTCGTCGCCACCGCCTTCGTCGGTACGTCGTCCGGGCGGCTCGGCGAGGTGAACTTCGGCCTGCCGGTCGCCGGGGTGAACGCCGTGCGGCGGGTGCTGCCGGGCGTGCTGAAGGCGCTGGGCCAGCAGGCCGCGCTGGTGGAGAAGGGTCGGCGGGCCACCGCCGACCTGTTCGCCGGGATCATCAAGCGGTACTCGTTCGCCTCGCGGGACGTGGACCCGGCCGTCGCCCGGTTCGCCGAGCGGATGATCGAGGGCACGCCGATCGACGTGGTCGCCGAGTTCTACCCGGCCTTCACCGACCACGACAAGACCGAGGCGCTCGCCTGTTTCTCGGACATGCCGGTCCTGGTGCTGGCCGGCATCGGGGACCTGGTGACGCCGAGCGAGCACAGCGAGGCCATCGCCGACCTGCTGCCGGACGCCGAACTGGTGCTCGTCCCCGACGCCGGCCACCTCGTGATGCTGGAGCACCCGGAGGTCGTCACCGACCGGCTCGCCGACCTGCTCACCCGCGCGGGCGCCGTACCGGCAGGCGTTACCGTGGGTGGCTATGGAAGCACCAGCAGCGGCACGCAACCCGGCTGAGACCGAGCTGACCGTCACCTCCCCCGAGCAGATGCGGGACCTGGGCCGGCGCCTGGCCGAACTGCTGCGCGCGGGCGATCTCGTGATGCTCAGCGGGGAGCTGGGCGCGGGCAAGACGACACTGACGCGCGGCCTCGGCGAGGGACTCGGCGTGCGGGGCGCGGTCACCTCGCCCACCTTCGTGATCGCCCGGGTCCACCCGTCCCTGAGGGGCGGTCCGCCGCTCGTCCACGTCGACGCGTACCGCCTGGGCGGCGGGCTCGACGAGATGGAGGACCTGGACCTCGACGTCTCCCTGCCCGAGTCCGTGATCGTCGTGGAGTGGGGCGAGGGCAAGGTCGAGGAGCTGACCGAGGAACGGCTCCAGGTGCGCATCCACCGGGCCGTGGGCGACACGACGGACGAGGTGCGGCGGGTGACGGTCACCGGTCTGGGCCACCGGTGGGCGTCGGCGGACCTGAGCGGACTGGCGGCCTGAGCGGGGGGCGGCAGGCTGAGCGGTCCGGCAGGCTGAGCGGTCCGGTGGCTTGAACGGGGCGGTGGCCCCGGCCGATCGGCCGGGGCCACCGCCCCGTCCGCCGATCGGCCGACGGGCCGCGCCCGCGGGCGGCTCCCCCCCCCCGCCCGTGCGCGCCCGGCGGGCACGGGCGGGCGGGCGCGCGTCGTGGCCCGGCCGGGCCCCGGACGAGGACGGCGGAGGTTCCGACAGCGTGTCGGCAAAATGTTGCGTTCGGTGTGCCGGGCGTGGTCACATGGTGTTCCGCCCTTGGTTAGGTCTACCTAACTAGGTCCGCCCGGCCCCCAGGAGGCGTCCATGCCGGCCACCGAGCCCCAGGTCCCGCGGCGGCCGTCCGTCCCCGCCGGAGTGTCCATGCGCGACCTGCTGGCGTCCTGCGCCGCGGCGGAGGCCGTCTCCCGGCCGCCGCGCGAGCCCGAGTCCGCCCACCCGGACGAGCGGACCGCCCGCACCGGTGACCGGCACCCCGAAGCCGCCTGACCGCCCGTCCAGGACGGCACGCCCGGGAGCTGTCCGGCCGACCACCTCGCAGACCCGGTATCCGGCACGTGTGTCCGCGCGCCGCCGCCGTCGGCTGCCGGCTTCCCCCGCGCCCGGCTGCGCTCGCGCGGGGGCCCTCATCGCGACACCCCTCCGCCGTGCGATCGCACGCACCGGGCGCCGCCGGGCCCGTCCTTCGGGCGGACGGCGCCGCTTTCGCAACAGGACCTAGCGGACGACGACGACGCGCCGGCCGATCGTCGCGAACTTCCAGAGGGCGTTCCCGTCCGCCCGTGAGGCGCGGATGCCGCCCGTCCTCCGGGTCGGGTCGGGGGCCGGGGTCGAGCCGTCGACGGCCGCGCTGAAGCCGATGGACACGCCCTTGACGCTGGTGAAGCGCACCACGTGCTCGATGGGGATGCCGTCGGTGCCGGTGACGGCGCCCGAGCGGGAGGTGACGGCGTAGGTGCCGGGGAGCGGGTCGACGCTGCCGGGGGTGACCTGGAAGGTGCGCCCGGCCCCGCCGTCCGAGGTCGTCAGCCACACCCGGTCGTCGGCCACCGAGTACACCACCCGCGCGCCCGTGCCGGAGCCGGCCGGCAGCGCGGTGGGGTTCCTGGCGTCGCGCGGCGCCTCCGTCGTGGCGGCCGCGCTCGCCCGCGGCGCGGCGAGACCGGCCGGTACGCTCGCCGAGGCCTGGTAGGCGAGGAACCCGACGGTCGTGACGGCCGCCGCGGTGAGCACGGCCACGAAAGTCGAGCTGCTGCCTGCCACCGCGACCACCTCTTCGTTGTACGCCGGGGTACGTCCGTGCCTCGCCGCGACGTTAGCAGCCGGTGGCCTCCGTGCCCGGGCGGCCGTGCCCGGGCCCCGCGAGCCGTACGCTGTTTGCGTGCTCTTGCTCGCTCTGGATACCGCCACCCCCGCCGTCACCGTCGCGCTGCACGACGGGACGGACGTCCTCGCCTCCGCCGGCCAGGTGGACGCGCGCCGGCACGGTGAGCTGCTGCTGCCGGCCGTCGACCGTCTCCTCGCCGCCACCGGGCACCGGCTCGACGCCGTCACCGGGATCGTCGTCGGCACCGGCCCCGGCCCGTACACCGGGCTGCGCGTCGGCCTGATGACCGCCGACACCTTCGGGCTCGCGCTCGGCGTGCCCGTGCACGGCCTGTGCACCCTCGACGGCCTCGCGTACGCCACCGACCTCCAAGGCCCCTTCGTCGTGGCGACCGACGCCCGCCGCAAGGAGGTCTACTGGGCGCGCTACGCCGACTCCCGCACCCGCCTCACCGGGCCCGCCGTCGACCGGCCGGCCGACATCGCCGAGCAG
This sequence comes from Streptomyces sp. Tue 6430, assembly GCA_021568835.1. Taxonomy (GTDB): domain Bacteria; phylum Actinomycetota; class Actinomycetes; order Streptomycetales; family Streptomycetaceae; genus Streptomyces. Next base: position 3,925,854 of record JAKGSH010000010.1, read on the forward strand.
GTGGCGGGGCTGCCCGCGGTCGGCGCGGGCGCGCTGCTCTACCCGGACACCTTCCCCGCGGCGCACGAGCCGGAGCACGTGTCCGCCGCCGCGCTCGCCTGCCTGGCCGCCGAGAAGCTGGCCGCGGGCGAGGAGCTCCCGGCGCCCCGGCCGCTCTACCTGCGCCGGCCCGACGCCCAGGTCCCCAAGAACTACAAGGTGGTCACCCCCAAGTGACCGAACCCGTAACCCCCGCGCTGCGCGAGATGCGCTGGTGGGACATCGATCCCGTCCTGGAACTCGAGAGGGCCCTCTTCCCCGAGGACGCCTGGTCGCGCGGCATGTTCTGGTCCGAGCTGGCGCACTCCCGCGGCCCCGAGGCGACCCGCCGGTACGTGGTCGCCGAGCACGGCGACCGCATCGTCGGCTACGCGGGCCTCGCCTCCTCCGGAGACCTGGCCGACGTCCAGACCATCGCCGTCGCCCAGGACCACTGGGGCACCGGACTGGGCGGCCGGCTGCTGACCGAGCTGCTGCGGGCCGCGACCGCCTTCGAGTGCGCCGAGGTCATGCTGGAGTGCCGCGTCGACAACGTCCCCGCGCAGAAGCTGTACGAGCGCTTCGGCTTCCAGCCCATCGGCTTCCGGCGCGGCTACTACCAGCCGGGGAACGTGGACGCCCTGGTCATGCGCCTGGCCATGGCATCCGACAGCGGCCCCGCCACGGAATCGACATCAGTACAAGGAACCGGGATCAATGACTGACGAACCGCTCGTCCTCGGCATCGAGACCTCCTGTGACGAGACCGGCGTCGGCATCGTCCGCGGCACCACCCTGCTGGCGGACGCCGTCGCCTCCAGCGTCGACGAGCACGCCCGCTTCGGCGGGGTGGTGCCGGAGGTGGCGAGCCGGGCGCACCTGGAGGCGATGGTCCCCACCATCGACCGGGCGCTGAAGGAGGCCGGCGTGTCCGCGCGGGACCTCGACGGCATCGCCGTGACGGCGGGCCCGGGCCTGGCGGGCGCGCTGCTGGTCGGCGTGTCGGCGGCGAAGGCGTACGCGTACGCCCTCGGCAAGCCGCTGTACGGCGTGAACCACCTCGCCTCGCACATCTGCGTGGACCAGCTGGAGCACGGCCCGCTGCCGGAGCCGACGATGGCGCTGCTGGTGAGCGGCGGCCACTCCTCGCTGCTGCTCTCCTCCGACATCACCTCCGACGTCCGCCCGATGGGCGCGACGATCGACGACGCGGCGGGCGAGGCCTTCGACAAGATCGCCCGCGTGCTGAACCTGGGCTTCCCCGGCGGCCCGGTCATCGACCGGTACGCGCGCGAGGGCGACCCGTCCGCGATCGCCTTCCCGCGCGGCCTGACCGGGCCGCGCGACCCGGCGTACGACTTCTCCTTCTCCGGTCTCAAGACGGCGGTCGCCCGCTGGATCGAGGCGAAGCGGGCCGCCGGCGAGGAGGTGCCGGTGCGGGACGTGGCGGCCTCCTTCCAGGAGGCGGTGGTGGACGTGCTGACCCGCAAGGCCGTCCGCGCCTGCCGCGACGAGGGCGTCGACCACCTGATGATCGGCGGCGGCGTCGCGGCCAACTCCCGGCTGCGCGTCCTGGCCCAGGAGCGCTGCGAGGCGGCCGGCATCCGGCTGCGGGTGCCCCGGCCCAAGCTGTGCACGGACAACGGCGCGATGGTCGCGGCGCTCGGCGCGGAGATGGTGGCCCGGGGCCGGTCCGCCTCCGACTGGGACCTGTCGGCGGACTCGTCCCTGCCGGTGACCGACCCGCACGTGCCGGGCCGGGACCACGACCACGTGCACGCGGTCGGTGAGGACAACCTGTACTCATGACCGTCGCGCTGATGTGGGAGGCCCGGGCCGCGGACGGCCGGGGCGCGGAACTGCTGGCGTGGGCGCGGGAGCAGCGGCTCCCGCACCCTCCCATGCGCCGCGAGACCTTCCGCGCCCCGCAGGACCGGGTCCTCGTCATCACCTGGTGGGACGCGGAGTTCGACGCGGACCTCCCGGAACTGCCGGATCCCGACGGGGGGCTGGTGACGCGGGCCGTGCACCGGTGGCGGTTCGAGGCGGTGGACCCGGACTGAGCCGGGCCCTCGCCCGGGCCCCTACGTCTGCTCCGACACCCGCGTCTCGCAGCGCAGCCGCCGGTCCGGTCCCGTTTCCCGCACCGGTCCCGTGAGGCTGAGCCGTACCGTGTGCCGCAGGTCCGCGCTGGACGTCCCCAGCCGCAGCTCCAGGTCGCCCGGCTCCACCACGCGCCGCCCGGCGCGGTCGGTGAAGGCCGACAGGTCGGTGTGGAAGCGGAAGGTCACGCGTGCCGACCCGCCTGCGGGCAGTTCCAGCCGCTGGTAGCCGACCAGCCGTACGTCGGGGCGGGTCACGCCGGCCACCGGGTCGTGCAGGTAGAGCTGCACGACGTCGGCGCCCGCCCGGTCACCGGTGTTGCGGACGGTCAGGGAGAGGTCGTACGAGCCGTCCGTGCCGAGGTCGGCCGCCGGTCCGTCGACGTCCTCCCAGGCGAACGTCGTGTACGAGCGGCCGTGCCCGAAGGGGTACAGCGGGGTCGGGTCCAGGTTGCTGACCTCCCCGGCCAGGCCCAGGGGCGGCTGGAGGTAGGTCCACGGCTGGCCGCCCGTCACCCGGGGCACGCTCACGGGCAGCCGGCCCGAGGGGTTGACGCGGCCCGACAGCACCCCCGCGACCGCCGGGCCGCCCTCCTCGCCGGGAAAGAAGGCCTGGACGACGGCGCCCAGGCGGCCGTGCCAGCGGCCGAGCGCGTAGGGGCGGCCGGTGAGCAGCACCAGTACCACCGGCACGCCGGTGGCGACCAGCGCGTCCAGCAACGCGCCCTGCACGCCGGGCAGCCGCAGGTCCGCCACGTCGCAGCCCTCGCCCGAGGTGCCCCGGCCGAACAGGCCCGCCCGGTCGCCCAGCACCGCCACGCACACGTCCGCCTCCGCGGCCCTGGCCACGGCCTCCTCGATGCCCGTGACGTCCGGGTCGGAGACCGGGCAGCCCTCGGCGAACGTCACCTTGGCGTCGGGGAGTTCGGTGCGCAGCGACTCCAGCACCGTGGGGATCTCGATGCCGAGCTCGGTCCCGGGGTGGTGGGGGAGGACGTGGGAGGGGAAGGAGTAGCAGCCGAGCATCGCCAGGGCGTCCGCCGCCCGCGGGCCGACGACCGCGATCCGGGTGTCGGGGGCGAGGGGGAGCAGACCGTCCGGGTTGTCCAGCAGGACCACGGACTCCTCGGCCAGCCGGCGCGCCACCGCGCGGTTGGCCGCCGGGTCGAGGTCGACCCGCTCCGGGACCTCGTGCTGCCAGTCCTCGTCCAGGAGGCCCAGTTCGCACTTCTGGAGCAGGACCCGGCGTGCGGACCGGTCGATCAGGTCCTCGGGGACCTCGCCCGCGCGGACGGCCGCGATCAGCGCGTCGCCGTAGTACTTCACCGTCGGCAGCTCGACGTCGATCCCGGCCTCCAGCGCCAGCCGGGCGGCCTGCACGGGCGTGCCCGCCACCCGGTGCAGGGTCTGGAGGAACCCGATGCCGAAGTAGTCGGCGACCACGGTGCCCGTGAAGCCCCATTCCTCGCGCAGGAGTCGGGTGAGCAGCTCCGGGTCGGCGGAGGCCGGCACGCCGTCGCGTTCGGTGTAGGCGGCCATGACGGAGCGGGCGCCGCCCTCGCGCAGCGCCATCTCGAACGGCGGCAGGGTGACGTCCGCGAACTCGCGGGTGCCCGCCCGCACCGGGGCCAGGTTGCGGGCGCCGGCCGAGGAGGCGTACCCGGCGAAGTGCTTGAGGGTGGCGACGACCCCCGCCGACTCCAGGCCGCGCACATAGGCCGCGCCGACCGTGCCGACCAGGTACGGGTCCTCGCCGATGGTCTCCTCGACCCGGCCCCAGCGCGGATCGCGTACGACGTCCAGGACCGGGGCGAGGCCCTGGTGGACGCCGACCGCGCGCAGGTCGCGGCCGATGTGCCGGGCCATCTCCTCGACCAGCGGCGGGTCGAAGGCGGCGCCCCAGGCGAGCGGGACCGGGTAGGCGGTGGCGCGCCAGGCGGTGAAGCCGGCCAGGCACTCCTCGTGCGCCACCGCGGGGATGCCGAAGCGGCTCGCGGCGGCGATCCGGCGCTGGGCGCCGGCCAGCGCGCGGGCGCCGAGCGCCGGGTCCACGGGGGCCGTGCCGAAGGGGCGGGTCAGCTGGCCGAGACCCCTGGTGATCAGCTCGTCCCAACCGTCGGCGGAGTCGACGGCGGAGTCCGCGGTCATGTCGTGCTGGTGCGGGGCGACTCCGTCGCCGTCCGTCGCGGCGCCGACCCACACGCCGTACAGCTGGGCGGTCTTCTCCTCGAGGGTCATCCGGGAGAGGAGGTCGTCGACGCGGACGGCCGCGGGCAGGTCGGGGTCACGCCAGGGGGCGGTGGTCATGAAGCTCCTGTCAGAGGTCGGTGAGCCACCAGAGCGGGAATCAACAGGACGAATGTTTCGAGCTTTACTTCGAATGTTCCGGGAACCTATGGCGTCCCCATGGGTTCGTCAAGAGGGAGTGCGGGGATACGATCGCCGCCATGACACCCTCGGAGCCCACGGAGACGCGGACGGAAGACCGGCCCACACGGCGGCCCGCGGCACGGACCGCCACCCTCGCGGAGATCGCGCGCGAGGCCGGCGTCTCGGCGCCGACTGTTTCGAAGGTCCTCAACGGCCGCGCCGACGTCGCCCCCGCCACCCGGACCCGCGTCGAGGAGCTGCTGCGCGCCTACGGCTACCGGCGCCGCCGGGCCGAGGCGACCCGCTCGCCCCTGATCGACCTGGTCTTCCACGAGCTGGAGAGCGCCTGGGCGATGGAGGTCATCCGGGGCGTGGAGAACGTGGCCCGGGACGCCGGGCTGAGCGTGGTGCTCAGCGAGAGCGCCGGCCGGCTCACCCCCGGACGGAGCTGGGCCGACCAGGTGGCCGCGCGCCGGCCGCACGGCGTGGTGCTCGTGCTGTCCGGGCTCGACGTGTCCCAGCGGGCGCTGCTCACCAGCCGGTCCATCCCGTTCGTGGTGATGGACCCGGCGGGCGACCCCGGCGCCGACGTGCCGTCCATCGGCGCCACCAACTGGCAGGGCGGCCTCGCCGCCACCCGGCACCTGGTCGAACTGGGCCACCGGCGGATCGGGGCGATCAGCGGACCCCCGCAGATGATGTGCAGCCGGGCCCGGCTCGACGGTTACCGCGCGGCCCTGGAGACGGTCGGGCTGCCGGTCGACCCGGAGATGGTCAGGACCGGCGACTTCCACCACGAGGCCGGCTACCGGCTCGGCCGCGAGCTGCTCGCCCGCCCCGACCGGCCCACCGCCGTGTTCGCGGGCAACGACCTGCAGGCGCTCGGTCTCTACGAGGCCGCCCGGGAACTCGGGCTGCGCATCCCCGAGGACGTCAGCGTGGTCGGCTTCGACGACCTGCCGGTGGCCCGCTGGGTCGGCCCGCCGCTGACGACCGTGCGGCAGCCGCTGACGGAGATGGCCGAGGCGGCCGCACGGCTGGTGCTGGAGCTGGGGCGCTCCGGGGACGCGCCCGCGGCGACCCGGGTCGAGCTGGCGACCTCCTTGGTGGTGCGGGCGAGCACGGGGGCGCCGCCGCTGGCCGGAAGGTGACGTGGTGACGGGTTGACGGGCGGTGAGGCCCCCTCCACACTCCTCCGAAGTCAATCGGTTGCACAGTCGAAACTTTCGGATGCGCCTGCAACGAGATCCTCCCGCCCCGCCTTCTGATCCTCACCCCTGACCCCGCCCCGGAAAAAATCCCGAAGTCTTTCGCCGGGGGTGTCGATCCGGCCGTTCCCCGTTCGACGCATGGGTGAGAGGCCGGGAGGAGCCCGGCCCGCACCACCCGAGGAGTCACCATGCCCCGCTACCTGTCCCTGGTGAAGATCGACGAGTCGACCAGGCCGGCCGAGGGCCCGAGCGCCGAGATGATGCAGCGGATGGGCGAGCTGATCGAGGAGATCACCAAGGCCGGCGTCATGCTCGACACGGCCGGTCTGCTGCCCTCCGAGCAGGGCGTCCGCGTCCACCTGAACGGCGGTGAGATCTCCGTCACCGACGGCCCCTTCACCGAGACCAAGGAGGTCGTCGGCGGCTACGCGCTCATGCAGTGCAAGGACATGGCCGAGGCGCTCGAATGGTCCAAGCGCTTCCTGAAGGTCCACGGCGACGAGTGGAACCTGACCCTGGAGGTCCGGGAGATCACGGAGGACTGAGGCCGCGCGGCGGGCCGGAGGGGAGGGCCGCGCGCGGGAGACCGCAGGGGGAAGGCCGCGCGCGGGAGACCGCAGGGGGAGAGCCGGGGTGAGGCAGGGGTGACGCCGGGGAGGGCCGGGGTCGTTTCCCCGCGGCCCCCGGAAGGTGTTCGATGGTGGGTTGTGGACCAGCAGCCCGCCGTCGGCCCCCACAGCGCCGCGGCCGCCCTCGAGACCGTCTTCCGCCTGGAGTCGCCCCGCGTCGTCGCCGCCGTGGCCCGGATCGTCCGGGACGTCGGCATCGCCGAGGAACTCACGCAGGACGCCCTGGTGGCCGCGCTGGAACGCTGGCCCCGCGAGGGCGTCCCCGACAACCCCGGTGCCTGGCTCACCGCCACCGCCCGGCACCGCGCCGTCGACCTGGTCCGCCGCCGGGAGACGTACGCCCGCAAACTCGCGGAGATCGGCCGGGACCTGGAGACCACGGCGCCCGCGCCCGAGCCCTCCGGTCCCGAGGACATCGACGACGACCTCCTGCGCCTCGTCTTCACCACCTGCCACCCCGTGCTGTCCGCCGAGGCCCGCACCGCGCTCACCCTGCGGCTGCTCGGCGGACTCACCACGGCCGAGATCGCGCGTGCCTTCCTCGTGCCCGAGCCGACGGTCGCCCAGCGGATCGTCCGCGCCAAACGCACCCTGGCCAGGAAGAACGTCGCCTTCGAGGTGCCGTACGGACCCGATCGCGAGGCCCGGCTCGGCTCCGTCCTCGATGTCATCTACCTGATCTTCAACGAGGGCTACGCGGCCACCGCGGGCGACGACTGGCTGCGTCCGGGGCTGTGCGAGGACGCCCTGCGGCTGGCCCGTCTGCTGGCCGCCCTGATGCCGAAGGAGCCCGAGGTGCACGGCCTGGCCGCGCTGCTGGAGTTCCAGTGCTCGCGCACGGCCGCCCGCACCGCCCCCGACGGCACACCGGTGCTGCTGGCGGACCAGAACCGCCGCCGCTGGAACCGCATGCTCGTCGCCCGCGGCATCACCGCCCTCGGCCGTGCCGAGGCCACGTCCGGCGGCACGCCCGGCCCGTACGTCCTCCAGGCCGCGATCGCCGCCTGCCACGCGCACGCGTACTCCTACGAGGAGACCGACTGGCGTGCCATCGCCGCCCTCTACGGCCTCCTCGCGGCCCGTGCCCCGTCCCCGGTGGTCGAGCTCAACCGCGCCGTCGCCGTGTCGATGGCCGAGGGCCCGGAACCGGCCCTGCGGATCGTCGACGCCCTCGCCGCCGAACCGGCCCTGCGCGACTACCACCTGCTCCCCAGCGTCCGCGGCGACCTGCTCCGGCGCCTGGGCCGCACGGCGGAGGCGGGCGCGGAGTTCGCGCGGGCCGCGCGGCTGACCGGCAACGAACGGGAACGGGAGCTGCTGCTGCGCCGCGCCGCTCAGGCCGGGTGACCGACGAGCGCCGGGTGACCGACGAGCATCGTCGGCGCCCCCGCCACCCGGGTCAGGAACACGGTCGCCGCGTTCGGCCCCTGCGGCTTGACCTTCCTGCGCAGTTCCTCCGGCTCCACGGCCGAGCCGCGCTTCTTCACGGTGAGGATCCCCACCCCCCGCTCCCGCAGCAGCGCCTTCAGCTTCTTGACGTTGAAGGGCAGCCGGTCGGTGATCTCGTAGGCGGTGGCGTACGGCGTCGGCCGCAGCGTGTCCGCGGTGACGTAGGCGATGGTCTCGTCGACCAGACCGCCGTCCAGGTCCCGGGCGACCTCGGCGACCAGGTGGGCCCGGATGACGGCGCCGTCCGGCTCGTACAGGTAGCGCCCCACCGGCCGCACCCGCGGGTCGGGCAGACCGGCGCCGAGCAGGGTGCGTGGGCCGGGCAGGAGGGTGGCTCGCACCGCGCCCGGCTCGGTGCCGAACCACAGCACGGCCTCCTTCACGTCCCCGCCGTCGGAGATCCACTCGGCCTCGGCCCCGGCGGGCACGATCTCGTGCGGGATGCCGGGGGCCACCTTCAGCGCGCCGTGCGGAGCCCTCAGGGCCGCCCCGACCGCCCACGACAGCGGCGGCGAGTAGGCCTCCGGGTCGAAGATCCGTCCCCGGCCGCCCCGCCGCGCCGGGTCGACGAACACGGCGTCGTACCCGCCCGTGTCGACCTCCGTGACGTCCGCCTCGCGCACCTCGATCAGGGCGGCGAGCCCCAGCGCCTCGGCGTTGGCCCGCGCCACCGCCGCCGTCAACGGGTCGCGGTCCACGGCGAGCACCCTGATGCCCGCGCGGGCGAGCGCGATCGCGTCGCCGCCGATCCCGCAGCACAGGTCGGCGACCGAGGCCACGCCGAGCGCCTTCATCCGCTCGGCGCGGTGGGCGGCCACACTCGCGCGCGTCGACTGCTCGACCCCGTTCGGGGTGAAGAACATCCGTTCCGCGTCCCCGGCCCCGAACTTGGCCGCCGCGCGCTGCCGCAACCGGGCCTGTCCGAGCGCCGCCGAGACCAGCTCGGCGGGGTGTTCGCGGCGCAGCCGGGTGGCGACGGCCAGTTCGTCGGCCGGGGCGGTGCCGCGCACGGCGTCGAGGAGGGCGCGGCCCTCGGGGGTGAGGAGCGGGGCGAGGTCGTTCACCGGGTCATTGTGGGCCAGTCGGTGGATGGTGCGCCTCCGGCGGCGGTGTCGGGCGGGATCGCCCGGACGCGACTGCGAGGATCCGGCGCCATGGGACCAGGATCAGTCGTACAAAATGACAAAAAGGGGATGCGGCGGACGGGGGTCGGGGCCGGCGTCGCGGTTCTCGCCGTGGCCGCCCTCGCCTCCGGCTGCGCCCCGGGCGGCACGGGCGCCGGCGGCACCGGCGGCCGTCCCGCCGCCGGCCAGCAGCCGCTCCAGGGGCAGCCCGCCCGCGCCCTGCACGCCTACGCGGCCAAGCTGCGCGCCGAGTACGCCGCCCGGACCGCGGCCGCCGCACGCTGGCGGCTGGGGAAGGTCCCCCTGACACCCCCCGCCCCGCCCGCGACGAAGCCGAGGATCACCACCCGCCAGGGCTTCGAGGTCGACGACCACGAGGAACTGGACCTCCCGCCGGTCTTCACCACCGTCCCCACCAAGGACAAGGTCGTCTTCCTCACCATCGACGACGGCGCCGAGAAGGACCCGGCGTTCCTGCGCATGATGAGCGACCTGAAGATCCCCTACACGGCCTTCCTCAGCGACTACCTCGTCAAGGAGGACTACGGCTACTTCAAGAAGATGCAGGACGCGGGGGTGACCCTGAACAACCACACCCTCCACCACCCCTACCTGCCCGCCCTCTCCTACGGCAGCCAGAAGCGCGAGATCTGCGGCATGCAGGACGTCATCGAGAAGCACTACGGCAGACGCCCCGTCCTCTTCCGCCCGCCCTTCGGCAACTACGACCGCGACACCCTGCGCGCCGCGAAGGCCTGTGGCGTGAAGTACGCGCCGCTGTGGAGCGAGGAGGTCTTCGCCGACCACTGGGACTACCGCGAGTGGGACCGCGACCTCCACCCCGGCGACATCGTCCTCACCCACTTCCGCGGCCGCGCCGACTGGAAGGGCACCATGCCCGACATGATCCGCCGCTTCCTGGACCTGGTCACCGAGAAGGGGTACGCGGTGGCCCGGCTGGAGGACTACCTGTGAGAAGGCGGACCGCGCCGCTCACGTCCGTCGTGGCCCTCGCGGTGACGCTGACCGGCTGCGCCGGGTCGGCCGGCCCGGTCGAACACCCGGGCCGCACGGCGACGGAGCGGGCACGGTCCACGGGACCGACCACGGAGCCGACCACGGAGCCGTCCACGGGACCGGATGCCGGCCGGGCCGCACGTCCGCACGTGTCGGCCGGCCGGGCCGCACGTCCGCACGCGCCGGCCGCGGAGCAGCCGTACCGCCGCTGGGGTCTGGACGCCCCCCTCGCCCCCGCTCCCGCCCGCACACCGGCGGCCGGCCCCCTCGCGGGCGGCCCGGCCCGCCCCGCGCTCCCGCCGGTCGTCGACCGGATCCCGACCCGCGACAAGGTCGTCTTCCTCACCTACGACGACGGCGCCGAACGCGACCCCCGCTTCGTCACCATGGTCCGCGAACTGCGCCTCCCGGTCAGCATGTTCCTCACCGACAGCGTGGTGGGCCCGGGCTACGCGCACTTCGCCCGGCTGCGGTCGGTCGGTGCCGGCCTCCAGAACCACACCCTCGACCACGCCGCCCTGCGCGGCCTGCCCTACGCGGGCCAGCGCGCCGAGATCTGCGGCCAGCAGGACAAGCTCAAGGCCCGCTTCGGCCTGCGCCCCCGCCTGTTTAGGCCACCCTACGGCGCGTACGACGCGGTGACCCTGCGCGCGGCCGCCGACTGCGGGATCACGGCCGTCGTCCTCTGGCGGGCCGCCATGGGGCCCACCGACCTCACCTACACCCACGGCTCCCACCGCCTGCGCCCCGGGGACGTCGTCGCCGTCGACCCCGACGAGACCGGGGGCCCGAGCCTGCGGGAACGCACGACGAGGCTGCTGCGGCGGATCCAGGAACAGGGCCTGACGGTGGGCCGCCTGGAGGACTACCTCTGAGGGCTGCCCCCTCGCCGCGCCGGCGCCGGACGGCGGGCGCCGCCCTCGCCCGCCCGCACCCCCGTCCACCCCACCAGCCCGCACCCCCGTCCGACCCGGATTCCGGCACGCGCGACGCACGGCGTTGGCACTCCGCTTGACCGAGTGCTAATCGCGGTCATAGTCTCAGCCCTGGCACTCCCCACTGGAGAGTGCCAATAGCGACGGGCAGGTCCGGCACCCGCGACGACGGATCCACCTGGTCGCCACCTCAGACAGTTAACCCCGTGAGATCTCCGAAGGGGGAGGTCGGATCGTGACGACCACCAGCTCCAAGGTTGCCATCAAGCCGCTCGAGGACCGCATCGTGGTCCAGCCGCTCGACGCCGAGCAGACCACGGCCTCTGGCCTGGTCATCCCGGACACCGCGAAGGAGAAGCCCCAGGAGGGCGCCGTCCTCGCCGTGGGCCCGGGCCGCTTCGAGAACGGCGAGCGCCTGCCGCTCGACGTCAAGGTCGGCGACGTCGTCCTGTACAGCAAGTACGGCGGCACCGAGGTGAAGTACAACGGCGAGGAGTACCTCGTCCTCTCGGCCCGCGACGTGCTCGCGATCATCGAGAAGTAATTCACCCAGTTCTGCAGTGAACTGCGCCCCTGGCCCCCGCGTCTTTGTGAAGCCGGGTGCTGGGGGCGCGGTTCGTTTCTCCCACGCTTTCCGAGAGGGCTGAACCGCTCCCATGGCGAAGATCCTGAAGTTCGACGAGGACGCCCGTCGCGCCCTCGAGCGCGGCGTCAACAAGCTTGCCGACACGGTCAAGGTGACGATCGGCCCCAAGGGCCGCAACGTCGTCATCGACAAGAAGTTCGGCGCTCCCACCATCACCAACGACGGTGTCACGATCGCCCGCGAGGTCGAGCTCGACGACCCGTACGAGAACCTCGGTGCCCAGCTGGTGAAGGAGGTGGCGACCAAGACCAACGACATCGCGGGTGACGGCACCACCACCGCCACCGTGCTCGCCCAGGCGCTGGTCCGCGAGGGCCTGCGCAACGTCGCCGCCGGCGCGTCGCCCGCCCTCCTCAAGAAGGGCATCGACGCCGCGGTCAAGGCCGTCTCCGACGAGCTGCTCGCCTCGGCCCGCCCGATCGACGAGAAGTCCGACATCGCCGCCGTGGCCGCGCTGTCCGCCCAGGACCAGCAGGTCGGCGAGCTGATCGCCGAGGCCATGGACAAGGTCGGCAAGGACGGTGTCATCACCGTCGAGGAGTCCAACACCTTCGGTCTGGAGCTGGACTTCACCGAGGGCATGGCCTTCGACAAGGGCTACCTGTCGCCGTACTTCGTGACGGACCAGGAGCGCATGGAGGCCGTCCTCGAGGACCCCTACATCCTCATCAACCAGGGCAAGATCTCCTCCATCGCCGACCTGCTGCCGCTGCTGGAGAAGGTCATCCAGACCAACTCCTCCCGCCCGCTGCTGATCATCGCCGAGGACCTGGAGGGCGAGGCGCTCTCCACCCTGGTCGTGAACAAGATCCGCGGCACCTTCAACGCCGTCGCGGTGAAGGCCCCCGGCTTCGGCGACCGCCGCAAGGCGATGCTCCAGGACCTGGCCGTCCTCACCGGCGCCACGGTCATCTCCGAGGAGGTCGGCCTCAAGCTCGACCAGGTCGGCGTCGACGTGCTCGGTTCCGCCCGCCGCGTCACCGTCACCAAGGACGACACCACGGTCGTCGACGGTGCCGGCAACACCGAGGAAGTCCACGGCCGCGTCGCCCAGATCAAGGCCGAGATCGCGAACACGGACTCCGACTGGGACCGCGAGAAGCTCCAGGAGCGCCTCGCGAAGCTGGCCGGCGGCGTGTGCGTGATCAAGGTCGGCGCCGCCACCGAGGTGGAGCTGAAGGAGAAGAAGCACCGTCTGGAGGACGCCATCTCCGCGACCCGCGCCGCGGTCGAGGAGGGCATCGTCTCCGGTGGTGGCTCCGCGCTCGTCCACGCCGTGAAGGTCCTCGAGGGCAACCTCGGCAAGACCGGCGACGAGGCCACCGGTGTCGCCGTCGTCCGCCGCGCCGCCGTCGAGCCGCTGCGCTGGATCGCCGAGAACGCCGGCCTGGAGGGCTACGTCATCACCTCCAAGGTCGCCGAGCTGGACAAGGGCCAGGGCTTCAACGCCGCGACCGGCGAGTACGGCGACCTGGTCAAGGCCGGCGTCATCGACCCGGTCAAGGTCACCCGCTCCGCCCTGGAGAACGCCGCCTCCATCGCCTCCCTCCTCCTGACGACCGAGACCCTGGTCGTCGAGAAGAAGGAAGAGGAGGAGCCCGCCGCCGCCGGACACGGCCACGGCCACTCCCACTGACGCACGTCAGCCACCGAGGCCCGGCCCCCCGAGAGGGGTGCCGGGCCTCGGCACGTTCCGGGACCCCGCCCCGTGTCCCGCCGTCAGGGCGCCCGGACCTCACCAACGGGAGCACCGGTCGCAGATCGACCGGTGGCGCACTTTTCCCGAGGCCGATTCCGTCCGCGCCCAGGGGCACGTGACCACCGCCCACACGGTCTTGCCGGGTGCACCGGACCGGGGTGCGACACCCCACTCGTCCGCCGGCGCCGCCACGAGGGCCAGGCCGCGCCCGCCGTCCGCGAGCGGCCGTCCGCCGGGCTCCGGCAGCCGCTCCCCGCGCACGTCGGTGACCTCCACGCGGACGTGTCCCGCGTCGTCGTCCCTGCCGAGTCGCAGCTCGGCGTCCCGGCCGGGCACCCGGCCGTGGGTGACGGCGTTGGCGGCCGGCTCGGCGACGATCAGCTCGACGGCGTCGTTGGCCTCCGTGCCGTACGGCCACCCCAGGCGTCCATCTGCTGGGAGGCGATCCGCCTGGCCAGTCGGGCGCCGCGCGGAGTGGAACTGAATCGGAGGACGAGAGCGGGCACGCGGCCGGGGCGGAGGGCGGTGTCGCCGGGGGGAGTGTCGTCGAGTGGAGTGGTCATGCGCTGAAGATCCCGCAGTCTGGACGGCTCTCCCCAGGTATGACGGCGCTACGGCCGGGTTCTGTCGGGGTGGGGTGCCGGGCTGTGGGTGTCGTCGGGGCGCGGTGGGGCATTCCGTCGAACTTGCCGGCTCCGCTTCTCGGCTCAGTCGCGGCAGCGTCGACAGAGCGTCTCGTCGTTCACCGGCCGGAAGAGCATGGGGTGTACGTGAGCACTGCCCTCGCACTCGCGGGCGCCGATGAGCCGTGGGGAGAGCAGTCGCTCGGAAGCGGGAGAGGGGGCGGCGGCCGGTGGCTGCGGTACGGGCGGGGTCGGTGCCGGCACTGGGGGCACGTCGCGGAGGAGGTGGCGCAGCAGGCCGCCGGGGCGGTGGACGGGGGTGCCGTCGTCGGGGAGGCCGCGGAGGATGTGGGCGCGGATGGCGCCGGCCGGGTGGCCCGCGGCGAGCCAGCGGGCCGTGAGCCGCGTCAACTCGGGCTGCATGGCTGGGGGGATGTGGCGGAGGGCGGGGGAGAGGTGAGGGAAGGCAGCGGTGAGGGCCTGGGCTTCCTCCAGGGGGAGCGCCTCGGTCTCCGGATTAGCCTCGGGCCCGGTCTCTGGCTCCGGCTCCGGCTCGGGTGCGGGGGTTTGGGGGGTCGGTGGGAGGTGTTCCCTTCGGGTTTTTTCTTTGGATGACCGTCGGTGGGCGGAGCGGTCGGCGCACCGACGGCCGGGACGGCGTGACTCGGTGCGAGCTGCGGCGATACGGCTGCCGCTACGGCAACCACGGGCATCCGGGCGAGGATCTTGGCGGCTTCGGCGGCGCTCAACGGGACGTTCGAGACGAGCTGTTGGGTGGCCCAGTGGCCGCCGGGCCCCTGGACGCGGCGTTCGTGCACGAAGCCCTCGTCCTTGAGCTGCCGTTTGGCGCGGGTGAAGGCGGTCGTGCCGATGTTGGCGCGTTCGGCGGTGCGCGAGAGGGACTCGCGCGCCCCCGCCGGGAGGGAGAGCTGCCAGGTCAGGAGTCGAACCGCGTCCGACGACAGCCGGGGATGCCGGATGAGGTCGTGGGAGAACTGCGTGAAGGCGCGCGGGGGCGCGATATGGTGCCGGTAAATCACGGTGGAGTCGCTTTCCACTGGTGGTTCAGGCCCTCGCGAACGGTTGGCGCCGTTGCGGGGGCCGCATTTGTGCTGACGGTACCGCACGGAAAGTGTGCGCACGGACGCGTTGAGTGAAGATGGCTTTCACGGGGAGGTTCACCCACATGAACCAACTTTGTTTGTTCGAACATCGACAGCTGTTGGGAGAGCTGTGAAGGCAGGCAGCCCCGAGCCCGCCGCTGACGAGCTGAGCTGGTTCAAGAGCAGTTACAGCTCAGGCAGCGGCGGAGACTGCGTAGAGGTCGCCTGGGTGAAGAGCAGCTACAGCGCGGGCAACGGTGGCGACTGCGTCGAGATCGCGGACGCCGGTACGGCCGTGCTGGTCCGAGACTCCAAGCGGCCGGCGGACGGGTTCCTCACGATCGACGCCGGTCAGTGGGCCGCGTTCGTGCGGATGGCCGCGCGCGGTTGAGGCGGACCCCGCCCCCCGACGAGCGGGGGACGGGGTCCTGGTGGAACCTCGCGGGCTACTTCCCGAGTACCCCCAGCTGCCGCATCAGACCCGCGCGGTCGTACTGCCACCAGCCCTCGCAGATCATCCCGTCGCGGAACCGCTGCCAGGTCATGCCGGTCATGACGACGTCCTGCCCGGTGGCGGGGAGGCCGAGGAAGGCGCCCTCGTGCCGGGCGGTCCAGGTCCAGCGGGTGCACACCCGGTCGCCCTCGGCGATCTGGTCGTCGACCCGGAAGGAGAAGTCGAAGGCCCGCCGCCAGCCCGCGAACTCCTCGCGCGCCGCCGCCAGTCCGTTGTCCTGCGCACTGGCGGGATCGTGGTCCACGTAGTCGTCGGTGACCCGTTCGAACATCGCGCCGATGTCGATCGTCCCGGCCCGCTCGAACCACTCCCGCGCCGTCGCGCAGTTCAGCTGCTCGTCCCGCACCACTTCCAGGTCGGTGAAGGTCGGCATCTCGTCGCAGAGCGCGACCATGTCGTCGAAGATCTTCTCGGTCTCCGGCAGGCCCGAGTTCCGCATCGCCTCCTCGTACGACGGGAACTCCACGATCTCGACGACGTGCGACGCGTCCGACCGGTCCTTGCCGACCACCGCGTGCGTCGCCGTCCGCTTTCCCCTGGTCTTCTCGACCCAGGTGTCCATCAGCCGGTTCATCTCGTCGAACCGGCTCGTCCTGCAATCGATGAGCTGTACGAAGGTCATCGCGCCGCCTCCGGCCCCCCTGGGTCCGGCCCTGTCAGGGCCATTTTCCCACCGGAGCCCCGAGACCGCCGCCCGCCACCGCGACCCGTGCGCCCGCCCACCGCGACCCGTGCGCCCGCCCACCGGGGCCCGTACGTCCGCCCGCCGGGGCCCGGATGCGGCCACCCGCTACTGCGGCCCGTACTTCCGCCCCGTCCGTGAGCTGATCCCGCCCAGCAGCGACCGGGGCGTCACCTTCACCAGGCCCATCAGCGCCTTGTAGCGCGCGTCGGGAATCGACACCGACTTCCCGCGCGCCAGGTCCGCCAGCGCCGCCGCGACCAGCTTGTCCGCGTCGAGCCACATCCAGCCGGGGATGTTGTCCGTGCCCATCCCGGCCCGCTCGTGGAACTCGGTGCGCACGAACCCCGGGCACAGCGCCATCAGCCGCACCCCGCTGCCCGCCAGGTCCTTCGCCGCCCCCTGCGTGAACTGCACGACCCACGCCTTGGAGGCGCCGTACGTCCCGCGCGGCACGAAGGCCGCCACCGAGGCCACGTTGACGACGCCCCCGCGGCCCCGCTCCCGCATCGCCGCGGCCGCCGCCGACGTCAGCCGCAGCACCGCCTCGCAGTGCACCTTGAGCATCCTCAGCTCGTCGGCCATCGACACGTCGAGGTAGCGGCCTTTGTTGCCGAAGCCGGCGTTGTTGACCAGCAGGTCGACGGGGTTCTTGCGGTCGCCGAGCCGGGCGGCCACCGTCTCGATGCCCCGGTCCGTGGCGAGGTCGGCCGTCAGCACCTCCGCCTCGATGCCGTGCCGGTCGTGCAACTCGGTCGCCTGCTCGCGCAGCCGCTGGGTGTCCCGGGCGACGAGGACGAGGTCGTGCCCGTCCGCCGCGAGCCGTCGCGCGAACGCGGCACCGATGCCCGCGGTCGAACCTGTGATCAGAGCCGTTGTCATGGCAGAAGGTTAGTGACCCGGAGTCCGGGCGTCCGCTCTGTGCACACGGCCTGCGGAAAGTGGAGGAACCGTGCGCGCGGTCGCCGGTGGCCGGCGGCTCAGCCGCCGTACTTCTCGACGTGCGCGCGGGCCGCCGCCAGCGCCTCCGGGTGCAGCGCCTCGCCGGCCGCCAGCAGCCGCGGCAGCAGCTCCCGGTGGGTGGTGGTGGCCTGGAACTCCATCCGGGCCGTCACCTCGTGCTCCGGCAGGTGGACGATCTCCACGGCGTCCCCCGCGCGTATCTCGCCCGGCGTGATCACCCGCAGGTAGGCGCCCGTCGCGGCCTTCCGCGTGAACCGCCTGACCCACCCCTTCTCCCCCAGGTGCCCCTGGAAGGTGCGGCAGGGGATCCGCCCCGCCGTCACCTCCAGCACCACCTGCGGGCCGATCCGCCAGCGCTCGCCGATCCGCGCCCCGGACACGTCCAGCCCGGTGGTGGTGAGGTTCTCGCCGAACGCCCCGTTGGAGAACGCGCGTCCCAGCTCGCGCTCCCAGTCGTCCAGGTCCTCGCGCGCGACGGCGTACACCGCCTGGTCGTCCCCGCCGTGATGGCGCAGGTGACACACCGCGTCCCCGGCGAGCCCGCTTCCGCCGACCCCCTTCGGACCGGGCGCGGCCACCCGCACCGGCCCCTCGACGGGCCGCTTGTCGATGCCGGTCAGCCCGTCGGGCTGGTCGGTGTACGGCACGGCCTTGGGACGGCCCACGTTGACGGACAGAAGCCTCATGGCGGCACGCTAAGCGACCGGCGGTCAAAGTGTCGACGCATTATCCGCCCCCTCTCCCAAGGCTCCCTTATGTCACTCGCCTATGCTCGAAGGATGATCGAGGCCCGTCACCTGCGCGTGCTGCGCGCCGTCGCCGCCACCGGCTCCTTCTCTGCGGCGGGCCGCGAGCTGGGCTGCACCCAGCCCGCGGTCAGCCAGCAGATGAAGGCGCTGGAGACGTCCGTCGGCACACCGCTGCTGGTGCGCAGCGGCCGCGAGATGCGCCTGACCCAGGCGGGCGAGGCCCTCGTGCGGCATGCCGCCGGGATCCTCGCCGGACTCACCGCCGCCGAGGAGGAGGTCGCCGCGATCGCCGGTCTGCGCGCCGGCCGGGTCCGCCTCGTCTCCTTCCCCAGCGGCAGCTCCGCGCTCGTCCCGACCGCGCTGGCCGCCCTGCGCGCCGCGCACCCCGGGACCCGCGTCTCGCTGGAGGAGGCCGAGCCGCCCGCGTCGGTCGAGAAGCTGCGCGCCGGCGACTGCGACGTGGCCCTCGCCTTCCGCTACGAGGACGCGCCGGGCGCCGAGGAGTGGTCCGACCTGGTCGTCCGCCCCCTGCTGACGGACCGGCTCGTCGCCCTCCTGCCCGAACGCCACCCGCTCGCGCGCGCGGACTCCCTCGCCATCGGCGAACTCGCCCGCGAGCCGTGGATCGCCGGCTGCCCGCGCTGCCGGGGCCGGCTGGTGGAGGTGTGCGAGGCCGCGGGCTTCACCCCCCGCATCGACTTCGCGACCGACGACTACCCGGCGGTGGCCGGCCTGGTGGGTGCGGGCCTCGGTGTCGCCGTCCTTCCGGAGCTCGCGATCGAGTCCGTACGGCCGCGGGGCGCGCGTGCGGTGACCCTGGAGCCGGCGGTACGGCGCGAGGTCGTCGCGCTCACCCTGCCCGACCTGGCCCAGGTGCCGGCGGTGGCGGCGACGCTGGAACACCTCACGCGCGCGGCGGCACGCTAGCCGTACCGAGAGGTGTCAGCCGCACCAAGAGTGGAGGGCACGCGCGTGTGCGTGCCCTCAGATGAATGAAGAAACGTTCCTTCAGCTGTTCGAGACACCGCTCGCGCCGGCCGACGCCGGCACCAGGCGGTTGCGCGCCCGCCCCATGAGCTCCTCGCGCTCGTCCTCGGTCAGGCCGCCCCAGACGCCGTACGGCTCTCTCACCGCCAGCGCGTGCGCCGCGCACTGCGCGCGCACCGGGCACCTCATGCAGACCTCCTTGGCCGAGTTCTCGCGAGCGCTCCGCGCCGCCCCGCGCTCGCCCTCGGGATGGAAGAAGAGCGAGCTGTCCACCCCGCGGCAGGCGGCCAGGAGTTGCCAGTCCCACAGGTCCGCGTTCGGTCCGGGAAGGCGGGAGAAATCTGCCATTGCGTGACCCCTTGTAGCCGTGCTGAGCGGATACGGTGCCCACGACCGTACAACTACGATCTAAGGAGATGAAAATATGACTCATTGCGAATCTAGCCTCAGACACCAGCGAATGGGAAGAAATGGGGCTGAACGGGGCACGGGTTGTGAGGAAAGCTCGCGGGATCGCGCGGCACTCTCGGCCGTGTTCGTCCCCTCACGTAGAGTGCCGAAGAATGCACGCGGCCCCGTAACTCTTTCGAGTGACCATCGTTGAGTGTGCGATGGCGGTTGAAAACACAAACGCTCGGGCAGGCGTCCGAGACGGTCGACCGCACAGGTGACGATATGTACCAGCCTGGAGGCACAAGGTGACGCGCATCAGCTGCGGAGGACGGCCATGACTTCCGTCCTCGTCTGTGACGACTCCCCGCTTGCCCGAGAGGCGCTCCGCCGCGCGGTCGCGACCGTGCCCGGCGTCGAGCGCGTGACGACGGCGGCCAACGGCGAGGAAGTCCTCCGCCGCTGGGGCGCCGACCGCTCGGACCTCATTCTCATGGACGTGCGCATGCCGGGGCTGGGCGGTGTGGAAACCGTCCGCCGGTTGCTGTCCGCCGACCCGGGCGCACGCATCATCATGCTGACCGTCGCCGAGGACCTCGACGGCGTCGCGCTCGCGGTCGCCGCCGGCGCCCGCGGCTACCTGCACAAGGACGCCTCGCGCGCCGAACTGCGCGCGACGGTCACCCAGGCCCTGGCCGACCCCACGTGGCGGCTCGCCCCGCGGCGGCTGCGCTCGGCCGAGATGGGTGCCGCGCCCACGCTCACCGCGCGTGAGATCCAGGTCCTGGAAGGCATGAGCCACGGCCGCTCCAACGCCGAGATCGGCCGCGAGCTGTTCCTCTCCGAGGACACCGTCAAGACCCATGCCCGCCGTCTGTTCAAGAAACTCGGCGCCTCGGACCGTGCCCACGCCGTGGCGCTCGGCTTCCGGTGGGGCCTGGTCCGCTAGGGCCTCTCCGGCCCGGTCCCGGCCTGCCCCCGCCCGCCCGGCGCACCGCTTCCGGTGGGCGGCGGCACGTGCTGGACCGCCGGTGAGCGGGGTCCGGCGCGTGAGGCCGCCGAAGCGGTCGGCATGGTCGGCACGGTGGTCTTCGCGGCTGTCGGCGCTCGCGGGTGCCGGCGGCGGGGCGCGCGTGCGGTGCCGGGCCGCCTCTTCGGAGTCACCGTCCTGCCGGGCCGCGCGGCGCACTTTTCGAGCAACCGATCCCAGGGACAGGAGCGGGGGAATGGACGAACCTCCCTGCTCGCGCGGGGCGCAGGAGGTGCGAGAACCCCCTGCCGGCCGGTCGGTGTCCGGCGGCGGCGCGGTACCTCGCCGGATGCCCGCTGCTCGTTTCGCCGCGGATGCCGCATCCTTGAGGTGTGGAGTTCCTCGGGGACGAGTCGGTCGAGCGGGACGGGAGGGCGCAGGGGATGAGTTCCGGCGCACCTGCTCATAACGCTTCGGTGCACAACGAAGGGCACGGTGCCGCGGCCGGTCCGGCCGCAGTGCACCATGGACCGATGCGCGAAGACGAGGCGGTCCGTGCCCCCGGGGCGATCGGCGGACTCGTCCATCGCGCGGTGGACGGCGACGAGCAGGCCACCCACGACCTGCTGGCCCATGTCCACCCCCTCGCCCTGCGCTACTGCCGCACCCGGCTGTCCCGGCTCCCCGGTGACGCGCGCCACTTCGTGGAGGACCTCGCGCAGGAGGTCTGCGTGGCCGTCCTCCTCGCCCTTCCGCGCTACAAGGACACGGGCCGTCCCTTCGAGGCCTTCGTCTTCGCCATCGCCGCCCACAAGGTCGCCGACCTCCAGCGCGCGGCGATGCGCCACCCCGGTTCCACGGCGGTCCCCTCCGACGAGATGCCGGAACGCCCCGACGACTCCCTCGGCCCGGAGGAGCGGGCCCTGCTCAGCAGCGACGCCGAATGGGCGAAGAAACTGCTGGCCAACCTGCCCGAGAACCAGCGGGAGCTGCTCCTGCTGCGCATCGCGGTGGGCCTCACCGCGGAGGAGACCGGCCAGATGTTGGGAATGTCACCCGGGGCCGTGCGCGTGGCCCAGCACCGCGCGCTGAGCAGGCTGCGGGCCCTGGCCGAGCAGTAGCACCGCCGCGGTCACGCCGTGCTCCGCCGCCGGTCCCCGAGTGGACCGGACAGCGGGCCCGACGCCGGACCGGCCGAGGCGCCTAGGCTGGACAGGTGCCGACGGCCCGTCCGCTGAACGGGCCGAGCGCCGTCGCCGTACGAACATACGAAGCCCGGAGTCACGCCGGAGCGTGGAATTCCGGGGGTGCGCTTCCCGTTAGCATGGACATCCGCACCGATCAAGGCCATTTGGGGAAGGTGTCATGACTGCCAACGTCGACGGAGTGCCCGCCAAATTCGCGACCCTCGGGCTCACCTACGACGACGTGCTGCTGCTGCCGGGCGCATCCGAGGTGCTCCCCAACGCGGTCGACACCTCGTCCCGCATCTCCCGCAACGTTCGTGTCAACATCCCGCTGCTCTCGGCGGCGATGGACAAGGTGACCGAGTCCCGCATGGCCATCGCGATGGCCCGCCAGGGCGGCGTCGGCGTGCTGCACCGCAACCTCTCCATCGAGGACCAGGTCAACCAGGTCGACCTGGTGAAGCGCTCGGAGTCGGGCATGGTCACCGACCCCATCACGGTGCACCCGGACGCCACGCTGGCCGAGGCCGACGCGCTGTGCGCCAAGTTCCGCATCAGCGGCGTCCCGGTGACCGACGGCGGCGGCAAGCTGCTCGGCATCGTCACCAACCGTGACATGGCCTTCGAGTCGGACCGCACCCGTCAGGTGCGTGAGGTCATGACCCCGATGCCGCTCGTCACCGGCCACGTCGGCATCTCCGGCACGGACGCCATGGAGCTGCTGCGCCGCCACAAGATCGAGAAGCTCCCGCTGGTCGACGAGACGGGCGTCCTCAAGGGCCTCATCACGGTCAAGGAC
The DNA here is from genome assembly GCA_021568835.1 of Streptomyces sp. Tue 6430. Classification (GTDB taxonomy): domain Bacteria; phylum Actinomycetota; class Actinomycetes; order Streptomycetales; family Streptomycetaceae; genus Streptomyces. Next base: position 3,948,021 of record JAKGSH010000010.1, read on the forward strand.
TTCGTCAAGGCCGAGCAGTACCCCCGGGCCGCCAAGGACGCCGAGGGCCGGCTGCTCGTCGGCGCCGCCGTCGGCGCCAGCCCCGAGGCGCTCGAGCGCGCCCAGGCCCTCGCCGAGGCCGGCGTGGACTTCCTGGTCGTCGACACCTCCCACGGCCACAACAGCAACGCCCTCGCCTGGATGGCGAAGATCAAGTCGAGCGTGCGCGTCGACGTGATCGGCGGCAACGTCGCCACCCGTGACGGCGCCCAGGCCCTGATCGACGCAGGCGTCGACGGCATCAAGGTCGGCGTCGGGCCCGGCTCGATCTGCACCACCCGCGTGGTAGCCGGCATCGGCGTCCCGCAGGTCACCGCCATCTACGAGGCTTCCCTCGCCGCCCGCCCGGCGGGCATCCCGCTGATCGGCGACGGCGGCCTGCAGTACTCCGGCGACATCGGCAAGGCGCTCGCCGCCGGCGCCGACACGGTGATGCTGGGCAGCCTCCTCGCGGGCTGCGAGGAGTCGCCGGGCGAGCTGCAGTTCATCAACGGCAAGCAGTTCAAGTCGTACCGCGGCATGGGCTCGCTGGGTGCCATGCAGTCCCGCGGCCAGGGCAAGTCGTACTCCAAGGACCGCTACTTCCAGGCGGAGGTCGCGGCCGACGACAAGCTCGTGCCCGAGGGCATCGAGGGTCAGGTGCCCTACCGCGGCCCGCTCGGCACCGTGCTGCACCAGCTCGTCGGCGGCCTGCGCCAGACCATGGGCTACGTGGGCGCCGCCACCATCGCGGAGATGGAGACCAAGGGCCGCTTCGTCCGGATCACCTCCGCGGGCCTCAAGGAGAGCCACCCGCACGACATCCAGATGACGGTCGAGGCACCCAACTACAGCAGCAAGTAGTCGCACGGGCTTCCCAGGCGGCCCCGGAACCTCCGGGGCCGCCTTTGCCGTGCCCGTCGGCGATACTGGAAGACGCTGCAACGCATCAGGGAAAGGCCACACACGTGACTGAGATCGAGATCGGGCGCGGCAAGCGCGGCCGCCGGGCGTACGCATTCGACGACATCGCCGTCGTCCCCAGCCGCCGTACGCGGGACCCGAAGGAGGTCTCGATCGCCTGGCAGATCGACGCCTACCGTTTCGAGCTGCCGTTCCTGGCCGCCCCCATGGACTCCGTCGTCTCCCCGGCCACCGCGATCCGCATCGGCGAGCTGGGCGGCCTGGGCGTGCTCAACCTCGAGGGCCTGTGGACCCGGTACGAGGACCCGCAGCCCCTGCTGGACGAGATCGCCGGGCTGCCCGCCGACCAGACGACCCGCCGGCTCCAGGAGATCTACTCCGCGCCGATCAAGGAAGAGCTGATCGGGCAGCGCCTCAAGGAGGTGCGCGACTCGGGCGTGGTCACCGCCGCCGCGCTCTCCCCGCAGCGCACGGCCCAGTTCTCCAAGGCCGTCGTCGACGCCGGCGTGGACATCTTCGTCATCCGCGGCACCACGGTCTCCGCGGAGCACGTCTCCGGCTCGCACGAGCCGCTGAACCTGAAGCAGTTCATCTACGAACTCGACGTCCCGGTCATCGTCGGCGGCTGCGCCACCTACACGGCGGCCCTGCACCTGATGCGCACGGGCGCGGCGGGCGTCCTCGTCGGCTTCGGCGGCGGCGCGGCGCACACCACGCGCAACGTGCTCGGCATCCAGGTCCCGATGGCGACGGCGGTGGCCGACGTCGCCGCCGCCCGCCGCGACTACATGGACGAGTCCGGCGGCCGGTACGTGCACGTGATCGCGGACGGCGGCGTCGGCTGGTCCGGCGACCTGCCCAAGGCCGTCGCCTGCGGCGCCGACGCGGTGATGATGGGCTCCCCGCTCGCGCGCGCGACCGACGCGCCCGGCCGCGGCCACCACTGGGGCATGGAGGCCGTCAACGAGGAGCTGCCGCGCGGCCAGAAGGTCGACCTCGGCACGGTCGGCACCATCGAGGAGGTCCTCACGGGCCCGTCCCACACGCCGGACGGCTCGATGAACTTCTTCGGCGCCCTGCGCCGCGCCATGTCCACCACCGGTTACAGCGAGCTGAAGGAGTTCCAGCGCGTCGAGGTGACGGTGGCGGACTCGGTGCACCGGCGGTAGACCGCGCGATCTCGGCATCGGCAGGGGCCGGTCAGCTCACCCGGGTGAGCTGACCGGCCCCTTTCGCATGCCCGGACGGACGCGGGGGCGCGGGGCGCGGAGGTGTGGGGGCGTGTGGCGCGTCGAGGGGGCGCACGGTTGCCTTCGGGGGGAATCCGGGCTGGTCAGGGAGGTGCGGACGGTAGCGTCCGGATCGGCGCCCCAGTCGTGTGGGGTGCCCCCTTCCCAGGACATGGTTCCGGACCCGAGCCCTCGGGGCCCGGCCCGATTTCCTGAACGAGCCGTCCACCGGGCCACTGAGCGGCGTCGTGGAAGGGGGCGCCCATGGGACGCCACCGCAAGCCCACCCGCTGGGACCGACTCCGTCTCCGGACGGTGCAGTGCCGGAGGAGGTGGATCTTGCGGCTTTTCGGATGGTGAGCGGCCGCCCCCACACACACTAGGGGCGGACACTCCGTGAACCATCAGGCGCCTGCCGCAGTGGCCACTGCGGTGGGCGCCACCTTTTTCGGATGGTGAGCGGCCGCCCCCAAACACAGTAGGGGCGGACACTCCGTGAACCATCAGGCGCCTGCCGCAGAGGCCACTGCGGTGGGCGCCACCTGTTCGTACGGTACCGGCGTGCCGTGCCGTACGCCACCAGCCTCCGGAGCCCGGGGCCGCCCCGCGCGCCCCGGCTCACAACCGGTGCGCCGCCCCCGTCGGTGTGGCCCCCCGTGTGTCGAGCAGCAACTGTGCCTTCACCGACAGGCCCTGGAGGTCGTACGTCCGGTGCTGCTGGAGGAGGATCGTCAGGTCGGCGTCGGCGGCGGCCTCGTACAGCGAGTCGGCGCGGGGGACCGGGCGGTCCAGGACGCTCCAGGACGGGACGTGCGGGTCGTGGTAGCTGACGGCCGCGCCGAGTTCCATGAGGCGGATCGCGATCTCCTGGGCCGGGGTGCCCTGCTGGTCGGCGAGGTCGGCCTTGTAGGTGACGCCGAGCAGCAGCACGCGCGCGCCCCGCGCCGACTTGCCGTACTCGTTGAGGAGGGTTGCGGCGCGCTGGACGACGTAGCGGGGCATGCGGCTGTTGACCTGCTGGGCGAGTTCCACCATGCGCAGGGGGCTGCCGTGCTGGCCGGTGCGGTCCAGGGGGACGGAGTGGCCGCCGACGCCGGGTCCGGGGCGGAAGGCCTGGAAGCCGAACGGCTTGGTCTCGGCGCACCGGATGACGTCCCAGAGGTCCACCCCCAGGTCGTTGCAGAGGACGGCCATCTCGTTGACGAGGGCCATGTTGACGTGCCGGAAGTTGGTTTCCAGGAGGGTCACCGTCTCGGCTTCCCTGAGGCCACGCGCGCGTACCACCTTGTCGGTGAGACGGCCGTAGAAGGCGGCGGCGGACTCGGTGCAGGCGGGGGTGAGGCCGCCGATGACCTGCGGCGTGTTGGCGGGTGTGAAGTCGCGGCGGCCGGGGTCGACCCGGCTGGGGAGTACGCGAGGTGGAAGTCGCGGCCCGCGCGCAGCCCGGACATCTCCTCCAGGAGCGGCCGCAGGAACTCCTCGGTCGTCCCCGGGGGCACGGGCGACTCCAGGATCACGGTGGTGTGCGGGCGCAGGTGTCCGGCCAGGGTGCGGGCGGCCGCCTCCACCTGGCTCAGGTCGGGCCCGCCGTCGGCGTCGCGCGGCGCGGGGGCGCAGATGACGGCGGTGCGCACCCGGCCCAGTTCGGCCGGGTCGGTGGCGGGCCGGAAACCCCCGAGAGCATCCGGCGCAGCTCGGCGGGGCTCAGGGAACCGGGTTCGGGTCCGGTGCGGTAGCCGAGCGTGGGGATGCCGGCGGCCACGGCGGCCTGGGCCAGGGGCAGGCCGAGCGGGCCGAGTCCGATGACGGCGAGATCTGCGGGCATGGCGTGGGCCGTCCTTCCCAGTAACCGAAGCGGGACAGGTGCGCAAGCCCTGTGGACAGGACGGGCGAGCGCAATGTCAGACTAGGAGTAAATATGACCGATTTGTGGGATTGATCGGCTGCGTTTTCCGGTCGGCCGGCTGCGAGCAGGTGCGCTTCCGGGGAGTTGTCCACAGGCTGGGGGCGAGTGGTGGCTGAACTCGGGCAACGCGGTCACCATGGGGGCAGAGGGACACGGCCGGGCCTCGCCCCGAAGGCGGTGCGGCCGACGCGACCGACAGCGGGAGGCAGCGGTGAGGACAGCGACACTGGGGCCGGCGCAGCGAGCCGAGTCACTTGCGGCCATGGCCGAGGGCGAGCTGGACGTGCTGGTCGTGGGAGGCGGGGTGGTCGGCGCGGGCACCGCCCTCGACGCCGTCACCCGCGGTCTGTCCACGGGGCTGGTCGAGGCGCGGGACTGGGCGTCGGGCACGTCGAGCAGGTCCAGCAAACTGATCCACGGCGGGCTGCGTTATCTGGAGATGCTCGACTTCGCCCTCGTCCGCGAGGCGCTGAAGGAGCGCGGACTGCTGCTGGAGCGGTTGGCGCCGCACCTGGTCAAGCCCGTGCCGTTCCTCTACCCGCTCCAGCACAAGGGCTGGGAGCGGCTGTACGCCGGTTCGGGCGTCGCGCTCTACGACGCGATGTCCATGGCCCGCAGCCACGGAAGGGGCCTGCCGACCCACCGTCACCTGAGCCGCCGTCACGCCCTGCGGATCGCACCCGCCTTGAAGAAGGACGCGCTCGTCGGAGCCCTTCAGTACTACGACGCCCAGGTGGACGACGCCCGCCATGTCGCCACCCTGGTGCGCACGGCGGCGGCGTACGGCGCGAAGACCGCCAACCGCGCGCGTGTGACGGCCTTCCTGCGGGAGGGCGAGCGGGTCGTGGGCGCGCGCGTCCAGGACGCCGAGGGCGGCGGGGAGTACGAGATCCGCGCCCGTCAGGTCGTCAACGCCACGGGCGTCTGGACCGACGACACGCAGTCCATGGTGGGGGAGCGGGGACAGTTCCACGTCCGCGCCTCCAAGGGCGTCCACCTCGTCGTGCCCAAGGACCGCATCCACTCCTCCACGGGTCTCATCCTGCGCACCGAGAAGTCCGTGCTGTTCGTCATCCCCTGGGGGCGGCACTGGATCGTCGGCACCACCGACACCGAGTGGGACCTCGACAAGGCCCACCCGGCCGCCTCCAGCGCCGACATCGACTACGTACTGGAGCACGTGAACTCCGTCCTGGCGGTGCCGCTCACCCGGGACGACGTCGAGGGCGTCTATGCCGGACTGCGCCCGCTGCTCGCCGGCGAGTCGGACGCCACCAGCAAGCTCTCCCGCGAGCACACCGTCGCCCATCCCGTGCCCGGGCTCGTCGTGGTGGCGGGCGGCAAGTACACGACGTACCGGGTGATGGCCAAGGACGCCGTCGACGCGGCGGTGCACGGCCTCGACCTGCGGGTCGCCGAGTGCGTCACGGAGGACGTGCCGCTGCTGGGCGCGGAGGGCTACCGGGCGCTGTGGAACGCGCGGGCGCGCATCGCCGCCCGGACCGGGCTGCACGTGGTGCGCGTCGAGCACCTGCTGAACCGGTACGGCTCGATGACCGAGGAACTCCTCGCCCTCGTCGCCGAGGACCCCACGCTCGGCGAGCCGCTCCACGCGGCCGACGACTACCTGCGCGCCGAGATCGTCTACGCCGCTTCGCACGAGGGGGCGCGGCACCTGGACGACGTGCTGACCCGGCGCACCCGCATCTCCATCGAGACCTTCGACCGGGGCACCCGCAGCGCCCGGGAGGCGGCGGAACTGATGGCGCCGGTCCTCGGCTGGGACAAGGGCCGGATCGAGCGCGAGGTCGAGCACTACGAGAAGCGGGTGGAGGCCGAGCGGGAGTCGCAACGGCAGCCCGACGACCTGACGGCGGACGCGGCGCGGCTGGGGGCGCCGGACATCGTGCCGCTGTGAGGGCTGCCCCCGCGGGATGCCGAACGCCGCGATGCGCACCCACCTCCGGCTGCCGGCCGCCCGGCCCGCCCAACCCGGCCGGGCTCGGTCCAACCCGGCCCGGCCCGGCCTGGTCTGACCCGGTCCCACCTGGCACGGTTCGCCTCGGCCCGGCTTGGCCCGGGCCGGTCCCACCTGGCCCGGCTCCACCTGACCCGGTCTCACCCGGCCCCACCCGGCCCGGCTGACCCCGACCCGCCCTACTCGGCCCAGGTGCCGGTGGCCGGGTGTCGCTCCGGCCGGCCGGTGGCGCGGCGGCCGGTATCGCCGCGATCGGGGCGGTGGCGCGTCCGCCGGTCACCGTCACCGAGGAGGGCCGGGAGCCGTCCTCGCCGGGCGGCATCCCGTACCGTCTGCCGCCCGGCGGGCGGCCCGGCCTCACTTCAGGTGCCGGTCCAGGAACCGGCATCCGTCCTCCAGTTCGAACCACGGGGTGCCGGTGTGCCCATCGTGCAGAGGGGGTGGGGAGGTCTCGCACCGGGGGCCTGAGCGGGCCTCGCGGTGGGTACCCGGTCGCCGTCGGGCTCACAGAAGGGGCTTTTCGTACACCGGGGGGTGCCGGTTCCGCCCATTGGCCGGAGTCTGCTGCACCTTCTGGCCGAAATGCGTCGGTCCTGAGGGGTGGTGAAGGGCACCCTGGGCGTCGGGCACTTGTCGGGTAGGGGACAATGAAGGCTCTGTCAGGGCGGGTTGCATGAGGGGACGCATGTCGGAGGCGGAGCGGGCGGGAGCATCCCGTCAGGACAAGAGCGCACGTCTCCTCGCCGGGCGGTACCGGCTGGGAGACGTACTCGGCCGCGGCGGCATGGGGACGGTGTGGCGAGCGGAGGACGAGACCCTCGGACGCACGGTCGCCGTCAAGGAGCTGCGGTTCCCGGGGAACATCGACGACGAGGAGAAGCGCCGGCTGATCACCCGGACGCTGCGTGAGGCCAAGGCCATCGCGCGGATCCGCAACAACAGCGCGGTGACGGTCTTCGACGTGGTCGAAGAGGACGACCGGCCGTGGATCGTGATGGAGCTCGTCGAGGGCAAGTCGCTCGCCGAGGTCATCCGCGAGGACGGAGTGCTGGAACCCCGGCGCGCGGCGGAGGTCGGACTCGCGATCCTCGACGTCCTGCGGTCGGCCCATCGCGAGGGCATCCTGCACCGCGACGTGAAGCCGTCCAACGTGCTGATCGCCGAGGACGGCCGGGTCGTGCTCACCGACTTCGGCATCGCCCAGGTCGAGGGCGACCCGTCCATCACCTCGACCGGCATGCTCGTCGGCGCGCCCTCCTACATCTCGCCGGAGCGCGCCCGCGGCCACAAGCCCGGACCGGCGGCCGACCTGTGGTCGCTGGGCGGTCTGCTGTACGCGGCGGTCGAGGGCACACCCCCCTACGACAAGGGCTCCGCGATCGCGACGCTCACCGCGGTGATGACCGAGCCGCTGGAGGAACCGAAGAACGCGGGTCCGCTGCGGGACGTCATCTACGGCCTGCTCACCAAGGACCCGGTGCACCGGCTGGACGACGCCGGGGCGCGGGCGAAGCTCAACGCGGTGCTCCACGCGCCGGAGCCCCGGGAGGCCGAACCGGCGGACGCGACGAAGCTCGTGCCGTTGCCGATGCAGCCGGACGCCTCCCGGAGCCGGGCGGGTGCGTCCGGGGGAGAGGCGGCGGAGAAGCTGCGCGGGGCCCTGCGGTCCGTGCGGAAGGCGGCGGCCGCCGCCGGGACGGCCGGCTCGGCCGCCGCCCGCGCCAAGTCGGCCGACGCGTCCTCCGCTCCGGCCTCGCCGGGCACGCCGGAGGAGACGCGGGGCGGTGCGGCCGCCGGGGCCGTCACCTCGGCGTCGGCCGTGGCAGCCGCCAAGGCCGCGGGGACCGCCCGCGGGAGGACGACCACCACCGCGGCCTCCGCCTCCATGCCGGTGACCCGCACCACGACCGGGGCGGCCGGCGACGCCGGAGCCACGGGACAGGAGGGACGCGGGGCGAACGGGCAGCCCGCCGGACGCAGTTCGGGGTGGCCCGTGATGACGCCGCCGGACCTGCCGCCGCGGCCCGTTCCCAGGGCGCCGCTGACCGACGTGGTGCCGAAGAGGACGCTGGTGATCATCGCCGTGGTGGTGGCGCTCGCCGTCCTCGGCACGGTGCTGGCCCTCACCCTCGGCGGTGGCGGCGACGACGCGAACGGTGCGAACGGCGCGAAGACCGGAGGCGGTTCGCAGGCCGCCGCCAGCGACAGCGCCGCCGCCGGCACCAAGGAGGACGAGAACGGCGGGACGCGGGCCGACGGCTCGGCGTCGCAGTCCGCGACGGCCGGCTCGGCCTCCGGCGACACCTCGCCCAGCAGCACCACCACGGCCGGCGGCACCGCTTCGGGCGGCTCCGCCACCGGAGCCGGCGCGGCCGTCACGACGTACACGGGGAAACAGGGCTACTCGATCGGGCTGCCCGCCGGCTGGAAGTACCAGTCCACGAGCGCCGCGGGGGACCGTTTCGCGGGTCCCGACGGACAGAAACTGCTGGTGGCCTGGACGACCACGCCCAAGGACGACCCGGTCGCGGACTGGGAGAACCAGGAGCGCTACATGAAGCGCTCCCAGTACCAGAAGGTCCGCATAGAGGAGGTGGACTACCGCGGCTGGAACACGGCCGACTGGGAGTTCACCTACACGGAGGGCGGGACGGCGTACCGGACGATCGACCGCGGCTTCGTGGTCGACGACCATCTCGGACACGCGCTGATGTACACGGCGAAGGCCGCCGCGTGGGACGGCGATCTCCGGGTGAACACCTGGAAGACGCTCACGCAGACGTTCACGCCGAAGAAGTAGCGCCGGGCGGGGGCGGGGGCTCCGCGGCTCCCCGCCCGTGCCGGTCCGCGTCCCGAAGGTCCCTGACGGGCCTTCGGCAGGCCCTCGACAGGCCCCGAACGGCTCTGGGCGGGGTTTAGGCGCGTGAGATCTGCCATCCCCTCTTTCCGGGTTGCCTCCGGCACGTATCGTGAGTGGCTGCGGACCGTGAGCAGCCGGCTGTCCGGCTGAATCCGGCTTGATCCGGCTGGAACGGCCCGCGGGACGAACGGATCTGACCGACCGGCCGGCCGGGGAGGCATCGTGGACGACTACGCGGGACGGGTACTCGCCGGCCGCTACCGCCTGCCGTTGCCGCCCTCCGACGAGTACGAACTCACCGAGACCCGGGCCTTCGACACCTACAGCGGGCAGGAAGTCCTGGTCCGCCAGGTGCCGTTGCCGGAGGTCGTCGAGGCCGAGGTGCTCGACGCGGACGGGCTGCCCGAGGGGTTCACCGCGCGGGAGCACGGAGCACGCCGGCCGGCGGGGGGCCCGGGCGCGAGCACGCGCCGGCCCGCCGATCCCGTCGTACGGCGGGCCGTCGAGGCCGCGCAGGCCGCCGCGAGCATCCCCGACCATCCACGGCTCGACCAGGTCTTCGACGTGTTCGCCGAGGGCGGCTCCCTCTGGGTCGTCAGCGAACTGGTGTCCGCCCGGCCGCTGGCGGCGCTGCTCGCCGAGGAGCCGTTGACGCCGTACCGGGCGGCGGAGATCGCCTCCGACGTGCTCATGGCGTTGCGGGTGCTGCACGCGCACGGCTGGGTGCACCGCAACATCACCGCGCGCACGGTGCTCGTCTGCGACGACGGCCGGGTCCTGCTGACCGGGCTGGCGGTCGGCGCGGCGGAAGAGACGCTGTGCGGGTACGACCCGGTGCCGGTGGACGAGGAGCAGGCGCGGGAACAGCAGCGACAGGGACAGAAGCCGCCCCACGGGCGGGAGGGCGCCGGGCCCGTGGGACCCGGGGGCCCGGGGCCGGGACGAGCGGGCATCGCGGTCGCCGGGACCGGCGGTGCCGCCGGTGGCGGGGACCCTGAGGCCGCGCGGCGGGCGGCGATCGAGGCACGGGCCGTCGGCGGGCTGCCCGCGGCGGGGGTCGAGCCGGCGCCCGGGGCCTCCGGGACGGTGGCCCGCCGGCCCGTGGAGACGGGCGGGGACATCCGCGCCGCGCGGGCCGGGGCGATCGCGGCCTACCGCGCGGGCGCACGGGCGGCGGCGCGGGTGCACGAGGCGCAGCAGGGCGGCGGGCCGGCGCTGCCGGGTTCCCGCACCCCGGCCGAGGGCGACACCGGCACCGCGCCCGGCATCGCGGGTGCGGCGCCGTCGCCGTACGTCCTCGGCGGTGGCCCGGAGCAGGGACCGGACGGCGCGGGGAGCGTGCGGCCCGGGCAGATCGCCGATCCCTACGGCGTGGCCGGCGCCCCCGGCCCGAGGCCGCTCGGGACCGGCGCGGTGTCCCTGCCGGAGCGGAGCGTCGGCGGGGCGTCGGCGGGGTCGCGCTGGGACGAGCCGGCCGGCGGGGCCGGAGCGCGGCGCGGGCCGGCCACGGCGCCGGCCGCGGAACGGGCGCGCCAGGCGCGGATGGCCGTGGTCGGCCCCGTCACCGAGCGCTGGGCGCCGGAGCAGGCCGGACCCGTGCACGAGAACTGGCAACTGGCCGCGCCCATCGGGCCCGCGACCGACCTGTGGGCGCTCGGCGCGCTGCTGTTCCGCGCCGTGCAGGGCCACGCCCCTACCCGGAGGAGTCGACGGCCGAGCTGGTGCAGCTGGTGTGCGCCGAACCGCCCGCCTTCGCCGAGGAGTGCGGGCCGCTGCGACCGGTCGTGGAGTCGTTGCTGCGTCAGGACCCCATCGACCGGCTGGGCTTCGAGGAACTGCGCGGCTGGCTGCGTTCGCTGGTGCGCTCGGCACCCGAACCGGAGGCGGGGACGTACGTGGTCGCCGCACCGCCCGCCGACCCGCGCCGGCTGCCGATCGTGCGCCGCAAGGGCGAGCTGGTGCGCAGACGGCGCGCGGGGCTGCCCGCGGCGCACGGGCGGCACAAGCGGGGCCGACCGGACCCGGGGCGTTCACCCCGCAGCCTGGGCCGCACCCTGGTCGTGCTGGTGCTGCTCCTGCTGGCCGCGGCGGTCGGCTACGCCGTGATGTTCATGCCCAAGGCGGACGAGGCGGGCACCGGCGGCGCGGGCGGTGCGGAGCGCACCGGTGCCGCCGGCCAGGTGAACCCGGCTCCCGACGCGAGCAGCGAGCCCCGGCCCGACGACGGCAGCCCTCCGGCCTCGGGCAACAGCCCCTCCGGGTCGGCCTCCGGGGGCACCGAGACGCAGTCCGGCGGCCTGCCCGGCGGCTTCACGCTGCGCAAGGACGCCGAGGGCTTCCGGATCGCCGTCGCCGACGGCTGGGACCGCGCCCCGAAGAACGGACGCGGTCAAGTCGTGTACACGCACGCGGGCTTCGAGCTGATCGTGGTGCCGGGGCGGGACTCCGCCGCCCGGTACGGCAGCGATCCGATGGTGTACCAGCGGGAGAAGGAGGGCGAGTTGCAGCCCTACCGCGACTCCAGCTGGGCGACCGCGTCCGGCCTGCGGACCATCCAGGTGGGCGGACGGACCTCGGCCGAGGGGCAGTTCACCTGGACCGGCGGCGACGGGCGCGAGCTGTTCGTGCGCAACGTCGCGCTGCTCCTCGACGGGCGCTACCACGTCGTGCAGGTGCGCGGACCGGAGGCCGAACGGGACGAGGTGACGCGGCTGTTCGAGCAGGCGTCGGCCAGTTACCGCTACCCGGGCTGAGCGGCCGTCCGGCGACAGCCGCGGTTTCCCGGCCGGCGCCGATGGTTCCCTCGCGCGGGCAGAAGCGACAACCGTCACAGTGCGGTCTCCGTGGCCCCGCGCAGGTTCCCCGGACGCGGGCCGGTCTTTACGCTGATCCTGTCAAGAGCATTGCGGGGCAACGTGAATCAGATGCAGGGCCTGCTCGTCGCGGGCCGTTACCGGCTCGTCGACGCCATCGGCAGCGGCGGCATGGGCCGCGTATGGCGCGCGCACGACGACCTGCTGCACCGGTCGGTCGCCCTCAAGGAGCTGACCGCCGCGCTCTACGTCTCCGAGAGCGACCGTCCGGTCCTGCTGGCGCGCACCAGGGCCGAGGCCCGCGCCGCCGCGCGGATCAACCACTCCGCCGTCGTCACCGTGCACGACGTGCTCGAACACGACGGCCGCCCCTGGATCGTGATGGAGCTGGTCGAGGGCCGTTCACTGGCCGACGCGGTCAAGGCGGACGGGCGTGTCGAGCCGACCGAGGCCGCCCGGATCGGCCTGTGGGTGCTGCGCGCCCTGCGTGCCGCGCACACCGCGGGCGTCCTGCACCGCGACGTCAAGCCCGGCAACGTGCTGCTCTCCGACGACGGCCGGGTCCTGCTCACCGACTTCGGGATCGCCCAGATCGAGGGCGACACCACCATCACCCGCACCGGAGAGGTCGTCGGGTCCGTCGACTTCCTCGCCCCCGAGCGCGTCCGCGGCCACGACCCGGGGCCGTCCTCCGACCTGTGGGCGCTCGGCGCCACGCTGTACACGGCGGTGGAGGGCCGTTCGCCGTTCCGCCGCACCTCGCCGCTGACCACGATGCAGGCGGTCGTCGAGGAGGAGGCCGCCGAGCCGCGGTACGCCGGCCCGCTCGCCCCCGTCATCGCCGCGCTGCTGCGCAAGGAACCGGCCGCCCGGCCCGACACGGCCGCCGCGGAACGCCTGCTCGCGGAGGCGGCGGAGGGCCGCCGGCCGGACGAGGCACAGGCGTACGTACCGACGCGGTACACGGGACGGGAACAGGACGCCCGGGGCGGCGGGGCGGCCGGGGCGACGACCGGTGGGCCGGGCCACCTCACGGACGGCGACGGCACGCCGTACCCGTCCGGGTCCCCGCACGCCGGCGGCACGCCGTACCCGCCCCCCGGCCCGTACGCCACGGCGGCCGCGGGGCCGGGCACCCCCGCCTCCGCCACTCCCGCCTCCGCGACCCCCGTCCCGGCCGTCTCCGGGACGCACGCGCACCCCGTCACCGGGCCGACCGCCATCGGCCCGACCGGCCCGACCGGGCCGGGAGCCGGGCAGGCCCCGTCGGGCCGGCCGCCCCGGCGCCGTCGGCTGCGTACCCTCGCGCTGGTGGTCGTCGTCGCCGCGCTGGTCGGCGGCGGTACGGCGGTGGCCCTGCGGACCTGGGGCGGCGACGGCACGACGCGGGGCTCCGGTTCGCAGAGCCCCACCCCCACCCCCGGCCCCACCGCCACCGGCGGGCAGCAGGACCAGGGCGCCGCTTCCGATGCCTGGGTGGACGTCGACGACCCCCTCGGCTTCGGGCTCTCACTGCCCCGGACCTGGGAGCGGAAGCTGTTCCAGGACGACGGCGACCTGAAGCAGGTCGACTACTCGCCCGACGGCGGCGAGCACTTCGTCCGCATCGCCATCGACACCTCCCCGGACTTCGACGACCCCTACGCCCACCAGGCCGACCTCGAACAGCAGCTCCGGCGACTGGCCGACTACGAGCGGGTCACCCTCGAGCCGAACACCTACCGCGACCGCGAGGGCGCCCGGTGGGAGTACACCTGGACCGCGCTCGCCAAGGACACGGACTTCCCCGGTCCGCGGCACGCGGTCGAGGAGGCGTACATCTCCCGCGACGGCACCGAGTACGTCATCTACATGTCCTCGCCCGCCGAGGACTGGGCGCGCACCGCCCGGCAGTTCACCTCGGTGCTGCAGAGCTGGCGGGAGCCGCCGGGCGCCTGAGGCCTCTCGTGCGGACCAGGCCGGACCCCGCGAGTCCGGCCTGATCCGCACGCGGGAATCCGGCGGGTCCGGCCCCGTGCCGGCGGGGCGGCGCCGCGCGTGACTTGGCCGATCAGCGCCCCGGAGGCGTGACGTCCGGTGGGGCATGATGGGCGCATGGGGACCGAGGGGGACGCCGTCCGGGTCATCGCGGGCCGCTACCGGCTGGAGGCGAAGCTCGGGCGTGGCGGCATGGGGATCGTGTGGCGGGCGACGGACCACCTGCTGGGACGGCGTGTCGCGGTCAAGGAACTCGTCCAGGACGACTCCCTGTCCGCCGAGGAGGCCCGCGCCCGCCACGACCGGACGCTGCGCGAGGCCCGCGCGGTCGCCCAGCTCAGTCACCCGCACGTCATCGTGGTGCACGACGTCGTCGTGGAGGACGAACGTCCGTACATCGTGATGGAGTTGATCGAGGGCGGCTCACTCGCCGACCGGATCGCGGAGCGGGGCCCGGTCGACCCGCGCGAGGCCGCCCGGATCGGCGCCGACCTGCTCGGCGCGCTGCGCGCCGCGCACGCGGCCGGGGTGCTGCACCGGGACATCAAGCCCGCCAACGTCCTGGTCGACTCCGCCACCGGTCGCGCCGTCCTCACCGACTTCGGCATCGCGCAGGTCGCGGGCGCCACCACCCTCACCGAGACGGGCTCCTTCGTCGGTTCGCCCGAGTACACCGCGCCGGAACGCATGTCCGGGGAGCGGACCGGTCCCGCGTCGGACCTGTGGTCGCTGGGCGCGCTGCTGTGCACGGCGCTGAGCGGCGAGTCGCCGTTCCGCCGCGACTCGCTCGGCGGCATCCTGCACGCCGTCGTCTTCGCCGACATCCGTACGCCCCCGCAGGCCGAGCCGCTCCTGCCCGTCGTACGGGGGCTGCTGGAGCGGGATCCGGACCGGCGGCTGGACGCGGAGCGGGCCGAGCGGATGCTGCGCGCCTTCCTGGACACCGGGCGCACGCCGGCCGACCGGACCGGGTACACGCCCACGCAGGCCGACCTGCCGCGGCAGCGTCCCGCCCGTCCCGCCCCGGACCCGCCGCTGCGCGAGCGGTCCACGCGGGGCGCGCTGGTGGCCGCGCTGCTGGTCGCCGCGATGGCGGGCGCCGGCGTGTCGGCGGCGCTGCTGCTCGACCGGGACGGCGACGGGGGCGGCACACCGTCGGCCTCGGCGCCGGGGGGACCGGGCGGCGCGGTGGGGACGGCGTCCGGCGGCACGCCCGCCCCCGCCTCCTCCGCGCCGCCTTCCCCCACCCGCTCCCCCCGGCCCTCCGCCACCCCGTCCCCGGGCCGCCCCAGCGCCCCCTCCGGCTACCGCGTCGTCGACGACCCTGCCGGTTTCACCCTCGCCGTGCCGGAGGGGTTCACCCGCGACCCGCAGGGCGAACGGGTCTTCTACCTGTCCCCGGGACAGGTCTTCCGGATCGGCGTGAAGATCGGCGTGCCGCAGCCCGGAGGCCCCCTCGGGGTGATGGAACGCGCCGCGCTGGAGGGCCCCGACACCAACCCCGGTTACCGCGACGGCCGTGTCACCGAGACGACGCGCGCCGGACGGCCCGCCGCCCTCTGGGAGTTCACCTGGGACGGCTTCGACGCGGCGGAGGGCGCCCGGCACACGTACGACCTGTGCTGGGAGGACGGCGGGCGGCTGTACGACGTGTGGGTCTCGGCGCCGGCAGGCAGGGCGCGGGAGGCGCGCGGGTACTTCGACGTGGCCGTCGACACACTCGTACCGGAATAAGAGGGAGATAAGGGGCGGACTGCGTCACGGGTCTGTGACCGGTGGCGGCCGCTGGTGGATGTCGGCCCACGTGGCGCGATATGGATGGACACATGAGTCACGACGGGGGACCGGGCCACGGGGCCGACGACACCACGAGTTTTGTTCTGCAACCGCCTCGGCAGGCGCAGTCGCCCGAGCCTCCGCAGTCGCCCGAGCCTCCGCAGGCTCCCCGGTCCCCGCAGGTGCCCCGGCCCCAGCAGCCGCCGCAGTCCCAGCCGCCGCAGGCGTCCCACGACGCGCCGGCCCCGCACCCCGGCAACCCCTACGCGATGCCCGCCGGGGCCGCGTCCGCCCCGCGGGAGAACGGCGTCGGGCGGCTCATCGCGGGCCGCTACCGGCTCCTCGCCAAACTCGGGCACGGCGGCATGGGCACGGTGTGGCGGGCCAAGGACGAGACGGTGGACCGGGAGGTCGCCGTCAAGGAGCCGCGCATACCGGACCACCTTCCCGAACGTGAACGGACCAACGCGTTCGAGCGGATGCGGCGCGAGGCGCGGGCCGCGGCCCGGCTGGACCATCCGTCCGTCGTCAACGTCCACGACGTCGCGGTCGTCGACGGGCAGCCGTGGATCGTGATGGAGCTTGTCCACGGGCGGTCGCTCGGCGCCGCCCTGGAGGAGGGCACGCTCGGCGTGCGCGAGGCCGCCCGTATCGGCCTGGAGGTGCTCGGCGCGCTGGAGGCCGCCCATGCGGCGGGCATCCTGCACCGCGACGTGAAGCCGGACAACGTGCTGCTCGGGCGGCACGACCGGGTCGTCCTCACCGACTTCGGCATCGCCCAGATCGAGGGCGAGACCAGCCTCACCGACACCGGCGGCTTCGTCGGCTCGCCCGAGTTCATCGCACCCGAGCGGGTGCTGGGCCAGCGCCCCGGCCCGGCGTCCGACCTGTGGTCGCTGGGCGTGGTGCTGTACGCGGCGACGGAGGGCGTCTCGCCGTTCCGCCGCAGCAACACCCCGGCCACCCTCCAGTCCGTCCTCAACGCCGCGCCCGCGCCGCCCGCCGCCGCGCGGGGCCCGCTCGCCGAGGCCATCAACGGCCTGCTGGAGAAGGACCCGGCCCGCCGCCCCGGGGCCGCGCAGGTCCGCGCCCTGCTGGAGCGCGCCGCGAACCCGCCCGCCCCGGCGCCCACCCAGGCGGTCACCACGCCCGGGAGCCTCACCGGAGCCGGAGCCGGAGCCGGAGCCGGAGCCGGAGCGGACACCGGTACCGCGGCCGCGGCCGCCCCGATCGGCGGCTGGTCCGTCAAGGTCAGTGCCGGGCGCGCCGGCTGGGGCCTGCGGGTCGGCACCAGGCTGTTCTGGACCGGGCTCGGGGCGGCGGTCGTCGCCGCCGCGGTCGCGGCCTGGCTGACCGTCGCCGACCCCTCCGCCGGCGAGCTGCCCGCCGACTGGACGACGAGCGCCCAGAAGGACGTCACCGCGACGCTGGCGGTGCCGCGGGACTACGTGATCGGCACACCGGACCGGGAGTCGGACGACGGCCACTGGGTCAGCTTCACGGACCCGAGCGGGGCCGTCTCGATCCTCCTGACCGTCGACCGCAAGGCGGAGGACACCGGCGGCGGGATCAAGGACTCCGCGGCCGCCGAGATGTACGAGGACAACGACGACTTCAAGACCAACGGCAACTACGCCCTCGACATGCCGAAGGGGCCGAAGACCGCGCCCGACGCCAACGCCCGCTACCAGGGCAGGCCGGCCGCCGGGAACACGGTCGTCTACACCACCGACGACACCCAGGACCCGCGTCCCCGCGAGATGCGGACGCTCTACTACAAGTCGACCGCCGGCGACATGTACAAGCTCACCGTCGCCTACCCCGGCAAGGGCGACTTCACGGAGCGGGGCCGGGAGGTGGCGCGGACGGCGATCGCCCACCTCGACGTGGACAAGCTCTGACGAGGTGGACGAGTTCTGACGGGCCGCTCGCTCGTGGGGGCCGTGCGGCACGGGTGACGACGGGGACCCGGCGGACGCGACCGGGGCGCCGCGGAACGGCAGCCGCCACGGGGAGCCGCCGCGAGGAACCGGGACGGGGAGCCGCCACGGGGAACCGCCACGCACAACCCGCTGATCAGCGGGTTTGTTGCCAGTGATCACTGGCGGCGTGTGCGCGGTCGGTGAATCCCTATTACCGACGGGTACCAAAAGCGTTCGCCACGTCATACCCTGCGGCTCATGACGGACTCGCAGGCCCCGGAGAAGACCGGTACCAACCCCCTCGCCCCGACCCCCGCCGGCGCCCGTACGGCCGCCGACGTGGTGACCCCCCAGCTCGTCGCCCACCTCACCAAGGGCGTCGTCGGTTCCGGGCTCACGGCGAACCACACGCCGTTCACCGGCGAGAAGCTCGCCGACCTGCCCGAGTCCACCCCGGAGGACGTACGGCGGGCGTTCACCGAGGCCCGGGCCGCGCAGGCGGTGTGGGCGCAGGTGCCGGTGCGGGAACGGGCCGCGGTCCTGCTGCGCTTCCACGACCTGGTGCTCCAGCGCCAGGGCGAGGTCCTCGACCTGATCCAGCTGGAGACCGGCAAGGCGCGCCTGCACGCCCACGAGGAGGTGCAGGCGGTCGTCGTCGCGGCCCGGCACTACGGCCGCAAGGCCCCGCCTACCTGCGGCCGAAGCGGCACGCGGGCGCCATGCCGACGCTGACCAAGGTCACCGAACTGCGCCACCCGCGCGGGGTCGTCGGCCAGATCGCCCCCTGGAACTACCCGCTCGAACTCTCCGTCGGCGACGCCCTGCCCGCCTTCGTCGCGGGCAACGCGGTCGTCATGAAGCCCGACACGGAGACCTGCCTCACCGCGCTGTGGGCCCGTGACCTGCTCATCGAGGCCGGGCTGCCCGCCGAGGTCTTCCAGGTCGTCATCGGCGAGGGCCCGGTCGTCGGCCCCGAGGTCGTGCGGCACGCCGACTACGTCTCCTTCACCGGCTCCACCCGCACCGGCCGCGAGGTCGCGCAGGGCGCCGCCGCCCGCCTGGTCGGCGTCTCCCTCGAACTCGGCGGCAAGAACGCCATGCTGGTACTGGAGGACGCCGACATCGAGAAGGCCGCCGCCGGAGCGGTCCGCGCCTGCTTCTCCTCCGCCGGCCAGCTGTGCATCTCCATCGAGCGGCTGTACGTCCACGAGTCGGTCGCCGACGCCTTCCTGGAGCGCTTCGCCGCCCGCACGAGGGCCATGCGCCTCGGGACCTCCCTCGCCTACGGCGCCGACATGGGATCCCTCGTCGGCGCACGCCAGCTGGAGACCGTGACCCGGCACGTGGACGAGGCCGTCGCCGCGGGCGCCCGGGTCGTCGCCGGCGGTGTCGCCCGCCCGGACATCGGCCCGTACTTCTTCGAGCCGACGATCCTCGACGGCGTCACGGAACCGATGTCCGTGTGCGGCGAGGAGACCTTCGGCCCGGTCGTCTCCGTCTACCGCTTCACGACCGACGACGAGGCGGTCGAACGCGCCAACGCCACGCCGTACGGCCTGAACTCCTCGGTCTGGACGAAGGACGGCCGGCGCGGCCGCGCGGTCGCCGCCCGCCTGCGCACCGGCACCGTCAACGTCAACGAGGGCTACGCCCCCGCCTACGGCAGCGTCCAGTCGCCCATGGGCGGCATGAAGGACTCCGGCCTCGGCCGCCGCCACGGCTCCGAGGGCATCCTCAAGTACACCGAGGCCCAGACGGTGGCCCAGCAGCGGCTGCTGCCGATGGCGCCGTCGCTGGGCATGGACGACGAGAAGTACGCGGAGTTCATGAGCCGCAGCCTGCGCCTGATGAAGGCGTTCCGCTTCCGCTAGACAGCACCCCGTTCTCGACGAGGAGAGCACGTGTCACAGGAGAACTCCGCCCAGCCCCGGGACGAGGACGGCCCCGACCACCGGGCCGCCGCGGCCGCCGCCGAGGCCGGCCCCGACGCCGAGACGAACACCGGTGCCGGTACCGGTGCCGACGCGAACGCCGGCCCCGACGTCGAGGCGGACGCCGACCCCGGCCCCGACGCCGCGGACGCCGACGCCGCGGACGCCGACGCCGCGGACGCCGACGCCGCGGACGCCGACGCCGCGTACGACTACGACGTCGTCGTCGTCGGATCCGGCTTCGGCGGTTCGGTCACCGCCCTGCGCCTCACGGAGAAGGGGTACCGGGTCGGCGTCCTGGAGGCCGGCCGCCGCTTCACCCGCGAGTCGCTCCCGAAGAACTCCTGGGACCTGAAGAACTACCTCTGGGCCCCAGGCTCGGCATGTACGGCATCCAGCGCATCCACCTGCTGGGCAACGTCATGGTCCTGGCCGGCGCGGGCGTCGGCGGCGGCTCCCTCAACTACGCCAACACCCTCTACGTCCCGCCGAAGCCCTTCTTCGAGGACCCGCAGTGGCGGCACATCACGGACTGGCAGGAGGAGCTGGCCCCCTACTACGACCAGGCCACCCGCATGCTCGGCGTGCGCCTCAATCCGACGACGACCCCGTCCGACACGCACCTCAAGGCCGCGGCCGAGCGGATGGGCGTGGGCGACACCTTCCACATGGCCCCGGTGGGCGTGTTCTTCGGGGACGGCCAGGACGCCGACGGGTCGGTGACGGCCCGGCCCGGCGAGCAGGTCGCGGACCCCTACTTCGGGGGCGCGGGCCCCGCCCGCAAGGCCTGCACCGAGTGCGGCGAGTGCATGACCGGCTGCCGGCACGGCGCGAAGAACACCCTCAACGAGAACTACCTCCACCTCGCCGAGAAGGCGGGCGCCGTCGTCCACCCCCTGACGACGGTCGTCTCGGTCACCGACGACTCACGGGGCGGGTACGCGGTGGCGACCCTCCCGACCGACGACCGCCGCAGGTCACGCGGCCGCACCTTCACGGCCCGCCGGGTCGTCCTGGCCGCCGGCACCTACGGCACCCAGACCCTGCTGCACCGCATGAAGGCGGGCCGGCAGCTGCCGTACCTCTCCGACCGGCTCGGTGAGCTGACCCGCACCAACTCGGAGGCGCTGGTCGGCGCCCAGACCGACGACCGCCGCTACCGCAGGGCGACCGGGCGGGCGAAGGCCGACTTCACGCACGGCGTCGCGATCACGTCCTCGATCCACCCGGACCCGCACACCCACATCGAGCCGGTGCGCTACGGCAAGGGCTCCAACTCCATGGGCGGCCTGTCGATCCTCCAGGTGCCGTACGCGGAGGGCTCGTCGCGGGTCGCCGGGTGGCTGGCGCACGCCGCCCGCCACCCCGTCCTGATGCTGCGCTCCCTGTCCAACCGCCGCTGGTCGGAGAAGACCATCATCGGCCTGGTCATGCAGTCCCTGGACAACTCGCTGACGACGCACCTGAAGCAGACGGGCGTCGGCAAGGGCCTGCTCACCGCACGCCAGGGGCACGGCAGCCCCAACCCCAAGCAGATCAAGGCGGCCTCGGAGGCGGCCGACGCCCTCGCCGCGGAGATCAACGGCTTCGCCGGCTCCAACGTGGGCGAGCTGATGGGGACCCCGCTCACCGCCCACTTCCTCGGCGGCTGCCCGATCGGCGACTCCCGCGAGACCGGCGTCATCGACCCGTACCACCGGCTGTACGGGCATCCCGGCATCTCCGTCGTGGACGGCGCCGCCGTCTCGGCGAACCTCGGGGTGAACCCGTCGCTGACGATCACCGCCCAGGCCGAGCGCGCGATGTCGTACTGGCCGAACAAGGGCGAGCGGGACCCGCGCCCCGCGCAGGGAGCGGCCTACGAGCGGCTGAAGCCGGTGGAACCGCGCGACCCGGCGGTCCCGGCCGAGGCGTTCGCGGCCTTGCGGCTGCCGTTCCTGGGAATGCCGGCGATGCCCCGAAGAAGTAGCCGGACACGGAACCGGAGACGGAAAGAGGGACCTGCGCCCCCCTCCGAGCGCAGGTCCCTCTCTCACGGTGGCCCCAGGGGCCTTGTCAGGCTTACGCCTGCGTCCTGCGGCGGCGCGCGGTGAACACCGCACCCGCGCCGGCGACGACGGCGACACCGCCGACCAGACCGATCATCGGCAGCACGGAGCTGGAGCCGGTCTCGGCGAGGCTGCCGGTGGCGGGGATCTCGTTGGCGCCGCCCTGCGGCTGCTTGCCGCCCGCGGGAGCCTTGCCCTCGCCCGGCTTGGCCTCACCCGGGTCGTCGTTGCTGCTGCCGGGCTTGAGCACGGTGAACTCGTAGAGCGCGAAGGAGCTGTGGACGCAGTTCTTCTCCTCGTCGACGTAGCCGCCGAGGCCCAGGGTGAAGCCGTCGCCGGCCGGGGCCTTCGCGGTGATGTCGACGCGCAGCTTGATGTCGACGGTCTCCTTGGGGCCGAGTTCCGTCTGGCCGAAGTAGAAGCCGTTGCCGAAGTCGTCCGCGATCGAGTCCCAGGCCTTGGCCTGCGGGTCGTAGTACTCGATCTTGGCGTAGGTGCTCAGCCAGGTCCGCTCGTCGTCGCTCATCGAGTCGTTGTCGATGGCCGCGAGCCACTGCACGGTGCCCAGGGCCTCGTCGCTGTGGTTGGCGGCGGTGAGCTTGAAGGTGTGCCACCCGCTGCCCGCGACGATCCTGCCGGGCAGACCGGACACGGACAGTTCCAGCTGGGAGTCGACGTCGACGCCGTCCTCGTCGACCGGGCAGTCGTCGGGGAACTCCGACGGCTCCTCGCCGGGCGAGGAGGACGCGGACGCCGACGCCGACGCCGAGGAGGAGGACGAGGACGACGGGGAGCCGGTCGGCTTCGTGTCATCGGAGGCGGACGCCGAGCTCGACGCGGACTCGGACGCGGACTCCGAGGCGGACGCGGACTCCGAGGAACCCGCCGAGTCGGACGGGGAGGCGGAGGTGCTCTCGGACGACGACGCGCTCGGCGACGCCGTACCGCCGTCCTCGGCGAAGGCGGTCGGCGCCGACAGCAGGGCCAGCGGCGCGAGGACGGCGGTCGCGGCCATGGTCACCATGGCCCGGCGGAGCTTCATGAAAAAAGGACCTCGATCGATGCGAAGCGTCACGGCGGTGAGACCGCGGCGCGGTTGAGGAGGCCTTCCGCATGGGGGAGCGGCTGAGGGCCCTGGGTTCGCTACGTGTGACCGGCGAAGCCTGTGAAGAGTTGCCCTCGCTTCACGCGTTCTTTATGTGTCATGCGTCACACAGGCATGGCGAAGGGCCCCGCGGGACGGATCCGCGGGGCCCTTCCTCATCGTCGGCACCGGCGTCAGGGCGGCGCCGGTGCCCGGAGGGCGGCGCCGGGGGGTCGCGCCGCCGGCTCGTCGGGCTTCCGCGTCCGCGCCGGGGGGCGACGGGGTGCACGCGGAGCACGTGACTGGTCCGGACCTTCGACGGTCGGTGGGGACACGACACCACTCGTCGGGTCACTGCACGGGGGAGTGGTGCGATCTGGTCGTCCCCGGGGGGACTCGGGGCTTTCTCCACGGCGTGCTGGACGAACGCGGCGTCCGCGACCGGCCGACCCGGCCCTGGTGCGCCTCCGCCCTTCCCGCCGGCCGGCCCCGGGCGTCCCCGGGGCCGGCCGTTCTCTTGGGTGACCGGGCCGCTGTCCCCTGCCGTCCGGTCACTTCCCTGGAGCGAGGTCCCACGGCGCACGGCACGATCCGTACGCCTCACCGCTCCAGTGAGCCACGCGTGGTTCTTCCGGGCCCGCCCCTGGCTGGAACGGACACCCGGACCAACGAAGCCGCCCGGGGCCGGTCACGCGCCGTACGGGTGAGAGGGGCACCGAACTCAGATGCGACCCCGGCACAGTTCGAGGAGCGTCATGGCGAGCGACGTGCCGGGCTTGCCGAGGGCCTGCCGGTAGCGGTCGAGGATCTCCATCTCGCGGGACAGGTTCACCCGCCGGCCGCCGGAGGTGATCCGGGCCTCCTGGATCACGGCGGACACGGCGGCCCGTTCCTGGATGAGGCCGATGATCCGGTCGTCGAGCGCGTCGACGCGGTCACGCGCGCCGGTGATCACGTCGGCGGCGTCGGGGGTGCGGGCGCCGGTCACGTCGGTGGCGGTCACGGGGGCTCCTGTGGTGTGGGTGCGGATGCCCCGGAACGGCAGGACCCGGGAGAAACGACAGGCGCCCCGGGCCTTGTCGGCCCGGGGCGCCTGGGAAGTCGCTGCGTCAGCTCAAGCAGCGCGACCATGGCAGCCGGCGGGCCGGATGCCATAGGTAAAGACGAAGGTCGGGTGCGAGAGCATGCGGCCAGTATGCCACGGCGGGCGGGGCGCGGGCGGGGCGCGAGCGGGGTGCGGGAGGGGTGCGGGCGGACCATGGACGGTCGACGGGCGGACCGCGGGTGGTCGACGGGCGGACCATGGACGGTCGACGGGCGGACCGCGGGCGGTCGACGGGCGGCGGGGGGCCGGGTGCCCGTCGGTCCCCGGCGAGGGGACCGGTTCCGCGCCCACCTCGGTAGAATTGGCCAGCACAGAGACCCCGCCCAACCGCCGGAAGGCCCCCGTGTCATCAGCGACTCCTACTGCCGCCGCCCCCGACACCGTCCTGGTCGTCGACTTCGGCGCGCAGTACGCCCAGCTCATCGCCCGTCGAGTCCGCGAGGCCCGGGTCTACAGCGAGATCGTGCCGAGCACCACGCCGGTCGCGGAGATGCTCGCCAGGAACCCGGCGGCGATCATCCTCTCCGGCGGTCCCTCGTCCGTCTACGAGGAGGGCGCCCCCCGCCTCGACCGCGAGCTGTTCGAGGCCGGCGTCCCCGTCTTCGGCATGTGCTACGGCTTCCAGCTGATGGCGCAGGCCCTCGGCGGCACCGTCGACAACACCGGCGCCCGCGAGTACGGCCGTACCGACCTGCACGTCTCCCGCTCGTCCTCCACTCTCTTCGAGGGCACCCCGGCCGAGCAGGCCGTGTGGATGTCGCACGGCGACGCCTGCTCCGCCGCCCCCGAGGGCTTCTCCGTCACGGCCTCCACGGACGTCGTCCCGGTCGCCGCCTTCGAGAACGACGAGAAGAAGCTCTACGGCGTCC
Organism: Streptomyces sp. Tue 6430; assembly: GCA_021568835.1. GTDB lineage: Bacteria > Actinomycetota > Actinomycetes > Streptomycetales > Streptomycetaceae > Streptomyces. Next base: position 3,972,461 of record JAKGSH010000010.1, read on the forward strand.
AGTACCACCCCGAGGTCATGCACTCCACGCACGGCCAGCAGGTGCTCGAGCACTTCCTGTACCGCGGCGCGGGTCTCACCCCGGACTGGACCACCGGCAACGTCATCGACGAGCAGGTCGCCGCCATCCGCGAACTCGTCGGCGACAAGCGCGCGATCTGCGGCCTGTCCGGCGGCGTCGACTCCGCGGTGGCCGCCGCGCTGGTCCAGAAGGCCATCGGCTCCCAGCTGACCTGCGTCTACGTCGACCACGGCCTCATGCGCAAGGGCGAGACCGAGCAGGTCGAGAAGGACTTCGTGGCCGCGACCGGCGTCCAGCTGAAGGTCGTCGACGCGGAGGAGCGCTTCCTCACCGCCCTCAAGGGGGTCTCCGACCCCGAGGAGAAGCGGAAGATCATCGGCCGCGAGTTCATCCGCGTCTTCGAGCAGGCCCAGGCGGAGATCATCGCCGACGAGGGCCCCGAGGTCGCGTTCCTGGTCCAGGGCACCCTGTACCCGGACGTCGTCGAGTCCGGCGGCGGCACCGGCACCGCCAACATCAAGTCCCACCACAACGTGGGCGGGCTGCCCGAGGACCTCGAGTTCCAGCTCATCGAGCCGCTGCGCAAGCTGTTCAAGGACGAGGTCCGCATGGTCGGCCAGGAACTCGGCCTGCCGGAGGAGATCGTCCAGCGCCAGCCGTTCCCCGGCCCCGGCCTCGGCATCCGGATCGTCGGCGAGGTCACCAAGGACCGCCTCGACCTGCTCCGCGACGCCGACGCGATCGCCCGCGAGGAACTGACGGCCGCCGGTCTCGACCGCGAGATCTGGCAGTGCCCCGTGGTCCTGCTCGCCGACGTCCGCAGCGTGGGCGTCCAGGGCGACGGCCGCACCTACGGCCACCCCATCGTCCTGCGCCCGGTCTCCTCCGAGGACGCCATGACGGCCGACTGGTCGCGCCTGCCGTACGACGTCCTCGCGAAGATCTCCACCCGGATCACCAACGAGGTCCGTGACGTCAACCGGGTCGTCGTCGACGTCACCTCGAAGCCGCCGGGCACCATCGAGTGGGAGTAGGACCGGACCGGCCCCTGGCGCGGGCTCCCCGGAGCAGGTCCCGCGGGGTCAGGTCCGCCTGAGAGCGCGCACCGGCTCTCCGGGCCTCCAGACCTGGACGACCAGGTACGCGTCGTCCTCGACGTAGGTCCGTACGACCTCCGTCAGCTCGGTGCGGAAGAGGTGGAACGGCTCCGGCGGTTCCACCTCTTCCACATACCGGGCCCGCGCCGCGCCGTCCCCGACCTCGACGGCCCGCCCGCCGACCCGTACGTCGCCGCCGCCCATCCCGGTGCCCTCGCCCGGGTTGGCCTGGAGCGAGAAACGGGGGTCGCGGCGCAGGTCGAGCACCTTGAGCGAGCCCGGCATCATGCCGAGCCACAGCTCACCGTCCAGGAAGCGCACCTCCAGGCCGCTGGTGCGCGGGGAGCCGTCCTTGCGCAGGGTCGCGAGGACGTGGTGCGTGAAGGCGCCGAAACGGTCCTCGACGACCCGCGCGAACTCCGGCTCCGCCCCGGCGAACACCGCCCAGTTCACCGCTGTCGTGCCACGTGCTGTCATAGAGCGAGTGTGGCGCCGATACCCGACATCTTCTGTCCGGTATGACGGGGCGGGGCCGCGAGCCGCGAGCCGGAGGCCGGGATCGCGGGGCGCGGGTCACGGGTGGCGGGTCGCGATCCGCGCCGGGAGGAGGGGATCAGACGGTGTGCGGCGCCGGCCGCACGTAGCGCGTCCGACCCGACCCGTCCGGTACGGCCGTGCAGCCCGCCGCGACGAGCTGCCGCGCCAGCTTCGCCCGGCGGGAGGCGTTGACCCGCAGGGCGCCCAGCAGACCCAGCGGGGTCAGGACGGCGAGTGGGAGCAGCACGGCGTACTTCCCGGTCAACGGCGCCATCAGCAGGAACAGCGCGGCGGAGCCCCAGGCCATGGCGAGCATCTGCCGGCGGTTCACGGCCGCCTCCAGCGCCTCGTGACGGATGAGGGTCGTGAGCAGGTCGACGTCCGGCTGCGCCTCGGGGACCGGGGTGAGCGAGCCGAGGTACATGCCCGGCACGGGACGCCCGGCGCCCGGGTCGGGGAAGGCCGCGGTGTTCGCCGCCGCCCGCTGCCGCGCCCAGGGGGCGGTGTCGCGCACCAGGGTGACGTGGACGATCCGCTGCTTGCCGACCAGCCGGACGCCCGCGTAGCGGAAGCCGTAGCACTCGGCGACGTACGCCAGGGCGCCGAAGGTCTGCCATTCGGCGAAGGGATGGATGAGTTCGACCTCGTCGCGGGTGGCGATCTGCCGCATGAGGGAGGAGAGATGCCGATCGGTGCTGCTCACGTCGTGCTCCACGGGTGGCGAAAATCGTCATCTTCACATAACGGCTCTGTCCTTCTTTCCCTGACCATCGGCACCTTCCGCCGGCACCTTCTATCGGCACCTTCCGCCCGCACCGCATCCCCGTGCCGGAGGACCGGTGCGCGGGTCCGCGTCTCCCGCCCCGCCGCCCATCGGCCGGCCCGTCCTGGTCGAGCGCAGGGTGGCGGTGGCGACCCGGGAACAGGCCGGCGGCGACCCGGTGGCGTGGAGCGACCGCCGGCCCCCGCGGCAGGACATCAGCCGCGGCGAACCCGGCCTGCTCGGTCGGTCACGTCAACACGGCGCGCCCGGCTTCACCCGCGCCGACCGGACCTGCCGGAGCGCGGCGGTGTGCCGTAGGGCACAATTCGCTGTCGTCGCGGGGGCGTTGTTCACAGGGGCGGGGGCCGGTACTCACCGGGGCCACCAGCCGTACGGGTCATGGGGAAGGCAGGCGTCGGCAGTGGCGGTGCAGGAGGCGGGACAGGGCCCGGAACCGGGCGCGCACGACGGGGGCTGTGCCTGCGGGGACTGCCCGCACGGGGCGCGCGAGGGGCATCGGCGGGCGGTCGCCGCCTTCCTGGTGAAGCGGGACGGGTTCGCCGCCGGACAGGGCCTGCCGGCCGCTGTCGCCCACTCGGCGTCCGCCTCCCGCCAGTGGGTGTCGGAGGAGCTGGCCCAGTCCGCCGAACTCGTCGCCGAACGCGGCCGCGCCGAGGGCCGGTCCTGGCTGAACCGCGTCTGGCTGCGCACGGCCTGCACGGTCGGGGCGGCGGTCGTCACCCTGCTGCTGGTGCAGTCCCTCACCGCGATCGGCGTCGGCTGGACGACGGCCCGCACCGCCGGACTGCTCGCCGCGCTGCTCGTCGGCGGCGCCCTGACCGCCGCCTCCTGGTTCCACCGGACGCGCGGCGGGGCACTGGCCCCCGTGATCGGCGAGGACAACCGCCTGTCCACCTCCCGTGCGGTCGCCGCCGCCTGGGTGCTGTTCGTGGTGTACGCGGTACTGGTCCTGGTGGGCAGGCTGGCGGCCGCGTCCGGACCCGCCGAGCGCGACGCCCTGATCTCCGGACTCGACCTGGCGCGCGGCGCCGGCGCGGTGACCGTCCTCGCGGTGGTCTGCGCGATCGCCGTGCTGGTGCGGCGCGTGGTCGGTCTGCGCGTCCTCGGCCAGCGGCTCCAGAAGGTCCGGGCGCCCCGGCCCCGCGCCGCCGACCTGTTCACCGACGACGCCGGCCGCGGCACCTTCGCCGACATCCAGTATGTCGTCGTCAGCGCCGTCGCCCTGGCCTTCGCCGCCGTGCGCCTCGCCCGCCGCCCGACCAACTGCCCGACCTGCCCTGGGGCTGGCCGTGGTGGTGCTGGTGTCGGCCGCGACCTACCTCGCCGGGAAGTACGCCGAGGGCGGGCGGCCCGTGATCCTGTCCGTCGTCCGCTCCCGCGAGGCGGGCGACCTGGACGCCCCGATCCGCACCGGCGACGACATCGAGATCCGCGGCGCCGGGTTCGTGCCGCCGGGCGCTCAGACCGCCGACCGCCTCTCCCGCATGGTCGTCCGCATCGGCCCCGTCCACGTCCACGTGCCCCTCGTCCCGGTCACGGGCGGCTTCAGCAACCCCACCGACGCGGTCCTCACCGTCCCGGTCCCGGTGGAGGTCGAGCCCGGCCGGGTGGAGGTGCAGGTGGTCACCGCGGCCGGCGTGGAGACGAACCGCTACGCGATCGACGTGACGGACTGAGACGCCCGGAACGGGGGCGTCCGGAACGGGGTGTCCGGAACGGGGGGAGCGGGTCCCGGACGCGCGGGTCCCGAACGCCCCGGGCTCGAACGCACCTGGCCGGACGAGGGGTTCGGCAACCTCACCGATCATTGAGCGCACCGTCCCTTCCGTACGTATGGTTTGTCGGGGGTTCCATCACTGCGGGCGACGGGCGGCTACGGGCGATGACTCACGGCAGGCGGACGGACACGCACCCCCTCCACGGCGACGGCGGCCGCGGCAGCCGGCAGGCCACCGCCACCCGCTACGCCCTCCTCCCGCTCCGGATCTTCCTCGGCGTCACCTTCATCTACGCCGGCCTGGACAAGCTCACCGACGGTGCCTTCCTCAAGGACAGCGGCGCCGGCTCGATCGGCGACACCATGCGGGCCGTACGGGACTCCTCGGCCATCCCCGCCCTGGTCGACCTCGCCCTCAAGAGCCCCACCGGCTTCGGCTACGCCATGGCCTTCGGTGAACTCGCCGTCGGCATCGGCACCCTTCTCGGCATCCTCACCCGCCTCGCCGCCCTCGGCGGCGCGCTGATCTCCCTCAGCCTGTGGCTGACCGTGAGCTGGGCCTCCGACCCGTACTACTACGGCAACGATCTCGCCTACCTCATGGCGTGGCTGCCGCTCGTCCTCGCCGGTGCCCCGGTCCTCTCCCTCGACGCCGCCTGGCACACCAGGCGGCGGCAGCGGTCCGGAGGCTTCCCGTAGGCCGTGCCGCCGGGCGCGGCCCCCTTCCGGGGTCAGCTTCCCGCAGGTCTCGCAGGTCTCGCAGGTCCCGCCGGCCCTGACTGCTCCGCTCCCGGTCCCGCGCCCCGGTCCGCGGAGGCGTCCGGCTTTCCGTCCCGGTGCCCGCGGATCGCGCGGGCCACGAGGCCGGTGACGGCCGCCAGACAGAGACCGGCCACGACGACGGGTACGACGGCGAACCAGGGCGTCTCCCAGTGACCGCCCGCGTCGCCCGCGTACACGGCTCCCGCGAGGACGAAGGCGGCTCCGGCGACCAGCCGGCCCGGCCGGAACTCATGACGCAGCACGGGCCACCTCCGCCTGTCCCGCCCCGACCTGGAGGTCGAGGTCGATCGTCCCGGTGTCCTTGCCGCCGTTCACGGGGGACAGGGTCACCTCCTTGTGCTTGCCCGGCTCCACGTCCACGTCCTCCTGGTTCTCCCCGGCAGCCGGATGTCGCCCAGGCCCACGTCGATCCGGACGTTCACCGTCACGTCCCGCGGCACGATCACCCGCAGCCGGCCGAGCCCCACCTCGGCGTCGGTGCTCACCGTCTGTCCCTTCGCGGGCCGGAGCCGGGACAGGTCCAGGGTGGCGTCGCCGGTGCCGAGGTCGTAGCCCTCCCGGACGTCCGCCACCGCCGTGGGCCGCCACGTCGTGTCGACCCAGCGCGTGCCGACGTTCTTCGGCACGGCGGCCGCCCCGGCGAGCAGACCGGCCGTGACGATCGCCAGGAGGACCGACCCCGCGCCGGTGCGCCCCAGCAGCGAACTGACCGCGATCCCCGCGCCGAGCACGACCAGCGCGACGGACAGGCCGGCCTGGAGGCTGGTGCCCAGCGGGTGTCCGTCCCAGGCGGACCGGGTCGCCAGGCCGCCCGCGAGCAGCGCGAGCAGGAAGGACCAGCCGCCGATCCAGCGGGGACCCCGCGGCCGGGGCACCCGGCCGTGCAAGGCGCGTACGGCCTCCCGGGCGTGCGCGTGCCCGAGGAAGTCGACGTGCACCGACGACAGGGACTCCGGGGCGCGGGAGTCCCCGGGCCCCCACAGGTATCCCGTACCGCCGTCGTGCGTGCCGTCCTTCACGATCGGGTCGCGCCACCAGGACGGGTACGCGGCCGGGAACGGGGGCGCCTGGGCCTCCGGCGGGGCGTCGGCGACGGCCTGGGCGGCGAGCGGGTCGGCGTCGGAGGCCTCCCGGTACCGCGACCAGTAGCCGGCGCCGGCCAGCAGAAGGGAGAGGACGACGGCGAAGGTGAGCACACCGCCGTTGTTGAGCATCGACAGGAACACCCCGCAGCCCACCAGCGCGAACAGCACGGCCGCGAGGGCCTGGCCGTCGACCCGGCCGGTCAGCAGCTTGCGCACCTCGTTCTGACCGTCGTCGGCGTAGGGGACGAACAGCCAGGCGAAGCCGTAGAAGATGAGGCCGATGCCGCCGGTCGCGGAGAGCACGGCGAGCGTGATCCGGAAGATCACCGGGTCCATGTCGCACTGCCGCCCGAGGCCCGCGCACACGCCGGCGAGCACTTTGTGCTCGCGGTCGCGGCGGAACCGGTGCGGGGGGCGCTCGGCGAGGCCGGGGCCGCCGCCGGGGTGGGAACCGGGGCCGGGCGCCGCCGCCCCGCCGTGGGCGCCGGCGGGCGGGACGGCCGCGTCGGGTGCGCCGCTCCCGTCCGGTCCGGTGTCCGCGGCGTGCTGGTGATCCGTCATGGGTCCATGGTGGCGGGCGAGCGGCCCCGGCGGCAGTCGGAACGACCCTGGTCGGACCCTGATATCGGCCCTGAGTCGCCGCCCGGGACGCGTTCGACGTGCGGGGCCGTCGAAGATCAGGGGCGTCTCGGGGGCAAACCCTGATGCCCGGGACCTGCGGCCGTGTGACCATCGTTGGCATGCCGGAAGCCGCAACAGCGCCACTCGCCGAACCGCGGCCGCCGCGCAAGCTCTACCGCAGCGGCGACGGACGCTGGCTGGGTGGTGTGGCGCGGGGGCTCGCCGGACATCTCGGGCTGCCCGTTATCTGGGTGCGGCTCGTGTTCGTCGGCCTGTTCATGGCGGACGGCCTCGGCGCTCTGCTCTACGCGGCCTTCTGGTTCTTCGTGCCGCTCGGCATCGGCGGGGTCGGCGACCAGCGGCCCCCCGCCTTCGTCGCCACCGGGACGGCGCCCGACGGCCGCCGCAGACTCGTCGCCCGCAAGCCCGACAAGGGCCAGATCGTCGCCCTGCTCCTCATGGTCGTCGTCGCCATGGTCTTCGTCGGCAACGTGAACCTGGGCAGCGGCGCCAAGGCCTACCTCCTGCCCGCCGTGCTCGTCGGCGCGGGCGTCGCCCTCGTCTGGCGCCAGGCGGACAACGCCCGGCGGGCCCGCTGGGTCGAGGCCGGCCGGCGGCGCCGTACGCTCACGCTGCTGCGCGCCGGCGCCGGTGTCCTGCTGGTCACCGCGGGCGTCTCCGGCATCTTCGTCCTCCAGGGTTCCGCCGCCCACCTCGGCTCGGTCCTGCAGGCGGCCCTCGCCGTCCTGGTCGGCATCACCCTGCTCGCCGGGCCCTACCTGGTGCGCATGACGCAGGACCTGTCCGAGGAGCGGCTGATGCGCATCCGCGCGCAGGAACGGGCCGAGGTCGCCGCCCATGTGCACGACTCGGTGCTGCACACCCTGACCCTGATCCAGCGCAACGCGGAGAACGCGGGCGAGGTGCGCCGCCTCGCCCGCGCCCAGGAGCGCGACCTGCGCACCTGGCTGTACAAGCCGGAGGGCACCGGCAAGGACGAGGCGGACGAGCCCACCACCCTCGCCGACGCGGTCCGCCGCCACGCCGCCGAGGTGGAGGACAAGCACGGCGTCCCCCTGGAGGTCGTGGTCGTCGGCGACTGCCCGCTCGACGAGCGGCTGACCGCACAGATGCAGGCCGCGCGCGAAGCGATGGTGAACGCCGCCAAGTACGGTGGCGAGGGCGGCGCCGTACAGGTCTACGCCGAGGTCGAGGGCAGGACGGTCTTCGTGTCCGTCCGGGACCGCGGTCCCGGCTTCGACCTCGACTCGATACCCGCCGACCGGATGGGCGTCAGAGAATCGATCATCGGCCGCATGGAGCGCAACGGCGGCACGGCGCGGCTGCGGGCGGTCCCGGGCGGCGGCACGGAGGTCGAGCTGGAGATGGAGAGGGCGGAGAAGTGATGAGCGACCCGACCGAGACGAACGGCACGACGGGGGCGGCCCCGGCGGCCGCGCCCGCGCACGGCGAGGGCGGCGCCGGCCGGCACGTGCGGGTGGTCCTCGTCGACGACCACCGCATGTTCCGCACGGGCGTGCAGGCCGAGATCGGCCGGACCGAGGAGACCGGTGTGGAGGTCGTGGGCGAGGCCGCCGACGTCGACCAGGCGGTCACGGTCATCACCGCGACCCGGCCCGAGGTCGTCCTGCTCGACGTGCACCTGCCGGGTGGCGGCGGTGTCGAAGTCCTGCGGCGGTGCGCCCCGTTGATGAGCGCCGCCGAGCGGCCCGTGCGGTTCCTCGCCCTGTCCGTCTCGGACGCCGCGGAGGACGTGATCGGCGTCATCCGCGGCGGCGCCCGCGGCTATGTCACCAAGACGATCACCGGCACCGACCTGGTCGACTCCGTCTTCCGCGTCCAGGAGGGCGACGCGGTCTTCTCGCCGCGGCTCGCCGGCTTCGTCCTGGACGCCTTCGCCTCCACCGACGCCCCGCCGGTCGACGAGGACCTCGACCGCCTCACCCAGCGCGAGCGCGAGGTGCTGCGCCTCATCGCGCGCGGCTACGCCTACAAGGAGATCGCCAAGCAGCTGTTCATCTCGGTGAAGACGGTCGAGTCCCACGTGTCGGCGGTGCTGCGCAAGCTCCAGCTGTCCAACCGCCACGAGCTGACCCGCTGGGCGACGGCCCGGCGGCTGGTGTGACGGGAAAGCCTCAGAGCACCCGGGTCGCCCCCGCGTACGGCATCTCGTCGATCGGTGCCACGCGCACCGGGGCCGACGGGTTCGGGGCGTGGATCATCTGGCCGTTGCCGATGTAGAGCCCGACATGGGTGATGCCGGGGTAGAAGAACACCAGGTCGCCCGGACGGAGTTCGGAGCGGGAGACGCGGCGCCCGGCGTCGATCTGGGCGTACGTCGTGCGGGGCAGTGAGACGCCCGCCGAGCGGTACGCCGCCTGGACCAGGCCCGAGCAGTCGAAGGCGTTCGGGCCGGTGGCCCCCCACACGTAGGGGCTGCCCAGCTTGGCGTAGGCGTAGGAGACGGCCGCCGTCGCACGGGAGCCGGCCGCGGTGGCCGCGCCGGGGCGGGCAGGCCGGCGAGGGCTCCCGCCGAGGTCCGTGAGGCACGGGTGTCCGTCCCGTCGGCCGTGTCCGCGGTGAGCCGCGCCCGTTCCTCGGCCGTGAGCCGGTTCAGCAGACGCCGCGCGGCCCCCAGCTTGTCGGTGATCGTCTTCTTGTGCCGCTTCAGCTCCGCCTGACGCGCCTCGAGCGAGGTCAGCTGGACGCGGGCGGCGCCGCGCAGCTGCTCGATCTCCCGCAGCTGCCTGCCGACCCGGGTGACGGCGGCGGACTGGCGGTCGCCCGCCCGTTCGGCGAAGGCGGCGTTGTCGAGGTACCGGTCGGGGTCGTCGGAGAGCGCGAGCTGCATCGCCTGGTCGAGGCCGCCGCCGCCGCGGTACTGCGCCGCGGCCATCGTCCCGAGCGTCTCGCGGGCCGTGTTGAGCCGGGCCTCCTTGCGCGCGGCCTCGTCGCGCAGCGTCTCCAGCCGCCGTTCGGCGGCGGTCGCCTTCTCCCGGGCGCCGTTGTACTTCTCGGTGGCGGCCTCGGCCTCCTGGTACAGCTTGTCCACCTTGGCCTTCACCTGGGCCGGGGTGGGGTTCGGCTCGGCGTGCCCGACCCCGTCGAAGGCGGTCGCGCCGGCCACCCCGGCGAGGGCGATGGTCGCCGCCGCGCGGGCCGTGTGGCCGCCGGCCGAACGCTGACGGGGCTTGCGGTGCGCTGCCACGTAAGACTGCACGTCCTTTCGTCGACCGCCTCGTCGGTACGGCCGCCGGTGGCCGGGGCCGCGCGGGGACGGCCACGGCCGCCGGGGGAGCGGACGCACGGCCGCGCGGTGCGGCTGACGTGCCCGGCGACGCCCGCACGGGGAGCGGAGCGCCGCCGGACTCTCGGCGGTGGTGTCCGACTGCCGCCCCCGGTCCGGGCGGCGGTGGGAAGCCGGTCACCTGGGGGAGGACGCTAGGCCCGTTCGTGCCGGTCCGGTGACGCGATGTACGGAAGTGACGGGAGTGGACTGTCGGATGACCGGAAGTGGCCGTACCGCCGGTCCCAAGTCGTCGTCTTCACGCGGCGGGCCGACCGATGCAGTGGATCCGGGGCACCCCGGAGCGGCACGCTGCTATACGGCGCCGCGCGGCGCACGGGGGCACGCGGGGGCGGTGGGTGCGGGCCGGTGTCGGGAGGCGTCCGGCCCGGTGGCTAGCATCCGGCCTCATGGAGCTACTCATCCACCTCTTCGTCGGCCTGCACATCGTCGGCATCGCCGCGCTGCTCGGCGGCTTCCTCACGCAGATGAAGGCGATGGGGCAGGGCACGGCCCGCTTCGTCCCCGCGATGCTGCACGGCGCCGCGACGATGCTGGTCACCGGCGTGATCCTGGTCGGCCTCCACCAGGCGGAAGGCCACGAGGTCAACAACGTCAAGATCGGCGTGAAGCTGGCCCTGCTGATCGTGATCCTCGGCCTCGTCTACGTGAAGCGGGACGACGAGCGGGTGGAGAAGCCCCTGTTCGGCCTGGTCGGACTGCTGACCGTGGCCAACGTCTTCATCGCGGTGCTCTGGACCTGAGCAACGCCCGCCCGTCCGCGACCGCGCCCGCGGCGACGGCAGGCCACGCCGCCACCGCGACCCACAGCAGCACCTCCCCGGGGCCCTTCAGCCACGGAACGTCGACGGCGGCGGCGACCGACAGCGTCGCCACCGCCGTCATCCCCATCGGGAACACCTTCGCCCAGCGGCGCACGTCGTAGCGCGTCCGCGGCCACAGCACCTCCGCGGCGGACGCCGCGCCCACCGGACGCCGCGCCCACCGGACGCGGAGAGGGAAGAGGTGCGGGGCATGCCGCCGATGCCAGGTGGCGTGTGGCGGCTTCGCCGGGTGCCCGCGCGCGTGGGCGGCGAAATACGCGCGGGCGCAAGGACGGGCACGGGGCGGGGCCCGCCCCGTGCGCGGTGCTTCGTCAGGCGGGTCGGACCACGCTGTGGATCGACGACTCCCCGTCGTAGTAGATCGACTCCTCGCGCACGTACGCGCCGGGCTTCGGGGCGTGGATCATCATGCCGTTGCCGATGTAGAGGCCGACATGGGTGACGTCGGAGTAGAAGAAGACCAGGTCACCGGGTTGCGCGGCGGAGAGGGAGACGGTCGTGCCGGCGTTGACCTGGTCGTAGGTGACGCGCGGCAGGGAGACGCCGGCGGCCTTCCAGGCGGCCTGGGTGAGACCGGAGCAGTCGTAGGAGTCCGGACCGGTCGCACCCCACACGTACGGCTTGCCGATCTGCGCGCGGGCGAACGCCAGCGCCCTCTCGGCCTTGGTGGCGTACGAGGAATCCGTGGACGTGGACGTGGACGTGGAGGGCGACGTGGAGGGCGTCGACGTGCCGGTGCCCACCGCATCCGACGCGCCGGCGCTCTCCTGCTGCGCGGCCGCCGCCTGCGCCGCCTGTTGCTCGGCCAGCTCGGCGGCCTTGCGGGCGGCCTCCTGCCGCTTCTGCTCCTCGATCTTCGCCAGCCGGGCCTTCTCCTCGGCCGTCAGCTGCGACAGCAGCGCGCGGGCGGAGCCGAGCTTCTTCTGGACGGCGGCCTTGGCGGTCCTCAGGTCGTCCTGCGAGTCGGTCAGCGTCCGGAGGCTCTCGGAGGCCTCCTGGCGCTTCTTCATCGTCTCCGCCTGGTCGGCGAAGTAGTCGTCGACCGCGCCCTTCTGGCGGTCGGTCACCCGCCCCATCAGCTGCGTCTGGTCGAAGTAGTCCTGCGGGGAGTCCGCGAGCAGGAGGGTCGCGGTGTCGGGGGCGGAGGCGCCGGTGCGGTACTGGGCGGCGGCGTAGGTGCCCAGCTCCTCGCGCGCGTCGTTGAGCTTCTGCGCGCGCTGCGCGACGTCGTCGAGGAGGGTGTCGACCTTCTTGCGCTGCTTGGTCGCCTTCTCCTTGGCGGCGTTGTACTTCTCGGTGGCCGACTCCGCCTGGCGGTAGAGGTCGTCGACCTTCTTCTCCACCTCCTCCAGGCTCGGCCTGTCGTCGGTGGAGGGGGCGGCGGTGGCCGTCTGCGAGAGCAGCGCCACCGAGGTGAGGGCGGCGGTGGCGAGAGCGGGCGTACGGATGCCTGCCATGCGCGTGCTCGCGGAGCGCGGCTTGCGGTGCTGCGACGCCAAGGGAGGCGACTCCTTCCAGTTTCCGCCTACCGGGTTAGCTGTCGGGTTCGGGCGAGGATGCTTCGGAAGGGTTGCCCTACGGCCCGTCCTCCCCGGAGGGGAGTGAGCCGATTCACCCCAAGGTCTCGGTGGGTCCCCGGCTCCGGCTGCCGCGGGGCACGCCGGACTCGGCGGAGGCCGCGCGGCCCGGCGAGGTTCGCCGGAAGGGGTCGAGCGGCCTGCCCGGCACGGTAGCCAACCGGTGTGCCCCCTGTGAAGGTTGGTGGGTGATATGCCCGATACATTTTCGTGACCTCCGGACGGTTTGCCGTCCGCGGTCACCGACGGTGCAAGGGGGCGCCGGAAGGTGAGGGGCCGGGATGTTTCCCGGACGGCTCCGGGTTGTCGGTGGGGCGGCCTAGACTCGGAGAGCGATGAGCAGCCTCTTTGACGACAGCTTCCTGGCGGACCTCCAGGCCCCCCGCGGCCACGACGAGGAACCCCCGCCGCCGCCCGAGGACGATCACTCTCCGGAACCGGTTCCGGACGATCTGTTCGGCGGGAAGTTCGACGTGCCGCCGGACCGGGACACCCACTACCGCGACGGCGCCCCGCGCCCCCGGTCGACGCGGCGGCGCTCCTGGAGGGGCTCAACGAGAACCAGCGCGCGGCCGTGGTCCACTCCGGCACCCCGCTGCTCATCGTCGCCGGTGCCGGCTCGGGCAAGACGCGTGTCCTGACCCACCGCATCGCCCACCTCCTCGGCGAGCGGCACGTCCACCCCGGCCAGATCCTCGCGATCACCTTCACCAACAAGGCCGCGGGCGAGATGAAGGAGCGCGTCGAGCAGCTCGTCGGCCCGCGGGCGAACGCGATGTGGGTGATGACCTTCCACAGCGCGTGCGTGCGCATCCTGCGCCGCGAGAGCAAGCGGCTCGGCTTCACCTCGTCGTTCTCGATCTACGACGCCGCCGACTCCAAGCGCCTGATGGCCCTGGTCTGCCGCGACCTCGACCTCGACCCCAAGCGCTTCCCGCCCAAGTCCTTCAGCGCCAAGATCAGCAACCTCAAGAACGAGCTGATCGACGAGGAGGACTTCGCCGTCCAGGCGGCCGACGGCTTCGAGAAGACCCTCGCGCAGGCCTACGCCATGTACCAGTCGCGGCTGCGCGAGGCGAACGCCCTCGACTTCGACGACCTGATCATGACGACGGTCAATCTCCTGCGCGCCTTCCCCGACGTCGCCGAGCACTACCGGCGCCGTTTCCGGCACGTCCTCGTCGACGAGTACCAGGACACCAACCACGCCCAGTACGCCCTGGTCAGGGAGCTCGTCGGCGCCGTCGGACAGCCGGTGGACGTACCGCGGGACGCGGACGACCTGCCGCCCGCCGAGCTGTGCGTCGTGGGTGACGCCGACCAGTCGATCTACGCCTTCCGCGGGGCGACCATCCGCAACATCCTCCAGTTCGAGGAGGACTACCCGGACGCCACCACGATCCTGCTGGAGCAGAACTACCGCTCCACCCAGACGATCCTCACCGCCGCCAACGCCGTCATCGAGCGCAACGAGTCCCGCCGTCCCAAGAACCTGTGGACCAACGCGGGTGAGGGCGCGCGCATCACCGGCTACGTCGCCGACACCGAGCACGACGAGGCGCAGTTCGTCGCCGACGAGATAGACCGCCTCACGGACGCGGGCAAGGCCAAGGCCGGTGACGTCGCCGTCTTCTACCGGACCAACGCCCAGTCCCGCGTCTTCGAAGAGGTCTTCATCCGCGTCGGCCTGCCCTACAAGGTCGTCGGCGGCGTCCGCTTCTACGAGCGCAAGGAGGTCCGGGACGTCCTGGCCTACCTGCGCGTCCTCGCCAACCCCGAGGACTCGGTCCCGCTGCGCCGCATCCTCAACGTGCCCAAGCGCGGCATCGGCGAACGCGCCGAGGCGATGATCGACGCCCTCTCCCAGCGCGAGAGGATCAGCTTCCCGCAGGCCCTCAAGCGCGTCGACGAGGCCTACGGCATGGCCGCGCGCTCCACGAACGCCGTCAAGCGGTTCAACACGCTGATGGAGGAACTGCGCACGGTCGTCGAGTCGGGAGCGGGACCGGCGACCGTCCTGGAGGCCGTGCTCGAACGCACCGGCTACCTGGCCGAGTTGCAGGCCTCCACCGACCCGCAGGACGAGACCCGTATCGAGAACCTCCAGGAACTCGCCGCCGTGGCCCTGGAGTTCGAGCAGGAGTCCGGCGAGGGCGAGGCGACCGGCTCGCTCTCCGACTTCCTGGAGCGGGTCGCGCTGGTCGCCGACTCCGACCAGATCCCGGACGAGAGCGAGGACGGCTCCGGCGTCATCACGCTCATGACCCTCCACACCGCCAAGGGCCTGGAGTTCCCGGTCGTCTTCCTCACCGGCATGGAGGACGGCGTGTTCCCGCACATGCGCGCCCTCGGCCAGACCAAGGAGCTGGAGGAGGAGCGCCGCCTGGCCTACGTCGGCATCACCCGCGCGCGGGAGCGGCTCTACCTGACGCGCTCGGCGCTGCGCAGCGCCTGGGGACAGCCGTCGTACAACCCGCCCTCGCGGTTCCTGGAGGAGATCCCGGCCGTGCACGTGGACTGGAAGCGGACGGGGGCGACCTCGCCCGTGTCCTCCGGCCCGGTGTCCGGGGTGGCGGCCTCGCTGTCGTCCCGCTCGCGTTCCTCGGCGGCCGGCGCGTCCGGCTTCGCCACGCGGCGCACCTCGGAGAAGCCGGTGATCGCCCTGGCGGTCGGCGACCGCGTCACCCACGACCAGTTCGGCCTCGGCACCGTCGTCGGCGTGCAGGGCACCGGCGCCAACGCGGAGGCGACGGTCGACTTCGGCGAGCCCAAGCCGAAGCGGCTGCTGCTGCGCTACGCGCCGGTGGAGAAGCTGTAGCGCGCACGGCACGAGCCCCCGGCGCCGGACCGACGGCGGGGGCTCATCGCGGGGTCGAGGGGGGGCTACGTCGGGTCGAGCCCGTGGCTGCGCAGCCACGGCAGCGGGTCGATCGCGGAGCCTCCGCCCGGCCGGACCTCGAAGTGCAGGTGCGGTCCGGTGGAGTTGCCGGAGTTCCCGGAGTACGCGATCGGGTCGCCGGCCTTCACCGTCGTCCCGGAGGCGACGCGGTAGCTGGAGAGGTGGCAGTACCAGGTCTCCGTGCCGTCCTTCGCCGTCACGATCATCATGTTGCCGTAGGCGCTGTTCCACTGGGTGCGGACGGTGCCGTCGGTCGCCGCCATCACGGTGGTGCCGTAGGACACCGGGAAGTCGATGCCGCTGTGCAGCGACATCCAGTTGACGCCGGACTGGCCGTAGTAGGCGCTCAGGCCGTGGTTGCCGACCGGCAGCGCGTACTTGGGGCGCAGCCGCTCCTTGCGGGCCGCCTCCGCCGCCGCCTTCTTCTTCTCGGCTTCCTGCTGGGCCTTGAGGTCGATGCGTTCCTGCGTGCGGCTGGCCCGGTCGGCGAAGGCGTCGGCCTCGGCGGTGAGCGTCTGGAGCTGGGTGTCCAGCATGTTGTTCGCGGTGGACGGCTTCACCGCCTGTGCCTCGGAGGCGGACGCCGTGGTGTCCTGGTCGTCGCCACCGGTCAGGGTGCCCACCGAGGCCGCCGCGATACCGGCGACGCCCATGACGCACGCCGAGGGCACGGCCACCGTCAGCAGCGCGGAGCGCCGCGCGGGCGTACGGCGCCGGGAACGGTTCGCGTTGCGGGTGGCGGCCCGGCCGAGCGGGACCGGAACGGCCTCCTCCTGGTCGTCGAGGAGGAACGGCGCGGCGTCGGCCGGCTCGTCGTCGCCGGGGCCGTCGCGGCCGACCTGCTCGAAGGTGGCGGTGGCCTGCTGGTCGAAGGGGATCTCGGCCTGCTGGTCGAAGGCGGTCTCGCCCGACGGGCCGTACTCGTCCGGCGCGTACTCGTCGCCGCTCTCCGCGGCCTCGCCGCCGTCGGAGTTCCACTGCGTCGCGTCGTAGGCGCCGGTGTCGAAGGTCTGCGTGCCCCATTCCCACTGCTGGGTCGGGTCGGCGGGAGCGCCGGCGTCGCCGGGCGCGCTCCAGGTGCCGGTGTCGCTCTCCGCGAGGGGGGATCCCCAGCCGCCGCCGTCGGTCGCCGTGGCCTGCGGCGGGATGCCCGACAGCTGCTGCTGGTCGGCGGACCAGGCGGTGGTGTCGTAGGCGCCCGTGTCGTAGGCGGCGTGGTGCTGGGCCGCGTACGGGTCGTGGTTCAGGGTCTGGTGACTGCCCGTGGACCACTGCGTGGCGTCGTGGACCCCGGTCGGGGCGGCCGGTGCGGCGTTGCCCGGCATGTGGCCGAAGAGGGGGTCGGCCGTGAAGTGGCCCGTGGCGTGCGCGCCGGTGTCGTAGGCGCCGGAGCCGTAGCCGTGGTACGTGGTGAAGTCGCCGTACTGGGCCTCCGGGGAGCCGTACGACGCCTGGTGCGCCGGTGCGGCGTCGGAAGCCGGAGCCGGGGTGGTCATGGTCCCCGACGGGTGACGGTCGTCCACCAACTTCTCTCTCGCCTAGACAACAGGGTCTGCCAGAGCACAACAGGGGCTGCCAGAGCAGTGCGGCGACTGTACCCGGCGGTATGCGGGCGCGACAATCTTCCGCAGGTTTCATGCCTGCGGGAAAGGGGCATTCGGTGGGGTTTCGGGGAAGGGCGGGCACGGGTTTGGCCCTACGTTCGAAATTTGTTCGAAATCTGACGACCGTCCCGGTGCGGGGTGGGGCCGGTAAGTCGGCCGTGCGGAGGGGCTGTTATGTCACCGCATGTCTCTTTGTGGCCGAAAGTGGCGACGGGCGTCCGATCGCGGAGTGCCGGTGACGCCTTCCGGTCGTCCGGACGGTTGTTCTCAGGCGACTGTCAGGTCGCCGGTGTGCGTGGCGGGCGTGCCGGGCGTGGCGTCCGCCGCCGTGCCGTCTCCGTCGAGGGCGTCCCGTATGCCGGTCGCGACGGCCGGGTGCACGGGGAGGGCGAGGTGACCGATGCCGCTCACCTGCACGTTCTTCGCCAGGAGGTCGGGGTGGTCGAGGCGGGCGGCCTCCAGCGGCGCCATCAGGTGGTCCAGATCGCTCCAGAAGCTGACGAAGCGTGTACGGCAGCCGGGTGCGGGCCGGGACAGTTCCTCGATGACCTCCGAGCCGGGGCGCATCTGGCGCACGATCGGGTGGGCGTTCGCCAGCGGCGCCACCCGGGTCCCGGCGTGCGGGGTGCCCAGCGTGACCAGTGTCCGCACGCGCGCGTCGCCGCCCAGCCGCTGTACGTAGTAGCGGGCGATCAGCCCGCCGAGGCTGTGCCCCACGACGTCCACCCGGCTGCTGCCGGTGCGCTGGCAGATCTCCTCGATGTGCCGTCCGAGCAGTTCGGCGGCGATCCGGATGTCGCAGGTCAGCGGCGAGTAGTTGAGCGACTCCAC
Source organism: Streptomyces sp. Tue 6430 (assembly GCA_021568835.1). Classification (GTDB taxonomy): domain Bacteria; phylum Actinomycetota; class Actinomycetes; order Streptomycetales; family Streptomycetaceae; genus Streptomyces. Next base: position 3,990,169 of record JAKGSH010000010.1, read on the forward strand.
ACGGTGCCTGCCGTGCTGGGCGAGGCTGCGGCGCAGCAGGACGAAGACGGAGCGGTTGTCGATGAATCCGTGCAGGAGGACGACCGGGGGCGGGCCCTGCGTCGGCAGCCGCGCCGGATCCCCGGCCCTCTCGGCCCTCGCGGCGCCGACGTCCGGGGAAGCGCGGGCACGGTTTCGCCACGGCGCTCCTGGACGATGCCGGAGGGGTACAGGAGGAGGTGCCCCGTGAGGATCGCGAGTTCCAGGGCGGTCGCCTTCAGGAGCGTCGCGGAGAGTCCCACCAGTCCGCTCGGCAGCAGGCGCCGACAGAGGCGGTGGGGGAGAAAGGGCTCCAGGGCCCGGGTGACCTGCATGGCCGACCTCCTGTCGGCACGCCGAGGACGGCTCTGACCCCCGTGTGCCCTCATGGAAGTCGCGGCGGAGGCGGTCGGCGGAGCGTGAAGGGCGGTGCGGTGGGGTGAGCGGTCTGCTCCCGGTGCTCCTGACGTCGACGACCCTGTCCTGCCTGCCCGTCCAGCCTGCGCCGATACGTCACGCTGCCACGGCGCGCGGTCTGCGACGCGGCGGTGCGGCGACCTCTGTGCGGCTCCCGCTTACGCGGATCTGTCCCGGGTTCCCCGTTCGGGGAGAGACAACCGCGTTCGGTGAACGTGTCCCATGGTGTGATTTCCCCCTCGGTACGCACCGTGAAACCGCCGGTTGCGGGATGCTGGGGATCTGGGGATAACGTTCGTTCACTTCCCCGGCCGGTGTGGTGGTACCTCTCGGTACGCAGGGAATCGGTACGGATGGATGTAGTCGCTTCATGGAGGCAGTGATGGGTGTGGCAGCCGGTCCGATCCGCGTGGTGGTGGCCAAGCCGGGGCTCGACGGCCACGATCGCGGGGCCAAGGTGATCGCGCGTGCGCTGCGCGACGCCGGTATGGAGGTCATCTACACGGGCCTCCATCAGACCCCCGAACAGATCGTCGACACCGCGATCCAGGAGGATGCCGACGCGATCGGTCTGTCCATCCTTTCCGGGGCGCACAACACGCTCTTCGCCGCCGTGATCGAACTCCTCGAGGAGCGGGACGCGGCGGACATCCTGGTCTTCGGCGGGGGGATCATCCCCGAGGCGGACATCGCACCGCTGAAGGAGAAGGGCGTCGCGGAGATCTTCACGCCCGGCGCGACCACGGCGTCGATCGTGGACTGGGTGCGGGCGAACGTACGGCAGCCGGCCGGCGCGTAGGGCGGTCCCGAGCGGGCGGGGTGGCCCGTACCGGTCGTCCGGGGCGGCGCCCCGCACCCCGCCTCACCCCTGACGGGCCGCACGCGGCACGGACGGGCCGGACGCGTGCGCACGGAACCGCGTGCGCACGGAACCGCGTGCGGGACGTGGGCGTGCGGGACGGGGACGTGCCGACGCGCATACGCGCAGGATGCGGGTTCGGGGCGGGGGCGTGGGCCGGTGTCATCGCACCGCGCCCAGTTCCTCGCTCATCACGGCCCGCAACCGCAGCGTCGTCCCCAGGCGCTGGAACGCCTCCGCCCAGTAGCCTCCGGCGCCGGGCGAGGCGTCCTCCGGCTCCTCCGGAACCGCCAGCAGGCCGTCGAGGCGGGCGGCCTCCGCCGGATCGAGGCAGCGTTCCGCAAGGCCCATCACCCCACTGAAACTCCACGGGTAACTCCCCGCGTCCCGGGCGATGTTGAGCGCGTCGAGAACCGCCCGGCCCAACGGCGCGGCCCACGGTACCGCGCACACCCCGAGCAGCTGGAACGCCTCCGACAGGCCGTGCGCCGCGATGAAACCGGCCACCCAGCCGGCCCGTTCGCCCGTCGGCAGGGTGCCCAGCAGTCTGGCCCGCTCCGCGAGGGACACGGCCCCCGGCCCGCCCGCCTCCGGCGCCGACGGCGCTCCGAGCAACGCCCGCGACCAGTCGGCGTCCCGCTGCCGTACGGCCGCCCGGCACCAGGCCGCGTGCAGTTCGCCCGTCCAGTCGTCGGCCACCGGCAGCGCGAGGATCTCCTCCGGCGTACGGCCGCCCAGCCGCGCCGGCCAGCAGGCGAGCGGGGACGACTCCACCAGCTGGCCGAGCCACCAGGACCGTTCGCCCCGGCCGGGCGGTGCCTTGGGCACCACGCCGTCGCGCTCCATGGCCGCGTCGCACTCGTGCGGCGCCTCCACGACGATCGTCGCGGTGTCCCGCGTGTGGTCGACGGCCACGCACGCGGTGGCCCGCACCGCCATCCGCGCGGCCAGCGCCGATCCCGGCAGCGCCGACAGCAACTCCGCCGCCGTGGCACGCACATTGCGGCTGCGGTCGGCCAGTGCCCGTTCCAGGAAGGGCTCGTCCCGGGGACCGAGGCCGGTGCGCAGCGAGTCGAGGAACATCAGACGGTCCTCGGCGCGCTCCGTCGGCCAGGTCGACTCCAGCAGTGCGCGGGCGGCTTCGGGATCGCGGGAGCGGATCGACGCGAGGAGGGCGACCCGCTCGGCGAACAGGCCCTCCTGCCACAGTTCCGCGATCCGGCCGGTCTCCTCCGGGCCCGGCAGGGACGTGCCGCCGCCCGGCGTCGAACGCAGGGCGAACCGCCACTCCGGATTGAGGCGGGCCAGCCACAGCGCACGCGGGCCCGCGAACTCGAGCGCCGCCGGGCGCAGGTCGGTGCGGCCGCGTGCCGCGTCCAGCAGAGCGGGCAGCGTCTCGGAGGGGGCGGCGAAACCACGGGCGTTGGCGGCCGCCAGCCACTGGGGCAGCAACTCCATCAGGTCCGGCGCCGTGCCCCTGCGGCCGCCTCCGGCGCTGCCGGGGCGGTCGGCCAGCAGGCGGGCCAGCCGGCGGGCCGCGGCGGCGGGCAGCGCCGGGCGCGGGTCCTCGGGGCCGGTTCGGGCCGGGGGGCCGCCCGCCCCGGCCGCAGCCCGGCCCGCCGCCGCAGGGTCTCGGCGGCCGCCGCGTCCAGCAACGCCGAGGACGCGGAGCGGCCGGGCGGCACGTCCGGCGGCGTACGCCGGTCCGTCCCGAGCAGGGCCATGGCGACGAGATCGTCCCAGGAGGCCGGTGCGGTACCGCTCATGTGGTTCCCTTCTGGATCACCGAGTCGAGTGGCGGGGTGGGTCGCGGACGTGGCCTTCCCGACCGGCCGACCGGCCGAGACCAGCCGAGGTCGAGACCCAAGCCGAGGTCGAGGCCGAGGCCGAAGGCGAGACCGGTGTCGGGACGGTGCGGGGCGGACGGCAGGGCGGGCACGGGCCGGGTGCGGGTGCCGGATCCCCTTGCGGGGGCCGGGCGGAGCCTCAGGGGATCAGCACAGGTGGACCGCCCTTCCCGGGGTCGTCGGCCAGGCGGTCAGGGGCGTGAAGCCGCGGTGGCCGCACTCGCCGAAGACCTTGACGGGAGCACCCCCCGAGAGGGCGACCAGGCGCCACAGCCCGGGTCGGGCCGTCGCCGCCGGCGTGAGCGGCAGCGCCGTGTCCCCGTCGGCGTCCGCCAGTTGCCAGGAGGCCCCGTCCGGCGTGGGGACGACGTCGTCCAGGGTCACCGGCACCGAGTCGAGCCAGGGATCGTCCCGCAGCGCCGAGCCGTAGCGGGCGGCGGCTTCCGCCGTGGTCACACCGTCCGGCCGGACCGCGGTGGGCACGGGCGGCGAGAACTGCTCACCCAGGGCGCCCCGCTGCTGCCCGGTGCCCGGGTACGCCGACACCCCCGCGTCCAGGGTCAGACCGGCCGGCAGCGAGAGTTCGGGTGCGCGGCCGGCGGCTCCATAGGAGAGGAGGAGCGTCGTGCGGCCCGACGTGGTGCCGTACAGCCAGATGCGGCGGGTCGTCAGTCTCGGGTCCGGGACGTCGTACTGGGCGAGGACCAGCCAGTCGTCGCGCAGCGGCGGTCCGTCCGGCGGCCGGGTGAGACCGACACGGGTGCGGACCGTCGCCGCCAGGGCCTCCGGCAGCCGGTCGCGGTGCAGCCAGCCCTGACCGAGGAGGTGGAGCAGCGCGCACTCCTCCAGCAGCCGCACCGGCCAGCCGGGCCCGGACGCGGGCACGGCCCCGACTCCCGCACGCGCGCCGCCAGCCCGGGGGCCTGGGCGTCGACCATCCGGGCCGCCGTCTCCTCCCACAGCCCGTACCCCGCCTGCCCGGCCGCGGCCAGGCCGGAACGCAGGAGGTCGGCGAGCCGTTGCTCCAGCTCCGTCGCCCCCGCGGTGACGCGCTCGGCACGGCGCTCGGCCCGGCGACGGGCCGCCTCCGGATCGGCGGGGCCCGCTCCGGAACTCCCCGCGGCCGCCCCCCGTTCCCCCTGCGGGTGTGTCCGCCGCGCCGCGAGCCACGTCCGCGCCCAGTCCGGAGCCCGCTCCCCGCTCCGGCCGGCACCGCCTCCTCCCCCTCCGACCAGAGCAGCAACAACCCCAGCGCGTGTGTGCACGGGACCTTCCGGCTCGGACAACTGCAGCTGTACGCGGGCCCGGACGGGTCCCCGACGTCGACGACCGTCCGGTACGGGCCGTCGCCACCGCCGCTGCCCCCGCACAGCCCCCACACCGCCCCCTCCCCGGAACAGCCCGTCCCGGACCACGGACCGGCCGCGCCGAGTTTGCTCCCCGCTTTGCGTGACCCGGCGTCAGGCGTCAGTGCCAGCACCTGGTCCACGGTCCAGCGCACCCCCTGCTGTGTCATGTCTCGAAGGTAGATCCCCCCACTGACAATCGGTCCCCGAAAGGCCCTCGCGGGGGTGTTCTCGCAGGTCGGAGTGCGTTGTCAGTGGGGTGGTGCAAGGTGGACACCAGATCCGAACCGGCCGAGCTGGAGGGGGCCTCAGCCATGTCAGTCAGCGTTGGACCGACGTCCGCCGAACCACGCCACGACCACTCCGCGCCCGCGAACGGCACACCCGGGCAGGAGGTCCTGAGGCCGCACGCGGAGGACGCCTTCGCCCACGAACTCGCGGCGCTGGCCGCTCAGGACGACCGTCCGCGCCCCGCCCGCTGGAAGCTCTCGCCGTGGGCGGTCGCCACCTATCTCCTCGGCGGCACCCTGCCGGACGGCACCGTGATCACACCGAAGTACGTGGGCCCGCGCCGCGTCGTCGAGGTCGCCGTCACCACGCTCGCCACCGACCGCGCCCTTCTCCTGCTCGGTGTGCCCGGCACCGCCAAGACCTGGGTGTCCGAACACCTGGCCGCCGCTGTCAGCGGTGACTCGACCCTGCTGGTGCAGGGCACGGCGGGCACTCCGGAGGAGGCGATCCGCTACGGCTGGAACTACGCGCAGCTGCTCGCCCACGGCCCCAGCCGGGCCGCGCTGGTGCCCAGCCCCGTCATGCGGGCCATGGCGGAGGGCATGACGGCACGGGTGGAGGAACTGACCCGCATTCCGGCCGACGTGCAGGACAGCCTCATCACCGTCCTGTCGGAGAAGACGCTGCCCATACCGGAGTTGGGGCAGGAGGTGCAGGCGGTCCGCGGCTTCAGCCTGATCGCCACGGCCAACGACCGCGACCGCGGGGTCAACGAGCTGTCCAGTGCCCTGCGCCGCCGTTTCAACACGGTGGTGCTGCCGCTGCCGGAGAGCGTCGAGGCCGAGGTCGACATCGTCACGCGTCGCGTCGGCCAGATCGGCCGCTCCCTCGACCTGCCGGCCGGGCCCGACGGCATCGACGAGATCCGCCGAGTGGTGACCGTCTTCCGCGAACTGCGCGACGGGATCACCTCCGACGGCCGCACGAAGGTGAAGTCGCCGAGCGGCACCCTGTCGCCCGCGGAGGCGATCTCCGTGGTGACCGGCGGCCTCGCGCTCGCCACCCACTTCGGCGACGGCGTCCTGCGCCCGGCCGATGTCGCCGCGGGCCTCCTCGGCGCCGTCGTCCGTGACCCGGCCGCCGACCGGGTGGTGTGGCGGGAGTACCTGGAGGCGGTCGTCCGCGAGCGGGACGGCTGGGCGGACTTCTACCGGGCGTGCCGGGAGGTGACCGAGTGAGCGGGCACGGGGACACGACCCGGGACCGCGTTCCGGTGGGGCGCGGGCGGGCACGGGCCGGGTGGGGCGCCGGGGGACGACGGCCGGGCGGGGAACCACGGGGGGAGGGGCGGGGATGCAGGACGCTGAGGTGACCGAGGACGGCCGGGCGGCCCTCGGCGCCGGGGAGGGAGGCCGCGGCGACCGGGGGCCGGACGGGACGGGGGACGGGACCACCGGCGGCCGGAGTTCCGGGGGGACGGACGGCACCGAGGGCCGGGGACGGGGCCCGGACGGCGACGCGGCCGCCGGTGACGGGGCGGCGGGGCCGGGCGGGAGGGGGGACGGCGGGGAACGGCGCGTGCGGGCCGCCGGGGGAGGGCCGGACGGGCGGTCCGCGGCCGGCTCGGGCCGGGCCCTGCTGCTCGGGGTGCGGCACCACGGCCCGGGGTCGGCGCGGGCCGTCCGCAGGGCGTTGGACGCCGCCCGGCCGCGGGCCGTGCTCGTCGAGGGCCCGCCCGAGGCCGACGCGCTGATCCCGCTGGCCGCCGACGAGGACCTGCGGCCCCCGGTCGCCCTCCTCGCACACGCCGTGGACGAGCCCGGCCGGTCGGCGTTCTGGCCGATGGCCGAGTTCTCCCCGGAGTGGGTCGCGCTCCGCTGGGCCCTCGAACACGGTGTCCCGGCCCGCTTCATCGACCTGCCGGCCGCGCACACCCTGGCCTGGCAGCGGAAGCCCGACGGGAGCACGGCGCCCGGGAGCACGGCGCCCGAGGCGGAACCGCCGGGCGACGGCCTGCGCGTCGACCCGCTCGCCGCGCTCGCCGACGCCGCCGGGTACGACGACCCCGAGCGCTGGTGGGAGGACGTCGTCGAACACCGGGGGGCGGGGCGGCGCGACCCGCTGGCGCCCTTCGCCGCGATCGAGGAGGCCATGACGGCCCTGCGGGACGGACACGGCGCCGCGGCCACCGAGCGGGACCTCGTGCGGGAGGCGCACATGCGGCTCCGGCTGAGGGCGGCGCTGAAGGAGTCCGGGGGCGGGCCCGTGGCGGTGGTGTGCGGGGCGTGGCACGTGCCCGCGCTCCGGCGGACCACGGCGCTCACCGCCGACCGTGCGCTGCTGAAGGGACTGCCGAAGACCAAGGCAGACCTGACGTGGGTGCCGTGGACCCACCGCAGACTGACGCGGGCCGGGGGATACGGCGCCGGCATCGACTCGCCCGGCTGGTACGCCCACCTGTTCGCCGCCCCCGACCGGCCGGTGGAGCGGTGGCTGACCAGGGTGGCCGGCCTGCTGCGGGACGAGGACCGCGTCGTCTCCCCGGCGCACGTCATCGAGGCGGTCCGGCTGGCCGAGACGCTCGCCGCGCTGCGCGGCCGCCCGCTGCCCGGCCTGAGCGAGACCACCGACGCCGTGCGGGCGGTGCTGTGCGAGGGATCGGACGTACCGCTGGCGCTGATCGAGGACCGGTTGGTCGTGGGGGACGTCATGGGGGAGGTCCCCGCCGCGGCGCCCGCGGTGCCCCTGCAGCGTGACCTCGACCGGCGCCGGCGCCGGCTGCGGCTCACACCGGAGGCGGCCGAACGGGAGCTGGAACTGGACCTGCGCAAGGAGACCGACGCCGAGCGCAGCAGGCTGTTGCACCGGCTGCGCCTGCTGCGGGTGGACTGGGGCGAGCCGGCGGTCTCGCGGGGAGCACGGGCACGTTCCGCGAGACCTGGCGGCTGCGCTGGCAGCCCGAGCTGTCCGTCCGGGTCGCCGAGGCCGGGGTGTGGGGGACGACCGTGCCGGCTGCCGCCACCGCCAGGGCGGAGGCGGACGCCGTCGCGGCGCGGGACCTCGCCGAGGCGACCGCCCTCGCGGAGAGCTGCCTGCCGGCCGGACTGCCGGACGCCCTGCCGACGGTGATGCGGGTCGTCGCCGAACGGGCGGCCCTGGACACGGACGTCGGCCGTCTCGCCCGGGCGCTCCCCGCCCTGGCCCGCTCCCTGCGCTACGGAGACGTGCGCGGCACCGGCACCGGCGCGCTCGCCGACGTCGCCACGGGGCTCGCCGAGCGGATCTTCGTCGGCCTGCCGCCGGCGTGCGCGGCACTCGACGCCGACGCGGCCGAGGAGATGCGCGGTCACGTGGACGCGGTCCACGGTGCGGTGCGGTTGCTCGAGGAGGAGGCCGGAGCGGAGCGGGCCCCGCTGCCCGGCCGGCTCCGGGACCGCTGGCGGGACGTCCTGCGGCTGCTGTCCGAACGGCGCGGCGTGGCGGGGGTCGTGCGGGGGCGCGCCGTACGGCTGCTGCTGGACGACGGGGAGCTGGCGGCGGACGAGGCGGCGCGGCTGATGGGGCTCGCGCTGTCACCGGGGACGCCGCCGGCGGACGCGGCCGCCTGGATCGAGGGCTTCGTCGGGGGCGGGGCCGGCGGCGGGCTGCTCCTCGTGCACGACGAGCGGCTGCTCGGCCTGGTCGACGGCTGGCTGTCGGGGGTGTCGGCGCAGGCGTTCACGGACGTACTGCCGTTGCTGCGGCGGACGTTCTCGGCGTACGAGACGGGGGTGCGCCGGACGCTCGGGGAACTGGTGCGCGCAGGGCCCGGGAAGAGGAGAACCGTGGTGCGGGCGGGTGCCGGGACCGCGGGGTTCGCGGACGAGATCGACGCGGGACGCGCGGACGCCGTCCTCCCCGTGGTGCGGCTGCTGCTGGGACGGGACGGGACACAGCGGGACGACGACCAGCCGGCGGGAGTGAGGACATGACTTCGGGGACGGGGGAGACGGACCCCGCGCGGGAGCGGCTGCGGCGCTGGCGGCTCGTGCTCGGGGCGGCGGGGCGGACGGCACCGGGCACGAACTGTCCGGGCGGGACGCGGCCATGGACGGCACGCTCGCCGCGCTCTACGGCAAGGGGGACGGGGCGCGGACGGGGCGGGACCGTTCGGCGGGGCTCGGGGCGTCGGCGCCGTCGGTGGCGCGCTGGCTGGGGGACATCCGGACGTACTTCCCCTCCTCGGTCGTCCAGGTCATGCAGCGCGACGCCATCGAGCGGCTCGGGCTGGCCGCGCTGCTGCTGGAGCCGGAGATGCTGGAGGCGGTGGAGGCGGACGTCCACCTCGTCGGCACCCTCCTCTCGCTCGACAAGGCGATGCCGGAGACGACGAGGGAAACGGCACGGGCCGTCGTGCGCAAGGTCGTCGAGGAGCTGGAGAGACGGCTCGCCGGCCGCACCCGCGCCACCCTCACCGGCGCGCTCGACCGCGGCGCCCGGGCCGCCCGGCCCCGCCACCACGACATCGACTGGAACCGCACGATCGCCGCCAACCTCAAGCACTACCTGCCCGAGTACGGGACGGTCGTGCCCCAGCGGCTCGTCGGCCACGGGCGGGCCTCGCCGTCCGTGAAGAAGGAGGTGATCCTCTGCGTCGACCAGTCGGGGTCCATGGCGCCCTCGGTGGTCTTCGCCTCCGTGTTCGGGGCGGTGCTGGCGTCGATGCGGTCGATCAGCACCCGGCTCGTCGTCTTCGACACGGCGGTCGTCGACCTCACCGACCAGATCGAGGACCCCGTGGACGTCCTCTTCGGCACCCGGCTCGGCGGCGGTACGGACATCAACCGGGCGCTCGCCTACTGCCAGTCGCAGATCACCCGCCCCGCCGAGACGGTGGTGGTGCTCATCAGCGACCTCTACGAAGGAGGCGTACGGGACGAGATGCTGAAGCGGGTGGCGGCGATGAAGGCGTCAGGGGTGCAGTTCGTCGCCCTGCTCGCGCTCTCCGACGAAGGAGCGCCCGCCTACGACCGGGAGCACGCCGCCGCCCTGGCGGCGCTGGGCGCGCCCGCCTTCGCCTGTACGCCCGACCTGTTCCCGGACGTGATGGCGGCGGCGATCGAAAAACGCCCGCTTCCCGTCCCGGACCTGGACGCCGGTGCGGCAAACGGGACATGACTACCCATCGGTAACAGGGGGCTTGCGCAACCTCGGGACTCCCGTGCGAGGATCGAACGCCTCGTTTCGTCGCACGGGAGGTTCCTCCCCCCTTGACCCGCCCCGCTCGCCTGCCTGCCGTCGCCGCACGCAACGCGCTGCGCGGCGTGCTGCTGCTGGGCGGGTTGTTCGCGCTGGGACTCCTCCTCGGCGGGCAGGCGCAGGCGGCGGACGGAGCACTGCCGGCGGACGGAGCACTGCCGGCGGCGGCCACGCCCCGGGTTTCACGCCACCGGTTCTCACGGCGCCGGCGGCCACGGTGTCGGCGTCCGCCGCGAAGGCGGCAACCACCTCCCCGTCACGGACCGTGGCCGAACTGTCCCCGCCGCACGCCGCCTCCGGATCCGGAACGGCATCCGGTTCCGACTCCGGCTCCGGCTCCGGTCCCGTGTCTTCCGCCCCGGCCCTTCCCTCGGCCCCGGCCCCTGCCTCAACCCCCGCCGAGGAGACGCCGGCGGATCCGGCCGTCCTGACGGACCCCCTGCTTCCGGTTCGGGAGCGGGTCGTGAAGTCCGTCGGTGAAGTGCTGGGGGTGTGAGCGAACAGGTGGCGGTCGCGGTGGCGGAGGTGGTGCCCACGGCGTCGCTGCCGAGCGTCTCCGAGCTGCCGACGCTGCCCCCGCCGGGCTTCTTCCCCGAGCTGCCGGACGTTTCCTCGCTGCCGCCCCTGCCGGCACTCACCCCGTCGGCACGCACCCTGCCGGTGCCCGAACTGCCGATCCTTCCGGCGCCGGGCCTGCCGGTCTCGGACCGTCCGGTGTCGGGCCCGGGGCCGGACTCCGGGACCGTTGACCCGGCGGCGCCGCGACCGCCGTACGGCCCCCCGCGTCTCGTGCGCGAGGCCCCGACGGGACCGGTCGCGCACGGCGGAGGGCAGGTCCGTGCCGGGCGTGCCGCGACCGGCACGCCCGCGCCCGCGGAGCGAGCGCCCGCCGGGCTGCCCGACGGCGCGCGGGCCGGCGTGTCACAGCTCGACGGCGGCATGCCGCGGCACGGCGACGCGTACGCCGTGACGTCGCACCAGCGGGTGCCGTTGCTGTCGGCGCCCGGCAGCGCCGTGCGTACGGACGCGGCCGGGACCGAGGACAGGTACCGGGACATCCCCGTCTTCCCCGGTTAGGGCAGGCCGCCCTCCCGCCGCCGGCCGACGGCCGCGCGGGGAGACGTCGCCCGCCGGCCCGGAGCCCGTGTTCCCGCTCCGGCGTCCGGATGCCGTCCAGCCTCGAGGATCCGACGTACGCATGAACAAGAACATCCGCCGTTCCCGCGTCATGGCCGCCGGGGTCACGGGCGCGTGGGCGCTCGGCTCCACCGCCGCGAGCGCGGACGAGCCGCCGGCTCCCGCCCGCACCCCGCCGGACGTGTCCGCCCCCGCAGCCTCCCCCTTCGCGCGGATCGTCACCCGTACGGCTCACCGGTTCACCGGAAGGTTGACGGCTCCCGGCGCCCTCCTCGCGTACGGGGTGACCGGTGGTGCCGGTTCGACGGCGTACGGCCCCGCCGGTACGGCCGGTTCCGGCGCCCGGGCGGCTGCCGGAAACGCCCTCACCGGTGCCGGAGCGGCTGCCGGGCACGCCCTCACCGGCGCCCGGGCGGCTGTCGACACGGTCGTCCCCACGCAGGTGCGGGACGCCGCCGTGGCCCGGCGCGGCTGACTCCCCGGCCCGCGCACGCGGTGAGCGCACCCGCGCGCCCCGTGCCTCGCGGGCCCCGCACGCCCCCGCCGGCCGCACGCCGGCGGGGCACCCGCTCCGCGGGAGGCAGGACCCGGACGGCCGAAGCCGTCGGTCGTTCCGGCCGTACCCCCGCGGAACGGGGCCGGTCGTCCCCATTGGGGTGGGGGCGACCGGCCCCGAGCCCTCCGGGGTTGTTCCACGGGTCTCACCGGGTCAACCCCAGCCCGGTGAGACCCTTCCCGGGCCGGGCCCGGTCGCGTGCCTCCGCCTTCTCCACCGCCTCCGCCTCCTCACAGGCGGCACGGCGTGCCGGTGATGTCGGCATCATGTGACAGGTATCACCGCTCAGGTGTGACCCTCGATTTAGGGGCCCCCCGCAAGCAGAGATAACCTGCGAGACGGACATGCCGCGCGCTCGGACACCGTGTGCGCCTCCCTTGTGACTGACAGACGGCGGACGTCACGTTGCCCTCGCGGCACGCCCACGCAGACAACGAACCGCGAGATCACTGATAGGGACGGAAGCGCGTGGACCTGTTCGAGTACCAGGCGAGGGACCTCTTCGCCAAGCACGATGTACCGGTGCTGGCCGGTGAAGTCATCGACACGCCTGAGGCGGCCCGCGCAGCCACTGAGCGTCTCGGTGGCAAGTCCGTAGTCAAGGCCCAGGTGAAGGTCGGCGGCCGCGGCAAGGCCGGTGGCGTGAAGCTCGCCGCCACCCCGGACGAGGCCGTCGCCCGTGCGACGGACATCCTCGGCATGGACATCAAGGGCCACACGGTCCACAAGGTGATGATCGCCGAGACGGCCCCGGAGATCCTGGAGGAGTACTACGTCTCCTTCCTCCTGGACCGCACCAACCGCACCTTCCTCTCCATCGCGTCCGTCGAGGGCGGCATGGAGATCGAGGAGGTGGCGGCCACCCGTCCCGAGGCCGTCGCGAAGACCCCGATCGACGCCAACGAGGGTGTGACCCCCGAGAAGGCCCGCGAGATCGTCGAGGCCGCGAAGTTCCCGGCCGAGGTCGCCGGCAAGGTGGCCGACGTCCTCGTGACGCTGTGGAAGACCTTCATCGAGGAGGACGCCCTCCTCGTCGAGGTCAACCCGCTGGCGAAGGTCGCCTCCGGCGACGTCATCGCCCTCGACGGCAAGGTCTCCCTGGACGAGAACGCGGACTTCCGCCACCCCGACCACGAGGCGCTCGTCGACCACGCGGCGGCCAACCCCCTCGAGGCCGCGGCGAAGGAGAAGAACCTCAACTACGTCAAGCTCGACGGCGAGGTCGGCATCATCGGCAACGGCGCGGGTCTCGTCATGAGCACCCTCGACGTCGTCGCGTACGCCGGTGAGGCCCACGGCGGCGTCAAGCCCGCCAACTTCCTCGACATCGGCGGTGGCGCCTCCGCCGCCGTCATGGCGAACGGCCTGGAGATCATCCTCGGCGACCCGGACGTCAAGTCCGTCTTCGTCAACGTCTTCGGCGGCATCACCGCCTGCGACGAGGTCGCCAACGGCATCGTGCAGGCGCTGCAGCTGCTCAAGGACAAGGGCGAGGAAGTCACCAAGCCCCTCGTCGTCCGTCTGGACGGCAACAACGCCGAGCTGGGTCGCAAGATCCTCTCCGACGCCAACCACCCGCTGGTCCAGCGCGTGGACACCATGGACGGCGCGGCCGACAAGGCCGCCGAGCTCGCGGCTGCGAAGTAAGGAAGAGGGACAGACACAGCCATGGCTATCTTCCTCGACAAGGACAGCAAGGTCATCGTCCAGGGCATGACCGGTGCCACGGGCATGAAGCACACCAAGCTCATGCTGGCGGACGGCACCAACATCGTCGGTGGCGTGAACCCCCGCAAGGCGGGTCAGTCGGTCGACATCGACGGCACCGAGATCCCGGTCTTCGGCACGGTCGCCGAGGCGATGGAGAAGACGGGCGCCAACGTCTCCGTCCTCTTCGTGCCGCCGGCCTTCTCCAAGGCCGCCGTCATCGAGGCGATCGACGCCGAGATCCCCCTCGCGGTCGTCATCACCGAGGGCATCGCGGTCCACGACACCGCCGCGTTCTACGCGTACGCGGGCTCGAAGGGCAACAAGACCCGGATCATCGGCCCGAACTGCCCCGGCCTCATCACGCCGGGCCAGTCGAACGCCGGCATCATCCCGGGCGACATCACGAAGCCGGGCCGTATCGGCCTGGTCTCGAAGTCCGGCACGCTGACGTACCAGATGATGTACGAGCTGCGCGACCTCGGCTTCTCGTCCGCCGTCGGCATCGGTGGCGACCCGATCATCGGCACCACGCACATCGACGCGCTCGCCGCGTTCGAGGCCGACCCCGACACCGACCTGATCGTCATGATCGGTGAGATCGGCGGCGACGCCGAGGAGCGGGCCGCGGCCTTCATCAAGGAGAACGTGACCAAGCCGGTCGTCGGCTACGTCGCGGGCTTCACCGCGCCCGAGGGCAAGACCATGGGCCACGCCGGCGCCATCGTCTCCGGCTCCTCCGGTACGGCCGCCGCCAAGAAGGAGGCCCTCGAGGCCGCCGGCGTCAAGGTCGGCAAGACGCCGACCGAGACGGCGAAGCTGGCCCGGGAGATCCTGGCCGGCTGAGCGGCTTCCGCCGCCTGGACGTCGGTGGGCCCGTCCCCTCGCGGGGGACGGGCCCACCGGTGCGTCCGGGGACGGCGCGCAGGCCGGAGCCGCCGTGGCGGCCGGGGGCCGTGCCGGCGGAGACCGCGTCGGCGAGGGGCGCGCGAGCGGCATGCGAGGAGCACGTCGGCGGAGGTCGCGTCAGCGAGGAACACGGCGGCGAGGAACACGGTGGCGGAGGTCGCCGTCAGCGGAGTTCCGGCAGGAGTCTCTCCGGGCCGTTCGCCGCTTCCGCCCGGAGTTTGGCCCGCAGCGCCAGTTCCGCGGTCGAGAGCGGTCCCGGGGCCGTCCTCGGGGGACGCCGCGGACCGTCTCGCCGGGCGGGACCGGGGGCTCGTAGCGGGTGGGGGCCGATCTCAGGGTGAGGGCCGTCGCGCCGATGATCGCCACCGTGATGGCGATCGCCGCCCTGGTCCAGTACCGGGCCCGGCGTTCCCCGTCGCTCCGTACCGTCGGGGCTTGGCGGCGCGCAGGCGTTCCGTCGACGCCGTCTCCGCCAGGCGGCGGTGCAGCTCACGCGGTTCCGCCAGCTCCGGCAGCCGGGCGGCGACCGCCGCGCGGGCGTGCAGCAGGCGGTTCGCCGCCGCCGGTGTGCTCGCCTCCGTCTCCGCCGCGGTCTCCGGCAGCCCCAGGCCGACCCCGTCGTACAGCAGGAGGGTGCGGCGGTAGGACGGCGGGAGCGTCAGGAGGACGTCGAGCAGGGCCCGGTCACAGGCGTCGGCCGGCGGTGGTTCGGGGTGGCGGTAACGGGGGCGGCACCGGTGCCAGGGCGACAGCGCGTACTCGTACGCCGTCGCGCGGACCCAGCTCGGCGGGTCGGGGTCGACGGCCACCTCCGGCCAGCGCTGCCAGGCGGCCTGGAAGGCCCGCTCGACCGACTCGCGGGCCAGTTCGCGGCGACCGGTCAGGAGGTAGGCCTGGCGGACGAGGGCCGGGGCGCAGAACGCGTACAGGGCGTCGAAGGCCTGAGCGGGAGTCAGGGGAGGGGAGAGGGGGGACGGTGGGGCGGCTGCGGCTGCGGCTGCGGCTGCGGGGGCAGGCGCAGGGGCGGTGGTGACGGAACCGGGGCCGGGGTCGGGGCCGGAAACGGGCTCGGGGTGGGGGGTTTCCCGGCCTCGTCCGGACCGGTCGTCAGTTCGGGTGCGGGATCGGCCTTCTGGGGAGCCGTCACCTCGGGCGGCCGCTCGTCCGCCAGCCCGGCCAGCAATTTCGCGTACGAATCCCTCTCGCGGCCGCTCGGAGTGGAGCGGCCGGTCTCCCACGCGCGCACCGTCTCCCTGCTGACACCCAGCCGTGCCGCCAGCTGAGCCTGCGTCAGCGAGCCCTTCTCACGCAGGCGTCGGCGTTCCCTGGGCGGGGGAGCGGGGTGTCGAAGCACTGGGTCACAGGTCACCCCTTCGTACGAAAAAGTACATAAACGTATATTGAGCGACACAGCGGAGGTTCGCCCGTTACGACGGGAAAGCGCGTGTCGTTGGGACCATGGCGGGCGTGATCCAGATGACCGCTCGCCGTTCGTCGTTGTCGCTCCTCCTCGCCCGGTCGCGCCACCGTTCCCCGGACTGGCCGCCGCGCTGCTCGGCGGTGCGCTGGCCGCGGGGCTCGGGCTCGGTTCGTTCGCCGTGCTGGTGACGGTGCTGTGGATCAGCTCGCCCTATCCGGACAGCGGGCCCGGTGGCGCACTGCACGTCGCCGCCGCGCTGTGGCTGCTGGCGCACGGGGTGGAGCTGGTCCGCGACGGCACCCCGTCCGGGGCCCCCGCGCCGGTCGGCGTCACCCCTCTGCTGCTGCTCGCCCTGCCGGTGTGGCTGCTGCACCGGGCCGCGCGGGACGCCGTGGACGGGACCGGGGAGGAGGGCGCCCCCCTGGTGAGCGCGCGGACCGCGTGGGCGGGGGTGGTCCTCGGGTACCTCGCCGTCGCCGCGGCGGCCGCGGGGTACGCGGCCGGTGGCGCCCTGCGGCCCTCCTGGCTCGGGCTCGTGGTGTCGCTGCCGCTGCTCGTGGCCGTCGCCGCGGGGGTCGGGGTGTGGGTGGCGTACGGGTGTCCCCGCGGGCCGGTGGAGCGGGTGCTGGCGCTGCTGCCGCGCGGTGCGCGGCGGCTGGTGCTGGGGGTGGAGGGCCGGGAGCGGGTGGCGGTGGCCGTGCGGGCGGCGGGGGCGGGGGCCGCGGTGCTGGTGGGGGGCGGTGCCCTGCTGGTGGCCGTCTCGTCGGTGTGGCACCTCGGGGTGGCGCGGGAGGCGTTCCTGGAACTGACCGAGGTCTGGTCGGGGCGGTTCGCGGTGCTGTTGCTGTGCGTGGTGCTGGTGCCCAACGCGGCGGTGTGGGGAGCGGCGTACGCGCTGGGCCCCGGGTTCGTGCTGGGGGCCGGGCACGTGGTGGCGCCGTCGGCCTCCGACCCGGCTCCGCTGCTGCCGCCGTTCCCGCTGCTCGCGGCGGTGCCGGAGGCGGGTGCGGGCGGGGGGCTGAACTGGGCCGCGGCGGTCGTGGCGCTGCTGGGCGCGGGCGTGGTGGGGATGTTCGTGGGCCGGGGTGCGGTGCGGCCCGGCGGACGGGTCTGGTCCTGGAAGCGGACGGTGGGGGTGGTGGGGCTGGCGGGGGTGCTGTGCGCGGTCGGGTTCGGCGTGCTGGCCGGGATGGCCGGGGGCCGTTGGGCGTGGGGAACCTGGCCCGGTTCGGGCCGGTGGGATGGCAGGTGGGGGCGGCGGTGTGGGTGTGGGTGGTGGGGGTGGGGGTGCCGGTCGGACTCGGTCTGCGGTGGTGGTGGGCGCGGAGGGAAGGGGAGGGGGCGGCAGCGGCGGTGGCTGTGCCGGCGGCGTCTCCGTCCCCGTCCCCGGCTCCGGTGGTCGTGCCCGCGCCGGCGTCCGGCGGCGACGCCGAGCCGTACGACTTCGAGCGGGAGGAAGGGACCGGGATGCCGTGAGCGGCTGGGAGCCGTCTCACCCCGCCGCGCCTTCCCGTCCCCACCTCGGGGGTCGCGCCTCAGGCCCCTTGTCCGCTTGCCGGCTCTGAACGGGTCCCGTCCTCAAGTGCCGGACGGGCTGGTGCGAGCGGCTCGGCCTCGCCTGGTGCCGCGGCAGGCAGCGTCTGCCCGTCGAGGAGCGGCGTCCGGTGCGTGCTCTCGGCGTGCCGGCCGGAAGCCCTCGTACGGGACGTACTCGGGCTTTCGGCCGGTGCGGCGAGTGGGGGTCCCCCTCCGGGGGAGCGTGCCGGGCGTCGCGACGGGGCGAACGTCGCCTGTTGCGGCACTAGCTGTTGCCGCCCAGGACGTCCCTCAGCTGTGTGGGCAGGAGGTCGGTGCAGGCCTGCTTGGACTCGTTGGTCAGGGCGTCGCTCGTGCAGGTGTAGTAGTCGCGGTAGACCAGCTGCGCCGTGAAGGTGAGGGCCACCAGGGCCAGGGCCAGGGAGGCGGTGACGATGCCGCTGACGGCCGCCGTGGTCTGGGGACGGGCGGGCGGCTGGGGGTTGTCCGGGTCGGGGGTGCGCGGCTTGGCGCGCAGCGCGCTGATGCCCCAGTTGAGGGCCAGCGCGCCGAGGAGGAGGGCCACGTAGGGCCAGCCGAAGAGGGCGAAGAAGAAGGCCCACATACCGCACAGGAGGGCGTAGCGTGCGCGGCGCTGGGACGGGTCGGTGGGGTCCCAGCGCGGGGTGGGAGCGGGGCCGGAGCCGGGGCCGTCCTCGGGAGGGCCGCCGGGGCGCTCGCCGAAGCCGCCGCCGGAACGGCCGGGCTGGCGGTCGCTCCACTGGCTGCCCCAGGGGGAGTTCCCCGACGGCGGCTCGCCACCGCCCCGGGCCGGGCGGCGGGGCTGCCACGGCCGGTCCGGGGTGCCCTCCGGGGCGGGGCGAAGGGGTTGTCGTCGTTCGGCGAGGAGCCGCCCGGGAGGAGTCGTTCGGGGAGGAGTCGTTCGGCGCGGAGCCGCTCGGCGGGGAATCCTTCGACGAGGAGCCCCCGTCGCCGTTCGCCCGGCCCGTGGACGCGTCGGGCGGGGTGGCTGGGCGCTCCCGCAGCAGCACGGCGCCGCGCTCCCCTCCCTGCGGTGACTGCGGGGGGAGCGTGAGGAGTCGCAGACTGCGGTCCGGCATCAAGAGAGCGTCTTCCTCTATGGGATCACGACGGTGGTCACGGCCTGCCGGCCGAGGCGACCGCGTACGGCTGTCGGAGGTGAGCGGTCACAGGGAGAACGCTCCGCACGACGACCGCGTTCCCGAGCCCGTTCGCCCCAGACGCTACCTTCCGGCCACGCCCCCGTCCCGCGGGGGCCGTCCGGTGTGCCGGTATCGTTGCTGACGGTCGGCCGCTTCGTAGACTTCCCCGTATCCCGGGGCGCGAAGCATTCGTATGAATGCACAAGCGTGGCGTCGTGGGTCGGCCGACGACAGACGCTCCCCCGAGAAAGGGCCCCATCGTGGCCGCCAAGCCCGAGGCCAGGCGCCTCGTCGTGCTGGTCTCCGGTTCCGGTACGAATCTTCAGGCGCTGCTCGACGAGATCGCCGCGACCGGTGTCGAGGCGTACGGCGCCGAGATCGTGGCCGTCGGCGCGGACCGGGAGGGCATCGAGGGGCTCGCGCGGGCCGAGCGGGCCGGGATCCCCACCTTCGTGCGCAGGGTGAAGGACTACGCGACCCGCGAGGAGTGGGACGCCGCCCTCGCGGAGGCCGTCGCCGCCCACGAGCCCGACCTCGTCGTGTCCGCCGGGTTCATGAAGATCGTCGGCAAGGAGTTCCTGGCGCGGTTCGGCGGGCGGTTCGTCAACACCCACCCCGCCCTGCTCCCCAGTTTTCCGGGTGCCCACGGGGTGCGGGACGCGCTCGCGTACGGCGCCCGGGTGACCGGCTGCACCGTCCACTTCGTCGACGACGGCGTCGACACCGGCCCGATCATCGCCCAGGGCGTGGTGGAGGTCCGGGACGAGGACGACGAGGGCGCGCTGCACGAGCGCATCAAGGAAGTCGAGCGAAGGCTGCTCGTCGAGGTCGTGGGGCGCCTCGCCCGCAACGGCTATCACATCGAGGGACGAAAGGTAGTTATCCAGTGACCGCCGAGAGCAACGAGAGCACCCAGCGGCCGATCCGTCGCGCGCTCGTCAGCGTCTACGACAAGACCGGCCTCGAAGAGCTGGCCCGCGGGCTGCACGAGGCCGGTGTCACCCTCGTCTCCACCGGGTCCACCGCCTCCCGCATCGCCGCCGCCGGCGTCCCCGTCACCAAGGTCGAGGAGCTGACCGGCTTCCCCGAGTGCCTGGACGGACGCGTCAAGACCCTGCACCCGCGCGTGCACGCCGGCATCCTCGCCGACCTGCGGCTGGAGGACCACCGCCGCCAGCTCGCCGAGCTGGGCGTCGAGCCGTTCGACCTCGTCGTCGTGAACCTCTACCCGTTCCGCGAGACGGTCGCCTCCGGCGCCTCGCCCGACGAGTGCGTCGAGCAGATCGACATCGGCGGGCCGTCCATGGTGCGCGCCGCCGCCAAGAACCACCCGTCGGTCGCCGTGGTCACCAGTCCGGACCGGTACGCCGACGTCCTCGCCGCGGTCGAGGACGGCGGCTTCGACCTCGCCACCCGCAAGCGGCTGGCCGCCGAGGCCTTCCAGCACACGGCCGCCTACGACGTCGCCGTCGCCTCCTGGTTCGCCGACGACTACGCGGCCGTCGACGACAGCGGCTTCCCCGACTTCCTGGGCCACACCTACGCGCGCAAGAACACCCTGCGCTACGGCGAGAACCCGCACCAGGGCGCGGCGCTCTACGTCGACGGCACCGGCGGCCTCGCCGAGGCGGAGCAGCTCCACGGCAAGGAGATGTCGTACAACAACTACACGGACACGGACGCCGCCCGCCGCGCCGCGTACGACCACGACGAGCCCTGCGTCGCGATCATCAAGCACGCCAACCCCTGCGGTATCGCGATCGGCGCGGATGTCGCCGAGGCGCACCGCAAGGCGCACGCGTGCGACCCGCTGTCGGCGTTCGGTGGCGTCATCGCGGTCAACCGCCCGGTCTCCAAGGAGATGGCGGAGCAGGTCGCCGAGATCTTCACCGAGGTCATCGTCGCGCCCGGCTACGAGGAGGGGGCCCTGGAGGCCCTCGCCAAGAAGAAGAACATCCGGGTGCTCAAGGCCGAGGGTGCCCCGGCCAACCCCGTCGAGGTCAAGCCCGTCGACGGCGGCGCCCTCCTCCAGGTCACCGACCGCCTCCAGGCCGAGGGCGACGACCCGGCCCACTGGACGCTGGCGACGGGCGAGGCGCTCACCGCCGGCGAGCTGGCCGAGCTGTCCTTCGCCTGGAAGGCCTGCCGGGCCGTGAAGTCCAACGCGATCCTGCTCGCCAAGGACGGCGCCTCGGTCGGCGTCGGCATGGGCCAGGTCAACCGGGTGGACTCCGCCAAGCTCGCCGTCGAGCGGGCCGGCGCGGAGCGCGCGCAGGGGGCGTACGCCGCCTCCGACGCGTTCTTCCCCTTCCCCGACGGGCTGGAGATCCTCGTCGAGGCCGGGGTGAGGGCTGTCGTGCAGCCGGGCGGTTCGGTTCGTGACGAGCAGGTCGTCGAGGCCGCGAAGAAGGCGGGCGTCACCATGTACTTCACGGGGACGCGCCACTTCTTCCACTGATCCGTGGCTGCCGCGTGATCCCTGGCGGACACCTGATCCGCGGCGGACGCGGGGGCGGGCGGCCCGGCACCGCGCCGGACCGCCCGCCACCCCGGGCGATCGCCGTGGGCGCCCCCGCCGACCGGTGCGGGCGCCTGACGGCTCCGGGGCCGGCCGGCGGGTCCGCAGGCGGCCGGTGGGTCCGGGGCCGGCCGGTGGGTTTGGGACCGTCCCGCGGTCCGGGGCCGGCCGGCGGGTCAGTAGCGGGGCCGGCGGAACCAGCCCGCGCTCTCGCGCTTCGCGCAGAAGACGATCACCAGGATGCTGACGGCGATGAGGATGAGGCCCAGGCCCCAGGCCGTCAGCATGAAGATGCCGGTGACGATGGCGAACGAGCCGTACACGATGGAGCACACGCGCACGGCGTTGCCGCCCTTGGCGTACTGGAGGAGCAGCACGACGCCGAGGACCGCGAACACGGTGGCCAGGCTCGCCATGAACACGACGATGCCCTTGCCCAGGTCGGCGTAGCGCTCCACGTCCGGGTCGTCGGTCACCCCGGCCTTCAGCATCTCCTCGTCCCACCGGGACAGCACCCACACGTACGAGCCCGCGACGATCAGGTGGGCCAGGGCGATCACACCCATCAGGACCTGCGCGACGCGGGCCGGCCGGGGCATCCGCGCCGGGCCGCCGGGGTGCTGCCCGCCCTGGAAGTACGGGTCGCCGCCCGGGTACTGCGGGTACGCCTGCTGCGGATACGGCTGCTGCTGGTACGGCTGCTGGTACGGCGGAGCCTGCGGGACGCCGTGGCCGGGGGCGGGCGGCTGCTGCGGGTGGCCGTAGCCGGGAGCGGCCGGGGGCTGCTGGGGCGGCGGCCCGTAGGGGTTGTTCGGCTCGCCGAAGCTCATGGCGGTCCTTCCTCCGTGTGCACTCGAGTGCGGGGACGACGCGTGGCACGTGCGGAGGAAAGTCGTACGGATGCGGTGCGTCCCCCCGGTACTGCCCGCGCACTGGCGTCAATCGTTCGTCAGCGGCCGGTTCGTTGTCCAGCCGGTGACCCGGGACGTTGTGCAAGTGCAACTCGGTGGATCACCGCCGCGACGGCCGCCGCGCCGGGCCCGGCGGGTGCGTCCGGCGGCGGGGTCACCCGGAGTGGAACCGGGAGGGCGTCATCCGGGAGGATGGGTCCATGACCGCCCAGATTCTCGATGGCAAGGCCACCGCGGCCGAGATCAAGTCGGACCTGACCGCCCGCGTGGCGGCGCTGAGGGAGAAGGGCGTCACGCCCGGCCTCGGCACGATCCTCGTCGGGGACGATCCCGGCAGCCAGAAGTACGTCGCCGGCAAGCACCGCGACTGCGCCGAGGTGGGCATCGCCTCCATCCAGCGCGAACTGCCCGGCACGGCCACGCAGGAGGAGATCGAGGCGGTCGTCCGCGAGCTGAACGAGGACCCGGACTGCACCGGCTACATCGTGCAGCTCCCGCTGCCCAAGGGCATCGACGAGAACCGCGTCCTCGAACTGATGGACCCCGCCAAGGACGCCGACGGCCTGCACCCGATGAACCTCGGCCGCCTCGTCCTCAACGAACCGGCCCCGCTGCCCTGCACCCCCAACGGCGTGCTGACCCTGCTGCGCCGCCACGGCGTCGAGATCAAGGGCGCCGAGGTCGTGGTCGTCGGCCGCGGCGTCACCATCGGCCGTTCGATGCCGCTGCTGCTGACCCGGCGCAGCGAGAACGCCACGGTCACCCAGTGCCACACCGGCACCCGCGACCTCTCGGCGCACCTGCGGCGGGCGGACATCATCGTCGCCGCCGCGGGCTCGGCCCACCTGATCCGCGCCGAGGACGTCAAGCCGGGCGCGGCCGTCCTCGACGTGGGCGTCTCGCGCAACGCGGAGGGGAAGATCGTGGGCGACGTCCACCCGGACGTCCGCGAGGTGGCCGCCTGGATCTCCCCGAACCCGGGCGGCGTCGGCCCGATGACCCGCGCCCAGCTGCTCGTCAACGTGGTCGAGGCGGCGGAGCGCAGTGTCGGCTGACCCCGGGAACCACCCCGAGCGCACGGCCGCCGACTCCACCGCCGCCGACCGCACGGACCGCGCCGACGCCGCGGGCCGGCCCGACGCCACGGAGCGGCCCGATGACGGCGCGGCGGCCCGGTCCGCCGAGGAGCGGGCGTTCGTGGAGCCCGTCGTCCGCGACCCGGTCAGCGCGCCCGACGCCGACGGCGTCCCGCGCCGCGCGACCCGCCGCTTCCCCCTGTTCACACGGGACACCGCCCGCCCCGAGGGCGGCGGCCGGGCCGCACCCGGGGACGCGCCCGCGCCCGCCCGGCAGTGGCCGATCCTGGCCGTCCTCGGCCTGGTCGCCCTCGGCCTGCTGGTGACCGCCTTCGACCAGTTCCGGGTCGGCACGATCCTGATCGGCGCCGCCCTGCTCGGCGGCGCGGCCCTGCGCTGGTTCCTGCCCGGCGTCGGCATGCTCGC
The DNA here is from genome assembly GCA_021568835.1 of Streptomyces sp. Tue 6430. Classification (GTDB taxonomy): domain Bacteria; phylum Actinomycetota; class Actinomycetes; order Streptomycetales; family Streptomycetaceae; genus Streptomyces. The sequence goes on from JAKGSH010000010.1 coordinate 4,013,484, forward strand.
CGTCCGCTCCCGCTTCACCGACATCGCGACGTACGGCGTGCTGGGCGCGGCGATCGTCCTGCTGGCGCTGATGGCCCAGCCCAGCCCGTGGCTGCAGATCCCCTTCCTGAAGGACACCCTGCACTTCACGGTCGACGGCTGACGGCCCGGTTCCACGCGCGTACGGCGGCCCGTCCTCTCCCCGAGAAGGACGGGCCGCCGTCGTGCTCCACGCTGCCGCACGGGGAGCGCGCCGTTCAACGCCCGGCCGCGCGCTGTGGCACAGCGGTGACCGTTCCGCCACCGTGTGCGCGCCCTGCCACAGTCACGCCCGGACCGGGAACCGGTCCCGCCGGGGGAGCCGCGGTCCCCGGCCGGGCGCTACCGTGGCCGCGGGGGACACGGCGCGGGAAGGGGGGATCGATGCCTCGCTGGAAGGACCTGCCGGACGGACTGGATCCGCAGGTCGGGGAGTTCGTCACGCGGCTGCGCCGGATCGTGGACGACGGCGGTGCGAGCCTCGCCGCGCTCGCCGAGGGCACCGGCTACGGCAAGGCGTCCTGGGAGCGCTACCTCGACGGCCGGCTGCTCGCCCCCAAGGGCGCGGTCGTCGCCCTGGCCGAGGTCACCGGCACCGACCCGGTCCCGCTGGTCACCCTGTGGGAACTGGCCGAGCGGGCCTGGAGCCGCTCCACGCTGCGGCACGACGGCGCCACCGAGGCCGTCCTCCTCTCCCGTGCCCGCACGGTGACGGCCCCGGGGCCCGGTACCGGGCGGCCCGCGGCGGACCCGCCGGCCGGCGCCGCCCGGACCGCGCGGCGCCCGGTGACGTTCCTGGCCGGCACGCTCGGCGCGCTGGCCGTCACCGTGGGCGCCTTCCTCCTGACCGACGGCGGCCCCGCCGGGAGCGGCCGGACCGCCGCCGCGACGCCCGTCCCGTCCGCCACCCCCGCCCGCGGCCTGCCGCCGGGCGTACTGTGCGCCGGCCCCGGCTGCACGGGCAGGGACCCGGAGGAGACGGGGTGCGGCGGCGAGCACGTCACGACGGCGCGGAGCGTCACCGTCGGCGCGGCCCTGCTGGAGGTCCGCTACAGCGACACGTGCGGCGCCGCCTGGGGCCGGATCGTCGGGGCGGTCCGGGGGGACACCGTCCGGGTGACCGTGGGCCGGGTGCGGCAGACCGGCGGCATCGCCGACGCCGGTGAGACGATCGCGTACACCCCGATGGTGGCGGTGCGGGAGCCGGGCGAGATGCGCGCCTGCGCGGAGCTGGCCTCGGGACAGCGGGGCTGTGCCTAGGTGTATCGACCCGCAGCGGGGCCGTACCCGGACGGGGACCGTCCGGCCGCCGGGACCGTCCGGAAAGAAACCGGCGCGCACAGGAATACCCCGCCGCGCCCCGGGCACGCGAACGGTACCCCCACGGGAATCCGGCACGACCCGGTACCCCGGTCGGCGGCCGCCCGGTTCCCCCTCTCCCGGACCGGCGGCCGCCTCTCGCGCTGTCGGGGCGGGCCCCGCGGCCCGGCGCGGCGGTCACGACCGGACGTCGCTCTGTGGGACGGGCCACACAACCCCGGACGTGCGGCATCCCGGATGCGCGATAGCCTGACCGCTGGTCGATCTCTTGACGCCAAGAGATCGATCAAACGTCCGGGGCAGGGACGCCCCACCGCCAGCTGTCATACGGAGAACGCCATGACCCGCACTCCCGTGAACGTCACCGTCACCGGCGCGGCCGGCCAGATCGGTTACGCACTGCTCTTCCGCATCGCCTCCGGCCAGCTGCTCGGCGCGGACGTGCCGGTCAGGCTGCGTCTCCTGGAGATCACGCCCGCGCTGAAGGCCGCCGAGGGCACCGCCATGGAGCTGGACGACTGCGCGTTCCCGCTGCTCCAGGGCATCGACATCAGCGACGACCCGAACGTCGCCTTCGACGGCACCAACGTCGCCCTCCTCGTGGGCGCCCGCCCGCGCACCAAGGGCATGGAGCGCGGTGACCTCCTGGAGGCCAACGGCGGCATCTTCAAGCCGCAGGGCAAGGCCATCAACGACCACGCCGCGGACGACATCAAGGTCCTCGTCGTCGGCAACCCGGCCAACACCAACGCCCTGATCGCCCAGGCCGCCGCCCCGGACGTACCGGCCGAGCGCTTCACCGCGATGACGCGCCTGGACCACAACCGCGCGCTGACCCAGCTCGCGAAGAAGACGGGCTCCACGGTCGCCGACATCAAGCGCCTGACCATCTGGGGCAACCACTCCGCCACGCAGTACCCGGACATCTTCCACGCCACCGTCGCGGGCAAGAACGCCGCCGAGGTCGTGAACGACGAGAAGTGGCTGGCCGAGGACTTCATCCCGACCGTCGCCAAGCGCGGTGCGGCCATCATCGAGGCGCGCGGCGCCTCCTCGGCCGCCTCCGCCGCCAACGCGGCCATCGACCACGTGTACACCTGGGTCAACGGCACGGCCGAGGGCGACTGGGCCTCCATGGGCATCCCGTCCGACGGTTCCTACGGCGTCCCGGAGGGCCTGATCTCCTCCTTCCCGGTCACCTGCAAGGACGGCGCGTACGAGATCGTCCAGGGCCTGGACGTCAACGAGTTCTCCCGCGCCCGCATCGACGCCTCCGTGCAGGAGCTGGCCGAGGAGCGCGAGGCGGTCCGCGCGCTCGGCCTCATCTGAGCCACGGCGTCCGAGCCACAGCACGACGCACCACCGCACTTCCCGGTCCCCGGGCGGCACCGGCCGCCCGGGGACCGGCGCGTCCGGAGACGCGCCGGTCCCGCCGTCCAAGGTGTGGACCACCGGGGACCGGAACACGGTCTCCCCGCCGACCCGCCGACCCGCCGAGCACCGACCAAAAGCCCAGCCCGCGGGAGGCGGCGAAGAAGAGCAGGTGGGCAGTCACGGGCCGACCCGGCGCGCGTCGCCGCCCCGACGGAACCCGGCCACGGCGTGCCGCCACGGCGTGCTGCCCGGCCTGGTGTCACGGCCTGGTGTCACGGCTTGGCGCGCAGCCGCCCGGCGATCTCCGTGACCGCCGCCGTCGCCCGCCGCTGCACCCCCGGCCCGAACGTGACCCGGGTGGCCCCGAGCCCGCCCAGTTCGGCGGGCGAGGGGCCCTCGCCGACCCGCGCGAACACGTTGACCGGCCCCTCGGTCCCGGCCCGCAGCAGCGGCAGTACGGCCGTGGGGGCGCCGATCGGGTACACGCAGTCGGCGCCGGCCGCCACGTACAGCGCGGCCCGCTCGATGGCCCGTGCCGGGTCGGGCTCGCCCCGCAGGAAGGTGTCGATCCGCGCGTTCACGAACAGCCGGCCGGCGGCGGCCGCGCACACCTCGGCGAGCCGGTCGGCGTGGGCGCGCGCGTCCTGGAGGACCTCCCCGCGGGAGTCCTCCAGGTTGCAGCCCACGGCCCCCGCCTCCAGCAGCCGCTCGACCAGTTCCCCCGGCGGCAGGCCGTAGCCGTCCTCGACGTCCGCCGAGACCGGCACGTCCACGGCGCGGGTGATGCGCGCGACCGCCGCGAACATCTCCTCGGCCGGTGTCTCCCCGTCCGCGTAGCCGAGCGAGGCGGCCACCCCCGCGCTCGGTGTGGCCAGCGCCGGGAAACCGGCGTCGGCGAGGGCGCGCGCGCTGGCCGCGTCCCACGGCCCCGGCAGGACCAGCGGGTCGTCGGGGAGCCGCCCGTGGTGCAGGGCGCGGAAGGTGTCGGCCTTGGTCACCACGGAGCGCTCCCCGGCGACGCGTCCCCCGGCGACGCGTCCCCCGGCGACGCGTCCCCCGGCGACGCGCTCCCCGGCGACGCGTCGCGGGTGTCCGTCGGGCGGGGCGTCACCGTCGGGCGGAGGATCACCGGTGCTGCCCCGGCCGGTAGTGACCGGGCACCAGCCGGCAGGTCACGCCGAACCGGTTCCACGCGTTGATCACCGTGATCGAGGCGATCAGCTGCGCCAGCTCCGCCTCCTCGAAGTGCTCGGCCGCCCGCCCGTACACCGCGTCCGGCACGAACCCGTCCGTCAGGACCGTCACCGCCTCGGTGAGCGCCAGAGCCGCCAGCTCCCGCTCCGTGTAGAAGTGCCCGGACTCCTCCCAGGCGCTGAGCTGCACGATCCGCTCCACGCTCTCCCCGGCCGCGAGGGCGTCCTTGCTGTGCATGTCCACGCAGAACGCGCAGTGGTTGAGCTGCGAGGCGCGGATCTTCACCAGCTCCAGCAGCGTCGCGTCGAGGCCCTTGCGGGCGGCGGCGTCCAGCCGGACCATCGCCTTGTAGACCTCGGGGGCCAGCTCGGCCCAGGCCAGCCGGGGGGTGTGCTCGGGGGCGTACTCCACGGTCGTCGTACTGGTCGTGCTGGTCGTACTGGTCGTGCTGTCGGTCGCGTTCGTCATGCCCTCGACCCTAGGAGCGGGGCTGCCCACGGGTATGGTCCATTTCCATGCCGGAATCGTGGGCCACTCTGGGCGTCGACCTGCACCTGGAACCGACCGGACCCGGTCTGCGGCGCGGGCTGACCGACGCCCTGCGCGAGGCCGTCCGCGGCGGCCGGCTGGCCCCCGGCACCCGGCTGCCCTCCTCCCGCACGCTCGCCGCCGACCTCGGCATCGCCCGCAACACCGTCGCCGACGCCTACGCCGACCTGGTCGCCGAGGGCTGGCTGACCGCCCGGCAGGGCTCCGGCACGCGCGTGGCGGACCGCGCCGTGGTCCCGCCGGCCGGTGCGGCCACCCCGCGCCCGCCCCGGCACCGCCCGGCGTTCGACCTGCGCCCCGGCACCCCCGACCTCGCCTCCTTCCCCCGCGCCGAGTGGCTCAGGGCCGCCCGCCGCGCCGTCACCGCCGCCCCCAACGACGCCCTCGGCTACGGCGACCCGCGCGGCCGTATCGAGCTGCGCACCGCCCTCGCCGGCTACCTCGCCCGCGCCCGCGGCGTGCGTACCGACCCCGGACGCGTCCTCGTCGTCGCCGGGTTCGCGCACGGCCTCCAGGTACTGGGCACGGTGCTGCGCGCCCGCGGGGTCCGCACGGTCGCCGTCGAGTCGTACGGCCTCGACGTGCACGAGCAGCGGCTGAGGGCGGCCGGACTGCGGACCGTCCCCCTGCCCTTCGACCGGCTCGGCACCGACCCCGGGAGCCTCGGCGGCGTCGGAGCGGTCCTGCTCACCCCCGCCCACCAGTTCCCGATGGGCGTCCCCCTGCACCGCGACCGGCGGGCGGCCGTCGTGCACTGGGCGCGCAGCACCGGCGGACTGGTCCTGGAGGACGACTACGACGGCGAGTTCCGCTACGACCGCCAGCCCGTCGGCGCCCTCCAGGGCCTCGACCCCGACCACGTCGTCCACCTGGGCACCGCCAGCAAGTCCCTCGCCCCCGCCCTGCGGCTCGGCTGGGCGGTCCTGCCGCCCGGCCTGGCCGAGGAGGCCGCCGACGCCAAGGGCGGCATCGACACCTGCGGCGTCCTCGACCAGCTGACCCTGGCCGAGTTCCTCACCTCCGGCGCCTACGACCGCCACGTCCGCTCGGCCCGCCTGCGTTACCGCCGCCGCCGCGACGCCCTGGTGACGGCCCTGGCCGCACACGCCCCCGACGTCCACGTGACCGGCATCGCGGCGGGCCTGCACGCCGTGGTGGGCCTCCCGCCCGGCACCGAGCGGCCGGTGATCCGGGCAGCGGCCCGGCAGGGCCTGGCCCTGTACGGCCTCTCCCGCTTCCGCCACGCGTCGGCCCGCGCCGCCCCCCTGGACGCCCTGGTGGTCGGCTACGCCACCCCACCGGACCACGCCTGGACAGGAGCCCTGACCGCACTGTGCCGGGCCCTGCCCTGACCACCGGCCGCCCCGCCGCGGCCGACTCCGGACGTGCCGTCTCCGCGACCGGACCCGGGCGCTCGCGCCGCTGCCGCGGTGCCGCCGCCCTCGGCGTGCTTCGTGGCCCGCCCGCCCCCGCCCGTGCCGTGGGCTGTGTCGCCCGGGCGAGGCCGCCGGGGGTCCGCCGCGCGGTCTGCGTGACGGCGCCGGGTGGTGGCGCCGGGTGGTGGCGGTCCGGCCCGGGGCGGTCCGCCCCGGCCCCGCCCGCAGCCCCGTCCGCCGCCCGCTCACACCCCCCCGGAAGGACGTACGCCCGCTCCGGGGCGGGGCCGGCCGCCCCTTCCCGCGTCGCTCGCATGGTGGACGTCGCTCCGTCGGCGTCCCGTGGCCCCGGTAGGCTGGCCGACAGGCCGTGACTGGCGCGCTGGGATGGGACGGACCATCGGGGAGCGGCCTTGAGTGACCGAGTGCCGTGCGCCTGGGCCAGACCGAGAACGTGACCGCTTGCACGCCACGCCATCCGGAGGCCGACGTCATGTCAGAGCAGCAGCCCCTCTCCACCGAGTCCACCGCCTTCCGCGCCGCCCTCGACGTGGTCCGCGCCGTCGAGCCGCGCGTCGCCGACGCGATCGGCCAGGAGCTCGCCGACCAGCGCGAGATGCTCAAGCTGATCGCCTCCGAGAACTACGCCTCCCCGGCCACCCTCCTCACGATGGGCAACTGGTTCAGCGACAAGTACGCCGAGGGCACCGTCGGCCGCCGCTTCTACGCCGGCTGCCGCAACGTCGACACCGTCGAGTCCCTCGCCGCCGAGCACGCCCGCGAACTCTTCGGCGCCCGCCACGCCTACGTCCAGCCGCACTCCGGCATCGACGCCAACCTGGTCGCCTTCTGGGCCGTCCTCGCCGACCGCGTGGAGGCGCCCTTCCTGGAGAAGACCGGCGCCCGCCAGGTCAACGACCTCTCCGAGGCCGACTGGGCCGAGCTGCGCCGGGCCTTCGGCAACCAGCGCATGCTGGGCATGTCCCTGGACGCCGGCGGCCACCTCACCCACGGCTTCCGCCCCAACATCTCCGGCAAGATGTTCGACCAGCGCTCCTACGGCACCGACCCGGCCACCGGCCTGATCGACTACGACGCGCTGCGCGCCACCGCCCACGAGTTCAAGCCGCTCATCATCGTCGCCGGCTACTCCGCCTACCCCCGGCTGGTGAACTTCCGGATCATGCGGGAGATCGCCGACGAGGTGGGCGCGACCCTGATGGTCGACATGGCGCACTTCGCGGGCCTGGTCGCGGGCAAGGTGCTGACCGGCGACTTCGACCCGGTCCCGCACGCCCAGATCGTCACCACCACCACCCACAAGTCGCTGCGCGGCCCGCGCGGCGGCATGGTCCTGTGCGACGACTCGCTCAAGGACCAGGTGGACCGCGGCTGCCCGATGGTCCTCGGCGGCCCGCTCCCGCACGTCATGGCCGCGAAGGCGGTCGCCCTGGCCGAGGCCCGGCAGCCCGCCTTCCAGGACTACGCCCGCCGCATCGTCGACAACTCCCGTGCGCTGGCGGAGGGTCTGACGCGCCGCGGCGCGACCCTCGTCACCGGCGGCACCGACAACCACCTCAACCTGATCGACGTCGCCACCTCCTACGGCCTCACCGGCCGCCAGGCCGAGTCGGCCCTCCTCGACTCGGGCATCGTCACCAACCGCAACGCGATCCCCGCCGACCCCAACGGCGCCTGGTACACCTCCGGCATCCGGGTCGGCACCCCCGCGCTGACCACGCGCGGCCTCGGCACGGCCGAGATGGACGAGGTCGCGGCCCTGATGGACCGCGTCCTGACGACGGCGGAGCCGGGCACGACGAAGTCGGGCGCCCCGTCGAAGGCCTCCCACGTCCTGGACGAGAAGGTCTCCGACGAGATCTCCCGGCGGGCCACCGACCTGGTGGCGGGCTTCCCGCTGTACCCGGAGATCGACCTCGGCTGAGGCGTCCCGTGAGGGGGGCGGGGCCGGTCGCGGCCGGCCCCGCCCCGCTTCCCCCCACCTCCTGAACCACCCTCCTGAACCACCCTCCAGAACCACCCCCGCGGCTCTGAGACAATGGGGGGCATGGCGAATGACCGTCCCCGCGTGCTCTCCGGGATCCAGCCCACCGCAGGCTCGTTCCACCTCGGCAACTACCTCGGCGCCGTCCGTCAGTGGGTGGCCCTCCAGGAGTCCCACGACGCGTTCTACATGGTCGTCGACCTGCACGCGATCACGGTTCCGCAGGACCCGGCGGAACTGACCGCCAACACCCGGCTGGCCGCCGCCCAGCTGCTCGCGGCCGGGCTCGACCCGGACCGCTGCACGCTGTTCGTGCAGAGCCACGTCCCCGAGCACGCCCAGCTCGCCTGGGTCATGAACTGCCTCACCGGCTTCGGCGAGGCCTCCCGCATGACCCAGTTCAAGGACAAGTCCGCCCGCCAGGGCGCCGACCGCGCCTCGGTCGGCCTGTTCACCTACCCGATCCTCCAGGTCGCGGACATCCTGCTGTACCAGGCCGACGAGGTGCCGGTCGGCGAGGACCAGCGCCAGCACATCGAGCTGACCCGCGACCTCGCCGAGCGCTTCAACGGCCGCTTCGGCGAGACCTTCACGGTCCCGAAGCCGTACATCCTGAAGGAGACCGGCAAGATCTACGACCTCCAGGACCCGTCGATCAAGATGAGCAAGTCGGCGTCCACGCCGAAGGGCCTCATCAACCTGCTCGACGAGCCGAAGGCCACCGCGAAGAAGGTCAGGAGCGCGGTCACGGACACCGACACGGTCATCCGCCACGACCCCGAGAACAAGCCGGGCGTGAGCAACCTCCTCGGCATCTACTCGACCCTCACCGGCACGAGCGTCCCGGAGCTGGAACGCCAGTACGAGGGCAAGCTGTACGGCGCCCTCAAGACGGACCTCGCCGACGTCGTCGTCGACTTCGTCACCCCGTTCCGGGACCGCACCCGGCAGTACCTGGACGACCCCGAGACGCTCGACTCGATCCTGGCCAAGGGCGCCGAGAAGGCCCGCGCCGTCGCCGCGGAGACGCTGGCCCAGACGTACCGGAAGGTGGGCTTCCTGCCCGCCAAGCACTGAGGGCGCACCCCCGCACGCACGTTCCACCGGGCAGAGCGCTGCACATCACTGCCGCTGCGCCTGCCCTCAGCACGGCCGTGGCCGTACAGTCGATAGCCGTACGACTGAGTACGAACCAGGCGCCGGGCGGCACCCGGCCCGCCCGGCACATCCGACGCGACGAAGGAGACGACGTGGGGACCGTAACGATCGGCGTGTCGATCGCGGTCCCGGAGCCTCACGGCAGCCTGCTCCAGGAGCGGCGCGCGGGCTTCGGCGACGCCGCGGCTCACGGTATCCCCACCCACGTCACGCTGCTGCCGCCGACCGAGATCGACCCCGGCGACCTCCCGGCCGTCGACGCGCACCTGACCTCGGTGGCCGAGGCGGGCCGCCCGTTCCCGATGCGGCTGTGCGGCACCGGCACCTTCCGGCCCCTGTCGCCCGTGGTGTACGTGCAGGTGGTCGAGGGGGTCTCGGCCTGCGCCTGGCTGCAGCAGCGGATCCGGGACGCCTCCGGGCCGGTCGCCCGCGACCTCCAGTTCCCCTACCACCCGCACGTCACGGTGGCGCACGGCATCGACGAGGCGGCGATGGACCGCGCGTACGAGGAACTCGCCGACTACCGGGCCGAATGGTCCTGCACCGGCTTCGGCCTCCACGAGCAGGGCGCCGACGGCGTCTGGCGCAAGCTCCGCGAGTACGTCTTCGGCGGCCCGGTCGTCCCCCCGCAGGCCGCCCACGGGGACCACGACTGCCTCCCCCGCCCGCTGATCGACACCCCCTAGACGTCCCGCGGGCCGCCTACACCGGCAGCCTGCGGAACACTCCGCGCGGCAGGTGCCGCAGGCCCGACATCACCACGCGCAGCACCCCCGGCACCCACACCGTCTCCGAGCGCCGCCGCAGCCCCCGTTCGACGGCCGCCGCGACCTCCTCGGGGGTGGTCGCCAGCGGCGCCTCCGCCAGCCCGGCGGTCATCCTCGTACGGACGAAGCCGGGGCGTACGACCATGACGTGGACGCCCGTCCCGTGCAGCGCGTCGCCCAGCCCCTGCGCGAACGCGTCCAGGCCGGCCTTGCTGGAGCCGTAGATGAAGTTGGCGCGGCGGGCCCGCTCGCCGGCGACGGACGACAGGACGACCAGACAGCCGTGGCCCTGGGACTGGAGCGCGCGGGCGGCGACCAGGCCCGCCGACACCGCGCCCGTGTAGTTGGTCTGCGCGACGCGCACGGCGGCCGCCGGGTCGCGTTCGTCGCGGGCCTGGTCGCCGAGGATGCCGAAGGCGAGCAGCACCAGGTCGACGTCGCCCTCCGCGAACACCTTGCCGAGCACGTCCTCGTGCGCCTCGGGGTCGAGGGCGTCGAAGGCGACGGTGCGCACGTCGGCGCCGAGGGCGCGCAGGTCCGCGGCGGCCGACTCCAGGGCGGGCGAGGGGCGCCCGGCCAGCCAGACCGTGCGGGTGCGGCGGGCGATCAGCCGGCGCGCGGTGGCCAGCGCGATCCCGGACGTGCCGCCCAGCACGAGAAGGGACTGGGGGAGGCCGAAGGCGTCCTTCACGACTGCTCCTGGGTTTGTGTGGGGGCGTTTCAGAGGGCGAGCCGGCGCGCGAGGTCGGACACGAACACCCCGCGGGGGTCCAGCTCCGCGCGCAGCGCGCGGAAGTCGTCCAGGCGCGGGTACATCGCGGCGAGCAGGTCCGGCCGCAGCCGGGAGTCCTTGGCGAGGTAGACGCGCCCGCCGGCGGCGGCGACCTCCTCGTCGAGTCCGTCGAGGAAGGCGCCGAGACCGGGCAGGCCCGCCGGGACGTCCAGGGCCAGCGTCCAGCCGGGCACGGGGAAGGAGAGCCAGCCGGGGTCGGCCTCCCCGAACCGCTTGAGGACGGCGAGGAAGGACGGGCAGCGCCGCCGCGCGATGCGGTCCACGATCCGGCGCAGGGTCTCCTCCCGGCCGTGGCCGACGACGAACTGGTACTGCACGAAACCGCCGCGCCCGTAGACGCGGTTCCAGTGCGGGACCCCGTCGAGGGGGTGGAAGAAGGCGGACAGCCGCTGGAGTTCGCCGGTACGCGCGCGGGGCGCCCTGCGGTACCAGAGCTCGTTGAAGAGGCCCACGGTGCGGCGCGTGAGCAGCCCCTCGGGGAAGCAGGCGGGCGCGGCCGGGAGCCGGGCGGGGCGGAAGGACAGCGGGGCGCGGCGCGCGCGGGCGGGCAGGGCGGCGAGGGGGGCGTGGTCGCCGCGGGTCAGGACGGCCCGGCCGGTGGCGGCGCGGCGGGCGAGCAGGTCGATCCAGGCGACCGAGTAGCGGTAGCGGTGGTCGCCGGCGGTCAGCCGGGCCATCAGGTCGTCGAGGTCGGTCGCGCGTTCGGTGTCGACGGACATGAGGCTCGTTTCGACGGACCGCAGCCGCACGGTCGCGGTGAGGATCACGCCGGTCAGGCCCATGCCGCCCGCGGTCGCGTCGAAGAGGTCGGTGCCGGGGCGGACGGTGCGGACCGTGCCGTCGGCGGTGAGCAGCTCCAGGGAGACGACGTGCCGGGAGAAGGAGCCGGACACGTGGTGGTTCTTGCCGTGGATGTCGGCGCCGATCGCGCCGCCGACGGTCACGTAGCGGGTGCCGGGGGTCACCGGCACGAACCAGCCCAGGGGCAGCAGGACCTCCATGAGGCGGTGCAGGGAGACGCCCGCGTCGCACAGGACGCTGCCGTCGGCCACGTCGACGACGTGGATCCGGTCGAGGCCCGTCATGTCGAGCACCGCCCCGCCGGCGTTCTGCGCCGCGTCCCCGTACGCCCGTCCCAGGCCCCGGGGGATGCCTCCGCGCGCCCCGCAGCCCCGGACGGCGGTCACGGCCTCCTCGTACGTCCTGGGACGGATCAGACGGGCGGTGGAGGGAGCGGTGCGGCCCCACCCCGTGACGGAAACGGTCTCGGCAGGCATGTCGGTGACCGTATCGCCCCTGTGCGGGTGATTAGTTTTGAAACATTCCACCCTCCCCGGAATGGGTGATTAATGGTATGTCGCTCGATATTGCCAGGAATCCGGCGCACTCGGCGTGAACAGTGAATCCACATGGACGACTTGGACGACTTGGACGAAACGGCCGACATGGCCGACACGGGAGACGCGGACGGCACGGTCGAAACGGGCGACGCGGAGACCGGCATCGACCACCGCATCCTCACGGCGGTCCACGCCCGTGGCGCCGATCCGCGCCTGGCGGCCGCCGCGCGCGCCCTGTCCCGGGCGGGCGAGCACGGCACGCTGTGGCTCGCGGCGGGCCTCGCCGGTGCCGCCCTCGACGGCGCCCGGCGCGGCGCCTGGCTGCGGGCCACCGCGCTCACCGCGGGCGCCCACCTCGCCGGCATGGGCGTGAAACGGATCGTGCGCCGCCCGCGCCCGACCCACGTCGAGCACCTGGTCCGCACCGCCGGACGGCACTCCTTCCCGAGCGCGCACGCGACCTCCGCCGCGGCCGCCGCCGTCGCCTACGGCGCCCTCGGGGCGTACGCCGTGCCGCCGCTCGCCGCCGCGATGTGCCTGTCGCGCCTGGTCGTCGGCGTCCACTACCCCTCCGATGTGGCCGCGGGAGCAGCCCTCGGAGCACTCGCGGCGCGCATCGGCACACCCTGGGTGAAAGCCGGCGCGCACCGGACCGGGGGAGGCGTCCGTGACTGAGGCCGCGCCCCTCGCCGGAACCCACCGCCACGCCGAGCCGCACCCCCCGCAACCCGCCCTCCCCGGCCGACGCACCTACCACCCCGCCGCGGACACCGGCCCCGGCGCGGACACCGGCCCCGTCATGCCCGCCGGCTCCCTCCCGGCCGGCCTGCTGCGCACCGCCCGCCCCAAGCAGTGGGTCAAGAACGTCCTGGTCGTCGCCGCCCCTGCCGCGGCCGGGCAGCTGTTCACCGTCCACGCCCTCACCGAACTCGCCCTCGTCCTCGCCCTGTTCACCGCCTGCTCCGCCGCCGTCTACCTCGTCAACGACGCCCGTGACGCCGCGGCCGACCGCGCCCACCCCACCAAACGGCACCGCCCGGTCGCCGCCGGACAGGTCCCCGTCCCCGTCGCGTACGCCGCCGGAGGCGCCCTCGCGGTGCTCGCGCCGGCCGTCGCGGCCTGGCTGACCGCACCCGCCGTCGCCGGACTCCTCATCGCCTACCTGGGCATGCAACTGGCCTACTGCGTCAGCCTGAAGCACGTCCTCGTCGTCGACCTCGTCGTCGTCACCACCGGCTTCCTGATGCGGGCCGTGGTCGGCGGGCTCGCGCTCGGCATCCCGCTGTCGCGCTGGTTCCTCATCACCGCCGGCTTCGGGGCGCTGTTCATGGTGTCGGCCAAGCGCTACTCCGAGGCCGTGCAGATGGCCGGGGCGGCGGGCGCCACCCGCGCGCTGCTCACCGAGTACACCACCGGCTACCTGCGCTTCGTCTGGCAGCTCGCGGCCGGGGTCGCCGTGCTCGGCTACTGCCTGTGGGCGCTGGAGGAGGGCGGCGTCCCGCACGCCAGCGTGCTGCCCTGGCGCCAGCTGTCCGTCGTCGCCTTCGTCCTGGCCGTGCTGCGCTACGCCGTCTTCGCCGACCGCGGCACCGCGGGCGAACCCGAGGAGGTCGTCCTCGGCGACCGCGCCCTCGCCGTGATCGGCCTGGTCTGGCTCATCATGTACGGTCTGGCGGTCGCCGACTGGTGACGCACCGCCCGCCGCCGGCCGCGGTCCGCCGGTTCGGGGGGTTCGAGGAGTTCGGGCGTATTCGCGGGTAGAAGAACCGGCACGCGGGACCGGCCGGAGCACCGCGCACATCTCACCAGGGGAGTCGGATCATGGACTGGCTGAAAAAGCTCCCCGGGATCGGGCCGTGGATCGCGCGGCTGACGACCACGCACGCGTGGCGCTCGTACGAGCGGCTGGACCGGGTGCGGTGGACGATGCTGGCCGCCGCGATGACGTTCACCAGCTTCGTCGCACTGTTCCCGCTGCTCACCGTGGCGGCCACGATCGGCGCCGCCACCCTCGGCCCCGAGCGGCAGAAGGAGCTCCAGGACAGGATCACCGACCAGGTGCCCGGCATCTCCGACCGGTTGAACATCGACAGCCTGGTGCAGAACGCCGGCACCGTCGGCCTCATCGCCGGCGCCGCCCTGCTGTTCACCGGCGTCAACTGGGCCGGCTCGGCGCGCGAGTGCCTGCGCGCGGTGTGGGAACTGCCCGACGAGGAGGAGAACCCGGTCCTGCGCAGGCTCAAGGACCTCGGCATCCTCCTCGGACTCGGCGGCGCCGTCCTCGTCACCCTCGCCGTCTCCACCGTCGCCTCCGCGCTGGTGGGCTGGATCATCGAGCAGGGGGGCGTCGACCAGTCCGGCTGGGGCAGCGTCCTGCTGCGCGTCGCCGCGTTCGCCGTCGCCGTCCTCGCCGACTTCCTGCTCCTGCTGTACGTCCTGACGCTGCTGCCGGGCGTGGAGCCGCCGCGCCGCCGCCTGATCGTGGCGGCGCTCACCGGCGCCGTCGGCTTCGAACTGCTGAAGCTGCTGCTCAGCGGCTACCTGCAGGGCGTGGCCACGAAGAGCATGTACGGCGCCTTCGGCGTGCCCATCGCCCTGCTGCTGTGGATCAACTTCACGGCGAAACTGGTCCTGTTCTGCGCCGCGTGGACCGCGACGGGGTCCGCCGGCGCCGGCGCCGACACCGAGTCCGGCACCGAGACCGGCACCCCGGACGGGGTCAGCGGCGGCGGCGCACCAGATCCGGCAGTGGCCACCGGCGGTTGACCAGGAACGCCGCGCCGGCGAGCAGCAGCAGCGCCCCGCCCGCGATCGCCATGGCGGTCCCCATGCCACCGGAGCCGTTCTTCGCGACCGCGCCCGCCACCGGCCGCTCGGACACGTTGCCGATGCCGCCGGCCTCCCCGGCCTCCCCGCCCTCGCCGGAGTTCGCGCCGGGCTGCGCGCCGGTCTGCGCGGCACCGCGCGGCGGGACCAGCTCGCCCACCGGGGTCACCTTGCCGGCCGCCTGGAAACCCCAGTCGAAGAGGGCGGCGGTCTCCTTGTAGACCTCGTTGTGGTCGTCCTTCTCCGGGTTCATCACCGTGACCAGCAGGACCCGTCCGCCCTGCTCGGCGACGCCGGTGAAGGTGGCGCCCGCGTTGGTGGTGTTGCCGTTCTTGACGCCCGCGATGCCCTGGTACTGGGTGATGTCGTAGTCGCCGGTCAGCAGCCGGTTGGTGTTCTGGATCTCGAAGGTCTCGCGGACCGTCCGGCCCTTCTTGTTCTTCGTCGTGGCGCCCGGGAACTTCGCCGTGAGCGTCGAGCAGTACTCGCGGAAGTCCTGCTTCTGGAGGCCGGAGCGGGCGATCAGCGTCAGGTCGTAGGCGGAGGAGACCTGGCCGGGGGCGTCGTACCCGTCGGGCGAGACCACGTCGGTGTCCAGGGCCTGCAGCTCGTCGGCGTGCTCGTTCATCTGCTGCACGGTGGCCGCGACGCCGCCGTTCATGGCCGACAGGACGTGCACGGCGTCGTTGCCGGAGCGCAGGAAGACGCCGAGCCACAGGTCGTGGACCGAGTAGGTCTCGCCCTCCTTTATCCCGACCATGCTGGAGCCGGCGCCCACCCCCTCCAGGTCCTTCGGCTCGACCTTGTACTGCGTGGCCTTGGGGAACTTCGGCAGGACGGTGTCGGCGAAGAGCATCTTCAGGGTGCTCGCCGGGGGCAGTCGCCAGTGCGCGTTGTGCGCGGCGAGCACCTCGCCGGACTCGGCGTCCGCGACGATCCAGGACCGCGCGGTGAGGCCCTTCGGCAGCACCGGCGCGCCGCCGGCGAGCTGGACCTGCGTCCCGGCCTGCCCGAGGCGGGGCCGCCCAGCGACGACATCTTCGCCGGGGAGCGGCGGACGCACCGGCCGAAGCCGAGGGGGAGGCCGATGCCGAGGCGGCGGCGGACGGCGAACCGGAGACCGGGACCGGGGCCGAGGGCGACGGGGTCGGCGCGGCCGTGGACACGGGCGCGGTCAGCGCGAGGGACGCGAGGGTCGCGGAGGTGACCAGCAGGGTTCGCCTGGCGGTCCGCTTCAGGGGTGCGGGCACGACGGAGAAAGTACCGGGCGCACGACGGGAAGTCCCGCCCCCCTCCCCACCCCCCTCATGGAACCGGACAGCGGGCGGCGATACTGAACGTATGAAGCTCAGCCGACCGGTGTCCTGGTTCCTTCTCGCCTTCGGGGTGTGGAGCTGGGTCATCTGGGTCACTTTCGTCAAAAACCTGATCAAGGACGGCAGCGGGCTCGCGTTCGACGACGGCGACCCGACGGCCTACTTCTGGGTCCACCTGACGCTCGCCGTCGTCTCCTTCGTACTGGGGACGGTCGTCGGGGCCATCGGGTTGCGCGGACTGCGCGCCCTGCGGCGAACCTCATAGCCCGCGTCGTAGCCCGACGCCGTAGCCCCACGCCATAGCCCGACGCCATAGCCCGACGCCCGACATCCGACGCCGCACGCCCGGCGCCCGAAGCCCACAGCGGGGGATACGAAGACCGTGGCCATCCTTTTCGTGCTGCTCGCCCTGGCGGTCGTCGTCGGGGCCAACCGGTATCTGTGGCGCCGCCTGTTCCGCGACACGACCAGCGCCCCGGGCCCGGTCCGGCGCGGCGGCGCGGTGCTGATCGCGGGCGGCTGGGCCCTCGCCGTCGGCGCCCTGGTCGCCGAACGCGCCGGCGCCCCCTTCTGGCTCCAGCGCGTCCTGGCCTGGCCCGGCTTCCTGTGGCTGGCGCTGTCGATGTACCTGGTCCTGGCGGTCCTGGCGGGCGAGGCCGTACGCCCGCTGCTGCGGCGCGTCCTGGAGCGGCGGGCGGCCGCCCGGACGCCGGTGCCGGTGGCGGCGCGGGACGAGGAGCCCGAGACCGTGCCGCCGTCCCCGCCCGGAGCCGGGACGCCCGTGCCGCCGGCCCCGCCCGGCCCCGGGGCGTCCGAGGAGCCGCAGCCCTTCGGGGAGACCGGCCCACCGCGCCCCGCCGGCCCCTCCCGCCGCCTGTTCGTCTCCCGCGTCATCGGCGGCGCCGCGGCCGCGGCCGCGGCCGGGACCGTCGGATACGGCACCTACGGCGTGCTGCGGGGCCCCGGGGTGAAGCGGGTCACCGTCCCGCTGGCCAGGCTGCCGCGCGCGGCGCACGGTTACCGGATCGCGGTCGTCAGCGACGTCCACCTGAGCCCGGTCCTCGGCCGCGGTTTCGCGCAGAAGGTCGTCGACACCGTCAACGGCACGCAGCCCGACCTGATCGCGGTCGTCGGCGACCTGGTCGACGGCAGCGTGAAGGACCTGGGCCCGGCGGCGGCCCCCTCGCGCGGCTGCGGGCCCGGCACGGCAGCTTCTTCGTCACCGGCAACCACGAGTACTTCTCCGGCGCCGGGCAGTGGGTCCAGGAGGTGCGGCGGCTCGGCCTGCTGCCCCTGGAGAACGCGCGGACCGAACTGCCGTGGTTCGACCTGGCCGGCGTCAACGACGTCGCGGGCGAGAGCGAGGGGCAGGGGCCCGACTTCGCGAAGGCCCTCGGCGACCGGGACCGGGCCCGCGCGTGCGTGCTCCTCGCCCACCAGCCCGTGCAGATCCACGACGCCGTCGAGCACGGCGTCGACCTCCAGCTCTCCGGCCACACCCACGGCGGCCAGCTCTGGCCCGGCAACCTCCTCGCCGCCGCCGCGAACCCGACCGTCGCGGGCCTGGAGCGCTACGGCGACACCCAGCTCTACGTCTCGCGCGGCGCCGGCGCCTGGGGTCCGCCCACGCGCGTGGGCGCCCCGTCCGACATCACGGTCATCGAACTGGCGTCGAAGCAGGCCTGAGAACCGCCCGCGGACCGCCCCTGACCGCACTCCGTCGCCCGGTCCGGCAGTCGTGCCGTCGCCGTCAGGCGCTTGCCCGGTCCGGCAGTCGTGCCGTCGCCGTCAGGCCGTCGCCCGGTCCGGCAGTCGTACCGTCACCGTCAGGCCCTCGCCCGGCGCCGTGCGGACGTCCACCTCGCCGCCGTGGGCGTCCACCACGCCCTGCACGATCGCCAGGCCCAGCCCGCTGCCCGCGCCGCCGCCCGCGCGGAAGAAGCGGTCGAAGACCCGCGCCGCGTCCTCCGCGGCCAGCCCCGGCCCCTCGTCCCGCACCGACAGCCTCACGGCGCCGTCGGCGTGCTCCACGGCCAGCCGGACCGGCACGTCGGCGGGCGTGTGCGTGCGCACGTTGGCCAGGAGGTTGCCGAGGACCTGGCGCAGCCCCGACTCGTCGGCCCGCGCCAGGACCGCGCCGGCCGCGTCGACCGTGACCGGCCGCTCCGGCTGCTGGGCCCGCAGGTCCTGCGCCGCGTCCCGCACCAGCCGGCTCACGTCCACGTCGCGCAGCCGCAGCTCGGGCCGTTGGTCGAGGCGGGCCAGGACGAGCAGCTCGTCGACGAGCCGTCCCATGCGGTCCACCTCGCCGTTCATCCGGTCCCAGGCGCGCCGCCGCTCGGCCGGGTCGCGCAGCATGCCCCGGTCGTACAGCTGGAGGTAGCCGCGGATCGCGGACAGCGGGGTGCGCAGCTCGTGCGAGGCGTCCGCGACGAACCGGCGCAGCTGGGCCGCGCTGCGCTCGCGCGTGCGGTACGCCGTCTCCACCTGCTGGAGCATCGAGTTCAGGGCGAGGCGCAACTGCTCGACCTCCTGGGTGGGGTCGTGGCGGGAGGGCACCCGCCGGGTGAGGTCGCCCTCGGCGATCGCCGAGGAGGTCTCCACCATGTCCTCCAGCGGCCGCATCCGCCGCCGCACGCTGAACAGCGTCAGACAGGCCAGCAGCGCCAGCAGCAGGGTGCCCACGGCCAGGTCGAGCTTGAGCGCCTTGACCATGCCCTTGTGCACGGCGTCGGTGGAGACGGCCAGCAGGATGCAGGTGCCGTCGGAGAGCCGGATCGCGGTCGCCCGGTAGGCGGCGCCCTCCACGGTGACGTCGTGCGGCTCCGGGTCGCGGGCGAGGGCGGCGGGGTCGTCCACGGCCCGCGCCAGCCCGGTCTGGGTGTCGGTCGGCGCGACGCCGAAGACCGCCACCGCCTCGCCGTCGCGGCCGACGGCGGCGAAGACGGAGTCGGGCGCGGGCAGTTCCCCGGACCGCTCGGGCATCAGGCGGTCGCGGACGAAGCCGAGCGCGCTCAGCGAGTCGATCTTCCGCAGGGTCAGGCCCGAACCGCTCAGTGAGGCGCGGGTCTTGGTCAGTTCGGAGTCGGCCTGGTCCAGCAGGTAGTGCCGCATGGTCATCAGGCTGAAGCCGGTCGCGGCGATGATGCCGAGCGCGAGCAGCACCACGTTGGCCGCCGTCAGCTTCACGCGCAGGGAGTGCGTGCCGCGCCGGTGCGGCCGCCTCACGCCAGCCCGTATCCCACGCCCCGCCGGGTGGTGATCACGGGCGGTCCCAGCGCGTCGAGCTTGCGCCGCAGATAGCTGATGTACGTCTCGACGACGGTCGACTCGGCCGGAGCGTGCTCGTACTGCCAGACGTGGCGCAGGAGTTGCTCCTTGGGCACGATCCGGCCGCCGTTGCGCACCAGGAAGCGCAGCAGCGCGTACTCGGTGGGGGTCAGCTCGACGGCGCGGCCCGCGCGGTGCACCGAGTACGTCGCCTCGTCCAGCTCCAGGTCGCCGTAGCGCAGCGGCGGGCGCCGCGGGAGGACGTCGCCGGCCGGGGTTCCGCCGCGGGCGCGGGGGAGGGTGCGGCGCAGGACCGCCGTGACGCGGGCGACGACCACGTCGATGTCGAACGGCTTGGTGATGTAGTCGTCGCCGAAGCCGAGGGCGCCGACGATCTCCGCGGGCGCGTCCCGCGCGGTCAGGAAGACCAGGGCCAGCTCCGGCCGGCGCGCGCGCAGTTCCCGCCCGAGGGCCCGACCGTCGCCGTCCGGCAGCATCACGTCGAGCAGGGCCACGTCGACGGGCGACCTCCCGCCGTGCGAGCCCGCGCGCGCGTGGGGGGAGACCGGGTCGGCGAGGGCGAGGGCCTCGCGGACGGTGCCCGCGGTCAGGACCTCGAAGCGGTGGAAGCGCAGGGCGATGGCGAGGACGTCCGCGATGCTCGGTTCGTCCTCCACCACCAGCACGGTGCCGGGGGCCGTCGTCATGCCCTCCAGTATCGGCGCGGCCACCGGCGGCGGGACCGCCTCCCGCTTTGGAGTTTCTTGAGAGTCGGGGGAGTTGACCGCCGCACGCGCGCGTCGGCGCCGATCCTGTCGGTCAGGACCCGGGGGACCGACCGACGACGAAGGAGCTGAAGCGTGGCGGCATTGGCGCGATGGTGCTACCGGCACCGGCTGGTGGTCCTGTTGCTGTGGGTGGGGGCGTTGTGCGGGCTGGGCTTCTCGGCCTCGTCCGCGGGCACGGACTACGCGAACGTGTTCTCCCTCCCCGACACGGACTCCAAGAAGGCGTACGACCTGATGGAGGAGGCGTTCCCCGCGCGCGCGGGCGACGTCGACACGGTCGTCTGGAAGGTGGACGAGGGTTCGGTCCGGGACGCGGCGGTACGGGCCCGGATCCAGCCCGCGCTGGAGAAGATCGCCGGCATGACGGGTGTCGGCGGCGTCACCGGCCCGTACGCGGGCGCCGAGGGCGCGGCCCAGGTCGGCCGGGACGGGCGGATCGCCTACGCCCAGGTCACCTTCACCGACCAGGCGAACGCCGTGCCCAAGGAACTCGTCCAGGACGTCGTCGACACCGCGCGCGACGCGCGGCGCGACGGCCTCGACGTCGAGGTGGGCGGACAGGCCGTCCAGCGGGTGCAGGAGCCGCCGACCGGCCTCGCCGAGATGGTCGGCCTGGCCGCCGCGGCGGTCGTGCTGTTCCTCGCCTTCGGCTCGCTGTTCGCGATGCTGCTGCCGATCGGCGTGGCCGTCTTCGGCGTCGGCACCGGCCTGTTCTCCACCCAGCTCCTCAGCCACGTCACCGACATCCCGGACCTGGCGCCGCTGCTGTCCTCGCTGATCGGCCTGGGCGTCGGCATCGACTACGCCCTGTTCATCGTCACCCGGCACCGCAAGGGCGTCCTGCGCGGCATGGACCCGGAGGAGTCGACGGTCACCGCCCTCGACACCTCGGGCCGCGCGGTGCTGTTCGCGGGCGGCACGGTGTGCATCGCGCTCGCCGGGATGCTGGTGACGAACCTGCGCTTCCTGGACGGCGTCGTCATCGGCACCTCCCTCACGGTCGTCCTCAGCGTCCTGGCCGCCACGACGCTGCTCCCGGCGCTGCTCGGCCTCCTCGGCCCGCGCGTGCTCAGCCGCAGGCAGCGGCGGATGCTCGCGGCGACCGGCCCCGAGCCGGAGAAGGCGACGGGGCTCGCCCTGCGCTGGTCGGCGGTCGTGCAGCGGCGGCCGTGGCGGATCGCCGTGCTCGCCCTGGCGGTCATGGCCGTCCTCGCCCTGCCCGTCCTCTCGCTGCGCCTGGGCGCCACCGACCAGGGCAACGACGACACCACCACGACCACCCGGCAGGCCTACGACCTGCTCGCCGAGGGCTTCGGACCGGGCTTCAACGGCCCGCTCCAGGTGGTCGTCCCGGACGGCGACGCCACCGCCCTCGTCCGGGACATCGGGGCCACCGAGGGGGTCGCCCGGGTCACCGCGCTGCCGCCCGCCCGGGGCGTCACCGTCGTCCAGGTGGTCCCCACGACCTCGCCGCAGTCCGAGGAGACGGACGCCCTCATCGACCGCCTGCGCGACGAGGTGATCCCGGGGGCCGGCGTCGAGGCGCACGTCGGCGGGGTCACCGCGGTCTCCAAGGACTTCGCGACCGTCACCGGGGACCGCCTGCCCCTGTTCGTCGCGACGATCATCGGCCTGGGCTTCCTGCTCCTGCTGGTGGCCTTCCGCTCCCTGGTGGTGCCGCTGACGGCGGCCGTGATGAACCTGGTCGCGGCGGCGGCCTCCTTCGGGGTGCTCGTCGCGGTCTTCCAGTGGGGCTGGGGGCTCGACCTGCTCGGCCTCGGCAAGGAGGGCCCGATCAACGCCTTCCTGCCGGTGATCATGCTGTCCCTGCTGTTCGGCCTGTCGATGGACTACCAGGTCTTCCTGGTCAGCCGGATGCACGAGGAGTGGGTGCACACGCGCGACAACGCCCGCGCGGTGCGCGTCGGCCTCGCCGAGACCAGCCGGGTCATCAACTCCGCGGCCCTGATCATGGTCTGCGTGTTCCTCGCGTTCGTCCTCAGCGGCGACTCGGGCGCCGCGATGGCGGGCGTGGGCCTGGCGGCGGCGGTCGCGCTGGACGCGTTCGTCCTGCGCACGGCCCTCGTCCCGGCCGCGATGCACCTGCTCGGCACGTCCAACTGGTGGCTGCCGGCCTGGCTGGAGAAGCGGCTGCCGCACCTGGCGGTGGAACCCAAGGAGGAGGCCGGGGAGGCCGAGGAGGCCGTCGCGCATGCCGGCGGCCCCGCCTCGGTCGTCCACGGCCAGGTGCGCGACCCGGCCGGCGGTCCCGTCGAGGGCGCGGCGGTCACCCTGATGTCGGCGGGCGGACGACAGCTGGACCGCGTCGTCTCGCTCGCCGACGGCTCCTACATCCTCTCGGTCCCGGCACCGGGGACGTACCTGCTGGCCACGACGGCGCGCGCGTACGCCTCGCGCGCCCGGCAGGTGCTGGTCGCGGGCGAGCCGCTGGTCGTCGACGTGGAACTGGAGCCGGGGGAGGTGGACGCACCGCGCTGACGCGGACCGCCTATTCGGCCGGGCCCGGCGGCTGCTCCTTCTGCTCCTTCTCCTCCTTCTGCCTCTTCGCCGGGTCCGGCAGGGCCTTCGTCATGCCGGGGAGGAAGTCCGTGAACAGCTCGTGCACCTCGTGGACGAGCGGCCGCAGCACCCGGAAGCGGGACAGTGTCACCCCGCGCGTGGTCAGGCGCGCGCCCCGCTCGGCGAGGCGGTAGCTGCGCTCGCGGCCCTCGGTGCGGTCGAAGATCCAGTACAGGACGAGACCCATCTGGGCCAGCCACATCAACTCGGGCAGCACCTCCCGCAGTTCCTCCGGCACCTTCGCCTTCGAACCGGCCAGTACTCTCCGGTGGACGCCGATGGCCTCGTTGCGGGCGTGCTCCGACTCCGGGGAGAAGGGGCTGAGCGGGCTGTCCGGGTCGGCGGCGTTCTTGAAGAACTGCACCGCGAACTCGTGGTACGGCGTCGCCACGTCCAGCCAGATCCGCAGCACGCCCGCCAGCCGCGCCTCCAGGTCCGTCTCCCGCTCCAGCAGCTCCCCGATCGCCGCCCGGTGCTCGGCGGCGAGCCGGTCGTAGAAGCCCTGGATCAGGTGCTCCTTGCCCGCGAAGTAGTAGTACGCGTTGCCGACGGAGACCCCGGCCTCCTTGGCGATGGCCCGCATCGTCGTCCCGTCGTAGCCGCGCTCCTGGAACAGCCGCATCGCCGTCTGAAGGATCAGCGCGCGGGTCTGCTCCGACTTGGTCGGGGCGGCGGCCTCGGAGGACCGGGTCGGGGGAGCGGCCTCGGCGGGGCCGTCGTCGTTCGCTGGCACGGGAGGGAGCCTAGTCAGTGGGGTCGGGGGACGCCGTCACCGGCGGGGCGCGCGGGTCCGGCCCCGCGCCGGGCGGCACGGCCGTCCGCCCGCCCGGCGGCACCGGGGCCGCCCGCCCCGTGCTCCGTCCCCTGTCACGTCCGGCGGCCCAGCTCCGGCCGCTTGGAGTAGTCCGTGAGGCCGAGGACGTTCCCCCAGGGGTCGGCGACCTCGACGGTCCAGCCGGTGGCCCCCGGGAACGGCCCGTCCAGGGGCTGGATGCCGGCGTCCGCCAGCGCGCGGGCCGCCGCGCGCGCGTCCGGCACCTCCAGCCACAGGCGCGGGCAGGCCCACGGCGGCGGCCGGTGCCCGAGCGCCTCCTCCACGCGCAGCAGGACGCCGGGCGTCTCGCCCCCGACCTTCAGCAACGCGATCCCCGCCTCGTCGAACCGGAACGCCACCGCGAACCCGGCCCGCTCGTAGAACCTCACGGCCTCGCCGAGATCGCCGACGGGCAGCAGGACGTTGTCGAACCCGAGCAGTTCGTAGGACTGGTCGTCTGACATAACGTCAGAATAGGTGGGAAATGGATTGAATTGGATGATTTCCGACGCGTCCTCGCGTGGTCCGTGCAGCCGGTGACGGAGTGCGTGCAGGAGGCGAAGCGTCGGCCCGCGATGCAGGCGGTAGGGAGCCGCGGTACCGGGCTCAGGACAGCCGAGGCCCACATGCTCGCTACGGCGGTGGAACGGGACGTCTGGGAGCCGCACGGGTCTCGCGGTGAATCTCGCTGAGGCTCGGCGCTTCCTGCGTCCGTGCGGCGAGGAGCCCCCGGCCGCTCCGGCCCTCCGGGCTCAGCCGCTCCAGGCCGGGCGGGGGCGGCACCGCAAGCCGGGCCCGAGCGAACGGGCCTGGGCGGTTTCGTTCGGATCATTGTGCGGTGGGGGCTTTGGGGGCGCCCGGGGTGTAGCTCCGGTCGGAGAGACGGTCCCTGCCGCGAACCCCGAGTGGGCACGCGACTCCTCGCTTCCTGGGCGATACGGCACTGTTCAATAGTCAGTTGAACGTACTATGGTGGCGCGTATGGCTGACCGTAGATCCATGCAGGAACCGACCTTGCTCATCCTCACTGCGCTGGCCGACAAACCCCGACACGGCTATGGGCTTGCTCAGGAGGTTCTGACGATTTCTCAGGGCCGCGTACGGCTGCGCACCGGGACGCTCTACGGGTCTCTTGAACGCCTTCAGGCGGAAGGCGTTATCGAGGTCTTCTCGGAGGAGCGGGTCGAGGGGCGGCTCCGGCGCACGTATGCGCTCACCCGCACCGGACGGGACACCCTCGCCGCAGAGGTCCGGCGCATCACCGCCAACGCTCGCGAGGCCACCCGACGCCTCAAGCAAGCCACCATCGAACCGACTGGAACCCCCGCATGACCGCCGACGAGCACTCCCCCCGCGTCCTGTCGCTCTACCCACGCCGTTACCGGGCAAGCCATGGCGCCGAAATCCTGCAGATGTACCGGGACGCCACCGAGGGTGCCTCAGCGGCTGCCGGACGTCTGGAGCAGCTGAACATCGCGGCCCATGCGGTACGGGTACGGACGCACACCGGCTCCGGTCAGCGGGCCGGCCGCTTCCTGGTGGCCACCGCCCCGTACGCCCTCGCGGCCGCCGGGGCGATCGCCGCCGCCGGTCTGACGACCGCCGTGGCAGGAGCCGTACGTGACGGGAGCGCGGGCATGACTCTCCCCGGCGCAGCGGTGTACGTGGCTGTGTCGGCGGCCGGGGCGATGGCCGTCCTGGGGCGCTGGTCGATGGCCAGGGTCCTGGGGGCGCTGTCCGTCGTGGCGCTGCTCGCAGGGTGCCAGGGGTCTGCCTGGCTGATCCCGCTGCTGGCCCTGGTGGCGGTGATGCCTGCGGCGGTCGCCCCAGGAAGAAACGACCGCCGACTGGCCTTGGCCTTCGCCGTCATCACCTGGCTGCCTTCTCTCTGTGCGGCCTCCTCCGGCGACGGCGACTTCTCTCTCGGACTGGTCCAGCAACTGGGTCCCGTCATGCTGCTGATCGCCCTCCGCACAGCGGCCCCGGACGCCCGCCCCCGGCACATCGTCGCCATCCTGCTGGCCGGCGCACCCTGGGCAACGACAGCCACCGGCTCACCGATCGGTGCCGCCATCGTCATCACCGCCCTCGCCATCGCCTGGGGAGTCGGCCGCCTGTCCCGCGGGCGGCTCCCTGTCACCACCTGAAAAGGCTGTTTCGTCGGATCGGCGGGCCGGCCAAAGGAAGATGCCCGCGGCCTGGAGTCCGGCCGGATAAATGGTCGTGCGGCTCGCCGGTCGGGGCCCCTTTTCGCGGGCCCCGGCGGCGTGCTGGTGAGCGCGCACGATCGTCGAGTCCACCGAGGCAGCCCGGTTCAGGTCCCCGTCGGCATCGGCCTGGGCCATGAGCGCAATGAAGTCCCGCTCCCAGGTGCCGTCCACGGCCCACATCCGCAGCCGGTCATGGACGCCCCGCCAGTTGCCGTACCTCTCCGGCAGGTGCACCCACTGCAAGCCGGTCTGGAACTCGAAAGCGATGGCGTCGATCACCTGTCGATGGTCACGCCACCGTCCACCCCGCTTCGGCGACCGGTCCGGAAGCAACGGCTCGATCCGCGCCCACCGCGCGTCAGCCAACGACACACCCAGACCAACGATCGGATGATCCGAACGAGACGGTCTGGCTGCCGGTGTCTCGGCCCATGCGCACGGATCCTGGAGGAAGCCGGGGCCGGGACAGGTGCCGTCACCGCTTCACGGCGGGGCGCGCGGTCGAAGAGACGGTGCCGGGTGCGGTCGACCGTCCGACCGTCCCGGCTGCGGCCGATTCCGTCGCCGCTACGGACGTATGGCCCAGCGCTTCCTCGCGCTCACGGGCATCGCCTGCGGCCCGGCTGCGACCGGCTGTTCCGGGTCAGGCGGTCGGGCTCTTCAGGGTCGCGATGAACGTGGCGAAGGCGGGTGCCGGGAAGGTGAGGGTGGCGCGGGCGGGGGCCTTGGAGTCGCGGACGGCTATGCGGGCGTCCAGATCCGCGACTTCGACGCAGGCGTCGCCCTGGCCGCCGCCCGAGTAGGAAGACTTGCGCCAGGTGTCGGGGGTGGTCATGTCGTCCTCACAGCTCCTTCGCCAGCCTGTGGATGAAGTCACGCGAGTGCTCGGGCTCGAGTGACACCGCTTCCACCCTACGGAAGAGCGTTCGGTAGCGGCTGAGTTGGGCTGCGGCGTCGATGAACACCGGGCCGTTCGGGCCGTCGCGGACCACGGTGTCCAGTTGGGGGACCGGGCCGCCTGCGTACACCATGGCACTGCCCGCCCCGCCGAAGCCGTTCAGGGCGAAGGGGATGACCCGCACGGTGACGTTGTCGGCCTCGGAGAGCGCGACGACGCGGGTGAGCTGGGCCCGCGCCTCGGCCTGGTCGCCGACCCGGATCCGCAGCGCGGCCTCGTGGATCACGGCTTCGTACGGGATCGGCTCGGGCCCCTCGACGATGACCTTGCGCTTCATGCGGTGCTCGACCCACCGCTCCACCTCGTCCTGGGGGAACTCGGGGTTGACGTAGGAGAAGAGCGAACGGGCGTAGTCCTCGGTCTGCAACAGGCCCGGGACGTGGAGGAATTCCACGTCCCACCGGTAGTGAGCGTGATGTTCCAGTTCGGGCAGGTCCAGGAACGGTGTCGGCAGAGTGCCCCGATACTCCTCCCACCAGCCCCGGCCCCGGGTGGTCGCCATGGTCACCAGCGCATCGATCAACTCGCCGTCCGAGCAGGCGTAGACGGCGGCGAGCCGGCGCAGGCGCTGCTCGCTCACGCCGGAGAGGCCGGACTCGATCTGGTTGATCTGAGCAGAGCTGACCCCGAGCGCTGCCGCCGCCTCGCGTCCCGTGAGGCCTGCCGCGTCCCGCAGTTTGCGCAGTTCGATCCCAAGGCGCTTTTGGCGTGCTGTCGGTTCACGCCTCAACCCGGCCATGTGCAGCTCCTCGGTCCAACGCGCTTGGTGGCGGCACTCGTTCGGCGTCAGATTACGGGATCCGCTTGCTTGACCTGTAAATCTAGGTCTACGTTCAGTGACGCGACGCACACGATGCGGAACTTCGGGCCCCCGGAAGCGCACCGCCCCGTCCTGCCAGGACGGCTGCGGCAATGACACCGCCCGCGAGCCTTCCGCCGCCCTCCGCCACCCCACCACCGAACCGGAGCCGACGCATGCCCGAACACGAGACCCCGCAGCATTCCCAGCAGTTCCCGCAGTCCCAGGCCGGCGAGCCCTGGGAGTACTCCCTCCACATCCCCGGCGACCTCCGCGCCGTCACCGTCTGCCGCCGCACGCTCCGGCTGATCCTGACCCTCCACGGGCTGATCGGCCTCGTCGACACCGCCGAACTGCTCGCCGCCGAGCTGGTCTCCAACGCCGTACGGCACACCGAGGGGCCCGCGGCGCTGCGCGTGCGGTGGGCGGACGGGGCGCTGTGGATCGGGGCCTGGGACGCGGACCCCGAACCGCCCCGGTTCCCGGCGGAGTCGGACGATTTCGGCGAGGGTGAGGACGGGCGCGGGCGCGGGCTCGGGCTGGTGCGGGCCTGTTCCGAGGACTGGGGGTGGCAGCCGGCGGCGGGATCCGGGAGCCGGGGGAAGTACGTGTGGTGCGAACTCGCCACCGCGTAGGACGATGGACCACCTGACTTCTTCAGGGCACGTCGTGTCATGCAAGATGACGTGCGTCCGATCGATCGTCCGACTTCGGGGAGAACCCACAGTGACAGAGCAGCCGCAGCAGCCCCAGCAGCCTCCCCAGCCCGGATACGGGTACCCCGGCGCCGAACAGGGGCCCTACGGAGGCGCACAGGGCAGCCCGTACGGGTACCCCCAGGGCGGACAGCCGCAGGGCGGCTACCAGCAGCCCGGTTACCAGCAGGGCTACCCGCAGGCCGGTTACCAGCAGGGCGGCTACCCGCCCCCCGGCGCCGTCCCGCCCGGCACCTACACCGGCGACCCCAACGCCCCCTACGGCTACGACCCCTACGGCCGTCCCCTGTCCGACAAGTCGAAGATCATCGCGGGCATCCTCCAGCTGTTCCTCGGCACCTTCGGCGTCGGCCGCTTCTACATCGGCCACGTCGGCATGGGCCTCGCCCAGCTGTTCACCTGCGGCGGCTTCGGCATCTGGGCGCTGATCGACGGCATCATCCTGCTCACCAGCAACGACAAGACCGACGCCCAGGGCCGGATCCTGCGTGGCTGACGTGGTGCGCGGAGGGCCCGGCTCCCTCCTGCGACACCCGGCGGCGGCACCCCTCGCGGTGCTCGCCGCCGGTCTGGCCGGCTCGGCCCACCTGTACGTCACCGACCCGCACGAGGGCGGACACCTGCTGCCGCAGTGCCCGTTCCGCTTCGTCACCGGCCTGCTGTGCCCCGCGTGCGGCGGCACCCGCATGACGTACGACCTGATGCACGGTCACCTCGGCGCCGCCTGGCTGGACAACCGGGCCCTGCTTCTCGCCTCACCCTTCGCCCTCGCGCTGTTGGGCCGCTGGGCGTGGGAGGGGCTGCGCGGCCGCCGCTGGCGCCCCGCGCTCGGCAGGCGCTCCCAGGCCGTGATCCTGGGACTCGCCGTGACGTGGACCGTCGCGCGCAACGTCCTCTAGAGAGCCCCGCCGCGCCCCGCCCGGACAGCGGAGCGACCGCCCGCCCGCCGGTGCGCAAACCCTTCCGAGTACCCCGTGATTGGCGTGATTTGATCACGGAACAGGAACGATCGTTCGTTCCTACTCCCTTCTCACCTTCGGCGTTCTCTAGGCTCACGGCCACAGGGGGGACGTCCGCACGGCCGAAAGGCGTGCGCGGACGTGGTCGACGCACGTTCGGCGCAAGCTCGGCGTATGGAGAACTCGCATCCCTCCCGGACTCCCCGTTCCGGAGCAACCAGCTCCGGGAACGCCTGAAAACGAAGCAATCCAGGAGCAGTTCTCATGAGCGTCCCCACTCCCGAAGCCCCCTACGGCGTCGACCCGATGGGCCGTCCGTACTCCGACAAGTCGAAGATCGTCGCGGGCATCCTCCAGCTCTTCCTGGGCACCCTCGGCATCGGCCGCTTCTACGTCGGCTCCGTCGGCGTGGGCGTCGCCCAGCTCCTCACCTGCGGTGGCCTCGGCATCTGGGCGCTGATCGACGGCATCCTGTTCCTGACGAGCAACGACCGCACCGACGCCCAGGGCCGCGTCCTGCGCGGCTGATCCCCGCCCGCTCAACGCCGAGGGCCCCGCTCCCGCATCGCTGCGTGGAACGGGGCCCTCGGCCGTGCGGTGTGCTCAGAAGCGGCGGGTGATCAGCGCCCGCTTGACTTCCTGGATCGCCTTGGTGATCTCGATGCCGCGCGGGCAGGCGTCCGTGCAGTTGAACGTCGTACGGCAACGCCACACGCCGTCACGGTCGTTCAGGATCTCCAGGCGCTGCTCGCCGGCCTCGTCGCGCGAGTCGAAGATGAAGCGGTGCGCGTTGACGATGGCCGCCGGGCCGAAGTACTGCCCGTCGTTCCAGAACACCGGGCACGACGACGTGCACGCGGCGCACAGGATGCACTTGGTGGTGTCGTCGAAGCGCTCGCGGTCCTCGGCCGTCTGGAGCCGCTCACGCGTCGGCTCGTTGGTGTCCTTCGTGATGAGGAAGGGCATGACGTCGCGGTACGCCTGGAAGAACGGCTCCATGTCGACCACGAGGTCCTTCAGGACCGTCAGGCCCTTTATGGGCTCGACCGTGATCGGCTTCGCGGGGTTGATGTCCTTGATCAGCGTCTTGCACGCGAGGCGGTTCTTGCCGTTGATCCGCATCGCGTCGGAACCGCAGATGCCGTGGGCGCAGGAACGGCGGAACGTCAGGCTGCCGTCCAGCTCCCACTTGATCTTGTGGAGGGCGTCGAGGACGCGCTCCTTGGGGTCGATCTCCACCTGGAAGTCTTCCCAGGTCGCCTCGGCCGAGACCTCCGGGTTGAACCGGCGGATCCGGAAGACGGCGGTGATGTACGGGGAGTCGGCGAAACCGGGCTCGGGGGCCGCGTCCGACTTGTCCAGAACGGGGGTAGCCATCAGTACTTACGCTCCATCGGCTGGTAGCGGGTCTGGACGACCGGCTTGTAGTCGAGACGGATGGACTCGGTGCCGTCGTCGCCGACCTCGCGGTACGCCATGGTGTGGCGCATGAAGTTGACGTCGTCGCGGTTGGGGTAGTCCTCGCGGTAGTGACCGCCGCGGGACTCCTTGCGGGCGAGGGCGGAGACGGCCATGACCTCGGCCAGGTCGAGCAGGTTGCCCAGCTCGACGGCCTCCAGCAGGTCGGTGTTGAACCGCTTGCCCTTGTCCTGGATCGAGACGTTCAGGTAGCGCTCGCGCAGCTCGGCGATCTTCTCGACCGCCGTCTTGATCGTCTGCTCGGTGCGGAACACCATGACGTTGGCGTCCATGGTCTCCTGCAGCTCGCGGCGGATCGTCGCCACCCGCTCGGTGCCCGTCGAGTTGCGCAGCCGCTCGATCTGCGCGACGACCAGGGACGCGGGGTCCTCCGGCAGCTCGACGTAGTCGGCCTTCTGGGAGTACTCGGCGGCGGCGATGCCCGCGCGCTTGCCGAACACGTTGATGTCCAGCAGCGAGTTCGTGCCCAGCCGGTTGGCGCCGTGCACGGACACGCAGGCGACCTCGCCGGCGGCGTACAGACCGGGCACCACCGTGGTGTTGTCGGCCAGCACCTCACCCGCGACGTTCGTCGGGATGCCGCCCATCGCGTAGTGCGCGGTGGGCTGGATCGGGATCGGGTCCGTGTACGGCTCGATGCCGAGGTAGGTGCGCGCGAACTCGGTGATGTCCGGCAGCTTGGCGTCCAGCTGCTCCGGCGGGAGGTGGGTGAGGTCGAGGTAGACGTGGTCGCCCTCGGGACCGCAGCCGCGGCCCTCACGGATCTCCGTGTAGATGGACCGGGACACGACGTCGCGCGACGCCAGGTCCTTCATGACGGGAGCGTACTTCTCCATGAAGCGCTCGCCGTCCTTGTTGCGCAGGATGCCGCCCTCACCGCGGGCGCCCTCCGTCAGCAGGATGCCCATGCGCCAGATGCCGGTCGGGTGGAACTGGAAGAACTCCATGTCCTCCAGCGGGATGCCGCGGCGGTAGACCGCCGCCTGGCCGTCACCCGTCAGCGTGTGCGCGTTCGACGTCACCTTGAAGAACTTGCCGGTGCCGCCCGAGGCGTAGATCACGGCCTTCGCCTGGAAGACGTGGATCTCGCCGGTGGCCAGCTCGTACGCCACGACGCCGGCCGACCTCTTGACGCCGTCGACCTCGGTGATCAGCTGGTCGAGGACGTAGAACTCGTTGAAGAACTCCACGCCCTCCTTCACGCAGTTCTGGTAAAGCGTCTGGAGGATCATGTGGCCGGTGCGGTCGGCCGCGTAGCAGGACCGGCGGACCGGGGCCTCGCCGTGGTTGCGGCTGTGACCGCCGAAGCGGCGCTGGTCGATCGTGCCGTCCGGGGTGCGGTTGAACGGCAGGCCCATCTTCTCCAGGTCGAGGACCGAGTCGATGGCCTCCTTCGCCAGGATCTCGGCGGCGTCCTGGTCGACCAGGTAGTCACCGCCCTTGATCGTGTCGAAGGTGTGCCACTCCCAGTTGTCCTCCTCCACGTTGGCCAGCGCGGCGGCCATGCCGCCCTGCGCGGCGCCCGTGTGGGAGCGGGTGGGGTAGAGCTTCGTCAGGACCGCGGTCCGGCTGCGCTTCGTCGACTCGATCGCCGCGCGCATACCGGCGCCGCCGGCGCCGACGATGACGGTGTCGTACTTGTGGATCTTCATGGTTGGTTGCCTCAGCCCCGTGCCTAGCGGATGTTCGGGTCGAAGGTGAAGATCACCAGCGTGCCCAGCAGGATGGTGAACACCGTGGCGGTGTAGAGCAGGCCCTTCAGCCACAGGCGGGTGTTCGCGCGCTCCGCGTAGTCGTTGATGACCGTGCGCAGGCCGTTGGCGCCGTGCAGCATCGCCAGCCACAGCATCAGCAGGTCCCAGACCTGCCAGAACGGCGAGGCCCAGCGGCCGGCCACGAAGGCGAAGCCGATCTTGGAGACGCCGCCGTCCAGCACCAGCTGGATCAGCAGGTGGCCGAGGACCAGGACGACCAGCACCACGCCGGACAGGCGCATGAACAGCCAGGCGGCCATCTCGAAGTTGCCCCGGGTCGACTTCGGGGACTTCTTGGTCCGCTTGCGCGGGGCCTCGATGAGGGGGCCGGGTGGTCGACGTCGTACAGGGACGCGCCCTCGACGGGGCCGACTCCGGACGCGGAGGTTTCAGTGGTGGCCATCTGTCTCAGCTCCCGAAGACTTCACGAGCGGCGTGGCCGAGGACGGGGTAGACCGCCCCGAGCATCAGCACGACCCAGATGCCGACGACGGCCCAGAGCATCTGCTTCTGGTAGCGGGTGCCCTTCGACCAGAAGTCGACGGCGATGACACGCAGACCGTTCAGCGCGTGGAAGAGGATGGCGGCGACCAGGCCGTACTCCAGCACGGCGACGATCGGCGTCTTGTACGTGGCTACGACCTTGTCGTAGTCCTCGGGGGAGACCCGCACGAGTGCGGTGTCCAGGACGTGTACGAACAGGAAGAAGAAGATGAGGACGCCGGTGACTCGATGAGCCACCCAGGACCACATTCCTTCCCGGCCGCGGTACAGCGTTCCAGCCGGCACGGAAGAACCCTCCGGGAGCGGGGATTGGGGCCTGCCGGCTTCGGCGTCGGACGGGCCCGGCCGGGTACGGTCCACCGGCCCCCAGCATCGTAGCCACGCGTCGGCGCCGCGCTTACAGGGGGCCTACCGGTGTGATCAAACTGGCACGCGTATGGGTGAGCGTTGCGGCATCTGCGGCGGTACGCCCTCTTCGTCCTGGTCCGTGGCCGCGTCCTGGCTGGTGGGGCCCCGTGCGTCGGGAGGCGGCGGCCCCGTGGCGTCAGAGCAGCCCGGCCAGCCGTTGTCTCGCCAGGCGGCGCAGTTCCTCCGCCGTCACCACCCGTTCCTCCTCGGGATCGTTCGCCAATCGTGACCGGACGGCCTCCAGGAGGTGGTCCAGGGCCTCCGGTGGGGGGACGCCGTCCAGGCAGACGACGAAGGGGTGGCCGAAGCGGGCCTCGTAGGCCGCGTGCGCGGCGCCGAGCGCCGTGTGGGCCGCTCCGTAGGCGTCCGCCGGCAGGGGCGGCGGGGTCTCCGCCGCCAGCGCTTCCGTGAGGTCCCCCGCCGTCAGGTCGTACGCCGCCTCGTCCGACGCCGCCAGCAGGGCGTCCAGGGTGGGGTAGGGGCGGTGGGCGGCGACGCGGTGGGCCCAGCGCGGGCTGTGCAGACAGGCGAGCAGGGCGCGGCGCGTCTCGGCCGCGGGCGCGCCGTTGAACCCGTCCAGCGCGGTGGAGGTCGGGGAGAGGTCCTGCTCTGTTCCGGCAGGGTCGGCAGGACGACGTGGTCCGGAAAGCTGACGCGGTCCGGGAGGTCGGAGAGACGGTACGCAGGCAGTGGGGATCCTCGCGTCACGTGTGGTGCGGCAGGGGGTGTGGTGAAAGATGTGACGTCACATTATCGGCAGTGTTCATGACGTGTCCGGCGGATATCCGGATTTCACCCGCACGGGAGAGTTTCGGAACGGGTGGTGGACTCCCTCGGCGCGCCCCGGCCCGGCGCGGGCCGTAGGTTGTCGGGGTGAGCAGGCACAGGCATCGGCGCCGGGCGCCGCGGAAGAGGCCGCAGGAGAAGGCCGTACGACGGGCCGTGCTGGCCGGCGGCCTCGTCGTCGTGCTCGGGGCGGGCGTGGGCGTCTGGGCCTCCGGGGACGGCGGCGGGACGCCCGCGGGATCGGCGGACCGGGCCGGCGCCACGTCCGGCGGCGCGAGCGGCGACCCGGCCCCGTCGGCGTCGGGCGCGAGCCCCGCGCCCAGCCGGTCGTACGCCCTCTCCACGGCCCCGCGGACGATTCCCGCCGTCCGCGCGCACACCCCCGCGCGCGGTCCCGGCTGGCGGCCGGCGGCGAAGCAGCGGGTCGTGGTGAACGACGCGGACCTGGCCGACGAGGGCCGGCTGGTCGCCGGCGAGCTGGGGATGACGTACGCGGGCGAGCGGGACGACGTGCGCGCCGGGGACCTGCGGCTGGCGCTCGACGACGACGAGGGCGCGAACCCGGAGTCCTACACCATGACCGTGCGCGGCGGGCGGGTCACCGTCAGCGGGCGGTCCGACGCGGGCGTGTTCTACGGCACCCGCACCCTGAAGCAGGAGGTGCACGGCGGCGCCACGGCGCCGGAGGGCGTCGTGCGCGACGAGCCGGCCAAGCCGCGGCGCGGGTTCATGCTGGACATCGCGCGCAAGAACTTCACGCCCGGGTGGATAGAAGACCGGGTGCGGGAGCTGGGGGACCTGAAGTTCAACGAGATCGGGCTGCACTTCTCCGACGACCAGGCCTTCCGGATCGAGTCGGACACCCACCCCGAGATCGTCTCCAAGCAGCACCTGACCAAGGCGCAGGTCGGGAGGATCGTCGACCTGGCGGAGAGCCGGCACATCACCGTCGTGCCCGAGATCGACTCGCCCGGACACCTGGGCGCCGTCCTCGCCGCCCACCCCGAGCTGCAACTGCGCAACGCGCGCGGGGTCGCCACCCGCGGGGCGATCGACATCTCGAAGGACGCCTCCGCGGCCCTCCTCGACGACCTGCTCGACGAGTACGCCGAGCTGTTCCCCGGCGGCCAGTGGCACCTCGGCGGCGACGAGTACCAGGCCCTCACGGTCCCGGACCCCGAGGCCTCCTACCCGCAGCTCGCCGCCGCCGCGCGCGAGCGGTACGGCGCCGGCGCCGGCGTCGCCGACCTCGCGACCGGCTGGCTCGACGACCGCGCCGACACCGTCCGCGCCCACGACCGCACCGTGCGCGCCTGGAACGACGGCTTCTTCGAGGGCACCTCCGTGAAGGCCGACGCCGCCCTCCAGGTCGCCTACTGGACCGGCAAGGAGATCGGGGCGCGCCCGCCCGCCGACTACCTGGGCGCGGGCCGCGAGGTCGTCAACTACAACGACGAGTTCCTCTACTACGTCCTCGGCGAGCCGCAGACCTTCGTCTACCCCACGGGGAAGCGGATCTACGAACAGTGGACCCCGCGCGTGCTGCGCGGCACGACGCCGGTGCCCGCCCGCTACGACGACCGGATCCTCGGCGGGACCTTCGCCGTCTGGTGCGACCTGGCGAACTCCCAGACCCAGGACCAGGTCGCGGCCGGCATCCGGATGCCGCTGCGGGCGACCGTGCAGAAGCTGTGGGACCCGCGCGCGCCGGAGCTGTCGTGGGCGCAGTTCAAGGCGCTGGCCGACCGCCTGGGGTGAGCCCCGCGGGCGCCTCCGCGGCGCTGCCCCCGGCCGTGGTCGCGGCGCCTTCGCGGTGCCGCCCGCGGCCCTGCTCATGGCCGTGGTCGCGGTGCCCCCGCGGCGCTGCCCTCGGCCGTGGTCGCGGCGCCTTCGCCGTGCTGCTCGTGGCCCTGCCCGTGGCGCCCCCGCAACTTGGCCGAAAAGCTTCCCTCCGCTCCCCTGTGACACTCCTCGGCTGTCGCACGCAGTAAGGGGAAGTGCGGGCTCCGTAAGGGCGGTGCCCCGAAAGGGAGGCGTACATGAGCCTGGTGGACCTCATCGCCCGGGCCGACGAGCGTGGACTGGCCGCGAGTGGACTGGCTTGTTTGGACCGGTGCGTGCCCCTTCTCGGGGGCGACGACGAGATCCTGCGCCCGCTGTGGGGAAACCTCACGGACGCCTCCGACGCGGCCGACTGGGGCGGACTGCTCGAGCAGGTCCGCGGCAAGCCGGCCGTCGACGGGGACTTCGGCGAGGGCGAGGGGGAGGGCGGTGACGAGGCCGTCCTGCTCGCCCGGCGGATGCTGTCGGCGGCCCCCGCCGAACGCACCGCGGAGCAGCTGCGGGCCTGGGCGGACGCCTGCTCGGTCGCCTCGCTCCGGATCCACCGGCTCCTCGACGCGGCCGACGACCCCGCCCCGCTCGACTCCCGCCGCGCCGGCGGCACCGAGGGCATGCCGCCGCTGGCCGCGGCGGAGCTGCGCCGCCAGGTCACCGTCCTGGAGGTGCTGGCCGGGCACGGGGCGGGCGGACTGCGCCGGGCCCTGGAGGTCTCCGTCGAGGGCCGCCGGGTGCTGCGGGCGGTGGTCTCCCGCAGGGCGCGCGGACGGGGCTGACCCGCGCGGCCCGGGGTGCCGGTCCGGGCGCGCCGCCGCTTCGGGCGCGCCGCCGGTCCGGGCGCGTCGCGGGTTTCCGAGGGCCGTCGGCTCGGCAGGGCCGCCGGTTCAGGGGACCGTCGGCTCGGCACGGTCGTCGGCTCGGCAGTGTCGCCGGTTCAGAAAGACCCGGCTCGGCACGCTCGCCGGCTCAGAGGGATCGCCGGCTCGGCACGACCGTCGGCTCGGCAGAACCGCCGGCTCCACAGGACCGCCGGTTCGGCAGGACCGCCTGTTCGGGAGGGCCGCCTGTTCAGGAGTGCAGCCACTTCACCACCGCGTCGCCGTGCCGCGCGGTCGTCGTGTAGAAGGCCGTCAGATCGGCGTGGGCGGAGGCGAAGGCGGCCCGGGTGCGGGCCTCCTGGGCCGGGCCGCCGTAGCGGGGGAGCAGCTCGGGGCGGACCGGGCGCCACAGGTCGTCGAAGTCCGACGCGGCGAGGAACGCCGCCACCCGGGTCGTCTGGGCCGTGGTGAGCAGCAGGAACGGCGACTGCTTCGGGTCGGTGGCGTAGACCCGCTGGCCGCCGAGGACCACGTGGGCCCCGGGCCCGGCGTCGACGTGCTCCGGCGGGGCGTCGGCGTACAGGAGCTGCTGGTCGGGGTAGCGGTCGTCCAGGATCTCCTCGCGGTGCCGTCTGATCCGGCCGCGCACCGCGTCCTGGTCGTCCTCGAAGAGTCTCCGCAGCCAGCCGGCGCTGTTGCGCAGCGCCGAGGCCGGTACGGCGCGGAAGTGTAAGTACGCGCTCATCACTCCGGCAGCGCGCGGGAGCGCGGAAGTGTCACTCCCGTGCCGGTGGTGCGGGGAAAGCGGGGCGGTTCCGCGACGGTCCCGGGAACATCCCGGCGCGGGGTGACGGAATGCGGGCGGACCTCGCTGTTCCGTATGTGACGTGGAATGTGACTCAGGACGCGACGGGCGCCGCGGCGGACGCTTCGGCGGACACGGTGACGGGTGCCGCGGCGGGGACCCCGGAGCCGGGGCGGACCCAGCCGGGCGGCCGGCCCTCCGCCGCGGCCAAGCCGCTGCGCTGGGCGGCGGACGCCGTGACCGCGCTGCGCGAGGGCGCGCGGCTGCACCTCGACTACTCGGCGCGGAGCCTGTGGCGCGTCGACCGGGTGATCGACGAGCTGCGCCGCGAGGACACGCCGTACGGCGCCGTCGAGAGCGTGCTGCGCGGGCTCGGGGCGTACGGCGGTGAGGTGATCGTCCGGGAGACCGGCGGCGAGTGGTGGGCGACGGGCGGCGACCACTGGGTCCGTACCCCCGACGGCCGGCTGTGGGACCCCGTCGACGAGGCCCGCCGCTGCTTCGGCGGCCACGGCTCCCTGCGCCTGCTGTGCCGGGACGCGACCCTCGCCGACCAGGCCTGACCGCGGTGTGACCAGAGACACAGCCGGGACCCGTGATGTTTGCGGGGCCCGATCCGCTGGGGCAGGCGGAGGGACCTGGCCCGACGGTTCCTCCAGTCGAGCGGAGGGACGGACGCCATGGACGACGCGGACGGGATGAGAGCCCGCGCGGCCGGATTCGTCACGCGCGCCGGCGCGCGCGGCCGGCTGCCGCTGGACTACTCCGTCGCCAGCCTGCGCGTCGTCGACTTCCTGGTCGACGGGCTCCGCAAGGGCGGCGCCGACCGGGAGCGGGCGCACGGCACGCTGGTCGAGCTCGGGGCGTACGTGGGGGAGGTGCTGGTCCGCCGGGCCGGCGCGGTGTGGGTCGACCTCGACGAGCGGCACCGGGCCTGGTTCGGCCAGCCCGTCGGGGTGCGCATGCCGGACGGACGGGTCTGGAACCCCCTCGGCAAGGTCGTCAACCGCTTCGAGGCGGGCGGCGCCGACGAGTCCCTGCACACCTTCTACCTGACCCTGCACGGCAGGGCCCGCAGGACACCGGGCCGGGGCGTGCCCACCAGGGGGGCGGCCGCCTGACCCGGGGGCGGACGCCGGCACCGGCACGGTCCCACGGGGGTGGGCCGAGCCGGCGCCGGCGGCGTCCTGTGACATTTCTGTGAGGCCTGACGCTGATGACCGTGGGGGCGAGGACGCGACCGGGACCGGTGTGCGGCGCGTTCGTCACGCACCCGCCACGAACTCCGCACGAACGAGGACAGTCTTGGGCCAGGGAGGGGAACCCCGGCGCGCGCACGCGTACGACGGGGAACTGGGCGCGGCGGTGGAGCGGGCGCAGGGCGGCGACGAGGCCGCGTTCGCGGTCGCGTACCGGATCGTGCAACCGGGGCTGCTCGGCTATCTGCGCGGCATCGTGGGCGACGACGCCGAGGACGTCGCCTCCGACGCCTGGCTGGAGATAGCCCGCGACCTCGGGCGGTTCAAGGGCGACGGGGCGGGGTTCCGGGGCTGGACGGCGACCATCGCCCGGCACCGGGCCCTGGACCACCTGCGCAGGCTGCGGGTGCGGCCCCGGGCCACCACGCTGGAACAGGACGTGCTCGACCTGCCCGGCCGGCACGACACCCACGACCAGGCCGTGGAGTCCCTGTCCACCGAGCGGGCCCTGGAACTGGTGCGCGAATTGCCGCGCGACCAGGCCGAGGCCGTACTGCTGCGGGTCGTGGTCGGCCTGGACGGACCTGCCGCGGCCCGCGTCCTGGGCAAGCGCCCCGGCGCGGTCCGCACGGCCGCCCACCGGGGCCTGAAACGGCTCGCCCGCCGGCTCGGCGGCGAAGGTGTGACGGATGACGGCTCCCGGACGCTGGGGGAGTCGACATGAACGGTGGCGGTCGCGGTCCGTATGGATCAGGGGCGGCGAACGCGCCCGGAGGCAGAGCTCGGACAAGCACGACAGGCGGAATCGGACATGGGTGAACGGATGAGCGGCGGCGAGGACGTCCATCGCCGACACACCCGCCCCACCCGCCCCGTACCCGGCGCGGACGGCGGTCACGCCCGGGTGGAGGCGCTGCTCGCGCGTGCCCTGCGGGAGACCTCCGGCGGCGCCGAGCGCGAACGGCAGGCCGTCGCCGCCTTCCGGGCCGCGCGGGACGCCGGCGCGCACCGCGCCCGTACCCGGCGGCGGGACGACTGGCGGCTCCGCGGACAGCGGTACACCGTCCGCTCGCTGCGGGCCACGCTCTCCGTGGTCCTGGCGAGCCTCACCCTCGGCGGCGTCGCGGTCGCCGCGATCGGCTCGGCCGGTTCCTCGGCGGACACCGCGGACGGCGGCGGCCGGGACGCGGCACGTCGTCGGCGAGCGCGCCGGAGGGCCGGCGCGCCGGACCCGCCGCCACACCGTCCTCCGGCACCGCCGCGGACCGGGACCGGCCGTCGTCCGCCGGGGACACCGAGGCCCACTGCCGCGCCTACGACAAGGTGGCGGGCCGGGGCCGGGCGATGGACGCCACGGCGTGGCAGCGCCTGGTCACCGCCGCGGGCGGCGAGGAGAACGTGCCCGCCTACTGCGCGGCCCGGACCGCGTCGGCCACGGCGACCCCCGGGAACGGCGGCAGAAGCGGGAGCACCGGCGGCGCCGACCCGGCCGGCGGGAACACGGGCACCACCGGCGGTACGGGGAACACGGCGAGCGCCGGAGCCGCCGGGAACGCCGGAACCGCCGGAACCGCCGGAACCGCCGGGAACAGCGGAACCGGAACCGGAACGGCCGGGAACACCGGCAGCACCGGCACCACGGGAGACGCCGGGGTCTCCGGAAGCACGGGGAACACCGGGAACGGTCAGCCGCAGCCGGCCAGGACGCCGAAGGCCGAGGCCGGGGACCGGTGACCGCTCGCCGCCCGGTCTGCGGGCGGTGCCGTCGTGACGAGTCGGTCGAGCCGCCCGGACTGCGGGCCGACGGGAGGCGCCGCGGCGACGGCCGGAGCCGCCACCCCCCACAGGAGAGGCCCCGGCCGTCGCGCGGCACGGGCCGCGCGGCGACCCGTACCTCCTACAGCGCCGTGCGTGCGTTTTCTGTCACACCCGGTGCCCGCGCGTTTGCGTCACGAGTCGGTTGCAGCTCGTGCGGACGTGGACGATCGGCGGTTTCAGGTCGTAACGTGCCTTTCGTGCCGGACGGCGCAAGGGCTGGAGCAGCGTGACCGGCTGCGCCCGCGACCATCGGCGGCCCCGACCCTCTGCGGTCGGCGAACCGCACCATCGACCGAGGAACCACGACGTGGGGGACGACGCGGAGCTGACCGCCGCGGTGCTCGCGGCACAGCACGGGGACGAGAACGCCTTCCGCGCTGTGTACCGCTCGGTGCACCCGCGGCTCCTCGGGTACGTCCGCACCCTGGTCGGCGACCTCGACGCCGAGGACGTGACCTCCGAGGCCTGGCTCCAGATAGCGCGTGACCTGGAGCGGTTCAGCGGGGACGCCGACCGGTTCCGCGGCTGGGCCGCCCGGATCGCCCGCAACCGCGCGCTGGACCACATCCGGATGCGGGGGCGCCGGCCCGTGGCCGTCGGCGACGAGACGGAACTGACCGGCCGGGCCGCCGAGTCCGACACCGCCGGCGAGGCCATCGAGGCGCTCGCCACCGGCCGCACCCTCGACCTCATCGCCCGCCTGCCCCAGGACCAGGCCGAGGCGGTCGTCCTGCGGGTGGTGGTGGGCCTCGACGCCAAGACGGCCGCCGAGACGCTCGGCAAACGGCCCGGCGCCGTACGCACGGCCGCGCACCGCGGGCTGAGGAAGCTCGCCGAGCTGCTCGGCGACGACCCGGACACGGCGGGCGTGCTCGACGCGCTGCCGGCGCAGCGGGCACCGAGGGGGCGCGCGGTGACGTCCGGCGGTGTGACGCACGTGTGCGCGCCGACGCAGAAGGACATGTGATGGCCGACGATCGCCATGTCTTCCCCGAAGACGCCCAGGAAGCGGAATCCCCGGCCGGCCCCGCGCGGGGCCGTTCCACCGGCCGCTGGCTGAACCGCGAGACGGCGGAGCGCCTGCTGGCCGGGGAGGCGGCGGACAACGCTGTCGCACCCGCCCACCGCGACGAGGCCGACCGGCTCGCGAGGACCCTGGGCGCGCTCGCCGCGATGTCGGCCCCGCCCGTCCGCGAGGACGAGGAACTCCCCGGTGAGGCGGCGGCCCTCGCCGCGTTCCGCAAGGCCCGGGCGGACCGCGCGCCGGACGCCGGCCCCGCCTTCCTGCCCGGCCCCGCCTTCTCCTCCGGACGGGCCGCCACCCGCGAACCGGCGTCCGGCGACGAGCCGGTCTTCCCGCACCGCCCCGCGCCCGCCGAGGACGCCGTCCTGGTCCGCATCGGCGGTTCCGTCCGGTCGTCCGGCCGCCGCCTCCGCCGGAGCCGCCCCGCCCGCCTCGGACTGGCCGCCGCGCTGACCGTCGGGATGGTCGGCGGGGTGGCGGTCGCGGCCGGCGGCGGGTTCCTGCCCACGCCGTTCGACGACGCCGGACCGGGACCGGCCGCCTCCGTGTCCGCTGCCGCGACGCCCGGACCCGACCGCCCCCTCGGCTCGCCCACGCCCGGCGCCTCCCCCGGCGGCACCGGCCCGGCGGCCCCGGGCGGCGGTGCGCAGGACACCCCGGCTCCGGGCCCGGACGGCTCCGGCGGAGGCGCCCACGCCGACGACCTGGCCGCGTCCTGCCGGGAGAAGGGCGCCGGCCGGGCACTGGCCGCCGAGCGCCGCCGCGCCCTCGAACACGCCGCGGGCGGCCCCGCGCGCGTACCGGCGTACTGCGCGGAACTCCTCGGCGGCCGCGAAGACCGGGGCTCCGGCGAGCCGAGCGGCGGCAAGGCCCGGGACGACGGCGGCGTCGGCGGCAGCGACGAGCAGGGCGACACCGGCGAACAGGGCGGCAACGAGAACGGCAACCAGAACGGCGGCCAGAGCGGCAAGGAGAACGGCGGCCAGAGCGGCGGCCAGAGCGGCAGCCAGAACGGCGGCCGGAGTGCGGGGCAGTCCGGCGGGACGACCGGCAAGGGCAGCGAGAGCCGGGGCGGAAGGAAAAGCGCGCAGGCCGACCCGAGCGTGCGGGCCGACCCGAGCGCGCAGACCGACGGGTACGGGAACGCCGACGGGAACGAGAACGGGAACGCCGGTGGCGCCGACGACGCACAGGAGCAGCAGCCCTTCAACCCCCTCTGACCTGCGACTTCGTACGCCGCAAAAATTTCCTGCCGCAGGGTGTGACGTTTTCGGCGGCTCAGCCGCAGTAACTAGTGAGCCGACTGGTCATCGGCCCTCGCACTGAGCCGGGGTTCCCCCGTACCTACGGCTCGTGCACCTGGCGCGGGCGGGACACGTTCCCCCGGTCCCGCCCGCGCCCCATACCTCTCCCCTCGAGTCCCCGCGCCCCCCCGCGCCCCCCCCGAGCACCCTCGGGACGACGCCCCGGCAGCCGCTCCGCACCCGCGCCCGCGGCTCGCGGCTCCACGGTCCCCGCCACGTCCTTCGCCGTCTCCTCCGGCACGCCCGCCGGCGCCGTCGGCGACCCCCGCGCGCGTGTCCCCGGATGACGCCGCGCGGTCGGCCCGGCATGGTGGTGACGGGGACCGCAGCGACCCTGTGAGCAAGGTCCCAGCGTGCTCCCCTCCACGGGTCGGAGGCGCACGGCTACAGTCCGTCGAAGGATCGGGCCGTACCAGTCGGTAATCGGCGAGCAACCGTTCAGCGGGAGGCAACACACCATGGCGCGCGAGTCTGAGTCCGGACTGCCCATCGAACCGGTCTACGGGCCGGACGCCCTCGACGGCTGGGATCCGGCGGAGAAGCTGGGCGAGCCGGGAGCCTACCCCTACACGCGGGGCGTGTACCCGTCGATGTACACCGGCCGCCCGTGGACCATGCGCCAGTACGCCGGTTTCGGCACGGCGACGGAATCCAACGCCCGTTACCAGCAGCTCATCGCCAACGGCACGATGGGCCTGTCGGTCGCCTTCGACCTGCCCACCCAGATGGGCCACGACTCCGACGCCCCGATCGCGTCCGGCGAGGTCGGCAAGGTCGGCGTCGCCATCGACTCGATCGACGACATGCGGGTGCTGTTCGGCGGGATCCCGCTGGACAAGGTG
Organism: Streptomyces sp. Tue 6430; assembly: GCA_021568835.1. GTDB lineage: Bacteria > Actinomycetota > Actinomycetes > Streptomycetales > Streptomycetaceae > Streptomyces. The sequence continues at coordinate 4,057,194 of JAKGSH010000010.1, forward strand.
TCCACGTCGATGACGATCAACGCGCCCGCCGCCCTGCTGCTGCTCCTGTACCAACTCGTCGCGGAGGAGCAGGGCGTCCCCGCCGACCAGCTCACCGGCACGATCCAGAACGACGTGCTGAAGGAGTACATCGCGCGCGGGACGTACATCTTCCCGCCGAAGCCGTCGCTGCGGCTGATCGCCGACATCTTCAAGTACTGCAAGGCCGAGATCCCGAAGTGGAACACGATCTCGATCTCCGGCTACCACATGGCGGAGGCGGGTGCCTCGCCCGCGCAGGAGATCGCGTTCACCCTCGCCGACGGCATCGAGTACGTGCGCACGGCGGTCGCGGCCGGCATGGACGTCGACGACTTCGCCCCCCGCCTGTCCTTCTTCTTCGTCGCCCGTACGACGATCCTGGAGGAGGTCGCCAAGTTCCGCGCCGCCCGCCGGATCTGGGCGAAGGTGATGCGCGAGGAGTTCGGCGCGAAGAACCCCAAGTCGCTGATGCTGCGGTTCCACACGCAGACCGCCGGGGTGCAGCTGACCGCCCAGCAGCCCGAGGTCAACCTGGTCCGGGTCGCCGTCCAGGGCCTCGCGGCCGTCCTCGGCGGCACCCAGTCCCTGCACACCAACTCCTTCGACGAGGCGATCGCGCTCCCCACCGACAAGTCGGCCCGGCTCGCGCTGCGCACCCAGCAGGTCCTCGCCTACGAGACGGACGTGACGGCGACGGTCGACCCCTTCGCCGGGTCGTACGTCATCGAGAAGATGACCGACGACGTCGAGGCCGCAGCCCTGCAGCTGATGGGCAAGGTCGAGGACCTCGGCGGCGCGGTCTCCGCGATCGAGCACGGCTTCCAGAAGGGCGAGATCGAGCGCAGCGCGTACCGCATCGCCCAGGAGACCGACTCCGGCGAGCGCGTCGTGGTCGGCGTCAACCGCTACCAGCTCGACGCGGAGGAGCCCTACGAGCCGCTGCGCGTGGATCCGGCGATCGAGGCCCAGCAGGCGGACCGCCTCGCCAAGCTGCGCGCCGAGCGCGACCAGGCGGCGGTCGACGCGGCCCTCGCCGAGCTGAAGAAGGCCGCCGAGGGCGAGGACAACGTCCTCTACCCGATGAAGGACGCCCTCAGGGCCCGCGCGACGGTCGGCGAGGTGTGCAACGCCCTGCGCGAGATCTGGGGCACCTACGTGCCCAGCGACGCGTTCTGAGCCGCCCCGGAGCGGGGATCCCGGTGAGGACCTGAAGGCCGTCCTCACCGGGATCCCGTCCGCTACGGCGCCCGGCTACGGCGCCCGGCTGCAACGCCCGGTCACGGCGCCCGCCACGGTGTCCGCCACGGTGTCCGGCGGGCGGGGGGGCGAGTCGCCGTCCCGGCTCTAGAGCGGCCGGGACAGCACCCCGCGCAGCCGCGGGGTCAGCGGCTTCTCGACGAAGCGGTTCATCAGCCAGGCCAGGGCCAGCATCGCGGTCACGGTCAGTGCGAAGGTCACCCCGGCCGGCAGGCCCAGGGTGCGGTGCAGGGCGCGGATGACCACCCAGCCGAGGTGCTCGTGCACCAGGTAGAAGGGGTACGTCAGCGCCCCCGCCACCGTCAGCCAGCGCCAGTTCGCCCAGCGCAGGTGGCCGAGCGCGATCGCCGCCACGGCGACGAAACCGAACGCGACCACGCCGACGATGCCGGTGGTGGTGCGGTGGGCGAAGGCGTCCGGGTCCGAGGCGTTCCACAGCTCGTTCACCGCGTAGTGCTGGCCGATCAGGAAGCTGACGGCCACGATGCCCCAGGCGTGGGCGTCCCGTCGGTCGCGGTGGACGAGGTAGAGGCCGATGCCGCCGATGAAGAACGGCGCGTACTCCGGCATCAGGACGAGGTCGAGCAGCGGCTGGTGCGCGGCCTGTGCGACGGCGGCGGCCAGCGTCCAGACCGCGCAGAACATGACGACCCGGCGGCGGTTCGCCCCCGGCAGGACGACGCACAGCGCGAACAGGGCGTAGAAGCGGATCTCCACCCACAGCGTCCAGCACACGCCGAGCACCCGGTCGGCGCCCAGCGGCTGCTGGAGGAGCGTCATGTTCAGCAGCGCGTCGCTCGGCGACACGGCCTCGTAGACGACCGGCGGCAGGGCGAACACCGCCGTCACGAGCAGGACGGCCACCCAGTAGGCCGGCATCAGCCGGGACGCGCGGGAGGCGAAGAACGACGTGAGGGACCTGCCCCAGCCGCTCATGCAGATCACGAACCCGCTGATCACGAAGAACACCTGGACGCCCAGGCACCCGTAGGCGGCGAACGCGTGCAGGGTGGGGAACTGGTGCTTCGGCGAGGTGCCCCAGGCCTCGGTGACGTAGCCGCCGCGGCCGGCGTAGTGGTACACCGCCACCATCAGCGCGGCGACCAGGCGCAGTCCGTCCAGCGCGCGGAGCCTGCCGGCCTCCCGGCGGGCCGGTGCCGGCGCGGCCGGGAGGGCGGCGCCGGGCTCCTGGACGGACTCAGCCGCGGCGGGCTGAGGCTTCGATGTGCTCACGACCGTTTCGGTCACGCTGGTATCCCTCGCAGTGCCCCGTGGGTTCTTTTCACGCACGCTCCTGACCGGAGACGATCGGATCACCGGAGAGTCGTCAACGGGGATCCTAGGGCCTGATCAGGAGACCTTTTGTTCGACGGAACGGCCTTTGTCCATCCGTCGCCGCGCGTTCACCGTGACGTCAGTTCCGCTTCAGCAGCCGGGCCGAACGGCTGCCGATCCGCAGGCGGACCGACTCCCGGCGCGCGAGCTGCCGGACGGACCGGCCCCGCGCGCCGAGCAGGCCCGCGACCCGCGCGATCTCCGTCCAGACTTGGGCCCGGTCGCCGCCCGCGACCGCCGCCGCGGACAGCAGCCGGCACGCCTCGTCCGCCTCGCCGCGCCCCGCCCTGATCTCCGCCATGCCGACGAGGACGTCCACCGGCTGCCGGTGGCGCAGGATCTCGGCGCCCACCCGCAGGGCGTCGTCGTCACGGCCCGCCGTGACGTGCCGGACGAAGTCCTCGATGAGATGGCCGCCGTGCCGCGACGGCACCGCGGAGAACGGCGCGGGCGCGCCGTCCCCGCCCTCGCCGCCCCCGGCCTCCCCGCCGCCCTTCTCGCCCCCGGACGCCTCGCCGCCGGCCCCCGGCCCGCGGTCACCGGCCGGGCGCCGCACGGGCTCACCGGGGCCCGGCAGGCCCAGCGCCGTCGTCATCCGGGCGGTGAAGGCCGCGATGTCGAAGAGTTCCTCGACGTCCTGGTACCCGGCCTCCGAGATCTCGTCGTCCAGCACCCGGCGCAGCGCGTCGAGCGCCGCCTCGGGGGTGTACTCGGCGAAGGAGCGGTAGCCGGACACACCCTCCAGGACCTCCCGGGACCCCACCCGGTGGTAGGTGACCGTGCGCAGCCGCTGCTGCACCGCCTCGACCACGGACAGCGGCATCGGGTCGTCGACGCTGGACAGGAAGAAGACGTCGGAGGCGGCCAGTTCCTCCCGGACACGGTTGCGGGAGAGCGCCCCCAGCCACTCGACCCGGTCCGACAGCAGGGTGGCGGAGCCGATGCGCCACGTCCGCTGGCCGATCCACGCGAACCGCCACGGCAGCCCCTGCGCGTACGCCAGTTCGGCGACCCGCGAGAACAGGTCGAGGCCCTTGCGGTCCTGCATCGAACCGACCATCACGACGCGCGGCCGCGCACCGGGCGTACGCCGGGCACGGGCGCGGTGGGCGTCACGGGGAACCGTGTTGTAGACCACGACCGGATCACTCACCCCCAGCGCGCGGAACATGTCGGCCTGGGCGCTCGACACGCACAGCACCTTCAGGTCGGGCAGCAGGCCGACCAGCTCCTCGTGCCGCAGCGGGTTGCGCGAGCCCTCGAAGTTCATGACGTACTCGGTCTCGTGGGCGTACAGCGCCACGGACTTGCCCTGCTCCCGCAGCCCCGCGACCAGTTCGCCCGCCAGCGGCGAACGCCAGAACGGGGCCAGGCTGTTGACCAGGACGACCTCGGCGTCCGCCAGGTCCGCCATGACGTCCTCGCAGCGGTCGTAGGCCGTGAGGTCGAAGTAGCGGATGCCGACCGGGCTGTGGGCGAGCAGCGCCTGCGTGTAGGTGAGGACGGGGATCGCCACCCCGGTCTCGTAGGTGAAGCCGAGTCCGAGCACGGCCAGCGAGCGTGGCGGTGCCAGCTGCCCGCGCACGGTGCGCAGCGCCCGTTCGGCCCGCGACAGGCCGGCCCCCGCCCCGTCGCCCGCCCGCGTCCAGCGCGGAGCCGGCGGTTCCTCCGGTACGGCGGCCTCCTCGACGACGCGCAGCACCCGCCCGGCGACGTCGTCCTGGAGGGCGACGAAGTGCTCGACGGGTTCGCCGTGCGTGTTGGCCGGGAACGTGCCCGACCGCTTGAGGCCGGCCACCGCGTCGACGAGTTCGCCGACCGTGCCCACATTGCGCAGCAGCGGGTGGTCGACCGTGGGAAAAACGATGTTCAGCGCGGGCGGGCCGAACCAGATCAGCGGGGTGCCCGCCGGCAGCGCCTGGAAGTGCGCCGGGGCGAGGAACGTGACCGCGAGGTCGTACCCGTCGAGTCCGGCGGGATACCGCTGGACCTCGACCTCGCCGAACTCGCCGAGCACCTGGCGCAGTTGGGCGAGCAGTTCGCGGTGCTCCCCATGGGACAGCGCGCCCTGCCTGCTCAGCGGCTGGTCGATCACCACCATGCGCAGCGGCTCGCCGGGCTTCCTGGCGTGCCGGTGGGTGGCGGAGCGGGCGGCCCGCAGCAGGGCCGGGTCGTCGCTGTGGCCGAGGGCGCCGGTGATGTGGACGGGCGGGTCGGCGTCGGCGGAGCGGAACAGCAGGTGGTGCGCGGTCGCCGGGCCCCAGACGCAGACGGCGGCCGGGGACGAGGCGCCGTAGTACCAGCTCTGGTCGCGCCGTCCGGTGCCGGTCCTCCTGTGGCGGAAGTCGAGGTGGCGGTCCTGGACGAGGACGAGCGGCAGGGTGCGGCCCAGCACGCCGGCCAGCCGCCTGCTGCGCTGCGACAGGTCCTCGAAGAACACCAGCCGGTCGATGCGTTCCTTTTCGACGAAGGCGCTTGTGCGGTGGCCGAATTCCTCCAGGAACTCGGCGTCGCTCAGCTCCTCGTCCCCCGTGAAGAGAGCGTGTGCCGCGGGGCCGCCGAACCGGGCGGCGGCCTCCTCCTCGGTCCAGCCGACGATTTTTCCGTCCCGGTCGCCACCGAGGAGATGGAACGAGTGGGCGTCGGCTCCCTCGGCCCGCAGGATCTTCGAGGCGAGGCCGACGCCATTGCGGTTCTCGACAAACACAGCGATGCGCACGGTGTGAATGAAATACGACCGGGATTTCCCGAACGGGCCATCCGGATCAAACTCTCGGTGAACATTCGACGTGTTCTGGGACACGGCCGCGTATCCCGGAGGCTCACACGTCCCGAAGCCCTTGCTGCCCGTGCGCGCGCCCGCGCCTGTGCCCGTGCTTGTGTTCGCGCCCGTACTCGCGCTCGCACCCGTACTCGCGTCTGTGCCCGTGCCCGTACTCGCGCCCGCGCCTCGTGGATCCGGACGCGGACCGGCGTCCGGATCCACGTCCGTGTCCGCGTCCGGATCCGCAGGGGGAACCGCGTCCGGAACCCCGTTCACGCCCGCCGGACCGGCTTGCCCGACGCCTTCGTGCGGCGCACCGCTTTGCGGAGCGCTCTGGCCCGTCGCACGACCCGGCGCGCGGTGGAGTTGTGCGGGAGGAACGACAGCCGCTCCGGGATGCCGCCCGGCAGACCCAGCGCGGTGAGCCGCCGGCGCTTGAAGTACCGCTTCGTGCGCGGCCCGAGACGGGTGCGCAGGTACTCCTCGGCGACCGGGCGCAGACCCGGGTGGATCTGGGACTGCATCACGTAGCCCACCGCCCGGACCAGATCGGTCAGCGACTCCCCGGGGACGCGCGTCTCGCCCTCGCCGTCCTCCAGGTCCGGCAGCAGCGCGTCCGCCAGCACGACCGGCACCCGGTTGCTGTTCTGGTACGGGGCGAGCCGGTCCATCAGCCGCTCGGTGCCGATCCGGGCGACCGGCAGGTCGTAGAACGCCGACGCGGTGAACAGGGCGGTGGAGAAGCAGCCCACCACCAGCGCCGGACGCGCCCTGGCGAACAGCACCTCGGCGAGGACCGGCGTGTCCAGCACGGTGAGGTCGACGCCCAGCTTCCCGGCCTCGGCCTCCAGGACCCGGCTGTAGCGGGCCGGTGCGGTGGGGTGCGGCTTGAACACCACCGCGCGGTGCCCGCGGGCGACCGCCCCCCGCATCATCCGCACGTGCAGGTCCTCCTCCTCCTCCACGGTGAGGATGTCCAGCGCGGACAGGTACTGGCCCAGCAGCAGCGCGGCGCCGTCGGGCAGCGCGGGCAGGTCCGCCACGGCCTCGCCGACCTCGCCGAGGACCTTCAGGAAGCCGCTCGTCGGCACGGTCCGCGCCGGCACCCCGAACTCGGTGAGCAGCAGCGGCACCAGCCCCGGCACCAGGTCGAGGTGGAGCAGCCGGCGCACGCGCGTGCCGATCAGCGGGTCGAGCTTGTTGCGGGTCGGCCCGTAGCTCATCAGTCCGTCGGCGTACACGTCGACGGGCGCTCCGGGGAACACCTGCGCGATCGCCTGCGCGGGGTTGACCTGGATCGACTCCAGGACGAGCTCCACCCGGTCGTCGCCGAGCCCCCACAGCAGCCGCAGGTAACGCTCCAGGAGCGGCGCGTCGTCGGGGCGCGGTGCCCAGGCGCCCGGGTGGAAGGGGCTGATCGCCGCGTTCCAGGACAGCACGGCGTCGAAGCGGTCCCGCAGCGGCGCGAAGCCCGGCATCTCGTCGAGGGCCGGGGTGGTCTCCGGGGTCGTCGTGTTGTTGCACACCAGCAGCAGCCGGCGGTCCGCCGCCGGGAAGCCGCCGGAATCCAGCGCGGCGGCCAGCGTGGCGACGCCGTACAGCGTGGAGGCGCAGAATATCTGGGTCGTACGAGGCATCAGGCGGCCGCCTTCGGGGTGCCGGTCCGGGAGGAGGTGTTCCTGCGGCGCAGCCGGCGCAGTGTCGCCGAGCGCTCCAGGTCCATCGTGTCCAGGACCTCGGTGAGCAGGTCCTGCGGCAGGCGCTTGACGGCCGCCGCGCTCATCGTGCGCAGTTGCCGGGCCACCGGCGGCTCGAACTTCTCGATCTCGCCGAGGTGGTGGGCGATGATCGCGCAGTAGGTGCGCACCGCCTTGGGCAGCAGCCGGTCCGCCTCGGGGTCCCGCGCGGTCTCCTCGACGACCTGGTCGAACGCGCGGATGAAGTCCAGCTGGCGGGCGTCGCCGATCTGGGTGAGGGAGGAGGCGACCCCGCGCCGGTAGAACACGCCGAGCAGGTTCAGCACGGCGAACGACTCCGCCTCCCGGTGCAGCTTCCAGATCCACGGCCGGTCCTCGGCGGTCCGCAGCCCGTGGGTGAAGTGCAGCAGTCCGCGGTCCGCGAGGCGGCGGTGGTAGGCGCCGGCCCAGGCGTAGGGGTAGTCCACCGACGTCGAGCGGTCCGCGGGCAGGATCGCCTCGCGCGGGTTCAGCACCTCCCCCGCAGCCCGTGCGGATGCCGGACCAGGGTGCGGGCGCGCGCGGTGGCCTGCACGTGGTCGACGCGCACGAAGTCGCAGCCCAGCTCCTCGATCGCGGTGACCAGGTCGGTCAGGTAGCCGCGCGCGAGCCAGTCGTCGCCGTCCAGGAACGTCAGGTACTCGCCCCGCGCGGCATCCAGTCCGGTGTTGCGTGCGGTGGCGAGCCCTCCGTTCTCCTCATGACGGATCAGACGCACCTCGGCGACCTTCGACAGTTCCTCGGCGGCCCGCTCGAGAACGGCCGGCGTCCCGTCCTTCGAACGGTCGTCGACCAGCACGAACTCGAAGTCCGGGCGGGCATTCAGGAGAAGGCTCCGGAGGGTGTCCGGCGCGTATTGCTGGACGTTGTAGAACGGCACGATCACGGAAAGCTTGGGCACGCCGAAATCCTAGGAGCGCGCCCGGCGGCAAAAATTTCCGGTAAGGGTACGGGCGATGAACTCGATGTGTCGGATCAGTGCATCCCGTGTATTTCCGCGGAGTCGACGGGCCGGTTCGGGAACCGGTGGCGTGCTGTTAACTTTCCGTTGAATCGCGGTTGGACAAAGCCTGGGTTTTGCTTCCTAGCGTCTTCGGCGTGCCACCACGTACTTCGAAGCCCTCCCGGATCGCCGTGCTCGCGGACTCCGACACCCGCTGGAAATGGGGTGCGGCGACCGCGGGCCGGATCGCTCCGGGCGGACGGCCCGATCCGTCCATGGAAGCCGGACCGCGGGACGGCGCGCAAGTCGCCCCCGTCCTCGACGGCTACCTCCTGCGCGGCCGGGCGACCCCCACCCCCCGCCAGCTCGCCGAGGTCGGCGTGCGCGCCGACTCCCTGCGCGAGGTGACGGCCGTCGAGTTCCTGCGCGCCATGGCGGGCGAGAAGTACGACGTCCTCGTCCTCGCGCTGGTCGGCGGCGGCGTCCAGGCGATCCTGCACGGCCTCAAGCGGATCTGGGAGGACGGCGGCGAGCGGCCCGTCGTCGTCACCGGCTACGTGGGCGTCGTCTACGAGAAGCTCGCCGACGGTCTGCTGCTGCGGCACGGCGCCGACCTGGTCCTCGCCAACTCCCGCCAGGACGCGGAGCGTTTCCGCGCCGTGTACGACGGGGTCGGCGCCGACTCCTCCTCGGTCACCGAGGTCGCCCTGCCGTTCCTCGGCGGCGCCCCCCACACCGGTGAGCACGACCCCTACACCGTGGTCTTCGCCGCGCAGCCCTCGGTCCCCGACAACCGCAGGGACCGCACCTACCTCCTCGAACGGCTCGTCCGGCACGCCCGGTTGCACCCCGAGCGCGAGGTGCTGCTCAAGCTGCGCTCCCGGCCCGGTGAACACACCACCCACATCGAGGAGTTGCCGTACCAGAAGCTGGCGCAGCGGCTCGACCCGCCCGCCAACTTCCGCCTCGTGTACGGCAACATGGGCGAGGTTCTCGACCGCACCGACCTCATGGTCACGGTCAGCTCCACCGCCGCCCTGGAGTCCCTGCACCGCCGCATCCCCACCGTGGTCCTCACCGACCTCGGGGTGCGCGAGGCACTCGGCAACCACCACTTCGTCGGCTCCGGCTGCCTCGCCTCCTGGGACCAGCTCGACGCCGGGCACCGGCCCGTCCCCGACGGGGAATGGGTGGCCCGGCAGGGCGTCGCCGCCGAGGGCGACTCGTACGAACGCGCCTTCGACACGGCCCGCGAACGCATCACCCGGCTGCTCGACCGCCCCGGCGGCCTGCCGCCGCTCACCCCCTACTACACCCCCGCCACGGCCCCCGGCTACCTCCCCGCCATCCTGGCCCGCCACCACCTCGGCCCCGACGGCAGCCCGCTGCCCGGGGAGCGGGCCGCGGACCGGGAACCCGGACCGGTCCGCCAGATCGTCCGCCGCGCGGCCCGCGGCGCCTACCGCCACGGCGTCCAGCGCGTCGCCCCGGTCATCCGCCGGATGGGCGACCTGTGAACGCCGGCCACGCGGCCGTCCGCCGCCGGCGCGCCGGGCAGGGGGCGCCGCGGACGACGTCCGTCCTCCCTTCCCCGTCCTTCCGGTCCTCCTCGCCCTTCCCGTCCTCCCCGTCAAGGAGTCCCGCCCATGACCCCCTCCCAGGCGGGCGTGCGCCGCGTCCTCGCCGTGATCCCCGCGCGCGGCGGGTCCAAGGGCGTCCCCGCGAAGAACCTCGCGCCCGTCGGCGGCGTGCCCCTGGTGGCGCGGGCCGTGCGGGAGTGCCTGGCCGGCCGGCTCGTCACCGACGTCGTGGTGTCCACCGACGACCAGGACATCGCCGCGGCCGCCCGCGAGGCCGGTGCCGAGGTCGTGCTGCGCCCGGCCGCCATCGCCGGCGACACCGCCACCTCCGAGGCCGCCGTCCTGCACGCCATGGACACCCACGAGGCCCTGCACGGCACAGCCGTCGACGTGGTGCTCCTGGTGCAGTGCACCAGCCCGTTCCTCGTCCGCGAGGACATCGACGGCGTGGCCGCCGCGGTCGTCGAGAACGGCGCCGACACCGCCGTCACCGTCGCCCCCTTCCACGGCTTCGTCTGGCGCGACGGCGACGGCAGCGACGGCGCCGACGGCCCGGACAGCGCCGGAGGCTTCGGCGTCAACCACGACAAGTCGTACCGCCCGCGCCGCCAGGACCGCCCCCAGGACCTCCTGGAGACCGGCGCCGCCTACGCCATGGACGCGGCCGGTTTCCGCGAGCACGGCCACCGCTTCTTCGGCCGCACCGACCTCGTGCGCACCGACCCGGCCCGCGTGCTGGAGGTCGACGACCCGCACGACCTGGCCCGCGCCCGCGCCCTCGCCCCCCTCTTCGACGCGGACCTCCCCGGGGCCGGGCCCCGCCGGGGCGCGGGGACCCCGGCCCCCGCCGGTCCGCTCCCGACCGCCGCCGACATCGACGCGGTCGTCCTCGACTTCGACGGCACCCAGACCGACGACCGGGTGCTGATCGACTCCGACGGACGGGAGTTCGTCTCCGTGCACCGCGGCGACGGCCTCGGCATCGCCGCCCTGCGCAGGAGCGGACTGAAGCTGCTGATCCTGTCCACGGAACAGAACCCCGTGGTCGCCGCCCGCGCCCGGAAGCTCAAGCTCCCGGTCCTGCACGGCATCGACCACAAGGACCTCGCGCTCAAGCACTGGTGCGAGGAGCAGGGCATCGCGCCGGAGCGCGTGCTCTACGTCGGCAACGACGTCAACGACCTCCCGTGCTTCGCCCTCGTCGGCTGGCCCGTGGCGGTCGCGAGCGCCCACGACGTCGTACGCGGCGCCGCGCGCGCGGTCACCACCCTCCCCGGCGGCGACGGCGCGATCCGGGAGATCGCCGGCTGGATCCTCGGCCCCACCCTCGACTCCCCCCTCCCCCTCCCGAGTAAGGAACCCCTCCCATGAGCACCAACTCCCGCCTCCGCCAGTTCGGTTCGCGCACGGCCGGCCCCGGTCACCCCGTCTACATCTGCGGCGAGATCGGCATCAACCACAACGGCGACCTCGACAACGCCTTCAAGCTCATCGACGCGGCCGCCGAAGCCGGCTGCGACGCCGTGAAGTTCCAGAAGCGCACCCCCGAGATCTGCACCCCGCGCGACCAGTGGGACATCGAGCGCGACACCCCCTGGGGCCGGATGACGTACATCGACTACCGCCACCGCGTGGAGTTCGGCGAGGACGAGTACCGGCAGATCGACGCGTACTGCAAGGAGAAGGGCATCGCCTGGTTCGCCTCCCCGTGGGACACCGAGGCCGTCGCCTTCCTGGAGAAGTTCGACGTCCCCGCCCACAAGGTGGCCTCCGCCTCCCTCACCGACGACGAGCTGCTGCGCGCCCTGCGCGCCACGGGCCGCACCGTCATCCTCTCCACCGGCATGTCCACCCCGAAGCAGATCCGCCACGCCGTCGAGGTCCTCGGCAGCGACAACATCCTGCTCTGCCACGCCACGTCGACGTACCCGGCGAAGGCCGAGGAGCTGAACCTCCGCGTCATCAACACCCTCCAGGCCGAGTACCCCAACGTCCCGATCGGCTACTCCGGTCACGAGACGGGCCTGCAGACCACCCTCGCCGCGGTCGCCCTCGGCGCCACCTTCGTCGAGCGCCACATCACCCTCGACCGCGCCATGTGGGGCTCCGACCAGGCCGCCTCCGTCGAGCCGCAGGGCCTCACCCGCCTCGTCCGCGACATCCGCACCATCGAGTCCTCCCTCGGCGACGGCGTCAAGAAGGTCTACGAGTCCGAGCTGGGCCCGATGAAGAAGCTGCGCCGCGTCCCGGGCGTCGTCGCCGAGGCGGAGATCGCCGCGGCGGCCGGCGAGCCCCTCGGCGTCTGACCCCGGAAACCCCTCCGGCCACCGCTACCAGTGCCTCACGGGACGGTCGTACGACGATGAGCCCTCGCGCCGGGAACCCCGGCACCACCCCCCACACCCTCGCGTTCGTCGAGAGTCCGGTGCAGCTCCTGAACGTCCTGGAGTGGGCGCACGCCCAGGGACCACGTTCCCAGGAGGAGCCCGGCGCGGGGCTCACCCTCGTCGTCCTGTCCCCGACCGACCCCATGACCCGCGGCCAGCTGCGCCGCATGGCCGAACTGGCCCGCCGGGACGGCCACGAGGTCCGCTGGGAGGAGGCCCGCGGCGGCCCCGCGGCCCCCTTCCGGACCGTCGGCGGCCTGACCCGCGAGCTGCGCCGGGCCGACCGCATCGTCATGGGGGACCCGTTCTCCCGGTACGTCCAGCTCCTGCTGACCATCACCCGCGCCCACGACCTCGTCGTCGTCGACGACGGCACGGCCACCATGGAGTTCGTCGGCCAGCTCGCCCGCGGCGAACGCCTGGTGCGCTGGCACCGCAAGGGCGGCCGGCCCGGCCCCCGCGACCTGCTGTTCGCGCCGGTGTCCTCCTCGGCCCGCCGCCGCCTCACCCCCGGCCCGGCCCGCCGCGTGGAGGTCTTCTCCGCCATGCCGATAGCGGACGCCCCGGACGGGGTGACCGTCACCTCCCACACCTTCGCCTGGACCCGCGAGCGCTTCGGCCCGCCCCGGGTGACGAACGGCGCCGACATGGTCGGCACGTCCCTCGTCGAGACCGGCGTCGTCGACGGCGACCGCTACCTGCACGCCGTCGGCGTCCTCGCCAGGGCCCACGGCGCCACCCGCTACTTCGCCCACCGCCGTGAGAGCGCCGAGAAACTCCACCGCCTCGCCGTGGAGACGGGCCTGGAGGTCGTCCGCCCCGACCTCCCCCTCGAACTCATCGCCCGCCGGGGCCCCGTCGGCAGGACCGTCCTCAGCTTCCCCTCCACGGTCGTCCACACCCTCCCGCTGGCCCTCGCCGGCACGGGCGTCCGCGTCGCGGTCTGCGACATAGACCCGGCCTGGCTGACCCGCACCGCGTCGCCCCGCGCCCAGAGCTTCCTCTCCGGCGTCACGGGGACGGCCCGCGGGGTGGACCGCCTGGCCCGGGTCGCCACGGCCTGACCGAAGCGGCCCGGCAGGTCCCCGCCGGGACCCGGACACTCGGACCCGGCGCGCGGACCCGGCGCGCGGTCGCGTCGACGCGCGCCGCCGCCGGCCCGCTGACATCGCCGAGCCGCCGTCCGAGCCGCCGTCCGAGCCCGCCGTCCGAGCCCGCCGTGCGAGCCGCCGTCCGCACCTGCCGTCGGCCCCTCGCCTCCCCGGCCCCGCACCCGCCCCGGCACCGGCAGCCGTCAACCCGTGGTCCGCTCCGTGGACAGCCGGGCGTGCTTCGAGTGAGCCGTGGTAACCGTGGAGGAGGAAGATGGAGAGACGGGCCGGCAAGCCATGATCCACTGGGCTGGAGCCGGCCGAGTTTACCCAGCACGCATGCCAGCCATGCGCCGGGCGGCCAACTTTTCTTCCCCTAACGGGTTGAAATTTTGTTGATCGCGGGTCAGCCGACCACCCCGGCGTCCTACCCTTCAGAGGGTGAAGCAACTGATGTCCCGAGAGTCCGAGGCCGATCCGTCCGCCGATCCGTCAGGGGAAGCCGTGCTCCCCGGCAGCTTGCCGGAGGCCCTGCGCGCCGAGCTCGTCGCCTTCCGCCGCGACATGCACATGCACCCCGAGCTGGGCAACCAGGAGTTCCGTACGACGGCGGCGATCAAGGAGCGCCTGGAGAGGGCGGGCCTCAAGCCCCGCGTCCTCACCGCCGGCACCGGGCTCATCTGTGACATCGGCGACTGGACCGACGGCACCCCCGTCCTGGCGATGCGCGCCGACATCGACGCGCTGCCCATCCCCGACACCAAGGCCGACTGCGCCTACCGCTCCACCGTCCCCGACCGCGCCCACGCCTGCGGTCACGACGTGCACACCACGGTCGTCCTCGGCGCCGGCCTCGTCCTCGCCGGCCTGCACCGCGAGGGCCGCCTCCCGCGCCCGGTGCGGCTGATCTTCCAGCCCGCCGAGGAAGTGCTGCCCGGCGGTGCCGCCGACGCCATCGCGGACGGCGCCCTGGACGGCGTCGGCCGGATCATCGCCGTCCACTGCGACCCGCGCGTGGACGCCGGTCTGATCGGTCTGCGCGAAGGCGCCATCACCTCCGCCTGCGACCGCCTGGAGATCTCCCTGGACGGGCCCGGCGGCCACACCGCCCGCCCGCACCTGACCACCGACCTCGTCACCGCCGCCGCCCGCGTCGTCACCGACGTGCCCGCGCTGGTCGCCCGCCGCGTCGACACCCGGGCCGGCCTCGCGGTGACCTGGGGCCGGATCGACTGCGGCCACGCCCCGAACGTCATCCCCCAGCACGCCGAGCTGTCCGGCACCGTGCGCTGCCTGGACATCGAGGCCTGGCGGGAGGCGGCGGACCTCGTCGTCGCCGCGATCGACGAGGTCGCCAACCTGCACCGCGCCAAGTCGGAGATCAACTACGTCCGCGGCGTCCCCCGGTCGTCAACGACGCCGACGTCACCGCCCTGCTCCGGGACGCCATGGCCGCCCGGCGCGGCGAGGAGTCGGTGGAGAACACCGAGCAGAGCCTCGGCGGCGAGGACTTCTCCTGGTACCTGGAGCGCGTCCCCGGCGCCATGGCCCGCCTCGGCGTCCGCCCGCCGGGTGAGCGCACCGTCCGCGATCTGCACCAGGGCGACTTCGACGCCGACGAGCACGCCATCACCGTGGGGGTGGAGCTGTTCACCGCGGCGGCGCTGCTGGACGCGGCGACCCGGACGGCGTGAGCGCGGGACACCAGCGCGGGACACCGGTGACGGCCCGGACGAAGGGGTGCCCGAAAGGCACCCCTTCGTCCGCCCGTGTCATCGGGGCGTAACCCTGGAGACCCGCCGGTAACCCGGGGCGGCACGAATCGATAACGGCCGCGCGGAACCCCGTTCCCCTCTCCTTCTACGCGCGTTACTGTGCGCCGGAATCGCCCCTCGGGACGGCCCGTCGGGGAGCCGTGCCGGAGGCACCACATTGGGGAACGCGGGCCGGAGACGGCGCCGTGGGGATGAAGGGTGCTGCTGTGCGTCTCATATCTCGAAGGACCGGCCTCGTGCGGGCGGCGGCGGCAGTGGCGGTCGTGGGCCTGGTGGCCACCGGCTGCGGCGAGTCGAGCACCGGCTCCAAGGCCGAGGAGAAGAAGTCCGGCGCGTACTCCGGCAAGGGCATCGGCCTGGCGTACGACATCGGCGGCAAGGGCGACCAGTCCTTCAACGACGCCGCGTACGCCGGCTTCCAGAAGGCCGACAAGGAGTTCGGCATCGGCGGCCGGGACGTCGAGCCCCAGGACGGCGAGTCGGACGCGGACAAGGTCCAGCGGCTGACCCAGCTCGCCCAGTCGGGCTACGACCCGGTGATCGGCGTCGGCTACATCTACGCGTCGGCCGTCAAGGAGGTCGCCGCGAAGTTCCCGGACACCACCTTCGGCATCATCGACGACGAGACCGTGGCGGCGAAGAACGTCGCCGACCTCGTCTTCCACGAGGAGCAGGCCTCCTACCTGGCCGGCGTCGCCGCCGCGAAGGCCTCCAAGAAGGGGCACATCGGCTTCATCGGCGGCGTGGACATCCCGCTGATCCACAAGTTCGAGGCCGGCTACGTCCAGGGCGCCAAGTCGGTCGACCCGGCCATCAAGATCGAGTCGCAGTACCTGACCGAGACGCCCCAGGAGGGCGGCTTCTCCAGCCCCGACAAGGGCAAGGCGGGGGCGAGCGGCCAGATCGAGGCCGGCGCGGACGTCATCT
Organism: Streptomyces sp. Tue 6430; assembly: GCA_021568835.1. Lineage (GTDB taxonomy): Bacteria > Actinomycetota > Actinomycetes > Streptomycetales > Streptomycetaceae > Streptomyces. The sequence goes on from JAKGSH010000010.1 coordinate 4,073,010, forward strand.
ACCACGCCGCCGGCCTGTCCGGTCAGGGCGTGATCTCCGAGGCCGCCGGCAAGAAGGTGTGGGCCATCGGCGTCGACTCCGACCAGTACTCCCAGACCTCGCTGGCCGCGTACAAGGACTACATCCTCGGCTCCGCGCTGAAGAACGTCGGCGGCGCGGTCTACGACCTCGCCAAGTCCGTCCACGAGGGCAAGCCCCTGTCCGGCGTGGTCCGCGGCAGCCTCTCCAACGACGGCGTCGGCTTCGCCGACACCAACCCGAAGTACCAGGCCATGAAGGACGTCGTCGACGCCGTGAACAAGGCCAAGCAGGACATCATCGACGGCAAGGTCACCGTCGACACGAAGTGACCCACCCCGGAGCGGGGTGCCGCTCCCGGAACGCCGGACGGGCTTGGAATCAGCCCGTCCGGCGTTTGAGGACGAGGCCCGTCGAGGGCCGAAGCGGGGGTCCGGGGGCGGCAGCCCCCGGGGACGGGACGGGAAGGGGCGGCGGGGGCGAGAACACCGGCCCGGCGCCCCCGGCCTTCCGCTGCCCCGGCCTCCCGCCCGAGGGCCCCGGCCTCCCGCCCGAGGCGCCGCCCCGGCCCGGCCCTCTCCGTCACCGGCGGAGCCCCCGCGGAGCCCCCCGCCTACGCCCATCGAGGGCGTCCTCGCAGACCAGCGGCCTGACCTCCCGCACACCGCCCTCCACCGTCCGTACTCTGGAGTACAAACTGTGGCCACAGCTCGGTAACGGACCGGACAGAAGGGTTTTTCCGTCTGGTCTACGCGCGTTACGCTGCGGCGGAACCAGCGCCTGATAGGGCGCTTGCACAAAGGAGTCTCGTTCCATGCGCCGGGTGTCCCGTATCGCGGTTGCTGGTGTCGCTACCGCAGCCTTCGCCGTCACCGTTTCCGCTTGCGGAAGCTCGTCCACGTCGTCCTCCTCCGGCGACGACAAGAACCTGGGCCTCGCCCTCGCGTACGACATCGGCGGCAAGGGCGACCAGTCCTTCAACGACGCCGCCACCGCGGGCATGGAGAAGGCCGACAAGGAGTTCGGCTACAAGTCGACCGCCGTGGAGCCGCAGGACGGCGAGTCCGACGCCGACAAGGTGCAGCGCCTGGAGAGCCTCGCCAAGCAGGGCTACAACCCGGTGATCGGCGTCGGCTTCGCCTACGCGCCGGCCGTCAAGGAGGTCGCGGCCAAGTACCCGAAGACCACCTTCGGCATCGTGGACGACGAGCAGACCAAGGCCGACAACGTGGCCGACCTCGTCTTCTCCGAGGAGCAGGCCTCCTACCTGGCGGGCGTCGCCGCCGCCAAGGCGACCAAGTCCAACGTGGTCGGCTTCATCGGCGGTGTGGACGTCCCGCTGATCCACAAGTTCGAGGCCGGCTACAAGCAGGGCGTCGCGGACACCAAGAAGGGCGTCACGGTCAAGTCGCAGTACCTGACCGAGACCGCGGCCGAGGGCGGCTTCTCCAGCCCCGACAAGGGCGAGAACGCCGCCGACGGCCAGATCGACGCCGGCGCGGACGTCGTCTACGCCGCCGCCGGCCTCTCCGGCCAGGGCGTCATCAAGGCCGCCAGCGCCAACAAGATCTGGGCCATCGGCGTCGACTCGGACCAGTACAAGCAGGACGCGCTCAAGGCGTACAAGGACTCGATCCTCACCTCCGCCATGAAGAACGTCGAGGGCGCGGTCTTCACGCTCGCCAAGTCGGTCGAGGACGGCAAGCCCGCCACCGGCGTGGTCCGCGGCGACCTCGCCAACGGCGGCGTGAGCCTGGCGAACTCCAACCCGACCTTCTCGGGCGACAAGGAGATCCAGGACGCCGTCAAGAAGGCCGAGGAAGGCATCAAGAACGGCACCATCACGGTGAAGACCTCCTGACGACCGCGTCACCGGCCTGTCGAGACCGGTCGAGGACTGTTGTCGCAGGCATGGCCAAAGAAGCGCTGTAATGACAGCGTGACGACCTCGGAACGGGGTGCGGGGACGATGACTCCCCGCGCCCCGTTCGCGCGGCAGAATGCTCGGAACGGATCGGGACTGACCGAAGGGGCAGTCATCAAGATCGATCAGGTCCGGGCACTATTTAAAGCAGGGGCGCTACGCGCGTAGAGCGGCCCCTTTCCCGAGGAGAGTGCGCCATCGACGCGTCCAGCAGCCCTCCGCTCACCGCCCCGTCGACCGTCGCGGTGGAGCTGACGGGCATCACCAAGCGATTCCCCGGTGTCGTCGCCAACCACGACATCCACCTGACCGTCCGCGAGGGCACCGTGCACGCCCTCGTCGGCGAGAACGGCGCCGGCAAGTCGACCCTGATGAAGATCCTCTACGGCATGCAGAAGCCGGACGAGGGCACCATCGTGGTCGACGGCGAGCAGGTGAGCTTCTCCAGCCCCGCCGACGCCATCGCGCGCGGCATCGGCATGGTCCACCAGCACTTCATGCTCGCGGACAACCTGACCGTCCTGGAGAACGTGGTGCTCGGCAGCGAGAAGCTGTACGGCATCGGCGGCGGCGCCCGCAAGAAGATCAAGGAGATCTCCGACCGCTACGGCCTCGGCGTCCGCCCCGACACCCTGGTCGAGGACCTCGGCGTCGCCGACCGCCAGCGCGTGGAGATCCTCAAGGTCCTCTACCGCGGCGCCCGCCACCTCATTCTCGACGAGCCCACCGCCGTCCTGGTCCCGCAGGAGGTCGACGCGCTCTTCGCCAACCTGCGCGAACTGAAGTCCGAGGGCATCTCCGTCATCTTCATCTCCCACAAGCTGGGCGAGGTCCTGTCGGTGGCCGACGACATCACGGTCATCCGGCGCGGGACGACCGTCGGCACGGCCGTGCCCGCCGAGACGACCTCCCGTCAGCTCGCCGAGATGATGGTCGGCAGCGAACTGCCCACCCCGGAGACGGCCGGGTCGACGGTCACCGACCAGCCCGTCGTCACGGTCGAGAACCTCACCGTCTACGCCGGCGGCGGCGCCTCCCTGGGCGTGGAGGCCGAGCCCGTGGGCCCCGGCTCCCTGGTCGAGGCGCCCGGCGTGGTCAAGAAGGCCCTCGACGACGTCACCTTCACCATCCACGCCGGCGAGGTCATGGGCATCGCCGGCGTCGAGGGCAACGGCCAGACGGAACTGATCGACGCCCTGATCGGCACCAAGAACGCCGACTCCGGCACCATCGCCTTCCTCGGCGAGGACATCACCCCCTGGCCGACCCGCAGGCGCCGCGAGTCCGGCATCGGCTACATCCCCGAGGACCGCCACCGCCAGGGCCTGCTCCTGGAGGCCCCCTCTGGGAGAACCGCATCCTCGGCCACGTCACCGAGGCCCCCAACGCCAAGGGCTTCTGGCTCAACCCCAAGGGCGCGCAGGCCGACACCCGCCGGATCGTCGAGGAGTACGACGTCCGCACCCCCGGCATCGACGTCACCGCCGCCTCCCTCTCCGGCGGCAACCAGCAGAAGCTGATCGTCGGCCGCGAGATGAGCCACAACCCCAAGTTCCTGATCGCCGCCCACCCCACCCGCGGTGTGGACGTCGGCGCGCAGGCGCAGATCTGGGACCGCATCCGCGAGGCCCGCCGCGAGGGCCTGGCCGTGCTGCTGATCTCCGCCGACCTGGACGAACTGATCGGCCTGTCGGACACCCTCCGGGTGATCTACGACGGCAGGCTGGTCGCCGACGCCGACCCGGCGACCGTCACCCCCGAGGAACTCGGCTCGGCCATGACCGGTGCCGCGTCCGGGCACCTCGAGCACGTCGAAGAAGAAGCCGCCCCGGAGGACGAGGCCCGATGAAGAAGTTCGACAAGGAGCGCCTGCTCCTCGCCGTGGCCGGCCCGGTCCTGGCGCTCGTCGCGGCGATCCTGCTGACCTCGGTCGTGCTGATCGCCTCCGGCAAGAACCCGATCGAGCCCTACAGCCTGATGCTGGAGCAGCTCGGCTACTCCGACGTGCAGGTCCTGATCGTCAACCAGGCGTCGCTGTACTACATCGCCGCCCTCGCGGTCGCCCTCGGCTTCCGCATGAACCTGTTCAACATCGGCGTCGACGGCCAGTACCGGCTGGGCGCCTTCGCCACCGCGGTGGTCGGCGCGCACGTGGCGCTGCCCTCCTTCCTGCAGATCCCGCTGCTGCTGCTGGTCGGCGCGCTCACCGGCGCCATGTGGGCCGGCATCGCGGGCGTCCTCAAGGTCACCCGGGGCGTCAGCGAGGTCGTCGCGACGATCATGCTCAACGCGATCGCCACCAGCCTCATCGGCTACCTCACCCTCCGCGACAACTTCGGCGTCGCGCTCGGCGACAACGTCACCACCGGCGTGATGAAGGAGTCCGGCTGGGTGCCCGGCCTCGACCTGGGCCCGGACGTCGGCGAGATCTACGGCCTGGTCTTCCTCGCCGTCGCCCTCGGCGTCGGCTACTGGGTCGTCCTCAACCGCACCCGCTTCGGCTTCGACCTGCGCGCCTCCGGCGAGTCGGAGACGGCCGCCGCGGCCTCCGGCGTCGACGCCAAGCGCATGGTGCTCACCGCGATGCTGATCTCCGGCGCGGTCGCCGGCATCTCCGGCCTGCCGCTGCTGCTCGGCTCCGCCCACACCTACAGCCTCAGCTTCCCGGCCGGCCTCGGCTTCACCGCCATCGGCATCGCCCTGCTCGGCCGCAACAACCCGGGCGGCATCGCGCTCGCGGCCCTGCTGTGGGCCTTCCTCGACAAGGCGTCCCCCGCCCTCGACTACGCCACCCCGGTCGCGTACGAGAAGGAGATCGCCACCATCATGCAGGGCCTGATCGTGTTCGCGGTCGTCATCTCCTACGAGGCCGTACGCCAGTGGGGCCTGCGCCGCCAGCAGCACCGGGTCGGCGCGGAGCTCGCCGCCGCGGCCGCCGACAACAACCCGAAGAAGGAGGTGGCGGCCTGATGTCCACCGTGACCATCGCCAAGCCGCAGGCGAAGCAGCCCGGCAAGGGCGGCCGCCGCATGTCTCTCCCGGTACTCCTGCTGGTCATCGCGGGCGTGCTGGTCCTCGTCTCGATCGTCCGCCTGATCAGCGGTGCGGACGGCATCACCTCGACCGGCCAGACGTCCACCGCGCTGCGCCTGGCCGTGCCGATCGGCCTCGCCGGCCTCGGCGGTCTGTGGGCCGAGCGGGCGGGCGTCGTCAACATCGGCCTCGAGGGCATGATGATCCTCGGCACCTGGTTCGGCGCCTGGGCCGGCTACCAGTGGGGTCCCTGGACCGGTGTCGCCTTCGGCATCATCGGCGGCGCGCTCGGCGCCGTCCTGCACGCCGTCGCCACCGTCACCTTCAACGTCAACCACATCGTCTCCGGTGTGGCGCTGAACATCCTGGCCCTGGGCACCACCCGCTACCTGTCGAAGTTCACCTTCGAGGACGCCCCGCAGGGCTCCTCCAAGCAGTCCCCGCCGATCGAGTCGCTGGGCACCTTCGACATCCCCGGCCTGTCCGGCTGGCTGGAGACCCTCAACGACAAGCACTGGTTCCTGGTCTCCGACATCGCCGGCCTGGTCGGCGGCGTGGTCACCAACCTCTCCCCGCTGACCGTCGTCGCGGTGGCGCTCGTCCCCGCCACCTGGTGGGTGCTGTGGCGGACCGCCTTCGGCCTGCGCCTGCGCTCCTGCGGCGAGAACCCGGTGGCCGCCGAGTCCCTCGGCGTCAACGTCTACAAGTACAAGTACATCGCCGTGATCGTCTCGGGCGGTTTCGCCGGCCTCGGCGGCGCCTTCCTGTCGATCGTCGCCTCGAACGTGTACCTCGACGGCCAGACCGCGGGCCGCGGCTACATCGGCCTCGCCGCGATGATCTTCGGCAACTGGATGCCGGGCGGCCTCGCCCTGGGCGCCGGCCTGTTCGGCTACACCGACAGCCTCAACCTGCGCGGCGGCACCACCAACGTGCACGCCCTGATCCTGCTCCTGGCGATCCTGCTGGTGGTCGGCGCGGCCTACCTGGCCTGGCAGAAGAAGTACGTCTCCGCCGTCGTCACCGCGGTGATCTCGGCCGTGATGTTCTTCTGGTACACCAGCGTGAACGAGGTGCCGCGCCAGGTCGTCTCCGCGGCCCCGTACATCGTCACGCTGCTGGTGCTGTCGCTCTCCGCGCAACGCCTGCGCATGCCCAAGGCCGACGGTCTGCCCTACCGCAAGGGGCAGGGCAAGTGACCCCGGCCGCCGCCGACGCCACCGTCGACTGGAACGCCCTGCGCGAGCTGGCCCGCGAGGCCATGAGCCACGCGTACGCCCCCTACTCGGGGTACCCGGTCGGCGTGGCGGCCCTGGTCGACGACGGCCGTACCGTCTCGGGCTGCAACGTCGAGAACGCCTCCTACGGCATCGGCCTGTGCGCCGAGTGCGGGCTGGTCTCGGAGCTGCAGCGCACCGGCGGCGGCCGGCTCACGCACTTCACCTGCGTGGACGGCCGGGGCGAGATCCTCGTCCCGTGCGGCCGCTGCCGCCAGCTGCTCCACGAGTTCGGCGGCCCGGAACTGCTGCTGGAGACCCCGGCCGGGATCCTGCCGCTGGCCGAGATGCTCCCGCAGGCCTTCGGTCCGGACCACCTCTCCCAGTGACTCCCCGTGCGGCCCCTCCGACCGGCGTGAACCGGGCGGAGGGGCCGCGCACTTTTCACGCACCGTCTTCCGCACCCCGGAAGTTCTGCACCTCGGAAGGAAAGTCATGGCCATGGACGCCATCTCCGTCATCCGCACCAAGCGGGACCGCGGTGAGCTCAGCGACGCACAGATCGACTGGGTCATCGACGCGTACACCCATGGCGAGGTCGCCGACGAGCAGATGTCCGCGCTCGCCATGGCGATCCTGCTCAACGGCATGAACCGCCGCGAGATCGCCCGCTGGACGGCCGCGATGATCGCCTCCGGCGAGCGCATGGACTTCTCGTCCCTGTCCCGTCCGACCGCCGACAAGCACTCCACGGGCGGCGTCGGCGACAAGATCACCCTCCCGCTGGCCCCCCTGGTGGCCGCCTGCGGCGCGGCGGTCCCGCAGCTCTCGGGCCGCGGCCTCGGCCACACCGGCGGCACCCTCGACAAGCTGGAGTCCGTCCCCGGCTGGCGCGCCCTGCTCTCCAACGAGGAGATGCTGCACGTCCTCGACACCACCGGCGCCGTGATCTGCGCGGCGGGCGACGGCCTGGCCCCGGCCGACAAGAAGCTGTACGCCCTGCGCGACGTCACCGGCACGGTCGAGGCGATCCCCCTGATCGCCTCCTCGATCATGTCGAAGAAGATCGCCGAGGGGACGGGCTCCCTCGTCCTGGACGTGAAGGTCGGGACCGGCGCCTTCATGAAGACCGTCGAGGACGCGCGCGAGCTGGCCTCCACGATGGTGGGCCTCGGCACCGACCACGGCGTGCGGACGGTCGCCCTCCTCACCGACATGTCCACCCCCTCGGCCTGACCGCGGGCAACGCCCTGGAGGTCCGTGAGTCGGTCGAGGTCCTGGCGGGCGGCGGCCCCGCCGACGTCGTCGAACTCACCCTCGCCCTGGCCCGCGAGATGCTCGACGCGGCCGGGATCAAGGACGCCGACCCGGCGAAGGCCCTGGCCGACGGCTCCGCGATGGACGTCTGGCGCCGCATGATCACCGCCCAGGGCGGCGACCCCGACGCCCCCCTGCCCACCGCCCGGGAACAGCACGTCGTCAAGGCCCCGGCCACCGGCGTCCTCACCCGCCTGGACGCCTACGGCGTCGGAGTCGCCGCCTGGCGCCTGGGCGCGGGCCGCGCCCGCAAGGAGGACCCGGTGCAGGCGGGCGCCGGCGTCGAGATCCACGCCAGGCCCGGCGACACGGTCACCGAGGGCCAGCCCCTGCTGACCCTCCACACCGACACCCCCGAGCGGTTCGCCTACGCCCTGGAATCGGTGGCGGGCTCCTACGACGTCGCCGCGCCGGGAACGCCGTACACGCCGTCGCCGGTGGTGCTGGAGCGCATCGCCTGAGGGCGCGGTGCCCGAGGCCGGTACGGACGCGTCAGTCCAGCCTGCGGTGCTCTGTGGACGAGGGCCGGTACGACCAGCCCGTCCGGCGTTTGAGGACGAGGCCGTTCAGGGCCGAAGCGGGGGTCCGGGGCGGCAGCCCCCGGGAAGGGGCGGCAGGGGCGCCCCGCCCCGCCGCCCCTCACGCGAACGCTCCTCCTTCGCCGAAGGCGGCCGCGGCGAACCGCTCACCCATGCGCAGATGCGTCGCCGCGTCCGGGTGCAGCTGGTCGGGCAGCGGGAGTTCCGCCACGTCCCGCTCCCCGTACAGCTCCCGTCCGTCGAGGTGGTGCAGCGCCGGATCGCCGGCGGCCCGCTCGCCGACGATCCGCGCCAGCTCCTCCCGGACGACCCGCAGGGTCAGCTTCCCGCCGGGCACCTCCGCCGCGTCCCCCATCGGAACGAACCGCAGCACCCCCTTCTCCAGCCCGCGCACGTCCGGCGCGGTGGGGCCGGGCGTGTCCTCGTGCATGGGGCACAGGATGGGTGACATGACCAGCAGCGGCGTGTCGGGATGCCCCTCCCGCACGGTGTCGAGGAACCCGTGCACGGCCGGCCCGAAGGCCCGCAGCCGCATCAGGTCCGTGTTGACGAGATTGATGCCGATCTTGATGCTGATCAGATCGGCCGGGGTGTCCCGCAGCACCCGCGCGACGAACGGGTCGAGCAGGGCGCTCCCGCCCAGCCCGAGGTTGATCAGCTCCACCCCGCCGAGCCCGGCGGCGTGCGCGGGCCAGATGCGGGTGGGGCTCGCGCCGTCCGAGCCGTGGCTGATCGAACTGCCGTGGTGCAGCCAGACCCGGCGGTCCGGGGCGCCCGCCGGCTCCACGGGGGCGTCGGTGCGCAGGGCGACGAGTTCGGTGGTCTCGTTGTGCGGCAGCCAGATCTCGACCTTCTTGACGCCCTCGGGCAGGTCCGTGAAGCGGAGCGTGCCGGGGCGGCCGGGGCGGCGTTCGAAGGTCCCCGCCGCCATGTCGACGGTCAGGACGTGACCGGCCCTCACGCTGCCCTGGCCCGCCGGGCGTCCGTCGACGACCAGGTCGTACAGGCCGTCCGGCCGGGGCGGCGCGCCCACGTACTCCCGCTTGGTGGGCAGCGTGTCCAGTTCGACGGCGGTGGCCCGGGTGCGGAAGACCAGCCGGACGCCGGACGGCTGGGACTCCGCCATGGCCAGCTGCCCGTCGGCGCACTGGGCGCGGGCCCGGGCGGGCAGCCGGTGCGGCAGCAGACCGTGCTCGGTGCGCTCGGTCTCCAGGGCCCCGCGCAGGAGGTCGTCGGTGAGGGGGGTGGTGATCCAGCGGATCTCTGAGGACATCGCTTCATCCTGCGTTTCGACGGGTCGTGGGGGAGGGGGCCGGGGCGGGCCAGCCGCGCAGCAGCGCGTCGAGGGCGTCGAGGATGCGGGACCAGGACTCCTGGGAGTCGGGGGCGCTGTGGCTGAAGCCGCCGGCCTGTTCGAGGCTGACGTAACCGTGGAAGAAGCTGCCGAGCAGCCGTACGGCGTGGGTCTGGTCGGGTTCGGCGAGGTCGTAGCCGCGCAGGACGGCCCGGGTCATCCGGGAGTGCCGTGCCCCGGCGCTCGCCGCGGCGGCCTGAGGGGTGAGCCGGAACTGGGCGGCGGCGTAGCGGCCGGGGTGCTCGTGGGCGTAGTCGCGGTAGACGTCGGCCAGGGCGGTGAGGGCGTCCCTGCCGGAGCGGCCGGCCAGCGCGGCGGAGCCCCGGTCGGCCAGCTCCTCCAGGGCCAGCAGGGCGATCCGCGTCTTCAGGTCGTGCGAGTTCCGCACGTGCGAGTACAGGCTCGCGACCTTGACGTCGAAGCGGCGGGCCAGCGCCGAGACGGTCACCTGCTCGAAGCCGACCTCGTCGGCCATCTCCGCGCCCGCCCGGGTCAGCCGCTCCGGGGTCAGGCCTGCACGCACCACGACGTTCTCCATGTCCTCTCGCCAGAAACCTGATGTCAGTGTGCATCTGGCTAAAGGTTTTAGGCAAACAGGTGCGAGGCGGGGCCCGGCGGTGCGATGAGTTGTGCGCGTCCGACCGGTCCACCCCCCGTGGACGCGACGACACCCCCCGTACTCATCCTGACCGGACCCGTCACCCGGGGCCGGGTGGCAGGACTCTGCGACGACCTGCGAGCACTGCTGGAGGGCGCCGCGGACACCGCCGACGGTGCCGACGACGCCGACGGTACGGGCGGCGCGTGCGGTGCGGGCGCCGTGGTCGTCTGCGACGCGGCGGGGCTCGGGACGCCGGGGCTCATGACCGTCGACCTGCTGGCACGGCTGCGGCTGACGGCCGGCCGGGGCGGGGGGCGCATACGCCTGCGCGCCCCCGATCCGGCGCTACTGGCCCTGCTCGACCTGGTCGGGCTCCGCTTCGAGGTGGAGGGGCACCCCGAACAGCGGGAACCACCGCCGGGTGTCGAGGAAGAAGTGGAATCCGGTGAGGCGGCCGTCTGAGATCTCCAGCACCTGCACCGCCCAGGGCGTGTACCCGCCCTTCTCCGGGTCCGGCTTGTACTGCGCGAACCCCGGCAGCCCGTTGACCTGGACCGGCAGCAGGCGCGAACCCTCGCAGGCCGAGCCGATCGTGGTCATGAAGCCCGCGATGTCGTCGTGGCCGGTCAGCCACAGGTCGAACGGCGGCATCGTCATGACGGCGTCCTCGTGGAGGAGGGCAGTCAGCGCCGACATGTCGTACCCCTCGAAGGCCGTCACATAGCGCTCCAGGAGCTTCTGCTGCTCCTCGTCCAGCGGGTCGGAGACCGCCGCGTCCGCGGCGGAGTCGGCCCGCTCGGCGAGGGTCGCGCGGGCCCGCTGGAGCGCGCTGTTCACCGAGGCGACCGAGGTCTCCAGCAGTTCGGCGACCTCACTCGCCCGCCACGCCAGCACCTCGCGCAGGATCAGCACGGCCCGCTGCTTGGGCGGCAGTTGCTGGAGCGCGGCCATGAACGCCAGCCGTACCGACTCCTTGGCGACGGCCGCCTCCGCCGGGTCCTCGACCGTGGGCAGCACGCGCGCGTCGGGCATCGGCTCCAGCCAGGTGTGGTCCGGGCGGGGGAGAGCGCGGCCCGGGCGAGCGGCGTGGACTCGGAGAGGTCCATCGGGCGGGCCCGCTTGTTGCCCGCGGACAGCATGTCCAGGCAGACGTTGGTCGCGATGCGGTACAGCCAGGACCGCAGCGAGGAACGCCCCTCGAACCTGTCGTAGCTCCGCCAGGCGCGCACCAGGGTGTCCTGCACCGCGTCCTCCGCCTCGAAGGAGGAACCGAGCATGCGGTAGCAGTACCCCGTCAGCTCGACCCGGTGCCTCTCCAGCCTGGCGTCGAGGTCCTCCACCGTCGCCGTACCGTCGCTCATCGTCGTCCACCCGCCCCTGTGGCCGTTCCGTCACGCGCCTGTGCGCCCCAGTACTCCGGAAGCTACCGCAGCCCACTGACAACGGCCCCTCGGGGCGACGGAAGCGCAGGTCAGGGGCAGGGTCGGGGGCGGTGGGGTGAGTGCCGAGGAGCGCCCGGCCGTCCGGTCCGCCCGGCCGTCCGGTCCGTCCGGCCGTCCGGCCGTCCGGTCCGCCCGGCCGTCCGGTCCGCCCGGCCGCGCGGACCTCAGTGCGCGACGGCCAGGGGCTGCCGGCGCGCCGCCCGCGAACCGCACACCGTGATCGTCACGACGCCGGCCACCGCCAGGACGCCCACGCCCACCGTGCCGGCCCAGCCGCCCGCGTGGAACGCTATCGCGCCGACCGTGCTGCCCGCGCTGGAGCCGATGTAGTACGCGGACTGGTAGAGGGCCGAGGCCTGCGCGCGGCCCGTCGTCGCCGTCTTGCCGACCGCCGAGGACGCCACCGCGTGCCCCGCGAAGAAGCCCGCCGTGATCAGCACCAGGCCCAGCAGGACCAGCGGGAGCGAGTCGGCGAGGGAGACCAGCAGACCGGTGGCCGTCGTACCGCCCGCCAGGTACAGGGCCCCGCGCCGGCCCAGGCGGCCGACCAGCCGGCCCGCCGTCGACGCGGACACCGTGCCCACCAGGTAGACGAGGAAGATCGAGCCGACGATGCCCTGCGGCAGCGAGAACGGCGCCCCGGTCAGCCGGTAGCCGATGACCGTGTACACGCCGCCGAAGACGGTCATGAACAGCGCGCCGATCGCGTACAGGCGCCGCAGCAGCGGGTCGGCCAGGTGATCGCCGACCGTACGGGCCAGCACCCGCGGGCGCAGCGAACCGGGCGTGAAGTGCCGCGGCGCCGGCAGCAGCAGGCGGAACGCGACCGCGCAGGCCACCGCGACCACGCCGATCACCGCGACCGCGACCCGCCAGCCCCACTCCTGCGCGACCCAGCCGGTGATGACCCGGCCGCTCATCCCGCCGACGCTGTTGCCCGCCACGAACAGACCGATCGCCGTGACCAGGGCCCGCGGGCGGACCTCCTCGGCGAGGTAGGCGGTGGCGGACGCCGGCAGGCCGGCCAGCGCCGCCCCCTGCAGACCGCGCAGCACCACCAGGGCGCCCAGTGACGGCGCGAAGGGGACCAGCAGCCCCAGGCCGACCGCGACCGCCAGCGAGCCGGTCATCACCGCACGGCGGCCGTAGCGCTCCGACAGGGCGCTCATCGGCAGGACGAACAGGGCCAGCCCGCCGGTCGCCGCCGCCACCGTCCAGCTCGCGTCGCTCGCCGCGACCCCGAACTCGCCGGAGATCAGCGGCAGCAGCGCCTGCGTGGAATAGAGGAGGGCGAAGGTCGCCACCCCGGCCAGGAACAGCGCGAGGCTCATCCGGCGGTAACCGGGACCGCCCGGAGCCATCCGGGAGTCGGAGGCGGAACGGGAGGCGGAGGCGGAGCCGGCGGAGGGGCGGGGACGGCGGGAACGGTCGCTGCGGCGCCCACGGCGGTGGACGCCCCGGTACTGGCGGGAGACATGCCTCGAACCTACGGACCGCCCCGCTCATCCGTCCAATGCACGGAATCGACATAATCGTTCCCATGGCGCATCAACAGAGGTCACAGGGGCAGCTGTCACCGTCCGGTGACACGGAAGACATCGTCACACTGCTCGCCCCGCGGCTCGCGTACTTCGCGGGCGTCGCCCGCACCGAGCACGTCACTCGGGCCGCGCAGGAGATGCAGGTCCCCCAGTCGACCCTGTCGCGCGCCATGGTCCGCCTCGAACAGGACCTCGGCGTCGACCTCTTCGCCCGCCGCGGCCGCACCGTCTCCCTCACCCCCGCCGGCCGCACCTTCCTCACCTCCGTCGAACGCGCCCTCGCCGAGGTCGAGCGCGCCGCCGACGAGGTGCGAGCCGACGCCGACGCGGCCACCGGCAAGGTCGCCTTCGGCTTCCTGCACACCATGGGCGCCGAGACCGTCCCCGGCCTGATCCACGCCTTCCGCGCGGACCATCCCCGCGTCCGCTTCAGCCTGTTCCAGAACTACGGCGAGGCGATGCTGGAGCGGCTGCGCGCCGGCGAACTGGACCTGTGCCTGACCTCGCCGGTGCCGGACGCCCCCGACCTCGTCGCCCGCCGCCTCGACGAACAGAAACTGCGCCTGGTCGTGCCCGCCGACCACCGCCTCTCCACCCGCCGGCGCGTCCGCCTCGCCGAGGCCGCCGACGAGGCCTTCGTGACCCTGGAACCCGGCTACGGCCTGCGCCGCATCACCGACGACCTCTGCCAGGAGGCCGGCTTCCGCCCGCGGATCGCCTTCGAGGGCGAGGAGGCCGAGACCCTGCGCGGCCTGGTGGCCGCGGGCCTGGGCGTGGCGCTGCTGCCGCCCCCCGCCGTCCCCCGCCCCGGCGTGGTCGAACTGACGGTCACCGCCCCAGGGCGGCCCGCGAGATCGGGGTGGCCTGGCTGGACGGCCACCCCGACACCCCGCCGGTGGCGGCCTTCAAGAAGTTCCTGCTGTCGAGGAGGGGCAACCTGCTGCCGTAAGCCCTGCCGTCGCCTTCCCGCCGGCCCCGCGACGCCCCGCACGCCCTCCCGCCGTACCGGGCCCTGACCCGAGTGCGTCTCGTGCGTCCTGTGCGCCCCGTGCCTCCTGCGCGTCTCGTACGTTCCGTGCGTCCCGTACGAGGACCAGGGCCCGGCGCTCCTCCCTCCGGCCCTCGGCCGGGGAACCGCGGAGCACGCACCCGACGCCGCGGGGCCCGCCTCCGGGCGGACGACGGGAAGGCGACGGCGGGCACTGTCCAAGGGCCCCGCCGCCTGCGACCGCCTACCGCCGCAGCGACCGTCCGAACCCCGAGGCCAGCGGCATCCGGAGCCCCAGCGGCGGCGGGGCGGCGAGCGCGTCCTCGACGGGCCGGGAGAAACTCCTCCCGAACAGCGTCCCCATCACGAAGTCCTCGCACAGGCACAGCACTTCGGCGCGGTGCTGGTGCAACCCGTGGCCGTCCGAGTGCACTTCGAACCGGCACACGTCCCGGTTCGCCTTCTTCGCCCGCGCCGCCAGCCGGAACGACAGTTCCGGGTCGGTCCGTTCGTCATTGGTGCCGTGCACGATCAGCACCCGCCGCCCCACCAGCTGCTTCACCGGTTCGGGTGGCACGGCCACGTCCTCCTCGGGCAGCCAGGGGGCGACGGCCAGCACGGAGCCGACGGCCTCGTGGCCGCCCGCCCGCAACGCCGCCCGCCCGCCCATGTCGACGCCGGCCAGACACACGGGGACGTCCCCGTAGCGCCGTACGATCTCGTCGGCGGCCCAGGAGGCGTCGGCGGCCAGCTGGGCCTCGCTGCCGTTCCAGCCGCGGTAGCGGTACCGCACGACGTGCACGGCCAGGCCCTCCTCCCGTCCCGCGCGGGCGAGTCTGCGCCCGAGGGCGCGGACGGAGGCGGCCTGCCACAGGGGCGAGGGTCTGCGGTCGGAGACCTCCTCACCGCCGGGGAGCAGCAGTACCGCCCCGCTCACCGCCCGCGGCTCCGGACCGATGACCCTCCCCAGGCTGGCCGACCGAAGCGGCGTCGCTTGCTGTCCCATGACAGAACAGTGTCAGAAGCGCTGGTGTACTCCACCCTGCCGTGCGGTCACCGTTGCGTATCGACCGAGTTGCCCGCCGGGCGGTCTACGCGCGTAGGAGTTAGAGTGCGGAAATGACGAGCCAGAGCATCCAGAAGGGCGCCGCCCCCGGTCCGGAGCAGATCCGCCGGGCGCCCAAGGTTCTGCTGCACGACCACCTCGACGGCGGGCTGCGGCCCGGCACCGTCGTCGACCTCGCCCGGGACACCGGGTACACCCGTCTGCCCGAGACCGATCCCGACAAGCTCGGCATCTGGTTCCGGGAGGCCGCCGACTCCGGTTCCCTGGAACGGTACTTGGAGACCTTCTCCCACACCGTCGCCGTCATGCAGACCCGCGAGGCACTGGTCCGGGTCGCCCGCGAGTGCGCCGAGGACCTCGCCGAGGACGGCGTCGTCTACGCCGAGGTGCGGTACGCGCCCGAGCAGCACCTCGACGGCGGGCTGACCCTCGAGGAGGTCGTCGGGGCCGTCGACGAGGGCTTCCGGCAAGGCGAACGGATCGCCCGCGAGAACGGCCACCGCATCCGCGTCGGCGCCCTGCTCACCGCGATGCGGCACGCCGCCCGCGCGCTGGAGATCGCCGAACTCGCCAACCGCCACCGCGACCTGGGCGTCGTCGGCTTCGACATCGCCGGCGCGGAGGCGGGTTACCCGCCCACCCGGCATCTCGACGCCTTCGAGTACCTCAAGCGCGAGAACAACCACTTCACCATCCACGCCGGCGAGGCCTTCGGGCTGCCGTCGATCTGGCAGGCCCTCCAGTGGTGCGGCGCGGACCGGCTCGGGCACGGCGTCCGCATCATCGACGACATCGAGATCGCCCCGGACGGCTCGGTGAAGCTCGGCCGGCTCGCCTCGTACGTCCGCGACAAGCGCATCCCGCTGGAGCTGTGTCCCAGCTCCAACCTCCAGACCGGGGCCGCCGCCTCGTACGCCGAGCATCCGATCGGGCTGCTGCGGCGGCTGCACTTCCGGGCCACGGTGAACACCGACAACCGGCTGATGTCCGGCACCAGCATGAGCCTGGAATTCGAGCACCTTGTCGACGCGTTCGGTTATACGCTCGACGATCTCCAATGGTTCTCCGTCAATGCTATGAAGTCAGCATTCATTCCTTTCGATGAACGACTGGCCATGATCAATGACGTGATCAAGCCCGGTTACGCAGAACTGAAGTCCGAATGGCTGTTCCGGTAGACCGCATCCACCAGCGGTTCTTTCGGCGAAGAGGACTGACCGCCCGTTTTCCCGGGCTTTTCGTGCGGACGGGTCTTCACGATCCGTCCGCATTTCGATGTTTGCGGTGACCGGTATTCCGTGTCTACGGTCATGGACCGCTCAGTTCCCCGTATTCGAGGACGCATTCATCATGAAGCAGTCTGCTGTCAAGACCCTCGGTGTCGCCGCCCTCGGCGCCGCCTTCGCCGCCGCCGGTGCGGGCGCCGCCAACGCCGCGCCGGCCGTCCCGGACGCCGCCCAGACCCTGGACGGCGTCACCAGGACGCTGCCGGCGGAGAACGTCGCCCAGGCCCTGCCGGTCGCCGGGGACGCGCTGACGCAGGCCCAGCCGGCGCTGGGCGCGGGTCTGACCGCCGCCCAGCCCGCCGCCCGGCAGCTCCTCGCCCAGGGCCCCACCGCCCCCGTCGCGGGCCTGCTCGGCGGCCTGCCGCTCCAGGGCCTGCCGACGCACGGGCTGCCGGTGAACGGGCTCCCGCTGGGCTGAACCCGCCCCGCCCGCACGCCGTCGGGGCGCACCCGGTTTCCCGGGTGCGCCCCGACGGCGTGCGGGCTCACCAGGCCGTGCGGGCTTTGTCCTCGGAGGGAAGGAAGATCCACAGCGCTATGTAGAGCAGGAACTGCGGGCCCGGCAGGAGGCAGGAGAGCAGGAAGATCACGCGCATGGTCGTGGCGGACGTACCGAAGCGGCGGGCCAGCGCGGCGCACACTCCGCCGATCATGCGGCCGTGGGTGGGGCGGACGAGGCTGCTGGACATCTGCGGCTCCTTCGCGAGCGTCGATCCGGGGCGGGCCCTGGTCGGCCGCCCCCGATGAACACCACACTACGAAGACGAAGCGGATGAAACGTCGCTCTACGGGGCGATCCCGACCCTGGGAATCGTCGGGGTCAGACCCTGAGCCGGCTCCTCCGGGCCCGCGTCCGGGCCGGTGTCCGGGCCCGCGCCGCGCGGCCCCCGCCGCGCACCACGGTGACGCAGCCGGGAGCGGGCCGCCGGGACCAGTGCCAGGTGCGCCAGTGCCACGCCCGTCGTGTTCAGCAGCACCGAGTCGATGTCGACCACGCGGCCGGGCACGCCCGTCTGGAGCAGGGCGATCGCCAGGGACAGCAGGGCGCCCGCCGTGACCGTGCGCAGCAGGGAGGCCGGCGCGGAGGCGGCCGGCCTGCCGTGCGCCAGCGGGAGGAGGAAGCCGAGGGGGCCAGCAGGACCAGGTCCTCGGCGATGCGGCGGACCGCCTCGGACCGGCCCAGCCTCAGGTCCGCCCGGATGCCCGCGAAGGGATGCAGGTTGGTCGGCATCACCCAGGGGACGTCCAGAGGGCGCAGCGTGAGCCAGGCGACGAACAGGAGATGCACGACCAGGAGGACACTCCCGGCCGCACGGATGCGGATCACGGCGCTGCCGCCGATGCCTTGACGCTGCACGCTCCCCTAGACGCGGAAGGCGGCGGGATCGGTTCCGGAGCGGGCCGGGCCGTGCCGCACGCCGTCCGGCGTCAGTTGTCCGCGACGTCCGCCGACGGGGGTTCCGCCGAGCCGGGACGGGAGCGGACCTCGTCGGTGCACTCGTAGCGGCGGGGGCGTTCCGGCGCCGGACCGCCCAGCACCACCGAGCCGTCGCCCTCCGCCGCCGCCGAATCGGAGAAGGTGCACACCAGCTGGGCCAGGGCGTACGAGGTGAGGGCACCGGGGGAGACGCTCAGCCGCAGGGTGTCGTCGGGGTCCCCGGGAGCCGGGCCGCTCACCTTCGTGCCGCCGCGCACGTCCGTGCTGTAGCCGGCCTCCTTCTCGGCGGGGGACGGCGACTCGGCCAGCTGGTCCAGCAACCCCTGGGCCACCAGGACCCGGCGTCCGGAGTCCGCCGTGCCGTCGGGCACCGGCAGGGCGCGGTCCACGGCCACCAGGGACGAGCCGCACAGGAGGAACACCTGGACCGGGACGCCCCGCGGGGTCCGGGTCGTCGCCTCGGGCTCGCTGAGGGCGCAGCGCACCCGTGACGGCGCCGGGCCGAAGTCGGTCGGCACCTCCGTGGCCCGGATGCCGCAGCCGCCGAGCAGCCCGGCGAGCGGCCCGACGAGCAGGGGGAGGGCGAGCAGACGGTGGGCGCGGCCCCTCTGCACGCGGCTCACGCGGCTCACGCGGCTCACGAGGTTCACGCGGCTCACGAGGCGTCCTCCTTGTCCTTCTCGGACTGTCCTGATGGTCCCGGCTGTCCGGACCGTTCGGACCGTTCGGACCGTTCGGACGGTTCCGCCAGTTCCGAGGCGTCCCGCGGCAGGTGCAGGGTGAACACCGCGCCGCCGTCCGGGGAGTTGGCGGCCGTGATCCTGCCGCCGTGGATGTGGGCGTTCTCCAGGGCGATGGACAGGCCCAGGCCGCTGCCCTCGGAACGGGGGCGGGAGGCGCTCGCCTTGTAGAAGCGGTCGAAGACGTGCGGGAGGACGTCCTCGGGGATGCCGGGGCCGTGGTCCCGGACGGCGATGACGACCTCGTCGTCCGACTCCCGGATCGAGACGCGCACCGGCGAGCCGCCGTGCTTGAGGGCGTTGCCGATCAGGTTGGCCATGATCACGTCCAGGCGGCGCGGGTCGAGGCGGGCGTGGATGCCGCGCTCGGAGTCCAGCTCCACCGCGTCGAGCCAGGCGCGTGCGTCGATGCAGTGGGTGATCTGGTCGGCGACGTCGACGTCGTCCAGGACCAGGCGGGCCGTCCCGGCGTCGAAGCGGGTGACCTCCATCAGGTTCTCGACCAGGTCGCCGAGGCGCCGGGTCTCGCTGACGACGAGGCGGACCGCCGGCTCGATCATCGGGTCGATGCTGCCGGACTCCGCGTCCAGTTCCTCTTCCAGCACCTCCGTGACGGCGGTGATCGCGGTCAGCGGGGTGCGCAGTTCGTGGCTCATGTCCGCGACGAAGCGGCGGGAGGCGTCGTCGCGGGCCGCCATGTCCGCCACCCGCTTCTCCAGGGCCTCGGCGGTCCTGTTGAAGGTGCGCGACAGGTCGGCCAGTTCGTCCGTGCCCGAGACCCGCAGCCGGGTGTCCAGCTTGCCCTCGCCGAGGCGCCGGGCGGCCGCCCCGAGGCGGTGCACCGGCTTGAGCACGGTCGTGGCGGCGGCCTGCGCGAGCAGCGCCGCGCCGATCAGCGCGAGGCCGGTGGCGATCCCCAGCGACCAGGCGAGGGAGTTGAGGTCCTTGGCCTCCGGCTCGAGCGACTTGCGCATGTAGCCGGTCGGGCCACCGCCGACCACCTTCGTGCCGGCCACCAGGTACGGCGTGCCGTGGTCGACCACCCGCTGCCAGTACAGGTGGTACGGCGACGTGTTGCCGGAGGTGACGTCCTGCTCCTTCTCGACGGCCGTGCGCAGGGACCCGGGCACCGTGTCCAGGGAGAAGCCGTTCAGGCCACCGGAGTTGCCGTACACGGTCCTGCCGGTGGCGTCCTCGCCGACGAGCAGCACGCTGAAGCGCTGGCTGCTGTTGGCCATCTGCCCGGCGGTGTGCTGGAGTTCGTCCTGCGACGGGTGCTCGGGCAGCGAGCCCGCCCGGTTCTGCATCTCCTGCTCGAAGTCCCGCAGCACCGCGCCCTGGGTGCGCGTCAGCACGGCCTCGCGGTTGAGCCAGTACGCGATGCCCGAGGCGGACACCGCGGCGGTCAGCGCCACCGCCCCGAAGACCATGACGAGCCGCAGCCGCAGGCTGGTGAACCGCAGCCGGGAAAGATGCCCCCCGCGCGCCGCGGACCAGCCGCGGAACCCCCCTCGCCCTCGTGTCACTGAGGGGCGTCCAGGCGGTAGCCGACTCCGCGCACGGTACGGATGAGCGTGGGGGAGGACGGGACGTCCTCGACCTTGGCGCGCAGGCGCTGGACGCACGCGTCCACCAGCCGTGAGTCGCCCAGGTAGTCGTGCTCCCAGACCAGCCGCAGCAACTGCTGCCGCGACAGCGCCTGTCCGGGACGCCGGCTCAGCTCCAGCAGCAGCCGCAGCTCGGTCGGGGTGAGCTGGAGGTCCTCGCCGTTCTTCGTCACCGTCATCGCCGCGCGGTCGATGACGAGGCTGCCGAAGGTCGCGGCGTCGTTCGACTCGCGCTCCCCGCGCCGCAGCACGGCCCGGATCCGGGCGTCGAGGACCCGCCCCTGCACCGGTTTGACGACGTAGTCGTCGGCGCCGGACTCCAGTCCCACCACCACGTCGATGTCGTCGTTGCGCGCGGTGAGCAGGATGATCGGCAGCTGGTCGGTGCGCCGGATACGGCGGCACACCTCGAACCCGTCGATGCCGGGCAGCATCACGTCCAGCACGATCAGATCCGGCCGCTGCTCGCGCAGCAGCCTCAGACCGTCCTCACCGCTCGCAGCGGTCGCCACCCGGTGTCCCTGGCGCGTCAGTGAGAGCTCCAGGGCCGTACGGATGGCGTCGTCGTCCTCGATCAGCAACAGGGAAGGCACGGGCTCATTCTGGCCCATGGAGGGCCTGTCGTTCGACCCGTGGTCCGGTCCCGGGTGCCGGAGGTGCGCGGTTTCCGCGCCGCGCGCGGCGCACGGCGGCTCGCGGGACGCCCCCGCGAGCGCCGGTACGCAGGCCGGCGGGCAGGCCGGCCCCGGCCGCCGACGGGCCGCGGACCTGCTTGTTCGAACATTTTCGGGCAGCGCGCCGCGGGTGCGTGGCCCCGGCCGTCCGGCCGTCCGGCCGGCCCCCGGCCCCCGGCCGGTCACCCCCGTCGGCATTCCCGCGCCGGCCTGCGCCGAGCCGCACCACACCGGCTACCGGCTACCGGCAACGCCTGTGCGGGATCCGTGGTGTCGCCGTGACGATCCCCTGTGACAGGTCTGTGACAGTCGACGGACACGGCGATGAAGTGGCGTCGGCAAGCTTCTCGGCACGGGCAGGGAAGCAGGACGCCGAGCCCGCGACGACAGACCGGACCACGGCAAGTCCACGACGGGAGGCGCGAGATGAACACGCTGCACAGCCTGAACACCAGCGCAGTGATCACGCGCCTGCACGACGTCAACCGGGGTTCGGAGAGGTCCGGTGCCGACGGGGTCCCTCCCGCGCGAGCTTCGAGCGCGGGGGGCGGGGGTGCGCCCGCGGCACCGGGCGTCAGCACACCGGTTACATGACGGTGGTCGACGCGAACACGGGGGAGACGCCCGAGGCGGCAGCCGCCACGGGTACGGCCGGGGGAGCCGCGTACAGGGAGGCCACGGGGGAGCGCCGTTCGCCGTCGGAGACGGTGGATGCCGAAGCGGCGTTCACCGCCTACGTCCAGGAGCGCCGCGCCTCCCTGTACGCCACCGCCTACCACCTCACCGGTGACCGCTTCGAGGCCGAGGACCTGCTCCAGAGCGCGCTGTTCTCGACCTACCGGGCGTGGGACCGGATCAGCGACAAGGCGGCCGTCGGCGGATACCTCCGGCGGACCATGACCAACCTGCACATCAGCGCGTGGCGCCGCCGCAAGCTGAACGAGTACCCGACCGAGGAGCTGCCGGAGACGGCCGGCGACACGGACGCGATGCGCGGCACCGAACTGCGCACGGTCCTGTGGCAGGCGCTGGCCCGGCTGCCCGAACTCCAGCGCACGATGCTGGTCCTGCGGTACTACGAGGGCCGCACCGACCCGGAGATCGCGAGCATCCTCGGCATCAGTGTCGGCACGGTGAAGTCCAGCATCTGGCGGTCGCTCCGCCGGCTGCGCGAGGACGAGGTCCTCAGCTTCGGCCGTGACGAGGAAGACGCCTTCGGCGAGTTGGTCGCCTGAGGCGCACGGGGGATCCGGCTTCCGGTCACGGGAGCCGGTGCACGGGGGAAAACGGGGGAGCGGTACCGGGGGGCCCGACGGGGGACGTGGGGAGCGAGCGGTACCGCGCACGTGCACGGGGGAGCACCACCCGGGGGGGTACGGGGGAGCACGAAGGGAGCGGGGCTGGAGGGCCGGGGGGTCCGTCCGGTCCCGCTTTCCGCGTCTCGGCGCGGGTGCTCCCGGCCTCCCCCGCGCCCGGCGGACCACTTCGCCGCTCTGCGCGCCCTACGTCGCTCTGCGCGCCCTATGCCGCCGTACGGACCGTCGGGGCGGGTGGCCGGTCGCGGCGGCCGCCAGCCGGTCCAGCGCCTCGTCGCGGTCGCAGGCGTGGGCGCCGAGCGCCCTCTGGCGGGCCACGATGGAGCGTTCGGTGCGCATCAGGCGCCAGCCGCGGCGCAGCAGGAACGGCACGGACTTGCGGCCCTCCCGCAGATCCCGCAGGAAACGGCGGCGGAACGTCTTCACCGGGCCGCGGCTCAGGCACAGCGCGTCGGCCAGCACGCCCAGTTCGCGGCAGCGTCCGACGATCTCGGCGGCGAAGATGCCCTCCGCGATGAACAGCGGGGCCCCTTCGACCGCGACGCCCACCGCGCCGGTGCGGGCGCTCAGCGAGATGTCGTACACGGGCACCTCGGTACGGCCCGTGCGGCACAGGTCGACGATGGCGGCGACGGCCGTGTCCGCGTCCCAGGAGGCGGGGTCGTCCCAGTCGACGTCGGAACTTCCCGCGACCAGCGGCAGCGTCGGGTCGCCGGCCTCCTTGTAGAAGTCGTCGAGGCGCAGCACCGGGAGGCCGGAGCGGGCCGCGAGGAGGGACTTGCCGGAGCCGGAAGGGCCGCAGAGCAGCACGACTCGCGTGGGTACGGGCGGATGGGGACTCACGGGACACCAGTGTGAGGCATCGGTCGGGCCGGTCACGACCCCGCGGGTCGGCTTTGCAGCGCGCGTCACACCACAACTACCCTAAGTGTCGACCGGATTACCCAGTGCACTAGAAGGTGGCATCACCGATGGCCCGACACGCCTCCCCCACAGCCCCACCGCCCAGCGTGCCCTGATCGCCCTCGCGACCGCCGGGGTGGCGCTGGGAGCGGGTGCGACGACGGCATCCGCGGACGAGGCGGGGACGCTGACGGGCGCACTGCACACCCGCCCGACCTCGCTCGGCGACGTGGACCCGCAGGCCGGCCTGCGGGCACTGACCGGCACGGTCGGCTACGTCACCGGACCGCTCGCCGACCTCAAGCCCAACCCGCTCGCGGGCACCGGCGTCGACCCGCTCGACAACGGCGTCGGCACCCAGCTCGGCGACTTCCGGCCGCTCACCTCGCAGGCCCTGACGGGGCCGGTGGCGCAGGCGCCGTCGATCGGGTCGATCCCGGTGCTCGGGCAGGTGACGGGGCTGCCGGCCGGCCGGTCGTAGCGCACGGCCGCGCGAGAGGGCCACGGCCTCCCCGGATGGGGAGAGGACGCGGCCCTCCGGTCTGTGGCGACGGCTCAGTAGGACGAGCCGGACGCGCCCAGCGAACCCGTCGGGTGCCAGACCGTCTTCGTCTCCAGGAACGCCGTCATGCGGTCGGTGCCGGGCGTCGCCCGCCAGTCGTCCACAGGCTGTGGACGCAGGACGCGCTTGAGGTTGTCGGCGGCCGCGACCTCCAGCTCCTTCGCCAGCGTCTCGCCGGCGCCCGCCAGATCGATCGCGTTGACGTCCTGGTGCGCCGCGAGGGGCGCCGCGATCTCCGCCGTACGGCCCGACAGGACGTTGACGACGCCGCCGGGCAGGTCGGAGGTGGCCAGGACCTCGCCCAGGGACAGGGCCGGGAGCGGGGACCTCTCGCTCGCGATCACGATCGCCGTGTTGCCCGTGGCGATGATCGGGGCGACCACCGAGACCAGGCCCAGGAACGACGACTCCTGCGGGGCGAGGACCGTGACCACGCCCGTCGGCTCCGGCGACGACAGGTTGAAGTACGGGCCCGCCACCGGGTTCCCGCCGCCCACGACCTGGGCGATCTTGTCGGTCCAGCCCGCGTACCAGACCCAGCGGTCGATCGTGGCCTCGACCTGCTCGGCGGCCTTCGACTTCGACAGGCCCTCCGCGTCCGCGACCTCGTGGACGAACTGGCTCCTGCGGCCCTCCAGCATCTCCGCGACGCGGTAGAGGACCTGGCCCCGGTTGTAGGCCGTCGCGCCGGACCACGCGCCGAACGCCTTGCGCGCGGCCACGACCGCGTCACGGGCGTCCTTGCGGGAGGAGAGGGGCGCGTTCGCCAGCCACTTGCCCTTTGCGTCGGTCACCTCGTACACCCGGCCGCTCTCGGAACGCGGGAACTTCCCGCCGACGTACAGCTTGTAGGTCTTGAAGACGCTCAAACGGTCAACTGTACTCATTTATCGCTCGCCCTCCGGGCTCGACGGGGCGAGGTACGCCTCCAGGCCGTGGCGGCCGCCCTCGCGGTCGAAGCCCGACTCCTTGTAGCCGCCGAACGGCGACGTCGGGTCGAACTTGTTGAACGTGTTGGACCAGACGACACCGGCCCGGAGCCTGCTCGCCACCGCGAGGATGCGGGAGCCCTTCTCCGACCAGATGCCCGCCGACAGGCCGTACGGCGTGTTGTTGGCCTTGGCGACGGCCTCGTCCGGGGTGCGGAAGGTGAGCACCGACAGGACCGGACCGAAGATCTCGTCGCGGGCCACCGTGTGCGCCTGCGTGACGTTCGTGAACAGCGTCGGGGCGAACCAGAAGCCGGAGGTGGGCAGTTCGCACTCCGGGGACCAGCGCTCCGCGCCCTCCGCCTCGCCGCGCTCCACCAGCGAGGTGATGCGCGCGAGCTGCTCGGCGGAGTTGATCGCGCCGATGTCGGTGTTCTTGTCCAGCGGGTCGCCCAGGCGCAGCGTGGAGAGCCTGCGCCTGAGGGAGTCCAGCAGCTCGTCGTGGATCGACTCCTGGACCAGCAGGCGCGAGCCCGCGCAGCACACCTGGCCCTGGTTGAAGAAGATCCCGCTGACGATGCCCTCGACGGCCTGGTCGATCGGGGCGTCGTCGAAGACGATGTTCGCGCCCTTGCCGCCCAGTTCGAGCGTGAGCTTCTTGCGGGTGCCCGCGACGGTCCGCGCGATCTCCTTGCCGACCGCCGTGGAACCGGTGAAGGCGACCTTGTCCACGTCGGGGTGCGCGACCAGCGCGGCCCCCGTGTCGCCGTAGCCGGGAAGGATGTTGACGACGCCCCTGGGCAGACCCGCCTGGCGGCAGATGTCGGCGAAGAACAGGGCCGACAGGGGGGTGGTCTCGGCCGGCTTCAGGACGACCGTGTTGCCGGTCGCGAGCGCCGGGGCGATCTTCCACGCCAGCATCAGCAGGGGGAAGTTCCAGGGGATGACCTGGCCGGCGACGCCCAGCGGGCGCGGGTTCGCCCCGAACCCGGCGTGGTCCAGCTTGTCGGCCCAGCCCGCGTAGTAGAAGAAGTGCGCGGCGACCAGGGGGAGGTCGGCGTCGCGGGTCTCCTTGATCGGCTTGCCGTTGTCCAGCGTCTCCAGGACGGCCAGTTCGCGGCTGCGCTCCTGGATGATCCGGGCGATGCGGAACAGGTACTTCGCGCGCTCCGAGCCGGGCAGCGCCGACCACTTCTCGAACGCCTTGCGGGCCGCCCGCACGGCGCGGTCGACGTCCTCGGCGCCGGCCCGCGCGACCTCGGACAGGACCTCCTCGGTCGACGGGGACACCGTCTTGAAGACCCTGCCGTCGGCGGCCTCGGTGAACTCGCCGTCGACGAACAGGCCGTAGGAGGGCGCGATGTCGACGACCGAGCGGGACTCGGGCGCCGGTGCGTACTCGAACAGAGAAGCCATGGTGATCAGTCCACCGTCACGTAGTCGGGGCCGGAGTAGCGGCCGGTGGCCAGCTTCTGACGCTGCATCAGCAGGTCGTTCAGCAGCGAGGAAGCGCCGAAGCGGAACCAGTGGTTGTCCAGCCAGTCCTCGCCCACGGTCTCGTTGACCAGGACCAGGAACTTGACGGCGTCCTTGGTGGTGCGGATGCCGCCGGCCGGCTTCACGCCGACCTGCACGCCGGTCTGCGCGCGGAAGTCGCGGACGGCCTCCAGCATCAGGAGGGTGTTCGCGGGCGTCGCGTTCACCGCGACCTTGCCGGTGGACGTCTTGATGAAGTCCGCCCCGGCGAGCATGCCGAGCCAGCTGGCACGGCGGATGTTGTCGTACGTCGACAGCTCGCCCGTCTCGAAGATGACCTTCAGGCGGGCGCTCGTGCCGCAGGCCTCCTTCACGGCGGTGATCTCGTCGTACACCTTCAGGTACCTGCCCGCGAGGAACGCGCCGCGGTCGATGACCATGTCGATCTCGTCGGCGCCCGCGGCGACGGCGTCGTGGACGTCCGCCAGCTTCACGCCGAGGGCGGCGCGGCCCGCCGGGAAGGCGGTGGCGACGGAGGCGACCTTGACGGACGAGCCGGCGACGGCGGCCTTCGCGGTGGCGGCCATGTCCGGGTACACGCAGACCGCGGCGGTCGAGGGGGTGGTGCGGTCGGTCGGGTCGGGGTGGACCGCCTTCGCGCCGAGCGCCCGGACCTTGCCCGGGGTGTCCGCGCCTTCCAGCGTCGTCAGGTCGACCATCGAGATGGCGAGGTCGATGGCGTACGCCTTCGCGGTCGTCTTGATGGAACGGGTGCCGAGGGCCGCGGCGCGCGCCTCCAGGCCGACCGCGTCGACGCCGGGGAGCCCGTGGAGGAAGCGGCGCAGCGTGGCGTCGGACGTGGTGACGTCCAGGAGGGGGGTGCCGCGGTGGGTGCGGGTGCGTTGGTGGGCATGGTCACCAGACGAGCATATCTACGCGCGTAGCGGGTGTACAGCCCTCGGAGCCGTCCCGAGGCGCGGGAGCGGGTGGGTGAGCGGGTGCGGGTCCGCGCGGGCGGGCCCGGGCCGGGGCGGGCCGCCTGGCGGGGGCGTCGGCGAAGGCGGTCCGGGGGGTCGGGCAGAATCGGGGTATGACGAGTTCGGATGAGCAGGGGCCCGTGCCGGTGACTGGGGCCAAGGACCGGGTGTACCGGTCGCCCGCGGGGCTGGCCGGCGGGGTGCTGCTGCTCGGCCTGGTCGGCTGGCTCGGCGTGGACGCGATCGTGGCCGGGGAGGGCCGGACGCCGTGGCTGGCGCTCGCCGCGCTGATCCTGCTGGTGCCGCTGGTCACCGCCTTCACCCTGCGGCCGGCCGTGTACGCCGGTGACGACCGGATGCGGGTGCGCAACCCGTTCCGCCTGGTCGTGCTGCCCTGGGGGCAGGTCGCCTCGCTGCGGTCGGGGTACTCCAACGAGGTCGTCGCCGAGTCCGGGCAGAAGTTCCAGCTCTGGGCGATCCCGGTCTCGCTGCGGGCGCGCAAGCGGGCCGCCCGCCGGCAGGACCGTGTCGCCGCGGACCAGGCCGCCGAACGCGAGGGGCGGCCGCGCCGCAGGCGCGGCGGCTTCGGCGGGCCGGCCGGGTTCGGGGGCGGGCTGTCCTCGTACGCGGGCCCGGACGGTCCCGAGGGGCCCGCGCGCGCCGAGTCCGACAAGATCATGGGCGAGCTGCGGAACCTGTGGGAGGTGCGGCAGAAGGAGGAGTCCGCGCAGGGTGAGGTGACCGTGCGCTGGGCCTGGGAGATCGTGGGCCCGGCCGCGGCCGGCGCCCTCCTGCTGGTGATCCTGCTGGCCGCGGGCTGACCTTGCGCCCTCGGCGGGGCTGAGGGCACGGGGCCTGCCCGACGGCGCCCTGCGTCCCTGCGGCCCGGATGCGGGACGGGGTGCCGCCGGGCGGTGGCACCCCGTCCCCGCGGCTCAGATGCCGGCCGCCGCCGACAGGTCCCGCTTCACGGCCGCGAGCAGCTCCGCCGCGCGGGCGCGGGCCGCCGGGAGGCCGGCGGGTGAGCCGACCGGAACCACGACCTCCAGGTAGCACTTCAGCTTCGGTTCGGTGCCGCTGGGCCGTACGATCACGCGGGCCCCGTCGAGCGTGTAGCGCAGCCCGTCGGTGGGCGGCAGCCGGTCCGTGCCCCGGGTGAGGTCCTCGGCGCGGGTGATCGCCAGCCCGGCCAGCCCGGTCGGGGGGTTCTCGCGCAGCCGCTCCATCGCACGGGCGATGACCGTCAGGTCCTCCACCCGCACCGACAGCTGGTCGGTGGCGTGCAGCCCGTGTTCCACGGCGAGGTCGTCGAGCAGGTCGAGCAGCGTGCGCCCGCGCTCCTTCAGCTCGGACGCCAGCTCGGTGACGAGGAGCGCGGCGGTGATGCCGTCCTTGTCGCGTACGCCGTCGGGGTCGACGCAGTAGCCGAGGGCCTCCTCGTAGCCGTAGCGCAGGCCGTCGACGCGGGCGATCCACTTGAAGCCGGTGAGGGTCTCCTCGTACGGCAGGCCGGCCTTCTCGGCGATCCGGCCGAGGAGCGAGGAGGAGACGATCGACTCGGCGAACGTCCCGCGCGCCCCGCGGCTCACCAGGTGCGCGGCGAGCAGGGCGCCGACCTCGTCGCCGCGCAGCATCCGCCACCGGTCGCCGTCCCTGACGGCCACGGCGCAGCGGTCGGCGTCCGGGTCGTTGGCGATGACCAGGTCGGGGTCGGTCTCACGGGCCTTCGCGAACGCGAGGTCCATCGCGCCGGGCTCCTCCGGGTTGGGGAACGCGACGGTCGGGAACTCCGGGTCCGGCTCGGCCTGTTCGGCGACCAGGACCGGCTCGGGGAACCCCGCCCGGGCGAAGGCCGCCAGCAGGACGTCCTTGCCCACGCCGTGCATCGCCGTGTAGACGGTGCGCGCGGTGCGGGGCGA
Source organism: Streptomyces sp. Tue 6430 (assembly GCA_021568835.1). Lineage (GTDB taxonomy): Bacteria > Actinomycetota > Actinomycetes > Streptomycetales > Streptomycetaceae > Streptomyces. The sequence goes on from JAKGSH010000010.1 coordinate 4,101,877, forward strand.
GCCGGTGGCGAGGACGGCGTCCGTGCGGGCCAGGTAGGCGTCGAGCACGGAGTCGTCCAGGACCTGCCAGCCGCCGTCCGGACGGGGCACGTCGGCCAGGGAGCGGATCGCGTCGATCTCGGCGGCGATCTCCGCGTCGGCCGGCGGGACGATCTGCGAACCGTCGCCCAGGTAGACCTTGTAGCCGTTGTCGCGGGGCGGGTTGTGGCTGGCGGTGACCTCCACGCCGGCGACCGCGCCCAGGTGCCTTATGGCGTAGGCCAGGACCGGCGTCGGCAGCGGGCGGGGCAGGACGGCCGCGCGCAGGCCCGCGCCGGTCATCACGGCGGCGGTGTCGCGGGCGAAGGCCTCCGACTTGTGGCGGGCGTCGTAGCCGATGACGACGAGGCCGTCGCCGCCGCCCTGCTTGCGCAGGTACGCGGCGAGGCCGGCGGCGGCGCGGATGACGACGGCGCGGTTCATGCGCAGGGGGCCCGCGCCGAGTTCGCCCCGCAGGCCGGCGGTGCCGAACTGGAGGGTGCCGGCGAAGCGGGCGGTGAGTTCGGCGTGGTCCCCGGCGTCGAGGAGGGCCGCGAGTTCCTCGCGGGTCTCGGGGTCGGGGTCCTCGGCGAGCCAGGTGCGGGCGCGGGCGATCAGGTCGTCGTGCACGGGTGGTCAACCTCTCGAGTCGTACGTGCGTTGTCTCGCCCCCGCCGCCCCTTCCCTTCCCGTCCCCGGGGGCTGCGCCCGGACCCCGCCGTCGGCGCTGGACGGGCCTCGTCCTCGGACTCCCCCGAGGGGGTGCTCCCGGACGGGCCGGACCGGTCCACCGTCGCCCTTCGGCCCTTCGGCCCGTCGGGTCGGGACGGGTGGGGACGGGTGGGGACGGCTCGGGGCGGGGACGCGTCGGCACGGGCCGGAGGCAGGGGCCGGCGCCGCTTACAGGCGGTCGAGGACCCGGGTCAGCAGGGCGCCCATACGGGTCGCGGAGTCGCGGCCGGCCTGGAGGACCTCCTCGTGGTTCAGCGGCTCGCCGGTCATTCCCGCGGCGAGGTTGGTCACCAGGGAGATGCCCAGCACCTCGGCGCCGGCCTCGCGCGCCGCGATGGCCTCCAGCACCGTCGACATGCCCACGAGGTCCGCCCCGATCACCCGGGCCATCCGGATCTCCGCCGGCGTCTCGTAGTGCGGGCCGGGGAACTGGGCGTAGACGCCCTCCTCCAGAGTGGCGTCGATCTCCTTGCACAGCGCCCGCAGCCGCGGCGAGTACAGGTCCGTCAGGTCGACGAAGTTCGCGCCGACGATCGGGGACGTCGCCGTGAGGTTGATGTGGTCGCTGATCAGCACGGGCTGACCGGGCCGCATGCCCTCGCGGAGCCCGCCGCAGCCGTTGGTCAGCACGATCGTCTTGCTGCCGGCCGCCACCGCCGTACGGACGCCGTGGGCGACGGCGGCCACCCCGCGGCCCTCGTAGTAGTGGGTGCGGCCCAGGAACACCAGGGCGCGCTTCTCGCCGATCCGGTACGAGCGGATCTTGCCGCCGTGGCCCTCGACCGCCGGCGGCGGGAAACCGGGCAGCTCGGTGACCTGGAACTCGGCGTCGGGCGCGCCCAGGGCGTCCACGGCCGGTGCCCAGCCGGAGCCCATCACGAGGGCGACGTCGTGGGTCTCGGCGCCCGTCAGTTCGCGCAGGCGCGCGGCTGCGGCGTCGGCGGCGGCGTGAGGGTCGCCCTGGATGTCGTCCGGGAGAAGAGATGCGTTCACGCGATGAGGGTAGCCGGTCCGGGCCTACGCGCGTAGATGACAGAGCCCACGGGGTGGCGATCGTTGTCTTGTCGTTTCCGACAGGAACCGGTCGAGGATCGGGCGAGGAGCGATCGGGGGCCGGGCGGGAACCGGTCGAGGGCCGGGCGGGGGCCGGCCGGGGATCTGGCAGGGTCCGGCCGGGGGCCTGCCAGGAATCCGGCCAGGAATCCGGCCGGGAGGGGCCGAAAGGGGCGGGAAAGGCCTCAGCAGGGGCGCTTGCGCAGCTCCATCACGTAGTCGTGCGGCGCCCCCGCCGACTCCGCCGCGTCGGCCACCTCGCCCAGGTAGCGGGCGGAGGGCAGCCCGCCCTCGTAGCCGTTCAGGACGTACACCCAGCCCTGTTCCTCGCCGTCCAGGGTGTGCACCCGCACCCGCATCCGGCGGTAGATGCCGAGGCCCACGCCCTCCCACCGGTCGAGCGACTCCTCGTCCGGCGGCGCCAGGTCGTACAGCGCGACGAAGACCTGGGAGAGGGGATCCTCCACGATCGTCGCGAGCGCGCCCTCCCAGCCCAGCTGCTCGCCCCCGAACGTCAGCCGCCACCCGTTCAGCCAGCCGGTGGCGCGCAGCGGCGAGTGCGGAGCGCGGCGGGACATCAGCCGCGCGTCGAGGTTGCCGGCGTACGCGGCGTAGAGCGACATGCGACGAGACTACGGCAGCCGGTCCGCACGCCACCGCCGTCGTCCGGGGCCCCTCCGGCAACAGGCGTACCTCCCCCGGCCCCCGGGGAAGTAGCACCCCGCTCGTGCGGGACAATGGAGTACGTGACTCGGATCGTGATCATCGGTGGCGGACCCGGCGGATACGAGGCGGCCCTGGTGGCCGCCCAGCTCGGCGCGGAGGTGACCGTCGTCGACTGCGACGGTCTGGGCGGGGCGTCGGTGCTGACCGACTGCGTGCCGTCGAAGACCCTGATCGCCACGGCCGAGGTGATGACCACCTTCGACTCCTCCTACGAGGAGCTGGGCATCATCGTCGCCGACGACACCCCGCCGCTGGAGCGGTCGGCCCGGGTGGTCGGCGTCGACCTCGGCAAGGTCAACCGGCGTGTCAAACGGCTCGCGCTCGCCCAGTCCCACGACATCACCGCCTCCGTCACCCGGGCCGGCGCCCGCGTCCTGCGCGGCCGCGGCCGGCTCCAGGGCATGCAGGCCCTCGACGGCTCCCGCCAGGTCGTCGTCACCGCCGCCGACGGCACCGAGGAGACCCTCACCGCCGACGCCGTCCTCCTCGCCACCGGCGGTCACCCCCGCGAACTGCCCGACGCCCAGCCCGACGGTGAGCGCATCCTCAACTGGACGCAGGTCTACGACCTGCGCGAACTGCCCGAGGAACTCATCGTGGTCGGCTCCGGTGTCACCGGCGCCGAGTTCGCGGGCGCCTACCAGGCCCTCGGCTCCAAGGTCACCCTCGTCTCCTCCCGCGACCGCGTGCTGCCCGGCGAGGACCCGGACGCCGCCGCCGTCCTGGAGGACGTCTTCCGCCGCCGCGGCATGAACGTCATGGCCCGCTCGCGCGCCCAGTCCGCCAAGCGCGTCGGCGACCACGTCGAGGTCACCCTCGCCGACGGCCGGGTCATCACCGGCTCGCACTGCCTGATGGCCGTCGGCGCCATCCCCAACAGCGCGGGCCTCGGCCTGGAGGAGGCCGGTGTCAGGGTCCGCGAGTCCGGCCACATCCTGACGGACCGGGTCTCCCGCACCACCGCCCCCGGCGTGTACGCCGCGGGCGACGTGACCGGCGTCTTCGCGCTGGCCTCCGTCGCCGCCATGCAGGGCCGCATCGCCATGTACCACTTCCTCGGCGACGCGGTGGCCCCGCTCGACCTCAAGACCGTCTCCTCGAACGTCTTCACCGACCCCGAGATCGCGACCGTCGGCTACTCCCAGGCCGACGTCGACAGCGGGAAGATCGACGCCCGCGTGGTGAAGCTGCCGCTGCTGCGCAACCCGCGCGCCAAGATGCAGGGCATCCGCGACGGCTTCGTCAAGATCTTCTGCCGTCCGGGCACGGAGATCGTCGTCGGCGGTGTCGTCGTGGCGCCGCGCGCCTCCGAACTCATCCACCCCATCTCGATCGCCGTCGACAACAACCTGACGGTCGAACAGATCGCGAACGCCTTCACGGTGTACCCGTCCCTTTCGGGCTCGATCGCCGAAGTGGCACGGCAGTTGCACACCCGGAAGACGGGCGGCGACGCGTAGGTCCGGACGGCCGGCACCGACTCCCCGCCGGGCACGGGGAGTTGCGGCATGCGCGCACGACGCGGGCGGGGCGGCCGTGGCCCTATACCACCTCGTGTGCCGCTGTGCGAACAATTTCCGTTATTCGGCGCAAAGAGCTGAAAGCAGACGGTCGCCCGCGTTACTGTCAGTTTCGTGTTCGCTGCAGAACGTCGCCAATTGATCCTCGAAATGGTGCGAGCCAACGGAGCCGTGTCGCTCCGTGAACTCGCCCGCGTCGTCCAGACCTCCGAAGTGACCGTACGGCGGGACGTGCGCGCACTGGAGGCAGAAGGACTCCTCGACCGCCGGCACGGCGGTGCGGTACTGCCGGGCGGTCTCACCCGCGAGTCCGGCTTCCCGCAGAAATCCCACCTCGCGACCGCCGAGAAGACCGCCATCGCCGACCTCGCCGCCCACTTCGTCGAAGAGGGCGAGGCCATCGTGGTCGGAGCGGGAACCACCACCCAGGAGCTGGCCCGTCGGCTCGCCCGGATCCCCGGACTCACCGTCGTCACCAACTCCCTGCTGGTGGCCCAGGCGCTGGCGCACGCCAACCGCGTGGAGGTCGTGATGACCGGCGGCACCCTGCGCGGCTCCAACTACGCCCTCGTCGGCAGCGGAGCCGAACAGTCCCTCCAGGGGCTGCGGGTCTCCAAGGCCTTCCTGTCCGGGAGCGGCCTGACCGCCGAGCGCGGTCTGTCCACCTCCAACATGCTGTCGGCGTCGGTCGACCGGGCCCTCGTCCAGGCCGCCGCCGAGGTCGTCGTCCTCGCCGACCACACCAAGCTCGGCACCGACACCATGTTCCAGACGGTGCCGACGGACGTCATCACCCGCCTGGTGACCGACGAGCCGCCGGCCCACGACGACCGGGCCGGCACCGAACTCCAGGCTCTCGCCGACCAGGGGGTGCAGATCGCCGTGGCGGGGGCGACGGGGAGCCCGGGGGGTGAGGCGGTCCCGGCGCGGCGGCAGCAGCGCCGGGACGTACCGTTGCCGGCCCCCCGGCGGGGGCAGATGCAAGGCGCCGCGGCGGCTTTGCGGGCGGCCGCCGCGCTGGGGAGCAGGCGCCGGGCGCCGAGCGGGCGCGGGTCGCGGACATGCGACGGCGCTAGTGCCGCGACAGGACGGGTGCCTCAGTCGCGTGCGCGGTTGCGGCGGCGGTACTCCTGTGTCGGGACGCCGCCGACGCCCCAGTCCTCCAGGTCGACCTCGTCGATGAGGACGAAGGTGGTGGCGGGATCCTTGTCCAGGACCCGGACCAGCAGGTCGGTCACGCCGGCGATGATCTCGGCCTTCTGGGCGGCGGTGGCACCCTCACGGGTGATCTTGACGTTGACGTACGGCATGGTGGGAGACGTCCTTTCGGCAGAGGGTCGGTGGGGCTCAGGCGCGGCCGGTGACGTGCCCGCCGTCCACGCGCAGGGCGTGCCCCGTGACGAACGTGGCGCCCGCGAGGTAGAGCACTGCCTCCGAGACCTCGGAGACCTCGCCGACCCGGTCGAGCAGGGCCAGCCCGCCGAAGGAGTCCACGTCGGAGCCCGCGTGCAGCGGGGTGCGGATGATGCCGGGCGAGACGAGGTTGACGCGGATGCCGTCGGCGGCGAGCTCCGCGGCCAGGCTGGTCGTCAGCGCGTGCACGCCGGCCTTGCTGACCACGGGCGCGGAGGACGGGAAGCCCGCCAGCGCGTGGTCCACCAGAACGGTGCCGATGTTGACGATGCTGCCGCCCCGGCCCTGTGCGCGCAGCGCCCGCACCACCGCCTGGGTGGTGAGGTAGGTGCCCTTGAGGTTGCCGGTCAGGAAGCCGTCGAGCTCCTCCTCGGTGACGTCGGTGAAGGGCCTGGGGGCGAAGGTGCCCGCGTTGTTGACCAGGACGTCGACGCCGCCGAACCGGTCGAGCGCGGTGCGGACGAGGGCTTCGCCGGTCGTCGGCTCGGAGATGGCGCCCGCGACCCACGCGGTCCGCTCCGGGTGGCCGAGGCCGGCCGCGGCCTTGGCGAGGCGGTCGGCATCCCGGCCGTTGAGGACGACATTGGCGCCGCTCGCCAGGAAGGCGCGGGCGATGTCCAGGCCGATGCCGCTGGAGGAGCCGGTGACGAGAGCGGTGGTGGTGACGGTGGTGTCGGTCATGGTGTGCGTGCCTTTCGTGGCGGCTTGGCCTGTCCTGCTGACACCGGAAACCTACGAACTCCCCGCCCATAACACCACGACGTAAATTGGAGCATGACATAATTTCAGGTTATGGATGTGGACCTGCGTGACCTGGAGCTCCTGGACGCCACCGCCGAAGCCGGCTCGCTGACCGCGGCCGCCGAGCGGCTCTACGTGAGCCAGCCGGCGCTGAGCCAGCGGCTCACCCGGCTGGAGGCCCGCCTGGGCCTGCCCCTCTTCGACCGCAAGGGCCGCCGCCTGGTCCCCAACGCCGCCGGCCGTCGCCTGCTGGTCGCGGCCCGCCACGTCCTCGGCGAACTGGAGTCGGCCTCCCGGGACCTGCGGGAGCTCCGCGACGGGCGCGATCGGCGGGTCCGCTTCACCGCGCAGTGCAGCACGACCTTCCCCTGGCTGCCGCCCGTGCTGCGCGCCTTCCGCGAGCGCGAGCCGGACATCGACGTACGCATCGAGACCGTCCCCGACGACGCGCCGATCCCGGCACTCCTCGCCGACCTGGTCGACGTCGCGCTGGTCACCAAGCCGGACCTGCAGATGGACCGGGTGTCACTGACCAGGCTGTTCGAGGACGAGATGGTGGCCGTGGTACCGGCCGGACACCCGTGGGCCTCGCGCGCGCACCTGACCGCCCGTGACTTCGACGGCGCCGACCTGGTCCTCTACGACTTCTACGACCAGAAGCGCATCCCGTCGACGCCGTTGCCGATCCCCGCCGGTTCCCGGCCGGCCCGTATCACCACCATGCCGGTGGTGACCGACCTGGTGGTCGAGATGGTCGCGGGCGGGCAGGGCGTGACGGTGCTGCCCAACTGGACGGCCGCCCCGTACGCGGCCTCGCACGACCTGGCCCTCGTCCGCATCGGCGCACGGCCGCTGACCCGTACCTGGTTCTGCGCCACCCGGACCGGAGCGCGTCCGCCCCATCTGGAGGCGTTCGTGGAGGAACTCACCTCCCGGCTCAAGGCCCCCGCGCCGCGGAGCCGGACGGCCCCGGCGCCTGACGGGTCCCGCTCCGGCGGACCGCCCCTGTTCCGGCGGTTCGCCGCCCGGCGCCACGGCCCCACCGCGGCCGAGACCGGTTCCGCCCGCGCCCCGGGACGCCACCGGCCCCGAACGCCCTCGCCCCGTCCTCGCCCGCAGGCGGTTGCGGGTGCCGGGTCCCCTGCCGCGCCGCGGAGCCGCTGTGCGGTACGGTCCCGCGCCCCCGGGCGGGCGGGGGATGCCGTCGGCTGATCTGCGGGGCGTGTGACGACGGAACCCCGCGCCCCTTCCGGGGCGCGGGGTTCCGGGGCGGGGCGGTCGGGTCAGTCCTTGATCTCGCAGATGGGGGCGCCCGAGGTGATCGAGGCGCCGACCTCCGCGGCGAGGCCCTTGACGATGCCGGAGCGGTGGGCGTTCAGCGGCTGTTCCATCTTCATGGCCTCCAGGACGACGATCAGGTCGCCCTCCTTGACCTCCTGGCCCTCCTCCACCGCGATCTTGACGATGGTGCCCTGCATCGGGGAGGCGAGGGTGTCGCCGGAGGCGACGGGACCGGACTTCTTCGCCGCGCGCCGCTTGGGCCTGGCGCCCGCCGCGAGGCCCGTGCGGGCCAGGGACATGCCTAGCGAGACCGGGAGGGAGACCTCCAGGCGCTTGCCGCCGACCTCGACGACGACCGTCTCGCGGCCCGCCTCCTCGTCGGCTTCGGCATCCGCGGGGGCCGCGAAGGGCTTGATGTCGTTGACGAACTCCGTCTCGATCCAGCGGGTGTGGACCGTGAAGGGGTCGTCGGAGCCGGTGAGCTCGGGGGCGAACGCCGGGTCCTTGACCACCGCGCGGTGGAAGGGGACGGCCGTGGCCATGCCCTCGACCCGGAACTCCTCCAGGGCGCGGGCGGCCCGCTGGAGGGCCTCCTTGCGGGTGCGGCCGGTGACGATCAGCTTGGCCAGCAGGGAGTCCCAGGCCGGACCGATGACCGAGCCGGACTCCACGCCGGCGTCGAGCCGCACACCCGGCCCGGACGGGGCGTCGAAGGCGGTGACGGTGCCGGGGGCGGGGAGGAAGTTGCGCCCCGGGTCCTCGCCGTTGATGCGGAACTCGAAGGAGTGGCCGCGCAGCGCCGGGTCGTCGTAGCCGAGTTCCTCGCCGTCGGCGATGCGGAACATCTCGCGCACCAGGTCGATGCCGGCGACCTCCTCGGTGACCGGGTGCTCCACCTGGAGGCGGGTGTTGACCTCCAGGAAGGAGATCGTGCCGTCCATGCCGACGAGGAACTCCACGGTGCCGGCGCCGACGTAGCCGGCCTCCTTCAGGATGGCCTTGGAGGAGGAGTACAGCTCGGCGATCTGCGCCTCGGACAGGAACGGCGCCGGGGCCTCCTCGACCAGCTTCTGGTGCCGGCGCTGCAGGGAGCAGTCACGGGTGGAGACGACGACCACGTTGCCGTGGCTGTCGGCGAGGCACTGGGTCTCGACGTGCCGGGGGTTGTCGAGGTAGCGCTCGACGAAGCACTCGCCGCGGCCGAAGGCGGCGACGGCCTCGCGGACCGCCGAGTCGTACAGCTCGGGGACCTCTTCGAGGGTGCGGGCGACCTTGAGGCCGCGTCCGCCGCCGCCGAAGGCGGCCTTGATCGCGATGGGCAGGCCGTGCTTCTCGGCGAAGGCGACGACCTCCTCGGCGCCCGACACCGGGTCCGGCGTGCCCGCCACCAGCGGCGCGCCGGCGCGCTGGGCGATGTGCCGGGCGGCGACCTTGTCGCCGAGGTCGCGGATGGCCTGCGGCGGCGGGCCGATCCAGATCAGGCCCGCGTCCAGGACGGCCTGGGCGAACTCGGCGTTCTCCGAGAGGAACCCGTAGCCGGGATGGATCGCGTCCGCCCCGGACTCACGGGCGGCGTTCAGCACCTTCTCGATGTCGAGGTAGCTGGTGCCCGGAGTGTCACCGCCCAGGGCGAACGCCTCATCCGCGGCGCGGACATGCAGAGCGTCCCGGTCCGGTTCGGCATACACGGCGACGCTTGCGATACCGGCATCCCGGCAGGCCCGGGCCACGCGGACTGCGATTTCGCCACGGTTGGCGATGAGCACCTTGCGCACGATTGAGGCTCCCTCCTTGAAACAAGCCGAGTTTAGGGACTGCCGACACGACTGATCGACCCGTCCTCAAGGGTGAGCTTGCCCACACGCAGCGTGATGGCGGGCTCACTCGACGGCGAAATCCCTTGCAGTACCGCCGTACGCAGCACTCCTTCCCGAAACCCTAGCCCTCCACTGTGGCCAAGGTCTCTGTGAGCACGTGCTGCGGCCCACTCCGATTCTTTGTGGAGTCCCTACGAATGGCCCAATGATTCTTTGCCGTCGGCAGAACCCTTGTCCCCTGGTTTACCCGTTAGTAGCGTTCGTGACGCTGAAGAGGACTCAGCGGCCCGGAGGGCCTCCCCGAGGGAGGGGCGGGCGACGGGTGGGCACTGCTCGGGGTAACCAGGGGGCCCGTACGGGCCTGGTCGAAAGTGGGTGGGACCGGTGGTGCGCAGACCGGTGGCAGTCGTCGTGGCGGTCGTGCTCGTCGTGGAGGCGCTCGGCGTCGCCGCGCTGAACTGGTTCCTCGGGATCGTCGTCGACCGTCAGGACATGTCCCTGGCGGGCCTGGACCCGGACGTGATGTCGACGTCGTCGAAGGCGGGCGGGATCGTCTTCGGTCTCTACTTCGCCTTCTGCGGGCTGGTCGCCCTGCTGGTGGCGGTCCGCGATCAGCCGCCGGCCGGCTTCGGCCGCGTCCTGCTGATCAGCGCCGCGGTGGTGCACGGGCTGCTGGCCGCCGTCGCGTGGGGACTGGTGGGGTGGCCCGCGTTCCTGTTCATGGTCGTCGTGCTCGCGCTCATCGTGCTGCTGCTGATGACGTACGACCGCCACGATGGACCCGCCACGCCCGCCGCCGAGCCCCGGGCCGAGGGGCCGAAGGACCAGGGGCCGGCCCCGGTCAGCGGTCCGCCGGCGCCCACAACTCCGTGATGCCCACGCCCAGTTGCGCCAGCAGTCGGCGCACGAGCGGCAGGCTGATGCCGATCACGTTGCCGTGGTCGCCGTCGATGCCGTCGATGAACGGCGCCGAGCGACCGTCCAGGGTGAACGCCCCCGCGACGTGGAGGGGTTCACCGGAGGCGACGTACGCGGCGATCTCCTCGTCGGTGGGTTCGCCGAAGCGGACGACGGTGGAGGCGACGCCGGAGGCGTAGCGCCCGGTTCCGGTGTCGTAGACGCAGTGGCCGGTCTGCAGCGTGCCCACGCGGCCGCGCATCGACTTCCAGCGGGCGGTGGCCTCCTCGGCGTCCGCGGGCTTGCCGAGGGCCTCGCCGTCCAGGTCGAGGACCGAGTCGCAGCCGATCACCAGGGCGCCCCGGACCTCGGGCTTCGCGGCCACGACGGAGGCCTTGGCCTCGGCGAGGGCGAGCGCCAGTTCGGCGGGGGTGGGGGCGGTCACGGCGTCCTCGTCGACCCCGCTGACGATCACCTCGGGGTCGAGGCCGGCCTGACGCAGCAGGCCCAGCCGGGCGGGGGACTGGGAGGCGAGCACGAGACGGCGGCGCTGCTGATCGGTCATGCGGTCAGGGTATCGGCGTGCCGCGCCGCCTTCACCCCGGTCACCTGAGGCCGATGACGATCATCGCGAGCACCATGGCCAGCGCCATGAGGAGCCCGAGCCGCCGCAACATCTCCTGCGTCTCGCGCAGTTCCTCGGGCGGTTCGTTCTCGGGGTCGGACCACAGCATGCCCTCCAGCGTGCGACGACGCGGTGCCGGGCGCCTGAGTACGCATACTCAACTTCCTTAAACGGGACTGTGGTTTCATTAAGGCCTGCCCCGTGCCGGCCGACGAGAGGACACGCCCGTGTTCACCACCGCTTGGACCGCCCCGCCCCAGCTGCCCAGCGAGGGCTTCACCCCCAACTGGTCCCGCGAGGGCTTCTGGCGCCAGTCCGTGCGCCAGACCGTCCGGCTGACGGCGGGCGGCGCACGGGTGCGCGTCCGGCTGTCGAACACCTACGGCACCTCGCCGGTCCGCGTCGCCGCCGCCACGGTGGCCCGCGCGGCCGCGGGCGCCGCCGTCGAGCCGGACTCCGTCACCCGCCTCGCCTTCGGGGGCGCGGGGGCCGCGGCGATCCCGGCCCGGGGCGACCTGCTCAGCGACCCCGCCCCCCTCGCCGTGGCCCCCGGACAGGCGCTGACGCTGACCCTGCACTTCGACGCGGTCACCGGCCCCGCCACCTTCCACGCGCAGGCCTTCACCACCAGCCACCGCGGCGAGGGCGACCGCACGGCGGACACGGGCGGGGAGCGCTTCGACGCGGGCAGCGAGTCCTGGTACTTCCTCACCGCCGTCGAGACCGACGCGGGCCGGACGGACGGCATCGCCCTCCTCGGCGACTCCCTCACCGACGGCTTCGGCTCGACACCCGGCGCCGACCGGCGCTGGTCCGACCAGCTGGCCCGGCGCACCGGACGCCCCGTCCTCAACGCCGGGATCGGCGGGAACCTGCTGCTCAACGACTCCGCCTGGTACGGCGAGAAGGCCCTGCACCGGCTGCGCCGCGACGTGCTGGACCAGCCGGGCGTGGACACCCTCGTGGTGCTCCTCGGCCTCAACGACATCGGCTTCGGCGAGACGGACGAGCAGCCGACGTACAAGCCCGCCCCCGTGGTGGAGGCGGACGAGCTGATCGCGGGGCACCGGGAGCTGATACGGCAGGCGCGCGGGCGGGGCCTGCGGGTGATCGGGTCGACCCTGCTGCCGTTCGGCGGCTCGGACCACTGGGGCGGGCACGCGGCCGGGGTGAGCCGCGAGGTGGACGCGTGGGTGCGCCGCTCCGGCGCGTACGACGCGGTCGTGGACCTGCGCCGGGCACTGGCCGATCCGGCGGACCCGGACCGGCTGCACCCCGCGTACGACTCCGGCGACCACCTGCACCCGGACGACGCGGGGTACGCGGTGATGGCCGAAGCCGTGGCCGCCCGTCTGTGACGGGCGGAAGGCCGGACAGGGCCCGGGGGCCCGGACCCGGCCCCGTACGGACGGGAGGCCGGACTAGACCGGCCAGTAGGTGCGGCCCCAGGCGGCCGGGCCCGGGCCGGGCAGGCGGCGGGCCGCGATGCGGGAGGGGTCCGACCAGGAGTCCCTGACGTCCTGCGCGCCGGACGGCTCGGCCGTCGCCGCCGCGGCGCGGGCGCGCACCACCGCCAGTGCGGCGGCCAGCTCCTCCGGGGTCGGATTGCCCCGTACGACCTTGATCACAGCGGCTCCTTACAGGGGGATGTTGCCGTGCTTCTTCGGAGGGAGGGATTCCCGCTTGGTGCGCAGTTGACGCAGGCCCCGCACGATGTGCCGGCGGGTGTCCGACGGCATGATCACGGCGTCCACGTAACCGCGTTCGGCGGCGATGTAGGGGTTGAGGAGCGCGTCCTCGTACTCCTGGATCAGCCGGGCGCGGGTCGCCTCGAGGTCTCCGGCGGACTCCGCCTCGGCGATCGTGCGGCGGTGCAGGATGTTGACCGCGCCCTGCGCGCCCATCACCGCGATCTGGGCGGTCGGCCAGGCCAGGTTGAGGTCGGCGCCCAGGTGCTTGGAGCCCATGACGTCGTACGCCCCGCCGAAGGCCTTGCGGGTGATGACCGTGATCAGCGGGACGGTCGCCTCCGCGTAGGCGTAGATCAGCTTGGCGCCGCGGCGGATGATGCCGTCGTGCTCCTGGTCCACGCCGGGCAGGAAGCCGGGCACGTCCACGAAGGTGACGACCGGGATGTTGAACGCGTCGCAGGTGCGCACGAACCGGGCCGCCTTCTCGGAGGCCTTGATGTCCAGGCAGCCCGCGAACTGCATCGGCTGGTTGGCGACGATGCCGACCGGAGAGCCCTCCACCCGGCCGAAGCCGGTCAGGATGTTCGGCGCGTACAGCGGCTGCGTCTCGAAGAACTCGCCGTCGTCCAGGACGTGTTCGATCACCGTGTGCATGTCGTACGGCTGGTTGGCGCTGTCCGGGACGAGCGTGTCCAGCTCCAGGTCCTCGTCGGTGACGGTGAGGTCCGCCTCCTCCGGGAACGCCGGGGCCTCGGAGAGGTTGTTCGACGGCAGGTACGACAGCAGCTGCTTGACGTACTCGACGGCGTCCTTCTCGTCGCCCGCCATGTGGTGGGCCACACCCGACGTGGAGTTGTGGGTGCGCGCGCCGCCCAGCTCCTCGAAGCCGACGTCCTCGCCGGTGACCGTCTTGATGACGTCCGGGCCGGTGATGAACATGTGCGAGGTCTGGTCGACCATGACGGTGAAGTCGGTGATCGCGGGCGAGTAGACCGCGCCGCCCGCGCACGGCCCGACGACCAGGCTGATCTGCGGGATCACCCCGGACGCGTGGGTGTTGCGGCGGAAGATCTCGCCGTACGCCCCCAGCGAGGCCACGCCCTCCTGGATGCGGGCGCCGCCGGAGTCGTTGATGCCGATGACCGGGCAGCCGGTCTTCAGCGCGAAGTCCATGACCTTGACGATCTTCTGGCCGTAGACCTCGCCGAGGGCACCGCCGAAGACGGTGAAGTCCTGCGAGAACACGGCGACGGGCCGGCCGTCGACGGTCCCGTACCCGGTCACGACACCGTCCCCGTACGGACGGTTGCTCTCCAGGCCGAAGTTGGTGGAGCGGTGCCGGGCGAACTCGTCCAGCTCCACGAACGAATCCTCGTCGAGGAGGAGTTCGATGCGCTCACGGGCCGTCAGTTTGCCCTTGGCGTGCTGCTTCTCGACGGCGCGTGCGGAGCCGGCGTGCGTCGCCTCCGTGACGCGGCGCTGGAGATCCGCGAGCTTTCCCGCGGTCGTGTGGATGTCGATCTCTTCCGACTCGGACATCGGGATGCGGCTCCCTGCCTGCTCAAAAGGGGGGACGGTTACTCATCCGTACAGTAGTGGCGGCCCCACCGATCGGCAGTGCGGCGTTTACCACACCTAGGGTGGCTTGCATGACGCCGCGAGATGCAGCAGGAAACCCCGGCCCTCCCGGACAGCCCGGATCCGGCAGCCGGTGGTCCGATCTGGACCGTCCGCCCCTCAACGCCGTCGCGCTGCGGCGCGGACTCCTCCGCGAGGGCGGGCTGTGGACGGCGGTCGACGTCGTGCCCCGCACCGGGTCCACCAACTCCGACCTGGTCGCGCTCGCGGCCGCCGGGAAGGCCGGCGAGGGGACCGTCCTGGTGGCGGAGGAGCAGACCTCCGGCCGGGGGCGGCTGGACCGGCGCTGGAGCGCGCCCCCGCGGTCGGGGCTGTTCTTCTCCGCACTGCTGCGGCCCGCCGAGGTGCCCGTGGCGCGCTGGGGCTGGCTGCCGCTGCTGACCGGCGTCGCGGTCGCCACCGGCCTGTCCCGGGCGGCGGGCGTCGACACGGCGCTGAAGTGGCCCAACGACCTGCTGGTGACCGTCGGCGGCCAGGAGCGCAAGGCCGGGGGGATCCTGGCGGAGCGGGCCGGCCCGGACGGGGTCGTGGTGGGCGTCGGCGTCAACGTCACCCTGCGGGCCGGGGAGCTGCCGGTGCCGCAGGCGGGGTCGCTGGAGCTGGCCGGAGCGGTGAGCACGGACCGCGATCCGCTGCTGCGGGCGGTGCTGCGGTCGCTGGAGGAGTGGTACGGGCGATGGCGGCGGGTCGGCGGCGACCCGTCCCTGTCCGGGCTCCAGGAGGCGTACGCGGCGGGGTGCGCGACGCTGGGGCGGACCGTGCGGGCCGAGCTGCCCGGGGAGCGCTCGGTGGTCGGGGAGGCCGTGGCCGTGGACGGGGACGGGCGGCTGGTCATCGCCACGCGGGAGGGCGTGCGGGAGCCGGTGGGCGCGGGCGACATCGTGCACCTGCGGCCGGCGTGAGCCGCGCCCGGACCCCGTCCGGGAGGACGCCCCCGGACGGGGTCCGGGGCACCCGCCCGTCGCCGGCCGGCCGGCCGGACCGCCGGCGGACGGGGACGCCTCTCCGAACGGAGTGAGCTGGCGCACACCTGCCGTAGAGTTGGGGCCGGTCGAAACCTGACCGCGATAGATCGGAAGGGCAGCAGGCGTGACCGTCGACGACACGGGCTCCGACGAGGGCGCGGACGGCCGGGTTGACGTGCCGGCCGCCGACCCCGGCGACGACCCTCTCGCCCTTCGCCTCGAGCAGCTCATCCTCGGTGCCGAGCGCCGCTACACCCCCTTCCAGGCGGCCCGCAGCGCCGGTGTCTCCATGGAGCTGGCCTCCCGCTTCTGGCGGGCCATGGGCTTCGCCGACATCGGGCAGGCCAAGGCGCTCACCGAGGCCGACGTACTGGCCCTGCGCCGCCTCGCCGGTCTCGTCGAGGCGGGGCTGCTGAGCGAGGCCATGGCGGTGCAGGTCGCGCGGTCCACCGGGCAGACCACCGCCCGGTTGGCGGAGTGGCAGATCGATTCCTTCCTGGAGGGGCTGACCGAGCCGCCCGAGCCGGGGATGACGCGCACCGAGGTGACGTACCCGATCGTCGAGCTGCTGCTGCCCGAGCTGGAGGAGTTCCTCGTCTACGTGTGGCGCCGGCAGCTCGCCGCCTCGGCGGGGCGGGTCGTGCAGGCCGCGGACGACGAGGAGATGGTCGACCGCCGGCTCGCGGTCGGCTTCGCCGACCTCGTCGGCTTCACGCGGCTGACCCGCCGCATGGAGGAGGAGGAGCTCGGCGAACTGGTCGAGGCCTTCGAGACCACCGCGGCCGACCTGGTCGCGGCCCGCGGCGGACGGCTGATCAAGACCCTCGGTGACGAGGTGCTGTACGCGGCCGACGACGCCGGCACCGCCGCCGACATCGCGCTGCTGCTCGTCGAGACGATGAGCAACGACCCGACGATGCCCGAGCTGCGGGTCGGCATGGCCTTCGGCACGGTGACCACCCGGATGGGCGATGTCTTCGGCACGACGGTCAACCTGGCCTCCCGGCTGACGTCGATAGCGCCCCGGGACGCCGTGCTCGTGGACAGCGCCTTCGCCGAGGAGCTGATCCGCACCGGTGACGCGCCCGCCTCGGAGGCGGCGGCCGCCGAGGCCGCGGCCGCCGCCGAGAAGGAGGGCGAGGAGCCGCCCGTGCACCGGTTCGCGCTCCAGCCGATGTGGCAGCGGCCCGTGCGCGGCCTCGGCGTGGTCGAGCCCTGGCTGCTCACGCGGCGGAACGGCGGCGGCGGCGCGTAGAGCCGGTCCGGCGGACCGGGCCCGTCGTCGCGGTGGGGTCCTTTCGCGCGAACGCGACCGCGACCGGGTGCGGGGAGCCGGCGGCCGGGGACGGGAGCCGACGACCGGGAACGGCGCCGCCGGGGGCATCCGTGCGGAGGGAGGCGTGCCGGGCCCGTGTCCGCGGCGCCGCCCGTTGGGGCACGATCCGCCGCGGCATCATCCGCCGGGCACGATCCGCCGGGCAGGTCCAGGGTCCCGCTCCCGGTTCAGTCCGCGGGGCCGGTCAGTGTGTCCACGCAGAGTCCGACGACCGGCAGGCAGAGGGCGGGACCGCCCGTCGGTCCCGGAAGCGGCGGGACGGTGGCCGGGCCGGGCGCCGGGGACGCCGTGGGTCCGGACGGCCCGGAACCGCCGGGAGGCCGGGCGGTCGTGCTCCGGGAGGCCGCGGGCGCCGGTGTGCGCGGGCGCGCCTTCGCCGGTGGCGTCGTGCGCGGGCCGTGGAGGCCGCTCGGGGTGCGGACCACGGAGGGCGGGGAGGCGGCGGCGACCTCGGGGGAGGCGGGGGTGCCGCCCGCCGGGACGGGGGCAGGGGGGACCGGGACGGCCACGTCGGTCGCGTCGGTCGTGCCGGCCGGGTGGCCCGTGGCCGCTTCCGGCCGGCTGTCCGCGGTGGGCCGGAGCCGGGGCCCGGCCCCGGCGGTGTCCATGCCGGGGTCCGAGCCCGGCCGCAGCAGACTCAGGGCCCCCACCGCCAGCGCGAACCCGCCCGCGGCGTACAGCGCCTTCCGGGACCGGGGCCGGCGATGCCGCCCTCGGGTGCGGCGGGGCGGCCCGCGGCGGATTCCGGCCGCCTCCACCGCACCGGCGGCCCCCACCGTCCCTACCGCGTCCACCGCGTCCACCGCGTCCACGGCCTCTGTGGCTCCCCGCGCACGGTCCGCTCCCGCGCTCGCGGTCCGGGTCCTCACCGGTGTGGTCGTCATCGTGTGCCCTCCCCGATGTCGTCGCGCCCCCTCTGCGCCATGGCGGACGAACGTTATGCGCTCCCTCGGGCGGTGCGGGTGGAGTCGGGCGAGATGTCACTCGAACGGGTGGGCGGAGGGTGATCGCGATGCGTGCGGGAGACGGCCGGGCCTTTTCCCGGCGCGGCGCGGCTGCGATGATCGGGCGAGCCAGTTTGTTAACCCGCGTTAACCCGGAGGGTGTCATGAGTGAGGAACGGTTCGGGGAGTTCGTGCTGGTGCGGCGGCACGGGGACGGCCACGTCGCGGAGCTGGCCCTCGACCGGCCCAAGGCCATGAACGCCGTGTCCACCGGGATGGCCCGGTCCCTCGGGGCCGCCTGTGCGGCGCTGGGCGACGACCGGGACGTACGGGTGGTCGTGCTCACCTCGACGCACGAGCGGGCCTTCTGCGTCGGGGCCGACCTCAAGGAGCGCAACTCCTTCTCCGACGCCGAACTGGTGCGGCAGCGGCCGGTCGCGCGGGGGGCGTACACCGGTGTGCTGGAGCTGCCCGTGCCGACGGTCGCGGCGGTGCACGGGTTCGCGCTGGGCGGCGGCTTCGAGCTGGCGCTGGCCTGCGACGTGATCGTGGCCGACCGGACGGCCGTGGTGGGGCTGCCCGAGGTGTCGGTCGGGGTGATCCCGGGCGGCGGCGGGACCCAGCTGCTGCCCCGCCGGGTGGGCGCGGCCCGCGCGGCCGAGCTGATCTTCTCCGCGCGGCGGGTCGAGGCCGCCGAGGCACGGGAGCTGGGGCTGGTGGACGTTCTGGTGGACGAGGGGCGGGACCGGGAGGAGGCGCTGGCGCTGGGCGAGCGCATCGGGGCGAACTCGCCGGTGGGGCTGCGGGCGGCCAAGCGGGCCCTGCGGCTGGGACAGGGGCTGGACCTGCGGGCGGGCCTGGAGGTGGAGGACGCGGCCTGGCGGACGGTGGCCTTCTCGGGGGACCGGGCGGAGGGCGTCGCGGCCTTCAACGAGAAGCGGAAGCCGCAGTGGCCGGGGGAGTGAACGGTTCCGGCGGCGAACCGGGCCAGGGGTGAATCGGGCCAGGGGTGAATCGGGCCGAGGGCGGACCGGGCCGGGGGTGAACCGGGTCAGGGGAGGCGAGCCGTCGCTCCTGGTGTCACCTCGATGTCCCCTTTGCGGCTGAATGTCCCTAGCCTGGGGGGATGGGTGAGGACAGACACCTCGCGGCCGTGGTGGCGCTGGCGCAGGGGATGGCGGCGGCGCGCACGCCCCACGAGTCGTGGCGCGCCGCGGCTCTCGGCGCCTGTCGGGCGCTGGCCGGCGCCTTCGCCGCGCTGTCGGTCTGGGAGCGCGACCTCGGGCGGCTGCGCGTCCTCGTGAACGTGGGGGACCGGGCGCCGGACGAGGACGAGTTCCCCGACGACGAGGCCTATCCGGTGCACCGGTTCCCGGAGATCACCGAGTTCCTGCACGAGCGCTGGACGGCGGGCGGCGAGCCCGACGCCTGGGTGGAGACGGCCCGGGGGGCGGCCGCCGGACGCCCCGGCTACTGCCACCAGAGGGTCGCCGCCCTGCGCCGGCGCGGGCGGGGCTCCTGCGTGGTCGCGCCGATCGTGCTGCACGGCCGGGCGTGGGGCGAGCTGTACGTGGCCCGCTCCTCCGGCACCCCCGTCTTCGACCGCGGCGACGCCGACTTCGCGACCGTCCTGGCGGCCGTGGTCGCGGCCGGGCTCGCGCAGACCGAGCGGCTGGAGGAGGCCCGCCGGCTCGCCTTCACCGACGCCCTGACCGGCCTGGCCAACCGCCGCGCCGTCGACGTACGCCTCGAGGAGGCGGTGGAGCGGCACCGGACGCACGGGGACGTGGTGAGTCTCGTCGTGTGCGACCTCAACGGGCTCAAGCGGGTGAACGACACCTGCGGGCACGCCGTCGGCGACCGGCTGCTGGAGCGGTTCGGCTCCGTGCTGTCGCTGTGCGGGGCGATGCTGCCCGGCGCCCTGGCCGCCCGGCTCGGCGGGGACGAGTTCTGTCTGCTCGCCGTCGGCCCGGCCGCCGACGACGTGGTGAAGGTCGCCGGCGAACTGTGCCGCCGGGCGGCCGAGCTGGAACTGGGCGAGGGAGTGGCCTGCGGGGTCGCCTCCACCGGGGACCCGATCGGGCCGGTGCGGTCGGCCCGCCGGCTCTTCCGGCTCGCGGACGCGGCCCAGTACCGCGCCAAGGCCGTCCGGGCCGCCCGCCCGGTCGTCGCGGGGCGGCAGGGGCCCGACGACCCGGTCGTCCGCCTCGCCGACGAGCCGCCGCACGGCCCGGCCGGGGAGCGGCGGCGCTTCCGCGGGCGGCGCTGAGCGGCCGGGACGCCTCGCGCCCGGTCGCGAGGCGCCGACGAGCGGCCGTGTGACGCCGGCGGACGGCCGCGAGGTCTCGGCGGACGGCGTGACGCGTCGACGAGCGGCCGCGACGCACCGGTAAGGGGTGGAGCCCGCCCCCACTGGTGACATCTTCATCTTCACTGCGTACGCTCCTGAATATGGATATGCACACTGTGGTGGTGGGGACGTCCGGCGTGACCGCGTCCGACGTGCTCGCCGTGGCGCGCGACGGCGCCCGGGTCGAGCTTTCCGAGCAGGCGGTGGCGGCCCTCGCCGCGGCGCGCGGGATCGTCGAGGCGCTCGCGGCCAAGCCCGAGCCCGTCTACGGCGTCTCCACCGGGTTCGGCGCCCTCGCCACCCGGCACATCAGCCCGGAACTGCGCGGCCGGCTCCAGCGCAACATCGTCCGCTCGCACGCCGCCGGCATGGGGCCGCGCGTCGAGCGGGAGGTCGTCCGCGCCCTGATGTTCCTGCGCCTGAAGACCGTCTGCTCCGGACACACCGGTGTGCGGCCCGAGGTCGCGCGGACCATGGCCGACCTGCTCAACGCGGGCATCACCCCGGTCGTCCACGAGTACGGCTCCCTCGGCTGCTCGGGCGACCTCGCCCCGCTCTCCCACTGCGCCCTCACCCTCATGGGCGAGGGCGACGCCGAGGGCCCGGACGGGACCGTGCGGCCCGCCGGCGAGCTGCTCGCCGAGCACGGCATCGCCCCCGTCGAACTGCGGGAGAAGGAGGGTCTGGCCCTCCTCAACGGCACCGACGGCATGCTCGGCATGCTGATCATGGCCCTCGCCGACCTGGACCGCCTCTACAAGTCCGCAGACGTCACGGCCGCCCTGACGCTGGAGGCGCTCCTCGGCGCCGACCGGGTCCTCGCGCCCGAGCTGCACGCCATCCGCCCGCACCCGGGCCAGGGCGACTCCGCCGCCAACATGCTGGCCGTGCTGGCCGGTTCGGAGCTGACCGGGCACCACCAGGACGACGCGCCCCGCGTCCAGGACGCCTACTCCGTGCGCTGCGCCCCGCAGGTCGCCGGCGCCGGACGGGACACCATGGCCCACGCCCGCCTCGTCGCCGAACGCGAGTTGGCCTCCGCCGTCGACAACCCGGTCGTCCTGCCGGACGGTCGTGTGGAGTCCAACGGCAACTTCCACGGCGCCCCGGTGGCCTACGTCCTCGACTTCCTCGCCATCGCCGCCGCCGACCTCGCCTCGATCGCCGAGCGCCGCACCGACCGGCTGCTGGACAAGAACCGCAGCCACGGCCTGCCGCCCTTCCTCGCCGACGACGCCGGTGTCGACTCGGGCCTGATGATCGCCCAGTACACGCAGGCCGCGCTGGTCGGCGAGTTGAAGCGGCTGGCCGTGCCCGCCTCCGCCGACTCCATCCCGTCCTCCGCGATGCAGGAGGACCACGTCTCCATGGGCTGGTCGGCGGCGCGCAAGCTGCGCACCGCCGTCGACAACCTCACGCGCGTCATCGCCGTCGAGCTGTACGCCGCCACCCGCGCCGTCGAGCTGCGCGAGGGGCTGACGCCGGCGCCCGCGACCCGCGCGGTCCTCGACGCCGTGCGCGCGGCGGGGGTCCAGGGGCCGGGCCCGGACCGCTTCCTCGCCCCCGACCTCGCCGCGGCCGACGCCGTCGTGCGCGACGGACGGCTGGTCGCGGCCGTGGAGAAGGTGACGGGGCCGCTCCGCTAGCCGGACGGAAGAGCCCCGCCGTACGCGCGTGCGTGCGTACGGCGGGGCCCGGTGTGCTGTGCTTACTTGAGCTTGGCGACCTGTGCCTGGGAGACGGCGGCCGGGACCTCGGAATTCCCGCCCTTGGCCAGCGCGCCGAGGTTGATGCCGTAGAACGTGGCGACCGTGCTGCCGCTGCGCACCACCTCGACCTGGAAGTCGGCCGTGCCCTCGCCGTCCATGTCGGCGACCACGGTGAACGCCGCGGACTCCTCGCCGAGCCCCGAGGCCTTGGCCGAGGTGACCTTGGTGGCCTTCTGGGTCTCGCTGCCGGACGTCATGCTGAACCCGCCGGAGCAGGCCGTGACGCTGTCGGTGACGGCCTTCATGGCCTTCTCGGCCCCGTCGCCCTCGTAGGACGAGAGACCGACCAGCGTGGTGGTGATGTTGAAGGCGTCCTCGAGGTCCGACTCGCTGATGTCCTCGGGCGACTTGGTGCCGGCCTGGGCCGACTTGTCCTCCGTGACGGTGTTCCGCGCGCTCACGTCGGTGTCACCCGGCGGGAGGGCGGAGATGGCGTAGACGAGCGGCTCGCACGCGGCCTTGTCGACCTTCACCGCGCTCTTGGACTTCGGCAGACTGGCGTCGCCCGCGCCGCCCGCCTCGACCTTGTAGCCCTTGACCTCACCCTGGGCCAGCAGCAGCTTCTCCAGCTCGGCCGCGGTCAGCGCCTTCGCGGCCGGGGCCGACGACGAGGAGGAACCGGAACCCTTCGAGGATTCCTTGGAGTCCTTCTTCGACCCCTCGTCCGAGCAGCCCGTGATGAGGACGAGCGACAGTGCGCCGACAGCGGCCGTGGCGCACAGCCGCGCCCCCGATGATCTCTTCATGAGCGGACTATGAAGGTCGGGTCAAGTAAGCGTCAAATCAATTCAGAAACCCAGGCGTTCCCGGCGAACCGAATACACCACGAAACCGGCGCCGAGGGCGAGCAGGGTCGTCCCGCCCGCGATGTACGGGGTGGTGTCGAAGCTTCCGGTGTCGGCGAGGCGCGTGCCGTCGGAGGCGTCCGCCGTGCCGGCGGCGGCGTCGGCGGTGAGAGCGGTGGCGGTGAAGTCCGCGGACGCGGCCCGCGCCTGGGTGGTGACCTGCGTCGTCACGGCCGTTCTGGTGGGATCGTCCTGGGTCGCCTGGGCGTTCGGGACGAACCACAGGGCACCCAGCAGGGTTCCCGCGGCGGTGGCGGTCAGCAACGGACGGCGAGCGGATGACACGGAATATCGATCCCCTTGTGGCGCTGGCGAATTGGCCGTGTGCCCCGATGCTAATGAACGGCGCGGGTCGCGGGAAAGCCGCGGGCGCCGGTAGCCGTACGCTCCGGGGGTGACTACCGAAAATGCATCCCCTTTTGTCCGCCTTCGTCTTGAACTCGTCCTGGAGATCGACGACGAGAACGCCCTGACCACGGCCGCTCTGCGGCGACTTGCGGAGGAAGCCGCGGACCCGGAGGTTCCGGAGAGTGAGCGCGCACAGGCCGAGCGTGCTGTGACGGAAGACACGGCCGAGGCCCTCGCCTGCCTCGTGGACCCCTTCGACCTGGTCGGCGACATCCCCGGCGTCGAACTCCAGCAGGCCTCCTGGTCCACCGAGCCCGTCGAGTACGACCCCGATGCGCCGGACTGGGACCTCGACGAGGATGATGACGGCCAGGACGACGCGGCGGAGGTCGAGGGGGACGGCCGCGCGGGCGGCATCGGCTGAGCGTTCCGGGGAATTCGTGCCCCCGGGCGGCAACCGCCGCCCGGGGTTTCGTCGTCTCAGGGAACGCGCCGACCGGCACCCGCACAAGGGGCCCCGGGGGGACCGAGCGTCCGCGGACGTGGTGTGGCCCACACCACGGGCATATGTGGAACGGGACGAACCGGTCGTAGCGTTGAAGGTCTTGGACGGGGACTCCCGGGGGTCACCGGGAATCGGCGACGATGGAGAAGCGTGTGATGACGGACGGTAGGCGGCGCAGGGGTCTCATGACTGCGTCCGCCCTGCTCGGTGGTGTTCTGGTGCTCTCTGCGTGCTCGAGCGGCGACAGCGACGCGGCCGACGGCGGGGGCGGCTCCTCACAGGCCCAGGCCGACGAGGCGGCGGCCCAGAAGTCCTCCGAGGCCCAGATCAAGATCACACCCGCGGACGGCTCGAACAACGCCTCCATCAACAACTCCGCGACCGTCACCGTGAGCAAGGGCACCCTCACCCAGGTGACGATGACCGCGGCCGACGGCAGCGCGGTGGCGGGCGAGCTGTCCGCCGACAAGACCAGCTGGAAGCCCAGCGGGCAGCTGGAGCGCTCCACCACCTACAAGCTGGCGGCGACCGCGAAGGACTCCAAGGGCCTGGAGGCCCACGAGAACTCCTCCTTCACCACGGTCTCCCCCGACAACAGCTTCATAGGCAACTTCACGCCGGAGGACGGCTCGACCGTCGGCGTGGGCATGCCGGTCTCCATCAACTTCAACAAGGAGATCACCAACAAGGCCGCCGTCCAGAAGGGCGTCACGGTCAACACCACCAGCGGTCAGGAAGTCGCCTGCCACTGGTTCAGCGCCACCCGCATGGACTGCCGGCCCGAGGACTACTGGCAGGAGAACTCCACCGTCACGCTGAAGCTCGCGCTCGACGGGGTGGAGGGTGCCGACGGCGTCTTCGGCGTCCAGCAGAAGACCGTCACCTTCAAGATCGGCCGCAACCAGGTCACGTACGTCGACGCGAAGACCAAGCAGATGAAGGTCACGCAGGACGGCAAGACCGTGCGCACCATCCCGATCTCGGCCGGCTCGCCCGACAACAAGACGTACGAGGGCCGGATGGTGATCTCCGAGAAGTTCAAGGAGACCCGGATGAACGGCGCGACGGTCGGCTTCACCGACGACGACGGCAAGGGCGAGTACGACATCAAGGACGTGCCGCACGCCATGCGCCTGACCAGCTCCGGCACCTTCCTGCACGGCAACTACTGGGGCGCGAAGTCCATCTTCGGCTCGGTGAACACCAGCCACGGCTGCGTCGGCCTGTCCGACACCAAGGGCGCCGACGACCCGAACACCCCGGCCGCCTGGTTCTACAACAGCTCGATCGTGGGCGACGTGGTCGTCGTCCAGAACACCGGCGACAAGACCGTCTCGCCGGACAACGGCCTCAACGGCTGGAACATGGACTGGGCGCAGTGGAAGGCCGGTTCGGCCGCCTGACGCACCTCCCGCCCACAGTCCACCGGTGCCGCCCCCAGGGGCGGCACCGGTGTTTCCGGGGCCGGGCACAGCCTTCTCATGCTTCTCTTATGCCGGCCTTACGCCTTCATCACGGTCCGTACCTAGCTTGCGGCCATGTTCTTCACCTACCTGAGGCGCGAACTGCGCCGCCGCAGGAAAGCGGCCCTCGTCGTCGCCTCCGGACTGGCCCTGGGCATCGCCCTGGTCATCGTCGTCACCTCCGTGTCCGCCGGCATGGGCAAGGCCCAGGACAAGGTCCTCCAGGCCCTCTACGGCCTGGGCACGGACATGACGGTCACCAAGGCCGCCGAGCCCACCGCCAACACCTCCGAGCGCCCCCGCTTCCGGTTCGACGCGCAGGACGGCGACTCCGACACCGAGCAGAGCAGCGACCGCGTCATGGTCCAGGGCTTCCAGACCCTGTCGGCCGCCACCGTCACCGAGGTCGGCAAGCAGAGCGGCGTCTCCGACGTGGTCGGCGGACTGAGCCTGACGGTCATCAAGGTCGACGGCCAGTTCACCCGCGGCCAGTTCCAGCAGGGCGAGGCCGGTGGGCAGGGCCGGCCCGGCGGCGGTGACGGCCAGCCGCAGGGCGAGGTCCAGGGCGGCGGCGCCGACTTCGACGTCGACAGCTACTCCGTCTACGGAACCGACGTCACCGAGCCCGCGCTCGGCCCGCTGACCTCCTCCGAGATCACCAGCGGCCGCACCTTCAAGACCACCGAGACGAACGCGAAGGTCGCCGTCGTCGACTCGGCCTACGCCAAGGAGAAGAAGCTCAAGGCCGGTTCGACGCTCACCGTCAAGAGCGTGAAGTTCAGCGTCGTCGGCATCGCCACCGCCGACAGCGGGGACTCCGCCGCCAACGTCTACATCCCGCTGACGCAGGCTCAGACGCTGAGTGATTCCAAGGACAAGGTCACCACGATCTACGTCCGGGCGACCGACTCGCAGAAGATCGACAGCGTCAAGTCCGCGATCCAGAAGAACGTCTCGGGCACGACGGTGACGACCTCCGCGGACCTCGCCGACACCGTCTCCGGCTCCCTCTCCACGGCCTCCTCCCTCGCCGCCGGCGTCGGCAGATGGCTCTCCGTCGCGGTCCTCGTCGCCGCGTTCCTGGTCGCCGGACTCCTCACCTCCTCCGCGGTGTCCCGGCGCGTGCGGGAGTTCGGCACGCTCAAGGCGCTCGGCTGGAAGTCCGGCCGGGTCACCCGGCAGGTCGTCGGCGAGGCCATGGTCAACGGCCTCCTCGGCGGCGCCCTGGGCATCGCGCTGGGCCTCGGCGGCGCCTACGTCGTGACCGCCGTCAGCCCCACCCTCCAGGCCGAGACGGGCGGCTCCGCCGGCGGCCAGGGCGGCCCCGTCGGCGGCGGCTTCGGCGGTCCGGGCCGGCAGGCCGCGGCCCGCACCCTCGACGTGGCGCTGACGGCGCCGGTGAGCGTCACGACGGTGGCCGTCGCGGTCGGACTCGCCGTCGCCGGCGGTCTGATCGCGGGGGCGTTCGGTGGCTGGCGGGCGTCCCGGCTGCGGCCGGCCGACGCGCTGCGGCGCGTCGAATAACCAACCGCCACCCCCCTCATCCGATCCAGGAGTTGTTGTCCCCATGTACGAACTCAGAGGCGTCACCAAGCGCTACACCCGCGGCAGGGACACCGTCCACGCCCTCGACGGTGTGGACCTGACCGTCCCGGACGGCGACCGGCTCGTCATCCAGGGCCCCACCGGAGGCGGCAAGTCCACCCTCCTGCAGATGCTCGGCGGGCTCGACCGGCCCAGCGCGGGCGAGGTCGTCCTCGACGGCACCGACCTGGCCCGGCTCTCCGAGGCCAGGCTGACGAAGGTGCGCGGCGAGAACATCGGCTTCGTCTTCCAGTCCTTCAACCTCATCCCGACGCTCACCGCGCAGGAGAACGTCGAGACCGCCCTCGTCCCGCTCGGCGTGAAGGGCGGGGAGCGGCGCGAACGGGCCGCCGAGGCACTGAGGTCCGTCGGCCTCGGCGAGCGGCTCGGACACCTTCCCGGTGAGATGTCCGGCGGCCAGCAGCAGCGCGTCGCCATCGCCCGCGCGCTGGTCAAACAGCCCAAGGTGCTGCTCGCCGACGAGCCCACCGGCAACCTCGACGAGGGCATGCGCGACGAGATCATGGACGTACTGCACACCCTGTGGGAGGAGCACGGCCTGACCTTCATCATGGTCACCCACGACTCCACCATCGCGAAGAGGGCCCCGCGCGTGGCCACCATCCGCAAGGGGAAGATCACCGTCAAGGAGAACGCCGTCTCCTGACGCGGTACGGCCCCCCGCGACGCGGTACGGCACCCCTGCGACACGACAGGCGCCCCCGCGACGCGGTACGGCACCCCCCTCGCGACACGACACGGCACCACGCGCCGAGCGAACGGCCCCCGGAGCACCGGCCTCCGGCGGGCCGTTCGCGTCCGGCTCAGGGCGGCACGGGCGTCGTCACACCGCCGACGACGGGGAGTTCGCCCCCACCCGGCTCGCGTCCGTCCCCCAGCTCGCCAGCAGCCGCAGCGCCTCCGCCGAGGGCGACCCCGGCTCCGCGTGGTACGTCACCATCGTCTGCTCGCTCTCCCCGAGCAGCCGGAACCCCTCGAAGTTCAGGGACAGCTCACCCACCAGCGGATGGTGCAGCAGCTTCACGCCGTAGGCCTTCTCCTTGACGTCGTGGGTCGCCCACAGCCGCCGGAAGTCCTCGCTCTTCACCGACAGCTCACCCACCAGCGCCGACAGCCGCGGGTCGTCCGGATAGCAGCCGGCGTCCATCCGCAGCGCGCACACGATGTCGATCGCCTTCTGCTCCCAGTCCACGAACAGATCGCGGTAGTCGGGCCGCAGGAACACCAGCCGCGCCCAGTTCCGCTCGGCGACCGGCAGCTCGCCCCAGTCCCCGAACACGGCCGCCGCCATCGGGTTCCAGGCGAGGATCTCCGCCCGCCGCCCGACCACGTACGCCGGTACCCCGTCCATCAGGCCCAGCAGATCCCGCAGCGCCGGACGCACCTGCCGGCCCCGTGCCGCCGGCTTCTTCTTGTGCTGCTTCGGTTTGGCGAGATGGGTCAGGTGCGCGTGCTCGGCATCGGTCAGCCGCAACGCGCGGGCGATCGAGTCCAGCACCTCCGCGGACACGTTGCGCCCGTTGCCCTGCTCCAGGCGCGTGTAGTACGCCACCGACACCCCGGCCAGCTGCGCCAGCTCCTCGCGCCGCAGCCCCGGCACCCGGCGGTGCCGCCCGAAGTCGGGCAGCCCCACGTCCCCCGGCTTCAGCCGGGCGCGCCGGGTGCGCAGGAACTCGCTGAGTTCGGCACGCCGGTCCAGACGCCCACCGGGCTGCGGTACGGCATCGGCCTGTTCGTCCATACGTCCAGTATTCACGGTCGTACGCAGACGAACCTGACCCCGCCAGTGGTAGGCACGGCGGACGTAGGCACAGGTGAGGCCTGGGTGGACGACGCGATACGGGGCAGGCTGGACGCCGTGCCCGGTCCGAAGGCCGACCGGGCGTACGACTGCTAGGAGAACCCCGGCATGACCACTGTCGCCGCGTACGCCGCACCCTCCGCCAAGGCTCCGCTGGAGCGCACGACGATCCAGCGGCGGGAGGTGCGCGAGTTCGACGTCCTGATCGACATCAAGTTCGCCGGCATCTGCCACTCCGACATCCACCAGGCCCGCGAGGGCTGGGGCGAGGCCATCTTCCCGATGGTGCCCGGCCACGAGATCGCGGGCGTCGTCTCCGAGGTCGGCCCCGGCGTGACCAGGTTCGCCGTCGGCGACCGTGTGGGCGTCGGCTGCCTCGTCGACTCCTGCCGCGAGTGCGACAACTGCAAGGCCGGCCTGGAGCAGTACTGCACCGGCGGCAGCGTCGGCACGTACAACGCCGTCGGCAAGGACGGCGAGCCCACCTACGGCGGCTACGCGGAGAAGATAGTCGTCGACGAGAACTTCGTCGTCCGCATCCCCGACGGCCTCGCCCTCGACGTGGCCGCCCCGCTGCTCTGCGCCGGCATCACCACCTACTCCCCGCTGAAGCACTGGAACGCCGGCCCCGGCAAGAAGGTCGCCGTCCTCGGCATGGGCGGCCTCGGCCACATGGGCGTCAAGATCGCGCACGCCCTCGGCGCCGAGGTCACGGTGCTCTCCCAGTCGCTGCGCAAGAAGGACGACGGCCTGAGGCTGGGCGCCGACCACTACTACGCCACCAGTGACCCGGAGACCTTCAAGGAGCTGGCCGGCACCTTCGACCTGATTCTGTCCACCGTCTCCGCCCCGCTCGACCTGGACGCCTACCTGGCCCTGCTGCGCACGGACGGCGCCTTCGTCAACGTCGGCGCCCCCGAGGAGCCCGTCGCGCTCAACCTGTTCTCGGTGATCGGCGGCCGCAAGACCCTCGCCGGCTCCGGGATCGGCGGCATCCAGGAGACCCAGGAGATGCTGGACTTCTGCGCCGAGCACGGCTTCGGCGCCGAGATCGAGCTGATCAGCGCCTCCGAGATCAACGAGGCGTACGAGCGGGTGCTGGCCAGCGACGTCCGCTACCGCTTCGTGATCGACACGGCGACCATCTGACGTCCCGCGTCACCTCCGACGGGCCCCCGGCAGCACGCCGGGGGCCCTCGTCGTGCC
The DNA here is from genome assembly GCA_021568835.1 of Streptomyces sp. Tue 6430. GTDB lineage: Bacteria > Actinomycetota > Actinomycetes > Streptomycetales > Streptomycetaceae > Streptomyces. The sequence continues at coordinate 4,131,166 of JAKGSH010000010.1, forward strand.
GAACCCGCCCGCGGGGCGGGACTCACGGGCGCCGTACCGCACGCTCACGCCGAGAAGGTCCCACGGGTGCCGTACCGCACGCTCACGCCGAGAAGGTCCCACGGGTGCCGTCTCACCCGTCCGCGGAGAAGGACTCACCGGCGCCGTACGACCGCACGAGCGCGCCGCCGCCCGGCGCGGGACGCACGGAGTGGGCGCGGCCGAGCCCCGCGACCCGCGCCCGTCCGCCCCCGACCCGCACCACGGTGTTCTCGTCGACGGCGACCCCGTGCGCGAGCCGCCCGCCCGCCACGACCTCGGCCAGCCGCGCCAGCGTCCCCCACTGCGCCGCGTGCACGTCCACCCCGAACGGCACCAGCCCCAGTCCGGGCCGCACCTCGATCTCCTCCAGGTCCTCCGCGCTGTCCGGCGGACACACCGCCACCCCGTCCGCCAGCCAGCCCCCGACCACCGCGTCCCGCGCCGCGATCACGGCCCCCGCCGAGTAGCCGGCGTACGGCACACCCCGTTCGGCGAGCAGCGCGGGCAGCGCGTCGAGGCTGCCGGCGAACGCCTCCTGGTAGGCCGGTGTCAGCCCGCCGCACACCAGCAGCGCGTCCACGTCCGCCGCCAGCGCCCCCGGCTCGAACGGCTCCCCGAGCGGCAGCAGCAGCGGCACCGGCACGCAGTCGCCGGCCTCGCGCAGCAGGGTGTCGTACCGCGCGAACAGGCCGGCGCCGTCGCCCTCGTCGACGAGGACGCACAGCACCCGGGGCACGGTCGCGGAGGCGGCGCGCAGGAAGGGGCCGTAGACGGCACCGGCGGCCGACTCGTCCCGGCCGCCGCCGATCAGGAACACATCACTGCTGCCATTCATGCGGATCTCCCCGGGGGCCGGTACGGACGACGTGGATGGATGCGGATGCAGCCGCGGTCGAACCGACTGCCTGCGCAGTAACTCACGAACGAGCGGCCGTGCGCCGCCGCATTTCTTCGACGCCCCTGCTGAGTACGGGTGGCGGGGTCGGCAGCCGCGGGGGGCGGACGGAGGGCCGGTCGGGGTGGCGGCGCGCAGGCGGTCCGGTTCGGCGGACGTGGTGAGGACGGCATGCGCACCGCCGTCGTAGGGAGCGTGCGCCGGGTGAGTGAACCGCGTGGTGCTTGCGGGCGACCCTGGTGAACGCCTGGGCCTCCCCTCCCGGCATTCCCGATAGGAAGCACGGGCCATGTCGCCGAGTGAGGGGTTGCCCCGACCATGTTGAAGAAGGCTGCGCTGCGGATCGCTTCCGCCACGGCGCTTGCTGTCGCCTCGTTGACTTTCGTCCCCTCGGCCGCCGCATCGGCGGACCCGTTCCCGGGGACTCCCGAGCAGATCCGTGACACCGGGCCCTGCGGCCCGACCGGCGGGTACCGGCCGTCGGAGTGGGCACAGACCACGACGGACCGCACGATCAAGCCGCAGGTGGACCTCGCCGCGGTGCGCGAGGGCTGGTACTGGCGGCACGACGACAACACACTGTGGCGGGGCGACACCCGACCGGACCCGCAGGCGATCTTCCGGAGCGGCTTCACCCCGCTGGGTACGGACCTCACGCCGCTGTCGAAGTGGATCATCGGGGGCGGCGGCCAGAACAGTGCGCACGTGAGCACCAGTTGTGACCGGTGGGTGGCGCAGGGATTCGCCACAGGGGGTGGGAAGGACGGCTGGGTGTACGCGATCCAGGCCCCCGGCGGAATCGACGTGAACGCCACCGCCCGGATGACCGGCATCCAGTCGTCGTACCTGTGGAACAAGGAGATCGACTTCCCGGGCGGGGTACAGGGCAGGTTCATCGAAGGGGCGTGCCAGTACCACTGGGCCGGCCTCGACCCCCAGACGAACGCCAGCATCTACCAGAACCTCGGCTGCGTGACGAACCCCGACTTCCGCCCCGTCGGGGTACGCGGGCGCGGGCGGCCCTGACCGCTCCGTCCCCCTCACGCTGACGCCGAAGCTCCGGTGTGCTGCGGCAAACGGAGGCGGCTCGTCTCGACGGTGTGGGCACAGGCAGATGCGGGGAAGCACCGGCCGCACTTCCCCGCAGCCCGATGACGGGCCGAGCAGTCGGCTGACGGCCCGGAGACGGCCAGGCCGGTCGTTTCCGGGCGTGGCCCTCCACTCCTCCTGTGGCGGTCCGCCGCGTCCGACGGCCATGGACGGACAGATGGCCTCGGAGCCGCCGGTCGAGGTCGTGCGCACCCGAGACGGTGCTCGGTGTGCGGCCTGCGCGCGGGCAGCGCGCACGATCGCGGCCGACCGCGGCGCCTCACAGGCTGAACAGCGCCCCGGCCGTGTCCGGACACCTCACCCGCACAGGCCGGCCAGGAGTCCGTCCGGGGCGGGGTAGGGGCGTTCGGGCGGGAGGAGCCGGGCCGCGGCGTCGAGGTCGCCGCCGGTCACGTGGCCGCGGATCTCGCGGGCGAGCGGCGTCACGTCGCGGACGGCGACCGTCCACTCGTCCGCGTAGCGCCGTGCGGCCTCCCCGGCGAGGCCGAGTTGCAGGGACCGGTAGGGCAGGGGCTGGAGGTGCAGGTCCCGCTCGGGGTCCCACTGCACGCGGGTGGGCGCGCGCTTCAGCCGGCGCTGCCAGGTGGCGTGATCGGCGTGGACCTCGCGGACGTAGCTCGACAGGCACGCGTGCCGCAGCGCCCACTCGAAGCCGTCGCGGGTGATGTCGACGGCGAGGACCGTCTCCTGCCCGGCCTTGGCGCCCCAGCCGCAGCGGTACATCATCCACAGGAACGACGGCTTGATCCACGTCATCCGGTCCCGCTTCCACGCGGCGGGGAAGCGGCCGTCGCGGGCGGCGGGCACGCCGATCTCCGGTGGGTACGCCTGGTAGACGGTGACCGTGGACTCCGTGTGGACGGCACGGATGCGGCGTTGCGGTTCTTCCATGCCGTACAGCGTGCGGCCGCCCGGTCCGGGTGGCCACCGATTTAGGGCCTCGGCCCACCGGAGCCGGGCTCCCGGCCCCGGCCCGGCCCCGGCCCGGGCTCAGTGCGGGAGGGACGCGGGGTTGCCGCCGTTGGCCTCGTAGCCCGCCACGGCCAGCGCGCGGTACACCGCGAACTCGCCCGCCGGGTCGGCGGACAGGGTCCAGGGCAGCGCGCCCACGTGGCCGTCGACGTGGATCAGCTGGTTCACCGCCTCCGACCAGCGTTCGGCGCGCACCAGGAAGAAGACCAGGAGGTGGCGCACGTGCGCCAGCATGGGGTCGTCGGGGCGGGCCGCGTGGACGGCGAACAGGGCGCCGTGGATCGCCCTGGTCACCACCTCGCTCCGGTAGAAGCCGGTGACCAGGTTGACCTCGGGGAGGTGCTCGAAGACCGCGAACAGGGGCATCGCCGCGAGGAGGGAGCCCCGGGGGCGCGCGCCGCCGCGGCCTCCGCGAAGGACATCGCCGTCTCGCGCGAGCCGTGCCACTTCTCGCACCAGTAGTGCAGGGCCGCCAGGTGCGCGCCCATGTGCGCGGGGGCGCGGTCCAGGATCTTCAGCCAGAGCTGCTCGAACTCGCTCTGCGAGTAGGCCAGACCGCGGGCCACCGACAGCTCGACGACGTACGGGACCGGGTCACCGGGGGCGAGCAGCGCCGCCTGCCCGCAGGCGTCCCTCGCCTCCTCCATGATGATCCGGAAGTCGTCCGTGCCCGGCGTCGAGGTGCGCCACGCCTGCTGGACGAGGAACTCGGCGTGCACCGCCGCCCGCCCGGGTCCTTGGGCGCCTCGGCGCGCCACACCCGCAGCCACTGCCCGCCCGGCGTGTCACCGACCCCGCCGGGCCGCTGCCGGAGCTCCAGCGCGGCGGCGCCCGCGAAGGCCTGCACGCGCTGCCAGCGCCGCTCGCCCTCGGCCTCGGTGCCGGCCAGCAGTTGCAGGGCGGCCCGGTGGTCCTGGGTGCGCTGCACCACGTCCAGGACGTCGAGCAGGTCCTGGTCGGGGCCGGGCATGCGGATGTCCAGCTCCTCCTCGCGGACGAAGCCGTAGTCCGCGGGGTCCGCGGCGTCGGGGTGGCCGGCCGGGACCTGCTCGATCCCGCCGCGCCTGCGCCGCAGGAACGGCAGCAGCACGAAGCTGAGCATGACCAGCGCGATCAGGACCCAGAGAATTTCCATGCCCCAAGGGTTCCAGACGCCGCCGACAATTGGCCAACCCCCTCCGCCGGCCTGTGGACAACCTCCCGGCGGGCCGGCGGGCACCCCGCCGGCCCGCACCTTCGCCTCCGGCGCACTACGCTCGGTCCCCATGAGCGACAGGCACATCAGTCAGCACTTCGAGACCCTCGCGATCCATGCGGGCAACACCGCGGATCCCCTCACCGGCGCGGTCGTCCCGCCGATCTACCAGGTCTCGACCTACAAGCAGGACGGCGTCGGCGGCCTGCGCGGCGGCTACGAGTACAGCCGTAGCGCCAACCCGACCAGGACCGCCCTGGAGGAGAACCTGGCCGCCCTGGAGGGCGGCGTCCGGGGTCTCGCGTTCGCTTCCGGACTGGCGGCCGAGGACTGCCTGTTGCGCACGCTGCTCAGCCCCGGCGACCACGTGGTGATCCCCAACGACGCCTACGGCGGCACCTTCCGGCTGTTCGCGAAGGTCGTCTCCCGGTGGGGCGTGGAGTGGTCGGTGGCCGACACCAGCGACCCGGCCGCCGTACGGGCCGCGATCACGCCGAAGACGAAGGCGGTGTGGGTGGAGACCCCTCCAACCCGCTGCTCGGCATCACCGACATCGCGGCCGTCGCGCAGGTGGCGCGGGACGCGGGCGCCCGGCTCGTCGTCGACAACACCTTCGCCACGCCGTACCTCCAGCAGCCGCTGGCGCTCGGCGCGGACGTCGTCGTGCACTCGCTGACCAAGTACATGGGCGGCCACTCGGACGTCGTCGGCGGCGCGCTGATCACGGGCGACCGGGAACTCGGCGAGGAGCTGGCGTACCACCAGAACGCGATGGGCGCGGTCGCCGGACCGTTCGACTCCTGGCTGGTGCTGCGGGGCACGAAGACGCTGGCGGTGCGCATGGACCGGCACAGCGAGAACGCGACCAAGGTCGCCGACATGCTCACCCGGCACGCGCGCGTGACGAACGTCCTCTACCCGGCCTGCCCGACCACCCCGGTCACGAGGTCGCCGCCAAGCAGATGCGGGCGTTCGGCGGCATGGTGTCGTTCCAGGTGGCGGGCGGCGAGGAGGCGGCGGTCGAGGTGTGCAACCGCGCCCGGGTGTTCACGCTGGGCGAGTCCCTCGGCGGCGTGGAATCGCTGATCGAGCACCCCGGGCGCATGACGCACGCGTCCGCGGCCGGTTCGGCCCTGGAGGTCCCGGCCGACCTGGTGCGCGTCTCGGTCGGCATCGAGAACGTCGACGACCTCCTGGCGGACCTCCAGCAGGCCCTCGGCTAGGACCCGGCCACGGGCCGGGTCTCACCAGCCGGTCAGGGGTGGGGTCGTCTCCGACGGCGGCACCACCCACGGCTCGGCCACCACCACCCAGACGGTGAACGCGACGGCCGCCGCCCACAGCAGCAGCCACAGCAGGCGCCGGGCGAGCGTGCGGCGGCGCAGCACACGGCTGCCGCGCCGCACGGCGTCCGTGTGCAGCTCGGGCGGCAGCCGGGCCACCGACCGCTCCATGATCTGCCGTACGGCGGCCTCCCGCCCGGGCCGGTTCACGTCGGCGCCGCCTTCGCCGCGGGGGTCGGGGGCGCCGGGGGCGGGTGCAGGACGGTCGCCGTCGCCCGGTCGCAGAGGGTGCGGACGCGTTCCGCGGGCAGGCCGAGGAGGGCCGCGACCTGTTCCTCGCCGACGCCCTCGTAGAGCCTGAGGACCAGGACGAGGCGTTCGCGCGGGGTGAGGCCCGCCAGCGGGCCGGTGAGGGGCCGGCGGGACCGGCCCAGGGCGGCGTACCGGTGCCAGGCGGTGTCGGCGAAGCGGACGGCGAGGTGCCGGCGGGCGTGGTCGTAGGGGTCCTCGCCGTGCAGCCGGTCCCAGCACGCGTAGGTGTGCGCGAGGGCGTGCGTCAGCAGCCGTCGCGCGCGCGGGTTGTCGTCGGGGGCTTCCCCTGTGAGCAGGGTGGCGGTCTGTGTCAGCCGCCCGCCCGCGCCCGCCACGAACGCCGCGAAATCCCTGTCCCGACGGGCGTCCCGGTCCGCATGCCGTGCTCGCACCGCGCGCCTCCCGCCTGTCGGCGACCCCCCGGGGAACGGATCCCGGCCGGCTGTGGCGAACAGGACCCGGTCTCATATGAGGCCAGGGGCGGGCCGTCGGTCAAGAGCCGCGCACGCGCGGGACGCGCGCCGCACACGGGGGGCGGGAAGCCGGCGTGCGGGAAGCCGGCGTTCGGGCCGGGCACCCGGCGCGGAGGTCAGGAGGCCGGTGCGGCGGTCAGGAAGCCGGCGCGGGCTCCGTGCCGGGGAGGCCGGGGGAGGCCATCCGGGTGGACAGCGCGGTGTTGAAGCGGGTGAGGAGCGAGCAGAACGCCTCGCGCTCCTGCGGGCTCCAGTCGTTGGTCAGCTCGGCCATCAACTGACGTCTGGAGAGGCGTACTTCGTCCAGCCGGGACAGCCCGCGCGGGGACAGCTGGAGCACCACGGCCCGCCCGTCCTCGGGGTGCGAGGTGCGCTTGACCAGACCGGTGTCGACCAGCGGCGCCACCTGCCGGGTGACGGTCGACGAGTCGATGCCCATGCTGGCGGCGAGCGCCTTGACGCCCATCGGGCCTTCCTTGTCGAGGCGGTTCAGCAGCAGGTAGGCGGCGCGGTCCATGGAGTTGCGCACCTGCCCGACGCCGCCGAGCCGGGTCTGTTCGGCACGGCGCGCGAAGACCGCGACCTCGTGCTGCAGCGTGTCCAGAAGACCGGTCTCACCGACGGTCGTCATGTCCATCGACATTTCGGGTGTTGTGGGCATGGCCGGGGGCTCACTTCATGAAAAGGGTCTGAGTTGGGGGACAGGGTACGCGGCCCGGAGGCGGGTCGTACCGGCGCTGCGGAAACCGGTCTCGGTGGTTGGTCGCAGCGGTCGTTCCCGCCTGTGAACTGCGATGCTGGTGTCATGAGCTACGGCACGGCTGACTCCTTGCGGCTCGTCACTCTCGACGATGTGCGCGGCGCCCAGAAGATGCTGTCGGGGGTGGCGCGGACGACCGCGATGGAGGGCAGCAGGCACCTGTCCCAGCTCGTCGGGGCGCCGGTGCACCTCAAGTGCGAGAACCTCCAGCGGACGGGTTCGTTCAAGCTGCGCGGCGCGTACGTCCGGATCGCCGGCCTGCTCCCGGAGGAGCGGGCGGCCGGGGTCGTCGCGGCCAGCGCGGGCAACCACGCGCAGGGGGTCGCGCTGGCCTCCACCCTGCTGGGCGTGCGGTCCACGGTGTTCATGCCGAAGGGCGCCCCGCTGCCCAAGATCAGCGCGACCCGGGAGTACGGCGCGCAGGTGTGCCTGCACGGGCAGGTGGTCGACGAGACGCTGGCGGCCGCGCAGGAGCACGCGGCGCGGACCGGCGCGGTGTTCATCCACCCCTTCGACCACCCGGACGTGATCGCCGGGCAGGGCACGGTGGGCCTGGAGATCCTGGAGCAGTGCCCGGAGGTGCGGACGATCGTCGTGGGGATCGGGGGCGGCGGACTCGCGGCGGGCATCGCGGTCGCGGTGAAGGCGCTGCGGCCCGACGTGCGGATCGTGGGGGTGCAGGCGGAGGGCGCGGCGGCGTATCCGCCCTCGCTGGCGGCGGGCCGGCCGGTGTCGCTGCGCAGTCCGGCGACGATGGCGGACGGCATCAGGGTCGGCCGGCCCGGTGACGTGCCCTTCGGGATCGTCGGCGACCTGGTGGACGAGGTGCGCACGGTCTCGGAGGACGCGTTGGCGGCCGCCCTCCTGCTGTGTCTGGAGCGGGCCAAACTGGTGGTCGAGCCGGCCGGGGCGAGTCCGGTGGCGGCGCTGCTGAGCGCGCCGGACGCCTTCGAGGGGCCGGTGGTCGCGGTGCTCTCCGGCGGGAACGTGGATCCGCTGCTGATGCAGCGCGTCCTGCGGCACGGCATGTCCGCGCAGGGCCGCTACCTCGCCGTACGGCTGCGGCTGACGGACCGGCCCGGCGCGCTCGCGACGCTGCTCGGGGTGCTGTCGACGGTGGACGCCAACGTCCTCGACGTGAGCCACGTGCGGACCGACCCGCGGCTCGGCCTCACGGAGGCGGAGGTGGAACTGCACCTGGAGACGGAGGGGCCGGTGCACTGCGCCGAGGTCGGCCAGGCCCTGCGGGACGCCGGTTACACCGTCATCGACTGACGTCGGTGGCCGTCGGTGGCCGTCGGTGTTCACCGGTGTCCGCCTGTGCTCGTCGGCCGGTAGCCGGTAGCCGGTAGCCGGTAGCCGGTGCCAGCACCGGCGTCGGCATCGGTGCCGCGTGCCTGCCGAGGCCGTACGCCGGGCCGGAACCCTCGTGGTCACTCGTTCGGGTAACTCCGTTGAGAGACGCGATACATCGCGTTACGGTGTGGGTCACGCCCCTTCGCCGGCGTGCTCGACGCGTCCTGGTCGCGCAGGACGAAACGCGCAAACCTAGTCCTTCCGAAGAATCCCCGACGACGTGGAGACTCACATGCCAGGCGCCATCCATGCCGAAGGCCTGGTGAAGACCTTCGGCGACGTAAGGGCTCTGGACGGCGTCGACCTCGACGTCCCCGAGGGCACCGTCCTCGGCCTCCTCGGGCCGAACGGCGCGGGCAAGACCACCACGGTCCGCTGCCTGACCACCCTCCTGCGCCCGGACAGCGGCCGGGCCGTGGTCGCCGGCCTCGACGTGCTCGAACACCCCGACGAGGTCCGGCGCTCGATAGGCCTGTCCGGTCAGTTCGCCGCCGTCGACGAGTACCTGACCGGCCGCGAGAACCTCCAGATGGTCGGACAGCTCTACCAGATGCGGGCGAGGGCCGCGAAGGCCCGGGCGGCCGAGCTGCTCGACCAGTTCGACCTCGCGGACGCCGCCGACCGCACCACGAAGACCTACTCCGGAGGCATGCGCCGCCGCCTCGACCTGGCCGCCGCACTCGTGGTCTCCCCGCCCGTGATGTTCATGGACGAGCCGACGACCGGCCTCGACCCGCGCAACCGCCAGATGCTGTGGGAGGTGATCAAGCGCCTCGTCTCCGGCGGCACGACACTGCTGCTGACCACCCAGTACCTGGAGGAGGCCGACCACCTCGCGCACGACATCGCGGTCGTCGACCACGGCAAGGTCATCGCCCGCGGCACCTCCGACCAGCTCAAGGCCCGCACCGGCGGCGAGCGCGTGGAGGTCGTGGTGCACGACCGCGAGCACATGTCGACCGCGGTCGAGGTCCTGGCGGGCTTCGGCAAGGGCGACACCACCGTCGAGGAGCACACCCGCAAGCTCACCGTGCCCGTCACCGGCGGCGCCAAGCTCCTCGCCGAGGTCATCCGGGAGCTGGACATCCGCGGCATCGAGATCGACGACATCGGCCTGCGCCGCCCCACCCTCGACGACGTCTTCCTGTCCCTCACCGGACACGCCGCCGAGGACAGGCGCGAGGACGCGTCCGAGGACAACGGCAAGGAGGCCGTGAAATGAGCGCCGTCACCGACGCCGTCACGGGCAGGGCCCCGGGCAACCCGCTCGGGCGGAGCGTCCGGGACTCCCTGGTCGTTGCAAAACGCAACTTGATCCGCATGTCCCGGATTCCTGAGATGATCATCTTCGGGCTCGTCCAGCCCATCATGTTCGTGGTGCTGTTCACCTACGTCTTCGGCGGCTCCATGCGGGTCGGCGGCAGCACCAGTGCCGGCAACTACACCAACTTCCTCATGGCGGGGATCTTCGCCCAGACCGTCACCTTCGCCACCGCCGGAGCCGGCGCGGGCATCGCCGACGACATGCACAAGGGCCTCATCGACCGGTTCCGTTCCCTGCCCATGGCCCGTGGCGCGGTCCTCACCGGCCGCACCCTCGCCGACCTCGTGCAGACCGCGCTGACGCTGCTCGTCCTCGCCGTCGTCGCGCTCCTGGTCGGCTGGCGGGTCGGCTCCGACGGCAGCACCGACGCCGCACGCGTCCTGGCCGCCTTCGGCCTGCTGCTCCTCCTCGGCTACGCCTTCACCTGGATCGGCGCCCTCATCGGCCTGTCCGTCCGCACCCCGAGGCGGCCACCTCAGGCGGACTGATCTGGCTCTTCCCGGTCACCTTCGTCTCCAACGCCTTCGTGGACACCGCCAACATGACGCCCTGGCTGCGCCACATCGCCGAATGGAACCCCTTCAGCGCCACCGTCCAGGCCTGCCGCATCCTGTTCGCCAACCCGGGGCAGTCGGCCTCCGACGCCTGGCCCATGCAGCACCCGGTCTGGGCCTCGCTGATCTACTCGGTGCTGATCATCCTGGTGTTCCGCACCCTGGCGGTACGCAAGTACCGCTCGGCCACCGCGTGACCGCGCCGGCCCGGGCATGACGAGACCCCCGGCGCCACGGGCGCCGGGGGTCTGATCGGAAACCGGGGGGGGCGGTGCGGACCGCTGGGATCCGGACCGTCGTCGAGGTCCGTCAGCCGTTGTAGGGCTCGGCCTTGAGGATGCGCACGGAGGCCTTCTTGCCGTTCGGCAGCTCGTACTCCGCGTCCTCGCCGACCTTGTGGTCGAGCACGGCGGAGCCCAGCGGCGACTGCGGCGAGTAGGTCTCGATGTCGGAGCTCGCGTACTCGCGCGAGGCCAGCAGGAAGGACAGCGTGTCGTCCTCGTCACCGTCGAAGGCGATCGTCACGACCATGCCGGGCGCCACCGCACCGTCCGTGGACACCGGGGCGGCGCCCACCTTGGCGTTGTCCAGGAGCTGGGTGAGCTGGCGGATGCGGAGTTCCTGCTTGCCCTGCTCCTCCTTGGCAGCGTGGTACCCGCCGTTCTCACGCAGGTCGCCCTCCTCGCGCGCGGCCGCGATCTTGGCGGCGATCTCGGTGCGCGCAGGACCAGTAAGGTACTCAAGCTCGTCCTTGAGCTTGTTGTACGCCTCCTGGGTCAGCCAGGTGACGTTCTCGCTGGTCTGGGTCACAGGGTGCTCCTCGTCGGTACTGGGAATAACAAAGCATCGCCCTACCTGGAAGCATGTTCCTCCACAGATGGGCGAAACCACGAGCCTAACAATTCAGCGGCCCAAAGGGGAGGACATAAGCCGTAAGACTTACGTCGACGCAGGTCAGTACCCGCGTATTGCGGCGATGATCAGTCCGCGTGACAACCCAGCAATTCCGCCGTGGTGCCCCGGGACGTCGTACGGAGCGTGACCACCTTGTCGATCCGCGTGTCCGGGCCGGAGAAGCGGAAGTCGGCGCGGCCCACCTCGGCGCCGTTCTCGGCCTGCGAGCGGACCGTGCAGTAACCGCTCACCCCCGCGTCCTTGCGCACCTCGAGGTGCACCCGCACCGAGTCGTCCGAGACCTGGAAGGTGATCATCTCGCCGCTGATCTTGTTCTGGGCGACGTAGTGATAGCCGAAGTAGCCGATCAACGCGAGCAGCAGCGCACCGAGGACGGCGCCGGCCACCTTGAGCGTGCGGTCCGCGCGCTCGTCCGAGGAACGGCCGTAACGGCCCTCGGGCGGTCGCGTGCTCGCCGTACTCATGATCGTCCTCTCGGCAAGGCCTCCGGCCGGTCGGGCGAAGGTCCGAAAGTGGGCTGCGGGGGCAGGACCACGGAATTATTGGCCCCCCGATTCGGTCACTATAGAAGCCGCCGATCGCTCCCCGTCCCACGGGGGCGCCGACTTACTGAGGATTTGAGTCTTGACTGACCAGCTGAGACTGATGGCCGTGCACGCCCACCCCGACGACGAGTCGAGCAAGGGCGCGGCCACCATGGCGAAGTACGTGTCCGAGGGGGTGGACGTGCTGGTCGTGACCTGCACGGGCGGGGAGCGCGGCTCCATCCTCAATCCGAAGCTCCAGGGCGACACCTACATCGAGGAGAACATCCACGAGGTGCGCAAGAAGGAGATGGACGAGGCCCGCGAGATCCTCGGGGTCCGGCAGGAGTGGCTCGGCTTCGTCGACTCCGGGCTGCCCGAGGGCGACCCGCTGCCGCCGCTGCCCGAGGGCTGCTTCGCCCTCGAGGACGTCGACAAGGCGGCCGGCGAGCTGGTGAAGCAGATCCGCTCCTTCCGTCCCCAGGTGATCACCACCTACGACGAGAACGGCGGCTACCCGCACCCCGACCACATCATGACCCACAAGATCTCCATGGTGGCCTTCGAGGGCGCGGACGACACCGCGAAGTACCCGGAGAGCGAGTTCGGGCCGGCGTACCGGCCGCTGAAGCTCTACTACAACCAGGGCTTCAACCGGCCGCGCACCGAGGCGCTGCACCAGGCCATGCTCGACCGCGGCCTGGAGTCGCCGTACGGGGACTGGCTCAAGCGCTGGAGCGAGTTCGAGCGGGTCGAGCGCACGCTGACCACGCACGTTCCGTGTGCCGACTTCTTCGAGATCCGCGACAAGGCGCTGATCGCGCACGCCACGCAGATCGACCCCGACGGGGCTGGTTCCGGGTGCCGATGGAACTCCAGAAGGAGGTCTGGCCGACCGAGGAGTACGAGCTGGCGAAGTCGCTCGTCGACACCTCCCTCCCCGAGGACGACCTGTTTGCGGGCATCCGCGACAATGCCTGACATGAGCGCAAGCGTGAGCCTGGCAATGACGCACCTCGTCCCCCTCGCCAAGGAGGTCGACGAGAACAAGGTCACCCCCGGCGTCCTCGGCTTCATCGTCTTCGCGGCGATGGCGATCGCGGTCTGGGGTCTGATGAAGTCGATGAACCGCCGCATGGGCAAGGTCGACTTCGTGGAGACCCCGGAGGACGCCTCCGGCGGGAGCACCACGGGAAAGCCCACGTCCGCCAAGGGCTGAGCCGGGCCGCACTCCCGGACCGACGGCACCGCCACCCGCCCGCGCGGGCAGCGGTGCCGTCGGGCTGCGCCGCGCCGACCCCGGCGTCCGCGGGCCGTGCCGCACGGGGCCTGCGGCAGGATGGGTCCCATGGCGAACCGACTGGCCCATGAGACGTCCCCGTACCTGCTCCAGCACGCCGACAACCCGGTCGACTGGTGGCCCTGGTCGGCGGAGGCGTTCGAGGAGGCGCGCCGGCGGGGCGTGCCGGTGCTGCTCAGCGTCGGGTACTCGAGCTGCCACTGGTGCCACGTCATGGCGCACGAGTCCTTCGAGGACCGGGCCACCGCCGACCACCTCAACGAGCACTTCGTCAGCGTCAAGGTCGACCGTGAGGAGCGGCCCGACGTCGACGCCGTCTACATGGAGGCCGTGCAGGCCGCGACCGGTCAGGGCGGCTGGCCCATGACCGTGTTCCTCACACCGGACGGCGAGCCGTTCTACTTCGGCACCTACTTCCCGCCCGCCCCCCGGCAGGGCATGCCGTCCTTCCGGCAGGTGCTGGAGGGCGTGCGGCAGGCCTGGGACGAGCGGCGGGACGAGGTGGCCGAGGTCGCCGGGAAGATCGTGCGCGATCTCGCCGAACGCGAGATCTCCTACGGGGACGGCATGGCGCCCGGCGAGCAGCAGCTGGCGCAGGCACTGCTCGGGCTGACCCGGGAGTACGACCCGCAGCGCGGCGGCTTCGGCGGGGCGCCGAAGTTCCCGCCGTCCATGGTGATCGAGTTCCTGCTGCGCCACCACGCGCGCACCGGTGCCGACGGCGCCCTGCAGATGGCGCGGGACACCTGCGAGCGGATGGCCCGGGGCGGGATCTACGACCAGCTCGGGGGCGGCTTCGCCCGCTACTCCGTCGACCGGGACTGGACCGTGCCGCACTTCGAGAAGATGCTGTACGACAACGCGCTGCTGTGCCGGGTGTACGCCCACCTGTGGCGGTCGACCGGGTCCGAGCAGGCCCGGCGGGTCGCGTTGGAGACCGCCGACTTCATGGTGCGGGAACTACGCACCGCCGAGGGCGGGTTCGCCTCCGCGCTGGACGCCGACAGCGACGACGGGACCGGCCGGCACGTGGAGGGGGCGTACTACGTCTGGACGCCCGAGCAGCTCGTCGACGTCCTGGGCGCCGAGGACGCGGCGCTGGCCGCCGCCCACTTCGGGGTGACCGAGGAGGGCACCTTCGAGGAGGGCGCCTCCGTCCTGCAACTGCCGCAGGGCGAAGGCGTGTCGGACGCGGAGAAGATCGCGTCGGTGAAGACGCGGCTGCTGGCCGCGCGGGCGGAGCGGCCCGCACCCGGCAGGGACGACAAGGTCGTCGCCGCCTGGAACGGTCTCGCCGTCGCCGCGCTCGCCGAGACCGGCGCCTGCTTCGACCGGCCCGACCTGGTGGACGCGGCCGTCGCCGCCGCCGACCTCCTCGTCCGGCTGCACCTCGACGACCAGGCGCGGCTCACCCGGACCAGCAAGGACGGCAGGGCCGGGACCAACGCGGGCGTCCTGGAGGACTACGCCGACGTCGCCGAGGGTTTCCTCGCGCTGGCCGCGGTGACGGGCGAGGGGTCTGGCTGGACTTCGCCGGGTTCCTGCTCGACCACGTGCTCGCGCGCTTCACCGACCCGGAGTCGGGGGCCCTGTACGACACGGCGTCGGACGCCGAGCAGCTCATCCGGCGCCCGCAGGACCCGACCGACAACGCGGTGCCCTCCGGGTGGTCGGCGGCCGCCGGGGCGCTGCTGTCGTACGCCGCCCACACCGGTTCGCAGGCGCACCGCGCCGCCGCGGAGAAGGCGCTGGGGGTCGTGAAGGCGCTCGGGCCGCGGGTGCCGCGGTTCATCGGCTGGGGTCTGGCCGCCGCCGAGGCGCTGCTCGACGGGCCGCGCGAGGTGGCCGTCGTCGGCCCCTCGCCCGACGATCCCGGCACGCGCGAGCTGCACCGCGCCGCGCTGCTGGCGACCGCGCCGGGAGCGGTGGTCGCCTGCGGCACGCCCGGGAGCGAGGAGTTCCCGCTGCTCGCCGACCGGGTGCTGGTGGGCGGGGCGCCGACGGCGTACGTCTGCCGCAACTTCGTGTGCGACCTGCCGGTGACGGAGGCGGACGCGCTGCGCGCGAAGCTCACCCCCTGAGGCGCGGGACGCCGTCCGCGGCACGGGGACGGCACGGCGGGAGCCGGCCGCGCCCCGCGCCGCGACGGCACGGGTGCCGGCCCCCCGGCGACCCCGGCCGCGCACCACCGGCCGCGCACGCCGCCGGTGGTGCGCGGCCGACGGCCGACCGGGCCGGGGTGGAGCGGCACGGCCGGCAGTGCTGCTTTCGGCCGGTGGTGGCCGTGTCATCTCCGGTTCCGGGTGTTGTGGGGCTCAGCCCCGCGCGCTGATGGATTCCGGCCCCGCGCTGATGCGGCTTGGTCGAGTGGTCGACCGGGCCGGGGCGGGGTGGGGCAGCAGGGTCGGCAGTGCTGCTTTCGGCCGGTGGTGGCCGTGTCATCTCCGGTTCCGGGTGTTGTGGGGCTCAGCCCCGCGCTGATGGATTCCGGCCCCGCGCTGATGCGGCTTGGTCGAGTGGTCGACCGGGCCGGGGCGGGGTGGGGCAGCAGGGTCGGCAGTGCTGCTTTCGGCCGGTGGTTGCCGTGCCATCTCCGGTTCCGGGTGTTGTGGGGCTCAGCCCCGCGCTGATGGATTCCGGCCCCGCGCTGATGCGGCTTGGTCGAGTGGCCGACCGGGCCGGGGCGGGGTGGGGCAGCAGGGTCGGCAGTGCTGCTTTCGGCCGGTGGTTGCCGTGCCATCTCCGGTTCCGGGTGTTGTGGGGCTCAGCCCCGCGCGCTGATGGGGCTCAGCCCCGCACCCTGATGGAGCCCGGCCCCCCCCGCTGACGGGGCTTGGTCGGGTGGTCGACCGGGGTGGGGCGGTGCGGGGCGGCACGGGTGGCAGTTCCGCCTCCGGTGGTGGCGGGGCTGTCGCCACCGGAGGCGGACGCCGTCGGGGCCCGGTCCGGTGCGTCGGCGGGCCCCGGCGCCTCACGCCGAGGGGACCGGCCCGGCGGCCGACCGGGCCGGTCCCCTTCGACTTGCCTCGCCGCGGTCTCGCCCCGGCGTCCGTCTCGCCTCGCTTTCGGCCGTCGTTCCGGTCCGCGCCGTCATCCCAGGGGGTCCGGCACCGGGTCCGGGACCGGGTCCGGGGTGACGCGGGGGAGCGAGGGAAGGGCGGTGTGCAGGCGGCGGTACAGCCAGCGGTCCACGACCAGGAAGCGGGCCGTGAAGACGATCGCCATGGCGAGTGCCGTCGCCGGCAGGGCGGTCATGCCGGCGGCGCCGATGAGCAGCGCGGCGAGCGGGATGCGGGCGACCAGGTCGGCGTTGCCGACGGCGGTGAACGTCAGGAGCCGTGTCCCGCGCCGGTGGTGGCGCCGCTGGTTGCGGTAGACGAAGGAATCGACGAGGGCGAAGTTCCACAGGAGACCCGCCTGGTTGGCGATGATCTCCGCCGGGGCGTAGTGCAGGCCGGGTGCCTGGCGGGTGAGCAGCCAGAGCAGGGCCAGGTTGGGGACGAAGCCCGACAGGCCGATGAGACCGAAGACGACGGCGCGGGCACGGGGGTCGGCGGTGCGCAGGGTGATCAGGTGACGCAGGAAGCGCATGCCCTCGCGGGCCGTCGACTTGGACTCGCCGGCGTGCCGTTCCCCGAAGGCGTACGGGACTTCGGCGATGCCGCGCGGACGGCACCGTACCGCCAGTTCGAGGAGGATCTTGTAGCCGAGGGGCTGCAGGCCCTCGGCCTCGGCCGAGGCGCGGTCGACCGCCGTGCGGCGGATCGCGAAGAAGCCGCTCATCGGGTCGGTGAGGCCGCCGAGGGCGCGGGGGAAGAGGGACTTGGCCAGGAGGGTGGAGGAGCGGGAGACGAGCCTGCGGTAGCCGCCGTCGAGGCCGCCGCGGTCCCCGCCGTCGGTGTAGCGGCTGGCGACGACGAGTTCGGCGCCGGTCGCCTCGCCGCGGGCCACGAGGTGCGGGACGAGTTCGGGCGGGTGCTGGAGGTCGGCGTCGATGACGACGATCCAGGGCGCCGAGGCGCGGGCGATGCCCTCGACCACGGCGCCGCCGAGGCCCCCCTCGGGGACGGGCCGGTGGTGCAGGACGACCGGGACGGCACTGCCGCGGGCCGCCTCCTCGATCACCTCGCAGGTGTGGTCGGTGGAGTCGTCGGCGAAGACGACCTCCGCGCGGGTCCCGGAGGGGATCGCGGCGCCGATGCGGGCGAGCAGTTCGTGGATGTTGCCGGCCTCGTTGAAGGTCGGGACGACGACGGACACGTCGGCGGGCAGGGCCGTCACCGTGCCTCCTGGGGCTGCGGGGTGTGGGCGGGGAGGTGTGCGCCGACGTGGGAGGTCAGCTCCCAGTCGCGGCGCCCGGTGTACTCGCGCCACACGGCGCGCAGGGCGGCGCCCGCGAGGATCACGGCGTAGACGGGGCCGAGGAGGACGAGCCCCGCGTACTGGCCGAAGCCGATGCGGAAACCGTACTCGCGGCCGAAGTCGTGCAGGGCGACCGCCTCGAAGACGATCATGGCGGCCATCGGCAGCATGGGCAGCCAGGCGAACATCGAGAAGGGCAGCGGGACCCCGCCGACGACGGCGAAGACGATGCCCAGCGGGATCATCACGCCGGTCGCGGCCTGCACGAACGGGGTGCTGAGCGTGTAGCGGGCGAGCATCCGCTGGCCGAAGCCGGGCAGCCGGCGCCATTCGCCCTTGCGCAGGACCTGGAGGAAGCCCTGGTTCCAGCGGGTGCGCTGCTTGTAGAGCGCCCTGAGGGAGCCGGGCGTCTCCTCGCGGGTGACCAGCGCCGAGTGGTAGGCGACGACGACCTTGGCACCGCCGCTGGACAGCCGGACGCCCAGGTCGCAGTCCTCGGCGAGGCAGTCGCCGTCCCAGCCGCCGGTGTCGCGCAGCAGGGCGGACCGGACGAAGACGGTGTTGCCGCCGAGCGGGATGAACCCCTTGCGGGCGTGCAGGTGCAGCCGGCTGCGGAACCAGAAGAAGTACTCCAGGCAGTTGCGCAGGCTGTACCAGCTGCTCCGGTAGTTGATCAGCTGGACGCCGCCCTGGACGACGTCGGCGTTCTCGTGACGGAAGGCGAAGTCGACGTGGCCGAGCAGTTCGGGGTGGACGACGTCCTCGGCGTCGAAGACCCCGATGACCTCGCCGCGGGCGTGCGGCAGCGCGGTGTTGAGGGCGCGGGGCTTGTTCTTCCTGGCGTGGGTGTCGACGACCGTGCGCACCCGGTCGGGGTGCTCGGCGGCGAGTTCGTGGGCGATGGCGGCGGTGCCGGGGTCGTCGTGGCCGACGATCAGCAGGATCTCGTAGTCCGGGTGGTCGATGCGGAGCATCTGCTCGACCGTGTGCCGCAGGACGGCCTCCTCGTGGCGGGCCGGGACCAGCAGCGAGAAGGACAGGTCCGCCCTGCCGTCGGGCGTGGCGAAGGCCGTCGACTCCAGTGTCTCCGGGGTGCGCCAGGCGTGGAGCATCCACCACAGGGTCACCCCGGCGGCGGTCATGAGGACGATCGAATCGATGAACAGAATGGCGGAGACCACGAATTCCCCCCTCGGTCTTTCTTGGTCATCCTTGTTCGAACATGATGTTCCACCGGGTGCAACCCGGTGTTCTCCTGAAAGGAACCGTCCGTCTGCGGCCCCCCGGCGGACGGTGTTCCGTGTGATGCCCGTGTGGTGTGGCGACCCTTGGCGACGGGCCGGTTCCCGGTCGGTTTCCCACCCTGATATCGCGAATACCACGGATATCACGGATACCGCAGATACCGCGGAGTTTTCGCGCATGATCGATTCGGGCCCACGAGCAAACCAGGCCCGAAGTTAGCAGGTTCGGCATTTCCCTCGCAATGTGGCCCCGGCGTGATGATCCCCGCCCCAAGCGGAGCCGTGGATTCTGCTTATGTGTTGCCCGGGCGTGTGCCATGATGCTCCGGCATGCCTGATTCCGGGGGTTTCGAGGGGGAGGCCCACGGCTGCCGTCAGGCCGAGAAGTGGGTGGGGGGATTCCGTATGGGAACTGCCGTGCCGAAAGCGCGTGCGCATGACGAGTCCGGGGCGAAACTTTCCGAAGGCGCTCCTTCCGTTTCCCGGTCGGCGCCCGGGGATTCCGCGGCCGATCGCACCTTCCTGCGCCGGAGTGTGTTACGGCGCGATTATTTCTGGGTTGCGCCCGTTCTCGTCGCCGGTCTCCTGGCCAGGATTCTCGGAATCGGCAATTACCCCTTCCCGAACGATGACGAGGGCACCTATCTCGCGCAGGCGTGGGCGGTGCGGCACGGCGAACTCGCGCATTACACCTACTGGTACGACCACCCGCCGCTCGGCTGGATGCAACTCGCCGCCGTGTCCTGGCTGCCCGACCGGCTGCTGCCCGGCCTGCCCACGTTCGTCCAGGGCAGGATCGCCATGCTGCCGGTGGCCGCGGCGTCGATGGTCCTCGTCTTCGTCATCGGCCGGCGCCTCGGCCTGGCCCGCCCCGCGGCCGCCGCGGCGATGCTGCTGTACGCGTTGTCGCCGCTCGCCGTGGTGCTGCACCGGCAGATCTACCTGGACAACTTCGCCGTCCTGTGGGTCCTGGTGTCCTTCGCCTTCGCGCTGTCGCCGCGCCGCCACCTGTGGCACCACGCCGCGGCCGGCATGGCGTTCGCCGCGGCCGTGCTCTCCAAGGAGACCATCGCGGTCCTGCTGCCCGTGCTGCTGGTCACCCTCTGGCAGGGCAGTCACCCCAGCACCCGCACGTTCTCCTTCGCCGGCTTCGGCTCCGGGTTCGTCCTCACCGGCCTGTTCTATCCGCTGTACGCCCTGCTCAAGGGCGAGCTGTTCCCCGGCGCCGGACACGTCTCGCTGCTCGGCACGCTGAAGTTCCAGCTCGGCGGCCGGGAGGGCAGCGGATCGGTGTTCGCCGAGGGCACCGACGCCCACCAGCTGTTCGCCGGCTGGCTGGACCGGGACCCGTATCTGCTGATCGGCGGTGCGGCGGCCGCCGTCTGCGCGTTCGCGGTGCGCCGGCTGCGGCCCGCCGCCCTCGCGGTGCTGGTGCTGGCACTGGTCGCGTTGCGGCCCGGCGGCTACCTGCCGCAGATGTACATCGTGCAGGCCCTGCCGTTCCTGGCGCTCACCGCGGCCGGGCTGGCCGAGGCCGCGGTGAACGCGCTGCCCGGCAGGCCGCGTCCCGTGGCGGACCCCGCCGGAGCCGCGGCGAGCGGACCGCCCGCCCGGCCGTGGCCGCGCACCGCCGCCGCCCTGGCGGCCGTCGCGCTGGCCGCGGTGATCACCGCACCGCACTGGTACGAGCAGGACCGCGCCGCCGTGCGGGCCGACGACAACGGCGTGTACCGCGACGCCGCCCGCTGGCTGCGCGAGACGCCCGTCGGCGACCGCGACCAGGTGCGCGTCGTCACCGACGGCGTGCTCTGGCTGGACGCGGTCGACGCCGGCTACCGGCCGGGCACCGGGGTCATCTGGCACTACAAGCTCGACCAGGACCCGGCGGTCACCAGGACGCTGCCGCACGGCTGGAAGGACATCGACTACGTCGTGTCCACCCCGGCCCTGCGCGGTGAGCGCGAGCACCTCCCCACCCTGCGGGACCTGTTCGCGCACGGCACACCGGTCGCCACCTTCGGCGAGGGCGGCGGCCGCATCGACATCCTCCGCATCGACGGCGACGAGTGACGCGCGTGACGCACCGCCGGCGCGCGTGACGCACCACCCGTGATGCGGGGCCCGTGAACAAGGGGGGAACCACCGTGTACGGAGCCCGAAGACAACCAGGGCGGCGGACCCTGCCACCCGGCAGGACACCGCGTGTGCTGCTCACCGCCCTCATGCTGTTCGCCGCCGCCCTCGGACTCGGCCCGCTGGGCGCCCAGCCCGCCGGCGCCGCCACCAACCTGGTCGACAACCCCGGCCTGGAGATCCTCGACGGGCCGTCCGGGTTCCCGCGGTGCTTCGAGAAGTCGGGCTGGGGGGACAACGACTTCTCGTTCACCGTCACCGACGACGCCCACTCCGGCAGCCGTGCCGTACGCGTCGAGCTGACCCGGCGCGCCGACGGCGACCGCAAGACGATGATGCTGGAGAACTCCTGCGCCCCGCAGGTCACTCCGGCCCACCAGTACGACCTGTCGTTCTGGTACAGGTCCACGACACCCGACGTGGCCTTCACCCTCTTCCGCCACGACACCGTCCAGGGCTGGGTCTACTGGACCGACCTCAAGACCCTGGAGCAGGCGGCCGGCTGGACCCGCACCGAGGTCCGCACCCCCGTCGTCCCGCCGGACACCGACCGGATCACCTGGGGCGGCTCCCTCTACGGCGTCGGCACCCTCACCACCGACGACTACGCCATGACGGACGCCACCGTCCCCGCCGGCCCCGACCCCTGCGTCACGGGCGGCACCGGGCCGGAGTGCACGGGCAGATGGACCGTCCAGACCACCCACGCGCCCGTCCGCGCGATCCACTCGGTGCTGCTGCACAACGGCAAGGTCCTGCTCATCGCCGGCTCCGGCAACGACCTCGACATGTTCGAGGCGGGCACCTTCAGGACCTCGCTCTACGACCCCGTCACCGGCGGCTACACGGACATCCCGACGCCCGAGGACTTCTTCTGCGCCGGGCACGTGCAGCTCCCCGACGGCCGGGTGCTGGTCGTCGGCGGCAACAAGGACTACGCCGCGCCCGACGGCAGCGTCGGCTACAAGGGACTGCGCACCAGCTACGTCTTCGACCCCGACCGGAACACCTACACCAAGGTCAACGACATGCTGGCGGGCCACTGGTACCCGTCGGCCACCGCGATGGGCAACGGCGACGTCATCTCGCTGGGCGGCCTCGCCGAGGACTCCTCCGGCACCGTCGTCAACGAACACTTCTCCTACGCGCAGAACAAGTGGCTGCCGCTCGGTGAGGCCAGGCAGGCCTGGTCCTTCTGGGGGCTGTACCCGTCGATGATCCTGCTCCAGGACGGCCGCCTCTTCTACACCGGCAGCCACGTCTTCGGCAACGGCCTGCCCGGCACCGGCGCCTCCGTGTACGACTACGAGGCCGGCACCGTCGCCGAGGTGCCGGGCCTGCGCAAGAAGGACGAACGGGACCAGTCCATGTCGGTGCTGCTGCCGCCCGCCCAGGACCAGAAGGTCGCCACCATCGGCGGCGGCAACCACACCGTGTCGCCCGACGCGCACCGGCTCGTCGACGTCATCGACATGAAGGCCGGCTCGCCGCGGTACGTGCCGGGCCCGGACCTGCCGCAGGGCCACTACCAGGACGGCAGCCCGCAGACCGGTGACCAGGGCAAGGTGTACGTGTCCGCGGTCATCCTCCCGGACGGCAAGGTCCTGGAGACCGGCGGCGCCCTGCACACCTACCGCGAGGACCCCGTCTTCGAGGCGTCGATGTACGACCCGGTGAGCAACACCTTCCGGGCCGGCCTGGCGACCGACCCGGTCCCGCGGACCTACCACTCCTCGTCCCTGCTGCTGCCCGACGGCCGTGTCCTGAGCGTCGGCGACAACCCGGGCGACGGCTCCTTCGACCAGCGGGTGTCCCTCTACGAGCCGCCGTACCTGTTCAGGGGCGCCCGCCCGCGGATCACCTCGGTGGCGAACACCACCTGGGCGTACGGCACCGACCAGCGCATCACGGTCGACAAGCCGGTGGTCAAGGCCTCCCTGATCCGCCCGGCGGCCGTCACCCACTCCTCCGACCCCAACCAGCGCTACGTCGACCTGCCGATGACCGTCGACGGCGACACCGTCGACCTCAGCCTCACCAGCAACCCCGACCTGGCCCCGCCCGGCTGGTACATGCTCTCGGTCGTCGACGCGGACGGCGTGCCGTCGGTGTCGCGGTGGGTGCGGATCGGAGCGGCCGGCCAGGCCGCGGCGGCCCGCGTCCAGGACTTCGCGCAGGACCTGCGGGCCGTCCCCGCGGACGAGGCCGGCACCGCCGTACCGGAGGGCACCGGCCACGGCGGCCACCGGGGCCACCAGAGCCACCAGGGTGTCGAGATGCCCGCCGGCTTCGACGGCTGCGACCACTCCTACGGCACCGTCGGCCAGTGCGTGCCCTGGACCTTCCCGAAGAAGGCGAGCACCGTCGCCGAACGCTGCGACTGGCTGGCGGAGAAGGGCTACGGCACGCCCCTGAAGGTCTCCGGCCGCGACCGCCACGGCCTGGACCGCACCGGGGACGGCGTCGCCTGCGGAAAGGGCGACGTGCGGAAGAAGCGCTAGCGGTCGCCCGCGAA
This sequence comes from Streptomyces sp. Tue 6430, assembly GCA_021568835.1. Lineage (GTDB taxonomy): Bacteria > Actinomycetota > Actinomycetes > Streptomycetales > Streptomycetaceae > Streptomyces. The sequence continues at coordinate 4,154,414 of JAKGSH010000010.1, forward strand.
GTCCCGAAGGGCGCGTTCCACGATGGCCTCCAGCTGCTCGTGGTGCGCGCCCTTCCAGTACGCCCGCCCGCAGTCCCGGCACCGCGCGAACGCGTCGTACGACTTGCGGGTGCCGCCCTCGAGCTGGTCGGCGACCTCGTCCTTGGTGGCCTCGCGCAGCAGCCCGTTGCAGGCGGTGCAGCGCGTCCAGGGGCGCAGCTCGGGGGCGAACCGGTCCAGGACGTCCCGGAGTTGCTCCTCGGGGGCGGTGCTGTAGACGAAGGCGCCCGCCCACAGCTCGCGGCGGCGCAGCAGGCCGCGGTCGCGGCTCAGCATGACCCGCCGCTCGGCCGCCGAACGGGCCGCGAGCGCCGGGTCGCCGATGTCGGCCGACTCGTACGCCGTGTCCACGCCGAGCAGCCGCAGCCGGCGGGCGAGGGTGCCGAGGTGGACGTCGAGGAGGAAGCGCAGCGGGGCGCCCGGCACCCGCTGGGGGCGGGCGACGGGGCGCACGACCACCGACTCGCCGTGGGCCGGGACGTGCGAGACCGGTACCTCGCGGCCGTCGACGGACAGGGTGCCGACCTCCGTGAGGGGCACCCCGAGGGACTCGACGACATGGCCGAGGGTGGAGACGCCGTCGACGGCGAGGGCGGTGGCGCCGGAACGCCGGGCGTGCGGGACGAACAGGGCCAGCTCGGGGGCGACCTCGACGCGGATCTCGGGTGCGTTCACCTGGTCAGGATGGCACGGGGAGGCGAGGGGACCTCAGGGGTTTTCCTTCCCGAGACCGTGTTCCAGGACGTTCGGCGCGCGGTCGACGAGGGCGGCGAAGTCGCCCTCGTGGCCGTCTCGGCCCAGTACGGGCCAGTACGGGGAGGCCTCCATCAGGCCGCCGATGAAGGACATCGCGGGGAGCGTGCGGCCGTCATGGTGGTCATTGTCGGGCATCGGCCTTCGGGGCGACCAGGTCGGAGGCGAGGGTACGGGCACCGCGCACGGAAAAGGGCCACGGCTCGCGAGCCGTGGCCCTCGGGAGGGGGGCGGGGGTCTATCCGTGCTGGTAGGCGACCAGCGAGATGCCCACGTAGTGCGTGATGAACGCGGCCAGGGTGAGGGAGTGGAACACCTCGTGGAAGCCGAACCAGCGCGGTGACGGGTTCGGGCGCTTGATGCCGTAGATCACGCCGCCCGCGCTGTAGAGGAGGCCGCCGACGACGACCAGGACCAGCACGGCGATGCCGCCCGTGCGCATGAAGTCGGGCAGGAAGAAGACGGCGGCCCAGCCCATCGCGATGTAGCAGGGCGTGTAGAGCCAGCGCGGGGCGCCGACCCAGAAGACCCGGAAGGCGATCCCCGCCGCGGCGGCGGCCCAGATGCACCAGAGCAGCACCTCGCCCTTGGCGTCCGGCAGCAGCAGCATCGTCAGCGGCGTGTAGGTGCCCGCGATGATCAGGAAGATGTTGGCGTGGTCCAGGCGACGCAGGACGCCGTCCATGCGGGGACTCCAGTCGCCCCGGTGGTAGAGCGCGCTCACGCCGAACAGCAGGCAGGCGGTCAGGGCGAAGACGCCGCAGGCGATGCGGCCCCTCGTGGAGTCGGCGAGGGCGGTGAGCACGAGGCCCGCGACCAGGGCGGCGGGGAACATGGCCAGGTGCAGCCAGCCGCGCAGCCTGGGTTTGACCGGATGCGGCAGGGAGAGCGCGACGGGACCGCGGCCGGCGGCCGGCGTGTCCGTGGGCGCGTCAGGGGCGGACGCAGTCATGCGTTCCATCGTACCTACGGAACCGTAAGTTACGGGTCGGCGGGGTGGGACGAGTGACGACGAGTGGCCATCGTCTCACGCCCCCGGCGGGGGCTCCAAGGGGGCGGCGGGGGTCCGCGGGGGCGTACGTGGCGAGCCTCACGCCGCTCATCTGTGACGCCCTCTGGACAGATGCGTGTGCGCGTCGGATGATCAAATGAGTGCGTTCGGCACCGGATGAGCGCTCAGCAGCTCGCTGCGAAGCATCCGGGTCGCGGCCCCCACGGGGCAGACAAGGACAAAATCCCTCACCTAGGAGCAATCGTGGCGCGCGACATCGCGGCTCCCCCCGTCGTCCCCACCCAGCACCGGGAACTGATCTCGTGGGTCAACGAGATCGCCGAACTGACGCAGCCGGACAACGTGGTCTGGTGTGACGGATCCGAGGCCGAGTACCTGCGGCTGTGCGAGGAGCTGGTGGAGAAGGGCACCTTCAGGAAGCTCGACCCCGTCAAGCGCCCCGACTCCTACCACGCGGCGTCCGACCCGACCGATGTCGCCCGGGTCGAGGACCGCACCTTCATCTGCTCCGAGAAGGAGGAGGACGCGGGCCCGACCAACCACTGGAAGGCCCCCGCCGAGATGCGGGAGATCTTCGCCGGTGAGAAGGGCGTCTTCCGCGGCTCGATGAAGGGCCGGACGATGTACGTCGTCCCGTTCTGCATGGGCCCCCTCGGCTCGGACCTCTCCGCGATCGGCGTCGAGATCACCGACTCCGCCTACGTCGCCGTGTCCATGCGCACCATGACCCGCATGGGACAGCCCGTCCTCGACGAACTCGGCTCCGACGGGTTCTTCGTGCGTGCCGTGCACACGCTCGGGGCGCCGCTGGCCGAGGGCGAGGCGGACGTCCCCTGGCCGTGCAACACCACCAAGTACATCTCGCACTTCCCCGAGACGCGCGAGATCTGGTCCTACGGCTCCGGCTACGGCGGCAACGCCCTGCTCGGCAAGAAGTGCTACGCCCTGCGCATCGCCTCGGTCATGGCCCGCGACGAGGGCTGGCTCGCCGAGCACATGCTGATCCTCAAGCTGACCCCGCCGCAGGGTGAGCCGAAGTACGTCGCCGCGGCCTTCCCGAGCGCCTGCGGCAAGACGAACCTCGCCATGCTGGAGCCGACCACCCGCGGCTGGACCGTCGAGACCATCGGCGACGACATCGCCTGGATGCGCTTCGGCGAGGACGGCCGGCTGTACGCCATCAACCCCGAGGCGGGCTTCTTCGGCGTCGCGCCCGGCACCGGCGAGCACACCAACGCCAACGCCATGAAGACGCTGTGGGGCAACGCGGTCTTCACCAACGTCGCCCTCACCGACGACGGCGACGTGTGGTGGGAGGGCATGACCGAGGAGCCGCCCGCCCACCTGACGGACTGGAAGGGCAACGACTGGACCCCGGAGTCGGGGACCCCGGCCGCCCACCCCAACGCCCGCTTCACCGTCCCGGCCTCGCAGTGCCCGATCATCGCGCCCGAGTGGGAGGACCCCAAGGGCGTGCCGATCTCGGCGATCCTCTTCGGCGGCCGCCGCGCCACCGCGGTCCCGCTGGTGACGGAGTCCTTCGACTGGAACCACGGCGTCTTCCTCGGCGCCAACGTGGCCTCCGAGAAGACCGCCGCCGCCGAGGGCAAGGTCGGCGAGCTGCGTCGCGACCCCTTCGCCATGCTGCCGTTCTGCGGTTACAACATGGGTGACTACATGGGCCACTGGGTCGACGTCGCCAAGGGCAAGGACCAGACGAAGCTCCCGAAGATCTACTACGTCAACTGGTTCCGCAAGGACGACGACGGCAGGTTCGTCTGGCCCGGCTTCGGCGAGAACTCCCGCGTCCTGAAGTGGATCGTGGAGCGCCTGGACGGCAGGGCCGGGGGCGTCGAGACGCCGATCGGCATCCTGCCGGCGCCCGGCGCCCTGGACACCGAGGGCCTCGACCTGGACGGGAAGGACCTCGACTTCCTCCTCACCGTCGACAAGGAGATCTGGCGCGAGGAGGCCGCCCTGATCCCCGACCACCTCGACACCTTCGGCGACCACACGCCGAAGGAGCTGTGGGACGAGTACCGCGCTCTGGTGCAGCGCCTGGGCTGACCAGCCCCCCGACACGCCGCGGCCGGTTCCGATTGTGCCCTGACCAGCAAGATCGTCACGGCCGGCCGCGGTGCCGGCACCACCGACCGGCGAGGCCCCGCACAACGGCGTGGGGGGCCCAGGGCCTGTCGTCGCCCACCCGTCAGCCCCGACGGGACGGGCGGCGGCAGGCCTTCGCCCTTGATGCGCCGCCTCGGCATGCGGCTTCGGCGTGTTCCTACTTCGAGCGGTCCTCCAGGTACCGGGTGTGCGACTCCTGCCGCCGGGCCTCCGTCTCGCGCAGCCCCGCCGCCAGCCGCTCCGCCTCCTCGTGCAGCAGCGTCAACTGCCGTTCCAGGTGCCGCTCGGGCGGTTCCTGGCCGGGTGCGAGCCGCGTCCACCAGCGGGTCCGCACGAACGTGTCGACCGCCTCCGGAACGTCCTGGCGCACCGCCCGCGACAGCGCGTGCACCGCCTCCGGGTCCTGGGCGAGGATCTCCGTGACCCAGCCCGGGTCCAGCAACGCGGCCAGCAGCTCCGTCAGTTCGGTCAGCCGGCCGCCCGCCGCGGGCGGCAGTTCGACGTCCGCGAGGTAGGCCTGAAGCCGGCGGAAGTCGCCCCGCACCTCGTCGAGCTGTGCGGAGGGGTCCGGGAAGTCCGGCGGCGCGGGCCGTTCCGGCGGTGCGATCAGCGCGCCCGCGCCGTACAGGCCGACGACCACGACCGGCCAGTACGGCCCCGCCACGCCCGTGAAGGTCAGCACCAGGCCGGCCAGGCCGCACCCGCTGCCGGCGATGTTCTTGCGGGACTCCAGGTAGCCCACGAACCTACTGGTAGCCACGGATCTCCTCGAAGGCGCCGTCCAGCGAGCCCTTCTGGGCGTCGAAGAGGCGGCCGCCGGTCAGCTCGGCGATGTGCTCCAGTTCCGCGCGGTCGGAGTCGCCGAACAGGATGGGGAAGACGGGGATGTCCCGGCGGTCGCCGGACAGCCCGCGGTAGAAGGCGTCGAAGTCGTCCGCGCCGGCGCCGACGGTGTTCTCGCCGTCCGTCATCAGCACGATCGACGTGAACGCGTCCGTGCCGGTGCCGAGATGGTCGTACGCCTTCTCCAGCGAGGTGAAGATCGCGGTGTCGCCGTCGGCCTCCAGGGACTCGGTGTCGCCGCGGATCGCGGCGAGGCCCTTCTCCGGGTCGGCGGGGTCGACGACGTGCGTGCGCACGCTCTTCACGTCCGAGCCGAACGGCATCAGGGTCACCTCCTCCCGGTCGCGGAAGTCGCCGGTGAGGCCGGTGAGGGCCGCCTTCAGCCCGTCTAGGCGGCCGCCCTCCATCGATCCGGAGGTGTCGAGGACGTACACCGTCCGCGAGGGGCGGCGCAGCTCGTTCTCGTAGGCGTCGAGCAGGCCGTCGGCGACGGACCGGGTGCCGGGGAAGGGCAGTTCGCGCCGCCGGCCGGTGTCGAGGCCCGCCGCGGGCGGCACCGAGGCGACGACCGGGCGGCGGTGGGTGCGGTCGGTGATCAGCCGCTGCACGGCGTCCGTGCGCAGCGCCTCGGTCACCCGGCGCACGTTCTCGCGGGTCGTCGTATCGGTGCCGGCGAGGGAGGAGAGCGGGTAGTCGGCGGTGACGACGCCGTCCTTCGGGCGGATCACGGTCAGGCCCGGGATGCCCTTGAGGACGGACTCGTAGTTGAGCAGCGCGTCGACGTCACCCCGGCGGGCGTACGCGCTCGCCAGCCAGCCCGAGGAACCCGAGGTCAGCTTCTGCCCCTGGAAGAACTCCTTCAGCCGGGGGCGGGCCTTCGCCACGTCCGCGTCGGTGAGCGCGGACTGGGCGCCCGAGAGCGCGGAGGCGACCGAGATCAGCGTCGAGAAACCCGAGTTGGAGCGGGCCGGGTCGGTCATGCCGTAGGTGAGCCGGCCCTCCCGGACGGCCCGGTCGATCTGCGACCAGGTGACCTCGGCCGGCTTCCAGCCCAGCTTCTGGACCGTGGCGGTCCGGACGCCGACGGCGACCGGGCTGGACATGACGGAGGTCTCCGACAGGACCCGCTTCGCCGCGTCCGGGCGCAGCCGCAGATAGTCGTTGGAGGACAGCCACACGGCGTCGTAGCGGCCGTCGGCCTTGCCGCCGGCCAGCAGGTCCACGGCGTCGAGGGTGCCCATGTAGGTGGGCCGGAGTGTGACCCCGGTGTCCTTCTCGACCTGCTCGAAGACCGGTGTCATGTCGCTGAGTTCGCTGGAGGCGAGAACCCGCAGGGTGCCCGGTTCGGGGGCACCCGCGTCCTTCTCCTTCCCCTTCTCCTGGGCGGCCGTGCACGCGGTCAGCAGGGCGAGGGCGGCGAGCAGGGCGGCGGCCGGCCGTCTCATCCGAGGCCTCCTTCCCGTGCGCCCTGCTTGCGGCTGCGGTCCAGATACGTGCTCGCCTGCTGGAGTTCGGAGGTCAGGTTCTCCACCGTCGCCGCCATCGCCTCGGTGGCCTGGACCTTGTAGGTGTCGATGGCGTCGAGGGTGCGGTAGATCTGCTGGAAGGCGGTCCGCAGGGTCTCGGCCCCCACCGCCGGGTCGGCGGCGATGCGCTGGATCTCCCCGCTCTGTGTCGCCAGCATCTCCGCGTTGCCCCGGATCAGGTCCTCGGTGGTCCCGCGCAGGGCGTTGACCTGCTCGACGACCTTCTTCTGGTTGTCCAGCGCCGAGGCCAGCATCACGGAGATCCGCAGGGCCGACACGGTCGTCGTGGCCGCCCGGTCGACCCCCTTGATCAGCTCGTCGTTGTTGCGGCGCACGACGTCCATGGCGAGGTACCCCTGCGCGCACACCGCGAGTTGGGTCAGCAGGTCCTGGTGCTTCTGCCGGACCGGGAAGAGGACGTCGGCGCGCAGGGTGTCGGCCTGCACGGGGTCGGTGGCCCCGACACCGGCGACGTGCTCCTCGACGGCGTTGTCCAGGGCCTCGGTCAGGACGACGTACTCCTGGAGCTTGCCCATGGTCTCCCACAGGCGGACCCGCTCGGTCTGCAGCGCGGCGTTGTCGCGGCGCAGCTCGTCCTGGCCGCCCCGCAGCGAGCCGACGATGTTGTTCAACGTGCCCTGCGCGGAGGCGTACTTGGCGACGTGGTCGCGCAGCCGGTTGCCGCCGGGCAGCCGGGACAGGAACCTGCGGCCCTTGCTCGCGGGCAGGTCCCGCGGGTCCAGGTCCTCGACCACGCGCCGCAGTTCGACGAGCGAGCCGGCCACCTTCGACGAGGCGTCCCCGCCCTTGTCGGGCAGGCTGCGCACGGTGCGCTCCAGCATGCGGTTGGACTGCGCGGTCGCGGTGCGCATCTCGCCGGCGCCCAGCGCGGTGATCTCGCCGACCTTGCCGGCGAACTCGGGCGAGCGGGCGTCCAGGGCGGCCAGACCGTCGACGTACGCGGCGGCCTTGGCGGCCATGTCGGTGCGGACCTGGTCGTCGACCGGCACGAGTCCGCCGGCCTTCTCCCGCGGCACGGCCGTGACGGCCTCCGGCGGGGTGAGGGTGAAGTCGCTCTCGGTGGTGCTCACTTGATCTGTCCCCCTGCTGTTTCCGGCTTCATCCGCGCGCCCGTCGCGCCAGTTCGTGCAGCACCGCGGAGGTGGGCACGGGCGCCTGGCGGACGCCGGTCAACTGCTGCTTGAGGTAGGCGGTGCGCTGTGCGGTGGCCGCCGCGAACTCGGTGAGGTCGCCCTGCGGACGGAAGCCGTGCCGCGCCGCCAGCTTGCGCAACCGCGGGTCGCTGCCGAGGAGTTCGGCGACGGCCTTGCCCTGCTCGGTGAGCGGTACGACGGTGTGGTCGCTGTTGACCGTGGTGTCCGGGTAGAGGACGACCAGGTCCGAGGGGCTGGACTGTCCGCGGAGGAGGGCGGCCACCTGGGACTCGTAGACGAGGACGAGGGGGTTGCCGGCGCCGCTGACGAAGTCCCGGAAGGCCGCGTCGGTGCTGGACTGCTGGGCGCCCTGCACGCTGACCAGCTTGCGCAGCAGCGGCGTGGTCCCCGCGATCTCGGCGTCGCTCGCGACCACCTTGCCGCCGTTGGCGACGTAGGAGGCGGCGGCCAGGTAGAGGGCGCCGGAGCTGGAGCTCTCCGGGTCGGTGCTGGAGATGTAGAGGGTGCCGGTCAGCTCCCCGTACGCCGCGGCGCCCTTGAGCTGCTGCCAGGTGCGGTCGTCCCCGGCCGCGTCGAGGAAGGCGGCCATGTCCAGGATGCCGCGGCTCTTCCCGTCGAGCGTGGCCAGCCCGTTCCCGGCGAGCACCTCGGCGGCCCCGCGGTGGGCCACGACGACGAGCGGCGAGTAGAACGGGCGGGGGAGGGTCCCCGTGACCTTGTACTTGGCGGCCAGTTCGGCGGCGGGCGCCTGGCTGGACGGGAAGGCGAGGTCGAATCCCTTGAGGTCCAGTCCTTCCATGGCCCAGGACCCGGAGGTCTCGGCCCGCACGGTGTAGCCCTTGGCGGCGAGGGCCTTCACCACGTCCGGATCCGCGAAGAACTCGGCCTTCTCCGATCCGATGACCATCCGCACGGTCTTCGTTGCCGTGCCTGTCTCCTCGTTGTCCCGGCCTGCGACGACGGCGGCCACCACGCCACCGATCAGCAGCACCGCGAGGACGATTCCTGCGATACGTCTCACGCGGCGAGCGTGCTCCCGGAATCGCACATTCCCGGGTGACCGGGATGAACGGAGGGTGAAGGACCGGACCCGGATTGCAACAGGAACCGGCCCTTCCTGTTATGGGCCTGCGGCCGTCGGGAGGACGACTCAGTCCACGCTGTCACCGGCCCTGCCGTAGCGGCGGAAGTCGGCGGTCTCGACCGTCCAGGGACCGAAGGGGACCTTGTCGCCGTAGATGTAGGGGTCCTTGCGCGTGTACCGGCCCCGGCAGGGCTCCGAGTGCACCTCGACGGTGCCGGTGCGCGGGTCGACGATCAGGTAGTGGGGGATGCCCATGGCGGGGTAGTCGGCGAGCTTCTCGATGTAGTCGTTGTTCGGGTTGGACGGCGAGATGATCTCGACGACCGCGAGCACCTGCACGGCGTCGACGGCGAGGCCCTCTTCGTCAAGAGCCTCCTCGGGGATGACTGCGGCGTCGGGGAGACGCATGCGGCCGATACCGGGGTGCTCGATCTCGGGACCGTTCGCACAGATGTACCCCGGGTGAGTGCTGAGAAGTTGCGCGTCCAGTTGCTTGCAGATGCGGCGGATCGTGCCCTCGTGGCGCTTCGACGGGCACATCATGGCCAGTATCGGGCCGGACGGGCCGATCTCGACGCTCCAGGCCCCTTCGAGGCGCTCGGCGTAGGCCCCGAGTTCCTCGGCGATCGCGCGCATCTTCGCGTACTCCATGCCCATGCCCTCAGAGTACTGAGACTGTGGCGCCCGGTCCGCGCGTCGCTGCGGGTGCACGCGGACCGGGGCCGTTCGGGGACCCCGGTGGGGGTCAGGCGGTGGCGGTCAGGGCGTCGGCCGCCAGGGCCGCGGTGTGGGCGTCCATGCGTTCCGCCGCCAGGATCGCCACAGCGGTGTCGGCGCGGGACGCGGCGACGACCAGGGCGCGTCCGGCGAGGGTGTGGGCCCGGCGGTGCAGGGCCGCGGACCGGGTGGTGCCGGGGGTCGTGGCGCGGACCGGCGGCCTGCCTCCCCGCAGCCGGGCGACCTGCTGCGCGAGCCGTTCGGCCGCGGTGTCCAGGTCGGGGGACGGGGTCCGGGCGCGCAGTTCGTCGGTGACGGCGAGCAGCGCCGCGAGATGGCCCGCGAGCTGGATGTCCAGCTCCTCCTCGCGCGTCCGGTGGGGGAAGTCGGAGGTGCCGGCCATCGTGCTGTGCACCGACTTGGTGCGGATCGGTTCGTACATGAGATGGCCTCCCGTGTGCTGACAGGAAACCATCCTAGCTTGGAATTCGTCTAAAGTTGAGTTGATCTTGAAATCTGCCCCGGCCCCCCTGAGGGCGTCGGCGGACCCGGCCCTCAGGGCTGGCCGTAACCGTCCAGGAAGCGCCCGATCCGTCCGACCGCGTCCCGCAGGTCCGTCACCGTGGGCAGCGTGACGACCCGGAAGTGGTCGGGTTCCGGCCAGTTGAAGCCGGTGCCCTGGACCACCATGATCTTCTCCTGGCGCAGCAGGTCGAGGACCATCCGCCGGTCGTCCTTGATCTTGAAGACCGACGGGTCCAGGCGCGGGAAGAGGTACAGCGCCCCCTTCGGCCGCACGCACGTCACCCCCGGGATCTGCGTCAGCAGCTCGTACGCCGTGTCCATCTGCTCCTTGAGCCGTCCGCCCGGCAGCACCAGCTCGTCGATCGTCTGCCGCCCGCTGAGCGCGGCCACCACCCCGTGCTGGCCCGGCATGTTCGCGCACAGGCGCATGTTCGCCAGGATCGTCAGGCCCTCGATGTAGGAGTCGGCGTGGGCGCGCGGCCCCGAGATCGACATCCAGCCCACCCGGTACCCGGCCACCCGGTACGCCTTCGACATGCCGTTGAAGGTGAGGGTGAGCAGGTCCGGCGCGACCTTGGCGGTCGGGGTGTGCGTGGCGCCGTCGTAGAGGATCTTGTCGTAGATCTCGTCCGAGCAGACCAGGAGGTTGTGCCGGCGGGCGATGTCGGTCAGGCCCCGGATCATCGCCTCGTCGTACACCGCGCCCGTCGGGTTGTTCGGGTTGATGATGACGATCGCCTTGGTGCGGTCGGTGACCTTGCGCTCGATGTCCGCGAGGTCCGGCATCCAGTCGGCCTGCTCGTCGCAGCGGTAGTGCACGGCGGTGCCGCCGGAGAGCGCCACGGCGGCGGTCCACAGGGGGTAGTCGGGCGCCGGGACGAGGACCTCGTCGCCGTCGTCCAGCAGGCCCTGCATCGCCATCACGATCAGCTCGGAGACGCCGTTGCCGATGAAGACGTGCTCGACGTCCGTCTCGATGCCCAGCGTCTGGTTGTGCATGACCACCGCGCGGCGCGCGGCCAGCAGGCCCTTGGCGTCGCCGTAGCCGTGCGCCGAGGAGACGTTGCGGAGGATGTCCTCCAGGATCTCCGGCGGGCAGTCGAACCCGAACGCGGCCGGATTGCCCGTGTTCAGCTTGAGGATGCGGTGCCCCGCCGCTTCCAGGCGCATCGCCTCCTCGAGAACCGGGCCCCGGATCTCGTAACAGACATTGCTGAGCTTGGTCGACTGGATCACCTGCATGTCTGGGAGCTTACGGCTCGGTAACGCTCCTCGGGGCGTGTTTTCCGCCACGTGGGACGCCGGGTTTGCGGTGATATCGCCGCTCGCTGTCCCGGAGGCCCCCCGGCTCTCTACAATCCCCGGCCATGTCCAGGCCAGGTGAGAGCGCGAACCCCCCGGTTCAGCCGAACGTGTACCTCCCGTACGCCGAGACCGACCCGCCGCCCTACGAGGCGTACCGGGATCCGGCCGCGGCGCACGGGTGGGAGAACGCCTACGACGAGACGAGCGAGCTGCCTCGCGTCGCGGAGGTGCCGGGCCCGCGGGGGTACGACCCGCAGGAGCGCGACCCGCAGGCGTCCGATCCGCAGGCGACCGACCCGCGGCTGTCCGGCGGCCGCGCGGACCGTCGGCGGGCCGCCCGGCGGCCCCGGCGCGCGCTCGCCGCCGTCGGCGCGGTCGGTGCCGTCTCCGTGGCCGCGCTGGTCGCGGGCTTCGCGTTCTCCGGATCGCCGGACGACGCGGAGAAGGGGCGGCAGGCGGACACCCGCTCGGTTCCGGCGGAGACGGCCGGAGCCGAGGACGAGGAGTCCCCGTCCCTCACCCGGCAGACGGGCACCGGACCGACGGCCGGGGCGTCGCCCACCGCGGCCCGGCCCACTTCCTCGTCGGGCGCCAAGGCATCCGAGCCGCCGCCGACGGCGTCCCCCTCGGCGGGCTCCGCCACGAGCGCCGCACCCGCCGAGCCCGAGCCCGCCCCGACGGCCGACTACGGCAGGGGCAACGCCAAAGGGCGGGGCAAAGGGCCGAGGTAGAGGGGGCCGGGAGAGCACCGGCCCGCACTGAGGCGACTGCGGCCCCGGCCGCATCCGGCGACCCCGCCCGCCGGCCCGCACCGCGCCCCTCGCCGGTTCGCGCGGGCTTTCCCACCCGCCGGTTCCCCGGTTCCCGCGGGCCGCTGGCTGCCGTCCGCTGTCAGTGGGCCGCAGGCCATTGCCTGCTGACTGCCGTCCCGTAGGCCGCCGTCTGCTGCCCGCCGCCCGCCCCCACAGGCCGCCGTCTGCTGCCCGCCCCGCCCGCAGGACGCTGCCCGCCGCCCGTAGGCCGCTGCCGTGGCTGCCCGCCGAGCCGTCGGTCGCCTCTCCCGTCGCCCCCCAGCCGGCTCCCCGGTCGCTCGCGGCGGTTCCCGGCGGTTCCGTGGAGCGGTGCCCGGGTGGCTCCGGTGGGCTTCCCGGCGGCCTCGCCGATGCGCGCCGCCGACGGACGCTCCCGCCGGTTCCTGGGCGTGCCGGAACTCCCCGCCGCCCCCGGCGGTGTCAGGCCCCCGCCTCCCCACCGCTTCCGGCCTCCCCGTCGCTCCCCGGGCCCGCCCCGTCCCGCCGCAGCCTTCCGCAGCCCTCCGCGGCACCCCACGGCCTCCCGCGGCACCCCCACAGCCTCCCGCGGCTGAAAAGTGATCCTTGTTCTCCTCCCCTCCCGCGTTGAAAATGCGCATGACAAAAAACGCGCTCGATCCGTCGCGCGTGGCACAGCACCGGCGGCCGGAAGATCTCCGGCCGTCCTGTCGTCATCAGAGGGGACCCCCCACATGAGAAAGCCTCTCGTCGCCGCGTTCATCGCCCTGGCCATCGCCGGGGCCGGCGCGGCGCCCGCGGTCGCGGCGCCCGTGAGCGGGGCGCCCGCCGGCGAGGCGTCGGCGGCCGTGAGCACGGCGTCGGCCGTCGCGGACGCGGCGGACACGAAGGCGGCCGCGTCGCCGACCCTGCAGGCCGTCACCCTGGCCGGGACCGTGGCGCTGAGCAACTGTTCCGGCTCCCTGATCCGCTTCCCGAACTCCCTGGACACCGCCCCGGCACTGGTCCTCACCAACGGCCACTGCCTGGAGACCGGATTCCCGACGCCGGGCCAGGTCCTCGTCAACCGGACCTCCAGCCGCACCTTCGGGCTGCTCAACTCCGCCGGCACCAAGGTCGCGACCCTGCGCGCCAGCAAGATCGCCTACGGCACGATGACCGACACGGACGCGGCGGTCTACCAGCTCACCAGCACGTACGGGGCGATCCGCAGCTCCTACGGCATCAGCGCGCTCACCGTGCAGGACACGCACCCGACCGCCGGCACCGCGATCACCGTCGCCTCCGGCTACTGGAAGCGGCTCTACAGCTGCAACATCGACGGGTTCGTCTACCGCGTCAAGGAGGGCGACTGGACCTGGAAGGACTCGGTCCGCTACACCTCCGCCTGCCAGACCATCGGCGGCACCTCCGGCTCGCCGGTGGTCGACCAGGCCACCGGCAAGGTCGTCGCCGTCAACAACACCGGCAACGAGGACGGCGAGTCCTGCACGGTGAACAACCCCTGCGAGGTCGACGCGAGCGGCAACGTCACCGTCCGCCAGGGCATCAACTACGCCCAGGAGACGTACCAGTTCCCCGCCTGCTTCACGACCGGCAACCAGCTGAACCTGAGCGCCGCCGGATGCGCCCTGCCCAAGCCGTAGGGCGACGCGCGGGGGCGGTCCGTCACCCGGACACCGGGGTGCGACGGACCGCCCGTCCCGCCAGTACGTCCGTGCGCCGGCCGTCCTCGAGGACGAACCGGCCGTCGACCAGCACGTACGGGATGCCGGTGGGCGGCGTGCGCGGCGCGTCGTAGGTCGAGCCCGCCGCCACCGTCCGCGGGTCGAACAGGACCAGGTCCGCCCGGTACCCCTCGCGGACCAGGCCCCGGTCCGGCAGCCGCAGGCGGGCCGCCGGGCGGCCGGTGAGGTGGGCGACGCAACTCTCCAGCGACAGCACCCCCGACTCCCGCACGTACCGCCCGAGGTACTGCGGGAAGGTGCCGTACGCCCGCGGGTGGGGCTTGGCGCCCCGGAGGATGCCGTCCGAACCGCCGGTGTGCACGCGGTGGCGCATGATCGCGCGGACGTTCTCCTCGTGGCCGACGTGCTGGAGGACCGTCGTGGCGAGCCGGTCCTCGACCAGCAGCCGGCGGGCGGTCGTCCAGGGCGTCTCGCCGCGCAGCGCCGCCGACTCCCGGACCGTGCGGCCGACGTACACGTCGAGGGCGGCGCTGCCGACCCCCGAGACCTCGACGGTGTCCCAGTCGACCGGCACGCCGTGGCAGCCGTCCGAACCCCCCTCCTCCAGGTCGTGCCGGATCCGCTCGGCGGTCCCCTCGTCCGTCAGCCGGCGCAGGATCTCCTCGGGGCCGCCCTCGCCCGCCCAGCCCGGCAGCAGCGCCACCAGGGTGGTGCAGCCGGCGGTGTAGGGATACGTGTCGAGGGTGACGTCGGCCCCGGCGGCCAGCGCCTCGTCCAGCAGGGCCAGCAGCTCGGGCGCCCGGCCCTCGTTCACCCCGAAGTTCATGGTGGCGTGGGCGAGGTGGAGCGCGCAGCCCGCCCGCCGGGCCAGCTCGACCGTCTCCGCGTACGCCTCCAGGGCCCCGGCGCCGTAGGAGCGGTGGTGCGGGCAGTAGTAGCCGCCGTAGGAGGCCACCACCCGGCACAGCTCGGTCAGTTCGGCGTTCCCGGCGTACCTGCCGGGCGTGTAGGTCAGACCGGAGGACAGGCCGACCGCGCCCTGCTCCAGGCCCTCGGCGACCAGTCGCCGCATCCGGTCCAGTTCGCGGGGGTCGCCTCGCGGTCGTCCCAGCCGACGACGAGCGCGCGGACCGTGCCGTGGGGGATCAGGTAGGCGGCGTTGACGGCGATGCCGCGGTCCAGCCGGTCGAGGTACTCGCCCACCGACCGCCAGTCGAAGTCGACGTCGTCGCCGGGGCCGTTCCAGCCGGCGACGGACCGGCGCACCCCGTCGAGCGTGCGGTCGTCGACGGGCGCGTACGACAGGCCGTCCTGGCCCAGCACCTCCAGGGTGACGCCCTGCGCGGCCTTCGCGCCGTGGTCGGGGTCGCGCAGCAGGGCGAGGTCGCTGTGCGCGTGCATGTCGATGAAGCCGGGGGACAGCACCAGCCCCTCGGCGTCCAGCTCGCGCACCGCCTTCGGGCGCTGGCAGCCCGCGGCCGCCGCCTCCTTGACGATCGAGACGATCCGGCCGCCGTCCACCACCACGTCGGCGCGGTAGGAGTCCGCGCCCGTGCCGTCGACGACGTCCGCGTCCCGGATGACCAGAGCTTCCACGGGCGACCTCCTAGAAGAACGTGCGGATGTAGTCGACGACCGTGCCGTCCGCCTCGGCCAGCGGGATCAGCTGCCACTTGTCGAAGGACGTGCACGGGTGGGACAGGCCGAGGCCGACCCAGTCGCCCACCTCCAGGTCGGCGTCCGGCGTCGTCCGCAGCCAGGCGTGCTGGTCGGACAGGGCGGTGACGGTGATGCCCGTCGCCGGGCGTTCGGCGCCGTCCCGCCGCACCGCCCGCGCGACGGGCAGGTCGAGGTCGTGGGCGGCGTCCCGCTTGCCCGCGTTCACGAAGGCCTGCTCGGCGGACGGCCGGGACACCACCTGCGCCCAGAGGCGGAACGCCGGTTCCAGTGTGCCTTCTTCGGGGACCCGGTTGAAGGGCGTGAGCTCGCGGTAGTGGCCGTCGTCGTGCGAGACGTAGGCACCGGAGCGCAGCAGCTTCAGCACCGGCAGGGAGAGTTCGGGGACCGTGGCGAAGACGTCCGCGACCGCGTCGAACCAGGCACTGCCGCCCGCGCTGACGACGATCTCCTCCGCACCGGCGAACCGTCCCGCCCGGTCGAGGTCCGCGGCCAGCGCCACCAGCCGGCGCAGCCAGGCGCGCACGCGCTCCGGGTCGGCCCGCGGCACCTCGCCCTCGTAGCCGGCGACGCCCACCAGCCGCAGCGTCGGCGCGGCGGCCACCGCGTCCGCGACCGCCGCGCAGCCGGCCTCCGTGCGGACCCCCGTGCGGGCGCCCTCGCCCGCGGCCAGTTCCACGACCACGTCCAGCGGCCGGGCCGCCCCGCGCAGCGCCGCGTCCATCAGCTCCACGCCGCGCACGGAGTCGACGTAGCAGACGAAGGAGTACGCGGGATCGGCGGCGAGGTCCGCCGCGACGGCGCGCAGGGCCGCCGGGTCCACCAGTTCGTTGGCGAGGAAGATCCGCCGGACGCCGTACGCCCGCGCCACGCGGACCTGGTGGGGGACGGCGAGGGTGATGCCCAGGCGCCGTGCTCGAGCTGCCGCCGGAACAGCCGGGGCGCCATGGAGGTCTTGCCGTGCGGGGCGAACGCCAGTCCGTGCCGGGTCGCGTACGTCTCCATGAGCCGCAGGTTGTGCTCCAGGCGCTCGGCCGACAGCGCGAGGACGGGGGTGGTGAAACCGCCGGTGAAGAGGTTGCGGCGCTGGGCGGCCAGGTCACCGACCGTCAGGCCCTCGGCGTCCGGCGGCAGGCCCTTGAAACGGTGGTCGACGCGCTCCTGCGCGAGCCGCGCGAGCGCTTCGGTCCCGGGATCGAGGGCCATGCGAGTCTCCAGACGTGATGTGTTGCATGTTGTGCAACGCTCATTGCGTATGTTGCTTGCTGCTGTCCGACATCTCGTCCGGTGCGGGTCGACGGAGCCGACCCGCACCGACCAGGGGTCTACGACGATCATGACCGCCGACGGACCCCGCAACGCCCCCGACGTCGTGGACGTCGTCGCGCTCGGCGAGTCCATCTCTGCACGGCCCGTTCCACCCCCGACGCGCCCGCTTTCCTGCGGGAGCCTGCGAAGGTGCGCGAACAGGGCTGGGCCACCGGCCGCGCGCACGACCGTCTACGTCGGTCTCCCCGCGGGCCTCCTCGTCGAGATCGACGCGCTCGCCGTCCTGGACTGATCCCGAAGACGGTGCTGTCCCTCGTCGGCTTCGCCGTGGCGGCCGTATTGGGCCTGTTCGTCCGGCCGCGGCCGCTTGCTCGCGTGTAGGCGTCTCATAACGAAGTCGGGGGCTGGCTGTGTCCGGCACAGGATCGTCGACCATACTGCCCGCTGTGGAGCAGCGCATAGGTTCGAGCAGCCAGCCCCTGGAGGGCGCCGGATTCGATCCGGCATTCATCCCCGGGCTCACGTCGCCCGTGACCGC
The DNA here is from genome assembly GCA_021568835.1 of Streptomyces sp. Tue 6430. Taxonomy (GTDB): domain Bacteria; phylum Actinomycetota; class Actinomycetes; order Streptomycetales; family Streptomycetaceae; genus Streptomyces. The sequence goes on from JAKGSH010000010.1 coordinate 4,171,462, forward strand.
GGAGCCGAAGGACGCCAGGCCGCAGGACGGTCCGGAGGCGGACGAGGCGGTCACCGCCCCGGACGCCGCCGAGGGCGCGCCGGCCGAAGTGACCGCGTCGGCCGGGGAGTCGAAGGGGTCGCGGGAGCCGGGGCCCGGGTCGGAGCCGGAGGACGCGGAGGCGACGCCGGACGGTCCCGTCTTCGAGGCCGCCGACCGCCGGGCGCGCATCGTCGCCGACGCCCGGGGCGTCCGCCTCCGCCTCGACGAGGAGGAGTGCGAGTTCCGCTGGGAGGAGATCGGCGCGATCGAGACGGAGACCCCGCGGTTCGGGAAGCGGTTCACCGTCACGGTGCACACCCCTGACCGCCGCTGGTACCCGATCGAGATCGAGGCGACGGCCAGGGGCCGCTTCAAGGAGTGGGACGAGCAGCTGGACGCGGTCCTGGACGCCTACTTCGAGGAAGCGGCCGACCGTGAGGACGCCGCGTCCGACGCCGGGTCGGACGCCAAGGCGGACGCCGAGCCCGACGCCGACTAGCGGGCGCCGTCAGCCGCAGTACTGGGCCTGCTTGCCGATCGAGCGGTACATGCAGTCCGAGTTCTCCAGCAGTTGCAGCACCGCGTCCTTGTTGCGCGCGGTCTCCCGCTCGATGACCTCGTCGGGCGGGTAGAACCCGCCGCCGCCCGACGAGCCCGGGTACATCTCGAAGGTGTACGAGAAGATCTTGTGCGTGCCCCAGAGGTAGTCGTCGATCGACCCGTCCGTGACGTACAGGTCGCTCGACTGCTCCGGGGTGTACCCGTTGCTCGCGGCCATCGACCGGCCGACCGTGGCGAAGGCGTTGCGGTCGTCCGCGGTCATCCCGGTGGTGGTGTCGGCGGTGGTGTACCCGAAGGGCCACAGCACCAGTTCGCTGTAGGTGTGGAAGTCGATGCCCGACTTGATCTGCTGGACGCCGCCCACGACCCGGCTGCGCACGAAGTTCGCGACGACCTTCACCTCGGGCGCCGACTCGGCCGCCGCACCCCGGTAGGTCTCGGAGGACGTCGAGCCCGAGGAGCCGCCGCAGCAGCCCCACCGGTAGGCCCAGTTGCGGTTGAGGTCCGTACCGACCGCCGTGGAACCGGAGTTGGGCTGCCGGTTCTTGCGCCACGACCGGTAGGAGCCGGTGGCGACGTCGTACTCGCCGCCGTCCGGGTTGAGGTCGGGCACGATCCAGATCTCGCGGTTGTTCACCATGCTGGTGATGCGGGAGTCGGTGCCGTAGCCGGCGCCCAGCTCGCGGATCAGGTACAGGGCCATCTCCACGGTCAGGTGCTCACGGGCGTGCTGGTGGTGGGTGAACAGCACCTCGGGCTCGGCCTCGTCGGTGCCGACGTTGTCGCTGATCTTGACGGCGACGATGTTGCGGCCCTGGTAGGAGGTGCCGATCACCCGCTTGCTGATGATGTTCGGGTAGGCCGCGATGCGCTGGTCGATCTCCGCGGTCATCTCGGCGTAGTTGTGGTACCGCGAGTCGGCGGAGGGGAAGTCGTAGAGCCGGGTCTCGCCCTCGGCGGTGCGGTCGGGGGCGGCGCCCAGCGTGGCGACCTCGTAGCCCTGCGCGCGCAGCTTCCTGATCTGGTCCGCGCGGCCGGAGACGACGACGGTCTCCTCGTCGGCCTCGTCCACGCTCACCCCGGCCGCGGCGATCGCGGTGCGCGTCTCGGACGTGCTGTGGGGGGCGTGGATCTCGTACTGGCGGATGTCGTCGGCGGAGGGCGCCGCCTTGACGGCACCGCCGGCCGCCGCGTCCGTGGCCGTCGCCGAGATCGGCGCGGCGAGGGCGAGGGCCATCAGGGCGGCCAGTGCGGCGGTTCGTCTGCCGCCGCGGACGTGGCCGCGGACGAGACCTGCGCCGCGTGTGCGGAGTCGCATGGGTTCTCCTCGGTTCTCCAGAAGTCCGGGATCGCCGGACATGTGGGGGATGGAGCGGTGTGGAGCTGTGTGCGAGGTGCGGTGCGCCTGCGGTGCGGTGCTTTCCGCGGTGCTTTCCGCGGTGCTTGCGCGGTGCGGTGCGGTGCTTGCGCGGTGCGCCTGCGGTGCTGTGTGCTCGCTGTGCACGGGTGCGGGGGTGCCGCTCATCGTCGGGGTGTGACATGGTCCGGTCAAGAGTGGCCAAGGAGTCGAATGGCCGGAATCGTACGGAACGGCCGCGCCCGGAGGGGAGTTGCCGCGCCGACGGCGGCCGCACGGCGGCCGCACGGCGTACGCACGTCCGGCCCCGGAGCGACGGGCCCCGGCGAGGTGCGCCCACGGGTGTGAGCCGCGCGTGCGGACGGGTACGCCCCCTTGCCGGGCCCGTCCGCTTCGGCTTTCTTGAGGGTCATGGCGGACACCACGGGAAACCCCACCGACACCGAGGCACCATCCGGCAGCGACAACCCCACTCCCCGTAAGTCGAGTTGGCGTCACATCGGTCCAGGCATCGTCGTCGCCGCGACCGGCGTCGGCGCCGGCGACCTGGTCGCCACCCTCATCGCCGGCAGCAACTTCGGCTACACCCTGCTCTGGGCGGCGGTCCTCGGCTGCCTGGTCAAGATCTCCCTCGCGGAGGCGGCCGGCCGCTGGCACCTCTCCACCGGCCGCACCCTGTTCGACGGCTGGGCGAGCCTCGGCCGCTGGACGACGTGGTTCTTCCTCGTCTACGTCGTCGTCTGGGGCTTCGTCTACGGCGCGGCGGCGATGTCGTCCAGCGCGCTGCCCCTGCAGGCCCTGTTCCCCGGCGTGATGGACCTGGAGTGGTGGGCCGTCGCCTGCGGACTGGTGGGCCTGGTGTTCGTCTGGTTCAACAAGTACGCGGTGTTCGAGAAGGTCATGACGGTCCTGGTGGGCGTCATGTTCGTGGTGACCGTCTACCTCGCGGTCCGCGTGACGCCGAACCTCCCGGACGCCCTGGCGGGGCTGCTGCCCGTCCTGCCCGACGAGAAGGACTCCGTCCTCAACACCCTCGGCCTGGTCGGCGGTGTCGGCGGCACCATCACCCTCGCGGCCTACGGGTACTGGGTCAACGCCAAGGGCTGGACCGACACCGGCTGGATGAAGGTGATGCGGCTCGACAACCGCGTCGCCTACCTCACCACCGGCGTCTTCGTGGTCGCGATGCTGTTCGTCGGTGCCGAGCTCCTGCACTCCGCGAACATGGCCATCGCCGGCGGCGACAAGGGACTCGTGCAGCTCGGCGACATCCTCGAGGCGGAGTACGGCTCGGCCACCGCCACGTTCTTCCTCATCGGCTTCTTCGCCACCTCCTTCACCTCGCTGATCGGCGTCTGGCACGGCGTGAGCCTGATGTTCGCCGACTTCGTCGCCCGCCACCGGGGCGGTGCGCGCGCCACGGGCGCCGAGGTCGCCTCCGGCCGGCGGGAACGCTCCCGGCCGTTCCGCCTGTACCTGCTGTGGCTGACCTTCCCGCCGATCGTCCTGCTCTTCCAGGGCCAGCCCTTCCGCCTGGTCATCCTGTACGGCGTGCTGGGCGCGGCCTTCCTGCCCTTCCTCGCGCTGACCCTGATCTGGCTGCTCAACTCGGCCCGTACACCCGCCGAATGGCGCAACGGCCGGCTCAGCAACGGGATGCTCGCGGCGGCCGGGCTGCTGTTCCTGGTGCTGTGCGTGAAGCAGGTCGCGGACCAGCCGTGGTCGGAGTTCTTCTGAGCCGTGCGGCCCCGGCGGGCACTGCCCGCCGGGGCCGCACGGCCATGGCCGACGCCGTCATGGTCGACGCGGCCGGTGCCGGAGCCGGGCTCAGGCGCCCAGCAACTCCCACTGCGGGCTGAGCGCGATCTTCCGCAACCGGTCCATGGTGAGCGCCGGTTCGGAGCGCGTGGCGGCCGTCGTCTGACTGCCCGCGTTGAAGGCGCTGACCACCACGCGCCTGCCGTCCGCGCGCATCGTGTCCACGGTCCACATCACGACGCCCTCGCCGCCCTTCTCGCCCGGCCCCTGCCGCGTCGCGACACGGGTGCCGTCGGGGAGGGTCTCGGCGCCGGAGCCGTACAGCTCGCCCGCGGCGTCGGACATGCCGCGCTGCACGTTGACCTGGACGTAGCTCCTGCCCTCGCCGTCGTCCACGACGGCGTAGGCGAACTCGGCTTCGTCGTGGTCGCCGGCGACGACCTTCACGCCGTCGGGCAGCGCGTGGGTGAGGATCGAGAGGATCCGCCGTCCCTCGAGACCCGTCGTGTCCGCGGCGGAGCCCGACCCCGCCCCCGACGCCGTCGGCGCCGCGGCCGGCTCCGGGAGGGCGTCGGCGACCCGGCGCCACTCCTTCGCCGCGACCAGTGTCTTCAACTGCGCCATGGTCAGCGGGGGTTCAGGCCGGGAGACGGGCTCGCCCTTCTCGGCGGCGGCGTTCCACTCGCTCACGCTCACCCGCTGCCCGGCCGGAGTGACCAGGTCGGCGCTCCACGCCTTGGTGTCCTCGCGTCGGTCCGGATACTCGTACCCCTGGATCAGGGTGACCACGGACCCGTCAGGCAGGTTCTGCGTCACGCAGCTGTCCGGTACCGTGCCGGGCATCTCCATCCCGGGGCAGGGCGTCACCACGCTCGCCGGATCGAAGGTCCCCTCCTCGCGCCCCACCCGGTCCACCACCAGCGAGACCGCCCCCACGCCCTCGCCGTCGTCGAACACCACCTGGGCGAGCGGCGGCAGCCCCAGCGGATCGTCCGTCCCGCGCGCCGCCCCGCGGGTCACCTTCCCCTCGGGGAGCAGCTTCGTGAGCGTACGGACCATGTCGTCGGCGGAGACGGCGGCGACGTGGGGGGCGGCCGTCGGCTTCCCGGACCCGGTCGCGGCGACCGATCCGTTCCGCGGGCCGTCGCCCCCGCCGGAGGGCACGAGCAGCGCCCCGCCCACCCCCACGAGGGCGAGGCCTGCCGCACCCCCCGCGAGAACGGCCCGCCGCCGCAGGCGCAGCCGGCGCCCGCGCGCCTCGCCGGCCGCGGCGAGCGCGGCACGGTCGGTGTCGAAGGCGCCGCCGGCCTGGTGCAGGGCAGCGGAGAGCCGGTCCTCGAAGGGGTCGTGGGTCTGGTCGACGGGCATGGCGCACCACCGTTTCCGGGGGTCGGAGTGGTCGGAAGGACGTCGTGGGGGTGGTCGGGCCGCCCGGTGCCGGACACGGACGGACACGGGCGGACACGGGCGGACACGGGCGGACGCGTACGAGGGTGTGTGCGCGTACGTCTACGGGTACGGCGGGGACGCTCAGGGACGGGCGTACTCGCCGATGTCCTCGCCCAGCAGCTCCCGCAGCCGGCCGAGGGCCCGCACGCACCGCGTCCGTACGGCGGCGGAGCTGGCGTTCATCGCCCGGGCCGTCTCCTCCACGGACCGGTCCTCCCAGTACCGCAGGACGAGCACGGCCCGGTCCTTCGCGGGCAGCCGGCCGAGGGCCTCCACCAGCGTGAGCCGCAGGGGCACGTCGGCCCCCCGGCCCGCCCGCTCCGGAAGGACGTCCACGGCCCGCTCGCCGCTGCTGCGCCGCCGGCGGTGGGCGAGGAAGGTGCGGGTGAGGACGGTCTGCGCGTACCCGGCGGGGTTGTCGGCCCGGGAGACCCGCCCCCAGCGGACGTACAGCCTGCCGAGGGTCTCCTGCACGAGGTCCTCGGCGAGGTGCGTGTCCCCGGCGGTGAGCAGGCATGCGGACCGGTACAGATGCCCGGTCCGTGCCGCCGCGAACTCGGCGTACCCGTCCGCGCGGACCTGTCCCATGCCTGCTCCCCCCGTCCGGGTCTCCCCGGTGTCCCCGTGTGCTGCCCTCACCTCACTGATGCGGTGGACCCACGGAAATGTTTCACGGTGAGCGGGAGTGGTTTCACCCGTCCGCCGCCCCCGGGTCGTGCGCGGGCGCGGGGCCGGGCCCCCTGGGGCAGACTGGGCCCATGGCCGACCACCACGTTCCGGGCGCGCCGTCGCGGCGGTTCGGTCCGGGGCCGCGGAGCGCGGCGGAGGCCCGCCGGTTCGTGCGGTCCGTCCTGCGCGACGTCCTCGCGCCGGACGGGGTGGACACCGCCGAACTGCTGGTGAGCGAGCTGGTGACCAACGCCCTGCTGCACGCCCGTACCGAGGTCGAGGTCGCGGTCCGGAGGGCGGCCGGCGGCACGGTGCGCGTCGGCGTGAGCGACCGGCGGCCGGACCGCGGGCCGGTGCCGTACCCCTACCCCGCCTACGCCGGCACCGGGCAGGGCCTGGACCTCGTCGGGCGGCTGGCGTCCCGGCACGGCGTCGACACCGGCGAGGAGACCAAGACGGTGTGGTTCGAGCTGGGGCCCGGCGCGACGCCCGAGGGGACGCGAGCGCAGCCGGACGGGTGGGAGACCCCGGCTCCGCCGACGGGCACCGGGGCCGGGGCGGGCCCGGCCCCTGACACGGGTGCGGAGGCTGCGGGCTCGGGTGTGGGCGTGGGCCCGGCTTCCGGCGCGGACGCGGAGGCCGCGGGTTCGGGGGTGGGGGTGGACATGGCTCCTGGCGCGGGTGCGGAGGCCGCGGGTTCGGGGGTCGGCGTGGGCCCGGCTTCCGGCGCGGACGCGGACGCGGAGGCCGCGGGCCCGGAGGTGGGCGTGGGCCCGGCTTCCGGCGCGACCGTCACGCTCGTCGACGTGCCCGGGGCGCTGTACTCCGCCTCCCAGCAGCACCGTCACACGCTGCTCCGCGAGGTCGCCCTGGCCCTGGCCGCCGGACACGACCTGGGTGTCGCACCGGCGGAACTCGCCGCCGCCCAGGACATGAACCACCTGATCAGCACGAGCGTGACGGCCGCGCTGCGGTACCAGGCCGGCGGAGTGGAGATCCGCTCCCTGCCCCTGTCCGTGCCGGCGGACGCCGGCCCCGCGGCGCAGGCGCTGCGCGCGGTGCTCGACCTGGCCGAGGAGGCGGCCCGTGACGAACGGTTCCTCACCCTGCCGGCACTTCCGCGTGCTCGCGCCTTCCACGAGTGGCTGTGCGACCAGATCGTCGGTCAGCTCGCCGGCGAGCCGCCCACCGCGTGGACGGTGGTGCCCCGGGAGCCCGGTTCCAGTCTGTCGGAGCAGGTCTCCTGGGACGCCGGCCACGTGCGGGCCAGCAGGGTCCCGACGATCGCCGCCGACGAGCGGGGCACGATCACCGTGGTGAACGGAGCGGCGGCGGACCTGCTCGGCTGGCACCCGGAGGACCTCGTCGGGCAGCGGCTCACCACGCTCATGCCGGAACACCTCCGCCAACGCCACCTCACGGCGTTCACCTCCCTGATGCTCACCGGGCAGCCCGGCATCCTGGGCCGCTCGGTGCCGCTCCCCGCGCTGCACCGTGACGGTCGGCTGGTCCCCATCCGGCTGTTCGTCCAGTCCCAGGAGATGCCCGACGGACGCACCGTGTTCGTCGCCCAGCTCACCCCCAGGGCGGCCGTGCCGGACGCCGTGTCCGGCACGCCCGGCCGGGCCCGGGCCGCGGCGCCGCAGCAACCCGGCGGACCCGCCCCTCGGCCGTCCCGCAGAACGAGGTCGACGGGGCGGGCATGTCGGCGCTGGAGCGGCTCGCGCTGCTGGCCGACACCGGGAACACACTGAGCAACGCCACCGACCTGAACGGGGGCGTGCGGCAGGTGGCCCGGATCCTCACCGAACGGCTGGCCGACTGGTGCGCGGTGGACCTGTTCACCGCGCGCGCCGCCCAGGTGGACCGCGTCTGCGTCGTCCGCCGTGCCCCCGGCGCGACGGACCCGGAAGAGTACGAGGGCCCGCTCCCGCCCGTGTCGGAGACCGCCCGCGGCCCCCTGGCCCGCGCCCTGAGCGGCGCCGGCCCGCTGCTGCTCACCGAGCCGCCACCGCCGGGCCCGGCCACGAGCCCGCTGGACACCCACTACGCGGAACTGCTGCGGAGCATGGACACGCGCAGCGCCGTCGTCGCCCCGCTGCGGGCCCGCCGCCAGGTCATCGGCGCGCTCACCGTGGCCCGCGGCGGTGAGGAACGGCCCTTCACCGAAGAGGACCTGCCCCTGATCGACGACCTGGCGCGCGCCCTCGGCCTGGGAGTGGACAACGCCCGCCTCTACCAGGAGACGCGGAACATCGCCGAACGGCTCCAGCGCTCCCTGCTGCCCGTGCTGCCGGAGATCGACCACCTCGAGATCTCCGCCCGCTACGCGGCCTCCTCCACCACCGCCCAGGTCGGCGGCGACTGGTACGACAGCTTCGTCCTGCCCAACGGGGACACCGCCCTGGTGATCGGCGACGTCACCGGCCACGACCTCGACGCGGCCATCGCCATGAGCCAGTTGCGCAGCATGCTGCGGGGCATCGCCGTGGACCGGCAGGAACCCCCCGAGACGGTCCTGCGCCGCCTGGACATGGCGAACCACAGTCTGTACCGGGAGGCCACCGCCACCTGCATCTACGGAATCCTCAAGGGCCCCGCGGAGGGCCCCTGGAACTTGGTGCACTCCTCCGCCGGTCACCTGCCGCCCCTCCTGATCAGCGAGGACGGCCGCACCCGCTACCTGGAGGACGGCGCCGGAGTGCTCCTCGGACTGGACCCCGACCTCCCTCGCCCCAGGGCCCGCGACGCGATCCCGGCGCGCTCCACCGTCCTCCTCTACACCGACGGCCTGATCGAACGGCGCGGCGAGTCCCTCGACGACGGCATGGACCGTCTCCGCCGGCACGCCGCCGCGCTGGCCCGCGAACCCCTGGACGTGTTCTGCGACGAACTCCTCATCGGCCTGGGAGCGGACAGCGACGACGACATCGCCGTCCTGGCCGTCCGCCCCGCGCCCGCGAGCGGCTCCACGGCGGGTAGATTCCCGGTGTGACAGAGCAGCCGCCGCCCCCCGTCCCCCGGGCTTCGGCCCGCCCCCGCCGCAGTACGCCCCCTCCGTGCCGGCGCCAGTACCGTCGCCCGTGCCGGCGCCCGTACCTGCGCAGGTACCGCCGGACGCCCCGGAGTTCCTGGCGATGGACAAGCACAGCTCGGTCCTCGTCGACGCGTCGGGCGTCGCCTTCGACATGTACGGCACCGTCGTCGACTTCTCCTGGCCCGAGATCCGCAGCGTCCACTACAAGGCGCGCCCCGACGGCAAGGCCCTGATGGTCGCCGTGGTCCACGTGGACGGCCGCGTCTACGAGGCCATGGTGAACGCCAAGCCGCGAGAGGTGCTGCACGGCTGGTTCGCCCAACTGGCCTGGGTCCTCGGCTACTACCGCCCGGCGGGCTGACGCCGACTCACAGCAGGTGGTCGGCTTTCCCCGCCACACCCGGCCCCGCCTCGCCACCGCCCGCGACACCCGCCGCCGCGCCGCCCTCCGCGTCCTGGCCTGCTTCTGCCGCGCCTGCGAAGGAGACCGGGGCATCGGCGAGCTCCGCGAACCGGGCGGCGGAACCCGCCTGCGGGCGAGGCTGCCGAGGGGCGGAGCAGCGGGGTACGGCGCGGAAACCGGGAGGAGGTGGCGGGGCGTCCACGGTGCATGGTGTCCCTGTTCTCGTTCTTCGGTCCGCCGGTCGTCACCCTTCTCCTCTTCGTCGTCGGGACGTTCCCGTACGCGTTGTGGGTGGCCAGGAGGAAGCCCTCGCGACCGGCCCGCTGGGCCGTGATCGGGATCGCGGCGGCGCTCGCCGCCTACGGGGCCGGAACCGTCTACGGGCTCGCCTTCACCAGCCCGCTCGACGTGTGCGGGGACAAGGCCGGTGACGGCGTGTACAGGGACGTCGGACGGGACTACGCCCTGACGTCGGTGACCGTGGACGGCTTTCCCCCGTCCGTCACCTGCCACTGGACCAGCGGCCACCGCACCCGGGCGGTGTGGTTCTGGGTTTCGCCCCTGCTGTACGCGGGGCTGGCCTGCTTCGCCGTGTGCGTCGCCCTGCTCCTCGTCAACCGCGACAAGCGCGGGGAAGCCGCCGGTGACGACGAGACCGACGCCTGAGAACCGTCCGTGAACGGTTTCCGGCCGGGTGCGGACGCGGGATGTGCCGGGTCCGTCCGGTCGCAGCGGTTGCGCGGCGGCCCTCAGCAGCGGGGGCCGTCCGGGCACCCGGGACGGGAGCCGGCGCGGCGTCCGTCGGACCTGTCGCGGGCCGCCCCCGCTGCCGGGCAGCCGCCCGGCCCCGCACCACCGGGAACCGGGCGTCGCCCTCCCGCCTCGACCAACCCCCGTGACTACGGCAGCCCGTGCACGTGCGGCCCCACCGCGCTGGACCACGCGTTGCCCGCCGTCGCGTCCCAGTTCGTGGACCAGGTCATCGCGCCGCGGAGGTCGGGGTAGGTGCGGGGCGGTGTGAAGGTGCCGCAGGAGGTGCCCTTCGTCAGGCAGTCCAGGGCGTTGTCGACGACGGTGGGGGAGACGTGGCCGCTGCCCGCCCCGCGGGGGGAGGCGGGGACGCCGAGGCCCACCTGGGAGGGGGCGAGGCCGCCTTCGAGCTGGATGCAGGCCAGGGCGGTGAGGAAGTCCACGGAGCCCTGGCTGTAGACCTTGCCGTCGCAGCCCAGCATCGAACCGCTGTTGTAGTACTGCATGTTGACGACCGTGAGGATGTCCTTCACGTTGAGGGCCGTGCGGAAGTAGGCGTTGGACGTCGACTGCATGTCGATGGTCTGCGGCGCCATGGTGAGGACGAGGGACGGCCCCGCCTTCGCCGACAGCGAGCGCAGCGCCTGCGTCATGTACGTCGCGTCGAGGCCGTTCTCCAGGTCGATGTCGACGCCGTCGAAGCCGTACGTCTGCATCAGGGTGTGGAGGGAGTTCGCGAAGTTGGCGGCGGAGGCCGGGTCGTTGACGGTCACCGTGCCGCGTTCGCCGCCGACCGAGATGATCACCTTCTTGCCGGCCGCCTGCTTGGCCCTGATGTCGGCCTTGAACTGGTCGACGGTGTAGCCCTTCAGGCCGGCCGAGTCGAGGGTGAAACCGACCGCGCCCGGAGTCGTCGTCGCGTCGGCGAAGGCGACCGCGATGATGTCGTACTGGTCGGGGACGTCGGAGATCCGCTGGACCGTCGCGCCGTTGTCGAAGTTCTGCCAGTAACCGGTCACGGCGTGCCGGGGCACCGAGCCCCCGCCGCCTCCGCCGGTCGCGGCCGTCCGCCCGGTCACCGCCGCCGACTTCACCGACTCGCCGGCCGCGTTCGTCGCGGTGACCTGGAAGGAGTACGACGTGGCCGCCGCGAGCCCGGTCACGGTGGCCGAGGTGCCGGTCACCGCCGTCACCTTCGTCCCGTCGCGGTAGACGTGGTACCCGGTCGCGCCGGGGACCGCGTTCCAGGCCAGGGAGACGGACGCCGACGTCGTGGCGGGGACCGTGAGGCCGGCCGGGGCGGACGGGACCGTGGGGGCCGGGCCGGTGCCCCCGCCGCCGTCGGGGCCGTACACCGAGACGTCGTCGGCGAGGTAGGCGGCCTGGCCGTACCAGCCGTGCAGGTACACGGTGACCGAGGTGGTCGACGCGCCCGTGGAGAACGTCGTCGACAGCTGCTTCCAGGCGGTGGCGTCCGGGGTCCAGACCGAGACGTCGGTGGTGCCGGTGCCGGTCGCGCCGAGGTAGGCGTAACCGCCCTGGACCCAGGCGCTCAGCGTGTAGGTGGAGTTGGGCCTCACGGCGACCGACTGGGTGCAGCGGGCGTTGTCCTGGCCCGCCGGGGTCGCCTTCAGCGCGGCCGTGCCGCCGTGCACGGGGGAGGTGACGGTGGTCCCGCTGCCCGCGGAACACGTCCAGTTGCCGAGGCCGGACTCGAAGCCGCCGTTCCGGGCGTTGTCGACGTCCGCGGCGGACGCCTGGCCCGTGCCCGCGAGGGTGAGGGCGAGGGCGGCGGTGACGGCTCCCGACCAGAGCCGGGCCGATCTTTTAAGTGGGGACATGACAATACGTTGGTCCAGACCAATTGCGTTGTCAAGGGTCCCGTCGGTGGCGGGCTCGCGCGGGCGAGCTGCCCCGTTTTGGCGTGACTTGCGTGAAGATCCGTCCGCAGGTGGCCACGGAAAGCTGTTCTCCGGCCACAGCGGCGTGGATACAGTGCTGAGGTAGTCACGCAATGAAGTCACCCCGGTGCGCCGGAGTAACTCCCGGCGGACCGGACCGCGGGAATCGGGGAGCTGCGCGTGCCAACTGCCATTGCCGTGACCGGTGCCGACCTGGCACTGCCGCCGCAGGACGAACGCACCGTGCCCGCCGCCGTGCTCGACGGCCTGGACCGCCGGCCCCTCGACCAGGCCGTCGCCGACGTCCAGACCCTCCTCGACCAGCACGGACACCTCGTCGTCGTGTACTCGAGGGCGGTTCCCGCCGCCGTCGAACAGCGGCTGCACACCGTCCGCTCCCTCCTGGAGAGCGACCGCATCGCCCTGTTCCGGCCGGACCTGCCGCCTCTCGGACTCGCCGTCCTGGCACGCCAGTTGCGCCAGCTCGCCTCCTGCGACCTCAGCCCCGGCGTGCTCGCCTCGGCCGGCCGGCTGCTCACGCACTACCTCCACGCCGGCGCGCTCCTCGCCTCCGTGGCCCGCCTCGACCGCGTCCCCGTCGACCTGACCTCGCACGCCCGGTCGTGGATGCCCGGCAGCCAGTTCGCCGTACTGGCCCACCCCCAGCCCCGGTTGGCGAAGGCCGGACCGGAAACGGTGCTGCCCGGACCCGAGTTCGACACCTGGATGCTGGTCGCCCGCGGCCGGCTCCAGTCCGACTGGGTCACCGGCACCCTCGCCCCCGCCTGGCGGCCCCAGGGCCTGCGCGAGACGGAGGCGCCCGCCGAGTCCGCCGCCTGGTGGGGCACCGACAGGCTGATCGAGTTCTGCGCCTACCTGCCCGACCTGTCGGTCCTCTACCAACTGGTCACCTCGGTCCGCCAGACCGTGTGCCACTGGTGCGGCATCGACGTCATCGGCGACCTCTGCGTCTTCTGCTCCGCCACCCCGCCGCCCGCCTCCGAGCCCCGCCCCGCCCGCGCGCTCACCGGCGGCGGCCCCCGCACCGCGCCCTCACCACGGGCGGCTGAGCCGGCCCGAGGCCCCCGCCCGCGAGATCCGCCCCGGCCCCCGACGGCCCCGAACCCGGAACCCCGCCCAGGCCACCTCCACCCGCCCGCCCCGCCACCGACGCCCCGACCGACACGTCCCCCGACCGCCCCGCCACCGCCCGCTCGATCCGACCCCCAACGAGGTTGCACCGGTTCATGAACTCCCGTCAGCGCCGCGGCGTGATCCTCCTGCTCCTGTCGGTCCTGTGCGCCCTCGGCGCCTTCGCCGGCGTCCTCTCCGTCATCGACGACGTGCGGTCCAAGGTCGGCCCCGAGGTCACCGCCTACCGGGTCAGGGCCGACGTGGCGCCCTACGCACCCCTGACCGCTGACCAGTTCGAGAAGATAGAGATGCCCGAGCGCTGGCTCTCCGGGAACGCGGTGACCGACCTCGCGGGAATCCGCGGCAAGATCGCCGTGACGACCCTCAAGAAGGGCTCGCTGCTCCAGAGCGACATGATCGTCGACCAGCCCGCCCTCCAGGCCGGCCAGCAGGAGGTCGCCATCATGATCGACGCGGCGACCGGCGTCGCCGGGAAGATCACCCCGGGCTCCTCCGTCAACGTCTACGCCACCTTCGAGGGCGCCCGCGAGAGCGACCCCGACCAGTCGAAGATCATCGTCACCAACGCCCGCGTCCTCGACGTCGGCGACCTGCGCGCCCTGAACCCCGACAAGGACGACCGCGGACAGCGGCTCACCGAGGCGGTCCCCATCACCTTCGCGCTGTCCACCCTCGACGCCCAGCGCATCACGTACGCCGAGTCGTTCGCCAAGCGCGTCCGGCTCGCCCTGGTGGCGCCCGGCACTCCCACCACGGTCCCCGACAAGGACCGCACGTACGAACTCGTCACGGACAAGTGAGGGCCGCCGCCATGCCCACGAGGATCCTCCCGGCCGTCGGCGACGCGGACGCGGTCCGCTCCCTCACCAGCCTGCTCAGCCAGCTCCCCGACGCCGAGCCCCTCACCCCGGTCGCCGACTCCACCCAGCTCGTCGACACCCTCGCCCGCCTCGCCGCCGAGTCGGTGGACGAGCTGCCCGAGGTCGTCGTCGTCCACGAGCGCATCGGTCCCGTCCCCGCCCTGGAACTGGTCCGCGACGTCGCCCTGCGCTTCCCGCCGTCGGCGTCATCCTCGTCACCACCGACGCCGGCCCCGGCCTGTTCTCCGCCGCCATGGACGCCGGCGCCCGCGGCCTGGTCACCCTGCCCCTCGGCTACGAGGACCTCGCCCACCGCGTCCAGGCCGTCGCCCAGTGGTCGGTCGGCGTACGACGCCACCTCGGCCACGGCGGCGACGTGTTCACCGGCGCCGGCGGCACCGTCGTCACGGTCAGCGGCGCCAAGGGAGGCGTCGGCGCGACCCTGCTCGCCGTCCAGCTGGCCCTCGCCGCCCAGGCCTCCGGCCGCCCCACCGCCCTCGTCGACCTGGACCTCCAGGCCGGCGACGTCGCCTCCTACCTCGACGTCCAGTTCCGCCGCTCGGTCGTCGACCTCGCCGCGATCACCGACCTCTCGCCCCGCATCCTCGCCGAGGCCGTCTTCCGTCACGACACCGGCGTGGCCCTGCTGCTCGCCCCCGGCGAGGGCGAACGCGGCGAGGAGGTCACCGACCGCGCCGCCCGCCAGATCATCGGCGCCCTGCGCTCCCGCTACGAGGTCGTCGTCGTCGACTGCGGCGCCCAGCTCGGCGGGGCCGGCGCCACCGCCGTCGAGATGGCCGACCGCGCCCTGCTCGTCACCACCCCGACGTGGTGGCCGTCCGCGGCGCCAAACGCACCGTCCGCATGTGGGACCGCCTCCAGATCCGCAAGGCGGAGGAGACCACGGTCGTCGTCAACCGCCACAGCCGCGCCACGGAGATCCAGCCCGCGCTCATCCAGAAGATCACCGCCACGCCCGTCGCGGCGACCACGGTCCCCGCCAACTTCAAGGAACTCCAGTCCGCCGTGGACGCCGGCCGCGTCCACGCCCTCGACGGCAAGGGCGCCGTCCGCCAGGCCATGTGGGCCCTCGCGGGCGAACTCGGCCTGGTCGCCGTCCCGGAGGGGCGCAGCACCGCAGGTCCGGCCGGGCCGGGCGCGGCGGCGACCGGGGGGCGGCGGGATTCCGCCGCAGGAGGGAGTGACGTGAGAGCACGGCGACCGACACGACGGCGCTCGGTGCCACGGCGTACGGCTTTACGACGTCCGGTGCCACGGCGTACGGCATCACGGCGTCCGGTACCGGGGCGGCACGGAGGCGACCGGGGCCAGGTCACCGTCGAGCTGCTCGGCATGACCCCGCTCATCATCGTGACCTTGGTGGTGGTGTGGCAGTTCGTGCTCGTGGGATACACGTTCACGCTCGCGGGGAATGCTGCCGACGAGGCGGTGCGGGCGGGGACGGCGGCGCAGCGGGGGGAGCGGCAGGCCGTGTGCGAACAGGCGGGACTGGCCAAGCTGTCGGACGCGTGGCGCTCCGGGGCCACGGTCGGCTGCCCGACGTCGGGCGGATACGTGACGGCGACCGTCACCCTCCGGGTCCCGGTCCTCTTCCCGGGTGCGATCGACTTCCCGTTCGAGGTGAAGGGGCACGCCGGTGCCGTAGAGGAAGAGGACGGCGACTGACATGCGACGAGGACGCCTCGGACGCGACCTGGGACGTGGACGCCCCGGACGCGCCGTGGGACGTGGACGCCCCGGACGTGACCGGGGACAGGTCGCCCTGGAGTACCTGGGCTTCCTCCCGATCCTGCTGCTCGTCGCGCTGGCCGCCGTACAACTGGGCCTGATCGCGTACGCGGCGCAGCAGGCGGGTACGGCGGCCAGGGCCGGCGCCCGCAGCGCGTCGCTCGGCGAGGGCGCGGGGGAGCCTGCCAGGGCGCGGTCAGCTCCTGGCTCGCCGGCGGCACCAGCTGCGCCCCCGAGGACCTGGGCGACGAGGTCCGCGTCACCTCCACCGTCACCGTCCCCTCCGTCATCCCCGGCATCGGGGACTTCGGTGAGGCCCACAAGACGGCCACCATGCCGGTCGACCACTGAGGGAAGGGCTTTCGACATGAGCCTGCGGGCACGCATCACCTCGCCCGAGGAGCACGGCGGCCGGGGCGAGGACGGCCACCTGGTCGCCTCCTACCGGGCCAAACTCCTGGAGGAGATCGACCTCGCCGAGATGAGCACGCTGGCGGCGGCCGAGCGCCGGGCCCGCCTGGAACGGGTGCTGGGGCACATCATCAGCCGCGAGGGCCCGGTGCTGTCCACGACGGAGCGCGCGCAGCTCATCCGCAGGGTGGTCGACGAGGCGCTGGGCCTCGGCATCCTCGAACCGCTCCTGGAGGACGCCTCCGTCACCGAGATCATGGTGAACGGCCCGGACGCGATCTTCGTCGAACGGGGCGGCCGGGTCGAGCAGTTGCCCCTCCGGTTCGCCTCCGACGACCAGCTCATGCAGACGATCGAGCGCATCGTCTCCACGGTCAACCGCCGTGTCGACGAGACCAACCCGATGGTCGACGCCCGCCTCCCGTCGGGCGAACGCGTCAACGTGATCATCCCCCGCTCTCCCTGACCGGCCCCACCCTCACCATCCGCCGCTTCCCGCGTTCCTTCACCCTGCACGAACTCATCGGCTTCGGCTCGCTGGACGAGCCGATGCTGTACCTGCTGGCGGCACTGGTGCAGGCGAAGTTCAACATCATCGTCTCCGGCGCGACCGGCACCGGGAAGACGACCCTCCTCAACGCCCTCTCCGGGCTCATCCCGGAGCACGAACGCATCATCACCATCGAGGACTCGGCGGAACTCCAGCTCCAGCAGTCCCACGTCATCCGCCTGGAGTCCCGGCCCCGAACGTCGAGGGCAAGGGCCGCATCACCATCCGCGACCTGGTCCGCAACTCGCTGCGCATGCGCCCCGACCGGATCGTGGTCGGCGAGGTCCGCGGCGGCGAGTCCCTGGACATGCTCCAGGCGATGTCGACCGGCCACGACGGCTCCCTGGCCACCGTGCACGCCAACAGCGCGGAGGACGCGCTGATGCGTCTGCAGACCCTGGCGTCCATGTCCGACGTCGAGATCCCGTTCGTCGCCCTGCACGACCAGATCAACAGCGCGGTGGACGTCATCGTCCAGCTCACCCGCTTCGCGGACGGGACCCGGCGGGTGACGGAGATCGCGCTGCTCGACAGCCACGGCGGAGAGCCGTACCGGCTGGCGACCGTCGCCCGCTTCGACGCCCGGCCGATGGGCGCGGACGGCCGCATCCACGGCGCCTTCGCCTACCACCCGCTGCCGCGCCGCACCGCCGACCGGCTCTACATGGCGAGCCAGCCGATCCCGCAGGCCTTCGGAGTGGCCCGCACGCTCGACGAGTTGACCACCCGGGAAGCCCGATAGCGGACCTTCCGGAGGAGCCCCACAGCGGTACTCCCGGAGAAGCCCCACAGCAGTACTTCCAGAAAAGCCCGACAGCAGTACTCCCAGGAAAGCCCGACAGCAGACCCTCGCGGCAGCGCGGCCAGGACGGAACAGGACAGGACAGGCAGGACCACCCATGACCCTCCAGAACCTGATCACCCTCACCACCGGCGTGAGCCTGCTGACCTGCTGCCTGGCCGTCGCGGGCGTGCACACGTACGCGCGGGGCCGCGCCCAGCGCGCCGCCCTCGTCGACCGCCTCACCGCCACCGGCCAGATCCTCCCGGCCGGCCGCCGGCGCCGCTTCCGCGCCCTGGACCGCCGCCTGCGCCGCACCGACCTCGGCCGCGCCCTGGAACTGCGGCTGACGGCCACCGGCCTGGACGTGACGCCGGGCGAGTTCCTCGCCTGCATGCTGGCGGCGGTCGCGGCCCTGTGGCTGATCGGCCAGGCCACCCTGGCCCCCTTCTTCGGCCCCCTGGCCGGCCTGCTCGGCGTCTGGGCCGCCTGGCAGTTCCTCAACTGGCAGCGCCAGAAACGCATCGAGCGCTTCATCAACCAACTCCCCGAACTGGCCCGCATCCTGGCCAACGCCACCGACGCGGGACTCGCCCTGCGCACCGCGATCGGCATGGCCGCCGAGGAACTGGAGGCCCCGGCCGGCGAGGAACTGGCCAAGGTCGCGAACCAGTTGGCCGTCGGCCACTCCCTGGACGACGCCCTCGGCGAACTCGCCGACCGCCTCCCCTCCCGCGAACTCGTCGTCCTGGTCACGACCCTCGTCCTGTCCAACCGGGCCGGCGGTCAGGTGGTGGGCGCCCTGCGCAACCTCACGGAGACGCTGGAGGAACGAAAGGAGACCCGCCGCGAGGTCCGCACCCAGCTGTCCCAGGTGAACATGACCTCCTACGCGGTGCCGGCCCTGGGGTGGGCGCCCTGTTCCTCATGGACAGCGTCGCGGACGGCACCCTCGACCGCATGACGGGATCGGCCGCCGGCCAGGTCAGCGTGATCACCGCCTTCGCCCTCTACGCCGTCGGCTTCGTCCTCATCCGCCGCATGTCCCGCATCGACGTCTGAGGACCGGGGACTTCAGGACTGCGGACTTCAGGGACTGCGGACTTCAGAACCGAGGGAGGAATCGACCGTCATGGAACTTCTGCTCGCACTCGTCATGGGCCTCGCCGTCTGGGGCGTCTTCGCCGGCCTGCGCATGTACCGCGCCGAGGTGAAGCTGCCCAGCGACCTCGCCCTGGCGCTGGAGGTCGGCGCCACCCGCACCGGCGCCGTCGGCTCCCTCGTCGACCGCCTCGGCATGCGGTACGCCCCCGCCGTCCTGCGGCTCATGGGACCCAAGCAGGTCGCCAGGTACCGCCGCAGGATCGACCTCGCGGGCAACCCCGGCGGCCTGACGATCGACCGCTACGCGGCCCGCCGGGCGGTCTACGGGGCGATCGGCGCACTCGGCGCCCTGGCCGCGCTGCTCCAGGGCAGCTTCTTCCTCGCCCTCCTCATGATCGCGTTCGGCCTGTTCTGGTCCGAGGTCGGCATCTGGGCGGCGATCCGGGTCCGCAGGGACGCGATCGAACGCACCCTCCCGGACTTCCTGGACGTCCTCGCCGTCGTCGTGAGCGCGGGCCTCGGCTTCCGCCAGGCCCTCGACCGGGTGGCGTCCCGGTACGCGGGCCCGTGGGCGGACGAGATCCGGATCACGCTCCGCCAGATGGACCTCGGCATGAGCCGCCGCGACGCCTTCGCCGAACTCCGCCGCCGCAACGACTCCGAGCAGGTCGCCATGTTCGTCACCGCACTCCAACAGGGCGAGGAACTGGGCGCGCCGATCGTCGACACCCTGGTCGCGATCGCCAAGGACATGCGCCGTACGGACGCGCAGAACGCCCGCCGCAAGGCCGCCCGCGCGGTCCCCAAGGCCACGCTGATGATCACGACGTTCATGGTCCCGGCCACGATGCTCCTCCTCGGCGCGGGCATGCTGCTGGGCTCCGGCACGGACTTCAGCTCGATCACGGGCGAGTAGGTGAGCGGGATGACGGCCATGACGGCGACTCCGAGGCGACGCGGCGGCCTGCTGCGACGGCGCCGTACGCGGGTGGAGGAAACCACCACGACGGCCGGCCCCCGCGCCGCCGTCCAGGACCGCGTGCGGGGACCCGCCGGAGCCGCCGCGCCGGCCCCTTCGGTGCTCACTGCCCCGGACTCCGCCGAACCCTCGGCCCCCGCCACCGCCTCCGCCACCGCCACCGCCTCCGTCTTCGAGGGCACCTCCACGGCCGGCTCCCCGCCCGGTCGGCGGGAGACCGAGCCGCCCCTGCCGCTCCAGGTCAACGCGCTCCAGGCGATGTGCCGCCAGGTCTTCGGCTTCCGGCTCGCCATGATCGCCCTGGCCGCCCCGGCCGCCCTCCTCAACGCCTCACCGGGCCTGGGCACCCGCCTGGTCGGCGCGGCCGTGGTCATCACCTTCATGGGCTCCTACGTCCTCTTCCGGGACTGGGAATGTTTCGGCCCCCTCCTGCTGCGCCACCCCACCCTGCTCGCCGTGGACACCCTCTTCGGCACCCTGCTGCTGATCTCCGCGGGCCCCGACACCACGCTCGCCTACGTCAGCGTCTGCACCCCCCTCCTCGCCGGCATCGTCTACGGCTGGCGGGGCGCCGCGGGTTTCGCCTCGCTCCAGTCGCTGATCCTGCTGCTGGTCCACACCACCCTGGAACGGGAGTCCGGCGCCGGCCTCGCGGAGAGGCTGCTGCTCCCCGGCTTCTGCGTCATCACCGGGGCCGTGGGCTCCACCCTGCGCGGCCTCATGCTCCGCTTCGGCACCGCGACCCTGGCCCTGACGACGGTCAGGGCCAGGCTGGCCGTGACCCAGGCGGTCGCCGCCGAACGGGCCCGGCTGGCCCGCGAGATGCACGACTCCGTCGCCAAGACCCTGCACGGTGTGGCCCTCGCGGCGGACGGCCTGGCCCGTTCGGCTTCGGCCGGGCCGGCGGCCATGGACCCGGACCGCGTCCTGCAACAGGCCGAACTGGTCGCCCGCGCCGCCCGCCGCGCCGCCGCCGAGTCCCGCGAACTCCTCACCGACCTGCGCCGCGAGACGGACCCGGACCAGGGCGTCGACCTCCTGCGCGAACTGGCCGCCCACACCCGCGCCTTCGCCGACCGGACCGGCCTGCCGGCCACCTACCACCCCACGGGCGACCGCACCACGCTCCCCGTCCCGCCCACGGTGGCCCGGCACCTGCTGACCATCGCCGCGGAGGCCCTGGAGAACGCCCACCGGCACGCCGGCCCCACCCGCGTCGAGGTCCGGGCGGGCGTGCGCGACGGACTCCTCGACGTCGGCGTCCTCGACGACGGACCCGGCCTGCCGCCCGGCACCGACCTCGAACAGCTGCGCCGCACAGGTCACTTCGGACTCGTCGGCATGGCGGAACGGGCCGCGACCGTCGGCGCCCGCATCCGCTTCGGCGAAGGACTTCACCCCCGCGGCACCGGAGTGTTCCTGCACCTTCCGCTCGCGGCACTCACGACGTCGACACCATGACCTCCACGCCGTACGAGCCGATCCACCGCCCCACGACCCGCCCCACGAGAGGAGGCCCCCCGATGCCGGACCGGCCGCCCGCCACCCCCTTCCCGGAGACCTTCGCGGCCCCGCCCCGCTCCACGCCGGTACGTGTGGTGGTGGCCGACGACAACCCGGTGGTCCGCGCCGGTCTGGGCGCCCTCCTCTCCGGCGTGGAGGACATCACGGTCGTCGCGGAGGCCGCCGACGGCCGCCAGGCCTACGAGGCCGCCCTCCACCACCGCCCCGACCTCGTCCTGCTCGACGTCCGCATGCCCGACGTGGACGGCCTCTCGGCGCTGCCCCATCTGGTGCGGATCGCCCCCGTCGTGATGCTCACCTACAGCAGCGAGTCGGAGGTCGTCCAGGAGGCCCTGCGGCGCGGGGCGGGCGGCTACCTGGTGCACGGCGAGTTCACCGTCACGGAACTGCTCTCCGCGATCCGGGACATCGTGGCCGGACGGGCCCACTTCACCCCCGCGGCGGCGACGGCGGTACTCGCCCACCTCCGCTCCTCCGATGCGACTGCACATGATGACGCCCCTTCAGGGACCTTATTTCCCCCGACTTACCGAGAACGGCTTTCGCATGTGCAACCGCTTGTGGGACAGTCGGTCGGGGCGCACCAACTCAGCGCGAGGGAGGCGGAGATCATGGACCTGATCGCGGCGGGCCTGACCAACCAGCAGATCGCCGCCACCTGCTTCATCAGCGAGAAGACGGTCAAGAACCACATCAACCGCATCTTCGCCAAGCTCCACAGCACCAGCCGCTCGGAAGCGGCGGCCAAGTGGCTGGGAACGGCGGTGACCCCGTGACAGCCCGCCGCACCCCTGATTGGGCCCGCGATTGGGCCCAGGGACCCTCCGTCGGCACTCCCGTTCCGCTTTACGTTCCTCGTGCCGGTAACGCCGCAAACGGAGGGGAACGCCATGAGCGACCTGATGCTGAAGACCGTCGTCGCGGCCAGGGTCCGGGTGAGCGGCTGGAAGAACACGACGGCCGAGGCCGCCCGTCGCCGCGGCGACCGGGGCCAGACCGCGGTCGAGTACCTGGGCATCATCGCGGTGGTGGTGGCGATCGTGGTGCTGATCGCGAACACGAACCTGGGGGCGACCATCGTCAACAAGCTCACAGCTCAGATCGCCAAGGTGGCTCCCTGACGCCTTCGCGCGGGCACGGCGACGCAGGGCAGGTCTTCCCCATCTACCTCACGGTGGTGGCGGGCCTGCTCTTTCTCGCGTTCGCGTACTTCGCGGTCGGTCAGGCCGCGGTGAACCGCAACGGCGCCCAGACCGCAGCCGATGCGGCGGCGCTGGCAGCCGCGCAGGAGACCAGGGACGAGCTTGCGGGTCAGTGGGTGGAAGACGTTCTCGATCCCACGAAATGGCAGGACATCTTCGACGGCGACGGGGTGGGGCTTCCCGATCCTTGCTGGCGCGCCCACGAGCTTGCCGCGCAGAACGATGCCACTGTGGACGACTGCTTCCCGGACGGGCTGCGATTCCGTGTCGCCGTCCAGACGAACAAAACGGCGGGGGATTCCGTCATTCCGGCCACGAGCACCACGCAAGCACACGCCGACGCCGTCGCCGTGATCGAACCACTGTGCGGGTTCGATCCCCTGGGTGAGGATGCCGAGGAGGACGTACTGCCGAAGCTCACCTGTGAGGACGGGGACTGGGAGCTGGACCCTGACAACCTCGGCGATCTCCCCGGACCCGAAGACCTCTTCGACGTCCACCTGGCCGACTGACGAGCGAACGACGAGTGGAGAAGGAAGCAGAGTGATGAGCATGCGGTTCACGGGGAAAGCCCGCAGGGGGATGGTTGCGGTGGCCGCCGTGGCCGGGCTGGCCCTCGGTTCGGCAGCGTGCGGCGGAGGTGGGGGCGACGACGCAAAGAAGCCTGAAAGCTCGTCGTCCGCTTCCACGGCCGGTGGATCGCAGCCGAACCCTCAGGAGGGGAAGTCCGAAGAGCCGTTGGCAGAGGTGAAGGGGCCCGGGGGGCTTCTCCTCCAGATTACTTCCGCCGCGCGCGACTCCGGCGGCTTCGTGACGGTGAACGGTGCCCTGAAGAATGACGGCTCGGAAGTAGCCGTTATTCCTCTGGAGCTGAGCGGCAACGAGACCGAGATCATGAACAACGGAAGGTCTCTCGGCGGAGCCACCCTCGTCGACTCCAAGAGCAAGAAGCGCTACTACGTCCTGCGCGACACGGAAGGCCGCCCCCTGACGACGACGGGCTTCTCGACGCTGAAGGCCGGGGAAACCATCGACGTGTTCCTCCAGTTCCCGTCGCCACCCGCCGACACGGCCGACGTCTCCTTCCAACTGCCGCTGTTCCCCAGCGCGGTCATCAAGATCTCCGGGTGAGCCCCCGATGACCCCCACCGGAATCACACCCCGCCGGCTGCCCCTGGCCCTGCTCGCGACCACCCTGTTCCTCGTCACCGCACCCCCAGCCCGCGCCGACGACCCCAGCGTCCCGCCGGGCACCGAACCCACCGCCACCGCCCCCGTGGAGGTGGACCCCAACGACCCCGACCTCAAGCTGCCCGAGGGCGCCACCCTCGCGGAGCCCAAGGTGCTCGACATCAAGCAGGTCGTCGAGGACGAGACCGGGGACGAGCGGCGGGAGGACACCAACGCGGACGTGAAGTTCGCCCTCCAGGCGGAGGTCCTCTTCGGCAAGGACAGCGCCAAGCTGAGCGCCGACGCCAAGGCCCGCATCGCCGGGATCGCCGCGGAGATCAAGAAGCAGAACGCCACCCGGATCCGGGTCTTCGGCTTCACGGACAACCTCGGCTCCTCCGCCCACGGCGACGTCCTGTCGAAGCAGCGCGCGAACGCGGTTCAGGCCGCCCTCGCCGGCGACCTGAACAACGCGAACGTCGTCTTCGAGGTGCGCGGCTACGGCGAGCAGTACCCCATCGCCGACAACGCCTCCGAGGCAGGCCGCAAGAAGAACCGCAGGGTGGAGGTCACGTTCCCGAGGACGGCGGGCTGACGGGCCGGTCTGCTCAGCCGACCGGCCCCTCGCCCTTACCTGGCGCGCTCGGGGGATGATTCGGGCAGCGGGTCGGCGACGAAGGTCCCACGGCCGTGAACGGTCTCGATGAGCCCCCGTACGCGCAGGACCTGGGCGGCCCGTCGGACGGTGAGGTAGGCGACGCCGTACTCCTGGGCGAGATCGCGCTCCGAGGGCAGACGGGCGCCGGGCTGGAGTTCCCCGGTTCGAATCCTCGCCTCGACGTGGTCGGCGACGGCGACGTAGATGAGCTGGGGCCCCTGCGGGTTGAAGTCGGGAACCTCGCTGCGGTCACTCACAAGGGCAACATAGGTCGGCACCGAGCTGCACGAATCTCCAGAGAGCTATGCATAGCTCTACATGGCTCGCTAAGATCGTGCGCAGACAAGACCCCGGCGGCCGCGCGAACGGCCCCGGGGCATGGCCACCAGCTTTCAAGGAGCTGATGACAGTGAGCATTATCCATGCGCTGCTGCGCTGGACCCTGGGCGTGTTCGGGCCCGGCACCGGCAGGCGCCGGGCGGGCGCGTGCCCCGCCGCGACGACCCCGGCCCGCGTCCCGGAGAGCCGGCCCGGCCCAGTGGTCGTACCGCTCCCCGGACTCCGCTCCCCGTACGGGCTGCCCGTGCTGCTCGACGGCGCCCGCACCGCCCCGGTCCGCCCGTACGTGCTCGCGGCGGAGAGGGCGGCGTGATGGGGACGGGAGACAGGAAGCCGCGCCCGCCGGTGCGGATGTGCGTGCGCTGCGAGGTGACCACGGAAACGCCGGTGGTGGTCGCCGTGGTGCACCAGAACTCGGGGCCGGGCTTCGTCGTGTACGCGTGCCAGGAGTGCGCCGTGCGCTACCCGCCGCAGCGAGACGTCCTCACGGCCCCGCGGCCGTCCGACCGGACCGAGGGCGGGCGATGACCGCGCGACCCGGCCCGGCGACGGACCGGCGCGAACTGTCGCCCGACTGCGCCCTGGCGCGCAGGCCCGGATACGAGGACGTACACGGCGGGTGCGGCCGCCTGCGGGACGTCCCGCCACCGCCGACAGCCCGCCGAGTCGCATGAGATGGTTTCCTGCTCCATGGCCATCATCCTCATCCCGATCTTCCTGCCCCTCCTGACCGGACTGTGGTTCTGGAGCCGTCCGCTGTTCTCGGGCACATGGCGGCGCAGTCCCGCCTGGTTCACCTGGAGCGCGGTGCTCCTTCTGCTGGGAACCGGTGTCACCTACCTCGTCGGCTCCCTCGCCGGGGCGTCGCTGGATCCGGAGGAGGCGTGTCATGAGGCGGGTCAGACCTACGACCGGGCGTACCGCAGGGCGAACTTCGACGAGTACACGCGGTGGTTCCCGCTGCACGACAAATGCCACGCGGGGTACGACCTGGTCCCGGCCTGGGTGAACCCGGCCCTGGTCGTGCTCCCCGTTCTGGCGCTCCTCTGCCTGGCCCACGCCGTGCGCCTGGCCGTCGGCCTACGCCGTACGAAGGAGAGCCGCACCAAGGAGAAGGGCACGTCATGAACGATCCGGGCAGGCGCCGTGCGCCCGGAGACGTCCGCGGGCCGGCCAAGAGCCCGCGACGTCCCACCGGTGGCTCCGGTGGCTCCGATGACCCGGGGTCACGTCACGGAGCGGGCCCTCACGAAGAGGGCCCGAACCCGGTCTCGAACTCCACCGAGACCGTCACCCCCGTCCGCACCCCCCACCCCGCCATGACCCCCGCCCCCGCCTCCAGCACGTGCCGTGACCTCGGCCGGGGCAGACCGAGGCGTCCCGGTCGCATGGTGCGGACGCTCAGGACGGTCAGACCGCGGTCCAGGTAGGCGACGTCGATGGGCATCCGCATGCCGAAGGTGTGCACGCTGCCGGCGGGGGAGAGCAGCAGCGCGCCCTCGACCGCGTCCCGCCCCAGCAGGCCCCTCGTCCGGGCGCGGTACGAGGCCGCGATCTCCAGCGGGACCGTCACCGCCGCCCCGCCCCCGCCCGGCACGACCAGCCGCCCCCGCCCGTCCCGGAACCGCCGTCCCATTCCCGTCCCCAACTCCCGTCCCACCTTCCGGTTCGCCGACCGGCACCGCGAGCCCCGGCACCGACTCCCGCGCCGCGACACCACCCGACCGTATCCCCGCCCCGCCCCCGTCACAGCCCCTCCCGTGGCACCGTGAGCGGAAGGACCCGAGGACCAGCGAGGAGCACCGCCATGCGTGACGTCGTCCTGACCGCCTCCGTCTCCGTCGACGGGTACATGGAGGGGCCCGGCCGGGACATCTCCTGGCACCGCGTCGACGAGGAACTGCACCAGCACTTCAACGACACCCTCCGCGAGGCGGGCGCCTTCCTCAGCGGCCGGGTCACCCACGAGCTGATGGCCGGCTTCTGGCCCACGGCCGACCAGGACCCCGGAGCCCCCGCCCCCGTCGCCGAGTTCGCCGGGATCTGGCGGGAGAAACCGAAGACCGTGTACTCGCGGACGATGGAGCACGCCGACTGGAACACGACCGTCGTGCGGGACGTCGTACCGGAGGAGGTGCGCGCCCTCAAGGAGCGGCCCGGCGGGGACCTGGTCCTCGGCGGCGCGCACGTGGCGGCCGCCTTCCTGCGGCAGGGGCTCGTCGACGCGTTCCGGATCTACGTCCATCCGGTGGTGGTCGGCGGCGGCACTCCGTTGTTCGCGGAGGGCTCCCTCCCGGCCGGTCTCCGCCTGGTCGAGACCCGCACCTTCGGCAACGGCGTCGTCCTGCTGCACCACGAGCGCGCCGGGAGCGTCGTGCCCGAGCCCGCCGACTCGACGGCCCCGTAAAGGAGTTGTCGGGGCGGGGCCACCCGGATAGGAAGGGATCTTGACTTCCTCCCCCTCGTAAACGAGGGGGATTCCTACGGCTCGCGCCGTAGGAGTTTCTGCTTCATCGCCGACTGCCCGCCCGGAGAACTCCGTTGAGGTCTTACACCAGCTCCACAGACTGTCACCGCCAGCCCGGCGGCCAGAAGGTTGCGTGCCGCGTTCACGTCCCGGTCATGGGCCGTCCCGCAACTGGCGCACGTCCAGGTGCGGACGTTCAACGGCATCTTGCCGGCCAAGGCGCCGCAGTGGGAGCACAGCTTGGACGAGGGGAAGAAGCGATCGACCGCGATCACGTTCCGCCCCCACCAGGTGGCCTTGTACTCCAGCATGGAGCGGAACTCGCTCCAGCTAGCATCCGAGATCGCTCGGGCGAGCGTGTGGTTCCTGACCATGTTGCGCACGGTCAGGTCCTCGATCACGAGCGTTTGGTTTTCACGCACGAGACGAGTGGTCAGCTTGTGGAGCAGGTCCCGTCGCCGGTCGGCGATCCGGGCATGCACCCGGGCGACCTTACGCCGGGCCTTTACCCGATTGGCGCCGTCACCCTTGGCCTTCTTCGCAAGTTCGCGCTGGGCCTTCGCCAGACGTGCCCGGTCGCGGCGCTCGTGCCGGGGGTTGGCGATCTTCTCACCCGTGGAAAGGGTCAGGAGGTGGTCCAGGCCGACATCGATGCCCACCGCGTCGCCGTTGCTGGAAAGCGGCTTGACGGACGGGTCGTCGCACAGCATGGAGACGAACCAGCGCCCCGCGCCGTCCTGCGACACGGTCACGGTGGACGGCTGCGCCCCGGCCGGGAGCGGACGGGACCACACGATGTCGAGCGGTTCGCTCATCTTCGCCAGAGTCAGCTTCCCGTCGCGGAAGCGGAACCCGCTGGTGGTGTACTCAGCGGACTTCCGCGACTTGAAACGCGGGTACTTCGCCCGCTTGCCGAAGAAGTTCGTGAACGCCGTCTGCAAATGCCGCAAGCACTACTGAAGCGGGACCGACGACACCTCGCAGAGGTAGGCCAGTTCCTCGGTCTTCTTCCACGCGGTCAGCATGGCCGACGTCTGGTTGTAGTTGACCCGCTCCTGCCGCGCCCACGCCTCGGTACGGGCGGCGAGCGCCATGTTGTAGACCTTGCGCACACAGCCGAACGTGCGCGACAGCTCGGCTGCCTGCGCATCGGTCGGGTGGAAGCGGTACTTGAATGCCCGCTTCACGCACGCCGTGGCCATGCTCACAAACTAGCGGAACTGCGGCTCAACACCGAACCTGCGGGTCAGAGCACTGCGATCCGCCCTGGCGGCGGATCACAGTTCGTTGCCCTGCTCCGCAGGAGTCCGTTTCCTCCCCTGCCTGAAGGCAGGGGTATCCACGGAGGAATCCGATGACCGAACTCGGCGCCATCTTCCGCCCGCAGCTGCCCCCGGAGCGGCTCCGCGCGATCGCCCGTCTCGCGGACGCCACCGGGCTCGACGAGCTGTGGGTCTTCGAGGACTGCTTCCGGGAGGCCGGGATCTCGGCCGCCGCGGCCGCGCTCGCCTGGACCGAACGGGTCCGGATCGGCGTGGGTCTGCTGCCGGTGCCGCTGCGCAACGTCGCCGTCACCGCGATGGAGGCCGCCACCCTGCACCGGATGTTCCCCGGCCGCGTCAGCCTCGGCATCGGCCACGGCGTCCAGGACTGGATGGGCCAGGTCGGGGCCCGCCCCGCCTCCCCGCTGACCCTGCTGCGCGAGTACACCCTCGCGCTGCGCGGCCTGCTGGACGGAGAGCGGATCACGACCCGGGGCGGTACGTCACGCTGGAGGACGTCGCCCTCGACTGGCCGCCGCCGGGCGGGGCCGAGGTGCTGGTCGGCGGCATCGGCCCGCGCACCCTGCGGCTGTCCGGCGAGGTCGCGGACGGCACGGTCCTCAACGAGGTCTTCACCCCGGAGGGCGTGCGCGAGGCCCGTCGGCTGGTGGCCGAGGGCAGGGCCGCGGCCGGCCGGGACGCCGCCGGGCACAGGTTCGTCGTCTATCTCTTCGCCGCCACCGGGGAGGGCGCCGCCGCCCGCCTCCAGCGGGAGCTGGTCACGGCCGGTGTCGCCGACGTGCCCGGCCTGGGGGTCGCCGGGGACGCGGCCGAGGTCGCCGAGCGGGTCCGGCAGTACGCCGAGGCGGGCGCCGACACGGTCGTCCTCCTGCCGACCGCCGACGAACCCGACCCGAGGGCTTCGTCCGGTTCGTGGGCGACGACGTACGGCCCCTGGTGAAGTGACCGTGCCGGCCATGGGGAGTGGTGCCCAGCAGCAGCAGCCGTCGCGCGACGGCGGAGACCGGTCCCGCCGTTTCGAGGACCTCGTCGCCGAGGGGCTGGCCGTGCCCACCGACGGGTGGGACTTCTCCTGGTTCGAGGGGCGGGCCACCGAGGCGCGGCCCTCCTGGGGGTACGCGGTGTCCCTCGCCGGACGGCTCGCCGGTGCCCGCGCGGCGCTCGACGTGCAGACCGGGGAGGGGAGGTCCTGGACTTCGCCCTGGGCCGGGCCGCCCCGGAGGCCCCGTCCTCGCCGTCGCCACCGAGGGCTGGCCGGCGAACATCGCCAAGGCCACCGCCCTGCTGCGGCCGCGGGGCGTCGCGGTGGTCGCCGTCGGGAGGACGAGCCCCTGCCCTTCGCGGACGCCGCCTTCGACCTCGTCTCCAGCAGGCACCCGGTGCGGCCGCCGTGGACCGAGATCGCGCGCGTCCTCGAACCGGGCGGCACCTACTTCGCCCAGCACGTCGGCCCGCGCAGCGTCTTCGAGCTGGTCGAGCACTTCCTCGGTCCGCTGCCCGACGAGGTGGGCGCCGTCCGCCACCCCGACCGTGAACGCGCCGAAGCCGAGGCGGCCGGTCTGGAGATCGTCGACCTGCGGGCGGAACGGCTGCGCGTCGAGTTCCACGACATCGCCGCCGTCGTCCACTTCCTGCGCAAGGTGGTGTGGATGGTGCCCGGCTTCACCGTGGACCGGTACGCGGCACAACTGCGCTCCCTGCACGAGCGGATCGAGTCCGAGGGCCCCTTCACGGCGCACAGCACCCGCCACCTCGTCGAGGCCCGCAGACCGGCCCGGTCGGCCCGGTCGGCCCGGTCGGCCCGGTCGGCTCCGTAGGACGTCCCGGCCGTCACCCCCCGAACGCCGACTCGGTCCGTCCCTGCAGCTCTTCGCCCGCCGGACCCGCTCGCCCGACTCCCGCCCTCCCCGGGAGCCCGGACTTCTTTGCGCCCGCCGACCCTCGTCGCGCCCGGTCATGACCCGCCGAGCACCAGGGGACCGGCCGTCGCCCGGACCCACACCGCGACAACGACCCCGCACGAAAAGGGCATTCAGCATATATTTCCGCACATCGCCTCGTCATCTCCACAGGGTTTCCACATCGTTACCGGAGTTGGTCCGGACCGCCGTCCTGCCTCCGGTAGATTCGACGCCAGGCAATTCGCGCCAGCAAAGCTGCGCGGGCGTCACCGCGCGGCGGAGGGGGCTGCGCGGTGACGTGCCGCGTCAAGCGGGCGTGCGGCCGGGGGTGGTCCGTCAGGGGAAGTCCGCCCCGTGGCCCGGTCGGGCTCAAGCGGCGCGAAAACCTCCGCTTTCATCGGCGTCCGGACCGGTCCGCCTGGGTTCCGCCGCCTTTCGGTCGTGAACCGCCTGCGAATCCCACCTCGGATTGCCCGCTCCCCGTCGTCGGACGACTCCGGAGAGTAATTGTGGCGTGCCGATGTGCGCGACATCCCTCACGAAGGGTTATGGTGGAAACCCCCCTCGGGCCGGTCCGTATCCCCCCACGGACCGGCCCGTTTTTTCATGTCCGCGGAGGACGGGGTTCCGCGGCGTCGGGCGCACCCCGCTCACCCGCACCGCTCCCGTGGGGGTAGGCTGCCGCCCGCGGGGACCGCCACCGCACGGAGGGGCTGACATTCACGTGAACCTGCGCGACAAGCTGCGCGGCCTGCTGGTGAGGCTGTACGCGCGCCGGGTGGAAGGCCACCTGGACCACGCTCAGGTGCCCAAGCACATCGGCGTGATCATGGACGGCAACCGGCGCTGGGCGAAGGCCGCGGGCTCCACCACCGTGCACGGCCACCGGGCGGGCGCCGACAAGATCGAGGAGTTCCTCGGCTGGTGCTCCGAGACGGACGTCGGCGTCGTCACCCTCTGGCTGCTGTCCACGGACAACTTCGACCGCGCCGAGGAGGAGCTGGTCCCCCTTCTCGGCATCATCGAGGACGTCGTGCGCACCCTCGCCGCCGACGGCCGCTGGCGCGTGCACCACGTCGGCACCCCCGACCTCCTGCCGGCCGGCATGCAGCACACGCTGAAGGAGGCCGAGGAGGCCACCGCCGACGTCGACGGGATACTCGTCAACGTCGCCATCGGCTACGGCGGCCGCCAGGAGATCGCCGACGCGGTCCGCTCGATGATCCTCGACGCCCGGGACAAGGGCGTCTCCCTGGAGGACCTCGCCGAGTCCGTCGATATCGACATGATCGGCCGCCACCTCTACACCGGCGCCCAGCCCGACCCCGACCTCGTGATCCGCACCAGCGGCGAACAGCGGCTGTCCGGTTTCATGCTGTGGCAGACGGCTCACTCGGAGTACTACTTCTGCGACGTGTTCTGGCCCGCCTTCCGCAAGGTCGACTTCCTGCGCGCCCTGCGCGACTACGAGGTCCGGCACCGGCGTTTCGGCGGCTGACCCGGCACCGGCGCCACGGCGCCCGGCCCGGCCGCACACCACGGCGGCCGAGCCGACCGAACCACTGGCCACCACCGCCCCGGCGGCCGACCCGGCATCCGTCTTCCGGTGACCGACCCGGCCGCACCCCGGCCACCACCGGCACGGCAGTCGACCCGGCACCCGCCTCCCGGCGGCCGACCCGGCACCCGCCTCCCGGCACCCGCCTCCCGGTGACCGACCCGGCACCCGCCTCCCGGTGACCGACCCGGCACCCGCCTCCCGGTGACCGACCCGGCACCCGCCTCCCGGCGGCCGACCCGGCACCCGCCTCCCGGTGACCGACCCGGCCGCACCACCGGCCGCCATCCGCGCGACGGCCGTTTCCGGCCGTGCGCACCGGCCGCACCACGGCCGGCCGCGCCCCCGCGCACGGACCCCGCCGCACCTCCCCGTTCCCCGTGGAAGTGCCCAGGACGCCCCGTCAGGAACGGAAGTAACAAGGAGTTCACCGATGCGCCGCCCCGGGCCGTGGCATGGCGGCGCATCTTCGAGGGCATAAACCAAGCAGGTCGACGCCCGAACCACGGGTGTCGGATCTCAGCGGACGGCACGGGGCCGTCCGCCCGGGAGGCCCTTTGCACCAGCTCGATCGTGCGGTCAGCGCGGACGCAGCGGAGGGCCGGTCTCCGGTCCGTGCAGACGGCCGGATTCCGGTCCAGCTCCACTCCGTCGCTCCCCGACCTCATCCGAGGGGGTACGTCCTTCCGTGGTGACCAGCACAAAGCGCCACAAGCCAGACCGGCGCACCTACGTTCTCGACACCAGCGTCCTGCTGGCCGACCCGCACGCCATGAACCGCTTCGACGAGCATGAGGTCGTGCTCCCCGTCGTCGTGGTCACCGAGCTGGAGGCCAAGCGGCACCATCCCGAACTCGGCTACTTCGCCCGGCAGGCCCTGCGCCTGCTCGACGACTACCGGGTGAAGCACGGCCGTCTCGACGCCCCCCTTCCGATCGGGGAGCTGGGCGGCACCCTCCGTGTCGAGCTCAACCACTCGGACCCCAGCGTGCTGCCCACCGGCTACCGCCTGGGGGACAACGACTCCCGCATCCTCGCGGTCGCCCGCAACCTCCAGGCCGAGGGGTTCGACGTCACCGTCGTGTCGAAGGACCTCCCGCTGAGGATCAAGGCGTCCTCCGTCGGGCTGCTCGCCGAGGAGTACCGGGCCGAACTGGCCATCACCGACTCCTCCGGCTGGACCGGGATGTCGGAACTGACGCTCCCCGCCGAGCAGGTGGACATCCTCTTCGAGGAAGGACGGGTGTACGTCCCCGAAGCCTCCGAACTGCCCGTGCACACCGGCCTGACCATCCAGTCCGAGCGCGGCAAGGCGCTCGGCCGGGTCACGGCCGACGGCAGTGTGCGCCTGGTGCGCGGAGACCGGGAGGCGTTCGGCGTCAAGGGCCGCAGCGCCGAGCAGCGCATCGCGCTCGACCTGCTGCTCGACCCGGACGTCGGGATCGTGTCGATGGGCGGCCGGGCCGGCACCGGCAAGTCCGCGCTCGCGCTGTGCGCCGGCCTGGAGGCGGTCCTGGAGCGCCGCCAGCACCAGAAGGTGATGGTCTTCCGCCCGCTGTACGCGGTCGGCGGACAGGAACTGGGCTACCTGCCCGGCTCCGAGGCCGAGAAGATGAGCCCCTGGGCGCAGGCGGTCTTCGACACGCTGTCCGCGGTCGCCAGCCGCGAGGTCATCGAGGAGGTCACCGCCCGCGGCATGCTCGAGGTCCTGCCGCTCACCCACATCCGCGGCCGCTCGCTGCACGACGCGTTCGTGATCGTGGACGAGGCCCAGTCGCTGGAGCGGAACGTCCTGCTGACCGTTCTGTCCCGGATCGGCGCCAATTCGCGGGTCGTCCTGACCCACGACGTGGCGCAGCGGGACAACCTCCGGGTCGGCCGTTACGACGGCGTCGTCGCCGTCGTGGAGAAACTGAAGGGGCATCCGCTCTTCGCGCACGTCACCCTGAACCGGTCCGAGAGGTCCCAGATCGCGGCCCTTGTGACCGAAATGCTGGAGGACGGTCACATCTGACCGGCCCGCCCCGTTTCGCGGGCCCCGTCGGACAGTCGGCGCCGCTCGACAAAGGCTGTGAGCCTAGTCGGGCGGCGCCTTCGTGCGGGGGCGAACGAGGAAACAGCCAGGACGAAACGGGATGTGAGCTTTCACACGCAACTCAGAATTGCCACCCGGTATCGGGTTGCGGCAGAGTCTCCATCCTGTCAGGCCCCGCATACGACACATCCGTATTCCTGAGTACCTTCCGCGCCGTTCAGGCAGCGGGGGAGGTACGGCACCGCGTCAACTCCATAGCTTCGTCGTATGCCGCCCGAGCACCACGCGGCGCTCCCGAGCAGGGAGTTGCCCACCGGGCCCGCGCCTCCCGTGACCCCGCAGTTGGGAGGCCAGTGTTCAGGGGCACGATTGCGTCCGCCAGGGTCACCGAAGCGGACGATGCTGGAAGGAAACCGTGTGAGCCGGATCTCGGTCCGGGGATTCGCAGTGGCCTCGGCCACCGCGGTCACCGCCGTCGGAAGCGTGGTCGGTGTTGCCTCGGGCAGCATCGCGCAGCCCAACGACGCGGAAGCGACGGCAAGCGACGCGACGACGCTCCTCGCTGACATCCCCGCGGGCCAGCAGGCCCAGGTGCAGACCGCTTCCCTGACGCAGCAGGCCAGTGTCCAGGCCATCGCCGCGGACGAGAGCGCCAAGAAGGACGCCGAGGAAGCGGCCCGCAAGGCCGCCGCCGAGACCGCGATCGCGAAGAAGGAGGCCGCCGAGAAGGCGGCCGAGAAGGCAGCGGCGGACGCGAAGGAACGCGCCGAGGTCAAGGCCGCCGCGAGCCGCAGCTCCGCCGACTTCCCCGTCCGGAGCTCGTACTCGATCGCCCAGATCCAGGCGATGGCACAGCAGATGGTGCCCAGCGGTCAGTACCAGTGCTTCAGCAACATCGTGGACCACGAGTCCAGCTGGAACTACCGCGCCGTCAACGCCTCCTCCGGCGCCTACGGCCTCTTCCAGGCGCTGCCCGCCGGCAAGTACGCCTCCGCGGGCGCCGACTGGCAGACCAACCCGGCCACCCAGATCAAGTGGGGGCTGAACTACATGAACGAGCGCTACGGCAGCCCGTGCGACGCCTGGTCGTTCTGGCAGGCCAACCACTGGTACTAGGCCGTACGCCGCCGCACGTCCGCGGCACCCGCTCAACCCCGCGCAGCCCCTTCCCCGTCCTAGGGGGAGGGGCTTTCGCCCTGTACGGTCGATGCCGACGACTCCAGGGGTGAGTGGTGGGGAGAGACGGGGGAAGAAGGCGCATCATGTCGAGAGTGCCAGGGTGGCTCGGCCGGCTCGGTGCCGGTCTGACCGAGATGGGTGAGCGGCTCGACGAACGTCGGGCCGAGGCGGACCGGGAGAGCGGCGCCGGGCCCGAACCGGCCCTGCCCGGGACGCCGGTGCCGCCCGGGACGCCGGTGCCGCCCGGGACGCCGGTGGCGTCCGCCGGTGAACTGCCGCCGCCCGCGCCGCGCCCCGACCCGGCGCAGGTGGTGCCGTGGGGCGTCCGGGTCGCCGCCGAGGCGGGCTGGCGGCTGCTGGTGCTCGCCGGGACCGTCTGGGTCCTGATGAAGGTCATCACCGCCGTCCAACTGGTCGTGCTGGCCTTCGTGGTGTCCCTGCTGCTGACCGCGCTCCTCGAGCCCACCGTGGCCCGGTTGAAGCGGCTGGGCGTCCCCGGCGGGCCCGCGACCGCGATGACGGCGATCCTCGGGTTCGTCGTCATCGGCCTGATGGGCTGGTTCGTGACCTGGCAGGTCATGGAGAACATCGACAACCTCTCCGACCAGGTCCAGGACGGCATCGACGACCTCCGCCGCTGGCTCCTCAACAGCCCCTTCCACGTCACCGACAAGCAGATCAACGGGATCGCCAAGAACCTGCGCGAGGCGGTCGGCGCCAACACCGACGAGATCACCTCCGCGGGCCTGGAGGGCGTCACCGTCGTCGTGGAGGCCCTCACCGGCATCCTGCTGTCGTTCTTCTCGACGCTGTTCCTGCTCTACGACGGCAAGCGCATCTGGCAGTGGACCCTCAAGCTGGTCCCCGCCGCCGCCCGGCCGGGTGTAGCGGGCGCCGGCCCGCGGGCCTGGGCGACGCTCACGGCGTACGTGCGCGGCACGGTGGTGGTGGCGTTGATCGACGCCGTCTTCATCGGCCTCGGCATCTACTTCCTCGACGTGCCCATGGCCGTGCCGCTGGCCGTCTTCATCTTCCTGTTCTCCTTCATCCCGCTGGTCGGCGCGGTCGCCTCCGGGGCGCTCGCCGTCGTCGTCGCCCTGGTCACCCAGGGCGTGTTCACCGCGGTGATGACGCTGGCGGTCGTGCTGGCCGTGCAGCAGATCGAGGGCCACATCCTCCAGCCGTTCATCCTCGGCCGCGCCGTGCGCGTCCACCCGCTCGCGGTGGTCCTCGCGGTCGCCTCCGGCGGCATGGTCGCCGGCATCGGCGGCGCGGTGGTCGCCGTACCGCTCGTGGCGGTGACGAACACGGTGGTGGGCTACCTGCACGCCTACTCGCGCGAACCGGCCCTGCGGACGGCCCCGCAGCCCAGGGGCGCCACCGCGGCCGACGTGGCGCCGGTCCGGCCGGCCGCCCCTCCGGCCCTCGTGGACAGGTCCGTTCAGCCCGACGGCGGAGGTCCGGCGGCGGCAGCCTCCGGCGACGGGGCCCGGCAGGGCGCCGCGGGCGGGAAACGACAGGGCCCCGCCCACCCCGAGGGGTGAACGGGGCCCGGGGCCCGACCCGCCGTCACTCGGCGAGGACGGCCTCCGTGTCGAGGGTGACGCCGACCGCCTGGATCACCGAGGCGATCTTGAACGCCTCCTGGATCACCTCGCGCTCGAGGCCCGCCTTGCGCAGCACCTGCTCGTGCGAGTCCAGGCACATCCCGCAGCCGTTGATCGCGGACACCGCGAACGACCACAGCTCGAAGTCGACCTTGTCGACCCCGGGGTTGCCGATCACGTTCATCCGCAGCCCGGCCCGCAGGTTGCCGTACTCGTGGTCCGACAGCAGGTGGCGGGTGCGGTAGAAGACGTTGTTCATCGCCATGATCGCGGCAGCCGACTTCGCCGCCGCGTACGCCTCGGGCGAGAGGTTCGCCTTCGCCTCCGGCGCCAGCTCGCGCAGCACGATCGGGGAGCGCGAGGCGATCGCGGTCGCCAGCACGGTGCCCCACAACTGCTGGGCGGGCAGGTCGGAGTTGCCGATGACCGAGCCGAGGTTGAGCCTCAGGTCCTTGGCGTAGTCCGGTATCGCGGACTTCAGGGTGTCGAGGGACATCTCAGGTCACTCCCCGGCCAGCAGCTTGACCGGGTCGAGGGTGTCCTCGCCCTTGGTCCAGTTGCACGGGCACAGCTCGTCGGTCTGGAGGGCGTCCAGGACCCGCAGGACCTCCTTGGGGTTGCGGCCGACGGAGCCCGCGGTGACCATCGTGAACTGGATCTCACGGTTGGGGTCGACGATGAAGACGGCGCGCTGGGCGAAGCCGTCCTCGCCCTCGATGCCGAGGTCCCGCATCAGCTCGTGCCTGGAGTCCGCCAGCATCGGGAACGGCAGGTCGGTCAGGTCCGGGTGGTCCTTGCGCCAGGCGTGGTGCACGAACTCGGAGTCGCCGGAGAAGCCCAGGATCTGCGCGTCGCGGTCGGCGAACTCGTCGTTCAGCTTGCCGAACGCGGCGATCTCGGTCGGGCACACGAAGGTGAAGTCCTTGGGCCACGCGAACACGACCAGCCACTTGCCCTCGTAGGACTTGTGGTGGATCTGCTCGAACTCCGCACCCTTCTCCAGCGAGACGCAGGCGGTGAGTTCGAACTCGGGGAACTTGTCACCAACAGTGAGCACAGGCTCTCCTTGCAGCGAAGAAGCGTCCGGATCGCGGACACTTCCCATGGGTTGGACGAGCCTGATGCTGGCACAGGGTGCATTGATTGCAGAAATCGCTACACTCGGTCGGATTGATCGGAGGTGGCTATCAGTGACCACGGGTAAGGGCGGGACCAGGAGGCGGCTGCCCAGTCTGGCGCAGCTGCGGGCCTTCGAGGCCGTCGCCGAGCACCTGCACTTCCGGGACGCGGCCGCCGCCCTCGGCATGAGCCAGCCCGCCCTGTCCGGCGCCGTCGCCGCGCTGGAGGAGATCCTCGGCGTGACCCTGCTGGAGCGTACGACACGCAAGGTGCTGCTCTCCCCGGCCGGTGAGCGTCTCGCCGTACGGGCCAGGGCGGTGCTGGCCGAGGTCGGGGCGCTGATGGAGGAGGCGGAGGCGGTACGGGCGCCGTTCACCGGGGTGCTGCGGCTCGGGGTCATCCCCACCGTCGCGCCCTACCTCCTGCCCACCGTCCTGCGCCTGGTCCACGACCGCTACCCGGCGCTCGACCTCCAGGTCCACGAGGAACAGACGGCCAGCCTGGTCGACGGACTGCACACCGGCCGTCTGGACCTGCTGCTGCTCGCCGTCCCCCTCGGCGTGCCCGGTGTCACCGAACTCCCCCTCTTCGACGAGGACTTCGTGCTCGTCACCCCGCTCGGCCACCGGCTGGGCGGACGCGCGGGCATCCCGCGCGAGGCCCTCAAGGAGCTGAACCTGCTGCTCCTCGACGAGGGCCACTGCCTGCGCGACCAGGCCCTGGACATCTGCCGGGAGGCCGGCCGCGAGGACGCCCCGGTGACCACCACGGCCGCCGGGCTCTCCACCCTGGTCCAGCTCGTCGCCGGCGGCCTGGGCTGCACCCTGCTGCCGCGCACCGCCGTCACCGTCGAGACCAGCCGCAGCACCCGGCTCCTCACCGGCCGCTTCGCCGCCCCCGCCCCCACCCGCCGGATCGCCCTCGCCATGCGCTCCGGCGCGGCCCGCGGCGCCGAGTACGCCGAGCTGGCGGACTCCCTCCGGGAGGCGCTGGCGCCGCTGCCGGTACGCGTCCTCGGGCGGACGCCTGACGAACCCCGCCGGACGCCTGACGGACCCCGCCGGACGCCGTCGCGTCCCGTCCGGCTCGGGCACCCTCGCGTCCCGCGGGGTGCCGTCGTACCCCGTCCGGCGCCGGACGCCGTCGCATCCTGCCGGACGCGAGGGTGCCCCGTCCCGCCGGGCACCCTCGCGCCCGGCGGGACGGGGCACCCGTCGCGCTTCATTCGTCGTGCGTCACCCGGTGCGCCCCAGCGCGCCCCGGCGCGCGCCTCACTCCGCGCGCAGGCCGTCCGGCCGCATCAGCCGCAGCAGCGGCGGCAGGCTCAGCAGCGTCACCCCGAGGACGACCGCGGCACCGGAGGCGGTCATCGCCAGCACGCTCCCCCAGTCGACGCTCACCGGCGTGCCCGTCATCCGCAGCAGCACCCCGCCCAGCGTGATGCCCACCACCGAGGCCAGCAGCAGACCGAGCCCGACCGGGATCGCCGTCTGCCACAGCACCGACAAGCTCAGCGTGCGGCGGCGGGTGCCGAAGGCGACCAGCGCGGACAGCAGCTTGCGGCGTTCGCGCAACTGCTCCAGCTGTGACACCAGCAGGCTCGCCCCGATCAGCACCAGCACGCAGACGGCGCCGACGAGCAGCCCGGTGCGGATGGAGGTGAACTTCTCGTCCTCCTTCGTGGCGTACCAGTCCACCGAGCGGGCCAGCGGATCCACGTGGAAAGCCGTGTTGCGGGCGTGGTCGTACGCGTCGGGCACGGACGCGTCGAACGAGAGGTACAGCTGTCCGCTGACCAGTCCCTCGGCCGCCTCGGGCAGTGCGCTCGGCGTCAGCAGGAAGCCTCCGCGCTCCCAGTCGGTGAGGCCCTTGAGCGACTGGACCGCGGTGACGCCCGCGGGACGGTCCAGACGGTCTCCCGGCTGCCCTCCGAGGTGGACTGCTCGAGGTACAGCTTCTTGCCGGGCTTGTTCAACTGCGGACCCTCCACGGCCTGCTCGGCTCCGTCGACCACGAAGACGTCCCCGTCCTCGCACGAGGGAAGCTTCGCCAGCTCGCGCAGATCCCGGCAGTCGCCCACGGTCAGCGCCGTGCTCAGGCTCGGGCCGCTCTCGCTGTTCCAGGAGGAGTCGCCCAGGTAGCCCTCCCACAGGGCCGTGACCTTGCGGACGCCCTCGGTGTCGGCGAACTTCCGGGCGGTCCCGGCCAGGGGGGCGCCGTCCGGCACCGCGACCTGCATCTGCGCCCGGGTGACGTCCTGACCGGTGGCCTCGCTGTAGTCGTCGTCCACGCCCGCGAACAGCATCTGCAGCGCGATCGCCCCGGCGACCGCCACCGCGATGCCGTTGACCATCCGGGCCGCCGTGCCGCTGCTCAACTGCAGCCTCCGTACCGCCAGTTGCCAGGCGACGCCGCCGGTGCCGAGACGGCCGACGACCGTCTCCACCAGCCACGGCAGCAGTGCGGTGACGCCGACGAGCAGCAGCAGCACGCCGCCGGTCACCAGGTACTTGTTGAAGTCCCCGTTCTCGCGGCCCTGTCCGATCATCGGGTAGAGCAGCGCGAGGCCGGCCACCGGCATCAGCAGCCGCCACCACAGCCGTCGCCGTGCGGGCCTGGCCGTGCGCACCACGCCGAGGGGTTCGATCACCACGCCCCGCAGCGCGAAGAGGGTGACCAGGACCGCGGCCGCCGGCACGGCCAGCACGATCAGGGCGGCCAGCGCGGGGGAGGGGTCGAGGTAGCTGGGCCAGACGCTGATGCCCATCACCTCGACCGAACCGGCCGCCTGGCGGCCGATCAGGAAGAAGACCGCGCCGAGGACCAGGCCCAGCAGTGAGCCGGCCATCGCCTCGCCCGCCGCGATGCGCCGCGTCATCCGCCCGTCGCTGCCGATCAGCCTGAGGCCGCGAGCCTGCGGTCGC
Source organism: Streptomyces sp. Tue 6430 (assembly GCA_021568835.1). Classification (GTDB taxonomy): domain Bacteria; phylum Actinomycetota; class Actinomycetes; order Streptomycetales; family Streptomycetaceae; genus Streptomyces. The sequence goes on from JAKGSH010000010.1 coordinate 4,211,923, forward strand.
GCCGCTCGCCGCCGAACCGCACGGCCGCGGCGATGAACACGGCCACCGGCATCAGCAGCACCACGATGACGACGAGGACGAGCAGGAGCAGCACCGGGTCGGTCTCCTCCTTCGTCGGCTCGGGGTTCCCGAACTCCTTCAGCCGGACCGCCCCCACGCTGTCGTCGAGGTGCGCGGCGAGTCCGGAGGCGCCCGTGTAGTAGGCGAGTTCCTGGGAGCCGATCAGACCGGCCTCCCCGATCGTTCCGACGACGCGGTACGGCAGCCGCTCCCGCAGCAACGCCGAGCCGTCGGAGGCGAGCAGCTTCCTCAGCGCGGGCGAGACCACCATGTCGCCCTTCGCCGGGAACCGGCTCACGCCGGGCGGCAGCGGGGCCCGGGCCCCTTCCGGTTCCACGATCCGGCCGCGTACGTCCTTGTCGCGGAACGTCGTGTCGGAGTCGGCGATCAGCAGGGTGTCGTCGCTCCTGGCCAGTTGGGTCGCCCCGAACGGCCAGTCGAGCCGGGCGTCCTCACGGTCGTGGCGCACCGCGAGGGCGTTCGGCACCGCCGTCGTCAGCAGCAGGACGGCGACGCCGAGCCCGACGCCCACCGCCGTCAGTACGGCCCGGATCCACCCCTCCCGTCCGCCCGCGAAGGCGAACCGGACTCCCAGGGCCAGGTCGCGGCCCCACTGGCGCAGGCTCATACGATCCGCTCCATGTCCCGCGACTTCCCGTCCCGTACGACGATCTCGCGGTCGGAGTACGCCGCCACCCGCGCCTCGTGCGTGACCAGCACCACGGCCGCGTTGGCGGACCGGGCCGCCTCGGTGAGCAGCTCCATCACGCGCTCGCCGTTGAGCGAGTCCAGCGCGCCGGTCGGCTCGTCGGCGAAGATCACCCGCGGGCCGGTCACCAGCGACCGCGCCACGGCCACCCGCTGGCCCTGACCGCCGGACACCTCGCCGGGCCGCTTGCCCTTCAGGTCGTCGACCTCCAGCCGTTCCATCCACGCCAGGGCGGTCCGCTCGGCCTGCTTGCGCGGGGCGCCGTTCAGCCTGAGCGGCAGCGCCACGTTCTCCACGCAGGTCAGTTCCGGCACGAGCTGCCCGAACTGGAACACGAACCCGAACTCCGAGCGCCGCAGCGCGCTGCGCCGGGCGTCGTTCATCGTCGCCAGCTCCTGCCCGTCGTAGGTGATCGAGCCGGAGTCGGGCGGCACGATCCCGGCGAGGCAGTGCAGCAGCGTGGACTTGCCGGACCCGGAGGGGCCCATGACGGCGACGACCTCGCCGGGGTGGATGGAGAACCCGGCGCCGTCGAGGGCGAGTGTCGGACCATAGGCCTTGCGGAGGTTCTCCGCGGCGAGCAGCGAACCGGCGGGGCGCTCACGCGGTCACCGCCTCTCGCAGCCGGTCGAGACGCGCGGCCGTCAGCTCCAGCCAGCGCAGGTCCGCCTCCAGGTGGAACAGGGCGTGGTCGCAGATCAGCTGGTCGGCGAGGTCGCCCCGGCGCTTGCGGTCGGTGAGGATGCGCATGCTGCGCAGGTGCTCGGAGCGCTGCGTGTCGAGGATGTCGGCCGCGTCGCGGTGCGTGAGCAGCGCGAGGACGACCTTGGTGTAGAGCGTCGACTGGAGGTACGGCTCGGGCTTCTCGGGCGTGGCGAGCCAGCGGGCGACGTCGGTGATCCCGGCGTCGGTGATGGCGTACCGCTTGCGCTCGGGGCCGCCGCCGGCCTCGATGCCGTCGACCTCGACCAGGCCGTTCTTCAGCAGCCGGGACATCGTCGAATAGACCTGGCCGTAGTGCAGCGGCCGGTCGTGACCGAACTTCTCGTCGAAGGCCCGCTTGAGGTCGTAACCGTGGCGGGCCCGGACTCCAGGAGTCCGAGGAGTGTGTGACCGATGGACATGAGGACGACTGTACACACGGTGTATACGCGGTGTGTATACGTGGAGTGCGGAGACGGTGGCGGGCCGTGCGGCGGCGCAGGTGGGGCCGATTGTCACAGGTTCGCTACAGGGGCGGCTCCCGCGAGCCGCCCCGGAAATCCCGCCCGCAGGCGCGTGGGCGCGGTCGGTCGTGCCGGCCCGTCTCTGCCCGTGCCGAACCGTCACTGCCGGTCCCTGCTCGTGCCGAACCGTCCCTGCCCGTCCCTGCCCGTCCGGCGCTCGAGAGCGAGGCCGTTCAGGCGGACGGGGGCCGGGGGCTCTGTCCCCGGGGCCGGGTGAGCCGGGGCCGGGAGAACCGGGGCTGGAACCGCCGGGGCCGGGTGAGCCGGGGCCGGGACCCCGGGGGCGGAACCCCCAGGGCCGGGAGGGCCGGGGGTGCCCGGGGGCCGCCCCCGCCGGGGCATCGGCCCGGTCTCCCCGGGCAGCCTGCCCGCCTCCTTCAGCGCCCTCCGCAGCAGGAACTCGATCTGCGCGTTCGCCGACCGCAGCTCGTCGGAGGCCCACCGCGCCAGCGCGTCGTACACCAGCGGATCGAGCCGCAGCAGCACCTGCTTGCGCTGCTGCGGCCGACGCCGGGGGCGGCCCCCTCCTCGGGCGGGGTCACTGGTAGAGCGTCCCCGTGTTCAGCACCGGCTGCGGTGCCCGGTCCCCGCACAGCACCACCATCAGGTTGGACACCATCGCCGCCTTCCGCTCCTCGTCCAGTTCCACGATGCCCTGCTCGGCGATCCGGCCGAGCGCCGCCTCCACCATGCCGACCGCGCCGTCCACGATCTCGCGCCGCGCCGCGACCACCGCGCCGGCCTGCTGCCGCTGGAGCATCGCGGAGGCGATCTCCGGAGCGTAGGCGAGGTGCGTGAAGCGGGACTCGATGATCCGTACACCGGCGGCCGCCACGCGTGCGTGCAGCTCGACGGCGAGCTTCTCGGTGATCTCCTCGGCGTTGCCGCGCAGCGAGAGCCCGTCCTCCTCGTGGGCGTCGTAGGGGTACTCGATGGCTATGTGCCGGACCGCGGCCTCGGTCTGGGTGGAGACGAACTCCACGAAGTCGTCCACCTCGAAGGAGGCCTGCGCGGTGTCCTGCACCTTCCATACGACGACCGCGGCCAGTTCGATGGGGTTGCCGTAGGCGTCGTTGACCTTGAGGACGGCGGTCTCGTGGTTACGGACGCGGGTCGAGATCTTCTCGCGGGAGGTGAAGGGGTTCACCCAGCGCAGTCCGTCCTCGCGGATGGTCCCCCGGTAGCGCCCGAACAGCTGCACCACGCGTGCCTCGCCCGGTGCCACCGTGTTCAGTCCGCACATCGCGAGGAACGCGGCGAGCGCGACGAGGACGCCGCCGGTGATCAGCGCGGCCCTGCCGCCGGTCGCGGTCACGGTGGTGGCGGCGGCGATCATCCCGGCGCCGGCCGCCAGTCCGGCCAGGCCGGACAGCAGCGCGAGGCCGCCGCCGACGCTGCGGGCCGGGAACTCGCGCACCCGCGGGGCGGGCATCTCGGGCACGTCGGCGGTGGCCGACGGGTCGTGCGCGGACTCGTTCGCGGACATGGGTCCCCCGTTTCCCGCGGGCGGCGGGGCCGGTGGTCCGGCCGCCCGCGGATCATCTGTGGATCGTCTGTGGTCTATCTAAGTGATATCACTTTATCGTGCGATGGCAACCCCGGGCCGCTCCCGGACGTCGGTTCCGGTGGAACGGTGCGCCGGTTCCCCCGGCGGGGGTGCTGATTCTCACGCCCCGCAGGGCCGGATCGAGACCCGTTTGTCACAGAGAGCGGTGTTAGCTTTCTGAGCTGACCTGCCTCCGGGCACTGGTGCGACTGCCGAGTAGGAAGCGGAGCGAGCGGACTCATGGGACGAGCGGAAGACAGACGAGCGCGACAGCGTGGTGGTCGTCGCGCGGCGCCCGGGAACCGCTCGTCGCGGACGGCGGCCCCCGAGTCGCGCACCGAGACGCGCACCGCGTCGGTGTCGTCGGAACGGGGCACGGCGCACGCCGCGGCCGGCGGGCGCGCGGCGGCCCGCCGCGGCGCGGGGAAGGGCGGCAAGGGGACCGAGGGCGGCAAGGGCCGCATACGCCGCCTGTTCACCTGGAAGAAGATGCTCGGCGGGTTCCTGGGCTTCTGCGTGCTCGTCATCGGCGCCTTCATCGTCCTCTACATGACGACACCGATCCCGGACACCGCGAACGCCGAGGCCCGGCTCCAGAGCAACGTCTACAAGTACGGCGACGGCACCCTGCTGGCCCGCGACGGCAAGCTCAACCGCGAGAACGTCGACCTCGCCGACGTCCCCAAGGAAGTCCAGCACGCCTTCGTCGCCGCCGAGAACAAGAGCTTCTACGACGACGCCGGCGTCGACCTGAAGGGCACCGCGCGCGGTGTCCTCAACACGGTCATGGGCAAGGGCGCCCAGGGCGGTTCGACGATCACGCAGCAGTACGTCAAGAACTACTACCTGACCCAGGAACAGACGGTCACCCGCAAGCTCAAGGAACTGGTCATCTCCCTCAAGCTGGACCGGGAGAAGTCCAAGGACTACATCCTGGCCGGCTACATCAACTCCAGCTACTACGGCCGCGGCGCCTACGGCATCCAGGCGGCGGCCCAGTCCTACTACCGCGTCGACGCCGACAAGCTCACCGTCCCCCAGGGCGCCTACCTCGCGGCCCTGCTCCAGGCCCCCAGCCAGTACGACTGGACCGCCGCCTCCGACACCGGCAGGAGACTGGTCAAGCAGCGCTGGAACTACGTCCTCGACAACATGGTCGAGGAGGACTGGCTGGACAAGGCCGAGCGCGACGCCATGGAGTTCCCGGTCCCCGAGGAGCCCAAGCCCGCCCCGGCCAGGAGGGCCAGGTCGGCTACCTGGTGAAGGCCGCCAACAGCGAGCTGGAGAGGCAGCTCCTCGCCCAGGGCGTCGCCGACAGCAGCCAGGAGGCCGAGGCGATGGTCAGCGCCGGCGGCTGGAACATCACCCTCAACGTCGAGAAGAAGAAGCAGAAGGCGCTGGAGAAGTCCGTCAAGGAGCAGCTGACCAGCAAGCTGGACGCGAAGAAGCGCCCGGTCGACGGCGACATCCAGGCGGGCGCCGTCTCCGTGAACCCGAAGACGGGCGCGGTCGTGGCGATGTACGGCGGTGTGGACTACGTCAAGCACTACACCAACAACGCCACCCGCACCGACTACCAGCCCGCCTCCACCTTCAAGCCGGTGATCCTGGCCGCCGCCCTGGACCAGGGCGCGGTGACCCAGGACGACCAGAAGATCAGCGTGAACACGGTCTACGACGGCACCAGCAAGCGCCCCGTCGTCGGCAGCGACATCGGCTTCGCCCCGGAGAACGAGGACGACGTCGACTACGGGGACGTCACCGTCCAGACCGCGATGAACAAGTCCGTCAACTCCGTCTTCGCCCAGCTGGGCGTCGACGTCGGCATGGACAAGGTCCTCAAGACCGCCTCCGACCTCGGCATGGACACCACGGACCTGAAGGCCGTGCCCGCCCAGACCCTCGGCACCATGGGCGCGAGCCCGCTGCAGATGGCCGGCGTCTACGCGACCCTCGACAACCACGGCAGGAAGGTCACCCCGACGCTCATCAAGTCGGCGGAGAACAGCGTCCACGCGGTGCAGCCGGCCGACCCGATCGGCGACCAGGTCATCAGCCGCGAGGCCGCCGACACGGTCACCTCGGTGCTCACCGGCGTGGTCGACGACGGCACGGCCCAGAAGTCCGTGCGGGACAACCCCCTGCGCAACGGCCAGAAGGTCGCGGGCAAGACGGGCACCTCCGACGACAACAAGTCGGCCTGGTTCACCGCCTACACGCCCGACCTGGTCACCTCGGTCGGCCTGTTCGGCGAGTCCGCCAAGCCGCCGCACCCCCAGGTCACCATGACCGGCGCGACCGGCCTGCTCCCCGGCAAGGGCCGCGTCAACGGCGGCGGCTACCCGGCGCAGATCTGGGCGGCGTACACCTTCGGCGTCTCCCACAAGGTCAGCAGGTTCGACCTGGAGACCGACCAGGGCGCGGCGGTCCAGCCGAGCATCACGGCGAGCCCCTCGCCGTCGCCTTCGGAGGAGCCGTCGGAGGAACCGGCCACGGAGTCCCCGTCGAGCGAGCCGTCGAAGACGCAGACCCCGTCGGCGACGCCCACCACGCAGACCCCGTCGGCGACACCGACCACGCAGACCCCGTCGGCGACACCGACCACGACGGCGCCGACGACCGGCGCACCCCAGAACCCGCTGGACCCGCAGTTCGGCAGCGGCACCGGCAGCCAGTAGCGGGGCGGGTACGACGGAGGGGGCGCCCGGCATCATGCCGGGCGCCCCCTCCGTCGTACCGCCGCCTGCCGCGGGGACGCCGCCACCTGCCGCCGGGACGGTCTACGTGCCCTGGTTCAACTCGAACCAGACCACCTTCCCCGTGCTCAGCCGGGTCGCCCCCCACCGCCGGGCCAGCCGGTTCACCAGGTACAGCCCGCGGCCGCCCTCGTCGGTGGCCCGGGCCTGCCGCAGCCGGGGCAGCTGCGGCACGTCGTCGCCGACCTCGCAGCGCAGCACGTCGGTGCGCAGCAGCCGCAGCGACACCGGCCGGGTGGCGTACCGCACCGCGTTGGTGACCACCTCGCTCACCAGCAGCTCGACGGAGTCCGTCATCTCCTCCATGCCCCAGCGGGACAGCGCCTGCCGGGCGAGGCGCCGGGCCCGCCCCGGAGCCGCGTCCTCCGGCTCCAGGAACCAGTACGCGACGTCACTGGGCGCGATCCCGTCGAAGCGGGCGGCGAGCAGCGCGATGTCGTCGTCCCGGTCGCCGGGACCGAGCATGTCGAGGACCTCGTCGCACAGGGCCTCCAGCGGCGGCGGATGGTCGGGGCCGGTCAGCTGCGCGGTCGCGGCGAGCTTCTCGCGCAGCTGCTCTATGCCGGTCGCCACGTCCCGCAGCCGGGACTCCACCAGACCGTCCGTGTACAGCAGCAGGGTGGCACCGGCGGGCGCGTCCAGCTCGACGGCCTCGAAGTCGACGCCGCCCACCCCGATCGGGGCGCCCGGCGGCACCCGCAGCACCTCGGCCCGGCCGCCCAGGTGCAGCAGGATGGGCGGGGGATGGCCGGCGTTGGCGATGGTGATGCGGTGCGCCACCGGGTCGTAGACGGCGTAGAGGCAGGTCGCCATGCGGTCGGTGCCCAGGCGCTGGGCCTGCTCGTCCAGGTGGTGCAGGACCTCCTGCGGGGGCAGGTCCAGCCCGGCCAGCGTCTGGGCCGTGGTGCGGAGCTGGCCCATGATGGCGGCGCTGGTCATGGAGTGCCCCATGACGTCACCGACCACCAGCGCGACGCGGCTGCCCGGCAGCGGGATCGCGTCGTACCAGTCGCCGCCCACCCGCGCCGTCTCCGCCGCGGGCAGGTAGCGGGAGGCCAGCCGCACGCCCGTGGGCCGCGGCAGGGTCTCCGGCAGCATCGTGCGCTGGAGCTCGTCGGCGATGTACGCCTCACGGTCGTACAGCACCGCCTTGTCGATGCCCAGGGCACTGTGCGTGGCGAGCTGCGCGGCCACCAGCAGGTCGTCCGCGTCGAACGGGATGCGCTCGGGACGGCGGATGAAGACCGCGGCGCCGATCACCCGGCGCCGGCCGCGCAACGGCGCGAGGATCGCCCGCCGGCCGCCCGGAATGTCCAGCCTGTTCTCCGGGCCGAGGAGTTCGGGCAGCGCGACGGTCGCCGCCGGGGTGTCCGCGAACACCGGACGCACCCCCCGCAGCACCTCCGCGAGGGCCCCGCCCGGACGCACCTCGCACAGTTCCGCTATCGCCGACGACAGCTCGGACAGCTCCGGCGCCTCGGGGGGCGGCAGACCGAGCTGCGCGAACCCGGGCTCGGGCTCGCGCTCCTCGGGGATCCGGTCGGTGCGCCGCAACCGCAGCACGACCCGGTCGGCGACCGGCCGCTCGTCACCGACCGGCAGTGGATCACGCAGGTAGACCAGGATCGCGTCGGAAAAGGTCGGCACGGTGGCCCGGCACAGCCCCATCACGATCTCGTCCAGGTCCAGACCACGGGCGATCCGCCGGGTCGCCGCGCCCACGAAACGCAGCCGGTCGCCGTCCCGCCGCATCGGCGTGGGCTGCCGGCCGGCCGGGGGCGCCTGGCCGGTCCGCCGGTCCCGGCCGTCCGGGCGCGCCTCGGCGCCCGGCTGGAGCGGTATGGCCTCGGGTACGGGGCGCGGCCGGTGGGCGTCCGGCTCGGCGCCCGCCGCGGGCTGTGAGTGCTCGGCGTCGGAAACGGCCTGATCCTTCCCCTGGGGACGGGGCGCCGGGCCGCCCGGCGCGGTGGTGCCCGGGGCGCCGTCGGTACGGGCCCGGTCGGCGGGCGGTAAGGGGGTCGCGCCGGGCGCGGACTCCTGGGCACGCAGGAGCGCCCCGCGGTCGTCCGCGGGGTCCACGCCCTGAGGGCGTCCGTAGGAGGTGGGCTGCTCCGTCACGCGTGTCGAATCCGTCCGTCCGGGGCTGCGCGCCGCGCGTGCAGTCGGTCCCGCAGAGAACCCGATACCCGGAATACATGTCCCCGGAACGGATTCCCCGCGTGGTCAGAGGCTGTTCCTGTGCCACCGGCGGGCCCACCGCGGCCCCGGCCGGTACTGCCCTCGTACCCCTCGCTCACGTCCTGCCGCCCCTCGGTGACGTTCGGTCAGACCTGGCGCCCCCTCCGGGAGTTACGGTGGGAGCGCCCTTGCGGAGGACGATCCTACGTTTGCCGCCCGGGGGCACATCAAGGGTCTCACGTGGACAGGCGCGCGGGCGTTCGGTGCCAGTCCCGCGGCAGCGCCGGCACGGTCCACGACGGATCCGGACGCCAGTCCTCCCAGCCGTCGGCGAACGGCGCGCCCCAGGCACGGACCACCTCCACCGCCGACCGGCCCGCCTCCCGGACCCGCTCGGCCACCGACCCGTCCATCAGCCCGTCCTCCTGGGCCTGCGCGAACTCGTCCTCGTCGCGCCAGCCCCAGGAGCGGTCGGGATAGACGCACAGGTCCAGGAAGTGGTCCTCGGAGTCCACCCCGCCGTCCCAGCGGGCCAGCGGCTCCTCGAAGTTGACGTACCAGTTCTTGAACCGCCAGCCCGGCTCCCAGAACAGCCACACCGACCACGGCTCACCGGGCCGGGCCAGCTTCAGCACGCCGGTGCCGAACCAGCGGCCCGGCGCCACGGTCCGCGGCTTGGTGTAGCGCGTGCGCAGCGGCTCCTGGTGCGGGGGAGTGCCGTCGGCGAGCACGGGTCTGACGCACTGGGTGCCGGGGGCCAGCCACACCGCCAGCAGCTCCTCGTCGTCCCGCACGACGGTGACGGGACGGGCGATGTGGACACCCGCGCCGCCGTTCTCCCGGTACCGCCACAGGATCTGGTCCCCGGGCCGCCAGCAGCCCGCCGCCCCGTCCGTTCCCACGCGCCTCACCGCTCCACCGTCCGCCATGCACAGATATTAGGTGCCATGGGCATACGACGCCGCGGCACGCGTCACGGTTCTCGCGCTGGGCGCGAAAGGTTACGGCCGTGTCATCCGCAGGACATCGAGCGCCTCGTCGAGCTGCTCGAGCGTGAGGTCACCGCGCTCCACGTACCCGCCGTCGAGCACCGTCTCGCGGATCGTCCGGCGCTGCGCCAACGCCCTCTTGGCGACCTTCGCGGCCTCCTCGTACCCGATGTACTTGTTCAGCGGGGTGACGACGGACGGCGACGACTCGGCGTACTCGCGGGCGCGTTCGCGGTGGGCGACGATCCCGTCCACGGTCCGGTCCGCGAGCAGCCGCGACACGTTGGCGAGCAGCCGGACCGACTCCAGCACGTTCTTGGCGATGACCGGCAGCATCACGTTCAGCTCGAAGTTGCCGGCCGCGCCCGCCGTCGCCACGGTGGCGTCGTTCCCGACGACCTGCGCGGCGACCATCAGCACCGCCTCCGGGACCACCGGGTTGACCTTGCCCGGCATGATCGAGGACCCCGGCTGGAGGTCGGGCAGCGAGATCTCCGCCAGCCCGGTCCGCGGCCCCGAAGCCATCCACCGCAGATCGTTGGCGATCTTCGTCAGCCCCACGGCGATCGTCCGGAGCTGCCCGCTGGTCTCCACGATGCCGTCGCGCGCGCCCTGCGCCTCGAAGTGGTCGCGCGCCTCCGTCAGCGGCAGCCCGGTGACCCGGGCGACCTCCGCGATGACGGCCGCGGAGAAACCGGGCGGCGTGTTGATGCCCGTCCCCACCGCCGTTCCGCCCAGCGGCAGTTCGGCGAGCCGGGGGAGGGAGGCCGTCAGCCGCTCGACGCCGTACCGCACCTGCGCGGCGTACCCGCCGAACTCCTGCCCCAGGGTCACGGGCGTGGCGTCCATGAGGTGGGTGCGCCCCGACTTCACCACGTCGGAGAACTCCGCCGCCTTGCGCTCCAGGGCGTCGGCCAGGTGCTCCAGGGCGGGGATCAGGTCACGGGTGACGGCGGCGGTGGCGGCGATGTGGATCGATGAGGGGAAGACGTCGTTGGACGACTGCGAGGCGTTCACGTGGTCGTTGGGGTGGACGTCCCGGCCGAGCCGCTCGGTCGCCAGGGTGGCGATCACCTCGTTGGCGTTCATGTTCGACGACGTCCCGGAACCCGTCTGGAACACGTCCACCGGGAAGTGCGCGTCCCACGTCCCCTCGGCCACCTCGGCGGCCGCCTCCCGGATCGCCCCGGCGATCTTCTCGTCGAGCACGCCCAGCTCGGCGTTCACCTGCGCGGCGGCACCCTTGATCCGGGCCAGCGCCTCGATGTGGGCGCGCTCGATGCGCTGCCCCGAGACGGGGAAGTTCTCGACGGCCCGCTGGGTCTGGGCCCGCCACTTGGCGTCCGCCGGGACGCGGACCTCGCCCATGGAGTCGTGCTCGATGCGGTATTCGGTCATACGGGGTACAGCGAACGGGGCGGCGGGGTTGTTCCGGGCCGGCTGATCCAGCCCCTCCGGCGTCCGAGGAGCGGGGGTCCGGGGGCGGAGCCCCCGGGGACGGGTCGGGAAGGGGCGGCGGGGGCGAGAACACCCCGCCGCCCCCCCGCGGCCCTACGCCAGCCCCGGCCCCCGCACCGGAATGCTCGTGAACGTCGGCGCCGGAGTAGGATCCTAGAAGAAGTCATTCGGCTTATTCAGCTCACGGGAACTGGCCGTACCATGATGGCATGGTCAAGCACCCGAGGGTTCTGGGAACCGTCCGTCTCTCTATCCTCAAGGACGACACCACCAGTCCCGAGAAGCAGAAGCATGCGGTCGAGCACTGGGCCGCTGGGCCGGCAGTGGACGGCCGCATAGTCGGGTTCGCTGAAGACCTGGACGTGTCCGGCGCCATGCATCCGTTCAAGCGGCCCGGCCTCGGACCGTGGTTCTCGGAGCGGGCAGACGACTGGGACGTGCTGGCCGTGTGGAAGCTGGACCGGCTGAGCCGCAAGGCCGGTCACTTTGCCGAGGTCTTCGAGTGGTGCCAGGAGCAGGGGAAGACGATCGTGTCGGTGACCGAGGGCATCGACATGAGCACCCCCATGGGCAAGATGTTCGCGCAGATCATCGCGGCCTTCGCCGAGGGGGAGCTGGACACCATCCGAGCCCGCGCGCTCTCGGGCTCTCAGGCTCGCAAGGCAAAGGGTGTGTGGGTCGGGGGAGTCGAGCCGTTCGGGTACCGCTTCGAGCGGCAGGACGGTGGCGGGAAGAAGCTTGCCCAAGACCCCACCTACGCGGCTCTGTTCCAAGAGATCGTCGAGCGCCTGAAGGGCGATTGGTCGAGCTACAAGATCGCGGTGGATCTGAACAAGCGGGGCGTACCCACCTGGAGGGATCACCTGCGCATCGTGAAGGGTGAAGAGCCGCGGGGCATCGACTGGACGAGCAACGCTGTGCGGGTCATCGTCATGAACCCCACGGTGGCCGGCATCTATACGTACAAGGGCGAGAACGTCGTCGACGAGAACGGCGAGCACGTCCGCATCACGGACCGGCCGCTCATGGAGTACGCCGAGTGGGCTGAGCTGGTCGCATCACTCAAGAGTGACCGGCCTGTCCGGCGGGCCACGCCTTCGCGCTCGATGCTCGGGGGTGTTGCCGTATGCCTGGGGTGTGGTTCTCGTATGTCGTCCAACAAGAAGACGAAGCCGACCGGCCGAGTGCACCACTACTACGGGTGCAACGCGGTCAACACGGGGACCTGCCCGGACCCTGGCCGCATTCGTAGGGACGACCTCGACCAAGCGGTGAGCACCTTCGTGCAGACCGTGCTCGGTCCGTTGCCCGTCATGGAACGTGCGGGCAACGTGATCTCCCAGACGAAGCTAGAACTCGCCGAGGCCGAAGCGACCCTTGACCGTCTGGAAGCCGACTACCTCGCAGGCCGCCTCAAAACTGACGTTCAGGTTGAGCGGTACTGGGGGCAGCATGAGTTCCAGTCCACGAAGGTCGAGAGGTTGCGGGCGGATATCAAGGCCGCCGAGGACGCGCCCGCATGGACGGCCACGGGACGTACCTACGCCGAGGAATGGGCTGTGAAGGACGACGAGCAGAAGCGGGTATTCCTACAGCGTCACGGGATCACCGTTCACGTCGGCTTCACGGAGGACGGCAACCGCCGTGCGGTCGTGAAGATGCCGGAATTGGCAGAGATCGCCGAGGAGATCGGCCTTCACGTTCCCGAGGGGTACCTATGGGCGGAGCCAGAGGTGGAATACATTCTGCCTCGCCGGATGGCTTACAAGCGGAAATAGCGCCTCTCTGGTCTGGCCCCCGTCGCGTTTAAACGCTTCGGGGGTATTTTCGTGCTGCGAGTCAACGGCAGCCCGTTTAAACGCCCTTCCTTGAAACCGCCAGGGGTGCGGCTGTAGACAAGACTGCATCTCGCAACAGCGACACTGCCCTACCGAGAGACCCCGACACTGTCGGAGTCTTCCTTGTTCCCATGACCGATCGGAAGCCCCCGTGGCAGAGTTTCTCCGAGTCGACCACGACATGTGGCGACAGTGCATATCCCGCGATCCTCGCGTGAAGCAGAACACCTTCGCTGTCGCCATGGCATTCGCCATGTTCGGCGACTACCGGGACGGGACCGACGTGTTTCCGTCCATGGCGACCATTGCTGAAATGGTCGGCCTGTCCAGTGCAACGAAGGTTCACCCGCACCGGAGAAGGCTGGTCGAGTACGGCTACTTGGCCGATACGGGCCGGCGCTCGGCCGCCGATACGGTTGTCTACAGCCTCACTGCCCCGGCTGAGTTTGTTGCAGCCGTCAAGGACGGACGGGAAGCATGTACGCGCAGGAAGTCGCAGAAGGGCTCTTCGAAGGCCTCTACGGCAACCCTTGCCCCTCGCCCCCTCGGGGGGAGATCAGCCTTCTGCGGCCCCTGTGGGGCCGATTGAACTTTCCCTAGAGCAGAAGGCTTGGTTCCTCGGCGGGAACGATCCGCGGTCCTGGTCGTGGGCAGAGATTCCTTACTCCCTGGCCGAGGATGCGTACATGGCCTACACCGGGCAGGAAGCCGCCTAGTACCGCTATTGATCAGAAACTTATGGGGTTCACTCGTCGGTGACGTAGCGGACGTGCCGGCCGTCGAAGTATCCACGCACGATGTGAGGTTGGCGTTGTCGGCGGTGGAAGAACCTCCGGGTTTCGGCAGCGAGTTCGGCCTGGTTCCTGGCCCGGTGGGTGTGGGGCAGGCTGCGTTTGAGGTCGGCGTTGACCAGCTCGTCCGGGTTTAGCTCGGGTGAGTACGACGGCAGGAAGTGCAGCTCGACCTGGTCCTTGTGGTCGGTGAGCCAGGCCCGAACCGTCTTCGAGCGGTGGGCCGAGTGCCGGTCGACGACCAGGTGGACCTTGCGGTCGAAGTGCCCGACGAGCCGGTCCAGGAACCGGCACATGACCTTCGCGTCGAACGACTCGGTGAAGACCATGAAGTGCATGCGCCCCTTGGTGCTGATCGCGGACATCGCGTTCACGGAGAACCGGTTCCCGGTGCGGTGCACGACCGGCGTCGTGCCTTTGACGCCCCAGCTGCGGCCGGTGACCTGATCCGATCGGATCCCGACCTGGTCGGCGAAGAGCACCTCCCCGTTCTCCGCCTTCGCTCTGGCCCGGATCGCCGGCCACGTCTCCTCGCGCCAGATCCGGACCGCCTCCGGATCCTGCTCGATGGCCCGCTTGTCCGGCCGCTGGAACGTCAGCCCCCACCGCTTGAGGTACTTGCCCACTCCCGGCCCGGTGAAGCGGACCCGGTACAGCTTGAAGATCAGCTCGCCTATCAGCCCCCGCGTCCACAGCCGACCGGAAAGCCCCAGATCGGAGGGGGCGTGGTCGAGGACGGCCTGACGGACAGCGGCCTGCTCGGCCTCGGACAGAACCTGATGCTCACCCGCGCGTCGGCCCCGCGGGCGGGACAACAGCGCGTCCCGGCCACCGGCCTGCCACCTTGCCCACCAGTTGTCCACGGCCCTGACCGACACCCTGAACAGGGCCGCAACCTCTCCCCGGTCCCGGCCCTCCACCAGCGCGGACACGGCCAGCAGACGCACAGCCTCCTGCGCGTCCGGCGACCAGCTCCGCGCGTCCCCCACCAGATCACTCACGCACGGTCAACGAGCGTGAACCCAAAGCGTTTCTGATCAATAGAGACTGAACCTCTTCGGTGTCAGATCCCCGGACGTTGGCGCGTCGCGGGGATCACTGCTGTGAGCACTCGGTGGCCAGGGCGGGCCGTTGTCGAGTGACAGCACGACAACGCCCCCGCCGGTCGGACCGGCGGGGGCGTGAGAAGTGCCTAGAGGCTCAGGTCACGCCTGACGCACCGGGATGCTTGTGAACGTGGGCTTGGAGAGTTCCTGCGGGCTGAAGAAGTCGTTGCCCTTGTCGTCCACGACGATGAACGCCGGGAAGTCCTCGACCTCGATCTTCCAGACCGCCTCCATGCCGAGTTCCTCGTACTCGACGACCTCGACCTTCTTGATGCAGTCCTGGGCGAGCCGGGCGGCCGGGCCGCCGATGGAGCCGAGGTAGAAGCCGCCGTGGGTGCCGCACGCGTCGGTGACCTGCTTGCTGCGGTTGCCCTTGGCGAGCATGATCTTCGAGCCGCCGGCGGCCTGGAACTGCTCGACGTAGGAGTCCATGCGGCCGGCCGTCGTCGGGCCGAAGGAGCCGGACGCGTAGCCCTCGGGCGTCTTGGCCGGACCGGCGTAGTACACCGGGTGGTCCTTCAGGTACTGCGGCATCTCCTCGCCGGCGTCGAGGCGTTCCTTGATCTTGGCGTGCGCGATGTCGCGGGCCACGACGAGCGGCCCGGACAGGGACAGCCGGGTCTTCACGGGGTACTTCGTCAGCTCGGCGAGGATGTCGTCCATCGGCTGGTTGAGGTCGATGCGCACGACGTCGCCGTCGGACTCGAGGTGCTCGTCCGTCGTGTCCGGCAGGAACCGTGCCGGGTCGGTCTCGAGCTGCTCCAGGAAGACGCCCTCGGCGGTGATCTTCGCGACGGCCTGCCGGTCGGCGGAGCAGGAGACGGCGATGGCGACGGGGCACGAGGCGCCGTGCCGGGGGAGGCGCACGACCCGTACGTCGTGGCAGAAGTACTTGCCGCCGAACTGCGCGCCGATGCCGATCTTCTGCGTCAGCTCGAAGACCTTCTCCTCCAGCTCCTTGTCCCGGAAGCCGTGCCCGAGCGGCGAGCCCTCGGCGGGGATCTCGTCGAGGTAGTGCGCGGAGGCGTACTTGGCGGTCTTGAGCGCGTACTCGGCGGAGGTGCCGCCGACCACGATCGCCAGGTGGTACGGCGGGCAGGCGGCCGTGCCGAGGGAGCGGATCTTCTCCTCCAGGAACTTCATCATGGAGGCCTCGTTCAGGACGGCCTTCGTCTCCTGGTAGAGGAAGGACTTGTTGGCGCTGCCGCCGCCCTTCGCCATGAAGAGGAACTTGTAGGCGCCGCCGTCGGTGGCGTACAGCTCGATCTGGGCCGGCAGGTTGGAGCCAGTGTTCTTCTCCTCCCACATGGTGAGGGGGGCCATCTGCGAGTAGCGCAGGTTGAGGTTGAGGTAGGCGTCGTAGACGCCGCGGGAGAGGGCCTCCTCGTCGCGGCCCTCGGTGAGCACGTTCTGCCCGCGCTTGCCCATGACGATGGCGGTGCCGGTGTCCTGGCACATGGGGAGCACGCCGGCGGCCGCGATGTTCGCGTTCTTCAGCAGGTCCAGGGCGACGAACTTGTCGTTGCCCGACGCCTCGGGGTCGTCGATGATGCGGCGCAGCTGCGCGAGGTGGGCCGGGCGCAGGTAGTGCTGGATGTCGTGGATCGCCTCCTCGGCGAGCTTGCGCAGCGCCTCCGGCTCCACCTTGAGGAACGTCCGCCCGTCGGCCTCGAAGGTGGAGACACCCTCGGAGGTCACCAGCCGGTAGGGGGTGGTGTCCTCTCCCATGGGGAGCAGATCGGTGTACGCGAACTCAGGCATGTCGCCCATTCCTCACTCGACAGACAGCGCGGCCGGCCTCCGTTGGCGGCGCCCACCAGCGTAGAACCTGCCGACCGCGGCGGGCCTGTGAGGTAAGGCTCAGTCCGGTGCGGGCCGGCCGCCGTGGAGGGCTATCGCGATCTATCGTGTTTCGGTACGCTGCTGTCGTGGACCTTGAGAAGCAGACCCCGCCGCGCGCCGCGGTGAGCGAGTTGCGCGCCTCGGACGCCGACCGTGACCGCATCGCCGACATCCTGCGCGAGGCTCTCGCCGAGGGGCGCCTCACCGCCGACGAGCACGCCGAGCGCGTCGAGGGCGTGCTGGCCGCGAAGACGGTCGGCGAACTGGACACGTTCATCCGGGACCTGCCCGCCGCGCACCGGCGGCCCGCCTCGCCCCCGGTCCCGGCCCCCAACCGCCCGACGGTCGGAGCCGTCCCGGCCGACCCGGACGACACCCTGGTCGCGGTCTTCAGTGCCGCCGTCCGCAGGGGCCGCCGGCGCGCGGGCCGCCGTATCCACGCGTACGCGGTCTTCGGCAGCGTCGAGATCGACCTGAGCGAGGCGATCTTCGAGTACCAGCAGGTCGTCATCAAGGCGTTCTCGGTCTTCGGCAGCGTCGACATCCGAGTCCCGGAGAACGTGTCGCTGCGCGGCACCGGCGGCGGCGTCCTCGGCAGCTTCGAGGTGCACACCCTCGACTCGCCCGACCCCGACGCCCCCGTCGTCTACGTCGACGGCTGGGCCGTCCTCGGCAGCGTGGAGGCGCGGCCCCGGCGCGGCAAGATCGTCGCGGACATCCTCGACCGGGTCCACCGCAAGGTCGACCGGGGGCTGCGCAAGCACCTGGGCCACTGACGGCCGTGGCGGCGGTGACCGGCGGCGGTGACCGCGGCCGTCAACTCAGTGCATAGGCGCACGCACAGCGGGTAGGCCTTGCTGCATCGTCTCTCGCTCGCGAAGCCGTCGTCAGGAGTAGACCGTGCTGCAATCGCCGCATTCGTCCCAGGTCGCTGCCGTGCCGGCCCAGCTGCTGCCGGCGCGGGACAGGGACCAGGACGCGCCATGGCACACCGAAGCGGTGTGCCGGCGCGACGAGGCAGGCCTGTTCTTCGCCCCCTCCAAGGAGCCCACCGCGGCCCGCCTGTCCCGCGAGGAGGCGGCCAAGCGGGTCTGCGCACGCTGTCCGGTCATGGTGGAGTGCCGGGAGCACGCCCTGCTGCAACCGGAGCCCTACGGCGTCTGGGGCGGCCTGACCGCGGCGGAACGCCGGGTGGTCCTGGCCCGTCGCCGTCGCCGGGACGTGGAGCTGAAGAAGGCGGCCAGACCGGCGGACCGCATAGCGGCAGCCGGCTAGCCCCTCGGGCTCCGGCCCGCCAGGTTCCCGGACACCGTGCTCGCAGCCTCTCGGCCTTCGGCGCCCCGGCCCCTCGGGCTCCGGGCCCGCCAGGGGTGGTCCCGGACGCTGTGCTCGCAGGCCTTGGATGCCACGCTCGCAGCCCCTCGGGCTCCGGGGCCGTCAGGGTCCCGGACGCCGCGCCAAGAAGCCTCGCCCGTGGGAAGAGGGCGCCCCCACCGCACCGGGGGCGCCCTCTTCCCGCGAGGTGGCCGCCGCGCCCCGAGGGGCGCGGGGCCGGGTCGGCGCGCGGCTCCGCCGCACGGCCGCGGCCGGCCGCAGTGGGCTCGCACGCGCCCACTGCCCGCGGCCCCGTCCGGCGGGGGCGGAGCTACTTCGCCCGGTCGAAGTCGATCGCGCTGTAGGCCCGCAGCTTGCTCAGCCGGTGCTCGGAGTCGATCCTGCGCACCGTCCCCGACTTCGACCGCATCACGATCGAGTCGGTGACCGCCGTCTCGGACCGGTACCGCACGCCCCGCAGCAACTCGCCGTCCGTGATGCCGGTGGCGACGAAGAACACGTTCTCCCCGGTCACCAGGTCCTCGGTGGTCAGCACGCGGTCGAGGTCGTGTCCGGCGTCGATCGCCCGCTGCCGCTCCTCGTCGTCCTTCGGCCACAGCTTGCCCTGGATGGTGCCGCCCAGGCACTTCACGGCGCAGGCCGAGATGATGCCCTCCGGGGTGCCGCCGATGCCGAGGAGCAGGTCGACGCCGGTGCCCTCGCGCAGCGCCAGGATGGAACCGGCGACGTCACCGTCGGAGATGAGCTTGATGCGGGCCCCGGTCCGGCGGATCTCGTCGATGATCCCCTCGTGCCGCGGCCGGTCCAGGATGACGACGGTGACGTCCTCCGGGGTGGCCCGCTTGGCCTTGGCGACCCGGCGGATGTTCACCGACACGGGGGCGTCGATGTCGACGAAGTCGGCGGCCTCGGGGCCGGTGACCAGCTTGTCCATGTAGAACACGGCGGACGGGTCGAACATGGCGCCGCGCTCGGTGGCCGCGAGGACGGCGATCGCGTTCGGCATGCCCTTGGCCGTCAGCGTGGTGCCGTCGATGGGGTCGACGGCGATGTCGACCTCGGGTCCGGTGCCGTCACCGACGCGTTCGCCGTTGAAGAGCATCGGCGCTTCGTCCTTCTCACCCTCGCCGATGACGACGACGCCGTTCATCGAGACGGTGGAGACGAGGGTCCGCATCGCGCGCACCGCGGCGCCGTCGGCGCCGTTCTTGTCGCCGCGTCCCACCCAGCGGCCCGCGGCCATGGCGGCGGCTTCGGTCACCCGGACCAGTTCCAGGGCGAGGTTGCGGTCCGGGGCCTCGGAGGGGACATCGAGTTCGGACGGCAGATGATGATGCTCGGTCATCGGAGCGCACCTTTCTGATACGACGACGGCCGGATGAGGGTTCGGCTCGACTCTATCGCCAGTACGACAAGATGAGCAGGGGACCCCACGGATGAGCGCTTCCGGCACCTGCGACGATAGGGGGCGTGGCAGGTTCGAAAGGCAAGACGCAGACGGTCCGGGACATGGTGCTCTCGCTGGGCCTGATCATGGTCGCCGGTCTGGTGATGTACTTCTTCATCCCGCACGACGACAG
Source organism: Streptomyces sp. Tue 6430 (assembly GCA_021568835.1). Lineage (GTDB taxonomy): Bacteria > Actinomycetota > Actinomycetes > Streptomycetales > Streptomycetaceae > Streptomyces. The sequence continues at coordinate 4,231,337 of JAKGSH010000010.1, forward strand.
TGCCGCTCCCGACGTGAAGCGGGTCGACTACCGCGTGGAGCTGCTGACGGCGCGCCGCGCGGCCTCGTACCCGGTGGCCGCGCCCGAGGGGCTGTCCTCGGCCTGGAAGGCGACCTCGGTGCGCTTCGACGGCGCGGAGTTCGACTCCTGGCACCTCGGCTTCCAGGCTCCCGACGGGGAGTACGTGGCGGTGGAGCAGTCGACCCAGGCGCGTGCGCCGTTCGTCGACGAGGCGAGCCAGGGTGCCCGGGAGACGAAGGCGACCGAGGAGATCGGCGGCCGCACCTGGACCCGCTGGACCGGTGGCCGCTACGACGCCCTGGTGCTGGAGGGCACCGACGGTGCCACCACGGTCGTCGCCGGTACGGCGCCGTTCGCCCGGCTGGCCGAGATGGCGGGCGCGCTGAAGCCGGCGTGAGCCCTGCGGTCGCACCCCGATCGCACCCCCGAGCACGACGAAGGCACCCGGCCGATCCGCCGGGTGCCTTCGTCGTGCTCGGGGGTGCCGTGTCCGGGACGGCCGGCCTCGCGTCCCGACGGTTCCGGGACGGCGGGCCTCGTGTCTCAGACGGTGGTGAAGACCTGCTCGTACGGCAGGCGCGGGGAGCGCGGGTAGGAGGCGCCCTCGCCCGGCCTGCCGATGTTGACGACGATCAGCGGGGTGTGGTCGTCGTCCAGGAACTCCTTGCGGATGCCCTCGGCGTCGAAGCCGGTCATCGGGCCGGCGGCGAGACCGGCGGCGCGGATGCCGACGATGAAGTAGGCGGCCTGGAGGGCCGCGTTCAGCGCGGCGGAGCCCTCACGGACCGGGCGCTCGGCGAAGAAGGCGTCCTTGGCCTGCGGGAACGCCGGGAACAGGGCCGGCAGTTCCTCGTGGAACTCGTTGTCCGCGGCGAGGATCGCGACCAGCGGGGCGGTGGCGGTCTTGGCCCGGTTGCCCTCGGCCATGTGCGGCACGAGGCGCTCGCGGGCCTCGGCGGAGCGGACCAGGGTGACGCGCAGCGGGTTCTGGTTGAAGGCGGTGGGGCCGAACTTGACCAGGTCGTAGATCGCCTGGACCTGCTCCTCCGTCACCGGCTCGTCGGTGAAGGTGTTGGCGGTGTGGGCCTCGCGGAACAGCAGGTCCTGGGCGGCGGGGTCAAGCGCGAGAGACATGGGGGATCTTCCTCGGGGTGGGCGTCGGTGGCCCGGGTGCCGGGCCGGTTGACGGGCTCGACAGTACGCCAAAGAGATTCAACATTCAACAAAACTCCGGGCGTCGGTGACCCGCCTCACACCCTGCGTCACCGTCCGGCTCCGCCCCGCCGCGTCCCGGCCCGCCCGCCCGGCCGCTCCTCGCCGCCGTCTACTCCTCCTCCACGGCCCCTTCCTGCTCTCCCTCCCCCTCCTCTTCGGCGAGCGCCGCGTCGAGCCGGGCCCGCGCGCCCTCCAGCCGGCGCCGGCACACCTTGGCCAGCTCCTCCCCGCGCTCCCACAGGGCGAGGGACTCCTCCAGCGTCGTGCCCCCCGTCTCCAGGCGGCGTACCACCTCGATCAGCTCGTCGCGCGCCTGCTCGTACCCCAGCGCCTCGTCCGTCCTGCCCGTCATGCACCCATTCCCTGATCGTCGACTCGAACCGTGAACTCACCCGCGGCGACCCGCGCCCGGAGCGTTTCGTCCGCCGTCACCTCGCCCGGATCCCGGACCACGTGCCCGTCGGCCCTCTGCAGCACCGCGTACCCCCGCTTCAGCGTCGCCGCCGGGGAGAGGCCCACCACGCGCGCGTGCGTGTGCGACAGCTCGGAGTCGGCGCGGTCGAGGAGGTGCCCGAGCGTCCGCCGCGAGCGGTCGACCAGCGAGGAGACGTGCTCCGCGCGCTCGTCGACCATCCTGTGCGGCTCCCGCAGCACCGGCCGGCCGAGCGCGTGGTCCAGCCCGCGCTCCTCGCGCTCCACGAACGCCTCCACGCACCTCCTCGCCCGGCCGCGCAGCATCCGCACCCGCTCCAGCTCCTCGCCGACGTCCGGCACCACCTTCTTCGCCGCGTCGGTCGGCGTGGAGGCCCGCAGGTCGGCCACGTGGTCCAGGAGCGGGTTGTCGGGCTCGTGCCCGATCGCCGACACGACCGGCGTACGGCAGGCCGCCACCGCCCGCACCAGCCGCTCGTCGGAGAACGGCAGCAGATCCTCCACGCTGCCGCCCCGCGCGCGACGACGATCACGTCCACGTCCTCGTGGGCGTCCAGCTCCTGCACGGCCCCGACGACCTGGGTCACCGCGTGCACGCCCTGCACCGCGACGTTGCGCACCTCGAAGCGGACGGCGGGCCAGCGGTGCCGGGCGTTCTCCAGCACGTCCCGCTCCGCGGCCGAGGCCCGCCCGCACACCAGCCCGACGAGCCGCGGCAGGAAGGGCAGCGGCTTCTTCCGCTCGGCGGCGAACAACCCCTCGGCCGCCAGCGACCTCTTCAGCTGCTCCAGCCGGGCCAGCAGCTCCCCGACCCCCACGGGCCGTATCTCGAGGGCCCGCAGCGACAACTGCCCGCGCGGCGCGTACCACTCCGGCTTGGCGTGCACGACGACGCGGGCGCCCTCGCCGACGACGTCCGCGACCGCGTCGAAGACCTGCCGGAAACAGGTCACGCTCACGGAGACGTCGCGCGACGGGTCGCGCAGCGTCAGGAACACGACACCCGCGCCGGGACGCCGCGACAACTGGGTGATCTGGCCCTCGACCCACACCGCGCCGAGCCGCTCGATCCACCCGCCGATGAGCCGCGAGACCTCGCCGACCGGCAGCGGGGCCTCGGCGGACGTATTGACAGCCATGCCGCGAGGGTAGTGGCCGCCACCGACAACACCCCGCACGCGGCGGCCCGGGACCCGTACGCGATCTCCGCGCCGCCGTACCCGGCCTTACGATGGGACGCATGACCGCTTCGTCTGGCCGCCGTGTCCTGCTCGCCGCCCCCCGGGGCTACTGCGCGGGAGTGGACCGCGCCGTGATCGCCGTCGAGAAAGCCCTGGAGCAGTACGGCGCTCCCGTCTACGTCCGCCACGAGATCGTCCACAACAAGTACGTCGTGCAGACCCTGGAGAAGAAGGGCGCGATCTTCGTCGAACGGACGGAGGAGGTCCCGCCGGGCAACATCGTCATGTTCTCGGCGCACGGCGTCGCCCCGGTCGTCCACGAGGAGGCCGAGCGCGGCCGGCTGGCCACCATCGACGCGACCTGCCCGCTCGTCACGAAGGTCCACAAGGAAGCCGTCCGGTTCGCCTCCGAGGACTACGACATCCTGCTGATCGGTCACGAGGGCCACGAGGAGGTCATCGGCACCTCCGGCGAGGCCCCCGACCACATCCAGCTCGTCGACGGCCCCGAGGACGTCGCCAAGGTCGAGGTCCGCGACCCCTCCCGGGTCGTCTGGCTGTCGCAGACCACCCTCTCCGTCGACGAGACGATGGAGACCGTCGACGCCCTCAAGGAGAAGTTCCCGCAGCTCGTCTCCCCGCCCAGCGACGACATCTGCTACGCCACGCAGAACCGTCAGCTCGCGGTGAAGCAGATGGGCGCCGAGGCGGAGCTGGTGATCGTCGTCGGCTCGCGCAACTCCTCGAACTCCAAGCGGCTCGTCGAGGTCGCCAAGCTCGCCGGCGCCCGCGAGGCGTACCTGGTGGACTTCGCGAGCGAGATCGACGAGGCGTGGCTGGAAGGGGTGACGACGGTCGGCGTCACCTCCGGCGCCTCCGTCCCCGAGGTCCTCGTCGAGGAGGTCCTCGCCCTGCTCGCCGAGCGCGGCTACGGCGATGTGGAACTGGTGAAGGCCGCCGACGAGCACATCGTCTTCTCGCTGCCCAAGGAGCTCCGCCGCGACCTGCGCGAGGAGGCCGCCGCGCTGGCGGCCGGGCGGGGCGGCAGCGGCCCGGCGGCGACCTCGGGCGAGTGACGGTCCGTCCGCCGTCGTACCGTGGGGCCATGCAGATCTTCGGCGTGGACATCGGTGGATCCGGGATCAAGGGCGCCCCTGTGGACCTGGACAGGGGCGACCTCGCCCAGGAGCGCTTCAAGGTGCTCACCCCGCAGCCGGCGACGCCCGACGGCGTGGCCGACGGCGTGCGGCAGGTGATCGACAACTTCGGCTGGACGGGCCCGGTCGGCCTGACCTTCCCGGGCGTGGTCACCGGCGGCTCCACGATCCGTACGGCGGCCAACGTCGACAAGAGCTGGGTCGACACGGACGCGCGCGCCCTGTTCGGCGAGCGGCTGGGCGGGCTGCCGGTGACGGTGGTCAACGACGCCGACGCGGCGGGCGTCGCCGAGGTCGCCTTCGGCGCCGGCCGCGACCGCCGGGGCACGGTCATCCTCCTCACCTTCGGCACCGGCATCGGCAGTGCCGTCTTCGTGGACGGGGTCCTCGTCCCCAACACCGAGCTGGGCCACCTCGAACTGCACGGCCACGACGCGGAGAAGCGCGCCTCCAGCAAGGCCCGGGAGGACGAGGAGCTGACCTGGGAGCACTGGGCGCACCGCGTCCAGAAGTACCTCGCGCACGTCGAGATGCTCTTCTCGCCCGAGCTGTTCATCATCGGCGGCGGCGTCAGCCGCAAGTCCGAGAAGTTCCTGCACCACATCGACGGCATCAAGGCCGAGATCGTCCCGGCGCAGCTCCAGAACAACGCGGGGATCGTCGGCGCGGCGATGCGGGCGGCGAAGGACGGCCGGTAGCGGTTTCGCCCGGCCCCGTACACCGGGGCCGGCCCCGCCCACCGGGACACGGGGGGTCGGGCCCTGCACACCGGGACACCGGGGACCGGGCCTCGCGCACCGGGGGCCGGGCCTTGCGCACCGGGGGCCGGAGCCGCCGACGGGTGGTCCCGAGCCGCCGACGGGGGTCCGGGGCCGGCTGCGGGCGGCCGGGGCCGACGCTGCGGGTGGTGGGTCCTGAGCCGGCGGCGGACGGTGCCGGCTCCTGAGTCATGGCCTGTCCGGCGGATCATGCCGGAGACACGGGGTCCGGCACGCCCTCTCCCGGAGGGGATGCCCCCGGCGGCGTGGTCGTCGGTTGCCGACCCCCTCACGCTCGGCTGCGCCGGCGCGGGGGACACCCTCATCGCGTCGGCGCCCTCCTCCGCCGTGCGGCCGGACGCATCGAACCCCGCTCACCCGGGCATCAAGAGGCCCTCGCCTTCCCCCGGCCCGGTCCGCCGGACAGGCCCTCGCGGCGGGCGGCGGCTTGTCGCCGGGCCACCAGGACCACCCGGCGCACCAGCACGGTCAGCGCGGCCAGGAGCGTGCCGCCGTACAGCCAGCCCACCTGGGTGGCCAGGGCGGTGGCCAGCCCCATCAGCCGGGCGCCGGGTCCGTCCCCGTCCTTCGCCAGCGGCAGGACGCCCACGGCGAAGGCGATCGGCACCACGACGGGCGCGGCGAGCAGTTCGGCCCGGCGCACCCACAGCCCGCACAGCACGCACACCGGCAGGAACAGCACGCCGTACGCCGTCTGCGAGGCGCCCAGCAGGCGGTCGAGCCAGCCGAGCGCCAGCATCAGCAGCACGCCGATCAGGCCGGTGCCGAGGCCGGTGAGCCGGGGATTCGGCAGCCGCCGGGCCGCCGGGGGCGAGAGCGAGGGCGAGGGCGACGTGGGCGCGCGGGCCGCCTTCGGCAGCCGCGGCGCGCCGCCGGCCCGGGGCGGCGCACCGGATCCGGGCCCGCGGGGCGTACCGGATCCGGAGCCGCGGGGCGTACTGGATCCGGAGCCGCGGGGCGCACCGGATCCGGAGCCGCGGGGCGCGTCCGCCCGGCCGCCGCCCCCCGGCCTTCCTCCGCTCCCGCGGCGGGCGTCACCGGCCCCGCCGCGGCCGGTCTGCGGCGGCAGGGGCGGGCCGCCGCGTCGCGTTCCGTTCTGCGGGGGTCGCGTCCTGTGTTGCTCCACCGGTCCAACCTAGGTCTGTTCATATGCCGAATCGGGCGCGGGACACGCCGGAGGGACGACCTTGGCCAAGCGTTCGACAGGTCCGCCGGGGCGGGCGCGGGCACGCCGTAAACTGGTGGATCGGCCAGCCCCCTGGCCCCCTGGCCCTCTCACTACGGGAAGTCGCAACGTGTCGCTCACGATCGGAATCGTCGGTCTGCCGAATGTCGGCAAGTCGACCCTGTTCAACGCCCTGACCAAGAACGACGTGCTGGCGGCCAACTACCCGTTCGCCACGATCGAGCCGAACGTGGGTGTCGTGGGCGTCCCCGACGCCCGGCTCACCAAGCTCGCGGAGATCTTCGGCTCGCAGCGGATCCTCCCGGCGACGGTCGACTTCGTCGACATCGCGGGCATCGTGCGCGGCGCCTCCGAGGGTGAGGGCCTGGGCAACAAGTTCCTGGCGAACATCCGCGAGTCCGACGCGATCTGCCAGGTCATCCGCGCCTTCAAGGACGAGAACGTCGTGCACGTCGACGGCAAGGTCTCGCCCAAGGACGACATCGAGACGATCAACACCGAGCTGATCCTCGCCGACCTCCAGACCGTCGAGAAGGTCCTTCCCCGGCTCCAGAAGGAGTCGCGCATCAAGAAGGACATCGGCCCGAAGGTGAAGGCCGTCGAGGAGGCCAAGGAGATCCTGGAGAGGGGCGACACGCTCTTCTCGCACGGCATCGTCCAGGGCACCGAGCGCAACGAACTGCTGCACGACCTGCACCTGCTCACCACCAAGCCCTTCCTCTACGTCTTCAACGTCGACGAGGACGAGCTGATGGACGAGGACTTCAAGGACGAGCAGCGCGCCCTGGTCGCCCCCGCCGAGGCGATCTTCCTCAACGCCAAGCTGGAGCAGGACCTCGCCGAACTCGACGAGGCCGACGCCATGGAGCTGCTGGAGTCGGTCGGCGCCGAGGAGCCGGGCCTGACCACCCTCGCCCGCGTCGGCTTCGACACCCTCGGCCTCCAGACCTACCTCACGGCCGGTCCCAAGGAGTCCCGCGCCTGGACGATCAAGAAGGGCGCCACCGCCCCCGAGGCCGCCGGCGTCATCCACACCGACTTCCAGAAGGGCTTCATCAAGGCGGAGGTCATCTCCTTCGCCGACCTGGTGGAGACCGGCTCGGTCGCCGAGGCCCGCGCCAAGGGCAAGGCCCGCATGGAGGGCAAGGACTACGTGATGCAGGACGGGGACGTGGTGGAGTTCCGCTTCAACGTGTAGGGCGATTTCCCTGCTCCGTAGGCGGCGCGTCGTCCATGTCCGCCACGCCACACCCTCCGGCCACACCGGTGGCCATGAGGCCCGGAGAGCGCGGTCGGCGCCGCTGCCCCCGGTCGGATGCCCCCGCCACGCGTCGTGGCGGGGGCATCTGCCCTTCTGCTGACGGGAATCTCCGGACCTGGTTCTGTCCGTGTCTTCGTGAATACGGAGGTCACGTCGTGCGGTGGTTCGCTATTGGCGGCTGATCGCCCGTGAGACGCCGGTGGCGACGGTCGTGGCCAGGATCCACCCGGCAGCGGTCAGCCCGTAGGCGAGCCATTGCCCCGTGTCTCGTGGTGCGAAGGCGGCGTCCTGCCCGAAGGCGGTGATCGGGACGAGCAGGTCGAGTGTGTAGAAGACGGCGTTGAACGGTGGTGCTTTCTCCGCTTCGAGGGGCGCGGGGGGATGCGCTCCGAAGAAGAGTGCGCCGCAGGCGAGCAGGGCCATGAGCCAGAGTCCGGCGCGGAGTGGCCGGTAGCCGTAGCCGACGGTTGCGTCCTGGACGTAGCCCCAGACGCGGGTATGCAGGGGGAGCATGGCACGGCGATGCCGTTGCTTGGCGAGGAGCACCGTGCGTGCTTCATCCTCGTGTCCGAGCCGTCGGTAGGCGGTTGCGAGCTGCTCGTACGGCTGCGGGAGGTAGCCCGCGGTGCTGCGCCGGAGCCAGCCGAGCCGTTCGGCGGCCGGCAGGGGGAGAGCGAGGGCGTCGTAGGTGGTCTCGGCCAGCCGGAGGTCGGCGGGCCAGGCGTCCGGGGTGTCGTACAGGGTGCCCAGCTGGGCGTTGCTCGCATCGACGGTGCCGTCGATCGGCTGCCGGGAGCGTAGATCGGTCTCGCGCGCCTGGGCCAGCCGCAGGGACAGGGCGATGCCGCCGGGGTTCGTCAGCGTGGCGTCGTGGAAGCTGAGCTGCGTACCGATGCGGCTGCCGTCGAGTGTGATGCCGCCGTCGACGGTGAGGCCCTGGCCGAGGTCGAAGTTGCGGGCGACGCTGACGTCGATGGCCTCCAGCGCGACGTCGCCGGCGTTGCTCAGCCGGGCGCCGCAGAAGCCGATCGCCGCCGCGACCGTGGCACCGGAGAGAATGATTCGCCCCTCGGCGCTGAAACCCGGGTGGAAAGTGAAGTCCTCGGTGATCTGGACGTGGTAGGCGTCCAGGGCGTGGCCGCCCGGGTTGCTCAGCGAGGCGCCCTCCAAGGCGAACTCGCCGGAGACAGCGGCGCCGGAGAGGCGGAAGGCTCCCTGGACGGCCAGGTTGGTGCACAGTACGTCGCCGCCCGTGATGAGGCGGACCGCGGATATCGCCTCGGCTCCGGGCGTAGTGATGACGGTGTCGCGGAGGTCCAGGTCGCTGCGGACCTGGGCGCAGGTGAGTACGAGGGGTCCGGTCAGGTGGCAGCGGGACAGGGCCAGCCGGCCGTCGATCTGGGCCGTGTCGGCGGCGAGACCTGGCAGTGCGCATCCGGTGAGGGCCAACTCGCGAATCCTGGCGCCGCCGAGCAAGGGCGTGTCGTCGAAGCGGCACTCGTCCAGGACGACCGGCGCGGCAATCTCGCCGAATCGCAGATCCAGCACGCCCGTGATGCGGGCACCGGTCAGGCGCAGTGCCGGGCGGTCGCCCGGGGCGGCATCGGCACCGGCACCCAGCAGCAGTGCCGCAATGACCTCGGCCCGTACTGCGGGTTCCGCCGCTGACGAGCCGTCGCGGACATCGACGGCAGCGCCCTGGGCGAAGGAGTTCCACAACTGACTTTCAAGAGCATTGAGTTCGTCGATACGCACGATCGACGATCTTCCTGGTGCGGGCCCGCCCAGGACAACACCCGAGGAAGCCAGGACCCCACGGGCGAGGCAGCCAGGGGCATGCCGGTGCGGGGCGCAGTCCTTCACGGAACTCCGGTCAGATCCATTCTCACATCCTCATCATCTGCGCCGGATTCGCGTCGGACTGCTTCGGTTTCGCTCGGAGCAGCGGGTGCAGCAGTCCGCACAGTGAGCAGCCGCGCGGCGAACGCCGGTCGGGACCCGGTGCGGGCGGTGGGAAGATGCCGGGGGGCGGAGAAGGGCGGGGAGCGTGGGGCGTGGCGAGCGGGACACGGTCGCGAGGGGAGCGCGACTGTACGAGGCGGCGCAGGCAGTGGTCGGTGACCACGGAAGGGCGGTGGAGGCGGTCCGGGCGGCACTGAAACCGCTCCACGACGCGGCGGTGAAGCGGGAGCTCGATGCTGTTCCCGTCGCCCGGCTGCAGGACGTCACCGAAGGGCGGCTGCGGCTGGGGAGCGTCGAGAAGAGCGGACTGCGCACCCTGGGCAGTGTGCTCGAAGCGGGCCCCTACCGGCTGCGTCAGATTCCCGGTGTCGGGCAGCGCACCGTCGACCAGATGCTCGCCGCCGCCCGCAGGCTCTCCGAGGCCGTGCACGAGACCGTGGCCGTCCACATCGACGTGGACCGGCCGGAACCGCGCACCACCGCGCTCGTCATGGCCCTGCATGTCCTGGTGGAGGCCGGCCCGGACACCCGGCGTGCGGTCGACAAGGCCACCGCCCTGGCGGAGCGCCTCGGTCCGTTGCTGGCCGACGCGAGGCCCGCCGCCGGAAGGGTCCGGATGCTTCTGGCCGGCCGGGAGAAGAAGGCCCGCGCAGGGGCGGCGGTCGCCGAGACCCGGTCGCTGGTGGACGAGGCGGAGCGTGCCGGCCTGCCCGAGCTGCTCGCCCAGGCGTCGGTGGACCTGCTCCGGGGGCTCTCGTCCGACGTCGCGGCCTGGGTGGACTTCGAACTCCGCTCCGCCGAGTACTACAGCCTGCTCGCCGAGATCTCCGGGCGGCTGCCGGACACGGCTGCCGCAGAGGGCTTTCTGCCCGACGAGATCGCGGAGCGGGTACGCACCCAGCACCTCGACGACACGCACCGGCGGGTCTCCCTGCGCGGTTACCAGGCGTTCGGCGCACGGTTCGCGCTCGCGCAGCGCAAGGTGATGCTCGGCGACGAGATGGGCCTCGGGAAGACGATCCAGGCGATCGCCGTCCTCGCCCACCTGGCCGCCGAGGGACAGAGTCACTTCATGGTCGTCTGCCCGGCGAGCGTCCTCGTGAACTGGACACGGGAGATCGAGGCCCGCAGTGCCCTGCGCGTCATGGTGCTCCACGGTCCCGACCGGCACTACGCGTTCGCCGACTGGAAGGGGCGGGGCGGCGTCGGGGTGACCACGTTCGACGCGCTGCGCGGCTTTCCCGCACCGGGCGGCGGGGAGGTCGGGCTGCTGGTGGTCGACGAGGCGCACTCCGTGAAGAACCCGAAGGCCAAGCGGTCCCAAGCGGTCGGCCTATGGGCGGAGCGTTGCGAGCGCGCCCTTTTCATGACCGGAACCCCGATGGAGAACAGGGTCGTGGAGTTCCGCAACCTGGTCCGGATGCTCGACGGCGACGTCGCGGACTCCCTCGGTGAACGGGACGCGTTGGCCGGATCGGTCGCCTTCCGCAAGGCCGTGGCCCCGGTCTACCTGCGGCGCAACCAGGAGGACGTGCTGACGGAACTCCCGAGCCTTCAGCAGACCGACGAGTGGGAGGAGCTGAGCGCTTCGGACGAGGAGGCGTACCGCGAAGCCGTGCGCGCGGGCAACTTCATGGCCATGCGCAGGGCCGCTTACCTGCGCCCCGAGAAGTCGGCCAAGCTGGACCGGCTCCGGGAGATCGTTCAGGAGGCCGGCGAGAACGGGCAGAAGACGGTGGTCTTCTCCAACTTCAAGGACGTACTGGGCGTGGTGAAGGAGACCCTCGCGGCCGGAACCGCCGGAGACACCCCGGTGTTCGGTCCACTGACCGGCGCCGTCCCGGCCCAGCGTCGACAGGAGATCGTCGACGACTTCGCCGGTGTCCAGGGCCCGGCGGTGCTCCTGGGGCAGATCCAGGCAGCGGGCGTCGGCCTCAACATGCAGGCCGCCTCCGTCGTCGTCATCTGCGAACCCCAGATCAAGCCGACCATCGAACATCAGGCGGTGGCCCGGGCCCACCGTATGGGCCAGGTCAGGCCGGTTCGCGTGCACCGTCTCCTCGCCACCGGAGGCGTGGACGAACGCATGGTGAAGATGCTGGAGACCAAGACGCGCCTGTTCGACGCCTATGCCCGCCGCAGCGCCGTGGCCGAAGCCACCCCGGACGCGGTCGACGTGTCGGACACCGAGCTGGCACGTCGGATCATCGAGGAGGAACAGGCACGTCTGGGTATGACGGACGAGAGGCCCAGGTCATCCGAGTGAGGGTGTCCTCCGGTCCGCAGCCGGTCCGCGGGACACCCGTGATCGGCCGTCGGGAGCCAACGTATGCCGGCAGGGAAATCCCAGATTAGGGCCCTGGAGGGGGCTTCGCCGTAGGTCAGGATCGGGCTTCAGGCATTCCGCCTCAACGTGTAGCGGGCGACATGGCGCCACGTTGCTGATCCGGCAGACATGCAGGTCAAATGGGGTCTGACTCCTCGGGGTCGGACCCTGAATCTTTACCGTGCTAGGTCGGTGCTGGATGAGAGTGCACATGCCGGCGTGTGATCTGTCCAGACCTGGCGGCGATGGGAAGCGTCGTGGGTCAGCGTTCCCGCCGGTACGGGTCCACGTACGGCTCCATCGACTGGCGGACTTCTTCGCGGACCGGGTCCATGAGTGGCCCCGGGGCGTAGTAGCGGGCGCGGGCCTTCCCGTGGGGGACGAGCCAGCCGCGGGCGACGAGTTCCCGGATGTCACGGATGGCTTGCTGGTCGCTGAGGTCGGCGTCCTGCTGGTAGACGGTGCGGCGGACCTTCGCGTCAGAGAACGCGGGTAGCAGGGCGTAGACGACCCGCTCGTCCAAGCCGGTTGCCTCGACGCCTTCGACCAGGCGGGTCCAGGCCCGCGACATGACATCGAAGCGGCGCTGGGCCTGCTGGGCCTGCCGGTGGTGCGCGGTCAGGCAGAACCGGATCCAGGGCCGGGTGTCCCGCTCGGGGCTCCAGTGCGGGCCGCCCACGTCCTCCAGGACCTGGTAGTAGGCGTAAGTGTTCTGCCCTCGTCCAAGCCACTCCTCGATGGAGGAGAACTCGGGTGGCATCAGGGCCTCGCGGGAGAACACGAGAGTGGACAGGGCGCGGGACATGCGTCCGTTGCCGTCCTTCCAGGGGTGGATCTTGACGAGGTTGAGGTGGGCCATGGAGGCACGGATGTGGACGGGGGCGTCGAGGTCGCCCTCGTTGAGCCAGTCGATGAACTCCGACATCAGAGCGGGAACGTCCGCCTGGTCCGGTGCGGTGTAGGCGGGGACCAGGGGGTCGTCGGGGCTGGTGACGTAGACGGGGCCGTCGCGCCAGCGGCCAGGGCGCTTGTCGAGGTGGTGGCCCTGCAGCATGAAGTGCAGGCTGTTGAGGAGGCCGGCGTCGTACCGGAAGTCGTCACCGGCGTCGGCGAGGGCCTGGATGTAGGTCATACCGCGCTGGTAGCCCTCCAGCTCGACACGCGTCTTCTCCCCGGTCTCCAGCGGTTCCTCGCCGGACATGAGGGCTTCCACGTCATCGACTGTTGCGGCGTATCCCTCGATGGTGTTCGATCCGGCGATCGCGCGAGCGGTGAGGTTGCGGCGCAGCTGGCGGGTCCAGCGAGGGGTGGCTCGGAGCATGTGGCGCAGGGAGCGACGCATGCTCTCGATCTCGTCGAGGGCACGCTGGTCGTCGGCGCCCAGAGAGGGAGTGGCGTACAGCATGACTTCATGACACAATAATGGTGTCATGAAGTCAAGCGTGTACGCCTGGATCATCTCCTCCTCCTGCCGGCTCTCGTGTGGTCGTCAGGCTTTCGCGGCGAGCGGTGCGACCTCCCGCTCGTCCGGTCCGGTTGCGGAACGGGGGCGGTGGTGTCGAAGCCGAGGGGGAGGTCTCCAGCGCGGTTGGTTTGCCCAGGATGCGCAGCACCGTGTCGCGAAGTGTCTTCCACGGTCGGGCCCGCACTCCCGTTCGGAAGGCGGTCCGGTACTCACCCACCGCGCGCCGGCGCCTCCCTCGGCGCGGAGCCGCCCGCTTCTCCCCGGCCGGGTGGACGTGGCGGCGCAGGTGCCGGGATACGGCCTGGTCTTGGTCGGAAACGGTCCCTCGGGAGAGCCGCCCCGTTCTCCGAGGGAACGGGGCCTTCCGTTCAGTTCCTGACGGGCGGACCCGATCAGCCGGGGTGCCGCGCGGCTGCCCGGAGGTGTTCACGGAGGAAGGGCTCGTCGAGACGTGCGTCGGCGACACGGTCGCGCACATCGGTGAGAAGCCAGCCCAGCAGTTCGACGGTGGCGTCGTACTCACCGTAGAAGCCCATGCGCAAGTCGGTGATCTCGAACTCGAACATCACGTCGTCGACGAGGTCTGCCAAGTGCGCGTCGGCGGCCGGGGCACGGGTGGCGGTCCATGCGTCCAGCCAGGGACGCAGGCTGCCGGTGACCACGGCGATGAAGCTGAGGGATCTCCTGACGGACACGGGGCCGGGGTGGGTGAGCAGCGTGCTCTGCCACCAGGCGGACCAGACCTCGCGCAGGGCCTCGGTCAAGTGCACGTCCCAGGTGGTCCAGCCCGCCCGAACCAGGCGCGAGGCGATGAGTTCCTCGTCGACGTGGAGCCGGCCGGTGACAAGGGAGCGGATGACGCGCGGGACGAGGCGGCGGTAGAGACGCGGGAGGTCGTCCCAATGGTCAGGCACTTTGGCGGCGACCGAGGACACCAGATCGTCGGCTATGAGGTGCGGTGGTCCGGAGAGTTCGGTGAAGTCCTGCTCGCCGTAGCAGTACGTGCATCCCGTGACGGGGAAGGACTCTTCCGAGGCGAAGGCCTGATCCAGGGCATCGAGAGCCGCCATGAGCTGCTCGGAGCAAGACATGCGTACCTGCCGGGAGGGCTCCGTCCGGGGAACCGGCGAAGATCGCACGTTATCAGGCCGTGCCCTGCCTCAGGCTCGATGCCCTGACGCGACTTTCCGAGACGGATGACACGGCGATGACGGACCGGTCCCGGACCTCCGGACGCTCCGCTCGGCACCGGAAGGTCGTTTTCCGCCGCCCCCTGCGGCTGCTTTCGCGTGGCGGGCGAACCTCAGTTCTTGACGGCCTCCGCGATCCGCAGGGCGGCCTGGGCGGGCGTGAGGTGCGTGGTGTCGACGACCTCGGCCTCGTCGTGCAGCCACGTGCGGGCCGCTTCGGCGTAGGGCTCGAGGTACCGGAGGCGGAACGGGGAGGGGCCAAGAACCGTGTCCCCCTCGATGCGCCCGCGGAGCGTGTCCTGGTCGGCGTGGAGAACGAAGTGCCGTACCGGAACGGCGTGTCGGGCGAGGCCTGTGCTGATCTCGCGCCAGTACTGCTCGACGAGGACGGTCATGGGCATCACCAGAGTGCCGCCGGTGTAGTCGAGAACGCGGCGGGCGGTCTCGACGACCAGCGGCCGCCACGGAGGCCAGTGCTGGAAGTTGTCCGTCTCGGGCAGTCCCGGCGTGATGTCCATGAGTGTCTCGCCGACTTTCTCGGCGTCGAACACGCGTGAATCCGGGATCAGTCGCTGCACGAGTGCACCGGTCGTCGTCTTGCCCGCGCCGTGGGTGCCGTTGAGCCATACGATCACGGGACCCGACGCTAGCGCCCCGCGCGAGGCCTCGGCCACATCGCCCGCCCCCCCGACCGGCCTCGCCGTTCACGTCGGCGCCGGGACGCCCTCACCCGCTTCGCCACGCAGGACCGCTCGGGAACAGGAGCTCGTACGGCAGGCCAGGCGTGCCCGCCCCGGTGCCCGAGGTTCCGTCATGTACTCGCCGACGAGCGGCAGATGGACGGCGTGCCGGTGCAGGCGGGCGTCTTCGGCCCGGTGGCGTGCCCTGTCGGGGAGGCCGGGCGGTCTCCGGACGCTCCGCCCGCCGGGTGGTGGGCCGTCGGACGGCGGGCCGTCGGGCGGTGAGCGTCCTCGTCGCCCGGATCGTCGTGTTCGCGACCCCCGTACCGCCCCCGCTCGCAGCGCGCTTACCATGCGCGCAGTCGTACGTCAGTTCCGCATCGCCGTGTGCGGTCCGTGCGGCGCGCCCCGCCCGACCCGTCTGATCCAGGAGCACGGTACTCGTGTCCATACCCCCGCCACCCCCGCCCTCCGGGCCCCAGCAGCCTCAGGACCCGTACGGGCCTCCGCAGCCGCAGGGGCCGGGCCCGTATCCGCAGCAGCCGCACGGACCGCAGGCGCCCCAGGGGCCGTACGCGGGGGCGCCGTACGCGGTCTGGGGGCAGGGGTACCTGCCCCTCAACCGGCCCGCACCGGTCAACGGGGTCGCGATCGCCGCGCTCGTCCTCGGCGTGCTGTGCTTCCTGCCGGCCGTCGGGCTGGTGCTCGGGGTCGTCGCGCTGATGCAGATCAAGAAGCGCGGGGAGCGCGGCGCGGGCATGGCGATCGGCGGGGCCGTGCTCTCCGCGCTCGGGCTCGCGCTGTGGGTGCTGGCGCTCGCCACGGGGGGCGCCTCCGCGTTCTGGGAGGGCTTCAAGGAGGGCGCGCGGGGCAACTCCAGCCTCTCCCTGGTCAAGGGCGACTGCTTCGACGTGCCGGGCGACTCCATCGACGGGGACGTCTACGACGTCGACACGGTGGACTGTGCCGGCGAGCACGAGGGCGAGGTGTTCGGCGTCGTCACGCTGTCCGGCGGGAGCTACCCGGGCGACGCCTCCGTGGCGGACGAGGCCGAGGAGAAGTGCTACACCCTCGAGACCGAGTACGCGATGGACACCTGGGCGCTGACCGAGGAGGTCGACGTCTACCACCTCACGCCCACCCGTGAGAGCTGGGAGTGGGGCGACCGCCAGATCGTCTGCGTCTTCACCCACATCGACGGAGAGTCCCCGCTGACCGGCTCGCTGCGCTCCGACGCCACGACGCTGACCGCCGACCAACTGGCCTTCCTCGAGGCGATGAACGACCTCGACGACACCCTCTACGAGGAGCCCGAGGAATACGCCGAGGAGGACCTGGACGCCAACAAGGCCTGGGCCGGCGACGTCGCGGACGCGACCGCCCGGCAGGCCGGCGCGCTGAACGGGCACACCTGGCAGGCCGGTGTCCGCGAGCCGGTCGCCGCCCTGGTCAAGGACATGGGCAGGGCGGGCAAGGAGTGGACGGCGGCGGCGACCGCCGCGGACGTGGACACCTTCTACGAGCACTACGACACCGCCTACGCGCACGTCGACGGCGCCGCGACCGTCACCGCCCGCAAGGCTCTGGGGCTGGCCGACAGCCCGCCCGTGTACGAGGAGGACGGCGAGGGCGGTGGTACCGGGGGAAGTGACGGCGGCCTGGACGTGTGATCGCGTCCATACGGGGAGAAACTGCCTGCGTAAAGCCCTTCCCCGGGATAAGTCATCACATCGAGTGATTCTCTGGCCTTTGCTTGCACGGGACAACTCGTGGTTGCCACGCTGTTGCTGTCTGTACAACCTGATGGGAGCGGCCAGTGACATTCGGTGAGCAGCCTGCGTACCTGCGGGTCGCGGGCGATCTCCGCAAGCAGATCGTCGACGGCTCGCTGCCACCGCACACCCGTCTCCCCTCCCAGGCCCGCATCCGCGAGGAGTACGGCGTCTCCGACACCGTCGCGCTGGAGGCGCGCAAGGTGCTGATGGCGGAAGGGCTGGTCGAGGGCCGCTCCGGTTCGGGGACGTACGTGCGCGAGCGGCCGGTGCCGCGCCGGATCGCCCGCTCCGGATACCGCCCGGAGTCCGGCGCGACCCCGTTCCGGCAGGAGCAGGCGGACACCGGGGCGCGCGGCACCTGGGAGTCCGGCAGCGAGCAGGTGGAGGCCGGCCGGGCCGTGGCGGAGCGGCTCGGCATCAAGCCCGGCGACCGCGTGATGCGCACCAGGTACGTGTTCCGGGAGGCCGGCGAGGCGATGATGCTCTCCACCTCCTGGGAGCCCCTCGCGGTCACCGGCCGCACGCCCGTCATGCTGCCCGAGGAGGGGCCGCTCGGCGGCATGGGCGTGGTCGAGCGCATGCGCGCCATCGACGTCGTCGTGGACAACGTCACCGAGGACGTCGGCGCCCGCCCCGGCCTCGCGGAGGAGCTCCTCACCCTGGGCGGCGTGCCCGGGCACGTCGTCCTGGTCGTCCGGCGCACCTACTACGCCTCCGGCCGCCCGGTCGAGACGGCGGACGTGGTCATCCCCGCCGACCGCTACCAGGTCTCCTACCACCTGCCCGTGAGATAGCCGCCGCCCCCTCGGCGGGGGCGGGGTGAAGTGGCGCACACCTTTGCGGTGACAGCGCACACCCCCTTGGCAGTTGCCCCCGGAAACGGCCCGCCCCGAGGCCGTCCGCAGGCCGTCGGAATCCGGTCGTTCTCCTGCGTTCCCGCAGGTCGCCCGCCCGGTGTCCGGCAGCGCGCCGACCGGAGACATCGCGGTGCGCGGGCGGCGCGTTCGGCTCCGTGCGCCCCCTGCGGGTTGGCTGGTTGCGTACCTGTTTGTGAAAAGCCGTATTCGCTCCGTAAAGGTTGGGCGTACGCTCGGGCATATGCGGATTGCGGTTTCCTCACAGGGCGGGACGCGGGTCGCGCCACGGACGGCATCCGACCCGGCCGGGGCGAGAAGGGGGCGTGCGGCGCGATGAACGACAGCACGGTCTCTCTGCCCTGGCTCGTCATACGCCAGGACGACAACGGCAATCGCTACCGCGTCGGCCGGTACGCGACCCGCGCCGAGGCCCAGAAGATCGCGGACAGCCTCGACAGCCGCGGCCACAAGCAGCTCTACTGGGTCGAACGCATCGCCCAGCACGGCGACGGCGCGCTCGACTGACGACCCGATCGCTCCCGTAGGCTCCCGCGCATGACGGAACGGATCGTGGTGGTCGGAGCCGCCCTCCTCGACGGCGGCCGGCTGCTCGCCGCACGCCGCAGCGCGCCCCCCGAACTCGCCGGACGCTGGGAACTGCCCGGGGGCAAGGTGGAGCCGGGTGAACGGCCCGAGGAGGCCCTCGTCCGCGAGCTGCGCGAGGAACTCGGCGTCGACGCAAGGGCCCTGGAGCGCGTCCCGGGGGAGTGGCCGCTGCGGCCGCCCTACGCCCTGCAGGTGTGGACCGCACGTCTGGAGCCCGCCTCCGCCCCTCCCGCCCCCTCCAGGACCACGACGGCCTGCGCTGGCTCACGCCGCGGGAGATCTGGGACGTCGACTGGCTCGACCAGGACGTCCCGGCGGTACGGGAGGTGGCCGCGCGACTGGCCGACGGGTCCGGGGAGCCGCCGGGGGCGGCGGCCGACGCGCACTGATCGCCGCCCCCCGTCGTCGCCGCCCCGACGTCACCGCCCCCGTCATTGCGTCGTCACCGTCCCGCCGTCGTTCCGTCCTCACCCTGCGCCGTCCCGGGCGGTACTTCATGCCGCGTACCGGGTATGTCACCATCAAATACGTTTAGTCGGACATCAGTGTGCTTCGCTGACCCGGGAAGTGATCGGCGTGATCGACACCGAAGGCGACTGCGCCGGGTGGACGTTCCCCGCTGAGGCCGGTGCGGTGCGCGCCGCCCGGGCCGCGGTACGGGGGCAGTTGTGCCGTTGGGGTCTCGACAGCCTCGGCGACGTCGCCGCCCTGCTCGTCAGTGAACTCGTCACGAACGCCCTGCGGCACGCCACCGGTCCCATCGGGGTCCGCCTGGTGCGGCCCGCCGGTCTGCCCGAGGTGCTGCTCGTGGAGGTCTCCGACCCGGTGCCGGACCCGCCCCGCGAGCGCGCCGCCCGGCCCGACGACGAGAGCGGCCGCGGACTGCAACTGGTCGCCTCCTCCTCCCGCCGCTGGGGGAGCAGGCCCGGCGGCACGGGCAAGACGGTGTGGTTCGAACTGGCGCTCCCCGGGTGACGTACGCATCCGCACCGATCCGGAGACCGGAACCGAAGCCCGGACCGAGGACGGAACCGAGGACGGAATCGAAGCCGGAACCGGAGGCGGAATCGGGCCGGGAGTCCGGGCTTTCGCGCTCACGCCGGAGGCGGCCCGGACACCGGTCCGGCGAACCGTGCCGTCCGGGGTGGTTCGACGACGTGTCCGCTGGTTAGAAGACGGGGAGTGTTGTCGCGGGACGGTCCGAAAAAAGCCTGGACCGTGCTGTGATCGTGAACACCGTGTCGTGCGGCGCCGTAGTGCTGGATACTGCGGGCAGCCGCAACCGGTGACCGGTGCCGGGCGCGGTGAGCTGGAGGGGACGGTTCGCGTGAGCGAGATACCAGCGAAGGCCACGGAGTCCGAGGACCCGTCGGACGGCGCGAGGGCGGAGGCCGCGGGTGCGCTCGCGGGCGACGCCGGAGGCGCCCTTGCCGGCGGCGAGGGCGAGACGCCCGTCGGTGACGCGCTGTGGCAGAGCAGTCCGCCCGGCTCCATCTACGACTACATCAAGGTCGCCTCCTTCTCGATCGGCCCCGACGGACTCGTCGACCAGTGGAGTCTGCGCGCCGAGCAGATCTTCGGCATCCCGCCGACCGGGCCGTCGGCATGGACCCGATCGACGCGTTCGTTGACGCCGGTCAGCGCGAGCGCGGCCAGCGCAAGATGGCCGAGATCCTCGACGGCCGCGAGTGGACCGGCGTCGTCCCCTTCCGGCTGCCCGCCGACGGAAACGCGACGCGCCGGGAGCAGGGCCTCGCCGAGGTGTACGTCATGCCGACGCGCACCCAGGAGGGCGAGAAGGCCGCCGTCTGCATCGTCGTCGACGTCCGCACCCTGCGCAGCATCGAGACCGACCTGGCCGCCTCGCAGGCCATATTCGGTCAATCCCCGTTCGGCTTCCTGCTGATCGACCCCGAACTGCGGGTCCGCCGGGCCAACCAGCGGTTCGCGTCCATCTTCGGCGGCACCCCCGACGACCACCGCGGCAAGGGCGTCCAGGACTATCTGCCGAGGCCCGAGGCCGAGCGGGTCAGCGCGGTGCTGCGCCGGGTGCTGGAGACCGGCGACTCCATCACGGACATGCACGTCACGGGCTTCGTGCCGGGCTCCGAGGAACGCCGGCACTGGTCCGTCAACCTGTACCGCGTGCACAGCGGTTCCGGCCGGCCGATCGGCGTCGCCTGGCTCGGCATCGACATCACCGCCCGCCGCGCGGCCGCCCGCGAGGCCGCCGCCGCACGGCGCAACCTCGCCCTGCTGAACGAGGCGGGGCCCGCATAGGGAACTCCCTCGACCTCGAGACGACCGCGCGCGAACTCCTCGACGTCGTCGTGCCCGGGTTCTGCGACCTGGCCACCGTCGACCTCTACCAGGGGCTCCTCGCCGGCGACGAGACCCCGCCCGGCCTCGCCGACGGCAGCGCCGAACTGCGCCGCGTCGCCTTCTCGTCCGCCGTGTCCGACGCGCCGTTCCCCGGCAGCGGCGCGGCCGTCACGGTCGGTGCCGTCCACCACTTCCCGTTCAACTCGCCCTGCGCGGACGCCCTGCGCACCGCCCGCCCGGTGGCCGTCCCCGGCGAGGAGGGCGGCCTCGTGCAGTCCACCCTCGCCGTTCCGATGGTCGCGCACGACACGGTCGTGGGCCTCGCGCAGTTCTCGCGGACCAAGGGCAGCGAGCCCTTCGGGGACCGGGACCGGGACCTCGCGGTGGAACTGGCGGCGCGGGCGGCGGTCTGCATCGACAACGCGCGGCTGTACCGGCGCGAGCACGAGCGGGCGCTGATGCTCCAGCGGTCCCTGCTGCCGCCGGGCGACCCGATCGCCTCGGGCCTGGACATCGCCTGCCGCTACCTGCCGGGCAGCGTCGCCTCGGGCCGCCCCAGCGAGGTCGGCGGCGACTGGTTCGACGTCATCGAACTCCCCGGCCACCGCACGGCGCTGGTCGTCGGGGACGTGATGGGGCGCGGACTGCGGGCGGCGGTCGCGATGGGCGAACTCCGCACCGCCGTACGGACCCTCGCCCTCCTCGACCTCGAACCGGCCGAGGTGCTCTCCGCGTTGGACGAGATCGCGCGCGGCCTCGGCGCCCCGGCGGCGTCCAGCAGGCCACCCGCGCCGCCCGCCGGCCCCGCGAGGCCGACCTGTCCGAGGTGTACCTCGCGACCTGCGTGTACGCCGTGTACGACTCGGTGACCCGCAGGTGCACCTTCGCCAACGCGGGCCACCTGCCGCCCGTGCTGGTCGAACCCGGCGAGGCCGCGCTGATGCTCGACGTGCCGCCCGGCATGCCGCTCGGCGTCGGCGGGGAGCCCTTCGAGGAGGTCGAGGTCGAACTCCCCGAGGGCGCGCTGCTCGCCCTCTACACGGACGGACTCGTCGAATCCCGCGACCACCCCCTCGACGAGGGCCTCCAGGCCTTCGTGGGCGCCCTGACGGATCCCGCGAGCCCCCTGGAGGACGTCTGCGACCACGTCCTCAACACCCTCGACACCCACCACGGCGAGGACGACATCGCGCTGCTGATGGCCCGCGTCCAGGGCCTGCCCGCCGAGTCCGTCGGCGACTGGACCCTGCCGCGCGAGCCGCGCAGCGTGGGCCGGGCCCGCGAGTACGCCCGCGACCGGCTGATCGGCTGGGACATGGAACCCCTGGTCGACACCGCGGAACTCCTCGTCAGCGAACTGGTGACGAACGCGCTCCGGTACGGCGAGGGCGAGATCAGACTGCGGCTGCTGCTGGACCGCACGCTGGTCTGCGAGGTGTGGGACGCGGGTCTCGTCCAGCCGCGCCGCCGCCGCGCCCGCGACACCGACGAGGGCGGCCGGGGCCTCCAGCTCGTCGGCCTGCTCTCCGCGGCCTGGGGCTCCCGCCGTACCCCCGCGGCAAGACGGTCTGGTTCGAACTCCCGCTCCCCGACGGCGAGACGGGCCTCGCGGACCCGGCGGAGGCGCTGCTGAGCCTGTTCTGACGGGCGGCCCCGCCGGACCGCCCCGCCGGACCGCCCCGCCGGACCGCCTCGGCCCGTCGCCCCTATCCGGGGGCGTCCCGGGCGGTGTCTCGAGGGGCCGTCCCGCGAAGCCCGCCGGATCGGCGTTCTCCGGGTCGTCGGCGGGGAGGATGCCGCCCAGGACGGCACCGGCCGTGCCGGCTGTGCCGGCCGTGGTCACCGGACGGGACGCGTCGGGGGCGGACGGCGGCGCGGCGTACGGGTTGCCCCGGACCCGCACGTCCTGCTCGGCCAGGGCGCGGGCCTCCAGGGCCAGGGCCTCGGCCCCGGGGCCGTCGCCGGCGGTCAGCAGACGGCGGGCCTCCACGAGGCGGGTGCGAGGGGTGGCGCCGACCGCCCCCGGTGCGTCGCGACGAAGTCGTCCGCCGCGGCGGTGGCGCTGCGCGCGGTGAGCCGGCCGGCGGCCGCGGTCACACCGGCCCGCTCCGGGGCCGGTACCGGGCCCGCAGCGGCGTCGGTCCGGTCCGAGGTCGCCTGCGAGACGGCGGCCGTGATGCGGCGGAGCATGCCGAGGGGGTCGTACGGGCGGCCCGAGGTCAGTTCCCGGCGTACGGAGGACAGGACCGCGTCGGCGTGCAGCAGGTGGGTGAGGGCCTCGTCGCCGGGGCCGGCGGTGCCCCGCAGCGGGGCCAGCCGAGCCTCCGCGCCCGTCAGCGCGGCCGGGACCAGGCCGGCGGCCTCCCGCAGTTCGGCTGCCGTCCGTTCCACCGCCCGACGAGGACGGCGGCCTGGGCGATGGCGCCCTCGGCGGCGCGCAGGTGCCGGGCCGCCTCCGCGGGACGGTCCGAGTCGTCCGCCTGACGGGCCAGGTTGAGCCGGAGGGTGGCGAACACCAGCCGGTCCTTGGCCTGTTCGGCGTACCCGACGACGGACGCGCTCGCCGTGGCCGCGTAAGCCGCCCGCATGTCGGCCAGGACCGTCTCCGCAGCCGCCGTCCGACCGGTCAGCTCCCGGAACCGTGCCTCCGCGACTCCCAGCGCCCCGCCCACCCCCCGCTCCAGCCCCGCAGCCGCCGGAAGCCGTCGGCCGCCGCGTCCAGCCGCCGCACCGCCTCCGCGCACCGCCCGGTGATCCCGGCCTGCGCCTGCCGCCGGGCGGCGGCGTCCCGCGGTACGCCGTCGTCGTAGCGCTGCCGCATCCGGAAGGCCGCCGCCAGTTCCGTCTCGGCCTCCCGCAGGGCGCCGGCGAAGGGCGCCACCGCCTCCGGGCCGGACAGCTCGCGCACGAAGCCGAGTTCGTCGCGGGCGGCGCGGACGCGGTCGTCGGCCGCGACGAGGGCCGCGCGGACCCGTTCGTCGGGCACGCCGGTCTCCGCGTGCGGGGAGGGGGTGGCGCCGCCCGGTGTCGTCCGGGTGCGGGAGCGGCGGACGCGGCGCAGGTAGCCGTACCCCGCGAGGGCCCGGCCGCGCCGGCCACGACGAGCGGCAGGACCAGGTCGACGGCGGACGTCCCCTCCTCCGCTGGCGCGGCGGGCGCGGCGGTCGGCGCGGTCGGCGCGGAGACCGCGGACGCGGGAGGACGGGTGATCGCAACCGGAACGTCCGTTCGCGTCGTCATCCCCGGCAACACCAGCCACACGATGCCCGTGGCTCCGCCCAGCACGGCGTGCAGCACCCGCACGGACACCTGCGGACCGGACCGCCGCGGTCGGCCCCGGAGCTTGGACGACGTCACATTCGGGAGCGTATGGCCGCCCATGCGGCCACGCGACCGGGATGCACCCGGGACGGGGCACGTGCGGCGGGCGACACGGAGGGGGAACAGGTGACGGATCACTCGACCGGTACGGACGCGGAGGCCAGGCCCGGCGCGACCGACCAGGCCGCCGGGGCCGCCACGACCGCAGAGGCCGACCAGGTCACCGGGACCGGCACGACCGCCGGGACCGGTACGACCGCCGGGACCGGTACGGCCGCCGAAGCCGGTACGACCGACCAGGCCGCCGGGGCCGCCACGACCGCAGAGGCCGACCAGGTCACCGGGACCGGCACGACCGCCGGGACCGGTACGACCGCCGGGACCGGTACGACCGCCGGGACCGGTACGGCCGCCGGGACCGGTACGACCGCCGGGACCGGTACGGCCGCCGAAGCCGGTACGACCGACCAGGTCACCGGGGCCGCCACGACCGCCGAGACCGACCAGGCCGC
Organism: Streptomyces sp. Tue 6430; assembly: GCA_021568835.1. Lineage (GTDB taxonomy): Bacteria > Actinomycetota > Actinomycetes > Streptomycetales > Streptomycetaceae > Streptomyces. Next base: position 4,255,585 of record JAKGSH010000010.1, read on the forward strand.
CGGGGCCGCCACGACCGCCGGGCGGAGGAGGCGACCGACGCCTCCGAGGCCATCGACGTCACCGACGCCTCCGAGGCCCCCGACGCGGCGGCCCTCCGTCGGCGGCGGCGGCGTCGGCGGACGGTGCGCATCGCCCTGGCCGTCCCGCTCCTCCCCGTGCTCGCGGTCCTCGTCGCCCTCACCGGCCTGCGCGTCAACTACCTGGGCGACCCGGCCGACGGCACGTACACCCGCGGCAAGGACGCCCTCTGGCTCGGCCACGCCTGGGTGGACGGCCGCAAGAAGGACGCCGACGTCACCGCCCTGGCAGCCCGTCTGAAGGCCACCGGCATCCGCGACCTGTACGTCCACTCCGGGCCCCTGGAGCACGACGGCACGCTTCCCGGCTCGTCGTACCCGAACGCCCGCTGGTTCATCGCCGCCGTCCACCGGGAGATGCCGCAGGTCCGGGTCCAGGCCTGGCTCGGTGACGTGCTCGCCAGCGAGAGCCCGCACGGCATGCGGCTGGAACGCGCGGCGACGCGTGCGGCGGTCGTACGGTCCACGCGCGAGATCCTCGCCACCGGCTTCGACGGGGTCCACTTCGACCTGGAGCCCCTGCACTCCGGCGACCGCGACTACCTGACCCTCCTCGACTCCCTGCACCGCGTCACCGCCGCCCAGGACGCGCCCCTGTCCGTCGCCGCCCACCAGATCGACCCGGTGCCCGGCTTCCACTCCTTCTGGGGCACGACCACGGGCCACCCGAAGTGGTGGTCGCAGAAGTTCTTCGGCGAGGTGGCCCGCCGCGTCGACCAGATCGCCGTCATGTCCTACGACACCATCCAGCCGCTGGAGAGCACCTACGGCGGCTACGTCGCCCAGCAGACCTCCCTCGCGCTGGAGGTCACCCGCCCACCACCGACCTGCTGATGGGCCTGCCCTTCTACCACGAGAACCGGTTCGGCCACTGGAACCATGCCGAGACCGTCCCCGCCGGGGTCCGGGGCGTCCGCCTGGGCCTGTCCCGCACGGACGCCGACCGCCCGAACTTCGGGGTCGCGCTGTACGTCGACTTCGCGGCCGAGGAGGCGGACTGGACGGCGTACCGCGACGGCTGGGTGCGCTGACACCGAGGGCCCGTCCGACGCCGGGAACCGAGCCGCCGTGCCGTGCCGTGCCGTGTCGTGGGGCGCGGCCGTCGCCGCGTCACCTGCGACGCCATCGCGGCGTCGCCCGGACGTCATGCGGCCTTCGCCTCCGGGGCCACTCGAGTTGGTTGTGCGGGGACTGTACGCGTCCTAGCGTCCACCATCTCCCATCCCTGTAAGGGTCACACTCTGATGCGATCGCTCCTCACCCGTAAGGCCGTCCGCCGAGCCCTGCGTCCGGTGGCCGAACTCATCGACCAGCGCATCGAGCGTCAGGTGCGCCGAGCCGTCCGCGCCGACGTCCGCGCCGACGCCTCCCTCGACGCGATGCGGCAGGAACTGCAGACGCTCCGCGACCGGCAGCGCACCCTGGAATTCTTCTTCGACGGCACCGGGCGCGGCATGGCGCGCCTGCCGTCCGCCACCCACCTGAGCCGGCTGGTCGACGAGCTGGCCGCGGTGACCGGCGACCGGGACGAGGCCGAGCGCAGCGCGGCCCAGGCGTTCCGGCTGCTCCTCGCCCTGGAGGCGCTCGGCGTGGGCCGGATCGCCGGCGGCACGATGAACATCGTCGGCAAGTTGTCCGCCGTACCGCTGCTCGATCCGCCGAACGACGACGTGCTGGAGATCGGCACCCTGTACGGGATGTTCGGCGCGGCCCTCATCCGCATGATGGAGCGCGCCGGCCGCGACCCCCGGCTGACGATCGTCGACCCGCTCGCCGGCACGCAGTTGCAGCCCGGCACCACCATGTCGGACGACGCCTCGGGCACCCCGTGCGGGAGGCCGCCGTGCGCACCAACCTCTCCCTGGCGGGCGCGGCCGGCGCCGCGACCAGGATCCGGCAGGGCTTCTCCGAGGACCCCGAGGTCCGCGCCCTGGTCTCCGACCGCTCCTACGGCGTGATCGTCGTCGACGGCGACCACTCCGCCGCCGGCGTCGCGGCGGACCTGGAATGGGCCGAGCGCATCGTCGCGCCGGGCGGCATCGTCGTGCTGGACGACTTCGGACACCCCAAGTGGCCCGGCATCAAGGAGGCGTTCGACAAGCACATGGCCGGCGACACCCGGTTCACGTTCCTCGGGAGCGTGGCGCACTCGGGGTACCTGCGGGCCTCCTCCTGAGGCCCGCGGCCACAGCTCCCCGCGCGCCCGCTCCCCCCGCTCCCGCACTCCGGGCCGCCCCGGTGGGTTCCGCCGCCTGATCCTGCCGCCGGGCCGGCAGGGCGGGCCGTACGCGCGGTCCACGGCCCGCTCCTCCGAACGGCCCGCTCCCTCAGGGAGGTCGACGCCCGGCCCGTCTCTCCGGTGAAGCCGGTGAAGCCGGTGAAGCCGGTGAAGTACGGGACGCGGGCCGGGCGCCCGCGCCGCAAGAGCCGGAGGACCCCGCGCGTCGGCCGGGTACACCCGCGGCGCCTTCACGTGGCGCGAGGAGCGAGGCCCGCCTCCCCCGTCCCGAGCCGACGGCGCGGGCGGCCTCGGCACGGGGAGCGGCCCGGGGCCGCCGGTCGTCGGCGAAGTCCCCCGTACCGGGGGCCGCCCGCGGCCGCACGCCTCGCCTCCGCCGGCCGGGCCGCAGCGGGCGGCGACGGTCGCGAGCCTGCGGGTGTTGCGCCGCACGAGTGGGCTTCCCGGTCGCCGCCGTCGTGTCGCCGACCGTTGCCGAATCCTTTCCTCTTCAGTGGCCGGATAGATGTGATCAGCTTCATATACCGCCAAAAGTGATCACCGCGTCCGCGGCTCCCGGAGGTAAGCAGAGATGTCCCACGACGGCCTCGGTCCCCGCGCGGTCATGCGCTCGGTCGCCTTCCTCACCGCGGGCGCGCTCGCGGTGCCCCTGCTGTCCGGCTGCTCCTCCGAGGACGAGGCGGCCGCTCCGGCGGCCGCCCAGGACATCGCCCCCGCCGCCCGCGCCCAGGTCGCCGACGGCGGCACCCTGCGCTGGGCCGTGGACGCCGTGCCGGAGACCTTCAACACCTTCCAGGCGGACGCCGACGCCACCACCACCCGGGTCGCCCAGGCCGTCCTGCCGTCGATGTACCGGCTCGACGCGACCGGGCGGCCCCGCCCGCACCCGGACTTCCTGGAAGCCGCCAAGGTCGTCGACACCGAGCCCAAGCAGGTCGTCCTGTACCGGCTGAACCAGCAGGCCGTGTGGAGCGACGGCCGCGAGATCGGCGCCGCCGACTTCGCCGCCCAGTGGCGCGCCCTGTCCGGCAAGGACAGCGCCTACTGGACCGCCCGCAACGCCGGCTACGACCGCATCGAGAAGATCGAGCGGGGCGACGACGACCTGGAGGTCCGGGTCACCTTCGCCCGCCCCTACGCCGACTGGCGGTCGCTGTTCTCCCCGCTGTACCCGAAGGACGTCATGGGCACCCCCGACGCCTTCAACGACGGGGCGCGGCGCAAGCTGAAGGTCACCGCCGGGCCGTTCGCCGTGGAGCAGGTCGACCGCGAGAACGACCGGATCCGGCTCACCCGCAACCCGCGCTGGTGGGGCCGGCCCGCCAAGCTCACCGAGATCGAGCTGACCGCCGTACCGCGCGACGAGCGGGCCGACCGGCTCGCCGACGGCGACCTCGACCTGGCCGAGATCGACCCGGCCGCCGCCCGGGACATCGACAGTGCCGCGGGCGCCGCCGGACCGCTCCCGGGACCCGGCGGCGGCCGTACCGCGGCGAAGGCGCCGCGCGGCTACGAGGTGCGCAGGTCGCTGGAGCCCGCCTACACGCAGCTGGCCCTCAACGGCGCCGACGGGCCCCTGGCCGACGAGCGGGTGCGCCGGGCGGTGGCCAGGGCGCTCGACCGCGAGGAGCTGGCGAAGGCGGTGCTGACGCCGCTCGGCCTGCCCGCCGAGCCGGTCGGCAGCCACCTGGCGCTCGCCGGGCAGGCCGCGTACGCCGACAACAGCGGCTCCCTCGGCGGCCAGGACACCGAGGAGGCGCAGGCGCTGCTCGCGGACGCCGGCTGGGTGCCCGGCGGCCCGGTGGACAAGAGCGGGAAGGGCGAGAAGGGCGAGAAGGCCGCCGGATCCGAGGGCGAGAAGCAGTCGGAGGACGGGAAGCAGTCGGCGAGCGGGAAGAAGTCCGAGGACGGGAAGAAGTCCGACCGCGACGGCAGGTCCGAGGACGGCGACAAGTCCGACGGCGGCGACGACGGCACGTACATCGTCGGTCAGGACGGCAAGGCACCCGCGGACCACGGCCGCGACCACGAGGACCAGGGCAGGCAGCTCGCCCAGGAGGGCAAGCCGTACCTCGACCGGAACAGCGCGCCCGGCGCCTACGCCCCCCTGGGCACCGCCGCCCCGGCCGTCGCCGCGGGCAAGGTGCTGGCCAAGGACGGCAAGGCGCTCACCCTGCGGTTCGTGCTGCCGACCGGCCCCGGCTCGCAGTCCCTGCACCTGGTGGCCGGGCGGATCACGCGGATGCTGGAGAAGGTGGGCATCCGCACCGAGACCACCAAGGTCTCCGACGAGAGCTACTTCAAGGACCACATCGCCTCCGGCGAGTACGACCTGGCCCTGTACTCCTGGCCCGCCTCCGCCTTCCCGGCCACCGACGCCCGCCCGATCTACGCCAAGCCGGTGCCGGGCGCCGACGGGTCGCTGAGCGTCGAGCAGAACTACACCAGGGTCGGCACCGACCAGATCGACCAATTGTTCGATCGAGCGGTCTCGACCCTGGACGAGGCGGAGGACGGTCCCTGATCCGCAAGGCCGACGCCCGCATCTGGGCGGCCGCCGGATCGATCCCCCTCTACCAGCGCCCCCAGCTCACGGCCGTACGGAAGACCCTGGTCAACGCCGGTGCCTTCGGCTTCCAGACCCCCGTCTACGAGGACATGGGCTTCCTGGAGAAGGGCGCGAAGATCCCCGCGAAGGTCTCCGCGAGCCCCTCGGAGAAGTGAGCGCGCGGTGGCCGCCGGATGAACCGTTCCGCCCTGCGGAGGCCGTCCCCCGCCGGGCCACGTACGATGGGGTGAGGCCGTGGCGTGTCAAGCCCGGCAGGGCCCGCGTAACACAGACGTACGCAGCAGGGCCGCCCTCACACTCCGGGAGATCGCCGCTTTATGGCCACGCGCCACGACATCCGCAACGTAGCCATCGTCGCCCACGTCGACCACGGCAAGACGACTCTGGTCGACGCCATGCTCAAGCAGGCCGGCGCCTTCGCCGCGCACGCCGCCGAGTCGCTCGACGACCGCATGATGGACTCGAACGACCTGGAGCGTGAGAAGGGCATCACGATCCTCGCCAAGAACACGGCGGTGAAGTACCACCCCAAGGACGGGGGGACGTCGTGACCATCAACATCATCGACACCCCCGGTCACGCCGACTTCGGCGGTGAGGTCGAGCGCGGCCTGTCGATGGTCGACGCCGTCGTCCTGCTGGTGGACGCCTCCGAGGGTCCGCTGCCGCAGACCCGCTTCGTGCTCCGCAAGGCGCTCCAGGCCCGCCTGCCCGTCATCCTGTGCATCAACAAGACGGACCGCCCGACTCGCGCATCGACGAGGTCGTCAACGAGGCCTACGACCTCTTCCTCGACCTCGACGCCGACGAGGACCAGATCGAGTTCCCGATCGTCTACGCCTGCGCGCGGGACGGCGTCGCCTCGCTGACCAAGCCGGAGGACGGCACGGTCCCGAAGGACAGCGACAGCCTGGAGCCGTTCTTCTCCACGATCCTGTCGCACGTCCCGGCCCCGGAGTACGACGAGGAGGCCCCGCTCCAGGCGCACGTCACCAACCTGGACGCCGACAACTTCCTCGGCCGCATCGCGCTGCTGCGCGTCGAGCAGGGCGAGCTGCGCAAGGGCCAGACCGTCACCTGGATCAAGCGCGACGGCACGATGGCCAACGTGCGCATCACCGAGCTGCTGATGACCGAGGCGCTCACCCGCAAGCCCGCCGAGAAGGCCGGCCCCGGTGACATCTGCGCCGTCGCCGGTATCGCGGACATCATGATCGGTGAGACCCTCGCCGACCCCGAGAACCCGGTCGCGCTGCCGCTCATCACGGTCGACGAGCCCGCCATCTCGATGACCATCGGCACCAACACCTCGCCGCTGGTCGGCCGTGGCGGCACCGGCAAGGGCGCCGACAACAAGGCCGCGGTCAAGGACCGCAAGGTGACCGCCCGCCAGGTCAAGGACCGCCTCGACCGCGAGCTGATCGGTAACGTCAGCCTCCGTGTCCTGGACACCGAGCGCCCCGACGCCTGGGAGGTGCAGGGCCGCGGCGAGCTGGCGCTGGCCATCCTGGTCGAGCAGATGCGCCGCGAGGGCTTCGAGCTGACCATCGGCAAGCCGCAGGTCGTCACCAAGCTCGTCGACGGCAAGGTCCACGAGCCGGTCGAGCGCATGACGGTCGACGTGCCCGAGGAGCACATGGGCGCCGTCACGCAGCTCATGGGCGTCCGCAAGGGCCGGATGGACAACATGTCCAACCACGGCTCCGGCTGGGTCCGCATGGAGTTCGTGGTCCCCTCCCGCGGCCTCATCGGCTTCCGCACCGAGTTCCTGACGGGCACGCGCGGCACGGGCATCGCCCACTCCATCCACGAGGGCCACGAGCCGTGGTTCGGCACGCTGACGACCCGTAACAACGGCTCGCTCGTCGCCGACCGCGCCGGTGCCGTCACCGCGTTCGCGATGACGAACCTCCAGGAGCGCGGCGTGCTGTTCACCGACCCCGGCACCGAGGTGTACGAGGGCATGATCGTCGGCGAGAACTCGCGCGCCGACGACATGGACGTGAACATCACGAAGGAGAAGAAGCTCACGAACATGCGGTCCTCCTCGGCCGACTCGTTCGAGGCGATCGTGCCGCCGCGCAAGCTGTCGCTCGAGCAGTCGTTGGAGTTCTGCCGCGACGACGAGTGCGTCGAGGTGACCCCGGAGGCGGTTCGCATCCGCAAGGTCGTGCTCGACCAGCGTGACCGCGCCCGCACCGCGAGCCGCGCCAAGCACGCCTGACGCTCACCCGCCGAAGTCCCGGCCCTCCGCCGAGGAGGGCCGGGACTTCGGCGTGTTCGGGCGGGCGACCGCGGGCGGACCGGGGAGCGCCGGTGCGGCGGCTGCGCTGGGGTGAGGTGGAGACGCCGGACGACCGGGGCCGGGAGGCCGCTGAGGGCGGCCGGGCGGGCCCGGGCGCCGGCTCCGGCCGTGGGCGCCGGGTGGTGCCGCGGTGCCGGGTGGGAAGCCTGTGAGCCCGCTGTCCGCGCCACGGAAGCAGCCGTCCGTTTATCGGTCGATCAGTCAACGCGTTTCGGACAAGTAAACAAAAAATAGTCAACGTATGTCCGAAATGACGGATCATTGTCTCACTTGTCAAGCGCGCGCAGGTGTCGATCGTTGCAATTTTTCCTCAAAATATCGGCGGTAGGGAGATCCCTATGTCATTCGCCCTTGACGCGCGTTGAACACTTTGGCGAAAGTTCCCCCAAACCACAGAACCTGCCGGTATCTGTGCTGCGCTCAACTCTCCAACCCCCCGGGGAAGTACACACATGACCAGTCCAGCCAAGGCTGAAGGCTCCGGGCCCGCGATCGCCTTGGACCCCCAGCTCGAGTCGACACCTGAGCCCGACAAGGGTGAGGCGAAGCTGGAGGGTCGTTCTCCCGGCCAGTTGATGTGGCAGCGCTTCAAGCGCGACCGTACCGGTGTCGTCTCCGCGTGCGTAGTGATTTTCTTCTTCGCCGTGTCCGCGCTCGCCCCGGTCATCTCCAAGCTGTACGGCAAGGACCCGTACACGCTGTACGCGCAGGAGCCGGACTACCCCTTCCTGCTGGACGACTTCGCCATGCCGACCGGTTCCTTCGGCGGCATGTCGGGCGACTTCTGGTTCGGTGTCGAACCCCGGCTCGGCCGTGACGTGATGACCATGCTGCTGTACGGCATGCGCACCTCGCTGTACATGGCGGTGATCGTGACGGTGGCCAGCGTCGGCACCGGCGTGCTGATCGGCATGGTGGGCGGCTACTTCGGCGGCAGGGTCGACTACTGGACGGGCCGGATCACCGACTTCTTCCTCGCGTTCCCGAGCCAGCTGTTCTTCATCGCCTTCATGCCCGTCGTCACGGCGATGTTCGTGTCCCCGCGGGACGAGACCCCCACCTACCTGCGGGCCGTGGCCATCATCCTGGTGATGTGGTTCCTCGGCTGGATGGGCATGGCCCGTCTGGTGCGCAGCTCCGTGCTCTCCCTGCGGGAGCGGGAGTTCGTCGAGGCCGCCAAGGTGTCGGGCGCCTCTCCCTGGCGCATCGTGCGCAAGGAGATCCTGCCCAACATCGTCACGCCGATCCTGGTGCAGGGCACCTACCTCCTGCCGAGCACGATCCTCTCCATCGCCTTCCTCTCGTACGTCGGTGTCGGCTTCGTCGAGCCGACACCGGACTGGGGCCGCATGTTCGCCATCGGTTCCAAGGTCTACGAGCAGGACCCCATGTTCATGGTCTTCCCGGGCGTGGCGATGGTGGTCTTCGTGCTGGCGTTCAACCTTCTCGGAGACTCCGTCCGGGACGCATTCGACCCCAAGACCGGACGCTGATTCGTCCTTTGGTGGTGGGGGGACTGCCACCCCCGATCCGGGCCTCCCGGACCGTCAGGCAGTACTCGTGGAAAACTATCGACAGGCAGGTGCATCGGGATGATGACGCCCATCAGAACGCGCCAGGCGCGCGCCATAGCCGTGGCCATCGTGGCCGGATCGCTGGCGCTGACCGGCTGCTCCGACAACAACAAGAGCGACGCCAAGGACTCGTCCAAGTCCAAGAACGACGCCGCCGCCCAGTCGAAGCCCGTCGCCTACGGCGATGTGAAGGCTTCCACCGGCCCGGCCGAGGAAGTGGCGGGGGCGAAGCCCGGCGGCACGATCAACGTGTACATGCAGTCGGACCTGAGCCACATGGACCCGGGGCAGATCTACGTCAGCGACGCCGGCCAGTTCGCCAACCTGATCCACCGCGGCCTGACGAACTACCAGGAGGACGACCAGGGCAACCTGACGGTCGTCGGTGACATCGCCACCGACTCCGGCAAGTCCACCGACGGCGGCAAGACCTGGACGTACACGCTCAAGGACGGCGTCAAGGACGACCAGGGCAACGTCATCACGTCCGCCGACATCCGCCACACCGTCGAGCGGCTGTACTCGAAGGTCATCTTCGACGGCCCGACCTACCTGCAGAACTGGCTGTCGGGTTCGGACTACCGCAAGGCGCTGCCGGACGGCCCGTACAAGGGCAAGCACCTGCCGGACACCGTCCTGGAGACCCCGGACGCGAAGACGGTCGTCTTCCACTTCGACAAGCCGCGCCCGGACCTTCCGCAGGCCCTGGCCATGGCCGGTTACGGCATCGTGCCGGCGAAGCGGGACACGAAGGAGGGCTACGACAAGGCCCCCGCCTCGCTCGGCCCGTACAAGATCTCCGACTACAAGTCGGGCAAGTCGCTGACCCTGGTCAAGAACGACCAGTGGGACCCGAAGACGGACTCGGTGCGCCACCAGTACGTCAACGGCTACAACTTCTCCACCACGATCGACCAGGCGAGCCAGACCAAGCGTCTGATCTCCGACCAGGGCGACGCCAAGAACGCCATCCAGTTCACGGACTCGGTGGACCCGGCCCAGCTCTCCACGGTCATCGGCAACGCCGCCGCCAAGAAGCGCACGATCCAGGGCTACCAGCCCTACGTGTGGCAGATGTCCTTCAACCTGGACCGGATGAAGGACAAGAAGGTCCGCGACGCGATCGCCTACGCTCTCCCGAGCCAGGCCATGGTCCAGGCGGACGGTGGCCGCTACGGCGGCGAGGTCGCCGGCGGTCTGATGGCCCCGACCCTGCCCGGCTTCGACCCGAAGTACGACCCGTTCGGCAAGCTGAAGAAGCCGAACGGCGACCCGGCGAAGGCGAAGGAGCTCCTGAAGGAGGCGGGTGTCAAGGAGGGCACGAAGCTCACCTACGCCTACTCCAACAGCCCGCGCGGCCAGGCCCAGATGGTCATCGTCAAGGACGCCCTGAGCAAGATCGGCTTCAGCGTCCAGGCCAAGGAGATCGACCGCGCCTCGTTCTACGAGCAGATCGGCAAGCTGGCCAACCCGTACGACCTGTACATGACCGGCTGGGGCCAGGACTGGTCCTCCCCGTCCACCGTCATCACCCCGGTCTACGACGGCACCCAGGTCGCCGACGGCGCCTCGAACTACTCGCACATCAAGGACCCCGAGGTCGACGCCCTCATCCAGAAGGCGCTGACCCAGCAGCCGACCGAGGCCGCCAAGACCTGGGAGAAGGCCCACCACCTCATCGTGGAGAAGGTCAACCCGGCCGCCCCGGTGTACTACTCCAAGCAGATCCAGCTCTACGGTTCGAACATCGGCGGTGCCCGGTACAGCACCGAGTCGAGCTACATCGACATCAACGACCTGTTCCTGAAGCAGCCGTAACCGGTCAGTTCTGCTGACCCGCGGGGGTGCGCGCCAGGCGGAGCGCACCCCCGCGGTCGGTACCCCTCACACCGCCGCTTTTCGAAGAGAGCATCTACCCGCCATGCTTCAGTTCCTTCTCCGCAGGCTGACCGGCGCCGTCGTGATCCTGTTCCTGATCGGCGCCTTCACCTTCTTCCTGTTCTACACAATCCCCCAGGACTTCGCCGAACTGTCCTGCGGCAAGAACTGCACCCCCGAGAACATCGCGGTGATCCGCGAGAACCTCGGTCTCGACAAGCCCATCACCGCGCAGTTCTGGGACTTCATGGTGGGCATCGTGACCGGCCGGGAATTCCCGCAGGGGCACTGCCCCGCGCCGTGCCTGGGTGTCTCCTTCAGCAGCGGCGACTTCGTCTGGGACTCCATCATGGACCGCTTCCCGCTGACGCTGTCGCTGACCGTCGGCGGCCTGGTGATCTTCCTGCTGTTCGGTCTCGGCACGGGTCTGCTCGCCGCCTGGAAGCGCGGCACGGTCGTCGACAAGATCGTCAGCGGCGCCTCCATGGTGCTGAGCTCGTTCCAGATCTACTTCCTCGGCCCGATCGTCCTCGGGTTCCTCGTCTACAGCACGGGCTGGATGGACAACCCCAAGTACGTGCCGTTCACGGACAACCCGGCCAGCTGGTTCCTGGGCATGCTGATCCCCTGGCTCGTGATGTCCACGATCTTCACGGCGCAGTACACGCGTATGGCGCGCTCGACGATGATCGAGCAGCTGCAGGAGGAGCACGTCCGCACCGCACGCGCGAAGGGCATGAAGCGCGGATACGTCTTCTTCCGCTACGCCTGGCGCGGGTCGCTGATCCCGATCGTCACCATCATCGGCATGGACCTCAGCGGGCTCCTCGCGGGCGCCGTGGTCACCGAGTTCACCTTCGACCTGGCCGGCATCGGCCGTCTCGCGGTCGAGTCCTCGCTGACCAAGGACCTGCCCCTCACGATGGGCGTCATGCTGTTCGGGGCGTTCTTCATCCTCGTCCTGAACATCATCGTGGACCTCGCCTACGCCTACATCGACCCGCGCGTGCGCCTCGCCTAGGAGAAATACCGTGACCACACTGACCAAGTCCGAAGGCGCCCAGGCCCCGACCGGGCCCGAGGCCTTCCTGTCGGTCCGTGATCTGCGGGTGCGGTTCTCCACCGAGGACGGCATCGTCAAGGCGGTCGACGGACTCTCCTTCGACGTCGAGCGGGGGAAGACCCTCGGCATCGTGGGCGAGTCCGGCTCGGGCAAGTCCGTGACCAACCTGACCGTCCTCGGTCTGCACAACCCCATGACCTCCACCGTCGAGGGCGAGATCGTCCTGGACGGCAAGGAGCTGGTGACGGCGACCGAGCGGGAGATGGAGAAGCTGCGCGGCAACAAGGTCGCGATGATCTTCCAGGACCCGCTCACCGCGCTCTCGCCGTACTACACGGTGGGCCGGCAGATCGCCGAGCCGTTCATGAAGCACACCGGGGCGTCCAAGAAGGAGGCGAGGGACCGGGCCGTGGAGATGCTGACCAAGGTCGGCATCCCGCAGCCCAAGACGCGCGTCGACGACTATCCGCACCAGTTCTCCGGCGGTATGCGCCAGCGCGCGATGATCGCCATGGCGCTGGTCTGCAACCCCGACCTGCTGATCGCCGACGAGCCGACCACCGCCCTGGACGTCACCGTGCAGGCGCAGATCCTCGACCTGCTCAAGGACCTCCAGCAGGAGTTCGGTTCGGCGATCATCTTCATCACCCACGACCTCGGCGTCATCTCGCACATGGCCGACGACCTGCTGGTGATGTACTCGGGCCGGGCGGTCGAGCGCGGCAGCGTCCGCGAGGTGCTGCGCAACCCGCAGCACCCGTACACCTGGGGGCTGCTCAGCTCGATGCCGCGACTGGGCGGTGACACCTCCGAGGCGCTCATGCCGATCCCCGGCAACCCGCCCAGCCTGCTCAACCCGCCCTCGGGCTGCCCCTTCCACCCGCGCTGCGCCTTCCGGTCCGAGGTGCCCGGCACCGCGTGCTCGGACGAGCGTCCGCCGCTGGGCGAAGGACGCGCGGCCGCCTGTCACCTGACGGCCGAGCAGAAGCAGTCCATCTTCATCGACAAGATCCAGCCCCGGCTGCGCTAGGGAGAACCGAGACATGAGCGACAACCTCACCCTCCCCACACAGCAGGGATCGACCGACACGCCGTCCGCCGAGACGCTGCTGCAGGTCGAGGGTCTGACCAAGCACTTCCCGATCTACGGCGGCTTCCCGATCAAACGGAAGGTCGGCGCGGTCCAGGCCGTCGACGGCGTCGACCTGACCGTCGGCGTCGGCGAGAGCGTCGGCCTGGTCGGCGAGTCGGGCTGCGGCAAGTCGACCACGGGCCGGCTCATCACCCGGCTGCTGGAACCGACCGGCGGGAAGATCACGTACGCCGGGCAGGACATCACGCACGCCTCCCGGCGGCAGATCGCGCCCGTGCGGTCCGAGATCCAGATGATCTTCCAGGACCCGTACTCCTCGCTGAACCCGCGCCAGACGGTCGGCACGATCATCAAGTCGCCGATGGAGGTCAACGGGATCGACCCGCCGGGAGGCCGGGAGAAGAAGGTCCGGGAGCTGCTGGAGCTGGTCGGCCTCAACCCCGAGCACTACAACCGCTTCCCGCACGAGTTCTCCGGCGGTCAGCGCCAGCGCATCGGGGTGGCCCGCGCGCTCTCCCTGAACCCGAAGCTGATCGTCGCCGACGAGCCGGTCTCGGCGCTGGACGTGTCGATCCAGGCGCAGGTGGTCAACCTGCTGCAGAAGGTCCAGGAAGAGATGGGCATCGCCTTCCTCTTCATCGCCCACGACCTGGCGGTCGTGCGGCACTTCTCGCAGCGCCTCGCCGTGATGTACCTCGGCAAGATCGTCGAGGTCGGCGACCGCGACTCCCTCTACAACCGGCCCCGGCACCCGTACACCCACGCCCTCCTCTCGGCGGTTCCCGAGGTCGAGATCGAGGGCGAGGGCCCCGCCCGCGAGCGGATCCGGCTCTCCGGCGACGTGCCCTCGCCGATCCACCCGCCGTCCGGCTGCCGCTTCCGCACCCGCTGCTGGAAGGCGCAGGACAAGTGCGCGACGGAGGAGCCGCCGCTGGTCCAGCTCTCCGGCAACCGGGCCGGCCACCTGACGGCCTGCCACTTCCCGGAGGACCCGACCACCGAGGCCCGCGACGAGGACGTCATCCTCGACCCGGCGCTCAAGGCGCTGGAGAACGACGCCGAGGGCGGTCCCGTCGACAAGAAGTGACCCCTTCTCCCGCTCGGCCGGCCGTGCGGCGGTGACAGTCCGCCGCAGGCCGGCCGTTCGGCTGCCACGGCCCGTTCCCGGCCGGCCGGACGTCCGGCGCGGACGCCGACGGTCGGTCGGGTCGCCGGGGCGGTGCCGGTGGCGACCGGTCGGGTCGCCGGGGGCGTGCCGGTGCCGATCGGCCGGATCGCCGGGGCGGTACCGGCGGCGCCCGGTCGCCCCGGCGTGTCGCCGCTCACCCGCCCTTCACCCCCCGCTGCGCTCCGCGACGGTGATGATCTCGGGGGAGGCGGGGGTCAGCGGCCCCCGCCGCCAGTCGCCGTAGCGCCGCCGTACGGTGAGGCCGGCCTCCGCGAGGAACCGGTCGAGCCCGTCCGCGCCGAGGAACCTGAGGGTGTTACGGGTCACCCTGGGCCGCGGCAGGAGCGGGCTCTCGAAGGTCCCGGTGAAGGTCACCCGGTCCCCGACGACCGGGTGGACCACCTCGTGCCACAGCCGGACCGGGGTGCCGTCCGCCGCGGTCGTCTCGTGGATCCGGTCCGGTGTCCACCGTTCCCAGGCCCGCGCCGCCGGATTGCGGGTCTCGAACACGAACCGCCCGCCGGGGACGAGGGCCGCCCGTACGGCGGCGAGGGCGCGGCGCAGCGTCTCGTCGGCCACCAGCTCCTGGAACGCGTGCCCCGTCATCACGACGAGGTCGAACTCCTCCCGCCGGCGCGTGGAGTCGAGGTCCCCGAGCACCCACTCCACGTCCACGGCCCGCCGCCGGGCCTGCACGAGCATCGCGGCCGCCGGGTCGAGCCCGGTGAGCCGTCCCCGGTGTCCGGTCTCCCGCGCCCGGGCGAGCAACCGCCCCGTGCCGCAGCCCACGTCGAGGACGGCTCCGGCCCCTCGCACCAGTTCCAGGTAGAAGTCGTCGTCCGGCCCCCAGGGGTTGAGGCCGTCGTACAGCGCGGCGAGTTCGAGATCGCCGAAAGAGGGATCGACCATGCGGAGAGTCTGCCCGCTGGAGGGGGCGGGGCACGTAACCGCGAACCGCGGCGGGCCGGTGCGGCTCCGAGCGCCCGCCCGCCGCCCGCGGTTCCCGGGGGTCCGGCACCCGGACGGGTGGCGCGCATGTGCGACATGCACCTTTTGCGTCGATATTGACTGATAAAGAATCAGTACGTCGATACGGACGTCGACACCGACGGCACAGCGCTCAGGTGAGGCGCGGTCAAGAGGAGGCATCCATGCGTGGAGCCACGCACGCCAGGTGGGCCGCATGTGCGGCGGCCGTAGCCCTCACGGCGACGGCCTGCGGGGGCGGGGGCGGGGGCGACAGCGGGGGCGACAGCGGCGCGGTGCTCAGCTCCTCGTGGGGCGACCCGCAGAACCCCCTGGAGCCGGCCAACACCAACGAGGTGCAGGGCGGCAAGGTCCTCGACATGATCTTCCGGGGCCTGAAGAAGTACAACCCGGAGACCGGCAAGGCCGAGGACATGCTCGCCGAGAAGATCGAGACCTCGGACTCGCAGAACTTCACCGTCACGATCAAGGACGGCTGGACCTTCAGCAACGGCGAGAAGGTCACCGCCAAGTCCTTCGTCGACGCCTGGAACTACGGCGCCGGCCTGAAGAACAACCAGAAGAACGCCTACTTCTTCGGTTACATCGAGGGCTACGACAAGACGCACCCCGAGGACGGGAGCAAGCAGACCGCCGACACCCTCTCGGGGCTGAAGGTCGTCGACGACAAGACCTTCACCGTCAAGCTCAGCCAGAAGTTCTCGACCTTCCCCGACACCCTCGGCTACCCCGCCTACGCCCCGCTGCCCCAGGCCTTCTTCACCGACCACACCGGCTGGCTGGCCAAGCCGGTCGGCAACGGTCCCTACGCCGTCGACTCCTACACCAAGGGCTCCCAGATGAGCCTGCGCAAGTGGGCGGACTACCCCGGCGACGACGCGGCGCAGAACGGCGGCGTGGACCTGAAGGTCTACACCGACAACAACACCGCCTACACCGACCTGCTGGCCGGCAACCTCGACCTGGTCGACGACGTGCCCGCGGCCCAGCTCAAGAACGTCAAGAACGACCTGGGCGACCGCTACCTCAACACCCCCGCCGGCATCCTCCAGACCCTCGCCTTCCCGTTCTACGACCCCCAGTGGAACAGGAGCGGCTCGGACAAGGTCCGCACCGGCCTGTCCCGGGCCATCGACCGCGAGCAGATCACCGAGACGATCTTCCAGAAGACCCGCACCCCCGCCACCGACTGGACCTCCCCGGTGCTCGGCGAGGACGGCGGCTTCAAGAAGGGCCTGTGCGGGGACGCCTGCGACTACGACCCGGCCGAGGCCAAGAAGCTCATCCAGGAGGGCGGCGGCCTCCCCGGCGGCCAGGTCAAGATCACGTACAACGCGGACACCGGCTCCCACAAGCAGTGGGTCGACGCCGTCTGCAACTCCATCAACAACGCCCTCGGCAACGACAAGGCCTGCGTCGGCAACCCCGTCGGCACCTTCGCCGACTTCCGCAGCCAGATCGGCGACCGGAAGATGACCGGCCCGTTCCGGGCGGGGTGGCAGATGGACTACCCGCTCATCCAGAACTTCCTCCAGCCGCTCTACTACACCAACGCCTCCTCCAACGACGGCAAGTGGTCGAACAAGGAGTTCGACGACCTCGTGAACAAGGCCAACGCCGAGACCGACACCGCCAAGGCCGTCGAGACGTTCCAGCAGGCCGAGGAGGTCGTCCGGGACAACATGGCCGCCATCCCGCTCTGGTACCAGAACGGCAGCGCCGGCTACTCGGAGCGCCTCTCGGGCGTCAAGCTCAACCCGTTCTCCGTCCCGGTCTACGACGAGATCAAGGTCAGCTGACCCGCCATGGGGCGGTACGTGATCCGGCGCCTCCTCCAGATGATCCCGGTGTTCATCGGGGCCACGCTGCTGATCTTCCTGATGGTCAACGTGATGGGCGACCCCATCGCGGGCCTCTGCGGCGACCGGCAGTGCGACCCCGCCACCGCCGCCCAGCTGAAGAGGGAGTTCGGCCTCGACAAGCCGGTCTGGCAGCAGTACCTGACCTACATGGGGAACGTCTTCACCGGCGACTTCGGGACGGCGTTCAACGGCCAGCCGGTCACCGAGCTGATGGCCTCGGCGTTCCCCGTCACCATCCGGCTGACGATCGTGGCGATCCTCTTCGAGATCGTCATCGGCATCACCCTCGGAGTCGTCACCGGCCTGCGCCGCGGCCGCCCCGTCGACACCGGCGTCCTGCTCGTCACCCTCGTCGTGATCTCCGTCCCCACCTTCGTCACCGGCCTGCTGCTCCAGCTGCTGCTCGGCGTCGAATGGGGCTGGATCAAACCGTCGGTGTCGCCGGACGCCACGTTCGACGAGCTGATCGTGCCGGGCCTGGTCCTGGCGAGCGTCTCCCTGGCCTACGTCACCCGCCTGACCCGCACCTCCATCGCGGAGAACAGACGGTCCGACTACGTCCGCACGGCCGTCGCCAAGGGCCTGCCGAGGCGCCGCGTCGTCACCCGCCACCTGCTGCGCAACTCGCTCATCCCCGTCGTCACCTTCATCGGCACCGACATCGGCGCCCTGATGGGCGGCGCGATCGTCACCGAGCGCATCTTCAACATCCACGGCGTCGGCTTCCAGCTCTACCAGGGCATCCTCCGCCAGAACACCCAGACCGTCGTCGGCTTCGTGACCGTCCTCGTCCTGGTCTTCCTGGTGGCCAACCTGCTCGTCGACCTCCTGTACGCCGTACTCGACCCGAGGATCCGCTATGCCTGAACCGATGCCGCCGGAGCCCCGCCCGCCCTCCGGCGGGGGCCACGCCCCGGAGGAGGACGGCGCCGTCGCCGCGACGGGCATGGGCGGCGCGATGGACCTCGCCACCTCCGAGGGCGAGACCCTGGAGAAGGCGCCCGGCCCGGACGGCACCGACCCCGGCGAGAAGGCGCGTTCTCTGTGGTCCGACGCCTGGCGCGACCTGCGCCGCAACCCGGTCTTCATCATCTCCGCCCTGGTCATCCTCTTCCTGGTCTTCATCTCCCTGTGGCCCTCGGCGATCGCCTCCGGCTCCCCCTCACGTGCGACCTCGCCAAGGCCCAGGAGGGCTCCCAGCAGGGCGCCCCGTTCGGCTACGACGGCCAGGGCTGCAACGTGTACACCCGCACCGTCTACGGCGCCCGTACGTCCGTCACGGTCGGCGTCCTGGCCACGCTCGGCGTCGCCCTGTTCGGCAGCGTCCTCGGTGGGCTCGCCGGCTTCTTCGGCGGGACGTGGGACTCCGTCCTGTCCCGGATCACCGACATCTTCTTCGCCATCCCGGTCGTCCTCGGCGGCCTGGTCCTGCTCTCCGTGGTGACCAGCAACACCGTCTGGCCCGTCATCGGGTTCATGGTGCTGCTCGGCTGGCCGCAGATCTCCCGCATCGCCCGCGGCTCGGTCATCACCGCCAAGCAGAACGACTACGTCCAGGCCGCGCGGGCCCTCGGCGCCTCCAACTCCCGCATGCTGCTGCGGCACATCACGCCCAACGCCGTCGCCCCCGTGATCGTCGTGGCGACCATCGCGCTCGGCACGTACATCGCCCTGGAGGCGACCCTGTCCTACCTCGGCGTCGGCCTGAAGCCGCCGACCGTCTCCTGGGGCATCGACATCTCCGCCGCCTCGCCGTACATCCGCAACGCGCCGCACGCGCTGCTGTGGCCCTCCGGCGCCCTGGCGCTCACCGTGCTGGCGTTCATCATGCTCGGCGACGCGGTGCGCGACGCCCTCGACCCCAAGCTGAGGTGAGAACCGCATGCTGCTCGAAGTGCGCGACCTGCACGTGGAGTTCCGCACCCGCGACGGGATCGCCAAGGCCGTCAACGGCGTCACCTACGGCGTCGACGCGGGCGAGACCCTCGCCGTGCTGGGGGAGTCCGGCTCCGGCAAGTCCGTCACCGCCCAGGCCGTCATGGGCATCCTGGACGTCCCGCCCGGCCGGATCACCGGCGGGCAGATCCTCTTCCAGGACCGGGACCTGCTGACCCTCAAGGAGGACGAGCGCCGCAAGGTCCGGGGCGCCGGAATGGCGATGATCTTCCAGGACGCGCTGTCCTCGCTCAACCCCGTCCTCTCCGTGGGCGACCAGCTCGGCGAGATGTTCGTCGTGCACCGCGGCATGTCGAAGAAGGACGCCCGCGCCCGGGCCGTCGAGCTGATGGACCGGGTCCGCATCCCGGCGGCGAAGGAGCGGGTCCGGCAGTACCCGCACCAGTTCTCCGGCGGCATGCGCCAGCGCATCATGATCGCGATGGCGATGGCCCTGGAACCCGCGCTGATCATCGCGGACGAGCCGACCACCGCCCTCGACGTCACCGTCCAGGCCCAGGTCATGGACCTGCTCGCGGAGCTGCAGCGCGAACTGCGCATGGGGCTCATCCTGATCACCCACGACCTCGGCGTGGTCGCCGACGTCGCCGACCGCATCGCCGTGATGTACGCGGGCCGGATCGTGGAGTCGGCGCCCGTCCACGACATCTACAAGGCGCCCGCCCACCCCTACACCCGCGGCCTGCTCGACTCCATCCCGCGCCTGGACCAGAAGGGCCAGGAGCTGTACGCCATCAAGGGACTGCCGCCCAACCTCATGCACATCCCGCCGGGCTGCGCCTTCCACCCGCGCTGCCCGATGGCCCGGGACGTCTGCCGCACCGACGAGCCGCCGCTGTACGAGGTGGACGAGGAGCGGGGCAGCGCCTGCCACTTCTGGAGGGAGTGCCTGCATGGCCAGTACCCCGGCTGACACAGCCGCCCCGGCCGTCACGTCGGCCGAGCCGATCCTCGAGGTGACCGGGCTCGTCAAGCACTACCCGCTCACCCGGGGCGTCCTCTTCAAGAAGCAGGTCGGCGCGGTCAAGGCCGTCGACGGCGTCGACTTCACCCTCCGCCGCGGCGAGACCCTCGGCATCGTCGGGGAGTCCGGCTGCGGCAAGTCCACGGTCGCCAAGATGCTGGTCAACCTGGAGAGACCGACGGCCGGGACGATCCGCTACAAGGGCGACGACATCACCCGGCTGTCGGGGAAGGCCCTGCGGGCCGTGCGCCGCAACATCCAGATGGTCTTCCAGGACCCGTACACCTCCCTCAACCCCCGCATGACGGTGGGCGACATCATCGGGGAGCCGTACGAGATCCACCCCGAGGTGGCACCCAAGGGCGACCGGCGCCGGAAGGTCCAGGACCTGCTGGACGTGGTCGGCCTCAACCCCGAGTACATCAACCGCTACCCGCACCAGTTCTCCGGCGGCCAGCGCCAGCGCATCGGCATCGCGCGGGGACTCGCCCTGCGCCCCGAGGTGATCGTCGCCGACGAGCCGGTGTCCGCGCTCGACGTGTCCGTGCAGGCGCAGGTCATCAACCTGATGGCGAGCCTCCAGAGCGAGTTCGACCTCTCGTACGTCTTCATCGCGCACGACCTGTCGATCGTCCGGCACATCTCCGACCGGGTCGGGGTGATGTACCTCGGACGGATCGTGGAGACCGGCCGGGACGCCGAGATCTACGACCACCCCACCCACCCGTACACCCAGGCGCTGCTCTCCGCGGTGCCCGTGCCGGACCCGGAGGCGCGCGAGCACCGGGAGCGGATCATCCTCTCCGGGGACGTGCCCTCGCCGACGGACATCCCCTCCGGCTGCCGCTTCCGCACCCGCTGCTGGAAGGCGCGGGAGCGGTGCGCCCGGGAGGTGCCGGCCCTGGCAGTCCCGGCGGAGTTCCGCCACACGGGCGGCCCCGCGGCCCACGACTCCGCCTGCCACTTCGCGGAGGAGAAGCGGGTGGTGCCGCCCGAGGAGACCCGGCCCGAGGAGACCCGGGAGACCCCGGAGGATCGGGGGAACGAGGGGGCATAGGCGCGCATATGGGCCGCAACCGCGTTAACACGTAGGCAACTTGACCGACGCGATTCCGATATACGGACGCGTCAGGCTGAACAGCGTACGGCCGTGCGGGTGCCGTGAACGGGCCGGGAGCGCCATGTCTCCCGGCCCGTTTTTTGCGCCTGAGCCGGCGCCGCTCTCGCGGAGGTGGCCGGTGTCTCGTCGTGGTTCCTCAATCGTTGGTTGCGGTGCTCTCCGGAGGGCTGCCGCTCACCCGAGTTTGAGGGAGCGCCGCAGGAAATCCAGTTGGAGGCGGAGCAGGTTCTCGGCGACCGTCTCCTGGGGGGTCATGTGCGTGACGCCGGCCAGCGGCAGGACCTCGTGCGGGCGGCCTGCGGCGAGCAGGGCCGAGGACAGCCGCAGGGAGTGGGCGACCACCACGTTGTCGTCGGCGAGGCCGTGGATGATCATCATCGGGCGGGCCGGTTCGGCGGCGTCGACCAGTCCCGCGTCGTCCACCAGGGAGTTCCGGCGGTAGACCTCCGGCCGCTGCGCGGGGTGCCCGAGGTAGCGCTCCTGGTAGTGGGTGTCGTACAGGCGCAGGTCGGTGACCGGGGCGCCGACCACCGCCGCGTGGAACACGTCCGGGCGGCGCAGCACCGCGAGCGCCGCCAGGTAACCGCCGAAGGACCAGCCGCGGATGGCGACCCGGCTCAGGTCGAGCGGGAAGTCGGCGGCGAGCGCCTGGAGGGCGTCGACCTGGTCCTGGAGCACGACGGCCGCCAGATCGTCCCTGATCGCCTTCTCCCAGGCCGGTGAGCGCCCCGGCGTGCCCCGCCCGTCGGCGACGACCACCGCGAACCCCTGGTCGGCGAACCACTGCGAGGTGAGGTGGGCGTTGTGCGCGGCGAGCACGCGGGACCCGTGCGGGCCGCCGTAGGGGTCCAGCAGGACCGGGAGCGAGGTGTCACCGGGGTAGTCCGTAGGCATAAGCACGGCGCACGGGATGCGCCGTGCGCCCCCCTGGGTGAGTCTCACGCGGGGGAGAGGCCGGGATCCTCCGCGTACGACCGGACGGTGCCCGTCGTCCCCCGGCCTCCGCGCGGGGCCGCCCCCGCCTCCCTGCGGCCGCCCTCCCGCAGCACCCGCACCCGGCTCCCGGGCCGGTCCGGGGTCGCCGAGACCAGGACGGTCACGCCCCCGGCCCGCACCGCCGAGTGCACGCCCGGCTCGTCGGACACGCGCTCCACGCCGAGTTCGTTGACGCGGTAGACGTGCACCTCGCCGGTCTCGGGGCGCTCCGCCGACTCCCCGGCCGAGGCCGCGACCAGCACGTCGTCGGCCGTCACGTCCAGCACCGCGCGGACGTGCAACGCGGCTCCGGTCAGCGGGCGTTCGCCGACCGCGAGGACCCGGGCGCCGCCCTCGTCGGCGATGCGCACCAGCTGCCCGGAGGGGCTCCAGCAGGGCACCCCGGGGAAAAGATCAAGCCAAATCGGATCCTCGTCGGCGTGCACCATCTGGGTCGCCCCGGAGGCGGTGTCGACCGCCAGGTACAGCTGACTGCGCTGGTCGCGCGCCTGGACGAGCAGCAGGGGAGCACCCGCCGCTGACCAGTGCACTCGCGCCAGGTACGGGTAACGCGCCCGGTCCCAGACGACCTCCGTGCGCACCCCGTCGAGACCGAGCACGAACAGCCGCACGTCGGCGTTGGCCGTCCCGGCAGCCGGATACGGGACGTGTTGTGGGTCACGTTTCGGCTGGGACGGATCGGAGATCCACCACCGCTCCACCGGCGTGTCGTCCACCCGCGCCACCAGCAGCCGGTCGGACTCCGGAGCCCACCAGAACCCCCGCGAACGGCCCATTTCCTCCGCCGCGACGAACTCGGCCAATCCGTACGAAACCCCCTCCGACTCCGGCTCGGCGAGCGCCACGTCGCCCTCGCCCCCGGCGCCCACGACCCGCAGGGCACCCCGCGCGACGTACGCGACGAACCGTCCGTCGGGGAGGGCCGGGGGTCGATCACCGGTCCGGGGACGCGGATCGCGCGCGCCGCACCGGCCCGCAGCTCCGCCGTGAAAAGCCGCCCCGACAAGGTGAAAGACGCCAGCTCGACGGCCGCGTCGGTGGCGTACCCGACGATCCCGGCGCCCCCTTCCCGGCTGCGCTCGCGGCGCGCCCGCTCCTCGGGCGAGAGGTCCTCCGGGCCGCCGCCGAGGAGGACGCGCGGATCCGCGGCCAGGTGTTCCCGGCCGTCCGCCGGATCGAGGACCCACAGCGCGTTGCTGCGGTCGTCACCGGCCGAGGAGCGCAGGAAGGCCACCCGGGAGCCGTCGGGCGCCACCGTGAACGAACGCGGCGCGCCGAGCGTGAAGCGCTGGGTCCGGGCGTGCCGGCGGGGGAAGGAGTCGGACTCGGTCGTCATGCCCCGACCATATTGGCCATGCGCCCCCTTGTGCGGCTGTGCGCCGAGAGATGCGCACGCACCGACAGTTATGATCACTAGCGCTGTGTGGGTATGAACCTGCTGGCTGTTGTACGGATTTACAGGTTCCCCAGTTCAGTCGTCCCCCACGTACCCGGGTTCTTGGAGGTGAGCCGCCGTGGCACTCTCGATTTCGGCGGTGGTGCTGCTGGCGATCATCGTCTTCTTGTTGATCAAGAAGTCAGGACTGAAGGGCGGTCACGCGGTTGTCTGCATGCTTCTCGGCTTCTACCTCGCCTCTTCCACGATGGCGGGGACGATCAACGACCTGACGACGAGCGTCGCGAGCATGATCGGCAGCATCAAGTTCTGACCGGCGCGACCCCGCGTCCGTGTGTGCGTCTGCCCCCGAGGCGCGGATGCATGCCCGCCTCGTAGGGTTGCCCCATGACGGAACTGCCAGCCCGGCGTCTGCTGCTGGTGCACGCGCACCCGGACGACGAGTCGATCAACAACGGCGCGACCATGGCCAGGTACGCGGCCGAGGGCGCCCAGGTGGCTCTGGTCACCTGCACCCTCGGCGAGCGTGGCGAGGTCATCCCGCCGCAGCTGCGGCACCTCACCGGTGCCGCCCTGGGCGAGTGGCGCCTGCGCGAACTCACCGCCGCCATGGGCGAACTGGGCGTCGGTGACTTCCGGCTGCTCGGCGGCGCCGGGCGGTACGCCGACTCCGGGATGATGGGCCTGCCCGACAACGACGAGCCCGCCTCCTTCTGGCAGGCCGACGTCGACGCCGCCGCCGGGGAGCTCGCCGGGACGATCCTCGCCCTGCGCCCCCAGGTCCTCGTCACCTACGACGACCACGGCGGCTACGGCCACCCCGACCACATCCAGGCCCACCGCGTCGCCACGCGGGCCGTCGAGCTGGCCGACCGGGCCGGCTGGAGCGTGCCCAAGGTGTACTGGAACCGCCTCCCGCGTTCCGTCGTCGAGGCCGCCTTCGCCCGGCTCGCGCGGGAGCTGCCCGGCCTGCCCTTCGACCGGAGCGCCGCCGTGGCGGACGTACCCGGCGTCGTCGACGACGAGCGGATCACCACCGAGATCGACGGCCGCGCGTACGCCGCCGCCAAGGCCGCCGCGATGCGCGCGCACGCCACCCAGATCGAGGTCGCCCCCGACGGCAGGTCCTTCGCGCTCTCCAACGAGCTGGCCCAGCCCCTGTTCACCACCGAGTACTACGAACTCGTCCGCGGGCCGCGGCCGCGGGAGCGGGAGACCGACCTGTTCGCCGGCATCGAGGAGACGCCCTGATGGCCGGCCCCGGCTCCTTCCTCGCCCAGCCCCTCCGGCGCCCCTCCGGCGCACGGATCGCCGCCCACCTCGGGCTCCTGCTCCTCGGCGCCCTCACCGCGCTGGCCGGGGCGCTCCTGCAGGCCGGCTGGTTCCCCGGCGGCCTGCTACTCGCGCTCGCGGGCGCCGCCGGGCTGTTCCTCGGCGGCGCGCGGGCCCTCGGCAGCCGGGCCGGGGCCGTCGCGCCCGCCGCCGGCTGGATGATCGCCGTCGTCCTGCTCACCGCCGGCCGCCCCGAGGGCGACTTCCTGTTCGCCGCGGGAGGCGGTTCCTACCTCTTCCTGCTCGGCGGCATGGCGCTCGCTGTGATCTGCGCCACCATCGGCTGGGGGCGGCAACCTGTCGGCGACGGCGTCCGACTTGGCAAGTGACGTACCACTTCGCCGCGGCACGGGCGTGCGAGTCCCGTGACGGTTTCGGCGGCGGTCATGGGATACCGGCCATAAGTGGCCAGTATGGTGGTGCGCGCCGCCGAGCTGCCCGTGAGGTCGTGGCGGGCGGCGGAGCCAACCTGGAGAACCTGCCTTGAGTCGTGAAACTGACAGTCCGTCCTCCGGGCCCAACGGGTCCAACGGGCGCGGCGGAGCCGCCTACCCCTCGGGCACGCCGCCCTACGGCACCCCGATGGTGTCCGACGGCGGCCCGGACGCGGGCCGTTCGGCCGCACGGCCGGAGGAACGCAAGACCGAGACCACGCTGACGACCCGGATCCGGATCAACATCCCCGGGTCGCGTCCCATCCCGCCGGTCGTCGTACGCAAGCCCGTCAACGAGGCGGACGACGCGGGCGACGGCGGCGCCGACGCGCAGGGCGCGGGCCCCTCCGGCGCCGCGTCCGGCGCCCCCGCGACCGGTACCGCCGGACGTCCGGGAGCCGGCGGCGGCGCCGAGGCGCCCGGCGACCACGCGCCGACGGCCGAGGAGAAGACGCCCAGCGACTGGTTCGCGCCACGCAAGTCCGGCCCCGCCAAGGGCGGTCAGGGCGGCGGTCCCGCGGGCGGCGGCGACCCGGCGGCCGCTTCGGTCCCCGGCACGCCCCCGGTGCCTCCTCCGCCCCGCCCGCGCCCGGCGCGGGCGCCGGCGCGCCCGGCGGCGCGCGTCCGGGGCCGGGCGGCCCGGCTCCCCGGGTGCACCGGGCGCCGCCCGCCCCGGTGGTGCCAACGGCACCGGCATGTCCGGTGCCACCGGCGGTCCGGTGGCCCCGGGCACGGCGGCGGCACCGGTTCCTTCGACGTGACCGAGGCGCTCGCCGCGGGCCCCCTCGGCAACGGCGGCCGTCCGGCGCAGGGCGGCGGCCAGATACAGGGCGGTCCGGCGCAGGGCGGCGGACCCGAGCCGCGCCGCGACGACCTGGCGTACTTCGCCGACAACGACAACGGCAACGGCAACGGCAGCGGTGACAACGGCAACGGGAGCGGCCAGGCCGGCTATCCCGGGCCGAGCGGCCCCGGTGCCGCCTACGACTTCAACGGGCCGGAAGGCCCCGTCGGCCGAGTCGGCCGGGGCGGCCCGCAGGGCCCCGCCGGGCCCACCGGCGGCCCGGTGACCGGTGACGGCCCGATGGTGCCGCCGATGAACGGCGGAGCCGCGGGCGCGGTTCCGGGCGCCGGCGCGGGCGCCGTCCGCCACCCCGGCGGCGGCCTCAGCGACGACACCGCGATCCTCACCCCGCAGCAGCCGGCCTCCGGGCCCGGCGCCGGCGGCTACGGCCGGCACGACAACGTCTCCGGACACACCGTCACCAGTGGCATCCCGGTCGTTCCCGCGGCCGGTCAGGGTCCCGGCCCGGGCGGCCCGTTCGCGCCCGGCGGTCACCCCGACGGGCCGCTGCCGCACACCCCGCCCGAGGCGCCCGAACCGGTCGAGCGGCAGGCGCCCGCAGCCGGCCCGAAGCAGAAAAAGAAGAAGGGCCGCAGCAAGCTGGTCCTGCTCGGCGGCCTGGTGGTGGTCGCCGCGGCCGGCGCCTACGGAGCCGGACTGCTGATGAACCACTCCGACGTGCCCAAGGGCACCGCCGTGTTCGGCGTGGACATCGGCGGCGGCACCCGCGACGACGCCGTCAAGAAGCTCGACGACGCCTTCGGGGGCCGGGTGAAGCAGACGCTGAAGCTGTCCGTGGACGGCGGCACCGTCACCCTCAAGCCGGACCAGGCGGGCCTGCAGTTCGACGTGCAGGCCACCGTCGACGCGGCCGCCGGGAGCGACTACAACCCCGTCTCGGTGATCGGCTCGCTGTTCGGCGAACACCGCGAGATCGAGCCCGTGATGCCGGTCGACGAGGAGAAGCTCCAGGCGGCCCTGGAGAACGCCGCGGGCGGCTCCGGCTCGGCAACCGACGGCACGATCGAGTTCACGTCCGGCAAGGCCGTCGCCGTGTACGGCAAGGCGGGCAAGGGCATCGACGCGGCCAAGGCGCAGGCGGCCGTCGTGGAGGCCTACCGCGGCCAGGTCGAGACCGGCACGCCCACCGCGGTGAAGGTCCCGACGACGACGAAGCAGCCCACGGTGTCCGACGCCGAGGTCGACCGGATGATGAAGGAGTTCGCCGAACCGGCGATGTCCGGCAACGTCACCGTCCAGACCGACGCCGCGCACTCCGTGCCGATGAGCCCGAAGAACTCCCTGTGGAAGTTCCTCGGCGTCAAGGCCGTCGACGGCAAACTCGTCGAGAGCTACGACGAGGCCGCGCTGAAGGAGCTGTACGGCGGCGCCTTCGACGACGTCCTCATCACCCGCGGCACCGGCCAGAAGACGCCCGTCACGGTCCAGGACGTCATCAGCGCCCTGCGCCCGGTCCTGACGAGCAGGACGGACCGGCTCGCGGTCATCGACACCGACCCGAGCTGACCCGGGGCAGACACGCGCGTAGGGGGCACCCGGCAGCATCCGCGCCGGGTGCCCCCAACGTTCGGGCGAAGCCGGCCGCCGCCGTACCCGCCGCCCCTCGTTCCCACCGCTCGCCGTCCCCGCAGCCCGGGGCCTCAGTTCAGCAGGGCCCGCGCCCCCCGGGCCTCCTGCCGGATCCGTTCCGCCAGCGCCTCGTCGACCACCTCCACCAGCGTCGCGTACTCCTCCATCTCCTCCGCCCCTTGCACGAACTCCCCGCGCTGCACCAGAAGTTGTCCCCGCTCGTACCGCAGCCGCGCCGGGTGGGACGGCAGCAGCAGCGCCAGCTCCACCGCCCACAGCGCGACGTCCGACCGCTCCGGCCGGACGGCGGCCCACGCCCGGATGTTGCTCAGGATCCGCCGTACGACGTCCAGCGTCTCGGCCGGTTCCAGCATCGAGGGCTCCAGCGGGCTCCCCGTCGACCCCGTCACCAGCAGCTCGGCATCGCGCCCCGTCAGCACCCGGCCCCCGTCGAACGGATCGACGAGCACCTGCTCCTCCCGAGGGCCGAAGCCGACCACGAAGTGCCCCGGCAGGGCGACGCCGTACACCGGCGCCCCGGCCCGCCGCGCCACCTCGATCCACACCACGGACAGCAGGATGGGCAGCCCCCGCCGCCGCTCCAGCACCCGGTGCAGCAGGGACGACTCCAGCCGCTCGTAGTCCGCCGCGGAGCCGCCGAAGCCGAGCCGTTCGCCGAGCAGTTCGCGCAGCGCGGCCGCCCACGCGAGCGGCCCGCCCGGCCGGAACGGCACCTGACCCGCCAGCGTGTCCAGGTCGACCTGCGCGCCGTCCAGCCCGGCCTCGTCCAGCGTCCGGTCCGCCGCCGCCCCCACCAGCAGGCACAGCAGCGACAGATCGGGCCGCTCGGAGCGGGCCTCCTCGGCGAACCGGCGCCGCAGCTCCGCGCGTTCGAGCCCGCTCACGACGTACCCGCCTCCGGCTCCCGGTAGTGGTGGTAGGCGTGATGCGCCCCGAACCCCGTCCCGGCGTACATCGCCCGCGCTCCCGCGTTGTCCTCCTCGACCTGGAGCCAGGCCGCCGACGCGCCCTCCTCCAGCGCCCGGCGCGCCAGCGCGGCCAT
This sequence comes from Streptomyces sp. Tue 6430, assembly GCA_021568835.1. Taxonomy (GTDB): domain Bacteria; phylum Actinomycetota; class Actinomycetes; order Streptomycetales; family Streptomycetaceae; genus Streptomyces. Next base: position 4,284,095 of record JAKGSH010000010.1, read on the forward strand.
GACGACCGTCGCCAGCCCCCGCCGCCGCTGCGCCGGATCGACCTCGACCGCCGCGAACCCGGCCCACCGCCCGTCCACGACACACCGTCCGACGGCCGCGGGAACCGCCCCCTCGCCGGGCACGGACGCGAACCACACCGACGGCCCCGACCCCAGGACCCTCAGCGCCACCTCGCCGACCCCCTTGCGCCGGTACCGGGCCAGCCAGGCCTCGTCGGCCTCCCGCGCCAGCACCACCCGGCCGGCCTCCGCCCCCACACGGTCGGCGACCGGCGCCAGTGCCCCCGTCCACAGCTCGGCGGTCACCTCACGCACCCACCCGCGCCGCTCCAGCTCGGCGCACAGCAGCTCCTGGGTGCCCTCGGCCCCGGTCGCGGTCTGCAGGCGGGCGGGCAGACCCCGGTCGCCGTACCAGCGCCGTACGGCGTCCAGCGCCGCGTCGAGGGGCAGGCCCGGATCGCCCAGCGGCAGCACGGAGTTGGCGCGGCGGGTGAAGCCGGAGGCGGCGCGCAGCTCCCACTCGCCGAGCCGCTCGCTCTCCACGGGCCGCCAGGCCCGCGCCGAGATCCGGGCGAGTTCCCCGTAGGAGGCGGCCGGTCCCCGGCGGCGGGCCGGAGCGGCCGGGACGACCTTCCCGGCGACCAGGGAGGGCTCCGCGATGCGGACGCTCTCGCCACTCTTCCGTGTGATCTGCAGCACTCCGCGGTTCCATGATGTGAGAACGCCCACCGTGTCGGTGAATTTCCCCTCGGTGGCCCCGGTCTCGCTCAAGCACCGCACGGAGACGCGTTTGCCCACGTCAGCGGCGGTGATGCGAACCTCGAGACGTCCGGCGGCCGAGATTTCCACAGGTCGGTTCACCCCTCCTGTTCGGTTCAGTGCCAAGAACGGAGATACTAGAGCCGGGCATCGACGACGCCGCGCTCCCGCGCGCCAGGCGGCGGAGCCTGAGGAGGCCCGCCGGCGCCCTATCGAGGAGGAACGACAGCGTGACCTACGTCATCGCGCAGCCTTGTGTCGACGTGAAGGACAAGGCGTGCATCGAGGAGTGTCCGGTCGACTGCATCTACGAGGGCCAGCGGTCCTTGTACATCCACCCGGACGAATGCGTCGACTGCGGTGCCTGTGAGCCGGTCTGCCCGGTCGAGGCGATCTTCTACGAGGACGACACTCCGGAGGAGTGGAAGGACTACTACAAGGCGAACGTCGAGTTCTTCGACGAGCTGGGCTCGCCCGGCGGCGCCAGCAAGCTGGGTCTGATCGAGCGCGACCACCCCTTCATCGCCGCGCTGCCGCCGCAGGCCGGGTAACCGGGCGAGCGGTCCGCCGCCTCGGTCCCGCACGGCCCGGTCGTCCCGGATCGCCGTGCGGGACCGGGGCGTTTGCCGTGTCCGCCGAAGGCCGCGGCCGCAGGGCCGTACCCGTCAGGGGCCGTATCCGTCAGAGAGCGAGCTGAGCACCGTGTCCGCAGTTTCCGACCGCCTTCCCACCTTCCCCTGGGACAAGCTGGAGCCGTACAAGAAGACGGCCGCGGCGTACCCCGGCGGGATCGTCGACCTCTCCGTCGGCACCCCGGTCGACCCGGTACCCGAGCTGATCCGGAAGGCGCTGGTCGACGCGGCGGACTCCCCGGGCTACCCGACGGTCTGGGGCACCCCGGCGCTGCGCGACGCGATCACCGGCTGGCTGGAGCGGCGCCTGGGCGCCCGCGGGGTCACCCACCGGCACGTCCTGCCGATCGTCGGCTCCAAGGAACTGGTCGCCTGGCTCCCCACCCAGCTGGGCCTCGGTCCCGGCGACAAGGTCGCCTTCCCGCGCCTGGCGTACCCGACGTACGAGGTCGGCGCCCGCCTGGCCCGCGCCGCGTACGAGGCCTACGACGACCCGACCGCGCTGGACCCCACCGGCATCGGGCTCCTCTGGCTGAACTCCCCCTCCAACCCGACCGGCAAGGTCCTGTCCAAGGCCGAGCTGACCCGGACCGTGGCCTGGGCCCGCGAGCACGGCATCCTGATCTTCTCCGACGAGTGCTACCTCGAACTGGGCTGGGAGGCCGACCCCGTCTCCGTCCTCCACCCGGACGTCAACGGCGGCTCCCACGACGGGCTCGTCTCCGTCCACTCCCTGTCGAAGCGCTCCAACCTGGCCGGCTACCGCGCCGCCTTCCTGGCCGGTGACCCGGAGGTCCTCGCCCCGCTCCTGGAGATCCGCAAGCACGGCGGCATGATGACGTCGGCGCCCACCCAGGCGGCGGTCGTGGCGGCCCTCTCCGACGACGCCCACGTCCACGAGCAGCGCGAACGCTACGCCCTCCGCCGGAACCTCCTGCGCGAGGCACTCCTCGCCCACGGCTTCCGCATCGACCACAGCGAGGCCGGCCTCTACCTCTGGGCCACGAGGGACGAGTCCTGCTGGGACACGGTGTCCCACCTGGCGGAGCGTGGCGTCCTGGTGGCCCCCGGCGACTTCTACGGCCCGGCGGGCGGCCGGCACGTACGGGTGGCCCTGACGGCGACGGACGAGCGGGTACGGGCAGCGGTGGAACGACTGGCCTGACGCGGCCACCCGCGTCACGCCGGGCGGTCTCGCGTCACGCCGGGTGGTGCCGCGTCACGCCGGGCGGCCCCGTGCGCAACCGGGTGCGCACGGGGCCCGCACTGTGCGGCCCCCGCACACATGGGTGACGGGGCCCGGGGGACGAGATCCCCGGACCCCGTCACCGCGGGAGCCCGGTGCTCAGCCGAGCGGCAGGCCCTTGGTCGGCAGCGTCTCCGCTCCCGGCAGCCCGCCCCGGGTCAGCGAGTCCGTCGGCAGCCCACCCTTGGTGGCGGTGGACGCGGTGTCCCCGAGGACGTCCCCGGCGGAGCCCGCCGCGGAGCCGGCCGCCTCACCGGCGGCCTTCTGCGCCACCGGAGTCACCTTCTTCACGGCCTTGCCGCCGGTCTTGCCCACGGCCGGCACGGCCTGCTCGACCGTCCTGCCACCGGCCTCGCCCGCGGTCCCGGTGACGTTCTGGGTCGCGCTGTCGACCGTGTGGCCCACGCTCGCCCCGTCCAGGGCGGTCAGGCCGCCGAGGTTCGGGGTGGCGGGCAGGGCGGGGCAGCGCCGGCGGAGCCGGCCGCACCGACACCGGCAGCGGCTCCCGCGGCGACGAGCAGTGCGGCACGGGCGATCCTGCGGGTCAGGGGGAGGGACATGATGCTCCTTCGACGGAGATGACAAGAACGGTCTGTGACATCTGTCCGGGCCCGGACGCAGTGACTACCGCTCGAACCCCGCGAAGGTTGCGCACGGCCGACGTAAAGAGTTGGCAATGCGTCGCATAATCGGATCTGGATAAAAGCGGGCGAAGCTCACCCGGTGTGAAAGTCCGCACGACCCGTCGATCCCAGTGCCGCCAAGGCATGCGGCGGCTTCGACGGTGACGGCGCGAAAACCTGAGCGCCCCGCCGTCCGGTGCCCCGTGCGTCACCCTCCAGGAGGAAGGCCCGCACTACTGCGCGGTGACGATCCGTACGCTCCCGGCACCGCCGCCCGCGCCCGTGGTGCCGGCGGCCTCGGTCGAGCCGGTGGCCCGCCAGGTGCTGCCGGTGCGCCCGGCGACCCACTCCCGGCCGGCGTAGGCGACGCGCTCGATGCGCAGCGCGGAGGCGTTGGCGACGGCCCAGTGCGCGAGCTGCCAGCCGCGCTCGGCGGCCGCGCGCCCGTCCGCGGCGGTCCGCCCGGCCACGGGCAGCGTCACGGTCCGTCCGTCGGCCTCGGCGACCGGCGGGGCCCCGTCCGCGGCGGAGGCCTCCGCGCCGCCCACCTCGGCGCCCGCCTGCTGGAGCGCGTCGTGCCCGAAGTCCCGTACGAGGGCGGCGCGGACCGCGTCGGGACCGGTGGCCGTCGCGGCCGCCGTCGTGGCCGCCGGGCGGCCGTCGCAGGTCAGCGAGGCCGCGGAGGTCCCGGTGAGCGCGGCGGCCAGCAGGGCCGCGTCCGGCTCGTGCTTGGCGTACGCCTCGGGGTAGCCGCTGCGCTGCACGCGCTGCGCGGCGACGGTCAGGGGCAGTCCGGTGTAGCCGGGGACCTTGGCGAGGTGCTCGTAGAAGATGTTCGCCGCGTAGGCCGGGTCCCGCACCTCCTCGGCGCTGCCCCAGCCCTGCGAGGGCCGCTGCTGGAAGAGGCCGAGCGAATCCCGGTCGCCGTGGTCGAGGTTGCGCAGCGCCGACTCCTGGAGCGCGGTCGCCAGCGCGATGGTCACGGCCCGCCGGGGCATGTTCCGGTTGGTGCCGACGGCGGCGATGGTGGCCGCGTTCACCGCCTGCTCCGGCGTGAACTCGTACGCCGCCGCCGCGTCCGCGGAAACCACTCTGCACCCGGGGTCTCCGGCGTCACCGGTGACGTACTGGACCGCGACGTAACCCGCGACGGCGGACAGGACCACACAGGCCGCCCCGTATCGCAGGAGGCGGCCCCGGCGCTTGGGGGAGGCTGACGGCTCTGGCACGCGTACAAGGTACTGGAGAGTACGGAAACCGGGGAGTCCGCGGGGAAAGCCGGGGGAGGCGGGAGGGAAAGCCGGGAAAGCGGGAGGGAAAGGCGGGGCCGGGCGGGCGGAGCGCCCGGCGCGTTAGGGTCGACGGCATGGCCGAGACCCCGCTTGACCTCACGCTGGACGCCGCCCTGCTCACCGCGCAGCTCGTCGACCTCCCCTCCGAGAGCGGCACGGAGAAGCCGCTCGCGGACGCCGTCGAGGCGGCCCTGCGCGCGCTGCCGCACCTCACCGTCGACCGGTACGGCAACAACGTGATCGCCCGCACCCGCCTCGGCCGTCCGGAGCGGGTGATCCTCGCCGGCCACCTCGACACCGTCCCCATCGCCGGCAACGTGCCGTCCCGGCTGGACGCGGACGGCGTCCTGTGGGGCTGCGGCACCTGCGACATGAAGGCCGGCGTCGCCGTCCAGCTCCGCATCGCCGCGACGGTCCCCGCCCCCAACCGCGACCTGACCTTCGTCTTCTACGACAACGAGGAGGTCGCCGCCGACCTCAACGGGCTGGGGCACGTCGCCGAGGCGCACCCGGAGTGGCTGGAGGGTGACTTCGCGGTGCTCCTGGAGCCGTCCGACGGCCAGGTCGAGGGCGGCTGCCAGGGCACCCTGCGAGTCCTGCTGAAGACCGGCGGCGAGCGGGCGCACTCCGCGCGCGGCTGGATGGGCTCCAACGCGATCCACGCCGCCGCCCCGATCCTGGCCCGCCTCGCCTCGTACGAGCCGCGCCACCCGGTGATCGACGGCCTGGAGTACCGCGAGGGCCTCAACGCGGTCGGCATCACCGGCGGAGTGGCCGGCAACGTCATCCCCGACGAGTGCGTCGTGACCGTCAACTTCCGCTACGCGCCCGACCGTACGCCCGAGGAGGCCGTCGCCCACGTCCGCGAGGTGTTCGCCGGCTGCGGGGTGGCGGAGTTCGTCGTCGACGACCACAGCGGGGCGGCCCTGCCCGGCCTCTCCCACCCCGCCGCGGCGGCCTTCGTCGAGGCCGTGGGCGGCACCCCGCAGCCCAAGTACGGCTGGACGGACGTCTCCCGCTTCTCGGCGCTCGGCGTTCCCGCCGTCAACTACGGCCCGGGCAACCCGCACTTGGCGCACCGGCGGGACGAGCGCGTGGAGACCGCGAAGATCCTGGCGGGGGAGGAGCGGTTGCGGGCCTGGCTGACCGCGTGATCACGGGGCATCCGTGCCCGGGGACGCTCCGCGGCGGACACGCCGACGTCCCCCGCCCGTAACCCGCGTAGATCTACGCTGAGGTGGAACGACTGCAAGCGGAGGGAGTTCACATGGCTACAGGCAACCCGGAGGGCAGGCGGCGGCCACCGGAGGAACGGCGCCTGGGACCGGTCCTCCGGCGGCGGGGCCAGGTGCAGGCGAGCACCACCGACCAGCGGCTGCTGGACGAGCGCGCCCCCTCCGACTGGGTCCACACCGACCCCTGGCGGGTCCTGCGCATCCAGTCCGAGTTCATCGAGGGCTTCGGCACCCTCGCCGAACTCCCGCCCGCGATCAGCGTGTTCGGCTCCGCCCGGACGGCGGTGGACTCCCCCGAGTACGAGGCGGGCATGCGGCTCGGACGCGCGCTGGTCGAGGCCGGCTGGGCGGTGATCACCGGCGGCGGCCCCGGCGCGATGGAGGCGGCCAACAAGGGCGCCAGCGAGTCGGGCGGGGTCTCGGTGGGCCTCGGCATCGAACTGCCCTTCGAGCAGGGGCTGAACCCCTACGTCGACATCGGCCTGAACTTCCGGTACTTCTTCGTCCGCAAGATGATGTTCGTCAAGTACGCGCGGGGATTCGTCGTCCTGCCCGGCGGCCTCGGCACCCTGGACGAACTCTTCGAGGCCCTCACCCTCGTCCAGACCCAGAAGGTCACCCGCTTCCCGATCGTCCTCTTCGGCACGGAGTACTGGGGCGGCCTGGTCGACTGGCTGGAGAACACCCTGATCGCCCAGGGCAAGGCCTCGGAGAAGGACCTCCTCCTCTTCCACGTCACGGACGACGTGGCGGAAGCGGTGGCCCTGGTCTCGAAGGAGACGAGCCGCTAGGGGGCCGGTCGGAGCGGTCGGAGCGGTCGGGCCGGCCGGATCGGTCGGGACGGTTCTTCCGGTCTTCCGGCCGGCGGCGGGGGCGCGCGAGGACTACGCCAGCCCCCGCCGGGCCACCGCCGGCTGCCGGTGCCCCGCGATGGACGCCACCATGTCCAGCACCTGCCGCGTCTCGGCGACCTCGTGCACCCGGTACACCTGCGCCCCCAGCCAGGCGGACACCGCGGTGGTGGCCAGCGTCCCCACCACCCGCTCCTTGACGGGCCGGTCCAGCGTCTCCCCGACGAAGTCCTTGTTGGACAGCGACACCAGTACCGGCCACCCCGTCCCCACCATCTCCCCGAGCCGCCGCGTGGCCTCCAGGCTGTGCCGCGTGTTCTTGCCGAAGTCGTGCCCCGGGTCGATCAGGATCGACTCCCGCGGCACCCCCAGCCCGGCCGCCCGCTCCGCCAGCCCCACGGTCACCGCCAGGATGTCGGCCATGACGTCGTCGTACGCCACCCGGTGCGGCCGTGTCCGGGGCTCCGTGCCGCCCGCGTGCGTGCAGACCAGCCCGGCCCCGTACCGCGCCGCGACCTCGGCCAGTCCCGGATCGACCCCGCCCCAGGCGTCGTTGAGCAGATCCGCGCCCGCCTCGCAGACCGCCTCGCCGACCTCGGCCCGCCAGGTGTCCACGCTGATCACGACGTCCGGGAAGCGCCGCCGCACCTCGGCCACGAAACCGACCGTGCGCCGTGCCTCCTCCTCGGCGGTGACCTCCTCGCCGGGCCCGGCCTTGACGCCGCCGATGTCGATGATCGCGGCGCCCTCGGCCACCGCCTGCTCCACGCGTGCGAGGGCCGGCTCGTCACGGAAGGTCGCGCCCTGGTCGTAGAAGGAGTCCGGGGTCCGGTTCACGATCGCCATGACCACCGGCTCGTGGGTGCCGAATTCCCGCCTGCCCAGCCTGAGCATCCCCTGTGACCTCTCCTCGTCCGTCCCTGACATCCGCCGTCTGCGACCCTAACTGTCACACCCTCATGGCACGATCGGACCCTGACACATCCGACAACGAGCACAGCGAGCGTGGGGACCCACCGATGGTTATGTTCTTCTTCCTGGTCATCGCGCTCGCCGTCGTGGTGGCCGCGGTGACACTCGCCGTGGTGGGCGGCGGCGAGGGCACCGGCCCGCTGCCGGAGGTCGCGCCCGAGCGGCTGCACGACCCGCTGCCCCCCGACCGACCCGTCGACCGGTCCGACATCGACCGGCTCCGCTTCCCGCTCGCCGCCCGCGGCTACCGCATGGCCGACGTCGACGACGCCCTCAACCGCCTCGGTGCCGAACTCGCCGAGCGCGACGCCCGCATCGACGAACTGGAGTCCGCGCTCGCCGTCGCCCGGACACCCGAGCCGCACGTCTCCATGGACAAGCCCGCGCGGGAGGAGCAGCAGTGAGCGACGGCACCCCCCTTGCCGGCCCCGACGGAGCGCTGCGCTGCCCCTGGGCCCTGTCCGCGGCGGACTACGTGACATACCACGACGAGGAGTGGGGCCGCCCGGTCCACGGAGACCAGGCCCTCTTCGAACGCCTCAGCCTGGAGGCCTTCCAGTCCGGCCTGTCCTGGATCACCATCCTGCGCCGCCGCCCCGGCTTCCGCACCGCCTTCGCCGGTTTCGCGATCGACGCGGTCGCCGCCTTCACCGACGAGGACCGCACCCGCCTGCTCGCCGACACCGGCATCATCCGCAACCGCGCCAAGATCGACGCCACGCTCGCCAACGCCCGCGTACTGGCCGGCTGGTCCCCGGGCGACCTCGACGAACTGATCTGGTCCCACGCCCCGGACCCGGAGACCCGCTCCGTCCCCAAGTCCCTCGCGGACGTCCCGGCGATCACCCCGGAGTCGACCGCCCTGTCGAAGGCGCTCAAGAAGCGGGGCCTGCGTTTCGTGGGCCCGACGACGGCGTACGCGCTGATGCAGGCCTGCGGTCTGGTGGACGACCACCTGGCGGCCTGCGTGTCGAGAAGCGCCTCGTGAGGGCCGCCGGGGCCGCGTGACGGACCCGCGGCCCCGGCGGCGCCCGGCCGCCGACCTCAGCGGCCCAGGTACTTCGGCTTCTCCTTGTTCACGAACGCCCGCACGGCGATCGTGTGGTCCTCCGAGGCCCCCGCCCGGGTCTGCAGTTCGTCCTCCTTCTCCAGCGTCTCCGCCAGCGAGTGGGAGAGTCCGTACGCCACGGCCTCCTTCAGCGCCGAGTAGGCGACCGTCGGCCCCTCCGCCAGCGCCCGCGCGATCTTCTCGGCCTCGGCGCGCAGCGCGTCCGCCGGGACGACCCGGTTGGCGATGCCCAGCTCGTACGCCTCCTGCGCCTTGACGTTGCGCGGGAAGAGCAGCAGGTCGGTGGCCCGGCCGGGGCCCACCACGCGCGGCAGGGTCCAGGAGACGCCCGAGTCGGCGGTCAGCGCGACCCCCGCGAACGAGGTGTTGAAGGAGGCGGTGTCCGCCACGATCCGGTAGTCGGCGGCCAGCGCGAAACCGAAACCGGCGCCGGCGGCGACCCCGTTCACGGCGGCGACCACCGGCTTCGGCGCCTCGGTCAGCGCCCGCACGACCGGGTTGTAGTGCTCCTTGACCGTGCGCATGACCTCGCCCGAGCCCTCCATCAGCAGCCCGATGTGCTCCTTGAGGTCCTGGCCCACGCAGAAGGCCCGCTCGCCCGCGGCGGTCAGCAGCACCGCCCGTACGGCGTCGTCGGCCGCCGCGGACTCCACCGCCTCCCGCAGGGCGGCCTTGGTCGCGATGTTCAGCGCGTTCATCGCCTCCGGGCGGTTCAGGGTGATCGTCGCGAGCCCGTCGCTCACCTCGTAGAGCACGGTGTCGGCCATGGAATGTCCCCTCGGTGTCGCGTCTGACGTACTGATCAGTACGCAGTGTCCGAAGGACAGCATGAAGGACGCCGGGCACGCGGGACGTGTGACCTGCGTCAAAGAAATCCGGACGATTTCCGGTGGGCGGAAGTCCGTGCGGGCGCGCAGTATCGCAGTCACACCGCCGAATTGGGTGGTTTTGCTCGCGCGCGTTGCCCAAGCGATGCCTACCGATGTTGGTCATCGGGTCCTGCGATGCGGGATAATGGCTGGGAAGCAATGTGTTCGATGCCGGTGTCGTGGGTCCCATGCTGGGCCGCGCCTTGCCCTTCACGGGCCGTCGGCTTTGACGATGAGCTGGTTTCAGGAAGGGGAACGAGCATGGCGGCCATGAAGCCGCGGACGGGCGATGGCCCGCTCGAGGTGACCAAGGAGGGGCGGGGCATCGTCATGCGCGTTCCGCTCGAAGGCGGCGGTCGGCTCGTCGTCGAGCTGACCCCTGACGAGGCCGACGCGCTCGGCGACGCCCTCAAGAAGGTCGTCGGCTGACGAGCAAGCGACCACACCCCTTGCGGAAACAGGTCTCCCCGGCATCCTCAAGGGTGCCGGGGAGACCTGTTTCCGCAAGGGCGTCCGGGGTCCGTGACCCGAACGGCGTACCGGGCGGGCAGGCATACGAGCGGGGCGGCACACGGGCGGGCCGCCGTGCGTGCGGTGGTGCGGTCGGTCGCCCGGGCCTCGTGCGACCTCGTACGACTCGTGCGACCTCGTACGGGCGGGCGGGCGTGGCGCGTGGCGTGCGGGGCCTCGGCCGGCGCGGCTACCGCTTGACCGCGCAGAGCAGGCCGTCGCCCACCGGCAGCAGCGACGGCACCAGCTCCTGGCTCTCGCGCACCGCGCGCAGCAGCTCGCGCACCCTTATGACCTCGGTGGGCTGCGGGCCCGAGTCGACCGTCCGGCCGTTCGCGAACACGCCCTCGAACACCACCAGACCCCCCTGCCGCAGCAGACGCAACGATTCGGCGAGGTAGTCCATGACCTCGAGCCGGTCGCCGTCGCAGAAGACGAGGTCGTAGCCGGCGTCCGCGAGCCGCGGCAGGACCTCCAGCGCGCGGCCGGGGATGAAGCGGGCCCGGTTGCTGGCGAACCCGCAGGCGCGGAAGGCCTGCCGGGCGAACTGCTGGTGCTCCGGTTCGGGGTCGACGGTCGTCAGGACGCCGTCCGGACGCATGCCGTGCAGCAGGTGGATCCCCGAGACGCCGGTACCGGTACCGATCTCCGCGACCGCCTTGGCGTCCACGGTGGCGGCGAGCAACCGCAACGCGGCGCCCGTGCTGGGCGACACCGAGCGCAGCCCCGCTTCGCGGGCCCGGTCACGGGCCCAGAGCAGTGCCTCGTCCTCGGCGACATAGGCGTCGGTGAACGCCCAGCTCGTCTGCCGGTTGCCGGTAATGACCCTCTCCTGTCCCCGTGGTTGCCTGGGCGTGACTGTATCCGTTGGCGCCGGGAACCCGCAGATGGGACCGCGCGTTTGAAAAGGTGGGACGGACTGGGGGGGACACGGTTGGATCACGATGACCGACGGGATGCCGAGCAAGTGCTGACGCAGTCGTATGAGCCGTATCAGCCCAGATCAAATTCTCGTAAAACCGCTTATCCGGAGCTAACGGGCGAGGTGGCTATGGTAGGGGCTCCGCTGGACACCACCAGAGCCGACAGGGAGGTGCGGCTGCGCCTGTGGATCGGGCAGGAGCGCTGCGGCGCCTTCTCGGTTCGGCAGGCAGGCCGAAATCCGTGAACGACACCGCTGACCACAGTCACGCCGCCGGCCCCGGTGCCGGCCCCGCCCAGACCGCGACCTTCTCCACCGACGCGGACGGGCAGGCGTGGACTCCGCCCACGTGGGAGGAGATCGTCAGCATGCACAGCGGCCGCGTCTACCGGCTCGCCTACCGCCTCACCGGTAACCAGCACGACGCCGAGGACCTCACCCAGGAGGTCTTCGTCCGTGTCTTCCGCTCGCTGTCGACGTACACGCCGGGCACCTTCGAGGGCTGGCTGCACCGCATCACCACCAACCTCTTCCTGGACATGGTCCGCCGCAAGCAGCGCATCCGCTTCGACTCGCTCGGCGACGACGCGGCCGAGCGGCTGGCCAGCAAGGAGCCCACGCCGCAGCAGATCTTCAACGACGCCCACTTCGACGCGGACGTCCAGCAGGCCCTCGACACCCTCGCCCCCGAGTTCCGCGCCGCGGTCGTCCTGTGCGACATCGAGGGACTGTCCTACGAGGAGATCGCCGCGACCCTCGGCGTCAAGCTCGGCACGGTCCGTTCGCGGATCCACCGGGGCCGCTCGCAGCTGCGCAAGGCACTGGCGCACCGTTCGCCCGAGGCGCGCTCCGAGCGTCGCTCGTTCGTGGCCCGGGTCCCCGTTCTGGGGGGAGGGGGCGCGACCGCGTGAGTGGAACTCGTCCTACCCCGGCCGAGCAGCACCTCGGTGACCGACTCTCCGCCCTCGTGGACGGCGAGCTGGGCCATGACACCCGCGAGCGGGTGCTGGCGCACGTGGCGACCTGCTCCAAGTGCAAGGCGGAGGTCGACGCGCAGCGCCGGCTGAAGAACGTCTTCGCGGAAGTGGCCCCGCCCGCTCCCTCGGAGAGCTTCCTGGCACGCCTTCAGGGGCTGCCCGCAGGAGGCGACCCGGGCGACGGCGGCCTGCCACCGCTCGCAGGAGGCTTCGGCGACAGATTCGGGGCCCGCCCCGGAGCGCCCGGAGTCTTCGGAGCGAGACGGGAGGAGCCCTTCGAGTTCGGCTACGTCCCCGCACGCGACCACGGCTCCGTGCTCGCCCCCGCCACCGGGCGCGGCTTCGGCGTCCACCCGGTCGGCAGGTCCGACGCCGAGCGCTCGCGTGGGCTGCGGTTCGCCTTCGTCGCCGCCGGCGCGGTGTCGCTGGCCGCGATCGCCCTCGGCGGCATGAACACCGGCGTCCCGACCGACACGGACGCCCGCGGCGGCGTGGGCGCGGGCAGCAACGTGACACCGGCCCGCACGCCGGGCGGCGGCTCCGCGACGACCCCCGAGAGCCAGCGCCGCCGTGGCGTCGGACCCCTGCTCGCGCAGGGCGGACAGATGGCCGGCGAGACACCGGTCGCCCCGACCCGGGCCTCCGCCCCGCTGCTGCCCGGAGTGCCGTCCCCGGCGGTACACCCCGAGCAGTCGCTGCACCGGCTGACCACACCCGTGATGGCCGGCGCCGCCGCGATGTCTCCCCTGATACGTCCGCTCGGCACGCCTCCGCCGGTCTCGCTGACCTCCTGGACCACCAGCACCCCGGAGATCGCCTCCCCCGGCCTGCTCGCCGCACCCGTCCCCGACACCACCCCCGCCCCCACACTGTCTCCGCACCAGGCCCGCTGACCCGTGAACCTGGTTGAATCCAGGGTGAACCGTGCCCGAGCGGCGCGGGGCGGAGCGCGAGCCTGACCGCGGGGAGAGCATGAACGAGGGCAAGCCCACAGAAAGCCCTGCCGGGCGGATGAACGGGGACGACCCGAGCACGACGGCGGGGCACCCCACCGAGGACGAATGGGTCGGGGGTGAACCGGTCGAGGGTGAACCGGCTGGGGGCAGCCCGGTCGAGGGCAGCCCTGCCGGACGGACCGACGGGGAGTCGCCGAGCGGATCCGGACGGGACGTGCTCCCCGAGGACGATTACGAGCTGGCCCGTCCCGCGGGGAGCGCCGAGAAGGCCGCAGCGGACCGGCACCGCCCGTTTCCCGTCGGCGACAGCGACGGCGACAGCGACGACGAGACGCCTGGCCGGCTCCTTCCGGCACACCCCGTCCCCCCTTCCGTCACCCCCGTGGCCGGTCCCGCGGAGGCGCCGGACCGGGCGGCTGCCGGGGCGCCCCCCTCCCCCGCGGACGATCGCGCCGGGGCCCCGTCGCCGACGGAGCCTGCACACCCCGGCCCCCGGCCTCCGGCCGCCACCGACCGCCCCAAGCCCCTGCACGACCCCGACCCCTACGGCACCCCGCCGTACGGCGAACCCGGCCCCTGGGCGCCGGCCCCGCCCGTCCAGCACCCCGCGGCGACATCGGCCCCCGGTACGGCCGCCTCCGGCATGCCCGGAGCGGGCGCCGTGGACGCGACCGTGCCGCCCCCGACCGCGCCCGGCGGGCCCGCTCCGGCCTCGGGCCCGCCCGCCCCCGGCATGCCCACTTCCGGCCCGCCGGCCCCCGCCATGCCCGGCGCGGACGCCTTCGCGGCGCCCCCGGCCGTACCGGGTGTCCCCGACACGGCCGTCTCCGGGGCGACGACGCCGACGCCCGGCACTTCCGGCGCCGGCCTTCCCGACGCGCCGTCGCCCGTTGCCGTTCCGGGTGTGCCGGGTGTGCCGGTCCCGGAGGGGAGGCTGCCCGTCCCGGGCGGCGCCGTTCCCGACGCGCCGCCGCCCGTTGTCGTTCCGGGTGTTCCGGGTGTGCCGGGTGTGCCGGTCCCGGAGGGGAGGCTGCCCGTCCCGGGCGGCGCCGTTCCCGACGCGCCGCCGCCCGTTGCCGTTCCTGGTGTGCCGGGTGTGCCGGCGCCGGACGGGAGGCTGCCCGTCCCGGGTGCTGGCCTTCCCCACGCCCCGCCGTCCGCTGCCGTCCCCGATGTGCCGCACACCTCGGTGGCCGTCCCCGACGCACCTCATCCCGTGCCGGGCGCCCTCCGCGTCCCCGGCACGGCCTCTGAGGCGCACTCCGGCACCGCCCCGCCCGCCACGGTCCCCGCCGACCCGTGGCGCCGCTACGACCCCTGGGCCGGCGGTCCCGTGGCCGCCGGGCCGCTCCAGCAGACCGGGGCCGCGGTCGCCGGCCGGGAGCAGGTGCGACGGCGCCGGCGGCGGAGCCTGGCCGGCGGAGCCCTGCTGCTGGCCCTGGTCTCCGGCGTCGTCGGCGGGGGCGTCGGGGTGTACCTGGAACGCAACGGCGGAACGGGGGCGGTGGAGCTGCCCCAGGCCCCCGTCGAAGCGGGCGACCGGGACGCGGACGGGGTCGCCGGGATCGCCGCCCGTGCCCTGCCCGGCGTCGTCACGCTGCACGTCAGCGACAGCGGCAGCAGCGGGGCGGGCGGCACCGGCACCGGCTTCGTGCTCGACACGCGGGGGCACATCCTCACCAACAGCCACGTCGTCGAGCCCGCCGGGTCCGGCGGCAGAATATCCGTCGTCTTCAACGGCGGCCGGACCGCCGAGGCCGAGGTCGTGGGCAAGGACAGCGGGTACGACCTCGCCGTGGTGAAGGTGACCGGCGTGCGGGGCCTGCGGCCCCTGCCCCTCGGCAACTCCGACAACGTCCGGGTCGGCGACCCGGTCGTCGCCATCGGCGCCCCCTTCGACCTGGAGGGCACCGTCACCTCGGGCATCATCAGCGCCAGGGAACGGCCCATCACCGCCGGCGGCGAGAGCGGCGACGCGAGCGACGTGTCCTACGTGGACGCCCTGCAGACCGACGCCCCCATCAACCCGGGCAACTCCGGCGGCCCCCTCCTCGACGCGCGGGGCCACGTCATCGGCATCAACTCGGCCATCCGCTCCGCCGCCGAGAGCACCGGTTCCGACGGCGGCCAGGCCGGTTCGATCGGCCTGGGCTTCGCCATCCCGGTCAACCAGGGCAAGCGCGTCGCCGAGGAACTGATCAACACGGGCCGGGCGACCCATCCGGTCATCGGCGTGACCCTCGACATGGACTACGCGGGCGACGGCGCCCGCGTCGGCACCGAGGACGGTGGCGGAGGCGATCCGGTGACCCCGGGCGGCCCCGGCGACCGGGCCGGCATCCGGCCCGGAGACGTCGTCACCGCGGTCGACGGCCGACGCGTCCACTCCGGCGAGGAACTGATCGTGAAGACCCGCGCGCACCGCCCCGGCGACCGCCTGGAGCTGACCGTCGAACGCGACGGGGAGGAACGGACCCTCTCCCTCGTGCTCGGCTCCTCCGACGGCGGCTGAGCCGGCCCGCACCCCGCCCGGCTCCCGGCACCCCGCCCGGCTCTCCGCACTCAGCTCTGCTCTCTGCACCCCACCCGATCCACAGAAACCTCACAGTTCGGCCGTCCTCCGCCCCCGCCCGCCGCCCCACCGGGCGGGACCACGCGGAAAACAGGCCGTCCGCAACCAGCCGGACACCTCGGGACGGTACCGATCGGACAGGTGCGACAGGTACCGTGGACCCGGCCCGGACCACGGGAAGACCCGCACCCACCACCGAGGGCCGCCAGGGCCACCGAGGACCGAGGACCGCGGACATCGCAAGGAGCTTCAGGTGTTCAATGACATAGGTGCGCTCGAGCTGGTGACGATCATCGTCCTGGCCGTGCTCGTCTTCGGTCCGGACAAGCTCCCGAAGGTCATCCAGGACGTGACGCGCACGATCCGGAAGATCCGTGAGTTCTCCGAGAGCGCCAAGCAGGACATCCGGCAGGAACTCGGCCCGGAGTTCAAGGACTTCGAGTTCGAGGACCTCAACCCCAAGACCTTCATCCGCAAGCAGCTGGACAACGAGGACCTGGGGCTGAAGGAGATCCGCAACGGCTTCGACCTGAAGAAGGAGATGGCCGAGGTCACGGACGCCGTCCACAGCCGCGACCAGGAGTCCTCCTCGTCCTCGTCCGGCTCGTCCGGCGGGCGGATCGACATGACGAAGAAGCCGGAGGAGCCGCGCAAGGACGACCGCCCGCCCTTCGACGCGGACGCCACCTGAGCCTCCCGCGCCCCCGGATGTGAGGGGGCGCACGCTCCCCGCGCCGGGCGGCTTCCCCGCAGCCGCGAGCGGGGTGGCTATGCTGCCTGGTTGTTGTACGGGCCGTACCCAGACGGGCAACGCCGCCCGAAGGGGGCGGGCCGTACGGTCCGGCGAGAGCGAGGAGGCGTCCGGGCACATGGAGACGACGAGTCGGGCAGTCGTGCAGGCGCCGGCCGCGGAGGGCGGACAACAGGTCCCCTCCGCCCGGCGCACGGTCGACGGGTACCTGGAGGCGCCGTTCCCCTGGTACGGCCTCGACGAGGCCTTCACGGGGCCGCGCTGGCTGATGCAGGTCGGCACGGCGGCCGACGGTGCCGTCGAGCACGGTTCGATCGGGCACGGTGACGAGCCCTCCGTGCGGCACGAGACGGCGGGGGAGGACCGCGGGAAGTTCGCGGTCGTCGTGACCGTCGCCGCGAACCCGGACCGGCGCAGCGCGGACGGCACGGGGCTGCTGGAGGCCACCTCGGTGTCCTCGGCGGCCTGGCTGGCGGGGTGGGGCTGCTGTCCTTCACCTGGCCGGGCCAGATGGACCACAGCCTGCGCGACGACTGGCTGGAGCAGCAGACGGAGACGGCGTGGGTGCTGGCCGACGACCTGGCCGGCCCGGACTGGTCCACGCTGTCCCTGCCGGTCGACGGCGTGCCGACCCCCTTCCACTACCGCGAGTCCGAGTTCGGCTGGGTGCTGGCCGGCTCGACCCCGGAAGGGGTGCACGTGGGGCGTACGGGAGGGGCATGAGCGCGTACGGGCTCGGCTTCGCCGTGATCAAGGACATCGCGGAGTACGCGTAGCCGCGGGGTGACGACGACGGGGGCGCGGTCCTGGCGGACGGCGCCCCCGCGGTCGTACGAAGGAACGGCGAAGGCCCCACGGGGGTCCAAGGGCCCTGCGCGGACGACGGGTCAGAACTTGTTCTTCGGGGTGATGCCGAGGGACAGGCCCGACAGGCCGCGCTGACGGCCGCCCAGCTTGCCCGCGATGGCCCGCAGCGCGGAGCCCGCCGGGGAGTCCGGGTCGGTGAGGACGACCGGCTTGCCCTCGTCGCCGCCCTCGCGCAGGCGGACGTCGATGGGGATGGAGCCGAGGACCGGCACCGAGGCGCCCGTCGTGCGGGTCAGACCGTCCGCGACGCTCTGGCCGCCGCCGGTGCCGAAGACGTCGACCATCTCGTCGCAGTGCGGGCAGGGCAGCCCGGACATGTTCTCGACGACGCCGACGATCTTCTGGTGGGTCTGGACGGCGATCGAGCCCGCCCGCTCGGCCACCTCGGCGGCGGCCTGCTGGGGCGTGGTGACGACCAGGATCTCCGCGTTCGGGACGAGCTGGGCCACCGAGATCGCGATGTCGCCGGTCCCCGGCGGGAGGTCCAGCAGCAGGACGTCCAGGTCGCCCCAGTACACGTCGGCCAGGAACTGCTGGAGCGCGCGGTGCAGCATCGGGCCGCGCCAGACGACCGGGGCGTTGCCCGGGGTGAACATGCCGATCGAGATGACCTTCACGCCGTTCGCCGACGGCGGCATGATCATGTTCTCGACCTGGGTGGGACGGCCGTCCGCGCCCAGCATGCGCGGCACGCTGTGGCCGTAGATGTCGGCGTCGACGACGCCCACCTTCAGGCCGTCGGCCGCCATCGCCGCCGCCAGGTTCACCGTCACCGAGGACTTGCCGACGCCGCCCTTGCCGGACGCGACCGCGTACACGCGCGTGAGCGAGCCCGGCTTGGCGAAGGGCACCTCGCGCTCGGTCTGGCCGCCGCGCAGCGCCGCGGCCAGCTCCTTGCGCTGTGCGTCGCTCATCACGTCCAGCGTCACGTCGACCCGCGTGACGCCGTCGACGCCGGAGGCCGCCTCGGTGACGCGTTGCGTGATCGTCTCGCGCATCGGGCAGCCGGAGACCGTCAGGTACACGGTGACCGCGACCGCCCCGTCCGCCCCGACGTCCACCGACTTGACCATCCCGAGTTCGGTGATGGGGCGGTTGATCTCGGGGTCGTTCACCGTCGCCAGTGCCTCGCGCACCGCGTCTTCCGTAACCATAAGGACGATGGTACGGCGCTCCACCGGAGCCTTGGCATGGCCGTCAGCGGTCGTCTACGTCACGTCCGCGCGACCGTTCCGCCGGGAATACGACGTGGCCGTCCCGCAGCCCCTCGAGTTCCTTCACCATGTCCTGGAGTTCGGAGCGGATCCAGTCGCGGGTGGCGACCTCGCCGAGCCCGATCCGCAGGGCGGCGATCTCCCGGGTGAGGTACTCGGTGTCCGCGATGGACCGCTCGTTCTGCTTGCGGTCCTGCTCCAGGTTGACCCGGTCGCGGTCGTCCTGGCGGTTCTGCGCGAGCAGGATCAGCGGGGCCGCGTAGGAGGCCTGGAGCGACAGCATCAGCGTCAGGAAGATGAAGGGGTAGTTGTCGAAGCGCAGGTCGCGCGGGGCGAAGATGTTCCACAGCACCCACACGATGATGACGATCGTCATCCAGACGATGAACCGCCCGGTGCCCAGGAACCGCGCGATGCGCTCCGAGAGCCGCCCGAAGGCCTCGGGGTCCCACTCGGGCAGGATCCGGCGCCGGGGCGGGCGCGGCTGGTCCAGCCGGACCCGGGGGCGGGTCGTCGCCGTGGCGCCGGCCGGGACGCGCTCGGCGCGCGCGGGGTCACGCTCGGGAGCCATCGGCCACCTCCCCCTCGGCCAGGTGGAACTCGGTCTCCCGCCAGTCCTCGGGCAGCATGTGGTCCAGCACGTCGTCCACCGTCACCGCGCCGAGCAGCGAGCCGGCCTCGTCGACGACGGGCGCCGCGACCATGTCGTACGTCGCGAAGAACCCGGCGATCACGGGCAGCGTCGCGCCCGGGGCGAGGGTCTGCAGGTCTTCGTCGAGGAGCGAGCTGACCAGCGTGTACGGGGGGTCGCGCAGCAGCCGCTGGAAGTGGACCGTCCCCAGGTACTTGCCGGTCGGCGTGTCGTCGGGCGGGCGGCACACGTAGACCTGGGCGGCGAGGGCGGGGGAGAGGTCGCGGTTGCGGACCCGGGCGAGGGCGTCGGCGACGGTCGCGTCGGGCCGCAGCACGATCGGCTCGGTCGTCATCAGCCCGCCCGCCGTGCGCTCCTCGTACGCCATCAGCCGCCGCATGTCGGCCGCGTCGTCGGGCTCCATCAGGCTGAGCAGCCGCTCCTTGTCCTGCTCGGGCAGCTCGGAGAGCAGGTCGGCCGCGTCGTCGGGGTCCATGGCCTCCAGGACATCCGCGGCGCGCTCCTCCTTCAGCTTGCCGAGGATCTCGATCTGGTCGTCCTCCGGCAGCTCCTCCAGGACGTCGGCGAGCCGGTCGTCGTCGAGGGCGGCGGCCACCTCCGCGCGGCGCTTGGCGGACAGGTGGTGCAGGACGTTCGCCAGGTCGGCCGGGCGCAGCTGCTCGAAGGTGGCGAGGAGGCTCTCGGCGCCCTGCCCGTGCTCCTCCAGGGAGAAGCCGGTGACCGCCGACCACTCCACGGTCAGCTTCTCGCCCCTGCCGCGCCGGAAGGCGCCCGACTTCCTGCCCTTCTGCACGAAGACCCGGTCGATCTCCCAGTCCCGGCGGGCCGGCAGCTGACGCACGGACAGATCGAGGACGGTGACCTCCTCGCCGGTCTCGGTGAGCGTGACGCGCCGGTCGAGCAGTTCGCCGAAGACGAGCCGCTCGGTGGGCCGCTGTTCGAAGCGGCGGACGTTCAGCACGCCGGTGCTGAGGACCTCGCCGGACTCGATGCTGGTCACCCGGGTCATGGGCAGGAAGATCCGGCGCCGGGTGGTGAGTTCGACGACCAGCCCGAGCAGTCGGGGCGGCTTGCGGCCGACCCTCAGCATGACGACCATGTCGCGCACCCGTCCCACGGTGTCGCCGTTGGGGTCGAAGACGGCGACTCCGGCGAGGTGGGAGACGAAGATCCGGGGGGCGCCCGCTGCCATGTCCGGACCTCCTTCTCGTACGCGCCGGTACGGTGTGTTCGCTGTCGTGCTCCCCGCGCTGTTGCGGGTGGGGTTCTTTTCCCAATTGCCCGCTCGCGCGGGCTTCAGGCTAGCCCGTCCCGATCGGGTACGCCCTGGTGAGGGGTCCGGACGGACTGGCTCCGTTCCCCGGTCGGGACCCCGGTACGCTGCGGTACGCCGCTCAGGAGTTCCCCGCTCAGGAGTCCCCCGCAGAAAGGCAGCTTCCTCTGTGACTGCGATCGCCCAGGGCCGTACCCACCGCCGGGCCGCGCTGGTGAGCGCGATGTGCGCGCTGGCCGTGACGGGCCTGGGACTCACCGGGTGCAGCGAGGACCCGGACGCGGGGACGAACGGGGTCGGCAAGCTGGCCGCCGACAAGATCCAGGCGAAGACCCGGGCGGCCGCCGCGGCGGTGGACGCGGTGCGGCTGTCGGGGACCGTGGTCGCCGGCGGGAAGTCGTACAAGCTCGACATGAGCCTGAAGTCGGACGGCGCGACCGGGTCGGTCACCGCCGAGGGCGCCACCTTCCACCTGCTGCGGGTCGACGAGGAGCTGTACCTCAAGGCGGACGCCGCGTTCTGGAAGCACGAGGACGGCGCCTCCGACGACACCGGTTCCGACGACGCGGCGGCGGGCAAGCTCGACGACAAGTACGTGAAGGTGCCGACCGGTGACCCCTCGTACAAGAAGTTCAGCGGGTTCACGGACAAGGACCTCCTTCTCGACGGTGTGCTGACACTGCACGGTTCGCTGGACAAGGACGGGCACCACGAGCAGGCCGGGGTGCGCACCATCCGCATCACGGGCGACGGGGGCTCCGGCGGCACGCTGGACGTGTCCCTGGAGGGCAAGCCGTACCCGTTGCGCCTGGTGCGCGCGGGCGGGGCGGGCACCCTGACCTTCTCCGCCTGGGGCAAGGACTTCGCCCTGAAGGAGCCGGCCGAGAGCGAGACCGTGGACTACGGCAAGGAACTGCCGACGTCGTGACCGGCCACGCGCCCGCGTGCTACGCGCGCCCGCCCTTCCCGCGCTTCTTCAGCAGCAGCCTCAAAAGGCCCGCCGGGACCGGCTGACGGGTCGTCGCCGGGGACGGCGCCGGCGGCGCCGCCAGGTCCCCGTCGGGCAGCGGGGACGTGACCCCGGTGGGCTCCAGCCGGACCACCCGGCACTCCCGCGCCCAGCGTGCCGTCATCGCCTCGCCGTCGGGCGCGTTCAGCCGCTTGCCCTTGAGGTCGGCGACGGCCGCCTCCCACGCCTCGGTGCCGGGGGCGAGCTGGGCGACCCGCGCGGTCCAGGTGACCAGCCGGCCGCCCTTGTCCTTGCTGCGGACGGTCACCTCGGCCGTCACGCCGTCCGCCAGTCCCGGCAGCGGCTGCTCGCCGGGGCCGTCACCGACCAGACAGGCCGCGCCCTCGTGCCACACGTGCCACAGCGGCCGTGTGCTCCGTTCGCCGGCCGCCTCGACCCAGATGAGGCCGGACTTCTTGGTGGCCTCCTCGACGAGGGCCGGGTCGAGCAGCTCGCGTGTCATGGGGCTCACCCTATCCAGGCGGTCGTCACAGCCAGCCGTTGCGCTTGAGCGTGCGGTGGATGCCCACGCAGAGCATCACCGTCACCGACATGATGACGGGGTAGCCGTAACGCCAGTGCAGCTCCGGCATGTGGTCGAAGTTCATGCCGTAGACCCCGCAGACCATCGTCGGTACGGCGATGATGGCCGCCCAGGAAGTGATCTTGCGCATGTCCTCGTTCTGTGCGACGGACGCCTGCGCGAGGTTGGCCTGGAGGATGGAGTTGAGCAACTCGTCGAAGCCGACGACCTGTTCCTGGACGCGCGCGAGGTGGTCGGCGACGTCCCGGAAGTACTTCTGGATGTCGGGGTCGACCAGCCGCATCGGCCGCTCGCTCAGCAGTTGCATCGGCCGCAGCAGCGGCGACACCGCCCGCTTGAACTCCAGCACCTCACGCTTGAGTTGGTAGATCCGGCCGGCGTCGGTACCGCGCGGACTGCCCTTGCGGCCCGGCGAGAACACCTCCGTCTCGACCTCGTCGATGTCGTCCTGCACGGCGTCGGCGACCGCGATGTACCCGTCGACGACGTGGTCGGCGATCGCGTGCAGCACCGCCGAGGGGCCCCGGGCGAGCAACTCCGGGTCGTCCTGGAGCCGGTGGCGCAGCGCGCGCAACGAGCCCTGGCCGCCGTGCCGGACGGTGATGAAGAAGTCCTTGCCGGTGAAGCACATGACCTCGCCGGTCTCCACCACCTGGCTGTTGGCGTCGAGTTGGTCGTGCTCGACGTAGTGGATGGTCTTGAAGACGGTGAACAGGGAGTCGTCGTAGCGCTCCAGCTTGGGGCGCTGGTGGGCCTGGACCGCGTCCTCCACGGCCAGCGGGTGCAGCCCGAACTCCCCGGCGATCCCGGCGAACTCACTCTCCGTCGGCTCGTGCAGGCCGATCCACACGAACCCGCCGTCGCGGCGCACCTGGCGCATCGCCTCGTGCGGGGTCAGCGGCGCCAAAGCCTCGACGCGGGCGCCGTCGCGGTAGACGGCGCAGTCGACGACCGCCGAGGGGGTGGCGGGGTCGCGAGTGGTGTCGTACGCGCCGCTGTCCTTGCGCAGGCCGGGGCGGGACGGGCGGACCACGGCACGCAGGTCGCGGATCATCGACATGGCAGGCTCCTTCGCGACAGGCAGCGAAAGGCGCCGACGGCGGATGGAACTACCCGGAATGGGGACGTCCTGACGTCCTGGCGAGGAGTCTCCCGCCCCTCGAAGCGGGGAAGGATGTTTGGCACGTCCACAAAGCGGGGAGCACCGCTCCGTCGCGGTGGCGGGTTTCGCTACTGATTCAGGTACTGCTTCAGATCAGACGGATCGCGCGGACCGAGGGGGCCGGGCAGATCCGGTACAACGAAACGAAGTGCTCTTCCGAGTGAGGACGAGAACGCGAGAGGCGGCGGTCGGCCGGAGCCAGAGCTACATCAGCGGCGGGAAGAGCGAGTGGTACTGCACGGTCGACTTCGATCCATGACAGCCCCACCTCCTCCAGCCGGTCCCCCGTGAGGGACTACCTCGGCGTCGGGGCTTGATCGCGACGCTTCTGCGTGCTGCCCCGAACCACCGGGCAAGAGTATCAGCCGGCCGAAGTGTCAAGGCGCTGCTTTGCCCAGTACTGGCGAGTTCTATGCTCGCGGCATGGCAGATGTTCTTCCTCTGGTCGAGGCCCGGTTGCGCAGCGCGCTGGGCGAGCCGGACGCCCGCGCCGCGGTCACCTTCCTGGGTACGGACCGCATCGAGGTCCTGCGTTTCCAGGAGGGCGGCATCGTCCGCTACGCCACGCTCGGCATGTCCGCGCAGCCGATGAGCGACCCCACCGCGGTGCTCGCCGATCCGGTGAAGGGGCCGCGCGCCGAGCTGGTCCTGTCCGTGCGGGCGGGCCTCGCCGACACCGACAAGGTGCTCCGCCCGCTCGCCGTGCTCGCCGCCTCCCCGCAGGTGGAGGGCGTGGTCGTGGCGCCCGGCGCCTCCCTCGACGTCGGTGAACCCCTGTGGCCCGGCGCCCCGTTCACCTCCGTGCTGGTGGCCGAGCCCGGCGGCCTGGTCGAGGACCTGGACCTCGACGAGCCCCTGGACCCGGTCCACTTCCTGCCGCTGCTGCCGATGACCCCGAACGAGGCCGCCTGGAAGCGCGTGCACGGCGCGCAGGCCCTCCAGGAGCGGTGGCTGACGCACGGGACGGACCTGCGGGATCCGTCCCGCGGGTCCGTCACGCTGGAGTGAACCGACTCACCGATCGGCCGGAAGCGCGCGCCGGTCGGCGAAGACGGCGGCCCCGTCCTCCGCGGCGTGCCCCGGCTCCAGCTCCTCCACCCTCGCGGTGAGCGCCTCACGCCGTACGAGGACCACGACCGCACCGAGGACCGCGGTGGCCGCGGCGACGGCGAACGGGACGTGGATGTCCGTCCGCTCCTCGATCCTCGGCGCGAAGAACGGCGCGGCGGCCGCGGCGAACCAGCGCACGAAGTTGTAGCCGGCGCTCGCGACCGGGCGCGGGGCGTCCGACACGCCCAGCGCCAGCTCGGTGTAGACGGTGTTGTTCACGCCGATGAGGGCGCCGGACAGGACCGTGCACACCACGGCGGTGATGTGGTCGCCGTAGCCGAGCACCAGGACGTCGGCGGCGAGCAGCACCAGGGAGCCGCCCAGCACCTTCAGTGAGCCGAACCGCTTCTGCAGCCGCGGGGCCACCAGGACCGAGAAGACGGCGAGCAGCACGCCCCAGGCGAAGAACACCGCGCCCGACCGGTACGGCGTCATGTCGAGCACGAACGGCGTGAAGGCCAGCACGGTGAAGAACGTGTAGTTGTAGAAGAACGCCGAGACCGCCGTCGAGGCCAGACCGCCGTGGCCGAGCGCCTTGAGCGGGTCCAGCAGTGAGGTCCTGCGGGCCGGCTTCGGCTGTTCCCCCAGGAACGCCGTGATGCACAGGAAGCCGATCGCCATCAGCAGCGCGGTGCCGAAGAAGGGGTAGCGCCAGCTGGCGTCCCCGAGCAGCGCGCCCAGCAGCGGCCCGCACGCCATGCCGAGGCCGAGGGCGGACTCGTACAGCAGGATCGCCGCGGCGCTGCCTCCCGCCGCCGCGCCGACGATCACCGCGAGGGCGGTGGAGACGAACAGCGCGTTGCCCAGTCCCCAGCCCGCGCGGTAGCCGACGAGCTGTCCGACCGTGTCGGAGGTGCCGGACAGGCCCGCGAAGACGACGACCAGGGCGAGGCCGAGCAGCAGGGTCCTGCGGCCGCCGATCCGGCTGGAGACGAAGCCGGTCAGCAGCATCGCGAGGGCGGTGATCAGGAAGTACGAGGTGAACAGGAGGGAGACCTGGCCGGCCGTGGCGTCCAGCCCCCGGGCGATGGACGGCAGGATCGGGTCGACGAGTCCGATGCCCATGAAGGCGACGACGGACGCGCCGGCGGTCGCCCAGACCGCCTTGGGCTGGCGCAGAAGGCCACCGGCTCCCGCTTCGAAGGGGTCCATGTCCGCTCCCGTTCCGACAGATGGTTGGCTTTTACACACACTAAATTAGTCAAGCTAATTAGTGCAAGCTGCATCTATATCGGCCGTCCGGGCGGGGTTCCGCCCGGACGGGTGATCGTCCTTGACGCGGGCCGGATCGGGTAGGACCGTGGGGCTCTATGAGGGGCGAACCCAGTTGCCCGAAGTGTGGTGGCCGGGTCAGGGCTCCCGGCCTCTTCTCCGATTCCTGGCAGTGCGACGTGCACGGGGCCGTGCATCCGCTCCAGCCCGTGATCCCGCCCAGCGTCGAGGGACTCGGTGTCGTCGTGCACCGGACCCGGGTGCCGGTGTGGATGCCGTGGCCGCTGCCGGTCGGCTGGCTCTTCACGGGCGTGACCTACGCCGGTGACGACCGCGGCGGCGGCCGCGCCACCGCCGTCGCCTGCACGGGCCCCGGCCCGCTCGGCGGCATGGGGGAGCTGATCCTCGTCGCGGAGGAGCTGGGCGTCGGACTCGGCGCCCGGTACGCCGGGGTGGACGGTCCCGACCCCGGCCCGTACCTGGACGTGGAGAAACCGCCCCAGGTCAAGGTCCTCGCCGCCGGCCGCCCCACCCCGCTCTGGCTGGTCGACGGCGCCCCGGACGACCGCGCGGTCTTCGCGGGCGAGGCGCGGGGGCTGTGGCTGTGGGCGGTCGTCTGGCCCGAGCAGTCGGGGCTGCTGATGTACGACGAGCTGGTGCTGACCGATCTGCGCGACGCCGGGGCCGAGATCGAACTGGTGCCGTGCGGGGCGCTCTCGCCGCGACTGCTGAAGCCGTAGCGGGCCGGCCGGGAGCGGGCGGGGCGAGAATGCCCGCGAAGTGGTGGCGGGCGGGTCGGCCGGAGGCGGGCAGGTGAGTCGGTGTCCAGGTAGGCGGGTCGGCTGCAGGCGTACGGGTGTACGGGCGGGTCGGCCGGAGGCGCGTGTGTAGGGGGCGCCCGGCTGGTTCGGGTGTGACGGAGAAGTCCGGAAATCCGGTTATCCTTGAGCGTCCCCGTCCGCCCGTCACCGCTTGGAGTCCGCGTCGTGCGCATCGACCTGCACTGCCACTCCACGGCGTCCGACGGCACGGACACCCCGGCCGAGCTGGTGCGCAACGCCGCCGCGGCCGGACTGGACGTCGTGGCGCTGACCGACCACGACAGCACCCGGGGGTACGCCGAGGCGATCGCCGCGCTGCCGTCCGGCCTCACCCTCGTCACCGGGGCCGAGCTGTCCTGCCGTGTCGACGGCATCGGCATGCACATGCTGGCCTACCTCTTCGACCCCGACGAGCCTGCGCTGCTCGCCGAGCGCGAGCTGGTGCGCGACGACCGGGTGCCGCGGGCGCGCGGGATGGTCGCCAGGCTCAACGAGCTGGGCGTACCCGTCACCTGGGAGCAGGTCGCGCGGATCGCGGGGGAGGGCTCCGTCGGCCGCCCGCACGTGGCCACCGCGCTCGTCGAACTCGGCGTCGTGCCGACCGTGAGCGACGCGTTCACCCGGGAATGGCTGGCCGACGGCGGCCGGGCCCACGTCGAGAAGCACGAGACCGACCCCTTCGAGGCGATCCGGTTGGTCAAGGCGGCGGGCGGAGTCACCGTCTTCGCCCACCCGGGCGCGAGCAAGCGGGGCCGCACGGTGTCCGAGTCCGTGATCGCCGAGCTGGCCGCCGCCGGTCTCGACGGCATCGAGGTCGACCACATGGACCACGGCGACGGCACCCGGGTGCGACTGCGCGGCCTCGCCGCCGACCTGGGACTCCTCGTGACCGGGTCGAGCGACTACCACGGCAGCCGCAAGACCTGCGTGCTCGGCGAGTACACGACGGACCCCGAGGTCTACGGGGAGATCATCCGGCGCGCGACCGGCGCGTTCCCGGTGCCGGGGACCGGCGGGGCTTGAGGCTCCTCCGACCCGCCACCCGCCCCTTTCCCGCAAGGTTTTCGTACTGATGTTCGATGTTGCCGTCTTCGGCTCCCTCTTCCTCACCCTTTTCGTCATCATGGATCCCCCCGGGATCACCCCGATCTTCCTCGCGCTGACCGCCGGGCGCCCCGCCAAGGTGCAGAAGCGGATGGCCTTCCAGGCCGTCTGCGTGGCCGGCGGTGTCATCGCCGTCTTCGGGCTCCTCGGCCACCAGATCCTGGACTACCTGCACGTCTCCGTGCCCGCACTGATGATCGCCGGCGGGCTGCTGCTCCTGTTGATCGCCCTCGACCTGCTGACCGGCAAGACCGACGAGCCCCAGCAGACCAAGGACGTCAACGTGGCCCTGGTCCCGCTCGGCATGCCGCTGCTGGCCGGGCCGGGCGCGATCGTGTCGGTCATCCTGGCCGTGCAGAAGGCCGACAGCGCCGCCACGCAGCTGTCGGTGTGGACGGCGATCCTCGCCATCCACGCGGTGCTGTGGCTGGTGATGCGCTACTCGCTGCTGGTCATCCGCGTCATCAAGGACGGCGGCGTGGTCCTGGTGACGCGCCTCGCGGGCATGATGCTCTCCGCCATCGCCGTGCAGCAGATCATCAACGGCGTCACGCAGGTGATCCAGGGCGCCTGAGCCCCTCCGGTGCGCGCGGAGACCCCCGCCGCCATAGCAAGAGCCCCCCGCGGCAGCGTGCCGCGGGGGGCTCCGAAGTCTGGGGTGGGGACCCTGGGGGTTACGAGGCCGAGGTGTCGGCCGGGCGGATCCACAGCCGCTGCCCTATGGCGGCGGCCTGCTGAACGATCCGGTTGACGGAGGCGGCGTCCACGACGGTGCTGTCCACGGTCGTGCCGTCGACGTCGTCGAGTCGCATGATTTCGAAGCGCACGGGCTTCTCCCTTCGTCTGGTCATCCTCCTGAGGAGAATTGCTGTACATGGAGAGTCAACAGGGCGCGTGTTACAAACATTCCCTACGCTAAAGAAAATTTTCGAACGTCTAATTACTAGCCGGTAAGGGAGCTGTCGCGGCCGATGTCCGTCCGTGATGGCCGTATGACCGTCCGTCGCGATCCCCGACGCCGTCCCCGTCGCGATCTCCGCTGCGACTGCCCGTCGTGACGGCTCGCCGTGATCGGCGGTCGAGCTCGCATGGACCGAACGGGACCGGTTGTGTTCGCAGCGTGACCGCCGGGACAATGGACGTGATGAACGACGACCTCACGGCCCTCGCCGCCCGCATCGACCGCACGAACGAGCTGCTGACCCGCATGCTCGCCGAGGTGGCGAAGACACCCTCGACCCATGCGATCTTCGTCGACGCCGGGTACCTCTACGCGGCGGCGGGCCGGCTGGTCACCGGGACGGAGGACCGCCGGGCCTTCGACCTCGACGCCGAGGGCCTGATCGACGCCCTCATCGACCGCGCCCGCACGATCTTCGCCGACAGCCGGCTGCTGCGCGTCTACTGGTACGACGGCGCCCGCCGCCGCATCCACACGGCCGAGCAGCAGTCCATCGCCGAACTCCCGGACGTCAAGGTCCGCTTGGGCAACCTCAACGCCAACAACCAGCAGAAGGGCGTCGACTCCCTGATCCGCGGTGACCTGGAGTCCCTCGCCAGACATCGCGCCATCAGCGATGCCGCGCTGCTGGGCGGCGACGAGGACCTGGTCTCCGCCGTGGAGGCCGCGCAGGGGTACGGCGCCCGCGTCCACCTCTGGGGCATCGAGGCCCCCGAGGGCCGCAACCAGGCGGAACCCCTGCTGTGGGAGGTCGACAGCCAGCGCACCCTCGACCTCGACTTCTTCAAGCCGTACGTCTCACGGCGCACCGCCCAGAGCTACGAGCCGGCCGGCGCGGCCCGGCCCACCCGCGACGACGTCCGCTTCGTGGGCGCGCAGATCGCGGCGAAGTGGCTGGCGGCGCGGGGCCGGGAGGCCCTGGTGGAACTGCTGCCGGGCCACCCCTACCTGCCCGGCTCCGTCGACCAGGACCTCCTCGTGGAGGCGGAGGGCATGCTCCAGTACTCGCTGCGCGGCCAGTCGGACCTCAGACGGGCGCTGCGCGACGGGTTCTGGGAACACCTGCAGGCGCAGTACTAGCCGCGTCTCCGGCATGGTCCGCCGGGCAGCCCCTGGTCCCCGTCGGGGCGGGCCTTGTCCCAGAAGTCGGCGAGCGCGTGGGCCGTCGGCAGGGGCTGGTCCAGGTTGGGGGAGTGCTCGGCTCCCGTGACGACCGTCCGGTGCGCGCCGAGGTCCATCGCCATGTCGTCCAGGACGGGCACCGGCCAGGCGTCGTCGCGCGCCCCCGACAGCACGTGGAAGGGCAGCGGTACGGCGGCGAGTTCCGCGACACGGTTCGGCTCGACGAGCAACTGGCCTCCGGTGGCCAGGAGCTGGGCGGGCTTGTGGTTCACCCAGCGCTGCCGCAGCAACGCCGGTTCGCCGAACCCGCGGGCCGGGCCGCCGACTTCCTCCGGCGGGCCCATCGCCAGGATCGCCTCCCACACCTCCGGCATCGTCATCAGCGCGAGTGTGTCGTGCAGCAGTCGCACGCGTTGCTGCTGCGCGACGGAGATCTGCGCCGGGCCCGACGCGACCAGCGTGAACGAGGCGAAGGGGGAGTGGTCGAGCAGCACGGCCGCCCGGGCGATCTGGCCGCCCAGGGAGTGCCCGGCCAGATGCACGGGGGTGCCGAGCGCGGCCGCCTGCGCGAGGACGTCCCGCGCCAACTCCTCCTGGGCGTAAGGCGCTTCGTCGAGGGCGGGCCCGTCGCTCTCGTTCTGCCCGCGCCCGTCCACGGCGACCGTGCGGTACCCGCGCGCCGCGAGCGGCTCGTGCAGCAGGTGGAAGTCCTCCTTGCTGCCGGTGAACCCGGGCAGCAGCAGCGCGACACCCCGCGGCACCACGCCGTCGGCCACGGGCGAGTCGACGACGGCGAACTCGCCGCGCGCGGTGCGCAGCGGGTACGCGCGGGCGCCGGGAGGCGGGGGGAAGGCGGTCGGGACGGTCACACACCGAGGTTACCGGGCCACGCCGACGGGACCGGCCCGGAGGAGCAGGCGGTGAACGACGCCGGGTGCCGGCAACGCCGACGGCCCGGCCCCTCCGCGAGGGAGGGACCGGGCCGTCGGACTGTGGTGCCCTTGCGGGCGATCAGCTCTCCGCGGACTCCGCGGCGGCCGTCGCCTTGCGCGTACGCCGGACCTTCGGCTTCGCCTCGTCGGCGGCGGCTTCGGCGGCCGGTGCCGTGGCGGCGGTCTTGCGGGTGCGGCGGGGCTTGGGCTCCGGCTCCTGCGCGGCCTGGGCCGGGATGTCGGCGACGGTGGCCGTCGTCTCCGGCTGGGCGGCCTTGCGGGTGCGGCGGGGCTTGGCCTCGGCGTCGTCCGTGACCGGTGCGGCGGTGGCCGTCTTGCGGGTGCGGCGCGGCTTGGTCTCCGTGCCCTCGGCGGTGTCGGCGGCGGCTTCGGCGGCCGGTGCCGTGGCGGCCGTCTTGCGGGTCCGGCGCGGCTTGGTCTCGGTGGCCACCGCAGCGCCTTCGGCCGTGTCGACCGCGGACTCCGCCGGGGCCGCCGTCTTGCGCGTACGGCGGGGCTTGGCCTCGACCGCGTCGGCGGCGCCCGCCGCGGTCTCCGTCGCCACCGCGGTCTTGCGGGTGCGGCGGGGCTTGGGCTCCGGCTCCTGCGCGGCCTGGGCCGGGATGTCGGCGACGGTGGCCGTCGTCTCCGGCTGGGCGGCCTTGCGGGTGCGGCGGGGCTTGGTCTCCGTGCCCTCGGCGGTGTCGGCGGCGGCT
The DNA here is from genome assembly GCA_021568835.1 of Streptomyces sp. Tue 6430. Lineage (GTDB taxonomy): Bacteria > Actinomycetota > Actinomycetes > Streptomycetales > Streptomycetaceae > Streptomyces. Next base: position 4,315,030 of record JAKGSH010000010.1, read on the forward strand.
TCGGCGGCCGGTGCCGTGGTGGCGGTCTTGCGGGTGCGGCGCGGCTTGGTCTCGGTGGCCACCGCAGCGCCTTCGGCCGTGTCGACCGCGGACTCCGCGGCCGGTGCCACCGCCTTGCGCGTACGGCGGCGCGGCCTGGTCTCCGTCGCCTCCGCCGTGTCGGCGCCGGCTTCGGGGGCCACGACCGGCGCCTGGGCGGGGATCTCCGCCACGGTCTCGACCGCGGGCTCGACCGCCGTGCCGGTCGCGTTCACCGGCGCGTCCGCGGTCCGGCGGGTGCGGCGGCGGCGCGGCTTGGCGGTCTCCGGGGCGTCGAGGGCCGGGCCCTCCGCGGCCGCCACCGCCGCCACCGCCGCCTGCGCGGCCTCGGGGACGTCGACGGACGTCACCGACGCCGCCGTGGCGACCTCCTGCGCCACCGTGCCACGCGTACGGCGTCGACGGCGCGGCGTGCGCGACGTGGCCGCCTCCTCCGCGACGGGCGCCTGCTCGGGCGCCGCGGTGGCGGCGGGGGCCGACGCGTCGAGGGGCTCGCCGTTGCGCGTGCGGCGGCGACGGCGCGGCGTACGGGCGGGATGCTCGCGCTCGGCGGAGCGGGACTCGCCACGGCCGCCGCCACGACGGTCACCCCGGTCGTTGCGGCCGCGTCCACCACGGCCGCCCGGCTCGCCGAGGTCCTCCATCTCCTCTGCGTCGAGTCCGGCGCGGGTGCGCTCCGAACGCGGCAGCACACCCTTGGTGCCGGCGGGGATGTCGAGGTCCTCGAAGAAGTGCGGGGACGTGGAGTACGTCTCCGGCGGGTCCGGGAAGCCCAGGTCCAGCGCCTTGTTGATCAGCTGCCAGCGCGGGATGTCGTCCCAGTCGACGAGGGTGACGGCGATGCCCTTGGCACCCGCGCGGCCGGTGCGGCCGATGCGGTGCAGGTACGTCTTCTCGTCCTCGGGGGACTGGTAGTTGACGACGTGGGTGACGCCCTCGACGTCGATGCCGCGGGCGGCGACGTCGGTGCAGACGAGGACGTCGACCTTGCCGTTGCGGAAGGCGCGCAGCGCCTGCTCGCGGGCGCCCTGGCCGAGGTCGCCGTGGACCGCGCCGGAGGCGAAACCCCGCTGCTTGAGCTGGTCGGCGAGGTCGGCGGCGGTGCGCTTGGTGCGGCAGAAGACCATGGCGAGACCACGGCCGTCGGCCTGGAGGATCCGCGAGACCATCTCGGGCTTGTCCATGTTGTGCGCGCGGTACACGTGCTGCCTGGTGTTCGCGACGGTCGCGCCCGCGTCGTCCGGCGACGTGGCGTTGATGTGCGTGGGCTGCGACATGTAGCGGCGGGCGAGGCCGATGACCGCGCCCGGCATGGTCGCCGAGAACAGCATGGTCTGGCGCTTCGCCGGAAGCATGTTGATGATCTTCTCGACGTCGGGCAGGAAGCCCAGGTCGAGCATCTCGTCGGCCTCGTCGAGGACGAGCGAGCGGATGTGCTTCAGGTCGAGCTTCTTCTGGCCCGCGAGGTCCAGCAGCCGGCCCGGGGTGCCGACGACGACGTCGACGCCCTTCTGCAAGGCCTCGACCTGGGGCTCGTAGGCGCGGCCGCCGTAGATGGCGAGGACCCGCACGTTGCGGACCTTGCCCGCGGTGAGCAGGTCGTTGGTGACCTGCGTGCACAGCTCGCGGGTGGGGACGACGACGAGCGCCTGCGGGGCGTCGGTCAGGTCCTCGGGCCCGGCACGCCCGGCCTCGACGTCGGCGGGGACGGTGACGCGCTCCAGCAGCGGAAGGCCGAAGCCGAGCGTCTTGCCGGTGCCGGTCTTGGCCTGTCCGATGACGTCCGTGCCCGTGAGGGCGACCGGGAGCGTCATCTCCTGGATGGGGAAGGCGGTGATGATGCCGACGGCCTCGAGGGCTTCAGCGGTCTCGGGAAGGATCCCGAGCTCTCGGAACGTGGTAGTCAGGGTGCTGCCTCTTCTGTGTGCGCGGTGCGAGGCGAGCGCGGGGGTCGTGGCGGACCGCGCCGGGGACGTCGGCTGCCCTGTGGGCGAAGCCGGCAAGACGCGGGACCTCTGCCGACGCTCTAGCGTTCGTACCGCTGAGGGGTCCCCTCCGGTCGTCGTACGCGATGTGCCGTACGGCCAGGGAGGGCTGTCGGGTCGGAGCCGATCGGGCCACCGACCGGGCATCCTCATACGTGCGGCCCGTCGAATACTCGGCAGGCGCATTACCACCATACCCCGGATTCGCGCACATGCGATGGCCGATTCGGTCACGTTGTGGTTGTCACACCATCGGACACGGTCCTCCGCGTCGTCGTTGTCACACTGACTGACCAGGGACTTCCCTCCCACGACGGGCGGGCTATTGTGCGCTCCATGACGAGCTCTGACAAGCCTGAGAAGGCCGCCACCGGTATCGCCGCCCAGGACTGGGCGAAGGCCTCCGCCGATCCGCAGTACCGGGCCGCGGTCGTGGACCTCCTCGGCGCGCTCGCGTACGGCGAGCTCGCGGCGTTCGAGCGGCTCGCCGAGGACGCCAAACTGGCACCCACGCTGGAGGACAAGGCGGAACTGGCGAAGATGGCGTCGGCCGAGTTCCACCACTTCGAGCGGCTGCGCGACCGGCTCACGGAGGTCGGCGAGGAGCCGACGCGCGCGATGGAGCCGTTCGTCGCCGCGCTCGACGGCTTCCACCGGCAGACCGCCCCGTCGGACTGGCTGGAGGGCCTCGTCAAGGCTTACGTCGGCGACTCGATCGCCAGCGACTTCTACCGCGAGGTCGCGGCCCGTCTGGACACCGACACCCGCGCCCTGGTGCTGGCCGTGCTCGACGACACCGGTCACGCCGGCTTCGCCGTCGACCGGGTGCGCGCGGCGATCGACGCGGACCCGCGCGTGGGCGGGCGGCTCGCGCTGTGGGCGCGGCGGCTGATGGGCGAGGCCCTGTCGCAGTCGCAGCGGGTGGTGGCCGACCGCGACGCGCTGTCGACGATGCTCGTGGGCGGCGTCGCGGACGGGTTCGACCTCGCGGAGGTGGGCCGCATGTTCTCGCGGATCACCGAGGCGCACACGAAGCGGATGGCTGCGCTGGGCCTGGCCGCGTAGCGCTCCGCGGGGTTCGGGGAGCGCCACGCGGGCGGCCCGCGGGGGTGCCGGGCGGTTGCGGGCCGGCAGTGCGTGGCTGGTCGCGCGGTTCCCCGCACCCCTGGCGGCCCCTGACAGCCCTCACGGCCACTGCGGGGCCGGCGCGACCGCCACAGCATCCCGCGCTCCGCGGGGCGGTGCCGCTGGGCGTTCCGCCGACGGGGTTCCGCGGGTCGACGCCGTTACGCGGTGGCTGATCGGCGGCGGAGTCCGGCGGCCGGGCGCAGGAGCAGCGAGAGGGAGGCGGTGGAGACGACCGCCGCGCCGAGGAGAGCGACGATCACGGAGCCGGGGCCCAGCGCGCTGTGGGTGACGAAGTCGCCGAACAGGGCACCGGCGACGCCCGTCGCCAGCACCAGGGCGCGGGCGGGGAGCCGGTGGGACAGACGGTGGACCGCCGCCCACGCGAGCACGAGACCGAACACAGCGGAGCCGAGCGCTTCCAAGATCATCCGGGGTCCCTCCAGGCGGCCGGGCCGTGCACCAAGGTCGTAGCCCGTCCTACCCGTGACCTGCGGAATGCAATCCTCCCGCGCGGCCGGGCCGTGCTCCGTCCGTGGCGGACCGGCGCGCGAGCCGATGCGCGTCCCGGCACCGAAGCCGATGCGTGTCCCGGCGCGGGAGCCGATCCGGCCTCCGGTGCGCGGGCTGACCTGGGCTCCGGCGTGGCGGGACGCGGAAGGGGCCCGGCAGCCGAACGGCCGCCGGGCCCCTTCCGTCGAGCGTGGCCTACAGCGCGCCGAAGCCCACCTTGCGCGGGGCGGGCTCGCCCAGCTCCACGTAGGCGAGGCGGTCGGCCGGAACCAGGACCTTGCGGCCGTGCTGGTCCGTGAGGCTGAGCAGCTGCGACTTCCCGGCCAGGGCGTCGGCCACCACGCGTTCGACCTCCTCGGGAGTCTGACCGCTCTCCAGAACGATCTCGCGGGGCGCGTGCTGCACGCCGATCTTGACCTCCACGGCTAAGTCCCTCCGACGATCACGAGGTGCGCGGGCGTCCGCGCCGTACGCTGCACACATTAGCCCGGTGAAGGGGCGTGTACGGCGCGGCCGTCCACGCCAGGAGCGAACAGCGAACGGGAACAAACGGCCGGGGCTCGCTCAGTGCTGGTCGATGCCGTGCAGCGGGAATCCGGCGATGCCCCGCCAGGCCAGGGAGGCCAGCAACTGCACCGCCTGGTCGCGCGGGACACTGCGGTCGCTGTGCAGCCAGGAACGCGCCACCACCTGCGCGAGACCGCCGAGGCCGGAGGCCAGCAGCATCGACTCCGCGCGCGAGAGGCCGGTGTCCTCGGCGATCACCTCGCAGATCGCCTCGGCGCACTCGTTGGTGACCTTGTCGACGCGCTCGCGCACGGCGGGCTCGTTCGTCAGGTCCGACTCGAAGACCAGCCGGAAGGCGCCGCCGTCGTCCTCGACGTACGCGAAGTACGCGTCCATCGTCGCGCGGACGCGCTGCTTGTTGTCGGTCGTCGAGGCGAGCGCGCTGCGCACGGCCTGGATGAGCGACTCGCAGTGCTGGTCCAGCAGCGCCAGGTACAGGTCGAGTTTGCCCGGGAAGTGCTGGTAGAGCACCGGCTTGCTGACGCCGGCGCGTTCCGCGATGTCGTCCATCGCCGCCGCGTGGTAGCCCTGCGCGACGAAGACTTCCTGGGCGGCGCCCAGCAGTTGGTTCCGTCGGGCACGGCGCGGCAGGCGCGTGCCTCGCGGGCGCGCCGCCTCGGTCTGCTCGATGGCTGTCACGCCGCCTCCCAATGTCGTCCCTCTTGCGGTGTGCCGCCGCGCCGCCATCGTACTTTTCGGTAACCGTGCTGTGCGCGGTGCGAGCGCAGAATTTCACGGACCGGACGACGGCAGAAGCCGTAGGTAAGGTTTCGTAGCGGGGCGTAGTGGGAAGAACCGCGCTCCGCTCCGGCCGGGCGCACGGAGGCCCCGGCGTCCTCCGGGTGGCGGTCCCGAGTCCGCTCAGCGGTAGTCGTCCTCGTCCTGCGAGACGACACGCGCCTGTTCGACGATGTCCGCCACGTTGGCACGGCTCGGATCCACCTCGTCCAGCGGGTCGTCGCTCTCCGGCGCGACGTCGGCCTGCTGCTCCGCGGCGTCGTTCTCCGGCGCCTCGACGTCGATCTCCGTGGCGGCCTCCTCCTCGTCCGCGAACGTCTCCGGATCGGTGGGGTCGATGGCCATGACGGGCTCCCTTTCTACGAACGTCCCTGAAAACGCAGGTGCCACATACGGGTGCCCTCCGTACGAGACTAGGAGACACCCATTTCGGACGCTATGCGATGTGCCCGGGAACCACGTCGCCATCTGTGCGACGCGCGGTCGGCCTCTTGTGACGCCGAACACGCGGATCCGCGTGTGATCGTCTCGTAACATTGCGGCATGTCTTCGACAGAGCTGCCGTCCGTGCCGCCCACCAGCGTGCTGCCGAAGGCCGCGTCGGTCCGGGTCGCCGAGGGCGAGAGACTGCGGTCGGTGCGCCTGCCCGGCGTCACCCTGACGGTCCGCTCCAGGCCTGCCGCGCGCGCGGGACTGCACCCCGCGCTGTACGTCCACGGCCTCGGCGGCTCCTCGCAGAACTGGTCCGCGCTGATGGCGCAGCTCGACGGCGTCGTCGAGAGCGAGGCCGTCGACCTGCCCGGCTTCGGGGACTCCCCACCGCCGGACGACGGCGACTACTCCATCACGGCACACGCGCGTGCGGTGATCCGTCACCTCGACGCGTCCGGTCGCGGACCCGTCCACCTCTTCGGCAACTCGCTGGGCGGTGCCGTGTCCACGCGGGTCGCCGCGGTCCGCCCCGACCTCGTCCGGACCCTGACCCTCGTCTCACCCGCCCTTCCGGAGCTGCGCGTCCAGCGCACGGCGGTGCCCACCGGCCTGCTCGGCATGCCCGGCGTGGCCGCGCTGTTCACCCGGTTCACCCGGGAGTGGACGGCCGAGCAGCGGGTCCGCGGCGTCATGGCCCTGTGCTACGGCGATCCCGGGCAGGTCACCCCGGAGGCTTTCGGCCACGCTGTGGAGGAACTCGAGCGGCGGCTGCGGCTGCCGTACTTCTGGGACGCGATGACGCGCTCGGCGCGCGGGCTGGTCAGCGCCTACACGCTGGGCGGCCGGCACGGCCTGTGGAACCAGGCCGGACGCGTCCTCGCCCCGGCCCTCCTCGTCTACGGCGGCCGCGACCAGCTCGTCGGCTTCCGCATGGCCCAGCGGGCGGCACGCACCTTCCGCGACTCCCGCCTGCTCACCCTGCCGAACGCGGGGCACGTGGCGATGATGGAGTACCCGGAGACGGTCGCCACCGCGTTCCGCGAACTGCTGGAGCAGACGCCGGATCCGGGATCGGCGGCCAAGGAGACGGGCCCGGGAACCGGTTCGGACTCCGGGGCGTTCACCGAACGGGCCGGCGGATCCGCGGGCACGGGGAGCTGAGGGGGCCGTGGGACGTCACAGCCGGCGCGGGCCCGCGCCCAGGAGCACAGCACCACAGGGCACCGGCGGTGCCCCCCGGGAAACCGCGCCGGACGAGGCGGGTGACGCACGCCCCCGAGGTCCGGCCCGGCCGGCCGACGCGCCCTCCGCGAAGACCGGGCTTCCCGACGGCACCCCGGCTCGTGGTGTGCCGAGGCTTCCCGACGGCACCCCCGCGCGGGGCGTGCCCCGGCTCCCCGACGGCACCCCTGCCCACGGCCTGCCCCTCCCGGGCGGCCGCCGCGACCCCGGCGGCACTCCCGCCCACGGCACCCCGCAGGTCCGCGGCGGGCACCCCGAGCAGCGGGAGTCCGGGGGCGCCTGGGGCGAGCTGCGGGGCCGTACGGCGAGCGGATCCGGCCCGCTGATCCCCCGCCAGCGGCCCGAGTCCGCGGCCGGGGTCCGCCGGCGACCGACCGATGCGGCGGCGGGTCCGCGCCAGGACTACCTCGACGCCTTCACCGAGGACGACAGCGTCTTCGAGCGCCGCGCGCCCGTGCCGGCCGCCACGGCCACGGTGCTCGCCACGGACACGTGCGTCGCCCCGCGTCCCACCGACGCCTACGCCTCCGTCACCGACTGGGACAGGAGCCCCCGTCCGGTTCCCGCGGGCGGCGGGTCCGACGGCGAGCCGCCCACCGGCGAACCGGCGGCCAGGGGCGGCAAGGGCCGGGCCTTCACCGGCATCGCGGCCGCCGCCGTCACCACCGTGCTGGCCATCGTGGTCGCCGGCCAGGTCACCGACGCGCACGACGAGGACTCCGTCCAGTCGCGCACCGCGACCGACAAGGCCGCCCGTGACGCCCACGGCTCCGCCGCGCGCGGCGCCGACCGGCCGAGCCCGTCGGCGTCACCCAGTGCGGTGCCGCTGACGTACGACCAGCTGATGAGCGCGCGGTACCGCTTCGAGGCCGGGTTCGCGGGGTCGGGGAAGTTCGACGCCGTGCCCGGCATCGACAAGGCGCCCGGCAAGGGTCAGAAGTACACCTACCGCGTGGACGTCGAGCAGGGGCTCGGGCTCGACGCCGAACTGTTCGCGCAGGCCGTGCAGAAGACGCTCAACGACGACCGCAGCTGGTCCCACGGCGGCGCGCGGACCTTCGAGCGGATCCACTCGGGGGAGCCGGACTTCGTCATCACGCTCGCCAGTCCCGGCACCACGGCCGACTGGTGCGCCAAGTCCGGCCTCGACACCACCGAGGACAACGTCTCCTGCGACTCGGCCGCCACCGAACGCGTGATGATCAACGCCTACCGGTGGGCGCAGGGGTCCGCGACCTACGGCGACCAGATGTACGCCTACCGCCAGATGCTGATCAACCACGAGATCGGCCACCGGCTCGGCTACGGTCACGTCACCTGCGACAAGGACGGGGATCTCGCCCCGGTCATGCAGCAGCAGACGAAGTTCCTGGAGTACGACGGCATCCGCTGTCTTCCCAACCCCTGGCCCTATCCGAACACCTGACGAACGGCGGGGCGCCGGCCACGAGTCGTGACGTTCGGCACTCGTTTGATCTCTTAGCGCGACGGAACGCCACCCGCACGGGAAAGTTACGACCGTTCACCCCTTTTGGTGGCGCGACGGACAACCGTCCGTCGCGCCACCGCCTTGTCCGCATACGTTCGTCCCGCTGCGAGCCGCCGGGTCAACGGCGGCTCCCCAAACGGGAGATCGGGGGTGCACGCGTGCGCATCGGACTGCTTACGGAGGGTGGCTATCCGTATGTGAGCGGTGATGCGGGGCTCTGGTGCGACCGGCTCGTGCGCGGGCTGGGGCAGCACGAGTTCGACGTCTACGCGCTCAGCCGCAGTGAGCGTCAGGAGGCCGCGGGCCAGGTCGCACTGCCGTCGCAGGTCACCCGCGTGCGCACCGCGCCGCTGTGGACCGCAGAGGACGACGGGGTGGCGCACGGGCGGCGCGCGCGCCGACGTTTCACCGAGCACTACGGCGCATTGGTGTCCGTCCTGTGCGAGGGAGTGCCCGCCGACGCGGGGGCGGGCCGTTCCGCGCTTCAGGCGGACCGTTTCGGCAACGCGCTGTACGGGCTCGCGGAACTCGCCCGCGACGAGGGCGGCCTGGTGGGCGCGCTCCGCTCGGAGCACGCCGTACGCGCTCTGGAGCGCGCCTGTCGTGCGCCCGGCGCGCTCGGTACGGTGCGTGAGGCGCGCGTTCCCGACCTCCTCGCCGTCGCCGCGCACCTCGAAGAAGCCCTGCGCCCCCTCTCGCTCGACTGGTACGAGGACGACGGCGACGACGGGCTCGGCTCGGTCGACCTCTGCCACGCGGCCTCCGGGGGCGCGGCGGCGCTTCTGGGCCTGCTCGCCCGTCACTTCTCCGGCGTGCCGCTGCTGGTGACGGAGTACGGGGTCCGGTTGCGGACGCACTACCTGGGGGCGGGCGCGGGCGGTGCCACCGCGCCCGGCGCCGAGTCGGGCTCGGCAACCGCCCCGGTGCCGCACGCCCCGGCCGTACGGTCCCTGCTCGCGGCCTTCCACGGGCGGCTCGCCGCCGAGGCGTACCGGCAGGCGGCGTGCGTCACGCCCGGCAACGCGCACGCCCGCCGCTGGCAGGAGCGCTGCGGTGCCGACCGGGCCAAGCTCCGCACGGTCCCCCCGGGCATGGACGCCTCCCGCTTCGCCGAGGTCGGCGAGGCCCCGGACGCCGCCGACCCGCGCACGCTGGTCTGGGTCGGCAGGGTGGAACCGGCCAAGGACCTGGTGTCCCTGCTGCACGCCTTCACCGAGATCCACCGGGAGGAGCCCGGGACCCGACTGCGGGTCTTCGGCGGCGCGACCGGAGCGGAGGGCGAGGCCTACCTCGGCCACTGCCGGATGCTCGCCGCGCAGCTCTTCCCCGACGAGGCCGCCGGACCGCACGCCGTCGGCGACAACCCGGTGTCCTTCGAGGAGATCGGCGGACCGGAGGTCCCCGGACTCGCCGAGGCGTACGCGGCCGGTTCCGTCGTGATCCTGTCCAGCGTCGTCGAGGGGTTCCCGGTCGGCCTCGTCGAGGCGATGTTCTGCGGGCGCGCGACCGTGTCCACGGACGTCGGCGCGGTGGTCGAGGTCATCGGGGGCACCGGACTCGTCGTCCCGCCGCGCAACCCGAGGGCGCTCGCGGAGGCGTGCGTGGCTCTGCTGCGCGACCCCGGGCGCCGCGCACGCCTGGGCGCGGCCGCCCGCGCCCGCGCCCTCGAACTGTTCACCGTCGAGCAGAACATCACGGCGTTCCACGGCATCTACCTGGAGATCGTCTCCCGGAGCCCGGTCCGCCGGGTCGCCCTCGACGCGGCCGGGGAACCCCGGCCCTTCGCGGTCCCGGCCGAGGCCTGGCTGCCCGGCCGGTGGCCCGGCCTCGGCGGACGGGCCGCTCCCCGGAAGCCGCCCGGCTGGGCGGCGGAACCCCCGCCGCCGGGTACGGCGGCGGGCGGTTCCGCCCCACCGCACGGCCCGTCCGCGCCCCGCACCACCACTCCCGTCGCCGCGACCGAGGGGGCCCGATGAGCGGCCTGGGCGAACTCGACCACCCCGCGGCACCGGCACCCGCCGGCCGGGACGAGCGATCCGGCGAGCGATCCGGCGAACGGCCCGAGGAGTGGCCCGTGAACAGGGAGCGGCCCATGAACGAGGACACCCCTGCGGACGCCGACGCGCCGTCCGGTCCCGGCGGGCCGGCCGTGACCACCCGGGCCGGGCGTCCCGCGCCGGCCACCGCGGCGCGCCCCGGTCCGGAGACGGCCCCCGCCGCCCCTCGGCGAGGCGGTGCAGTGGACCCGGTGAAAGCGCTGATGCACCGTCACCGCGACCTGTGCGAAAGGGCGGTCGATCCGCTGGAGATCGCGGCGGGACTGGAGGCCCACGGCGTCACCGACCGGGCCGCCGCGAGGTTCCGGCACCGGGACGTCTTCTCCCTCGCGGAGGAGATGTACGCCCGCGTCCCCAGGGACGGCGACACGCCTTCGCACCCGCGCCCGGAGCCCCCGCCGCCACGGGCCCGCCTGGACTGGGCACTGCTCGCCCTCCTGCCCGGTGGCCTGGGCGCCGCGACCGTCGCCGGCCTTCGCCTCACCCACGGCCGGACCCGCCTCCTCGTGGTCGCCGCGGGCGTCCTGGCGGTGGCTCTCGCCCTGCGGGCCGCCCTTCGCCGCGGCCCCTTGAACCGCAGCGGCGGCCGGGGCCCGGCGAACCCGCGCGGAGGCCCACAGGCCGGCCCGCACGCCGGCCGGCCCCGCACCGGCGGCTGGACCGGCTGGCTCCTCGCCTACGCGGCCCTCGGCGACGGCCTGCTGCGCGCCGCGGCCGACGGCGGCCCCGACGGCCTGCCCACCGGAACGCCCGACGGGCCCTGGCCGCTCGCCGCGGCCCCGCTCCTGACCCTCGCCCTGGCCTGCGTGCCCGCCACCTGGTGCGCGCACCTCCTCGCCGTACGCGTCCGGCACCGGCTCGGCAGCAGCCGGGGCCTCGACGAGTTCGCCGCCTCCGTACGGCCGCTCCTGCTCGGCGTCTTCGCCCTGTTCCTGTGCGCCCTCGCGGTCCTCACCGGTGTCTGCGCGGCCGCTCTCGGCGAACCGGCCGCCTACGCGGGCACGCTCACCCTGGGTGCGCTGCTCCTCCTCTCCCGCCTCCTCGCCGTCCACGGCTTCACCCACGCCCCGACAGTCGCCCTCAGGGCCGCCGGGGCTGCCGAGGCGATCGCCCCGGCCCTGCTCTTCGCGGGCCGGCTGCCCGGCTGCGACTTCCTGGCCGTACCCGTCGACACCCTCGTGGCCGCCTGGGGGCCCGCCGCGGTACCCGCTCTCGCCTGCGGGCCGGCCGCCCTCAGCCTGCTGGCCCACGCGACCCACACCCTCACCAGGGCCTCGGCCCACGCGCCATCGGGTCAGCCGTGCTGACCCGGAGCCGTCCGCCCGCCCCCGACCACCGCGCGCCGCGCCACCCCCACCGTGCACGGACCGCACGACGCACGCGCTCCTCCACCCATGCAGTCCCCTTAAGGAGAGACCAGATGACCACCTCCCGATCCGGAGCGACCGGAGCCACCGGGGCACCCGCGGTCGCAGGAGCCCGCGCGGTCACCGGAGCAGCCGCGACGCACACCCAGGGAGCCACGCGATGAGGGTCCTGCTGACCGGAGCCAACGGTTACGTCGGCCGCTTCGTCGCCGACCGTCTGCTCGCCGACCCGGCCGTCCAGCTCACCGCGCTCGGCCGCGGCGACGACGCCGACGTCCGCTTCGACCTCGCGAGCGGCAGTCCCGGCGCCCTCACCCGCTTCCTCGACGCGGTCCATCCCCAGGTCGTCGTCAACTGCGCCGGAGCCACCCGGGGCGGAGCCCGGGAGCTCACCCGGCACAACACCGTCGCCGTCGCCACCGTCTGCGAGGCACTGCGCCGCAGTGGGTGCGGCGCCCGTCTCGTCCACATCGGCTGCGGCGCCGAATACGGCCCCAGCCAGCTCGGGTCCTCGACCGCCGAGGACACCGTGCCGCGCCCCGGCGGCCCGTACGGCGTCAGCAAGCTCGCCGCCACCGAGCTCGTCCTGGGCTCCGGTCTGGACGCGGTCGTGCTGCGGGTGTTCTCCCCGGCCGGGCCCGGCACCCCCGCCGGCTCCCCGCTGGGCCGGCTCGCCGAGGCGATGCGCCGTGCCATGCAGTCCGGCGACGGCGAGCTGAAACTCGGCGGACTCGGTGTCCAGCGCGACTTCATCGACGTCCGTGACGTCGCCCGCGCCGTGCACGCCGCCTCGCTGTCCGCCGCGCAGGGCGTGATCAACATCGGCTCCGGCCGCGCCGTCCGCCTCCGGGACGCCGCCGCCGTCCTCGCCCGCGTGGCCGGATACGGCGGCACCCTCCACGAACTCGACGGCTCGCCCGGCGGCCACCTCAGGCCGGCCATCGGCCACCCCCGTCCCGACTCCGACCACGCGGCTCCGGTCGCGTCCCCGTACCCCGACGGGTGCGGCAGCTGGCAGCAGGCCGATGTCCGCACCGCCCGCGACCGGCTGGGCTGGCGGCCGCGGATCAACCTCGAGGAGTCCCTCGCCGACATCTGGATGGAGGCGGCATGTCGTATCTGACCGGCACCCGGGTGAACACCGCGAACCTCGCGAGCACCGGCGTCCGCACCGGTTTCGGTGTCCCCGGTTTCGCGCACCCCCTCGTCGCGCCGGCCGAGTGGGCCGAACTCACCCGCCCCGGCAGGCCCCTGCACTGGGTCGTCCTCGACGTCGCCGACGGACCCGGTGTCCGCCCCGACCCGCACTGCCTGGAAGCCGCGGGCCGGCTCCGCAACGCGGGCGTCCGCGTCCTCGGTCACCTCGACGCCGTCCACGGCGCCCGCGCCCTCGCCGAGGTGGTCTCCGACGCTCACCGCTACCTCGCCTGGTACCGGGTCGACGGCTTCCTCCTGGACCGCTGCCCGACCGAACGCGCCGAGCTCCCGCAGACCCGACGCACCGTCAACGCCCTGCGCTCGCTCCGTGACGCGCCTCACATCGTCCTCGGCCACGGCATCCATCCGTATCCCGGATACGCGGAGAACGCCGATCAGCTCGTCACCTTCTCCGGCCCCTGGAGCGACTACCGCTGGTCCCAGGCGGCCGAGTGGACCGCCGACCACCCGCCCGAGCGGTTCTGCCACTTCGTGCACGGTGTGCCCCGCGGCCACCTCGACGAGGCGCTGCGGATCGCCCGCTGGCAGGGAGCAGCCACGATCTGGGTCACCGACCGCCACGACCACGACGGGGGTTCGACCCGTGGGAGACCATGCCCGGCTACTGGGACGAAATCGTCTCGCGGATCGGAACGGGTGTCTCGGAATGAAGAAGGCCATGGCAGTGTTACGGAGAGAACAACCGTAGTGATTGACCGACCAACGGAGTCCCCGTGTCGCTGCCACCCCTGGTCGAGCCGGCTGCCGAGCTCACCGTAGACGAGGTCCGCAGGTACTCCCGCCACCTGATCATCCCCGACGTCGGGATGGACGGGCAGAAGCGGCTGAAGAACGCCAAGGTGCTGTGTGTCGGCGCCGGCGGCCTGGGCTCGCCGGCGCTGATGTACCTGGCCGCGGCGGGCGTGGGCACGCTCGGCATCGTGGAGTTCGACGAGGTCGACGAGTCGAACCTCCAGCGTCAGATCATCCACAGCCAGGCCGACATCGGCCGCTCCAAGGCGGAGTCCGCCCGCGACTCCGTCCTGGGCATCAACCCGTACGTGAACGTGGTCCTGCACGAGGAGCGGCTCGAGGCCGACAACGTGATGGACATCTTCAGCCAGTACGACCTGATCGTGGACGGCACGGACAACTTCGCCACCCGCTACCTGGTCAACGACGCCGCCGTGCTGCTGAACAAGCCGTACGTGTGGGGCTCGATCTACCGCTTCGACGGCCAGGCGTCCGTCTTCTGGTCGGAGCACGGTCCCTGCTACCGCTGCCTCTACCCGGAGCCCCCGCCCCCCGGCATGGTCCCCTCCTGCGCCGAGGGCGGCGTGCTGGGCGTGCTCTGCGCGTCCATCGGCTCCATCCAGGTCACCGAGGCGATCAAGCTCCTCACCGGCACCGGTGAGCCGCTGGTCGGCCGTCTGATGATCTACGACGCCCTGGAGATGCAGTACCGGCAGGTCAAGGTCCGCAAGGACCCCGACTGCGCGGTCTGTGGCGAGAACCCGACCGTCACGGAGCTCATCGACTACGAGGCCTTCTGCGGCGTCGTGTCGGAGGAGGCCCAGCAGGCGGCCGCCGGCGCGACGATCACTCCCAAGCAGCTCAAGGAGTGGATCGACGACGGCGAGAGCATCGAGATCATCGACGTCCGTGAGCCGAACGAGTTCGAGATCGTCTCCATCCCGGGCGCCAAGCTGATCCCGAAGAACGAGTTCCTGCTCGGCACCGCCCTCGAGGGCCTGCCCCAGGACCGGAAGATCGTCTTGCACTGCAAGACGGGTGTCCGCAGTGCGGAAGTCCTCGCGGTGCTGAAGTCCGCGGGCTTCGCGGACGCCGTCCACGTCGGCGGCGGTGTGATCGGCTGGGTCAACCAGATCGAGCCGAGCAAGCCGGTCTACTGAGTCGACCTGCCTGCCCGAGCGGCGGGGGTCGCGCGCACCACGGGTGCCCGCGGCCCCCGCCGTCGTCATGAGCAGACCTTGCCGTCCTTCGGCACGGTGCCGTCGAGCAGGTAGTCGTCCACCGTCGAGTCGACGCAGTCGCTCCCGCTGCTGTACGCCCCGTGGCCCTCGCCCTTCCAGGTGAGCAGCACACCGACACCCTCGCCCAGCTCGTCCGCCATCCGCTGCGCGCCCTCGTAGGGCGTCGCCGGGTCGCCGGTGTTGCCGACCAGCAGAACGGGGGCCGCCCCGGCCGCGCTCACCTCCGGGCTGTCGAACTGCCCCGCCACCGGCCAGTCGTGGCACCAGCCGGCCGTGTCCCAGCCGAGGAACGTGCCGAACACGGGCGAGATCCTCTCGAACTCCGGCAGCAGCTTCCTTGTTTCCTCCACCGTCGGCCGCTGCTTGTCGTCCAAGCACGATATGACCCGTTGCGAGTGGGTCGTCGTGCCGTACTTCCCCTCGCCGTCCCGCTCGTTGTAGGCGTCGGCCAGGGCGAGCAGTTCGGAGCCGTCGCCTTCTTGAGCCGACTCCAGGGCACTGGTCAGGGTCGGCCATCCCTCCTTGCTGTAGAGCGGCAGGACGATGCCGGTGACCGCGAGCGTCTGGGTCAGCTTCCGTCCGGAGGACGTCGGCAGCGGGTCGGTGTCGATCCGCTTCAGCAGGCCGGCGATCTCGCGGCTGCCCTGAGCGGGGTTCCGACCGGTCGACTTCAGGTAGTTGTCGAGCGCCAGCTGAAAGCCCTTCGCCTGGTTCTTCGCGTGCCCCACGGCGTCGGCGCCGGGGTCGACGACCGCGTCGAGGATCACCCGTCCCACGTTCTTCGGGAACAGGTGGGCGTAGACGCCGCCGAGTTCGGTGCCGTAGGAGATGCCGAAGTAGTGCAGCTTCTCGTCGCCGAGGACCTGCCGCATGAGGTCCATGTCGCGGGCGGTGTCGGTGGTCGAGACGTGCGCCATCAGTGCTCCGGCGTCCTTTTGGCAACCCTTGCCGAAGTCGACGGCGTCACGGAGGTAGGCCTTCTCCTCGGCCGTGGTGTCCGGGGTGGAGTCGACCGACTCGGCGGCCTGGATCTTCCTGTCGCTGCGGCAGCGCACGCCCTCGCTGGCGCCCACCCGCGCGGGTCCCAGCTCACCAGGTCGTAGTGCTCGCGCAGGGAGGAGACCGTGGAGCCGTACGCCGGCATCGTCGACATCCCGGAGGCGCCCGGGCCGCCGAAGTTGAACAGCAGGGAGCCGATGCGCTTGCTGCCGGAGCTGCGGGAACCGGCACGGATCAGCGCGAGATCGATCGTCTCCCCGTCCGGCTTCGACCAGTCCAGCGGCACCTTCAGCTTCGCGCACCACCACTCGTCGCCCGGTGCCGCGGAGTCCGCGGTGGCCCCGCAGCGGCCCCAGTCGAGCTTCTGCCCGGTCAGCGAGGCGGGCAGGGGTGCCGCCTTCGTGTCCCCGGGGCCGGAGGAGGCCGACGGACGCGCATCGGCCGTACCCCCTTGTCGTCCCCGTCGTCCGACGAGCCGCCGCAGGCCGTCATCAGCAGTGCGGCGGCGGCTCCCCACGCGGTCCACCGTACGAATCGCGCCATGTGCGTCCCCCCTCGCGGAGCCGTCCGCACCGGCGGCGGACGGCTGTCAGGCCATAGTAGGCGGATCGCGGCACACCCGACGGAGCCTGTGGATAACCGTTTGACCTGCGTCTTTATCGAGTTCGCGGGGGTCAGGAGCAGACCGTCCCGGCGGCCGGCGCCCTCCCGTTCAGCAGGTAGCCGTCCACCGCTGCCCGCACACACGGGTTCTTGCTGTCGTACGCGCCGTGCCCCTGCCCCTTGTACGTCAGCTCCACCCCGACCCCCTTGCCGAGGGCGTCCACCATCCGGCGAGCGCCCTCGTACGGAGTGGCCGGGTCGCCGGTGTTGCCCACGACGAGGATCGGCGCCGAGCCGGCCGCGCTCACGTCGGGACGGTCGGCGGCGCCCGGCACCGCCCAGTCGGTGCAGCCGACCATGCCCAGGCCAGGAAGTCCCCGAACACGGGGGAGGCCGCCCGGAACTCCGGAAGCCTGCGCTCCACCTGGGCGACGGAGTAGCGCGGCCTGTCGTCGGCGCAGTTCACGGAGACGTTGGCGGCGACGATGTTGCTGTACTCGCCGTTCTCGTTGCGGCCGTTCAGCGAGTCGGACAGCAGCATGAGGATCCTGCCGTCGCCGCCGTAGGCCTGGTCCAGGCCTTCGGTGAGGTACCCCCAGAAGTCCTTCGAGTACAGCGACTGCGCGATGCCGCTGGTCGCGGCGGTCTGGGTGAGTTCGCGCGGGAAGACGCCGGGGATCGGCCTGCCGTCCAAGGCCTTCAGCAGGGTCGCGATCCGGTCCTCGACGTCCTGCGGGGTGTCCCCGACGGGGCAGTCCTCCGCCTTCGACGTGCAGTCCTCCGCGTAGTTGTCGAGCGCGAGCTGGAAACCCCTGGCCTGCCCGAGCGCGCTCTGCTCGGGCGTCTGCGTCGGATCGACGACCGCGTCGAAGACGGCACGGCCCACGTTCTCCGGGAACAGGTGGGCGTAGACGCCGCCGAGTTCGGTGCCGTAGGAGATGCCGAAGTAGTGCAGCTTCTCGTCGCCGAGGACCTGGCGCATGAGGTCCATGTCGCGGGCCGCGTCGGTGGTGCGCACGTGCGGCAGCATCTTCTTCGACTTCTTCTCACAGGCCGCGTTGAACTTCTTGGTGCTGTCCAGGAGCGTGCCCTGCTCGGCGGCGTCGTCGGGAGTCGCGTCCTGCTGGAAGTAGGCGTCGAGCTGCTGGTCGTTCTCGCAGCGCACGCCGGCGCTGCGGCCCACCCCGCGCGGATCGAAACTCACCAGGTCGTAGCGGGTGCGCAGGGTCGCGTAGTCCTCACCGAACGCGGGCAGGGTGGTGACCCCCGAGCCGCCGGGCCCGCCGAAGTTGAACAGCAGGGAGCCGATCCGTCGGTTCTCGGCACCGCTCGCCCGCGCCCTGATCAGCGCGACGCCGATCGTCTCGCCGCGGGGGGCACTCCAGTCCAGGGGCGCCCGCAGGGTCGCGCACTCCCACTCGTCGCCGTCCGGCAGCGGTGACGGTGCGTCGCCGCCGCCTTCGGACGAGGACGGCGCGGGGCAGTCCTTCCAGTTCAGCTTCTGAGCCGTCAGGTCCTCGTCCCGGGAGTCCTCACCGCACCCCGCCACCAGGGAGGACAACAGGACGGCAGCGGCGGTGAGCACGACGGCGCGAGGGCGGGAGGGGTTCGGCATGATCCCATCCTGGAGCCGTGCCCGCCTCCGCGCGCGGGGCACGGTCCGTACGAGGTACGGCCGTTCCCGGAGCTAGAGAGCGCCCTTGCGGGTGAGCTGGGTGAAGGCCAGCCAGCCCGGCAGCACCGGCAGCCACAGCGTCAGCAGCCGGAACAGCAGGACCGCGGGGGCGGCGACCTCCTTGGGCAGGCCGACGGCGATCAGACCGACCGTCAGGGTCGCCTCCACCGCCCCGACACCGCCCGGTGTCGGGGCGGCGGAACCGAGCGCGTTGCCGGCGAGGAAGACGACGGCGACGCTGGCGATGCTGATCGAGGTCGTCTCGTCGCCGAAGGCGCGGATCGAGGCGTCCAGGCACATCACGAAGCAGGCCGTCAGCAGCAGCATGCCGCCGATGCCGGTGACCAGTTTCTGCGGCCGCTGGAGCACGTCCAGCATGCGCGGCACGACCCCCGCGAACAGCGACCTCACGCGCGTGACGACGAATTTCCGCAGGAACGGCACCGAGGTCACCACCAGCACCAGCACCGCCACCGTCAGCAGACCCGCGATGACGGTCCGGGACGGAGACAACGACGGCGTCTTCTCGGTGCCCGTCAGATAGCCGAACGACAGCAGCATCAGGATGTGGCAGCCCAGCCCGAACAGCTGCGAGGCGCCGACGCTCGCCACCGCGAGCCCCGGCCGCACCCCCGCGCGCTGGAGGAAGCGTGTGTTGAGGGCCACCCCACCGACCGCGGCCGGTGCGACGATCTTCACGAAGGACCCGGCGACCTGCGCGGCCACCGTACGCGGGAACGGCACCCGCTCCGGCACGAAACCCAGCAGGCTCATCGCGGCGGCCACGTAGCTCGCCGCCGAGAACAGCACGGCCGCGGCGACCCAGCCCCACTCGGCGTTGGCGATGAGCGGGCCGAACTCGATGTGGGTGAGCTGCGTCAGGAGGAAGTAGGCGCCGATCGCGCCGGCGATGAAACTGATCAGCGTGCGCGGCCGCACCCGCTCCAGGCGGGCGGGCTCGACCGGCGCCTGGGGACGGATGCGCAGCACCTCGTGTCGGATCTGAGTGAGCAGGTCTTCCTCGCGGGCTTCCTCCAGCGCCTCGTCGATGGCCCGCTTCTCGGCCCGCGCCTCCGCGCGCACGGCCTTCTTCTCGACCCTGTCTGCGGGCGGCGGCCCGGCCTCGTGTCCGGCTGCCTCGTGGCGGGCCTGCTTGGCCTGCCGGGAGGCTTCCAGGACGGCGTCCCGCTCGCGCTGCGCCCGCTCCCGGGCGAGTCTGCGCAGGGTCGCGCGTGTGGAGCGGCTCAGCGCGATGGGCTGGAGCATCGGCAGACAGCCGGCGACGGCGTCGGGACCGAGCACGCTCACCGCGGAGGCCACCGAACGCTCGGCACCCACCCGCAGCCCGAGCGTCACCAGCAGCTGCGAGGTGTCCATGCGCAGCAGCAGATCACCGGCAGCGATCTCGCCGACGCGCATGTCGGTGAGGATCACGGTGCCGGAACGATCCACCAGTATCGCGTCGCCGACGAGCCTGCGATGCGCGATGCGACGCGACTGCAGGGCACGCACCTGCTGCCAGGCGTCGTGCAGCAGCTCGTCGGTGATCTCCTCGTCGGCCAGCGAGTCCAGGGTGCGGCCCCCGGTGTGCTCGTAGACGAGCATGACGGCGTCGGGGCCCAGCTCGGACGTCGCGATCAGCTTCGGCGCGTTGGCTCCGGCCGAGATCGCCGCGTAGGCCAGCAGCGCCTCCTGTTCCAGCGCCTGGCGCAGTGACTGGAGGCTGCTGCGGGTGGCGAAGCCGCGCAGGGTCAGATTGCGCCACGCGCGGTAGAAGAAGCCCTGCGCCTGCTGCTCGCGGTCGACCACGGTGACGTCCAGTGGTGGGCCGTCCTCCAGCGTGACGAAGTAGCGCCGGCCGCGGTCGCCGGTCTCCGGGTTCTCCGGGACCTCCTGGCGCGCGGCGCTCACCGGGCGGAAGCCGACGTGCCGCAGGCCCGCCATCAGCGTCCGTCCCGTGGGCCGGACGTTGGGCGAGCCGACCGCGTACAGCGTGCCGTACGCGACGGTCCAGCCGATCAGCACCGTCAGGATGATCGAGAACGGTGTCGTGTAGCCGGTGACGAGCATCGAGAACGCGTCGAGCATCAGGACGATCCACAGCACCGCGCGCCAGCGGGGACGCCGTGACATGCCGACGGCCGTCATATAGGCGATCACGGGCGCCAGATAGCCGTGGACGGGGTCGGTGAGGGCATGGACGTCGCCCGGGGAGGGCTGGGTGAGCGCCTCCTGGATCGAGTCAGGGGCGGCCTTGGCCACCCACAGGTCGGTGGCGAGTGTCACTCCGTGGGCGAGGACCGCCGCGAGCACGCCGTCGGCGATCCGCAGCCCGTCCCGCTTGATGAGCCGCTCGATCGCGAACGCCACGGGCACCAGCAGGATCGCGATGCTGGACGCCAGTCCCGCGATCTTGATGAGGAGGTCGGGTGCCTGCCCGGTGCCCTTGTTGATGTCCTGTTCCAGGCCCGAGGTCGTCCCGTGGGCGAAGGCGGCGATGCCCAGCAGGACGACGACGGCCAGTACGCCGACCAGCAGTCGCATGAGGTCGGAGGGACGGTGCACGCGCGCGGGGAGGAGCGGTTCGTCGCCCTCGACCTCGTCGATGTGCGTCACCTCGACCAGGTCCTCGTCCTCTCCCGCCGGAGCGGCGGTGTCCGGGCGCGACGCAGCGCCAGAGGTGCCCTCCGCGTCCTCGGGATGCACACCCTGCTGCTTCATCGTCTCTTCTTGGTCTCGTATCACCGGTCACCGCCCGCACGATGGTGGCATGCCGCACCGACACACAGGGGCATCAGGGTGCAAAGGCAGGGCGCACAGTCTGCCCGAGGCGCCGCCACGGGGTGCGGGTCGCGCAGGGGCGCGGACCCGTCACATTGTCGGTGGGGTGGTGCAGGATGGGGCGGATGAGCGAGCAGAGCCTTCCGGACGCCGCCCGCCCGGAGTACACCGGCGACGTCCCGCCGGACCACGCCGGCGACGCGCTGCCGGAGTACGCCGAGCGCGTCCTCGAGGTCGCGGAGCTGATCCCGCGCGGGCGGGTCATGACCTACGGTGACGTGGCCGAATGGCTGGAGGAGGGTGGCCCGCGCCAGGTCGGCAGGGTGATGACCCTCTACGGTGGGGCCGTCCCCTGGTGGCGTGTCGTGCGCGCCGACGGGGTGCTGCTGCCGGGCCACGAACTGCGGGCCCTCGACCGGTACCGCGCGGAGGGCACACCCCTGAAGGAAGCGAGCCGGGCCGCCGAGGGGCACCTGCCGCGCCTGGACATGAGACGGGCGAGGTGGGACGGCGGCGAGCGTGCGGAGGGTCACATCTGACAGCTTCCGCCATCGACCCCGCCCGAGGGGAGCCTGTGGCCCGTACGGGGGAAACGGGGCACGTCCGTGACATGGCGTACGTTCGAGGGGCGAGGGACCCGGGTGGCCTGCGGGTCGCACGGACCCCGAGGGAAGAAGCGGAAGCCGTCCTTCCGAGCCGCCCGTCGGCGTAGCGTCGGCCGTACGCGTCGCCCTCATCCCGGGATCACCGCCCGCCCCGGGCGGCACCCGTCCCACCACGAACCCCTCGCGACGGCGCCCCGCGCCGGACGTGACGATCTGCACACCCACCAGGACCGGCGAACCACGTGAGCTCCTCTTCCTCCACCAGGCGCCTGCCGCACCCCCAGGGGCGGCAGGGGAGCCGTGGCGCGTACCGGCTGGTCCGGACCCCGCCGGTGCGGGTGGTTCCCCCTCGTCTGGACGCCGCACAGCGCTCCGTGGTTGACCACGCCACCGGCCCGCTGCTCGTCCTCGCGGGTCCGGGCACCGGGAAGACCACCACGCTCGTCGAGTCGGTCGCGGCCCGCGTGGCGCGCGGCGGCGACCCCGCGCGCATCCTCGTGCTGACGTTCAGCCGCAAGGCGGCCGTCGAACTGCGCGACCGGATGGCGCTGCGCATGGGCGCCGCCCGGGCGCCCCGCGCCACCACCTTCCACTCGTACTGCTATGCCCTGGTCCGCGCCGAACAGGACAGCGACCTGTTCGCCGAGCCACTGCGGCTGCTCTCCGGCCCCGAACAGGACGTGGCCGTCCGCGAGCTGCTGGCCGGCCAGATCGAGCTCCAGCGGCAGGACCTCGCGCACGTGAGCTGGCCCGACGACCTCCGCGCCTGCCTCACCACGCGCGGATTCGCCGACGAGGTCAGGGCGGTGCTCGCCCGCAGCCGCGAACTGGGCCTGGGCCCCGACGCCCTGGACGCCTTCGCCGGCCGCATCGGCCGCCCCGACTGGCGGGCCGCGGCCTCCTTCCTCGCCGAGTACCTCGACGTCCTCGACCTGCACGGCGTGATCGACTACGCGGAACTCGTCCACCGCGCCGTCCTGCTCGCCCACCGCCCCGAGACCGCCCGGCGGCTCGCCGCGCAGTACGACGCCGTCTACGTCGACGAGTACCAGGACACCGACCCCGCCCAGGTACGGCTGCTGCACGCCCTCGCGGGCGGCGGGCGCACCCTGGTCGCCTTCGGTGACCCGGACCAGTCGATCTACGCCTTCCGGGGCGCCGACGTGAACGGCATCCTGGAGTTCCCGCGCGCCTTCCCGCGTCTCGACGGGCGCCCGGCCCCCGTCGAGGTCCTGCGCACCTCCCGCCGCTCCGCGGCCGCGGTGCTGGCCGCCACCCGGCTCGTGACCCAGCGCATGCCCCTGACCCGCCTGCCGGCGGAGAAGGTCCGCGTCCACCGGGACCTCGCCCCCGCGCGCGAGGGCGGTGGCGTCGAGGTCTACACCTACCCGACGTCCGGCACCGAGATCGACAACATCGCCGACATCCTGCGCCGCGCGCACCTGGAGGACGGCGTGCCCTGGGGCGAGATGGCCGTCCTGGTGCGGGCCGGCTCCCGCACGATTCCCACGGTCCGCCGCGCCCTGACAGCCGCGGGCGTCCCCCTCGACATCGACGGCGACGACCTGCCCCTGCGTCACGAGCCCGCGGTGGCCCCCCTGCTGACGGCCCTGCGCGCGGTGGCCACGGCGGAGACGGCCTCGGGCCCGGCGCGGCCCGCCGCGCCGGGGAGGAGGGTTCGGGGGAGGACGGCTCGGAGGGGCGCGGCGGGCCCGCGCGCGGTGGGACACTCCGCGCCGACGGTGAGGCGCCCGCCGACGCGGAGGGAACAGACGCCCTCGGCCCGGACGCATCCGGCCCGGACGCACTTGCGCTGGACGCATCCGACGCTGACACCACCGTCGCCGACACCGCCGACGCCGCGCGAGCCGTACCGGACGCCTCCTGCTGGCTCGACACCGAAACCGCCCTCACCCTGCTCACCTCGCCCCTCGCGAGCATGGACGCCGCCGATCTGCGCCGCCTCGGACGTGCCCTGCGGGACGAGGAACGGGCCGCGGGCAACCCTCTGCCGCCGCCGTCGGACGAACTGCTCACGCGCGCCCTCGCCGAACCGGAGCGCCTGGCCGTGCACGACCCCGTGTACGCGCGCGGTGCCCAGCGGCTGGGCGCGCTGCTGAGGAAGGCCCGGCAACGCCTCGCGGACGGCGGCACGGCGGAGGAAGCGCTCTGGGACCTGTGGGAGGGCACGCCCTGGCCCGCCCGTCTGGAACGGTCCGCCCGCCGCGGCGGCGCGGCCGGCCGCAACGCCGACCGCGACCTGGACGCCGTGTGCGCGCTGTTCGCCACTGCCGCGCGCGCGGAGGAGCGCACCGGCGGGCGCGGCGCGCTGAACTTCCTGACCGAGATCGAGGCCGAGGACATCGCCGCCGACACCCTCACCCGGCGCACCGTGCGCCCCGACGCCGTACGTCTGATGACCGCGCACCGCGCCAAGGGGCTGGAGTGGAGCCTGGTGGTCGTCGCGGGCGTGCAGGAGGGGCTGTGGCCCGACCTGCGCCGCCGCGGCTCCTTGCTGGAGGCCGACCGCATCGGCCGCGACGGACTCGCCGAACCGCTCACGCCGGGCGCCCTGCTCGCGGAGGAGCGCCGCCTGTTCTACGTGGCCGCCACGCGCGCGCGGGACCGGCTCGTCGTCACGGCGGTCAAGGCGCCCGCGGACGACGGCGACCAGCCCTCCCGCTTCCTCACCGAACTCGGCGTCGAGCCCAGGGACGTCACCGGCCGCCCGCGTCGCCCCCTGTCGGTCGCCGCGCTGGTCGCTGAACTGCGTGCCACCACGGTCGACCCGCGCGTCTCGGAACCGCTCAGGGAAGCCGCGGCCCGCCGCCTCGCCCGCCTGGCCGCCCTGGCCGACGAGGACGGCCGGCCCCTGGTGCCGTCGGCGCACCCGTACCGCTGGTGGGGCATGTTCGAGCCGACCGAGAGCAAGGTGCCGCTGCGCGACCGCGACCGGCCCGTCGTGCTCTCCGGCAGCGCCCTCGAGCAGCTCGCCAACACCTGCGCCCTCCAGTGGTTCCTGGGCCGCGAGGTGAAGGCCGACGCCCCCGCCACGGCCGCCCAGGGATTCGGCAACGTGGTGCACGTCCTCGCCGACGAGGTCGCCTCCGGACACACCCCGGCCGACCTCGCCGTTCTCACGGAGCGCCTCGACTCCGTGTGGAACGCGCTCGCCTTCGACGCGCCCTGGAAGTCGGCGCAGGAGAAGGAACATGCGCGCACGGCGCTCGAGAGGTTCCTGAAGTGGCACGTCATGGACCGCGCCGGCCGCACGCCCGTCGCGAGCGAGCACGACTTCGACGTCACCCTCGAGGCGGGCGAGTACGAGGTCCGCATCCGCGGCCAGATGGACCGCGTCGAGGCCGACGGCGACGGCCGGGCCTACGTCGTCGACTTCAAGACCGGCAAACAGGCGCCCACCGCGCGCGAGGTGGAGCGGCATCCGCAGCTCGCCGTGTACCAGCTCGCCGTGCGCGAAGGCGCCGTCGACGAGGTCTTCGACGGCGCCCGCCCCGAGCAGGGCGGCGCCGAACTCGTGCAGTTGCGCCAGGGCGCCGCCAAGCGGGACGGCGGCGAAGCCCTGCCCAAGGTGCAGGCGCAGGAGCCGCTCGAGGGCGAATGGGTCGGTGAACTGCTGGCCACCGCGGCCGGCAAGGTCCTCGACGAACGGTTCACGCCCACCACCGGCCAGCACTGCACGCACTGCGCCTTCCGCGCCTCGTGCAGCGCCCGGCCCGAGGGGCGCCACGTGGTGGAGTGAGCCCGACGACGGGCCACAACGCGGGGCGAGCCGGTGTGACGGACCGCACCAACCGTCCTGACCTGCGTGTTCTGTGCGGCGGCAGGCGTTTTGTCATCGGCTGTCAGTAGTCGCCATTAGCCTCTCTCCATGCCCGCCCGTATCACCGATCCCGAGCAGCTCAAGGAGCTCCTCGGGATCCCTTTCACCCCGGAGCAGACGGCCTGCATCACCGCACCGCCCGCCCCGCAGGTGATCGTGGCCGGAGCCGGGTCGGGCAAGACGACGGTGATGGCCGCGCGCGTGCTGTGGCTGGTCGGCACCGGTCAGGTCGCCCCCGAGCAGGTCCTCGGCCTGACCTTCACCAACAAGGCCGCCGGCGAACTCGCCGAGCGCGTCCGCAAGGCACTGGTCAGGGCCGGCGTCACCGATCCCGACGTCATCGACCCTGACGACCCGCCGGGTGAACCGGTGATCTCCACGTACCACTCCTTCGCGGGCCGTCTGCTGACCGACCACGGCCTGCGCATCGGCCTGGAGCCGACATCCCGGCTGCTCGCCGACGCCACCCGCTACCAACTCGCCGCCCGCGTACTGCGTGAGGCACCTGGTCCCTATCCGGCACTCACCCGCTCCTTCGCCGACCTGGTCAGCGACCTGCTCGCTCTCGACTCCGAGCTGTCCGAGCACCTGGTCCGCCCGGAGGACCTGCTCGCCTGGGACACCGGTCTGCTGCGCGACCTGGAGGGCACCCGGCTCAGCAACGCCGATCTGCGCAAGGTTCCCGAGACCGCCGCCGCCCGGCGCGAACTCGCCGGGCTGGTGATGCGCTACCGGGCGGCCAAGCGCGAGCGCGATCTGCTCGACTTCGGCGACCAGATCGCCCTGTCCGCCCAGCTCGCCCGGATCCCCGAGGTGGGCCGCGTCCTGCGCGACGAGTTCCGCGTGGTGCTCCTGGACGAGTACCAGGACACCTCCGTGGCCCAGCGCACCCTCCTGGCCGGCCTCTTCGGCGGCGGAACCGGCCACCCCGTCACCGCGGTCGGCGACCCCTGCCAGGCGATCTACGGCTGGCGCGGGGCGTCCGTCGCCAACCTCGACGACTTCCCCGAGCACTTCGCCCGCGCCGACGGCAGCCCCGCGACCCGGCAGGCGCTCAGCGAGAACCGCCGCAGCGGCGGCCGCCTCCTCGACCTCGCCAACGGTCTGGCCGAACCGCTGCGCGCCATGCACGCGGGCGTGGAGGCGCTGCGCCCCGCCCCCGGCGCCGAGCGCGACGGAACGGTCCGCTGCGCGCTCCTGACCACCCACGCCGAGGAGATCGCCTGGATCGCCGACTCCGTCGCGCACCTGGTGAACACCGGCAAGGCGCCCGGCGAGATCGCCGTCCTGTGCCGTACGGCCACCGACTTCGCCGAAATCCAGGGCGCCCTGGTCGCCCGTGACGTACCCGTCGAGGTGGTGGGCCTGTCGGGTCTGCTGCACCTGCCCGAGGTCGCCGACCTCGTCGCCGTCTGCGAAGTCCTCCAGGACCCCGGCGCCAACGCCGCCCTGGTCCGCCTGCTCACCGGCCCGCGCTGGCGCATCGGCCCTCGCGACCTCGCCCTGCTGGGGCGGCGCGCGCGGCTGCTCGTGTCCCGCACGCGCGGGGGCGACGGCGACGACCCGGACCGGCGGCTCGCCGAGGCCGTCGAGGGGGTGGACCCCTCCGAGGTGACATCCCTCGCGGACGCCCTGGACACCTTCCTGGAGACAGCCCTGGAGGGATCCGACGACGGGCTGCCCTTCTCGCCGGACGCGCGCGTGCGCTTCGCCCGGCTCGCCACGGAACTGCGCGACCTGCGCCGCTCCCTGGCCGACCCGCTGATGGACGTCCTGCACCGCGTTCTCGCCGTCACCGGCCTCGAGGTCGAACTGTCGGCGTCCCCGCACGCCCTGGCCGCCCGCCGCCGCGAGACCCTGGCGAACTTCCTCGACGTCGCCGCCTCCTTCGCCGCCGCGGAGAGCGAGGCGAGCCTGCTCGCCTTCCTCGGCTTCCTGCGCACCGCCGCTCAGTACGAGAAGGGGCTGGACAACGCCCTGCCCGGCGGGGAGAACACCGTCAAGGTCCTCACCGCGCACCGGTCCAAGGGCCTGGAGTGGGACGTGGTCGCCGTCCCCGGTCTGGTCACCGGCACCTTCCCCAGCGGCCAGGGCCGCGAGAAGTGGACCGCCCAGGCCAAGGTCCTGCCGCACGGGCTGCGGGGCGACGCCGACACGCTGCCCGACGTCGAGGCCTGGGACTCCCGCGGCATGAAGGCATTCCACGAGGCCATGAAGGACCACCAGCACACCGAGGAACTGCGCCTCGGCTACGTCACCTTCACCCGCCCCCGCTCCCTGCTCCTCGGCTCGGGCCACTGGTGGGGTCCCACCCAGAAGAAACCCCGCGGCCCCTCCGACTTCCTCCACGCCCTGCACGACCACTGCGCCGCCGGGTACGGCGAGATCGAGGCCTGGGCCGACGAACCCGCGGAGGACGAGGAGAACCCCGTCCTCCACCGGGCGTCCGCCGACCAGGTCTGGCCGCTGCCCCTGGACGACGCCGCGCTGGCCCGCCGCCGCGCCGCCGCCGAGACCGTCCTCACCCACCTGGAGAACCTCGCCGCGACCGGGACGGGCGCACCCACGGCCGCACCCGCACCCGAGACCCACGACGACCCCGACTGGCCCCCACCGCCGACCGAGGACGAGCCGGATCCGTACGACGAGCCGACCCCCCACGACGAGCCGGACCCCTTCGCGGAGGCCGCTCCCGGCCTCCCCCGCAGCCGGCCCCGGCCCCCGGCCCGCGGCGGCGAGGGGACCACCGTCCGCCCCGCCGTTCCGCACCAGGCGTCGTCCCCCGAGCGGCGCCCGGCCCGCCTCACGCCCGAGGAAGCCCGCACGATCGCCTCTTGGGACCGTGACCTGGACGCGCTCACCGGGGAGCTGCTGCGCGCCCGGCAGAGCGTCACGGACGTACCCCTGCCGGTGACGCTGACCGCGTCGCAGGTGCTGCGCCTGGCCGCCGACCCCGACGGGCTCGCCCAGGAGCTCGCGCGCCCCATGCCGAGCCCGCCCCAGCCGGCCGCGCGCCGGGGCACGAGGTTCCACGCGTGGGTGGAGGCCCGCTTCGAGGAGCTGCCCCTGCCCTTCCTGGAACCGGAGGAACTGCCCGGTGAGGACGCGGAGATCGTCGACGAGCGCGACCTCGAAGCGCTCAAGGACGCCTTCGAGCGCACCGAGTACGCCCACCGCACCCCCTGCCGCGTCGAGGCCCCCGTCCAGATCACCCTCGGCGGCCGCGTCGTACGGGGCCGTATCGACGCCGTCTACGAGGTCTTCGGCCACGACGACGTGACGTACGAGATCGTCGACTGGAAGACCGGCCGGGGACGCGACGGCGACCCGATCCAGCTCGCCGTCTACCGGCTCGCGTGGGCCGAGCAGCAGGGTGTGCCCGTGGAATCGGTCACAGCGGCCTTCGTGTACGTGCGCACCGGCGAGGTCGTACGGCCCGGGGATCTGCCGGACCGGGCCGCGCTGGAGCGCCTGTTGACGGGGGAGGAGGCCCCGGCGGACGGTCCCGGGGGACCGGCCACGAAAGTAAACCGTGCGTAAGCGCCCGGTCAGGAGGCCGGCGCGGCCGGATAGGCTCGGGGCCATGAGCCAGACCCCGGACAGCGCCGTCCGCACGTACATCGAGCACCACCGTGCGGCGTTCCTCGACGACCTCGCCGAGTGGCTGCGCATCCCGTCGGTCTCGGCCCAGCCCGACCACGCGCCCGACGTACGCCGAAGCGCCGACTGGCTCGCCGCCAAGCTCAGGGAGACCGGCTTCCCGGCCGTCGAGGTCTGGCAGACGCCCGGCGCGCCCGCCGTCTTCGCCGAGTGGCCGTCCGGCGACCCGCAGGCACCCACCGTCCTGGTCTACGGCCACCACGACGTGCAGCCCGCCGCCCGCGAGGACGGCTGGGACAGCGACCCCTTCGAGCCGGTCGTCCGCGGAAACCGTCTCCACGCGCGCGGGGCGGCCGACGACAAGGGCCAGGTCTTCTTCCACACCCTGGGCGTGCGCGCTCACCTTGCCGCCACCGGCCGGACCGCCCCGGCCGTCAACCTCAAGCTGCTGATCGAGGGCGAGGAGGAGTCCGGCTCCCCGAACTTCCGCGCCCTCGTCGAGGAGCACGCCCGGCGGCTCGCCGCCGACGCCGTGATCGTCTCCGACACCGGCATGTGGTCCGAGGACACCCCGACGGTGTGCACGGGCATGCGCGGGCTCGCCGAGTGCGAGATCCGCCTGTCCGGACCCGACCAGGACATCCACTCCGGCTCCTTCGGCGGCGCCGTGCCCAACCCGGCCACCGCCGCCGCCCGCCTCGTCGCCGCCCTGCACGACGAGCACGCGCGCGTGACCGTCCCCGGCTTCTACGACGGCATCGTCGAACTCACCGACCGCGAGCGCGAACTCTTCGCCGAACTGCCCTTCGACGAGGAGAGCTGGCTGCGCACCGCCAAGTCGCACGCCACCCACGGCGAGGCCGGGCACACCACCCTGGAGCGCGTCTGGGCCCGCCCCACCGCCGAGGTCAACGGCATCGGCGGCGGCTACCAGGGCCCCGGCAGCAAGACGATCGTCCCGTCCTCCGCCTTCGTGAAGCTGTCCTTCCGGCTGGTCGCGGGACAGGACCCCGACCATGTGGAGAAGGCGGTCCGCGCCTGGACCGACGAGCAGGTGCCCGCCGGCATCCGTCACGAGATCACGTTCCGCCCCGCCACGCGCCCGTGCCTCACCCCGCTGGACCACCCGGCCCTGCAATCCGTCGTGCGCGCCATGGGCCGCGCCTTCGAGGGACCCGTCCGCTTCACCCGCGAGGGAGGCTCGGGCCCCGCCGCCGATCTCCAGGAGGTACTCGGCGCCCCGGTGCTCTTCCTGGGCATCTCCGTCCCCTCCGACGGCTGGCACGCGCCGAACGAGAAGGTGGAGCTGGACCTTCTGCTGAAGGGCGTCGAGACCACCGCCTACCTCTGGGGCGACCTCGCCGACACCTGGCGCCGTGCGCCCTGACGACCCCGCCCGGTCCGGAGCGACACCGCGTGCGAGGCACACTGGAGAAGCCGCCCCGCACGGTGACACCGCACCCGGCCCGGTGGCCCCCCTGCCGCACGACCCGCTGAACCGCCCGCCGAAACAACCGTTCCACCGGGGGAGTTGGAAGCACCTGTGACCACCTGGACCGACCAGAACGCCGACCGACCCATCTCGCTCACCGCCCCGAGCGGCATCGACCGCGCCGCCCACCACCGGCTCGACGAGGCCTGGCTCGCGGCGGCGTGGAGCCACCCCACGACACGCTGCTTCGTCGTCTCCGGCGGCCAGGTCCTCATCGACGAGACGTCCGACGGCCGGACCGAACTCGTCATGACGCCCTCCTTCGAGGCCCCCCTCACCGAGGCCCACCGCTACTTCCTGGGCACCGACGCCGACGGCGTCAGCTACTTCGCCCTCCAGAAGGACGCGCTGCCCGGCCGCATCGACCAGTCCGCCCGCCCCGCGGGCCTGCGCGAGGCCGGACTGCTGCTGTCGCCGCGCGACGCCGGCCTCATGGTGCACGCGGTCGGCCTGGAGAACTGGCAGCGCACCCACCGCTTCTGCTCCCGCTGTGGCGAGCGCACGGTCATCGCCGCCGCCGGCCACATCCGCCGCTGCCCCGCCTGCGGCGCCGAGCACTACCCACGCACCGACCCGGCGGTGATCATGGCGGTCACGGACGAGGAGGACCGCATCCTGCTCGGCCGCCAGGTCCACTGGCCGGAAGGCCGCTTCTCGACGCTGGCCGGCTTCGTCGAACCCGGCGAGTCCATCGAGCAGACGGTGCGCCGGGAGGTCTTCGAGGAGGCCGGCGTCACCGTCGGCCAGGTCGAGTACGTCGCCAGCCAGCCCTGGCCGTTCCCGTCCAGCCTCATGCTCGGCTTCATGGCCCGCGCCACCTCCACCGACATCGACGTCGACGGTGACGAGATCCACGAGGCCCGCTGGTTCTCCCGCGACGAGCTCGGCGCCGCCTTCGAGTCCGGCGAGGTGCTGCCCCCCTACGGCATCTCCATCGCGGCCCGCCTGATCGAACTCTGGTACGGCAAGCCGCTGCCGACCCGCAGCGTCATGTGAGCATGTGAGACCGAACACAAGAAGGGCGGCCCCTGAGACCCAGGGACCGCCCTCTTCGTTCTCGCCATCGCCGTATCGCCGTATCGCCGTATCGCTGAGGCGTCCGGCGAGTTACGCGCCGGTCTGCTGCCCGACCTGTGCCAGAGAGGGGTTCGTCAGCGTCGAACCGTCGGCGGACAGCACCGTGGTCGCGGTCTGCGGAGCTCCCTCTGGTGGAGGAGGTGGCCAGGGAGGGCGCCCCGTGTTCGGGAGGGGGGAGGGCAGGCCACCGTCCGCGACGTACGCCACGGCGTGGCGCACGGGAGCCGATACAGCACCATCCGGTGCCGCCCACTTCACAGCCAGCAGGGTTTCCGCATGGTCCGGCAGTGCTGCCACCGGGCGGGCGCGCTCCCGCCGATGCGGCCGGGACTTCGAAGCCGAGCGGTGCGGAGGCGTCCGCGGGCTCGGCGGGGTGGTGACGCGTGTGGTCGTAGTCGCTGGTTGTCGGTTGCGAAAGTCGAACGCGTTGCAGGCGGTGAGCTCGATGACGTGGGTTGATGCCTTCAGGGGCCATGTATACCGCTCGATCGTGCTGCCGTACTCGAACAGGCCGTCCGCTGAGGCCATTCTCGCCGCAGTCCCCACTCTCGCTCCCTACGCCCGGCCCACGGTCGTCCTCCATCCGACGCCAGGGACACCGGGGCACCAGGACAGCTCCATCGCCGGGCCGATGCTCTGGCCGGCACACGAGCCGTGGCCACACTGTTCCGTGCCGGACGAACAAGCGTCCTCCGGGCTGCCGCCCGTGGCCATGGCCCCGGTGGTGCAGGTCTTGCGACGGGACGCACCGGGAGACTGGTGGCCGCGGGATGCCGATGTGTTCCAACTGCTGTGGTGCCCGAACCCGCACTGGGATCCGCCGGCTCCGCACGCGGACGGAAGCCCGATCGTGGAGATCCGCTGGTGGCGGGCAGCCGATTTGCCACGGGAGCCTTTCCCGTCCCTCGTCCCTCGTCCCTCGTCCCCCGTCCCCCGCGCCCGTGCGGCAGGAGGAAGAGGACTACGGCTTCTCGCCCCGGCCGTGCCTGCTGACTCCCGTACCGCTGACGGATTTCCCCTGCCCGGAGGAACGCCGGACGACGTCGCGGATGATGTGAGACGGCTGGTGGAGGAGACCTCCGGCGAAGACGGGGGCGACGTCATCACACGCGTGGCGGGATGCAAGTTCGGCGGCTGGCCCACCTGGCACCTCACTGAACCGTGGGAGTTCCGCTGCCGTGAGTGCGACACCCCCATGAGACTCCTGTTCACTGTGGCCAGCGACCACACCACCCGTATCACCGTGGGCAGGTGGGGAGACCTCCGGGTGTTCAGCTGCCCCAGGGACATCCGGCACGGCTATGAGCTCGACGTGCACTGACCGAAAACGCGACGGCACGCACCACAGAACAGGGGAGCCGCAGATTCACCGGCTCTGTGGTGCGCGCCGTCGCCCTGTGCGCGTTGTCGCACGAACAGGTGCGCCCCCTCCGGTCATGTCGACCGCAGGGGGCGCTGGGCCTGGAAGAGTCAGGCGCCGAGAGCCTGCTTCACCTGGGCGAGGCTCGGGTTCGTCATGACGACCTCAGCACCACCGTTGGTGGGAACCACCTGAACGGTCGGCACCGTCTGGTTTCCGCCATTCGCCTTCTCCACGAACGCCGCGGACTCCGGGTCCTGCTCGATGTTGATCTCGGTGTACGCGATGCCCTCGCGCTCCAGCTGCTTCTTCAGCCGCTGGCAGTAACCGCACCACGTGGTGCTGTACATCGTCACAGTGCCCAGCATGTCTCTCGTGCTCCTTCGGCGGGTCCGGGGTAACAGGTGGTCGCAGGGGGAGAACGTACGCGCACGGCACACCATTCCCGCGCCGTGCGGACGGTGCCCCTCGCCGCATCGGCTCGCCGCATCCGCTCATCGCATCAGTACGACTGTCGGTGCCCGCCTGTGGACAACCTGCTCACGCGTCTCCGGCGACCTGGCAGCATGGCTGTGTGACAGCAGCAACGCACTCCACCCTCTTCCCGCAGGTACCGGACTCGGCCGACGCGGTGCTCGAAGGGCTCGACCCCGAGCAGCGCGAGGTGGCCACCGCCCTGCACGGGCCGGTGTGCGTGCTGGCCGGAGCCGGTACCGGCAAGACGCGGGCGATCACCCACCGCATCGCCTACGGCGTGCGCGCCGGCATCCTGCACCCCTCCAGCGTCCTCGCCGTCACGTTCACCAACCGCGCCGCCGGAGAGATGCGCGGGCGGCTGCGACAGCTCGGTGCCCAGGGCGTCCAGGCCCGCACCTTCCACTCCGCGGCCCTGCGGCAGCTGCAGTATTTCTGGCCGAAAGCGATCGGTGGTTCGCTGCCCCGCCTCGTCGACCGCAAGGTCCAGCTCGTCGCCGACGCGGCAGCCGCCTGCCGCATCCGCCTCGACCGGGGTGAGCTGCGGGACACCACCGCGGAGATCGAGTGGTGCAAGGTCACCCAGACCGTCCCCGCCGACTACCCGGCGGCCGCCGCCGGGGCCGGCCGTGAGACGCCCCGCGCGCCCGCCGAGATCGCCCAGCTGTACGCGGCCTACGAGGACCTCAAGCGCGAGCGCGGCGTCATCGACTTCGAGGACGTGCTCCTGCTGACCGTCGCCGTCCTCCAGGACCGACAGGACATCGCCGAGCAGGTCCGCGCCCAGTACCAGCACTTCGTGGTCGACGAGTACCAGGACGTCAGCCCCCTCCAGCAGCGGCTGCTGGAACTGTGGCTCGGCGACCGGGACTCCCTGTGCGTGGTCGGTGACGCCAGTCAGACGATCTACTCGTTCACCGGCGCCACCCCGGACCACCTCCTCGACTTCCGTACCCGCCACCCGGGGGCCACCGTCGTCAAACTGGTCCGCGACTACCGCTCCACCCCCCAGGTCGTCCATCTCGCCAACGGTCTGCTGGCCCAGGCCCGCGGCCGGGCCGCCGACCACCGCCTGGAGCTGATCTCCCAGCGCGCACCGGGACCCGAACCCGTCTACGCCGAGTACACCGACGAGCCCACCGAGGCCGAGGGCGCGGCCCGCCGCATCCGCGAGCTGCTGGCCGCCGGCGTCCAGCCCGCCGAGATCGCCGTCCTGTTCCGCACCAACGCCCAGTCCGAGACCTACGAGCAGGCCCTCGCCGACGCCGGCATCCCCTACCAGCTGCGCGGCGCCGAGCGGTTCTTCGACCGCCCCGAGGTGCGCAAGGCGATCAACGCGCTGCGCGCCGCCGCCCGCTTCGGCGGCAACGACGCCCTCCTCGAGGACGTCGTCGACCTGCCCTCCCAGGTGCGCGCGGTCCTGTCCGGCGAGAACTGGACGCCCCAGCCGCCGGCCGGTTCCGGTGCCGTCCGGGAGCGCTGGGAGTCGCTGGCCGCCCTGGTGCACCTGGCGCAGGACTTCACCACCGCCCGAGCGGACGCGACCCTCGCCGATCTGATCGCCGAACTCGCCGAGCGCGCGGGCGCCCAGCACGCCCCGACGGTCCAGGGCGTCACCCTCGCCTCCCTGCACTCGGCGAAGGGCCTGGAGTGGGACGTCGTCTTCCTGGTCGGCGTCGCCGAGGGCATGATGCCGATCACCTACGCGCGCACCGACGAGCAGATCGAGGAGGAGCGTCGCCTGCTCTACGTCGGCGTCACCCGGGCC
This sequence comes from Streptomyces sp. Tue 6430, assembly GCA_021568835.1. Taxonomy (GTDB): domain Bacteria; phylum Actinomycetota; class Actinomycetes; order Streptomycetales; family Streptomycetaceae; genus Streptomyces. The sequence continues at coordinate 4,350,050 of JAKGSH010000010.1, forward strand.
CGTGAGCGCCTCCACGTCTCCTGGGCGCTCTGCCGTTCGCCGGGCGGCCGCCCGAACCGCCGGCCCAGCCGGTTCCTCGACGGACTGCGTCCTGGCTCGGGCAGCGCGTCCGCCCCGGCGCCGGAGCCGGCGCCGGGGGCGTCGAGCGTGGTTTCGGGAGCGCGACCACGGGTGTGGCGGCCGGGCCGCGCCGGACCCAGCGGACTCCGGCCCGTTGCCGGATGTGCGGGCGCACCCTGACCGACGGCGGCGAGATGAAGCTGATGCGCTGCGAGGACTGCCCCTCCGACATGGACGAGGGGCTCTACGAGCGGTTGCGGTCCTGGCGCGCGGTCCAGGCCCGGCGGTCCGGGCAGCCCGCGTTCTGCGTCTTCACGGACAAGACGCTGATCGCGATCGCCGAGACCGCCCCCGAGGAACCGGGCGAACTCGCGCGGATCCCGGGCGTCGGCACGCGCAAGCTCAACCGCTACGGAACCGATGTCCTGGCCATCTGCGCAGGCCAGGACCTGGCGGCGGACGACGGCGACGACTGATCCGAACTCGTCGGAAAAATAGTTTGCGCATGCCCCGGGAATCCCCATAGGTTCTTAGGCACGAGAACAGAGGCCTTCTGCGAGGCCCTGGTTCCGTGCTCTACTTACATATCCGTCGGACCGGTTCGTCCTGGTCCCCCGAGACGCCGAGAGGAGGCGCTTCCAGTGATCATCATCAACACCAACTCCGTCAGCACCGCCAAACTGACCGACCGCTCGAACGTCTCCACGTGCATTCTCGGCGCCTCGAACCTGGGCACCGGTCTGTCCGGCATTCGTGCCGATCGGCCGGCGTCCCTCTCCGTTGCCCCCGCGGGTCTTGTCGCCCGTGGTCGCAGCGAGCGACCGACCAAGGCACTGGAAGCGGCAGTAAAGGCACAGGCGAAGGCCTATGCCTTTACGGCGACCGGTGCCGGAGCCCGGAAGCAGACGACGCAGCACCACCTGATGTGGGCCTTCCGTGGGCCAGAACCCTGGAGTGATCCAGCCTGATCGTCGATCAGGCCGGCGCCTTCAGGGCCGCGGAACCCCACCCGGGATCCGCGGCCCTTCTGTTTGTCCCCGACCGGGGACGGCAGAGCGAAGGGGCCTCGGGACAAGAAAAGAACCCGGTACCAAGCCGCCCCCGGCCCAACACGGCCGGAACGACCAGACGAGGAAGACGACCCGTGCAACTCGAAGCGCACGCCCCGTCCGTACCGCCTTCCGAAACGATCCCCCCGCCCGGCCTCACGGAGGACTCCACCTTGATCCCGCTCACGGCGCTCACCGCGCTCGACGACGCCATCGAGAACCTCGGCGTACCCGTCCCGTGCCGCTCCTACGACCCGGAGGTCTTCTTCGCCGAGTCGCCCGCGGACGTGGAGTACGCCAAGTCCCTCTGCCGCACCTGCCCGCTGGTCGAGGCCTGCCTCGCCGGTGCCAAGGAGCGGCGTGAGCCCTGGGGCGTCTGGGGTGGCGAGCTGTTCGTCCAGGGTGTCGTCGTCGCCCGGAAGCGGCCCCGTGGCCGCCCGCGCAAGAACCCGGTCACGGCATGAACACCATCGCAGGAACGATCGACCGTCCCGTCACGCACGACCCCAAGAAGCAGGCCCCGATGAAGCCGTCCACCAGCGAGCCCGCAGGCTCCGCGACCCAAGACGTCACCACCACCGGCGCGAACGACTCGCGCCAGAACAGGACTCGCGAGATGCAACTCATCCCAGAAGCCCTGGCTCGTGCGCATATGCACGACCGGCTGCAGGCGGCCGAGCAGGAACGCCGGGCCATGCGCCTGGTGACCGCTCGCCGGATGCAGCGTCGGGCCGAGCGCGCCTCGCTGCGTGCTCGCCGGGCGCTCGCCATGGCCGTGATGCAGTGACCCTTCTCACCTGAAGCGGTGGCCTCCCGACAGGGAGGCGAAGCTCTCCCCGCGGGGGCCGGTCCGTCCGAACGGACCGGCCCCCGCGGCGCGTTGTGCCGCAGGCGCCGGCCGAGGGCCGGCCGGTCCGGGCGCACGATCCGCCGTCCCCGGCGGCCGCTCACGCCTCGGCGACCGACTTCTCGGCCTCCGGGCCCTCGTCGGCGAGGAATCCCGGAAGCCACTCCTCCAGTTCCTCCCGCAGTCGCACCGTCGCACCGAGCTGGCACAGCACGCCGATCGTGCTGAGCGTCACCCGGTGGATCAGCAGGTAGGCCGGAGGAAGGTTGAGTTGCCTGCCCAGCTGGTAGGCGGGGGAGCGCGGGTCGGCGACCCGGGCCGCCTGCCTGCGCATCCAGTCGCGCGTGAACGTGAACTCGTCGACCACCGCCGGTTCGATGATCGGCAGGAGGTAGTCGAGGACGGCGTCGGGCTCCAGCGCGACGGACTCCTTGACGAAGCCCTCCTCGCGCAGCAGCTCGTAGACCGCTCCCGCCTCGCCGTCGAGGGTCATGCGCAGGGAGGTGCCGATCGGCTCGGGCAGACCGCCCGGGAGCCGGTCGACGGTGCCGAAGTCCAGGACGCCCAGGCGCCAGTCGTCCTCGCCCTCCGGGCCACCGGGCACGAGACGGAAGTTGCCGGGGTGCGGGTCCGCGTGCAGCAGGCCGGTGCGGGCCGGCCCGGAGAAGAGGAACCGCGACAGCAACTGGCCGGCGCGGTTGCGCTGCTCGGGGGTGCCGGCGGAGATCACCTCGGACAGGGGGACGCCGTCGATCCACTCCGTGACCAGGACCTGGTCGCACTGGTGGACCACCGCCGGGACCACGACATCGGGATCGTCGGCGAACTCCTCCGCGTGGGCCTGCTGGGCCTGCGCCTCCAGCCCGTAGTCCAGCTCCTCCGAGACACGGTCCCGCAGTTCGGTGATCAGCGGCTTGACGTCCATGCCGGGGATGAGAGGCCCCAGCAGCTTGGCGAAGCGACTCAGCTGATTCAGGTCCGACAGCAGGGCCTCGCCCGCGCCGGGGTACTGGACCTTGACCGCCACCTCCCGCCCGTCGTGCCAGACCGCACGGTGCACCTGGCCGATCGAGGCGGCCGCGGCGGGCTTGTCGTCGAACGTGAGGAACAGTTCGGGCCAGTCCTCGCCGAGCCGCTCCGCGAGCACGGAGTGCATCGTGCGGGTCGGCATGGGCGGCGCCGCTTCCTGGAGCTTGGTGAGGGCCGCGCGGTAGGGACCGGCGACCTCCTCGGGCAGGGCGGACTCGAAGACGGACAGGGCCTGCCCGAACTTCATCGCACCCCCCTTCAACTCGCCCAGGACCTTGAACAACTGCTCCGCGGTGCGCTGTTGCAGCTCACGGCCGACGATCTCCGCGGACTCGCCCACGATCCTTTTGCCCAGGCCCCAGGTGGCCCGGCCCGCGATGCCGAGCGGGAGCGCGGCGAGCTTGGCGGTCCGGGTGACCGCCTTCCGGGGAAGATCAGACATGCGCCCTCCAGGTCCCAGAAAGCCGCGCCGCGTCTGCCGTACGGCGTAACTCCTTCGAATGCCGTTGCTCCGCCATTGTCGCGCGCGACTCCGCGTCCTCGGAGAAGGTGTGTTCCTCATTACCTTTCTCCGCTGCCCCGCACGGGCATGCGGGGTGCGCCCACACCGGTCGCGCATGCCACTGGAGGGCCGGCACGGAAACCTCCCAGCGGGCGCCCGCGCTGGAGGGGAGCGTCCCGTCGAGAAAGGCCAGCGCATGCGCCGCCGCCAGCCCCGCGACCGTGGTGGCCAGCGTCAGGTCGCAGGCGCTGACGGCGCGCCGCGTCCCGGAGTGCCACTGCGCGACCAGCCGGGGCCAGGCCGGGTCCCGGTCGGTACGCGATCGGTGAAGGCACCCCGCGCAGGCCGTCTCACCCGGCAGGACGAGCGGGCCCACCACTCCGGTCGCCTCCACCACCCCGGCGTGGAGATGCGGTGTCCCCGAGGCGATCAAGGACTCCGTCTCCGACGGGGCCGGAGCGTGCACGGACACGTCGTCCCTCGGGGCGAGGACCACCAGGGAATAACCCGGCACGTCCGTCCCGGCGGGTGAGCGGGCGCTCCTGCGGGGCGGTCGGCCCGGTGCGGCCCGGCGCACCGAACGGCGGGCGGACTCGTCCCGGCGCTCACCGACCGCCTCGGCGGGCAGCCCGCCCGGGGCGACGTCCCCCGGCTCCACCACGCCGCCGTCGCGCACGTCCACCTCACCGACCCCGGCTCCCGAGAGCAGCGAGGCCACCACGGCGCCCACCCGGCCCGCGCCCCGTACCTGCACGCGCAGCCGACGCCGGGCGGCCAGGTGCTCGATGGCCTCGCCCGGTTCCGACGTGGTCAGTGACAGTGACGCGAGGTCCGGGCGCAGCCGGTCCATGACGTCCTTCTTCTCCCGCAGGGCGGTTCCCTCCGCCCCGCCCCCGCGTGCGTCGTCGAGCAGACCGGCCCGCGCCAGCCGCCGCACCAACTGATCCACGTGCCCGTCCGGCAGGTCCATGCGGCGCCCCTCCTCACGCAGGAGAGGGAGCCCGCGGGTGCCGTCCAGCAGGTCCAGGAAACTGCCCGTCGCCGTGTCCACCGGGCCGAGCGTCAGCGCGTGCGCCGGGGCCAGCCCGAACTGCACGGTGTTCAGGTCACGCCAGCCGCGCCGCAGCGCGGGCTTCACCATCGGATGCATCGAAGGCCCCCGTCCGCCTGGAATCTCCCCGTACGCCGGCGGAGCAGGGCCATGGGGCGACCTGGCTCCGCCGACGACTGCCAGCATGCCCGGCGGCGCCGGAGGGCGCCGAAAGTTGTCCACAGGGAACGGGATTCATCGTACGAATCCGTCGTACGGGGCAAACGCGGGGCTCGGGATCGAAACCGAACCGTCCCGGAGTCGGGACTTCCCCCGTGCGCAGCGGGTAACGTCGGGGCGTGCCCGCCGACCCACCGCACCGCGCCGGAACGCCACAGCGCAGCACGACGAGCCAGCCGCCGAGCGGCTCGTGGGCGAGCGCGATCGAAGTCCGCAGGAGTGCCCGTCGACGCCGGACGGTCTCCGCCTACCGCGAGGGCGATCGCACCGTCGTCCTCATCCCCGCCCGGATGTCCGAGGCCGAGGAGCAACGCTGGGTGAGCGTCATGCTCGACAAGCTCGCCGCCCAGGAGAGCCGCCGACGCGCCCCCGGCGACGCCGAACTGGCCGAACGCGCCGAGCGGCTGTCGGCCCAGTACTTCGCGGGCCGGGCCCGGCCCGCGACGGTGCGCTGGGTCACCAACCAGAACACCCGCTGGGGCTCGTGCACCCCCGCGGAGGGCAGCATCCGCCTGTCGCACCGGCTCAAGGGCATGCCGGAGTACGTCGTCGACTACGTACTCCTGCACGAGCTGGCGCATCTGCTGGTGCCCGGCCACGGCCCCGACTTCTGGCGGCTGCTGGAGGCGTACCCGCGCACCGAGCGGGCCCGCGGCTACCTGGAGGGGGTGGTCGCGGCCGAGCGGCTGCCCCGCCCGCCCGGAACCCGCGGGGAGTGAGCCTTTGCGCGCGGGACGTGCCGGAGCTGTCCCGCGCGGGTTGTGTACCGGGTCTGTACCGACATCGTCCGATGTCCGGGTTTGCCGTTAGCCTGACGCGACGCACTCGCAATCGGGATGGGGGACGGCGTTACGCATGTCCAGGGAATTCCAACGCGGCCACAAGGCCAGGATCAGTGACCTCACCGCGGGCACGGATCTGTACGTAGGCGTGCAGATCTCCGGTCCCGGCCTGACCTTCGACATCAGCTGCTTCGGCCTCGACGCCGACGAGCGGCTCTCGGACGACCGGTACTTCGTCTTCTTCAACCAGCCGAAGACCCCCGAGGAGTCGGTCCAGCTCCTGGGCGCCCAGGCGGGCGACACGGAGTCCTTCCGCGTCACCCTGGACCGGATCCCCCCGCAGATCCGGAAGCTGTCCTTCACCGCGACCCTCGACGGCGCCGGCCAGATGTCGCAGATCGCCCCCGGCTACCTGCGGATCGTCGCGGGCGGCCAGGAGGTGGCCCGCTACTCCTTCGACGGCTCGGAGTTCTCCACCGAGCGCGCCGTGATGCTGGGCGACTTCTACCTCAAGGACGTGTGGCGCTTCGCCGCCGTCGGGCAGGGCTTCGACGGCGGCCTGGACGCGCTGCTGAAGAACTTCGGCGGCGAGGTCGCCGAGGAAGAGGCGCCCGCCGCCGCGCCTCAGCCGCAGCCCGGTGCCACTCCCGGCTTCGCCCCGCCCGCCCAGGCGTCCGCGCCGCCCGCGTTCGGCGCCCCGTCCGCCCCCGCTCCGGCCCCCGCCCCGCAGCAGCCGCAGCCCGCGGCCCAGGGCTTCGCCCCGCCGGCCGGCCCGTCTCCGGCCGCGCCCCAGCCGTCGGTGCACGCCGCACCGACGATCGTCGCGCCCATGACACCGCCCGGCGGAGTGCAGGTCCCGCCGCCGTCCCCGGCCCCCGCACCGTACGGACCGCCCGGCCAGCAGCCCTCGTACGGCCAGCCGCCGCAGCAGCAGCCGTACGGCCAACCCGGCGCGCCGACCGCCCCGCCGCCGCCCGGTTACGGCCAGCCCCAGGCGCCCCAGGCGCCCCAGGCCCCCATGCCGCCGGGTTACGGGCAGTCGACCCCGCCGCCCGGCTACGGACAGCAGCCCGCGTTCGGCCAGGTGCCGGGCCAGCAGCCCTACGGCGTGCCGCAGGGCGCGCCCCAGGGCGGCGCCGGTGTGGCCGCGGCCCTCCAGCAGTTCAAGGAGACGCCCACCGGGCAGCGCTGGACACAGCAGAACCGGAAGCTGATCCGCGTCGACCTCGGCGTCGGCGGCCAGCCCGTGCTGGCCCGGCAGGGCAGCATGGTGCTCTACCAGGGCAAGGTCGACTTCAGCTACAAGGGCGCCGGTTTCGCCGGCCGGATCGTCGGCAACGCGACCGGTCAGGAGATGCAGCTGATGCGCTGCACCGGCCAGGGACAGGTGTTCCTCGCCGAGGACTCCACGATGCTGCACCCCATCGAGCTCCAGGGCGACGGCATCTGCGTCTCCGCGGAGAACGTCCTCGCCTTCGACGAGAGCCTCCAGTACGAGGTGCGCCGCATCGAGGGCCACGGCATCCCCGGCGGCGCCCTGTTCACCATGCAGTTCACGGGCACCGGCACCGTCGTCGTCAAGACGCACGGCACGCCCGTCGTCCTGCCGGTCACACCGACGACCTTCGCCGACTGCAACGCCGTCGTCGCCTGGTCGGCCGCGGCCCAGGTCGTCGTCTCGAGCCAGGTGCGCATGCGCCGCAACGCCTATCCGGGCGACACGGGAGAGAGCGTGAACCTCCAGTTCCGGGCCGCTCCCGGCAATTTCGTCGTCGTCCAGCCGTACGAGGTCTGAGGGAGCCCGTCATGAACCAGCCGCTCGCGGGCCATGCCCCCGCACCCGTCATCGCCCGCATGGAGAACCACGGCAACCACATGCTGAAGGTGGCCCTCCAGACCGGGAACGACCTCCTCGCGCGCGTGGGCTCGATGGTCGCCTACGAGGGCTTCATCCAGTACGAGCCCAACCCGCCGGCCGTGCGCCAGATCGCGCGCGACTGGATGACCGGCGAGGGCGCGCCCCTGATGAAGTGCTCCGGCGACGGCCTGCTCTACCTCGCCGACTACGGCGCGAACGTCGTCGTGATCAACCTCAACGGCGACGGCATCTCCGTCAACGCCACCAACCTGCTCGCCTTCGACGCCCACCTCACCTGGGGGTCGAGCGGGTCAAGGGAATGGCGAAGTTCGCCGGACAGGGCCTGTGGAACACCAGGATCTCCGGGCAGGGATGGGTCGCGCTGACCTCCCGGGGCAAGCCGATCGTCGTCGACTGCGGCGGCGGCGAGAACGAGACCTACGTCGACCCGGACGCGCTCGTCGCCTGGTCCCCGAACCTCAAGGTCAAGGGCAAGCGCAGTTTCAAGGCGCAGTCGCTGATCGGCCGGGGCAGCGGCGAGGCCTACCAGATGGCCTTCTCCGGAGAGGGCATCGTCGTCGTCCAGCCCAGCGAGGACAGCACCGACCGCCTTCGGGTCCGGGGCTGAGGGGGAGCCAGAGTCACCATGCAGAGCCCGCTTTTCGCCTACAACGACCAGCAGACCCAGGAACGCTGGAGCCTGCAGAACAAGCAGATGCTCCGCGTCGCCCTGGAGGGCAACGAAGACCTCCTCGCCCGCAAGGGCACGATGGTCGCCTACCAGGGACTCGTCGAGTTCGACGCGGAGTTCCAGAGCAACAGCCGGTCACGCGCGCGTGCGCGGACCGGTGAGGGCCTGGACCTGATGCGCTGCCACGGGCAGGGTGTCGTCTACCTCGCCAACCTCGCCCAGCACATCCACGTCGTGGAGGTCGACCACGAGGGACTGACCGTCGACAGCAGCTACGTCCTCGCCATGGACTCCGCGCTGCACCACGAGGTCATCGCCGTCGACAGCCTCTACGGCATCTCCGGCTCCGGGAAGTACCAGCTCAACATCACCGGCCGCGGACGGGTCGCCCTGATGACCTCGGGCGCGCCCCTGATGCTGCAGGTCACGCCCGACAAGTACGTCAACTGCGACGCCGACGCCATCGTCGCCTGGTCCACCGGGCTGCGGGTGCAGATGCAGGCGCAGACGCATTCCTCCGGGGTGTGGCGGCGTCGCGGCAGCACCGGTGAGGGCTGGGAGCTGAGCTTCATGGGAACCGGCTTCGCGCTCGTCCAGCCGAGTGAACTGCTGCCGCCGCAGAACGCCCAGATCGGCTCCGGCCTCGCCGCGCAGTACGGCATGGGACAGCAGGGGGTGCGGACGCAGAACCAGGGCAACGCCTGGAGCTGACCGTCCGGAGCGCGGACGCAAGGGGCGACCACTCAGATGGTCGCCCCTTGCCCGTGCCGCTTCACAGGCGTGTCCGTGCCGCCTCCAGCAGACGGACGACCGACTCGTCCGCCACCTCCGCGACCGCGTCGTAGGGGAACCAGCGCAGGTCGAGGGACTCGTCGCTGATGGCCTGGGTGGCGCCGGGCGGGGCCAGGGCCGCGTACTGGACGTCGAAGTGCCAGTGGCACGGCGCCGGGATCGGATGGCGGTCCAGCCGGACGGGGCCGCCCGGCAGCAGTGTCAGGCCCGGGATGCCGGACTCCTCGGTGGCCTCGCGCAGGGCGGCCGCCGTCAGGGAGGTGTCCTGCGGCTCGCAGTGGCCGCCCATCTGGAGCCACATCCGCAGCTTCCTGTGCAGGGTCAGCAGCACCTGCCCCCGCTCGGGGGCGATCACCAGGGCGCTGGCCGTCAGGTGCCCGGCCTCGCAGGCCTTCCACATGCCGTCCGGGTGCGCCGCCAGGTGGTCGAGGTACTCCTGACGCAGGTCCTCCTGGTCCTCGTACGCCTTCAGTACGAGAACCGCGTCGTCGTGCAGGCTCACTCGGTGCCGTCGCCCTTGCCGTCGCCCTTGCCGTCGTCGGAGCCGTCGTCCTTCTTCAGGTGCGGCTTCTCCCCGGAACCGGAACCGGAACCGGAAGGGGAATCCGAGCCGGAACCCGCGCCGCCGCTCGCCGCCTCGCCGAGCATCTTGTCCCACTCGGAGAAGTCCATCTGCTCGCGGTGCACGAAGCCGTCCGGGTCGTCCAGGTCGGCGGCCGTCGGCAGCATGTCCGGGTGTGCCCACAGCGCGTCACGGCCGTCCACACCGCGCGCGTCCGTCAGCGAGGCCCACAGCCGGGACGCGTCCCGCAGGCGCCGCGGGCGCAGCTCCAGACCGATCAGCGTCGCGAAGGTCTGCTCCGCCGGACCGCCCGTGGCACGACGGCGGCGCAGGGTCTCGCGCAGCGCGTCCGCGGACGACAGGCGCGGCTTGGCGGCCGCGTGCACCACCGCGTCGACCCAGCCCTCCACCAGCGCCAGAGCCGTCTCCAGACGGGCCAGGGCGGCCTTCTGCTCCGGAGTGTCCTCCGGCTGGAACATGCCCTGCTGAAGGGCGTCCTGAAGCTGCTCGGGATTCTGCGGATCGAACTGCCCGACCACGTCCTCCAGCTTCTCCGTGTCCACCTTGATCCCGCGCGCGTAGCCGTCGACCGCGCCGAACAGGTGCGAGCGCAGCCACGGCACGTGCGCGAACAGGCGCTGGTGGGCGGCCTCGCGCAGGGCCAGGTAGAGCCGCACCTCCTCCTTCGGGACGCCCAGGTCCTTGCCGAACGACTCGATGTTCAGCGGCAGCAGCGCGGCCTTGCCGGCCGGGCCGAGAGGCAGGCCGATGTCGGTCGAACCGACGACCTCGCCCGCGAGCACGCCCACCGCCTGCCCGATCTGCGAGCCGAACATGGCGCCGCCCATCGAGCGCATCATGCCGATCAGCGGGCCCGCCATGGCCTGCATCTCCTCCGGCAGGACATCGCCCATGGCCGCGCCGACCCGCTCGGCGACCGGGTCGACCAGCTCCTTCCACGCGGGCAGGGTCGCCTCGACCCACTCGGCGCGCGACCACGCCACGGCGGTGCCGGCACCGGACGGCAGTGACGTCGCGTCGTCCAGCCACAGGTCGGCCAGGCGGACGGCCTCCTGCACCGCGGTCCGCTCGGCGGGGCCGACGCTGGCGTCCTTGACGCCCTCGGAGGTGCCCTGGGAGACCGTCTGGCGGGCGATCTGCTTGGCCATGTCCCAGTTCACCGGGCCGCCCTCGTAGGAGAGCATCTGGCCCAGCTGCTGGAACGCCGCGCCCAGGTCGGTGGGGTTCAGCGAGCCGAACATGGCGGCGAGGGGATTGTCCGCACCCGGGCCGCCGAAGCCTCCGGCGCCCGGCAGCCCGCCGAAGCCGAACGGGTTGGCCGGTCCCTGACCACCGCCGCCCTGCGGGTCCTTCTTCTTGCCCTCGTCGCCGTCGTCCGGCTCCTCCGGCGGAAGGCCGAATCCGAATGGGGTGTCACTCACGGGGTTCCTCGGCTGGTAAGGCCACCGGCTCTGGTCCGGCGGCGCGGCTGCCCTGCAACACCACCCAGCGTAGACACCCGGGCTCGATCGGGCCTCGGTGCTCCGCCGACTCGCGGCCTGCGGCAGGATGGATGCCACCTGGTACGAACGCGTCACTCGCGCCCGTATGAAAAACAACCGCTGGAGACACCTGGTGAGTTCCCCAGATCCGCAGGTTCGCGCAGCGCGAAACCCGTCGACCCCGGGCGGGCCGCGCGGCCCCGTCGTCGCCGTGACCGGCGCCGCGACCGGAGTGGGCGCGCTGCTGACCGAGCGGCTCGCCGCGTCCGAAGAGATCAAGCAGGTCATCGCCATCGACGAGCGGCGGGGCGAGTGCGACGCGGCGCAGTGGCACATCCTCGACGTCCGCGACCCGGCGATCGCCGAGAAGTTGCGCGGCGCGGACGTTGTCGTCCATCTGGCGCTCGATCTCGACCTGGGGAGCGAAGCCGCCGCCCGAACGGCCTACAACGTGCGCGGGACCCAGACGGTGCTGACCGCCGCCGCGGCCGCCGGGGTGCACCGCGTGGTCCTGTGCACCTCCGCGATGGTCTACGGCGCGCTCCCGGACAATGAGCTGCCGCTGTCGGAGGACGCGGAGCTGAAGGCCACGGCGGAGGCGACCGGCGTCGGGGACCTCCTGGAGATCGAGCGGCTCGCCCGCCGCGCCCCGCGCGCGCATCCCGGTCTCAACGTCACCGTGGTCCGGCCGGCGGTGCTGGTGGGCGGCACGGACACCGCGCTGACCCGGTACTTCGAGTCGCCCCGGCTGCTGGTCGTCGCCGGATCGCGGCCGGTCTGGCAGTTCTGCCACGTCGAGGACCTGTGCGGGGCGCTGGAGTACGCCGTCCTGGAGAAGGTCGACGGGGAACTCGTCGTCGGGTGCGACGGATGGCTGGAGCAGGAGGAGGTCGAGGAGCTGAGCGGGATCCGGCGGATGGAGCTCCCGTCGGCGGTCGCGCTCGGCGCGGCGGCCCGGCTGCACCGGATCGGGCTCACGCCGTCCCCGGCGGGGGACCTGGCGTACACGATGTATCCGTGGGTGGTGAGCGGGAGTCGGCTGCATGACGCCGGGTGGCGGCCCCGCTGGACCAACGAGGAGGTGCTGGCGGAGCTGCTGGAGGAGGTCTCCGGACGGCACACCGTGGCCGGGCGGCGCCTGGGCCGCAAGGACGCGACGGCCGCAGGGGCCGCGGGGGCGACCGTCGCTCTGCTCGGCGCCGCCGCAGTGGTGCGCCGGGCCCGCAAGGCACGGCGGCGGTAGCGGTCGCGGTGGCCGGAGCCGCCGGCCCTCCGGGGGACAGCCCTGGAGGGGGCTCCCGGTCCTGCGCGCGCGTGCCGGGTGATTCCGCTGTTCCCGCTGTCCGCGAGGTGCGGCACGATGGAGTCATGGCACCCAGCAACGATCACCCCGGTGAGCAGGCCGCGCAGGATCCCGTCAAGCTGATCGCGATCCGGGACGGCGCGCTGTCCCTGGACGAGGTCTTCCGGGCCGTCGGGGACGACGCGGCCGGTGGGACGGCCCTGTTCGTGGGAACCGTGCGCAACCACGACGGCGGCGCCGACGTGGACTGCCTCGGATACTCCAGTCACCCCGGCGCCGAGGCGGAGATGCGGCGGATCGCGGAGAAGGTCGTCGCCGAGTACCCGGTGCGGGCGCTCGCCGCCGTCCACCGGGTGGGGGACCTCAGGGTCGGCGATCTCGCGGTCGTCGTCGCCGTGTCCTGTCCGCACCGCGGCGAGGCCTTCGAGGCCTGCCGCAAGCTGATCGACGACCTCAAGCACGAGGTGCCCATCTGGAAGCACCAGAGGTTCTCCGACGGCACCGACGAATGGGTCGGCGCGTAGCGCCGTCGTCGGGGGGTGGTGGTCGGGCGGCGGGAGGGCGGGGCGGGGCCTGCTGGAGCGGCCACCCGTCCGGTTGCGTAACCCCACCCCTGCCATGAGCGTTGTCAGTGCGGAAGGTTAATCTGCTGATCAGTCAGTTGCGGTCGCACGTGGGGTTGGGAGGTCGCATGGGGGCGCTCGCCTGGTTGCTGATTCCGCTGTTCGCCGCGATCGGCGCGGGTCTGTGGGGCAGTTGGGCCAACCGCACGCGCAGAGCCCGCGGCGACGGCCCCGAGCTGGACGGTTACGCCCGCTTCCGCGCGGCCATGGAGAGGTCCCACTCGGGCACCTGAGGTCCGTGACCCGGGCGGTGGCCCTGACGGTGCGCCGACAGGGGCGTCCCGTACTGTCGAGTCATGCCACGCCGCACCGCGACGATGCTCGCCTCCACCCTGATGCTGATCGCGCTCCTCTGCGCGGGAGTGCTCATCCGCGTGCCGTACGCGGAGATGTCCCCGGGGCCGACGGTGAACACGCTCGGGGAACACGGCGGCGAGCCGGTGCTCCAGATCGCCGGGCGCAAGACCTACCCGACCGACGGTCACCTCAACATGACGACCGTGCGGGTGACCAGCGCCGACTACCGGATGAACCTGGTCGAGGCGGTCTACGGCTGGCTGGCGCACGACAACAAGGTCGTCCCGCACGACACGCTCTACCCGGACGGCAAGACCGAGGAGCAGTCCACCCAGGAGAACGCCGAGGAGTTCAGCCAGTCCCAGGAGAGCGCCAAGGTCGCCGCCCTGAAGGAGCTGGACGTCCCGGTGCGGTCCTGGGTGATCGTCTCCACCGTCGTGAAGGGCTCGCCCGCCGAGGGCCGGCTGCACGCCGGAGACGTGATCAAGGACGTGGACGGTACGGCGGTGAAGGCCCCCTCCGACGTCGCGAAGCTGGTGACGAAGCACAAGCTCGGCGAGGACGTCGTCTTCACCATCGTGCCCGCGAAGGACCAGGCCGCCGCCGAGAAGGCGCAGAAGACGGCGACCAGAACCCAGAAGGTCACGATCAGGACGGCGGCCTCCGACGACGGCGGGCAGAAGCGGGCCGTCGTCGGGATCTCCGCCGGCACCGACCACACGTTCCCGTTCACCATCGACATCAAGCTCGCCGACGTCGGCGGTCCGAGCGCCGGCCTGATGTTCGCGCTCGGCATCTACGACAAGCTCACCCCGGGCAGCCTGACCGGTGGGAAGTTCGTCGCCGGCACCGGCACCATCGACGACGACGGCAAGGTCGGCCCGATCGGCGGCATCCAGCTGAAGACCGTCGGCGCCCGCGACAAGGGCGCGCGGTACTTCCTGACGCCGGCCGACAACTGCGCGTCCGCCGCCAAGGACACCCCGAGCGGGCTGACGCTCGTCAAGGTGAACACCATCGAGGACGCCCTCGGCGCCCTGAAGGACATCCGCAGCGGCGACACCGCCGACCTGCCGACGTGCACGGCCGGCAGGTCCTGAGACGGCGCCGGGAGTCCGCCGGGCCGTGCGGCGACGCCGTGGGGGCTACTCCTCGAACGTCGCCGACAGGGCCTCCGCGAGGCCCGGTACCAGTTCCGAACCGGTGAGGACCTCCGTCGGGGAGTCCTTCTCGCGCAGCCGCAGGGCCGAGTCCCGGGTGCCGTCGCGCAGCACCGCCACCGTCATCCGCACCTCCTGGCGGTCGGGGTGATCGGCCACCCACCGCGTCAGCTTCGCTCCGCTCAGCCCCTGCGGGACCTGTGCCTCGGCGGACGGGGGCAGCATCAGACGCTCCACGGTCAACGCGCAGCCGGCCACGGCGTCGGGCCAGGCGATCGTCGCGAGGAACTCGTCGAGCGGCTTGTCCGTTGGCACTTCGTCCTGCTCGATCGGGGTGAGACCGGTGGTCTCGGGCGCGTCCTCCAGACCGAGCTGGGTGGCGAGCGCGGGTTCCTGGGTCCGCAGCCGTGCGGTGTCTACGAGGGCGAAGAGGCGGGCGGGCTGGTCCCAGCCGAGGCCGGAGGCGTACTCGTCGATCTCGAGTACGGCCCGGGTGAGCGGGCTCGCCGCCATGGGAGTGTTGGACATGGTCACAATCCTGCCTCGTTCCCGGCCGGAATCGGGAACCAGGTAAACGGTGAGTAAGTTGCATAGGTGTGGGCCCGCGATCACGGGGGGCCACGGAGGGTCCACGAAGACGCGGGCCTGACCGATCAACAGCGAACTTCGGGGTGCGAACCTTGGCTTTCCAGATGCCGGACCGCGGCGGAGGCCCGACCGGGCCACGGATCAGAGTGGGCCGTCCGTCCCGGCGGGTCCGGACCCTGCTCATGACACTGGGCGTGCTTGCCGTCCTGGGCATGGTGTTCACCATGTTCGCCGGGTTCTGGACGGACTGGCTCTGGTACCGGTCGGTGGACTACTCCTCCGTGTTCACGACCACCCTGTCGACCAAGATCGGACTCTTCTTCGTCTTCGGTCTGCTCATGGCCCTCGCGGTCGGGCTCAACATCTGGCTGGCCCACCGCCTGCGGCCGCCGCTGAGCGCCATGTCGATGGAGCAGCAGAGCCTCGACCGGTACCGCATGGGGATCGCGCCGTACAAGAAGTGGCTGCTGCTCGGCATCACCGCCCTCGTCGGACTGATCGCCGGCGCCTCGGCGTCGGGGCAGTGGCGGACCTGGCTGATGTGGGTCAACGGCGTGTCCTTCGGGCAGAAGGACCCGCAGTTCCACCTCGACGTGTCCTTCTACGCCTTCGACCTGCCCTGGTACCGGTTCCTGCTCGGCTTCGGCTTCGCCGCCACGATCCTCTCCCTGATCGCCGCCGCGCTCACCCACTACCTGTACGGCGGGCTGCGCGTCACCAGCCCCGGCGCGCGCGCCACGGCCGCGGCCACCGGACACCTGTCGGTGCTGCTGGGCGTCTTCGTCGCCCTCAAGGCGGTCGCGTACTGGCTCGACCGGTACGGCCTGGCGGTGAAGTCCAGCGACTTCAAGGCCACCGACAACTGGACCGGCCTGCGCTACGTCGACGCCAACGCCTACCTGCCGGCCAAGACGATCCTGTTCTGCATCGCGGTCATCTGCGCCCTGCTGTTCTTCGCCACGCTGTGGCGGCGCACCTGGCAGCTGCCCGTCATCGGCTTCGGCCTGATGGTGCTCTCCGCGATCCTGATCGGCGGCCTGTACCCGGCCATCGTCCAGAAGTTCCAGGTCCAGCCCAACGAGCAGGCCAAGGAAGCGCCGTACGTCGAGAAGAACCTCAAGGCGACGCGCGAGGCCTACGGCATCGAGGGCACCCAGGTCACCGACTACTCGGGGACGAGCAAGACCGAGGACAAGACGACGCTGCGCGACGACGTGGCCGGTGCGGCGAGCATCCGCGTCCTGGACCCGAACATCGTGTCGCCGACCTTCCAGCAGCTCCAGCAGATCCGGAAGTACTACGCCTTCCCGACCAACCTGGACGTGGACCGCTACAGCGTGAACGGCCAGGACCAGGACACGGTCATCGGTCTGCGCGAGCTGAACCTCGCGGGCGTGGACAAGCAGAACTGGATCAACAACCACTTCCGCTACACCCACGGCTACGGCGTGGTCGCCGCCAAGGGCACCACCGCCGACACCGACGGCCGTCCGGCCTTCACCGAGTCCAACCTGCCGTCGGAGGGCGTGCTCGGCAAGTACGAGCAGCGGATCTACTACGGCGAGAAGACGACCGCGTACTCGATCGTCGGCGGTCCCCAGAAGGAGATCGACTACTCCGACGACCAGGGTGAGAAGACCACCAGCTACACCGGCAAGAGCGGGGTCAACCTCTCCAGCGCGGTCAACCGGGCGGCGTACGCGGTGGCGTTCGGCGAGCCGCAGATCCTGTACTCCGGCGCGATCGGCGAGGGTTCGAGGATCCTCTACAACCGCACGCCCAAGGAGCGCGTCGAGGCGGTCGCCCCGTGGCTGACCATCGACGGCGACGCCTACCCGGCGGTCGTGGGCGACCGGGTGCAGTGGATCGTCGACGCGTACACCACCACCAACGGCTACCCGTACGCCTCGCGGACCACCCTCGGCGACACGACGGCCGACTCGCTGACCGCCACCAACGACAACCGCGCGGTGGTGGCCCAGCAGAACCAGGTCAACTACATCCGCAACTCGGTGAAGGCGACCGTCGACGCGTACACCGGCGAGGTCAAGCTCTACCAGTGGGACACCGAGGACCCGGTCCTGAAGACCTGGATGAAGGCCTTCCCCGGCACGGTGGAGAAGAAGTCGGAGATCTCCGGCGCGCTGATGGCCCATCTCCGGTACCCGCAGGACCTGTTCAAGGTCCAGCGCGAACTGCTCACCCGCTACCACGTGAAGGACGCGACGACGTTCCTCAGCGGCAGCGAGGTCTGGCAGGTGCCCAACGACCCGACCAACCAGTCGAACGACGCGGTGCCGCCGTACTACCTGAGCATGAAGATGCCCGACCAGAAGGCGCAGGCGTTCTCGCTGACGACGACGTTCACGCCGAACGGCCGGGACAACCTCAGCGCGTTCATGGCGGTCGACTCCGAGGCCGGCACCTCCGGCTACGGCAAGATCAGAGTCCTGAAGCTGCCGACCAGCACGACCGTCGACGGACCCAAGCAGGTGCAGAGCCAGTTCAACTCCGAACAGGACATCGCCGAGTCCATCAGGCTGTTGAAGGGCGGCGACTCGGAGGTCGAGTACGGCAACCTGCTGACGGTGCCGCTCGACGGAGGACTGCTGTACGTGGAGCCGGTCTACGTGCGCGGTGGTGGACTCAAGTACCCGCTGCTGCGCAAGGTGCTGGTGTCCTACGGAGGCGTCACCGCCTTCGAGGACTCCCTCGACGAGGCCCTCAACAAGGTCTTCGGCACGGAGGGGGCGACACCGAAGCCGCCGGCGGACGACGGTGACACCACCACCCCGCCACCGGCGACCGGCAACGCGACGGTCCAGGAGGCGCTGAAGGACGCCCAGGAGGCCTTCACCGCGGGCCAGGAGGCCCTGAAGAAGCCCGACTGGGAGGCGTACGCCAAGGCGCAGGCGGATCTCGAGGCCGCGCTGAAGCGGGCCGAGGACGCGCAGGCCGCGGCGGACAAGAGCGGCGGCAGCCCGAGTCCGAGCACCTCGCCGAGCGCGAGTGCCAAGCCCGGCACCGGTGCCAGTCCCACGCCGAGTCCGAGCGGCAGTCCCAGCGGCTGATCAAGAACCACCCCGCGTCGTGGTACGGTTGTGGAACACGACGCGGGGTGGAGCAGCTCGGTAGCTCGCTGGGCTCATAACCCAGAGGTCGCAGGTTCAAATCCTGTCCCCGCTACTCCAGGCGAAGGCCCGGATCCTGAAAAGGATCCGGGCCTTCGTGGTGTGCGAACGCATGTCCCCGCACGAGGTACCGCCGTGCCGACGTGGGGAGTTGGGGCATCTGTGTTTGACTTGTCTCTCTGTGGGCATGTCGACAAAACGCTGAAGTGACCTCACGGACTGCGGTATACCAGGTGTGGCCGGGTTGCAGGTGGTGCGACGATGGACGTTATGGGGGACAAGGCAACTCTGTTCGAGACAGGGCGATTTGTGCAGCCTTCCGGCGAGGAAGGCACCCCGGACGAGACCTCGGAGGAGACTCCGGACATGGGTCGGGACGAGACGGGGGACGCCGTCGAGGAAGCGCGCCGACGGCTCGCCGCCGAGGCCGGCGACGTCGAGGCGATGAGCGTCCTCGGGGCCCTGCTGCTGCGCCGCGGCGATCTCGACGGAGCCGAACCTCACCTGCGCGCCGCCACCACGGCGGGCGACCGTGCCGCCGCCAACAACCTCGGCGTCCTCCTCCACCAGCGCGGTTACCCCGACGAGGCCGCCGGCTGGTGGCGGGTCGCCGCCGTCGCCGGCTCCGCGCCCGCGGCGCATGCGCTGGGCCGTCACCACCGCGAGCGCGGCGACGAACCCGCCGCCGAGTACTGGCTGCGTCAGGCCGCCGAGCAGGGGCATGTCCTGGGCGCCTACGCCCTGGCCGACCTCCTGGAACACCGGGGTGACCACCCGGGCGCCGAGCGGTGGATGCGGGCCGCCGCAGAACGCGGGCACCGGGAGGCGGCGTACCGGCTCGCGCGGGCGCTCGACCGCAGGGAGCCGCAGCCCGCCGACGGGTGCCGGGACGTGGCGGACGACGGTGTCGCCGTGCCGGCGGAGGCCGAGCAGTGGTACCGGCAGGCCGCCGCGCGCGGACACCGGCGGGCCGCGCTGCACCTCGGGGCCATCCTGGAGCGGCGGGGCGAGCTGAAGGAGGCCGGGCGCTGGTACCTGACGTCCGCCAAGGACGGCGAGCCCCGTGCGGCCTGCGCCCTCGGTTTCCTGCTGCGCGACGCCGGCGACACCGAGAACGCCGCCGTGTGGTGGCTGCGCGCCGCACAGGACGGCGACGGCAACGCGGCCAACGCGCTGGGCGCCCTGTACGCCGAGCGCCACCAGACCCAGACCGCCGAACGCTGGTACCGGGCGGCCATGGACGCCGGGGACGACAACGGCGCCTACAACCTCGCCCTGCTCTGCGCCGAGCAAGGCCGTACCGCGCAGGCCGAGCAGTGGTACCGGCGTGCCGCGTACGCCGGGCACCGCGAGGCCGCCAACGCGCTGGCCGTCCTGCTGCTCCAGGGCGGGGACGCGGCCGGGGCCGAGCCGTGGTTCTCCAAGGCCGCGGAGGCGGGCAGCGTCGACGCCGCCTTCAACCTCGGCATCCTGTTCGCCGGCCGCGGCGAGGGCGCGGTCGCACTGCGCTGGTACGAGCGGGCCGCGGCGGCCGGGCACACCGAGGCGGCGCTCCAGGTCGGCATCGCCCGGCTGCGGGAGGGTGACGAACAGGCCGCCGAGCGGCATCTGCGGTGCGCGGCGGGCGGGGGCAGCGCGGAGGCGGCGTACCGGCTGGCGTCCGTGCTCGACGCCCGGCGGCCGCCCCAGCCGGCGCACGAGCTGGGCGAGATCGTGCACGAGAAGACCGAGTGCGAGGAGTGGTACGAGCGGGCGGCGACCCAGGGGCACCGGCGCGCGCAGGTGCGGGTCGGGATGCTGGCCGCCGCGCGCGGCGACGTGGTGCAGGCCGCGCGGTGGTACCGGACGGCCGCGGAGGCCGGATCGCGCAACGGCGCCTTCAACCTGGGGCTGCTGCTCGCGCGGGAGGGCAGCGAGCCCGAAGCGGCCGTGTGGTGGACGCGCGCGGCCGACGCCGGACACGGACGGGCGGCGTTGCGGCTCGCCCTCGTCTACGCGCGTCGGGGAGAGCTGGCGGAGGGGCAGCGGTGGGCGGACCGTGCGGTGTCGCTCGGGCCGGGGGAGGTGGCGGAGCGGGCCGCGCGGCTGCGGGACGCCCTCCGGGAGGAACTGTCGGCATGAGCTTCGCGCGACGTGCCCTGACCTGGGACGACAAGGGGCGGAGAATCGATTTGCTTCTTCCTGTTCCCGTGACGTAACGTTGCATTCAACGACGCGGGGTGGAGCAGCTCGGTAGCTCGCTGGGCTCATAACCCAGAGGTCGCAGGTTCAAATCCTGTCCCCGCTACTGAAGGCCGAGGGCCGGAATCCGAAAGGGTTCCGGCCCTCGGTTCGTTTTCGGGCCCTGCCCGACGCAGACAGTGCCCGATTCGGGCGGTGCCGGATTCGGGCGGTGCCGGATTCGGGCGGTGCCGGAACGGCAGGTGGCGCCCGGGCAACGCGAAGCCCCGGCGTCCAGGACGGACGCCGGGGCTCGTGTGTCGCGTGGGTCAGGCCGACGCCGACGCCGGTGCCGCCGCGCAGTTCGGGCAGACGCCGCGGTACGTCACCTCGACGCCCGAGACCGTGAAGCCGAAGCGCTCGGTGTCGGGGAGGTCGGCCAGCGGATTGCCGCTCGGGTGGACGTCGCGGATCGCGCCGCACTGGGCGCAGACCAGGTGGTGGTGCGGCCGGTGCGCGTTCGGGTCGTACCGCTTGGCGCGCTTGTCGGTGGCGACCTCGAGCACCTCGCCGAGGGAGACCAGCTCGCCGAGCGTGTTGTAGACGGTCGCCCGGGAGATCTCGGGCAGCTTGGTGACGGCCCGCGCGTGGACCTCGTCGGCCGTCAGGTGGACGTGTTCGCCGTCGAGGACCTCGGCCACGACGCGCCGCTGCGCGGTCATCCGCCATCCGCGTCCGCGCAGCCGTTCCAGAAGGTCACTCATGGCACCAGCCTAACAGGAGGGGGAACGAGTCCCGAACAGGTGTGACTTTGGATGCTTGCTTGACTTGGACAATGTCCATTATGGGATCGATCCCGGCTTTGGCCAAGCAACGGGAACGGGCAATGCCGGGCAACAGGGCCGGACAACGGGACCAGGCGACAGGAACGGTCGGGAATGACGCAGGAGACGCACATGACGCAGGGGCCGCTCACGACGGAGGCCGGCGCGCCGGTGGCCGACAACCAGAACAGCGAGACCGCGGGCGTCGGCGGCCCCGTCCTCCTCCTCCAGGACCAGCTGCTCCTGGAGAAGCTGGCGCACTTCAACCGTGAGCGCATCCCGGAGCGCGTGGTGCAAGCCCGCGGCGCCGGCGCCTACGGCACCTTCACGGTGACCGCCGACGTCACGCCGTACACCAGGGCGGCGTTCCTCTCCGAGGTCGGCAAGCGGACGGAGACGTTCCTGCGGTTCTCGACCGTGGCGGGCAACCTCGGGGCCGTGGACGCCGTGGACGCTGTGCGCGACCCGCGCGGGTTCGCGCTGAAGTTCTACACCGAGGAGGGCAACTACGACCTCGTCGGCAACAACACCCCGGTGTTCTTCGTCAAGGACGCCATCAAGTTCCCCGACTTCATCCACACCCAGAAGCGCGACCCGTACACGGGCTCGCAGGAGGCGGACAACGTCTGGGACTTCTGGGGGCTCAGCCCCGAGAGCACCCACCAGGTGACCTGGCTGTTCGGCGACCGCGGCATCCCGGCGAGCTACCGCCACACGGACGGCTTCGGCTCGCACACCTACCAGTGGAACAACGAGGCCGGCGAGGCCTTCTGGGTCAAGTACCACTTCAAGACCGACCAGGGCATCAAGAACCTCACCCAGGCCGAGGCGAACCGGCTCGCCGGCGAGGACCCGGACTCCCACCAGCGGGACCTGCGCGAGGCCATCGAGCGCGGCGAGTACCCGACCTGGACCGTGGGCGTGCAGGTCATGCCCGTGGCCGACGCGGCGACGTACCGGTTCAACCCGTTCGACCTCACCAAGGTGGGGCCGCACGCGGACCACCCGGTGATCGAGTTCGGCAAGCTGGAGCTCAACCGCAACCCGGAGAACGTCTTCGCCGAGGTCGAGCAGTCGATCTTCTCGCCGGCGCATTTCGTGCCCGGCATCGGCCCCTCGCCGGACAAGATGCTCCAGGGCCGCCTCTTCGCCTACGGCGACGCCCACCGCTACCGCGTCGGCGTCAACGCCGGCCACCTGCCGGTGAATCGCCCGCACGCCACCGTGGCGCGCACCCACGCGCGGGACGGCCTGCTGTACGACGGCCGCCACGGCGGGGCGAGGAACTGTGAGCCGAACAGCTTCGGCGGACCGTTCCAGAGCGACCGCCCGCTGTGGTCCGCGACCGCCGTGGCCGGCGGCACGGGCAACCACCCGGCGCCCGTCCACGCCGAGGACGACGACTTCGTGCAGGCGGGCAACCTCTACCGGCTGATGTCGGAGGACGAGAAGGAACGCCTGATCGGCAACCTGGCGGGCTTCATCGCCAAGGTCTCCCGCGACGACGTCGCGGAGCGGGCGATCGACAACTTCCGCCGGGCCGACGCGGACTACGGCAAGCGGCTGGAGGCCGCGGTCCAGGCCCTGCGCGGCTGACACTCCAGCACTGGACCGCTTGTCGTGAGCGGACGGGCCGGACCCCTTTCGGGGAGTCCGGCCCGTCCGTGTTCACAGGGCCGGCGCGGGTTGCCGTGCGGGGGCCCAGCAGCGGATGAGGTCGCGGACGGAGACGACGCCGACGGCCTCCTCGCGGTCCAGGACGACGAGGTGCCGGAAGCCGCCGTGCGCCATGGCCGCGGCTGCCTCCTCCAGGGTCCAGGTCGGGGCGGCGAAGACGACGTTGTTGGTGGTGTGGGCGTGGGTGCGTTCCGCATCCGGGTCCTCGCCCCGGGCCACGGAGTTGAGGATGTCCCGCTCGGTGAGGATGCCGATGCCACCGGCGTCCGGGTCGAGCACCAGGGCCGCGCCGACGCGGCGTGCGGACATCAGGGCGGCGGCCTGCCGGAGGGTGTGTGCGGGACCGATGGTGAGCACCACCGTGCTCATGGCGTCGCGGACGAGCATGGGCTGAACACCTCCTACGAACCCGCTGGTGCGCGGATTCACAAATTCACAAGTGGGGGTGTCGTCAGGGTGGCAGGTAAAGCGGGGGTCAACAAGAGGGCGCGCGCGTCCAATTGAGGGCGCGCGCGCTCATTCGTGTCGGTCAGTCGCGCTCGTTGAGGTAGCCCAGCAGCTCGTCGTGGAGCAGCCCGTTCGACGCGGCGGCGTTGCCGCTGTGCGGGCCCGGACGGCCGTCCAGGCCGGTGAACGTACCGCCGGCCTCCGTCACGACGATCGCCGTGGCCGCCATGTCCCACAGGGACAGCTCAGGTTCCGCGCACAGGTCGACCGAGCCCTCGGCCACCATCATGTACGGCCAGAAATCGCCGTACGCGCGCGTGCGCCAGACCTCGCGGGTGAGGTCCAGGAAGCCGTTCAGCCGCCCCTGCTCCTCCCAGCCGCTGAGCGAGGAGTACGCGAAGGAGGCGTCCGGCAGCCGTGAGACGCGGGAGACGTGCATGCGGCTCGCGGAGGTCAGGCTGCGGCCGGTGTAGGCGCCGTGGCCCTTGGCGGCCCACCAGCGGCGGCCCAGCGCCGGGGCGGACACGACGCCGACGACGGGCTGGTAGCCGCCCTCGGCGGCCTCCGTCAGCGAGATGAGGGTGGCCCAGACGGGGACGCCGCGCACGTAGTTCTTCGTGCCGTCGATCGGGTCGATCACCCAGCGGCGGGGGCCTGTCCCCTCGACGCCGTACTCCTCGCCCAGGATCGCGTCGCGCGGGCGGGCGCGCTGGAGCTGGCCGCGGATCAGCTCCTCGGCGGCCTTGTCCGCCTCGCTCACCGGGGTCATGTCCGGTTTGGTCTCGACCTTGAGGTCGAGGGCCTTGAAGCGGGCCATGGTCGCGGCGTCGGCGGCGTCCGCGAGGACGTGCGCGAGGCGGAGGTCGTCGTGGTAGTCCGGCATGGGACGAACGGTATCCGCCGTGGTGGGGGTGGGGCCACACAGGGCCAGGCGGGGATCCGGCTGGGGCCCGGCGGAGACCGGGGGGCCCGGTGGGAGTCTGGCGGGGACCGGTTGGGCCCTGTGTGGCCCGGCAGGGACCAGGGGGCCCGGCGGGGTCTGGTGAGGGTCCGCCGGTGCGGGCCGCGGGCCGGCTCCCGCGGGCCCTTGACAGTGCCTGCCGGCGCCTCAAACCTGGGCGCGGAGCCGCTCGTCCCAGGGAGGCGATGATGCCTGCGCGGGAATCACTGCTGGACGCCGCTTTCGCGGCACTCGCACACCGGCCGTGGGCCGCCGTGCGGATGGTGGACGTCGCCTCGGCGGCCGGGGTGTCCCGGCAGACCCTCTACAACGAGTTCGGGAGCAAGGAAGGGCTGGCCCGGGCGCTCGTCAGACGGGAGGCCGACGCGTATCTCGCCGGTGTCGAGCGGGCGTTGGGGGTGCCGGGGGACGGGCCGGAGCGGCTGGTCGCGGTCGCGGAGTGGACGGTCTCCGCGGCCCGGGGGAACGCGGTGGTGCGGGCCCTGCTCACCGGCTGCTGGAGCGCGCGCCTGCCCGCGTTGAACCTGGCCGCGGTGGCGTCGTCCTCCGCCGTGCCCGCGCAGCGGCGGGCGGACGCGGCCCTACCCTCGCCGGCGGATCTGGTGGCTGCCGTACGGGATCGGGCCGCGGCCGCGACCGCGGTGGGTGGGGGGAACGGGGGTGAGGCGGGGCCGGTCTGCGAGGTGGCGGTGCGGCTCGCGCTGTCCTGCGTGGCGGCGCCGCCGGGGGCCTGGAGCACGGTGGGGGAGTTGGTGCGGGGGACCCTGCACCGGCAGGGCGCGGACAGGGAGGTGCCGTCGCCCCCGCCGGCCGGGTCCTAGTGGGCCGAGCCCGACAGCTGGAGGCCGATCACGCCGATGATCACGAAGCTGATCGAGACGATCTTCAGCACGGACACCAGGTCGCCCAGGAAGATCATCCCGTAGATCGCGGTGCCGGCCGCGCCGATGCCGGTCCAGACCGCGTAGGCCGGGCCGACGTCGAGTTTCTTCAGGGAGAGGGTCAGCAGGCCGAAGCTGCCCAGGGCGAACGCGGCGAAGGCGATCGTCGGCCACAGCCTGGTGAAACCGTGCGACAGCTTCAGGCAGACGGCGAAGCCGGTCTCGAGCATTCCCGCGACGACGACCAGCAGCCACGCCATGTGCTGTCCTCCCCTGTAAGCGGCTCGGTGCGATTATGCACTTACCGAACCCCGGCACCCACAAACACGCGAAGGTCAGTCGCCTTCCGTGCGCTCCCTCGTCGACAGCAGGCGCCGCAGCGAGTACAGCCGCGCCGGGTCCGCGTGCCCCTCGGCCACCCACGCGTCCAGCGCGCAGTCCTGCTCGTCGTGGCTGCACGCGCGCGGGCAGCCCTCCGTGCCCGGCACCAGATCGGGGAAGGCGAGGATGACGCGCGACGGGTCGATGTGGGCCAGCCCGAAGGAACGGATGCCGGGGGTGTCGACGACCCAGTCGTCGGTGCCGCTCAGGGGCAGGGCCAGCGCCGAGGTGGTGGTGTGCCGGCCGCGGCCCGTGACCGCGTTGACATGGCCCGTCACCCGCCGCCGCTCCTCGGGGACCAGCGCGTTCACCAGGGTCGTCTTGCCGACGCCGGAGTGACCGACGAACGCCGTGACCCGCCCGGCCAGCTGCTCGCGCACCAGCTCCGCCGCGTCGCCGCTCGCCAGCTGCTCGCGGTTGGTGACGACGTAGGGAATGTCGAGGTGGCCGTACAGCTCCAGCAGTTTGTCCGGGGACGCCAGGTCCGACTTCGTCATGACGAGCAGCGGGGTCAGGCCGCCGTCGAACGCCGCGACCAGGCAGCGGTCGATCAGCCGCGGGCGCGGCTCGGGGTCGGCCAGGGCGGTGACGATCGCGAGCTGGTCGGCGTTGGCGACCACCACACGCTCGTACGGGTCGTCGTCGTCCGCGGTGCGGCGCAGCACCGAGGTGCGCTCCGCGATGCGGACGATGCGCGCGAGGGTGTCCTTCGTGCCCGACAGGTCGCCGACCAGGGCGACCCGGTCACCGACGACCGCCGCCTTGCGGCCCAGTTCGCGGGCCTTCATCGCCATCACGATGCGGTCCTCGACGAGGCAGGTGAGCCGGCCCCGGTCGACGGTGAGGACCATGCCGTCGGCCGCGTCCTCGTGCTTGGGGCGGATGTGCGTACGCGGCCGGTTGCCCTTGCGGTTCGGGCGGCTGCGGATGTCGTCCTCGTCGGTGTGCTTGCCGTAGCGGCGCATGGCGAACGTCCCTATGCCTCGGACGCCCCGAGCATCCCGGTCCACAGGTCGGGGAAGTCCGGCAGCGTCTTCGCCGTCGTGGCCACGTTCTCGATCTGTACGCCCTCCACGGCCAGGCCGATGACCGCACCGGCGGTGGCCATGCGGTGGTCGTCGTAGGTGTGGAAGATCCCGCCGTGCAGCCGGCGCGGGCGGATGCGCAGGCCGTCGGCGGTCTCGGTGACGTCGCCGCCCAGCTCGTTGATCTCCTTGGTGAGCGCGGCCAGGCGGTCCGTCTCGTGCAGCCGCAGGTGCGCCACGCCCCGCAGGGTGGAGGGGGAGTCGGCGAGGGCGGCGACCGCCGCGATGCCCGGAGTCAGCTCGCCGACGTCGCCCAGGTCGACGTCGATGCCGTGGATCGCGCCCGACCCGGTGAAGGCCAGGCCCTGCTCGGTCAGTTCGCAGGAACCGCCCATCTCGGTGAAGATCTCCCGCAGCCGGTCCCCCGGTTGGGTGGTCCGGGCCGGCCAGTCCGGTACGACGATCCGACCGCCGGTCACCAGCGCCGCCGCGAGGAACGGCTGCGCGTTGGACAGGTCCGGCTCGATGGTCAGATCCCGGCCGAGCAGCGCGCCCGGCGTGACCCGCCAGACGTTCGGCTCGCCGCCCGACTCCGGGGTGTCCACCTGGGCGCCCACCGCGCGCAGCATGTCCACCGTCATCCGGATGTGCGGCAGGGAGGGCAGCGTGGCGCCGGTGTGCCGGACCTCGACGCCCTGGTTGAAGCGCGGCCCCGACAGCAGCAGGGCGCTCACGAACTGCGACGAGGAGGAGGCGTCGACCTCGACCGGGCCGCCGTCCAGGGCGCCCCCGCCGTGCACGGTGAGCGGCAGCGAGCCCCGGCCGTCGTCGTCGATGCGGGCGCCGAGCGCGCGCAGGGCGTCGATCACGCTGGCCAGGGGACGCTCGTACGAGCGCGGGTCGCCGTCGAAGCGGACCGGACCGTCGGCCAGCGTGGCGACCGGCGGCAGGAAGCGCATCACCGTGCCCGCGTTGCCGACGTCGACGGTGGCCGGACCTCGGAGCCCCGCGGGCAGCACGCGCCAGGCCTCGCCGGTTCCGTCGGGTCCCACGCCCTCCTCGATGCCCACGCCCATCGCGCGCAGGGCGCCCGCCATGAGCAGGGTGTCGCGGGAGCGGAGGGGACGGCGCAGCCAGCCGGGTTCGGAGGCCAGGGCGGCCAGGACGAGAGCGCGGTTCGTGACCGACTTGGACCCCGGCACGTGGACCGTCGCGTCGACGGCCTCGCTCGCGTGCGGGGCGGGCCAGAGGGCGGTGTGGGCGGGGTTCGGGGCCATGGGCCCACTGTATAAGCAGGGCATGGCCGGGGCGGTCCGGCACGGGGGCCGGCCGGG
Source organism: Streptomyces sp. Tue 6430 (assembly GCA_021568835.1). Taxonomy (GTDB): domain Bacteria; phylum Actinomycetota; class Actinomycetes; order Streptomycetales; family Streptomycetaceae; genus Streptomyces. The sequence goes on from JAKGSH010000010.1 coordinate 4,377,786, forward strand.
GGAGGCGCGTGCCCGCGTCCGGACGGCCCGCGCCCCCTCACGCGCCCCCGAAGGCGCCCCTCACACCCCCAGCAGCCAGCGTCCGCCGCCCAGCAGCGCGCACAGGCTCACCGCGTGGAAGAGGAACAGCCACAGGCCCGCCGGCACGTGGGTCAGGCGGGACAACTGGTCCGCGTCCGAGTCCCCGGCGCCGCCGCGGGACCGCTTCGCCTGGAGTTCGAAGGCCGGGCGCACGCCGCCCAGCAGCAGGAACCACACCACCGCGTACGCGAACGCCGCCTGCACCTGGGCATCGGCCAGCCAGGACACCAGCAGGAACGTGCCGCCCGTGAGGAACACCGTCAGCACCCCGTACGCGTTGCGGATCATCACCAGCATCGCCACCAGCAGCGCCGTCGCCAGCCACAGCAGCAGCGTGATGCGGCCGGCACCGAGCAGCGCGGCGCCGCCCAGACCCAGCAGCGGGGGAGCGGTGTAGCCGGCGGCCGCGGTCAGGATCATGCCGAGGCCGTGCGGCTTGCCCCGGCTCAGGGTCAGGCCGCTGGTGTCGGAGTGCAGGCGTATGCCGGTCAGCCGGCGGCCGGTCAGCAGGGCGACCAGACCGTGACCGCCCTCGTGGGCGATGGTGACGGCGTTGCGGGAGAGGCGCCAGAGCGTGTGCGGCACGACCACGGCCAGCGCGGCGACCATGGTGGCGATCACCACCCACAGATCGGGGTCGGACTGGGTGCCGACGAGCCGGTCCCAGAGGTCGGGCAGCGCGGTGGCGGCGGTGCTGTCCATGATGTCGGGTGGCTCCCTCTCGTCCTACGGAGTCTGGCAGTGTGGCACGCATGTGCGGACGGTATGCAGCGAGTCGCAGGCCCGAGGATCTCGCGGAAACCTTTGAGATCGAGAAGATCGAGGAGCGGGAGCCCGAGGAGGCCCTCGGGCCCGACTACAACGTGGCCCCCACCAAGGAGGTCCACGTGGTTCTGGACCGTCCTCTGAAGGACGCGCCGGATCCGCGCCCGGTTCGTCAGCTGCGCAGACTCAGGTGGGGTCTGGTCCCGTCCTGGTCGAAGACGCCCGAGGGCGCCGCCCGGATGATCAACGCGCGCGCGGAGACCGTCCACGAGAAGCCGTCGTTCCGCCGTGCCTTCGCCACCCGCCGCTGCGTGATCCCGGCCGACGGCTACTACGAGTGGGTCACCGGGCGGCAGGAGCGCGACCTGGAGGTCGAGGGCCGGAAGAAGCGGCCCCGCAAGCAGCCCTACTTCGTGCTCCCGGCCGACGGCTCGGTCTTCGCGATGGCCGGACTCTACGAGTTCTGGCGCGACCGCACGCTCCCGGACGACCATCCGCAGGCGTGGTGGGCGACCTGCTCGGTGATCACCACGGAGGCGGAGACGAGCCCGCTCGCCGTGCCCCCCGCCGAGGGTCCGCGCACGCTGCACGACATCCACCCCCGGATGCCCCTGATGCTCACCCCCGACCGCTGGGACGCCTGGCTGGACCCGTCCCGTACGGACGTCGAGGACCTGCGTTCCCTGCTCGAGCCGCCCCCGCCCGGCCTGATGCGCGCCTACCCGGTGTCGACCGCCGTGAGCAACGTCCGCAACAACGGCCCCGAGCTGCTGAGAGAGCTGGAGGGCCCCGAGGAGGGCACACTCTTCTGACGTGACCGACGGGACGGATGCGGCAGACGTGACCACCAGGACCACCAGGACCACCAAGAAGAACGCGACACCCGGGGCCGCCGGGACCACCGGGGTCGACGACGCCACCGGGACCACCGGGCCCACCGGGACGGTCCGGACCGTCGACACCGACGCCGGGCCCGCCCGCATCACCTGGCACCGGGCGAAGCGGCCGAGGCTGGTCCTCGCCGTGAGCCACGGGGCCGGCGGCGGCATCGAGGCGCGTGATCTGCGCGCGCTCGCCGACGTCCTCCCCGGGCACGGCGTCAGCGTCGCCCTCGTCGAGCAGCCCTGGCGGGTCGCCGGGAAGAAGGTGGCGCCCGCGCCGAGGACGCTCGACGCCGGCTGGCGCGGGATCTGGGCGGCCGTCGCGGACCCCGGCCTGCCGGTGATCTCCGGCGGACGCAGCGCGGGCGCCCGCGTGGCCTGCCGCACCGCGACCGAACTCGGCGCCCACGCCGTGCTCGCGCTCAGCTTCCCGCTCCACCCGCCCGGCAGGCCGGAGCGGTCCCGGGCCGCCGAACTGCTCGGCGTCGCGGTGCCCACGCTCGTCGTCCAAGGGGGCAACGACCCCTTCGGCAACCCCGGGGAGTTTCCCGAGGGGACGTACGAACTCGTCGAGGTGCCCGGCGGCGATCACGGTTTCGCCGTGCCCAAGAGGGCCCCGGTCACCCAGGAGCAGGTCCTGGAGACGATCACCGCGGCGGTCGCCGGGTGGACCGCGTCACTCGGGTGAACGGCGGGGAATGCCGCGGGGCGGATGGCTGTTGAGCCGGACAGAAGTGCTGAACACGCAGCACCGATGTCGTAGGAGAGGAAGTCCGGCGCATGGGTTCGACCATCTGCCCCAGCCGCACCGACCTGGACTGGACGGTGCTGCACGCGGCCAGGACCGCACCCGTTCGAGCGGCGGGTGGGACGGGTAGTCGTCTATCCTCCGATTCGAGTGGGACCGGTTTCGGTTCCGCCCGCGATCTTGAGGAGGTGGGTCCGGTCACCGGTACCGACGCAGGGACCGACAACGGCCAGGCGGAGCTGCCCGAGGGCCCGGGCACGGACGTGGGGACGGGAGCGGAGTCCACCGCGGAGCGCAGCGCGCGCTTCGAGCGGGACGCGCTGGAGTTCCTCGACCAGATGTACTCGGCCGCCCTGCGCATGACGCGCAACCCGGCGGACGCCGAGGACCTGGTGCAGGAGACGTACGCCAAGGCGTACGCGTCCTTCCACCAGTTCCGCGAGGGCACCAATCTCAAGGCCTGGCTGTACCGGATCCTGACCAACACCTTCATCAACTCGTACCGCAAGAAGCAGCGCGAACCCCAGCGCAGCGCGGCCGAGGAGATCGAGGACTGGCAGCTGGCGCGCGCCGAGTCGCACATGTCCACCGGTCTGCGCTCCGCCGAGTCGCAGGCGCTGGACCACCTGCCCGACTCGGACGTGAAGGCCGCGCTCCAGGCGATCCCCGAGGAATTCCGCATCGCCGTCTACCTCGCGGACGTCGAGGGCTTTGCGTACAAGGAGATCGCGGACATCATGGGGACACCCATCGGTACGGTGATGTCCCGGCTGCACCGGGGCCGCCGTCAACTGCGCGGCATGCTCGAGGACTACGCCCGTGAGCGCGGGCTGGTCCCGGCCGGCGCCGGAGAGTCGAACGAAGCGAAAGGCTCGGGCTCATGAGCTGCGGAGAGCCGCACGAGACGGACTGCGGTGAGGTCCTCGACCATCTCTACGAGTTCCTCGACAGTGAGATGCCGGACGTCGACCGCGACAAGTTCAAGCAGCACTTCAGCGAGTGCTCGCCGTGCCTGGAGAAGTACGGGCTGGAAGAGGCCGTCAAGAAGCTGGTCAAGCGCTGCTGCGGCCATGACGACGTGCCGACCGACCTGCGCTCGAAGGTGATGGGCCGGCTCGAGCTGATCCGCTCCGGACAGGCCGTGCCCGAACACGACGTGTCGGTCACCCGCCAGGAGTCCTGAGGCCTCCTCCCGGAACCCGGGACCCAGGACCCGGGACCGGCCCGATTCCGCCCGGTCCGTGCGTCCCGGCACCCCTGCGCACGCCTCGGTACGTCTCTCCGGGACCGGTCGAGATCACCCGAATGTGCTAATCCGTGCGTGATGCGCCCGCGTCGCCACCCCCCGCCACCCTAGGCTCCGGAACCTGGACCAGCCGTGGCCGGGGGAGGGCGACATGGACGGCATTCCGGTGAGGGCGCGGGTGTACGTCGTCTGCGCCGCCCTGGGCGGGTGTGCTGCCTGATCCCGCTCCCGACGGACCGCGCGCCCTGGTGGCCGGTCCTGCTGCTCGCCCCGCTGTACGCGTGCGGTGAGCGCGTCGCCCGCCGCCGGTTCGCCGGCACCTTCTACCCCGTCCTGCTGGCCGGGGCCTTTCTGCTGCCGGCGGCGGCCGCCGCGCTCGTGCCGCTGCCGGGCGCGCTGCTGTCCCCGGTGGAACAGCGCCCCGGCGCGCTGCGGCGCGTGTGGCGGGCCGCCCGGCTGGCACTCGGCGTGTGGGCCGCGTCCCGCACCCACGAAGCGCTGGGCGGCCGGGACGCCGTCGAGGCGTCCGGCGTTCCCGCCCTCCTCCTGCCGGCCGGGGCGGCCGTCCTGGTCCTGTCCCTGGTGCTCGCCGCCCTGGACGCGGGGATGCTCGCCCTGGCGGAGGGGCTGCCGCCGCGGCGGGCCCGGCACGGGCTGTTCCCGCGCTCCCTGGCACCCCTCGGGGTGCACGGACTCGCCGGCCTGATGATGGCCGTCCTGTGGAACAGCCCCTACGGGCCGGTCGCCGCGCTGCTCGTGCTGTTCCCGATGGGCGTGTCCTGGTGGGTGTTCGCCCAGTACCACCGGGAGCGCGCCGCCCATCAGGCGACGATCCGCGCGCTGGTGCAGGCCGTGGACATCAAGGACGGCTACACGCGCGGGCACAGCGAACGCGTCGGACGGGCCTCCACGATGATCGCCCGTGAACTGGGCATGAGCGAGGACCGGGTCGAGGTGATCCGCTTCGCCGGGATCCTGCACGACGTCGGCAAGCTGGGCGTGCCCACCCGCCTGCTCCGCAAGGACGGCCCCCTGACGCCGGAGGAACGGCGCGTGATCGAACTGCACCCCGAGTACGGGCACGAGATCACCCGGGGCATCTCCTTCCTCGGCGAGGCCCGCTCGGCGATCCTCCACCACCACGAGCGGCTGGACGGCAGCGGCTACCCCTACGGGCTGGCCGGCGGCCAGATCCCGGAACCGGCGCGGGTGGTGGCGGTCGCCGACGCCTTCGACGCGATGACCTCGAACCGCTCCTACAACCGGGCCCGCCCCGTGCGGGCGGCGCTGGAGGAACTCCGGCGGTGCGCGGGGACCCACTTCGACCCCCGCATGGTCACCGCGCTGACCCGCGTGATCGTCCGCGACGGCTGGCACCCGGCGGTCACCGCCGACGAGCCCCGCCTGCCGGGGCCGGCCCCCGCCGCGGCCCCGTCTCCCGCCCCGACCCCGTCCGCTTCCAGGGCCCCGTCGCAGGCCACGTCCCCGTCCCGGGTCCCGCCCGCGTCCCCGTCACCGGCCGCCGAGCGGCCGGAGGCCCGCAGGTGAGGGGTGCGAGGGGCGCGTGGGCGGCCGGGGCGGCGCCGCGGACGGCCCGGCGCCCGCCGGCCGGTCCTGCGGCGGTACTTCCCTCGCGTCCGGCGGCCGGTCCTGCGGCGGTACTTCCCCCGCCTCCGGCGGCGGGCCGCCCCGCGGCTCCTCCCGAAACCGCCCCGGCACGAAGCGGAGCCCGGGAATGAGCGGCCGCCCCCGTGCGGCGCGGGCCTGCGAGCCCCTGCGCGTGCTGCACGCCTGCGCCGGGCTCGTCGTCGGGGCGTCCCTCCTGACCGTCCTGCGGTCGGGTCTGGCGGAGCGGTCGGTCGCCCTCGCGTTCGGGGTGCTCGTGGCCGTCGGCGAGACGACCCGGTGGAGCGGGCCCGGGTCGCGCGGGGCCGCGCCCCTCGGCACCGCGGCCGCCCTGTCGTACGCGCTGCTCGGGGAGCACGCCGGGCATGCCACGCTGCACGGGGCCGCCCAGGTCGTCTCCGTCGTGGCGGTCGCCTCGCTGCTCGGCAGCGTGCCGCACCTCGCCCGGGGACGGGGGCCCGTCCTGGACCACCTCGTCCGGCGGGTGCTGGCCGTCGGGTTCGCCGCCGTCTGCTTCCAGCCCTTGTACAACCGCGGGGTGTTCGACCGCTGGAGCGGCCCCGCCTACGCGCTGCTGCTGCTCGCCCTGCTCGTCCTCACCACCCTGTGCGAAGCCGTCGTCGCCGCCGCGCTCGCGCACTCCCGCACCGGCTGGCCGTTCCCGCCCCTGCTCCGCGACGAGCTGCGGTCCGTCCCGGGGATCGGGTCGGCGGTGTGCGCGACCGGCGCGGTGATGGCGCTGGCGGTGGCCGTCGTCGGCCTGTGGGCACTGCCGGTGTTCTCGGTGCCGCTGCTGCTCACCCAGCTGTCCCTGCGCCGGTACGCCGCGGTCCGCGCCACCTACCGGCAGACCATCGCCTCCCTGGCCCGCGCCACCGAGATCGCCGGGTACACCCCGGCCGGGCACGCCCGCCGGGTCGCCGGACTCAGCCAGGCGGTCGGCCGGGACCTGGGCCTGACGGAACCGGAGCTGACCGTGCTGGAGTACGCGGCCCTGATGCACGACATCGGCCAGCTCAGCCTCGTCGACCCGGTCCCGGCCGGGGCCACCGCCGCCCTGCCGCCGGCCGAGCAGCGGCGCATCGCCCTGCTGGGCGGGGCCGTCGTCCGCCGGACCGGGGTGAGCGCGCAGGTCGCGACGGTGGTGGAACGGCAGGCGGACCCCTACCCTGAGCAGCCGACGGCCGCACGGATCGTACGGGTGGTCAACGCCTACGAGGAGAAGGTGCGCGACGCCGGCCCCGGCGGGCCGCTCACCGCGCTGGAGGAACTGCGGCTGGGCGCCGGCGGGGAGTACGCCCCCGACGTGGTGGAAGCCCTGGCCAGGGTCCTGTCGCGGGACTGTCTGACCCTGCCCGCGGGTGGGTAACCGATGGGTAATGAGCGGCCTTCCAGCCACACGTGGTTGGATGCGAGGGAGAGAGTGTCCGGGGGCACTGGCCAGCCCACAGAACGGAACTGGCAGGCGGGAATCGTGAGGATCTTCGGCAAGGGACGGCACCGGCCCTCCGCCTCCTGGCGGCAGGCCACCGATCGCGCGTTCACGCTGATCGGGGACGGCCGGTACGAGGACGCGGGCGCGCTGCTGACCCGTGCCGCCGACCTCGAGCCCTGGCTGTCGGAGTCCTGGTTCAACCTCGCCCTGCTGCACAAGTTCCGGCACGACTGGGAGCAGGCCCGCACCGCGGGGCTCCGCGCCGTCGCCCTGCTCGACCGGGGGGCCGGCGCCCCCGACTGGTGGAACGTCGGCATCGCCGCCACCGCCCTCCAGGACTGGCCGCTGGCCCGGCGCTCCTGGCAGGCCTACGGGCTGCACGTCCCGGGCGGTGCCACCGCCGCCGGCGAGCCGCTCGGCATGGACCTGGGCAGCGCCGCCGTACGGCTGTCGCCCGAGGGGGAGGCCGAGGTGGTGTGGGGGCGGCGGCTGGACCCCGCCCGGACCGAGGTGCTGTCGATCCCGCTGCCGTCCTCGGGGCGGCGCTGGGGCGAGGTCGTCCTGCACGACGGGGTGCCGCACGGCGAGCGCACCACCTCCGTCGGGCACTCCTACCCCGTCTTCGACGAGATCGAGCTGTGGGCGCCCTCGCCCGTCCCCACCTGGGTGGTCCTGCTGGAGGCGGCCACGGAGACGGACCGCGACGCGCTCGAACAGCTCGCCGCCGACGCGGGCTTCGCCGCCGAGGACTGGTCGTCCTCCGTCCGGCTGCTGTGCCGGATGTGCTCCGAGTCGCGGATGCCGTCCGACGAGGGCGACGGCGAGCACCTCGACCCGCACGACCACAGTGAGCCGGGACACCCCGGGCCGCTCGGCCACCGCACCGACGGGCAGCTGTGGGTGCCCGAGCGGGAGTGCGGGGTGGCCGCGCCGGCCTCGCTGGTGAGGGGCCTGCTGGACGGCTGGGTCGCGGACAGCCCCGACTCCCGTGACTGGCGGGACCTCGAAGAGGTCTGCTGAGACCCGGAGCCGGATCCCTTTAGGCTGTACTCACAGGTTTCTCCAGGTTGCAGGAAGGCATACGTCGGTCATGGCGCAGCAGGACACCGATCAGCAGCACGCGGGAGTGCTCCCCGTGGACGACGAGGGCTTCGTCATCGACACCGAGGAGACGGAGGAGCGCGAGCGGACCTGGCGGGACGCCGGGACCTCGCGGCCCATCACCGTCGTCGGCAATCCGGTGCTGCACAAGGAGTGCGAGGACGTCACCGAGTTCGGCGAGGAACTCCAGCAGCTCGTCGCCGACATGTTCGCCTCGCAGCACACCGCCGAGGGCGTGGGCCTGGCCGCCAACCAGATCGGCGTCGACCTCAAGGTGTTCGTCTACGACTGCCCCGACGACGAGGGCGTCCGGCACACCGGTGTGGTCTGCAACCCCGAGCTGGTCGAGCTGCCCGCGGACCGGCGCCGGCTGGACGACAGCAACGAGGGCTGCCTGTCGGTGCCCACCGCGTACGCGCCGCTGGCCCGGCCCGACTACGCCGAGGTGACCGGTCAGGACGAGAAGGGCAACCCGATCAAGGTGCGCGGCACGGGCTACTTCGCCCGGTGTCTGCAGCACGAGACGGACCACCTGTACGGGTACCTCTACATCGACCGTCTCTCCAAGCGCGAACGCAAGGACGCGCTGCGGCAGATGGCCGAGAACGAGCCGCGCTACCCCGTGGTCGCCAACGACTGAGCCACCCCGCTCTCCGCCCCCTCCGCTCCCCTCCGCCCGACCCTCTTCCCGCACGACGCCCGGCCGTGACCCCCACCGGCCGGGCGTCGTTCGCATGTCCGACGCATGGTCGATCGCCTTCGTCGTCTACTGATCCACGATCGGTCACGCAAGAGGGATTCTCGGCGTGTCGGGGTGGTGAATGAAGCAAATCCGTTCCCAGAGGAGTCAGTTGTAGTGCTGAATGGGAGTGCGGGATACACGACGGCGCACGCCCGGCACGGGGGGAGGGGTGTGCGTCAACCGGCGGCTGAGAGGGGTTGTTCGTGCCAGCTTTCCCATACAGCACCACATACCGCACCACATACCGGACCCTGGGGGCCGTGACCGCGGTCGCGGTCCCCCCGTCGCTCTCCCTTCCGGTCATCGAGACGGTGTTTCCCCGGCAACTGCATCCGTATTGGCCCCAGTTGCAGGAGAACACGCGGTCGTGGCTGCTGGAAAGGCGGCTCATGTCCCCGGACAAGGTCGCGGAACATGCCGACGGCCTGTGCTACACCGACCTGATGGCGGGCTACTACCTCGGCGCACCCGACGAGGTCATGCAGGCCATCGCCGACTACAGCGCGTGGTTCTTCGTCTGGGACGACCGGCACGACCGTGACGTCGTGCACGGCCGGGCCGCCGCCTGGCGGGAGTTGCGGCTCCGCCTGCACGCGGCCCTCGACTCCCCGAGGAGCACCTGCGGCACGAGGATCCGCTGGTCGCCGGACTCGCGGACAGTGTGGGCCGGCTGTACTCCTTCCTCCCCGGCACCTGGAACGCGCGGTTCGCCCGGCACTTCCACGCGGTGATCGAGGCGTACGACCGCGAATTCCGCAACCGGGTGGCGGGGCGGGTCCCGGAGGTGGAGGAGTACCTGGCCCTGCGCCGGCTCACCTTCGCGCACTGGATCTGGACGGACCTGCTGGAACCGAGTGCGGGACGCGAACTCCCGGACCCGGTGCGGAAACACCCGGCCTATCGGCGTGCGGCTCTGCTGAGTCAGGAATTCGCCGCCTGGTACAACGACCTCTGCTCGCTCCCGAAGGAAATAGCGGGAGACGAGGTGCACAATCTCGGGATCAGTCTCGTCACCCATGAGGGAATGGCGCTCGAAGAAGCGGTCGAGGACGTCAGGCGACGCGTCGAGGAATGCATATCCGAATTCCTCGTCGTGGAGAAGGACGTACTGGAGCTGGCCGACCGGCTGGCCGACGGAACGGTCCCAGGAAAAGAACTCGGCGCCGCCGTGCGCGCCTGCCTCGCGAACATGCGGAACTGGTTCAGCTCCGTCTACTGGTTCCACCACGAGTCCGGCCGCTACACGGTCGACGACTGGGACGACCGGTCCACGCCCCCGTACGTCAACAACGAAGCGGCAGGTGAGAAATGACCGTCGAGTCCGTGAAACCCGTGACGTCCGACGCATCGGAACTGCGCGAGCCGCCCCTGGCCGGCGGCGGGGTCCCGCTCCTCGGCCACGGCTGGAAACTCGCCCGCGACCCGCTGGCCTTCATGGCGCAGCTGCGCGACCACGGCGACGTCGTCCGCATCAGGCTCGGCCCGAAGACGGTGTACGCCGTCACGACGCCGGCCCTCACCGGGGAACTGGCCCTGAGCCCCGACTACATCATCGCCGGACCCCTGTGGGAGTCCCTGGAGGGCCTGCTCGGCAAGGAGGGCGTGGCCACCGCCAACGGCCCGCTCCACCGCCGCCAGCGGCGCATCATCCAGCCGGCGTTCCGGCTCGACGCCATCCCCGCCTACGGGCCGATCATGGAGGAGGAGACGCGCGCGCTCGTCGAGCGCTGGAAGGGCGGCGGGACGATCGACTGCACCTCGGAGTCGTTCCGGATCGCGGTGCGGGTCGCGGCCCGCTGCCTGTTGCGCGGGCAGTTCATGGACGAACGCGCCGAGCGGCTGTGCGTCGCGCTCGCCAGCGTCTTCCAGGGCATGTACCACCGGATGGTGGTGCCTCTCGGACCGCTCTACCGGCTGCCGCTTCCGGCCAACCGCGAATTCAACCGCGCACTGGCCGATTTGCATCTCCTGGTCGACGAGATCATCGCCGAACGCCGGGCATCCGGTCAAAAGCCGGACGATTTGCTGACGGCATTGCTGGAGGCGAAGGACGACAATGGCGACCCGATCGGGGAACAGGAGATCCACGACCAGGTCGTCGCGATACTCACCCCCGGCAGCGAAACCATCGCTTCCACGATCATGTCCCTGCTGCTGGTGCTCGCGGACCACCCGGAACAGTCGGACAAAGTGTGTGCCGAGGTTCGAGAGGTGACCGGGGGGCGGCCCGTCGCATTCGACGACGTGCGCAGGCTCACGCACACCAACAACGTCGTCGTCGAGGCCATGCGTTTGCGTCCGGCCGTATGGATATTGACGCGGCGGGCGGTCACCGACACCGAACTCGGTGGCTGTCGCATTCCGGCCGGGGCCGACATCGTGTACAGCCCGTACGCGATCCAGCGCGACCCGCGGTCCTACGAGCGGCACCTGGAGTTCGACCCCGACCGCTGGCACCCCGAGCGGTCGAAGGACATCCCGAAGTACGCGATGCGTCCGTTCAGCGTGGGCAACCGCAAGTGCCCGAGCGACCACTTCTCGATGGCACTGCTCACGCTGGTCACGGCGGTCCTCGCGGACGGGTTCCGCTTCGAGCAGGTCACCGGCTCGGTCGGCGCGACCCGGGTGGGCATCACGCTGCGTCCCCAACGGCTGCTGCTGAAGCCCGTCCCGCGCTGAGACCGTGCGCGCCGCCGGCGTGCGTTCAGGCGGCCTCGGGGCCGCGGAACGTGCGCCGGTAGGCGTTCGGGGTGGTGCCCAGCGCCCGCACGAACTGGTGCCGCAGCGCGCCCGCCGTGCCGAAGCCGGTGCGCCAGGCGATCGCGTCCACCGTCTCGTCGGACGCCTCCAGCAGGTGCTGGGCCAGCAGCACCCGCTGGCGCAGGATCCAGCGGTAGGGCGTGGTGCCGGTCTCCTGCTGGAAGCGCCGGGCGAAGGTGCGCGGCGACATGTGGGCGCGGGCGGCGAGCTGCTCGACGGTGACCTCCCGGTCGAGGTGCTGCTCCATCCACGCGAGCACCTCGCCCACGGTGTCGCAGGACGAACGCGGCAGCGGCCGCTGGATGTACTGGGCCTGGCCGCCGTCCCGGTGCGGCGGCACGACCATCCGCCGGGCGATCCCGTTGGCGACCTCGGGCCCCTGTTCCTTGCGCACGAGGTGCAGGCAGGCGTCGATCCCGGCGGCCGTGCCGGCCGAGGTGATCACGGGGTCCTCGTCCACGCAGAGGACGTCGGGCTCGACGGTCGTGCGCGGGTACGCGCGGGCGAGCTGCTCCGCGTGCCGCCAGTGGACCGCGCAGCGCCGCCCGTCCAGCAGTCCCGCCGCGGCCAGCACGAACGCCCCGGAGCACACGCTGAGCACCCGGGTCCCGCGCTCCACGGCCCGGCGCAGCGCGTCGAGCAGCTCGGGCGGGAACTCCCGCGCCGCGTACGTCTCTCCGGCCGGTACGGCGATCAGGTCGGCGCTCTCCAGCCGTTCGAGCCCGTGGTCCGTGCCCACCGTGAAACCCGCGTGGGTGGACAGGACGGGTCCCTCGGCCGAGGCGACGGCGAAGTCGTAGACCGGCAGCCCCTCGTCGCTGCGGTCGATGCCGAACACCTCGCAGACGACGCCCAGTTCGAAGGGGTGCACGCCGTCGAGGAGGATCGCGGCCACGTTCTTCAGCATGCGGCCAGTGTGCGCCCGCGATGGCAGGAATTCAAAGGTGTACGGCAGTCCTGCCACTGTCAGGAGTGTTTGGTCCGCACGATGCTTACCTCATGAACGCACTCACCGACGTCCTCACCGTGCTCGCCGTCTTCCTCCTCCTCACGGGTCCGGCGCTCGTGGGACTGGCCCACGAACGCCGGATCGACCGCCGGTTGCGTGGACCGCGGGCTCAGAAGTCCTCGTCCAGGTCCACGGTGCCCTCCACCGCGACCTGGTACGCCGACGGACGGCGCTCGAAGAAGTTGGTCAGTTCCTGAACACCCTGCAGCTCCATGAAGGAGAACGGGTTCTCCGAGCCGTACACCGGGGCGAAGCCGAGGCGGCTGAGCCGCTGGTCGGCGACGCACTCGAGGTACTGGCGCATCGAGTCGGTGTTCATGCCCGGCAGGCCGTCCCCGCACAGGTCGCGGGCGAACTGCAGCTCGGCCTCGACGGCCTCCCGCAGCATGTCGGTGACCTGCTCCTGGAGCCGGTGGTCGAACAGCTCCGGCTCCTCCTTGCGGACGGTGTCGACGACCTCGAACGCGAAGGACATGTGCATGGTCTCGTCACGGAAGACCCAGTTGGTGCCGGTGGCGAGGCCGTGCAGCAGACCCCGGCTGCGGAACCAGTAGACGTAGGCGAAGGCACCGTAGAAGAACAGGCCCTCGATGCAGGCGGCGAAGCAGATCAGGTTGAGCAGGAAGCGGCGGCGGTCGGACGCCGACTCCAGCCGGTCCAGCTTCTCCACCGAGTCCATCCAGCGGAAGCAGAACTCGGCCTTCTCCCGGATGGAGGGGATGTTCTCGACCGCGTCGAAGGCGGCGGCGCGGTCCCGCGGATCGGGCAGGTAGGTGTCCAGCAGGGTCAGGTAGAACTGGACGTGCACGGCCTCCTCGAACAGCTGCCGGCTCAGGTAGAGCCGTGCCTCGGGGGAGTTGATGTGCTTGTACAGCGTCAGCACCAGGTTGTTCGCCACGATCGAGTCGCCCGTCGCGAAGAACGCGACCAGCCGCCCGATCAGGTGCTGCTCGGCGGGCGTCAGCTTCGCCAGGTCGGTGACGTCCGAGTGGAGGTCGACCTCCTCGACGGTCCAGGTGTTCTTGATGGCGTCCCGGTAGCGCTCGTAGAAGTCGGGGTAGCGCATCGGGCGCAGGGTCAGCTCGAAGCCCGGGTCGAGCAGGTTCTTGTTCTCCGGCATTACTGGCAGGCCTCACAGGACTCGGGGTTTTCGAGGGAGCAGGCGACGGCGTCCTCGGGGCCGGCTGCCGCACGGGGACCGGGGCCTGCGCCCGTGCCGCGCGGGCGATGCGGGTCGCCGGGCGGGAGCGCAGGTAGTACGTCGTCTTCAGGCCCGACTTCCAGGCGTACGCGTACATCGAGGAGAGCTTGCCGATGGTCGGCGTCTCCAGGAACAGGTTCAGGGACTGCGCCTGGTCCAGGTACGGGGTGCGGGCGGCGGCCATGTCGATCAGGCCGCGCTGCGGGATCTCCCACGCCGTGCGGTACAGCGCCCGTACGTCCTCGGGGATCCAGGTGAAGGACTGCACCGAGCCGTTCGCCTCGCGCAGGGCCTCGCGGGTGCGGGCGTCCCACACGCCCAGCTCCTTGAGCTCGCGCACCAGGTAGGAGTTGACCTGGAGGAACTCACCGGACAGCGTCTCGCGCTTGAACAGGTTGGACACCTGCGGCTCGATGCACTCGTACACACCGGCGATGGACGCGATGGTGGCGGTCGGCGCGATGGCCAGGAGCAGCGAGTTGCGCATGCCGGTCGCCGCGACGCGCTCGCGCAGCGCCGCCCAGCGTTCCGGCCAGGCGAACTCGACGCCGTAGTGGTCGGGGTGCAGCACGCCCCGGGCGGTACGGGTCTTCTCCCAGGCGGGCAGCGGGCCGTTGCGCTCGGCGAGGTCGGCGGAGGCCTCGTACGCGGCGAGCATGATCCGCTCGGCGATCCGGGTGGAGAGCGCCCTGGCCCCGGGCGAGTCGAAGGGCAGCCGCAGCTTGAAGAAGACGTCCTGGAGGCCCATCGCGCCCAGCCCGACCGGCCGCCAGCGGGCGTTGGAGCGGCCCGCCTGCTCGGTGGGGTAGAAGTTGATGTCGACGACCCGGTCGAGGAAGGTGACGGCGGTGCGGACGGTCTCGTCCAGCCGCTCCCAGTCGATGACCTCGGCGGCCCCGGGGCGCGTGTCGACGAACGCGCCGAGGTTCACCGAACCCAGGTTGCAGACCGCCGTCTCGCCGTCGTCGGTGACCTCCAGGATCTCCGTGCACAGGTTCGAGGAGTGGACCACGTGGCCCGGTTCGGCGGTCTGGTTGGCGGTGCGGTTGGCCGCGTCCTTGAAGGTCATCCAGCCGTTGCCGGTCTGCGCGAGGGTGCGCATCATGCGGCCGTACAGGTCGCGTGCCGCGATGGTTCTCCTCGCCAGGCCCGCCGCCTCGGCCGCGCGGTAGGCCGCGTCGAACTCGTCGCCCCACAGGTCGACCAGCTCGGGCACGTCGGCCGGGGAGAACAGCGACCACTGCCCGTCGGCGTCGACCCGCCGCATGAACTCGTCCGGCACCCAGTGCGCCAGGTTGAGGTTGTGCGTACGGCGCGCGTCCTCACCGGTGTTGTCGCGCAGCTCCAGGAACTCCTCGATGTCGGAGTGCCAGGTCTCCAGGTAGACCGCGGCCGCGCCCTTGCGCCGGCCGCCCTGGTTCACGGCGGCGACCGAGGCGTCCAGGGTCTTCAGGAACGGCACGATGCCGTTGGAGTGCCCGTTGGTGCCGCGGATCAGCGACCCGCGCGAGCGGATGCGGCTGTACGACAGCCCGATGCCGCCGGCGTGCTTGGAGAGGCGGGCGACCTGGTGGTAGCGGTCGTAGATCGAGTCCAGCTCGTCCAGGGGGGAGTCGAGGAGGTAGCAGGACGACATCTGCGGGTGCCGGGTGCCGGAGTTGAACAGGGTGGGGGAGGAGGGGAGGTAGTCCAGGCGGCTCATCAGCCCGTAGAGCGCGGCGACCTCGTCGACGCTCCTCGCCGTGTCGTCCTCGGCCAGGCCGCTCGCCACCCGCAGCAGGAAGTGCTGGGGCGTCTCGACGACCTTGCGGGTCAGCGGGTGGCGCAGCAGGTAGCGGCTGTGCAGGGTGCGCAGGCCGAAGTAGCCGAAGCGGTCGTCGGCGGCCGTGTCGACCAGCGCGTCGAGCCGGTCGGCGTGCAGCCGCACGAACGCGGCGGTGCGGTCGGCGATCAGGCCCTCGCGGTGGCCCACGGCGACGGAGGCGGTGAAGGAGGTGACGCCCTGGGAGGCGGCCTCGGCGCGGATGCCGATCGTCAGCAGCCGGGCGGCCAGCCGGGAGTAGGCGGGGTCCTCGGAGATCAGGCCGGCGGCCGCCTCCGTGGCCAGCTCGCGCAGCTCCGCGATGACATCCGGCACGGCCCCCCGCGCGGACCGGCCCCGCAGGGCGGCGGCGGCGACCCGGCCGGGGTCGGCGTCGGGGAGGTCGGCGGTCAGCTCGGTCAGGGTCCGCAGCAGTGCGGCTCCGGGACCGTCGGTCTCCGGGGCCGCTGAAGCCGGTTCGGCTGGCGCGATGGTCACGTGGGGCTCTCCCTCGCTCGGCGGGGGCCTTGCGCGGGGCAGGGGGCAGCACACGAGCGCGGGGGCGCGTCGCGTCCACCGGCCCATTCCGCGAGGCCCGGACGTCAGGGCACCCGAACCGGACGGACCGGGTGCGCTGCCGGCAGGTGCTCGGACTGGCCGTGCGTGCGCATATGGGCATGCGCGCACGCACGTACACCGTTGCGGGACAGTTCCGGATTCGCACCGGATTCCCCTGCGGCGACAGCGAGCATGAGCATACATCTTGTGCCGGGCTGCCGCGTGACCCCCAGATGTTGTGTCGGACCGGCTTCGCAGCGTCAACTCCGGGAGGACGCGGGCCCGTCCTGGCGGCACGGGCGCGCACGACAGCGGGCCGCCGGGGGAGATGCCCCGGCGGCCCGCTGCGGGATGCGGACGACTGTCCTAGTGCCCCGCTGCCGTCCCCGCCGTCGCCGGCGGCAGTTCCACCTGGACGCCCGGGTCGCCGGCGTCCGCCGTGTAGTCCGACGGGGACGTCTCGTCGACGCCCTCCGGAGCCTTCAGCGCCTTCAGGACGAAGGTCAGCACCACCGTCACCACCACGTTCAGCACGAACGCCGTCAGGCCGATGTAGCCGATCTCCCCGATGCCGGGGATCTCCTTCGACGAGCCGCCGAAGTGCGCCTGCGTCGGGGAGGCGACGCCGTACGCCGCGACCGTGCCGTAGACCATGCCGACGGCCCAGCCGGCCAGCAGCGCCCAGCGGTGGAACCAGCGGGTGAACAGGCCGCCCACCAGGGCCGGGAAGGTCTGCAGGATCCAGATGCCGCCCAGCAGCTGGAAGTTGATGGCGACCGTCTTGTCCATGGTGAGGACGAAGACCAGCGCGCCCACCTTCACCAGCAGCGAGACCAGCTTGGAGACGCGGGTCTCCTCCTTGGGCGTGGCGTCCGGCTTGATGAAGTCCTTGTAGATGTTGCGGGTGAACAGGTTCGCGGCCGCGATGGACATGATGGCGGCCGGCACCAGCGCGCCGATGCCGATCGCCGCGAAGGCCACGCCCGCGAACCACGCCGGGAACATGTCCTCGAAGAGCTGCGGGATCGCCAACTGGCCGTTGGTGACCTTCACTCCGGCGGCGATCGCCATGAAGCCCAGCAGGGCGAGCAGGCCGAGCATGAGGGAGTACAGCGGCAGGATCGTGGTGTTGCGGCGGATCACGTCACGGCTGCGCGAGGACAGCGTCGCGGTGATCGAGTGCGGGTACATGAACAGCGCCAGCGCGGAGCCCAGTGCCAGCGTGGCGTACGTCCACTGGCCCGCCTCGGCCGGGGCCAGCGCGCCGCGCGGCTTGCCGGTCGCAGGGTTGGTCTGGGCGAAGGCGTCGCCCGCCTTGGCGAAGATGTCGTCGAACCCGCCGAGCTTGATGGGGATGTAGATGATCGCCACCGCGATGACGATGTAGATCAGCGTGTCCTTCACGAACGCGATCAGCGCGGGCGCCCGCAGCCCCGACGAGTAGGTGTACGCCGCGAGCACGCCGAAGGCGATCAGCAGCGGCAGGTCCTTGACGAACCAGTTGGTGTTCTCGCCGCCGCCGACGCCCATCACGTCCAGCACGGCCTGGATGCCGACGAGCTGGAGCGCGATGTACGGCATGGTGGCCAGGATGCCGGTGACGGCCACGGCCAGGGAGAGCCCCTTGGAGCCGAACCGGCCGCGCACGAAGTCCGAGGTCGTCACGTACCCGTGCCGGTGCGACACCGACCACAGGCGCGGCAGGAACGTGAAGATCAGCGGGTAGACGAGGATCGTGTACGGCACCGCGAAGAAGCCCGCCGCGCCGGCCGCGTAGATCGCCGCCGGGACCGCCACGAACGTGTAGGCCGTGTACAGGTCGCCGCCCAGCAGGAACCAGGTGACCCAGGTGCCGAACGACCGGCCGCCCAGGCCCCATTCGTCGAGGCTGTGCTCGTCGGCGGCCCGGCGCCAGCGCGCGGCCAGGAAGCCCATGACCGTGACGGCCAGGAAGAAGAAGATGAAGACGGCGAGGGCGACGCCGTTCACGCCGTCCTTCACTTCGCCGCACCCCCGCCCCGGTTCCCGCGGCCGCGCTGGTCGAGCTGCCACAGCTTGTAGGCGGTGACCGTGAGTGCGGTGGAGAGCAGCACCCACAGCATCTGGTACCAGTAGAAGAAGGGGATGCCGATGAACGCGGGGTCGGTCTTCGCGTACGAACCGACCCACAGCATCGCCACGAAGGGCGCGAACAGACACAGGCCGATGACGACGCGCAACGGCGTCACCACCGGTCTTGCGGTTACTTCTGGGGCTTCTGACACGGGGTGGCTCCGTCCCTAGCGGATCACGTGCAACGCGCACGAAATGTAGGTGACGGATAAAGGGAAGCGGAAGACCTCGTCCGGATATCGCTCCCGCCGCTCCGTGGAGCGAAGCGACGGGACCGCCCCGCGGTCCTAGGGCCGCTTGAGCCGCGCGACGAACTTGTACCGGTCCCCCCGGTACACCGACCGCACCCACTCCACCGGCCGGCCCTCCTTGTCCACGGAGTGGCGGGACAGCATCAGCATCGGCAGGCCGACGTCCGTGCCGAGCAGGCCCGCCTCGCGCGGGGTGGCCAGGGAGGTCTCGATGGTCTCCTCGGCCTCGGCCAGGTGGACGTCGTAGACCTCGGCGAGCGCGGTGTACAGGGACGTGTACTTCACCAGTGACCTGCGCAGGGCCGGGAAGCGCTTGGCCGACAGGTGGGTGGTCTCGATGGCCATCGGCTCGCCGTTGGCCATGCGCAGCCGCTCGATGCGCAGCACGCGGCCGCCCGCCGTGATGTCGAGCAGCCCGGCGAGACGGTCGTCGGCCGTGATGTAGCCGATCTCCAGCAGTTGGGAGGTGGGTTCGAGGCCCTGGGCGCGCATGTCCTCGGTGTACGAGGTGAGCTGGAGGGCCTGGGAGACCTTCGGTTTGGCGACGAAGGTGCCCTTGCCCTGGATGCGCTCCAGCCGGCCCTCGACGACCAGTTCCTGCAACGCCTGGCGCACGGTGGTGCGCGAAGTGTCGAACTCGGCGGCCAGCGTGCGCTCGGGCGGCACCGGGGTGCCGGGCGACTGCGTCTCGGTCATGTCGAGGAGATGCTTCTTCAGGCGGTAGTACTTGGGCACGCGCGCGGTACGGACGGTCGCCCCACCCTCGTTCTCCGCACTGCTGACGTCGGTGCTCATGGCCTGCCTTCCCGGCTCCGGGTGCCGAACCGGCCGACGCTGACGTCGGCCGCGGCTCACATCGTGGCACGGGTTCGTGGGCGGGGTGTCCGGTGCGGTGACCTCGCGCGCTCCGTGATCCCCTCTGTATACCTCTGAGACCCTCGTTGGTCTAGTCCAGCACGCCCTCGCGCGTGGCTGGTTCATTCCGTCGCGGAGGGTCGGTCGGCCGTCCCCGAATTGAAAAGTCCCTGCATATCGCGGTCCCGTAACGGACGACTCGGGCCCGCTCGAACACCCTTGACAGCCCTATTGGTCTGAGCCAAGCTCCGGGTACTGGTCTACACCATTGGTCCAGGTCCTGGCCCCACGGACGGTACGCGTTGACGCTCGACCGCGGCGGGAGGCAGGGGGGTTTGTGGCATCCCTGAGGAGGGTTGGCGTGAAGCGCAAGCTGATAGCCGCGATCGGTATCGCGGGCATGATGGTCTCCATCGCGGCGTGCGGGGACGACAAGGACAGCGGGGGCTCGGACAAGGGCGCCGACGCCAAGGAGCTGACGGTCTGGCTGACCGTCGACGCGCAGAACAACTGGCCCGACCTGGTGAAGGCCGCGGACGCGGCGGTGCAGAAGAAGCACCCCGGCGTCAGGATCACCCACGAGTACTACGGCTGGCCCGACAAGAACGCCAAGCTCGACGCGGTGCTCGCCACCGACAAGGCCCCCGACGTGGTCGAGATGGGCAACACCGAGATGCTCGGCTACATGGTCAAGGGCGCCTTCGCCCCCCTGGACGCCGCCGCGTTCGACAACTCCTCCGCCTGGCTGGACGGCCTCAAGGCCTCGGTGACGTACGAGGAGAAGACCTACGGCGTGCCGTACTACGCGGGCGGCCGCGTCGGCAACTGGCGCAAGGACCTCTTCGCCGCCGCCGGCGTCAAGACGGCCCCGAAGACCTACGCGGAGCTGACCGCCGCCCTGGACAAGGTCCAGAAGAAGGAGGGCGACAAGTTCAGCGCCTGGTACCAGCCCACCCGCGACTGGTACGCGGCCATGTCCTTCGTCCACGACGCCGGCGGCTCCATCGCGAAGGAGGAGGGCGGCCGGTGGAAGGGCAACCTCTCCTCGCCCGAGTCCGTCAAGGGCCTCACCGAGTTCAAGAACGTCGTCGACCGGTACATGCACGGCGACAAGACCAAGGACGAGTCCGACCGCTACCTCGTCTACGGCCAGGGCAAGTCCGGCATGATCTTCGGCGCCGCCTGGGAGGGCGGGACCGCCGAGACCCCCGAGAACGACAAGAGCGGCAAGCTCAAGGGCAACCTCGAGAACTTCGTCATGCCCGGCCCGTCCGGCAAGAACCTCCCCGTCTTCCTGGGCGGTTCCGACCTCGCCGTCCCGGTCAAGTCGGACGCGCGGGAACTCGCCGCCGAGTGGATCAACGCGTTCACCGGTCCCGCCGGCCAGAAGGGCCTGATGGCCAAGGGCAACCTGCCCAACAACAAGACCGACCTCGCGACCCTGAAGAACGACCCCAAGACGGTCGTGCCGGCCACCGCGGCCGAGTCCAACTGGTTCGTCCCCATGGCGCCCGGCTGGGGCCAGGTCGAGAAGGCCCAGGTCCTGCAGACCATGCTGCAGAACATCGGCACCGGCAAGAAGACCGTCGAGGAGGCCGCCAAGGAGGCGGACGCCGCGATCGACAAGGTCATCAACACCAAGTGACGACGGGCGGGGCGTCCGCCGCGGCGGAGCCCCGCCGTCCGCACGACCCGCGGGGCGTCCGCCCCGCACGCCTTGCGGACCCCGGCCGGCCCGGCCTCCCGCGGGGGCTCCGCCGCCGTCCGGCGCACGGTGCTCCGCCTCCCGCCCGACCGCGGGGCTCCGCCCCGCCTCCGGCCCGCGGGGGCCCGCCGCCGTCCGGCCGAGGGCCCGCCCCCGTCCGGCCCGTGGGAGCTCCGCCGCCGTCCGATCCGGGGCCCCGCCGTCCGGCCCGCGGGGCTTCGTCTCCCGTCCGACCCGCGGGCCCCGGCCGCCGCACACCCGCGGGGGTTCGCCGCCGTACACCCACGGGGTCCGGCCCCGTCCGACCTGAGGGACCGCTGAGGAGCGCGCGATGAGTGCCGCAGACACGACCACCCCCGCCAAGGTGCCGCCACCGCGGCCCGCCCCACCGCCGCCGTCCGCGCCACGGCGGCCCCGCGCCGAGGGGACCTCCGCCGGCGCCGGCACCCCCTGGCTGCTGCTCGCCCCCTGCCTGCTGGTCCTCCTGCTGGTGATGGGCTATCCGCTCGTCCGCCTGGTCACCCTCTCCTTCCAGGAGTTCGGGCAGTCCCAGCTGTGGGGCTTCCAGCCGGCCGAGTCGGTCGGGTTCGACAACTTCACCGAGGTGCTGGGCGACGGCGAGTTCTGGGCGGTCGTCGTGCGCACGATCGTCTTCGCGGCCGGCTGCGTCGTCTTCACGATGGTCGTCGGCATGCTGATCGCACTCCTGCTCCAGCGGGTGTCCGGCTGGGTGAAGACGCTCGTCAACATCGCGCTGGTGGCCAGCTGGGGCATGCCGATCATCGTGGCCACCACGGTCTTCAAGTGGCTGTTCGACGCGGACTACGGCATCCTCAACGCGGTCCTGAGCAGGCTGCCCGGCGTCGACATGGTCGGCCACAACTGGTTCGCGAGCGGGCCGCAGGGCCTGGCCGTGATCATGCTGCTGGTGATCTGGGGAGCCGTCCCCTTCGTCGTGATCACCCTCAGCGCCGGCCTCACCCAGGTCCCCAGGGAACTGGAGGAGGCAGCCCGCCTCGACGGCGCCGGCGCCTGGGGCGTCTTCCGGTACGTCACCCTGCCCATCCTCAAGCCGATCATCGTGATGCTCACGACCCTGTCGGTCATCTGGGACATGGGCGTCTTCCCGCAGGTCTTCGTGATGCGCAACGGCCATCCCGAGGCCGAGTTCCAGCTGCTGACGACGTACTCCTACGACCGCGCCTTCGTCGTCAACGACTACGGCCAGGGCTCGGCGATCGCCCTGATCACCGTGCTCCTGCTGCTCGGTGTGGTCGCCGTGTACATGCGCCAGATGCTGAAGATCGGAGAGGTCGAATGAGCGCCGTCGCCACCGCGAGGAGCGGTTCCGCCGAAGGCTCCGGCGGCGGCTCGGGCCCCCGCAGGTCCAAGCTCGGCTGGAACCTCGTCGGCCTCCTGGTCTTCGTCGTCGCCGGCTTCCCCGTCTACTGGATGCTCAACACCGCCTTCAAGCCGGCGAAGGACGCCATCGACCCGGACCCGAGCCTGCTGCCCACCTCGCCGACCCTCTCCAACTTCCGCCGGGCGATGGACATCGCCGACTTCTGGGGCCCGGTCGCCCGCAGCCTCGTCGTCTCGCTCGCGGTCGTCGCGATCGGCGTCGTCGTCGGCATGCTGGCCGCCCTCGCCATCTCCCGGTTCGCCTTCCGCGGCCGCAAGATCGTGATCGTCGGCATCCTCGCGGTCCAGATGGTCCCGCTGGTCGCCATGATCATCCCGGTCTTCCTGCTCCTGAACGACCTGGGCCAGTACGACCGGCTGACCGGCCTGATCATCACCTATCTGACCTTCATCCTGCCCTTCACCGTGTGGACCCTGCGCGGCTTCATCGTCAACATCCCGAAGGAACTGGAGGAGGCCGCGATGGTCGACGGCTGCTCCCGCACCGGCGCCTTCGTCCGCGTCGTCTTCCCACTGCTCGCCCCCGGCATGGTCGCCACCTCGGTCTACGGCTTCATCCAGGCGTGGAACGAGTACCTCTACGCCCTGATGCTGCTCAGCCAGAAGAACCAGACCGCCACCGTCTGGCTGAGCAACTTCTCCACCAAGCACGGCACCGAGTACGCCCCGATGATGGCCGGCGCCACCCTGATGGCCGTGCCGATCGTCGTGCTGTTCCTCCTCGTCCAGCGCAAGATGGCCGCGGGTCTCACCGCGGGCGCCGTGAAGGGATGACGCCCCGATGACGACATTCGCCAGCGGCACCGACACCCTGACGCGCGACGCCCTGACGGTCCTCCAGCCCGGCTTCGCGGGCACCAGCGCCCCCGACTGGCTGCTGCGCCGGCTCGGCGAGGGCCTGGCCGCGGTCGGCCTGTTCGGCCGCAACATCGCCTCTCCCGAACAGCTCGCCGCGCTGACCTCACAGTTGCGTGCCGAACGCGACGACGTGCTCGTCGCGATCGACGAGGAGGGCGGCGACGTCACCCGCCTCGAGGTGCGGACCGGCTCCAGCTTCCCCGGCAACCACGCGCTGGGCGCGGTGGACGACGTGGACCTGACCCGGCAGGTCGCCTTCGAGCTGGGCCGCCGCCTCGCGGCCTGCGGGGTCGACCTCAACTGGGCCCCCTCGGCCGACGTGAACTCCAACCCGGACAACCCGGTGATCGGCGTGCGGTCCTTCGGCGCCGACCCCGGCCTGGTCGCCCGGCACACCGCGGCCTACGTCACCGGCCTGCAGGCGGCCGGCGTCGCCGCCTGCACCAAGCACTTCCCCGGCCACGGGGACACGGCCGTCGACTCCCACCTCGCCCTGCCCCGCATCGACGTGGACCCGGCGGTGCTGGCCGAGCGCGAACTGGCCCCGTTCCGCGCCGCCATCGCGGCCGGCAGCCGGGCCGTGATGAGCGCGCACATCCTGGTCCCGGCCCTGGACCCGGACCGCCCGGCGACCCTGTCCCGCCGCATCCTGACGGACCTGCTGCGCGGCGAACTCGGCTACGACGGACTGATCGTCACCGACGGCATGGAGATGCGGGCGATCGCCGGCACCTACGGCATCGAGCGCGGCAGCGTCCTGGCCGTCGCGGCCGGCGCCGACGCCATCTGCGTGGGCGGCGGCCTCGCCGACGACGAGACGGTACGACGCCTGCGCGACGCCCTGGTCGCCGCGGTCCGCACGGGCGACCTCCCGGAGGAACGCCTCGCCGACGCGGCGCGGCGGGTCCGCGCCCTGGCCCGCTGGACCGCCTCCGCCGCGGCCTCCTCGTCCGCCGACCGGAGCGGCCCGCACACCGACATCGGCCTCGTCGCCGCCCGCCGCGCCCTGCGCCGCACCGCCGCCGGCGCCTTCACCCCGCTCACCGAGGCCCCGTACGTGGCCGCCCTGACCCCGGTCTCCAACATCGCCGTCGGCGACGAGACGCCCTGGGGCGTGGCCGCGGAGCTGGCCCGGCTCCTGCCCGGCACCGGGACGGGCGGCTTCGTCGGCGAGGACGCGGGACACGCGGCACTGATCGCGGCGGGGGAGCGGCGGATCGTGGCCGTGGTCCGCGACGAGCACCGCCACCCCTGGATGACGGCGGCCCTGGACGTCCTCCTCGCCGCCCGCCCCGACACGATCGTCGTCGAGATGGGCGTCCCCCGGTCCCCGGCCCGCGGCGCCCTCCACCTCGCCACCCACGGCGCGGCACGGGTCTGCGGGCGGGCGGCGGCGGAGGTCATCGCGGGCGGGTGACGGCCGGCCCCCACGACGGCACAGGCGCCGGATCCCCGGGAAGGGGTCCGGCGCCTGTGCCGTGGTGCGGCGCGGTGCGGGCGATGCGGGGCGCGGGCGCGGTGCGGGCCCTTCAGATGCCCTGCCACCGCGGTTTGTCGGCGTACGTGTGGCGGAAGTAGTCCGCGAGCTTCAGCTTGGACGCGGCGCCCTCGTCGACGACGACGGTCGCGTGCGGGTGCAGCTGGAGCGCCGAGGCGGGGCAGACGGCCGCCACCGGCCCCTCGACGGTCGCGGCGACGGCGTCCGCCTTGCCCTCCCCCGTGGCGAGCAGCACCAGGTGCCGTGCCTCCAGGATGGTCCCGATGCCCTGCGTGATGACGTGGTGCGGGACCTGTCCGACGTCCCCGTCGAAGAACCGCGCGTTGTCGATCCGGGTCTGCTCGGTGAGCGTCTTGATCCGCGTCCGGGAGGCCAGCGAGGAACAGGGCTCGTTGAACCCGATGTGCCCGTCGGTCCCGATCCCGAGCAGCTGGAGGTCGACCCCGCCGGCCGCGGCCAGCGCCCGGTCGTAGGCCTCGCACGCGGCCTGTACGTCCTCGGCGGCGCCGTCGGGCCCGAGGAAGGCGTCCATGCCGATGCCGAGCGGCTCCAGCACCTCCCGGCGCAGTACCGAGCGGTAGGACTCGGGGTGCTCGGCGGGCAGGCCGACGTATTCGTCGAGCTGGGCGACGCGCGCCCGCGAGACGTCGACGGCGCCGGACCGCACCCGGGCCGTCAGCGCCTGGTAGACGGGCAGGGGGGTGGAACCGGTGGCCACTCCGAGCAGGGCGTCGGGCTTGCGCCGCAGCAGCTGTGCGAGGGCCTCGGCGACGAGTTCGCCGCCCGACCTGGCGTCCGCAACGATGACAACTTCCACGCTGGCCTGCCGTTCTGGAGAGGGGCTCGACGGAGGACCGGAGGGGCCCATGTGGTTTAGACCAATCTAACAGAATCGGGTATCCCCGCCCAGGCGGCGGCGGCGGAGCCGGAGGCGGCGGGGAGGGGGCCGGGGGAGTGGTCGAGAGGGCCGGCGGGGACGGCCGGGGCCGGCCGCGTCCCGGGTGGTCCGGAAACCGCCCCGTCAACCGGGTCCGCAGAGGGCCCCGTACAGGCTAGGCTGCGTCATGGATGCCAGGGCTTCCGAATGTTCGCCCCGGCTGACGAAGGCGCAGGCTCCCGCACATGGACAGCCGAAGTGGTCTAGTCCACAATGGTGGGGCCGTACAGCAGACTTCCGCCTTCCCCGCACAGGAAGGCGGACCGAGGACCCGGAGCTCTCTGCCCTGACTGCCCCGGATCCTCACCCTCGGCCGACGGGACCGCACACCCCGCGGCCGGCATTGCTCCGGGCTGCGGTGCCGGGAGGGCTGAGGGTCCCTCTCAGGCGCCGCGGCCCGCGGGTGTCTCCGGGCGTGCGCCGCCGGCGTTTTTAGGCCCCGGACATACCCCCAGGTACGCTCACAGACGTGCCCTCCATGAACGAACTCGTACGCCAGCACACCGCACTCGGCGACTCCGACCTCGAGTGGCTGCACCTGCTGGTCTCGGAGTGGCAGCTGCTCTCCGACCTGTCCTTCGCCGACCTGGTCCTGTGGGTCCCCACGCGCGACGGCACCCGCTACGTCTCCGTCGCCCAGATGCGCCCCAACACCGGGCCCACCTCCTACCAGGACGACATGGTCGGCCACCTCGTCCCGCGCGGCCGCCGCCCCCTGCTGGACGCCGCCCTCGACGAGGGCCGGATCGTGCGCGAGGGCGACCCGGAGTGGCGCGAGGAGGTCCCCGTCCGGGTCGAGTCGATCCCCGTGCGGCGCGAGGGCCGGGTGCTCGGCGTGATCGCCCGCAACACCAACCTCCTCACCGTGCGCACCCCGAGCCGCCTGGAGCTGACCTACCTCCAGAGCGCCTCCGACCTGGCACAGATGATCGCGGCCGGTTCCTTCCCCTTCCCCGACCAGCAGATGGACATGGACGCGGCCCCGCGCGTCGGCGACGGCCTGATCCGCCTCGACGCCGACGGGGTCGTCCAGTACGCCTCCCCGAACGCCCTCTCCGCCTACCACCGGATGGGCCTCGCCTCCGACCTGGTCGGCCACAACCTCGGCCTGACCACCGCCGAACTCGCCCCCACCCGGGGCCCGGTGGACGAGGCGCTCGCCAAGGTCGCCAGCGGCTGGGCGCCGCGCGAGTTCGAGGTCGAGGCGCACGACGGCGTCATCCAGTTCCGGGCCATCCCGCTCAAGCCCAAGGGCGTCCGCATCGGCTCGCTCGTCCTGTGCCGGGACGTCACCGAACTGCGCCGCCGCGAGCGTGAGTTGATCACCAAGGACGCGACCATCCGGGAGATCCACCACCGGGTGAAGAACAACCTCCAGACCGTGGCCGCCCTGCTGCGGCTCCAGGCCCGCCGGATCGAGTCCGAGCGGGGCAGGGAGGCCCTGGAGGAGGCGGTCCGGCGCGTCGGCTCGATCGCCATCGTCCATGAGACGCTGTCCCAGAACCTGGACGAGCGCGTGGAGTTCGACGAGATCGCCGACCGCGTCCTGGCGATGGTCGCGGAGATCTCGCCGGGCAAGGTGACCGGCCGGCGCACCGGACGCTTCGGCATCCTCGACGCGGAGGTCGCCACCCCGCTGTCCATGGTGCTCACCGAGATCCTCCAGAACGCGCTGGAGCACGGCTTCCGCGAGGGCGACACCGGCACGGTCGAGGTCTCGGCGGTCCGCGGCGGCACCACGAAGGAGGGCCGCCTGCTGGTCACGGTCCAGGACGACGGCGTCGGCCTGCCGGCGGGGTTCGACCCGCACACCTCGGGCAACCTCGGCCTCCAGATCGTACGGACGCTGGTGGAGGGGGAGTTGGGGGGATCCTTCGACATGGTCCCGGCTCCGGAGCGCGGTACGCAGGTGATCCTGGACATTCCGGTGCGGGCGCAGAAGTGACTCCCGGCCGGGCGCAGCACGAAGCCCCGGACCGTTCAGGGGTCCGGGGCTCGGATGCTCGTTGCCAGCGTGTGCTGCGCATCGGGGGTACTGCGCGCTGCGGCTCGGGGGCGGGAGATGCGTACACGCTGTACGCGCCGCCAAGCTCAGGCTTGCGGGGCGGGTGTCGTCAGGCGGAGGCCTGACGGGCCCGGTTGCGGGCGGCGCGGCGCTTCATCGCGCGGCGCTCGTCCTCGCTGAGGCCACCCCAGACGCCGGAGTCCTGGCCGGACTCGAGCGCCCACTGCAGACACTGATCCATGACGGGGCAGCGACGGCAGACGGCCTTGGCTTCCTCGATCTGCAGCAGCGCAGGACCGGTGTTGCCGATGGGGAAGAAGAGCTCGGGGTCTTCCTCGCGGCAAACGGCGTTGTGACGCCAGTCCATGGCTGCTACCTCTCCTTGGTATTACATGCACTTTGCTTGTGAATGTGAACGCTTTCACGAATCCCTCAACAAGTGAAGGGCCATCAGCCAGGTTCCCTGGCGCGGTCCTGTGGATTGAAGAGGGGTTCCGGTGATCAGTGGAGGCCGATCCTGCGGGCCGTCCCGATCACCACGTAGAGACTCGCAAACCTCAGCGGTGGATACAACCCCTTCCAGAAAGTTTTTTTTGATTCCTCGGTGTCGACTAGGTCACAGCCGTACTTCCATGGGGTGGACCCTGGTCTAAACGTTCGAGTGAAAGGACTTCAGCCCTTTCTGCTCACACAATCACACGCAGTGCACGGCGTACGCCTGTGAACGTCACGCTGGTACGCAGCCCCAGGTGGTCACCGTCCATCTGAAGGGGCAGTGGGACCTTCGAATGCAAGGTGAACTGGTCCAGATCGTGCAGGGAGACCGCGTGCTTTCCATGAGGTCCCCGCTCGGGGGACGAAGTGAGCAACTGGGTCCCATACCGGACAACCGAAGCCGTGGACAGGCGGCTGAGACCGAGTACGTCGAGCCCGGTATCGAACGAGGCCTTAGGTGAGGCGTACACCGGACGATTGCCCAGATAGGTCCACGGAGCCGTGTTGCACACGATGGACAGCACCAAATCGGTCACCGGATCCGCGCCCGGCCGCTCCAGCGTGATCGAACCCTGCCGGCGCTGCGGCTCGCCGAGGAGCTGGCGCACGGCCTGACGGATGTAGAGCGCGTGGGTGGATCTGCGGCCGCGCTCACGCTGCTGTTCGACCCGGCCGACGACCCCGGCGTCGAAACCGAGACCGGCGTTGAAGGTGAACCAGCGCGCCGGCACCGCTTCGTCCTCGGTGCCGGGCGTACCGGAGGCGAGCCCCAGTCCGACCGTGCGCTCCCTGCCCTCGCGCAGCGCGTCGAGCAGGGCGCCGGTCGCCTCGACGGGATCGTTGGGCAGGCCGAGGGCGCGGGCGAAGACATTGGTGGAGCCGCCGGGGACCACGGCGATGCCGGGCAGGTTCTCGGGGTCGGGCCCGGCGTGCAGCAGCCCGTTGACCACCTCGTTGATGGTGCCGTCGCCGCCGAGGGCGACGACCATGTCTATGTCGTCGCTCTGCGCGGCCTGCCGCCCCAGGTCCCGCGCGTGCCCGCGGTACTCGGTGGTGACCGCCTCCAGTTTCATCTCGCTGGCGAGCGCGTGGATGAGGACGTCACGCGTCCGTGCACTGGTAGTGGTTGCTGCCGGATTGACCACGAGAAGTGCACGCATGGAGGGCAGCGTACCTACTGGGTGGTACCGAGACACAAGGCCGAACGGGGATCGGCCCGCACCCACGGCGTGAGCCCTGACACGACGGGGGCGCGGGGCCGGAGGGGACCGGGCCGGGCCGGGGGAGGGCGGCTACCCTTCTGGGGTGAGCAGCGAGCGGAACCCCGCCACCCCGGAGACCCCGAAGCCCCCGAAAACCACGGAGAACGCCGGGAAGACCGGGAACGCCGGGAAGACCGGGAAGACCGGGAACGCCGGGAACGCGGAAGAAACGGAACCCGCGGGCCCCCGTCCGCGCCGCCTGACGTACGCCGCCGCGCTCGTCGCCCTGGAAGGGCTGGCGCTGGTCGTCGGCGGGCTCTGGATCCTCGTCCTCGGCATCACCGGGGACCCCGACGACCGGCAGCAGGCCGTCACCGGCGGGGTGACGCTGGTGGTCCTCGCCCTGCTGCCCCTGCTCGCCGCCCGTGGGCTGCTGGGTTGCCGGAGCTGGAGCCGCGGGCCGGCCGTCATCACCCAGATCATGGCGCTGCCCGTCGCCTACAACCTGCTCCAGGCCGACAGCATGGCGATCCCGGCGGGCATCGCGCTGGCCGCGGCCGCCGTCGCCGCGTTGGTCCTGATCGTCAACGGCGAGACGACCCGGGCCCTCGGCATCCGGGGGCCCGGCGACGCGGGTGGCGCGGAGAAGAAGTAGCGGCCTCGACGGGACCCTGCCGCGGCAGGGTCACTCCTCGACGAGCAGCTTCTCCCGCAGCTGGGCCAGCGTGCGCGCCAGCAGGCGGGAGACGTGCATCTGGGAGATGCCGACCTCCTGCGCGATCTGCGACTGCGTCATGTTGCCGAAGAAGCGCAGCAGCAGGATCCGCTTCTCGCGCGGCGGCAGATCCTCCAGGAGCGGCTTGAGCGACTCGCGGTACTCGACCCCCTCCAGAGCCTCGTCCTCGGCGCCGAGGGTGTCGGCGACCGCCGGAGACTCGTCGTCGGTGTCGGGGACGTCGAGCGACAGGGTGGAGTAGGCGTTGGCCGACTCCAGGCCCTCCAGGACCTCCTCCTCCGAGATCGCCAGCTTCTCGGCCAGCTCGTGCACGGTCGGGGAGCGGCCGTGCAGCTGGGACAGCTCGGCCGTGGCCGTCGTCAGCGACAGCCGCAGCTCCTGGAGCCGGCGCGGCACCCGCACCGCCCAGCCCTTGTCACGGAAGTGCCGCTTGATCTCACCGACGACCGTCGGCGTCGCGTACGTCGAGAACTCCACGCCACGGTCCGGGTCGAAGCGGTCGACCGACTTGATCAGGCCGATGGTGGCGACCTGCGTGAGGTCGTCCAGCGGCTCCCCGCGGTTGCGGAAGCGGCGGGCGAGGTGCTCGACGAGCGGCAGGTGCATGCGGACCAGCTGGTTGCGCAGCTCCGCGTACTCCGGGCTGCCCTCCTTCAGCCCGCGCAGCTCGACGAACTTCGCGCGTGCCCCGCTGCGGTCCTGGGGCTCGCGCGCCTGGGGTACCGGCTGCTGGGGCGCGAGCCGGTGCGGCGCGGGCTGCTGAGGCCCGTGCCGGGTGCCCGGCACGCCGCCGTGTTCGTGGTCTCGCTCGTGCTCGCTCATCGTCCCGCCCGTCGCCCTGTGTCGAGCCTCTTTCTCGGCCCGGCCCGGGGTGCCCCCGATCCGCCTCTCCCGAGGCGGCTCCTGCTCTGCACTCCCAGGGAAGCCGGTCCCCGCGGAGGCCGGGTCGTCCTCCGGATGCGGCCGGGCCTGCTCGGGAATGCCGTCGATGCCGTCCGCCATGCGTCGGGAACCGTCCGCGGAGACCGCCGTCCCGGCGCTCTCGGCCGGCAGTTCCCATGTGCCGCGCTCTTCGTCCCGCACCGGCCCGTCCCCGTTCGTCACGCCGGCCCGGGTCCCGCGCCGCGCTGTTTGTAGAGGCTGATCGAAACGGTTCTGTCCTCGTCCACGGCGGAGGAGACCTTGCCCGCGAGGGCGGACAGCACGGTCCACGCGAACGTGTCGCGCGCGGGGGCGTGCCCGTCGGTGGTCGGCGCCGAGACGGTGACCTCCAGCGAGTCGTCGATCAGGCGGAAGACACAACTGAGCACAGAACCGGGCACGGCCTGCTGGAGCAGGATCGCGCAGGCCTCGTCCACCGCGATGCGCAGGTCCTCGATCTCGTCCAGGGTGAAGTCCAAACGGGCCGCGAGGCCGGCCGTGGCCGTCCGCAGCACCGACAGGTAGGCACCCGCAGCCGGCAGCCGGACTTCCACGAAGTCCTGGGTCGCGGGCTCGCCTGCGATCTGGGACACCCTCACCTCCAAGGTGGTACAAGCTTTCCGGGGGCCGAGGGTCGCCCCCCGGGGTAACGCGTGTGTGGTGCAGCGGTGACGCTACCGCGCCCTCGTCCGTCCTGTCCCGGGACCCCGACCCCTCACCGTCACTCACAGTAAAGCTGTGAATACGCTCCGTGTCTAGGGGTCTGTCGGCCCAAAAGGGAACAGGGCGCGCCGGGTTGACGTACCCAGGCGTCAGATGCCCGAACCGTACCCGGTCGACGGACGGACCGTCCCCGGCACGGCGCGGCTCAGACGAGGACGTGGTCGACGAAGCACCAGCGCCAGTTCTCACCGGGTTCGAAGGTCCGCATGATCGGATGACCCGAGTCCTTGTGGTGCTCCGTGGCGTGCCGACCCGGCGAGGAGTCGCAGCAGCCCACGTGGCCGCACGTCATGCAGAGCCGTAGTTGCACCGGGTCGGTGCCGTCGCGCAGGCACTCCGGACACGTCTCGCCGAGCGGGACGGGTTCGGGGTGCGGCAGCGCTTCGGCGTGCGTGCACTGTTTCATGATTGCC
Organism: Streptomyces sp. Tue 6430; assembly: GCA_021568835.1. Lineage (GTDB taxonomy): Bacteria > Actinomycetota > Actinomycetes > Streptomycetales > Streptomycetaceae > Streptomyces. The sequence goes on from JAKGSH010000010.1 coordinate 4,409,873, forward strand.
AGATTACGACGGTCGCGCGGACGGTCGCGCGGAAAAACGAGGGTGGGCGGGACATGGACGTGATGCCACTGCTGTTGCTGGTGGCGGGCAGCGCGGCGGTCGCCGGGGCGGCCCGGCGCACACCGGTGCCGGCGCCGCTGCTGCTCGTCGCCGTGGGCCTGGCCGTGTCGTACGTCCCCGGGGTGCCGGACTACACCCTCGACCCCGACGTCGTGCTGCCGCTCCTGCTGCCCCCGCTGCTGTACACCTCCGCCACCGACAGCTCCTACCTCGACCTCCGTGCCCAGTTGCGGCCCGTGGCACTGCTGTCGGTCGGATACGTCCTCTTCGCGACCCTCGCCGTCGGGTGGGCCGCCTACCTGATGGTCCCCGGACTGCCGCTGACCGCGGCGCTGGTGCTGGGCGCGGTGGTGGCACCGCCGGACGCGGTCGCGGCGACGGCGGTGGCGCGCCGGGTGGGCCTGCCGTCGAAAGTGACCACGATCCTCCAGGGCGAGTCCCTGCTGAACGACGCGACCGCGATCACCGCCTACAAGGTGGCCCTCGCGGTCGTCGTCGGCGAGGGCGCGTCCTGGGCCGGCGGGATCAGGGAGTTCCTGGTCGCGGCGGTCGGCGGTACCGCCGTCGGCCTGATCCTGATGGCCCCGCTGCACTGGCTGCGCACCCACCTGAAGGAACCGCTCCTCCAGAACACCCTCTCCCTGCTCATCCCGTTCGTCGCGTACGCGGCCGCCGAGCAGTTCCACGCCTCCGGCGTCATCGCCGTCGTCGTCGTCGCCCTCTACCTCGGCCACCGCGCGTGGGAGGTCGACTTCGCCACCCGGCTCCAGGAGGAGGCGGTGTGGAAGATGGTCGCCTTCGTGCTGGAGTCGGCGGTCTTCGCCCTGATCGGCCTGCAGCTCCAGATCGTCCTCAGGGGCCTCGGCGACTACGAGGGTCTGGACGCCGGCCTGTACGCGGTCGCCCTCTTCCTCGTGGTCGTAGCGGTCCGCTTCCTGTGGGTGTACCCGGCGACCTTCCTGCCCCGGCTGCTGTCGGCACGCGTCCGCGCGCGCGAGGAGAACCCGACCTGGCGGGGACCGGTCGTCATCGGCTGGGCCGGCATGCGCGGCGTGGTCTCGCTGGCCATCGCCTTCTCCATCCCCGTCACCGTGGACCACGGCGGAGCGCCCTTCCCGCACCGCAACCTGATCCTCTTCCTGACCTTCACCACGGTCATCGGCACCCTGGTCGTGCAAGGGCTCACCCTGCCGCCGCTGATCCGCCTGCTGAAGTTCCCCGGCCCCGGCCCGCAGGCCGCCACCCTCGCCGAGGCCAACGCGCAGGCCCAGGCCTCCCGGGTCGCCGAGCGGCGGCTGGAGGAACTGCTGTCCGACGAACGCAACGCCCTGCCCCTGCCCCTCGCCGACCGCCTGCGCACCGTCCTCGAACGCCGCCGCAACGCCGTCTGGGAACGCCTCGGCCAGGTCAACCCGGTCACCGGCGAGACCGTCGACGACACCTACCGCCGGCTGTCCCGCGAGATGATCAGCGCCGAGCGGGAGGTCTTCGTGCGGCTGCGCGACGGCCGCCACATCGACGACGAGATGTTGCGGACGCTGCTGCGCAGGCTCGACCTGGAGGAGGCCGCCGCCTACCGGGAGGCAGGTTAGGGAACTTCGTCCGGACCGGGCCGGCGGGCCGGTCAGGAGGTCAGGAGGGGAACGGCGCTCCCGTCACGACCGCCGCGAGCCGCGTCCCGCGGGGGAAGGCGCCCTCCTCGGCGAGGACGACAAGTCCGTACAGCGACTTGGCGACATAGAGGCGCTCGACCGGCAGGCCGTGCCGCTCCTCGAAGTCCCGCGCGAAGTCCTCGAGAGCCGGCGTGGTGCGGGCGTACCCGCCGAAGTGGAAGCGCTCGTCCAGCCGCCAGTCGCCCACCGGGCCGCCGAAGGCCTCCCGCTGCAGGGCCCGTATCGCGTCGCCGAGGAAGCCGCCCCTGAGGACCGGTATGCCGAGGGCCCGCCGGCCGGGGCCCAGGCCGGCGGCGAGGCCCGCGAGGGTGCCGCCGGTGCCGCAGGCGAGGGCCACGACATCGGCGTGGGCGCGCAGCTCCTCGCCGAGGGCCCGGCAGCCGCGGACGGCCGGCGCGTTGCTGCCGCCCTCGGGCACCACGTACGCGTCCTCGGCGCCCGCCGCGCGCAGGATCGCCGCCAGCGTGGCGGGGGCGGCCTTGCTGCGGTAGGCCGCCCGGTCGACGAAGTGCAGCCGCATGCCGTCGGCCGCGCAGCAGGCCAGGGAGGGGTTCAGCGGGCGGCCGGCCAGCTCGTCGCCGCGCACCACCCCGACCGTGGGCAGGCCCAGCAGCCGGCCGGCGGCGGCCGTCGCCCGCAGATGGTTGGAGTACGCGCCCCCGAACGTGACGACCGGCCGCCCGGCCGCCGCCTCCAGGTTCGGCACGAGCTTGCGCCACTTGTTGCCGATCAGCTCCGGGTGGATCAGGTCGTCCCGCTTGAGGAGCAGCCGTACGCCGTGCCGGGCGAACCGGTCGTCGGCCACCTCCTCCAACGGCGAGGGCAGCCGGGGGCGCAGGGCGCCGGAGTCGAACGGAACGGGCCTGGTCACCCCGCCATTGTCGAACACCGCTCGGGCGGAAACCCGCCGTGCCCACACCGGCGATGATCCATTCCCGCTCTTTCGGGTAATGGCACGAACACACTGGGTGATGGAAGGCTTGCCCGTGAGAGCAGTGCGTCGGAGCAGTACGGCTCCGGCGTATCACCGGGAGGGCAATTCTCTATGTCGGTAGGCGAAGAAGTCCGCGCTGAGCAGGGCAAGCCGCAGCAGAGCCTCGGCACCGCGGCCGCGCGGAACCTGGCCACCACCACCAAGTCCGTACCGCAGATGCAGGAGATCAGCTCCCGCTGGCTGCTGCGGAACCTGCCCTGGGTCGACGTGCAGGGCGGCACGTACCGGGTGAACCGGCGCCTGACGTACGCCGTCGGTGACGGCCGCGTCACCTTCGTCAAGACCGGAGACCGTGTCGAGGTCATCCCCGCGGAGCTGGGTGAGCTGCCCGCGCTGCGGTCCTACGAGGACGAGGACGTCTTCTCGGAGCTGGCCTCCCGCTGTCGGCAGCGGGAGTACGCGCCGGGCGAGGTCGTCGTCTCCTTCGGCAGCCGGACCGACAAGGTCTACCTCCTCGCGCACGGCAGGGTCGAGAAGGTCGGCACCGGCCCCTACGGCGACGACCAGGTCCTCGGGGTCCTCGCCGACGGCGCGTACTTCGGCGACCAGGCGCTGCTCGACCCGGACGCCATCTGGGAGTACACCGCCCGCGCGGACACCGCCTGCACCGTGCTGATCCTGTCGCGCCAGGACTTCGAGCAGGTCGCCGAGCGCGCCGACTCGCTGGCCGAGCACCTGCGCGGCCTGCGCTCGATCCCCGCGCAGCCGACCAACCGCTACGGCGAGAAGGCCGTCGACCTGGCCGCGGGGCACGCCGGTGAGCCGGACATCCCGCACACCTTCGTGGACTACGAGGCCCGGCCGCGCGAGTACGAGCTGAGCATCGCCCAGACCGTCCTGCGCATCCACTCCCGCGTGGCCGACCTGTACAACCAGCCGATGAACCAGACCGAGCAGCAGTTGCGGCTGACGGTCGAGGCGCTGAAAGAGCGTCAGGAGCACGAGCTGGTCAACAACCGTGAGTTCGGCCTGCTCCACAACTGCGAGTACGACCAGCGGATCCAGCCGCACGACGGCGTGCCGGGCCCGGACGACCTCGACGAGCTGCTCAGCCGCCGGCGTGGCACCAAGATGCTCCTCGCCCACCCGCGCGCGATCGCCGCGATCGGCCGCGAGCTCAACAAGCGGGGGCTCGTCCCCGAGACGATCGACGTCGCCGGCAACCGGATCCCCACCTGGCGCGGGGTGCCGATCTACCCGTGCAACAAGATCCCGGTGACCGAGGCCCGCACCAGCTCGATCATCGCGATGCGTCTCGGGGAGCAGGACCAGGGTGTCATCGGCCTGCGCCAGTCCGGCATCCCGGACGAGATCGAGCCGAGCCTGTCCGTGCGGTTCATGGGCATCAACGAACAGGCCGTCATCAAGTACCTGGTCACGGCCTACTACTCGGCGGCGGTGCTGGTTCCGGACGCGCTGGGCGTGCTGGAGAACGTCGAGATCGGCCGCTGGCGGTGACCTCACCCGTGCGGACGCCGTGTCCCCGCCCACCCGGGCGGGTACACCCAGGGGGTGCGCGCGGGGCCACGCATCCGCCGCCGTGCGCGGACCCGGCGAGGGGGACTCGATGACCGAGTACGTGACGCGGACCAGACCGCATCCCGGCGGGGCACGGGGGAGGGGGAGGGCCGTTCCGGGCCGGACCGACAGCGGCCCCGACGCGCTCGACGGGCACGAGGCGGCCGCGATCCTGGAGGAGACCCGGGGGTTCGTCGACCCCGTGCTCCGTGCGGCGATCGACTCGCTGCCCGGCTCGATGCGGCGGATCTCGCTCTACCACTTCGGCTGGGAGCACGCGGACGGCACACCGGCCGCGGGCAACGCGGGCAAGGCGATCCGGCCTGCGCTGGTGCTCGCCGCGGCCGCCGCACTCGGCGGCCCGGCGGCCGGGACGGCGGCTCTCCCGGCGGCCGCCGCCGTCGAACTGATCCACAACTTCACGTTGTTGCACGACGACGTGATGGACCGCGACACCACCCGCCGGCACCGGCCCACCGCCTGGACGGTGTTCGGTGACGCCGACGCCGTCCTCGCCGGGGACGCGCTCCACGCGCTCGCTCTCGGGATGCTCGCCGCGCATCCGCATCCGGCGTCCTCGGCCGCCGTCGCCCGGCTCGCGGACTGCGTGATCGAGCTCTGCGCCGGCCAGCACTCGGACACCGCCCTGGAGAAGCGGGGCCCGGCGGAGGTCACCCTCGACGAGGTGCTCGCCATGGCCGAGGCCAAGACGGGGGCCCTGCTCGGCTGCGCCTGCGCCCTCGGCGCGCTGTACGCGGGGGCGGCCGGGGAGGACGTCGAGGCGCTGGACGCGTTCGGCCGTCAGGCAGGGCTCGCCTTCCAGCTCATCGACGACGTGATCGGCATATGGGGAGACCCGCGGCACACCGGCAAGCCGGCCGGCGCCGACCTGGCCGCCCGCAAGAAGTCCCTGCCGGTGATCGCCGCACTCGGCTCCGGCACCCCGGCCGCCGCGGAACTTGCGGAGCTGTACGCGTCCCCCGCGAGCAGGGGGACGACGTGGAGCGCATGACCCTGGCCGTCGAGCGGGCCGGCGGCCGGGAATGGGCCCAGGAGCAGGCGGCGGACCGCATGGCCCGGGCGGTTTCCGAGCTGGCCCGCGCCGTCCCGGACCCGGAAGCGGCGGGCGGTCTGCTGTCCCTGGCGGAGTTCGTGACGCGCCGCAGCCTGTGAGGGGGAGGTCCTCACCGAGGCGGTCCTCGCCTCTCGCAGTCCCCGGACCTCCGGAACCGTACGGCTCCTGACTCCGTACGGTTCCGGTGGTCCGGTCCGGCGGGCCCCGCGCATCCCCACGGCGCGCGGGACCCGCCTCTTCGCGTGCGGGGCCCGCGCCCAGGACCCCGGTCATGCGGAATGCCTTCTCCCACTTATCGCGGTGGCCGGTCCGGTCCGGGGAAACGCTTGTCATCACTACAGATGAAGTACTACAAATGGAGTTGTTCTGTTCGGACCACGGAAAGAGACCGGCTTGCGCAAGCTCACCTACTACATCGCCTGTTCCATCGACGGCTTCATCGGAGACCCGCAGGGCGACGCGTCGTCGATGTTCGCCTTCCTGGACGAGGAGTTCCTCGCCTACCTGGCCTCGACGTATCCGGACACCATCCCCGCCCAGGGCCGTGAGCAGATGGGCCTCGAGGGCGCCGGGAACCCGAACTTCGACACCGTGGTCCAGGGCCGGGCCAGCTACCAGCTCGCCCTCGACGCGGGCATCACCAGCCCCTACGGCCACCTGCGCGAGTTCGTCGCCTCCCGCACCCTCGGTCCCTCGCCCGACCCGAACGTCGAGGTCATCGACACGGACCTGGTCGCCCGGGTGCGCCGGCTCAAGGCCGAGGACGGCGAGCTGGGCATCTGGCTCTGCGGCGGCTCACGCGTCGCGGGCGAACTGCTCGACGAGATCGACGAACTCGTCATCAAGACCTACCCGCAGGTCTACGGCTCCGGCCTGCCGATGTTCGGCGCCGACTTCTCCGTGACCGACTTCAGCCTGGAGTCGGTGCGCACCTTCTCCAACGGTGTCCTCGTCCGCAGATACGCGCGGAAGCGGTGACCGGCCTACCCTGAGGACATGGACAGGGAAAAGCACGTCTGTCCCGAATGCGGGCAGACCGTGGACACGGTGGTCCGGCGCCACAAGACGCTGGGCGCATGGGTACCGCGCTGGACGGCGGGCCCGTGCCACAACCCCGACTGCGCGTCGTTCCTCGAACCCGGCACCGCGCAGCACGGCCACCCCGAGTCTCCGGAACACGCCGACGAGCCCGGCACCCCCGCCGCCCCCGCCTCCTGACGCCCGGCCGCGCGGTCCCCGGCGCCCTAACCGCGCGGCAGCCCGCCCGTCTCCGCGTCGCGGCCGGTCAGGCAGTACAGGCCGCCCGCCGGGTCGCGCAGCACCGTCCAACGGGGGTGGCCGGCGACGAACCGCGCGCCCAGCCGCTCGTGCCGGGCCCGCACCGCCTCGATGTCCGGGCCGCACGCGAGGTCGAGGTGGGCGGAGACCGGCCGCTCCTCGCCGAGGCGCTGGAGCAGGATCCGCACGGGCAGTCCCGGCGGCGGCGCCACCACGTGGAACTCCGGCAGTGAGCCGGACCGGGACGCCCAGTCGGGCAGGAGCCGACCCCAGAAGGCGACTTCGGCGTCGTACGCGGACGGCGGTATGTCGATGCTGACCTGGTCCAGGCGGCCGCCGGCCACCACGGGCGGGCGGACGGACTCGCCGTCCCAGGGGACCGCGCAGAACGGCTGGCTGGCGGGGGAGCGCAGCACGGCCCAGCCGTCGTGGGCGGCGACCGTGCGCGCGCCCGCGTCCAGCGCCGCCGCGACGAAGGCCGCCACGTCCTCGACGCAGAAGTCGAGGTGCGCCCCGCCAGCCCCGTCGGCGACCGCCTGCGCCTTCACGCAGGCGTCGGCCTCCTCCGGCAGGAGGGTGACGAACTCGCCCCCGTCCCCACGGGGCTCGGACAGGGCCGTGCCGGTGACGGCGGTCCAGAACGCGCAGGCCCGCTCGAAGCGCTCGGCGGGCCGGTCGAGGAAGGCGTACGTCCAGCGGACACGGGTGCGGGAGCTCATGCGGCGATCGTAGGCCGGTGCGCACCCGGAGCCGCCCCGGTTTTCCCGGGCGCCCGCGGGGGGCCGCGGTCACCGTCCCGGGCACGGCGAAGGGGCCCGGTCGTGTGCCGACCGGGCCCCTCGGCGAAGTCCCTCGTCCCGCGGTGGTGCACCGACCGCCGGTGTCGGGAACGGCCCGGGTGTCAGGCCTTCTTGGTCTCCCAGAAGATCTTGTCGATCTCGGCGATGAGTTCCAGCGCCTTCTCGCCCGTCTTCGGGTCGGTCGACGCCTTCGCGGCCGACAGGGCCTTGAGGGTGTCGTTGACCAGATGGTGCAGCTGGGGGTACTTCTCGAAGTGCGGGGGCTTGAAGTAGTCGCTCCACAGCACGGAGACGTGGTGCTTCGCGAGCTCGGCGCGCTGCTCCTTGATGACGGTGGCGCGCGCCTGGAAGTGCGGGTCGTCGTTGGCGGCCATCTTCTCCTGCACGGCCTTCACCGACTCCGCCTCGATGCGGGCCTGGGCCGGGTCGTACACGCCGCAGGGCAGGTCGCAGTGCGCGCTGACCGTGACCTTGGGGGCAAACAGGCGGGAAAGCATGGAGCGTTCCTTCCTCGTGATCGTCTTCTCAGGTGGGACATTACTCCCTGAGGGAGCGGTTTTCGCGAGTGCCCCCATGGGCTTAGGGCAAAAGTCCGGGTCAGACTGGGACTGGTGGAGGAACGGACCAGGGGAGGTGCCGGCGATGCCGGAGCCGTCGCAGGACGCCGAGCGCGGGAGGGCCACCGCGCCGTTCGGACTGGCCGAGGTGACCGGCCCGTCCATGGTTCCCACGCTGCACCACGGCGATCAGCTGGTGGTGCGGTACGGGGCCCGGGTGCGGCCGGGGGACGTGATCGTGCTGCGGCACCCCTTCCAGCAGGACCTGCTCGTCGTCAAGCGGGCCGTGGAGCGCCGCGACGGCGGCTGGTGGGTGCTCGGCGACAACGCGTTCGCCGGCGGTGACAGCACCGACTACGGCACCGTGCCCGACGAGCTGATCCTCGGGAAGGTGCGGTTCCGCTACCGGCCCCGGAAGGCGGATCAGCGTTCGCCGCTGGCGGCGCTGCGCTGGGCGCTCTCCGCGGCCAGGCCCGTGCTCGCCGACCGGTCGGCCTCCAGGCGTTTGCGGGCGCGGTAGGCGGCCACGTTGGCGCGGGTCGCGCAGCGGTCGGAGCAGTAGCGCCGGGAGCGGTTCGTGGAGGTGTCCAGGTAGGCGTTGCGGCACGGGCTCGCCTCGCACAGGCCCAGCCGGTCGACGCCGTGCTCCGTCAGGTGGAAGGCCAGGCCCATCGCGGCGATGGCCGCGAAGCCGGCGGTCGCGTTCGACGGGTGGTCGGCGAGGTGCATGTGCCACAGCGGGCGGTCGTCGTCGTCGCGGTGGTCGTGCCCGGAGATCTGCGGGCTGACCGGGAACTCCAGCAGGAGGGAGTTCAGCAGGTCGACGGCGAGGGTCTCGTCACCGCGGTCGGCCGCCTCGAAGACCGCGCGCAGCCTGGCCCGGACCGAGCGGAACCGGGTGACGTCCGCGTCGGTGGCGCGGCGGGCCGCCGACGCGTTGCCGCCGAACAGGCCGCGGACGGCCTCGACCGAGGTCAGCGAGTCCTTGCCCCGGGCCGGTTCCTCGCTGTTGACGAGGCGGACGGCGTAGTCCGAGTAATAGGCCAGTTCCACGTGAAGTCCTTACGGATGGGCTCTGTGGTCGTCGGTGCGGCCGGGTAACGGCTGATTGCGCTCCCAGGGTATTACGCCGACGAAGTGGGAGCGGGATCCCCGCTCCCACGGCGGCTCGTTCTCCGCCACCGCCACCGCCACCGCCACCGCCACCGCCACCATCGCCACCCCGCCACCGTCACCGGAACGACGCGAGGGGCGGTACCGGGATCTGTGCCCGTACCGCCCCTCGGCCGTGCGTCGCGGCCGGTCGGAGAACCGGTCAGAGGACCTTGGACAGGAACGCCTGGGTCCGCTCGTGCTGCGGATTGGTCAGGACCTCGCGCGGGTCGCCGGACTCGACCACCACACCGCCGTCCATGAAGACCAGGCTGTCGCCGACCTCGCGGGCGAAGCCCATCTCGTGCGTGACGACGACCATCGTCATGCCGGACTCCGCCAGGTCGCGCATGACGTCGAGGACGTCACCGACCAGCTCCGGGTCCAGCGCCGAGGTCGGCTCGTCGAACAGCATCAGCTTCGGGTCCATGGCCAGGGCACGCGCGATGGCCACGCGCTGCTGCTGACCGCCGGAGAGCTGCGAGGGGTAGTTGCCCGCCTTGTCGCCGAGGCCGACCCGCTCCAGGAGCTGCATGGCGCGCTCCCTGGCCTGGCCCTTGTTCTGGCCCTTGACCTGGACCGGGGCCTCCATGACGTTCTCGACCGCGGTCATGTGCGGGAAGAGGTTGAACCGCTGGAACACCATGCCGATGTCCCGGCGCTTCAGCGCGACCTCGCTGTCCTTCAGCTCGTACAGCTTGTCGCCCTTCTGGCGGTAGCCGACCAGCTCGCCGTCGACGTACAGGCGCCCGGCGTTGACCTTCTCCAGGTGGTTGATGCACCGCAGGAAGGTCGACTTGCCGGAGCCGGACGGGCCGATCAGGCAGAACACCTCACCGGAGTCCACCTGGAGGTCGATGCCCTTGAGGACCTCGACGGGGCCGAAGGACTTGTGGACTCCCTCGGCCTTCACCATGGGGTGGGAAGGCTGCGTCATGCCGGGACTCCCTTCGAGCGGCGCGCCGGCAGGACGGCGGCCCTGATGCGCTGGAGCGGCGTGGGCGGCAGGCTGCGGCTCGAACCGCGCGCGTAGTACCGCTCGACGTAGTACTGCCCCACGCTCAGGATCGAGGTCATGATCAGGTACCAGGCGGCGGCGAGGAAGTACATCTCCACCGTGGAGCCGGCGTTCTGACCGATGTCCTGGGCCTCCTTGAAGAGGTCGGCGAACTGCACCGCCGAGACGAGCGAGGTCGTCTTCAGCATGTTGATGACCTCGTTGCCCGTCGGCGGCACGATCACCCGCATCGCCTGCGGGATGACGATCCGGCGGAGCGTCTTGGTGTGGCTCATGCCGAGCGCCTGCGACGCCTCCGTCTGCCCCTCGTCGACCGAGAGCAGGCCGGCGCGGCAGATCTCGGCCATGTAGGCGGCCTCGTTCAGGCCCAGGCCGAGGAGCGCCGTCAGCAGCGGCGTCATGAACGACGACCAGTAGTCCTTGTAGATCGGACCCAGGTTGATGTACTCGAAGACCAGGCCCAGGTTGAACCAGACGAACAGCTGGACCAGGACCGGGGTGCCGCGGAAGAACCAGATGTAGAACCATGCGACCGACGAGGTCACGGGGTTCTTCGACAGCCGCATCACGGCGAGCAGGATGCCGCCGGCGATGCCGATCACCATGGACAGCACGGTGAGCAGCAGGGTGTTCCAGACGCCGTGCAGGATGCGGTCGTCGAAGAAGTAGTCGGGGATCGCGCCCCAGTTGATGTTGCCCTGCGCGAAGGCGTAGACGACCGAGCCGAACAGGGCCAGCGCGACGACCGCCGAAACGTAGCGCCCCGGGTGCCGGACCGGGATGGCCTTGATGGCCTCCGGCCCGGCGGGGGGCGTCGCGTCGGGACCGTCCGTCTTGTTGACGTCAACAGTCACGGGTGGAGCCTTTCAGAGCCGAGTCGAACCGTGGCGGTTCAGGAACCGCCGTTGATCTTGGACTCGGTGACCGCGCCGTCCGCGACACCCCACTTCTCGACGATCTTCTTGTACTCGCCGTTGTCGATGATCGCCTGGACGGCCGCCTGGAGCGCGTCACGCAGTTCGGTGTTGTCCTTGGCGACGGCGATGCCGTACGGACCGGCCTCGACCTGGTCGCCGACGACCTCGAAGTACTTGCCGCCCCCGGCGTTCTTCACGGAGTAGGCGGCGATCGGGAAGTCCGCGGAGACGACGTCGGCACCCTTGGAACGCATCCGGGTCTCGGCCTCGGGGTTGGTGGCGAAGTCCTCGATCTTGAGGGCCGCCTTGCCGTCCTTCTTGCACTTCTCCGCCTGGTCCTTGGCGAGGTCGTGGGAGAAGGTGTTGCGCTGCACGGCCATCGTCTTCCCGCACAGGTCGTCCCAGGTCTTGATGCCCTGGTCGTCGCCCTTGTTGGTGTAGAGGGAGACGCCCGCGGTGAAGTAGTCGACGAAGTCGACGCCCGCGCCGACCTTCTTGCCGGTGTCGGAGTCGACGCCTTCCTGGCGGTCCTTGGTGTCGGTCATGGCCGACATGGCGATGTCGTAGCGCTTGGACGCCAGACCACCGATGAGGGTGTCGAACGTGGCGTTCTGGAACTCGAACTTCACGCCGAGCTGCTCGCCCATGGCGGCCGCGATGTCGGGGTCGATGCCGGCCACCTTGCCGGAGCTGTCCTTGAACTCGACCGGCGCGTACGCGATGTCGGAACCGACCTTGATGACGCCCTTGTCACGGATGGCCTGGGGCAGCTTGCCGGCCAGCGGGGCCGAGCCGGCCGAGGCGGTGTCGCTGCTCCCGGAGCCGTTGTCCTTGGTCTGGTCACCGCACGCGGTGAGCAGCAGGGCGCCCGTGACCGCGAGGGTTCCGACCGCGGCGAGCCGGGTGCGCGCGGCGGTGGTACAGCGGATGGAGCGTGCGGTCATGGTGAGTGCCTCCGGCGGATGGATGGAGATGCCGATGGGTCGACGAGAACACACACCTTCGGGTGTCGCGACCTCGTGTGATGACGGCATCCTGCCATTCGGACTACGCCATTCGAGGGGCCAGCTATGTCAAAATCGGATAACGGGCGACACCCGAATCCGATCAGTCCGGTACATCACGACCGGACCGGGCCGGATCATCTGCGGGCATCCACACTCGCGGCCGGAAGATCTTCGGCCCATCTCGCCATATGGACGAACGTGCTCCGCCGGACGCCGACAAGTCACCCCTTGTCAAGGGTTTGGCCGAGACTTGTCCGCGCTTCACGCATGAGTCATGTCACTGAGATATGACGGTGCAGGTGAGGAGGCGGAGTCCTGCCGGCAGCGGCATGTGACCTTGCACCGAATGGACTCGTCGTCGGTGGTGTCCGTCCGGTAAGAAGGTTCTTTACACCCCTCATCCGGGGCTCAGGGCGCGTGTGCGGCGCGCCCGACGCGCAGTGCCCGTACGTATCACCGCTGGGTCCTGCGCGGTGCCCGCCCACTTCTCAACCAGAAGTGGCCACCCTCATCCATGAACACCTAAGGGGTAAGACACAGTGGCAGCGGAGATCGTCAATCCTCGCAGCGAGAGCGAAACGGACCATACGGGTCGGGAGGGCGGTGCGGAGCCTCTCGACTCGTTCGACCCGGTGTTCGCGCTGCACCGGGGCGGAAAGATGGCCGTGCAGGCCACCGTTCCGATCCGCGACAAGGACGACCTGTCCCTCGCCTACACGCCTGGCGTCGCGCGGGTGTGCACCGCGATCGCGGAACAGCCGGACCTGGTGGACGACTACACGTGGAAGTCGTCCGTCGTCGCCGTCGTGACCGACGGCACGGCCGTGCTCGGCCTCGGGGACATCGGGCCGGAGGCCTCCCTTCCGGTGATGGAGGGCAAGGCCATCCTCTTCAAGCAGTTCGGCGGGGTCGACGCGGTGCCGATCGCGCTCGCCTGCACGGACGTGGACGAGATCGTCGAGACCGTGGTGCGCCTCGCGCCCTCGTTCGGCGGAGTGAACCTGGAGGACATCTCGGCGCCGCGGTGCTTCGAGATCGAGCGCCGGCTCCAGGAGCGGCTCGACATCCCGGTCTTCCACGACGACCAGCACGGCACGGCGGTCGTGACGCTGGCGGCGCTGCGCAACGCGGCCCGGCTGAGCGGACGCTCCATCGCGGACCTGCGGGCCGTCATCTCGGGCGCCGGTGCGGCCGGGGTCGCCATCGCCCGGATGCTGATCGAGGCCGGCATCGGGGACGTCGCGGTCACCGACCGCAAGGGCGTCGTCTCGGCGGACCGCGAGGACCTGACCGACGTCAAGCGCGAGCTGGCCGGGTTCACGAACAAGGCCGGCCTCACCGGCTCCCTCGGGGACGCGCTGTCCGGCGCGGACGTCTTCATCGGCGTCTCCGGCGGTACGGTCCCGGAGGACGCGGTCGCCTCGATGGCGAAGGGCGCCTTCGTGTTCGCGATGGCCAACCCCACGCCGGAGATCCACCCCGAGATCGCCCACAAGTACGCGGCGGTCGTCGCGACCGGGCGGTCGGACTTCCCGAACCAGATCAACAACGTGCTGGCGTTCCCGGGGATCTTCGCCGGTGCGCTCCAGGTGCGGGCGTCCCGGATCACCGAGGGAATGAAGATCGCGGCGGCCGAGGCGCTGGCGGGTGTCGTCGGCGACGATCTCGCGGCGGACTACGTCATCCCCTCGCCGTTCGACGAGCGGGTCGCTCCTGCGGTCACCGCGGCGGTCGCCGCGGCCGCCCGTGCCGAAGGTGTCGCCCGCCGCTGACGTACGGCTGAGACGGCCCCGCCCGTTCCTCGGGCGGGGCCGTTCTTTACCCACCGGGGCGTCCGTTCGGGTGGGTCGAGGAGGGAGCCCCGCCCCCGGCGGTGGTGATGGCTGCGACGGTGGCTGTGGCTGTGGCTGTGGCTGTGGTCGCGGTCGTGCGGTGGCCGTGGGGCACGAGGGCCGGTCGCGTCTCTCCCCACCCCTGCGGGGGCGGGTGCTCACGTCCCTGAGCCGGCCGCGCAAGAGGGCATGTCTCACAGTGCCCTCCGGTTTCGCCGGGCGCCGAGGGACCCTATCGTCGGGGGCATGTTCGCCGTCTACGCCGCCCGAATCGACCGCGACCAGCCGCTTTCCGGACTGGAGTTGGGGGAGCGACCGGCTCCCGACGCCCGCCCCGGCTGGAGCACCGTCACCGTCCGGGCCGCCTCCCTCAACCATCACGACCTCTGGTCCCTGCGGGGCGTCGGCCTCTCGGAGGACAAGCTGCCGATGATCCTCGGCTGCGACGCCGCCGGCGTCGACGAGGACGGCAACGAGGTCGTGCTGCACTCCGTCATCGGCCAGACCGGCCACGGGGTCGGCCCCCGGGAGCCCCGGTCCATCCTCACCGAGCACTACCAGGGCACCTTCGCCGAGCAGGTCGCCGTGCCGACCTGGAACATCCTGCCCAAGCCGAAGGAACTGTCCTTCGAGGAGGCGGCCTGTCTGCCCACCGCCTGGCTGACGGCCTACCGCATGCTGTTCACCAACGCCGGGGTGCGACCCGGTGACTCGGTGCTCGTGCAGGGCGCCGGGGGCGGAGTGGCCACGGCCGCGATCGTGCTCGGCAAGGCGGCCGGACTGCGGGTCTTCGCGACCAGCCGGGACGAGGCCAAGCGGAAGCGGGCCCTGGAACTGGGGGCCGTCGAGGCCGTCGAGCCGGGGGCGCGGCTGCCTCAGCGCGTGGACGCCGTCATCGAGACCGTCGGCGCCGCCACCTGGTCCCACTCGGTGAAGTCGCTGCGGCCCGGCGGCACGCTCGTCATCTCCGGAGCGACCAGCGGCGACCGCCCCTCCCACGCGGAGCTGACCCGGATCTTCTTCCTGGAGCTGAAGGTGGTCGGCTCCACGATGGGCACGAAGGACGAACTGGAGGACCTGCTCGCCTTCTGCGCCGCGACCGGGGTCCGGCCCGTCATCGACGAGGTGCTCCCGCTGGACCGCGCCCGGGAGGGCTTCGAACGGCTCGCGTCCGGCGACCAGTTCGGCAAGATCGTCCTCACCCGTTCCTGAACCGATTCCTGAAGCCTCTTCGCGTCCCTGACGGCGGGCCCGGATACCGGGCCCGCCTTTCGCGCACCTCGCATGTCAACTTGGGTTGACATATGGGTGAGTGTCAACGTAAGTTGACGTCATGACCGAAGCAACGGATCTCGCCGAGCGCGCGGGCGACCGTGATCCACGGGTCGGACTGCGCGCCGTCGCCGCGCTGCGCCGGCTGCTGGAGCGGCTGGAGGCGGTGCAGGTGCGCAGTGCGCGCCACCAGGGATGGTCGTGGCAGGAGATCGCCGCGGAACTCGGGGTCAGCAGACAGGCCGTGCACAAGAAGTACGGGAGGCAGTGATGTTCGAGCGGTTCACGAAGGACGCCCGGGAGGTGGTGCGCGGCGCGGTCGCGCACTGCCAGAACACCGGCGGGGGACCGTGGGCCCCGAGCATCTGCTGCACGCCCTGCTGGACCGTGGGGCGAGCCGCGGCTCCTTCGCGCTGGCTGCCCTCGGCCTCCCGGCGGAGGGCAGGGAGCCGGTCCGCGAGGCACTGGACGAGGCGCGCCGGCGCGCGGGCCTCTCCCGGGCGGACGCCGACGCCCTCGCCGACCTCGGCATCGACGTGTCGGAGATCGTCTCCCGGGTCGAGGAGGCGCACGGGGTCGGCGCGATGGCCGGGGACCGGCGCGACACGGGGCGGCGGGGCACGGGACAGCGGACCGGCCGTCCGGGCGTCGGTCGTCCCGGCTTCGGGCGGGAGGCCAAGGACGTCCTGGAGAAGTCCCTGCGCATCGCCCTGGCCCACCGCGACCGGCACATCGGCGACGAGCACTTCCTGCTCGCCCTGACCGCCCGCCCCGGCCCCTCCGCCGAGATCCTCGCCGACCACGGCGTCACCCACACCTCCCTGACCCGGGTCCTGTACGCGGAGGGAGAGGCCCCGGCGGGCTGACGCTCCGACCGCCTGTGCTCAGTCCTTGCCCGTCCGCAGCACCGCCCCGATGCGGGCCGCCGCCGTCGACAGGTGGCGGCGGGCCTCGCGGAGCTGGTCGTCGGTGACGCCGTGGTCGCGGGCCGCGTCGCGGATGTCGTCGCGGAAGCGGTCCAGGAGCCGGTCCAGGTCACGGGCCGGGTCGGCGCCGGGCGCCTCGTGGGTCCAGGACGGCTCGAAGCCGGCCGGGAAGTCCGCGGGGGTCTCGGAGTAGACCGGGCCCCGGCCGCGGCACCCGCGCCTTCCGCCGGCTCCGCCGGTCCCGCGGCGGCCCGCGGCCCCCGGCCTCCCCGGCTCGCTCCGGGCCCCCGGTGCCGCCCCGGCCGAAGCCGAAGTCCTTGCCGAACCCCTTCCCGAAGTCCTTTCCGAACTCGCCGAACTCCTTGGCCAGTTCGGTCAGCCCCTCCCGGACACCCGTCGGCCAGTCGCCCCGCGCGAAGTGGTCCTGGACCTGATCCTGAACCCGTCGCGCTATGCGCTGGACCTCCTCCTGAGCCTGGGCCACGGCCCGGTCCTGGGCCTCCTTGGCCTGGCGGCGGGCCCGCTGGGCCTCCTCGCGGGCCCGCCGGCTCTCGTCCTTGGCCCGGCGGGCCTGTTCCTTCCACTCCTGCTTGGCGCGCCGCATCTCCTCCTTGGCCGCCCGCCAGGACTCCCCGTCGCCGTACTCCCCGTACTCGCCGGAGCCCTGGCCGGCGCCGGATCCGCTGTCCGCCCCGGTGTCCTGCCGGGCCTCGGAGGCGGCCGCCCGCATCTCACGCCGCAGCTCGCCCGCCGCTCCGCGCACGTCGGCCCTGATCTCCGCGGCCAGTTCGGCGACCGACTCGCGGATCTCCAGCTCCAGGTCGGCGAGTTCACCGCTGCGGTCGGCCAGCTCGGCCCGGCCCGCGTCGGTGATGGCGTACACCTTGCGGCCGCCCTCGCTGGTGTGGGTGACCAGGCCCTCGGCCTCCAGCTTCGCCAGCCGGGGGTACACGGTGCCCGCCGACGGCGCGTACAGCCCCTGGAAGCGTTCCTCCAGGAGACGGATCACCTCGTAGCCGTGGCGCGGAGCCTCGTCCAGGAGCTTGAGCAGGTAGAGGCGGAGGCGGCCGTGGGCGAAGACGGGGGCATGTCAGAGCACCTTCTTGTCGGTCGTGCTGTCGTCCGGGCCGGATGCTGAACCGGCCCCGGACGGGGGACGGTCTCCCGGAGCGGCGGAGTCGCCGTCGTCCGGAGCCGGTCCCGTCTCCCACGGTCCGTCCTCCGCCGGAGGCCGCCGCAGCAGGGCGATCGAGCCGGAGACCGTCGTGGCCTTGAGGCTGCCGCTGCCCGTGCCGAGGCGGCCGGTGATCCGCTTGGCGCCCCACCGGCCGCTGACCCGGAGGTCCTCGAAGGCGTTGGAGACCGAACCGCTCGCGGTGTTCGCCTCCACCTGCGCGTCCGCCGGCTGGGGCAGCCGGATGGCGATCCCGCCCGAGACGCTGGTCAGGCTGATGTCGGTGGCGCGGCCCGCCGGGTCGAGGTCGACGATCATCGACCCGCTCACCGAGTCGGCCTTCACGGAGGAGCCCGCCTCGACGACGGTCAGGTCCCCGGAGACGGAGTTGAAGCGCAGGTCGCCGGTGAGGGCCTGCGCCTCCACGTTCCCCGAGACGGTGTCCGTGCGGACCGGCCCCGCCAGGCCGACCAGGGTCGTGTCGCCGGAGACGCCCCTCACCTCGGCACGCCCGTCGATGCCGGAGACCACCGCGCCGGCGCTCACCACGCCGACCTCCACGCGGGTGCCGGCCGGGACGGCGAGCGAGACGACGGCACTGCGCCGCCAGCCCTTGCGGTCGAGCCACGTGAGGAAGCCCTTCCAGTTCAGGTCCTCGTACGCCACCGTCAGCGCCCCGTCCTGGTGGGTCACGACGAGAGGGGGTCCCTCGAGGTGGGAGACCTCCAGGCGGGCGGAACCCTCGTCGGTGCCCACCACGTTGACCGTTCCGTCGACGATGCGGACGTGCAGCTCACTCACCGGCTCGTCGAAGGAGAACTTCCTCGGCTCGGTGACGGACCACTCGGACATGGTGATGACCTCCTCGAGGACACGACACGACGTGACACGCCATATCGCGTCTCACGTGAAACACGATATATCGCGGCCCCGGGAAGTCAAGACACTCCTTCCGGTGACCGGCCTCCCACAGCCGCCGGGCACGCCGGGCACGCCGGGCACGCCGGGCACGCCGGGCGCACCGGGGGCGCTAAGCGCACCGGGCACGCAAAAGGGGCGCCCCTCAGGGCGCCCCCGCACACGACCGCGTGCCGTCGGTGGACCTATTCGTCGTCCTCGTCGTCGAGCCGGGCCAGCCACGTCGCCAGCCGCTCCACCGGGACCTCGAAGTCCGGGTTCAGGTCGACGAACGTCCGCAGCTGCTCGGCGAGCCACTCGAAGGTGACCTCCTCCGCGCCGCGCCTCTTCTCCAGCTCTTCGATGCCACGGTCCGTGAAGTACATGAGCCAAGGATAAACGGGCACGAACGGCGGGTCCGCACCGACGGAACGGCCGGTCCGCACCCCGTGAGACAGCGGGGCCGCACCCCGTGAAGAGGTGCGGCCCCGCCGCTGTCCACTGCCGTCCGCCGCTGTCCCGACGGTCGAGGACGCCTACGCCTCGAACACCTCACGCACCAGCTGTTCCTGCTCGGCCTGGTGGCGCTTGGCCGAGCCGACCGCCGGGGACGAGCCGTGCGGCCGCGAGATGCGGCGCAGGCGCTCGCCGTGCGGCACGTCCGCGCCGACGGCCAGGTCCAGGTGGTCGATCAGGTTCAGGGCGATGAACGGCCAGGCACCCTGGTTGGCCGGCTCCTCCTGGGCCCACAGGTACTTCTCGGCGTTCGGGTACTTGGCGATCTCCGCCTGGAGCTCGGCACCCGGCAGCGGGTACAGGCGCTCGATGCGGATGATCGCGGTGTCCGTGATGCCGCGCTTCCGACGCTCGGCGTCCAGGTCGTAGTAGACCTTGCCGGCGCAGAAGACGACCTTCCTGACGGCGGCCGGGTCCACCGAGGCGTCGCCGATGACCGGGCGGAACTGGCCCGTCGTGAACTCCTCCGCCTTCGACGCGGCGGCCTTGAGACGCAGCATCGACTTCGGGGTGAAGACGACCAGCGGCCTGTGGTGCGGGTTGTGCACCTGCCACCGCAGGAGGTGGAAGTAGTTCGACGGCAGGGTCGGCATGGCCACCGTCATGTTGTTCTGGGCGCACATCTGGAGGAAGCGCTCCGGGCGGGCGGACGAGTGGTCCGGGCCCTGGCCCTCGTAGCCGTGCGGCAGGAGCAGGGTGACGCCGGACGTCTGGCCCCACTTCTGCTCCGCCGACGAGATGAACTCGTCCACGACCGTCTGGGCGCCGTTGACGAAGTCGCCGAACTGGGCCTCCCACAGCACGAGCGCGTCGGGGCGGGCCAGCGAGTAGCCGTACTCGAAGCCCATCGCCGCGTACTCGGACAGCAGGGAGTTGTAGACGTTCAGGCGCGCCTGCTCGTCCGAGAGGTACATCAGCGGCGTGAACTCCTCGCCGGTCTCCCGGTCGATGATCACGGCGTGCCGCTGGCCGAACGTGCCGCGCTGGGAGTCCTGGCCGGCCAGGCGGACCGGGACGCCCTCCAGGAGGAGGGAGCCGACGGCCAGCGTCTCGCCCATGCCCCAGTCGATCGTGCCGTCCTCGACCATCGCGGCCCGGCGCTGGAGCTGCGGCAGCAGACGCGGGTGCGCGGTGATGTGGTCGGGGATGTTGACCTGGGACTCGGCGATGCGCTTGACGACCTCCGCCGAGATCGCGGTGTCCACCGTGACCGGGAAGCCGTCCTGCGGCTCGTGGGAGTCGCCGGAGGCGGGCTGCGCGGTGGCCTCGCGGACCTCCGTGAAGACCTTCTCCAGCTGGCCCTGGTAGTCCTGCAGCGCCTGCTCGGCCTCTTCCAGGGTGATGTCGCCGCGACCGATGAGGGACTCGGTGTACAGCTTGCGCACCGAGCGCTTCTTGTCGATCAGGTCGTACATCAGCGGCTGGGTGAAGGCCGGGTTGTCCGACTCGTTGTGACCGCGGCGGCGGTAGCAGATGAGGTCGATCACCACGTCCTTGTTGAAGGCCTGGCGGAACTCGAAGGCGAGCCGCGCGACGCGGACCACGGCCTCCGGGTCGTCGCCGTTCACGTGGAAGATCGGGGCCTCGATCATGCGGGCCACGTCCGTCGCGTACATGGAGGAACGCGAGGACTCGGGGGCCGCGGTGAAGCCGACCTGGTTGTTGATGACGATGTGGACCGTGCCGCCGGTGCGGTAGCCGCGCAGCTGCGACATGTTCAGGGTCTCGGCCACCACGCCCTGGCCGGCGAAGGCCGCGTCACCGTGCAGGGCCACCGGCAGGACGGTGAAGTCCGTGCCGCCCTTGTTGACGATGTCCTGCTTGGCGCGCGCGACGCCCTCCAGGACCGGGTCCACCGCCTCCAGGTGCGAGGGGTTGGCGACCAGCGAGACCTTGATCTGCTCGCCGTCCAGGCCCGTGAAGGTGCCCTCGGCGCCCAGGTGGTACTTCACGTCGCCGGAGCCGTGCATCGACTTCGGGTCGAGGTTGCCCTCGAACTCGCGGAAGATCTGCGCGTAGGACTTGCCGACGATGTTCGCCAGCACGTTCAGCCGGCCGCGGTGGGCCATGCCGATGACGACCTCGTCGAGGCGCGACTCGGCGGCCGAGTCGAGCACCGCGTCGAGCAGCGGGATGACGGACTCGCCGCCCTCCAGGGAGAAGCGCTTCTGGCCGACGTACTTCGTCTGCAGGAAGGTCTCGAAGGCCTCCGCCGCGTTCAGGCGGCGCAGGATGCGCAGCTGCTCCTCGCGCTCCGGCTTGGTGTGCGAGCGCTCGATGCGGTCCTGGATCCACCTGCGCTGCTTGGGGTCCTGGATGTGCATGAACTCGACGCCGGTGGTGCGGCAGTACGAGTCGCGCAGCACGCCGAGGATGTCGCGCAGCTTCATGAGGGACTTGCCCGCGAAGCCGCCGACGGCGAACTCGCGCTCCAGGTCCCACAGGGTGAGCCCGTGCTCGGTGATGTCGAGGTCGGGGTGCTTGCGCTGGCGGTACTCCAGCGGGTCGGTGTCGGCCATGACGTGGCCGCGGACCCGGTAGGAGTGGATCAGCTCGAAGACGCGGGCGGCCTTGGTGACGTCGTCGTCGTGGCTGGCGTCGATGTCCTTGAGCCAGCGGACCGGCTCGTAGGGGATGCGCAGCGCCTCGAAGATGTCGTCGTAGAAGCCCTGCTCGCCGAGGAGGAGGTTCGCGACGATCCGCAGGAACTCGCCGGACGCGGCGCCCTGGATGACCCGGTGGTCGTAGGTCGACGTGAGCGTCATGACCTTCGAGATGCCGAGCTTGTTCAGGGTGTCCTGGCTGGTGCCCTGGAACTCCGCCGGGTAGTCCATGGAGCCGACGCCCATGATGACCGACTGGCCGGGCATCAGGCGCGGGACGGAGTGGACGGTGCCGAGGCCGCCGGGGTTGGTCAGGGAGACCGTGACGCCGGTGAAGTCGTCCATCGTCAGCTTGCCGTCGCGGGCGCGGCGGACGATGTCCTCGTAGGCCTGCCAGAACTCGAAGAAGTTCAGCGTCTCGGCCTTCTTGATGCCGGCGACGACGAGCTGGCGGTCGCCGTTGGGCTTCACCAGGTCGATGGCGAGGCCGAAGTTGACGTGCGCGGGCTTGACGAGGGTGGGCTTCCCGTCCTTCTCCGCGTAGTGCCAGTTCATCGACGGCATGGCCTTGATGGCCTGCACCATCGCGAAGCCGATCAGGTGCGTGAAGGAGATCTTCCCGCCCCGGGCGCGCTTGAGGTGGTTGTTGATGACGATGCGGTTGTCGAACAGCAGCTTCACCGGGACCGCGCGCACGGACGTGGCCGTGGGCAGTTCCAGTGAGGCGTTCATGTTCTTGGCGACCGCGGCGGACGGACCGCGCAGCGTCACGAACTCGGGGCCGTCGGGGGAGGCGGCGGGCGCGGCCTTGGCGGCCGGCTTCGCGGCCGGGGCCTTCGCGGGCGCCGGAGCCGCGGCGGCGGGCTTCGGGGCGGCCGGCGCCGGCGCGGGAGCCGGGGCGGCGGGCGCGGCCTGGGCAGGGGCGGCCGGAGCTGCCGGTGCGGCGGGGGCCGCGGGCGTGGCGGGGGCCGCTGCGGCCCCCGCGGCCGCAGCGCTCGCCGGAGCCGACGGCGCGGCCGCGCCCGGCTTGTAGTCGGCGAAGAAGTCCCACCAGGCACGGTCTACCGAGTTCGGGTCCTGGAGGTACTGCTGATAGATCTCGTCGACGAGCCACTCGTTCGCTCCGAACGCGGCAGCGGGGTTCTTGCCCGCTTGGTCTGCGTCGGTCGAGATGCTCGATGCGTTACTGGGGGACTGTGGCGACACGGCGGCAACCGCCCTCTTCCGCTTCACAAGGTGATGGACAGCGGGAATAAAGGCTACGCCTCCCAACCGGTGAAGGTCAGGCCGGGCCGCCGCATCGTCGCGTAAGTCACATCGCGAGGGCTGTTTCGGGGCCGGAAATGGCGGGAAACAAACGCGGTTGCCCGCTGAAACAGGTGCGTCGACGCAGGTCGGTGCGGGTCGCGCACGCTCGGCGTGCGGACCTGGGCCGACCTGGACCGGAGGGGTGCCCGATCACACGCGTCCGACCGTGCGAACGCCTGTGGATCTTGGGACTCCGTCGCAGACTTTACGTCAATTTTGAACGGACGAGTCTCCCGGAAGAGTGATAAGAATCCGGCAACCCCGCTCGGATTCGGCCACTCCGATCCGGCCTCCGTGCAGATCGACCGCCCAGCGGGCGATCGCCAGTCCCAGTCCCGTGCCGCCGTCGCTGCCCGGACCGTGCGGACGGCTGACGGCACCCCGGTTGAACCGCTCGAACACGCGGTGCCACTCCGAACGCGGGATGCCGGGGCCCTCGTCCAGGACCTCCAGCTCCAGCGACCCCGGCAGCGGCCCGCGCCGCGCCCTGACCGTCACCCGTCCGTGCGGCGGGCTGTGCTTGACCGCGTTGTCTATGAGGTTGGCGACGACCTGGTGGATGCGCTCCGGGTCCGCTTGCGCGGTCAGCTCCGGAGGGGTCACGTCCAGGTGCAGATGGACGTCCGTGCGTGTGTGGCTGCCGCCCGAGCCCATCGTGGCGCGCGCCGAGGCGACCATGTTGGCCTCCTTCAGCACCCCCGACAGGTACGGCCACACCTCGAAGCGCCGCTTGCGCAGCGGTACGACGCCGTTGTCGAGGCGGGACAGGTCCAGCAGGGTCTCCACCAGTCGCCCGAGCCGCTCGGTCTGCTTCAGCGCCGTGCGCATGGTCTCGGGGTCGGCCTCGGCGATCCCGTCGACCACGTTCTCCAGGACGGCGCGCAGACCCGCGATGGGGGTGCGCAGCTCGTGCGAGACGTTGGCCACCAGTTCCTTGCGCTGACGGTCCTGCGCCTCCAGCTCGTCCGCCATGACGTTGATCGTCCGGCCCAGGTCGCCCAGCTCGTCACGGCGCTTCTCGCTCACCCGGCGGGTGTAGTCGCCGTGCGAGATGGACCGGGCCACGGTGTTCATCTCGTCCAGCGGCAGGGTGAGCGAGTGCGCCACGAACTGCGTGATCAGCAGGGTGGCGATCATCGAGAAGACCATGATGAAGCGCAGCTCGGTCTCGGTGCGCATGGCGATCATCATCAGCCCGGTGGTGATCAGCACCGAGATGACGACCAGTGTCCCCAGCTTGGTCTTGATCGAGAACGGGCGCACACCGCCCCAGCGCTCCCCGGGGCTTCTCGGTCCGTCCGGCCCGCGGCTCATGGCGCCGGGGTCTCCAGCGCGTAGCCCACGCCGTGCACCGTGCGGATCCGCTCGGCCCCGATCTTGCGCCGCAGCGCCTTGATGTGGCTGTCGACGGTGCGGGTGCCGGAGGCGTCCGCCCAGTCCCACACCTCCGCCAGCAGCTGCTCGCGGGAGAGCACCGCGCGCGGGGTGTTCGCCAGGCACACCAGCAGGTCGAACTCGGTGGGCGTGAGGTGCACGTCCTCCGAGCGCACCCGGACCCGGCGCTGCGCGTGGTCGATCTCCAGCTCGCCGAGCCGCAGTATCCCGCTGCGCGGCGTCGAGGCCGCGATCGCGGCGCGCTCCACGCGGCGCAGCAGGACGTGCACGCGCGCGGCCAGCTCCCGCATGGAGAACGGCTTGGTCATGTAGTCGTCGGCGCCGACGCCCAGCCCGACCAGCATGTCGGTCTCGTCGTCGCGCGCCGTGAGCATCAGCACCGGCACCGGGCGGGCGGCCTGCACGCGGCGGCAGACCTCCAGACCGTCGAAGCCGGGCAGCATGATGTCGAGGATCAGCAGATCGGGCTGCCAGGCCTCCGCGGTGTCGACGGCCGCCGGGCCGTCACCCGCCGTTTGCACGAGGAATCCCTCGGCGCGCAGGCGGGCCGCGATGGCGTCGACGATCGTGGGGTCGTCCTCGACCACCAGAACCCGGCGCTGCGCACCGGGCGTCGCCGTCGCCGTGCCGTTGTGTGCGGTGTGTGTCTGCTCCATCGCCCGCCCCTGAAGTGTGCTTTCCGGAACCAGTGGGGTGATTCCTTTTCTGCGCATGACTGCGGTTGACGCTTTGATGACCTGCGTCAGGGCAGCAGCGTACGGGGAGTCACCGCGGCTTTGCTATCCAGGTCGGACGGCGAGGTGCACGACGTCCGGCACGCCTCGGGCAACCGGGATCTCTTCGGTACGCACCTGTTGGAACCCGGCATTCCCCAAGGTTCCCTCGAATTTGGGAGACGGCTGGGCGGACCATACCGCGAGTACCCCGCCTGGCCTCAACACCCTTGCGCAGCTTGCGAGTCCGGCCGGCGAGTACAGGCCGTCGTTGCCCTCCGTGACGGTCCAGTCGGGCCCGTTGTCGATGTCGAGGCACAGGGCGTCGAACGTGTCGGATGTCTCATTGACGTGGTCGAGGAGATCCGCTTCCACGACGGTGGTGCGCGGGTCGGCGAGGGCGGCGCGGGAGAGGGCGCCGAGCGGGCCGTCGAGGTGCCAGTCGATCACGGCGCGTTCGCGCTCGACGACCGTGATCCGGCCCCACCGGGGGTCGGCGGCGGCGTGTGCGAGCGA
The DNA here is from genome assembly GCA_021568835.1 of Streptomyces sp. Tue 6430. Classification (GTDB taxonomy): domain Bacteria; phylum Actinomycetota; class Actinomycetes; order Streptomycetales; family Streptomycetaceae; genus Streptomyces. The sequence continues at coordinate 4,435,074 of JAKGSH010000010.1, forward strand.
GAATCCGACGCCCAGGCCGCCGATCAGCACGTCGGGTGCGGGGCGGCCGTCCAGCGCGGTGAGCGCGGCGTCCATCAGGAGGCGTTCCGAGCGCCCGTCGGAGGTGTCCATCAGGAAGCAGCCGTTGGCGATGATCTGGAGCAGTTCCCCGTGCCGGCGCAGGACGACCTCGCCGTAGGGGCCCTCACGACGGTCCAGGACTTCGGGGGAGTCGTAGGAGACGGTCATCGGACCATCTTGGCACCGGTCCTGACGGTCGGTCGGGGAATATCGGGCGGAGGGGTGTTCGGACGGGGGTGATCGGGGTAGGCGCGGTTGACGTCCGCCGGTACCGCCGGTGTCCGAGGGGCTGCTGCGGTCCGACTGCCGCATGGCGTCGGACACGGGCGGGGGCGTCCCGGGAAGCGAAGGGTGCGGGGGAACGGAAGGAGCACCTCACGGTGGAACGCACGCCGACCGGTACGGCGGCATCGCCCGGCCCGCCCGGTACGGCGGCGTCGCCCGGTTCGCCTGGCCTGCCCGGTCCGTCCGGCCCGATCGGCCTGGCCGACCCGTCCGGTCCGTCCGGCCTGACTCGCGCGTCCGCCCTGCCTGGCCCGTCCGGTCCGTCCAGTCCGTCCGGCGCATCCGGCCTGCCCGGCCCGTCCGACCTGATCGGTCTGGCCGGGGCATCCGGCCTGCCCGGCTCGCCCGTGTTCCTCCCCGACGGCCCCGGTCTCCTGGACGGCGTCCCCCGCCGGCGGACGGTGGCCGGCCCCGGCCGGCGCGGCCCGTCCGCGTCCGGGCTCCCGGCCCCGGCGCGCGAGCGGTCGCGCCCGCGCCCGTGGCGCCTGCTGCCGACCCCCACCGGCACCCCCTTCACCTTCTTCTACGCCCTCGTCCTCGCCGTCACGTCGTACGTCACCGCGCGCGCCGACCCCGCGCTCGTGCGGAGCCTGCACGAGAACTCCAGCACCGATGTCGCGCACCTGCTGCACGCCCCGGTGCCGGTGCTGGCGGCCAGCGCGCTGTGGGTGGCCGGGGGGATCGCGTCGCCGTTCGTGCCCGGCTTCCTGCTGGTCCTCACCGCGCTGGAGCGGCGCGTCGGAGGCGTCCGTACGGCCGGCGTCTTCCTGCTCGGGCACATCCTGGCCACCCTGGCGACCGAGATCCCGGTGGGCCTCGCCGTCCTCGCGGGTCACCTTCCGGACAGCTCGCTGCACCGCCTCGACTACGGCGTCAGCTTCGGCGTCGCGGCGAGCGTCGGCGCTCTGGCCGGCCTGCTGGCTCCCTGGCCGCGCAGGCTGCTGCTCGCGGTGTCCGGGGGAACGCTCCTGAGGGACCTGCTCGCCCTCACGGACCCGCTGAGCAACTGGGGCCACCTGATCGCGCTGGCGATAGGCGTCGCGACCTGGCCGTGGGTACGGCGCCGGGGGAGCGGTGCGCGTGAGTGGTGCGTCTGAGCGGCGGGGCCCGGGGCCCGGCGCCCGTGGCACGCGCGCGTGGTGCGGCCGACCGGCAGCCTCGCCGGTCCCCGTGAACTTCGCGCTGGTCGGCGGCGCCGTCACCGTCCACCCCAGTGACTCGTAGAGGGCCCGGCAGGCCGGGGCCCCCGCCAGGACGCCCGTCTCCGCGCCCTCCGCGGCCGCCCGCTCCGCCAACAGGCGCACGACGAGGCAGCCCGGGCCGCGGCGCCGGTGCCCGGGCGCGGTCTCGATCTGGTCGACCATCGCCGTGACGCCGGTCGGGGCGGCCTGGCCGCGGGCCGCGAAGGAGCCGTCGGGCGCGGTGACCGGAACGCGGGTGACGCCGCCGCGCGTCCAGCGGCTCAGGCCGTGGCCGTCGGGCACGCGCGCGTGTCCCGTCCGGGCCGGCAGCGGCACGGTCATCAGCCGGCCGGGCTCGGGATCGGTCCACCAGCCCTCCCCGAGCCGGCCCCCGGCCGGCGCCGGGTCCTGGAACACCTTCAGCCACACACCGGCTCCCCGCACGCCGTCCGCGACCCCGCGCACGGTCTCCTCCTCGACGCCGTCGCCCACCGCCGCGAGGACGTGCCGCGACACGTGCGCCGGCTGCCCCGCGTCCACGGTGAATCCCCACGGCTCCCGCACGGGCGGGGCCGCCCGTGCGACACGACCCAGCCGTCCACCCATGCCCGTACGACACCGTCCACGAAGTCTCTCGTAATGGTCTCTCACGCCATTGAACTATTACTGCAAGCCTGTGCGGTCGCCCGTCGGCGGTGGCGGGAGTGATCGCTGACAGCGAACGGCGGTCGGGGCGGGGAACATTCGGAGACTCACGTGCATTGAGTCGGTGTAACTCAACTTGACTGCCTAAGGGGAGATCATGGCTGCTGAGTCCGCAGCGTTCACACCGCTCGCCCTGCCCGTGCTGCCGCTCGACGACGAGGTCGTGCTGCCCGGGATGGTGGTTCCGCTCGACCTCAACGACAACGACGTACGCGCCGCGGTCGAGGCCGCGCAGGCCGCCGCCCGGTCCGAGCCCGGCAAGCCCAGGGTCCTCCTGGTGCCGCGCATCGACGGGTCGTACGCGGGCACCGGCGTGCTGGGCACGGTCGAGCAGGTCGGCCGGCTGGCCGACGGTGACCCGGGCGCCCTGATCCGCGGCCGCGGCCGCGTGAAGATCGGCGCCGGCACCACCGGACCCGGTGCGGCGCTGTGGGTCGAGGGGACGAGGATCGACGAGAGCACGCCCGATCCGCTGCCCGGCCACGTCGCCGAGCTGGTCAAGGAGTACAAGGCGCTCGCCACCGCCTGGCTGCGCAAGCGCGGCGCCTGGCAGGTCGTCGACCGGGTCCAGGCCATCGACGACGTCTCCGCCCTCGCCGACAACTCCGGCTACTCGCCGTTCCTGACCACCGAGCAGAAGGTGGAGCTGCTGGAGACCGCCGACCCGGTCGCCCGGCTCAGGCTCGCCACCCGCCGGCTGCGCGACCACCTCGCCGAGCAGGACGTCGCCGAGACCATCGCCAAGGACGTCCAGGAAGGCGTCGACAAGCAGCAGCGGGAGTTCCTGCTCCGCCGCCAGCTGGAGGCCGTCCGCAAGGAACTGCGCGAGCTGAACGGCGAGCAGGAGGGCGAGGAGTCCGACGACTACCGTGCCCGCGTGGAGGCCGCCGACCTGCCCGGGAAGGTGCGCGAGGCCGCCCTCAAGGAGGTCGACAAGCTGGAGCGGTCCAGCGACCAGTCCCCCGAGGGCTCCTGGATCCGCACCTGGCTGGACACCGTCCTGGAACTGCCGTGGCACGAGCGGACCGAGGACGTCTACGACATCCGGGGCGCCAGGGCGGTCCTGGACGCCGAGCACGCCGGTCTGGAGGACGTCAAGGAGCGGATCACCGAGTACCTCGCGGTGCGCAAGCGCCGCAGCGACCGGGGTCTCGGGGTCGTCGGCGGCCGGCGCGGCGGCGCCGTGCTCGCGCTCGTCGGCCCGCCCGGCGTCGGCAAGACCAGCCTCGGCGAGTCCGTGGCCCACGCCATGGGCCGCAAGTTCGTCCGCGTCGCCCTCGGCGGCGTGCGCGACGAGGCCGAGATCCGCGGCCACCGCCGCACGTACGTCGGCGCGCTGCCCGGCCGGATCGTGCGCGCGGTCAAGGAGGCCGGGTCCATGAACCCGGTGGTCCTGCTCGACGAGATCGACAAGGTGGGATCGGACTTCCGCGGCGACCCGGCGGCGGCCCTGCTGGAGGTGCTGGACCCGGCGCAGAACCACACCTTCCGGGACCACTACCTGGAGGTGGAGCTGGACCTGAGCGACGTCGTCTTCCTGGCCACCGCCAACGTCCTGGAGGCCATCCCGGAGGCGCTCCTCGACCGCATGGAGCTGGTCCGCCTCGACGGCTACACCGAGGACGAGAAGGTCGTCATCGCCCGTGACCACCTGCTCCCGCGCCAGCTGGAGCGGGCGGGGCTCGCCGCGGACGAGGTGACCCTCGAGGAGGGCGCGCTGCGCAAGCTGGCCGGCGAGTACACGCGCGAGGCCGGCGTGCGCACCCTGGAGCGGTCCGTCGCCCGGCTGCTGCGCAAGGTCGCGGCCCGGCACGAACTGGGCGAGCGGGAGCTGCCGCTCACCGTCCGCGAGGAGGACCTGCGCGAGCTGATCGGCCGGCCGCACCACGTGCCCGAGTCCGCCCAGGACCCGGCCGAGCGGCGCACCGCGGTGCCGGGTGTCGCCACCGGGCTCGCGGTCACCGGCGCCGGCGGCGACGTCCTCTTCGTCGAGGCGTCCCTGGCCGACCCGGAGACGGGCGCCGCGGGCCTGACCCTGACCGGTCAGCTCGGCGACGTGATGAAGGAGTCGGCGCAGATCGCGCTGAGCTTCCTGCGCTCGCACGGCGCCGAACTGGAACTGCCGGTCGCCGACCTGAAGGACCGGGGCGTGCACATCCACTTCCCGGCGGGCGCGGTCCCCAAGGACGGCCCGAGCGCGGGCGTCACGATGACGACGGCACTGGCGTCGCTGCTGAGCGGACGGCTCGTGCGCACCGACGTGGCGATGACCGGCGAGGTCTCCCTCACCGGCCGCGTCCTGCCCGTCGGCGGGGTGAAGCAGAAGCTGCTCGCCGCGCACCGGGCGGGTGTGACGACCGTCGTCATCCCCAAGCGCAACGAGCCCGACCTGGACGACGTCCCCGCGGAGGTGCTGGACGGGCTCGACGTCCACGCCGTCACCGATGTCCGCCAGGTCCTGGAGCTGGCGCTGGCCCCGGCGGCGAACGGGGCCGTGCCGGAGGTTCCGGTCGCCGCGTGACGCCGGTTCCGGCCGCGGGTCCGGCCCGCGCGGGGACCGGACGAGGGAAGGCCCGGGTTTCGTGAGGGAGGCCCGGGCCTTCGCCGTGCGCGGGCCCGGCCGGTGGACGGGCGGGGGCGCAGGGGGGTCGGAAGACGCCGGAGGTCCGGGCCTGCGAAATACTGGGAGAGCTGCGGCAACGGCGGGAACGGGCGGGAACCTCCCGCGCGGGAAACCTGATCAGGAGCGCTGACGTGCACGAGGACGGAAACGGCGACGGACGAGGGAGCACCCCCGGGGTGTCGCCGGGCGGTGTGGACCAGGAGTTCCTCTCCCTGGAGCGGGAACTGACGGTGCTGCTGCGCCGCGCCCGCGCCAACCAGGGCGACATGGCCCGCGAGGTCCACCCCGACCTGGAGCCCGCCGCCTACGGCCTCCTCGTCCGGCTGGAGGAGCTGGGCCGGCAGCGCGCGACCGAGCTGGCCGCCTACATCGGCGTCGGCAAGGCCACCATGTCCCGCCAGCTGCACGCCCTCGAACAGCTCGGCCTGGTCGCCCGCGAGCCCGACCCGGCCGACGGACGGGCCTGGCTGGTCGCCCTGACCGAGGAGGGCCGGACCCGGGTCGGCCGCGTCCGCGAGGCCCGCCGCGCGCGGTACGTCAGCCAGCTCGCCCACTGGGACCGCGGCGCCGTCGCCGAACTGGCCCGTCTGCTGCACGAGTTGAACCAGGGCATGGCCAAGTAGAGCCGCACCGGGCCCGCGCGGCATCCGGGCGGGGCCCCGTGCGGGCGGTTCAGAACTCCACGTAGACGGCCGTGGCGTCGTCATGGGTCTTGGCCCGCCCCAGGAACACCCGCTCCGTGTCCGCCCGTTCCAGCTCGCGCACCCGCTCCACCACCGCCCGCGGACCACGCCCGGCGACGTAGGCGAACAGGTCCGTCCAGTCGCCCTCCCGGAACGTCTCCACCCAGCGGGTGACCCCGTCGCTCAGGGCGGCCAGCGCCGTCACGCCCCCGCGCGGGACGGAACCGGTCACCGCGCGGGCGGCCACCGAAGGATCCGCCGCGGCCGTGAAGAAGCCGCCCTCCCGGTTGCGGGCGCGCGCGTCGCAGATCTCCGCGCTGGCCAGCAGGGCCCGCGGCACCCGGTCGAGGCGGTCGTCGCGGACCGCCGTGACCGTCCCGTCGGGAGAGGCCAGCAGGAGGACCGCGTCGGACAGCACCAGGTAGTCGACCCGCTCCGGCGACCAGCGCGCCACGGCCACGGTCGCCTGCGGGGTGCGGGGGTGAGAAAGGTCACAGGTTCCGGCGTGCGCCTCGGCGGTACGCGTGAGGGCGCGGCTCAGCACCTCCGCCAGGGGAACATCCGGGAGGGAAACGGTCAGTTCGGTCAGGGCGCCGCCCAGCCGTGCCGTGAACCAGGGGACCGAATGCAGACAGCCCGAGCTCCCCGCGGGCGGCGTCACCCCGTCCAGGACGACCAGCGCGCCGCCCTGTCCGGAGGCGGGAAGCCCGACACCGGCGAAGTCCTCGTTGGGCCGGCCGCGGCCACCGGGCTCCGACACAAGTTCCGTACGCATCCGGCCAGTCTGCACGAGCCCTTCACGCCCTCCGTGAAAGGCCCGCAACGCCTGCCGGGCCGGTGCGCCCGCGCAGGTCAGACGCCTGTTTTGGGCGGTAATGAAGCACTCCGGAAAGGCGTGGCGGCGAATACTGCCAAAGGCTGCCGCCCACGTCCAACCGGCCCGCCGGACACCGCCGTCGCACACGCCGGGGAAACTTGCCCGCCAACTCCCCTCCGATGTTCACTCCTTCGGGTGGCGGGGCAGGCGATGCGCGACCCCTGCCCACCGGCACTGGGAGGGTCGGGAACCGTACCGGACAGGACACGCCAGTTGACGGCGTGTCATCCGGCCCATGGGTACACGAGTCAGGAATGCGAGCACCGGTGCAGAAGACGCGGCCTCGGCGCCCAGGCGGCAACACGGCCTCCGAGGGGGGCGCGGAGCGCACCCCCGTCGGCAAGGGCCGCCCCACCCACGTACGCAACCGGCTGATCGTCGCGGCGGCGGTCGTCGCCGCCGCCATCGCCGGCGCGGGCACACCCGGCGTCCTCGACGCCTCCGGGCGGTTGAAGGACTCCCAGGACCTGGTCACCCTGGCGGAGCAGACCCAGGACGCGCTCGCGCTCGCCCAGGCGCTCGCCGACGAGCGCGACGAGGTCACCGTCTACGTCGCGGCCGGCCGGACCAAGTCCAAGGCGCCCTCCCCGGAGGGCAGCGCCCGCGTGGACCGGCAGGTGCGCGAGCTGACCGCCGGCACCGACACGCCCGCCGCGCTCCGCGAGGACCTCGACGGCATCGCGACCGTGCGCCAGGAGGCCCTCACCGGCCGGAGCACCGCGCTCCAGGCCCACCAGGCCTACTCCGAGGCGATCACCGCCCTGCACGGCCTGGCCGAGCTGCTCGCCGAGCGGATGCCGCCCCGCGCGGGCTCCGGCGCGTACGCCCTCGCCGAACTGGACTCCGCCGTCCAGCAGGCCGCCGCGACCCGCGGACTGCTGCTCGCCGCACTGAACGTGCCCACGTCCACCGAGAGCGTCTACGACCCCGTCACCGGCGGGACCTCCTCCGAGAAGGTCTCCTCCGACGCCGACACGGAGCGGCGCGACGCCCTGGCGGCCGCCGCCCAGCAGGCCCGCCTGCGCTCCGACGCGTCCCTCGGCGCCTTCCGGGAGAACGCGCCGGACCAGGCCGTCGAGTCCTACGACTCCACGGTCACCGGCACGGACGTCGAGGCGGCGGAGAAGTACCTCGCGTCCCTCACCGACCAGCCGGAACTGAGCGACGACGACCTCGAGACCAGCACCAAGAAGCTCGACGCGGCGCTCGCCGCGCGCGTCGAGCTGATGCGCGGCACCGAGTCCGCCCTCTACGACCGCCGCACCAAGGACCTCGCCCAGCTGCGCGACGACGACGTCACCGCGCTGGAGATCCGCATCGCCCTGCTCGGCGCGCTGATGCTGCTGGCCGTCGGCATCGCCACCGCCATGGCCCGCAGCCTCACCCGCCCGCTGGCCGTCCTGCGCATCGGCTCCGCCCGGCTGGCCGGCGCCGAGAACCCGGCGGCCGAGGAGCCCGTCCGGTTCACCGGCCGCAACGACGAGTTCGCCCAGGTCGTCCGCTCCGTCAACGCCCTCCACGAGCACGCCGTCGCCCTCCACGAGCGCGTCACCACCCTGGAGTCCGACCGCAAGCACCTCGTCGGACAGCGCCAGCGGATGGCCGACGCCCGCGAGGCGCTGCGCGCCGAACTCGCCGACTCCGCGGCCCAGCTGGACCGGCTGCGCGGCAGCATCGGCGGCACCTTCGTCAACCTCTCGCTGCGCACGCTCGGCCTCGTCGAACGCCAGCTCGCGGTCATCGAGGGCCTGGAGGAGCGCGAGCAGGACCCCGACCGGCTGGCCACCCTCTTCAAGCTCGACCACTTCGCCACCGTCATGCGCCGGCACAGCGAGAACCTCCTGGTCCTCGCCGGCACGGAACACGTCCAGCAGCACGCCGGCCCCATCCCGCTGGTCGACGTCGTCCGCGCCGCCGTCAGCGAGATCGAGCGCTACGAGCGCGTCCGCATCTCCGCGCTGCCGCCGCACGCGCACGTGGCGGGCTTCGCCGCCGACGACCTCAGCCACCTGCTGGCCGAACTCATGGAGAACGCCACCTCGTCCTCCCCGCCGGACCTGCCCGTCGAGGTCTCCGGCTGGCTCCTGGAGAGCGGTGAGGTCATGCTCTCCGTCCAGGACGAGGGCATAGGCATGACCGAGGAGCGCCTGACCCGCCTCAACGCGCGCCTCGCCGAGTTCGCCCCGGACTCGCCGTACGAGCAGGAGGGCGAGGAGGGTCTCGGCCTCGGCCTGTACGTCGTGGCGCGGCTCGCCCACCGGCACGGGGTGCGCGTGCAGCTGCGCGAGCAGAAGAAGGGCGGGATCGCGGCCGTCGTCGTCCTCCCGACGTCCCTGCTCGCCACCTCGCCGGCCGCCGAGGTCCCCGCGCCGGCCCAGGGTTCCGGCACGCACGCCTTCGCCCTGCCCGGCGCGGACGCGGAGGCCAACTCCAACGTCCTGCCCGGCCGCCCGAAGCCCGGCGGCGACCCGCTGGTCGAGGCCGCCGAGCGGGCCGTACGGGCGGCGGAACCGCAGACGCCGGCCGAGACGACGATGGAACTCCTCATCCCGGCGGACACGGATGCGGACACGGGCGCGGACACGGATGCCGGCGCCGACACCGTTGCCGACGCGCACGCGCACACCGGACGGGAGACGGCCCCGGCGGCCGCCGAACCGGCCGTCACCGAACCGGAGGCCGGTCCCACCGTCGACCCGGAGGCGGATCCCGCACCCACCCCCGCACCCATCCCACGCCCACCCCCGCCCCGAGACCGCCGAAGGCGGTGACCGGGCGGAGCACACCCGGACCCCCGACGCCGTGGAAGACGTCGTCACCGACAAGGGTCTTCCGAAGCGCACTCCCAAACTGACCTCAACCACCCCGGCCCCCCGCCGGCAGAGCGGGTCCGTGGACGCCGACGCCCTCCGCCGCCGCCTCGGTGGCTTCCGCCGGGGGGCGGAGGCCGGATACCGCGACGTGGAGGCGGAGATCGCCGAACAGACGGCCCAGAACAAGGTCCCGTCTCCCCACGAAGCGCACGCACACGCCGCAGAAGACACGGGGGGCACAGTCGAGGAGGCAAGCAGTTGACCGCGTCCAGTACCTTCGGACTGAGCAGTGAAGCCCGCAACCTGCACTGGCTGCTGACGAACCTCGTGGAGGAGGTGCCCGGCATCCAGTCCGTCGCCGTCGTCTCCTCCGACGGCCTGCTCCTGCTCTCCTCGGACCCGGGCCGCCACGACGCGGCACGCGAGTCCCTGGGAGCCAAACCCGCCGGCCCGCGCGGTTCCGCCGCCGACCTGGCCACCATCGTGTCCGGCATCGGCAGCCTCACCATCGGCGCCGCCAAGCTCATCGGGTTCGGCGGGGTCAAGCACACGATGATCGCCATGGACGAGGGCAGCCTCTTCGTGATGTCGATCAGCGACGGCTCGCTGCTCGGCGTGCACGGCTCCGCCGACTGCGACATGAACGTGGTGGCCTACCACATGGCCCTGTTCGTGGGCCGGGCCGGACACGTCCTGACCCCCGAACTCCGCAGCGAACTGCGCAGATCCCTGGAGTCGGAGACGACGGGGAGCGGCCGATGAGCACGGCGCCGCAGAACCGCAGGCAGCAGCTCCCCGTCCGGGGCGGCGACCGCAGGCCGGCCCGCGTCCGCCCCTACTCGCTGACCGGCGGCCGCACCCGCTTCGGTCACGTCCTCCTCGTCGAGACGTTCGTGGCGACCACGGCCGAACTCGAGGCGCCCGAGGAGCGCAAGGAACTGACGAACGGCTCCCTCACCACCCGGGTCATGCCGGAGATGCGGGCCATCGTCGAACTGTGCCGCCGGATGCGCACGGTGGCCGAGATCGCCGCGCTGCTGAAGATGCCGCTCGGCGTGGTCCGGGTGCTCCTCAGCGACCTCGCGGACCAGGGAAAGATCCGTGTGTACGGCACCGGGACCGGTCACGGTACGGGCCGTCCCGACCGCGCTCTGCTGGAAAGGGTGCTGAGTGGACTCCGTCGTCTCTGACGCCGACACCCCCTTCGGTGTGTCCCCACTCCTCGACGAACCGGACGAGGAACTGAAGTCCTGGCAGACGGACCGCACCAGGGCCCCCGTCGCCACGAAGATCGTGGTGGCCGGCGGCTTCGGCGCCGGCAAGACCACCCTCGTCGGCACCGTCTCGGAGATCACGCCCCTGCGGACGGAGGCGCTGATGACCGAGGCCAGCGAGGAGACCGACGACCTCACCGGCACCCCGGACAAGGTCACCACCACGGTGGCCATGGACTACGGCCGCATCACGCTCGACGACGACCTGGTGCTCTACCTGTTCGGCACGCCGGGTCAGCAGCGGTTCTGGTTCATGTGGGACGACCTGGTGCGCGGCGCGATCGGCGCCGTCGTCCTCGCCGACACCCGCCGGCTCAAGGACTGCTTCCCCGCGCTCGACTACTTCGAGAGCTGCGGGCTGCCGTACGTCGTGGCCGTCAACCACTTCGACGGCAGCGAGCTGTTCGAGCCGGAGGACGTGCGGGAGGCGCTGACCGTCCCGAAGCACATACCTGTCATGATCATGGATGCGCGTCGCCGGATCTCCGTGATCGAGACCCTCCTGGCCCTGGTGGGCCACGCGCTCGACGAAACCCCCGAGTAGGAGACAGCCCCGCATGCGGAAGATACTCGTCGTCGGAGCCGGCCAGTCCGGCCTCCAGCTCGCCCTCGGCCTCCAGTCGCACGGGTACGAGGTCACCCTGATGTCCAACCGGACCGCGGACGAGATCCGTGCCGGCCGGGTGATGTCGACGCAGTGCATGTTCCACACGGCCCTCCAGCACGAGCGCGACCTCCAGATCAACTTCTGGGAGCAGCAGGCCCCGAAGATCGAGGGGCTCGGCGTCTCGGTGGCGGCCCCCGGTTCGTACGACCCGGGACCGACCCAGCGCGCCATCGACTGGGTGGGCCGGCTCGACGGGTACGCGCAGTCCGTCGACCAGCGCGTGAAGATGGCCGGCTGGATGGAGACGTTCGCGCAGCGCGGCGGCCAGCTGGTGATCCACGGCGCGGCGGTCGGCGACCTCGACTACTTCTCCCGCGCCTACGACCTCGTGCTCGTCTCGGCGGGCAAGGGCGAGCTGGTGCACATGTTCGGCCGCGACGCGTCCCGCTCCCCGTACGGCGAGCCGCAGCGCGCCCTCGCGGTCGCCTACGTGCACGGCGTGGAACCCCGCCCGGAGCACCCGGACATGGAGGCGGTCCGTTGCAACCTGGTGCCCGGGGTCGGCGAGATGTTCATCATGCCGACCTTCACCACCTCGGGCCGCGCCGACATCCTGTTCTGGGAAGGCATACCCGGCGGCCCGCTGGACGTCTTCAAGGGCGTCAAGGACCCGTCGGAGCACCTCGCCCTGACCCTGGAACTCATGAAGAAGTTCCTCCCCTGGGAGTACGCGCGGGCCACCAAGGCCGAGCTGACCGACGCCGGCGGCACCCTCGCCGGCCGCTACGCCCCCACCGTCCGCAACCCGGTCGGCCGCCTCCCCGGCGGGGCCTGGTGCTGGGCGTCGCCGACGTCGTCGTCGCCAACGACCCGATCACCGGCCAGGGTTCCAACTCCGCGTCCAAGTGCGCGGCCTCCTACCTCGCCTCGATCCTCGAGCAGGGCGAGAAGGAGTTCGACGAGGCGTGGATGCAGGCGACGTTCGACCGCTACTGGGACACCGCCCGGCACGTCACCAAGTGGACGAACGCGATGCTCGCCCCGCCGCCGGAGCACGTCCTGGGCCTCATCGGCGCGGCCGGCGCGCTCCAGCCGGTCGCCGACCGCTTCGCCAACGGCTTCAACAACCCCGCGGACTTCGAGAACTTCTTCTACGAGCCGGAGAAGACGGCCGCCTACCTGGAGACGGTCGCCGGAGCCTGACAGGCCCCGACCGGGTGACCGGGGCGGCCGTCCGGGGCGGTGGCATACTCGCGCAATGCCGAAACTCACCGACCGGGCCTTAGGCCCGCGCCGCGCCGCGATACGTTCCTTCCACGAGACCGAGCGCAACCTCGTGGGAGTGAACGGCCCGGACGTGCTGCCCCACAACGAGACCGGCGTGATCGGCTGGGGCACCTCGTGGCGCATGCAGGGGTATCTGCTGATGGCGGAGCGCACCGGCCGCCCCGCCTACGCCGAACGGCTCGCGGAGCTGATCGACCAGGTCCTCCGGGCCCGCGACGACGTGCGCGGCGTGCGCGACTTCCGGGGCCGCAGCCTGCCGGTGTGGAGCAGCGCCCACAAGTTCACCGCCGCCTCCGCCGTCCTGTGCGACACGGACGACCGGCCCGCCCTGGAGGTCACGGTCTGCCCGCCGCACGCCAGGACCACCAAGGTCACCGTGGCGGCGGACGGCGACCGGCACTTCCGCATCACCGTGACCGGTCCCGACCGGGCGGACGTGGACGTGACGGGGCTCAGCCTCGACCCGCTGGACGAGCGTCGGGCCGACCGGGTCGTGTACGCCGCGTACGAGCAGCGCACCGCGGTCACCGCCCGGCTCGTCCCGCGCGACCGGCCGGCGCACGGTCCCCGGCGCCTGCGCCCCGGCACCTTCGCCGTGCGGCCCGCCACGGTCTCGCTCGCCGCTCAGACCGGCATGATCACCTACCCGATGGCGGGGCTGGCCCGGCTCGCCCGCGACCGCCCGGACGCCGTGCCGGCGTCGGTGCGGCGCCGCGTCGACGGCTACCTCGACGCGGCGGACCACGCGCTGCGCGCGCACGACGAGCAGTGGGGGACGACGGACGACGGACGCGGCTTCTACCGCTGGCTGCCCGACGAGCCGGTCTCCTTCGCGGGTGCCGAACTGCCGACCAACGAGTTCCTCGCGATGGGCCGTACCGCGGTCCAGCTCGCCGTGGTCACCGGTGAGGCCCGCTGGCGCGAACACGCCGCCGCCATGGCCCGCGCCCTGCACGGCGACCTCGCCGTCACCGACGGCGTGGCGACCTGGCCGTACTGGCCGGGCTTCGGCCGGGTGCACCACGGGTGGCGGGCGACCGGTTCGCCGAAGACGGACGGTTCCGACGTGCGCCCCTCCTACCGCGCGGTCACCGTGCCCGAGGACGTCACGCACGCCCTCATCGACCTCGACTTCCTCTGCCTGTACCACGACGCCCCCGGTCTGCCCGAGGTCTTCACCCGGGCCGACATGCGCGCCGTGGCCCACACCTTCACCCGCAACGCGGTCGAGCGCCGTGGCCGTGCCCCGCGGCTGCGCCACGACGTCGGGGGCAAGGGCCGCCGCGGCACCGACCGAGAGCAGGCCTACGTCGCCGCCTGGCTTCCGCTGCGCCGCTGGTCCCGTGAGGTGCCGCGGCTCGTCCGCGCCGTCCGGCCGCCCGCTCCGCCGCTTCCCCTGATGGGCGTGGACACCTACTGCGCGGCCCTGCTGGCCTCCTGACGCCCGGAAGGGTCCTCGCCGTCGGGATCCGGGAGGCCGGTGGTGACGTCGTTGCCCTCGTCCGAGCCGTTCGTCGCGGTCTCCGGGAGGGCGGGCGGCTCGTACCGGGGGCCGGGCGGCTCCAGCGGGTCCGGGCGCACGGCTCCGAGGATCGGGTTGGCCGCGATCGGGGACACCTTCACCGCGGCCCCCGGCCGCGGAGCCTGCACGACCCTCCCCTCGCCCAGGTAGATCGCGACGTGCGTGGCCTCGGGGAAGTAGACGACCAGGTCGCCGGGGCGCAGTTCGTCCAGGGGGATGTGCTCGAGTTCGGCCCACTGCTCCTGGCTGGTGCGGGGGATGGGGGAGCCGGCGGCCCGCCAGGCCTCGGAGGTGAGGCCCGAGCAGTCGTAGGACGCCGGGCCCTCCGCGCCCCACTCGTACGGTTTGCCGAGCTGGCGCACGGCGTAGCGCACCGCGCGGTCGCCCTCCTCCGACGGGTTGCGGTCGTCGTTCAGCGCGCCGGACGCCATGATCTCGTCCTGGGCCTCGGCGACGCCGTCGCGTTCGAGGCGGGCGAGGGCCGTGAGCTGGTCGGCGGTGAGGGAGGAGAGGAGTTCCTCCACGTCGTCCAGCCGGCGGCGCACCGCGTCGCGTTCCTTCTTCCGGCGCTCGGTGAGGGTGAGCTGCGCGTCGAGGGCGGCGCGGGCCCGGCGGGCGAGGCCGGCGGCCTTGCGTTCGCCGCCCTCCAGCCGGCTCACCGTCTCCACGCGCTCGCGCGCCAGCCGGCCGATCACATGGCCCTGGTCGAGGGCGCGCTGCGGGTCGCGGGCGAGCAGCAGCCGTACGTAGGGGGAGAGGTCGGTGCTGGTCTGGTACTGCCGGCTGGCCAGCCGGCCGGCCGCGCCCCGGCTCTCCTGGAGGGACAGGCGGGTCCGGGCCAGCGCCGCGGTGAGCCGGTCGGCCTCGGCCCTGCGTTCCTCGAGTTTCTCCTCGGTGGCGTTGTAGGTCTCGGTGGCCTGTTCGGCCTGCCGGTACAGCTTCTGAAGATCCGTCAGCAGCTCGGCCACCGACCGCTCGCCGCCCGCCGGCGGTTCCGGTACGGCCGCGGCGACCCCGGGGGTCAGCAGCACCTGCGCGGCCAGCGCCGTCGTACATGCCAGACGCAGCAGCCTTCCTGACACTTCATCACCTCCGCCGCGAGGCGGCCCCTCCGCCCCGCACCGCGAGCATCAGGGGTGCGTGCGGACTCCGCGCGCCGGGTGTGGGCGGTTCGGCGCAACGGGGTCACCCGTCGGCGTCCTCCCGGTCGCCGCACGGCGTGGCGCCGGGCTCCGGCTCCTCCGGCGTGGCGCCGGGCTCCGGCCCTCACGGCGTGACGTCGGGCCTCGGCCCCTCCGGCGCGGCGTCGGGCCCGGCGTCCGGCTTCGACCACGGCCACTTCGGCCGGGGGTCCTTCCTCCCGCCCTCCGGGTCGTAGGCGTACTTCCAGCCCCGTGGCAGGCCGAGTTTCCCGCCGGATCCGCGCGGCACGCGCCGGTAGACGAGGACGGTGGGCGGGCCGCCGGCGGCGTCCGGCACCGGGATGCGGTACGTCTTCGGCGGGTGGCCGGTCGGGCCCAGCAGCACGGGGAGGACGCGGCCGTCCATGGGGCCGCCCTCGAAGGGGGTGTCTTCGCTCTTCACCGCACCAGTGTCGATCAGGTCTCCGCCGCGAGCGCACCACGGAGCAGCTCGGCGGTCTGGGCGTCCCGCTCCGCGGTCACGGCGAGGACGGCGACGAACTGGTCGACCAGCCAGTCCCGCAGCTCGTCGGCGGGCGGCTGCTTGTCCTCGTCGAGCCAGATCAGCGAGGCCGCCTCGACCGCCGTGATCCACATCCGGACGGTCATCCGCAGCCGTGGGCCGGGTTCGGCCACGTCCAGGTGGCGGTAGATCCGCTCGGCCGCGGCCCGCCGCACGCCGTCCACGATGGCGGTCGTACGGGAGGTCTCGACGACGCTGCCGCCCTGGAGGAGGGCGCTGAAACCGGCGTCGTGCCGGCCGACGAAGGTGAGGTAACGGTCCAGGGCGCGGCCGAGCCGGGGGATCGGCGGTCCCTCGTGGGGCTCGTCGAAGCAGTGCCGCAGCTCGTCGGCGGCGGTCCGCAGCGCGGCCTCGTACAACTGCTGCTTGCCGCCGGGGAAGTACCGGTACACCAGGGGCCGGGAGACCCCGGCGGCCTCGGCCACGTCGTCCAGCGAGACGTCCTCGGGGACGCGGTGCGCGAACAGCGACAGGGCGGCCTCCAGCAGCTGGCTGCGGCGCTCCTCGACGCTGAGGCGACGGTAGGCGGGGGCGGCGGGGCTCATGACGTGCAGCGTAATCGCCCGCCCCCGCGGCGCGCCCCCGTGTCTCTCGTCGGGATCGTGCCGGGCTCGCGCGGTCCGGCCTGATCCCGACGAAAGACGACCCTAGGCCAGCAGCCCGGAGGACTTCCACAGCCGCCGCCCCACCCCGCGCAGCACGCCGATGTCGTCGAGGAAGTCCGTCAGGCGCTTCGCGCCGGTCTGCATGACCTCGCGGCGGTGGCCGCTGGCCTTGACCTGGGCGAGCGCCTCCCGCTTGTCCAGGCCGACGTTGGTGTAGACGTCGGGGTTCACGAAGGCCACCGAGAACACCCGGGCGAACTCGCCGGAGGTCACCCGCGTGAACTCCTGCGACCACCTCGGCGCGGTCACCATCTGCCGGCGCAGCTCCTCACGGGCGTACCGCACGTGCCGGGCCTCCTCCACCACGTGGATGCGGGTGACCCCCCGGATCAGGGTCTGGACCCGCTCGTCGGGGAAGGTCAGCCGCTGCATCCAGTCGAGGATCTCCTCGCCGAGCAGCGTGGCCGTGAACGAGCCGGGCGTGGTGGAGATCGTCTTGAACAGGCGGCCGAGCTGCTGGTGGGCGCGGCTCACCGGGTACCAGGGGGTGCCGCCCTGCGCGATCAGCCGGGCGAACATCTTCGAGTGCCGGCACTCGTCCTCGATCTCGGTGAGCGCGTACCGCACGTGCGCGCTCGTCGCCGCCTTGTCGTAGATGTGCCGGCACAGCAGCTGCATCAGGATGATCTCGAACCAGATGCCGAGCGAGGCGAGTGCGGCGGACTCGTGCTGGGACAGCAGGATCCGCTGCTCCTCGCCCATCCTCTTCCACAGCGGGGTGTCGTACAGCGACACCAGCTCCGGCGGCCAGAACCACTTGCCCTCCTCGAAGGGCGCGTCCCAGTCGAGTTCCCGGTCCGGGTCGAAGGAGTGCTTGGCGGAAGAGGCGAGCAGCCGCTCGGCCACCTGCTCCCGGTCCTTGAGCAGTCCGAGCGCGTCGCGCAGGCCGTCCAGCGCGTCGGCTTCCGTCAGGGTCGTCATGGCTGATCCACCTCGTCGTACGGGGGCCGGTACGGGGTCGTGCGGGAGTTACCGGCGGTTCACTCGCCCAGTGCTCTTATGAGACTGCCTGTCAGCAAGCCCGTCAATCCCCCGGGCGGAATTTGTCGGCTCCGCGTCCGCCCCGTGCACCCGTGGGACACTTGCCGGGCTGTCGGTCCAGGGGGGACAACGAGTGGACGCCGCACCGCACATCGAGCCGGACGCCGAACCGCGCAGGGCCGCCGCGCGCCGCAGTCTGGAGGGCCTGGCCCTCGGGGACGCCTTCGGCGAGCGCTGGTTCCCGTTGTTCAGGGACCGGCGGCAGGCCTACGCCGAGGTCCGCGCCCGCCGGATGCCCGAGGAGCCCCGCTGGCACTGGACCGACGACACCGCGATGGCCCTCGGCCTGTTCCGGGTGCTCGACCGGTACGGCGAGGTGCGGCAGCGTGAGCTGGCCCTCGCCTTCGCCCTCGGCCACGACGCCGATCCGGCCCGCGGTTACGGCCACGGCATGCACGACCTGCTGCCCCGCGTGCTGCGGGAACCGGACCGCTGGCCCGAGTTCGCCCGCGACCTGTTCGGCGGCGAGGGCAGCCTCGGCAACGGGGCGGCGATGCGGGTGGCGCCCCTGGGAGCCTGGTTCCACGCCGACCTCGCGCAGGTCGTCGAACAGGCCGGCCGCTCCGCCGAGGTCACCCACGCCCACCCCGAGGGCATCGCGGGGGCGGTCGCCGTGGCGGTGGCGGCGGCCCTGTCGGCCCGGGGCCGGCTGGGCATCGCCGAGGTGGCGGCGCTCACCCCGGACAGCGCCACCCGCGACGGGCTCACGCGCGCGGCCGGCCTCCCTTTCACCACCGAGCCGTGGAAGGCCTCCGACCTCCTCGGCAGCGGCCGGCGCATCCGCGCCGACGACACCGTCCCCTTCGCCGTCTGGACCGCCGCCCGGCACCCCGACGACCTCGTCGGCGCCCTGTGGGCCACCGCCGAGGGCTTCGGTGACGTGGACACGACCTGCGCGATCACCGGCGGCATCGTGGCCGCCCGCACGGGCGTCGACGCCGTACCGGAGCAATGGCTCCGGCGACGGGAGGCACTGCCCGCCGCGGTGGACGGTCGATGACGGGGGCGGGACCAGGACTGGGATCGAGATCGAGATCGGGCGTGGCCGACGGCGTCCGACGGCGCCCGGCCCGCCCCTGCCGGGGCCTGCCGGGGCCGCGGGCCAGGGCTCAGAGCGAGCACCCCAGGTTCCCGGGCACCTCGAAGGCGACCGGCTCCGCGCCCCGCGCCGGGAACGACGTCCGCAGGGTGAAGGCGTACGGCGTCGGGCCGTGGGCGCGCAGGTGGAGTAGCCGGGCCTCCGCCTCCGCGACGGTCGGGCGGTGGCCCGCCTGCACCCACCACAGGGCCGTCATCGCCTCCTGGACCCGCTCGAACCAGTCCCGCCGACGGGCGAGCATCTCGCGGTGGCGGCCCCGGTACATGTACGCCGTCAGGGCGTCCTGGTCCCGCCACACCGTCAGGTTGACGATCAGCCAGTCGTCCCCGAAGACCGGGACGTCGGTGGCGTTGCCCTCCTCCGACTGGAGCCGCCACACATAGCCGTCGGCGGCCTCGGCGTCCGCGTTGACGGGGTCGAGGGCGTCCACGAAGTCCTTCAACTCGGGTGAGTCCAGAGGGAACTTGAGGCGGGCGAGGTTGACCTGGGTGAGTTCGTGGGCCGGTGCCGCGGCGGTTGCGTCAGTCATGGGCGCACGGTAGGACGCGCCTTCCGGTGCGGGAAGGCCCCGTCTCACGGGGTGAGCACCGCCTCCATGACCGACCGTGCGATCGGCGCCGCCAGCCCGCCCCCGGTGATGTCCCGCCGTCGCGCCGCCGAGTCCTCCACCACCACCGCGACCGCCACCTTCGGCTCCACGTCCCGGTCGCCCTGCGCCCAGGAGACGAACCAGGCGTACGGCGTCCCGGCGTTGCCGATGCCGTGCTGGGCGGTGCCGGTCTTGCCGCCGACGGTCGCGCCCGCGATCGCGGCGTTCTTCCCGGTCCCCTCGCGCACCACGTCCGCCATCAGCTCCCGCAGCCGCCGCGCGGTCGACGGCCGCAGCACCTGCCGTGCCGGACGCGGACCGGCCGCGGCGACGGTCGCCCCGCCGCCGCGCGTCGTCCGCTCCACCAGGTACGGCGTCCGCACCCGCCCCCCGTCGGCGACGGCCGCCGAGACCACCGCCATCTGCAGCGGCGTGGCCCGCGTGTTGTACTGCCCGATCGAGGACAGGGCCAGCTGGGCCCGGTCCAGCGAGGTGTCGAAGGTGCTCCGCGCGACGGCGAACGGGATCCGCACGTCCGCCGCGTTGAACCCGAAGGCCTCCGCCGTGCCCACCATGTCGGCGAGCCCCACATCCACGCCGAGTTTCGCGAACACCGTGTTGCACGACCACATGAACGCCTCCCGCAGCGACGCGTCCTCGCAGCCCTCGCCCCCGTTCGCCAGCAGCGTCCTCGTGCCGGGCAGCCGGTACGGCGCCGGGGAGTCGGTCGGCGCGTCCGGATCCCTGATCACGCCCGCGTCCAGCGCCGCCGCCGCGGTGACCACCTTGAACGTCGACCCCGGCGGGTACGTCTGCCGCACCGCCCGGTTCAGCATCGGCCGGTCCGGGTCGGAGTTCAGCCGCGCCCACGCCCGCTCGACCCCGGGCCCGTTCCCGGACAGCACGGCGGGGTCGTACGACGGTGCCGACACCAGCGCCAGGATCCGTCCCGTCGACGGCTCCACCGCCGCCACCGCGCCCTTGCGGCCGGCCAGCCCCTCGTACGCCGCCCGCTGGGCCCGCGGGTTCAGGGTCGTCACCACGTTCCCGCCGGCCGACAGGGACCGGGTGACGTCGTTCCACAGCGGCAGCGGCGCGAGCCGGGGGTCCGTACCGGAGAGGACGCCGTCGTGCGCGTGCTCCAGGAACGTCGTCCCGTACACCTGCGAGGCGAAGCCGGTCACCGGCGCGTACAACGGGCCGTCGAGGTAGGTCCGTTCGTAGCGCAGCTGCTCCCGGGTGTCCCGGGAGCCGGTGACCGGCACGTCCGCCACCAGGATGTCCCCGCGGGGCTGGCCGTAACGGGCGATGGAGGCACGCCGGTCGGCCGGGTTGCCGTCGTAGGTGTCGGACCGGACGACCTGGACGCGGGCGGCGTTGACGAGCAGGGCCACCAGGAGGAGGGCGCAGAAGAACGCGGCGTGGCGGATGTGACGGGTCATCACGAGGTCGCCCCGGATCGCGGGCGTCGGCTTCCGTGCGCGGTCGCGCCGCCGGGGTTCCCTCACGGCGCGGCCTTCCCGTCGTACCGGCGGCGTGCCGAATCGCTGACGCGGACCAGCAGCGCCACGATCGCCCAGTTGGTGACGACCGACGAGCCGCCCTGGGCGAGGAACGGCATCGCCATCCCGGTCAGGGGGATCAGGCCGGTCACCCCGCCCGCGATCACGAACACCTGGAGCGCCCAGATCGAGGCGAGCCCGACCGCCAGCAGCCGTCCGAAGGGGTCGCGCAGGGCCAGCCCGGCCCGGTACCCGCGCTCCACCAGCAGCCCGTACAGCAGGAACAGCGCGCAGATCCCCGCCAGGCCCAGTTCCTCACCGGCCGTCGCCAGGACGAAGTCCGACTTGACGGCGAAACCGATCAGGACGGAGTGGCCGCGCCCGAGACCGGTGCCGAAGGCGCCGCCGGCGGCGAAGGAGAACAGTGACTGCGCCAGCTGGTTGGGGCCCTCGCCCGCCTCGATCGACGCGAACGGGTGCAGCCAGTCCTCGACCCGGCCGTGGACGTGCGGCTCCAGCAGGCCGACGGCGGCCGCGCCCAGCGAGGCCAGCACCAGCCCCACCGCGGTCCACCCGACCCGGCCGGTGGCCACGTACAGCATCACCACGAAGAGGCCGAAGAAGAGCAGCGAGGTGCCGAGGTCGCGTTCCAGGACGAGGACGCCGACGCTCAGCAGCCAGATCGTGACGACCGGTCCGAGGACCCGGCCGGCCGGCAGGTGCAGGAAGCAGACCCGGCGGCCCGCGTGGGCGAGCGCCGTGCGGTTGGCCGCGAGGTACGCCGCGAAGAACACCGCGAGCAGGACCTTCGCGAACTCGCCCGGCTGGATGGAGAATCCGGCGATCCTGATCCAGATCCGGGCGCCGTTGACCGCCGGGAAGAAGATCGGCAGCGTCAGCAGGGCCAGCGCGGCGACCACGCACACGTACGCGTACCGCTGGAGCACCCGGTGGTCGCGCAGGGCGGCGACGACGAAGACGAACAGGGCCACGCCCAGCGTCGACCAGACGAGTTGGGTGGGCGCCGCCCGGTCGCCGGGCGTCTCCAGGTCCAGCCGGTAGATCAGCACCAGCCCGATCCCGTTGAGCAGCACCCCGATGGGCAGCAGCAGCGGATCGGCGTACGGCGCCCGCAGCCGGACCGTCAGGTGCGCCAGCAGCGCGAGCACACCGAGGCCGGCGCCGTAGCCGGCGGCGCCGGGCGGGACGGCGCCGTTCCTGGCGAGGCCGACGGCGCAGTAGCCGTACACCGACAGCAGGACGGCCAGGACGATGAGGGAGAGTTCGACGCCGCGGCGCCTGGGCGGGCGCGCCACCGGGACCGGCGCGTCCGCCGGCGGGGCGATGACTTCGGCTCCGGCGTGCATCATGTCCGGAACTTACCCAAATGGGGCTCCTCGTGAGCCTTGGCGGACGGTCGGTGTCGGTGGTGGTGCGGTCTCAGCAGGGGCGTGGCGCCGGTGGTGGTGCGGCGTCAGTGGGGGCGTGGCGCCGGTGGTGGTGCGGTGTCAGCAGGGGCGTGGTGTCGGCCCGAGGTCGCGGATGTAGCGCGCCGCGCCGTAGGCCCAGGCGCCGTCCCTGAGGAGGTACCACTGGGAGTTTCCGTCCACCTTCTGGCCGGTGGTGCGGCAGTAGACGGTGACGACGTCGTCGCGGAAGGCGACGCGGACCACCTTGCCGCCGCGGTTCGGCGCGTCGCGCAGCAGCAGCCTGTTCGCGGTGACGACGCCCTTGTACAGGCGCGGGGCCTGACGCTGGGGGCTGCCCTGGCTGCCCTCGCTCGCGGTGGCGGGTGTGACGGCGGCCGCGGCGGCGAGGGTGCCGGCGGCACCGGCTATGGCGAACCGGGTGAGGGTGGAGCGCAGGGGCATGGGGTACCTCCGGGGAGGGGTAGAACCGACTTACCGCCACATTAGGAGGAGCCGCCGGCGGCCGCCCGTCACGCTGCGCCATCGGGGAGGCCGTGGCCCCCAGGGGGTGTGCTCCCGTCGGGGGAAACCGTCTCCGGGGGCGGTGCGTGAGGCAGCGTCAGCGTGGCCACCGCGCCGCCGTCCGGCGCGTTGGAGAAGGTCAGCCGGGCGCCCAGCACCTCCGCCTGGCCGGCCGCGATCGTCAGCCCGAGGCCGTGCCCCTTCGCGCCCCCTCGGTGCGGAACCGTTGCGGCCCGTGCGCCGTCAGGTACGCGGGATAGCCGTCCCCGTGGTCCCGTACGGTCACCACCGGCCCGTCCACCGTCAGCACCACCGGGGCCCGCCCGTGCAGATGCGCGTTGGCGACGAGATTCCCGAGGATCCGCTCCAGGCGGCGCCGGTCGGTCTCGACCCGGGCGTCCCGCACGACCCTGACCTCGGTGCCGGTGCCGGTGCCGGTGCCGGTGCCGGTGCCCGTGTCGGTGTCGGTGAGGGGGTGGGTTCCGGTGATCGGGGGGCTGCCCGGGGATGCGCTCGGCGGGGCGCCGCCGGAGGAGGCCGCCGCCGCCCGCACCACCCGGCGGGCCACCGCCCCCAGGTCCTCGGTGTCCGGCTCCAGCCGCTCACGACCGGTGTCCAGGCGGGAGATCTCCAGCAGGTCCTCGGTGAGCGTGCGCAGGGCCGCCACCCGGTCGCGCACCAGTTCCGTGGGCCGGCCCGGAGGCAGCAGCTCGGCCGCCGCGTGCAGCCCGGTCAGCGGGGTGCGCAGCTCGTGCGCCACGTCGGCGGTGAAGCGCTGCTCGCTCAGCAGCTTGCCCTGGAGCGAGGACGCCATCGAGTCCAGCGCGACGGCGACGGTGGCCACCTCGTCCTGCGGGCGGGTCGGATCCTTGGCCCGGGGATCGTCCACGCGCGCGTCCAGATCACCGGCGCTGATCCGCCGGGCGACCCGCGCGGTGGCGTGCAGCCGCCGCGTCACCCGGGTCACCGCGAACGCGCCGACCAGCAGTGTCGCCCCGATCGCCAGCGCCGACGACCACAGGATCGCGTTGTCCAGCGCCTCGATGGTGCGGGCGCTCTGCGCGTAGTCGACGGCGACCGCGAGGGCCCTGCCCCGCCCTCCGGACGGGGGACCCCCCTCTCGTCCCACCCGCCGTCGGCGGGCCCGGCGGCCCACATCGTCGGCCGCCCCCGGTGCTCGGCGACCATCGTGCCGCGCTCTCCCGCCACCGCCAGGTCCCGCAGCGCCGCGGGCAGCCCCGGCGGGTCGACGCCCGCGCCGGGGCCGGGCCTGTCCCCGCCTCGAACGCCGTCGTGGCGTCCTCCAGCCGGGACAGCGCGAGGTCGCGGGCCTCGCCGACGGTCCGGTGGGTCACCGAGACGTGGACGAGGACGCCGAGCAGCGCGGCGAGCGCACAGCACATCACCGTGATGAACACGGCGGCCTTCACGGCGAGCGTGCCGGACCACCGGGGGAGCGCGAGCCTCATCGGCCGCTCACGGGGGCCGAGGGGGAGGCCTCTGGCGCGGACGTCGGCGCGGACGTCGGCGTGGTCGTCGGCCGGGGCGGGTGGGTCCGCCCGTCGCCCGGCCCGTCGTCCCGCCCCCCGGTCCGCACCATCTCGTCGTGCGTGAGCAGCATCGCCCGCTGGTCCTGGTCCCACGTCCACTGGAGGCGGTACTCGTACCCGGCGACCTCGGAGGGCGAGCGGATGATCACCGACCGCCCGGCCAGCTCCACCGCGCCGACGGCGTCCTCCCAGCCCATGACCCGCACCAGCCGGTGCCTGTCGACCGTGTACACGCGGACGGCCGTCAGGTCGCCGGGCAACTGGCGGAAACCCAGAGCCAGTTCGTCCCGTCCGTCACCGGTCAGGTCCCGGTAGTACGGTCGCAGCACCGGGCAGGGGGGCCGCCCGGCGCCGCTTTCGGCGCAGTCGGCGATCCGGTCGGCCGTCTCGCGGTACGGGGCCTTGGAGCCGTCGTAGTCGCCCGGATGCACGGCGATCTCGCGGCGTACGACCTCCACCGGGTCCACCCGGTGGATGTCGTCGGCGGGAACGGCGACACCCTTCACGACCTCGGTGTTGACCTCGTCGATGTCGAACGCCGGGCTCGACGCCGCCGGCAGGTCCGGCCAGAGCTTCTCGGGGCTGACCGCCGTCGGCGTCGCCCCCGCGCCCCGCAGTCCGCCGGCGTCGCCGCAGGCCGCGGTCGCCGGCGCGAGCAGGGCGACGGCCGCCAGCGCGAGGGCGGTGCGGGTGGGGCGCAGGTGCGGCACGGGGCTCCTGTGATCAGGGTGACGGGCGGCCCCGTACACCCTATTCATGGGGAAGTCCTTTTTGCGTACCGGCCGGGCGTCGGTCGACAGGCCGCTCGGGACATGCGGGACGCGTGACGGCCGGCCGGTGGGCCCGGCGGCCGCCCGTCCACCCCGAGGCCGGACGACCGGGGAGCCGCGGGAGAGCGGCGGCGGGACGGCCGGGAGAGCGGCTGCGGAACGCCGGGAGAAACGATTACTCGGCCAGCTCCTCCAGCAGCCGGGCCGTCGGCAGGCCCGCCCGCAGGTACTCGACGAACAGCTCGTTGTGCAGGGCCCAGGGAGAGCGCCGCGACCGTATCAGCCCGATCGCCTCGTCGGGCGAGTGGCCCCGGCCCACCAGCGCGTGGGCGACGACCAGGCCCGAGCGGTTGTATCCGTGCCAGCAGCGGACCAGCACCGAACGGCCCTGGTCCAGCGCCTCCCCGGCCGCCTGCGCCAGCCGCATCACCCCGGCGAGCTGGGTGCCGTCCAGCGGCCCGTCCGGTATGGGCCAGACCTGATGCGGAACGCCCCGGTCGGGCCCGTGTCCGGGCAGCCGCAACAAGGTCTGGACGAGGTCGAACTCGCCCCTCACCACCACGAACTCCCGCTGTCCGCTCCGGCCGCGGAACTCGTGCCCGCCCATCCACAGGCCGGGCACGATCTCGCTCCACGGACTGTCCGGAGCCGGTACGTCGGGTTGCTTCCTGCGGGTCCGCAACGGTGCCTCCCCAACCGCGTCCCTGGGGCATGCCCAACTCCTCCCCAAGGTAATCGCCTCCTTGCCCCCGCAGCACCCCTCCTGTTCCCATGGTCATGAGGTGATGCCGCATGAACGGACTGCGCGTCGTACCGACCTGGCGCCACGGCCGGGAGCGGCTGTACATCTGTCTCGAGGACGGCAGGAGCATCGCCTGGTACGACCGGGAGGCCGGCCGGGTCGACATCATCGGCGACGACCGCCGGGAGGACGTCCTGGAGGTGCTCGGACCCTTCCTGACCGGCTCCGTCACAGTGGGTCCGCCCCCGTCCCCACCCCCGCCGAACTGGCCCGCCTCGCCCTCCACCCCGACGACGACCTCGCCCCCAACCGCCCCGGCGAGGCCCTGCTGATCGACCTGGACCGCGACCCCGGCCCCGCCCGCCTGCTGCGGCCCGACCCGCGCCGCCGAGCCCTGGAGGCCGAGCAGGCGGTGGGCGAGCTGCTGGACCGGCTGGACGGCGCCGGCTGGCACACCCTGCACTCCGTCCCGCTGCCCGGCGGCGACCGCGTCCACCACCTGGCGATCGGCCCCGCCGGACTGTTCGCCGTGCACACCGTGTACGCCCGCAGGCAGCGGGTCCGCGTCGCCGACCCGGCGGTCGCCGTCGGCCGCCGCGACCCCCTGCCCCTGTTGCGCCGGGTCCGTGCCGACGCCGACCGTGCCTCCCGCGCCCTGACCGCCGAGGTCTGCCCGGTGCTGGCCCTGGTCGGCCCGGCCGACGTGCGCCTGGTCACCACCCCGCGCGAGGTGCGGGTGCTGCGGGACACGGAACTGGCGGGGCTGGCGCGGCTGAGCGGCGTTCTGAAACCGGCGGACGTGGAGGCGCTGCACGCGATGGCGCGCGACAGGGGGACCTGGGCCGTCGGCCGCTGAGCGGGAGCCGCCGTCCTACCCCTCCGCGAGGGGCGCCGTACGATGAGAATCACGTGGATAATAACCATATGTCTGTTGTGTCTCTTATGTGATTTCCGTCGGCGAAGTCAGGAGGGTGCTGCACGTGCGATCCCTATGGAACGGCGCCATCTCGTTCGGCCTCATCAGCATCCCGGTGAAACTGGTCAACGCCACCGAGAGCCACTCGATCCCGTTCCGCCAGATCCACCTCGAGGACGGCGCCCGCGTCCGCCACCGCAAGGTCTGCGAGCTGGAGGACCGCGAGGTGAGCCAGGCGGAGATCGGCAAGGGGTACGAGGCGGCCGACGGCACGATCATCCCGATCACCGAGGACGACCTGTCCCGTCTGCCGCTCCCCACGGCGAAGACGATCAAGATCGTGGCCTTCGTGCCGGCCGACCGGATCGACCCGCTCCAGATGGACGCCGCGTACTACCTCCAGGCGGGCGGCGCCCTCGCGGCCCAGCCGTACGCGCTGCTGCGGGAGGCGCTGAAGCGCAGCAACAAGGTCGCCGTGACCAAGTACGCGCTGCGCGGCCGCGAACGCCTCGGCATGCTCCGCGTGGTCGGCGACGCGATCGCCATGCACGCCCTGCTGTGGCCCGACGAGGTCCTCGCCCCCGACGGCGTGGCCCCCGCCGCCGACGTCACGGTCCGCGTCAGGGAACTCGACCTCGCGGACGCCCTGATGGAAGCCCTCGGCGAGGTCGACCTGGAGGACCTCCACGACGAGTACCGTGCGGCCGTCGAGGAGGTCGTCGCCGCGAAGGTGGCGGGCGAGACGCCTCCCGAGGCTCCCGGCACCGCCCCCGAGGGCAGGTTCCTGGACCTCGTGACGGCCCTGGAGAACAGCGTCCGCGCCGCGAGGGAGGCCCGCGCCGGGTCGGCGGGGCGGGAGGGGGGCGAGGCCGGAAGCCTCGCCGGACGCAAGGCGGCCCGTACGGCCCCGAAACAGGCCGGCGGCAAGAAGTCCACGTCGACGGCGAAGAAGACGGCGGCGTCCGGGAAGAAGGCGACGAAGTCCGCTCAGCCGGCGAGGAGGACGGCGGCGACGGGCGGGAGCACGGCGAAGAAGACGGCGGCGACGGCGAACAGCGCGACGAAGAAGACGGCGGCGAGGAAGGCGACGGCCCGCAGACGGTCGGCGTGAGGTTCCGGCTTCGGCCGAACGCATCCCGGGCGACCTCGCGCGCGCCCAACTCGCCTTCTCCGCCACGGAGTGGACGGCTTTCCTGACGTTCGCGGCCCGCGACTGACGACCGTTCGGACCCGGCGGTGCGCCTCGTCGGACCGAGGCCACCGCCGGCCCCGGTGAGCGGTGCGGGCGCGACTGCCGAAAAGGCCCGCTTCACACGACGACCCTGACGGTCCGCGAACGCGGCCGGATCTCTTGACGCGTGAATTGTTACCGGTAACATCGTCGTCGGAGATTGCGCACCGCACGCCCACGCCCCGTCGTGGGCCGGCCGGTCTCGGGAGTCCGCGTGGCGGAGCAGCCCACGGCGCAACGCGCGAAGGCCGCCAGGGCGACCCGCACCGCCGGCCCTCACCATCCGCGCCGCCGGCACCGGCCCTCAGCCCCCCAGCTCTCAGCCTCCAAGCCTCCAGCGCTCGAAGGGACCGCACATGTCCGCCCTGACCACCACCCCCGACGGCTTCCTCCTCCACGGCGCCCCCCTGAGGATCATCTCCGGCGCCCTCCACTACTTCCGGGTCCACCCGGACCACTGGGCCGACCGCCTCCGCAAGGCCCGCCTGATGGGGCTGAACACGGTGGAGACGTACATCCCCTGGAACCTCCACCAGCCCGAGCCCGGCACCCTCGTCCTCGACGGCCTCCTCGACCTCCCCCGCTTCCTGCGCCTCGCCGCCACCGAGGGCCTGCACGTCCTGCTCCGCCCCGGCCCGTACATCTGCGCCGAGTGGGACGGCGGCGGTCTGCCCCACTGGCTCACCGCCGACCCCGACATCCGCCCGCGCAGCAGCGACCCCCGCTTCACGGACGCCGTCGACCGCTACCTCGACCTCCTCCTCCCCCCGCTCCTCCCGCACATGGCGGCGTCCGGCGGCCCCGTCATCGCCGTACAGGTGGAGAACGAGTACGGCGCCTACGGCGACGACACGGCCTACCTCAAGCACCTGGAAGCCGCCCTGCGCACCCGCGGCGTGGAGGAACTCCTCTTCACCTGTGACCAGGCCGACCCCGAACACCTCGCCAAGGGCAGCCTCCCCGGCGTCCTCGCGACCGGCACCTTCGGCAGCCGGATCGACCGCTCCCTGGCACGCCTGCGCGAGCACCAGCCCCAAGGCCCGCTGATGTGCTCGGAGTTCTGGATCGGCTGGTTCGACCACTGGGGCGGCCCGCACCACGGCCGGGACGCCGCCGACGCCGCCGCCGACCTGGACCGCCTGCTCTCCGCGGGCGCCTCGGTCAACATCTACATGTTCCACGGCGGCACCAACTTCGGCTTCACCAACGGCGCCAACCACCACCACACCTACGCCCCCACCGTCACCTCCTACGACTACGACGCACCCCTCACCGAGCACGGCGACCCCGGCCCGAAGTACCACGCCTTCCGCGAGGTCATCGCCCGCCACGCACCGGTCCCGGACGAACCGGTTCCCGCGCCGGCACGCAAACTCCCGCCGACCACGGTGGAGTTGACCCACCGCAGGTCTCTCCTCACGTCGGCCGCGGGGAAAGCCGTCCCCGCACCCGAGGACCCCCTCTCCGCCGACGCCCTCGGCCGGCGCGCCGGCTACGTGCTGTACCGCACCACGCTCCCCGCGGAGGGGTCCGGCCTCCTCCACTTCACCGGCGGAGTGGGCGACCGCGCCCAGCTCTTCGTGGACGGCGCCCCCGTCGGCGTACTCGAACGCGAGCGCCGGGAGGAGACCCTGCCGGTCCGGGTGCCGCGAGCCGGCGCCGAACTCCACGTCCTGGTCGAGAACATGGGGCGCGTCAACTACGGTCCGCGCATCGGCACCCCCAAGGGCCTGCTGGGACCGGTCACCTTCGACGGCACCCCCCTGCACGGCTGGGACTGCCACCCCCTGCCCCTGGACGCGCCGCCGCCGCTGCCCTTCGCACCGGACCCCGCCCCCCTGTCGGCGGAACCGGCCTTCCACCACGGCACCTTCGAGGTCGGGACCCCCGCGGACACGTTCCTCTCCCTGCCCGGCTGGACCAAGGGCCAGGCCTGGATCAACGGCTTCCACCTGGGCCGTTACTGGAACCGCGGCCCCCAGCGCACGCTGTACGTCCCGGCCCCCGTCCTGCGCCCCGGCACCAACGACCTGGTCCTCCTGGAACTCCACGGGACCACCGCCACCCGCGCCCACCTCACGGACACACCGGACCTCGGCCCGGCGCCGCACTGATCCTCCCCGGCGCCGTACTGCCCCCGGCGTCGCACTTCCCCTCCCGGCGCAGCACTGCCCCCGGCGTCGCCGCCCCGCTCCCGCCACCCGCCACCTGACCACGGCCCCCGGCACCGACCGGCCTATCCTGTGGACCGGCGGGAGCGGGCCCCGACGGCCGCGCCACCGGAACCGGAACCGGGCCTGGAACCGGACTCGAAACCGGAACCCGAACCAGGCCTGAAACCGCACCCGGACCGGACCTGGGCCGGACCCGGCGAAGGACCACCGGATCCGGCGAAGGCCACCGCACCCGGCGAAGGACGGAAGAGGGCACCCGATGACCCCGAGCGCCGCCGACGGCCCGGTCGCCAAGGCAGGCCGCAGCCGCCGTAACTTCGCGGGCGCGCGCCCCGTGATGGCCGACGTGGCGCAACTGGCCGGCGTCTCCAAGCAGACGGTCTCGCGGGTCCTGAACGACCACCCGGCCGTGCGCGCGGAAACCCGTGAGGCGGTCCTCGCGGCGATGCGTACGCTCGGTTACCGCCCGAGCCGCAGTGCCCGCTCGCTGGCCAGCGGCCGCACCCGGATGCTTGGGGTGATCTCGTTCGACGCGGCCCGCTACGGCCCCGCCTCCACCCTGACCGCGATCAACACGGCCGCGCAGGAGGCCGGTTACCTGGTCAGCTCGATCGCCCTGGACACCGCCGACCGCGACACGGTCGTACGGGCGGCGGACCGCCTGTCGGCGGAGGGCGCGGACGGCGTGATCGCGATCGCCCCGCAGCTGCGCGTGGCGAAGGCGCTGGCGGAGGCCCGCCTGGACACCCCGCTGGTGGTCCTGGACAACGACCTGGGCGACGGCACCCCGGTGGTCACCTCGGACGCCCGCACCGGCGCCCGCGAGGCCACCGCACACCTCCTGTCCCTCGGCCACACCACGGTCTGGCACGTGGCGGGCCCGAGCGGTTGGGCGGCGGCGGACCGCAGGGCGGAGAGCTGGCGGGCCACCCTGCGGACGGCGGGCGCCCGGGTCCCCGCCCCCCTCCTCGGCGACTGGAGCGCCGACTCCGGCTACGACCTCGGCCGCGAACTGGCCCGGAACCCCGGGATCACGGCGGTGTTCGTGTCCAACGACCAGATGGCCCTGGGCGTCCTGCGCGCCCTGCACGAGGCGGGCCGGCGGGTCCCCGAGGACGTCAGCGTGGTCGGCTACGACGACATCCCGGAGGCGGCCCACTTCCTCCCCCCGCTGACCACCGTCCGCACGGACTTCACCGACATCGGCACCCGCGCCCTCCACGTCCTCCTCGACCGCATCGACACCCCGGCGGCACTCCCGCCGGCCCTGACGGTCACCCCCGTGGACCTGATCGTCCGCGCCAGCACGTCGGCACCCGCCCGGAAGGACTGAGCCGACCCGTGGGCGCCGCCGCCCGGCACGGAGGCGGTGCCGGCCGCCTCAGGCCCTGCGGCCGGGGAGTTCGATCTCCGCCCAGATGCTCTTGCCGCCGGCGTGCTGGCGCGTGCCCCAGCGCTGGGCGAACTGGGCGACGAGCAGCAGACCGCGCCCGCCCTCGTCGAAGGTGCGGGCCCGGCGGAGGTGCGGGGCGGTGCCGCTGCCGTCGAACACCTCGCAGATGAGCGCGGCCTCGTGGATCAGCCTGAGCCGGATGGGCGGTCGGCCGTAGAGGATCGCGTTCGTGACGAGTTCGCTCACCACCAGCTCGGCGATGAACGCCACCTCCTCCAGCCGCCACGCGGCCAGCCGGTCCAGCACTTCCGCGCGGGCCTCGGCCACCGCGGCGGGATCCGACGGCAGGTCCCAGACGGCCACGTGGGCCGCGTCGAGGGCTCGGGTGCGGGCCAGGAGCAGGGCGGCGTCGTCCTGGGGCCGCTCGGGCAGCAGGGTCCGGATCACGTGGTCGCAGGTGGCCTCCAGCGACGGGGCGGGCCGCTCCAGGCACGCGCGCAACAGCGCGAGGCCGCTGCCCAGATCGTGCTCCTCGCCCTGGACGAGGCCGTCGGTGTACAGCACGAGGAGACTGCCCGGGGGGAGTTCCCACTCGACCGTCTCGAAGGGCAGGCCGCCCACCCCCAGCGGAGGGCCGGGACGCAGGTCGGCGAAGTCCACCACGCCGGCGGGCGTGACGAAGGCGGGCGGCGGGTGGCCCGCGGCGGTGGCCGTGCAGCGGCGTGAGACCGGGTCGTAGACCACGTAGAGGCACGTGGCGATGAGAGGGGCCGAGGCGTCGACGCCCGCGTCGGCTTCGGCTTCGGCTTCGGCATGGGCACCGATGTCGGGCTCGTACGCCGTGGTGGTCTCCTCCTCGGCCGCGACATGGGTGACCAGATCGTCGAGCTGGGTGAGGAGTTCGTCGGCGGGGAGGTCGACGTCGGCCAGGGTGCGTACCGCGGTCCGCAGACGTCCCATCGTGGCCGACGCCCGCAGCCCGTGGCCCACCACGTCCCCACGACGAGCGCGACCCTCGCGCCCGACAGGGGGATCACGTCGAACCAGTCGCCGCCCAGTCCCGCCCGGGTACGAGCCGGAAGATAGCGGTAGGCCACGTCGACCGCCCCCTGGGCGGCGAGCCGGCTGGGGAGGAGGCTGCGCTGCAGGGCCAGCGCGGTGTTGCGCTCCAGGGTGTAGCGGCGGGCGTTGTCCACGGCCACGGCGGCCCGCGTCCCGATCTCCTCGGCCAGGAGCAGGTCGTCCTCCGTGAAGGGTTCCTCGCGGCGGTGCCGCACGAGGACCGCCACGCCGAGGGCGATACCGCGGGCGCGCAGCGGAACGACCATGAGCGAATGGATGCCGAACGACTCCACGACCCCCGCCCGGCCGGGGTCGGCATGTCGCCAGTTCCGGACGACGTCGTCGATGGCGCGGTGCAGCGAGGGCCTGCCGGTGGCGAGGCAGCGGACCGGCGGTGAGGACTCCGGGTAGTCGTCCACGTCGCCCGGCCGGAGCAACGCCTCGGGCACGCCGGGCAGGACGGACTGCTGCGCCTCCCGGCGGAGGGTGACGGCACCCGTGGCGGAGGGCGTCGGCTCGACTCCGCGGAGCAGGGAGTCCAGGAGGTCGACGGTGACGAAGTCGGCGAGCCGGCCCACCACCGCGTCGGCCATCTCCTGGGCCGTGCGCCGTACGTCCAGGGTGCTGCCCACCCGCGCGCTGATGTCGTTCAGCAGGGCGATCCGCTCGCGTGCGAGCTGCTGTTCGGTGACGTCGAGTGCGGACAGTTCCAGGTGGCGCACCAAGCCGGCCGGGTCCCTGATCGGGGACACGGTGATGGCCCAGACCCGTTCGTGGTCCCCGGCCCGGGCCCTGCCCCGCACGTGGAACCGTTCGGTCTCTCCCGTCGCGGACACGCGACGCATGCCGTCCTCGACCGCATGACAGATGTGGGGCGGCAGGATGTCGGTGACACCGCGACCGCTCATCTCCTCCTCGCTCATCCCGAGCTCGCGTTCGGCGCCGGCACTCGCCCGCACGGCCCGCAGCGCGCGGTCGTACACCATCACCGGCAGCTGGCACTGCGCGAACGCCTCCTCCGCCGTCACCAGGCCGGCTCGCGGCTGCTCCGGCGGCGTCGCCACGAGGACCTGCCGGGCCCGGCCCTCGCCGTCGAACCACGGGTACGCCCGCAGCCGGAACTCCAGGTACCGGCCGTCCCGGTGCCGCAGCCGCGCCGTCGTGTCCCGGCCGCCGAGAGCCGCGCGAAGCCCTTCCCCGGCGCCCGTGCCCGCGGCGGCGTCGGCATTGGCGTCTGTGTCCGCGTCGGCGTCCGCGTCCGCACCGGTGCCTGTCTCCGTGTCGGCGTCCGCGTCCGCACCGATGTCCGTGTCCACACCGAGCAGACGGAGCACCGGGCGCCCGACGGCGGTCCGGTGCGTGTAGCCCAGCAGGCGCTCGGCGCCCGCGCTCCACCCCGTCACGATCCCCCGGGCGTCGACGACGACCGTGGCCGAGGCCGCCGGGTCCGGGAGGGCGCCGGAAGCACTGCCGAGCGGGGTGGCATCGCGCATGTCGATCACCGCCCGTTCCGCCTCACGGGTCACCGGCCCCGGTGAATGCCGCCGAGACCGCGGGCTGCCCGCCGATCCGGCCGCGCCGGTCCCTCCGGCACCGCCTCGCCGGCCCCTCATATCGCTACATACCACTACTACCGTTCTTCGCCCGTGATCGCGCGTCGTGGCACGTGTTCCCCACGAGATGAGCCGCACCACCGCGCACGGTGCCCTCGCCGATCCCGCCGATCCCGCCGATTCCGCCGATTCCGCCGATTCCGCCGATTCCGCCGATCCCGCCGTGCCGCCGAACCGCGGCCTGATCGACTCGTCCACCGGGCCGGAAGCCGGCCTGACCTGGACCGGGAAGAGCACGGACGGCACCCGCGAGCACCCCGGCAAGGCCCTCCGCCACAGCCGTCCCTCGCACCTCGCGCTCTCCGGGCCCGCCCCCCGGCAACCGCTACCGTGCCCAGGGCCGCGAGCGCCGTGTCACCGGACCGGACATCGGCAGTCCCGACCGCCCGGCCTGGCTCTCCACGAGAACCGAGCGCCGCTCCAGGTTCGGTCCGATCCCGCTTCGGCCGCTGTCGGTGACCGGTGCGACGGCCGGACGCAGACGCGGGTGCAGGTCCCTGTCCGGCGCCGGGTGCCGGGATGTCGGGCGCCGGGTCTGTAGGTCGGCCGGTTCGCGGTCTCGCGGAGGCCTCGGCCGGGATGCCGGTGGGGCTGTCGGTACTGCTGGGGCGCTGTGCGGCTTCAGTGACTGTCGCGGTGGCAGCGGGCGATCGATCGCCCGCGGGCACGGATGGTTCGAAGTCCACCCGTGACTAAGCGGGGGAGCAGTGCTAGAAAGGCCGGATGAGAGACCGTTTTGCCCGGGTTCGGCGCATATCGCGGCCATGGTCACTGCTGCGGAAGAACACGCGAAGCGTCGCGGGGCAGATGTTCCTCATGCAGGTGACCCTGGTGGTGCTGCTCGTGGCGTTCGCCGTCTTCGCCCTTGTCCTGCAGTCGCAGCGGTACACCAGCGCCGAGGCCAAACGGAGATCCATAGCCGTCGCACAGACCTTCGCGCATTCCCCGGGCGTGCTGTCCG
This sequence comes from Streptomyces sp. Tue 6430, assembly GCA_021568835.1. Taxonomy (GTDB): domain Bacteria; phylum Actinomycetota; class Actinomycetes; order Streptomycetales; family Streptomycetaceae; genus Streptomyces. The sequence goes on from JAKGSH010000010.1 coordinate 4,469,934, forward strand.
CGCTGCGGGCCCCCGATCCCTCGGAAGTCCTGCAGCCGCTGACCGAGGCCGGCCGCAAGTCCGCGGGCGTCGACTTCGTCGTGGTGATGGACACGAAGGGGATCCGCTACACCCATCCCCTGCCGGACCGGATCGGGAAGCGGTTCGTGGGAAAGATCGAGCCGTCGCTGGCGGGAAAGGTCTACACCGAAAGCGTGCACGGCCCCCTCGGTCAGGAGGTCCAGGCGACCGTGCCCATCCGCGACACCCGGGGCCAGGTGGTGGCCCTGGTCTCCGCCGGGCTGAAGGTCAAGAACGTGACCAGTCTGGTGGAACGGCAGATACCGATCATCCTGACCGCCGGGACGGTCGCACTCGGAGCGGCCACCGCCGCCACGGTGCTGGTGAGCAGACGGCTGCGACGGCAGACCCACAGCCTGGCCCCGAACGAGATGACCCGCATGTACGAGCACCACGACGCGGTGCTGCACTCCGTGCGCGAAGGGGTCCTCATCGTCAATGACGAGGGGCGGTTGCTGCTGGCGAACGACGAGGCCAGGCGGCTCCTGGAACTGCCCCGGAAGCAGAGGGGCAGCATGTTTCCCAGCTGCCGGCCCTCGAACCCGACATCATGTCGTTGCTCAGCTCCGGCCGCGAAGCCAATGACGAGGTCCACTTGGCCGGACCACGCCTGCTGGTGGTCAACCAGAGGCTCACGGACTGCGGCGGAGGCCCCCGGGGCACCGTGGTGACGCTGCGCGATTCCACGGAGCTGCAGGCCGTGTCGGGCAGGGCCGAAATCACAGGTGAACGGCTGAAACTGCTCTACGACGCCGGACTGGGCATCGGCACCACCCTGGACGTCGTACAGACGGCCGACGAACTCGCCCGGATCACCGTCCCCCGTTTCGCCGACTTCGTCACCGTGGACCTGGCCGACGCCGTACTGCACGGCGAGGAACCGGCGACCACCGCCAAGGGGATGAGGCGTGTCGCCGTATGCGGCATCCGCGACGACCAGCCGCTCTACGAGAAGGGCCGGCTGATCGACTTCCTGCCCTCCACGCCCCAGGCACGCGGCTACGGCACCGGCCGCTCCGAACTGGTGGCCGACCTGTCCACCGCGACGGGCTGGCAGCTGCAGGACCCGGAACGCACCGAACAGATAGTGGACTACGGCATCCATTCGCTCATAGCGGCTCCGATCCAGGCCCGCGGTGTCGTGCTGGGCACGGTCAACTTCTGGCGCTCCGAGGAGCACGACCCCTTCGACCAGGAGGAGCTCTCGCTGGCGGAGGAACTGGTGGCCCGCGCCGCGGTCAGCATCGACAACGCCCGCCGGTACACGCGCGAGCACGCCCTGGCGGTCACCCTCCAGCGCAGCCTGCTGCCACGCGGCCTGCCCGAGCAGAGCGCCCTCGACGTCGGCTACCGGTACCTCCCGGCCCAGTCGGGTGTGAGCGGCGACTGGTTCGATGTGATCCCCCTGCCGGGCAGCCGCGTGGCACTGGTCGTCGGCGACGTGGTCGGCCACGGCCTGCACGCCGCCGCGACCATGGGGCGGCTGCGGACCGCGGTGCACAACTTCGCCACGCTCGATCTGCCGCCCGATGAACTGCTGAGCCATCTGGACGACGTGGTCGGGCGCATCGACCAGGACGAGACGTGCCCGGACAACCCCGCTGCCGTCGTGGGCGCCACCTGCCTGTACGCGATCTACGACCCCACGACGCGCCGCTGCACCATGGCGCGCGCGGGACACCTGGCTCCCGCGCTGGTCCGCCCCGACGGAGACGTCACCTTTCTCGACCTGCCGCCGGGACCGCCACTGGGTCTCGGCGGCATGCCCTTCCAGGCCGCCGAGCTGGACATCGACGAAGGCTCCCAGCTCGTCCTCTACACCGACGGACTCATCGAGGACCGGACCCGCGACCTCGACGAGGGAATGGAACTCCTGCGCAACGCCCTGGCGGGCCGACCCGAGCGCACACCGGAGGAGAGCTGCCGGGCCGTGCTGGCATCACTGCTGCCCGAACGCCCCACGGACGACGTGGCCCTGCTCATCGCCCGCACCCATGTGCTGCCGCCGGATCGGATCGCCGAGTGGGACGTGCCGCCCGATCCGGCCGCCGTCGCCGGGGTACGCGCCGCGGCGACCGACAAGCTCGACGAGTGGGGGCTGTCCGAACTGGGCTTCAGCACGGAACTGGTGCTGAGCGAGCTCGTCACCAACGCCGTCCGCTACGGTTGCGAGCCGATCCGCATGAGGCTGATCCACGACCGCACGCTGATCTGCGAGGTGGCCGACGGCAGCAGCACCTCGCCCCACCTGAGGTATGCCGCGACGACCGACGAAGGTGGCCGGGGCCTGTTCCTGGTGTCGCAGCTGACCGAGCGCTGGGGAACCCGCTACACCCCCAGGGCAAGGTGATCTGGGCCGAGCAGACGCTACCGAAACCCTGAGAAGCCATTGGCCTCCGCACCCGGGGCCCGCGGCGCCTCCAGTACTCCGAACACCACTCCGACATCCACCAGGAGCGGACTCACCGGCGGGCACACACGCCAAGACCCCGACCTCAACGTTTCCGCTGATGACGGGGTCTTCGGGCACCTTCTGCAAGGTGCCCCCGGCAGGATTCGAACCTGCGCACACGGCTCCGGAGGCCGTTGCTCTATCCCCTGAGCTACGGGGGCGTGTCGGTCGCGTTGCTCGCGGCGACGGACAGAACACTACCAGCTCCCTCGGGGTGATCAGGAACGGGTTTCCCCGGGTGGGGCGGGGCGGGTTCCCGGAGGGGTGGAAGTGGGGAAAACCCGGACGCGGTGGCCGGGGCCGACCTACTCTCGAGTTGTGTCAGGCGCTTCGGGCCGGGTGCTTGTTGTGGACGACAACAAGGTCATCAGGCAGCTGATCAGGGTCAATCTCGAGCTGGAGGGCCTCGAGGTCGTGACCGCGTCCGATGGTGCCGAGTGTCTGGAAGTCGTGCATCAGGTGCGGCCCGATCTCGTGACCCTCGATGTCGTCATGCCCCGGCTGGACGGTCTCCGGACCGCCGCGCGGCTCCGCGCCGACCCGCGCACCCGCGGACTTCCCCTCGCCATCATCAGTGCCTGCACGCAGTACGAGGTCGAAGCCGGCCTCGAGGCGGGCGTCGACGCCTTCCTCCCCAAGCCCTTCGATCCCGCCGACCTCGTCAGCCTCGTGCGCCGGCTCATCGAGGGAAGCGGGGGAGGGGGCCGGCGGTGACGCTCCTGGCTGCCCGGCCGGCGCCGACGGGGGACCTGGGCTCGAGGTCTCGCCCCTTACGGTCCCCGGTCTCACCTTCGGCGCGGCTTCCGGAGCCTGTCGTGGTACGGCTTCCGGACTTGTCCGTGACCGCAGCTCCGGATCCGCCCACCTCCTGAGCCGTGACCTCACCCCCAGCAGTGAAGGCGAAGGGGAAGGCGAAGACGGAGGCGGAGGCGAAAGGGAAGGCGACGGGGTCGGTATGCCCAACGGACACGTGCAGGGACAGTGGCATGCACAGCGGCACGGGCACGGGCACGGGCATGAACAGGGACATGCGCAGGGGCACGTCAATGAGCCCCCGTCCCGCCTCAGCCCCCTCCACAACCCCGACCCCGACCCGCCCCCACCCCTGCCCCGCCCCCACCCCTGCCCCCGCCTCCTCTCCTGCCCCCGCCCCCTGGCCGAGCCCGTCGCCGAATGAGTCACCGGCTGCCTTCTCTCCCACCCCGGGAGGCACCCCACCCCGTCCACATCCCGGACACCCCCAAATCGGCTCGCATACCCACCCCCTCCTCCCCTACGCTGGTCCCGTGACCCCCGTCGAGTTGTCCCGCGCCGTGCTGCACGCAGTGCGGTGTGCCGTCGACGACGGGGCGCTGAGTGTGGCCGTTCCCTCGCGGGTGCGGGTCGGGCCGCCCGGGGCGGGAGGGTGCGGGGACTACGCCACCAACGTCGCCCTCCAGCTGGCCCGCCCGCCGGGCAGCCCCCGTTGCGGGTCGCCGCGCTGCTCCAGCCGTACCTCGTGCGTGAAGCCGGCGTCACCGACGTCGCGATCACCGGGCCGGGGTTCCTCAACGTCAGCCTCGACCGGGCCGTCGCCTCCGCCGAGCTGGTCCGGCGGATCCTCGACGAGGGGCCGGGGTACGGCCGTACCGACGTCCTCGCCGGTCAGGTGTTCGTGGTGCGCGTGCCGTACGAGGTCCGTGCCGAGGTGGTGGCCGACGTGCTCGCGCGGATGGTCGGCTCGCAGGGCGGGCGTGTCGAGATCGCGCACGGCGACGGCGACGGGGTGAACCTGCGGCCCGTGCCGGCGCCGGAGGATCCCGCTCCGCTCGGGCCGGACGCCGCCCGCTGGGCCCTGCTCCACCCCGCCCCGCACGACCGGCCCCGCATCACCGCCGATCATCTGGTCCAGCGCGAGGGCAACCCCCTCTTCCGGATCCGCTACGCCCACGCCCGCACCCGTGCCGTCGGCCGCAACGCCGCCGACCTCGGATTCGACGCCGCCACCCGGCCCGAGACGCTTCCCGCGGCAGCGGACCCGGCGACCCCAGCGGCAGCGACCTCAGCGGCAACGGACGCAGAGGCGCCGGACACCCCGGAGACCCCGGACCTCATCGCGCTGCTCGCCGACCACCCCCGCATCCTCGCCACCGCCGGCGGGCTCCCGCACCCCGATGCCCTCGCCGCTCCCTCCCGGCTCAGCCGGCACCTCCTGGCCCTCGCCGACGCGACCCTGGCTCACCTGCCCGCCGTTCTGCCCCGTGGGGACGAGAAACCCTCGGCCGCCCACCGGTCCCGGCTCGCCCTCGCCGAAGCCGCCGGGACGGTGCTGGCCGGTGGCCTGTCCCTGCTCGGCATCGACGCACCCGACCACCTCTGAGAGAGCACGCCCAAGATGAGCCGTTCCGCACACCCCGCCGGGCCCCGTCACGCCGACGTCCTGCCGGAGGGGCACTATTCGGCGCCGCCCGCCGACCTCAACTCCCTCGACCCCAAGGTGTGGTCGCGCACCGTCGCCCGGGACGCCCTCGGGGTCGTCACCGTCGGCGGGATCGACGTGAAGACGCTCGCCGAGGAGCACGGCACCCCGGCCTACGTCCTCGACGAGGCCGACTTCCGGGACCGGGCCCGGGCCTGGCGCACCGCCTTCGGGACCGAGGCCGACGTCTTCTACGCCGGAAAGGCGTTCCTGTCGCGCGCCGTCGTGCGGTGGCTGCACGAGGAGGGGCTCAACCTCGACGTCTGCTCCGGCGGCGAGCTGGCCACCGCGCTCTCCGCCGGCATGCCCGCCGACCGCATCGCCTTCCACGGCAACAACAAGTCGACGCAGGAGATCGAGAGGGCCGTCCGGGCCGGTGTCGGGCGGATCGTCCTCGACTCCTTCCAGGAGATCGTCCGCGTCGCGCACATCGCCCAGTCGCTCGGCAGGCGGCAGCCCGTGCAGATCCGCATCACCGTCGGCGTCGAGGCGCACACGCACGAGTTCATCGCCACCGCCCACGAGGACCAGAAGTTCGGGATTCCGCTCGCCGGGGGGCAGGCCGCCGAGGCCGTGCGGCGCGCGCTGAAGCTCGACGGGCTGGAGCTGATCGGGCTCCACTCGCACATCGGGTCGCAGATCTTCGACACGTCCGGCTTCGAGGTCGCCGCCCACCGGGTGGTCGGGCTGCTCAAGGACATCCGCGACGAACACGGCGTCGAGCTGCCCGAGATCGACCTCGGCGGCGGGCTCGGCATCGCCTACACCAGCGACGACGACCCGCGCGAGCCGCACGAGATCGCCAAGGCGCTGACGGAGATCGTCACCCGCGAGTGCGAGTCCGCCCGGCTGCGCACGCCCCGCATCTCCGTCGAGCCCGGCCGCGCCATCGTGGGGCCCACCGCCTTCACGCTGTACGAGGTCGGCACCGTCAAGCCGCTCGACGGACTGCGCACCTACGTCTCCGTCGACGGCGGGATGTCCGACAACATCCGCACCGCCCTGTACGACGCCGAGTACAGCGTGGCGCTCGTCTCCCGCTCCTCCGACGCCGCGCCGATGCTCGCGCGCGTCGTGGGCAAGCACTGCGAGAGCGGGGACATCGTGGTCAAGGACGCGTTCCTGCCGGCCGACCTGGCACCGGGTGACCTGATCGCCGTCCCCGCCACGGGGGCGTACTGCCGGTCCATGGCCAGCAACTACAACCACGTGCTGCGGCCGCCGGTCGTCGCCGTGCGCGAGGGCGAGGCCCGCGTCATCGTCCGGCGCGAGACGGAGGAGGACCTCCTGCGGCTCGACGTCGGGTAGTCCGCGGAGGGCGCGGCCCGGCGGGGTGGAGGAACTGGAAGATCTCCTGTCCGGCACCCCGAGAAAATGAAATAGATGTCTCACGATCCGGACCAGGGCAGAAACCCCGGTCCGGTGAGTGAGACTGGAGCAACCGTAGACGGTATGAGGAAACGAGGTCGGATGATGCGTACGCGTCCGCTGAAGGTGGCGCTGCTGGGCTGTGGAGTGGTCGGCTCAGAGGTGGCGCGCATCATGACGACGCACGCCGACGACCTCGCCGCCAGGATCGGGGCCCCGGTGGAACTGGCCGGAGTGGCCGTCCGGCGACCCTCCCGGGTGCGCGAGGGAATCGACCCGGCGCTCGTCACCACCGACGCCACCGCGCTGGTCAAACGGGGCGACATCGACGTCGTCGTCGAGGTCATCGGCGGTATCGAGCCCGCCCGCACCCTCATCACCGCCGCCTTCGAGCACGGCGCTTCGGTCGTCTCCGCCAACAAGGCGCTGCTCGCCCAGGACGGCGCCGCCCTGCACGCCGTCGCCGGCGAACACGGCAGGGACCTCTACTACGAGGCCGCCGTCGCCGGCGCCATCCCGCTGATCCGGCCGCTGCGCGAGTCGCTTGCCGGCGACAAGATCAACCGCGTCATGGGCATCGTCAACGGGACGACCAACTTCATCCTCGACAAGATGGACTCCACCGGGGCCGGCTACCAGGAGGCCCTCGACGAGGCCACCGCCCTCGGGTACGCCGAGGCCGACCCCACCGCCGACGTCGAGGGCTTCGACGCCGCGGCCAAGGCCGCCATCCTCGCCGGGATCGCCTTCCACACGCGCGTGCGCCTCGACGACGTCTACCGCGAGGGCATGGCCGAGGTGACCGCCGCCGACTTCGCCTCCGCCAAGGAGATGGGCTGCACCATCAAGCTGCTCGCCATCTGCGAGCGGGCCGCCGACGGGGGATCCGTCACCGCGCGCGTGCACCCCGCCATGATTCCGCTGTCCCACCCGCTCTCCTCCGTGCGCGGCGCCTACAACGCCGTGTTCGTCGAGTCGGACGCGGCCGGTCAGCTCATGTTCTACGGCCCCGGCGCCGGCGGTGCTCCCACCGCCTCCGCCGTGCTCGGCGACCTCGTCGCCGTCTGCCGCAACCGGCTCAGCGGGGCGACGGGGCCCGGCGAGTCGGCGTACGCCGCCCTGCCGGTGTCGCCGATGGGTGACGTCGTCACCCGGTACCACATCAGCCTCGACGTCGCCGACAAACCGGGCGTCCTGGCACAGGTCGCCACCGTGTTCGCGGAGCACGGGGTGTCCATCGATACGGTTCGGCAGCAGGGTAAGGACGGCGAGGCCTCCCTCGTCGTCGTCACCCATCGCGCGTCCGACGCCTCCCTCACCGGGACCGTCGAGGCGCTGCGCAAGCTCGACACCGTGCGGGGTGTCGCCAGCATCATGCGGGTTGAAGGAGAGTAACCAGCAATGACCCACCAGTGGCGCGGAATCATCGAGGAGTACCGGGACCGGCTGCCGGTTTCCGACAGCACGCAGGTCGTGACGCTCCGTGAGGGCGGCACGCCCCTCGTGCCCGCGCAGGTGCTCTCCGAGCGCACCGGCTGCGAGGTCCACCTCAAGGTCGAGGGCGCGAACCCCACCGGCTCCTTCAAGGACCGCGGGATGACCATGGCGATCACCCGGGCCAAGGAGGAGGGCGCCAAGGCGGTCATCTGCGCCTCCACCGGCAACACGTCGGCGAGCGCCGCCGCGTACGCCGTGCGCGCCGGCATGGTCTCGGCCGTCCTCGTCCCCCAGGGCAAGATCGCGCTCGGCAAGATGGGGCAGGCCCTCGTCCACGGCGCGAAGATCCTCCAGGTCGACGGCAACTTCGACGACTGCCTCACGCTGGCCCGCTCGCTGAGCGACAACTACCCCGTGGCGCTGGTCAATTCGGTCAACCCGGTGCGTATCGAGGGGCAGAAGACGGCCGCCTTCGAGATCGTGGACATGCTCGGCGACGCCCCCGACATCCACGTTCTGCCGGTCGGCAACGCCGGCAACATCACGGCGTACTGGAAGGGGTACACGGAGTACGCCGCCGACAAGATCGCCGGGCGCACCCCGCGCATGTGGGGTTTCCAGGCCTCCGGCAGTGCGCCGATCGTGCGCGGCGAGGTCGTCAAGGACCCGTCGACCATCGCCACCGCGATCCGCATCGGCAACCCCGCGTCCTGGCAGTACGCGCTCGCGGCGCGGGACGAGTCCGGCGGCCTCATCGACGAGGTGACGGACCGTGAGATCCTGCGCGCCTACCGGCTGTTGGCCGCCCAGGAGGGCGTCTTCGTGGAGCCCGCGTCCGCCGCGTCGGTGGCCGGTCTGCTGAAGGCCGCCGAGCAGGGCAAGGTCGACCCGGGCCAGACGATCGTGTGCACCGTCACGGGCAACGGTCTGAAGGACCCCGACTGGGCCGTGGCCGGCGCTCCGCAGCCGGTGACCGTCCCCGTCGACGCGGTGACCGCGGCCGAGCGCCTCGGGCTCGTCTGAACGACCCCGCGGGAAGCGGGGGCGCCGCGCGGAGACGAGGCGCCCCCGCCGAGGCATGAAGCTCCTCACCTGGGGAAGTTCCTCCACGGAGGGCTTTCCCCGGCGAGGGTGCACGGGGGGCTTGCGACACGCATCGTGCGCCTCCTGTGCGCCCTATGTCGCCACAGAACCTTCCTTCGATAGGCTGTACCGAACCCGCCTGCCGCATATGCCTCCGCATCTCGCGCGGGCAGCGGCGCCGCGCCGTCATCAGCGGCCCGAGGGTCTTCGTACGTCATCGAAGCCGATCGAAGTCAATCGAAGCCAAACGGATCCAGTCGAAGTCATTCGACCGTCACGCAGCTCAAGGAGAGTCAACGAGCGATGGCCGGTCCAGCGTTCCGCGCCGCCGCCGTCCGGGTGCGCGTCCCCGCCACCAGCGCCAATCTCGGTCCGGGCTTCGACGCCCTGGGCCTCGCGCTGGGGCTCTACGACGACGTCGTCGTCCGGGTGGCCGACTCAGGGCTGCACATCGACATCGCGGGCGAGGGCAGCGGGACGCTGCCGCGCGACGAGAAACACCTCCTCGTCCGCTCCCTGCGCACCGCCTTCGACGTCCTGGGCGGCCAGCCCCGCGGCCTGGAGATCGTCTGCGCCAACCGCATTCCGCACGGCCGCGGCCTCGGCTCCTCCTCCGCCGCCATCTGCGCCGGGATCGTCGCCGCCCGCGCGGTGACCATAGGCGGCGAGGCCCGCCTCGACGACGCCGCCCTGCTGGAGCTGGCGACCGAGATCGAGGGGCACCCCGACAACGTCGCGGCCTGCCTGCTCGGCGGGTTCACGCTCTCCTGGATGGAGGCCGGCGCCGCGCGGGCGATCAGGATGGAGCCTTCGGATTCCATCGTTCCGGTGGTTTTCGTGCCCGGGAAGCCGGTCCTCACCGAGACCGCGCGCGGACTGCTCCCGCGCACCGTGCCGCACGTCGACGCCGCCGCCAACGCGGGCCGTGCCGCCCTGCTCGTCGAGGCCCTGACCAGGCGCCCCGAGCTGCTGCTGCCCGCCACCGAGGACCGTCTCCACCAGGAGTACCGCGCCCCCGCCATGCCGGAGAGCGCCGCGCTGGTGGAGCGGCTGCGCGCCGACGGGGTCCCCGCGGTGATCTCCGGCGCCGGGCCGACCGTGATGGCCCTGGCCGACGCGGAGTCGGCCGACAAGGTCGAGCGGCTGGCGGGTGCGGAATGGTCCGCCAACCGGCTGAGTCTGGACCTTCGGGGGCGAGCGTGCTGCCGCTCGCGCCCTCCGGCGACCTGTGAAAGCACACGGTTGCCGGATTTCGAGAGGGGGAATGTTTGTTGGATCCGGTAGTGTTAACCTCAAGTCTGCACCCGACCCCACCATGGCGAGGTGCTTCACGTCCCCCTCCGGGACAGACATTCTTCCGGGAGCTCCCCAAGCCGCACTGCGTTCCGTACGTCGTACCTGGGCAGTACGCCGTGCAGCGACGTTGAGCGGTCCGACGGGCACGCTCCGGAATCGGTGCGACCACGCCACGTGACACTGGGTGTCACGGATCGTCGAGGAAGCGCCATCACCAGAAATCTCTTCCGCCGCTTTGGCGGACCACCGCCCCGGCTTCGCCACAGCAAGGACCGAAGCCGGACAGCACAACCGGTCGCCGAGCCAGACAGGCCGACGTCCGCTCCAGGGAAGGACCCTTCGTGAGCGACACCACCGATCTGATGGGCGCACGTGTCGAGGAGACCGCTGCCGCGCCCGCCACGGACGCCTCCGCGCCTGCTGCCGGTGCCGGCTCCCGGCGGCGCCGCGGTACCGGCCTCGAGGGCATGGTGCTGGCCGAGTTGCAGCAGGTCGCATCCGGCCTCGGCATCAGGGGCACCGCGCGGATGCGCAAGAGCCAGCTGATCGAGGTCATCAAGGAGGCGCAGGCGGGCGGGGGCGGCGCGCCGGCCGCGAAGGCTCCCGCCGGGGACGCCGCCGAGACCAAGCCCAAGCGCCGTGCCACCTCCAAGGCCCGCACGGGCGATGACGCCGCCGCGAAGAAGGCGGACGCCGCCCCGGCCGAGGCCCCGCCGAGAAGGCCGTGGCCCAGCAGCAGATCGAGATCCCCGGCCAGCCGGCCGGTGGCAACGACGCCCCCGTCGAGCGCCGCCGTCGCCGGGCCACCGCCGACGCGGGCAGCCCCGAGACCGTCACGGCCGAGGCGAAGAGCGCCCCGAAGGCCGACGTCGCGGTCGCCACGCAGACCGAGCAGTCCCCGCCGCAGGGCGACGCCGACGGTGCCGAGGGCCGACGCCGCGACCGCCGGGAGCGCGGCCGCGACCGCGACCGCCGCGGCAAGGGCGACGACCAGCAGGGCCAGGGCGCTCAGCGCCAGCAGCAGGGCCAGCAGGGCGGCGGCCGTCAGGACCGCCAGGACCGCCAGGACCGTCAGGACCGCCAGCGGGACAACGGGCCGCAGGACGACGACGACTTCGAGGGCGGCCGTCGCGGCCGTCGCGGGCGTTACCGGGACCGCCGCGGCCGCCGTGGCCGTGACGAGATCGGCGCGGCCGAGCCGCAGGTCGCCGACGACGACGTCCTGATCCCCGTCGCGGGCATCCTCGACATTCTCGACAACTACGCCTTCATCCGTACGTCGGGCTACCTGCCGGGTCCCAACGACGTGTACGTCTCCCTCGCCCAGGTCCGCAAGAACGGCCTGCGCAAGGGCGACCACGTCACCGGCGCGGTCCGTCAGCCGAAGGAGGGCGAGCGCCGCGAGAAGTTCAACGCGCTCGTGCGCCTCGACTCCGTCAACGGCATGGCGCCCGAACACGGCCGCGGCCGCCCGGAGTTCAACAAGCTCACCCCGCTGTACCCGCAGGACCGCCTCCGTCTGGAGACGGACCCGGGCGTCCTCACGACCCGGATCATCGACCTCGTGTCGCCGATCGGCAAGGGCCAGCGCGGCCTGATCGTGGCCCCGCCGAAGACCGGCAAGACCATGATCATGCAGGCGGTCGCCAACGCGATCACGCACAACAACCCCGAGTGCCACCTGATGGTCGTCCTGGTCGACGAGCGTCCGGAAGAGGTCACCGACATGCAGCGGTCGGTCAAGGGCGAGGTCATCTCCTCGACCTTCGACCGCCCGGCCGAGGACCACACCACGGTCGCCGAGCTGGCCATCGAGCGCGCCAAGCGCCTGGTGGAACTGGGTCACGACGTCGTCGTCCTGCTCGACTCGATCACCCGTCTGGGCCGTGCGTACAACCTCGCGGCCCCGGCCTCCGGCCGCATCCTGTCCGGTGGTGTCGACTCGACCGCGCTCTACCCGCCGAAGCGCTTCTTCGGTGCCGCGCGCAACATCGAGGACGGCGGCTCGCTCACCATCCTGGCGACCGCGCTCGTCGACACCGGGTCCCGCATGGACGAGGTGATCTTCGAGGAGTTCAAGGGCACCGGCAACATGGAGCTCAAGCTCGACCGCAAGCTCGCCGACAAGCGGATCTTCCCGGCGGTGGACGTGGACGCGTCCGGCACCCGCAAGGAAGAGATCCTGCTCGCCCCCGACGAGCTCGGCATCGTCTGGAAGCTGCGCCGGGTGCTGCACGCCCTCGACCAGCAGCAGGCGGTCGAACTGCTCCTCGACAAGATGAAGCAGACGAAGTCGAACGCCGAGTTCCTGATGCAGATCCAGAAGACGACGCCGGCGCCGGGCAACAACGACTGACGCCAGTCTTCGCAAGAGGGCCGCTCCCTTCCGGGGGCGGCCCTTTCCGCTGCCCGGGGGAGGGGTACGATCACGCCCTTCGGTCATGTTTTCGACCAAGAACTTCCTGAACTCCAGATCCCGAGGGGGGACTTGAGTGGGTACACCACGCCCGGGAGCGGACGGCACAGACGCCGGATCCGCATCGCCCTGCCCGTCATCGCGGCCGGTGTCGCCACCGCCGTGGCCGGTGCGCTGTTCATGTCGAGCGCCCAGGCCGCCGAGGCCCCGCCGTCGCCCGCCCACAGCGGCCCGTCGGCCAAGGAACTGCGCCAGCGCCTCGCGACCGCCGTCGCCGGTGACGACCTGCCCGGACAGAGCACGAAGGCCTCCCTGAGCGCCGGCACCGCCACCACCGTCGACCCGAAGATCATCGGCGGCACGACGACGACCGTCACCACCGCGCCCTGGATGACGCAGCTCTGGTACGGCGACGACCGGGGGACCGCCACCACCGGCGACGACATCGGCTTCTTCTGCGGCGGTGCCGTCATCGCGCCGACGAAGGTTCTCACCGCGGCGCACTGCGTCAAGGGCTACGACTGGCACGCCCACGGCGCCGTCGTCACCGGCGCCACCCAGCTCGCCACCGACACCGACCTGTACGGCGGGACCGTGACGGGCGTCTGGCGCCAGTGGAACCACCCGTCGTACAGCGCGGCGACCATCGACAACGACATCGCCGTCCTCACCCTGGCGAACCCGGTCAGGGCCACGCCGATCCGGACGACGACGGCCGCCGACACGACGTCGTACAAGGCCGGGACCAACGCCAAGCTCTACGGCTGGGGGCGGACCACCTCCACCACCCAGGACATCTCCGCCACGCTGAAGACGGCCACGCTGCCGATCCAGGCCGACGCGACCTGCGCGGGCTTCTACGGCGCCGACTTCGTCAAGGGCCACATGGTGTGCGCGGGCACCCCCGCCACCGGCGCCGACGAGGGCACCACCTCCGCCTGCAACGGCGACTCCGGCGGGCCGCTCGTGGTGAACAACCGCATCGTCGGCGTGGTCTCCTGGGGCGTGAAGGACTGTGTGGAGAGCGGCGCGTACAGCGTCTTCAGCAAGGTCTCCACGTACGTCGGCGCCGTCTACCCGCGCGTCGACGACACCAACCTCAGCAACGACCACTACGCCGACCTGTGGATGCGCAACGCCGCCGACAAGACCGGCTACGAGCGCGACTCCAAGGGCACCTCGCTCGCCGCGCGCGAGTCCTGGGGCAACTGGAGCGGGGTCAACCTCGTCCTGCAGACCGACCTCGACCGCGACGACTTCCAGGACCTGCTGGTGCGCCGCGCCTCCGACGGAGACGTCTTCTGGAAGCACTACGTGCCCTCCAGCGGCACCTGGGCCACCAAGCTGGTCGGCGACAACTGGAAGTCCCGGCTGAGCATCGTCGCCCCCGGCGACGTCACCGGCGACCACCTGCCCGACCTGGTCTCCGTCGACTCCGGCGGCGTCCTGTGGGTCTACCCCGGCAAGGGCAACGGCTCCTTCGCCACCCGCGTCAAGGCGGGCGTCGGCTGGAGCTCGTTCAACGCCGTCCGCGGCCACGGCGACTTCAACGGCGACGGTCTGGCCGACCTGATCGCCCGCAAGAAGACCGGCGGCGCGGTGTACCTGTACAAGGGCCGCGGCAACGGCACCTTCGCGGCCGGCGTCAAGGTCGCCACCTGGAGCACCACCACGTACAACATGCTCGCCACCGTCGGAGACGTCAGCGGGGACGGCAGGGCCGACCTCCTGGCCCGCACCCCCGCCGGCACGCTCTACCTGTACCGGGGCACCGGAAGCAACGGGAGCGCGATCTTCTCCGCACGGCTCTCGCTCGGGACGACCTTCAAGCAGTACGACATCCTCGGCTGACACCGCGGGCGAGCGGGGCGGTTCCCCGCTCACCCGGTGACGCTCCGTGCCCGGTCCGGCCCCCGCCGGGCCGGGCACGGAGCGTCGCGCAACCCCCGTGCCGAGTTTCTCCGTCCCATCCGGCGGAGGACGATGGTGAGGACGACGCAAGACGTGAGGAGCACATGTCCGCCGAGAACACACCGGACCCCGGCATACCGGACGAGCCCGGCACACCGGACGAGCCCGGTGCCGGCGATCCGCGGCAGCCGGCCGACGGCCGGCCCGGGAAGAGCCGCGCCCGGCGCAGGGGCCTGCTGATCGCGGCCTGGACCGCGGCCGGAGTCGTCGTCCTCGGCGGCACCGGCCTCGGGTACGTGTACGTCAGGCTCAACGGCAACATCGAGAGCCTCGACATCGACCACGCCCTCGGCACCGACCGGCCCACGAAGGCCGACAACGGCTCGCAGAACATCCTCGTCCTCGGCTCGGACACCCGCTCCGGCGCCAACAAGAAGCTCGGCGGCGGCACCGACGACGGCAGCGCCCGCTCCGACACGGCGATGATCGTCCACGTGTACGAGGGCCACAAGAAGGCGAGCGTGGTGTCCGTCCCGCGCGACACCATCGTCGACCGCCCCGCCTGCACCGACACCGAGGGCGGCACCCACGACGCCGCGACCGGCGTGATGTTCAACTCGGCGTACACCACCGGCGGCGCGGCCTGCGCGGTCAAGACCGTCGAGGCCGTCACCGGCATCCGGATGGACCACTACCTGGAGGTCGATTTCTCCGGCTTCGAGAAGCTGGTCGACGAGCTGGGTGGGGTCGAGGTCACCACGACCGAGGACATCGAGGACCCCGACAGCCACCTGAGCCTGAAGGCCGGCACGCACACCCTCGACGGCGAACAGGCCCTCGGCCTGGTCCGCACCCGGCACGGCGTCGGCGACGGCTCCGACCTCGGCCGCATCCAGCTCCAGCAGGCCTTCGTCAAGGCCCTGGTCGGCAAGGTCGAGGACATCGGCCTCCTGACCGGCGGCACGAAGCTGTACGCCCTCGCCGACACCGCCACCAAGGCCGTCACCACCGACTCCGGCCTCGGCTCCCTGAACTCCCTGATGTCCTTCGCCGGCGGCCTCAAGGGCATCGGCGCGGACGACATGACCATGGTCACGATGCCCGTGCGGTACGACCCCGCCAACCGCAACCGCGTCATCGTCGAGAAGGCGAAGGCCCAGCAGGTCTGGACGGCCCTGAAGGAGGACCTCCCGATCCCGGAGTCCGCCACCGAGGGCACCGCCATGGGCGAGGCCGCGGGCGTCGTGTCCTCCTCCTGACCGCCCCCGGGGCCCGGCACCTGCCCCGGCGCCGACTGTGGCGCCGACCACGACGCCGACCGCGGCACCCGCCGGGAATAGATCGCCCCGCCCCCCGGTTTTGGGGGATGCGGCCAGTCCTGGCAGACTGGTACGTCGGCCCCGGTTCACGCTTCCGCACCCCGCGGACGGCGACCCGGAGCCCTCCCGAAACCTAGGAGACACCTTGAAGCGCGACATCCACCCCGAGTACGTCGAGACGCAGGTCAGCTGCACCTGTGGCGCGTCGTTCACCACCCGCAGCACCATCGACTCCGGTGCCATCCGTGCCGACGTGTGCTCCGAGTGCCACCCGTTCTACACGGGCAAGCAGAAGATCCTCGACACCGGTGGCCGCGTGGCCCGCTTCGAGGCCCGCTTCGGCAAGGCCGCCGGCTCCCAGAAGTAGCGAGCCCCTGGGGCCCGCCCGGCGGATCCTGTCGGAGACGCGGGGCAGGCCCTAGCGCCGGTCCACGGCCGCACCCCGCCCGGGGAGCGCGCCGGGACCGGCGTTTTTGGTCGCCCGCCTTCCCTTTCGTTCGCAGTACAGGAGCCCAGAGATGTTCGAGGCCGTCGAGGAACTCGTCGTGGAGCACGCCGCCCTGGAGAAGACGCTCGCCGATCCGTCGGTCCACTCCGACCAGGCCAACGCGCGCAAGCTGAACAAGCGCTACGCCGAGCTGACCCCGATCGTCGCCACGTACCGCTCCTGGAAGCAGACCGGCGACGACGTCGAGACCGCGCGCGAGTTCATCGCCGACGACCCGGACTTCGCCGCCGAGGTCAAGGTGCTGGAGAAGCAGCGCGAGGAACTGACGGAGAAGCTGCGGCTGCTCCTCGTCCCGCGCGACCCGAGCGACGACAAGGACGTCCTGCTCGAGATCAAGGCGGGCGCGGGCGGCGACGAGTCCGCGCTGTTCGCCGGCGACCTGCTGCGCATGTACCTGCGCTACGCCGAGCGCGTCGGCTGGAAGACCGAGATCATCGACGCCACCGAGTCCGAGCTGGGCGGCTACAAGGACGTCCAGGTCGCCGTGAAGACCAAGGGCGGCCAGGGCGCCACGGAGCCCGGCCAGGGCGTGTGGGCCCGCCTCAAGTACGAGGGCGGCGTGCACCGCGTCCAGCGGGTCCCGGCGACCGAGTCCCAGGGCCGCATCCACACCTCCGCGGCCGGTGTCCTCGTCACGCCCGAGGCGGAGGAGGTCGACGTGGAGATCAACCCCAACGACCTCCGCATCGACGTCTACCGCTCCTCCGGGCCCGGCGGACAGTCCGTCAACACCACCGACTCCGCGGTGCGCATCACGCACATCCCCACCGGAGTCGTCGCCTCCTGCCAGAACGAGAAGAGCCAGCTGCAGAACAAGGAGCAGGCGATGCGTATCCTGCGCTCCAGGCTGCTCGCCGCCGCGCAGGAGGAGGCGGAGCGGGAAGCCGCCGACGCCCGCCGCAGCCAGGTCCGCACCGTCGACCGCTCCGAGAAGATCCGCACCTACAACTACCCGGAGAACCGCATCTCCGACCACCGGGTCGGCTTCAAGTCGTACAACCTGGACCAGGTCCTGGACGGCGACCTCGACGCGGTGATCCAGGCCTGCGTCGACGCGGACTCGGCAGCGAAGCTGGCAGCCGCGTAAGGCACGTACGCACGACCGAGGACGACACGGAGGACTTGCGTGCAGCGATCATCTGGGGGACGTACCCCGAGCCCCCGCAGCCTGCTGCTCGCTGAGGTAGCTCAGGCCACCCAGCGGCTGGCCGACGCCGGCGTGCCCTCGCCGCGCAACGACGCGGAGGAGCTCGCCGCGTTCGTGCACGGGGTGAAGCGGGGCGGACTCCACTCCGTGAAGGACTCCGACTTCGACGCCCGGTACTGGGAGGTCATCGCCCGGCGCGAGCAGCGCGAGCCGCTCCAGCACATCACCGGGCGCGCCTACTTCCGGTACCTGGAGCTCCAGGTCGGGCCCGGCGTCTTCGTGCCGCGTCCCGAGACCGAGTCGGTGGTCGGCTGGGCCATAGACGCCGTGCGCGCCATGGACGTGGTCGAGCCGCTGATCGTCGACCTGTGCACCGGGTCCGGCGCCATCGCGCTCGCCCTCGCCCAGGAGGTCCCGCGCTCGCGCGTGCACGCCGTCGAGCTGTCCGAGGACGCCCTGGTGTGGACCCGCAAGAACATGCAGGAGTCCCGGGTCGACCTGCGGCAGGGCAACGCCCTGGACGCGTTCCCCGACCTCGACGGCCAGGTCGACCTGGTGGTCTCCAACCCGCCGTACATCCCCCTCACCGAGTGGGAGTACGTCGCCCCGAGGCCCGCGACTACGACCCCGAACTGGCCCTGTTCTCCGGCGAGGACGGCCTCGACCTCATCCGGGGCATCGAACGCACCGCGCACCGCCTGCTGCGGCCCGGCGGCGTCGTCGTCATCGAGCACGCCGACACCCAGGGCGGCCAGGTGCCGTGGATCTTCACCGAGGAGCGGGGCTGGGCCGACGCGGCCGATCACCCCGACCTCAACAACCGGCCGCGCTTCGCCACCGCCCGCAAGGCGCTGCCGTGACCTTCCCCCCGCCTTCGTCCGCTCCGCCCGCTCCATCAGTTCCGCCCGCTCCACCCGCTTCATCCGAGAGTCACGTGCACGAGGAGGCCCGCTAGACATGGCACGGCGATACGACACCAACGACGCGACCGACCGCGTGACGGGTCTGCGCGAGGCGGCGTCCGCCGTCCGCCGTGGCGAGCTGGTCGTCCTCCCGACCGACACGGTGTACGGCATCGGCGCCGACGCGTTCTCCAAGGAGGCCGTCGGCGACCTGCTGGAGGCCAAGGGCCGGGGCCGCAACATGCCCACGCCCGTCCTCATCGGCTCCCCGAACACGCTGCACGGTCTCGTCACGGACTTCTCCGAGCTGGCCTGGGAGCTGGTCGACGCCTTCTGGCCGGGTGCGCTCACCCTCGTCGCCAGGCACCAGCCGTCCCTGCAGTGGGACCTGGGGGACACCCGTGGCACCGTCGCCGTCCGGATGCCGCTGCACCCGGTCGCCATCGAGCTGCTGACCGAGGTCGGCCCGATGGCGGTCTCCTCCGCCAACCTCACCGGCCACCCGGCGCCGGAGAACTGCGACTACGCCCAGGAGATGCTCGGCGACTCCGTCTCCGTCTACCTGGACGGCGGCCCCACCCCCGGCAACGTCCCGTCGTCGATCGTCGACGTCAGCCGCGAGGTGCCGCTGCTGCTGCGGGCCGGCGCGATCTCGGAGGAAGAGCTGCGCAAGGTCGTACCCGACCTCGAGGTGGCGAATTGACAGCCCCTGACGCGGGGCGTGGCATAGGCAACGGGGAACGTGCCGCGGAGCAGACGACGACGTTCGGGTTCCCGCGCGACACCTTCCGCATCCTCCACGTCAGCACCGGCAACGTCTGCCGCTCGCCGATCACCGAGCGGCTGACCCGGCATTTCGTGTCGCAGCGGCTCGGGGTGCTCGGCGGCGGGCTGATCGTGGAGAGCGCGGGCACCTGGGGCCACGAGGGCGCGCCGATGGAGGCCAACGCGGAGACCGTGCTGGCCGACTTCGGCGCGGACGCCTCCGGCTTCACCGGCCGCGAGCTGCTCGACGAGCACGTCATCATGGCCGACCTGGTGCTGACCGCCACCCGTGACCACCGCGCCCAGGTCATCTCCATGGGCCACTCGGCGGGCCTGCGCACCTTCACGCTGAAGGAGTTCACCCGCCTGGTCGACGCGATCGACCCGGCCACCCTTCCCCCGCTCGAGGAGGGCGTGGTGATGCGGGCCCGTGCCCTGGTCCGTGCCGCCGCCGCGCTCCGCGGCTGGCTGCTGGCCCCCACGGTGGAGGCGGACGAGGTGTACGACCCCTACGGCGCGCCCCTGCCCTTCTTCCGCTCGATCGGCGACGAGATACACCAGGCGCTGGATCCGGTGGTGACGGCGCTGACCGGAGTACCGGCGCGGGCCTGAGACGTGCCCCGATGCGTGTCGGGTGCCGGGCGGTTCCCGCGGTGGCGCCCTACATTGGACGTACGTCACCGTCGTCGCCCCGGAGCCCACCATGCCGGTCACCCATGCCGGCGAGGCCGACGTCCTGCACCGGCAGGACCCCGCCCTCGCCGAGATCCTCCTCGGGGAGCGCGCGCGGCAGGCGTCGTCGCTGCAGCTGATCGCCGCCGAGAACTTCACCTCGCCCGCCGTGCTGGCCGCGCTCGGCTCACCGCTGGCCAACAAGTACGCCGAGGGCTACCCCGGCGCCCGTCACCACGGCGGCTGCGAGATCGTGGACATGGCCGAACGCCTCGCCGTGGAACGGGCCAAGGCGCTGTTCGGGGCCGAGCACGTCAACGTCCAGCCGCACTCCGGCTCCTCGGCCGTCCTCGCGGCCTACGCCGCCCTCCTGCGCCCCGGTGACACCGTCCTGGCCCTGGGCCTCGCCCACGGCGGCCACCTCACGCACGGCTCGCCGGCGAACTTCTCGGGCCGCTGGTTCGACTTCGTGCCGTACGGCGTGGACGCGGAGACCGGGCTCATCGACCACGAGCAGGTCCGGGCGCTGGCCCGCAGCCACCGCCCCAAGGCGATCGTCTGCGGCTCCATCGCCTACCCCCGGCACATCGACCACGCCTTCTTCCGCGAGGTGGCCGACGAGGTCGGCGCCTACCTCATCGCCGACGCCGCCCACCCCATCGGCCTGGTCGCCGGGGGAGCGGCCCCGAACCCGGTGCCGTACGCCGACATCGTGTGCGCCACCACGCACAAGGTGCTGCGCGGGCCGCGCGGCGGGATGATCCTGTGCGGCGCCGAGCTGGCGGAGCGGGTGGACCGGGCCGTGTTCCCGTTCACGCAGGGGGGTGCGCAGATGCACACCGTCGCCGCGAAGGCGGTCGCGTTCGGCGAGGCGGCGACGCCGGCGTTCGCCCGGTACGCCCGTCAGGTGGTCGCCAACGCGAGGGTGCTGGCGGCCCGCCTGGAGGCGGAGGGGATGGCCGTCACCACCGGCGGCACGGACACCCACCTCATCACCGTCGACCCGGCGCCCCTCGGCGTCGACGGACGTACCGCCCGCGGCCTGCTCGCGGCGGCCGGGATGGTCCTGGACTGCTGCGCTCTGCCCCACGCCCACGTCCGCGGGCTGCGCCTGGGCACGGCCGCGGTGACCACGCAGGGCATGGGGGAGACGGAGATGGCGCGGATCGCCAAGCTGATGGCGGGCGTGCTGCGGGGCGAGGCGGAGGGCAGGCTGGTGCGGGAGGAGGTGCGGGAACTGACCGCGGGATTTCCGCCGTATCCGGGGTGAAGCGGGGTACGCGCCGATCCGTGCACAGCCGCACGTGCAACCATCGTGGCTACCCGGAAGTCCCCAACCATATGCGCGCATCGCTAGGGTGTGGGGCTGAGATGGCCAGCGAGACCTGTGGGGAAGCCTGTGCGTGAATACCTGCTGACGCTCTGCGTGACGGCCGCGGTGACGTATCTGCTGACAGGGCCGGTACGGAAGTTCGCGATCGTCGCGGGAGCGATGCCGGAGATCCGGGCCCGTGACGTGCACCGGGAACCCACTCCGCGCCTCGGCGGGATCGCCATGTTCTTCGGCCTGTGCGCGGGCCTGCTGGTCGCGGACCACCTGACCAACCTCAACCAGGTCTTCGAGAAGTCGAACGAGCCGCGCGCCCTGCTCTCCGGCGCGGCGCTGATCTGGCTGATCGGCGTGCTGGACGACAAGTTCGAGATCGACGCCCTGATCAAGCTGGGCGGCCAGATGATCGCCGCCGGCGTGATGGTCATGCAGGGTCTGACGATCCTGTGGCTGCCGGTCCCCGGCGTGGGCACGGTCGCGCTGACCCCGTGGCAGGGGACCCTGCTGACGGTCGCGCTGGTCGTCATCACCATCAACGCGGTCAACTTCGTCGACGGTCTGGACGGTCTGGCCGCCGGCATGGTGTGCATCGCCTCCGCCGCGTTCTTCATGTACGCCTACCGCATCTGGTACTCGTACGGCATCGAGGCCGCGGCCCCCGCCACCCTGTTCGCGGCGATCCTGATGGGCATGTGCCTGGGCTTCCTGCCGCACAACATGCACCCCGCGCGGATCTTCATGGGCGACTCCGGGTCGATGCTGATCGGGCTGGTGCTGGCGGCGGGCGCGATCTCCGTCACGGGGCAGGTCGACCCGGACGTGATGAACCTGTTCTCGGGTTCGGAGCGCGCCACGGTCCACCAGACGGTCCCCGTCTACATCCCGCTGCTGCTGCCGCTGACCATCATCGCGATCCCGGCCGCCGACCTGATCCTGGCGATCGTGCGCCGCACCTGGCGCGGCCAGTCGCCGTTCGCCGCGGACCGCGGGCACCTGCACCACCGGCTGCTGGAGATCGGCCACTCGCACAGCCGCGCGGTGCTGATCATGTACTTCTGGTCGGCGCTGATCGCCTTCGGCGCCCTGACCTACTCCGTCAATTCCGCGTCCATGTGGATCGTCCTCGGTGTCGTGATCCTCAGCGCGATCGGCCTGGGCCTGCTCCTGCTGCCGCGTTTCACGCCCCGCGCCCCGCGCTGGGCCGAGTCCTTCGTGCCGCCCCGCTACCGGCGCCGCAAGGTCCTGCCGGAGTCGGCGCAGGCCCTGGCGGCGGAGGCCGGGGAGGAGCCGGCGGACGACGTCCAGGACGAGCAGCGGGCGCACCGCACGCCCGTGGCGGCGGGCGTCTCGGGGGCCAACGGGGCGACCGCGGTCGGACCCCGCTCGCGTGCGGCAAGGTAAGAATCTGACTAGAGCATTGCCAACTCGTGGGGAAAGCGCGGGTGGGCAAAGTTGCCCAATACCAGACAAGTGGTCGCGGTTCCCGCGCAGACGCGCACGGTCACTCTCATGTGTGACACCAGGCACACCATCCAGGTAAAGACCTCATCAAATAGTTTGTGATACGGTTCACGAGAACCCCGGATGGAACCGAAGGACCGTGTGCCACGGCCCCTCGGTCGCGAGGTCGGCGTGCGGTCCTTCGCCCCTCGGACGGGGACTACGCTCGTCCATGACGACACCCTGCCCCCTTTGAAAGCGGAGTTGCCGCCATGCCGTCCAACGACGTCCGGATCCTGGCTCAGGCCGCCGTGCCCACGGTTGCCGTCGGCGCGATTGCCGCCGTCGTCAGCGGCGTGGTCGCGGGCGGCAAGGGTGCGATCGGGGCCGGCGTCGCCACGGTGGTGGTCATTCTCTTCATGGGGCTCGGTCTCTACGTGCTCCAGCGCACTGCCAAATCGCTTCCGCACCTGTTTCAGGCCATGGGCCTGATGCTCTACGCGGCGCAGATCCTGCTGCTGTTCATCTTCATGGCCGCGTTCAAGAACACGACGTTGTTCAACCCCAGGGCGTTCGCGGTCTCCCTGCTCGTCTGCACGCTGGCCTGGATCGCTGCTCAGGCACGGGCTCACATGAAGTCCAAGATCCTCTACGTCGAACCCGAGCCGAGCACTTCAGCCAAGGACAAGCAGTCCCATAAATCGGGGCACTCGTCGTGAGGGGTAGGGCCGGGATAAAGGCGCCTGAGAGATCCTGCTATCGTCCGGTGCCAACTGCGGCATCGCGGGCGCGGGCATTCGAGCTGACGCCTGCTCCATCGCGAGGCGAGATGCCCCCAAGCCGCCCTCACATCCGTAACACCAGTCCCGTGCCGAACCGCGGCCCCGCGCCGCGCCGACACAACGAGGTTGCCGTACCTATGCGCCACGCTGAAGGAGCCCGCGGTGAGTGCTGACCCGACGCAGGTGCTCGCCTTCGAGACCGACTGCCACATCTTCGACGGTTGTGGATTCCCGGCCCCCGGCCTGCACTCGTTCCTGTTCGAGCCCTTGCTGGGCCACCAGGACGACGCCGTCTACTTCAACAAGACGATGCTGCTGGCGCTGCTCGGCTCGATCGTCGTCATCGGCTTCTTCTGGGCCGCCTTCCGTAAGCCGAAGGTGGTCCCGGGCAAGCTCCAGATGGTGGCCGAGGCCGGCTACGACTTCATCCGCCGCGGTGTCGTCTACGAGACCATCGGCAAGAAGGAAGGCGAGAAGTACGTTCCACTCGTCGTCTCCCTGTTCTTCTTCATCTGGATGATGAACCTCTGGTCGATCGTTCCGCTCGCCCAGTTCCCGGTGACGTCGATCATCTCGTACCCCCTGGTGCTCGCACTGATCGTCTACGTCCTGTGGGTGTCGCTGACCTTCAAGCGCCACGGGTTCGTCGGTGCCTTCAAGAACTTCACCGGATACGACAAGTCGCTGGGCGCGGTGCTGCCGCTGTCGATGACGATCGAGTTCTTCTCGAACCTGCTCGTCCGCCCGTTCACGCACGCCGTACGACTTTTCGCGAACATGTTCGCGGGCCACACGCTGCTGCTGCTCTTCACGATCGCCAGCTGGTACCTGCTGAACGGCATCGGCATCGCCTACGCCGGTGTCTCGTTCATCATGGTCATCGTCATGACGGCCTTCGAGCTGTTCGTCCAGGCCCTTCAGGCGTACGTCTTCGTGCTCCTGACCTGCAGCTTCATTCAGGGCGCGCTCGCCGAGCACCACTGAGCACCGCCACCTCCCAACCCCCAGACGTCCGATGGCCAACCTCCCCATCGGTCCTTGAAAGAGAAGGAAGAACTGGCATGACCTCGACTCTCGCCGCTGTCACCGGTGACCTGAAGGCGCTCGGCTCCATCGGCTACGGTCTCGCCGCCATCGGCCCCGGCGTCGGCGTCGGCATCATCTTCGGTAACGGCACCCAGGCCCTGGCCCGCCAGCCCGAAGCTGCCGGCCTGATCCGCGCCAACCAGATCCTCGGCTTCGCCTTCTGTGAGGCGCTCGCCCTGATCGGTCTGGTTATGCCGTTCGTCTACGGCTCCTGATCACTCAGGCTGACGACCAGCAACCCAGACGAAAGGCAACGACATGAGCCAGCTGCTCATTCTGGCGGCTGAGGGGGAGACGGAAAACCCCCTCGTCCCGCCGATCCCCGAGCTTGTCATCGGCCTCATCGCCTTCGTCATCGTCTTCGGCTTCCTTGCCTGGAAGCTCCTTCCGAACATCAACAAGGTTCTGGAAGAGCGCCGCGAGGCCATCGAGGGCGGTATCGAGAAGGCCGAGGCCGCGCAGACCGAGGCACAGAGCGTGCTCGAGCAGTACAAGGCTCAGCTCGCCGAGGCCCGGCACGAGGCCGCGCGTCTGCGCCAGGAGGCGCAGGAGCAGGGCGCGACCCTCATCGCGGAGATGCGCGCCGAGGGCCAGCGTCAGCGCGAGGAGATCGTCGCCGCCGGGCACACGCAGATCGAGGCCGACCGCAAGGCCGCCGCGTCCGCGCTGCGCCAGGACGTCGGCAAGCTCGCCACCGAACTGGCCGGCAAGCTCGTCGGCGAGTCCCTCGAGGACCACGCCCGCCAGAGCCGCGTCATCGACCGCTTCCTCGACGAGCTCGAGGAGAAGGCCGAGGCGTCGCGATGAACGGAGCGAGCCGCGAGGCCCTGGCAGCCGCACGCGAGCGTCTCGACGCGCTGACGGACAACACGTCCGTGGACGCGGCGCGGCTCGCCACCGAGCTGGCGGCCGTCACCGCGCTGCTCGACCGCGAGGTGTCGCTGCGTCGGGTCCTGACCGACCCGGCGCAGTCCGGCGAGGCCAAGGCCGAGCTGGCCCAGCGCCTGCTCGGCACCCAGATCAGCGGCACCGCCGCCGACCTGGTCGCCGGCCTGGTGCGTTCCCGCTGGTCGCAGTCGCGCGACCTGGTGGACGCGCTGGAGCAGCTGGCGGACGTCGCGGACCTCACCGCCGCGCAGCGGACCGGCACGCTCGACGACGTCGAGGACGAGCTGTTCCGCTTCGGGCGGATCGTCGCCTCGAACGTGGAGCTGCGCGCCGCACTGACCGACCGGAAGGCCACCGCGTCGTCCAAGGGCGAGCTGCTGCGCAGCCTGCTCGGCGGTCGGGCGGACGCGGCCACCGAGCGTCTGGTGACGCGCCTCGTGACCGCGCCGCGAGGCCGTAGCCTGGAAGCGGGACTCGAGTCCCTGTCCAAGCTCGCCGCCGCGCGCCGGGACCGCATGGTGGCCGTCGTCACCTCGGCGGCACCGCTGAGCGTTCTGCAGAGGCAGCGCCTGGGCGCCGCCCTCGCGAAGCTCTACGGCCGCACGATGCACCTCAACCTCGACGTGGACCCCGAGGTCCTCGGCGGGATCCGGGTGCAGGTCGGTGACGAGGTGATCAACGGCTCGCTCGCGGACCGTATCGAGGACGCCGCCCGCCGCATGGCGAGCTAGCAGCAACTCAACACGTAGCAGTACTTACGGCCCTGGTTGGGCCGTGCAGAGGATGCAAAGTTTCTGGGGGAGTCCCCAGATCCCCCAAAGAAACTTCGGGCCCAACAAGGAGAGCAGGGAACCCAGATGGCGGAGCTCACGATCCGGCCGGAGGAGATCCGGGACGCACTGGAGAACTTCGTCCAGTCGTACAAGCCGGACGCGGCCTCGCGCGAGGAGGTCGGTACGGTCAGCCTTGCCGGCGACGGCATCGCGAAGGTCGAGGGCCTCCCCTCGGCCATGGCCAACGAACTGCTGAAGTTCGAGGACGGCACCCTCGGTCTCGCCCTCAACCTCGAGGAGCGCGAGATCGGCTGCGTCGTCCTCGGCGAGTTCAGCGGCATCGAGGAGGGTCAGCCGGTCACGCGTACCGGTGAGGTCCTCTCGGTCGCGGTGGGCGAGGGCTACCTCGGCCGCGTCGTCGACCCCCTCGGCAACCCGATCGACGGCCTCGGCGAGATCGAGACGTCCGGCCGACGCGCCCTGGAGCTTCAGGCGCCGGGCGTCATGGTCCGCAAGTCGGTGCACGAGCCGATGGAGACGGGCTACAAGGCCGTCGACGCGATGACCCCGATCGGCCGTGGTCAGCGCCAGCTGATCATCGGTGACCGTCAGACCGGCAAGACCGCTCTGGCCGTCGACACGATCATCAACCAGCGCGACAACTGGCGCAGCGGCGACGTGAACAAGCAGGTGCGCTGCATCTACGTCGCCATCGGCCAGAAGGGCTCGACCATCGCGTCGGTCCGCCGCGCGCTGGAGGAGAACGGCGCGCTGGAGTACACGACCATCGTCGCCGCCCCGGCGTCCGACCCGGCCGGCTTCAAGTACCTGGCGCCGTACACCGGTTCGGCCATCGGTCAGCAGTGGATGTACGAGGGCAAGCACGTCCTCATCATCTTCGACGACCTGTCGAAGCAGGCCGACGCCTACCGCGCCGTGTCGCTGCTGCTGCGCCGCCCGCCGGGCCGCGAGGCCTACCCGGGCGACGTCTTCTACCTGCACTCCCGTCTGCTGGAGCGCTGCGCGAAGCTCTCCGACGAGATGGGTGCCGGTTCGATGACCGGTCTGCCGATCGTCGAGACGAAGGCCAACGACGTCTCGGCGTTCATCCCGACCAACGTCATCTCCATCACCGACGGCCAGTGCTTCCTGGAGTCGGACCTGTTCAACGCCGGTCAGCGCCCCGCGCTGAACGTCGGTATCTCCGTCTCCCGAGTCGGTGGTTCCGCGCAGCACAAGGCGATGCGACAGGTGTCCGGCCGTCTCCGCGTCGACCTGGCCCAGTTCCGTGAGCTGGAGGCGTTCGCCGCCTTCGGTTCCGACCTGGACTCCGCGTCGAAGGCGCAGCTGGAGCGCGGTTCGCGCATGGTCGAGCTGCTCAAGCAGGCTCAGTACCAGCCGATGGCCACCGAGGACCAGGTCGTCTCCATCTGGGCCGGCACCACCGGCAAGATGGACGACGTGCCGGTCAACGACGTGCGCCGCTTCGAGAAGGAGCTCCTGGAGCACCTGCACCGCAAGGAGCAGGGCCTCATGACCTCCATCCGTGAGGGCGCCAAGATGTCGGACGACACCCTGACCGCCGTCGCGGACGCCATCGCCGAGTTCAAGAAGCAGTTCGAGACCTCGGACGGCAAGCTGCTCGGCGAGGACGCCCCGTCCGCCGCCAAGTGACGTAGGAAGGGACCTGACTCATGGGAGCCCAGCTCCGGGTCTACAAGCGTCGCATCCGATCCGTCACCGCGACCAAGAAGATCACCAAGGCGATGGAGATGATCGCCGCCTCGCGCGTCGTCAAGGCGCAGCGCAAGGTGGCGGCCTCCACGCCGTACGCGACCGAGCTGACCCGCGCGGTCACGGCGGTCGGCACCGGCTCGAACACGCGGCACCCGCTGACCACGCAGGCCGAGACGGTCGTGCGGTCCGCGGTGCTGCTCCTGACGAGCGACCGCGGTCTCGCGGGCGCCTTCAACTCCAACGCCATCAAGGCCGCGGAGCAGCTGACGGCGCGCCTCGAGTCCGAGGGCAAGCAGGTCGAGACGTACATCGTCGGCCGGCGTGGTCTCGCCCACTACAACTTCCGTGAGCGCAAGGTCGCGGAGTCGTGGACGGGCTTCACCGACGAGCCGACGTACGCCGACGCCAAGAAGGTCGCGGGCCCCCTGATCGAGGCCATCGAGAAGGAGACGGCGGACGGCGGTGTGGACGAGATCCACATCGTGTTCACCGAGTTCGTGTCGATGATGACGCAGACGGCGCTCGGCGACCGTCTGCTGCCGCTCAGCCTCGACGAGGTGGCCCAGGAGTCGAAGGCGAAGGACGAGATCCTTCCGCTGTACGACTTCGAGCCGTCGGCGGAGGACGTCCTCGACGCGCTGCTGCCCCGCTACGTGGAGAGCCGCGTCTACAACGCGCTTCTCCAGTCGGCCGCCTCCAAGCACGCCGCCACGCGGCGCGCGATGAAGTCGGCCACCGACAACGCCGGAGAGCTGATCGAGACGCTCTCCCGGCTTGCCAACGCGGCCCGCCAGGCCGAAATCACCCAGGAAATCAGCGAGATCGTCGGTGGCGCCAGCGCCCTGGCCGACGCGACCGCGGGGAGTGACCGCTAATGACCACCACTGTTGAGACCGCGACGGCCACGGGCCGCGTCGCCCGGGTCATCGGCCCGGTCGTCGACGTGGAGTTCCCCGTCGACGCGATGCCGGAGATCTACAACGCCCTCCACGTCGAGGTCGCCGACCCGGCCAACGCCGGCGAGAAGAAGATCCTGACCCTGGAGGTCGCCCAGCACCTGGGTGACGGCGTGGTCCGCACCATCTCCATGCAGCCCACCGACGGCCTGGTCCGTCAGGCCGCCGTCACCGACACCGGCACGGGCATCACCGTCCCGGTCGGCGACTTCACCAAGGGCAAGGTGTTCAACACCCTCGGTGAGGTGCTGAACACCGACGAGAAGTACGAGGGCGAGCGCTGGTCCATCCACCGCAAGGCCCCGCGCTTCGACGAGCTCGAGTCGAAGACCGAGATGTTCGAGACCGGCGTCAAGGTCATCGACCTCCTCACCCCGTACGTCAAGGGTGGAAAGATCGGTCTGTTCGGCGGCGCCGGCGTCGGCAAGACGGTGCTCATCCAGGAGATGATCTACCGCGTCGCCAACAACCACGACGGTGTCTCCGTGTTCGCCGGTGTCGGCGAGCGCACCCGTGAGGGCAACGACCTCATCGAGGAGATGTCGGACTCGGGCGTCATCGACAAGACCGCCCTCGTCTTCGGCCAGATGGACGAGCCCCCGGGCACCCGTCTGCGCGTGGCCCTCGCGGGTCTGACCATGGCGGAGTACTTCCGCGATGTGCAGAAGCAGGACGTGCTGTTCTTCATCGACAACATCTTCCGCTTCACGCAGGCCGGTTCCGAGGTGTCGACCCTGCTCGGCCGTATGCCCTCCGCGGTGGGCTACCAGCCGAACCTGGCCGACGAGATGGGTCTCCTCCAGGAGCGCATCACCTCGACCCGCGGTCACTCGATCACCTCGATGCAGGCGATCTACGTCCCCGCGGACGACCTGACCGACCCGGCCCCGGCCACCACCTTCGCCCACCTCGACGCGACGACGGTGCTCTCCCGTCCGATCTCGGAGAAGGGCATCTACCCGGCCGTGGACCCGCTGGACTCCACGTCCCGCATCCTGGACCCGCGGTACATCGCGCAGGACCACTACGACGCCGCCATGCGCGTCAAGACGATCCTGCAGAAGTACAAGGACCTCCAGGACATCATCGCGATCCTCGGTATCGACGAGCTGGGCGAAGAGGACAAGCTCGTCGTCCACCGCGCCCGCCGCGTGGAGCGCTTCCTGTCCCAGAACACCCACGTCGCCAAGCAGTTCACCGGCGTCGACGGGTCGGACGTGCCGCTGGAGGAGTCCATCAGGGCCTTCAACGCGATCTGCGACGGCGAGTACGACCACTTCCCGGAGCAGGCGTTCTTCATGTGCGGTGGTCTCGAGGACCTCAAGAAGAACGCGAAGGAGCTCGGCGTCTCCTGACCTCGGGAGCCGCTCGTTCCTGAGCTGTGAGTTCGTGTGAGGGGGCGGGGGCGTCCCGCCCCCTCTTCCACGCCTATTAGACTTGTAACCAACACCCGGCAGACCCGCCGGGTGGTGACCCGAGGAGCCACCTTGGCTGCTGAGCTGCACGTCGCGCTGGTCGCGGCCGACCGAGAGGTCTGGTCCGGCGAGGCCACCCTGGTCGTCGCGCGCACCACGTCCGGCGACATCGGCGTCATGCCCGGTCACCAGCCGCTGCTCGGTGTGCTGGAGTCGGGCCCGGTGACCATCCGTACGAGTGAGGGTGGAACGGTCGTCGCCGCGGTGCACGGCGGTTTCATCTCGTTCGCGGACAACAAGCTGTCCCTGCTGGCCGAGATCGCCGAGCTGTCGGAGGAGATCGACGTCCAGCGCGCGGAGCGGGCGCTCGAGCGCGCGCAGGCGGAGGCCGACGCCGCCGCCCAGCGCCGGGCCGACGTACGACTGCGTGCGGCGGCGGTCCACTGAACAGGCTCGCTGTGTGACGTCACTCAGCCGCGGCCGGCACCGGAGCGATCCGGAGCCGACCGCGGCTGAGGCAAATCTGGATGTTTTTTCCGTTCCGTTACCTATTTCGGTACCCAGGAGACGAGGAGGTCGGTGTCGATGGTCCTCGCTCTGACTGTGTGCGGAATTGTCGTGGCCCTGGTGGTGCTGGGGCTGTT
This sequence comes from Streptomyces sp. Tue 6430, assembly GCA_021568835.1. Classification (GTDB taxonomy): domain Bacteria; phylum Actinomycetota; class Actinomycetes; order Streptomycetales; family Streptomycetaceae; genus Streptomyces. The sequence goes on from JAKGSH010000010.1 coordinate 4,500,779, forward strand.
CGTCTTCGGCCTGCGCCGCAGACTCATCCAGCGTTCCGGCGGGACCTTCGACTGTTCCCTGCGCTGGGACGTCCCCGAGGACGCGGACACGAGCGGAAAGGGCTGGAGCTACGGCGTCGCCCGCTACAACGGCGACCGCATCGAGTGGTACCGCGTCTTCTCCTACGCCTACCGCCCGCGTCGCGTGCTGGAGCGTGCCTCGATCGAGGTGGCCGGCCGCCGGCTGCCCGAGGGCGAGGAGGAGCTGGCGCTGCTGTCCGACGCGGTCGTCCTCGCCTGCGTGCACCGGGGCACGCGTCTCGAGCTGGCGATGAGCGAGGACGCGCTGACCGGTTTCCTCGCCTGGCTCGAGGCGGCCCCGCCCGGCCAGCGGGTCAACGTCGCCTGAGGCCGGATATCGGTGTCGTCCGGGAGCGGGTGCCGGTGTCGCCAGGGACCGGCCGGTGGGTCAATGTCGCCTGAGGCCGGGTGTCGGCGTCGTCCGGGAGCGGGTGCCGGGGCGGACCGGCGGCACATCGGCGGCGTACACGAGAACACCGCGGGCGGGCCCTGGGGCCCGCCCGCGGTGCCGGTGCGGGGAGGTGCGGTGGCAGGGGAGGCGGCCGGTCCTGCGGCCGCCGGTCCTACAGGCCGCTGTTGATGGCGCTCACCAGCTCACCGTTCGCGGTGTCGCCGCTGAACTCCCAGAAGAAGGCGCCGCCCAGGCCCTGGTTCTTGGCCCAGGTCATCTTTCCGGCGATCGTCGACGGGGTGTCGTAGGACCACCAGTTGGTGCCGCAGTACGCGTAGGCCGTGCCGGCGATGGTGCCGGTGGCGGGGCAGGACGTCTTGAGGACCTTGTAGTCCTCGATGCCCGCCTCGTAGGTGCCGGGGCCGCGCCGGTCGCCGTGCCGCCGGGGCGGCCTGGGTGACGCCGGTCCAGCCGCGGCCGTAGAAGCCGATGCCGAGCAGCAGCTTGGCGGACGGGACGCCCTTGGCCTTCAGCTTGGCGATGGCGTCGGCGGAGTTGAAGCCCGCGGCCGGGATGCCGGCGTACGAGGTGAGCGGGGAGTGCGGGGCGGTCGGGCCGTCCTTGTCGAAGGCGCCGAAGTAGTCGTACGTCATCACGTTGTACCAGTCGAGGTACTGGGCGGCGCCGCCGTAGTCGGCCGCGTCGATCTTGCCGCCGGAGGAGCCGTCGGCGGTGATGGCCGCGGTGACCAGGTAGTCCGGGCCGAACTCGGCGCGCAGGGCCTGCGAGAGGGTCCTGAACGCGGCGGGGCCGGAGGTGTCGCAGGTCAGGCCGCAGGCGTTCGGGTACTCCCAGTCGATGTCGATGCCGTCGAAGACGTCGGCCCAGCGCGGGTCCTCCACGACGGCCTTGCAGGACTTGGCGAAGGCGGTCGCGTTGGCCGCGGCCTGGCCGAAGCCGCCGGAGTAGGTCCAGCCGCCGAAGGAGTACAGCACCTTGATGTGCGGGTACTTCGCCTTGAGCTGGCGGAGCTGGTTGAAGTTGCCGCGCAGCGGCTGGTCCCAGGTGTCGGCGGTGCCGCTGACGGACTGGTCGGCGGTGTAGGCCTTGTCGTAGGCGGCGTAGGTGTCGTCGACGGTGCACTGCCCGTTCTTGACGTTGCCGAACGCGTAGTTGATGTGCGTGATCTTCGCGGCGGAGCCGGAGGTCACCAGGTTCTTGACGTGGTAGTTGCGGCCGTAGACGCCCCACTCGGTGAAGTAGCCGAGCTTGACCTTGCCGCCGGTGGTGGGCGGGGGCTCGGTGGTGCCGCCGGTGGTGCGCACGGCGCGGGCGCCGCTGACCGGGCCGGTCTGGTCGGCGGTGTCACGGGCCCGCACGGTGTAGGAGTAGTCGGTGCCGGCGGTCAGGCCGGTGTCGCTGTACGAGGTCGTCGTCACCGTGGCGACCTTGGCGCCGTCGCGCAGGACGTCGTAGTTCTTGACGCCCTTGTCGTCGGTGGCCGCGCTCCAGGCCAGCTTCACCGAGGTGTCGGTGATGTCGGAGGCGGTGGGGGTGCCCGGCGCGGAGGGGGCCGCGTCACCGGGGACCGAGGTGCCGTCGCAGCTGCCGCCGTTGAGCTTGCAGTTGGCCGGGGAGCCGCTGCCGGTGCCGTTGAAGCCGAAGGAGACGGAGGCGCCGGGGGCGAGGGAGCCGTTCCAGGACTTGTTCCTGGCGGTCCAGTGGGTGCCGGCGGAGGTGACGTCGGCGTCCCAGGCGGAGGTGACGGACGTGCCGGAGGGGAAGTCCCACTCGACGGTCCAGGAGCTGATGGCCGTGGTGCCGGTGTTCTTCACCGTCCACTTGCCCTCGAAGCCGGTGCCCCAGTCGGAGGGCTTGGCGTAGGTGGCGGTGGCGGATGTCGCGGCCTGGGCCGGGCTCGCGAGGCCGACCAGACCGGCCAGGGGGAGCAGCAGGGTCGCGAGACCTGCCACGGCTCTGTGTCCGAAGCGCATGCAGCGCCTCCTCTGTGAAAGAGCGGGGGTGGGGGGGTGTGACTGAGCCTTCACACCCACGGTGCCGCGAGAATAGAAAGGTCTGGACCACGGGTCAAGAGGTCTGGACCACTTTGCGGTGCCCGTTCCCCGCCCGGTTCTAGATCCCCAACTCCTGCGCCAGCACGGCCGCTTGCACCCGGCTGCGCAGCTCCAGCTTGCCCAGCAGCCGGCTGACGTGCGTCTTCACCGTCGCCTCGGCCATGTCCAGGCGCTCCGCGATCCCCGCGTTGGACAGCCCCTCGCCGAGGCAGACCAGTACCTCCCGTTCGCGCCGGGTCAGCGAGTCCAGCACCGCCGGATCGGCCTTCGGACCCGGCGCCGGGCTCGCGGCGAACTCCGCGATGAGCCGCCGCGTCACGGCGGGCGCCACGACACCCTCGCCGCGCGCGACCGTGCGGACCGCCTCGATCAGGTCCCTCGCCTCGGTGTTCTTCAGCAGGAACCCGGCCGCGCCCGCCCGCAACGCCCCGAACACGTACGCGTCGAGGTCGAAGGTGGTCAGCACCAGCACGTCCGCGAGCCCCTCCTCGACCACCTTCCGGGTCGCCGACACCCCGTCCAGCCGCGGCATCTGCACGTCCATCAGCACCACGTCCGGCCGCAGCTCGCGGGCCAGCGACACCGCCTGTTCCCCGTCCGCCGCCTCGCCGACCACCTCCAGGTCGGGGGCGCTGCGCAGGATGAGGACCAGACCGGCGCGGACGGCGGACTGGTCCTCGGCGACGAGGACACGGATCACGGGGTGCCTCCCTCGGTAGCGGTGGCGGTGGCGGTGGCGGTCGTGGTGGTGGCAGTGGCGGCGTCGGTGACGGCGACGGGCTCGGGGGTGCGGATCATTCGGCGGGGTCCCCCTCGGTGATCGGCAGCGAGGCGCGGACGGTCCACGACGTGTCCTCGGGACCGGCCGTGAAGGTGCCGCCCAGCAGCGTGGCCCGCTCCCGCATCCCGACCAGGCCGGCCCCCGAGCCGGGGGCGCGAGGGCCGTCCCGGTCGCCGTACGGGCTGGTCACCCGCACGTCGAGCGCCCCGTCCCGCCGGGCGAGGGTGACGGCGACCGGGCCCGCCGAGGCGTGCTTGAGGGCGTTGGTCAGGGACTCCTGGACAATGCGGTAGGCGGCCAGTTCGACCGGCGTGGGCACCGGGCCGTGGTCGGCGCGCAGGGTGACGTCCAGCCCGTTGGCGCGGGCGCCCTCCACCAGGTCGCCCAGCCCGTCGAGGGTGGGGGCGGCGGCCGGTTCGCGGTCCCCGCTGCCGTCCCGCAGGATCCCGATCAGCCGCCGCATCTCTGCCAGCCCGGCCACGCTGTTCTCCCGGATCACCGACAGCGACTGCCGCGAGGTGTCCGGGTCGTCCAGGGAGAGGGCGGCCGTGGAGTGGATGGCGATCGCCGAGAGGTGGTTGGCGACCATGTCGTGCAGTTCGCGGGCCATCCGGGCGCGTTCCGCGGTCACCGCCTGGGTGCGGTCCATCTCGGCGAGCAGCGCGGTCTGTTCGGCGCGCGACCGGGCGGCCAGGGCGGCGTCGCGGTGGTTGCGGACGATCAGACCGGTGGAGGCGGGCGCGAAGGACACCACCCCCACGGCCACCCCGATCAACAGCGCCTCGGGCACCCGCCAGAGGGCGAACGGCACCACCGTCGCCGCCACCGTCAGCAGCCCGGTGACCCACGGGACGCGCCGGGCCGCGGCGGGCGTGCCGTACAGCACGGCCGCGTACACGAGGTCGGTGAACATGATCAGCGTCACGACGCTGCCCTGGGTGAGCGTGTCCAGGGCCAGGGCGGCCGTGCCGGTCAGCAGCGCGGTGCGCGGGGCGGCCCGGCGCAGCAGTTCACAGCCGGCCATCACCAGGAGCGGCAGCAGGACCGGCCAGGGGCCGTCGAACAGCACGAGCGGGTCGTCGGCCGGGCGGACTCCCAGGCCGACGCCCAGCAGCAGCACCCCGCCGAGCAGCCCGCCGACGGCGGCGACCACGTCGAACCGGTGCGGGCGGGGGAGTCGGACGGCCATGTACCCATCCAACACGGCCCGCGCGTGCGCCGCCTTGTGCCCGGGAACGGTTCCGCACTGCATCTTTCGATGTACCGGAGGTTCGTCACCGGCGACGACGAACCGGGCCGCTCCGCGCGGGAGCCTGAGGTGGTGAGCGAGAGGAGCGAACCGTGGTCGTCTGGTTGATCGTCGCCTGTGAGATCGGCTTCTGGGTGCTGCTGGCCCTCGGGCTGGCCGCCCGCTACCTGCTCGGGTGGCGGCGTACGAGTGTGGTGCTGCTGCTGTGCGAGCCGGTGCTGGAACTGGTCCTGTTCGCCGTCACGGCGGTCGACCTGCGCGACGGCGCCGAACCCGGCTGGGAACACGGCCTGGCGGCGCTCTACATCGGCTACACCGTCGCCTTCGGCCACTACACGATCCGCTGGCTCGACGGCCATGCCGCCCACCGCCTGGGCGGCGGCCCGCCGCCGCCCAGGCCGCCCCGCTACGGCCGCGCCCGCGCCCGCCACGAGGCGAAGCTGTGGCTGCGGGCCGTGTTCGGCGGAGCCGTCGCCCTGGCCCTGCTCGAGTGCGCCGTCCGGTACGTCGGCGACTCCGGCGACGTCAGCTCGCTGCGTGCGTTCCAGTGGACGACCGTGCGCGCGGTCGGCATCTACGGCCTGATCGCCCTGTCCTACACGGTCTGGCCCCGCAGGGCCCCGGCGGGCGGCCGCGCGGAGGAGGACGGGTCCGCGAAGGACCGGCCGGCGCGCACCTCCGCCGGCAACCGCTAGCGGGCCCTCGGCGCTCGCCGCCGGGAGCCCGCGGGGCGTCGCCCGTCACCTTGTTCGTGGTGCGTCACCCGTCACCTTGTTCGCGGTGCGTCACCCGTCGCCCTGTTCGCGGTGCGTGCCGGGATGCCGCCTGTCCCGGGGGTGATGCCCGGACGCCCGGCCGGGGCGGGTCTCGTCAGCGCTCGCCGCCGGGAACCCACAGGACGTCGCCCGTCGCCTTGTTCGCCGACCGCGCCAGAATGAACAGCAGGTCCGACAGCCGGTTGAGGTAGGTCGCCGTCAGGGGGTTCATCACCTCGCCGTGCGCCTCCAGCGCGGCCCAGGTCGAGCGCTCGGCGCGGCGGACCACCGTGCACGCCTGGTGCAGCAGGGCCGCGCCGGGCGTACCGCCGGGCAGGATGAAGGACCGCAGCTTCTCCAACTCCGCGTTGAAACGGTCGCAGTCGGCCTCCAGCCGGTCGACGTAGAACTGCTCGACCCGCAGCGGCGGGAACTCCGGGTTCTCCGCCACCGGCGTCGACAGGTCCGCGCCCACGTCGAACAGGTCGTTCTGCACGCGCGTGAGGACCTCGACGATCGCCTCGTCGAGCCCGCCCAGCGCGACCGCCGTACCGATGACCGCGTTCGCCTCGTTCGCGTCCGCGTACGCCGCGATGCGCAGGTCGGTCTTGGCGACCCGGCTCATGTCGCCGAGGGCGGTGGTGCCCTGGTCGCCGGTCCTGGTGTAGATGCGCGTCAGATTGACCATGCCGTCAATCTAGACCGTCCCCGGCGCCGCGCGGCGTGCCGTCCGTCACGGTGGCCGGACGCCCTCCGGGAGGGGGTCAATCGGTGCGAATCCGGCAGGAATTGAGGACGTGACCGGCGTCTCACGCCCTGAGACGTGAAACGCGTTACTAACCGGTCACACAGCGCCTCGCGCCCGCTAGTGTCCGGCCGAGAGCCATGCGGAGGGGAGTTCGCTCCGTCGGCGCGGAATGCGCCGGATGGTTGACGCCGGTGATAGCGGACGCCGGAGCGGGCAGGGCTTTCTGGAAGCGCTGAAACCGCCCAGGCCCCACGGGCCTCACCCCTGCGGGTGAATTCGGTATCGGTTCGCTCACAGACGGCAACCTCTGACCGCTTGGCGCAGTCAGACGATGCAACACCGGACATTCACCACCGCGGAGCACGAGACGCACGCCTAGGGGAGCGCTATGCACATCAGGGGCGACCACGTCGAGCTGGTCGTCGGGGCCGCCTCGACGTCCGCAGCGCGGCGGACGCCCGTACGGTCCTGCACACGGCGGTCGACGACGGCGTCGGCGACCTGGTGCTCGACCTGTCCGAACTCGACTCCTGGGACGCCACCGGACTCGGCGTCATCATGGGCGCCCACCGCCGGGCGGGCCGCTGCGGCCGGCGCCTGGTGCTGCGGGGCGTACCGCCCCAGATGCAGCGCCTCCTGGTGGCCACCCGGCTGCACCGGATCCTCGCCATCGAGGGCGGCATCGGAGTGGAGTCCCTCCCGCGCGTGTGAGGCCGCCGACGGCGGGCACCCGAGGCGCGCAAACCTCACATGTACGACGCGCGCAATCCTCACCGGACCGTGACGTCTCGGACGGCCCGGCACCCCGGGCTGTCGTGGATACTGTGCGAAGGTTTACGGTTCGTCTGCCCGCGCCCGCAGCCCCCGAGCGGGCACCGGACCAGAAGCGACAGCGCAGTGTGCGGCGAGGCCGGGAGGGGCTGTCTCCACACCACGCTCTTGGGGAGCTTGACCTATGGACCCGACGCACCGCGGACCCGAGGAGTACGGCCGCGACGGCGACGGCCACGCGCCGCGCCCGCGCCCTTCCAGGGATCCCCTCACCCCCGACTTCGCGCAGCACGCGCCGGCCCTCGCCCGCACCGTGCGGGTCGTCGCCGGCGAGCACCTCCTCACCGTCAACCCGGTCGACGGCAGCGAGATCGAACTCGCCCCGCCCACCGGGCGGCCCGGCCGCCCCGCCAAGCGCACCCTCGAGGAGCGCGCCGAGGTCGACGAGGCGGCCCGGCCGCCCGCCCCCGCCGGACCCGCCCTGCCCGAACAGCCCTCCTCGGCCGTCAGGAGGAGCGCGAACAGCTCGTCCGGCTGCTGGCCCGCGGCCGTTCCGTCCGTCTCACCGGCCCCGCCGGCTCCGGCCGCACCAGCCTGCTCGACCTCGTCGCCGAGGACTGCGAGGACCTCGCGCCCGACGGCGTGGTCCGCCTCACCGGCTACCGCCGCACCACCGCCGACCTCCTCCACGATCTCTTCCACACCGTCTACGACGCCCCGCTGCGCCGTCTCGACGACGAGGAACTGCGCGCCCTCGTGGGCGAGATCGGCGCGGTCGTCGTGGTCGACGACCTGGAGTTCGGCGGCGCCGACCTCGACGGGCTGCTGGAGGCCACCCCGAGTGCGCCTTCCTGTTCGGCGCCACCCCCGACACCCCGCCGCCCACCGCCGACTCGGCCGTCGCGGAGGTCGCCCTGAGCGGCCTCGACCGCGCGGGCGGCGTCGAGGTGATCGAGCGGGCCGTCGGCCGCGTCCTCACCGAGGAGGAGGCCAACTGGGCCGGCGACCTCTGGTTCGAGTCCGAGGGCCTGCCGCTGCGGTTCGTCCAGGCCGGCGCCCTGCTGCGGCAGCGCGACCGGCTGCGGGCCGAGACCGCCGCGGTCGACGAGTTCGGCGTCTTCGAGGACGCCCGGCCGGTCACCGGCCCCGCCCCGCCGACACCCCGCCCGCCGAAGCCGGGCGGACCCCCTGCCCTCGCTGGGCGAGGCCGCCGCGCCCGCGCCGCTGCTCGCCGCCCGGCTCAGCGCCTCCGCCCGCACCGCCCTGCGCTTCGCCGTCGCCCTCGGCGGCGAGGTCCCGCACCAGGCCCATCTGCCCGCCCTGGTCGGCGACACCCACGCCGACGCGGCCCTCGGCGAGCTGGTCGCCTGCGGGCTCGTCACCCCGGTCGGCGCCCGCTACCGCCTCGCCGCCGGCGTGCAGGCCCAGCTGGAGGCCGCCGGATACGCCGACGACGTCACCGCCCGCGCCCACACCGCCGCCCGGCACTACGCATGGTGGGCCGGACACCCCTCGGTCACCCCGGCGCGGGTGTGCGCGGAGGCCGACGCCGTGCTCGCCGCCCTGGCCGCGACCGTCCCCGCGACCGAGCGACCCGCCGAGGACGAGCAGGCCACCGCAGTCGAGCTGGCCCGCACCGCGGCGCCCGCCTTCGCCGCCGGACTCAGCTGGGGCGCCTGGGAACAGGCCCTGCACGAGGGCGCCGAAGCGGCCCGCCTCGCGGGGAGTCCGCCGACCGGGCCTACTTCCACCACGAACTGGGCGTCCTCGCCCTGTGCACCGGACAGCTCGACCGGGCCCGCTCCGAGTTGGAGGCCTCCCTCGGGCTGCGCGGCTCCCTCGCCGACAAGCGGGGCACCACGGCCGGCCGGCGCGCCCTCGCCCTGGTCGCCGACCACTCGGGTGACATACCCGGCCTGTTCCTGGCCGCGCCGGGGGAGGAGACGCCCGACGCCCGCTCCGCGGAGCCGGTCCTCCCGCTCCGCGACAGCACCGCGCCCCTCCCGCCGACGCCGCCCACCGGGCCCGCCGGGTTCACAGGGCCCACCGCCGTCACCGGCCGGCCCGCCGTCGCACCCCCGGCCCACCGCGGCCGGGGCGGCCTGCGGGGCCTGGCCAGGCGCAACCTCGTCGCGGCCGGAGCGGGCGCCCTGCTCGTCGCCGTCCTCGGCACCGTGGTGACCCTCGGCGCCACCTCCGGCAACGACCCGAACGCCCCCTCCGACACCGGGCGCGTCAACCCCACCGCCGAGGCGGGCCCCGGCGACGACGACCTCGTCGGTGACACCCCGGGCGCCGACACGGGCGCCGGTGACACCGGGGACGCCGCCGGTGCGCCCACGGACCCGGGACCCGACGGGGCGATGGGGACCTCGGACGACCCGACGCCCACGGGAACGGCGGAGCCGTCGCCGTCGGCGAGCAGCTCGCAGGGGGCGGCGAGCCCTCCGGCTCGCCGAAGCCGTCCTCGTCGAGTCCGGCCCCCGGGCCCTCGTCCACCCCGCCGCCGGCCTCACCCTCGACGTCTCCCTCCACTCCCGGGACGACTCCTTCCTCGACGCCGCCGACCGAGACCGTCGACCCGTCCCCCCGGACAGCACCGACCCGTCGACGTCGACCTCGGCCGGCGGTTCCGTCTCCGGCACCCCCGTCGCCTCGGCCGGCACCACCGCCGGGCCGAGCCCGTCGGACTTCCTGATCTGACCCCGCGACACGACGAGGGGGCGGGCCCTCGCGGGACCCGCCCCCTCGTCGTGCGCCCGTCTCAGAACAGCCGGAGCTTGTCGTCCTCGATGCCGCGCATGGCGTCGTAGTCGAGGACCTGGCAGCCGATGCCGCGGTCCGTGGCCAGCACCCGGGCCTGCGGCTTGATCTCCTGGGCGGCGAAGACGCCCCGCACCGGCGCCAGATGGGGATCGCGGTTCAACAGCTCCAGGTAGCGCGTGAGTTGCTCGACGCCGTCGATCTCGCCGCGCCGCTTGATCTCGACCGCGACGGTCCGGCCCTCGGCGTCGCGGCAGAGGATGTCGACCGGGCCGATGGCCGTCATGTACTCGCGGCGGATCAGGGTGTAGCCCTCGCCGAGGATCTCGATGCGGTCGGCGAGGAGTTCCTGGAGGTGGGCCTCCACGCCGTCCTTGATCAGGCCGGGATCGACGCCGAGTTCGTGCGAGGAGTCGTGCAGGACCTCCTCCATCGTGATGATGAGCTTCTCGCCCGCTTTGTTGACGACGGTCCAGACGCCGTCCTCCGCGTCCGTGCCCTCCTTCAGCGTGCAGGGCGGCGACATCCAGTTGAGGGGCTTGTAGGCCCGGTCGTCCGCGTGGATCGAGACGCTGCCGTCCGCCTTCACCAGGATCAGACGGGGGGCGGAGGGGAGATGGGCGGTGAGCCGGCCCGCGTAGTCCACGGAGCACCGGGCGATGACGAGGCGCATGGTCGGCAACGCTACTCGACACCCCGCACGCCACGCGATTCGCCCACCTGTCTCCCCTCCCCACCCCTCACTACGGCCCCGGCAGCCGCACGATTTCACCTGGAAAACACACGTTCGACAGTGGCCGATACTGCGCCCCATCGTGGCTCCCTATGTGCCCGTTCTCCTGGTGCGGTCACGGTCCGTTGCCTACCGTAGGGAACGGGAGGTCGCGGCGCGTGTACGCAGCGTGCTCGGTGTCTGTGCGCGGCGAACTCCCTCCATCTGTCCGGCAACCCCTGCGCCTCGGGGGTGCGAGAGGAGTATCCATGTCGCTCGACGTCTCACCGGCCCTACTCGAACAGGCCGAGCGAGGCGAGGTCGACGAAGCGGAATTCGTCGACTGCGTCCGGACCTCCCTGCCCTACGCATGGGAGATGATCAGTTCCCTGGTGGCCCAGCTGAAGGTGGACGGCGGCCAGTTCGCCGACAACCAGACGCCCCCGCCGGACGAGAAGGCACGCGGGCAGCTGCTGCGAGCGCTGGCGAGTGACGCGATACGCGGCGCCCTGCAGCGGCACTTCGGTGTCCGGCTCGCCTTCCAGAACTGCCACCGGGTGGCGGTGTTCCCGTTGGACACGTCGGTCGACGAGTCGCTGTCCCGCTTCACATCGGTCCGCAGCCAGGTCCTCAACCAGTCCCCGGAGTTCCGGGACTGCTGAAGCTCTCGCTTGCCGTTCCCGACCGGGGAGGAATCAGCACGGAGCGGCAGGCTTCCCGGCGGCGGGGCAGCTCACCGGAGGTGGGGGAGGACCTCCGAGCCCAGCCGCCGTACGTTCTCCTCCGTGGCCGCGAGGTCGCCGGAGCCCTCGACGAGCAGGGCGAAGCGCGAGATGCCGGTTCGCTCGCTGGTCGCCGCGAGGCGGTCGACGCACAGCCGCGGGGTGCCCACCGGGTGCAGCCCGCAGAGGAGTTCGGTGTACGCCACCGGGTCCCGCATGCCGCGGGCCCGGCCGTCCACCGTCACATGGGCGTCGAGGCCCTGCCTCAGCCAGCCCGGCATCGCCTTCACCAGCGTCTCCACGGCGTCGGTGCGGCGGTCCGCGATCTGGCAGACGCCCGCCGAGACGTGGCCGGCGCCCCGGATCTCCGCGGCGGGCCGGCCGGCCGCGTGCGCGTGCCGCCGCCACAGGGCGATCATCTCGGCCTTCTCCTCGTCCCCGACGTGCATGCCGAGCAGCATCGGCAGGCCCCGCTCGGCGGCCAGCCGCACACTCGCCGGGGAGGTGCAGGCGACGACCACCTCCGGGCCCGCCACGTCCGTCAGGGCCTCCGAGGGCCGCGGCACGACGGGGACCTCACGGAAGCGGAAACGCTCGCCGTCCGCCCCCACGGACGGTTCGCGCAGCCAGCGCACCAGCAGATCGAGTGATTCGGGAAACCCCGACTCGTACGCCTCCAGGCCCGAGCCGAACACCTCCAGGTCGACCCAGGGGCCGCCGCGTCCCACGCCCAGCGAGAAGCGGCCGCCGCTCGTCAGGTGGAGCAGCGCGGCCTGCTCGCCGAGGGCGACGGGGTGCACGGTGGGCAGTACGCTCACCGCCGTGCCCACCCGCAGGCGCCGGGTGCGGCCGAGCAGCAGGGCGGCCAGGGTGACCGCGGACGGGCACGTGCCGTACGGCACGAAGTGGTGCTCGGCCAGCCAGACCGAGTCCAGCCCCGACTCCTCGGCGACCTCGGCGGAGCGGACGGCGCGGTGCAGCGCCTCCCCCTGGCCCTGCCCCGGGAACCGGGCCGCCAACACGAAACTTCCAACACGCATGGGACTTTCCTGCTTCCTCGGCTCCGACACGGAGCTCCCCCACCCGGCATAACCGCCCGACACGTGCCGAGGTCACGGTCCGATGGGGAGATTTGCGGATTGTCTGGAGAATGTGCCGTCCGGCGGCGGCCCGGCGGCACCGGTCCGCCCGGGTACCCGGTGCGGCTCCGCGTAGGCTGGTCGGCAACCCTGCACCCTGTACAGCCCCGTGAGGTGTCCCTTGTCCCCGCGTCGCAACCGCCCCAAGGGCGACGACTCGTCCGGCCGGAGCACCGGGGACGACCGCGCGAGCCGGTACGGCGGCTGGCAGTCCAGCGTCAGCTGGGCGGGCGAGGAGTGGAGCGTGCGGCACGTGGCGGGCGCGAGCGCGCAGGGCAAGACGTACCGCTGTCCCGGCTGCGACCAGCTGATCCCCGGCGGCATGCCGCACGTCGTCGCGTGGCCCGAGCACTCGGGGGTCGACGAGCGCCGGCACTGGCACAAGGCGTGCTGGAACGCACGGGACCGCCGCACCCCGGGGGTGCGGCGGTCCCGTAACGCGCCGAGGTTCTGAGACCTCTCCTTCGGACCGGGCCGGATCAGACGTCGCGCTTCTCCAGCAGGGCGAAGGCGCCGCCGAGGGCCGCGGCCGTCACGCCGAGCGCGATCCACAGCGGGTCCCAGCCGGACGGCCCGGTCTCGGTGAGCGACGCGGAGTAGAACACGCCGAGCTGGTTCGGGATCGAGTACTCGAACAGGGCTTCGCGCAGGTCCTCCAGCGAGGACGCGAACATGAACAGCGCGATCACCAGCGGTGCCAGGACGAGACCGATCATGATGGTGATGGCGCCCGCCGAGTGCCGGATGACCGAGCCCACCGCCAGCGAGAGCAGGCCGAGCAGCGCGATGTAGAGGGAGACGCCGACGGTGCCCTTCAGCCATTCCGCCGTGGAGGGGTCCCGGGCCTCCGTCAGCAGGGCCACGTCCACCAGCGCGACGAGGAGGGACGACACCAGCGTCACGGTGAAGGCGACCAGGAAGAACACCAGGGCCTTGGCGCCGAGCACGCGGCCGCGCGAGGGGCAGGCCACCATCGTCGTGCGGATCATGCCGGTGCCGTACTCCGAGGCGGTCGTCATCACGCCGAGGGTGATGACGCAGATGCTGCCCAGGAGCAGCCCGAAGAAGCCGAAGGACAGCGGGTTCTCGCCCTCCAGGGCGCCGTCCGAGTTCGCGGCGACGAACACCGCGGTCAGCAGCCCGATACCGACGACCAGCAGGACGAACACGCCCAGCGTCCACATCGTGGAGCGCACCGACCGGATCTTCGTCCACTCCGAGGCGACGGCGTGCCCGAGGTGCGTGCGCACGACCGGGATCGGCGAGGTGTAGCCGGGGTACGAGGGACCGGGCGCCGCCTGCCAGGCGGGCGCGGCCTGCGGGGCCGGGGGCTGGGGCGTGCTCATCGGGCGTCCTCGGTCGTGGTCGGGGCGGAGGCCTGCGGCGCGCCGGCGGGCCGCTCCGACGCCTGCGGAGCGGCGGCCGGGGCCGCGGGTGCCGGTGCGGCGGGTGCCGGCACGGCGGTGGGGGGCGCGGGGCGGCGGGCGGCTGTGCGGCCGGCGGCTGCGCGGCGGGCGCGGAGGCCGGTGCGGGAGCCGCCGGCGGGACCGCCTGGGCGTACGGGTTGGGCACGCCGGGCGCCCCGGCACCGTACGGGCCCGGAGCGGCACCGGGCGGGGGCTGCGGGGGCGCGTAGCCCTGCTGCGGGGGCGGCGGGGCGTACCAGCCGGGCTGGCCCTGGCCGGGCACCGGCATCGGGGGCTGCGCGCCCGGCGGCAGCGGCTGCTGGAGCCCGGCCTTCTGGTCGACGGTCGACCGGTAGTCGACGGCCCCCTGCGTCATCCGCATGTAGGCCTCCTCCAGCGAGGCCTGATGCGGCGACAGCTCCCACAGGCGTACGTCCGCGTCGTGGGCGATGTCGCTGATGCGGGGGAGCGGCAGGCCGGTCACGCGCAGCGCGCCGTCCTGCTCGGGCAGGACGTGGCCGCCCGCCTCGGCGAGCGCGCCGGCGAGCTTCTCGCGCTGCTGCGGCTCGGTGTGCGGGGTGCGCACGCGCGCGAAGTCCGCGGAGTTGGCCGAGATGAAGTCGGTCACGCTCATGTCGGCGAGGAGCTGGCCGCGCCCGATGACGATCAGGTGGTCCGCGGTCAGCGCCATCTCGCTCATGAGGTGCGAGGAGACGAACACGGTCCGCCCCTCCGCCGCGAGGGACCTCATCAGGTTGCGCACCCAGAGGATGCCCTCGGGGTCGAGACCGTTGACCGGCTCGTCGAACAGCAGGACCTGCGGGTCGCCCAGGAGCGCGGCGGCGATGCCGAGCCGCTGGCCCATGCCGAGGGAGAAGCCCTTGGACCGCTTGTTCGCCACGTCCTGGAGGCCGACCACGCCGAGCACCTCGTCGACCCGCCGGGCCGGGATGCCGGAGAGCTGGGCGAGGCTCAGCAGGTGGTTGCGGGCGTGCCGGCCGCCGTGCACCGCCTTGGCGTCCAGCAGGGCGCCGACCTGGCGGGGGGCGTTCGGCAGCTTCCGGTAGGGGTAGCCGCCGATCGTCACCGAGCCGGCGGTCGGGTTGTCCAGGCCGAGGATCATGCGCATCGTCGTCGACTTGCCCGAGCCGTTGGGCCCGAGGAAGCCGGTGACGGCGCCGGGCCGCACCTGGAAGGAAAGGTTGTACACAGCGGTCTTGTCGCCGTACCGCTTGGTCAGGCCGACAGCCTCGATCATGCTCCGCACCCATCGACAGGTTCAGGACAGCGGGGCACGCGCCCCCCGTAAGGCTTAGGAGGATATCGAGGCGCTGACGGTTCCGCTCACCTCAGAGCAAAGCCCAAAGCTTCACGCATCGCGTTTCTTCAGCAGCAGGTACCCGCCCGCGAGCGCCGCCACCACCCAGGCCGCCATGATCGCCAGCCCGCCCCAGGGACCGTACGGGGTGTCGTCGTCGAGCGGGGTGACCACCTGCATGATCCTGCTGCCGGCCTGGTCGGGCAGGTACTGGCCGACCTTCTTCGTCGCGTCGACGTTCCCCAGGATCTGCGAGATCAGGAAGAAGAACGGCATCAGGATGCCCAGCGACAGCATCGGGGAGCGCAGCATCACGGCCACGCCCATCGAGAACATCGCGATCAGCGTCATGTAGAGGCCGCCGCCGATCACCGCCCGCAGCACGCCGCTGTCGCCGATCGACGCCTTGAGGTCGCCGAGCATGGCCTGGCCGAGGAAGAACGCGGCGAAGCTGGTCGCCATCCCGACGACCAGCGCGAGCCCGGTCGCCACCACGATCTTGCTGAACAGGAAGGTGCCCCGCTGCGGCACCGCCGCCAGCGAGGTGCGGATCATGCCCGTGCTGTACTCGTTGGACACCACGAGCACCCCGAACACGATCATCGCGAGCTGCCCGAGACTCATCCCGGCGAAACTGACGAACGTCGGGTCGAAGGAGAGCCGGTCGACCCGGCTCATGTTGTCGAACTGGTTGTTCGACAGCGCGGAGATCAGCATGCCGAGGGCGATGGTGACCACCACGGCGAGGGACAGCGTCCACACGGTGGACGCCACGGAACGGATCTTCGTCCACTCCGAACGGATGACCTGGGTCGCCGCCATCTCAGTCCTTCCTCCATCCGTCGCCCCGGGGCTGCCGCTCCACCGGGTCGCCGCTGTGCGCGTGGTACTCGACCGACTCCGCGGTCAACTGCATGAACGCCTCCTCCAGGGAGGCCCGCTGGGGACTCAGCTCGTGCAGCACGAGCTGGTGCTGCGCGGCCAGCTCACCGATCCGCTCCGACTTGTCCCCGTCCACCTCCAGCACCTCGCCGCCGGTCTCCACGACGGTGATCCCGGCCCCGTGCAGCACGTCCAGCAGCCGCTCCCGCTGCGGGGTGCGGATGCGGACGTAGGACCGCGAGTTCTGGGCGATGAAGTCGGCCATCGAGGTGTCGGCGAGCAGCCGGCCCTGGCCGATGACGACGAGGTGGTCGGCGGTCAGTGCCATCTCGCTCATCAGGTGGGAGGACACGAACACCGTCCGGCCCTGCGCGGCGAGCGATTTCATCAGGTTGCGGATCCAGTGGATGCCCTCGGGGTCGAGGCCGTTGACCGGCTCGTCGAACATCAGGATCCGCGGATCGCCGAGCAGCGCACCCGCGATGCCCAGCCGCTGCCCCATGCCCAGCGAGAACCCCTTGGCCTTCTTCTTCGCCACCGACGTCAGACCGACGGTCTCCAGCACCTCGTGCACCCGCCCGGTGGGGATGCCGTTGCTCTGCGCCAGGCACAGCAGGTGGTGGAAGGCGCTGCGCCCGCCGTGCACGGCCTTGGCGTCGAGCAGCGCGCCGATGTACTTCAGCGGGTCCTTGAGCCGGTCGTAGCGCTGCCCGTCGATGCGGACGTCCCCGGCGGTCGGCCGGTCGAGGCCGAGCATCATCCGCATGGTGGTGGACTTCCCGGCACCGTTCGGACCGAGGAAGCCCGTGACGATGCCCGGTCTGACCGTGAAGGTCAGATTGTTGACCGCCACTTTCTCGCCGTACCGCTTGGTCAGCCCCTCGATCTCGATCATGCGGCCACGCTAGGGCCGGTGTGCGGCCGGTGCCAACCCGGCGGGCGAACGGCGGCCGAAACCGACGTGAAAGAGGCGGTGGGAACAGGCCCCACCGCCTCTCATCACCTTCGGCGACTACCGGGTCTGCTGCGCCGGCACACCGCGGGAGATCGGCTCGTCCTCGGCCGGGGAGCTCGCCGCGGCCACCGCGGCGCCCGTGAGGGTGGCGAGCATCTCGCGCACGTTCGTCAGCTGGGCGTTGATCGAGTCGCGACGGTTGGTGAGAGCCGCCAGCTCGCGCTCCGATTCCGAACGGATGCGGTCCGCCTTGGCGTTCGCGTCGGCCACGATGTCCTCGGCCTGGCGCTGCGCCGTCTCGACGGTCTGACGGGCCCGGCGCTCGGCGTCCGTGCGCAGCTTCTCCGCCTCCAGACGCAGCTGCTCCGCGCGGTGCTCGATCTCCGCGAGGCGCTTCTCCGCCTTCTGCTGACGCGACGCGAGGTCGCGCTCGGACTGCTCGCGGCGCTTGGCGAGGTTCGTCTCGAAGTCGGCGGCGGCCTGCGCGGCCTTGGCGCGGGTCTCCTCGAAGAGGGCGTCGGCCTCCTCGCGCTTGGACTGCGCGTCCTTCTGGGCCTCGGAGCGCAGCTGCTGGGCCTCGCTCTTGGCCTTCTCGATGACCCGGACGCCCTCGTCCTCGGCCTTGGCCTTGCGCTCCGCGGCGAACGACTCCGCGTCGTTGCGGACCTGCTGGGCCGCCGACTCGGCCAGCTCGCGGTGCTGCTCGGCCGCGCGACGGGCCTCCTCGCGCAGGTCCTTGGCCTCCTCCTCGGCGAGACGGAGGATCTTCTCGACACGCGCGCCGAGACCGGCGTACGACGGCTCGGAGTCGGTCACCTGGGCCTGGGCGTTCTGCGTCTCGAGGTGAAGCTCCTCGATGCGCTTTTCCAGAGCAGTGATGCGGGCCAGAGCGCTGTCACGGTCGGAGACGAGCTTCGAGATGCGTTCGTCCACCTGAGCGCGGTCGTACCCACGCCGCACAAGCTCGAAGCCGTAGGGGGAAGTGTCGCTCATGGGGTTCCTGTCGAATGAGACCGGTGAGGTGATAGGGGAATCCTAGGGGCCGAAGCGGTGTGTCATCGAGCGGATGCGCGTTTGATACGGAGAATGAGACCCCTTTTGGGTGGCTAAGCGTCAGACGGCTTGCACGAGACCGGGACAAAGGCCTCAGACTCCGACGGAACGCCCCCCGCCTGTCCGGCATGATCCGCCGGACAGGCCCCGGTGGTACGGGGACCGGCGGTCCGAGGACTGGCGGTCCGAGGACTGGCGGTCCGAGGACTGGCGGTCCGGGGGCCGGTGGCCCGGGATCCGGCGGTCCGGGGACTAGCGGTCCGAGGACTTGCCCCCGACCGGGGAGCACCCACCGTCGCACCCGCCTTGACGCCGCCGTCCTTGTTCCCCGGCGGGGCCTCGAAGGACTCCAGCGCCTCCAGCACGTCCTGGACGCGCGAGATCTCGGCGTTGATGTCCTCGCGCCGCCGCACCAGGACCTCCAGCTCGCGCTTGCCCTCCTCGACCGTGCGCCGGGCCTCGCGGATCGCCTCGGCCTTCAGCTCCTCGGCCTCGCGGATCAGCGTGGCCTTCTTCTGCTCGGCCTCCTTGAGCAGCCCCTCGGCCTTCTTCACGGCGGCGATGCGGACCTTGCCGGCCTCCGAGTTCGCCTCCGACACCAGCTCCTTGGCCTTCGCCTGGGCCTTGCCGAGCTGCTCCTCGGCCGCCTTGATGAGCGCGTCGCAGCGGTCGCCGGTCGACCGCATCGTCTCGGCGGCCTCGCGGCGGGCCCGCTCGTGCAGCTCCTCGATCTCGGAGGTGATGCGGTCGCGCAGCTCCTCCGCCCGTTCCCTGATGGCGGTCGCGTCCCGGCGGGCGCCGACGAGCAGCTCGTCCGCGTCCGTACGGGCCTTCTCCACGCGCGAGTTGCCCTCGACCGTCGCCTCGGAGACGAGCCGCTCGGCCTCGGAGCGGGCCGCGCCGACCATCGTGTCCGCCTGCGCCTCCGCCTCCGCGGTGGTCTTCAGCGCCTGCTGCTGCGCCTCGGTGAGCAGCTTGTCCGCCTCGGCGGCGGTCTCCGTGATGAGCGTGTCGACCTGCTCGGCGGCCTCGGAACGCCGCTTGTTGGCCTCCTTGCGCGCCTCGTCGAGCGTCGAGTCCGCCTCGTCGCGGGCCACGCTCAGCATGCGGTCGGCCTCCGCCGCCGCCTCCCGCTTGACCCGCTCGGCCTCGGCACGCACCCGCTCGGCGTGCTGCCGCGCGGAACCCACCGTCTCGGCGGCCTCGGCGCGCAGCCGCTCCGCGTCGCCGGAGGCGTCCCCGATGAGCTTCTCCGCCTTCGCCACCGACTCGGCCCGCAGCCGCTCGGCCTCCGCGGCCGTCTCCGACTGGAGCCGCTCGGCCTCGGCGATGGTCTCCGTCTGGAGCCGCTCCGCCTCGGAACGGGCCTCCGTGATGAGGGTGTCGGCCTGCGTCGCCGCGTCCGACCGGATGCGGTTGGCGTCGTCCCGGGCGTCCGCCCGGGTGCGCGACGCGTCCTGCTCGGCCTGCGCGATGGTGTCGGAGGCCTCCGTGCGCACCCGCTGGGCGTGCGCGGACGACTCCGAACGCAGCCGCTCGGCCTCCGCGATGGCGTCGCCGACGGTCCGCTCGGCCAGCGCGCGGGCGGCCTCGGTCTCCTCGCTCGCCTCGCGTCGCAGCCGGCTCGCGTCCTCCGCGGCCCGCTCCCGCTCGGAGTAGGCGTCGGCGCGGACCCGGTCCGCCTCCTCCTCGGCCTCCCGGCGGGTGCGGTCCGCCGCGTGCTCGGCGGCGGAGCGCAGCCCGGCGATCTCGTCCTGCGCCTGCTCGTGCAGCCCGGCGACGGAGTCCCGCACCTGCTGCGCGTGCTGCTCGGCCGCCGACACCGTCTCGGTGGCCCGCCGGTCGGCCTCCTCCACCAGCCGTACGGCCTCGGCCTGGGCGTCCTCCACGCGCTTGCGCGCCGACGCCAGCAGTTCCTCGCTCTGCTCGCGGGCCCGCTCGCGCTCCTGGTCGGCCTCCTGGCGGGCCGCGCCGAGGTAGTCCTCGGCCTCGCGGCGGCGCCGGGCGGCCTCCTCCTGGGCGGCGGCCAGCGTCTCGGACGCCTCGGCGGCCAGCCGCTCGGCGGCGGCCTGCGCCTCCGCGCGCATCCGGTCGGCGGTCTCCTGCGCCTCGGTGCGCAGCCGCTCCGCCTCCGCGGCGGCCTCCGACCGCAGCCGTACGGCGACGGACTCGCCCTCGGCCCGCGAGGCGGACGCGTCCGCGGCGGCCTCGGTGCGCAGCCGCTCGGCCTCGGTCTCGGCCTGCTGCCGGAGCGTACGGATCCGCTCGGCGGCCTCGCCGCGCAGCCGTTCGGTCTCCTCGGCGGCCTCGCGGCGGATCCGCGCGGCCTCCTCGCGGGCGTCGCCGAGCGCCTCCTCGGCGGCGGCGAGCCGGGTCTCCGCCTCGGTGTGCAGCCGGGTCAGTTCCTCGGTGGCCTCCGCCTGTCGCGCCTCGACGGCACGCTCGGCCTCCTCGCGCAGGGCGAGCGCGGCCCGCTCGGCGTCGGCCGTGATGGCCTCGGCCTGCTCGGCGGCCTCGGCGCGGTGCCGTTCGGCCTCCTGGCGGGTGCGCTCCAGGGTGTCCTCGGCCTGCCGGCGCAGCGTCGTGGCCCGCTCGATGGCCTCCGTGCGGACCTTCTCGCTGTCCGCGGTGGCCTTCTGGCGCAGCTCGTCGGCGTCCTGACGGGCCTTCGCCAGCAGTTCCTCGGCGGTCTTGGCCGCCTCCTCGATCTGCTGGACGGCCTCCTTGCGGGCCTCCGCGCGGATCTTCTCGCCCTCGGCGACCGCGTCGGCGCGCAGCTGCTCGGCCTCGCCGCGCAGCCGGCGGGCCTCCTCCTGGAGCTCGACCGTCCTGGCCCGGTACTCCTTGGTGTCGTCCTTCGCCGCGCCCTTGAGCTCCTCGGCGATGTCGTGCGCCTCGGCACGCAGCCGGTCGGCCTCGGTCTCCGCCTCCCGGCGGATCCGCTCGGCCTCCTCGGCGGCGGCCCTCGTGGTGCGCTGCGCGTCCTCCTGCGCCTTGTTGAGGACGTCCTCGGCGGTCTTGGCCGCCTTCGACAGCTGGGTGGCGCTCTCCTCGGCGGTGAGCGTGCGGGCCTTCTCGGCGGCCTCGGCGAGGAGCTTCTCGGCCTCGGCACGGGCGTCGGCGACGAGCTGCTCGGCGTCCGCCCTGGTGGCCTCGGCCTCCTTGGTGGCCTCGCCGACCAGCCGGGCGACCTGCTCCTTCGCCGTACGGGTGCGCTGCTCGTTGGCCGACTCGGCGCCGGCGAGGGTCTTCTCGGCGGCGGCCCTGGCCTCCGCGACGACCTTCTCGGCCTCGGACTGCGCCTTGCGCAGCGCCTCCTCCGCCTCGGCCATGCGCTGCTCGGCGGTCCGGCTCAGCTCGGTCGCCTGGCGGCGGGCCGCGTCGGACTCGGTGGCCGTGGAGCTGCGCAGCGCCTCGGCGTGCTCGGTGGCCTCCTGGGCCTGGGTGGAGGCGGCGTTCAGCAGGCGCTCGGCGTCCGTGCGGGCGCGGCGCAGCAACTGCTCGGCCTCGGCACGGGCCGACTCGGCCTCGCTCTGGAGCCGCTGACGGGCCTCCGCGGTGACCCGTTCGGCCTCGGCGCGCGCGGCCGCCATGGCCTGCTCGGCCTCGGCGCGCGACTCCTCCAGGAGACGGCGGGCCTGGGCCTCGGTGCGGGCCCGCAACTGCTCGGCCCACGCCACGTTCTCGTTGACGTGCGACTCGACGGTCTGCCGGCGCTCGGCCAGCTCCTGGTCGAGCTGCTGGCGCCGGGTCACCGCCTCCTGGTGCAGCTCCGCCTGGAGCCGGGCCGCCTGTTCGGCGTGCTCCTGGAGGATGCGCTGGGTCTGCGAGCGGGCCTGGCTCAGCTCCCGCTCGGCGTCCGCGCGCAGCTGGTCGGCCTGCATCTGCGCGTTGCGCAGCAACTGTTCGGCCTGGTAGCCGAGGTCCCCGCCGTCGAAGGAGGGCCGGGACATGATGGTGCGCCGCGCCTCGTGCAACTTGGCGCGCAGCACCTCGACCTGGTAGCCGAGGTCCTCGGCGTGCTGGATCGCCTTTTCCCGTTCGGTCTTCAGCCGCTTCATCTCGGCTTCGAACCGAGTGAGGTGGTCGACGTCAGCCGCCGGATCCCGCTCCTGGCTCTCGTAGCCCCGCACTGCGCGGTCCCATCCGTCCCCTGGTCGCAAGCTTCTCCGTACGAGCTCCGTCCATCCGCCGGACGGGGCCCCCGGGAATGGTGTCAGATCAACGGCGGAGCACGGGCTGCCGCCCCGACGCTCGTCCCCCGAAACCCGGACCCCGGACGGGTCCTGCCGACATGGCGGCAGGACACCGGTCGCCCTGGCTGGAGCGGCGACCGACCCCAACCCTACCGGCCCATATGTACGGGGGTCAGTGCTCAGGTGACTCAACGGGGGCCGATGTGACCAGTTCTGTCAGGACTCCGTGGCAATCCTTTGGGTGGAGGAAGGTGATTCGTGACCCCATGGAGCCGCGCCGGGGCTCCTCGTACAGCACGCGCACGCCCTTGTCGCGGATGTCCGCGGCGTCCGCGTCGACGTCCGCCGTGCCGAAGGCGATGTGGTGGACGCCCTCGCCGTTCTTGGCGAGCCACTTGGCGACGGTGGAGTCCTCCCGGGTCGGTTCCAGGAGCTGGAGGTACGAGGCGCCGCCGTCGGACGTATCGTTGATCTTGAGCATGGCCTCGCGGACGCCCTGCTCCTCGTTGATCTCGGAGTGGAACACCTCGAAGCCGTACGTCGCCCGGTAGAACTCGACGGTGGCGTCGAGGTCGTGGCAGGCGATCCCGATGTGGTCGATTCGCGTCAGCATGGTGTCAGTGCAACGCGACGGAGGTGGTTACGCAACGTGCGCGCGATCACACCGACGGCCCGATGACGGGTGAAGTGCCTGTCAGTACATTCAAAGTAAACCCTCGTTCACTCCTCGGCCCGTGCAAGGCCGGTAAGGGGATCGCAGCTCATGACTGGAACCAACAGCACGACCTCGGTGATCGTCGCGGGTGCCCGTACGCCCATGGGGCGGTTGCTGGGCTCGCTGAAGTCCTTCTCCGGAGCCGACCTCGGCGGCTTCGCGATCAAGGCCGCCCTCGACCGCGCGGGGATCGCCGGCGACCAGGTGCAGTACGTGATCATGGGCCAGGTGCTCCAGGCCGGCGCGGGCCAGATCCCGGCCCGGCAGGCCGCGGTCAAGGCCGGCATCCCCATGAACGTCCCGGCCCTCACCGTCAACAAGGTGTGCCTGTCGGGCCTCGACGCCATCGCGCTGGCCGACCAGCTGATCCGCGCGGGTGAGTTCGACATCGTCGTGGCGGGCGGCCAGGAGTCCATGACCAACGCCCCCACCTGCTGCCGAAGTCCCGTGAGGGCTTCAAGTACGGGGCGATCGAGATGCTCGACGCGATGGCCCACGACGGGCTGACCGACGCCTTCGAGAACATCGCCATGGGCGAGTCCACCGAGAAGCACAACACGCGCCTCGGCATCGCCCGCCCCGAGCAGGACGAGATCGCCGCCCTGTCCCACCAGCGGGCCGCCGCGGCGCAGAAGAACGGCCTGTTCGAGGCCGAGATCACGCCGGTGGAGATCCCGCAGCGCAAGGGCGAGCCGGTCGTCTTCAGCAAGGACGAGGGCATCCGCCCCGAGACCACCGCCGAGTCGCTCGGCAAGCTGCGCCCCGCCTTCGCCAAGGACGGCACCATCACCGCCGGCTCCGCCTCGCAGATCTCCGACGGCGCCGCGGCGGTGGTCGTGATGAGCAAGGCCAAGGCGCAGGAGCTGGGCCTGGAGTGGATCGCCGAGATCGGCGCCCACGGCAACGTGGCGGGCCCGGACAACTCGCTCCAGTCGCAGCCCTCCAACGCCATCCTGCACGCCCTGAAGAAGGACGGCCTGGAGGTATCCGACCTCGACCTCGTCGAGATCAACGAGGCCTTCGCCGCCGTGGCGGTGCAGTCGATGAAGGACCTCGGGTGTCGACGGAGAAGGTGAACGTCAACGGCGGCGCCATCGCCCTCGGCCACCCCATCGGCATGTCCGGCGCCCGGCTCGTGCTGCACCTGGCCCTGGAGCTGAAGCGGCGGGGCGGCGGCATCGGCGCGGCCGCGCTGTGCGGCGGCGGCGGTCAGGGCGACGCGCTGATCGTGCGGGTCCCCAAGGCCTGAGTTCCCTGTACGGCCTCACGTACGTCATTACCTGAACGGAGCTGTGATGCAGGACGTCTCCTCGCTGGTCGCCCAGGCCAGGGAAGGCCGGCCCCGGGCCGTGGCCCGGCTGATCTCCCTGGTGGAGGGGGCGTCGCCGCAGCTCAGGGAGGTCATGGCGGCGCTGGCCCCGCTGACCGGCAACGCCTACGTGGTGGGCCTGACCGGCTCGCCCGGCGTCGGCAAGTCGACGTCCACCTCCGCGCTGGTCACGGCGTACCGCAAGCAGGGCAGACGGGTCGGCGTCCTGGCGGTCGACCCGTCCTCGCCGTTCTCCGGCGGCGCCCTGCTCGGCGACCGCGTCCGGATGTCGGAGCACGCCTCCGACCCCGGCGTCTACATCCGTTCCATGGCCACCCGCGGGCACCTCGGCGGCCTGGCCTGGGCGGCCCCGCAGGCCATCCGGGTGCTCGACGCGGCGGGCTGCGAGGTGATCCTCGTGGAGACGGTCGGCGTCGGCCAGTCCGAGGTCGAGATCGCCTCCCAGGCCGACACCAGCGTGGTCCTGCTGGCCCCCGGCATGGGCGACGGCATCCAGGCCGCCAAGGCGGGGATCCTGGAGATCGGCGACGTGTACGTCGTCAACAAGGCCGACCGCGACGGGGCCGACGCCACCGCCCGCGAGCTGAACCACATGCTGGGCCTCGGCGAGTCCCGCGCCCCCGGCGACTGGCGCCCGCCGATCGTGAAGACGGTCGCCGCCCGCGCCGAGGGCGTCGACGAGGTCGTCGAGGCGCTGGAGAAGCACCGCGCGTGGATGGAGGAGCACGGCGTCCTCGCCGAGCGCCGCCGTGCCCGCGCGGCCCGCGAGGTGGAGACGATCGCCGTGACCGCCCTGCGCGAGCGCATCGGCGACCTGCACGGCGACCGCCGGCTCAGCACGCTCGCCGAGCGGATCGTCGCCGGCGAACTGGACCCGTACCGGGCGGCGGACGAGCTGGTGGCGGGACTGACCCAGGGGCAGTGAGGCGCCCCGCGGGCGGTGCGGCGGCGCCGGCACGGCGCCGCCGCACACCGCTCGACGCCCGTGTTCCTCTCCCCGGCGGGGACACGTCCCCGCGCACCGGCCGCCGTGGTCCCCTCTCCCTCCTCGCCACGGTCCGCGCGACCGGCTCCCACGCCGTCGCCGGTACGATCCCCGGCCCTCTTCGGGACCTCCGCCGTCCTCCGGATGCCGCCGTCCTCCGGATGCCGCCGTCCTTCTGATGCCGCTGCGCGCGTCCCTCATGGACCGTCGCACCCCCGTCGCGTCCCTCATGGACCGTCGCACCCTCCCGCCCCGCCGCCGGGGATCTTCCCGTACGCCGTCCTGCCCGGCGCTCGATGCCGCGACCCGGAGCCAGGGAACCCGGCCGTCGCCCGCGACGTGGCCGTACCCCACGGCGGCATCCTCACGGTCCGTGGAACGCCGGAAGGCGGAGCCCTGTTCGGGCTCCGCCTTCCGGCTGCTCAGGGTCCTTCGTCCGGACCGGGCCCGCTCAGGGGCGTCCCCGCTGCTCGCGGAGGTGGTCCGCGATGGGCGTCAGGGCCTTGTCGAGTTCCGTCAGGGCCTCGGGGGAGAGCAGGTCGATGAAGTGCCGGCGCACGGACGCCACATGATGGGGCGCCACCTTCCGCATCGTCTCCATGCCGTGATCGGTGAGGACCGCGAACAGACCTCGGCGGTCGGACTCGCAGTTCTCACGACGCACCAGCTGGGCGTTCTCCATGCGGGTGATCTGGTGCGAGAGACGGCTCTTGGACTGCAGGGTGGCGGACGCGAGGTCACTCATCCGCATCCGCACGTCCTCCGACTCGGACAGATTCACCAGGATCTCGTAGTCGTTCATGGTCAGTCCGAACGACTGAAGATCCTTTTCGAGCTGGTACGTCAACAGCCTGTTGACCTCCAGGTGGGTGCGCCAGGCGCACTGCTCCGCTTCGGTCAGCCAGCGCGTGGCCGTGTCGGTCTCCATAAATGAAGTCTACCTAAAATGTTGAAAGGCGAACTAGTAAGGGTGGTGTGACAGTGCGCACGCGTTCGACGTCACACTCCGCAGACTACCGCTCACAGCCCGAAGCGACGCTGGAGGTCTCCCAGCTGTCCGGGAAGGCGCGGTGCGCCTGCTTGACCTCCGAAACCCCCCGGTCCGCCGCCGCCGGGCACCCCCGGCTCGGCGGGAACCGCTCCCACGGCCTGCTCGGCCATGAGCATCTCGGTGGACTGCAGCAGCACCGTGCCGGCGCCCACGAACTCGAACTGGTGCTCCTCCCCGGAAGCCCCGCCCAGGCCCGTCAGCGCACGTAGGCCGCCCATCACGCCCGTCATGTACCCGTGGTCGTAGTGGTGGCACGGGGACGGGCAGTCGGCCCAGCCGACGAGCGCCTGCGGGTCCACCCGGATCGGGGGTTCCATGAACACCACCGGGCCGTTTGACGCGGCGACGAACTTCCCGGTTCCGATCAGCGTCAGGAAACCCGGAACGATCGACTGTTTGAGTGCGAGAGTTGGCTGAAAAGCGAGCAGATTGCCCGAGCGAATGGTCAGGTTGCCGTCTTCGAGGTCGTACGAGTTCACGTCGAAGGCCCGGTCGGCGAGGAGCATCTTGCCCGAGCCCTCCGCCACGACCCAGTCGCTCGCGTGCAGAGGCGAATGGAACGACGTGCGCACCAGGCGGTCCAGCCGGCCGTGCCCGACGCCGTTGAAGTCGATCGAGCCGTAGTAGGCGATCATCTTCCCCTTCTGCAGGAACCACTGGCTCCCCTTCAACTCCACGCAGAAGGTGTACGCGTTCACGTTGTCGTCGGCCGGCAGGGTCATGGGGTCGAAGACGGTGGGGCCGGTGCCCGGGTGGGTGGTCACAGCTTCTCCTCCGACGCCTGGACGTACACCGTGCCGCTGCCGCTCAGCTCCAGCTGGAACGCCTCCCCGGAACCGCGGCCCACCATGTCCCGCCAACCGAGGGCGGTCGACAGCTTGTTGCGTACGTCGCCGTGGTGGGCGACGTAGGCCTGCGGGTCGACGTGGACCGGGCGCTGGGGGGTGATGGGCACCTCGAAGACGCCGCCGTGGGCCATCACGGCGACCGAGCCGTGGCCCGCCAGCGTCGTGGTGAACAGGCCCTGGCCGCTGATCTGGCCGCGGACCATGCCCATCACGCCGCCCTGGGAGCCCATGAACATGGTGCCCTGCTGCAGGGTGCCCTCGAAGGCGAGGAGGCGGTCCGCCTCGACGTAGAGCGTCTCCCCGGTGAGGTTGACGACCTGGACGTGGTGGCCGCCGTGCCCGAACAGGACCGTGCCGCTGCCCTCGACGGACATCAGGGGCGTGTCCTCGTTCGCCAGGCGGCGACCGATCATCGACATCACACCGCCCTGACCGCCCTGCATGTTCGGGGTGAAGGACACCTCGCCCTTGTAGGCGAGCATCGCGCCGCGCTGACTGAACAGGCGCCGGCCGGGCACCACGGTCGCCTCGACCATCTTGGAGTTGATCTCGCGGAAGGACATGTCACACGTCCCCCGCGATCGTGTTCCGCTCGCTGGGCTGGACGTACACCAGGCCGTCCCCCTCGAAGCGGATCTGGAAGGCCTCGCCGCCGCCCTCGCCCATCAGGGTGCGGAACGTCACACCGGACTGGAAGGACTGCCGGACATCGCCCTGGTGGGCGACGTACGCCCCCGGGTCCACGGTCAGCGGGAACTGCGGGCTCACCCGGAGCACCACCGCCGGACCGTCCGAGGTGATCGCCGCCAGGCCGTGCCCCTCGACGGTCGTCGTGAACAGCCCGTTGCCCTGCGAGGCGCCGCGCAGGCCGGTGAAGGACGTGCCCGTCCGCAGCCCCGCGTCCGTCGCGAGCAGATTGCTCGA
Organism: Streptomyces sp. Tue 6430; assembly: GCA_021568835.1. Lineage (GTDB taxonomy): Bacteria > Actinomycetota > Actinomycetes > Streptomycetales > Streptomycetaceae > Streptomyces. Next base: position 4,528,608 of record JAKGSH010000010.1, read on the forward strand.
CTCCACGTACAGCTTGTCCCCCTGGAGACTCACGAGGCTGATCTCGGAGGCACGGTCCGCGAACCAGCAGGTCCCCTGCCCCCGCACCTCCATCACGGTCATCTGCTCGCCGGTGAGTCGCCGGGTCACCATCCCCCGCAGCCCCTCACCGCCGCCGCTCATCTTCTTGAAGGCCATCTGCCCGTCGTACGCGACCATCGAGCCGTTCTTCGCCTTGACGGCGTCCCCGGTCATGTCGACGGCGAGCACCTTGCTGCCTTGGAGTCGAAACATCGCCACGCTGCGAAGGTAGCCCCTGGGGCGCCGTGCCGACAGGGCCTCCGGGTGGAGATCGTCCCCGAATGGCCCCTTAGGGGAAGCCCGTCGTGATCCGCCGGGCACGGGCCCCGGGGCCGCCGGCCGCGACCGGGCGCCGCCGCACCCCGCCCGGCTCTCCGCCGCGCTCGTTTGCCACAATGGACGAACGCTTGTGCGCGCGTTCACAAACGACCCGATCAGCACCGCATCTCCCACCGAAGGTGACCCGTGGACCTCAAGACAGCCTCCGCCCTCCGCCGACTCCGCCTGGTCTCCGCGCCCGAGGCGGTCTCGTTCCTGGTACTGCTCGTCTGCTCGGTGCTCAAGCGCACCACGGACTTCAACGCGGTGCCGGTGATGGGTTCGGTCCACGCTTTCCTGTTCGTGCTGTACGGGATCTTCTGGGTGGTCGCCTGGTACCGCGCCAAGTGGCCCCTGCGCACCGCCGCCCTCTACTTCGTCCTCTCGGTCCTGCCGGCCGGCGGCTTCTTCGCCGAGCGCAGGCTCCGCCGTGAGTCCGAGGACGCGGTCATCGCCTCCCGCGCCCGGCGCGAGGGCGTGGTGGAGGCGTCGTGATCGTCGCCTTCTCCGTCACCCCGCTCGGCGTCGGCGAGGACGTCGGGGAGTACGTCGCCGACGCCGTCCGGGTGGTCCGCGAGTCCGGCCTGCCGAACCGCACCGACGCCATGTTCACGTCCGTCGAGGGTGAGTGGGACGAGGTCATGGACGTCGTCAGGCGGGCCGTCGCCGCGGTCGAGGCACGGGCGCCGCGCGTCTCCCTGGTCCTCAAGGCCGACGTCCGCCCCGGCGTGACGGACGGCCTGACCTCGAAGGTGGAGACCGTCGAGCGGCATCTCGCCCCACGGGGGGAGTAGCGGGAGCCGGCCCGCCTGGGCCGGCCTCACCGCTTGCCCGACGCCCGCCGCAGATACTGCCGCACCGCCCGCTGGGCCACCGGCCCCAGTTCCTCCAGCGCGCCCACCAGCAGGCCGAGCTGCTCCAGCGCGTCCAGCGCCGACGCGGCGCCCGCGCCGTCGGCCCCCTCGTACAGCTCGATGCCGACGAACGAGGCGGCGACCGCGCGGGCCAGCCCGGCCGGGTCCGTGAACTCGCGGAACGGGGTTCCCGCGAGCACCCGCTCCAGCACCTTCTCGATCTCCACGATCCACAGGTCGAGGCCCGCCGCCGTGGCCGGGCCGAGCGTGGCGTGGGTCTGCGCGCCGGCCAGCAGCTGGCCGAGCAGCATCACCTGGCCGCCCGCCCGTTCCCGCTCGTGGATCTCCCGTCCGAGGGCGAGCAGTTCGGCCAGCGAGCCGACCGCCGCGAAGCGGTCCCGGTAACGCGACACCGACCGCTCCGCGCCGTACCGGCAGGCCGCCGCGAGCAGTTCGTCCACCGAGCCGAAGTGGTAGAAGACCAGGGCCTGGTTGACGCCCGCGGCCGCCGCGACCGTACGGGCCGACGTCTTCGCGATGCCCTGCTCGGTGAGCGTGCGCAGCGTCCCGTCCAGCAGCTTCGTCTTCGTCTCCAGGGACCTGGCCGTCTCCGGGGACCTGGCCGTCTCCGGGGTCACGCGCGGGCCTCCTCGCGCACCGGCCGCAGCCCCGGCCGCACGCCGTGGTCGCGGACGTCCGCGTACGCGGCGGTGAAGGAGCCCTCGTACCCGAACAGCGGGCCGGCGTACCGGTTCACCACCCGCACGCTGATCCGGAACCGGCCCGCGGTGTCGTCGTACGACTCCCGCACCTCCGCCCTCGCCCCGATCAGTTCCGGCACGCGCGCGTCGACCAGGCCCTCCCGGAACCGGTGGGCGCCCGAGCGGATCAGCAGGGAGCCGTCCGGCTCGGCGTGGAAGTACAGGTCGGTGGCGAGGTGCTGGTGGGTGCCCAGGTAGTCGAGGACGCGGTCGCCCCTCGGGCCGAGCACCATCTGGGCGTCGAACCGGCGGGGCCGGCCGGGCAGGTCGAAGGTACGCACGAAGCTCACCGTCTCACGGCCGAAGGAGTCGGTGTACGGCACGTTCTCGATGACGAACGGCACCGCGCGCCCCGCGCGTGGGACGAGGATGTTGCGGGTGCCGCCCAGTGCCAGGAACGGTTTCACGAACGCCCCGCCGTGCCAGATGCGGTCCATCACGCCCCGGCCCGTGCAGGCCTGCCCGCTCACCAGCCCCACCGAGAAGCGGCGTTGCAGCTGCGGGTGCAGACGGTCGAAGCCGGCCCCCATCGCCGTGCGGAAGATCGAGGTCATCGCGGCCCCTCCAGGGTGCGCAGGAGGCGGGGCGCACGCGCGCGTGCCGCCGGGGTGCGCAGGCAGCGGCGGGCGGCCGGGGTGCGGGCGAGGGGCGGGGTGAACAGGGCGAGGCAGACCACGACGCTCAGCAGCAGGGGGAGCAGGTACGCCGTCGACGTGGCGAACGGCCCCAGGAGGCGCAGGAAGGACTCCCGGCCGAGGCCCGCGCAGGCGGCGGTGACGACGAGGGCGCGGACGGCCAGCTCCGCGAGCCAGTTGCGCAGGGCGCGCTCCGGTGTGACGCCCCGCTCCAGCCACAGCCGCAGCCGGTCGAAGGACCACGCCGTCGCCCAGCCCATCAGCGGGCGGAACACCAGCCGGTCGGCGAGCGCGCCGAAGGCACCCCACCGGGGGCGGTAGTCGTAGCCGGTGAGGAAGCGGACGCCGTCGCCGTCGGGGATGTAACGCCAGTAGCCGCTGCCCTCGGCGAGCGGTGAGAGCGGGTGCGGGAGGCGAAGCGCAGGGCGGAGGTGCGGGTGCCGTCCGGGCGCTCGCGTTCCCCCGCCGACACGCCCGTGCCCGCGACGGTCAGGAACGGCAGCACGCGCGTGGCGTACCGGAACCGCTGCGGCTCGCCCTCCACGCGCGGGAGGTGGGTGATCTCGGTGAAGCGCAGGTCCCAGCGCTGGTGCAGCGCCGGGTCCTGGGTGCGTGTCCACAGGTCGTCCAGATCGGCGCGGATGCGCGCCTCGACGTAGAGCCCCATGTCAATCCCCCGGATCTGACCGGTGTTTGAGCGTTCGCTCAACACTTCGGGGGTGAAAGTACACGAGTTTGAGCAGTCGCTCAATCAGGGGGGCGGTGGAAGGGATCACGGCTCTCGGCGGGCGGTCGGCCTCCCCGGGGATCGAGCACGTACTGCCCGGGCACGGCGCGGACCCGACGCGACCGGACCCGACGCGGCGCGGCGCGCCCCTGCACGGCCCGACGCGGCCCGACGCAGCCCTGCACGGCCCGATGGACCGAAGTCCGAGACGGAGCTGACCACGATATGACCGACGGGTAGGGTCTGGTGCCGTGCCGAAGCCGTCCAGCCTTTCCTTCGACCCCATCGCCCGCGCCGACGAGCTCTGGAAGCGGCGCTGGGGAAACGTGCCGTCCATGGCCGCGATCACCTCGATCATGCGCGCCCACCAGATCCTCCTCGCCGAGGTCGACGCGGTGGTCAAGCCGTACGGGCTGACCTTCGCGCGCTACGAGGCCCTGGTGCTGCTCACCTTCTCCAAGGAGGGGGAGCTGGCGATGTCGAAGATCGGCGAACGGCTCCAGGTGCACCCCACCTCCGTGACGAACACCGTCGACCGCCTGGTGAGGTCCGGCCTCGTCGCCAAGCGCCCCAACCCCAACGACGGCCGCGGCACCCTCGCCACCATCACCGACAAGGGCCGCGAGGTCGTCGAGGCGGCCACCCGCGACCTGATGGCCATGGACTTCGGCCTCGGCGTGTACGACGCCGAGGAGTGCGGGGAGATCTTCGCGATGCTGCGCCCCCTGCGGGTGGCGGCCCACGACTTCGACGAGGACTGAGGACACCGGGACGCCCGGCCGTCAAGGAACGGACCCGGGACTACCTCTTGCCGGTGGTTGGCCGCCGGGTGACTCGCGTAGACCGGATGGACCGGACATTTCCGCTGCCATCCTGTCGGCCTACACCGTTCGGACGCCGAGAGTCCGGCTTCGCCGGCAGCGAGGAAACTGTCTTGTTCACTCTTCGGAAATGGGTGCGCGGCGCCCTGCCCGCCGCGAGCGCGGTGGTTCTCGTCGCCGCCGTGACGCTGGGGGCGCCGGGGGCGGCCCACGCCAGTGCCACGGGGTCCAGCCCCATCGGTACCTTCGACTACGACGTGCGCGGGATGGGCGTGCGAGTGCCGACCGGCTGCTTCCTGACCCACACGATCAAGGGCTCGGGCAAACGCATCACGAGAGAGTTCGCGGGAGTCGACTGCGCGGGGCTCGCGGCCACCTTCTCCAAGTTCTGCAACTGGAGGATCGACTTCTCCTACGCCGACACCGACAACAAGTCGTACCGGACCTCGCGCGGGTCCACCCACCCGGAGTGCAAGGGCGCGCCGCTGCGGCACGCCCGGCCGCAAACGCTGCCCGCCTACGGCAAGGCGTGCGCCAAGTTCTTCGTGAACGGCAAGCTCCGCGCCGTGCAGTGCCACTTCGTCACGAGGTGAGAGCCGCTTCCGCGGCCGGCTCCCGGCGCTTCGGGGGTCAGGCCGCGGCGGGCGTGGGGGTGGTGTCCTTCTGGATCAGGGGTTCGACCTCCCGGGTCACCCGACGCTCCACGAAGAAGGCCGCGGTCGGGACCGTGCCGGCCAGGAGGACCCACAGGAGGCGCCCGACCGGCATCTTGGCCTTGTTGCCGAGATCGAAGGCGAAGACGAGGTAGAGCACGTACAGCCAGCCGTGGGCGATGCCGACCCCGGTGACGAAGGCGTCGAACCCGTCCAGGTTCAGCAGGCGCTTCCCGATCACGCCCACCGTCAGCATGATCAGCAGGACGGCGGTGACGTAGGCCATCACCCGGTACCGGGTCAGGACGTTCTTCTTCATGGCGTCGAGCGTAACGGGTGCTCCCGGACGCCCCGCGCACGCGTCCCGGCCTGCACCACTATCATTTACTAGGACGTCCTAGTAAATTCGAGCGTATGGACGCTGACGCCATCGAGGAAGGCCGCCGACGCTGGCAGGCCCGGTACGACGCCGCGCGCAAGCGCGACGCAGACTTCACCACGCTCTCCGGTGATCCCGTGGAGCCGGTGTACGGGCCCCGGCCCGGGGACGCCTACGAGGGCTTCGAGCGGATCGGCTGGCCCGGGGAGTACCCCTACACCCGCGGGCTGTACCCGACCGGCTACCGGGGCGCACCTGGACCATCCGGCAGTTCGCCGGGTTCGGGAACGCCGAGCAGACCAACGAGCGCTACAAGATGATCCTCGCCAACGGCGGCGGGGGCCTGTCCGTGGCGTTCGACATGCCGACGCTGATGGGCCGCGACTCCGACGACCCGCGTTCGCTCGGCGAGGTCGGGCACTGCGGGGTCGCCATCGACTCCGCGGCCGACATGGAGGTGCTGTTCAAGGACATCCCCCTCGGGGACGTCACCACGTCGATGACCATCAGCGGGCCGGCCGTGCCGGTCTTCTGCATGTACCTCGTCGCCGCCGAACGGCAGGGCGTCGACCCGGCCGTCCTCAACGGCACCCTGCAGACCGACATCTTCAAGGAGTACATCGCGCAGAAGGAGTGGCTCTTCCAGCCCGAGCCCCACCTGCGCCTCATCGGCGACCTGATGGAGTACTGCGCCGCCGGCATCCCCGACTACAAGCCGCTCTCCGTCTCCGGCTACCACATCCGCGAGGCCGGCTCGACGGCCGCACAGGAGCTGGCGTACACGCTGGCGGACGGCTTCGGATACGTCGAACTGGGCCTGAGCCGCGGGCTGGACGTGGACGTGTTCGCCCCGGGCCTGTCCTTCTTCTTCGACGCGCACCTCGACTTCTTCGAGGAGATCGCGAAGTTCCGCGCCGCGCGCAGGATCTGGGCCCGGTGGATGCGGGACGTCTACGGGGCTAAGTCGGAGAAGGCGCAGTGGCTGCGGTTCCACACGCAGACCGCCGGTGTCTCCCTGACCGCCCAGCAGCCGTACAACAACGTGGTGCGCACGGCCGTGGAGGCGCTCGCCGCCGTGCTCGGCGGCACCAACTCGCTGCACACCAACGCCCTGGACGAGACCCTCGCGCTGCCCTCGGAGCAGGCGGCCGAGATCGCGCTGCGCACGCAGCAGGTGCTGATGGAGGAGACCGGCGTCGCCAACGTCGCGGACCCGCTGGGCGGTTCCTGGTACGTCGAGCAGCTGACCGACCGGATCGAGGCCGACGCCGAGAAGATCTTCGAGCGGATCAAGGAGCGGGGGCTGCGGGCGCACCCCGACGGGCGGCACCCGATCGGGCCCGTCACCTCCGGGATCCTGCGGGGCATCGAGGACGGCTGGTTCACCGGGGAGATCGCGGAGTCCGCCTTCCGGTACCAGCAGGCGCTGGAGAAGGGCGAGAAGCGGGTCGTCGGGGTCAACGCGCACACCGGATCGGTGACCGGGGACCTGGAGATCCTGCGAGTCAGCCACGAGGTGGAGCGGGAGCAGGTGCGGACGCTGGGCGCCCGCCGTGCCGTCCGTGACGAGCCGGCCGTGCGGGCCGCGCTGGACGCCATGCTGGCGGCCGCGCGGGACGGGTCCAACATGATCGGGCCGATGCTGGACGCGGTGCGGGCGGAGGCGACGCTGGGGGAGATCTGCGGAGTGCTGCGGGAGGAGTGGGGGGTGTACACCGAGCCCGCGGGCTTCTAGGACGGAGTCCGGGGGCGGGCGGCCGGGGGTTCCTCCTCGCCGCCCGCCCCCTTTCCGTCCCTTCCCGCCCCTTCCCGTCCTCAGGCGTCGGACGGGCCGGCCTCGGCCGGGCCTCCCGCCAGGCCGTGCAGCAGCAGCCGGGTGAGCTCCCGCACCCACGCCTCGTCCGCCGGTTCCGCGCTGACCAGGGTGCGGTGGACCACCGCGCCCGCGACCACGTCGAAGATCAGGTCGACCGTGCGGGCCGCTTCCGCCGGGTCCGTCTCCGGCGGGAGCTCCCCCCTGGTCTGCGCGCGGGCCCGGCCCTCCAGGACCAGGTCCTTCTGGGGCTCGACGACGGACGCGCGGATGCGTTCGCGCAGGGCCTCGTCGCGGGTGGACTCCGCGACCACCGCCATCAGGCCGCTCCTGGCCTCCGGGCGGGCGAGGATCGCCGCGAACCGGAGGACCACGCCCTCGATGTCGGCGGCCAGACTGCCCCGGTCCGGGAGTTCGAGTTCACCGAAGAGTTCCGCGACCGCGTCCACGACCAGTTCGTTCTTGCCCGGCCAGCGGCGGTAGAGCGTCGTCTTGGCCACCCCGGCCCGGGCCGCCACGTCCCCCAGCGTGAGCCTGGACCAGCCGAGTTCGACCAGGGCCTGCCGGGTCGCGGACAGGATCGCGGCGTCAGCGGCGGCGCTGCGCGGGCGTCCGGTACGGCCGGCTGGCGTGCGACTCTGCATCCTCCGACCATATCCGGCCGTTCTGCGCGGTCGTGAGGGAGATCACCGGGACGGGGCGGCGGGAAGGACCCTCGCGGTATTACGCTACGACTCGTAGCGAAAGCTCGTGAACGGACGTACGCGAGCCGCGGCCGGGACGGTGCGGGGTGGGGACCCCGGTGCTCGTTTCCGATCGCTTTTCACGCACGCGCGCGGACGGGGGAGGATAGACGCATGCAGCCACGGAACATGTCCATGAGCGGAGTCGTCGACCTCGCCGCGGTGAAGGCGGCCCAGGAGGCCAAGGCGAAGGCGGAGCAGGCTCGCGCCGAAGCCGCCCGGCAGGGCGGGACGGGGGCGGTGTCGCCCGCGGACCTCGTCATCGACGTCGATGAGGCGGGGTTCGAGCAGGAGGTCCTCCAGCGGTCCGCCGAGGTCCCGGTCGTCATCGACTTCTGGGCCGAGTGGTGCCAGCCCTGCAAGCAGCTCAGCCCGGTGCTGGAGCGGCTCGCCGTCGAGTACGAGGGGCGGTTCCTGCTCGCCAAGATCGATGTCGACGCCAACCAGATGCTGATGCAGCAGTTCGGGGTGCAGGGCATCCCGGCCGTCTTCGCCGTCGTCGCGGGGCAGGCGCTGCCGCTCTTCCAGGGGGCGGCCGGCGAGGCGCAGATCCGCCAGACGCTCGACCAGCTCGTGCAGGTCGCCGAGCAGCGCTTCGGCCTGACCGGCCTCACCGTCGACCCCGAGGCCCGGCCCGGTGAGCGTCCCGAGGTCACCGAGGCGCCGGCCGGCCCCCACGACGCCCTGCTGGAGGCCGCCGTACAGGCGCTGGACGCGGGGGACTTCGGCGGGGCGGTGCGCGCGTACCAGAACGTGCTGGCCGACGACCCCGGCAACACCGAGGCCAGACTCGGCCTCGCGCAGGCCGAGTTGCTGCACCGGGTGCAGGACATGGATCCCCAGCTGGTGCGCGAGGAGGCCGCCGGCAAGCCGGGTGACGCACGGGCGCAGATCGCCGCCGCCGACCTCGACCTGGTGGGCGGGCACGTCGAGGACGCCTTCGGGCGGCTCATCGACACCGTGGCCCGGACGGCGGGCGACGAGCGGGACGCCGTACGGCTGCGGCTGCTCGAGCTGTTCGAGGTGGTCGGGCCCGACGACCCGCGGGTGGCCGCGGCGCGCAGGGCGCTGGCGCGCGCCCTCTTCTAGCGGGGTGGGCGCCCGGTTCTGACCAGTCGCTAAACATCGGAGCCGCCGGCGCCCGCGTGGAGATTCAGCCGACACGGTTCCGCAGCGGCCGCGCTTTGCCAAATCTTGGCAATCGCGGCCGCTGTTACTGGCAGTAAGTCAGGGCTGCTGTTCTGTCGGATTCTGTCCAGCGATCAACAGTTTTGTCCTGGGCATGGCTGCCACCGAGCGTCGCCGGTCGAGACCGGTGGGTCGTTGTTCGGTTATCCGGCCGTTACTAGCGAGTAACGAACCCCCTTGTGCGGGCGGCGAGAATGCACCACGATCGGCCACGCTCGGTCCGTTCCCGTACCCCGACAGCCGGTTGGGTCAACGGGTTTTCCCGGGTCCCCACCGAGCAGGGACGACGGCAGCAGTGCCGTCGGCTCTTGGGCAGGGGGTCTTCGCCACGGCGAAGCCTGTCCAGCAAGGTTGTGCGTGATGCGTGTCAGGCGCGACCAGTGGTTGTCGCTCGGGGTGATCGCCGGTGATTCGGGCGCGGTTCGCGCCACCGACTACAGGCGCTCCCCTACCCGAGGACGTAGCACTTCTCCCATCCCTGCCCGGCTGAGCCGCCGTTTTGGGGGCTAGTCAGGGCCAGGAGATGTACGTCCGAGAAGGAGGAAATATGGAGTCCCAGGTGCGTGGCGGGACCAGATGGAAGCGCTTCGCTGTGGTCATGGTGCCCAGCGTCGCCGCCACGGCGTGCATAGGCGTCGCCCTCGCGCAGGGTGCGCTCGCCGCGTCGTTCAGCGTGTCGGGTCAGTCGTTCAAGGTCACCGCGGACAAGCTCGTCGGTACGGGCTTCTCGCAGTACGGCGCGATCGACTCGGGCTACACCCTCGACGGCAAGAAGACGGCTCACGCCGTCGCCGTCTCCGGGTTCAAGAGCGCGTCGATCACGAACATGTGCCAGTCCGTGGTCACGCCGAACATCCCGCTGCTCGGCTCGGTCAGCCTCACGCTGAAGGCCGGCGGTGGCGACACCCCGGTCCAGGCCGAGAACCTCTTCATCGACGTCGAGGACCTCGCGGCCGACGCGACGTTCAAGAACATCGACATCGGTGTGGCCGCCAAGGACCTGAAGAAGGGTCCGGGCATCAAGGACGGCGACACCGCGAACCCGTTCGGGTTCGCGCAGGAGGCCGAGTCGGCCGTCCTGACCGACGTGAAGCAGACGGCGTGGGCCACCACCGCCGGAACCTTCAAGCTCAGCGGCCTGAAGATGTCGCTGTCGACGGGTGTCAAGGAGTGCTACTAAGCACTCTCTGACGGGCGGGGGAGCCGGTGGCACCCCCGCCCGTCCAGTCCCACCCCTTCGGACCGGAGCGCCCGCCCAGCCGTGGGCGCCGGTCCCCCCTCGCAGCACCACCACCACAGCAACGCCGCACCAGGGAGCTGTTTTCCATGAGCGCCGAGACCCCTGTCGCCCCCGGCCAGTTCGACCTCCGGAGGCAGCAGTTCCGCGCCTGGCGGGGCACGCGGCCGTTCTGGGCCGGCCTGTTCGTTCTGATCAGCGGGTTCCCCATCGCCTACTTCCCGTACGCGCACCTCCAGATCGGTCATCTGACCCTGGCGATGGCCACCACCGCCGGCGCCGGCTCGCTGATCATCGGTGTGCTGCTGGGGTGCTGGGCGTCAGCCTGTGGTTCCAGAAGCACGTACGGGTCTTCGCGGGCGTCGCGGCGATCCTGCTGGGACTGGTCTCCATCCCGGTGTCCAACCTCGGCGGCTTCCTCATCGGTTTCCTCTTCGCCCTGATCGGCGGAGCGATGGCCATCTCCTGGGCGCCGGGCGCACCGCCGGCGGAGCAGGCGCCGGGGAACGGCCCGGACACGGGCACGACGCCCGCGGCCGCCTTCCCGCAGGACACGGGAGCCGCTCCGGCGGGCCCCACCGAGAACCCGTACAGCACGGGGCCGGCCTTCACCAAGGACGCCGGCGGCACGGACGAGCCGAACGAACTGTCAGGAACGAGCCCGGCGAACGGGGCGAACGGGAGGCACAGTGCCGGCTGACGAGGTGACCACCGGGAGCGGTGTGGACGCTGCCCGCGTGAGAACCGGGCCACGCCACGCGGCACCCAAGAAGCCGCTGTTCACCAGGTTCCACATGCCGGCCGGGAAGGCGATAGCCCTGGCGGCCATGCCGACCGCGGTCCTCATGGGCATGGGGTTCACACCGACCCTCGCCAACGCCGAGGACCAGCCGGCGTCCAAGAGCCTCACCATCGACGAGTACAAGGACTGCGTCGCGGCCCTGGAGGACGCGCAGGACCCCTCCGCGTCACCCACGCCGTCCGCCTCGCAGAGCGCGAGCGGGTCCGCGGACGACGTCGCGGACGACACGAAGGACGACTCCGCGTCCGGCTCCGGGGACGGGGCGACGGGCGGCGGTTCGGACTCCTCCGGCGGCACGAGCGGTTCGGGCGGCTCCACTGCGCCGGATTCAGGTTCCGGCGACGTGACCGAGCCCGCCCCGGCGGCCTCGTCCGAGGCTTCCGAGCCGCAGAAGGCCGAGACCTCCACCGACACCCCGACGGCCGCTCCCTCGCCGTCCGAGACCGACAAGAACCTGCTGGAGACGATCGGCGACACGATCACCGATCTCTTCGACGGCAAGGACGCCACCGGGACGGCCACCGCGAGCCCGACCCCGTCGGCCTCCGAGACCGCCTCGACGGGCACCGGTGACACGGGGGCGGGCACGGGCTCCGGGTCCGGTTCTGACAGCGGATCGGCGGGCTCCGGGTCGGCGGACACCGGGTCGGCCGGCTCCGGCAAGGACACCACCGACGCCGCCGGCGACGCCGTCAAGGACACCGCCGACAAGGCGGGCGACACGGTGGCGGACGCCGGGAAGAAGGCGGAGGAGACGGCCGCGGACGCCACGGACGCCGCCGATGCCACCGCCTCGCCGAGCCCGTCCGAGAGCGCCACGACCGACGTGGACGACTGCCCGGTCGCCACCGAGGACGAGAGCGGCATCGACAACAAGACGCCGCTGCCGGACGACCCGTGGTACCTCAACGCCAGCTCGCTGCTCCTCAAGGGCGCCGACTACCAGGGCATCGTCGAGGTGAAGACGGCCAACGGGACCAGGAAGAAGGTCCTGAAGTACGTCATCTCCGAGGGCACCGACATCGGCGACCTGCACCAGACGGTCAGCGACGAGCGAGCGGGCGTGACCTACCACGTCCAGGCCGGCCCGGGTACGACGTCGACCATCCGCAACGGCGACACGATCATGTACACCGAGAGCATCTCGGGGAACCTGTTCGGTCTGATCCCGGTGACGTTCGACCCGGAGAACCCGCCTCCGCTGAACATCCCGCTGATCTACTTCACCAAGGTGAAGGTCGTCCAGGCGGGCCAGTTCGGCGGCGACCTCCACATACCGGGGATGCACCTCTACAACACCAAGTAGCCGTCCCCCGCAGTCCCTTCCGGGAGCCGCACAACGCCTGAGGGCGCCCCCTGCACCAGGGGGCGCCCTCAGCGCCGTCCGTACGGCGGCCGGCCGCGGGCCGGACCGGGTCAGTCGCGGGAGCCCTGGCCCAGGTGGTGGACGCGGACCATGTTGGTGGTGCCGGGACGCCGGGGGCGAACCGGCGGTGATGACCACGATCTCACCCGGGTTGAAGCGGTTGAGCTTGAGGATCTCCTGGTCCACCAGCTCGACCATCTCGTCGGTGCTGTTCACGAACGGCACGATGTGCGACTCGACGCCCCAGCTCAGCGCCAGCTGGTTGCGGGTGCCCTCGTCGGTGGTGAAGGCGATGATCGGCTGGGTCGCGCGGTAGCGCGAGAGACGGCGCGCGGTGTCGCCGGACTGGGTGAACGCCACCAGGCCCCGGCCGCCGAGGAAGTCGGCGATCTCGCACGCGGCACGCGCGATCGAACCGCCCTGCGTGCGCGGCTTCTTGCCCGGCACGAGCGGCTGGAGGCCCTTGGAGAGCAGCTCCGTCTCGGCCGCGGTGACGATCTTCGACATCGTCTTCACGGTCTCGATCGGGTACGCGCCCACGCTCGACTCGGCGGACAGCATGACCGCGTCCGCGCCGTCCAGGATCGCGTTGGCCACGTCGGAGGCCTCGGCGCGGGTCGGACGGGAGTTGGTGATCATCGACTCCATCATCTGGGTCGCCACGATCACCGGCTTGGCGTTGCGGCGGCACAGCTCGATGAGCCGCTTCTGCACCATGGGGACCTTCTCGAGCGGGTACTCGACGGCCAGGTCGCCACGGGCGACCATCACGCCGTCGAACGCCATCACGACGTCCTCCATGTTCTCCACCGCCTGGGGCTTCTCCACCTTGGCGATGACGGGGACGCGGCGGCCCTCCTCGTCCATGACGCGGTGCACGTCCTGGACGTCCTTGGCATCGCGGACGAAGGACAGCGCGACCAGGTCGGCGCCCATGCGCAGCGCGAACCGCAGGTCCTCGATGTCCTTCTCGCTCAGCGCGGGCACGTTGACGGCCGTGCCGGGCAGGTTGATGCCCTTGTGGTCGGAGATGACACCGCCCTCGATGACGATCGTCCGCACCCGCGGGCCCTCGACGTCGAGGACCTTCAGCTCGACGTTGCCGTCGTTGATGAGGATCTGGTCGCCGCGCGAGACGTCGCCGGGCAGCCCCTTGTACGTGGTGCCGCAGATCGTCTTGTCGCCGGGCACGTCGTCGGTGGTGATGGTGAACTCGTCACCGCGCACCAGCTCGACCGGCCCCTCGGCGAAGGTCTCGAGGCGGATCTTCGGGCCCTGGAGGTCGGCGAGGACACCGATGGACCGGCCGGTCTCCTTGGCGGCGGCCCGGACCCGGTCGTACCGGCCCTGGTGCTCGGCGTGCGAGCCGTGGCTGAAGTTGAAGCGGGCCACGTTCATGCCGGCCTCGATCAGCGACACGAGCATGTCGTGGGAGTCGACCGCGGGGCCGAGAGTACAGACGATTTTCGAACGGCGCATGGGGCGATCCTATCGGTTTGTTTCGCTACGGAATATTCCGTCTGGCGGAAGATACAAATGGGCGGGAACGCGCTCAGTTGCTTTCCCGCTCAGTCGCCGTGCGGCGGAGCCGCCTGTCGATTCCGCTCGACCAGCGCGTAGGTCTGCGTGGCGATCTCCAGTTCCTCGTCCGTGGGCACCACGGCGACCTTCACCCGCGCCCCCGCGGGCGAGATCAGCCGCGGCCCGTCACTCCGTACGGCGTTCAGTCCGTCGTCCACGGCCAGGCCCAGGGTCTCCAGGCCCGCGACCGCGGCCGCGCGCACCGGCGCCGCGTTCTCGCCGACCCCGGCGGTGAACGCCACCGCGTCCACCCGTCCCAGCACGGCGTAATAGGCCCCGATGTACTTCTTCAGGCGGTGAATGTAGATGTCGAAGGCGAGCTCGGCCTGTTCGTCGCCCTCGTCGATCCGCCGCCTGATCTCCCGCATGTCGTTGTCGCCGCACAGGCCGACCAGGCCGCTCTTCTTGTTGAGGAGAGTGTCGATTTCGTCGATGGACATTCCGCCAACACGTGCCAAATGGAAGATGACGGCCGGATCGGTGTCCCCGGAACGGGTGCCCATGACGAGGCCCTCGAGCGGGGTGAGGCCCATCGAGGTGTCGACGCACCTGCCGCCCCGCACGGCGGAGGCGGACGCGCCGTTGCCGAGATGCAGCACGATGACGTTCACCTCCTCCGGCGCCCTGCCCAGCAGCTGAGCGGTGGCGCGGGAGACGTACGCGTGCGAGGTGCCGTGGAAGCCGTAGCGGCGGATGCGGTGTTCGTCGGCGGTCCGCACGTCGATCGCGTAGCGCGCCGCCGACTCCGGCATCGTGGTGTGGAAGGCGGTGTCGAAGACGGCGACCTGCGGGAGGTCCGGGCGCAGCGCCCGCGCCGTGCGGATCCCGGTCAGGTTGGCGGGGTTGTGCAGCGGTGCCACCGGGATCAGCCGCTCGATCTCCGCGAGCACCCGCTCGTCGATCACGGTCGGTTCGGTGAAGTGCTTGCCGCCGTGCACCACCCGGTGCCCGATCGCCGCCAGCTCCGGCGAGTCCAGGCCCAGTCCGTCCTTGGCCAGTTCCTCGGCGACGGCCTTGAGGGCCGCGTCGTGGTCGGCGATGGGCCCGCTCCACTCGCGGGAGGCGCCCGTGGCGAGCGGCGTGTGCCGCAGCCGCGAGGTCTGCTCGCCGATGCGCTCGACGAGCCCCTGCGCCAGCCGGCTGCGGTCGCCCATGTCGAGCAGCTGGTACTTCACCGAGGAGGAACCGGAGTTCAGGACGAGGACGCGCGTGCCGCTCACTGCTGGGAGACCTTCTGCTCGGAGGACTGGGCCTGCCCGGAGGACTGGGCCTGGATCGCCGTGATGGCGACGGTGTTCACGATGTCCTGGACGAGGGCGCCGCGGGACAGGTCGTTGACCGGCTTGCGCAGCCCCTGGAGCACCGGGCCGACCGCGATCGCGCCGGCCGACCGCTGCACGGCCTTGTAGGTGTTGTTGCCGGTGTTGAGGTCGGGGAAGATCAGCACGCTGGCCTGGCCCGCCACCTCGGAGTCCGGCAGCTTGGTCGCCGCGACCGTCGGCTCCACGGCCGCGTCGTACTGGATCGGCCCCTCGATCCTCAGGTCGGGACGGCGCCGCCGCACCAGCTCCGTCGCCTCGCGCACCTTGTCGACGTCGGCGCCCGAGCCGGAGGTGCCCGTGGAGTACGACAGCATGGCGATCCGCGGCTCCACGCCGAACTGCGCGGCGGTCGCGGCCGCCTGGACGGCGATGTCGGCGAGCTGCTCGGCGTCCGGGTCGGGGTTGACCGCGCAGTCGCCGTAGACGAGGACCTTGTCGGCGAGGCACATGAAGAACACGGACGAGACGATGCCGGCGTCCGGCTTCGTCTTGATGATCTCGAAGGCGGGCCGGATCGTCGCGGCCGTGGAGTGCACGGAGCCCGACACCATGCCGTCGGCGAGCCCCTCCTGGACCATCAGCGTGCCGAAGTAGTTCACGTCGGAGACCACGTCGTACGCCAGCTCCACCGTGACGCCCTTGTGGGCGCGCAGCCCCGCGTACTTCTCGGCGAAGGAGTCGCGCAGTTCGCTGGTGGCCGGGTCGATCAGCTGGCAGCCGCCGAGGTCGATGCCGAGGTCGGCGGCCTTCTTGCGGATCTGCTCGACCGGGCCGAGGAGCGTCAGGTCGCACACCCCGCGGCGCAGCAGGACCTCGGCCGCGTGCAGCACCCGCTCCTCGGTGCCCTCCGGCAGGACGACCCGGCGGCGGTCGGAGCGGGCCTGCTCCAGCAGCTTGTGCTCGAACATCATCGGCGTGACGCGGTCGCTGCTCGGCGCGGAGACCCGCGTCAGCAGATCGGCGGTGTCGACGTGCCGCTCGAAGAGGCCGAGCGCGGTCTCCGCCTTGCGCGGGGTGGCCGCGTTGAGCTTGCCCTCCAGGGAGAACAACTGCTCGGCCGTGGGGAAGCTGTTGCCGGCCACCGACAGCACGGGCGTGCCGGGCGCCAGGCGGGCGGCGAGGGTGAGGACCTCCTCGCTCGGCACCTCGCCCAGGGTGAGCAGCACGCCCGCTATCGGCGGGGTGCCGGCGCTGTGCGCGGCGAGCGAGCCGACGACCAGGTCGGCCCGGTCGCCGGGGGTGACGACCAGGCAGCCGGGCGTCAGCGCGTGCAGGAAGTTCGGCAGCATCGCGCCGCCGAAGATGAAGCCGAGGGCGTCGCGGGCCAGGCCCGAGTCGTCGCCGAGCAGCACCTTCGCGCCCAGGGCGGTGCTGATCTGGGCGACCGTCGGCGCCGACAGGGCGGGCTCGTCGGGCAGCACGTAACAGGGCACGGGCAGCCGGGAGACGAGCTTCGCGGCGATCTCCTCGCGGTCCTCGCGGGCGACCCGGTTGGCGATCATGGCGAGGACGTCGCAGCCCAGGCCGTCGTAGGCGCGGTAGGCGTTGCGGGTCTCGGCGCGCACCGACTCCGCGGTCTGCCCGCGGCCGCCGACGACGGGGATCACGGAGGCGCCGAACTCGTTCGCCAGGCGCGCGTTCAGCGACAGCTCGTCCGGGAACTGCGTGTCGGCGTAGTCGGTGCCGAGGACCAGGACGACGTCGTACTCCCGGGCGACGCGGTGGAAGCGGTCCACGAGCGTGGACACCAGCTCGTCGACGCCCCGCTCGGCCTGGAGGGCGGACGCCTCGTGGTAGTCCATGCCGTACACGGTCCCCGGTCCTGCGACAGCCGGTAGCGGGCGCGCAGCAGGTCGAACAGGCGGTCCGGCCCGTCGTGGACCAGAGGGCGGAAGACGCCCACCCGGTCGACCTGACGGGTCAGGAGCTCCATGACTCCCAGCTCCACGACCTGGCGGCCGTCGCCGCGGTCGATCCCGGTCACGTACACGCTGCGCGTCACGCGTGTTCTCCGTTCCATGCGTGGGGCCGTTCGGCGGCCGGCACCCGGCTCTCGCCCGGTGTCCGACCGGCTCATAAAAATCGCCCACCGAGGTGAGCAGAACCCTCTTGACAGTACCTCTGCCCGCGGTTAAGGCGCCCGTCAGGAGACAGTCTCCTCGGGGACGTGGAACAATCGACACTGGCTCACCGGTACCCACAGCGAGCAGGAGACAGAGCAGGATGCGCATCGGAGTCCTCACCGCAGGCGGCGACTGCCCCGGCCTGAACGCAGTGATCCGATCGGTCGTGCACCGCGCGGTCGACAACTACGGCGACGAGGTGATCGGCTTCGAGGACGGATACGCGGGTCTCCTCGACGGCAACTACCGGCCCCTCGACCTGAACGCCGTGAGCGGCATCCTCGCCCGCGGCGGCACGATACTCGGCTCCTCACGGCTGGAGCGCGACCGTCTGCGCGATGCCTGTGACAACGCCTCGGACATGATCCACCGGTTCGGCATCGACGCGCTGATCCCGATCGGCGGCGAGGGCACGCTGACGGCGGCCCGCATGCTGTCCGACGCGGGGCTGCCGGTCGTCGGCGTCCCGAAGACCATCGACAACGACATCTCCTCCACGGACCGCACCTTCGGCTTCGACACGGCCGTCGGCGTCGCCACGGAGGCCATGGACCGCCTCAAGACGACGGCGGAGTCCCACCAGCGGGTGATGGTCGTCGAGGTCATGGGCCGGCACGCGGGCTGGATCGCCCTGGAGTCCGGCATGGCGGCCGGCGCCCACGGCATCTGCCTGCCCGAGCGGCCCTTCGACCCGGCCGACCTCGTGAAGATGGTCGAGGAGCGGTTCGCGCGCGGCAAGAAGTTCGCCGTGATCTGCGTGGCCGAGGGCGCCCACCCCGCCGAGGGCACGATGGACTACAGCAAGGGCGCGATCGACCAGTTCGGCCACGAGCGCTTCCAAGGCATCGGCACGGCGCTGGCGTACGAACTGGAGAAGCGGCTCGGCAAGGAGGCCCGCCCGGTCATCCTCGGCCACGTCCAGCGCGGCGGCGTGCCGACGGCGTACGACCGGGTCCTCGCCACCCGCTTCGGCTGGCACGCGGTGGAGGCCGCGCACCGGGGCGAGTTCGGCATGATGACCGCGCTGCGCGGCACCGCCGTCAGGATGGTGCCGCTCGCGGACGCGGTGACCGAGCTGAAGACGGTGCCGAGGAACCGGATGGAAGAGGCGGAGTCGGTCTTCTAGCCGGCCACCCCACCGGCGCCGGGTCCGCCGGGCGCGGCCGTCCCGCGGGCCCCGGGTCCGCCGGGCCGCGCCACCGGCCGGTCCGCTCCGCGCGCGGGTGGGCCGGGACGTCGTGGCCGACGGTGCGGGGCACCTCCGCGCGGTCGTGCCGGGGGCCGGGAGGCCGACGGGCCCGCGGCCGGTGGCCGTGGGTGTCTCAGCGGCCGGCCGGCACCCACCGGTACACCAGCTCGGGCCTGCCCACCTGCCCGTACAGCGGCCTGCGCTCCGCCCTCCCCGCCTCCACGAGGTGCTCCAGGTAGCGGCGGGCGGTGATGCGGGAGATCCCCACCGCCTCGGCCACGCCCGAGGCGGTCAGTCCCCGCTCCGCCTCCCGTACGGCCCCCGTCACCCGTTCCAGGGTCGGGCCGCTCAGTCCCTTGGGCAGCGCGGCGGGGCCCGGCGCGCGCAGGGTGGCCAGGGCGCGGTCGACCTCGTCCTGGCCGCTCGCCTCGCCGGCCGCCCCGCGGAACTCCGCGTAGCGCACGAGGCGGTCCCGCAGGGTGGCGAAGGTGAACGGTTTCAGCACGTACTGGACGACGCCCAGCGACACCCCCTCCCGCACCACCGCCAGGTCGCGCGCCGAGGTGACCGCTATCACGTCCGCGTGGTACCCCGCCGCCCGCAGCGAGCGGGCGAGCTGGAGCCCGTGCCCGTCCGGCAGGTGCAGGTCGAGCAGCAGCAGGTCCACCGGCACACGGTCCAGCAGCCGCCGCGCCTCCGCGCCGGAGTGCGCCTTGCCCACCGCCGTGAACCCCGGCACCCGGCCGACGTACAGGACGTGCGCGTCGGCCGCCACGGGGTCGTCCTCGACCACCAGGACCCGGATCGGCCCGTCACCCGGTCCGCCCGCGACGCCCGTCATCTCCCGCCTCCCGGCACCGGCACGGCGGCGACCGCCGTGCGCAGGGGCAGCCGTACCGTGAACTCCGCTCCGCCGCCCTCGGCCGCCGCCACCGACAGGGTCCCGCCGTGGCGGTGCACGGCCTGCCGGGCGAGGGCCAGGCCGAGGCCGCGGCCGCCGGGCCCGGACGGCTTCGTGGAGAAGCCCCGCTCGAAGACCTGCTCGGCGAGGGCCGGATCCACCCCCGCGCCGGTGTCCGCCACCCGCAGCACCAGTTCGCCGCCGTCCCGCGCGCGGTGCCCGGTGCACGCCGTCACCGTGACCCGCGCCCGCATGCTGCCCTGCGCCGCGTCCACGGCGTTGTCGATGAGGTTGCCGAGGATGGTGACCAGGTCCCGTGCGGGCAGCGACTCGGGAGCAGCCCGTCGTCGAGCCCGCTGTCCCGCGACACCACCAGCTCCACGCCCCGCTCGTTCGCCTGCGCCGTCTTGCCCAGCAGCAGCGCCGCCAGCACCGGCTCGCTCACCGCGGCCACCACCTGGTCGGTCAGCGCCTGGGCCAGCTCCAGTTCGGCGGTCGCGAAGTCCACGGCCTCCTCGGCGCGGCCCAGTTCGATGAGCGAGACGACGGTGTGCAGGCGGTTCGCCGCCTCGTGGGCCTGCGAACGCAGAGCCTGCGTGAAGCCGCGCTCCGAGTCCAACTCGCCCATCAGGGACTGGAGTTCGGTGACATCACGAAGGGTGACCACGGTGCCCCGGTGCTCTCCGCCGGACACCGGCGAGGTGTTCACCGCCACCACCCGGTCCGCCGTCAGATGCACCTCGTCCACGCGCGGTTCGGAGGACAGCAGGGCGCCCGTCAGCGGGGCGGGCAGCCCGAGGTCGGCGACGGACCGGCCCACCACCTCCTCCGAGACGCCCAGCAGCTCACGGCCGCCGTCGTTGATCAGCGCCACCCGGTACTGGCCGTCCAGCATCAGCAGCCCCTCGCGCACCGCGTGCAGTGCCGCCTGGTGGTAGTCGTGCATCCGGCTCAGCTCGGCCGCGTTCATGCCGTGCGTGTGGCGGCGCAGCCGGGCGTTGACGACATAGGTGCCGACCGCGCCCAGCGCGAGCGCGCCCGCCGCGACGCCGAACAGCGCCGTCACCTGGTCCTGCACCCGCTTGGTGATCGCCTCGACCTTGATGCCCGCGCTGACCAGGCCGACGATCCGGCCGTCGTCCCCCTCGACGGGGGTGACCGCACGCACGGACGGGCCGAGAGTGCCGGTGTAGGTCTCGGTGAAGGTCTCGCCCTCCAGGGCCCGTGCGGTGTTGCCCCGGAAGTGCAGGCCGATCTGCTCCTCGTCCGGGTGGGTCCAGCGGATCCCCGCCGGATTCATGATCGTGACGAAGTCGACCTCGGTGTCGTGCATGATCCGCAGCGCGTACGGCTGGAGCTCCGCGGTCGGGTCCGCGGTGCCGATCGCCTCCCGCACCGAGGGGGAGTCGGCGACCGAGCGGGCCACCGCCGCGGCCTGCCGGCTCGCGGCCTCCTCGGCCTGGCTGCGGTCGCTGAGGTAGGTGAACAGCGCGTAACCGGCGACGACCACCGCTATCAGGACGGCCTGCATGGCGAACAGCTGGCCGGCCAGGCTGCGGGGTCGCGGGACGGGGATGCGCATGCCGTCAGTGTGCCTCCCGCCCCGAGCGTGAACTAAATGAACGGAAGGGTGACCGCCCTCACAGCGTGGGGGGATAGTCACGGCATCCCCCGAACCCCCGGACGTGAGCCGCACGCCGGTGATGCCGACGAAGACGTCAAGGAGGGCAGCCGTGGCCGCCAGCACCCCCGATACGGCATCCGCCGTACCCGCCGCCAAGCGGGACCGCACGCACTATCTGTACATCGCGGTGATCGTCGCGGTCGCCCTCGGCATCGCCGTGGGCCTGATCGCCCCCGACTTCGCGGTCGAGCTGAAGCCGATCGGCACCGGCTTCGTGAACCTGATCAAGATGATGATCTCGCCGATCATCTTCTGCACGATCGTGCTCGGCATCGGATCGGTCCGCAAGGCCGCCAAGGTCGGCGCCGTCGGCGGCATCGCCCTGGCCTACTTCACGGTCATGTCGCTGGTCGCCCTCGCCATCGGCCTCGTCGTCGGCAACGTCCTGGAGCCGGGCACCGGCCTCGCGCTCACCGACGCGGTCAAGGAGACCGGTCAGGCGCAGGTGTCGGCGGAGGCCAAGGACACCACCGAGTTCCTGCTGGGCGTCATCCCGACCACGATCGTCTCCGCCTTCACCGGCGGCGAGGTGCTCCAGACGCTGCTCGTCGCGCTGCTCGCGGGCTTCGCCCTCCAGGCCATGGGCCCGGCCGGACAGCCGGTCCTGCGCGGGATCGAGCACATCCAGCGGCTGGTCTTCCGCATCCTCGCGATGGTGATGTGGGCCGCCCCGATCGGTGCCTTCGGCGCCATCGCCGCGGTCACCGGCTCGGCCGGCGTCGACGCCCTCAAGAGCCTCGCCGTCCTGATGCTCGGCTTCTACGTCACCTGCTTCCTGTTCGTCTTCATCGTGCTCGGCGCGCTGCTGCGGGTCATCTCGGGGATGAACGTCTTCGCCCTGTTCAAGTACCTGGGCCGCGAGTTCCTGCTGATCCTGTCCACCTCCTCCTCCGAGTCCGCGCTGCCGCGCCTCATCGCGAAGATGGAGCACCTGGGCGTCAGCAAGCCCGTCGTCGGCATCACCGTCCCGACCGGCTACTCCTTCAACCTCGACGGCACCATGATCTACATGACCATGGCGTCCCTCTACATCGCCGACGCCATGGGCACGCCGATGTCGGTCGGCGAGCAGATCCCGCTGCTGCTGTTCCTGCTGATCGCCTCCAAGGGCGCGGCCGGTGTCACCGGCGCCGGCCTCGCGACCCTGGCCGGCGGCCTCCAGTCGCACAAGCCGGCCCTGGTGGACGGCATCGGCCTCATCGTCGGCATCGACCGCTTCATGAGCGAGGCCCGCGCCCTGACGAACTTCGCGGGCAACGCCGTCGCCACGGTCCTGATCGGCACCTGGACCAAGGAGATCGACAAGGAGCGCGTGGGCCGGGTGCTCGCGGGCGAGCTGCCCTTCGACGAGAAGACCCTGCTCGACGACGCCCACGGCGGCGGCCAGAACGCCCACGGCGGTCAGGACGCCCCGGCCGTGGACGTGCCCGAGCGGCGCGAGGAGGGCGAGAAGGAACTCGCCAAGGCCTGACGCCCCGGGCGGGACACCCCCGCACTCCGGGTGCCCGGCCCCGCCTGAACCCGGGCCGGGCACCCGGTATCCCCCGAACACCGGGCGGCCGACCACTCACCCATGGCTCGGCCGCCCGGTTCTCCGTCCCCCTCGCAGGCCCCCGGTGTTTCGCGCACCGGGGCCTGCGGCGTTTCGCGTCCAGGTCCGCGCCCGTGGTCCGGGCTCGCGCCCGTCGCCGGGACCCGCGCGACGGCAGCCCGCTCGTCAGCCCGGCTCGACGACGCGCCGGTCAGCCGGACGCGCCGGCGAGATGGGCGTGCCGGCCAGATGGGCATGCCGGTGAGATGGGCGCGCAGGTCAGCCCGGCTCGGCCAGGCGCAGGTCAGCCCGGCTCGGCCGGGCGCGGGTCAGCCGGTCCCGCCGGTCTCGACCGACTCGCTCACCTTCGCCACGAGGGCGGTGGCCAGGGTGGCGGGCACGCCGGCCGCGGTCAGCGCGGTGACGGCGGCCGAGCGGCCCGCCTCCCGCGTGCTCAGCAGCCCGTCGTTCACGGCTTCCATCAGCGCGAACACGATCTGCTCGTGCACGTACGCCAGCGCCGGCGCCGGCAGGGGAGAGACGAACGTCCCCTCGTCCAGACCGCGCTGGAGCAGCCGGACCGTGTCCTGGCGCACCGGGGTGAGCCGCTCCCGGATGCCCTGCATGGTCACCGTGCGCTGGGCCAGCGCGACCAGCAGGCGGTAGCGGTCGGCGATCCGCCACACGGCCAGCACGGACCGGGCCAGCGCCTCGGCCGGATCCCCGCCGTCCTGGTCCTCCCCCTCGTGGGCGGCGGCCAGCACCGACACCGCCTCGTCGACCAGCGTGCTGATCAGCGCCTCACGGCTGGGGAAGTGCCCGTACACCGTGCGCCGTACGACGCCGGCGGCGCGGGCGATGTGGTTCATGGACGCGTCGGGGTCGCGCAACAGCTCGGCGAGGGCCACATCGAGGATGCGGCGTCGGTTTGCCTCCGCGCGACTGCTGTTACCCGTGGTCATGGCGGCCATTGTGCCCGCCTTCCGGCGTGGCGCGTTCCACTCCCTCGATTTGCACAGGACTGTGCAGTGAACGTACATTGCACATCGTTGTGCAATTGTCCCGGCGTCGTGCGACCGGAGTCCTGTACGCCGCCGGATACGTCCCGAGGAAGGCGATCCCCGCATGCGACTCGTCATGACCGAACCGGTGGAACGGATGACGGGGCCCTACCGCCGACGCTGGTGGGCGCTCCTCGTCCTCTGCCTGAGCCTGCTGATCATCGTGATGGCGAACACCGCCCTCACGGTCGCCGCGCCCGCCATGACCGACGACCTGGGCCTCACCAGCGCCGACCTCCAGTGGGTCATCGACGGCTACACGGTGCCGTACGCGGCGCTGATGCTGCTGCTCGGCGCGATCGGCGACAAGTACAGCCGGCGCGGGGCGCTCCTGCTCGGGCTCGTGGTGTTCGCCGGCGGCGCGGTCTCCGGCTACCTCGCCGACAGCGCCGGCACCGTGATCGCGGGCCGCGCCGTGATGGGCGTGGGCGCGGCGCTCATCATGCCCGCGACGCTGTCGCTGCTCGCCGCCACCTTCCCGCGCGCCGAACGTGCCAAGGCGATCACCCTGTGGACGGCGACCGCGGGCCTCGCCATCGCGGCCGGTCCGCTCGTCGCCGGCGCGCTGCTGGAGAACCACGGCTGGTCGTCGACGTTCCTCATCAACGTGCCCGTCGCCGTCGTCGCGCTCGTCGGCGCCCTCGTCCTCGTGCCGCCGTCGAAGGCCGGGCACCACGACCGCATCGACTACGTCGGCGGACTGCTGTCGGTGGTCTGGATCGGTGCGCTCGTCTACATGATCATCGAGGGGCCGCACTTCGGCTGGGGCCCCAAGGCGGTCGGCGCGGCCGCCGTCGCCGCCCTGGCTCTGCTCGCCTTCGTCCTGTGGGAGCTGCGCCACCCGCACCCGGTGCTGGACGTGCGCCGCTTCTCCGACCGCCGCTTCGCCGGGTCCAACCTCGCCGTGGCCCTGTTCTTCCTGGCCGTCTTCGGCGCCTTCTACTACCTCACCCAGCACCTCCAGTTCGTCCTCGGCCACGACGCCCTCGACACCGGCCTGCGCATGCTGCCCCTGGCCGGCGCGGTCTTCGTCGGCTCGGCCCTGACCGCCTACCTCACCCCGCGGGTCGGCATGAGGTGGACGGTCACCGCGGGCATGGTCGGCGGCACGGCCGCCCTCGCGCTCCTCACCCGGGTCGACGCCGCGTCGTCGTACGGCGACTTCGTGGCACCCCTCGTCGTCCTCGGCGTCGCGATCGGGCTCGCGCTGTCGCCCTGCACGGACGCCATCATGGGGGCGTTCCCCGAGTCCGAACTGGGCGTCGGCGGCGCGGTGAACGACACCTCGCTGGAGCTGGGCGGCTCCCTCGGCATCGCGATCCTCGGCTCGCTGCTGGGCACGTCGTACTCCGACCGCCTCGGGGACGCGGCGTCCGGCAGCGGCCTCCCGGCCGGCGCCCTCGCCACCGCCCAGGACTCGGTCGGCGCCGGGTACGCCGTCGCGCAGGGCCTCGCCGACCGGGCGCGGGAGCTCGGCGCGCAGGCGGCGCGGTCGAGCGACCCGCAGCAGGCCGCGCAGCTCAAGGCGCAGGCCGCCGAACTCGCCGAGGGCGCACGCCGGGCGGCCGACTCGGTCGGCTCCTCCTTCGCGGACGCGGTGGCCCACACCAGCCTGGTCGGCGCGGTGGTCCTCGGTATCGGCACCGTCCTGGTGGCGGTGCTGCTGCCGGGCAAGGGCAAGGGCGAGTCGCTGCCGGCCGAATCGGAGCAGGCGGAGCGGATCGAGCAGGCAGCACAGGCGGAGAAGGCGAAGGGCGGGGAGCGGGTGTTCAGCCGGGGGCGCTGAACCCCGACGGGGTGCCGCCGACGTGCCGGAGGGTGTCGGCGGCACCCCGCCGCCGGTTCACGCCCGCCGCCGGTTCACGCCCACGGGTCGGTGATCTCCCGCAGGGAGACCGGTACATCCGGCGCCTGCCGAGGTGCTCCTCTCACTCCCGCACCGCCCGCCGCCGCGTCGCGTCCTCCAGCCGGGTCAGCTCCTCCTCGTCCAGGGTCAGGTCGGCTGCCGCCGCCGAGTCCCGGACGGTCGCGGGGCGGCTGGCTCCCGGGATGGGGATCACCGTGGGGGAGCGGGTCGTCAGCCAGGACAGGCAGACCCGCTGGGGGCTCACCCCGCGTTCCCGGCCGATCTCGTGGAAGGCCGCGAAGCGGTGTTCGCCCTCCGTGCGGGACGGGCCGTCCAGGGAGCTGCGGGCGATGCCGCCGAGGGGGCTCCAGGGGAGGAAGGCCAGGCCCAGTTCGGCGCACAGGCGCATCTCGGGCTCGCTGTCGACGACGGCGGGGGAGTAGCGGTTCTGCACCGACACCAGCCGGTCGCCGAGGATCGCGTGGGCCCGGCGGATCTGGTCCGTGTCCGTGTTGGAGATGCCGACCAGCCGGACGGTACCCGCGTCGAGCAGGCCCAGGAGGGCGCCCACCGAGTCCTCGAAGGGCACGCGGGGGTCGGGCTTGTGCAGTTGGTAGAGGCCGATGGCGTCGACCCCGAGCCGCTTGCGGGACGCCTCCGCGGCGGCCTTGAGCCGGTCCGGGCGGCCGTCCACCGTCCACTCTCCGCCGGCCGGCCGGCCCCGCCCGCCCTTCGTGGCGACCAGCACGTCCTCGGTCGTCCCGCCGTAGGTGGCGAGGGCGCGGGCGACGAGGCGTTCGTTGTGGCCGGGTTCGGCACCGGGGAGGTGGTAGGAGTCGGCCGTGTCCAGCAGGGTCACCCCCGCGTCCAGTGCCGCGTGGACCGTGGCGAGGGCACGGGCCTCGTCGGGGCGTCCCTCGATGGACAGCGGCATCGCGCCGAGCCCGATCGCGCTCACCCGCAGGCCGCCGACAGTGCGGTACCGCATCTCAGCCGTCCTCTCCGAGAGTCTCCGCGACCGCCCGTCCGAGCCACTGCCGTGCGTTGCCGAAGGAGAAACCGAGCCGCACGGCACGGGAGTTGTCCATGGGGTGACGGCGGCGGAAGGCGAACGGGGAGACCTCGCCGACCGCCACCTCGTGGAAGACGGTCTTGCCGTCGGGGAGGCGCTCGGCCACCGCAGCGCACAACTCCTCGGTGGTCAGGGGCTGGTGGGACGCCGCGTTGACGGGCCCGGTGAACTCCTCGCCCGCCGCCCAGAACAGGAAGTCCGCGATCTCCTGGACGTGGATGTACGTCGCCGGGTGGTTCGGCACCGGCACGGTGATCGGCTCGCCGGCGTGGATGCGGTCCGCGTAGTGGGTCAGCCGCCCGGTGAAGTCGTCCGCGCCGCCCAGGACGTGCGCCACCCGGACCGACGTCCACGGGAAGGCCGCGGCCGCCGCGAACACCGCCTCCGCCTGCCGTTTTCCCTCGCCGTAGTGGGCCTCCCGGAACCCGGCGTCGTCCCAGGGGAGTCCGAGATCGACGGTCGCGTCCAGGGGATCGACGGCCGTCTCCCGCACGGGGGCGACGGAGTCCTCGTACTCGTAGACCTCCACGGTGGACGTCAGTACGTAGCGGCGGGTGCGGCCGGCGAGGACGCGCACGGCGACGGCCGCCTGCCGCGGGGTGTAGCAGACCTGGTCGACGACCACGTCGAAGCGGCGCCGGCCGAGCGCCGCGCGCAGCGCCTCCTCGTCGTCGCGGTCGGCGACGAGGTGGACCGTCCCCGCAGGCGGTGGTGACGATCCGCGGTTGAGGACCGTGACCCGGTCGCCGGCCGCCAGCAGCCTTTCGACCAGCCGCTTGCCGACATACCGGTTCCCGCCGATGACCAGGACTTCCCGCGCCTTTTCCATGACCATAATTCTCGTGACGTACCCACGGCATCTGAAGGGGGAGACATGGGAGATCAGGCCGGCGCACCGAAGGAACCACGGCATCTGCGCGCTGCCGCCAACGAAACACCGGTGGCCTTCGACGTGCTGGACCGGCAGATACTCCACCTGCTCCAGACGGACGGCCGGATCAAACTGAGCGAGCTGGGACGCCGGGTCCGGCTCAGCCCGGCCGCGGTGACCGAGCGGGTGCGGCGGCTGGAGGCCGCGGGCGCCGTCACCGGCTACGGCGCCCAGGTGGCCCCGGCCCGCCTCGGCTACGGCATCCAGGCGTTCGTCCGGGTCAACCCGCACGGCGGCTACACCCTCAGGCACCCCCGCACCCTGGAACTGCTCGACCGTCCCGAGATCGTCGAGGTCCACCACGTGGTCGGTGAGGACTGCTGGCTCCTCAAGGTGGCCGTCACGGACACGGTGCACCTGGAGGAGGTACTGGAGCGGACCTCGGCGCTGGGCCGCACCACGACGTCGATCGTGCTGTCCTCCCCGGTGCGCGGGAAACCGCTCCTGCCGCCGGAGTGACGGCACCGCGCCGACGCCGCCCCTTGCCTTGACGTCGGGGTCAAGCCGTACGTTCGTGGGCATGCGAATCGGCGAGCTGGCCGCACGGGCCGGAACCACGACGCGGACGCTGCGGTACTACGAGTCGCGGGGGCTGCTGCCCGCGCGGCGCGACGAGCTGGGTCACCGGGCCTACGACGAGCGTGACCTGCTGGCGTTGCGGCAGATCAGGACGTTGCGGGACTTCGGGTTCGAGCTGGAGGAGACCCGGCCCTTCGTGGAGTGCCTGCGGGCCGGACACCCGGAGGGCGACTCGTGCCCCGCCTCGCTCGCGGTGTACCGGCGCAAGCTGGACGAGCTGGACGCGCTCATCGGGGAGCTGACGGCGGTCCGCGAGAAGGTCGCCGGACAGCTCGTGCGGGCCGAGCGGGCACGTGACGAGCTGGCCGCCGGGGCGCTGGTTCCGGGGGGTCCGGAGCCCGAGTGCGAACTGGGAGGGTGACAGCCGTGACCAAGGTGGCCGGAGTGGACGAGGTGACCGACGCGGACTTCGGGTCGGAGGTGCTCGCGGCGGATCTGCCGGTGCTGGTGGAGTTCACCGCCGACTGGTGCCCGCCGTGCCGCCAGATGGCGCCGGTGCTCGGGGCGCTCGCCGCGGAGGAGGGCGAGCGGCTGAAGGTGGTGCAGCTGAACGTGGACCGCAATCCGCTGACGACGAACCACTACAAGGTGCTGTCGATGCCGACCTTCATGGTGTTCCGGGCCGGCGAGCCGGTGAAGGCGATGGTGGGGGCCCGGCCGAAGCGGCGGCTGCTGGAGGAGCTCTCGGACGTCCTGTGAGCTGACGCCGTACGAAGAAATCCCCCGGGCAATTGCGCCCGGGGGATTTCTTTCGCTATATTCGATGATTCGCGACTTCGGGAAACCCGGTCGCAGAAAAGTTCACTGAGCAGAGTATATCCGGGCGGGAGTGGAATTGTCAAACACCGAATTGCACGACGGTGAAATGCGCGACGAACAGGAATTCATCGACGGGCTGTACGCGCGCGTCGACGCACTGCGCGGTGTCACCGAGACCGCCGTCACCGACGCCCTCGCCCAGGGCAGCACCCCCATGCAGGCCCGCCTGGAGCGGGACGTCCTCGTCGCCGAACGCTCCGGACTGCTCGCCGCCCTGAACGCGGTGGACGGCTCGCTCTGTTTCGGCCGGATCGACCTGGCCTCCGGCACCGGCCACCACATCGGCCGGATCGGCCTGCGCCTGGACGACCCCGAGCGCACCCCCGTCCTCGTCGACTGGCGGGCCGACGTCGCCCGCCCCTTCTACCTGGCCACCGGCCACACCCCGATGGGCCTGCGCCGGCGCCGGCACATCACCACCGACGGCCGCCGGGTCACCGCCCTGCACGACGAGTTCCTCGACCTCGGCGACGCCACCCGCACCGGCCACGAGGACCCGGCCGGCGACGCCGTCCTGCTCGCCGCCCTCGACTCCGCCCGCACCGGCCGCATGCACGACATCGTGCAGACCATCCAGGCCGAGCAGGACGAGATCATCCGCGCCCCGCACCGCGGGGTGCTGGTCGTCGAGGGCGGCCCCGGCACCGGCAAGACGGCCGTCGCCCTGCATCGCGCCGCCTACCTCCTCTACGAGCACCGCGAACTGCTCGCCAAGCGGGCCGTGCTGATCGTCGGCCCCAACCCCGCCTTCCTCGGCTACATCGGCGAGGTGCTGCCCGCCCTCGGCGAGACCGGCGTGCTCCTGTCGACGGTCGGCGAGCTGTACCCGGGCGTGCGGGCGACGGCCGGCGACACCCCGGAGGCGGCCGCCGTGAAGGGCCGCGCCGACATGGCCGACGTCCTCGCCGCCGTCGTACGCGACCGGCAGGCGCTGCCCGACCCGGTGGTCGCGATCGAGCACGACCGGGAGGTGCTCCTGCTCGACGAGGGGCTGGTGGGGGTCGCCCGCGAGCGCACCCGCGCCACCGGGCTGCCGCACAACGTCGCCCGCGAGCACTTCGAGGGCCACCTCCTCAACACCCTCACCGAGCTGTACGCCGAACGCGTCGGCACCGACCCCTACGACGGCTCCAGTCTCCTCGACCCCAGTGACCTCACCCAGATCCGCGACGAGCTGGCCGAGAACCCCGAAGTGTGGTCGGCCATCGACCGGTTGTGGCCGGTGCTCTCCCCGCGGCGGGTGGTCGCCGACTTCCTCGCCGCCCCCGAGGGATACCTCCGCGACGAGGACGCCGCCGCCGTCCGCCGCCCGGTCACCCGGGCCTGGACGGTCGCCGACGTGCCGCTGCTCGACGAGGCCGCCGAACTCCTCGGCGAGGACGACCGGTCGGCGCGGGAGAGCGCCGAGCGCGAGCGGGCCCGGCAGATCGCCTACGCCCAGGGCGTGCTCGACGTCTCCTACGCCTCCCGGACGTTCGAGTTCGAGGACAAGGAGGACGGCGACCCCGAGGCCGGCGAGGTCCTGTCGGCCCACGACATCATCGACGCCGAACGCTTCGCCGAACGCCACGAGGAGGACGACCACCGCAGCGCCGCCGAGCGGGCGGCGGCCGACCGGACCTGGGCGTTCGGGCACGTCATCGTCGACGAGGCGCAGGAGCTGTCGCCGATGGCGTGGCGGCTGCTGATGCGGCGCGTCCCGACCCGCTCCATGACCCTGGTCGGCGATCCGGCCCAGACCGCGGAGGCGGCGGGCGTCGGCTCCTGGTCGGACATCCTCGCCCCGTACGTCGGCGACCGGTGGGAGCACACGCGGCTGGGCGTCAACTACCGAACCCCCAAGGAGATCATGGACGTCGCGGCGGCCGTCGTCCGCGCGGAGCGGCCGGACTTCGTGCCGCCGAGCTCGGTGCGGTCCACCGGCACGCGGCCCTGGGCGCGGGCCGTCGACGACCTGCCCGGCGCGGTCGCCGAAGCGGTGGCGGAACTGACCCCCGCGGAGGGCCGGCTCGCCGTGATCGCCCCCCGTGACCTGCACCGCCGGCTGGCGGCCCGCCTCGACGGAGTCACCGCGGACGCCGAGCCGGACCTCACCCGCAAGGTCGTCCTGCTGGACCCCCGCCAGTCGAAGGGCCTGGAGTTCGACTCGGTCCTGGTGGTGGAACCGTCCCGCTACGGCACCAGCGACCTGTACGTCGCCCTGACCCGGGCCACCCAGCGCCTGGGCGTCCTGCACACGGGGACCCTGCCGGCACCCCTGGCGGAGTCCCTCGGGTAGGCCCGTGCTCCCGGGGGCCCGTGCTCCCGGGGGCCCGGGGGCCCGGGTGTACGGGCCCCCGTGCTCCCGGGAGCGGGCGACCGCTGCGCCCGGGCGACCGCTACGCCGGGCGCAGCCACACCGTCGACAGCGGCGGCAGCGTCAGCCGGACGCTGGCCGGGTGGCCGTGCCACGGCTGGGGTTCCGGCTTCACCGGGTCGGCGTGGAACACGTCACTGCCCCCGTACCGCCCGGCGTCCGTGTTGAGCACCTCGAACCAGGCGGGCACGTCGTTCGGCACTCCCAGCCGGTAGTCCTGGCGGACGACGGGCGAGAAGTGCGACACCGCCAGCAGCGGCGTGCCGTCGGCGTCGCGGCGCAGGAACGCGAGGACGTTGTCGTCGGCCGCGTCCCCCACCACCCACCGGAAGCCGTCGGCGACGGTGTCCCGCTCCCACAGCGCGGGCGTCGACCGGTACACGGAGTTCAGGTCGGCGACCAGCTCCCGCACGCCCCGGTGATCGGCCTCCGCCCCGTAGGCGGGGTCGAGCAGCCACCAGTCGGGCCCGCGCGCCTCGGACCACTCGGTCCCCTGCGCGAACTCCTGCCCCATGAAGAGGAGTTGCTTGCCCGGGTGGGCCCACATGAAGGCGAGGTAGGCCCGCAGGTTCGCGCGCTGCTGCCACCAGTCGCCCGGCATCTTCGACACCAGCGACTTCTTGCCGTGCACCACCTCGTCGTGCGATATGGGCAGCACGTAGTTCTCGCTGTAGGCGTACACCATGGAGAAGGTCATCTCGCCGTGGTGGTACTTGCGGTACACGGGCTCGTGGCTCATGTACTGGAGCGAGTCGTGCATCCATCCCATGTTCCACTTCAGCCCGAAGCCGAGTCCGCCGAAGCCGCTCGGCCCCCGGTGGTGCGTCGCGCGCGTCACGCCGTCCCAGGCCGTGGACTCCTCCGCGATGGTCACCACACCGGGGACGCGCCGGTACACGGTGGCGTTCATCTCCTGGAGGAAGGCCACCGCGTCGAGGTTCTCCCGGCCGCCGTGCTCGTTCGGCGTCCACTGGCCCGGCTCGCGCGAGTAGTCCAGGTAGAGCATGGAGGCGACGGCGTCCACCCGCAGCCCGTCGATGTGGAACTCCTCGCACCAGTACACGGCGTTGGCCACGAGGAAGTTGCGCACCTCGCGCCGCCCGTAGTCGAACTCCAGCGTCCCCCAGTCGGGGTGCGCGGCCCGCAGCGGGTCCTCGTGCTCGTAGAGGGGCCGCCCGTCGAACTCCGCCAGCGCCCACTCGTCGCGCGGGAAGTGCGCCGGCACCCAGTCCATGATGACGCCGATGCCCGCCCGGTGCAGCGAGTCCACGAGGAAACGGAAGTCGTCGGGCGTGCCGAGCCGGGCCGTGGGCGCGTAGAACCCGGTGACCTGGTAGCCCCACGAGCCGCCGAAGGGGTGCTCGGCGACCGGCATCAGCTCGACGTGCGTGAAGCCCAGCTCCCTGACGTACGCGGGGAGCTGCTCGGCGAGCTGACGGTAGGTCAGACCGGGTCGCCAGGACGGCAGGTGGACCTCGTAGATCGACAACGGAGCCTCGTGCGCCGGGCGTTCTCCGCGGGCCGCCAGCCACTCCTCGTCGCCCCACGCGTAGTGCGAGGCCTCCACCACCGACGAGGTGGCCGGCGGCGTCTCCGTGCGGCGGGCCATCGGGTCGGCGCGCTGGGTGCGGGAACCGTCGGGCCGGGTGATGTCGAACTTGTACAGCTCGCCCTCGCCGATCGCGGGCACGAACAGCTCCCAGATCCCGGAGGAACCGAGCGACCGCATCGGGTACCCGATGCCGTCCCAGAAGTTGAAGGTGCCCGCGAGCCGCACCGCACGCGCGTTGGGCGCCCACACCGAGAAGCGGGTGCCGCTCACCCCCTCGTGGGTCATCGGGTGCGCGCCGAGCACCTTCCACAGTTCCTCGTGCCGGCCCTCCCCGATCAGATGCAGGTCCAGGTCGCCGAGCGTGGGCAGGAAGCGGTACGGGTCCTCGGTCTCCTGGACCGTCTCCTCGTACGCGACGACCAGACGGTAGGCCGGGACCTCCCGCAGGGGGAGCAGGCCGGAGAAGAAGCCGTCGCCGTCGTCGTGCAGCTCGGCCCGCAGCCCGCCCGTGACGACGGTGACCGACAGGGCGTAGGGGCGGAAGGCCCGGAAGACGATCCCGCCGGGCGCCGGGTGCGCGCCGAGCACGGAGTGCGGGTCGTGATGGATGCCGTGCAGCAGCCGCTCACGGTCGCCGCCGTCCAGCGCGGGGGAGGGGGCGACTTCCACGGGCCCTGTCTGTACGGGCTCTGTCCGGGCGGGCCCGGTCCGTACGGGTCCGGCTCCCACGGGCTCGGCCGGGGCCGGGGCGGGGGGCCGGGACGCGCGCCCCTTCGCGGTGGAGGAAGCGGAGGCGGGGACCTTCTTCGCGGCACGCTTCGCCGGGCCCGCCTTCTCGGCGGCGGCCTTCTTCGGAGCGGCCTCCTTCGAGGTGGCCGTCTCCGCCGCGACCGTCTCCACCCCGGCCGTCTCCGCCGCGACCGTCTCGGGCACGGTCTTCGCCGCGGTCTTCTTCGCCACCGGTTTCTTCGCCGCGGTCTTCTTCGTGACCGCCTTCGCCGTGACGGCTTTCTTCGCCACGGCCTTCTTGGTGACGGCCTTCTTCGCGACGGCCTTCCGCGCCGGGGTCTCCTCCGCCGCGGCCTTCCCCCCGGCGGCCTCCCGAAGGGCGGCCTCCCGGTCGGAGGCCTTCACGGCGGCCGCGGTCTTCTTGCCCACGGTCTTCTTGCCCGCCGTTTTCCTGCCCGCGGGTTTCCTGCTCGCCGCTTTCTCGGCCACCGTCTTCTCGGTCACCGTTTTCTCGGCCGTGGCCTTCGGGGCCGGGGCCTTCTTCGGGTCCTTCGGGTTCCCGGGTTCGGAACCGTGGGGGACGGGGGGCTGGGAGTCACGGGGAAAGCCTCCTCAGGACGGGTCGGATGCGGCGAGCCGACGTATCGCGGACAGCGGGACGGAGAGCCAGTCGGGGCGGTGCCGGGCCTCGTAGACCGTCTCGTAGACCGCCTTGTCCGTCTCGTAGGCCCGCAGCAGTACGGGATCGGTGCGGGGGTCGGTGCCGGACACCTCGGCGTAGCCGGAGCAGTACGCGGCCCGGCACACCTCGGCCCAGCCGGGCGCCGGCGGGTCGGCCGAGAGGGCGGCGTAGTCGAAGGAGCGCAGCATGCCCGCCACGTCCCGGACGGCGGGCTGGGGCATCCGGCGCTCGGCCAGCGGGCGGGCCGGCTCGCCCTCGAAGTCGATCAGCGACCACTCGCCGGAGGGCGCCCGCAGGCACTGCCCGAGGTGCAGGTCGCCGTGGACGCGCTGGGCGGTCCAGGTCCGGCCCTCGGCCGCGAGGTCGGCCAGCGCCGAGAACGCGGTGCGCAGGCCGGGGGCGTAGGGGCGCAGGGCGGGCACGGCCTGCGCCGCCGCGTCCAGCCGCTCGGTCATGCCGTCGACCAGCGGCCCGAGCTGGGCGTGGCCGAGGGTGGCGGTGGGCAGGGCCCGGGCCAGCGAGGTGTGCACCTCGGCGGTGGCCCGGCCCAGCGCCCGGGCCTCGGCGCCGAAGTCCTCGCCCTTGGCCAGCTCCCGCAGCGCCAGCTCCCAGCCGTCCGTCGCGCCCTGCACGAAGGGCTGGAGGACGCCGAGGACGTACGACTCGCCGCCGCCGTCCTCCAGGTCCGCGTGCAGCCACGCCGCCGGCGCGGGCACCCGGGAGGACCCCTCGCGGGCGAGCGCCAGCGGCAGCTCCAGATCGGGGTTGACGCCGGGGACGACCCGCCGCAGCAGCTTCAGAATGAACGTATCTCCAAAGACGACCGACGAATTCGACTGCTCGGCGGTCAGCCGGCGCGGCACCAGGCCGGCGCGTATCTCCTGCGCGGGGTCCCGTTCGCAGCGCAGGACGCCGATCCGGGCCTCGGTGCGCAGCGCCTCCAGGAGGACCTCGGCGGGCCGGGTGTCGTACAGGGCGTCGTAGACGGTCCGGCCGCCGAGCGGTCCGTCCGGCACGTGCCCGATCAGCGCGGGCGCCAGCCGGGGCGGCAGCGCCTCGCTGGCGCCGATCAGCAGCTGGTAGCAGTCGCCGGGCCCGGCGCCCTGGTGCGCGCGGACCAGCAGGTGGTAGAGGCCCAGCCGGGACGCGGCGGGCAGCAGCTCGGTGCCCGCCACCAGCGAGAACCCCGTGACCGGACTCCCCTTGCCGGCGAACCAGCGCTGCCGTGGCAGCCACTCCCGCAGCAGGGGGGTCAGTGACGCGAGGAGACCGGGGCTGGTCGTGCCGGAGAGTGTGACCGTTTCCGCCATGGCGTCACGTCCTTTCCCCGGGGGGTCGGGGTGTTACTGATGCGTGCCCCGGGCGGGGCGGGAGAAACCGCCCCGCCCGGGGGTACTAGACGGTCTCCCTGCGCAGTCGGAACCAATAGAAACCGTGTCCCCCGAGGGTGAGCAGATATGGCAGCTCACCCACGGCCGGAAAACGGACCCCGCCGAACAGCTCGACGGGATGGCGGCCGCCGAACCGGCTCAGGTCCAGTTCGGTGGGCTGGGCGAAGCGGGAGAAGTTGTGGACGCACAGGACCAGGTCGTCCTCGTACTCGCGCAGGAAGGCGAGGACGGCCGGGTTGGAGGAGGGCAGCTCGGTGAAGGAGCCGAGGCCGAAGGCGTGGTTCTGCTTGCGGATCTCGATCATGCGGCGGGTCCAGTGCAGCAGCGAGGAGGGCGACGCCATCGACGCCTCCACGTTGGTGACCTGGTAGCCGTGGACCGGGTCCATGATGGTCGGCAGGAAGAGCCGGCCGGGGTCGCAGGACGAAAAACCCGCGTTGCGGTCCGGTGTCCACTGCATGGGGGTGCGGACGGCGTCGCGGTCGCCGAGCCAGATGTTGTCGCCCATGCCGATCTCGTCGCCGTAGTAGAGGATCGGTGAGCCGGGCAGGGAGAGCAGCAGGGCGGTGAAGAGCTCGATCTGGTTGCGGTCGTTGTCCAGGAGGGGGCGAGGCGGCGGCGGATGCCGATGTTGGCGCGCATGCGCGGGTCCTTGGCGTACTCCGCGTACATGTAGTCGCGTTCCTCGTCGGTGACCATCTCCAGGGTCAGCTCGTCGTGGTTGCGCAGGAAGATGCCCCATTGGCAGCCCGAGGGGATGGCGGGGGTCTTGGCGAGGATCTCGGAGACGGGGTAGCGGGACTCGCGGCGCACGGCCATGAAGATGCGGGGCATGACGGGGAAGTGGAAGGCCATGTGGCACTCGTCGCCGCCGGTGGCGTAGTCGCCGAAGTAGTCGACGACGTCCTCGGGCCACTGGTTGGCCTCGGCCAGGATCACGGTGTCCGGGTACTGCGCGTCGATCTCCTTGCGGACCCGCCGGAGGAACTCGTGGGTGGCCGGGAGGTTCTCGCAGTTCGTCCCCTCCTCGGCGTACAGGTAGGGCACCGCGTCCAGACGGAAACCGTCGATCCCCAGGTCCAGCCAGAACTTCAGCGCGGAGATCATCTCCTCCTGCACGGCCGGGTTCTCGTAGTTGAG
Organism: Streptomyces sp. Tue 6430; assembly: GCA_021568835.1. Classification (GTDB taxonomy): domain Bacteria; phylum Actinomycetota; class Actinomycetes; order Streptomycetales; family Streptomycetaceae; genus Streptomyces. The sequence continues at coordinate 4,565,454 of JAKGSH010000010.1, forward strand.
GTCCGGCTGGTGGGAGAAGAAGCGGTGGAAGAAGTACTGCTTGCGCACCGGGTCGAAGGTCCAGTTGGAGACCTCGGTGTCGACGAAGATGATGCGGGCGTCGGCGTACTGCTTGTCGTCGTCGGCCCACATGTAGTAGTCGCCGTAGGGCCCGTCGGGGTCCTTCCTGGACTCCTGGAACCACGGGTGCTGGTCGCTGGTGTGGTTCATGACGAAGTCGATGATGACGCGCATGCCGCGCTGGTGGGCGGCGTCGACGAACTCCACGAAGTCGGCCAGGTCGCCGAACTCGGGCAGCACGGCGGTGTAGTCGGAGACGTCGTAGCCGCCGTCCTTCAGCGGTGACTTGAAGAAGGGCGGCAGCCACAGACAGTCGACGCCCAGCCACTGGAGGTAGTCGAGTTTGGCGGTGAGGCCCTTGAGGTCGCCGACGCCGTCGCCGTTGCTGTCCTGGAAGGAACGGACGAGGACCTCGTAGAAGACGGCACGCTTGAACCAGTCGGGATCGCGGTCCTTGGCCGGGGTGTCCTCGAAGGTGTCGTGAACGGGCTCGTTGACGATCATCGTGTGGGTGACCCTCCGGTCTGCGGGGTGGACGGTCGCAGGACGGTCAGGACGTGCGCGGGCCGGGTGCCCGGTTCGAGGCGCACGTAATTGGCCCTGCCCCAGTGGTAGGTCTCGCCGGTGAGCTCGTCGCGCACCGGCACGGACTCGTGCCAGTCCAGGCCGAGTTGCGGCATGTCCAACGAGACCGTGGCCTCCTGGGTGTGGTGGGGGTCGAGGTTGACGACCACCAGAACCGTGTTCGAACCGCTCCTCTTCGAGTAGGCGATCACCGCCTCCTGGTCGGTGTGGTGGAAGTGCAGGTTCCGCAGTTGCCGCAGTGCGGGGTGTGTTCGGCGGATCTCGTTGAGGCGGGTGATCAGGGGGGCGATGGTGCGGCCCTCGCGTGCGGCGGCGTCCCAGTCGCGGGGGCGCAGCTGGTACTTCTCCGAGTCGAGGTACTCCTCGCTGCCCGGCCTGAGCGGGATGTTCTCGCACAGCTCGTAGCCGCTGTAGACGCCCCAGCTGGGGGAGAGGGTCGCGGCCAGCACGGCGCGGGCCTCGAAGGCGGGGCGCCCGCCGTGCTGGAGGTGGGCGTGCAGGATGTCGGGGGTGTTGGGGAAGAAGTTGGGCCGCATGTAGCTCGCCGCCTCGCCCGACAGCTCCGTCAGGTACTCGGTGAGTTCTTCCTTGGTGTTGCGCCAGGTGAAGTAGGTGTAGGACTGCTGGAAGCCGATCTGGGCGAGGGTGTGCATCATCGCGGGCCGGGTGAACGCCTCGGCCAGGAAGATCACGTCCGGGTCGGACTTGTTGATCTCGCCGATGACCCGTTCCCAGAACACCACCGGTTTGGTGTGCGGGTTGTCCACCCGGAAGATCCGCACCCCGTGCCCCATCCAGTGCCGCAGCACCCGCAGCGTCTCCTTGACGATGCCGTCCATGTCGGCGTCGAAGGCGATCGGGTAGATGTCCTGGTACTTCTTCGGCGGGTTCTCCGCGTAGGCGATCGTCCCGTCCGGCCGGTGGTGGAACCACTCCGGGTGCTTGTGCACCCACGGATGGTCCGGCGAGCACTGCAGCGCGAAGTCGAGGGCCACCTCCAGGCCCTCCTCGCGGGCCCGCTGCACGAACCAGTCGAAGTCCTCCAGGGTCCCCAGGTCCGGGTGCACGGCGTCGTGGCCGCCCTCCGGCGAGCCGATCGCCCACGGCACCCCCACGTCCTCGGGGCCGGGATCGAGGGTGTTGTTGCGGCCCTTGCGGAAGGTCGTGCCGATGGGGTGGATCGGCGGCAGGTAGACGACGTCGAAGCCCATCGCCGCGATCGCCGGCAGCCGCCGCGCCGCCGTGCGGAACGTGCCGTGCGGACGCTCGGGAGTGCCCTCCGAGCGCGGGAAGAACTCGTACCACGACCCGTACAACGCCCGCTCCCGCTCCACCAGCAGCGGCAGCGTCTCGGACTCGGTGACCAGTTCCCGCAGCGGATGGCGGGCCAGCACCGCGTCCACCTCGGGGTCGAGCGCCGCCGCCAGCCGGGAGGCCGCCGGACGGGCCTCGTCGCGCAGGGCGTCGACCGCGGCGAGCAGGACGTCCCGCTTCGCCCGGGCGTCCGCGTCCGCCTCGGGCACCCCGGCGGCGGCGCGCTCGTACAGCCGGGCACCCTCCTCCAGGACCAGCTCGGTGTCGATGCCCGCGGGGATCTTGATGCGCGCGTGGTGCCGCCAGGTGCTGACCGGGTCGCCCCAGGCCTCCACGGTGTACGTCCAGTGGCCCGGCTCGTCCGGGGTGACGTCGGCGCCCCAGCGGTCGGTGCCGGGGGCCAGCTCGCGCATCGGCGTCCAGGGGCCGGGGCGGCCGTCGGGACCGCGCAGCACGACGTTGGCGGCGACGGCGTCGTGACCCTCGCGGAACACGGTGGCCGAGACCTGGAACGTCTCTCCGGTGACCGCCTTGGCCGGGCGGCGGCCGCGCTGGACGACCGGCCGGACGTCGAGGACGGGCATGCGCCCCACGGCCGTCCCGTCACCCGCGGAGGATCGCTCCGGGGCCGACGGCCCGGCGGTGGCGGGACGCGCGGGGGGTGGTGCCGCGGTGCGAGGGGGTGTCGGGGGTGCTGACGAGTGGTGCGTGGCGGGCATGACCGCTCCTGTCCGCATCAACGAGGGTGGGCGGATGGATGTGGGGAGGTGGGTCCTGCGACGTACGTGCTGGGTGGTGCCGGGTGGTACGGGGTGTGCCGGGAACCGGGCGCGCCGGGGCGCGGTCCGGCAGCCGGGTGCCGGGGTCGGGCACGTCGCACGGCGCGCTCTCGTCGTACGGCGTGCTCTGGGCGTACGGGTCGTACGGGTAGTACGGGTCGTACAGCGCTGTACGGGTTGTACGGGTCGTACGGGTTCTGTACCGGAGGAGCCTTCCCACCCTATTCGGGTGAGCAATCCGGCACGTTGCTAACTGGTCGCGCGCAGGTATTCATGAAGTCGTGCCTCGTCCGCGGGGCAGTTCCGACGAGTGCGGTACCCGCCGGATTTCGTCCGGTGAAGCGGGGGTCCGGCCGGACGCCTTGCCGCTCGTGGCCCTGGTGGCCAGGCTCTTTTCCATCGGCTCCATCGGCGCGGAGTCCTCTCGGTTGCGCGGTCGGAAACGCCGCGGCCGTGTCCGCGGCGTACGGTGACGCCGGCGCCGTACCGGAAGCCGTACCGGAACAGGCCGAGCGTCCCGTGTCGCTCGTGTGCCCCGTGCAGCCGGTGGACACTCCGGGGCGAACGGATCGGGGCCGGGCCATGGTCCGGGTTCCCCTCCTCGACTCGGTGCGTGGCGGACCCGTGCGTGGCGGGCCCGCCCCGGCGGACCCGTACGGGGCGGCGGTGCCGGGTGTGTCACCCGCAGCCTCTCGTGCGGCGCGAAGTGTCACAAGGTGGCCCGTGGGGGTGTAATCGGCCATGAAGGGGCGCACTCGGGGGCTGCGGGGCGCCGGTCAGGGCGGCAGCGGGAGCAGGCCGGGCCGGGCCGGGGCTCCCCGCGCCGTCCGGCGCCGGCCGGTGCCGTCCGGCGTGGCGCGAAAAGATCCGTCGACGGCCGAAAGCACGGGCCCGGCGGCGGGGGCCTCCAGCAAGTCCGGTGCCGACGCCGGTACCGTCGTCAGAGACGTTGACGCACACTGCCGTGCGCCACTTCCTCACGCACGCCGAGGTGGAATGTGAAGGCGATCCGTCGATTCACTGTCCGACCCCTTCTCCCCGAACCCCTCCGGCCGCTCAGTGACCTGGCGCGCAACCTGCGCTGGTCATGGCACGCGGAAACCCGTGACCTCTTCCGGCAGGCCGACCCCGAACACTGGGCGGCCTCGGGCGGCGACCCCGTACGGCTGCTCGGCGCCGTGGACGCGGCCCGCCTCCAGGAACTGGCCGGGGACGACCGCTTCCTGGGCCGGCTGACCGCCGCCGCCGACGACCTGCACGCCTACCTGACCGGCGACCGCTGGTACCAGCAGCAGCCCGCGGGGCTGCCCGCCGCCGTCGCCTACTTCTCCCCGGAGTTCGGCGTCACGGCCGCGCTGCCCCAGTACTCCGGCGGCCTCGGCATCCTCGCCGGCGACCACCTCAAGGCCGCCAGCGACCTGGGCGTCCCCCTCATCGGGGTCGGGCTGCTCTACCGGCACGGCTACTTCCGCCAGACCCTCTCCCGCGACGGCTGGCAGCAGGAGCACTATCCCGTCCTCGACCCCAACGAACTGCCGGTGACCCAGCTGAAGGAGGAGGACGGCACCCCCGCCCAGGTCTCCCTCGCCCTCCCCGGCGGAAAACAGCTGCACGCCAGGATCTGGCTGGCCCAGGTCGGCCGGGTGCCGCTGCTGATGCTCGACTCCGACGTCGAGGAGAACGACCCCGGCGAACGCGGGGTGACCGACCGGCTCTACGGCGGCGGCAGCGAGCACCGGCTGCTCCAGGAGATGCTGCTCGGCATAGGGGGTGTCCGCGCGGTGCGCGCGTACTGCCGGCTGACCGGGCACGCCCCGCCCGAGGTGTTCCACACCAACGAGGGGCACGCCGGGTTCCTCGGCCTGGAGCGGATCGCCGAGCTGTGCGACGAGGGGCTCGACTTCGACTCCGCCCTGGAGGCGGTCCGGGCCGGAACCGTCTTCACCACGCACACCCCCGTCCCGGCCGGCATCGACCGCTTCGACCGCGAACTCGTCGCCCGGCACTTCGGGCCCGGCGCCGAACTCCCGCGCATCGACGTCGGCCGCGTCCTCGCCCTGGGCAGGGAGACCTACCCGGGCGGCGAGCCGAACCTCTTCAACATGGCCGTCATGGGCCTGCGCCTCGCCCAGCGCGCCAACGGCGTCTCCCTCCTGCACGGCCAGGTCAGCCGCGAGATGTTCGCCGGCCTGTGGCCCGGCTTCGACCCCGAGGAGGTGCCCATCACCTCCGTCACCAACGGCGTGCACGCCCCCACCTGGGTCGCGCCCGAGGTGCTGCGGCTGGGCGCCCGGCAGATCGGCGACCGGCGGGCCGAGGACGCGCTGAGCGTCGGCGGCTCCGACCGCTGGGACTCCGTCGCCGAGATCGCCGACGAGGAGATCTGGAACCTCCGCCGCGACCTGCGCGGACAGCTCGTCGCGGAGGTACGGGACCGGCTCCGCGCCTCCTGGCGGCAGCGCGGCGCGGGCACGGCCGAACTGGGCTGGATCGACGGCGTGCTCGACCCCGACGTCCTCACCATCGGGTTCGCCCGCCGCGTCCCGTCGTACAAGCGGCTCACGCTGATGCTGCGGGACCGCGACCGGCTGACGGAGCTGCTCCTGCACCCCGAGCGGCCCGTCCAGATCGTCGTGGCCGGCAAGGCGCACCCGGCGGACGACGGCGGCAAACGCCTCATCCAGGAACTGGTGCGCTTCGCCGACGACCCGCGCGTGCGCCACCGCATCGTCTTCCTCCCCGACTACGGCATGGGCATGGCGCAGAAGCTGTACCCCGGCTGCGACATCTGGCTGAACAACCCGCTGCGCCCGCTGGAGGCCTGCGGCACGTCCGGCATGAAGGCGGCCCTCAACGGCTGCCTCAACCTCTCCGTCCTGGACGGTTGGTGGGACGAGTGGTTCCGGCCCGACTTCGGCTGGGCCATCCCCACCGCCGACGGTTCGGGCACCGACGCCGACACCGACGCCTACACCGACCACCGCGACGACATCGAGGCGGCGGCGCTGTACGACCTCCTCGAGCAGCGCGTCACCCCGCGCTTCTACGAGCGCGGCGCGGGCGGGCTGCCCGACCGCTGGATCGAGATGGTCCGCCAGACCCTCACCCACCTCGGCCCCAAGGTGCTGGCCGGCCGCATGGTCCGCGAGTACGTCGAACGGCTCTACGTCCCCGCCGCCCGGGCCCACCGGGCCCTGGACCCCGACGCGGCCCGCGACCTCGCCGCCTGGAAGGCGAAGGTGCGCGCCGCCTGGCCCGCGGTCACCGTCGATCACGTCGAGACCTCCGCGGCCACCCCGACCGCCGAACTCGGCACGACCCTCGCCCTGCGGGTCCGCCTGCGCCTCGGTGATCTCACCCCCGACGACGTCGAGGTCCAGGCCGTCTCCGGCCGCGTCGACGCGGAGGACCGCATCACGGACGGCACGGCCGTCCCCCTGAAACCGGTCGGCGGCCCCGACCCCGAGGGCAGCCGGCTCTACGAGGGCCCCCTCTCCCTCGACCGCACGGGCCCGTACGGCTACACGGTCCGCGTCCTCCCCGACCATCCGCTGATCGCGTCGGGCGCGGAGCTGGGGCTGGTGGCGGTGCCCTCGGAGGAACTGGTGGAGGGGGCGGGGGTGTTGATGCGGTAGGGGGTTTCCGGTTCTGCGTCTCCTCGGTTCTTCGTCGCCGGGGCTCGGGGGAGCCCCGGCGACGCCCGTTCGTCGGTGTTGCCGCTTTTCGGCCGCGGGGCGGGCCGAATCTCCGGAGAACCGCTCCGGGGCGTTGGTACTCTCCGCGTCTACGGTGAGGTGGGGGACGATCGTGGCAGCAGGACCGTCGCGTCTTCGAAGACGCAGGTTCGGAGGAGTCGGCGCCGGTGTCCTCTTCGGCGGGCTGGCCGCGGTGGTGTCCACCGCCGTGATCGGAAGGGCCTGGGCCGCTTGCGACATCGGCGGAGGTGCGGCGGCCAACGGCGCGACCCTGCTGTTCCTGGCCCCTCTCCTGTGGATCGCCGCCGCGGTCCCGTGGGTGATCCTGCACGCCACCCTCGGAAGACGTCACCCCAGGGCTGCCCTGGCCGCCGGGCTCGTCCTCACCCTGTGGTTCACCTGGTTCCTCGTCACCTGGCTCGGCCTGCCCGACTCCTACCCCGCTCCGGTGTGCCCGGGCAACGTCCCGCCCTGGTGGCCGGGCTTCATCCCCGCATGATGACGGCGCGGACGCCGACCCTTGCTGCTTCGCCCGGTCGCTGTCGCCGGGTCCGCAGAAGCGCCGGGACCCGCGGCCGCACACGGTCACGCTCCCGCTCCGTGACTACGGGTACGGCTTCTCGCCCCTCGCCGGCATCGTCACGTACTTCTCGATCCGGCGCGCCCGGGTCTCGGGCTTCTTGGCGTCCTGGATCCGGTACAGGATCGCGTAGCGGTTCTGCCGGTCCAGTGCCTCGAAGAACTCCGCCGCGGCCGGGTCGGCGGTCAGGGCGGCCGTGAGGTCGTCCGGCACCGTGGCGGTCCTCGCGCCGTCGTAGGCCGCCTCCCAGCGGCCGTCCGCCTTGGCGCGGTCGATCTCGGCCTGCCCCGGCGGACGCATCCGGCCCTGCTCGATCAGGGCGGTCACCTTGTCCCGGTTGACCTTGGACCACTTGCTGCGCGGCCTGCGCGGGGTGAACCGCTGGAGCCACCACTGGTCGTCGAACTTGGCCTTCTGGCCGTCGATCCAGCCGTGGCAGAGCGCCACGTCGAGCGCGGCGGCGTGATCCAGCGCGACGATCCCGGGCCCTTCTTGCGCAGCTCGAGCCAGATGCCGGGCGAGACGGCGTGGTTCTCGCCGAGCCATGCCTCGAGCGCCCCGGCGGATTCGAACGCGACGATCTCCAAGCCCCGAGTCACCCCGGCAGCGAACCACACCCGGCCGGTCCGCATGGTGCTTTCGGGCACGGTTCCGGGCGCGGGATGCCGGTGGGTCTACGTGATCGCTCCTGTCCACGGAACAGGGCAAAGCCCGGACCAAGTTCCCGGCAACTCTCGGGCGACTGCCCGCACGCCGGCAGGGGTGAGCCTTTGCCGATCCAGCTGTCCGAGGCCGCGGGGCCGTCCTACACTGCTGGCGTGACCGCTGCATACGACTACGAGGACATGCACCACCTGGTGGACCGGCTCACTCCGACCCAGGTGCGACGCCTGCGCCTGCTCGTCACCCAGGATGAGGAACTGTCCCAGGTTGCCCAGTCACTGCCGGCAGTCGACGCGAACGAGGCCGAGGAGTCGGTCCCTGCCGGGCTGCTGGCCCTGATCGGCAGCGTGAACGGCCCAGAGGATCTGGCTGAACGGCACGACGACTACATCCGCGAGCGGATGCGCGAGCGCTTCGGCGACTCGGCGTGATTGCCACGGTCCTGGACACCGGCCCCCTGGCTGCGGCGTTCAATGCGGCCGACCGGCGTCACCCGGAGTGCGCCTCCCTGCTGACGTCGCTGACCGGCCGCCGTCTGCTGCCCAGCCCGGTCATGACCGAGGTCTGCTGGCTGCTGGAGCGCTGGCCCCGGGTCGAAGCGGCGTTCCTCGCCGAGGTCGCACGGGGAACATTCGAGCTGGTCCATCTCACTCCCGCCGACCTGACGCGCATGGGTGAGCTGGTTCTTCAGTACGCCGACTTCCCGCTCGGCGGGGTCGACGCCTCGGTCATCGCGGTGGCCGAGCGCTTCGGCGTGGATCGGGTAGCCACCCTCGACCGGCGGCACTTCAGCGTCGTCAAGACCGCCCACGTCCCCGCGCTGACACTCCTGCCGTAGGCCGACCAGCGGTCCGCACCCCTGACGGCAACAAGCACGGACGTCAGGGCACAGCCACGGACGCCAGCGGAGGATGCACGTTCACCTGGACCGGCGCGTACCCGGTCACGATCCTCTTGTAGTCGCCGGGAAGGGACACCCCCAGCTCGCGCTCCAATGTGGCCCAGTCCGCGACCGGCGACGACGCGGGTCTTGCGGGCCCGAGGACCTCTGTCACGGCGTCTTCGGCGTCACGCGTCATTCCGTTCCCGTTCCTTGAGGCCGGATATCAGGGCGCGCAGGCCGGGTGCCGTCGTGGTGAGGACGGTGTCCGGGTCGTCGCTCTCGCGGAGGTGGACGGTTCCGGTGGGGGCGGCGGCGACGTAGACGCAGTTCGAGCCGTCTCCGCTGAAGGAGGACTTCTGCCAGTTGAGGTCCTGCATGGCTGTTCCTTTCACAGGGACTGGATGCGGTGGTGGATGAAGTCGCGTGACTCGGCTGCCGTCAGGGCGCAGGACTCCATGCGGTCGAGCACGGCTCGATACTTGTCCAACTGCGCTGCCGCGTCGAGGAACTCGCAGGCGCCATGATGTGAGTCCAGCTGGACGGTGTCGAGTTGGGGGACCGGGCCCTCCGCGTAGTCGAAGGACTGGCCGGTCGTGGGGAAATCGTTCGTCTCGAAGGGGATCACTCTGATCGTGACGTGGGGCAGTTCGCTCATGTCGATCCGCCGAACTCGGCACGACCCTCGCCCTGCGGGTCCGCCTGCGCCTGGGCGACCTCACCCCCGACGACGTCGAGGTCCAGGCCGTCTCCGGCCGCGTCGACGCGGAGGACCGCATCACGGACGGCACGGCCGTCCCCCTGAAACCGGTCGGCGGCCCCGACCCCGAGGGCAGCCGGCTCTACGAGGGCCCCCTCTCCCTCGACCGCACGGGCCCGTACGGCTACACGGTCCGCGTCCTCCCCGACCATCCGCTGATCGCGTCGGGCGCGGAGCTGGGGCTGGTGGCGGTGCCCTCGGAGGAACTGGTGGAGGGGGCGGGGGTGTTGATGCGGTAGGGGGTCTTCGTCTCTTCGTCGCCGGGGCTCGGGGGAGCCCCGGCGACGAACAACCCGAGTGCTGAGCGGCGTCGCGATACCTGCGCACAGGGCGAAGCGCGATGCCTGAGTGCTGTTGTTTCGCGATGAATGTGTCGTGATCATTTTCACGGAATGCCGGGACGAGCCGTGAAAATCTTGTGTCGGTGCTGTGTGATCCTTTAGAAATTCCTCACTTTTGATCTTCGGGTGGGGGATTTCGTGCGTCCGGCGCGTTCGCTTGTTGGTGCTGTCGCTTTCGTGCTGGCCGTGTTGGCCGGGACCGACCAAGTCGCTTTCGCGGCGGGGGGTTCCACGGGTGGAAGCGATGTCGAGGCCCCTGATCAGCGTTGGGGTTCAGCTGCAGGGCGCAGTCACTCTGCCTATGCGAGCGCTACGGATGCCGCCGCGAAGGGCGGACGTGACGGTGCGCTCACAGGGCGCGGGGAACTGCCCGCCGAACAGAGCGGCAGCGTCACCCGCCTGCCGACCGTCGCCCGCACCCCCGAGCCCGGGCCCGTCGTCGAGACAGAAGCGCCTGGTGCAGCCGTTCCGCAGGGCTTCGACGCCAGACGCAGTAAGGAAGTCGCAGGCGAACGCGCGGAACGCGAGCGGACCTACCGCAACCCGGACGGCACCTACACCACCCGGTTCTATCCGGAGCCCGTCAACTTCCGTGCGGCGGACGGTAGCTGGAAGCCCATCGACACCACTCTCGTGCCCCGACCCCTATCGGGTCCGAGCACGATGAGTGCGGGTGACGAAGGCTGGGAAACGGCGTCGACCGAGACGCAGATCGACTTCGCGGGCACGGCCGATGCCGATCCTGTGGTGCGGATGCAGGTCGCCGAAGACGTTTCGATCGGTTACGGCCTGGACGACGCCCACCCGGTCATCGGGCGGACTGACGCCAGCACCCTCACCTACGAGAACGCACGCCAGAACGCGGACGTGGAGTTCATCGCGGGCAGTGACTCGGTCAAGGAGACGCTGGTTCTCAAGGACGCGAGCGCACCCACCGAGTGGCGCTTTCCCCTTCAGCTCCAGGGACTCACGGCCGGGCTCGACAGCCACGGCAATGTGGTGTTCTCCGACGCCGAGGGCAACGTCCGTGCCTGGACTCCGGCCGGCTGGATGGAGGACTCCCATTACGCCCCCGATTCCAACGAGGGCGCGATCTCCTCGGGCGTCACGTACAGCCTGGCGGTGGAAGAAGGCCGACAGGTCCTGGTGGTCAAGCTGGACAAGGACTGGCTGACCGCTTCCGAGCGAGTCTTCCCCGTCCGGGTCGACCCGTCGGTGAAGTCCGTCGACGCCACGTCGGGCACGTACGTCGAGTATCCGTACAACACCAATTTCGCCTCGGACACCGTGCTGAAGGCGGGCACGTACGACGGCGGCAGTCACAAGGCGGCGGCGTTTCTCCGCTTCACCGGCCTGGAGACCAGTCTGAAGAACGCGTGGGTGGTCAGCGCCAATCTCGCGCTCTACAACACGTGGTCGCAGTCGTGCACCGCCCGTCCGGTGACCGTGCACCCGATCACCTCGAACTGGGCTGAGTCCACCACGTCCAAGTGGCCCGGCCCTTCGACCGGTTCCTCGCTGGTCTCGAAGAGCTTTGCGCACGGCTGGCGCCCTTCGGGCACGACGACCTGGTCGTGCGGCCCTGCGTGGGAGACCATCAAGCTGGGCTCGGCGGGACGCAAGTTGGTCGACGACTGGACGCACGGGCGGAAGAACAACTACGGCCTGGCGGTGAAGGCGTCCACCACGGACTCCACTGGCTGGAAGCAGTTCGGTTCCGACGACTACCCGAACGGCAAGCCCAGCCTGGACGTCACCTGGACCAAGTACGGCGCTGCCTACTCCCTGGGAGACTTCACGGCGCCCGTGACGGCCACGACCGAGGGCGTCGAGAAAGTCACGGTCACCAACCAGGGCCAGGAGACCTGGCCCGCAGGAGGCAACTACAAGCTGCGGTACAACCTGTTCGATTCGGCGGGCAAAGAGATCACCGACAGCGCGAAGATCCGCTGGACGTCGATGCCTCAGGCCATCTCCCCGGGTGAGTCGATCACTCTGGACGCGAAGATCGCTCCTCTGACGCCGGCCACGTACACCGTGCAGTGGACGATGGACGACGTCGGAGTCAGCCGCTTCACCACCGCCGGTGTACCGGGCCCGGCCGTCAAACTCTCCTCGGTGAACATCCCACCTCAGCTGATCGCCGAGTCCCCGGGCAACGGAGTCACGGTCAATACGCTCACGCCGACTCTGTGGGCGAAGGGAACGGATGCCGACAAGTACCCGAAGTCCGTCCTTCAGTACACCTTCGAGGTCTGCGAGGTCGAGGGCAGCAATCTGCGCAAGAACTGCAGGTCGAGTACGCGTAGCAGCCTGGAGCAGTTGGCGGTTCCCTCCGGCTGGCTCTCGTGGGGCAAGACGTACGCCTGGTACGGGTACGCCTACGACGGTGCCGCCACCTCTGTCCGCCCCGGCGCGGCTCTGCTGACCACGCAGGTGCCACAGCCCGCCGTGACCAGCCACCTCGGCGGCGCGGACGAGGGCAAGGAGATCGGCACGCGCGAGGGCAACTACGTCACCGCCGCGACCGACGGGGCGGTGAGCACCGTCGGCCCGGAACTGTCGCTCACCCGTACCTACAACTCCCTGGACCCGCGCACCGGCGGCGCGTTCGGCACCGGATGGTCCACGCGCTGGGACATGCAGCTGCGGGAGGAACCTTCCACCTCTTCGGCCCTGGTGACCCTGGCCGACGGCTCGCAGGTGCGATTCGGCAAGAACGCCAACGGTACGTACACCGGTCCGTCCGGCGGCGCGCTCACCCTCACCCGTCAGCTGACCGACTGGGTGGTGCGGGAGCGTTCCGGTACCACCTACCGTTTCCTCGCCGGCGGCGTACTGACGAAGATCACGGATGCGGCAGGCCGCGGGCAGACCGTGACCCACGAGACCGCGACCGGCGGTCGGGTGAAGAAGGTGACCGATGACCTCTCCGGCCGCTCGCTGACGCTCGGCTGGACCGGTGACCACGTCACCACCGTCACCACCAGCGCCGTGGATGCCAGTACACCAGGTCTGACCTGGTCATACACCTACACCGGTGATCAGCTCGTCTCGGTGTGCCCACCTACGTCCGCCACCAAGTGCACGGTCTACGAGTACGGTGCCGGCTCGGTCTATCGCACCGGCGTCCTCGATTCGGCGCCCACCTCCTACTGGCGTCTCGGTGAGGCCGAGGGCTCCACGGCGGCCAGCCAGGCAGTCTCGCGCGCGGGTCTGGCTGACGCGGTCCACCGCGACACCGAGCTGGGCGGCGAACCGGCGATCGCCGGAACCACGGACACCTCTGCCGGCTTCGACGGAGTCGACTCGGTCGTCGAGCTCCCCACGGACACCCTCAAGACGTCTGCGTTCCCGACGATCGAGCTGTGGTTCAAGACGACCACACCCTCAGGCGTGCTTGCCGGCTTCCACAACGCCGAGGTGGGCGAGAAGCCGGGGTCCTACCGTCCGGTGTTGAACATCGACGCCTCGGGCAAACTGCGCGGTCAGTTCTTCCTGGCCGGCCGCACCGTCACGCCGATCACTTCGGCGCAGTCCGTCACCGACGGCAACTGGCATCACGCGGTGCTGACCGCAGGCGTCAACACCCAGAGCCTGTACCTGGACGGCGTGAGAGTCGGTTCACTGGACGGCGCCCTGGCCGAACAGTCCCTCGAGTACGCGCACCTGGGTGTCGGCTACGGCACCACCGGCTGGATGGGCGTGGCCACGAGCGGTTGGTACCACTTCAAGGGGCAGATGGACGAAGCCGCCTTCTACGATCACACTCTGGACCCCGCGACCATTGCCGAGCACTACGGTGCGCGCGCCGCGATCGGTCAGCTGACGAAGGTCACCCTGCCCTCGGGCCGGGTGCACGCCACGGCCGCCTACGACTCTGCCAGCGGCCGACTCGCTGAACACACCGACGACAACGGCGGGACATGGAAGGTCTCCGCGCCCGCCTACTCGACAGCTTCGGTCTCCTACGCGGACACCGTCCAGCGCAGTGGCCCGACAGGCTACTGGCGGCTGGGCGAGCGCAACGGCGCCGAGGCCGTCAGCCCACTCGGAGACGACCTGGCCGGGATCTACCCCGACACCGTCGGGCTGGGCGCCGCGGGCATCTTCGCCGACGGTGACGACACCGCAGCCAGCTTCACCGGCGACGGCGCGGTCGAGATGCCGGTGGAGTCGTTGGGCACCAAGACCGCGATGTCGCTGGAACTGTGGTTCAGGACCGAAAGCCAGGGTGTGCTGGTCGTCAACCAGGACGCCGACTTCGGTGACACCCCGACCGGCTGGCGCCCGATGCTCCTCGTCGACGCCGCCGGAAAGCTGCGCGGACGCTTCTCGGGCACCGGAAGCAGCCTGCTGTCCAAGGAGGCAGTCACCGACAACAAGTGGCACCACGTGATGCTCACCGGCAACGCAGGCATGCAGGCACTGTTCGTGGACGGTGAACTGCAGGGCAGCATGGCCACCGGAGTCGTATCGGGCCGCTATCCCCGTCTCTTCGTCGGTGGGGGTTACGCTTCCGTCAGCTGGGACGAGCAGAACGCCGGCTACCGTAACTTCACCGGTCAGATCGACGAAGTCGCCTTCTACGACAAGCCGCTGGTGACCTTCACGCAGACCTCGGGTGTGTGGAAGTACGTTCCCCCGTCCGCAGGCCAGACCGACACCCCGAACGAGCGCATCAGGGCCCGCCGTGGCCTCATCGCCGGACGCGGTGACCAGTACGTCGGTGTCACCCTCGCGGACGCGCCTGCCGCCTACTGGCGGCTGGGCGAGGCCGAAGGAACCGCCCTGGGCAGCGAAGTCGGTGGCCCGGGCATGAACGCCACCCTCCGCGCGGATGCCGCCGCCGTTTCGAGACTCGACCAGACAGGCGTGTTCGGCGTCGGCGACGATCGTTCGGTCAAGCTCGGCAGTGGCGGCACCGTACAGCTCCCCACATCGATCCTGAGTGGAACGACGGACCTGTCCGCCGAGCTGTGGTTCCGTACGACTTCCGCGTCGGGCGTCCTTCTCAGCTTCCAGAACGCGGCCGTGGGACAGACGCCCACGTCGGCCAACCCGGTGCTGAACATCGACGCCGCGGGGAAGCTGCGTGGACGGTTCTACCTGTCCGGTGGCGTTTCCGCCACGCCCGTCACCTCGCCCCAGGCCGTCACCGACGGCGAGTGGCACCACGTCGTCCTGACGGCGGCGACCACCACCCAGAGCCTCTACCTGGACGGTGTGAAACTGGGCGCCATCGACGGCGCGGTGGCGGACCAGAACCGCGCCTACGTCTCCCTGGGCGGCGGTTACGCCAACGGCGGCTGGATGGATCAGCCGGCTGGCACCTACTACTTCAACGGCCAGATCGACGAAGCCGCCCTGTACCGCAGCACGCTGACCGCGGACCAGGTCTCCGCCCACTACCGTGCCCAGGCCGAAGCCGCCGACTCCGGCCTGATCTCCACCGTCACCGTCACCGACCCGAAGCAGCACACCAGCACCACCAGCTACGACGCCCTGCGCGGCCAGCGCATCGTCGCGGCGAAGGACGCCACCGGTGCCGTCACGTCGTACGCCTACGACACCGCCGGGAACCTGCACACCGTCACCGACCCCAACGGCCACGCCACGGTCACCGGACACGACGCGCGCGGCAACATCGTGTCGACCACGGCGTGCCGGGACGCCGACTCCTGCTGGACGAGCTTCGCCTCCTACTACCTCAACGCGAGCGATCCACTGGACCCGCGCAACGACAAGCCGCTGACCCGGCGTGACGCGCGCTCGAGCGACTACAAGGACAACCGCTACCGCACCGAGTTCGCCTACAACGCCCTCGGCCTGCCCACAACGGTGACGCGCCCCGACTCCTCGACCGCCACCACGCTGTACACGACGGGAACCGAGGCCGCGGTCGGCGGCGGCACGGCCCCTCCGGGCCTCGTGCTCACGCAGACGACGCCGGGCGGCGCCAAGACGTCGTACCGCTACTACGCGAACGGCGATCTGGCCGAAGCGATCTCACCGTCGGGACTGGTGACCTCGTACAGCTATGACGGGCTGGGCCGGAGGACAGCGGAGAAGCAGGTGTCCGACACCTTCCCCGACGGCGTGAGTACCTCCTACACCTACGACGCGGCCTCCCACGTCGTCACCGAGACCGGCGTCGGGGTGAAGAACGAGATCACCGACGTCACCCATACGCCCGTCATCACACGCAGCTACGACGAAGACGGCCACCTGCTGTCGGAGTCGACGAAGGACACCACCGGCGGTGACGCCACACGCACCGTCTCCTACCACTACGACGAGCACGGCCTGAACGACTCCGTCACCGATGCCGAGCAGAACACCACGCTGCTGGAGCACGACGGACTGGGCCGCGTCACCGGCATGACCGACGCCGCGGGTACGCACTTCACCTACACGTTCACTTCGCGCGGGCAGCACGCCACGACGGTTCTGGACGACTGGAGCGGCGACCCGTCCGGCACCACCCGGGACCTGACAGTGGTCTCCAACGCCTACGATCCGGCCGGACGGCTGGCCTCCACCACGGACGCCATGGGCGCCACGACCGCCTACACCTACTACGACGACGGTCTCGCGGCCACCACCACCGGCAAGCAGGTCACCCAGGCCGACGGCACCCGCCACGACATCGTCCTGGAGGCCAACACCTACGACCCGGCCGGCAACCTGACCAAGCAGGTCACCGGCGGTGGCACGGCCACCCGGACGTTCACGGTGGACGCCCTGGGCCGCACCCTCACCAGCGTCTTCGACCCTGCCGGTCTCAACCGGACGGCCATCTACGTCTACGACGCCGACGACCGGGTGAAGGAACAGACGCAGACCATCTCCGGGAACAAGAAGCTCACCACGGCGGCCGAGTACGACGCAGCCGGAAACGTCACCAGGCAGACCGTCACGGACGGCGGCAGCACGCACATCAGTACCGGCACCTACGACGACCGCGGCCTGCCGCTGACCAGCGTCAGCCCCCGCGGCAACGTCACCGGCGCCGATCCGACCGCCTACACCACCACCTACCGCTACGACGCGCTGGGCCGCCCGGTCCAGCAGACCGCCCCGGCGGTACAGACGGAGGAGAACGGCGCCGCAGCCACCACGTCGAGGCCGACCACCCGCACCGGCTACAACACCTTCGGCGAGGCCACGCACGCCCAGGACACCCGCGGCAAGGTGACCCGCACCGAGGTCGACCGCCTGGGCCGCACCACCGCGGTCACCCTGCCCGACTACACCCCGCCGGGCACCAGCACGGCCCTGACGGCCACCGCGCGCACCACGTACACGGCGCTCGGGCAGCCCCGGACGGCGACCGACCCTCTGGGCCGCGTCACCCGCTACGCCTATGACCAGTTCGGCCAGTTGACGGTCCAGACGGACCCGGCACCCGACGCCGCCGCGGCCATGGCGGCGGAAACCGACTCCGACCTGCTCAACCCCACGAGCCCGGACGGCGGAGGCGTCACCCGCTACACCTGGACACCGACCGGCCTCCAGCTCTCGGTCACCGACCCGATGGGCGCGCGCACCGAGGCCACGTACGACGAACTGGGCCGCCGGCTGACGACGACCGCGATCGAGCGCTACCCCAGCCAGGCCAACCTGGTCAGCCGCTACACCTGGGACGACGCGAGCAACCAGACCGCGTCGACCACACCGGCCAGCATCACCACGACGAGCACGTACAACCCGGCCGGCGAGCCGAAGACGGTGACAGACCCGGCCGGAACGACCAGGTTCGACTACGACGGCCTGGGCCGCCGGACGGAGACGACGGACGCGACCGACCGCCGCACGACGACGGCCTACGACGCCCTCGGCGACGTGACCGCGACGACCGACTACGGCACCGGGACGACAGCACTGCGCACGGCGAGCGCCGAGTACGACGCGGAAGGCAACCGCACGGCGGCGATCTCTGCGGGCAGCAAGGCCCGCTCCACCTACGCCTTCGACGCACTGGGCCGCATGACGACCCAGGTCGAACCGGTCACCACGACGGCATCGATCACAACGTCACTCGGCTACGACGCCGCGGGCAACCTCACCCGGCTGACGGACGGACGCGGCAACAAGACCGTCTACACCTTCACCGACTGGGGCTTGCCCGAATCGACGATCGAACCTGCCACCCCCGCCCACCCGGATCCGGCCGACCGCACCTGGACGACTGTCTACGACAAGGCCGGCCAGGCGGTGAAGGAACTGCTGCCGGGCGGAGTGCAGCGCGAACGAACCTACGACGGCCTGAGCCGCCTGACGAGAGAGACGGGCACGGGCGCGGAGGCCGCGACGACGACCCGCACCCTGGAGTACGACCTGGCCGGGCGCCTGACCGCGGTCGGCACGGCGGACGCCCTGACCCGCAACACGTACACCTACAACGACCGTGGCGCGCTGCTGACCGCCGACGGCCCCGGCGGTACCACCAGCTACACCTACAACGCCGACGGCAGCATGACGCAGCGCACCACCGAAGCGGGCGCCACCGACTACACCTACGACGCCGCGGGCCGCATGGACGCTGTCCGGGACTCGATCACCGGCAACGACGTCCTGTACGACTTCGACCCGGCCGGACGCCCGACCGTCGAGCAGTACGCCACCAGGCCGGCCGGCGCCACGGCGTACACGGTCACTGCCAAGCGCACGTACGGCTATGACGGCCTGGGCCGTCTCAGCACCGACACCGTCACCTCGGCCGACGCCACGACGACCATTGCCTCGACGACGTACGGATACGACCTCGACGGCAACCTGACGTCCAAGAGGACGGCGGGTACGGCGGGTGCCGGCACCAACACCTACGCCTACGACCACGCGAACCGCCTGGCGTCATGGACGAAGGACGGAACCACGACGCCGTACGAGTGGGACGCGGCGGGGAACCGCACCGAGGCCGGATCGACGACGGCGACCTTCGACGCCCGCAACCGTCAGCTGACCGACGGCACGACGACGTACGCCTACACGGCACGCGGCACCCTGTCCTCGGTCGACACCGGCAGTGGGAACGTCCGTTCGCTGACTTTCGACGCCTTCGAGCGGAAGATCACCGACGGCGCGACCACGCACTCGTACGACTCCCTCGACCGCGTCCAGACCGTCGGCACGACGACCTTCACCTACGACGGAGGCTCCAACAACCTCACCGGCGACGGCACGACCGACTACAACCGCACCCCCGAGGGCGCTCTCCTCTCCCTCTCCACCGGCACCACCAAGCAGTGGGCCCTGACCGACCAGCACACCGACCTGGTCGCGGGACTGACAGCGGACGGCACATCGGTCAGCGGCTCGACGTCGTATGACCCCTTCGGCAAGAAGACGGCGACCGACGGCTCCACGCCGGCGGTCGGATACCAGTCCGGCTGGACGGACCCGGCGAGCGGGGACGTCAACATGGCGGCGCGGTGGTACCAGCCGGGGACGGGGTCCTTCGGCTCGCGCGATACCTGGCAGCTGGATCCGTTGCCGTCCCCTCGTGGTAATAGGTATCTGTACGGCGGTGGAAATCCATTGCTCCGGACGGACCCGAGTGGCCACGACTGGGATTTCGGTTACTACCTGAATGCCGCACAGACGTTGGTGAGGCCGAGTCCGCTCGGTGTCTTCTTCACCGCCTTCATGGGAGGCAGCGACAGCATCGGCGACGACTGCTATGGCCTGCCGTGTTATCTCACCTACTCCCACGCCTCCACCAAGGACCTGTTCTGCGACAGCCACCCCTGGACGTCGCAGTGCGGCGGCAGCGGGTCGTCCCCGTACCGCTTCGGGTCTGGCAGTTCGGCCCCTGGTAGGGGGGGAGGATACGGTGGCGGTGGCGGCTCTACCTCAGGCAACAACCGTTGCAACGGCACATGCACGGCCCGCCCGACAAAGCCTCCGAAGCCTCCGATCGACCAGAACCCCAACAATGGGCCGCACCCTGTTCCCGGGCCCACGCGCCCCAAGCCCCTGCCTGACTGGACGGACGCGATATGGACGGTCGGCAAGGCGGTCACCACGACCGTAACGGCCCAGGCAATGGTCGACCTCTCCGGGACACTCGCGTTCATACCTTTGAATGCCCTGGCATCGAATGCGCTCCAATCTGACGGGAACGGGACCGGGATTGATACCCGAACCCGTGGAGACTGCCGCCGGGGTGGCGAAGGATGGGTAGAGTATGGAGATTTGGACAGTGTGCACGGGGATCGTGCGACCGGCGTGGAGGCGTGTCTGGACAGTGCCTACATCAATGCCAACCCAGGATCGGCGACCGATCCGGACAAGGTGACTCCGCCCGGATATGAGTGGGCCCGGAAATACGCTGGATACCTCGGTAACAGGCCGCCCGGTCAGTGGGTCAACGCTTGCCATCTTCTTGGCAGCCAGCTGGGTGGCGACGGTCTCAATCTCAAGAACCTGTCCACTTGTGCGCGCTCGGCAAATGCGAACAGGGTCTCTTCGGATGACCCCGGTATCGCTGAACATATGTATTACTACGAGAAGCAAGTGAAGGATGCTATACGTGAGGGGCAAGTTGTTCATTATCAGGTGAAACCTGCCTACATGGGGCCAAGGACGCTCCCGGTCGCTTATGAGATCGCGGCTCACGGTACCCTCAATGGCAAGCCTGGCTTGTCATTGAATGAAGTGGTGCCGAATATGATGTACAGCAATAAATACGAGAAATGGTTCAATATTGGCGCAGTCACCTACCGGGCAAGGCTGTGCCGACCGGCCCAATGCCGTAGGAAGGTAAGGCGAAGAGTGTGATGAATCACATGCTGGACCAGTTGAGAGGTTCCCTCTCTCTCCTCAATGAGGAAGGGGAGGTCGGAGACATCGTTGACTGGGGCGTCGCGGCTGCCGAACTAGGTGTGGCCTCATTTCCGGCTGACTACCAAGATTTCGTTGCCTTCCTTGGTGCCGGATCCATCGAGGGCAGCCTCTTCGTGTCGATCCCACGTCCGGGGAATCCGACTGCGCCTCTGACGGTAGGTCGCCTGCCTGAGGAAGTGCTGCAGTCTGATTCGATGAATGAGTGGAAGGATTTTCCTGGTGAATCCGGGCAAGCCCTGACAGAAATACTCGTTTGGGGGCAGACGAACGGTGCGGACGTGCTGTGTTGGGTGGCTTCGGGCCCTGACCCGGACCGCTGGCCGGTGGCGGTCTGGGCGCGCCAGGGCGGAGGGTGGTCCGTCTATGAATGCAGGATGACGGAATTCCTTCTACGCCTCCTGCGGGCCGACTTCGAAGCATGCCCCCTGAGCGTCACTACATTGTGGGGTCGAGGGAAGCCCGATTCCTGAACTTTCGAGAAGAGGAGCGGCTCCTCGATGAGGGCGTGGACCCATGGACAGGTGAGTCCACAGACCCGTTTGCGGGCCTGTGATTCTTTCTTGATTCGAGTCTCAGGGCAGCAGGATGGATCAGGCCTGGCGTAACATGGACTTATCTGTGCCCCCTCACCTGCCGCGATGTATGAGAGGTGGTAAATCCATTTTCCCTCACTTTGGCGGCGGAAAGCCTCGGGATTTTATGCCATTCTATTTCCTTCCCTTGAGGTCGGATATCAGGGAACGCAGGCCGATTGGCGTCGTGGTGAGGACGGTGTCCGGGTCGTCGCTCTCGCGAAGGTGGACGGTTCCGGAGGGGGAGGTGGCGACATGGAGGCAGTTCGCGGCCTCGGCGCTGTACGTGGATTTTTGCCAGGTGAGTTCGGGCACGGCGGGGTTCCTCACGGGGTGGCGGCGATGTGGTGGATGAAGTCCCGGGACTTCGGCTCCGGGAGGGCGCGGGACTCCATGTGGTCCAGGACGGCACGGTAGCGGTCCAACTGGGCCTCCGTGTTGAGGAACTCGCAACCGTGGTCGGTGTCCAGGACGACGGTGTAACGCGAGGGTCTCCAAGTCCTGAGTCACCCCGGCAGCGAACCACATCCGGCCGATCGTCAGGACGCATTCGCGCTACGCCGTAGTACGTTCCGGGTATGGCCGTAGACCCCGGTCAGCCCGAAACCGAACCGCTCCGGGCGCTCGATCAGCGCAGCAGCGCGGAGCAGGCCGAGGCGGGGGCGACCCTGATCGTCACGCGGAACAGTCGGCCGATCACGGGTGTACCGGACCTCGACCTGCCCGAGGCCACGGACGAGGAGATCGGCGCCACCCTGCACAGGATGGGGGTGGCCTCGACGACTGACGCGTACGGTGCGTCGGTCTTCGGTTCTCTTTGGAGGCCGACATGTTCGAGGCTGCCCTCTGAGGATGGATATCGACGTCTCACATCCCGCGGTCTGGGCCGTACCAGGGCTCGCAGCGTTCGTCAGCAGACATCGGGAGATGCCGCAGTTCCACAGGGCCTGGGGAGAAAGCCGAACTGTTGGGGCCGCTCATGTCTTCGCCGATCAGGTGGCGGTAGAGCCATTCGGCGAAGCTGATGTGGTGCTCCGTCCAGGTTTCGTCATAGGCGACCACGAGCCCGGTGGCATCGGAGGCGGCGTCAAGGAAGACCGTCTCTCCTCGGTCGGTGCTCGCGATCGGCCATAGGCCGGCGCGGGTGCCGAATCTCAGCTCCTTGAGTCCGAAGAGCCGACGGGGGTCTTCGTCCGCGTCGAGGTCGAGCTCCTCCCAAGGCACCTCGGACCACGCTTGGATGGTGTCCCGCATCCACTGACCCAAATTCCAGCGCTCGGTCGCGGGGTGCGAGAGGTACAGGTGGCCATGGAGGTGGACCGGGGCGTATGTGTCGACGATGGCCCGGTAGTCGGCCGGCAGTTGAATGCCGAGCTCGGTGTGGAGGCGATCCCATGCCGATGGCTCCGCATAGCGGTTCGGGGCCGGGCCGAGCATGGCCATGGTGGCAGCCAGGTAGTCGATTATGGGCACCTCATCAGGATGGGCCGGTGCTGAGCGTTACGCAGTGGCAGTGTGATCGTCCGAATCGCGTTACGGATCATGCCGGACTGCGGCCCCTGCCGGACGTGTGCGGAGTCATTGGTGAAGTGTCCGACTGCGATCACGTCAGTCGAGACGGCCTCTCATTGCCCGCGCAGCCCTGACTGGTCCTTGAGGCCGGATATCAGGGCGCGCAGGCTGGGTGCCGTCGTGGTGAGGGCGGTGTCCGGGCGTCGCTCTCGCGGAGGTGGACGGTTCCGGTGGGGGTGGCGGCGACGTGGACGCAGTTCGAACTGTCGCCGCTGTACGAGGACTTCTGCCAGTGGAGGTTCTGCACGGTCACTGCCTCTCAGACGTCCTGGATGAGGTGGTGGATGAAGTCACGCGACTGGGCGCAGTCCAGCGCGATGGACTCCATGTGGTCCAGGACGGCACGGTACTTGGTCAGCTGTGCCTCCGCGTCCAGGAAACCGCAGCCGCCGTGGTGTGTGTCCAGTTGGACGGTGTCGAGCTGCGGCACGGGCCCCTCGACATAGTCGAAGGACTGGCCGGTGCTCGGGAAGTGCTCCGTGTCGAAGGGGACCACCCTGAGAGTTACGTGGGGCAGCTCGCTCATGTCGATCAGGTGCTTGAGCTGCCCGAGGACGACTGCCGGACCTCCGTAGCCCATGCGCAGGGCTGCCTCGTGGATGAACGCCGAGTACGCGGGAGGGTCCTCCCGGTGCAGAACGCCCTGCCGCTTGATGCGGTGCGTGAGGCGGTGCTCGATCTCGTACTGCCGCATGGGCGGCACCACGCCGCGAAACAGGGCGCGGGCATGGTCCGTGGTCTGCAGAAGAGCGGGGATGTGGATGACGAGGGCCACGCGCAGCCCGGTCGCGTGGTGTTCCAGTTCCGCGAGGTCGACGAGGGTGGCGGGCAGGTGCTCTCGGTACGACTCCCACCAGCCGGGGGCTCGCCGACCGGTGAGGCCGGCCAGGGCGTCGACGAGAGCTTCGTCGGAGCAGTCGTAGGCGGACGCCATGGCGCGGACCCTGTCGGCGCTGACAGGGCTGCGCCCGGTCTCGATCATGCTGACGCGTCCCTGGTTGACGCCGAGCAGGGCTGCGGCACCCGTCACGCTGAAGCCGGCCTGTTCGCGCAGTCTGCGCAGTTCAGCGCCCAACCGCCGCTGGCGCAGGGTGGGGTTGTTGGTGGGCGGCAAGACGCCTCCTTCCGGCTGCGGCGGGGAGTCCATGTCCCCCACACGAGGTAATCGCGGGTACATCTGTCGATATTGGGAGATGTATCTCCCGACGGTGACTAGCGTAGTGCCGTACCGCCAACAGGCCTTTCCTCTAAGCCGGAAGCGCATCGATTCAGGCAATGCCACCGCCGGGTGCGGCCGTCGGCGAGTCGCCTCACGCCCCTATCTCCCTCCGAAGGAGTTCCTGTGACCGCCACCGTAGCCCCGCCCGACACCTGGGTGTACGCCCTTCGGCTGCCGCACGACCCCCGCGCCGCACGGGTCGCACGTATGACCGTGCGGGCGGTGCTGCGCGGGCACGGGAGGGAGGAAGTGCTCGAAGCCGTCGAGCTGTTGGCCTCCGAGCTGGTCACCAACGCCTACCTGCACACCCAAGGGCCCGCCTCCCTGCGGATGACCGCCCTGAGTGACGGGCGGGTCAGGGTCGGCGTGTGGGACAGCCACCCGTACATCCCGGCGCCGTTCGCCAAGCCGCCCGGGGACCGGGTGCCTCCTGCCGGGGTGGACCGGGAGGGCGGGCGTGGGCTGTACCTCGTGCAGGAGTACGCGGACTGGTGGGGCGGGTGGCCGCTGGAGGGCGGCCGGCTCGGGCGGGGCGGGGGAAGTTGTTGTGGTTCGAGGTCGGGGGAGGGGGCGGCCGCCGTCTCGGAGGCTGAGCGTCTTCGGTTACTGGAAGAGCAACTTCCCTGCATCGCAAGTGACTTGAGCGGCCCGTTGTCAGTGGCCCTCGATACGTTCTGCATGCGTCGCGGCTCGCGCAGCCCCGCCGCGCACATCGCGACCGGTACGACCCGCATGCCCCGGACGGCATAGGGACACCCATGGAACCCGTATTCGCCGACTTCTCCACCGACCCGGCCCAGCTGTCGAACGCTTTGGTCGCCCACCACCGCTGCGGGATCCCCCCTCACACCTTGCGCTGGGCGCCGGCGGGTACATCAGGCTGGACTTCACGGTGGGGGAGCGGGAGGAGATCGCCGAGGCCGTCGTCGTGGTGACCGTCCTCGGTGCGGGCGCTCCGATGGACGTCCTGCTCAACGGCAAGGCCCTCGGTGAGGAGTTGGCCGTACCGGGGGACGGGGGGCACGGCGACCCGCGGGTCACCGTCCTCAGTGTGCCGGGGGAGCTCCTGACCGTGGGCGACAACCTTCTCGAGATACACAACCCGGAGGGCGCGGAAGGGCTGTTGCGGCTGCGGACCGTGACCGTGGATCCCGCGCACGACCGGGAGCGGTCGGAGCGCGCCAGGGCGGCCCGGACGGCCGGGCGGTCGTCGCCTTCACCACCGAGGTCCGCGCCCCCGGCTCCCCTGTGTCCTCGGTTCGAGGCGGGCGCGCCGAAGGCCGTGTGCTCGTGGACGGCGCCGGCCGCCTCCGCCGCTACTTGAGATCGATCATCCGGACGGGCTGTCCGGTCGTGCGGGCGATCGTCTCGAAGTCGCGGTCGTGGTGGAGCAGCGTCAGTCCCGCCTCCTCCGCGACGGCCGCGATCAGCAGGTCGACCGGACCCGCGCTGCGGTGTTCGCCCTTCGAGGTGAGCTCCTCCTGGACGACGCGAGCGCGCCGGAAGACGCCGTCGGGCATCGGGCACCAGGTCAGCTCGTTCAGTCGCGCGGCGATGAGCTCGCGGTCCTTCGTGGAGCGCGCCGAGCACTGCACCTCCAGCTCGGTGATGTCGCACAGAGCGATCAGCCCGGCGCCGATGCGGCGCTCCCAGTCCTCGGTCGCCTGGCGCAGCAGCAGCACGCGGGCGAGGGCCGAGGTGTCGATCAGGTAGTCGGCCACGCTCAACGGGCGGCACCACCACGGTACGTGCGCTTGTCGAGAAGGGCTTCGGCGTCGAGACCGCCGTCCGCCGCCAGATCCTGCAGGTCATGGAGGGCGCGCAGGCGACGGTTGCGTGCCGCTATTTCGCGCAGGGCGGTGTTGATCGTGTCGCGCTTGGTCGTGGTCCCCAGTTCCTTGGCGGCCGCTTCCAGCGCTTCGTCGTCGAGGTCGATCACCGTA
Source organism: Streptomyces sp. Tue 6430 (assembly GCA_021568835.1). Lineage (GTDB taxonomy): Bacteria > Actinomycetota > Actinomycetes > Streptomycetales > Streptomycetaceae > Streptomyces. Next base: position 4,591,265 of record JAKGSH010000010.1, read on the forward strand.
CGGCTCATACGCTCCTCCATGTATATGCGGGCGTATATCAATGTGTCTGACCGGATGAACATGGGTGGGTGGCGTCTGTCGCAGTCCACGGGGTGCCATCGGCCCGGTCGGCGCGACGGCGTGTCACGAGAGGCGTTTCGGGCCTTCGGTCGCCGGGCGGGTGTCGTGCTCGCGGAGTCCGAAGCCGCCGCTTCATGCTTTTGTCGGGCAAGTATCTGTTCCGACTCCGGGTATCTCGTTCGGGCGCACATTGCCCCCGAATGCAGCACACCATCTCTCGCGTGGCGCTCGTTAGGTGGGCGTGACAGAGCAAGAAGAACGCGGAGAACTCGTCCCGCCGTCGGCGGTCGATGGTCGTATGTTCACCAGCGTCGGAGTGCGGTCCCGCACCTCCTCGGAACTGCTGGAAGACTTCCGGAAAACTATCGACGGTATCGAAAGAGAATACCTGAGGGAGGCTCGGAGGGTTCTCGGCGGCGAAACTTCCAAGATTTTCATCCCATCAGATTCTCGTGCGCTCGACATGACATTCTGAAAGAGGGCGCGGAGAAACTTCAGATGGACAGGTTCGGCAACAACGGTCACTTTTACAATCAGTCCTACGTTCCGAGGGTGGGAGACGAGCCGAGGGGTCCGTACGACGGCATTCCCTTCCCGGCCCAGCAGTCCTGGGACAGTGCACCGCACACCGCCGCCCGGGACGGCGCACCGCACGCCACCGCCTGGGACAGTGCACCGCACGCCACCGCCTGGGACAGCTCGTCGCACGCCACCGTGTGGGACGGCGTGCCGCACACCGCCGCCTGGGACAGTGCCCCGCACGCCACCGTCTGGGACGGCGTGCCGCACACCGCCGTACTGGACGGCTGGGACCCGGACGAGGAGCTGGCCGCGATGCTGACCCCGGCGCAGGCCCAGCAGCCCCTCCCGAGCCCCCGCCCCTGCCCCCGGACCGGCCCCACCACAGACCCGATCCCCTGGACCGGCCCCACCACAGGGGCGACCGGCGGCGGACGCGTCAGGAGCCGGACCTCCCGGCCGGTCGACGCGTCACCCACGCCACGGTCCTGATCGCCGCGATCTTCGTGTGCGCGGCGTGCCTGCTGGGCTGGTCGGTCTCGTACACCTACGGGCAGCTTCGCGTGATCGCCGAGGGCATGCTGCCCGACGCGGTGGCGCAGTGGTGGCCGCTCGCGGTGTACGGGCCGTGGTTCGTGGCGGCTCTGTCGATTCTGCGGGCCACCGTGCAGCAACGTCGCGCGCACCGTTCGTGGAGCGTCCTCCTCACGGCCTCGGCGGTGGCCGTGGCCCTGTGCGTCGGCCACTCCTCCCGCTCGCTCATGGCGTTCGTGATGTTCGGAATGCCGCCCGTCACCGCCCTGGTGTGTTTCTGGGAACTCATCGGCCAGGTCTCCTCCCGGCAGGAGGCCCGGCAGGGAGCGCACGCGCAGCGGAGTCCCGGGACGTGAGGAACTCCGCCGCCCGGTCGCCGGCTTGTCGGCCCGCCCGGTCGGCCGGGTGGAAGACCTGCGTCACGCGTCCTCGCCGCCCGACAGGCGGCGCAGTACCGCTCCGCACCGGCGGGCGTACGCCTGCTGCAGCTGCCGGGTCGCCGGGCCGCCCGCCCGGGCGTACCACTTGGCCGGGCGGCTGAAGGCCGCGACCGTCAGCCAGACCGTGCCGTCCCCGGTGCGGTCGACGACGAAGGACTCCTCGCCGGATTCCGGGTGGCCGGGGAGCGTGCCGTAGGCCCAGCCGGCGCGGCGGCGTTCCTCGGCCGTCCAGACGACGCGGCAGGGAGCCTTGACGACGCCGGCCAGGGTGACCGTGACGTCCACGCCGGGCGCCGCGCGGTCGGCACTCGCGTCGATGCCGACGCCGAGGGCGCGGTGCATCTCCCAGGTGAGGACGGCCTCGGCGGCGCGGCGGAAGACCTCCTCGCCCTCGCCGAGGCGCGTGCGCACGTGCAGGGCGTGGAAGCCGGGCGGGCAGAAGCCGGGCTCGCGGGTGGCGCCGACGTCCTCGTACGTGAAGTCCCCAACTGACATGGGACCCAAGAGTAGGGCGGCACCCGGGGAGTCCTCCTCCCGGGTGCCGCCCCGTCTCGTTCGCTCACGTCAGTGACTCACGTCGGTGACCCACGTCGGTGACGCGCGTCAGGCGACGTTGACCGCCGTCCAGGCGGCCGCGACCGCCTTGTACTCCGCGCTGGTGGAGCCGTACAGGGCCGACGCCGCGTTCAGGGTCGCCGTGCGGGCGCCCGCGTAGTTGGTGGTCGACGTCATGTACGTGGTCAGGGCCTTGTACCAGATCTGGGCCGCCTTGGCGCGGCCGATGCCGGTGACCGTGGAGCCGTTGTAGGTGGGGGAGTTGTAGCTGACCCCGTTGATCGTCTTCGCGCCGCTGCCCTCGGACAGGAGGTAGAAGAAGTGGTTCGCCGGGCCGGACGAGTAGTGCACGTCCAGGTTCTTCAGCGTCGACGACCAGTAGTTGGCCGAGGAGCCGTCCTTGCTCGGCTGGTCCATGTAGCGCAGCGGGGTGCCGTTGCCGTTGATGTTGATCTTCTCGCCGATGAGGTAGTCACCGACGTCGGAGGAGTTCGCCGCGTAGAACTCGACGGCCGTGCCGAAGATGTCGGAGGTCGCCTCGTTCAGGCCGCCGGACTCGCCCGAGTAGTTCAGGCCCGCGGTGTTGGAGGTGACGCCGTGGGACATCTCGTGGCCGGCCACGTCCAGCGAGGTGAGCGGCTTGGTGTTGCCGGAGCCGTCGCCGTACGTCATGCAGAAGCAGCTGTCGTCCCAGAACGCGTTGACGTACGCGTTGCCGTAGTGGACGCGGGAGTAGGCGGCGACGCCGTTGTTCTTGATGCCGTTGCGGCCGAAGGTGTTCTTGTAGAAGTCCCAGGTGGTCTGGGCGCCGTAGGCCGCGTCGACCGCCGCCGTCTGGTCCGTGGAGGAGCTGGAGGCCACGCCGGTGCCCCAGACGTTGTCGGCGTCCGTGAAGAGCGTGCCCGCCGAACTGGTCGTGCTGCGCGCCTTGTTGTACGTCTTGTGGCCGCCGCGCGAGGTGTCGTACAGCTGGTACGTCGAGCCCGACAGCGTCGAGCCGATGGTGACCGTGCCGGAGTACAGGCTCTTGCCGGTGCCGGTCTCGACGCCCTGGTACTCGTACAGCTTCTTGCCGGTGGCCGCGTCGGTGATGACGTGCAGCTCGTTGGGGGTGCCGTCGTCCTGGAAGCCGCCGACGACGGTCTCGTAGGCCAGGACCGGCTTGCTGCCGTTGCCCGCCCAGATCACCTTGCGGGGCGCCTGCGAGGCCTCGGTGTCCTCGGAGCCCGCCGCCTTCGCCAGCGACAGCGCCTGGCTCTCGGCCTTGGCCGCGGCGACGGCCGGGCTGGTCGAGGCGACCTTGATGGTCGCGGTCGTCGCCTTGGTGACGCCCTTGTTCGCGCCGGCCGCCGACTCGTGGACGACCAGGTCGCCGCCGAGGACCGGCAGGCCCGCGTAGGTGCGCTCGTAGCGGGTGTGGACCGTGCCGTCGGCGTCCTTGACGACGTCTCTGACGACCAGCTTCTCCTGGGCGCCGAGGCCTATCTCCTGCGCGGTGGAGGTGGCGTCGGCCTGCTTGTCCTGGATCAGGGCGGTGCGGGCGGCCGGGGCCAGCGGGGTCGGGACGGCGAGGGGCTTGGCGGCCGTCACGTCCGCGGAGGCCTGGGCGGCGGCGCTGCCGGAGGTGAGTCCGGTGGTGACCAGGGCCCCGGCGGCGACGGCGGTGGCGACGGCCAGGGTGGTGCGCTTGCGACGCGCGTAGAGGGAGGACACACAAGCTCCTTGGGTGTGGGGGTGCCCGGGCGGCGTGGGGTGGCCGGCCGTGGCGGCTGTGAAGTTGTGCGGCGGGTGACAGGAAGACTGACATCCAGGTCGCGTACATGTCATGACCCCCAAGTGATGTTGGCTGAAAATCGACCAACTGGTGAACATTGCTGTTCTGTTAACGGGCGTGACCTGGGTCAAAGACCAACAGGAGGCGGGCAATCGGATGGCAAAAAGAGGACGCCGCCCCGGGGGGAGAAGCCCCGGGACGGCGTCCTGCGAGTGGGGGGTGGGCCGGTGTGCGGCCCCCTGTCACGGCACGGCGGTGACCTACGGGAAGGTCAGCGACCAGCCGCTGATGTAGCCCGTGTCCGCGGCCGCGTTGTCCTGGACCCGCAACGTCCAGACACCGTTGGCGACTTCGGAGGAAGCGTTCACCGTGTACGTGGTGTTGAGGTTGTCCGCGCTGCCGCCGGTGCCGTACGCCTTCAGCGTGTACGCCGTGCCGTCGGGGGCGACCAGCTGCACCTGGAGGTCGCCGACGTAGGTGTGGACGATGTCGACCGCCACCGCGAGGTTCGACGGCGCGTTGCCCGTCCGGCCGGAGACGGTGATCGGCGAGGTGACCGCCGCGCCGTTGTCCGGAATCGATACGTCGGTGGTGGACTCGAAGGAGGTGCCGCCACCGCCGCCACCGGGCCGCGAGCCGACCGCGATGCCTGCCCACGCGTTCTGCACCGCCGTGTACTCGGCGCTCGTCGTGCCGTACAGCTCACCGGCCGCCGCGAGGGTGCCGGTACGGGCGCCCGCGTAGTTGGTGGTCGAGGTGAACTTCGTGGTCAGCGCGCGGAACCAGATCTTCTCCGCCTTGGCCCGGCCGATGCCGGTGACCGGCAGCCCGTCCGAGGTGGGCGAGTTGTAGCTGACCCCGTTGATGGTCTTCGCGCCGCTGCCCTCGGAGAGCAGGTAGAAGAAGTGGTTCGCCGGGCCCGAGGAGTAGTGCACGTCGATCGAGCCGATGCCGGAGTACCAGCTGTCCTTCGACGAGCCGTCCTTGCTCGGCTTGTCCATGTAACGCAGCGGCGTGCCGTCGCCGTTGATGTTGATCTCCTCGCCGATGAGGTAGTCACCGACGTCGGAGGAGTTCGCCGCGTAGAACTCGACGGTCGAGCCGAAGATGTCCGAGGTCGCCTCGTTCAGCCCGCCGGACTCGCCGCTGTAGTTGAGGCCGGCCGTGTTGGAGGTGAGCCCGTGGGTCATCTCGTGCGCGGCCACGTCGATCGACGTCAGCGGGTTGGTGTTGCCGGAGCCGTCGCCGTACGTCATGCAGAAGCAGCTGTCCGACCAGAACGCGTTCACGTAGTTGTTGCCGTAGTGGACGCGGGAGTACGCGCCGACCCCGTCGCCGCGGATGCCGGAACGCCCGTGCACGTTCTTGTAGTAGTCCCAGGTCAGCTGGGCGCCGTAGGCGGCGTCGGCGCCGGCCGACTCCAGGTTCGACGCGCTGCCGTTGCCCCAGACGTCGTCGGGGCCGGAGAAGAGCGTGCCGGTGCCGGAGGTGCCGCGGTTGAGGTTGTACGTCTTGTGGCCGCCGCGGGCGCCGTCGGTCAGGTTGTACGTCGACCCGGACTGCGTGCTGCCGATGGTGACCTGACCGCTGTACACCGTGTTGCCGGTGCCGGTCTCGATGGCCTCCCACTCGTACAGCTTCGCGCCCGTGGTGGCGTCCGTGACGACGTGCAGCTCCTGCGGGGTGCCGTCGTGCTGGAACCCGCCCACGACCGTCTCGTAGGCCACGGTCGGCGTGCCGTTCGCGGCCCAGATCACCTTGCGGGCCTCGCGGTTGACGGCGGGGCTCTTGGCGTCCTCCGCCTTCGCCGCCGACAGCGCCTGCGCCTCGGCCTTGGCCGCGGACACCTTGGCCGTGGTGGTGGCCGGCTTGATGGCGGCGCGCGTCGCCTTGACGACGGACTCCGTCGCGCCGGCCGGGGTGGACTCGACGACCAGGTCGCCGCCGAGGACCGGCAGGCCCGCGTAGGTGCGCTCGTAGCGGGTGTGGACCGTGCCGTCGGCGTCCTTGACGACGTCCCGGACGACGAGCGCCTCCTGGGCACCGAGGCCCAGCTCCTTGGCCTGCTGCGCCTTGCCGGCGTTCGCGTCGCGGATCAGCTCGGCGCGCTGGGCGGGGGTCAGGCGGACCGACTCCGAGCCCGGTACCGCCTGGCCTGCCGCCCGCGGCGACTGCTCGGGGGCGGCCGTCGCGGCACCGGACTGCACGGCGGCGGCGATGAGCGCGGAGACGCCGACGAGGGCGAAGGCCGCGGCTCTGCGGGAGGGGGTGTGGGGGGTGCGTCTGCGAGGAGAACTGCTGCTCAACACTGACTCCTTCTGCGCGGCCGCGGGTCACGCGGCCGGGGGAGACCGCACGGCGGGTGGGCCGCGCGGGCACAACTAGGGCCGTACGCAGAACAGGTGAAGCTGTGGGGTTGCTGTGGAGTAGCAGTGGGAAGAGTGGCAGCCGACAGCGCTATCTGTCAGGAGCGCGTCAGGAAGTTGGCTGGAAACGTTTCGTTGTCCGGGAGTTCATGTTCGATATGCGGAGAGATCACCGCGGGTCGCCCGGGGACCTCGCTGTCGTACGGCGCCCCGCGCGTGCCGGCACCGGCGCGCCACGCGCATCCCGTGCGTGCCGCGCATCCCGTGCATCCCGTGCGTGCCGTCGTACGCCGTGCTACGCGTGCCGCCGCTCCCCGTGCCACGTCCCCCACAGTGCCGCGTACGCCCCGCCCGCCCGCACCAGCTCGTCGTGCGTGCCGAGTTCGGTCAGCCGGCCGCCCTCCATCACGGCGACCCGGTCCGCGTCGTGCGCGGTGTGCAGCCGGTGGGCGATGGCGATGACCGTGCGGCCGCGCAGCACGGCGGCCAGGGCGCGTTCGGTGTGCCGGGCGGTCGTCGGGTCCAGCAGGGCCGTCGCCTCGTCCAGGATCAGCGTGTGCGGGTCCGCCAGCACCACCCGCGCCAGGGCGAGTTGCTGCGCCTGCGAGCCGTCGGTGCGGCGCCGGTCCGCGCCCACCTCCGCGTCCAGACCGCCGGGCAGCTCCCGCACCCAGCCGGCGGCGCCGACCGCGGCCAGCGCCGCCCACAACTCCTCTTCCGTGGCGGACGGTTCGGCGATCAGGAGGTTCTCGCGGACCGTGCCGAGGAAGACGTGGTGCTCCTGCGTCACCAGGACGACCTGACGGCGCAGCGTCTCCGGCGCCAGGTCCGCGACCGGCACCCCGCCCACCGTGACCGAACCCGCCGTCGGCGCGTCCACGCCCGCCAGCAGCCGGCTCAGCGTCGTCTTGCCCGCACCCGACGGTCCCACCACCGCGAGCCGCTCCCCGGGCCGCACCGTCAGGTCCACCCCGCGCAGCACCTCGCCGCCGCGGTCGTAGGCGTACCGCACGCCCGTCACGTCGATCCGGTCGTCCACCGGGACCGGCGCGCCCTCCTCCGGCCCGGACCGCGGGGCCGCGGCCAGCCCCTCCATCCGCGCGAACGAGGCGCCACTGCCCTGGAGCTGCTCGACGCGCATCAGGATCTCGTCGAGCGGCCCGGTGAACTGCCGCAGGTACAGGGCCGCCGCCACCACCGCCCCGAGGCTCAGGTCGCCCCGCGCGTGCAGGACCCCGCCCACCAGCAGGCCCCCGCCACGGGCAGGGAGTACGACACCTCCACCACCGGGAAGAACACGCTCCGCAGGAACAGCGTGCGGAACCGCGTACGGCGCGAGACCTCCAGCGCGTCCCGGCTCGCCGCCGTCCGCCGCTCCTGGAGCCGGAAGGCCTCCACCGTGCGGGCCCCGGCCGCGGTCTCCGCGAGGACGTCGGCGACCTCCGAGGTGGCCGCGCCCTCGGCGAGGTACCCGGCGCGCGCCCGCCGCAGGTACCAGCGCAGCACCCACCAGATCGGCGTCAGCGCGAGCAGCCCGACCGCGCCGAGCAGCGGGTCGATCAGGAACACCGCGCCCAGCAGCAGCGACGCCTGCACGGCGCAGACCAGCAGCTCGGGCCCGGCGTCCCGCAGCGTCGTGCCCACGGCCGCCACGTCGGCGGTGCCGCGGGTGGTGAGGTCGCCGGCGCCGGCCCGCTCCACGACCGACGCGGGCAGCGCCAGCGTCCGCTCCACGAAGCCCTCCCGCACCCGTGCGAGCGTCCGCTCCCCGAACCGGTGCCCCGCGTACCGGGCCCAGCGGGCCAGCAGCAGCTGTCCCAGCGCGCACCCCAGGATGGCCGGGGCCAGCCGGTCCACCGCCGCGACCCCGCCGCCGGAGCGCACCTCGTCGATGATCCGGCCGAGCAGCCAGGGCCCGGCCAGACCGGCCGCCGCGGCCAGCACGTTGAGCGCCAGGACGGCGGCGAAGGCCCGCCCGTCGGCCCGCACGAGACGGCCGGTGGCCCGCCGCACCTCGGCAGGCGAGGCCACCGGGAGCCGCCCCGCGGTCTCCTCGCCGCCGCCCCCGGCCGGGACCTTCCCGGCCGAGACCTTTCCGGCCGGTCGGCCCGACCCGCCCGAGCCACCCGCCGTCATCGCACAGCCCCCTCTACGGTCCCGTCCCCTGCCCCGCCGCCGCTCCGCGTGCCCTGCGGGTCCTGTGTGCCCTGCGGGGCCTCCATGTCCCGCGCCACCAGCGCCCGGTAGCCCGGCTCCGTCTCCAGCAGCACCCGGTGTCGGCCGCTCGCCGCCACCTTGCCGTCGACCAGGTACAGCACCCGGTCCGCGTGGTCGAGCAGCAGCGGGGAGGTGCTCGTCACGACGGTCGTGCGGTCGGCGCGTGCCCCGCGCAGCCGCCGCGCGATCGCCGCCTCGGTGTGCGCGTCGAGCGCCGACGTCGGCTCGACGGCGAGCAGCACCTCGGGGTCGGCGAGCAGCGCCCGCACCAGCCGTACGCGCTGCCGCTGGCCGCCGGACAGGCTGCGGCCCCCGCCGCCACGGGGGAGTCGAGCCCCTCCGGCAGGCCCTGCACGACGTCCTCGGCCGCGGCCGCCCGCAGCGCCCGGTCGATCTCCTCGGCGGACGGCTCGCGCCGCCCGCCCACCATCGCGCGCAGGCTGCCGGCGAACAGGTCCGCCTCGTTGTCGGCGACCAGGATCCGCTCCCTGACCCGTGCCAGTCCCACCTCGTCGAGGCGCACGCCGCCCCAGGTGACGTCGGTCGGCCCGTACCGGCCCAGCCGGTCGATCACGGCGGCCGTCTCGGCGGGCCGCGCACCGGCCAGCGCCGTCAGCCGGCCGGGCACGACCCGCACGCCCGAGTCGGGGTCGTACAGCACCGCCGGCCCGGCGGGCGCCTCGGCGGTACCGGTGTCGGGGTCCGGCTCCAGCCGCAGCAGCCGGACGACCCGGCGGGCGGCGACCACGCCCCGGCTGAGCTGGTAGCCCATGTCCACGATGAACGCGACCGGGCCGACCAGCACGGCCACGTAGCCGTACACCGCCACCAGCTCGCCGACCGTCAGCTCGCCCTGCGCCGCGAGCCGGGCCGCCAGCCAGGTCACCACGGCGAGGAACACCGTCGGCAGACCCACGCCGAGGGCCTGCATCCAGCTGGTGACCGAGCCGACCCGGTAGCCCTGGGCGCGCAGCCGCTGCGAGTCGCGGTGGAAGGCGTCCGCGAACAGGCCCTTGCCGCCGAGGCCGTTGAGCACCCGCAGACCGCCCGCGAGGTCGCCGATCCGCGCGGTGAGCATCCCCTGTCGCTCCCGGTACTCGCCCTCGGCGCCCTGGAGCCGGCCCATCAGGGGGCCGACCAGCACGGCGATCACCGGCATCCCCAGCAGCACGACCGCCGCGAGCAGCGGCGAGACCGACAGCAGCACCCCGGCGACGACGACGTAGACGACGACCGAGCCGACGCCCGGCCCGATCACCGTCAGGGCCGTGGCGATGGGCTGCACGTCGCCGACGCCGATCGTGACCACCTCCCCGGCCCCGACCCGGCGCGGCAGCGCGGCGCCCAGCCGGACCATGTGCCCGACGACCACCTTCACCGTGCGGAAGTTGGCGTCCATGCGCACCCGGGTCATGACGCGGTGCCGCATGATGCTCACCCAGGAGTTGAACGCCCCCACCAGCACCAGGGCGGTCGTCCAGCCCGCCAGCGCGGCCGTGTCGCCCCGCTCCAGCCCGTCGTCGACCGCCCTCGACATCAGGTACGGCGCGACCGCCATCAGCACCATCCAGACGCTGGACAGCACCGCTCCCGCCACCGCCCGCCCCGGCTGGCGGCAGGTCAGCCACCACAGGTACGACCAGCCGCCGCGGCGGTCGGGCGTGCCGGGGTCGGCGTGGGCGTCGATCAGCGGTCGTCCCGTCCGCCGCTCCCTCAGGACCTTCACGCCCCTCATGATCCCCGGGCCCCTCACGCGAGGCTGTCCCGCCAGGCGCGGTGCAGGTCCGCGAACCGGCCCGTCCCCGCGACGAGTTCGGCCGGAGTGCCGTCCTCGACGATCCTTCCGCGCTCCATGACGAGCACCCGGTCGGCGATCTCCACCGTCGACAGCCGGTGCGCGATCACCACCGCCGTACGGCCCTTCAGGACCGTCGCCATCGCCGCCTGCACGGCCCGCTCACCGGGCACGTCGAGCGAACTGGTCGCCTCGTCGAGGATCAGGACCGCCGGGTCCGCGAGCAACGCCCGCGCGAACGAGACGAGTTGGCGCTGGCCGGCGGAGATGCGGCCGCCGCGCCTGCGGACGTCCGTGTCGTAGCCGTCGGGCAGGGCGCTGATGAACTCGTGCGCGCCGATGGCCTTCGCCGCCCGCTCGATGTCCTCCCGGCTCGCGTCCGGCCGCCCGAGCGCGATGTTGTCGGCGACCGTCCCGGAGAACAGGAACGCCTCCTGCGTCACCATGACCACCCCGCGCCGCAGTTCGGCCGTCGCCAGCTCGCGCAGGTCGACGCCGTCGAGCAGCACCCGGCCCGCCGTCGGGTCGTAGAAGCGGGCGAGGAGCTTGGCCAGGGTGGACTTCCCGGCGCCGGTCGTGCCGACCACCGCGACGGTCTGTCCGGCGGGCAGGGTGAGGTCGAAGCGGGGGAGGACCTCGCCGCCGGTGCGGTAGCCGAAGCCGACGCCGTCGAAGACGACCTCGCGGCCGGGCATGCCCGACCGGCGGGCCGGCAGCTCCCGGGGCGCGGCCGGCTCGGGCACGGACGGCTCCTGGGCCAGCAGCCCCGCGATCTTCTCCAGGGAGGCGGCCGCCGACTGGTAGGAGTTGAGGAACATGCCGAGCCGGTCGATCGGGTCGTACAGCCGCCGCAGGTACAGCACCGCCGCGGCCAGCACGCCCAGCGCCAGCGAACCGTCCGCCACCCGCCTGGCGCCCCACAGCACGATCAGCGCGACGGCGGTGTTGGCGACCAGCCGGGAACCGACGACGTACCGGGCCATCTCCAGCAGCGCGTCGCCGTTGGTCCGCTCGTGCCGCTGGTTCAGGACCCGGAAGTCGGCCTCGTTGACGGCCTCCCGGCGGAACGCGCGCACCGGCCGGATGCCGTTCACCGTCTCCACGAACTTCACGATCACGGCGGCGACGGCCGAGGACCGGGCGGTGAACACCCGGCCCGCGCGCCGCTGATAGACCCGGACGAGGAGGTACAGCGGCCCGAACGAGGCCACCGCCACCGCACCGAGGCCCAGGTCCAGCCAGAGCAGCATCGCCGAGATGTAGAGGAAGGACAGGACGACCGTCACCAGCTCCTGGAGGCCCTCGCTGAGCAGTTCGCGCAGCGACTCCACGTCGGTGGTGGAACGGGAGATGAGCCGGCCCGAGGTGTAGCGCTCGTGGAAGTCGACGCTCAGCGCCTGCGCGTGCCGGAAGATCCGGCCGCGCAGATCCAGCAGCACGTCCTGGTTGACGCGGGCGGAGGCGATCAGGAACGCGTACTGGAGCCCGCCGCCGGCCAGCGCGCACCCCAGGTAGCCGACGCCCACCGCGACCAGCGGCCCGAGGTCGTCCTCCCGGAACGCCGGCACGGCACGGTCGATGGCGTACGCCACCAGCAGCGGCCCCGCCTGCACGGCCGCCTGCTGGAGCAGCAGCAGGAACGTGGTGAGGGCGACGCGCGCCCTCATCGGGGCGAGCAGCGAGCGCAGCAGGGTGCCGGTGGCGCCCGGCGGGGTGGGCAGGACGTCCCGGTCGAAGGCGTCGGCCTCCTCCGGGGCGGTGGCCGGGTCCCGCTCGTCACCGGTGGCGGGGGAGGCGGTCGTGGGCGCGGTCATCGGCGGTCGGTCTCCTGGTCCCCGGACATCAGACGGGCGTACTCGGCGTGGGTGCGGAGCAGTTCGTGGTGGGTGCCCACGGCGGTGATGCGGCCGCCCGACAGCAGGGCGACCCGGTCGGCGAGCAGCACGGTGGAGGGCCGGTGCGCGACGATCAGCGCGGTCGTGTCGGCGAGGACGCGGCGCAGGGCGGCCTCCACGGCGGCCTCCGTGTGGACGTCCAGCGCGGACAGCGGGTCGTCGAGCACGAGGAACCGGGGCCGGCCCACGACCGCCCGCGCCAGCGCGAGGCGCTGCCGCTGCCCGCCGGACAGGCTCAGCCCCTGCTCACCGACCTGGGTGCGGGTGCCCTGCGGCAGCGCGTGCACGAACTCGGCCCGGGCGACGGCCAGCGCCCGCTCCAGGTCGCCGTCGTCGGCGCCGTCGCCGGCGCCCATCAGCACGTTCTCCCCGACGCTCGCGGAGAACAGCGTCGGCTCCTCGAAGGCGACGGCCACCTTCGTGCGCAGCTCCTCGCGGGGCATCGCGGTGATGTCCTCGCCGTCGAGCGTGATCCACCCGGAGGTCACCTCGTGCAGCCGCGGCACGAGCGCGGTGAGCGTGGTCTTGCCGCTGCCGGTCGTGCCCACCAGCGCCATGGACTCGCCGGGCCGGATGTGCAGGTCGACCCGGTCGAGGACGGGCGGGGAACCGGGCTCGGCGTCGGGGTAGCGGAAGGTGACCCCGTGGAACCGCAGGCCCCCCTCCGGGGGCGACGCGTACCGGCCGGAGGTCGCCGGAGCCGACGGCGGGTCCTCCGCGACCGGGGCCGGGGCCGATACCGGGACCGCCGAGGCGGAGGCGGAGGCGGAGGCGGAGGCCGAGGTCGAGGTCGAGGCGGAGGTCGAGGCCGAGGCGGGTGCCGGCGCCCGCCCGACGGGCACCCCGTCGTCCTCCGGCTCCGCGTCCATCACCTCGAAGTACCGTTCCGTGGCCGTCGCCGCCTCCTGGCTCATCGCCAGCAGGAAGCCGATGGAGTCCACCGGCCACCGCAGGGCGAGGGCCGTGGAGAGGAAGGCGACCAGCGTGCCCGCGGACAGTTCGCCGTCCGCCACCCGCACCGTCCCCAGCACCAGCGCCGCGCCGATCGCCAGCTCGGGCAGGGTCACGATGACCGCCCAGATCGTCGCCAGCAGCCGCGCCTTGTGCAGTTCCGTCCCGCGCAGTGTCGACGACAGCTCGTGGAAGGCCCGCGCCTGGCTGCGGTGCCGGCCGAACCCCTTGACGACCCGGATGCCGAGGACGCTCTCCTCGACGACCGTCGTCAGGTCGCCGACCTGGTCCTGGGCGCGTCGCGCCACGCGCGCGTACCGGTTCTCGAAGATCACGCACATGACGACCACGGGGATCGCGGGCCCGAGGACGACCAGCCCGAGCACCCAGTCCTGGAGCAGCATGATGGCCACGCCGACGAGGATCGTCACCCCGTTGACCAGGAGGAACGTCAGCGGGAAGGCGAGGAACATGCGCAGCAGCATCAGATCGGTGGTGGCCCGGGACAGCAGCTGCCCCGACGCCCACCGGTCGTGGAAGGCCACCGGCAGCCGCTGGAGGTGCCGGTACAGACCGGCCCGCATCTCCGCCTCGACGTGCGACAGCGGACGTGCCACCAGCCAGCGCCGCAGCCCGAACAGGAGCGCCTCCGCGATCCCGAGCAGCAGCAGGTACAGCGCGCCCAGCCAGACACCCCCCGGGTCCCGGTCCGCGACCGGCCCGTCCACCATCCACTTGAGGACGAGCGGGATCACCAGCCCCGTGCAGGAGGCGATGACCGCGATGGCCGCGGCGGTGAACAGCCGCGCCCGGACGGGCCGCACGTACGGCCACAGGCGCAGCAACGTCCGTACGGCGGAACGGTCCTTGGCGGGTGCAGGTGTCGTGGGCATCAGGAGCGAGCCTACGGACAGCCACTGACGACGCCCACCGAGTTTCGGCCGGGTCCGGCTCGGCCCCCGGACCTACGACCTGCGCGTTCGGGCCCTCGAACCGCTCGTGCCGGGGGCCGGCGGCAGGCCGGTGTCATCCGATCGGCCGATGCGGTTCCGGGGCGGTCGGGGGCGATCGCGGGCCGGTCGGAGGGCCGGCCGGGAGCGGCTGGGAGCGACCGGCCGGCAGTGTGCGGCCCGCAGTGGCCGACCCGGGGAGGGGCCCCCGTAGGGGAGAGGCCGTAGGAGAGGAACCGTAGGGGGAGAGACCGTAGGGGAAGGGCCCCGTAGGGGAGGGGCGAGGGTCCGCCCGGTCAGCGGTCGGCGATGCGGATCTCGAACCAGGTCGTCTTGCCGCGCGGCAGCAGGTCGACGCCCCAGCGGTCGGACAGCGTGTCGACGAGGAACAGCCCCCGGCCGCTGACGTCCATTTCCTGGACCGGCATCAGACAGGGCAGCCCCCGTGAGGGGTCCCGGACCTCGACCCGGATCCAGCCCCGCCGTCTGCGCAGGCGCAGCCCGAAGACACGGGCCCCGGTGTGGCGTACGGCGTTGCCGACGAGTTCCGAGACGAGCAGGACGGCGTCCTCGGTCGTCCTGGGGGAGAGCTGCCAGCGGCGGAGGACGACGACCTGGGTGAGGCGGCGGGCCGTGGCGGCGGATTCGGGGCGGGACGGCAGCTGGACTTCCGCTTCCGTGGGGTCACCGAACAACTCCAGCGCCTTGAGCGCCCGTTCGTCCTCGACCGCGGGCGACCAGCGTGCCGCGCCCACACGCCCGTGCCCCCGCGGCTGTTCGATGTCCTCCAGCCCCGCCATGCCCCCATCATGGCGGCCCAGGGCCCGACGCGGGGCCGTTCCCGGGAATACGCCCCCCGGAAGCCCTCATTCCGCGCGAATCGGTCGGCGTGTGCCAGGGGCGTCCGGGCATCGGATGCACCCGCGCTGACCTGCGATGACACCTCTCCGGGAGGTGATTCGCGGGCCCTTCGGCAGGGTGGGCCAGGGGCCGCCTCGTGGCGTGGGTGAAACGCCCCGTCGGGGGACCCGGAGAGAACCCGGACGGACCCCGGAAAGGGGACCGGACGGGGCGCCGGCCGGCATTCCGGGCGGGAAACCGGCCGTGCCCCGGATGAGACATCCCGTCAATTGCAAGGGCTTCCGGGGACCTTCGGCGAGACGAGTCTCACACCGGACCCGCCCGGGGGTCCGGGCGGCGGCCTCACTGGAACTTCGCCTTGCCCGGCCCTTCCTCCACGAAGCTGCGCATGCCGGTCTCCCGGTCGGGGGTGGCGAACAGGCCCGCGAACCAGTTCCGTTCCACCGTGAGGCCCGTCTCGATGTCCGTCTCCAGACCGGTGTCGATCGACTCCTTGGCCGCCCGCAGCGCGAGCGCCGGCCCCTGCGCCAGCTTCGCCGCCCACGCGTGCGCCTGCGCGTACACCTCGTCGGCCGGGACCACCCGGTCGACCAGCCCCAGCGTCAGCGCCTCGTCGGCCTTGACCATGCGGCCGGTGAAGATCAGGTCCTTCGCCTTGGACGGGCCGACCAGCCGGGACAGCCGCTGGGTGCCCCCGCGCCCGGGATCAGGCCGAGCAGGATCTCCGGCTGGCCCAGCTTCGCGTTGTCCGCGGCGATCCGGAAATCCGCGCACAGCGCCAGCTCGCAGCCGCCGCCCAGGGCGTATCCGGTCACGGCCGCGACCACCGGCTTGGGGATGCGGGCCACCGCCGTGAAGGCGTCCTGGAGGGCGCGGGCGCGCAGGACCATGGCCGTGTGGTCCATGAGCTGCATCTCCTTGATGTCCGCGCCCGCCGCGAACACCTTCTCGCCGCCGTACACGACGACGGCCCGTACGTCGTCACGGCGACCCGCCTCCTCGGCGAGTTCCTTGAGCCGGTCCTGGGTGGCGACGTTCAGCGCGTTCATGGGCGGGCGGTCCAGGCGCAGCGTGCCGACGCCCTCGGCGACTTCGAGATTCACGGTCATGCGCAGCAGGTTA
This sequence comes from Streptomyces sp. Tue 6430, assembly GCA_021568835.1. Lineage (GTDB taxonomy): Bacteria > Actinomycetota > Actinomycetes > Streptomycetales > Streptomycetaceae > Streptomyces. Next base: position 4,607,304 of record JAKGSH010000010.1, read on the forward strand.
ACGGGGACTAACGGGGGTGGGTCGGGTGCGGTGGGTCACATGCGTCCGGCCGGGGGTTCGGGGGTTGTCCCCTGGGGGGTGCGGCACGGGGACTGACGGCGGCGGGCCCGGTGCCGTGGGTCACAGCACCGGGCCCGCCGCCGGAGACGATCCGCTCGGGACCTACTTCGTCCACTCCGCCCATGGGATGTTCCAGCCGTTGAGGCCGTTGGAGGGGGAGACCACCGGGTCGGTGGAGTTCTTCACGACCACCACGTCGCCGGTCATCGAGTGGTTGAAGAACCAGGCGGCCGGCACGCCGCTGTCGTAGCCGCCGCGCACGTCCCGCAGGCCGATGCAGCCGTGGCTGGCGTTGTAGTTGCCGAAGGCGTCGCCGCCCCAGTAGTTGCCGTGCACGAAGGTGCCGGAGTCGGTCAGCCGCATGGCGTGCGGGACGTCCTTGATGTCGTACTCGCCGTCGTAGCCGACCGTGTCGCCGTTCATGCGGGTCACCGTGAACTTCTCACTGATGACCATCTGGCCGTTCCAGGTGGCGTAGCCGGCCTTGCCGGTGGTGACCGGGATGGTCTTGACGACCTTGCCCTCCTGCATCACCTTCATCGTGTGCTTCTTGGCGTCCACGACGGACACCTGGTCGCGGCCGATGGTGAAGGAGACCTTCTTGGACTGCTTGCCGTAGACGCCCTTGCGGCCCTCGACGCCGTCGAGGTTCAGCTCGACCGTCACCTTGGTGCCGGCCTTCCAGTACTTCTCGGGCCGGAAGTCGAGGCGGTCGTTGCCGAACCAGTGGCCCTGCACGTCGACGGCCGGGACCGTGGTGATCCTGACGGCCTTCTCGACGTCGTCGGGCGCGGTGATGCCCCGCGTGAAGCGGAGCGAGAACGGCATGCCGACACCGACGGTGGAGCCGTCCTCCGGCGTGAAGGTGCCGACGAAGGTGTTCTCGGGCGTCAGCGTGGTGAAGGACGCGTCCTCGGCGGCCGTACGGCCCTCGGCGTCCTTGGCGACCGCGTGCACCTGGTACTTGGTGGCGGCGGCCAGGTGGGTGCTCGGCGTCCAGCCGGCGCCGTCCGCGGAGATCTCGCCGTCGATCTTCGCGCCCTCGGCGTCCTTGACGACGACCTCGGTCAGCTTGCCCTTGGCGGCCGTCACCTTCAGGGCGCCGCTGGTGTCGACGGACTTCGCGCCGTCCTTCGGGGCGATCGAGACGACCGCCTCCGACTGCGCGCTCGCCGCGGTCGCGGCGCCCGCGCCCTTGCCGTCCTTCGTCTCCTCCGCCCCGGACGCCCCGCCCCCGCAGGCCGTGACGGTCAGCAGCAGCCCTCCGACGGCCAGCGCCAGCCGCCTGTCGCGGACGCGTGGGCGCCCGCCAACCGATGCCCCGATATCGGTCGCACGTTCAAGTCCGTTCTCCCCTCCCCCGGGCCGGTCAGGCCCGCACGCAGGCACGTCCCCTGCGCTGCGCGCATATTAACCACATGGTCAGCGGGCCCGGTGACCCCGGAGTGTCACCGTTCCGTCCCAACTTCGGCCGGGGGAGGGGAGGGGGGAGGGGAAGGGCGTCCGGACGTCAGTTCACCGCGCTGCCGGCGGTCCATCGCCTCCAGTTCATGTTCCAGCCGCCGAGCCCGTTGTCCGGGGCGACCGTCCTGTCCTTGCTGCGGACCACCTCGACGACGTCCCCGACGAGACTGCGGTCGAAGAACCAGCCCGCGGGGGTGTCCGCGCCGCCGCCCTTCACGTCCCTGAGCCCCACGCACCCGTGGCTGAGGTTGACCCGCCCGAAGTCCCGCGGCGACGCCCAGTAGTTGCCGTGCAGGAAGGTGCCCGACTCGGTGAGCCGCATCGCGTGCGGCACGTCCGGGATGTCGTACTCGCTCTTGCCGTTCTTCTTCCTGAAGCCGACGGTGGCGCCGTTCATCCGGGTCAGCTCCAGCATCTCCGTGACCACCATCTTGCCGTTGTACGTGGTCGTCCTCGGGGCCCCGGCGGTGATGGGCACGGTGGCGAGCAGTTCGCCCTCGCGCCGCACCTGCATGGTGTGGTCGGCGGCGTCGACGAGGGAGACCTGGTGGCGGCCGACGCCGAAGGAGAACGTCCTGTCCTGGAGCCCGTAGACGCCGGGCGCCCCCTCGACGTCGCGGAAGCGCAGGGAGACGGTGACGCGGGTGCCGGGCTTCCAGTAGTGCTCGGGGCGGAAGTCGAGCCGGGAGGCGCCGAACCAGTGCGGCCGCACCTCGACGGCCGGCTCGGCGCTCACGCGGACGGCGCGCTCGACGGCGGCCCGGTTCCGGATCTCCCGGTTGAACTCCAGGGACACGATCATCCCCGTGCCGACCGTCGAGCGGTTCTCCGGCGTGACGTACCCGATGAACCGCTCCTCGGGGACGTACGTCGTGAACGTGGTGTGCCGGGCCGAGCGGTGTCCGTCGCCGTCCACGGCGACCGCGTCGACCGTGTACCGGGCGGCGAGCGCGAGCCGGCCGTCCGCCGGGCTCCAGCCGCGGCCGTCCGCGGAGATCCGGCCCGGCACCTCGCTCTCCTGCGCGTCCTGCTGCTTGCGGACCCGCACCGACTCCAGCCGCCCGTCGGGCACCCGGACCCGCAGCGCCTGGCCGGGACGCACCTCCCGGCTGCCGTCCCGCGGGGTGACCCGGATGACGCCCTCGGGTGCCGGGGGTCCGCCCAGCACGCGGTCGAGCCCGCCCCCGCCGTCCCCGCTGCATCCGGCGGCTCCCGCCAGCAGTCCTGCCCATGTCAGTACGGCGGTCAGTGCGACCCCCGCGCGCCGTGCGCGCCCAGTTACGTGCCTCACGCGCTGTCCAACGACGGGGCACGCTCCGGGGAAACGTGAGTGCGAGGCACGCGCTGGGCAGAACAGGGGGGAGGACGACGCCGAGGGAGCAGCGGCCGGGACGCCGTACGCCCCGGGCCCGCGTCGTGCCACGAGCCGCGGGAGGCTGAACGGTGTCCAGCGCAGCCGAGCAGGAGGAGGTGGCGCGGGAGCGCCCCGCCGCGTCCGCCGTCGTGAACGGGGCACCGCGCAGGACGCCCGGTGTGCCCGTGTGGCCCGGCGCGTCCACGCCGCTCGGCGCCCGCTTCCGGGTCGGCCCCGACGGGGTCGCCGGCACCAATTTCGCCCTGTGGGCGGGCGGCGCGGAGGCCGTCGAGCTGTGCCTCTTCGACGACCGGGGCCGCGAGACCCGCGCCCGGCTGACGGAACTCACGCACGAGATCTGGCACGGCTTCGTGCCCGGCGTGATGCCCGGCCGGCGCTACGGCTACCGGGTGCACGGCCGCTGGGACCCGTGGACCGGCGCCCGCTGGAACCCGGCGAAGCTGCTCCTCGACCCGTACGCCCGCGCCGTGGACGGCGAGTTCGGCCTGCCGCCCGAGGTGTACGGGCACGTCCGGGACTGGCCCCAGCAGCAGTTCGCCGACACCGTCCGCGACGAGCGGGACTCCGCGCCCCACGTCCCCAAGGGCGTCGTCGTCCACGACGACGACGACTGGGCCGACGACCGCCGCCCCAAGACCCCCTGGGCGGACTCGGTCATCTACGAGCTGCACGTCCGCGGCTTCACCATGCGGCACCCCGGCGTCCCCGAGGAACTGCGCGGCACCTACGCCGGCCTGGCGCACCCGGCCGCGGTCGAGCACCTGGCCGGCCTGGGCGTCACGGCCGTCGAACTGCTCCCGGTCCACCAGTTCGCCCACGAGGACCACCTGCTGCGCAGGGGACTGCGCAACTACTGGGGCTACAACTCCATCGGCTACTTCGCCCCGCACGCCGGTTACGCCTCCGCCGGGACGACGGGCGGACAGGTCGGCGAGTTCAAGCGGATGGTGCGCGCGCTGCACGCGGCCGGCATCGAGGTCATCCTCGACGTGGTCTACAACCACACCGCGGAGGCGGGCGAACTGGGCCCGACGCTGTCCCTGAAGGGCGTCGACAACCGCGGCTACTACCGCTTGCAGCCGGACGCCCGCCGGTACGCCGACTACACGGGCTGCGGCAACACCCTGCACGTCGTCCAGCCGCACGTGCTGCGCCTGATCACGGACTCGCTGCGCTACTGGGTCACGGAGATGGGCGTCGACGGCTTCCGCTTCGACCTGGCCGCCGCCCTCGCCCGCTCCATGCACGACGTGGACATGCTGTCGCCGTTCCTCGCGGTGATCGCGCAGGACCCGGTGCTGCGGCGGGTGAAGCTGATCGCGGAACCCTGGGACGTGGGGTCGGGCGGCTACCAGGTGGGCGCCTTCCCCCCGCTGTGGACGGAGTGGAACGACCGCTACCGCGACACCGTGCGCGACTTCTGGCGGCACGCCCTGCCGGACGTCCGCGAGATGGGCTACCGCCTGTCCGGTTCCAGCGACCTGTACGCCTGGGGCGGCCGGCGCCCCTACGCCTCCGTCAACTTCATCACCGCCCACGACGGGTTCACCCTGCGCGACCTCGTGTCCTACGAGCGCAAGCACAACGAGGCCAACGGCGAGGGCAACCGGGACGGCACGGACGACAACCGTTCCTGGAACTGCGGCACCGAGGGGGAGACGGACGACGAGGGGGTGCGCGCGCTGCGGCGGCGGCAGCTGCGCAACCTGATGACCACGCTGCTGCTGTCGACCGGCGTGCCGATGCTGGTCGCGGGCGACGAACTGGGCCGCACCCAGCGCGGCAACAACAACGCGTACTGCCAGGACGACGAGACCAGCTGGCTGGACTGGAGCCTGCTGGAGGACCCCGGCTGGAAGGCCCTGCACGACCTGACCGCCCGCCTGATCGCCCTGCGCCACCGCCATCCCGTGCTGCGCCGCCGGGCGTTCTTCTCCGGCCGGCCCCACTCCGCGGACGGGCTGCGCGACCTGGCCTGGTTCACCGCCCGCGGCACGGAGATGACGGAAGGGGACTGGTACGCGCCCGCGGCGACGCTCGGCATGTACCTCTCCGGCCGGGACATCCCCGGCCGCGACGAGCGGGGCGCCCCGATCACGGACGACGGCTTCCTCGCCCTCCTGCACGCGGGCGACCGCCCCGCCCACTTCGTCCTGCCGGGCCCGCCCTGGGCGGAGCGCTACGAGGTCGTGGTGGACACCTCCAGGGAGGACCAGGACACCGCCCCGGCCGTCACGCACCGGGCGGGGACGGGGGTGACGGTCCCGGCCCGGTCGGTACTGCTGCTGCGGGTGGCCTCCTGAGGGCGGCGCCCGCACCCGGCCGGGCCGGGACCGTCACCGCACGGGTGCCGCGAGTACGAACGGCCGGGGGAGGAGCGGCCGGGGGAGGGGCGGCCGGGGGAGGGCGGCCGGGGGAGGAGCCCGCACGACGCCCGGGCACCGGACCACCCGGCTACCGGGCGGTGAGCAGCGCCTCCGCCCCCACCGGCAGGTAGCCCGCCGCCTGGAACGCCCGCATGCTGCGGGCGTTCCCCGGGGAGACCTGCGCCCACACCGGCTCGCCGCCGGTGAGGTGCCGGGCCGCCGTCACCAGGGCCCGCCCCAGCCCCCGGTGCCGGGCGTCCTCGTCGACCTCGACCGCGACCTCCAGCCGCCCGCCGACGCCGCGGCCCAGGACCAGCACCCCGCCGTCCGCGGCCCACACCCGCACGTCGTCGCGCCGCTCGCGCGAGCGGACCACCCGGGGATGGTCCGGATCGTCGATCTCCGTCAGTCCCACGGCCGGCCCGCCCGCGAGCGGCCGGCCCACCAGCACCGCGTCGACGGTGTCGGTCCGCCGGCCCGTGCGGTCCATGAACGCCGTCAGGAAGCGGGCGTTCAGCGTCGCGGCCAGCGCGTCGCAGTCGGCCGCGCGCAAGGCCGCGTGTACCCACTCCGGGTCCTCGTCGGTGAACACCACCGAGTGCGCGGTGAAGGACAGCACGCCCGCGTCCCGCCGGCAGGACTGCGGCACGACCGTCGTCCGGCCGTCCGCCGGTGGGAACACGCCCCGCGCCGCCGCGTCCAGGATGTCCCGCAAGGTCTCCACCGCGCTCCTCCCCGTTCCTTCCCGCCGCTCGATTCCCCGCCCGCCGGGAGGCCCAGACTCACACACGTGACCGACGACGGCACCGGTCTTTTCGCCGTCGGCGAGCCGGCCGGGACCACCGGCCCGCCCGTGCGCACCGTCCGCCACCGGCCGGACGAGGGCGTCCTGACCCCGGTCACCCGCGGTGCGGGAGTCCGGCCGGGTGGTGGCCGCACTGCGCGCTCACCCGGACCGTTAATCTGACCTGCGTCAGAACGACGGCAACACAGCACCGCAAGGTATGACGAAGAGGGGCGGACCGGTGGCGGACATCGAAGAAGCACGCAAGCAGTTCCAGCGGATCGACGCGGACGGTGACGGATTCATCACCGCGACCGAGTTCAAGACCGCCCTGGCCCAGGGGGGCGACTGGCACGTCACCGACACGGTCGCCGAGGCCGTCATCAAGACCCGCGACCTGGACGGCGACAAGGTCCTGTCGTTCGACGAGTTCTGGGCCTACCTGGGCAAGTGACGCGCGGGCGGAGGGATGTCCCGGGCGAGCCGCGGGGCATCCGTCCGCCATCCGTCCGCCATCCGTGCGTCGTCCGTGCGGCGGCAGAGCGGAATAGCCGACGACCGCCCGCGGTTGAGGTCCTCGAAAGCATGCATGCGCATGGATCGTTCGGGAAGGGCCTGACATGAAGATCGGCATCATCGGCGCGGGCAACATCGGCGGCAATCTCACCCGGCGTCTCACCACCCTCGGCCACGACGTCTCCGTGGCCAACTCCCGCGGCCCGCAGACGCTCACGGAGCTGGCGAAGGAGACGGGCGCGACGCCCGTCGAGGTCACCGAGGCGGCGCGCGGCGCCGAGGTCGTCGTCGTCACGATCCCGCTCAAGGCGGTCCCGGACCTGCCCTCCGGCATCCTCGACGGCGCGGCCGAGGACGTCGCCGTCATCGACACGGGCAACTACTACCCGCAGCAGCGCGACGGCCGGATCGACGCCATCGAGGACGAGGGCATCACCGAGAGCCGCTGGACGGAGCGCCGGATCGGCCACCCGGTGGTCAAGGCGTTCAACGGCACCTACGCCCAGGACATCCTGGACCGCCCCCTCCCGGCCGGCGCCCCCGGCCGCATCGCCCTGCCCGTCGCGGGCGACGACGAGGCCGCCAAGGCCAAGGTCCGAGCCCTGATCGACGAACTCGGCTTCGACACCGTCGACGCGGGCGGCATCGACGACTCCTGGCGCCAGCAGCCCGACACCCCGGTGTACGGCCTGCGCGGCGGGGTCGACGAGGTCACCCGGGCCCTGGCGGCGGCGTCCCCGGAGCGCCCGGCGGCCTTCCGGGGCTGAGCCGGCTCACCCCACGGTCGCCCACGCCCGCAGCGCCGCCTTGTCGGCGAACTTCGCCACGTTCGTGTCGAGGGGCTCGTCCGTGTACTGGTGGAAGCGCCACTTCGCCTTGATGCGGGGCTTGCCCGCGGTGACGTAGTCGGCTATCCAGAGGCCGTCGCCGGCGTACGAGGTGTCGTCGACGTTCAGCCAGTAGGTCCTGTTGCAGTACAGGACGACCCGGTTGCGCGGCCGTAGCTTCTTGAGCTTCCTGATGAAACGGTCCTTCTCGGCGTTGCTCGCGTGGGTGCCCTCGCCCGTCGTCTCCCAGTCGACGGCGAGGATGTCGCCGGGGCGGTCCGGTGCCTTCGCCAGGAAGTGTTCCGCCTGGGCGCCGAGGTTGCCCGGCCAGAGGAAGTGGTAGAAGCCGACGACCAGGTCGGCGTCCCGCGCCCGCTTCGTCTGGGCGGCGAGCTTCGAGTTGACGTAGGTACGGCCCTCCGTCGCCTTGACGAAGACGAAGGAGAGACCTTCCGTCGCGTAGGCGGAGGACTGGTAGGCGCTGACATCGACACCACGGAGCATGGGGCGACTCCCGGAAGTGCAGGAGAAGGAAGGGGAGTTGTCTTATGCCCCGACACGCCGAGGCCGGAACCTCCGCTTCTGTCCCTTGAGGCAACGGCGAGAGGCCGACACATCGATGATGTTCACCGCCGGCCGACCGGGGCCGTCTCCTTTTGTCGGTCGGCTATCGGTCGGCGCTGCCGGGCGGAACGACCCATTCGGTCGGTTGGCCGGTGAGGGAGGCGATCATGTCGAAGTCGCCGTCGTAGTGGAGGACCGTCCGCCGGTGCAGTTCTGCCGTGGCGGCGATCAGCAGGTCGGGGAGGGACAAGGCGCGGTGGAAGCCTGCGTCGAGAGCGTGGCGCTGGACTTCCAGGGCGCGGGCGAAGGTGTGGTCGTCCGTGTGGAGGTAGTCGAAGGCGTGGAGCCAGGTGCTGATCCGGGTCGCCTCCGAGGTGTCCCGCGCGGAGTGGATCATCTCGTACTCGGTGGGCCGGCACACGGCGAGGAGGCAGCGCTCGTGCAGGGGCTTGAGCACCTCTTTGACGTTCGGTTTCGCCCAGCGGGCCAAGGCGGACTTGTCGATCAGACAGCGGTCCTGCATCAGGCGGCCCGGCCTCCGTCGAGATCGCCGGTGCGCTTGAGGGAGCCGTCGGCGTTACGCGGGCCGGTGCTCTCCACGATCTCGCTGAAGTCGAACTCACCGGCCTCGATGGCGTCGAAGCCCTCTTGTCGAAGGTGCCTCTTGACGGCGTCCTCCATGGCGAGGCGGACGGCCTTGGCCTTGGTCTTGGTACCGAAGATGCGCATGGCCTCGGTGACCATGTCTTCGTCGAGATCGATGACGGTTCTGGCCATGCGGATAGTCCCTTCGCGGGTGCCTTTACCACGAAAACGATATCATCCGTAGGTTGCGGCAGATATCGTTTCACTTTCAGTTTCACTTTCAGTGGTATGCCGGCTCACCGCGAGGCCATGACAATGCCCCGGGTGGCTGTGGCCTGCGTCCGGGACGTCGCCGTCGTCACGCGCGACCCCCGTGCGGAGATCGAGGCCTTCGCCGTCGGTCGGCCCGCCCTGCCCGTGGGTAGAGTCCGGGGCATGCACCCGGTCACCCGTTCCAGCGCACGCCTTGCCCTGAGGGAACTCGTCGCCGCGGATGTGGATGCGATGCTCGCCGTCTACGGCAACTCCGCAGTCACCGAACACCTGCAGTTCGAACCGCGCGACCGCGCGCAGGCCGAGCAGATCATGGCCCGATCGATCGCAGCCGCCACGGCGTCACCCCGCACGGAGTACGCGCTCGCCGTCATCGAGCAGGAGACGGCCGAGGTGATCGGTTCCTGCCGTCTGGCCCTCGATCCCCACCAGCAGCGCGGAGCCACCATCGGCTTCGCGCTGCATCCGCGGGTGTGGGGAAGGGGTTACGGCGTGGAGGCGGTGCGACTGCTGCTCGCCTTCGGCTTCGACGACCTTCGCTTGCACCGCATTTGGGGGGCGCGGTCTCCTCTCAACGAGGCGTCCGCCAGGACGATGGGTGCCGCGGGAATGGTCGAGGAGGGCACCATCCGCGAGCACGTGCTGAAGGCGGGAAAGTGGCGGGACTCCGTCGTGCACGCGATCCTCGAGCGCGAGTTCCGGTCCGGCCTCTGAAAGCTCGGGAGCCGGCTTGAAGGCCCGGTCGGCCGCCGGCAGGACGAGCCCACCTTCTCGGCGTCAGGGCCCGCCCCCTCAGCACTCGATGATGTTCACCGCCAGCCCGCCGCGGGCCGTCTCCTTGTACTTGACCGACATGTCCGCGCCGGTGTCCTTCATCGTCTTGATGACCTTGTCGAGGGACACCTTGTGCGTGCCGTCGCCGCGCATGGCCATGCGGGCCGCCGTGACCGCCTTCACCGCGGCCATGCCGTTGCGCTCGATGCAGGGGATCTGGACCAGGCCGCCCACGGGGTCGCAGGTGAGGCCGAGGTTGTGCTCCATGCCGATCTCCGCGGCGTTCTCGACCTGTTCGGGGGAGCCGCCGAGCACCTCCGCCAGCGCGCCCGCCGCCATGGAGCAGGCGGAGCCGACCTCGCCCTGGCAGCCGACCTCGGCGCCGGAGATGGAGGCGTTCTCCTTGAAGAGCATGCCGATCGCGCCGGCGGCCAGGAGGAAGCGGACGACGCCCTCCTCGTCGGCGCCGGGGACGAAGTTGACGTAGTAGTGCAGGACGGCGGGGATGATGCCGGCCGCGCCGTTCGTGGGGGCGGTGACCACCCTGCCGCCCGCCGCGTTCTCCTCGTTCACCGCCATCGCGTACAGCGTGATCCACTCCATGGAGTGGGTCAACGGGTCGCCTTCCGCCCGGAGCTGACGGGCCGTCATGGCGGCGCGGCGGCGCACCCGCAGGCCGCCCGGCAGGATGCCCTCGCGGGACATGCCGCGGGCCACGCAGGCCTGCATCACCCGCCAGATCTCCAGCAGCCCCTCGTGGATCTCCTCCTCGGTGCGCCAGGCCCGCTCGTTCTCCAGCATCAGCGAGGAGATCGACAGCCCCGTCTCCTGCGTCAGGCGCAGCAGCTCGTCGCCCGTGCGGAAGGGGTACTTCAGGACCGTGTCGTCCAGCTTGATCCGGTCCGCGCCGACCGCGTCCTCGTCGACGACGAACCCGCCGCCCACCGAGTAGTACGTCTTCGACAGCAGCTCCGCGCCCTCGGCGTCGTGCGCCCACAGCGTCATGCCGTTCGCGTGGTACGGGAGGGTCTCGCGGCGGTGCAGGACGAGGTCGTCGTCGAAGGAGAACGGGATCTCCTGCTCACCGAGCAGCCGGATGCGGCCCGAGTCCTTGATCCGCTCCACCCGGGCGTCCGCCGTCTCCACGTCCACCGTGCGCGGCGAGTCGCCCTCCAGGCCGAGCAGGACGGCCTTCGGCGTGCCGTGGCCGTGGCCGGTCGCGCCCAGGGAGCCGTACAGCTCGGAGCGCACGGACGCGACGGAGTCCAGCACGCCCTCGTTGCGCAGACGCCGCGCGAACATGCGCGCCGCCCGCATCGGGCCGACCGTGTGGGAGCTGGACGGGCCGATGCCGATCGAGAACAGGTCGAAGACCGAGATGGCCACGGGGACTCCTCCATACGGGGGTGGTGCGGGAAGTTTCCGATGGGTGCCCCGCCCACCGACCAGTGTGCGGGACACCCATCGAAAAACCGTCGGAAAACGGGAACTACTTGCTCAGGCCGGGGTAGAGCGGGTGCTTCTCGGCAAGGGCCACGACCCGGGCCTTCAGCGCCTCCGCGTCGTGGGCCGGCTTGAGCGCCTCCGCGATCACGTCCGCGACCTCGGCGAAGTCCTCGGCCGTGAAGCCGCGGGTGGCGAGGGCGGGCGTGCCGATGCGCAGGCCCGAGGTGACCATCGGGGCCGCGGGTCGTTCGGGACCGCGTTGCGGTTGACCGTGATGCCGACCTCGTGGAGACGGTCCTCGGCCTGCTGCCCGTCCAGCTCGGACTCGCGCAGGTCCACCAGGATCAGGTGCACGTCGGTGCCGCCGGACAGGACGTTGACCCCGGCCTCCCGGGCGTCCGGCGCGGTCAGCCGCTCGGCGAGGATCCGCGCGCCCTCCACCGTACGGCGCTGGCGCTCCTTGAAGTCGTCCGAGGCCGCGACCTTGAAGGACACCGCCTTCGCCGCGATGACGTGCTCCAGAGGGCCGCCCTGGAAGCCCGGGAACACGGACGAGTTCAGCTTCTTGGCGAAGGCCTGCTTGGCGAGGATGATGCCGCCGCGCGGGCCGCCCAGCGTCTTGTGGGTCGTGGAGGTGACCACGTCCGCGTACGGCACCGGGTTCGGGTGCAGGCCCGCCGCGACCAGACCGGCGAAGTGCGCCATGTCCACCCACAGGTACGCCTCGACCTCGTCGGCGATCCGGCGGAACTCGGCGAAGTCCAGCTGCCGCGGGTACGCCGACCAGCCCGCGATGATCACCTTCGGGCGGTGCTCCTTGGCGAGCCGCTCGACCTCGGCCATGTCGACCAGGCCGGCCTCGTCGACGTGGTAGGCGACCACGTCGAACTGCTTGCCGGAGAAGTTCAGCCGCATCCCGTGGGTCAGGTGACCGCCGTGCGCCAGGTCCAGGCCCAGGATGGTGTCGCCGGGCTGGGCCAGCGCGAACAGGGCGGCCTGGTTGGCGGAGGCGCCCGAGTGCGGCTGGACGTTGGCGTACTCGGCGCCGAACAGCTCCTTGACCCGGTCGATCGCGATCTGCTCGGCGACGTCGACGTGCTCGCAGCCGCCGTAGTAGCGGCGGCCGGGGTAGCCCTCGGCGTACTTGTTGGTCAGGACCGAGCCCTGCGCCTCCATGACGGCGAGCGGAGCGAAGTTCTCCGAGGCGATCATCTCGAGCGTGGACTGCTGGCGGCGCAGCTCGCCGTCGACCGCCGCGGCGATCTCCGGGTCGAGCTCGTGCAGGGGCGTGTTCAGGACAGACATGCGTCTTTCGACCTCTCAGCCGGCGATGAAGGCGGTGTACTCGTCGGCGGAGAGCAGCTCGGCCGGCTCGTCCGTGACGCGTACCTTGAACAGCCAGCCACCCTCGAAGGGGGCGGAGTTCACCAGCGACGGGTCGTCCACGACGTCCTGGTTGACCTCGGCGATCTCGCCGGTGACCGGCGCGTACAGCTCACTGACCGACTTGGTCGACTCCAGCTCGCCGCAGGACTCGCCCGCGGTCACCGTGGCACCGACCTCGGGGAGCTGGACGAAGACCACGTCGCCGAGCGCGTTGGCCGCGTGCTCCGTGATGCCGACCGTCGAGACGCCGTCCTCGGCGCCCGACAGCCACTCGTGCTCCTTGCTGTAACGCAGCTGCTGGGGGTTGCTCATGGCCTGAATTCTCCTGTACGCGAGGGAGTGCTGATGAAGGGGGGACTGCTGGAGACGCACGTGAGCAGCGCGGATGTGCGCGGGGTCACGTGCGGGGCCGGCCGGGGCCCGGTTTCCGCGGCCGTGCGCCAGTCTCTACTTCCGGCGCTTGTAGAACGGCAGCGCCACGACCTCGTACGGCTCGTGGCTGCCCCGGATGTCCACGCCGACACCCGGCGTGCCCGGTGCCGCGTGCGCGGCATCGACGTAGGCCATCGCGATCGGCTTGCCCAGCGTGGGGGAGGGGGCGCCGGAGGTGACCTCGCCGACCACCTCGCCACCCGTGACCACGGCGTACCCGGCGCGCGGGACGCGGCGGCCCTCGGCGACCAGGCCGACGAGGACCCGCGGCGGGTTCGTCGCGGCGCGCTCGGCGGCCGCGGCGAGCGCCGCGCGGCCCACGAAGTCGCCGTCCTTGTCGAACTTCACGACCCGGCCGAGCCCGGCGTCGAAGGGGGTCAGCGCGGTCGACAGCTCGTGGCCGTACAGCGGCATGCCCGCCTCCAGGCGGAGCGTGTCCCGGCAGGACAGGCCGCAGGGGATCAGGCCGGCGGCCTCGCCGGCCTTCGTCAGGGCCTGCCACAGCTCGACGGCGTGCTCCGGCTTCACGAACAGCTCGAAGCCGTCCTCGCCGGTGTAGCCGGTGCGGGCGATGAGCGCGGGGACGCCGGCGACGGTGCCGGGCAGGCCGGCGTAGTACTTCAGGCCGTCGAGGTCGGCGTCGGTCAGCGACTTCAGGATGCCGGGGGACTCCGGGCCCTGGACGGCGAGCAGCGCGTAGGCGTCGCGGTCGTCGCGCACCTCGGCGTCGAAGCCGCCGGCGCGCTCGGTGAGCGCGTCCAGGACGACCTGGGCGTTGGAGGCGTTGGCGACGACCATGAACTCGGTGTCGGCGAGCCGGTACACGATGAGGTCGTCGAGGATGCCGCCGTCGGCGTCGCAGATCATGGTGTAGCGGGCCCGGCCCACGCCCACGGCCGCGATGTCGCCGACCAGCGCGAAGTTCAGCAGGGCGCCCGCCTGCGGGCCGGTGACGGTGATCTCGCCCATGTGCGAGAGGTCGAAGAGGCCGGCCCGGGTGCGTACGGCGTTGTGCTCGTCGCGCTCGGAGCCGTAGCGCAGGGGCATGTCCCAGCCGGCGAAGTCGGTCATGGTCGCGCCCAGCGAGCGATGCAGGGTGTCGAGGGCGGTGTGGCGGAGCGGGGTACTGCTCATCGGGCGTTCGTCTCCCAAGGCATGACGGCGAGGGCTTTCCTCCCCATCTGTCATCGGAACCTGAGAGGTTCGCCGTGACCCTCCGCGCGGGTCGGTCACGGCTTGCACCTTGGGTGGGGCCACCGGAGGGCGGCCCGCTTTTCAGATGTGCCTCGCCCGCGCGGTAACGGTGCCTGAGAGATTCAAGGGAGGGACTTGCTCCTTCGGCGCCCCAACGATGCTGACGGTGGGGACTCTCCCGCGCGGATTCAAACGGCCGGTATGCAGTTGGCGCGGCCATCATCGCACGCCCCGCCCGATCGCGGCAGGCCCGCATCTGTAACCGGCCTGTGGCGGTAAGCGCATGAAAACGCGAGGCGAACCGGATTACCTTCTCTTTACGCTCGACGGGGACAAGACGTGTCTGACCCCAGGGGAGGACGAACACGGTGAACAGGACCACGGCACTCGGGACGGGCCCGGCGCTCGCGACCGGCCCGGCGCTCGCACTGCCCGCGCAGCCGCAGACCTCCGTCCGGGAGGCGGCCGACGCACCGCCCGCCCCGGTCGTCCGCGACCTGCGCGACCGCGACGGCCGCAGCCCGCACGGCCTGCTGTTCGCGTCCCGCGACCTGGTCGTGGTCACGGGACTGCCCGGCAGCGGCAAGTCGACGCTGATGAAGCGCGCGGTCACGGGCGTCCGCGTCGACTCCCAGGACACCCGCGACCGCTGGGACGCCCGCATGCCGCGCGCCCTGCCCTACGCCCTCTACCGCCCCCTCGTCCGCCTCGCCCACTACGCCGGTCTGCGCCGCGCCCTGCGCACCGGCGGGGGCCTCGTCGTCCACGACTGCGGCACGCAGGCCTGGGTGCGCGCCTGGCTGGCCCGCGAGGCCCGCCGCCGCGGCGGCAGCCTGCACCTGGTGCTGCTCGACGTCACCGTGGACACCGCGCTGGAGGGCCAGCGCGAGCGCGGCCGGGGCGTCTCCCGGTACGCCTTCCGCCGCCACCGCCGCGCCGCCTCCCGCCTGCTGCGCGCGGCGGAGCGGGGCCGCCTCCCCGCGGGCTGCGGCTCGACGGTCCTCCTGGACCGCGCCGCGGCCGACACCCTCCGCCGCATCGGCTTCACCGGCTGACCGGGAAGGGGGCGGGGCTTCGGACATCGGTTGCCGCGCGGGCCCGGGGGCGTCGGACCCGCGGCCACCGGGCAGCCGGGCCGCGGCGCGGGACTGGGCTCGCGGTCGCCGGTCGCCGGGCGGGTTCGGGGCTCCGGTCGTCGGGCCCGCGCGTGGGTGCCGGGACGCCGTGCGCATCCGGGGCCCGCGGCCACCGGGCTACCGGGCAGCCGGGCCGCGGCGCGGGACTGGGGCTCGTGGTCGCCGGTCGCCGGGCGGGTTCGGGGCTCCGGTCGTCGGGTCGGCGCACGGGTCCGGGGTTCGCCGGTCGGCGGGCCCGCCGCGTGGGCCGGACCCCGCGGCCGGCGTACCGCCGCAGTCCTGGCCCCCGGCCCCGGCCGTCAGGACGTCCGGTGGATGCGGGGACGCGGGGACGGGCCCGGTACCCGATAGCCTTTCGAGTCACACCCAGTGGTTCCCAGCAGGCGGTAGGCAGATGGACTTCCCCCGGCGGACTTCCCCGCGGACTTCCCGGCACAGGCGCACCCCCATCCGCACGGCGGATGGCCCGGCAACGAGCTGGAGGAGGTGCTCTCCGCCTCCCTCGGCGTGCCCGGGGCCGGCGGACGGATCGTGGAGGTGCTCGGCCGCAGCTTCGTGTGGGTGCCGCTGCCCGCCGGCGGCGGCCCGCACAGCGGCCCCCTGGACCTGCCCACCCTGGAGCTGGAGGGCCAGGCGTACGTGCCCGTGTTCAGCTCCGAGGAACAGTTCCGGCAGGTCGTCGGCGCGCACATGTCGTACACCGTCGCCCCGGCCGTCGAGTTCGCCCGCGGGCTGCCCCCGCAGGTCGGCATCCTGGTGAACCCGGACGGCACGGTCGGCATCCCGCTGCCCCCGATGGCCGTCGCCGAGCTGTGCCGGGCCGGCCGCACCCCGCTGGACGGTCCCGCGGCCGGCGGCCGGGTCCGCCTCTACGAGCCCGACTGGCAGGACGACCCGGTGGACTTCCTGTCCGCCGCCACCGCCGAGTTCGAGGCGACCGGCGTCGTCCTGACCGCCCGCCGCTGCCTCGCCGCGATCGAGACGGCCGACCCCGTGATGTTCGTCGGCGTCGAACTCTCCCTGGGGGAGGGCGATCTGCGGGCGCTGCCGCTGGAGGCCCTCGGCAGGGCGCTCGGCCGGGTCCCGGCGCCCTGGCCGGTCAACCTCGTCCTGCTCGACGTGACGGAGGACCCGGTGGCCCGGTGGCTGAAGGAGCGCGTGCGGCCCTTCTACTCCCGGATCCACTGAAGGCATCCCGCAGGGTGACGTCCGCGCCGGTGGGCGGCGGTGTCGCGAGGGCCCGGCGGGCGCCCGCCGGGCCGGTCCCGCCGGCGGCGGACGACCCGGCCCCTCGGGGGGACCCGTTGTCGGCGAAGACACCTAAGCTGGTCTCCCGAAAGCGGGGCAACTTATCGAAGGGGCGGTACAGGTGAGCGCCAGCGGCATCGCGGCCGGGCAGGTCGAGCACATGCTGCGCCAGGTGACCCCCGGGCGCTACGACGCCTACGAGGCACTCCTGCGCGCCCTCGCGACCCCGGGCACCGGCCAGGTGTGGATGCTCCTGTGGCAGGGTCAGGCCGGTTCCGCCGACGCCCAGTACGGCACGATGGACGTCGAGGGACACGGCTACGCCCCCTGTGTCACCTCCGCCCAGGAACTGTCCGCGAGCGGCTGGAACCGGTCGTACGAGGTGATCGACGGGCTGGACGCGGCCCGCACCCTCTACCCCGACCACCACGGCCTCTGGCTGAACCCGCACGCCCCCGGCGGCGGCGTCGGCATCCCCTGGCTCGACCTGCGGCGGATCGCCACCGGCCTGGACCGCCAGCCGGCCGGGCCGCTGCGGCTGTCCGAGCCGGCCATCGAGATCCCGCAGTTCTACGCCCTGCTCGCGCAGAACGCCCACCGCACCCCGGCCCTGCGCTCCCTGCGCCGCGCCTGGGTCCAGCCGGCCCTCGGCGCGCCCTACCTCGCCCTCGGGCTCGACGTGTACGACACCTCCCCGCAGGCCGTGGACGCGGTGCGGGCGATGATGCAGCAGTCCGTCGGCGCGGTGCCGGACGGCCTGCCGGTGTCCACGGTCACCATGAGCGACGACTACGACCCGGTGGTCCTCTGGATGCGCGCCCACGCCCGCCCCTTCTACGACCGCGAGGCGCACGCCCCCGCGGCGCCGGCCGTGCCGGCCCCCGCAGGCGGTTACGGCTTCCCGCCGACCGGTCGCCACTGATGTGTCCGCCGTCCGACTGCGTGCGTCGGCCCAGCGAGTCGGCCCAGTGAATCTTCGCGCGTAGATCGGTGCGTTAAGTCCGTTTATGGGTGACTCTGCACCAATTCGCGGGTGTCCGCCCCCCGTTACCCACCGTCCGGATAACGGAATCCTCCTGAGAGCATCACGTTTACGCATCCTTTCCCCTTCAAGTCTGGCTACAGATCGCCAAAGCGTTGAAGACTCCCGCATCAGGGGTGCTTTCGCCCCTGTGTACGACGGACTGATCACGCCGCTACAGCGGCAAGTGTGGGCCGGCTACCGCCGGTTGAGAGGGGTCCCTGCCAGATGACGGCACCATTGCACGAGCCGACCGCGGAAGCGGCCCCGAGCCCGGCCGAGGAAGCGGCGGTGGCCACCGCCGACGCGAAGGCCGTACAGGGCCGTTCCCTGGGTCGGATCGCCTGGGAGCGCCTGAAGCGGGACAAGCTCGCCCTGACCGGCGGCATCGTGGTGCTCCTCCTCGTCGTGGTCGCGCTGCTGGCCCCGGTGATCACCTCGATCCTGGGCCAGGACCCGAACGAGTACCACGAGAACCTCATCGACCCGCTGTTCGGCACCCCCACGGGCTCCCTCGGCGGCATCAGCGGCGAGCACCTGCTGGGCGTCGAGCCGGTCAACGGCCGCGACATCTTCGCCCGCATCCTCTACGGCGCCCGGATCTCCCTGCTGGTCGGCTTCCTGTCGGCCGTCGTCGCCGTGATCCTCGGCACCGTCCTGGGCATCCTCGCCGGCTTCTTCGGCGGCTGGGTCGACTCGGTCGTCAGCCGGGTCATGGACGGTCTGCTCGCCTTCCCCCAGCTGCTGTTCATCATCGCGCTGGTCTCCGTCATGCCGAGCAACCTGCTGGGCCTCACCGGCTCCAACGTGCGCGTCTTCGTGATGATCCTGGTCATCGGCTTCTTCGGCTGGCCCTACATCGGACGTGTGGTGCGCGGTCAGACCCTCTCCCTGCGAGAGCGCGAGTACGTGGAGGCCGCCCGATCGCTGGGCGCCGGGCGGCTGTACATCCTGTTCAAGGAACTGCTGCCCAACCTCGTGGCCCCGATCGTCGTCTACACCACGATGATGATCCCCACCAACATCCTCACCGAGGCGGCACTCAGCTTCCTGGGCGTGGGCGTCAAGCCGCCCACCGCCTCCTGGGGGCAGATGCTGTCGAGCGCGATCGACTACTACGAGTCCGACCCCATGTACATGGTGGTCCCGGGCCTGGCGATCTTCATCACCGTTCTCGCCTTCAACCTCTTCGGCGACGGCGTCCGTGACGCGCTGGACCCGAAGGCCTCTCGCTGAGCCGCCGCACCCCAACTGTCCCGTGGCACCTACACGGGGTCTCTCATCTATCCGGAGGATCCGAGATCGTGACTACCCAACGCACCTCAGGGCGGCGGAAGCAGGCAATTGCCGCTGCTGCCGCGGTCGCCGCGCTGCTGACCACGGCGGCGTGCGGCGGCGGTTCGGACGACGGCGACAACGGTTCGAAGACCGGTGCCGCCGGCTTCGACGCCGCGAACAACAAGGTCGCCCAGGCGTCCGCCGCCAAGAAGGGCGGCACGCTGAAGTTCGGTGCCGCGCAGGACGCCGACTCGTGGGACACCACGCGCGGCTACTACGGCATGATGTGGAACTTCGCGCGCTACTACAGCCGCCAGCTCGTCACGAACAAGACCGAGCCGGGTGCCGCGGGCGCCGAGATCACTCCGGACCTCGCCACCGCGACCGCGAAGATCACGGACGACGGCAAGACCTACACGTACACCCTGCGTGACGGCATCACGTGGGAGGACGGCAAGCCGATCACGTCCAAGGACGTGAAGTACGGCATCGAGCGCGTGTGGGCGCAGGACGTCCTGTCCGGCGGTCCGACGTACCTGAAGGACGTGCTCGACCCCAAGGGCGAGTACAAGGGTCCCTACAAGGACACCTCCGCCGACAAGCTCGGTCTGAAGTCCATCGAGACCCCGGACGACAAGACCGTCGTCTTCAAGCTCCCCGTGGCCAACTCGGACTTCGAGGAGATGCTGGCCCTGGTCTCGGCCTCGCCGGTCCGCCAGGACATGGACACCAAGGCCAAGTACGGCCTGAAGCCGTTCTCCTCGGGCCCGTACAAGTTCGCGTCCTACAGCCCGGGCAAGGACCTCAAGCTGGTCCGCAACACCAACTGGAAGCAGGCCTCGGACCCGGTCCGCAAGGCCTACCCGGACGAGATCACCATCAAGTTCTTCTCGGACGCCAACCAGCTCGACCAGCGTCTGCTGAGCGGTGACCTGGACCTCGACCTGAACCAGACCGGCATGTCGCCGCAGGGCCGCACCACCGCCCTGAAGCAGCACAAGGCCAACCTGGACAACCCGGTCTCCGGCTACGTCCGTTACGCGGTCTTCCCGCAGAGCGTCGCGCCGTTCGACAAGCTCGAGTGCCGCAAGGCCGTCATCCTCGGCGCCGACCACGTGTCGCTCCAGACCGCGCGCGGTGGCCCGATCGCCGGTGGCGACATCGGCACCAACATGCTGCCGCCGTCCGTCCCGGGCGCCGAGGGCCAGAAGTACGACCCGTACAAGATCGCCGGTGAGAACAAGAGCGGCAACGCCACCGAGGCCAAGGCTGCCCTGAAGGCCTGCGGCCAGCCCAACGGCTTCAAGACCACCATCGCGGTCCGCAACAACAAGCCGGTCGAGGTGGCCACGGCCCAGTCCCTCCAGGCCTCGCTGAAGAAGATCGGCATCACCGCCGAGATCGACCAGTACGACGGCTCGCAGACCGCCGGCATCATCGGCAGCCCCTCGAACGTGAAGAAGAAGGGCTACGGCATCATCATCATGGGCTGGGGTCCGGACTTCCCCTCGGTCCAGGGCTACGGTCTGCCGCTGTGGAGCAGCAAGTACATCGCGGAGAGCGGTAACAACAACTACGCGCTCATCAAGGACAAGACCATCGACGGTCTGTTCGCCCAGTACGTCACCACCCTGGACGACGCCGGCAAGACCAAGATCGCCACGGAGATCAACCACAAGGTGATGGAGGGCGCGTACTACCTGCCCTTCGTCTTCGAGAAGTTCATCAACTGGCGCTCGGACAACCTGGCGAACGTCTACACCACCGACGGTTACAGCGGTCAGTACGACTTCGTCAACCTCGGTCTGAAGAACCCGAAGAAGTAGTCCCGGCACACCCGCCGAACGGCACGAAAGGCAGGTGAAGGCCGGCGCAGCGTGAGCGCGGGCCACCGGAAGACCTCCGGTGGCCCGCGGTCCGCGGCGGGCCGAGAGCTGTGCTCGCTTACCTCATCAGGCGGTTGTTCGCCGCCGCAGTGATGCTTGTGGTCATCGTCATGGTGGTCTTCGGCATCTTCTTCCTCATCCCCAAGTGGGCCGGCGTCGACATCGCCTTGAGCTTCGTGGGCAAGCAGGCCGACCCGGCCGCGGTCGAGGGTGTGCGCGAGAAGCTGGGTCTGGGCGACCCGATCTACGCCCAGGTCTGGGAGTTCTTCAAGGGGATCTTCGCCGGACGCACGTACACCGGCGGCGGCGACTCCATCAACTGCGCCGCGCCGTGCTTCGGCTACTCCTTCCGCAGCGAGCAGGCCGTCTGGCCGGTGCTGACGGACCGCTTCCCGGTGACGCTGGCCCTCGCGCTCGGCGCCGCCGTGCTGTGGCTGATCCTCGGCGTCTCGGCGGGTGTGCTCTCCGCGCTCAAGCGGGGCAGCCTGTGGGACCGCGGTGCGATGGTGATCGCGCTGTCGGGCGTCTCCCTCCCCATCTACTTCACCGGCATGGTCGCGCTGTCGATCTTCGTCTACGGACTGGACCTGTTCGACGGTCAGTTCGTCCCGCTGGACGAGAGCTTCTCCGGCTGGTTCGGCGGAATGATCCTGCCGTGGGTCACCCTGGCGTTCCTGTACGCGGCGATGTACGCGCGCATCACCAGGGCCACCATGCTGGAGATCCTCGGCGAGGACTACATCCGCACCGCCCGCGCCAAGGGCCTCAAGGAGCGGGTCGTCATCGGCAAGCACGCCATGCGCTCCACGATGACGCCGCTGCTCACCATGCTGGGCATGGACCTCGGCGCCCTCATCGGCGGCGCGATCCTGACCGAGACGGCGTTCAACCTGCCCGGCCTCGGCCAGGCGGTCCTCAACGCCATCAAGAACCAGGACCTGCCCGTCATCCTGGGCGTCACCCTGATCACTTCCCTCGCGGTGCTCGTCGCCAACCTCGTGGTGGACATCCTGTACGCCGTGATCGACCCCCGAGTGAGGCTCGCATGACCGACCTCAGCAAGAGCGGAGCGGCCGTGGGCGAACCCACCGTCGCCTCGCCCGCGCCGAGCGCCTTCCTCGAAGTGCGCGACCTGAAGGTGCACTTCCCGACCGACGACGGCCTGGTCAAGTCCGTCGACGGGCTCAGCTTCCAGCTGGAGAAGGGCAAGACCCTCGGCATCGTCGGCGAGTCGGGCTCCGGCAAGTCGGTGACCTCGCTGGGCATCATGGGCCTGCACACCGCCGGCCAGTACGGCAAGCGCAAGGCCCAGATATCCGGCGAGATCTGGCTGGACGGCACCGAGCTGCTCTCCGCCGACCCCGACCACGTGCGCAAGCTGCGCGGCCGGCACATGGCGATGATCTTCCAGGACCCGCTGTCGGCGCTGCACCCGTACTACACGATCGGCCAGCAGATCGTGGAGGCGTACCGCATCCACCACAAGGTGGACAAGAAGACCGCCAGGCGCCGCGCGGTCGAGATGCTCGACCGGGTCGGCATCCCGCAGCCGGACAAGCGGGTGGACAACTACCCGCACGAGTTCTCCGGCGGCATGCGCCAGCGCGCGATGATCGCGATGTCGCTGGTGAACAACCCGAGCTGCTCATCGCGGACGAGCCGACGACCGCCCTGGACGTCACCGTCCAGGCGCAGATCCTCGACCTGATCCGCGACCTGCAGAAGGAGTTCGGCTCCGCGGTCATCGTCATCACCCACGACCTGGGCGTCGTCGCCGAACTGGCCGACGACCTCCTGGTGATGTACGGCGGCCGGTGCGTCGAGCGCGGCCCGGCCGAGAAGGTGTTCTACGAGCCCCGCCACCCCTACACCTGGGGCCTGCTCGGCTCGATGCCGCGACTCGACCGCGACCAGCAGGAGCGCCTGATCCCGGTCAAGGGTTCCCCGCCCTCCCTGATCAACGTCCCGTCCGGCTGCGCCTTCAACCCGCGCTGCCCGTACGCGGACCTCCCGAAGGACAACGTCACCCGCACGGTCCGCCCGGAGCTGGCCGAGGTCGGCAGCCGGCACTGGGCCGCCTGCCACCTGGGCAAGGAGCAGCGGGAGCGTATCTGGACCGAAGAGATTGCGCCGAAGCTGTGAGTGACGAGAAAGCGGTGAAGATCCCCGCGCAGACCGACGGTGAGCCGAGCGGCGGCGCCGCCACCCTCACCAAGGACGCCGCCCCCGGCGAGGTCCTGCTGAAGGTGACCGGGCTGCAGAAGCACTTCCCGATCAAGAAGGGCCTGCTCCAGCGGCAGGTCGGCGCCGTGCACGCGGTGGACGGCCTGGACTTCGAGGTCCGCTCCGGCGAGACCCTCGGCGTGGTGGGCGAGTCCGGCTGCGGCAAGTCGACGATGGGCCGGCTGATCACCCGGCTGCTCGAACCGACCGGCGGCACGATCGAGTTCGAGGGCAAGGACATCACGCACCTCGGTGTCGGCGGCATGCGTCCGCTGCGCCGCGACGTGCAGATGATCTTCCAGGACCCGTACTCGTCGCTGAACCCGCGCCACACCATCGGCACGATCGTCGGCGCTCCCTTCAAGCTCCAGGGCGTCACGCCCGAGGGCGGCATCAAGAAGGAAGTGCAGCGGCTGCTGTCGGTCGTGGGTCTCAACCCCGAGCACTACAACCGCTACCCGCACGAGTTCTCCGGCGGTCAGCGCCAGCGCATCGGCATCGCCCGCGCGCTCGCGCTGAACCCGAAGCTGGTGGTGGCGGACGAGCCGGTCTCGGCGCTCGACGTGTCGATCCAGGCCCAGGTGGTGAACCTGCTCGACGACCTCCAGCAGGAGCTGGGGCTGACGTACGTGATCATCGCGCACGACCTCTCGGTCGTCCGGCACGTATCGGACCGGATCGCGGTGATGTACCTCGGCAAGATC
Organism: Streptomyces sp. Tue 6430; assembly: GCA_021568835.1. Classification (GTDB taxonomy): domain Bacteria; phylum Actinomycetota; class Actinomycetes; order Streptomycetales; family Streptomycetaceae; genus Streptomyces. The sequence goes on from JAKGSH010000010.1 coordinate 4,630,846, forward strand.
GTCGAGCTGGCGGACCGCGACCTGCTGTACAAGACGCCGATGCACCCGTACACCAAGGCGCTCATGTCGGCGGTGCCGATCCCGGACCCGAGCCGCAAGAACACCAAGAGCGAGCGCATCCTGCTCAAGGGCGACGTGCCCTCGCCGATCTCCCCGCCCACCGGCTGCCGGTTCCACACCCGGTGCTGGAAGGCGACGGAGATCTGCAAGACCGTCGAGCCCAAGCTCGTCGAGCTGCGGCCGGGTCAGCAGGTCGCCTGCCACCACCCGGAGAACTTCGAGGACCAGGCTCCGCAGGACACCGTCCTGCTGACCGCCGCGAAGGAGGCGGCGGAGCTGGTGTCCGACGAGGTGCTCGCCGAGTCGGCCCTGACGTCGGCGGCCGTGGCGGCGGAGGTCGAGGCGGAAGCCGTGGCGGAGGCCGAGGCCGCGGCGGAGGTCGCGGCGGAGGCGAAGGCCACGGCGGAGGTCGCGGCCGAGGCGAAGGCCGTGGCGGAGGCCGAGGCTGCGGCTACCGAGGCCCCCGTGGCGCCTGCGGCCGCGGAGTCCTCCGATGCGCCTGAGACGCCTGAGACGCCTGAGACGCCTGAGACGCCTGAGACGGCTGAGACGGCTGAGGTCACGGAGTCTCCCGAGCCGGACGCTCCCGAGGTCGCCGCCCCGAGGCCGCTGCCTCCGAAGAGGAGCCTCCTGCCAAGGAGAAGTAAGCAGCGCGCGAGCCCCTGCCTTGCAATGTAAGGCAGGGGCTCTGTGCTGGGTGAGAATAGTAGGGTGCTCCAGCAACTCTTCAGCCCATCCGTCCAGCACACGCTCGACCTGATCGGCATCTTCGTCTTCGCGATCTCGGGCGCCCTGCTGGCCGTGCGCAAGAACTTCGACGTCTTCGGCATCGCCGTGCTCGCCGAGGTGACCGCGCTGGGCGGCGGCATCTTCCGGGACGTGATCATCGGGCGGTGCCGCCCGCCGCCTTCACGGACCTGGGCTACTTCCTCACCCCGCTGCTCGCCGCCCTCCTCGTCTTCTTCCTGCACCCGCACGTGGAGCGCATCCAGTCCGGCGTGAACGTCTTCGACGCGGCCGGCCTCGGCCTGTTCTGCGTCTCGGGCACCGTGAAGGCGTACGACCACGGCCTCGGCCTCACCGCGTCCGCCGCTCTCGGGCTGGCCACCGCCGTCGGCGGCGGCGTGCTGCGCGACGTCCTCGCCAACGAGGTGCCCTCCCTGCTGCGCTGGGACCGCGACCTCTACGCGGTCCCGGCGGTCGTCGGCGCCACCATGGTGGCGGTCTGCCTCCACTACGGCGTCCTCACCCCGGCCGCCAGCGGGACGGCCGCGCTCACGGCCTTCGTCCTGCGGCTGCTCGCGATGCGGTTCCACTGGCGGGCGCCGCGTGCGTGGAACCGTCGCTCGACGGTGCGGGAGGAGTAGTGCCGCCGGCCACGCCCCGCCGGCCGAGCTGCACCGTCAGCCAGCGGAAGGCGGGCACCGCCTGCGGCCGCCACAGCGCCATGTTGTGACCGCCCGCGCTCCTCGGGACGTACACGACGTGCACGGCCGTCGGGCCTTGGCCGCCCGCCGCAGCGCCAGGCCCGCCTCGTAGCCGTCGTGCGGCTGGCCGGAGACGTAGAGGGCGACCGGGGGCGGGCGACGGCCCCGCGCAGCAGCAGGAAGGGGTCGTTCGCCGGCGCAGGGCCGGATCCTGCGCGGTGAGCGAGGTGCGCTCGCCGATCGGGTCGTTGTAGCCGGACAGGCTGACCGCCGCCCGGTAGCGGTCGGGATGGGCGACGGCCAGCTTGGCCGCGCAGTGCGCCCCCGCCGAGTAGCCGGCGACCGCCCAGCCCCGCGGAGCGGGATCGGCGCGGAAGTTGTCCCGCACCATCTTCGGCACGTCCACGCTCAGCCAGGAGTCGGCGTTGACCGTGCCGGGCACGTTGGCGCAGCCCGTGTCCACACCGGGCAGCAGGGTGGTGCGCGGCGCGACCAGGATGAACGGCGCCACCTCGCCCTCCCGCATCAGCGGCAGCAGCTGCTCGTGCACGCCCAGCGCCCCGAACCACGACTTCGGCGACCCCGGGTACCCCGGCAGCAGCTCCACGACGGGGAACGTGCGGTGCCGGTAGGCGGGGTCGTCGTACTGCGGGGCAGCCATACGTAGACCTCGGCGTCCACGCCGGAGACGCGGCCCCGCAGCTCGGTGACGCGCACCCCGCCCGCCGCGCGCATGCCGGGCCCGTCGGCCCGGGCGAACGTCTGCCGGACCCGGGGCAGCCGCTCCACGGCGGTGCCGCCGGTGCCGTCGGGGCCGAGGTCGGCGGCCCGCTGCACGTAGCTGCCGGTGCCGAGCAGGTCGGCCCAGTCGTCGTAGAGGTTGTTGGCGTTGTTGACCAGCGTGAAGACCAGCGCGACGGCCGTGCTCTGGGCGAACAGCAGCATCAGCGTCCGCGCCGCGACCCGCAGGACCCGGGGTCCGGGCAGCCGCGACCACAGCAGCAGCGGCACGGCGAGAGCGACGACGGACAGCGCGATCAGGGTGGCGAGGAACGGGGTCCCGGTCAGGCTCATGTCTGTGGAGAGGGGAAACAGCACCCCGAGGTTTACGGACGAGTGCGGACACTTGCCGGGAAACCGCCCGCCGGAGTACGGGGGACGGGGCGGGCGCAGGGGGAAAGCTACCGCTTAGTATTTGGCTGTTGTACCGTTCACGCATGTCTGAAGCAGCCATCGCCCCCGCCGCCCTCGGCGACAGCGAGTTCGACCGGGACACCGCCGTCACCCTCCGCGAGCCCGGCGTGTACGACACGGAACTCTCGGCCGGCTGGACCATCTTCGGCGCCGTCAACGGCGGCTACCTGCTCGCCGTGCTCGGCCGCGCGCTCGCCGACGCGCTGCCGCACAGCGACCCGTTCACGGTCACCGCCCACTACCTGAGCGCCTCCCGCCCCGGCCCGGCGGTCGTCCGCACCGAGACGGTCCGCGCCGGCCGCACCATCTCCACCGGCCAGGCCTCCCTCTTCCAGTACGACGAGGAGGGCCGCGAAGTCGAACGGATCCGCGTCCTCGCCTCCTACGGCGACCTCGGCGCCCTCCCCGACGACGTCCGCACCTCCGCCGAGCCGCCCGCCTTCCCCCGATCGGCCAGTGCTTCGGCCCCGAGGACGGGCCCGCCCCCGCTCCCGGCGCCGACCAGCAGCCCATCGCCGAGCGGCTGATGCTCAAGCTCGACCCCTCGACCGTCGGCTGGGCGCTCGGACAGCCCTCCGGCAGGGGCGAGATACGGGCCTGGTTCGGGCTCGCCGACGGCCGGGACGCCGACCCGCTCTCCCTGCTGCTCGCGGTGGACGCCCTGCCGCCCACCGCCTTCGACCTCGGCATCGCCGGCTGGGTCCCGACGATCGAGCTGACCGTCCACGTCCGCTGCCGTCCCGCCCCGGCCCCGTCCGCGTCTCCCTCACCACCCGCAACCTCGCGGGCGGGTTCCTGGAGGAGGATGGCGAAGTCTGGGACAGCGAGGGCCGGTTGGTGGCGCAGTCGCGGCAGCTGGCGCGCGTACGCCTCGCGTGACACGGCGCTCCCGCCCGACTCCCGGCCGCGGCTCCCGCCCGGCCCCCGGCAGGCCGCCGGCCGGGAGCGGTGTCTTGAACCGGGCTTCGCCCGATCGACAGGTGGCGGACAGGGAGGTCCCGAGGAAGGCCCGCACGCCGTTGGCCGGGTGACGGTCCCAGGCCTTCCTCCTCGGCCGGCCCGCGGATCCGGGTGGTGGTACGGGCGCGTTCGAGGACTCGGTACCCCGTTGCCCGACACCGTGCCGGACGGACGGCCCGCCGGGGCCTGACCGCTACCACTCCTCGGAGAAGCGGTCGGCGAGCGCCTGGATCCCCGGGTCGTGGGGCCAGCGTTCGCCGAGTGCCTCCACGGCCGCCTCCTGCAGGACCCAGTCGGAGTCGTCGGCGGCCCGCTCGCGCAGCAGCGCCTCGGTGACGGGGTCGTCGCGCCGGCCGCCCGCGAGGGCCCGGATCGCCGCGCGGCAGCTGACCGTGTCGGTTCGTTCGGTGACGATCCGCCTGAGCAGCGCACCGGTCTCCGGCTCGGTGCGCCAGCCCGCCGCCAGGTGGTGCACGGCGTCCGCGCGCAGGTGCTCGTCGGGGTCCTCGACGGCGAGCCGGCGCAGCAGGACGGCGGTCCGCGGGGTGCGGAAGTTCGTGACGAGGGACTGGACGGCGGCCCGCGGACGGAGGGTTCGGGATCGTTCTCGGCCCTGTCGTGCAACAGCGCGACGGTGTCGGGGTGGTCGCGCCAGCCGGCTCCGAGCGTCCGTACCGTCGTCGCGCGTACGAACGCGGACTCGGCGTCGTCGGCGACCGCGACGGCGAGTCCGCGCAGCAGCGACCCGGTTTCCGGGTCGTCGCGCCATCCGGCGGCGAGGGCGACGACGGCCACCGCGCGGGTCCGCGAATCGCCCTCGCCGCCGGCGACGCCGCGCAGCGGCGCCCCGGCGTCGGGACGGCCGGGCCAGCCGGAGCAGACGGCCCACAGCGCGGTCTGCCGCACCGGCTCGCTCGCGTCGGAGGCGGCGAGCTCGCACAGCCACGGCAGCGTTCGCCGATCGGTGTGCCATCCCGCGGCCAGCGCCCGCACCGCGGCCACCCGGACCCTGTCGTCGGGGTGCGTCTCGGCCCGCTCACGCAGCAGCATGGGCGTCTTCGCCTCGGTGCGCCGGTCCACGACGAGCGGTTCCAGCGCGGCGTGCCGCGGGTCCTCCTCGGGGGGCGGGAGCGTCGTCCGGGGTGCGCCGGGACCGATGGCGCGGGTCCCGGCGCGGCCGAGCGCCCGCCTCGCGGCCTCCCGCACCCACGTCTCGCCACCCGGGTCGGCGGCGACCGCACGCAGCAGCTCCACGGTCTGCGGCTCCTCGGGCCAGCCCTCGACGAGGACGCCGAACACGGAGGTCCGCAGGTCCGGGTCCGGATCGTGGGCGGCCCGCTCGCGCACCACGGCCGCGGCGTCCGGGTCGCCCGGCCAGCCGGCCGCGACGCACCTCACCGCGGTGAGGCGGACCCACCGGTCCCGGTCGCCGCTCGCGCACCGGCGTACCTCGGCGAACGTCTCGGGTTCGTCGCGCCAGCCGTCGGTGAGCGCGGCCAGCGCCCCCTGCCGGAGGTACCGGTCGTCGTCGGTGAGGCACGTCCGCAGCCAGTCCCGGGTGGACCGGTCCGGGCGGCCGATCATCGCGGACAGCTGCACCGAGCCGCGCCTCACGTTTCCGTCGGGGTCCGTCTCGGCGAGCTCGCGCACCAGTCCGGCGACCCGCGGATCGTCGGGCCATTCCTGGATGAGCGCGCGCAGCGCCTCCTCCCGGCCGGCGGGCGCGGGGCCGAAGACCGCCTGAGCGACCAGGCTCTCGCGGAACTCGCTGTCGTCGCGCAGCAGCGCGGCGCCGATCCGCGCGGCCGGTGGCACCTCGGACCAGGCGAAGTTCTCTCCCTCCCTCGTGACGCTCAGGAACTGACCGCGCGCCAGGTACCAGTCGTGGTAACGCCGACGGACGGCGGAGTCGCGCGCGCCGAGCCGGCCCAGCACGGGCGGCAGCGTCTCCACGACCACGCGGGTGACCGGGGAGCCGGGCGACGCCCGTTCCGCGGTCATGTGCTCGATCAGCGCGATCACCGCGTTGACGACGGCGGAACACTGGTCGGGCAGCTCGCCGGGGTCACGGACCTCGCCCAGGCACCGGGCGGCGAGCACGATGTGGTGCGGCGTCCCGTCCGAGGACGACCCGGGCCGCCCGACGAACCACAGCGGATCGGCTGCGAGGAGGTGGTCGACGATCCGGCCCGCGAGGCGCGGTTCGACCATTCCCGCGACAAGGACGAGGGTCTCGTGCCGGGCGGGGTCGGCCCAGTGCTCGCCGTACTCCTGGTGGACGAGGGCGTCCCAGGTCAGGCTGTGCTCGACGGTGAGCCGGTGATGGATCTCCGCCGCGGCGAGGTACTCGAGGAGCGCGCGGTGGGGAAAGCCGTACATCCGCTCACCGAAGTGGCTGAGGACGCTGTTGCGCGCGCGGAACTCGTCGAGCATCGCGCGGGCGAGCGCCATGGCGCGATCGGGTGGGTAGTGTTCGCGCAGGAAGCCGTCGAGCTCCGCCGCCAGCTCCCGTTCGTGCAGGAAGGTCCCGCCTGTCGCGTCCTGGCCGTCCTGCAACCGGTGGGCCACGCGGCGCAGCAGCTCGAGCCGGTCGCACTCACGGAGGCGGGCGGCGTCCTCGGCCACCCGCTCGTCGTTCGAGTACCGGCTCGGATCCCACTGTGCGATGAAGGCACCCACGGCATGCTCGTACACCCCGCGCCTGTCGCGCGGCAGGTCCTGGTGCTCGCCGCGAAGGGCCAGCATGGTGAGCATCATCGGGTTGCCGGCCAGTTCGGCCGCCGCCGGCGAACCGTCGATCGCCGCCAGCAGTCGGTCGCGCAGGCGGGCCGCCCCGGCCGGGTCCGCCGGGAAGGCCAGCCGGTACCAGCCGGTCACGAACGCGTCGATCCGTGCGCGGTCGAAGTCCTGCAGCACGCAGGTGCGGAAGTCCTCGCGTTCGAACACCGCCCGCTGGTACTCGATCACCCGGGACGTCACCACGACACGGACGCCCGGGTAGCGCCACGCGAAGCCGGCGATCTCGCCGGAGACCTCCTCGCGCAGCCGTGGGTCCAGCAGCTCGTCGAGCCCGTCGAAGATCACCACCGCGCGGCCACCGGCGCGCAGGTACGCCTCGAGCAGGTCCCTCGGCAGGCCCCGTCCGGTGGTGTCGTGCAGCCGGGCGACGAGGTCGAGGAGGGTGCGCGTGCGCCACCGCGGGTCGGCGTACGCGCGCAGTTCCACCAGGAGGGGCAGTGACCCGGTGAGCGGAGCCAGGTCCGGGTCGATGCCGGCGTCGGGGCCGGCGTCGGGGCCGGTGTCCATCGCCTCCGCGAGCGCGAGCGCGAGGTACCGGGCGAGCGTCGACTTGCCCGCGCCCGGGTTGCCGAGGAGCACGATCCGCTGGGCGGACTCCTCGGCCAGCACCCGCAGGACCCGCTGGGCGGACTCCTCGGCCGGCACCCGCAGGGCCCGGCCGGTCCCGCCCGCGGCGACCGGGCGCCGCATCAGGTCGTACGGCAGTGTCCCCGCCGACGGATCCGTTCGAACCGACGGGGCGACGAACACGTCACTCAGCCGAAGTCGCGGACGGCCGACCGGACCGCTCCCGGGGGCCAGGACGTCGACCCGCGCGTACCACCTGCGCAGCGCCGCGCAGTACGCCTGGCGCGCGGCGTCGAACCCGTGCGGTTCGGTACCGGCCCGGCTCGGGGGACGGGAATCCCTGGCCTGCCGGTACCGGGTCCGCCACACCTCCCTGGTGCTTTTCCACCAGGCCGACGCCTTGAGGCGGTCCGCACCGCTGAGGTCCTCGGGCCGAGGATGCCCGGACCACTCCAGCAGCACCTCGACCAGGGCCCACAGGTCCTCGAAGTCCTTGGCCGGCGTGCCCTTCTCGAACCAGCCACCGACGGTGGTCTCCCGCAGCGACGGAAGCCCCTTCTTCTCCCGGCGGCGGCCGGCCTCGTCGACCGCGGCCTTCCGGTCCCTGCCCTGGAGCGCCGCCTCCTCGAGCTCCCGCAGTTCCTCGCGAAGCCTCTGCCGTTCGGCGCTCAGGCCCCCCGTGGTGCTCACCATGTCCTCCCCGTGCGCGTGCGCCCCGGATCCGGCGGATCCGGCGGATCCTGCCGACGGCCGACGCGTCAGGCCTTTGACCTGAGCCTTTTCCGCCGCTCTCCGTCCGCTCCGGTAAAGGTTCCTCATCCCGGGGCGGTCTTGTGGGATGGGCCCTGCGCGGTTCGACGGACGGCCGCGCGGACGGAGGGACTGCCATGGATGTCACTGCCTGGGCGTTGGTGCCCGTGGCCGGCATGCTGGTCACGGCCGCCACGGCCGTATCGATCGTGATGGTCGCGCTGAAGGGGACTGCCTCACGCGACCGCGCCACGGTCCTCAAGGCCGTTGCCGAGGTGATCCGCGCGGTACGCGGACGCCGTCCGTGAGGGGCCGCCATCGACGCTCACCGGGCCTGCGCGCCGGACACGGTGGCGCCGGGGGACAGCCGTGCGGCCAGATCGGTCCGGGCGGGTTCGGCGAGTACGTCCCACAGCAGGGGGGTGTCGACGTACCCCGGCGACGCCTGGAGGATCCGCAGGCGCGAGGCGGTCGTCTCCGCCCCCTCACGCCGGTTCGAGGCGATCTCCCCGCCCTTGCCGTGGCCGATGGCCGTGCCGGCCGTGTCGGCTGCGGCGGCCGTGTCGGCTGAGTTCCAGGACCTCACCACGTCCAGGCCCTCCTCGGTCTCCCGCCGGAGGGCAGGGTCACGCAGGCAGCGGTCACGAAGCAGGTGCGCCGGGCGCGGACGGTCTCCCGCCCGGCCCGGCGGATCGTCGGGCACCATCCCCTGCCCGGCCAACTCGTCCACACCCACCGGCAGTCGCCCCATGAACACGCATATTGCCGGACGGCACGGACCAGTGCCGCCGAAAGGCATGAATGATCAACGGTGTCCCCGCCCCGCCCCGGTCCTGATCCAGGCCCCGCGTGCACCGCATCTTCTGCGTGTCCCGCGTGCCCGCGTGCCCGCGTGTCCCGTCGTCTCAGGAGTCGAGCCAGTGCCGGCGGCCGATGCTGATGAGACGCATCTGACGGGTCGCGAGCCGGACGACGCGGTCCAGGTCCCCGTCCGGGGCCCTGCCGGACTCTTGGGCCTCCCGCGCCTCCAGGAAGAGCGAGCCGGTGACGATCATCTGGTCGACGTAGAGGTGCGAGAGCATCAGCAGATCGTCCTCGCTCCACCCCTCGGCCGCGGGGTCCTTGGCCAGCTCCGCGCACACCTCCTCGGCGAAGCGGCCGAGTTGCTCCCGGATCGCCTCCCGGACCGGCTGGACACCGCCGTGCCGCTCCCGGGCGATGAACCGGACGTGCGCGGGGTAGGCGTGGACGTGACGAGCGATCAGTTCGACGGCCCGTGCGATGCGTTCGTCACTGGAGTCGGCCGCGGTCACCGTGGTCCCGATCATGGCGTGCAGACTGCCCAGCGCCTCCTCGACCAGGGCCACACCCAGGTCCGCGATGGAGCGGAAGTGCCGGTAGAAGGCGGTCGGGGCGACGCCGACGGCGCGGGTGACCTCGCGCAGGCCGAGGCTGCTCAGGCTCTGGTTTTCCAGCAGCCCCAGCGCGGCGTCCAGGAGTGCCTGCCGGGTCTTCTGCTTCTGGGCCTGCCGGATGCCGAGGGTGTGACTCATGTCATCCAGTTAACAACTGTTCTCTGTAATTGCCAAGCACGGGACGCGCTAGGCTGGGTAGTCAGTGAACAACTGTAACCACAACTGTTCACCGGAACGTGACCAGAGACGGACACGACAACCGTCCCGGAGGGGGATCCATCCCATGCTGTTCCTCGTCGCCGCACTTCTGCTGCTCGGCGTCGTCATGGGCACCGTGGCCCACGCGCCGCTCGGCTTCAGCCTCGCCGCCGCCGCCGTGATCGCCGCCTGGCTCGGCATCTTCGCGCTGCGCGAGCGCCACGGCCGCCGCCACACCACGACCCGCTGACGGAAGGAACGACCGACATGCAGCTCACCGCACCGGCCACGCACCGCACGGGCGTCCGGGACACCGACGGCATGGCCGTCGCGTCCTTCATCCTGGGCCTCGTCGGCCTCCTGGTCCTCAACGTCTTCCTCGGCCCGATCGCCATCGTCCTGGCCTCCGTAGCCCTGTGGCGGGGCACGGAGCGCCGGGGCCGCGCCGCCCTGGGCCTCACGCTGGGCGTGGCCGACCTCCTGGTCCTGGCGTTCTTCATGCAGACCGACAGCACCCTCTCCTGGAGCTTCTAGACCCGGGCGTTCGAGGTTCGCGTGCTGTGGCTGTGGCTGTGGCTGTGGCTGTGGCTGTGGCTGTGGCTGTGGCTGTGGCCGTAGCCGTGGCCGTGGTCGTCGTCCAGGCAGGGGCCCGGCCGCGGGATCGGCGGTGCCCCGGGTGCGCCGGCCGCCGGTGACCGCCCGGCGGGCGGCGGCAACCTCCGGCGGGCGGGCTTCCCCGTACGGCCGTCCACGACCGGAACCACCGCACGTGCCGGCATCGGCGCGTGCGGTGGTTCCGGCGTGGGAGGGGCGCGCCGGTGCGGGGCCGGAAGGCCGTGCCGTCGGCGCCGGACCCCCTACGGCCAGGTGTACCCGTCCGTGTGCTGCTTCCGGGGCTCGGCCGGCTGGCGGTAGGGGTGGGCGTCGAACTGTGCGCTGTGCAGGGCGAAGGACCGGTTCAGCTTGGGCATCCAGTACGCGTCGTCGTGGTGCCCGTCGCCGTTCTGGGTGTCGTAGGCGATCCCCTTCGCGGACAGGGCCTGGGCCATGTCCCTGGCCGCCTGGCCGAAGCGGTACTCGTCCTGGTCCCCGCCGTCGAAGTAGTAGGTGTGCTCCTTCAACTGGGCGGACGTCATGGAGTTGACCAGCCTGATCGGCTGCTGCCCGGCACTGGCCGCGCGCTCCTCGGCCGTGCCGATCAGGGGCGGGAAGCTGAGCGCGCCCATGTGGCTGGCGATCGAGCTGAACAGGTCGGGCCGTGTCAGGCCCAGGGTGAACGCGCCGTGACCGCCCATCGAGACCCCGCTGAGGCCGCGGTGATCGCGATCGGGAACGGTGCGGTAGGCCTGGTCGACCAGGGGTGTCAGCTCCTGCGCGACCATGGTGCGGTACTTGCCCTCGGAGGAGTCGGTCCACCATCCGCTGGCCCCGTCGGGGAAGACGACCACCGACTCGCGCATGCCCTTCTCGGCGAACAGCCGGTCGAGGACCTTGCCCATGTCCCGGGCCTCCCACTCGATGTTGCTGCCGTTGAAGCCGTGCAGCATGAACACCGTCGGGAAGCGGCGGGCCGTGGTCCGGGTGTAGGAGGGCGGGAGGTAGACGCTGAAGCTCACCTGCCGGCCCATGGCCGCGGAGTGGTAGCTGTTCCGGAAGAACCTCGCGTGGTCGCCCAGCTCCTTGGGACGGCGCGGGTCGATGTACAGGAACTCCCGGGTGGGCGGGGTCAGTACGGTTCCGTCGGCCGCCACCCAGCTGCGGATCGTGTCGACGACCAGACGGCCCTGGCCGTCCACGACGACCTCGGCCTGCTGGTCCCGCAGCGTCACCGGACCGGCGCCGCGCAGCATCGCGCGCACCTCGTCGAGGCGCTGCTGCCGGGTGTCGCCCTGGTGGAAGAAGCCGTCGTCCAGGGTCGCGGCGTAACGGGACAGCCGACCGCCTTCCACCGCCCGGTGCTGGGCGTCCAGCACGGCGCAGGCGTGCTTCATCTGCGCCGCGTTCGCCGGGGTGGTGGTGAGCCCGGCCAGTTCACGCAGCCGTGACTTGGAGTACAGGCCGACCGGACCCTGGTAGAAACCGCCGCCGCCGGTGCCGTCGTAGACCCGCACGGCGATCACGTTCGTGCCGCCCCAGTGCAGCAGCCCGTCCGGCGGGTAGTACGTGCGGGGCACCTCCCAGGCGGAGTCGAAGGCCGGCGGGAAGGCGCCGGTGCTGCCTATCTCCTCGCCGTTCAGGAAGGTCTGGTCGGCGTCGTCGACGCGTCCGAGCGAGGCCACCACCGAGGCGTCGGTCACGCCCTCGGGCCGCTCGGGAAGGGTGAAGGTCTTCCGGTACCAGGCGAACCCGTCGTACGACGCCAGGTCCGTCTGTCCCCAGTTGTCGGGAACGGACCAGCCGTCCCAGGAACTGTCGGGGAGAGCCGGATCCGACCACGAGGGATCGTCTCCCGTGCGGAAGCGCCAGCCGCCGCCGGTCAGGTCGAACCCGAAGTCGGGGGAGGCCGGGGCGGCGCACGACGTCCCGGTCGCGCCGGTCCGGGCCATGGCGGGGGAACCCGTGACCGCCGGTGCGCCGGCCAGGGCCGCCACCAGGGTCACCACACCAAGACCACGGAAACCGCGCGAGCCGCGCGCCGAGAGGTTTCGGGGCAACGAGGTGCTCCGTTCTGCGGAGTTGCCGATCCTGAGCCCACTGTTCTGCGACTCCCGGTGATTCTCGACAGAACCGACCGACTTCGAACAGAAAGCATCAAGAACTGATGAGGATGCAACATGGCAGTCTGTGTGGATCATGTCAATGGTTTCGGCACGGTCGGGGGCGGCAGCCCGCAGGCCAGGTCTTCGCAGCTCAGGTCCTCGCAGGCCGGGTCTCCGAGCGCCAGGCCTCCGCGCGTCAGGCCCGTCGTGCCGCACGGGGCCACAGACCGTCGTGCCGTACGGGGGCCGCAGGCCGCCGGGCCGCACGCGGACCCACGGCCCGTTGTGCCGTATGTGGACCCGCAGGCTGCCGGGTCGCGCGGGGACCCACGGCCCGCCGGGTCGGCCGATCCGACGGTTGCCTGCCGCGCACACCCGCAGTAGGCAGCCGCGTACACCTGCGGCAGGCAGCCGCGCACCCTCGCGGCAGGCGGCCGTGACCAGCCGAGGCTCCGCACACCGGGCCCCGTAGAATCGGCTCACCATGGCATACCTCGACCACGCGGCAACCACGCCCATGCTTCCGGAGGCGGCAGAGGCACTCGTCGCCCAGCTGGGCGTCACCGGCAACGCCTCCTCCCTGCACGCGGCCGGCCGCCGGGCCCGCCGTACGGTCGAGGAAGCCCGCGAGACCCTCGCCGAAGCCCTCGGCGCCCGCCCCAGCGAGGTCGTCCTCACCTCCGGCGGCACCGAGGCCGACAACCTTGCGGTCAAGGGCCTGTACTGGTCCCGCCGCGACGCCGACCCCGCCCGCACCCGCGTCCTCGCCAGCCCCGTCGAGCACCACGCCGTCCTGGACGCCGTGCACTGGCTGGGCGAGCACGAGGGGGCGACGGTCGAGTACCTCCCCGTCGACGCCCACGGCAGGGTCCACCCCGAAGCGCTGCGCGAGGCCCTCGCCCGCAACCCCGACGACGTGGCCCTGGCCACGGTCATGTGGGCGAACAACGAGATCGGCACGGTGATGCCGGTCCGTGAACTCGCCCGGGTCGCCGCCGAGTTCGGCGTCCCCCTGCACGCCGACGCCGTCCAGGCCTTCGGTCAGGTCCCCGTCGACTTCGCCGCCTCCGGCCTCGCCGCGATGACCGTCTCCGGCCACAAGATCGGCGGCCCCTACGGCATCGGCGCCCTCCTCCTGGGCCGCGAGCACACCCCCGTGCCCGTCCTGCACGGCGGCGGCCAGGAACGGCAGGTCCGCTCCGGCACCCTCGACGTCCCCGCGATCGCCTCCTTCGCGGTCGCCGGCCGCCTCGCGGCCGAGCGGCGCGAGTGGTTCGCCCGCGAGATCGGCGCCCTGCGCGACGCCCTGGTCACCGCCGTCCGTGAGGCCGTCCCCGACGCGATCCTCGGTGGCGACCCGGCGCCGGAGGGCCGCCTCCCGGCCAACGCCCACTTCACCTTCCCGGGCTGCGAGGGCGACTCCCTGCTGCTGCTCCTGGACGCCCAGGGCATCGAGTGCTCCACCGGCTCCGCCTGCACCGCCGGCGTCGCCCAGCCCAGCCACGTGCTGCTGGCCACCGGCACCGACCCGGACCTGGCCCGCGGCACCCTGCGCTTCTCCCTCGGCCACACCTCCACCGAGGCCGACGTCGAGACGGTCGCCAAGGCCATCGGACACGCCGTGGAACGGGCCCGCGCGGCGGGACTCACCTGAGCGACGGCCCTCTCCGGACCGGAGCCACCCTCGACCGGGAGCCGGTCCCGACCGGCCCCCCTACTGGGAGCCGGTCCTGCTCGGGAGCCGGTCCCGGTCGGCGGGCGCACCGGCCGGGCAGCCGCACCGCCGGTGAGCCGCCTCCGTCCGTGAGCCGCACCCCGTCCGTAAGCCGCCCCGCCCGTGAGTCACGCTCGATCGGGGTCACGCCGTGGCCGCGTGGGCCTCCCGCACCAGCCGCAGGTAGCGGTCCCAGTCCCAGTGCTCACCGGGGTCGGTGTGGTCCGTCCCCGGCACCTCCACGTGTCCGATGATGTGCTCGCGGTCGACGGGTATGCCGTACCGCCGGCAGATCCCGGCCGCCAGCCGCGCGGAGGCGGCGTACATCGCGTCGGTGAAGTCCTGCGGGCGGTCCACGAAGCCCTCGTGCTCTATGCCGACACTGCGCTCGTTGTACGCGCGGTTGCCCGCGTGGAACGCCACGTCCAGCTCGCGGATCATCTGCGTGACGCGGCCGTCCTTGCCGACGATGTAGTGGGCCGCCGCCCGGTGGGCCGGGTCCTGGAAGACCTGCACCGCGCTCGCCAGACTGCCCTGGGTGACGTGGACGACGATCATGTCCACGTCGTAGTCGTCAGGGCGGTCCGCCCAGCGGAAGTTGCCCGTCGAGGCCGCCAGCCACCGCGCGCCGCGGAAGTCGACCGCGCCCCGCACCCGCGCCTTCTCCACCCCCGGCATGCGCCACCACAGCCTGGCCAGCTCGTCCCGCGCCAGCACGGCCGTGCCCACCGCGGCGGCCGCCCCGCCGACCAGCAGCGCACGCCGCCCGATCCGCCGGTCCGCGTCCTTCTTCCGCGCCCCCGACCCCACCTCGGCACCCGCCTCCGCGCCCGAGCCTGTCCCGGGCCTGTCTCCGAACCCGACTCCGCACCCATCTCCGCCCCGCCTTCCTCGCCCTCGAGATCCACAACGGATACTCGCGGCCCCGGTTCCCGGCGCCCCGTACCCTGGAGGGGTTATGACTGAGACCTCGCCGCGCCCCTCCGCGTCCTCGCCGCCATGTCCGGCGGAGTGGACTCCGCCGTCGCCGCCGCCCGCGCCGCGGAAGCCGGCCACGACGTCACCGGTGTCCACCTCGCGCTCTCCGCGAACCCGCAGTCCTTCCGCACCGGCGCGCGGGCTGTTGCACGATCGAGGACTCCCGCGACGCCCGCCGCGCCGCCGACGTCATCGGCATCCCGTTCTACGTCTGGGACCTCGCCGACCGCTTCCGCGAGGACGTCGTCGAGGACTTCGTCGCCGAGTACGAGGCCGGCCGCACCCCCAACCCCTGCCTGCGCTGCAACGAGAAGATCAAGTTCGCGGCGCTCCTGGACAAGGCCCTGGCCCTCGGCTTCGACGCCGTCTGCACCGGCCACTACGCCCAGGTGATCGTCCGCGAGGACGGCAGCCGCGAACTGCACCGCGCCTCCGACATGGCCAAGGACCAGTCGTACGTCCTCGGCGTCCTGGACGAGAAGCAGCTCGCCCACGCCCTGTTCCCCTCGGCGACACCGTCACGACGAAGGACGAGATCCGCGCGGAGGCCGAGCGCCGCGGACTCGCGGTCGCCAAGAAGCCCGACTCGCACGACATCTGCTTCATCGCCGACGGCGACACCCAGGGCTTCCTCGCCAAGCGCCTCGGCAAGGCGGAGGGCGACATCGTCGACGAGTCCGGCGCCAGGATCGGCACCCACGAGGGCGCGTACGGCTTCACCATCGGCCAGCGCAAGGGCCTGCGCATCGGCACCCCGGCCCCCGACGGCAAGCCGCGCTACGTCCTCGACATCTCCCCGTGAACAACACGGTCACGGTAGGCCCCGCGGCCGCCCTCGACGTCACCGCCCTCACCGCGATCAAGCCCCGCTGGTGCGGCACCGCCCCCACCGCCCCCGGCACCTACACGGCTCAACTCCGCGCCCACGGCGGCGAGACCGAGGTGTCGGCCGAACTGGTCGACGGCTCCCTCGACGTCACGTTCGCGGAGCCCGTCCGCGGCGTCGCCCCCGGCCAGGCGATCGTCCTGTACGACGGCACGCGCGTGGTGGGCTCGGCGACGATCGCGTCCACGGTGCGGGCGAGGGCGGGCGTGGCCTGAGCACCCCGCAGCCGCACGTCCGGGGCTGTGCGACAGCGCGCCGGATCTGCTGCCCCAGGGGACGGTCCGCGCTGACGAAACGCTGAGAGCGGTCCCGTTCCCCAGCGGAACCCGAACCGGGGCCACTGCGCCGAGGCCCGGTTCAGCCTCCGAGTCCCGCCTTCACACCCTGCACCAGCGCCCCCAGCACAGCCCGGTCCGTGTTCAGCACACGGGCCGGGCTCTCGCTCTCCCGGAGGGCTATGCCCTCCGGGTCCGGCGCGGCTATCTCGACGCAGTTGTTGCCCCCTCCCCGGAGAAGGACGACTTCAACCAGCGCAACTCCGACAAGGCCTGCTCCTCTTACATCTCTTTGGCGATTGCGTGGATGAAATCGGCCGATTCCTTCGGAGCCAGCGCTACCCGCTGGGCCAGGTCCAGGCGTTGGCGGAAGTTCTCCAACTGGGTCGGCGAGTCGAAGAACAGCGGGCCGACCGGTGAATCCATGTGCACGGTGTCCAGGTGCGAGTTGGTGGCCTTCGCGTACAGGACGGCGTCCCCCACCGTGGGAAAGCCGCCACTGGCGAACGGGATCACCACCAGAGTCACGTTGTCACGCTCGTTCTCGTCCAGCAAGTGATGAAGCTGGGCGCGCGCCACGTCTCGGCCGCCGAACTGCATTCGCAGGGCGGCCTCGTGGATGATTCCGACGTAGGGGACGGCCCTGTCTCCTGTGACCACTTGCTGCCGTGCGAGTCGATGCGCGATGCGCAACTCGACCTCCAGGCGCGGCAGTTTCGGCACGACGAGGTCGAAGATCGCTCTGGCATGGTCCTCGGTGTGAAACAGCCCGGGAAGATGCGACGTCTGCACCGTGCGCAGGTGCACGGCGGAGTACTCGATTTCGGAGACGTCGAGATGCCCTGGAGGCACTTTGCCCCGGTACTCGTCCCACCAGCCCGACCTGCGACCTCCCGTCATCGCGGCCAACGTGTTGATCAGATCCTGGTCGTTGCACTCGTAGATGCTGGCCAGACGACGTAGGCGCTCCTCGCTGATGCCGTAGCGCCCTGCCTCGATGTTCGAGATGTTCGTGCGGTCCGTACCCAACGCACCGGCCGCTGCGGGGGCTGACATGCCGACTGCTTCACGGAGCCGCCGCAGCTCCAGCCCCAGGCGGCGCTGCCGGATGGACGGGGTGTTCGGTGCCATCGAGCCCTCCTTGCTCGCGCACAGTGTGCCGACGGTGGCGGTCCGAGTCCATTTCACGGGAAAACTACACCCGTTCCAGTGAGATTGATGGCACGTGTTAAATGGCTCTCGCTATGGTGTGACTCAGGCCACCACCCCCGCCCGCCCAGCGGAAGCGCACCGATCTGATCCCGCTCATCCGGAGCGCGGATCAGACCGGCAGGGACACCGCACCCACCCGGAGTCGGAGGCCAGGCCACTCGCGCGATTCACAACTGCGCACACACCACAGCCACTCGCACCAACGGAGGTGCCGCGTGACCCAACCCCCACCGCCCCGTCGACCCCGACCGTCCTCACTTCCTACGCCGACGACCCCGGCCCTCCCCGCACCCCGCCCCTCTCCCCTTCACCGCCCCCTGGAGTTATGAACTCCACTTCCCCTGCGACCCCCGCGCCCCAGGCGTCGCCCGCCTCACCCTCCGGGCCGTCCTCACCGCCCACGGCCTCGCCGAACTCGTCGAGCGGGCGGAGCTGTTGACGTCCGAACTCGCGACGAACTCGGTGCGGCACACCAAGGGGCCCGCGTTCGTCCGCCTGCACTGGCTGGACCCCGTACTCCGTGTCAGCGTCTGGGACATGAGCCCCGACCTGCCGCCGATGGTCTCGGCTCGGGTCGTACCGACATGCGCCGACGGAGGGCGAGGTCTCCTGATCCTCGACCTCCTCGCGGATCGCTGGGGCGGCTGCGGCACGGCGAGGGGCCGTACGGCCGGCCGGCAAGACGATCTGGTTCGAACTCGCCCTCACCCCAGGGCTTCCGCCCACCCTCGCGGCCTGACCTCAAGAGCCGTCGAGGGCCTGCGAGTAGGATCCGACACCGCCTCGACGGCAAGCGACAAGCGAGGCCGTGCACTGCACATCCAAGGAGCACCCAGTCATGCCGACAGCAGACAGCGAAGCCCTGTCACGCGGCGAGAACCGGCCGTTTCAGGCCTGCGTCACGGACCCGGACACGATGGCCGGCATCCTGCGTGACCTCGCCGCCCTCGACGGACGGAATCCCCAGGAACTGGCCGCCGAACGGGCGGCGGGAAGCCTGGTGATTCCCGAGGGACGGTGGCTGACGCAATCGACGACTGGGGCCTCTTCGACGGCCCTCCCCACCTCGCGAGCCGCGTTCGCGAACATCTGCGGGGTGGGGAGGCCATGTGACCGGTCCTGTAAGCCCTTGTTGGGCCGTCCCAGCACCCTGGGAGGGACAGTCCCCCTGCTGCCCTCTTTGTCGCGATGGCATTTTCCCCGCCTGCGCGGGATCGGACAATGTGGGCTGCTCGACAGGACCCTTGGGGCGTTTTGGTTGAGATGCCGGAATCGCTGAAAGTATTGAGAACCGGGCCGCGTTCGGGAGAAAATCGCAGATGATCCCGTCCGCTCCCCGCACCCGCGGGATGATCCCAGATCGGGATTACTGGCGATCCAGTCCGAGACCTGCTCCCCGCACTCGCGGGGATGATCCCCACTGCCGGACGGCGACGGGAGTTCCCGCTCCGCAAACACCCGCGCAGCGGGAACTCCGCGTGAAGGTCGGGTCGAGACAGGCGCAACACAGGGTGCGGATCGTCGGGGCGGGTTTTCGTGGCTGCCGTGTCGAGGCATTCCGGCTCGTGGCGCCGGGGACGACGTACCGGCGCCCCACGACGGGCACCGGCACGCGGCGTGCGGCCTACGACGTGAAGAACTCCGCCAGCACAGGCGCCAGCACGTTCGGATCCACCATGTGGGTCTGGTCCGGCAGGGACCGGTAGGAGCCCTCGGGCGCCGCGTCCGCGATCGTCTCGGCGGCGCGGCGCAGCCAGGCCGGGCTGGCCGAGCCGGCCAGGGACAGGACCGGGACGGTGATCGAGGAGAGCCGTTCGCGGGGACCAGGCCGTCGCCCAGGACGGCGTCGTCGTAGGCCAGGGTGGGGGCGATGGCCTCCATGGCGGGCCACATCGGGGACTGGCGGGCGCCCCGGATCATCTCCTCCGCGAGGCCCGTCAGGCGCAGGAACAGTTCCACCGCGTCCCCGCGGCGGTCCTGCTCCAGTGCCTCCGTCAGATTCCGGGTGTAGGCGGCGCGTTCCCCGGCGCCGCCCTCGGAGAAGTCCGCGAACGGCACCTCGTACACCGCCACCCGGCTCACCGGCAGCCCGGCGGCCGCCGCCTCCAGGGCCAGCGCGCCGCCCGAGGAGACGCCGTACAGGGCCGCCTCCCCGCCCGCCGCCTCGATCAGTGCCGCCAGGTCCTCGACCTCGCGCTCCACCGCGTACGGCGCCGTGTCGCCGCTCCCGCCGCGGCCCCGCCGGTCGTACCAGAGGGCGGTGTGGTGCCGGGCGAGGAGCCCGGCCAGGGGCGCCACCGTGCCGCCCGTCGACATGGCCCCGCTCACCAGGATGACCGCGGGCCCTGCCCGGCGCGGGTGTACGCGAGGGAGGTGCCGTCACGGGAAAGGGTCTTCTTGTCCATGCCTGTGCAGACTGCCCCAGGACACGGGCGTTATCTGCCTACGACACTTCCGCCTCGTAGAAACACAGGTGGTCCCTGATCTGTTCGACGTCCGGTTTCGGGTCGGGGTACGCCCACACGAGGTCGGGCGCGTCCGGCAGCGACCAGTAGGACGCCGTGCCCTTGAACGGGCAGTGGGTGTGGGTGTCGGAGGGGGTGAGGAGGTCCAGGCGTACGTCCTCGGCGGGGAGGTAGTAGCGCACCGGGCAGCCGGTCTCCCTGAGGATCAGGGGCCGGTCCGTCTCGGCCAGCACCTGGTCCCCGTGGACGACCCGCACGTGCCGGGTGCCCTGCTCGATCGTGATCGTGTGTCCGTCGGCCATGACGAGGACAGCGCGCGCGGGCCCCGGTTGTTCCCGCGTACCGTGGCGGCATGCGCATCTGTGTCTTCCTCTCCGCCGCCGACCTCGACGACCGCTACACCGGACCCGCCCGCGAGTTCGCCGAACTGCTCGGCAAGGGCGGGCACACCCTCGTGTGGGGCGGCTCCGACGTCGGGCTGATGAAGGTGGTCGCCGACGGCGTGCAGGAGGCGGGCGGCCGGCTCTGCGGGGTCTCCGTGGGCTTCCTCGCGGCCAGGGCCCGGCCCGGCGCCGACGAGATGGTGATCGCGAACGACCTCGCCGAACGCAAGCGGCTGCTCCTGGAGAAGGCCGACGCGGTGGTGATCATGGTCGGCGGCACCGGGACGCTGGACGAGGCCACCGAGATCCTGGAACTGAAGAAGCACGGCCACACCGACATGCCCGTCGTCCTGCTGAACACCGCCGGCTTCTACGACGGCCTCAAGGAGCAGTTCCGGCGCATGGAGGCCGAGGGATTCCTGCCCCGGCCCCTCACGGACCTGGTGTTCTTCGCGGAGGAGCCGGTCGGGGCGCTCGCCTACCTCGAGGAGAGCCGGGGCATCGCCTGAACCGGCGGACCGGCGATCGGCGTACCGGCGACCGGCGACCGGCGACCGGCGACCGGCGACCGGCGGACGACGGCGACCGGCGGACCGGCGGTGACCGGTGAACCGGCCGTGGTGCGAGCATGGCGGGCATGGCTACTCATGTGATCACCGGGGCGGGCTCCGGCATCGGCGCGGCCGTCGCCCGCCGGCTCCACGCGCGCGGGGACGACCTCGTGCTGCACGCGCGGGACGCGGGGCGGGCGAAGGAACTGGCGGCGGACTTCCCGGGGGCGCGGACCCTGGTCGGCGACCTCGCGGACCCCGACAGGCTCAGCTGGGCCTTCTCCCACCAGTCGCTGCCGGAGCGGGTGGACTCGCTGCTGCACGTCGCCGGCGTGGTCGACCTCGGGCCGGTCGGCGAGCTGACCCCCAAGGCGTGGCGCCACCAGCTCAACGTCAACCTGATCGCTCCCGCCGAACTGACCCGGCACTTCCTGCCGCAGCTGCGGACGGCCCGCGGGCACGTGGTGTTCGTCAACTCCGGTGCGGGGCTGCGGGCGAGCGCCGACTGGTCGGCCTACGCCGCCTCCAAGCACGGGCTGAAGGCGCTGGCGGACTCCCTGCGCGCCGAGGAGCACGGCAACGGGGTGCGGGTGACCTCCGTGTACCCCGGCCGCACGGCCAGCCCCATGCAGGCCAAGGTCCACCAGCAGGAGGGGAAGTCCTACGACCCAGGGGAGTGGATCGATCCCGAGTCGGTCGCGACGACGATCCTCATGGCGGTCGACCTGCCGCGGGACGCGGAGGTCAACGACCTGACGGTGCGTCCGGGCCGGTAGCGGGGGCGTGGCGGGGTCTCCCCACCACGGGGGCTCGTGGGGACCACGGGGGTGCGTGGGGACCACGGGGGTGCGGTGGGGACCACGGGGGTGCGTGGGGAGCCTCCGGAGTACGTAGGCTTCCGCCCGTGAACGCACACTTCAGGTTCGGGCCCGCGACGGGGATCGGTTCGATGCCCGGCGGTGACGCCAGGGAGGCCGCCAGGACGGTCGCCGGGTCCTTCGAGGACTTCCCCTTCCTCGCCGAACTGCCCGCCAGGGGACCCGGCGCCGACATGATCGGCCGCACCGCCGGCATGCTCGTCGAGCTGTACGCGCGCGTGGAGCCCAGCGGCTGGCGCCTCGGTGACCGGCCCGGCCGGGACACCCGGCGGGCGGTGTCCTGGCTGCGGGAGGACCTCGACGCCCTGGAGGAGGCCACCCAGGGCTTCGAGGGACAGGTGAAGGTACAGGCCGTCGGCCCGTGGAGCCTCGCCGCCGCCCTGGAGCTGCGAGGCGGCGAGGCCGTCCTCTCCGACCCCGGCGCCTGCCGCGACCTCGCCGCCTCCCTCGCGGAGGGCCTGCGCCTGCACCTCGCCGAGGTACGGCGCCGGGTGCCGGGCGCCCAGGTCGTCCTCCAGCTCGACGAACCCTCCCTCGCCGCCGTACTGCTCGGCCGCGTCAGGTCCGCCAGCGGCTACCGCACGTACCGCGCCGTGGACCGCCAGGTCGTCGAGGCCACGCTCCGCGAGACCGTGGCGGTGCACGACGGCGGCCCCGTCGTGGTGCACTCGTGCGCGCCGGACGTCCCGTTCGCCCTGCTGCGCCGGGCCGGTGCGGCGGCCGTCTCGTTCGACTTCTCGCTCCTCACCGAACGTGACGACGAGGCGATCGGCGAGGCGGTGGAGGCGGGTACCCGGCTGTTCGCCGGTGTCGTGCCGGGCACGGACACCGCGTTGTCGGACCCTGCCGGTAGCGTCATGGGTGTCAGGACGCTGTGGCGCAGGCTGGGACTGCGACCGGACCTCCTCGCGGAGGCCGTGACGCTCACCCCGGCGTGCGGCCTCGCCGGGGCTTCCCCCGCGTACGCGCGGCAGGCCCTCGCCCACTGCGTCCGGGCGGCGAGATCCCTCGCGGACAACCCAGAGTAACGGGAGGACCACACGGTGGCCGGCGACAGGCAAGCGGAGACGGCGGTGCCCACGGAGGCGCGGGAGCAGCACGCGCAGCTCGCCGAGCAGATCGAGGAGCACCGCTTCCGGTACTACGTGAAGGACGCCCCCGTCATCAGCGACGCGGAGTTCGACCGCCTGCTGCGCTCGCTGGAGGCGGTGGAGGAGCGGTACCCCGAGCTGCGCACCCCCGACTCGCCCACCCAGAAGGTCTCGGGCGCGTACGAGACGGAGTTCACCGCCGTCCAGCACCGCGAGCGGATGCTCTCGCTGGACAACGCCTTCGACGACCTGGAGCTGGCCGCCTGGGCCGAGCGCGTCCACAAGGACGTCGGCGCCTCCGCGTACCACTTCCTGTGCGAGCTGAAGGTCGACGGCCTCGCCGTCAACCTGACGTACGAGAACGGCCGGCTCATCCGCGCGGCCACCCGCGGCGACGGCCGTACGGGCGAGGACATCACGCCCAACGTGCGCACCATCGCGGACATCCCCGACCGGCTGACCGGCGACGGCGTCCCGTCCCTCGTCGAGATCCGCGGCGAGGTCTACTTCCCGATGGAGAAGTTCGAGGAGCTGAACGCCCGTCTGGTCGAGGCCGGCGACAAGCCCTTCGCCAACCCGCGCAACGCGGCGGCCGGTTCCCTGCGCCAGAAGGACCCGCGCGTCACCGCGGGCCGCCCCCTGCACATGGTGGTCCACGGCATCGGCGCCCTGGAGGGGTACGAGGGCCTCACGCGCCTCTCCGAGGCGTACGACCTCCTCAAGTCCTGGGGCCTGCCCACCTCCCGGCACAACAAGGTGGTCGACGGCCTCGACGGCGTACGGGAGTTCATCGCGTACTACGGCGAGAACCGGCACTCCGTGGAGCACGAGATCGACGGTGTCGTCGTCAAGCTCGACGAGATCCGGCTCCAGGGGCGGCTCGGCTCCACGGCCCGCGCGCCGCGCTGGGCGATCGCCTACAAGTACGCGCCGGAGGAGGTCAACACCAAGCTCCTCAACATCCGGGTGGGTGTGGGCCGCACCGGCCGCGTCACGCCGTACGCGCAGGTCGAGCCGGTGACCGTGGCCGGTTCCGAGGTCGAGTTCGCGACCCTGCACAACCAGGACGTGGTCAAGGCCAAGGGCGTCCTCATCGGCGACACCGTGGTGCTGCGCAAGGCGGGTGACGTCATCCCGGAGATCCTCGGACCGGTCGCCGACCTGCGGGACGGCAGCGAGCGCGCGTTCGTGATGCCGTCCGAGTGCCCCGAGTGCGGCACACCGCTGCGGCCGATGAAGGAGGCCGACGTCGACCTGCGGTGCCCCAACGCCCGCGCGTGCCCGGCCCAGTTGCGCGAACGGCTCTTCTACCTCGCGGGCCGCAAGGCCCTGGACATCGACCACTTCGGGTACGTCGCCGCCGCGGCCCTCACCAAGCCGCTGGAACCCGCGGAGCCGCCGCTCGCCGACGAGGGCGACCTGTTCGACCTCACCATCGAGCGGCTGCTGCCGATCAAGGCGTACGTCCTCGACCAGGACAGCGGTCTGCCCAAGCGGGACCCGAAGACCGGCGAGGAGAAGATCGCCACCGTCTTCGCCAACCAGCAGGGCGAGCCGAAGAAGAACGCGCTCGCCATGCTGGAGACCATCGCGGCCGCCAAGGAGCGCCCGCTGGCCCGCGTCCTCACCGGACTGTCCATCCGGCACGTGGGGCCGGTCGCGGCCGAGGCGCTGGCCCGCGAGTTCCGCTCCATCGACCGCATCGACCAGGCGACCGAGGAGGAGCTGGCCGGCACCGAAGGCGTCGGCCCGACCATCGCGGCCTCCCTCAAGGAGTGGTTCGCCGAGGACTGGCACCGCGAGATCCTCCGCAAGTGGAAGGCCGCCGGCGTCCGCATGGAGGAGGAGGGCTCCGGCGAGGACGAGGGCCCGCGTCCGCTGGAGGGCCTCACCGTCGTGGTCACCGGCACCCTGGAGCACTTCACCCGGGACGGCGCCAAGGACGCCCTGCAGAGCCGCGGGGCGAAGGTGACCGGATCGGTGTCGAAGAAGACCTCGTTCGTCGTCGTGGGTGACAGCCCCGGATCGAAGTACGACAAGGCGGTGCAGCTCAAGGTTCCGGTGCTGGACGAGGACGGCTTCACGGTCCTGCTCGAACAGGGGCCACAGGCGGCCGCCGAAGTCGCGCTGCCGGCCGACGGGTCGTGAGGACCGGCGGCCGAAGACCACCCGATCGGCGCATATCGAATGCTTACGGGTGCCGGGGGCGCATTCGGGCAACCGTCGACGACCGCTGCCCGTGGAAGCCTTCCGCGGCCTACTGTTGAGAAACGCGCCCGCCGTGCCCCGCCGCGGTCGGGCGTCCCCCGCTCCTGACGAGCGGGGCAAGGGTCTTCCGACGCGGCGCCCGCGCAAGGCCGTCGGGCAGCGGACCGCGTGGCGTGGGCACCGCCGGCTGTGAGAGGGACGGGAATGGAACCGACCGAGAGCGCCGCCCCGGACACTGGGCTGCCCCGGCGCCGGGTCACCGACGCCTGGTGGGGCGGCCGGTGGGCGGCGTGGTCAGAGCGGCCCCCGGGCGGACCGGCCCGCGCCGGCGACCCGCTCGCCCGGACGGACCCGCGTGCCTCCGCCGCGTTCCCGCCCGGCACCGACGCCTCCGGCCCGTACGGCGCCGACCTCTCCGGCCCGTACGGCGCCGTCCCTCCGGCCTGTACGGCGCCGTCCCCTCCGGCCCGTACGGTGCCGACGCGGAACGGCACCCGTCCTGGCCCACGCTCCCGGCGGCCGTCGTCGCGACCGCCGGGTTCGCCCTGGGCGCCGCCTTCTACCGGGCCTTCACCAGCAGCCACGCGCTGTTCCCGTCCGGCACCGTCGGCTGGTCGCTGGCCGTGCTGACCGGCGTCGTCGTCGGCCACCTCGTCATGCTGGGCCGGGCCCGCTGGTGGGGCGGCACCGGCTCCGGAGCCGCCCTCACCCTCGCCGTCCTGCTGCTCTACGGCTGGCTGCCCGCCGGTCTGGTCAGCCTCACCGTCGTCGTCCTGGTCGGCATAGCCCGCCGCCACCGCTGGCGGCAGGGCATACTCCACGGCGCGGTGGACATCCTCGGCATCGGCACGGGCGCGCTCCTGCTCGCCGCGTGCGGGCCGGTGCCGTCCGTCGAGCGGCCCTGGACCCCCGACACCTGGACGCTCTCCACCGCGCCCCAGGTGGTGCTGGTCGCCGTCGCCTACCTCGCCGTCACCCGCGTCCTGCTCTGGTACCTGCACACGCCCCGCACCGGCCGGCTGCCCACCGTCGCCCGTACGGCCCTGTTCAGACAGAGCCTGGTCGCCGTCGCCCTGCTGGGCATAGCCCCGCTGGTGTGCGTCGTCGCCGTGGCCGAACCGATTCTGCTGCCGCTGTTCGCCATCCCGCTCATCGCCCTCGACTCCACGCTGTGGATGGCCCGCGCCCGCGCCGAGGAGCAGTTGCGCGACCCGCTCACCGGACTGCCCAACCGGCAGTGGCTCGGGGAGCGGATCTGGACCGCCCTCGACGACGCCGAACGCATCAGCGCCCGCGCGGCGCTCATGCTGATCGACCTCGACCGGTTCCGGTCGGTCAACGACACGCTCGGTCATCTCGCCGGGGACCGGCTGCTGCTCCAGATAGCCGACCGGCTCCGGCTGGCCCTCCCGCGCGGGGCCGAGGTCGCGCGGCTCGGCGGCGACGAGTTCGCCGTCTTACTGCCCGTCACCGACTCCACGACCTCCGCGACCCGCGTCGCCCGCGCACTCGTCGCCGGCCTCGGCTCACCGCTCGACCTCGACGGGCTCACCCTCGTCCTGGAGGCCAGCGCCGGAGTCGCCGTCTTCCCCGACCACGCGCTCGACGCGGAGGGGCTGCTGCGGCGGGCGGACGTGGCGATGTACCAGGCCAAACGGGACCGCACGGGAGTCGAGGTCTACGAGTCCAAGCGCGACTCCAACACACCCGACCGGCTCGGTCTGCTGGGCGACCTGCGCCGCGCGCTCGACGCGCACGAGGTCCAGCTCCACTACCAGCCCAAGGTCCGCTTCGACGGACAGGTCGCCGGGCTCGAGGCGCTGGTGCGGTGGGTGCACCCCGAGCGGGGGAGGGTGCCGCCGGACGAGTTCATCGCGATCGCCGAGTCCTCCGGGCTGATGCCCCACCTCACCGAGTACGTGCTGGACACGGCCCTCGCCCAGGTCGCCCGGTGGCGCGCCCAGGGCCTGCACGTGCCCGTCGCGGTCAACGTCTCCCCGCGCGACGTGCACATCCCCGGATTCGCCGGCTCCGTCGCGGCGCGGCTCGCGCGGCACGGGGTGCCCGCGGCGGCGCTCCAGCTCGAGATCACGGAACACGTCCTCCTGGAGGACCCCCAGCGCGCCGCCGACACCCTCAACGCGCTCACCGGGCACGGCGTGAAGATGTCCCTCGACGACTTCGGCACCGGCTACTCCTCGCTGGTCCACCTGCGGCGCCTGCCGGTGAGCGAGCTGAAGATCGACCGGTCCTTCGTGGCCCGGCTGGCGGTGGACACCGAGGACGCGGAGATCGTGCGCTGCACGGTCGACCTCGCGCATTCCCTCGGGCTGCTCGTGGTCGCGGAGGGCGTCGAGGACGACGAGACGTGGGAGCGGCTGCGCGACCTCGGCTGCGACGCCGTGCAGGGGTGGCTGGTCGCGGCGGCGATGCCCCCGGAGGAGACCACGGCGTGGCTGCGGGCCCGCGGGGCGCGGGGCTGGCAGCGGCCCGCGGCGGCGGCGCTGCCCGCGGCGTCCGAGGAGTGATCCCCCCGCCCGCCCACCCGGCCGCCCGGCCGAGCGAGGGTGCCTCTTCCCGGTAGTGCCGCCTCGCCGTCGGCGTCCTCGCGCGGTGGCTCGGGTGTGCCGAGCCCATGGTGCCTGACCGTCCGTCCGTTCCGTCGGCTGAGGGGTGCCCTTCCCGGGCCGTGGTGTTCCGTCGTCGGCGTCCCGGCCCAGCCGTCGGCCCGCCCGCGCCCGTGACCCGCCCCGTTCCGCCGAGTCCTGGTGGCGTCTCGCCCGGCTGCGTCCCCGACTCGCGCCCCCGTCGGCCGCGTTCCGGCCTTGCGTCCCCGTCGGCCGCGCCCCCGGGCCGTCCCGGCCGGGGGTTCAGGCCGCGCCCGCCGCGAAGTGGTCGATCAGCAGCCGGAGCCTCTGCCCGTGGGCCGGCTCCGGGAGACGGCCGCTGCGCATCAGGGTGACGAGGCCGTGGAGGCCGGCCCAGTAGGTCTCCGTCAGGAGGCCGGGGTCCTCGCCCGGGGCCGCCACCGGGCGCACGGCCGCCAGCAGTTCGCCGAAGGCCTCCTGCAGGGCCGCCGGGGCCTCGGGGGTGGCGAACGGAAGTCCGACCGCGTGCGTGAACATCACGTCGTAGAGCGCGGGGCGGCGGCGCGCGAAGTCGGTGTACGCCGTCCCGACGGCCGTGAGCGACTCCCTCGCGCCGGTCACGGCCGACCGCGCCGCCCGCATGTCCCGCGCCAGCTCCGCGCAGCCGTCCACCGCGACCGCCGCCATGATCGCGTCCTTGCCCTTGAAGTGGCTGTAGAGGACCGGCTGGCTGTACTCGATCTCGGCCGCGAGCCGACGGGTGGTGACCGCGTCCCAGCCCTCGGCCTCGGCCAGTTCGCGCGCGGCCGTGACGATCAGCCGTTCGCGCTCCGCTCGTTCGCGCTCCCGGCGCGTCTGGATCGACATGCTCTGGATTCTAGCAGCGCTAGCCATTCTTGCGGCGCTCTGCTAGCTTCGCTCCAGTTGCTAGCGCCGCTAGCAAAACGGGAGGAGATCCGTCGTGACCGTCACCGCCTACACCCTGGCCGTCGTCCTCGACCTGTTCATCGTGTTCATCGGGGCCCGCTTCCTGCTCCAGCCCCGCCCCTCCGCCGCCGGCTACGGCGTCCCGGCCGAGCCCGGCGGCGACGCCGGCGCCTACCTCACCGTCAAGGGCCTGCGCGACGGCACCCTCGGCGTCCTCGGCCTCGCCCTGCTGGTCTTCGTCGGCGCCCGCGCCGAGGCCTGGTTCATGCTGTGCGCGGCGATCATCCCGCTCGTCGACACGCTGATAGTGCTGCGCCACGGCGGAACGAAGGCCGTGGCCTTCGGCGTCCACTTCGCCACCGCCGTGGTCGTGCTGATCAGCGCCGGCCTGCTGTTCGCCGTCTGACGGACGCGCGGCAGGGTGGGGAGGCCCGGCGGCGCGGCGCACCCGCCCGCGGCGCACCCGCCCGCGGTGCACCCGCCCGCGGTGCACCCGCCCGCGGTGCACCCGCCCGCGGTGCACCCGCCCGCGGTGCACCCGCCGAAGGCCGGGACGAAGCCGGGGTGAAGCCGCGACGGGGGCGGCGGCGAGAGCGGTGACGAGGGCGGCGGCGAGGACCGCCCGGCAAACCGTTTAACGGGGACGCGCCGCCGCCCCATAGGATTGGACCCCAAAGCACACTCACTCACCCCCAGAGGAACGCTGCATGCC
Source organism: Streptomyces sp. Tue 6430 (assembly GCA_021568835.1). Classification (GTDB taxonomy): domain Bacteria; phylum Actinomycetota; class Actinomycetes; order Streptomycetales; family Streptomycetaceae; genus Streptomyces. Next base: position 4,659,783 of record JAKGSH010000010.1, read on the forward strand.
TGGCATCACGCGCGAGGAGGTCGCCCACCTCGCCCGGCTGGCGCGTCTGGAGCTGAAGCCCGAAGAGCTCGACCACTTCGCGGGACAGCTGGACGACATCATCGGCGCGGTCGCCCGCGTCAGCGAGGTCGCCGACCAAGACGTACCGCCGACCTCGCACCCGCTCCCGCTGACCAACGTCATGCGCGCGGACGAGGTCCGTCCGTCGCTCACCCCCGAGCAGGCGCTCTCCGGCGCCCCGGCCCAGGAGCAGCAGCGTTTCAAGGTGCCGCAGATCCTGGGGGAGGACTAACCGCAATGACGGACATCATCAAGCTCACCGCGGCCGAGATCGCCGCGCGGATCGCCTCCGGTGACCTCACGGCCGTCGAGGTCACCGAGGCCCACCTGGCCCGCATCGAGGCCGTCGACGAGAAGGTGCACGCCTTCCTGCACGTCGACCGCGAGGGCGCGCTGGCCCAGGCCCGCGCCGTCGACGAGAAGCGGGCCCGCGGCGAGAAGCTCGGCCCGCTCGCCGGCGTCCCCCTGGCGCTCAAGGACATCTTCACCACCGAGGGCATCCCGACGACCGTCGGTTCGAAGATCCTCGAGGGCTGGATCCCGCCGTACGACGCGACGCTCACCAAGCGGCTGAAGGCCGCCGACGTGGTGATCCTCGGCAAGACCAACATGGACGAGTTCGCCATGGGGTCCTCGACGGAGAACAGCGCGTTCGGCCCCACCGGCAACCCCTGGGACCTCACCCGCATCCCCGGCGGCTCCGGCGGCGGTTCCTCCGCCGCCCTCGCCTCCTACGAGGCCCCCTCGCCATCGGCACCGACACCGGCGGCTCCATCCGCCAGCCGGCCGCCGTCACCGGCACGGTCGGCGTGAAGCCGACATACGGCGCGGTGTCCCGCTACGGCATGGTCGCCTTCTCCTCCTCCCTCGACCAGGGCGGGCCCTGCGCCCGCACGGTCCTGGACGCGGCCCTGCTGCACGAGGTGATCGCCGGGCACGACCCGCTGGACTCGACGTCGATCGACGCCCCCGTCCCGCCCGTCGTCGAGGCCGCCCGCAACGGCAGCGTGGCGGGCATGCGCGTCGGCGTCGTCAAGCAGTTCCGCGGCGAGGGCTACCAGGCCGGCGTCATCCAGCGGTTCGACGAGTCCGTCGCGCTGCTGAGGGAACTGGGCGCCGAGATCGTCGAGCTGGACTGCCCGTCCTTCGACCTGGCGCTGTCGGCGTACTACCTGATCGCGCCCTCGGAGTGCTCCTCCAACCTCGCCCGCTTCGACGGCCTGCGCTACGGCGTCCGCACCGGCGACGACGGCACGCGCTCCGCCGAGGACGTGACCTCCCTCACCCGTGAGGCGGGCTTCGGTCCCGAGGTCAAGCGCCGCATCATGCTCGGCACGTACGCCCTGTCGAGCGGCTACTACGACGCCTACTACGGCTCCGCCCAGAAGGTCCGCACGCTCATCACGCGCGACTTCGAGAAGGCCTTCGAGCAGGTCGACGTGATCGTCTCGCCGACCACGCCCACCACCGCCTTCCCGATCGGCGAGCGCGCCGACGACCCGATGGCGATGTACCTGGCCGACCTGTGCACCATCCCCACCAACCTGGCGGGCAACGCGGCCATGTCGCTGCCCTGCGGTCTCGCCCCCGAGGACAACCTCCCCGTCGGCCTCCAGATCATCGCCCCGGCGCTGAAGGACGACAGGCTGTACAAGGTCGGCGCCGCCGTCGAGGCCGCCTTCGTGGAAAAGTGGGGGCACCCGCTGCTCGAGGAGGCTCCGTCGCTGTGAGCAAGACACTGTCCAAGGCCAAGGGCTTCAAGAAGTCCAAGTCCGGTCTCTACGTCTCGATGGCCACGTCGGCCTTCGGCGCGATCGGCGTCGTCAAGCAGATCAGGAAGGCCCGGACCGACAGCGACACGCTGCGGTTGCTGGACGCCGTCGTGACCGGCGCGGCGGTCGTCACCAACCTGGCCATTCTCTACCGCGAGCTGAAGCGGCTGGGCGACGACGACGTCCTGCTGGGCTGAGGATGCCCCGCCGGGGCCGGACTCCGATCCGGCCCCGGCCCCCCCACATCCCGCCCGCCCGGCGGACACCAGAAGCAACATGGGACACGAGGAGAGAGGAGGCGCGCGCACGGTGATCACCCGTATGGAGATCGAGGGGTTCCGGTCCTTCCGCGATGCCGCGTTCGACCTCTCGCCGTTCACCGTCCTGGTCGGCCCCAACGGCTCCGGCAAGACCAACCTGCTGGAGGCGGTCGACCTCGTGGCCCAGATCAGCCGGGACGCGGCGGAGGGAACCTGGGGCAGCGACAGGGACTCGCTGTTCTTCTTCACCGCTCTGCGACCCGGAGACGAGCGCCGGGGCCGGGTGCTCGACCTCTTCCACCGGGTCGGCGACGGCTCCACCGCCGGCCGCTTCCGGCTGGCCCTGTGCTTCCTCCAGTCCCACCGCGAGGGTCTGAGCCATCTGCGCCTCGAACTCCGCGCCGAATTCGGCGACGGACGCTCCCCGGACGTCGCGGGCCGGATCACGCTGCTGCCCGACGCCCCGGCCGACTGGGATCTCACCCCCGCCCAGCGCCAGGAGATCGCCGAGAGCGCCCGCCGCGGTCCCAGCCTCTTCCACAGCGTGCCCGGCGGCCGCTGGCGCTGGCTGGTGCCCGAACCCGCGCGGATGCGCACCCCCGCCGACCTGGTGGACGACCGGCAGCTCGCCCCCGACGCGCACAACCTCGCGGCCGTCCTCGGCCGTCTGCTCACCGACCCGGACCGTGACCGCCACCGGGAGCTCCTGCTGCGCGCCGACGCCGCCGCCGTGCTCCCGGGCCTGGTCGACCTGCTGCCCACGCCCGATCCGGACAGCGGCGTGTGGGACCTGGACCTGGTCTACCGGGACGCCCCGGCGGTGCCGGTCCGGCTGGCTTCCTACGGCACCCTGCACGTACTGGCCCTGCTGACCGCCGCCCACGCCGGTCTCGTGGACCCGCACCGGCACACGACGTCCCGGGGGCGCGGCTCCGACCGCTTCAACCGCTGCTCCACCCTGATGATCGAGGATGTGGAGAACGGCCTGCACCCGGCCCTGGTCCGGGAACTCGTCCACCGCCTGCGGCGCTGCACCGGCGACGGTCGCACCCAGCAGCTGATCGTCACCACCCACTCCCCGGTGGTGCTGTCCGCCGTGTACGACGACCACCCCTCGGACGTGTTCTTCGTGGACACCGTCAGCCGCGTCGGCGGGGGCGGCGCACCCTCCCGGCACAGCCGGGTGCGGTCCCTCGCCGAATCCGGCCCGCGCGGAACCTATGTGCCGGCCAGGGAGGCCCGCCGGTACCTGGAGAGCGCGGTGGCGAGCGGCGCGTGACCCGTTACCTGACCATGGGGCTGCTCGCCGAGGGCCCCGAGGACGAGATATTCCTCTCCGCGCTGGCGGTGCGCCAGCTGACCCGGCTGGCCGCGTCGGCGCCGGCGCCGTTCGACGTGGCGGACACGATGCAGTCCGGCGCCGTCGGTACCGCGCGCACCGCGCACCCCCGGCTGTGCGCCGAGGCCCAGGACCTGGCCACCACCTGCGACTTGCTGCTGGTACACAACGACCATCGCGAGAGGGACAAGATCGGCAAGCTCCGCCGGGACGTCTCCCCGCCCTCTGACTGTCGTATCGTCGGAATCGTCCCCGTACGAGAGACGGAGGCATGGCTGCTCGTCGACACCCGGTTGCTGCGCTCGCTGCCCGGGGCCGTACCGGCCGCGCTGCCCTGGGCCGGTGAGCCCTCGGGCGCGCAGGTGGAGCGGGTGGCAGACCCCAAGGCCCTGCTGGCCGACGTCCTCCCCGGGTACGACACCCGCCTGCTCGCCGAACTGCTCGGACAGCGCATCGACCTCGACCGTCTTCAAGCCCTTCCCGCGTACCAGCAGTGGTGCGCCGAGCTGACCTCCGCACTGAAGGAGTTGCACTTCCTGTGACCACGACCGACCTCGTGTCGTACGAGGACGCGCTGGCGTCCTACGACCCCGTCATGGGCCTCGAGGTCCATGTCGAACTCGGCACCAAGACCAAGATGTTCTGCGGCTGTTCGACCGAGCTGGGTGCCGAGCCCAACTCGCAGACCTGCCCGGTCTGCCTCGGCATGCCCGGCGCGCTCCCCGTCGTCAACGCGACCGGCGTCGAGTCCGCGATCAGGATCGGTCTCGCGCTGAACTGCGAGATCGCCGAGTGGTGCCGTTTCGCCCGGAAGAACTACTTCTATCCGGACATGCCGAAGAACTTCCAGACCTCCCAGTACGACGAGCCGATCGCCTTCAACGGCTACCTCGACGTCCAGTTGGAGGACGGCGAGACCTTCCGCGTGGAGATCGAGCGCGCCCACATGGAGGAGGACACCGGCAAGTCGACCCACGTGGGCGGCGCGACCGGCCGCATCCACGGCGCCTCCCACTCCCTGCTGGACTACAACCGCGCCGGCATCCCGCTCATCGAGATCGTCACCAAGCCGATCGAGGGCGCCGGGGAGCGCGCCCCCGAGGTGGCCAAGGCCTACGTCCGTGAGCTGCGCGAGGTCATCAAGGCGCTCGGCGTCTCCGAGGCCCGCATGGAGATGGGCCAGATGCGCTGCGACGTGAACCTGTCGCTGCGCCCGCACGGCACCGAGAAGTTCGGCACCCGCTCGGAGACGAAGAACGTCAACTCGCTGCGGTCCGTGGAGCGCGCGGCCCGCTTCGAGATCCAGCGGCACGCCGCCGTGCTGAACGACGGCGGGACGATCATCCAGGAGACCCGGCACTTCCACGAGGACACCGGGTCGACGACCTCGGGCCGCGTGAAGGAGGAGGCCGAGGACTACCGGTACTTCCCCGAGCCGGACCTGGTGCCGGTGGCCCCCTCGCGCGCGTGGGTCGAGGAGATCCGCGCCGCCCTGCCCGAACTGCCGCTGGTCCGCCGCAACCGCCTGGTGGCGGAGTGGGGCATCTCGGCCACGGACATGCAGGCCATCCTCAACGCCGGTGCGCTGGACCTGATCGTCGCCACCATCGACGCCGGTGCCGACGCCGCCTCCGCCCGCAAGTGGTGGATGGGCGAACTGGCGCGCAGCGCCAACGAGTCCGGCACGGCACTGGACGAACTGGCCATCACGCCCGAGCAGGTCGCCCGCGTCACCGAACTGGTGAGCAAGGGCGACCTGAACGACAAGCTGGCCCGTCAGGTCATCGAGGGCGTCCTCGCGGGCGAGGGCACCCCGGACGAGGTCGTCGACCAGCGCGGGCTGAAGGTCGTCTCCGACGACTCGGCGCTCGGCACCGCGGTCGACGAGGCCATCGCCGGCAACCCGGGCGTCGCCGACAAGATCCGCGGCGGCAAGGTGGCCGCGGCCGGCGCCCTGGTCGGCGCGGTCATGAAGGCCACGCGCGGCCAGGCCGACGCGGCCCGTGTCAAGGAGCTGATCCTGGAGAAGCTGGGCGTCAGCGAGGGCTGAGCCCGGACCCCGGACCCCGAGGGGATGCGCCGATCTGGGCGCATCCCCCTTCTCCGTCTCCCGGACCGAGGCGCTACGCTCGCCCGCCATGAGTGGACGCACCGATTCCGACACCCGGGACGGCATACGGGCCGACGCGACCGAGGCGCACGACACGGACGACACGGACGACACGGACGACATGGCCGACACGGCCCCTTCCGGTCCGCTCGCCGAGGGCACCGGCGCGGACGGCCCCGACGTCCGGGAACCCGACGGCGAGCCTGACGAGCACAACGAGCCTGACGGGCGCGACGGGCGCGACGGGCCTGACGGACACGGCGAGCCTGACGGGCGCGACGAGCCTGACGAGCACGCCGGTGAGGACGCCCGGCGGGCCCGCTGGACGGCGGCCGGCACCGGCGCCCTGCTCACCCTCGCCGGGTTCGCCGCGGCCCTCCTGCGCCTCACCGGTTCCGCCCCGGCCCTGGTGCCCGCCGCCTACGCCCTGGGCGCCGCCGTGTGCGCGCTCGCCGCGCTGCTGGGCTCCCGCGGCCGCACCCGGCGCGCGCTGTGGCTGCTGATCGTCGGGGTGATGGTGATGGCCGTCGGCGACCAGTCGGACTGACGGGGCGCGGGACCGATCCGCCCGGCCGGACCTCGCCGGACGGCGGGCGTCCACCGGAGTGCGTCGACACCTTCCCGTGATATTTCTCGCTTTGCTGTGAATAAGCCCACGAACCGCTCAAACGATCATTTATGCCTGCGAGAGTGGCCTCACTTTGCTCATGCGTTCTTTGCGGGCTGTTCCTTCCGTGTGCGGATGTTCCCGGCCAAAGATCCTCATAGTCCCCGGGAGCATGTTTCGTGGCAGCCCTTGCACAATGGTGTGTCCGGCAGCGCCTCGTCGCGGTCCTGCTCTGGCTCCTCGCCCTCGGCGGGACGGCCGGCGCCGCCGTGATCGCGGGATCGTCGTACTCCAACGACTACGACGTCCCCGGCACCGAGTCCGGCCGGGCCGCCCGGCTGCTCGCGGAGGGTTTCCCCGGCCTCGGCGGTGACAGCGACACCGTCGTCTGGCGCACCGACGCGGGCACCGTCCGCGCCGCCGCCGTCGAACAGACCATGACCCGCACCCTCGCGAGGATCGCGGACCTCCCCGGCGTCGCCTCCGTCGCCGGCCCCTACGACGATCAGGGCGCCGACCGGATCAGCGGCGACGGCCGCACGGCGTACGCCACCGTCACCTTCGAGGACAGCGCCGAGACCATCGACCGGGGCGAGGCGCGGGCGGTCGTCGACACCGCCGCGTCGGCGCGGACGGAGGGGCTCCGGGTGGAGCTGGGCGGCAGCGCCGTCGCGCTCACCGAGTCCTCCGGCGGGCACCTCGCCGAGGTCGTCGGCGTGGCCGTCGCCGCCGTCGTGCTGTTCCTCGCCTTCGGCTCGCTCGCCGCCTCGCTGCTGCCCATAGCCACCGCCCTGGTCGGCGTCGGCACCGCCTGTGCGGGGATCGTGCTGCTCGGGCACGCCATGACCGTCGCCGACTTCGCGCCCATGCTGGGCATGCTCGTCGGCCTCGGCGTCGGCATCGACTACGCGCTGTTCATCGTGACCCGGCACCGGCGCGGCCTCAAACGCGGCCTGCCGGTCGCCGAGGCCGCCGTCAACGCCGTCGCCACCACCGGACGGGCCGTCGTCTTCGCGGGTGCGACCGTGTGCATCGCGCTGCTCGGCATGCTGGTCCTGCGCCTGGACTTCCTCAACGGCGTGGCCCTCGCCGCCTCCCTGACCGTCGTCCTGACGGTCGCCGCCTCCGTCACGCTGCTGCCCGCCCTGCTGTCCTTCATCGGCCCGCGCGCCCTCAGTCGCCGCGAACGGCGCCGCCTCGCCGACCACGGGCCCGAGCCCGAGCTGCCGGCGGGCTTCGCCGCCCGCTGGTCGGCGTTCGTGGAGCGCCGGCCCAAGCTGCTCGGCGCGCTGGCCCTCACCGTGATCGCCGGGCTCGCCCTGCCCGCGCTCTCCCTCCGCCTCGGCACCTCCGACCAGGGCAACCGCCCCGGGTCCACCACCACCCGCCAGGCCTACGACCTCCTCTCCGAGGGCTTCGGCCCCGGCGTCAACGGCCCGCTCACCCTGGTCACCCGCGTCGGCGGCGCCGAGGACCGGCTCGCCCTGGACAACCTCGACGCCACCCTGCGCGGCACCGAGGGCGTGGCCGCGGTGGCCCCGGTGACCTACGGGGCGGGCGGGAACACCGCGTACCTCACCGTCGTACCGGAGTCCTCGCCGCAGTCGGAGCGCACCAGCGACCTCGTCGACCTGCTGCGCGGCGAGGTGCTGCCGCGGGCCGAGACCGGCACCTCCCTCGACGTCCAGGTGGGCGGGGTGACCGCCGGCTACGACGACTTCGCCGAGGTCGTCGTCGGCAAGCTGCCGCTGTTCGTCGGCGCCGTCGTCGGCCTCGGCTGCCTGCTGCTCCTGCTCGCCTTCCGCTCCGTCGGCATACCGGTCAAGGCCGCCGTGATGAACGTGGCCGCCGTCGCCGCCGCCTTCGGGGTCGTCGTCATGGTCTTCCAGTGGGGCTGGGGGAGCGAGGCGCTGGGCCTGGGCCGGGCCGGGCCGATCGAGCCCTTCCTTCCCGTGATCATGGTCTCGGTGCTCTTCGGCCTCTCCATGGACTACCAGGTCTTCCTGGTCAGCCGCATGTACGAGGAGTGGCTGGAGACCGGCGACAACCGGCGGGCCGTGCGTGTCGGGCTCGCCGAGACCGGCCGGGTGATCAACTCCGCCGCGGTCATCATGATCTCCGTCTTCCTCGCCTTCGTCCTCAGCGGCGACCGGGTGATCGCCATGTTCGGCATCGCGCTGGCCGCCGCCGTGGCCCTCGACGCGTTCGTCCTGCGCACCCTCCTCGTGCCCGCGCTGATGCACCTGCTCGGCAGCGCCAACTGGTGGCTGCCCCGCTGGCTCGACCGGCGGCTGCCGCGGATCAGCATCGAACCGCCCGAGTGCCGGGCCGCCCATGAGAAGCTCACCGGGGCCGTGGCGGAACCGGAGAGGGAGCGACAGCAGGATGTACACGACACCGCTGGGTGACGGGGCCGAACTGCGGCCCCTGGAGCCCTGGCACGACGAGGAGTTCCTGACGCACCTGGAACGGGGACGGGAGTTCATCAACCAGTACATCCCGTTCGCCGCCAAGGCCACCGACGTGCCCGGCGCGCGCGAGGTGCTCCAGCGGTACGCCGACATGCGCGCCGCCGACACCGGTGCGCTGCACGGCATCTGGCTGGCGGGCGAGCTGGTCGGCGGCGTGCTCTTCCTGAACTTCGACGCCGCGCAGGCGAACTGCGAGGTCGGCTGCTGGCTCGAGCCCGCCGGAACCGGGCGCGGCCTCGTCACGCGCGCGATGCGGGTGCTCATCGACCACGCCGTCGAACAGCGCGGCATCCACCGCGTCGAGTGGGTCGCCTCCGCGGGCAACGTGCCCAGCCTCGCCGTGGCCCGGCGGCTCGGTTTCACCCGCGACGGCGTGCGCCGTGAGGCCTTCCCCTACCGCGGGGTGCGCCACGACCTGGAAGTGTGGTCCGTGCTGGCCCCCGAATGGCGTTCCGCACGCGCGCGTGCCGCTCACAGCGACCGTTAAGGAACCTCTCAGAGAGCGTCCGTACGGTGCGGGGCATGGGAACCAGGACAGCTGACGAGGCCGCCGAGGCGAAGCGCGACGAGAAGACGGTGGACACCACCGCGAAGGACGCGAAGGACGCGAAGGACGCGGAGGACGCGGAGGACGCGAAGGACGGGGCGACGCCGGCCTCCGGGCCCGCCGACGGTGTGCGGGACGGCGGCGACGGCGAGCACGGCAGCGGCGAGCACGGCGGCGGCGAGGCCCGCGGGGAGAGCGAGGCCCGCGAGGGGAGCGGTGACGGCGAGGAGGACGGGAACGGCGCCGTCGTCGAGGAGAGCCGCCCGGCCGTCGGCCTGGGCGCCGGCGCCGTCGTCTCGGCCGCGCTCGGCCTCGTGTCGCTCACCGGCGGCTGGATCGGGACCGTCGCCTCCGCGCGCCAGACCCTGGTGGGCCAGCTGGAGACGTCGTCGACCGCGAGCGTCGCCCAGCAGGTCCAGGCCGTCTACGGCGACGCCTGGCGGACCACCGCCCTGTGGGCCGGCCTGTTCGCGCTGGCCGCGCTCGTCACCGGCGTCGTGGTGCTGGCACGGCCGGCCTTCGGCGCTCCCGGCAGGGTGCGGGCCCCCTGGATCAGGTCCGTCGCCTGGGCGGGCGTCACGCTGGGCGTGATCGGCCTGCTCCTGGCCGTCCTCAAGTACACCGGCGCCCTGCTCGGACTGCCCTCCGCCGGCTGACCCGGCGCGCTTCACGGGGGCCCCGGTACGGCCGTAAGCACCTTACGGCCGTACCGGGGCCCTTTTCCGCGCGTCTAAGGCCCCGCCCGGCCCCGAAGATGCGGAACTCGCCCGATGCGGCGGACCCCCCTGGGCGACGAAGGTCGAGACGTCGAGAGCGCCGCACCGAGCGGCGCCGGATCCACCGACCTCCAGGGGACGTCCACCGTGTACACGTACGAGCTCCAGCAGGCCCGTTCCGCCGAACTGCTCCGCCGCGCCGCGGACGAGCGGCTGGCCCGCGCGGCCGTCCGCGGCCGTCGCGCCGCCCGCCGGGAGGCCGCGGAGCGGGCCGCCCGCACCGCGGCCCCCCGGAGCGAACCGCATACCAGCCGCCCCCGCCGCCGGCGGCGGTCCGCCCGGACCGCGTGAGCACCGGGACACGGCGGGGCGGCCGCACGGGGGGCGGCCGCCCCGCCACGCCCACGACAACCGCCGGGCCGGTGACGACAACCGCCGGGTCGGCGACGGCATTCACCGGGCCGGCGACGACATGCAGCGGGCCGGCGCCGTCGGCAACGGATGCGCCGCCGGTCACGACCGCGTGGCCGGTCACGCCCGCGCCCCTGATAACCGCTGGGCCCCCGTCGCACCGCCGTGCGATGCTCGCCCCCGTGGAGAACAGGTCCGTCAGCCCCGTCTTCGTCGGCCGCACCGGTGAGTTGGACACCCTGAACGACGCGCTCGAGCGCGCCGCCGCGGGGGAGCCGCAGGCCCTGCTGATCGGCGGTGAGGCCGGGGTCGGCAAGACCCGGCTCGTCGAGGAGTTCGCCGCCGCCGCCGACCGCCGGGGAGCCGTCGTCGCGGTCGGCGGCTGTGTCGAGATCGGCGCCGACGGACTGCCCTTCGCCCCGTTCTCCACCGCGCTGCGCGCCCTGCGCCGGGCCCTGCCGGACGACCTGGCCGCCGCCGCGGCCGGCCAGGAGGGGGAACTCGCCCGGCTGCTGCCCGAGGTGGGGGAGACCAGCGGTGGCCGGCACGACGAGGAGAGCATGGCCCGCCTCTTCGAACTCACCGCCCGCCTCCTGGAGCGCGTCGCCACCGACCGCACCGTCGTGGTGGCCCTGGAGGACCTGCACTGGGCCGACGCCTCCACCCGCCACCTCCTCTCCTACCTGCTGCGCACCCTGCGCACCGGCCGCCTCGTCGTCCTCGCCACCTACCGCTCCGACGACATCCACCGCCGCCACCCGCTGCGCCCCCTGCTCGCCGAACTCGACCGGCTGCGCACCGTCCGCCGCCTCGAACTCGCCCGCCTCACCCGCGAGGAGGTCGGCCGCCAGATCGCCGGCATCCTCGCCGCCGAACCCGATCCCGCCCAGGTCGACGACATCTTCGAACGCTCCGACGGCAACGCCTTCTTCGTCGAGGAACTGGCCGTCGCCGCCCACGAGGGCTGCTGCACCGGCCTCACCGACACCCTGCGCGACCTGCTCCTCGTCCGCGTCGAGGCGTTGCCGGACCGTGCCCAGAAGGTCGCCCGGATCGTCGCCGAGGGCGGCTCCACCGTCGAGCACCGGCTGCTCGCCGCCGTCTCCCGGCTCACCGAGGACGACCTCATCGAGGCCCTGCGCGCCGCCGTCGGCGCCAACCTCCTGCTCGCCGCCCCCGGCGGCGACGGCTACCGCTTCCGCCACTCCCTGGTCCGCGAGGCCGTCGGCGACGACCTGCTGCCCGGCGAACGCTCCCGCCTCAACCGCCGCTACGCCGAAGCCCTGGAGGCCGACCCGACGCTGGTGCCCGCCGACGAGCGCGTCACCCGCCTGGCCAGCTACTGGTACCACGCCCACGACCCGGCCAAGGCCCTCCCCGCCGTCCTCGACGCCTCCGTCACCGCCCGCTCCCGCCACGCCTACAGCGAGCAACTACGGCTCCTGGAACGCGCGATGGAACTCTGGGACGCCGCCCCCGAGGACGTACGGCACCGGCTGCGCCCCCTCGACTACGCCGAGGCCTACCCCGCCTGCGGCTGCGATCCGGACACCACCCCGCTGCGCTACCTCGACCTCATGGCCGAGGCCGCCGTCGCCGGCCGCCTGTGCGGGGAACGCGAACGCGCCCTGAAGATCACCAAACGGGCGCTGCGCCTCCTGGAGGACGACGACGACCCGCTGCGCACGGCCTGGTTCTGGGTGCAGCGCTCCCGGCTGACGCGCTCGCTGGGCCGTGGCAGCGGCCGGGAGGAGCTGACCGTCGCACAGGACCTGGTGCGCGGCCTGCCGCCCAGCGAGGTGCACGCAGAGGTGCTCACCCACGTCGCCAACTGGACCATGCTGCACGCCCCCGGACCCGACGCCTACGCCGCCGCCGAGCACGCCGTGGAGTACGCCCGCATGGTCGGCGTCCGCGAGATCGAACTCGACGCCCGCCAGATCCTCGGCGTCCTCATGGTCGACGCCGGCCACGTCGAGTCCGGCCTCACGGAGCTGTACGACGTCAAGGGCCGGGCGCTCGCGGAGGACATCCCGTCCGTCGCGCTGAACGCCTACGTCAACCTCCCCTCCGAACTCGAGGCGGTCGGCCGCTCCGGCGAGGCCCTGCCGATCCTGGAGGAGGGCGTCGCCTACGCGCGACGGCACGGACTGTCCGAGACGGAGGCCTGGATCTGGGGAAACCTCGCCGAGTCCCTGCTGTCGCTGGGCCGCTGGGACGAGGCGGACCACGCCTGCGCCGCCGTCGGCCGCATCGGCCAGGGCGTGGGCATCCGGGGCGGCCACGCCTCCCTGCGGGCCGAACTCGCCCTGCACCGAGGCGACCACACCGAGGCCGGACGCCAACTGGCCGCGGCGCAGGAGTTCTTCGGTGCCCACGACCGCGCGCCCCAGCACGACCTCCCCCTCACCCGCCTCGCCATCGCCCTCGCCGCCGTCGAGGGACGCCTCCCCGAGGCCCGCGCCCACCTCACCCGCGTCCTCGACCGGGGCTTCCCGCCCGGCGCCCAGCGGTACGCCTGGCCCCTGCTCCTCACCGCGGCCGCCGCCGAGGGCGACGCCCGCGGCCTGCCCGCCGCCGAACCGGGCCGCGCCGAACTCCTCGCACGCGTCCGGGCGGCCGCGAAGAAGATCGTCGCCGTCGTCCCCGTCTGGCAGGCCCACGAGCTCTGGCTGCGCGCCGAACTGCTGCGCGCCGAGGGCCGCGACGGCCCGCGGGACTGGGCGGCGGCGGTCACCGCCTTCGAGACGATGGAGCGCCCTCACGACCTCGCCCGCACCCGCTACCGCCTGGCCGAGGCCCTGCTGGCCGAGGGCGGCGACGACCAGCGCGACCGCGCCGCCGAGCTGCTCCGCCTCGCCCACGCCGTCGCCCGCCATCTCGGCGCCCGCCCGCTCGGCGACGCCGTCGGCCGGCTCGGCCGGCGAGCCCGGCTGCCCCTCACGGCCGGTCCCCGCCGGGGCCCGGCCGTCACCGACCCCGTCGAGGCCCTCGGCCTCACCGGCCGGGAGCGCGACGTCCTGCGCCTGGTCTCGGCCGGCCGCACCAACCGGCAGATAGCCGAGGAACTCTTCATCTCCCCGAAGACGGCGAGCGTGCACGTCTCCAACATCCTGGCCAAGCTCGGCGTCTCCGGACGGGGCGAGGCGGCGGCGGTGGCGCACCGGCTGGAACTCTTCCCGGCCGCCGCCCTCCAGGCACCGCCCGCGGGGTGAGGCGTACGCCGGCGGGAACCGGCAGGGGAGGCGCCGTGTTCACCATGTTCGACGAACTGTTCGCACCCGGCCGCAAGTACACCCGCGACGAGCAGAACCGCCTGGAGCCGACCAGGGAGGACGTCGGCGACGCAGACCCCGGACACGGGCCGATGGACCTCGCGTCCGGAAAGGTCGTCGTGCGACCGCCCGATCCCGCGGACGGGGCGGACGCGGCCCCGCCGGAGCAGCCCCGCGCCTGAGAACGAGGCCCCGGGGGCGTACGCCTCAGCTCACCTTCAGCTCCAGGATCCGGTCGTCGCCCTTCTTCGGCGTGCCCCGGCCGTCGGTGTTGCTGGTCGTCACCCACAGCTTGTCGCCGCCCACCGCCACCACGGTCCGCAGCCTGCCGTACTTCCCCTCCAGGAACGCCTGCGGGTCGGCCGACGCCGCCGTGCCCTTCAGCGGGACGCGCCACAGGCGCTGCCCCCGCAGACCCGCCAGCCACATCGAGCCCCCGGCGTAGGCCACACCGCTGGGTGAGGCTTCGTCGGTGTGCCACTGCGCGACCGGGTCGCGGTACTTCGCGTCGCCGGACCTGCCCTCGGCCTCCGGCCAGCCGTAGTTGCCGCCCGGCACGATCGCGTTCAGCTCGTCCCAGGTGTTCTGGCCGAACTCGGCGGCGAACAGACGCTGCTTCGCGTCCCAGGCGAGGCCCTGCACGTTGCGGTGGCCGTACGAGTACACCGGGGAGTCGGGGAAGGGGTTGCCCGCGGCCGGCTCGCCCTCCGGGGTCAGCCGCAGGATCTTGCCGCCCAGCGACTCCTTGTCCTGGGACAGGCCCTGCTGTCCGCTCTCGCCGGTGCCCACGTACAGCATCCGGTCGGGACCGAAGGCGATGCGCCCGCCGTTGTGGATCATGCCCTTGGGGATGCCCCGGAAGACCGTGTCCGGCGCGCCCAGCTGCTCGCCGGCGGGCCGGTCGGCGTCGTACAGCATGCGTACGACGCGGTTGTCGGACGCCGAGGTGAAGTAGGCGTAGACCATGCGGTCCGAGGCGTAGTCCGGGGAGAGGGCGATGCCGAGCAGGCCGCCCTCGCCGGCCGCCGAGACGCCCGGGACCTCGCCCAGCTCGGTCTTCCCGCCGCTGTCCGTGTCGACCAGGGTGATCGTCCCTCGTCGCGGGAGGCCACGAGCAGACCGCCCTCGGGAGCGGCACGAGGCCCCAGGGGGTGTCGAGCCCCTCGGCGACGGTACGCACCACCGCGACCGTGCCCTTCGCGGGCGGGGTCTCCTCGGCGGCCGGCGAGGAGACGGCGGCCGAGGGGCTCGCGGACGGGCTCGGGGCGGCCCCCGGCGGCCCTCCGCCGTCCGATGAGCAGCCCGCCGTCAGCAGGAGCACACTCGCGGCCAGTACGGCCGTCACTGCGCGACGTTGCACGATCTCGGTCCCTTCGACGCGGCGGTCCAGCGGCAGGTTCTCCTTGTCATACACCGCTCACGCCCCACGAGTTCCCGATCTCCGGAACCCGACGCGACGACGGCCCGACGCGGCACCGGCCCCGACGCGGCACCGGGCCCGCCTTCCGTGCGGCGCCGACTCCCCCGGGACCCCGCCCTCCCCGCGACCGGTGCCTCCGTCCTCGGGCCTCAGTCCTCGGGCCACCGTCCTCGGGCCTCAGTCCCACGACCCCGGGCCGCCGGCAGCGCCGCCACCTCGGCCAGGTCCCGCCCGGTCAGCCGCAGCCGGGCCGCGCCCGCGTTCTGCGTCACCCACCGCTCCCGCTTGGCCCCGGCACCGGCACCACGTGCCGCCCCTGCGCCAGCACCCAGGCCAACGCCACCTGCGCGGCCGTCACGTCCTCGCCGTGCCGGGCCGCCACCCGGCGCAGACCGGCGACGATCGGCTGGTTCGCGGCCATCATCTCGGCGGTGAACCGGGGGTGCCGGGCCCGCATGTCGTCGCGTTCGAAACCCTCGCCGGGGTCAGCGTGCCCGTGAGGAAACCATTCCCCAGGGGCATGGCCGCGAGGAAACCGATGCCGCGCGCCTCGCACCACGGCAGCAGCGCGTCCAGCGCCTCCGGCGACCACACCGACAGCTCCGCCTCCACCGCGCCCACCGGGAAGACCTGCTGCACCCGCAGCAGCTGCCGGATCGTCGCGTCGTACAGCCGGCCGCTCGCACGGCGCCCGCCGCGCACACCCACCGCGCACAGCCCCAACGCCCGCACCTTGCCCGCCCGGACCAGATCGGCCATCGCGCCCCAGGTCTCCTCGACCGGGACCTCCGGATCGGCGCGGTGCAGCTGGTAGAGGTCGATGACGTCCGTCTGGAGCCGCCGCAGGGACGCGTCGCACGCCCGTCTCACGTACCCGGGACGGCCGTTGGCCACGATGTGCTGGTCGCCGACCAGCAGTCCCACCTTCGTCGACACGAACGTGTCCCCGCGCCGCTCCTTCAACACCCGCCCCAGCAGCAGCTCGTTGGTGAACGGCCCGTACATGTCGGCGGTGTCCAGCAGGGAGACACCCAGGTCCAGCGCCCGGTGCAGCGCCCGCAGCGACTCGTCGCCCCGCTGCCGCGACCCGCTGTACCCCCAACTCATCGGCATGCACCCGAGTCCGACGGCCCCCACCGCGAGCGCTGCCGCGCCGATCGTCCTGCGCTCCACCTGCTCGTGACCCTCCCTCGCCCGGCCCACCAACCTAACCTCTGCACACGCGCGTGCCTGACATAGCCTCCTGACCATGACTGCTGACGTGTGGCTGCCCATCCCGCCGGACGAGATCGAAGGGCTCCCCGAGGGGCTCAACCCCCTCTTCTGGGACGGGGCCCCGACGGGGAGCAGGAGTTCCCCGGCGACCCCGCCGACTGCGTCTTCTACGTGGTGCCCTACATGAAGCGGCAGCCCGTGAAGGTGCGCCCGCTGGCGGAGATGCGCCGGGTCCGCGTCGTCCAGACGCTCACCGCCGGCGTCGACGACGTCACCGCGAGCCTGGCCGGCCTCCCGCCCGGCGTGCGGCTGTGCAACGCGCGCGGGGTGCACGAGGCGAGCACCGCCGAGCTGGCGCTCACCCTCACGCTGGCCTCCCTGCGCGGCGTCCCGACGTTCGTGCGCGCCCAGCAACAGGGCCACTGGCAGAGCGAGTTCCACCCGCGCTCGCCGACCGGAACGTCCTCGTCGTCGGGTACGGCGCGATCGGCTCGGCGATCGAGGACCGGCTCGTGCCGTTCGAGGTCGCGCGGGTGGCGCGCGTCGCGCGCTCCGCGCGCGCTACGGAGCGCGGCCCCGTGCACCCGTTCACCGAACTGCCCGCACTGCTGCCCGAGGCGGACGTCGTCATCCTCTCCACGCCCCTGAACGAGACCACGCGCGGCCTGGTGGACGCCGGCTTCCTCGCCCGGATGAAGGACGGCGCGCTGCTCGTCAACGTCGCCCGCGGCGCGGTCGTCGACACCGAGGCCCTGCTCACCGAGCTGGAGAGCGGCCGGCTCACCGCCGCCCTGGACGTCACCGACCCCGAACCCCTGCCCCCGGGCCACCCGTTGTGGCAGGCGCCCGGGGTCCTGATCAGCCCGCACGTCGGCGGGCCCACCTCCGCCTTCCTGCCGCGCGCCAAGCGGCTGCTGGCCGACCAGTTGGGCCGGTTCGTGAACCGGGAGCCGCTGCGCAACGTGATCCTGACGACGGGCGCCGCCGACGGGGCATGAGCACCACGGCACGCGCGCGACGCGTTCCGGGCACCCTCCGCAGTCCTCCGGACGCGTTCCGTACGGGCACAGTCGCTGATCGTCACTGAGCGTAGAGAAGCTATGTCCCTGAGTGACGATCCTGGTGTATCGTCCCGACAGGGGCTGCGCCGCGCACCGTTCGGCGCCGGGGTTGGACATCTCAGACTGTGAGGGGGGCGACGGGCGATGCACGGCCTATGGACGAACGACCCGACGCGGCGGAGTCGCCGCCGACGACGCTGTTGCACGGCCGGGCGGGCGAGCGACGGCCCCACCGCCCACCGGATCCGGCACGGCGGCCGTCACCGGCGGGGGCACAGCGGCCGCCGCGACCACGCGCACCCGGCGCACCGGGGCGTGCGGGACGCGGGAGCGGCAAGCACCGGGAGGCCCCGGTGAGTTCGCCGCCGACCTCCACGACCCTCCTCGACGGAGCACCGCGGACGCAGGCCCCGAAGGGGGCGCCGCCCGCCAGGCCGCCGTCCCCGGCGGCCCCGGATCGAACACGGTCCACCAACTCCTGCTGGCCCTGGTCTGCGCGGGGTACGCCGTCGGTTCCGCGCTCGGCTGGGGGTCCGGCCGGGTCGCGCTCGTCATGGGTGACTTCGGACTGGCCGCGGCGGCCGGTGCCGCCTCCGTGTCCTGCTTCCTCTACGGGCGCACCCGCCGCGTCCGCCTGCGTCCGGCCTGGCTGCTGTTCTCGTTCTCCTCGGCGATGGCGGCCCTGGGCAACCTGGTCTGGGGGTGGTACGAGGTCGTCCTGGAGCGTCCCGTGCCCAGCCCCAGCTACGCCGACGTGTTCTTCCTGTGCTTCGCGCCGCCCGCGATCGTGGGCCTGCTGGTGCTCGCCGCCCGGCCCGTGACCAAGGCCGGCTGGGTCTGTCTCGCGCTCGACGCCTGGCTGATCGCCGGCTCGCTGCTCACCCTCTCCTGGAGCCTCGCGCTCGCCCAGGCCGCGGAACTCGACGGACCCGACGTGGCGCACGCCGCCCTCACCCTGGCGTATCCGCTGCTCGACATCGCCCTGGTCAGCATGGTGCTGGTGCTGCACTTCCGGCGCTCGCCCGTGAACCGCACGCCGGTCAACACAGCCGTCAGCGCCCTCGCGCTGACCGTGATGTGCGACGCCCTGTTCACCTCGCCGCTGATGCACAACAACTACCGCTCGGGCCAGCTCCTCGACGCCGGCTGGTTCGCCGGCTCCCTGCTCCTCGCCTACGCCCCCTGGGCCGCCGGCCGGCACCACCGCGCGAGTGCCGCGGCGCACACGCGTGTGGTGCACGAGCACCTCCCCGGACAGCGCACCGGCGACCGTCCGCCCCGGCCGCCCGCGCGGGGAGCCGACCCGAGCCGCTTCCCGGGCACCCGCCCCATCACCGGCTCCCTCGCCGCCCTCACGCCCTATCTCGCCGCCGCCGTCTGCACCCTGGGGATCCTCTACAACGTCCTCAACGGCCGCAGCGTCGACCGGATCGTCCTCCTCACCGGCGGCGCCGTGGTGCTGGCCCTCGTGGTGCGCCAGGGCATCATGCTGCTCGACAACATCACCCTCACCCAGGAACTGGCCCAGAAGGAGAACCACTTCCGCTCCCTGGTGCAGGGCTCCAGCGACGTCATCATGATCGCCGCCCCCAGCGGCGTGCTGCGCTACGTCTCCCCGGCCGCCGCCGGTGTCTACGGACGGTCCGCCGAGGACCTGGTGGGCACCGAACTGGCCGACCTCATCCACCCGGAGGACCTGGGGTGCGTGGTGCACGAGGTGCGCCGCTTCCTGGCCGCCAGCCCCCAGGAGGAACCCACCACCCGCATCGAGTGCCGCTTCCGCTCCGGCGACGGGGGCACCTCCCGTTCGGGCGCGGCCGGGAGCGGGGAGGCTGGCTGAACGTCGAGTCCACCGTCAACCGGCACCACGGCGGCCTGATCTTCAACAGCCGGGACGTCACCGAGCGGGTGCGCCTCCAGGCCCAGCTCCAGCACAACGCCGAGCACGATCCGCTCACCGACCTGCCCAACCGCGCCCTGTTCACCCGGCGCGTGCAGCAGGCGCTCTCCGGCCGCCGCAGCTCCGACCGGGGCATCGCCCTGCGCAACACCGCGGTCCTCTTCATCGACCTCGACGGCTTCAAGGCCGTCAACGACACCATCGGTCACCAGGCCGGCGACGAACTCCTCGTCCAGGCCGCCCGCAGGCTCCAGGACGCCGTCCGGCAGGGGGACACCGCCTCCCGGCTCGGCGGTGACGAGTTCGCCGCCCTGATCGTCGGCGACGGCACCCGCGACCGCGCCGCCCGCGAGGGCCACATACTGGAACTCGCCGACCGGCTGCGGATCACGCTCTCCCAGCCCTATCCGATCGACGGCAACGAGGTGCGGGTCGCCGCCTCCATCGGGGTGGCCTTCGCCGAGGCGGGGGCGGGCGCCGGCGAACTGCTGCGCAACGCCGACCTCGCGATGTACCGGGCCAAGGCGACCGGCAAGGGCCGGGTCGAGCTGTACAGGCCGCAGATGCAGCAGGACGTCGTACGGAAGGCGGCACTGGCGACGCGGCTGCGGGCCGCGTTGCACGACGGCGAGTTCGCGCTGCTGCACCAGCCCGTGGTGCGGCTGGAGGACGGCCGGATCTCGTCGGTCGCCGCGCAGCCCCGGTGGCGGTCCTCCCAGGGCGTGCTGTTCACCCCCGCCGAGTTCCTCCGCGTGGCGGACGAGGGCGACCGGACCGCCGAGCTGGCCCGCTGGGTGCTCGAGCGGGCCGTCGAGCAGGCCGCCGACCGCACCGCGAGCGGACTGAACGTACCGGTGGTGGTCCAGCTGGGCGCCCGCCGCCTGCTGGACCGCTCACTGCCGCCGGGGTCCGTCGAGGCGCTGCTCACCCGGCACGGGCTGCCGTCCGGCTCGCTGGTGATAGAGCTCACCGACATCGACGCCGGGGTGGCACTGGAGGAACTGGAACGCCGGCTCGCCGCGCTCAGGCGCCTCGGTGTCCGCATCGCGCTGGACGGCTTCGGCGGCGGCGTGGCCATAACGGCCCTGCGCCGGCTCCCGTGGACGTACTGAAGCTCGACCGCACCCTGGTCGAGGGGGTCGTGGAGTCCACGCGGCTGCACAAGATCACCAGTGGGCTGCTGCGGATCGCCGGCGACCTCGGGCTCCAGTCCGTGGCCGAGGGCGTGGACCTGCCCGAGCAGGTCGTCGCCCTGCGCGCGATGGGCTGCACGCACGGGCAGGGCATGGCGTTCGCCGGGCCGCTCGACGAGTACCGGCTGCGCAGGGCGCTCGGCCGGGGCAGCTGCCCGCTGCCGCACGAGCCCGCCGAGCCCGCGTTCGCCGGAGGCGGCGCGGGGGTGTACACCCGGGGCGTCCCGGCAGTCCTGGGCGGCGGAAGCCTCGGTGGCGGCACGGCCCTGCGTTCACATGATGAGACCCCCGTCCCACCCACTTGACAGTCGGTGCGTGCCGGAGGGAGGGTCAATGCCATGCGCACCCGAATTCTCGTACTTGGACAGCGCGTCGGCTGAGCTGGGACACACCGGAGGACGATCCGGAATCCCCAGCGACCACTCCGACGCGCTCCCCTCGCTTGCCTTTTGGCACGAGGGGTTTTTTGTTGCACCAGCACCTGTCGTCCAGCAGTCGCACACCGCACGAACCTCGCAAAAACCCTCAGCATCGAGAAGAGAATGACGATGACCGAGCAGGCCACCGGGGCCCATCACCCGCAGCCGCGGCCCCGATCCGGAGGACAGCACTCCGCGTCCGTCGAGCACGTGACGGGTGCGCAGTCCCTCATCCGTTCTCTCGAGGAGGTCGGCGCCGACACGGTATTCGGCATTCCCGGCGGTGCGATCCTTCCCGCCTACGACCCGCTGATGGACTCGACCCGGGTCCGTCACGTCCTGGTCCGTCACGAGCAGGGCGCGGGCCACGCCGCCACCGGCTACGCGCAGGCCACCGGCAAGGTCGGCGTCTGCATGGCGACCTCCGGCCCAGGCGCCACCAACCTGGTCACCCCGATCGCCGACGCGCACATGGACTCGGTGCCCCTGGTCGCGATCACCGGCCAGGTCGCGTCCAAGGCGATCGGCACGGACGCCTTCCAGGAGGCGGACATCGTCGGCATCACCATGCCGATCACCAAGCACAACTTCCTCGTCACCAAGGCCGAGGACATCCCGCGGGTCATCGCGCAGGCGTTCCACATCGCCTCCACCGGCCGCCCCGGCCCGGTCCTGGTCGACATCGCCAAGGACGCCCTCCAGGCCCGGACGACCTTCTCCTGGCCGCCCACCATGGACCTGCCCGGCTACCGCCCGGTGACCAAGCCGCACGCCAAGCAGATCCGCGAGGCCGCCAAGCTGATCACCGCCGCCAAGCGGCCGATCCTCTACGTCGGCGGCGGTGTCCTCAAGGCCGGCGCGACCGCCGAGCTGAAGGTCCTCGCCGAGCTGACCGGCGCGCCCGTCACCACCACCCTGATGGCGCTGGGCGCGTTCCCCGACACCCACCCGCAGCACCTGGGCATGCCCGGCATGCACGGCTCGGTGGCCGCCGTCACCGGACTGCAGAAGGCCGACCTGATCGTCGCCCTCGGGGCCCGCTTCGACGACCGCGTCACCGGCAGGCTCGACAGCTTCGCCCCGTACGCGAAGATCGTGCACGCGGACATCGACCCGGCCGAGATCGGCAAGAACCGCGCCGCCGACGTGCCGATCGTGGGCGACGCCCGCGAGGTCCTCGCCGACCTGATCCAGGCCGTGCAGAAGGAGCACACCGAGACCGGGCCGGGCGACTACAGCGCCTGGTGGAAGGACCTGAGCCGCTGGCGCGAGACCTACCCGCTGGGCTACGACCAGCCCGCGGACGGCTCGCTCTCCCCCCAGCAGGTCATCGAGCGCATCGGGCAGCTCGCGCCCGAGGGCACGGTGTTCGCGGCGGGCGTCGGCCAGCACCAGATGTGGGCCGCGCACTTCATCAAGTACGACAGGCCCGCCACCTGGCTGAACTCCGGCGGCGCCGGGACGATGGGTTACGCGGTCCCCGCCGCGATGGGCGCCAAGGCGGGCGTCCCCTCGAAGACCGTCTGGGCGATCGACGGCGACGGCTGCTTCCAGATGACCAACCAGGAACTGACCACCTGCGCCCTGAACAACATCCCGATCAAGGTCGCCATCATCAACAACGGCGCCCTCGGGATGGTCCGCCAGTGGCAGACCCTCTTCTACAACCAGCGCTACTCCAACACCGTGCTGCACAGCGGCCCGGACGCGGACGGCGCCGCGGCCAACAACGGCACCCGCGTCCCCGACTTCGTGAAGCTGTCGGAGGCGATGGGCTGCTACGCCATCCGCTGCGAGTCCCTGGACGACCTGGACAAGGTCATCGAAGAGGCGAACTCGATCAACGACCGCCCGGTCGTCGTGGACTTCATCGTCCACGAGGACGCGATGGTGTGGCCGATGGTCGCCGCCGGCACCTCCAACGACGAGATCATGGCCGCCCGGGACGTCCGCCCCGACTTCGGCGACAACGAAGACGACTGAGCGAGGAAGACCCAGACACATGTCCAAGCACACGCTCTCCGTCCTGGTGGAGAACACGCCCGGCATCCTCGCCCGGATCGCCGCCCTGTTCTCCCGCCGCGGCTTCAACATCGACTCGCTCGCGGTCGGCGTCACCGAGCACCCCGAGATCTCGCGCATCACCATCGTGGTGAACGTGATCGAGGAACTGCCGCTCGAACAGGTCACCAAGCAGCTCAACAAGCTCGTCAACGTGCTGAAGATCGTCGAACTGGAACCCGGATCGGCGGTTCAGCGCGAACTCGTCCTGGTGAAGGTGCGCGCCGACAACGAGACGCGCTCGCAGATCGTCGAGATCGTCCAGCTGTTCCGCGCCAAGACCGTGGACGTCTCCCCGGAAGCCGTGACCATCGAGGCCACCGGCGGCGGCGACAAGCTCTCCGCCATGCTCAAGATGCTGGAGCCGTACGGCATCAAGGAGCTGGTCCAGTCCGGCACGATCGCGATCGGCCGCGGCTCCCGTTCGATCACCGACCGCTCCCTGCGCGCGCTCGACCGGTCGGCGTAACGACGGAACACGGGCGGCCGACACCGGCCGCCCGTATACCGAGACCCCGAGACTTCCCTTCCGCCCGCCGTCATACGGTGGGACGCAACACCTGCACACCAAGGAGAGAACCCAAAGTGGCCGAGCTGTTCTACGACGCCGACGCCGACCTGTCCATCATCCAGGGCCGCAAGGTCGCGGTCATCGGTTACGGCAGCCAGGGCCACGCCCACGCCCTGTCGCTGCGCGACTCCGGTGTGGACGTGCGGGTCGGTCTGCACGAGGGCTCCAAGTCCAAGGCCAAGGCCGAGGAGCAGGGCCTGCGCGTGGTGAGCCCGGCGGAGGCCGCCGCCGAGGCCGACCTCATCATGATCCTGATCCCGGACCCGATCCAGGCCCAGGTCTACGAGGAGTCCATCGCCCCGAACCTGAAGGACGGCGACGCCCTGTTCTTCGCGCACGGCTTCAACGTGCGCTTCGGCTTCATCAAGGCCCCGGCCGGCGTGGACGTCGCCCTGGTCGCCCCGAAGGGCCCGGGTCACCTGGTGCGCCGCCAGTACGAGGAGGGCCGCGGCGTCCCCGCGATCGCGGCCGTCGAGCAGGACGCCACGGGAGGCGCCTTCGCGCTGGCCCTGTCGTACGCCAAGGCGATCGGCGGCACCCGCGCGGGTGTCATCAAGACCACCTTCACCGAGGAGACCGAGACCGACCTCTTCGGTGAGCAGGCCGTGCTGTGCGGCGGCACCTCGGCGCTGGTCAAGGCGGGCTTCGAGACCCTGGTCGAGGCCGGCTACCAGCCGGAGATCGCCTACTTCGAGTGCCTGCACGAGCTGAAGCTGATCGTGGACCTCATGTACGAGGGCGGCCTGGAGAAGATGCGCTGGTCGGTCTCCGAGACCGCCGAGTGGGGCGACTACGTCACCGGCCCGCGCATCATCACCGACGCCACCAAGGCCGAGATGAAGCAGGTCCTCGCCGAGATCCAGGACGGCACCTTCGCGAGGCAGTGGATGGACGAGTACCACGGCGGCCTGAAGAAGTACAACGAGTACAAGACGGCCGACTCCGAGCACCTGCTGGAGACCACCGGCAAGCAGCTCCGCAAGCTGATGAGCTGGGTCGACGAGGAGGCGTAAGCCTCACGCCGGGGGCCGGAGCGGCGCGCTCCGGCCCCTTTGGCGAACCCCGGACAACGCCATGTGCCAGGGTGTTGTCCACCCCGTCCGGCCACGGACGGGTGATCCTTCCGCAGAGGCGCAAGACGTTTCTCGCCGCGGCACTACACTGCTGCACTAATACGCGTCAGGCCCACAGCGTCGTGCGTCTTCCACGCGGCTAGCCCCTCCTCCGCCTGCGGCCGTCGGGACGGCCGTCCGCACGCGCCCCCATAGCCGTTGAGGGATGGGAGGTGCACCCTGACTTGTGAGGACTCACGTGAGCTCGAAACCTGTCGTACTCATCGCTGAAGAGCTGTCGCCCGCGACCGTGGACGCGCTCGGCCCGGACTTCGAGATCCGGCACTGCAACGGAGCGGACCGAGCCGAACTGCTCCCGGCCGTCGCCGACGTCGACGCGATCCTGATCCGCTCCGCCACCAAGGTGGACGCCGAGGCGATCGCCGCCGCGAACAAGCTGAGGGTCGTCGCACGAGCCGGCGTCGGCCTGGACAACGTGGACGTCTCCGCCGCCACCAAGGCCGGCGTGATGGTCGTCAACGCCCCCACCTCCAACATCGTGACCGCCGCCGAGCTGGCCTGCGGCCTTCTGCTCGCCACCGCCCGCCACATCCCGCAGGCCAACGCCGCGCTGAAGAACGGCGAGTGGAAGCGGAGCAAGTACACCGGCGTGGAGCTGGCCGAGAAGACCCTCGGCGTCGTGGGCCTCGGCCGCATCGGCGCGCTCGTCGCCCAGCGCATGTCCGGCTTCGGCATGAAGGTCGTCGCCTACGACCCCTACGTGCAGCCCGCGCGCGCCGCGCAGATGGGCGTCAAGGTCCTGTCGCTGGACGAGCTGCTCGAGGTCTCCGACTTCATCACCGTCCACCTGCCCAAGACCCCCGAGACGGTCGGCCTGATCGGCGACGAGGCGCTGCGCAAGGTCAAGCCGAGCGTGCGGATCGTCAACGCGGCCCGCGGCGGCATCGTCGACGAGGAGGCGCTGTACTCGGCGCTGAAGGAGGGCCGGGTCGCCGGCGCCGGCCTCGACGTGTACGCGAAGGAGCCCTGCACGGACTCCCCGCTGTTCGAGTTCGACCAGGTCGTCGCCACCCCGCACCTCGGCGCCTCCACCGACGAGGCGCAGGAGAAGGCCGGCATCGCCGTCGCCCGCTCGGTGCGCCTCGCCCTCGCCGGCGAGCTGGTCCCGGACGCGGTGAACGTCCAGGGCGGCGTCATCGCCGAGGACGTCAAGCCGGGCCTGCCCCTCGCGGAGCGCCTCGGCCGCATCTTCACCGCCTCGCCGGTGAGGTCGCCGTCCGCCTGGACGTCGAGGTCTACGGCGAGATCACCCAGCACGACGTGAAGGTGCTGGAGCTGTCCGCCCTCAAGGGCGTCTTCGAGGACGTCGTCGACGAGACCGTGTCGTACGTCAACGCCCCGTTGTTCGCCCAGGAGCGCGGCGTCGAGGTGCGGCTGACCACCAGCTCGGAGTCGGCCGACCACCGCAACGTCGTCACCGTGCGCGGCACGCTCGGCAACGGCGAGGAGGTGTCGGTGTCCGGCACGCTGGCCGGCCCCAAGCACCTGCAGAAGATCGTCGCGGTCGGCGAGTACGACGTGGACCTCGCGCTCGCCGACCACATGGCGGTGCTGCGCTACGAGGACCGTCCGGGTGTCGTCGGCACCGTCGGGCGCATCCTCGGCGAGGCGGGCATCAACATCGCCGGCATGCAGGTCGCCCGCGCCGCCGTCGGCGGCGAGGCGCTGGCCGTCCTCACCGTGGACGACGCGGTGCCCGCCGGGGTGCTGAGCGAGGTCGCCGCGGAGATCGGCGCGACGTCCGCGCGCGCGGTGAACCTGGTCTGACGTGGCCGAGGGGGCCGGGCTGCCGTCCCGGCCCCTCGCACCGGCCCCGTGCCGGGCCCCTCTTCCTCAGGCTTCCCCGGACCGGCCGAGCGCGCTCGGCCGGTCCGGGGATTCGCATGTCTGCCCGCGGGTCCGCTCGCGCGCCCGCTCGTGCACCTCGGCCCGCCGCAGCGTGACCGCGGCCAGCACCGCGGCACCCGCCAGCAGCACGGCCCCCGTGACCGCCGCCCCCTGCATCCCGCTGGTGAACGCCTCCCGGGCGGCCGTGGCGAGGCCCGGCACCCGGTCGGCCACCGCCAGCGCGCCGCCCAGGGTCTCGCGCGCCGGATCAGGGGCCGCGGCCGGAATCTCGTGGCGGTAGACCGCGGTGCCGACGGAGCCGAGGACCGCCATGCCGAGCGCGCCGCCGAACTCCGAGCCGGTCTCCATCAGGGAGGACGCGGCGCCGGCCCGTTCCACCGGGGCGGCGCCCATCGCGAGGTCCATGATCTGGGACATCACCACCACGCTCCCGACCGCGAGCACCGCGCAGGAGGCCAGCACCAGCCACATCGCGTCCGTACCGGCGAGGGCCAGCAGACCGAAGCCGGACGCGGCGATCACGAAGCCGGCGGTCACGACGTGGGCGCGGTCGACGCCCTTGCGCACCAGCCCGGTGGCCACCGGTGCCGCCACGCCGATCGGCACCGAGGGCAGCAGCGCCCACAGGGCCGCCTCCAGGGCGCTCTTGCCGAGCACGGACTGCAGGTACTGCGTGGTGAAGTACGCCGAGCCCATGATGCCGAACGCCGAGACGAGGTTCAGGGCGACCGCGGGGCGAAGCCCCGGCCGCGGAACAGGTCCGGGGAGATCATCGGTGACGCGCAGGTGCGCTGGCGGTGGACGAAGAGCGCCGCGAAGAGCAGGCCGACGGTGACCGAGACGACGTAGCGGACGTTCCAGCCCTCGGAGGGGATCTCCTTCAGGCCGTAGACCACGGGCAGTACGGCGGCCATGGACAGCGGGACGCTCGGCAGGTCGAAGCGGCCGGCGGCGGGGTTCCCGGACTCGGGGAGCAGGAGCGGGCCGAGGACCAGCAGCAGTGCCATGGCGGGCAGGTTGACCAGGAAGACCGAGCCCCACCAGAAGTGCTCGACGAGCATCCCGCTCATCACCGAACCGAGCGCGATCCCGGCCGTCATCACGCCGGACCACAGACCGATCGCCTTCGCGCGCTGGCCGGGGTCGGTGAACATCGTGCGGAGCATGGCCATCGTCGACGGCATCAGGGTCGCGCCCCCGATGCCGAGGACCGCCCGGGCCGCGATCAGGGTCTCCGCGCTGTTCGCGTACGCCGCCACGAGCGAGGCGGTGCCGAAGGCCACGGCTCCGGTCAGCAGCAGCCGTCGGTGGCCGACGCGGTCGCCGAGCGAGCCCATCGTCATGAGCAGACCCGCCAGGACGAAGGCGTAGATGTCGAAGATCCACAGCTGCTGGGTGCCGGTCGGCTCCAGGTCGGCGCCGATCGCCGGGACGGCGAAGTAGAGGACGGAGACGTCCATCGAGACCAGGAGCAGCGGAAGCATCAGCACGCCGAGGGCGGTCCATTCGCGGCGCCCGGCACGGACGCCCGGTGAGGTGCTCGTCGAGTTCGTCATGCCGGCGACTGTACGACCGTATTAAACACATGTCTAGAACGTTTGTATAAATCAATCGTCTAGGACATCTGTATGGACGGCGGAGTAGGCTGCCCCGCATGGGACACCGTGAGGATCTGCTCGAGGGCGCCAAGCGCTGCCTGCTACAGAAGGGGTTCGCGCGCACCACCGCGCGGGACATCGTCAAGGAGTCGGGGACCAACCTGGCCTCGATCGGCTACCACTACGGTTCGAAGGACGCGCTCCTGGCGCAGGCCTACGTGGCGCTGGTCGAGGGGATGGGCGACGCCTTCGCGGGGGGCGGCGGGGCGGGACCGGCCGGGGAACCCGGCTCGCCGGAACGCTTCCGCTCCGTATGGGCGAACATCATCGACACCATGCGCGAGCCCGGTTCGCTGTGGCGGCTCAGCATGGAGATCCTCGTCATGGGCGACCAGCTGCCCGAGGTGCGCGACCATCTGGCGCGGGCCCAGCGGGAGGCCGGACGGGGCCTCGTCCCGCTGCTCATGGGCGGTCGCGAGGAGGACGTGTCCGACGAGACCGCGGACACCGTCGGCCTGTTCTACGTGACCCTGATGACCGGTCTCATCGCGCAGTGGACCTTCGACCCGAAGAGCGCGCCCGAGGCGGACCAGCTCACCGACGGGCTGCGTCGGATCATCGCGGCGGCGGTGAAGGGCTGACCCTGCCGTCGCGCATCCGCACCACCCGGTCCGCGAAGTGCCGTACCACGGCCCGGTCGTGGCAGATGAACAGGCAGCCGAGGCCGAGGTCGTCCCGGAGGTCGGCCAGGAGGTTCAGGACCCCGGCGCGGACCGACGGGTCCAGGGCGGACACCGGCTCGTCCAGGACCAGCAGCCGTGGCTCGGAGGCCAGCGCGCGGGCGATGCCGGCGCGCTGGCACTGCCCGCCGGAGAGCTCGTGGGGGCGGCGCCGGCCGTACGCCGGGTCCAGGCCGACGCGGTCGAGGAGCGCGGCCACGCGGGCGGGGCCGTCGGCGTCGGTCCAGCGGCCCTGGACCTTCAGGGGTTCCGCCACCGCGTCGCGGATGCGGTGGCGGGGATTGAGGGAGCCGTAGGGATCCTGGAAGACCGGCTGCATGCGGGGACGCAGGGGACGCAGTTCGCGTTCGCTGAGCGCCGTCAGCTCCCTCCCCTCGAAACGGACCTCGCCCGCGTCCGGGCGGCGCAGCTGGAGGACGGCCAGGGCCGTGGTCGACTTGCCGCAGCCGGACGGGCCGTCGAGGGCGAGGGTCTCGCCCGCCTCCAGGGTGAAGGAGACGCCGTCCACGGCCGTGACGGCGCCGTAGCGGACCACGAGGTCGCGCACGTCGAGCAGATGGGTCATGCCGGTCGTCCCTCCTGGAACAACGCGACGGGGTCGGCGGGGACCTCGTCCGTCCGGTGGCAGGCGACGAGCCGTCCGTCCACGTCGCGCGGCTCGGGTTCCTCGGTGCGGCAGCGGTCCGCCGCCAGCGGACAGCGCGGCGCGAAGGCGCAGCCGGGCGGCAGGGCGCCCGGCGCCGGAGGCGTGCCGGGGAGGGCGGGCAGCCGGCGGCGGCGGGGGCCGTCCTGGGGGAGCGAGGCGAGGAGTCCCGCGGTGTAGGGGGCGCGTGGGCGGTTCCACACGGCCTTCGCCGGACCGAGTTCGCTCGTCCGGCCCGCGTACATCACCAGGACCCGGTCCGCGTGCTCGCGCACGACGTCCAGGTCGTGGGTGACCAGGAGCAGCGCGGCGCCGGCCGCCTCCCGCTGTTCGGCGAGCACCCGCAGCACCTGTGTGCGGCGCTCGGCGTCCAGGGCGGTGGTCGGTTCGTCGGCGACCAGGAGATCGGGTGCGCCCACTGTCGCCATCGCGATCACCGCTCGCTGGCGCATCCCGCCGAGTACTCGTGCGGATACGCCCGCGCCCGGCGGGCGGCGTCCGGGATGCCCACCCGGTCCAGCGCGGCGACGGCGCGGGCGCGGGCCTCGGAGCGGGAGACCCGGTGCAACGACCTTATGGCGGAGGCGAGTTGGTCCCCCACGGGGTGCACGGGGAGAGCGCGGACAGGGCGTCCTGCGGCACGAGCGCGATACGGCGGCCCCGGGCGGCGGCGAGGTCCGTGGAACCGTCCAGCCGGATCTCACCGGCCATCGCCGCGCCGCGCGGAAGCATCCCGAGCAGGGCCCGCGCGGTGAGGGACTTTCCCGCACCCGACTCGCCCACCAGTGCCAGGACCTCGCGGGGACGGACGTCGAAGGAGAGCCCGCGCACGGCCGCGATGCCGCCGAAGGAGATCCGCAGGTCGCGGACCGAGAGCAGGGTGCTGGGCGGCCCCGGCCGCCCGGTCGACCTGTCAGGCCTCAAGGCCCCTTCTCCTTCCGGTGGTCCGGGTGGCGCCCTGGGCGTACGCCGCCCCCGAGACCGCCAGCCCCGCCAACAGGGCCAGGGCGATCGCCGGGGACAGGGCGGCCCACGGGGCGCGTTCCACATAGGCGCGGGACTCGTCCAGGAGGAGGCCCCACTCGGGGGCCGGGGGCCGGGCGCCGAGGCCGAGGAAGCCCAGGGAGGCCAGGGCCAGGGCGATGCCGGGCAGGCGGAGCAGGGCGTGCCGGGCGACGGGCGCGGCGACGGCGGGCAGGACGTGCCGGGTGAGGATCCACGACGGGGGTGCGCCGATGGCCCGCTGGGCGGTGAGGAACCCCGACGCCCGCACCTCCTGGACCAGCGCCGCCGCGTGCGCGGCCAGCGGCGGCCAGGAGATCAGGGCGACCGCGAGGGCCGCCCCGCCGGTGCCGGGGCCCGAGACGGCCGCGACCAGGATGCCGGCGATCACCGGGGGCAGCGCGTTGGCGATGTCCGCCGCGCCGGCCGCGACCCCGGGCAGGAAGCCCAGCGCGAGGGAGAGGAGCAGGCTGAGCAGACAGACCGCCGCCGCCGTGCCGACCGTCGACGCCGCTCCGTGCCCGAGGCGGGCCAGCACGTCACGGCCGAGTCCGTCGGTGCCGAGCGGATGCGCCCAGGACGGCGGGGCCAGCCGGACCGCCGTGTCCACCGCGTACGGGTCGCGCAGCAGGCCCCACCCGACGACCGTGGCGAGCAGCGCCGCCAGGACCAGCGGGACCGCCGGGCGGACGCGGACCGGCAGGGGCGGCGGCAGCGCCAGCGAGGCGTCCCGCAGGGCGGGCCCGAGGAGCCGCCGCCGTACCAGAGCCGACAGCGCGCCGGTGGCCAGGCCGAGGAGCAGCAGGGACAGGACCGCGCCCTGGAGCAGCGGCAGGTCCTGGGACTTGGCCGCCCCCAGCGCCGTACGGCCGATGCCGGGGACCGCGAACACCGTCTCCACCGCCACCGCCCCGCCGGTCAGGCCGACGGCGGCCATCCCGAACTGCGGGATCAGCGGCGGCAGTACCCGGCGCACGGCGGCGGCCGAGATCCGCGCGCGGCTCACCCCGGCGCCCCGCCACAGGTCCACCCACCGTTCCGCCAGGACGGCCGGCAGCGCGTCCGCGACGAGACGGCCGAGCAGGCCGCCCGCCGGGACGCCGAGCGAGACGGCGGGCAGCACCATGGACGAGGGGCCCTCCCAGCCGGACGTCGGCAGCCACCCCAGCCACACCCCGCACACCAGCAGCCCGACGGTGGCCAGCAGGAACTCCGGTACGGCGGCCAGCATGGCGGCGCCCGCGCCGGCCGACGCCCGCCCGCGCACCAGCGCCGGCGCGACGAGCGCGGCGCCGAGCAGCACCGCCACTCCGAGCGCCGCGCCCATCAGGGCCAGCGACACCTGGAAACCGGCCAGCACGGAGGGGCCCACCTCGGTGCCGGACACCCAGGAGGTCCCGAGGTCGCCGCGGACCAGGCCGGCGGCCCAGCCGCCCAGCAGGGACAGCGGCCCGTCGTCCAGACCGAGGTCACGGCGTACGGCGTCCAGGGCCTCTTGGGTGGGCTCCTGCTCGGCGGAGCGGGCCCGCAGCACGGACAGGGCGGGGTCGCGGCCGGAGAGCCAGGGCAGCAGGCCGACGGCGGCGACGACCGCGAGGAGGGACACGGACCGGGTCGGCCCGGCGGCGCGCAGCCGGGAGAGCCGGAGCCTCACTTGACGTGGGTGGCGGCCGTGACCAGTTCCCGCTCGCGCGGGTCGTGGGCGGCGCCGACGACCCCGGCCGCGTCGCCCTGGATCACCCGCTCGTGCAGCATCGGCACGGCGGCGTCGGTCGCGAGGACGGCGGCCTCGGCGGCGACGACCGCCCTGCGGCGGGCGTCACCCGTGGGCGTCCCGCCGGCCTTCCTCAGCAGGGCGTCCACCGCGGGGTCGTCGAGCTGGGCGATGTTGAAGGAGCCATCGGAGGCGAAGTCGCTGTAGAGGTAGGCGGCCGGGTCGCCGGAGTCCAGCACGGTCGCGCGGGACAGGACGAAGGCGTCGAACTCGCCCGCCAGCGCGTCGGACTCGATGTTGGCGTACTCGCGCACGTCCAGCTTCACCGTGAACCCGGCCTTCTGGAGCTGCTGTTGCAGCGCGGCGGCAACTTCGGGGAGTTCGGCGCGGTCGGTGAAGGTGCCGATGGTGACGGTCCGGCCCGCCGGGGCGCCGGCCTTCGCGCGGGTGACCGGCGCGCGCAGCTTCGCCGCCCAGGGCAGCGCCGGGCTGAGCAGTCCCTCGGCCACGTCGGCGCGGCCCTCGTAGACGCCCTTCACGATCGACTCGGCGTCGATCGCCGCACGGGCGGCGGCCCGCAGCGAGGGGTCCGCGAAGGGGCCCTTGCGGGTGTTGAGGTACAGGGTGTTGGTGCGCGGCATGGGCACCTCGGTGACGAGGTCCTCGTCGAGCAGCGCGGCCTGGGAGACGGGGACCGCCTCCACGATGTCGGCCTCGCCGCTGCGCAGGGCGGCGGCGCGCGCGGTGCCGTCGGGCACGAACCGCACGTCGATGCCGGGCGCCTTGGCCCTGCCGCCCCAGTAGGCGTCGTAGCGGTCGAGGGTGGCGGAGGAGGTGCCCTCGACCTTCGTCAGTTCGAACGGGCCGGTGCCGGCGCCGACCGGGTTCACCGTCCTGCCCGTGTACGCCTTCGCGGCGAGGACCGCCAGCTGCGGCGAGCTGAGCCGCTGCGGGACCAGCGGGTCGACGGTGGCGGTCGTGACGGTGACGGTGTCGGCGTCGGCGGCCCGCGCGGTCAGCTCGACGCCGTCCAGGATCCGGGGCTTGGGGAGGCGCCGGCGGCCCGGGCGAGCGAGCGCACGACGGCCTCGGCGTCCAGCTTCGTGCCGTCGTGGAAGGTGACGCCGGTGCGTATCTCGAAGCTCCAGGTCCGGCCGCCCTGCCGCCAGGAGGTGGCGAGCGCGGGGCGGGCGTCGCCGGCCGCGTCCAGCTTCACCAGGGTCTCGGCGGTCGACCAGCGCGAGAGCTTGAAGGCATCGTCGGACAGCGGGGACAGGCCCGAGCGCGGCGGCTGCATCATCGCGAGCCGCACCCGCCCGCCGTCCGCACCGCCGACCGCGGTCCCGTCCCCGGCGAAACAGCCGCTGAGCAGCGCGGAGGCGGCCGCGAGGGCCGGTACGGGCAGCAGACGGCGGGCGGGCAGGCGCACGGAACACTCCGGAGAGGTCGTCAAACGTTCAAGGGGTGCGCCGACCGTAACACGATGACAATCGTTTTCAACAATGACCCGATCGTGGTCGCGCGACCGCCGACCGCCGACGGGTGACGGACTCAGAGCCGCCGCGCCTTGAGGGCCATGTGCAGCAGCAGCCGGTCCTCGCCGTCGTCCAGGTCCAGTCCCGTCAGCTGCTCCACCCGCGACAGCCGGTAGTACAGCGTCTGCCGGTGGATCCCCAGCCGGGCCGCCGTACGGCCCGCCTGTCCCGCACAGTCCAGGTACGCCTCGGCGGTGCGCGCCAGTTCGCGGTGGGCCGGGGTCGACAGGGCCCGTACGGCGGGGTCGTGGGCGGAGCCGGGCGGCAGCGAGGTCAGCAGCCGGTAGGGCCCGATCGACGCCCACTCGGCGGTCGGGCCGAGGCGCGGCTCCGCCAGCGCCGCCCGGGCCGCCGCCGACGCCTCCCGCCAGGCCGCCCCCAGGTCCGCGAGGCCCGCCCGCCCCGCCGCGACCCCCGCGGCGGCCGCCCCGCCGGCCCGCTCCAGCAGCCGTCCCGCCACCGAGGTCGCCGGGGTCGCGGTCTCCGCCGAGCGCAGCCGGACCAGCACCGCCAGGCACTGGCCGCCCGCCCCCCAGGGGAGCGCGCACAGGGCCTCCGCACCGGGCAGTGTGCGCAGGGACGGCGCGTCGTCGGGGTCGGCCGAGGGCCAGGGCGCCACGCACACCACCGCGTGCGGCCCGTCCGCGCGGGCGCCGAGCGCGGCGCGCAGCTCCGCCACCGCCATGTCCCGCTGCCAGTCCCGGTCGGCGGCCAGGACCGCCCGCAGCTCGCGGGTGAGGCCGGCGCCGTGCCGGGCCTCGTCGGCCAGCAGCGCGCCGATCCGTCCCGTCACCTCCATCGCGCCCGCCAGCTGTTCGTCCGAGGGGCCCGGGTCGCCGTCCAGCAGCCAGACGTAGCCGAGGACGACCCCCCGGTGGCGCACCGGGAGGCAGACGCGGCCCCGGTGGACGCCGGCCTCCGGGGCCGGCGGGATGCGGACCGGGCCCGTGGCGCGGGTGATGCCGAAACCCTCGAACCAGGACCGGACCGCCCGGGTGGAGCGCCGGGTGAGGATCGAACGGGTGCGCACCGGATCCAGGGCGGCGGCGTCCAGTTCGTCCTCGCTGTCGTAGGCGCCGAAGGCGATCAGTTCGAAGTCGCGGTTCTCCAGGGTCGCCGGGGCGCCGAGCAGCTCCGAGATCTCGTCGACCAGCTCCTGGTACTCACCCTTGAAATCCGCCGTCACCCGGTCATTCTCCCGCATCCCCGCGACCTCTTCATACATCTGTCTGAGATCCACGGCACGGATGCGTGACAGCTGTCGATGGCCGACGATCGGAGGGATCCTTAGGTTTCACGGTGGTTCTCCGTGCCGTTCCCGAATCGTCGGGAAGCGGCCTCGTATGGGTTGGTATGTGGAGGTGCCCCGTGCTGGGTCCCGTGATTCTCGCCGCGTCGCGCAGCGACCGGATGCGACGCCTGATCTCGGCGGCCCCGGTGACGAAGCAGGTCGTGGACCGCTTCATCCCCGGCGAGACGGTGGACGACATCGTCCCGATCGTCGAGGAGCTGACCGCCAGGGGTCTGGAGCTGACGATGGACGTCGTCGGCGAGGACATCACCACCCCCGGACAGGCCGCCGCCGCCCGCGACGCCTACCTGGAGCTGGTGGGCCGCCTCGAGGACCTCGACCTCGGCGAGAAGGTCGAGATGTCCGTCAAGCTCTCCATGTTCGGCCAGGCGCTGGAGGGCGGCCACGAGCTGGCCCTCGCCAACGTCCGCCCGGTCGTCGAGGCCGCCGCCGCCATCGGCACGACCGTCACCCTGGACGCCGAGGACCACACCACCCTCGACTCGATGTTCGCCGTCCACGAGGAGCTGCGGAAGGACTTCCCGCAGACCGGCTGCGTCATCCAGGCCTACCTCTTCCGCACCGAGGCCGACGCCCGCCGCCTCGCGGAGAGCGGCAGCCGCGTCCGGCTCGTGAAGGGCGCCTACAAGGAGCCCGCCGAGGTCGCGCACCAGAACAAGCACGAGATCGACAAGGCGTACGTCCGCGTCCTGAGGACCCTGATGGACGGCGAGGGATACCCGATGATCGGGTCCCACGACCCCCGCCTGATCTCCATCGGCCAGGAACTCGCCCGCAAGGCCGGGCGAAAGCTCGACGAGTACGAGTTCCAGATGCTCTACGGCATCCGCGGCGACGAGCACCTGCGCCTGGCCGCGGAGGGCCACCGCATGCGCGTCTACACCGCCTACGGCACCGACTGGTACGGCTACTTCATGCGTCGTCTCGCGGAGAAGCCGGCCAACCTGCGATTTTTCGCCCGCTCGATGATCAGCAAGGGGTGATGCGCCGGATGAGCCACGGCTGTCGGCCTCTGAGGGTTTTCGGAGGCCAACAGCCGCAGCCCTGCGGCCGGCTGAGCCGGACCCAGATCCGTGGTGGAAAGGAGTGACGGATCCCGTGACTCCGCCCCCGAAGGGGCTTCTCACGACTCGCCGCAACGAGTGCGTGACGGTCAAGCCCTGACCGCTGCTCACCATACGCAACTGCTTCAGCACCCTTGGGCTGAAGCCAGGGAATCACTCGGAAGAGGTAACCCATGGACGCTGTGACCCAGGTCCCCACCCCCGTCAACGAGCCGGTGCACGGCTACGCCCCCGGCTCGCCCGAGCGTGCCCGGCTGGAGGCCAGGCTCAAGGAGCTGGCCGACAACCCGATCGACCTGCCGATGACCATCGGCGGCGAGAAGCGGATGGGCGGCGGCGAGCGTTTCGACGTCGTGCAGCCGCACCGCCACGAGGCGCGCCTGGGCACCTACGCCAACGCCACCCACCAGGACGCCCGGGACGCCATCGACGCGGCCCTCGCCGCCGCGCCCGCCTGGCGCGCGATGTCCTTCGACGACCGCGCCGCGATCATCCTGCGCGCCGCCGAACTGCTGGCCGGCCCCTGGCGCGAGACCCTCGCGGCCTCCACCATGCTCGGCCAGTCGAAGACCGTCCAGCAGGCCGAGATCGACACCCCCTGCGAACTGGTCGACTTCTGGCGCTTCAACGTCGCCTACGCCCGCCAGATCATCGCCGAGCAGCCCCCGGCGAACTCCCCGGGCGTGTGGAACCGGCTGGACCACCGCCCGCTGGAGGGCTTCGTCTACGCGATCACGCCGTTCAACTTCACGGCGATCGCGGGCAACCTGCCCACCGCGCCCGCGCTGATGGGCAACGTCGTGGTCTGGAAGCCGTCCCCGACGCAGACCCACGCCGCGGTGCTGCTGATGCGGCTCCTGGAGGAGGCCGGGCTGCCCAAGGGCGTCATCAACCTCGTCACCGGCGACGGCATCGCGGTGTCCGAGGTCGCCCTGGAGCACCGGGACCTGGCCGGCATCCACTTCACCGGCTCGACGAAGACCTTCCAGTACCTGTGGAAGACGGTCGGCGCCAACATCGAGAAGTACCGCTCCTACCCGCGTCTGGTCGGCGAGACCGGCGGCAAGGACTTCGTCGTCGCCCACCCGAGCGCCGACCCGGCCGTGCTGAAGACCGCCCTCACCCGCGGCGCCTTCGAGTACCAGGGCCAGAAGTGCTCCGCGACCTCGCGCGCCTACATCCCGGCGTCCCTGTGGAACGCGGGCTTCAAGGAGGAGTTCGCCGCCGAGGTCGACTCCCTCACCATGGGTGATGTCACCGACCTGTCGAACTTCATCGGCGCCGTCATCGACGAGCGGGCGTTCGCCAAGAACAAGGCCGCCATCGACCGCGCGAAGCAGGACCCGGCCTGCACGATCGTCGCGGGCGGCAGCTACGACGACTCGGTCGGCTACTTCGTGCGCCCGACCGTCGTCGAGTGCACCGACCCGGAGAACGAGGTCTTCACCACCGAGTACTTCGGCCCGTTCCTCGCCGTCCACGTCTACGAGGACGACAAGTACGACGAGATGCTCACCCAGATGGAGTCGGTGTCCGACTACGCCCTCACCGGGTCGGTCATCGCGGGCGACCGCGCCGCGGCGGCCCACACGATGGAGAAGCTGCGCTACGCGGCCGGCAACTTCTACATCAACGACAAGTCGACCGGCGCCGTCGTCGGCCAGCAGCCCTTCGGCGGCGGCCGCGCCTCCGGCACCGACGACAAGGCCGGCGCCCCGCAGAACCTGATGCGCTGGACCCTGACCCGCGCCATCAAGGAGACGCTGGTCCCGCCGACCGACTACACCTACCCGCACATGGGCTGACGCCCCGGCGCCCGCCCCGACGGGCCAGGTCCTTCGACCTGGCCCGTCGGCATGTCCGGGGGAGCGGAGATCCCCGGCGAACACGCAGGTCGGGGCGGTGTGACCGAGGCGCCGTCTCAGATAGTAGGAAGTCCGAGTAATTGTGGAGACAGGCGCGGGCTCCTCCCTTAGTTTTGTAGGAGCCGAACGTCTCGCTCGACCGAGCGCGTGGCGGTCGTGAGCCGTGCCCCGTGCAGGCAACCCCTGCGGCACCGCTCCCCGGCCCATCTGGGGGCACCTCCCACGCCCTTGAGGCAGTGGGGGAGTCGCGCACCCCGTCGAACTTCCTGGTTCCGCGAATGGAGTCGATTTCCCATGGCCGAGAAGACCGCCCGCCGCCGCGTCCGCCACACCTCCCTCACGAGCGAGTCCGACCGCAAGAACGCCGCCGCGGCCCTCCAGCGCGCTCTCGACCGCCGTGACAACGGCGGCGAGACGGGCCACTGACCAGCTGCCGACCGACCGGCCGTCGACCAGCTGCCGACCGGCCGTCGACCGGTCCGGCCGGGCCGCTCCCCGCAGTCCGGGAGCCGCATCCGCACGGGGTGCGGCGCGGGTCCCGGACGGGACTTCGGGACCCGCGCCGCGCCCCGGACCGGACGTCCGCCCGTGTCCGCATCGCGGACGCTCCATGTCATTCCATGGGACGCCGAGTAGGGTGCTCACATGTCTCGCAGCATCAATCTCGCAGTGATCCCCGGTGACGGCATCGGCCAGGAGGTCGTGGCCGAGGGTCTCAAGGTCCTCTCCGCCGTCCTCCCGCAGGATGTGAAGCTGGAGACCAAGGAGTTCGACTTCGGCGCCCGGCGCTACCACGCCACCGGTGAGACCCTCACCGACGCCGACCTCGACGCGCTGAAGAAGCACGACGCGATCCTGCTCGGTGCGATCGGCGACCCGTCGGTGCCGTCCGGCGTCCTGGAGCGCGGCTTCCTGCTCAAGCTCCGCTTCGCCTTCGACCACCACGTGAACCTGCGTCCGTCGAAGCTCCTGCCGGGCGTCGCCACCCCGCTGGCCGGTGAGCCGCAGATCGACTTCGTGGTCGTCCGCGAGGGCACCGAGGGCCCCTACACCGGCAACGGCGGCACCATCCGCAAGGGCACCGAGCACGAGGTCGCCACCGAGGTCTCCGTGAACACGGCCTTCGGCGTCGAGCGCGTGGTGCGGGACGCCTTCGCCCGCGCCCAGGCCCGCCCCCGCAAGAAGCTCACGCTGGTCCACAAGAACAACGTGCTGACCTTCGCGGGCCACCTGTGGACGAACACCTTCAACAAGGTGGCGGCGGAGTTCCCCGAGGTCACCACGGACTACATCCACGTGGACGCCGCGACGATCTACCTCGTCACGGATCCCGCCCGCTTCGACGTGATCGTCACCGACAACCTCTTCGGCGACATCATCACCGACCTCGCCGCGGCGGTCTCCGGCGGCATCGGCGTCGCCGCGAGCGGCAACATCAACCCCGCCGGCGACTTCCCGTCCATGTTCGAGCCCGTGCACGGCTCGGCCCCGGACATCGCGGGCCAGGGCAAGGCCGACCCCACCGCCACGGTCCTGTCCGTCGCCCTCCTGCTGCGCCACCTCGGTCACGAGTCCGAGGCCGCCCGCATCGAGGAAGCCGTCTCCGCCGACCTGGCGGAACGCACCGGCAGGCCGGCCCGCAGCACCGCCGAGATCGGCGACGCGCTCGCCGTACGAGTAGCCGGCTGACGCCCGCGCCACCTCGAAACCATTCGAAGCCGCCGGGTCGCATCCGCACCCGGCGGCTTCCGCATGTCCCCCGCCGGGTGCCACCATCGACCCCGGGCCGCGTTTCACCCCGTTTCTTCCACCGCCCCCCTCGCGCGATAATCGAACGCGGAGCCGCGGAATGAGGGAATGCTCGGACGTCCAAGCACTGGGCGCAGAGGAACGAAAGCGGCCCGTCACTACAACACCGGTGAAGGACAACCACTCATGACGACGCCCACGATCGAGCTCAAGCCCTCCGCCAGCCCCCTCTCCGACGCCGAGCGCACGGCGATCCTGGCGAACCCCGGGTTCGGCCGCCACTTCACCGACCACATGGTGACGATCAAGTGGACCGAGGGCCGCGGCTGGCACGACGGCCAGCTCGTCCCGTACGCGCCGATCCCGCTCGACCCGGCGACGAACGTCCTGCACTACGCCCAGGAGATCTTCGAGGGACTCAAGGCCTACCGCCGCCCCGACGGCTCCATGGCCACCTTCCGCCCGGACCAGAACGCCAAGCGCTTCCAGCGCTCCGCCCGCCGTCTCGCCATGCCCGAGCTGCCGGTCGAGACGTTCGTCGAGGCGTGTGACGCGCTGATCCGCCAGGACGAGGCCTGGGTGCCCGCGCACGGCGGCGAGGAGTCCCTCTACCTGCGCCCCTTCATGATCGCGACCGAGGTCGGCCTGGGGGTGAAGCCCGCGAACGAGTACCTGTTCCTCGTCATCGCCTCGCCCGCCGGCGCCTACTTCGCCGGTGGGGTGAAGCCGGTGTCCATCTGGGTCTCCGAGGACCGCGTCCGCGCCGTCCCCGGCGGCATGGGCGACGCCAAGACGGGCGGCAACTACGCGGCCTCCCTGCTCGCCCAGGCCGAGGCCGCCGCCAAGGGCTGCGACCAGGTCTGCTACCTCGACGCGGTCGAGCACCGCTGGGTCGAGGAACTCGGCGGCATGAACCTGTACTTCGTGTACGGCGACAAGATCGTCACGCCGACCCTCACCGGCTCCATCCTGGAGGGCGTCACCCGTGACTCCCTGCTCCAGGTCGCCCGCGACCTCGGGTTCACGTCCGAGGAACGCCGCGTCTCCCTCGAACAGTGGCAGGGCGACGCCGCGAACGGCACCCTGACGGAGGTCTTCGCCTGCGGCACGGCCGCGGTCATCACCCCGTGGGCACCGTCAAGCGCGCCGGCGCCGAGTGGCAGCACTCCGGCGGCGAGCCCGGCCCGGTCACCGTGAAGCTGCGCGAGGCGCTCCTCGACGTCCAGCGCGGGAAGACCGAGGACCGGCACGGCTG
This sequence comes from Streptomyces sp. Tue 6430, assembly GCA_021568835.1. GTDB lineage: Bacteria > Actinomycetota > Actinomycetes > Streptomycetales > Streptomycetaceae > Streptomyces. Next base: position 4,700,649 of record JAKGSH010000010.1, read on the forward strand.
GATGCACACGATCGACTGACCGCCCCCCGTCCCCACCAGGGCCGCTCCGGACACGAGTCCGGGGCGGCCCTTTCGCGTCCCCTCCCCGACTGTTTGAGCGACACTCAATAATGCGAGTGTCCACTCACCAGGGATGCCTATGATTTAGGGTCGAATGGATTAGAGTGACGTTCTAATCAAAGGATGTGAGGAGGTGTCCCGGCGTGAGACTGACCCCGACGGAACGGGACCGGCTGCTGCTGTTCGGTGCCGCCGAGCTGGCCCGGTCCCGCCGCGCCCGCGGCCTGCGGCTGAACGTGCCGGAGGCCACCGCGCTGATCGCGGACGCCGTCTGCGAGGCCGCCCGCGACGGAGCCCGGCTCGCCGAGGCGATCGAACGCGCCCGCGCGGTCCTCGGTCCCGACGACGTGCTGCCGGGCGTCGCCGACGTCGTCACGGAGGTGCACGTCGAGGCCGTCTTCGACGACGGTTCCCGGCTGGCGGTGGTCTCCGACCCGATCGGGGGCGGTCTCGGCGCCGGGGCGCCCGGCGCCCTGCTGCCGGGGCCCGGGCACGCCGAACCCGGTGCGGCGGTCCGGCTGGCGGTCACCAACACCGCGGACGTGCCCGTCTCCGTCACCTCGCACTTCCACTTCTTCGAGGCCAACCCGCGCCTGGACTTCGACCGCTCGGCCGCCTACGGCATGCGGCTCGCCGTCCCCGCCGGCTCCTCCGTGCGCTTCGGGCCGGGCGAGCACGCCGAGGTCGGACTGGTCCCCCTCGGGGGCGACCGGATCGCGATCGGCTTCGCCGGCCTGGTCGACGGGCCGCTGGACGCGCCGGGAGTCCGGGAGGAGGCCCTGCGCAGGGCCGCCGCCTGCGGCTACCTCGGCGCACCGGGAACGACGGACGAGGAGGACGGACGATGAGCCGCCCCGGAGGACACCCCGCCGAGGACCGCCGCCTCACCCCGCACCAGTACGCCGCCGCGCACGGCCCGCGCGCGGGCGACCGCCTCCGGCTCGGCGACTCCGGGCTGGTGATCCGCGTCGAGTCCGACTCCCAGCGCCCCGGCGACGAGTTCCTCGCCGGGTTCGGCAAGACCGCCCGCGACGGACTGCACCTGAAGGCCGCCGCCGTGCGCGAGACCTGCGACGTCGTCGTCAGCAACGTCGTCGTGATCGACGCCGTGCAGGGCGTCCGCAAGGTGTCCATCGGCATCCGCGAGGGCCGGATCCACTCGATCGGGAGGGCCGGGAACCCCGACACCCTCGACGGGGTCGACGTGGTCGTCGGCACGGGCACGTCGATCGTGTCCGGCGAGGGGCTGATCGCCACCGCCGGTGCCGTCGACACGCACGTCCACCTGCTGTCGCCGCGGATCATGGAGGCCTCGCTGGCCTCCGGCGTGACCACGGTCGTCGGGCAGGAGTTCGGGCCGGTGTGGGGCGTCGGCGTCAACTCGCCCTGGGCGCTGCGGCACGCGTTCAACGCCTTCGACGCCTGGCCGGTCAACATCGGCTTCCTGGGCCGGGGTTCCTCCTCCTCGCCGGACCCGCTCGTCGAGGCGCTCGCCGAGGGCGGCGCGTCCGGCTTCAAGGTCCACGAGGACATGGGCGCCCACACCCGGGCGCTCGACACGGCGTTGCGGGTCGCCGAGGAGCACGACGTGCAAGTGGCTCTGCACAGCGACGGGTTGAACGAGTGCCTGTCCGTCGAGGACACCCTGCGCGTGCTGGAGGGCCGCACGATCCACGCCTTCCACATCGAGGGCTGCGGCGGCGGACACGTGCCGAACGTGCTGAAGATGGCGGGAGTCCCGAACGTCATCGGCTCCTCCACCAACCCCACCCTGCCGTTCGGCCGCGACGCGGTCGCCGAGCACTACGGCATGATCGTCTCGGTCCACGACCTGAAGACCGACCTGCCCGGCGACGCCGCCATGGCCCGCGACCGCATCCGCGCCGGAACCATGGGCGCCGAGGACGTCCTGCACGACCTGGGCGCGATCGGCATCACCTCCTCCGACGCGCAGGGCATGGGCCGGGCGGGCGAGACCGTCCGCCGCACGTTCGCGCTGGCCGGGAAGATGAAGGCCGAGTTCGGCGCCCCGGCCGAGCACGACAACGAACGCGTCCTGCGCTACATCGCCAAACTGACCATCAACCCCGCCATCGCGCACGGCCTCGCGCACGAGGTGGGATCGATCGAGACCGGCAAGCTCGCCGACCTCGTGCTGTGGCGGCCGGAGTACTTCGGGGCCAAGCCGCAACTCGTCCTCAAGGCCGGCTTCCCGGCGTACGGCGTGGTCGGTGACCCGGGCGCGGCCACCGACACCTGCGAACCCCTCGTCCTGGGACCACAGTTCGGCGCGTACGGCGCCACGCCCGCCGACCTCTCGGTGGCCTTCGTCGCGCGCGCCGCGCTGGAGCAGGGCAACGACCGGATGCCCACCCGCCGGCGCCGGGTCGCCGTCCGCGGCACCCGCGGCATCGGCCCCGCCGACCTGCGGCTCAACTCCCGTACCGGAGCGGTGGACGTCGACCGGCGCACCGGCCTGGTCACCCTCGACGGAGAACCGCTGCGCTCCGCGCCGGCCGACTCCGTCCCCCTCAACCGCCTCTACTTCCTGTGAGGACCTCCCCGATGAGCAAGGCTGCCGCCGACGGCTTCCGGATGCCCGCCGAATGGGCCCCGCACGAGCGCACCTGGATGGCCTGGCCCGGCCCCAACCCCACCTTCGACGACCCCGACGACCTCGCCGCCTCCCGTGCCGCCTGGGCGTCGGTCGCCCGTGCGGTCCGCCGCTTCGAACCGGTGACGGTGGTGTGCGGACCGGGGAGTTCGGCCGACGCGCGCACCCTGCTCGGGCCGGGCATCGACACCGTCGAGCGCGAACTCGACGACGCCTGGATGCGCGACATCGGCCCCACGTTCCTCACGAACGGGCGCGAACTGGCCGCCGTGGACTGGACGTTCAACGGGTGGGGCGCCCAGCACTGGGCCCGCTGGGAGCACGACGCGAAGATCGCCGCCCACGTCTCGGACCTCGCGGGCGCGAAGACGTACGCCTCCGGCCTGGTCAACGAGGGCGGGGCGATCCACGTCGACGGTGAGGGGACGGTGCTGCTGACCGAGACCGTCCAGCTCGGCCCCGAGCGCAACCCGCACTGGACCCGGGCGCAGGTCGAGGCGGAGATCCACGCCCAGCTCGGCACCCGCAAGGCGATCTGGCTGCCGCGCGGCCTGACCGGCGACTACCCCCCGCACGGCTTCGGCACCCTCGGTCACGTCGACATCGTCGCCGCGTTCGCCCGCCCCGGCGTGGTCGTCGCCCACAGCCAGCCGGACCCCGCCCATCCGGACCACGAGGTGACGAAGGAGGTCATCGGCCTGCTGCGGGCGCAGACCGACGCCCGCGGGCGCCGGCTGGAGGTCGTCGAGGTCCCGGCACCCACCGTCCTGGAGGCCGACGGCCACTGGGCCGACTACTCCTACATCAACCACTACCTCTGCAACGGCGGTGTCGTCCTGTGCGGCTTCGACGACCCGCGCGACGAGATCGCGGCCGGCGTCTTCCGCCGGCTGTTCCCGGACCGGACGGTGACGCCGGTCGACGCCCGTACGATCTTCTCCGGCGGCGGTGGCATCCACTGCGTCACGCAACAGCAGCCGAAGATCTGAGAGACACGGGGGAGTCCCGATGCCCGGTGCGGCACGTGAGCGCAGGCACGCCCCGCCCGCGAGGACGTCCTCGCCGCCGCCATGGCGATGATCGCCGAGCGCGGTCTGGAGAAGCTCACCATGGCGGCGCTCGGCCGCGAGGTGGGGATGAGCAGCGGGCACCTCCTCTACTACTTCCGCTCCAAGGACGAACTGCTCCTGCAGGCCCTGGAGTGGAGCGAGGGCCGCCTCGGCGCCGAGCGCGGCCGGCTGCTGACGAGCACGGCCACGGCCCGCGAGCGGCTCGACGCCTACGTCGACCTGTACGTCCCCGCCGGGCACCGCGACCCGCACTGGACCCTGTGGCTGGAGGTCTGGAACCGCTCGCAGAACGCCGCCGCCGACGCGGACGCCCGCGACCGGCAGGCGGCCATCGAGGGCGCCTGGCACCGCGACCTGGTGGCCCTGCTGGCGGAGGGCGTCTCCCGCGGCGAGTTCCGCCCCGTCGACCCCGACCGGTTCGCCGCCCGGCTGCGGGCGCTGCTCGACGGCTTCTCCATCCACGTGGCGATCGGGCTGCGCGGCACCGACCGCGAGCAGGTCATCGGGCATGTGACGGAGTTCGTGACGGACGCCCTGCTCGCATCGTGACGGACGCTCTGTTCGTATCCTGAGACGGTCGGTGAGCGGAGGGCTGCCCTGTGTCAGACTCCCCCCGTGCTCTCGTTCGCCACGATTATTGGCAGCAGGCGCGCCGGTCCGCAGTGACCGCCACGTACGACCAGGTACGGGCGGCCACCGTCGTCCTCGACCCGCGCGCAGACCTCTCGCACCCGCGAGGGGTTTTTCGTTTTCCTGGCCCACCTTCAGCCGGGAGGCAAGCGCGAGGGACCATGGGGGACGGTGGAGCCGGTCATTCCGGTAGACCGAGATCCAAAACAGGAGCCTTGAGACCATGACGGAAACCAGCGAGCTCGACGACTCGTTCCACGTCTTCGACACCACCCTGCGCGACGGCGCCCAGCGCGAGGGCATCAACCTCACGGTCGCCGACAAGCTCGCGATCGCACGGCACCTGGACGAGTTCGGCGTCGGCTTCATCGAGGGCGGCTGGCCGGGCGCCAACCCGCGCGACACCGAGTTCTTCGCCCGGGCCCGGCAGGAGATCGACTTCCGGCACGCCCGGCTCGTCGCCTTCGGCGCCACCCGCCGGGCCGGCGCCAAGGCCTGTGAGGACCCCCAGGTCAAGGCCCTCCTGGACGCGGGCGCCGACGTGATCACGCTGGTCGCCAAGTCGCACGACCGGCACGTGGAACTGGCCCTGCGCACCACGCTCGACGAGAACCTGGCGATGGTCGCCGACACGGTGTCCTTCCTCAAGGAGCAGGGTCGCCGCGTCTTCGTCGACTGCGAGCACTTCTTCGACGGCTACCGCGCGAACCCCGAGTACGCCAAGGCCGTCGTCCGGGCGGCGGCGGAGGCCGGCGCGGACGTCGTCGTCCTCTGCGACACCAACGGCGGCATGCTCCCCGCCCAGATCCAGGCCGTCGTCTCCACCGTCCTCGCCGACACCGGGGCCCGCCTCGGCATCCACGCCCAGGACGACACGGGCTGCGCGGTCGCCAACACCCTCGCCGCCGTCGACGCGGGCGCCACCCACGTGCAGTGCACCGCCAACGGCTACGGCGAGCGCGTCGGCAACGCCAACCTGTTCCCGGTGGTCGCCGCGCTGGAGCTGAAGTACGGCAAGAAGGTCCTCCCCGAGGGCCGGCTGCGCGAGATGACCCGGATCTCGCACGCCATCGCGGAGGTCGTCAACCTCACGCCCTCCACCCACCAGCCGTACGTGGGGGTCTCCGCCTTCGCCCACAAGGCCGGCCTGCACGCCTCCGCGATCAAGGTCGATCCGGACCTGTACCAGCACATCGACCCCGAGCTGGTCGGCAACACCATGCGGATGCTCGTCTCCGACATGGCCGGCCGCGCCTCGGTCGAACTGAAGGGCAAGGAGCTCGGCGTCGACCTGGGCGGCGACCGCGAGCTGGTCGGCCGCGTCGTCGACCGGGTCAAGGAGCGCGAGCTGAAGGGCTACACGTACGAGGCGGCCGACGCCAGCTTCGAGCTGCTGCTGCGCGCCGAGGTCGAGGGTCGGCCGCTGAAGTACTTCGACGTCGAGTCCTGGCGGGCCATCGCCGAGGACCGCCCCGACGGCACCCACGCCAACGAGGCCACCGTCAAGCTGTGGGCCAAGGGCGAGCGCATCGTCGCCACCGCGGAGGGCAACGGCCCGGTCAACGCCCTCGACCGCGCCCTGCGCGTGGCCCTGGAGAAGATCTACCCCCAGCTCGCCGAGCTGGAACTGGTGGACTACAAGGTCCGCATCCTGGAAGGCGTGCACGGCACCCAGTCCACGACCCGCGTCCTGATCTCCACCACCGACGGCAACGGCGAGTGGTCCACGGTGGGTGTCGCCGAGAACGTGATCGCCGCGTCCTGGCAGGCCCTGGAGGACGCCTGCACCTACGGGCTGCTGCGGGCGGGAGTGACCCCGGCCGAGTAGGCCGGGATCACCGGAACCGCCGGAACCGCCGGAACCGCCGGAACCGCCGGGACCGCCGGGACCGCCGGGACCACCGCAGGGTCCACTTCTGGTCGGCGGCGCCCGTGCGGCTCCCTGTCCGGGCCCGGGCGCCGTCGGCGGGGAGTCGTCCGCCGGGGTCCGCTGCCGGAGGCCGCGCACGACACGGCGTCCGCCGGCGTCGTCGGTGGTGGTCGGCCGGGCGGTGACCCGCTCGCCGGCCGCCTGCGCGGGAGGTACGGCGGCGCCGAGGCCGACCGTGGCGAGCGGCCCGGCCGGCAGCAGCCGGATCCGGTGGGGGGACTCCTCATGACGCCTCGCCCTTCCCCGACGGGACGTCCTGACGGGTGTGCGGGCGCTGGTCGACTCACGCCGTGATCCAAGGCGTGAGCGAACCGCGGGAGTCCGAGTGGACCAGAGCGTCACTGAAAGGTACACGCCAAGCGTGGCGGCGCGCGGGCAGGGGGAGGGCGGTCGGCGGTCTCACTCGCTTCCGTTCCGGTTGCCCTGCTTTGTCCTAAGGCGAGGTAGCTTCGAAGTATGAAGGTCGCACTTTCGACCCGAGGCTTCGCCGGACTGCTCCTCGTCCTGGCGCTCGCCGCCCTGACCCTGCTGCCGGCGGCCGCCCCACGCGCCGCGGCCGGGACCGGTGTGTCCGGGACCGGTGTGTCCGGGACCGGTGCGGCCAGGGCCGGCGTGTCCGAGACCAGTGTGTCGACGATCGCCGCGGCCCTGCGCGAGAGCCCCGTCTACGTCGACCCGGCGGCGTCCGCCCAGCTCTCCCAGGCGGATGCCCACGCCCTCCGGAAGAAGATCGAGGACGCCGACAAACCCCTCTTCGTCGCCGTCCTCCCCGCCGGCTACCCGACGGAGAACCTCTTCACCGACCTGCGCACCGCCACCGGTGTGACCGGCCTCTACGCGATCCGCCTCGGCGACCGCTTCGACGCCCGCGCCGACTCCTCGGTCCTGCCCGCGGCCGCCGTGCGCAACCTCGTCACCAGTGTCCGGGGCGAGAGCGACGCCGCGGCCCAGCTGAACGACTTCACCGACCGCGCTGTCGCCAACATGGGCGGCTCCGCCCCCACGGGCTGGGGCTCCCCGGACCGCAGCGGCGGGGTGTCGACGACCGGCCTGGTCACCACGGGCGTGCTGGTCGCGGTCGGCGGCGCCGGCGCGTACACCCTCGTACGGCGCAACCGCCGGCGGCACGCGCAGGAACAGCAGGCCGCCCTGGAACGGCTCCAGGTCGTCGTCGACGAGGACATCACCGCCTACGGCGAGGAACTCGACCGGCTCGACTTCCACCCGGCCGAACCCGGCGCCGACGACGCGATGCGCGGCGACTACGAGCACGCCCTCGACGCCTACGAGAAGGCCAAGTCGTCCATGGCGGACGCGACGAGGCCGGAGGACGTGCGTCCCGTCACCGAGATCCTGGAGGACGGCCGCTTCGCCCTGGCCCGGCTCGCCGCCCGCCGGGCCGGCGAACCGCTGCCCGAGCGCCGCCCGCCGTGCTTCTTCGACCCGCGCCACGGACCCTCCGTCGCCGACGCCGACTGGACCCCGCCCGGCGGGGCCGCCCGCCGGGTCCCGGTCTGCGCGGCGGACCGCACCCGCCTCGCGGACGGCCGCGACCCCGTGGTCCGCGAGGTCGACACCGACTACGGCCGCCGCCCCTACTGGGAGGCGGGCCCGGCCTACGGCCCCTGGGCGGGCGGCTACTTCGGCGGCGGCCTGCTGCCCGGCCTGCTCGTCGGCACGATGCTCGGCGGTCTGATGGCCACCCCCTCCTACGCCTCCGACTACGGCAGCGGCTACGGCGACTTCGGCGGTGGCTACGAGGGCGGCGACGTGTCCGGGGCGGACTTCGACACCGGCAGCTTCGGTGACTTCGGCGGCGGCGGGGGAGGGGACTTCGGGGGCGGCGGGGACTTCGGCGGAGGCTTCTGACCGCCTACCGCCTACCGCTTACTGCCGACTGCCGACTGCCGACTGCCGACTGCCGACCACCGCGCACGGGCCCGGCGCCGGACGCGCCGGGCCCGTGGACGTCGTACGGACGCGGTGACGGGACGACGGGTGGGTCAGAGCGAGGACGCCGCCGAGGCGATGGCGGAGGCGAACGTGGAGACCTCGCTGTAGACGCCGGGCGCGTTGGGCCGGGCGCAGCCGATGCCCCAGCTGACGATGCCGACCTGGATCCACGCGTTGGCCGAGTCGCGGCGGAACATCGGGCCGCCGGAGTCGCCCTGGCAGGTGTCGACCCCGCCGGCCGCGTACCCGGCGCAGATCTCCTCGCTCGCGATCAGGCCGCTGTAACCGCTGTAGGAACGGCAGGTGGCGTCGCTGACGAACGGCACGTTCGCCTTGAGCAGGTACCGCTGCTGGGATCCGCCCTCGGTGGCGGAGCCCCAGCCGGCGACGGTGAAGGTGCCGGTGTTGTACTGCGTGGTGGTCGCGATCTTCAGCGTCGGCAGGTTGATGGGCTGCGCCAGCTTGATGAGGGCCCAGTCCTTGCCGTCGCCGTTGTAACCGGGGGCCCGGTAGACGTAGGTGGAGCGGACCTGGACCCGGCCGGTGGTGGACTGGAGGTCCACGACGCCGGCGGTGGCGGTGATGCCGGTGTTGGCGCCGGTCGAGCCCACGCAGTGCGCGGCGGTGAGCACGATCTGCTGGGTGTAGAGCGCGCCGCCGCAGCCCATGGAGAGCCGGACCATGAACGGGAACTCGCCCTGTGCGGCGCGGGTTCCGCCCACGACGGGCGAGGGCGCGGCCTGGGCGGACGAGACGGGCTGAAGGCTCGCGATCGCGAGGGCGGCGGCGCCGACGGCCGCGAGTCTCTTGAGCGCCGTGAGGAGTTTCTTCAACGTGATGCCTTCCGTGGGGGGTGACCCGGAGTCGGGGGGATCTGGTGGTGCCCGAAACACAGAATTGACGCGCGCATGACAATATTGGCAACAAAGAAGTGCCTCTTTGTCGTCATGGGCAGGTCAAATCTGTTGCTGGAGTATGAGAACGCCGCAAGCCTTCGCACAAGTGGTGCGATCCGGCCACGCCCGAGCGCCGGACGGCTCCCGACGGGCCTCGTCGGCCCCCGGAGGGCCCGTCCGGACACCCCGGCTGCCCTCCCGGCGGGCACGGCTCTCCCGGCGGGCGCGGGCGTCCGCCGCGGAGCGCGGCCCCGCCTACGCGGGCGTCCGGCCGTCGACGGCCGGCGCGAGGGCGGCGAGGTCCGCGAGCGGCCCGCCGCTGAGCCGGCACACCTTCCACTCCTCCAGCAGTTCCACGCCGAGCGACCTGTAGAAGCCGACGGCGGGCTCGTTCCAGGCCAGCACCCACCACTCGAACCGCTCGAAACCGCTGCGCGCGCAGATCGCGGCGAGGGCCGCCAGCAACGCCTTGCCGTACCCGCCGCCACGGGCGTGCGGACGAATGTAGAGATCCTCCAGGTGCATGCCCCGCGTCCCGGTCCAGGTCGAGAACCGGGGGAACCACAGCGCGAAGCCGACGGTCTCCCCGCTGCCGTCGTCCTGCGCGATCAGCACCCGTGCCGCGGGATGTTCGCCGAACAGCGCCTCCCGCAACTGCTCCTCCGTGGCCCGGGCCTGTTCGGCGGCCCGTTCGTACGCGGCGAGTTCACGGATCATCGCCCGGATCTCGGCGACGTCGTCCACGGTGGCGGTTCGGATCATGGGAGGGATCATGCGGCACGGCGCCCGGAGCTGTCCAAGCGACGGGCGATCCGCCCCGGGACGCGGCCCACGGGCCCGCGCGGTCTTCGGGCGGCGGGCGGCCGCGGCCGGCGGCCGGTGACGCGCCGCCGGCCCTTCGACGAGGGCGGTCAGTCCGGTACGGCCGCCTTCGCCAGCCGGATCAGTTCGTCGAAGTCGATGGCTCCCGGGTCGCCGTGGTCGTTCTCCGGCACGTGCATGTGCCCGCACACGCCCTTGAAGGCGTTCCAGCGTGCCCCGCTCATCCGCTGCCCGGCCCCGTTCCCGTAGGACTTCGGGTACGCCGGCCACAGTGCCGGGCCACGCAGCGGTACGTCGTGCTCCTCGTGCGCCCACGCCAGGAAGCGGGCGAGCCCGCGCAGCGCCCACTCCGGCGCCTTCGGCCAGTAGACGTGGGCCTTCCCGCCCGTCCGCCACTTGGTGTGCGTCTCGGGATCGCAGGTGCCGACCAGCTCCACCTGGCAGACGTTGAGCGTGTTGGTCTCCACCCCGCCGGGCCTGTTGCGCAGGGCGCGGGAGGAGATGTCGATGTCGAAGTGCTGGTACCACGTCAGCTTCTTCGCCGCGAGGTCCGGCACCGCCGTGAGGTTGGGCGCGGAGGCGCCACCCTGGTAGCCGGGCAGCGAGCGGCCCTCGGTGGTGTGCAGGACGACGACGTTGACCTCCATCCGGTCGCCGCCGAAGTCGTCCTGGTACCAGTGGTCACGGTGTGCGCCGGGGTAGTGCTGCGGTCCGGTCCTGGTCATGGCGCCTCCTCGGTCACGATCCCCGGCCGTGCCGGCGGGGACGCCCTGATGAACGACCGGCGCCCGCGACCGTCGCGCACCCGGCGGCCCCGCACCTGTGTCCGGACCCGCCCCGCCCCCGCACCCCGCCCCGCCGGGTCCCCGCGCCCCCGCCGCACGCCGGCGTCCGTGCCCGCCCCGCGCGGAGCACCGGGCACGCGCCGCGTCCCGCGTCCGCGTCCGGACCTGCGGGCACGTCCCGGTCCGCGTCCGCTCGGGCGTCCCGCCCCGCACCCGCGTTCCGCGCACGCCCCGTCCGCGCCGGCGCCCACCCGCCCCGCGCCCGCGCTCCACGCGCCGGATCCCGCCCAGCGCCCGCGCCCCGCGCCCGCACCGCCCGCGCTCCCGCCCCCTGCTGCCCGCCCCGCCCCACCGCCCGCACCCGGACACGCCGAGCGCCCGCCCTCCCCACGGGGGAGTGGAGGACGGGCGCGCTCAGGGGCGTGGCGGCGGTGCCGCGTCACGCGTTCTTGATGGCCGAGATGTCGAAGTTCAGCTTGATCTTGTCGGAGACCAGGACGCCGCCGGTCTCCAGCGCCGCGTTCCAGGTCAGGCCCCACGCGGAGCGCAGGATCTCCGCCTTGCCCTCGAAGCCGACGCGCTCGTTGCCGAACGGGTCCCTGGCGGAGCCGTTGAACTCGAGGTCGATGGTGAGCGGCTTGGTGATGCCGAGGATGCTCAGGTCGCCGGTGATGCGGTAGTCGTCGCCGCCCAGGGCCTCCGCGCCGGTCGAGCGGAAGGTCATCGTCGGGAACTCGTCGGTCTTGAAGAAGTCCGCGGTCCTGAGGTGGTTGTCGCGGTCGGCGGACCCGGTGTCGACGCTCTGCATCGTGACGTCGATGGTGGCGGTGGACCTGGACGGGTCGGCGCCGTCGAGGTGCAGCGAGCCGGTGAACTCGCCGAACTTGCCCTTGACGTTGGTGACCATCGCGTGCCGGGCGACGAACCCGATGGTCGAGTGTGCCGGGTCGATCGTGTAGTCGCCGGTCAGGGCGGCGAGGTCCGGGTTCACGGCGGCGACCGTGGCAGCGGTGGTGTCGTCGGTGTTCTTGCGGCCGAAGATGCCCATGGCGTGCTCCTTGGGGGACGGATCGATCAGCGGATCGATGAACGGGTCGAGGAAACGGGCGGTGATGTTGAATGTTCAACGAAGACTTCAACACGGCAGACCGTAGACCTATTCCGTTCAATTTTCAACTTCATTCGCGTGCGACTTCCGTGCGCCCTTCCATCGTCGCGCGAGGTCGCCCTCCCGGAGGCTCCGCCCGGTCCGCGTCACTCCACTGGGCGGCGTCCGTCGGGCGATGATGTGAAGTTGGTCTCACGGTATCCCTTTGTGCGACCCCCACAAGCGGCGCGGGCTCTGAGCAGTCGGAACGCCTGCATGCCGACATGGTTCTGTTCAGGCCTACCAGGAAAACGTGCCGGAGACTGTACGGAGTCGACGTCTCACTTTCCTTGGTGACCTTCGTAAGGTCACTACATGACCGTTTTGGAAGAGACGACCGGTGAGCCGACCGCCGAGCCCACGGACGCGCGCGGGCGCGTGGCCGAGCTGCACGGGATCCGTGCGCAGGCGCTGGCCGGGCCGAGCGAGAAGGCGACCCAGGCGCAGCACGCCAAGGGCAAGCTCACCGCCCGGGAGCGGATCGAGCTGCTGCTGGACCCGGGGTCCTTCCAGGAGGTGGAGCAGCTGCGCCGGCACCGGGCGACCGGGTTCGGCCTGGAGGCCAAGAAGCCGTACACCGACGGCGTCATCACCGGATGGGGCACGGTGGAGGGCCGCACGGTCTTCGTCTACGCCCACGACTTCCGCATCTTCGGCGGTGCCCTGGGCGAGGCCCACGCCACCAAGATCCACAAAATCATGGACATGGCCATCGCGGCCGGGCCCCGCTGGTGTCGCTGAACGACGGCGCCGGGGCCCGCATCCAGGAGGGCGTCTCCGCGCTCGCCGGCTACGGCGGCATCTTCCAGCGCAACACCCGGGCGTCCGGCGTCATCCCGCAGATCAGCGTGATGCTCGGCCCGTGCGCGGGCGGCGCGGCCTACAGCCCCGCCCTCACCGACTTCGTCTTCATGGTCCGCGAGACCTCGCAGATGTTCATCACCGGTCCGGACGTGGTCAAGGCCGTGACCGGCGAGGAGATCACGCAGAACGGCCTCGGCGGCGCCGACGTGCACGCCGAGACCTCCGGCGTCTGCCACTTCGCCTACGACGACGAGGAGACCTGCATCGCGGAGGTGCGCTACCTCCTCTCCCTCCTCCCGCAGAACAACCGCGAGAACCCGCCGCGCCACGAGTGCACGGACCCGACGGACCGCCGCGGCGACGCCCTGCTCGACCTGGTCCCCGCGGACGGCAACCGGCCGTACGACATGACCAAGGTCATCGAGGAGATCGTCGACGACGGCGAGTACCTGGAGGTCCACGAGCGCTGGGCGCGCAACATCATCTGCGCCCTGGCCCGGCTCGACGGCCAGGCCGTCGGCATCGTCGCCAACCAGCCGCAGAGCCTCGCCGGCGTCCTCGACATCGAGGCCAGCGAGAAGGCCGCCCGCTTCGTGCAGATGTGCGACGCCTTCAACATCCCGATCATCACTCTTCTGGACGTACCCGGCTTCCTGCCCGGCGTCGATCAGGAGCACGGTGGGATCATCCGCCACGGCGCGAAGCTCCTCTACGCCTACTGCAACGCGACCGTGCCCCGGATCTCCCTGATCCTGCGCAAGGCGTACGGAGGTGCCTACATCGTCATGGACAGCCAGTCCATCGGTGCCGACCTCACGTTCGCCTGGCCGACCAACGAGATCGCCGTCATGGGCGCCGAGGGCGCCGCCAACGTCATCTTCCGCCGCCAGATCGCCGAGGCCGAGGACTCCGAGGCCATGCGGGCCCGCATGGTCAAGGAGTACAAGTCCGAGCTGATGCACCCGTACTACGCCGCCGAGCGCGGCCTCGTCGACGACGTCATCGACCCCGCCGAGACCCGCGAGATCCTCGTCAGGTCCCTGGCGATGCTGCAGACCAAGCACGCCGACCTGCCCTCGCGCAAGCACGGCAACCCCCCGCAGTAACCCAGCGGACTTTCCGCGCCCCCGCGCGGAAACCTCTCTCACGGAGACTGAACCCATGACCACGCCTGACATCCGCGTCGAGAAGGGCCACGCCGAGCCCGAGGAGGTCGCCGCTCTCACGGCGATCCTGCTGGCCCGCGCCGCCTCCCGTTCCTCCGACCAGTCCGCCCGGGCCCACCACGGCCGCCTCAGGGCCGGCTGGCGCCGCCTGGAGCGCGAGGGCGGCTTCCGCGCCCCGCACAGCTGGCGCTGACCGCCCGCAAGCACGACGAAGGCCCCGACGCCCCACGGGCGGCCGGGGCCTTCGCGCGTACGGCGGACCCCGGTGACCGGTCACCGCGGGGGCCGGGACGCGAAAAGGCCCCCGCGCCTCCCCGAGGAGGGGCGCGGGGGCCGTTTCACGTCGAGTCCTACCGCAGGCGAGCCATGAGCGCGTGCTCCACCAGCGTGATCAGCGCCGACTTGGCGTCCGCGCGGTGACGGGCGTCCGTGGTGATGATCGGGGTGTCGGGGCCGATCTGGAGGGCCTCGCGGACCTCGTCCGGCTGGTACGGCTGGTTGCCGTCGAAGCCGTTGAGGGCGATGACGAAGGGGAGACCCGAGTTCTCGAAGTAGTCGACCGCCGGGAAGCAGTCGGCGAGTCGGCGGGTGTCCACCAGGACGATCGCGCCGATGGCGCCGCGCACCAGGTCGTCCCACATGAACCAGAAGCGGTCCTGGCCGGGCGTACCGAACAGGTACAGGATCAGGTCCTGGTCCAGCGTGATGCGTCCGAAGTCCATGGCGACCGTGGTGGTCTTCTTGTCCCCGGTGTGGGTGAGGTCGTCGATGCCTGCCGAAGCAGACGTCATGACGGCCTCGGTACGCAGCGGGTTGATCTCCGAGACGGCCCCGACGAACGTGGTCTTGCCCACGCCGAAGCCACCCGCCACCACGATCTTCGCCGAGGTGGTGGAGCGGGAAGGACCGCCGCTAGAGCTTGCGAAGTCCACTGAGCACCCTTTCGAGCAGTGTCACGGCTGGCTGGCCGCCGGCGCTTTCGTCGCCGCCGGGCTGATGGATGGCGACCAGGCCCGCCTCCGCCAAGTCGGCGACGAGGATCCTGGCCACACCGAGAGGGATCGTCAGGAGGGCCGAGATCTCGGCCACCGACTTGATCTCCCGGCAGAGGTTGCAGATCCGCTGATGCTCGGGCAACTGCCCCTGCATCTGGTGCGGAGCCGCGGTGGTGTGCACCAGCGCCTCGATGGCGAGCTGGTACCGCGGGCGAGTCCGGCCGCCGGTCATGGCGTACGGACGCACCAAAGGGTTGTGCGCCCCCCGGCGGGCGCCGACTCGGGGGTGTGGCGCTGCGGCTGCACGGGCTGGATGCGCGGCTGGTGCGGCTGGTCGTACGGCGAGTACCCGGGGCCCTGCGGACCCTGGGGAGCGTACGGCTGACGCTGGTTCGGAGCGGAGGGGAAGGCGTAATGGTTCGGGTTCTGCGAACCGTCGCCCTGGCCCTGGGCAGGGCCGTACGACCAGTTGCCCGAAGGGGAACCGTCTGGGGGTGTTGCCACTTTTTCTCCTCCTCCGACTGTGCCTGGCATCCGTCACGTGGAAGCCGCGTCCCGAAACCTTATGGCCTCGGGACGCCAAAACGCACCGTCCGTCTGTTAGTTGAGAAGGCTCCCCTGGAGCTCCGCCCGAAGGTCGGGCGTCAGGACCGTACCGGCACGGTCCACCAGAAGGGCCATCTCGTACCCGATGAGGCCGATGTCCGCCTCGGGGTGGGCGAGAACCGCGAGCGACGAACCGTCGGAGATGGACATGAGGAACAGGAATCCCCGCTCCATCTCCACAACCGTCTGGTTCACGCTGCCGCCCTCGAAGATCCGGGAGGCGCCTGCCGTCAACGACGTCAGACCGGAGGCGACGGCCGCGAGCTGGTCGGCACGGTCGCGGGGAAAGCCTTCGGACATCGCCAGAAGGAGTCCGTCGGCGGAGACCACCACCGTGTGGGACACCCCCGGGGTGTTGTCCACGAAGTTGGTGATCAACCAGTTCAGGTTCTGTGCCGCCTGGCTCATCGGGCTCACACTAACGCTCCTGGTTGTAGGTGCTGTCAGGACCACTGTGCTGATCTCTGGCCTGACCGTTCGGTTCACTTCCTGCGTTGCGTCCGCGCTGGACGCCCCGGCGCAGGTTGCTCAACCTGCCTCGGACGTCCTCCGGGGCGCGGGAGACCTGGGGGCCTCCCTGGGGGGTGCTCTCGGCGGTGCCCTCGACCAGATTGGCCTTGGGCACCCGACGCGGCAGACCGGAAGAGGTGACTCCGCCCGCCTTCGGCTTCTTGAGCTGGGCGGCCTGCTGCCAGCGCTCGTCGTTCGCCGAACGCCAGTCGGCGGGGCCGTCCGCGACGGGGGCCGACGCTTCCTGGGCCACGGGCCGCGCACCGTTCGCACCGCTCGCCGCGGGGGATCCGCGACGGGGCAGTCCGGCGTCGGTCAGCTCGTGGGCGGCGGCGGGTGCCGGTCCCGGACGCTCGAAGCCTACGCTGTCCCGCTCACCGGCGTCAGCGGCCTGCGCCGATTCCGCTTGCGGAGCGTACTGGTCCGGGTAGCCGTTCTGGTAACCGCTCTGCTGCGGCCAGTCGTCCTGGTAGGGCTGCTCCCCGTACGGCTGGAAGCCCTCCGGCGCGGCCTGGCGCTCCGGCGCCCGCTCCTCCTGGGCGCCCTCCGCATAGGCGGGGTCGGGGTAGCCGCCGTGCTGCCCGAAAGCACCGTCCCGCGGCCCCGTGCCGTCGGACGGGAAGGCCTCGCCCTGCGGCACAGCGCCGTTGGACGTGCCGTACGGGGCCTCGTACGACGTCTGCCGCTGCTCCTCGTACGACGTCTGGCGGTCGTACGCCGACGACTGGCCGGCGTAGCCGGCCGCGCCGTTGTCGTAGCCGCTCTGCGCCGGGGCGTAGCCGTCGGGGGAGGCGTCGAACGCGGGCTGTTGCTGTTGCTGCTGTGGCTGGTCGAAACCGTCGCCGTACGCGGGCGTCGCGGCGGGCCGCTGCTGGTCGGGCCCCTCCGGCGCCGGGGAGTCCGGGGCCGCGCGGCGGTCCTCGCGCGTCAGGGAGCGGCCGACCGGGTCCAGGTCGCGCGGGTCGTCGGGGACCTCCACGTACTGGCTGTCGTCGAAGCCCAGCTCGGCCGCCGTGCGCAGCGGCTGGTGGTTGAAGTCCTCACCCGGGAACCGCTGCTCCGGGATGATCTGCGAGACGGTGAAGTCGTCGCGCTCGGGCTGCTCGCCACCGCCACCGTGGGTGATCGCGTCGGGCAGCATGACCAGCGAGGTGGTGCCGGCCTGCTCGCCCGAGGGGCGCAGCTGGACCCGGATGCCGTGCCGGTCGGACAGCCGGCCGACCACGAACAGGCCCATGCGCTGCGAGATCGCGGCGTCCACGGTCGGCGGGTTGGCCAGCTTGTGGTTGATGTCCGCGAAGTCCTCGGCGGTGAGGCCGATGCCCTTGTCGTGGATCTCGATCATCACACGGCCGTCGGGGAGACGGGTCGCGGTGACGCGGACCTTGGTCTGCGGGGAGGAGAACGTGGTGGCGTTCTCCAGGAGCTCGGCCAGCAGGTGCACGAGGTCGGTCACGGCACGGCCGTGGATCTCGGCCTCCGGCACGCCCGACAGCTCGATGCGCTCGTACTGCTCCACCTCGGAGGAGGCGGCGCGCAGCACGTCGACCAGCGGAACCGGCTGGTCCCAGCGGCGGCCCGGCTCCTCGCCGGCGAGGACCAGGAGGTTCTCGCCGTTGCGGCGCATGCGGGTCGCGAGGTGGTCCAGGCGGAAGAGGTTCTCCAGCTGGTCCGGGTCGGCCTCGTTGTTCTCCAGGTCGGTGATCAGGGTGAGCTGGCCCTCGATCAGGGACTGGTTGCGGCGCGAGAGGTTGGTGAAGATCGCGTTGATGTTGCCCCGCAGCAGGGCCTGCTCGGCGGCGAGCCGGACGGCCTCACGGTGGACCTGGTCGAAGGCGCGGGCGACCTCGCCGATCTCGTCCGTGGTGCTGATCGGGATCGGCGCGACCCGGGTGTCGACCCGGCCGGGGTCGGTCCGCGAGAGCTGGTCGACCAGCATCGGCAGCCGCTGCTCGGCGATGCCGAAGGCGGCGTTGCGCAGCTGGCGCATGGAGCGGCTCATCTGGCGGGCCACCATGCCGGCCAGGATGAACGCGGCGAGCAGGGCGATGACGACGGCGGCACCGGTGATGATCGCGGACTGCCTGGCGTCGTCGGCGATCTGGGCGGCCTCGCTCACCGCCTTGTCGGTCAGATCCGTCTCGATCTTCAGGTACGCGTTGTACTTGAGGGTGTTGACCGCCCACCAGTTCTCCGCGGTGACACCGCGCGCGGCGATCGCCTGGCGGTCGCTCGCGTCCGTGGACGGCAGCGTCGCGACGGCCGAGATCATGTCGGTGGGGTTGGACGGCGGGGCCACGTAGTCCGAGTCCTCGGCCGCGGCCTCCTTGGCCATCGCCGCGCCGTCCGTCCCGATCTGCGCCTTGGCCTCGTCGAGCTTCTGCGCGTCGGCCTCGGTGCCACCGCCGGTGTACTCCTCGAGCGCGATGCGCTCGAGGTAGGCGTACGAGGAGAGGGCGACCTTCTGGCTGGCGAAACTGCTCTTGCCGGGACCGGGCTTGACCAGCAGGTGCATGCCGATGGAGCGCTCCAGCGACAGCGCCGCCTTGGTGAGCGAGATCGCGTAGACCGTACGGCCGTAGCTGGTGATGTTTCCGGTGCCCAGACCGAGCTCGTTCGCGAACTCCATCAAGGGGTGCGCGATCGTCGTGTAGCCCTCTTCGGTCATGACGCCGGTGAGCTTGGGGAGACGTAGGCGCCGGCCCGCAGTGTCTGGAGCGTGGGCTCCTGGTCGCGGAACAGCTTCAGGCGGCGCTGGAGGCCGGCCTTCTGCGGCATGTCCTGCGCGGCCTCGTCGAAGGCGTCGGCGGCCTGGTCCGTCTTCTTGCGGGCGTCGGTGACGACGTCCTCGTCCTTGTTCAGCAGCAGCGGCGCGGCGCTGACGTCGCGCTCGTTGTAGAGGGCGTCGGCGTAGAGGAGGGAAGCACGCACCAGTTGCGCGGTCTTCTGCGCGTCCTCCGCCTCCTGCCAGGTGTCGATCGAGCCCTTCACCTGGAAACCGCCCATGACGAGGCCGACCAGCACGGGTATGAGCAGGATCGCGTTCAGCCTGGTGGGCACCCGCCAGTTGCGCGGGAGAGGCGGCCGCCGCTCTTCGCGGGTGCGGCCGTCGGCTCCGAACCGGGCACAGGGGAGGGTGCCGCTCCGCGCGGCGGCGGGGTGAAGTTGCCCGGGCCGCCGGCTCGGGACTTTTCTTGCTTCGCCTCACTCGACCAACAACCTCTCGGCGGTCGGCACCTTCGTCGTGCCGCAGTGTCTCAGAGCCCGGTCAGCCATCGACCATGAGTACGTCATTGACTATTGGGCAGTTCAGGCATTCCAGCATGACGACCAGCGCAGTTCCAAACATGGAGAAGTACCGGTTCGCAGTGATGTAAGCCCCAGATAAAACGGTCAAAAAGAACAAGCCCCGCCAAATGGCGGGGCTTTCGTGCGCGCAGCGACACCAAGTGACCGCGACGCGTGGCGCCGTCACCCGATTCCTCTGCCGAAACGTTATGAACACCGGAGCCGGCCGTGTCCAAGTCCACGGCCGGCTCCGAAACGCCTGCGACGACCGGCGTACGGTGCTGCCTGCAGGGGCCTGCCTACCGCAGGCGCGCCATGAGCGCGTGTTCCACCAGCGTGATCAGCGCCGACTTGGCGTCCGAACGGTGCCGCGCGTCGGTCGTGATGATCGGGGTGTCCGGACCGATCTGCAGCGCCTCGCGGACCTCCTCCGGCTGGTACGGCTGCTGACCGTCGAAGCCGTTGAGGGCGACGACGAAGGGCAGACCCGAGTTCTCGAAGTAGTCCACCGCCGGGAAGCAGTCGGCCAGCCGGCGGGTGTCCACCAGCACCACGGCGCCGATGGCACCGCGCACCAGGTCGTCCCACATGAACCAGAAGCGGTCCTGACCCGGCGTACCGAACAGGTACAGGATCAGGTCCTGGTCCAGCGTGATGCGTCCGAAGTCCATGGCCACCGTGGTGGTGGTCTTGTCCCCGGTGTGGGTGAGGTCGTCGATGCCCGCGCTCGCGGACGTCATCACGGCCTCCGTGCGCAGCGGGTTGATCTCGGAGACGGCGCCCACGAACGTGGTCTTGCCCACGCCGAAGCCACCCGCCACCACGATCTTCGCGGAGGTGGTGGCCCGCCCTCCGTCAGAGCTTGCGAAGTCCACTGAGCACCCTTTCGAGCAGCGTCACGTCAGGTGCGCCACCGTTGTTCTCGTCGCCGCCCGGCTGGTGAATGGCCACCAGTCCGGCTTCGGCGAGGTCCGCCACGAGGATCCGAGCCACACCCAGCGGCATGGCGAGGAGGGCCGAGACCTCCGCGACCGACTTCACCTCACGGCAGAGGTGGCAGATGCGCTGGTGCTCGGGGAGCAGCCCCATGAGCGCTGCCGGGTCGGCCGTCGTGCTGATCAGCGCCTCGATGGCGAGCTGGTAGCGCGGCCGGGTCCGGCCGCCGGTCATCGCGTACGGACGCACCAGCGGCTGGTCGCCCTCGTCCCCGTACGGCTCCGCGTACGGATCATGAGAGGCGGTGGGCGGGGTCATGAATCCTCCGGGCGGGACAGCAAGTCTCGGTCAGTCGTGCCGTCCGTCGAGGCCGGTGGGGGGTTGTGTCGGCCGGACGGTGATTTCGTGAGGCGGGTGGTACCTGGGCGGGTCAGTGGAGCAGACTGCCCTGTAGTTCGGCGCGCAGGTCGGGCGTCAGCACCGCACCCGCGCGGTCGACCAGGAGCGCCATCTCGTAGCCGACGAGGCCGATGTCGCACTCGGGGTGCGCGAGCACGGCGAGGGACGAGCCGTCCGAGACGGACATGAGGAAGAGGAAACCCCGCTCCATCTCGACGACCGTCTGGGCCACGCTGCCGCCCTCGAAGATCCGGGAGGCGCCCGCCGTCAGCGAGGTGAGGCCCGACGCGACGGCCGCCAGCTGGTCGGCACGGTCGCGCGGGAAGCCCTCGGACATGGCTAGCAGGAGGCCGTCGGCGGACACGACAACGGTGTGGGACACCCCGGGGGTGTTGTCCACGAAGTTGGTGATCAACCAGTTCAGATTCTGTGCCGCCTGGCTCATCTGGCTCAACTAACGCTCCTGCTGGTGAGTGGGGCTGGGGAAACTGCCGGTCTGCGGGCCGTTGCCGGCCTGTCGACCCTGTGCGATGCCCCGACGGAGATTGGTCAGCCGTCCGCGTACGTCGTCAGGCGCACGCGAGACCTGCGGACCGGTTTGGTGCTGTTGCTGCTGAGCCGTGCCCGGGACGAGGTTCGCCCTGGGCACCCGGCGCGGCAGGCCGGAAGTGGTGACGCCGCCCGCGGCGGGTTGCCGGACGCGCTCGGCCTGACGGACGAGTTCGTCGTTCGGCGAGGTGCGCCAGGAGGCGCCCGTCGCCGCGGGACGTTGGGGAGCGGCCGGAGCCTGCGGCTGCTGGTGCTGCGGCGTGGGGGCCGAGCCGTCGCCGTTTCCGCCTGCCTGCTGTCCGTGGAACCAGTTGGTCTCCAGGGTGTCGAACAGCGGGGTGCGGCCGTCCCCGGACCGGCCGGCGGCAGGGCCTCCGGCTCGGGGCGGGCGGCGGGACGCGGCAGGACGGGCTGCTGCTGCGGGTAACCGTAGCCGCTGCCGTCGCCGTTGCCGGTGTTCTGGGGGCGGTCGAACTGGCCCGTGGACGAGGGGTCCTGGCGGCCGGGCAGCGCGTGCTGACCGGTGCCGGAACCGTTCTGGCCGGGGGCCGGGAACTGACCGGTGCCGGAGCCGTCGTGGCCCGGGCCGGGTACTGACCGGTGGAGCCGTTGTCGTAGGCCTGCGGAGCGGCGAACCGGCCCGGACCCGCCGGCGCGTTCTGCCCGCCCGGCGTGCCGAAGACGTCGTTGCGGACGAAGCCGTCCTGCCGTCCGTCCGCGCCCGGAGCCGGGAACTGGCCCGTGTCCTGGGCGCCGTTCAGGCCGGTGTACTGGCCCGTGTCCTGGTACTGACCGGTGTGCTGCGGGCCGCTCGTGCCGGGGCGCGCGAAGTCCGCGGGACCGGCGGGACCCTGGTGCTCGTCGATCCGCGGATCTCGGCGGTGGCGCCGGGACCCTGGCGGTCGTCGACGCGCGGCATCTGCGAGGTCCGCGCGACATCGGGCTCGTCGTGCCCGCGCGGGGCGTCCAGCGGAGTGCGCGCGACCGGCGGCTGGGCGTTCTCGTCGCCCCAGCTCGTGCCACGGGACTGCGGGTTGCCGCCCGGCAGCTCGGCGCGCGGACCGCCGCGCGGCGGCAACTGCGGCTGACGGCCACGGCCGCCCTGCTCACCGCGGTTGTCGTTCTGGCGCGGCGCGGGCGGACGCCCGGCGCCGAACAGGTCCTGGCCCTGGCCCTGCGTACCGGCACCGGCCGACGGGAAACCCTGCGGCGCACCCGGGGCCTGACCGCCGAAGCCGGCGCCGGCCGGAGCCGGGCGGCCCTGCGCGGGCGAGGCCGGACCCTGCGGCCCGCGCGGCGCACCGGGACGGCCACCGCCGTCACGGCCGGGCAGCGCGGCCCGGGGGCCCTGACCGGCGGCGAGCCGGCCGCCCGTGCCCGGGCCGGCGCCGAGGGCACCGCCCTGGCCGCTCTGACGACGGGCCGCGGCGGCACCGGCGGCGGCCTGCGCGGCGGCGGGGCCGCCGGACACGCCGCCCTGACCGGGCTTGGGCTGCGGCTTCTTGCCGCCCTGGGCGACGTCCACGGGCAGCATGACCAGCGCGGTCGTACCACCGGAGTCGGACGGGCGGAGCTGGATGCGGATGCCGTGCCGCTGCGACAGCCGGCCGACCACGAAGAGACCCATGCGGCGGGAGACGGAGACGTCCACGGTGGGCGGCGACGCGAGCCGCTCGTTGATCGCGGCGAGGTCCTCGGGGAGAGGCCGATGCCGGTGTCGTGGATCTCGATCAGGACGCGGCCGTCGGGCAGCGCGTGACCGGTGACCTTGACCTTGGTCTGCGGGGAGGAGAACGAGGTCGCGTTCTCGAGCAGCTCGGCGAGGAGGTGCACGAGGTCGTTGACGACCCGGCCGGCCACTTCGGTGGTCGGCACGGAGGACAGCTCGATGCGCTCGTACTGCTCCACCTCGGAGGCGGCGGCGCGGAGCACGTCGACCAGCGGGACCGGGCGGGTCCAGCGGCGGCCGGGCTCCTCACCGGCGAGGACGAGGAGGTTCTCGCCGTTCCGGCGCATACGGGTCGCGAGGTGGTCGAGCTTGAACAGCGAGGACAGCTGGTCCGGGTCTGCCTCGCGCGACTCCAGTTCGGAGATGAGCGAGAGCTGACGCTGGATGAGGCCCTGGGAGCGGCGCGAGAGGTTGGTGAACATCGCGTTGACGTTGCCCCGCAGCAGGGCCTGCTCGGCGGCGAGGCGGACGGCCTCGCGGTGCACGTCGTCGAAGGCCGCGGCCACCTGGCCGATCTCGTCCCGGGAGTGCACACCGACCGACTCCACGGACGTGTCGACGTCCTGCGGGTCGGACTCGGACAGCTGCTTGACCAGCTCGGGCAGCCGGTCCTGGGCGACCTTGGTGGCCGTCTCCTGGAGCCGGCGCAGCGAGCGGATCATGGACCGGGCCACGACGAACGCGCCGACCAGCGACACACCGAGCACCAGCAGGATCAGCGCACCGGAGATGATCGCCTCGCGCTCGGACTCGGCGCGCAGCTCACGGGCCTTCTGCTCCATGTCCTCGAGCAGCGTGGTCTCGATGTTGTTCATCTGCCGGATCTTGGTCGTGCTGGCGTCGAACCAGTCCTGGTACGACCGCTTGTCCAGTGACCGCAGACCGGTGGGGGAGCTGAGCGCACGCGTGGCGTACGTGTCGGCGTCCTCGATGGTCGGGCTGCCCTGCTCGATGGGCTGGAGCAGTTCCTCGGCGCCCTCGTCGCCGTAGATGCTGCGGAAGCTGGCGAGTTCGGAGTCCTGGTTCTCCAGCGCGGCCTCGGCGTACTGCCGGTCGTTCTCCGATATCTCGCCGTAGGAGTCGGCGTTGACCGGCAGCGCGGCGGCGAGGGCGGCGCGCTGGACGGAGGCGTACTCCTTGGCGGCGGAGAAGGCGGCCAGCGCGCGGGTGCGCTGGATGATGTCCGGGTTGCTGGTGGCCTGCGCCATGTCCTGCGAGAGGTCGAGCAGGTGGCTGATGAGGCGGTGGTAGGCCTCCACCGTCTGGGCGGAGTTCTTCTGCTCCGCGAAGGCGGTCTTGCGGACCTTCGCGATGTTGCCGAGGTCGCTGAGGAGACCCACGAGGCTGTCGCGGACACCCTGGAGGTTGCCGTCCGTGCTGGAGGCGTCGATCTCCTCGGAGGCGTCCTTGAAGGCGGTGAGCGACTGGTCGGTCTTCTCACGGGCGCCCTTGACCGTGAAGTCGGCGGCGGTCTTGCCGTGGGCGAGGGGGCCGGCGGACTTGTCGCGCTCGTCCTGGAGCCGGATGGCCAGCTCGGTCGCCTGCTTGGTCATGTCCGTCAGCAGCTTCATGTTGTCGAGCTGCTGGATGTCGTCCATGGACTGGTTGATGCGGAGCGTGCCCAGCGTGGTGGCCGCGACCACGGGCAGCGTCAGCAGCGCGACCAGACGCGTGGAGATGCGCCAGTTGCGCAGGGCCACGCGCGGTCCGGGGCCGGGGGTGCCGGCCGGCGGCTTGACCACGGGGTCGGGGTGCTCGGCGACGCGGACGCGCCGGGGCGCTCACCGCCGTCACCGGACGCGGCCGGGCCCGGGTTCTGGGCGTGCTGGGGCGAGGAGCTGCCGGCCATCGGGCCAGTCCCGCCGTGCGGCTCCGGCTCGGCCGAAGCGCTGCCATCCCTCTTGAAACGTCCCTGCACTAGCGTCGCAACCTCTGGACCAGGCGCCCCTCCGCGTGAACGGAAGGACGGTGTCGGCGTCTTGAGGGGCGCCCTGAATACGCCCCCCGATTGGTCGTGAGTACCGGCGCTGGTTCCCCCTTCCAGCCGCCGCTCGGCGCTGCTGTGCGCCCTGCGCGCCGGCTCGTTCCCGCGGCGGTCCGTGGAATTCCAGCACAGTGCAGGATCTCCAACAAGGCTTGTTGGCCGGGCTGTGACATCCGTGACAGCGGGTGAGTGGCGCATCACCAGACGTAGAAAGTGATCCTGGGCAATTCACCCGTAAGAGGGCGAACGGCCGGGTCGCGAGAGGTGTCCCAGTCGCCATGATCAGGAGCGGAATGAGAGCTTCAGGTGTGCAATGTCCGTTTCGTGGTGGTCGCTCGAGAGCCTGGATTGACCGGTTTGAGCGCTGCTTCGTGAGCAAACTCACACCTTGATCATGAGAGCTCCACGCGTTCTCCGGGAATCGCGTGTTTAGCCTGACGCTTTACAGAGATGGCAAAACCGACAAGACGCGCTTACGGGGGCTCCCGCGGCCGCCCGGCGCCCCGACAGGACAGGGCTCACCACCACAGTGAAGACGACGACGATGTTCCACAAGATCGCCAACCCGCGGCGCACGACGCTGGCGCACCTCAAGGACGCCGACGAACTGCGGCTCCCGGAGCAGCAGGAGCACTCCGTCGACCTTCCGGCCCAGACCGCCAACCCCAGGCGCACCGTCCTCGTCGACGTCCCCGTGGCCCCCTCCGCCGGATAAGTACGCACAGCCGCCGCCGCATGTTCAAGGCGGCGGCCCCGAATGTCAAGGGCGTCCCCGGCCGGGGACGCCCTTCCGCGTTAGCCTGGAGCGTCAGACTCCAGCCAGCTCACCAAGGGGCCAACCAACCCGTGCGCATCGCCAGGTTCTCCATCGACGGGAACGTCGCCTTCGGCGCGGTCGAGGGCGACAAGCCGGACGAGCTCGTCCTCGACATCATCAAGGGCATCCCGTTCACGGAACACGAGCTCTCCGGCACGAAGGTGCCGCTGAGCAAGGTCCGGCTCCTGCCGCCCGTGCTCCCCAGCAAGGTCGTGGCCTTCGGCCGCAACTACGCCGAGCACGCACGCGAACTCGGCAACGAGGTGCCCGACGCCCCGTTCGCCTTCTTCAAGCCGTCCACCTCCGTGGTCGGACCCGGGGACGACATCCGGTACCCGTCCTTCTCCGAGGACCTCCACCACGAGGCGGAACTGGCCGTGGTCATCGGCCGGATGTGCCGCGAGGTCCCGCGGGAGCGCGTCAAGGACGTGATCTTCGGCTACACCTGCGCCAACGACATCACGGCGCGCGACGTCCAGAAGCGCGAGAAGCAGTGGGCCAGGGCCAAGGGCTTCGACTCCGCCTGCCCGCTCGGCCCCTGGGTGGAGACCGATCTGGACCCGAACGACCTCACCGTCCAGCTGACGGTCAACGGGCAGCAGCGGCAGCTGGGCCGCACCAGCGAGATGATCCACTCGATCGAGGATCTGATCGTCAACATCACCGAGGCCATGACGCTGCTCCCCGGCGACGTGATCCTCACGGGCACCCCGGCAGGGGTCGGCCCGCTCGCTGTCGGCGACGAGGTCTCCGTCAGCATCGAAGGCATCGGCACTCTCACCAACAAGGTTGTCAAGCGTGGCTAGCGCACCCGGCTCCCCCGTACGCGTCCGTTTCTGTCCGTCGCCCACCGGTAACCCCCACGTGGGCCTGGTCCGCACCGCCCTGTTCAACTGGGCGTTCGCCAAGCACCACCAGGGCACCCTGGTCTTCCGCATCGAGGACACCGACGCGGCCCGCGACTCCGAGGAGTCCTACGAGCAGCTCCTGGACTCGCTGCGCTGGCTCGGCTTCGACTGGGACGAGGGTCCCGAGATCGGCGGCCCGCACGCGCCGTACCGCCAGTCGCAGCGGATGGACCTGTACAAGGACGTCGCCGACCGGCTCCTCGCCGCCGGCCACGCCTACCGCTGCTACTGCTCCCAGGAGGAGCTGGACACCCGC
Source organism: Streptomyces sp. Tue 6430 (assembly GCA_021568835.1). Lineage (GTDB taxonomy): Bacteria > Actinomycetota > Actinomycetes > Streptomycetales > Streptomycetaceae > Streptomyces. The sequence goes on from JAKGSH010000010.1 coordinate 4,727,503, forward strand.
CGCGAAGCCGCCCGCGCCGCCGGCCGGCCCTCCGGCTACGACGGCCACTGCCGCGAGCTGACCGCCGCGCAGGTCGAGGAGTACCAGGCGCAGGGCCGCACCCCGATCGTCCGCTTCCGGATGCCCGACGAGGCGATCACCTTCACGGACCTGGTCCGCGGCGAGCTGACCTTCACCCCGGAGAACGTCCCGGACTACGGCATCGTCCGCGCCAACGGCGCCCCGCTCTACACGCTGGTCAACCCGGTCGACGACGCCCTCATGGAGATCACCCACGTCCTGCGCGGCGAGGACCTGCTCTCCTCCACCCCCCGCCAGATCGCCCTGTACAAGGCGCTGATCGAGCTGGGCGTCGCCAAGGAGATCCCCGCCTTCGGCCACCTGCCGTACGTGATGGGCGAGGGCAACAAGAAGCTCTCCAAGCGCGACCCGGAGTCGTCGCTCAACCTCTACCGGGAGCGCGGCTTCCTCCCCGAGGGCCTGCTCAACTACCTCTCGCTGCTCGGCTGGTCCCTCTCGGCCGACCAGGACATCTTCACGATGGACGAGATGGTCGCGGCCTTCGACATCGGCGACGTCAACCCCAACCCGGCGCGCTTCGACCTGAAGAAGTGCGAGGCGATCAACGCCGACCACATCCGTCTGCTGGGCGTGGAGGACTTCACCGAGCGCTGCCGTCCGTGGCTGGGGGCCCCGTTCGCCCCCTGGGCGCCGGAGGACTTCGACGAGACGAAGTGGCAGACCATCGCGCCGCACGCGCAGACCCGCCTCAAGGTCCTCTCCGAGATCACCGACAACGTCGACTTCCTCTTCCTCGCCGAGCCGGCCGTCGACGAGGCGAGCTGGACGAAGGCGATGAAGGAGGGCTCGGACGCCCTCCTCGCCACGGCCCGCGAGAAGCTGGACGCGGCCGACTGGACCAGCCCGGAGTCGCTCAAGGAGGCCGTCCTGGCCGCCGGTGAGGCCCACGGCCTCAAGCTCGGCAAGGCTCAGGCGCCGGTCCGCGTCGCCGTCACCGGCCGCACGGTCGGCCTGCCCTCTTCGAGTCCCTGGAGGTCCTGGGCAAGGAGAAGTCGCTGGCCCGCATCGACGCGGCCCTGGCCAGGCTCACCGCCTGACCCGTCCCACCCTGTGAGGTGCGGCACCCGGTTCGGGTGCCGCACCTTTCCCGTTCCACCGGTCCACCGGACACGCGCCCCGCCCGCGCGTCACCGCCGGTGCCACGGCGGTCACGCCGTCGTCCGGGACGTCGACGGCACCCTCTTCGAGGCTGCCTGCTTCGGGGGATGACCCCCGAACCCCCGGCCGGTCCGGGTACCGTCGGTGGCATGGCGATCACAGCCGTCGTCTGGGACGTCGACGACACCCTCTTCGACGCTGCTTACATCGGGGGATGACCCCCGAACCCCCAGCCGGTCCGGGTACCGTCGGTGGCATGGCGATCACAGCCGTCGTCTGGGACGTCGACGACACCCTCTTCGACTACACGACCGCCGACCGCGAGGGGATGCGGGGCCACCTCGCGGCGGAGGGCCTCCTCGACCGGTACGGCACCGCCGAGCGGGCTCTGGAGCGGTGGCGGGAGGTCACCCACCAGCAGTGGGCGCGCTTCTCCGCCGGCGGCCTCACCTTCGAGGAGCAGCGCCGCGACCGGGTCCGCGCCTTCCTGGAACGGGAGATGGACGACACCGAGGCCGACGCATGGTTCCGGCGCTACCTCGTGCACTACGAGACCGTCTGGGCCCTCTTCCCGGACGTCCTGCCCGTCCTGGACGCCCTCGCCACCAGCCACCGGCACGCGGTGCTCTCCAACTCCAGCATCCACGTCCAGGACCGCAAGCTGCGTGTCCTCGGCGTCCACGACCGCTTCGAGTCCATCCTGTGCGCGGCCGAGCTGGGCGTCTCCAAGCCGCAGGCCGAGGCCTTCCTCGCGGCCTGCGAGGCCCTGGACCTGCCTCCGCACGAGGTGGCGTACGTCGGCGACCATCCGGAGATCGACGGCCGGGGCGCGGCGGACGCCGGCCTGCTCTCGGTGTGGATCGACCGCTTCGGCGGCACGGCCGCCGTCGACCTCCCGTCGGGACGCCACCGGATCGCCACCCTCGCCGAACTGCCCGCCCTCCTCGGCGCCGATACCCGTTTTGGAGCGCAGTCCACCTTCGGGTAATGTTCTTCCTGCGCCGCCGGGGAGCGGGCCGAAAGGCCGGGAACCGGGGGAGCGAACTAGAACAAGAGCCCCTCCGGGGCTTGAGTTCCAGTGGCCTATGGTGTAATTGGCAGCACGACTGATTCTGGTTCAGTTAGTCTTGGTTCGAGTCCAGGTAGGCCAGCTCGCAGATGTTGTGAAATCCAGCACGGTATCTGCATCGCGGATGACATCCGCAAAGCCCCCGTTGTGTAGCGGCCTAGCACGCTGCCCTCTCAAGGCAGTAGCGCCGGTTCGAATCCGGTCGGGGGTACAGATCCTTCCCGCGGTGACAGTCCGGGTCGCACCCGTTGTCGTCGATGCAGGATCGCTAGGGCCCCCGTTGTGTAGCGGCCTAGCACGCCGCCCTCTCAAGGCGGTAGCGCCGGTTCGAATCCGGTCGGGGGTACTGTCTGGTCTAAACCACTTTGGTCTATGGTGTAATTGGCAGCACGACTGATTCTGGTTCAGTTAGTCTTGGTTCGAGTCCAGGTAGACCAGCTCGGACCTGCGGAAACGCAGTGTCCAGGCCCCCGTTGTGTAGCGGCCTAGCACGCCGCCCTCTCAAGGCGGTAGCGCCGGTTCGAATCCGGTCGGGGGTACGCATCAGCGAAGGCCCTCCACTTCGGTGGAGGGCCTTCGCCGTTTCCCGGCACCGCCACCGGCACCGTCATTGGCTCGGGCTCGGGCTCGGTACGGCTCACTCGAATCCGTACCGCCGGGCCGACTCCTCCTCCTGGGCCAGCCGGTGCAGGGACTGGAGCATCGGCTCGACCAGGATCGCGCTCAGCACGGCCGCCTCGACCCGCTCCGCCTCGGACTCCCGCGTCTCCACGAAATCGAGGTCGAGGACGGCTGCCCGGTGCATCAACCGGGCGTAGGGGACGAGGAGTTCGGCGTCCCAGTCGTAGCCGAGCCGCCGCATCGCGGCCACCGCCACCACCAGTGAGCGGTAGGCGGGCGAGATGCTGGTGAGCAGTTCGGCGTTCTGCCAGCCCAGGGTCCGCAGGAGTTCGCCCGCCTCGCGGTGGGCGGCCTGGAGGTGGTCGTCGTCGGCGTCCGGCTCGGGCACCTTGGGGAGCGCCCACAGGGCCGCGCCGAGGCGGATCGTGCGGCCCAGGGAGTCGTCGTCGACATGTCCGAGGACCTCGCGGACCGTGGCCACCGGCACCCCGCCCACCTGGATCATCGCCCGCACCAGCCGCAGCCGGCGCAGGTGCTCCTCGTCGTACTCGGCGGTCGTCGCGTTGACCTGACGGCCGGGCCGCAGCAAGCCCTCGCGCAGGTAGTACTTGATCGTCGCGGTGGACACCCCGCTGCGTTCGCTCAGCTCGGCCAGTCGCATCTCTTGCGGCCCTCCTTGGTCAGCGGCACTATCCAAGCAGGGCAACTTGGAGAGCACCGCTAGCCAACGAGGGGGAGTACATGTCCGCGAAGCCCGCTGCCGACCGCACCGCAGCCGCCGGTCGCACCACCGCCGACGCCCACGGTGACGTCGTCGTCCTGCTCATCGGGATGCGCGTCAACCGCTTCTGGGCCGTGCACCAGTGGATCCCGGTCATGCTGGCGATGTTCCGCATGCTGGCCGAACTGAAGAAGGACCCGGGCCGCGGGCTGCTCTCCCGCGTGCTGCTGACGGCCTCGCCGCGGACGTACTACGTCGTCCAGTACTGGGAGTCGGCGGAGAAGCTGTACGCCTACGCGAGCGCGCCCGACGCCTTCCACCACGAGGTGTGGGCCCGGATCAACCGCATGGAGCGGGGCGGGAAGGTGCGCGGACACGTGGGGATCTGGCACGAGGCGTACGTCGTGCCGGAGGGGCGGTACGAGGCGATCTACGGCGACATGCCGGCGTTCGGGCTCGCGGCGGCGCACGGCCAGGTGCCGCTGGCGGAGCGGGGGCGGACCGGGAAGGACCGGCTCGCCTGGCGCGCCCCGGCGTCGTAGGGGTTCCGGGAGCCGAGCGTGCCGCGGCGTTGAGGCCCGCTCGGTTCCCTGTCTTCCTGTTTCCCTGTCCTGCGGCTCCCGGCTCCCGGCTTCCGGTTCCCGGCTCTCGGCTTCCGGTTCTCGGTTCCCGGCTTCCGGCTTCCGGCTTCCGGCTTCCGGTTCCCGGGTCAGCCGGTGCGGCGCAGCGCCTCCGACAGGCGGCCCGCCGCGTCGATGACCGCCTGGGCGTGCATCCGGCCCGGGTGGCGGGTCAGGCGCTCGATGGGGCCGGACACCGAGACGGCGGCCACCACCCGGTTGGACGGCCCGCGCACCGGCGCGGAGACGGACGCGACGCCCGGCTCCCGCTCGCCGATCGACTGGGCCCAGCCCCGGCGCCGCACACCCGACAGGGCCGTCGCCGTGAAGCGGGCGCCCTGGAGGCCGCGGTGGAGGCGCTCGGGCTCCTCCCAGGCCATCAGGATCTGCGCCGAGGACCCGGCCTTCATCGTGAGCGTCGAGCCGACCGGGACCGTGTCCCGAAGGCCGGACAGGCGCTCCGCCGCGGCGACGCAGATGCGCGTGTCGCCCTGGCGGCGGTAGAGCTGGGCGCTCTCGCCCGTGATGTCACGCAGGTGGGTGAGCACCGGGCCGGCGGTCGCGAGCAGGCGGTCCTCGCCCGCGGCCGCGGCCAGTTCGGCCAGGCGCGGACCGAGGATGAAACGGCCCTGCATGTCCCGCGCCACCATACGGTGGTGCTCCAGAGCCACGGCCAGACGGTGGGCCGTGGGTCGTGCGAGTCCGGTGGCAGCGACCAAGCCTGCGAGGGTGGCCGGACCGGACTCCAGGGCGCTCAGGACAAGGGCTGCCTTGTCCAGAACGCCGACGCCGCTACTGTTGTCCATGAAACGATATTCCCGTCTCACTCTGTGAAACGCAAGTTCAATTTTCCGTGAGACGCGCAACCCTTGGACACACAGCGGCCCGAGGACCGACGGGCCAGGCGGCGGGCGTCCGGGAAGCAGGGGCGGCCGGTGAGCCGGAGGGGCGCTTCGTCGCCTCCACAAGATCTCTAGTTGGGCCGGCGCGGCTTGCCGGTCGGAGGGAAAGCGATGGGTAGGACACTCGCGGAGAAGGTCTGGGACGACCACGTCGTCCGGCGCGCCGAGGGCGAGCCCGACCTCCTCTTCATCGATCTGCACCTGCTGCACGAGGTGACCAGCCCGCAGGCCTTCGACGGCCTCCGCAAGAGCGGACGGCAGGTGCGCCGCCTCGACCTCACCATCGCCACCGAGGACCACAACACCCCGACCCTCGACATCGACAAGCCGATCGCGGACCCGGTCTCGCGCGTCCAGCTCGAGACGCTGCGCAAGAACTGCGCCGAGTTCGGCGTGCGGCTGCACCCGCTCGGCGACGTCGAGCAGGGCGTCGTGCACGTCGTCGGCCCGCAGCTCGGACTGACCCAGCCCGGCATGACCGTCGTCTGCGGCGACTCGCACACCTCCACCCACGGCGCCTTCGGCGGCCTGGCCTTCGGCATCGGCACCTCGCAGGTCGAGCACGTGCTGGCCACCCAGACGCTGCCGATGGCCCGCCCGAAGACCATGGCGATCACCGTCGACGGCGAACTGCCCGACGGCGTCACCGCCAAGGACCTGATCCTGGCGATCATCGCGAGGATCGGCACCGGCGGCGGCCAGGGCTACGTCCTGGAGTACCGCGGCTCCGCCATCGAGAAGCTCTCGATGGAGGCCCGGATGACCATCTGCAACATGTCGATCGAGGCCGGCGCCCGCGCGGGCATGATCGCCCCCGACGAGACCACCTTCGCGTACCTCAAGGGCCGCCCGCACGCCCCCGAGGGCGAGGACTGGGACGCCGCCGTCGCGTACTGGAAGACGCTGAGGACGGACGAGGACGCCGCATTCGACGCCGAGGTCGTCATCAGGGCCGACGAGCTGTCGCCGTTCGTCACCTGGGGCACCAACCCCGGCCAGGGCGCGCCGCTTTCGGCCGCCGTCCCCGACCCGGCCTCGTACGAAGACGCTTCGGAGCGCTTCGCTGCCGAGAAGGCTCTGGAGTACATGGGGTTGGAGGCCGGGCAGCCGCTGCGCTCCATCAAGGTGGACACCGTCTTCGTGGGTTCCTGCACCAACGGCCGGATCGAGGACCTGCGCGCCGCCGCCGAGATCGTCCGGAGCCGCAAAGTCGCCGAGGGCGTACGGATGCTGGTCGTCCCCGGCTCCGCGCGGGTCGGTCTCCAGGCCGTCTCCGAGGGCCTGGACGTCGTCTTCAAGGAGGCCGGCGCCGAATGGCGGCACGCGGGCTGCTCGATGTGCCTGGGCATGAACCCCGACCAGCTGGCCCCGGGCGAGCGCTCCGCGTCCACCTCCAACCGCAACTTCGAGGGCAGGCAGGGCAAGGGCGGACGCACGCACCTGGTGTCGCCCCAGGTCGCGGCCGCCACGGCCGTCCTGGGCCACCTGGCCTCCCCGGCCGACCTGTCCGACGCCGAGACCCGTACGCCCGCTGGAGTCTGATCAGTCATGGAAGCATTCACCACGCACACCGGCCGGGCCGTCCCGCTGCGCCGCTCCAACGTCGACACCGACCAGATCATCCCTGCTCACTGGCTCAAGAAGGTCACGCGGGACGGATTCGAGGACGGGCTGTTCGAGGCCTGGCGCAAGGACGGGTCCTTCATCCTCAACCAGCCCGAGCGCAAGGGTGCGACCGTCCTGGTCGCCGGCCCCGACTTCGGCACCGGTTCCTCCCGCGAGCACGCCGTCTGGGCGCTCCAGAACTACGGCTTCAAGGCCGTGATCTCCTCCCGCTTCGCCGACATCTTCCGCGGCAACTCGCTGAAGAACGGCCTGCTCACGGTCCTCCTGGAGCAGAAGACCGTGGACGCGCTGTGGGAGCTGACCGAGCAGGACCCCACGGTCGAGATCACGGTCGACCTCGAGCGGCGCGAGGTGCGGGCCGAAGGCATCACCGCCCCTTCGAACTCGACGAGAACGCCCGCTGGCGGCTGCTCAACGGGCTGGACGACATCTCGATCACGCTCCAGAACGAGGCCGACATCGCCGCCTACGAGGCCAAGCGGCCGTCGTACAAGCCGAGGACACTCCAGGTCTGACCGCCGGCCGGGACGCCCGGCCCTGGTCGAATTCCGGCCATCTCGAACCCCCTCCGTACCCCCGATCGGCCCGATCGGGGGTACGGCCGTGTCTGCGTCCGTCCGCGCCCGCAGATCCGCGCCCCCGCCGACAACTTCCCACGTTAGAGGGGTGGTTGCCGGGGTAGGTGATCACCGAGGGCGTGACCTGCCGAGGTGCCGGGCGCGCCGCGCCGGGCGCCAGTTGCCCCCTGCGCGGGCGACAACTCGCCCCAGATGGCACAATCTGTGCATGGGACACGACGGCCAACTCGAGCTCTATACGGCGGTCGCGAACCAGCTCAAAGAAGCGCACGCAAGAGTGCGCGCACTGCAAGTCCCGGAGGGCGTACGGATGGCGCTGGCCCGGAAGCTGCTGGTCATTACGGCCGCGGCCAAGCACGATCTCGCCGACGCGACAAGGCGGCTGGAGCGGTTCATGGCGGACCTCGACGCGGGACGCGTCCCGGAAGAGGAGCGTTGATCGTCTCCGGAGCAACCGAGTTCGTTGCGGCACAAGGGTGATTAGCCCGTTTCGTGTTTGATTTGCGGTATATATCTGCCTAACGTGCGAAAACGCTTGAACACTTTCGTTCTGGCAATGTCTCCGAAGGGGAAGACGTGAACAAGGCGCAGCTCGTAGAAGCGATTGCCGACAAGCTCGGCGGTCGCCAGCAGGCCGCCGACGCGGTCGACGCGGTCCTGGACGCCATCGTCCGCGCGACCGTGGCGGGGGACAGGGTCTCGGTCACCGGCTTCGGTTCGTTCGAGAAGGTCGACCGTCCGGCCCGCTACGCCCGCAACCCCAGACGGGCGAGCGGGTTCGGGTCAAGAAGACGTCCGTGCCGCGCTTCCGCGCAGGCCAGGGCTTCAAGGACCTGGTCAGCGGTTCGAAGAAGCTCCCGCGCGGCGGCGAGGTCGCCGTCAAGAAGGCCCCCAAGGGCAGCCTGACCGGCGGGGCCACCGCCACGGTCAAGAAGGCCGCCGCGAAGAAGGCCGCCCCGGGGAAGAGGGCGACGGCCGCCGCGAAGAAGGCCGCGCCGGCGAAGAAGACGACGGCCGCCGCGAAGAAGGCCACGGGCGCCGCGAAGAAGACGACCGCGAAGAAGTCGACCGCCAAGACGACGACGGCGGCCGCCAAGAAGACCACCGCGAAGACGGCCACGGCCCAGAAGACCGCCGCCAAGAAGGCTCCGGCGAAGAAGGTGACGGCCAAGAAGGCCCCCGCCAAGAAGTCGAGCGCCCGCAAGACCGCCGCCAAGAAGACCACCGCTCGCTGAGGCGCACGCGTTCACGGCACTCACGCGCCGGGCCGGACTCCCCACGGAGTCCGGCCCGCGGCGTTTTCCGCCGGGGTTCCCTGAACCCTGCCGGGCCGGAAGATCTGGAGGCCGGAAGGTCTGGAAGGTCAGAAGGTCTGGAGGGTGACCAGGGTGATGCGCCGGGAGTCCCCGTCGCCCTCGGTCTCGATCCGCACCCGCTGCCCGGGGCGCAGCAGCCTCAGCCCGCCCGCGTCGAACGCCGGCGCGTCGAAGGGCACCGGGGTGCCGTCGTCCAACAGCACCTGTCCGCTGTGGGTGCCGGGGTCGTAGGTGTATGCGGTGGCCTGCATGACCGGCAGCCTACTGCCCCGGAATCAGCAGGCGCGCGGCCGCGGCGGCCGTTCGGGGACCCACCCCCAGCGCCAGCGCCGCCCGCAGGTCCTCGCCGGTGTCCACGTCCTGGCGTACGGAATCCACCGCCGTCGGCCGGAGTTCCACGGCGCCCGACGCGCGGTGACGGGCGCGGGAATCGGCGCCGAAAGCGGGGAGCAATTCACGGCCGGCGGCCACCGCGAGAAGAGTGGTGCCGATTGCGGCCGCATCGGGGAGAAAAGCGCGGGGGAATTCCGCGGCGGCGTCCAGGACGCGGGTCAATTCCGCCGGACGCAGTGCCGGAAGATCGGCGTTGAGAGCGGCCACCGAGCCGTCGGGCCGCCTCGCGCGCACGTCGGCCGCCCCGTGCGCCAGCGCGGCGTTCAGACCCGTGCGGGGCTCGTCGGCGACGACGCGCGCGCCGAGCGCCGCGAGTTCGCGTCCGGCCAGTACGTCGTCCGTGACCACTGCCACATCGCGCACCGCGGCACAGGCCAGCGCGGCCGTCACGGTGTCCACGGCGAAGGCCAGGGCCAGGCCCGGACGCAGGGCGTCGCCGGCGGTGTCCGCGAGCCTGCTCTTGGCCAGCGCCAAGGGCTTCAGGGGGATGACCAAGCTCCACTGCACCGGCGTACCGTCCCTCTCTCGTCGCGGACATTGTCCCCCGGCTCTTCCGGCGCCCCTCGGTCGGGGCGTACGGTGTTCTCGACACACGGGCGGTAGGGGGCGACACTTGTCCGGCCCCCGGCCCGGAAGACGTCAGGGAAGTCAGGGAAGTCCTAGAGGAAGGTGTCCGTGTGCCCCGCCGCAGAATCGGCTTCTGGTACCGCTTCGCAGCGGTGCTCTGCAAACCGCCACTGGTGATTCTGGTCAAGCGGGACTGGCGCGGAATGGAGCACATGCCGGCCGAGGGCGGCTTCATCACCGCGGTGAACCACAATTCGCACGTCGATCCCTTCGCCTACGCGCACTACCAGTACAACACCGGGCGCGTGCCGCGATTCCTGGCGAAGAGCGGGCTGTTCGGGAAGGGGTTCGTCGGCGCCGCGATGCGCGGCACCGGACAGATCCCCGTCTACCGCGAGTCCATGGACGCGCTCAGCGCCTTCCGGGCCGCGATCGACGCCGTGGAGCGCGGCGAGTGCGTCGCCTTCTACCCCGAGGGCACCCTCACCCGTGACCCCGACGGCTGGCCGATGACCGCCAAGACCGGGGCCGCGCGCGTCGCCCTGCAGACCCGGTGCCCGGTCATCCCGGTCGCGCAGTGGGGCGTCAACGAACTGCTGCCGCCCTACGCCAGGAAGCCCCACCTCCTGCCGCGCAAGACCCACCGCGTCCTGGCGGGCCCGCCCGTGGACCTCAGCCGGTTCTACGGCCGGGAGGTGACTCCCGAGCTGCTGAAGGAGGCCACGGAGGCCATCATGGCCGACGTCACCCGCCTGCTGGAGGAGATCCGCGGCGAGAAGGCGCCCGACAGGCCCTACGACCCGCGCCGGGAGCGGATCGAGCAGCGGCTCCGCACCCAGGCGCAGACCAGCCACGGCAGGTCCCAGGCCCATACCAGCCACGGCAGGTCCCAGGCGCGGACCGGTCACAAAGGGGAGAACAGCAAGTGAGCAAGCCCGTCAAGGCCGCCGTCTTCGGCACCGGTTCCTGGGGTACGGCCTTCGGCACGGTCCTCGCCGACGCGGGCTGCGAGGTGACGCTGTGGGCGCGCCGCGCCTCGCTCGCCGACACGGTCAACTCCACGCGCACCAACCCCGACTACCTCCCGGCATCGAGCTCCCGGCGAACCTGCGCGCCACCGCGGATCCCGCCGAGGCCGCCCGCGACGCCGACTTCACCGTCCTCGCGATCCCCTCGCAGACCCTGCGCGCCAACCTCGCCGCCTGGCGCCCGCTGCTCGCCCCGGACACCGTCCTCGTCTCGCTGATGAAGGGCGTCGAACTCGGTACGACCATGCGGATGAGCGAGGTGATCGAGGACGTCGCCGGGGTGGGCCGGGACCGGATCGCCGTGGTCACCGGGCCCAACCTCGCCAAGGAGATCGCCTCCCGCATGCCGGCCGCCGCCGTGGTCGCCTGCACCGACGAGGGCGTCGCCCGGCGGCTCCAGGCGGCCTGCCACACGCCGTACTTCCGCCCGTACACCAACACCGACGTCGTCGGCTGCGAGCTCGGCGGCGCCGTGAAGAACGTCATCGGCCTGGCCGTCGGCATCGCGGACGGCATGGGCCTCGGCGACAACGCCAAGGGCTCGCTCATCACCCGCGGACTCGCCGAGACCACCAGGCTGGGCCTGGCGATGGGCGCCGACCCGCTCACCTTCGCCGGGCTCGCGGGCCTCGGCGACCTGGTGGCGACCTGCTCCTCGCCGCTCTCCCGCAACCACACCTTCGGCACCAACCTCGGCAGGGGCATGACCCTCCAGGAGACCATCGCGGTCACCAGACAGACCGCCGAGGGCGTCAAGTCCTGCGAGTCCGTGCTGGATCTGGCCCGCCGGCACGGCGTCGACATGCCCATCACGGAAACCGTCGTCGGGATCGTCCACGAGGGCAAGCCCCCGGTGGTCGCCCTCAAGGAGCTGATGTCGCGCAGCGCGAAGCCGGAACGACGCTGAGCGACCCCCCTGAGTCGACGCTGTGTCCGTGCCCTACCACCGGGTACTCTCATGCCGATATGAGCACCGAGAACCTTCCCCAGAGCCCTGAGCAGCCGTCTCGTAAGCCGCGTGTGGCCGTCGTGTTCGGCGGACGCAGCTCCGAGCACGGGATCTCCACGGTCACCGCAGGCGCTGTCCTCAAGGCCATCGACCGGACGAAGTACGAGGTCCTGCCGATCGGCATCACCCGGGAAGGCCGCTGGGTGCTCACCGCCGACGAGCCGGAGCGGATGGCGATCACCGAGCGCCGTACCCCCGGCGTCGAGGGACTGGCCGACTCGCAGGAGGGCGCCGTGGTGCTCTCCGTCGACCCCGCCAACCGCGAAGTCGTCTACAGCGAGCCCGGATCGGTGCCCAAGGCCCTCGGTGACGTCGACGTCGTCTTCCCGGTCCTGCACGGCCCCTACGGTGAGGACGGCACCCTGCAGGGACTGCTGGAACTGTCCGGCGTGCCGTACGTGGGCTCGGGCGTGCTCGCCTCGGCCGTCGGCCAGGACAAGGAGTACATGAAGCGGGTGTTCACCTCCTTCGGGCTCAAGGTCGGCCCGTACGTGGTGATCCGCCCGCGCGAGTGGGAGTCGGACGAGTCCGCCGCCCGCAAGAAGATCGTCGACTTCGCCGGTGAGCACGGCTGGCCGCTGTTCGTGAAGCCCGCGCGCGCGGGCTCCTCGATCGGCATCACCAAGGTCGACGACCTGTCCGGCCTGGACGAGGCGATCGCCGAGGCCCAGCGCCACGACCCGAAGATCCTCGTCGAGGCGGCGCTGCGCGGCCGCGAGATCGAGTGCGGCGTCCTGGAGTTCGAGGACGGGCCGCGTGCCTCCGTGCCGGCCGAGATCCCGCCGCCGGACGCGCACGCGTACTACGACTTCGACGCCAAGTACATCGACTCCACCCCAGGGCTGGTGCCGGCCCCGCTGACGCCGGAGGAGACCGCCGAGGTCCAGCGGCTCGCGGTGGAGGCCTTCGAGGCCGCCTCCTGCGAGGGGCTGGTCCGGGCGGACTTCTTCCTCACCGAGGACGGCGAGTTCGTCATCAACGAGATCAACACGATGCCGGGCTTCACGCCGATCTCGATGTACCCGGCGATGTGGCAGGCGAGCGGCGTCTCCTACCCGGAGCTGATCGACCGCCTGGTGCGGGCCGCGCTCGGCCGCCGCACGGGACTGAGGTAGGCGCGGGCGAACTCGGGCGCAGAGACCGGCCCGGGCGCGGGCCCGGGCCGAAGTCGGCCACCGCAGGCCCCGTCGGCGTCAGGCGATCCCTTCGGGGATCGCCTTCTTCACGGCGGAGGCCAGGTCGATCAGCACCGACGAGCTGTCCGTGTCCTTCGGCACCGTCACCTCGACGTACGCGCGGCGATTGGCGCTGGTGAAGCGGTACCCACCGCCGTCCTGCTTCTCCATCAGCCAGTCGACGCCGTTCACACCGCCGGCCACGGCGTCCGCGTCCTGGCCCTGGGCCACCTTCGGGTCCACCATCTTCGGCGGCTGTTCCACACCGCAGCGCAGTATGATCGCCGGGTTCCCCCAGCTCGCCGTCAGCGCGGAGGCGGGCTCGGGATCCCGGCGGCCCTGGCCGTCCACCTTCGACGGCAACGCCTCGTCCAGGTTCCGGCACAGTTTCGCGGCCTCCGCCGCGGGACTGGGAACCGTCGCCGACGCGCTGTCGTCTGCCGATGAGCAGCCCACGGCGGCGCACAGCAGTACGAGGGCGGGCAGACCACTGAGCCGGTGACGGAAAAGGTTCACCGGCCAAGGGTAGACGGGGGCTACAGATGCACCACCGGGCAGGTCAGGGTGCGGGTGATCCCGTCCACCTGCTGCACCTTGGCGACCACCAAGCGGCCGAGGTCGTCGACCGTGTCGGCCTGGGCCCGCACGATCACGTCGTAGGGACCGGTGACGTCCTCGGCCTGGACGACGCCGGGGATCTTGCCGATCGTCTCGGCGACGGCCGAGGCCTTGCCGACCTCGGTCTGGATCAGGATGTACGCCTGTACCACGGAACCTCCAGGGCGGCCACGAGGATCATGTGGGGAAAAGGAACGCCACGGTATCGCGTCGCCGCTCGCCGCGGGGAGACCTGCGGGCACCACGGCTCGCGCGCCGGGGTACGGGCACGGCAGAGGTTGACGGTCTCCTCGACCGTATCGGGGACACCGGTGGGGCGCGACCGGGCACGGACTGGGACAGAAGGAGAGCTGGGGCGATGAAGGGCACTGTTGGTGAGCTCGGGGAGTTCGGGCTCATCAGGGAGCTCACCTCCCGTCTCACCACCACGTCGGCGGTCCGGGTCGGACCCGGTGACGACGCCGCGGTGGTGGCCGCGCCCGACCGCCGGGTCGTGGCGAGCACCGACATCCTGCTGGAGGGCCGGCACTTCCGCCGCGACTGGTCCACGGCCTACGACGTCGGCCGCAAGGCCGCCGCCCAGAACCTCGCCGACATCGCCGCGATGGGCGCCGTGCCGACCGCGCTGCTCCTCGGCCTCGTCGTCCCCGGCGAACTCCCGGTCACCTGGCCCACCGAGCTGATGGACGGGCTGCGCGACGAGTGCCAGGTCGCCGGCGCCGCCGTGGTCGGCGGCGACGTCGTGCGCGGCGACACGATCATGGTGTCGATCACCGCCCTCGGCGATCTGCGCAACCAGGAGCCGATCACCCGCTCCGGCGCCCAGCCCGGCGACCTCGTCGCGGTGACGGGCTGGCTGGGCTGGTCCGCCGCCGGATACGCGGTCCTCTCCCGCGGGTTCCGCTCGCCCCGCGCCTTCGTCGAGGCCCACCGCCGCCCCGAGCCGCCGTACCACGCCGGTCCGGCGGCCGCCGCCCTCGGCGCGACCGCGATGTGCGACGTGAGCGACGGGCTGATCGCCGACCTGGGGCACATCGCGGAGGCCAGCAAGGTCCGCATCGACATCCGCTCCGGCGCGATCGACGTGCCCACCCAGATGAACGACATCGGACAGGCCGTGGGCGTCGACCCCATGCAGTGGGTGCTGACCGGTGGGGAGGACCACGCCATCGTGGCGACCTTCCCGCCGGACGTGAAGCTCCCGGCCCGCTGGAAGGTGATCGGCGAGGTCCTCAACCCCTCAGCCCTGCCCAGGTGACGGTCGACGGGGCGCCCTGGACGAGCAAGGGCGGCTGGGACCACTTCGGGGACATGGAGTCGTGATCCCCCGAGGGTGCTGACGGTGGCCGGCTCCGACTCCGGCGGGGGCGCGGGCGTCCAGGCCGACCTCAAGACGATGCTCGCGCTCGGCACGCACGGCATGAGCGTGATCACCGCGGTCACGGCGCAGAACTCCCTCGGCGTCCAGGGCGCGTGGGACCTGCCCGTGGCGGCGGTGCGCGCCCAGTACCGCAGCGTCGTCGACGACATCGGGGTCCAGGCCGTGAAGACCGGGATGCTCTCCTCCGCCGAACTCGTCGAAGAGGTAGCCGAGTTGATCGCCGGCACCGACGCCCCGGCCGTCGTCGACCCGGTCGGCGTCTCCAAGCACGGCGACCCGCTGCTGGCCGACTCGGCCCTCGACTCCGTCCGCACCAGGCTGCTTCCCGTCGCCACCGTCGCCACGCCCAACCTCGACGAGACGGCCCGGCTGACCGGCGTACGGGTCGAGTCGGAGCGCGGGCTCAGACAGGCCGCGGCGGCCGTCCTGGCGTACGGCCCGCGGTGGGTGCTGATCAAGGGCGGTCATCTGCCCGGCGACGCCGTCGACCTGCTCACCGACGGCTCGGAGGAGCACTGGCTGCGCGCGCCCCGGCTGGACAACCGGCACACGCACGGCACGGGCTGCACCCTCGCCTCGGCGATCGCGGCTCAGCTCGCCAAGGGGGAGACCGTGCCGCGGGCGGTGGCGACGGCCAAGGAGTACGTCACCGGGGCGATCGCCGCCGGCTTCGCCCTCGGCGGCGGGATCGGCCCCGTGGACCACGGCTGGCGGCTCGGGGTCCGGGGCACCGGTGAGGGGGCCGGTCCCGCGCGCTGACGCGGAGGCGCGCCCACGGCCCGCCGGGTGACGCGTGCGTACGGCCCGCCGAGAGCGACGCGAGGAACCGGCCCACCAGAGAACGCGAAGAGCCGGCCCCCAGAGCACGCAAAGAGCCGGCCCACCAGAGGTGGACCGGCTCTTTCAGCAACCAGCAGGGCCGCGCGCGACGGGGGTCCCCCCGCCTCGGGCGGAGCCGAGAGGTGGGGGATGTGCGTCAGCGCGAGACCTTGCCGGCCTTGATGCACGAGGTGCAAGCGTTCACGCGCTTCGGCGTCCCACCGACCACGGTACGCACGCGCTGGATGTTCGGGTTCCAGCGACGGGGCGTACGGCGGTGCGAGTGCGAGATGTTGTTGCCGAAGCCCGGCCCCTTGCCGCAGACGTCGCAGTTGGCAGCCACGGGTCACTCCAAAGACTTCAGATGCACTTACGGTTGATCCCGGCATGCCGGGATCAAGATCGTGGGATCAGAGATCTGAGTGGCGGTGCCAGGGGGATGGCCCGATGGGATCGGGCAACCGGAGCAGCATACAACGGCTGCGCCAGTACAACGAAACTACCATGGCTGCTCAGGGGCCCCGTCCTCGCCCGACGGCGGCCGGCACCCGCCCACGGTCTACGCTGCGTCCCAGTCCAGCAGCTCAAGGAGGCCCAGGTGCCGCAGGTGCCGCAGACATTCTTCGATGCTCTCGCGGTGCGCACCTGGTGTGGTCTCGCGCTCCGGGCCCTGGGACGCGCGCGTGAGGAGATCGACGCGATCAACGTGTACCCGGTCGCCGACGGCGACACCGGGACCAACCTCTACCTGACCGTGGAGTCGGCCGCGACCGCGGTCGAGGCGGTGTTCACCGGTCACGCGGCCGGTGCCGCCGCGCACGGCACCCCCTCCCTCGCCGACGCCGTGCGCGCGATGGCGCACGGAGCGCTCATCGGCGCGCGCGGGAACTCCGGGACGATCCTGGCGCAGCTGCTGCGCGGCATGGCCCAGGTGCTCGCCGCCGAGGGGAGGGCCCGCACACCGACGCGGCGGGGCTGCGCAGGGCGCTGCGCCGCGCCGCCGACTCCGCCCGCCAGGCCGTGGCCCGCCCGGTCGAGGGCACGGTCCTGTCGGTCGCCGAGGCCGCCGCCGACGCGGCCGCGGAGGCCGAGGGCGACTGCGGCACGGTCGCGAAGGCGGCCTACCGGGGCGCGTGCACGGCGCTCGCCGCGACGCCGGGCCAGCTGGCCGTCCTGGAGCGTGCCGGGGTCGTGGACGCGGGCGGGCGCGGACTGGTGGCGGTGCTCGCGGCGCTGGTGGAGACGCTCACGGGGGAGACGGCGCCGGCCCCCTCCGGGGCCGGTGCGGCCGCGGCCGCCGAGGGGCGTGACCGCGCCGCGGGGCCGGAGGACCCGCGAGCCCCGGGGGCGCGCACGGGCGCGGAGTCCTGCCCGGACGACGGCGCCGGGAGCGACGGGCCCGCCTTCGAGGTGATCTACCTGCTGGAGGCCGAGGACGCCGCCGTCGTCCTGCTGCGCGAGCGGCTCGACGCGCTGGGGGACTCGCTCGTCGTGGTCGGCGGGGACGGGCTGTGGAACGTGCACGTGCACGTGGACGACGCCGGCGCGGCCGTGGAGGCGGGCGTCGAGGCCGGCCGGCCGTACCGGATCCGCGTCACGCACTTCGGCGCCGACGACGTCCACGCGCGCGGAGCGGGGCGTCCGCCCCGCGAGCGCGTCCAGCGGGCGGTGGTCGCCGTCGTGCCCGGCGAGGGCCTGGCCGGGCTGTACACCGAGGCCGGCGCGACCACCGTCCTCGCGCGCCCCGGGGAGCCGCCCGCCAGCGGTGAGCTGGTCCAGGCCGTACGGCGGGCCCACGCGCGCGAGGTCGTCCTGCTGCCCAACGACGCCGATCTGCGCCACACCGCGGCCGCGGCCGCCGAGCAGGCCCGCGCGGAGGGCATCCGGGTGGCCCTCATCCCGACCCGCTCCGCGGTCCAGGGGATCGCCGCGCTCGCCGTGCACGAACCCGACCGCCGCTTCGACGAGGACGTCGTCGCGATGACCTCGGCGGCCGGCGCCACCCGTTACGCCGAGGTCGCCGTCGCCGAACGCCAGTCCTGGACCATGGCCGGCATCTGTCAGGCCGGCGACGTCCTCGGCCTCGTCGACGGCGACGTGGCCGTCATCGGCGCCGACGTCACCGTCATCGCCGAAACGGTCCTGGACCGCATGCTGGCGGCGGGCGGGGAACTCGTCACCCTCGTCCTCGGCGAGGAGGCTCCCGAAGGCGTCGCCGAACGACTGGAGGCGCGGGTGCGCGAGGCGTACCTCGCCGTCGACACGGTGGTGTACCGCGGGGGACGGCAGGGCTCGCTGCTGCTGATCGGCGTGGAATGAGGGACGCGGGGAGGCGGCGAGCGCCGCCGGGGGCGGTAAGCACGTCCCCTCACCGCCCGCCCCGCTCCCGCGCCTGTTACTCCTGCGCCCCTCGTTCCTGTGTTCCTCGGCCCTGTGCCTCTCGGCCCTGTGCCTTTTGCTCCTGGGCGGCTTCCTGTTCCGCCGCTTCCGCAGCCGCCTGGAGCAGTTGCTCCGCCTCCGCCCGCCGAGCCCGTACGGTCTCCTCGTCCCCGCCCTCGAAGCCGGGGTCCGTCTCCGCGTCCGCGTACGCCGCGAGCACCGCCCGCGCGCGTGCGGCCGCCCGCGCGGGACGGCCCAGGTCGGCCTCCAGCCAGCCCGCGGCCAGCTCGGCACCGGTGCGTGGCGGCAGGGCGGCCGCCCCCAGGGAGACGAACACCGCGACCGCCTCCGACATCTGGGACAGCGCCTCGTCCATGGCGGCACGGATCGAGTCGTCGTCGGCGTCCTCGGCGGCCGAGCGGGCCAGGAGATCGCCGAACTGGCGGTGGGTGTGACCGAGTTCGAAGACCAGCCGCAGACGCGTCTCCTCGTCGTCCGCGACCTCCAGCGCGTCGGCGCACTCCCCGACCGCGTCCGCCATCAGCTTCCGCGCCGCCCGCGCACCGCCCTCCGCGCGCAACGCCAGCCAGGCACGCGCGCGCAAGGAGCGCACCAGCCCGTGCACGTTGCCCAGGGAGCGCCACAGCTCGCCCGCGCGCGCGTACGCCCGGTCCGCGTCCCCGCGCAGCCCCGCCTGGCCGAGGGACTCGGCGGCCAGGTGCGCCAGCGTCGCGTGGTCGTGCTGCTCGGGCCAGTGCCGGGCGGTCTCGGCGGCCTGCAGACGGCGTTCGGCCGCGGCCCGGTGCTCGCCCAGCTCGCTCAGACAGTCGCCGAGCCACCACTGCGTCTGTACGACCGCGCCGTCGCCGTGCGTCTCGACAGTCAGGTCCGCCAGCGCCGACTCCAGCACCTCCGCGGCCTCCGCCCACCGGCCCTGCCGCACCAGGAATCCGCCCAGCTGATGCCGCGCCCACGCGCCGAACGCCGGGCCCTCGCCCGCCTCGTCGGCCCAGTGCGCCGCCTCCAGGGCGTGCTCGGCGGCCTCCGCCGCCTGTCCCCGGCCCCCGACGACCTCGGCGAGCTGGAGGTGCAGCTGTGCCCGGCCGACCGGCTCCAGGAAGCCGCCGCCGTGCTCCAGCGCCGCCCGCAGCGCCCGTTCCGCCTCCGCCATGTCGCCCAGGTGGTGCGCGAGAGCGGCCAGCCTGGCCTCGTACTCCACGGCGAACCAGGGCAGCCCCGCCCCGACGAACTCCGCCGCGGCCCGCGCGAACAGCTCGGCGCCCGCCCCGGGGTCGCCCGAGCGCACCGTCAGCTCCGCGAGCATCGCGTGTCCCTCGGCGACCCGCGCGACGAGCCGCACGTCGTCCCCGGCCCGCCCCTCCACGAGCGCGAGCACCTCCCGGACGGCCCCCTCGGCCTCCGCCAGCACCTGCTCGGCGACCGGCCCGTCGGCCTCGTGCACGCGCCGCATCAGGATCCGCGCGCGGCCCATGAGGACGCCCGCCGCCTGCCGCACCTCCGTGCCGCCCTCGGCGTACAGCGCGAGGACCCGGTCGTACGGCTCGGCGACCGCGGCGAGCGCCTCGTCGACCTCCCCGGTGAGCGCGCGGACGTAGGCCGCACGCGTGCGTGCCGCCAGGGCCTCGCCGAGGTCACCCGCCTCCGTGTACAGCCCGGCCGCCAGCTCGAACGTCTCGGCACCCTCCGCGCCCAGCCCCATCGCCCGGTGGTCGGCGATCTCGGCGCGGTCGCGTGCGTCCAGCCCGGCGCCCCCGGCCCCCTCGGCGGCCACCGCCACCGCCGCCCACGCCTCCACGGCGTGCGGCCGCAGGGTGTCCGACAGCCGCCGCGCCTCG
Source organism: Streptomyces sp. Tue 6430 (assembly GCA_021568835.1). Classification (GTDB taxonomy): domain Bacteria; phylum Actinomycetota; class Actinomycetes; order Streptomycetales; family Streptomycetaceae; genus Streptomyces. The sequence goes on from JAKGSH010000010.1 coordinate 4,747,360, forward strand.
GCGAGCAGCGCGGCCAGGTCCGGCGCGCCCGCCCCGGCCACCGCCGTGGCGGGTGCGGGTGCGGGCGCGGCCGCGGGGCCCGGCGGACGTATCGTGCGCACCCCCAACGGCAACCGCTCCACCAGCGGCCGCTGCGACATCCGCGCGCGTGCCCGCTCGCCGACGTGCGACGTGCCGTTGCGCGCGTCGAACCGCGCGGCCAGCGCGAGTGCCTCCCCGCGCGCGTGCAGCGCGAGTTCCGCCGCCGTCCACGCCCGCCCGGCCGGCCCGGGCACCCGTTGCCCGCCCAGGCCCAGCGCGGACAGTCGTTCCATGAGCAGCACGACCACGCTCAGGAAGTCCAGCCTGCTGCGCGGCTGCCCCTCGTCCGTGAAGTACGCCGGACGCTCCGCGAGCAGCTCCAGGCCCCGCGCCTCGTTGCCGGTCAGCGCGCAGAACTCCACGTGGTCGGCGTACGCGCCCCGCATGCTCTCCATCGCCCGCACCAGCCGGAAGCCGCGCAGATGGTTCGCCCGGGCCTCGTCCGCCCGCCCCAGCCGCAACAGCGGCACCAGGGACGACGCGAGCACGGTGTGCGGCTCGTGCGCGCACGTGTACGCGCCCTCCAGGACGGGCGCCCACAGTTCCAGGGCCTCGGCGTCGCGGCCTCGCTCCGCCCGCCACCAGCCCTGACCGTGCAGCTCGCACGCGTGGCAGTCGGCCATGCTGTCGCGATCCGCGGCCAGCCAGGCGGCGAACGCCCGCTCGGCCCGCTCCACGTCCCCGACGTGCGCGGCCACGCTGAACTCGGCACCGCGCACGGCCCGCTCGGAGTGCCCGGCGATCCGGTAGCGGCGCTCCATCTCGCCGAGCCACTTCTCCACCGACGCCAGCGGAACGTGCGGCTGGTCGAGCATGCCGGCCGACATCCACTTGAAGACCCAGTGCAGCGAGTGCGTCTCGTGCGCGTCGAAGTCCTCGGGCCGTTCGTCCCACATGCGCAGCAGGCGCGCGAACGGGACGAACATCTTGCCCTTCTCGGAGCTGTAGTTGTAGACCTTCAGCTGGTGTCCGAGCGCCTCGATCACGGCGAGCGGGATGTTCAGCTTCTCGGCCTCCGCGAGCAGCGCTTCCGCGCGCGCGTTGCGGGCCGGGCCCTCCGGCTGCTCGCCGTTCTCCGCCATCGCCCGGCGCAGGGAGTCGAAGTCCGTGATCGCGGTCATCGCCGCCCGTCCTCCTCAGGTGTGGCTTCCCCGTGCGTGGCCCACTCCAGCAGGCCGATGAACGCCCGGTTCAACAGTGCGGAGTCCGCCGGCCGCAGGGGCCGCTGCGCCATCAGCAGCGCCTGCCCGTACAGCGACTCCGTGGCGGTGCCGATCAGCTCGGCGTCCCGCAGGGAACTGATCCGCCGGACCAGCGGGTTGAGATGGTTGAGCACCAGACGCGCGCGCGGGGCGCTGCCCCGCAGGGAGCCCAGGATGCCCGCCCACAGGTCGTCCGCCCGCGACTCGGCGTCCGCCCGCGCCTGCTCGTGCCGGGCCGCCCGGTCGTCCAGGTGCAGCGCGGGCACCGACAGCGGGTGGAAGGCGCGCAGGACGACGTCACAGCCCAGCGGGTCGAGCTTCGCCCGCGCGGCCGCCAGGAAACCCGACAGCGCCAGCTCCTCCGCCGCGTCCACGGCGTCCAGGTGCGCGGTCACGGTGTCCGCGTCCAGCTCGGCGACCACCGTCCCCGGCCGCACCGACGGCAGTGCCTCGACCAGCTCGCTGTCGTACGTGTAACCGCCGTTGACCACCCCGACGCCCTGCGCCGACGCGATCGGCGCGACCTGCCGGTACTCCTCCACGGTCCGCGTGAAGTGCACCACCGGGTGCCGCTGCGCGAACTCCTCCAGCGACAGCCGGCCGTCGCTCGTCTCGAACGGCAGCCACGGCAGCATCGTCCGCAGCATCTCCGTGTCGTGCCGCGCCAGGGACTTCACCCCCAGGTGGTGCACGGCGAGGAACGCCGCCAGCCGCTCCGGATCCCCGGCGGCCAGCCCCGTCAGCCACGCCCGGATCCGCTCGCCCAGCGCCTCCCGCACGGCCGCCAGCGTCTCGTCCTCGTACAGCGACTCGCGCGAGGCCGTGGGCCGCAGGCTGTCGGTGTCCAGGACACAGCGCACGAAGAACGCCCAGTCCGGCAGCAGCTGTTCGGCCCGGTCGGTCAGCAGCATGCCCTTGAGGTGCACCCGGTGACCCGCCCGCTGGGCCGGACTGACCGCGGCCGGCAGCACGTACGCCACCCCGCGGATGCCGGCCAGCGGCACGTTCAGCTCGATCGAGTCCAACGGCGTGAACCCGAACAGCTCGTGACAGTGCCGGGCCAGCGCCACCCGCCGGTTGGCGGGAGAGGCGTACGGCCGGTCCCAGGGCGCCGGCAGATCGGTGACCGCCTCCTCGCCGACCCGGACGTCGTACGGCAGCAGCGAGCCGAAGTCGCGCGCCAGCTGGAGGACCCGCTGCTCGGTGAGCCACTCACCGGCACCGGCCCGCGCCACCAGGTGCACGGTCGTCCCCGGCTCGGGGCGCTCCTCGTGGGGCAGCGTCCGCACCGTGTACGAACCGTCGTCGCGGGCCGTCCACTCCACCGGCGGCGCGCCGGGCGTACGGGAACTGCGGCTGACCACCCGGATGCGCTCGGCGACCACGAAACAGGCCAGCAGCCCGATGCCGAACTGGCCGAGGAAGTCCGAGCGGGCCTCCTGCAGGCCGTCGGCGCGCTTGGAACTGCGGCCGATGGTGGCCAGCAGGCTGTGCACGTCGGACTCGGTGAGCCCGACACCGGAGTCCTCCACCCGCAGCTCCCCGCCCGCGGCGGACAGCCGCACCCGCGCCGGGGCGCCGGGCTCCTCCGCCCGCCGGGCGGTGATGGCGTCCACGGCGTTCTGGAGCAGCTCGCGCAGGTAGACCCGGGGACTGGAGTAGAGGTGATGGGACAGCAGGTCCACCAGGCCGCGCAGGTCGACCTGGAAGGTACGGGGGGACGGGGATGCCTGGGATGACGGTGAGGTCTGGGAGTCCATCGCTGCTGCGCCGCGGCTTGGGGACGGTCGACGGCGCGGGGTCGGGCGGTCCCGGTGGGGCGGTGACCGCGGGGGATGGCCGGAGCGCGCCATCCTAGAGCCCGAACGAGCCGCCTGACCAGGGGTTTCGGGACACCTGTACGGCAATGTCAGTGGGGTGGTGTGCAATGGATCTCGTGCCCGCGCTCGAAGAACCGCTCAAAAAGGTGCTCGGCCCACCGACCGCGAAGGTGATGGCCGAGCACCTCGGCCTGCACACCGTCGGCGACCTCCTGCACCACTACCCGCGCAGATACGAGGAGCGCGGCCAGCTCACGCACCTCGCCGACCTCCCCATGGACGAGCACGTCACCGTGGTCGCCCAGGTCGCCGACGCCCGCCTGCACACCTTCGCCTCGGCCAGGGCCCCCCGCGGCAAGGGCCAGCGCCTGGAGGTCACCATCACGGACGGCAGCGGCCGCCTCCAGCTGGTCTTCTTCGGCAACGGCGTGCACAAGCCCCACAAGGACCTCCTGCCGGGCACCCGCGCGATGTTCTCCGGCAAGGTCTCCCTCTTCAACCGCCGCCTCCAACTGGCCCACCCGGCCTACGAACTGCTGCGCGGCGACACCGACGAAACGGTCGAGACCTGGGCCGGGGCCCTCATCCCGATCTACCCGGCCACCGCCAAACTCGAGTCCTGGAAGATCGGCAAGGCGATCCAGACGGTCCTGCCCAGCGTCCAGGAGGCCGTCGACCCGCTCCCGGACTCCCTGCGCGAGGGCCGCGGCCTGCTCGCCCTCCCCGAGGCCCTCCTCAAGATCCACCGTCCGCACACCAAGGCCGACGTCGACGACGCCCGCGCCCGCCTGAAGTGGGACGAGGCCTTCGTCCTCCAGGTCGCCCTCGCCCGCCGGCGCCACGCCGACGCCCACCTCCCGGCCGTCCCCCGCAGACCCGCCCCGGACGGCCTGCTCTCCGCCTTCGACGACCGCCTCCCCTTCACCCTCACCGAGGGCCAGCAGAAGGTCTCGAAGGAGATCTTCGACGACCTGGCGACCGAGCACCCGATGCACCGACTGCTCCAGGGGGAGGTCGGGTCGGGCAAGACGCTGGTGGCCCTGCGCGCCATGCTCGCCGTCGTCGACGCCGGCGGGCAGGCCGCCATGCTCGCGCCCACCGAGGTCCTCGCCCAGCAGCACCACCGCTCCGTCGTCGAGATGATGGGGGACCTCGCCGAGGGCGGGATGCTGGGCGGCGTCGAGCACGCCACCAAGGTCGTGCTGCTCACCGGGTCCATGGGGGCCGCGGGGCGGCGGCAGGCACTGCTCGACCTCGTCACCGGCGAGGCCGGCCTCGTCATCGGCACGCACGCGCTGATCGAGGACAAGGTGCAGTTCCACGACCTCGGGCTGGTCGTGGTCGACGAGCAGCACCGGTTCGGCGTCGAGCAGCGGGACGCCCTGCGCGGCAAGGGCAAACAGCCCCCGCACCTGCTCGTCATGACCGCCACACCCATCCCGCGCACGGTCGCGATGACCGTCTTCGGCGACCTGGAGACCTCCGTCCTGGACCAGCTCCCGGCCGGCCGGTCGCCCATCGCCAGCCATGTCGTCCCCGCCGCCGACAAGCCGCACTTCCTGGCCCGCGCGTGGCAACGGGTCCGCGAGGAGGTCGAGGGCGGCCACCAGGCGTACGTGGTCTGCCCGCGCATCGGCGACGAGGAGGACGGCGCCGGGAAGGCGAAGAAGAAGTCCCCGGAGGACGAGGCCGAGAAGCGCCCGCCGCTCGCCGTCCTCGACGTGGCCGACCAGCTCGCCAAAGGCCCGCTCCAGGGGCTCAAGGTCGAGGTGCTGCACGGCCGCATGCCCCCGGACGACAAGGACGCCGTCATGCGCCGGTTCGCCGCCGGGGACACCGACGTCCTGGTCGCCACGACCGTCATCGAGGTCGGCGTCAACGTACCGAACGCCACCGCGATGGTGATCATGGACGCCGACCGCTTCGGCGTCTCCCAGCTGCACCAGCTGCGCGGCCGGGTCGGCCGTGGCTCGGCCCCCGGACTCTGTCTCCTCGTCACCGAGATGCCCGAGGCGAGTCCCGCCCGCCAGCGGCTCGGCGCCGTCGCCGCCACCCTCGACGGCTTCGAGCTGTCCCGCATCGACCTCGAACAGCGCCGGGAGGGCGACGTCCTGGGCCAGGCCCAGTCGGGCGCCCGCTCCAGCCTGCGCGTCCTCGCCGTCATCGAGGACGAGGACGTCATCGCCGAGGCGAGGCAGGAGGCGGCCCAGGTGGTCGCGTCCGATCCGGAACTGGCCGCCCACCCCGGCCTGCGCACCGCCCTGGACGCCCTCTTGGACGAGGAGCGGGAGCAGTACCTGGAGAAGGGCTGAGCGCGCGGCCGCGCAAGGGTCCCGGGGACCCCGGCGCGTGCGTCGCGGCCGGCCGGCGGTTCCCCGCGCCCGGTTGGACGGAGGGCTCCCGCGTGCGGTGGAGCGGACGGCTCCACGCGCCAGGCCGGGCGGAGGACCCCCGTGTGCAGGGGCGGGAGGCGGGTAGCTCCCTGGGCCCTGCCAGGCCCGGCCGGATGGACGGCAGCTCGTGTGCGGCGGGCGGACGGGTGGCCCGTGAGGCACGGAGCGGGGAGCTTCCTGGCCCTACCGGACCTGGCCGGGCGGACGGCAGTCCGCGTGTGGCGGGGGCGGACGGGTGGCCCGTGCCTCGGGGGCGGGGGCTTCCTGGGCCCCACCGGGCCCGGCCGGATGGACGGCAGTCCGCGTGTGGCGGGGCGGACGGGTGGCCTGTGGGGCACGGGGCAGGGAGCCCCCGGGCCTCACAGGCCTCACAGGCCCCACCAGGCACCGCCGACCGTGATCGAGCACCCCGCACCTCCGCCTGCCAGACTGACCACGTAAAGCCCCCGAACGCCCCCGAACAAGGACCCCGAGATGACCCGCGTGATCGCCGGAAAAGCCGGCGGACGTCGCCTGGCCGTCCCGCCAGGGACCGGCACCCGCCCCACCTCCGACCGCGCGCGCGAGGCCCTCTTCTCCACCTGGCAGTCCCTGCTCGGCGGCGCCCCCCTCGACGGCGAACGCGTCCTGGACCTCTACGCCGGCTCCGGCGCCGTGGGACTGGAGGCCCTCTCCCGCGGGGCCGGCCACACCCTGCTCGTCGAGGCCGACGCGCGAGCGGCCCGCACGATCCGGGAGAACGTGAGGACCCTCGGCCTGCCGGGCGCAGAGGTCCGGGCCGGCAAGGCCCGCCAGATCATCCAGACGCCGCCTGCGCAGCCGTACGACCTCGTCTTCCTCGACCCCCGTACGCCGTCACGGACGACGATCTTCGGGAGATCCTGCTCACACTCCGCTCGGAGGGGTGGCTCACGGCGGAAGCCCTCGTCACCGTGGAGCGCAGCACCAGAGGCGGCGTTTTCGACTGGCCGGACGGCTTCGAGGCGATCCGGTCCCGTCGCTACGGCGAGGGAACGTTTTGGTACGGTCGCGCCGCCTCTACGTGCGAAGACGCACGATGACCGGACCGGAGAGCGAGGGATCTCAAGTGCGCCGAGCCGTCTGTCCCGGGTCGTTCGACCCGATCACCAACGGACATCTCGACATCATTTCCCGCGCATCCCGTCTGTACGACGAGGTCTACGTCGCGGTGATGATCAACAAGTCCAAGAAGGGCCTGTTCGAGATCGACGAGCGGATCGACCTGATCCGCCGGGTGACCGCCGAGTACGGCAACGTCCGCGTCGAGGCCTTCCACGGCCTCCTCGTCGACTTCTGCAAGCAGCGCGAGATCCCGGCCATCGTCAAGGGCCTGCGCGCCGTCAGCGACTTCGACTACGAGCTGCAGATGGCCCAGATGAACAACGGTCTCTCCGGCGTCGAGACGCTGTTCGTCCCCACCAACCCCACCTACAGCTTCCTGTCGTCCTCCCTGGTCAAGGAGGTCGCGACCTGGGGCGGCGACGTCTCTCACCTGGTCCCGCCGCTCGTCCTCGAGGCGCTCGTCGAACGCCTCCGCGAGGACTGAGGACCTGACGGCCCGTCACTCGGTGTCCGCCGGACACCGCATGGCCGTACAGTCGTTCCGTCCGTCTCCAACACAGCAGCAGAGAGTGGCGAGCAACCGGTGGACGTGCAGAAGAAGCTCGACGAGATCGTCACGGCGGTCTCCAGTGCCCGGTCGATGCCGATGTCGGCCTCGTGCGTGGTCAACCGCGCCGAACTGCTCGCCCTCCTCGAAGAGGTGCGCGGCGCCCTGCCCGACTCCCTCGCCCAGGCGCGGGAACTGATCGGCGGCCGCGAGCAGATGGTCGAGCAGGCCCGCCAGGAGGCCGACCGGATCATCTCCACCGCGCACGCCGAGCGCGGCTCCCTGATCTCCGACACCGAGATCGCCCGCCGCTCGCAGGCCGAGGCCGACCGCATCCTGGCCGAGGCCCGCAAGGAGGCCGAGGACATCCGCGCGGAGGCCGACGACTACGTCGACTCCAAGCTCGCCAACTTCGAGGTCGTCCTCACCAAGACCCTCGGCTCCGTCGGGCGCGGCCGCGAGAAGCTCCTGGGCACCGGGCCCGGCGTCGACGAGCAGGGGTACGAGGACGAGGACGCCCCCGAGCGCAGCCACGACCCGGAGACCCTGCGCCGCGACGCCGACGCCTACGTCGACGTCAAGCTGGGCGCCTTCGAGGCGGTCCTCGCCAAGACCCTGGAGGCCGTCGGCCGCGGCCGGCAGAAGCTGCACGGCCGGATCGCCAGCGACGACCTCGGCGCCCTCGCCGACGACGACACGACCTTCCAGCACTCCTCCGACGCCGACTACCTCGCCGACCTCGTCGCCCTCACCGAGCAGGAGACCCCGGCCGCGCAGCCCGCGCAGCGGTCGTACGAGCAGCCCCAGGAGGCCTACGCCTACCAGCAGCAGCCGGACTCGTACGGCTACCAGCAGCAGGGCTACGGCGGGCAGCAGGACGCCTACGGCTACCAGCAGGCCGACCCCTACGCCTCCTCGTTCGACTACGCGCAGGCGGACGGAGCCCCCGTCCAGGGCTACGACTCCCGGCAGGCGCCGTACGACCCGCAGCAGGCCGCGCAGCAGGCCGTGCAGCAGCCTCCGCAGGAGCAGCAGGGCTACGCCCTCGACGAGGCCAGCCTGTTCGACACCAGCATGATCAGCGCCGAGCAACTGCGCGCCTACGAACAGGGCCGCGGCTTGTAGGAGCGGGGCCGGGGCGGGGTCGCGGACACCGGATTGGGCTGTGAGCGAATGCTCCAGTATCCTGGCCCTTCGGTCGCGTGTACGTCCGCGATCGCTGCTGCCCGCAACACCTGAGGGCGGCGGCCCCCACAGCACGGAAGATCGAAAGCAGGAATGGCTCTGAACGCCCGCCTCGACCACCGCAACCCTCTCGTGTTCGACACGCACGAGCTGGGGCGGCGTCCTGGCGCGCTCCAGCGCCTGTCCCGTGAGATCGAAGCCCCCGGGGACCTCGGGATCCAGGGGGTCATCGGAGTGCCGGAAGGCGCCCCGGTGAAGCTGGAACTCCGACTCGAGTCGGTCATGGACGGAGTGCTCGTCACGGGCACCGCCCGTGCACGGTCCGAGGGGGAGTGCGTAAGGTGTCTGGAGCCGGTCGGGCTGGAGCTCGAAGCGGACTTCCAGGAGATGTTCTCGTACCCTGACGCCGACGACCGGGGCCGCGTGAAGGCGGAACCGGCCGACGACGCCGAGGAAGACGAGGACATGCTCTTCCTCGAGGACGGCCTGTTCGACCTCGAGCCCGTGCTGCGTGATGCGGTGGTGCTCGCACTGCCGATGCAGCCGGTGTGCCAGGACGACTGTCCAGGTCTGTGCGCCCAGTGCGGAGCACGCCTTGCGGACGACCCGGACCACCACCATGACGCCGTCGACATCCGTTGGGCGGCACTGCAGGGACTCGCCGGTTCACTCGAAGACGGCGAGAAGGACGAGATGAGTGGCGAAGCGCCTCGATCGGCGCCCGCCAACGAGAAGCAGGAGAAGTAGCCGTGGCTGTTCCGAAGCGGAAGATGTCGCGCAGCAACACGCGCCACCGCCGGTCGCAGTGGAAGGCTGCGGTCCCCACCCTGGTTGCGTGCGAGCGCTGCCACGAGCCCAAGCTGCAGCACATCGCGTGCCCGTCTTGCGGCACCTACAACAAGCGCCAGGTCCTCGAGGTCTGAGCGGCTGGTGAGAGGCTTCATGTCTGACGCCAAGGCGGACACGACCGCCAAGAAAAAGGCGGAGAACACGGCCTCGTCCCACACGCTTCTGGAAGGGCGGCTCGGCTATCAGCTCGAGTCCGCCCTTCTGGTGCGTGCGCTGACCCACCGTTCCTACGCGTACGAGAACGGCGGTCTGCCGACGAACGAGCGGCTGGAGTTCCTCGGGGACTCCGTGCTCGGCCTCGTCGTCACGGACACGCTGTACCGCACCCACCCCGACCTGCCCGAAGGCCAACTGGCCAAACTGCGGGCCGCGGTGGTCAACTCGCGTGCGCTGGCGGAGGTCGGTCGTGGCCTCGACCTGGGCTCCTTCATCCGGCTCGGCCGGGGTGAAGAGGGCACGGGCGGCCGGGACAAGGCATCCATCCTCGCCGACACCCTCGAAGCGGTGATCGGCGCGGTCTATCTCGACCAGGGCCTCGACGCGGCCTCCGAACTGGTGCACCGCCTGTTCGACCCGCTGATCGAGAAGTCCTCGAACCTCGGAGCCGGCCTGGACTGGAAGACCAGTCTCCAGGAGCTCACCGCGACCGAAGGGCTCGGCGTGCCCGAGTACCTGGTGACGGAGACCGGCCCCGATCACGAGAAGACCTTCACTGCTGCTGCCCGCGTCGGAGGCGTCTCGTACGGCACCGGCACCGGCCGCAGCAAGAAGGAGGCGGAGCAGCAGGCCGCCGAGTCCGCGTGGCGGTCCATCCGGGCCGCGGCGGACGAGCGTGCCAAGGCGGCGAAGACGGCCCAGGCCGTCGAGGCCACCGACGGCAGCAGCCCGGACCCCGAGTCCGCCTCCGCCTGACGAACACCGACGACAGCACAACCAGCAGTACGAGACGAGCGCCCGCCCCCACCCGGAGGCGGGCGTTCCGTACGGGGGATCCCATGCCCGAGTTGCCCGAGGTCGAGGTCGTCCGGCGCGGTCTGGAGCGATGGGTCGCCCATCGCACGGTCGCCGGCGCCGAGGTGCTGCACCCGCGTGCCGTACGCCGTCACCTGGCCGGCGCCGACGACTTCACGCACCGTCTCGAGGGTCACCGCATCGGCGCCCCCAGCCGTCGCGGCAAGTACCTGTGGCTGCCCCTGGAGGACACGCCGCAGGCGATCCTGGCCCACCTCGGCATGAGCGGCCAACTCCTGATCCGGCCCCGCACGGCTCCCGACGAGAAGCACCTGCGCATCCGGGTCCGCTTCGCCGACACCCCGGCGTCGGCGGACACCGACGCGGCGGGCACCGAGCTGCGCTTCGTCGACCAGCGCACCTTCGGCGGCCTGTCGCTGCACGACACCACCCCCGACGGGCTGCCCGACGTCATCGCGCACATCGCGCGCGACCCCCTCGACCCGCTGTTCGACGACGAGGCCTTCCACCAGGCCCTGCGGCGCAAGCGCAGCACCATCAAGCGGGCCCTGCTCGACCAGTCGCTGATCAGCGGTGTCGGCAACATCTACGCCGACGAGGCGCTGTGGCGCTCCCGCCTCCACTACGACCGCCCCACGGCCGGTTTCACCCGCCCGCGCACCCTCGAACTGCTCGGCCACGTCCGGGACGTGATGACGGCGGCCCTCGCCGTCGGCGGCACCAGCTTCGACAGCCTGTACGTCAACGTCAACGGTGAGTCGGGCTACTTCGACCGGTCACTGGACGCCTACGGGCGTGAGGGACTGCCGTGCAGGCGCTGCGGCACACCGATGCGCCGGCGCCCCTGGATGAACAGGTCCAGCTACTTCTGCCCGCGCTGTCAGAGGCCGCCGCGCGTCTCGTCGTAGCGTCCGCGGGACGCCAGGACCTCGTCCATCCGCCCCTCCACCAGGTGGATCAGGCCGAGCAGCCGCTCCGCGACCTCGTGGCCCAGAGGGGTCAGTTCGTAGTCCACGCGGGGCGGGTTGGTCGGCTGGGCCTCGCGGTGCACCAGACCGTCGCGCTCCAGTGCGTGCAGCGTCTGGGACAGCATCTTCTCGCTGACGCCGTCGACGCGTCGGCGCAGTTCGTTGAAGCGCAGCGAGCCCTCGTGCAGGGCTCCCAGGGTGAGAGCGCCCCAGCGGCCCGTCACGTGCTCCAGCGTGCCGCGCGAGGGGCAGGCCTTGGCGAACACGTTGTACGGGAGGTCCTGCTCCGGGGTGCGTTCCTGAATGCCGGTCATGACTCAAGCGTACTCGAACACAGCGCTAACCGGCAGGTTGCACTAACTAGAAGTTAGTGCTTTCCTTTCGCTATCGGTGATGAGCTGCTGCGCCGCTCCGCCGACTCCCTCTACCTGCCCTCAGGAGGACGCACGTGATCACCCCCGTTGTCTCCATCGCCTACCACTCCGGCTACGGCCACACCGCCGTCATCGCGGAGGCCGTCCGCTCCGGCGCCGTCCAGGCCGGTGCCGAGGCGCACCTGATCGAGGTCGACGCGATCACCGAGGACCAGTGGGCGGTGCTCGACCGCTCGGACGCGATCGTGTTCGGCTCGCCCACCTACATGGGCACCGCGTCCGCCGCCTTCCACGCCTTCGCCGAGGCGACCTCCGCCCGCTGGGCCACCCAGGCCTGGAAGGACAAGGTGGCCGCCGGCTTCACCAACTCCGGTTCCAAGAGCGGCGACAAACTGCACACCCTGCAGTTCTTCCAGATCCTGGCCGCACAGCTCGGCATGCACTGGGTCAATCTCGGCCTGCTCCCCGGCTGGAACAGCAGCACGGCCTCCGAGAACGACCTCAACCGCCTCGGCGTCTTCCTCGGTGCGGCCGCCCAGACGAACGTCGACGAGGGCCCCGAGGCGGTGCACAAGGCGGACATCGCCACCGCGGAACACCTGGGCCGCCGGGTCACCGGGACGGCGAAGACCCTCGCCGCAGGCCGCGCGACGCCGGCGGCCTAGCCGCGGTCGACGCCGACACCGACGTCGGCCGGTCGCCGTCGGCGTGCGGCCCGGGTGGGTCCTAGTAGCCGAAGTCCTGTGTCCACCAAGGGCCGCCGGAGCCCAGGTGGACGCCGACGCCCAGGGTCTTGAAGTCGCAGTTGAGGATGTTGGCGCGGTGACCGGGGCTGTTCATCCAGGCCTCCATCACCGCCGCCGCGTCGGCCTGGCCGCGGGCTATGTTCTCGCCGCCGAGGTCGGACATGCCGGCCTTCCCGGCGCGGTCCCACGGGGTCGCGCCGTCCGGGTCGGTGTGGTCGAAGAAGCCGCGTGCCGCCATGTCCTCGCTGAACCTCTGGGCGAGGCCGGCCAGCGAACTGTTCGCGGAGACGGGGCTGCAGCCGGCCTTGGACCGTTCCTCGTTGACGAGCTTCAGCACCTCGGCCGCGGCCTGGATCTCCGCCGAGACCGTCACCGGTGACGAGGACGGCTTCGACGGGGCCTTCGTGGCCGCCTCGGCGGGGGCCTTCGGCTCCTTCGTCGGCGTGGCCTTCGGCTTCTCGGCGGTCGGCGACGCGCTCGGCGACGCCGTCGAGGCCGACGGGGAGGGCTCGGTAGTGGGCTTGGCCGAGGCCGGGGCGGAGGGCGAGGCGGCACGGCCGGCGTCGCGGCTGGTCGACGTACTGTCGCGGCCGGTCTCCGCGGCGCCGGAGGTGCCGCCCTGCTCGGAGGCCGAGTTGGTGGGCGAGTCGGCTGCCTGGACCCGGTCGCCGGCGCCGCCGCCCCCGCCCAGTCGGTAGCTGTCGAGGCCGGGCACCACACCCGTGGCCACCGCGACCGTGCCGAGGGCGACCGCCGCGGACATCCCGAGCAGGCCGGTCTTGACCGGCGTCACGGCCTTCCGCCTGCGGCGGCGGCCCGCACCGCCGGGGCCACCGGCACCGCGCGCCGGGCCGCGGCCCGGCGTGAAGCCGTCGGCCGCGAAGCCGTCCGACGCGAAGCCGTCCGACGCGAAGCCGTCCGACGCGAAGCCGTGCGACGCGAAGCCGTCCGACGTGGAGCCGTGCGACGTGAACCCGTCAGGAGCAAGGACCGCGGTGTCCTCTGCGGCCGCGCGGTCGTCGTCCGGGGCGAACAGGTACTCCTGGCTCCGGGCGACCGTCTCGGCGTACGCCTCCGGGTTCAGGTAGGGCGCGATGCCCATGGTGGGGTGGTCGCCGCCGTACAGGTCCCGCCGCGAACGGCCTGCCGGGTACGGGCCGTCGGTGTGGCCGGCCGCCGTCGCGCGGCCGGCGGCGGAGCGTCGGTGGCGTCCCATGTCCTGGCCTTCCTCGTCCAACTGGTCCGGGCGGAGTGCCCGGTCCGGGTGGAGTCCCCGGTCTCCTGGCGTCCGCCGGTGTCCGCGGGGCTCCCGTGGTCGACCGGCGCCGATGGGGCGCACGACTCCTCATGGTCAACCTGACTCACTCGATCGAGTGAGATTCATTGGGTCGGGACGGTACCGCATGCCGCTGGGAGAGGAAGTGTCCCGAGTGGCATCGCCTGGTTAGGTTGCCTCCATGAGCGAGGATGTACGGCTGGTCGCCTGGGTGCGCGGACGCGTCCAGGGTGTGGGTTTCCGCTGGTTCACGCGGGCGAAGGCGCTGGAGATCGGCGGCCTGAGTGGTTTTGCTCTCAATTTGGCCGACGGACGGGTCCAGGTGGTCGCCGAGGGCTCCCGGAAGGGCTGCGAAGGGCTGCTCGACTGGCTCCAGGGTGACGACACGCCCGGACACGTGGACGGAGTCACAGAGATATGGGACACACCCCGCGGCGGTTACGACGGCTTCGCGATCCGCTGACGATCGCGCGCGGAAACCGCACCACGGAAGCGGAAGGGGCGCCACCGGCAGCCGTGCCCGGGAGAAAGGAGCAGGTGGTGCCGAGAATCGCTTGCGTCGGCAGGCTCCGCACGCAAGGATGATCGCCACGCCCCGAGGGTCCCGAGGAGCCGTCGCGCCGCCGTTCCGTGCCGCGCACGCCAGGGTTGCCCGCCGATACGGGGCGTGATCGTGTTGACCGTCAAACTTTTTGGTGAGACGCTGAAAGCACCCCGCGCACCTAGCTGTTTGGCATGGATGAACGGCAACACCAGCAAGATCCGGTCAACACCGCGGGTGCGAATCCCTCACGACCCACACCGCTTCGGTCGGTCACTCATTGTGGAGGACCATCCATCATGGCAAAGGCGCTTCTCGGTTACGTCGGCGGCTCCGACCCGCGACTCCTCGCCGAGATGCGACGGCTCCAGCAGCGCGTCCAGGACCTGGAAAACGAGCTCGGACGGATCCAGGCCGAGAACGACGCTCTGACGGCTGCCGCGTCTCACGACAGGTTCATGGAGAGCATCGACGCACACCAGGCGGAGCCTGCACTCACCTGACCGCTGCACTGCTCCACAACAGCAAACGCAGTGGTCGGGCGGCTCATGAAACCGCGTCGGACCGCTAAGTCTGCAGAGTCTGCAAGGGACGCTTCGGCGTCCCTTCTTTCTTTCCCCCCGGGCGTCGTTTCACCGCTCTCCACGTCTGGTCTGCCCTGCGCCCTCCTGGGTGAAACCGCGGGTTCATGGAGTGAGACATCACCGGACGGTAAAATCCAGCGGCGTGCACCTCAAGGCCCTGACCCTCCGAGGGTTCAAGTCGTTCGCCTCCGCGACCACACTCCGGTTCGAACCGGGCATCACGTGTGTCGTCGGGCCCAACGGCTCGGGCAAGTCCAACGTCGTGGACGCGCTCAGCTGGGTCATGGGCGAGCAGGGCGCCAAGTCGCTGCGCGGCGGCAAGATGGAGGACGTCATCTTCGCCGGCACCACCGGCCGCCCCCCGCTGGGCCGCGCAGAGGTGTCCCTCACCATCGACAACTCCGACGGGGCCCTGCCCATCGAGTACGCCGAGGTCACCATCACGCGGATCATGTTCCGCAACGGCGGTAGCGAGTACCAGATCAACGGCGACACCTGCCGGCTCCTCGACATCCAGGACCTGCTGTCCGACTCCGGGATCGGCCGCGAGATGCACGTCATCGTCGGCCAGGGCCAGCTCGACTCCGTGCTGCACGCCGACCCGATGGGCCGCCGCGCGTTCATCGAGGAGGCCGCCGGCGTCCTCAAGCACCGCAAGCGCAAGGAGAAGGCGCTCCGGAAACTGGACGCGATGCGGGCCAACCTCGCGCGCGTGCAGGACCTGACGGACGAACTGCGCAGACAGCTCAAGCCGCTGGGCCGGCAGGCCGCCGTCGCCCGCCGCGCCGCCGTCATCCAGGCCGACCTGCGCGACGCCCGCCTGCGCCTCCTCGCCGACGATCTCGTACGGCTGCGCGAGGCGCTCACCGCGGAGATCGCCGACGAGGCCGCCCTCAAGGAACGCAAGGACGCCACCGAGCGGGAACTGCGCGAGGCCCTCCGGCACGAGGCCCTGCTGGAGGACGAGGTCCGGCGGCTCGCTCCCCGGCTCCAGCGGGCCCAGCAGACCTGGTACGAGCTGTCCCAGCTCGCCGAACGCGTCCGCGGCACGGTCTCGCTGGCCGATGCCCGCGTGAAGAGCGCCACCTCCGCGCCGGTCGACGAGCGGCGCGGCCGCGACCCCGAGGACCTGGAGCGCGAGGCCGCCCGCGTCCGCGAGCAGGAGGCGGAACTGGAGGCCGCCCTCGAAGCGGCCCAGCACGCCCTCGACGACACCGTCTCCCACCGCGCCGATCTGGAGCGGGAACTGGCCGCCGAGGAACGGCGCCTGAAGGACGTCGCCCGCGCGATCGCCGACCGGCGCGAGGGACTCGCCCGGCTGCACGGCCAGGCCAACGCCGCCCGTTCCCGCGCCACCTCCGCCCAGGCCGAGATCGACCGCCTGGCCGCTGCCCGCGACGAGGCGCAGGAACGGGCGGTCACGGCACAGGAGGAGTACGAGGCCCTGAAGGCGGAGGTCGACGGGCTGGACGCGGGCGATCAGGAACTGGGCGAGCGGCACGACGAGGCCAGGCGCCGGCTCGCCGAGGCCGAGGCCGCCCAGAGCGCCGCCCGCGACGCGCTCACCGCGGCCGAACGCCGGCACGCCGCCACCCAGGCCCGCCACGAGGCCCTCGCCATGGGCCTGCGCCGCAAGGACGGCACGGGCGTGCTCCTCGACGCGAAGGACCGGCTCACCGGCCTGCTCGGCCCCGCCGCGGAACTCCTCACCGTCGCCCCCGGACACGAGGTCCCGCTCGCCGCGGCCCTCGGCGCCGCCGCGGACGCCCTCGCCGTCACCACCCCGTCCGCCGCCGCCGAGGCCATCCGCCTCCTGCGCAAGCAGGACGCGGGCCGGGCGGCCCTCCTGCTGGCGGGCACGCCGCAGGAACCGCCCGCGGGGCCCGTGGCCGCCGGCCCGGCGGAACGTCCCGGAGCCGGACCCGCCGGCGGCACGCCGGTCCCGGCGGGAGCCACGGCTGCCGTCGCCGGGGCCGTGGGGCCCGCCGGGACCGGCCCCCTCTTCGCCGCCGACCTGGTCCGTGCCCCCGCCGCGCTGGTGCCCGCCGTACGGCGGCTGCTGCGGGGCGTGGTCGTCGTCGGGACGCTGGAGGACGCCGAGGAGCTGGTCCACGCGTGGCCCGAACTGACCGCCGTCACCGCCGAGGGTGATCTGCTCGGCGCGCACTTCGCGCAGGGCGGGTCCGCCGGGGCGCCCAGTCTGCTGGAGGTGCAGGCCTCCGTCGACGAGGCCGCGGCCGAGCTGGAGGAGCTGGCGGTGCGGTGCGAGGAGCTGGCCGGGGCGCAGCGGGCGGCGGATGGGCGGCGTCGGGAGTGCGTCGCCCTGGTCGAGGAGCTGGGGGAGCGGCGACGGGCCGCCGACCGGGAGAAGTCGGCGGTCGCCCAGCAGCTCGGGCGGCTCGCCGGACAGGCCCGCGGTGCCGCCGGGGAGGCCGAGAGGTCCGCCGCCGCGGCCGCCCGTGCGCAGGACGCGCTCGACCGGGCCGTGGCGGAGGCCGAGGAACTGGCCGAGCGGCTGGCCGTCGCCGAGGAGATGCCGGTGGAGGAGGAGCCCGACACCTCCGTGCGGGACCGGCTCGCCGCCGACGGGGCGAACGCGCGGCAGACCGAGATGGAGGCGCGTCTCCAGGTCCGCACGCACGAGGAGCGGGTCAAGGGGCTCGCCGGGCGGGCGGACTCGCTGGACCGGGCCGCGCGGGCGGAGCGTGAGGCACGCGCGCGTGCCGAGCAGCGCCGGGCCCGGCTGCGGCACGAGGCGGCCGTCGCGGAGGCCGTCGCCGCCGGTGCGCGGCAGCTGCTCGCGCACGTCGAGGTGTCGCTCGGCCGGGCCGAGCGGGAGCGGACCGCCGCCGACGCCGCCAAGGCGCGGCGGGAGCAGGAGCTGGCCGCCGCGCGGACCGCCGGGCGCGACCTCAAGGCGGAACTCGACAAGCTGACGGACTCGGTCCACCGGGGAGAGGTGCTCGGCGCGGAGAAGCGGCTGCGGATCGAGCAGTTGGAGACGAAGGCGCTCGAGGAGCTGGGCGTCGAGCCGGCGGCACTGGTCTCCGAGTACGGTCCGCGCCTGCCGGTGCCGCCCTCGCCGCCCGCCGAGGGCGAGGCGCTGCCGGAGGACCCCGAGGATCCGCGCAACCAGCCCCGGCCCTTCGTCCGGGCGGAGCAGGAGAAACGGCTGAGGGCGGCCGAGCGTGCGTACCAGCAGCTCGGCAAGGTGAATCCGCTCGCCCTGGAGGAGTTCGCCGCACTGGAGGAGCGCCACCAGTTCCTCAGCGAGCAGCTGGAGGACCTGAAGAAGACGCGCGCCGACCTTCTTCAGGTGGTGAAGGAGGTCGACGAGCGCGTCGAGCAGGTCTTCACCGAGGCGTTCCGCGACACCGCCCGTGAGTTCGAGGGCGTGTTCAGCCGCCTGTTCCCCGGTGGCGAGGGGCGGCTGATCCTGACCGACCCCGACCACATGCTCACCACGGGTGTGGAGGTCGAGGCCCGGCCGCCCGGCAAGAAGGTCAAGCGGCTCAGCCTGCTCTCGGGCGGCGAGCGGTCGCTGACCGCGGTCGCGATGCTCGTGTCGATCTTCAAGGCCCGGCCCAGCCCCTTCTACGTCATGGACGAGGTCGAGGCCGCCCTCGACGACACCAACCTCCAGCGGCTGATCCGGATCATGCAGGAGCTCCAGGAGTCCTCGCAGCTGATCGTGATCACGCACCAGAAGCGCACGATGGAGGTCGCCGACGTGCTCTACGGGGTGTCCATGCAGGGCGACGGTGTGTCGAAGGTCATCTCGCAGCGCCTGCGCTGAATCACCGTGCGGTCCACATCCAGTGTGACCAGCATCTTTTCAAGTCTTCAAGAAATAAACACAACCCTCGGATCAGATGGGGGAAAGCTCACGACTGTCGAACTGTTGACTTCGAAGCTTGAAGACATAGTCTCTGCAGCGTTGCTTTTACCTTCAGGTGTCAGTGGTGTCGATTCGCATGCCACGGGAACCCTCACCTGAAACGGCTCGCCCCCACGCCCGGCAGCGCTGCCGGGTGGCCCGAGGAGAACACGTGACCAGCACAGCGCAGGCACCTCAGCCAGGAACCAGGACGGCTCACCCCGATCATCTCGGGCACGTCATCTTCATCGCCGCGGCGGCCGCGATGGGCGGCTTCCTCTTCGGCTACGACAGCTCGGTCATCAACGGTGCCGTGGAAGCCGTCCGGGACCGTTACGACGTCGGTTCCGCGGCCCTGGCCCAGGTCATCGCCATCGCCCTGATCGGCTGCGCCGTCGGCGCGGCGACCGCCGGCCGCATGGCGGACCGCATCGGCCGCATCCGCTGCATGCAGATATCCGCCGCGCTGTTCACGGTCAGTGCCGTCGGCTCGGCGCTGCCCTTCTCGCTGTGGGACCTGGCCTTCTGGCGGGTCGTCGGCGGCTTCGCCATCGGCATGGCCTCGGTCATCGGCCCGGCCTACATCGCCGAGGTCGCCCCGCCCGCCTACCGCGGCCGCCTCGGCTCCTTCCAGCAGGCCGCCATCGTCGTCGGCATCGCCGTGTCGCAGCTGGTCAACTGGGGTCTGCTCAACGCCGCCGGCGGCGACCAGCGCGGCGAGATCATGGGGCTGGAGGCCTGGCAGGTCATGCTCGGCGTCATGGTGGTCCCGGCCGTCCTGTACGGCCTGCTCTCCTTCGCCATCCCCGAGTCCCCGCGCTTCCTGATCTCCGTGGGCAAGCGCGAGCGGGCCCGCGAGATCCTCATGGAGGTCGAGGGCAAGGACGTCGACTTCGACGCCCGGATCGCCGAGATCGAGCACGCCATGAACAGCGAGCACAAGTCCAGCTTCAAGGACCTGCTCGGCGGCTCCTTCTTCTTCAAGCCGATCATCTGGATCGGTATCGGCCTGTCGGTCTTCCAGCAGTTCGTCGGCATCAACGTCGCGTTCTACTACTCCTCGACGCTGTGGCAGTCGGTCGGCGTCGACCCCACGGACTCGTTCTTCTACTCCTTCACCACGTCGATCATCAACATCCTCGGCACCGTGATCGCGATGATCTTCGTGGACCGCGTCGGCCGCAGGCCGCTCGCCCTCATCGGCTCCGTCGGCATGGTGATCGGCCTGGCGCTGGAGGCCTGGGCGTTCTCCTTCGACCTGGTCGATGGCAAGCTGCCCGCCACCCAGGGCTGGATCGCCCTGATCGCCGCCCACGTCTTCGTCCTCTTCTTCGCCCTGTCGTGGGGCGTGGTCGTGTGGGTCTTCCTCGGCGAGATGTTCCCCAACAAGCTCCGCGCCGCCGCCCTGGGCGTGGCCGCCGCCGCCCAGTGGATCGCCAACTGGGCCATCACCGCGAGCTTCCCGTCCCTGGCCGACTGGAACCTCTCCGCGACCTACGTGATCTACACCGTCTTCGCCGCGCTCTCCATCCCCTTCGTCCTCAAGTACGTCAAGGAGACGAAGGGCAAGGCACTGGAGGAGATGGGCTGAGCCTCGTACCGAGGCCCCTGGACTCGAGGAGACGGGCCAAGTCCCCGCTGCCCTTCTCCTCGACACCCGTGAGGCGTGCCGCCCCGGTTCACACGATGAGCCGGGGCGGCACGCTGTCGTGGAACAGCCGCCGCCGGGACGCCCGGACAGGACGCGCAAGCAGGACGCACAGGGACGGGGCCGTGCGGGAAGTGCTCGCCGTCCCCGGGGCTTACCGGCAGACCGAGCACCGGACGGGCGGGCCGGACCGACCCGTCGGGCGGCGGGGCCCCGCGTGGACAACGAACGTCCGGGTGGGAGGCCACGCCATACTGGACGCGTTATGGAAACCGTCATCCTTGCTGTAGTCATCGCCGTGGTCGTGCTCGTGGCGCTCGGCGGGCTCCTCGTCGGCAGCCGGCGGAAGAAGCCGCTGCCGCCGCCGCCCCGGCCGCGCCCGACATCACGGCGCCTCCGGCCGAGCCGCACGTCGGCGACGAGGCCGAGACGCCGCGCGAAGAACCACGCCGCACGATCGAGGAGGTGGACCTCGGCGGCGGCACACCCACCGCCGTCGAGGAGCCTCCCGTTGTCGAGGCTCCCCGGATCGAGATCCCGGAGCCCACCGCGGGGCGGCTGGTCCGCCTCCGCGCCCGCCTCTCCCGCTCCCAGAACGCCCTAGGCCAGGGCCTGCTCACGCTGCTCTCGCGCGAGCACCTCGACGAGGACACCTGGGAGGAGATCGAGGACACCCTCCTCACCGCCGACGTCGGCGTCATGCCCACCCAGGAGCTGGTCGAACGGCTGCGTGAGCGCGTGAAGGTGCTCGGCACCCGCACGCCCGACGAGCTGCGCGGCCTGCTGCGCGACGAACTGCTCAAACTGGTCGGCACCGAGGTCGACCGCACGGTGAGGACCGAGCCCGAGGGCCGCAAGCCCGGCATCGTGATGGTCGTCGGCGTCAACGGCACCGGCAAGACCACCACCACCGGCAAGCTCGCGCGCGTGCTCGTCGCCGACGGCCGTACGGTCGTCCTGGGCGCCGCCGACACCTTCCGGGCCGCCGCCGCCGACCAGCTCCAGACCTGGGGCGAGCGCGTCGGTGCCCACACCGTGCGCGGTCCCGAGGCCGGTGACCCCGCCTCCGTCGCCTTCGACGCGGTCAAGGAGGGCAAGGAGATGGGGGTCGACGTGGTCCTCATCGACACCGCCGGCCGGCTCCACACCAAGACCGGCCTCATGGACGAGCTGGGCAAGGTCAAGCGGGTCGTGGAGAAGCACGCCCCGCTCGACGAGGTGCTCCTCGTCCTCGACGCCACCACCGGGCAGAACGGCCTCGTGCAGGCCCGGGTGTTCGCCGAGGTCGTCGACATCACCGGCATCGTGCTGACCAAGCTCGACGGCACGGCCAAGGGCGGCATCGTGATCGCCGTCCAGCGCGAACTGGGCGTGCCGGTCAAGCTCATCGGGCTCGGCGAGGGCGCGGACGACCTGGCGCCGTTCGAGCCGGAGGCGTTCGTTGACGCTCTCGTCGGCGGGTGACCGGGGACCCGAAACGATAACCGGTGACGAAGAAGCGCCCGCCCCCCGAGGTGCAGTCGGGGGACGGGCGCTTCGCTGTGTACGCCGTGAGCCCGATCCCGATCCGGAGCGTGAGCCGGATCCTCGGCCCGAGCCCGAGCCCGCTCCTGGGCCCCGGTCAGGCCGCCGAGCCGGGGCTACGCGCGTGACCGGTGGGCCACGTACGCCAGCGTGCCCAGCAGCAGCCGGGCCGCCGGGGGCCTGGTCGCCGCGTCCAGCGCCGGCGGGCGCAGCCAGCGCACCGGGCCGAGGCCGCCGCGGTCGGAGGGGGGCGCCGTGATGTACGTACCGGGACCGAGGCCGCGCAGGTCGAGGGAGGCCGGGTCGTCCCAGCCCATGCGGTAGAGCAGGCCGGACAGGTCGGTGGCGGCGCCGGGGGCGACCAGGAACTGGGCGCGGCCCTCGGGGGTGGCCGTCACCGGTCCGAGCGGGAGACCCATGCGTTCCAGGCGCGCCAGTGCGCGGCGCCCGGCCGGCTCGGCCACCTCGATCACGTCGAAGGCGCGGCCGACCGGCAGCATCACGGCGGCGCCGGGGAAGTCCGCCCAGGTCCTCGTCACGTCGTCGAGGGTGGCGCCGGCCGGCACCCGGGGTGCGAAGTCCAGGGGGTGCGCGCCGGGCCGACGGCAGTCACCGCGGCCGCAGGAGCAGGCGCCGGCCGCGGCGCGCGCGCCCGGCACCACGTCCCAGCCCCACAGTCCGGTGAACTCGGCGACCGCGGTGCACTCGGACGAGCGACCGCGCCTGCGCGTGCCGGAGCGGATCTCGCGGATGCCGCCGATCGTGAAGCCCATGCCCCCTCCAACGGGTCCGACGCACCGATGGTTACGTAACGGACGCGTCGCGTGACTGTGTGTGCTGACGCCTTCCCTCCGCCATCCGTTCCAAGCGGCGTCCGGAGGCGTCCGGGGTGGTGCGGCGGATGGCGCGCGCCCCTGAGCGCACCGTTCCACCCGCCTCGACCGTCCTCTGTCAAGTGAATCGCCTGTGCGCCACCGTGAGTTCATTCGTAGGGGTGGCGAATGGTGGCGTTTCCGGGATCGCCGTGGCTGGAGGCGTGATCGTAGGGCTACGTTGAGTGTGCGAGGCCCGGGGGCACATGCCTTTGCGGGTATGCCGGAGGCAAGTCGGCCCCCTGTTCGAAGGGTGAGAACCGCCGGACGCCGGGCCCTGTTCACCGGCATTCTGATAAGGCTTGGCGCATCAGAGCGACAAGTGGTCTCAGGGATGGGGGCGTTCCAGTGAGCGGCAACGGCGAGGGCGGGACGAGCGCGGGGAGCGCCGTGCACGCGGACAAGCGCCCGAACGACCTGCTCGCTTCCTGGTTCGTGCGCAGCGGCTGGTCGAAGGGCGAGCTCGCTCGCCAAGTCAACCGCAGGGCGCGCCAGTTGGGCGCCAACCACATCTCCACCGACACATCGCGCGTGCGCCGCTGGCTGGACGGCGAGAACCCCCGCGAGCCGATCCCCCGCATCCTGTCCGACCTCTTCTCCGAGCGGTTCGGCTGCGTCGTCTCCGTCGAGGATCTCGGCCTGCGCACCGCGCGCCAGGCACCCTCCGCGACCGGCGTCGACCTGCCCTGGACGGGCCCGCAGACGGTGGCCCTGCTCAGCGAGTTCTCGCGCAGCGACCTGATGCTGGCGCGGCGCGGCTTCCTCGGATCCTCGCTGACCCTGTCCGCGGGCCCCACCCTCATCGAACCCATGCAGCGCTGGCTCGTCCCCTCCCCGCCCGCCGCGTACGAGGACACCGGCTCCCTCCCGACCAGCCGGGCCCGCGGCCGGCTCTCCCGGCCCGAACTGGAACTGCTGGAGTCCACCACCGCCATGTTCCGCCAGTGGGACGCCCAGTGCGGCGGCGGGCTGCGCCGCAAAGCGGTCGTCGGCCAGCTCCACGAGGTGACGGAACTCCTCCAGGAACCGCAGCCCGGGGCCACCAGCAGGAAGCTCTTCAAGGTCGCCGCCGAACTGGCCGAACTGGCCGGGTGGATGTCGTACGACGTGGGACTCCAGCCCACCGCGCAGAAGTACTTCGTCCTCGCGCTGCACGCCGCCAAGGAGGCCGGTGACCGCCCCCTCGGCTCGTACGTCCTGTCCAGCATGAGCCGGCAGATGATCCACCTCGGCCGGCCCGAGGACGCCCTGGAGCTGATCCACCTCGCGCAGTACGGCAGCCGGGACTGCGCGAGTCCGCGCACCCAGTCGATGCTGTATGCGATGGAGGCCCGCGCCTACGCCAACATGGGCCAGCCCGGCCGGTGCAAGCGAGCCGTCAGGATGGCCGAGGAGACCTTCGCCGACGCCGACGACTGGGACGAGCCCGACCCCGACTGGATCCGCTTCTTCTCCGAGGCCGAGCTGTACGGCGAGAACTCCCACTCCTACCGCGACCTGGCCTACGTGGCCGGCCGCAGCCCCGCGTACGCCTCGCTGGCCGAGCCGCTGATGCAGAGGGCCGTGGACCTCTTCGCGAAGGACGACGAGCACCAGCGGTCCTACGCGCTCAACCTCATCGGCCTGGCCACCGTGCACCTGCTGCGCCAGGAGCCCGAGCAGAGCGCCGCGCTCGCCGAACAGGCCATGGGGGCGGCGAAAAAGGTGCGCTCCGAGCGGGTCAACACTCGTATCCGAAAAACCGTCGACACGGCCGTCCGCGACTTCGGGGACCTCAGCGAGGTCGTCGATCTCACCGACCGGCTCGCCGTGGAACTCCCGGAGACCGCGGAAGCGGTCTGAGACCCGGCGAAACCCCTGGACCCCGGCCGCGGCCGGCCTTCCCGAACCGCCCGACTCGGCTCCCCCCATGCCAGGTCATCGGAAGGCCGACCGCGGCCGGTTCGCGTCGCCCCGCGGAAGGTCGCGCCACGACAACGATCCGCCCGTGGAGCATCGGCCAGTTCATCGAGGCGTAACGCGCGAGGTGCCTTCGTCACGGCGGCGAAACAACGAGGGGCGTCCACCGAAACGGCGCTGCGTCAATCTCATGGCGCATAACCGGCCCACCCCTCACAGCCCGCTCTGGCTTCGCCCGCACGGGGCCGTACCAACGACGAGGAGACGCCGATGGCACCAGCCATCACGCTTGCCGCGGACGCACCCACACTGTCGTCCGCGAACACAGGCTTCATGCTCATCTGTTCCGCCCTGGTGATGCTCATGACCCCGGGCCTGGCCTTCTTCTACGGAGGCATGGTCCGCGTCAAGAGCACCCTGAACATGCTGATGATGAGCTTCATCAGCCTGGGGATCGTCACCATCCTGTGGGTGCTCTACGGCTTCTCCCTCGCCTTCGGCACCGACTCCGGCTCGGTCATCGGCTGGAACTCCGACTGGGTCGGCCTCAGCGACATCGGCCTGACCCAGCTGTGGGACGGCTACACCATCCCGGTCTTCGTCTTCCTGGTCTTCCAGCTGATGTTCGCCATCATCACGCCCGCCCTGATAAGCGGAGCGCTCGCGGACCGCGTGAAGTTCTCCGCCTGGGCACTGTTCATCACCCTGTGGGCCACGGTCGTGTACTTCCCGGTCGCCCACTGGGTGTGGGGCGCCGGCGGCTGGGCCTTCGAACTCGGCGTGATCGACTTCGCCGGCGGTACGGCCGTGCACATCAACGCCGGTGCCGCGGCCCTCGGCGTGATCCTGGTCATCGGCAAGCGCGTCGGCTTCAAGAAGGACCCGATGCGCCCGCACAGCCTCCCGCTGGTCATGCTCGGCGCCGGTCTGCTCTGGTTCGGCTGGTTCGGCTTCAACGCCGGCTCGTGGCTCGGCAACGACGACGGCGTCGGCGCGCTGATGTTCGTCAACACGCAGGTCGCCACCGCCGCCGCCATGCTGGCCTGGCTGATCTACGAGAAGATCCGCCACGGCGCGTTCACCACGCTGGGCGCCGCCTCCGGTGCCGTGGCCGGCCTGGTCGCCATCACGCCCTCCGGCGGTGCGGTCTCCCCGCTCGGCGCGATCGCCGTCGGCGCCGTCGCCGGCGTCCTGTGCGCCATGGCCGTCGGCCTGAAGTACAGGTTCGGCTACGACGACTCGCTCGACGTGGTCGGCGTTCACCTGGTCGGCGGAGTCGTCGGCTCCCTGCTGATCGGCTTCTTCGCCAGCGGCAAGGGCCAGTCCGACGTCCAGGGCCTCTTCTACGGCGGCGGTCTCGACCAGTTCTGGAAGCAGTGCGCCGGTGTCTTCGCGGTCCTCGGCTACTCGCTGGTGGTCTCCGCGGTCCTCGCCTTCCTGCTCGACCGGACCATCGGCATGCGGGTCCCCGAGGACGACGAGGTGGCGGGCATCGACCAGGCCGAGCACGCCGAGACCGCGTACGACTTCAGCGGTGCGGGCGGCGGTGCCGCCCGGACCAACGTCACGGGCCCGGTGGCCGACACTGCCAGCAAGAAGGTGGACGCATGAAGCTCATCACCGCCGTCGTGAAGCCGCACCGGCTCGACGAGATCAAGGAAGCCCTCCAGGCCTTCGGCGTCCACGGCCTCACGGTCACCGAGGCCAGCGGCTACGGTCGGCAGCGGGGACACACCGAGGTCTACCGCGGTGCCGAGTACACGGTCGACCTCGTCCCCAAGATCCGCATCGAGGTGCTGGTCGAGGACGACGACGCCGAACAGCTGATCGACGTCGTCGTCAAGGCGGCCCGCACCGGCAAGATCGGTGACGGCAAGGTCTGGTCCCTCCCGGTCGAGACCGCCGTGCGGGTCCGCACCGGCGAGCGCGGCCCGGACGCGCTCTGACAGCACAACGGAACAGGAGCCCCTGGGTGACGAGTACGGACATGCGCAAGGATGCAGAGGACTCGGGACCCAGCGGCTACGCGGCGGCCCGGCTGCGCCTCCTCACCGAGGGGGCGCGGTCCGGGCCGCCGCGCCGCTGCGCCCTCTCCGAACTGACCGACGACTGGCTGGCCGGCCTGTTCACCGCCGGCAGCGGGGAACTGCGGGGCGTCTCCCTGGTCGCAGTCGGCGGCTACGGCCGCGGCGAGCTGTCCCCGCGCAGCGACCTCGACCTCCTCCTGCTGCACGACGGCGCCGACGTGCAGGCGGTCGCCGCCCTCGCCGACCGCCTCTGGTACCCCGTCTGGGACCTCGGCCTCGCCCTCGACCACTCCGTCCGCACCCCGGCCGAGGCCCGCAGGACCGCCGGCGAGGACCTCAAGGTCCAGCTCGGCCTGCTCGACGCCCGCCACCTCGCGGGCGATCCGGGACTGACGGCGGGACTGCGGACGGCCGTACTGGCCGACTGGCGCAACCAGGCGCCCAAGCGGCTGCCCGAGCTCCAGGCGCTGTGCGCCGAGCGCGCCGAACGCCAGGGCGAGCTGCAGTACCTGCTGGAACCCGACCTCAAGGAGGCCCGCGGCGGCCTGCGCGACGCCACCGCCCTGCGCGCCGTCGCCGCCTCCTGGCTCGCCGACGCGCCCCGCGAGGGCCTCGACGACGCCCGGCGCCGGCTCCTCGACGTCCGCGACGCCCTGCACCTGGCGACCGGCCGCGCCACCGACCGGCTGGCCCTGCAGGAACAGGACCAGGTCGCCGCCGAACTCGGCCTCCTCGACGCCGACACCCTGCTGCGCCAGGTGTACGAGGCCGCACGCGTCATCTCGTACGCCGGCGACGTCACCTGGCGCGAGGTGGGGCGCGTGCTCCGGTCGCGCTCGATGCGGCCCCGGCTGCGCGCCATGCTGGGCGGCGGCAAGCCCGCGCCCGAGCGCTCCCCGCTGGCCGAAGGGGTCGTCGAGCAGGACGGCGAGGTGGTGCTCGCCCGCGCCGCGCGCCCCGAACGCGACCCCGTCCTGCCCCTGCGCGCCGCGGCCGCCGCCGCCCAGGCCGGCCTGCCCCTCTCCCTGTACGCCGTGCGGCGCCTCGCCGCGACCGTGCGCCCGCTGCCCACGCCCTGGCCCGCCGAGGCCCGCGAACAGCTCGTCACCCTGCTCGGCTCGGGACAGCCCACCGTCGAGGTCTGGGAGGCGCTGGAGGCCGAGGGCCTGGTCACCCGGCTGCTGCCCGACTGGGAACGGGTGCGCTGCCGCCCCCAGCGCAACGCCGTGCACATCTGGACCGTCGACCGGCACCTCATCGAGACCGCCGTACGCGCCTCCGAGTTCACCCGCCGCGTCAGCCGCCCCGACCTGCTGCTGGTCGCCGCTCTGCTGCACGACATCGGCAAGGGCTGGCCCGGCGACCACTCCGTGGCCGGCGAGATCATCGTCAAGGACGTGGCCGCCCGCATCGGCTTCGACCGCACCGACGTGGCCGTCCTGTCCACCCTCGTACGCCACCACCTGCTCCTCGTCGAGACGGCCACCCGCCGCGACCTGGAGGACCCCGCCACCGTCCGCTCGGTCGCCGAGGCGGTCGGCTCCCAGGGCACCCTGGAACTGCTGCACGCGCTGACCGAGGCCGACGCGCTGGCCACCGGCCCGGCCGCCTGGTCCACCTGGCGCGGCTCGCTCGTGACCGACCTGGTCGGACGCGTCTCGGCGGTGCTCGCCGGGGACGCCCCCGAGGAGCCCGAGGCCGCCGCGGCCACCGCCGAACAGGAACGGCTCGCCCTCGAGGCGGTCGCCACCGGCGGCCCCGCCCTGTCGCTGCGCGCCCAGACCGAACCCCCGGCCGGCCCCGTCGAGCAGCCGGCCGGCGATCCCGAGCCGCTCGGCGTGGAACTGCTCATCGCCGTACCCGACCAGCCGGGCGTGCTGCCCGCGGTGGCCGGGGTGCTCGCCATGCACCGGCTGACCGTGCGCACGGCGGAGCTGCGGGCGCTGGAGCTGCCGTCCGGCGTCGAGGGCTCCGTCCTGCTGCTGAACTGGCGGGTCGCCGCGGAGTACGGCTCGCTGCCCCAGGCCGCCCGGCTCCGCGCCGACCTGGTGCGCGCCCTGAACGGCTCCCTGGACATCGCGGGCCGGCTCGCGGAACGCGACGCGGCCTACCCCCGGCGCCGGGGCGTGGTCGCGCCCCCGCCGCGCGTGACCGTCGCCTCGGCGGCCTCCCGGCTGGCCACCGTGATCGAGGTGCGCGCGCAGGACGCGCCGGGCCTGCTGTTCCGCATCGGGCGGGCCCTGGAGGACGCGGGCGTGCGGGTGCGCAGCGCGCACGTCAGCACGCTGGGCGCGAACGCGGTGGACGCCTTTTACGTGACCCAGGCGCACGGGGTGCCTCTGCCGGGCGACGAGGCGGTCTCCCTGGCCCAGAAGCTGGAGGAGATGCTGCGGGGGTGACCTCGTGGCCGTTCGGTGCGTCGACCGGGTGTGCTCCCCGTCGACGCGAGGACGGCCCGGGGAGGGGCCGATCGCGAACGACCGACTTGTCACGGTCTCCGGTCGCTCCCCGCCGACGCGGGGATCCGCCCCCGTCCGCTCGCTGCGGTGGGCGGGGGCGATTTGCCTGCCGGGCCGGATACTCTGGAGGGCAGCCCAGTTCCGCCCCGACTTCGAGGACCGACGCCACCGTGTTCGATACCCTCTCCGACCGCCTCAGCGCGACTTTCAAAAACCTCCGCGGCAAAGGCAGGTTGTCCGAGGCGGACATCGACGCCACGGCCCGCGAGATCCGTATCGCCCTCCTCGAGGCCGACGTGGCCCTGCCGGTCGTCCGGTCGTTCATCAAGAACGTCAAGGAAAGGGCCCTCGGTGCCGAGGTTTCCAAGGCGCTGAATCCCGCCCAGCAGGTTCTCAAGATCGTCAACGACGAGCTCGTCACCATTCTCGGCGGCGAGACCCGGCGCCTGCGCTTCGCCAAGAACCCGCCCACCGTGATCATGCTGGCCGGTCTCCAGGGCGCGGGCAAGACGACCCTCGCGGGCAAGCTCGGCCGCTGGCTGAAGGAACAGGGGCACTCGCCGCTGCTCGTCGCCGCCGACCTCCAGCGCCCCAACGCCGTCAACCAGCTCAGCGTCGTCGCCGAGCGGGCCGGCGTGGCCGTCTACGCGCCGCAGCCGGGCAACGGCGTCGGCGACCCGGTCCAGGTCGCCAAGGACTCCATCGACTTCGCGAAGTCCAAGGTCCACGACATCGTGATCGTGGACACCGCCGGCCGCCTCGGCATCGACGCCGAGCTGATGCGGCAGGCGGCGGACATCCGCGACGCCGTCTCGCCCGACGAGATCCTCTTCGTCGTCGACGCGATGATCGGCCAGGACGCCGTCAACACCGCCGAGGCCTTCCGCGACGGCGTCGGCTTCGACGGCGTGGTGCTCTCCAAGCTCGACGGCGACGCCCGCGGTGGTGCCGCCCTGTCGATCCGGCAGATCACCGGCAAGCCGATCATGTTCGCGTCGAACGGCGAGAAGCTCGACGAGTTCGACGCGTTCCACCCTGACCGGATGGCCTCCCGCATCCTCGACATGGGTGACCTGCTCACCCTGATCGAGCAGGCGGAGAAGACGTTCAGCCAGGAAGAGGCCGAGAAGATGGCCTCCAAGCTGGCGTCCAAGAAGGGCCAGGACTTCACCCTGGACGACTTCCTGTCCCAGATGGAACAGGTCAGGAAGATGGGGTCGATCTCCAAGCTGCTCGGCATGCTGCCGGGCATGGGCCAGATCAAGGACCAGATCCAGAACATCGACGAGCGTGACGTCGACCGTACGGCCGCGATCATCAAGTCCATGACCCCGGGCGAGCGCCAGGACCCGACGATCATCAACGGCTCGCGCCGCGCCCGTATCGCCAAGGGCTCCGGTGTCGAGGTCAGCGCCGTGAAGGGGCTGGTCGAGCGGTTCTTCGAGGCCCGCAAGATGATGTCCCGCATGGCCCAGGGCGGCGGGATGCCGGGCATGCCGGGGATGCCGGGCATGGGCGGCGGTCCCGGCCGCGCCCGGAAGCAGCCCAAGAAGGCCAAGGGCAAGCAGCGCTCCGGCAACCCGATGAAGCGCAGGCAGCAGGAGCAGGAGGAGGCCGCCCGCAGGGCCGCCGGGGCCCAGGGCGGCGCCCTCGGCCTGCCGGGCCAGCAGGCCGGCCAGGACTTCGAGCTCCCCGACGAGTTCAAGAAGTTCATGGGCTGATCACGGCCGTACGACATCGGGGGCACCCCTCCTGGGGGGTGCCCCCCCTTCGCGTGCCCCTCGTGCCGGGGCGGGCGCCCCTTCGCGTTCTCCTCCGTGTTCTCCGCAGGTTCGCGTCCTCCGCGGGTGCTGACGGGTGCGGCGTGTCGTAACGTCCCGATATGACCAACTCCGCCCCGCCACGGAAGTCGTCCGACAAGCCCTGGCGCACCGAGGGCGCCCCGGAGGAGCAGCCGAAGCCGCCGCCGGGCGGACGACGGGTGCGCGGCGGCTGGTGGAGCCTGATCCTCGCCGCGCTGGTCGTCTTCCTGATCGCGCTGCTCGTGCTCTCCCTCTACAACAAGGGCGACGAGCCGACGATCTCCTACACCGAGTTCAGCAAGCAGGTCGACGCCGGCAACGTCAGCAAGATCTACGCCAAGGGTGACGCGATCCAGGGACAGCTCAGGAAGGGGCGGGACAAACCGCAGGGCGACGGCACGTACACCAAGTTCCGCACCGAGCGGCCGACCTTCGCGGACGACCGACTCTGGGAACACCTGACCGAGAACGACGTCACCGTCACCGCCGAACCGGTCGTCCGCCAGCGCAGTCTTCTGGCCAATCTGCTGATCGCGCTCGCCCCGATGGTGCTGCTCGTCGCCGTGTGGGTGTTCATCGCCCGGCGGATGCGCTCGGGCTTCGGCGGGGCGGGCGGCATGCTGGGCCGCAAGGCGCCGCCCCGGCCGGTCGAACTGGAGCCGGGGCAGGAGCGGACGACCTTCGACGACGTGGCCGGCATCGACGAGGTCGCGGGCGAGCTGAGCGATGTCGTCGACTTCCTGAAGAACCCCGACGCCTACCGCAGGATGGGCGCCAAGATGCCCCGCGGCGTGCTGCTCGCCGGCCCGCCCGGCACCGGCAAGACGCTGCTCGCGCGAGCGGTGGCCGGGGAGGCGGGGGTGCCGTTCTTCTCCGCGTCCGCGTCCGAGTTCATCGAGATGATCGTGGGCGTCGGCGCCTCCCGGGTGCGGGAGCTGTTCGCGGAGGCCCGCAAGGTGGCCCCGTCGATCATCTTCATCGACGAGATCGACACCATCGGGCGGGCCCGCGGCGGTGGCTCGGCCATGGGCGGTCACGACGAGCGCGAGCAGACCCTCAACCAGATCCTGACCGAGATGGACGGCTTCTCCGGCTCCGAGGGCGTGATCGTCCTCGCCGCCACCAACCGCGCCGACATCCTGGACCCGGCCCTCACCCGGCCGGGCCGCTTCGACCGGATCGTCAACGTCTCGCCCCCCGACCGCGGCGGCCGTGAGGCGATCCTCGCGATCCACACCCGGGAGATCCCGCTCGCCGGGGACGTCGACCTCGCCCAGGTGGCCCGTACGACCCCGGGCATGACCGGTGCCGAGCTGGCCAACCTCGCCAACGAGGCGGCGCTGCTCGCCGTCAAGCGGGGACAGGACCGGGTGACCCGGAGCGACCTGTCGGAGGCGCTGGAGAAGGTGCAGCTCGGCGCGGAACGCTCCCTGGTGATGCCCGAGGAGGAGCGGCGCAGGACGGCGTACCACGAGAGCGGGCACGCCCTGCTGGGGATGCTCCAGCCCGGCGCCGACCCGGTCCGCAAGATCACCATCGTGCCGCGCGGCCGGGCCCTCGGCGTGACCTTGTCGACGCCGGACGCCGACCGGTACGCGTACACGGAGGAGTACCTGCGCGGCCGGGTCATCGGCGCGCTCGGCGGCATGGCGGCCGAGCACGTCGTCTACGACATGATCACGACCGGCTCCGAGAACGACCTGGAGCAGGTCACCAACATCGTGCGCGGCATGGTCGGCCGCTGGGGCATGAGCGAGCGCGTCGGCCGCATGTCGGCCCTGCCCGGCGACGCCCAGCAGGCCTACGGGCTCTCCGCCGCACCGCAGACCCTCGACTCCATCGACGACGAGATGCGGCGCGTCGTCGACGAGTGCTACGAGGAGGCCTGCCGCAAACTCCGCGACCACCGGGGCCAGTTGGACGCCCTCGCCCGGGCACTGCTGGAGAACGAGACGCTGGACGAGGCGGACGCGTACCGCATCGCGGGCATCACCAGGCCGGCCAAGGACACCGAGACGTAGCGCCCGGCGCCCGGCGCTCGCGGGGGTCCCGCGCGTCCGGCGGGCGCGGGGTCTCGGACGCGGCGTCTCAGGTGACCCGGGCGATCAGGTACCGGAACACGTTCGGCATCCACACCGTGCCGTCCGTGCGCCGGTAGGGGTGGAGCGCCTCGGTCACCTCCTTGTCCACCTGCGCCCGGTCCGTCGCGGAGACCGCCGCGTCGAACAGTCCCGTGGACAACAGGCCCTTGAGCGCGCTGTCCACGCCCGCGTACCCGAACGGGCAGGCCACCCGGCCGGAGCCGTCGGGCCGCAGCCCGGCCCGCTGGGCGACCTCCTCCAGGTCGTCGCGCAGCGCCGGGCGCCAGCTGCCCGCCGCCCGCAGCGGATCGGCCAGCCTGGTGGCGACCCGCAGCACGGACGAGGTCGCGCAGCGCTCCGGCGGACCCCAGCCCACCAGCACCACGGGCGCTCCGCGCTCGGCCAGCGGCGTGGCGGCCGCGAGCAGTTCGCCGAGCCCCTCCGCGTCGCCCGCGAGGCATCCGATGGGCTCGAAGGCGGTCACCAGGTTGTACGGGGGCCGCTGCGCGTCGGCCGGGTCGCCGGGTGGGCCGGCCACGAGCCGTGTGCTGTCTGCCGCGCGCGTGCCGTTCCCCGCGCGGGTGCCGCCCGCCTCCGGAGTCAGCCGCTGCCGGGCGAGGGCCAGCCGCTCCGGGGACCGGGTCTCGACGCCGGTGAGGGCCGCGCCCCTGGAGGCCGCCATCAGCAGGGCCAGCCCGGAACCGCAGCCGAGTCCCAGGAGACGGGTGCCGGACCCCACTCCCAGTCGCTCGTAGACGGCCTCGTAGAGCGGAACCAGCATCCGCTCCTGGATCTCGGACCAGTCACGCGCGCGTGCACCGCGGTCGACGCGGAGCGCGGGCCCCGCATGAGGCAGGTGCTCCCGCACGAGCGTAGGTGTCATGGATGAGTGCCCCAATCCGCCGAGAGTTTGCCGCAGTACTCGTTCGAGTGGTTCCCGTCAGTGCGCCCGCACTCCCTCCCGTGTGCCAGGTAACTCCCGACTCGCCCCCGCGTCCAGAGGTCGCGAAGGCCCGCTTGCGCGCCGCCCGCGCGTGTGGCGAGATTTCACGTCCCGGCAACGTGGACCCGTACCATCGCGCCATGGCGAAGGCACCCGTCCTCGCTCCGCGGGAGGACGATCTCCCTCGCCGGTACCAGGGGCCGGTCGCCGAGGAGGAACCGGCCGACAAGGGACCGGTGCGCGGCACCACGATGATCCGGCCGTGGCGACCCGCGACGGCGGGGAGACGGAGGAGCCCGCGGTGACCGTACGGCGTCCGGTCGCGGAGGGCGGGCCGGTGCCCGAGACCGAGGGCGCGCCCGGTAACGTCGCCGTCGTCGCGCGCGCCCGCTGAACCGGCGCCCTCCGCCCCGGGAGCGACCGAAACGTCTCTTGCGCCCGGCCGGACACTCCCTCGGCCGTGGACATGACAGGAGATGAGGGGCGTACGTGGGGCTACGCACCAGCTTGGTAGGAGCTGTGAGGCTTCTCCGCAGATCGACGCACCCGCCCTCGTCGGGGCGCATCAGGGGCAACTAAGGGCAACTGACGGGTACGTGCAAATTATTTGGGATGCCCCGGAATCGGAACACAGCGGCACCCCCGCTCGTTGTCATTACGTGAGCACGACACAGACACCACCTGTTCTCGCCGCAGAGCTGGCACAGGCGTGGGCCGACATTCAGCGGTACCACCCCGAACTGCCGGACCTTGCCGCGCCAGAGTCACTGATCGGGGAGTCGTCGTCCGCCTGCGGTCACGAACTCTCCTTCGAGCGACTGCTCCATGAGGCAGTCCACGGCATCGCCGCCGCCCGCGGGGTCCGCGACACCTCCCGCGCCGGCCGCTACCACAACCGCCGGTTCCTCGCGATCGCCGAGGAGCTGGGCCTGGACCACCCCGAGGAACCGCATCCCAGCAGCGGCTTCTCGCTGGTGGTCCTCAATCCCGAGGCCAAGCGGCGCTACCGCCCGACGATCGAGCGCCTCCAGCGGGCCCTCAAGGCCCACGTGGCCGCCACCACCGCCGAGACGACCCGTGCCTTCCGCGGTCCGGCCGCCCGGCACGGCTCCTCCGGCGGCGGCGTCCGCGTCAAGGCCGTCTGCGACTGCGGACGCAACGTCCGGGTCGTTCCGTCGGTCCTGGCCCAGGCCCCGATCGTGTGCGGCGGCTGCGGCAAGCCGTTCCGCATCCCGGAGGTCATGGGCGCGGCGTAACCGCGGGCGCGGACGCACCGGCATCTCGTGGCTGCCGGTTCGACGGGCGTCACGGGGGAGCCGTCACCCGACGGCTCCCCCGCGGACGCCCACGCACACCCGGCGCAGGGCCGCCGTACGGCAGCAGTACGGCAGCCGAGGCGCCGCGCCGGGTGCTCCTGCGGCATGCCCCGGCGCACCCGCGGCTCAGGAGGGCCCGCGAGGTGTGGCAGAATGGTCAGCTGTACTCGACAGCCGAACAGGACCCCTCTCTCCTCCGGCTGACGCGTCCATCGGGCACTCGGGTACCGCAACCCCACGCGGCAATCTCGCCGTGCCCAACCACGTCAATCCAGGAGAACTCACTCCCGTGGCAGTCAAGATCAAGCTGAAGCGTCTGGGCAAGATCCGTGCGCCTCACTACCGCATCGTCGTCGCCGACTCCCGTACCCGTCGTGACGGTCGTGCGATCGAGGAGATCGGCAAGTACCACCCGACGTACCACCCGTCGGTCATCGAGGTCGACGCCGACCGCGTGGCCTACTGGCTGGGTGTCGGCGCGCAGCCGACCGAGCCCGTCCTCGCCATCCTGAAGAAGACCGGCGACTGGCAGAAGTTCAAGGGCGAGCCCGCCCCGGCTCCGCTGCTCGTCGCCGAGCCGAAGAAGGAGCGTCCGTCGTTCGAGTCCCTCGGTGGCGACGACACGGGCAAGGGTGAGGCCATCACCCAGAAGAAGAAGGCTGAGAAGAAGGACGAGGCCGCGGCTGAGTCCGAGTCGACCGAGGCCTGAGCAGCATGCTCGAAGAGGCGCTTGAGCACCTCGTGAAGGGCATCGTCGACAACCCTGACGACGTGCAGGTCGCCTCCCGCGACCTGCGCCGCGGGCGGGTGCTCGAGGTCCGGGTCCACCCGGACGACCTCGGCAAGGTGATCGGCCGCAACGGCCGCACCGCACGCGCCCTGCGCACCGTCGTGGGCGCCATCGGCGGCCGCGGTGTCCGCGTCGACCTCGTCGACGTCGACCACGTCCGCTGACGCATCAGCAGCACCGGCTCGGGCCGGGGAGGGCCACTGGGCCGTCCCCGGCCCGCAGTCGTTACGGCGGGCGCACACGAACGCCGGGCATGACAGGTACGACAGGCATGACAGGTACGACAGGAGATCTTCGACAGTGCAGCTCGTAGTCGCACGGATCGGCCGCGCCCACGGCATCAAGGGCGAGGTCACCGTGGAGGTCCGCACCGACGAGCCGGAACTGCGGCTCGCCCCGGCGCCGTACTGGCGACGGACCCCGCCGCCAAGGGTCCGCTCACGATCGAGACCGGCCGGGTGCACAGCGGCCGTCTCCTCCTGCGCTTCGCGGGGGTCGCCGACCGCACGGCGGCCGAGGCCCTGCGCAACGTCCTCCTGATCGCCGAGGTGGACCCCGGCGAGCTCCCCGAGGAGGAGGACGAGTACTACGACCACCAGCTCATGGACCTGGACGTGGTGACGAAGGACGGCGTCGAGGTCGGCCGCATCACGGAGATCTCGCACCTGCCCTCCCAGGACCTCTTCATCGTCGAGCGGGCCGACGGGAGCGAGGTGATGATCCCCTTCGTCGAGGCGATCGTCGTCGAGATCGACCTGGAGGAGCAGCGGGCGGTCATCGACCCGCCGCCCGGCCTGATCGACGACCGCGCCGAGATCGCCTCCGCACGGGACGAGGAC
Source organism: Streptomyces sp. Tue 6430 (assembly GCA_021568835.1). Lineage (GTDB taxonomy): Bacteria > Actinomycetota > Actinomycetes > Streptomycetales > Streptomycetaceae > Streptomyces. Next base: position 4,784,058 of record JAKGSH010000010.1, read on the forward strand.
GCGGACGGGAACACGGACGCGGACGAGAAGGCGGACACGGACGAGAAGGCGGACACGGACGGGAAGGCGCCGGGGAACGCCGACGGGGCCGGGGACGGCTCCTGATGCGCCTCGACGTCGTCACGATCTTCCCCGAGTACCTCGACCCGCTGAACGTCTCCCTGGTCGGCAAGGCCCGCGCGCGTGGACAGCTGAACGTCCAGGTGCACGACCTGCGGCAGTGGACGTACGACCGCCACAACACCGTCGACGACACTCCCTACGGCGGCGGCCCCGGCATGGTCATGAAGACCGAGCCGTGGGGCGACGCCCTCGACACCGTCCTCGCCGACGGCTACGAGCGGGGCGCGCACGCCCCCGCGCTCGTCGTCCCCACCCCGAGCGGCCGGCCCTTCACCCAGGAACTCGCCGTCGAACTCTCCGAGCGGCCCTGGCTGATCTTCACCCCGGCCCGCTACGAGGGCATCGACCGGCGCGTCATCGACGAGTACGCCACCCGGATCCCCGTCTACGAGGTCTCCATCGGCGACTACGTGCTGGCCGGCGGCGAGGCGGCCGTCCTGGTCGTCACGGAGGCCGTGGCCAGGCTGCTCCCCGGCGTGCTGGGCAACGCCGAGTCCCACCGCGACGACTCCTTCGCGCCCGGCGCCATGGCCTCCCTCCTGGAAGGCCCCGTCTACACCAAGCCGCCCGCCTGGCGTGGCCGGGAGATCCCCGAGGTGCTGCTCAGCGGCCACCACGGAAAGATCGCCCGCTGGCGCCGCGACGAGGCGCTGCGGCGCACGACGGCCAACCGGCCCGACCTGATCGCACGCTGCGATCCCCGGGCCTTCGACAAGAAGGACCGCGAGATGCTCTCCATCCTCGGCTGGTCACCCGACCCCGAGGGTGAGCCGTACGGCCGATTTTGGCGCAGGACCGACGGCGTGGAACAATAGGTCGCTGTTGTGCGCAGTCCGGCGTGCGCCCCTGCCACGGGGGGACACGACGCCCGCCCCGACGCGTGCCACTCCCCTTCAGAACTCCTAGTTTCCGTTGATGACCTGTGGCATCAACGAGGAAAGCAGACGAAATGTCTCACCTGCTCGACACCGTCGACTCCGCGTCGCTGCGCAGCGACGTCCCGGCCTTCCGCCCGGGTGACACCGTCAACGTCCACGTCCGCGTCATCGAGGGCAACCGCTCCCGTGTGCAGCAGTTCAAGGGCGTGGTCATCCGCCGCCAGGGCGCCGGTGTCCGCGAGACCTTCACGGTCCGCAAGGTCTCCTTCTCCGTCGGCGTCGAGCGCACCTTCCCGGTGCACACCCCGATCGTCGAGAAGATCGAGCTGGTCACCCGCGGTGACGTGCGTCGCGCCAAGCTCTACTACCTCCGTGAGCTGCGCGGCAAGGCCGCGAAGATCAAGGAGAAGCGCGACAACTGAGCGCCTTCAGGAGTTCATGACGGGGCCGGATAACATCTGGCTCCGATGGACACCGAAGCTCAGCCGACGGAGCGCGACCGCTCCTCCCGCCCTTCCGATCCCGGAGCGATCCCGGACCCGGAGGGACCGGAGGACCGGTCGCGTTTCGCGTTCACGGCGCGGACGGCGGACTGGCTGCCGGGCGGCCGGATCAGTCTCACGCTGTTGATCTGCCTGCTGTTCCTGCTGCTCCTCAACTTCTTCGTGGTGAAACCGTTCCAGATTCCCAGCGGATCCATGGAGAACGGATTGAGGATCGGCGACCGCGTTCTCGTAAATAGGTTGGCGTACCGTTTCGGTGCCGAGCCGCGACGCGGCGACATCGTCGTGTTCGACGGCACCGGGTACTTCGGGCACGCCGACTACATCAAGCGCGTTGTGGGTGTGGGGGGAGACCGCGTGGTCTGCTGCGACGAGGAGGGGAGGATCCAGGTGAACGGCCGGCCGGTCGACGAGTCGACGTTCCTGTACCCGGGTGACAGCCCGTCCACGGTGCCCTTCGACGTGGTCGTGCCCGAGGGCACCCTGTTCGTCCTCGGCGACCACCGCAGCGACTCCCGCGACTCCCGCGACCATCTCGGCTCGCCGGGCGGCGGCATGGTTCCCGTGGACGTCGTGATCGGCCGTGCCGACTGGATCGCCTGGCCCTTCGCCCACCTCACCCGCCTGCACCGTCCGAGCGGCTACGCGCGCGTGCCGGAGGCGAGCACCGAGCCGGACCCGGCGGGCGCGCATGGGTAACCGCGGCAAGCCCCGCGGCGCGTCCGACAGCGCCGCGGACAACCTCCTGCCCACCGGCGTCCGGCGCGCCGCCGGCGCGGCCGGCGGCCGCACGCGCGCGGAGCGGCGCAAGCTCCAGCGCAAGGTCAAGCGCAAGCGCAGACGCAGCGCCGTCCGGGAGATCCCCCTGCTCGTCGGGGTCGCCGTCCTGATCGCGCTCGTCCTGAAGACGTTCCTGGTGCAGGCCTTCGTGATCCCGTCCGGCTCCATGGAGCAGACGATCCAGATCGGCGACCGGGTCCTGGTCGACAAGTTCACCCCGTGGTTCGGCTCCAAGCCGCAGCGCGGGGACGTCGTCGTCTTCAAGGACCCCGGCGGCTGGCTGCGGGACGAGCAGACCACCACGAAGAAGGACGACCCCGTCGTCGTCAAGCAGATCAAGGAAGGGCTCACCTTCATCGGTCTGCTGCCGTCCGACGACGAGAAGGACCTCATCAAGCGGGTCGTCGGCGTGGGCGGCGACCACGTCCAGTGCTGTGACGCGCAAGGGCGGGTCACCGTCAACGGCGTCCCCCTGAACGAGGCGGACTACCTCCACCCCGCCAACGCCCCCTCGCTCACGCCCTTCGACATCACCGTTCCCGAGGGACGCCTGTGGGTGATGGGCGACCACCGGGAGAACTCCGCGGACTCCCGGTTCCACCAGGACACGGACTACGGCGGCACGGTGTCCGAGGACGGGGTGGTGGGGCGCGCCATGGTGATCGCCTGGCCGCTGGGCCACTGGAACTCCCTCAAGGAACCGCAAACCTTTTCCTCCGTGACCGACTCGGCGTCCGGGGCGACCGCGCGGTCCGACGGGTCGCATAGGGTTGCCCCCGAGGATCCGAACGGAACGATCCGACTCCCGAGCCCTGCGGAACTCCCGCTCGTTATGGGAGTGGTGGGCCTGCGCCGCACGTGGGGCAGGCAGCGGCACAGAGTGAGGAGTTGGCGTGGGGGATGTGGCGGTTGGCGCACGGTCCGGGCACGACGGCGAGGAGCACCGCGGACACCCCGTGGACGAGGCCGGCCCGGCCGCGGACGGCGCTGTGACCCCCGGGAGTGACTCCCCGGCGGCCGGGGACGACGGGCCCGGCGACGGGCAGCCCCCGGGACGGGACAGGGCTCCGGCGACGGCGCCCCCAGGGCGAAGAAGCCGCGCTCGTTCTGGAAGGAACTGCCGATCCTGATCGGCATCGCGCTCGTCCTCGCGCTGCTGATCAAGACGTTCCTGGTGCAGGCGTTCTCGATCCCCTCCGACTCGATGCAGAACACCCTGCAGGAGGGCGACCGCGTCCTGGTCGACAAGCTCACCCCGTGGTTCGGCTCCGAGCCCGAGCGCGGCGAGGTCGTCGTCTTCCACGACCCGGACGCCTGGCTCGCGGACGAGCCCACCGCCGAGCCGAACGCGATCCAGACCTTCCTCAGCTGGATTGGCCTGATGCCGTCGGTGGAGGAGAAGGACCTGATCAAGCGGGTGATCGGGGTCGGCGGTGACACCGTCTCCTGCAACAAGACCGGCCCGCTGAGGGTCAACGGCAAGGCGCTGAACGAGCCGTACGTGTACCCGGGCAACACCCCCTGCAGCATGGACGACCAGGGCGGCCAGTTCACGGTGAAGGTGCCCGAGGGCTTCATCTGGGTGATGGGCGACCACCGCCAGAACTCGCGCGACTCCCGCTACAACCAGTCCGACAAGAACCACGGCATGGTCCCCGTCGACCAGGTCGTCGGACGTGCCATCGTCAAGGCCTGGCCGATCAACCGCTGGGGCACGCTGCCGGTGCCGGACACCTTCGACCAGCAGGGTCTCCAGGCCGGCCCGGCCCCCTCGACCGCTCTCACTGCCGCCCCGCAGGGCGTCGCGCTGGCCGGTGCCGTGCCCGTCGTCCTCTGGCGCCGTCGGCGCGCCGGGGCGGCCGAGACCCGCTGACCCGCTCGGCAAACCCTTTCCCAAGCCCCGGCCCCGGCCGGGAGCGAGGGGCTGACCCGGACTCGTACCGCCGGGTAGGGTGCCGATCCATGGGTGGCGAGAGCACGACGCGTACGGCCCCGCACGGCGGCGGTGGCACCAGCAGTGGCCCGGTGGGCGGGCGGACCGGACACGTGCTGTCCGGTGTGGCCGTCGCGCTGGGCCTCGCGCTGTTCCTGGGCGGATTCGGCTGGGCGGCGCTCGTCTACCGGCCGTACACCGTGCCCACCAGCTCCATGTCCCCGACCATCACCGCCGGGGACCGGGTCCTCGCCCAGGTCGTGGACGGCGACGAGGTGCGCCGCGGGGACGTCGTCGTCTTCACCGACAAGACGTGGGTGAGCAACGCGCCCGTCGTCAAGCGGGTCGTCGCGGTCGGCGGCGACACGGTCTCCTGCTGCACCGACGGCAAGCTGACCGTCAACGGCAAGCAGATCGAGGAACCGTACCTGCCCGAGGGCAGCCTCGCCGAGATCACGAACTTCCCGACCGTGAAGGTCCCCGAGGGCCGCCTCTTCCTGCTCGGCGACGAACGCCAGGGTTCCCTGGACTCCACCGCCCACCTCACCGACGCCGCCGGCGGCACGGTCGCCCGCGGGTCCGTCAAGGCCCGCGTGGACGCCGTCGTATGGCCCATGGACGGCATGCTCAAGCGCCCCACCGGCTTCGAGGCGCTGGGCACGCTCTCCGAGCCGGGGCCGCTGCGCACGATCGGCTGGCTGATCGTGGCCGGTGCGGTGCTCGTCCTCGGCGGCGGCGCCTACGGACCGATCGCCAGGCGTGCCGCCCGGGGCCGCACCGGCACCCGTCCGGAGCCCGCCGGTGCCCGCTGAGACGACGGACACGGGCGTCGGCGCGCACGAGGGCGGGCTGCGCAGGGTCGCCCGGGTGGTGCTGCTCGATCCCGAGGACCGCATCCTGCTGCTGCACGGCCACGAGCCGGACGATCCGGCCGACGACTGGTGGTTCACGCCCGGCGGCGGCGTGGAGGGCGACGAGACCCGTGAAGAGGCCGCACTGCGGGAACTCGCCGAGGAGACCGGCATCACCGACGTCGAGCTCGGCCCGGTGCTGTGGCGGCGCAGGTGCTCCTTCCCGTTCGCCGGCCGCCGCTGGGACCAGGACGAGTGGTACTACCTGGCCCGTACGGCCGATGCGTCCGGGACGGAGCCCCGGGCGACGGCCCTCACCGAACTGGAGCGGCGCAGCGTTTCCGGAGCGCGCTGGTGGACGTGTCGGGAACTGACCCGGGCCCATGAGACGGTGTATCCGACCAGACTCGCAGGGCTGCTGAGCAGGCTGCTCGACGATGGCCCCCCGGCCCGGCCCGTAACCCTTGACACGGAAATCGTCTAGCGGCCCTCGGGACTGGCGCACAATGGGGGGATCGCACGGCTGAAGGGGAACATGCCATGAGCGCCGAGGACCTCGAGAAGTACGAGACCGAGATGGAGCTGAAGCTCTACCGGGAGTACCGCGACGTCGTCGGTCTGTTCAAATACGTGATCGAGACCGAGCGGCGTTTCTACCTGACCAACGATTACGAGATGCAGGTGCACTCGGTCCAGGGTGAGGTGTTCTTCGAGGTGTCGATGGCGGACGCCTGGGTGTGGGACATGTACCGGCCGGCCCGGTTCGTGAAGCAGGTGCGGGTGCTCACGTTCAAGGACGTGAACATCGAGGAGCTGAACAAGAGCGACCTGGAGCTTCCGGGCGGATGACCGCCGCTCCCGCGGTGACCGTCGCTCCCGCGGGTGACGGAGTTGTCCACAGCCGCCGAGTTGTGCACCAAGATCCTTCCGGCTTCCGCTGATGCGTGAACGTGGGCGCCGGAGGTGGTGCCGACATGAAGACGGATCTGGCCCGCGGGGCACTCGGCAGGTACGGCGAGGAACTGGCCGCGCGGCGGCTGGCAGAGGCCGGGATGACGATCCTGGAGCGCAACTGGCGCTGCGGCAGGACCGGTGAGATCGACATCGTCGCGCGGGACGGCGACGTGCTGGTCGTCTGCGAGGTCAAGACCCGCCGCGGCGGTGGCTTCCAGCACCCCATGGCCGGGGTGACGCCCGAGAAGGCGGAGCGGCTGCGCGGCCTCGCCGAGCGGTGGATCCAGACGCACGGGGGAGCCCCGCCGGGAGGCGCCCGCATCGACCTGGTCGGCGTCCTCCTGCCCCGCCGCGGGGCCGCCCGCGTCGAGCACGTGCGGGGGGTGGCCTGAGATGGGGTTCGCGCGCACCTGCTCGGTGGCGCTGGTGGGCGTCGAAGGCGTCGTCGTCGAGGTCCAGGCCGACCTGGAACCCGGAGTGGCGGCGTTCACCCTGGTGGGACTGCCCGACAAGAGCCTGAGCGAGAGCCGGGACCGGGTCCGGGCGGCGGTGGTCAACTCGGGCGGCGAATGGCCGCAGAAGAAGCTCACCGTCGGCCTCAGCCCCGCCTCCGTGCCCAAGGCCGGCAGCGGCTTCGACCTCGCCATCGCCAGTGCCGTGCTCGGCGCGGCCGAGCGGATCGACCCGCGGGTGCTCGCCGACATCGTGATGATCGGCGAGCTGGGTCTCGACGGACGGGTCCGCCCGGTCCGCGGCATCCTCCCCGCGGTACTGGCGGCGGCGGACGCCGGCTACGAACAGGTGGTCGTCCCCGAGTGCGCCGCCGCCGAGGCCTCACTGGTCCCGGGCGTCTCCGTGCTCGGCGTGCGCAGCCTGCGCCAGCTGATCGCCGTCCTCGCCGACGAACCGGTGCCCGACGAGGAACCGGACGACCCGGGCCGGCCCGACCCGCTCATGGCCGGTCTGCGGATGCCCGGCACGGGCACCGGGGCGCACGGCCTCGGCACCGCCCCGCACGAGCCGGGGCACGACCTCACGGACGTCGTGGGACAGCGCTCGGCGCGCACGGCCGTCGAGGTGTCCGCGGCGGGCGGGCACCACCTGTTCCTGGAAGGCCCGCCGGGCGCCGGCAAGACCATGCTCGCGGAGCGCATGCCGGCCGTGCTGCCCCGGCTCAACCGGGAGGAGTCCCTCGAGGTCACGGCCGTCCACTCGGTCGCCGGCCTGCTGCCGACGGGCAAACCGCTGATCGACGTTCCCCCGTACTGCGCCCCGCACCACTCGGCCACCATGCAGGCGCTCGTCGGAGGCGGGCCCCACGTCGCCCGGCCCGGAGCCGTGTCGATGGCGCACCGCGGCATTCTCTTCCTGGACGAGACCCCGGAATTCAGCCCGCACGCCCTCGACGCCCTGCGGCAACCCCTGGAAGCCGGTCACGTCGTGATCGCGCGCAGCGCCGGCGTGGTGCGGTTTCCCGCGCGGTTCCTCATGGTGCTGGCCGCGAATCCGTGCCCGTGCGGCCGGTTCTCCCAGCGCGACAGCCTGTGCGAATGCCCGCCCTCGGCGATCCGCCGCTACCAGGCCCGGCTCTCCGGGCCACTGCTCGACCGGGTGGACCTGCGGGTGGAGGTCGACCCGGTCAGCAGGGCCGAACTGGCCCACCGCGGCCCGGCGGCGACTCCACGGCGACCGTCGCCGACCGGGTCCGGGCCGCACGCGAGCGCGCGGGGGCCCGGCTGGCTGGCACCCCTTGGCGGACCAACAGCGAGGTGCCCGGACGGGAGCTGCGCAGCCGGTGGCAACCCGCGACCGGCGCGATGGAGGAGGCCGAGCGGAGCCTGGAGCGCGGGGTGCTCACCGCCCGCGGGCTGGACCGCGTCCTGCGCGTCGCCTGGACCGTCGCCGACCTGGTCGGACACGACCGGCCCGACGCGGGGGACGTCGCCCTGGCCCTGCAACTGCGCACAGGGGTCCCGCGCGGCGTGCCGATGGCGCTCGGAGCGCTGACGTGAGCGGCACCGACGGGCCGGGCGGGGAGCGGCTCGCGCGGGCCTTCCTCACAAGGGTCCTCGAACCCGGCGACGAGGTCGGCGGCGCCTGGGTGCGCGAGCGCGGTGCCGGGGAGGTGGTACGGCGGCTGCGCGCCGGCCGGGAGGCCTTGCCCGGGGTCACCGGGCAGCGATGGGCCGGGCTCCTGGCGCGGGCCGCCCGGGCCGAGCCGGAACGGGACCTGGCCGCCGCCCGGGAGGCCGGGGTGCGGTTCGTGTGCCCTGGGGACACCGAGTGGCCCGGCCCGCTGGACGACCTCGGGGACGCCAGGCCGCTGGGCCTGTGGGTCCGCGGCCGGCCCAGCCTGCGGATGTGGGCGCTCAGGTCGGTCGCGGTCGTCGGCGCCCGCGCCTGCACCGAGTACGGCGCGCACATGGCGGCCACCCTCGCCGCCGGTCTCGCCGAGCGCGGCTGGGTGGTGGTCTCCGGCGGCGCCTACGGCGTCGACGGCGCCGCGCACCGGGGCGCGCTCGCCGCGGGCGGCGCCACCGTCGCCGTGCTCGCGTGCGGGGTGGACCGGCCCTACCCGCGCGGACACGCGGGGCTGATCAACAGGATCGCGGAACAGGGGCTGGTCGTGGGCGAGCTGCCGCCGGGCGACCATCCCACGCAGAGCAGGTTCATCCTGCGCAACCGGGTCATCGCCGCGCTCACCGGCGGCACGGTGGTGGTCGAGGCGGCCTACCGCAGCGGCTCCCTCGTCACCGCGCGGGCGGCACAACGGCTGGGCCGGCACACCATGGGCGTCCCCGGCCCCGCCACCAGCGGACTCTCGGCGGGGGTCCACGAACTCCTGCGCGCGGAGGCCGTGCTGGTCACCGATGCCGCGGAGATCGTCGAACTGGTCGGCGGCATCGGAGAACTGGCCCCGGAGCGGCGCGGTCCGGTGCTGCCCCACGACCTGCTGGAGCCGGACGCCCGGCGCATCCTGGCCGCGCTTCCCGGCCGGCGGGCGGCGACGGTCGACGAGATCGCCCGGGAGGGCGGCACCACCAAGGACGACGCGATCGCGAGGCTGTACGAACTCAGGGCACTCGGCCATGTCGAACGACACGGCGACGACTGGAAGTTGACACGCCAGGCGATGGTCGCCGCGCGAGCGGGGCGACGCTCGTGTTGACCGAGGGGGTTCGGCCGTCCGAGGGAACGCCGGAGCCCTTGAGATTGACCGTAGTTGACGCGGTCCGCCGGTCACCCAGGGCGACCGCCGCGCCCCGCCGGGGCACCCGACGGAACGTGTCCGCGCACAGCGCGGGCCACGCTGTTCGCACACCGCGACACCCCAGTCACGCTACGCTCACGAGGATTCCCGTACAGAACGGCCACTCAGCACCCCCCGACACCAGACCGACGGCTCACCCCAGACCCCCGCACGCGCATCACGGCAGAACGACACAAGGCGACGAATGCCCCAGCACACCTCCGGGTCCGACCGGGCGGCGATCCCCCAGCCGCCCGTGACGGTGGCAGCGTGCGCCCGCCCGCTCCCTCGACACTCGACGAGCTGTGGCGGTCGTACAAGGCGACGGGGGACGAGCGGCTGCGGGAGCAGCTGATCCTGCACTACTCACCGCTCGTGAAGTACGTGGCGGGCCGGGTGAGCGTGGGCCTGCCCCCAACGTGGAGCAGGCCGACTTCGTGTCCTCGGGGTGTTCGGGCTGATCGACGCGATCGAGAAGTTCGACATCGAGCGGGAGATCAAGTTCGAGACGTATGCGATCACCCGGATCCGGGGCGCGATGATCGACGAACTGCGCGCGCTGGACTGGATCCCCCGGTCGGTCCGGCAGAAGGCGCGGAACGTGGAACGGGCCTACGCCACCCTGGAGGCACGGCTCAAACGGACCCCGTCGGAGGTCGAGGTGGCCGCCGAACTGGGCATCGCGGTGGACGACCTGCACTCGGTGTTCAGCCAGTTGTCGCTGGCCAACGTCGTGGCCCTGGAGGAGCTGCTGCACGTCGGCGGCGAGGGCGGGGACGGCCTCAGCGTCATGGACACCCTGGAGGACACCGCCGCGGACAACCCCGTGGAGGTGGCCGAGGACCGTGAACTGCGGCGATTCCTGGCGCGGGCCATCAACACCCTGCCCGAGCGGGAGAAGACGGTCGTGACGCTGTACTACTACGAAGGGCTGACCCTCGCCGAGATCGGCAACGTGCTGGGGGTCACCGAGAGCCGGGTCAGCCAGATCCACACCAAATCCGTGCTCCAGCTGCGCGCGAAACTGGCCGGCTTCGGCCGTTGACCCGGCCGCCCCGGACCGGGGAGGTGCGGCGACGGGCGGTGGGCCCACGGCTGTGGTGCGGGTCGCGCCGCGTCGTGCGGCCGGAGCCACTCCCCATGCGGGGGCGGCGTCCGTAGAGTGGACGGCGTGCCAAGGATTCGAGCGGCCTCCGTGGCCGAGCACCGGTCGATGCAGCGAGCCGCCCTGCTGGACGCGGCCCGTTCGCTGTTGTCCGAGGGCGGTACGGAGGCGCTGACCTTCCCCGCTCTCGCCGAGCGGACGGGGCTCGCGCGCTCCTCCGTGTACGAGTACTTCCGGTCCCGGGCCGCCGTGGTCGAGGAGCTGTGCGAGGTGGACTTCCCCGTCTGGGCCGCCGAGGTCGAGGCGGCGATGGCCGTGGCGGAAGGGCCGGAGGCCAAGGTCGAGGCGTACGTGCGCCGGCAGCTGGCGCTGGTCGGGGACCGGCGGCACCGGGCCGTCGTGGCGATCTCGGCGAGCGAGCTGGACGCGGGGGCGCGGGAGAAGATCAGGGCCGCGCACGGAGGCCTCGTGGCGATGATCGTCGAAGCGGTGGCGGAGACGGGACACGCGGAGCCGCGGTTGGCGGCCATGCTCGTCCAGGGCGTCGTGGACGCGGCCGTGCGCAGGATCGAGCTGGGCGTGGAGGAGGCCTCCGTGGTGACGGAGGCGGCGGTGGCGATGGTGGTGCGGGGGGTCCGGGGGTAGATCCCGCGCCCGTGTCCGCCGTCGGTGGTGGGTGAGCTGTGCGGCCCGGCCGGCCCGGGTGCCGGCCTTCGGCGGCCGGGAGCCGCTCCGGACGGCACGGTCGCCGCGGATCACCGGACTACGGCAGCGGCACGCCCAGGACGGGCAGCAGCCGTGCCGGGGTCCTCGCGCTCAGCCGTGCCGGGAGCAGCGACAGCGGGTTCAGGTAGACATGGTCCCTGCGCAGGCCCCAGTGCAGGCACGGGACGGCGCAGTGGGAGGGCGTGGCGGCGAGGGTGCCGACCGGCTGGGACGGGGTGACCTCGTCGCCCTCGGAGACCGAGGGGCGCACCGGCGTGTAGGTCGTGCGCAGGGGCGGGGTGCCCGTGCCCGTCAGTTCCAGTGAGACCACGCCCCGACCCGCCACCTGGCCCGCGAACAGCACCCGGCCCGCTGCCACCGCCCGGACCGGGGCGCCGACGGGGGCCGCCAGGTCGACACCGCGGTGGCCGCGGGCGTACGGGGTGGCCGGGGGGTCCCAACCGCGCACCACCACGGGGCGGACGCCCACCGGCCAGGACCGTGCGATCACCGGAACGGGCGCAGGCGCAGGCACAGGATCCGGTGCCGGTGCCTGCGCCGGGGCCGACGACCGGACCGGAGGCGGGGCCGATGACCGGACCGGAACCGGAGTCCGGACCGGATCGGGTGAGGCGCCGGCCGCCGAGGCCGTCGCGGTGAGCAGGAGGCCCAGCAGCAGGGGCGGGAATCGCTTGCCGTGCATGACGGTCAGGAGTCGCTCGACGTGCATGGGAGTACGGTCCCCGCCCGCGGGCCGACGGCGCCGGACCTGTGGATCACTCCCCGGTTGTGGACAGCGGCGTCACCCGGTACCCCGCGGGTCCCGTACACTTCTTCTGGCGATCCGGGTCACCGGGTCGACTTCGCACGCCCCGGTACCGGGGTCCCGGCAGTGGTCGGATTCCGGTATCTGCGCCCCTCGGTCCTTCGTGGCTCGGCGCATCGCGGGCGTCAGGCGCGGGAGCCGTCCGGTACCCGCGGCACAACCGAGAAAAACAAGGAGAACGGCCATGGCCGTCGTCACGATGCGGGAGCTGCTGGAGAGCGGCGTCCACTTCGGTCACCAGACCCGTCGCTGGAACCCGAAGATGAAGCGCTTCATCTTCACCGAGCGCAACGGCATCTACATCATCGACCTGCTCCAGTCGCTGTCGTACATCGACCGCGCCTACGAGTTCGTCAAGGAGACCGTCGCCCACGGCGGCACGGTCATGTTCGTCGGCACGAAGAAGCAGGCGCAGGAGGCCATCGCCGAGCAGGCCACCCGCGTCGGCATGCCCTACGTCAACCAGCGCTGGCTGGGCGGCATGCTCACCAACTTCTCGACCGTCTACAAGCGTCTGCAGCGCCTCAAGGAGCTCGAGCAGATCGACTTCGAGGACGTCGCCGCGTCGGGTCTGACGAAGAAGGAGCTCCTGGTCCTCTCGCGTGAGAAGGCCAAGCTCGAGAAGACCCTCGGTGGTATCCGCGAGATGTCCAAGGTTCCCAGCGCCGTCTGGATCGTGGACACCAAGAAGGAGCACATCGCGGTCGGCGAGGCCCGGAAGCTCAACATCCCGGTCGTCGCCATCCTCGACACCAACTGCGACCCCGACGAGGTCGACTACAAGATCCCGGGCAACGACGACGCGATCCGCTCCGTCACCCTGCTCACCCGCGTGATCGCCGACGCCGTGGCCGAGGGCCTCATCTCCCGCTCCGGTGTCGCCACCGAGGGCAAGGGCGACAAGGCCGCCGGCGAGCCGCTGGCCGCGTGGGAGCGCGACCTGCTCGAGGGCGAGAAGAAGGCGGACGCCGAGACCGTCGAGAACACGGACGACGCCGCCGAGAAGCCGGCCGAGGCCGCTGCCGAGGCGCCCGTCGCCGAGGCCGCCGCTGAGGCGCCGGCTGCCGAGGAGGCCCCCGCTGCGGAGGCTCCGGCCGCCGAGGGCGAGGCTCCGGCCGCCGAGGGCGAGCAGGCCTGACCCGTCGGGACGTGCGACGGCGGGAGCGGTGACATCGAGTCCGCTCCCGCCGTTCACCCGTAGGCCAGCGGTGGGTCGCGGCCCCACGGTCACGTGTGGGCCACAGACCCCGTAGATCTCCGATCTTCCAGACTTCGAGAAAGACTCACAGACTCATGGCGAACTACACCGCCGCCGACGTCAAGAAGCTCCGCGAGCTCACCGGCGCCGGCATGATGGACTGCAAGAAGGCCCTGGACGAGGCCGAGGGCAACGTCGACAAGGCCGTCGAGGCGCTCCGCATCAAGGGCCAGAAGGGCGTCGCCAAGCGCGAGGGCCGCTCCGCCGAGAACGGCGCCGTGGTCTCCATCGTCGCCGACGACAACTCCTCCGGCGTCCTGGTCGAGCTGAAGTGCGAGACGGACTTCGTCGCCAAGGGCGAGAAGTTCCAGGCCGTCGCCAAGACGATCGCCGAGCACGTCGCCAAGACCTCCCCGGCCGACATCGAGGCGCTGCTCGCCTCCGAGATCGAGCCCGGCAAGACCGTCCAGGCGTTCGTGGACGAGGCCAACGCCAACCTGGGCGAGAAGATCGTCCTGGACCGCTTCGCGCAGTTCGCGGACGGCTACGTCTCCGTCTACATGCACCGCACGATGCCCGACCTGCCCCGCAGATCGGTGTCCTCGTCGAGCTGGACAAGCCCAACGCCGAGGTCGCCAAGGGCATCGCCCAGCACATCGCCGCCTTCGCGCCGAAGTACCTCTCCAAGGAGGACGTGCCGGCCGAGGTCGTCGAGTCGGAGCGTCGTATCGCCGAGGAGACCACCCGCGCCGAGGGCAAGCCCGAGGCCGCGATCGCCAAGATCGTCGAGGGTCGCCTCAACGGCTTCTTCAAGGACGCCACGGTCCTCGGCCAGCCGTACGCCCTGGACAACAAGAAGTCCGTGCAGAAGGTCCTGGACGAGGCCGGTGTCACCCTGAAGCGCTTCGCGCGCATCAAGGTCGGCATCTGAGTCCGTACCGCGACGGACGCCCGGCCCCGGTAGGGTCGGCAGCAGTCGTCCGTGGACGCCGTCACCTGGCGTGTGGCGGACGACAGCAGATCTGACGAGGAGGCCATTGCCGCGCATGGGTTGTGAACACCCCACCGGCAGTGGCCTTCTTCGTATGTGCACCACGTGAAAGAGGCGGGATCTCCCATGACCACCACCAAGGCCCAGAAGAGCGACGACGGCGAAGTGAGCGGACGGTTTCTGCTGAAGCTGTCCGGAGAGGCTTTCGCCGGTGGCGGCAGCCTGGGTGTGGACCCCGACGTGGTGCACAAGATCGCTCGCGAGATCGCGGCCGTCGTGCGTGACGGGGCGCAGATCGCGGTGGTCATCGGCGGCGGCAACTTCTTCCGCGGCGCCGAACTCCAGGTACGCGGCATGGACCGGGCCCGTTCGGACTACATGGGCATGCTCGGCACGGTCATGAACTGCCTCGCCCTCCAGGACTTCCTGGAGAAGGAGGGCATCGACAGCCGCGTCCAGACCGCCATCACCATGGGCCAGGTCGCCGAGCCGTACATCCCGCTGCGCGCCGTGCGCCACCTGGAGAAGGGCCGCGTGGTCATCTTCGGCGCCGGTATGGGCATGCCGTACTTCTCCACCGACACCACCGCCGCCCAGCGCGCCCTTGAGATCGACGCCGAAGCCCTCCTCATGGGCAAGAACGGCGTGGACGGCGTCTACGACTCCGACCCGAAGACCAACCCCGGGGCCGTCAAGTTCGACGCCCTCGGCTACGGCGAGGTCATCACCCGCGACCTGAAGGTCGCCGACGCCACCGCCATCACGCTGTGCCGCGACAACAAGCTCCCGATCCTCGTCTTCGAGCTTCTGGCCGAGGGCAATATCGCGCGGGCCGTCAAGGGTGAGAAGATCGGCACGCTGGTGAGTGAGCAAGGCAGCCGGACCTGACCGGGGGAACTCCCGGGTCCGGCCCGTAGGAACCCCGGTTCGTACGACAAAGCCTGACCGGGCTACGGACCCCGGCCGGAGGATGGACAATGTCCTGCCGGTCGGGAACCGTGCAGGAAGAAGACGCGACGCAGCCGGCCGCCGCCTCCGCGAGGAGCCGCAGCCGGGCCTACTCAAGACACGCAGGAGCAAGTGGTGATCGAAGAGACCCTCCTCGAGGCCGAGGAGAAGATGGAGAAGGCCGTCGTGGTCGCCAAGGAGGACTTCGCCGCGATCCGCACCGGCCGTGCGCACCCGGCGATGTTCAACAAGATCGTGGCCGACTACTACGGCGCGCCGACGCCGATCAACCAGCTGGCTTCGTTCTCCGTGCCGGAGCCGCGCATGGCGGTCGTGACCCCGTTCGACAAGAGCGCGCTGCGCAACATCGAGCAGGCGATCCGCGACTCGGACCTCGGTGTCAACCCGAGCAACGACGGCAACATCATCCGGGTGGTGTTCCCCGAACTGACCGAGGAGCGCCGCCGCGACTACATCAAGGTCGCCAAGGGCAAGGGCGAGGACGCCAAGGTGTCCATCCGCGCCGTGCGCCGCAAGGCCAAGGACGCCATCGACAAGCTCGTCAAGGACGGCGAGGTCGGGGAGGACGAGGGCCGCCGTGCGGAGAAGGAACTCGACGACACCACCGCGAAGTACGTCGCGCAGGTGGACGAGCTCCTGAAGCACAAGGAAGCGGAGCTGCTCGAGGTCTGATGAACGACTCTTCCTGGGGCGCTCCGCCACGTGCCGGTTCACAGGCCGGGTACTGGGGGCCCAACGATCACGGGGCCGTCCCGCACGGACCCGTCCAGGGGGCTGCCACGGCGGGTCCCGCGTACGATGCGCCTGAGGCGCAGCAGACTCGCCCCATGCCCATCGTCCCCGACGTACCCGCTCATGGCGGAAACCAGGATGACGACCGGGGGGCCGCTCGGCTGGGCGGCCCCTTGTTCCGAGACGAGACGTTCCGCGACGGGACGCCCCGCGGTGGCACGTTCCGTGACGAGACGCCCCCGCCGGGGACGTTCCGTGACGAGACCCCGTCGGCGCTGCCCCCTGCGGTGGTGCCGCAGAATCCGGAGCCCATGCCCGACGCACCACAGCCGGCACCCGTCCCGCAGAAGAAGAGCGCGGGCCGGGACCTGACTGCGGCCATAGGCGTCGGCGTCGGGCTCGGTGCGGTGATCGTCGCGTCGCTGTTCGTCGTCAAGGCCGTGTTCGTCGGCGTGGTCGCCGTCGCCGTGGTCGTCGGCCTGTGGGAACTGACCAGCCGGCTCCAGGAGCGCAAGGGCATCAAGGCGCCGCTGGTGCCGCTCGCGGTCGGCGGCGCCGCCATGGTCGTCGCCGGGTACGTCCGGGGCGCCGAGGGCGCCTGGGTCGCCATGGCCCTGACGGCGCTGGCGGTCCTGGTCTGGCGGATGACGGAACCGCCGGAGGGCTACCTCAGGGACGTCACGGCCGGTGTCTTCGCGGCCTTCTACGTCCCGTTCCTGGCCACGTTCGTCGCCATGATGCTCACCGCGGACGACGGGGCGCGCCGCGTTCTGACGTTCCTGCTCCTGACCGTCGTCAGCGACACCGGGGCCTACGCCGTCGGCTGGCGCTTCGGCAAGCGCAAGCTCGCTCCGCGCATCAGCCCCGGCAAGACCCGCGAGGGCCTGCTCGGCGCGGTGGCGTTCGCCATGGTCGCGGGCGCGCTGTGCATGCAGTTCCTGATCGAGGACGGCGCCTGGTGGCAGGGGCTGCTGCTCGGCCTGGCGGTCGCGGCCAGCGCGACGCTCGGCGACCTCGGTGAGTCCATGATCAAGCGGGACCTCGGCATCAAGGACATGGGCACCCTGCTCCCCGGCCACGGCGGCATCATGGACCGCCTGGACTCCCTGCTGCCCACCGCCCCGGTGGTGTGGCTGCTGCTGGTGCTGTTCGTCGGTTCCGGCTGAGCGACATTCCGCTCCGCGCCCGCGACGAGCCCCCGTCCTGCGAGGACGGGGGCTCGTCGCGTGGACCGGCCGGTGGACCGGCCGGTGGACCGGCCGGTGGACCGGCCGGTGGACCGGCCGGTGGGCCGGCCGCCGGGCCTCCCCGCACGAGGCGGGCGGGACGCGCGGAGGACGGCGGCCACCGCACTGACCTGCCGTGCCGGTGGTGCATGGCAGCCCTCACGCGGAACGGGTGGCGCGGACCGAAGCCGTACCGCGGCGGACGGCACCGCACCAGGGCGTACGCCGGGTGGCGCGCCGCCGTGATCACCGGGCTGTTCCGAGCCGACCGGGGCATCCGCGTGGATCTGCGACCCTGGAAAGGTCATGTCCGTACCCACGTGCAAGGACCGCTGGGACATCCTCGGAGGCCGCGTCGAGACCGGCGAGTCGCCTCTTCGTGCTGCTGTGCGCGAGGTCCGCGAGGAGCTGGGGATCACCCCGCCCGTCGGACGTCTCCTCGCGGTCGACCGGGCCCCGAACGAGGCCGAGGGGGACGAGGCGCTGTACCTCTTCGACGGCGGCCGTCCCGGCGGAGAGCGGTCGGCCGGCCTCGCGCTCCGGGCCGACGAACTGGAGAGCTTCGAGTTCCCCGCTCCGGAGCAGATCGCCGAGCGCACCGTCCCGCGACCGGCACGACGCACCCTCGCGGCGGCCGAGGCCCGGGACGAGGCGGCCCCGGTGCACCTGGAGCACGGCCAGAGGCCCGGGAGCCGAGCCGCATGAGCCGCATGAGCCGTGAGGAAGCCGTCCGTCTCGTGCAGCGAATCATGGACGCCGCCATCAGTTCGAGCATGTCCACTCGCACCCCTCCGGAGCGATCATCACCACCCCGGGGTGCGCGCCCCGGGCCGTCCCCGGGCCGTCCGAGGACGGCCGGTACTGGCAGTCGGCGCCCGTGGGTGACCACCCCCACCCCGCTCCGGCCCGGGGCCCCGCGGATGATCTGCCACACTGGAAGGGTTATGCCTGCACCCGGAGAACTCACTTTCGTCGCCCCCCGCGGAGCCAAGAAGCCGCCGCGGCATCTTGCCGACCTCTCGCCCGCCGAGCGGAAGGAGGCGGTGGCGGGGATCGGGGAGAAGCCGTTTCGTGCGAAGCAGCTGTCCCAGCACTACTTCGCGCGGTTCGCGCACGACCCGGCCGAGTGGACGGACATCCCCGCCGGGGCCCGCGAGAAGCTGCGTGAGGCGCTGCTGCCCGAGCTGATGACGGTCGTCCGGCACCTGTCCACGGACCAGGGGACCACCCGCAAGACGCTCTGGCGGCTGTTCGACGGCACGCTCGTGGAGTCGGTGCTGATGCGGTACCCGGACCGGGTCACCATGTGCATCAGTTCGCAGGCCGGCTGCGGGATGAACTGTCCCTTCTGCGCGACCGGGCAGGCCGGGCTGGACCGGAACCTGTCCACCGCCGAGATCGTCCACCAGATCGTGGACGGGATGCGGGCGCTGCGCGACGGGGAGGTCCCCGGGGGCCGGCCCGGCTGTCCAACATCGTGTTCATGGGCATGGGCGAGCCGCTCGCCAACTACAAGCGGGTCGTCGGCGCGATCCGTGCGCTCACCGACCCCGCGCCCGACGGGCTGGGGCTCTCGCAGCGCGGGATCACCGTGTCGACGGTCGGGCTGGTGCCGGCCATCAACCGGTTCTCCGACGAGGGCTTCAAGTGCCGGCTCGCGATCTCCCTGCACGCCCCCGACGACGAGCTGCGCGACACCCTCGTCCCCGTGAACACGCGGTGGAAGGTGCGCGAGGTGCTCGACGCCGGGTTCGAGTACGCGGAGAAGTCCGGGCGCCGTCTGTCCATCGAGTACGCGCTGATCCGCGACATCAACGACCAGGCCTGGCGGGGTGACCGGCTCGGACGCATGCTCAAGGGCCGGCCCGTGCACGTGAACCTGATCCCGCTGAACCCGACGCCGGGCTCCAAGTGGACCGCCTCCCGGCCCGAGGACGAGAAGGCGTTCGTCGAGGCCATCGCGGCGCACGGGGTGCCCGTCACCGTCCGGGACACCCGTGGTCAGGAGATCGACGGGGCGTGTGGTCAGCTCGCCGCCACCGAGCGGTAGTCTGGCCGACGTCGGCACCGTCATGTTTTCGGACAGTGCGACGAACCAGACATCTTCATATTCCGACAGGGGAGCGCCACAGCGCTGAGAGTGCGGCAACCGGGCCGCAGACCCTCTGAACCTCGCCCAGGTCATTCTGGGTAGGAAGTTCGGTCATCACTCGAGCTGTTGCGCCCTGTCCGGGATCCCCTCGCGGGTCCCGGGCGGGGCCGCGTCTCTTCCTGGTCACCTCCAGGAGGAATACCCGTGCACACAACGCACACCAGGACACTCGTGGCCGCGGCCGTCGGCCTCGGCCTCGTCACGCTGTCCGCCTGCGGATCGTCGGACGACGGCGGATCCGCGCAGGGCGGGAGCAAGACCGTCACCCTCGTCAGCCACGACTCGTGGGCCGTCTCCAAGAGCGTGCTCGCCGACTTCGAGAAGCGGTCCGGCTACCGGGTGAAGGTCCTCAAGGACGGCGACGCCGGGCAGGCCGTCAACAAGGCGATCCTCACCAAGGACAACCCCCAGGGCGACGTCTTCTTCGGCGTCGACAACACCCTGCTCTCCCGCGCGCTCGACAACGGCCTCTTCCAGCCGTACGAGGCGCAGGGGCTCGACCAGGTCGACGGCCGGTACCGGCTGGACGCGGGCAAGCACCGGGTCACGCCCGTCGACCACGGCGACGTCTGCGTCAACTACGACAAGAAGTACTTCGCCGACCACAAGCTGGCGCCGCCCGTCACCTTCGACGACCTGGCGAAGCCGGCGTACAAGAACCTCCTCGTCACCGAGAACGCCTCCACCTCCTCGCCCGGCCTCGGATTCCTGCTGGGCACCGCGGCGAAGTACGGCGACGAGGGCTGGCAAGGCTACTGGAAGAAGCTCAAGGCCAACGGCGTGAAGGTGGTCGACGGCTGGGAGCAGGCCTACAACGAGGAGTTCTCCGGGTCGGCCGGCGGCAGGAAGGCCGGCGCGGACCGGCCCCTCGTCGTCTCCTACGCCTCCTCGCCGCCCGCCGAGGTGATCTACGGCGACCCGAAGCCGGCGACCGCGCCGACCGGCGTCGCGACCGGCACCTGCTTCCGGCAGGTCGAGTTCGCCGGACTGCTGGACAACGCGAAGAACAGCGAGGGCGGCAAGGCGCTGATCGACTTCCTGATCTCGAAGGAGTTCCAGGAGGACATGCCGCTCAACATGTTCGTCTACCCGGTGGTGAAGGGCGCCGCCGTGCCCGCCGAGTTCACCGCGTACGGTCCCGCCGCCGCGGCTCCCGAGACGATGGACCCGGCGAAGATCGCCGCGGACCGCGACCAGTGGGTCAAGTCGTGGACCTCGCTCGTACTGAAGTAGACCGGCGGGCGGCCGGCCGCCGCCGGCGCACCGGGGGCGCGGCGCGGCTCGGGCTGATGGCCCTGCCCGTCGCGTTCTTCGGGCTGTTCTTCGCCTACCCGGTCGCCGCGATCACCGCACGGGGACTGCACTCCGGCGACGGCTGGCACTTCGGACGCCTGCTCGACGTGCTCGGGCAGCCCGACATCCGGCACGTCCTGTGGTTCACCACCTGGCAGGCGCTCGCCTCCACCGTGCTGACCCTGCTGATCGCGCTGCCCGCCGCCTACGTCTTCGCCCGGTTCTCCTTCCCCGGCAAGCAGGTCCTGCGGGCCGTCGTGACCGTCCCGTTCGTCCTGCCGACCGTCGTCGTCGGCACGGCGTTCCTGGCGCTGGTCGGGCGCGGCGGCCTCCTCGACGACCTGTGGGGCGTACGGCTGGACACCACCGTGTGGGCGATCCTGCTGGCTCACGTCTTCTTCAACTACGCCGTGGTCGTGCGGACGGTCGGCGGGCTGTGGGCGCAGCTCGACCCGCGGCAGGAGGAGGCCGCGCGCGTGCTGGGCGCCTCGCCGCTGCGGGCCTGGCGGCAGGTCACCCTGCCGGCCCTCGCACCGGCCGTGGCCGCCGCCGCGCTCATGGTGTTCCTCTTCACCTTCACCTCCTTCGGCGTGGTCCAGATCCTCGGCGGGCCGACGTTCTCCACGCTGGAGGTCGAGATCTACCGGCAGACCTCGGAGATCTTCGACCTGTCGACGGCCGCCGTCCTCACGATCGTCCAGTTCGCCGCCGTCGGCGCGATCCTCGCCGTGCACGCCTGGACCGTACGGCGGCGGGAGAGCGCGCTGCGGCTCGTGGACGCGGCGGGGACGGCGCGGCGACCGCGCGGGGCGGGGCAGTGGGCGCTGCTGGCCGGGGTGCTCGGCACGGTCGCGCTGCTGCTCGTGCTGCCGCCGGCCGTGCTGGTGCAGCGCTCCCTCGACGCCCCCGACTTCGCCTACTACCGCGCGCTGGCCGGCGACGACGGCAACGTGTTCCTGGTGCCGCCGATCGAGGCGGTCGGGAACTCGCTGGAGTACGCCCTCGCCGCCACCGCGATCGCGGTGACGATCGGCGGTCTCGCGGCCGCGGCCCTGACCCGGCGGGACGCCGGACGCCTGGTCCGCGGGTTCGACGCGCTGCTGATGCTGCCGCTGGGCGTCTCCGCGGTGACCGTCGGCTTCGGCTTCCTGATCGCGCTCGACGAGCCTCCGCTGGACCTGCGGGCCTCCTGGATCCTGGTACCGCTCGCGCAGGCGCTGGTCGGTGTGCCCTTCGTCGTGCGGACCATGCTGCCGGTGCTGAGGGCCGTGGACGAGCGGCTGCGGGAGGCCGCGGCCGTGCTCGGGGCGTCACCGTGGCGGGTGTGGCGGGAGGTGGACCTGCCGATGGTGCGGCGAGCGCTGCTGGTCGCGGCCGGGTTCGCCTTCGCCGTGTCGCTGGGGGAGTTCGGCGCGACGGTGTTCATCGCGCGGCCCGACAACCCGACCCTGCCGGTCGCCGTGGCACGGCTGCTGGGGCGGGCCGGGGAGCTGAACTACGGCCAGGCCATGGCCCTGTCGACGATCCTGATGCTCGTGTGCGCGA
The DNA here is from genome assembly GCA_021568835.1 of Streptomyces sp. Tue 6430. Taxonomy (GTDB): domain Bacteria; phylum Actinomycetota; class Actinomycetes; order Streptomycetales; family Streptomycetaceae; genus Streptomyces. The sequence continues at coordinate 4,806,072 of JAKGSH010000010.1, forward strand.
TCGCCCTGCTGGTGCTGGAGCGGCTGCTCCCCCAGTCTCGAACAGACTCGACCGGGGGTACCCCCGTCGACCGTACCGGGGAGTTCTGATGCTGCGGCTCGAAGGCGTGACCGTGGAGTTCGGGGGCCGGGCGGTGCTGGACGCCGTCGATCTCACCGTCGTCGAGCACGAGGTGGTGTGCGTGCTCGGGCCCAGCGGCAGCGGCAAGTCGACGCTGCTGCGGGCGGTGGCCGGGCTGCAACCGCTGGACGCCGGACGGGTGGTGCTGGACGGACGGGACCAGGCGGGGGTGCCCGCGCACCGGCGCGGGCTGGGGCTGATGTTCCAGGACCATCAGCTGTTCCCGCAGCGGGACGTCGGCGGCAACGTGGCCTTCGGGCTGCGCATGCGCGGCGCCGACCGGGGACGGCGGCGCGAACGGGTGGGGGAGCTGCTCGATCTGGTCGGGCTGCCGGACGCGGCCGGGCGGGCCGTCGCCGCGCTCTCCGGCGGCGAGCAGCAGCGGGTGGCGCTGGCCCGCGCGCTCGCGCCCAGCCCGCGGCTGCTGATGCTGGACGAACCCCTCGGACAGCTCGACCGGTCACTGCGGGAGCGGCTGGTCGTCGAACTGCGCGAACTCTTCGGCCGGTTGGGCACCACGGTGCTCGCGGTCACCCACGACCAGGGCGAGGCGTTCGCGCTGGCCGACCGGGTCGTGGTGATGCGGGACGGACGGATCGCCCAGTCCGGCACGCCGCTTCAGGTGTGGCAGCGGCCGACGGACGCGTTCGTGGCGCGCTTCCTCGGCTTCGACAACGTGGTGGAGGCGAGCGTCACCGGGGAGGCCGCGGACACCCCGTGGGGCAAGGTGCCGGTGCCGGCCGGCTCCCCGCAGGGCACCCGCACGCTGCTGGTGCGGCCGGCCGGGGTGCGGCTGGCCGACCCCGGTCAGGGCCTGCCCTGCACGGTCACCGCCCGCACCTTCAAGGGCACCCACGTCGCCGTCCACCTCCAGCCGCGGGACGCCCCGCGACTGGAGGCCGCCTGCCCGCTGCGGCTGGCCCCGGAGGCCGGGACACGGTCGGGGTGGAGTTCGACGCGACCGAAATCGTCGTGCTCGACTGATCGTCCCGCCCGTACGGTGTGGGGCATGAGTCTTCTCGCACATGACCGGTACTGCGACGAAATCGCCCACCAGGTCAAGCAGTTGAGGTCCGTCGTGACCTCCGGGGCCGATCTGTCGGCCACCGTGCCGACCTGCCCCGACTGGTCCCTGGAGCAGCTCGTCCGGCACACGGGCGGGGCCCTGCGCTGGGTGGAGCTGCTGGTGCGGACCCGGGCGCAGGAGAACGTCCGGGACGAGCAGGTCCCCGCGCAGGGCGGTCCGCAGGCCCGGGCCGACCCGGCCGCGCTGGACGCCTGGCTCGCGGAGACCGGTGAGGGCGTCGTCGCCGCGCTGCGGGAGGCCGGGCCCGACACCAGGGTGTGGGGCTGGGCGGGGGAGGGCGACACCCGGTTCTGGGCCCGCCGGATGACCCACGAGATCACCGTGCACCGCGCCGACGCCGCGCTCACCGCCGGGCTGCCCTACGAGGTGGCGCCGGAGGTCGCCGCCGACGCGCTGGACGAGCGGCTGTACCTCGTGGAGTGGGTGCAGCGGAACCTGCCGCACCGGGCGTCCGCCGGGCTGCGCGCCGCGGAACACCGGGGCCGCAGCATCCGTCTGCACGCCACCGACGCGCCTGCGGGGCTGGACGCCGAGTGGTGGGTGGAGCTGACCGAAGGCGGGATCGTCTGGCGACGGGGCCGTGAGAAGGCGTCCGTGACGCTGCGCGGCCCGCTCACCTCGGTCCTGCTCGCCTTCTACCGCAGACTGCCCCTGGACGCACCGGAGCTGGAGGTCCTCGGCGACCGTGGGCTGCTGGAGTTCTGGCTGGAGAAGACGACCTTCGGCTGAACCGGCGAGCGTCCCGCTCCGCCGCGGTCGTCGGAGCGGGGCGGAGCGGGACGCTCGGGTGGTCAGCGGTTGCCGGTTCCCTTGCGGCGCATGCCGAGGAAGACCGCGACGCCGCCGACGAGGACCAGGACGGCCGCGACGCCGGCGATCAGGCCGGTGCGGGAACTGGCGCCGGTCTCGGCGAGGTTGGACTCCTGGGCGGCGGGCGACGGGGCGTTGCTCGCGGTGTCGGCGGGCACGGTGCCGTCGCTCGCGGAGGCCGACGGGGCCGAGGGGGTCGACGGGCCGGGGTCGCCGACGTCGCCGGGGGTGAGGCGGTGTCGGAGGAGGGCGTCGACGAGGCCGAAGGGGTCGACGGCGTGGTGGGGGCGCTGGGCGTGCCGGGCGTGCTGGGTGTGGCGTCCGCCTGGCAGGCCTTGGCCGGGGTGGTCAGGTTCTGATCGATGTCGGCTTCGAACTTGCCGATCTTGATGTGGATCCGGTACTCGGCGTCCGGCTCCCACTGCTCGGCGAAGACGGCGGTGGCGCCCTCGGCCGAGTCCTTGACCCGCGTGGGCTTGCCGACCCGCTTCAGGTCGGCGTTGTTGTTCTGGAGGAAGACGCTGACGACCGCGGGGGTGTCCGTCACCTCCGTGCCGGTAACGGTGATGACGCCCTTCGAGCCGTCGCAGGAGGCCGCCGCGGAGAACTGATCGATGCTGACGGGGTCGGTGGCCAGCGCGGAGCCGGAGGCGCCGAGGACAAGGGCGGCCGAGGCGGCGACGAGAGCGGACATGCGCACCGAACGGGCGGCGGTACGGAGGGATGGGGACACGTTTGTCCTTTACGTGATGTGCAACTGCGGGGAGCGGAGGGGGAGATGCCGCCCTCGATGCGGCGGCGACAGCCTCCCCGGGAGTCCCACAGGTCTATAAGCGTTCCATAAGAAGTGTCAATGCGTGGACGGTTCCGGACCCTTGGCTTTGCCCGATCGTCAACCGCCTGGATGTTTCGGCGCGTCGCCTCGCACCGTGGCCCGTGGTGGTCGGCCGTCGTGCCGTCGTGCCGTCGTACGGCTGGGCGGGTGCCGTGTGCCGTGTGCACCCGCCCGTGCCGGGCGTGCCCCGTCGGGGCGGATCAGCCCTGGACCGCCGACGGGTCCATCCAGACGACCTCCCAGGTGTGGCCGTCGAGGTCGTCGAAGGAACGGCCGTACATGAAGCCGAGGTCCTGCGTCTCGTTGGCCGGCGAACCGCCCACCGCCAGGGCGCGGTCGACCAGTTCGTCCACCTTCTCGCGGCTCTCGGCGCTCAGCGCGATCATGACCTGGCTGGTCCTGGTGGCGTCCGCGATCTCCTTCTTGGTGAAGGTCGAGTAGAACGGCTTGGTGAGCAGCATCGCGATGATGGTGTCGCTGATCACCACGGAGGCCGCGTCCTCGTTGCTGAACTGCGGGTTGATCGAGTAGCCCAGGTCCGTGAAGAACTTCCTGGAGGCGTCCAGGTCGTTCACGGGCAGGTTGACGAAGACCATCTGCTGGTAGGCGGGGGTGCTCATCGGGGTGTCTCCCATCGGGTCGTGCCGCTCGTGCCGCTTGCGGTGCTCGTGCCGCTCGCGTGCGGTGTCGTGCGTGTTCTTCCGGTGGGTCAGACCCGGGGGCCGCGCGGAAGTCATCGGTGGCCGGAGGTTTTTCTCGTGCGGATCACCGGACGGATCCGCACGCCCCAGGGCGGCTCAGGGGGTCAGCGGGAGGGCGGCGAGAGCCGCCACGGTCAGCGTCAGCGGGACGAACAGCGCGGCGAGGGCGCCGGCCCGGAGCGCCGCCGCGCTGCGCAGCACCGTGGACGGGGCGCCGAGGCGGAGCAGGGCGGCCGTCGTGCCGGCGCGGGCCTGGCGGGCCTCGACGGCGGCCGTGAGGAGCGTGGCGAGGGCGCAGCCGGCGACCAGGGCCGCGCCGAGGGCGGTGAGCGGGCCGAAGGACGGGTCGGCGTCGTGCAGCACGGCCAGGGTGTACGCGCCGGAGGCGACCGCGCACAGGATGCCCAGGGGCGCGCCGATGCGGGACGCCTCCTCCATCAGGCCGCGGCCGGCGAGGAGGCGGAGGGCGCCGGGACGGGCCGACTGCAGGAGGCGGCCGCAGAGATGGGTGAGGCTGGGACCGGCCACGGCGAGGCCGATCGCGGTGAGCGTCCAGCCGAGCAGGACCGCGGCGGGGCCGGTGGGGCCGCCGGGAGGGCGAGCTGGTGGCCGGGGCTGCGGCCGGCGTACGCCTCGACGGCGAGGCCGGCGGCGAGGAGGGCCGCGCCCCAGGGAGGCCGGTGGGGTCGGGGCGCGGGGGTCGTGCGGGGGTTGCCGGGGGCGTGGGCCGGGGCTTCCCGGGCCGTGCCGTCCCCGTCCCCGTCCGGGGCGGCCGTGGTCACGGAGTGCCGCGAGTGCCGGGTGCCGCCGTCCGGGGCCGGCGTGGTCAGGGTGCGACCGGGGTGCCGAGTGCCGCCGTCACCGTCCGGGGCCGGCGCGGTCACGCCCCGGCCGGCCCGCCTCGCGCCGAACCTGCCGTACGCGCCGAACGTCTCCTGGACGCCCGCGGCGGGGGTGAAGCGGCGCAGGGCCGGGCCCGTGCCCCGGGCGGTCCCGGCGGGCCGGGCGTCCCGGGGACGGAGTGCCAGGGCCACCGTCAGCGAGGCCGCCGCGGGGGTCAGGGCCAGGAGGGTGAGGGCGGCGGGCAGGGGGAGCGGGATGCCGGCCGCCAGGAACGATGCCGCCGCTCCGTCGAAGGGCATGCCCGTGAGGTCGCCGCGGAGGTGGAGGAAGAGGAGCAGGGCCAGCATCGAGCCGAGCGCGGTGGACAGGGCCGTCGTGGTCGCCGAGACCGCCATCAGGCGGGCGGGGCCCAGCCCGATCGCCGCCAGGCCGGGGCGGGGCCGGGTGCCCGGGTCGGTGCGGGCGACCGCGAGGGCGAAGTGGACGGTGGCGGCCAGCGGGACCGCGCACCAGGCCAGCCGGAGCGCGGCGCCCGCCGGGGCGCCGGGTGGCTCAGGGCGTGGCCGAGGGTGCACAGCAGGAGGAAGCCGGTACCGGCCGAGGCCGCCGCGACGAGCAGACGGCGCAGTTGGACGGCCGGACGGGCGCTGCGGGTCAGGCGGAGAGCGAGCACGTCGCCCGGCCTTCCGACTCGGTGACCGGCGGCAGGTGGACGGTGCGCACCCGGCGTCCGTCCAGGAGCGGGACCGTGCGGTCGGCGAGGGCGGCGGTCTCGGCGTCGTGAGTGGCCAGGACGACGGTGATGCCGTGCGAGCGGGCCGCCGTGGTCAGCGTGCGCAGCACGTGGCCGCGGTCCGCCCGGTGCAGGGGGGCCGTCGGTTCGTCCGCGAAGAGGACGGCCGGGGCCGGGGCGAGGGCGCGGCTGATGCACACGCGCTGGCGTTCCGCCTGGGTCAGCTCGTGGGGCCGCAGGCGGCCCTTGTCGCCGACGTCCAGGCGTTCCAGCCACTCCAGGGCGGCGGCCTTGGCCCGGCGGCGGCCGGTGCCGCGCAGCATCAGGGGCAGGGCCGCGTTCTCCCAGACGTTCAGCTCCGGGACGAGCACCGGCGCCGGGTCGATCCAGCCGAAGCGGTCGCGGCGGAGCCGTTCGCGGGCCGTCGGGCCCATGGTGTGCACGGGGACGCTGTTGAACCACACCTCGCCGCGCTGACCCCGGGCCAGCCCGGACAGGCAGTGCAGCAGGGCCGTCTTGCCGCTGCCGCGCGGGCCGGTGACGGCGAGGATCTCGCCCTCCCGCACGCCGAGCGACACGCCGCCCAGCGCGAGGGAGCCGTCGGGGTGCGTGTAGTGCAGGGCGTGTGCCCACAGCACGTCGTTGTCCGGCGGGGCCTCCATGGGCGTACACCTTCGTTCAGATCCGTAGTTCCCGTGCCGTTCCCCCGTCCGGGGGAACGAAGGCGGGGCCGATCGGTCACTGGCACGCTAGGCAGCCCGGGTCGGGCATCCGGACAGCACACGGCCCCGGGCCGCCGTTTCTCACTCGGACGGACGGCACCGGGGCCGGTGTTGATCACCTGAGAGGAAGATCCCCACGGTTCGGCCGGGGATCAGGGACCCCCGAGGGGGTCAGAGCTTCGTCCACGCCTCCGTGAGCGTGGCGCGCAGGATCTGCTCGATCTCGTCGAAGGTCTCCTGGTTCGAGATCAGCGGCGGGGCGAGCTGGACGACCGGGTCGCCGCGGTCGTCGGCACGGCAGTACAGGCCGTTGTCGAAGAGCGCCTTGGACAGGAAGCCGTACAGGACGCGCTCGGTCTCCTCGTCGGTGAAGGACTCCTTCGTCGCCTTGTCCTTGACCAGTTCGATGCCGTAGAAGAAGCCGTTGCCGCGGACGTCGCCGACGATCGGCAGGTCGTGCAGCTTCTCCAGGGTGGCGCGGAAGGCGCCCTCGTTGTCGAGGACGTGCTGGTTGAGGTTCTCGCGCTCGAACAGGTCGAGGTTGGCGAGGCCCACGGCCGCGGAGACCGGGTGGCCGCCGAAGGTGTAGCCGTGCAGGAAGGTGTTGTCGCCCTTGTAGAACGGCTCGGCCAGGCGGTCGGAGACGATGCAGGCGCCGATCGGGGAGTAGCCCGAGGTCATGCCCTTGGCGCAGGTGATCATGTCCGGCACGTAGTCGAACTTGTCGCAGGCGAACATCGTGCCGAGGCGGCCGAAGGCGCAGATGACCTCGTCCGACACGAGCAGCACGTCGTGCCGGTCGCATATCTCGCGGACCCGCTGGAAGTAGCCGGGCGGGGGCGGGAAGCAGCCGCCGGCGTTCTGGACCGGTTCCAGGAAGACCGCGGCGACGGTGTCCGGGCCCTCGAAGAGGATCTGCTGCTCGATCTGGTCGGCGGCCCAGCGGCCGAAGGCCTCCGGGTCGTCGCCGAAGATCGGGGCGCGGTAGATGTTGGTGTTCGGCACCTTGTGCGCGCCCGGGACGAGCGGCTCGAAGGGGGCCTTGAGGGCCGGCAGACCGGTGATGGACAGGGCGCCCTGCGGGGTGCCGTGGTAGGCGACCGCGCGCGAGATGACCTTGTACTTGGTCGGCTTGCCGGTCAGCTTGAAGTACTGCTTGGCGAGCTTCCAGGCGGTCTCGACCGCCTCGCCGCCGCCGGTGGTGAAGAAGACCTTGTTCAGGTCGCCGGGCGCGTGGTGGGCGAGGCGTTCCGCCAGCTCCACGGCCTTGGGGTGGGCGTAGGACCACACCGGGAAGAACGCCAGCTCCTGCGCCTGCTTGAAGGCGGTCTCGGCCAGTTCCGTGCGGCCGTGACCGGCCTGCACCACGAACAGGCCCGCGAGACCGTCGAGGTAGCGCTTGCCCTTGTCGTCGTAGATGTGGGTGCCCTCGCCCCGGACGATCGTCGGTACGGGGGCGTTCTCGTACGAGGACATGCGGGTGAAGTGCATCCACAGGTGGTCGTACGCGGTGCGGCTGAGGTCCTTGGAGCTCACGGTTATCGGGTCCTCACGGTTATCGGGTTCCCCACATGTAGGTCTGCTTCTTGAGCTTCAGGTAGACGAAGCTCTCGGTGGAACGCACGCCGGGCAGGGCGCGGATGCGTTTGTTGATGACGTCGAGCAGGTGGTCGTCGTCCTCGCAGACGATCTCGGCGAGGACGTCGAACGAGCCCGCGGTCATCACCACGTACTCGACCTCCGCCATGTCGGTCAGCGCGTCGGCGATCGCCTCGGGGTCGCCCTCGACGTTGACCCCGACCATCGCCTGCCTGCGGAATCCCACGGTGAGCGGGTCCGTGACGGCGACGATCTGCATCACGCCCTGGTCGAGCAGCTTCTGGACGCGCTGGCGCACGGCCGCCTCCGACAGGCCGACGGCCTTGCCGATCGCGGCGTACGGCCGGCGGCCGTCCTCCTGGAGCTGCTCGATGATGCCGAGGCTGACGGCATCCAGGTGCGGGGTGCCGTTCTTGGACTCGCGGGAGTCCCGGTGCTCTGCGCTTCGACTGGCCACGGGGTCACTCTGCACGACGTATCGACAGTTGCGCAAGGCGCGGGCGATGAAATTCGTTGTTTACGCGACTGAGACTTGCGGATTTCGCAGTAGTGGCGCGATCGGGGGTGTTGAAAACGTCAGTGCGCCGATTAGGGTGGGTGTCTCAGTGATTGGACAGTTCGACCCTGACACAGGAGGCCGGCAGTGAGCACGGAGCTGCGGGGGCTGCGCGCCCTACGGAATTACATCGCCGGTGAGTTCCGGGACGCCGCCGACGGACGCACCACCGAGGTGGTCAACCCCGTGACGGGCGAGGCGTACGCGACGGCACCGCTGTCCGGCCCGGCGGACGTGGACGCGGCCATGGAGGCCGCCGCGGCCGCCTTCCCGGCGTGGCGCGACACCACCCCCGCCGAGCGCCAGAAGGCCCTGCTGAAGATCGCGGACGCGTTCGAGGAGCGCGCCGAGGACCTGATCGCCGCCGAGGTGGAGAACACCGGCAAGCCGATCGGCCTCACGCGGTCCGAGGAGATCCCGCCGATGGTCGACCAGATCCGCTTCTTCGCGGGCGCGGCCCGGATGCTCGAGGGGCGCTCGGCCGGCGAGTACATGGAGGGCATGACCTCGATCGTCCGCCGCGAGCCGGTCGGCGTCTGCGCGCAGGTCGCGCCGTGGAACTACCCGATGATGATGGCCGTGTGGAAGTTCGCCCCGGCGATCGCGGCCGGCAACACGGTCGTCCTCAAGCCGTCGGACACCACCCCGGCCTCCACGGTCCTGATCGCCGAGATCGTCGGCTCGATCCTGCCCAAGGGCGTCTTCAACGTCGTCACCGGCGACCGCGACACCGGCCGGCTGATGGTGGAGCACCCGGTCCCGGCGATGGCGTCCATCACCGGTTCGGTGCGCGCCGGCATGTCCGTCGCCGAGTCCGCGTCGAGGGACCTCAAGCGCGTCCACCTGGAGCTGGGCGGCAAGGCGCCGGTCGTCGTGTTCGAGGACACCGACATCGCCAAGGCCGTCGAGGACATCTCCGTGGCGGGCTTCTTCAACGCCGGCCAGGACTGCACGGCGGCCACCCGCGTCCTCGTCCAGGAGGCGATCCACGACGAGTTCGTGGCGGCGCTGGCCAAGGCCGCGGCCGAGACGAAGACCGGGCAGCCGGACGACGAGGACGTGCTCTTCGGCCCGCTGAACAACCCCCACCAGCTCCAGCAGGTCACCGGCTTCATCGAGCGCCTCCCCGCCCACGCCAAGGTCGAGGCGGGCGGCCACCGGGTCGGCGACAAGGGCTACTTCTACGCCCCGACCGTCGTCTCCGGCCTCAGGCAGGACGACGAGATCGTCCAGAACGAGGTCTTCGGCCCGGTCATCACCGTCCAGACCTTCACCGACGAGGACCAGGCCGTCGAGTACGCCAACGGCGTCGAGTACGCCCTCGCCTCCTCGGTGTGGACCAAGGACCACGGCCGCGCGATGCGCATGTCCAAGAAGCTCGACTTCGGCTGCGTGTGGATCAACACCCACATCCCGCTCGTCGCCGAGATGCCCCACGGCGGCTTCAAGAAGTCCGGCTACGGCAAGGACCTGTCGGGTTACGGCTTCGAGGACTACACGCGGATCAAGCACGTGATGACGTCGCTCGACGCGTAGGCCTCCGGCGGTCGGGCGGGTCCGGGCCGCCGCAGGTCCGGTCTGCGCCGGGCCCCGCCGACCGCTCCGGGCCGCGTCCGCCCCGGACGGGTCCCCCCGTCCGGGGCGGTGCCGTGTGTCCGCGCCGCCCCCGGCTTTGCCATCTCTTTACAACCTGTGCTCCCGCTGTCTCGTCTCTCCGCTCGATCCGTCACGCAGCCCGTGCGGACCGACGAAGGAGAGCGACATATGCGATTCGTACGCCGAACCGGCCTCAGCGCCCTGGCAGTTGCGGGCACCGCCCTGCTGATCGGCGCGGGCCCGGCGTTCGCCGACGGGGGGACGCCCACGCCCGTCCCGTCCGTCCCCGCGACCGCCCCCACCCCTGCTCCCACCCCTGCTCCCACCCGTGCGCCCGCCGAGGCGACTCCGGTGCCCGAGCCCACCGTGATGCCGGAGTTCCGCAGCCAGGTGCCCGTCGTCCCCGCGGCGCCGCCGACACCGGTGAGGCCGCGACGGCCGCGCCGTCGTCCGGTACCGACGCGATGATCGGCGGCGGGGTCGCCGCGGCCTTCGCCGTGGGCGGTGCCGGGGTGTACGTCCTGCGGCGCCGGAGGACGACCGGCGCATGAGCCCGTCCTCCAGGCGCGCCTTCCTGACCGCGGCCGGCGCCGGCCTGCTCGCCGGCTGCGCAGGCGGCCACCCGGCAGACCGGACCCCGGGCGCACGGCCCGCCGCACCGGTCACCTCGCCGGCGCCGGACCGCCGGGCAGGGGCGGCACGTCCGCTCGGGCGTTCGGCGCCCGTCGCCCTGCGGATCCCGGCCATCGGGGTCGACACCCCGCTCGTGCGGCTGGGCCTTCAGGCCGACGGCAGCGTGGAGGTGCCCGCCGTCACGGCCGACGACCGGGCCGGCTGGTACCGGTACTCGCCGACGCCCGGCCAGACCGGGCCGTCGGTGATCCTCGGCCATGCCACGGTCGGGAAGTACGGGGACGGCGTCTTCCGCCGGCTCCACCGGCTGCGGCCCGGCGACGGGATCACGGCGCGCCTGGAGAACGGCACGAGCGCGGACTTCGCCGTCACCGCCGTACGGACCGTCGGCAAGGCGGAGTTCCCCACCGCCGACGTCTACGGGAACGTGGACCGGCCCGAGCTGCGTCTCATCACCTGCGGCGGGCCGGTCACCGAGGACGGGTACCGCGACAACGTGATCGTGTTCGCGGTCCTGACCTCAGCGGGAGAACGGTGAAACGGTCCCGTGAGAGGGCGGCGGCCGAACTCTTCGCCGCCCTCTACCCGCGCCTGGCCGGCTGGTGCCGCCGTCTCGTCGACGACGACGAGACGGCCCACGAGATCGCCTCGGAGGCGTTCACCCGGCTCTGGGCGCGCTGGACGGCGGTCGCCGAACCGCAGGGCTTCCTCTACGTCACCGCGGCCAACCTGGTCCGCGACCACTGGCGCAAGCTCGAACGCGAACGCCGGGCCGTGCGCCGGGCGACCGTGGAGGCCGCGGTGAACCCGCCCGCCCCGCCCGCCGACCCGTCGGTCCGGCTGCTCGTGCAGTCGCTGCCCGACCGGCTGCGGGTGCCGATCCTGCTGCACTACTACGCTGACATGCCGATCCGGGAGGTCTCCGTGCTCACCGGGCGCAAGGAAGGGACCGTCAAGGCCGATCTGCACGCGGCCCGCGAACTGCTCCGCGCACACCTGGGGAGAAGCCTTGATCACGCACGCTGACGACGCCGACGACGGCACGCGCGCCCCCGACGACCCGCTGACCGTCATCCTGCGGCCTCCCTCCGGCCATCTCGCCCCGCCGCCCGGCCGCTACGAGGCGGTCCGTCGCGGCGCCGTCCGCCGCCGGTTGCTGCGGACCGCGGTGGGGGTGGGCGCGACCTGCGCGGTCGCCACGCTCGTCGTCCTGCCGCTGCGCCCCGGCGGACCGGACGGGCCGGCCGCCCCGACGGTGCCGATGGCCCCGCCGCCCGCGGGCAGCCCGTCGGCGGTGCCGACCCCGTCGGCGTCACCGGTGCCCGACCCGGCCCCCGCCTCCGGGACCCGGGCCCCCGCCACCGCGCTGCCCACGCCCGGCCCCGGCCGCACCGGGGTGCGGCCGGGGGTCACGGCGTCGCCGTTCGAGTGGCGGCAGCGGCCCACCCCGTCGCCGTCCACCGAGCCGACCACACCGTCGCGCACGCCCTCGGAGACCGCCACGCGCCGGTGAGCCCGCCGCCGCACGGCGGCCGGGCCTTCTCCCCGGGCAGGCCACCGCCGGGGAGAGGCGGGACGGGGCGGTACCGCGGCGCACAACGGCCACGGGCGGGCGGAGGCGAGGCCGGCGCCGAGAGGCGGCCGGAGGCGGGTCCGTGTCGGGGCGGTGCCCGTGCGAAGGGCTCAGGTGCAGCCGGGGGAGGGGGCGGCCCCGGCCCGGCCCGGCCCAGCCCGGCTCAGCCCGGCGCGGCCCGGCTCGGTCAGGCCCTGGCCCCGGTCCCGGCCCGGTCCGATCCAGGTCCGGCCCCAGCCCGGCCTGGTCAGGCCCCGGCCCCGGCCCGGTCCGGCGTGGTCCGGCCCGGACCGGGTGGCGTTCAGCCCGGGGCGGGTTGTCCGGTGCTCCTCATCGGGTGAGTGCCAGTGCCCCCACCGACGCCGTCACCGCCGCCACCGAGAGGACCGCGCCCGTTCCCGTCAGGCGGCCCAGGGGCACCCGCACGCCGTACGCGTGGCAGCGTTCGTACCAGAGCAGGGTCGCCAGGGAGGCCCACGGGGTGATCAGCGGGCCGGCGTTGGTGCCGACCAGCAGGGCCAGCAGCTGGTCGTGGTTGGCCAGGGGGACGGCCGCCTCGCCCGCCAGGTAGACGGGGAGGTTGTTGAGGGCGTTGGACAGGCCCGCGCCGACCGCCGCCGCGCGGAACATGCCCACCAGGCCGTCGTCGTCACCGATCGCGGAGGCCAGCAGGGCGTGCAGGCCGTTGGCGTTCACGGTCTCCACCACCAGGAACATGCCGGGGACCATCACCAGCAGCCGCCACGGGATCAGGGAGAGCCGCAACGCGGCGCGGTCGCGCACCGCGAAGGCCGCCACGACGACCACGGCGGCCGTCGCCGAGGCCGGCCACAGCTCCACGTCCGCGACCAGGATCGCCAGCAGGAACCCGCCGCAGGCCAGCGCGCAGACGCGGAACAGCACCGGGTCGGCGGGCCGGTGCGGACCGGGCGGCGCATAACGGTCCGGCGAGCGGTCCGCGCCCCGCGCGTCCGGACCGGCCCCGGACCGTACGTCCGCCGCGAGCGCCGCGCCCGGGCCGGTGCCGGGGACCGTCCCGCCGGGCCCCGGCGCGCCCCGCCGTCCTCGCCGCCAGTAGAACCCCCACAGGCAGGCCGCCGTCACCGCGATCGCCGCGAGCTGCGGGGCCCACATGCGGCCCGCCAGCCCCGGCGGGGACAGCGCGACCCGGTCCGCCGCCAGCAGGTTCGTCAGGTTGGAGACGGGCAGCAGCAGGCTCGCCGTGTTGGCGAGCCAGACCGTGGTCATCGCCAGGGGGAGGGGCGCGATCCCGACGCGGGCGGCCATCGCCAGCATCACCGGCGTGAGGAGGACCGCCGTGGTGTCGAGGTTCAGGGCGATGGTGGTGACGGACGCGAACGCCACGCAGAGCGCGAAGAGGAGCGGGTACCGGCCCCGGCCGGCGCGGGCGATCCGGGCCGCGACCACGTCGAAGACCTCGGCACGGCTGGTCAGCTCGGCGAGCACGATCACCGTGCCGAGGAACGCCACCAGCGGGGCGACACGGATCGTCGCGTCCGCGGCCGAACCGGTGGGGAGCAGCCCGGTGACCACGCAGACCAGTCCGGTCGCCAGGAGGCCGATCGCCACCCGGTCCAGTACATGAAGACGTCGCAAGCCGAACACGCCCGAAAGGGTCGCACATCCGTGCCCCGCCGGTGCCGGAGGTGCCCGGCGGCGGACGGACCCGCGGCCTCGGGCGGCACGCAGGGGAGGAGCGTGCCGGGCGGGCTCAGTGGCCGTGCGAGGTCTCCTCGTGGGTGCCGGATCCGGTCTCGGCCGCCGGTGCGGCGCCCGCCCGTACCGTGAACGCCGCGGTGCGGACCGTCCCGTCGACCTTGAAGTCGAGGAACAGCCGGTAGGTGCCGGTGCTGGGCGCGGTGGCCGCGAACGACACCTCGGGCCCGGACGTCCCGTCGCCCTCGGCCTCCTCGTGCGGGTGGACGTGCAGGTAGGCCAGGTCGCCGGAGCGCAGGGCGACCAGGTGGCCGTAGGCGCCGAGGTAGGGCTCCAGGCCGGTGACCGGCCGGCCGTCCCGGCGCACGGTGAAGGTCAGGTCGCTCTCGCCGCCCGCGGCGAGCGTGCCCTCCAGGGCGACGGTGTAGCCGTCGACGGTGGTGGTCGCCGCGGGCGCGGGCGCCGGGCTCGCCCGGTACGGCCCGGTGACCGACAGGTCGGAGCCGAGGGTGAGGCCCTCGCTCCCGGCGGCCGGCACGAAGTCCGCGAAGACGCGGTAGCCGCCCGCGGCGGGCAGGTCCACCGGCGTGCTCCAGGTGCCGTCGGCGGCCCGGACGGGATGCAGGTGGCGGTACGTCGTCAGCTCGCGTGAGGCGACGATCAGGTGCAACTGCTTGCCGTGCGCGGTCTCGTAGCGGGTGACGGGGTCGCCGTCGGCGTCCCGGACGACGAAGCGCAGGCTGCTCCTCCCCGCCGGCACGGCGGTGGTCTCCAGGTCCAGGGAGTAGCCGTCCTGGGAGACCTGGAGGCCGGCCGGGAGGAGGTCCCCGGGCGGGGTCTTCGCTGCCGGCTCCGAGCTGTGGCTCTCGGTGTGTCCGGCGGTCGTCGTCCGCGGGTCGGCCGGGCCGAGCGCCGCGCCGACCCCGTAGGCGGTGCCGAAGGCCGCGGCCAGCGCCGCCGTGAACGCGCCGATCTTCTGCAGGGGGTTCATACCGGGCTCCCGACTCGTCTCTCTTCGCCTGCCTGGATACCCGTAGGGGGTATTCATGACGGCAGCTTATACCCCCCGTGGGTATGGAAGGAAGGCGGGTCGGTGCGGCGGTGTGGCGAATGCCGACGTTTTTTGAACATGTTCAACTCATCGGCGTACGCTGCCCGCATGAGCGACAGAGCCGCCCTTCTCCGGGGCATCCGAGTCTGGCTTGTCATCTTCGTCGTCTGCCTGGTGCTCAGCGGCGCCACGGCCTTCCCCCTCGTGCACGAACTGCGCTGGACCGAGGACCTGTTGCGGGCCCTGTCCGTGCCGGAGCACCTCCCCGCCCTCATGGACTGGATCGTGCGGGTGCGGCAGGGGCTCGACGTGGTCGACGCCGAGTACCCCTTCGTGCTCTACGGCACCGACTGGCTGGCCTTCGCGCACCTCGTCATCGCGGTCGCTTTCTACGGCCCCTACCGGGACCCGGTCCGCAACGTCTGGGTCGTCGAGTTCGCGATGATCGCCTGCGCCGGGATCATTCCGCTGGCCCTGATCTGCGGGCCGATCCGCGGCATCCCCCTGTGGTGGAGCGTGCTGGACATGTCGTTCGGCGTCTTCGGCGTGATCCCCCTGTACGTCGTGCGGCGGAAGATCAAGCGACTGGAGGCGCTCACCGCCCCCGGCACCCGGGCTCCGGCGACTACCTGAGGGCGGCGAGGGCGATGCGCTCGGCCACCGGGTTCATCCCCTCGCCCTTCGCGTCCGTCGTGTTGACCGAGTAGACCAGGGTCCGGTCCAGGTCCCGGGTCCCGGCGACGATCGCGTTGTAGCCGTACCGGCCGCCCGTCTTGAGCCAGTAGATCCGGCCGCCGTTCTCGAACCGCTGGAGCCCGGCGCTGTAGGTGGCCCCCTCGATGCGCGCCGGCAGCGTGAACATCTCGCGCAGTTGGGGCCGGGGCACGATCCGTCCCCCGAACAGGGAGGTGAGCAGGCGCTCCAGGTCGGCGGTCGTGGAGATCATGTCCCCGGCCGCGAACCGGTCCGCCTGGTTCCACTCGGTGACGTCGACGAGGTCGGTCGTCCCGTCGGCCTTCCTGACGGCCTGATAGCCGTGGTTGTGCGGGCCGGCGATGCGCGGGTCGGTGCCGGGGAAGTACGTGTCGCGCATCTCGGCGGGCGCCAGCACCAGTGCGGTGGCCGCGGAGGCGTACGGCCGCCCGGTCACCTTCTCGATCAGCAGGCCGAGGATCGTGTAGTTGATGTTGAGGTAGTGCTGCTTCCGGCCGGGCCGGAACTCCGGTCCCTTCGCCGCCGCCGACGCCACGACCGCCTGCGGGGTGAGCGTGTCGAAGCGGTGGGCGTACAGCTCGGCGAAGGTGTCGCCGAGACCGTCGCCGGCCGGGATGCCGCTGGTGTGGTTCAGCAACTGCCGTACGGTGACCGGCCGGAAGTCCCTGCCGAGGAGGCCGGGCAGATAGTGCTGGACGGGCCGGTTCAGGTCGATCTCACCGCGCGCCGCGAGCTTCAGCACGGCCGCCGCGGTCACCACCTTCGTCACCGAGCCGGCCCGGAAACGGGCGTGCGGGTCGGCGGGACGGCCGCTCGCCAGGTCGTGCACGCCGGCGCTGCCCCGCCAGGCACCGTCGGTGCCGCCGACCCGGACCAGGGCCGCCGTCGCGTCCGCGTCCGGCAGCCCGGCGACCGCCTCGCGCAGGGCCCGCGCGTCGGGGCCGTCGGGATGCGGCTCGGTCGGGGCGGGCGAGGCCGGAGCGGGCGAGGCGAAGGCGGGGACCGCCAGGGGGCCCGCCCCGAGGGCGAGCACCAGGGAGGCGGCGAGGGCGACGGTACGGCGGCGAGCGCGCATGCGGGAAGGCTCCTCGGGGATCGGCGTCGGATGCGTGCTCATCCTGCGTCCTTCCGGCGGCGGCCGGATCGTCACCTGGGAGGGTGTCCGACCCCGGACTGTCCCGGAGCAAGTGGCCGATGTGACAGGGGTGTTGTCGGGGACCGCACCTAAGGGTTCCGGCAGTCGGCTCGCTCCCGCAGTCGGTCCGCCCGCTGTCGGCTGCGCCCGCAGTCGGCTCGCTCCTGAGGTCGGCCCGTTCCCGCAGTCGGTCCGCCCGCAGTCGGCACGTTCCCGCCGTCGGTCAGCCCTCGTCGCGGAGGGCGCGCAGGACGTCGATGCGGTTGGTGGTGATCGAGTCGACGCCGAGCCCGATGAGCCGGCGCATGGAGCGGCGGGTGTCCGGGGTCCACACGGACAGCAGCAGGCCGTCCCGGTGGATCCGGTCGACCAGATCGCGGTCGACGAGGGGGAAGCGGTAGTTGAGCCAGCGGGGCTCGACCGCCGCGAGCAGGGCGGGCCGCGGCGGTGCCAGGCTCGTGCAGGTCAGGGCGATCTCGGCGGACGGGTCGGCGGCCCGGACGGCGAGCATCGCCCCGGCACCGGCGCAGTAGTAGACGCGCTCCGCCGCCCCGGCCTCGCGGACGGCGTCCACCACCCGGCGCGCCGTCCGCACCTCCCGGGTGCCCGGCAGGTCGATCATCACCCGGCTGTCCCCGGTCGCCGCCAGCGCCTCCGCCAGCGTCGGCACCCCGCCCCCGGTCAGCCCGCGGACCTCGGCCGCCGACAGCGACCGCAGCGGCCGGTCCCGCTCCCACAGCCGCTTCAGCGTCTCGTCGTGCAGCAGCACGGGCACGCCGTCCCGGGTGAGCCGTACGTCGATCTCGACGGCGTCCGCGCCCCGGTCGAGCGCGGAACGCAGCGAGTCGAGGGTGTTCTCACGGACGCGGTAGGGGTCGCCGCGGTGGGCCACGGCAGTCACGGTCTGCATGGGCCCATTGTGGTGGGGGCCGGGGAGCGGGGCGGGCGTCAGGGTGCCAGCCACTCCGTGGTGTACCTGTCGATCTCGGCGGCGATCCGTGCCTTGCCCGGCCCGTCGAGGAAGGACGCCTCGACGGCGTTCTTCGCGAGGTCGGCCAGCCCGCGCTCGTCCAGGTCGAGGAGGCGGGCGGCGACCCCGTACTCGCTGTTCAGATCGGTGCCGAACATGGGCGGGTCGTCGGAGTTGATCGTCACCAGGACGCCCGCCGCGACGAAGTCCCGGAGCGGGTGCTCGTCGAGGGTGCGGACCGCGCGGGTGGCGATGTTGGACGTCGGGCACACCTCGAGCGCGACGCGGTGCTCGGCGAGGTGGGCGAGGAGCTTCTCGTCCCGCGCGGAACTGGTGCCGTGCCCGATGCGCTCGGCGCGCAGGTGGGTCAGGGCGTCCCACACCGTCTCCGGTCCGGTGGTCTCCCCGGCGTGCGGCACGGACCGCAGCCCGGCCGCGATCGCCCGGTCGAAGTAGGGCTTGAACTGCGGGCGCGGCACGCCGATCTCGGGTCCGCCGAGGCCGAAGGAGACCAGCCCCTCGGGGCGCAGCCGGTCGTCGGTGGCCAGTCGCGTCGTCTCCTCGGCAGACTCCAGGCCGGCCTCGCCGGGGATGTCGAAACACCAGCGCAGGATCGTGCCGAACTCCGCCTCGGCCGACTTGCGGGCGTCCTCGATCGCGTCCATGAAGGCACGCTCGTCGATGCCGCGGCGGGTGGAGGAGAAGGGGGTGATGGTCAGCTCGGCGTAGCGGACCTGCTGGCGGGCCAGGTCGCGGGCCACCTCGTACGTCAGCAGCCGGACGTCCTCCGGGGTGCGGATCAGGTCCACGACCGAGAGGTAGACGTCGATGAAGTGCGCGAAGTCGGTGAACGTGAAGTAGTCGGCCAGCGCCTCCGGGTCGGTGGGGACCTTGGAGTCGGGGTGGCGGGCGGCGAGTTCGGAGACGATCCGCGGGGAGGCCGATCCGACGTGGTGGACGTGCAGTTCGGCCTTGGGCAGGCCGGCGACGAAGGCGTTCAGGGTCAAGGGGTCCTCCCCGGGACGGCACCCCGGGCCACGTGGGCCGGCGGGGTGCGGGTGATCGGCTGATCGGTGGGACGGCATCATCGTAGGCGGACGGGCCCAGGAGGAACGAGGGCGCCTGCGGACGAGGCCGGGCCACCGGTCCGGGCGGCCCCGCGGCGTCGGGCCCCGTGCGGTGCCGGGCCCCGTGCGGTGCCGGGCCCCGTGCGGTGCCGGGCCCCGTGCGGTGTCGGGACCTGCCCTGTCGGTTCTGTGCCGTCAGGTGCTGCGGCTCCAGGCCTTGTGGTCCCAGACCCTGGGCCGTCGGCGCCCAGGTCGTCGGGATGACCCCGCCTCGCGGCCTGTCCGCCCGCCCTGTTGTCCGCCCCGCCCCTCCCCGCCTCGCACCGCCCGCCCTGTCCGCCCCGCACCGCCCTGTCCGCCCCGCGCCGCCCTGTCCGCCCCGGGCCGGACGACGGGGTGCGCCGGACAGGCCCTAGCATGGCGGGACGCATGACAGAGGGGGTCCCGCGCATGTCCGACGACGCACCCGGTGGTCCGGCCGGCAACCCGTCCCACGACCCGTGGACCGCGCCGGGCTCCGTGCCCGAGGGGACGGAAGGGCCGCAGTACGCCCACGTACCCCTGGACAAGCCGGCCGCGCCGGCCGGGGGGAGTGCGTCCGGTGGCCCGGCCGCGCAGGCCACGACCGCGTCCGGCCCCGTCCCCACGGCCGACCCCTGGCCCGCTCCCGCCCCGGCCCCGGACCACGGCTCCGGCGTCACCATCGCCGCCGGTGAGGTGCCCGCACCGCAGGACCACGCGCCGCCCTCCGTCCACGACCAGCAGACGATGACCTCGCTGCCCGGCGTGACGCAGGCCCCCGCGGCCGGCACCGCACCGGGCGACGCCCCGTTCGCGTCCTTCCCGCCGCCCCGCCCCGGTACCGCGTCGCCCGGCGGTGCGGCCCCGGCCCCTTCGCCCCGCCCGCCGACGGCGCTGTCCCGCCCCCGCCGATATCCCCCGACGGTCCCGGACAGGTGCCGTACGGTTACCCGGCGGCTACGGCCACCCGGGCCCGCCCGGCTACGGCGCCACCCCGAGCCACGGCGGCGGTCCCGGCCCCTACGGGTGGCCCGGCATGCAGCCGGCCCCGAGCAACGGCATGGGGATCACGGCGATGGTCCTCGGCATCGTCGCCGCCGTGGGCTTCTGCCTCTGGCCGGTCGCGATCGTCGTGGGCGTCCTCGCCCTGATCTTCGGACTGATCGGCAGGAGCAAGGCCAACCGGGGCGAGGCCACGAACCCGGGCCAGGCCCTGGCCGGCATCATCTGCGGGGCCGCCGGGCTGGTCCTCGGCGTGGGCCTGGCCGTACTGATCATCGTGGCGCCGTAGAGCCGGCCCGCACCGGCCCTCTCAAGCCCCTCGCAGCCGCAGCCTCGCCTCCATCAGCGCGAAGCCCAGCAGGTTGAGACCCCTCCAACGCTCCGGGTCCGCCGCGGCCGCGTCGTCCGCGGCGAGACCGATGCCCCAGACGCGGTCCACGGGGCTGGTCTCCACCAGCACGCGCTCGCCCGTGCCCAGCAGGTAGCCCCGCAGCTCCGGGTCCGCGCCGAACTTGTGGACGCTGCCCTCGACCACGATCCGGAACCGCTCCCGCTCCCACACCGCCTCGTCGAAGCCGCGCACCAGCCGCCCGGCCTTCTTTGCCTCGGAGGGGTGGTCGGCGGCCAGCACCCGCCGCTCCGCCTCCGCGTCGCCGAACAGACGTGCCTTGCCGGCCATCATCCAGTGCTCGGCCGTGCGGTACTCCACACCGGCCACGGTGAAGGGGACGGCCACCACTGGCTCAGGCAGCTCACGCCCACCTGCCCGTCGGGCCGCGCGCGGTGGCCCCAGAAGTGCAGATACTTGATTCTCGCCCCCGTGCGGACCTCCCTGATCAGGGCTTCCCGGGAATCGATCTTCTCCATGCATTCCACTGTGGCACGCGCCACTGACAGGGCGTCTCGCCTTTTCCGGCTCGACTCGACACCTGGTCGACAGATTCCGTCGCGTAACCAAAAGGCAACAACGGAATCACTTGTTGGAGTCCTATTGCTCTGTCAGGATCGGCACTCAAATCAGGCTGGAGCTACGTCACCCGCCCCGTGGACATCGGGGCGAAGGCGGAGGAGAGCGACATGCAGAACCCGGGAAGCACCACCCCGGACCCGGTCGGCCGGTTTCCCGCACGGGAACGTTTCGCGGACGGCGCCCAGTACATCGCGGGCCGCCTCCGCGAGGGGACGTCCGGCCGCGCGCACGCCGTGACCGACCCGGCCACCGGGGAAGAGGTCCTCACCTACGAGCTGGCCGGGGCGGACGACGTCGACGCGGCCGTGGCCGCCGCCCGGGCCGCCTTCCCGGCCTGGGCGGGCGCCACCCCCGGCGAGCGCTCCGACGCCCTGCACCGCTTCGCCGCCGTCCTCGCCGACCACGCCGAGGACCTCGCCCGCGCCGAGTCCCTCCAGTGCGGCAAACCGCTGAAACTGACCCGCGAGTTCGACGTCCCCGGGACCATCGACAACACCGCCTTCTTCGCGGGAGCCGCCCGGCACCTGCAGGGCCGGTCGGCCGGCGAGTACTCCGGCGACCACACCTCGTACGTACGGCGCGAGCCCATCGGGGTCGTCGGCTCCGTCGCCCCCTGGAACTACCCCCTCCAGATGGCCGCCTGGAAGATCCTCCCGGCGATCGCCGCGGGCAACACGATCGTGCTCAAGCCCGCCGAACTCACCCCGCTCACCAGCCTCCTCTTCGCGCAGGCGGCGACCGTGGCGGGCATCCCCGACGGCGTGATCAACATCGTCACCGGGACCGGGCGGGAGGCGGGCGAGCGCCTCGTGGGCCACCCCGACGTGGCCATGACCTCCTTCACCGGCTCCACGGCCGTCGGCCGACGGGTCGCGGAGATCGCCACCGCCACCGTGAAGCGGCTGCACCTGGAACTGGGCGGCAAGGCGCCCTTCGTCGTCTTCGACGACGCCGACCTGGACGCCGCCGTGCAGGGCGCGGTCGCCGGCTCGCTCATCAACACCGGGCAGGACTGCACGGCCGCCACACGCGCGTACGTGCAGCGGCCCCTCTACGAGGCGTTCGTCGAGAGGACGGCGGCCCTCATGGAGACCGTCCGGCTCGGCGACCCCTTCGCCGCGGGCACCGACCTCGGGCCGCTGGTCTCGCACGTCCAGCGCGACCGGGTCGCCGCCTTCGTGGACCGGGCACGCGGCTACGCGCGCGTGGTGACCGGCGGCGAGGTTCCCCAGGGAGATCTCAAGAACGGCGCGTACTATCTCCCCACCCTGGTCGCGGACGCCGCGCAGGACAGCGAGATCGTCCAGTCCGAGATCTTCGGGCCGGTCCTCGTGGTCCTCCCCTTCGACAGCGACGACGAAGGGATCGCGCTCGCCAACGACACGCCGTACGGCCTGGCCGCCTCGGCGTGGAGCCGGGACGTCTACCGGGCGAACCGGGCGACGCGCGAGATCAAGGCCGGATGCGTGTGGGTCAACGACCACATCCCGATCATCAGCGAGATGCCCACGGCGGGTACAAGGCGTCCGGCTTCGGCAAGGACATGTCCGCGTACTCGTTCGAGGAGTACACCCAGATCAAGCACGTCATGTTCGACAACACCGCGGTGGTCCGCAAGGACTGGCACCGCACCGTCTTCGGGGACCGGTAGTCACATAGCCACGAATCCGGCCGCCGACCAGGCCGAACCCTCCCGAAAGGGCACCACGCGCATGGAGCAGTACGAGCCAGACCGCCTGACCCCGCCCCAGGCGGCCGCCATACGACGCAGTCTCCGGAGCGGCAGGGCGGCCATGACCCGCAGGTCGCTGCTGCGCGCCTCGGCGGGCGGCGCCCTGACCCTGGGCGGCCTCGGGGCGCTGAGCGCCTGCGGGATCCCCGCGGCCGGCAAGACCGAGGGCGGCACGTCCGCCGAGGACCACTCGGCGCAGGAGAAGACCGTCAGCTTCTCCAACTGGACCGAGTACATGGACGTCGACGAGGCGGGCAAGCACCACCCGACGCTCGACGCGTTCACGAAGCGGACCGGGATCAAGGTCAAGTACACCGAGGACATCAACGACAACAGCGAGTTCTTCGGCAAGATCAAGCCGCAGCTCGCCGCGGGCCAGGACACCGGCCGCGACATCGTCGTCCTCACCGACTGGCTGGCCGCCCGCCTCATCCGCCTCGGGTGGGTCCAGAAACTGGACCCCTCCCACCTGCCGCACGCCTACGCCAACCTGTCGAGCCAGTTCCGCAGCCCCGACTGGGATCCCGGACGGGCCTACTCCTACCCCTGGCAGGGCATCTCCACGGTCATCGCCTACAACAAGAAGGCGCTCGACGGCATTGAGGTGAAGTCCGTCTCCGACCTGCTCGACAACCCCAGGCTCAAGGGGCGCGTCGGATTCCTCACCGAGATGCGCGACAGCGTCGGCATGACCCTGCTGGACATGGGCAAGGACCCGGGGAAGTTCACCGACGACGACTACGCGGCGGCGATCGCCCGCCTCCAGAAGGGCGTCGACAGCGGCCAGATCCGCCGCTTCACCGGCAACGACTACACCTCGGACATCACCAGCGGCGACTTCGCCGCCTGCATCGCCTGGGCCGGTGACGTCGTCCAGCTCAAGGCCGACAGCCCGGACATCGACTTCCTGATCCCGGACAGCGGCTACATCACGTCCAGCGACAACATGCTGATCCCCAACAAGGCACGTCACAAGACGAACGCCGAGCGGCTCATCGACTACTACTACGAGCCGCGGCCGGCCGCCGAACTCGCCGCCTACATCAACTACGTCTGTCCCGTCGACGGCGTGAAGGACGAACTGGCGAAGATCGACGAGGACGCGGCGAACAACCCGCTGATCATCCCCGACAAGGCCATGCAGGCCAAGTCGCACGCCTTCCGCTCGCTGAGCGCGAAGGAAGAGACGGCTTATGAAGCGCAGTTCGCGAAGCTCACTGGGGCGTGACGAGATGAAGACGACGACCAACGCCGGCGGCGACGTACGCCTCTCCGGCATCAGCAAGACCTACGGCTCCTTCACCGCCGTCCACCCGCTCGACCTGACCGTCCCCCAGGGCTCGTTCTTCGCCCTGCTCGGCGCCTCCGGCTGCGGCAAGACCACCACCCTGCGCATGATCGCCGGCCTGGAGGAGCCCACCTCCGGGACCGTCCACCTCGGCGACCAGGACGTCACGGCCCTCCCGCCCTACAAGCGGCCCGTGAACACCGTCTTCCAGTCCTACGCCCTCTTCCCGCACCTCGACATCTTCGAGAACGTCGCCTTCGGCCTGCGCCGGCGCGGCATCAAGAGCGTCAAGAAGCAGGTCGAGGAGATGCTGGAACTGGTCCAGCTCGGCGAGCAGGCCCGCAAGAAACCGCACCAGCTCTCCGGCGGCCAGCAGCAGCGCGTCGCCGTGGCCCGCGCCCTCATCAACCACCCGAGGTGCTCCTCCTCGACGAGCCCCTCGGCGCCCTCGACCTCAAGCTGCGCCGCCAGATGCAGCTGGAGCTCAAACGCATCCAGACCGAGGTCGGCATCACCTTCGTGCACGTCACGCACGACCAGGAGGAGGCCATGACCATGGCCGACACGGTCGCCGTGATGAACGCGGGCCGCGTCGAGCAACTCGGCTCGCCCGCCGACCTGTACGAGAACCCGCGCAGTACGTTCGTCGCGAACTTCCTCGGCACCTCCAACCTCATCGAGGCCGAGGTTGACTCCACGAGCGGCGCGGACATCGTGCTGAGGGCCGGCGGCGGCAAGCTCGTGCTGCCCGTGGCCCGCTGCGCCGCGCCGGCCACCACCGGCGGCAAGGTGCTGGTCGGCGTCCGCCCCGAGAAGATCTCCCTCACCCACGCCGACGACGCGGGCGAGATCCCGGAGGGCCGCAACCGCGTCACCGGCACGATCGCCGCCGGCTCGTTCATCGGGGTCTCCACGCAGTACGTCGTCGACAGCGCCGTCTGCCCCGGCCTCGAGGTCTACGTCCAGAACGTCGACCGCGACCCCCGGCTGGTCCCCGGCGCCGAGGTCGTCCTGCACTGGAGCCCCGCCCACACCTTCGGACTGGACGCGACGCAGGACATCGACGCGGGCCTGGAAGAAGAGGCGGCGCTCTGATGGCGACGCTCACGGAGGCGCCTCCGCCGCTCTCCCCGACGGCGCCCCAGAAGAAGCCGTCCCGTCGGCGCGGCCGCCTGACGCCGTACTGGCTGCTGCTGCCCGGCCTGCTCTGGCTGCTGGTCTTCTTCGCGCTGCCGATGGTCTACCAGGCCTCCACGTCCGTGCAGACGGGCTCCCTCGAAGAGGGCTACAAGGTCACCTGGCACTTCGCGACCTACTGGGACGCGCTCGGCGACTACTGGCCGCAGTTCCTGCGCTCGGTCCTCTACGCGGCCGCCGCGACGATCCTGTGCCTGGTGCTGGGCTACCCGCTGGCCTACCTGATCGCCTTCCGCGCCGGCCGCTGGCGCAACCTGATCATGGTCCTGGTGATCGCGCCGTTCTTCACCAGCTTCCTGATCCGCACCCTCGCCTGGAAGACGATCCTCTCGGACGGCGGGCCCGTCGTCGGCGCCCTCGACGCGCTGCACGTGCTCGACGTGACGAGCTGGCTCGGCTGGACCTCGGGGACCGGGTGCTGGCCACGCCGCTGGCCGTGGTCTGCGGTCTGACGTACAACTTCCTGCCGTTCATGATCCTGCCGCTCTACACCTCGCTGGAGCGCATCGACGGACGGCTGCACGAGGCGGCCGGCGACCTGTACGCCAGACCCGTCACCGTCTTCCGCAAGGTCACCTTCCCGCTGTCGATGCCGGGCGTGGTCTCCGGCACCCTGCTGACCTTCATCCCGGCGTCCGGCGACTACGTCAACGCCGAACTCCTCGGTTCCACCGACACCCGCATGATCGGCAACGTCATCCAGACGCAGTTCCTGCGGGTGCTGGACTATCCGACGGCCGCGGCCCTCTCCTTCCTCCTCATGGCCGCGATCCTCCTCATGGTCACCTTCTACATCCGCCGGTCGGGGACGGAGGACCTGGTCTGATGCCCTTCGTCAACTGGTTCAAGAGGAATCTCGTCGTCATCGCGGGCCTTTTCACGCTCGCCTACCTGCTGCTGCCCAACGTCGTCGTCACGGTGTTCTCCTTCAACAAGCCGAAGGGGCGCTTCAACTACGCGTGGCAGCAGTTCTCCACGGACGCCTGGAAGGACCCGTGCGGGGTCTCCGGACTCTGCGGATCGCTGTCGCTCAGCCTCCAGATCGCGTTCTGGGCGACACTCGGCGCGACCGCGCTCGGCACGGCCATCGCCTTCGCGCTCGTCCGCTACCGCTTCCGCGCGCGCGGCGCCGTGAACTCGCTGATCTTCCTGCCCATGGCCATGCCCGAGGTCGTCATGGCGGCCTCGCTGCTCACCCTGTTCCTCAACATGGGGGCGCGGCTGGGATTCTGGACGGTCCTCATCGCCCACATCATGTTCTGCCTCAGCTTCGTCGTGACGGCCGTCAAGGCCCGCGTCATGTCGATGGACCCGAGGCTGGAGCAGGCGGCCCAGGACCTGTACGCCGGCCCGCTGCAGACCTTCCTGCGGGTCACCCTGCCGATCGCCGCGCCGGGAATCGCCGCGGGCGCGCTGCTCGCCTTCGCGCTCTCCTTCGACGACTTCATCATCACCAACTTCAACGCGGGCTCGACCGTCACCTTCCCCATGTTCGTCTGGGGCTCGGCGCAGCGCGGAACGCCCGTCCAGATCAACGTCGTCGGCACGGCCATGTTCCTCATCGCCGTCCTGCTCGTGCTGACCTCCATGGTCGTCACCAACCGCCGCAAGAGGCAGAAGGCGTAAGCCCTCGCCTCCCCGACCCGTCGAGAGCCCGCCGTAGGGAGTTGACATCATGGCCCCTGGCGCCATGAGCCGTGGCAGAGACCATCACTGGACGACATCGCTCGCACAGGCGAGGCCGGTCCCGTACTGGCTGGAGGATCCGGGCAGGCCCCGCCCCGAGCCCGCGCTCACCGGCGCCACGACCTGCGACCTGCTGGTCGTCGGCGGCGGGTACAGCGGACTGTGGACCGCGCTGGTCGCCAAGGAGCGCGAACCGCAGCGGGACGTGGTGCTGCTGGAGGGCCGCGAGGTGGGCTGGGCCGCCTCGGGCCGCAACGGGGGCTTCTGCGCGGCCTCCCTCACCCACGGCCTGGCCAACGGGCTGACCCGCTGGCCGGACGAGATCCACCGGCTCGAGGAACTGGGCGCGCGCAACCTCGACGAGATCGAGGCGGCGATCGCCCGGTACGGCATCGACTGCGACTTCGAGCGCACCGGCGAGATCGACGTGGCGACCGAGCCGTACCAGGCGCGCGAACTGCGCGACTGGTACGAGGAGATCGAGGGCAGGGGCCTCGCCGACGGCATCGAGTTCCTCGACGGCGACGCCGTGCGCGAGCAGGTCGCCTCACCCACCTTCCGGGCGGGCCTGTACGACCGCCGCGGCGTGGCCATGCTCCACCCGGCCAAACTCGCGTGGGGCCTGAAGCGGGCGTGCCTGCGCCTCGGCGTCCGCGTCCACGAGCACACCCCCGCGCTGACGCTGAAGCCGTACGGCGCGGGGATGGCCGTCCGCACCCCGTACGGACGGGTCCGCGCGCGGCAGGTCGCGCTCGGCACGAACGTCTTCCCCAGCCTGGTCAGACGGGTCCGCGCCTACACCGTGCCCGTCTACGACTACGCGCTGATGACCGAACCGCTGAGCGCCGGTCAGCTCGACGCGATCGGCTGGAAGAACCGGCAGGGCCTCGGCGACAGCGCCAACCAGTTCCACTACTTCCGGCTCTCCGCCGACAACCGCGTCCTGTGGGGCGGCTACGACGCGATCTACCCGTACGGCGGCCGGGTGCGCGCCGAGTACGACGACCGGCCGCAGACGTACGCCAAACTCGCCGAACACTTCTTCACCTGCTTCCCCCAGCTGGAGGGGCTGCGCTTCACGCACGCGTGGGGCGGCGCGATCGACACCTGCTCGCGCTTCTCGGCGTTCTTCGGCACGGCCCACCACGGCAGGGTGGCGTACGCCGCCGGCTACACCGGGCTCGGCGTGGGCGCGACCCGGTTCGGCGCCGAGGTGATGCTCGACCTGCTGGCGGGCGAGCCCACCGAGCTGACCTCGCTGGAGATGGTCCGCAGGAAGCCGCTGC
Source organism: Streptomyces sp. Tue 6430 (assembly GCA_021568835.1). Lineage (GTDB taxonomy): Bacteria > Actinomycetota > Actinomycetes > Streptomycetales > Streptomycetaceae > Streptomyces. Next base: position 4,833,676 of record JAKGSH010000010.1, read on the forward strand.
CCTTCCCGCCCGAACCGTTCGCCTGGACCGGCATCGCGCTCACCAAGTGGTCGCTGGCGCGGGCGGACACGCACGACGGCCGGCGCAACCTGTGGCTGCGGACCATGGACCGGCTCGGGCTCGGCTTCGACAGCTGACGGTCCGCCGGCGTGAGCCGGTCCGCCGACGCGCCCCCGCCGCTATTCCGGTGCCGTCGCCTTGAGGGCCAGCCACAGCTCCATCCGTACGTCCGGGTCGTCCAGGGAGCGGCCCAGGATCTCCTCGACGCGGCGCATGCGGTAGCGGAGGGTGTGGCGGTGGACGCCCAGGTCGGCCGCCGCGGCGTCCCACTGGCCGTGGCGGGAGAGCCAGGCGCGCAGGGAGGCCACCAGGTCGCCCCGGCCCGTCGCGTCGTGCTCGTGCAGGGCCCGCAGCAGACCGTCGGCGAAGGCCTTCACCGCGTCGTCCGCGAGGAGCGGCAGGACCGAGCCCGCCGCGAGCCGCTCGTGCTCCACGAGGACCCGCCCCCGGCGCCGCGCCACCGACAGCGCCTGCTCGGCCTGCTTGTACGCGGCCGCCGCGGCGATCGGACCGGCCGGTGCGGACAGGCCGACGACCAGGTCGTCCTCCTCGCCCTCCGATCCGGAGGCGCGCGCGTCCTCCAGCGCCGTCCCGTACGAGACGGCGGCCGCGGCCGCCGCGCCCCCGTCGGCGGCCAGCACCACCAGCCGCTCGCCCTCGGGCACCACCAGCACGGTCTCCCCGGAGCGGGCGGCCGCCGTCTCCACGACCTCGACGAGCCGGCCCAGCGGGTCCCCGGCCCGGTCGGCGGAGCCGGACGCGCGCGCGTGCGAGGACGCGTCGGCGTGGGCCCGCGCCGACGCCGGCTCGTCGGCCACCAGGACCCGGAACGGAGCGTCCAGCAGACCGCCGTACAGGTCACCGGCGACGGCCCGCGCGTGGTCCGGCTCGCCCGCCAGCAGCATGCGCAGCACCGCCACCCCGATCCGCTGCTCCGCCGCCTGGAACGAGCGGGAGCGTTCCGTGGTGAGGGTCAGCAGGGCGATCGCCGAGTGGACCGCGTAACGCTCCGCCGTGCCGAGCGTCGACGCCGTGCCGACCGCGAGGGCGGCCCGCGGGCGGCGGCCGGTGCCCAGGGAGTGCAGTTCGACCCGGTCGTCGTGGTCGGAGTGCTCGGGCCCGCCGACCACCGCCGAGGCCGGCGCCGGACGCTCCCGCAGCCGCTCCACGTCCGCCGTGAACCGCGCGGCCCGCCGCCCCGCCCACTCCGGCGCGCTCGCGACGACGGCCCCCGAGGCGTCGTAGAGCGCGGCCCAGCCGTCGACCTGGGAGGCGAGCGCGGCGAGCAGGCCCTCCGGGCCGTCCGTCAGCGCCTGCCGGGTCAGCTCCCGCTGGGCCGCGAAACCGGCCGTCACCGCGCGGTACTGGTCGGCCGCTATCGCCGCCGACACCTCCTTGCTGATGGCGAGGAACGGCGTGCGCCGGGGCACCTCCAGCAGGGGCAGCCCCTCCTCCTCGGCCGCGTCCACGAGGGCCTTCGGGATCTCCTCGTAGTTGACGCCGACGGCGAAGCCGAGCCCGACCACCCCGGCCCCGGCCAGCCGCCGCACGTAGCGCCGCATCGCCTCCGGGTCCTCCGCGTCCAGCTTCAGCGCGGTGATCAGCAGCAGCTCCCCGCCCTCCATGTACGGCACGGGGTCGGCGAGTTCGCTGACGTGCGCCCAGCGCACCGGTACGTCCAGGCGGTCCCGCCCGCCCGCACGGTCAGTTTCAGCGCGGAGTGGTGGACGAGCGAGGCGAGCGTGGGGGGCATGGGACCTTCAGGTCTGAGGCGGACGCGGGGCGGTCGACCGGGTGATCTTTTGGCCGCTTCGTATGAAGGGCCATGTCGATTCTGCCTCACTGGAGGGGTGTCCCGCGCCTCCTTCCGGCCGCGTGCACCTGTTCAGCCGTGCCGGGCTGTTCAGCCGTGCCGGCCCGCTCAGCCGTGCCGGGCTGTTCAGCCGTGCCGGCCCGCTCAGCCGTGCCGGCCCGCTCAGCCGTGCCGGGCTGTTCAGCCGTGCCGGCCCGCTCAGCCGCGCGGACCGGCTCAGCCGCGCAGGTCCACCAGCAGCGGCGGCGCGTGCTCGCCCTCGACGGTGGTCAGGGACAGCACCGCGTGCCCCGGCGGCACCTCGTGCGCCAGCTGCGACGCCGACCACCGCTCCCGCTCCACCTGGCGCACGGTCACCGCGTCCGTGGTCACGGCCTTGCCGGTGACCAGCTTCCGCAGGGCGTGCAGGGCCCGGGTCATCGGCTGGTCGGCGAAGACGGTGTGCTGGGCGACCTCCGTCGTCTCCACCCACTCGGTGCCCCAGGTCCGCGCGAACCGACTGCCGTCCCAGGTGGTGATCCCGCAGAACGCCATCCGGCAGCCGACGGCCCCGTACAGCGGGCCGTGCAGGGCTTCGGGCACGTCGGCGACCGTGCGCAGCGACAGCAGCACGCCCGCGTTCTGCGAGCGCAGCCGCTGGATCCGGCGCACCGACCCGGCGGTCACCGCGCCCGTCGCGTCGTCGAGGACCAGGGCGGCGAAGTGCGTGCGCCCCGCCTCCCGCACGACCGCGTGGAACTGGGCGAGGACCAGCCGGGTGATCAGCCGGCCGGCCTCCTCGTGGCCGCGCTCGGGCAGGTCCACGCGCACCCGCAGCGGATGGTGGGCGACGGCCCGCAGGGAGAACGCCCGGTGCGACCCGCTCCCCGCCCCGTCGGCCCCGCCCGCCTCGCCGTTCCCACCGTTCCCACCGTTCCCGCCGTTCCCGCCGAGGAACCCGGCGAACACCGGCCGGTTCAGCAGCGCCAGCCGGTCGGCGAGGGCCCGGCCCGGGTCGCCGGGCGCGCCCGCCTGCCGGACGCGCGCGTCCAGCTCGCGGCGCATGACCTCGTCCCCGGCCACGGCCTCGCGCAGCGCGGACAGCGCCGTCGGCTCGCCCTCCAGCAGCTCGCGCAGGACCGGCAGCGCGGGGAAGCGGCCGTGCACGGCCCGGTAGGGGCCGAGGAGCTGGGCGAGGGCGGTGGCCGCGCCCTGGGCGCCCACCGTGTCGAGGTCGCCCACCAGCGCCTCGGCGAGGACGGCGGCGGCCTCGTCGGCGTCGTCGGACTCGGCGTACGGGTCGAGGTCGTGCACCGACGCGGGGTCCCCGATCCGGACGATCACGTCGAAGGCGGAGTCCGTGGCGAGCGGGCTCCCGGCCGAGGAGACGGCGACGAGCGCGCACGACCCGGTGAGCGCCTGGAGGGCCAGCGCCTCGACGACCGGCTCCACCAGCGTCCGCGTCTTGCCCGAGCCGGACGGGCCGACCGCGAGCAGCGAGGTGCCCAGCACGTCCGGGCCGAGCGCGGCGCCCGCGTCGTGGTAGGCCGCCGGGGCGCGCTCGGCGGCCACCCACCGCCCGATGCGCACCTGGTGCGCGAGCAGGTCGTGGCGCCCGGTGCGCCGCGGCAGGTCGCGGGAGCCGGAGGGGTGGGTCCAGGCGGCCCCGGCCTGCCGCAGCACGGTCTCGCGGAAGTCCGGACGGCCCGTCGTCCACGCGCGCGTGACGCGCGCGCAGTCGACGTCGTTCATCCGCCCGGCCGCGACCTCGGCGGTCAGCACGTCGGCCGCCTCGTGCTGTCCGGCGTCCCGCAGCTCCGGCCACCCGGCACGCGGCCGCTCGACGGGAACGGGCGTGCCGGGACCGGCGGCCGCGCGCCGGGCGGCGAGCCGTTCCCGCAGGTACGGCCACCAGCCGCCGACCAGCGCGAACGGCCACACCACGAGCAGGGTCACCACCGTGTACAGCGCGTCGGTGAACAGCCGGGAGGCGAACAGGTCGTAGCCGCCGGCGATCAGGGCGACGAGGGAGAACAGCGGGTCGACGACGGGCAGCGGGTCCCAGCCCACTCCCGGGAAGGCGCTCGGGAACACGAAGCTCAGCGCGACCAGGGCGCCCAGCAGCCCGAGCAGCGCCCGCGCGGGCTGCGGCCGACGGCCGACGAAGTGACGTACGACGTCGGACCAGCTGCCCAGCCGCCCCATGGCGTACACCAGGACGGCGAAGAAGACGCCGTCGTAGACCACCCGGGCCTCGGCGCCCTCCATGGTCTTCGGGGAGGCGAGCGTGCCGCCCCACCACCAGTCGTCCGGGGTGAACAGGCGCAGCGGCGCGAACTGGTAGGGCAGGCCGCCCCGGCGCCACAGCGACCACAGCACCAGCGCCACCACCAGCGGGACGAACAGGCCGACGACGGTGACGGGCGCGAGCCGCTCGGCCGGCCGCGCGTCCTTCGGCAGCCGGTACCCGAACCGCCAGATGCCCGGCCGGGCGGCCGCCCGGGGCTCGTTCAGCCACGCCACGACCGCGGAGGCGGGCCCGGCGCCCGGCCCCCGACGTGCGGCACCGGCGGTCCGGCGGCGGGCAGGGGCGGAGCGCCGGCGGGCCGCGGCGGTGCCTCGCCCGGCCGCGGCGGTGCCTCGCCCGGCCGGGGTGGCACCGCGGGCGGGGCCGGCACACCGGGAGGACCGGCGGGCCGCTCCGGCGGTACCGCCGGGCGCGGTACGGGACGCGCGTGCGTGCCCCGTGCGTCGTGGGTCCCGTCGCTGTCCATCGCCCCTGCCCCCTGACCGGCCGCCGCGTCCACCATCGCCGGTCAATCTAACGCCCCCGCCTGGGGAGTTCACCGCTCACGCGGCCGGGCGCCGGCGGCGGACCCCCGAGCGGCTATGTCCACGGCGGACAACGGGAGCCGCCGACAACGCCCACATGGAGCATGCCCGCACCCCCCTGCCCGGCCTAACCTGCGGGAAAAGGACCTGTGCGTCCGTGCGGACGCACCCCGGTACGCCCGGTACGCAAGATCATCAGGGAGCCCCCCATGACCGCACTTCCGCAGGAGCGCCGCGTCGTCACCGCCATCCCCGGCCCGAAGTCGCAGGAACTTCAGGCCCGCCGCGTCGCCACGGTCGCGCAGGGCGTGGGCTCTGTGCTGCCGGTGTTCACCGCGCGCGCGGGCGGCGGCATCATCGAGGACGTCGACGGCAACCGCCTGATCGACTTCGGCTCCGGTATCGCGGTGACCAGCGTCGGCGCCTCCGCCGAGGCCGTCGTGCGCCGGGCCGCCGCGCAGCTCGCCGACTTCACCCACACCTGTTTCATGGTCACCCCCTACGAGGGCTACGTCGAGGTCGCCGAGGCCCTCGCCGAGCTGACCCCGGGCGACCACGCCAAGAAGTCCGCGCTGTTCAACAGCGGTGCCGAGGCCGTCGAGAACGCCGTCAAGATCGCCCGCGCGTACACCAAGCGCCAGGCGGTCGTCGTCTTCGACCACGGCTACCACGGCCGGACGAACCTCACGATGGCGCTGACCTCCAAGAACATGCCGTACAAGCACGGCTTCGGCCCGTTCGCGCCCGAGGTCTACCGGGTGCCGGTGGCCTACGGCTACCGCTGGCCGACCGGTGCCGAGAACGCCGGCTCCGAGGCCGCCGCGCAGGCCATCGACCAGATCTCCAAGCAGGTCGGCGCGGACAACGTGGCCGCCATCATCATCGAGCCGGTGCTCGGCGAGGGCGGTTTCATCGAGCCCGCGAAGGGCTTCCTGCCCGCGATCCGCCAGTTCGCCGCCGACAACGGCATCGTCTTCGTCGCCGACGAGATCCAGTCCGGCTTCTGCCGCACCGGCCAGTGGTTCGCCTGCGAGGACGAGGGCATCGTCCCCGACCTGATCACCACCGCCAAGGGCATCGCCGGCGGTCTGCCGCTCGCCGCCGTCACCGGCCGCGCCGAGATCATGGACGCCGCCCACGCGGGCGGCCTCGGCGGCACCTACGGCGGCAACCCGGTCGCCTGCGCCGGCGCGCTCGGCTCCATCGAGACGATGAAGGAGCTGGACCTCAACGCGAGGGCGAAGCGGATCGAGGAGGTCATGAAGGGCCGCCTGACCGCCATGCAGGAGAAGTTCGACGTCATCGGCGACGTGCGCGGCCGCGGCGCGATGATCGCCGTCGAGCTGGTCAAGGACCGCACGACGAAGGAGCCGAACCCCGAGGCGACCGCTGCGCTCGCCAAGGCCTGCCACCAGGAGGGCCTGCTCGTCCTGACCTGCGGCACCTACGGCAACGTGCTGCGTTTCCTGCCGCCGCTGGTGATCGGCGAGGACCTGCTGAACGAGGGCCTCGACATCATCGAGCAGGCCTTCGCCGGCGTCTGAGCGGGCCGTCGCTTCCCCCGGCCCGGGAGGGTCGTCGCCCCCGGTCCGGGAGGGCCGTCGCCCGTGTCCGAGCGGGCCCTGTGCGTCCGGTCCGGGAGCCACGGAATTCCGGGCCGGGCAGAGCGTGTGAAGAAGGTGTGCGAGGTGGATGGCGGGAGGGGGATCCGTCTGTCGTCCCGCCGGTCACTGCCGTAGGTTCTTCCCAGATGAGAGATACACCCCGCCCACAGGGGACTGTGGGCGAACCCAGGACGGGGCCTCCCCAGCTTCGACCTGGTCGTGCCTCGCGCACACGACCGGAGCCTCGCGCTTCGGATCTCCTCACCGATCGGACGGTCGCCCGCCCCAGACCCCCCGGGGCGCGCGGCATCCCGATCCGGACGGCCACCCCGGAACCATCCCCCCCGTTCCGGGGTGGCCGACCTCCTTCTCGGACTTCCCGGACTGCCGGGAAGTCTCGGATCTCTCGGACTTCTCGGACGGAGAGCCTCCGGGCGTCGACCCCGGTGCACGCCCGGGGTCCTTTTTTCCGCCCTTCTTCCGCCCCGTCCCGGATCCGGCGCCCGCCCTGACAAGCTGGGGCCCATGTCGACCCGCTCCCGCCCCGGGGCCGAGGGCGCCGCGGCGCCGCCGGCCCCCGGACGTGCCGCCCGGGGCACGCTGCTGTTCGGTCTGCCCGCGCTGCTGCTCGTCCTGATCACCTGGCAGGTCGCCGCCGAGGGGCCCCTGCTGGACCTGGACGCGCGCCTGAGCCGGGCTCTCGTGCACCCCGACCGGGGCGCCGAACTGCTGGCCGATCTGGGCAACGTGCAGGTCGCGGTGCCGGTGCTCGTGCTGGTCGCCGGGTACGCCGCGGGGCGGGCGCGGTCCGCGGGCGTGCCGCGGTGGTGGCTGCCGTCCCTCGCCGGGGCGCTGCTGATGGTGCTGGTGCCGCTGGTCGTCGTACCGCTGAAGGAGTGGACGGACCGGCCGGGGACGCCCGCGGTGCCGCCGGCCACCGGGTACTACCCCTCCGGGCACACCGCGACGGCGGCCGTGGCCTACGGCGCGGCCGTGCTCGTCCTGCTGCCCCGCCTCGTCTCCCGGCCGGCCCGCCGGACGGCCGCCGCCACGGCCGTCGTCCTGGTCGCGGCCGTCTCCTTCGGCCTGGTGCGGCGGGGTTACCACTGGCCCCTGGACGTGGCGGCGAGCTGGTGCCTGGGCGTACTGCTGCTGGGGGCGCTGTGGCTGGTCCTGCGGCGGATCGGGCGGTGAGCCGCGGGCGGACCGCCGCAGGACCGCCGCAGACCGTGGCCGGCCCGTGGCCGACCTCGCCAAAGCGGCGCACCCCCGGCCCCCACCACTACGAGTCGGACAAGCGACCCTCCGGCCCCGCGCCCCTACCGTGGACCAGGAAAAGCCAGCACACCCCACTACGCGGAAGGGCCGGGACTCATATGACCTCCACCCACGCCTTCTGGCTCGCCGGCCGCCAGGCCACCGGCGAGGACAGCTTCGACGTCACCTCCCCGTGGGACGGTCGTCTCGTCGGCAGGGTCAGCGTGCCGACCGACGCGCAGGTCGAGGAGGCCGTGGCCGCCGCGTACGCCGTGCGGGACGAGTTCGCCGCCACCCCGGCGCACGTCCGCGCCGCCGCCCTCGACCACGTCAGCAAGCGGCTCGCCGAGCGCACCGAGGAGATCGCCCAGCTGATCTCCGGCGAGAACGGCAAGCCGATCAAGTGGGCGCGCGGCGAGGTCGGCCGGGCGGTCTCCGTGTTCCGGTTCGCCGCCGAGGAGGCCCGCCGGTTCAACGGCGGCGAGGCCCAGCGGCTCGACACCGACGCCGGCGGCCAGGGCCGGCTGGCCCTCACCCGGCGCTTCCCCAAGGGGGTCGTGCTCGGCATCGCGCCGTTCAACTTCCCGCTGAACCTGTGCGCCCACAAGGTCGCCCCGGCCATCGCGGCCGGCGCGCCGATCATCCTGAAGCCGGCCCCGGCCACCCCGCTCTCCGGTCTGATCCTCGGTGAGCTGCTCGCCGAGACCGGCCTGCCCGCCGGCTCGTGGAGCATCCTGCCGGTCTCCAACGACCGCATGCCCGCCCTCGTCCAGGACGAGCGGCTGCCGGTGATCTCCTTCACCGGCTCCGAGAAGGTCGGCTACGCGATCATGGACTCGGTGCCGCGCAAGCACTGCACCCTGGAGCTGGGCGGCAACGGCGCGGCCGTCGTCCTCGGCGACTTCGCGAGCGACGCCGACCTCGACCGGGCCGCGACCCGCATCGCCACCTTCTCCAACTACCAGGGCGGCCAGTCCTGCATCTCGGTGCAGCGGGTCATCGCCGACGCCTCCGTGTACGACCGGCTGCTGCCGCGCATCGTCGCCGCCGTCGAGGCCCAGGTCACCGGCGACCCCTCCGACGACCGGACCGACGTCGGCCCGCTGGTCAGCGAGGAGGCGGCCAAGCGCGTCGAGACCTGGGTGGACGAGGCGGTCGCGGCGGGTGCCGCCCTCCTCGCGGGCGGCAAGCGCGAGGGCGCCTCCTACGCGCCGACCGTCCTCGCCGACGTACCGGCGGACACCACCCTCGCCTGCGAGGAGGTCTTCGGACCGGTCCTCACCGTGCGCAAGGTGGACGGTGAGGCCGAGGCCTTCGCCGCCGTCAACGACTCCAAGTACGGCCTCCAGGCGGGCGTGTTCACGCACGACCTCCAGGCCGCCTTCCGCGCCCACCGGGCGCTGGAGGTCGGTGGCGTGATCATCGGCGACGTGCCCTCCTACCGCGCCGACCAGATGCCGTACGGCGGCGCCAAGCAGTCCGGGTGGGCCGCGAGGGCGTGCGGTTCGCGATGGACGACTACACCTACGAGCGCGTGCTGGTCCTCACCGGTCTCGCCCTCTGACGTGCTCAGGAAGCTCTGACGTGTTCCGGAAGGGGCCCGGCACCGATCCCCGTCGGTGCCGGGCCCCCAGGACCTGCCCGGCAGATCACGTCGGAGACGCGGGGTCCGGCACGCCCTCCCCCGGAGGGGGTGCCCCCAGCGGCGTTGTCGTCGGTTGCCGACGTCCCCCAGCCTTCGGCCGGGAGGTGCCCCACCGCGTCGACGCCCTCCTCCGCCTTGCAGCCGGACGCACCGGACCCCGCTCACCTCGGCTCCAAGGCGCCGCAGGTTTCCTCCGACTTGATCCGCCGGACAGGCCCTGGTCGCGTCAGCCGTCCCCGGACCCTCGACCGGAGAAGCCGACGAGCGCGAGCCGCAGCGGGCCGCGCAGCCCGATGCGCAGGTCGTGGACGCCCTCGGCGGTGAAGGGGGCGTCGAGCGTGGTGTAGGCGTAGGGCCCCGGCGTGGGCGTGTCGAGGGTCAGGGTCACCGGCGGTCCGTCGGCCGAGGCGATCTCCACCGTGCCCCTGCCCGCCACCTCCAGCGTGACCCCCGTGGCACCGGCGCCGAAGTCGCAGGCCCGGTAGAGCAGTTCGGCCGTACCGGCCGCCGCGGGTGTCACCGCGTCGCCCGCCGCCTTCGTGCGGTCCACGATCTCCGCGCCGCTGTGCTCGTCGAAGTCGACGGCGGCCAGCCCGTCGCGCAGGACCGGACGGGGGGCGGCCGCGTCGCCGTCCAGCGTCACCGTCGTCCGCAGCCGCACGTCCTCGCTGGACGCGCCGACCAGCAGGTCGTACGCCCCCGGTTCGCGGCGCCAGCCGCCCCGCGCCACGTCCCAGAACGCGAACGCGGACAGCGCCACCTCGAAGGACAGTTCCGTGCGCGCGCCGGGCGCCAGCGTCACCCGGTGGTGGGCCAGCAGTTCACGCCGGGGGCGGGTGACCGACGGGTCCACCGCCCGTGCGTAGAGCTGGGGGACCTCGTCGGCGGTCACCCGGCCGGTGTTGGTCACCGTGAAGGAGACCCGCACCGATTCCTCCCCGACCCGCACCGCCAGGCCGTCGTACCCGAACGAGGCGTACGACAGGCCGTGCCCGAACGGGAACAGGGGGGTGCCCTCGAAGTAGAGGTACGTCTGGCGGGCGCCGATCACGTCGTAGTCCAGCAGGCCGGGCAGGTCCGCGTCGTCCGCGTACCAGGTCTGCGGGAGCCGGCCTGCGGGGGAGACGTCACCGGCCAGCACCCGGGCCAGGGCGGTGCCCGCGGCCTGCCCGCCGTGCGCCGTCCACAGCACCGCGGACAGGTTCTGCGGCTCGATCGCGTACGGGTACGCCGAGACCAGCGCCAGCACCGTCCGCGGGTTCGCGGTCCGGGCCGCCTCCAGCAGCCGCTCCTGGTGGGCGGGCAGCCGCAGCGTCGTGCGGTCCTCGGTCTCGCGGCCGTTGATGTGCGGGTCGTTGCCCGCCACCACCACGACCACGTCCGCCGCGGCCGCCGCCCGCGCCACCGCCTCCGCGCCGCGCTCGGTGACGACCAGGCCGAACACCTCGGGATCCCCGTCGGCGACGTCGGCAACCTTCACGCCGTCGGCGGCGACCCGGACGTGGCGACCCGTGCCGAGATGCCGCAGGAGGTGACCGTCGCCATGGGGTTCCAGGCGGAACGTCTCCTGCACCACCCAGCCGCCGGGCTGCTCCGCGGAGGCGCGCAGGAAGCCGTCCTCGGCGACCGAGAGGTAGCGGCCGTCGGGGGCGCGCAGGGTGAGCACGTCCTCGCCCCAGTCGACCAGGGCGAACTCGGTGCCGTCGGGGTCGGTGGTGAGCGGGGGGAGGTCGGTGCGGCCCGCGAGCAGCGCCGGGTCGAGGGCGCCCTCGGCGCCGCGCGCCTCGTCGGGGGAGTCGGGGGCCGGCGGCACCTTGAGGAACGTTCCGGCGCCGGTCCGCAGCCGGACCCGGTCCACGCCCTCCGCGAACTCCACCCGCTCCGTGCCGAACCGCTCGTACAGCCCGTCCAGGGGAGTGGAGCGGTGGATCAGGGTGCCGCTGTACCAGTCGAGCTTGCACTCGTCGGCGAGCAGGCCGACCACCGCGATCCGGGTGTCCGCGGCCAGCGGCAGCACCCCGTCGTTGCGCAGCAGCACCACCGCCTGCTCGGCGGCCTCCCGGGCGAGGGCGCGGTGGACCGGGGTGTCGAACGCGCCGGTACCCGCGTGCGGGTCGTACTCCGGGTCGAACTCGCCCAGCCGGAACCGCACCGAGAGCTGACGGCGGACCGCCGCGTCGATGTCCGCCTCGGTCAGCAACCCCTGCTCGTACGCCCCCGTGACCCGCTCGACGATCTTCGAGCCGTCGGTGCCGTGGTCGGTGAAGCTGTCCACGCCGGCGGTCAGCGAGGCCGCCGTCGCCTCCTCGTGGGTGTCGAAGTAGTGCTCGGAGTCGACCAGGTTGGAGGGCGCGCCCGCGTCCGAGCAGACCAGCAGCTCCTGCTCGGTCCAGGCCCGCAACTGTTCGCGCAGATACGGCGAGACGTGGTTGGGGCGCCCGTTGACCAGGTTGTACGCGGGCATCACCCCGGCCACCGCGCCCGCCTCGACCGTGTCGCGGAAGGCCCGCAGGTCGTACTCGTGCAGCACGCGTGGGCGGACCGAGGACGAGGTGACGTCCCGGCCCGTCTCGTTGTTGTGGGCCAGCCAGTGCTTGAGCACCGGGGCCGTGCGCCAGTAGACCGGATGGTCGCCGCGCAGACCGCGCGTGTAGGCGGTGGCGATGGCGGAGGTGAGCCTCGGGTCCTCGGAGTAGCCCTCCTCGTTGCGGCCCCACAGGGGGTGGCGCAGCAGGTTGACGGTGGGCGACCAGACGTTGAGGCCGATCCGCTCGTCGCGGGCGCGCATCGCGCGGACCTCCTGGGACACCGCCTCGCCCACCCGCCGCACCAGGTCCTCGTTCCAGGTCGCGCCCAGCCCCACGGCCTGCGGGAACACCGTCGCCGGGCCCATCCACGCCACCCCGTGCAGCGCCTCCTGGCCGGTGCGGAAGGCTCCGACGCCGAGCCGTTCCACGGCGGGTGCGAACTGGTGCAGGAAGGAGATCTTCTCCTGGAGGGTCAGGCGCGACAGCAGATCGTCGATGCGCTTCGCGAACGGCAGGCGCGAGTCGCGGAACGGCGGGGCGGGCGGCGTGGATGCGGTCACGTGAGGTTCCCTTTGCGATGGAGCGGGAAGACGCTTTCGAAGCGCTTCGATGCTCATTCGGCCCGGGGGTGGGTGTCAAGGGACCCCACGGTAACGACGGGGACTCGTGGTCGTCATTTCAAGTCGGGTATGAGCGCGGACCGATCCCGAACGGCTCGGAGGAATCTTGGGAACGACCCTTGTGCACCCCCATGCCTTCACTTAACCTCACTGCAACATCGAAGCGCTTCGACGATCCTTCGACAGTGCGGAGCCGCCGCCCTCGGGTGGACAGCCCTCCGACGACCGGGGAACGGGGCGCTTCAGCTCAGCCAGTTCCACTCGAGACACCGCAGCCGACGGCCACCGCCGGGTGTCCTGGTGCGCCATGAAGGGTTGACGCAATGACGCCGAACGCCGCTTCCCCCTCCGCAGGTCCCTCCGGACCCTCCAGGAGAAGCTTCCTCGCCTCCACGGCGGTCGCCACCGCAGCGGTGGCCGGCGGGATGCCGCTGCTCGCCGCCTGCGGCGGAGGGCAGGAAGGGAGCAAGGACGGCACGACCTCCGGGAAGGCGGCCGAGAAGCTTCTCCCGACGTTCGTGGCGTCCAGCGTCGTCGTGCCGGACCTCCCCTCGAAGAACGGCTCGTCGGCCGGCTTCACCAAGGCGATCGACCTGGGCGCCCTGAAGACCTCGGTACCGAAGAAGCTCGGCGGCGGCAGCCAGCTGAAGATCATGGCGCCGATGTGGGGCAGCCCGCCCTCCAACGACAACCCGTACTACACGGCCGTGAACGAGGCCGTCGGCGTCAAGGTCACCTGGCAGAACCAGGACGGCAACACCTACGACGAGAAGCTGGGCGCCGTCCTCGCCTCCAGCGACCTCCCGGACGTGGTGGTCGTCCCGGGCTGGAACCTGAACGGCAAGATACCCAGCGCCATCAACGCCAAGTTCGCCGACCTCGGTCCCTACCTGTCCGGCGACAAGGTCAAGGCGTATCCGAACCTCGCGGCGGTGCCGACCGACGCCTGGCAGCGCTCCATCTTCGGCGGCCAGCTGCGCGCCGTCCCGATGCCCGCCTCGTACGTCACGAACATCGTGCCCTTCTACCGCAAGGACATCTTCGACGCGAAGGGCTACGAACTCCCCAAGACCGCCGACGAGTTCCTGGCCTGGGCGAAGGAGGCCACCGACGCCAGGGCGAAGGTGTGGGCCTGCGACGACCTGAAGTGGACCGCCTTCAACATCTACGGCGTCCTCAACGGCAGCGACAAGGCACTGTGGTGGGACCTCAGGGACGGCAAGCTCGTCAACCGCATCGAGACCGACGAGTACCTCGAAGCCCTGGAGTGGATGCGCAAGCTCTACTCGGCCGACGTGGTCCACCCCGACGCCAAGGCCGTCAAGGGCGACGCGTCCAACCGCTTCACCGCCGGCCAGTCCCTCGTCTTCAACGGCGACATCTCCTACTGGTACGCCTCGACGGCCGAACAGCGCATCCAGAAGACCGGCTTCGAGATGGGCGCGTTCGACATCTTCGCCCCCGACGGCGGCGCCCCCACGCTGTGGGCGACGCAGCCCGCGGGCATCTTCACCTTCGTCAACAAGAAGGCGTCCAAGCAGCAGATCAAGGACTTCCTGGCGCTCGCCAACTTCTGCGCCGCGCCGTACGGCACCAAGGAGTACATGCTCAGCGTCTACGGCGTCGAGGGCACCGACTACACGCTGAAGGACGGCCTGCCCACGAAGACCACCAAGGGCAACAACGAGGTCTTCGGCGCCTACGACTACACCGGCGACCCGGCCTCCTACCTCGCCCACCCGACCTCCCCGAGATCGCCAAGCTCCAGGTCGAGTGGCAGCAGCGCATGGGAGCCTTCACCAAGAAGTCCTCCTTCTACGGCCTGACCATCACCGAGCCGAATCGCTTCACCAACCTCGCCAACGACTTCGAGCAGCTGGAGGACGACGTCGTCCGTGGCCGCAAGAAGATCAGCGACGTCCAGCAGGCCGTGTCCGACTGGAAGTCCAAGGGCGGCGACGGGCTGCGCGACTGGTACAAGAAGCTGCTCGACGACAACGGCTCCGCGGCCAACTGACCCAGGGCTGAGGCAAGGAGAAAGCCGTGTCCCATAGCACGGTGCCTCGGTCCAGGGCCGGGGCGAAGACCGACGAGGGGACCGCGGTGGCGTCCAGCGGCGCCGCCGGGCCCCAGGGCGAGCAGCCCTCGGGGAAGCTGAGCATCCGGCTCAGGTTCAGACGCGACCGCACGCTGATCCTGATGACCCTGCCGGCCATCCTGCTGCTACTCGTCTTCAACTACATTCCGATCTTCGGCAATGTGGTCGCGTTCCAGGACTACGACCCGTACCTCAGCGACAACGGCTTCATCGCCATGTTCGAGAGCCCCTGGGTCGGCTTCGAGCAGTTCGAGCGGATTTTCCAGGACTCCGGCTTCTGGCACGCCGTGCAGAACACGCTCGTGCTGTTCTCACTCCAGCTCGTGCTGTTCTTCCCCATCCCGATCCTGCTCGCCCTGGTCATCAACAGCGTGATCAGGCCCCGGGTCCGGGCGGTCGCCCAGGCGATCATGTACCTGCCCCACTTCTTCTCGTGGGTGCTGGTCGTCACCGTCTTCCAGCAGATCTTCGGCGGCGCCGGCATCATCGCGCAGACTCTGCGCCAGCACGGCCACAACGGCTTCGACCTGATGACCGACCCGGGGATCTTCAAGTTCCTGGTGACCGCCGAGGGCGTCTGGAAGGACGCCGGCTGGGGCATCATCGTCTTCCTCGCCGCGCTCTCCGCCGTCTCCAACGACCTGTACGAGGCCGCCGCGATGGACGGCGCCGGACGCTGGCGCCGTATGTGGCACATCACGCTTCCCGCACTGCGCCCGGTGATCGCCCTGCTGCTGGTGCTGCGCGTCGGCGACGCCCTCACGGTCGGATTCGAGCAACTCCTGCTCCAACGCGACTCGGTGGGCCCAGGTGCCTCCGAGGTCCTCGACACCTACGTGTGGTGGAACGGCATCCGCAACCAGGACTTCAGCTACGCCGCCGCCGCCGGCCTGATCAAGGGCGTGGTCGGTCTGGCCCTCGTGCTGACCGCGAACAAGGTCGCCCATCTCATGGGTGAGCAGGGGGTGTACAAGAAGTGAGCGCTGTCATCGACCAGCCCGACACGCCCGCCGCGCCCGGCCGGGCCGCGCCCAAGCCGAGCCTGTGGGCGGCCCCGGAGCGGCCGGCCTGGGAGGAAGAGCCCTCGAAGGCGGGCCTCGCCGGCAAGGGGATCGTCCTCACCCTGGCCTGCTTCGCGATCATCTTCCCGCTGTGGATCGTCATCGTCACCAGCCTCTCGTCGAAGAAGACCATCGACGCGACCGGCGGCCTGGTGGTGATCCCCAAGGACATCACCTTCGTCGCCTACCAGGAACTCCTCAGCGGCGGTCAGGTCCAGCGCGCCGCCCTGGTCAGCATGGGCGTGACCCTGTTCGGCACGCTGTTCAGCATGACGGTGTCCGTCCTGTGCGCCTACGGCCTCTCGCGGGTCGGCTCTCTCGGTCACCGCTGGTTCCTGATGCTGCTCCTCGCCACCATGTTCTTCGGCGCAGGCCTCATTCCGACGTACCTGCTGGTGCAGGGACTCGGGCTGACCGACACCTACCTCGCGCTGATCCTGCCCAGTGCCGTGAGCGTCTTCAACATCCTGGTCCTGCGCTCGTTCTTCATGGGCATCTCGCCGGAGCTCATCGACAGCGCCCGTATCGACGGGGCCGGGGACTGGCGGATTCTCTGGAAGATCGTCATGCCGTTGTCGCGGGCAGTGCTCGCGGTGATCGGGCTCTTCTACGCGGTCGGGTACTGGAGCGCCTGGTTCAACGCGTCGATCTATCTGAGTGACCAGGACATGATGCCGCTGCAGAACGTCATGATCCAGCTCGTCCAGAAGCAGGAACGGCCGATCGGACTGGCCACTCAGATCAACACTGGTCAACTCCATCCGCTCGCCGTGCAGATGGCCGTGATGGTGCTGGCCCTGGTGCCGGTTGCGGTGCTTTCGCCGTTCGTGCAGAGGCACTTCAAGAAGGGCATGCTGACCGGCGCGGTCAAGGGCTGAAGCCCGGGCGGGTGCGTGAGGGGGAGCTTCTGCGGGTTCCCGGCGGCGGGTCCGTCGTGGCCGGTCGCGCAGTTCCCCGCGCCCCTGGACAGGTCTCCCCACTCCCCTTCTGCAGAACGAGGTGTATGTCATGCACGCGTCCAATTTGAGTAGACGTGCCGTTCTCGCCGGGACCGCGGCCGCCGCCGCGCTCACCGCAGTCCCCGTGCTCCAGGGTCGTGCGTACGGCGCCGAATTCGCCGCCACCCCGACCTACCGCTGGCATACCGCCGTCATCGGCGGCACCGGATTCGTCACCGGCGTTCTCTTCCATCCGTCCGTCCCCGGTCTCGCCTACGCCCGCACGGACATCGGCGGCGCCTACCGCTGGGACGACCGCACCGCCCGCTGGACCCCCCTCACCGACCACCTCGGCTGGGACGACTGGAACCTCCTCGGCGTCGAGGCCCTCGCCGTCGACCCGGCGCACCCGGACCGCCTCTACCTGGCCCTCGGCACCTACGCCCAGTCCTGGGCCGGCAACGGCGCGGTCCTGCGCTCCGAGGACCGCGGCGCCACCTGGACGCGCACCGACCTCACCGTGAAGCTCGGCGCCAACGAGGACGGCCGGGGCACGGGCGAGCGCCTCCTGGTGGACCCGCGCGACAGCGACACCCTCTGGCTGGGGACCCGGCACGACGGCCTCCTGAAGTCCACGGACCGGGGCGCCACCTGGAAGGCGGCGGACACCTTCCCGGCGACCGCGGACCCCACCGGGCAGGGCGTCACCCTCCTCGTCGCGGCCGGCCGCACCCTCTACGCCGGCTGGGGCGACTCCGACGGCACGACGCCCAACCTCTTCCGGACCGCCGACGGCACCACCTGGGAGCCCGTCCCCGGACAGCCCGCCGGCACCGCAGCGAAGGTCCCGGTCCGGGCCGCGTACGACCGGCACGCGCGTGAGCTGTACGTGACGTACGCCGACGCCCCCGGCCCCAACGGCCAGTCCGACGGCAGCGTGCACAAGCTGGCCACGGCGAGCGGCCGTTGGACCGAGGTCACACCGGTGAAGCCCGGCGGTACCACGAGCGACGGTTCGGCCGACCGCTTCGGCTACGGCGGGGCCGCCGTGGACGCCCGCCGCCCCGGCACCGTCGTCGTCTCCACCAACAACCGCTGGGCGGCGGTCGACACCCTGTACCGCAGCACCGACGGCGGCCGCACCTGGACCTCCCTCAAGGACACCGCCGTCCTCGACGTGTCGGAGACCCCCTACCTCGAGTGGGGTGAGGAGCGGCCCAAGTTCGGCTGGTGGATCCAGGCCGTCGCCGTCGACCCGTACGACTCGCGGCACGTCGTGTACGGCACCGGCGCGACCCTCTACGGCACCCGGGACCTCAAGCACTGGGCCCCGCGGATCCGCGGCCTGGAGGAGACGTCCGTGCGCCACCTGATCTCGCCCCCGGCCGGGCGGGCGCACCTGATCAGCGGCTGCGGGGACATCGGCGTGCTGTACCACGACCGGCTCACCGCCTCGCCCTCCCGCGGCATGGCCACGAACCCCGTCTTCGGCACGGCCACGGGACTGGCGCTGGCCGCGGCCAGGCCGTCGTACGTCGTGCGCACCGGCTGGGGGGACCAAGGCAACGGCGCCCGCTCCGACGACGGCGGGCGCACCTGGACGCCCTTCGCGGCCCAGCCCGCCCTCGGCAGGGACGCGCCGGGGCCGATCGCCGTCAACACCGACGGCAGCGTGCTGCTGTGGGTGTTCGTGCACTGGGACGGCACCAGGTACCCCGCCCACCGCTCCGCCGACAACGGCGCCACCTGGTCCGAGGTCCCCTCCTTCCCCAAGGGCGCCACACCGGTCGCCGACCCGGCCGACCCCACCCGCTTCTACGCGTACGACACCGACACCGGGACGCTCTTCGCCAGCACCGACGGCGGCCTGACCTTCACCCCGCGCGCCACCGGACTGCCCTCCGGAGACAGCCAGTTCGAGCTGGTCGCGGCGCCCGGCCGGTCCGGCGACCTGTGGCTGAGCACCAAGGGGAACGGGCTCCACCGGTCCACGGACGGCGGCGCGACCTTCTCGAAGGTCGCCGGCCCCGGGGCCTCGTACACCCTCGGCTTCGGCAGGGCGGCCCGCGGCGCCTCCTACCCGGCGCTCTACCTGGTCGGAGCCATCGGGGCGAGCACCGCCGTGTACCGCTCCGACGACGAGGCGAAGAGCTGGGTGCGGATCAACGACGACGCCCACCAGTGGGGCTGGACCGGCGAGACGATCACGGGTGACCCACGGGTGTACGGCCGGGTCTACCTCGCCACCAACGGGCGCGGCATCCAGTACGGGGAGCCCGTCTGATGCCAGGACTGGACGACGCGACACGCGGCCGCATCCTCTTCGGCGGCGACTACAACCCCGAGCAGTGGCCCGAGGAGACGTGGCTGGAGGACGTCCGGCTGATGAAGGACGCCGGCGTCAACTCCGTCACCCTCGGCGTGTTCTCCTGGGCGAAGCTCGAACCCCGCCCGGGAGAAAGGGACTTCGGTTGGCTGGACCGGCTGATGGACCTGATGCACGACAACGGCATCGGGGTCGTCCTCGCCACGCCCACCGCCTCGCCCCCGCCCTGGATGGGCCACCTCCACCCCGACACCCTGCCCGTCGACCAGGACGGGCGCACCGAGTGGTGGGGCGGACGCCAGCACTTCTCGCACTCCAGCGCCACCTACCGCCGCCTCGCCGCCGCCGTCACCGAGGACCTCGCCGCCCGCTACGGCGGCCACCCGGCCCTGAGCATGTGGCACATCAACAACGAGTACTGCACCTACGACTGGGGCGACGAGGCCGCCGTCCGCTTCCGCCGCTGGCTCCGGGCCCGGTACGGCACCCTCGACGCCCTCAACGAGGCCTGGGGCACCGCCTTCTGGAGCCAGGGCTACGGCGACTGGGCCGAGGTCCACACGCCCCGCCACGCCCACTACCTGAAGAACCCCACCCAGGTGCTGGACTTCAAGCGGTTCACCTCCGACATGCTCCTGGAGTGCTTCACCGCCGAACGGGACATCGTCCGCCGGGCCACCCCGCACCTCCCCGTGACCAGCAACTTCATGCCGCTGTGGGCCGGTCAGGACGCCTGGCGCTGGGCGGCGGAGGAGGACGTCGTCTCCGTCGACCTCTACCCCGACCCGCGCGACCCGCTCGGCGCCCAGCACGGCGCCCTCGTCCAGGACATGACCCGCTCGCAGGCCCGCGGCCCCTGGATGCTGATGGAACAGGCGGCCGGCCCGGTCAACTGGCGCGGGGTGAACCACCCCAAGCCGCACGGCCTCAACCGCCTGTGGTCCCTGCAGGCCGTGGCCCGCGGCGCCGACGCCGTCTGCTACTTCCAGTGGCGCCAGTCCCGCCAGGGCGCGGAGAAGTTCCACTCCGGCATGGTCGGCCACGCGGGGGAGGAGGGCCGCACCTACCAGGAGGTCAAGCGGCTCGGCGCCGACCTCGCCAGGATCTCCGCCCGGGTGACCGGCCGGCACAGTGTCAACGACATCGCGGTCCTGCACGACTGGCACGCCTGGTGGGCGAGTTCCCAGGAGGCCCGGCCCTCCGCCCACGTCGAGCACGCGGACGTCCTGCACGCCTGGCACCGCGCCCTGTGGGAGTCCCACCTCACCACCGACTTCGCCCACCCCGAACACGACCTCGGCGGGTACAGGCTGGTCGTCGTCCCGCAGCTCTACCTCCTCACCGACACCGCGATCGACAACCTCCTCGCCTACGTCCGCGGCGGCGGCACCCTCGTCAGCGGCTTCCTGACCGGCGTCGCCGACGAGGACGACCGGGTCCGTCCCGGCGGCATGGACGCCCGGCTGCGCGAACTGTTCGGCATCCGCACCCTGCACGAGTGGTGGCCGCTGGACCCCGAGGAGCACGCCGCGTGCGACGGCTTCCGCGGCACCCTGTGGTCGGAGGAGATCGAGAAGACCGACGACGCCGTGGTCGAGGCCTCCTACCGGGGCGGAGACCTCGACGGCCTGCCCGCCGTGCTCCGCAAGGACCGCGCCTGGTACGTCTCGACGCTCCCCGAACCCGACTCCCTGCGCGAGCTGCTCGCCCGGATCGCGGCCGGCGCGGGGGCCGCCCCGGTGCTCGCGGACCTGCCCGCCCGGGTCGAGGCCGTCCGCCGCGGCGACCTGCTGTTCCTGCTCAACCACGGGCGCGAGGCCGTGACCGTCGAGGTGCCCGGCACCCACCGGAACCTCCTGGCCGACACCGACACCGACACCGACACCGACACCGACACCGACACCGACGCCCACACCGACGCCGAGGTGACGGACCGGATCACCCTCGGCCGCTACGGCGTCGCGGTGCTCTCGTCATGACCGCCGGCCCCGTCCACGGCACCTGGGAACCGCGCCCGGCCGCCCGCTGGGAGGACGGCTTCCTCAGCGGCAACGGCCACCACGGCGCCCTCGTGTTCGGCGCACCGGACGACGAGCGCGTCGTCGTCACCCACCACACCCTCGTCCGCCCCAACGGCGCCGAACACGCCGCACCCCCGCGACTCGCCGCCGAACTCCCCGGTCTCCAGGACCGGTTGCTCGCCGGAGACCTCGCGGCGGCCGAGGACTTCACCGACGGACGCCCCCTGCAATGGGTGCAGCCCTTCCACCCCGCCTTCCAGATCCGGCTCCGGCGGCCGGACGCCGACGCCCGCGACTACCGCCGTGCCGTCGACTTCCGCACCGGCGAGGTCACCACCGCCACCGCCGACTGGACCAGCCGCGTCCTCGTCTCCCGCGCGGACGACGTCATCGTCCAGCAGGTCACCGCCCCGGCACTCACCCTCGACATCACCCTGGACCACCGGCTCCCGAACGCGCCCGCCCGCCTGGGCGTCGGCCACGGCGCACTGCTCACCCCGGAGGGCGCCGTCCTCAGCCTCCGCGCCCGCTACCCGGACAGCGACCGCGGGTACACCGGCGTCACGCTCCTCGCGGTGACCGGCGGCCGGCTCTCCCTCGCCGCCCCCGGCGCCCGCGTCGAGGGCGCCGACTCCGTCCTGCTCCTCACCCGCGTCCGCCGACACACCGGCGACCTCGACGTCACCGAGGAGACCCGCGCCCTGCGCGCCGTCCTCGCCGGACGCACGTACGACGACCTCCGCGACCGCCACACGGCACTCCACCGCACCGCCTACGAGCGGGTCTCCCTCGACCTCGCCGCCGACCCGGCCGAACGCGCCCTGCCCGGCTCGGAGCTGCTCGCGCGCCCCGGCGGCACGGCACTCCTGGAACGCCTCTTCGCGGCCGGCCGCTACCACCTCCTCAGCGCCAGCGGCCTCCTCCCGCCCCGCCTCACCGGCCTGTGGACCGGCGACTGGGACACGGCCTGGGCCGGCGCGTTCACCACCGACGCCAACCTCAACCTCCAGACGGCGTCCGCGGCGGCCGCCGCCCTGCCCGAGGTCACCGCGGCCCTCGCCGCCCTCGTCCACCGCCAACGGGACGACTGGCGGGAGAACGCCCGCGCGATCTTCGGCGCCCGGGGGATCGTCGCCCCGCCGCACACCGACGGCGAGTCGGGACTGACCTACCACTTCAGCCGCGAGTACCCCCTCCACCTGTGGACGGCCGGCGCCGACTGGCTGCTCAAGCCGCTCGTCGACCACGACGAGACGCACGGCGGACACGACCCCCGCACCGCCGCCGCGCTCGCCGAGACCGCCCTGTTCTACGAGGACTTCCTCACCCGCACCGACGCCGACGGACACCTCGTCGTCGTGCCGTCCTACTCACCGGAGAACCGGCCCGCGGGCGGCAGCTGGGGCGCGGTCAACGCGGCCATGGACCTCTCCGCCGCCCGGCACGCCCTGCGCACCGCCGCCGCCTACCACCCGCAGGACGCGGCCCGCCTGCGGGCCCTTGCCGACCGGCTCCCGCCGCACCGGACCAACGCCGACGGCGCCCTCGCCGAATGGGCCTGGCCCGGCCTCGGCGACACCTACGACCACCGCCACCTCAGCCACCTGTACGCCGTCTGGCCCCTCGACGAGATCAACCCCTACGACACGCCCGCGCTCGCGGCCGCCGCCCACCGCGCGCTCGCACTGCGCGGCACCGAGAACGACTCCGCGCACGGCCACCTCCACCACGCGCTGATCGCGGCCCGGCTGCGCGACGGCCGGCGCGTCGGCGAGGCGCTCACCCGGGTGCTGGAGGGCGACTTCTTCCACACCTCCCTGATGAGCGCCCACTACCCCCACCGCGACGTCTACAACGCGGACGCCGCCCACACCCTGCCCGCCGTCGTCATCGAGGCACTCGTCCAGTCGACCCCCGACCGGCTGGTCCTGCTGCCCGCCCCCGTCCCGGCCCTCCCGGCGGGCGAACTCAGGGGCGTGCGGACCCGGTTCGGCGCCGAACTCGACCTCGCCTGGGACCCCGACGGAGCCCGCGCCGTCCTGCGGCCGCACCGCACGCACCGCATCGAAGTCCGGACTTCCTCCGGCCCGGAGCCGCTCGACCTCGTCGCCGGAGAAGACCACGTCCTCACCCTGGGGACGTGGTAGCCCCCCCCGCACATCCCCCCGTATCCCCCCACCCATGGAAGGGACACCATGGCACCTCGCACCCTCGGCAGGGTCACCAAGGCCCTGCTCGCCCCCGCCCTGGCGCTCGGCGCCACCGTCGGCCTCGCCGCCGCCCCCGCCCAGGCGGCCGTCTGGAACTCCTGCGACCAGTGGGGCAACACCAGCATCGACGGCTACACCCTCTACAACAACATCTGGGGCTCCGGCGCCGGCAGCCAGTGCGTCTGGGCCAACTCCGGCACCGACTGGGGCGTCTGGGCCGACCACCCGAACACCGGCGGCATCAAGTCCTACCCGAACGCCAAGAAGGTGATCAACAAGACGATCACCTCGCTCTCCTCCCTCACCAGCAGCTACAACGTCACCGTCCCGTCGTCCGGCGCCCACAACTCCTCGTACGACATCTGGGACACCGACCACGACTACGAGATCATGCTCTGGGTCAACAAGACCGGGGCCGTCGGACCCCTCGGCACCTCGCAGGGCACCGTGACGCTGGGCGGTCACACCTGGACCGTGTACAAGGGCAGCAACGGCGCCAACGAGGTGTTCTCGTTCATCCGCACCTCGAACTCGTCGTCCGGCACCGTGAACATCCTGCCCATCCTCAAGTGGATCAAGGACACCAAGGGCTGGATGGGCAACGAGACCATCGGCGACGTCCAGTTCGGCTTCGAGATCACCTCGTCCGCGGGCGGCCTGAACTTCCAGACCGACAACCTCACCGTCAGCAGCAGTTGACCGTACGGGGCGGGGCCGCGCGGCACGCGTGAGCGGCCCCGCCCCACCGGTGCGGCGCGGCCGGCCCTTCCTCCCTCCCCGGGACGGGACCGGCCGCGCTTCCTCGTCCGCCGCGACTACCCGGCCACGGGCAGCCGCGCCCCGTCCCGCAGGAACAGCGGGATCCGGTCCAGCGGCGCGTCGACCGTCACGGCCGAGCCGCCCTCGTACGTCTCGCCCGTCCAGGCGTCCGTCCAGCGCGCGCCCGCCGGGAGGTAGACCCTCCGGGCCGTCGCGCCCGCCGTCAGAACCGGGGCGACCAGCAGGTCACGGCCGAGGAGGTAGGAGTCGTCGACCGACCAGGCCGCCCGGTCGTCGGGGAACTCCAGGAACAGCGGCCGCATCACCGGCAGCCCCTCCTCGTGCGCCTCCCGCATGACCCGGAGCACGTACGGCTTCAGCCGCTCGCGCAGCCGCAGGTACTTCTCCAGGACGGCCCCGGCCTCCTCGCCGTACGACCACACCTCGTTGGGGCTGCCCGTCATCTCCGGGCCCAGCGGCATGCCCGGGTCGCGGAAGCCGTGCAGGCGCATCAGCGGCGACAGCGCGCCGAACTGGAACCAGCGGACCATCACCTCGCGGTACTCCGGGTCGTCCGGGTCGCCGCCGTGGAAACCGCCGATGTCGGTGTTCCACCACGGGATGCCCGACAGGGCGGTGTTGAGACCCGCCGCGATCTGCCGGCGCAGGGTCGCGAAGTCGGTGCCGATGTCACCCGACCACAGGGCGGCGCCGTAGCGCTGACTGCCCGCCCACGCCGAGCGGTTGAGGGTGATGATCTCGTCGTCGCCGCGGCCGGACGCGCGCAGGCCCTCGTAGAAGGTCCGGGCGTTCTCGGCCGGGTACAGGTTGCCGACCTCCAGGCCCGGCCCCGCCCAGTACCGCAGGTTCTCCGGGAAGCCCGGCTTCAGCTCCGGCTCGCAGGCGTCCAGCCAGAACGCCGTGATCCCGTACGGCTCCAGGTAGTTGTCGCGGATCCGTGACCACACGAACTCCCGGGCCTCGGGGTTGGTGGCGTCGTAGAAGGCGACCTGGACCGGGGTGGCGACCTCCTTGTCCGGCCAGTCGGCGTGCGCCATCGGGCCGTACTGGGTGCCGATGAAGTAGCCGCGCTGCTCCATCACCGGATGGTTCTCCGACAGCGGGGACACCGACGGCCAGACGCTCACCACCAGCTTGACGCCCAGCTCGTCCAGTTCCCGGACCATCGCGGCCGGGTCCGGCCACTCCGTGGGGTCGAACTTCCACTCGCCCAGGTGCGTCCAGTGGAAGAAGTCGCACACGATGACGTCCAGGGGCAGCCCGCGACGCTTGTACTCCCTCGCCACGGACAGGAGTTCGTCCTGGGTGCGGTAGCGCAGCTTGCACTGCCAGAAACCGGCCGCCCACTCCGGCAGCATCGGCGTCCGGCCCGTCACCGCGCTGTAGCGGCGCTGGGCGTCGGCCGGGGTGCCCGCGGTGATCCAGTAGTCGATCTGGCGGGCCGCGTCGGCCACCCAGCGGGTGCCGTTGTGCGCCAGCTCCACCCGGCCGATCGCCGGGTTGTTCCACAGCAGGGTGTAGCCCCGGCTGGAGGTGAGCACCGGGATGCCGACCTCGGCGTTGCGCTGGACCAGGTCCAGCACCAGCCCCTTCTGGTCGAGCCGCCCGTGCTGGTGCTGGCCCAGGCCGTAGAGCTTCTCGTCGTCGTAGGCGGCGAACCGCTGCTCCAGGCGGTGGTGGCCGCCTCCGACGGCCGTGTAGAGCCGCGGGCCGGGCCACCAGAAGTGGGCACGCTCCTCGGCCAGCAGCTCCCGGTCGTCGGCGGTGTCCAGGAACCGGATCAGGCCCTCGGCGTCCACCTCGACGGTGAGCGCGCCGACCGTCAGCCGGCCCCGCCCGTCCTCGATCTTGACCGTGGCGGAGGCCGGCGGCGCCTCGGCGAGCAGCGCGCCGGGCAGCCCGTCGAGGACGGGACCGCCGAGCCGCGCACGGACCCGGACCCCGTCCGGACCCCACGGCTCGACACGGACGGTCTCCTGGCGGCCGCTCCACTCCAGCGCACCGTCCCGTTCGCGGAAGGTGCCGACGGTGGGAGACGACTGCGCCAGGCTGACCTGAGGCTGGTTTTCGGCAGGCTGATTCACGTGGCGTGCTCCTGTGCTCCTGGAGGAGTGAGTCATGGGGAAGAAGGGACATGGGGAGAAAGAGACAAGGGGGTGCCACGGACGCGGCACCGGTGCGGCCGGCGGACGCCGGGGGCGAGCTGAGGCGTGCGGGGCGCGCGGGCCGTACAGGTCGGGCGGGCGTGCGGGGCACGCAGGGCGCGCGGGTCGGGCGGGCGTGCGGGACCGACGGGGACGTGCGAGGGCGCTGCGGCCCTCCGGTCAGGAAGCGGCCGGCGCGGGGCCCGAACTCGCGCGGACCGTCAGCTCCGGGGCGAGCAGCACCACGTCGTCGTCACCCCGGCCGTCGAGCTTGGCGACCAGGTACTCCACGGCCCGCCGCCCCATCTCCTGAGCGGGGATGGCGACCGACGTCAGCCGCACCGACGCCTGCACGGCCACCTGGTCGGGACAGATGGCGACCACCGACACGTCCTCGGGAACGGCCCGGCCCTGCTGGCGCAGCAGCGCGAGCAGCGGCTCGACCGCCGACTCGTTCTGCACGACGAAACCGGTCGTGCCGGGCCGCTCGTCGAGGATCCGGGCCAGCGTCACCGCCATCGCGTCGTACCCGTTCTCGCAGGGGCGGTGCAGCACCCGCAGCCCCAGTTCCTTCGCCCGGGACCGGAGCCCCTCGAGGGTGCGCTCGGCGAAACCGGTGTGCCGCTCGTACACCGCGGGCGCCTCGCCGATGACGGCGAGGTCGCGGTGGCCGAACGTCGCCAGGTGCTCCACGCACAGCGCGCCGGTCGCGCTCCAGTCGAGGTCCACACAGGTCAGGCCCGTGGTGTCGGAGGGCAGCCCGATCAGGACCGACGGCTGGTCGGTGCCGCGCAGCAGCGGCAGCCGCTCGTCGTCGAGCTGGACGTCCATCAGGATCATCGCGTCGGCGAGCCCGCTGCCGGAGACCCGGCGCACGGCGTCCGGGCCCTCCTCGCCGGTGAGCAGCAGGACGTCGTAGCCGTGCGTACGCGCCGTGGTGGCGACCGCGATGGCGATCTCCATCATCACGGGCACGTACATGTCGGTGCGCAGCGGGACCATCAGCGCGATGATGTTCGACCGGCTGCTGGCCAGGGCCCGCGCGCCCGCGTTCGGGTGGTAGCCGAGCTGGCGGATGCTCTGCTCCACCCGCTCCCGGGTGGTCGCGGAGATGGACCGCTTGCCGCTGAGGACATAGCTCACCGTGCTCGCCGAGACTCCGGCGTGCTGGGCGACCTCGGCGAGGGTGACCATCCAGCTCTCCAAGATGTGTGAAGCGCTTCGACAGTGCGCAGGGGGAACAGGGGCGGGTGAGGGTGCTTTGACAGTAGCTCTAGCGGGAGTGGGTGTCCATAGGTTGTCGAAGCGCTTCGACAAGGTTTCTCCGGCGTTTCCCCGGCACGGTCCCGCGGGCCGGATTCCGCGGGCCGCGGCAACCTCGCACGCCCGCTGCGACCACTGGGAGGACGTACACGAACCGTCCCCCCGGAAGGACCCCCGATGCAACACCGCAGACCCCGCCTCTCCCGGACGGCGAAGGGCCTCGTCGCCGCCGCGGTCGCCCTCGCGGCCGCGGCCGGCGTCACCGTCGCCCAGGCGGGCGAGTCGAGCAGGAAGTGCGCGGCGTTCGACACCGTCACGCTCGGCAAGTACTACGTGAACAACAACCTCTGGAACCAGGAGAAGGCCGTCGGCAGCCAGTGCGTCTGGGACAACTCCCTGACGGGCTCGACGGTGTCCTGGGGGACGAGCTACGACTGGGCCAACAGCGCCACCGGCAAGGACTACGACGTGAAGTCCTACGCCAGTACCGTCCTCGGCTGGCACTGGGGCTGGAAGGTCGACAAGGCGAAGACCGGACTGCCGATCCGGGTCGGCGACCGCAAGAAGGTGACCGTGAGCTGGGACTTCTCCGTCTCCGCGAACCCCGGTGTCATGAACGTCGCCCACGACCTGTGGCTGCACGACAAGAACACCGCGGACTGGCAGGACCAGCCCACCGACGAGGTCATGATCTGGCTCAACCGCCAGGGCGGCGCGGGCCCGCTGGGCACCAGGTACGGCAGCGTCAGCCTGGGCGGCGCCATGTGGGACATCTACCGGGGCGACATCGGCTGGAACGTCTACTCCTTCGTCCGCCGCACCAACACCACCAAGGCCACGCTGAACCTCGACGACTTCACCCAGGCACTCGTCCGGCGCAAGCTCCTGAGCAACGACAAGTACGTCTCCGGCGTCGAGTCCGGCACCGAGGTCTTCAAGGGCAAGGGCCGTCTGGACACGAAGGCGTACGCGGTCACCGTCGGCTGAACGGACGCGCGAGGGGTGGTGGGCTCGCCCCGGATCGGGTACCAACGATCGGGTAGCACCCATCGGTAACCGATGCGGTCCGATGCCCCGATTCGCGGCGAGGTGAGCCTCATGTCCGCACCACCCCTCAAGAAGCCCGTCGTCACCGAACGTGAGGCCCGGCAGGTGGCGGAGGCCGCCCGGGAACAGGACTGGCGCAAGCCCAGCTTCGCCAAGGAACTGTTCCTGGGCCGTTTCCGCCTCGACCTCATCCACCCCCACCCCCTCCCCGCCGACGAGGCCGTGCGGCGCGGCGAGCGGTTCCTGGCCGAGCTCCGCGCGTTCTGCGAGACGCGGATCGACGGCGCCCTCATCGAGCGTGAGGCCCGCATCCCCGACGAGGTCGTGACCGGCCTCAAGGAACTCGGCGCCCTCGGCATGAAGATCGACCCCAAGTACGGCGGGCTCGGCCTGACCCAGGTGTACTACAACAAGGCGCTGGCCCTGGTCGGCTCGGTCAGCCCGGCGGTCGGCGTGCTGCTCTCGGCACACCAGTCGATCGGCGTGCCGCAGCCGCTCAAACTGTTCGGCACCGACGAGCAGAAGCAGCGGTTCCTGCCGCGCTGCGCCCGCACCGACATCAGCGCCTTCCTCCTCACCGAGCCGGACGTCGGCTCCGACCCGGCCCGCCTCGCCACCAGCGCCGTACCCGAGGGCGACCACTACGTCCTCGACGGCGTGAAGCTGTGGACCACCAACGGCGTCGTCGCCGACCTGCTGGTCGTCATGGCCCGGGTGCCCCGGAGCGAGGGCCATCAGGGCGGCATCACCGCCTTCGTCGTGGAGGCGGACTCGCCCGGCATCACCGTGGAGAACCGCAACTCCTTCATGGGACTGCGCGGCATCGAGAACGGCGTCACCCGCTTCCACCGGGTCCGTGTGCCCGCCGCGAACCGCGTGGGCCCCGAGGGCGCGGGCCTGAAGATCGCGCTGACCACCCTCAACACCGGCCGGCTCTCGCTGCCCGCCTCCTGCGTGGCGGCAGGCAAGTGGAGCCTGAAGATCGCCCGCGAGTGGTCGGCGGCCCGCGAGCAGTGGGGCAGGCCCATCGCCGCCCACGAGGCGGTCGGGGCGAAGATCTCCTTCATCGCGGCGACCACCTTCGCCCTGGAGGCCGTGCTCGACCTGTCCTCGCAGATGGCCGACGAGAACCGCAACGACATCCGCATCGAGGGCGCCCTGGCCAAGCTCTTCGCCTCCGAGATGGGCTGGCGGATGGCCGACGAACTGGTCCAGATCCGCGGCGGCCGCGGCTTCGAGACCGCCGACTCCCTCGCCGCCCGCGGCGAGCGGGCGGTCCCCGCCGAACAGGTCCTGCGCGACCTGCGCATCAACCGCATCTTCGAGGGCTCGACGGAGATCATGCACCTGCTGATCGCCCGCGAGGCCGTCGACGCCCACCTCTCGGTCGCCGGCGACCTCATCGACCCCGACAAGTCCCTCCAGGACAAGGCGCGGGCGGGCGCGGGCGCGGGCGTCTTCTACGCCAGGTGGCTGCCCAAGCTGGTCGCCGGCCCCGGACAGCTCCCGAACTCCTTCTCCGAGTTCAAGCACGAGGTCGACCTCTCCCCGCACCTGCGGTACGTCGAGCGGCACGCCCGCAAGCTGGCCCGCTCCACCTTCTACGCCATGTCCCGCTGGCAGGGCCGCATGGAGACCAAGCAGAACTTCCTCGGCCGGATCGTCGACATCGGCGCCGAACTGTTCGCGATGAGCGCGGCCTGCGTGCGCGCCGAACTGCTGCGCTCCCGCGGCGAGCACGGCCGCGAGGCCTACCAGCTCGCCGACGCCTTCTGCCGCCAGTCCCGCATCCGGGTCGAGGAACTCTTCTCGCGCCTGTGGTCCAACACCGACGACCTCGACCGCAAGGTCGTCAAGGGCGTCCTCACGGGCACCTACGCGTGGCTGGAGCAGGGCATCGTCGACCCCTCGGGCGAGGGCCCCTGGATCGCCGACACCACCGCGGGGCCGTCCGGACACGAGAACGTCCACCGCACGATCGGGTGAGACCGCGCACACCGGGCCACGGGTGTCCCGTCGAGAGCCCCCTCGTGAGGGGGGCCGTGGGGGGACACCCTGTCCGTCCGCCCGTGCGTTGCGGCAACAATGGGGTCATGAGCGACAGTCCAGCCCCACTCGCCGACCCGCATCTCGTCTACGACCCCGTGGCGGGCGACGGCCCCAAGGACGTGGTGGTCCTCGGGTCCACCGGGTCGATCGGCACGCAGGCCATCGACCTCGTGCTGCGCAACCCGGACCGCTTCCGGGTGACCGGCCTGTCCGCCAACGGCGGACGGGTCACCCTCCTCGCCGAACAGGCCCACCGGCTGCGGGTGCGGACCGTCGCGGTCGCCCGCGAGGACGTCGTACCGGCCCTGCGGGAAGCCCTGAGCAGCGCGTACGGCCCCGGCGAGCCGCTTCCCGAGATCCTCGCCGGACCGGACGCGGCCACCCTCCTCGCCGCCTCCGACGGCCACACCGTGCTGAACGGCATCACCGGCTCCATCGGCCTCGCGCCCACCCTCGCCGCCCTGGAGGCGGGCCGCACCCTCGCGCTCGCCAACAAGGAGTCGCTCATCGTCGGCGGCCCGCTGGTGAAGGCGCTCGCCGAGCCCGGCCAGATCATCCCGGTCGACTCCGAGCACGCGGCGCTGTTCCAGGCCCTCGCGGCCGGCACCCGCGCCGACGTCCGCAAGCTCGTCGTCACCGCCTCCGGCGGCCCCTTCCGCGGCCGCACCAAGGACCAACTGGCCCACGTCACCGTCGAGGACGCCCTCGCGCACCCCACCTGGGCCATGGGCCCGGTCATCACGATCAACTCGGCGACCCTCGTCAACAAGGGTCTGGAAGTCATCGAGGCGCACCTCCTCTACGACATTCCCTTCTCCCGCATTGAGGTGGTCGTGCACCCGCAGTCGTATGTCCACTCGATGGTCGAGTTCACGGACGGATCGACGCTGGCGCAGGCGACGCCCCCCGACATGCGGGGGCCCATCGCCATCGGTCTCGGCTGGCCCGAGCGGGTCCCCGACGCGGCGCCCGCCTTCGACTGGAGCAAGGCGTCGACGTGGGAGTTCTTCCCGCTCGACGACGACGCCTTCCCCTCCGTGAACCTCGCCCGGCACGTCGGCGAGCTCGCGGGCACGGCCCCGGCGGTGTTCAATGCCGCCAACGAGGAGTGCGTGGAGGCGTTCCGCGAGGGCGCGCTGCCGTTCAACGGGATCATGGAGACCGTGACGAGGGTCGTCGAGGAACACGGCACCCCCCGCACGGGAACTTCGCTCACCGTGCCGGACGTCCTCGAAGCGGAGACCTGGGCGCGCGCCCGGGCCCGGGAACTGACGGCACAGACGGCGGAGGCCCGTGCATGACGACCCTGATGTTCATCCTCGGCATAGTGGTCTTCGCCTTCGGCCTGCTGGTGTCGATCGCCTGGCACGAGCTGGGGCACCTGTCCACCGCCAAGCTCTTCGGCATCCGCGTCCCGCAGTACATGGTCGGCTTCGGCCCGACCATCTGGTCCCGCCACAAGGGCGAGACCGAGTACGGCGTCAAGGCGATCCCGTTCGGCGGCTACATCCGCATGATCGGCATGTTCCCGCCGGGTGACGACGGCCGCGTCACGGCCCGCTCCACCTCGCCCTGGCGCGGCATGATCGAGGACGCCCGCTCGGCGGCGTACGAGGAACTGCGGCCCGGCGACGAGACGCGCATGTTCTACACGCGCAAGCCGTGGAAACGGGTCATCGTGATGTTCGCGGGCCCCTTCATGAACCTGATCCTCGCGGTCGCCCTCTTCCTCACCGTCCTGATGGGCTTCGGCATCCAGCAGCAGACCACGTCCGTCGCCTCCGTCTCGCCCTGCGTCATCTCCCAGAGCGAGAACCGCGACACCTGCGAGAAGAGCGACCCCGCCTCCCCGGCGGCGGCCGCCGGCATGCGGAAGGGCGACAGGATCGTCTCCTTCGCCGGCAAGCCCACCGAGGACTGGGACACCCTCTCCGACCTCATCCGGGTCAGCGCCGGCAAGGAGGTCGCGATCGTCGTCGACCGGGACGGCCGCGAACTCACCCTGAACGCGAAGATCGCCACCAACCTGGTCGCGAAGAAGGACGCCGGCGGCTCCTACGTCCAGGGCGAGTACGTCAAGGCCGGCTTCCTCGGCTTCAGCGCGGCCACCGGGGTCGTCAAACAGGACTTCGGCGAGTCCACGGTCTGGATGACCGAACGGGTCGGTGACGCCGTCGACTCCCTCGCCGCCCTGCCCTCCAAGATCCCCGCCCTGTGGGACGCGGCCTTCGGCGACGGCCCCCGCGAACCCGACTCCCCGATGGGCGTCGTCGGCGCGGCACGGGTCGGCGGCGAGATCGCCACCCTCGACATCCCGGCCTCCCAGCAGCTCGCGATGTTCGTGATGCTGCTCGCCGGCTTCAACCTCTCCCTGTTCCTGTTCAACATGCTCCCGCTGCTGCCGCTCGACGGCGGGCACATCGCGGGCGCCCTGTGGGAGTCGCTGCGCCGCAACCTCGCCAGGGTGCTGCGCCGTCCCGACCCCGGCCCCTTCGACGTGGCGAAGCTGATGCCGGTGGCCTACGTGGTGGCCGGGATCTTCATCTGCTTCACCGTCCTCGTGCTGATCGCGGACGTCGTCAATCCAGTGAAAATCTCCTAGTCGTACCGCGTTCAGGGCGGCCCGGCACGATCCGTGCCGGGCCGCCCTCCCGCGAGCGGGGTCCGACGGCCGGCGAGGGTGCCCCGCCCGGGTGTCCCCCGAGCGTTCCGAGAACGGGGGAGTGCCCGCACAGGGGCGCCCGTGCCGTAATCTCGAAGCCTGGAGCCCGCCACCGACGGGACCTGGACGTTGATCCACGACTTGGGGTTGCACAGCAGATGACTGCGATTTCTCTCGGCATGCCGTCCGTTCCGACCAAGCTCGCCGAGCGCCGCAAGAGCCGGCGGATCCAGGTCGGGTCCGTGGCGGTGGGCGGGGACGCTCCCGTCTCGGTGCAGTCGATGACGACGACGCGGACCTCGGACATCGGTGCGACGTTGCAGCAGATCGCGGAGCTGACGGCGGCGGGCTGTCAGATCGTGCGGGTGGCGTGTCCGACGCAGGACGACGCGGACGCGCTGGCGACGATCGCGCGCAAGTCGCAGCTGCCGGTGATCGCGGACATCCACTTCCAGCCCAAGTACGTGTTCGCCGCGATCGAGGCGGGCTGCGCGGCGGTGCGGGTGAACCCGGGCAACATCAAGCAGTTCGACGACAAGGTCCGGGAGATCGCGAAGGCGGCCAAGGAGCACGGCACCCCGATCCGGATCGGCGTCAACGCCGGTTCGCTGGACCGCCGGCTGCTGCAGAAGTACGGCAAGGCCACCCCCGAGGCCCTCGTCGAGTCCGCGCTGTGGGAGGCGTCGCTGTTCGAGGAGCACGACTTCCACGACATCAAGATCTCCGTCAAGCACAACGACCCGGTCGTGATGATCGAGGCCTACCGCCAGCTCGCCGCCCGGTGCGACTACCCGCTCCACCTCGGCGTCACCGAGGCGGGTCCGGCCTTCCAGGGCACCGTCAAGTCGGCGGTCGCCTTCGGCGCCCTGCTCTCGCAGGGCATCGGCGACACCATCCGCGTCTCCCTGTCGGCCCCGCCGGTGGAGGAGGTCAAGGTCGGCAACCAGATCCTGGAGTCCCTCAACCTCAAGCAGCGCGGTCTGGAGATCGTCTCCTGCCCGTCCTGCGGCCGCGCCCAGGTCGACGTGTACAAGCTGGCCGAGGAGGTCACGGCGGGCCTGGAGGGCATGGAGGTCCCGCTGCGGGTCGCCGTCATGGGCTGCGTCGTCAACGGCCCCGGCGAGGCGCGCGAGGCCGACCTCGGGGTGGCCTCCGGCAACGGCAAGGGACAGATCTTCGTCAAGGGCGAGGTCATCAAGACCGTCCCCGAGTCCAAGATCGTGGAGACCCTCATCGAAGAGGCCATGAAGATCGCCGAACAGATGGAATCCGACGGCGTGACCTCCGGCGAACCCCAGGTGTCGGTGGCGGGCTGACCCGCCCGGCCCCCAAGCTCATCAGATCCCGAGGCGCCCTGCCGCACCCCGGCAGGGCGCCCTGCCGCACGGGCGCCGTGGACCGCCGCAGGCTTCCAGGGGCGCGGGGAACCGCGCGACCAGCCTCCACCCACCCGCACCCCCACCACCGCCCCCCGTCGGCCCCGTGCCGGCGGCCCGCGTCAGCGGTGCCGCATCCACACGTTGGGCTCCCGGTACACCCCCTCGTCCGCCTCGCGGTCGACCCGCAGCACGCTCAGGCCGTCGGGGACGACGTAGTCACCCGACTCGGGCAGCGCGAGGCCGGTCCAGTCCTCCCACTCGGCGACCGTCCCGGTCATCGTCTGGGAGGCCGGCGCCGCCGCGAGGATCTCCGCGCCGAGACGTTCGTGCGTGCGGATCCACGGGTCCAGCGCCGCGCCGTCGGCGCGCCGCCACCGTATGAAGGAGTCGATCGGCGTCAGCGGATACCGTGCCTTCGTCGTCGGCCGCACCGGTGCGATCACCCGGCTCAGACCGGCCTCCCGGCCCGCTTCCCGCAGAGCGCCCAGCGCCCGCCCCGCCAGCCCCCGTCCCTTGAGCGACGGGCTGACGATCGCCCCGCAGATCACCAGGGTGTCCGGCGCGACGCCCTGTTCCCGCCCCTCGACGGCCCTGGCCAGACTCCGGCTGTACCCGGAGGGGAGGCCGTCGACCCGCCCGTCCCAGCGGATCGGCACGCCCCACCCGCCGGCGACCGGCACCCCGTCCTCGTCGACGAGCAGGAGATCGAGGTCGGCGAACCACTCCCGGACCCGGCCGATGTACTCCCTGCTCACGGGATCGGCGGTGATGAACGCCGGAAAGCCCTCGCTGAAGAGCTCCGCGAGCTGTTCCGGACGCCACGCGCGGGCGTCGCTTCTCTCGGTTCGCAAGATCATGGACCCGTTGGTAGCACAGGGGCCCCTGCGACGGGCGGCGCCGCACAACCCCGGCAGGTACAGTGCGGAGGTCAGGCAGACCCCAGTGTGAGGCCCCGCACGTGTTGACGCAGACCACCTCCCGGGTCCTCGAACCGAGCGACCTGGACGCCGCCCTCGCCGTCCTCGACCGTGAGCCGGTCGCCAACGCCTTCGTGACCTCCCGGGTGCAGGTCGCGGGCCTGGACCCGTGGCGCCTCGGCGGCGAGATGTGGGGCTGGTACGAGGACGGCATGCTGACGTCCCTCTGCTACGCCGGCGCGAACCTGGTCCCCATCTGTGCCACCCCCCGCGCCATACGCGCCTTCGCCGACCGCGCCCGCCGGGCCGGCCGCCGCTGCTCCTCCATCGTGGGCCCCGCCGACGCCACCGCCCTGCTGTGGCGGCTCCTCGAACCGCACTGGGGCCCCGCCCGCGAGGTCCGCGCCCGCCAGCCCCTGATGGTCGCCGACCGGATGCCGGACGACGTCGCCCCGGACCCCTACGTACGCCGCATACGCAAGGACGAGATGGACGCGATCATGCCGGCGTGCGTGGCGATGTTCACCGAGGAGGTCGGCGTCTCCCCGATGGCCGGCGACGGCGGCCTGCTCTACCAGGCGCGGGTCGCCGAACTCGTCGGATCCGGCCGCTCGTTCGCCCGCCTCGACGACCGGGGCAGGGTCGTCTTCAAGGCGGAGATCGGCGCGGCCACGCCCCGGGCCTGCCAGGTCCAGGGCGTCTGGGTGGCCCCCGAGTACCGGGGGAGGGGCCTGGCGGCCCCGGCATGGCGGCCGTCCTGCGCTACGCGCTCGCGGACGTCGCCCCGGTGGTCAGCCTCTACGTCAACGACTTCAACACGACGGCGAGGCGGACGTACCGCAGGGTGGGCTTCGAGGAGGTCGGTGCGTTCATGAGCGTCCTGTTCTGAGCGTCCCGTTCCGAGGGCTCCGCTCCGACCGTTCCGTTCCAGGGGCTCCGCTCCGAGCGTCCCGTTCCGGGGGCCCAGGGCCGCCTGCCCCTCGCCGCGTCCCGCCCCGCCGCGGGGCCCGCCACGCCCCGTCCGCCCGGCACCCGCCGACCGGAACCCGCCGACCGGAACCCCCCTGTAGGCTCCCGCCATGGACCTCGTCATCGGCCCCTTGGACCTTCCCGCCCACGTGGACGAGGCCCTCGCCGTGCAAGCCGTGGCCTTCGGACTGGGCCCGGACGAGGTGGCCGTCCGCCGGCAGATCGTCCTGCGCCACATGACCAACCCCGGCGCGCGGGCGTACGGGGCGACCGTCGGGGACCGGCTCGTCGGCTTCGTCTACGGCATGCCCAACGACCGCTCCCACTGGTGGTCCACCGTCGTCGAGCCCTACCTCCGCGCCGACGGCACCGACTTCTGGCTCGACGACTCCTTCGTCATCACCGAACTCCACGTCCACCCGGCCCACCAGAACCGCGGCGCGGGCCGCTCCCTGATCACCACGATCACCGACACCGCGACCCAGCCGCGCTCGATCCTCTCCGCGATCGACATCGACAGCCCGGCCCGCGCGCTGTACCACTCCCTGGGCTACCGGGACCTGGCCCGCCGCGTCCTCTTCCCCAGCGCCCCCGCCCGTACGCCGTGATGGGCGCCCCCCTCCCGCTGCGCCGGGCGTAAACGGATTTCCGGCCGCGCGGGGCTCCCGGCTAACCTCCTAGCCAGCACCCTCCCCACTCTCGGCCCGTTCCGAGCGGGGCGATTATCCCGATCGGCAGGAGTTCGTACACCATGGCCAACGCACCGGTCCAGCGCATGTCCCAGTTGATGGCGAAGACGCTGCGCGACGACCCGGCGGACGCCGAGGTCCTCAGCCACAAGCTCCTCGTCCGTGCCGGCTACGTCCGCCGCACCGCCGCCGGCGTCTGGAGCTGGCTGCCGCTGGGCAAGAAGGTCCTCGCCAACGTGGAGCGCATCGTCCGCGAGGAGATGGACGCGATCGGCGCCCAGGAGGTGCTGCTCCCCGCGCTGCTGCCGAAGGAGCCGTACGAGGCGACCGGCCGCTGGGAGGAGTACGGCCCGAACTCTTCCGCCTGAACGACCGCAAGGGCGGCGACTACCTCCTCGGCCCCACCCACGAGGAGATCTTCACCCTCCTGGTCAAGGACCAGTGCACGTCCTACAAGGACCTGCCGGTCATCCTCTACCAGATCCAGACCAAGTTCCGTGACGAGGCCCGCCCCGCGCCGGCATCCTGCGCGGCCGCGAGTTCCTGATGAAGGACTCCTACTCCTTCGACACCGAGGACGAGGCCTGGCCGCCTCCTACGCCCTGCACCGGCAGGCGTACCAGAAGGTGTTCGAGCGCCTCGGCCTGGACTACCGCATCTGCGCGGCGACCGCGGGAGCCATGGGCGGCTCGAAGTCGGAGGAGTTCCTGGCCCCGGCCGAGGCCGGCGAGGACACCTTCGCGGACTGCCCGAACTGCGACTTCGCGGCCAACACCGAGGCGATCACCTACGCGTCGCAGCCGGTCGACCCCTCCGCCGTGCCCGCGGCCGAGGAGATCCCCACCCCGACACCCCCACCATCGAGACCCTCGCCGCCTCCCTCGGCGTGCCGGCGTCCGCCACGCTGAAGAACCTCCTGGTCAAGGTGAACGGCGAGATCGTCGCCGTCGGCGTGCCCGGTGACCGCGAGGTCGACCTGGGCAAGGTCGAGGCGCACTTCGCGCCGGCCGTCGTCGAACTGGTCACCGCCGAGGACTTCACCGGCCGCCCCGACCTGGTCCGCGGCTACGTCGGCCCGCAGGGCCTGGAGAAGGTGACCTACATCGCCGACCCGCGCGTGGCGCCGGGCACCGCGTGGATCACGGGCGCCAACAAGGAGCACACGCACGCGAAGAACGTCGTCGCGGGGCGTGACTTCGAGGTCGACGCCTACGTCGACGTCGTGGTCGTCCGGGAGGGCGACCCCTGCCCGAAGTGCGGCACCGGCCTCAAGCTGGACCGCGCCATCGAGATCGGCCACATCTTCCAGCTGGGCCGCAAGTACGCCGACGCCCTCAAGCTCGACGTCCTCGGCCAGAACGGCAAGCCGGTCCGCGTCACCATGGGCTCGTACGGCATCGGCGTCTCCCGCGCGGTCGCGGCCCTCGCCGAGCAGAGCGCCGACGACAAGGGCCTGTGCTGGCCCGCCGAGGTCGCCCCGGCCGACGTGCACGTGGTCGCGGCCGGCAAGGCCCTCCAGACCGAACTGGCCCTCGACGTCTCCGAGAAGCTGCGGGCAGCCGGCCTGCGGGTCCTGGTCGACGACCGGGCCGGGGTCTCGCCGGGCGTGAAGTTCACCGACTCCGAGCTGATCGGCGTACCGAAGATCCTGGTCGCGGGCCGCCGCTCCGCCGAGGGCGTCCTGGAACTGAAGGACCGCAGGACCGGCGAGCGCGAGGAGCTGACGGTGGACGAGGCCGTCGCCCGCCTCACGACCGCGTAAGCACGTCCCGGATCATTCGCGGACCGTTCCCCCCGCCGCAGGACATGACAGACGTCCCGGCGGCGGGGGGAGCGACCGTGATCCTCGCAGGAGGCCCGGCGGCCGACGGCCACCCCCGTCCGGTCCGCTCCCGCGCCGGCGGCCGCACGGCATGCCCTCAGGGCGTCGGGGCCGGCGCGTCGTCATGACGGGCCTGCATTTTCGGGCTACTCCGTCCGGCCCGCTCCCGCGCCGGCGGCCGCACGGCGCGCCCTCAGGGCGCCGGGGGCCGCGCGCGTCGTCACGACGGGCCCGCGCCCTCGGGCCACCCGCCCCACTCCACCCCGTGGGAACCCGCCGGACGGGCCCTAGACCCACCCGGCGAACTCCAGCAACAACTCCGCGTCCCTGGGCCGTCCCACGCGCAGTGCCCGCACGCCCGACTCCACGGCCCGGAACAGCGTCCACCCCCGCAACCGCTCCTGGTCCACCTCCAGCGACTCCGCGAGCCGCTTCACCCGCCGCCGGGTCGTCGTCGCCCCCGACGAGGAGGCGATCAGGTCCTCCACCCGGTCCCGGACCAGCCGTGCCAGGTCGAAGGCGCACTCGCCGACCACCGGGTCCGGCCCCACCGCCAGCCAGGGCGTCCGCTCGCCCGCGAGCACCTTGCTCTGCCGGAACGTCCCGTGCAGCAGCCGGTGCTCGGGCGGCGCGGCCAGCAGCTCCTCGCGGGCCGCGAGCGCCGCGTCGACGAGCCCCGCCACGTCCGCGCCGGCCCGCGCGCGCATCGCCCCCGCCTGCCGCCCGGTCCGCTCGGCCACCGTCTCGAAGGAGTGCCCGGCGGGCGGTTCCACCCACAGCCGCCGCAGCGTCCCCGCCGCCTCCAGCAGCGCCCTCGCCTCCGGCAGCGACCGCACCGACACGTCGGGGTGCAGCCGCTCCAGCAGGAGGGCCCCCTCACCCGCCGGCCCCTCCACCAGCTGTACGGCGCCCCGGCCGTCCCAGTGGATGAGCGCGGCCCGCTCCGCCTCCGGCCGGAACCGGGGTGGGGCCAGTTTCAGCACGGCCGGCGTCCCGTCGGCACGCCGTACCAGCAGCACCAGGCTGCTGCGGCCGCCGGGCACCTGCACCCGCTCGACGGTCAACTCGCGTAGCGCGACGGCCCGGCGGACCGTCTCCGGCAGCTTCTCCAACCAGTCGTCACCGCCCGGCGCGCTCTCGCCGAGCGCCCTGACCAGACGCTGCGGCGGTTCGAAAGCCATACGCGAGTCGTCCTCTCCTGCTCCGGTCTACGCCGTCGGTGTGGGGGCCGGTGTGGGGGTCGAGACGGGTGCCGGTGTCGCCGTGCCCGCCTTCGTCGCCGCGGGACCGGCCCCGGTGGCGGCCGGGTCCGTCTGCGCACCGGCCCGCTCGGCGAGACCAGGGAAGGCTACGCTCCCACCGCGCCAGCGCACCGCGCGGACCGCGGCCTCCCGCAGCGCCCCGGCCGCCTCACGACGCCGGGCACCGGTGGCCGCCCGGACCAGGTCCGAGTAGACCCCGGCGACGCGTTCCTCCAGCTCGACGGCGAGCCGGAGCGCCGCGGCGGAGTCCGGCACCGCGAACGGCAGCGCGTACGCGGCGCTCGCGGCGATGGGCTCGGCGCCCAGGCCGCGCACCTCGCGGGCCAGCGCGTCCCGGCGCGCCCGGTGCGCGTCGTACGCCGCCCGGGCCTCCGCGCGCCGCCCCTCGCGGATCCGGCCGCCGACCACCCCGTAGCCGTACACCGCCGCGTGCTCGGCGGCCAGCGCGGCCTGGAGCGCCGTCACCTCACCGGTGTTCCGCCCACTCATCGGTCCCCCTCCGTCAGCAGGTACGCGTGCGCGGCCCCGGCCGCCGCCACCGAGGCCAGCAGCCGGGCCAGCTCGCCCGGCACGTCCGCCAGGGCCGCGACCCTGCGGTCCGCGAGGGCCCGCTCCGCGCCGGCCAGGTCGGCGAGCGCGCCCTTCGCCGTCGCGGGGACGGCGGCGGACGGCGTGGCCGGAACCGTCCCGGACGCCGGGACGGACGCCGACGACGCCGGGACGGACGCCGACGACGCCGGGGCCGGCACCGACGC
Source organism: Streptomyces sp. Tue 6430 (assembly GCA_021568835.1). Taxonomy (GTDB): domain Bacteria; phylum Actinomycetota; class Actinomycetes; order Streptomycetales; family Streptomycetaceae; genus Streptomyces. The sequence goes on from JAKGSH010000010.1 coordinate 4,874,406, forward strand.
CGGGACGGACGCCGGGACCGACGGGAGCGCGGAGGCCGGGGCCGGCGGTGACGTCCCGGCGCCCCCACCGCGCCGCCGAACGCCGTCACATGCCGTACGACCTCCGCCCGCAGCGGTGCCAGCCGTGCCGCCAGCGCCGGATGGACGGCGAGGACGGCGTCGTAGCGCTCCACCAGTCCCGCGCTGTCCGCGGCGGCACGCGCGCGTGCGCGCTCCTGCGCCGAGGCCGACGGATCACCGCCGGAGGTCTTCCCGCCGGCGTCCCCCTCGCCGGAGGAGCACCCGGCCAGCAGGGCGGCCCCGGCGGCCGAGGCGAGCAGAGTTCTTCGGCGCGGCCCGGAAGGGGTGCGCACAGGCGGCGGGAACGGCACGGCAGACGTCCTCGGGGAATCTCGTACGAAAGGAACCGATCACGGGCCGCTCACGCGCGTGCAGGCCCGTGATCACCGTACCCGCGCGTCGGCCCGGCACCACTCACCGGCACCGTCCGTGCCCCGTCGGGCGCCGGCGGGTGCGGCCGGGCGCCGCTGGGCCACTCGGTGGACGGCAACACACCCCGCGACCGGATACCCTTTGACCAGACACGCGAACCGTCCCACAACAGCACACGCGGCCGAGGAGTCACCCGGATGAGCACCACCCAGAGCGAGAGGCTGCGAGAACTGCTCGAACCGCTCGTCGCCTCCCAGGGGCTGGACCTCGAAGAGATCACCGTGGACTCCGTCGGTCGCAGGAGAGTGCTGAGCGTGGTCGTCGACTCCGACACCGGAGCGGACCTGGACCGGATCGCCGATGTGAGCCGCGCGCTCTCGGCGAAGCTCGACGAGACGGACGCGATGGGCGAGGGCGAATACACCCTCGAGGTCGGCACCCCGGGCGCGGAGCGCGCCCTCACCGAACACCGCCACTACGTCCGTGCCACGGACCGCCTGGTGAAGTTCCGGCTCCACGAGGGCGGCGAGGTGGTCGCCCGCATCCTCGGAGTGGACGACGACGGCCTCGACGTCGAGGTGCCGGGCGTGAAGGGCCGCAGGGCCACCACGCGCAGGCTCGCCTTCGGCGACATCGACCAGGCCCGCGTCCAGGTCGAGTTCAACCGCAAGGACAAGCAGGACGTGCAGGACGTGCAGGACGTGCAAGACGTGCAGGACGAGAAGGACATGAAGGAAGAGGAGGAGGCGTAGCCGTGGACATCGACATGAGCGCCCTGCGGGGCTTGGTGCGGGAGAAGGAGATCTCCTTCGACCTGCTGGTCGAGGCGATCGAGTCGGCCCTCCTCATCGCCTACCACCGCACCGAGGGAAGCCGCCGCCACGCGCGCGTGCGGCTCGACCGGGAATCCGGTCACGTGACCGTGTGGGCGAAGGAGGACCCCGAGGACCTCGAGGAGGGCCAGGAGCCCCGCGAGTTCGACGACACCCCGTCCGACTTCGGCCGCATCGCCGCCACCACGGCCAAGCAGGTGATCCTCCAGCGGCTGCGCGACGCCGAGGACGACGCGACGCTCGGCGAGTACGCGGGCCGGGAGGGCGACATCGTCACCGGCGTGGTCCAGCAGGGCCGCGACCCGAAGAACGTGCTCGTCGACATCGGCAAGCTCGAGGCCATCCTGCCGGTGCAGGAGCAGGTCCCGGGCGAGACGTACCCGCACGGCATGCGCCTGCGGTCGTACGTCGTCCGGGTGGCGAAGGGCATGCGCGGTCCGTCCGTGACGCTCTCGCGCACCCACCCCAACCTGGTGAAGAAGCTGTTCGCGCTCGAGGTGCCGGAGATCGCCGACGGGTCCGTCGAGATCTCCGCCATCGCCCGCGAGGCCGGCCACCGCACCAAGATCGCCGTACGGTCCACCCGTTCGGGCCTGAACGCCAAGGGCGCCTGCATCGGCCCGATGGGCGGCCGGGTGCGCAACGTCATGGGCGAGCTGAACGGCGAGAAGATCGACATCGTCGACTGGTCGGACGACCCGGCCGAGATGGTGGCGAACGCCCTGTCGCCCGCCCGGGTGTCCAAGGTGGAGGTCGTCGACATGGCGGCCCGCTCCGCGCGCGTGACGGTGCCGGACTACCAGCTCTCGCTGGCGATCGGCAAGGAGGGCCAGAACGCCCGCCTCGCCGCCCGCCTGACCGGCTGGCGGATCGACATCCGGCCGGACACCGAGCAGCCCGGCGAGTGAGCCGGGGGATCACCCTCGCGGACGAACCCGGAGACCGCTCCGGGGACGCCCTCGGGGAATAGATCCAAGCCGCAGCACGCTCAGATCACGTCAGTTATACGCGCGGCAACCGTTCGACCGCTGCCCCGATGGGGTGAGGTCGCCGCGGGGAGGTAGACTTAACTGTGTCTGGCCGGACGCACGCCCGAGTACGCCCCGAGCGCACCTGTGTGGGGTGCCGGGAGCGGGCGGCCAAGACGGAACTGCTGCGCATCGTGGCGATCGAGGACGCGTGCGTCCCCGATCCTCGCGGTACGCTGCCCGGCCGGGGTGCGTATCTGCATCCCGCCCCGGTCTGTCTCGACCAGGCGGTACGCCGACGGGCGTTCACGAGGGCGTTGCGAGCCCCGGGAGCGCTCGACACAAAGGTGTTGCGCCAGTACGTCGAGCAGACGACCGTTGCCGAGCAGGCAACACCGTAAGAAGGCGTCGCACGGAACCTCCGTGCGGCTCTGGTACCCCGCGAGTTGGAAGTAGGTCGAGATTGCGATGAGCACTCGATGAGCACGCGATGAGTACGCCCATGAAGTAGCGACGGTCCGGACACACCCGGACCTAAAAGGAGCGAAGTGGCTAAGGTCCGGGTATACGAACTCGCCAAGGAGTTCGGGGTGGAGAGCAAGGTCGTCATGGCCAAGCTCCAGGAACTCGGTGAATTCGTCCGTTCGGCGTCTTCGACCATCGAAGCGCCCGTTGTCCGCAAACTGACTGACGCCTTCCAGGGCGGTGGCAGCGGCAAGTCCGCCAAGCCCGCCCCGCGCAAGGCTGCCCCCAGGCCCGCGGCGCCCTCGTCGGCGCAGGCGGCCCGTCCGGGTCCGGCCGCACCGCGGCCGGCCGCCCCCAAGCCGCCGACGGCCCCGCAGCCCGCGGCGCCGGCCGCGCCGGCCGCGCCCGTGGCTCCGGCCGCCTCGTCGGCCCCCGCTCCGGCGGCCCCCTCCCCGGCGGCCTCCGGCCCGCGTCCGGGCCCCCGGCCCGCGCCGCGTCCGGCTCCGGCCGCCCCGGAGTTCACCGCTCCGCCGGCGCCTCCGGCCGCTCCGGCCGCCCAGAAGCCGGCCTCCCAGGGCCCGCGTCCCGGCGCGCCCCGTCCCGCCGGCCGTCCGGCCGCCGGCCAGGGCCAGCAGGGCGGTCAGGGCCAGCGCCCGGCCGCCGCGCAGGGCCAGCGTTCCGGTGGCGGCGCCCCGCGTCCGGGCGGTGCCCGTCCGGCCGGTCCGCGTCCCGGCAACAACCCCTTCACCTCCGGCGGCAACGCCGGCATGGCCCGTCCGCAGGCCCCGCGCCCGCAGGGCGGCCCCGGCGGTCCGCGTCCCGGCGGTCCCGGTGCCCCCGGCGCCGGTCCCCGTCCCCAGGCGCCCGGCGCCCAGGGCGGCGGTCCGCGTCCGCAGGCTCCGGGCGGCGCGCGTCCCTCCCCGTCCGGCATGCCCCGCCCGCAGGGCGGCGCTCCGCGTCCGGGCGGACCGCGTCCCAACCCGGGCATGATGCCGCAGCGTCCGGCTGCCGGCCCCCGTCCCGGTGGTGGCCCCGGCGGCCGCGGTCCCGGCGGCGGCGGTCGTCCCGGCGGCGGCGGCGGTCGTCCCGGTGGCGGCGGCTTCGCCGGCCGTCCCGGCGGTGGCGGCGGCGGCTTCGCCGGTCGTCCCGGCGCCCCCGGTGCCGGTGGCGGCGGTTTCGCCGGCCGTCCCGGCGGTCCGGGCGGTGGCGGCGGTGGCCGTCCCGGCTTCGGTGGCCGTCCCGGCGGCCCCGGCGGCCGTGGTGGCACGCAGGGCGCCTTCGGTCGTCCCGGCGGTCCCGCGCGTCGCGGTCGCAAGTCGAAGCGGCAGAGGCGCCAGGAGTACGAGGCCATGCAGGCCCCGTCGGTCGGCGGCGTGATGCTGCCTCGCGGCAACGGCGAAGCCATTCGCCTGTCGCGCGGTGCCTCGCTCACCGACTTCGCGGAGAAGATCAACGCCAACCCGGCGTCGCTCGTCGCGGTCATGATGAACCTCGGCGAGATGGTCACGGCCACGCAGTCCGTCTCCGACGAGACGCTCCAGCTCCTCGCCGACGAGATGAACTACACGGTTCAGATCGTCAGCCCGGAGGAGGAGGACCGCGAGCTGCTCGAGTCCTTCGACATCGAGTTCGGCGAGGACGAGGGCGACGAGGAGGACCTGGTGGTCCGTCCGCCGGTCGTCACCGTCATGGGTCACGTCGACCACGGCAAGACCCGACTGCTCGACGCCATCCGCAAGACGAACGTCATCGCGGGCGAGGCCGGCGGCATCACGCAGCACATCGGTGCCTACCAGGTGTCGACCGAGGTCAACGAAGAAGAGCGCAAGATCACCTTCATCGACACCCCGGGCCACGAGGCGTTCACCGCCATGCGTGCCCGCGGTGCCCGGTCGACCGACATCGCGATCCTGGTCGTCGCGGCCAACGACGGCGTCATGCCGCAGACGGTCGAGGCGCTCAACCACGCGAAGGCGGCCGAGGTCCCGATCGTCGTCGCGGTCAACAAGATCGACGTCGAGGGCGCCGACCCGACCAAGGTGCGCGGTCAGCTCACCGAGTTCGGTCTGGTGGCCGAGGAGTACGGCGGCGACACGATGTTCGTCGACATCTCCGCCAAGCAGGGTCTGCACATCGACTCGCTGCTGGAGGCCGTGATCCTCACGGCCGACGCCTCGCTCGACCTGCGGGCCAACCCGACCCAGGACGCGCAGGGCATCTCGATCGAGTCCCGTCTCGACCGCGGCCGTGGTGCCGTGTCGACGGTCCTCGTCCAGCGAGGCACCCTGCGGGTCGGCGACACGATGGTCGTGGGCGACGCCTACGGCCGCGTGCGCGCCATGCTCGACGACAACGGCAACAACGTCGCCGAGGCGGGTCCGTCGACTCCGGTCCAGGTGCTGGGTCTCACCAACGTCCCGGGCGCCGGCGACAACTTCCTGGTGGTCGACGAGGACCGTACGGCCCGTCAGATCGCCGAGAAGCGTGCGGCCCGCGAGCGCAACGCCGCCTTCGCCAAGCGCACGCGCAGGTTCTCCCTGGAGAACCTGGACGCGGCCCTGAAGGCCGGCGAGGTCCAGCAGCTGAACCTGATCATCAAGGGTGACGCGTCCGGATCCGTCGAGGCCCTCGAGTCCTCGCTGGTCCAGCTGGACGTCGGCGAAGAGGTCGACATCCGCGTCCTGCACCGCGGTGTCGGTGCGGTCACGGAGTCCGACGTGGACCTCGCGATGGGCTCGGACGCCATCGTCATCGGCTTCAACGTCCGCGCGGCCGGCCGCGCGGCGCAGATGGCCGAGCGCGAAGGCGTGGACGTCCGGTACTACTCGGTCATCTACCAGGCGATCGAGGAGATCGAGGCGGCCCTGAAGGGCATGCTGAAGCCGGAGTACGAGGAGTTCGAGCTGGGCACGGCGGAGATCCGCGAGGTCTTCAAGTCGTCCAAGCTCGGCAACATCGCCGGTGTCCTGGTCCGCTCGGGCGAGGTCAAGCGCAACACCAAGGCGCGCCTCATCCGCGACGGCAAGGTCATCGCGGAGAACCTCAACATCGAGGGCCTGCGTCGCTTCAAGGACGACGTCACCGAGATCCGCGAAGGCTACGAGGGTGGTATCAACCTCGGAAACTTCAACGACATCAAGATCGACGACGTCATCGCGACGTACGAGATGCGGGAGAAGCCGCGGGTGTGACACCCCCGGTTCGTGCCGGCCGGCGGGGCGCTGCCCCGCCGGCCGGTGCGGCGTTCCGGCGGCGGTGAGCGGGGAAAACCCCGTCGAGCCGCGGCCGCGATCGTTGTACCGTTCTTGATGCCCCTGTCCGCTCAGGGCAGGGCCATCGATCCCGTACCGGCGGGTGAACCGGTTGCCCATGTACGTGGGGACTCTGTCCTTCGACCTCCTCCTCGGCGACATACGCTCGCTGAAGGAGAAACGCTCCGTCGTCCGCCCGATCGTCGCCGAACTCCAGCGCAAGTACGCGGTGAGCGCGGCCGAGGTGGACCACCAGAACCTGCACCGCCGGGCCGTCATCGGCCTGGCCGTGGTGTCCGGTGACACGGAGCATCTGACCGATGTACTGGACCGGTGCGAGCGGCTGGTCGCCGCCCGCCCCGAGGTGGAGCTGCTGTCGGTCCGGCGCCGTCTCCACGGCGAACACGACGACTGACCACACCAGAGAACGCAAGAGAAGAAAGAACGGGAGACGGACCAGTGGCCGACAACGCGCGCGCCAAGAGGCTGGCGGACCTCATCCGAGAGGTGGTGGCCCAGAAGCTGCAGCGTGGGATCAAGGACCCGCGGCTCGGCTCCCACGTCACCATCACGGACACCCGCGTCACGGGTGACCTCAGGGAGGCGACCGTCTTCTACACCGTGTACGGGGACGACGAGGAGCGGGCGGCCGCGGCCGCCGGCCTGGAGAGCGCCAAGGGCGTCCTGCGCTCCGAGGTCGGCCGTGCGGCGGGCGTGAAGTTCACGCCCACGCTGAGCTTCGTCGCCGACGCCCTCCCGGACAACGCCCGCACCATCGAGGACCTCCTCGACCGGGCGCGGCAGGCCGACGAGAAGGTGCGCGAGGCGTCCGCGGGCGCCGGGTACGCCGCCGGCGCCGACCCCTACAAGAAGCCCGGTGACGACGACGAGACGGACGACGCCGCCGAATGAACCGGAAGCAGACCCCGCCCGACGGCCTTGTCATCGTCGACAAGCCGTCGGGCTTCACCTCGCACGACGTCGTGGCCAAGATGCGCGGGATCGCCCGGACCCGCCGCGTCGGCCACGCCGGCACCCTCGACCCGATGGCGACGGGCGTCCTCGTCCTCGGCGTCGAGAAGGCCACCAAGCTCCTCGGGCACCTCGCGCTCACCGAGAAGGAGTACCTGGGGACGATCCGGCTGGGCCAGAACACCCTGACGGACGACGCCGAGGGCGAGATCACCTCCGCCACCGACGCCTCCGGGGTCGGCCGGGACGCCGTCGACGCCGGTGTCGCCAAGCTGACCGGCCGGATCATGCAGGTCCCGTCCAAGGTCAGCGCCATCAAGATCGACGGCGTGCGCTCCTACAAGCGCGCCCGCGACGGCGAGGACTTCGAGATCCCGGCCCGCCCGGTGACCATCTCCTCGTTCACCGTGTACGACGTCCGGGACGCCGTCGCCGAGGACGGCACCCCCGTCCTGGACCTGATCGTCTCGGTGGTCTGCTCCTCCGGCACCTACATCCGCGCCCTCGCCCGCGACCTGGGCGCCGACCTGGGCGTCGGCGGTCACCTCACGGCCCTGCGCCGCACCCGCGTCGGCCCGTACAAGCTGGACTCCGCCCGCACCCTCGACCAGCTCCAGGAGGAGCTGACGGTGATGCCGGTCGCGGAGGCCGCCGCGGCCGCCTTCCCCCGCTGGGACGTGGACGAGAAGCGCGCCCGGCTGCTCCTCAACGGAGTGCGGCTGGAGATGCCCGAGGAGTACGCGGGCGCCGGCGCGGTCGGGGTCTTCGACCCCGAGGGCCGCTTCCTGGCGCTGGTGGAGGAACAGAAAGGCAAGGCCAAGAGCCTGGCCGTCTTCGGCTGAGGCCTCCCTGGGCCGGTCCGGCGGACCATGCCGGAGACACCCGGCTCCGCCGGCGGGGCGGCCGCCCGTGAGGCGGCCGCCCGTGGAGCGGCGGGCACGGGGTCCCGCTCCGCCGCCGCTCCACGGTCCCCCCTCGGTTCCCCCACCTCCAGACTGTGTCCGACGAGCCCCGTTCATTCACCCGTCCGGACGGGCGCTCGGAGTGAACCGGGGGAGTGCACGGGGGCGCGTTCGTATCGCGGCCCGACCCGCCGATCACCGCGCGCCTACCGTCGACCGGAGGACACGCGGGCGCGGCGGGGAGGTACGGCGATGGCGGGACAGAGCCCGCGCACCGGCGGAGGCCGCGACACACCGCGGCACGGCCCCCGGGCGGCGCACGAGGACGACCCGCGCCCCTTTCCCGGACCCTCGCTGATCCGCGTCCAGGACCTCGCCGGCCGCCCCCGCGGCACCGGCTTCCTGGCCGACCACCACGGCACCGTCGTCACCAGTCACGAGGCCGTCGACGGCCTGACCCGCCTCGTCCTGTACGGCGACGGTGACGGCGACCGCGGCCGCGTCGTCACCGCCGACGAGGTCACCCCGCTCCCGGAACTGGACCTGGCCCTCGTCCGCACCCAGGGCCTCGACGTGGACCCCCTGCCGGTCACCGTGCGCGAGGGCGTCGGCAGCGGCACCTACGTCCGGCTGGCCGCCGGCTGCTGGCGCGAGGCACGGGTGCTGGGGGCGGCCTGCGTGACGTACGCGGCCACGGACCGCTTCCACCGCCTCGCCGAGTGCCTGGAGCTGGCCATCGGCACGGCGGGGCGGGACGCGCTGCGGCTCGGCGGGGGCGCGGCCGGCGGGCCCGTGCTCGACGCCGGGACCGGCGCCGTCGTCGCCGTCCTGGGCACCGCCCTGCGATCCGACCACCACGACACCGGTTTCGCCGTCCCCCTGCGTCCCGGCCCGCCGGGCGGCCCCCTCGCCGACCTGCTCGCCCGCAACGCCGCCACCGTCCCCGCCTACGGCGCCGACCTCAACCTGGCGGGCGTCCTCGAACTCGCGGCCACCTCCATCGGCTCCGGCGGACCGCCCGCCCACCCCCACACCACGGTCGAACGGGCCCTGCCCGCCGGTGAGTTCGCCGCCTTCGCCGAGAGCCGGGCCGCCGTCCTCGCCCTCGTCGGCGCCCCCGGCAGCGGCCGTACGACCGCCCTCGCGGCCCTCGCCGGCCGGCGCGCCCGGGGCCCGGAACCGGCGCCCACGCTGTGGCTGCGCGGCGCCGACCTGCGGGACGCGGACCGCTCCGTCGCCGACGCGGCCCGTCGCGCACTGACCCGCGCGGCCCGGATCGTCGCCGCGTCCCGCCCGGTCCCCGCACTCGACGACCTGACCCCGGAGCGGCTCGCCCGCCTCGCCCGCGCCGCCGGCCGCCCGATGCTGCTCGTCCTCGACGGCCCCGAGGAGATGCCGCCCCTCCTCGCCCACCGCCTCCCCGAGTGGACCGGGGGCACCGTCGACTGGCTGCGGGAGACCGGAGCCCGGCTGGTGACGGCGTGTCTGCCGGAGCACTGGGAGCAGGCGGGCCCGCACTTCCCGGCGGGCGTGCTGCACGGCCGCGCGGACCGGAGCCTGCCGCCCCACGTCCCGCTCGGCGACCTCACCGAGGACGAGGCCGGGGAGGCCCGGGCCCGGCTCGGCGTCCCGGACACCGCCCTCGCGGGCCCCGACGCCCGGCACCCCCTCACCCTCCGCCTGTACGCGGAGGTCCGCGCCGCCCTCCCCGACACCGTCCCCGCCGGGCCCGTCGGACGCGACGAGGTCTTCGCCGCCCACCTCGACCTGCTGTGCCTGCGGATCGCGGTCCGGCTGGCCGCGGAGAACGGCGTGCGCGGCACCGCCGTACGCCTGCTCGCCGCGAAGGTGTCCGGACAGGTCCACGAGGCCGCCCGGCGCTGCCTCGGTCCGGGCCAGGGCGAGCTGGACCGGACGTCGTTCGAGGCGGTGTTCCCGTGGGGGCCCGCGCCCGCCCGGCTCGGCGGCGGCACCGGCTGGGCGTCCGCCGTCCTCGCCGAAGGGCTCCTGGTGCCCGCCGGCGGCGGCTACCGCTTCGCCCACGAGGAGCTAGCCGACTGGCTCCAGGGCCTCCACCTCGACCTGGACGAGGCCCTGCACGCCCTCGTCCACCGCCCGCGGACCGCCGCCGGCAGCCACCCGCTGCCCGTCCCGCACCACCGCATCGGCCCCGTCGTCCAGGCCCTGCTGCACCTCGGCCGGCAGCAGGGGGCCGAGCAACTCGGGCCTCGCCTCCTGGAGTTGACCCATGCGCTGGAGGCCGACCCGGGGTCCTGGTGGGCCGCCCGGCTGCTCGCCGAGACCCTGTCACGCGTCCCGGACGCGACCCCGTACACAGGCGTCCTGCGGCTCCTGGCCGACCTCGTCGTCACCCGGGGCGACCGGCCCGAGCCGGCCGACCGGCCGGACCGGGGCGACCGGCCGGACCGGTTCGGCCCGGACTTCTGGGCCGCCCTGCCGCTCCCGGACGGCCTCCGCCTCGACCTCCTGCGCCGGCTGGTCCTCGCGGACCCGGCCCCGGACGCCGAGGACGTGCCCCGCCACCTCGACGCCGTCGCCCGGCTGCTCGCCGACGACACCACCGCCGTACAGCCGCTGCTCGCGCTCTGGTTCGACGACGAGCGGCCGCTTCCCGCGACGCCGCACGCCACCGTGGCGACGGCCGCGCAGGCCCTGCTGCACACCCACCGCCACCGCGGCCTGGACGACCTCACCGAGGTCCTCGCGGACCGCGCGCACCCGCGCGCCGACGAACTCCTCGCCGTGCTCGCCGAGGACGAACCCTCCGCGCTGTGCCGGGCCGTGGACCGGTGGGCGCACGACGAACGACCGCGGCGGCGGGCCGCGGCGATGGCGTACGGACCGCGCGCGGCGGCACACGCGCGTACCCGCCCCGACCGCGAACTGCTGCGGCACGCCGCCCTCGCCGTCCTCGCCCGCCCCGCCGACCGGGACCTCCACGGCGCCGCGCTCGCCCTCCTCGTGCGCGACCCGGAGGCCCGCGACCGGCACCTTCCCCGCGCCCTGGAGCGGTTCGCGCGGGAGGACCCGGACCTCCTCCCGAGCGCGCTGCTCACCGCCCTCGCCACCCACCCCGGACCGGTCCTCGACGCCTGCCGCGCCCGGCTGGCCGGACCCGGCACGGACACCGGGCCCCTGCTGCGTGCCCTGGTCGACGCCACCACGCCCGCCCTGGCCCGCCGGGTGGCCCCGCTCCTGCGCGAGGTGCTGGAGCGGCGCCCGGAGGCCGTCGGCGACCTCGCCGCGTGCCTCGACGAGCGCCTCGACCTCGGCCACCCCGCCCCGGACGTGCTGTTTCCCCTGGTCACAGGGTTGCTGGACGGTGGATCCGAGGCCGTACGGGCCGCCCTGGCCGGTGTCCTGACCGGCCCGGGCGCCCTCCGCGGGGAACTGCTGGACTTCCTGCTCGCCCGTGAACACGACGTCGCCGTCCTGGACGCCGTGCTGCACGCGGCCGGCCGGCTCGGCGGCCCGGACCTGCGCGTCCTCGTCCACCGCACCGGCCTCCTGCTCGGCCGCACCCCGGAGGGCGCCGCCCGCTTCGACCGCGGCCTGGTCGACCTGGCCCGTCACCTCCCCGGTTTCGCCGCACAGCTCGCGGCCGTGCTCGCCGGGCGGCCGGCTGGGCAGCCGGCCGAGTGGGCGGCCCTGGTCGGCCCGGACGCCCGCCGCGCGATCGAGCACCTGGCGGGCGCGCGGGTCCCCGTCTGATCAGGGGCCGCGCCGGACGGCCCGGGGCAGTGGGGCGGGTCACAGCGCCCAAGCCCGATGCGGGCCGGGGACACCCGGCATGGCACCCTTAGAGCTGCGTACGCGGTCAACGGAACACACGAACACACCACCACACGACAAACACGGACACGGGTTCGAGGAGCGGTCACAGTGCAGCGCTGGCGTGGCTTGGAGGACATCCCCCAGGACTGGGGGCGCAGCGTCGTCACCATCGGCTCCTACGACGGCGTCCACCGCGGACACCAGCTGATCGTCCGGCACGCCGTGGACCGGGCCCGTGAGCTGGGCGTGCCCTGCGTCGTCGTCACCTTCGACCCGCACCCCAGCGAGGTCGTGCGGCCCGGCAGCCACCCGCCGCTGCTCGCCCCGCACCACCGCCGCGCCGAACTGATGGCGGACCTGGGCGTGGACGCGGTCCTCGTCCTCCCCTTCACCACCGAGTTCTCGAAGCTGTCGCCCGCCGACTTCGTGGTCAAGGTCCTGGTCGACAAGCTGCACGCCAAGGCGGTCGTCGAGGGCCCCAACTTCCGCTTCGGCCACAAGGCCGCGGGCGACGTCGCGTTCCTCACCGAGCAGGGCAAGACCGACGACTTCGAGGTCGAGGTCGTCGACCTGTTCGTCTGCGGAGAGGCGGGCGGCGGCGAGCCGTTCTCCTCGACGCTGACCCGGCGCCTCGTCGCCGAGGGCGACGTCGAGGGCGCCGCGGAGATCCTGGGCCGGCCGCACCGCGTCGAGGGCGTGGTCGTGCGGGGTGCGCAGCGCGGCCGGGAACTCGGCTTCCCCACGGCGAACGTGGAGACCCTCCCGCACACCGCGGTCCCGGCCGACGGCGTCTACGCCGGCTGGCTGCAGGTGGACGGCGAGGCGATGCCGGCCGCCATCTCCGTCGGGACCAACCCGCAGTTCGACGGCACCGAGCGCACGGTGGAGGCGTACGCCATCGACCGCGTCGGCCTCGACCTGTACGGCCTCCACGTGGCCGTCGACTTCCTGGCCTTCGTCCGAGGCCAGGCGAAGTTCGAGTCCCTGGAAGGGCTGCTGGAGCAGATGGCGGTGGACGTGAAGCGCTGCCGCGAACTGGTGGCGGAGGCGGGCCGGTAGCCCGCCCGCCCCCACGACGGGAGAGGGGCGGTCGGTGTCCGATGACACCGGCCGCCCCTCTTTCGTCGTCGCTACCGCTGCGGGGGCGGCGGGGGAGGGGTCCGGCCGTCCGGGCCCTGGGGGTGGGGCGGGTAGGCAGGCTGGTGCTGCTGGTGCTGCTGGTGCTGCTGGTCGTGGTTCGGGTAGGGCGGGCCGGGCTGCGGCGCTTGCGGGTACGGCTGCTGCGGCGCCTGGGGGTATGGCTGCTGGGGCGCGGCGGGATACGGCTGTCCCGGCTGCGGCTGAGCCTGGTACTGGTACGGCTGGGGCTGGGGCTGGCCGGGCAGGGGCGGGGCGGCGACCGGCGGGGGTTGCCGTCGCTGGTCCACAGGCCGTGCATCTGCTGGTGCCGGACGAAGTCCTCCGCGACCAGCGCCGCGAGGTTGAAGTACGACTCCCGCACCTTCGGCCGCATCATGTCGAGGTCGACCTCGGCACCGGCGGCGAGGTGCTCGTCGAACGGCACCACCACGACGCCCCGGCACCGCGTCTCGAAGTGGCTGACGATGTCCTCCACCTTGATCGTCTTGCCGGTCTCGCGGACGCCGGAGATGACGGTGAGGGACCGCGAGACCAGCTCGGCGTACCCGTGCGCGGACAGCCAGTCCAGCGTCGTACTGGCGCTGCTCGCGCCGTCCACCGACGGCGTCGAGATGATGATGAGCTGGTCCGCGAGGTCGAGCACCCCGCGCATGGCGCTGTAGAGCAGGCCGGTGCCCGAGTCGGTGAGGATGATCGGGTACTGCTTGCCCAGGACGTCTATCGCGCGCCGGTAGTCCTCGTCGTTGAACGTCGTGGAGACGGCCGGGTCGACGTCGTTGGCGATGATCTCCAGGCCGGAGGCGGCCTGCGAGGTGAACCGCCGGATGTCCATGTAGGAGTTGAGGTACGGGATCGCCTGGACGAGGTCGCGGATCGTGGCCCCGGTCTCGCGCCGCACCCGGCGGCCGAGCGTGCCGGCGTCGGGGTTCGCGTCGATCGCGAGGATCTTGTCCTGCCGCTCGGTGGCGAGGGTCGAGCCGAGCGCGGTGGTCGTGGTCGTCTTGCCGACGCCGCCCTTGAGACTGATGACCGCGATGCGGTAGCAGGACAGCACCGGGGTCCGGATCAGCTCCAGCTTCCGCTGCCGCTCCGCCTCCTCCTTCTTGCCACCGATCTTGAACCGGCCGCCGCCGGCCGTCGGACGGCTGCTCTTCGCCTTCTGCCGCTTGTTGTTGAGCAGCCGGTCGGAGGACAGCTCGACGGCCGCGGTGTAACCCAGCGGCGCGGCACCGGGGTTGACCGGCTGCCGCTGATCGTGCTGGATCGGCTGCGGCCAGGCGGCACCGGCCCGGGGATCGACGGGGGCCTGGTGAGCCGGGGAGGCTGCGGCGCGGGAGCGCCCTGTGCCGGGTGCGCCGGCTGCCCCGTCTGTGCCGGGTGCGGCGGCTGTCCGGGGAAACCCTGGGGGGCGCCCTGCGGGAACCCCTGCTGCGGGGCGGCCTGGGGTGGCCGTCCGCCTGGTGGGGGATGCCGGGCTGGGCCTGCGGTGCCTGCGGCGCGTCGGGTGCCTGCGGGGCCGGGGCTGCGGGAAGCCGTAGCCGGCGGGTGCCGTCGGCGCCTGCGGGGCGGTCTGTGCCTGCGGGGCGGGAGGGACCGGGGCCTGGTGAGGGCCGGGCGCGGGCGGCTCCGGGGCGGCCGGGGCCTGCTGGGGGAAGCCGTAACCACCGGGAGCGGCGGGGGCGTGGGAGCAGGAGGCTGCGGAAAGCCCTGGCCCGGACGGGAGTCGGGTGCCGGCGGCTGGGGGAAGCCGTAGCCCGGCTGGGAGTTGGGGGCGGCATGCGGAGGGAAGCCGTAGCCGGGCCGGGAGTCGGGCGCGGGCGGCGTGCCCGGCTGCTGGGCGGCGGGGGCCGGGGGCTGGGGGAAGCCGTACCCGGCCGGGGGGTTGGGCGCGGGGGCCGGGGGCTGCGGGAAGCCGTACCCGGCCTGCGCGTCGGGCGCGGGCGGGGTGCCCGGCTGCTGGGCGGCGGGCGGCTGGGGAAAGCCGTACGCCGGCTGGGGCGCGGGCTCCGCCGTCGGTGCGGCGGGCGGCGCGGGGCTCCAGGCCGCCGGCGCGGGAGCCTGCGGCTGGGCGGGCGGCTGCGGAGCGGCCGGGGCGGGCTGAGCCGGCCATTCGGCCGCGGGCGCGGGTGCGGCGAGCTGGTACGACGGCGGCAGCGGCGGCAGCCCGCTCTGCGGGGCCGGCGGGGGAGCCCAGGCGGGCGGAGCGGCCGGCGGGGCGTCCTGCGGGGCGGCCGCGTCCGTGAGGACGGCGTCCGACGGCTCGGCCCCGGCCGGGGCGTCCGGCTCGGCGTCGGCCGGCTCGGCGGCGGAAGTGGCGGAATCCCCGGCGACGGCGGACACGTCCGCGGGAGCCGCGTCGTCCTCGGCGGCGGCGCCCTCCGGCGCCGCTTCGCCGGACCCGGCCTCGGCGTCCGCCCCCTCGGCCTCCGCCTCGGAGACCGAGGGGGTCTCGGAGGTCCCGGAGATCTCGGAGGTCCCGGAGGGCGGAGTCCGGTGGGCCTCGTCGCTCGCGGTCCCGGCGTCACCGGCCGGGGCCGCGGCGTCCGCCTCGGCCCCGCCGCCGGCCGTCGGCTGTGCCGCCTCGGCCCGCTCCGCGAGCTGCCGCTTCAGGGCGACCGCCGAGAAGCGCATGGTCGCGCCGCTCTCGAGGTCGCCGTTCCCGGAACCGTCCTCTTCCCCGGCGGCGGCGGGCGCCGCGGGCTGCGGCTGCCGCGGCTCGAACCCGCCGTCCGCCGGCAACCGGGGCACGGCGACCGGCTCACCGACGGGAGCCGGCGAAGCCACGGGCGGCACGGGCGGAGCGAACGGCGCTTCCGGAGCGGGTGCCACGGGCGACGGGTACGGCGCCTCGGCCGCGGGAGGGGACGCGGGCCCGGCCGCCGGTGCGGACGCGTGCGCCGGTGCCGGCGGGGGCGGGGTGAAGGGCGCCCCGGACGACGGGGAGCCCGGGGGCGCGTACGGCGCGCCGGGCGTCACGTCCGGTCGGGCCGGCGGAGCCGACCCACCGCCACCCGCGGCCGGTCCGGTGCCCGACCCGGTGTCCGACCCCGAGTCGCCCGCAGCGTTCTGCGTGTACCAAGCGGGCGGCGCGTAGTCGATGGTGAACTCGCCCGTCGTCTCGATGGCGGACTCCGCGTCGGTCTGGTCATCGCCGGGTGTGGCCCAGCCCCGCGGATCCCGTCCCGATCGCTGCTCACAGTTCCTCCTGGTGTGGTCGAGCACCCTCAAGCCGTGCCGGGGCGACCGTCTCTCGTCGTACGCGGTGGTCCGAGGCCGTCCGGGGGCGTCCGGAGTACCGGCTTCCCCCCGGGACGCCGACGCCACCCCACGGTTTCCGGCATCGCGCCCGGCACCAGCCTAATCACCGGACGCTCCGTCCAGGCAGGCCCGCCCACCCTCGGCACCAGTCCATCACGTCACCGGCTTCCCGACGAGTGAGCTCGCGCGCCGCGCGCCCCAACAAAACGGCCATAACGCCACAACTGCCGTACGGGACAGCCGGAAAGAGGGAAACCGGGCAGCCGGAAAGAGGGAAACCGGGGAAAGGCCGGGGACCGGCTCAGTCCATGCGCCGGGGCGTGCCCAGCAACCCGATCTCCGCGTCCGTGGGCTGCGTCATCACGTACTGCCGGTCGCGGTCGGCGCACCACAGGGTGAAGCCGTCGGCGAGCGTCGGCAGCGCCTCCACGTCCGCCCGCGGCAGCGCCAGCGCGCGCCCCAGCTCCGCCGACTCGTCCGGCGAGATCCGCTGCACGCCGACGAGCCTTGCCTGCCGCAGCAGCCGGGGGGCGACCGGGGAGAGGTACGGCAGCAGGGTGAGCACGGCCTGCCAGGGCCCGGAGGCCACGCGTCCGCGCGGCGGGCGCATCCCGCAGTCCCGCACCACCAGCACCGGGGTGCCCGCCGACGCGCCCTGCGGGGCACCCGGCCGACCTCGTGCACCGCCAGGCCGTTCTGTCCGCCGCCCATGGCGTGCACCATCTGCGCCCATGCCTGCGGCCGGCCCGTCTCCACGGCCACCCTCGCCCCGGTGGCCGCCGCCCTGAGCGCCAGCACCTGGGCGGTCCACAGACCCCCGATCAGGACGACGTCGTACGGCGTGGGCCGGTTGATGCCCAGGACGGCGGGCCGCCCCTCGGTGTCCACGCCGATGACGACGCCGTCGTCCCCGATCGGCAGCGCCAGCGCGCCCAGTTGCTCCACGGACACCGTGTGCCGCGCGTGCCGCGGGCCGAGCAGCCCGAAGCCGGCGCGCGGCAACCGGGGTCCCGGGGCGTCGGAGGAAGGCTCGGGTGCGCCGGTCCGCGCCGTCGTCGTCGTCATCGCGCACCTCCGAGGGGCAGCGTGGCCAGGATGCCGGGCACCTGTTCGCGGTCGAGGCGGGCGAGTCCCGCGCCGGTGTGCCGGGCCGCGCCCTGCACCGCGCGCCTGGCCGCCACGAGTTCGTCGTCACTGCGCCCCGTCACCCGGACGTGTCCGCTCAGGGACACCTCCTGCCGCTCGCCGCGCGTGAGGGTGAGGCTGAAGGTCGTCGCCAGCGCCGGAACGGCGGTGACCAGGGCGACGAACTGCGGCAGCGACGGACCGCCGTCGCCGCCCAGCGCGGGCCACCGGCGCACCCAGTACGTCGTGTGCCGCCGGTTGTCGCACCGCCAGCTCCGGCCGGACTCCTCGGTGCGCCGGTCCACCGCCCCGGTCCGCCCGGCCTCCGCCGTCACCAGCGGGTTGGCGCACACCGAGGTGGCGAGGGCGGCCGTCAGCCCCTCCTCGTCGAGCACGGTCGCCCGGAACCCGGCGCCGGTCAGCCGGCTCGCCAGATGGTCGGCCGCCCGTACGACGCACTTCTGCGCGCCGACCAGACCGCCGCCGCGCGCGGCGACGGCCTCCGGGCACAGCTCCGGATCCAGCTTCAACGCGATCCACGTGATGCGCACCGCCGGTGCGCCGGTCTGCTCCTGCAGCGGCGCGTAGTTGGCGACGGCCACGGACTGGCGCGGCAGGTGCAGCGCGGGCGCCGGCTGGGTGTGCAGCACGATCTGCGCGGACTCCAGACGGATCCCGTCCACGTCGAGCGCGTCGTGCACCAGGGCGAGCGGCAGCGGCTGCCGGCTGCGCTCGGCCCGCAGCGCGGTCGCGTCCGCCTCGACCTGGAGCACGGCGGTGACGAACGTGCCGTCGCCGACGATCCCGACGGGCCGCCGGTCACGGCTGCCGTACTCGTAGGTGCGCAGGCTCGGGTCGCACTCCAGGGCCGGGGCGAACCCCGGCTCGGTCCCGGGCGGCACCTCCAGCCTGGCGGCCTGCCGGCGGCGTGCCTTCAGCGCCCGCGCGGTGGCCAGCCACTCCGGCAGGGAACGGCCCCGGCGGCGCGCCACCGAGAGCACCACCAGCACCGCCGCGACGACACCGGCCGCCCCCAGGGCCACCGGGCCGATCGCCCAGCCGACCAGCAGGACGGCGGCCGCGGTCTCCCACAGGACGAGGCGTCGCAGCCGGAACGCCCCGGCATGCCCCGAACGCACCCTGAGATGGAGCGCCCCCGACGCCGCCGACCGCTGCGAAGCCTGCGGCGGCCGCGGTCCGGACGCCGAGGAGCCCCGCGTCCGCGACCGGCCACCGGAGCGCACGCGCGTTCCCGAAGCCATCACTCCATCTCCCCGTTCTGCTCACGACTCGCCCGTAAACCAGCACCCCACAGGGCACTTGACGGCCCGGGAACCCTACCCGCTCCCCAAGTCCGCACGGATACCAGGCATAGTAGGGGGCCGCTCCGACATCGGGGCGGGGGACCGCGTCACCCGCGCGTGCGGCCCGGACGGAAAACGGGGAGAGACACAGACAGATGGCATCCCGGCGCGATCAGCTCAATGCCTACACCTTCGCGAAGCGCCGCATGCTCGCGGCCTTCCTGCAGTCGTCGCCCGACGGTTCGGAGGAGGGAGCGCCGCGCCCCCTGCGCTCCGTCCTGCCGGGCATCGTCGTCGGGGTGATCGTCATGGCGGTCTTCGGGGCGTGGGGCATGTTCAAGCCGACCGCGCCCAAGGGCTGGGACGAGCCCAACGCCAAGGTGATCGTGGCCAGCAAGTCCACGACGCGGTACGTCGTCCTGAAGACCGACGGCCAGGTCCAGCTCCACCCGGTCCTCAACATGGCCTCCGCCAAACTGCTCCTCGCCGACGGACAGGGCGCCGTCGTGACCGTCGCCGAGTCCGTCCTCGACAGCGGCAGGATCCCGCACGGCGTGACCATCGGCATCCCGTACGCGCCGGACCGGCTGCCCCCGGCGTCCGAGGCGGGCACCGGCAAGCGCTGGGTGGTCTGCGAGCGTCCGGGCGCGGGCGGCGACGGCTCCGTCCAGAAGGCCGCGCTGGTGCTCTCCGCGCGCGACATGAAGCTCACCGACGGCAAGGGACGCCTGCACGGCGGCCAACTGCTCTACGTCGCCGACCCGGACGGCAAGCGCTACGTCGTGGACGCGGGCGGCGCCGTCTACCCCGTCGACAAGAGCGACGAACTGCTGCTGCGCGCCGTGGTCGGCTCCGGCCGCGAGCCCCAGCGGGTCTCCGCGGAGTGGCTGGCCACCCTGCACCCGGGCGACGCGATCACCTTCCCGACGGTCACCGGGCGGCCGGGCGCGGCGGCCGGGGCACCGGGGCAGCTGGACGCCTCGGTCAACAAGGTCGGCACGGTCCTCAAGGCGTTCGACAACAACACGGAGCAGTACTACGTGGTGCTGCCCGGCCGGGTCGCCCCGGTCTCCGCCTTCATCGCCCAACTGCTGCTGTTCAGCGAGGAACTGGCCCCCCTCGGCCAGGCCGGACAGGCCCACGAGGTCAGCCCCGGCGCGATCGTGCCGGGCCAGGCGTTCGGCACCGAGCACAACTGGCCGACCGGGGACCCGGCGCCCGTCAACGAGGCGTCGGCCGCCTCCGGCAGCCGCAGCACGATCTGCAACGTCCTGCGCGACGTGGACGCCGGCTCGGGCGCCACCACCCTCAGCACCTGGGTGGGCACGGACTACCCGGCCAAACTGCCCACCGGAGCCTCCAGCGCCTACGTCACCCCCGGCTCCGGCCAGCTCTACCGCCAGTTCCAGGGCGAGCAGACCAAGACCGGCCCGGTGTTCCTCGTCACCGACACGGGCCTGCGCTACGTCCTGCAGTCCAACGCCGACAGCGCCACGGACGACGCCGGGATCGGCAACACGGCCAAGGAACGCGAGCAGCTCCAGCGCGAGGCGCAGCAGGCCCAGAACCGACTCGGCTACAAGGACGTGGACCCCGCGCCGATCCCCGCCGCCTGGTCGGAGTTCCTGCCGACCGGTCCACGTCTGTCGACGGCCGCGGCACGCCAGCCGCAGGGCTCGTGAGGAGGCGGGCGACAGTGCTTCGTACGACGCTGGCGGCGGCCGCGACGCTGCTGACGACGGCCACGGTCCTCGCACCCCCCGCCGAGGCGGCCGGCAAACTGCCCTACTCCGACCAGTGCAGCTTCCCCAACGGCCTGTATCCGGGCCGCCCCTGGTCCCTCCAGCGCGTCCTCCTGGACGAGCTGTGGAGCCGGTCCAAGGGCGAGGGCGTGCGGGTCGCGGTCGTCGACACCGGCGTGGACGTGAAGAACCCGCAGCTCACCGCCGCGGTCGACGCCAAGAGCGGCCGCAACCTCCTGCCGAAGAACCTCAAGGACGAGGACGGCGAACCGATCGAACGGGGCGCCGAGAACGGCACGACCGACACCGTCGGCCACGGCACCAAGGTCGCCGGCATCATCGCGGCCCGCCCCGTCGGCGGCACCGGCTTCGTCGGCCTCGCCCCCGAGGCGACGATCATCCCGATCCAGCAGAACGACGCGGAAGGCCACGGCGACACCGGGACCCTGGCCGACGCGATCCGCTACGCCGTCCAGGCCAAGGCCCAGGTCATCAACATCTCCCAGGACACCTCGCAGGCGGCCGAGCCCGACGCCGACCTGAAGAAGGCGATCGACGAGGCACTGGCCCGGAAGGTCGTGGTCGTGGCCTCGGCCGGCAACGACGGCGCCGGCGGCAACACCAAGAAGACCTACCCGGCGTCCTACGAGGGCGTCCTCGCGGTCGCCGCCTCGGACCGCAACAACGAACGCGCCTCCTTCTCGCAGTCCGGCGACTTCGTCGGCGTGGCGGCCCCCGGCGTCGACATGATCTCCACGGTCCCGCAGGGCGGCCACTGCTCCGACAACGGTACGAGCTTCTCGGCGCCCTACGTCGCGGGCGTGGCGGCCCTGATCAAGGCCAGGCACCCCGACTGGACCGCCGGCCAGGTCGTCGCCCAGATCGAGCAGACCGCCGAGCGCACGATCGCCGGCCACGACCGCCTCGTCGGCTGGGGCGTCGTCGACCCGGTCCGCGCCCTGACGGAGGACGACCACCCGATCGAGTCCCCGAGCCCCCAGGGCGGCCTCACCCGGGCCAAGGCCCCGACGGCCGCGAAGTTCCAGGTGGGCGAGACCCCCGACGAACGCAACGCCCGCCTCGCCACGTACGTGGCCGTGGCCGCGGCCGTCCTCGTCGCGGGCCTCGGCGGCACGGCGGTGGCGATCCGCGACGCACGGCGCCGGGCCCGGAAGGTCGCGGGGACGCGGTAGCGGGCAGCGCCGACCGCCGTGTGCCGGCCGCCGACTGCCGTGTGCGGACTGCCGGTTGCATCCTGTGAAGAATCGGTGAAGCCCTCACGGGTAGTAGCAGACCTGTTTCGTATGACAGTTGGGGCTGTCGGTGGAAGTCACTACAGTGGACATGTTGCGGTCACGAACACCTGAGGAGCGTGGGCTGCCCAGGACGGCCGCTGACAACGGGGAACGGGGAGGGAAAGCTTCGTGCTTCCTGCAGACATGGGCGGTGGTGCCGCCGACGTACGGCGTGGCCTGATGGCGCTTTCGACGTTCAAGAAGCGCGTGGACGACCTGCTGACCGCCTTCGAGGACTCGGCGGGCGGCTCGTCCAAGGTCGCGGCGCACAGCCTGTCGGAGACCGCTTTCGGGACGGGCAACTTCCCGGAAGCGAAGACACTTCACCTGGAGTACGAGCGCGTCCACGAGCGCATCACGACGCTCTCCAAGTCGCTCGGCCTCCAGCTCGAGGCGATGCAGATCGCCGTCCACGGCGTGGACGTCACCTTCGACAACCTCGAGGACGACCTGCGATACCGCTTCCACGAGATCCGGACCGAGGTCAACCAGGACCGCACCGAGATGCTGAACGAGCACCTCAAGCGCGACAACAAGGCCGACCACACGGACGCGGGGTACTGATGAGCGGCGGCGACAAGAAGCCCGACCACTACCAGGCCGAACGCCAGGACGCGGCCCAGCAGAACTCCACCGTGGACACCGTCCGGAACGTGGCCGCCGCGGTCAGCCCGTTCTACGCCGGCGGCCACGTGAACTTCGGCAAGACCAGCTTCGAGGGCTACGACCTCAACGAGATGATCGACATCGTGGAGTCGGCGAGCCCGGAAACGCTGGAGAGTGCGGCCAAGGCCCTCGTCGACGCCCGGGACGCCATCAAGGAGGCCGCCGACGAACTCAGCCGCAACCTCGGCGCCGTCGACTGGGAGGGCGAGGCCCACACCGCCTTCTACACCTGGGGCATGGACCTGACCACCACGGCCCAGGCACTCGCCGGCTACGCCGACGAGGTGGGCACCCAGATCCTGGCGGCAGGCTCAGGCCTCGCCTCCGTACGCAAGTCCATGCCACCGCGCGACACCCGCACCGACCGCAAGACGGCCGACGACTTCCCGGTGCCCGCCCAGGTCGACTCCAACAAGGACTACGCCGCAGCGGTCAAGGCCGAGAAGGACCGCCAAGAGGCGATCAACCAGATGTACCGACTGGCGTCGTTCTACACGGTGTCGAGCGGGATGATGCAGCTGGCGGAGGAGCCGGTATTTCCTAAGATGCCGGATGTGGGGGTGCCGGCGCCAGCACCGTACATGGAAGGTCCGGGAGCACCGCTCGACACTCAGTCCGGTCGTAAGCTCCCCAAGGACGCAAGTGACTCGGGAACCACGGCCCGACACCCTGTAGACATTGCGGGGGTGCGACCTTCGACTGATGACTTGCTGCCATCACATAAGGACGTAAGTGAGACTGCCGGGCCTCCGAAGGGTCACATCGGCACTCAGATCGACAGTGTGGGGACTTTGCCGCCACAGGAAACCGTCAAGCCGGCGCCCATCACGCCTTCGACCGGCGGTCCCAGCGGAGTGCCAGCGGGCCCTGTTTCCCCCGTTGGACCGAACGTGGCTCCTCCAGTCTTGAGGGGGACGGCCGGGCGTGCGTCGGGTTTTGGAGGTGCGCCAGCAAGCAAGCTTCCTAACTCGACCCAAGGGCGCGTCGGTGGTGTGCCGGGTGGTACCGCTGCAGGGCGTACTGGAACCGGCCCGATGGGACCGACGGGACGCGCTTCCATGCCAGGCCAAGCAGGAGGCCGTGGGATTGGCCCCATGGGGAGGGGCGTCGTTGGTGGGGTCCCGAAAAGCGGAGGGCAGGACACCAGCCGCCCCGGGGGAGCCCCCCGGGGCCCTATCGCCGGCATGGGCGCGATGAACCCTGGGCGCACGAGTGCAGGGCGCACCGGTGCTGGTCGTATGGGCGATGGTGTCGTCGGTGGGAGGCCAGTCACTGGTGGTACCTCTGGTGCCAAAAATGCCAGACTGCCGCGCGGTACGGTCGTCGGTGGTGAGGGCGCGCCTGGTTTGCGTGCTACGGGCGAAAGGCCTGGCCAGCGCGGAGTAATCGGGAAAACCGGCCCGACGACAGGCACGGGCTCGGGACAGGCGGCTCGCCGCCCTGCAGGCAGTACTGAGGGCGTGGTCGGAAGGCCGAAGGGCCGAACTCCCGTTAGCAGGAATGATGGAAATATTTCCGGTGGTCCGGGCGGGACCCGTGGTGCCGCACGCAATCAGCGTTCAGGTGAGAAACGTTCGCGCCGGGATGAGCGGCGCGATGACGCGTCGTCGACCGACTGACCGAGAAGAGCGAGGACAGGCAGAGGCATGGTGGCAGGGATCAGCCAGCGCGGCGGGCGAAGTGCGTCCTCCGTGTGGCGAAACGGGAGACGGGTGTCCGCCGTCTGTTCAGCGCTCGGTGCCTTGGTAGTCCTCTCGGCAGGCCTGTCTCCGAGTGCATCAGCCGCCGACGTCCAGTCGCAGCAGTGGTACCTGCCGGCGATGAAGGCTGATGAGATGTGGAAAGTCAGTACGGGCAGGGGCGTCAAAGTCGCTGTGATTGACTCGGGTGTTAATCCTGACACTTCTTCCCTAAAGGGTCAGGTGCTCGTAGATAGAGTAAACACAGCTGCCGCATATCACGCTACAAAGGACTATCACGGTCACGGGACGAGCATGGCTGAACTGATTGCTGGCACCGGCTCCGGTGGTGGCTTGAAGGGCCTTGCCCCTGGCGCGAAGATCATTCCCTATCGGATTGCATTCCCTGATCTAAAGGACGAGGCCGAGAGCAAGAAGGCGCCGAACTCGGCACAGGCGATTAGGGCTGCCGCAGACAGCGATGCGAAAATCATCAGTATGTCCTTCGGTGCTCCTACTGATTACCCGGAGGAGGCGGCAGCGATTAAGTATGCCCAGTCCAAGGGGAAGCTGATGTTCGCTGGCGTGGGCAACGATGCGGAGAAGAAGAACCTCATCGGTTACCCGGCTGCATATCCGTACGTCGTCGGAGTAGCAGCTTCGGACGAGAAGGGAACTGTCGGAAAGTTCTCAGAGTACGGCAACTACGTTGACCTGGCCTCACCTGGGCTCAACGTACCCACATGGTGCGACAAGACGTTCCGCTCATATTGCACAGGTAAGGGCACAAGCCAAGCCACCGCCATCGCCTCCGCCTCCGCCGCCCTGATCTGGTCCGCCCACCCCGACTGGACGGCGAACCAGGTCCTCGCCAGCCTGATCGACACTGCTGGCCGTGACTGGGCGAAGAACGATCCGAGCACATACCTCGGTTACGGACTGATCCGCCCCCGCAAGGTGCTGGAGAACAGCAACTTCGATCCCGGCGCGGCCGACACCGACCCCCTCGCCAAGGAAAACACGGTGGGCGTCACAGGCGACGACACCTCGTCTTCCCCTTCCGCATCAACCTCGTCACAGCCCTCGAAAAACCCTTCAGGCGGCCAGACTTCGGCGGCAGGATCGAACTCGGACTCCTCCGACGACAACACCACGATGTGGGTCACCCTCGGGGCCGCGGCGGCCGTGTTGGTGATCGGCGCCGGCGCCTTCGCGGTGGTGCGTTCACGGCGGAGCGCATAACGGGCGACGTACCACGACCAGCCACACACAACCGTTCTGGTGCGGTGACGCACGCAGAAACGAACCACAGCTCATACGAAAAGGGGTGCCGAAATGGTCGACCGCAAGCTTAATGACGGCGACGTACAGAAGCTCCAGACGGAAGTCATCGACCGGTACGACAACATCCGGGGCTCGCTGGCGAAGCTGCAGGGCACGATCGACATGATCGAGAAGGCCTGGACGGGTCAGGGCGCCAACGCGTTCAACACCAAGCAGACCGAGATCAACGGCCACATGGTCGCGATCGGCAAGATGCTCGACGACTTCCTCGAGGGCATCCACATGAACAAGACCGACAAGCGCAACCTCGAGGACCAGATCGAGGCCGACCTCAAGCAGATCTCGGTCGATGACCTGGGCGGGAAGACGTCGGCGCTGAACAGCTACTGACGGGTCGATGGCGGTACTGAGCCACACCGTTGTCCGGGCTGAGCAGTCCGGCGGGAACCTTCAAGGAAACGAGGAAACATGACCGGAGCCCACTACGACGACCTTGCCGTCACGTACGGCACCATGGACGCGCTCGCCACCGAGCTCGGCAACCAGGCCAAGAAGCTCGAGGAGGACCTCGAAGCCCTGAGGCAGGCCGTGCTCAACGTGTCCTCGGGCTGGGGCGGCGAGGCGTTCCAGACGTTCCAGGGCAAGAGCGAGGAGTGGAACAAGCACGCGCGGGGCATCCACACGGCGCTGGTCCAGATCTCGCAGAAGGTCCACACCGCTGGCGGCGACTACCGCGGCGGCGACCTGAAGGGCGCGAGCTACTTCCAGTAGGAGAACGCGTAGACACGACACCAGGGTGGGCACGCACGGGAGGTGCCCACCCTGGTGCTGTATCGCGTCACTTCAGGCCGACTTACGCTCCGGCCGCGCATTGTGGCGAGAGCCAGGGTAAAGCGATCAGCCGCACTCACCGGAGTCTTCGAGCGCTTTCGTGTAGGCCGTGATCAGTTTCTTCATCGCGCCGGAGTCGGATCGGTCGGGGGTGAACACCTGGATCACGGCGTAAAGGTCCTGACCGGAATGCTCCGAGGACTTGCACGACGTCGCGGTCTTTCCCACGGCACCCGTACCCGAGTAGAGATAGCGATTGTCGTCGGTCACTTGGCCGTCGTCCATCTTGTCGTACGCGGCGGCGACAGTGGACACGCTCTCCCCGTTGCTCCACCACGTCCGGGTCTGCCGAACCGAGACGTCACCATCGACGACGAGGTCACAGCGTTTCGTCCCCCCGTTGGGAGACGAAGGCTTCACGGAGATGGAATCACCTCCCGGAAGGAAAGCGTCGAGCAGTTCGGGGTCCATTGAAATGCCGCAGAGGGCGCTGGGCATCGTGTACTTTCTTTCCTCTTCTCCGCTCCCCCCTCCGCCTGAGCATGCAGAAACTGTCAGTGCCCCAGCAAGCGCCACGATGACAGAAGCCGATGCTCGGGCGATTCGTGCTGGATGGTTCGGTCGCAATCGGAACAAGAAGAGTCCCTCTCACATGGGTCAGATGTCGGTCTTGAGATGCGGTGCCATGTACTCGGTGTTCGTCCCTGCGTCCCGGAAGCCCTGCTGCGTCGCTGCACGCGCCTTTTCGTCGATGCTGTCGTCCAGCAGGTCGGTGCGACTGTGAGCCTTGGCCGCGAGTTCGGCAGCATGCTCGGTGTACGCCGCGTTCGTTTCGAGGCCGCTCTCCCACTTCTCACCCATGACGGCTCCGGCGTCATCCTGCGCATGGCCCTTCGCGTTCTGGAACAGCTCCTCGAGGATCATGCTGCTGACCGTACTGGCCACGCCGCCGGCCACCGCGCCGCCGACCGGACTCGCGATGAACGTGACTCCGACGCCGATACCCGTTCCGACACCGCCCGAGACAGCGTTCTTCCACTGCGAGACGGACTCGTCGTAGGCGTCGTCGGATTCCTTGGCGGGGCCGGCGACCGCCTCCTGACGTCCGATGGCGAGGGTGCCCGAGATTTCGCCCGAACCGTGAGCAAGTTGCTCGACGGTGAAATGTGTGTCCTGGGAGTACCGGTCGCCCGCTGCCAGATCCGGGTTCATGTGGTAATCCATCAGGTTTGCCATGTAGGCCTTGTTCCCTACCTCTACGGCCGCATAGCCCTCGGGGTTCTGCCCCACGGAGACAAGGAGCGCCGTCACGTCCCGGTGGTTGAGCGAGGCGGCGGCTCCGGCCACGGGGAACAGCTTGTTCGTGTCTTCATCGGCGTCGTCCGTCATTGCCCGATTGATGTCCGGGAGATACTCCGACGTGATCTGACCGATGCTGTCGGACATGTAGCTGTGATCGGTGAGGCGTCCGGTTTTCTCCGAGACGGAAGCCACGATGTTCTCGAACAGCTTCGCCTGCCCCGCATTATGAGCAGGCGTGTCCACCGTAGGCATCTCTCCGGCCGGATGCCCCGTGGTGGCCGCCTCCAGTGCCGCGGCCAGGTAGTTCCGTCCGGCGATGCTGTCCTCGCCCTTGTCGTCCTGGTCCTGGGGCCAGTCCCGCTCCTCGAAGAGGTAGTCGAAGTTGCTCAGGGTCCGCCGGCCCTGCTTGCCGTCGCCGTCGGTGTCGTGGGTGAAGTCGTGGTCCTCGTCCTTGGTGACGAAGGTGTCGTTGAAGAACTCCGTGGCCGCGTCGGGACTGTTGGAGAGGGCCTTGAGGTAGCCCGTCATCGGGTCCCAGCCGGAGTCGGTGCCCGTGCGGTTGAGCAAGGGGTCGCCGCCGGTGTGGCCCCAGGCGCCGTGACGGCCGTTGCCCGTGAACTTCTTCTCCGTCTCGATCAGCTTGTCGCCGTAGTCGACGAGGAACCGGTCGTCGTAGTCGCCCCACCGCATGAGGTTGGACATGACCTGGCCGCCGAGCGGGAAGCCGCCGCTGCGGCCGACCGGCTTGTCGACGAGGTCGACCATGTTCGACTTCCACGTCGTCATGGCGGCGTTGTCGCTCTGCGTGGCCGTGGCGAGCGTGAGGCTCAGGTTCTTCTGGAGGTCGTCGTACTGGTCGACTCGCGCCTGCCCGACCTTCCAGGCGCTGTGCGGGTCGTTGAGGCCGGTCCAGAAGTCCAGGGTCCCCCGCGCACCCAGGCGGTCGGCGAAGCGTTCCGCGAACAGTTCGTCGCCGGCGTGGTCCTTGAGCCCCTTGTTGAGCCTGTCGAACTCCTCGGGCGACAGGTCCTCGGGCTTCTGCTTCGCCAGGTCCGCCAGTTCCTCGGCATCCTTGAGCGCCTTGGCCGCGGAGTCCCGGTCGGAGTAGTCGACGTCCGAGAAGCCCAGCTTGCTCCGGTCGGCGATGGCCGTCAGGACGCTGCCGGCCGTGGTGTCGCTCTCGGTGGCCTTGTTCAGGATTCCCTGGATCTCGTCGCGCAGCGCGGTGATGTCGCCCTTGTTGTCCCGGTCCTCCTGGGAACGGCCCTCCGGCGGGACGTTCGTGGTGACCGTGAAGCCGCCCTCGTGGCCGATCACCGTGAGGTTCTTCCGCCGGCCTCGTTCGATGGCGTCGGTCAGCTGCCCCTTGTAGAGCTTCAGCTCGTCCCGGGTGTCCGTGAGGATCTTGTGGATGGACGAGGCCTGGCTGTGCGCGTCGGCGAACTCACCGGCGGTCTTGCCGATGAACTCCCTGGACACGGTGGCGTTGTACCCCGCCCAGTTGGCCTTGTTCGCGGCGGCGTGCAGGCCCTTCTCGGCGGATTCCATCAGCGTTTCCAGGTCGCCGACCATCGTCGACCAGTCGTCGACGGCGTCGTCGAGCAGAGTGAAGTCGGCCTTGCGCAGGGCGTCGAGGTCCATCAGTCCTTCTTGCCCTTCTTGTCGTCCTTCTCGCCGTACACCGGGTTCGGCTCGCCCGGTTCACCGACGCGTTCGTCGAACCCCGCGTCCAACAGGTCGATGCTGCTCATCTGGCGGCGGATGTAGTGGTCGTCCTCGGCGTGCAGCTTCTTCGTGAAGGACATGTGGTTCGAGATGTGCGCGCACGCGTCCCGGAGGGAGCCCAGCTGCTCGTCCCAGCGGAGCGCGACGTGCTGGAGCGCGCCCCCCAGGACGAACCCGTCACCGGTGAGCCTGGCGGCGGCGCTCTCGCTGGTGGGAACCGCTCGACGTCCCTTGTCCCAGAGGTCGTTGTACAGACCGAACGCATGGCTGCCGATGTTCGCCAGGTCGGTCTGGCCCGCCCTCAGCTCGCCGTACTGACCGGGATCCGGCGCGGGGCGCACCGGGCCGCTGCCGGGGTCCAGCTGGTTCAGCTGCATGTGGGGTGTGCCGCCCGCGGCAGCCTCCGCCTTCAGCTGTTCCCATTCTTCCCACGCCATGCGTGAACACCTTCCATGGTGGTGAGTCCTGATGCAGTGCGGGTGGCCCGTGGTCGCGCCTGCCCGGTCTCACATCTCAGCGGCCAGCGAGAACGTCCAGATGGCCAGGCCCACCATCAACGCCGCGCACAGGAAGGCCGCGACCCGCTGCGACCGGTAGGCCGAGTCCGACGGCTCGTTCGCCGCCGGATCCCGGAACCGCCTCGCCTGGAAACGCCACCACAGCGCCCGCTGGTCGGCCGAGCCGAGCCCGACCATCACCACGGCCAACAGGAGCATGAAAATCCCCACACCGACCATCAGTACGTCCCTCCCGATGCCCGACACGACACCCCGGTCGTGTCCGGTACGTCAACTCGGCTCTCCGGCGAGGCACTTCATTCGGCCGCGTCCGGCACCAACCCCACCTGAACCAACGGCTTCCCCGCCGCCGGGACACGAAGATTCCCCGGCCCGCGGGCATCGGACGCGGGCGTACCCCGCCGAGGAGGTCGCCCTCTCCGGGGTCGCCGGCCAGCACCACGCCCTGGGCGCCGAGTTCCTTGATGCGCTGCATGAACGCCTCGTACGAGGCACGGCCGGCGCCGGCCGTCGAGCGGGCGACGATGAAGCGGACGCCGACGTCCCGGGCGAAGGGGAGCAGCTCCGTCAGCCCCGCCAGCGGGTTGCCGCTGGACGTGGCGACGAGGTCGTAGTCGTCGATGACGACGAACACGGTCGGCCCGCGCCACCAGCTGCGGTCCCGCAGCTGCTGCGCCGTCACGTCCGCCGTCGGGGAGCGACGCTTCATCAGGTCGGCCAGCGCGGACATGTGGTGGTCCATCGCGTTGGACATGGGGATGTACTCGGCCAGGTGCGAGGCCGGCGTCGCGTCCAGCAGGGAGCGCCGGTTGTCGACCACGAAGAACTTGCACGCGTCGCCCGCGTACCGCTCCGAGAGCTGCTTGATCAGCAGGCGCAGCAGGTTCGACTTGCCCGACTCGCTCTCGCCGAAGACGAGGAAGAAGGGGTCCTGGTCGAAGTCGAGGTACACCGGTTCGAGGTTGTCCTCGTCGAGGGCGAAGGCGACTCCGCGCCGCGGGAACCGGTCGCCCGCGGGCAGCTGCCCGGCCGGGAACTCGCGCGGCAGGAGCCGTACGTCGGGAGCGCCGGGGGCCTCCCAGTGGCGGGAGACCTCGGCGGACAGCGCCTGGGTCGCGTCGGCGAGGTCGGTGTCGGAGGCGAGGCCGTCGATGCGCGGCACCGCCGCCATGAAGTGCAGCTTCTGCGGGGACAGACCCCGGCCGGGAACGCCCGTCGGGACGTTCGCGGCGGCCTTGCGGTCGATCTCGGAGTCCATCGTGTCGCCGAGCCGCAGCTCCAGGCGGTTCATCAGGTGGTCCTTGAGGGCGGCCCTGACCTCCATCGAACGGGAGGCCGTCAGGATCAGGTGGATGCCGTAGCCGAGGCCGCGGCCCGCGATCTCGTGGATGATCTGGTCGAGCGCCTCGTAGTCCGAGCGGAAGTTGCCCCAGCCGTCGATGACGAGGAAGACGTCGCCCCACGGCTGGTCGGTGACCGAGATCTCGCCCCGGGCCCGCCGGTTGCGGAAGTCGGCGATCGAGGGGATGCCCGCGGAGCGGAAGTACTCCTCGCGGCGGACCAGCACGCCGTACACCTCGGCCACCGTGCGCCGTACCCGCTCCGGGTCCAGCCGCGAGGCGACCCCGCCGACGTGCGGCAGCCCGGCCAGCGAGGCCATGCCGCCACCGCCGAAGTCGAGGCCGTAGAACTGGACCTCGTGCGGCGTGTGGGTGAGGGCGAAGGAACAGATCAGCGAGCGCAGCAGCGTCGACTTGCCGGACTGCGGGCCGCCGAGGATCTGCATGTGGCCCGCGGCGCCGGAGAAGTCCACCCACAGGGCGTCACGCCGCTGCTCGAACGGCTTGTCCACCAGGCCGACCGGCACGACCAGGCGGCCCGCGCCCTCGTAGCCGGGCTGGGTGAGCCCGCGGCCCGGCACGTCCGTGAGACCCGGCAGCAGCGCGTCGAGCGAGGGCGGGCTGTCCAGGGGCGGCAGCCACACCTGGTGGGCCGCCGGGCCCTGCGCCTCCAGGCGGCGCACGATGACGTCGAGGACGGTGTCGGCGAGGGCGTCGTCGACCTCGGGATCGTCCCCCGAGGGGCGCTGCTGGGGCACGGGCGCGTACCGCACCGCCACCTCGGCCGCCGTGAACAGCACCGGCCGCCGGTCCACCGGCAGCTGACCGCCGCCGAGCGCCGCCCGCTGTGGGCCGGAGCGGTAGACGCCGGAGACGTACGCCGCCTTGAACCGCAGCATTTCGTCCGTGCCGAACTTCAGGAAACCGGAACCCGGCACGTTGGGCAGCGAGTACGCGTCGGGCACGCCCAGCGCCGCCCTCGACTCGGCCGCCGAGAAGGTGCGCAGACCGATGCGGTACGACAGGTACGTCTCCAGGCCGCGCAGCCGGCCCTCCTCCAGGCGCTGCGAGGCCAGCAGCAGGTGCACGCCGAGCGACCGGCCGATGCGGCCGATCTGCACGAACATCTCGATGAAATCCGGCTTGGCGGTGAGCAGTTCGCTGAACTCGTCGATCACCAGGACGAGGGAGGGGATCGGCTGGAGCGGGGCGCCGGCCGCGCGCGCCTTCTCGTAGTCGTGGATGTTGGCGTAGTTGCCCGCGTCGCGCAGCATCTCCTGGCGGCGGTTCAGTTCGCCGCGGATGGAGTCGCCCATGCGGTCGACCAGCGTCAGGTCGTCCGCCAGGTTGGTGATCACGGCCGCGACGTGCGGCATCTGCGCCATGCCCGCGAAGGTCGCACCGCCCTTGAAGTCGGCGAGGACGAAGTTCAGGGTCTCCGAGGAGTGGGTGACGGCCAGGCCCAGCACCAGGGTGCGCAGCAGTTCGGACTTGCCGGAACCGGTGGCGCCGACGCACAGACCGTGCGGACCCATGCCCTCCTGCGCCGCCTCCTTGAGGTCCAGCATCACCGGACGCCCGTCCTCGCCGACACCGATCGGCACCCGCAGCCGCTCGGCCAGCGAACGCGGCCGCCAGGTGCGCTTGGGGTCCACGGACGCCGCGTCACCGAGGTTCAGCAGGTCGGTGAACTCCAGGTTGGCCAGCAGCGGTTCGTCGTCGTCGCCGCCGGAGGCCATCCGCAGCGGCGCCAGCTGCCGGGCGAGCACCTCGGCGGACTCGTACGACAGCGCGTCGGGCGTTCCCTCGTAGACGGTCCCGTGCCCCGACTCCAGGTGCAGCACCCCGGGTTCCACGACGATGGACAACTCGCCGCCGGGTCCGGTCAGTTCACCGGGGACGACCTCGAGGACCGTCACGCCCTGGAGCCCCTCGGGGTTGGCCAGGAACGAGTCGGGCGGCAGCGAGACGCCGTCGAGGACGACGACGACGTGCGGCTCCTCCGGCAGGGGGGCCGCGTCCGGGTGGAACCGCGGCCGACCGCTGAGCCGGGAGGCGATCAGGTCCTCCAGCTCGCGCGTGTCACCGCCGATCAGCCTGCGGCTGCCCGCGCCGTCCACCGTGCCCGGTGCCTGTACGTGCGGCAGCCACTTGGCCCACTCCCAGTCCGGGAGTTCGTCCCGGCCCGCCGCGACCACGAGGACGAGGTCCTCGGGCGAGTGCAGCGCGGCCAGCGAACCGGCCATGGCGCGGGCGCAGGACCGTACCGACTGCGGATCACCGCTCACCGTGACGTGGTAGAAGGCGCGCAGCGACACCGACAGCGGCAGCGCGTCCAGGCTGCTGTGGACGGCGAGGAAGCGCTGGAACGCGCCCGCGGTCAGCGGCTCCAGCTGCTCCACGGGGCCGGTCTCGGGACTGACGAGCGGGGTGGCCAGCGACTGGGCGCAGAGACCGACGCGGACCTGGGCGAAGTCCTCGTCGCCGGGCCGCCGTTCCCACACCCGGCTGCCCTCGGCGACCAGGGCCCACAGCTGCTCGGGGAGGGGTGCAGGTAGTACTGGGCGTCCCGCTGCGCCTTGGCGGTGGCGATCGTCGTCAGCCGGGTCTGCGCCAGGTAGCTCAGGTAGTCGCGGCGCAGGTCCGCCAACTGCCCCTGCGTGCCGCGCCGGAAGCGGACCACCATCGCGATGGACATCGCCACCGTCGAGGCGATCATGACCATGCCCATGATGCGCATGAACGGCTGACCGCTCGTGAAGAAGAAGACGACCGAACCGCCCATGCCCAGCGTGGGCAGCAGTTGCATCAGTACGCTCTCCTGATGCCCCCGCGGCAGCTCGGGCGGGGGCTGCACGGCGATCTCGCCCGTGGGCACCTCGGACGGCAGGGCCCGGGGAGGGCGCTTCACGACGATGTGGCTCACTGCTCACCAATTCCCTTGCCGGCCCCGGGAAAGTACCGTCCGCCACCCCGTGTCAGGCGGACGCAGGCCGCCGCGTGATCCTACTGACTTCTCGTGCGACGAGGGGGCGGTAGGGTGCCGGATGTTCGCGTGAGCACATGCGAGTCGGTCCGGATGAGCTCCGGATGAGCCGGGACATTCCGTGAGAACGGGAACGGTTCGGCGCTCTCCGGCCGCCCGACGGCGTCCGTTCCGCCGCCCGGCCGGACCCACCGGTCCCACGCGGCACGGCACGGACCGGAAATCTTCACACCGCCGACGCGGAACCGTCACCGAGGCGGAACCATCACTGAGGGGGAGCAGCAGGTGAGCATCACGGCTTCTGCGGCAGCCACTGGAGGAGGGCAGGGACCGGGCGCCGTCTCCGGGACGGGCCTCGGCTTCTGCCGGGTCACGATCGTCGCGCCCGACAGCCGGATCGACGTGGCGCTGCCCGACGACATCCCGGTCGTCGACCTCTACCCGGAGATCCTCCGGCTCTCCCGGCAGAGCCCCGCCGAGGGCGCCCCCGTCGGCTACCACCTCGTACGCCGGGACGGCACCGTCCTCGACGGCTCCCGCTCGTTCGCCGCGCAGCACATCCTCGACGGCGAACTCCTCACGCTGCGCCCCTTCTCGGAGTCGCTGCCGCCCGCCGTCTTCGACGACGTCTCCGAGGCGGTCGCCGCGGCCGTGACCCGCGAGCACGCCCTGTGGGGCGGTGACCTGACCCGGGCCGCGGGCCTGGTCGGGGGCGGCGTCCTGCCGGTGCTGCTCGCCTTCGTGGCCTGGACGGGCGACCCGCGCCACGACATGCACTCCCTGCCCGGCATCCTCGCCGCGGTCGTCGGCGTCCTGCTGGTCGCCCTCGCCTGCGTCCGCGCCCGCGTCTACGACGACCGGCCCTCGGCCGTCGCCCTGGGGCTCGGCGCGCTGCCCAACGTCGGCGTGGCCGGATCGGGGCTCCTCCCGCTCGCCGACGGCCAGGGCATCGGCAAGCTCCAGTTCCTCCTGGCCTGCGCGGCGGTACTGCTGGCCGCGGTGCTCCTCACGCTGTGCTCGCCGGGCGGGGACGGTCCGTTCGTCGCCTTCGTCGTGGCGTCCGGCGCAGGCCTCGCGGCGGTGTTCGCGGCGATCCTCGCGCACTGGACGCCGTCCGAGACCGCCGCCCTGTGCGCGCCCGTCGCCGTGGGCGCCCTCGCCTTCCTGCCCGGCCTCTCCATGCGCTTCGCCCGGCTGCCCATCGGCTTCGACACCCCCGACACCACCCGGCGCAGCGCGTACGGCGCCGACCCCGCCCCCAGGAACCGGTCGACGTCGAGCGGATCACCGCCCAGGCCCGCCGTGGTCACGAACTGCTCGTCGGGCTGGTCGGCGGCTGCGCCCTGATCGCGGTCGGCGCCTGCTCGGTCCTCGGCTTCTCCGACGACCTCTGGGCCCAACTGCTGGCCCTGGCCGTGGGCATCGCCCTGCTCATGCGCGCCCACCTCTTCCGCTACACCGCGCAGGTCGCCCCCGTCCTCGCCGCCGGCCTCGCCTCCCTGGTGCTGCTCGGCCTCGGACTGGCGCTCAACCCGCCCGTGTCGGTGTTCCGTGACGCCCTCATGGGCGACCGCACCGACCTGGACGTGCGGACGATCTGGCTGGTCGCGGCGATCGCGGCGGCGTCCGCACTCATCACCGCGATCGGTCTGATCGGCTCGCGCGGCGGCCTCACGCCGTTCTGGGGGCGGTTCACGGAGATCGCCGAAGGCTTCGTCCTGCTCACCCTGGTCCCCCTGGCGCTGGCCGTCTTCGACGTCTACGCGGCCGCCCGGGCGATGACGAGCTGACCGGGCGATGACGAGCTGACCGGACCGGCCGGCCGCCCGCCGTCCCAGCCGTACCGGGCAACCAGGCCGCAGGACGCCGGGATACCGGGACGCCGGGATACCGGGACGCCGGGATACCGGGACGTCCGGCCGTCGGGTCCTGGGCCTCGGGCCGTCCGATCGTCCGGTCGCCGGATCGGCCGACCGTCGGCTCGTCGGGTCATCCGCCTGTCCGCCTGTCCTGCCGTCAGTTCGTCGGATCGGCCAGGAACCGCGGCAACCGCAGGAAAGGAACGCGGAGCGTGAGCTTCGGCCCGCCCCTCGTCCGTGTACACCCAGCCCTCCGCCTGATGACGATGACCGACCACAACGACGTCGTCGTCCAGAACGGCCGCCTCTTCTTCGGCGTCAAGAAGGCCGAGGGCCCCGCCGCCGGCCGGCCGAAGGGGACCTACCTGGTCCTCGGCCTGCAGGGCGCGGCGGCGGGGAAGTGACGGCGGCGCGGACCCGCGCCGCCCGCAGCGCCGCCTACCGCGCCGCCTGTCCGCCGTTGTGCGGCGCCGGCTCCAGGTCGAACTCGCCGTCCCGCGCGCCCAGGACGAAGGCACGCCACTCCGCCTCCGTGTAGCGCAGCACGGTGCCCGGGTCGAGCGACGACCGCATCGCCACGGCACCGCCGGGGAGATCGGCGATCTCCACCCGCTCCTCGTGCTCCTCCGTGCCCGGCGCGCTGTGCCACTCGACGCCGGAGATGTCGAGGGCGTACAGCTCGTCCCTCTCCCGCTCCTTGCGCGCCTTGGTCTCCTCTGCCGTCTCCGCCATGTCGCAGCGACCCCTTCCCGACGTACCCGACGAAAGAACCATCCGAGCGCTCACCCTAGTGGCCGCCCCGGCGCCCCCTCAGGGGTTCGCGGACCGCGGCCGAGGCGCCCGCCACCTCCTGGTACCCTGATGGACGGCCGTTTGTGTACGCACCCCCGGATCGCCCTCAGCAGACCCTCAGCACACCCTGACGGTCCCTGATGGTCCTGGAGGCCGCGCCCAGCGGATCCCCGCCTCCCGAGTAACGGAAGCTCCCCCGAGACACAGACCGGGGGCACTCGGTGGCCACCACAGACTACGAGGAGTACGCGTGTCGCTCGACGCCGCTACGAAGAAGCAGATCATCGCCGAGTTCGGCCAGAAGGAGGGCGACACCGGCTCCCCCGAGGTCCAGGTCGCCATGCTCTCCCGTCGGATCTCCGACCTGACCGAGCACCTCAAGACCCACAAGCACGACCACCACTCGCGCCGCGGTCTGCTCATCCTGGTCGGTCAGCGCCGCCGGCTGCTGCAGTACCTGGCCAAGAAGGACATCCAGCGCTTCCGCGCCCTGGTCGACCGCCTCGGCATCCGCCGCGGTGCGGCCGGCGGCGCCAAGTAGTACGCCATGAAGGGAGCGGTTCCCGACGTCATCGGGGACCGCTCCCTTTGCCGTACGTACGCAAACGTGCGGAGTGTCACCCACGCTTTGTAGTGTGGTAGCAGAACGCAATACGCACGACACGGACGAGGAGAGGCGCACGCAGCGGCCGCCGGTCCTCGGTAGTGGCCCCCGGGGGAAAGAGAGCCCCGGGTGCTTCGATCGAAGACCGGCCCGCACCGCACGGAGCGCCTCTCCGCCACCGTCCCCCTGCCACACGGGCAGCCCAGGGGACGAAGACGAGGAGAAAACACTAGTGGAGAACGAGACCCACTACGCCGAAGCCGTCATCGACAACGGCACCTTCGGCACCCGCACCATCCGCTTCGAGACGGGCCGTCTGGCACGCCAGGCCGCCGGCTCGGCCGTGGCCTACCTGGACGACGACACCATGGTGCTGTCGGCCACGACCGCCTCCAAGAACCCCAAGGACCAGCTCGACTTCTTCCCCCTCACGGTGGACGTCGAGGAGCGGATGTACGCCGCCGGCAAGATCCCCGGCAGCTTCTTCCGCCGCGAGGGCCGCCCCTCCGAGGACGCCGTCCTCACCTGCCGCCTGATCGACCGCCCGCTGCGCCCGTCCTTCAAGAAGGGCCTGCGCAACGAGATCCAGGTCGTCGCCACCATCATGGCGCTCAACCCCGACCACCTGTACGACGTCGTGGCGATCAACGCCGCGTCCGCGTCCACGCAGCTGGCCGGCCTGCCCTTCTCCGGCCCGATCGGCGGCGTCCGCGTCGCGCTGATCCGCGGCCAGTGGGTCGCGTTCCCGACGCACACCGAGCTCGAGGACGCCGTCTTCGACATGGTCGTCGCCGGTCGCGTCCTGGAGGACGGCGACGTCGCGATCATGATGGTCGAGGCCGAGGCCACCGAGAAGACCATCAAGCTGATCGAGGGCGGCGCCGAGGCGCCGACCGAGGAGGTCGTCGCCTCCGGTCTGGACGCCGCGAAGCCCTTCATCAAGGTGCTCTGCCGGGCCCAGGCCGACCTCGCCGCCAAGGCCGCCAAGCCGACCGGCGAGTTCCCGATCTTCCTCGACCACCAGGACGACGTCCTGGAGGCGCTGTCCGCCGCCGTCCGCCCGGAGCTGTCCGCCGCGCTGACCATCGCGGGCAA
Source organism: Streptomyces sp. Tue 6430 (assembly GCA_021568835.1). Taxonomy (GTDB): domain Bacteria; phylum Actinomycetota; class Actinomycetes; order Streptomycetales; family Streptomycetaceae; genus Streptomyces. The sequence continues at coordinate 4,912,569 of JAKGSH010000010.1, forward strand.
GCAGGAGCGCGAGGCCGAGCTGGACCGCGTCAAGGCGCTCGCCGCCGAGAAGCTCCTGCCGGAGTTCGAGGGGCGCGAGAAGGAGATCTCCGCCGCGTACCGCTCGCTCACCAAGCAGCTGGTCCGCGAGCGCGTGATCAAGGAGAAGAAGCGCATCGACGGCCGCGGCGTCACGGACATCCGTACGCTCGCCGCCGAGGTCGAGGCCATCCCGCGCGTGCACGGCTCCGCGCTGTTCGAGCGTGGCGAGACCCAGATCCTGGGCGTCACCACCCTCAACATGCTCCGCATGGAGCAGCAGCTGGACACCCTCTCCCCGGTGACCCGCAAGCGCTACATGCACAACTACAACTTCCCGCCGTACTCCGTCGGCGAGACCGGCCGCGTCGGCTCCCCGAAGCGCCGCGAGATCGGCCACGGCGCCCTCGCCGAGCGCGCCATCGTGCCGGTCCTGCCGACGCGCGAGGAGTTCCCCTACGCGATCCGCCAGGTGTCCGAGGCCCTCGGCTCCAACGGCTCGACGTCCATGGGCTCCGTCTGCGCCTCCACCATGTCGCTGCTGAACGCCGGTGTGCCGCTGAAGGCCCCCGTCGCCGGCATCGCCATGGGCCTGATCTCCCAGGAGATCAACGGCGAGACGCACTACGTCGCCCTCACCGACATCCTCGGTGCGGAGGACGCCTTCGGCGACATGGACTTCAAGGTCGCCGGCACCAAGGAGTTCGTCACCGCCCTCCAGCTCGACACCAAGCTGGACGGCATCCCCGCCTCCGTCCTGGCCGCCGCCCTCAAGCAGGCCCGTGACGCCCGCCTCCACATCCTCGACGTGATGATGGAAGCGATCGACACGCCGGACGAGATGTCCCCCAACGCCCCGCGGATCATCACCGTCAAGATCCCCGTGGACAAGATCGGCGAGGTCATCGGCCCCAAGGGCAAGATGATCAACCAGATCCAGGAGGACACCGGCGCCGACATCACGATCGAGGACGACGGCACCATCTACATCGGCGCCGTCGACGGCCCGTCCGCCGAGGCCGCCCGCGCCACGATCAACAGCATCGCCAACCCGACGATGCCCGAGGTCGGCGAGCGCTACCTGGGCACGGTCGTGAAGACGACCACCTTCGGCGCGTTCGTGTCGCTGATGCCGGGCAAGGACGGTCTGCTGCACATCTCGCAGATCCGCAAGCTCGCCGGCGGCAAGCGCGTGGAGAACGTCGAGGACGTCCTCGGCGTGGGCGCCAAGGTCCAGGTCGAGATCGCCGAGATCGACTCCCGCGGCAAGCTCTCCCTCATCCCCGTGATCGAGGGCGAAGCGTCCGACGACGACAAGAAGGACGACGCCGAGCAGTGACGTCCCGTAGCTCCAAGGTGACGGCCCGCCCCTCTTCGGAGGCGCGGGCCGTCGCCCGTACCCAAACCCTCATCAAGGGCGAGAACGGCATCGGCACGGTCCGCAAGACCACCCTCCCGGGCGGCCTGCGCATCGTCACCGAGACCCTCCCCTCGGTCCGCTCCGCGACCTTCGGCATCTGGGCACACGTCGGCTCCCGCGACGAGACCCCGGCGCTGAACGGCGCCACCCACTACCTCGAGCACCTGCTCTTCAAGGGCACCCGGCGCAGGTCCGCGCTCGACATCTCCTCCGCCCTCGACGCGGTCGGCGGCGAGATGAACGCCTTCACGGCGAAGGAGTACACGTGCTACTACGCGCGCGTGCTCGACGCCGACCTGCCGCTCGCCATCGACGTCGTCAGCGACATGCTGACCGGCTCCCTCATCCGCGAGGAGGACGTCGACGTCGAGCGCGGCGCGATCCTCGAGGAGATCGCGATGACGGAGGACGACCCGGGCGACTGCGTGCACGACCTGTTCGCGCACACGATGTTCGGCGACAACGCCCTCGGCCGCCCCGTCCTCGGTACGGTCGACACCGTCAACGCCCTCACCGCGGACCGCATCCGCCGCTTCTACAAGAAGCACTACGACCCCACCCACCTGGTGGTCGCCGCCGCGGGCAACATCGACCACAACAAGGTCGTACGGCAGGTCCGCGCCGCCTTCGAGAAGGCCGGCGCGCTCGGGGAGACCGACGCCGCCCCCATCGCCCCGCGCGACGGCCGGCGCACCATCCGCACCGCGGGCCGCGTCGAACTGCTCGGCCGCAAGACCGAACAGGCGCACGTCGTCCTCGGCATGCCCGGCCTGCCCCGCACCGACGAACGCCGCTGGGCCCTCGGCGTGCTGAACACCGCCCTCGGCGGCGGCATGTCCTCCCGGCTGTTCCAGGAGGTCCGCGAGAAGCGCGGTCTGGCCTACAGCGTCTACTCCTACACCTCCGGCTTCGCCGACTGCGGACTGTTCGGCGTGTACGCCGGCTGCCGGCCCAGCCAGGTGCACGACGTGCTGAAGATCTGCCGCGACGAACTCGACACCGTCGCCGAACACGGCCTCTCCGACGAGGAGATCGGCCGCGCCATCGGCCAGCTGCGCGGCTCCACGGTCCTCGGCCTGGAGGACACCGGCGCGCTCATGAACCGCATCGGCAAGAGCGAACTGTGCTGGGGCGAGCAGATGTCCGTCGACGACATGCTGACCCGGATCGAGGCCGTGACCCCGGACGAGGTCCGCGAGGTGGCCCGCGACATCCTGGGACAGCGCCCGTCGCTGTCGGTCATCGGCCCGCTCAAGGACAAGCAGGCGTCCCGACTGCACGAGGCCGTCGCCTAGGGTCTGTCCGGCACGATCCGCCGGACAGGTCCCCACCCCTCCCGTAAGGAAGCAACAGATGAGCAAGCTGCGCGTGGCGGTCCTCGGCGCCAAGGGCCGCATCGGTGCCGAGGCCGTCCGGGCGGTCGAGGCCGCCGAGGACATGGAGCTGGTGGCCGCCCTCGGCCGGGGCGACGACCTGGAGACGCTGGCCGGGACCGGCGCCCAGGTCGCGGTGGAACTGACCACCCCCGCCTCGGTCATGGACAACCTCGACTACTGCGTACGGCACGGCATCCACGCCGTCGTCGGCACCACCGGCTGGACCGAGGAACGCCTCGCGCAGCTCACCGGCTGGCTGGAGCGGTCCCCGGCGACGGGCGTGCTCATCGCGCCGAACTTCTCCATCGGGGCCGTGCTGACCATGAAGTTCGCACAGCTCGCGGCGCCGTGGTTCGAATCGGTCGAGGTCGTCGAGCTGCACCACCCGAACAAGGTGGACGCCCCTCCGGCACCGCCACGCGCACCGCCCAGCTCATCGCCGAGGCCCGCCGCACCGCCGGCTGCGCCCCCGCCCCGGACGCCACGGTGACGGCCCTGGACGGGGCCCGCGGCGCGGACGTCGACGGCGTCCCCGTCCACGCCGTCCGCCTGCGCGGCCTGCTGGCCCACCAGGAGGTCCTGCTGGGCGGCGAGGGCGAGACCCTCACCATCCGCCACGACTCCCTGCACCACAGCAGCTTCATGCCGGGCATCCTGCTGGGCACCCGCCGCGTGGTGACGACTCCGGGCCTGACCTTCGGCCTGGAGCACTTCCTGGACCTGAACTGAGCCCCTGACTGCCATGCGCGCGAAGCTCTCCTACGCCCTCACGGCCGCCGTCCTGGTCTTCTACTTCGTCCTGGCCGGCAGCCGCGGCGTCATGCTCATCCGGTCCGGCACGCTCCTCACCGTCACCTTCGGCGTGGCGGTGCTGATCCTGCCGGTCATCGGCGTCTGGTTCCTGTGGAAGAACACCCAGTTCGTCCGCCGGGCCAACCAGCTCGCCGCCGAACTCGACGCCGAGGGCGGCCTGCCCGTCGACGACCTGAAGCGCACCCCCAGCGGCCGCGTCGACCGCGACTCGGCCGACGAGGTGTTCGCCCGGCGCAAGGCCGAGACGGAAGCCGCCCCCGACGACTGGCGCACCTGGTTCCGCCTCGCCGTCGCCTACCACGACGCCCGGGACACCCCGCGCGCCCGCAAGGCCATGCAGCGCGCCATCAGCCTGCACGGCACCACACGGCACCCGGCCTCCTCCTGAGGCCGCGCACTTCCCCCGAGACCGTGCGCCCCGGGCCGTGCACCGGTCCTGGGTCCGGGCGCGACAAGGCCCGGTCCGCACATCCGGACCGGGCCGCCTCAGGTGTCCCCGGGGTCAGGGCCGCCGGTACTCGTCCGCCCACGCCTCCACGGAGTCCGCGGCCCGGTCGAACGCCTCCGGCCGCGCCATGAAGTCGGCCCCGTGCGAGGTGAGCAGCGGTACGGAACCCTCCGCGGTCCGGTCCCGCCGCACGAGGGTCAGCGCCTGGCCCTGCACGGTCCGCGGCAGACCCATCCAGCGCACGGGCTGCTGCACGGTCCGTACGGCCACGACCCGGTTCCAGGTCACCGTCCTCGTGACGAGGAAGTTCACCTGGCGCACCCCGCGTGCACTCACCCACACCCCCATCCGCAGCAGCCGCAGCGCGCCGGCGATCACCAGCAGCGACAGACCGAAGACGACCCCGGCCTCGGACACCGAGCCGGTCAACGCGATGATCACCGCCGCGAACAGCACGTACGACGCGAGCAGCAGGCACAGCGCGGCCGCCGCGACCCGCCACGGGCCGGGCCGGTAGGGCCGCCGCCAGTGCTCGCGGTCGTCGAAGGGCAGCGCGACCTCGTCCGTTGCCTCGAATGCGCGGTCGGCCGTCAGGAAGGGCAGGGGCACGGCTGGTCCTCACTCGTCCATGCGTGGGCTGTGCCGGTGAGGCTATCCGCCTGTGTCCCCGCTCACCACCTTCGGGGGTCCGGACGGGGTCAGCGGCCCCGCGACGCCTGCGACTGCTGGTCGGTGACCGGGTGGTCCGAGGACAGCGCCGGCATCCCGATCACCAGTGAGCCCACCAGCGCGGCCACGATGGTGAGCCCCAGCAGCCAGCGCCCGGCCAGCTGCCCGAACGAGGACCGCTCCGGGGGCGGGGGAGCGACATTGCTACGGAACCTGTCGGCCTCGGCGAGGAAGGCGAAGGGTACGGGCTCGCGCCGACGGAACATGGCGGGTACTTCCTCCTGCTGGACTCACGTGACGTTGTCGTCGTCACCGGTACAGACGAGCGAGTGCCCGAAAACGTGCCCCATATCGGCAGACGTCCCACGCGGAGCCCGCGGCGCCAGTGAACTCCCGGCTCGACGGCCGTCGTAAAGTTGGCGCCGCTCCGAAGACGCGATGGAAGGACCCCCGAACCGTGACCCTCACCCCCGACGACGAGTTCAAGATCGACTTCCGGAGCGACGTCACCGTCGAACTGGTCAAGCACACCGCGTCCGACGCGGACGTGCTGTTCGCCGCCCGCGTCTCCACCGCCGGCGAGCAGTCCCTGGACGAGCTGAAGAAGGACCCCGAGCGCTCCAAGGGGCTCATCAACTACCTGATGCGGGACCGCCACGGCAGCCCCTTCGAGCACAACTCGATGACCTTCTTCATCAGCGCCCCGATCTTCGTCTTCCGCGAGTTCATGCGGCACCGTGCCGGCTGGTCGTACAACGAGGAGTCCGGCCGCTACCGGGAGCTCCAGCCGGTGTTCTACGTCCCGGACGCCTCTCGCAAGCTCGTGCAGCAGGGCCGCCCCGGCAAGTACGTCTTCGTGGAGGGCAACGAGGACCAGCAGGAACTGGTCAACCGCACGATGGAGGACTCCTACCGCCAGGCCTACTCCGCCTACCAGGAGATGCTCGCCGCGGGCGTCGCCCGCGAGGTCGCCCGCGCGGTCCTCCCGGTGGGCCTGTTCTCCTCGATGTACGCCACCTGCAACGCCCGCTCCCTGATGCACTTCCTCGGCCTGCGCACCCAGCACGAACTGGCCAAGGTCCCGTCCTTCCCGCAGCGGGAGATCGAGATGGTCGGCGAGAAGATGGAGTCCGAGTGGGCGAAGCTCATGCCCCTCACCCACGCGGCCTTCAACGCCAACGGCAGGGTGGCCCCGTAAGCCGTCTCGTCAGCCGCTCCGCGACGGAGACGTATGTACGGGTCATCCGCGTGAAGTGTCCGTATTGCGGCATTTAGAGAAGTTCATCTAGCCTGATCAAACGGACCCGGCACTGCTTGAACCCCCGAGCAGGCAGTGCCGGGCTCCGCATTTGTCACCACTTGTCGTACGCCCCGAGGGCAGACCCCGCCCTGATCAACGAGTAGCGTGTTACCCATGGCTCCGACCTCCACTCCGCAGACCCCCTTCGGGCGGGTCCTCACCGCCATGGTCACGCCCTTCACGGCGGACGGCGCACTCGACCTCGACGGCGCACAGCGGCTCGCCACCCACCTGGTGGACGCGGGCAACGACGGCCTGATCGTCAACGGCACCACCGGCGAGTCGCCCACCACCAGCGACGCGGAGAAATCGGACCTGGTACGAGCCGTCCTGGAGGCCGTCGGAGACCGGGCCCACGTCGTGGCCGGAGTCGGCACCAACGACACCCACCACAGCATCGAGCTGGCGCGCGCGGCGCAGCGGACCGGCGCGCACGGCCTGCTCGTCGTGACGCCGTACTACAACAAGCCCCCGCAGGAAGGCCTCCGCCGGCACTTCACGGCCGTCGCCGACGCCACCGAGCTGCCGGTCATGCTCTACGACATTCCCGGCCGCAGCGGCGTCCCGATCGGCACCGAGACGCTGGTCCGCCTGGCCGAGCACCCGCGGATCGTCGCCAACAAGGACGCCAAGGGCGACCTCGGCCGCGCGAGCTGGGCCATCGCCCGCTCGGGCCTGGCCTGGTACTCCGGCGACGACATGCTGAACCTGCCGCTGCTCTCCGTGGGCGCGGTCGGCTTCGTCTCCGTCGTCGGCCACGTCGTCACCCCGGACCTGCGCGCCCTCGTGGACGCCTTCACCTCGGGTGACGTCCAGAAGGCCACGGAGATCCACCAGAAGCTGCTCCCGGTCTACACGGGCATGTTCCGCACCCAGGGCGTCATGACCACGAAGGCCGCGCTCACCCTCCAGGGCCTGCCCGCGGGCCCGCTGCGGCTGCCCATGGTGGAACTCACCGCGGAGGAGACCGCCCAGCTCAAGATCGATCTTGCCGCCGGCGGGGTACAGCTCTGACACCAGACTTCACAACTGAATACGGCAGGCCACCGGTGCCTGCGCACATCGACAACTGCTTCTGCACGAACGTCACGCGCGCCACGTGCCCGACCGGTACGTGGCGCGCGTGTTTGAGGAGAGTCTTTTGAGTCATCCGCACCCCGAACTGGGCCCGCCCCCGCCGCTCCCCGAGGGAGGCCTGCGGGTCACCCCGCTCGGCGGCCTCGGCGAGATCGGCCGCAACATGACGGTCTTCGAGTACGGCGGTCGCCTGCTGATCGTCGACTGCGGAGTGCTCTTCCCCGAGGAGGAGCAGCCGGGAATCGACCTGATCCTGCCGGACTTCACGTCCATCCGGGACCGTCTCGACGACATCGAGGGCATCGTCCTCACCCATGGCCACGAGGACCACATCGGCGGCGTCCCCTACCTCCTCCGGGAGAAGCCGGACATCCCGCTGATCGGCTCCAAGCTGACCCTCGCCCTGATCGAGGCCAAGCTCCAGGAGCACCGCATCCGCCCGTACACCCTCGAGGTGGCGGAGGGCACCGCGAGCGCATCGGTCCGTTCGACTGCGAGTTCGTAGCGGTCAACCACTCCATCCCGGACGCTCTCGCGGTCGCCATCCGCACCCCGGCCGGCATGGCGGTCCACACGGGCGACTTCAAGATGGACCAGCTCCCGCTGGACAACCGCCTCACGGACCTCCACGCGTTCGCCCGGCTCAGCGAGGAAGGCATCGACCTCCTCCTCTCCGACTCGACGAACGCGGAGGTCCCGGGATTCGTCCCGCCCGAGCGCGACATCTCCAACGTCCTGCGCACGGTCTTCGCGAACGCCCGCAAGCGGATCATCGTGGCGAGCTTCGCCAGCCACGTCCACCGCATCCAGCAGATCCTGGACGCGGCCCACGAGTACGGCCGCAGGGTCGCCTTCGTCGGCCGCTCGATGGTCCGCAACATGGGCATCGCCCGCGATCTGGGCTACCTGAAGGTCCCGCCCGGCCTGGTGGTGGACGTCCGCACCCTGGACGACCTCCCGGACCACGAGGTGGTCCTGGTCTGCACGGGTTCCCAGGGCGAACCGATGGCCGCCCTGTCCCGCATGGCCAACCGTGACCACCAGATCCGCATCGTCGACGGCGACACCGTGATCCTGGCGTCGTCACTCATCCCCGGCAACGAGAACGCGGTCTACCGCGTGATCAACGGCCTGACCCGCTGGGGAGCCGACGTCGTCCACAAGGGCAACGCCAAGGTGCACGTCTCGGGCCACGCGTCCGCGGGCGAGCTGTTGTACTTCTACAACATCTGCCGGCCGAAGAACCTGATGCCGGTCCACGGCGAATGGCGTCACCTGCGCGCCAACGCCGAACTGGGCGCCCTCACCGGCGTCCCGCACGACCACATCGTCATCGCCGAGGACGGCATCGTCGTCGACCTGATCCAGGGCAGGGCCAGGATCTCCGGCAAGGTCCAGGCGGGTTACGTGTACGTCGACGGCCTCTCGGTCGGCGACGTGGGCGAGCCGGCGCTGAAGGACCGGAAGATCCTGGGGGACGAGGGCATCATCTCGGTCTTCCTGGTCGTGGACTCCTCGACCGGCAAGATCACCGCCGGTCCGCACATCCAGGCCCGCGGGTCCGGTATCGACGACTCCGCCTTCGGGGCCGTCGTGCCGAAGATCAACGAGGTCCTGGAGCGCTCGGCCCAGGACGGGGTCGTCGAGCCCCACCAGTTGCAGCAGCTCATCCGCCGCACCCTGGGCAAGTGGGTCTCCGACACCTACCGGCGCAGGCCGATGATCCTCCCGGTCGTCGTGGAGGTCTGACGGGCCGACGACTCCTCGCAGGCGTCAACCTGGGGCGGGGCACCTCGATTTGCATCGGGGCGCCCCGCTCCAGTACGTTTACGGCTCCGCCTGAACGGGAAGCCCCCGACGCCTTGTGTGTCGGATCGGCCACCGGGAGGGGCCGGGAAAACCGACTCAGAACTTCTGATAAAGTCGGAACCGCCGGAAAGGAAACCGCGAGAAAAGAGCGGGATTCTGGAAAGCACCGAGGAAATCGGGCCGGGAAACGGTCTGATAGAGTCGGAAACGCAGGACCGAAGGGAAGCGCCCGGAGGAAAGCCTGAGAGAGTCTCTCGGGTGAGTACGAAGGAAGCGTCCGTTCCTTGAGAACTCAACAGCGTGCCAAAAATCAACGCCAGATATGTTGATACCCCGTCCCCGGCAGTGATAGCCGGAGATGAGGTTCCTTTGAAAAAAACACAGCGAGGACGCTGTGAACGGCCGGGCTCATTCCGCCTGGCTGTTCCGCTCTCGTGATGTGTGCACCCGATCACGGGTAAACATTCACGGAGAGTTTGATCCTGGCTCAGGACGAACGCTGGCGGCGTGCTTAACACATGCAAGTCGAACGATGAACCACTTCGGTGGGGATTAGTGGCGAACGGGTGAGTAACACGTGGGCAATCTGCCCTTCACTCTGGGACAAGCCCTGGAAACGGGGTCTAATACCGGATAACACTCCCTCTCTCATGGGTGGGGGTTAAAAGCTCCGGCGGTGAAGGATGAGCCCGCGGCCTATCAGCTTGTTGGTGAGGTAATGGCTCACCAAGGCGACGACGGGTAGCCGGCCTGAGAGGGCGACCGGCCACACTGGGACTGAGACACGGCCCAGACTCCTACGGGAGGCAGCAGTGGGGAATATTGCACAATGGGCGAAAGCCTGATGCAGCGACGCCGCGTGAGGGATGACGGCCTTCGGGTTGTAAACCTCTTTCAGCAGGGAAGAAGCGAAAGTGACGGTACCTGCAGAAGAAGCGCCGGCTAACTACGTGCCAGCAGCCGCGGTAATACGTAGGGCGCAAGCGTTGTCCGGAATTATTGGGCGTAAAGAGCTCGTAGGCGGCTTGTCACGTCGGGTGTGAAAGCCCGGGGCTTAACCCCGGGTCTGCATTCGATACGGGCTAGCTAGAGTGTGGTAGGGGAGATCGGAATTCCTGGTGTAGCGGTGAAATGCGCAGATATCAGGAGGAACACCGGTGGCGAAGGCGGATCTCTGGGCCATTACTGACGCTGAGGAGCGAAAGCGTGGGGAGCGAACAGGATTAGATACCCTGGTAGTCCACGCCGTAAACGGTGGGAACTAGGTGTTGGCGACATTCCACGTCGTCGGTGCCGCAGCTAACGCATTAAGTTCCCCGCCTGGGGAGTACGGCCGCAAGGCTAAAACTCAAAGGAATTGACGGGGCCCGCACAAGCAGCGGAGCATGTGGCTTAATTCGACGCAACGCGAAGAACCTTACCAAGGCTTGACATACACCGGAAAACCCTGGAGACAGGGTCCCCCTTGTGGTCGGTGTACAGGTGGTGCATGGCTGTCGTCAGCTCGTGTCGTGAGATGTTGGGTTAAGTCCCGCAACGAGCGCAACCCTTGTTCTGTGTTGCCAGCATGCCCTTCGGGGTGATGGGGACTCACAGGAGACCGCCGGGGTCAACTCGGAGGAAGGTGGGGACGACGTCAAGTCATCATGCCCCTTATGTCTTGGGCTGCACACGTGCTACAATGGCCGGTACAAAGAGCTGCGATACCGTGAGGTGGAGCGAATCTCAAAAAGCCGGTCTCAGTTCGGATTGGGGTCTGCAACTCGACCCCATGAAGTCGGAGTTGCTAGTAATCGCAGATCAGCATTGCTGCGGTGAATACGTTCCCGGGCCTTGTACACACCGCCCGTCACGTCACGAAAGTCGGTAACACCCGAAGCCGGTGGCCCAACCCCTTGTGGGAGGGAGCTGTCGAAGGTGGGACTGGCGATTGGGACGAAGTCGTAACAAGGTAGCCGTACCGGAAGGTGCGGCTGGATCACCTCCTTTCTAAGGAGCACTTCTCACCGATCCCCTTCGGGGTGAGGTCAGAGGCCAGTTCATCAGCGAACGTCTGATGCTGGTTGCTCATGGGTGGAACGTTGATTATTCGGTCTCTTCAGTCATCTCGGGCTGCCAGTACTGCTCTTCGGAGCGTGGAACGCTGATCACGAGTGGCCGAGAGGCCGGGCACGCTGTTGGGTGTCTGAGGGTACGGACGATGAGTCTGGATCTTCAGTGCCGGCCCCAGTGCACTCCGACCCGTGTGGGTGGTGGGTGATGGGTGGCTGGTCGTTGTTTGAGAACTGCACAGTGGACGCGAGCATCTGTGGCCAAGTTTTTAAGGGCGCACGGTGGATGCCTTGGCACCAGGAACCGATGAAGGACGTGGGAGGCCACGATAGTCCCCGGGGAGCCGTCAACCAGGCTTTGATCCGGGGGTTTCCGAATGGGGAAACCCGGCAGTCGTCATGGGCTGTCACCCATACCTGAACACATAGGGTATGTGGAGGGAACGCGGGGAAGTGAAACATCTCAGTACCCGCAGGAAGAGAAAACAACCGTGATTCCGGGAGTAGTGGCGAGCGAAACCGGATGAGGCCAAACCGTATACGTGTGAGACCCGGCAGGGGTTGCGTGTGCGGGGTTGTGGGATCTCTCTTTCACAGTCTGCCGGCTGTGAGGCGAGTCAGAAACCGTTGATGTAGACGAAGGACATGCGAAAGGTCCGGCGTAGAGGGTAAGACCCCCGTAGTCGAAACGTCAGCGGCTCGTTGGAGAGACACCCAAGTAGCACGGGGCCCGAGAAATCCCGTGTGAATCTGGCGGGACCACCCGCTAAGCCTAAATATTCCCTGGTGACCGATAGCGGATAGTACCGTGAGGGAATGGTGAAAAGTACCGCGGGAGCGGAGTGAAATAGTACCTGAAACCGTGTGCCTACAAGCCGTGGGAGCGTCGCGCATCAAGCTTGCTTGGTGCGTCGTGACTGCGTGCCTTTTGAAGAATGAGCCTGCGAGTTTGCGGTGTGTTGCGAGGTTAACCCGAGTGGGGTAGCCGTAGCGAAAGCGAGTCCGAACAGGGCGTTTCAGTAGCACGCTCAAGACCCGAAGCGGAGTGATCTAGCCATGGGCAGGTTGAAGCGGAGGTAAGACTTCGTGGAGGACCGAACCCACCAGGGTTGAAAACCTGGGGGATGACCTGTGGTTAGGGGTGAAAGGCCAATCAAACTCCGTGATAGCTGGTTCTCCCCGAAATGCATTTAGGTGCAGCGTCGTGTGTTTCTTGCCGGAGGTAGAGCACTGGATAGGCGATGGGCCCTACCGGGTTACTGACCTTAGCCAAACTCCGAATGCCGGTAAGTGAGAGCGCGGCAGTGAGACTGTGGGGGATAAGCTCCATGGTCGAGAGGGAAACAGCCCAGAGCATCGACTAAGGCCCCTAAGCGTACGCTAAGTGGGAAAGGATGTGGAGTCGCACAGACAACCAGGAGGTTGGCTTAGAAGCAGCCACCCTTGAAAGAGTGCGTAATAGCTCACTGGTCTAGTGATTCCGCGCCGACAATGTAGCGGGGCTCAAGCGTACCGCCGAAGTCGTGTCATTGCGATACATACCCCCAACGGGGATCGTGATGGGTAGGGGAGCGTCGTGTGCCGGGTGAAGCAGCCGCGGAAGCGAGTTGTGGACGGTTCACGAGTGAGAATGCAGGCATGAGTAGCGATACAAACGTGAGAAACGTTTGCGCCGATTGACTAAGGGTTCCTGGGTCAAGCTGATCTGCCCAGGGTAAGTCGGGACCTAAGGCGAGGCCGACAGGCGTAGTCGATGGATAACCGGTTGATATTCCGGTACCCGCTGTGAAGCGTCAAACATCGAGCATCGTGATGCTAAGGCCGTGAAGCCGTTCCGGACCCTTCGGGGAAAGGAAAGTGGTGGAGCCGCCGGCCCAAGCGGTTAGTAGGTGAGTGATGGGGTGACGCAGGAAGGTAGTCCAGCCCGGGCGGTGGTTGTCCCGGGGTAAGGGTGTAGGCCGTGTGATAGGCAAATCCGTCACACATCAAGGCTGAGACCTGATGCCGAGCCGATTGTGGTGAAGTGGATGATCCTATGCTGTCGAGAAAAGCCTCTAGCGAGTTTCATGGCGGCCCGTACCCTAAACCGACTCAGGTGGTCAGGTAGAGAATACCGAGGCGTTCGGGTGAACTATGGTTAAGGAACTCGGCAAAATGCCCCCGTAACTTCGGGAGAAGGGGGGCCATCACCGGTGATGAGTCTTGCACTCTGAGCTGGGGGTGGCCGCAGAGACCAGCGAGAAGCGACTGTTTACTAAAAACACAGGTCCGTGCGAAGCCGTAAGGCGATGTATACGGACTGACGCCTGCCCGGTGCTGGAACGTTAAGGGGACCGGTTAGTGCGCCTTCGGGTGTGCGAAGCTGAGAACTTAAGCGCCAGTAAACGGCGGTGGTAACTATAACCATCCTAAGGTAGCGAAATTCCTTGTCGGGTAAGTTCCGACCTGCACGAATGGCGTAACGACTTCTCGACTGTCTCAACCATAGGCCCGGTGAAATTGCACTACGAGTAAAGATGCTCGTTTCGCGCAGCAGGACGGAAAGACCCCGGGACCTTTACTACAGTTTGATATTGGTGTTCGGTTCGGCTTGTGTAGGATAGGTGGGAGACTGTGAAGCCTGGACGCCAGTTCAGGTGGAGTCGCCGTTGAAATACCACTCTGGTCGTGCTGGATGTCTAACCTGGGTCCGTGATCCGGATCAGGGACAGTGTCTGATGGGTAGTTTAACTGGGGCGGTTGCCTCCTAAAGAGTAACGGAGGCGCCCAAAGGTTCCCTCAGCCTGGTTGGCAATCAGGTGTTGAGTGTAAGTGCACAAGGGAGCTTGACTGTGAGACCGACGGGTCGAGCAGGGACGAAAGTCGGGACTAGTGATCCGGCGGTGGCTTGTGGAAGCGCCGTCGCTCAACGGATAAAAGGTACCCCGGGGATAACAGGCTGATCTTCCCCAAGAGTCCATATCGACGGGATGGTTTGGCACCTCGATGTCGGCTCGTCGCATCCTGGGGCTGGAGTCGGTCCCAAGGGTTGGGCTGTTCGCCCATTAAAGCGGTACGCGAGCTGGGTTTAGAACGTCGTGAGACAGTTCGGTCCCTATCCGCTGCGCGCGCAGGAGTCTTGAGAAGGGCTGTCCCTAGTACGAGAGGACCGGGACGGACGAACCTCTGGTGTGCCAGTTGTCCTGCCAAGGGCATGGCTGGTTGGCTACGTTCGGGAGGGATAACCGCTGAAAGCATCTAAGCGGGAAGCCTGCTTCGAGATGAGGACTCCCACCCACTTGATGGGGTAAGGCTCCCAGTAGACGACTGGGTTGATAGGCCAGATGTGGAAGCCCCGTAAGGGGTGAAGCTGACTGGTACTAATAGGCCGAGGGCTTGTCCTCAGTTGCTCGCGTCCACTGTGTTAGTTCTGAAACCACGAACAGCCCCACGTTCCTCACGGAGCGTGGTGCGGCTGCACAGTTTCATAGTGTTTCGGTGGTTATAGCGTGAGGGAAACGCCCGGTCACATTCCGAACCCGGAAGCTAAGCCTCACAGCGCCGATGGTACTGCAGGGGGGACCCTGTGGGAGAGTAGGACGCCGCCGAACAATTTTTCAAAGGGTTGGGCCCTGAACTTCGGTTCGGAGCCCAACCCTTTTTTGTTTTCGGTCACTTGACGTTCATGTCCGGCGCCCAGCATCCACGGCATGGGTACTGCCGCAATGCTCAGGGCCGCAGGTGTCGGAGCCGGTGACGAGGTCGTCGTGCCGGCGTTCGGGAACGTCGAAGTCGCCGAAGCCGTCATCCGGGCCGGTGCGCTGCCCGCCTTCGCCGACATGGACCCGGTGACCTACTGCCTGGACACGGTCTCCCTCGAAGCGGCCATAACTCCGCGGACGGCGGCCGTCGTTGCCGTACACCGGTTCGGCCGGCCGGCCGACGTCGGCCGGCTGCGCGAGGTGGGGCAGCGGTACGGGCTGCTGGTGCTGGAACAGGCTGAGTCCGACGCGCCGTACGACGAGGTGGCGCAGCGGCGGGAGCGGGCCGCCTACCTCGACGCGCGGTTGCGCGGGGTGCGCACGCCCGACGGCGGGGACGGTCACACCTATCAGCAGTACGTCGTGCGGGTACCGGGGAACGGGCGACCCGATCGGGACGCGTTCGCACGGGCCCTGCGGACCAGGGGAGTTGACTGCCGGGTGCCGGTGAGGACCCCGCTGCACCGGCTGTCCGGCTTCCGCCGTCACGTGTCGCTTCCGCAGAGCGAGCTGGCCGCCGACGAGACGCTGGCGCTGCCGGTCGACGCCTCGCTGACGAAACGGGACATGCAGCGGATCGTGTCCGCCTGCAACGCGCTCGGGGGACTGCTTCAACCCGCCTTCTGAGCGAGTTTGGGAACAGGGCTCCGTTCGGGGTATGATCTATTCCGTTGCCGCGGGGGAAACCCCGACAAGTGACTGGCCCCCTTAGCTCAGTCGGCAGAGCGTCTCCATGGTAAGGAGAAGGTCAACGGTTCGATTCCGTTAGGGGGCTCCGCAAAAGAGAAATCCCCTCGCCCTTCCGGGCGGGGGATTCTTTCGTTCCCGGTCTTCGTCACGCCACGCGCGTCACGCCACGCGCATCGCGAGGATGGCCATGTCGTCGGACGGGGCGTCCGACGCGAAGCGCTCGACCGCGCGCATGATGCGGGCCGCGACCGCGCCCGCCGTCAGACCCGTGCAGGTGGTGAGCACGTCGGCGAGACCGTCGTCCCCCAGCATGCGGGTGCCCTCACGGCGCTCGGTGACGCCGTCGGTGACACAGAGCAGGACGTCGCCCGGATCGAGGGTGATGGTCTCCTCGTACAGCTCCAGGTCCTCCATGACGCCGAGGAGCGGCTGGGGTTCGGCCGCCGGCTCGACCGTGCCGTCCTGGCGCAGCCGCAGGGGGAGGGGATGGCCGGCGCAGACCACCTTCAGCTCCGCGCTGCCGTCGGCCTGCGGGCGCATCTCGCCGTACAGGAGGGTCAGGAAGCGGCTGCGGGCGCCCTCGTCGAGGATCGCGGAGTTGAGGCGCTCCAGGACCGCCGGGCCGCTGAGGCCCTCCCTCGCCAGCAGGCGCAGGGCGTGGCGGGCGAGGCCCGTCACCGCCGCCGCGTTCGGGCCGGTGCCACAGACGTCGCCGATGGCGAAGCCGTAGGCTCCGTCGCTGATCGGGAAGAGGTCGTAGAAGTCGCCGCCGACCTCGTTGCCCTCGCCCGCCGCGCGGTAGATGACCTCCACCTCGACGCCGTCGATGTCGGGGAGTTCCGGGGGCAGGAGGCTGCGCTGGAGGGACTGGCTGATCGCCGTGCGCTCGGAGTAGAGACGGGCGTTGTCGAGGGCGAGGGCCGCCCTGCGGCTGAGGTCCTCGGCCAGCTCCAGGATCTCCTGGCGGAAGTGCTCGTCGGTGGGCTTGCCCAGGGTCAGCATGCCGATGACGCGGTTGCGGGCGACCAGGGGGAGGACGACGGTCTCGCCGCCCACCGCGGAGGCGGTGGCCAGGGTGGGGCCGATGCCCGAGGACATCTGGTGGGCCGGTCCGCCGGACAGGCCCAGGCTGCGCATCGAACTGCGCAGGGCCGCGTCGTGCGCCGCCTGGCCGGGGGCCGGCCAGACGCGGGCGCCCGGGGTGGGGACCGGGTCCGGCGGGGAGATCTTCGAGAGCAGCGACTTGATGCCGTCGATGAGTTCCTCGTCCTCGTGCAGGACGTACGACAGGTACGGCTCGGAGGCCTGGTCGGCGATCGTGTAGACCGCGCACCAGGTGGCCAGCGTCGGGACCGTCATCTGTGCCATCAGGGCCAGGGTCTGGTCGCGGTCGAGGGTGCCGGCCAGCAGGTCGGAGGCCTCCACGAGGAAACTGAGGGAGCCGCGGCGCAGCCGCTCCAGCTCGCCCAGGCGGGCCGACTCGACGGCCAGCGCGATGCGGTCCGCGGCGAACTGGAGGCGCAGGGCCTCCTCGTTGGAGTAGCGGCCGGGGCCCTCGGCCGCGACGCCCAGGGAGCCGGTGAGGCGCCCCTCGACCTTCAGCGGGACCGTGACGACCGAGCGCATGCCGGTGCCGTTGAGGAGGGGGACCGCGCCGGGGACGGCGAGGAGGTCCTCGTGGACGGCCGGCATGCGGGCGGAGCCGTACCGGCCGGGTCCGGCCTCGACGGGGACGCGGGCGAAGCGCTGGCGGGCGGAGGGCAGGCCCGTGGAGGCGCGGACCTCCAGCTCCGTCTCGTCGTCGGTGGCGAGGAGGAGGAAGGCGGAGTCGCCGTCGAGCATGTCGCGGGCGCGTTCCACCGTGCGTTGGAGGAGGCCGTCGAGGTCGTCGGGGGCGGGGGAGCCGATGAAGACCTCGAACGGGTCCGCGCCCTGGCCGTCCCCGGGGCCGGTGTCGGTGGCGGGAACGCGCGTCGGTGACTGCAGGACGGCACGTTCGTGATCGCGGACGAGGAGGCAGACGGTGGAGGGGTCGCCGCCGGTGTCGCGCACGCGCAGGTGGGAGGCGTAGACCGGGGTCACGCGGCCGTCGGCGCCGCGGATGCCGTAACTGCCCTCCCAGCGGGAGAGCTGGAGGGCCTCGACGATGCCGGTGCTGGTGCCGGGGGTGTGCGGCCAGGCCGCGAGGTCGGTGAGGGGCTTGCCGACGACCAGGTCGGCGGCGTAGCCGAAGAGTTCCTCGGCGTCCTCGTTCCAGGCCGAGATGGCGCCGGTGCGGTCGATCTGGACGACCGCGACGCGGACCCGGCTGTCGGCGAGCGGCAGCAGGTCGGCGGGCAGGGCCGGGCCCGCCGAGCGGGTCCCCACCGGGCGGTCGGGCAGGTCGAGCTGGAACCAGACGGTCTTGTGGGTGGGCGTGTACTCGACGCCCCAGCGGGCGGCGATGGCCGCGCACAGCTGGAGGCCGCGGCCGCCCTCGCGGTCGGGGCTGCCCATGGTGGCGGGGGAGCCCTGGAGCGGGATCTCGCGCTCCGGGTAGCGGTCGGCGACCTCGATGCGGACGGCGTCCTCGTGGCGCAGGCAGAGGAGGTCCGCGTGGGTGCCCGCGTGGACGACCGCGTTCGTCACCAGTTCGCTCGTCAGGACGACGGCGTCGTCGATGATGTCGGCGAAGCCCCAGCCCTGGAGGGTGTCGCGGACGAATCCGCGGGCGGTCGCGACGGATCGCCCGACGGGCTCGAAACTGGCAGCCGCGCGCGCGGTGATCACAGAACTCCTCGGCCGGTCGTCGACGTGCTTGGCGTGCTCCCGGCTGTCCTGCTCGCGTCGCTGCCGGGGCGGAAGCGCGCTCGTCGGCCGGGGGTCCGGGGGCTGTCCCCCGGGATCAGTCCGGTGGTCATGTGTGCGGCCGCCCCTCCGATGCCCGCTCGTGCTCGTGCCACCGCCCAGACCGGACGGGCCGGCGTGGCTGGACAGCCGCATGCAAGGTTACTTACCTTCCCCGTCCCCGCGGGTGCCGGTCAGTGGTCTTTCCGCCTCGGCGTGTGCGGACGGTGTGCGAAAGCTGCCGAACTGTTATGGCCGGGTTCGGCCGGGGTGAAACACTGGGCAGGTTTCTTGTGAAGGTCCGGCAGACTGGGTGTCTTGTGTGTTCGCCGGGCAGCAGCCCCTTGGGCCTGCCTGATTACATCGGCAGTACGACGGTCGACCCCTCCGGGAGGGACAACGTGGAGTCTGGCGCAGCGACGCGGGGCACGAAGGCGCGCGCGAAAGGCGGACAGACCCTGAGCGGGCAGCGATCACCCCGAAGGGGGACCACGACGGTGGACACCGCTGCCCTGAACCGGTTGCTGGCCGCCCTGGTCTCGATGCGGGAGGGGAACTTCCGCAAGCGGCTCACGGTGTCCGGCGACGGTGTGATGTCGGAGATCGCGGCCGTCTTCAACGAGGTGGCCGACCGCAATCTGCACCTCACGGGTGAACTGTCGCGCGTACGACGCATGGTCGGGCGTGAGGGCAAGCTCACCGAGCGGCTGGAGACGGGGCCTGCGAGGGCTCCTGGGCGGCCGCCATCGACAACTCGAACGCGCTGGTCGACGACCTCGTGCGGCCGGTCTCCGAGGTCGGGCGGGTGCTGTCGGCGGTCGCCGAGGGTGACCTGTCGCCGCGGATGGAGCTGCGGACGCACACCCCGAAGGGGCGGGCACCCGCTGCGCGGGGAGTTCCTGAAGGTCGGGCGGACGGTCAACAACCTGGTCGACCAGCTGTCGACGTTCACCGACGAGGTCACGCGCGTGGCCAGTGAGGTGGGCACCGAGGGCAAGCTGGGCGGGCAGGCCCAGGTGCGCGGCATGTCGGGTTCCTGGAAGGACCTGACGGAGTCCGTCAACACGATGGCCGAGCGGCTGACGGCCCAGGTGCGCGACATCGCGCTGGTGACGACGGCGGTGGCCAAGGGCGACCTGTCGCGCAAGGTCACCGTGCACGTCGAGGGCGAGATGCTGGAGCTGAAGAACACCGTCAACACGATGGTGGACCAGCTCTCGGCGTTCTCGTCCGAGGTGACGCGGGTGGCCCGGGAGGTGGGCACCGAGGGCATCCTGGGCGGTCAGGCGCGGGTGTCCGGCGTCGACGGTGTGTGGAAGGAACTCACCGATTCCGTGAACACCATGGCCGGGAACCTCACGGCCCAGGTGCGCGGGATCGCGGAGGTCACGACGGCGGTCGCCAACGGCGACCTGTCGCGGAAGGTGACGGTGCCGGCGCGCGGTGAGGTCGCCCAGCTCGCCGAGACGATCAACCAGATGACGGAGACGCTGCGGATCTTCGCGGACGAGGTCACGCGCGTCGCCAACGAGGTCGGTGCGGCGGGACAGCTGGGCGGCCAGGCGAACGTGCCGGGCGCGGCCGGCACGTGGAAGGACCTCACCGACTCGGTCAACACCGTGTTCCGCAACCTCACGACACAGGTGCGGGACATCGCCGCGGTGACGACGGCGGTGGCCAACGGCGACCTGTCGCAGAAGGTCACCGTGGACGTGGCCGGCGAGATGCTGGAGCTGAAGAACACCGTCAACGGGATGGTCGACCAGCTGTCGGCCTTCGGTGCCGAGGTCACGCGCGTGGCGCGCGAGATCGGTGTCGAGGGTGAGCTGGGCGGTCAGGCACAGGTGTCGGGCGCGGCCGGGACGTGGAAGGACCTGACGGACTCCGTCAACACGGCGTTCCGGAATCTCACCGGACAGGTGAGGAACATCGCCCAGGTGACGACGGCGGTGGCCAACGGCGACCTGTCGCAGAAGGTCACCGTGGACGTGTCGGGTGAGATGGCCCAGCTGAAGAACACCGTGAACACGATGGTGGACCAGCTGTCGTCGTTCGCCGACCAGGTGACGCGGATGGCGCGGGACGTGGGCACGGAGGGCCGGCTCGGCGGGCAGGCCCGCGTGGACGGCGTGTCCGGCACGTGGAAGGAGCTCACCGACTCCGTCAACTCGATGGCGGGGAACCTGACGTCGCAGGTGCGCAACATCGCGCAGGTGACGACGGCCGTGGCCCGGGGCGACCTGTCGCAGAAGATCGACGTCGACGCGCGCGGGGAGATCCTGGAGCTGAAGAACACCATCAACACGATGGTCGACCAGCTCTCCGCGTTCGCCGACCAGGTGACCCGGGTGGCGCGCGAGGTGGGCACCGCCGGGCAGCTCGGCGGGCAGGCGCAGGTGCCGGGCGTCGCCGGTGTGTGGCGAGACCTGACGGACTCCGTGAACGGCATGGCCGGCAACCTCACCGCGCAGGTGCGCAACATCGCGCAGGTCGCCACCGCCGTGGCCCGCGGTGACCTGTCCCAGAAGATCACCGTGGACGCGCGCGGGGAGATCCTGGAGCTGAAGAACACCCTGAACACGATGGTGGACCAGCTGTCGTCGTTCGCCCAGGAGGTCACGCGCGTGGCCCGTGAGGTGGGTACGGAGGGGCAGCTCGGCGGACAGGCCGAGGTGCAGGGGGTCTCCGGCACCTGGAAGGACCTCACCCAGTCCGTGAACTTCATGGCGAACAACCTGACCATCCAGGTGCGTCAGATCGCCGAGGTCACGACCGCGGTCGCCAAGGGCGACCTGTCGAAGAAGATCACCGTCGACGCCAAGGGCGAGATCCTCGAACTCGTCACCACCGTCAACACGATGGTGGACCAGCTCTCGTCGTTCGCCGAGCAGGTGACGCGGGTGGCCCGGGAGGTGGGCACCGAGGGCATCCTGGGCGGCCAGGCGCACGTGCCGGGCGTCACGGGCATCTGGAAGGACCTCAGCGGCAACGTCAACCTGATGGCCAAGAACCTGACCATGCAGGTGCGCAACATCTCCCAGGTCGCGGCGGCCGTGGCCAACGGCGACCTGACGCGGCAGGTGACCATCGAGGCGCGCGGCGAGGTGCAGCAGCTCGCCGACACCTTCAACACCATGGTGAGGACGCTGAGTTCGTTCGCCGAGCAGGTCACCAAGGTGGCCCGTGAGGTGGGCACGGACGGGATCCTGGGCGGTCAGGCGCACGTGCCGGGTGTGGCGGGCACGTGGAAGGACCTCACCGACTCGGTGAACGGCATGGCGTCCAACCTGACCGGCCAGGTGCGCAACATCGCCATGGTCACGACGGCCATCGCCAAGGGCGACCTGACGAAGAAGATCGACATCGACGCGCGCGGGGAGATCCTGGAGCTGAAGACGACCATCAACACGATGGTCGACCAGCTGTCCTCGTTCGCCGAGGAGGTCACCCGCGTCGCCCGTGAGGTGGGCACCGAGGGGCAGCTCGGCGGTCAGGCACGCGTGCGTGACGTGGACGGCACCTGGCGCGACCTCACCGAGTCGGTGAACGAGATGGCCGGGAACCTGACCCGTCAGGT
Organism: Streptomyces sp. Tue 6430; assembly: GCA_021568835.1. Lineage (GTDB taxonomy): Bacteria > Actinomycetota > Actinomycetes > Streptomycetales > Streptomycetaceae > Streptomyces. Next base: position 4,934,383 of record JAKGSH010000010.1, read on the forward strand.
GCGGGCCATCGCGCGGGTGGCGACCGCGGTGACGCGCGGCGACCTGAACCTGAAGATCGACGTGGACGCGTCCGGCGAGATCCAGGAACTCCAGGACTACATCAACAAGATGATCGCCAACCTGCGCGACACCACGATCGCCAACAAGGAGCAGGACTGGCTCAAGGGCAACCTCGCGCGCGTGTCCGCGTTGATGCAGGGCCGGCGCGACCTGGAGGACGTGGCCTCGCTGATCATGAGCGAGCTGCCGCCGCTGGTGGCCGCGCAGCACGGCGCGTTCTTCCTGGCGATGCCGACGGCCGACGGCGCGGACGACCGGTACGAGCTGCGGATGCTGGGCTCGTACGGCTACTCGATGGGGTCGATGCCGACCTCGTTCCGGCCGGGTGAGGCGCTGGTGGGCACGGCGGCCGAGGAGAAGCGGACGATCATCGTCTCCAACGCGCCGAGCGGCTACCTGAAGATCTCCTCGGGGCTCGGGGAGGCGCCCCCGGCGCAGGTGATCGTGCTGCCGGTGCTGTTCGAGGGCAAGGTGCTCGGGGTGATCGAGCTGGCGTCCTTCGCGCCGTTCACGCAGATCCAGAAGGACTTCCTCAACCAGCTCGCCGAGATGATCGCGACCAGCGTCAACACCATCTCCGTCAACACCAAGACGGAGCAGCTGCTGAAGCAGTCGCAGGAGCTGACCGAGCAACTGCGCGAGCGGTCCGCGGAGTTGGAGCAGCGGCAGAAGGCCCTCCAGGCGTCCAACGCCGAACTGGAGGAGAAGGCCGAGCTGTTGGCCCGGCAGAACCGGGACATCGAGGTGAAGAACACCGAGATCGAGGAGGCGCGGCAGGTCCTGGAGGAGCGGGCCGAGCAGCTCGCGGTGTCGATGCGCTACAAGAGCGAGTTCCTCGCCAACATGTCGCACGAGCTGCGCACGCCGCTCAACTCGCTGCTGATCCTGGCCAAGCTGCTCGCCGACAACGCCGAGGGGAACCTCTCGCCGAAGCAGGTCGAGTTCGCCGAGACGATCCACGGGGCCGGTTCCGACCTGCTCCAGCTGATCAACGACATCCTCGACCTGTCGAAGGTCGAGGCGGGCAAGATGGACGTCTCTCCGACGCGCATCGCGCTCGTGCAGCTCGTGGACTACGTGGAGGCCACCTTCCGCCCGCTCACCGCGGAGAAGGGCCTGGACCTGTCCGTGCGGGTGTCGCCGGAGCTGCCGGCCACGCTGCACACGGACGAGCAGCGGCTGCTCCAGGTGCTGCGCAACCTGCTGTCCAACGCGGTGAAGTTCACCGACTCCGGCTCGGTGGAGCTGGTCATCCGGCCGGCCGGGACGGACGTGCCGGTGGCGATCCGGGAGCAGTTGCTGGAGGCCGGTTCGCTGGCCGACGCGGACGCGCCGCTGATCGCGTTCTCGGTGACCGACACGGGCATCGGGATCGCGGCCGGCAAGATGCGGGTGATCTTCGAGGCGTTCAAGCAGGCCGACGGCACCACGAGCCGCAAGTACGGCGGCACGGGCCTGGGGCTGTCGATCTCGCGGGAGATCGCGCAGCTGCTCGGCGGCGAGATCTACGCCCAGAGCGAGCCGGGGCGCGGCTCGACGTTCACGCTGTACCTGCCGCTGCACCCGAGCGAGCTGCCGCCGCAGGGCTACCAGCAGCCCGTGCCCCAGCTGGAGGCCGGCGACCTGGTGGCGTCCGAGAGCGGGATGCGGGAGCGCTCGGAGCTGTCCGGGCAGCAGATCCAGACGCCGGCCGAGGTGCGGTCGTACCAGGACACGCAGAACGGTCCGGCGGCGCTGTTCCGGCGCCGGCGCCGCTCGGTGGCCGGGGGCGAGCCGCAGGTCGGGCGGCCCGAGCAGTGGGCGCCCGTGCGGCAGGAGGCGGCGCCGCAGGAGTCCCGGGGCATCCGGTTCGGCGGCGAGAAGGTGCTGATCGTCGACGACGACATCCGTAACGTGTTCGCGCTGACGAGCGTCCTGGAGCAGCACGGGCTGTCGGTGCTGTACGCGGAGAACGGCCGCGAGGGCATCGAGGTCCTGGAGCAGCACGAGGACGTGGCGGTCGTCCTGATGGACATCATGATGCCGGAGATGGACGGGTACGCGACGACCACGGCGATCCGCCGGATGCCGCAGTTCTCCGGCCTGCCGATCATCGCGCTCACCGCGAAGGCGATGAAGGGCGACCGGGAGAAGGCGATCGAGTCGGGCGCGTCCGACTACGTCACCAAGCCGGTGGACCCCGACCACCTGCTGACGGTGATGGAGCAGTGGATGCGCGCCGAGTGACGGGAATCGTGCGGGAGCGGGGAAGTTGTCGACTCCTGGTGTCCGAGGGTGTGTAGAGGGGTGGGATCCGGGGAACCTTCTGGTCCGCCGCCACGTTCCCGCTACGTGCACAGTGACATCACGGTGACAGGGTGTGGCGACGGTCGGGGTGCGGCTACCATGGCCGGCACAAGGAAGGGCGGCGCAAAGGAGTCGTCCCCAGGGGCGGCGCCCGGTGCACTGCCGGGGCGAGGAGGGCGGGCCATGGTGCAGAAGGCCAAGATCCTCCTGGTCGATGACCGGCCGGAGAATCTGCTGGCGCTGGAGGCGATCCTCTCGGCGCTCGATCAGACGCTGGTGCGGGCATCGTCCGGGGAAGAAGCGCTCAAAGCGCTGCTGACGGACGACTTCGCGGTCATTCTGCTGGACGTTCAGATGCCGGGAATGGACGGTTTCGAGACGGCTGCGCACATCAAGCGGCGGGAGCGGACCCGGGACATCCCGATCATCTTCCTCACGGCGATCAACCACGGCCCGCACCACACCTTCCGCGGGTACGCGGCGGGGCGGTGGACTACATCTCCAAGCCGTTCGACCCGTGGGTGCTGCGCGCGAAGGTCTCCGTGTTCGTCGAGCTGTACATGAAGAACTGCCAACTGCGGGAGCAGGCGGCCCTGCTGCGGCTCCAGCTGGAGGGTGGCGGCGGCAAGGCGGCGGCCGGTGACGTCAAGGAGTCCGCCGGGCTGCTGGCCGAGCTGTCCGCGCGGCTCGCGGCCGTCGAGGAGCAGGCCGAGGCGCTGTCCAAGCAGCTCGACGACGAGTCGGCGGATGCGGCGGCGGTGGCCACGGCGGCGCATCTGGAGCGCAAACTCACCGGTCTGCGTCGGGCGCTGGACGCGCTGGAGCCCGGCACCGGAGGCGGCCCGCCTCCCGTGACGTCGCAGGGCTGAACCGCGGAACGGGCACGGGCCGTGCCGCAGTTGTGCGTGAGCGGATGTCAGCCGGGCAGGGGCGCGCGTCAGTTCCGCGCCTGTCCGGGAGCGACACGAACGGGTGAAGCAGCGGTCACGCGTGTCCCCTGCCGTCTCCCCCGGTAACCTCACACCATGGCCTCACGTCCCTCCGCAGCCAAGAAGCAGCCCGCCAAGAAGGCGGTCGCTCCCGCGAAGGCTCCGGCGAGGAAGGCCGCCGCCAAGAAGGCCCCGGCGAAGAAGGCGCCCGTCCGCAGGGCCGCGGCCAAGAAGCCCGCGCCCCGACCGGCCCCCAGTCCCACCGGGGCGTCTACCGGATCGTCCGCGCCGTCTGGCTGGGCCTGGCGCACGCCGTCGGCGCGGTCTTCCGCGGCATAGGGAGCGGAGCCAGGAACCTCGACCCCGCCCACCGCAAGGACGGCGTCGCGCTGCTGCTGCTCGGCGTCGCGCTGATCGTCGCCGCGGGCACCTGGGCCGATCTGCGCGGCCCGGTCGGCGACCTCGTCGAGATCCTGGTGACCGGCTCCTTCGGCCGGCTCGACCTGCTCGTGCCGATCCTGCTCGCCGTCATCGCCGTACGGTTCATCCGGCACCCGGAGAAACCCGAGGCCAACGGCCGCATCGTGATCGGTCTGTCGGCGCTGCTCGTCGGCGTGCTCGGGCAGGTCCACATCGCCTGCGGCTCGCCCGCCCGCAGCGCCGGCATGCAGGCGATAAGGGACGCCGGCGGCCTCATCGGCTGGTCCGCCGCGACCCCGCTGACGTACGCCATGGGCGAGGTTCTCGCCGTACCGCTGCTCGTGCTGCTCACCGTCTTCGGGCTGCTGGTCGTCACCGCCACGCCCGTCAACGCCGTCCCGCAGCGGCTGCGGCAGCTCGGGGTGCGCCTCGGTGTGCTGCACGAGGCGGCGGCCGAGGAGTACGACGAGTTCGGCGACGACGAGCGGTACGACGAGCAGTGGCGCGAGGCGCTGCCCGCACGCCCCCGGCGCCGCTCCGGTGCCCCCGAGGCGTACGACCCCGAGAGCGCGGAGCAGGAGGCTCTCGGCCGGCGCCGCGGGCGGCCCCGGCGCTCGGCCGTGCCGCAGCCCGAGATGGACCGGCAGAGGGACGCCGTCGACATCGCGGCGGCCGCCGCGGCCGATCTCGACGGGGCCGTGCTGCACGGCATGCCGCCCTCCCGGGTCGTCGCCGACCTCACCCAGGGCGTGAGCGCCGGCGACCGCGAGCCCACCACGCCGACGCCCGTGCCGGCCCCCGCCGCCCGCCCCTGGCGGGAGAAGCCCGTGGCCGGTATCGTCCCCGACCTGACCAAGGCCGCTCCCGAGGCCCCGCGCGAGCTGCCGCCGCGTGCCGAGCAGCTCCAGCTGTCCGGCGACATCACCTACGCGCTGCCCTCGCTCGACCTCCTCACGCGCGGCGGCCCCGGCAAGGTGCGCAGTGCGGCCAACGACGCGGTGGTCGCCTCGCTCACCAACGTCTTCTCGGAGTTCAAGGTCGACGCCGCCGTCACCGGCTTCACCCGCGGCCCGACGGTCACGCGCTACGAGGTCGAACTCGGACCCGCCGTGAAGGTCGAGCGGATCACCGCCCTGACGAAGAACATCGCCTACGCCGTCGCCAGTCCGGACGTGCGGATCATCTCCCCGATCCCGGGCAAGTCGGCGGTCGGCATCGAGATCCCCAACACCGACCGCGAGATGGTCAACCTGGGCGACGTGCTCCGGCTGGCCGAGTCCGCCGAGGACGACGACCCGATGCTGGTCGCCTTCGGCAAGGACGTCGAGGGCGGCTACGTCATGCACTCGCTGGCGAAGATGCCGCACATACTCGTCGCCGGCGCCACCGGTTCCGGCAAGTCGTCGTGCATCAACTGCCTGATCACCTCGGTCATGATCCGGGCGACCCCCGAGGACGTCCGGATGATCCTGGTCGACCCCAAGCGCGTCGAGCTGACCGCCTACGAGGGCATCCCGCACCTGATCACGCCCATCATCACCAACCCGAAGCGGGCCGCCGAGGCGCTCCAGTGGGTCGTGCGCGAGATGGACCTGCGCTACGACGACCTCGCCGCGTACGGCTACCGGCACATCGACGACTTCAACCGCGCGGTGCGGGAGGGGACCGTCAAGCCGCCCGAGGGCAGTGAGCGCGAGCTCCAGCCGTACCCCTACCTGCTGGTGATCGTCGACGAGCTGGCCGACCTGATGATGGTCGCGCCGCGGGACGTCGAGGACTCGATCGTGCGGATCACGCAGCTCGCGCGTGCGGCCGGCATCCACCTGGTGCTGGCCACCCAGCGGCCGTCGGTGGACGTCGTGACCGGCCTGATCAAGGCGAACGTGCCCTCCCGGCTCGCCTTCGCCACCTCCTCGCTCGCCGACTCGCGGGTCATCCTCGACCAGCCGGGAGCCGAGAAGCTGATCGGCAAGGGTGACGGACTGTTCCTGCCGATGGGCGCGAACAAGCCGACGCGCATGCAGGGCGCGTTCGTCACCGAGGCCGAGGTCGCCCTGATCGTGCAGCACTGCAAGGACCAGATGGCGCCCGTCTTCCGGGACGACGTCACCGTCGGCACCAAGCAGAAGAAGGAGATCGACGAGGACATCGGCGACGACCTGGACCTGCTGTGCCAGGCGGCCGAGCTGGTCGTGTCCACCCAGTTCGGGTCGACCTCGATGCTCCAGCGCAAGCTGCGCGTCGGTTTCGCCAAGGCCGGACGGCTGATGGACCTGATGGAGTCGCGGAACATCGTCGGCCCGAGCGAGGGATCCAAGGCACGTGACGTTCTGGTGAAACCCGATGAGCTGGACGGAGTGCTCGCCGTGATCCGCGGGGAGTCCGAAGGATAGACGTCCGCACGCGGGGAAGGCGGGCGTCCGTGACCCACCCGTTAGACAGGGGTGGGCAACCGTTTTCCCTCGTCGTACGTCAAGTTGAGCGAGAACACGGGTACGGGTCCCGCAGGGGAGCCGTACCCGCCCGTCATCGGCGTGTCCGGCCATACCGATGGCGTACAAAGTCCTACCGCCCGGTTGCCCCTCCCTTTCGTACCCCCCCTACACTGAACCTCCAGCACAGGTGGCTACACGCTCGAAAGGCGCCCCGTGTCCATCGGCAACTCCCCCGAAGACGAGCGTCCGTTCGAAGACGTTTCCGAGCCGGCCCACCCCTCCATCGGCCGAGCCATCCAGCAGGCCCGCATCGCGGCCGGGCTCACCGTCGACGACGTCAGCACCGCCACCCGGGTCCGCATCGCCATCGTGCACGCCATCGAGGCGGACGACTTCGCGCCCTGCGGCGGCGACGTCTACGCGCGCGGTCACATCCGGACCCTGGCCAGGGCCGTCCGACTCGATCCCGCCCCGCTGATCGAGCAGTACGACGCCGCGCACGGCGGTCGCCCGGCGCCGACCCCGGCGGCACCCATGTTCGAGGCGGAGCGCATCCGTCCCGAACGGCGCGGCCCGAACTGGACCGCGGCCATGGTCGCCGCGATCGTCGCCGTGGTCGGGTTCGTCGGGTTCACCGCGTTCAAGGGCGACGACGGCACCACCGACGTCGCCGACGGCACCGCCCCGACGAGCAGCGCGCCCGCCACTCCGACGCCGAAGACCGAGAAGCCCGTCGACGAGAAGCCGGAACCCTCCGACAGCGCCATCGCCGCGGCTCCGCAGGACAAGGTGACCGTCCAGGTCACGGCCACCGACGGCAAGAGCTGGATCTCCGCGAAGGACCACAACGGCCGGCTGCTCTTCGACGGCCTGCTCAAGCAGGGCGAGTCCCAGACCTTCCAGGACAGCGAGAAGGTCAACCTCGTCCTCGGCGACGCCGGCGCGATCCAGCTGTACGTCAACGGCAAGAAGATCGACGACGACTTCAAGCCGGGAGCCGTGGAGCGCCTGACGTACACCAAGGGCGACCCGCAGGCCGGGTGAGGCGGGCGGTGCCCGGTGCGCACAGGGGTCGGCGGTGATCGCCGGCCCCTTCGCCGTGCCCTCCCCGAAGGTCGCCAACCCCGTCGACAGGGGGTGTCGGCCAGACAAAGTAGTCTTGAGCCCATGCCTGAACGCCGTACCGTCGCACTCGTCACCCTTGGCTGCGCCCGTAACGAGGTGGACTCGGAGGAGCTCGCAGGCCGTTTGGAGGCGGACGGCTGGCAGCTCGTGGAGGACGCCGAGGACGCGGACGTCGCCGTCGTCAACACCTGCGGCTTCGTCGACGCCGCCAAGAAGGACTCCGTCGACGCCCTCCTGGAGGCCAACGACCTCAAGGGCCACGGCAGAACCCAGGCCGTCGTGGCGGTGGGCTGCATGGCCGAGCGCTACGGCAAGGACCTCGCCGAAGCCCTCCCGGAGGCCGACGGCGTCCTCGGATTCGACGACTACGCCGACATCTCCGACCGCCTACAGACCATCCTCAACGGCGGCATCCACGCCTCCCACACCCCGCGCGACCGGCGCAAGCTGCTGCCGATCAGCCCCGCGCAGCGGCAGGAGTCGGCCGGCTCGGTGGCCCTTCCCGGACACGCTCCGGCGGACCTCCCCGACGGGCTCGCACCGGCCTCCGGGCCCCGCGCGCCCCTGCGCCGCAGGCTCGACGGCAACCCGGTCGCCTCGGTCAAGCTCGCCTCCGGCTGCGACCGGCGCTGCTCCTTCTGCGCCATCCCGTCCTTCCGCGGCTCCTTCATCTCCCGCCGCCCCAGCGACGTGCTGAACGAGACGCGGTGGCTGGCCGAGCAGGGCGTCAAGGAGATCATGCTGGTCTCCGAGAACAACACCTCCTACGGCAAGGACCTCGGCGACATCCGGCTCCTGGAGTCGCTGCTGCCCGAACTGGCGGAGGTCGACGGCCTCGAGCGGGTGCGGGTCAGCTACCTCCAGCCGGCCGAGATGCGGCCCGGCCTGATCGACGTGCTGACCTCCACGCCGAAGGTCGCCCCCTACTTCGACCTGTCCTTCCAGCACTCCGCGCCCGACGTGCTGCGCGCGATGCGCCGCTTCGGCGACACCGACCGCTTCCTCGAACTCCTCGACACCATCAGGAGCAAGGCGCCCGAGGCGGGTGTGCGCTCCAACTTCATCGTCGGCTTCCCCGGCGAGTCCGAGGCCGACCTGGCCGAGCTGGAGCGGTTCCTGAACCACGCGCGCCTGGACGCCATCGGTGTCTTCGGGTACTCCGACGAGGAGGGCACCGAGGCCGCGACGTACGAGGACAAGCTCCACGAGGACGTCGTCGCCGACCGGCTCGCGCGGATCTCCCGGCTCGCCGAGGAACTCGTCTCGCAGCGCGCCGAGGAGCGGCTGGGCGAGACCCTGCACGTGCTGGTGGAGTCGGTGGACCCCGCCGACGGCGTGTACGGCCGCGCCGCCCACCAGGCGCCCGAGACGGACGGCCAGGTGCTGCTCACGAGCGGCGAGGGCCTGAGCGCCGGTCGTATGGTCGAGGCGAAGGTGGTCGGCACCGAAGGTGTCGACCTGGTGGCCGAGCCCCTCCAGGGCTCGATCGGGCGGAGTGAGGAGGCGGACAGATGACGGGTGTCCCGGCATCGGCCGCGGGAGGCTCCGCGCGGGCCAAGGGGGCCGCCACGAGCCCTGCCCCCGGTGCTCCCGCCCCCGCCCCCGCCGACGCGTCCGGGGCGGTCCCGGAGATGGGCACCGACGTCACCGGCGCCACTCCGGACGAGCAGGGGACCCTCAGGCCCGCGCGGGGCGGGAAGATCGCGGCCGCGGCCGTCAACCAGGCCAGCGTCTGGAACGTGGCCAACCTGCTGACGATGCTGCGGCTCCTCCTGGTGCCCGGCTTCGTCGCCCTCATGCTGGCCGACGGCGGGTACGACCCGGCCTGGCGCGCGTTCGCCTGGGCGGCCTTCGCCGTCGCCATGATCACCGACCTGTTCGACGGGCATCTGGCGCGGACCTACAACCTCGTCACCGACTTCGGGAAGATCGCCGACCCGATCGCCGACAAGGCGATCATGGGAGCGGCCCTGATCTGCCTCTCCGCCCTCGGCGACCTGCCGTGGTGGGTGACGGGCGTCATCCTCGGCCGGGAACTCGGCATCACCCTGCTGCGTTTTCTGGTCATCCGGTACGGCGTCATCCCGGCGAGCCGGGGCGGCAAGCTGAAGACGCTCACCCAGGGCGTCGCCGTCGGGATGTACGTCCTGGCGCTGACGGGCTGGCTGGCCACCCTGCGGTGGTGGGTGATGGCCGCCGCGGTCGTCCTCACCGTGGTGACCGGGCTCGACTACGTGAGACAGGCCGTCGTGCTGCGCCGACAGGGCATCGCCGAGCGCCGGGCGGCTTCGGAGGAGACGCGAGCGTGAGTTCCCCGGCCGCCGACGTGGTGCGACTACTGACAGTGAGGGGCGAGACGCTCGCCGTCGCCGAGTCGCTGACGGGTGGCCTGGTCGCGGCGGAGATCACCTCCGTCCCCGGGGCGTCCCGGGTCTTCCGGGGATCGGTCACGGCGTACGCGACCCCGCTCAAGCACGAGCTGCTCGGCGTGGACGCGGGCCTGCTGGCCGCGCGCGGAGCGGTGGACCCGCAGGTGGCGGCGCAGATGGCGGCCGGTGTGCGCAGGGCGCTGGGCGCCGACTGGGGCGTCGCCACCACCGGAGTCGCCGGCCCGGACGCGCAGGACGGCCGGCCCGTGGGGACGGTCTTCGTCGCGGTGGAGGGCCCCTCGGGGCCCGGTTCCGGTTCCGCCTCTGGCGGAAAAGTGGAGGCCCTGCGGTTGAACGGCAGCCGGGCGGAAATTCGTAGAGAGAGTGTACGGAGCGTACTCGCCATGCTCCTGAGAGAGCTGGCGGGCGAACAGACCGGGAATGAGCGGGCACAGGATACGGAACAGAACGGGGGGTTTTGATGTTTGCAGCCCTGAGTGAACACGACATCGCTCCCCGCACGGCCGCAGCGCAAGGCGGTACGGTGGGGCGTGAAGGATGCGGCTACGCGGTCCGAGGAGGGAGCCACCGATGATTCTGCTCCGTCGCCTGCTGGGTGACGTGCTGCGTCGGCAGCGCCAGCGCCAGGGCCGTACTCTGCGCGAAGTCTCCTCGTCCGCCCGAGTCTCACTCGGCTATCTCTCCGAGGTGGAGCGGGGGCAGAAGGAGGCTTCCTCCGAGCTGCTCGCCGCCATCTGCGACGCGCTGGACGTACGGATGTCCGAGCTCATGCGGGAAGTGAGCGACGAACTCGCCCTCGCCGAGCTGGCCCAGTCGGCTGCGGCCACCCCCAGCGGTCCTGTACCGGCGTCGGTTCGCCCGATGCTGGGTTCCGTGTCGGTGACCGGTGTGCCACCGGAGCGGGTGACCATCAAGGCGCCCGCCGAGGCGGTGGACGTGGTCGCCGCGTGACGTGCCCCTGGCCGGGTGTGTCGACCGACGACGAGCACGTGCGTGAGCGAGTACGTGTGTAGGGACGGGTGCGAGTACGTGTAGGCGTACGGCAGCCGTGAGGCCCCGGCCGGGGCTTCTCCGGGAGATCCGGAGGGGTGCGGTCGGGGTTTTTGCGTGGGCGCCCCGAGTCCGTTTGCCGCGGTTGCGGGCTGCCGTCATCGTGGAGGGTCAGGGCGGGGGTCGATCGACCCGGAGGTGTGGATGTACGCCGTGAAGAGTCGCCTGGCGGACGCGGCGGACGCGGACCCGCCGCGCCCGGCCTCCGGCGTGCCACGGCTGCCCGGCGTCGTGCGTGTGTCCGGTGCCGGCGTGGGCGCGGGCGGCGGCGGGCCGACGGGGTCCCGGTGGTGGGCCGTAGGTGACGGCCGGGGCGGGGCCGATAGTGCGCCGGGGGGCCGTGCTCGGGCTCGGGGCCGTGTGGTGGTGGGCCGCGGTGCGTCTTGCCCTCGTGCCCGACGCCGGGGTGCTGGAAGGGTCCGTCGTGGCCGGTGGCTGGGGGCTGAGTCTGCTGCCGGTGCACTGCGTGGCCAGGTCGCGGGCCGCGGGGGCCCTCGCGGCGGGACGGTGGAGGGGTGCTTGGCGGGGGGAGCGGACGCGGGGAAGGCAAGGCGGGGGCGGGGGGCTGGGCGAGCTTGGGGGCGGTGCTGAGGCCCCGTGAGCGGGGTTCGCGCGGGTCGGGCGGGTGGCTGCGCGGGTTGTGGGCGGCGTCCTCGGTTCGCCGGCGGGGCATGTGGGGCTCTGTGTGCGGCTGTGCGCCCGTGTGTCATGCGGCTGCGGGGCGTGCGGCTGGGCGCCGGCACAAGGGGGCTGCTTCGGCACAAGGAGTTCTGGCGGGCCGTCAATCCGTGGTGCGGGGGCGGGTGCGGATGCGGCGCGTGGCTGGGGAGCCCGGTGCCGGGACCGGGCCCGACTGGCAGGTGGGGCACCAGTACGTGGGGCGCTCGCGGGAGCCGTCGCCCTGGTCGGCCACGCGGATCGGGGTTCCGCAGCGCAGGCAGGGGCGGCCCGCGCGGCCGTAGACGAACAGGGCCTGGCCGCTGCGGCCGGTGGTGACGCGGACCGGGCGGTCGCGGTTGGCCTCGAGGAGCTTCTTCGCGAAGGCCGGCAGCGCGGCGGTGCGGTCCGCGGGAAGGGCGCCCACGGGCAGCCAGGGGGTGACACCCAGGAGGAAGCAGAGTTCGCTCTTGTAGATGTTGCCGATGCCGGCGAGGTTGCGCTGGTCGAGGAGGGCCTCGCCGATGGCTCGGGCCGGGTCGGCGAGGAGGTTGGCGAGGGCCTGGTCGGGATCCCAGTCGGGGCCGAGCAGGTCGGGCCCGAGGTGGCCGACCACGCGTTCCTCGTCGGGGGTGCGCAGCAGTTCGAGCACGGGAAGGCGGTAGCCGACGGCCGTACGGTCGTGGGTGCCGAGGACGGCGCGGATCTGGTGGGCCGGTCCGCCGGTCCAGCGTTGGCCGTTCGTGAAGACTTTCCAGGCCCCCTCCATCCGCAGGTGCGAGTGGAGGGTGAGACCGCCCTCGATACGGGTGAGGAGGTGCTTGCCGCGCGGGGTGACGTCGAGGACGACGCGACCGGTGAGGTCGGCGGTGGCGTGCTGGGGAACGCGCAGGTCGGAGCGGGTCAGCACCTTGCCCGCGAGGGCGCAGTGCAGCCGTCTCGCGGCCTGCCGGACCGTGTCACCTTCAGGCATGGGTCAAGGGTGGCACGACGGGAGCGGGGCCTGCGGCCGTCCGGTGGTTCGTCATGCCCGCAGCCTCAGACCGCGGGGCGTCGCGATGAAGCCAGCCCCTTCCAGGACGGAGCCGAAGGGGGAGGTCAGGGCCGGGGCGCCGTTGACGCGCTCCACCGTGACCGTGCCGAGCGATCCCGCACGGGCGGCCGCGGCGAGGGACTCCGCCGCCGCGGGCAGCCGCGGGTCGTCGGCGGGTGAGTCGGCGTGGTCCGCGGCGGCGGGCCAGGCCAGCAGGGTCTTGCCGCCGCGCTCCATGTAGAGCGTCAGCTCGCCGTCCACGAGCACCACGAGGGAGCCCGCCTTGCGGCCAGGCTTGTGTCCGGCGCCGGTCGGCGGCTCGGGCCAGGGCAGGGCGGCGCCGTACGCGTTCGCCGGGTCGGCCGCGGCGAGGACGACGGCACGGGAGGCGGGTGACGGGGTGCGCGGGCGGCGGCCGGCGAAGCCGGGCGCGTACGGGGAGCCGCTGCCGCCCCGGGGGCTGCCGGGGCCGGGATTCGCGAAGTCGCGCGGTGAGACCCACTCGCCCGGAGCCGGCGGGGCGCCGGCGGCGCCGCCGAGGCCGGGGAAGTCCCAGTCGATGTCGGCCGGGGGGAATCCGTCGGGGATGCCGAAGGGGTCGTCGGCGCCGGGCCCGGCGTGCGCGCCGTCCGGTCCGTCATCGCCGCCGGTTCCGTCGGGCCGCTCCGGACCGGTCGGCCGGGGTGGGGCGGTACCGGTGCCCCACGCGTCCTGGGCGCCGGCCGGGCCCGGCGACGGCTCGCCGCGGTCACGGGCGCCTGCCACCGCGCGGACGCGGTCCACGGCGCCGTCCATCGCGAACTGCGCGGCGCCGAGCCCCTCCACGACATAACCGCGCCGGGCCTGGCCGCTGTCCTCGAAGGCGGACAGGATGCGGTACGTCGCCGAGAAGCCGCCCTCCACGCCCTCGGCCGCGACCGCGCCCCGGGTCACCACGCCGTGCCGGTCGAGGAGCGTACGGGCGAGCGCGTGGGCGCGGACGGTGGGGTCGGGCTCGTGGGCCGGCAGGAGGGACCAGCGGCCGGCGACGGTCGGGGGCCGCCACGGGACGCGGAGCGGCCGGCGGGGGAGCCGTACCGCCCTCGGGGGACCGCGCGCTTGGCGCGGTGGGCGGTGGAGCCGGCCGTACGGCCCGAGCCCAGCAGGGCGCGCATCGGCGCCAGCGTGTCGTTGGTGAGGCGGCCGGACCACGCCAGGTCCCAGACGATGTCGGCCAGCTGGGGGTCGGTGGCCTCGGGGTGGGTGGTGGCACGGACCTGGTCGGCGATCTGGCGGAAGAACAGGCCGTAGCCCCCGGCGAGGGTGTCCAGGACGGACTGGTGCAGTGCCGTCAGCTCCAGGGGGTGCGGTGGGGCCAGGAGCAGCGGTGCCGCGTCCGCCAGGTACAGGGACACCCAGCCGTCCTTGCCGGGCAGGGCGCCCGCGCCGGCCCAGAGGACCTCCCCCGCGGCGGTGAGTTCGTCGAGCATCGCCGGCGCGTAGCCCCTGACGCGGGACGGGATGACGAGCCTCTCCAGGGCGGAGGCGGGCACGGACGCGCCCTGGAGCTGCTCGATCGCGCGCACCAGGCCGTCGACGCCGCGCAGGGAGTGGCCCGCGCCGATGTGCTGCCACTGGGGCAGGAACTGGGCGAGCGCGGCGGGCGGGACCGGTTCGAGCTCCTGCCGCAGGGCGGCCAGGGAGCGGCGGCGCAGCCTGCGCAGGACGGTCGCGTCGCACCACTCCTGGCCGATGCCGGCCGGGTGGAACTCGCCCTGCACGACGCGGCCGCCCGCCGCGAGCCGTTGGAGGGCGCCCTCGGTGACCGCGACGCCCAGGCCGAAGCGGGCGGCGGCGTCGGCCGAGGTGAACGGGCCGTGGGTGCGCGCGTGACGGGCGAGGAGGTCGCCGAGCGGGTCCTTGACCGGTTCGGTGAAGGCCTCCGGCACACCGACGGGCAGTGCCGTGCCCAGGGCGTCGCGCAGGCGGCCCGCGTCCTCGACGGCCGCCCAGTGGTCGACGCCGGCGATACGGACCGCGATGGCGCGGCGGGCCGCGGCCAGATCGCGGGCCCAGTGCGGTTCGGCGCCCCGTTCGGCCAGTTCCGCGTCGGTGAGCGGGCCGAGCACGCGCAGGAGGTCCGCGACGCCCTCGACGTCTTTCACCCGGCGGTCCTCGGTCAGCCACTGGAGTTCCCGCTCCAGTTCGGTGAGCACCTCGGCGTCGAGCAGTTCGCGCAGCTCCGCCTGGCCGAGCAGCTCGGCCAGCAGCCGTGAGTCCAGCGACAGGGCGGCGGCGCGGCGTTCGGCGAGCGGGGAGTCGCCCTCGTAGAGGAACTGGGCGACGTAGCCGAACAGGAGGGAGCGGGCGAAGGGGGACGGCTCCGGGGTGGTGACCTCGACCAGGCGCACCCTGCGGGACTCGAGGTCACCCATCAGCTCGACGAGTCCGGGGACGTCGAAGACGTCCTGGAGGCACTCGCGGACCGCTTCCAGGACGATCGGGAACGAGCCGAACTCGCTCGCCACCTGGAGCAGCTGGGAGGCGCGCTGGCGCTGCTGCCACAGCGGGGTGCGCTTGCCGGGGTTGCGGCGCGGCAGCAGCAGCGCGCGGGCGGCGCACTCGCGGAAGCGGGCGGCGAACAGGGCCGAGCCGCCCACCTGGTCGGTGACGACCTGGTCGACGTCGCCCTTGTCGAAGACGACGTCCGCCGCGCCGATCGGGGCCCGGTCGGCGTCGTACTCCGTGCCGGCTTGCGGGGGCGGCTGGTCGATCAGGTCCAGGCTCATGAGATCGGCGTCGGG
Source organism: Streptomyces sp. Tue 6430 (assembly GCA_021568835.1). Lineage (GTDB taxonomy): Bacteria > Actinomycetota > Actinomycetes > Streptomycetales > Streptomycetaceae > Streptomyces. The sequence goes on from JAKGSH010000010.1 coordinate 4,949,552, forward strand.
CAGCCGCAGGACGATGCCGTCGTCGGCGTGCATCACCTGGGCGTCCATGCCGTACCGCTCGGACAGCTTGGCGCCGAGGGCGAGCGCCCAGGGGGCGTGCACCTGGGCGCCGAAGGGGGAGTGCACGACGACCCGCCAGTCGCCCAGCTCGTCGCGGAAACGCTCCACGACGATGGTGCGGTCGTCGGGGACGTGGCCGCAGGCCTGGCGTTGTTCGTCCAGGTAGGAGAGGACGTTGTCGGCGGCCCGGGCGTCCAGGCCGGCGGTGAGCAGGCGCAGCCGGGCGTCTTCCTCGGGCAGCGAGCCGATTTCGCGCAGGAACGCGCCTACCGCGCGACCCAGCTCCAGCGGGCGGCCCAGCTGGTCGCCCTTCCAGAACGGCAGGCGGCCCGGTACGCCCGGGGCGGGTGAGACCAGGACGCGGTCGCGGGTGATGTCCTCGATGCGCCAGGAACTGGTGCCCAGGGTGAAGACGTCACCGACGCGGGACTCGTAGACCATCTCCTCGTCCAGCTCGCCGACCCGGCCGCCGCCCTTCCTGGGATCGGCGCCCGCGAGGAACACGCCGAACAGACCGCGGTCCGGGATGGTGCCGCCGGAGGTCACGGCGAGCCGCTGGGCGCCGGGGCGGCCGGTGATCGTGCCGGCCACGCGGTCCCACACCACGCGCGGGCGCAACTCGGCGAAGGCGTCGGACGGGTACCGGCCGGCGAGCATGTCCAGGACCGCCGTGAAGGCCGACTCGGGGAGGGAGGCGAAGGGCGCGGCGCGGCGGACGAGGGCGAGCAGGTCGTCCAGCTGCCAGGTGTCCATCGCGGTCATCGCGACGAGCTGCTGGGCCAGCACGTCAAGCGGGTTCGCCGGGATCCTCAGGGACTCGATGGAGCCCGTGCGCATGCGCTCGGTGACCACCGCGGCCTGGACCAGGTCGCCCCGGTACTTCGGGAAGACCACACCGGTGGAGACCGCGCCGACCTGGTGGCCCGCGCGGCCCACGCGCTGGAGGCCGGAGGCCACCGAGGGCGGGGACTCGACCTGGACGACCAGGTCGACCGCGCCCATGTCGATGCCCAGCTCCAGACTGGAGGTGGCGACCACCGCGGGCAGGCGGCCGGCCTTGAGGTCCTCCTCCACCAGGGCGCGCTGCTCCTTGGAGACCGAGCCGTGGTGGGCGCGCGCGATGACCGCGGGGGCGCCCTGGGCCGCGCCCGAGCCGCCCATCAGGTCGGCCGGGGCGTGGTGCTCGTCGAGGGGCTCTCCGGTGGCCCGCTCGTGGGCGATCTCGTTGAGCCTGTTGCACAGGCGCTCCGCCAGGCGGCGGGAGTTCGCGAACACGATCGTGGAGCGGTGGGCCTGGACCAGGTCGGTGATGCGCTCCTCGACATGCGGCCAGATCGACGGGCGCTCCGCGCCCGCGGAGCCGTCGGCGACCGGGGAGCCGCCCAGCTCGCCCAGGTCCTCCACCGGGACGACCACCGAGAGGTCGAACTCCTTGCCCGACTCGGGCTGCACGATCTCGACCTTGCGGCGCGGGGAGAGGTAACGGGCGACCTCGTCGACCGGACGGACCGTGGCCGAGAGGCCGATACGGCGGGCCGGCCTCGGCAGGAGCTCGTCCAGGCGCTCCAGGGAGAGGGCGAGGTGGGCGCCGCGCTTGGTGCTCGCCACGGCGTGGACCTCGTCGAGGATCACCGTCTCGATGCCGGTCAGCGCGTCGCGGGCGGCCGACGTCAGCATCAGGAACAGGGACTCCGGGGTGGTGATCAGGATGTCCGGAGGGCGCGTGGAGAGCGCGCGGCGCTCGGCGGGCGGCGTGTCACCGGAGCGGATGCCGACCTTGACCTCGGGCTCGGGCAGGCCCAGGCGCACGGACTCCTGGCGGATGCCGGTGAGGGGGCTGCGCAGGTTGCGCTCGACGTCGACCGCGAGGGCCTTGAGCGGTGACACGTACAACACGCGGCAGCGCTTCTTCGGGTCGGCCGGCGGGGGCGTCGAGGCGAGCTGGTCCAGGGCCGCCAGGAACGCGGCCAGTGTCTTGCCGGAGCCGGTCGGGGCCACCACCAGTACGTCCGACCCCTCGCCGATGGCCTGCCACGCGCCCGCCTGGGCGGCGGTGGGCGCGGAGAACGCCCCCGTGAACCAGGCGCGGGTCGCGGGGGAGAAGCCGTCCAGGGCTCGGTGTGCATTGCCGACCATGGGTCCATCCTGCACCCGAGCACCGACAACGCGTCTGACCTGCGGCTTCGCGTCGCCTTCCGGGCCGGGGGCGGATGCCGGCGCGGGACGGTCCCAAACGGCGGCGGGCCGCGAGCCCGGCGAGGGCGGCCCGGGCGGGGCGGGGCGGCCCGGGCCGGAGGTCTCAGGTCCGCTTCGCGGAGAATGGGGGTGTGGCGGGAACTCGTGAGGTGGCGCGGCACTGGCAGTACGCGGAACTGCCCGGTGTGGACCTGCTGCGGGCCCGGTACGTGCGGAAAAGCTTCGTGCGGCACACGCACGAGCACTTCGTGATCGCCGGGATCGTGGAGGGGCTGGAGGTCTTCCAGCACCGGGGCGGGGACCAGTACGCGGGTGCGGGATCGCTCGCTCTGGTCAATCCCGACACCCCGCACACCGGACGGGCCGGCGTGCCCGAGGGCTGGCGGTACGGCGCGGTGTACCCGTCGCCCGAACTGGTGGCCGGGATCGCCGCCGAGACGACGACCCTGCGGGGCGCTCCGGGGTTCGTCAGCCCCGTGCTCGACGATCCGTACGCCGTCACGCTCGTGCACCAGGTCCTGCGGGCCGCCGACGAGGGCAACGCGCTCGCCGCCGACACCCTGCTGCGGGTCGCCGTGACGCGGCTGCTGCGGCTGAACGGCGGGACGCTGCCCGACCGGCAGGTGCGCACGGCCGGGGCGCGGACGGCGGCACGCGCGCGTGCCGTGCTGGAGGAGCGGCTCGCGGACCCGCCGACCCTGGAGCGGCTCGCGGGCGACCTCGGGACGAGCCCCTTCGCCCTGCTGCGGGCGTTCCGGGACGCCTACGGGATGCCGCCGCACACCTGGCTCACCGACACCCGGGTCAGGCGGGCGCGGCGCCTGCTGGACGCCGGGACCGCCCCGGCTGAGGCGGCGCTCGCCGTGGGTTTCACCGACCAGCCGCACCTCAACCGTCACTTCGCCAGGATCGTGGGCGTGCCGCCGGGGGCGTACCAGCGGGAGCGCAAGAACGTACAAGACGCGCGGCGGCGGCTCCTCGTACCGTTCGACGGGTGGCAGAACAGACAGCTCTCGCAGACATACGGGACCACGACCGGGGAGGCAGGCCGGACGCCGCCGTCGTCCGCGACGCCCTCGGGGTCGGGATCGCCGTCGGACTCTCCGGGTTCGCCTTCGGAGTGACCTCGGCGGGCGGCGGACTCACGGTGTGGCAGACCTGCGCGCTCAGCCTCCTGGTGTTCACCGGCGCGTCCCAGTTCGCGCTCGTCGGGGCGCTCGCGGCGGGCGGCAATCCGCTCACGGCGGCCGCCGGCGCCTTCTTCCTCGGCGTACGCAACGCCTTCTACGGGCTGCGGCTGTCGCAGTTGCTGGCACTCCCGCGCGCGGTGCGCCCGTTCGCCGCGCAGTGGGTCATCGACGAGACCACGGCCGTCTCGCTGGCGCAACGCGATCGACGAGGCGCGCGCATCGGGTTCGCCGTGACCGGACTCAGCCTGTACGTGCTGTGGAACCTGACCACCCTGCTGGGCGCCCTCGGTGCGGAAGCCATCGGGGACACCGACGCGTGGGGGCTCGACGCGGCCGGCCCGGCCGTCTTCCTCGCGTTGCTCGCGCCCATGCTGAAGTCCACCACCGAGCGGGCCGCCGCGGCGCTCGCGGTCCTGCTGGGCCTCGGTCTGCTGCCCGTCCTGCCCGGCGGCGTGCCCGTCCTGGTGGCCGCTCTGGCCGCGCCGCTCGCCCTGTGGGCCGAGGGCCGGCGCCAGGGCCGCGCGCGGGGCGAGACGGAGGGGGAGGGCCGGTGAACGTCTGGATCGCGATCGGCGTGACCGCCCTCGGCTGCTACGCCGTCAAGCTCACCGGCCTGCTCGTGCCCGCCGGGGTGCTCGAACGGCCCCTCGTCCGGCGGCTCGCGGCCCTGCTCCCCGTCGCCCTGCTGGCCGCCCTCACGGCCCAGCAGACCTTCGCCGACGGCCAGTCCCTCGTGCTCGACGCCAAGGCCGCCGGGCTCGCCGCGGCCGCCGTGGCGCTCGTCCTGCGAGCGCCGTTCCTGCTCGTCGTCGCGGCGGCCGTGGCGGTCACGGCGGGGGTACGGGCCCTGAGCGGCTGAGGCGACTGGGGCGAGTGGGGCGGGTGTCCTGGTGAGGCCCCGCCCCGGGCCGGCGCGCCGGGTCACCCGATGGCGCGACCGTACGACCGGAGGGTGCTCAGCGCTTCGATCGTCACCACCGGGCGGGACTCCAGCTCCGTGCCCGGCGCCCACCGGCGCCACCGGACCGGCCAGCCGCCGTCCTCCCGCTGCTCGCCGGCGAGGAAGTCCAGGGAGCCCGCCATCTCGGCGTCGGTGAACCACGCGCGCGCGAGCGAACCCGGTGTCCTCGCGTAGTCGTACGGGAAGTGGTGCTCGCCGGGCGCGTAGCCGGGGGCGACGGGGTACGCGTCCCGGCGGTCCGGGTCGAGTACGGCGAGGCGCTGCTCGCGCACCAGGCGGCCCAGGCGGTCGGCGGCCGCCTCCGTGCGCGGGCGGTCCGGGGCGGAGTCCAGGAAGGCCACGGCGGCCTGGATCTCGTACGGGTGGGACGTCTCCAGGGCGTCGACCGCCTGCCAGCAGAAGTCCGTGGCCCTGAACAGCCAGGCGTGCCAGACCCCGTTGCGGTGCAGCAGACCGACCACCGGACCGGTCGCCAGCAACTCGCCGGGAGGGTCGTCCACGACCGGGACGAACGGGGCGGCGGGGTAGCCGCGCTGGCTGGGAAGGACCGCCGGGAGCGCCCCGTCGGCCGTGGAGACGGAGGTGAGGTAGCGGCACACCCGTTCCGCGCGCTGCCCGCCGCAGCGGCCGAGCGAGTCCAGGACGCGCAGCGCGCGGGCGGTGTGCAGGGGCTGGCTGACGGGGCCGCGGAGATCGGGTTCGAGCGCGTGGCCGTATCCGCCGTCCTCGTTGCGGTACGCGTCGAGCGCCGTCTCCACGGGGTCGGCGGCGCCATGGAGGAAGTGGTGTGCGAAGAGGCGCTGTTCCAGCACGCGCGCGGTGAGCCAGACGAAGTGCTCGGCACGGAAGAGCGGGGAACGCGCCGACGGCGTCGGGGGAGTGGGGATGCTCCGGATTCGACCATGAGTCAGACCGTAGGCCGCGAAGCGGTCTCCGCAGGCGGTCCCGGCCGTGGCCACCCCCGGGGGCGGGATACTGGTGGCATGCGGTTGACGGTCTTCTGGCAGCGGATGGCGGAGCACTTCGGCACGGGGTACGCCGAGACCTTCGCGCGTGATCACGTGATGACGGAACTCGGCGGGCGCACCGTGCACGAGGCGCTGGCGGCCGGCTGGGACGCAAAGGACGTCTGGCGTGTGGTGTGCGCGGTGATGAACGTTCCGCGGGAGAGGCACTGATTCGACGGGAAGATCGCAGGGGGGTCACCGATTGTCGGTGGCGTGGGCGAGACTTGGTCCGTGGCACCCACTGACGAGAACGGGCGCGTCGGCCCGCAGGCACCCCCGTCGGGCCCGACGCCGCCCACTCGGCCACCGTCCGGCCCCGACACCGCGCCGAGCGCGCGCATGCCGCGCTGGCTCCCCGCGCGATGCTGCTCGCACTCGCCCTGGTCGGCGCGTTCCAGCTGGGCATCTGGGCCTTCCACCAGGTCATCGGCCTGCTGACCAACATCCTCATCGCGTTCTTCCTCGCCCTCGCCGTCGAACCGGCGGTGAGCCGCATGGCGGCGCGCGGCATACGCAGGGGGCTCGCCACCTTCCTCGTCTTCTTCGGTCTGCTGATCGTGTTCGCGGGCTTCTTCACGCTGCTCGGCTCGATGCTCGCCGGGCAGATCATCAAGATGATCGAGGGCTTCCCGCAGTACCTCGACTCGGTGATCAACTGGGTCAACACCACGTTCCACACCGACCTCAGGCGGGTCGACATCCAGGAGGGCCTGCTCCACTCCGACTGGCTGAGGAAGTACGCGCAGAACAGCGCGGCCGGCGTCCTGGACGTCTCCACGCAGGTCCTCGGCGGGCTCTTCCAACTCCTGACGATCGGACTGTTCTCGTTCTACTTCGCCGCCGACGGGCCCCGGCTGCGGCGCGCCCTGTGTTCCGTCCTGCCGCCCACCCGGCAGGCCGAGGTGCTGCGCGCGTGGGAGATCGCCGTCGACAAGACCGGCGGCTACCTGTACTCGCGCGGTCTGATGGCGCTGATCTCCGGCGTGGCGCACTACGTACTGCTCCAGATCCTCGGTATCCCGTACGCGCCCGTGCTCGGCGTGTGGGTCGGCGTCGTCTCGCAGTTCATCCCCACCATCGGCACCTATCTCGCGGGTGCGCTGCCCATGCTGATCGCCTTCACGGTCGATCCCTGGTATGCGCTGTGGGTACTGGTCTTCGTCGTGGTCTACCAGCAGTTCGAGAACTACGTGCTGCAGCCGAAGCTCACCTCGAAGACCGTCGACATCCACCCCGCCGTGGCCTTCGGCTCGGTCATCGCCGGCACCGCACTGCTCGGCGCGGTCGGCGCACTGATCTCCATCCCCGCGGTCGCCACGCTCCAGGCGTTCCTCGGCGCCTACGTAAAGCGCTACGACGTCACGGACGATCCCCGCGTGCACGGCCACCGGAGACGGGGTGAGGGGCCGAACCCGCTCACGCGCGCACGGCAGCTGTGGACGAGGGCGCGGGAGCGGACGTCCGGCCCGGGGGAAGGGACTCGCTGACACCCGGCGCGGGTCCCCGACGGGGCCCGTCGCGACGAGGGCCGGGTGCGGGGGCCGGGGCGGGGGCCGGGGCGGGGTCCGGGGCGTTGCGCAGGCGCGAGCGCAGGCCCGGAGGTATCGAGCGGTCCGCTTGACACGAAAATCGAACATCCATTCTGATGGAAGCTCCGGCGAGGTCCTTGGTGGGTGGTTCGTCCCGATTTGAAGGGGTAAATGCCCGAGTTGTCCACAGGCGGGGCCGGCGTCGAGGCGCATTGTCAGTGGCAGGCGTTAGCGTCTTTGACGTGAAGCGATCGACTCAAGCAAATCGGGTGGAACCCATGGCAGGCACCGACCGCGAGAAGGCGCTGGACGCCGCACTCGCACAGATTGAACGACAATTCGGCAAGGGCGCGGTCATGCGCATGGGTGACCGCTCGAAGGAGCCCATCGAGGTCATCCCGACCGGGTCGACCGCGCTCGACGTGGCCCTCGGCGTCGGCGGTCTGCCGCGCGGCCGTGTCATCGAGGTCTACGGACCCGAGTCCTCCGGCAAGACGACCCTGACCCTGCACGCGGTGGCGAACGCCCAGAGGGCCGGCGGCCAGGTGGCGTTCGTGGACGCCGAGCACGCCCTCGACCCCGAGTACGCGCAGAAGCTCGGCGTGGACATCGACAACCTGATCCTGTCCCAGCCGGACAACGGCGAGCAGGCCCTGGAGATCGTGGACATGCTGGTCCGCTCCGGCGCCCTGGACCTGATCGTCATCGACTCCGTCGCCGCGCTCGTCCCGCGTGCGGAGATCGAGGGCGAGATGGGCGACAGCCACGTGGGTCTGCAGGCCCGTCTGATGAGCCAGGCCCTGCGGAAGATCACCAGCGCGCTCAACCAGTCCAAGACCACCGCGATCTTCATCAACCAGCTCCGCGAGAAGATCGGTGTGATGTTCGGCTCCCCGGAGACCACGACCGGTGGCCGCGCGCTGAAGTTCTACGCCTCCGTGCGGCTCGACATCCGCCGCATCGAGACGCTGAAGGACGGTACCGACGCGGTCGGCAACCGCACCCGCGTCAAGGTCGTCAAGAACAAGGTCGCGCCGCCCTTCAAGCAGGCCGAGTTCGACATCCTCTACGGGCATGGCATCAGCCGCGAGGGCGGCCTGATCGACATGGGCGTGGAGCACGGCTTCGTCCGCAAGGCCGGCGCCTGGTACACGTACGAGGGCGACCAGCTCGGCCAGGGCAAGGAGAACGCCCGCAACTTCCTGAAGGACAACCCCGATCTCGCCGACGAGATCGAGAAGAAGATCCTGAAGAAGCTGGGTGTGGGCGTGCGTCCCGAGCAGCCCGCCGAGGCCACGGACGCGGATGCCCCGGCCGCCCCGGGCGCACCGGTGGCCGACGCGGCCAAGACGGTTCCCGCTGCCGCGGTCAAGGCCACCAAGACCAAGGCCGCGACCGCCAAGAGCTGAGCCGACCCGTGACACGACGAACGGACTGGGCCGAGTACGACGCCCACCCCGGAGCCTCCCGCCTGCCGGGGAGCGGGGACGGCGTCGGCCTGGCCCGGGGCGGTGAGGACCGGCCGGACAGCGGATCCCGCGGGGACGACGGACCGGCCGGCGCAGGCAGGCCCCGTGGCCGCCGCGGGGGACGTGGCGGCGAGGACGGTTCGCGGGGCGGGCGCCGTCGCCGCGGCTTCGGAGAACCGTCCACCGAGGACGAAGACGCCTCTGCCTCGTCGAGGGCCGAGAAGGGGGAGTCTTCAGGGGACCCGGCTGAGCGGGCACGGGCGATCTGCCTGCGCCTGCTCACCGGGACCCCGCGCACCCGCAAACAGCTCGCCGATGCCCTGAGCAAGCGGCAGATCCCGGACGACGTGGCGGAGGAGGTGCTCTCGCGGTTCGAGGAGGTCGGACTGATCGACGACAGCGCCTTCGCGGACGCCTGGGTGGAGTCCCGGCACCACGGCCGCGGTCTGGCCCGGCGGGCCCTCGCGCAGGAGCTGCGCACCAAGGGCGTCGACCCGACCCTGATCGGTGAGGCGGTCGCCCGGCTCGACTCCGAGCAGGAGGAGGCCACCGCCCGCGAACTGGTCGCCCGCAAGCTGCGCTCGACCCGCGGGCTCGACCGGGACAAGCGGCTGCGCCGCCTCGCCGGGATGCTCGCGCGCAAGGGCTACCCCCAGGGCATGGCCCTGCGAGTGGTCCGGCAGGCGCTCGAGGAGGAGGGCGAGGACACGGAATTCCTGGAGGACGGGGACTTCTGACCTCCTGCTCCCGTCGCCCCTTCCTGGCCCTCCGTCAGGTCGGGTGGCCGTGCCGTGCCTCGCCGGCTTTCCCGCAGGGCGGGGCAGCCCCCGCGAAGGCGTCCTCCCGGCCGCCGGACCGTCCGACGCCAGGGGCTCGCGTGACGGGTGAGGGCCTCGGGGCGCGCGGGGTTGCCTCGCGTTCCCGGAGGGTCGCTCCCGTTCGGGCCGCGGGTGCCGTCTGCTGCCGCTCGCGGATCTTTCCCCGTACGGGCGTCGTCTCCCCGCGCCGCCACGGGAAGGCCGACAGGATCGACAAGACCCGGGTGCGGTGGGTGGCCAAGGGCAACGCGGACACCGCCCCGCTGCACTGCCCACCCGAGGACTGCCCCCCACGCGCGCGCGTGCCGCGCCCCTCCACGCTCCGAGGGGTCCTTGAGGACCCCTCGGGAGGACTTTGAGAGGAACCCCGGGAGGACCCCGCTCGAGGCGGCCGTTCCCGAGGCGCCCGCTCTACCGGGTCACCGGCAGCCCCGCCGACCGCCACGCCTGGAAGCCGCCGATCAGGTCGGTGGCCCGGCCGAGTCCCAGCTGGTGCAGGGAGACGGCCGCCAGGCTCGACGCGTAGCCCTCGTTGCAGATCACGACGATCCGCAGGTCGTGACCGGTGGCCTCGGGGACACGGTGGCTGCCCCGGGGATCGAGCCGCCACTCCAGTTCGTTGCGCTCGACGACCAGGGCGCCGGGGATCAGCCCGTCGCGCTCGCGCAGGGCCGCGTACCGGATGTCCACGAGGAGTGCCTCGCCCGCGCGGGCGGCCTCGTGAGCCTCCCGCGCCTCCACGCGCGTGTACCCGGCGCGGACCCGCTCCAGCAACTCGTCGATGCCCACGCGCCGTTCGTCCTTCCTCGCGGCACCCTTCACCACGTCACCGCCCGCCGTGCCGCCGCTCACTGCCAGTCCTCGGGGCGCTCGACCTGCTCCAGGCGCAGCACCTGGCCCGTGCGGCTGTACCGCCGGATCCGCGGCAGGGGCGGATAGTAGGCGTGCACGGAGACCGCGTGCTCGTCGAGGGACTCGTTGAGGACCTCGTGGACGTGGTGGCGTCCGAAGGAGCGGCCCCTGCCGGCCGGCAGCCGGCGTTCCCGGTCCACGCCCTCCGACAGTTCCAGGGTTTTCCAGCCGTCCGTGGGCAGCCGCGCGGCGAGCGCGTTCTCCTTCAGCTCGCCGCGGGCGGTGAGGAAGGCGCCCACCGAGTCGGCGTGGTCGTGCCAGCCGGTGCCGGCGCCGGGCGGCCAGCCGATCAGCCAGGCCTCGCTGCCGCCGGGCCCCTCGAGACGTACCCAGGTGCGGCCTTCCGGGTCGAGGGGGAGCGAGGCGATCAGCGCGGTGTCGGCGGCCGTACGCCGTGCGAAGTCGAGGAGTTCCGCCTGCGTGGGCGGGGCGGCTGATGCGGACAGAGCGGGGGACGCGGAGAGGAAGACAGACACGGGTACCGTCCTGGGGCGTTCGCGGGAGGGCGCGGCCGCACGAGAGCGCGGCGGCGCGCGCCGGGGGATAAAGGGGGGTGCGAATTCAGCAGGACGGACGACACACGCAGCCCGCATAGCGGACGAGGTCCATATGGACCCTCCGCCACAGGCGCACACAGGTGTCGGTCACGATCGGGAGTAGACCATGCCGGGGTGAGCCGGTCAACCGACTGTCACCCTGTGGACCGCGGTGTGCCGGTCGGGCGGATCAGCCGATCACCGCACCGGACGGGACCGCCCGGCACCGCGTCGGCGGCACCGCCCGGCACCGCGTCGGCGGCACCGCCCGGCACCGCGTCGGCGGCACCGCCCACCCCAGTCCCTCCCGGTCACGTCACCCGGCCCCGGCCCCGGCTTTCGCGACCCGGCTCCCCATCCTCACCCGACCCCGACCCCGACCCCGACCCCGACCCCGACCCCGACCCCGACCCCGACCCCGACCCCGACCCCGACCCCGACCCAGGCCCCCGATCCTCACTCACCTGACCCCGGCTCCCGCCTCCGCCTCCGCTTCCGCGGCGCCTCCCACGGCCGCCTCCGCCGCCGCGTACAGATCGGCCGGGCGCACCCCGCTCAGCGCGGTGACCAGGTGGCCGTCGGGCCGGATCAGCAGGACGGTGTGGGCGGCCGCGCCCGGATAGCTCTCGGCGACCAGCAGCTCGGCCGGGCTCGGCAGCGCCGTCACCGCGGCGGCGAGCCGGGGCATGATCCCGGCTCCCACCCAGTGCCGGCGCTCCCAGACACCGGTGCCCGGCGCGATCAGCAGGACGATCAGGGCTCCCCGGCCGAGCCGGTCCCGCAGCCGCACGAAGGAGCCGTCCTCGTCGGTGACGCGGACGTCCGTGACCGGTGCGCCGGGGAGCGTGTCCACCGGCGCCTCCGCCTCCAGGCTCCGGGGCGCGAGCGGGGAGCCGGCGTACGAGCCCGGCGCGCCCAGCTGGCCGCGCCCCAGGTGGCCGTCGGTGAGCAGGGCGTCGTGGGCGCGGGTGGCGCCGGGGACGTACGCCCTTATGCCGGGGCCGCCGCGCAGTACCGGCAGGATCTGGTCGGCGGCGCGCAGCCGGGCGGCGACGACCGCGCGCCGTTCCGCCTGGTAGCTGTCGAGCAGCGCCTCGTGCGGCCCGTGGTGCCAGACCAGGGCCAGCTTCCAGGCGAGGTTGTCGGCGTCCCGCAGGCCCTCGTCCAGCCCCTGGGTGCCGAAGGCGCCGAGGAGGTGGGCGGCGTCCCCGGCGAGGAAGACCCGTCCGGCGCGCCAGCGGCGGGCCAGCCGGTGGTGGACGGTGTGGACACCGGTGTCGAGCAGCTCGTACGCCGGTGTGGTGCCGCCGTTCCAGCCCGCGAGGGTCTCGCGGACGCGGGCGACCAGCAGCTCGGGGGTGACGAGGTCCTTGCCGGGCGGCAGCAGCCAGTCCAGGCGCCAGACACCTTCCGGCAGGGGACGTCCGGTGATCTCCCCGGCGGAGGGTCCCGAGGTCCGCCACGGCGGTGTCCGGTGGAGCAACGCCCGGTCGGGCCAGGGGAGTTCCGTGCGCAGCGCGGCGACGGCGTGCCGCTCCACCGCCGTACGGCCGGGGAAGCGGATGTCGAGGAGCTTGCGGACCGTGGAGCGGGGGCCGTCGCAGCCCACCAGGTGACTGCCGCGCCACCAGGTGCCCTTGGGGCCGCGGGTGTGGGCCGTGACGCCGGAAGGTTCCTGCTCGATCCCGTCCAGGCGGCTGTCCACGACGACGCGGACGAGCCGCTCGCCGGCCAGGGCCGCGCGCAGGGCGTCGGTCAGCAGGTGCTGAGGGAGGTGCAGCGGAGCCGGATCGGCGTCGTCGAACGTGATCTCCTGCGTCACCTGCTTGCGCCGCATCGACCGCCAGCCGGCCCAGCGGACGCCCGCCCCGGCGAGCGGGGTGCCGGTGAGCCGCTCGATCAGGGCGGCGGTGTCCTCGCGGAGCACGACCGTGCGCGCGAGCCGCGGCTCGTCCTTGCCCGGCCCCTCGTCGAGGACGACCGAGGGCACCTCCTGACGCGCCAGCGCCAGGGCGAGCGTGAGTCCGACGGGCCCCGCTCCGACGATGATCACCGGGTCCACGGCGTGGCGCCCCCTGCCCGCGACGGTGTCCTGAGGGACGTAGGTGAACAAGGGGTAGGAGCAGGGTGCACGATCACAGAACGTATGCAACCCATTGCCGCAGCTCGCGTCAAGTGACGGAGGCAGCGGCGCGCACGCCACTGCCTCCGTACAGGTCACGCCGGGTGAGCGAGCGTCAGACGGCCTGGCCCGTTCCGTAGGTGCCGGCGATCGCGGCGGGGTTGTCCTCGACCTCGTCCGGGTCGAGCACCGCGCCCGTGCCGCGCTTGCTGCGGCGCAGCCGGGCCTCCAGCCAGGAGGCGAAGGAGGTGAGGACGAAGTTGACGACGATGTAGATGAGCGCCACGACGATGAAGCTGGGGACGACGTTGGCGTAGTTCGCCGCGAGCGTGCTGCGGGCGTTGAGCAGCTCGGTGAACCCGAGCAGCACGCCGCCGAGCGCGGTGTCCTTCACGATGACCACGAGCTGGCTGACGATGGCCGGCAGCATCGCCGTGACGGCCTGCGGCAGCAGGATGCCGGTCATCGTCTGGCCCTTGCGCAGGCCGATCGCGTACGCGGCCTCCGTCTGGCCCCTGGGCAGGGAGAGGATGCCGGCCCGGACGACCTCGGCGAGGACCGAGGCGTTGTAGAGCACGAGGCCGGTGACGACCGCGTACAGCGGACGGTCCTCGCTGGTGATGTCCGAGGAGCGGACGTACAGCTCGTTGGCGAACAGCATCAGCAGCAGCACCGGGATGGCCCGGAAGAACTCGACCACCGCGCCGGCCGGGACGCGCACCCAGCGGTGGTCGGACATCCGCAGGATGCCGAGGAGCGCGCCCAGGGGGAGGGCGATGACCATGGCGAGCGCCGCGGCCTTCATGGTGTTCGCGAGGCCCGGCAGCAGGTAGGTCGTCCAGGCCTGGGACGTGGTGAACGGCTCCCACAGGGCCCATTCGAGCTGCTTCTTGTCGTCCATCTTCTGCCACACCCACCACAGGGCCAGGGCGAGCAGGACGAAGAAGACGAAGGAGAGGACCAGGTTGCGCCGTTTGGCGCGGGGCCCGGGAGTGTCGTAGAGGACCGAGCTCATCGCTTCACCGCCAGTCGCTTGCCGAGCCAGCCGAGCAGCAGGCCGGTGGGAAGGGTAAGGACCACGAACCCGAAGGCGAAGACCGCGCCGATGGCCAGTGTCTGGGCCTCGTTCTCGATCATTTCCTTCATCAGGAAGGCGGCTTCGGCCACGCTGATGGCAGCCGCCACGGTGGTGTTCTTGGTCAGGGCGATCAGGACGTTGGTCAGCGGGCCGATGACCGAGCGGAACGCCTGCGGCAGGATGACCAGCCGCAGCGTCTGGCTGAAGCTCAGCCCGATCGCGCGTGCCGCCTCGGCCTGGCCGAGGGGCACGGTGTTGATGCCGGACCGGATCGACTCGCAGACGAAGGCCGCCGTGTAGGCGGCCAGACCGAGCACCGCGAGGCGGAAGCCCTGGAGGGCGAAGTCGTCGGACGCGCCCATCGTCATACCGAAGATGTCGGCGAGACCGAGCGAGGTGAAGACGATGATGACCGTCAGAGGGATGTTCCGGACGATGTTGACGTAGGCGGTGCCGAACCCGCGCATCAGCGGGACCGGGCTGACGCGCATCGCGGCCAGCAGGGTGCCCCAGACCAGGGAGCCGACGGCGGAGAAGACGGTGAGTTTGACCGTCATCCAGAACGCCGCGAGGACGTCGTAGCCTTCAAGAAAGTCGAACACGATCTCCCGCGCTTCCGGGTGTGTGGCGTACGTGGAGGGCGTGGCGCGCCGTCCGCCGTGATCGCGACGACGGACGGCGCGCCCGCGGAACCCCACGTCGGACGCGGGATTCCTGAGGCGGCGGGTGCCGGGTTACTTGACGATGACGCCGATCTTCGGGGCCTGCTCGTTCTTGTACTCGGCCGGGCCGAAGTTCTCCTTGACGGCCTTGTCCCACGAGCCGTCGCTGACCATCTTCTCCAGCGCGGCGTTGATCTTGTCGACGGTGGCCTTGTCGCCCTTCTTGACGCCGATGCCGTAGTTCTCGTTCGAGAGCTTCTCGCCCACGAGCTTGAACTGGCCCTTGTACTTCTCCTGCGCGGCGAAGCCCGCGAGGATCGAGTCGTCGGTGGTCAGCGCGTCGACGGAACCGCTCTGGAGGGCGGAGATGCACTCCGAGTAACCGCCGAGCTGCTTCAGGTTGGCCTTCGGGGCGATCTTGTCCCGGACGTTCTGCGCCGACGTCGAGCCGGTCACCGAACACAGGTTCTTGCCGTTGAGGTCCGCACCCTTGGCGATGTCGGAGTCCTTCTTCACCAGCAGGTCCTGGTGGGCCAGCAGGTACGGGCCGGCGAAGTCGACCTTCTTGGCGCGCTCGTCGTTGATCGAGTAGGTCGCCGTGATGAACTTGACGTCGCCGCGGGAGAGCGCGTTCTCGCGGTCGGCGCTCTTGGTCTCGACGAACTGGATCTGGTCGGGCTTGTAGCCGAGCTCCTTGGCCACGTACGTCGCCACGTCCACGTCGAAGCCGGAGAAGGAACCGTCGGGCTCCTTCAGGCCGAGACCCGGCTGGTCGTACTTGATGCCGATCTTGATCTTGTCGCCGCCGCCGCTGGAGCCGCTGCCCGTGTCGTCCTTGTCGTCGGAGCCGCAGGCGGTGGCGGCGAGGGCGAGGGCGAGGACGGCGGCCGAGGCGGCGGAGGCCTTGCGAAGCTTCATGATCAACTTCCTTTGGGAGATGCCTTCGGTGAAGAAGGAGACGTGCGAGCCGTCGGGAGGCGGGTGACGTTGGTCGCGGGCGCGCGGGGCGCGGTCAGTGATGCAGGATCTTGGACAGGAAGTCCTTGGCGCGGTCGCTGCGCGGATTGCTGAAGAACTGGTCCGGCGAAGCCTGTTCGACGATGCGGCCGTCCGCCATGAACACCACGCGGTTTGCGGCCGATCGTGCGAATCCCATCTCGTGGGTGACGACGATCATGGTCATGCCGTCCCGGGCGAGCTGCTGCATGACCTCCAGCACCTCGTTGATCATCTCCGGGTCCAGGGCGGAGGTCGGCTCGTCGAAGAGCATCACCTTGGGGTTCATGGCCAGGGCGCGCGCGATGGCGACGCGCTGCTGCTGGCCGCCGGAGAGCTGGGCGGGGTACTTGTCGGCCTGGCTGGCCACGCCGACGCGGTCGAGCAGGGCGCGCGCGTTCTCCTCGGCCTTCTTCTTGTCGGCCTTGCGGACCTTGATCTGGCCCAGCATCACGTTCTGCAGCACGGTCTTGTGCGCGAACAGGTTGAAGGACTGGAAGACCATGCCGACGTCGGCGCGCAGCCGGGCCAGCTCCCTGCCCTCCTGGGGCAGCGGCTTCCCGTCGATCGTGATCGCGCCCTCGTCGATCGTCTCCAGGCGGTTGATGGTGCGGCACAGCGTGGACTTGCCGGACCCGGAGGGTCCGATGACCACGACGACCTCACCGCGCTCGACGGTCAGATCGATGTCCTGGAGAACGTGCAACGCGCCGAAATGCTTGTTGACGCTCTTCAGGACGACCAGTTCGCCGGGTGCGGCCGCGTCCACCTTGGCCACCGATACTTCGGTCATCGCTTTCGGGCTCCGTCCTCCTCGGTTTCGGAGGACAGTAGTGACCACGCGCGACCAGCGTCATTACATCTGAGGGGAATCTGAGCATCACGATCCGATAGCAATCGGACACGTGTCGTAGCGCGGGGGGCCTGGGACCGTATCGGGCGGATAACGGAAGTCCCGCGCAACCGGAACCCTCTTGACGGCGTCCTCGTCCATCAGCGTGACTGCCATCGTGCACGCGCGCGTGCGCCACGCTTTTCGCCCACCGACACCGTACGCCTGAGTCGTACGACTTTGTACAGAACCAGAGGGTACGCCCGATGAACCGGAGGAGGCCGGGATGAGACTGCTGCTCGTCGAGGACGACAACCACGTCGCCGCCGCGCTGTCCGCGGTCCTGAGGCGGCACGGTTTCGACGTCACCCACGCGCGCAGTGGCGAGGAGGCCCTCCAGGCGCTCGTCCCTGAGGGTCCCGGATTCGGGGTCGTCCTGCTCGACCTGGGCCTGCCCGACCAGGACGGCTACGAGGTCTGCGGCAAGATCCGCAAGCGCACCGCCACCCCCGTGATCATGGTGACGGCCCGCTCCGACGTGCGCTCCCGCATCCACGGCCTCAACCTGGGTGCCGACGACTACGTGGTGAAGCCGTACGACACCGGTGAGCTGCTCGCCCGCATCCACGCCGTCAGCCGGCGCACCGTCCCGAGGACGCGGCGGCCGCGGGGGACGGCGAACTGCTGCTCGGGCCCGTGCACATCGAACTGCCCACCCGGCGCGTCACCGTGGAGGGCGCCGTCGTCCAGCTGACCCGCAAGGAGTTCGACCTGCTGGCGCTGCTCGCCCAGCGTCCCGGCGTGGTCTTCCGGCGGGAGCAGATCATCAGCGAGGTGTGGCGCACCAGCTGGGAGGGGACCGGACGGACCCTGGAGGTGCACGTGGCCTCCCTGCGCGCCAAGCTGCGCATGCCGGCCCTGATCGAGACCGTGCGCGGCGTCGGCTACCGGCTCGTGGCCCCGGCCTAGCGGGGACCGTTGCGCACACGTCTCCTGCCGCTGCTCATCGTCCTGATGGCGGCCGTGCTGCTCGCGCTGGGCGTGCCGCTGGCGGTCAGCGTGGCCGGCGCCGAGCAGCAGGACGTGGTCGTCGACCGCATCGACGACACGGCACGCTTCGCCGCCCTCGCCCAGTTCGTCACCGTCCCGGCCGGTGCCTCCGACCCGGTCTCCACGACCACCGACGAGCGGCGCGCGACGCTGATCCGCGAGCTGGCCAACTACTACGACGTCTACGGCATCCGTGCCGGTGTCTTCTACGGCAGCGACACCCCATGGCCCACGCGCCGAGGGACTGGTACCTCCCGAAAAGGGCGAGGTGCGGGACGCGTTCGAGGAGGCGCTGCTGAGCCGGCGCAGCCACGACCCCCGGCAGGTGTGGCCCTGGCAGCGCAACCGACTCGTGGTGGCGTCCCCGGTGATCCGGGACGGCGACGTCGTCGCGGTCGTCGTCACCGACTCGCCCACCGGGGCGATGCGTTCGCGCATCCTGCACGGCTGGCTGGTCGTCGGCGCCGGCGAGATCGCGGCGATGCTGCTCGCCATCGGGGCGGCCCTGCGCCTGACCGGCTGGGTGCTCAGGCCCGTGCGGGTCCTGGACGCCACCACCCACGACATCGCCACCGGCCGCCTGAAGTCCCGGGTCGCGGTCGCGAGCGGTCCGCCGGAACTCCGGAGGCTGGCCCGGTCGTTCAACGAGATGGCGGACAACGTCGAGGACGTGCTGGAACAGCAGCGCGCCTTCGTCGCCGACGCCTCGCACCAGCTGCGCAACCCGCTCGCGGCCCTGCTGCTGCGCATCGAACTGCTCGGTTACGAACTTCCGGAGGGCAACGAGGAGATCGCGTCCGTGCAGAACGAGGGCAGACGCCTCGCCCAGGTCCTGGACGACCTGCTCGACCTGGCCCTGGCCGAACACACCCAGGCCGACCTGCGGGTCACCGACATCGGCGCGCTGACCGCCGAGCGCGTCGCCGCCTGGGCGCCCACCGCCGAGGCCAAGGGTGTCCGCCTGACCGGCGACTGCCCGCCCACCACGGCCTGGGCCGACCCGGTCACGCTCTCCAGCGCCCTGGACGCGGTGATCGACAACGCGGTCAAGTTCACGCCGGAGGGCGAGGGCGTCGAGGTGACGGTCGCCGTCGTCGGCGAGACCTCGACCGTCGTCGTCACCGACCACGGCCCCGGCCTCACCGACGAGGAACTCCAGCGCGTCGGCGACCGCTTCTGGCGCAGCGGCCGGCACCAGAACATCAAGGGCTCCGGCCTCGGCCTGTCCATCTCCCGCGCCCTCCTCGCGGCCGGCGGCGGCACGATCTCGTACGACCACCACGAGCCCACCGGGCTGAAGGTGACGGTGTCCGTGCCGAGGACGAGGCCGGTGGGCTGAGACCGGCCCCGCCGGTGGCTGTGGTGCCGGTCCCTGTGGCGGTGGCGGTCGGCTGTGGTGCCGGCCGGTTCTGGTGCCGGTCCCTGTGGCGGTGGCGGTCGGCTGTGGTGGCGGCCCCGCGTCTCCGACATGATCCGCGGACGGGCCCTACGGCTTGACGGAGCGGTAATAGCGCCGGGCGCCCTCGTGCAGAGGGAGGGGGTCGGTGTAGATGGCCGTGCGCAGGTCGACCAGCTGGGCGGAGTGCACGTGCCGTCCGATCCCGTCGCGGCTCTTGATCACGGTCCGGGTCAGCCACTCGGTGAGCCTGGGGTCCACGTCCGTGCGGGTCACCAGCAGGTTGGACACCGCGATCGTCGGCACCGTGGAGCCGTTCTGGATGATCGGGTAGGCGGACTCGGGCATGTTGGTGGCCCGGTAGTAGCCCGTCGCGTCGTCCTGCCGGTGCATCTCGGCCACCAGCGCGGCGTCGATCGGCACGAACCGGAAGGTGAAGCCGTCGGCCAGCTTCTCCAGCCCGGCCGTCGGCACCCCGCCGGACCAGAAGAACGCGTCGATCTTCCGCTGCTTCAGCCGCTCCGGGCCGGTGTCGATGCCCTCCGACACGGCCCTGATGTCCTTCGCCGGATCCACGCCCGCCGCCCTGAGGACCCGCTCGGCGATCAGTCGCACCCCCGAACGGGGCAGCCCGGTCGCGACCGTCCGCCCCTTCAGGTCGGCCACGGTCCGCACGTCCGAGTCGCGCGGCACGACCAGCTGCACGTAGTCGTCGTACAGCCGGGCCACCCCGCGCAGCCGGGCGACCGCGTCGCGGTGTTCCCGCTCGTACGTCTCCACCGCGTCGGCCGCGGCGATGGCGAAGTCGGCCTGCCCGGTCGCCACGCGCGCGACGTTCTCCTGCGAACCGTTGCTGGCGGTCAGGTTCACGTCCAGGTCGGGCATGTCCTCGGCCAGCTCGGTGCGCAGCCGGCTGCCGTACTCGTAGTAGACGCCGCTCGTGGTGCCCGTGCTGAGGGTGATGGTGCCGCTCGGCGGGTCCTCGCCCAGGGGCAGCAGCCACCACAGCAGCAGCCCGAGGGCGACGACGGCGGCGGCCGCGCCCTGCACGGCGCGGCGCCTGCCGACGGGAGGGAACACCTTGGACATGCGCGCGATCCTGCCAGGTGGGACGGCGAACTGGCCAGGGCGGGGCACACCGGTCGGTGCCCGGAGTGACTGTCAGTGGCCGTCGATACAGTCGGTCGCATGAGTTCTTCGCCCGCCGGCCTGGTCCGTCAGTTCCACCTCGCCTTCGGCCTCGACGTGCGCGGCACGCCCACGGAGGTGCCGGCCGGCCTCGCCGCGCACCGCGGGGAACTGCTCGCCGAGGAGGCCGCCGAGGTGGCCGAGGTGTCGGTGGACGGGCCCCTGGACCGCCTCGCGCACGAACTGGCCGACGTCGTCTACGTCGCGTACGGCACGGCCCTGGTGCACGGGATCGACCTCGACGCGGTGATAGCAGAGATCCACCGCTCCAACATGACCAAGCTCGGCCCCGACGGGCAGGTCGCCCGCCGGGCGGACGGCAAGGTCCTCAAGGGCGAGCACTACGAGGCACCGGACGTGTCGGCGGTGCTGCGCCGCCAGGGGTGGGTCCCCGGCGGCGCGGCCTGACGGCCCCGGGAGGCCGTGGGGCGTCGTCGGCCTGCACGGGGCGCGCCCACCGGCCGGTGGGCGGCGAGCGCGTCCCGCGGCCGGTGGTGAGGGGCGGTTCTCCGCCCGGTGCCGGGGAGCGCTCTCATGCGACCGCTCTCACGTGAGAGCGGTCGGCGCCCCGCCGCCCGGGTGGCCGGTGCCCGTGGCGCGTGCGTGCCCCCGCGCGTGCCGTCCCTCAGTCGCCCACCGGCGCCTCCGCGCGCGCCTCGGCCGCCGGCTCCGGCGACGGGAGCCGGCGTGCCTCGCGCAGGCGGGTCCAGCGGGTCGCCAGGGGTTCCGTGTAGCGGGCGGTGAGCGGGCCCAGGACGACCAGGATCAGGACGTACGCCGTCGCCAGCGGGCCCAGGGACGGTTCGATGCCGGCGGTGACCGCCAGCCCCGCGATGACGATGGAGAACTCCCCGCGCGCCACCAGGGCGCCGCCCGCGCGCCAGCGGCCCTTGACCGAGATGCCGGCGCGCCGCGCCGCCCAGTGCCCGGTCGCGATCTTCGTCGCGGCCGTCACGACGGCCAGCACCAGGGCGGGCAGCAGGACCGGAGGAATGCTGGCGGGATCGGTGTGCAGCCCGAAGAACACGAAGAAGACGGCCGCGAACAGGTCCCGCAGGGGACTCAGCAGGGTGTGCGCGCCCTCCGCCACCTCACCGGACAGCGCGATGCCGACCAGGAACGCGCCGACCGCCGCCGACACCTGGAGCTGCTGTGCCACCCCGGCGACCAGGATCGTCAGCCCCAGGACCACGAGCAGCAGTTTCTCCGGGTCGTCGCTCGAGACGAAACGGGAGATGATCCGGCCGTAGCGCACCGCCGCGAACAGGACGAGCCCCGCCGCGCCCAGCGCGATCGCCAGGGTCACGCTGCCGGCCGCCAGCCCCACGCCGGCCACCAGCGCGGTGACGATCGGCAGGTAGACCGCCATGGCCAGGTCCTCCAGCACCAGGACGCTGAGGATCACCGGCGTCTCCCGGTTGCCGACCCGGCCCAGGTCTCCCAGCACCTTGGCGATCACCCCGGACGAGGAGATCCAGGTGACGCCCGCCAGCACCACCGCCGCCACCGGGCCCCAGCCCAGCAGCAGCGCGGCGGCGGCGCCCGGCAGCGCGTTGAGGGTGAAGTCCACCAGGCCGGAGGGGTAGTGCGCCTTGAGGTTGGAGACCAGATCGCTGGCCGTGTACTCCAGGCCGAGCATGAGCAGCAGCAGGATGACGCCGATCTCGGCACCGGTGGCCACGAACTCCTCGCTCGCGCCCAGCGGCAGCAGCCCGCCCTCGCCGAAGGCCAGGCCGGCGAGCAGGTAGAGGGGGATCGGCGAGAACCGGAAGCGGGCGGCGAACCGGCCGAGCAGTCCGAGGGCCAGGATGATGGAACCGAACTCGATCAGCAGGACCGCGGAGGAGTGCACCGGTTCACTCCCGACCGAGGATCGCCGCGGCCGCGTCCACGCCCTCGCGGGTGCCGATCACGATGAGGGTGTCGCCGCCCGCCAGCCGGAAGTCCGGCGTCGGCGAGGGGATCGCCTCGGCCCGCCGCAGCACCGCCACGATCGACGCGCCGGTCTCCGTGCGCATCCGGGTGTCGCCCAGCAGCCGCCCGTTCCAGTGGGACGTGGCGGCCACCTCGATGCGCTCGGCGACCAGCCCGAGGCCGGTGGTGTACAGCAGGTTCGCGCTGTGGTGGGACGGCTTCAGCGCGTCGATCAGCGAGCCCGCCTCGGCGCCGGACAGGCGCAGCGACTGGGCGCAGGAGTCCGGGTCGTCGGCCTGGTACACGCTCACCGTCCGGGTCCCGTCGCGGTGGGCCACCACGGACAGGTGGCGCTGCTCCCGCGTCACGAGGTCGTACTGGACGCCGATGCCTGGCAGCGGCGTCGTCCGGAGGCGTGGAGCGGACACGGTTTCTTCCCCTTGAGGTCGTGGACGGCGAACGGCGGCGCCGGTGCCGGTGCGGATGCGGCTGCTCCGCGGCACCGTACCGGTGCCGGAAGGGCGCCGATGCGCGGTGCCGGACCGGTCCTCGGGACCGTCGGCCGGCAGGGCGCCGACGCGCCATGCTGCCATCCCGCCGTACGGTGACGACATGGGTGTCGTCACGGATGGACAGGGCCGGCGCAGGACGGAGATGCTGGTCAGGGCGGTGCCATGGGCCCGGACGGGTCGCCCGGGCACGGCCCGGCCGCCGCGCGAGGACCGGCCGACGACGAGGACCGGGGGAGGAGGAGGCGCGCACGTGTCGTTGTTCTGGCGGATCTTCGCCCTCAACGCCGTCGGCCTGGTGGTGGCCGCCGCGCTGCTCCTGGGCCCGGTCACCGTCTCCACGCCCGTCCTGCCGGCCGAGGCGTTCGTCGTCGTGGCGGGACTGGCCTCGCTGCTGGCCGTCAACGCGGTCGTGCTGCGCGTCGGACTGGCCCCGCTCGGGCGGCTGGGCCGGGCCATGGGCGACGCCGACCTGCTGCGCCCCGGTGCCCGTGCCGTCGTCTCCGGTCCGGTCGAGACGGCCGAGCTGATCACGACGTACAACGCCATGCTCGACCGGCTGGAATCGGAGCGGGCGACCAGCGCCGCCCGTGCCCTGTCCGCGCAGGAACGCGAGCGCCACCGCATCGCCCGCGAACTGCACGACGAGGTCGGCCAGACCCTCACCGCCGTACTCCTCCAGCTCAAGCGCGTCGCCGACCGGGCCCCCGACGACCTGCGTGACGAAGTGGGACAGGCGCAGGAGGCCACGCGCGCGGGGCTGGACGAGGTCCGCCGGATCGCCCGCCGGCTGCGCCCCGGTGTCCTGGACGAACTCGGCCTGGTCAGCGCGCTGCGCTCGCTCGCCGCCGAGTTCACCACCCACGGGCTGACGGTCCGCCCCGACCTGCGGCCCGGCCTGCCCCCGCTGACCGAGGAAACCGAGCTGGTGCTCTACCGGGTCGCCCAGGAAGCCCTGACCAACACGGCCCGGCACGCCGGTGCCGACCGCGCCGAACTCCGTCTCCGTCCCGTCGCCGACGGCGTCGAACTCCTCGTACGGGACAACGGCCGGGGCCGGGGCCGACCGCGGGGGAGGGGCCGGGGTCCTGGGGATGCGGGAGCGGGCGCTGCTGATCGGAGCGACGTTCGGCTTCGGGCCCGGCCTCGGCGGCGGGACCGCCGTCCGCCTGCGGACCGCGCCGTCCGCCGCTGCTGTTCCGCCGGTCACCGCGCCGTCCGACACCGCCGCACCGCCCGCCGCCGCGCCGCCCGCGGGGGGCGGCCTCCGGTGACCGGGGTCCGTCCATCTCGGCGCGGGGCGTCGCCGCCCAGCCAGCACTCCCGCCCCACCGTCCCCGGAGGCCGCCGATGACCGACGAGTCCGCACCGACCCGCGTGCTCCTCGCCGACGATCACACTCTCGTGCGCCGCGGAGTGCGGCTCATCCTGGACGGTGAACCCGACCTGACGGTCGTGGCGGAGGCGGGCGACGGGGCTGAGGCGGTCGAGCGGGCCCGCGCGGGGGACATCGACCTGGCCGTCCTGGACGTGGCCATGCCGAGGATGACCGGCCTCCAGGCGGCTCGCGAACTCTCCCGGCGGCTGCCCGGCCTGCGCATCCTGATCCTCACCATGTACGACAACGAGCAGTACTTCTTCGAGGCCCTCAAGGCCGGCGCGGGCGGATACGTGCTGAAGTCCGTCGCCGACCGGGACCTCGTCGAGGCGTGCCGGGCGGCCGTGCGCGACGAGCCGTTCATCTACCCGGGCGCGGAGCGCGCGCTCGTGCGGTCGTACCTCGAACGGCTGCACCGCGGCGCCGGCGTGGACGGCCTGCCCGACCGGCCCATCACCGAGCGCGAGGAGGAGATCCTCAAGCTCGTCGCCGAGGGGCACACCTCCAAGGAGATCGGCGCGCTCCTCTTCATCAGCGCCAAGACCGTCGAACGGCACCGCGCCAACCTTCTCCAGAAGCTCGGCATGCGCGACCGCCTCGAACTCACGCGCTACGCCATCCGGGCGGGCCTGATCGACCCGTGAGCCCGCCCCGGGTCTCGGTCCCGCCCCGGCTCCGGCTCCGGCTCCGATACCCCGGTTCCGTCCCGGCTCCGGTTGCGGTCCTGTCCCGTCTCCCGTCTCGGCTCCGGTCCTGCCCCGTTTCCCGTCCCGGCTCCGATCCCGCCCCGCGTGTGCGCGCTCACGCGCCCGCGTGCACGCACGCCGCCCAGACGTGCGGGCGTTCCGGCATCCGCTCGCGCAGGGCGCGGACGCTGTGGTGCAGGGCGAGGGCCGGGCCCTGCGCCGGTTCCCCGCGGCCCGGCGGTAGAAGTCGCGGGTGACGTGGTCGGCGTGCGTGCTGTCGATCTCCCAGAGCGTGCCGACGGCGGTCGGGAAACCGGCGAGCAGGAACGCGCCGGTGATGTGGATCGCCTCGTCGCTGAGCTGCTCGGAGGCGCGTGCCGTACCGCAGGCCGCGAGGAAGGCGAGACGCGCCGCCCCCGGACGCGCACGGCAGATGTCCAGCACCGGCAGCGACTCGCCGCTGGGCAGGTGCAGCAGGGCCCCGGACGGTGCCGCGGGGTCGGTCGCCGCGTGGCAGCCGAAGTGCGCCCAGGCCGCGCCGCCCAGTCCGGCCAGGACGGCCTCCCGCGTCGCGGCGGCACCGATCAGCGGCTCACCCGCGCCCAGCAGCCCGGCGGCGTAGCGGGTCGCGGCCGCGACACCGGGCAGTTCCTCCTCGGGGGAGGCGACCAGCAGCGCGCCGCCGCCGTCGGTGCCCGGGCCGCGCCGCTCCGCCCGGGCGCGCGCGTGGGCGAGTGTCTGGAAGCCGGGTGCGTACGACGACACCACGGTGTCCAGGGCGGCGCCACAGCCCTCCAGGCCGCAGTCGGGCCCGGTGCACTGGGCCGCGTGCAGCGGCAGGGCGTGGAAGGCGCCCGTGGGCACCCACCAGATCCGCGGCCACGGCCCGCCCCCGGGTACCGGACCGGCGGCACCGACGTGCTCCAGGACGGGCCGCACGATCCGGTGCCAGGCCCAGGCCAGCGTCCGGCGGACCTCCGCGCCGGCGGCGACCAGCCCGGCCGGGGAACTCCTCGACGCCCCCTGCGCGTTGATGACGTCGACGGCCTCCCGCAGCCGCCGGGCCGCCCCGGTCACCTCCTCAGCCGGCGCTTCCAGGGCCAGGGCCGTGATCGAGCCTTCCGTCACCACGACGGCGTGGCACAGCCGTCGCGCGTGGTTGAGCACCACCACCGGGCCGTCCGCCGCGAGGGCGCGCAGCCGCTCGGCCCGGAGCGGGCGCAGGAAGTCGTCGAAGCCGGGCCGGCCGCGGATGCCGTCGACCAGCCCGTCGAGGGCACGGGAGGTCCGGAGCTTGTCGAGCCGGTCCCGCTCGGCGTCCCCGGGAGCCACCGGCGGGCGCTCGGCGGCGAGCAGACCGGTCAGCCGCTCGAACTCGTCCGCCAGCTCCGGATGGACGGACCGCAGCTCGCCGAGGTCGGCCCGCGCCTCCATCAGCCGGGACAGCAGCAGGCCGCGCCCGCGCTCCAGCAGCTCGGCCACCCGGTCGACGTCGGGACCGGCCACGACGCGCAGCGCCGCGGAGAGGTCGGGCAGCGACTCCGGCAGGCTGCCGTCCCGCCCGACCGCGGCGGCGATCTCCTCCAGCTCCTCCCGGTGCCTGCCGAGCCGGGCGGAGCCGTCACGGACCAGGACCGCCGTGAGGACCAGTTCGACGATGCCGCGGATGTCCCCCTCGAACTGCCTCAGCCCGTGCTCCGCGGACTTCTGGTCGCTGCCCCGGTCGGTGATGTCCGGCAGCACGTCGACGGCCGCCTCGAGATGGGAGAGGGCCAGGTCGATCCGTGGCCGGGGCCTGCCCAGCGCGCCCGCCGCCGCCCCGATCTCGCCGTGCGCCCGGAACAGGGCCGGGATCCTCGGATCGCGCAGTGAGGCGGGGTCGGCCACCCCGGCGAGGCGATCGCGCAGCGGCGCCATCAGCGCTTCGAGGACGCCCGGCAGCGGGGACGGGGCCGGCGCTCCGGGGGAAGCCTGCTCCGAGGTGACCGGGGGCAGCCGGCCGCCGCCGGTGACGCCGATGGCGACCATGGTCACGAAGGGGCGCATCGAGTCGGCCCAGCCCGCGGGGGCCTCCGGCGCCACGGCGTCCACCAGGTGGGCCGCCTCGGCGACGAGGCTCCGCGCGCGCTCCGGTCCGGTCTCCCGCAGGGCGAGGGCGCGCATGCCCAGCACGCGCATCAGCGTCATCGCGGTCAGGACCCGCGTCCGGGGGTCGGCGGCCGACTCGTACCTTCGGCGGCACCGGTCGACCAGGTCGTCACTGACGTCCGTCTTCGGGCCGCCGCCCGGTTCGATCGTCTCCAGCAGGTCCAGATAGACGTCGCTCATCATGCCGGGATCCGGCGCTCCGGGATCCGGCGCTCCGGGATCCGGCGCTCCGGGATCCGGCGCTCCGGTCTGCGGTGCTCCGGTCTGCGGTGCTCCGGTCTGTGACGGTCCGGTCCGCTGTGTTCCGGGCCGGGGTGCCCCGCTCCGCTGTGTCCCGGTTCCCTTCTTGCCGTCGGCGAGCGTGCGCATCCGCCGGGCCGTCTCGCGGGCCCGGTCGAGCTGACCCGGATCCTGACCGAAGAGGTAGAGCTGGAGGGCGTTGTGCAGTTCCGTGTGGGCCGTCATGAAGGCCTGGGCCGTGTCGCTCGCGGAGGCGTGCGGTGAGGTGTCGTACGCCCCTGGAGTTCCAGGCGACCCCGGTACCCGCGTCGCCTCCGCTTCTGCCTCCGCTTCTGCCTCCGCCCCTGCCGACATCGAGGCGGACGCCGAGGCGAGCAGCACGGCCGCCTCGCGCGCGGCCTCCGTGTCCATCCGGGTGGCGGACACGACCGTGAGCGCCTGGGCGAGCACCGCGTCGACGGCCGGGGGCAGGCCCGAGGCGTGCGTGCGGGCGTGGCGCAGCAGCGGAACGGCCTCTTCCAGGAGAGCGGGCTCGCCCAGGCGGGCGGCCTGCGCGGACAGCGCGCTGCCGAGCGTCGCGGACAGGTGCGCCCGCTGCTCGGAGTCGTCCTCGTCGAGGCCCTCGAGCCCGTCGAGGAGCTCCCGCAGTACGGCGATGTCGGAGTCGAGGTCCTCGGGGTCCTCCAGGCTGACGTCGGCCAGGCGGGACAGCCGGGACACCACACGGGCCAGCTCGGGGTCGGACCCCCCGTCGGGCTCACCGGTGAGGACGGTCGAGGCCGCGACGGCGAGCCCGGCCTCGTGGCCGCCCCTGCGGAGCAGACCGGGCAGCACCGCCCCGTCCGGAGCCGTGGCGGCCACCTCCTCGGTCAGCGCGCGGGCGTCCGCGTCCAGCCGGTCGGCCGCCCGGCCGGAGCCGGACTCCCGTAACCGCCGGGCCCGCAGCCCGGTCAGGGCGGCCAGCACGGCCACGCACGCGTACCGCTGCGGCGCGTCGGCGGGCACCGCGGCCAGCGCGGCACGGTACCGGGCGACCCGCTCCTCGGAGAAGTCGCCGTCGCCCTCGGAGAGTGCCGCCAGGACGCCGAGGGTCTCCAGCGTGATGTCCGGAGCCTCGCCCCGCCGTGCGGAACCGTCCCGGAGCCGGTCGAGCAACGGGCCGAGCGACACCCCCGTGCCGTCCTCGCCGCCCTCCCGCACGCCGCCTTCCGGTACGCCGCTCCCCCGTGCGTCCTGCTGCCCCAGCGCCATGCGGCGGAGGGTGCGTACCAGCTCGAGGCGCTCCCTGTCGGCGTCGCCCAGGGAGCCCGCGTCGACGGCGTCGAGAAGGTCCATCGCCTCGCGCGCGACCGCGGCGTCGCCCCGCTCCTCGGCGAGCGAGGCGAGCGCCTCGCTCAGGGCCACCGTGACGGCCAGGTGCGCAGGATGGCCTGCGGGAGCGTGGCCGAGAGCCGCGCGCAGCCGTCGTACGGCGCAGGCGATGCGTCCGGCGTCGTGTTCCCGGGCTCCCGCCTCGGCGACCGCCGCCCCGATCCGGAAGTCCGGCAGGCCCGGCCAGGCGGACGGCTCGGCGTGCAGCGCGCGCAGGAAGCGCAGCCCTTCCACGCCCTCCGGGTCGAGCGTGCCGGCGGGGGCCGCCGCCACCAGCCGTTCGACGTCGGCGAGCGAGGGCTCACCGAGCAGCCGGGCCGCGTCCACGACCGTCCTCAGGGCGAGGGCGGCCGCGTCGGCGGCGGCCGGGCCGAGGAGGTCGGGGCGCAGGGCCGGCAGCCGCTCGCACACCGTTTGCCCGTGCCGGGCCGCGGTGGCCAGCGCGTCCGGCTCCGCGTCCAGCCGGAACCGGATCAGCTCGAGGTCGAGGGCGTGCACCGCCAGCTCCACGACCCCCTCGTGTTCCTCGGGCAGCAGCCTCCGGGCCGTGTCCGACCAGGCCAGCGCCCGCTCCAGGGCGGTCCGCCGCTCCGGGTCGGAGCCCTCGGATCTCTGGAGCGGTTCGGCGTGGGCGGAGCCGACGAGATGGGCGAACCGGGCGTCCAGGGCCGGATCCGCGGGGTCGTGGGCGTCCTCCAGGGCCGGCGGGAAGCGCACGTCCTCCGGCACGCGCGGCCGCAGGAAGCCGAAGGTGCCGACGACGACCGTCACGTTCTGCCGGATGTCCGGATCGTCGGCGCCCTGATGCCGGAACCAGAACGTCCAGAAGACCGCGGCGACCGCGTCGAGGTCGACGGCCTCCTCGGGGGCGGGCGCCGCCGCCCGCAGCAGCGCGAGCGCGTCGGCGACCGCCGCCGGCTCGCGCAACGGCGCCGGGTCACGGCTGTTCTGCGCCGCCAGCAGCCGGGCCACGACCTGTTCACGAAGTTCCGTCATCCCTCCCATAGTGCGGTGAGCTAACGTCAGAACACAGTGTTTTCACGGTGGTTGAGGGGGCGCAGTGGGGCACGGGACGAAGGCGCAGAGGTTGTACGAGGATGCCGTCGCGTACGTGTGCCGCAACGCCGGCCCGCTGCGCGAGCTGATCGGCCCGGCCCACTGGGACGCCCCGTTCGCCGTCGTCCGGGACGGCGACCCGTCCGCACAGTCCTGGCGGGACGCCGTACGCCTGCTGCACGACGCTGCCGAGACGGCCGGGATCCCCGGCGGACTCGGCCTGCGCTCCACGATGGGCGTGGGCGACTGGCCGTCCGCCCCGGCCCCGCGGTCGACCGGCTGGGTCTGCCCCACGGGCCGCTGCGCGCGCGTGGACCTGCACGAGGAGAGCGCCCCCGACACGGGCGTGTGCGCGCTGGCGGACGGCCCGATGAGACGCGTGGACTGACGGCGGGCACCACGGAACACGGCATCACGGAACACGGCGCACAGCGCAAGGCATCACGGAACACGGCGCACGGCACCGCGGAACACGGTGGGCGACGCCCGGCACGGCACTGCGGGCGCACGGCGACACACAGGGGACGGGCTGAGACGGTGGCACTGCTTCTCGAACTCCAGAGGCGCATCCCCGACGGCTGGTTCCTGCGGCGGCTGCTGCCCGCCCTGCTGTTCGTCGTCGTGGCCGTCGTGGGCGGCGGGCAGCTCGGCCACCGGGACTGGGCCGACCTCGGGCTCGCCCGCGACCGGATCGCCGGTGCCCTGCCGCTGAACGGCGGGCTCACCGCCGACGGCGCCGCCACCCTGGTCCTCGTCGTGCTGACGGCGGTGGCGGTCGCACTGACGGTGCCCCTGGCCGCCGACGCGGTCGGCGCACTGTCCGCGGGGGCCTGGCCCTGGTGGCTGACCCCCCTGGCCCGGCGGCTCACCCGGTGGCGGGTCCGCCGCTGGACCTCTCCCCGGGAGATCGGCAGGGACGCCGTACGGGCCCGGGCG
The DNA here is from genome assembly GCA_021568835.1 of Streptomyces sp. Tue 6430. GTDB lineage: Bacteria > Actinomycetota > Actinomycetes > Streptomycetales > Streptomycetaceae > Streptomyces. The sequence goes on from JAKGSH010000010.1 coordinate 4,979,792, forward strand.
GCCGGGCATGAACTGCGCGCCGCCCGGCTCGACGCGCGCCGGGCCCGCGCCGCACCGGTCAGGCCGACCTCCCCGACCTGGTCGGGCGACCGGATCCGCGCCGCCGAACAGAGCGCCAGGGTGCAGACGGGAACCGACCTCCCCGGCGAGTGGACCAGGCTCCTCCTCGACGTGCCGGACGCCTCCCGCGCCGCGCTGGGCGAGGCCCGCGACGCCTACCAGGCGGCCTGCGAGGCCCTGGTCTGGAGCGTCGCCTTCACCACCGTCGGCCTCTGGTGGTGGCCCGCCGGCCTCGGCGGGACCGTCCTGTGGCTGGTCTCCTGGCGCGCGCTGCGGCGGGCCGCGGACGGGCTGTGCCACACGGCCGAGGCGGTCGTCGCACTGCGGCGGGCCGCTTCGCCGCCACCCGCCTGAGCGGGATCGCCGGAGCGGGGTCGCCTGAACCCCGGCCGAGCGGGGTCGCCCGAGCGCACCCGGCTGAGCCCCGACCGGGCGGCTCAGCCGGGTGATTCGCCGAACACCGGATGCAGTTCGGGCCGGGCGTCCCACCAGGCGCGGTAGAAGGCGTTGTTGTCCACGTTCTTCAGGTAGGCGCGGGCCGCCGCCTCGTAGAGCAGCTCCGCCTGAAGCGCGGAGACCGACCCCCGGTTCCACGCGATCCGGATCCGGCCGGTGACCGGATCGCCCGCCAGCGGGCGCAGGACGGTTCCCCCGGCGGCCGGCGCGGTCGGCTGGCACAGGGACACCGCCCGGCCGGCCGCGACCAGGTCGTACTGCATCTTCCGGTCCGCCACCCGGTGTCGCAGCAGCGGGACGAAGCCCGCCTTCGCGCAGGCCGCGACCAGCGCCTCCGGCCCGCCGTCGTCGTCCTCCACGAGCATCATCCAGGACTCGTGGGTCAACGCGGCGAGCGAGATCCGCTCCTGGCCCGCCAGCGGGTGCGCGGCGGAGAGCCGTATGCAGAACGGTTCCTTCGGGACGAGGGTGCGGGCCGTGACGCCCGGCGGCAACGGCACCTCGTGGTCGTTGACCTCGCCGTACAGCACGGCGTCGTACCGGCCCGCACCGAGCTGCCTGGTCAGCGTGGTGGCCGAATGCTCGATCGTCATGTTGACGTCCGTACTGCCCGTCACCTGCCCCCACTCGTCCAGGAGATGGTCGACGAGGACGAGGAGGATGCAGCCGAGCCGCAGTGTCGAGTGCGGAGCGATGGCCCGGGCGCCGGCGGCCAAGGCGTCCATTTCGCCGAGCACCAGGTGAGCCTTGCGGAGCACGAACTCGCCCAGCGGGGTCGGCTCCACCCCCCGACGGCTGCGGAGGAACAGCTCTCCGCCCGCGACCCGCTCGATCCGCCGCAGTTGGGCCGAAAGCGCGGGCTGCGTGATCCCGAGCCGCCCCGCGGCCCCGCTCAGACTGCCTGCCTCGGCGATCCGGCACACGGCTTCGAGATGCCTCAACTCCAGCTTCATCGGCGCAGCGTACGCACGGCGACGGCGCCGCACCATAACCCGCGTCTTATAGAAATTGGCATGTCCCCAACCAGTTGGACGGGGACTCATACTCGGCCGCAACGATCCGCCTCCCCGCCATGAACGGAGCACGACGTTGCGTCCGACCGGAGCCATTGCCGCTGCCGCTGCTGCCGCTGCTGCGGCGGCCCTGGAGCTCTCGGTGAGCCCCGCGGTCGCCCTCACCGTCGTCCTCACCGTCGTCCTCGCCGTCCCCGCCGCCGCGGTCCGGCGGGCCGGGGCCGAGCCGCTTCCCGGTCGCGGCGGGCCCCTCGCTCTCGCCGCCGCCGGCGAGGCCGTGGCCGGCGGCTTCGGTGAACTGCGGCACGGCGCCCGCGAAGCCCTCGTCCGCGCGACGGTCACCCCGTTCCCGGTCGCGAAATGACCGACTCCTGCCACCCCGGCCCCCGCATGGCCAACTCCTGCCGACCCGCACCCCATTGACGCGAGCCCGCGGCTGCTGCGACCGTCCCCACACCGGGCATGGCCATGTCATAAAAACCGGCTCTCCCTTCCCGGGAGGAGCCGGAGGCGGCACACCGTCGGGCCCGCGCCACCTCCCCACCTCCACCCACACAAGGAGCCACGGTGCTACGAAGACTCAGCCTCGCCGGCCTTTCCCTGGCCGTGACCCTGGGACTGGCGTCCCTGCCCGCCGCGTCAGCGGCCGCCTCGTCGTCGACGAGCGGTCCGACGGCCCGGCTCGACACAGCCGCCGGCACCGCCGCCGGCACAGCCGCCGGCACAGCGGCCGCCGGGCTCGCCGCGGCCGCGCCCGACATCGACGTCTCCAAGGTCCAGGCGCACCTGACCGAGTTCAGCCGCATAGCCACCGCCAACGGCGGCAACCGGCGCTCGACCGGCCAGGGCTACCGCGACTCCCTCGCGTATGTGAAGGGCAAGCTCCAGGCGGCCGGTTACACGGTCACCGAGCAGCCCTGCACCTCGGGCTGCACCACCAACGCCGGACCGAACCTCATCGCCGAGTGGCCGGGCGGCGACGCCTCGAAGGTGTACATGTTCGGCGCCCACCTGGACAGCGTCTCGGCCGGGCCCGGCATCAACGACAACGGCTCCGGCAGCGCCGCGATCCTGGAGACGGCGCTGACCCTCGCCGCGAACAACCCGCAGATGACCAACCGGGTCCGCTTCGCCTGGTGGACCGACGAGGAGCAGGGCCTCAACGGCTCGGACTTCTACGTCCGTTCGCTGACCTCGACGCAGCGCTCGACGATCAAGGCGTACTACAACTTCGACATGATCGCCTCCACCAACGGCGGCTACTTCATCAACCACATCACCTCCACGGCCGCCCAGCCGATGAAGGCCTACTGGGACTCGCTGAACCTCCAGCCGGAGGAGAACACCGAGGGCGCGGGCCGCTCCGACGACTACCCGTTCGAGCAGTACTCCATCCCGACCTCGGGCTACGCGATGGGCGCGAGCGCCCGCAAGACCTCCGCGCAGGCGGCCAAGTGGGGTGGCACGGCGGGCTCCGCGTACGACCCCTGCTACCACCAGTCCTGCGACACCCTCAACAACATCAACGCGACCGGGCTCAACCGTGCCGCGGACGGCATCGCCCACACCCTGTGGGCGGCCGCCGTCTCCCAGCAGGCCCCGGTCGACGACTTCTCCGTCGCGGCGAGTCCGGCCTCCGGCACCGCCGACCAGGGCACCTCGGTGACCACCACCGTCGCCACGGCCACCACCAACGGCTCGCCGCAGACGGTGAACCTGTCGGCTTCCGGCGCACCGTCCGGCGTGAACATCTCCTTCAGCCCGGCCTCGCTCACCTCGGGCCAGTCGTCCACGGCGACGTTCACGGTGGGCTCGTCGGTCGCCCCGGGCGCGTACCCGATCACCCTCACCGGCACCGGTGCCGTCACCCGCACCGCCACGTACACGCTGACGGTCAGGGGCACCGGCACCTGCCAGCCCGGCCAGCTCGTCGGCAACGGCGGCTTCGAGAGCGGGACTTCGCCGTGGACCGGTGACACCGCAGCGATCGGCGCCCACTCCGGCCAGTCCGCGCACAGCGGCACGCGCTTCGCCTGGCTGGGCGGTTACGGCAGCACCGGGTCCGACAGCCTGAGCCAGACGGTGACGGTGCCCTCCGGGTGCGCCAAGGCCACCCTGACGTACTGGCTGCACATCGACACGGCCGAATCCGGCAGCACGGTCTACGACCGGTTCACGGTCAAGGCGGGCAGCACCACGCTGGCCACCCTGTCCAACGCCAACGCGGCGAGCGGCTACGTCCAGCGGACCCTGGACCTGAGCCCCTACGTGGGCCGGCAGGTCACGCTGTCGTTCACCTCGACCGAGGACGCCAGCCTCCAGACCAGCTTCGTGCTGGACGACGTGAGCGTGCAGACCAGCTGACACCGGGCCGTCCGGCACCGGGCCGTCCGGCACCGGGCCGTCCGGCACCGGGCCGTCCGGCACCGGGCCGTCCGGCACCGGGCCGTCCGGCACCGGGCCGTCGGGCACCGTCGGCGGGGGTGGCCGGGCCTTCGGGTCCGCCCGCCCCCGCCGTGGTGCCGGATCGCGCCGGGAGACGGCGGCCCCGCCGGTGAGGTGCCGTCCTCCTCGTTCCGGGCCGGTTCCCCGGGAACCGCCGTCCGCGACGGCCGTGGCACGAGGCGTCCCGCGTCCGGATCAGGCATGGTCACGGCGCCGCCGCCAGGAGGGGCGTCCGAGGACGGCGGCCGGTGCGCCCCGCCCGCGCAGGAGCGCCGGGCGAGGCGCACCGCGGGGCCGTCTAACCTTGAAGGCATGACCAGCAGCAGCGACCGGAGCCTCGCAGTGGACGTTCCCGCACCCAAGAGCTACGAGATCCGCACCTACGGGTGCCAGATGAACGTCCACGACTCCGAGCGGTTGTCCGGGCTGCTCGAAGACGCCGGCTACGTGCGCGCCCCCGAGGGGTCGGACGGCGACGCGGACGTCGTCGTCTTCAACACGTGCGCCGTACGCGAGAACGCCGACAACCGGCTGTACGGCAACCTCGGCCGCCTCGCGCCGCGGAAGGCCTCGCGGCCCGGCATGCAGATCGCGGTCGGCGGCTGCCTGGCCCAGAAGGACCGCGACACCATCGTGAAGAAGGCCCCCTGGGTCGACGTCGTCTTCGGCACCCACAACATCGGCAAGCTCCCGGTCCTGCTGGAACGCGCGCGCGTGCAGGAGGAGGCGCAGGTCGAGATCGCCGAGTCCCTGGAGGCGTTCCCCTCGACGCTGCCCACGCGCCGCGAGAGCGCGTACGCCGCATGGGTGTCGATCTCCGTCGGCTGCAACAACACCTGCACGTTCTGCATCGTCCCGGCCCTGCGCGGCAAGGAGAAGGACCGCCGCACCGGCGACATCCTCGCCGAGATCGACGCCCTGGTGGGCGAGGGCGTCAGCGAGATCACGCTGCTCGGCCAGAACGTCAACGCCTACGGTTCCGACATCGGCGACCGGGAGGCCTTCAGCAAGCTGCTGCGCGCGTGCGGGACGGTCGAGGGCCTCGAACGCGTGCGGTTCACCTCGCCGCACCCGCGCGACTTCACCGACGACGTCATCGCCGCCATGGCCGAGACGCCGAACGTGATGCCGCAGCTGCACATGCCGCTCCAGTCCGGCTCGGACACCGTCCTGAAGGCGATGCGCCGCTCCTACCGCCAGGAGCGCTACCTCGGGATCATCGAGAAGGTCCGCGCGGCCATCCCGCACGCCGCGATCACCACCGACATCATCGTGGGCTTCCCCGGCGAGACCGAGGAGGACTTCGAGGAGACCCTGCACGTGGTGCGCGAGGCCCGGTTCGCCCAGGCCTTCACCTTCCAGTACTCCAAGCGGCCCGGCACCCCGGCCGCCACCATGGAGGACCAGATCCCCAAGGAGGTCGTCCAGGCGCGCTACGAGCGTCTCGTCGCCCTCCAGGAGGAGATCTCCTGGGAGGAGAACAAGAAGCAGGTCGGCCGCACCCTGGAGCTGATGGTCGCCGAGGGCGAGGGCCGCAAGGACGGCGCCACCCACCGCCTCTCCGGCCGCGCCCCGACAACCGGCTCGTCCACTTCACCAAGCCCGACCGGGAGGTCCGCCCCGGCGACGTCGTCACGGTCGAGATCACCTACGCCGCCCCGCACCACCTCCTCGCCGAGGGCGCCGTCCTCGACGTGCGCCGCACGCGCGCGGGTGACGCCTGGGAGAAGCGCACCGCGGAGAAGGCGGCCGCGCCGGCCGGCGTCATGCTGGGCCTGCCCAAGGTCGGCGTGCCCGCGCCGCTCCCGGTGGCGAGCGGCAGCGGCAGCGGCTGCGGCTGCGACTGACCGGCACCGGCACCGGCACCGGCACAGGCACAGGCATCGGCCTGTCGGCCCCGCCCGCCCCGTACCACGCGCGCGTACGCCGATACCGGCGCGCGCGGGGCCGGCGGCTCGGGGTTACCCTGCCGATCATGCTTGTCGCCGCCGCAGTCTGCCCCTGTCCGCCCCTGCTCGTGCCCGAGGTGGCCGCGGGCGCCGCACCCGAGCTGGACGCCGCGCGTACCGCCTGCTCGGACGCGCTGTCGGTGCTCGCCGCCGCCCGGCCCGACCGGCTCGTGGTGATCGGCCCCGCGCAGGAGGACGGGCAGGGCGCGTACCCCGCGGGCACGCCGGGCTCCTTCCGCGGTTTCGGCGTGGATCTCGCCGTACGGCTCGGTGGGGCCGGCACGGAGGCGGCGGCCGAGCGCGACCTGCCGCCCTCCCTCGCCGTGGGCGCCTGGCTGCTGCAGCGGGCCGGCTGGTCGGGCACCCCGGTCGAGGGGCTCGGCGTGGGGGAGTCCCTCACGCCCGGCCGATGCGCCGGGACCGGCCGGGAGATCGCCGCCCGGCCCGGCCGGACCGCGCTGCTCGTGATGGGCGACGCGAGCGCCTGCCGCACGCTGAAGGCGCCGGGCTACCTGGACGAGCGAGCGGCCCTTTCGACGCCGAGGCCGGGCGGGCGCTCGGCGCCGCCGACGTCGCGGCCCTGGAGGCCCTCGACGCCGGACTGGCCCGTGAGCTGAAGGCGGCCGGACGGGCCCCGTGGCAGGTGCTCGCGGGCGCGGCGCGGGACGCCGGTCTGTCCGGCACCCTGCTCTACGAGGACGCGCCGTACGGCGTCGGGTACGTGGTCGCTGCCTGGTCGTAGCCCCGGCCGCGACCGGCGCCGACGTCCGGGGAACGGCGGACGGCCGGGTGCGCGCACGCGGATGCGCGCGTGGACCGCGACCGTCCGTCCGCCTGCGCGTCCATCCGCCTGCGCGTCCGTCCGTTTTCGCCGTGCCGCTGCCGGCCGTCGTTCAGGACGTCGGCGGGGGTGTCGGTGGAGGCGTGCTGGGGGCGTGAACGTGTCGCCGCCCGCCCCGGCTCGTCCTTGTGGGCGAGGCGGTCCACCGCGCCCTTGGCCTTGCCGGTGCCCGACTGGATCTTGCCCGAGTACTTGCCCTTCGTCTTCTCGTCGACGACGTGGGCGGCCTTGTCGATCCCGTGATGGATCCTGTCCCCGTGCTGGTGCGCGAGGCCGGACACCTTGTCCTTGGCAGGGCTGAGTCTGGCCTTCAGGTTGTGCAAAAGACCCATGGGTCACCTTCTCTGGCGGGTCCGTCAGGTGCGGGCGCTCTCGCCGGCCTCACGGTCGGCGGCCTCGCCGGACGACTGCTGCCGCGGGATACCGGCAGCGTCCTCGGCGGATTCCTCCGCCCCGGTGCCGCCCCCGGACGAACCGGCCGGTGCACCGGCGGCCGCCGTCTCCCGCGCTGCCGTCTCCCGCGCGGCCGCTTCCTCCGTGACCGTCTCCTCCTCGGCCGTCCCGTCCGTGACCGCTTCCTCCGCGGCCGCTTGCCGTGCCGCCTTCGAGCTACGGAAAAGCCGTGCCATAACGCCCATATTCACTCCATACGGTACTCGTGCGGGCGAAATCCCGCGTCGCCCGGTGCGTCCGTTCGCGTCACCGGGTCGCGCCGCCCCGTGAACGGGCGACGGAAATCCCACAACGGGCAACGACCCGGGGCGAGTCCTGTCACCTCACTCGTTCGAGGGCACGGGGTGACGTTTGGGAGACTGGTGCGGTGAGCAGCGCACCCCCCACCCCCCGGGTCATCGCCGTCGTCGGACCGACCGCGGCCGGAAAGTCCGATCTGGGCGTCTTTCTGGCTCGACGGCTCGGCGGCGAGGTCGTCAACGCCGACTCCATGCAGCTGTACCGAGGGATGGACATCGGCACCGCCAAACTGACGCCCGAGGAGCGCGGCGGCGTCCCGCACCACCTCCTCGACATCTGGGACGTCACCGTCACCGCCTCGGTCGCCGAGTACCAGCGCCTGGCACGGGCCCGCATCGACGCCCTGCTCGCCGAGGGGCGCTGGCCGGTCCTCGTCGGCGGCTCCGGGCTGTACGTCCGCGGCGCCGTCGACAACCTGGAGTTCCCCGGCACCGACCCCGAGGTGCGGGCCCGGCTGGAGGAGGAGCTGACGCTGCGCGGCTCCGGCGCCCTGCACGCCCGCCTGGCGGCCGCCGACCCGGGGGCGGCGCAGGCGATCCTGCCGAGCAACGGCCGCCGCATCGTCCGCGCCCTCGAAGTGATCGAGATCACCGGGAAGCCCTTCACGGCCAATCTGCCGGGGCACGACTCCGTCTACGACACGATCCAGATCGGTGTGGACGTGACCCGGCCCGAACTCGACGAGCGCATCGCCCGACGGGTCGACCGGATGTGGGACGCGGGGCTCGTGGACGAGGTGCGCGCGCTGGAGGCGCGAGGCCTGCGCGAGGGGCGCACGGCCTCCCGCGCGCTCGGCTACCAGCAGGTCCTCGCGGCGCTGGCCGGCGAGTGCACCGAGGACGAGGCGCGAGCGGAGACGATCCGCGCCACCAAACGCTTCGCGCGCCGTCAGGATTCCTGGTTCAGGCGCGATCCACGGGTGCACTGGCTGAGTGGGGCCGCGGCGGACCTCGCGGAACTTCCGCGGCTCGCGTCGGCGTTGGTCGAACGACCGGTCACAGCCTGATCACGTCATGGCATCGGGACGCTCAGGCCGTCATCCGGGCCTCCGGCACCGTGCCATCATCGAGCTTCGATCGACCAAGTGGAGTCCGAGTGGGGAGGGCGCGTGGCGATGGAGGCCGGCCCTCGTGACACCGCACAAGGCACCGGGCACGTCACCGGCGAGCACGGCGAACCGGAGCCGGTGGACGGCCGTCCGGGTCCCGTGGGACCGGACGGCGCCGACCGCTCGAACAGCGACGCCGGCACGGACGGCGCCGACGGCTCGGACGGCGCCGACGGCTCGAACGACATGGGCGACATCGTCGTCGACGGCATCGACATCGACGGCATCGAGGACATCGACGACGTCGACGACACGGACGAGGCCGAGGACGGCGTGACCGCCGACGGCCCCGAGCCGGAGGAGATGTTCGTCGGCGGCCCGGAGGTCGAGGTCGAGCTGCGCCCCCAGCGCAGGCTGCGGATCTGGCAGCTCGCCCCCATCGTCGCCCTGGCCGCGACGGGCTCCCTGATGTTCGCCTTCCCGCTCGCCTTCGACTTCGGCGACAGCGGCGCCGTGATCGCCATGCTGGGCCTGCTGATCTGCTCCTGCGCGGCAGGCTGGGGGATGATGGCCGCCCGCCGCGTCGGACACACCTGGCCCGGACTGCCGCAGCGCGGCTCCGGCCGCCGCCCCGACTGGCGCGTCGTCCTCGCCTACGTCGTCCTCGTCGCCGCGGTCGTGGTCCTGGCCGTCTGGCGGGTCGCACGCCTGCGGTAGACCCCGTCGGACCCGACCCGACCCGCCCCTCCCTGCCCCGTCCCGTCCCGCCCGGTCCCGCGTCGCCGTCGCCGTCGCCGCCGCGCGGGACCGCCGTACCCACCCCGTACGATCGGGGATGAGCACGCGGATCGCCTTCCTCAAGGGACACGGCACCGAGAACGACTTCGTGATCGTCCCGGACCCCGAGAACGCCATCGACCTCTCCCCGGCAGCCGTCGCCGCCCTGTGCGACCGCCGCGCGGGCATCGGCGGCGACGGACTGCTGCACGTCGTGCGCTCCGCCGCGCACCCGGAGGCGAAGGACCTGGCGGCCGGGGCCGAGTGGTTCATGGACTACCGCAACGGCGACGGCTCGATCGCCGAGATGTGCGGCAACGGCGTCCGGGTCTTCGCCCGCTACCTCCGCCACGCCGGCCTCGTCCCCGAGGGCGACCTCGCGATCGCCACGCGCGCGGGCGTGAAGAGCGTGCACCTCGCCAAGGACGGTGACATCACCGTCGGCATGGGCCGGGCGCGCCTCCCCGAGGGCGACGTCACGGTCGGGGTCGGCGAGCGCAGCTGGCCCGCACGGAACGTGAACATGGGCAACCCGCACGCCGTCGCCTTCGTCGACGACCTCGCGCACGCGGGCGACCTGTACGCCCCGCCCCCTTCAGCCCCGCCTCCGCCTACCCGGACGGGGTCAACGTCGAGTTCGTCGTCGACCGCGGCCCGCGGCACGTCGCGCTGCGCGTGCACGAGCGCGGCTCCGGCGAGACCCGCTCCTGCGGCACGGGCGCGTGCGCCGTCGCCGTGGCCGCCGCCCGCAGGGACGGCGCCGACCCGGCCGTCACCGGTGTGCCGGTGACGTACACCGTGGACGTCACCGGCGGGCGGCTCGTGATCACCGAGCGGCCGGACGGCGAGATCGAGATGACCGGTCCCGCGGTGATCGTCGCCGAAGGCGAGATCGACTCCGAGTGGCTGGAAAACGCCGCCCGCTGAGGAGGGGGACGGCTTGGCATCGGAGGCGGCGGCGGCCCGGCACGCACAGGAGTGCCGCCGGGCCCGTGGCCGTGAGTTCGAAATCAAGACCGACCCGGTGCCGTGCGGCGCGAAACCGTAAACCTCAAAGGCTTCGCTCGAACGGGTGATCCGTTTCACGCTCGGCGAGAGGCGGTCGGTCGGACGTGATGGGCTCGGTAGCATCAAGCACCGGCCCGGACGGGGGACTGTTGCCAGCCCCCTGAGCCGTGTCCGCCCTGGGGCACCCCGTCCGCCGGTCCACGCAGCCGGAGGTGCCCATGAGTGCGGAGGCCACGAACCCCGCGACCCCAGGCCCGGTAGTGCCTGCCGCGCCCCGCAGGCGCAGCCGCCCCCGGATCGACCTGCGCCGTCTGGGCCGGGCGGCCCTGCTCGGCCCCGCCTCCCGCGGCAGGCTGCCCGACGCGATCGGCCACGTGGTCGAGGCCCACCGCTTCCACCACCCGGACGCCGACCTCGAACCACTGCGCCGCGCCTACGTGCTCGCGGAGTCCTCCCACCGCGGCCAGATGCGCAAGAGCGGCGAGCCGTACATCACGCACCCGCTGGCCGTGACGCTGATCCTGGCCGAACTCGGCGCCGAGACCACCACGTTGACGGCCTCGCTGCTCCACGACACCGTGGAGGACACCGAGGTGACGCTCGATCAGGTCGGCGACGAGTTCGGCGCCGAGGTGCGCTACCTCGTCGACGGCGTGACGAAGCTGGAGAAGGTGGACTACGGCGCCGCCGCCGAACCCGAGACGTTCCGCAAGATGCTCGTCGCCACCGGCAACGACGTCCGCGTGATGTCCATCAAACTCGCCGACCGGCTGCACAACATGCGCACCCTCGGCGTGATGCGTCCCGAGAAGCAGGAACGCATCGCCAAGGTGACCCGCGACGTCCTCATCCCGCTCGCCGAACGCCTCGGCGTCCAGGCGCTGAAGACCGAGCTGGAGGACATGGTCTTCGCCATCCTGCACCCCGAGGAGTACGAGCACACGCGCAGGCTGATCGCCGACAACGCCGCGCGCGGGGACGACCCCCTCGCCGAGTTCGCCGACGCGACGCGAGCGGTGCTGCGCGACGCCGACATCCAGGCCGAAGTCCTCATCCGGCCAAGGCACTTCGTCTCCCTGCACCGCACCGCCCGCAAACGCGGACGCCTGCGCGGCTCCGACTTCGGCCGCCTGCTCGTCCTCGTCAACGAGGACGCCGACTGCTACGCGGTCCTCGGCGAACTGCACACCTGCATGACGCCCGTGGTCTCGGAGTTCAAGGACTTCATCGCCGTCCCCAAGTTCAACCTCTACCAGTCGCTGCACACCGCCGTCGCCCTCCCCGGGGCCCGGACGGACTCGCCCGCGGGCGCCCCCGCCGACGTCCAGGTCGCCGAAGTCCTCATCCGCACCCACCAGATGCACAAGGTCGCCGAGGCCGGGGTCGTCGCGCTCGGCAATCCCTACGCCCCGCCGGCGGAGGAGCAGGGCGCGCCCGAGGGCGAGCGCGTCGACCCCACCCGCCCCGGCTGGCTCTCCCGCCTCCTCGACTGGCAGGAGGCGGCCCCCGACCCGGACACCTTCTGGTCCACCCTGCGCGAGGACCTCGCCCAGGACCGCGAGATCACCGTCTTCCGCCCCGACGGCGGCACCCTGGGCCTGCCCGAGGGCGCCACCTGCGTGGACGCCGCGTACGCGCAGTACGGCGAGGACGCCCACGCCTGCCTCGGCGCCCGCGTCAACGGCCGCCTGGCGACCCTGAGCACCGTGCTGCGGGACGGCGACAGCGTCCAGCTCCTCATGGGCCAGGACCCCGCCTCCGAACCCTCCAGGGAGTGGCTGGAGCACGCCCACACGCCCGCCGCGCGCATCGCCATCCAGCGGTGGCTCGCGGCGCACCCGGGTACGGACGGCACGCCCGCCGAGGCCGACGGCACGAAGGCCGGCCCGGCCCGGCCCCCGTCCGACGGCGCCCCGGCCCGCCCCGCCCCGGACGCTCCCGCGCCCGAGGCCCCCGCACCCCGCCCCGGCGCCGCGATCACCGTCGTCGACCGCCCCGGCGCCGGAGTGCGGCTCGCCGGGTGCTGCACGCCCGTACCGGCCGACGAGGTCACCGGCTTCGCCGTACGCGGCGGCGTGGTGACCGTGCACCGCGTGGAGTGCGCCGCCGTGGCGCGCATGACGCAGGCGGGGCGCGCGGCGGTCGACGTGCGCTGGGGGACACCACCGAGTGCCGGGTCACCCTGTTCGCCGAGTCGTTCGGCCGTCCCCATCTGCTCGCCGACCTCACCGAGGCGATGGCCCTGGAGGGCGCCGAGATCGTCTCCGCGACCGTGGAACCGCCCAGCCGGCAGCGGGTGCGCCACACCTACACCGTCCAGCTCCCCGACGCGGGCCGGCTGCCCACCCTCATCCGCGCCATGCGCGACGTCCCCGGCGTGTACGACGTGGGGCGCGCGCACCACCGGACGCCGTTCTCCTGATCCCCCGAGGCACGGTCCGGGGCCTTCCCGCCCCGTCCGTCACCGCACGCGCGCGTGCGCAACCCGTTCGGGTGGGCCGGTCGCGCGTCGGCGCCGCACGGGCGGGACGCGCTGGTAGCCGTGGTGCATGCTGCTCTCCCCCCGCGCCCAGGCCCACCGGGTCGGCACCGGCACCGGCCGGCCCCGCACCACCCGCCCCCGCCGCCTCGCCCTCGCGCTCCTCGCCCCGGCCGTCTCGGTCTGCCTCGTCGCCGCGGGCGCCCCGCCCGTCCCGCTCGGCGTCGGCGACCGCCTCTACCCCCACCTGGGCAACCCCGGCTACGACGTGGCCTCGTACGACCTGGCCCTCACGTACTCCGGAAGCAACGACAAGCCGCTCCAGGCGGTCACCACGATCGACGGCTGGACCACCGGCACCCTGGACCGGATCAACCTGGACTTCGCCCACGGCGAGGTCCGGTCCGTCGAGGTCGACGGGGAGCCCGCCGCCTTCGCCACCGCCGGCGAGGACCTGGTGATCACGCCGGCGCGCCCGCTGCCCCGCGGCGACTGGATGCGCGTCACCGTGCGTCACACCAGCGATCCGGTGAGCCCCGGCGACCGGGACGGCGGCTGGGTGCGGACCGCGGACGGGCTCGCCATGGCCAACCAGGCCGACGCCGCACACCTGGTGTTCCCGTGCAACGACCACCCCTCCGACAAGGCCGTGTTCACCGTCCGCGTCACCGCGCCCAACGGCTACACGGCGGTCGCCAACGGGTTGCCCACCGACGTCGACCGGGCGGCCCGCGCGACGACGTGGACGTACCGCACCCTGCACCCGATGGCCACCGAACTCGCCCAGGTATCCATCGGCCGCTCCGCCGTCCTGCACCGCGAGGGACCGCGCGGACTGCCCGTGCGCGACGTCGTCCCCGCCAAGGACCGCGAGGCCCTCGAACCCTGGCTGCGCAAGACCCCCGACCAGATCGCCTGGATGGAGAGCAAGGTCGGCCCCTACCCCTTCGAGACGTACGGCGTGCTCGTCGCCGACACCGCCACCGGCTTCGAACTGGAGACGCAGACCCTCTCCCTCTTCGAGAAGGGCCTGTTCACCGAGCCCGCCCACCCCGCGTGGTACGTCGAGTCGATCATGGTGCACGAGCTGGCCCACCAGTGGTTCGGCGACAGCGTCAGCCCGCGCACCTGGTCCGACCTCTGGCTCAACGAGGGCCACGCCACCTGGTACGAGGCCCTGTACGCGCAGGAGAAGGCCGACCGCACCCTGGAGGCCCGCATGAAGGCGGCGTACGGCGCCTCCGACCGCTGGCGCACGGCCGGCGGCCCGCCCGGCGCCCCCGAACCGCCCAAGCCCGGCCAGAAGATCGGCATCTTCCGCGCCAACGTCTACGACGGTGCGGCCCTGGTCCTCTTCGCCCTGCGCCAGGAGATCGGCCAGGAGGCCTTCGACCGGCTGGAGCGGAGCTGGCTGGACGGCCACCGCGACGCCACCGCGGGCACGGCCGACTTCGTCCGCCTCGCCGCCCGGGTCTCCGGCCGTGACCTCGGGAGCTTCTTCCAGCACTGGCTGTACGACGAGAAGACCCCGCCGATGCCCGGCCACCCGGAGTGGAAGCCGGCCGCACCCGCGGCCAAGGCCCCCGCACCCGCACCCGCATCCGCGGTCAAGGCCCCCCGACCCGTCGCCAAGGCCTCCGAATAAGGCGATGACGAGACGGGCCGTACCGTGCGACCATCGACGGGTCGGCAGGACACGGGACGCGGGAATCTCCCGGACCGCTCGTGCGTTGTGCACTATGACCGCCGAACCGGCATCCCCAACGACGTAAGGACCCAATGACCTCCTCTTCTTCCCCTTCCCAGGACACCAAGCGCCTCGCGCACGCCTACCCCGAAGGTCTTCGGGCCGATGCCCTGATGGAAGAGGACGTCGCCTGGAGCCTCGACACCGACGGAGACCGGGACGGCGACCAGTTCGACCGTTCCGAGCGGGCGGCCCTGCGCCGCGTCGCCGGTCTCTCCACCGAACTCGAGGACGTCACCGAGGTCGAGTACCGTCAGCTCCGCCTGGAGCGGGTCGTGCTCGTCGGCGTCTGGACCTCGGGGACCGCACAGGACGCGGACAACTCCCTCGCCGAGCTGGCCGCCCTCGCGGAGACCGCGGGCGCGCTCGTGCTCGACGGCGTGATCCAGCGCCGCGACAAGCCCGACGCGGCCACCTACATCGGCTCCGGCAAGGCCGACGAACTGCGCGACATCGTCCTCGAGACCGGCGCCGACACCGTCATCTGCGACGGTGAGCTGAGCCCGGGCCAGCTGATCCACCTCGAGGACGTCGTGAAGGTCAAGGTCATCGACCGCACGGCCCTGATCCTGGACATCTTCGCCCAGCACGCCAAGTCCCGAGAGGGCAAGGCGCAGGTCGCGCTCGCGCAGATGCAGTACATGCTGCCGAGGCTGCGCGGCTGGGGTCAGTCGCTGTCCCGTCAGATGGGCGGCGGCAAGGGCGGCGGCCTCGCCACCCGCGGTCCCGGTGAGACCAAGATCGAGACGGACCGGCGCCGGATCCGCGAGAAGATGGCGAAGATGCGCCGGGAGATCGCGGAGATGAAGACCGGGCGCGAGATCAAGCGTCAGGAGCGCAAGCGCCACAAGGTGCCCTCCGTCGCCATCGCGGGCTACACCAACGCCGGCAAGTCCTCGCTGCTCAACCGGCTCACCGGCGCGGGCGTGCTGGTCGAGAACGCCCTGTTCGCGACCCTCGACCCGACCGTGCGCCGCGCCGAGACCCCGAGCGGCCGGCTCTACACGCTGGTGGACACCGTCGGCTTCGTCCGCCACCTTCCGCACCACCTGGTCGAGGCGTTCCGCTCCACCATGGAGGAGGTCGGCGAGTCCGACCTGATCCTGCACGTGGTGGACGGCTCGCACCCGGCCCCGGAGGAGCAGCTCGCCGCCGTGCGCGAGGTGATCAGGGACGTCGGCGCCACCGGCGTGCCCGAGATCGTCGTGATCAACAAGGCCGACGCGGCCGACCCGCTCACGCTCCAGCGGCTCATGCGCAACGAGAAGCACTCCATCGCCGTCTCGGCCCGCACGGGCCAGGGCATCGACGAACTGCTGGCGCTCATCGACGACGAGCTGCCCAGGCCGTCCGTCGAGATCGAGGCGCTCGTGCCGTACACCCACGGCAAGCTGGTCGCGCGCGCCCACGCCGAGGGTGAGGTGATCTCCGAGGAGCACACGGCGGAGGGCACCCTGCTGAAGGCGCGGGTGCACGAGGAACTGGCGGCGGATCTCGCGCCGTACGTTCCCGCGCCGCTCGCCTGACGCGCCGGTCCGCCCGAAGGCCCGTCCCCACCGCTCGTCGCGGTGGGGGCGGGCCTTCGTCGTGCGCGGGCAGGTCTACCGGCCGGCGAACTTCCCGCTCACCGAGTCGTACACGCCCTTGGCCACCTCACCCAGCCGCGGACCCGCGAGCCAGCCGGCGTTCACCGGGCCGATCGAGGTGTTGGACACCAGCGCGGGCTTGCCGTCCGAGCCCGCGGCCACCCAGCCGCCGCCGGACGAACCGCCGGTCATCGTGCACCCGATGCGGTACATCGTCGGGTCGGTGCCGTTGAGCGACAGCCGCCCGGGCTTGTCCTGGCACTGGTACAGCGTCTGCCCGTCGTACGGCGCCGCCGCCGGGTAGCCGGTCGCCGTGATGCTCTTCACCTTGGTCGCCGCCGGGGCCGCGAAGTCCACCGGCAGCGCCGAACCGACCATCTCCTCCAGCGACTTGCCGGATCCGCCTTCCTCGGGCGTCACATGGATGACGGCGAAGTCGTACGAGGCACCGTCGCCGCCGGTCTGCCCGCCCTGCGCGATCCACTGGTCGGACGTCTGGGCCCAGTCACCCCACCAGACCCCGTACGGCGCGACCTCTTCCTTGGTCGCCGTCTGCAGCTTCGCGGCCGACATGCCCGAGTCGTTGTACGACGGCACGAAGGCGATGTTGCGGTACCAGCCGCCCTTCTTGCCGGCGTGCACGCAGTGGCCCGCCGTCCACACCAGGTTGGACTTGCCCGGGTGGGCCGGGTCCTGCACGACCGTGGCCGAGCAGACCATCGTGCCCTCGGGGGAGTCGAAGAACACCTTGCCCGCCTCGGGAGCGTTGGCGTGATAGGTGGTCGGCACGGCCGCCGCGTCCACCGCCGCCGGCTCCGGGTCGGTCACACCCTGGTCGTCGGAGAGGTCGTTCTCGTCGACGCTGCGGTCCGGGTCCTCCGCCTCACGCATCCGGTCCGGGTCCCACAGGCCCGTGATGATCGGGTTGACGTAGTCCTGCGCCTCGCGCAGCCAGTCGTCCCTGTCCCAGTTCTTCCAGGCACCGTTCTTCCACTTGTCCAGATCGATCCCGTGCTCCTTGAGCCGGTCCTTGATGTCGTCCGGGATCGTGATCTTTCCGTCGCCCGAGCCCGAGCCCGAGCCCGAGCCCGAGCCCGAGCCCGAGCCCGAGCCCGCGGCCGAGGCGGAGGCGCCGGCCTGGGCGTCGGCGCCGCCCGAGTCGCAGGCGGTCGCGGTGAGGGCGAGCACCGAGGCCAGGGCGACGGCACCCAGCGCGGGGGAGATCCTGCCTGAGGCGTTCCTCCCCCGCCGGGCGCTGAAGGACGGCCGTATGGATCGCATGGTGTGACTCCCCGTGGTGTCAAGGAACTTGGAGCGGCGGCCGTGCGCACCGCGGGAACTCGGCGTCCTCGCGTGCCTGGTTCGGGCGGGTCCCACGGCCGGGTGGGACGGCATCACACGATATGCGTTCGCTGTGGGGGAGCGCCGACGGAACAGCAACGGTTCCGTCACGGCAAGGATCTTGGAGCAACCCGTAACCCGCGGGACCGTCGGCGGTTGGTAGCCGTGGGGCGGCGGTCCGTGCGCGGCCCTTCCAGCGGGAATCCCCCGAGGACGCGGTGCCGCCGCCCTCGGCCGGGCGCGCCGGCCGGGATCCGGCGGGGGCCCCGCGGCGCACCGACTCGCCTGTGGACAGCGGGAGGACAGGAAATCGTGGTCGTGACGCAGCCGGTGCCGGGGGAGACGTCCGCGGGACGCGACGGCGACGGGGGAACCGCTGTGGGGCCCCGGTGTGGGGGAGCCCGGCCGGTGCGCAGATCCCCGTGCCCGGCGCTCCCGCGCGCGCCCCGGCCGGGAGGGCGTCCCGCGCGGGCGGTCGGCACGCGAACCGGCGGCGCGGGGCCGCGCCCATGTCCGCGCCGACGGCCTCGCCGGACGCGCGGCCGCCCTGGGCGACCGCCTCCTGCGCCGACTCCGCGGCCTGGCGGACGACTTCCCGTGCGTCGGGGCCGTACGGGGGCGCGGCCTGATGATCGGGGTGGAGATGGTGGACCCGGAGGGGATGCCGGGTGGACGGGGTGCCGCCGCCCGGGGACCCCTCCCGCGTCGCCCGAACTGGCCGCGGCCGTCCGGCGGGAGTGCCTGAGCCGCGGCCTGATCGTCGAACTGGCCGGACGCCGGCCGGGCGTCGTACGCCTGCTGCCGCCCCTGACGGTCACCGACGAGCAGGCGGCGGCCGTACTCGACCGATTCTCGGACGCGGTGCACGCCGTGGCCCGCACGCGAGCAAAGGAACGACCGTGAACACCCCGCCCCCGCCATCGTCACCCATGTCGGTCCTCCCGGCCCCCCGCGGGCAGCAGGGCACCGCTGCCGACCCGCTGCACCACCCCGACCCCCGTCGGGCGGCCCGGGCGGCGACCGTGGAGAACCTGCTGCGCTGCTGGGTCCGTGAGAGCGGCCTGTCCGCCCCCGACGACGGTGTCCTGCGCATCCCGCTGCCCGCCACCGGCACCGCGCTCCTCGTCCCCGTGCGCTACTGGTCGCCCACCGGCTGGCACCGTTTCGGGCCTCCGCGCCCGGCCGGCGCCCCCGCCCGCTCCGCGCCCGTGGACGCGGTCACGGTCGCGGCTCTGCTCAGCCGTGAGGCGTCCGCCGGGCCCGGTGGAACACCCGGGGCCGCGCCCGGCGGAGTCCTCCGCGGGAGGACGCCGTGCCCCCGGGCGCAGCGCGGGACGACGACCTCGTCGTCCGGGTCGCCGACTCCGTCCGCCGCACGGCCGCCTTCATCGACGCGTACCGGGAACGCCGTGCGCACGGGGAGAGCCGCGTGCACCGGGAACCCCCCGCCGACCGGCAGCGCCCTGCGGAGCGGACGGACCTCTTCCTCTCGGCCGAGCAGGCCCTCACCCTCGGGCACCCGCTGCATCCGGCCCCCAAGAGCCGCGAGGGCCTCTCCGACGCGGAAGCCCGGCTGTACTCACCCGAGGCGCACGGCTCCTTCCCCCTTCACTGGCTGGCTGTCGCGCCCCGGGCGCTGGCCGCCGACTCCGCCTGGACCGAGCGCGGCCGTCCCGTCCCCGCCCCCGCGCTGACGGCCCGGCTCGCCGCCGCCCCGCTGCCGCTGCCCGACGGGTACGCCGCCCTGCCCGTGCACCCCTGGCAGCTTCGCGAGGTCCGCCGTCGCCCCGAGGTCGCGGCCCTGCTCGACGCCGGCCTGCTCCGGGACCTCGGCGCCCACGGCCCTTCGTGGCACCCGACCTCCTCCGTGCGCACGGTTCACCGCTCCGGCGCACCGGCGATGCTCAAGCTCTCACTGGGACTGCGCATCACCAACTCCCGCCGCGAGAACCTCCGCAAGGAACTGCACCGGGGGGTCGAGGTCCACCGCCTGCTGCGCACCGGCCTCGGTGGGCGGTGGCGGGCGGCCCACCCGGGCTTCGACATCGTCCGGGACCCGGCCTGGCTCGCCGTGGACGGGCCGGACGGTCGTCCGGTGGCGGGGCTCGACGCGGTGATCCGGCACAACCCGTTCACCCCGGCCGACGACGTCTCCTGCCTCGCCGGACTCGTCGCGCCCCGCCCCGACCCGCATCGGGCCGAGGACGGCGGCCCCGCGCCCTCCCGGCTCGCGGCGCTCGTCGGGCGGCTCGCCGCCGTGACGGGCCGGCCGCGCGAGACCGTGGCCGCCGAGTGGTTCCTGCGCTACCTGGAGCGGGTCGTCCGCCCCGTGCTGTGGCTCGACGGTGAGGCGGGGATCGCGTTGGAGGCGCACCAGCAGAACACGCTGGTGCTGCTGGATCCCGACGGCTGGCCGAGCGGCGGCCGCTACCGTGACAACCAGGGCTACTACTTCCGTGAGTCCCGCCGCGCGGACCTGGACGCCCGGCTGCCCGGCATCGGCGAGGCCGGTGAGACCTTCGTCCCGGACGAGGTCGCCGACGAGCGCTTCGCCTACTACCTCGGCATCAACAACGTGCTGGGACTCGTCGGGGCCTTCGGCTCCCAGCGGCTCGCCGACGAACACATGCTGCTCGCCGCCTTCCGGCGCTTCCTCACCACTGCCGACGCGGATGCATACGCGGATGCCGAGGCCCACGCCGACGCCGCCGCGGACGCCCACGCCGGCTCCCGTACCGGTCCCGGCCCGCGCCCCCGCACCGGTGCCGGCCGGACACGGAGTTCGCTGCCCGCCCGGCTCCTCGACTCACCGCACCTGCGCTGCAAGGCCAACCTCCTCACCCGCCTGCACGGCCTGGACGAACTCGTCGGCCCGGTCGACACCCAGTCCGTCTACGTCACCATCGCCAATCCCCTGTACCACTGAACCCCGCTTCCCGAGAGGAGGGGAACCGTGCCCGCCGCCGATGCCCGGGACGCCTCGGAGCCACGTCCGCCCGACGGCGTCCTCACTTCGCGCACCTCGCCGGGGGAGGGCGCGAGCAGGAGGCCCCCCGCACCTGCCGCGTCCGGCCCGGCCCCGCCGACCCGGGGGCCCCGCTCGGCCACGTCGCCGGCCGGGGCCGGGCCGTCACCCCGCCGGGGCCTTCGAGCTCGTCCCCGTCCGGCTCGACAGGGACCTGCCCCGCATCGCCCGGTGGATGAACGCCCCCGAGGTCGCGGCCTTCCGGGAACTGGCCGGCCGGGACACCGTGACCGCCGCGCACCTGCGTCCGCAACTGGCCGGAGACGGTCGCAGCGCCCCGTGCCCCGGCGTGCTGGAGGGCACCCCGATGAGCTACTGGGAGATCTACCGGGCGGACCTCGACCCCTGGCCGGCTTCTGTCCGGCCCGGCCGCACGACACGGGCCTCCACGTCCTCCTCGGCCGCGGTACCGACCGGGGCCGAGGACTCGGCGCCGTACTGCTCCGGACGGTCGCCGATCTCGTCCTCGACAGGAGACCCCGCTGCGCGTGGGTCGTCGCCGAACCCGACATCCGTGACACGCCGTCCGTCGCGGCCTTCCTGACCGCCGGTTTCCGGTTCTCCGCGGAGGTCGGCCTGCCCACCAAGCGAGCCGCTCTCATGATCCGTGAGCGGGCTTCGCGTCATCTGCTCTGACACGTTGTCGAGTTGTCGAGTTGTCGAATTTTCGAGTCGCCCGATCAGTGACCGCCCGCATCCGGTCCCGATCGGTCGCTCACGTGCCGAAACCGGCGCCCCGTACCGCCCACCGGGAGGCCCACCGTCTTGATCGCGTCGCTCCCGTCCCCCGTGACCACACGTTTGTCAGTGCCGCCCCGTAGGGTGGTCGCGCTATGACGAAGCCCTCACTCCCCGAACTCCTGCACGCCGCCGTCGCCGCCGTCGGCGGCACGGAGCGCCCCGGCCAGGTGGCCATGGCCGAAGCCGTCGCGGAGGCGATCGACGACGGATCCCATCTGCTGGTCCAGGCCGGCACCGGCACCGGTAAGTCGCTGGGGTACCTCGTGCCCGCACTCGCGCACGGCGACCGGGTCGTCGTGGCGACCGCCACGCTGGCGCTGCAACGCCAGCTCGTGGAGCGCGACCTGCCGCGCACGGTCGACGCCCTGCATCCGCTGCTGCGCCGCCGTCCCGAGTTCGCGATGCTCAAGGGCCGGTCGAACTACCTGTGCCTGCACCGGCTGCACGAGGGCATGCCCCAGGACGAGGAGGAGGGCCTCTTCGACCAGTTCGAGGCCGCCGCGCCCACCAGCAAGCTGGGCCAGGACCTGCTGAGGCTGCGCGACTGGGCCGACGAGACGGAGGACGGCGACCGGGACGACCTGACCCCCGGCGTCTCCGACCGCGCCTGGGGCCAGGTCTCGGTCTCGTCCCGCGAGTGCCTCGGCGCCACGAAGTGCGCGTACGGCGCCGAGTGTTTCGCGGAGATGGCCCGCGAGCGGGCCAAGCTGGCCGAGGTCGTCGTCACCAACCACGCGCTGCTGGCCATCGACGCCATCGAGGGCGCTCCCGTCCTCCCTCAGCACGAGGTCCTGATCGTCGACGAGGCCCACGAACTGGTCTCGCGGGTCACCGGCGTCGCCACCGGCGAGCTGACCGCGGGCCAGGTCAACCGGGCCGTACGCCGAGCCGCGAAGCTCGTCGACGAGAAGGCGGCCGATCAGCTCCAGACCGCCGCCGAGGGCTTCGAGCGGCTGATGGAGCTGGCCCTTCCGGGCCGCCTGGAAGAGATCCCGGAGGACCTCGGGTACGCCCTCATGGCGCTGCGCGACGCCGCCCGCACGGTGATCTCCGCCATCGGCGCGACCCGCGACAAGTCCGTCCAGGACGAGGACTCGGTCCGCAAGCAGGCGCTGGCCTCGGTGGAGAGCGTCCACGACGTGGCGGAGCGCCTCGTGAACGGCTCCGAGTACGACGTCGTCTGGTACGAGCGGCACGACCGCTTCGGCGCCTCCCTGCGCGTCGCCCCCATGAGCGTCTCCGGCCTCCTGCGCGAGAAGCTCTTCGCGGACCGCTCCGTGGTCCTGGCCTCGGCGACCCTGAAGCTGGGCGGCGACTTCAACGGCGTGGGCGCCTCCATGGGGCTCGCCCCGGAGGGTACCCAGGGCGAGGACGTCCCCGAGTGGAAGGGCATCGACGTCGGCTCCCCCTTCGACTATCCCAAGCAGGGCATCCTGTACGTCGCCAAGCACCTGGCCCGCCCCGCGCGCGACGGTGACCGCGCGGACATGCTGGACGAGCTGACGGAGCTGATCCAGGCGGCCGGCGGACGCACCCTCGGTCTCTTCTCCTCGATGCGCGCCGCCCAGCTGGCCGCGGAGGAACTGCGCTCCCGCATCCCCGAGTTCCCGATCCTGTTGCAGGGCGAGGAGACGCTCGGGGAGCTGATCAAGAACTTCGCGGCGGACCCCGAGACCTGCCTCTTCGGCACGCTGTCGCTCTGGCAGGGGGTGGACGTGCCCGGTCCGAACTGTCAGCTGGTGGTGATGGACAAGATCCCCTTCCCGCGCCCCGACGACCCCTTGATGAGCGCTCGCCAGAAGGCGGTCGAGGAGGCCGGCGGCAATGGCTTCATGGCGGTCGCCGCGACCCATGCCGCGCTGCTGATGGCCCAGGGCGCGGGCCGGCTCGTCCGCGCGTCGGGCGACCGCGGAGTCGTCGCCGTGCTGGACCAGCGGCTCGCCACGGCCCGCTACGGCAGCTATCTGAAGGCCTCGATGCCCGATTTCTGGTTCACGACGGACCCCCAGCAGGTCCGCAGGTCGCTGGCGGCGATCGACGCGGCTGCGAAGAAGGCCGACACGTAGGGCCGGGGCCACAGGGAAAGGGGGCCGCCTCCTCGAGGACCGGTCCCCTTTCCGCGCCGTCGGATCCGTCGGATCCGTCAGGTCCGTCGGCAACAGGACCGCCTCACCGCACAGGACCGCCCGGCGCCCGGACAGCGCAGGGCCCCGGAACCGGCGCAGGGATCCCGGGGCCCAGTCAGGGGGGCGGTCGAGGAGGCCCGTCCGCCGCCGCGCTCAGACGCGGCGCAGAACGGCCACCACCTTGCCGAGGATGGTCGCGTCGTCACCGGGGATCGGCTCGTACGCCGCGTTGTGCGGGAGCAGCCAGACATGGCCGTCCTCGCGCTTGAAGCGCTTCACGGTCGCCTCACCCTCCAGCATGGCGGCGACGATGTCGCCGTTCTCCGCGACCGGCTGGCGGCGGACGGTGACCCAGTCGCCGTCGCAGATCGCGGCCTCGATCATCGAGTCGCCGACGACCTTGAGCACGAACAGCTCACCGTCGCCGACGAGCTGCCGCGGGAGCGGGAAGACGTCCTCCACCGACTCCTCGGCCAGGATCGGGCCGCCTGCGGCGATCCGGCCGACCAGCGGGACGTACGACGCGGCGGGCTTGCCCGCGGTGTCCGTGGGCTGCACCGCCGAGGCCTGGTCGGACCCGCGCACCTCGTACGCGCGCGGGCGGTGCGGGTCACGGCGCAGGAAGCCCTTGCGCTCCAGCGCCATCAGCTGGTGTGCGACCGACGAGGTGCTGGACAGGCCGACGGCCTGGCCGATCTCCCGCATCGACGGCGGGTATCCGCGCCGCTGCACGGAGTCCCGGATGACCTCGATCACCCGCCGCTGACGGTCGGTGAGTCCCGAGCTGTCCGCCCGGATACCTGGAGGTCGGCCCGGCAGGGAGCGCTTGTGCCCCTCCGGGTTCATGGGTTCGTTCATCGCGTGCACCGGCTCGAGTCGGCCCTGGGAGCGGTCCTGGGCAGTGATGGTGGCACTGTCTGCGGTGGTGGTCACGTCGGCCCCTCTCGGTTGTCTCCCTGCTGGACAACGGTAGTTGCTTTCGAAAGGTTGCGCCAAACACACGTTCGAGTGAAAAAGCGTGGATAGCCTGACTTGATCGCGTGTCGAGGTGTATAGCTGACGCGCTGCCCGCCGGACGCAAGAGCCGTTTGTTGTACTCTTCGCCGCCGGGGTCGATCGCCTTGTGGGGTCGCCCCAGTCTGTCATTCGCGCCCCGGCGTGCCGGGGGTCCGGCCCGGCCCTGTGCGAGAGTCCCACCTCTCCTCCTCCCGGCGCTCACGGTATCCCCGCGCGCGGCCCGGCGACCCGGTCGTGCGCGGGCGGTCGCGGGGCCGCGCGCGGACGGCTGCACCGCCGTACGTGCGCGACGGCATGTCCGTACGCGCGCGTGCACGGCAAGTCGCGTGCGACCGCTTCCGTGTGCTCGCCGTGACCGCCGGAACGCGTCCTGTGAGGGCCGTCGGTGCGACACGCGACACGGCCTGGGTGAATGAGGCAAGCCCTACATCTAGTGGTTGGATGTCCTCAGCAGCCCACAAGTTGTGTTCCCCCGGGACTTAGCACCCTCTGGAATCGCCTATGCTGAGGGCTGCTTCGAGGGGCCCGTGAGGCCCGCGAGGCCATGGAGACTGCTGTGAGGAGGGATGGATCATGCACTGCCCCTTCTGCAGGCACCCCGACAGCCGTGTCGTCGACAGCCGTACGACCGACGACGGCACGTCGATCCGCAGGCGCCGCCAGTGCCCTGACTGCTCCCGTCGTTTCACGACCGTGGAGACGTGCTCGCTCATGGTGGTCAAGCGGTCCGGGGTCACCGAGCCCTTCAGCCGCACCAAGGTCATCAACGGCGTGCGCAAGG
This sequence comes from Streptomyces sp. Tue 6430, assembly GCA_021568835.1. Taxonomy (GTDB): domain Bacteria; phylum Actinomycetota; class Actinomycetes; order Streptomycetales; family Streptomycetaceae; genus Streptomyces. The sequence goes on from JAKGSH010000010.1 coordinate 5,004,985, forward strand.
CCTGTCAGGGGCGGCCCGTCACGGAGGACGCCCTCGCCCAGCTCGGTCAGCGGGTCGAGGAAGCCGTGCGGGCCACCGGGAGCGCCGAGCTGACCACCCACGACGTGGGGCTGGCCATACTCGGCCCGTTGCAGGAGCTGGACCTCGTCGCCTATCTGCGATTCGCCTCCGTCTACCGGGCGTTCGACTCGCTCGACGACTTCGAGGCCGCGATCGCGGAACTCAGGCAGGCGCGGCATCCCGACGCGGACGACGGTGACCGCGAGGACGCGGCGGACACCGCCGCGGGGGGCCGGGAGGACGACGGCGGGCGCGGAGGGATCGTGCAGGTCCCCGAGCCCGCCCACTCCGCCGACTGACCGCGGGCCGGCACCGGAGCACAGGCTCCGGACCGGGCCGGGCGGTGGCGGACGAGACCTGCTGCGGGTGTGGCGAGTGGTGCCCGCAGCACAAGACAGAACACCGTGTCACGGGAACAGCGTGGCATTTCAGGGCGTTTTCGCCCGTACAGGGAGGCGGCATGACAGAGACGGCGAGCGGTCCGGCACGGGGTTCCCGAGCCAAGGGCGCCAAGGCGACCAAGGGCCTGCGTATCGAGCGCATCCACACGACCCCCGGCGTGCACCCGTATGACGAGGTGGCCTGGGAGCGCCGTGACGTCGTCATGACCAACTGGCGCGACGGCTCGGTCAACTTCGAGCAGCGTGGCGTCGAGTTCCCCGACTTCTGGTCGGTGAACGCGGTCAACATCGTCACCAGCAAGTACTTCCGGGGCGCCGTCGGCACCCCGCAGCGCGAGGTCAGCCTCAAGCAGCTGATCGACCGCATCGTGAAGACCTACCGGAAGGCCGGCGAGGACCACAAGTACTTCGCGTCGCCCGCCGACGCCGAGATCTTCGAGCACGAGCTGGCGTACGCCCTCCTGCACCAGATCTTCAGCTTCAACAGCCCCGTCTGGTTCAACGTCGGCACGCCGCAGCCCCAGCAGGTCTCCGCCTGCTTCATCCTGTCCGTCGACGACTCCATGGAGTCGATCCTCGACTGGTACAAGGAAGAGGGCATGATCTTCAAGGGCGGCTCCGGCGCCGGCCTGAACCTTTCCCGCATCCGCTCCTCCAAGGAGCTGCTCTCCTCCGGCGGCAACGCCTCCGGCCCGGTCTCCTTCATGCGCGGCGCCGACGCCTCCGCCGGCACCATCAAGTCCGGTGGCGCCACCCGCCGCGCCGCCAAGATGGTCGTGCTCGACGTCGATCACCCCGACATCGAGGACTTCATCCAGACGAAGGTCAGCGAGGAGGAGAAGATCCGCGTCCTGCGCGACGCGGGCTTCGACATGGACCTGGGCGGCGACGACATCACGTCCGTCCAGTACCAGAACGCCAACAACTCCGTCCGCGTCAACGACGAGTTCATGAAGGCCGTCGAGCAGGGCGGCAAGTTCGGCCTGCGTGCGCGGATGACCGGCGACGTGATCGAGGAGGTCGACGCCAAGTCGCTCTTCCGCAAGATCGCCGAGGCCGCCTGGGCCTGCGCCGACCCGGGCATTCAGTACGACGACACCATCAACACCTGGCACACCTGCCCCGAGTCCGGCCGGATCACCGCGTCGAACCCGTGCAGCGAGTACATGCACCTGGACAACACGTCCTGCAACCTCGCCTCGCTGAACCTGATGAAGTTCCTGAAGGACGACGGCCAGGGCCACCAGTCCTTCGAGGCCGACCGCTTCCAGAAGGTCGTCGAGCTGGTCATCACCGCGATGGACATCTCCATCTGCTTCGCGGACTTCCCGACCCAGAAGATCGGCGAGAACACGCGCGCGTTCCGCCAGCTCGGCATCGGCTACGCCAACCTCGGCGCCCTGCTGATGGCGACCGGCCACGCGTACGACTCGGACGGCGGCCGCTCGCTGGCCGGCGCCATCACCTCCCTGATGACGGGCACGGCCTACCGCCGCTCCTCCGAGCTGGCCGCGGTCGTCGGCCCCTACGACGGCTACGCCCGCAACGCCGACGCCCACAACCGCGTCATGAAGCAGCACTCCGACGCCAACCAGAAGGTTGTCGGCATCGACGACCTGGACAGCCCCGTCTGGGCCGCCGCCACCGAGGCCTGGCAGGACGTGCTGAACCTCGGCGAGAAGAACGGCTTCCGCAACTCCCAGGCGTCCGTGCTCGCCCCGACCGGCACCATCGGTCTGGCGATGTCCTGCGACACCACCGGTGTCGAGCCCGACCTCGCCCTGGTCAAGTTCAAGAAGCTGGTCGGCGGCGGCTCGATGCAGATCGTCAACGGCACCGTGCCGCAGGCCCTGCGCCGCCTGGGCTACCAGGAGGAGCAGATCGAGGCGATCGTCGCCCACATCGCCGACCACGGCAATGTGATCGACGCCCCCGGCCTCAAGCACGAGCACTACGAGGTGTTCGACTGCGCCATGGGCGAGCGCGCCATCTCCCCGATGGGCCACGTCCGCATGATGGCCGCGATCCAGCCGTGGATCTCCGGCGCCATCTCCAAGACGGTCAACATGCCGGAGACGGCGACCGTCGAGGAGGTCGAGGAGATCTACTTCGAGGCCTGGAAGCTCGGCGTCAAGGCGCTCGCGATCTACCGCGACAACTGCAAGGTCGGCCAGCCCCTCTCCGCGAAGACGAAGGACACCAAGGAGCAGGAGAAGGCCGAGATCACCGAGAGGGCCGAGGGCGCCATCCGCACCGCGGTCGAGAAGGTGGTCGAGTACCGCCCGGTCCGCAAGCGTCTGCCCAAGGGCCGTCCCGGCATCACGACGTCGTTCACCGTCGGTGGCGCCGAGGGCTACATGACCGCCAACTCCTACCCGGACGACGGTCTCGGCGAGGTCTTCCTGAAGATGTCCAAGCAGGGTTCGACGCTCGCCGGCATGATGGACGCCTTCTCCATCGCGGTCTCCGTCGGCCTCCAGTACGGCGTGCCGCTGGAGACGTACGTCGCGAAGTTCACCAACATGCGCTTCGAGCCGGCCGGTATGACGGACGACCCCGACGTGCGGATGGCCCAGTCGATCGTCGACTACATCTTCCGCCGCCTGGCGCTCGACTTCCTGCCCTTCGAGACGCGCTCCGCGCTCGGCATCCACTCCGCCGAGGAGCGTCAGCGTCACCTGGAGACGGGTTCGTACGAGCCGTCCGACGAGGACGTCGACGTCGAGGGGCTGGCCCAGTCGGCCCCGCGTGCCCAGGACCTCAAGGCCGTGGCCACGCCGAAGGCCGAGGTGGAGGCCGCCAAGCCGGCCCCGCAGCAGGCCCACACCAGCGCCGAGCTGGTGGAGATGCAGCTGGGCATCCACGCCGACGCCCCGCTGTGCTTCTCCTGCGGCACGAAGATGCAGCGCGCCGGTTCCTGCTACATCTGCGAGGGCTGCGGCTCGACCAGCGGTTGCAGCTGACCCCGGGCAACCCCGGACGGTAGGGCCCGTCAGGGGTGAATGACCTGGCGGGAGCGGTGGAGCCGGTTTCCGGTTCCACCGCTCCCGGCGTTCAGGAGCGGCGCAGCCGGCCCATGATCCTGGTGAAGGCCGCCGGGTCGTCCTCGTAGCCCTGCACGCCGTCCTGAAGGGACCAGCCGTCGGCCGGGTCGCGCACGAACTCCGCGACCGTGGCCGCCGTCGCGCCGAGCACGGTGCCGAAGTCGTCCTCGGCCAGCACGGTGTAGCCCTCGCGTATCCGGAAGGCCGGGTTGCGCACGCTGACGAAGGTCCGTTCCGCGGGACGCTGCTGGATGACGACGCCGACCAGCACGCGCCCGTACCGGGCGTCCAGCCGGTCGAGTTCGAGCGTCATGACCTCGTCCCAGCCGAAGCCCTTGCCGTCCGTGCTGTCGCGGTGGAGCGTGATGGTGCCGTCGGGGGAGCGGCTGTCGAAGTGCACCACGTAGGCGGGCTCGCCCCGCGGGTCGTCCGCGAGGTAGGTGCCGGCCACTATGTCCAGGTCGGTGGGCGGCTCACCCGCCGGACTCGGGTCCCACCTCAGCGCCATCTCGACCTTGCGGATCCCCTTGTTGAGGCCGTTCACCGGTCTTCCCCTCCCCGTCCCCGTCTGCTGTCGCGGTCTGCTGTCGCGCTGAACTGGCCGTTCGTCAGGGCCGGTTGTCCATCCTGCCACGCGCGTGTGGCGGCCCGCACGAGTCCGGGTGCCGAAGGGCGACCTACGTCACGCCCGTCGGCCGTACCATGGCGCGGTGCTGGTCAAGTGGATTCGCTGCACCGTGGTGGACCGTCGCGGGTTCGAGCGGGGGCAGCGGAAGTGGGCGGGGCTCCCGGGGGAGCCGGGATTTCGGGGACAGGGCGGGGGCTGGAGCAGGACACGGCCCTCGGTCGCGCACGTCTTCGCCTTCTGGGAGAGCCGCGCCTTCTACGACTCCTTCATGGCGCGCTCCCACGACCGGCTCGCGACCGCCCAGGCGGGCACCTTCAAGGACGCCCAGGTCCGTCTGTTCGACTACCGCTTCGACGTGAAGACGGGCTTCGAACCCCGCTTCACCGACTGCGACCTCGTACGGGTGGCCCTGTGCCGGGTCCACGAGGAACGCGCCGAGCACTTCACCCTGATGCAGGAGAAGGTGTGGAACCCGGCCATGGCCGGGTCACCCGGCATGGTCCGCGGCCTGTTCGCGGAGGCGCCGGGACACGAGTTCCTGGTCCTGTCGATGTGGCGCTCGCAGGCCGAGCACGGCAAGTACCGCACCGAGCGGGTGGAACGGCTCGCCCTGCGCGCCCAGACGGAGGCGGACGTCTCGGCCATGACCGGCGACATCGTGGAGCTGGAGCCCACCTGGACGGTGTGAGAGCCGCGGCCCCGCACCGCGCGCCGACGCGCCCTCTGGGCGCGGGATCCGTGTGACCTACGCCGTATGCAGGCCTCACGAGTGCTCGATCGGCCGCCACTCGATCTAGTGTTTTCGCATGGCAAGACCACGGCGCATCGTCCTTGTCCGGCACGGGGAGTCAACGGGCAATGTTGATGACACCGTCTACGAGCGTGAACCCGACCACGCGCTGGCCCTGACCGAGCGGGGCCGGCACCAGGCGGAGGAGACGGGCAGGAGACTGCGGGAGGTGTTCGGCGACGAGCAGGTCAGCGTGTACGTCTCGCCCTACCGGCGCACCCACGAGACCCTCCGCGCCTTCCACCTGGACCCCGACCGCATACGCGTGCGGGAGGAACCCCGGCTGCGCGAGCAGGACTGGGGGAACTGGCAGGACCGCGACGACGTCCGCCTCCAGAAGGCCTACCGCGACGCCTACGGGCACTTCTTCTACCGCTTCGCCCAGGGCGAGAGCGGGGCGGACGTCTACGACCGGGTCGGCGGCTTCCTGGAGAGCCTGTTCCGCAGTTTCGAGGCCCCCGACCACCCGCCGAACGTGCTGATCGTGACGCACGGCCTGGCCATGCGGCTGTTCTGCATGCGCTGGTTCCACTGGACGGTCGCCGAATTCGAGTCCCTGTCGAATCCAGGGAACGCCGAGATGCGGATGCTCGTTCTCGGGGACGACGGCAAGTACGCCCTCGACCGGCCGTTCGATCGGTGGCGAGTTCCGGAGCCGTACGGGATCACTGGAGAGTGGCAGAGCGATGACCGTTGACTCCTCCCCCGAGGGGCGCCTGGGGCGCGCCCTGGCAGCGCTGCGCGGACTCGCGGTGGGGGACGCGCTGGGCTCGCAGTTCTTCGTGCCGGCGAACTACCCGCTGCTGAAGCACCGCGAACTGCCGCCGGGACCCTGGCAGTGGACGGACGACACCGAGATGGCCTGCTCCGTCGTCGCCGTCCTGGCCGCCCACCAGCGCATCGACCAGGACGCCCTGGCCCACTCCTTCGCCGCGCACCACGACTTCGACCGTGGTTACGGTCCCGCCGTCAACCGGCTGCTGAGACTGGTCCGGGAAGGCGGCGACTGGCGCGAACTCGCAGCGGCCCTGTTCAACGGCCAGGGCTCCTGGGGCAACGGCGCCGCCATGCGGATCGCCCCTCTGGGCGCCTGGTACGCCGGCGATCCCGAGCAGGCCACCCACCAGGCGGAGATCTCCGCCTACCCCACGCACCAGCACCGGGAGGCCGTGGTGGGCGCCATGGCCGTCGCCGCGGCCGCCGCGCTGGCCGGTGCGCCGGGAGGTCCGCCCGGCGCCGACGCCCTCCTGGAGGGCGTCATCGGCCTCATCCCCAGAAGCGCTGTGACGGCGGGGCTGCGCCGCGCCCGGGACATGCTCGACTACGACGACGCCGGCACCGTCGCGGCGGTGCTGGGCTGCGGACGGCGTACGACGGCCCATGACACCGTGCCGTTCGCGCTCTGGTCCGCAGCCCGCTCCCTCGGCGACTACGAGAAGGCCTTCTGGACCACCGCCCAGGTCGGCGGGGACGTGGACACCACCTGCGCCATCGTCGGCGGCGTCCTCGCCTCCGGAAAGGCCGGGAGGCCCCCGCCCCCTGGGCGGAGCAGGTGGAGGCACTGCCGGCCTGGGTCCCCTCCGCGTCCTGAGCGCCGCCCCGTACCGCCGGGCGGTTTCCGCCCCGTCCGCCGCCACGCCGGGTGAACTCTGCGTGTTCGCTGGGAACTCTGCGTGATCGGTCGTCCGTTCTCCGGACAGCCGCCCCGCGATCGGTGGGGCCGGGAGCGAGGCGACGGCCGAGCGGCTGGACGGAGGCGGGGTGAGCATGGGGTTCGCGGTAGGGGTGGTCGTGATGGTGTCCGCCGTTGCCTGCGGGTGTTCGGCGGGCGGGACCACGTCGGGCGGGAACGCAGTGGGTGGGCGGGGGGAGGCGCAGGGCGAGCGGCCGCGGACGCGCGCCCACGAGGTGCGTCGGTGCCCGCGGACACCGCGGCGAAGACCCCGAAGGCCCGGTTCCGTTCCGGGCCCTCGGAGAAGGTGGTGGTCATGAGTGCCGGCGAGGTCGGCGAGGCGATGGCGCCTCCGACGCCCTGGAGGGCGCCATGTGCTCCCGGCCGATTTTCGCGCTGCGCTCGATCATTCACGAGTGCGATCCGAATCAGGCGGAGCGCTTCCACGCCCTGATCCTCGAAGGGGTCGTCGAGCCGGCCGTACAGCTTCTGCGCGAGGTCGTCAGGCGCGGGATCGAGAGAGGTGAGGTACGTTCCGACGCGATGAACGGCCCTGTGCTGAACGCCGTTCCGGCCATGATGATGTACCGCTCCAAGGTGTGCGGCAGCGAATGGAGCGATCGGGAGATCGAGGAGATGGCCGACCAGTTCATGCTGCCGCCGCTGCGGCCGGACACGGGCTGAACGAGCCGCCGGCGGGTCCTTGGGCGATCACGCGCGAGGTCATGCCGACCGGGGTGTCGCAAGGGGATCAGGGCGGCGTAGGCTAAGGCCGCCATGCCGTACGAACCACCCACTCACACCGTCGAGCGCTCCCTGCGCGCCACGACCGGAGCCAAGATCGTCGCCGGTGTCGACGAAGTGGGCCGCGGTGCGTGGGCCGGTCCCGTCACCGTCTGCGCGGCGGTCACCGGACTGCGCCGGCCCCCGTCGGCCTCACCGACTCCAAGCTCCTCTCCGTCAAGCGTCGCAACGAACTTGCCGTGGAACTGGAGAAGTGGGTGACCTCGTACGCCCTCGGGCACGCCTCCCCGGAGGAGATCGACGACCTGGGGATGACCGCCGCTCTGCGGCTCGCCGCGGTGCGCGCCCTGGACGCCCTGCCGGTGCGCCCCGAGGCGGTGATCCTCGACGGCAAGCACGACTACCTCGGCGACCCCTGGAGGGTTCGCACGGTGATCAAAGGCGATCAGTCGTGCGTGGCCGTCGCGGCGGCCTCGGTGCTCGCCAAGGTGCAGCGCGACAAAATGATGGCCGAACTGGGTATCGACCATGCAGACTTCGGTTTTGCGGACAACGCCGGGTATCCGTCGCCCGTCCACAAGGCCGCACTGGAGGAGCGGGGCCCCACCCCGTACCACCGGTTGTCGTGGGCGTATCTTGATGCGCTGCCCCAGTGGCGGCACCTCAAGAAGGCCCGCAGCTGGGCGAACGGAAGCGCGCCGGAGATCGAGGGCCAGCTCGGCTTCGACTTCTGACGATTCCGCTCGCACTGATGTGCCACCCGCTGGCGCGAACCGCACCACCGTTTGATAGACATCAGCCCATGCCTCTCATTCCCGAGGAGCCTCAGATTCACGAGAGTGCCCAGGGTCCCCGCGCCACTCCGGCCAGTGGCCGCACCGCGCCGACCCCTCGACCCGTACCCGGTCCCCGTCCCGCGGCTCCGTCGCGTCCCGGTCGGCCTGGTCCTGTCCGGCCCACGCCGCCCGTGCAGCGCACGCCGCGCGATGTGGCCCCCGTGCCCGGGCCTTCGGCCCCGGTCACCCCTGCCGCTTCCCCTTCCGCACCCGCTTCGGCGGCCCCCCAGATCCAGCTGATCCCGGCCTCGGCCGCGGGCGCGCTGGACGCCGCCGAGGAGGCTGTCGACCTGCTGCTCGAGTCGGGCCGCTCCCCGGGTGAGGTGCTGGTGGTCACCACCGGCGAACAGCACCCGTGGGCCGCGCACGAACTGTCCTTCGGCGAAGCGTCCTACTGGGCGCAGCACGACTCGGGGGACGACGTCTTCTACGCCGATGCCTCCGCGTTGGACCGGGCGGCGGTGCGACCCGTGGTCGTCGTCGCGGTCAACGGAGGTACCGGTGCCGTCGCCACCACCGCCCTTCCGGCGGCCCACGCCCGGGCCGGTGCCCTGCTGATCGTCTGCGGTGACCCGCAGCAGATCAACTCGGTCCTCGGCGCGGGCATCTGAACCCACTCCCGGTCGTCCGGGGAACACCCGGGGGTGGGGGGAGCCGCTCCGCGGCACCTCCACGACGGTCTTCGGACGCGCGGACCCGGAAGTCCGGGTGCGCCCCTCGGCGTGCGCGCGGCCGCCGGCTCGCGGGGTCCTGCCTCGCGCGGCGCGGACGAGTGGGGACGCGGCGTCGTTCGCGGACGGCATGACGCGTCGCGCGCGACACCGTGACGTGCCGACGCGTGACGTGCGGCGCCGACACACGATGTGCCGTGCCGACACGTGACGCCGGCGTCCGGTGCCGTGCGGCACGACGCGGCATCGCGCGGTCGGTTCCTCGTGACCGCCGTCCGATGGAGGCGGATCGTTTCTGCTCTGCCGGCCCGGCAGGGGAGTCGGCGGCTTTCAGCGCGCGGCCGCGCGGCGCAGCACCTCCGAGGCTGCGCCGCCGGTCCGCGGCAACGGCGGCGCCTCGGACAGCGCGAAGGGCTCGGGCGGCGAACCCGCGTGGGGACGACGGCCTCCGCGGCCCTCGCCGAGTACCTGCCAGCCGTCCCGGGTCAGCGTGATGTACGCCCCGCAGCGCAGCCCGTGCAAGGTGCAGGCGTCACGCAGACCCCACATCCAGGCACCGTCCTCCTCCGTCCAGCGCGCGTCGCCCTCGCGGCAGTAGAGCAGCACGGCGGTGCGCACCGGCGTGCGGCGCCGCAGGTCGTGCGGAATGACCCGGCGCAGCTGGGCGAGCAGTGCGTTGCGGAACATCCAGCCGTCGGCCTGCGCCTGGCGCCGCGTGAACGAGGCACTGGCCAGCAGCCGTTCGTCCGGATCGAGCACCGCCACGATCGCGGTGGCCGGCTTCGGCAGATGACGCGCGTGCAGGCCGCTGACGACCTCCCGCGGGTTGCGCAGCAGCGGAATGCCGGCCGAAGCCCACTCCGCGGGTTCGAGCAAGCGGTTGGCGGAAGCGGCGGACGTGGACGTCGACAGCGATGCCGACGACGGAGCGAATCCGAGGGTCACGAGCCTCCCTTCGGCTACGGCCCACACCTGCGGGCGGGTCGGATTCGGGGGCACGCACACCGCAGCAGAGCCCTGCCGGACCACGGGCGAGCCGTGCGGGGAGCGGAACTCAATTCTTCCTGTCGAACTTGGATGCGGCAACGAGCAATTGGGGCCACCGACCCTTATGTGGCGGAGAGTGTCTTATATCCTTACCCCATGAAAGCAGGGTGACGCGTGTGTCGGTCGTACACCGCCGGTTCACCTGTCCGGGGGACGATGTTTTCCGGCCGACGTGTGTGGGGCCTCCCCGGCCGACGCGCAGGCCGTGCCGACGGGCGCGCGCCGTGCCGCCCCTCGTTCCGCGAGTCCGCACGCACGGACGTGCCACGTTCGCTCACGCAGGGTGAGGTGGCCGATTGTCAGTGCCATCGGGTTGCATGGGGGCATGGACAACCTGGAGCTCCGCACCGAAGCAGACGCCATCCTCGCCGAGCTGGTCGGTGTGCCGGGGGCGCGGCTTAGGGAGGACCAGTGGCAGGCGGTGGCGGCCCTCGTCGAGGAGCGCCGACGGGCTTTGGTGGTGCAGCGCACCGGCTGGGGCAAGTCGGCGGTGTACTTCGTCGCCACCGCGCTGCTGCGCCGGCGCGGTTCCGGGCCGACGGTGATCGTCTCGCCGCTGCTGGCGCTGATGCGCAACCAGGTCGAGGCCGCGGAGCGGGCGGGCATCCAGGCGCGCACCATCAACTCGGCCAATCCGGAGGAGTGGGCCGCGATCTACCAGGAGGTCGAGCGCGGCGATACCGACGTCCTCCTCGTCAGTCCGGAGCGCCTCAACTCCGTCGACTTCCGGGACCAGGTGCTCCCCAAGCTGGCGGCCACGACCGGTCTGCTGGTGGTCGACGAGGCGCACTGCATCTCCGACTGGGGCCACGACTTCCGCCCCGACTACCGCCGGCTGCGGGCCATGCTCGGCGACCTCGCTCCCGGCGTGCCGGTCCTCGCCACCACCGCGACCGCCAACGCGCGCGTCACGGCCGACGTGGCCGAGCAACTCGGCACCGGCGCCGGCGAGGCCCTGGTGCTGCGCGGCCCGCTGGAGAGGGAAAGCCTCCGCCTCGGAGTCGTCCGGCTGCCGGACGCCGCGCACCGCCTGGCCTGGCTCGCCGAGCACCTGGACGAACTGCCGGGCTCCGGGATCGTCTACGCGCTGACGGTCGCCGCGGCCGAGGAGGCCACCGCCTTCCTGCGGCAGCGCGGCTACACGGTGGACTCGTACACGGGCCGCACGGAGAACGCCGACCGGCTCCAGGCCGAGACCGACCTCCAGGAGAACAGGGTCAAGGCGCTCGTGGCCACCTCCGCGCTGGGCATGGGATTCGACAAGCCGGATCTGGGATTCGTCGTCCATCTCGGCTCGCCTTCCTCGCCGATCGCCTACTACCAGCAGGTGGGCCGCGCGGGCCGAGGCGTGGAGCACGCCGAGGTGCTGCTGCTGCCGGGCAAGGAGGACGAGGCCATCTGGCGCTACTTCGCCGACACCGCCTTCCCGCCCGAGGCGCAGGTGCGCCAGACCCTCTCGGCTCTCGCCGACGCGGGGCGGCCGCTGTCCGTGCCCGCCCTGGAGGCGATGGTGGACCTGCGGCGCACCCGGCTGGAGACGATGCTGAAGGTCCTCGACGTGGACGGGGCCGTCAAGCGGGTCAAGGGCGGCTGGGAGAGCACGGGGCGGCCCTGGACGTACGACACCGAGCGCTACTCCTGGGTGGCCCGGCAGCGGGCCGTCGAGCAGCAGGCCATGCGCGACTACGTGAACACGACCGCGTGCCGGATGGAGTTCCTGCGCCGGCAGTTGGACGACGAGGGCGCGGCCCCGTGCGGCCGTTGTGACAACTGCGCCGGCGCCTGGATCGCTTCCTCGGTCTCGGCCGAGGTCCTCACCGGGGCGGCGAAGGAACTGGACCGCCCGGGGGTGGAGGTCGAGCCGCGCCGCATGTGGCCGACGGGCATGGCCGCCCTCGGTGTCGACCTCAAGGGGCGCATCCCCGTTCGCGAGCAGTGCTCCACCGGGCGTGCCCTGGGCCGCCTCTCGGACATCGGCTGGGGCAACCGGCTGCGCCCCCTGTTGGCCGAGAACGCACCCGACGGACCCGTCCCCGACGAGGTCCTCAAGGCCGCGGTGGCCGTCCTGGCCGACTGGGCGCGCTCCCCGGGCGGCTGGGCCGCCGACGCCCCCGACGCCTCGGCCCGCCCGGTGGGCGTCGTCGCGGTCCCGTCCCTGTCCCGCCCGCAGCTGGTCGGCTCCCTCGCCCAGGGCATTGCGGCCGTGGGCCGCCTCCCCTTCCTGGGCACCCTGACGTACACCGGCCAGGGCGGTGCCCACGCGGTGCGTCGCAGCAACTCCGCCCAGCGCCTCAGGGCGCTCTCGGAGGCCTTCACGGTCTCCGAGGAGCTGGCCGCCGCCCTGGCGGCCGCTCCGGGCCCCGTGCTGCTCGTGGACGACTTCACCGACTCAGGCTGGACCCTGGCGGTCGCCGCCCGCCTCCTTCACCGGGCAGGCGGCGAGGCGGTCCTTCCGCTGGTCCTCGCCGCGGCGGGCTGAGCGTCCTCAGCGACCGTTCCCGCGAACATCCCCTCCGAACGGCCCCCGCCCGCGCGGAGGGGAGCCCGGCGGGCAGCCGGACCTCGCGTCGATGACGTGTCCCTGGCCAGACTTATCCACAGACCCAACCGGAACTCCACGGTCCGCGAGATCGTCGACCCATGACGAACCACAGCGAAACGACTGGATCCTCCGGAAACAGTGACATCACCGGACGCGGGGAACGTACCGGTCCTCGAGCGCACGAGGACCGGACCGCGTACGACCACGGGACGGCCTGCGGCCGTGAGGCCTCGTACGACCACGAGGCCTCACACGCCCGTAAGGCCTCACATGCCCATGAGGCGGAGTACGAGGGTGAGACCCAGTACGACCGCGAAGCCGCCCACGAAGGTCACGTCCCGTACGACGGGCGCCCCGCCCAGGGCGGAGGGCCCCTCTCCCACCAGGTCACCCTGCGCACCCCGGCCGAGCTGGCCGACGCCCTGCCCTACCTGCTCGGATACCGGCCCGAGGACAGCATCGTTCTCGTCGCCCTCCACGACCAGGGCGGCCGGGGCAGGTTCGGCGGCCGGGCCCGCCTCGGCATCCCGGCCCACCCGGAGGACTGGCCCGCGGTGGCCCGGCAACTGGCCCAGGGGCTCGTGGCCGGCAGCGAACGCAGGGGAACCCGCCCCGCACAGATCGTCGCCTACCTCTGCCAGGAACCGGCGGCGGACGAGACGGGCGATCGGGTCAGGGAGCGACTCCAGCCGCTCGCGCACGCGCTCCGTGTCGAATGCGGTCGGCTCGACATCCCGGTGATCGAGGCGCTGTGCATCTCGGACGGCCGCTTCTGGTCGTACTGCTGCTCCGGCGAGGGCTGCTGCCCGGTCGAGGGGTGCCGATGGGCCTGCCGGGCACATCCGTGCTGGCCGCGGCGGCCACCTATGCCGGCATCCAGGTCCGCGGCACGCTGAGGGAGCTGAGGGCCCGGCTGCTTCCGCTGGAAACGGGTGTCGCCGTGGAGCAGGAGTTGGCCCTCGACACGGCGGGCATGGACCTGCTTCCCCGGATGATCCGCGACACGAGCCGCGCGGCCGTCGCGGAGGAGACCATCGCACTGGCCGCACGCGTGATGCGCAGGCTCGCCGAAGCGCCCTCGGTGACGGGCGCCCTCCCCGCGGACCGCCGCGACGACGAGCTCGTCGCTTCCGACGAAGCCGCTGCCCTCATTCTGGGCCTCCAGGACCGGGTGACCCGTGACCGCGCCGCCGAGTGGATGGAGGGCGACGAAGCGGCCCCCGCCCTGCGGCTCTGGCGAGCGCTGGCCCGTCGCTGTGTCGGTCCCTACGGCGAGCACGCGGCGGCCCCGCTCACTCTCGCCGGTTGGGTCGCCTGGTCCAGCGGCGACGAACTGGAGGCCCGTGAGGCCCTCGCCATGGCCCTGGGCGCGGACCCCGGCTACCTCTTCGCCCGCCTCCTGCACCATGCCTGCAACGAGGGTCTGGACCCCGAATCGGTCCGCCGCTGCCTGCGCACCGAGCGTGAGGCGCGCGCGCAGCGGGTCGTAGGAGGAACCGAGCGTCCGGCCGAGACCGGAGCCGGGACCGGTGCCGGGGCTGGGCCCGGGGCCCGAGCCGGGGCCGTGTCCGGGACCGGTGACCGCGGCCGGGCCGCTGCTCGAGCCCATGCGGGGACGCGGGCCCGGGCGGGCGCGCGGGCCGTCCGGACCGGCGCCGAGAGTCACGAAAGCGGTGCCGACCGGACGGCCGGCGGGGGCGAAGTCCGGTCCGGCGCGGCATCGGACGCCGACGGCACGACCGGTTCCGCTCCGGGACCGGGGCGGTCCTCCTCCCGAGCGCCGGCCGCCGCCGACGCCGTGCGCGTTCCGCCGGTCTCGCCGGCTCCCCCGCGCGGACGACAGCGGGGACGGCGGGGGAACGGGGAGCGAAGGCCCCCGGCGCCCGTGCGGCCGGCTCGACGCGCCCCGCCGCTCCCGGCCCGACCGAGACGCGCTCGCGCACCCGCACCTCCGGCGAGGCCGCCGCACTGCGGCGGAGCGGCTGCGTCGACGGCGCCGGCGACGGCGACGAGAGCAACGGGCAGAGGTGAGCCGGCATCCACGCGGAGCACGGAGACAGGAGGCGCCCGGTCGTTCGTCGTACCGGACCGGCCGGGAGACCGCTCACAGCCGGGCATCCGCGGGAGCGGCCGGCCGCTCGCCGCACCAGCGCCATTCGGTGGGCCGCCGCCCGCACCGGCGTGACCTGGTGGAGCCCGGTTCCGTTCCCTGTGTGGCGGCACAGCCCGCCCGGGTGGCGCCGCCGCGCCCTGCCGGGGACGGCCGCCGACCACGCCCGAGGCGTCCAGAGAGCAGAGGAAGTCACCTCATGCATCAGCCGACTCCGCCCTCAGCCACCGACGAGCGCCGCCCGGCGCTCCCGCCGTCCGATCTGCCACCCGTCCACAAGGCGATGATCTGCGTCTCCCTGCCCGGTCTCGCCATCTCCACCGACGAGGGGCAGCTGACCGGCCGCGGACTGGAGGGGTTCTACCGGGCGGGCCGACGCGTCCTGTCCCGCTGCCAGGTGCGGGTCGCCGGACACGAACCGCTCGTCGTCCAGGCACGGATGACATCGGCCGACCGGGCTCGTTTCGTCGGAACCCTGCGGGCCACGCCCCACGGGGGACCGGACCCGGACGTCGTCGTCGAACGGATCCGCTCCGCGGACGGCGTCGAGCGGATCACGTTGCGCAGCGCCGCCACACGCCCCCTGCGTCTGCCGGTGGAGGTGGCCCTCGGCACGGACCTGGCCGACCTGGGCGCCGTCGCGGCCGGCACCGTCGGGCCCGAGCTGCCCGCCGGCGTGCACGACTCCGGCCTGCGCTGGACCGGCCCCACCGGGAACGCCTGCGTCACGGCCGACCCGCCACCCACCGACGCGCTCGCCTCCGCGGGGCTCCTGCGCTGGGAGTTCGACGTGCCTCCCGGCGGCAGCGTGACCGTCGAGCTGAGAGTCCGACTGGAAGGCGCGGGACCGGTACGGGCCGTGGGCCGGACTGCGACGAGCCCCCTGGCCGCCGCGCGGGCGACCGGCGACGACCCCCGGGTCCGTCCGTTCCTGGACACGAGCATCGAGGACCTGCGGGCCCTCCTCGTGCGGGACCCCGTACACCCCATGGACGTCCAGCTCGCCGCCGGAGCACCGTGGCGTTGCGGACCGGCCCCCGCCGAGGCCCTGGCCGCGGCCCGTATGGCACTGCCCCTCGGCACGCGGCTCGCCGCCGGCACACTGCGCGCCCTCGCCCGTACCCAGGTCAGGGGCGAAGGACCACGGACGGGCATGATCCCGGGACCACGGCGTGACGCGGGCGCACACCTGCCCCCGGCCTGCACCGGGACGGAGGCGACGCTGCTCTTCCCCGTGCTCCTGGCGGAGGCCCGCCGGTGGGGGCTCCCCGATCGGGATACAGAGGAACTGCTGCCGACGGCCGAGCGCTGTCTGGCCTGGCTGCGGGCCGCGGTGGGGGAGGGCCCGTACCTGCGTGATCCCCAGCCCGGCGGGCCCGTCCGATGCGAGACGCAGGCCCGGGCCCACCGCGCGGCACTGCTCGGCGCCGACCTGCTCGACGCCCTGGGCAGACCGGGCGGCAACGGACTGCGGGAATGGGCGCGGACCCTGCGGACCGCGTTCCGTGAGGACTTCTGGATCGACGATCCGGCAGGCGGTCGCCCCGCCGCCGCCCGAACCCCGGACGGCCGCCCGGTACTCCCTCTGGGAGTGACCACCGTCCACCTCCTGGACACCGGCCTGCTGGGCGGCGGGGAGCGCGCCCCGGGGCTCCTCGACAAGGTGCGCACCGAACAGCTCGCCCGGCTCCTCGGCAGCCCGGGCATGGACTCCGGCTGGGGGCTGCGCGGACTCGGCGTGAGAGAGACGGGCCACAACCCCTTCGGTCATCGCGGGGGTGCCGTACGGGTCTCCGAGACGGCGACCGCCGTCTCGGGGCTGGCGGCGGCGGGACACGAGAAGGAGGCGGGGTCCCTGCTGCGGGGCGTGCTGGCCGCGGCCGAGGCCTTCGGCCACAGGCTCCCCGAGATGTACGGCGGGGAGCAGCGAACCGAGGGGAGTGCTCCGTTGCCTCACCCGGCGGCCTGCCGCCCCGCCGCCACCGCGGCCGCCGCCGGGGTCCTCCTCCTCACCACGGTGGTGGGCATCCGGCCCGACGTCCCGGCCGGGACCGTGACCCTGCGTCCGCTGCGCGGCGCACCCTGGGCGAGGTCGGTCTGACGGGTCTGCGGGTCTCTGGCGCCCCCTTCTCCGTACGGGTCGGCCGGCTCGGACTGGCCATGGTCGAGGAGGCGGCCGACGGGCTGCAATTGGGCACGTGACCTGGCGGGACGGGGGACGGACCGACAGCCTCGGGTGTGGGGGCGGCAGCGCGGGACCGCGGTGGATCAGCCGTCGATGTGGCGGGCGAAGGGCGTGTTTATCGTCAGGAAGACGACTATGATCGCCGCATGCCCTACGACCCGTCAGCGTTTCCGCCCTTCGCCGTCACCGTGGACCTGGTCGTGCTGACCGTGCGCCGCCATGCCCTGTGCGCGCTGGCGGTGCGCAGGGGTGAGCCGCCGTTCCAGGGACGGTGGGCCCTTCCGGGCGGCTTCGTGCGGGAAGACGAGGACCTCTCCCGGGCCGCGGCACGCGAACTGGCCGAGGAGACCGGACTGCGCGCCCACGGTCCCGCCGCTCCCGACCAGGACAACGGCGCTCACCTGGAACAGCTCGCCACCTACGGCGATCCCGAGCGCGACCCCCGGATGCGCGTGGTCAGCGTCGCCCACCTCGCCCTCGCCCCCGACCTGCCGGCACCGCGCGCCGGCGGCGACGCGAGCAACGCGCGCTGGGCCCCGGTCGAGGAACTGCTGCAGCAGGGCGGTTACGGCCGTGACGGCGAACCGATGGCTCCCCTCGCCTTCGACCACACGCGGATCCTTGCCGATGGGGTCGAGCGGGCCCGCTCCAAGATCGAGTACTCCTCGCTGGCGACCGCGTTCTGCCCCACCGAGTTCACCGTCGGCGAGCTGCGGCGGGTGTACGAGGCGGTGTGGGGCGTGGCGCTGGACCCGCGGAACTTCCACCGCAAGGTGACGGGCACGCCGGGCTTCCTGGTTCCCACCGGTGGCACCACCACCCGCCAGGGCGGCCGCCCCGCGCAGCTCTTCCGCGCCGGTGGCGCGACCCTGCTCAACCCACCGATGCTGCGTCCCGAGGTGTGATCCCGGCGCACGTACCAGGACGTGCTGACCGGGCCGTGACCGCTCCCGGGGCGCCGCCCGCCGCCCGGTACTCACTTCGCGCCTCCCGCGGATCGGGTGTCCGTGCCGATCGCCGTGCCGGTCGGGGTGGTTGGCGCACCACGACGATCGGGATTCCGCGGCCAGCCGTGCTGCCCCGCAAAACGGGACATAGCGCGCTATCTTGCTGCGGGTGATCCAGGCCTTCGGACTGACCAGCAATCCCCGCAAGGGCCTCCCGCTCGCGCTCGACGACGTCTCCTTCGAGGCGCGCGCGGGACACGTCACCGTGCTGCTCGGAGCGCCGGGCGCGGGTAAGACCACGGCACTGAGACTCATGCTCGAACTTCAACAGGGCCGTGGTCTGACCTACTTCAGAGGCCGCCCCCTGCACCGCATCGCCCATCCGTCCCGGGAGGTCGGTGTCCTCCTGGGTGATGTGCCGGGGCATCCGGCCCGCACCGTCCGCGGCCATCTGCGCATGTTGTGTGCGGCCGCCGGTGTCGCGGTCCGACGGGCCGACGAAGTCCTCGAGGCGGTCGGCCTGGTCAGCCTGCGCGACGAGCGCCTGGGCACCCTCTCCCGCGGCATGGACCGCCGGCTCGGCCTCGCCTGCGCCCTCCTCGCCGATCCGCACACCCTCGTGCTCGACCACCCGGCCGACGGGCTCTCCGAGCGTGAAAGCCGGTGGCTGCACGGTCTGCTGCGCGCGCACGCGGCCCAGGGCGGCACCGTGCTCTCGACCACGGCCGACCCCAAGGAGGCCGCCCGCACGGCCGACCGGGTCGTCACCCTGGACCGGGGCAGGCTCGTCGCAGACCAGGAGGCCCCATGCTTCGCCCGCACCCGGCTGCGGCCCCGCGTCGCCGTCCGCAGCCCGCACGCCACGCGCCTGGCGGCCACGCTCACCAAGGAAGCCCGTACCGCTCGCCGCTCCGTCGAGGTCGTGCAGGAGGACGGCAACCGCCTCTCCGTGTACGGCAGCACCTGTGCCGATGTCGGGGAGGTCGCGTTCCGGCACCGCATCCTCGTCCACCAACTCGCGGACGAGGTCGGCGACATGGGCCCCGGAGCCGACGGCGGCGACGTGGACTCGACACGCGCCGGGCAAGAGATCGGCGGTCAGGGCGGTGAACCCGGCCCGGCCCAAGTCCGCGACGGTCGGCCGTCCGGCGACGCACCCCACGAGGAGCAGCCCACCGCAGCCGCCGACACCCCCTCTCCGCAACCGGCCCCCTCGACCCCGGACCCGCCCTCCACCTCCACCCCCCTCTCCACCGGAACCGCCCCGGGACCGGCCACACCGAGGCCGGCCGTCGCAGCCGCGACGGCGCCCCCCGTGCGGCCGGCCCCGCCGGAAGACGTCACCGACGACTCCACGGCCGCCGCCGCTCGATCCGCCCGCACCCCGCTCAGGGGCCCCTCGGGTCCCTCCCGCGCTCTCGAGGGCGCCCTGCCGGCCCTGCCGCCCCCATCGCCGTCCGTTCCGCCCCCAGCCCGCTGCGTCCCCTCCGCTACGAACTGCGCCGCGCCGCCGGTGTCAGCACCGGCTTCGTCACCGGCGCCGTCGTCCTGCTCGTCTCCGCCCTCACCTCGCTCGTCCTGGCCCGTATCGGTCACACCTCGCAGGCACGCCTGCTGGCCGCCTGGCCCGTGCAGATGCCGCTGCCCCCGGCGGCGCTCGGCGCGGGCCTGCTCGGCGCGCTCGCCTTCGGGGACGAGTTCCGCCACCCCGCCCTGGCGGCGGATCGCGGGAGCGTGCCGCGCAGACTGGGCCTGCTCGTCGCCAAGCTCCTGGTCTCCGCCCTCACCGCGCTGATGCTCGCCTTCCTCACCGCGGGCTGTGACGCCGAAGCGCTCTATCTGTTCTACGGACGGGAGTTCACGCAGGTTCCCGCCGACTGGTTGCAACTGGGCGCGGGTTGGCTCGCGCTCACGGTCGGCTGCGCCTGGGCCGGCGTCCTGGCCGCGGGCGTCTTCCGGTCCACCACGGCCGGACTCGCGGCGGTGGTCGCCGTACCGGTGGCCGTCGTACCGCTCGTACAGAAGGCCGTGGAGAGCGCATCTGTGCGGACCGCCGCCGGATTCTCGGTGCGGCTGCGTGAGGTGCTGCTGTCGCAGTGGCCCTTCGGCGGAGACCGCTATGTGGCGGCCGTGTTGCGTGTGATCACTCAACCCGTGGGTGGAGCTTTGGCGTTGTCGCTGAGCGGTCTGCTCTGCGCGTATCTGCTCACAAACATGCGCAGTCGTGCCCGATGACGACCGTCCGTTCCTGGCTGGGAGTGGATTGTGCGCAACTCCCCACAGAACGCCCATTTCTTTCCGATAAGGCGTCAATTGCGACGGGGTGAGCGATCACCCTTTCGTGTGCTTTTCACCAAAGACCTCAAGGCAGTTGGAGACGGCGCCGACAAAAGATTCGTGAGTACCCTTGCGCACACCATGATGACCACCGCCCGCTCCGCCGACTCCGGTCTGGCCGGCCCGGGCGAACTCGACCGCTACCCCTTCGGGGAGGGCTCCGTCGCCGATCGCGTCGGCGCCCCCGTCTGGGAGGGCGCGGATCCCGAGCTGGGCCGTGTGGGCCGGCGTGGCGCGGGCAGCCGCGGACGCGGGCTGCACGGCCAACTCGTCCAGCAGCTCGGCCAGATGATCGTCTCCGGCGACCTGGGTGCGGACCGTCCGCTCGTGCCGGAGGAGATCGGCCAGCGCTTCGAGGTCTCCCGCACCGTCGTCCGCGAGTCGCTCCGGGTCCTGGAGGCCAAGGGGCTCGTCAGCGCCCGCCCGAACGTCGGTACGCGCGTGCGTCCCGTGAGCGACTGGAACCTTCTCGACCCGGACATCATCGAGTGGCGCGCCTTCGGCCCGCAGCGCGACAACCAGCGGCGCGAGCTGAGCGAGCTGCGCTGGACGATCGAGCCGCTCGCCGCCCGCCTCGCTGCCGGGCACGGGCGCGAGGACGTCCAGCAGCGCCTGTCGGACATGGTCGAGATCATGGGGCACGCCATGGGGCAGGGGGACGCGCTCACCTATTCCCGGGCCGACGCCGAGTTCCACTCGCTGCTCATCCAGGTGGCGGGGAACCGCATGCTGGAGCACCTCTCCGGCATCGTGTCCTCCGCGCTCCAGGTCTCCGGCGGTCCGGTCACGGGCTGTGACCGGCCGACCGAGGCGTCGCTGGGCCACCACGGCAGGATCGCCGACGCCCTCGCCGCGGGTGACGGAGCCGGTGCCGAAGCGGCCATGCGTCAGCTGCTCACCGTCCACCCCGAGGTGGAGCGGGTCGTTCCGGCGCCCCGCGAGCACTGACCGCACACCGCGGTCGGCGCGGCCGGGGATGCCCGCCTCCTCTTCCTCCTCCCGCGTCGTGCCCCGCCTTCCCGCCTTCCCGCCCTCCCGTCGGACCCCGCAGACCCGGATCCGGGTCTGCGGGGTCCGACCGTGCGTCGGGGCCGATTGACTCGCAACGGTGTGGGTAGACACTGCGAGTGACCTTATCTGCCCGTGTCTGACCGCCTTTGAGCGCTTACGGGGTGTGACTCGGGCCACGAAGATTGGGCGTAACGCTCAGGGAAGCAACGCGATGACCTAAGAGGTGGCAGCCGCGGAGGGAATACGGACGCCAGAGAAGGCGCTGTGCAACTTCCCGGCCCCCACCCGCCCCGTCGGCCCACCCCCAAGGCCGGTGGTCGGCTCCTGTCCGTCGTGGACGGGGCCGGAAGCCGTTTTCCAACGTTCCGAGAGGTTGTTCGTGTCGGCCAGCACATCCCGTACGCTCCCGCCGGAGATCGCCGAGTCCGTCTCTGTCATGGCGCTCATTGAGCGGGGAAAGGCTGAGGGGCAGATCGCCGGCGACGATGTGCGTCGGGCCTTCGAAGCTGACCAGATTCCGGCCACTCAGTGGAAGAACGTACTGCGCAGCCTCAACCAGATCCTCGAGGAAGAGGGTGTGACGCTGATGGTCAGTGCCGCGGAGCCCAAGCGCACCCGAAAGAGCGTCGCAGCGAAGAGCCCGGCCAAGCGCACCGCCACCAAGACGGTCGCGGCGAAGACGGTGACCACCAGGAAGGCCACCGCCACTTCCCCCGCCGCTCCGGCCGCCCCCGCTGTGGACGACCCCACAGACGAAGCCGCCACCGCCAAGAAGGCGGCTGCCAAGAAGACCACCGCCAAGAAGACGGCCGCGAAGAAGGCCGCCCCCGCCAAGAAGACGGCGGCGAAGAAGACCGCCGGCAAGAAGGACGACGCCGAGCTGGTCGAGGACGAGGTCCTCGAGGACACCCCCAAGACGGGCGACGAGCCCGAGGGCACCGAGAGCGCCGGATTCGTCCTCTCCGACGAGGACGAGGACGACGCGCCGGCCCAGCAGGTCGCCGCCGCCGGCGCCACCGCCGACCCGGTCAAGGACTACCTCAAGCAGATCGGCAAGGTCCCGCTGCTCAACGCCGAGCAGGAGGTCGAGCTCGCCAAGCGCATCGAGGCCGGTCTGTTCGCCGAGGACAAGCTGGCCAACGCTGACAAGCTCGCCCCCAAGCTCAAGCGCGAGCTGGAGATCATCGCCGAGGACGGCCGCCGCGCCAAGAACCACCTCCTGGAGGCCAACCTCCGTCTGGTGGTCTCCCTCGCCAAGCGCTACACCGGCCGCGGCATGCTCTTCCTGGACCTCATCCAGGAGGGCAACCTCGGTCTGATCCGCGCGGTCGAGAAGTTCGACTACACCAAGGGCTACAAGTTCTCCACGTACGCCACCTGGTGGATCCG
The DNA here is from genome assembly GCA_021568835.1 of Streptomyces sp. Tue 6430. GTDB lineage: Bacteria > Actinomycetota > Actinomycetes > Streptomycetales > Streptomycetaceae > Streptomyces. Next base: position 5,027,399 of record JAKGSH010000010.1, read on the forward strand.
TCAGGCGATCACCCGCGCCATGGCCGACCAGGCCCGCACCATCCGCATCCCGGTGCACATGGTCGAGGTCATCAACAAGCTCGCGCGTGTGCAGCGCCAGATGCTCCAGGACCTGGGACGCGAGCCCACCCCGGAGGAACTGGCCAAGGAACTCGACATGACCCCGGAAAAGGTCATCGAGGTCCAGAAGTACGGCCGCGAGCCCATCTCGCTGCACACCCCGCTGGGCGAGGACGGCGACAGCGAGTTCGGTGACCTCATCGAGGACTCCGAGGCCGTTGTTCCGGCCGACGCGGTCAGCTTCACGCTCCTCCAGGAGCAGCTGCACTCGGTCCTCGACACCCTGTCCGAGCGCGAGGCCGGTGTGGTCTCCATGCGCTTCGGTCTCACCGACGGTCAGCCGAAGACCCTCGACGAGATCGGCAAGGTGTACGGCGTGACGCGTGAGCGCATCCGTCAGATCGAGTCCAAGACGATGTCGAAGCTGCGCCACCCGTCGCGTTCCCAGGTGCTGCGCGACTACCTCGACTGAGTCGACTTCGTACGACGTCGAAGGCCCGGTCCCCCGCGGGGAGCCGGGCCTTCGCCCTGGCGTCCGGGTGCGCGGTGCCAGGAGCTGGACCACTCTGGGTGTTCCTTGATCACCCCAGAGTGAGGAGCGTGCATGCGTCGTCCCCTGGTCCGGGTGCTGACCCGGCCGCTGGTCCTGGCGGCCGCGGCCATGGCCATACCCCTGGCCTCCGCCGCCTCTGCGACCCCGGGGGCCCCCGACGGTGTCGTCGTGGGAGGCTTCCCGGTCGATGTGTCGGACAGCCCCTGGACCGTCGCCCTGTCCAGCCGTGACCGGTTCGGAGGTATGCGGTCCGGGCAGTTCTGCGGGGGAGTGGCCGTCGGCCCGACCACGGTGCTCACCGCTGCCCACTGCATGGGTGAGGAAGCCCTGGGGTCCCCCCTGACCGGGCGCGCGACCTGAAGGTCGTCGCGGGCCGCACGGACCTCTACTCGGACGCGGGCCGGGAAATCTCCGTGAGCGAGATCTGGGTGAACCCCGCCTATGACACTTACGGCAACTCGGGCGACTTCGCCGTGCTCGGCCTGGCCGAGCCGCTGCCGCGGACTTCGGTCGTCACGATGGCCGGCGCCGGCGATCCGGCGTACGAGCCGGGGACCGAGGCCATGGTCTACGGCTGGGGGGACACCACGGGGGCGGTTCCTACGCCCATGGTCTGCGGGCCGCCCGCGTGCATGTGCTGCGGGACAGCGTCTGCGCGAACGCCTACCCGGGGCCGGCCGACGGCACGTACCGGGCGCAGGCGATGCTGTGCGCAGGGGAGGCCCAAGGGGGTCGCGACTCGTGTCAGGGGGACAGCGGCGGGCCACTGGTCGCCCAGGGCCGGCTGATCGGTCTTGTGTCCTGGGGGGACGGATGTGGACGGGCCGGGAGCCCCGGCGTCTACACGCGCGTGTCCGACATCGTCAGCACACTGCGCTGGGAGGCCGCACTGCCGGGTGCCGCCCGGATGCCGCGCAAGGGCTGAACCGGGACGACGAACGAGTACGGGCGGCCGCCCCTGGGACGCAGGGCGGCCGCCCGCTACCAGCCTGTGCCGGTCGTGGCTCGTCGTCGAACGCGAACTGTTCAGCGCTCTTCTTCTGAGGCGGGAACGGCGGTCAGTCGCTCCGTCTCGTCCTGTATCTCAGCGGCGATCTTCTTGAGTTCCGGCTCGAACTTGCGACCGTGGTGGGCGCAGAAGAGCAGTTCTCCGCCGCTGAGCAGGACGACGCGCACGTACGCCTGGGCGCCGCAGCGGTCGCAGCGGTCAGCGGCCGTCATCGGGCTCGCGGGGGTCAGAACAGTAGTCACGTCGCCTCTTCTCTAGCTCGACGAGCTGTCGTACCAGGGTCAACATCCAACCAGCCCCAAACGTTCCCGCTCGTGGCTTCTCCTCGAAAAAATCTTCCGAGGCGGCCGTCTGCTGCCGGTTTGGCGGCGAATGTGCCGTATTACGTGTCTGTCGTGTCGTACGGTTTCGCGCTGTCGGTCATGGTCCCGTCCTCCCGGCTGGATTGCCGGTTCGTTCATGAGGACGTGCCCGGAGCCTAAATGGTTCATGCCCGAAGGGAACGTGATATGTACTTCACTCCATCGAGGGATCGAACATGCATACGACGCTGGACTAGTGTGAGTTCGGGGGAGGGTGGCGTGACAACGGCTCTACCAGGCCTCGGTACCCTCTTTGCGGCGACCGAAGCCGCGCCCTTACCCCGTAAGGGCCCATCTGAAATTCAGCGAGGAGCGAACCGCGTGACCGCCGATACGTCCGTGCCGTCCACAGCGCTGCTGGCAGGAGCAGACCGGGACGGTTCCAACTACACCGCGCGGCACCTGCTCGTCCTCGAAGGCCTCGAGGCCGTGCGCAAGCGCCCGGGTATGTACATCGGGTCCACCGACAGTCGTGGCCTCATGCACTGCCTCTGGGAGATCATCGACAACTCCGTCGACGAGGCCCTCGGGGGCTACGGCGACCACATCGAGGTGATCCTCCACGACGACGGCTCCGTCGAGGTGCGGGACAACGGCCGGGGCATCCCCGTCGACGTCGAGCCCAAGACCGGTCTGTCCGGTGTCGAGGTCGTCATGACCAAGCTGCACGCCGGCGGCAAGTTCGGCGGTGGCTCGTATGCCGCCTCCGGCGGTCTGCACGGTGTCGGCGCCTCGGTGGTGAACGCCCTGTCCGCCCGGCTCGACGTCGAGGTCGACCGCGGTGGACACACCCATGCGATCAGCTTCCGCCGCGGCGTCCCCGGGGCGTTCGCCGGCGCCGGGCCCGACGCGAAGTTCGAGCCCGCGAGCGGGCTGCGCAAGACCAAGCGGATCCCCAAGACCCGCAGCGGCACGCGCGTGCGCTACTGGGCCGACCGGCAGATCTTCCTCAAGGACGCCAAGCTCTCTCTGGAGCACCTTCACCAGCGCGCCCGCCAGACCGCTTTCCTGGTGCCCGGCCTGACGATCGTCGTGCGCGACGAATACGGCCTGGGCGACGGCGGCAGCAAGGGCGAGGAGTCCTTCCGCTTCGACGGCGGCATCAGCGAGTTCTGCGAGTACCTCGCCGCCGACAGGCCCGTCTGCGACGTCCTCCGCTTCACCGGGCAGGGCTCCTTCAAGGAGACGGTGCCCGTCCTCGACGACCACGGCCAGATGACGCCGACGGAGGTCACCCGCGAGCTGGGCGTCGACGTCGCGCTGCGCTGGGGCACCGGGTACGACACCACGCTCCGGTCCTTCGTCAACATCATCGCCACTCCCAAGGGCGGCACCCACATGGCGGGCTTCGAGCAGGCCGTCGCCAAGACGATGAACGAGGTGCTGCGCGCCAAGAAGCTGCTGCGCGTCGCCGAGGACGACATCGTCAAGGACGACGCGCTGGAGGGCCTGACCGCCGTCGTCACGGTCCGGCTCGCCGAGCCGCAGTTCGAGGGCCAGACCAAGGAGGTTCTCGGCACCTCGGCGGCCCGCCGCATCGTGAACACCGTGGTCTCCCGGGAGCTCAAGGCGTTCCTGACGTCCACCAAGCGGGACGCGGCGGCCCAGGCGCGGGTCGTCATGGAGAAGGCCGTCGCCGCCGCCCGCACGCGTATCGCGGCCCGGCAGCACAAGGACGCCCAGCGCCGCAAGACGGCTCTGGAGTCCTCCTCCCTGCCCGCCAAGCTCGCGGACTGCCGCAGCGACGACGTCGACCGCAGCGAGTTGTTCATCGTCGAGGGCGACTCGGCGCTCGGTACGGCGAAGCTCGCGCGGAACTCCGAGTTCCAGGCGCTTCTGCCGATCCGGGGCAAGATCCTCAACGTTCAGAAGTCGTCCGTGACCGACATGCTCAAGAATGCCGAGTGCGGTGCGATCATCCAGGTCATAGGGGCGGGCTCCGGGCGGACCTTCGACATCGACGCGGCCCGTTACGGCAAGATCATCATGATGACCGACGCCGATGTGGACGGCTCCCACATCCGGTGCCTGCTGCTGACGTTGTTCCAGCGGTACATGCGGCCCATGGTGGAAGCGGGCCGGGTGTTCGCGGCGGTGCCGCCGCTGCACCGTATCGAGCTCGTCCAGCCCAAGAGGGGGCAGGAGAAGTACGTGTACACGTACTCGGACCGCGAGCTGCGGGACAAGCTCATGGAGTTCCAGAGCAAGGGGGTCCGGTACAAGGACTCCATCCAGCGCTACAAGGGTCTCGGTGAGATGGACGCCGATCAGCTGGCCGAGACCACGATGGACCCGCGGCACCGCACCCTGCGGCGGATCAACCTCTCCGACCTGGAGGCGGCCGAGCAGGTGTTCGATCTACTGATGGGGAACGACGTGGCACCGCGCAAGGAGTTCATCTCCAGCTCCGCGGCGACGCTGGACCGGTCGCGGATCGACGCGTAACGGCTGACGCCGGGCCGGGCGGCCCACCGGGCGGGGCCGGCCCGGCGTGCGGGTCGGCCCCGCCCGGCGTTCCGGTCACTCGCGGTCGGCGGGGTTCCACCCGTGGGTGGAGAACACGGCCCGCCATGGTCCACCCATGATCCACCCGGAGTCCGATCTGCGGACTCGCGCCTTTCCGTAGCGTCGAAGGCGTCGACGGCACTGGCTGTCGGCGGTCCCTTCCCGCTCACGGAGGCTGAGATGCCTGAGTCCGTCCCCCTCTCCGGCCTCGTCAACACTCTGCTGTTCGTTCTCGCCGTCACCCTGCTCGTCCGCTCCGGCATCCTGACGCGGCGGGTGCGGTCCCCGGAGCCGGCCCCCGTCATGGCCCCCGCGTACGGTGGCGGCGCGTCCCGGTTCCGGTGGAAGGAGCGCGCGTGATGCGGGACGCCTTTCTGCGCTGGCCCTCCCGGGAGGCGCTCGGCCGCGAGGGGATCCCACGGCCGAGGCGTCTGCTCACCTGGGCCGTACGGCTCCTGGTGGCCGGTGTCCTGCTCTGGAGCGCTTTCCGTGACGACCGTGTACATGGCTGGACGGCAGTGGCCGGGGTCTGCGGAGTCCTCGCGGCAGCCGTGCTGGCCTGGGCGTTCCCGCGTCTGACGGTTGAGCACCGGCTGTGGCCGTCCGTGGTTCTGCTGCTTCTGCTGCTGGGGCTGGCCGCCGGCGCCCACGCCGTGGGATTCGAGACGCCGGCCACCGTGGTGTGGTGCGGGTCCGCCATCGCGGCCCTGGAGCGGCTGCCCCTGGCCGCCGCGCTTCTGACGGCGGGCGCGGGCTTCGCCGCGTTCCCACTGGTCGGTGGGGGTGGGTGGCTGAGCGCAGCCGCCACGACCGGTGGCATGGCCCTCGCCGGATACGCGCTCCGTCTGGACGCGGAGGCCCGGGGCAGTGCCCAGCGGTTGCTGGCTCAGGAGAGAGCCGCGCGGGCCGCGGAGTCGGAGTCGGCCGCGCTGGCCGAGCGGGCCCGGATCGCCCAGGAGATCCACGACGTACTGGCGCACAGCCTCTCGGCGCAACTCGTGCATTTGGAGGCCGCCCGGCTGCTGATCGAGCGGGGCGCGGACCGCGACCGGATCCTCGAGCGGTGGTTGCGGCGCGCGGGATGGCCCGCGGCGGTCTCGAGGAGACTCGGCAGGCGCTCTCCGTGCTGCGGGGTGAGCTGACTCCCCTGGAGGAGTTCCTGACCGAGCTGGTGCGGGTGACCGCCGGTGCGGAGGTCACCGTGACAGGGGAACGCAGACCGCTGCCGGCCGACGTGTCACAGACCGTGCGCAGGGTCGCGCAGGAGGCCCTGACCAACGTCCGCAAGCACGCAGCCGGGGCCGGAGTGCGTCTGCGCCTCGACTACGAGCCCGATCAAGTGATGCTGCGAGTAAGGGACTCGGGGGGACCGCCGGGCGAACTCGCCTGGACGGGAGGCGGGTACGGTCTGCTGGGGATGAGGGAGCGCGCCGAGCTGTTGGGAGGTTCGCTCGAGGCCGGACCGGGTGAGGAAGGGTTCGTGGTGACGCTGAAGGTGCCGGTATGACCGGTGAGTCGGGGACGGAGGCCGCCCGGGTCGTGGTGGCCGACGACCAGACCGTCGTCCGGGAAGGCATCGTGATGCTGCTCGGGCTGCTTCCGGGGATCGAGGTCGTGGGCGCCGCCGCCGACGGCGAGGAGGCGGTGCGGCTCGTCGCCGAACTCGCCCCGGACGTGGTGCTCATGGACCTGCGGATGCCCCGCTGTGACGGAGCCGAGGCGACCCGGCGCATCCGCGCCGAGCATCCCGGCACCCAGGTGGTGGTGCTCACGACCTTCGGGGACGACGAGTCCTTGTTCCCCGCGCTCAGGGCGGGCGCACGGGGTTACCTGACCAAGGACGCGGGCGGCGACGAGATCCTGCGAGCCGTGCAGAGCGTGCTGTCCGGGGACGCGGGACTGTCGCCGAGCGTTCAACGGCGCCTGCTGGAGCGTCTCTCGGAGCCCGAGCCGGAACCCGCGGCGCCCGCAGGACCGCCCGACGGACTGACCGTGCGGGAGACCGAGGTGCTCGTCCTGATCGCCGAGGGTCTCAGCAACCAGGAGATCGCCCGCGAACTGCACGTGTCCACGGCGACGGTGAAGACCCACATCAACAACATGTTCACCAAAACGGGGCTCAAGGACCGTGCGCAGGCGGTGCGTTACGCGTTCAGGAAGGGACTGGCGCGGCCACCGGCCGGGTAAACGGGGCTTTTCGTCACCTGATGGGGTGAAGGGGAAAGGGAAGGAGAGTCGGGGATCTTCCCGTTCTGTCCATCCTTGGGCATGCAGTCAAGCAACGGCCGTGCCCGCGGCAGTGAGCAGGGTTTCGAGAGTTCGGGCGACCGATGGCAAGGCGCGGGCCTGGCATCCGTCGAGGCACCCGGAGATGTGCGGTACGACGACCCTTGGTACGACGCTCTGGCCTCCGGCTGGGGCGAGTCGGGCACCATGAGCCCGCCCGCGACCGAGGTTCCGGCAGCCCGTCGGCAGCGTACGGACGGGGCCGACGCAGCGGCTCTCGTGTACGTCGAGGTGCAGCGGAGCGAAGCGTTCCAGGAGGTCCGTAGCCGGTATCGACGGTTCGTCGTTCCCGCGGTCATCGGATTCTTCCTCTGGTACGTCACCTACGTCGTGGCGGCGACGACCGCGCCCGCGGTCATGGCCCGCCCTGTGTGGGGCGCGGTGAACGTGGCGCTTGTGGCGGGGCTCGGGCAGTTCCTCAGCACGTTCCTGCTCACCTGGGCCTACTCCCGGCACGCGCGGCTGCGCAGGGACCGTGCGGCCCTCGAACTGCGCTGGGACACCCAGGAACTGACGCGTGAGGCACGAGGCGGTGCGGCGTGACCGGTGACCACCAGACGCTGGCGTTGCTGCTGTTCAGTGTCTTCGTCGCGATCACCCTGGGAATCACGACGTGGGTGAGCCGCAGCCGGCACGGTTCGGCGGAGGAGTTCTACGCGGGCGGGCGGTTGTTCTCGCCCATGGAAAATGGTTTTGCCATCGCGGGCGACTACATGTCGGCCGCCTCCTTCCTGGGCATCTCCGGGCTCATCGCCCTCTTCGGCTACGACGGCCTGCTGTACTCGGTGGGCTTTCTCGTGGCCTGGCTCGTCGTGCTGTTCCTCGTGGCCGAACTGGTGCGCAACTGCGGGCGCTTCACGCTTGCCGACGTCATCGCCGCGCGGATGAAGGAACGCCCCGTGCGGATCGCGTCGGGGACGGCCTCGGTCACCGTGTCGATCCTCTACCTGGTCGCGCAGATGGTGGGCGCGGGCAGCCTGGTCGCGCTCCTGCTCGGCGACACGGGCGAGGCCGCCCAGGCGTGGGCGGTGATCGGGGTCGGCGCGCTCATGGTGATCTACGTGTCGCTGGGAGGGATGCGGGCCACCACATGGATCCAGATCGTGAAGGCGGTCCTGCTGCTCGGCGGCACGATCGTGCTCACCGTGCTCGTCCTGGTGCACTTCCACGGTGATTTCGACCGGCTGCTGCGCACGGCGGCCGAGCGCAGCGGGCACGGAGCCGCGTTCCTGGCACCCGGCCTGAAGTACGGCGGGGACTGGATCGCACGATTCGACTTCATCAGCCTGGGGCTCGCACTGGTACTGGGGACGGCGGGTCTGCCACACATCCTGTCCCGCTTCTACACCGTGCCGACGGCGCGGGCCGCCCGGCGTTCCGTCGTCTGGTCGATCGGACTCATCGGCGGCTTCTACCTGATGACGATCGTCCTCGGCTTCGGCGCGGCGGCGATCGTCGGCCCCGACGCCGTACGCGGCTCCCATGCCTCCGGCAACACGGCGGTACCGCTCCTGGCCCTAGACCTGGGCGGCGGAGCCGGCTCCACAGGCGGGACGGTGCTGTTCGCGATCGTGGCGGCCGTCGCCTTCGCCACGATCCTCGCCGTGGTCGCGGGGATCACGCTCGCCTCCTCGGCGTCGGTGGCCCATGACCTGTACGCCTCCCTGCGCCGCAGGCACGGCGTACCGCGCGGCGAGGTGACGGTGGCACGGATCGCCGCAGTCGGCATCGGTGCGACCGCGATCGGCCTCGGCCTGCTGGCCCGCGATCTCAACGTCGCGTTCCTGGTGGGGCTCGCCTTCGCCGTCGCCGCGTCGGCGAATCTGCCGGTCCTGCTCTACTCGCTGTTCTGGCGGGGCTTCACCACCCGCGGTGCCGTCTGGGCGATCTACGGCGGGCTGGTTCCGTCCCTGGTGCTCGTCGTGCTGTCGCCGGTGGTCTCGGGCAGCCCCCAGGCGCTCTTTCCGGAGGCCGACTTCCAGGTCTTCCCGCTCGAGAACCCGGGGCTGGTCTCGATCCCGCTGGGCTTCCTCGCCGGCTGGCTCGGCACGGCCACCTCGGCCGAGGTGCCCGACGAGGCCAAGCACGCGGAGACCGAGGTCCGGTCGCTGACGGGTGCGGGGGCCGTCTGAGGTCTTGCCCCGAACCGTCGCGGCCGTCCCGGACGAGAAGACCCCGGGCTGCCGTCCGCCGTCCACGGGCCGCTTCCTCAGGCGCGGGTCGCCCACACGTAACGGTGTTCGGGGCGGCCCGCGTCGCCGTACTTCAGGGTGAGCCGGGCTCTGCCGGTGCGCTCCAGGAGCTTCAGATAACGCTGCGCGGTCTGGCGGCTCACCCCGGTGCGCTCGGCGATCTCCAGGGCGGACAGGGGCCCCTCGGCGCTCATCAGGGACTGGCGCACGAGTTCCGCCGTGGTGGGGGAGTGCCCTTTCGGCAGCCCCGGTTCCGAGGGCGTGGACAGGGCCCCGAAGATGCGGTCGACGTCGGCCTGTTCGGCCTCGACGCGGCTGTCGAGAGTACGGCGCAGCTCCGCGTACGCCTCCAGTTTGCCGCGCAGGCCCGCGAAGCTGAACGGCTTGACCAGGTACTGCAGGGCGCCCTGCCGCATTGCTGCCTGCACCGTCGTGACGTCCCGTGCGGCCGTGACCATGATCACGTCGGTCTGGCGTCCGCGTCCGCGTATCTCCTGGACGACCTCCAGGCCCGTCCCGTCGGGGAGGTAGTGGTCGAGCAGGATCAGGTCGAGCCGCGGCAACCGCTCCACCTGGCGGAGCGCCTCGGCCGCACCGTGCGCCACGCCGGCGACGTGGAAGCCCGGCACCTTCCCGACGTAGGCGGCGTTGACCCGGGCGACCCTGGTGTCGTCGTCCACGACCAGGACCTCGATCATCGCGTCTCCTCCTCGACAGTGCTCCGCGCGGACGCGGCCAGGGCGGGTCCCGCATCGGCCCCGGCCGGCGATCCGGCCAACGCCTCGGGCAGTACGACGGTGAACTCGGCGCCCCCGCCGCGCGCGTCGCTCACGGATGCGCGCCCGCCCTGCCGCTCGGCGAGCCTGCGCACCAGGGAGAGGCCGATGCCGCGTTTGCCGTGGGCCGGCGGCCTCTTCGTGGACCAGCCCTCCGTGAAGATCAACTCACGCTGTTCGGACGGGACTCCCGGCCCCGTGTCCCGTACGCGCAGAACGGCGGTGCGGCCCTCGGCGCGCAACTCGACCTCCACGCGCGCGTGGGCAGTGCCCGCCACGGCGTCCAGGGCGTTGTCCACCAGGTTTCCCACGACCGTCACCAGCCCGCGCGGGTCGACCAGCCGGTCGGGCAGCCGTGTGCCGTCCGAGATCCGCAGCGCCACGCCGCGTTCGGCCGCGACGGTCGCCTTGCCGACCAGCAGGGCGGCGAGCAGCGGATCCCCGATCTTCTCCGTCACCTGCTCGGCCGTCGCCCGGTGGTCGCCGACGACCTCACCGACGAAATCCACGGCGTCGTCGTACATCTCCAGTTCGAGCAGCCCCAGGAGTGTGTGCATGCGGTTGGCGTGCTCGTGGTCCTGGGCCCGCAGGGCGTCGATCAGCCCGTGCGTGGAGTCGAGCTCCCGGCCCAGCTGCTCCAGCTCGGTGCGGTCGCGCAGGGTGGCCACGGCGCCGCCGTCGTCGGTGGGCATCCGGTTGACGACCAGCACGCGCTGCCCGCGGACGGCGATCAGGTCCGTGCCGGTCACCCGGCCGGCCAGGACGTCGGACGTACGGCCCTCACCCAGCGCTTCGTCCGGTGACCGGCCCACCGCCTCGTCCCCGATGCCCAGGAGGCGCTGTGCCTCGTCGTTCAGGAGGCGGACGCGGCCGGTCCGGTCCAGCGCCACGACGCCCTCCCGGATGCCGTGCAGCATCGCCTCACGCTCGGCGAGCAGCGCCGAGATGTCGGAGAACGCCAGGTCCCGGGTCTGTCGCTGAACCCGCCGGGAGATCAGCCAGGCGGCCAGCGCCCCCACGGCGAGCGCGCCTCCCGCGTAGGCGAGCAGCCCCGGGATGGCGTGGACCAGCCGGGCGCGCACGCTGTCGTACTCGATGCCGACCGAGACCGCCCCGACGATCCGGCCCGTGCTGTCGCGCAGGGGTACCTTGCCGCGGGCCGAGCGGCCCAGAGTGCCGTTGTCGATCTCCATGACCTCCCGGCCGGCCAGGGCCTCGCTGGGATCCGTCGAGACGTGGCCGCCGACCTCCAGGGGCTCGGTGTGGGACCAGCGGACGCCACGGAGGTCCATCACCACCACGTACTCGGCCCCGCTCGCCGCACGGATCCGTTCCGCCTCGCGCTGCACCGGACCGTCGGCCGATGGCTGTGTGCGCCGCAGGTCCTCGGCGATCTGGGGTACGGCGGCGGTGGTCTGCGCGATGGCGAGCGCGCGGCGCATGGCCTGGTCGTCCAACTGCTCGCCGAGCGGTGCCAGGAACAGTCCGGTCGCGAGCACGGCGACTCCCGCGGCGATCGCCAGCTGCATGAGCAGGACCTGCGAGAAGACGCGCCGGGGCATGCCGAGGCGCAGGCGGCGGACGGGGGGAGCGGGACTCATACCCACGACGGTACGTGGGCGGTCCCGTGGAGCCGTAGGGGTGTGCGGTGTGGATCTCTTGATCTGCTCAAGAGGAAACGATTCGACGGCCGGCTCGCGGCGTGAGCGGCCGGCACGGACCGGCCGCTCAGCCGACCAGTACCGCGGGCCTCAGTTCGCGCACCGCCACCACGTCCATCCGCGCGGGTGATCCCAGGACCGCCGCTCCGCAGCTCTCCGGGCGGGGTGGCAGGGACGCGCCCCGGGCCACGACGACCCGCCAGTGCCGGCCGTCGACGTGGGCGACGGTCACCTCCCAGCGCGGTGCCTCGCCCTGTGTGCGCACGACGGTGAGGGCCTCGGCCGCGTACTCGCCGGTCGCCCTGCGTACGGCCAGCTCCGCCGCCTGGGCGGGCCGTTCCCAGGCCGAGCTCCCGCGGCACCCGTCCACGACGATGCGGCCCTCCCGGGCGCCGCGCAGCACCTCCTTGACGGAGTGGGCCTGAGCGCGGCCGTAGGCGTAGCCGTACGGCAGGACGAGCACGGTCGGCGAGAACCGGTGACCGCCCAGATGGGTGACCTCCCAGACGCCGTCCGCGCCCGACGCGGCGAGTTCGGCGGCGAGGGGGCGGCCGAGAAGGGCGCAGCAGCGGTCGCGCTTGCCGTTGGTGCAGACGAGGGCGAGCGGGTCGCCGGTGTGCGGGGTGCCGCCGAGCGCGGTGCCGAAGGTCCGGTGGTCGCCTCGGCCGAGCGCGGCGAAGTCGAGGTCCAGCAGCCGGCCCGGGTCGTCGGTCCTGGCGCCGTGCAGCCACACTCCGCCGGGCACGGTGTGGGCCGCGTACACCTGGCGCAGGGGAGAGGTGCCGAAGTCGGCGTGAGGTCCGGGACGGCGGATGAGCGCGACGCGCACGCCGGTGCCCTGCGCGGCGGACTCCAGGGCACGGCCCAGCGAGGGGTCCAGGTGGCTCGACGTGAGCGCCCTGGCGCCCCAGGGGCCGGGCTGTTCCAGCAGCAGCCAGGTGGTCGCCGTGGCCGCGGTCCCCGGCATGGGCTCGTCGAGGTCCCGCGAGACGGTCGTGCACGTACTCACAGAGGTGAGCCTAACCTGACTTGGCGTCCGGCGGCCTCCGGAGGGGCGCGTGTCCCGCGGCACGGCACGCGCACGTGCCGCTCGGTTTCCCGCGCCGCCGGGCCGCGACCGTCCGGCGCGGCGGGCCTACTCGGGGACTGGCCGGGGAGGCTTCGGGCCCACGTAGATCCCGCTCGGACGCATGCGCAGGGGGCGTTCGCCGTACTCCTCCAGGGCGTGCGCGATCCAGCCCGCCGTCCGGGCGACGGCGAAGACCGTCTCGCCGGCCGACGCCTCCATGCCGCAGGACGCCGTCAGGACCGCCAGCGCGAGGTCGACGTTGGCGTGCAGCGGGGTGTGGCGGGCGGTCGTGTCCACGATGTCGCGGGCGGCGGCCAGCGCCGGAGCCGCCTCGGGGATCTCCGCCAGGAGGGCGAAGAGGACACGCGCGCGGGGGTCCTCCTGTAGGTAGAGCCGGTGTCCCAGGCCGGGGATGCGGCGGCCGGCCCGCAGCTCCTCCGCGATCACGGGGCCCGCCGAGCCCCGGTCGAGGACGTCGAGCACCAGCCGGTGCGCGAGCCCGCTCGCCGCGCCGTGCAGGGGGCCCTCGATCACTCCGAGCCCCGCGGTGACGGCCGCGTACGCGTGTGCGCGGGCGCCGGCCGCGGCCCGCACCGCGAGTGTCGACGCGGCCAGGTCGTGGTCGACGAGCAGGGCGAGCGCGGTGTCCAGGACGTGCAGGGGCGCTTCCGCAGCGGGCTGCCAACTGAGCCGCCCCCACAGCCGCTGGGCCAGCGAACCGCCGTCCCGGTGGGTGGACGTTTTCGGCGGCAGGGCGGCGACGAGGGTCGGGAGGAGGCCGCGGGCGGCGCCGAGCACCGTGTCCGCGGACAGGTCGAAGCGGAGCGGGTCCGCCACCGCGGCGGCGATCGCGGCGACGCGCAGGCGGTCGGTGGGGCCGGCGTGTTCGGGCAGGGCGCCGGCCGCGTGGCGGGCGGCCTCCACCGCGGCCCGGGGCGCGGCGAAGGCGGCTCCGTGCCGCATCCGGCCGGTCCAGAGCCATTCGGCGACCTCTTCGTACGAGTGCCGGGTGGCCAGCTCGGTCGCGTCGACGCCCCGGTAGTAGTACCGGTCCTCGCGGATGAGGGTGAGACGGGTGCGTACGGACTGCTCGGCGCCGCTGCCCGGACTCCCGCTGCTCTCCCGCCTGTTGCGCCGCGCGAGCGCCTCGACCTCCTGGGCGTCGAAGGTGCTGCCCCGGCCGCCGGGCACGCGCCGGCTGCCCAGCCGGCCGCGGCTGACGTAGGCGTACACGGTCTCGGGCTTCACGCCGAGCAGCTCGGCGGCCTCCTTGGTGGTCAGCCGCCGTTCCGGGTGGCCGGGACCGGGTTCCTGATCGCGCATGGGATCACCGTATCCACAAGACATATCTATTGATTCGATCAATGTTGACACTTCATCAGTCAAGCATGGACAGTCGAATCAAGTTCGAGGAGGAAACCATGTCCGTCAACAGGTACGCAGCCACATCCGTCGAGGTGCCGCGAGGGCTCGCCGGTGTCGTCGTCGCCGACACCGAGGTCGGTGACGTCCGGGGACGTGAGGGCTTCTACCACTACCGACAGTATTCGGCCGTCGACCTCGCCCGCAGTCGCCCGTTCGAGGACGTCTGGCACCTCCTCGTCCACGGCCACCTGCCGGACGCGCGCCGCGCCGCCGCCTTCGCCGCGGGGACCGCCGCTCTGCGAAGGCTCCCCGACCGGGTGGCGGACGCCCTGCCGGCCGTCGCGGCGGCGGGTGCCGACCCGCTGGCCGGCCTGCGGACGGCCCTGTCGCTGCTGGGCGCCGCGAAGGGCTTCCGGCCGGTGTACGACATCGACGCCGACCGGCGCCGGGAGGACACCCTCGCCGCAGCGGCCGCCGTGCCCACCCTGCTCACCGCGCTCCACCGGCTGGGCAAGGGCCTCGAGCCCGTCGAGCCGCGCGAGGACCTCTCGTACGCGGCGAACTACCTGTACATGTTGACGGGCACCGAGCCCGATCCGGAGCGGACGCGTGCCGTCGAGCAGTACCTGATCTCCACCATCGACCACGGGTTCAACGCGTCCACCTTCACCGCCCGGGTCGTCGCCTCGACGGGCGCGGACGTGGCCGCCTGCCTGGTCGCCGCCGTGGGCGCGCTGTCGGGACCCCTGCACGGCGGCGCCCCCAGCCGTGCGCTGGACACCCTGGACGCGATCGGCACTCCCGACCGCATCGACCCGTGGATCCGTGAGCGGGTTCTCGCGGGTGATCGCATCATGGGTTTCGGCCATGCCGTCTACCGGACCGAGGACCCGCGTTCGCGCATGCTCCGCGAGATCGCCCAGGGCTTCGGGGGCCGCGCGTGGACTTCGCCGTGGAGGTCGAACGGCAGGTCGAGGCGATCCTCGCCGAGCTGAAGCCGGGCCGGGAACTGCACACGAACGTGGAGTTCTACGCGGGCGTGGTCATGGAGCTGTGCGGGTTGCCCCGCGAGATGTTCACCCCCACCTTCGCGGCGGCCCGCGTCGTGGGCTGGAGCGCCAACATCCTCGAGCAGGCGGAGGACAAGAAGATCATCCGGCCCGCGGCCCGATACGTGGGCCCTCAGGCGCCCGTCCCCGTATCGGCGGTCTGAGCCGGGGCGCGACCGTCCCTGCGGTGACCGACGCCGCGGTGACCGACTCCGCGGTGACCGACTCCGTGGGTGGCTGCCCGCAAGGCGGCCGGAGAACGCGTGTGGCCTGGTGCCGTTCCGGCGCCAGGCCTCATCGGTGGTGATCGAGCAGGGACGGGGTGCCGGGCTGCTCGCCGGGTGATCACCGGCTCGCCGAGCGGTTGCGTGCGGCCGGGGCGGGGCGCCGGGACGGGTCTTCGGGTGGACGCGTGCCCGGCTGTGGGGTCAGGCGTCGGGAATGTCCGCCTTGGCGCGGATCAAGGTCTCTCTGCTGACGACGACGATGCGTTCGTAGTCGGCGCGTGCAGCGTCCGCGGGCAGTTCACCGTCCAGCGCCTCGGTGGCCTCGGTGCCGATGACGGCGAAATTGCCGTCACTGAGTTCGAACACGTCCGGGCAGGTCGATCCGGAGGAACTGCCACGGGCGCTGGGGGCACACCGATGCGGCGCACGATCTTCAAAGCTACCGGTCCTTATGAACAATCAACTCGAACAGAGTGGTGGAGGTCACACGCTACTGGTGCTGGAGAGACCTCCGTGGCCGCATGACCGAAAACACCCCTGTCGTGTCACCGGTACCGGTGTGTTGACCTCTTCGGCAGGACCGCTCGACGTCAGTCGGTGGGAGGAGTGCCGACGACCCACCACTCGTCCGTGTCGGCTTCGTCGAGGTCCTGGACGAGGCGGTCCACCATGCGGCCCACGCGCGCCTCTTCCGAGGTTTCGTCGAGGGAGGCGCGCATGTGCCTGGCCGCCTCCCAGTACTCGCGGAAGATCGGGCTCTGGAAGAACTCCCGGAGGGCCGCGTAGAGCTCGTCGCGGTCCACCAGCCCCGCCCGGTGGACGTGGTAGAGGTTGACGTACCAGGCGTTCGCGTAGAAGAACTGGCGGCGCCTCTCCGCCGGGATGTCCTTGTCGTACGTGTCGATGACCTCGGCCAGGGACGGGTCGTCGATCGCCCTGGTCAGCAGTTCCCAGTGCATGCGCTGCTGATGGGCCAGGGACTCGCGCCGGATCGCCAGTTCCTCCAGTTCCAGCTGACGCGCGTGCAGACGGTCCTTCTCCGTGCGCCGCTGACGTACGGCCAACGTCAACCCTGCCGTGGCGACCAGAATCCCTGCCGCCGCCGAGTTGAACCTCCCCGTGATCTTCTTTCGTGTGACCATGTCAACCCCCGAATCAGGCGGCCGCCCGCCGGTCGTCGAGTGCGGGTCGGCTGACGGGGACCGGCGGGCGATGGGCGGCGCTTGCCACCTCCAGGGTGCCGAGCGGCTCTGATCGGCGGGGAGGCGGAGAAGAGGCGCACGGAGGGAAGCGAGGGTCGCACACTCCGGCGCCTTGCCCAACGTCTGCCCCGCGAGCACTGCTAACAATCGTTCACTTCGCGGTGATTCCTCCGGCTCGTATCCTGACTGCGCATTCAATCCCCGACCGTGCGCCGGGCCGTGAGCCGGTGCACGCGTAGGGCCTGGCGTTTGGATCAGGACGCAGGGAACCGGCGGTGCCCTGCAACCCCCGCGCCCGCGGCGTGATCCGGACGACAGGCCCCAGGTGCCAGAGAGGTCGCACGTTGACGCAGAGCCGCACTCCGCAGCAGATCCCGGTCGTCGTACTCGCCGGATTCCTGGGTTCCGGCAAGACGACACTGCTCAACCATCTCCTCCACCGCAGCGGAGGCAGCCGTATCGGCGCGATCGTGAACGACTTCGGCTCCATCGAGATCGACGCCATGGCCGTGGCGGGCGCCCTCGGCGACTCGACCGTCTCCCTCGGCAACGGCTGCCTGTGCTGCGCCGTCGACGCCGGTGAGCTGGACGGGTACCTCGAACGCCTCGCACGCCCCTCCACCGGCATCGACGTCATCGTCATCGAGGCCAGCGGGCTCGCCGAGCCGCAGGAACTCGTCCGGATGGTCCTCGCCAGCGAGCACCCGGGAATCGTGTACGGCGGTCTCGTCGAGGTCGTCGACGCAGCCGAGTTCGACGAGACCCGCGCCCGGCACCCGGAGATCGACCGGCACCTCGCCCTCGCCGACCTCGTCGTGGTGAACAAGGCCGACCGGACGCCCGACGCCGCCCGCGTCCTGGACCTCGTCCGCTCCCTCACCGACCGGACCGCCGTCGTCCCCGCGACCTACGGCCGCATCGACCCCGAGCTCCTCTTCGACTGCCGGCCGGACGAGGAGCGCGTGGGGCAGCTCTCCTTCGACGACCTGCACCGACAGGAGGACCCCGACGGGCCGGAAGACCACGGCGATCACGCCGGCCACCTGCACACCGCCTACGACAGCGTGTCCTTCGTCTCCGAAGTCCCGCTGGACCCGCGCCGGTTGACGCCGTTCCTCGACAGCCGCCCCGAAGGGCTGTACCGCATCAAGGGGTACGTCGACTTCGGGCCGCACGACCCTGTCAACCGCTATGCCGTGCACGCCGTCGGGCGCTTCCTGCGCTTCTACCCGGAGCCCTGGGGCCCCGCCGAGGAGCGCCGCACCCAGCTCGTCCTCATCGGTTCCGGCATCGACGCCGCCGCCCTCGCCAAGGAACTGCAGGCCTGCGAGGACGACGCCCCGCACGCCGACGAGCGCGGCATGTGGGGCGTCCTCCGGTACGTCCGGGATCCCGACGGCGGAACGGCCGACGAGACCTGGAGCGGGCCGGCCGAGGAGACCTAGACCGGACCGGCCACGACCGACACCGGCTTGCCCACCGACACGCCCGAGCCGTCCCGGCGCGGGTCGATCTCCGGCATGTCGACCGGGGTGCCGTTCTTCTGGGCGGCCCGCACCGGGACGGCACCCGCCCAGGCCAGGGACAGGCAGTCCTCGCCCTTCAGGAACCGCTGGCAGCGCACGCCGCCGGTCGCCCGCCCCTTGCGCGGGTACTGGTCGAACGGGGTCAGCTTGGCGGTCGTCTGGACGGAGTCGTCGAGGGTGCCGCGCGAGCCCGCGACCGTGAAGACCATCGCGTCCACCGCCGGGTCCACGGCGGTGAAGGAGATCACCTTCGCGCCGTCCGTGAGCTTGATGCCCGTCATGCCGCCGGCCGGGCGGCCCTGCGGGCGGACCTGCGAGGCCTGGTACCGCAACAGCTGGGCGTCGTCCGTGATGAAGACCAGGTCCTCCTCGCCGGTGCGCAGCTCGACCGCGCCGACGATCCGGTCACCCTCCTTGAGGGTGATGACCTCCAGCTCGTCCTTGTTGCCCGGATAGTCGGGCACCACACGTTTGACGACGCCCTGCTCGGTGCCGAGCGCGATACCGGGGGAGGACTCGTCGAGCGTGGTCAGGCAGACCACCGTCTCGTCACCCTCCAGCGAGACGAACTCCGCCAGCGGCGCGCCGCCCGAGAGGTTCGGCGCGGACGCCGTGTCCGGCAGCTGCGGCAGGTCGACGACGTTGATGCGCAGCAGCCGGCCCGTCGAGGTGACCGCGCCGATCTCCCCGCGCGCGGTGGCCGGCACGGCCGACACGATCACGTCGTGCTTGGTCCGCCGGGCGTCCGCGTCCTCGGCGAAGGGCTCGGCGTTCGCCGTACGGGCCAGCAGACCCGTCGAGGAGAGCAGCACCCGGCACGGGTCGTCGGCGACCTGGAGCGGCACGGCGGAGGCCTGCGTGCCCGCCGACTCCAGCAGGACCGTACGGCGCTCGGTGCCGAACTTCTTCGCCACCACGGCCAGTTCGGCCGAGACCAGCTTGCGCAGCTCCGCGTCCGACTCCAGGATCCGGGTCAGCTCGGCGATCTCCTCGTTGAGCTTCTCCTTCTCCGCCTCCAGCTCGATCCGGTCGTACCTGGTCAGCCGGCGCAGCGGCGTGTCGAGGATGTACTGCGTCTGGATCTCCGACAGGGAGAAGCGCTCGATCAGGCGCTCCTTGGCCTGCGCGCTGTTGTCGCTGGAGCGGATCAGCCGGATGACCTCGTCGATGTCGACGAGCGCCGTGAGCAGGCCCTCGACCAGGTGCAGGCGGTCGCGGCGCTTGGTCCGGCGGAACTCGCTGCGCCGCCGGACGACCTCGAAGCGGTGGTCGAGATAGACCTCGAGCAGCTCCTTCAGGCCCAGCGTGAGCGGCTGGCCGTCCACCAGCGCCACGTTGTTGATGCCGAAGGACTCCTCCATGGGCGTCAGCTTGTACAGCTGCTCCAGGACCGCCTCCGGCACGAAGCCGTTCTTGATCTCGATGACCAGGCGCAGCCCGTGCTCGCGGTCGGTGAGGTCCTTGACGTCGGCGATGCCCTGGATCTTCTTCGAGCCGACCAGGTCCTTGATCTTGGCGATGACCTTCTCGGGGCCCACGGCGAAGGGCAGTTCGGTGACGACGAGGCCCTTGCGGCGGGCCGTCACGGTCTCCACCGACACCGTGGCGCGGATCTTGAAGGTGCCGCGGCCCTTCTCGTAGGCGTCCCGGATCCCCGAGAGGCCGACGATCCGCCCGCCGGTGGGCAGGTCCGGGCCCGGGACGTGCTTCATCAGCGTGTCCAGGTCCGCGTTCGGGAACCGGATCAGGTGACGGGCGGCCGAGATCACCTCGCCCAGGTTGTGCGGCGGCATGTTGGTGGCCATGCCGACCGCGATGCCCGAGGAGCCGTTGACCAGGAGGTTCGGGAACGCGGCGGGCAGCGCCGCCGGCTCCCGCTCCTGGCCGTCGTAGTTCGGGTTGAAGTCGACCGTGTCCTCGTCGATGGACTCGGTCATCAGGCTCGTCGCCGCGGTCTGACGGCACTCGGTGTACCGCATGGCGGCCGGCGGGTCGTCGTTGCCCAGCGAGCCGAAGTTGCCGTGGCCGTCGACCAGGGGCACGCGCATGGAGAACGGCTGGGCCATGCGCACCAGGGCGTCGTAGATCGACGTGTCGCCGTGCGGGTGCAGCTTGCCCATGACCTCGCCGACGACGCGCGCGCACTTCACGTAGCCGCGGTCGGGGCGCAGGCCCATCTCGTTCATCTGGTAGACGATCCGGCGGTGGACGGGCTTGAGGCCGTCGCGGGCGTCCGGCAGGGCGCGGGAGTAGATGACCGAGTACGCGTACTCGAGGAAGGAGCCCTGCATCTCGTCGACGACGTCGATGTCGAGGATCCGCTCCTCGTACGAGTCGTCGGGCGGCGGGGTCTTCGTGCTGCGGCGGGCCATCGCTGCCGGCTCCTCCTGTTTCCTGGTCGCTCGCCTGCGGGGCGCTCACGTCGGTGTCGACGCGCGTCCTTCGGCTCACTCTTGCTGAGGCGTGTGACGGGATCTCCGCGGACCATTGTGGACCGTGGCACCGACAGTGCGTCCCGGGGCCCGGGCGTCGGCGACCGGACCGGCCGGAGAGGCACCTCGTCCACGGCTGTCCGCAGGCTACGCGATCTCGCTCTCGGCGTACGCCGCCCGGGAACTCCACCGCCGCTCCGCACGCTTGCATACAGTGGCAGGACCAGCAGGAAAAACCGGCAGGACCGACAGGAAAAACGCGGTTTCGACGACCGCGCCCGCGATCGGAAGGACGTACATGCCCATGGGTCACACGGCCACAGCCCAGGCAGGCTCCGGGGGCCTGACAGCGACCGAGCACCGCCTGGCCAACGGCCTGCGCGTGGTGCTCTCCGAGGACCACCTGACCCCCGTCGCGGCGGTGTGCCTCTGGTACGACGTGGGCTCGCGCCACGAAGTCGAGGGACGCACCGGCCTCGCCCACCTCTTCGAGCACCTGATGTTCCAGGGCTCCGCCCAGGTCAAGGGCAACGGCCACTTCGAGCTGGTCCAGGGCGCGGGCGGCTCGCTCAACGGCACGACCAGCTTCGAGCGCACGAACTACTTCGAGACCATGCCCACGCACCAGCTGGAGCTCGCCCTCTGGCTGGAGGCGGACCGCATGGGCTCGCTGCTGGCCGCGCTGGACGACGAGTCCATGGAGAACCAGCGCGACGTCGTCAAGAACGAACGCCGCCAGCGCTACGACAACGTCCCCTACGGCACGGCGTTCGAGAAGCTGACCGCCCTCGCCTACCCCGAGGGCCACCCTTACCACCACACGCCGATCGGCTCGATGGCCGACCTGGACGCGGCGACCCTGAAGGACGCGCGTGCGTTCTTCCGCACGTACTACGCGCCCAACAACGCCGTGCTGTCGGTCGTCGGCGACATCGACCCGGAGCGGACGCTCGCCTGGGTCGAGAAGTACTTCGGCTCCATCCCCGCCCACGACGGCAAGCCCCAGCCGCGTGACGGCTCCCTGCCCGACGTCCTCGGCGAGCAGGTGCGCGAGGTCGTCGAGGAGGAGGTCCCGGCCCGCGCCCTGATGGCCGCCTACCGTCTGCCGCAGGACGGCACGCGCGCGTGCGACGCGGCCGACCTGGCGCTCACCGTGCTCGGCGGCGGCGAGTCCTCCCGCCTCTACAACCGCCTGGTCCGCCGCGACCGTACGGCCGTGGCCGCCGGCTTCGGCCTGCTGCGCCTGGCCGGGGCGCCCTCCCTGGGCTGGCTGGACGTCAAGACGTCCGGCGACGTCGAGGTGCCCGTCATCGAGACGGCCATCGACGAGGAGCTCGCCCGGTTCGCCGAGGAGGGCCCCACCGACGAGGAGATGGAGCGCGCCCAGGCCCAGCTGGAGCGCGAGTGGCTGGACCGTCTCGGCACGGTCGCCGGCCGCGCCGACGAACTGTGCCGGTACGCGGTGCTGTTCGGTGACCCGCAGCTCGCCCTGACCGCCGTCCAGCGCGTGCTGGACATCACCGCGGAGGAGGTCCGGGAGATCGCCCGGGCCCGCCTGCGCCCGGACAACCGCGCCGTACTGGTCTACGAGCCCGCCGAGCCCGCTGAGCCCGCCGAGAACACCGCCGACGAGGACGAGAACGAGGAGGCGGCCCAGTGACCGAGCTCGCCGCGATGGACTTCCACCCCAGCCCCAGGCGGGCGAGGCCAGGCCCTGGGCGTTCCCCGCCCCCGAGCGCGGGACGCTCGACAACGGCCTGACCGTCCTGCACTGCCACCGCCCCGGACAGCAGGTCGTCGCCGTCGAGGTCATCCTCGACGCCCCCCTGGACGCCGAACCGGCCGGCCTCGACGGCATCGCCACGATCATGGCGCGGGCCTTCTCCGAGGGCACCGACAAGCACTCCGCCGAGGAGTTCGCCGCCGAGCTGGAGCGCTGCGGCGCCACTCTCGACGCGCACGCCGACCACCCCGGCGTCCGCCTCAGCCTGGAGGTCCCGGCCTCCCGCCTGGCCAAGGCCCTCGGCCTCGTGGCCGATGCCCTGCGGGCGCCCGCGTTCGCCGACAGCGAGGTCGAGCGCCTCGTCCGCAACCGTCTGGACGAGATCCCGCACGAGCTGGCCAACCCCTCCCGGCGCGCCGCCAAGGAACTCTCCAAGGAACTGTTCCCGGCGACCGCGCGCATGTCGCGTCCGCGCCAGGGCACCGCGGAGACCGTCGAGAAGATCGACTCCGCCGCCGTACGCGCCTTCTACGAGAAGCACGTCCGCCCCGCCACGGCCACCGCCGTGGTCGTCGGCGATCTCACCGGGATCGACCTCGGCGCGCTCCTGGGTGACACCCTGGGCACCTGGACGGGCTCCGCGGCCCAGCCGCGACCGGTGCCGCCCGTGACCGCCGACGACGCCGGGCGGGTCGTCATCGTGGACCGTCCCGGCGCCGTCCAGACGCAGCTGCTGATCGGCCGCATCGGCGCCGACCGGCACGCGCGCGTGTGGCCCGCGCAGGTGCTCGGCACGTACTGCCTGGGCGGCACCCTCACCTCCCGGCTGGACCGCGTCCTGCGCGAGGAGAAGGGCTACACCTACGGCGTGCGCTCCTTCGGGCAGGTCCTCAGGTCCGCACCGGACGGCTCGGGCGCTGCGATGCTCGCCATCAGCGGCTCGGTCGACACCCCCAACACCGGTCCCGCGCTGGAGGACCTGTGGAAGGTGCTGCGCACCCTCGCCGAGGGCGGTCTGACCGACGCCGAGCGGGACGTCGCCGTGCAGAACCTCGTCGGAGTGGCGCCCCTGAAGTACGAGACGGCCGCCGCCGTGGCGGGCACGCTGGCCGACCAGGTCGAGCAGCACCTGCCGGACGACTACCAGGCCACGCTGTACCGGCAACTCGCCGTGACCGGCACCGTGGAGGCCACGGCGGCGGTCGTGAGCGCCTTCCCGGTGGACCGCCTGGTGACGGTCCTCGTCGGCGACGCGGCCGCGATCAAGGCGCCGGTCGAGGCCCTCGGCATCGGTGAGGTGAAGGTCGTCCCCGCGGAGTAGGAACGCGGACCGGCGGCCGTGAGGCCGCGCGCGGGAGCCCTGGTGGACGGATGTGCCACCAGGGCTCCTTGATGTCCGAATTGAGGGAAAGGCTGCCTGTCTGCCCTGTGGCATGCGCTACAAAAGCCGCGTTCTGTTTGGGTATTGACGGCCGCCGCGTCTAGTTTCAACCCGGCTGTTCGTCAGGCAGTGCGCCGCATCCGCGGCACCGGACAGTCATCGCCGAGTCCCCGCGTGGCGCGAGCCAGGGGAGCCGGGGACCCAACCAGACAGTCCCTGGGGTGAATCGGACGCCCGCGCGAACCGCGAGGGGGTCCGTAGGAGACCTTCCTGCTCCGAACCCGTCAGCTAACCCGGTAGGCGAGAGGGAAGGAAAGGACCGCTCAACTTCATGGCGTCCACTTGCGCCACCGGGAAGCACCGTCGTCCCAGCAGGATGAAGCGCACCACCGCCCGCGCGGCGGGCATCGCGGCGCTCACCACCACCGGCGTCATCGGCACCGTCGCCTCCGGCCCCGCCCTCGCCGCGGAGAAGGCCGTCGAGCAGACCGGCCTCGTCCCGGTCGTCACCATCGGCGACACGGTCGCCCAGCGGATCGACGACCAGGCCGCCGCGCAGAAGCAGGCCGCCGTGGCGGAGGCCGCGCGCAAGGAGGCCGCCGCCCGGGCCGCGGCGAAGGTCGAGGCGGAGCGCGAGGCCCGGGTCCGTGCCGCCCGCGCGGCCGAGCGCGAACGCCTGAACACCTTCGTCTCGCCGATCAGCGGCTCCTACGTCTCCACCGGCTACCGGTCCGGCGGCTCGCTGTGGTCCTCCGGCAGCCACACCGGCATCGACTTCCACGCCGCCACCGGCACCCCCGTGCACGCGGTGGGCCTCGGCACCGTCGTCGAGGCCGGCTGGGGCGGCGCCTACGGCAACCAGGTCGTGATCCGGATGAACGACGGCACGTACACCCAGTACGGCCACCTGTCGTCCATCGGCGTCTCCGTGGGCCAGAGGGTGACCCCGGGGCAGCGCATCGCCCTGTCCGGCGCCACCGGCAACGTCACCGGCCCGCACCTGCACTTCGAGGCCCGCACCGGCGTGGAGTACGGCTCGGACATCGATCCGGTCGCCTACCTCCGCAAGCACGGCGTGAACATCTGACGACGTACGGCGACAGATCGTACGGCCCCGGCCCCACGGCCGGGGCTTTCGTCGTTTCCGAGACCGTACTGTCCAAAAAATATCCCTGGATTCCGGCCCGCCATCGGAAATTCCCGCTGATTGCAATAGAGTCACGGAACACACGTCAATCGTCGACGTTTCACGGGGATTAAGGCGGAGGTCCGTCATGCGTATTCCGGCGCACTCGGTGTGCACGGCCATCCGGGACGACATCGTCGCGGGTGTCTACGAGCGCGGCAGCCGCCTCACCGAGGAACTCCTCGCGCGCCGCTACGGCGTCTCGCGCGTCCCCGTCCGGGAGGCGCTGCGCACGCTGGAGGCGGAGGGTTTCGTCGTGACGCGGCGGCACGCGGGCGCGTGCGTCGCCGAACCGACCGAGCAGGAGGCCGCCGACCTGCTGGAGATGCGCGTGCTCCTGGAGCCGCTCGGCGCCGCCCGGGCCGCCCAGCGGCGCACCGAGGCCCACCTCAAGGTGCTGCGCGGCCTCGTCCGGCTGGGCCAGGAGCGTGCCAGGCGCGGCGACAGCGAGGATCTGCGCTCCCTGGGGGGCTGGTTCCACGAGACCCTCGCCCAGGCCTCCGGCAGCCACGCCCTCACCTCGACGCTCACCCAGCTGCGCCACAAGATCTCCTGGATGTACACGGTGGACGCGTCGGCCGCCCCGGCGGAGTCCTGGGCGGAACACGGCGCGATCGTGGACGCGGTGGCGCGCGGCGACGGGGAACGCGCGCGGGCGGTGACGGCGCTGCACGTCGAGCGCGCGACCTCCGCGCACCGGCTGCGCTTCCCGGGCGGTGACCGTCAGGACCGTGTGAGGACTTCGCAACACGTCGTCAACATGTCCGGCCTCCGGAATTAACACGAGAGCCGTATACAAAGAAGGTAATTCGACGGAGAGGCATTTCCTCCGCTCTTTTCCGGCGCGCCCCCGTGTTTACGGTGGTGCTCTCTCCGTGTGCCTTTGGCGCGCCCGTCGCACAGTCTTCGTATGTCCTTCGGACGCCCTTCGCGCGTCTTTCCGTCCGCCTTTCCGCCTGTCCTTCGTGAGGCCTTCGCGGGGCCTGCGGAACATCCGCGGCGCGCTTCCGGCGATTTCCGTCCGGCCCGCCGTGCCCCGGAAACGGCGGAGCCGCGCCGCCCGGACGGGGCGACGCGGCTCCGGTCTGCCGCGCGTGTGCGCTTGGCGGCCGGCTCAGACGGTCTCGGGAAGCTCCTCGAGCCCCTCGGCGACCAGCTTGGCCAGACGGTCGAGGGCTGCGTCCGCGCCCTCGGCCTCGGAGGCGAGGACGATCTCCTCGCCGCCCTGGGCGCCCAGGCCGAGGACGGCCAGCATGGATGCCGCGTTGACGGGGTTGCCGTCGGCCTTGGCGATCGTCACCGGGATGCCTGCGGCCGTGGCGGCCCGGACGAAGATGGAAGCGGGGCGGGCGTGAAGGCCCTCGGCCCAGCCGACGTTGACGCGGCGCTCAGCCATGTGATGCTGCCCTTCGGTGTTCAGGTTGTCTAGACCAGTGTTCCACACGTGAAGCGTGTGAGGGAGTGGGCTGTGCGGCCCTATCCCGGTGTGGGCACCGGATCGCGGCCTCGATCCGGCATCCGTCCTCCACAGACTGCCTCGCGCCGTTGTCGTACGCGAGCCGTACTCTGGGGCCCATGCAGAGCGCGTCGGACCGCCACGAGTACCCCGCCCACTGGGAAGCCGACGTGGTGCTGCGCGACGGCGGCACCGCGCGCATCCGCCCCATCACCGTCGATGACGCCGAGCGCCTGGTCAGCTTCTACGAGCAGGTGTCGGACGAGTCGAAGTACTACCGCTTCTTCGCGCCCTACCCGCGACTGTCCGCCAAGGACGTCCACCGCTTCACGCACCACGACTTCGTGGACCGGGTGGGACTCGCGGCCACGGTCGGCGGCGAGTTCATCGCCACCGTACGCTACGACCGCATCGGTGCCGACGGGGCGGCCGCCCCGGCGCCGGCCGACGAGGCCGAGGTCGCGTTCCTCGTGCAGGACGCCCACCAGGGCCGCGGTGTCGCCTCCGCCCTCCTCGAACACATCGCGGCCGTCGCGCGCGAGCGCGGCATCCGGCGGTTCGCCGCCGAGGTGCTCCCGGCCAACACCAAGATGATCAAGGTGTTCACGGACGCCGGCTACACCCAGAAGCGCAGCTTCGAGGACGGCGTCGTGCACCTGGAGTTCGGCCTCGAACCCACCGAGCGCTCCCTCGCGGTGCAGCGCGCGCGGGAGCAGCGCGCCGAGGCCCGCTCCGTACGGCGGTTGCTGGTGCCCGGCTCGGTCGCCGTCATCGGCACCGGCCGCACCCCCGGCGGCATCGGCCGCAGCGTCCTCGGCAACCTCCGCGAGGCCGGCTTCACCGGTGACCTGTACGCCGTGAACAAGGCCTTCCCCGAGGACCTCGAGGAACTCGACGGCGTGCCCGCCCACCGCTCGGTCCGCGACATCGACGGCCACGTCGACCTCGCGGTCGTGGCCGTCCCCGCCGACCACGTCCCCGAGGTCGTCGCCGAGTGCGGCGAGCACGGCGTGCAGGGACTCGTCGTCCTGACCGCCGGGTACGCCGAGAGCGGCCCCGACGGGCTGGAGCGCCAGCGCGAACTCGTGCGGCACGCGCGCGCGTACGGGATGCGTCTCATCGGCCCCAACGCCTTCGGGATCATCAACACCTCCCCAGGGGTACGGCTGAACGCGTCACTGGCCCCGCAGATGCCGCGCCCCGGCCGGATCGGCCTGTTCGCCCAGTCCGGCGCGATCGGCGTCGCCCTGCTCTCCCGGCTGCACCGGCGCGGCGGGGGCGTCACCGGGATCACCGGGGTGTCGACGTTCGTCTCCTCCGGCAACCGCGCGGACGTGTCCGGCAACGACGTCCTCCAGTACTGGTACGACGACCCCGACACCGACGTCGCCCTGATGTACCTGGAGTCCATCGGCAACCCGCGCAAGTTCACCCGGCTCGCGCGGCGCACGGCCGCGGCCAAGCCGCTGGTGGTGGTCCAGGGCGCCGGCTCGGCCCCCCAGGGCCACGCCGTACGGGCCACGCGGCTGCCCCGCGCCACGGTGTCGGCCCTGCTCCGCCAGGCCGGGGTGATCCGCGTGGACACCATCACCGAACTGGTCGACGCGGGCCTGCTGCTGGCACGTCAGCCGCTGCCACGGGGACCGCGCGTGGCCATCCTCGGCAACTCGGAGTCGCTGGGGCTGCTCACGTACGACGCGTGCCTCTCCGAGGGCCTGCGCCCGCAGCCGCCGCTGGACCTCACCACGGAGGCGTCGGCGGAGGACTTCCACGCCGCGCTGGCGCACGCCCTGGCCGACGAGACGTGTGACGCGGTCGTGGTGACCGCGATCCCCGCCATCGGCGAGGCGTCCCCCGACGACGCGGAACTGGCACAGGCGCTGCGCTCGGCCGCGGCCACCGGTCCCGCCAAGCCGGTGCTCGTGGTGCACGTGGAGCTGGGCGGCCTCGCGGAGGCCCTGTCCGCCGCGACGAGCACCGCCCCACGCGCGCGTACGGCGCCCCCGGCCCCGGCAGCGGCCGAGGCCGGGCCGACAGGAACCGGGGCGACCGGGACGACCGGGGCCGGGACGGCACCGGCCGGGACGACGGCCGGGGCGTCGGGAACCGGGCCGACCGGCTCCGGCCCGGCGGCGACCGCGCCGACCGGCACACCCCCGCTCCCGCCGCCGCGCCCGGCGAACCCGCCGAGCGCTCCCGGACCCCGAGGACACCCACCTCATCCCCGCCTACCCCGCCGCGGAACGCGCGGTCCGCGCCCTCGCCGAGGCCGTGAAGTACGCGCAGTGGCGGCGCGAGGCCGCCGACCCCGGCAAGGTGCCCGAGCACGAGGACATCGACGAGAAGGGCGCCGCCGCGCTGATCGGCAGGCTCCTCGCGCGCGGACAGGGCCTCACCCTCGGCACCGAGGAGACCTGCGAGCTGCTCGGCCGGTACGGCATTCCGGTCCGCCGGGCCATCCCCGCGCCCACCCCGACGAGGCCGTGCAGGCCGCCGGCGCCCTCGGCTACCCCGTCGCCCTCAAAGCCACCGCACCCCACCTGCGCCACCGCGCCGACCTGGGCGGCGTCCGCCTCGACCTCGCCGACGAGGAACAACTGCGTCGGGCGTACACCGAGTTGACCGAGCTGTTCGGCGCTCCGCAGCAGCTGCGCCCGGTGGTCCAGGCGATGGCCCCGCGCGGGGTGGACACCGTCGTCCGGGCGGTCATCGACCCGGCGGCCGGAGCGGTACTGTCCTTCGGGCTCGCCGGCGCCGCCTCGCAGCTGCTCGGCGACATGGCGCACCGTCTGATCCCGGTCACCGACCGGGACGCCACCTCCCTGGTCCGGTCGATCCGGACGGCACCCCTCCTGTTCGGCTGGCGCGGTTCGGCGCCCGTCGACACCCCCGCCCTGGAGGAGCTGCTGCTGAGGGTGTCCCGCCTGGTCGACGACCACCCGGAGGTCGTCGCGGTGACCCTGGAGCCGGTCGTCGTCGCCCCGCACGGCCTGAGCGTCCTCGGCGCCTCCGTCCGCCTCGCGCCCCCGCCCGCCCGCGACGACCTCGGCCCGCGGACGCTCCCCCTCTACTGAGACGGCCGTGACCGGTCCCTCGCAGTCAGTGGGTCCCCGTAGGATGGAGGGCATGGCCAAGACCAGTACGACGACCCAGGGGCTGCGTGCGGCGATCGAGCGCAGCGGCTACTACCCGGCCCTCGTGGCCGAGGCGGTGGAGGCCGCCGTGGGCGGCGAGCCCATCCGGTCGTACCTGGTCCATCAGGAAACCACGTTCGACCAGAACGAAGTGCGCCGCCACGTGACGGTGCTGGTCCTCACCGGCAACCGCTTCATCGTCAGTCACACCGACGAGCAGGCCGCCGACTCCACCTCCCCGACGCCGTACGCCACCACGTCCACCGAGTCCGTGAAGCTCGGCCGGATCTCGTCGGTCGTACTGAGCCGTGTGGTCGCCAACCCGGAGTCGTACACGCCGGGCAGCCTGCCGCGCGAGGTCGTGCTGACGATCGGCTGGGGCGCGGTCTCCCGCATCGACCTCGAGCCCGCCGCCTGCGGCGACCCGAACTGCGACGCCGATCACGGCTACACCGGAAGCTCGACGGCGGACGACCTCAGCCTGCGCGTCAGCGAGGCCGGGGACGGCCCGGAGACGGTGCGCCAGACCCTCGTCTTCGCGCAGTCCCTCTCCGAGGCGACCGCGGACCAGACCGCGTAATGGCTCAGCCCGCAGTCTGGGACGACCCGGAACCCCTCGCCGTCTCCTCCGCACCCGTCCCCCAGTACGGCTCCGGCTCCCTCGCCGACCTGCTGCCCACGCTGGCCGCCGGCATGGGCGTCCCGGGCACGACCGCGGCCATCGCCGAACTCACGCCGGCCGACCGCAACTGCGTCTTCCTGATCGACGGCCTCGGCTGGGAGCAGCTCAAGGCCCACCGTGACGAGGCGCCCTACCTGCACAGCCTCCTCGCCGGCTCGCGCGGCGGCACCGGGCGTCCGCTCACCGCCGGCTACCCGGCGACCACCGCGACGTCGCTCGCCTCCGTCGGCACCGGCCTCCCGCCGGGCGCGCACGGCCTGCCCGGCTACACCGTCCGCGACCCCGCCACCGGCGGGCTGATGAACCAGCTCCGCTGGCAGCCGTGGACCGCGCCGCACGCCTGGCAGCCGTACCCCACGGTCTTCCAGCTGGCCGACGCGGCCGGCGTGCACGCCGCGCAGGTGTCCTCGCCCCACTTCCAGAACACCCCGCTCACCAAGGTCGCCCTCAGCGGCGGCACGTTCCACGGGCGCCTCACCGGCGAGGAGCGCATGGACTTCGCGGCCGAGCAGCTCGCGGCCGGCGACCGCTCCCTGGTCTACACGTACTACGCCGAACTCGACGGCGCGGGTCACCGCTACGGCGTCTCGTCCGACACCTGGCGCGGCCAGCTCATGTACGTCGACCGGCTCGTGCAGCGCCTCGCCGAGCAGCTCCCGCCCCGCAGCGCGCTCTACGTCACCGCGGACCACGGCATGATCGACGTGCCCTTCGACGAGGACCACCGCATCGACTTCGACGCGGACTGGGAACTGCGCGCCGGGGTCGCCCTGCTGGGCGGCGAGGGCCGCGCCCGCCATGTCTACGCCGTGCCGGGCGCCGAGGACGACGTCCTCACCTGCTGGCGCGAGGTGCTCGGCGAGCAGTTCTGGGTGGCCTCGCGGGACGAGGCGATCGCCGCGGGCTGGTTCGGCCCGCACATCGACGAGCGGGTGTACGCCCGCCTCGGCGACGTGATCGCGGCTGCCCGGGACGATGTCCTGCTCATCGCCTCGGAGCGCGAACCGAAGGAGTCGGCCATGGTCGGCAACCACGGCTCCATGACTCCGGCCGAGCAGTTCGTCCCCCTGCTCGAAGTACGCTCCTGACGTCCCTCCCCCACCGCGCCACCGACATCCCACCGAAAGGTGCTCGACTTCCCATGCCCGAGCTGGTGTTCTTCTCCGGAACCATGGACTGCGGGAAGTCCACGCTGGCTCTCCAGATAGAGCACAACCGCTCCGCGCGCGGACTCCAGGGCGTCATCTTCACCCGTGACGACCGCGCGGGCGAGGGCAAACTGTCCTCCCGCCTCGGGCTGGTCACCGACGCGGTGGAGGTCGAGGACGGCCAGGACCTGTACGGCTACCTCGTCGACCACCTCTCGCGGGGCGGCCGTGCCGACTACGTGATCGCGGACGAGGCGCAGTTCCTCGCGGAGGAGCAGATAGACCAGCTCGCGCGCGTGGTCGACGACCTGGAGATCGACGTCTACGCCTTCGGTATCACGACCGACTTCCGCTCCAAGCTGTTCCCCGGTTCCCAGCGTCTCGTCGAACTGGCCGACCGCGTGGAGGTCCTCCAGGTCGAGGCCCTGTGCTGGTGCGGCGCCCGCGCCACGCACAACGCCCGCACGGTCGGCGGCGTGATGGTCGTCGAGGGCGCGCAGGTCGTGATCGGCGACGTGGACCAGGAGGACACCGTCGGCTACGAGGTCCTGTGCCGGCGCCACCACCGCCGCCGCATGACGGCCGCGTCGGCCCGTGCGGCGGTCCTGTCCCCGGACGTGCTGCCGGTCAACTCCGGCTGACCGCGCGCCCGCGGCCCCGTCGGCCGGACGGCGGGTGCCGCCGCCCTACGGCTTGCGGGCCAGCCCGGCGGCGATGAGCCGTTCCCAGACGGTGAGTTCCCGTTCGCCGTCGCCGCTCCAGGGGCCGTCCACCGCCTCGGGCCGCC
Organism: Streptomyces sp. Tue 6430; assembly: GCA_021568835.1. Classification (GTDB taxonomy): domain Bacteria; phylum Actinomycetota; class Actinomycetes; order Streptomycetales; family Streptomycetaceae; genus Streptomyces. Next base: position 5,059,170 of record JAKGSH010000010.1, read on the forward strand.
AGCGGGACGCGGGCACTATGCCGGGGGCGAGGACCTCCAGACCGTCCAGGAGGGATTCGATCTCCTTGTCGGTGCGCCACCGGCCGCGGCCGAACGTCTGCTGGAGGACCCGCTCGGCCTCCTCCGTCTCCGGGTTGTTGCCGGAACGGAAGTGGCTGACGAAGAAGTAGCTGCCGGAGGGCACCTGGTCGCGCCAGTAGCGGACGATCCCGGCCGGGTCCTCCTCGTCGTTGACGTGGTGGAGGATGGCGCTGAACATCACGGCGACGGGCCGGTCGAAGTCGATCAGCTCCACGGTCTGCGGGTGCGTGCGTATGGCCTCGGGGTCGCGCACGTCGGCCGGCACCACCCGGGTCCGGTCGTTCTCCTCCAGCAGGGCACGCCCGTGGACCAGTACCTGGGGATCGATGTCGACGTACACGACCCGGGACTCCGGAGCGTGCCGCTGCGCGACCTGGTGGACGTTGTCCGCGGTCGGAAGGCCGCTCCCGAGATCGATGAACTGCCCTACGCCGGTGGTCGTCGCGATCTCCCGGACCGCCCGGGTCAGGGCCGCGCGGTTGGCGAAGGCGATCGCCAGCGAACCGGGAAGATCACGCTTGAACACGTCGCCGACCTGCCGGTCCACGGCGTAGTTGTCCTTGCCGCCGAGCAGGTAGTCGTAGACACGCGCGATGCTCGGCCTGCTGGGGTCGATCGGGGAGCCTTCATCCTTCATACGGGCCATCTTCTCCCGTGACTCCGGCTGCCGACCACCGTTTCGGGAGCGTCGACCCGGCGAAACTCACGGCTCGTCAAACAGACTGCCCGTCGGCCGTGTTGACCCCGGCCGGGTGGCGCGCCGGTCTCAGCGAGGCTCCTGGACCAGGGCGAAGCGGGCTCCCTCGGGGTCGGCGACCGTCGCCACGCGCCCGCGCGTGCTGTCCCGGGCCGGCGCGAGGGCCGGCCGCCCAGGACGACGGCCCGTGCGACCGCCTCGTCCACGTCGTCCACCTGGAAGTACGTCATCCAGTGCGGTCCGCGGTCGCGGGGCAGGGCGTTGCCCAGGCCGTGGATTCCGGCGACCGGACGGTTCGCGACGTACAGGGTGACGTAGTCGAAGTCGTCGGCCCCCACGGCTTCCCGGCGGTAGCCGAACAGCGTCTCGTAGAACTTGACGACGCTCGCCGACTCGACGGTCAGCAGCTCGTTCCAGACGGGGGTGCCGTGCACGCCCGTGATGCCGGTGCCGAGGTGGGCCGTCGCCTGCCAGATGCCGAAGACCGCGCCGGCCGGGTCGGAGCCGATGGCCAGGCGTCCGGCGTCGGCGGCGTCCAGCGGACCGACCCCGATCGTGCCGCCGCTCAGGCGTACCGTTTCGGCGGTGGTGTCCACGTCGTCGGAAGCCAGGTAGGGCGTCCAGGCCACGGGGAGGTGGCGGTCCGGGGGAGTTGGCCGACGCCGGCCACCTCACGGCCGTCGAGCAGGGCACGTACGTACGGGCCGAGCTGATGCGGTCCGGGTTGGAACGTCCAGCCGAACAGTTCGCCGTAGAACTCCTGCGTGGCCGTCAACCCGTGCACCATCAGGCTCACCCAGCAGGGTGTGCCGGGTGCGTACCGCGCGTGTGCTTCGCCGTTCGGGCCGGCCGGCCCACGTGCCTCGGGCATCGTCACTCTCTCCCCGGCCACTCGTGGTGGCCGCGTCGCTTCCGCACCCAGGGGCCGATGTTCGCACCCCTCACGGTGCCGAGCGCTCCGGGCGCGCCGCCGTGGTGGGCGGGCGTGTCGGGAGGATGCCCGGCGTGCGGTTCCTCATCCGTCTTCGTGCGGTTGCCGAAGGACGTCGATCGGCTGTACGGCATGTGCCCGATCCCGTACGCCGGGTGATCGGGCCCGTCCGGCCGAGCAGAGTAGCCCGACCTGTACGGCGGGGCCACCCCGTGCGCGAGGATGGGGCCATGAACGCCATCATCTCCGCATCCGAACTCGCGAGCGCCCTGACGGGGGAGCACCCGCCGGTCGTGCTGGACGTCCGCTGGCAGCTCAGTGTGGCGAAGGCGGCCGGAGAGCCGCCGTTCGACGGCCGTGCCGCCTACACGTCCGGGCACGTGCCGGGCGCCGTCTACGTCGACCTCGACCGGGAGCTGGCCGGGGCGTCCGGCGCGGGCGGCCGTCATCCGCTGCCGGACCTGGCGGAGTTCGGCGCCGCCATGCGCCGAGCGGGCGTGTCGGCGGCCCGGCCGGTGGTCGTGTACGACGGCGGGCAGGGCTGGGCGGCGGCCCGCGCGTGGTGGCTGCTGCGCTGGACGGGTCACCCGGATGTGCGAGTCCTCGACGGCGGGTTGACGGCGTGGCGGGGAGAGCTGTCGGCCGACGTCCCGGCGCCCGCCGGGGGCGACTTCGAGCCGCGGCCGGCCGCCGCGGGACTGCTCGACGCGGACGCGGCGGCGGCGCTGGCCCGCTCCGGCGTGCTGTTCGATGCGCGCGCGGGTGAGCGGTACCGGGGCGAGGTGGAGCCGATCGACCGGGTCGGCGGACACATTCCGGGCGCGGTCTCCGCGCCGACCACGGACAACGTCGGCCCGGACGGTCGCTTCCTGCCCGCCGAGGACCTCAGGGCCCGCTTCACGTCGCTCGGGGCGACCGACGGCGGTGAGGTGGGCGTGTACTGCGGCTCCGGCGTCTCCGGTGCCCACGAGGTGCTGGCGCTCGCGGTCGCGGGGATTCCGGCGGCGCTGTACGTCGGTTCCTGGTCGGAGTGGTCCTCGGACCCGTCCCGCCCGGTCGCCGTCGGACCCGACCCCCGGTAGATCCGTCGCACGCGACACACGACGGAGGGGCCGCATCGAACAGATGCGGCCCCTCCGTACGTATGAACCCGTGTGCGAACACGCTCCGGTGAAGCTCCGGACATCCCTACCGGGCCGCCGGACGACGGCCCGCTCCGGCACTCCCGCTCATTCCTGCTTCTTGCGCCGGGTGCCGAACACGATCTCGTCCCAGCTGGGCACCGCCGCGCGGCGGCCGGGGCGGACGCCGTCGGCCTCGGCCTGACGGTCCGTGGAACCGACGAGACGATCGCGGTGACTGCCCACGGAGCGGGGCATGAGGACGTCCGCGTAGGCGGAACCGGCGGACGCGGCGGGCGCCGGGGGCTCCTCGACGTCCGGTTCGTCCGCGGACTCCTCCGGTTCCTCGGAGGGGATCTCCGGGACGACCATGTCGCCCCGGAAACTCGGTACCGCTTCCAACAGGCTGGTCAGCGAGTCCCGCTCGCGCTCGCCGGTGCTCTCCTCGGGGGGCTCGGAGGGCTGTGCGGGCAGGCTCGCCCGGTCGAGGGCGCGGTCCATCGTGCGGTCGCGGGGCAGCCGGGCGATGCGCGGGACGAACGGGAAGCTGGGCTCCGGCGCGGCGAGGTCGTCGGACTCGCCGATCAGCGAGCGCGCCTCGTCGTCGACGGCCTGGACGAGTCGCCTCGGCGGGTCGTACGTCCAGCTCGCCGAGTGCGGTTCGCCCGCGACCAGGTAGACGAGCAGGACCTCCCAGGTGCCGTCGTCGCGGCGCCAGGAGTCCCACTGGACGGTGTCCTTGTCGGCGCCGCGCAGCGTCAGCCGCTCCTGCACGGACTCGCCGAGCTGCGGTCCGGCGTTCTCGCCGGGCCGACGGACCGGGGTCTTGCGGGCGCGCTCGGCCATGAACGCGCGCTCGGCCAGCACGGGGCCTTCGAAGCGGCGTACGCGGTCGACGGGGATCCCCGCCATCTGCGCGACTTCTTCCGCGGTCGCGCCGGCACGTATACGCGCCTGGATGTCACGGGGGCGGAGATGGCTCTCCACCTCGATCTCGATCTGGCCGAGGCGGGGACGGTCGCCGCGGACGGCGGCGCGCAGACGCTCGTCGATCGGAAGCGTGTACTCCGTGCTGTCCGCAGCCTTCAGCACCAGCCGTGTGCCGTCATTCGAGACGGCCACGACACGCAGTTCGGGCATGGGGACCTCCCGGGTGGTGCCTGCCGACGTCACGTGCGTCGCTGCTTCCGCTAGTCGAGTGTGGCCTGCCCGGGTGCAGCCTGCCACAACCTTGCCGAGTTGCCCGGCGTGTCGCGCGTGGGCCCTTGATCGCCGTTATGGCACGGTTATCAATTCGCCACGCTGAGTGATCAACTCCGTAACCCTGTGCGACTTGCCCCCTCCTGGCTGTCCGTCAAGGCTCCGGACGTCCTGGTGGGAGACCAGACCCAGGGCTCGCAACAGTACTCCATTCGGGCCACGCGCGTGGATCGGCGCGCCGCCCGACTTCTGGCAAGGAATGTGGCTCGTCGATTCGGCAAGCGCTTTCCGCGATCTTGCGCGTGGCGTACGTCACGTGGCTACCAGGGGCGGGAAGGCGGGAAGTGAAGTCCCGGACCGACCTGAACACCGCTCAGGCCGCGGGTGCGGGGGCAGAACCGACGTCACCGCCCCCGCGCCCGGCGGGTCCGCTGCCGCCCCTGCCGCCCCTACTGCCCCAGAACCCTCCGCAGGTAGTCGTTCTGGAAGCGCCGGTCGGGATCCAGCCGGTCCCGCAGTGCCGTGAACTCGCCGAACCGCGGATAGACCCCGGCGAAGTACTCCGCGTCCCGCGTGTGGATCTTCCCCCAGTGCGGCCGGCCCTCGTGCGCGGTGAAGATGCGCTCGGCTGCGGTGAAGTACCCCCGGTACGGCGCGCCCTTGGCCGTGTGGACGGCGATGTACGCGCTGTCGCGGCCGGAGGCGGTGGACAGGGCGATGTCGTCGGCCGGCGCGGTGCGCACCTCCACGGGGAAGCCGATCCGCAGCGGAGAGCGCTCGATCATGGCCCGCAGCTCGCGCAGCACCCCGGTCACCGCCTCGCGCGGCACGGCGTACTCCATCTCCACGAACCGGACCCGGCGCGGCGACGTGAAGACCTTGTACGGGATGTCGGTGTAGCTGCGTGCGGAGAGCGCCCTGCTGGACACCCCGGCGATGGCCGGGACGGTGGCCGGGACCGCCCGGCCCACCCACTGGGCCGCCTGGAAGACGCCGTTGGAGAGGAACTCGTCCTCGAACCAGCCGGCCAGTCGCCCCACCGGTCTGCGCGGGCCCGCGCTGCGGTTGTTGCGCTTGGTGTTGGTGCTGCCGGTGTGCGGGAACCAGTAGAACTCGAAGTGCTCGTTCTCGGCCCACAGTTCGTCGAAGTCGGCGAGGACCCTGTCGAGCGGCATCGGCTCCTCGCGCGCGGTGAGCAGGAAGACCGGCTCCACGGCGAAGGTGATCGCGGTGACGACGCCGAGGGCGCCGAGACCGATCCGGGCCGCCGCGAAGACGTCCGGGTTCTCCTTCTCCGAACAGGTCAGCACCGAGCCGTCGGCCGTGACCAGCTCCAGGCCCCTGATCTGCGCGGCGATGGAGGCCGACTCGCGGCCCGTGCCGTGGGTGCCCGTGCTGGTGGCCCCCGAGACGGTCTGCTCCATGATGTCGCCCATGTTGGTGAGCGACAGCCCCTCGCGCGCCAGCGCCAGGTTGAGTCTCTTGAGCGGGGTGCCCGCCTCGACCGTGACGGTCATCGCCGCGCGGTCGATGCCGCGGATGCCGGTCAACAGTTGAGGGCGGATCAACACACCGTCCGTCGCGGCGATCGACGTGAAGGAATGGCCCGTGCCGACCGCCTTGACCGTCAGCCCGTCCTCGGCCGCCCGGCGCACGGCCGCGGCCAGCTCGTCGACGGAGGCGGGCGTGACCTCCCGCGCGGGCGGGAGACGACATTGCCGCCCCAGTTACGCCACGTGCCGTTCTTCCCGTTCGCTGTGCTGCTCAACGGTGCCTCCACGACCCGGCGCCGGCCTGCCGAGCCGACGGTACCCGAGGAAACCGACCGCGACCGCGACGGCCCCGGACACCGCCGGAACCCCGTACCCGGCCCGCGCGCCCGCGGTGTCGATGACCCAGCCGGCGATCGAGGAGCCGACCGCGACCCCGACCGCGAGCCCGGTGCTCACCCAGGTCATGCCCTCGGTCAGCTGCGCGCGTGGTACGTGCTCTTCGATGAGGGACATCGTCGTGATCATCGTGGGAGCGATGGCGAGGCCCGCGACGAAGAGCGCCACGGCCAGAAACGGCAAGTTCCCGACCAGTAGGAGGGGGATCATACTCACGCCCATCATGAACACGCCCAGCAACCAGCGCCGCTCCGGGGCTCCCTGGGGGCGCAGCAGACCGAAGACCAGACCCGCCACACAGGAACCGGCCGCGTACAGCGCCAGGACCACGCTCGCGGCGGCCTTGTGCCCCTGCTCGTCGGCGAACGCGACGGTGACCACGTCGACCGCCCCGAAGATCGTCCCCGTCGCCACGAACGTCGTCACCAGCACCTGCAGGCCGGGTGAACGCATCGCCGTGCCACCGCCCTTGTGCTCGCGCGGGTGGGGCTCGGGCTCGGTGGCCCGTTGCGCGGTCAGCCAGAAGACGCCGACGGCGAGGAAGCAGGCCGCCAGCAGCGGGCCGGCCTCCGGGAACCAGGCCGTGGACAGACCGATGGAGATGATCGGGCCGAAGATGAAGCAGATCTCGTCCACCACGGACTCGAAGGAGTACGCGGTGTGCAGCTGCGGGGTGCCCCGGTACAGGGCCGCCCAGCGGGCCCGGATCATCGCGCCGAGCGAGGGCACCGCACCGATCGCGGCGGCGCACGCGAACAGCACCCAGTCCGGCCACGCGAAGTGTGCCGCCAGCAGCAGCCCCGCCGCCGCGGCGAGCGCGACCAGTGTGGCGGGCCGCAGCACCTTGCGCTGTCCGTGCCGGTCCACCAGGCGGGAGATCTGCGGACCGATCGCCGCCGCCGACAGTGCGATGGTCGCAGAGAGGGCGCCCGCGAGGCCGTAGCGCCCGGTGAGCTGGGAGACCATCGTGACCACGCCGATGCCCATCATCGACAGCGGCATCCGGCCGAGGAACCCCGCGGCGGAGAAACCCCTCGAGCCTGGGGCGGCGAACAGGGCGCGGTAGGAGCTGGGCACGGAGGTCTCCGTCGGGTCCGGTCACGCGTGCGTGGCGGCTCGGCACGGCGCGAGGAAGGTGGTGCTGCGTGGCTCGGCAGGACATGCGGGAGTGCGCTGCCGGCCCGGTAAGGCGCGTATGCAGCTGATACAGCTTACGAGTTAGGCAACCCTAACGCACCCCCGCAGGCGTTCCCCGCCCGGGAGTCGCCCCGCCACGGCACCCGGAGTTTCCGGGCTGTCGGCGCCGGGTGGCAGGATCGAGACATGCCAGACGCGCTCGATGCCACCCCCTACGACGCCCTGCTCCTGCTCTCCTTCGGCGGACCTGAAGGCCCGGACGACGTGGTCCCGTTCCTGGAGAACGTGACACGCGGGCGCGGCATCCCCAAGGAACGCCTCAAGGAAGTCGGTCAGCACTACTTCCTGTTCGGCGGGGTCAGCCCCATCAACGACCAGAACCGCACCCTGCTGGACGCCCTGCGCCGGGACTTCGCGGACCACGGGCTGGACCTGCCGGTCTACTGGGGCAACCGCAACTGGGCCCCGTACCTCACGGACACCCTGCGCGAGATGGTCGCCGACGGCCGCCGCCGCGTCCTCGTCCTCGCCACCAGCGCCTACGCCTCGTACTCGGGCTGCCGCCAGTACCGCGAGAACCTCGCCGACTCGCTGGCCACGCTGGCGGCCGAGGGCCTGGAGCTCCCGAAGATCGACAAGCTGCGGCACTACTTCAACCACCCGGGCTTCGTGGAGCCCATGGTCGACGGTGTGCTCCGCTCCCTCGCCGACCTCCCCGAGGACGTCCGCGACGACGCCCACATCGCCTTCACGACCCACTCCATCCCCACGGCCGCCGCCGACACCTCCGGCCCCGAGGAGGGCCACGGCGACGGCGGGGCGTACGTCGCGCAGCACCTGGACGTGGCCCGGCTCGTCGCCGACGCCGTCCGGGAGCGCACCGGCGTCGACCACCCCTGGCAGCTCGTCTACCAGTCCCGGTCCGGCGCCCCCCACATCCCGTGGCTGGAGCCCGACATCTGCGACCACCTGCAGGAGCGGCACGCCGCCGGGGCACCGGCCGTCGTGATGGCCCCCATCGGCTTCGTCTCCGACCACATGGAGGTCCTGTACGACCTCGACACGGAGGCCACGGCCAAGGCGGCGGAACTGGGCCTGCCGGTGCGCCGCTCGGCCACCGTCGGCGCGGACCCGCGGTTCGCCGCCGCCGTCCGCGACCTCGTCCTGGAGCGCGCCGCGGCCGAGAGCGGCCGGGACGTCACCCCGTGCGCCCTGGGCACCCTCGGCGCGAGTCACGACGTCTGCCCCGTCGGCTGCTGCCCGTCCCGCGCCCCCAAGCCCGCCGCGGCGGGCGCCGACAGCCCGTACGCGTGAGGAGCTCCGTGACCGACCCCCTGCACCGGGAACTGCTCGCACTCGCGGAGGAGGCCGCCCGCCGGGCCGGCGAGCTGCTGAAAGACGGCCGGCCGGCCGACCTCACGGTCGCCGCCACCAAGTCGAGCCCCATCGACGTCGTCACCGAGATGGACATCGCGGCCGAGAAGCTGATCACCGGCCTGATCTCCGACCACCGCTCCGACGACGGCTTCCTCGGCGAGGAGGGCGCCTCCAGCGAGGGCGGCAGCGGCATCCGCTGGGTGATCGACCCCTCGACGGCACCGTGAACTACCTGTACGGCCTGCCCACCTGGGCCGTCTCCATCGCCGCCGAACAGGACGGCGAGACCGTCGCCGGCGTCGTGGCGATCCCGATGCGCGGCGAGACCTACCGTGCGGTGCGCGGAGGCGGCGCGTGGGCGACCGGCGCCTGGGAGGGCGAACGCCGCATCACCTGCCGGCCCGCGGCCCCGCTCGAACAGGCGCTGGTCTCCACCGGCTTCAACTACGTCACCGGGGTCCGCACCCACCAGGCCGACGTCGCCCGGCGAATGATCCCGCTGCTGCGCGACATCCGGCGCGGCGGCTCCGCGGCCGTCGACCTGTGCGACGTGGCCGCCGGCCGCCTCGACGGGTACTACGAGCGCGGTCTGCACCCGTGGGACCTCGCGGCGGGCGACCTGATCGCCCGGGAGGCGGGCGCCCTGACCGGTGGACGCCCCGGAGAACGCCCCTCGCGCGAGTTGGCGATCGCCGCGACGCCGGGCGTCTTCGAGCCCCTCCAGCGGCTCCTGGAGGATTTCGGCGCCTGGCACGACTGAACGCACGACGACGCACCCGCGGGGCGTGCGGTCCGACGTCCGGCCGCACGCCCCGCGGGCACACGGAGGGGCCCCGGCGCTGGATTCGCCGGGGCCCCTCCGTCGTGCGCGCGAACTGCTCAGACGCTGGTCGCGCCGACCTGCACACCGTGCTCGGCGGCGAGCCGGCGCAGGTCGTCGAGCTCGCCCTGCTCGACCTCCACGAGGAAGTCGTCGCCCTCGCTTCGAGCCCGCGTCAGGTCGGACTCGGTCGCCCTTATGCGCTGCAGAAGTCCTGCGGTGAATGCGTCCATGCTGCGCCCCCTCGTCCTTGGTCGTGGGTCTGTGGCACGGGGGTGTGCCTATTGGGAAGGGGCGATCACGTCTCCAGTGGGTGCCCGGCGCTGCCCGGCCGGGCGGCGACGGTGCCGGACACCCACGCCCGCTCTGCGGAAAGCGGATCGCGGAGTGCCGCATGGTGCTGCGGCACATGCAGAGCGTGATCGCGGGGTGTAAAGCCGTCCTCCCCCGCTCCCTCCCGCAGAAACCTCAACCCGGCGAGAAAATCCGGCATTCCCGGGGCGTCACACCCGCCTCTCGTGGCCCGCACCCGCCTTACCGCCGACTTATGGCCGAAAAGGGCAGGATGGAAGCCCACACCCACCGAACCCCCCGCCCGCGTGCGCCCACAGCGCGCTACGCGGGTGGACACAGGAAGGACAAGCGACGTGCGCGTACTCGTCGTCGAGGACGAGCAGCTGCTCGCCGATGCGGTGGCCACCGGACTGCGCCGGGAGGCCATGGCCGTCGACGTCGTGTACGACGGTGCGGCCGCCCTGGAGCGCATCGGCGTCAACGACTACGACGTGGTCGTCCTCGACCGTGACCTCCCGCTCGTGCACGGCGACGACGTCTGCCGCAAGATCGTCGAGCTGGGCATGCCCACCCGCGTGCTCATGCTCACGGCCTCCGGTGACGTCAGCGATCGCGTCGAGGGCCTGGAGATCGGCGCCGACGACTACCTTCCGAAGCCCTTCGCCTTCAGCGAGCTGATCGCACGCGTGCGGGCCCTGGGCCGGCGCACCAGCCTGCCGCTGCCGCCCGTGCTGGAGCGTGCCGGCATCAAGCTCGACCCGAACCGCCGCGAGGTCTTCCGGGACGGCAAGGAGGTGCAGCTCGCCCCCAAGGAGTTCGCCGTCCTGGAGGTCCTGATGCGCAGCGAGGGCGCCGTCGTCTCCGCGGAACAGCTCCTGGAGAAGGCCTGGGACGAGAACACCGATCCCTTCACCAACGTCGTGCGCGTGACCGTCATGACCTTGCGTCGCAAGCTCGGTGAACCGCCGGTGATCGTCACCGTCCCCGGCTCCGGCTACCGGATCTGATCCCGTGGCCACGACCCCGGCGCCTCCTCAGGCGCCCCCGAAGCCCACCTGGGACCCCAGGAGGCCGCAGGCCCCCTTCCCCTGGCTGCGCCCCACCATCCGGATACGGCTCACGCTGCTCTACGGCGGGATGTTCCTGATCGCCGGCATCCTGCTGCTGTCGATCATCTATCTGCTGGCGGCGCACGCGCTGAACGTGGGCAGCGAACTGCCCTTCAAGATCCTCATCGGGCAGGTCGCCAGCGACATCTGCAACTTTCCCAACGAGCCGACCGCCAGCGAACTCAACCGCGCGATGAACGAGTGCGTCAACCAGCAGCGCCAGCACGCTCTGGACGACCTGCTCAGCCGCTCGCTGCTGGCCCTGCTCGGACTCGCCGTGATCGCCTTCGCGTTCGGCTACGCCATGGCCGGCCGGGTGCTGGCCCCGCTCGGCCGGATCCTGCGCACCGCGCGCTCCGTGGCGGGCTCGGACCTGTCCCGCCGCATCGAGCTGGACGGGCCGGACGACGAGCTGAAGGAGCTGGCCGACACCTTCGACGACATGCTGGAGCGGCTCCAGCGGGCCTTCACCGCCCAGCAGCGTTTCGTGGGCAACGCCTCGCACGAGCTGAGAACGCCGCTGGCCATCAACCGCACGCTCCTCGAGGTCCACCTCTCCGACCCGGACGCGCCGGTGGAACTCCAGCAGCTCGGCAAGACGCTGCTGGCCACCAACGAGCGCAGCGAGCAGCTCGTGGAGGGTCTGCTGCTGCTCGCCCGCAGCGACAACCAGATCGTCGAGCGCAAGCCGGTCGACCTCGCCGAGGTCGCCGGGCAGGCCATCGACCAGGTGCACGGCGAGGCGGAGGCGAAGGGCGTACGGATCCGCGGGAAGCGGGATTCCGCGGTCGTCCAGGGCAATGGCGTACTGCTGGAGCGGATCGCGCTTAACCTGGTGCAGAACGCCGTGCGCTACAACGTCCCCGAGGACGGCTGGGTCGAGGTGACCACCGAGGTCCTGCACGGCCAGGCGGTGCTCGTCGTGTCCAACACGGGCCCGGTGGTCCCCGCCTACGAGATCGACAATCTTTTCGAGCCCTTCCGGCGACTGCGCACGGAGCGGACGGGCAGTGACAAGGGTGTCGGGCTCGGCCTGTCGATCGCGCGTTCCGTGGCACGGGCGCACGGCGGCCACATCGCGGCCCAGCCGCGCGAGGGAGGAGGACTCGTGATGCGAGTCAGCCTGCCGCTGTGAGACGGGCCGCGACACACATGGGCTTGTTCGCTTTGCGCGGAATTTTTGAGGCCCGGATCGGGCTTTCCCGTGTGTGATCGATCACAAGGACGATTTTCCGGTCATCTACTCTCCGTGATCATGGATGCTGTCGGAAAGCCCGGAAACTCCGGGTTTTCGGGGGTCCTCATCACGGGAAGTACACGGTGAGGCGCCTTTGTCGTGCGGCATTCGGACCGTGTACGGTCCCGATCGCCATCCAAGCCGATCACTCGTGAGGAGTCCGGTTGGGTGTCGATTGAGTAACAGACCTTGATGTGAGGCAAAATCTCCGCCTCGAGGCGGGCACAAGTCCGGCCTCTCACGCGTTACGTGCGCTGGAGACACCGCAGATACCCAGAGGGGGAGAGGCGAAATGGCAACCGATTACGACACCCCACGCAAGACCGACGACGACGTTGACTCCGACAGCCTTGAAGAACTGAAGGCCCGGCGGAACGACAAGTCCGCCTCCGCGGTCGACGTCGACGAGTTCGAGGCCGCGGAAGGCCTCGAACTGCCTGGTGCAGACCTCTCCAACGAGGAGCTGGCTGTCCGGGTTCTGCCCAAGCAGCAGGACGAGTTCACTTGCATGAGCTGCTTCCTGGTGCACCACCGCAGCCAGCTGGCCCGCGAGAAGAACGGCCAGCCGATCTGCCGCGACTGCGACTGAGGGCGGGTCGGCCGTGACTGGCTCGACCCCTCCCCGGAAGCGCCGCTTCCCCCTGTCGGGAGCGGACAAGGGGCCGTCCGACGGCCCTCACGGCGTGCGTGACGACGAGCGAGGCCCATCCGGCAAGGGAGTTTCCCCTGCGGGATCGGCCTCGCTCGATGCGACGGGCGACCGGGGCGGTCTCCCGGCGCCGGTCCACGGCGTCGCGCCCGTCGCCCGACGGCGGGCCGCGGCGATCCGGCACAAGGCGGTGGACCTGGCCAGGGAAGGCGCCCGCAGGGGCGGCAACCGCGCCAGGGCGGGCATCGCCCACCTCGCCGACCGGATCATCGACATGGCTCCGCGGATCCCCGTACGGGATCTTCGGACGCTGCGTCGGCAGTTCCCCGGACTCGGGCCGGAGCAGATCGCCGACAAGCTCGTGGCGGGCGCGGCGAAGGCCACGTCCACCGTGGGCGCGGGCGTCGGTGCGGCGGCCATGCTGCCCGTACCGCCGGCGATGCCGGCCGAGATCGCCGCGGAGATTAGCGGCGTGGCGGCGATCGAGCTGAAGCTGATCGCCGAACTGCACGAGGTCTACGGGGTCCGCCCCGCCGGGAACCTCGTGGAGCGCAGCACCGCGTATCTGCGCTCGTGGTCGGGGGAACGCGGCGTGGACGTACTGAAGCCCACCTCGTTCAACTCGGCGCTCGGCGGCCACATGAAGCGCGAACTGCGACAGCAGATCATGAAGCGCACGGTCCGCAACCTGCCGAACCTCATGCCCTTCCTGGTGGGTGCCGCCGTGGGCGCGCTCATGAACCGCCGGGACACCAGGAAACTCGCCGTCAAGGTCCGGACCGACCTGCGCCGGATGCAGGTGCCGTGGGACGCGCTGACCGACCTGCCGCCCCTCGAACAGCCGGAGAACCCGCTCCCGCTCGGGGAGGGACCCGGAGGAACCGGCGGCTGAGCGAGGTCTTTGCGCGACGGAGGCGAAACCTTTGCCCGCGCCGCGCTCTCGCGCTTCCGCCGGGTCCGGGCCCCTTTTCAGGCCGCCGGCTGCCGTGCCGCTCGCAACGCCTCGGCCAGCCGCTGCGGGTCACGGGTCGACAGGTACAGGTAGGGGGTCGGGTCGGCCGGGTCGGTGACCTCCACGCGCAGGGCGGTGGGGATGTAGGCGCGCAGCAGCAGGAACGCCCGGGTGTCCGCCTTGTACGTGCGCCAGGCCCGCGCTTCCTCCGCGTCCAGCACCTCCGCCTCACCCAGCGCCGCGACCGGGATCTTCGCCTCTCCCGCGATCAGGGAGTCGCCCACCACGCGGATGCGGAGCGAGCCGTACGAACTGGCGGCGACTGCGGCTACCGCGGTGCCGCCGACCAGGCCGCCGAGCAGTGGCAGCGTGCCGAAGGGCAGCAGGATCAGGGCGAGGGCGACGCCCACGAGGAACGAGATGGCCCACCAGGAGCGGGGGCGGTGAGGCGTTCGTCGTACGGGGTGGCGGAGAGCTGCATGAAACAAGCTTGGCACGGTGTCCGGACCGGGCCCGGCCCAGGGTGGCGGCGGGTGACGGGGAGATGGAGGGGTCGGTGTGCGGTGCTGTCCGTCAGGGTGGTGGTGGGTGACGGGGGAGATGGAGGGGTCGGTGCGCAGCGCCGTCCGTCAGGGTAGTGGTGGGTGACGGGAGGGCGGGTAAGGTCTGCGGCTGTGAGTGGTACTTCCGCAGCTCTTGAGCCTCCGGCCGACGCCGTGAAACCGGTCCGGCACCCCGACGCGCCCGCGCCCGGCGAGCTTCTCGGCGCGCACTACGAACAGTGTTTCGGGTGCGGCGGCGGGCAGTCGCACGGGCTGCACCTGGAGGCGCGGGCCGGTGAGGGAGTGACCGTCACCGCGGAGTTCACCGTGCAGCCCGCTCATCAGGGGGCGCCGGGTCTGGCGCACGGCGGGGTGCTGGCCACCGCGCTCGACGAGACGCTCGGTTCGTTGAACTGGCTGCTGCGGACGATCGCCGTGACCGGACGGCTGGAGACCGACTTCGCGCGGCCCGTGCCCGTCGGTACGACGCTGTACCTGGAGGCCGAGGTGACGGCCGTCGCCGGACGGAAGATCTACTCCACGGCCACGGGGCGCATCGGCGGCCCCGAGGGGCCTGTCGCCGTCCGCGCCGACGCGCTCTTCGTCGAGGTCCAGGTGAAGCACTTCGTCGAGCACGGCCGCCGGGAGGAGATCGACGCGGCCATGAGCGACCCGGACCAGGTCCGGCGCGGCCGCGCCTTCGAGGTGAACCCGTGAGCCGTGAACCGGTGCCCGTGCTGATCCGGCGCGTCGATCCCGGCGTACCGCTTCCGGCGTACGCGCACCCCGGTGACGCGGGGGCCGATCTGCGGACCACCGAGAGCCGTGAACTGGCGCCGGGGGAGCGGGCCGTACTGCCCACGGGGGTGTCCATCGCGCTGCCCGAGGGGTACGCGGCCTTCGTGCACCCCCGGTCCGGGCTGGCCGCCCGATGCGGCGTCGCTCTCGTGAATGCCCCGGGGACGGTTGATGCCGGGTACCGTGGGGAGATCAAGGTGATCGTGGTGAATCTCGACCCGCGCGAGTCCGTGCGGTTCGAGCGCTTCGACCGGATTGCCCAACTGGTTGTCCAGCAGGTCGAGAGGGTCCGCTTCCAGGAGGTCGCGGAACTTCCCGACTCGGCGCGGGCCGAGGGGGCTTCGGGTCCACCGGTGGCCACGCCGCCGTGGACGGCGGAAGCGGCACAGACGGTCAAGCCGCCGTGGGTGGCGCGACGGGTGGGAATCGATACGCTTCGGTCGTATCCGACCGGGAAGGACAGTGACGTGTTCGGACGTCGCAAGAAGAAGGGTGCCGCCGAGGACGCGGCCGGCGAGGCCGAGCAGGTCGTCGACAGTGTCGACACTGAGGCGGACGAGGCGGAGGGCGGGCGCGAGCGCGTGAGGCTGGAGCCGGAGCCGAGGCCCGACGGTCCCTGGGACAGCTCGGAGGTGCGCGAGCCCGCCGAGGGTCGTGTGGACCTGGGCGGCCTCTTCGTACCCGGAGTCGACGGCATGGAGTTGCGGGTGGAGGTCGCGGGCGACGCGATCGTCGCGGCGACCGTCGTCCTGCGTGACAGCGCCATCCAGCTCCAGGCCTTCGCCGCTCCCAAGCGTGAGGGCATCTGGGGCGAGGTGCGCGAGGAGATCGCCTCCGGCATCACCCAGCAGGGCGGCATCATCGACGAGGTCGAGGGCCCGCTGGGCTGGGAGCTGCGGGCGCAGGTGCCGGTGCAGCTGCCGGACGGCACGAGCGGTTTCCACGTCGTGCGGTTCGTCGGCGTGGACGGTCCCCGCTGGTTCCTGCGAGGTGTGATCTCCGGTCAGGGTGCGGTGCAGCCGCAGGCCGCCGGCCTGCTGGAGCAGATCTTCCGGGACACGGTCGTGGTCCGCGGTGAGGGCCCGATGGCGCCCCGCGACCCGATCGTCCTGAAGCTGCCCAACGACGCCCAGATGGTTCCGGAGAGCGTCCAGCAGGAGGACGCGGGGTCCCGCTTCTCCGGGGGCATGGGCCAGTTGCAGCGGGGACCGGAGATCACCGAAGTCCGCTAGCAGACGCACCGCGTCACCGGCCGTATCGAACAGGGCCGCATCCTTCCCGGGGTGCGGCCCTGTTCCATGTGCGCGCACCCTCGACGGCGCATCGGTCCGTACCGGCAGGTCGGCGACGGCGCCCGGCCGTGGGAGGGCGCCCACGGCCGGCGCTCGCGAGCAGGTACGCCGGCCTGAAGCGGGGCCCGAGCCGCGCGCGATCGTCGAGCGCCGCTCGTGCTCCGACCTCGACAACGGCTGTACGGACGGTCTCCGCACGGCGCGGTGGATGGTCTCCGCAGGGCGCGATGGCCGGTCTCCGCAAGGTGTGCGGAGACCGGGGCCGTCGGCCGTGAACCGATCGGGGGTCTCATCCGATGTAGCGGTGAGGGGAACGACGAGGGAGCGAGAGGGAGGGCGTGTGGCCGGGTCGACCTGCGGAGAGTCCACCGCGTCAGGGTTGCGTCAAAGCGATCTCGCGCCCTCCTCCTCGCCCCCTTCGTCCGTTTCGTTGGCCGTAAGGTCGACGCTGCGCACGCAGGAGACGGCGGAAGACAATGAGGCCATGGCACGCGGGAAGCTTCGGATCTACCTCGGCGCGGCACCGGGCGTGGGCAAGACCTACGCGATGCTGTCCGAGGCCCATCGCCGCGTGGAGCGGGGCACGGACTGCGTGGTGGCTTTCGTCGAGCACCACGGCCGGCCGCGCACCGAGGTGATGCTGCACGGCCTGGAGGAGATCACCCGGCGGCGGCTGGAGTACCGGGGCGGCGCCTTCACCGAGATGGACGTGGACGCGGTGCTCGCCCGCGGCCCCCGGGTCGCCCTGGTGGACGAGCTGGCCCACACCAACGTTCCGGGTTCGCGCAACGCCAAGCGCTGGCAGGACGTGGAGGAACTGCTGGCCGCGGGCGTCGACGTGATCTCCACGGTCAACATCCAGCACCTGGAGTCCCTCGGCGACGTCGTGGAGTCGATCACGGGGGTGCGGCAGCAGGAGACGGTCCCGGACGAGTTCGTGCGCCGCGCCGATCAGATCGAGCTGGTCGACATGTCGCCGCAGGCCCTCCGCCGTCGCATGGCGCACGGCAACGTCTACTCACCGGACAAGGTCGACGCGGCCCTGTCGAACTACTTCCGGCCGGGCAATCTCACCGCCCTGCGCGAGCTGGCCCTGTTGTGGGTCGCCGACCGGGTCGACGAGTACCTGAAGCAGTACCGCAGCGAGCACCGGGTGTCGGCGATCTGGGGTTCGCGGGAGCGGATCGTGGTGGGGCTGACCGGCGGCCCGGAGGGGCGGACGCTGATCCGGCGCGCGGCCCGGCTCGCGGAGAAGGGCGCCGGCGGAGAGGTGCTGGCCGTCTACATCGCCGGCGGCGACGGCCTGACCTCCGCCTCGCCCAAGGAGCTGGCGGTCCAGCGCACGCTCGTGGAGGACCTCGGCGGCACCTTCCACCACGTCGTCGGCGACGACGTCCCGGCCGCGCTGCTCGACTTCGCCCGGGGCGCCAACGCCACCCAGATCGTCCTCGGCTCCTCCCGCCGCAAGGCCTGGCAGTACATGTTCGGACCCGGCGTCGGTGCCACCGTCGCCCGCGAGTCGGGACCCGACCTCGACGTGCACATCGTCACCCACGAGGAGGCGGCCAAGGGGCGAGGACTGCCGGTGACCCGGGGCGCCCGGCTCGGGCGGGCCCGGGTCAGCTGGGGCTGGGCGGTCGGGCTCGCCGGTCCGCCGCTGACGACGGTGCTGCTCAGCGCGGTCCACCTCGGCCTCGCCAACGACATGCTGCTGTTCCTGACGGTGACGGTGGCGGCGGCGCTGCTCGGCGGCCTGCTGCCGGCGCTGGCCTCGGCGGCCCTGGGATCCCTGCTGCTGAACTACTTCTACACACCGCCCCTGCACCGCTGGACCATCGCCGACCCGAAGAACATCGTCGCCATAGTGATCTTCGTCGGGGTCGCGGTGTCCGTGGCCTCGGTGGTCGACCTGGCCGCCCGGCGCACCCACCAGGCGGCCCGGCTACGGGCGGAGTCGGAGATCCTCTCCTATCTGGCGGGCAACGTGCTGCGCGGCGAGACCAGTCTGGAGGCGCTGCTCGAACGGGTCCGGGAGACCTTCGGCATGGAGTCGGCGGCCCTGCTGGAGCGCGGGGACGACACGGCGCCCTGGACCTGCGCGGGCCGGGCCGGGACGGGGCGGCCCGTGGGGCGGCCCGAGGACGCCGATGTGGACGTGCCTGTCGGGGACCGTCTGGCGCTGGCGCTCACCGGACGGTTGCTGCCCGCGGAGGACCGGCGGGTGCTGGCCGCCTTCGCCGCGCAGGCGGTCGTCGTACTGGACCGGCGGCGCCTCCAGGAGGAGGCCGACCGGGCCCGCACGCTCGCCGAGGGCAACCGGATCCGTACGGCGCTGCTGGCCGCCGTCAGCCACGACCTGCGCACCCCGCTGGCCGGATCAAGGCGTCGGTGTCCAGCCTCAGATCCGAGGACGTGGCCTGGTCCGAGGAGGACCGGGCGGAACTGCTCGAGGGCATCGAGGACGGCGCCGACCGGCTCGACCACCTGGTCGGCAACCTCCTGGACATGTCCCGCCTCCAGACCGGCACGGTCACGCCGATCATCCGGGAGACCGACCTGGACGAAGTGGTGCCGATGGCGCTCGGCGGCGTTCCGGAGGACAGTGTGGCGCTGGACGTCCCGGAGACGCTGCCGATGGTCGCCGTGGACGCCGGGCTGCTGGAGCGGTCGGTCGCCAACCTGGTCGAGAACGCGGTGAAGTACAGCGCGGACGGAGCCCTCGTGCTGGTCGCCGCCAGCGCGCTCGCCGACCGGGTCGAGGTGCGGGTCGTGGACCGTGGGCCGGGTGTTCCGGACGAGGCCAAGGAGCGGATCTTCGAGCCCTTCCAGCGGTACGGTGACGCTCCGCGCGGAGCAGGGGTGGGCCTGGGCCTCGCGGTCGCGCGCGGCTTCGCCGAGGCGATGGGCGGGACGCTCCACGCCGAGGACACACCGGGCGGGGGACTGACCATGGTGCTCACCGTGCGGGCGGCCGAGGACCGGAACACGGCCGGGCCCGAGCGGTCCGCGAACCCCGCACTCCCCACCGCCGGCCCCTCCCCGGGCCGCCCCGCACCCACTGAGAGGCAGGCGTCATGAGCTCGACCGGGGTCACCGCCCAGAGCCCCACGAGGGTGCTCGTGATCGATGACGAACCCCAGATCGTGCGCGCCCTCGTGATCAACCTCAAGGCCCGCAAGTACGAGGTCGACGCGGCTCACGACGGGGCCACCGCGCTCCGGCTCGCCGCTGCCCGTCACCCGGACGTGATCGTGCTCGACCTGGGGCTGCCCGACATGGAGGGTGTCGAGGTGATCAGGGGCCTGCGCGGCTGGACCCGGGTGCCGATCCTCGTGCTGTCCGCCCGGCACTCCTCGGACGAGAAGGTCGAGGCGCTCGACGCGGGCGCCGACGACTACGTCACCAAGCCCTTCGGCATGGACGAGCTGCTGGCTCGGCTGCGGGCCGCCGTCCGCCGTGCCGAGCCCGCGGGCGGTGCGGAGTCGGAGGTCCTGGTCGAGACCGACGGGTTCACGGTCGACCTGGGTGCCAAGAAGGTCCACCGGGACGGCAGGGACGTACGGCTCACGCCCACGGAGTGGCATCTGCTGGAGGTGCTGGTACGCAACACCGGCCGCCTGGTCGGCCAGAAGCAGTTGCTCCAGGAGGTGTGGGGCCCCTCGTACGGGACGGAGACGAACTACCTGCGGGTCTACATGGCGCAACTGCGCAGGAAGCTGGAGGCCGATCCGTCGCACCCCCGGCACTTCATCACGGAACCGGGGATGGGGTACCGGTTCGAGAAGTGAGCCGCAGCAGGTCCGGGACGGGACGGGGGTGGGGCGGGGTGCGGGGGCGAAGGCAGGCGTCGGAACGCGGGTACGGGCCCGGTGGTGCCTCCCGGTACTCTTCAGATATGAGTGCTGTTCCTCGTTCCGAGAAGCCGGTGGGCCGGTTCCGGCGCATGATCGATCGGCTCTCCTCCTCGCAGGAGGACCTGGAGTCCGAGGAGTTGCGGGAGGACGCCGAGACCGCCGGCTGCACGCGGATCGGAGACTGCCAGGACCGCCAGATAGTCACGGTTACTGGTACCTTGCGCACGGTCACCCTGCGACCGCGGGCCGGAGTCCCGGCCCTGGAGGCCGAGCTGTTCGACGGCTCCGCCGCGCTGGACGTGGTGTGGCTGGGCAGACGCTCCATCGTGGGCATAGAGCCGGGGCGCAAGCTCATAGCATCGGGCCGGATCTCGATGAGCCGGGGCCGCCGGGTGCTGTTCAACCCCAAGTACGAACTGAGACCCCTTGGTAGGGAGTAGCCGGTGACGTCGCTCGACAAGCCGACCGAAGACACTCAGCAGGACGACGCCCGGGCGGTGACGGAGGCCGCGCTGTTCGAGGCGTTCGGCGGGGTGCGGGGCATGGTCGAGACGGTGGTGCCCGGCCTGCTGTTCGTCACGATCTACACGATCAACAAAGACCTGCACATGTCGGCGATCGCCGCGCTGGCGGTGTCGCTGGTCCTGGTCGTGGTCCGCCTGGCCATGAAGGACACCGTGAAGCACGCCTTCAGCGGTGTCTTCGGCGTCGCCTTCGGTGTCGTGTTCGCGATGATGACGGGCAACGCGAAGGACTTCTACCTGCCCGGCATGCTCTACACGCTGGGGCTGTCGCTGGCGTACATCATCTCGACCCTGTGCGGGATGCCGCTGCTCGGGCTGATCCTCGGACCGGTGTTCAAGGAGAACCTCTCCTGGCGCACCCGCAATCCGGCCGCAAGAAGGCGTACGCGAAGGCCAGTTACGCCTGGGGGCTGATTCTTCTCGCCAAGTGCGCGATTCTCTTCCCGCTGTACTGGTGGGCCGACACCACGCAGCTGGGCTGGGTGCTGATCGCGCTGAAGATCCCGCCGTTCCTGCTGGCCGTCTGGCTGACGTGGGTCTTCCTGGCGAAGGCGCCCGCGCCGATCGATGTCTTCGCCGAGATGGAGGCGGAGGAGAAGGCGGCGGAGGAGAAGGCAGCCGGGGCGAGGGCGGCCGGGACGGCGCACGAGTCGGCGGAGGCCGGTCCGCGGCACCGGCGGGACGGGTAGTTCCGGCGGGGACTTCCTCGGCCCCGCAGCCCCTTCCCGTCCCTTCCCGGGGGCTGCCGCCCCGGACCCCGTCCCGACCCCTGCGCTCAGGCGGGTCCGTGGGAGCGGTACTGCCTCCTCCCGGGCCGGGAGGAGGATCAGCCGTTGACGTCCTCGCGGCGGACCGACAGCAGGTCTTCGAGCTGTTCCTCCCGTGCCTGGGCCGCGACGAACAGGAGTTCGTCGCCCGCTTCCAGGGAGTCCTCGCGGGACGGGGTGAGGACACGGGTGCCGCGGATGATCGTGACCAGAGAGGTGTCCTCGGGCCACTCCACGTCGCCGACCTGGGTGCCGGCCAGGGCCGACTCCTCGGGAAGGGTCAGTTCGACCAGGTTGGCGTCGCCGTGGCTGAAGCGGAGCAGGCGGACCAGGTCGCCGACGCTGACCGCCTCCTCCACCAGGGCGGACATCAGGCGCGGGGTGGAGACGGCGACGTCCACCCCCAGGACTCGTTGAAGAGCCACTCGTTCTTCGGGTTGTTCACGCGGGCGACGACGCGCGGGACGCCGTACTCCGTCTTCGCGAGCAGGGAGACGACCAGGTTGACCTTGTCGTCGCCCGTCGCGGCGATCACGACGTTGCAGCGCTGGAGGGCCGCCTCGTCGAGGGAGGTGATCTCGCAGGCGTCGGCCAGCAGCCACTCCGCCTGCGGCACACGCTCGACCGAGATGGCGGTCGGCGCCTTGTCGACCAGCAGGACCTCGTGGCCGTTCTCCAGCAGCTCGCCCGCGATCGAGCGGCCGACTGCGCCGGCTCCGGCAATGGCGACCCTCATCAGTGACCGTCCTCCTTCGGGCCCTCGGCGAACGCGGCTTCGACCTTCTCCACGTCGTCGGCGCGCATCATCACGTGCACCAGATCGCCTTCCTGCAGAACCGTCTGCGAGGTGGGCAGGATCGCTTCGCCGAGGCGGGTGAGGAACGCCACGCGCACGCCCGTCTCCTCCTGAAGCTTGCTGATCTTGTGTCCGACCCAGGCGGCGGAGGCGTGCACCTCGGCCAGCTGGACGCCGCCGGTGGGGTCGCGCCACAGCGGTTCGGAACCCGAGGGAAGCAGCCGGCGCAGCATCTGGTCGGCCGTCCAGCGGACCGTGGCCACCGTCGGGATGCCCAGGCGCTGGTAGACCTCGGCGCGGCGGGGGTCGTAGATGCGGGCGGCGACGTTCTCGATGCCGAACATCTCGCGGGCCACGCGGGCGGCGATGATGTTGGAGTTGTCGCCGCTGGACACGGCGGCGAAGGCCCCGGCCTCCTCGATGCCCGCTTCGCGCAGGGTGTCCTGGTCGAAGCCGACCCCGGTGACCCGGCGGCCGCCGAACGAGGAGCCAAGACGTCGGAAGGCGGTGGGGTCCTGGTCGATCACGGCGACCGTGTGCCCCTGCTGCTCCAGGGTCTGGGCGAGAGCGGAACCCACTCTGCCGCAGCCCATGATGACGATGTGCACGACCGTCCTTCCGAGGTCAAGTGTTGCCAGCTTGGCTGTAACAGGGTCTCAGACCGCCGACCAAGCTACACACGTGCGGTCCGCGGAGGGCACCCCCGTGCACGGTTCCCGGCGTCAGCGACGGCTGATGCTCCAGAAGCTGAGCAGGGTGAGGATTCCGAGGCCGACGAGGGTGCCGGCGGCGCCGATCAGCTCCGCGGTCGTGTGCATGGAACCTCCAGAGGGCGACAGGGAAAGGGAATTGTCATATAGGCATGGGGGTCGGCGCGGCCGCGGAATCCGCAGCCGCGCCGTGGCCGATTTCACCCGTGAGGCAGACGGAGGGTGTCCGTGAGGTGACCGGGACGAGGTATCACCCGGGTGCCCCCCGGGGGAGGGTGGGCGGCCCCCTGTTCGAAGGCCTACGATGCTCAGTTGTGTCCAAACTGACCGACGTGCCCAAACGGATTCTGATCGGGCGCGCACTGCGCAGTGATCGGCTCGGAGAAACGCTCCTGCCGAAGCGCATCGCGCTGCCCGTCTTCGCTTCCGACCCGCTGTCCTCCGTGGCCTACGCGCCCGGGGAGGTACTGCTGGTCCTGTCCATCGCGGGCGTGTCGGCGTACCACTTCAGCCCGTGGATCGCCGTCGCGGTCGTCGTGCTGATGTTCACGGTGGTCGCCTCCTACCGGCAGAACGTCCACGCCTACCCGAGCGGCGGCGGCGACTACGAGGTGGCCAACACCAACCTCGGCCCCAAGGCCGGTCTGACCGTCGCGAGCGCCCTGCTCGTCGACTACGTCCTGACCGTCGCCGTGTCCATCGCCTCGGGCATCGAGAACCTCGGCTCCGCGATCCCGTTCGTCGTCGAGCACAAGGTGGCCTGCGCGGTCGCCGTCGTCGTGCTGCTGACGCTGATGAACCTGCGCGGCGTCAAGGAGTCCGGCAAGCTCTTCGCCATTCCGACGTACGTGTTCGTCGCGGGCGTCTTCATCATGATCGCGTGGGGCGCCTTCCGGGGACTGGTCCTGGACGACACCATGCGCGCGCCCACCGCCGACTACACGATCAAGCCCGAACATCAGGGCCTGGCCGGCTTCGCCCTGTTCTTCCTCATGCTGCGGGCGTTCTCCTCCGGGTGCGCGGCGCTCACCGGCGTGGAGGCGATCTCCAACGGCGTGCCCGCCTTCCGCAAGCCCAAGTCGAGGAACGCGGCGACCACCCTCGCCGCGATGGGCCTGCTGGCCGTCACGATGTTCTGCGGGATCATCGTGCTGGCCCTGGTCACCGACGTCCGCATGGCCGAGCACCCGGCCGCCGACCTGCTGAACAACGGTGTCGCGGTCGGTGCCGACTACGTCCAGAACCCGGTGATCACCCAGGTCGCCGAGGCCGTCTTCGGCAAGGGCAGCTTCCTCTTCCTCGTGCTCGCCGCGGCGACCGCGCTGGTGCTCTTCCTCGCGGCCAACACCGCCTACAACGGTTTCCCGGTGCTCGGCTCGATCCTCGCCCAGGACCGCTACCTGCCCCGCCAGCTGCACACGCGCGGCGACCGCCTGGCGTTCTCCAACGGCATCGTGCTCCTCGCGAGCGCGGCGACCTTCCTGATCGTCCTGTACGGCGCCGACTCCACGCGGCTGATCCAGCTGTACATCGTCGGTGTGTTCGTGTCCTTCACGCTCAGCCAGACCGGCATGGTCCGGCACTGGAACCGCCACCTGGCCACCGAGACGGACCCGGCCAAGCGCCGCCACATGGTCCGTTCCCGGGCGATCAACGCCTTCGGCGCGTTCTTCACCGGCCTCGTCCTGGTGGTCGTCCTCGTCACGAAGTTCTCGCACGGCGCCTGGGTCGCCCTGCTCGGCATGGTGATCTTCTACGGCACGATGACCGCGATCCGCCGCCACTACGACCGCGTGTCCGACGAACTCGCCGCACCCGAGGGACCCAGCGACGACAGTGTCCGCCCCTCGCGCGTGCACTCGGTGCTGCTGATCTCCAAGATCCACCGGCCGGCGCTGCGCGCCCTGGCCTACGCCAAGCTGATGCGCTCCGACACCCTGGAGGCGCTCACCGTCAACGTCGACCCTGCCGAGACGAAGGCGCTGCGCGCGGAGTGGGAACGGCGCGGCATCGACGTACCGCTGAAGGTCCTCGACTCGCCCTACCGCGAGATCACGCGGCCGGTCATCGAGTACGTCAAGAGCCTGCGCCGGGAGTCTCCGCGGGACGCCGTGTCGGTGATCATCCCCGAGTACGTGGTCGGTCACTGGTACGAGCACCTGCTGCACAACCAGAGCGCGCTCCGGCTCAAGGGCCGGCTGCTGTTCACGCCGGCGTGATGGTGACCTCGGTGCCCTACCAGCTCCAGTCCTCCGAGGTGGCCAAGAAGCGGGCCCGCAGGCGGCAGGAGTGGAACGCCCCCGGTTCCGTGCGGCGCGGCCCGGTCCAGGTGGGACGCGCGAAGGAGGCCCCGGGCACGGGTTCCGCCGGCTCCCCGGGGAAGCCGGGCGAGGGCTCCGCGGGCCCGCAGGCCTGACCTGCACATGGTGAGCGGCCGGACGACAGCCACGTAGACTGGTGGGCTGTTGTCCGGCCGTACCTCGTTCGACGTAGTGGAGTCACCCCGCCATGCAGGCAGAAACGAAGAAGTCGCAGGCGGACGCCCAGGCGGACCCGCAGGCGAGGTCGCTGGTCGGCGAGGAGTACGAGGTCGAGGTCGGCCCCGTCGCGCACGGCGGCCACTGCATCGCCCGTACCGACGGGGGACAGGTGCTGTTCGTCCGGCACACGCTCCCCGGCGAGCGGGTGGTGGCCCGGGTGACCGACGGCGAGGAGGGGGCCCGGTTCCTGCGCGCGGACGCGGTGCGGGTGCTGGAGGCGTCCAAGGACCGCGTCGAGGCGCCCTGCCCGTACGCCGGCCCCGGCCGCTGCGGCGGCTGCGACTGGCAGCACGCCAAGCCGGGCGCCCAGCGCCGCCTCAAGGGCGAAGTGATCGCCGAGCAGCTGAAGCGGCTCGCGGGCCTCACGCCCGAGGAGGCCGGCTGGGACGGCACCGTGATGCCAGCCGAGGGCGACAAGCTGCCCGCCGGCCAGGTGCCGCAGTGGCGCACGCGCGTGCAGTACGCGGTCGACGCCGACGGCAACGCCGGACTGCGGCGCCACCGCTCCCACGAGGTCGAACCCGTCGAGCACTGCATGATCGCGGCGCCCGGCGTCAGCGAGCTGGGCATCGAGAGCCGCGACTGGTCCGGGATGGCGTCCGTCGAAGCCATCGCCGCGACCGGCTCCCAGGACCGCATGGTGATCCTCGAACCCCGGCCCGGCGCCCGCCTCCCCCTCGTCGAGCTCGACAGGCCCGTCTCCGTCATGCGCGTCGACGAGCACGACGGCGGCATCCACCGCGTCCACGGCCGCGCGTTCGTGCGCGAGCGCGCCGACGGCCGGACCCATCGCGTCGGCAGCGGCGGCTTCTGGCAGGTCCACCCGCAGGCCGCCGACACCCTCGTCAAGGCGGTCATGCAGGGTCTGCTGCCGCGCAAGGGCGACATGGCGCTCGACCTGTACTGCGGCGTCGGCCTCTTCGCGGGCGCCCTCGCCGACCGCATCGGCGACAAGGGCGCGGTCCTCGGCATCGAGTCCGGCAAGCGCGCCGTCGAGGACGCCCGGCACAACCTCGCCGGCTTCGACCGTGTGCGGATCGAACAGGGCAAGGTGGAGAGCGTGCTCCCGCGCACGGGCATCAGCGAGGTCGACCTCATCGTCCTCGACCCGCCGCGGGCGGGCGCCGGACGCAAGACGGTCCAGCACCTCTCCGCCCTGGGCGCACGGAAGATCGCCTACGTGGCCTGCGACCCGGCCGCACTGGCACGCGACCTGGCGTACTTCCGGGACGGGGGTACCGGGTGCGGACCCTGCGGGCGTTCGACCTGTTCCCGATGACCCACCATGTGGAGTGTGTCGCGATCCTTGAACCGGCCGCAAAGGGCTCCTGACCTGCGGTTTTGCGCGTGCGCATTATGTGCGGTGTGGGCGTTACGGGCGATATCTTGACGCTGGAATGACGCTCAAATGACGCTCGTTCTGACGGGGTGTCACCTGACTGATTGTGCAGGTTGTGCCAGGTGGAGGGCGCGTGCCCGCGGGTTGTCTTTGCAGGAACTCGAAGGAAACTAGGCCGAGTTCCTGCATGCCGTAGTTCGGCGGGTCGGACGTTGGCGGAGCGGGCGCTCAATAGGTCGGCCCGTAAGGGCTCCAGTGCCCGAGGAAGGGCCTTAGGTCGTCGGCTCGCGGTTCGGGGACGTCGGGCAACCGGGGGGGTGAGCTCAGCGGGTCGAGGTGCTCGACGGTGGTCGCTGCCCAGCTGATCCATGCTTCAGCGTCGGTTCTGGCCTGCCCCGGCGGCATGGCCTCGACTCGCGCGCACAGCGCTCACGTACTCGGTCAATCGGGTGGCGTGGTGCCATGAACCGTTCCGGGTTCGGTAGAGACTCGATTCCGCGAAAGGATTGAGTCATGGCACGTCCCTCCTCCTATCCCGTTGAGCTGCGTAAACGAGCGGTCCGTATGGTCGCCGAGGTCCGTGGTGACTATCCGAACGAGTCGGCCGCGCTGCGGGCGGTCGCCCAGAAGCTGGGCATCGGTTCGGCCGAGACCCTGCGGAACTGGGTGAAGCGCGACGAGGTCGACTCCGGGAAGCGTCCGGGGACGACCACGGAGGAGTCCGCGCAGATCAAGGCGATGAAGAAGGAGATCGCCGAGCTGAAGCGGGCGAACGACATCTTGAAGGCGGCGGCGTCTTTCTTCGCGGCCGAGCTCGACCGGCCACGCACACGCTCGTAGCGTTCATCGACGAGCACCGGGCCCGCTTCGGCGGTGTCGAGCCGATCTGCCGCGTGCTCACCGAGCACGACTGCAGGATCGCCCCATCCACCTATTACGCCCACCGCAAGCGACTCCGGGCCCCGTCCGCCCGCACTGTCCGCGACGCCGAGCTGAAGCCGCTCATCCAGCAGATCTTCGAGGTCAACTACCGTGTCTACGGGGCCAGGAAGGTTTGGCGCGAGCTGCACCGCCAGGGCCACGTCGTGGCCCGGTGCACCGTCGAACGCCTCATGCGAGAGCTCGGCGTCACCGGTGCCGTCTGCGGAAAGAAGATCATCACCACGATCCCGGACAGTTCCGTCGAGCGGGCACCGGACCTGCTGGACCGCAACTTCGTCGCGCCGGCCCCGAACCGCTGCCGGGTCGCCGACTTCACCCACATCAGTACCTGGTCAGGAGTGGTATACGTCGCCTTCGTCGTGGACACCTTCTCCCGCCGGATCGTCGGCTGGTCCGCCGCCACGTCGAAGGAGACCACGCTCGTCCTGGACGCCCTGGACATGGCTCTGTGGCAACGCGACCGCGATGAACACCCGCACCAGGCAGGCGAGTTGATACATCACTCCGATGCCGGGTCGCAATATACGAGTTTCCGGCTCGCCGAGCATCTGGACGCCGCCGGCATCGCGGCCTCGATCGGCTCGGTCGGTGACGCCTACGACAACGCCCTCATGGAGTCCACGATCGGCCTGTTCAAGACCGAGCTGATCAAGCCCGGACGGCCCTGGCGAACGCTTTCCCAGGTTGAACTCGCCACTGCCGAGTGGATCGACTGGTACTGCCACCGTCGGCTCCACGGTGAAATAGGGCACATCCCACCCGCCGAATACGAGACCAACTACTACCGCGCAACCACCAAACCCCAGGTCACAACCACAATCTGAAGTCTCTACCGAACCCGGAACGGTTCAGCCGGGGTCTTCCGCTGTATGAAGCGGCCGACGGTGGTGGTCGGCTCAGTCGGCGGCGAGCAGGTGGGCGGGGGCGATCCGGGACAGCCTCCGGATCGGCACCACCAGAGCCGCCACCACCAGGGCGGTCGCCGCGAGCGTGGCCAGCAGCGCGGCGCCGGCGACCGGGAACAGGTGACCGTGCAGCACGCCCCGGCCGAGGGTCAGCACCCCGGCCAGACCGGCCACCGCACCGGACAGGCCGCCCAGCAGAGCCAGTCCGATTCCCTCGTAGAGGGTCAGCTTCGCCAGCTCGCGGTTGGTCCAGCCGGTCGCCCGCAGCACCGCGAGATCGGCGGCGCGTTCGCGCTGCGAGATGACCAGGACGTCGATGGCGCCGGCGGCGCCCAGCAGCAGGGAGAGGGCGACGCTGAGGTAGTCGGCCTCGCGCGCCTGCGCCACCACGGCACTGCCGAGCAGCGACCCGGCCACCTCGCCCCGGAAGGCCAGCGTCAGGGCGAGCAGCACAGTGAAGGCGGCCACTCCCAGCGCCAGCCCTGTCGCACCCAGCAGCGTGCGGCCCCGCACCCGCAGCAGGTTGAGCATGGCCAGTCCGGCCACCGAACGCACCGGGTGCGCGCGGCGGGCCGCCGTCACCGGGGGCCGGACGGCTTCCATCGGTCCCAGCCGGGTGGCGAGCCAGGCGGGGATCAGGCCCGCCGCCGTGGCCAGGAGGAGCGCCACCGGGAGCACGAGGAGCGACTTGGCGCCGGCTTCGGGCTGGCCCAGCACCCGGCCCAGCACGTACGCGAGCACCGTGCCCACGGCTCCGGCGGCGAGGCCGATCAGCGCCAGTTCGCCGAGGACCAGGCGGAGTACTTCGCCACCGCTCCAGCCGAGGCAGCGCAGCGTGCCGATCTCGGTGCGACGTGAGCGCACCGAAGCCAGCGCGGCCTGGCCGAGGAAGAGTGCGCACACGACGAGGACCAGCACGAAGAGCACCGCGCTCTTGGTGTCCACCGCCCGGAGAATGCGCAGTGCCACGCCCTTGGCGACCCAACGCTCCGTCACCTGTGCCGAGTCGCCCAGTGCCACCGTCTGCGGTGCAGGCGAGCTGCCGACGGTGACGTCGACCTGGAGCCGGGGGTAGGTGGCCCGGATCTTCCCGGCCACCGCGTTCACCCGTGCCCGGGAGGCGGTGTCGACGCCGGTCACTCCTGCCACCCGGATCCTGATCGCGCTGACCGGCGCCTTGTCCTGGAGGCTCGGGACCCGACGGCTCTTGGTGAGCGCGGTGATGGAGTCCATCGTCGTCAGCATGGTGGGCGGCGGGCTGACGTAGCCGCCCAGGTTGCGGTCGGGCTGCAGAGGCTTGCCGTGAAGCTTCGCTCGGGTCGCGCTGTCCGCACCGGTGACCTGCGGCGTCTGGTAGGTCTCCAGCGGGGTGTCGGACAGGGGTGAGAAGCCGGGCAGTCTGCCGGTGTCATAGCGGCCGACCAGGTGGACGAAGGGATTGGGCAGGCGTCCGGAGTCCACGCCGTCGCACCTGCCCAGTCCGATGCAGCTCGTGGCGGCGTGACTGGTCACCTTCCGGTACTGGGTGCCCTGGTGGTTCTCCTCGGGGACGTTGGGAAACGGCTGCCGGTTCGAGTTGGTGATCCACAGGCTGGGCTTCTGCGGGGGCTGCGGCTGCGCGGCGAGGTCGCCGTCGGAGGTCCGGCGGTAGGTGACCGGGCCGACCGTCCAGTAGCTGCCGGTGTCGAACGAGTCCTCGGTCAGTGCCTTCCGGTAGCCCTTGCTCAGGTCGACGCGGGTCGTGCCCACCATGGTGCCGTGCAGGTTTCGGACGAAGCCGGCGGCTGTCGGGTTGCCCAGTTTCGAGGGCAGCTCGGCCGGGTCGCCGACGTCGAGCCGCTCGACCGTGGCGTCGAGCGTGCCGGTGGTCAGCGGGGTGTCGCTGAGCAGCGCCGGGATGTAGGAGTCGTGCTGTCCGTGGACGCTCTTGGCGCCCGACACCCTCCACGGCTTGTCCTGCTCGGTGAGCATCCGGCCCGAGACGATGGTGTCGCCCAGGCCCACCAGCCGGTCCTCGGCCACCGGGTCGATGGCGGCCAGCAGCACGGGGTAACTGACCGGAACGTCGATCGTGGCCTTGTCCTGACCGGACTGGCAGTTCATCCGCGAACTCAGCTCCGGGTCGAACGGCGACCTGTCCCTGAGGTCCTCGGCGATGATGTTCGGCTTCAACGGCAGATCCAGGTTGAACTCGGTCTGCTGGGTCTTGTCCTGGTTGAAGTAGAAGCAGACGTCGTACTTCCCCTTGATCCGGTACCGCTGGGTGCTCTTGTCGGCCGCACCCGTCTCCAGGGTGTCGGACTCGAAGAGGCCGTCCGACTCCGATCCCGACGTCAGGGGGGAGCGGGTGAGGTAGACGTACTCGTCCGAGGTGCGGTAGCTGCCCAGTCCGGAGGTGAGCGTAGGGCTGATGCGCAGGATCTGCCGGGACGCCTTCCCGTCCAGGAAGCGGGACACGTCCACCGTGACGGTGCTCGCCACCATGAGATAGCCGATGTTGGCGACCGGTGCGGCCACGTCGATCCCGGCCATGTCGCGGATGCGCCGGTACTGGTCGATGGTGATGCCGCCGAACGTGCCGGACAGGAAGTTCGGCGTGACCAGACCGCTCCGCCGCTCCACGTCCGTCTGCGAGTCGGGCGGGCGTACCAGGACGTCGTACGCGGAGCGTGCGTTCTTCCGTACCGTGCCCACGGTGGTCGCCTGGCTCGTGCTCACCGTCGCGGTCAGCAGGGTGAAACTGGTCGCCGCCACCAGGATTCCGGCGGCCAGGGCCAGCGCGCGCCCGCGCCGCCGCCGTAGCTGGTCGAGAATCATCGCCATCACGGGCGCAGGCCCCCCAGCCGGTGCAGCACGTCGGCGGACGGTGTGATCCGCTGGTCCGAGGTGATCCTGCCGTCCTGCAGCCGCACCACCCGGTCGCCGCCCGCGGCGACCTCCGCGTCGTGCGTGGCGATCAGCATCGTCATCCCGTAGCGCTCGCGCAGCGACATCAGCAGGTCGATGATCTCCCGCCCGATGACGCTGTCCAGGTTGCCCGTGGGCTCGTCGGCCAGTAACAGTCCCGGCCGGTTGATCAACGCGCGTGCGACGGCGACGCGTTGCTGCTGGCCGCCCGACAACTGCGAGGGCAGGGCGTCGGCCCGCCGGCCCAGGCCGACGGCTTCGAGCAGCTCCATGCCGCGCGCACGCCGGTCGAAGTCCACTCTGCGCGGCAGGACGGGGGCGAGCACATTGTCCAGCGCGGTCAGCGCGGGCAGCAGGTGGAAGCGCTGGAAGACGAAGCCGACACGCCGCCGGTGACGGTCCAGGTCCCGGGGTACCAGTTGTGTGCCGTCGATCTCGACGTGCCCCTCGTCGGGCTGGTCCATGCCGCCCGTCACATGCAGGACGGTGGATTTGCCGGCGCCGGACGGCCCCGTCAGCATCACCACCTCGCCGGCCGCGACCTCCAGGTCGATCTCGTCCAGAGCGGTCAGGCCGGGATACCGGCGGCTCACCCCGCGCAACGTCACGCTCACAGCCATGTATGCAGCCTCGCCCTCGTACATCGCGCACGTACATCGCCGCCCCTGCATTGCGACAATTCAGGGGTATGTTGTCACAATGTAGAAGGGACGTGTATGCCGCTCCACCACGCCGTGCTCGCGCTGCTGACCCGGCGACCGAATCACGGATACGAACTCAAGGCCCGGTTCGAGGAGGCCGTCGGCCCGCAGTGGGGTGGCCTGAACATCGGTCACCTCTACCAGATCCTCGAACGGCTGGTCCGTGACGGCTACGTCTCGCGCTCGCAGGTCACGCAGACCGACCGGCCCGACAAGAACCTCTACACGCTCACCGAAGCGGGCGAGGCCGAGCTGCGCTCGTGGGCGACCACCGCCTGGGTGCGCGTCGGCGGCTTCCGCGACGAGCTGTTCCTGAAGCTCCTCGGCGCTGTCGCGCTGGGCCCGCAGGCCCTGGCCATGCTGATCGAGTCGCAGCGGCAGACATACCTGTCCGAGCTCGCGGGCCTGGCGCAGCAGCGCCGCGCCCACGCCGACGAGCCGCTGGTCGCCGTCCTGATCGACGCCGCCATCGCGCACACCAAGGCCGACCTCGGACTGCTGGACAGCGCCGCACAGCATCTGGGCCCGCTCGCCACGGCACAGAGCGCGCAGGCGCCGGAGCGCTCACCCTCACGGGCACGGGGCGACGCCGACGAGGCTCCGAGGGGCAGGGCGGGATGAGAGGGGGCCGTACGCGCGGGGAGGGATTGTCGACCGTGACGCCCGTTTGACGGTCTGGTCTCCCGCAGGCGGGACAGCGAGCCGATGAATGGCCTCTGACCTGGCCTTTTCCGAGACCCGCTCAAGCCGGCATCGTTCCGATGACGCACCACGTGGAGTGCGTGGCGATTCTGGAGCCCGTCAAGAAGGACGCCTGACCTGCGGCTTTCTGCACAGGGGCCGTTTCTCCACCTGTTTCACGGCGTCCAGCAGGTCGAGTTCCTCGCCACGGGCTCACCTGCGGTTTTTGTGCGGAGTGACGGGTGGGGCGGCAACCGGGTGCTCGGCTTTCGGCGTTTTTGACGCTCGTATGACGCTCAGGCTCTGCCGGTGAGGCCGGCTTAAGAGGGCGTTCGTGATGCCTGTCACGGCCTTGTCCGGAACCCGCTGACGCGGGAGCTGCTGTGATCAACCAGGGTTGTTGTCGATCTCGGTCGCCCCGAACTTGTGATAGGTGAGGTTGAGCGGATTTTGTCGAAGTAGAGTTAGGCGGATCACGTGGTTGATCAGGCTGAGGGGAGAGTGCCGGTGGCCGGGAGCATGCTTGCCAAGCCCGAGGACGTAGTCGACCGTGATCGTGAGTGGGATCTGCTCACCGAGTTCGTCACCGACCCGGATCCTGCGATGCGCCTCGGGATCGTGTCAGGGCGCAGGCGGCACGGGAAGTCCTATCTCCTGCAGGCGCTGTCGGAGCGGGTCGGTGGTCTGTACGTCACGGCGGTGCGGGAAGAGGGGCGGCTGCCGGCGATCCGGCGGTTCAGTGACGCGATCGCGGCCCATGCCGGTTTGCGGCCCGGGACCCTGAGGTTGACCGACTGGCGGGAGGTTCTGTCCAATGCCCTCGACGTGACGGCTCGTTCGAAGACTCCGCTGCTGGTGGTCGACGAGTTGCCGTATCTCCTCCAGCACTCTCCCGAGATCCCGGGCCTGCTCCAGCAGCTCTACGACGAGCGTCAGCGCGGCACCGGTTCAGGCCCCGGGCCTCGGGTGATCCTGTGCGGGTCCGCGATGAGCGTCATGCATGAACTGTTGTCGGGGACGAAGCCGTTGCGCGGCCGCGCGGTGATCGATCTGCGGCTGGGCGCCTTCGACTACCGGGCCGCGCGTGACTTCTGGCAGATGGAGGACCCGCTGACGGCCTTGAAAGTCCACGCCGTCCTCGGTGGGGCTCCCGGGTACCGGCCGGTGGCCGCTCGCCCGCACCCGAACGACGGCTTCGCCTCGTGGTTGGCCCGGACGCTCCTGGACCCCGGCCGGGCGGTCTACTCGCGCACGGAGACGGAGTACCTGCTGCGCGAGGACCCGCGGATCACCCAGCACACCCTGTACTACGACATCCTCACCGCGATCGCCCAGGGGGCCTCCACCCCCACCAAGATCGGCGCGGCCCTGGAACGCCAGCGCAACGCCGTCACCCACCCGCTCGACGTCCTGGAATCCACCGGCTACATCCAGCGCGAGCAAGACATCCTGCGCCCCCGCCACCCCGTCATCACCCTGGCCGACCCCGTCATCCGTTTCAACCAGCTCATCACCCTGCCGCAGGCAGCCACCGTCGAGCAGGGCTTCGCCGAACAGGCATGGCAGGCCGCTGCACCGACCTTCAACTCCAAGATCCTCGGCCCGCACTTCGAAGACCTCGCCCGCACCTTCACCCGCCGGTACGCCCACACCCTGCTCCTGGGTGGCCTGCCCGGCCCGGTCGGCACTACCGAGGTCGCCGACCCGGCGGCCCGCACCAAGCACGAGGTCGACGTAATCGCCCTGGCACTGGGCGAGCGCCCGCAGGCTCCCCGAGCCAGGATCGCCCTCATCGGCGAGGCCAAGGCCACCGCCGCCCGCCGCGGCACAGGCGACCTGCAACGCCTGGAGCACATCCGCGGCCTGCTCGCCGACCAGGGCTACGACACCACGGGCACCGCTTTGGCTCTCTTCTCCCTGCACGGCTTCCACCCGGATCTGATCGAGTCCGCAGCCCGCCGCGACGATCTGCTCCTGGTCGACCTGCTGGGCCTCTACGGGATCGGTTGACCTCACCTTTCATACCCGACGGAGCGGTGGCACTTCGAGAGGCTGCTGTCGCTCCGTCAGCCCGAAGTCGAACTGCAGGAGGCCGTTCTGGCGAGCAGGCACCGACCGGGTCTATGAGGGCCGACAGCCTGGAGACGTCGTTGGCCCGATCCGGATGTGGAGGGCATGACCTGGCGGGCGGTGGCAACGGATTGCGGTCCCCGGTCCTTTCGCGTCGATACGCCGCGTTCACATCCTTGGCGAACCGACGGTCGTACTCGACGGGCGCCGAGCGTCAAGTCTCCGACAAGCGCCGTGAACTCGTCGACCGGCAGGCGGTTTTGGTTATCAGGCGTGGGCCGGCAGCCGCACCTATCGCAGAACGCGTCGTCGTCATGGCCCACGGCTGCATCGTCGAGACCTGTATTTACCAGCAGTTGTTGGCCCGGACGGGCGGTTCTGATGGGTCACGTCCGCTGGAGTGGTGTATTGACGGCCACTCGGTGATCTCTGTTTGAGGCTATGCAGTGAGTTCGGTGGGCAGGGCGGGGTCGTCGGTTTCTGACTCGATCGGGTGGAGTCGGGCCTTGGCGAGGAGGTCGCCACCCAGGGCTGGGCCGACTTCGGGACCTGGCTCAGGAGATTCCTCGCGTAGTGGGTGCGGCAGCGCTGCAGGACGCGCCGGGCAGGGCGGCGCCGATCGCGTCGACGAGGACGGCGTGGGCGTCGGAGACGACGAGCTGGACGCCGGACAGGCCGCGGGCGACGAGCGAGCGCAGGAAGGCGAGCCAGCCGGCGCCGTCCTCGGCGGTGGCGACGTCCAGGCCGAGGATCTCGCGGTGCCCGTCGGCGTTGACGCCCACCGCGACCAGGGCGTGGACGTTGATGATGCGACCGCCCTCGCGGACCTTCTGGGTCAGGGCGTCGACCCGGACGAAGGTGTAGGGGCCGGCGTCGAGCGGCCGATTACGGAAGGCGGTGACCTGCTCGTCGAGGTGCTTGGCCATAGCGCTGACCTGGGACTTCGAGAGCTGGATGACGCCGAGGGACTCGGCTAGTTTTTCGACCCGGCGGGTGGAGATGCCGAGCAGGTAGGCGGTGGCGACCACCGAGATGAGGGCCTGTTCGGCCCGGCGGCGGCGTTCGAGGAGCCAGTGCGGGAAGTAGCTCCCGCTGCGGAGTTCGGGCACGGCGAGTTCGACGGTGCCGGCGCGGGTGTCCCACTCGCGGGGGCGGTAGCCGTTGCGGTGGTTGACGCGTTCGTCGCTGACCTGCCCGTATTCGGCGTTGCAGAGGGCGTCAGCCTCCGCCGACATGAGCGCGTCGGCGAACGTCTTGACCATCGCGCGCAGCAGATCGGGACTCGCCGCGGCGAGGTTGTTCTCGGTGAAGGCGTGCAGGGACAGACTGTTTGGTGCGGTCATCGTGCTGATCTCCTTCGAGGCTTCGACACTTCGAAGATCAGCCGGTGGCCGTTCGTCTATGCGGGCCTCATCCCGATGCCGGAGCAAACCTCCGGATCAGGTCGAACCCGTACACCACTTCCCTGGACGCAACCCGAGGGACAGCCGACAGCCGGCTTACGCAAAGGGCGCAAGCCGGTGACCGGTCATGACGTCGTCCGGCCCCATCGGTGACGACGGAGCGCATGCCGGAGGAGTCTCACAGCCGCTCCCGGGCCGTCCGGTCGCGGACGGCCCGGGACGCCCATCCGCACGGACTCGGTGCGACTCGGCGCGCGGCACGTCCCGGGTGCTCCGATCCGCTTCAGCCGCCGATGGGCGTGACCCCTGAGGGAGCCGGGACCAGTCGGTACCCGCCGTCCTCGCGTAGCACGTGTCCGGCGGTCGGCGGCGGGAAGTGGCTCCCAAGCAGGAGAGTCGACGTACCGGCCAGTGAGCCGAGCACCTGGTTCCGGGTCCTGGCCGCGAGTTCGGGAGCGACGTCCACACAGCTGCAGAGCTCCGGATGCGCCATCTGGACCGGGTGGTGGATGCTGTCGCCGGTGACCAGTGCGGTCTCGCCACGGCTGCTCAGTTCCACCGCTACCTGCCCCGGTGTGTGGCCGGGGTGGGCAGCAGACGGATGCCCGGCGCGACTTCCGTGCCCTCGTCCGCGACATCGATGAGGTCGAACAGACCTGCTTCCCGGACGGGATGGACCGAGTCCCGGAACATCTGCCGACGCGCCTCCTCCATGTCGACACCCGCCCAGTAGTCCCACTCGGTGCGTGAGGTGAGATAGCGCGCGTTCGGGAAGGTGGGCACCCAGGCGTCGCCCTCGGCACGCGTGTTCCACCCCACGTGGTCGGCGTGGAGGTGGGTCAGGACCACGACGTCGACGCTCTCCGGCGCGAAGCCCGCCGCCCGTAGCCGTGCTTCGTAGTCGCTGTTCAGGTTGTGCCAGGCGGGGTTGGCGCGCCGCTTCCCGTTTCCGATGCCGGTGTCCACCAGCACCCGCATGCCGTCCACCTCGACGGCGAAGCTGTGACTCGCCAGGCGCAGGACGCCTTGTTCGTCGGCGAATTCGGGGCTCAGCCAGGGAGTCCGGCTCACGAGGCCGGTGGTTGCCCGGGCAGCAGCCACGGACCGGTCCGGGCGGGCAGGACCACTTCGTCGATGCGTCGTACGGTGTGGTTGCCCACCGTCCAGGAAGAGGCGGGGGAGGAGTGGACTTGGTCGTTTGCGATGAGGGGAACACGGCGACTTTCCTTACCTGTCATGGGTCGCGAGGACGGAGATGTCTGGAGCGGGTGTGTCGGGTGTGTCGGGTGAGGCGGATGTGTGGTTGCTCGTTGCCGGGCGGGAGTGGGCGTCCGGGGACGGTGTCCGGCGCCGGCTGCGCAGCGGCGCGGTCAGCGTCGCGACTGCGACGGTCGCCAGTACGGCCACGCAGCCGGCATGGGCCAGTGCTGCCGCACGCAGCCCGAAGCCGGCGGTGAGGGCACCGGCGCCGATGGCGGGCAGACTCATCGCCAGGTAGCTGAGTACGTGATAGGAGGCGAGCGTGCCGCCCTTCTCCCGGGCCGGGACCGAGTCGACGACCGCGCGCAGCGCACCCTGGGAGACGGCGCCGAAGCCGAACCCGGCCAGCGCCGCCCCGGCGAAGAGAAGTACGGGGCCGGCGAGATGGAGGGCACCCAGGGTCAGGACGGCCGCCGGAATCACCGCGCAGCTCCCGAGAAGAGCGGAGACGTCTGCACGCATCCTGCGCGTGAAGTACACCGTCGGGGCGGCGACGGCCGTCAGCGTGAAGAAGACCATGCCGCCGGCGTGTTCGGGTCCGCCGGGGGAGACGAGCCGTGTGAAGCCCGGTCCCAGGGACGAGTAGAAGCCGCCGAGTGCCCAGACGGCGACGACGCCGGCGCCGTTGCGCAGGAGAGCGTGGGCCGCCGCCGACGGCAGCGCCAGGTGGGGCCGCGTCGAGCGCAGTGCTCCGGGACGGCGGCGGACGGTCTCGGACGTCGGGACAAGGGCGATGGCCTGCGCGGCGAACACGGCGATCAGGGCCGCGTACACCGTGATCGTCGGAACGGGGGCGAAGCGCACCATGAGGGTGGCTGCCAGGACGCCGGCCGCCATGCCCGTCACCGGCGCGATGCTGTTGGCCAGAGCGGGGCGACCCGGCCGGGCGGGGTCTTCCAGGTCGAGGAGAGCCGCACCTGCTGCGCTGGTCGCCGCGCCGGTCGCGATGCCCTGCAGCACGCGGGCGCCGATCAGGGTGGTCAGGCCGCCGGCCGTCGCGAACAGTGCCATGGAGGCGACCTGGACCGTGAGCGCGCCCAGGAGCACGGGGCGGCGTCCGACATGGTCGGAAAGGGTTCCGGTCGTCAGCAGTGCGATCAGGAGCGCCAGAGCGTAGGCGCTGAAGACCACGGTGATGTCGAGGGACGACAACTGCCACTGAGCCTGGTAGTGGGGGTACAGCGGGGTCGGCGCGCTGGACGCGGCGAACAGCGCGATCAGGATCGAGGCGTGCAATGCGAACGGCAGGCGCCCGGATGGGAGGTGCGGGGAGGCGCGAGGCCCGCGGGGACGCTCTGCATGAGGGTCCTTCCCGTGCTAAAAGCGATTGGTTTGCTTTAAGGCACCGTAGATCCTACGATCGACTAAAGCAAACGATTCGCTTTTGCGGTGGTCGGAGGTCCTGCACCAGCCCCGGCCCGTCACGCCGCACAGATCCGGAAGGAAGCCATGACCAGCGAACTCACCCCCCAAGAGGCAGCCCGAGGGCGCTGCGGGCGGGGCTCCCCCTCGGGGACGGCCGACACGAAGGAGTGGCCATGACGGCCAACTACATCCACTCTGTGATCAGCACGTTGCGCGAGCTCGATTTCGGCGAGACCCCTCCCGCGTCCTCCTACCGAGCCGGACAGGGGAACGCCGATGCAACCGTTTGAGCTGTCGCTGACCGAAGCCTCCCGTGCGGTGCGCGCACGGGAGCTGTCCCCCGTCGAACTCACCGAATCGGTGCTCGCCCGTATTGCCGCCGTCGAAGGACGGCTGGGTGCCTACGTCACCGTCGCCGCCGACGCGGCCCTGGCCGCAGCGGTCCGCGCCGAACGGGAGATCTCCGGAAGCGGACCGCGCGGGCCGCTGCACGGGATCCCCATGGCGCTCAAGGATCTGATCGACGCAGAGGGGATGCCCACCACGGCGAGCTCGCACGTCCGGGCAGGGCACGTGGCGGAACGCGACAGCCGGGTGGCCGAACGGCTCGGCGCCGCCGGGGCCGTCCTCCTGGGCAAGACGCACACGCACGAGTTCGCCTACGGCCTGACCACTCCGCAGACGAACAACGCCTGGGACCACAGCCGGGTTGCGGGCGGGTCGAGCGGCGGCTCGGCGGTGGCTGTCGCCGCCGGCGGGCGACGTTCGCCATGGGCACGGACACGGGCGGTTCCATCCGGGTCCCCGCGGCACTGAACGGCGTGGTGGGCCTCAAGCCGACCTACGGCCTGGTCCCACGGACAGGCGTGACCTCGCTGTCCTGGTCCCTGGACCACGTGGGCCCTCTCACCCGCACCGTCCAGGACGTCGCGCTGGTGCTGTCGGCGACCGCCGGCCACGACCCGCGCGACCCGGCGAGCGTGTCCGGCCCGATGCTGGACCGCTTCCCGGGAGGCGACCTGCGAGGACTGAAGGTCGGCGTACCGCGGAACCACTACTTCGACCGGGTCACGCCCGAGGTCGAGGAGTCCGTACGCGGCGCGATCGAGCGGCTGGCGGAGCTGGGGCGGAGCTCGTCGACGTCGAGATCCCGATGGCGCGATACATCCAGGCCGTTCAGTGGGGGCTGATGGTTCCCGAGGCCACCGCCTACCACGAGCGGTCGCTGCGGGCCACCCCCGACCTGTACGCGGCGGACGTCCGCATCCTGCTGGAGGCCGGCGAACTCACCTCTGCGGGCGACTACCTCCGCGCCCAGCGGGCCCGCACCATGATGCGAGACGCCTGGGCCCGCATGTTCGACGGAATCGACGTCCTCGCCGCGCCGACGGTGCCGATGACCGCCGCCGAGGCGGGTCAGGAAGCCGTCGAGTGGGCCGATGGCACGACCGAGACCGTGTCGGACAGCTACGTCCGCCTCTGTGCCCCAGCCAACATCACCGGCGTCCCGGCCCTCACCCTGCCGGTCGGTCACGACCGCGCCGGACTGCCGATCGGTATGCAGCTGATGGGGCGCCCCTTCCACGACGCGACGGTGCTCCGTGTGGGCCGGGTCTACGAGGAGTCGGTGGCCGGCGCGGGCGGCTTGCTCCCCTCGCTGCCTGAGGGAAGGCGGACGTTCCGGCCGGCATGCGGTCGCGTCGCTGCAGGGGCGTCCGCCGTGCTCGGGCGCCCGGACACGTGGCCCCGCGGGTCGCCGACGCCGGCCACCGCCTAGAAGCAACAAAATCGCATTAAGGTGGATCGCATGAGTCCCAGGCCCATGGTTCGCCCCGGCGGGCGCAGCGCACGCGTACAGGGGTCCGTCCATGCGGCGGTACGTGAACTCGTAGGGGAGGTGGGTCGCGACGCGCTCACGGTCCCGATGGTGGCCACTCGGGCGGGCGTGACCCCCTCCACGATCTACCGTCGTTGGGGCGACCTGCAGGAACTCCTGTCCGACGTGGCCGTCGAACGACTGCGCCCGGAAACGGATCCGGCCGACCTCGGAAGCCTGCGGGCCGATCTCGACGCGTGGGCGGAACAGTTCCTCGACGAGATGGCCTCGCCGCCCGGGCGCGCCTACATCCGGGACGCCCTGCTCGGCGACCCCGACGGAACCAATGCCGGTCAGTGTTCGGCGTATGCCGCGGAGCAGATCGACGTCGTGTTGGCCCGTGCGGTGCAGCGGGGGAGCCGGTGCCCGAGACGGAACTGCTGATCGACCGTGTCGTGGCGCCGATCATGTACCGCATCCTCTTCCGCCCTGGCCGACTGGACGCCGCATACGCGCGCGAGCTCGTGACGAACGCCGTGTACGCCCAGCAGATCGAGGCCGGCGCTCGCCCCACCCAGGCCGCCGCCCCTTGGCGCTCGAAGAAGAAACCCGACAACTGACCACTTCGCTCATCGGGCGGTCCGGCCACCGGGCCGTGGAGGCCAAGCGGCTGGCTGTACTGACAGGGGGCCTGAAATCCCCGGCAATGACCGACCAGGACGTAGCCCTTGGGCGTGACGCCCGTTTGACGCTCCGTGCGCACGAAGGGCGCTTCGGCGGAGCAGAAAACGGCCCCTGACCTGGTGTTGTGCGAGATCCATCCTGCCGGGACATCTTTCCGATGACGCATCACGTGGAGTGCGTGGCGATTCTGGAGCCCACTGCAAAGGGCCTTTGATCTGCTGTTTCCTGCGAATCGGCCAGGGCGGTCGGGCGTGCTCGACCTGTTTCGCGATGCGAAAGACGTGGAGCGTGCCGCTCGCCGGGAACGCAGGGGCGACCTGCGCCTTCGATCAGTGAGCGGGAAAGGCGCGTGCTGTGTGGCCGGCGTCCGCAAAAAAGACGGGGCGGGGTGGGCTTGACGCCCACCTGACGCTCGTTCTGCCGGGGCGTCAGGTGTCCTGGCGTTCCGGCACAGGAACCCCTCCGCCCGGTCGCTTCGGCCTCGCCGGAACGAGGCGCCTGATCACCCGCCTCACCCATCGCCGGCCGCCACCGTCGACCACATCCTGGCTTGGTGATGTCACCACTCCCCGTATCCCGGGGAACCTCACCCGCCCGCCCTGCCGTGGCCGTTGCCGCGCCGCAGCGTGCTCGACATCACCCCGGCATCGACCGGGCCACCGCAGAAGCGGCCGTCGCGGAGACCGGCGGCGGTGCGGCGAAGGCTGGTGGGACGCCGCCCGGACGCGGTGGAACGAGGTCGGGCCCGCGGCAGGGGAAGGGGCGTGTCCGGTGGCGCGGCCGGTGGTGTCGGAAAACCGGTCCAAGTGTTCGCGGGAGCGGAGGAAGACGGTGCCGTCGCTGACCTTCAGATGCGGGAAGCGTTTCGCGAGCGGTGCTTCGAAAGGGGCGACGGCGTGCGGGCCGCGAAGCCGGACCAGTACGAGCGGGTTGCCGGAGCCGCTGGCGGACACGGCGGGGCGGACCTCCTCCCTCCGGGCCGGCACGTTGCCCGTGCCGCGGGACGGGTGCGGG
Source organism: Streptomyces sp. Tue 6430 (assembly GCA_021568835.1). Classification (GTDB taxonomy): domain Bacteria; phylum Actinomycetota; class Actinomycetes; order Streptomycetales; family Streptomycetaceae; genus Streptomyces. The sequence goes on from JAKGSH010000010.1 coordinate 5,101,574, forward strand.
GGACCACCGTGTGGTGGAACACGCGTCGAGAGCCCCGCGAGGGGGCAGGTCGCAGCGGGAGCTGACGACACCGTCCCGCCATCCGCCATCCGCCATCCGCCGAAGCCGGCGACGAGCGGTGTGTCCGCTCATCCCGGTCGCCGCCCCGCGGTCGAGGGGGCCGAGGCGTCCGTCGGAGCGAGGCTGATGGGTTCGAGGGGCCGCGCGCGGCACCGCACCTCGACGCAGGCGACGGTCGCGGATTCCGCCGCGTCGTACGCGGTGACCCGGGTCGGGCCGTTCGCGTTCAGTCGTTCCTGGTGGGGCCGCGGCGGGTACCTCCACTCTCGTTCGAAATTTTCGAGCATCGCGCATGTTGTTGCGTTACGACCCTTCCTTATCTGCTTCCCTCCCTCGCGGCGGTTCGCGTGAGGGAGGGCTTGAACAGCAAAGATGTACTCGCCAAGACCTCTCCTGGTGAAGGGAATGTTTCCGAAAGGCTGCCGAAAGTGTTGACAGGTTCATCGCGCTCTACGAAAACTGTGGCCACCGGACGACAGGAGACCGTCGTTCCCCTCGTGTCAGGTGACCGGGGACGGCGGTCGGTCGTTGCGGCACGACGACGGGCGACCCCCGCCGTGTTCCATGCAAGGCCGCGGGCGGCGGAAGCCGCCTGCCCCCACCAGCCTTCATCGGGAGGACGCATGCAACAGGACGGCACGCAGCAGGACCAGATCCAGCAGAACCCCGCTCCCTTCAGCGGCTTGAGCCGACGAGGCTTCCTCGGCGGCGCCGGCACCGTCGCGCTCGCCACCGCGTCCGGACTGCTGCTGCCCGGCACCGCCCACGCCGCCACCACCATCACCACCAACCAGACCGGCTACGACGGTATGTACTACTCGTTCTGGACCGACGGCGGCGGCTCCGTCTCCATGACGCTCAACGGTGGCGGCAGCTACAGCACCCGGTGGACCAACTGCGGCAACTTCGTCGCCGGCAAGGGCTGGAACACCGGTGGGCGCAGGACGGTCCGCTACACCGGCTACTTCAACCCGTCGGGCAACGGCTACGGCTGCCTCTACGGCTGGACGTCGAACCCGCTGGTGGAGTACTACATCGTCGACAACTGGGGCAACTACCGGCCCACCGGCGAGTACAGGGGCACCGTCCACAGCGACGGCGGCACGTACGACATCTACAAGACGACGCGGTACAACGCCCCCTCCGTCGAGGGCACCCGCACCTTCGACCAGTACTGGAGCGTCCGGCAGTCGAAGGTCACCAGCGGCTCCGGCACCATCACCACCGGCAACCACTTCGACGCCTGGGCGCGCGCGGGCATGAACATGGGCCAGTTCAAGTACTACATGATCATGGCCACCGAGGGTTACCAGAGCAGCGGAAGCTCGAACATCACGGTCAGCGGCTGACCTCTGCCCGGCGAACAACCGGCTGCGGGCTCCGTCCTCGTGGCGGATCCCGCAGCCGTGGCGAACTCGCCACCGTGGTGGGGGGGCACCCCCCGGCCGAGGGCCGGGGAGGGCCGACCGGTCCGACGAACCAGCACCTCCACACAGCGATCGGCGGCATCCCACCCCACGAGCGCCCACCCGACGAGCGCGACGGCACTGCCCGAACGGCGCCTCTCCGCGCGGGCAGTGGCTCCGGCGAGCGCCAGGACCGGCAGAACCCGGCCGAGACCCGGGAGCAGCGGAACGGCGAGCAGCGGCAGCAGCCCGCAGTCCGCCAGGGGCAGGGTGATCCGGGAGCGCGCGATGGGGGACAGCAGCGAACCGGCGACCAGCTCGCCCACGATGGTCCCGACGGGCAGCGCGCACATCAGCAGGCCGATGCCCACGGAGCCGACACCGGTGTGCCCGCCGCTCGTGAACATCCGGTTGCCGAACCGTCCGCACCCGCGAGCCCCGCCGATACTGGCCCGGCAGCCGATGAAGGGCGGGGAAGCCGGTGGAGTGGACGGTGTGGGCAGGGCCGGGAGCCGGTCTGCTGATCGCGGTGGTGACCGCGCCGGCCGGGGTGTCGGGGGCGGTGTTCCTCCTCCCGGTCCACCTGAGCGTCTTCGGCGTGCCGAGTCCGGCGGTCACCCCGACGAACCTGCTGTTCAACGTGGTGGCCGGGCCGGGGGCGCTGTGGCGCTACCACCGGGACGGCGCTCTGCGCGGGGGCCTGGCCCGGCGCCTGGTCGTCGGCACCCTGCCCGGCGTCGTCCTCGGCGCCGCGATCCGCGTCTTCGCCCTCCCGGGCCCGGGCGTCTTCCGGCTCCTGATCGCCGCCCTGCTCCTGCCCCTCGGCCTGTGGCTGTGCCTGCGCACCCTCCTCCCGGCCCGCCGCCGGCGGCTCGCGGCCGTCGGGGAGCCCGCTCCGGGCGCGCTCACCGCCCTCGCCCTCGCCGTCGGGGTCGTCGGCGGGATCTACGGCATCGGCGGCGGGTCCCTCCTCGCTCCGGTCCTCGCCGCCCGCGGCATGCCCATGGCCCGCGTCGCGCCCGCCGCACTCGCGGCCACGTTCGCCACCTCCCTCGTCGGCGCGGCCACGTACGCGCTGCTGTCCCTGGCCACCACCGGCGACATCGCCCCCGACTGGTGGCTCGGCCTCGCGTGCGGGCTGGGCGGGCTGGTCGGCGGGTACCTCGGCGCACGCCTCCAGCCCCGCCTGCCCGAAACGGCCCTGCGCCTGCTCCTGGGTACCCTCGCCACGGCTGTCGGCGCGCTGTACGCCTGTCAGGCACTGGCGTGGTGAAGGACCGGGGACGGGGCCGGTGCCCGCGCCTCGCCGTGTTGTCGTCGGTTGCCGTGGCTCCGCCATGGCGCCCTCCTCCGCCTCGCGACGCATGGCACCGGACCCCGCTCCCCGATCCGGCCTGATCCAAACGAAAGGCCCCAGGTCATGGCGTGCTCAGGCCGGTTCCGTGTCGTCCGCGCGGACCGTGCCGCCGGCCGGGGACAGACAGCGGCGCACCAGTTCGAGGGTGCGTTCCGTGACGGTGTCGAGCGGGGTGCCGTGGTCGACGGCGGCCAGGGCCGTGTGCAGCATTCCGGCGATCAGGTCCGCCGTGAGCTCGGGAGCGGGGACGCCGGCTTCCCGCACGGCGGCACGGAACGGGGCGACCTGCTCCAGGTGGAGCGCCGTCAGCCATTCCTTGCACGCGGGATGGAGGTCGGCGGTCATCAGGGCGGCCGCGGGCCGGTGCGCCCCCTCGGCTCCCAGGCGCAGGCTCTCCGTGAAGAACGCCTCGACGCGTTCGACGGGGCCGTCGGCCGCGGCCATGGCCGCGGCGAGCGCCTCGTTCGACCGTCGGTACGCCTCCTGCATGATGACGACCAGCAGGTCGGCCGTGGAGTCGAAGTACTGGTAGACGCTGGAACGGGCCAGGCCCGCCCGGGCGCCGACCGCCGCCGGGGTGACGGCGGCGGCGCCCTCGTTCACCAGGATGTCGATCGCCGCCCCGACCAGCGCCTCACGCTGCCGGGCGCGGTGTTCGGCGACGGTGGAGGCGTTGATCTTCGGCATGCGGGGCGGGCTCCGGGTCGTGAAGGGGGCCGGGAGCGACGCCTCGGCCCGCGGCCCCGGTCAGGACAGGCGGCCGTCGACCATCTCGTGCACCCGGTCGGCAGCGTCCATTATCGCCGTGTCGTGGGTGACCATGACCGTGGCCGTTCCGTGCCGGTGGGTCTGCTCGGCGATCAGCCGTACGGCCTCGGCCGAACGCACCCGGTCCAGCGCCGAGGTGGGTTCGTCCACCAGCAGCACGGCGGGGGAGGTCATCAGCGCGCGGGCCAGGCCCGCGCGCTGGCGTTCGCCCCCCGACAACTGGTGCGGCCGGGAACCGGCGCGGTGCGAGAGCCCGACCGCCTCGACGAGTTCGTCCGCCCGGGTCCGGGCCGCCGCGTCGAGGCGCCCGTCGATGTGCAGGGGCAGGAGGAGCTGTTCCCTGACGGTCAGGGAGGCCAGCAGGTTGGACTGCTGGAAGACGAAGCCGATGTGGCGCCGACGGGCCGCGGTGCGTTCCTTGTCCGACAGTGCGGTCAGCTCGGTGCCGGCGATCCGGACCGTGCCCGAGGTGGGCTGCTGGAGGCCGCCGGCGACGGCGAGGAGGCTGGACTTGCCGGAACCCGAAGGGCCGACGACGGCGACGAACTCCCCGGGGGCGACGGTCAGACCGACGTGGTCGAGGGCGGTCACGGCGGTGTCACCGTCGCCCAGGGTGAGGGTGACGTCCAGCAGGCGCAGTCCCCCGGGGCCCGCGGCGTCCGGAGCGGCTCGGTGGTCGGTGGCGGACGTGGTCATCGGGTGGCTCCCAGAGCGGTCAGGGGGTCGACGGCGGTGATGCGGCGGACGGCGACGACGGCGCCCACGACTCCGAACCCGACGAGGAGGCCGGAGGAGGTGGCGATGGCGGGGGCGGAGAGGGAGAACGGCGCCTTGCCGATCATCGCGCTCCCCAGGGCCAGGCCGACGGCGGTGCCGACGGCCGTGGCGCCGACGAGTACGGCGACGACCTGGGCGAGCGCGTCGCGCAGGACGTACCCGGTGGGCGCGCCGAGTGCCTTCAGCAGAGCGATCTCGGGCTTGCGCTGCACGGTCCAGACGGTGAAGAAGGCGCCCACGACGAGTGCGGAGATGGCATACAGGAAGCCCTTGATCAGGGCCATGGTGCTCGACTCGGCGGTGTAGCCCGGGGACGCGCCGAAGGCCGCGTCCTTGGTGTCGGCGCGGGTGGCGGTCGCCCTCTCCACGGCGGAGACGTCGGCGCCGTCCTCCAGGGTCAGGGCGACGGCCGTGGCCTGCCGGCGTGCGGCCTCGGGGAGCTCGCCCGGCAGGCCGTACCGCAGGTGGCGCCACGTGTCGAGGTCGGTGTAGACGACGCCGATGTGGCCGTAGGAGACGGTGTCGTCGACCTCGCCGACGACCTTCAGCCGCACCTCGCTCTTGTCCGCGGTGAGGATGTCGCCGACCTCCACGCCCAGGTCGGCGATCTCCCGGGTGATGACGATGCCCGCGCTGCCGTCCTCCAGGCCCTCGCCCTCGGTGGGCTCGGGGGCCAGGGCTGAGTCCGGCGCCATGCCGAAGACGGCGAGGTTGACCTGCTCGCCCTCCTCGGCGCCCAGGGTCACCCGGGCGTTGGCCAGGGTGTTCCCGAACGGATCCGCCCGCTTCACCCCCGGGGCCTCGGACCAGGCCCGCCAGTCCTCCTCCTCGACGGTCGAGCGGGAGAACTGCTCACTGGTGGCCTTCTCGTCGAAGGCCAGGTGGGTGACGGGCAGCGCGCGCAGGCCGGATATGCCGGCGTCGGCCAGGCCGGAAGCCAGTCCGGACAGGAGCACGCCGAGCACGGCGATGAGCGCGACCACCGCACCCATCAGGGCGAAGCGACCGCGGGCGAAACGCAGATCGCGTAGGGCGAGGAACACAGGATCTCCGGGCGACGAGGGGAGTGGGCACGGGGCGGGACGCGCATGCGCCGCCCCTTTGCCGAAACTTGACGACTGTCGTGTCGGTATCTTAGGGGATGTTGCCGACACCCGTGTCGGCACCTCGTGCTTTTCGCGCCCCGCCCACCGGTCGGAGCCGGAGGAGGACGAGGCGGTGACGACGCGTCGGAGGGCTCGCCGGGGGCGGCGATGCCGAGCGGAGCTCGTGCCCGGTTGTCGGCCCCATCGGTCCGAAGGGGCCGCCGGGAGCCCTCGGGAGCCGTGGGCGGTCCGGTGGTCCCGCCCGCCGACTCGCTCACCGGCCAGGGACGCGAGGGCCGTCGCCGTCCCGCCCCGCCGCCTGCCCGGGCCCGGCGCGACAGCGGCCCTCCGGGCCGCATGGGCCGCATGGGCCGCATGGGCCGCACGGGCCGCACGGGCCGCACGGGCCGCACGGAAGCGGGACGCGCGGGCGTCCGGTCCCGGTCGGGGGTGCCCGGTGGGTTCTCCCACGGCGTCAAGGACCCGCCCCGGCCCGTGGAACCGTCCCGCCGGCGGGACAGGGAGAGGCAGGGAGAGCTCGGCAACGGCTCACCCGTCCCGGCACCCGCGTCGCCCAGGTTGTCTTGACCGGCTGATCCGCATTCCGTGAATGTGGAGGCGATTCGGCGATTCGGCGATTCGGCGATGCCAGAGGCGCAGGGGAACGAGGGGGAAACGGCGTGGGACACACCGGCATGGACGCGGACGTGGTCGTCGCTGGCGCCGGGCCGACGGGCCTGATGCTCGCCTGCGAGCTGCGGCTGGCGGGCGTCGACGTGGTGGTGGCCGAGCAACTCGCGGAGCGGACGGGCGAGTCGAGGGCCGGCGGGATGCACTCCCGCACCCTGGAGGTGCTGGACCAGCGCGGAGTCCTGGACCGCTTCCTCGCGGTCGGCGAACCGCAGCCGGTGGGCCACTTCTCCGGTCTCTACCTGGACTTCGACGAGTCCGAGTCCCGGCACCCCTACCCGCTGATGATCCTGCAGTCCGCCATCGAGCGGCTGCTGGAGGAGTGGGCCGCCGAGCTCGGCGTGCGGGTGCGCAGGTCCTCCGAGGTCAGCGGGATCCGCCAGGACGAGGCCGGCGTGACGGTGGAGCTGGGCGGTACGACGCGGACGGCCCCCGCGACGCTGCGCGCCCGCTACCTCGTGGGCTGCGACGGCGGGCGCAGCACGGTGCGCAAGCTGGCGGGCATCGACTTCCCCGGCACCCCGGCGACGATGACCGCGATGATCGGCGACGTCGAACTCCCCGATCTGCCGAGGACTACGTCTGGGTGCGGCGCTCTCCGGGCGGCGACTTCTCGGCGATCGCCTTCGAACCGGGCTGGTACCGGGTGATCACGTCCGAGTACGACCGCGTCGCGGACCGCGACGAACCCCCGACGTTCGAGCAGCTCCGGGAGTCCCTGACCAGGCTCGCGGGCACGGACTACGGCATGCGCGGTCCGCGGTGGGTCTCCCGGTTCGGCGACGCCGCACGGCAGGCCGCCCGGTACCGCGAGGGCCGGGTGCTGCTCGCGGGCGACGCGGCGCACATCCACTTCCCGGCCGGCGGGCAGGGGCTCAACATGGGGGTGCAGGACGCGGTCAACCTCGGCTGGAAGCTCGCCTCGGTGGTGCGCGGCCGGGCGCCGGAGAGCCTGCTGGACAGCTACCACGCCGAGCGCCACCCCGTCGCGGAACGCGTCCTCCACAACACCCGGGCGCAGGCGGCCCTGGCCCGCCCCGGTGCCCAGACGGACGCGCTGCGCGACGTGTTCGGCTCGCTGATCGTGTTCGACGACGTCAACCGGTATCTGCGCGGCATGCTCACCGGACTGGACATCCGGTACCCGGTCGAGGGCCGCCACCCGCTGGCGGGCCGCCGCGTCCCCGACGCCGACCTCAAGACGCCCGACGGTGCCACCCGCGTCCACGAACTGCTGCACGCCGCCCGCCCCGTGCTGCTCGACCTGCGCGGCAGTGCCGAGGTGGCGGAGGCCGTCGGGGACTGGGCCGATCGCGTCGACCTCGTCGAGGCGCGGAGCGAGGACGACCACTGGTCCGTCCCGGCCGTCGGCGAGATCCCCGCTCCCGCGGCGCTCCTCATCCGCCCCGACGGCCATGTCGCCTGGGTGGCCGCCGGCGCCGCGCCCGACACCACCGCGCTCCGGGCCGCCCTCGCCACCTGGTTCGGTCCGGCCCTCCGGGGGTGAGACACCGCCCGGGACGACCCGCGGCCGACACCGGCGGACCTGCGTCGGCGGATCGGTGCCGACCACGTCACCGCCCCGGCCGCGCGCCCGCCCCGATCACGTCACCGCCCCCGCCCGCAGACCCTGCTGCCGGACGCCCCCACGCGAAGCGGTGAGTGACGGTCTCCCCGCCGGGTCCGGTGTGTCGGGCCGAGGCCGGGAAGCCCGTCCCGGACCCCGGACCCCGCCGCCACACCTCGGGGCCGCGGTCCGGGGGTGACACCCGGTTCGGTCCGGCCCCGGCGGGGACCGCCCCCGGGTGCGATCCCCGGCGCACCCGGGCCGGCTCCTCCGCTCCGAGCGCCCCGCACGCGGACACGGCGGACACGGCGGACACGGGGCCCACGCCACCGCCGACGGACCGCACGACGCACGAGTACGGCACGCAGCCGATCCCACACGACTCCCAGGAGTACGCAATGACGGTGACGACGGTACGGAAGAGCTCGAGAACCGGAGTGGTCGCCCTGGCGGCGGCCGCGATGGCGGCCACCGCCTTCACGGCTCCCGCCCGGACGCCGCAGGACACGGCTCCCGCGGCGGCCGGCCACCGGGCGACGCAGCGCGCGATGGACGCGGCCGTGCGGGCCGGCGTCCCCGGCGTCACCGCCCAGGCGCGGGACGCCGACGGGGTCTGGAAGGCGGCGTCGGGCGTGGGCGACCGGGCGACGGGGGCACCGCGCGGCAAGAACGACCGGTTCCGCGTCGGCGGCATCACCAACACGTTCGTGGCGGTCGTCCTCCTCCAGATGGAGGCGGAGAAGAGACTCAGCCTCGACGACACCGTGGAGCGCCACCTGCCCGGCCTGGTGCGGGGCAACGGCAACGACGGCCGCGAGATCACCGTACGGCAGCTCCTCAACCACACCAGCGGCCTGTTCGACTACTTCGCCGACCAGGACTACGCCGAGACGTACCTGACGGGCGACGGTTACCTCCGGCACCGGTACGACACCCTGACGCCCGAGAAGCGCGTGGCGGCGGCCCTGTCCCACGAGCCGCTGTTCGGGCCCGGTGCCAGGCACGCGTTCTCCAGCACCAACGACGTCCTGGCCGCGCTGATCGTCGAGAGGGCAGGCGGCAGGTCGTACGAGGACGAGGTGCGCGACCGCATCATCGAACCCCTGGGGCTCGGGGCGACGTCCCACCCCGGCACCGGCGTCCACCTGCCCCGGCCGAGCAGCCGCGGCTACTCCCGGCTGTTCCCGTCGGCACCGGACCGGATCGACGACGTGACCGAGGTGAACGGATCACAGGGCTGGGGCAACGGCGACATCATCTCCGGCGCGGGCGACCTGAACCGGTTCTACCGGGCCCTGATGCGCGGGAAGCTGCTGCCGCCGCGGCAGCTGGAGGCGATGAAGACCACCGTCGACAACCCCGACTTCCCGGGCTCGTCCTACGGGCTCGGCATCGAGCGGTACACGCTGGGCTGCGGCACCACCCTGTGGTACCACGACGGGGGCACGGTGGGGTGGATCTCCTTCGCCGCCACCACCGAGGACGGCCGCCACCAACTCACGTTCAACTACAACGGCGACTGGGGAGCGGAGACGATCCTCCCCGTCCTGAACGCCGAGTACTGCGACACGCCCTCCCGCTGACGCCGGGGCGGGCCGCCCGCTCCCGGACCGGCCCGCCCCTCCCCGGCCCCCGAACCGTTCGGCCCCGGTGTCCGCCTGGACACCGGGGCCGGTTCCGCCCGCCCGTGCGGGCCGGTCAGAGCGGGTTCACGCGGTACATCGGGAAGTACGACCCGATCCTGCCGTTCGCGTAGTCGTCGGCCAGCTCGGGCACCCGGTCGAAGTCGTAGATCACGTCCGACCCCTTCGGCGCCATCCAGCCCTCGGCCTCCTGGAAGTCCCGGATGCCCGGGGAGTCCTGCAGCCGCCACACGTGCGTGTTCACGTGGATGTGCCGGCTGATGCACTCGGCCCCCCGCAGGTGCGAGAGGCGCATCCCCGCCTTCCAGCCGCACGTGGTGACGACGCCCTCGCGGGCCAGGGCCCTCAGGGTGACGTCGTACAGGGGCTCGCCGATGTTGTCCACGAAGACCGCGACCCCGTGGCCGTCGCTGAGTTCACCGACGACGTCCAGGAAGTCCCCGACCGACGTCCGGCGCAGCCGGTGCCGGTCCCGGTCCGTCCGCTCCTCCCGGGTGGGCAGCGAGAGGGCGGGGAACCGGCGGCGGTCCACCGCGGTGATGCCGTTCTCCCGCAGGAAGGCGACACGCTCGTCCGAGCCCGCCGTCATCGCCACCCGGAAGCCGGCCCGCTTGGCGAGCATCAGCTCGGCGAAGGCCACACCGCCGCCCCAGCCGAACACCAGGTGGTTCGCCGGATCGTCGTCGGCGACCTGGGACCGCCAGCACCCGTACGCCTTCTGCCAGTTGTCCCAGGCGGTGAAGTACCGTCCGTACGTGGCCCACTGGGGCAGCGAGTACGCCGTGCCGTCCGGGATCGGCAGCAGCAGCCGTGCGTCCATCTTCGACCGCTCGGTCAGCAGGCCGATGGTGTGGGGGGCGTCGTAGGCGTAGGCGAGTTCGGCGTAACCGAAGCGGTCGAGCCTGCCGAACGGCAGGAGCAGGCACAGGTCCCCCTCCCGGACCCGGACGTCCCGGCTCCCCGCGTTCACCTTGAGCACGCGCACCACGCCGAGATTGCCGAGGACCACCGCGTCCTCGCCGCGGCTGCTGCACACGTCGATCGGCGAACGGGCCAGCGCGTGGTCGACGTTGGCCTCCCAGGAGCCGAGGATCGGCTCCACCAGCGCCTCACCCTCGTCCAGCGGGCCGAAGGTGAACCGGCCGCGTCGCAGCGCGCCGCCGGGTCCGCCGTCGTGTGGGCCGGCCACCGCACCGGAGTGCAGGACCCAGGCCTCTGGTGAGTAGATGACAACCTCCTGTGATCGAGTGTGTTCCCGGGTTCCCGGTTTCCCGGCGCGGTCAGGGGGCCGTGACGGCCGGCACCCGGTAGTCCACCGAGACACCGCCCCACGCCTCGCCGGCGCCGTAGGCCACGGCCCCGAGCCGGCCCGCGGCGGGGAGGGAACCGGCGTCCAGTTCCTCGGCGAACGCCAGCGGGATCGAGGCGGACGACGTGTTGCCGGAGTTCTCGATCCGGTTCACGAAGGGCACGCCGAGATGGGCGGTGAAGCCGCGGACCTGTTCCAGGATGCGGCCGTTCGCCTGGTGGCCGACCAGGACGGTCGGTGCGGGGCCGTGGTCGAAGAGGTACTGCGCCGAGTCCGACATCCGGCGCACGGCGCGGTCGTACACCTGCATCCCGTCGAGATGGATGCCGCCGGAGTCGGTCTCCCGCATGAGCGCCTCCTGGGACCCGTCGCAGCCGGCGACCTGGCGGAAGCCCGCGAACTCCGGGCGGTCCTCGAGCAGGACGGCCGCGGAGCCGTCGGCGAAGATGCAGGCCGTCTGCCGGTCCTCGTGGTCGACCAGCCGGGACATGGCCTCCACCGAGCACACCAGGACCGACCGCGCCTGTCCCGCGTCGCAGAGCGAGAGCCCGGTGACCAGTCCGTAGACGAAGCCGCAGCAGGCCGCGTTCATGTCGAAGGCCAGCACCGAGGGCCCCAGCCCGAGGAGTTGTGCCACCTTCTGCGCGACACCCGGCACGCGCTGCCGCACCGAGGTGCTGACGACGACCAGGGCGCCGATCGAGGAGGGGGCGGCCAGCCTGGTCACGACCGGCGCGCAGGCCTCCGCCGCCACCTCCGCCAGCGGGGTCCCCTCTGGCAGCCAGGAGCGGGCCGCGATGCCGCTGCGGCGCCGGATCCACTCGTCCGTGAGACCGATCGACGCGAAGTGGTCGTTGCCGATCGTCCGGCCCGGCTTCGCGGTGGAGACGTCGACGATGCCCGCGCTCATCCCCGGCTCGCCAGCTTCACGAAATAGGTGCTGAAGTCGTCCAGGAAGGCGAAGCCCGCGGTCTCCCTCAGGTCGCCCTTGACCTGGAGCTCGGCCTCCAGACGCTGGTGCAGCTCGACCAGGTCGAGGGAGTCGAGGTCGAGGTCGGCGACCGGCCGGGCGAGGTCGCCGGGACCCGACGACGGGTCGCGCTCGCGCAGTTTGGCCAGCATGACGTCCGCGATACGGCTTTCGATGTCGCTCATGTTCCTTCTCCGTCCAAGTGACTGGATCTGTGGGTCTCGGGACAGCCCGTCAGTCGACGGCCAGCCGGTACAGCGCCTCACCGGACCTGAGGATCGCGCCGGTCGTCGCGGAGTGGGCCGTGACCCGTCCGCCGCGCTCCGCCACGATCTCCGTGCTGGCCTTGTCGGTCTCGACGACCGCGATGACGTCCCCCCGCTCGACCCGGTCGCCGACACCGGCGACCCACTCGATCAGCAGGGCCTCACCGAGGCCGTGTCCGAAGGCGGGAACGCGCATGTCCACGGAGGAATCGCTCACTTCGTCATCACCAGCACCTCGTCCTTGATCTCCTGCACACCGATCAGGTAGTCCTTCTCGGAGTCCGCCGGGGGGTAGGCGCGGCGGTCGGGCGCCAGCCGGCGGACCGGGGCCCGGAGCGCGCCGAAGCCGTGCTCGGCCACCGACGCGGCGATCTCGGCACCGATGCCGACGTCCTTGGACCCCTCGTGCACGATCAGCAGCCGCCCGGTGCGGGCGACGGACTCCAGCACCGTGTCCATGTCGAGCGGAGCCACCCAGCGCAGGTCCACCACCTCGGCGTCGACATCGGGGGCGAGCGCGTGCGCCGCCTCCAGCACCTCGTGGGTCACCGCGCCGAACGTGGCGATCGTCAGGTCCGTGCCGCGCCGCACGACCCGGGCCGCGGTCGGCGACCTCGCCGGCTCCGGGTCCCGGGCGGGCGTGCCGCGCCGCCAGTACAGGCGGATCGGCTCGTACACCACCACGGGCGAACCGAGCGTCACCGCGTACCGCAGGATCTGGTCGGCGTCCTCGCCCGTGGAGGGACACGCCACCGAGATCCCCGGGACGCGGGCGAAGAGCGCCTCGTTGGACTCGCTGTGGTGCTCGACGCCCCGCACGCCGCCGCCGGTGGGGATCCGCACCACCAGGCTCGGGCTCACCTGCCCGTTCCACCGGTCGCCGATCCGGGCCGCCTGGGTCACCAGCTGGTTCACCGCGGGATAGGTGAACCCGTCGAACTGGATCTCGCAGACCGGCACCAGTCCGCTCATCGTCATGCCGACGGCCTGGCCGACGATGGTGGACTCGGCCAGCAGCGAGTCGCGCACCCGGTCCGCGCCGAAGCGTTCCCGCAGACCCCGGGTCACCCGGAACACGCCTCCCAGGCGTCCGATGTCCTCGCCGAGCAGCAGCAGCTTCTCGTTCTGTTCGAGCAGCTCGGCGAGGGTCGCGTTGATCGACTCCGCCAGGGTGGCGGACCGCACGGTGCTCATCACGCGTACTCCTTCATCAACCGCTCGCGCAGTTCGCGCACTTCGGCGTCGACGGCTTCGAACCACGCGGTGTCCACCAGGCCCAGGCCGCTCAGCCTGGCCGCGTAGGCGGTCACCGGGTCCGCGGCCCTGGCCCGCGCGATGTCGTCCTGGTCGCGGTACACCTCCTGGGCGTCGGAGGTCGAGTGACCGTGGATGCGACTCACCTGGATCTCGACGAGACGGGGCGCGCGCTTCCCGCGGACGTGGGCGGCGGCTCGGGAACAGGCCGAGAAGACGGTCTCCGGGTCCTGCCCCGGGATCCGGACGGACTCGATCCCGAAACCCCGGGCGCGCTCGGCCAGCGAGGTGCGCATCTGCTCCCCGGCCGGTTTCGAGATGGCCCAGCCGTTGTTCTGGCAGACGAACAGCACGGACGCGGACTCGACGGCGGCGAGGTTCATCGCCTCCGACATGTCGCCCTCGCTGGTGGCGCCGTCGCCCACGTACACGACGACGAAGTCCTCCCGCCCCTGCAGCCGCTGCCCGATCGAGTAGCCGACGCCGTGCAGCGTCTGCGCGGCCAGGACCAGGGTGTAGGGGAAGAAGCGCAGCCGGCGCGGGTCCCATCCGCAGAACGTGCGGCCGGCCCACTGCGCGACCAGTTCCTCCGGCGCCACACCCCGCAGCAGGGCGACCGCGTGCTCGCGGTAACTGGGAAAGACGGTCGGGGCCGGACCCACGGCGAGCGCGGAGCCCACCTGCGCGGCCTCCTGCCCCTGGCAGGACAGCCAGAGGTCGAGCGCACCCTGCTTCTGGAGCTGACGGGCCTCCTCGTCGACGCCTCTCGCCACCAGCATGTGGCGCAACAGCGACCGTCGTGTGTCGTCGTCCGGATCCGTCGCGTACTCAGGTTCTGACTTCGAGTCCATTGATCACCAGTCGTGGGTTCGTCGATGAGCTTTCTGTCGTCGTGCCGCACGGGACACCCGAGGCCTTCCGCCGGAAGGGGAGCCGCACGCCGGCGGCCGGAGGGGGGACACTGGCGGGAGGAAGGGGCCGGTGTTCACGTGCGCACGGCCGCGGACCGCCGGCCGGCGGGCGGTGCCGCCGCACGTCCGTCCGGCACGTCCGTCCGGCACGTCCGCCCGTACCCGTTCGCCGGGCGGAAAACCCGCGAGCACGGCTTCGGCCAATGCGTCGGTCACATCAGGAATTCCTTTGCCCTCGTCGTGTCGTGAGCGCGGTCGCGCAGGTCCGCAATCGACTGCGCGCTCTCGATCGCCTCGGCGGGGAGGAGACGGGCCGAGCCCGAATTCGAGCAGGCCCGGCCACGGGCCACTGTCCGGTCATCGTGGCACAGGACCCCGGTGGGGTACAGGTACGGCCGGACTGCCGGCCGGCGACAACGGCCGGTGGAACTGCCGCCCTTGTGGCGTCAGTGGCCGGGTCTTAGCGTGGCGTCATCGTTCCGGGGCGGCTGCGGACGACGGGTGTCCTGTCGACAGGACGACGCCGGACCCGTGACCGGCCCCGGTGATGGGCGATTCCGGGGGCGATGCGCAATTCCGGGTCGCCCCGTGAGGGCCGGGGGTCGACCGGGCCCCGGTGAATTGCCGTCCCGATTCGCCCCGTGACGGACAGGGGACGCTCGGTCCTCGTGTCTTTCCTTGTGTCTTTCCTTCCAAGTAATTCCGATTCATCGCAAGTCATTCCGAGTCATGTCGTGACGATTAAGGACGGTGCCCGTGAGCACGAACCCCTTCGACGACCAGGACGGCCGTTTCCTCGTCGTGGTCAACGACGAGGAGCAGCACTCCCTGTGGCCGGTGTTCGCCGAGGTGCCCGCGGGCTGGCGGGTGGTCTTCGGCGAGGCGGCCAGGGCCGAGTGCCTGGAGTACGTCGAGCGGAACTGGACCGACATGCGTCCGAGGAGTCTGCGGGAGGCCATGGCGGCGGACTGAACGCCGCCCGGACCCGCCGGGGGAGTGGAACACGATGTCCGTACCTCGCACGTGCCGGGAGCCCGGCGTGCAGCGGATCGCCGGCTGCTCGGTGTACGCCCGGGCGAACGCTCCGGCGCGCGGATGAACGGGGGGAGCGTCCTGTGAGAACTGCGAGCAGTCACCGAGTGCGGCCGGGGGACACCGGTGGTGAGCCCGCGCAGCGCGATGTGGCCCTGCCCCTCGTCGGCAACCAGGCGAGGATGCAGAAGTCGGGGATGACCTTCCCGCGGAACCTGTCGGAACGGTCCTGGGAGCGGATCGGGACCGGCCTGCGCGAGCTCACGAACTCCTCGGCGTGGTGGCTCGCCGACTGGCTGATCTTCGGGGAGGCCACCTACGGGTTGCGGCGCTACCGGGAGGCGATCGAGCGGACCGGGCTCGACTACCAGACCTTGCGCAACTACGCCTGGGTGGCCCGGCGGTTCGAGCACCACCGCAGGTGGGACAGCCTCAGCTTCGCCCACCACGCCGAGGTGACCCGCCTGTCGCCGCCGGAGCAGGACCACTGGCTGCGCAGGGCCGAACAGCAGATGTGGTCGCGCAACGAACTCCGCAGGGCCCTCCGCGCCGGCCTGGCCGAGCAGTGCCACCGCAGCGACGTTCCCCCGGCCGGCGGCGACGAGAGGCAGGAGGCGCCTCGGCCGGCCGGCCCGGCGGGCGCCGACGGGCGCCGGCGGAAGGTCGCCACGCTCACCATCGAACTGCCCGTCGGCCAGCTGGACCGCTACGCGGAGGTGGCCGCCGCGCACGGG
This sequence comes from Streptomyces sp. Tue 6430, assembly GCA_021568835.1. Lineage (GTDB taxonomy): Bacteria > Actinomycetota > Actinomycetes > Streptomycetales > Streptomycetaceae > Streptomyces. Next base: position 5,117,403 of record JAKGSH010000010.1, read on the forward strand.
CTGCCCGTCGACAAGTGGGTGGCCCAGGTTCTCGAAGCGGCCGACCGGCGCGGCGCCTAGAGGCGTACTGCCTGACCGTGCACCAACCGACCGTGCACCAACCGACCGTGCACCAACCGACCGTGCACCGCCTGACCGTGCACCGCCCGGAGGCGCCGGACGGGCCGCCTTCCCCGCGGTGCGCCGACGGCTCGCCCGACCGGACACCCGTCACATCGGAGTCAATTGATGATCCTTCAGGGAAAGCGGGTCGCCCTGCCCTCGGCACCCGTCGTCCACCAGCGGTTCGAGGCGCACGCGAGGGCCACCCCCGACGCCGTCGCCGTCTTCTGCGCCGGACAGCAGGTGACGTACGCGGAACTGGACGCACGGGCCAACCGGTTCGCGCACTTCCTCCTCGCGCGCGGACACGGCCGGGGCACCAAGGTCGGCATCTGCCTGGACTACTCGATCGACATGGTCGTCGCCCTCCTCGGCACCCTGAAGGCCGGTGCGGCCTACGTGCCGTTCGACCCGTCCTACCCGGCGGCGCGACTCCGGCTGCTGCTGGGGCAGGTGCCCGGTCTCGCCCTGATCGTGGTCTCCGCGGCGACGGCCCCACTGGTCGAGGCGGCGGCCGTCGAGACCGTCGGCGTCGAGGAACTGCCCGGCCACCTCGAGGGTCTCCCGACGAGCGGTCCCGACGTCCCGGTCACCGGGGACGACGTGTGCTACGCGGTCTTCACGTCCGGGTCGACCGGTACGCCGAAGGTGACCGCGGTGCGGCACGAGGGCTGGTTCAACCTGCTGAACTGGCTGACGCTCGAGTACGGCCTGCACTCCGGCTCCCACAACCTGGTCGTCAGCGCGTTCGGGTTCGACCTCTCCCAGCGCAGCCTGATGATGCCGCTGTTCTGCGGCGCCACCCAGCACCTGATGGCGAGCCGGAACTTCGACGCCGCGATGGCCTACCGGATGCTCGGCCGGCACGGGATACGCGTCGTGAACTGCGCCTCCAGCACGCTGTACCTGCTGGTGGACTGGGAGACCGCGCGCGGCGGCGACGCGCTCACCCGGCTCGACTACGTGCTGTTCGGCGGCGAGCCGCTGCACGTCGGACGGATCGCGGACTGGGCGCGGCGCGAGGGGAACGACTGCACCCTCCTGCACCAGTACGGCGTGGCCGAGTGCACGGACGTCGCGACGTCGTTCGACCTCGCGGGCTACCTGCCGGGCGAGCACGACATCGCGCCCGTCGGCAGGCCGGCCCACAACACCGACATCCACATCCTCGACGCACGCATGCGCGGGGTCGGGGTGGGGGAGTCCGGGGAGATCTGCATCTCCGGGGCCGGCGTCGGCGCGGGCTACCTGGGCGACACCGGCCCCGAGTCCGGGCGGTTCACGACGGTCGAGGTCGACGGCGTACCGCGCCGGCTGTACCGCACCGGGGACCGCGGGCACGTGAACGAGGCCGGGGACCTGGTCGTCGCCGGCCGGATGGACGCGCAGGTGAAGGTGCGGGGCATGCGCATCGACCCCACCGACGTCGAACGCGCGCTCGGCAGACTGGCCGGGGTCCGGCAGGCCGCCGTCGTGGTCGGCCGCACCGGCTCCGGCGAGGCCGAGCTGATCGCCTTCGTCGTCCCGGCGGGCGACGATCTCGCCGAGAGCGACGTGCGCGCCCGCCTCCTCGAGACGCTGCCGCGGAACATGGTCCCGGCCAGGTTCCTCAACATCCCGCGGATTCCGCTGAGTCCGCACGGAAAAGCGGACCGCGCGGCGCTGGCCGAGGAATTCCGGAAGCAGTACGCCGGCCACGGCACGACGGCATGACCGACGGATCCCGAAGGCCGACGAAAGGACTGTGATGATTGCCGAAAAGGTGCACGCCATCTGGTGTCGTGAACTCCAGCGGGACGACATATCGGCCGACGACGACTTCTTCTCCCTGGGCGGCCAGTCCGTGATCATGGCCAGAATCCAGGGGGCTTTCCTCGAGGAACTCGACGTCGAGGTCCCGGTGGACCAGATGTTCCTCAACCCGACGGTGGCGTCGATCTCCGCATACATCGCCTCACTGGATGCGGCGGCCCCGTAGCGAAACCGGCGGCACGCACCACGCGCGTGCCCGGCGGCGGAATGTCCGTCCGCCGCGTCGACAGCGCGCTCACCCGCGACGACATTCCGGCTGCGGCCGCGGCGGGATCCGAAAACTACCTGGTAAGAGAGGCGCCATGTACGACGTGATGGTCATCGGTGCCCGTTGTGCGGGTTCGCCGACGGCGATGCTGTTCGCGCGGCAGGGTTATCGCGTCCTGCTCCTGGAGAAAGCACGGTTCCCGCAGGACACGCTGTCCTCCCACTACATCCACCAGCAGGGCGTGGCGCTGCTCGACCGGTGGGGGCTGCTCGACGGGCTCCGCGACGCGGGCTGCCGGCCGATCACCCACCAGAGCTACGAGGCGCCCGGGGTCCGCATCGACGGCTTCTCCCTGCCGATCGACGGCCTGCGGACCACGTACGCGCCGAGGCGGTACGTGCTCGACCCGATCCTCGCGGACGGTGCCGTGGCGGCCGGTGTGGAGTTCCGGCAGTCCTGCGCGGTCAACGACCTGCTGTTCGAGGACGACCGGGTCGTCGGGGTGCGCTACACGACGCCCGGCGGTGCCGAGGCGACGGAGCGGGCCCGCCTCGTCGTCGGCGCGGACGGCATGCGGTCGCTGGTGGCCCGCAAGGCCGGCGCGCGGAACGTCGTCGAACACCCGAGGATGACCTGCACCTACTACAGCTACTGGTCCGGGGTCCCCGCGCACTTCGAGCTGTACGAGCGGCCGGGGCGCTGGATCGGCGTCATCCCCACCAACGACGACCTCACGTTGCTCATGGCCTACTTCCCGCAGGAGGACTTCTCCGAGGTCCGCAAGGCGGTGGAACCCGCCTACCTCGACGCCTTCCGCACGACGGCCCCCGAGGTGTACGAGCGGATGTCGGCGGGCCGGCGCGTGGAGCAGCTGTACGGCACGGGACACCAGGAGAACTACTTCCGCAAGGCCTTCGGGCCCGGGTGGGCGCTGGTCGGCGACGCGGTGAACCACAAGGACTCCATCACCGCCCGCGGCATCACCGAAGCCTTCGTCCAGGCCCAGTCGCTCACCGAGAACATCGGGGAGCGGCTGTACGACGACGCCGCGCTCGAGGCGGCGCTGCGGCGCTACGAGGACGAGCTGGGCGACGAGGCCCTCAACCACTACCAGGGCGCGCTCAACGTGGCCGAGCTCAAGCCCGAGGGGCGGGTCGAGATGCTGCGGAAGCTGGTCGGCCACCAGGGGCTGATCGACCGGTACTTCTCGACGCTGTCGGGGGCGTGCTCCATCGACGACTTCTACAACGACGAACTCTTGACCCTGCTCGACCAGGGCTGAGCGACGACTTGCTCCCTGGTTCCGCCGATTTGGAGAAACAATGATCCCGTTGTCGTTCGCGCAGCGTCGACTGTGGTTCGTGGACAGGTTCGAGGGCCCTTCGGCGACCTACAACGGCGCCTTCGCCCTGCGGCTGACCGGTGACCTGGACGTGGGCGCGATGGAGGCGGCGCTCCGCGATGTCATCGACCGGCACGAGGTCCTCCGCACGGTGATCGTCGAGGGCGACGACGGCGTTCCGTACCAGCAGGTGCTGCCGTCCGGCCACAGGCCCTTCGGCCTGCCGGTCGTCGAGGCCGGCGAGGAGGAACGGGCGGCGGCGGTCGAGGAGGTGGCCACCGAGACCTTCGACCTGGCCGCCGACGTGCCGATCCGCGCCAGGCTGGTGCGGTGCGGACCGCGCGAGCACACCCTGGTGCTGGTGGCGCACCACACCGCCGTGGACGGGGAGTCCTTCGGACCGCTGTTCCGCGACCTCACCACGGCCTACGCGGCCCGCCGGCAGGGCGGGGCCCCGGGGTGGGAGCCGCTCCCGGTGCAGTACGCGGACTACACGCTGTGGCAGCGGGACCTGCTCGGCGACGAGTCCGATCCGCAGAGCCTGGCGGGCCGGCAACTGGAGTACTGGCGGCGGACCCTGGCCGATCTGGCGCAGCCGCTGGCCGTGCCCACCGACCGTCCGCGCCCGAAGACGATGAGCCAGCGTGGCGACGCGGTCCGGTTCTCGATCGACCCCGACCTGCTCCGGTCCGTGGAGAAGCTGGCCGCGCAGGCGGACACCACGGTCTCGATGGTCATGCACTCCGCGCTGGCGGTGCTCCTGCACCACCTCGGCTGCGGTGACGACGTGCCCATCGGCGCGCCGATCGCGGGCCGCACCGACGAGGAACTGAGGGACCTCGTCGGGTTCTTCGTCAACACCTGGGTGCTGCGCGTCGACCTCTCCGGGAACCCGACCTTCGGCGGGCTGCTCCAGCGGGTGCGGGACCGGTCCCTCGCCGCGTACGACAACCAGGACATGCCGTTCGAGCGGCTGGTGGAGGTGCTCAACCCGGAGCGGTCCACCGCCTACCACCCGTTCTTCCAGGTGATGCTCTCCTGGCAGCCGCCCGTGCCGGACCTGGAACTCCCCGGCCTCGACGTCGAGGCCGAGCGGCTCGAGACCGGAACGGCCAAGTTCGACCTGTTCTTCGACATGCTCCCGAACGGCTCGGGCGGGGCGGAGTGCCGTCTGGAGTACGTCGCCGACCTGTTCGACAGGGACACGGCCGAGGCCGTCGCGCACCGGTTCGTCCGCGTGCTGGGCCGGCTCGCGGCCGACCCGGACCGCAGGATCGGTGGCGTCGACGTGCTCGACGCGGCCGAGCGGGACCGGTTGCTGACCCGGTTCAACGACACCGCCACGGAGGCGTCCGGGCTGACGCTCCCGGAGCTGTTCGAGGAGCAGGTGGCCAGGACCCCGGACGCTCCGGCGATCGTGTGCGACGACCGGACGCTGACCTACCGCGAGCTCGACGACCGGGCGAACGCCGTCGCGTGGGAGCTGATCCGGCGCGGTGCCGGGCCGGAGGACCTGGTGGTGCTGGCGCTGCCGCGCACGGAGGACCTGGTGGCCGGCCTGCTCGGCATCCTCAAGTCCGGTGCCGGCTACCTGCCGATGGACCCGCAGTACCTCGGCGGCCGCGCGGAGAGCGTGCTGTCCGAGGCGGCTCCGCGGTTCGCGGTCACCGACACCGCGACGTGGCGGGACCTGCCGCGGAACGGCGTCTCGGCCGTCGACCTCGACCACCGCGGGCAGTGGGAGTCGCCCGAGGGGGCGCCGGGCGACGCGGACCGGACCTCGCCGCTGGTTCCGGACAACCTCGCGTACGTCATGTACACCTCCGGCTCCACCGGCAAGCCGAAGGGCGCGGCGATCACCCACCGCAACGTCGTCAACGGGGTGCGGGAGCTGGTGCGCGTGCTGGACGCGCCGCCCGGGTGGCGGATGCTGGTCGGCACCTCGGTGAACTTCGACGTCTCCGTCTTCGAGCTGCTGTCCACCCTGTCCACCGGCGGCACGGCCGAGGTGGTGCCGAACGCGCTGGCGCTCGGCGAGCGGGACGGCTGGGACGGTCACGTGATCAGCGCGGTCCCCTCGGTGCTCGGGGAACTGGTGGGCCACCTGGAGAAGACGACCGACGTGCGCACGGTCGTGTTCGCGGGCGACGTGCTCCCGGCCGCCCTGGTGCGGCAGGTGCGCGAGGCGCTGCCCGGCGTGCAGGTCGTGAACTCCTACGGGCAGAGCGAGAGCTTCTACGCCACCACGTTCTCCCTCGCGGCGTCCGAGGAATGGCCGGAGGGCGACGTCGCGCCCATCGGCACCCCGCTGGGCAACATGCGCGCCTACGTCCTCGGCCCGGGCCTCGCCCCGGTGCCGCAGGGCGTGCTCGGCGAGCTGTACGTGGTCGGGACCTGCCTCGGCCGCGGCTACCACGACCGTCCGGGCCTGACCGCCGAGCGCTACGTGGCGAACCCGTTCGGCCCCGCGGGCGAGCGGATGTACCGCACGGGCGACCTGGCCCGCTGGAACGCCCGGGGTCAGCTCGAGTGCCTCGGCAGGGCCGACGGCCAGGTGAAGGTGCGCGGCTTCCGCATCGAGACCGCCGAGGTCGAAGCGGCGTGCCTGCAGCACCCCGGCATCAGCCAGGCGGTGGTGATCAGCCGCGAGACGCCCTCGGGCGGGCGGCGGCTCGTCGCGTACGTGGTGCACACCGGTGACGGCGCCGCCGGTGACGACGGCGCCGGTGGCATCGGCGACGTGGACGTGCTCGCCGGCGCCTCGGCCGCCGAGCTGCGCAGGTTCGTCGCCGCGCGGCTGCCCGACTACATGGTGCCGTCGGCCTTCGTGGCCCTCGGCAGGCTGCCGCTCGGACCGACCGGCAAGCTGGACCGCTCGGCGCTGCCCGAACCGGAGTTCCTGGGCGAGGTGTACCGGGAGCCGCGCACCGAGGCCGAGACGATCATCACCGCGGCGTACGCGGACGTGCTCGGTGTGGACCGGGTCGGCGCCGACGACGACTTCTTCGCGGTGGGCGGGGACAGCCTGCGGTCGATCCAGGTGGTCGCGCGGGCCCGGGCCCGGGGCCTCGACCTCACCACGCGGGAGATCTTCGAGTGCCGCACGGCGGCCCGGCTGGCCGAGGCGGCCGCCACCCGCCGGGACCGGGCGCCCGCGCTCGCGGAGGACGAGGGCGGCGGCGTCGGTCCGATGCCGCTGCAGCCGGTGGCGCGGCAGGTGTTCGAGCACGGCGGCGGGACGAACCGGTTCGCCATGTCGATGGTGCTGGAGCTGCCCGCGGGCATCGACGCGAGCGGCCTCACCGCGACGCTGGACGCCGTGCTCGACCGGCACGACCTCCTGCGCGCGCGGCTGGTGCGCGGCGACGACCCCTGTCTCGTCGTGCGTCCGGCGGGCACCGTGCGCGCGGCGGACCTGGTCCGCCGGGTCCCCTGCGACGGCCGGTGGGACGAGCCGTCCTGGAGGGAGGCGGCGAAGGCGGAGCTGGACGACGCGGTCGGACGCCTCGACCCGGAGGCCGGGACCATGGCGGACTTCGTCTGGTTCACCGCGGGGACGGGCGCGGGCCGGCTCCTCGTGGTGCTGCACCACCTGGTGGTGGACGGCGTCTCCTGGCGGATCCTCATGTCGGACCTCGCCGAGGCGTGGCAGCGGGTCCGCTCCGGCAGGGCGCCCGAGCTGCCCGCGGTCGGGACGTCGGCCCGCCGCTGGGCGTCGGCGCTGGCGGACGAGGCGCTCTCCCCGGAGCGGGAAGCGGAACTGGCGTACTGGCGGGACCTGCTCGAGGCGCCGAACCCCCCGCTGGGCACAAGGGCGTTCGACCCGGCGGTGGACGTGTGGTCCACGGTCGACACCGTGCGGGTGGAGCTGCCCGCGGAGGTCACCGAGGCGGTGCTGACCAGGCTTCCCGCGGCGTTCAGGGGCACCGGGACCGACGTGCTGCTCGCCGCGCTCGCCCTGGCGGTGAACCGGTGGCGCGGTGCGGACCGCTCGACCCTGGTCCGGCTGGAGGGGCACGGCCGTGAGGAGGACGTGGTCCCCGGGGCCGACCTCTCCCGGACCGTCGGGTGGTTCACCACCATGTACCCGGCCCGGGTCGACGTGGGCGCAGTGGACGCGGCCGACGTACTGGCGGGCGGCCCCGCGGCCGGCGAGGCGGTCAAGCTGGTCAAGGAGCAGCTGCGCGGGGTCCCGGACAAGGGCGTGGGCTACGGACTGCTGCGCCACCTGAACCCGGAGACCGCCCCGCAGCTCGCCGACCACCCGGCGCCGCAGATCGGGTTCAACTACCTCGGCCGGATCTCCGACGCCGACGTGCCCGAGCACCTGCGCGCGGACGGCTGGGGGCCGGCGTCCGGTTCCGCCGAGCTGGTCCCGGCGCCCGACCCCGACCTGCCCGCGCTGTCCGCGCTGGAGGTCAACTCGGTCGCCACGGAAACCGCCGACGGCACCCGGTTGCAGACCGCCTTCATGTTCCCCACCGGGGTGCTGTCCCGGGAGCGGGTCACCGAACTGGCCGGGCTGTGGGTCGAGGTGCTGCACGGCATGGCCGCCTACGCCGCACGCGCGCGGATCGGCGGGCTCACGCCCTCGGACGCCCCGCTGGTCCCGGTGCGGCAGGACGAGATCGAGACCTGGGAGGCGCGCTACGGCCGGCTGGCCGAGGTGTGGCCGCAGGCTCCCGGGCAGTCCGGGATCCAGTTCCAGGCCGCGATGGCCGACGGCGCCTTCGACGTGTACCACATGCAGTTCGTGCTGCACCTGTCCGGGCACGTGGACCCGGCGCGCATGAGGTCGGCCGGGCAGGCGCTGCTCGACCGGTACCCGAACCTGCGCTCCGCGTTCCTCACCGGGGCCGGCGGCGACCCGGTCCAGGTCGTGCCGGAACACGTCACCCTGCCGTGGCGGCACGTCGAGCTGCCCGGCCGGGGCGAGGCCGAGGAGGCCGCGGCGCTCGACAGGGTGCTCGCCGAGGACCGGGCCGACCGGCTCGACCCCGCCCGGCCGCCGCTGCTCCGCCTGGCCCTGATCACCTGCGGGCCGCGGCGGGCGAAGCTCGTCATCACGGCGCACCACACCCTGTTCGACGGCTGGTCGTCCACGATGGTGATCACGGACCTGATCCGGCTGTACTCCGGGACCCGTGAGCTCGCCCCGGTCCGGAACTACGGCGACTACCTGACCTGGCTGTCCACGCGGAACCGGGAGGAGTCGGCCGCCCGGTGGGCCGCCGAACTCGCCGGCTTCGACCAGCCGACCCTCGTGGCCCGAACGCCCCCCTCCAGGAGGAGGCGGTCGCCCTCGGGCGGGTCGAGGTACCGCTGTCCATCGACCAGGGGCGTGGACTCGCCCGGCGCGCCGCGGAACTCGGCGTCACGCAGAACACGCTCCTGCAGGGCGCGTGGGCGATCCTGCTCGCCAAACTGACCGGGCAGCAGGACGTGGTGCTCGGCGCCGCCGTCAACGGCCGGCCGGCGGATCTCCCCGGCTCGGACGAAATGGTCGGCCTGTTCATCAACACCCTGCCCACCAGGGTCCTCTGCCGGCCGGACCACAGCGTGGGCGACGTCGTCACCGAGCTGCAGGCCCGGCAGACCGCGCTGATCGACCACCACTACTACGGGCTCGCCGACATCCAGCGCGGCGTCGGGCTGCCCGCCCTGTTCGACACGATCGTCGTGTTCGAGAACTACCCGGTCGACCGCGAGGGCATCGTCGACGCGAACCTCGAGGCGGGGCTCACGATCGACGCCATCCGGCCGTTCGCGGGCTCGCACTACGCCCTCACGCTCAACGCCTCCGACCCCTATCTGCGGCTCTCCCTCGACTACCGGAAGAACCTCTACGGACGCGACGCGGCCGAGGGGATCGCCGCCCGGCTCGTCCGGGTGCTGGAGCAGGTGCTCGAGGACCCGACGGTGCCGGTCGGCGCCGTCGACGTGCTGGGCGAGGAGGAGCGGGACCGGCTGGTGCGCGGGGTCAACGACACGGCGCACCCGGTGGCCGAGGACACCCTGCCGGACGCGTTCGAGGCCCAGGTGGAGCGCGACCCCGACCGCGTCGCGCTGATCGGCGAGCGGGAGACCCTGACGTACGGGGAGTTCGACCGCCGTGCCAACCGGCTGGCGCACTGGCTGGTCGAACGGGGCGCCGGACCGGAGCAGTTGATCGCGGTGCGGGTCCCGCGGTCCGTGGACCTGATGGTGGCGGTCTACGCGGTGGTCAAGGCGGGTGCGGCGTACCTGCCGATCGACCCCGACCTGCCCGAGGACCGGGTGCGGCACGTGCTGGACGGCGCGAAGCCGCTGCTGGTGCTCGACGAGGTGCTCCCGGACGTGTCCGGCCACCCGGAGGGGAGCCCGGAGCGGTCGCTGTCCCCGGACAACGCCGCGTACGTCATCTACACCTCCGGTTCCACCGGTGGCCCCAAGGGCGTCCAGGTGTCCCACCGGTCGATCATGAACCGGCTGGCGTGGGGCCTGGCGCACTTCGGCGTCACGGCCGAGGACCGGGTGCTGCTCAGCACGTCGGCGAGTTTCGACGTGTCGGTGCCGGAGCTGTTCGCCCCCCTGCAGGTCGGTGCGGCCGTGGTGATCGCGCGCCCGGACGGACGCCGGGATCCCGCGTACCTGGCCGAGCTGATCCGGCGCGAGGGGGTGACCGGCGCGGACTTCGTGCCCTCCCTGCTGGAGGCTTTCGTCGCCGAGCCCTCGGCGAAGGAGTGCACCGGCCTGCGCTGGATCGAGGTCGCGGGTGAGGCGTTCCCGGCCGCGCTGGCGAACAGGGTCGTCGACCTGCTGCCGGACTGCGGTGTGCACAACCTCTACGGCCCCACCGAGGCGGCGGTGGAGGTCACGGCGTGGCAGCACGTGCCGGGCGCGGACCGGGTGCCGATCGGCGCGCCGGTGTGGAACACCCGGGTGTATGTGCTGGATCAGGCGCTGCGCCCGGTGGCGCCCGGGGTCGCCGGCGAGCTGTACCTGGCCGGCACCGGGCTCGCCAGGGGCTACCTCGGGCAGCCGGACCTGACCGCGAACCGGTTCGTCGCCTGCCCCTTCGGCCCGCCGGGGACCCGGATGTACCGCACCGGGGACCTGGTGCGGTGGAACGAGGAGGGCCAGGTCGAGTACCTCGGCCGCACCGACTTCCAGGTCAAGATCCGCGGCTTCCGCATCGAGCTGAGCGAGGTGGAGGCGGCGCTGACCGCGCACCCGGACGTCGAGGGCGCGGTGGTCGTGGTGCGCGAGGAGCGCGCCGGCGACCAGCGACTGGTCGCGTACGTGGTGCCGGGCGACGGCAGGACGGACCCGTCCGGCCTGGACCTCACGGCCCTGACGGAACTGGCCCGGGAGACGCTGCCGGAGTACATGGTCCCGTCGGCGATCGTGCCGCTCGCCGAGTTCCCCCTGAACACGAGCGGGAAGCTCGACCGCAAGGCGCTGCCCGCGCCCGACCACACCGAAGCCGCGGCCGGGCGGGGGCCGCGCGACCACACCGAGGAAGTGCTCTGCCGGCTGTTCGCCGAACTGCTCGGCGTGGAGGAGGTCGGCATCGACGTCGACTTCTTCGAACACGGTGGGCACTCGCTGCTGGCCACCCGGCTGATCGGCCGCATCCGCAGCGAGTTCACCGTGGACGTGAAGGTCACGTCGGTGTTCCGCAATCCGACCGTCGCCCAGCTCGCGGAGCAGATCGGGAAGCTGGCCACGTCGAAACGCCCCCAGCTGCGACAGATGACCGTACAGGAGAAGCGTCGATGATCCCGTTGTCCTTTGCCCAGAGCCGGATGTGGTTCCTCCACCGGCTGGAAGGGCCGTCCGCGACCTACAACGTCCCCTTCGTGCTGCGCCTGGAAGGGCGGCTGGACACCACGGCCCTGGCCGCGGCGGTGACGGACGTGGCGGTGCGGCACGAGAGCCTGCGCACGCTGGTCGTCGAGAACGCGGACGGCTCGCTGGAACAGCGGATCCTGACTCCCCAGGAGGCGGTCCACCCCTTCCGGGTGGTCGACGTGGCCGCGGACGCGGTGGACACCGCGGTGCACGGGGCCGTGCGCGAGACGTTCGACCTGGGCACGGACCTCCCCCTGCGGACGACCGTGGTCCGGGTCGCCCCGCAGGACCACGTCCTGGTGTTCGTGTTCCACCACATCGCCGCGGACGGGGCGTCGATGGGGCCGTTCCTGCGGGACCTCATGGCGGCGTACGCGGCTCGCCACCGGGGGAGCGCGCCGCAGTGGGAGCCGCTCGCGGTGCAGTACAAGGACTACACGCTGTGGCAGCAGCAGGTCCTGGGCGACGAAGCCGACCCGGAAAGCGTCATCGCACCGCAACTCGCCTACTGGAAGAAGGAGTTGGCTGCGATACCGCAGCCGCTGCAGCTGCCGCTGGACAGGCCGCGGCCGACGTCGGCCAGCTACCGCGGCGGCGAGGTCCCCTTCACGCTGTCTCCCGAGCTGCTGTCCCGGATGCAGAAGCTGGCCGTGGACCACGGCGGCACGGCGCCCATGGTGGCCCAGGCCGCGCTGGCGGTGCTGCTGAACAAGCTGGGAGTGGGCGAGGACGTGCCGATCGGCAGTCCGATGGAGGGACGCGCCGACGAGCAACTCGGCGATCTGATCGGCTTCTTCGTCAACACCTGGGTGCTGCGCGCCGACCTGTCCGGGAACCCGTCGTTCGCCGGTCTGCTGGAGCAGGTGCGGGACAAGGCCCTCGCCGCGTACGACAACCAGGACATACCGTTCGAGCGGCTGGTGGAGGTGCTCAACCCGGAGCGTTCCACCGCCTACCAGCCGCTGTTCCAGACGGTGCTGGGCTGGCAGTTCGTGTGGCCGGAGATCGAGATGCCGGGGCTGCGGGTCACTCCGGTCCCGGCGGTCACCGGCACCGCGAAGTTCGACCTGTTCTTCAACGTCGTCCGAAGGCGTCCGGGGGCGCGCACGGACTGCTGGAGTACGCGACGGACCTGTTCGACCACGCCACGGCCGTCGGTTTCGTCGACCGGTTCGTGCGCATCCTGGAGCAGGTGATCGAGGACCCGACGATGCCGGTCGGCGCCGTCGAGGTGCTCGAGGAGGACGAGCGGGACCGGCTGGTGCGCCGGCTCAACGACACGGCGCACCCGGTGGCCGAGGACACCCTGCCGGGGGCGTTCGAGGCCCGGGTGGAGCGCGGCCCCGACCTGCTCGCGGTGATCGGTGAGCAGGAGAGGCTGACGTACGGGGAGTTCAACCGCCGCGCCAACCGGCTGGCGCACTGGCTGGTCGAACAGGGCGCCGGCCCCGAGCAGTTGATCGCGGTGAGGATCCCCCGCTCGGTGGACCTGCTGGTGGCGGTCTACGCGGTGCTCAAGGCGGGGGCGGCCTATCTGCCGGTGGGCACCGAGCTGCCCGAGGACCGGGTGCGGTACCTGCTGGACGACGCGAAGCCGCTGCTGGTGCTCGACGAGGTGCTCCCGGACGTGTCCGGCCACCCGGAGAGCGACCCGGAGCGGTCGCTGTCCCCGGACAACGCCGCGTACGTCATCTACACCTCCGGTTCCACCGGCACCCCCAAGGGCGTCCAGGTGTCGCACCGGTCGGTCATGAACATGCTGGCCTGGCGGCGGGCGTACTTCGGGATCGGCGTCGAGGACCGGGTGCTGGTCAGCTCGTCGGCGAGCTTCGACGCGTCGGTGCCGGAGTCGTTCACGCCGCTGCAGGCCGGCGCGGCCGTGGTGATCGCGCGCCCGGACGGGCAGCGGGACCCGGCGTACCTGGCCGAGCTGATGCGGCGCGAGGGGGTGACCGGCGCCTTCTTCGTCCCCTCCCTGCTGGAGGTGTTCGTCGCCGAGCCCTCGGCGGCGGAGTGCTCCGCCCTGCGCTGGGTGGAGGCGGGCGGTGAGGCGTTCCCGGCCGAGCTGGCCAACAAGGTCGTCGACCTGCTGCCGGGCTGCGCGGTGCACAACCTCTACGGCCCCACCGAGGCGGCGGTCGAGGTCACCGCGTGCGAGCACACACCGGGTGCGGACCGGCTGCCGATCGGCGCGCCGGTGTGGAACACCCGGGTCTACGTGCTGGATCCGGCACTGCGCCCGGTGGCGCCCGGGGTCGCCGGCGAGCTGTACCTGGCCGGCACCGGGCTCGCCAGGGGCTACCTCGGGCAGCCGGACCTGACCGCCAACCGGTTCGTCGCCTGCCCCTACGGCGAGCCGGGAACCCGGATGTACCGCACCGGGGACCTGGTGCGGTGGACCAAGGACAACCAGGTCGAGTACCTCGGCCGCACCGACTTCCAGGTCAAGATCCGCGGCTTCCGCATCGAGCTCGGTGAGATCGAGCACGCGCTGGTGACGCACCCCGGGGTGGCGCAGGCGGCCGTCGTGGTGCGGGAGAACCGGCAGGGCGACAAGCAGCTCGTCGGGTACGTGGTGCCCAAGCCGTACGCCGCGGTGGCCGACGCCGACGCCCAGGTGGACGAGTGGCGCGAGATCTACGACGACAACTACGCCGACTTCGACGGCGGCCTGGGCGACGACTTCCGGGGCTGGAACTCCAGCTACACCGGTGAGCCCATCCCGCGTGAGCAGATGCTGGAGTGGCAGGACGCGGCGGTGTCCCAGGTGCTGCGGTACGCGCCGCGGCGGGTGCTGGAGATCGGCATCGGCTCCGGTCTGCTCCTGGGGAAGATCGTCGGCGAGGTCGAGGAGTACTGGGGAACCGACCTCTCGGCCCCGGTGGTGGAGAGGGTCCGGGCCCAGGCCGAACAGGCCGGACACGGCGACCGGGTCCACCTGAGCGCCCGGCCGGCCGACGACGTCTCCGGGTTGCCCCGCGGCCGCTTCGACACCGTGTTCCTCAACTCGGTGGTGCAGTACTTCCCGAGCATCGAGTACCTGGACCAGGTGCTGCGCCAGGCGATGGACCTCCTCGTGCCGGGCGGCCGCGTCATCGTCGGTGACGTCCGCAACGCCACGACGTGCCGCCTCTTCATGACCGCGGTGCAGCGCGCGGCGCACCCCCACGCCTCGCACGACGAGCTGCGGACGCTGGTGGAGAGGGAACTGCTCGCCGAACAGGAGCTGGTGATCGCGCCGGAGTGGTTCGCCGAGCTGGCGGAGGACCTCTCCGCCGCGGCCGACATCCGGCTGAAGCCCGGACAGGCGCACAACGAGCTGACCCGGCACCGCTACGAGGTGGTCCTGCACAAGCAGCCGGCCGACGTGCTCGACCTGGCCGGCGTGCCGTCGGTGCCGTGGGGCCAGGAGGTGTACGACCTGGACGACCTGGGCGGCCTCACGGCCCGGACCGGCGGCCCGCTGCGGGTGACCGGGGTGCCCAACGCGCGCCTGGCCGACGAGGCCGCCCTGACCGCCGCGACGGGTCTCCTCGCCCCGGCCTCCCGGCCCGGCAGACCGGTCGATCCGCAGGAACTGCTCCGGTGGGCGCGCGAGCACGGCCGGGACGCGGTCGTCACCTGGTCGGGCGAGGACCTGCGGTGCTACGACGCGGTGCTGCTGCCCGAGGGGCGGGCCGGACAGCGAAACGTCTCGGGCTCGTTCGTCCCCGCCGGTGCGGGCGGGCGGATCCGGGCGAACACCCCCGCGCTGGCCAGGTCGCTCGGTCCGCTGCTCGTCGAGCTGCCCGAGTACCTGCGCGGACGGCTGCCCGACTACATGGTGCCCCCCGCGTTCGTGCCGCTCACGGAACTGCCGCTGACTCCGAGCGGGAAGCTGGACCAGCGGCTGCTGCCTCCCCGGACGACGCGCAGGCGACGACCGGCCGTGCCCCGCGCAACCAGGTCGAGGAGACCCTCGGCGCGCTGTTCGCCGAAGTGCTCGGCGTGGACAGCGTCGGCATCGACAACGACTTCTTCGCCAGCGGCGGGGACAGCATCCGCTCCATCCAGATCGTCGCGCGGGCCAGGGCCCGCGGCATCGACATCAGCACGCGGGAGATCTTCGAGCACTCCACGGTCGCCCGGCTCGCGGAACTGGTCGCCGGGCGCCGGGAGGAACGCCTCACCCTGGCGGAACTGCCGGGCGGCGGCACGGGATGGGCCCCGCTGATGCCGACGGCGCGGCACGTGCTCGCGCTCGGCGGCGGTCTCGGCCGGTTCTGCATGTCCGGGATGCTGACCCTGCCCGAGGACGTCGACCGGGCGGGACTGACCGCCACGCTGCAGGCCGTCCTCGACCGGCACGACGTACTGCGGTCCCGGCTGGTCCGGGAGCGGTCCGGCCTGCGGATCGAGCCGGCCGGCAGCGTGCGTGCCGACGCGCTGCTGCGGGAGGTCCCCTTCGAGGACGCCGACGCGCACGCCGAGCTGGACGCGGCCGCGGACCGGCTGGACCCGGACGCGGGCGTGATGGCGCAGTTCGTGTGGTTCACCTCGACCACGGGCGCCGGCCGGCTGCTGATCGTGCTGCACCACCTGGTCGTCGACGGGGTGTCCTGGCGGATCCTCGTACCGGACCTCGTCGCGGCCTGGCAGCAGGTCCGCGACGGCCGCACCCCGGAGCCGGCGGAGTCGGCCACCTCGCTGCGCCGCTGGGCGCACGCCCTGGCCGAAGAGGCGGTCCGCGCGGAGCGGGTGGCGGAACTGCCCGTGTGGCAGCGGATCCTGCGCGAGGACGAGCCGGTGCTCGGAGCACGCGGGCTGGACCCCGCGCGGGACGTCGCCGCCACCGTGGACACGGTGCGCGTCCACGTGCCGGCAGACGTCACCGAGGCCGTGCTGAACACGCTGCCCGCGGTCTTCCGGGGCGGTGTCGACGACGGGCTGCTGGCCGCGCTGGCCCTGGCGCTGGCCCGCTGGCGCCGGACCCGGGGCGTGCCCGCCTCCTCGGCGCTGGTCCGCCTGGAAGGGCACGGCCGGGAGGAGCAGGCGGTGCCCGGCGCGGACCTGTCGCGCACGATCGGGTGGTTCACCGCGATGTACCCGGTGCGGCTGGACCTGGCCGGCGTCGACGTGGCGGACGCGTTCGCCGGCGGCCCGGCCGCCGGCCGGGCGGTCAAGGCGGTCAAGGAGCAGCTGCGGGCGGTTCCGGGCGACGGCATCGGCTTCGGCCTGCTGCGCCACCTCAACCCGGAGACCGCCGCCGAGCTGGCCGCGGACCGGGAACCGCAGATCGGGTTCAACTACCTCGGCCGGACCTCCACCGCGGACATCCCCGAGGAACTGCGCGGCCTGGGCTGGGCACCCGACACCGCGCACCGGGACCTGATCGCCGCGCCCGACGCGGACATGCCGGTGCTGTCGGCACTGGAGATCAACGCGGTGGCCAACCGGAGCCCCGACGGCGACGAACTGCTGACCGCCTACTTCGGCTTCCCGACCGGCGTGCTCTCCCACGAGGAGGTCACCGAGCTGGCCGGGCTGTGGGTCCAGGCCCTGACCGCCCTGGCCCGGCACGCCGCGACCCCCGAGGCCGGCGGCCTGACTCCGGCGGACGCGCCCCTGGTCGACGTGGGGCAGGAGGAGATCGACGCCTGGGAGGCCAGGTTCGGGCACCTGGCCGAGATATGGCCGGTGACCCCGGCGCAGTCGGGGATCGTCTTCCATTCGATGCTGGCCGGGGCCTCCTTCGACGCCTACCACGTGCAGCTGGTGTTCCACCTCTCCGGTGAGGTCGACCCCGAGCGGATGCACCGTGCCGGGCAGGCGCTGCTGGAACGCCACGCCGGCCTCCGCGCGGCGTTCGTCGACCGGGCCGACGGCGATCTCGTCCAGGTGGTGCCGGCGGCGGGGGTCACCCTGCCGTGGCACCACCTGGACCTCACCGGGCGCGGCGAGGCCGACCGGACCGAGGCGCTCGAGCGGTTCCTCACCCGGGACCGGGCCGCCCACTTCGACGTGGACACCCCCCGCTGATCCGGCTGTCGCTCGTCACCCTCGAACCCGGCCGGTCCGAACTCGTGGTGACCGTCCACCACGCGCTGGCCGACGGCTGGTCCACGCCCCTGCTGCTGCAGGACCTGCTCCTGCTCTACGCGTCCCACGGCGACGGGAGCGGGCTGCCCGCCACCCGGAGCTACGGCGAGTTCCTGGCCTGGTACGCACGGCAGGACCAGGACGAGGCGGCACGGGCGTGGGCCGCCGAGCTCGACGGGGTCGAGGAGCCGACCCTGCTCGCTCCCGGAGCCACGGCCGGTGACGGCCTCGACCAGA
The DNA here is from genome assembly GCA_021568835.1 of Streptomyces sp. Tue 6430. GTDB lineage: Bacteria > Actinomycetota > Actinomycetes > Streptomycetales > Streptomycetaceae > Streptomyces. The sequence goes on from JAKGSH010000010.1 coordinate 5,135,015, forward strand.
TCGAGGTCACCCTCCCGCTCGACCTGTCCGGCGCACTCGGACGGCGCGCCTCCGAGCTGGGGGTCACCGTCAACACTCTGGTCCAGGGCGCCTGGGGGCTGCTGCTCGGCCAGCTCACCAACCGGCAGGACCTGGTGTTCGGCACCACCGTCTCCGGGCGCCCGGCCGCGGTGACGGGCGTCGAGTCGATGGTCGGGATGTTCATCAACACCCTGCCCGTACGCGTGCGGTACGCGCCCGGCGACACCCTCGCCGAGGTCCTCACCCGGCTCCAGGGCCGGCAGGCCGGCCTCCTGGAGCACCACCACCACGGCCTCACGCAGATCCAGCAGGCCGCCGGCCTGCCGACCCTCTTCGACACCCTGGTCGTCTTCGAGTCCTACCCGGTCGACCAGGAGGGCATCGGCGCCGCCACCGAGGCCGCGGACGGAATCGCCTTCACCGGCCTGCGCCCGTCCAACGGCACGCACTACCCCCTGGCCCTGATGGCGGCGGTCGACACGCACCTCCACTTCCTCCTCCAGTACGCGCCCGGTGCCTTCGACCGGGACACGGCACAGGCGTACGCGGCCCGTTTCGTGCGCGTCCTGGAGCAGCTGGCGGCCACCCCCGACCTGAGGGTCGCGCAGCTCGACGTCCTGGAACCGGCCGAACGCGACCGGCTCCTCGTCGAGTTCAACGACACGGCCGTCCCGACCCCGGACGTCACGATCACCGCTCTCGTCGAGGCACAGGCGGAGCGGACCCCGGACGAGGTCGCCGTGGTCGCCGAGGGCGAGACGCTCACGTACCGCGAGGTGGTCTTCCGGGCGGACCGCCTGGCGCGCGAACTGGCCGGCCGGGGCGTGGGCCCGGAGTCGGTGGTCGCGGTCTCGCTGCCGCGGTCGGCGGACCTGGTGGTCGCCCTGCTCGCGGTCCTGAAGGCGGGCGGAGCGTACCTGCCGGTCGACCCCAGGTACCCCGGCCACCGCCTCGCGGCCATCTTCGACGAGGCGCGGCCGCGCCTCGTCCTGACGGACTCCGCGACGGCCGGGGTGCTGCCGGCGCACGACGCCCCGGACGTCCTCCTCGACGCGCTCGACCTGTCCGGGGAGGACACCGGGCCCGGCATCCCGCTCCACGCCCGGCAGTTGGCGTACGTGATGTACACCTCCGGCTCCACGGGCAAGCCCAAGGGCGTCGCCATCACCCACGCCTGCGTGGTCAACGGCGTCCTGCGGCTCGCCTCCCGCGTGGGCATGGGGCCGGGCAAGCGGCTCCTCGCGGGCACGTCGGTCAACTTCGACGTCTCGGCGTTCGAGATCTTCACGACCCTCGCCACCGGCGGCGTCGTCGAGGTCGTCCAGGACGTCCTGGCCCTGGGCGACCGCAAGGACTGGAGCGGCGCCGTCATCTCCACCGTGCCGTCCGTCTTCGCCGAACTCGTCGACGAGATCTCCGGCCGCACCAGCGTGGAGACGGTCGTCTTCGCCGGCGAGGCCCTGCCCGCCTCGCTCGTCGAGAGGACCCGGGACGCCTTCCCGGGCGTACGGGTCGTCAACGCCTACGGGCAGAGCGAGTCGTTCTACGCCACCACCTTCACCGTCGACGGCGACGCGCGGGGCCGGACGGGCAGCACGCCCGTGGGCACCCCGCTCGGCAACATGCGGACCTACGTCCTCGGCCCCGGCCTGGCTCCGGTGCCGCCGGGCGCGATCGGCGAACTGTACGTCGGCGGGACCGTGGGCCGCGGCTACCACGGCCGCGCCGCACCGACCGCCGAGCGCTTCGTCGCCGACCCCTTCGGCCCGCCCGGCGTACGCATGTACCGCACCGGCGACCTGGCCCGCCTCGACGACGAGGGCCGGCTGGAGTACGTGGGCCGCGGCGACGCGCAGGTCAAGGTGCGCGGCTTCCGCATCGAGCCCGCCGAGGTCGAGGCCGCGCTCACCGCGCACCCCGGCGTCGCCCGGGCCGTGGCCGTCGCCCGCGACGGGCGCGGTGGCACCGGCAGGCGCCTGGTCGCCTACGTCGTGCCCGCCGCCGGCGGCGACGGCACGACGGCCGACGGCGGCGACGGCACGACGGCCGACGGCCCCTCCGGGCCGGACACGGGGGAACTGCGCGCCTTCGTCTCGGAACGGCTGCCGGACTTCATGGTGCCGTCGGCCCTCGTGGTCCTCGACCGGCTGCCGCTCGCCCCGAACGGCAAGCTGGACCGGGCCGCCCTGCCCGAGCCGGAGTACACCGGCGCCGCCCACCGGGCACCCCGCACCCCCGCGAGAAGACCTTCGCCGACCTGTTCGCCGAGGTCCTCGGCGTGGACCGGGTCGGCATCGACGACGGCTTCTTCGAGCTCGGCGGGCACTCCCTGCTCGCCACCCGGCTGATCAGCCGCGCCCGCGCCGAGATGGAGATCGAGATCCCCATCCGCAAGATCTTCGACCTGCCGACGCCGGCCGCGCTCGCCGAGTGGTCGGAGGAGTCCGCCGCCCCCGTCGCCCCGGCCTGCGCAAGATGTTCGTAGAGGAGTGAACGTCATGATTCCGCTGTCATTCGCCCAACGCCGGATGTGGGTCCTGCACCAGTTGGAGGGCGGGTCGGAGAACTGGAACATGGCCGCGGCCTTCCGGCTCACCGGATCCCTGGACGAGGCCGCCCTCGCCGCGGCGATCCGCGACGTGGTCGGCCGGCACGAGATCCTGCGCACCGTCTACGTGACGGACGACGACGGGGAGCCCCGCCAGCGGATCCTCCCGCCGGCGCAGGCCGCGCCGCGGGTGCCGGCGGTCGAGGTGGCACCCGAGGACGTGTCCGGCGCGATCGACGAGGCCATCGCGCACCGGTTCGACCTGGCGGCCGAGATCCCGTTGCGGGCCTCCCTGCTGCGCTGCTCGCCCCGGGAACACGTCCTCGTCCTGGTCGTGCACCACATCGCCACGGACGGCAGCTCGGGAGCGCCGCTGGTGCGGGACCTGACCGCGGCCTACACCGCCCGCCGGGACGGCCGGGCGCCGGAGTGGGAGCCGCTGCCCGTCCAGTACAAGGACTACACGATGTGGCAGCGCGAGGTGCTCGGCGACCCGGCGGACCCGGGCAGTCTCGCCGCGACGCAGGTCGAGTACTGGCGCAAGGAACTGGCCGGGTGCCGCAGCCGCTGAACCTGCCGCTGGACCGCCCGCGGCCCGCGGAAGCGGACTCGCGGGCGACACGGTCGGCCTCTTCGTGGAACCGCGGGTGGGCACCGGACTGCAGAAGCTGGCCGACGAGCGCGGGGCCACCCTGTCGATGGTCCTGCACGCCGCGCTGGCGGTGCTGCTGCGCAAGCTCGGCGGCGGGGACGACGTGACGATCGGCAGCTCGATCGCCGGGCGCACCGACGAGGCGCTGGCCGACCTGATCGGGTTCTTCGTCAACACCCAGGTGCTGCGGGTGGACCTCTCCGGCGACCCGTCGTTCGCCGGTCTGCTCGCGCAGGTGCGGAACAAGGCACTGGCGGCCTACGAGCACCAGGACGTGCAGTTCGACGCGCTGGTCGAGGCGATCAACCCCGAACGGTCCGCGGCGTACCAGCCGCTGTTCCAGGTGATGCTCGGCCTGCAGAACTACGAGCGGCCCGACTTCAGGCTCCCCGGGCTCGAGGTGGAGGCCGAGCGGAACGCCCTGTCGACCGCCAAGGTCGACCTGTTCTTCAACGTGGTCGCGGACGGCTCGGGCGCGCTGCGGGGCGACATCTCCTACGCGACCCAGCTGTTCGACCGGGAGACGGTCGAGGCCGTCGCCGCCCGGTTCGCGCGTGTCCTCGAGCAGGTGGTCGCCGATCCGGACGTGTGCGTCGGGGACGTCGACGTGCTGGGCGCGGACGAGCGCCGGCGGCTGCTGGTGGAGGTGAACGACACCGCCGAGCCGACCCTGGAGCTGGTGGAGGCGGTGCGCGGGCGGGTACGGGCGGCGCCGGAGGCACTCGCCGTCATCGGCGAGGAGGAGTCGCTCACCTACCGGGAACTGGAAGCGCGGTCGAACAGGCTGGCGCACTGGCTGGTCGGCCGCGGTGTGCGGGCGGAGTCGCGGGTCGCCGTGTGCCTGCCCCGGACGGTGAACCTGGTGGTGACGCTGCTCGCGGTGCTCAAGGCCGGCGGGGCCTACGTCCCGATCGACCCGGACCACCCGCGCTCCCGGATCGACTACATCCTCGAGCACGCGGACCCGGTGCTGGTGCTCGACGCCGACACGCTGGCCGGCGCGGACTGGGCGGGGTGTCCGGACACGGCGCCCGAGGTGGTCGTCCGGCCCGAGAACACCCAGTACGTGATCTACACGTCGGGATCGACGGGAGGCCGAAGGGGGTGACGATCCCGCGCGGCGCGGTGGCGAACTACCTCGCCACGACGCAGCGGAGGTTCCCGCTGTCCCCCGAGGACCGGATGCTGTTCAGCACGACCGTGGCGTTCGACATGGCGAACACCGAGCTGTACCTGCCGTTCGTCGCCGGCTCGACCATGGTGGTGGCGGGGAAGGACACCGTCACCGATCCGTCGGCCGTACTGGCGCTCATACGCCGCCACGGGGTCACCGCGGTGCAGGCCACGCCCGCCTTCTGGCAGATGCTGCTGATGCACGACCCGCACGCCGCGAAGGGCCTGCGGATCATCATCGGCGCGGAAGCCGTGCCGGTGCGGCTGGCCGAGACGCTGGCGCGGCAGGCCGCCGAGGTGTTCAACATGTACGGCCCGACCGAGACGGTGACGTGGTGCACCGAGGCGCGCGTGGAGCCCGGGCGGGGCGCCCCGATCGGCAGGCCGGTCGGGAACACCCGGGTGTACGTGCTCGACTCGCGGCTGTGCCCGGTTCCGCGCGGCGTGCAGGGCGAGCTCTACATCGCCGGCGCCGGCATGGCCCGCGGCTACCAGGGCCGGCCGGAGCTGACCGCGGAGCGGTTCGTGGCGTGCCCGTTCGGGCCCGCCGGGGCGCGGATGTACCGCACCGGGGACCTGGTGCGCTGGAACGCGGACGGTCAGCTGGAGTACCTCGAGCGAACCGACTTCCAGGTGAAGATCCGCGGATTCCGGATCGAGCTGGGGAGATCGAGCACGTGCTGACCGGGCATCCCGGCGTGGCACAGGCGGCGGCCGTGGTGCGCGAGAACCAGGACGGCGACAAGCGCATCGTGGGCTACGTGATGCCCGGGCCCGGTGCCGCCGGGGACGAGGCCGGGGTCCGGGCGCTGCTCGCCGAGCTGCCCGGGTACCTGCGGGGGCGCCTGCCGGACTACATGGTGCCCTCCGCGGTGATTCCGCTCTCGGAGATCCCGCTGACCCCGAACGGGAAGCTCGACCGGGGAGCGCTGCCGGCCGAGGACACGCACACCGAGGCCGGCCGGGAGCCGCGGGACTCCCGCGAGGAGAGGCTGTGCGCCCTCTTCGCCGAGTTGCTCGCCGTCGAGGGGGTCGGCATCGACGACGACTTCTTCGCGCTCGGCGGTCACTCGCTCCTGGCCACCCGGCTCAGCGCCCGCATCCGCAGCGAGTTCGGCCTCGACGTGCCCCTCAGGACGATCATCAAGTACCCCACGGTGGCCGAGCTGGCCTCGCTGCTGCTCATCGGCGCCCCTCGGAACTCTCCGACCCGTTCGCCGTCGTGCTGCCGCTGAACAGCGATCCCGGCACCGGGAAGCCGCCCTGTGGTTCTTCCACGGGGGAGGCGGACTGGGGTGGGCGTACTTCAGCTTCGTGCTGCACGTGCGGGACCGGCCGGCCTACGCCCTCCAGTCCCGCGGCTCCGACGGCGTGGCCGCACTGGTGGGGTCCGTGGAGGAGATGGTCGAGGACTACGTCACCGAGATGCTGAAGATCCAGCCGGAAGGGCCCTTCCACCTCGTCGGCTGGTCCTACGGCGGCACGCTCGCGCCCGCCGTCGCGGCGGCGCTCGACCGGCGCGGCCACGAGGTCGCCCTCGTGGCCGTCCTGGACTCCCAGCCGGGCGGGCACGGGTTCACGGAGATCCACGCCGGCAAGACGCTGTCGGACTACCGGGCCGAACTCGAGGAGTACTTCGGCCAGTACGTGGGCACCGACAACCGGCAGCACTTCCTGGACGCCATGTCGAGGGTCCTGACCAACAACACGACCCTCATGATGGATTTCGAGTCGCCGGTCTACCGCGGCGACGTGCTGTTCTTCAGCGCGACGCTCCAGGACCAGTCGTACGCGCACCTGTGGCGGCCGTACGTCCTCGGCTCCATCGAGGTGCACGACGTGCGCGCCACGCACCACGAGATGAACATGCCCGAACCCGTGGCCGAGGTCATGAAGGTCGTCAACAGCAAGCTCGCGCAGTGACCGGCGGCGTGTTCTTCGCACCGGTCCGACGAATCGCCGAACGGATGAGGGGGTTGGTCGGGGTGCATGAACCCGGCATGTCCACGGAACACGAAGACCGGGCCACGCTGCTGTGCGTGCCGTTCGCGGGGGCGGGGCTTCGTTCTTCCACCCGTGGCGGGCGCCGGCCGCCGACCGGTGGCGCGTGGTTCCGGTCGAACTGCCCGGCAGGGAGCGGCGGATCATGGAGACGCCGTACCGGAACGTCGTCGAGGCGGCCAGGAGCGAGGCCGACGACATCGCCGCGGCCCTCGGCGAGGGGGCGCGGACCGTGCTGTTCGGGCACAGCCTGGGCGCGGTGCTCGCGTACGAGCTGGTGCACCTGCTGAGCGCGCGCGGCGTGCACGTCGAACGGCTGGTCGTCAGTGGCTCGCCGGGGCCGTGGACCCAGCGGGAGCGGAGGGCGACGGGGCTCCCGGACGAGGAGTTCTTCGCCCGGGTCGAGGAGTTCGCGGGGTTCAGGCACGAGGCGCTCGACCACCCGGAGATGCGGGAACTGCTCCTCCCCGTGCTGCGGGCCGACTGCGAGATGCACGAGAACTACGTCCCGAGCACCGACGAACCGGTGTCGGTGCCGATCTGCTCGCTGCGGGGCGACTCCGACGGCCTGGTCAGCGCCGAACAGGCCCAGGAGTGGCAGAAGGCGACCACGGGCGGATTCAGCTCCGCGGAGTTCCCGGGCGATCACATGTACCTGGTCGATCACGCCCGGGAGGTGCTGGACGTGATAGAGGCGGAATCCGCGCGCGACCGCTGAGGACGCCCGCCCGCGGGGCGAGGACCCCGGGCAGGGCCGCGGCCCTGCCCGGACCCACGCGCCGCCGGCCCTGCCCGGACCCACGCGCCGCCGGCTCGGCTCGGACCCACGCGCCGCCGGCTCGGCTCGGACCCACGCGCCGCCGGCTCGGCCGGACCCACGCGCCGCCGGCTCGGCATGGTCCGGCTCGGCCCGGTTCGGTCCAGCCAGGCTCGGCCCGGCTCAGTTCGGCTCGGCACGACCCGGCCTGGCCTGGTCCGGCTCGGTCCGGCACGACCCGACCCGGCCCGGCTCGGCCCGGCTCGGCCCGGCTCGGTGAACCGTCCGTACACGCCGGCGGTGGGCCCGTGCGGGCCGTTGCGTCCGGGGCGTCCGGGTCCCCCCGACGGGACCCGGACGCACGCGCGGAGCCCGCACCGCGAAGACACCCCGAACCCGCAGAGAACCCGCAGGAGACCCGCAGGGCACCCGCGGGGAACTCTCGGCGGACCCGCAGAGAAACGGAGACGCATCATGTCGACCGGCGTGAACGCCGTGGCCGTCGCCGGCCAGCCGCCGCTCCTGAGCTACGAAGGGGTGCACGGCGCCCGGCACCGTATCGCCGGACGTCTGGTGCGCACGCCCGTCGTGCGCAGCGAGGAACTGGAGCGGGTGGCCGGCGCCCGGCTGTGGCTGAAGGCGGAGAACCTCCAGCGCGGGGGCTCCTTCAAGATGCGCGGCGCACTCCTCGCCGTGGAGCGGCTGAGGGGGGCCGGCAGCACCGGGGTGGTCGCGCAGTCCACCGGGAACCACGCCATAGCCGTGGCCCTGGCCGCCGCACAGTACCGGCTCCCGGCGGTGCTGGTGCTGCCCACCGACGCCGCTCCGACCAAGGTGCGGCGCATCCGTGAGACCGGCGCCGAGGTGCTCCGGGCCGGAACCACGCTGGCCGAGCGGATCGCGGTGGTCGAGGAGCTCAGGAACACCCGCGGGTACGACGAGATCGACCCCTACCAGAACCCGGACGTGGTGGCCGGGCAGGGAACCGCCACCGCGGACCTGCTGCACCAGGTGGACGCGGCCGGCGGCCGTCTGGACGCGGTGGTGCTGCCCGTCGGGGGCGGCAGCGCGGTGGCCGGCGCCTGCCTGGCGACCGCGGGCCGGGGCATCGACGTCTACGGCGCCGAGCCCTGCGCCGTACCCGCCCTGACCGCGGCGCTGCGCGCCGGGGGACCCGTCACCGTGGACCCGAAGCCCACGATCGCCGACGGGCTGCGCCCCGACCGCATCGGCCGACTGCCCTACGACCTGGTCCACGACACCGTCGCGGAGGTCTTCACCGTCGACGAGGACGCCATCGCCGAGGCGCTGTGCCTGGTGCTCGTCCACGCCCGGCTGCTGGTCGAGCCCGCCGCCGCCACCGCCGTGGCCGGCGCCCTGCGCCTCGCCGCCGACGGCCGCGCCCGGGACATCGGCGTGCTGCTCTCGGGCGGCAACGTCGAGACGAGCCTCGTGGCGTCCCTCCTGGGCCGCCGGGCCTCCTGAGCCGGCCGTCGCCGGGCCCCGCACCAGCCGTCGACGGACGGGACCGGTGACCGGGGAGGCCCGGGACCGGACCGGAAGAACACCCTCCTCCTCTCCCGCGCCGCGGGTGAGACCGGTGCACACACAGAAGGGTCGGGCATGACAGGGGCGACGAGATCCGAGGGGCAGTGGATACACCGCTTCCATCCCAGCGACGACAGCGACTTCCGCATCGTCTGCTTCCCGCACGCCGGAGGTTCGGCGAGCTACTACCACGCACTGTCGGAAGCCCTCGCACCCCACCTGGACACGCTCGCCGTCCAGTACCCGGGACGGCAGGACCGGCGTGCCGAGGGCTGCGTCCACAACCTGGCCGAACTCGCCGACCTCACCTACGCGGCGCTGCGCCGCTGCGAGGACGGCCGGCCCACCGTCTTCTTCGGCCACAGCATGGGCTCGATCCTCGCCTTCGAGGTGGCCCGCCGCTACCAGGACGACACCGGCGCCCCGCCCGCCCGGCTGTTCGCCTCCGGCTACCCCGCGCCCTCCCGGCTGCGCGGCGGCACGGTCCACCGCCGTGACGACGACGGCATCGTCGACGAACTGCGTTCCGTCAACGGCACCGACCCCGTCTGGCTGGAGAACAAACACCTGAAGGCCGCCGTCCTCCACGCCGTGCGGGGCGACTACACGGCCATCGAGACCCACCCCCGCGTCACCGGCGTCCGGCTCGACTGCCCCATCACCATGCTGATCGGCGACGACGACCCGCACACCACGATCGCCGAGGCCGAAGCCTGGGGGGAGCACACCACCGGCGAGTTCTCCCTGCACGTCTTCCGGGGCGGCCACTTCTACCTCGACCGGTACGGCCGGGAGGTCACCGACATCATCTCCGCCGCCGTCCTGGGCGAGCCGGCCCCGGACCGGTGAGGCCCCCTCGAACCGGGTCCACGGCCCCGGCCCGAAGGAGGACCACGAGCGGTGCCGGCACCACGTGCCGGTGGGGGCGCCGTGTCAGCGCCCATGTCAGCGCTCGTGTCAGCGCCCGTGTCAGGGACGTGACCGGTCGGCGTCCGGCCCGGTGAGGAGAGTGGGAACATGACAAGTACGGCAATCGCAGTCACAGGGCTGCGCAAGGCGTTCGGCGACAAGGTCGTGCTCGACGGCCTCGACTTCGATGTCGCCGCGGGCTCGGTCTTCTCCATGCTCGGCCCGAACGGGGCGGGCAAGACGACGACGGTGAACGTCCTGGCGACGTTGCTGAAGGCCGACGCCGGGACGGTGCGCGTGGCCGGGCACGACGTGGCCACCGAGACCAGGCAGGTGCGCGCGGCCATCGGGGTGACCGGTCAGTTCGCCGCGGTGGACGAGCTGCTGTCGGGCCGGGAGAACCTCCAGCTGATGGCGGACCTCAAGCGCGTGCGCTCCGGTGACCAGGTGGTCGGGCGGCTGCTGGAGCGGTTCGACCTGGTGGAGGCGGCGGACAAGATGTCGTCGACCTACTCCGGGGGCATGCGCCGCAAGCTGGACCTGGCGATGACGCTGGTCGGCAGCCCGCGGATCATCTTCCTGGACGAGCCGACGACGGGTCTCGACCCGCGCAGCAGGCGCACGATGTGGGGGATCGTCCGCGAGCTGGTGGCCGACGGCACCACCATCTTCCTCACCACCCAGTACCTCGAGGAGGCCGACCAGCTCGCGGACCAGGTCGTCGTCCTCGACCAGGGCCGGCTGGTCGCCCAGGGCACCCCCGAGGAGCTCAAGCGCCAGGTCCCCGGCACCCACGTCCGGCTCCGGTTCGCGGACCTCGACGAGCTCGACGCGGCGGCGCGGGTCCTGGCCGGGGCCACGAGGGACGACCAGGAACTGATCCTGCGGATGCCCAGCGACGGCCAGTCGAGGTCGCTGCGGGCCCTGCTCGACCGGCTCGACGAGCACGACATCAACGCCCAGGAGTTCTCCGTGCACACACCGGACCTCGACGACGTCTTCCTCGCCCTGACCGGGCGCCCGAGCGCGGAGGCGGTCGCACAGTGAGCAGTCTCTCGACGGCGATGGCCGACTCGGTGATCATGCTGCGCCGCAACCTGAAGCACACCATGCGGAACCCGCTGGTGCTGTTCAACGCGGTCCTGTTCCCCATCGTGATCATGCTCATGTTCGTCAAGGTGCTCGGTGGCGCCTTCAGCGTCGGTGAGGAGTACATCGACTACGTGACGCCGGGGCTGCTCGTGATGGCCGTCAGCTACGGGCTGGGCTCCACCGCGGCGGCCGTGAACGACGACATGAGGAAGGGCGTCATCAACCGGTTCAAGGCCATGGACGTCTCCCGCGGCGCCGTGCTGACCGGGCAGGTCGTCGTCACCACGGTGCGCTGCCTGGTGGCCTGCACGGCCATCGTCGGGGTGGCCTTCGCGATGGGGTTCGACCCGGAGGCGAGCGCCCTGGACTGGCTCGGCGTGCTCGGTCTCGTCGTGCTGCTCACCTTCGCGACCAGCTGGCTCACCATCGCCCTGGGGCTGGCCGCGAAGACCGCGGAGTCGGCGGGCCTGGCCACCGTGCCGCTGATCATGCTGCCGTTCCTGAGCAGCGCGTTCGTCCCCGCGGACACCATGGGGGCCGGCGCGCGGCAGTTCGCGGAGTACCAGCCCTTCACCCCGATCATCGAGACGCTGCGCGGGCTGCTGGCGGGCGACCCTTCGAGCGGCGACGCGATCGCGGCCGTCGCCTGGTGCGTCGGGCTCACCCTCCTCGGGTACGTGTGGGCGGTCTCCACCTTCAAGAAGCGAGCGTGACCCCGACCAGCTGAGACCAGCCGGTCCGCATCCCCTCCCGAGCCGCCTCGGCGAACCGCGCGTCGCCGAGGCGGCTCCGCGCGCTCCGCTCGATGCGGGCCACGTCCGGGTGGGAACGGTCCTGCAGCCCGCGTACGCCCGTGCTCGCCGCGAGCAGCCGCGCGGCCTGCTCGTACTCGTCGCGGCGCAGTGCCAGGTCCGCGACCCCGACGAGGACCTGCGCGGTCAGCGGCGCGTACCGTGCCTCGGACGCCGCCTCGCAGGCCGCCGCGCGGTGCGCCCGGGACTCGTCGAGGTCGTCGGCGAGATAGCCGAGCAGGTCGTGCCGCACCGCGCGGATGTCCGCCCGCTCCGCCTCGTCGCCCAGTACGGCCGTCACGACACCGAGTTGCCGGTGCGCCTCCTCGGCGTCGCCGCCCCACCGGGCGAGCTCCGCCTTCGCGAGGGCCAGCTCGGCCAGCGCGTCCGGCCAGGTGACGCGCTCCGCGCGCCGCTGCGCCTCGGCGATGGCGGCGGCGGCGCCGGCCTCGTCGCCCAGCAGCCGGTACAGCTGCGCCTGCCGCGACCGCATCCGGATGACGTCCTCGGTGGTACCGATCTCGGTGACGACCGCGATCGCCTCCTCGTAGTGCCCGCACGCACCGGCGAACTCGCCGCGCACGGCGATCCGGTCCGCCAGCTCGGTCAGGGCGAACGAGATCCCGAACCGCTCCCCGAGCGCCCGGAACTCGGTGAGCGCCTTCTCCAGGTACGCGTCCGCGTCCCGTCCGTCCGGGCCGCCGAGCATGATCCGCATCTTGCCCAGGTGCAGCCGGGCCAGGGCGCGCACCCAGGGGTCCTCGTTGTCGAGCAGCGGTTCGAACGCGGGCAGGAACGCGTCGGGCGCCTGCAGCATGCGTTCCAGCGCGGTGACGAGTCCCAGCAGCGGGGAGCGGTGCCCGCTGCGCCGGCTGAACCGGTACGCCTCGTGGATCCACCGCGCGGCCTGGCGCTCGTCGCCCCGCCCGGAGCTCACGAACAGCACGACCAGCGCGTACACCATGGCGCGGACCTCGTCGGTCACCTCGCCGGGCGTCCTGGTGGCCGTGGTGATCAGCTCGAAGCCCTCGGTCCGGTGCCCGCCGAGCCACCAGTACCAGCCCGCGCCCGCCGCGAGCCGCATCGCCGCCTGCGCCTCGCCCGCCGCGAGCGCGCCGCCCATCGCCGCGCCTATGTTGTCGTGCTCGGCCTCCAGCATGGCCAGCCACTCCAGCTGCTCGGCGCGGCGCAGGTGCGGCTCCGCGGTCTCGGCGAGCTCGGTGAAGTACGCCAGGTGGGCGCGGCGCGTCCGGTCCGATTCCCCCGCCTCCGCGAGCCGGTGCCGGGCGTACTCCCTGATCGTGCCGATCATGCGGTAGCGCGGGGCGCCGGTGCCCTCGGCGAGCAGCAGCGACTTCTCGGTCAGCGCGGTGAGCAGCTCCAGCACCTGCTCCTGCTCGACCACGCCGCCCGCGCAGACCCGTTCGGCCGCCTCCAGGCCCGCCCCGCCGGAGAACACCGAGAGCCTGCGCAGGACCACCCGCTCGGCGTGGGTGAGCAGCTCCCAGCTCCAGTCGACGGCCGCGCGCAGCGTCTTGTGCCGCGGCATCGCGGTCCGGCTGCCACTGGTCAGCAGGCGGAACCGGTCGTCGAGCCGGTCGGCGAGCTGGTCGATGGACATGGTCCGCAACCGGGCCGCGGCCAGCTCGATCGCCAGCGGCATCCCGTCCAGCGTCCGGCAGACGCGCGCCATCGTCGCCAGGGTGCGGGCGTCGACCCAGAGATCCCGGCGCACCGCCCCGGTCCGGTCCCGCAGCAGCCGGACGGCCGGCGAGGCCTCGATCTCACCGGGTCCCGCGTCCCCCTCCGGAAGGGCCAGCGGCTCGACCAGCCACAGCGCCTCCCCGGTGATGCCGAGCGGTTCCCGGCTCGTCGCCAGGATCCGCAGCCGCCGGCACTCCCCGAGCACCCGGTGGGCGAACACCGCCGCGGCCTCGATCACGTGCTCGCAGTTGTCCAGGATCAGCAGCGCCTCCCGCTCGCGGACCGCGGCGACGAGCCGGTCCGTCAGCTCCGTGTTCGGGGCCCCGCCGAGCAGGGCGTCCCGGAGGCCGAGCGCGGTGAGCGTCGACTGCGTCACGTCGGCCACGTCACCGTCCGCGCGGATGCCGGCGAGCTCCACCAGCCAGACCCCGTCCGGCAGTCCGTCGAGCAGGGTGCGCGCGGTCTCCGTGGCCAGTCTGGACTTCCCCGAGCCGGCCGGCCCGATCACGGTGGTCAGCCGGTGCTCGGCGATGAGCCCGCGGACCGCGGCGACGTCGGCGTCCTTGCCGACGAAGGTGGTCAGCTCGGCGCGCAGGTTGGTCCTGCGGTCCGCCTCCCGCTGCCGCAGGCCCTGCCCCAGCTCGCCCCGCAGCAGCGCGACGTGCAACGCGGCCAGCTCCGGCGAGGGGCCGACGCCCAGCGCGTCGGCGAGGGCCTCCCTCGCGCGCTGATACACCAGCAGCGCCTCGCTGTCGCGGCCGGCCGCGACGAGGGCGCGCATCAGCGCGGCGACGAGCCGTTCCCGCACCGGGTGCGCGGCCACCAGGTCGGTCAGCTCCGTGACCGCCTCCGCACCGCGCCCGAGGGCGACCTCCGCGTCGAACCGCTCCTCCGCTGCGGCCAGGCGCAACCCCTCGAGCCGGACGACCGCGGCGTCGAACGCGGCGCCGTCCTGCACACCGACGTCCTGCAGGGCCGCACCGCGCCACAGCCCGAGGGCTTCGCGCAGGAGCCGCACACGCCGGGAGACGTCCTCGCCGCCGGCCCGGCCGGCGGCGAGGAGGCGCTCGAACCGCACGGCGTCGACGGCGTCGGGCTCCACCGTCAGCCGGTAGCCGTCCGGCTGCCCTTCCACCACCCCGTCCGGAAGGGCCTTCCGCAGCCGGGAGACCAGGCGCTGCAGGGCGTTCGCCGCGTCGGCGGGCGGGTGTTCCCCCCAGATCCAGTCGACGAGCGACGCCTTCGGAACCACGTGACCCGGCTTGAGCGCGAGGGCGATCAGCAGTCCGCGCAGTCGCGCGCCCGGCACGTCGACCAAGCCGCCGTCGTCCCCGCGCACCTCGAATGGACCCAGCACCTTGATCTGCACCCGCTGATTTTGCCACGGGCGTTCGCGGCGGGCACCCAACCGTCCATGCCCCGCGCGACGTTGCCGTGGCGCCGCGGCCGGACCGGCGTCGACGGGAGGCACGGACGGTTCTCGATCCCGCGGTATGTCCCCGTCAGGGAGCGGGTGCGTACGGAGCGGCGGGGCGAGGACCGCGGAGGCGGTGCGGGCGCGGACCTGCCGGCGGCGGAGTCATCCGGCGAGGTCCCGAGCCGGGGCGACCGGGGCGACCGGGGCGGCCGGGGCGGCCGGGGCGACGGCCGGCGTACCGGCCGGCCGGCCGTCGGGCCCCGCCGTCCCCGCGCGGTGAAGGCCGCCAGGTCCTGGAGGACGGCCCGGGCCACCTCGCGCTCTCGGGACTGCAGGTAGAAGTGGCCGCCGTCGAAGAGCCTGGCCGTCCACCGCCCGGTCGTGTAGCCGGCCCACTTCCCGAGGCCGTCGCGCGACACGCCCGTGTCCTTCGTCCCGCGGTAACTGCTGATGGGACACCCGACCTTGTGGCCGGCGTGGTCCCGGTAGGTCTCCACGGCCCTGAAGTCGGCACGCACCGCGGGGAGCACGGTGGCCAGGAGTTCCTTGTCTGCCAGCAACGCGGGCGGTGTGCCCGCGAGTTCGGCCAGATGCCCGGTGAGGCGCTCGTCGTCCATGGCGTGCACCCCCGGTCGGACGGGACGGACGGGGCGGCCCGGCCCGAGACGACCAGCCCCACGAGGGGCGGCCCCGGCGCCGTTCGAGCCGCAGCGCCACCTCGTACGCCAGGAGGGATCCCATGCTGTGCCCGAAGAGGGCCAGCGGCCGGTCCCGCCAGGGCAGCAGGGCGTGCGCGATCCGGTCCGCCAGCTGCCGGAGATCCCCCAGGGCGGGCTCGGCCAGCCGGTCCTGCCGGCCCGGGTACTGCACGATCAGCACCTCGGCCGCGGCGGACAGCTCCTCGGAGAGGGGAAGGTGGGCCGACGCCGAGCCCCCGGCGTGGGGGAGGCAGACCAGGACCGGGCCGTCGGCTCCGGGATCGTGGAACTGCCTGATCCACGCGTTGTGCACGGTGGCGTGACGGCGTGTGACGGTCATCGTTCCTCCCTCGCGTTCCCGTGCGGTCGTCCCGCCGGGGGCAGCCCGCGGACCGCGCCGCCCTCACGCGGCTTCGCGGCTCATTCCCGGAGTTCGAGCGTGCAGCACTTGACGCTGCCCCGGCCTTCAGCAGCTCGGTCAGATCGGCGCCGACGGGGTGGTAGCCGCGCTCGCGCAGCTGTGCCGCGAGACCGGTGGCCGCCCGCGGCAGGACGACGTTGCGGCCGTCCGACAGCGCGTTGAGGCCGAACACGGCGGCGTCGGCCTCCTCGGCCAGGATCGCGTCCGGGAACCGCTCGGCCAGCACGGCCCGGCTCTGCGGGGAGAACGCCGCCGGGTTGTACATGACCTCGTCGTCCCCGAGCACCGCCAGGGCCGTGTCGAGGTGGTAGAACCGCGGATCGACGAGGGACAGGCTGATCACGGGGCGCCCGAAGAACTCGCGCACCTCGTCGTGGGCCCGCGGGTCGGAGCGGAAACCGGTGCCGGCCAGGATCTCCCCGCCCGTGCAGAGGAAGTCGCCCTCGCCCTCGTTGACGTACTCCGCCTGCCGGACCGTGGACCAGCCGCCGCGGCCGAACCACTCCAGGTAGGCCGCGGACTCGTCCCTGCGCTGGGGGTGCCGGAAGCGCGCGACGAGCACCTTGCCGTCCACCACGATGGCGCCGTTCGCGGCGAAGACCATGTCGGGAAGCCCCGGCACCGGCTCGATCAGCCGCACGTCGTGGCCCAGACCGACGAACGTCTCGAACAGCTGCTTCCACTGGGCCAGTCCCGTCTCCGCCGAGGTGGGGCGGTCCGGGTCCATCCACGGGTTGATCGAGTACGTGACGTCGAAGTGCGTGGGGCGGCACATCAGATAACGCCGAGGCGCTGCCGTCCGCTGTTCCTGCGTCGTCCGTTCCGGCTGTACGTGAGGCACCTGGAGTCCCTTCTGTCGGCGGAACGCCGAGAATTCCTGAGTTGGTTCCGGCACGGTTCCGGGAGGGGAAGCGGAGTGCCGGACCGGCGCTTCTGGCGGCCGGCCCGGCATTTCGGGGAAGGAGGATCGCCCTGCCCGTGCGCTGCGATTTCCAGCGGGAACCGGTCCCCGGTCCATGTGTCCGAGGACGGTGTCGGCCAGGAACATACACCCGGGAAATCGCCTCCCCGGTGAAAGCGGTCGCGGGAATCGGCCGCGGGAATCGGCCGGAGCGTGCGGGCACCCCGTTACTGTCCCGTCGACGGGACAGGTGAAGCCCGGCGGGGCGTCCGCACGGCCATCTCTTGCACTGCGTTTCCCCGGCCACTTAGCTTGGCGTCGCGAGGTTCCCGGGCGCACCGCCCGAAGCGGCGGCCCACCCGGTCGGCCGCCCGCCCCGGTTCCGGCCGGGACGGGACTGCCCACCGCCCCGGGACCGATGACACCGCGTCACGAGCCGACCGCCGGACGACAGGCACCGAACGCCTGTGGGCGGCGCCGGCACGCGGACCCGCCGGTCCGCTCCCGGCCGCGTCCGGCCGGTCGGCCGGCACCGGGCATCACCGGCACGGCGTGATCCGAAGAGAAACGGCGTGATCCGAAGAGAACGCGAGACGTCCGTCCGGCCGTTCAAGGAATTCATCCCGTCGGCGGGACGGCGGAAAAGGCCCGGGCGGCCGTTGTGGCGGTGACGGTCCGGCGACGGAGCCGATGACGACGCGGGCGGGAATTCCCGTCCGGCGGAGACCAGGAAAGGCTGGCGATGGAATCGTTGCCGCGGGTCCACCAGCGAGGTGGACAGGACGAGACGCCGGAACCGCACACCGCGCCCCCGGGTGCGCCGGCGTCACTCGTGCGGGAGATATCGGCGCTGTGGGGGGAACACCTCGACGGCCGGGAGGTCGGTCCGGACGACGACTTCTTCGCGCTCGGCGGCAACTCGCTGATCGGTATCAAGATCATCGACCGGGTGTCCCGGGACTACGGCGTCGGACTGTCCGTGCGCGCCTTCTACCTGGCACAGACCCCGGCCCGGGTCGCCGAGCTGATCGAGCAGGGGAGGGCGCGGACGTGAGGTTGACGCCGGGTGCCGCACGCGACCGCGACCTCGACCTCGACCGCGTCGACCTGTTCGACCTGGACCTCTACACCTCGGGCGACCCGCATCCGGTCTGGGACGTGATGCGGGCGAAGGCGCCCCTGCACCACCAGGTCCTCCCGGACGGCCGGGAGTTCTGGTCGGTGACCCGCTACGACGACGTCTGCCGGGTGCTCGGCGACCACCGGGAGTTCACCTCGGAGCGCGGCACGGTGGTCACCCACCTCGGGGTGGACGACGTCGCGGCGGGCAAGCTGCTGACGTCCACCGACCCGCCGCGGCACACCCAGGTCCGCCGGGCGATCGGCGCCAGGCTCACCGCGCGGGCGGTGGCGCCCTGGGAGGACCGGATCCGGCAGGCGATCGTGCGCTTCCTCGAGCCGGCGCTCGACGGCGGCACCTTCGACCTGGCCGAGCGGGCGCTGCTCCTGCCGGCCATCGTCACGGGCCCGCTGCTGGGGATCCCCGAGCGGGACTGGGCCGAACTCGTGCAGCTCACCGCGATGGTGACGGCCCCCTCGGACCCGCACTTCCGGCACGGCAGCGAGGCCGCGACGCTGGCCATCGCCCACCACGAGCTCGTCACCTACGTCACCGAGTGGGTGAAGCGGCGGCGGTCGGCCGGAGGCGAGGACGGGAGCCTCCTCGACCACCTCATGACCGCCCGCGCGGGGGACGAGCCGCTGACCGACGAGGAGATCGCCCTCGACGGCTACAGCATCCTCCTGGGCGCCAACGTGACGACGCCGCACACCGTCTCGGGCACCGTGCACGCCCTCGTCGAGCGGCCCGAGCAGTTCGCGAAGGCGCAGGCCGACCCGTCGCTGGTCCCGAACCTCGTCGAGGAGGGACTGCGCTGGACGTCGGCCGCGTGCAACTTCATGCGGTACGCGGTGGACGACGTCCACATCGGCGGGGGCACGGTCCCGGCCCGCGGGGCGGTCGTCGCGTGGATCGGGTCGGCCAACCGGGACGCGTCCCGGTTCACCGATCCGCACGAGTTCGACATCACGCGGGAGGGCGCGAAGCGCCAGATCGCGTTCGGGTTCGGGCCGCACTTCTGCATCGGGGCGCCGCTGGCCCGGCTGACCCTGCGCGTCTTCTTCGAAGAACTGCTCCGGCGGTTCGGATCGATCGAGCTCGACGGCGAACCGCAGCACCTGCGGTCGTACTTCATCGCCGGGATGACCCACCTCCCCGTCGTCGCCCAGAAACGAAAGACGCCATGACCTCCGGATCCACCGCCGCCGCGTCCCCGTGGTTCGTCCGGCCGCAGGCCGCCGGCCACCCGGCCCGGATCTTCTGCTTCCCCTTCTCCGGGTCCGGGGCCTCGGCCTTCAGCGCCTGGCCGGCCGCGATCGACGGCGTGGAGGTCTGCCCGGTGCAGTTCCCCGGCCGTGAGAACCGGCTGGCCGAACCCCACTACGGCACCTACGAGCGCCTGGCCGCCGACCTGGTCGACCCCCTGGTGCCGCTGCTCGACCGGCCGTTCGCGTTCTTCGGGCACTGCGCGGGCGCGCTGCCCGCGTACGAGACCGCGGTCCGGCTCGCCGAACTGGGCCTGCCCGGTCCGGACCGCCTCTTCGTGTCGGGCCAGCCGGCACCGCACGACGCCGCACGCGACCGGATGCTCACCATGACCGAGTCCGAACTGCGCGCCGAGGTGGAGTCGTTCCTCCGCGGCCGGGGCATCGAGCCGCGGCCGGACATGGTCGACCTCGGCCTCATGGTGCTGCTCCGCGATCACGCTGCCGCGGGCGCGTACCGGCGGGAGGAGCCGGTCGCGGTGCCGTGCCCCATCGTCGTCCTGCACTGGCGGGACGACCCCGACGTGAGCCTCGACGCGCTCGAGGGGTGGCGCCGGTACGCGGACTCCGTCGAGTTCCGGGTCGTCGACGGCGGCCACTACGACTTCATGGACGCGCCGGACGAGCTGCGGAAGCTGCTGACCCGTTGGCGGTGAGGGCGGTTCCGCCCGCGAGAGCCGTACCCCGAGGGAACCGGAAGGAATTCGTATGAGTGGTGCAGCCACCGGCATCGCCGTCATCGGGATGTCGTGCCGCTTCCCCGGCGTGCACGACCCGGGTGAGTTCTGGCGCCTGCTGCTCGACGGGAAGTCGACCGTCGGAATGTTTCCCGGGCACCGGGCCGCCGACGCGAACCGCACGCCCCACCCGGACGCCGCCACCCTCGACGCGGGTTCGTTCCTCGATTCCGTCGACGGGTTCGACGCGGAGTTCTTCGGAACGTCCCCGGCGGAGGCGGCCGCCATGGACCCCGTGCAGCGGCTGGGGCTGGAACTCGCCTGGGAGGCCGTCGAGGACGCCGGTGTCCCGGCGACCGCGCTCGCGGGCCGCGAGATCGACGTCGTGGTCGGCGCCGCGCCCTCGGGGTACGAGCTGCTGCGCAGGCTGTCCGGCAGCGACCGGGACGATCACTACGCCGCGCTCGGCTCGAGCGGTGCGCTGGTCGCGAACCGGATCTCGCGCCTGTTCGACGTCCGCGGAATGAGTTTCTGCGCGGACTCGGGCCAGTCCTCCTCCCTCGTGTCGCTGGCGCTGGTGTGCGAACGGATACGCGGCGGCGCGGTCGACATGGCGATCGCGGGCGGCGTGCACCTGATCGTCGACCCGGACGCGGGACTCGGCCTGGCGAACCTGGGCGCCCTCTCCCCCGACGGCCGCTGCTTCCCTTTCGACGAACGGGCCAACGGGTTCGTCCGGGGAGAGGGCGGAGCGTTCGTCCTGCTGAAGCGGCTCGACCTCGCCGTCGCCGACGGCGATCACGTCTACGCGGTGGTCCGGGGCTGGGGCGTCGGCAACGGCGGCGCGTCCTCCCGGATGCCGGACCCCAGCCCCACCGGGCAGGCGGCAGCCGTGCTGTCCGCCCTCGGGCGCGCGGCCGTTCCGTTCGACGGTGTCGACTACGTCGAGGCCCACGGCACCGGCACACGGCTCGGGGACCCGGCCGAGACGGCCGGTCTGCGCGAGGTGTTCCGGGAGACCGGCCGGAGCCGTCCCCTGGTGATCGGCTCGGTGAAGGCGAACGTCGGGCACCTGGAGCCGGCCGCGGGGATCGTCGGCTTCGTGAAGGCGGCGCTCTGCGTGGATCGCGCCCACCTGGTTCCGAATCCGAACTTCCGGTCCCCGAACCCCGCCGTCCCGGACTTCCAGGAGCACTTCGAAGTGCTCCGGGCCGCGCGGCCCTGGCCCGGCGCGCCGGGCCGGCCGCGGCGGGCGGGGGTGTCGTCGGTCGGGATGGGGGGCACCACCGCGCACGTCATCCTCGAACAGGCCCCCGGGGAGCGGGCGCACCCCCGTGCCGCGGAGCCGGCCTCCGCGGGCGTCTTCGGGGAGGTGCCGTGGGTGCTGTCGGCGCGCACGGAGCCGGCGCTGCGGGAACAGGCGACGCGGTTGTGGGACCTCGTGGTCGCGGACGCGTCGCTGTCGACGGCCGACGTGGGACACGCGCTGGTGTCGGCTCGGCCGTCGTTCGAGCACCGGGCGGTGGTGCTCGGCGCCGGCCGTGAGGAGGCGCTGGCCGGTCTCGACCTGGTGGCGGCGGGCGGTGGTTCGGCGCGGACGGTCCGCGGGGTGGCCACGGAGCCGGCGGGCCCGGTCGTCTTCGTGTTCCCCGGCCAGGGATCGCAGTGGCCGGACATGGGAAGGCGGCTGTACGCGGAGTCGGAGGTCTTCGCGCGCGCGATCGACGCGTGCGCGCGTGCGCTGGAGCCGTGGCTGGACTGGTCACTGGTGGACCTGGTGACCGGCGCGGAGTCGGCGCCGTCGCTGGAACGCGGGGACGCCGTGGTCCAGCCGGCGCTGTTCGCGATGATGGTGTCCCTGGCACGGGTGTGGCGCTCGCTGGGAGTGGTCCCCGACGTGGTGGTGGGGCACTCGCAGGGAGAGATCGCCGCGGCGTGCGCGGCAGGCGCGATCTCCCTCGAGGACGCGGCGCGGATCGTCGCCCTGCGCAGCCGGGCGCTGACCGAGCTGGCCGGCCTGGGCGGCCTGAGCGCGGTGGCCGCGCCCCTCGCCTGGGTCGAGGACCGGCTGGGGCGGTGGGCCGGGCGGCTCTCCGTGGGCGCGGTCAACGGGCCGGCCTCCGTGGTGGTCTCCGGGGACCTGGAGGCACTGGACCAGTTCGCCGCGGCGGCCGCCGGTGACGGTGTCCGGGTGCGCCGGGTCAGGATCGCGTACGCCTCCCACTCCCACCAGGTCGAACGCATCCGCGACCGGGTGCTCGAGGCCACCTCGGGCGTCTCGGCGCGCAGGTCGGAGGTGGAGTTCCACTCCACGGTCACCGGGGGGCCGCTCGACACGCGTCGGCTCGGCGGCTCGTACTGGTACGACAACCTGCGTTCGACGGTGCGTTTCGGCGAGGTCGTCGAAGGCCTGATGCGTGACCGCGGCGGCGTGTTCGTGGAGGTCAGTCCGCACCCGGTGCTCGCGGTGGCGATGGAGGAGACCGCCGACGCGCTGGCGGTCCCGCCGGTGGTGGTGGGCACCCTGCACAAGGACGACGGGAGCGCGGGGAAGGTCCTGGCGTCGCTGGCCGAACTGTACGTGCGCGGTGTGCCGGTGGACTGGGGAGCGGCGTTCGCCGCGGGCCGGCCGCGCCGGATCGGCCTGCCGGCCTACCCCTTCCAACGGCAGCGGTACTGGCTGACCGCGCCCGACGACGCCGGCGCCGCGGGCCCGGGCTCCTCCGGACACGCGAGCGGACGGGGCGCGAACACCCCTACGGCGGACCTGGGTTCGCAGCGGGCGGTCCGCGATCTGGTGTGCGCCGAGACGGCGGCGGTGCTGAGCGCGAAGGGCACGGACCTGACGGGCGCCGACCTCGCGGCGAGGGCGGCCGAGACCTTCAAGGACCTGGGTTTCGACTCGTCGATGGCCGTGCGGCTCCGCAACCGGCTCACCGCGGCGGCCGGTGTGCGGCTCCCGGCCACCGTCGCGTTCACCTACCCCACCCCGCAGGCGCTCGGTCACCACCTCTTCTCCCTCCTCGAGCCGCGGACGCCCGGAGCCCCGGAGTCGACGGCGACGACGACGGCGGCGACGACGACGGCGGAGGCGGCGGAGGCGGCGGCGGAGGAAAAGCCCCTTGAAAGTCGCAGTGATGACGATCTGTACGAACTGATCGACCGCGGCTACGTATGACCGCGCCTGTTCTTCTGAGCAACTTTTCTTGGGGGAGGTCCTGGTGGAGGACGTCGACAAGCTCCGGTCCTACTTGCGCCGCGCCGTCGGCGACGCGCAGGCCCTGCGCGAGCGGGTGCGCGAGCTGGAGGAATCCGCTCGCGAGCCCGTCGCGGTCGTGGGCGTGGGATGTCGCTTCCCGGGCGGGGTGACGTCCCCCGAAGGGCTGTGGGAGGTCGTGTCCGACGGGGTGGACGCGATGGGCGACTTCCCGGCGGACCGCGGGTGGGACGTGGACGCGCTCTACGACCCGGACCCCGGGGCGCACGGGAAGACGTACACGCGCTCGGGAGGATTCCTGGCCGGTCTCGCGGAGTTCGACCCGGCGTTCTTCGGGATCAGCCCGCGAGAGGCGCTGGCGATGGATCCGCAGCAGCGGCTGATGCTGGAGACGTCGTGGGAGGCGCTGGAACGGGCGGGCGTCGACCCGGCCGCGCTGCGGGGCTCGGCGACCGGGGTGTTCACCGGGATCTACGGGGTCGACTACGGCCCGCGGATGGGCGGCGGGGCGGCCGGCGAGGTGGAGGGCTTCGCGATCACGGGGACGTACACCAGCGTGGCCTCGGGCCGGGTGGCGTACGTGCTGGGGCTGGAGGGCCCGGCGGTGTCGACCGACACCGCGTGCTCGTCGTCGCTGGTCGCCGTCCACCAGGCGGTGCGGTCCCTGCGCTCCGGTGAGTGCACCCTGGCGTTGGCCGGTGGCGTGTCGGCCATGCCGACCCCGGGGATGTTCGTGGAGGTCGCCCGGCAGCGGGGGCTGTCGGCCGACGGCCGGTGCAAGTCGTTCGCGGAGGCGGCCGACGGGACCGGCTGGGGCGAGGGCGCGGGCGTGCTGGTGCTGGAGCGGCTGTCGGACGCGCGGCGCAACGGGCGCCGGATCTGGGCGGTGATCCGGGGCTCGGCGGTCAACCAGGACGGGGCGTCCAACGGGCTGACCGCGCCGAGCGGACTGGCGCAGCAGCGGGTCGTCCGGGCGGCCGTGGCCGATGCCGGGCTGTCGCTCGGCGACGTGGACGCGGTGGAGGCGCACGGGACCGGCACGAGGCTGGGTGACCCCATCGAGGCGGAGGCGCTGCTGGCCACCTACGGGCAGGACCGGGATCCCGGCAACCCGCTGTGGCTGGGCTCGCTGAAGTCGAACATCGGACACACGCAGGCGGCCGCGGGGGTCGGCGGGATCATCAAGATGATCATGGCGATGCGTCACGGGGTGCTGCCCAGGACCCTGCACGTGGACCGCCCGACGACGCACGTGGACTGGTCGGCGGGGGCGGTGGAGCTGCTGACCGAGGCCAGGGCGTGGCCCGGCGCACCGGGACGGCCCCGGCGCGCGGGTGTGTCGTCCTTCGGGGTCAGCGGCACCAACGCGCACCTCATTCTCGAGCAGGCACCCGAGGGGTTCGGCCAGGCCCCGAGGGGCTCGGCCAGGCGGCCGAAGGGCTGGAGCAGGCCCCCGAAGGGTTCGGCCAGGCGGTCGAGGGCAGGGACGCCCCGGCCCGTCCGGCCGGGGACGGGGACCTCGTCACCGGGCAGGCGCCCGCCGGTGCCCCCGGGGCGGTGCCGTGGGTGCTGTCGGCGCGGTCGGCGGACGCGCTGCGGGAGCAGGCGCTGCGCCTGCGGGGCGGCGTGGCCGCGGACCCGGACCTGCCGGTCGGGGAGGTGGGACACGCGCTGGTGGCGACGCGGTCGCTGTTCGAACACCGCCACGTGGTGATCGGTGCGGACCGGGACGGGCTGCTCGCCGGCCTGACCGCCGCGGCCGAGGGGGCCAGGAACCCCGCCGGCGTGGTCTCCGGCGTCGCGAAGCCGGTGGGCAGGACGGTGTTCGTGTTCCCGGGCCAGGGATGGCAGTGGGCGGGGATGGGGCGGGAGCTGTGGGAGTCGAGCCCGGTCTTCGCCGAGCAGATGCGCGCGTGCGCGCGGGCGCTGGAGCCGTGGGTGGACTGGTCGCTGACCGACACCGTGCGCGGGGGCCCGCAGGCGGCGGACCTGGACCGGATCGACGTCGTCCAGCCGGTGCTGTTCGCGATGATGGTGTCGCTGGCGCGGGTGTGGCGTTCGCTGGGGGTGACACCGGACGCGGTGATCGGCCACTCCCAGGGCGAGATCGCCGCGGCCTGCGTCGCCGGGGTCCTGTCGCTGCCGGACGCGGCCAGGATCGTGGCCCTGCGCTCCCGGCTGCTGGCCACGTCCACCGACGACGGCGGCATGGCCGGAATCGTGGCGCCCGAGCACCGGGTGCGGGAACTGCTGGAGCGGACGGGGTCCGGGGCCGTGATCGCCGCGGTCAACGGCCCGTACTCGACGACGGTCTCGGGCGGGGCCGCGGCGGTCAGGGAGCTGATCGCGACCTGCGAGTCCGAGGGCGTCCGCGCGCGGTGGATCCCGGCGAGCGTCCCCGGCCACTCGCCGCTGATGGACCGGTTCGAGGAACGGTTCCGGGACGAGCTGGGCGAGATCACCCCGCGGCCTCGCCGGTGGAGTTCTGCTCGACGGTGACCGGCGGGCCGGTCGACACCGCGGAGCTGGACACGGCCTACTGGTTCCGCAACCTGCGGGAGCCGGTCCGGTTCGAAGCCGCCATGAGGTGCCTGCTCACACCGGAGCGCAGCGCGTTCATCGAGGTCAGCCCGCACCCGCTGCTCACGATCAACATCCAGGAGATGCTCGACGCCACCCCCGCCGCCGACGGGGTGGTGGTGGGTTCGCTGCGCCGCGGCGACGGCGGCCTCGCCCGGTTCCACCGGTCGGTGGCCGAGGCCTTCGTGGCGGGCGTCGCGGTGTCGTGGGAGGCGGCGCTCCCGGCCCGGGACGGCCGGTGGGTCGAGTTGCCCACGTACGCCTTCCAGCGGCAGCGCTACTGGCTGGACACGCCCGGCGAGACCACCGCCGGGAGCACGTCGGACCACCCGCTGCTCGACACCGTGATCGATCTGCCCGACGACGGGGGAACGGCGCGGTGGTGGCCGGCGGGCGCCTGTCGCCGGAGCGCCACCCGTGGCTCGCCGACCACGTCGTGCACGGCGCCGTCCTCGTGCCGGGGACCGTGCTGGTGGAGATGGCGGTGTGGGCGGCGCACCGGGTGGGGTGCGACACCGTCGACGAACTCACGCTGGAGACACCGCTGGTGCTGTCCCGCACGGGCGGTCGCGAGATCCGCGTCGTGGTCGACGGCAAGCGGACGATCGGCGTGCACTCACGCGGTGCGGGCGAATCCGGGTGGACGCGCAACGCCGTCGGGACCGTCGGGTCCGGCACCGCGGGAGTCCGCCGGGAGGACGACCTCGCCGCGTGGCCCCCGCGGGCGCGGTCCGCGTGCCCGTCGAGGACGGGTCCGCGGGTCCGGCGGCCCCCGGGGCCGGCCACGGACCCCTGCCGCGCGGCCCGAAGGAGCTGTGGCGCCGCGACGGCGTCCTGTTCGCCGAGGTGGAGCTGCCCGCGCACGACGGTGCGGATCCGGGCCGGTTCCGGATCCACCCGGCGCTGCTGCACGCCGCGCTGCTCCCGGCCGGCCCGGGACCGACCGCCGGCGGCTCCCGGCCCGAGGACCGGCTGCCGTACCGCTGGAGGGGGATCCGTCTGGACTCCGCCGGGCCGGCCGCGCTGCGCGTCCGTCTCGCGCCCGCGGGGGAGGACGCGCTGTCCGTGGCCGTCGCCGACCGGAACGGGACACCCGTCGGCGGCGTCGAGTCGCTGACCCTGCGGCCCGTGGACGCCGGGGAACTGGCCGAGCTGAGCTTCGACCACCGGGACTCGCTGTTCCGGGTGGACTGGGTGCCCCTCCCGGTGCCGTACGGGCCGACCGCGGACCCGTACGCGGTACTGGGCGCGGACGCCTCCCCCGCCCTCCGGGCGGCAGGGGAGCCGGACGCGGTCGCCGCGTCCCCGGGCGGGGCGCGGCGGTCTTCGCCGACCTCGGCGAACTCGCCGCCTCAGGCCGGGCGGTCCCCCCCGTCGTCATCGCCGAGGTCGACCCGGCGGACGCGGGCGCCGACGACACCCCCGCCGCCGTCGAGCGCACCCTCCACCGCGTGCTGCGGTGGACGCGGGACTGGCTCTCCGACGACCGGTTCTCCGGCTCGCGCCTGGTCGTCGTGACGCGGGGGCGGTCCACGACGACCAGGCCCCCCGCACCGACCCCGTGGCGGCGGCGGTCTGGGGATTCGTCCGCACCGCGCAGACCGAGAACCCGGGCCGGTTCACGCTCGTGGACACGGACGGCCGGCCCGACTCGTGGGCGGGCATCCCGGCGGCGGCCGCGACCGGGGAACCCCAGCTCAAGATCCGGGCCGGTGCCGTGTCCACCCCGCGACTGGCCCCCGTCCCCGACGCGTCCGCCGGTCGCGGCCCCCTCGGCGGCACGGCGGACGGTCCGGGCCTCGGGTCCGGAACGGTACTGATCACGGGTGGCACCAGCGGCCTGGGGGCGATGCTGGCCCGGCACCTCGTGGAGCGGCACGGGGTGCGCCGGCTGCTGCTGACCAGCAGGCGGGGGCCGGCGGCTCCGGCGGCGGCGGGCCTGCGGGAGGAGCTGACCGCGGCGGGGGCGCACGTCGAGGTCGTGGCGTGCGACGTCACGCACCGCGAGTCCGTCGCCCGGCTGATCGCCGCGGTGCCGGACGAGCACCCGCTGACGGCGGTCGTCCACTGCGCGGCCGCGCTGGACGACGGGGTCGTCGAGGCGCTGACCGAGGACCGCGTGGACGCGGTGCTGGCGCCGAAGGCGCACGGCGCCTGGCACCTGCACGAGCTGACCAGGCACCTGGACCTGTCCGCGTTCGTGCTGTTCTCCTCGATCGCGAGCGTGCTGGGGACGGCGGGGCAGGCCAACTACGCGGCGGCCAACGCGTTCCTCAACGGACTGGCGGAGGCCCGCCGCGCCGAGGGACTGGCCGCCGGCTCGCTGTGCTGGGGCTACTGGGCGGAGCGCAGCGAACTGGGCGCCGGCCTCGGTGAGGCGGACCTAGTGCGCCTGCGGCGGCAGGGCGTGCAGCCGATGGCCTCGCACGAGGGGCTCGCGCTCTTCGACGCGGCGGTCTCACGCGACGAGCCGGTGCTGGTGCCGGCGCGTCTGAACCTCTCGGCACCGGGTGCGTCGCCCGCCGACCGGGCGGACTCGCCGCTCCTGCGCGCCCTGGCCGGGGCGCCCGCCGGCGGCCCGGGGAACCGGGAGGCCACCGATGCCGGCATCGCGCAGCGGATCGGATCGCTGCCGAGGGCCGACGCGGAGGCGGTGCTGCTCGATGCCGTCCGGGCGCAGACCGCGATCGTCCTCGGCCACGCCGACACCGGGCTGGTCGGGCCCGGTACGGCGTTCAAGGACCTCGGGATCGATTCGCTCATGGCGCTGGAGCTGCGGAACCGGCTGACGGCCGTGACCGGCTTGAAGCTGCCCGCCACGCTCGCGTTCGACCACCCGAACCCGGGCAGCGTCGCGCACTTCCTGGCCGCGGGCCTCACCCCGGCCCCGGCGGTGATCCGGAGTCCCCGGCCGACCGCCTGACCAAGGAGATAGAGGGACTGGGCGCCCGGCTCGAGGACGCGTTCCGCGACCTCGCGGACGAGGACAAGGCCACCGTCTCCACGCTGCTCGGCGAGTTGCAGGGCCGCGTCCGCTCGATGGCGGGCGACGGATCACCGGTCGGCATCGTCGACCGGATCAGTTCGGCATCAGCTGGAGAGCTTCTCTCGCTGCTGGACGAAGAGCTCGGCTAAGGGGAGAGCGATGACGAACGACGACAACGCCGATGTTCTCGACTACCTCAAGCGGACGTCGATCGAGCTGATCGAGACGCGCCGGCGCCTGCGGGAGCTGACGGAGGCCGCCGCCGAGCCCGTCGCGGTCGTGGGCGTCGCCTGCCGCTTCCCGGGCGGGGTGACGTCCCCGGAGTCGCTGTGGGAGCTGGTGCGGACGGGCGGGGACGCGGTGTCGGACCTCCCGGACGACCGCAACTGGGACCTGGAGTCCCTGTACGACCCGGATCCGGACCGGCCGAACACCTGTTACGCGCGCGCCGGCGGCTTCCTGTACGACGCGGGCGACTTCGACGCCGAGTTCTTCGGGATCAACCCGCGCGAGGCACTGGCCGCCGACCCGCAGCACCGGTTGCTCCTCGAGACCTCGTGGGAGTCCCTGGAGCGGGCCGGCATCGACCCGCGGACCCTGCACGGCACCGACACCGGTGTCTTCGCCGGTCTGGCCTACTTCGGGTACGGCAACCACTTCTCCACCCCCGAGAGCGTCTCGGGCTACGGGCAGACCGGTTCCCTGCTGAGCATGGCGTCCGGGCGCGTGGCGTACGCGCTGGGTCTGGAGGGCCCGGCGGTGTCGACCGACACCGCGTGCTCGTCGTCGCTGGTGGCGGTGCACCAGGCGGTCCGGTCGCTGCGGCAGGGCGAGTGCGCGCTGGCCCTGGCCGGGGGCGTCACCGTCATGGGGACGACGCAGGTGCTGCGGGAGATGTCGCGGAACCGGGGCCTGGCGAAGGACGGCCGGTGCAAGGCGTTCGCCGACGCGGCGGACGGCACCGGATTCGCCGAGGGCGTCGGGGTCCTGGTCCTCGAGCGGCTGTCGGACGCGCGGCGCAACGGGCGCCGGATCTGGGCGGTGATCCGGGGCTCGGCGGTCAACCAGGACGGGGCGTCCAACGGGCTGACCGCGCCGAACGGCCCGGCGCAGCAGCGGGTGATCCGGGCGGCGTTGGCGGACGCCCGGGTGCGGGCGGGCGACGTGGACGTGATGGAGGCCCACGGGACCGGTACGACGCTGGGCGATCCGATCGAGGCGCAGGCGGTGCTGGCCGCCTACGGGCAGGACCGGGATCCCGGCAACCCGCTGTGGCTGGGCTCGCTGAAGTCGAACATCGGCCATGCGCAGGCGGCCGCGGGCGTCGGCGGCATCATCAAGATGATCATGGCGATGCGTCACGGGGTGATGCCCAGGACCCTGCACGTGGACCGCCCGACGAGGCACGTGGACTGGTCGGCGGGGGCGGTGGAGCTGCTGACCGAGGCCAGGGCGTGGCCCGGCGCACCGGGACGGCCCCGGCGGGCCGGCGTGTCCGCGTTCGGGGCCAGCGGCACCAACGCGCACCTGATCCTGGAGGAGGCGCCCGCGCAGGAGACGGCGTCCACGGAGGAGGCGGCGTCCGCACGGGAGACGGCGCCCGGCACCGCCGGCCTGGTGCCGTGGGTCGTGTCGGCGCGGTCGGAGGGGGCGCTGCGCGCGCAGGCGGAGAAGCTGCGCGACTTCGCCGCCGCCGACGCGGACCTGGACGTCGCCGACGCCGGCTGGTCGCTGGTGTCCGGCCGGGCGCGGTTCGAGCACCGCGCCGTGGTGCTGGGGCGTGACCGGGACGAACTGCTCGGCGGGCTGGCGTCGTTGAGCGAGGGCGTGGAGTCCGCCGGGGTGGTGCGCGGTGTCGCCGGGGACCTCGGCGGAACGGTCTTCATGTTCCCGGGGCAGGGCTCGCGGTGGGTCGGTGCGGCGCGGCAGCTGTACGACGCCTTCCCCGTCTTCGCGCGGAGCCTCGACGAGGTCTGCGAACGCTTCGACGCGCACCTGCCCTTCGCCCTCGGGCCCCTGCTCCTCGCCGACGCGCCCGCCGGGGACCCGGCCCGGCGGACCGACGTCGCGCAGCCGGCGCTGTTCGCCCTGCAGGTCGCCCTGTACCGGCTCGTGGCGCGGTACTGCGGGCAGCCGGACCAGCTGATCGGTCACTCGGTCGGCGAGATCGCCGCCGCCCACGTGTCCGGTGCCCTCGACCTGGACGGCGCGACCAGGCTCGTGGCCGCCCGCGGGCGGGTCATGCAGACGGTCACCGAGCGCGGCGCGATGCTGGCGGTGCGCGCTTCGGAGGACGACGTGAGGGCTCTGCTCGGCCCGTACGGCCGCGTCGGCGTCGCCGCCGTCAACGGCCCGGAATCGGTGGTGGTCTCGGGCGACCGCGACGAGGTGCACGACCTCCGGGACCGGCTCGTCGCCGGCGGCACGTCGGCGAAGCCGCTCGAGGTCGACCACGCGTTCCACTCCCCGCTCATGGAGCCGGTCCTGGACGAGTTCGCCGCGTCGGTCGGTGAACTGCCCGCGGGCCGGATGTCGGTCCCGGTCGTCTCGACCAGGCTGGGACGCCGGGCCACGCCCGAGGAGCTGACGTCCGTCGCGCACTGGGTGGACCACGTCCGCGCCCCCGTCCGCTTCTTCGACGCGGTGGAGTGCGCCCGCGAGGCGGGGGCGGGCGTCTTCCTCGAAGTGGGGCCGGGAGCGACCCTCACGGGCATCACCAAGGAGGCGTTCGCCGCCGGAGGCGTGGACGACGCGCTGGTCCTGTCGTCGTCGCGGCGGGACCGCGGGGCGGTGGAGGCGCTGGTCGGTGCGCTGGCCCAGCTGCACGTCCGGGGCAGGTCCGTGGACTGGGAGGCCCTGTTCGGGGCGCGTCGGCGGGTGGACCTCCCGACGTACGCGTTCCAGCGGCGGCGCTACTGGCTGGACTTCCTCGCCGGGACGCGCACGGCGGACGTGGCCTCGGCCGGACTCTCGGCTCCGGAGCACCCGTTGCTGGGCGCCGTGGTGGACCACCCCGGCACCGACGAGGTGGTGTTCACCGGCCTGTGGTCCCTGCGGACCCACGGCTGGCTGGCCGACCACAGCGTGTTCGGCGCGGTCGTCGTACCGGCGACGGCCTACCTGGACCTGGCGCTGTGGGCGGGTGACTTCGTCGGGTGCGCGACGGTGGAGGACCTCTCCCTGGAGGTTCCCCTGGTCCTCCCCGGCTCGGACGACGTGCGGGTGCGGATCGCCGTCGGCGCGGCGGACGGGACGGGGCGCCGCTCCCTGGACGTGTACTCGCGTCCCGCCGGGGACGGGCGGACGGCCGGCGGCTGGACCCGGCACGCGACGGGGAGCCTGGCACCGGGCACCGCGCCGGCGGCCCCGCGGGCCGACGACGCGCGGTCGCTCGCCGTGTGGCCGCCGGCCGGGGCGGAGCGGCTCGGCATCGACGGTCTGTACGACTCCTTCGCGGACGCGGGTTTCGACTACGGTCCGGCGTTCCGCGGGCTGCGCGAGGTGTGGCGGCGCGGTGACGACCTCTTCGCGACGGCCACGCTGCCGACGACCGCCGACGGTTCGACCGCCGACGGTTCGGCCGGTGGCGGTCCGGCCGGGTTCGCCCTGCACCCGGCGCTGCTGGACTCCGTGCTGCACGCGGTGGTGGCCGGCGGCGTCCTCGAGGTCAGCGGCGACCAGGGGTGGATGCCCTTCTCGTGGTCCGGGGTGGAGCAGACCGGGGAGTGCGGCCCGACCGTGAGGATCCGGGTCACCCGGGCCGGCGACGGGGCCGTGTCGGTGGCGGTCGCCGACGAGCACGGCCGCGAGGTCGCCCGCATAGGGGCGCTGGCGTTCCGGCCCGCGAGCGCCGAGCAGGTGCGCTCGGCGCGCGGCGGGAGGGAGCGGTCGCTGTACGAACTGCGGTGGCGACCGGTCCGGCGGGGCGAGCGGGAGACCCACCGCGGACCGTGGGGTGTTCTCGGCGCGAAGGACGGCCTGGCCGCCCGGCTCCTCGAGGCGGCCGACGAGAGGGCCGTGTTCCACGCGTCCCTGGACGACGTCCTCTCCGCGCCGGCACCCCGGCACGTCGTCCTCTGCCTGGACGACCTCACCGCCGACGGCACCGGTCCGCTCGCCGCGGCCGGCGGCGCGGACGCGCACGTGCTGGGTCTGGTCCAGCGCTTCCTGGCCGAGGAGCCCCTCGCCGGATCCACCCTGGTGGTCCTCACCCGGCTGGCCTGCGACACCGGTGGAGGGGAGAGCCTCGAAAGCCTCCCCGGCGCGTCCGTGTGGGGCCTGATCCGGTCCGCCCAGACGGAGCACCCCGGCAGGTTCCGGCTGGTGGACATCGACGACGACGAGGCGTCCCGGGCGTGCTTCCCGGACGTGCTCGCCCTCGGTGAGGACCAACTGGCCCTGCGCGGCGGCGCGTACCTCACCCCCCGCATGACGGCGGCCGCACCCCCGCACCACCGGATCGAGCCGCCGGCGGCCGGTGCGCACCGGCTGGGCATCACGGACAGGGGGACCCTGGAGAACCTGACCTGGATCCCCTGCCCCGAGGTGGAAGAACCCCTCACGAGCGGTCAGGTGCGCCTCTCCGTCCACGCCGCGGGGCTCAACTTCCGGGACGTCACGATCGCCCTGGGACTGGTGGAGCGGACGGCCATCGACGCCGGGCTCGGCAGCGAGGGCGCCGGCGTCGTGCTGGAGGTGGCGGACGACGTCACCGGTCTCGCACCGGGCGACCGGGTGATGGGCATCTTCTCCGGCGCCTTCGGCCGCGTGGCCGTGGCGGATCACCGCATGCTCATGCCCATCCCGGACGGATGGAGCCACACCGAGGCGGCGTCCGTGCCGGGCGCCTTCCTCACCGCGTACCACGGCCTCTTCCGCGTGGGGAACCTGCAAAAGGGCCAACGGGTCCTCGTCCACGCCGCGGCGGGCGGCGTGGGGACGGCCGCCGTCCAGCTGGCCCGGCACGCCGGTGCCGAGGTCTACGCGACCGCGAGCCCGGCCAAGTGGCCCGCCCTGCGCGCACTGGGACTGGACGACGCGCACCTGGCGTCGTCGCGGGACCTGGAGTTCGTGGACAGGTTCCTGGAATCCTCGGGCGGCCGCGGTGTGGACGTCGTCCTGAACTCCCTCGCCCACGAGTTCGTCGACTCCTCGCTGAGGCTGCTCCCCGGGGGCGGCGGCTTCGTCGAGATGGGGAAGACGGACATCCGCGACCCCGGCAGGTGGCGGCCGACCACCCCGGAGTCGACTACCGGGCCTTCGACCTCTACGAGGCGGGCCCGGACGCGATCCACGAGATGTTCCGCGCCGTCATGGAGCTGTTCGCCGACGGGCGGGTGCACCTGGGCCCGGTCTCCGTCCACGGCATCCGCGACGCGCGCAAGGCGTTCCGCGAGATGAGCCGGGGCCACCACGTCGGGAAGATCGTCTTCGACACGGGAAGCGGCTTCGGCGGCGGGACCGTGCTGGTCACCGGCGGGACCGGGGGCGTGGGCGCGCTGGTGGCGCGGCACCTCGTCGCCGAGCACGGCGTGCCGAGCCTGGTCCTGGCGAGCCGCCGGGGCACGGCGGCCGACGGGGTTCCGGAACTGGTCGCGGACCTGGAGGGGGCGGGCGCGTTCGTCCGGGTCGTGGAGTGCGACGTCGCGGACCGCGACGCCGTGGCGAAGGTCCTCGCGGACATGCCCGCCGCGTACCCGCTGACGGCGGTCGTGCACGCGGCGGGCGTCCTGGCGGACGGCACCGTCGAGTCGCTGACCCCGGAGAGCTTCGACCACGTGCTGCGCGCCAAGGCCGGCGGCGCGCTCCACCTGCACGAGCTGACCGCGGGACACCACCTCTCGGCGTTCGTCCTGTTCTCCGCCCTCGCGGGCACGCTCGGCACCGCGGGACAGGCCAACTACGCCGCGGCGAACGGGTTCCTGGACGGTCTGGCGGCGCAGCGCAGGGCGTCCGGTCTGGTCGGCACGTCGCTGTGCTGGGGCTGGTGGGGACAGAGCAGCGGCATGACCGAGGACCTCGACGAGGTCGACCTCTCGCGGGTCCGGCGCCTCGGCGTCGCCCCGATGCCCACGCCCGAGGCGCTGGCCCTGTTCGACGCGGCGTGCGCGATCGACAAGCCCGTGCTGATCCCGGCCCGGCTGGACCTCTCCGCGCTGCGGGACAGGAGCGGTGACGAGCTGCCGCCCCTCCTGCGTGACCTCGTCCGGGGCGACGGCCCGCGCCGGACCCGCCCGGGCCGGGCCGGGGAGGGCGGTCCCCCCGCCCTGCCCGCCCGGCTGGCCGTCCTCGGGCGGGACGAGGGGGAGACGCTCGTCCTCGACTGGGTCCGCGAGCAGGCCGCCGTCGTGCTCGGGCACCCGTCCGGCGCGGCCGTCGAGGCCGACCAGGCGTTCACCCACCTCGGCTTCGACTCGCTGACGTCGGTCGAACTGTGCAACCGCCTGGCGTCCTCGACCGGACTGCGCCTGCCGTCCACCCTCGTCTTCAGCTACCCGACCCCACGCGAGCTGGGCGCCCACCTGTGCGGCCTGCTCCGCCCGCAGTCGCGGACGAGCCCGCACGAGGACGAGGAGATCCGGGAAGTGCTGCGGACCGTCTCGATCGACGGCCTGCGCCGCGCGGGCCTCCTGGAACCGGTCCTGGCGTGCGCCGGACCGGCCCGGCCGGACGCCGACGGGCGGCCGGCGGACGCGGACACCGCCGCGGCCGGACTGGACGGCATGGACCTGGAAGCACTCGTCGACCTGGTTCTTGATGAGAAGGGTGAGTGACATGAACAACTCCGCGGATCGCACAGCGGACGGCGCGGACCGGGTCCAGCGGGCGCTCCGCACGCTGCTGGAGGAGCGCGACCGCCTCCGGCAGGAGAACGAGGCCCTGAGGGCCGGCCGCGTCGAACCGATCGCCGTGGTGTCCATGGCCTGCCGCTACCCGGGAGGGGTGACGTCCCCCGAGGGCCTGTGGGACATGGTCCGGGACGGCGTGGACGTCGTGTCCGGCTTCCCGGCGGACCGCGGGTGGCGGGACGTGTACGACCCGGATCCCGACACGGCCGGCAGCTCGTACGTGCGCCACGGAGGGTTCCTGACGGACGTCGCCGAGTTCGACGCGGACTTCTTCGGCATCAGCCCGCGCGAGGCGCTGGCGATCGACCCGCAGCAGCGCCTCCTGCTGCAGACGTCGTGGGAGGCGTTCGAGCGGGCGGGCATCGTCCCCGCCGCCGTGCGCGGCACCGACGTCGGAGTCTTCACCGGGGTGAGCTCGACCGAGTACGGCTGGCGCTTCCTGGAGGGCGGCGCCGGCGAACTCGAGGGCTACCTGATGCACGGGAGCGCGCTGAGCGTCGCGTCCGGCCGGGTGGCGTACGAGCTGGGGCTGACCGGGCCGACGCTGTCCGTGGACACGGCGTGCTCGTCCTCGCTGGTGGCCCTGCACCTGGCGGTGCAGTCGCTGCGCGCGGGGGAGTGCTCGCTCGCGCTGGCGGGCGGGGCGCTGGTGATGTCGACGCCCGCGATCTTCGTGGAGTTCTCCCGGCAGGGCGCCCTGTCGGCCGACGGCCGGTGCAAGTCCTTCGCGGACGGCGCGGACGGGACCGGCTGGGCCGAGGGGGCGGGCGTGCTGCTGCTGGAGCGGCTGTCCGACGCCCGCCGCAACGGCCACCCGGTCCTCGCCGTCGTCCGCGGCAGCGCGGTCAACCAGGACGGGGCCAGCAACGGGCTGACCGCTCCCAACGGCCGCGCCCAGGAGAAGGTGATCCGGCAGGCACTGGCGAACGCGGGGGTCTCGGCCCGCGAGGTGGACGCGGTCGAGGCCCACGGCACCGGCACCGTGCTGGGGGACCCCATCGAGGCGGGCGCCCTGATGGCGACCTACGGGCAGGACCGGGCCGGGGGCGAGCCGCTCCGGCTGGGGTCCATGAAGTCGAACATGGGCCACGCCCAGGCCGCTGCCGGGGTCGCCGGGGTCATCAAGATGGTGATGGCCATGCGGCACGGGTTCCTGCCGAAGACCCTGCACGCGGACACGCCCTCGCGGCACGTGGACTGGTCCTCGGGCGCCGTGGAACTGCTGCGGGACGGACGCGAGTGGACCCGGGCGGACGGTCCGCGGCGGGCCGGCGTGTCGTCGTTCGGCGTCAGCGGCACCAACGCGCACGTGATCCTGGAGGAGGCGCCGCGGGAGCGGGTGGCCGGGCCCGGTCCGGGCCCGGCGGCCGCCGGCGGCCTGGTGCCCTGGGTGGTGTCGGGGAAGAACGCGGCGGCCCTGGAGCGGCAGGCGGAGAAACTGCGCGACTTCGTCGCCGCCGATCCGGCCGCGGACGCCGCCGGCATCGGCCGGTCGCTGGTGGCGGGCCGGTCGCGGTTCGACCATCGCGCGGTGGTGCTGGGCCGCGGCCGGGACGAGTTGCTCGGCGGTCTGGCGGCGCTGCGCGACGGCGCGGAGTCCGCGGCGGTGGTGCGCGGTGTCGCCGGGAACCTCGGCGGAACGGTCTTCATGTTCCCGGGGCAGGGCTCGCAGTGGGTCGGCATGGGCCGGCAGCTGTACGACGCCTTCCCGGTCTTCGCGCGGAGCCTGGACGCGTGCGCGGACGCACTGGCCGAGTGGGTCGACTGGTCGCTGCTCGACGTGGTGCGCGGGGTGGAGGGGGCGCCGGCGCTGGAGCGGGTGGACGTGGTCCAGCCGGCCCTGTTCTCGGTGATGGTGTCCATGGCCGCCCTGTGGCGGTCCTGGGGCGTGGAGCCGGCCGCGGTGGTGGGGCACAGCCAGGGCGAGATAGCGGCCGCCCACGTGTGCGGCGCGTTGTCGTTGCGCGACGCCACCAAGGTCGTGGCGCTCCGCAGCAAGGCCCTGACCGCCCTGATCGGGCACGGCGGGATGGCGTCGGTCGTGGAGTCCGCGGATCTCGTCGAGGAGCGCCTGGCTCCGTGGAACGACCGGGTGAGCGTCGCCGTCGTCAACGGACCCCGCTCGGTGGTGGTGTCCGGAGAACCGGACGCGCTGGACGAGTTCGTCGAGAAGATGAAGGCCGAGGGCGCCCAGGCCCGGAGGATATCGGTCGACTACGCCTCCCACTCCCCGCAGGTGACCCGGGTCCGCGACGAGGTGACCGGATCGCTGTCCGACCTGAGCCCGAGGACGTCGGAGCTGCCCTTCTACTCGACCCTGTACGGCAGGACGACCGACACCGCGGAGCTGGACGGCGCGTACTGGTACGACAACCTGCGCGAGAAGGTTCTCTTCGAGTCCTCCGTCCGGCGGCTGGTCGCCGACGGTTTCCGGGTGTTCGTCGAGATGAGCCCGCACCCCGTTCTGACCGTCCCGGTGCAGGAGATGGTCGAGGAGGTGGACGACGCGGTGGTCCTGTCGTCGTCGCGCCGGGACCGGGGGAGGTGGAGGCGGTGGTGGGCTCGCTGGCCCACCTGCACGTCCGGGGCGGATCCGTGGACTGGGACGCCCTGTTCGGTGAGCGTCCGCCCGTGGACCTCCCGACGTACGCCTTCCAGCGGCAGCGGTACTGGCTGAACTCCGCGCACACGGCGGTGGTCGCGCAGGTGCCCTCGACGGAGCGGCCCGCCGACGACGGCCACGACGTCCCCCTGTCGGAGAGGATCGCCGCCCTCTCCCGCGGTGACGCGGAGGCACTCGTGCTGACCCATGTCCTGGAGAGGGTGGCCGTCGTCCTCGGACACCCCTCCGGCGAGGCCGTCGACGCCGACCAGGAGTTCAAGGAGGCCGGATTCGACTCGCTGCTGTCGGTGGAACTGAGCAAGCGCCTGACCGCGTCGACCGGAATCAGGCTGAGGGCGAACGCGGCGCTGCGGTACCCGTCACCGAGGCTGCTCGCCGGACACGTCATGTCCTCACTGGCCGGCCGCGATCCGCAGTAGTCTGCCGGTGCTCCGGGCGCTCTCCCGTCCCGTGGGGCCGTCCCGCCGACGGGACAGCACACGCCCCGGGACCTGCCTCGTCCCGGCACCGGCATGGTCCCGGCCGGTCGATCCGCTTCCGTGAAGACGGAGGTGGTCCACGCGTTCCTCCCGCTTCCCGCGTTTGTCTGCTGAGGGGTTGATCCGTATGCGTTCGTTCGGTGCGTCGTCCGCGCACAAAGGACTCTGGCTGGCGCAGAGAATGTCCTCCGACACGCTGAACCACGCGCTGACCATGTGGGACGTGGACGGCGAGCTGGACGCGGCGGCCATGGAGTCCGCGTTCCTGCGCGTGATGGACGAAGCGGAGGTGCTGCGCGTCACCTTCGTCGACGAGGGCGGCGACCTGCGGCTGGTGCCCCGTGAACTGGGCGACTGGCGGCCGTTCTTCCTGGACCTCGCAGCCGAGGCCGATCCCGAGCGGGCGGCCCGCGAAGCGCTGGCCGACCTGGTGAGGCAGCCCTTCGACCTGGAACGCGACCTGCTGTTCCGGCTGGGCGTGGTCAGGCTCGCGCCGGCCCGCTCGCTCGTGGTGATCGCCTACCACCACCTCATATCGGACGGGTACGGCGCGGGCGGCCTGCTCTCGCGCCGCCTCGCCGAGGTGTACACGGCACTGGTGCGGGGAGCGGAGGTGCCGGAGCCGCCGCACCGGTGGGACGCCGAGTCGTTCGCCACCGGGGCGGCGGACTACGAGGCCTCCCCCCGGCACGCCGACGACACGGAGTTCTGGCGCGCGTACCTGGCGGACGCGCCCGCGCCCGCGCAGGTCCCGCGGGTCGCCCTGTCCGACGCGGCGCGGTCCGCGCTCGACGAGCCGACCGGCGGCGCCGACCGCTGGGGCGAACTGGCCGGCGCCATCGGCATGGTGAGCCGCACGCTGACCGTTCCGCGCGCCGAGGCGGACGCGTGGACCGAGGCCGCGAAGTCCATGGACGTGTGGATGTCGTCGATGCTGACCGCGGCCGCGGCGGTGTACTTCCGGCACCGCTGCGACCGTCCGGAGTTCCTCCTCTCGCTGGCCGTGGGCAACCGGGCCGGAGAGGCGGCCCGGACACCCGGCCTGGCGGTGAACGTGGTGCCGGTGCGGATGGAGGTTCCGCTCGGTGCCGCCTTCGCCGAGATCGCCGACGCGGTGGTGGACCAGACGTACGAGGTCTTCGGCCGGACCACCTGCCACTACTCGGAGATCCAGCGCGCGAGCGGAGCCGTCCTGAGCGGCCGCGGCAGTTTCGGTGCCGTCCTCAACGTCGTCGAGTTCGTGGAGCAGGTCCACTTCGCCGGCAGCCCGGGGCGCTACTTCTGCGGGACGACCGGGTCCTTCGACGAACTGGCGATCGGCGTCTACACCGACGGGAGCGCCGACAGCGACCTGTACCTCCGGCTCGACGCCCCCGCGGGCCTGTACTCCGGCGCGGAGCTGCGCTTCATCGGCGAGGAGCTGATCGCCTGCGTCCGTGCCGTGACGGCCGCCGGTCCGCGGCGGCCGGTCGGCACACTGGACCTGGTGAGCGGTGCCGGACGGGACCGGGTACCGGCGGCGCCGGACGCCACGGACGCGCCGGTGCCGGGGCTGACGGTCCCGGAGCTGTTCGCCCGCCAGGTGGAGCGGGCCCCCGACGACGTCGCGGTGGTGTCCGGGGACACGGCGGTCTCGTACCGGGAGCTGGACGAGCGGTCGACCCGCCTGGCCGAGGCGCTGC
The DNA here is from genome assembly GCA_021568835.1 of Streptomyces sp. Tue 6430. Lineage (GTDB taxonomy): Bacteria > Actinomycetota > Actinomycetes > Streptomycetales > Streptomycetaceae > Streptomyces. Next base: position 5,175,125 of record JAKGSH010000010.1, read on the forward strand.
GACGGCGGGGCATCGGACCCGAGGCGCTCGTGGCGGTGGCGATGCCCCGGTCGGTGGACCTGGCCGTCGCCCTGCTGGGGGTGGTGAAGGCGGGCGGAGCCTACCTGCCGGTCGACCCGGCGCTCCCGGTGGAGCGGATCGGGGCGGTGGCCGGGGATTCCCCGGTGCGCGCGCTGCTCACCGACGCGGCGGCGGCCGAGGCGCTCTCCGCCGGCCTGGGCGTGCCGGCGCTCGTGTGCGACGACCTCCGGTCGGACACCGCCGACGGTGCCGGTGCCGGTGCCGGTGCGCGGGAGGTCCCGGTCCCGCCGCACCGGGACAACCTGCTGGCCGTGACGTACGGCTCCGGACCGGCCGGTGCGGCCGCGGGAGTCGCCGTCACGCACCGGAACATGGAGCGGTTCGCCCTGGACCGCCACTGGCGGGAGGGCGGTCGCGGCGCCGTGCTGTGGCACTCGCCGCACACCTCCGACGCGCTCGCCCTGGAACTGTGGGTGCCCCTGCTGAACGGCGGCCGGGTGGTCGTGGCCCCTCCGGGGGACCTGGACACCGAGGCACTGGCCGAGGTGTCGGCGGCGCACCGGGTCTCCACGGTGTGGCTGCCCGCGGGCCTGTTCTCGGCGATCGCGGCGGAACGCCCCGGCTGCCTCGCCGGGTTGCGCGAGGTGTGGACCGGTGGTGACCGGGTGCCCGCGGCCGCGGTGCGGCGGGTCCGCGAGGCCTGCCCCGGGCTGACGGTCGTCCGGGGCCACGGACCGGCGGAGACGACCGTGTTCGCCGCGTCCGACCGCCTGACGCCGGACGAACCGGCGCACCACGCGGGCACGGTCGGCCGTCCGGTGGACGACACCGCCCTCCACGTGCTGGGACCGGGGCTGACGCCGGTCCCCGCCGGCGTGACCGGGGAGCTGTACGTGGCCGGGGCCGGCGTGACGCGCGGCCTTCCCGGACGGCCCGGGCGGACCGCGGAGCGGTTCGTGCCCTGTCCGTTCGGTCCGGCCGGCGGACGGATGTACCGGACCGGGGAGCGGGTGCGGTGGGGCACCGACGACCGGCTCGAGTACGTGGGCCGGGCCGATGCCCGGGCCGAGGTGCGCGGTGTCCGGGTCGAGCCGGCCGAGGTCGAGGAGGCGCTGTCCGAGCACCCCGGGCTGGCGCAGTCGGTGGTGGCCGTCGGGGAGGACGGAGCCGGGCAGCAGCGGCTGGTGGCCTATGTGGTGCCGGCGCGCGGCCGGGACGACCTCTCGGGTGAGGAGCTGCGCCGGTTCGCCGCGGGGCGGTTGCCGGAGTTCATGGTGCCGTCGGTGTTCGTGGTGCTGGAACGCCTGCCGGTGACGGCGGGCGGCAGGGTGGACCGGGCGTCGCTGCCGGAGCCCGAGTTCGACGACGGGTCCCACCGGGCGCCGCGCAACCGCACCGAGCGGATCCTGGCCGAGGCGTTCGCCGACGTGCTCGAGCTGGACCGGGTGGGCATCGACGACGACTTCTTCGACCTCGGCGGCAACTCGCTGCGGGCGATCAGGCTGACCGGCCTGATCCGGGCGGAGCTGAACCTCGAGGTGTCCATCCGCAGGCTGTTCGCCACGCGCACCGTCGCCGCTCTGTCGGACGTCCTGGAGGACCTCACCCGGTCGAGCAGGCCGGCCCTGCGCAAGAGGACGAAGGAGGGCGAAGTCCTCTGAGCGCCGCCCGCCGCCCGGTCGCGGAGCGGTCCGCCGGGGCCGGGGCGGGGCCGGGGGCTCGCGGGTTCGGGGGCTCGGAAGTTCCCGGGCGACCCGGCCCGGGCTCCGCGGGGGCCGGGCCCTGCGGGGTCGGGCCGCCGGGGGACGGGGCCGGGGCCGCGCCGATGACGGGGGAGAGTGGGACGACCGCTGACCGCCGACCGGCGGCGGCACCCGGTCTCCCCCGGCCTCCCCGGCCGCTGCCGCCGCTACGGCCGGTCCGCGCCGGACGGTGTGCTCCGCCCCGGTCCGGCCGGCGGATCCTCCGGCCGCCGGACACCGGGACCGCGCCCGCACAGCGGTCGAGCGGGAACGAGGAAACGCCGGACGGGCGGTCCCCGTACCGGGACCGGACGGGAGGCTCAGCGCCGCGCGTGGCGGATCTTCAGCCGTCCGAAGCCCATGGTCCCGGAGATCCGGATCCTCGGGCCGCCGGGACCGGAACGCCGACGGGCCTTGTAGCGCAGGTCCTTCCACCCGGTGTGCAGACCGTCGAGGTCGACGATCGCGTCGCGGGGCACCGTGATCCTGGCACCGCCGGTACCGAGCCGCAGCTCGATGTCGACGACCGGATGCTCGATGACCGCCCGGGACAGGTCCAGGCGCACCCTTCCGTACGCGGACTCGACCTTGAGACTCCGGGGCACCCGCCATGCGCCACGCCGCTCGATCCGTCCGCCGGCGGCGCCGATCGTGCTCACCGCGCCCGCCTGCTCCTCCGGGAGCGAGTCCAGGGCCGACACGAGTTCACCGCGCGTCCTGGCGGTGAGCGCCCGGTCGAGGCGCTCGTCCATCTCCTCGTGCGAGACGTGCCCTTCGGCGTACGCCTCCCGCAGACGCAGGACGGCCGCGTCGCGGTCGTCCTCACCGATCAGTGACGACGGGTCTTCCGGCGGAGGGGTCACCGTCCCACTGTAGTGCCGTACCGGCGGTGCCCGCGGTGCCCCACCGGCGACGCGAACACACCGAAGTGTTCTCACCGGGCAGGGGGGCAGGGGGATCGACGAAGGGCCCCGGAGAGACCGGTATTCCGTATTCCCTCCGCCTCGTCGTACCGAGGGAGGGCGAACTCCGTGTCCCGCCAGCGGGACACGGGCCAACTCCCCCCGCGCGCAATCCGATAGAGCGGTGCGCCGGCCGACCGCGGTGTACTTGAATGGTTCATCGTGCCGGTCTACGTTGGCGGCACGGCCGATGGAAATGCAAACTCGCCCGGACGTGGGTCCTTCTGGGGCGGAAGATTACCGATCGACGATGCGAACGGCACATCGCGCATCCATGCCAGCGGGAGAATTCTCTATGAGTGATCGTGAAAACGAGACCTACGACGTGGTCGGAATCGGTTTCGGTCCGTCCAACCTGTCGCTCGCCATAGCCCTGGAAGAGTACCGGGCCAATGGCCGGGAGAACGGGGTCAACAGCCTCTTCCTCGAGCGCCAGTCCTCCTTCGGATGGCACCGCAACATGCTGCTGCCGTCGGCGACCATGCAGATATCCTTTCTCAAGGACCTGGTCACCTTCCGCAATCCGACGTCGCATTTCAGCTTCATCGCGTATCTGCACGCGGCGGGAAGGCTCTCGCAGTTCGTCAACAACAAGGACTTCTTCCCCACCCGCCAGGAGTTCCACCAGTACCTCGAGTGGGCGCAGGCGCAGGTGGCCGACCGCATCGCGTACGGCTCCCGGGTGACGTCGATCCGGCTGCCGCAGGGCTCCGCTCCGGAACTGTCGGACCGTCTCCGTCTGGAGGTGACCGACGCCGCCGGCCGGGTCGACCGCGTGGTCGAGGCGCGGAACGTGGTGATCTCGACCGGCCTGGTCCCGAGCATGCCCGAGGGGGTCGAGCGTGACGAACGGGTCTGGCACAGCTCCGAGTTCCTGGAGAAGTACCGCCGGATGAACCCCGCGGAACTGCGTCGGGTGGCGGTGGTCGGAGCGGGCCAGAGCGCCGCCGAGATCACCAGGTTCCTGCACGACGAGCTTCCGCACGCCCAGGTGTGGGCGATCATCCCGTCCTACGGCTACACCGTCGCGGACGACACCCCCTTCGCCAACCAGATCTTCGATCCCGGGGCCGTCGACGACTACTACTTCGGCACCGAGCAGACGCGCGAGGCGTTCTGGCGCTACCACCGCAACACCAACTACTCGGTCGTGGACGACGAGGTGATCCGGGACCTGTACCGCAGGGCGTACGACGAGGACGTACGGGGCGCCAGGCGCCTCCAGTTCCTCAATCTGACGAGGGTCACCGACGTCAAGCGCGCCGGCGCCGAGACCCGCGTCTCCCTGGAGGCGGGCCCCAACGGCGAGGTGCGCGAGCTGGAGTTCGACGCACTCGTCTGCGCGACCGGCTACCGGACGATGGAGCCGACGGACCTGCTCGGCGACCTCGACCGTCACTGCCTGCGCGACGAGGCGGGCCGGTACCGGGTGGAGCGGGACTACCGCATCGTCACGGCCCCCCGGATGCGGTGCGGCATCTACCTCCAGGGCGGCACCGAACACACCCACGGCCTGACCTCCTCGCTGCTGTCGAACATCGCCGTACGAAGCGGCGAGATCGCCGACTCGATCGTCACCCGGCGTGCGGAGCACCGTGCCGCGCAGGCGGTCCCCGCCAACGTCGGCGGCGACATCCGCTGAACGTCCGCGCGACGAGGGGCGGGACCGGCGCCGCGCCCGTGACGCCCGACCCCGCCCGCGATCGCCGGCGATCGCCCGGACGGTTCAGGGGCCGTCGGCCGGGCGGCCCGTGTTCCGGACACCGCCGGGCGCGGCGCCGGATCATCAACGGAAAGGGGATTCCCGGATGAGGACTGCGAGGGGGAGCGGTGGCTGCGCCGCTTCCGCGACGACGACGGCTGCGGGACGACGCTCGTCTGCTTCCCCCATGCCGGTGGCTGGGCGAGCGCGTACCGCACCTGGCCTCTGGGACTGCCGTCGGACATCGGCGTGCTCGCCGTCCGGTACCCGGGCCGGGAGGACCGGCTCGGTGACCCGTTCCCGTCCGGGCTGGAAGCCCTCGCGGACGACGTGGCCGACGCGCTCGGCGAACTGACGGGGCACCGGCTGGTGCTGTTCGGTCACAGCATGGGGGCTTCGGTGGCGCACGAGGTGGCGCTGCGCCTCCAGGGACGGGGCTCTCCGCCGGCCGCCCTGTGCGTGTCCGGCAGACGTCCGCCGCACGCGCTGGAGGGGCAGCGGCAGCACTTCGGCACCGACGAGGAGATCGTCGCGGACGTCGTGCGCTTCGACACGAGCCGTGCCCCGGTCTTCGCGGACCCCGGCCTGCGGGAGATGCTGCTCCCGGCGGTCCGCGCGGACTACCGGCTGGTGGACGACTATTCCGGTGGCCCCCGTCCTCCGCTCGCGTGCCCGGTGTACGGCTACACCGGCGAGGACGACACCGAGGTGACCCCGGAGCAGATGGGCGGCTGGGCGGACATGACGCGCGACGCCTTCCGGCTCCGGGTACTGCCCGGTGGGCACTTCTACCTCAGGGCCCAGGAGGCCGTCCTGCTGGCGGACCTGAGGGACGTGCTGAGCCGCGCCGAGCACCGTACGGGGGCCGCCTCGTGACGCGCGCGACCGGCACGCCGTCCTCCGTCGCACCCTCCTCCTCGCCGTCGAGTTCCTCCTCGCCGACGAGGTGACGCCGACGAGGTGACGCCGTCGAGGTGACGCCGTCGAGGTGACGCCGTCGAGGTGACGCCGTCGAGGTGACGCCGGGGAGCGGCCGGGCGGGGGAGCGGCCGGCCGCGGACCGCCGGGCCGTGGCCCCGGCCTCGCACGGGGCTCCCGTGGTGACGGCCGGATCGCGGCGACCTGCGATGGCGCATCTGACGCGCCATCATGTCGCCATGTTGAGGGGCCTGTTCGTGGACGGACTCGGGCGCGGGTTCACGGCGCTCGCGCGGGACGGCGGTGCGGATGCCGGTGTGCCGGCGGCGCGGCGTGAGCCGGCCGTCCGGCTCGCGTCGCGCGACGCGCCGATGACCGTCCGGACGAAACCGGCCGCGGCCCCGTCCCGGGCTCCGTCGAACTCCCTTTCCACGGTGACGGACCGGACTCCGTCGGGACACCGGCGTCGCCCGGGCCCCCGCCCCGCACCACGGCGGGCAGCGGACCGCCGGACGTGCGGGAAGGCGCCGCGGCGCACGCCGGCCTACACGTTTCCGGACAGTTGAGGGCGCCCGTCGGGCGAGCCGCCGACCGCGAAGGGCTTACCGTGGACGCGTGGTTGGGGCAGAGGGCCTCCGCCGCGGTGCAGCAGGGCCGCGCCTCCCCGCACCGCCGATCGGCACGGCAGACGAAGGCGGCGGCGCCGCACCGCCCGGGTGCGCTGGACCGGCCGGCCTTCATCCCGCCCGCCCCGGCGCGTGGGGACGCCTGCCGGACATCATGAGAAGGGACAGCGATGCCTGTTTTCGACACTCCTGAGCCGATCTCCGTCACGATCGACATCAGTGTCGGTGACGTGCGGATCACCGCGGAGGACCGGTCCGACACCGTCGTCGAGGTACGGCCGACCGACGAGACCGACGGCTCGGACGTGAAGGCCGCCGGGCAGACGAGCGTCGAGTACGCCGACGGCGTGCTGGTGATCAAGGGCCCGAAGCCCCGGGTGATGGACTTCTCCCGGAAGACCCGCTCGGTGGACGTGTCGGTCGTGCTCCCCGCCGGCTCGCACGTGCGCGGCGAGGCGGCGGTGGGGGACCTGAGCTGCTCCGGCCGTCTCGGGGAGTGCAGGTACAAGACGTCCACCGGGCACGCCCGACTCGACCAGGCCGGTCCGTTGAACCTGAGCACGGTGGGCCACGTCACCGTGGGCCGGGTCGACGGCGACGCCGAGGTCCGCACCACCGTCGGGCGGATCAGCATCGGGGAGATCGACGGAGCGGCCGTGGTCAAGGGCTCCAACGGCACTGTCGACATCGGCAAGGTCACCGGCGACATCGATGTCCACTGCGCCAACGGCGACATCTCCGTCGACCACGCGTGGGGTCTCAGGACCGACATCGAAACCGCCAACGGCAGCATCCGCGTCGGGGAGGTGACCGGCGGTGCGGTCGTGCTCAGGACCGCGTCCGGTGACCTGGAGATCGGCATCGGTGCGGGCCGCCCGGCGAAGCTGGATCTGACCACCGGGTTCGGGCGGGTGCACAACATGCTGGAGAGCACCGACGAGTCGTCCGAGGAGTCGGTCGAAGTGCTGGCGCGGACCTCCTACGGGGACATCTCGGTCCACCGGGCCTGAGCCGCGCGGGCGGACGGCCGGGAGCCGGCGGCCGGGCGCACGGGTGCCCGGCCGCCGGCCGTCCACGCGGCACCGCGGCCGGCACGGCTTCCGTGCGTCGCCGCGACGGCTAACGCACCCAGCCGTTGAACTGCTGCTTGCCGCGGGGGGACCGCTTGCCGGCGGCCAGCGCCGCGGCGGAGGCCCGGATCATCCACGCGTTGACCGAGATGCCCTGCCGGGACGCCGCCTCCTCGATCTGTTCCTTCATCGCCTGCGGAGGCCGGAAGTTGATCCGCGCCGTGGCGCCGCCGGTGGCGCCACCGGATGCTCCGGCCGACCAGTCGCCCGCCGTGTCGTCGGCCTCGTCCCCGGTCTCCTCGGCGGGACCCTCGTCACTCGGGGGCGCAGTCACCACGAAGCTGGGCTCCATCCCCCTCAGGCGCAGGTCCACCGAGCCGGGTGCCAGGTCCCGGGTGATCTCCTCGGCCGCGGCCGACAGAACCTTGAGCAGCGTGAGCCGGACGGCCGACTCCAGCGGAGCGACGAGCCGCTCGGCGACCGCGCGAGTCTCGGCGTCCCCCGCGGCGGAGGCGGTGACCAGCTCGTGACGCAGCGCCTCGACGTACTCCCTCAGTTCCATGGAATTATCATGGCACATCGGTTGCGCCGCGCGGCGCCTGCTCGGCCCGGTCCGCGTGCGACCCCTTTGCGCAGGTGAAACGCGTGCCGTCGCCATCGGTCGACCGGAACTCTCCGCAGGACGCCGGGCCGCCGGACACGGGCGGGCCGAGGGATCCGTCGCCACCGAGGATCGACAAGGCGCCATGAAGGTGCCAGACCGTGCGCAGGCGCGGTGCGCGGGCCGCCATCGGGCTCACTCCGCGCCGGAACGTTCCACCACGACGTCGCCGATCACGGTCCGGGCCCGGACGCGCACGACGTCGTCGGTCGGCTCGTCCGCCCCGAGGAGCGAGAGGGACGTGTACACGGTGCCCGCGACGGAGTCGAGGGACAGGCGGGCACCGCTGGTCCCGGCCACACCGACCCGGATGCTGCCGAACGTGGTGGTGGCGACCACGGATCCCTGCACCACCTCACCGACGTCGATGTCGCCGTGGGTCGTCCGGGCCTCCACGTCGGCGTGCGCCCGGTCGATCCTGATGGCCCCCTTCTCGGCGTGCAGGCGGGCGGCACCGTGGACCTCTCCCACGGTGGCGTCGCCCTCGCCCTTCGCGCTGATCATGGTGCTGCCCTCGATCAGGCCCAGGTGGACGTCGCCGCAGTCCGCCGTGGCCTCGACGGTGCCGACCGCACGGTCGACGGTGATGTCACCGAGGGCGGCGGCCAGGCGCAGGCTGCCGGTGCGGTGGAGCCTGATCCGTCCCAGCCCCGTGCTGAGCCGGCACTCGCCCAGCTCTCCCACTCCGAGGAAGTCCGCAGCCGTACCCCGGCCGTGCAGGCTCGACCCGGTCGGAACGGCCATCACCAGGATGACCGCGCCGCCGCTCCCGCCCGGCTCCGGGACGTCCACGAGCAGCCGGCCGTCGGCGTAGTCGGTGTGCAGCCGCTCGGCGGCGTGCACGTCGTCCTGGTTGTCGCTGTCGCGCGGATACGCCTCGACCACCGTCTCGGTGAGGTCACTCGCGATGATCCGGACCTGGCCGAACACCAGGCTGAGCACCACCCGGACAGGTGAGGGGGTGTCGAATGTCGGCATGGCGGGCCGCCTTCGGGGTGTCTGCGGCTGCCGGTCCGGTACGGACGGCAGTCCGAACGGCGCAGGTACGCGCTTCGTCGCGGGGGTTCGTCTCCGGCCCCGGGCCGCGGGCCGCCGGGGCACGGGCCCGTACCGCCGGGCAACGCGATGGGTTCTGGTCCGCCCCTGTCATGCCGGACACCTCGTCCTCGGTCCTCGCCGTGCGCGCGCCGGAGCGCGCGTGCTGTGTCTGTCGTCTGTCCGTCGTGTCTTCCGGCGCTCGTCGCGGGCTCTTTCCGGCACCGGCGGAAGAGGTCGGTGGAGGCGTCCACGCCCCGGGGCGCGACTTTCTGCTGACGCCATGTGACGCCATGTTAGTGCCATACCGGGATGCCTGGGCAGGGAGGGCCGGGAGCTCCCTGCGACAGGGAGCGGAATCGGTCACGCGCCGCCCCGGCGGCCGAGACGGAAGGGCCCGCCGGGAGCGGCCGGTTGGCGGACCCTTCCGGCGCCGGGGGCCCGGCCGCGCATCCCCGCCGGGGGCGGCCCGGCGGCATCGTCCCCGGTGAGGGCCGACAGGGGCGAACCGGCGGTGGACCGGACGCGTGTCGGCGCCCCGGCGACCGTCGGGGGCGATGGGTTGACGCCAAATTCAAGTCGTCCGACGTGTGTCGTCCCCGGGCGTCGGCGCCGGGTGCCGCTGTTCCGGTTCCTCCCGGAACCCGCGACGCCGATCGCGCTCGACCCGGCGTCCGTCCTGCCGAGGCGGTCCCGCCCCCGTGCCGGCGCCCATGCCCGCAGTTCATGCCCGCAGTTGATGCCCGGAGCACGCGCCGCCGGGGTCTGCCGGTACGCGTCCGGGTCGCGGCCGGACTGTTCCGTCGCCCCCCGTCGCCCCCCGTCGCCCCCCGTCGGTTCCCGCCGGGAAGGGCGACCTGACGGGTTGCGGTGGCACCCTCCCCGTAGGACACGGCCCCGCGCGGGTGCGGGGGAACGCCGATGCCTTCCGGCCGACGTACGGCTGGGGCCGATCCGCCGTGACATTCGCCTGCTGGGGTGTCTTCGCAGGTCACGGGCATGGTGTCGAGCAAGGGCCGGGCGGTCCGCGGCCCGTTTCCGCACATCGTGCGCCAAGGTGGCGCAACTTGGCGGTGGAACTGTCGCCACATGATGTCATCATGGCGCTATGGCGGCCGAGGAGGAATCGCGCGACGGCAGGTCCCCGTGGTGCGTCGCGGAGGCCGGCCCGCCACCTGGGCCGGCGCGCTGCCGGCGGTCCCGGCGGTGGGCCGCGCCGACGCCCGCCGCCGGGTGCCTCGGACGTGCCGCCCCGGCCCGGCCCCGGCGGTCCTCTTCGACGCCCGCGTCGTCCACGCGGCTGTGGTTCCGGCGCTCTTCGCCGTCCTGGGCGACCGCGCGCGGCGGCTGCCGAAGCGGCTCGGCCGCGTGCTGCCGGACGCGGACGCCGAAGGCGGGGAGCCGTCGCGCCGGCCCGCGTCCCCGGAGGGCCGGCGCGCGGTGCGCGCACTCCGGTACAGCCGCTGACGCGCGCCGCCGGGAGCCCGGCCGGCCGCGGAACCGGCCCCAGCGGACCGGGGGAAGCCCTCTGCCGCCGTCGCTACGGCACCCGCTGTGCCGTGTCGTGGGACGGCACGGCGGTGAGCTCGTGCAGGCGCCGGTAGGCGTATGCGGCCGAGACGAGGGCCATGTGGTGGTACCAGCCGGGGAACGAGCGCCCCTCGAAGTCCAGCAGTCCGAAGTTCCGCTCCATGGAGCCGATCGCGTCGGTCGTCCCGGTGTGCAGCTCGGCGATCGAGCCGACCTCCGCGAGGGTGTGGTGGGCGAGGCTGGTCAGCCACAGCGGCCCCGGGGTGCGAGCCGGCCCCAGTTCGGTGAAGAGCCGGTAGGGGGGACCGGGGGAGCGGCCGTGGAAGCCGCCCGGCAGACGGACGAGCGCGGTCTGGAAGTGCGCGACGCGCTGTCGCCCGCCGGGCAGGGGGACGACGGCCGTCTCCGGGTTCTGGGCGAAGACCAGGGTTCTCGCGCTCACGGGCGTCGGGGAGCCCTCCCCGGGGGGCAGCACCGTCAGGTGCGGCGGCACCGCGACGACGAAGTCACGGCGCCGCTTGGCGAGTCCGTGCAGCAGGCACCCCAGGTCGGATTCGTCGCTCATGTCGACGAGAACGACGGAGGACGGGGAGTCCGTGCGGGCCGACAGCCGGTCGACGAGGCGGAGCGTGTGCGCCCACAGCGGCCGGTACCGCTCGACGTCCGGTATGCGCGTGTCCCTGCGCCGCTCGGGGTCCCGGGTCCAGCCCGCCGGCAGGTGCAGGCACCAGTCGACGGGAATCTGGGCGGTGTCCACGCACAGGAAGGAGCCCAGCCCCAGCTGGCAGTTGCGCGTGCGGCCCGAGGCCAGGTCGAAGTAGCGGTGGACGCCCACCGACCGGTCGCCGCGCTTGGGCAGCACGGCCCGGCCGATGGACCACACGGGCTCGGGCCGCCGATCGGCCACCCAGCGGGTGAGCTCCTCCATGACCTCGTCGAAGTCCCACGGGCTGAGGCTGACGAACTGGCGCAACGACTGCACGACGGACGGGTCGCAGGAGACCGCGGTGGCGAGCCGGCGCAGCGACTTCTTGCCCGACGTGACGAGCAGGCCTTTCAGATAGGCGTGTGCGCACTTGCGTTGGTCGGTCCGGCGCAGGCTCTTGAAAATAGTGCTGCTGAAACGGTCCAGAAGTAATTCCGAACCGACGGAGTACGTCGCATCCCGTGAGGTCGACGAGGTGTCCGGTTGAGTCGCATTCATGCCGCAATAACTCCCCCGAGGTTACTGAGCGCTGCGGGAGAGTGTAGGGCGCGCCCCGGTGCGGCGCTACCGTCCGGCGTCCGTCCGTCTCAGGGGGCGGGGCACCGCGTGCCGGGCCGGTTCCGAGGGCCCGGCCGGGCGGCCGGGTGGTGTGCGAAGCGCCTGCCCCGGGAGCGTCCCGGCGGCCGTGCCGGGCCGGCGTGCCCCGGCTCCGACCGGCTCCGACTAGCAGGATTCACGCGGGGAATCCAGGTTCGGATCACGCCAAACAGCGGGCCCGGCCGGTGTTTCGGAGGGGGATCGTCCGAACTCCGCAAAGTAGTTCTCCATGGTCCCAAGATCCTTGAACTCGCCTCGATGGCCGGGATCTACTCGGAAGCGCGGCAGTTGGCCATCTCGACCTCGACAAGGGGCCGCGCAATGCCCTGTTCCTTCAGGTCGGCAGTACTCGTCTGCGGGCGCTGGTCATTGTTTTTGGCATCCGTGTGAAAACGGGGTGAACGCTTTCCGTGTCCGGTGGAGAGCCGCCGCAGGCCCGCTCGGTCGGTACGCGCGTAGACATGGAGGCGTCATGACGAATCATGTCGAGGACTGCAAGGATTCCAGAACACTCATGTTCGACAGAGCGGCGGAGGAAGCGCCGAGAACACGAAGAGCCGCCGATGGGGCGGAGCCGCGGCGCGAACAGGTCCTCACCACCAAGGTGGGGCTGCACATCCCCAAGGGACTGGCCTTCGAGGAGTGGGAACGCGCCGGGCGTCAGCTCTCCGGTCTGCTCAACTCGTCGTCCTGGTGGCTCGGGGACTGGCTCGTCTACGGCAAGGACCACTACGCCGACCGCTACGAGCGCGGCATCCGCGCGGCCGGGCTCCAGTACCAGACGCTGCGCAACTACGCCTGGGTCTCCCGGCGGTTCGCGTTACCCCGGCGGCGGTCCGTGCTCAGCTTCCAGCACCACGCCGAGCTGGCGTCGTTGTGCGTCGACGAGCAGGAGACCTGGCTCGACCGCGCCGAGCGGATGAAGTGGAGCACCAAGCAACTGCGCAACGCCATCAGGGCCCAGCGCGAGGGCACCCCGCAGGAGGCGGACGCCGTGGCGACGACGCGCCGGCTCGCCGTGCCGGACAACCGGCTCCAGTGGTGGCACAAGGCGGCGGCCCAGGCCGGCACCGAGTTGGGGGAGTGGGTGATGGCCACCCTGGACGCCGCCGCCGAGCAGGTGCTGAAGGAGGCCGACCGGCAACCGCCCCTCGCGTGACCGGTTCACGGGCACCGGCCGCCGCGACGGCGGGCGGGCGTCCGTCCGGGGCGCCGAGGGGCGCGGGGTCCGCACGCCGAGGGGTGCGGACCCGGCGTCAGGAGGGGAGGACCGTCACGGCAGGCGGTTCATGAGATCCGCCGTCTGCGCGTGCCGGGTGCATCCGCGCGAGGCGAAAGACCGCACGACCCGTTCGCGGATCTCGGGCTGTTGTTCCTGGCTGAGTTTGAACATCGACTCGGCCTTGGTCACCCGGACACGGAAAGCGCCCACGCCGGGCAGTATCTTGCGGAAATAGCCGACGGACTCGGCCATGTCCCAGCTGTAGCCGAATTCCTTCTCGAAGACCCGCACCGTCGCCCGTACGACCTCCAGCGTCTCCTCCGCCGACTCGATCCTCTCCACGACTCCGTGCACGTGCACCGAGGTGAAGTTCCACGTCGGGGCGGCCGGTGTGACGTCGTAGACGGTGGGCGAGACGTAGGCGTGCGGGCCGGTGAACGTCAGCAGGACCACCGTCCCGTTCTCCAGCGCCTCCCAGTGCGGATTGGCCCGGTTCATGTGACCCAGCAGGGACCTGCCGGCCAGGTCCGCGGCGGTCGGCCCGTCCCACCCGGGGTCGGTGATGACCGGCAGGTGGGTGGCGAACGGTCCGTCGGCGGGAGCGCCGTTGCTGGCCATCAGGGCCAGCGGGTTGGCGCCCATCAGATCGACCATCCACGAGACGTCGGGTTCCCGGTAGTGGCTGGGGACGAACATGCGGCACTCACCTTTCGTGGTACGACGAGAACGACGAGAACGACGAGAACGACGAGAACGCTGACATTGCGGCATCCGGGCCGCGGGCGCGGCAATGACGCGGCGAATGGTCGGCTAAACCGCTCCGTTGTCCTGTTGGCAGGACAACGGGGAGCTCCATCGTGGACCGTCGGTCACCTTCGGCGCAATGAAAGGAGGGCCGGGAACGGAAGGATGAATGCCGGGTGCATCGATTCAGGTCCGTGACGGGTTCCCGTACGGCGGCGGATGTTCGGGAAAGGCCCCGATCGGCCCTCGGAAGGCATTCACGGAAAACGGGCGGGCGGTCGGGCCGTCCGCACCGCGTGCTCCGTCGCGCGGGCGCCCTCCCGGGCGGGGGTCACCGCCGCGGCCTTCCCCGGAGTCGGACGGCCGTTCGCCATAGGGGATTTATAGATCCTTCCCGGATGCTGTCCCCGTACTGAGTACCGACCGATCGGAACCGTGGTGACGAGGGAGGCGGTGATGGGCGAGATGACGCCCCATGAGGAGGACGGCCGCGACAGCGACGAGTTGCTGGCCGGGCTGGAGGAGGAGATCAGGGCCTGGCTGGAACAGGAGGAGACGAACCTGCTGACGGTCCTCAACGGCCAGAGCGTGTCCGACGAGACGACCGCGCGGGACACGATCTGGGACCTCGTGCAGCAGGGCGGCTTCGGCGTGACCGAGATCTTCGCCGGCTCCCCGGGGCTGCCCGGCCGCGCGGACGCCGGCTCCGACAGCCGATGGGGCGATCTGGTGGCCACCTACATCGACTCCCTGAGCGGTTCGCTGCTGCCGCACACCGGCGACGGGGGGCGCAGCAGGTGGTTCGGCCTCGACGAGGGGCACGCGGGAGGGTGTGGCTGACCGGCCGCCGGCCTACCGGGGGGAGGCCGGTTCCCCGCGGTTGTGCTCGCGGGCGAAGAGGCGTACCAGCGGCATGAGGCGGTAGCGCGCCGGGACCGGACCGGACACCTCCAGCAGGCGGGCAGCGGCCAGGCTCTCCAGAGCGTCCTCGGCCTCCTCCCGCGGGCGACCGAGGACGTGCGCCGCCTCCTGCGCGCCGAAGACGTCGGGGCAGCCGGACGCCAGGGCCCCCAGGGCCGCCCGCGCCGGTGCGGGCACCCGCCGGTGACCGCGGGACAGCGCCGCCCGGACGTCGAGGTCGCCCGCCCGCAGTTCGTCGAGCCTGCGTTCCTCCGGTTCGAGCCGGGCCGCCGCCGCCGCGAGCCGTCGGCGCGGGTGCGCGGCCAGCCGGGCCCCCACGATCCGCAGGGCGAGCGGCAGCCGGTCGCACAGTTCGACGATGCGGGCGGCCGCGTCGGGCTCGTCCCCGGTCCGTCCCTCTCCCACGATCGCGCTCAGCATCCGGCGGCCCTCCTCGGCGCTCATCGGACCGAGGGTGACCGGACGCGCGCCCGGCAGCGTGGTGAAGGGGCCCCGGCCGGTGATCAGCGTGCGGCAGCCGCCCGCGCCGGGCAGCAGCGGGCGGACCTGGCGGTCGTCGGCGGCGTCGTCCAGGAGCACCAGCATCCGGCGGTCGGCGAGCAGACTGCGGTAGAGCTGGCCGCGCTCCTCCGCGGAGGCCGGGAGCCGGTGTTCCGCGACGCCCATGGCCCGGAGGAACCAGCCGAGCACCTCGGCGGGGGAGCGGGGGCGTTCGGACTGCCCGGACAGGTCGGCGTAGAGCTGCCCGTCCGGGAAGCTCCGCCGCGCCCGGTGCGCGGCGTGCACGGCCAGGGCCGACGTGCCGGTACCCGCGGCGCCCGTCACCACGGCGGGGGAGGATCCCGCCCGGCGCAGGGCGGCCGCGACGACGTCCAGCTCCCGGCGGCGGCCGGAGAAGTCCGCGACGTCGGCGGGCAGCATCGCGGGCACGACACCGCTCCAGACGCCGCGGTCGCGCACCCGTACCACCGCGCGGCGGGACCCGCCGTCCGGCAGGACGGGCGCCGGGCCGGCGGCCCCCGGCCCCCGGCGCGCGGCGAGCCCCGGGAGGGTGCCCGTCAGCACCGCCTGCCGGACGTCGTGCAGGGCCCGGCCCGGGTCCACCCCCAGCTCGTCGCGGAGCATCCGCCGGCCGCGCTCGTACACCGCGAGGGCCTCCGCCTGCCGGCCGCAGCGGTGCAGAGCGGTCATGAGCTGGCCGAGCAGCCGCTCGCGCAGGGGGTTCTCCACCACGAGCCGCATCAGCTGCGGGACCACCGTCCCGTGGCGGCCCAGGGCCAGTTCGGCTTCGATCCGGTCTTCCCGCGCGGACAGGACGGCCTCCTCCAGCAGGGGCCGTTGGCGTTCTCCGAGGTGGACGGTGACATGGGAGAGAACCGGCCCGCGCCGCAGCGCGAGCGCCTGCCCGAGGTGGTCGGCGGCCGCGAGGTGGCGGCCCGCCGCCAGGTCCGCGCGGCCGCGGTCCACCAGGCTCTCGAAAGCCGTCCAGTCGAAGAAGGCGCCCCGTGTGTCCAGCCGGTAGGCGCGGGCGTACCGCTCCAGGCGGACGCCGCCGCCCAGGCACTTCCTGAGCTGGGAGATGTAGGTGTAGAGCTGGGCCGTCGCCGTGGCGGGCGGTTCGCACCCCCACAGCAGGGTCTTGAGCCGGTCGTCGGAGAGCGGCCGGCCCCCGGCGAGCAGCATCGCCGCGAGGACCGTGCGCTGCTTCGCCCCGCCGAGGCGGACCGTCCGTCCGCCGGATTCGGCCTCGACCGGCCCGAGCACGCGGAACACGAACGGGCCGCGGTCGTCGGCCTCCGCCGGTCCGCGTCCTCGCGGTCCGGCCGCCGGGCGCGGCTGCGGGACGGACGGCGCGGCGGGCGGCCGGACGCGGCCCGCTCCGGCGGGTCCGGGTCCGGGTCCGGACCCGGGTCGGGTGGTGCGGTCGTGCACGGTGTCGCTGTGCCCCGGCATGTTCGGTCTCCCGTGGTGCTCCCGTGGTGCTTCAGGCCCTGCGGTGGGCCATGAAGTCGCAGAGCGTGGCGAGGATCCCGCGGGCCGGGGTCCGGGGCAGGGCCGCGAGGGCGGCACGGGCCCGCGCCAGGCGCTCGTCCCTCATGGCCGCGGCCGTGGCGAGTGCGGCGGAGTCCCGCAGGAGTTCCAGCGCCCGGCGATGTGGGCGCGTCCCGGCGGCCGGTCCGGCGGCGATCAGGGCACGCAGCTCCGCGTCGTCCGGGTCGTCGCCGGCCAGGGCGAGGAGTACGGGGAGGCTGAGCACCCCGGCCTCCACGTCCATGCCCTGTTCCTTGCCCGACGCGGAGGCGGGCGCACTGACGTCGAGGAGGTCGTCGGACATCTGGAAGGCGACGCCCAGGTGCTCGCCGTACTCGGTGAGGACGTCGACGTCCGCTGCGGGCGCGCCCGCCTGCAGGGCGCCGAGCCGCAGCGACATGGCGATCAGGGACGCGGACTTGCCGGACGTCACCTGGAGGTAGTGGTCCAGGGGCGCGGTCCCCGGCCGGGGACCGAGCAGCTCCAGCGACTGGCCGCCCACCAGCCGGCCGGCGGTCAGCGCGTTCAACCGCACCGCCCGCGGCCCGAGTTCGCAGGCGAGCTGGGCGGCCTGGGCGAGGAGCCAGTCCCCGGCGAACACCGCGCGGCGTTTCCCCCAGCGGGCGTTGGCGCTGTCCGCCCCGTGCCGGGTGCCGGCGTCGTCGATGACGTCGTCGTGGTAGAGGGAGGAGACGTGGACGAGTTCGGCCAGGACGGCCGCGTCGACGACGCCCTCGCTCTCCGGATCCCCGAACTCCGCGCCCAGCAGGACCAGGAGGGGCCGCATCCGCTTTCCGCCGGTGGTGACGAGATGCCCGACGAGCGGGGCGACACGGGGGTCGGGGGTGCGGGCGACGCGCTCCCTCAGGCGCTGCTCGACGGTCCACAGGCGCTCGTCCAGCCGGTCCCGCAGCGCCGGGTCGTCGGCCGCGAGTCCGGACACGAGGGGACTGCGCTGCGGGGTGCTCGACACGTTCATCCGGGCTCCTGAGGGTGTGAGGCGCGGGGCTCCCCGGCCGCCACGGACGCCCGGACGCGGGGGATCCGCCGCGGGGGCCCGTTCCCGGCGACCGGCTGCCCGCCCGACGCCGCGGCAGGGCCCGGACGGTACGTGCGGCGGACCGGGGAGTGGGGGCGTCCGCACCGGGTCGCGCCGCGGACGTCAGGGCTGTCGCACCGGGTCGCGCTGCGGACACCAGGACTGTCACACCGGGTCCGGAGCGCGGGCAACGGCCCTGGCAGGTTCTTGCCGCGTTGGCGGCTCGCCGTCGTCGCGGGCGGAACCCGGCGGCCAGACTGCGGCCAGGGCCTGTCCGGCACGATCCGCCGGACCGGCCCGGGGCCTGTCGTCACATTCCCGCCTGCCCTGTGACGACGGGCCCCGCCACCGGCGACCCCCACGCGTTGGCCCGGTTTCCCCCAGCTCGAAAAGCACGAAGGAGCACCATGTTCGGACGGATAGGGCGGTTCGCCGTCGACCGGCCCTGGCTGACGATCGTCGCCTGGGTCATCGCGACCGTCGCCGCTGTCGCGCTCGCGCCGCAGCTGAAGAGCACCGACGACCAGGCGGACTTCCTGCCGTCCCACTACGAGTCGGTACGCGTCACGGAGCTCCAGCAGCGCGCGTTCCCGGCGGCGGAGCAGCCCTCGGCCATCGCGGTGTTCCAGCGGGAGGACCGGGGGCGGCTCTCGCCGGCCGACCTCGCGCAGGTGACCCGGATCGCCGGGGCCCTGCAGGCCGAGGGCTACGACAAGGTGAAGTCGGTCCTGGCGAGCCCCGAGGCGGTCTCCCCGAACGGCAAGGTGGCGCTGGCGAGCGTCTTCGCCACCACCGAGAACCACTACGACCGGGCGCTCTTCGAGTCGGTGAAGCAGCTCCGGGCGGACGCCGGGCCGCTGCTGGCGAAGACCGGACTGAGCATGGGGGTGACCGGGCCGACCGCCAGCGGGCTGGACAACCTCGAGTCCTCCGGCGACACCGACGCGATGATCATGATGGCGACCCTGGTGCTGATCGTGCTGCTGCTGCTCGTGATCTTCCGCAGCCCGCTCATCGCGCTGCTGCCGGTCCTGCTGATCCTCCTGGTGTTCGTCGTGGCCACCGGGCTGATCGCCACCGCCGCCGAACTCGGCGGACTCCAGGCCGACAACTCGGTCTCCGCCATCCTCATCGTGGTGCTGTTCGGCGTCGGCACCGACTACATCCTGTTCCTGCTCTTCCGGTACCGCGAGCAGCTGCGGGAGGGGCAGGAGCCCAGGGCGGCCATGATCGGTGCGGTGGCCCGGGTCGGCGAGACCATCGCCTCCGCGGCCGGCGCGGTCGTCGTCGCCTTCCTCGCCCTGGCCCTCTCCACCATGGGCATGCTGCGCGCCATGGGCCCGTCGCTGGCCATCGCCGTGGCCGTCACCCTGCTGGCCTCCCTCACCCTCGTCCCCGCCGTCTTCTCGCTGCTGGGCACCAAGGCGTTCTGGCCCTCCAAGGCGTGGAAGAAGCAGCCCAGGAGCGTCGTCGCCGGCCGGCTCGGCACCCTCGTCTCGCGCCGGCCCCGCCTCCTCGCGTGTGTCTCCGGCGGCCTGCTGGCCGTCATGAGCGTGGGCGCCCTCGGCTTCAACGCCGAGTTCGACAGCGAGAGCTCGCTGCCGCGGAACCTGGAGTCCGTACGGGCGTCCGAGGACCTCAGGCGGGGCTTCGCCGCCGGGCAGACCGACCCCTCCCTGGTGCTCGTCACCTCCGAGGACGGCTCCCGGCTCGACGCCGCCGCCCTGGAGACGTTCCGCGGGAAGCTCTCCGGGTCGAGGGCGTCGGCGACGTCTCGCCGGCCGTGCTCGGCACCGCCGGGGACACGGCACAGTTCAGCGTCGTCCTGGACTACCGCCCCGCCGAGGAGGCGGCCATCGACCTGGTCTCCACGGACCTGCGCGACACCGCGCACCGGGCGGCGCCCGAGGGCAGCGAGGCGCTCGTCGGCGGCACCAGCGCGGTCCTCGCGGACATCCGCACCGCCGTCGAACACGACTACTCGCTGGTCTTCCCGATCGCAGGCATCGCCATCATGGTGATCCTCGGACTCCTGCTGCGCAGCGCCGTCGCGCCCTGGTACCTGATCGTGGCCGTGGGCCTCGGCTTCGGCGCCACCCTCGGCTCGGCCGTCCTGGTCTTCCAGCAGATCAAGGGCGAGAACGGGCTGATGTTCGCGCTGCCCGTGTTCGTCTACCTCTTCGTGGTGGCGATCGGCACCGACTACAACATCCTCATGGTGGCCCGCCTCCGCGAGGAGATCGCCCGGGGCAGGACCCGGCAGGAGGCCGTCCGGCTCGCCGTGACCCACTCGGCGCCCACCATCGGGGCCGCCGCCGCCATCCTGGCCGGCACCTTCGGCGTCCTGATGCTGGCCGCCAACAGCATGCTCCAGCAGCTGGGCTTCGCGGTGTCGTTCGGCATCCTGATCACCGCCTTCGTGATGGCGCTCGTCCTGGTGCCGGCGGTCACCTCGCTGCTCGGCGAACGCGCCTGGTGGCCGGGCGACGGCGGTCGCGGGAGCGCGGAGGACGACGACGCGGCGACGGCGCCGGCACCCGAGCCGGCCACGACGTGACCACCTCGCGGTGACCGCGTTCGTCATCGCCCTGACCGCCGTGGGCACCATCGCCCTCGGCCTGGCGGTACTCGGTCTCGGGGCGCGCAGGCTGCTCGGTCTGCGGATCGGCGCACTGCGCTTCCTGCTCACCGGGTGCACCGGGCTGCTCACCACCGGACTGGTGAGTTCCGCGATGGGGCCCACCGCGGCGGGCACCGTGCTGGTGACCGTCCAGGTGGGTTCCGCCCTGCTGGCCGCCATGATCTTCCTGGCCCTGTCCGAGGCGGTGGTGCCCAGCGGGTCGGTCGGCGGCATCGTCCGCTGGCCCCGCTCCGTGCGGCGCCGGGTGGCGCGCACCCAGCGCTTCACGGAGCTCAGCAGGATCGCCCTCCGGCACGGGCTGGGCCGCCTCCCGCGGCTGTCCGGCCTGAGCGGCCCGGCGACGAGCGCCACCCGCACGGAGCACGCCCGCGCCCTGCGGACGGCCTTCGAGGAGGCGGGCACCACCTTCGTCAAACTCGGCCAGGTGCTCTCCACCCGCTACGACCTGCTGCCCGCCGAGTTCATCGACGAACTGAGCCTGCTCCAGTGCGCCGCGGCCGCCGAGCCCTGGGACGCCGTCGAACAGGTGCTCACCGAGGACCTCGGAGCCCCGCCGGGTGAGGTGTTCGCCGAGTTCGACACCGTGCCGCTGGCGGCCGGCTCCGTCGCCCAGGTGCACCGGGCACGGCTGCGGGACGGCCGGGCGGTCGCCGTCAAGGTGCAGCGCCCCCGGGCCCGCCAGGTGGTGGAACGCGATCTGGACATCCTCCTGCGGATCGCCCGCAGGGCCGGCGAACGCACCGCGTGGGGCCGCTCCGTCGGAGTCACCGGGCTGGTCCGGGGCTTCGCCGCCTCCCTCCGGGAGGAACTCGACTTCCGCACCGAGGCCCGCAACACCCGGGAGGTCGCCGCCGCGCGGCAGGCCGAGGCCGGCCTGCATCCGTCGGAGGATCCGGCCCCGCGCCCGGCCGTGGGCATCCCCGCCGTCCACGACGGTCCGACCACCGCCCGCGTGCTGGTGGTGGAGTGGCTGGACGGGGTGACGCTCGACAGGGCCGCCGAGTCCGCCGACGCCCGCGGGGTCGACCGGACGGCGCTCGCCGGGGCGCTGCTGGACTGCGTCCTCGCGCAGATCATGACCGACGGCGTCTTCCACGCCGATCCGCACCCGGGCAACATCATGCTGCTGGACGACGGACGACCGGGCCTGCTGGACTTCGGCTGCGTCGGCCGCATCGACCGGGTGCTGCGGTCGGCGCTGCGCGACCTGCTGGTCGCGATCCACCGCAACGACCCGCAGGCCCTGTGCGACGCGCTGCTGGAACTGGTGGAGCACCGGCCGGAACCGGCCGACGAGAACCGGCTGGCCCGTGACCTGGGGCGGTTCATGGCCCGGCACCTGGTTCCGGGGACCCGGCCGGACCGCGACATGTTCGCGGCGCTGTTCGCGCTGGTGACCAGGTACGGGCTCGTCGTGCCCGGCGAGATCGCCGCGGTGTTCCGTTCCCTGTCGACGCTGGAGGTCTCCCTCGGCCTGCTGGTCCCCGACTACGACATCATCGCCGAGGCCCGCCGGTTCGCGGCCTCCCAGGTCCGGCGGAAGCTGACCCCGGGGGCCTCGGACGGGCGGCCGCGGAGGAGATGCTCACGCTGCTGCCGGTGCTGCGCCGGCTGCCGCGCAGGGTGGACCGCATCACGGAGGCCCTGGAGCAGGGACGGCTGAGCGTGAACGTCCGGGTGCTGGCCGACGAACGTGACCGCGACTTCGTCCGGGGCATCGTCCACGACGTCCTGCTGGCCTTCAGCGGCGGTGCGGCCGGGGTGGTCGGGGTGATGCTGCTGCAGACGCCGGGCGGTCCGGAGATCACCTCGTCGGTCGGACTGTTCGAGGCGCTCGGGTGCAACCTGCTGCTCGTCGCCTCGGTGCTGACGCTGCGCGTGCTGTTCTCGCTCTCCCGCGGCCGCCGCTGACGGGGGGCGACCGGGTGGCCGGGCTCCGGCCCCGGCATCGGCTCGGATCCGGTACGGCGGGACGTCGTACCGGCGATGCCGAACGGGCAACGGAGACCGGCCCGGACCCCGGAGCCGCACATGGTTCGCAACGCCGTCCGCCGAGCACTCCGCACCCCGGGCAGGGAGCGGCAGGAGCCGGCCCTTCGTTGCACCCTCGGTGTCGCCGCCGCCGAAGTCGAACGGTCACCCGCACAGAGCGGCTGCCCCGCGCGGAGTGCCCGCCCGCGCGGAGCGGTTGCCTGGACAGAGCAGCCACTCGTGCGGAGTGACCGCCCACACAGAGTGCCCGCCCCACACAGAGTGCCCGCCCGCACAGAGACCCCGCCGCACAGAGCAACTGCCTCGCACAGAACGCCCGCCCACACAGAACGCCCGCCCGCGCAGAACGCCCGCCCGCGCAGAACGCCCGCCCGCGCAGAACGCCCGCCCGCGCAGAGCGGCCGCCCGCGCAGAGCGGCCACCCACGCAGAGTGCCCGGCCGGGGAAACCCGGTCGGGCACTCTGCGGGAACCACTCGCGCCTCGGTCCGACGGGACCGTCCGGCGCGCGCACGGGTTCTTCGGGGCGGGGAGGTGGTCGTCCTCAGCGGGCGGTCGCCGTGCTGTAGGCGCGGCCCGACATCGGGATGACCACGGCGAGGATGCCACCGATCAGGAGCAGCGACATCGCGATGGGGTGCTCGGCCGGCAGCCCCGTGCCGAGGCCCACGGTGGGGTTGCCGAAGAGCTGCCGGCAGGCGGTGACCACCATGCTGACCGGGTTCCACTCGGCGACGACCTTCAGCCAGGTCGGCAGCCCGTCCGGCGGGACGAACGCGTTGGACAGGAACACCAGCGGCATCATCGCCATGAACGCCAGGGCGTTGACCGATTCGGTGCTGCGCAGCGCCAGGCCGAGCAGCGCGCCGAGCCACGACATGGCGAAGCCGAGCAGGAGCAGCAGCCCGAACGCCGCGAGGGCCTTGGGCAGTCCGTTGTGGATGCGCCAGCCGATGAGGTAGCCGACCCCGGCCATCAGGACGCAGGACCAGGCGGCGAGCGCCATGTCCGCGGTGGTACGGCCGATCAGTACCGCGGACCGCGAGATCGGCAGTGAACGGAAGCGGTCCACCAGGCCGTTGCCCAGGTCCCCGACGACGCCCAGGGCCGTCTGGGAGATGTTGGCCATCATCACCTGGATGAAGATGCCCGCCATGATGTATTCCTGGTAGCTGCCGCCCTCCACCTTCATGGCGCTGCCGAAGAGCATGCCGAAGATCAGCACGAAGGCGATCGGCATGATCGTGACGCTGATCAGCTGCTCGGGTATGCGGTAGATGTGCCGGAAGTGACGGCCCACCAGGGCCCGTACGTCACTCAGTGTCTCGGTCACGCCGAATCCTTCTCCCTGGCCGTCTGGCCGGTCAGCGTCATGAAGACATCGTCGAGCGAAGGACGCCGGATGGCGAACTCCGCTACGCCGATGCCGAGTTCCTCCACCGCCGCGGCCGCGGCGGTGACACCGCCCATCCCGTCGGGCAGCGGTACCGACACGGTGCGGCCGTCCTCGGAGACCGACGGGGTGGCCGCGAGCCGGGCGCCGAGCGCGGCCACCACCCGGGGGGTGTCCTCGACCGCGAGCGCGGCGACCTCGAGGCGCTCGGCGCCGACCTTCTGCTTGAGCTGGTCGGCGGTGCCGTCGGCGATCACCTTGCCGGAGTCGATGACCACGATGCGGTCGGCGAGCTGGTCGGCCTCTTCCAGGTACTGGGTGGTCAGCAGGACGGTGACGCCCTTGGCCACCTGCTCCCGGATCATCCCCCACAGGACGATCCGGCTGCTGGGGTCGAGCCCGGTGGTCGGCTCGTCGAGGAAGAGGACCGGCGGGTCGACCATCAGGCTGGCCGCCAGGTCCAGCCGCCTGCGCATGCCGCCGGAGTACGTCCGTACCACCCGGTCGGCGGCGTCGGAGAGTTCGAACCGCTCCAGCAGCTCGTCCGCCTTCCGGCGCGACGGGCCCTTGCCCAGGTGCAGCAGGGTGCCGATGAGCCGCAGGTTCTCGCGGCCGGTGAGCCGTTCGTCGAGTGCCGCGTACTGGCCGGTGAGGCCGATCCGGCGGCGCACCTCCTTGGGCTGGGCGAGGGCGTCGAACCCGGCGACCGTCGCCCGGCCCTCCTCGGGCCGGAGCAGGGTGGCCAGGATGCGGACGGTGGTGGTCTTGCCCGCACCGTTGGGGCCGAGCAGTCCGAGGACCGTTCCCTCGGGCACGGAGAGGGACACCCCGCTCAGCGCCTCGTGCCCCTTGTAACTCTTGCGGAGGCCCTCGGCCTCGATGGCGTTGGTCACGACGAGTTCACCTCGATGGTTGACGGGGCCCGCCGGGTCCGTCCGCCCGGCCGCGGGACATCGCTGCCGGGGGCGGCCGGGCGGGGGCGGCGGCGCAGCTGGAGGCCGGCGAGCGCCAGCGACGCGCCCCAGACGAAGAAGACGGGATACCAGTAGAAGTTCCAGGGGCCGAAGGAGGCGGCCACTTCCGCGCTCGGCTCGACCCTGCCCGCGGCGACGAAGAACCGCAGGTAGCCGTAGCCGAGTCCCCACAGGGCGAGCCCGGTGCCGGCGGTCACGGCCGCCCCGACGCGCAGCCACCGGGGAAGAAGTCCCCCCAGGGCCGGAAGAGGGCGGTGGTCGCGAGGGCGGCGAGGGCGGCGACCGCTCCCATGCCCCAGAAGGCGATCATGCGCTGCCAGGCCACGTCCGGCACCGACTCGGGGGTGTCGGGGTAGGCGAACATGATCCCCAGCCCCCACCACAGGTGCGGCAGGGCGTAGGCGAGCCCGGCGGTCAGCGCGCAGTACCCGACGGCCCGCTCCCAGCGGGAGACCGGGACCACGGACGCCGGCGTGCCGTCCCCTCGTGCCTTCGACATCGTCTTCCTCCTCCTTCTCATCGGGAACCGCGGGCGCGGCGGGCGGCCCTCAGGTCCACCGGGCGAGCCCTTCGCGGTCCGCCTCGAAGCGGACCGGCATGCTCTCCAGGCCGCTGAGGAAGTTGGAGAAGACCGGCTCCACCGGGCCGTCGGGCTCGACGCGGGCGGCCACGGTCCGCAGTCCGTCGAGCATGGCGTTGATCTCGACACGGCCGAGGAACGCACCGAGGCAGAAGTGCGGTCCGTACCCGAACGACACGTGCTTGTTGGGGGTGCGGGCCAGGTCGAACGTCCCGGGGGCGTCGAAGACGTCCTCGTCCCGGTTGGCGGAGGTGTTCCACAGGGTGACGATGTCGCCGGCGGCGATCCGCTGTCCCGCGATCTCGACGTCCCGCAGCGCCCGGCGGCCGAAGTGCATGCCCGGGGTCGTCCAGCGCAGCACCTCCTCCACGGCGCTCTCCACCGTCACCTCGCCCTGCCGCAGCGCGTTCCACTGCTCCGGGTGGCGCATCAGCGCCTGCACCCCGCCGATCATCGACAGCCGGCTGGTCTCGTCGCCGCCGATGATCAGGCTGTAGCAGTTCAGGACGATCTCGTCCTCGTCGAGCGGCTTCCCGTCGATCCGGCCGGTGGCCAGCACGCTGATGACGTCGTCGACCGGGTTCCGCCTGCGCTCCTCGGCGAGGTCGCCGAAGTACAGGAGGATCTCGTTGCGGGCGAGCCAGGAGTCCTCGGCACTGGTGTCGGCCGTACTGGAGCTGAGCGCCTGCTTGTTGAGACCGAGCAGGAAGGCGCGGTCGGCCTCGGGGACGCCCAGCAGGTCGCAGATGGTGGCGATCGGGATGTGCTCGGCGACGTCCCGCGCGAAGTCCGCCTCGCCCCGCTCCACCGCGGCCCTGAGGAGCGTGCGGGTGCGCTGCACGACCTGCTCCGAGATGTGCCGCAGGGCGCGCGGCGAGAACGACTTGAGCATCAGCTTGCGGATCGCCGCGTGCCGGGGGCCGTCGGTGACCGCGAGCATCTTGCCCGCCGCGGAGTCACTGCCGTGCAACAGCGTGACCAGCAGGTTCCCCCGCTCGGAGGTGAAGTTGTCGTCGTCCTTGTACACCTTCATGATGTCGTCGTACTTGGACAGGACCCAGAATTCGGGCCCCGCCGCGGTCGCCGGATGGCGGTGCACCGGGCGCTCGGCGCGGAACCGGCGCCACATGGCGTGGACGTCGGTCGTCTGGTAGGTCCGGGGGTCGGTCAGGTCGAAGCCGTCGAGCTCACGGTCCTCGACGTCGGCTCCGCCCAGTGCCGTGGTGGCGCTGGTCATAGGGGCTTGCTCCAAGTGGGTGCGCGGTGGCGGGTCGTCGGTACGGTGGTGCTCCGGCGGTTCACCGGAGCTCGCGCAACTGCGCGGCGAGCGCCCGGCCGATCTCGCCGATGGGCCCGGGCCGGGTCAGCTCGTTGTGCCCGCAGTCGACGACCTGGATGTCGACCCGCCCCTCCACGAAGGGCCGCCACGCCGCGGCCATCGCCTGCGGGGAGGCGTGGTCCCGGCCGGCGACGGTCAGCATGACATCGCCACGGACGACGCCCAGTAGAGCAGGGTCGTACGGGTGGATGATGCTCCTCGACATGTTGGTGCCAACACGGGCGAGCGCGCCGATATGACGCTTTTCCAGTCCGGCGAGCGCGCTGTCCCCGGCCCGCAGGACCTCCATGACCCGCTCGTACTCCAGTGGTTCGGCCGGGTCGCGGTCCCCGGCCCGGCCGCTGAGGTCCAGCAGCGTGGCCAGTACGTCCTGTTCGTCGTACGCGAGGTCCGCGTGCCCCTCGGAGGGGATGTCCGGGTCGGTGTCCAGCACGGCCAGCACCCCGACCTGCTCGCCCGCGTCCTGGAGCCGGGTGGCGATCATGTGCGCGAGGATGCCGCCGAGGGACCAGCCCACCAGGTGGTAGGGGCCGGACGGCTGGACCTCGCGGATCCGGGCGAGGTAGTCGTCGGCCATCTCCTGGATGGAGGAGGGCAGTTCCTCGTCGCGGGCGAGCCCCCGCGCCTGGAGCGCGTAGATCGGGTGGTCGGCCGGGACGTGCCGCAGCAGGCCCGAGTAGCCCCACCCGATACCGGCCCCGGGGTGCAGGCAGAACACGCCCGGCTTCGAGCCGCCGGGCCGCAGGGGCAGCAGCACGTCGAACGGGTCGTGGTCGGAGCCGGCCGTCAGCTCGGCGGCCAGCGCGGCCACGGTCGGGTTCTCCAGCAGGCTGCGCACCGAGAGCCGCACGCCGAACGCGGCCCGCGCCCGGCTGATCACCCGGGTCGCGAGCAGCGAATGCCCGCCGAGGTCGAAGAAGTTGTCGTCGACGCCGACCCTGGGCAGCGAGAGCACCTCGGCGAACAGACCGCAGAGCACCTCCTCCTCGGGGGTGCGGGGCGCCCGCTGCCCGGCGCCGCGGTGAACTCGGGATCCGGCAGCGCCCTGCGGTCCAGCTTTCCGTTCGGCATCAGCGGGACCTCGTCCAGCCGCACGAACGCGGCGGGCACCATGTACGCGGGCAGCGTGCCGGCCAGAGCGGCCCGCAGCGCCTCGGGTTCCGGGAGGCCGGCCGGCCCGGCGGGGTCCGCCGCGACGACGTAGGCCACGATCATCCGGTCGCCCCGGCGTCCTCCCGCACCACGGCCACCGCACGGCCGACACCGGGCAGCGCGGCGAGGGCCGACTCGATCTCGCCGAGTTCGACGCGGAAGCCGCGGATCTTCACCTGGTCGTCGGCGCGGCCGAGGTACTCCAGGGTGCCGCCGTCGGTCCACCGCACCAGGTCCCCGGTGCGGTACATCCGCTCGCCGGGTCCGCCGTACGGGCAGGCCGTGAAGCGTTCGGCCGTCAGCGCCGCGCGCCCCAGGTAGCCGCGGGCCAGGCCGTCCCCGGCCACGTACAGCTCGCCCGGTACGCCGACGGGCACGGGGCGCAGCGTCTCGCCCAGCACGTACACCCTGGTGCCGCGGACGGGCCGGCCGATGGGCGGAGTGCCGTCCCCCGCGGTCAGGGGCTCGCTGAGGGTGGCCGCGACGGTGGCCTCGGTCGGCCCGTAGGCGTTGACCATGCGGCGGCCCGGCGCCCAGCGGTCCACGAGTTCGGCGCCGGTGGCGTCGCCGCCGACGACCAGGGAGCGGAAGTCGGGCAGTCCCGCCACGGGCACGGTGGCCAGCGCCGCCGGCGGCACCAGGGCATGGGTCACCCGCTGCTCCCGCAGCACGTCGGCGAGGGCCTCGTCACCGAGCGGTCCGGGCGGGGGCACGACGAGCGCGGCCCCGGCCGGCAGCGCGGAGCACAGCTCCAGCACCGAGGCGTCGAAGCTCGGCGAGGCGAACTGGAGCACCCGGGACGTGCCGTCCACGGCGAACCCCTCGGCCACCGCGGCGGAGAAGGCCGCCAGCCCGGTGTGCTGCACCAGCACGCCCTTGGGCCGGCCGGTGGAGCCGGAGGTGTGGATGACGTACGCGGGATGAGCGGGCAGCAGCGCGGCGGTGCGGTCGGAGTCGGCCAGGTCGTGGGCCGGCAGCGCGGCGAGTTCCCCGGTGACGGCCGGGTCGTCCAGCCGCAGGACCGGGAGCCCGGCCGGCGGCGTGCCCTGCGGCAGGGTGACGCCGGAGGCGGTGACGGCGAGCACCGGCGCCGCGTCGTCGAGCATGAACGCGATGCGCTCGGCCGGGTAGGACGGGTCCACCGGCAGGTAGGCGGCCCCGGACTTGAGCACCGCGAGCTGCGCCACCACGATGTCCACCGACCGGGGCAGCAGCAGGGCGACGATCTTCTCCGGCCCGGCCCCGCGCGCGGCCAGCAGCCGGGCGAGCCGGTTGGCCCGCTCGTTCAGCTCGGCGTAACGGAGCAGGACCCCCGGTGCGACGACGGCGTCGGCGTCCGGGGTGGCGCGGACCCGCTCCTCGAACAGTTCGGGGAAGGTCCGGGCCCGCGGCCCGTCGCCGCCGCTGCTCCACTCCTCGACGAGCCGCCGGTGCTCCTCGGGGGAGACGACGTCCAGCCGGCCGACGGCCTGCTCCGGGTCCTCGACCACGGCGCGCAGCAGTGCCTCCAGACGGCCGCCCATCAGCCGCACGGTCTCGTCGGAGAACAGGTCGGGCCGGTAGCTCAGCCGCAGGTGGAGCCGGGGGCCGGGGACGGCCGCGAGACTCATCGGGTAGTGGTTGGCGTCCTCGCCCACCAGCCCGGTGACCCGCAGCTCGTCGGGGTCGCCCGGGTCCTCGGCCGCCAGCGCGGACGGGTCGACGGGGTAGTTCTCCGTCACGGTGAGCGTGTCGAACAGCTCACCGACGCCCTCCTGCCAGCCGCCGAGGGACTGCACCTCGGTGAGGCTCAGCTGCTGGTGGCTCATCAGGCCGGACTGCTGCTTCTGCAGCCGGGCCAGGAGCCCGGCCAGCGATTCGGCGGGGTCGAGGGTGACCCGGACCGGCAGGGTGTTGATGAACAGCCCGATCATGTGCTCCACGCCGGGCAGCTCCGGCGGCCGCCCGGAGACCGTACCGCCGAAGACGACGTCGTCCCGGCCGGTGAGGCGGCCCAGCAGCAGCCCCCACACGCCCTGGAGGACGGTGTTCAGCGTCAGGCCGCTCCCGCGGGTCCGCGCCGCCAGCGCCGAGGTGAACTCCTCGGACAGGTCCAGCGTGTGGTGGCGCGGCCGGACCGGCCGGCGGGACGGGTCCGCGGGGGCCAGCAGGGTGGGCTCGCAGACGTCCCCGAGCACCTCGCGCCAGGCCTGCTCGCTCTGCGTCCGGTCCTGCTTGGCCACCCACGCCAGGTAGTCGCGGTAGGGCGTGACGTGCGGCATCCCGGACGGGTCGCCGTGCTGCCGGTACAGCGTGAACAGCTCGCCGACCAGCAGCGGTGTGGACCAGCCGTCCAGCAGGATGTGGTGGTTGCTCACCACGAGCCGGTGCTCGCGCTCGCCGAGGCGCACCAGGGTGAAGCGCACCAGCGGCGGCCGGTTCAGGTCGAAGCGGCGCGCGCGGTCCTCGGCCAGGGCCCGTTCCAGCGCGGCGGGCCGCTCGTCCGGGGGCAGCCCGCCGAGGTCGACCTCCCGGTAGGGCGGCCGGACCCGGCTGCGGATCACCTGCACCGGGCGCTCCAGGCCCTCGTGCCGGAAGCCGGCGCGCAGGCTGGTGTGCCGGGCGACGAGCGCGGCGACGGCGGCCGTCATCCGCCCGGTGTCCACGACGCCGGTCAGCTCCAGCACCAGCTGCACCGTGTAGACGTCCATCTCCTGCTCGTCGAGCAGCGCGTGGAACAGCAGTCCCTCCTGCAACGGGGACAGAGGGAGTACGTCCTCGATCGCCGGCTTGGTCATCGGTTCCTCCAGTCGGTGCCGGCATCGGCGCCGTCGTGTCCGTTGTCGTGCGGGTTCCGCCGCGTCCCCGGGTCCCGGGGACCGTCGGACGCGTCGGAACCGTCGAAGTCGTCCTCGAAGTCGTCGTCGAACTCGTCGAGGTCGTCGAGGTCGTCACCGAGGCCGTCGATGTCGTGCTGGCTCAGTGACACCAGGGGCAGGTCGGAAGGCGTCCAGCCGCCGGCCTCGGGGCGGCCGCGTGCTCGGCGAGCACGCGGAGCATGCGGAACCAGCCCTCGGCCAGCCCGGTCACGTCCTCCTCGCGGAGGAGTTCCCCGGCCCAGGTCCAGGTGGCCACGAGCTGCGGGCCCCCGGGGCCGTCCTGGGTGAAGGCGTTGACCTCCAGCGGGTGCGCGAGCGGCATGGCGTCGTCGGAGCCGCCGCCGAGGCCGCCCGCTTCGGGGGCCGGGCCCCAGTCCACGGCCCCGGCCGCTTCGCCGCCCCCGCCGAGCCGGCCCAGGTAGTTGAACCCGATCTGCGGCGGGGCGAGTTCGGCCAGGACGGTCCGGGTGTTCGGGTTGAGGTAGCGCAGCAGCCCGTAGCCGAGCCCGTTGTCGGGCACCGCCCGCAACTGCTCCTTGACCTGCTTGAGCACCCTGCCCGCGCCCGAACCGGTGGCGGTCAGCCGCTCCCAGTCCTGGTGGCCGGTCTCCAGCCGCACCGGGTGGATCCCGGTGAACCAGCCGACCGTGCGCGACAGGTCGCAGGCGGCGTCGCCGCCCGGCCCGGTCCTGCCGTGGCCCTCGAGGTCCACCAGCACGCCCCGGGTGCCGCGGCCCCGGCTCTCCTGCCACTCGGCCACGGCCAGCGCGAACCCGGTCAGCAGCACGTCGTTCACCCCGGCGTGGAACGCGGAGACGACGGAGGTCAGCAGCGGTTCGGTGTGCTCGCGGGCGAGGGACAGGGTGAGGGTGCGCGCGGTCGCCCGGGTGTCGCGCGCCGGGTCGAGCGGACGCTCGCCGAGCAGCGGTTCACCGCCGGCCAGCATCGTCGTCCAGCGCTTCAGGTCGCCGACGCGCGCGGGCTTCAGGGCCTCCTCGTCCAGCAGGCGGGCCCAGGTGCGGAAGGACGTGGGCACCGGTTCGAGCACCGGCTTCCCGCCACCGGCCAGGGCTTGGTACGCCGCGGCCAGATCGGGGGTGAGGACCCGCCAGGAGACGCCGTCGACCACGAGGTGGTGGGCGATCAGCAGCAGCCGCCCCGGGTGGTCCGGGCCGGCGTCGAACCAGACCGCCTGGACCATGACGCCGTCCTCGGGCGAGAGCCGGTCCCAGGCCGCGGTGGCGTGCTCGTCGAGCGCGGCCGCGAGCGTCTCGGCCCGGACCGGGCCCGACGGCAGCGGCACCCGGTGCAGCAGGCCGGCCGCGTCGGCCGCGCCCCGCTCCGGGACCTCCAGCGACCAGCCGTCGGCGCCGCGCGTCAGCCGCGCCCGCAGCATGTCGTGGTGGTCCAGCAGCGTCTGCAGCGCGGCCGTCAGGTGCCCGGCCGACGCGCCCGCCGGGATCTGGAGCAGCATCGACTGGTTGAAGCGGTCGACGGGCCCGCCGCGTTCCTCCAGCCAGCGGACGATCGGCGTCGCCCCCACGGTCCCGATGCCGGCGTCCGGGCCGTCCTCGGCCGCGCGGTCGACGACGGCGGCGACGCCGGCCAGCGCCTCGACCGTCTTGTGCTCGAAGATGTCGCGCGGGGTCAGGAGCAGTCCGGCCCTGCGGGCGCGGGCGACGAGCTGGATGGAGACGATGGAGTCGCCGCCCAGGTCGAAGAAGCCGTCGTCGATGCCGACGGCGGGCAGCCCGAGGACTTCCGCGAACAGGCCGCAGAGCAGTTCCTCGCGCTCGGTCCGCGCCGCGCGGCCTCCCGCCGCCGCGGCGAAGTCGGGGGCGGGCAGCGCCTTGCGGTCGAGCTTGCCGTTGGCGGTCAGCGGCAGGGCGTCGAGCGTGACGAACGCCGACGGCACCATGTACTCGGGGAGCTGCGTACGCAGGTGCTTGCGCAGGTCCTCCGCCTCCGGGGCCCCGCCCTCCGCCTGCGGGACGACGTACCCGACGAGCTTGCGGTCGCCGGGCCGGTCCTCGCGGACGACGACGGCGACCTGGCCGGCCTGCGGGTGCGCGGCGAGGCAGGCCTCGATCTCGCCGAGTTCGATGCGGAAGCCGCGGATCTTGACCTGGTGGTCGGCGCGGCCGAGGTACTCCAGGTCACCGTCCGCGGTACGGCGTGCCAGGTCGCCGGTGCGGTACATGCGGGTGCCGGGCGGGCCGTAGGGGTCGGCGACGAAGCGCTCGGCGGTCAGGGCGTGCCGGCCGAGGTAGCCGTCGGCCAGGCCCGCGCCCGCCACGTACATCTCACCGGTGACGCCGGTGGGAACCGGGGTGAGCCGGTCGTCGAGGACGTGCACCCGCAGATCCGGGATCGGCCGGCCGATGAGGCTGCCCGTCGCCGAGGCGGCGTCCCCGGCGTCCAGGGCGCGGTGGGTGACGTGGACGGTGGTCTCGGTGATGCCGTACATGTTGACCAGGCGGGGGGCGTCCTCGCGGTGGCGGCCGTACCACTCCTGAAGCCGCCACAGGTCGAGCGCCTCGCCGCCGAAGACGACGTGGCGCAGGGACAACCGCGCGCCCAGGTCCGGGTGTTCGCCCTCGACCCGCATCAGCTGGTAGAAGGCGGACGGGGTCTGGTTGAGGACCGTCACCTTCTCGGCGGCGAGCAGGGCCAGGAAGTCCTCCGGGGAGCGGGACACCTCGAAGGGCACGACGACGAGGCGGCCGCCGTGCAGCAGGGGGCCCCAGATCTCCCACACGGAGAAGTCGAAGGCGTAGCTGTGGAACAGCGTCCATACGTCGTCGGGTCCGAAGCCGAACCAGTGGTCGGTCGCGGAGAACAGCCGCACCACGTTGCCGTGCGGAACCACCACACCCTTGGGGCGGCCGGTGGAGCCGGAGGTGTAGATGACGTAGGCGGCGGAGCCGGCGTGGAGCGGGCCGCCGCGTTCGGCGTCGGTGAGGTCGCCGTCGGCCAGGCCGTTCACGTCCGACCGCACGTGCGGGTCGTCCAGGACGAGGACGGCCGCGTCGCCGCAGTCCACGCCCGACAGGTCCACCCCGGAGGCGGTCGCCACCAGCACCGGCGAGGAGTCCGTCACCATGTGCGCCAGGCGGTCCGCCGGGTAGTCGGGGTCCATGGGCACGTAGGCGGCGCCGGACTTGACCACGGCCAGCAGGGCGGTGACCAGTTCGGCCGACCTGGGCAGGGCCAGGCCCACGAACCGGCCCGGTCCGGCGCCGGCGGCGACCAGGCGGCGTGCCAGCCGGTTCGCCGAGGCGTTCAGCTCGCGGTAGGAGAGCGAGTGGTCACCGCACACCACGGCGACCGCGTCCGGAGCGGCGGCCGCCCGTACCTCGAACAGCTCCGCCAGCGACGGCCCGCTCGCACCGGACCCACCCGCCACCGCACCGGCACCGGTACCGGCGAGAGCGGCCTCCCACTCGGCCGCGTCCAGGACGTGCACGTCGCCGAGCGCACGCCCGGGCTCCTCGGTCCACACGGACAGCAGGCGCACGAAGCGCTCGGCGAGGCGGCCGGCCGTGGACGCGTCGAAGAGGTCGGCGGCGAACTCCAGCGCACCCGTGATCCCCGCGGCCGAACCGTCGGGGGTCCGCTGCTCGGTGAGGCTCAGCGCCAGGTCGTACTTGGCGACGCCGTGCTCGACCGGGTGACCGCCGAACGTCAGCCCCGGCAGGTCCAGGCCGTCCGTGGCGGGGGCCTGGTTGTGGAAGGTCAGGTTGACCTGGAACAACGGGTGCCGGGCCGCCGAACGCTCGGGGTTCATCACCTCCACGAGCCGCTCGAAGGGAACGTCCTGGTGGGCGTAGGCGGCGAGGTCGGTGTCCCGGACCCGGGCCAGCAGCTCCGGGAAGGTCGGGTTGCCGGAGGTGTCGGTGCGCAGCACCAGCGTGTTGACGAAGAAGCCCACGAGGTCGTCGAGGGCGCTGTCGGTCCGTCCGGCGACCGGCGTGCCGATCGGGACGTCGGTGCCGGCCCCCATCTTGGTGAGCAGGGCGGCGGTGGCCGCCTGGAGGACCATGAACACGCTGGTGCCGGTACGGCGTGCCAGCGCCGCGATCCGGGTGTGCAGCCCGGCGTCGAGTTCCAGCGGGACCAGGCCGCCGCGGTGGGAGGAACGCTGGGGCCGCGGCCGGTCGGCCGGCAGCGTCAGCTCCTCGGGAGGTCCGCGAGAGCGGTGCGCCAGTGCTCCAGCTGCGCCGAGACCTTGCTGTCCGGGTCGTCCTCACTGCCCAGCACCTCCTGCTGCCACAGGGTGTAGTCCGCGTACTGCACCCGCAGGGGCTCCCAGTCGGGAGTCCGCGCCAGGCGGCGCGCCGCGTAGGCGGTGGACAGGTCCCTCGCCAGCGGGGCCAGCGAGGCGCCGTCGGCGGCGATGTGGTGCACCAGCAGGTGGAGCACGTGCCGGTCGGGAGCGAGCGCGAAGAGGTCCGCCTTCAGCGGCACGTCGGCCGTCAGGTCGAAGGCGTGGCAGGCCGCGGCGCTCAGCGCGTCGGGCAGTCCGTCCTCGGTGACCTCGGTGACCGGCAGTTCGAGGCCGAGGGCGGAGGCCTCCAGCACCAGCTGGCGCGGGCGCCCGTCGGTGTCGGGGAAGACGGTCCGCAGGCTCTCGTGCCGGTCGACCACGTCGCGCAGCGCGGCGGCGAGGGCCTCCCGGTCCAGGTCGCCGGTCAGGCTCAGCGCCAGCGGGATGTTGTACGTGGCGCTGGGTCCGTCGAAGTGACCGAGGAACCACAGCCTGCGCTGGGCGAAGGAGAGCGGAACCTCCGCGGGGCGTTCGACCGCGCGCACCGGGGGGCGCACCTCGGACGCCGGGTCGAGCCGCCGGACGAGCCCGGCCACGGTCGGGTGCTCGAAGACGCTGCGCACCGGCAGTTCCACGCCGAGCTCGTCCCGGACGCGGCTCGCGAGACGGGTGGCCAGCAGGGAGTGGCCCCCGAGGTCGAAGAAGCCGTCGTCGACGCCGACGGTCTCCACCCCGAGCACCTCGGCGAACAGGTCGCAGAGCAGCGCCTCCCGCACGGTCCGGGGCGCCCGGCCCGCTCCGGTGGCGGTGCCGCCGGGTGCGGGGAGCGCGGTGCGGTCGAGCTTGCCGTTGACGGTCAGGGGGAGGGTGTCGAGGGTGACGACCGCGGCCGGGACCATGTGCTCCGGCAGGGTGGTGCGGAGGGCGTCGCGCAGCGTCGCGGGATCGGTGGGGGCGTCGGTGACGACGTAGGCGATCAGGCGGCGGTCGCCGGGGCGGTCCTCGCGGACGGTGACGGCGGCCTGGCGGATGCCGGCCAGGTTCCGGACCGCCGCCTCCACTTCTCCGAGTTCGATGCGGTAGCCGCGGAGTTTGACCTGGTCGTCGGTGCGGCCGAGGTAGGTGAGTTCGCCGGACGCGGTCCAGCGGGCGAGGTCTCCGGTGCGGTACATGCGTTCGCCGGGGGCGCCGTAGGGGGAGGCGACGAAGCGTTCGGCGGTGAGGCCCGGCCGGTTCAGGTAGCCGCGGGCGAGACCGGTGCCCGCTACGTAGAGTTCGCCGGTGACGCCGGGGCGACGGGCCGCAGGGACTCGTCGAGGACGTACACGCGGGTGTTGGTGAGGGGCGTTCCGATGGGCACGCTGTCCGGCTGGGCGCCGGTCAGGGGGCGCTCATGGTGGCGCAGACGGTGGTCTCGGTGGGGCCGTAGGCGTTGATCATGCGGCGGCCGGGTGCCCAGGCTTCGACGGTCCGGGCGGGGACGGTTTCGCCGGCGGTGACGAGGGTGGTGAGGGTGGGCAGGTCCGAGGGTTCCATGGTGGTGAGGGCGACGGGGGGGATGGTGGCGTGGGTGACGTGCAGGTCGCGGACGGTGTCGGTGAGGTCGGTGCCGGGGCGCAGGTGGTCGGTGGTGGCGGTGATGAGGGTGGCGCCGCCGAGCCAGGTGGAGAAGACCTCGGAGACGGAGGCGTCGAAGCTGGGGAGGCGAACTGCAGGACGCGGCTGTCGCCGGTGACGGCGAAGCGTTCGATCTGGGCGGAGGCGAGGTTTCCGACGCCGTTGTGGGGGACGATCACGCCCTTGGGGCGGCCGGTCGAACCCGAGGTGTAGATCACGTAGGCGGGGTGGGACGCCGTCAGTGGTGACAGGCGGTCGGTGTCGGTGAGGTCGGTGGCGGTGTGGTGGTCGAGGGGGAGTTCGTGGAGGCGCAGGACGGTGGTGGTGCCGGTGTTGCCGGTGGTGCCGGTGGTGTCTGTGGTGTCGGGGAGTTGGGCCGGGTCGTGGGTGAGGATGATGACGGGGTGGGCGTCGTCGAGGGTGTAGGTGATGCGTTCGGCGGGGTGTGCGGGGTCGATGGGGAGGAACGCGGCGCCGGTCTTGAGGACGGCGAGTTCGGCGACGAGGAGGTCGACGGAGCGGGGCAGGACCAGGGCGACCAGGCGTTCGGGTGCGGCGCCGTGGCCGACGAGGTGGCGGGCGAGGCGGTTGGCGCGTTGGTTGAGTTCGCGGTAGGTGAGGGTCTCACCGCTCGCGTCGGTCAGGGCGGTGTGGTCGGGGGTGCGGGCCGCCTGGGCCTGGAACAGGTCGGGCAGGGTGCCGGTGAGGACCGGTGTCTTCGTGTCGTTCCAGGTGGTCAGGATGTCGGTGCGTTCGGCGGGGACAGGACGTCCACGGTGGTGATGCGGGTGTCGGGTCGGTCGCGACCGCCCGCAGCACCCGCTCCAACCGGACGAGGAAGGCTTCCACCGTGGCCCGGTCGAACAGGTCCACGGAGAAGTCCACGAACCCGTCCAGCCCGGCCGGGGAGCCGTCCCCGACCGACCGCTCGCCGAAGGTCAGGGAGAGGTCGAACTTGGCGGCGCCGGTGTCGGCGTCCTCGTTCCGTACGGTCAGACCGGGCAGTTCGAGGTCGCTGCCCCCCGCGTTCTGCAGGGTGAGCATGATCTGGAAGAGGGGGTGGCGGGAGAGGGAGCGTTCGGGTCCGGCCAGGTCGACGAGGCGTTCGAAGGGGATGTCCTGGTGGGCGTAGGCCTCCAGGTCGGTTTCCCTTACGCGGTTGAGGAGTTCGCGGAAGGTGGGGTCGCCGGAGGTGTCGGTGCGCAGGACGAGGGTGTTGACGAAGAAGCCGACGAGGTCGTCGAGGGCGGTGTCGGTGCGTCCGGCGATCGGGGTGCCCAGGGGGATGTCGGTGCCGGCGCCGAGTCGGCCGAGCCAGACGGCGACGGCGGCCTGGAGGACCATGAAGAGGCTGGTGCCGGATTCGCGGGCCAGTGCGGTCAGTGCGGTGTGGATGTCGGCGTCGAGGGTGAAGGGGACGATGTCGCCGCGGTAGGAGGCGTGGGCCGGGCGGGGCCGGTCGGTGGGGAGGGAGAGTTCCTCCGGCAGGCCTGCCAGGGCCCGGCGCCAGAAGTCCAGTTGGCCGGAGAGCATGCTCGTGGGGTCGTCCTCGGAGCCGAGGATCTCGCGCTGCCACAGTGCGTAGTCGGCGTACTGGACGGGGAGTTCGTGCCAGGCCGGTTCCTCGCCGCGGCACCGTGCCGCGTACGCCGTCGACAGGTCACGCGCCAGCGGACCCATGGACCAGCCGTCGGCGGCGATGTGGTGCAGCACGAGCAGCAGCACGTGCTCCCGCTCGCCGGTCCGGAACAGGGTCGCCCGCAGCGGCAGGTCGGTGGAGATGTCGAAGCCGTGCGCCGCGCCCGCGCCGAGCGCCGCCGGCAGGTCCTCCTCCCGGACCTCGACGAGGTCCAGCCGGGGCACCGCACCGTCCAGGACGACCTGGACCGGGCTGCCGCCGACCTCGCGGAAGACGGTGCGCAGCACCTCGTGGCGGCCGGCCACGTCGTGCAGGGCCGCTTCCAGCGCGGCGGGGTCGAGCACGCCGGTGAGCCGCACCGCGACCGGCAGGTTGTACGTGGCGGCCTCCGCGCCGTCCAGCCGGCTGAGGAACCACAGCCGCTGCTGCGCGTACGAGACGGGAAGGTGCTCGGGGCGCGGTGCGCGGGACAGGGCCCTGCGGGCCGGCCGGGCGTCACCGAGCAGCGGGGCGAGCCCCGCCGGGGTGGGCGTCTCGAAGAGGGCCCGGATGGGCAGTTCGACGTCGGCCTCGGTACGGATCCGGCTGATCAGGCGGGTGCCCAGCAGGGAGTGGCCGCCCAGCTCGAAGAAGCTGTCGTCGGCGCCGGCCGGGGCGTCGAGTCCGAGGATCTCCCCGAACAGGCGGCACAGCAGGGCCTCCTGCGCGGTGGCCGGGGCGCGGCCGGGCTCCCCGGTCCGTACCTCGGGCGCGGGCAGGGCCTTGCGGTCCAGCTTGCCGTTGGGGGTGAGCGGAAGTTCGTCGAGGGTGACGAAGGCCGACGGCACCATGTACTCGGGCAGTGCGGCCGCCAGGTGCCCGCGCAGTGCGCCGCCGTCCGTCTCCGGGGCGGTGTCCGGGCGCGGTGCGGGGACGGTGTAGGCGACGAGGCGCTTGTCGCCGGGGCGGTCCTCGCGGACCACGACGGCCGCCTGGGCGACGGCCGGGTGGGAGACCAGGACGGACTCGATCTCGCCGAGCTCGATGCGGAAGCCGCGGAGTTTGACCTGGTCGTCGGCGCGGCCGAGGTACTCCAGGGCTCCGTCGGGGTTCCAGCGGACCAGGTCGCCGGTGCGGTACATGCGGCTGCCCGCGTCGCCGTAGGGGCAGGCGGTGAACCGTTCCGCGGTCAGTGCCGGGCGGTTCAGGTAGCCGCGGGCCAGCTGCTCGCCCGCGAGGTAGAGCTCTCCCGCCACGCCCGGCGCGACCGGGCGCAACGCCGCGTCCAGCACGTACACCCGCGTGTTCCACACCGGGTGGCCGATCGGGACGGCGCGGGTCTCCTCGAAGGGCTCGCAGGTCCAGTGGGTGACGTCGACGGACGCCTCGGTCGGGCCGTAGAGGTTGTGCAGCTCGGCGTCGAACAGTTCGAAGAAGCGGGAGCGCTGGTCGCCGGTGAGGGCCTCGCCGCTGCAGAACACCCGCAGGAGGGACTCCCCGCAGCCGGCCGCGGCAGGCTCGGAGAGGAAGGCCTGGAGCATGGACGGCACGAAGTGCAGCGTGGTGATCCGTTCGGAGCGGATCAGTCCGGCCAGGTAGACCGGGTCCCGGTGGCCCTCGGGACGGGCCAGGACCAGGGTGGCGCCGGTGATCAGCGGCCAGAAGAACTCCCACACCGACACGTCGAAGCCGGACGGCGTCTTCTGGAGCACCCGGTCGTCGGCGCGCAGGCCGTACCGGTCCTGCATCCACAGCAGCCGGTTGACGATGCCGCGGTGCGGCACGGGCACGCCCTTGGGGCGTCCGGTGGAACCGGAGGTGTAGATGACGTACGCCGGGTTGTCGGGGCGGGCGGTCTCCGGCAGCGGTGAGGAGTCGATCGCCTCGAGTCCGGCGATCAGTTCCGCGTCGTCCAGCGCCAGGCGGGGGACGCGCGGGCCGGGGCGCTCCGGGAGTCCGGCCGCCGCGACCGTGAGCAGCAGGGCGGGGCGTGCCTCGGTGAGCAGGTGGCCGATGCGGTCGGCCGGGTAGTCCGGGTCGACCGGCAGGTAGGCGGCGCCGGCCTTGAGGACGGCGAGCAGCGCGACGACGAGCTCGGGGGAGCGCGGCACCGCCACCGCCACCGTCCCCTCCGGCCCGACGCCCTCGGCGACGAGGCGGCGGGCGAGGCGGTTGGCGCGGGCGTCGAGCTCGGCGTAGGTGAGGGTGGTGTCCTCGAAGACGAGGGCCGGCGCGTCCGGGGTGCGGGCCGCCTGCCCGGCCAGGAGAGCGGTCAGGGTGGTGGCGGGCACCTCGTGACCGGTGTCGTTGCGGCGCACGAGGAGTTCGTGCCGCTCGACGGGGCCGAGGACGTCGATCCGGCCGATGGCGCGGTCCGCGTCCGCGACCACGGCCTCCAGCAGCCGGACGAAGCGGGTGGTGATCTTCTCGACGGTGGTCCGGTCGAACAGGTCGGTGCTGTACTCGACGATGCCGTCGAGCCCGTCGTGGCTGCCGTCGGCGCCGCGCTTCTCGCCCAGCTCCAGCGCGAGGTCGAAGCGGGCCGAACGGGTCTGCGCGGCGCGGGGCTCGACGCTCAGGCCGGGGAGCTCCAGGGCGGCCCGTTCGGTGTTCTGCAGCGTGAGCATCACCTGGAACAGCGGGTGCCGGGCGAGGGAACGCCCCGGGTTGAGGACCTCCACGAGCCGGTCGAAGGAGACGTCCTGGTGGGCGTAGGCGGTGAGGTCCGTCTCGCGGACCCGGGCCAGCAGCTCCCGGAAGGTCGGGTCGCCGGAGGTGTCGGTGCGCAGCACCAGGTTGTTGACGAAGCAGCCGACGAGGTCGTCGAGGGCCTCGTCCGTGCGGCCCGCGACGGCGGTGCCGAGGGGAATGTCCTGGCCGCAGCCGAGCCGGTCGAGCAGGGCCGCGAGGCCCGCCTGGAGGACCATGAAGAGGCTGCAGCGGCTGT
Organism: Streptomyces sp. Tue 6430; assembly: GCA_021568835.1. Taxonomy (GTDB): domain Bacteria; phylum Actinomycetota; class Actinomycetes; order Streptomycetales; family Streptomycetaceae; genus Streptomyces. Next base: position 5,216,029 of record JAKGSH010000010.1, read on the forward strand.
CGCGGGACAGCTGGACGAGCCCCCGGTGCAGCTTCGGGGTGAGCGAGAAGGCGACGACGTCACCGCGCAGGCTCGCCCGCGCGGGACGCGGACGGTCGACGGGCAGCGCCAGTTCCTCCGGCAGGCCGGCCAGGACCTGCTTCCAGTGGGCGATCTGGCGGGCCCCGACACTGTCCCGGTCGTCCTCGTCGCCGAAGAGGTCGTGCTGCCAGAGGCTGTAGTCGGCGTACTGCACCGGCAGCGGCTCCCACGCGGGGGCCTCGCCGGCCCGGCGCGCGGCGTAGGCGGCCGACAGGTCGCGGGCCAGGGGCGCGAGCGACCAGCCGTCGCCCGCGATGTGGTGCAGCAGGAGCAGCAGGACGTGCCGCCGCTCGTCGAGGGCGAAGAGGGTGACCCGCAGCGGGGTCTCGGCCGCCAGGTCGAACGGGACGGACGCGGCCTCGGCGAGCCGGTCGTCGAGGTCGTCGTCGCCGACGGCGACGGGAAGGAGCGCGGCGGCCGGGGCCGGGGGCAGGACGACCTGGTGGGGGCGGCCGTCGGTCTCGGCGAAGACGGTGCGCAGGCTCTCGTGCCGGGCGGTGACGTCGGCCAGCGCCTCACTCAGGGCGCGCCGGTCCAGCACGCCGTCGAGCTGCAGCACGAGCGGGATGTTGTAGCCGGCTCCGGTGGTGTCGAAGCGGCCGAGGAACCACAGGCGCCGCTGGGCGAAGGAGAGCGGGACCTCGGCCGGCCGCGGCCGGGACTCCAGGGCCGGACGGCCGTCCGCGGACCGCTGGAGGAGGGCGGCGAGCCCGGCCGGGGTGGCCGACTCGAAGAGGCTGCGCAGCGGCAGCTCGGCGTCGAACGCCGACCGTACGCGGCTGACCAGGCGGGTGGCCTGGAGGGAGTGGCCGCCCAGGTCGAAGAAGCTGTCGTCCACCCCGACGGAGGGGCGGCCGAGGATCTCGGCGAACAGGCCGCACAGGATCTCCTCCTGCGGGGTGCGCGGGGCGCGGCCGGCACCGCCGACCGCCTCCTCGGGCGCGGGCAGCGCCTTGCGGTCGAGCTTGCCGTTGGCGGTGAGCGGGAGCTCACGGAGCACGACGAAGGACGACGGCACCATGTACTCGGGGAGCGTGGCGGCCAGTCGCTCGCGCAGCGCCCGGGGCTCGACCGGCGGGCCCTGGACGTCGAGGGGGACGACGTAGGCGACGAGGCGCTTGTCGCCGGGGCGGTCCTCGCGGACCAGCACGACGGACCGGGCGACCCCCTCGCAGGCCGTGAGCGCGGTCTCGATCTCGCCGAGCTCGATGCGGAAGCCGCGGAGCTTGACCTGGTCGTCGGCGCGGCCCAGGTACTCCAGCGTCCCGTCCTCGGCGGAGCGGACCAGGTCGCCGGTGCGGTACATGCGGCTGCCCGGAGCACCGTAGGGGCAGGCCGTGAACCGCTCGGCGGTCAGCGCCGCCCGCCCGAGGTAGCCGCGGGCCAGCTGCTCGCCCGCGAGGTAGAGCTCTCCCACCACGCCCGGGGCGACCGGACGCAGCGCCGCGTCCAGCACGAGGACGCTCGTCCCGTCGACGGCCCGGCCGATGGCCGGGACACCCGTGCCCGCGGCCAGCGGTTCGCTGAGGGTGGCGACGACGGTGGATTCGGTGGGTCCGTAGGCGTTGACCATGCGGCGGCCGGGTGCCCAGCGGTCCACGAGGGCGGCGTCGGTGGCGTCGCCGCCCACGACCAGGGTCCGGAAGTCCGGCAGGTCCGTGGCGGGGACGGTGGCCAGGGCGGCCGGCGGGATCAGCGCGTGGGTGATGCCGCGGTCGGCGAGGACCCGGCCGAGCGCCTCGTCGGCGAGCGGGCCGGGCGGGGGGACGACCAGGGCGGCGCCCCAGGGCAGGCTCATGCACAGTTCGAGCACGGAGGCGTCGAAGCTGGGCGAGGAGAACTGCAGCACCCGGCTGTGCGGGTCGACGTCGCACCGCCGGGCCAGCACCGCGGCGAAGGCGGCGAGGCCCTGGTGGGAGACGACCACGCCCTTGGGGCGTCCGGTGGAGCCGGAGGTGTAGATGACGTAGGCCGGGTGGGCCACGGTCAGCGCGGCCCGCCGGTCCGTGTCCACGGGGTCCGTCGCCGGCTCGGCGGCCAGGTCCAGCCGGTCCAGGAGCACCCGGCCCGCGGTCGCGGACCCGGGCACCCGGTCCGCCTCGTGACCGGTCGTCACGACCAGTACCGGGTCCGCGTCCTCGATCATGTAGGCGATCCGGTCGGCCGGGTAGTCCGGGTCGACCGGCACGTACGCGCCGCCCGCCTTCATCACCGCCAGCCGGGCCACGACGATGTCCACCGAGCGCGGCAGCAGCAGGGCGACGATCCGCTCCGGACCCACGCCCCGCCCGATGAGGTGGTGGGCGAGCCGGTTGGCCCGCTCGTTCAGCTCCGCGTACGACAGCGAGCCCTCGTCGGAGACGACCGCCGGGGCGTCCGGGGTACGGGCGACCCGCGCCTCGAACAGCGCCGGGAACGTCGCGGCGGGCGCCGCGGGCCGGGCGCCCCGCCACGCCCGCAGCAGCCGCTCGCGTTCCGCGGCGGTGAGGACGTCGAGGCGGCCCAGGAGCTGCTCGGGGGCGCCGGTGAAACTCTCCAGGACGTGCTGGAGCCGCAGGCCGATGAGCTCCATCTGCCCGGCGGTGAACAGATCCGGGCGGTAGCCCAGGCGCAGCCGCATCCGCTCGCCGGGGAGGATCGCCAGGCTGAACGGGTAGTGGTTGTCGTCGGTGGTGTGCACGCCGGTGACGCGCAGCCCGTCGACGGGCTCGGAGAAGCCGTCGGTGTCGACCGGGTAGCTCTCGAACGCGGTGATGGTGTCGAAGAGTTCGCCGCCGCCGAGGAGGGACTGGATGTCGGAGAGGCCGTAGTGCTGGTGGTCCATCAGGTTCGACTGCTCGTCCTGGAGGCGGCGCAGCAGGTCGGCGACGGACTGCCCGGCGTCCAGGCGGACGCGGACCGGCAGGGTGTTGATGAAGAGGCCGACCATGTTCTCCATGCCGGCCATCTCCGGCGGGCGGCCGGAGACGGTGCTGCCGAAGACGACGTCGTCCCGGCCGGTGAGGCGGCCCAGCAGGACGCCCCAGGAGGCCTGCACCACGGTGTTGGCGGTGAGGTCGTGACGGCGGGCCAGGGCCGCGACGGCCGCCGTCAGCTCCTCGGAGAGCTCGTGGTGGTGGTAGTGCGGGGGCTCGGTGGCGGCGGCCGGGGCGGCCGGGGCCAGCAGGGTGGGCTCCTCGACCCCGGCGAGGGCCCGGCCCCACGCCTTCGCCGCCTCGTCGCGGTCCCGGGAGGCGGCCCAGGCGAGGTAGTCGCGGTACGGGGTGACCCGCGGCAGCCCGGTCTCGTCACCGCCCTGCGCGTACAGGACGAACAGCTCCCGCAGCATGATCGCCATCGACCAGCCGTCGAGCAGGATGTGGTGGTTCGCCAGCACGAAGCGGAACCGCCGGCCCGGGAGCCGGACGAGGGTGAAGCGCACCAGCGGCGGCGCGGTCAGGTCGAAGTGCCGGGCGCGGTCGGCGACCATGAGCGCCTCGAGGCGGTGCGGCTCGTCCTCGGCCGCCACGTCCGTCAGGTCGATCTCCTGCCAGGGGAGTTCCACCTCGCGGGGGATGATCTGCACGGGCTTGTCGAAGCCCTCGTGCAGGAAACCGGCGCGCAGGTTCGCGTGCCGCCGGAGCAGGGCGGCGGCCGCCGCCTTCAGGGCCGCCACGTCCAGGGCGCCTTCGAAGTCGAAGGCGATCTGACCGCCGTACACGTCGAGCTCCTGCTCGTCGAGCAGGGCGTGGTACAGCATGCCCTCCTGCATCGGCGACAGGGGGAGGACGTCCTCAAGTCCCGCACCATTCATGACGACTTCCTCCACGTGCTTTCCAGAAGATCGAGTTGTGCCTGAGACAGGTTCACCAGCGGCATGTCCGACGGTGAGTGGCCGCCCGACTCCGGCGCGGCGGCGTGCCGGGTCAGCGCGTCGAGGGCGTCGAACCAGTCGTCCGCCAGCTCCCGCATGTCCCGTTCGGGGAACAGACCGTCGGGCCAGGTCCAGGTGACGTTCAGTTCGGGACCCCCGGGAAGGTCCTGACGAGGGCGTTGATTTCGATGGCGTGTGCCAGCCGGGTGTCCGGGTCGCCGGCGGCGGCCCCGGTCAGGGCGGCCGATTCCGGTGCCGCGGCCCAGTCCTGGCCCTCGGCGCCCGGAGCACCGACGCGCCCGAGGTAGTTGAAACCGATCTGGGGGTCGGGGTACCCGGCCAGCAGGGGGGCCGTGGCCGGGTTGAGGTGGCGCAGCATGCCGTGACCGATGCCGTGGTCCGGCACGGCCCGCAGCTGCTCCTTGACCCGCTTCACGGCGCGTCCCAGTGCCGCGCCGCCGGCCCGCACCTCGTCCCGGTCGAGCTGCCCGGGGTCGAGCCGTACCGGGTACACGGTGGTGAACCAGCCGACCGTGCGGGACAGGTCGGCGCCCTCGACCACGTCCTGGCGGCCGTGGCCCTCGAGGTCGACGAGGACGGCTCCGTCCTCACCGAGGCCCGGCGGCGGCGCCACTGGGCCACGGCCAGGGCGAGTCCGGTGAGCAGCACGTCGTCGACCCCCGCGTGGAACGCGGCCGGGACGCCGGTGAGCAGCGGCTCGGTGCGGTCGGCGGGCAGCGTCAGGACGAGCGAGCGCGCCCCGGCCGCGGTGTCGGACGCGGCGAGCGGACGTGCGCCGAGAGGCGTCTCCTCCCCGGAGAGCATCTCCAGCCACAGCTCCACCTCGTCCTCCCGCCGGGCGGCGGCCTCGACGAGGCCCTGCGCCCAGCGGCGGAAGGAGGTGCCGGCCGGTGCCAGGCGCGGCTGTCCGCCGTCGGCGGCGGCCTGCCAGGCGGCGGCGAGGTCCGGGAGCAGGATCCGCCAGGACACGCCGTCGACGGCCAGGTGGTGGACGGTGATCAGCAGCCGGCCCGGGGCCGACGGTCCGGCGTCGAACCAGACCACCCGGAGCATCCGTCCGGCGGCCGTGTCGAGCGCGCGCCAGGCGGCCTCCGCCTCGGCGGCGATCAGCGCCTCCAGGTCCGTACCGGTGAAGCCGCCCGTGGGGACGCGGACGACGGCCTCGGCGGCCGGGACGCTGCCGCGGGCGGGCACCTCCAGCGACCAGGGCGTGCCGGCCTCGCCGCGGGTCACGGTCATGCGCAGCGCGTCGTGGTGGTCCAGCACGGCCTGGACGGCCGTGGTCAGGTGTTCCAGTCCCAGTCCGGCCGGCACCTGCACCAGCATCGACTGGACGAACCCCTCGGTGGCCCCGCCGTGCTCCTGGAGCCAGCGGATGACGGGGGTGGCCGGCAGGGTGCCGATCCCGGCGTCCGGGTCCTCGGCCGGGGTGTCCTCCGCCGCGCGGACCACGGGCGCCAGGGCGGCGACGGTCCGGTGGGTGAAGACGTCCTTCGGGGAGAACACCAGGCCGGCGGCGCGGGCGCGGGCGACGAGCTGGAGGGAGACGATGGAGTCCCCGCCGAGGTCGAAGAAGCTGCTGTCGACCCCGACTTCGGGCAGTCCGAGCACTTCGGCGAAGAGCGCGCACAGCGCCCGCTCGACCGGGTCGCCCGCCGCACGGCCGCCCGCCTGCGCCGAGAAGTCCGGTGCGGGCAGCGCCTTGCGGTCGAGCTTGCCGTTGGCCGTCAGCGGCAGCGCGTCCAGCAGGACGACGGCCGCGGGGACCATGTACTCGGGCAGGGTCCGCCCCACCCGTTCCCTCAGCGCCGCGGGCTCCGGGGCGGCGCCGGCGGCCGGGACCGCGTAACCGACCAGGCGGCGGACGCCGGGGGTGTCCTCACGGACCACGACGGCGGCCGCGGCCACGTCGGGGCCCGAGGCCAGCGCGGACTCGATCTCGCCGAGCTCGATGCGGAAACCGCGGACCTTGACCTGGTCGTCGGCTCGGCCCCGGTACTCCAGCAGCCCGTCCGCCGTGGTCCGCACCAGGTCGCCGGTGCGGTACAGGCGGGAGCCGGGCTCCCCGAAGGGGTTGGCCACGAAGGCGGCGGCCGTCAGGTCCGGGCGGCCCAGGTACCCGCGGGCCAGCTGGTCGCCCGCGAGGTACAGCTCGCCGGTCACGCCCGGCGGGACGGGCCGCAGGTGTCCGTCGAGGACGTGCAGCCGGGTGTTGCGCACCGGCCGGCCCACCAGGGGGTCTCGCTCTCCGACAGGGCCAGGAAGACGCTGTCGATGGTGGCCTCGGTCGGGCCGTAGAAGTTGTACGCGGTGGTGCGCGGAGCGGCGCGCAGACGCGACCACAGGTCGGGGCCGAGGGCCTCGCCGCCGAGCATCAGCACCGCCGGGTGGTGCCGGCCGTCGGTCAGCATGCCCGCCTCCACGAGCTGTCCGGCGAAGGCCGGGGTGAGGTCGAGGAAGTCGACGCGTTCCCGGTCGACGTAGCCGGCCAGCGCCTCCGGATCGCGGCGGGTGTCGTCGTCGATCAGGTGGAGTTCATGGCCGTCGAGCATCCACAGCACGCCGTCCCAGGCGGTGTCGAAGGAGAAGACGGCCGTCAGCGCCACCCGGAAGCGGCCTTCGGGGCTCTCGGCCCGCGCGTGCCGGTCGAAGAGCGTCTCCTTGTGGCCGAGGAACAGGTTGACCAGGCTGTGGTGCGGGACGACCACGCCCTTGGGGCGGCCGGTCGAGCCCGACGTGTAGATGACGTACGCCGGGGCGGCGGGGGTCAGCGGCGCGGTGCGGTCACCGTCCACCACGTCCCGCGGACCGGCGGCGGCCAGCTCCCGGCCGGTCTCCTCCGTGTCCAGCAGCAGGCGTCCGGTGCCCGCGCCGAGACCGTCGGCCGTGAAGCGGGCGTCCCCCTCGCCGTCGGTCAGCACCACCGTCGGCGCGGAGTCCTGGAGCAGGTAGGCGATGCGGTCCGCCGGAAGCGCCGGGTCCACCGTCAGGAACGCGCCACCGGCCTTCAGCACCGCGAACATCGCGACCAGCACCCGCGGGTCGCGCGGCAGCGCGAGCGCGACGATCCGCTCCGGGCCGACGCCCCGCCCGATGAGCAGCCGGGCCAGCCGGTTGGCCCGCTCGTTGAGCTCCGCGAAGGTCAGCGCGGTGTCGTCGAAGACGACGGCGGTCGCGTCGGGCGTGCGGGCGGCCAGGCCCTCGAGCAGCGTCTGGACGGGATGTCCGGGCACCGGGTGCACGAGCGCGTTCCCGCCGGCGAGCGCCGCCCGCCGTTCCTCGGCGGTCAGCACGTCCAGCCGGCCGACCGGACGGTCCGGGTCCTCGGCCACCGCTTCGAACAGCCCGGTCAGCCGGGCCGCCAGGGTCCGCGCGCGGTCCTCGGGGAAGCGGCCCGGGGCGTACTCCAGCCGCAGCCGGAGCCGGTCCCCGGGCAGCGCCGCGAGGGTGACGGGGTAGTGGGTGGCGTCCGCGCCGTCGACGTCGGACACCCGCAGCCCGGTGCCGGGGAGTTCCAGCACCGTGGCGTCCATCGGGTAGCTCTCGAACACGGTGAGGGTGTCGAAGAGGTCACCGATGCCGACGAGGCCCTGGATCTCGGAGAGCTGCACGTGCTGGTGCGGCATCAGCCCGCTCTGCGCGGCCTGCACCCGGGTCAGCAGGGCGGAGACGGTCTCCGCCGGGTCGACGGCGACCCGTACCGGCACCGTGTTGATGAACAGGCCGACCATCGACTCGATGCCGGGCACCTCCGGCGGCCGGCCGGAGACGGTGGCGCCGAACACCACGTCGTCCCGTCCGGTCAGCCGGGCCAGCAGCACCGCCCACACGCCCTGCACCACGGTGTTGAGCGTCAGCCCGGTCCCGCGGGCCCACTCCTGGAGCCGCGCGGTCAGCTCCTCCGACAGCTCGAAGGGCAGCTGCCGCGGCACCTCCGCCCCGTGGCCCGTGCCCCGGCCCGCGGAGTCGTCCGGGACGAGCAGCGTCGGCTCCTCCACGCCGTCCAGCGCGCTCCGCCAGGCGTCCAGGGACACGGCGCGGTCCTGCTCGCCGACCCAGGCCAGGTAGTCGCGGTACGGGGTGACCCGCGGCAGGTCGCGGTCGGCGCCGAGGGCGCGGGCGTAGTGGGTGAACAGTTCGCCGAACACGATCGGCATGGACCACCCGTCGAGCAGCACGTGGTGGTTGCCGAACACCAGCCGGTGGCGCTCGTCGGCCAGCTTCACGAGGGTGAAGCGCAGCAGGGGCGCGACGGACAGGTCGTAGCGGGTGGCGCGGTCCTCGGCGAGGATCCGCTCCACCCCGGCCCGTTGCGCGTCCTCGTCGAGGCCGCTGAGGTCGGCCTCCCGCCAGGGCAGCTCCACGGCGGCGGGGATCACCTGGACCGGACGGTCCGCGACGTCCATGCGGAACGCGGCCCGCAGGTTGTCGTGGCGTGCCAGCAGCGACCCGGCGGCGGCCCGCAGGGCGGCGGCGTCCAGCGGGCCGTCCAGGCCGAAGGAGAACTGGACGCCGTAGACGTCCGGCCCGTCCTCGTCGAACATCGCGTGGAACAGCAGCCCCTCCTGGAGCGGCGCGACCGGCAGGATGTCGGACGGCGCGGGGTGCGCCTCCTCGATCCGGTCGATCTGCTCCTGGCTGAGCTCCACCAACGGCAGGTCGGCCGGGGTGAAGCCGCCCGCTCCGGGCAGGGCGGCGTGCGCGGCGATGTCCCGCAGCGCGTCGAACCAGCCGTCCGAGAGCGCCCTGACGGCGGCCTCGTCCAGCAGGCCCCCGGCCCACACCCAGGTGACGGTCAGCTCGGGGCCCCCGTCCCGCCCGTCGAGGACGACGGCGCTGATCTCCAGCGGATGCGGTACGGCCATCGCCTCGTCGGCGATGCCGGTGCCCACCAGCAGGTCCGACTCGGCGGCCGGGGCCCAGTCGGCCGGCCCGGCGGTGCCGCCCACGCGGCCCAGGTAGTTGAACCCGATCTGCGGAACGGGCAGCCCGGCGAGCACGGACCGCGCCCCGGGGTCGAGGTGGCGCAGCAGGCCGTAGCCGATGCCGTTGCCGGGCACCGCCCGCAGCTGTTCCTTGACCCGCTTCACCGCGGCGTCGACACCGTCGGCGCCCGCGTCCAGACGCACCGGGAACAGGCTGGTGAACCAGCCCACCGTCCGCGAGACGTCGACGCCGGCCAGGACGTCCTCCCGGCCGTGGCCCTCCACGTCCAGCAGCACGTCGTCACCGTCGAGGCCACGGGCCCGGCGCCACCCGGGCAGCGCCAGCGCCAGCCCCGCCAGCAGGATCTCGTTCGCCCGGGCGTGGAACACCCGGGACACCTCGCCCAGCAGCGCCGAGGTCACCCCGGCCGGCAGCGACACCGACAGCGACCGGGCGGTCCCCATGGTGTCGCGGGCCGGGTCGGCGGGACGGTCGCCCAGCAGCGGGTCGGGACCGGTCAGGACCCGCTCCCAGAAGGGCAGTTCGCCGGTGCGCTCCGCCGCGTGGGCGGTCAGCTCCCGGGCCCAGGTGCGCAGCGAGGTCGGCACCGGGTCGAGCTCGACCCGGCGGCCCGCGGCGACGGCCGCGCCCGCGGTGGCCAGGTCGTCCAGGAGGATGCGCCACGACACTCCGTCGACCACGAGGTGGTGGGCGGTCAGCAGCAGCCGCCCGGGAGCCTCGTCCCCGGCGTCGAACCACACGGCCCGCAGCATGACGCCGTCCTCGGGGCGAGGGCCGCCCGCGCCGTGTCGTGGTGCCGGGCGATGGTCTCCCGCAGGGCGGCCTCGTCCATGCCGAGCGCGTCGGCACGACGGATCAGGGCGGTGGCCCGGACCGCGTCACGCGGGAGCACCTCCAGGGACCAGCCCTCGGCGCGGCGGTGCAGACGGCTGCGCAGTGCGTCGTGACGGTCCAGGAGGGCCTGCATCGCCTCGCAGAGCTGCTCCTGGCGCGTTCCCGCGGGAACCCGCACCAGCATCGACTGGCTGAACCGGTCGGTGGGGCCGCCGAGTTCGGAGAGCCAGGCGACGATCGGCGTGGTGTCCACAGGGCCGATGCCCGCGTCCGGGTCCTCCGCCGTGTGCGCGGTGGCGGCCTCGGCGACCTCCGCGAGCGCGGCGACGGTCCGGTGCTGGAAGACGTCGCGGGCGGTGAGGGCGAGCCCGGCCCTGCGGGCGCGGGCGACGAGCTGGATGGAGACGATGGAGTCGCCGCCCAGGTCGAAGAAGCCGTCGTCGACGCCGACGGTCTCCACCCCGAGCACCTCGGCGAAGATCGCGCACAGCGCGGTCTCCACGGGCCCGGAGGGCGCCCGGCCCGCGCCCGGCGCCCGGCCGTACGCGGGTGCGGGGAGCGCGGTGCGGTCGAGCTTGCCGTTGACGGTCAGGGGAGGGTGTCGAGGGTGACGACCGCGGCCGGGACCATGTGCTCCGGCAGCGAGGCCCGCAGCGCTTCCCGCAGCGCCGCCGGGTCCGTGACCGTGCCGCTGCCGTCCTCCACGACGTAGGCGATCAGGCGGCGGTCGCCGGGGCGGTCCTCGCGGACGGTGACGGCGGCCTGGCGGATGCCGGCCAGGTTCCGGACCGCCGCCTCCACTTCTCCGAGTTCGATGCGGTAGCCGCGGAGTTTGACCTGGTCGTCGGTGCGGCCGAGGTAGGTGAGTTCGCCCGGCGCGGTCCACCGCACCAGGTCTCCGGTGCGGTACATCCGCTCACCCGGCGCCCCGAACGGGCACGCGACGAACCGCTCGGCCGTCAGACCCGGCCGGTTCAGGTAGCCGCGCGCCAGCCCCGCACCGGCCACGTACAGCTCACCCGTCACACCCGGGGCGACGGGGCGCAGACCCGCGTCCAGCACGTACACCCGCGCGTTCGCGATCGGCCCGCCGATCGGCACGCCACCCGACCGCGCACCCGGCAACGGGGTGCTCATGGTGGCGCAGACGGTGGTCTCGGTGGGGCCGTAGGCGTTGATCATGCGGCGGCCGGGTGCCCAGGCTTCGACGACCTGGGCGGCCACCGCTTCGCCGGCGGTGACGAGGGTGCTCAGTGTCGGCAGGTCCGAGGGTTCCATGGTGGCGAGGGCGACGGGGGGGATGGTGGCGTGGGTGACGTGCAGGTCGCGGACGGTGTCGGCGAGGTCGGTGCCGGGGCGCAGGTGGTCGGTGGTGGCGGTGATCAGGGTGGCGCCGCCGAGCCAGGTGGAGAAGACCTCGGAGACGGAGGCGTCGAAGCTGGGGGAGGCGAATTGCAGGACGCGGCTGTCGCCGGTGACGGCGAAGCGTTCGATCTGGGCGGAGGCGAGGTTTCCGACGCCGTTGTGGGGGACGATCACGCCCTTGGGGCGGCCGGTCGAACCCGAGGTGTAGATCACGTAGGCGGGGTGGGACGCCGTCAGTGGTGACAGGCGGTCGGTGTCGGTGAGGTCGGTGGCGGTGTGGTGGTCGAGGGGGAGTTCGTGGAGGCGCAGGACGGTGCGGGTGCCGGTGGTGCCGGTGGTGTCTGTGGTGTCGGGGAGTTGGGCCGGGTCGTGGGTGAGGATGATGACGGGGTGGGCGTCGTCGAGGGTGTAGGTGATGCGTTCGGCGGGGTGTGCGGGGTCGATGGGGAGGAACGCGGCGCCGGTCTTGAGGACGGCGAGTTCGGCGACGAGGAGGTCGACGGAGCGGGGCAGGACCAGGGCGACCAGGCGTTCGGGTGCGGCGCCGTGGCCGATGAGGTGGCGGGCGAGGCGGTTGGCGCGTTGGTTGAGTTCGCGGTAGGTGAGGGTCTCACCGCCTGCGTCGGTCAGGGCGGTGTGGTCGGGGGTGCGGGCCGCCTGGGCCTGGAACAGGTCGGGCAGGGTGCCGGTGAGGACCGGTGTCTTCGTGTCGTTCCAGGTGGTCAGGATGTCGGTGCGTTCGGCGGGGACAGGACGTCCACGGTGGTGATGCGGGTGTCGGGGTCGGTCGCGACCGCCCGCAGCACCCGCTCCAACCGGACGAGGAAGGCTTCCACCGTGGCCCGGTCGAACAGGTCCAGGGCGAAGTCCACGAACCCGTGCAGTCCCGAGGGCGAACCGTCGTCGACCTTGCGCTCACCGAAGCTCAGCGCGAGATCGAACTTGGCCGCGCCGGTGCCCAGCGGAAGGATCTCCGCGTCGACGTCGGCCAGGGCGAGGCGCCCGTGCGCGTCGTTGTCCAGGGTGAGCATGATCTGGAAGAGGGGGTGGCGGGAGAGGGAGCGTTCGGGTCCGGCCAGGTCGACGAGGCGTTCGAAGGGGATGTCCTGGTGGGCGTAGGCCTCCAGGTCGGTTTCCCTTACGCGGTTGAGGAGTTCGCGGAAGGTGGGGTCGCCGGAGGTGTCGGTGCGCAGGACGAGGGTGTTGACGAAGAAGCCGACGAGGTCGTCGAGGGCGGTGTCGGTGCGTCCGGCGATCGGGGTGCCCAGGGGGATGTCGGTGCCGGCGCCGAGTCGGCCGAGCCAGACGGCGACGGCGGCCTGGAGGACCATGAAGAGGCTGGTGCCGGATTCGCGGGCCAGTGCGGTCAGTGCGGTGTGGATGTCGGCGTCGAGGGTGAAGGGGACGATGTCGCCGCGGTAGGAGGCGTGGGCCGGGCGGGGCCGGTCGGTGGGGAGGGAGAGTTCCTCCGGCAGTCCTGCCAGGGCCCGGCGCCAGAAGTCCAGTTGGCCGGAGAGCATGCTCGTGGGGTCGTCCTCGGAGCCGAGGATCTCGCGCTGCCACAGTGCGTAGTCGGCGTACTGGACGGGGAGTTCGTGCCAGGCCGGTTCCTCGCCGCGGCACCGTGCCGCGTACGCCGTCGACAGGTCACGCGTCAGCGGGGCCAGGGAGGAGCCGTCGGCGGCGATGTGGTGCAGCACGAGCAGCAGCACGTGCTCCCGCTCGCCGGTCCGCAGCAGCGTCGCCCGCAGCGGCAGGTCCCGTGCGAGGTCGAAGCTGCGCCGTACCCGCTCGGCCAGGAGCGCGTCCGGTCCGGGCCCGTCCGCGTCCACCTCGACGACCGCCCATTCGACCCGGGTGCCGTCCGCGTCGAGGACGTGCTGGTGCGGTACGCCGTCGACGTCGGGGAAGACGGTGCGCAGCACCTCGTGACGGCCGACCACGTCGTGCAGGGCCGCTTCCAGCGCGGCAGGGTCCACCGGGCCGGTGAGCCGCAGCGCCAGCGGGATGTTGTAGGTCGCCCCCGGGCCCTCGAAACGGCCCAGGAACCACAGCCGCTGCTGCGCGTAGGAGAGCGGCAGCTCCTCGGGCCGGTGCATGAGCCCGAGCGGCCGCCGGGTCACGGTCCCGCCGTCCAGGAGGACGGCGAGACCGGCCGGGGTCGGAGCCTCGAAGAGGGCGCGCACCTGGAGTTCGGCGCCCAGCGCCACCCGGATGCGGCCGGTGAGACGGGTGGCGAGCAGCGAATGCCCGCCCAGTTCGAAGAAGCTGTCGTCGGGACCGACCTCCGGCACGCCGAGGGCGTCGGCGAACAGGGCGCAGAGGATCTCCTCGCGCGGTGTGCGCGGTGTGCGCGGAGCGCGCGAGGCGCGTCCGGTGGCGCCGGCGGTGACCTCGGGTGCGGGCAGCGCCTTGCGGTCCAGCTTGCCGTTGGGGGTGAGCGGCAGGGCGTCGAGGGTGACGAAGGCCGACGGCACCATGTGGGCCGGCAGCGCGGCGGAGAGCGCCGCACGCAGCGCACCGGCGTCCGGGGCGGGGACGGCACCGGGGACGGTGTAGGCGACGAGGCGCTTGTCGCCGGGGCGGTCTTCGCGGACCACGACGGCGGCCTGGGCGACGGCCGGGTGGGAGACCAGGACGGTCTCGATCTCGCCGAGTTCGATGCGGAAGCCGCGGAGTTTGACCTGGTCGTCGGCGCGGCCGAGGTACTCCAGGGCTCCGTCGGGGTTCCAGCGGACCAGGTCGCCGGTGCGGTACATGCGGCTGCCCGCGTCGCCGTAGGGGCAGGCGGTGAACCGTTCCGCGGTCAGTGCCGGGCGGTTCAGGTAGCCGCGGGCCAGCTGCTCGCCCGCGAGGTAGAGCTCTCCCGCCACACCCGGCGCGACCGGGCGCAACGCCGCGTCCAGCACGTACACCCGCGTGTTGTCGATCGGGGCGCCGATGGGCGGCGCCGTGCCGGTGCCGGCGGTGAGTGGTTCGCTGAGGGTGGCGACGACGGTGGATTCGGTGGGTCCGTAGGCGTTGACCATGCGGCGGCCGGGTGCCCAGCGGTCCACGAGGGCGGCGTCGGTGGCGTCGCCGCCCACGATCAGCGTCCGGAGGTCCGGCAGGTCCGTCACCGGAACCGTGGCCAGGGCGGCCGGCGGGATCAGCGCGTGGGTGACGGCACGCTCCGCGAGGACCCGGCCGAGCGCCTCGTCCGCCAGCGGGCCCGGCGGCGGAATCACCAGTGCCGCACCCCAGGGCAGGCTCATGCACAGTTCGAGCACGGAGGCGTCGAAGCTGGGCGAGGAGAACTGGAGCACCCGGCTGTCCGGGTCGACCCCGAACCGTTCCGCCTCCACCGTGGCGAAGGCCGCGAGGCCCTGGTGGGAGACGACCACGCCCTTGGGCCGTCCGGTGGAGCCGGAGGTGTAGATGACGTAGGCCGGGTGGGCCACGGTCAGCGCGGCCCGCCGGTCCGCGTCCACGGGGTCCGTCGCCGGCTCGGCGGCCAGGTCCAGCCGGTCCAGGTCCAGCCGGTCCGGGACCACCCGGCCGGCGGCCGCCGCGTCCGGTACGCGGTCGGCGTGTGCGTGGACGGTGAGCAGCAGGGACGGCCGGGCGTCGTCGATCATGTAGGCGATCCGGTCGGCCGGGTAGTCCGGGTCGACCGGCAGGTACGCGCCGCCCGCCTTCATCACCGCGAGCTGTGCGACGACGATGTCCACCGAGCGCGGCAGCAGCAGGGCGACGATCCGCTCCGGGCCGACGCCGTGTCCGATGAGGTGGTGGGCGAGCCGGTCGGCCCGCTCGTTCAGCTCCGCGTACGACAGCGAGCCCTCGTCGGAGACGACCGCCGGGGCGTCCGGGGTGCGGGCGACCCGCGCCTCGAACAGCGCCGGGAACGTCCGCGGCTCGATCGCGCGGCGTGCGCCGTTCCAGGTGTGGAGGACGCGTTCACGCTCGGCCTCGGTGGTGTGGTCCAGCCGGCCGACCGGGAGGTCCGGTTCGGCGGTGACCCGGGCCAGCAGGTTCGCCAGCCGGTCGGCCATGGCCTCGGCCCGGTCCGCCGGCAGCAGCTCCGGCCGGTGGTTGAGGCGGAACTCCAGCCGGTCACCCGGCAGGACGACGAACGTCACCGGGTAGTGGGTGGCGTCGCGGCCGTCGATGTGGGTGACGTCGAGCGCCCCGGGGGCCCGCAGCTTCTCCGGGTCCAGGGGTAGTTCTCCAGTACCGCCAGCGTGTCGAAGAGTTCGCCGTGACCGGCGAGGCGCTGGATCTCGGACAGGCCGAGGTACTGGTGGTCCATCAGCTCCAGCTGCTCCGCCTGCAGACGGGTGAGCAGCTCCGCGACGGTCTCGTCGTGACGCAGCCGGACCCGGACGGGCAGGGTGTTGATGAAGAGACCGGCCATCGACTCGATGCCGGGGACCTCCGGGGGACGACCGGAGACCGTGGCGCCGAACACCACGTCCTGCCGGCCGGTGAGCCCGGCGAGCGTCAGCGCCCACACGCCCTGGACCAGGGTGTTGAGGGTGAAGCCGTGCCTGCGGGCGAGGGCCGCCAGTTCGGCCGTCGACTCCTCGGAGAGCCGCCGGGAGACCCGGCCGGGCGTCACGGTGGCGTCGGCGGACCCGGGCGCGAGCAGGGTGGGCCCCTCCAGGCCGTCCAGCGCGGTGTGCCAGGCACGGCTCGCCGGCCCGTCGTCCAGTCCGGCCCGCCACGCCAGGTAGTCGGAGAAGGCCGGGCCGGGGGCAGCGCCGAGGCGTCCCCGCGGGTCCCGTAGAGCGCGAACAGCTCTTCGAGCAGGATCGGCATGGACCAGCCGTCGAGCAGGATGTGGTGGTTGGTGAGGAGGAGCCGGTGGCGCTCGGCGCCGAGCCGGACGAGGGTGAAGCGGACCAGCGGTGCGGTGGTCACGTCGAACCGCGCGGTCCGGTCCGCCTCCATCACCCGGCTCAGCTCGCCGGCGAGCCGCGCCCCGTCGAGGTGGCCGAGGTCGACGTCGCTCCAGGGCAGTTCCACCGAGTCCGGCACGAGCTGCACGGCGTGCGGCAGCCCGTCCTCGCGGAAGCAGACCCGCAGGTTCGGGTGCCGGATCAGGAGCCCGGCGGCCGCGGAGCGCAGCGCCGCGACGTCCAGGGGACCGGCGAGGTCCACGTGGAGCTGGACGTTGTACACGTCCGGGGACCGGTCGTCCAGCAGGCTGTGGAAGAGCAGGCCCTCCTGGAGCGGGGCCAGCGGCAGGACGTCCACGAGGCCGGGCCGGTCGGCCTCCAGCAGGTCGATGTGGTGCTGTTCCAGGGAGACGAGCGGCAGGTCGGAGGGGGTGAGGCCACCGACCGGTCCGGCCGGGCCCGCCGGGGCGGCGAGGAGCCGCAGCTTCTCGAACCACAGCTCGGCCAGTTCCCGGACCGCGACCTCCTCCAGGACCTCGCCGGCCCAGGTCCAGGTGGCCACCAGGCGCGGCCCCTCGGGCCGTCCTGGGAGACGGCGTTGATCTCCAGGGCGTGGGGCATCGCCATGTCGTCGTCGGCGCCGCCGCCGATCACCCCCGCGTCGCCCGCCGGGGCCCAGTCCCCGTCGCCCAGGGCGCCGAAGCGGCCCAGGTAGTTGAAGCCGATCTGCGGAGCCGCCAGGCCGTGCAGCAGCATCGCCGTCTGCGGGTTGAGGTGGCTCAGCAGCCCGTGACCGACACCGCTGCCGGGGACGGCCAGCAGCCGCTCCTTGACCCGCTTGACGGTCTCCGCGGGATCCTGCCGGCCGTCCGCCTCCAGGCGCACGGGATGCAGACCGGTGAACCAGCCGACGGTACGGGAGAGGTCCGCGCCGGTCAGCGACTCGTCGCGGCCGTGGCCCTCCAGGTCGATCAGGACTCCCGCGGCCGTGTCGTGGCCGCGGCGGCGGCGCCACTCGGTGACGGCGAGGGTCAGACCGGCGAGCAGGACCTCGCCGACACCGGTGCGGAAGTCGGCGGGCACGCTGGTGAGCAGCGGTGCCGTGGCCTGCGGGGGGAGGGTCAGCGAGAGGCTGCGGGCGGTGGCGACGGTGTCCCGGCGGGCATCGAGCGGCCGGTCGCCGAGCGGTGCGTCGGGCACGGCGAGCATGTCGGTCCAGAACCCGAGCTCGTCGAGCCGCTCCGGTTCCTGGGCGAGGGCGGTGAGCTGCTCGGCCCAGCGGCGGTAGGAGGTGCCGACGGCCGGGAGACGCGGGGTGCGCCGCGCGCGGACGGCGTCCCAGGCGGCCGACAGGTCGGGCAGCAGGATCCGCCAGGACACCCCGTCGACGGCCAGGTGGTGCACGGTCAGCAGCAGCCGGCCCGCCGTGTCCGGACCGGCGTCGAACCAGACGGCCCGGACCACGGCGCCGTCCTCGGGCGCCAGCGCGGCGCGGCTGCGCACCGCGTGCTCGGCGACGAGCTTGCCGAACGCCTCGCCCGCCGTGTCGTCGTCGCCCGCACCGCCCGCCGTACCGTCGTCGCCCGCACCGCCCACACCGTCCGCGGGGACGCGGGAGAGCACGGACGCGGCCGTGACGCTGCCGCGGTCGCCCACGGCCAGCGCCCAGAGCGGTCCACGACGGGTCAGCCGCACCCGCAGCATGTCGTGCCGGTCCAGCACGGCCTGGAGGGCGGCGGCGAGGTCCTGCTCCGTCGCGCCCGCGGGGGTCCGCACCAGCACGGACTGGCTGAAGGCGTCGGTGCCGCCGGGCCTGGTGCGCAGCCAGTGCATGATCGGGGTGAGCGGCAGCGGGCCGATGCCGTCGTCCGCGTTCTCCGGGGCGTCCTCCTCCGGGGCGTCGCCCCGGTGGCACGGGCGACGACCGCCAGGGCGGCGGCGGTGCGGTGGACGAAGACCTCGCGCGGCGTGATGACGAGGCCGCGGGCCCGGGCCCGGGAGACGAGCTGGATGGAGACGATGGAGTCGCCGCCCAGGTCGAAGAAGCTCTTCTCGGCTCCCACCGCGGGCAGGCCGAGCACCTGGGCGAACAGTTCGCACAGGATCCGCTCCCGCTCCGTGGCGGCGGCGCGGCCGGTGTCGGCGGCCGTCCCGGGGACGGGCAGCGCCGCACGGTCCAGCTTGCCGTTCGGGGTCAGCGGCAGCGCGTCCAGCACGACGACGGCGGAGGGCACCATGTGGTCGGGGAGCTCGTGGGCGACCGCGGAGCGCAGCTCCGCGGGGTCGGCCGCCGCACCCTCGGCCGGCACCGCGTAGCCCACCAGCCTGCGGGGGCCGCCGGGCTCCTCGCGCACCACGACGACGGCCTGGGCGACCTGCGGCAGGGCGGTGAGCACGGACTCGATCTCGCCCAGCTCGATCCGGAAACCGCGCACCTTCACCTGGTGGTCGACCCGCCCGAGGAACTCGAGCTGGTCGTCGTGGTTCCAGCGCACGACGTCGCCCGAGCGGTACATCCGGGTGCCCGGCGCGCCGAACGGGTCGGCCACGAAGCGGTCGGCCGTCAGGTCCGGGCGGCCCAGGTACCCGCGGGCCAGACCGGCTCCGGCGATGTACAGCTCGCCCGCGACGCCGGACGGCACCGGACGCAGGTGGGAGTCCAGGACGTACACCCGGGCGTTGACGACGGGACCGCCGATGGGCGGCAGTCCGCCGCCGCCGAGGGGGGCGCTCATCGTCGCGCAGACCGTGGCCTCGGTCGGGCCGTAGGCGTTGACCATCCGGCGGCCGGCCGACCAGCGTTCGACGGTCTCACCGGCGGTGGCCTCGCCCGCGACGACCAGCGTCGAGACCGAGGAGAGGTCGCCGGGGGAGGCGGCCCCGAGGACCACCGGCGGCAGCGTCGCGTGGGTGACCCGGTGCCGGGCGGCGAACTCCGCCAGGGCCGGGCCGGGGGTGAGTTCCTCCGCGGTGCCCACGACCAGGGCGGCCCCGGACAGCAGCGCCATCGTCAGCTCCCAGAACGCGGCGTCGAACGACGGCGAGGCGAACTGCAGCACCCGGCAGCCCCGTCCGACCTCGAAGCGCTCGACGTGGGCGGCGATCAGGCTCGACACGCCGGAGTGGGAGACCACCACGCCCTTCGGGCGGCCGGTGGAACCGGAGGTGTAGATCACGTACGCGGGGCTCGCGACGTCCGCCGGGACGACGGGCGCGACGGGACCGGCGAGGTCGTCCGGGCGGTCCACGAGGAGCCGCGGCACGTCACCGGGGACCGCGTCCGCCACCGCCGACGTGGTCACGACCAGCGTGGGCCGGGAGTCCTCCAGCATGTAGGCGACGCGGTCGGCCGGATAGGCGAGGTCGACCGGCAGGTACGCGGCGCCCGCCTTGAGGACGGCGAGCACGCACACGACGAGCTCCGCCGAGCGCGGCACCGCGACGGCCACGATCTGCTCGGGGCCGACACCGCGTCCGGCCAGCACGGCCGCGAGCCGGTCGGTGCGCTCGTCCAGCTCCCCGTACGTCATCACCCGGTCGCCGAAGCGCACGGCCGGGGCGTCGGGGGCGGCGGCGACCTGCTCGGCGAACAGCTGCGGGAAGGTGGCGTACGGGACGTCGCGCGCGGTGGCGTTGACACTGCGGACCAGGTGCTCGTACTCGGCCGCGGGCAGGACGTCGATCCGGCCCACCGGCTCCCGCGGACGGTCCGCCCAGAACTCCAGGACCGCCTGGAAGCGGCCCGCCAGGTGCCGGACGGCGTCGGCGTCGAACAGGTCGGGCCGGTAGTTGATCCGCAGGTGCAGCCGCTCGCCGGGCATCACGGCGAGGCTCAGCGGGTAGTGCGTGGCGTCCCGGCCGTCGATGCCGGTGACGGCGAGGCCGGGCACCCGCAGCAGCGCCGGGTCCAGCGGGTAGTTCTCCAGCACGGTGATGGTGTCGAAGAGCTCGCCGATCCCCACGATCCGCTGGACGTCGGCGAGACCGAGGTGCTGGTGCTCCATCAGCCGGGTCTGCTCGTCCTGCAGCCGGGTCAGGAACGCCACGGCGCTCTCCCCGGGCACGATCCGCACCCGCACCGGCAGGGTGTTGATGAACAGGCCGACCATCGACTCCACACCGGGGACCTGCGGCGGCCGGCCGGAGACCGTGCCGCCGAAGACGACGTCGTCGCGCCCGGTCAGCCGGCTCAGCACCACGGACCAGGCGCCCTGGAGCAGGGTGTTGAGGGTGAGGCCGTGCTCGCGCGAGGTCTCCAGGAGCCGCGCGGTCAGATCGGCGGGCAGGTCGGTCAGCAGCTGGTCGGGCATGACCGGCCGGCGGTCGGGGACCGCGGGGGCGAGGAGGGTGGGCTCCTCGAGCCCCCGGAGCGCCTCGCGCCACACGCTCGCCGTGGCGGACGCGTCCTGCCCGGTCAGCCAGCCGAGGTAGTCCCGGTAGGGCGGGGTGCGGTCCGGGGTGCGGCCCGCGTAGAGGTCGAGGAGTTCTCGGACGAACAGCGGCATGGACCAGCCGTCGAGCAGGACGTGGTGGTGGGTGAAGACCAGCCGGTGCCGGTCGTCGGCGAGCGTGACCAGCAGGAAGCGCATCAGCGGAGGGGCCGCCAGGTCGAAGCGGCCGGCGCGGTCCTCCTGCAGCATCCGGTCCAGGACGGTCTGCCGCTCGGTCGCGTCCAGGTGCCGCAGGTCCCGCTCCGCCCAGGGCAGCTCCACCGACTCGGGGATCACCTGGACGGCGTGGTCCAGCCCGTCCAGCCGGAAGGCCGCGCGCAGACCGGGGTGACGGCGCAGCATCTCCTCGGCCGCGCCCCGCAGGGCCGCGGCGTCCAGCCGGCCCTCCAGGTCGTAGAGGAACTGGACGGTGTAGACGTCCGGACCGCCCTCGTCGAACAGGGTGTGGAAGAGCAGTCCCTGCTGGAGCGGCGTCACCGGGAGGATGTCCGCGGTCGCCGGGTGCGCGGCCTCGATGTCGCGGATCTGCTCCTGGGTGAGCCGTACCAGCGGCACGTCGGAGGGGGTGAAACCGCCCGCGCCGGGGTGCGAGGACGCGTCCACGAGCTCCCGCAGGGCCTGGAACCACAGGTCGGCCAGGGCGCCCACCTCGGCCTCGGCGAGCAGGCCGCCGGCCCAGTTCCACACGGCGGTGAGGACCGGTCCCTGGGCGGTCTCCTGGGTGTACGCGTTGAGGTCGACGGTGTGGGCCACGGACATCGACGGGTCGTCGGCGCCGGTCAGCGCGCGCTCCCCGGCCACCGGGCTCCAGTCGCCGCCCGTCGCGTTCCCGACGCGGCCGAGGTAGTTGAAGCCGATCTGCGGGGTCGGCAGGCCGGCGAGCGCGGCCCCCGCCACCGGGTGCAGGTGACGCAGCAGACCGAAGCCGATGCCGTTGTCCGGCACCGCCCGCAGCTGCTCCTTGACGCGCCGCAGCGCGTCCCCGGCGTCCTCCCCGCCGGCGTTCAGCCGGACCGGGAACAGGCTGGTGAACCAGCCCACCGTCCGCGACACGTCCACGCCGTCGAGCACGTCCTCCCGGCCGTGCCCCTCCACGTCCAGGAGCACCTCGGCGGTGTCCACGCCGCGCGCCCGGCGCCACCTGGGCAGCGCCAGCGCGAGTCCCGTCAGCAGCACCTCGTGCGCACGGGCGCGGAACACCCGCGCCACCTCGCCCAGCAGTGCCGACGTCTCCGCGGCCGGCAGCGACACCGTCAGCGAGCGGACCGTCGCCGCCGTGTCCCGCGCCGGGTCCACGGCGCGGCTGCCCAGCAGCGGGTCCGGCCCGGAGGCGAGGTGCTGCCACAGCTCGGCCTCGGCCACCCGCTCGGGGCGGTGGGCCAGCTGCCGGAGCTCGCGCGCCCAGGTCCGGAAGGAGGTTCCGTACGGGGGGAGGGCGGGGGTGCGTCCGGCGGCGGCGGCCTGCCACGCCTCCGCGAGGTCGGACAGCAGGATGTGCCAGGAGACGCCGTCGACCACGAGGTGGTGGGCGACCAGCAGCAGCCGGCCGGGCGCCTCGTCCCCGGCGTCGAACCACACCGCCCGCAGCATCACGCCGTCGTACGGGGCGAGTTCGGCGACGGCCGTGCCGGCCTCTTCGTCGAGCAGCTCCGGCGAGGGACCGGCGGCCGGGTCGGGGACGCCGACGCGCCGCAGGGTCTCCCGGGCCCCGACCGAGCCCGCCGGGGCCACCTCGAGGGTCCAGCCGTCGTCGCCGGTGGCCACGGCACGCGTCCGCAGGGTGTCGTGGCGCTCCAGCAGCGCCCCCAGGGCCGCGGTGAGGTGCTCCTGCCGCAGACCGGCGGGGACCTGGACGAGGGTGGACTGGTGGTAGCGGTCCATGCTGCCGCCGCGGCCGGCGAGCCAGTGGACGACCGGGGTGGCGTCGAGCGGACCGACGGGCTCGTCCCGTACCGGTCCGGCGGCCGCCGGACCGGTGGCCGCGACGGCCGCGACCGCCGCCAGGGCGGCCGGGGTGCGGTGCGTGAAGACGTCGCGGGTGGTCAGCCGCAGTCCGGCACGGCGGGCGAGGGCGATCATCCGGAGGGAGACGATCGAGTCGCCGCCCAGGTCGAAGAAGTTGTCGTCCGGGCCGACGGCGGGGACCCCCAGCGCCTCGGCGAAGACGGCGCAGAGCGTCTCCTCCGCCGGGGTGGCCGGAGCACGGCCGGCGGTGGGGGCGGCCACCGCGGGGGCGGGCAGTGCCTTGCGGTCGAGCTTACCGTTGGAGGTCAGCGGCAGGGCGTCGAGCGTGACGAACGCCGACGGCACCATGTAGTCGGGCAGCAGCGCGGCCAGGTGGTCCCGGAGCGCGGCCTGATCGCCGTCCCGGCCGTCGGCCAGGACGGCGTAGCCCACCAGCTTCCGGTCGCCGGGCCGGTCCTCGCGTACGACGACGGCCGCCCGGGCGACGTCCCGGTGGGACTCGAGGCAGGCCTCGATCTCGCCGAGTTCGATGCGGAAGCCGCGGATCTTGACCTGGTGGTCGGCGCGGCCGAGGTACTCCAGCTCACCGTCGTGGTCCCAGCGTGCCAGGTCGCCGGTGCGGTACATGCGGGTGCCGGGCGGGCCGTAGGGGTCGGCGACGAAGCGCTCGGCGGTCAGGGCGTGCCGGCCGAGGTAGCCGTCGGCCAGGCCCGCGCCCGCCACGTACATCTCACCGGTGACACCCGGCGCGGCGGGCCGCAGGGCGGAGTCCAGCACCCGCACCCCGAGGTCGGGGATGCCCCGGCCGATGAGGCTGCCCGCGGCGGACTTGGCGGTCAGCCGGTCCAGGGCGCGGTGGGTGACGTGGACGGTGGTCTCGGTGATGCCGTACATGTTGACCAGGCGGGGGGCGGTGTCGGGGTGGCGGTCGTACCACTCCTGAAGCCGCCACAGGTCGAGCGCCTCGCCGCCGAAGACGACGTAGCGCAGGGACAACCGCGCGCCCAGGTCCGGGTGTTCGCCCTCGACCCGCATCAGCTGGTAGAAGGCGGACGGGGTCTGGTTGAGGACCGTCACCTTCTCGGCGGCGAGCAGGGCCAGGAAGTCCTCCGGGGAGCGGGACACCTCGAAGGGCACGACGACGAGGCGGCCGCCGTGCAGCAGGGGGCCCCAGATCTCCCACACGGAGAAGTCGAAGGCGTAGCTGTGGAACAGCGTCCATACGTCGTCGGGTCCGAAGCCGAACCAGTGGTCGGTCGCGGTGAAGAGGCGGACGACGTTGCGGTGGGGGACGACGACGCCCTTGGGGCGGCCGGTGGAGCCGGAGGTGTAGATGACGTAGGCGGCGGAGCCGGCGTGGAGCGGGCCGCCGCGTTCGGCGTCGGTGAGGTCGCCGTCGGGCAGGGCGGCCAGGTCCGACAGGGTGCGGGGGTCGTCGAGGAGGAGGACGCCGGCGCCGGCGGTGTCGATGCCCGCGAGGTCCGTGCCGGTGGTGGTGACGACGAGGGCGGGGGAGGAGTCGGCGACCATGTGCGCCAGGCGGTCCGCCGGGTAGTCGGGGTCCATGGGCACGTAGGCGGCGCCGGACTTGACCACGGCCAGCAGGGCGGTGACGAGTTCGACGGACCGGGGCAGGGCGAGTCCGACGAACCGGCCGGGTCCGGCGCCGTCCGCGATCAGCCGGCGGGCCAGCCGGTTCGCGGTGGTGTTCAGTTCGCGGTAGGAGAGCGAGTGGTCACCGCAGACCACGGCGGTGGCGTCCGGCGTGTCCGCGGCGCGCGCCTCGAACAGCTCCGCCAGCGACGGTCCGTCCGTGCCGGTCTCGTCCGCCACCGCACCGGCGCCGGCGGCCAGGACGGCGTCGCGCTCCGCCGGGGTGGCCACGTCGAGGGCGCCGAGGGCCCGGTCGGCCGGGGTCTCGGCCAGTTCGGCCAGGAACCCGGTGAAGCGCTCCAGGTGGGAGGCGAGTTCGCGCGCGGAGTAGAGCTCCGGGTTCGCGTCGAAGTCGATCTGCAGGCCCTGGCCGTCGGTGCGGTCGTAGACGATGACCGACAGGTCGTCGGCGGGGCCGATGCAGAGGTTGTGGACCGTCGCCCGGTGCCCGCCGAAGGTGAGGGCGTAGTCGAACATCATGATGTTGACCTGAGGGCCGGTCAGGCGCTCGTCGCCGCCCAGCAGGTGGAGGTCGCGGCGCAGGTCCTCGTAGCGGTAGCGCTGGTGCCTCATGACGCCGCGCATCTCGCGGGAGATCCGCTCCAGCAGCCGGGGGAGCGTGTCGGCCGCGCTCACCGCGACCCGCAGCGGCAGGACGTTGGAGACCATGCCGGGCACGCCGCGGGCGGCCCTGCCCAGCCGGGTGGTGACGGGGAGGCCGAGCACGACCTCCGCCGCGCCGGTGAGCCGGTGCAGGTAGACGGAGACGGCGGCGGTCATCATGCAGGGCCACGGCACTCCCGCGTCGCGGGCCGCGTCCCGGAGCCTCCCGGTCGCCCCGGCGTCCAGGTAGGCGGTGCGGCGCAGCAGGCCGCGGGCGGCCGTGGGCTCCTTGGGGGAGAGGCTGACGGGCTCGGGCCGGCCGGCCAGTCTCTCCGCCCACCAGGCGCGGTCGGCGTCGAAGGTGTCCGAGGCGCGGTAGGCGGCGTCCAGGGCCACGAGGTCGTCCAGGGAACCGAAGGGGTTCTCGCTCGTCGCGCCGCCCAGCAGGGCGGTGTAGACCTCGGCGACGCGTCCGGCGACGAGCGCCACGGTGAACCCGTCGACGAGCAGGTGGTGGTAGCGGTGCAGCCAGAACCAGCGGTCGTCGGCGGCCCGGAAGAGGACGAAGAGGAACAGCGGCCCGGTCGACGGGTCCTGGGGCCGCGCCAGGTCCGCGCGCATCCACGCCTCGGCGGCCTCCCGCGGGTCGGCCTCACCGCTCACGTCGACGACCCGCAGCTGCCACTCGGGGTCCGGGTCGACGTACTGGCGAGGTCCGTCGGCGGTCTCGGCGAAGGTGACGCGCAGGTTCTCCGCCTCGGCCACAACCTGCCGCAGGGCGGCCTCGAATACCGCGACATCCACGGGCCCGTGAATTTCCAGGTATTCACCGGCGTTGTAGATCGGATTCGACGCGTCGAGTTGCTGGGCGAACCAGATTCCCGACTGCGCGGACGTAAGCGGTACTCCGGCACCAGCGAGCATGATTCTCTTCCACCTCTAGCGGATCGCCTTGGCAGGGATTGCGCAGTGTGTGCGGCAGGTATCCGGCGGTTGAATTCCGCGACCGGACATGGCCGATGTTGGTCAATTCCGAGCACTGTGGCATCGGCTCCGGAAGACGGACAATGGCGGCTGCATCAAGCTGCCACCGGAAAGCCCTTTGCCGCACGGCGGTGACGGGCGGAGCGGGTGTCCCCGCACGGGCGGAGCGGGTGTTCTCGGACAGGGGAGCGGGTGTCCCGGACAGGGGAGGGGGCCCGGTGGGCTTCGCACCAGCCCACCGAGCCCCCTGCGCGGGGCGCGTCCGGCCGGGGATACCGGGCCGCGCCCCCCTTGCGATGCCCTCGTCAGGCGTCCATGGCCATCGCAAGGCTCTTGGGCCGCATGTCGGTCCAGTTCTCGGTGATGTGGTCGAGGCACGCCTGCCGGCCGTCCTCGCCGAACACCACGGTCCAGCCGGCGGGCACTTCGGCGAACGCGGGCCACAGCGAGTGCTGGTTCTCCTCGTTGACCAGGACGTAGTAGCTCGCGTTGTCGTCTTCGAACGGGTTGGTCGCCATGTCGGGCTCCTTCGGTGCCGAGGGTGGGCGGATCGGGGGTGTGGGTGGGGACGGGGTGCGGGGCCGGGGCCGCGCGGCCGGTTCAGGCGGTGCGGGAGCGGACCGAGGCGACGAAGCCGGGCAGCCGGTCCACGCCCCAGAACTTCTCGTAGCCGTCGATGAAGAACGGGACCCCGAAGACGCCGTCGCGCGAGAGCGAGTTGAGGGCTCCGAGACCGTGCTCGCGGACGGCGGGATCCTGGTGCGCGGTGGACAGGCGCACCGGGTCCAGACCGAGCCGCTCGGCGATGTACGCGATGACGGCCGGGTCGGAGATGTCCTGCCCCTCCTCCCACCGGGCGCGGTAGACCGCCTCGATGAACTCCGGTCCGTGGCCGAGTTCGTCGGCCACCAGGTACGCCAGGTGCGACACCTCCCACCGGGGGCGGCGGTCGACCGGCCACACCATCTCCAGGCCGCGGTCGCGGGCGAGCCGCCGCACGTCCTGGAGGATGTAGAGGTGCTTCTCCCGCGACATCGCCACGTACGGGAGACTGATGCCGGCCTGTTCCAGGTGGCGGCCGGCCTCTTCGTCCGGCTCCCAGAAGGGCAGCCAGTCGATGCGTTCCGCGACGTCCCGGTGGTGGGACATCAGGTCCCGGTACGCCATCCACGAATAGGGGCTGCGGAACGAGAAGTACCAGCGCGGCCTCCGTCGTGCCATCACCGTCTCCAAACTTGCCGAGTGCTGCCGCCGGTCACGGACCGGCCGGGGGACGGACGGCCGGGTCCTCCGGGCCGTCCGCTGATCAGATGGTGCAGGGGGTGCAGGGGATCAGATGGTGATGCCGCCGTCGATCTGCAGGACGGAACCGGTGATGTACTCGGCCCGGTCCGACACCAGGTACGCGACGAGGTCGCCCACCTCCTCGGCACGGCCCATGCGGCGCAGCGGGATCGTGCGGGTGATGTCCTTGCGCGCCTTGTCGTTCATCGCGGCGACCATGTCGGTGTCGATGAACCCGGGGGCGACGGCGTTGACGCGGATCCCGGAGCGGCCGACCTCCTTGGCCAGCGACCGGGAGAAGCCGATGATGCCGGCCTTCGAGGCGGAGTAGTTGCTCTGGCTGGCGTGGCCGTACACCCCGGCCACAGAGGAGATGTTGACGATCGCGCCGGTGCGGCGCTTCATCATGGAGAAGACGACCGCGCGGCACAGGTGGTAGACGCCGTCGAGATTGGTGCCGACGACCTGGTGCCACTGGTCGTCGTCCATCAGCACCAGCGGGTTGTCGCGGGTGATCCCGGCGGCGGTGACCGCCGCGTCGACGGGACCGAGCGTGCCCTCGGCCTCCTCGACGAAGGCGCGCACGGCCGGGCCGTCGGCGACGTCCGTCCGCCGCGACATGACCCGGACGCCGGCCTCCGCGGCCTCCTTCTCCACCTGCCGGGCCGCCTCGTCGTCGGCGCGGTAGCAGAAGGCGACGTCGAAACCGTCGCGGGCGAGGGCCAGTACGCACGCCCGTCCGATCCCACGTGAACCACCGGTGACGAGCGCCACCCGGGAAGTGTTGTCCTGCATGATCTTCGCTCAGCTCGCTTCGGGTCTCAGGACGTCCGCCGGACGGAAGGCCATGACGATCCGGCCGACGGTCATCACCGTCTCGCCGTCCACCAGGCTCTCGCCCTCGAACATCACGGTGTCGTCCACCCGGCGTCCGGCGAGCACACGGTGCTCCATGACGTCGCCGGGCAGGACGGTGCGGTGGAACTCGACCCCGGTCATGCCGCCGAACAGCATGACCTGCCCGGTCAGCACGTCGGGGTTGGGCGCGTCCCAGGTGGCCAGCAGGCCCGCGGACTGGCACCAGGACTCCACCATCAGCGATCTCGGATAACCGAAACCCTCCTCGGGGGTGTCCGGGCCCAGGTCCGCGTACCAGGGCTCGTTGCAGGTGACCGCCTTGAGGGCGGTCAGCGAGCGGCCGGGCTCCACCCGGGTGACCCGGTCCACCAGCAGCATGGGGTAGCGGTGCGGCAGCCTGCCGCGGATCTCCGTCTGCCCGTTCACGCCGACGCTCCTTTTGTCGTACGGCGGTAGCGCAGGCGCACCGACGCGGCGTCGCCCCGGCCGGAGCGGATCTTCGCCCGGCACTGCCACGCCCCGCCGTCCACCGGCTTCCAGTCGATGTCCGCGGTCAGCTCGTCGCCCGGGTACACGGGCCCGGTGAACCGGGTGCTCTCCACGGCCACCAGCTCGGGCCCGGGCTCCCCGGCGGGTGCCGTGGCGAGGACGCTCAGGTGCACGTACTCGACGAGGCACACGCCGGGGAAGATCGGGAAGCCCGGGTAGTGGCCCGGGAGCACCGTCTCGTCGGCGGACACGGTGAACCGGGTGCGGGTGCGCCCGTCCTCGTCCGACGGCAGGACCCCGACGCTCCCCGAGAGCGCTCCGGCGGACCGGGGCGCGCCGGGTGCCGGAGCGCCCGGACGCGGCTCGGCGAGGACGTCCATCAGGCGGCCTGCAGCTTTCCGGTCAGCAGGTCGTAGGCGCTCTGCAGGGTGACGATCTGCCGCAGCTCGGACTCCGGCAGCTTGATCCCGTACTTCTTCTCCAGGACGACCACGATCTCCAGGGCCAGGAGGGAGTCGACCTCCAGGTCGTCGACGAACCTGACGTCGTCGGTGATCTCGGCGGCGTCGACGTCCAGCACCTGCGCGATGATCGAGCGCAGTTCTTCCTTGTCCAGCACGGTGTCCAGCACGGTGGTACCTCTCTCGGCGTTTCGTTCGGCGTTTCGTTCTTCGGTTCCGCCGGTGGTTCCGCCGGTGGTTCCGTCGGCGGTTCCACGAGCGGGGCGGACGGCGGTCAGCGCAGCCGGAGCAGGGCGCAGCCGACGGTCCCGGTCCGGTCGACGGAGGTGACGAGGCCGACCTTCCCGGCCACGGCGCGGTCGTCCTCCGCGTGGGCCAGCAGGGCGGCGGTCTGGAAGGCGGCGGAGGCGGCGCCGGTGTCGCCGATCAGCGCGACCTGGGTGAGGTCGACCGCCTCCACGCCGGCCAGCAGCTCGCCGACGACCGCGGTCTCGGCGTCGCCCTCCGCCCCGGGCGCGCCGGAGCGGGCGAAGACGGCGATCTCCGCGAGGTCGACGCCGGACCGGCGCAGGGCGCCGCGCAGGCAGGCCGTGAGGCTGCCGGCCACGTCGTCGCGGAGCACGACGCCCAGTTCGACGGCCAGGATCTCGGCCAGCACCGGCTGCCCGGCGTCCTCGCCGGCCGCGGGTTCGACGAGGAGCACGGCACAGCCCTCGCCGAGCGGCGCGCCCGGCGCACCGTCACCCGAGTGGTGCTCGAGCCAGGCGCGGGCGGTGGAGTACTCCTCGGCCGCGCCGCACAGCACGGTCTGGGCGCGGCCCGCGGCCAGCAGCCGACGGGAGTAGTTCAGGGCGTGCAGCCCCGCCGCCCGGCCGCCCGCGATGGTCGTGTTGGGGCCTTTCAGCTGGTACCAGATGGCACTCTGGCCGGCCGCGCAGTTCATCACGGTGTTGGGGAAGCGCGCCGGGTCGACGAAGAACGGCTGCTCACCGGTGAGGGAGTCCCGCGTGAAGTCCATCATGCTCTGGGCGCTGCCGGTGGTGGTGCCCAGGGCCAGTGCGGCGCCCTCGCCGGTGCCCACGGCCCGGCTGCGTTCGGTGTCGTCGAGCAGCGCCCCGACGGCGGTGACGGCCAGGCCGGTGACCCGGTCCATGGACCGGGTGCCCTTCTTGCCGAGCACCGCGCGGACCTCGAAGTCCGGGACCACGCAGGCGTCGTCCCGGGGCCCGGCGGGCTCGGCCCCGGGGAGCACGGAGACGGTGGGGCGCCGCTCGCGCACTCCCTCGGCGAACGCGGTCCGGCCGATGCCGAACGGCGACACCGCGGACCACGCGGTGATGACAGGGCGCCCGGCGCCCGTTGCGGTGGTGGTCATGTCCGCCACGCTTCCCTTCGGTTCACAGGTAACAGACCATTCGGTACTCGGGCCAGCGCAGGGCCATGCTCCCGTCGGGGCCGTCAGCACCCCGTCCAGCAGCCGGTCCGCGGACAGGCCGTGGGCCGCCAGGCCGGACTCCTCGGCGTGGACCCGGACCCCGGCGTCCATGAGGGTGCGCAGGTCCCGCCGGGGGTCGGTGAGGGTGTCCACGGTGCGGCTGCCGATCCGCAGCGCGGGGACCGGCTGGGCCCGCACGCCGTAGGTGACGGCCCGTCCGCGCAGCAGCACGTCGAGCCCGCCGAGCTGACGGTTCAGCTCCACCGCCAGGTACAGGGCGTCGAAGAACTGCTTCTCCAGCGCCCCGCGGTAGGCCTTCTCCACGACGGCCAGGGTGCGCCGCGTCGTGCCGGTCCCCTCCCCGGTCCGCCCGCCGGCCGTCACAGGACCCCCACCTGGAGGGTGCGGCCGGCCGCGGCCACGTTGGCGCCGTAGCCGGACGGGGGCCGCATGACGACCTGCGGCATGTGGTCCACCGCGCCCCGGTCGTCGCTGCAGAACCGGCAGCCGTACCAGTACAGCCGGTCCGGAAACGTCTCCAGCATGTCCTTCACCAGGGCGGCCGTGGACGGGTACACGCCGTTCCAGTCCGCCAGGTTGCGTGGTTTGTCCTCGCCCAGCGGGTTCTGGGTGAGGAGGGTGGCGTAGCCGCACGCCCACACCTGCACGGCGCGGTCCTGTTCCAGCAGTGCCTGGACCAGGCGCAACGCGGTGGTGAGGCGCTCCGTCTCGTGCGGCGAGCCCATGAGGGTGATCAGTACGTCGGTGGGCGGAATGCTGCGCGCCATGTCAGTGCCACACCGCCTGTACGTCGGGGCCGGTGATCCAGCCCGCCAGTTCGTCCATGCCGGAGACCGTCGCCCGGGGGCGCAGCGGGAGGTGTTCGATCCCCCGCTGCACGAGGGAGAAGCGGTCGACGGCCAGGCGGCCGCCCGCCTCCTCGAAGCGGTCCAGGTCCTCGTCGGTCCCGGGCCGGGCGAGGAGGCACCCGTCCTCCACCAGGTACATCAGCACCGGGTGGCCGGCCCGGGCCTGCGCCGTGGCGTCGCGCCGCAGGCCGGCGTCCACCGGGGCGCACGGCCCGTGACTCTCGATCAGCAGGATCCGCGGCGTCCTCGTGCCGCTCCCTCCCCAGGCGTCGTTCACGGCTGCTGCGGTGCGGTGCCGTTGAGCGCGTCCAGCACGTGCTGGTCGAAGTTCTCCAGGCTCCAGTCACGACGGTTCCTGATGACCGCGTAGCCGTGCACGATGGTGCCCGTGGCGGTCTTGAGGAGGCCGCCGTCGCGGACGACGTACCAGTTCATCCGGGTGGTGTAGGTGAAGTCCTTGAAGACCTCCTCCACCTCGTACGTGGTGTAGATGTCCTCCTCCATCATCGCCTCGTCGAGGATGCGGATCTCGGACCGCGGCACCACGGGGATCCACCGGCGCTCGTCCAGCAGCGTCTTGATGGAGATGCCCCGGTCCGCGACGAACCGGTCCTTGCCCTCCTCCATCAGCCTCAGGTAGCCGGACATCTGGAGGCGCTCGGTGAAGTGGCAGTACGGGTACGGGATGTTCCACTTCCAGCCGTAGGCGTTCTTGCCCGCCAGCAGCTCCTCGAGGATCGTCTCCTCGGAGGTGAACGGGGTGAGCGGCGCGGCCTCCAGGTCGGCTCCGAGCCGGTCGACGGCGAAACGGGCGAGCGGCCCGGGCACCTCGCCCGCGGAGTCGAGGTAGGTGTCGATCCGCAGGGACACGCGCACCTTGGAGGTGACGGCCTTCAGGATCTCCCCGTTGCGCTCCACCTGCACGGTCACCTTGAAGCCCAGCGTGCCGTCCGCGTCCTTGGTGAACGGGACGACCTCGGCGGTGGCGACGTCGTCCATGTGGAAGGCGTGCAGGATGCGGGTGTCGATCCCGACGATGTCGAGGCCGAGGCCGTGCTCCTCGTACAGGCCGCGGGCCGGGAGGGCGGTCTGCCGGAAGTGGTCGAGGACCGCTTCCTCGACCATGTAGTTGACGTGCTTGAAACCGATCCAGGTGCAGATGTTGGAGCCCTCGTAGCGGGGGCGGACCTGGACGGAGGTCGTCTCGGTGAGGAGCGCCTTGACGGCGGTCTCCGTGACGATGGTCATCGACGGTGCTCCAGAGCTGTGTGGGGGACGGGCAAACGCTGCGGAGCGCCGGTCCCGAGGGAGTTGACGAACGTGACGGTCTCGGAGGCGAACCGTTCCGCTTCCTCGATCATCGGGAAGTGCCCGCAGCCGGGGAGGACGAGTGCTCGCGCGTCCGGCAGCGCGGCGGCCAGCGCCACGCTCTCGCCGGGCGGTGCCGCGAAGTCCTTCTCGCCCCCAGCACCAGACAGGGCACGGTGACCCGGCCCGTCTGGAGCTGCGGAGTACGCAGGTAGAGCTCGAAGAAGCGCAGCCAGCCGTACGGGCCCACCCGGTCCCGTACCCGCTCCCCCATGGCCGCCCGCAGTTCGGCGGGAAGCCGGTCGCCGGAGTGGACCCGCAGGCCCTCCTCCATGATCAGGTGGAAGTCGTTGAGGTAGTGGCTGATGGTGTCCCAGTCGAACTCCCCGGCGGTGCGCCGGTAGAACGGCGAGACCAGCACCAGGCCGCGGATCCCGAGCCGGGCGAGCGCGTCGCCGCCCTGCCGGCTCTCCCGGTCGACGAGGTCCAGCAGGACGTCCGCCGACATGGAGTGCGCCACCACGACCTGCGGGCCGCCGGGCACCGCGGCCAGCGCCCGGGCCAGGGGACCGACGAGATCACCGTCGGTCCCCCAGTCGGGCACGCCCTCGGCGCTCCAGGGGAGCCGGGCCGTCCACACCTCGTACTCGGGGGGCAGCAGCGCGGCACTGGCCTCCCAGACGCTGTCGTTCTCCGCCAGTCCGTGCACCAGCAGCAGCCGGGGCCCGCCGGTGGCGGCGGTGCGCCGGCGCACCGCCTCGGTACCGGGGCCGTCGGACATGGACACGGACACGGACATCAGAGGGTCTCCGGGGCCGGGGGTTCCAGCAGCACGAGGCCGGCCGAGGCGTCGTCGGCGTCGGTGCCGCAGACCGCGAACACCGGCCCCTCGCCGCACTCGTCGAACAGGCCGACGGCCGTCGCGCACTGGAGCACGCCGAGCGCGCCGGAAGCGCGGCCGCAGTGCTCGGGCAGGGCGGTCCGCTCCACCCCGGGCAGCAGGCCGGCGTCGATCCCCCCGGGAGCCGCGTCGGGAAGGTGCCACCAGGCCGGCTCCGGCACACCGGAGGCGGCCAGCCGGTCCAGGACCGCCCCGACACCGGCCGCGCGGACGTACCGGCCGAGCACGGCGCGCACCCTCGCGCCCCGGGCCCGGGCCGCCGCCGCGTCCTCCAGGACGACGGCGGCGCCCCCGTCGACGGCGTGCCCGCCGCCGAGCAGCCGGCGTACGACGTCGTTGTCCGGCTCGACGCCGATCACGAGGACCCGGTCCACGCGGCCCGCCGTGATCATGGTCGCGGCCCAGTTGACCGCGTCCAGGCCGGAGGTCGCGCCGTTGCACACCATCAGGTTGGGGCCGCGCAGGCCGTAGCGGATGGCCGCCGAGGAGGCGACGACGTTGCTCGACGCGTTCGGCAGGTCCATCGGGCTGGTCGCCGAGACGGTGCCCTCCCGCAGGGTGTCCAGCGCGCGGACGACCGTGTCCAGGTTGCCGTAGTTGGAGCTGACGACCACGCCGACGTCCCCGCCGGACACCGTGCCGTCCTCGCCGAGGAGGCCGGCGTCGGTCAGGGCCGCGGAGGTCAGGCAGTAGCCGAGCTGGGTGGCCCGGTCCTTGTAGCGCAGGCCCTTCTTGCCGACCAGGGCGGCCGGCTCGACCGGCCCCGCGCCGGGCTCGGGGCCGACCGCCAGCGCCTTGGCGCTGTCGGCCCCGGGGAGCAGGACGGAGACTCCGCTGACGACGACACTCACGGGGTGGCCTCCACAAGGGCGACGGCGTTGATGCCGCCGAATCCGAACGCGTTGAGCTGCGCCACGTTCATCGACGCGGACGCGGCCTCACCGGTCACGAAACGGAACCGCGAGGCCTCCTCGACCGGCTGCTCCAGACCGACGGTGGGCGGCACCCGTCCCTCCTTGAGGGCGGTGACACCCATGACCAGGCCCATCAGCCCGGACGCGCCGGAGGTGTGGCCGGTCATCGACTTGATCGCCGTCATCAGCGGACCGCTCGCCGCGTCGCCCAGCGCGTCGGCCAGCGCCGTCGCCTCGGCCTCGTCGTTGAGCAGCGTCCCGGTGCCGTGCAGCATCACCAGGTCGACGTCCTCCGGCTTGACGCCGGCCATGTCGTACGCGCCGCGCATCGCCTTCGCGATGCCCTCCGGGGAGGGCGCGGTGACGTGGAAGGCGTCGCAGTTGACGGCGACGCTGCGGAGCAGCGCGTGCGTCCGCCGGTCGCCGGCCTCCCGGCCGAGGACGACGGCGGCGGCGCCGTCGCCCATGAGGACGCCGGTGCGGTTCCGGTCGAAGGGCCGCACCCGGTCCGGCGGCGTCGGGTGAACCCGCTCCAGCAGGCCGTACATGCTCTCGGTGAGCACGTCCACACCCGCGACGATCACCGTGCCGGGGGCGTGGTCGCCCTCCTCCGCCAGCAGGTCCGAGCCGAGGGCCAGCGCGTACAGGGAGGCGG
The DNA here is from genome assembly GCA_021568835.1 of Streptomyces sp. Tue 6430. GTDB lineage: Bacteria > Actinomycetota > Actinomycetes > Streptomycetales > Streptomycetaceae > Streptomyces. Next base: position 5,250,840 of record JAKGSH010000010.1, read on the forward strand.
AACAGGCGTTGGAGAAGGTGTGCGTCACATCGGCGTTGAACCGCTCGCGCAGCGCGGTGCCGAAGTGCAGGCCGGTGTCGTCCAGGGTGGCGCCCTCGCGCCACCACAGCTCCAGGGAGCGCAGCTCGCGCAGTCCCGTCCCGATGAGGATCGGGATGCCGGCGAGGTCCTCGCCCAGGCCCGCGTCGGCCGCCGCCTGGGCGATCGCGTCGACGAGCAGCGCGGTGGCGCGGGCGGGCACGTCCGCGCCCTCCGCGGGGCGGTCGTCCACCTCGTAGGCGTGCTGCGCCCGGAAACGGGTGCGGTCGAACCCGCGCAGCTCGGCGCGGCCGGTGACTCCCCGGCACAGGTTCTCGAAGAGCGGGCCGACACCTCTCCCGGTGCTGGCCACGGCACCCATGCCGATGATCGGACGGCTCAGCATGTCTCCTCCTCGGGCTCCACGGGCCGGTCGTAGCGGCCCAGGAGGACCACGGCGTTGTTGCCGCCGAAGGCCAGTCCGTTGTTCTGGACGACCCTGAGGTCGGCCTCGACGGCCTTGTTCGGCACGCAGTCCACGTCGCACTCGGGGTCCGTGGTGACGTGGTTGATCGTCGGGGGATGAACCGGTGGGCGATGGCCAGTGCGCAGCCGATGGCGCCCAGGGCGCTGGCCGCGCCCATGCTGTGACCGAGCATCGACTTCATGGAGACGGTGCGCGGCGGGGTGCCGAACACCTCGCGGATGGCGCCCGCCTCGGTGATGTCGTTGGCCTTGGTCCCCGTCCCGTGGGCGGAGATCAGGTCCACCTCGGACGGTTTCACGCCCGCGTTGTCCAGGGCGAGTTCCATGCAGCGGGCGACGCTGGCCCGGTTGGGCGCCACCTGGTGGTGGGCGTCGCAGTTGAGGCCGTATCCGAGCACCTCGGCGTAGATGGTGGCGCCGCGCTCCAGGGCCGACTCCAGCCGCTCCAGGACGAGCACTCCGGCGCCCTCGCCGGTCAGGATCCCCTTGCGGTCGGCGTCGAAGGGCCGGCAGTGCTCCGGCGCGATGGTCCCCAGCCGGTAGAAGCCGGTGAACGTCTTGCGGCACATGGCGTCCGCGCCGCCGCAGAACGCGTAGTCCGCCTCGCCGGAGCGCACCGCGTCGAAGCCGTAGCCGATGGCGTAGTTCCCGGCGGCGCACGCGGTGGGAACCGTGACGGCCTCGACGTCGGACAGTTCGAGCTCCTGGGCGATGGCGACGGAGAGCCGTCCGGCGGGGATCCTCCCGGCCGCCATCGGGTCGAACGTCTGCGGTCCGCCCTCGAGTTCGGCCTCGACCAGCTGATCGAGGTCGTAGGACTCGCCATCGGTGGTGCCGATGGAGATCAGTCCCCGTCGGCCGCGCAGGTCGGCGGCGTCGAGACCGGCGTCCTCCAGGGCCATCCGGGCCGCGGCGGCCGAGAACTGCGCGGCCCTGCCGAGCTGTTCCGCGTCCAGGGTGCGGATCCAGTCCATCGGTTCGAAGTCGACGATCTCGCAGCCGTTGGCGTGGGCGAAACCCTCGGTGTCGAACACGGTGATGGGCCGGGCCCCGCTGCGGCCCTCCTGCAGCCCGCCGAGAAACTCCTTCACCCCCAGCCCGATGCTGGAGACCACTCCGAGCCCCGTCAGGACCACCCGGTGCCGTCCCGTTGCCTCCGGGCCGGTGTCGTGCACTGCCGACATGCCTACCTCCTTGTCCACGTCCGACCTGCGCGCGCGCCACCCGAAGGCGTCGCGGACGGATTACCAGCCGGCCGGCTCGCCGACGACCTCGTACACGCCCTTGAGGTTGACCATGCGGGGCAGTTCGGCCTGGTTGATGACCACGCCGAACTCCTTCTCCAGGGCCGCGAGAATTTCGATCGCGCGGAGCGAGTCGGCGTTGTGGTCCTCCTTGAAGAGGCTCGTTTCCGAAACCTCGTCCTCCTCGATCTCAAGGATGTCGCAGACGATTTCCTTGATGACGACGAGACGCTCTTCACGCGTTGCAGCAGCCATGCCGATACCTCTCTCATGAATTGCCGAACAGGCAATTCCCGTAAGTTCCTGACGATTTCTAAGCCACGGCTGTCCGCTCCGGCAAGCCGCATTGCACAAAGCTGCCAAGCGCCGCCAGGTGTTTTTCCGCGGGCAGCGGGCAGGGGCGGGTTTCGGCAGGCTCCGGCCGTGGTTCGGGACGTGGTCGGGCCGTGCTTGGGCCGTGGTCGGGCCGTGTTCCGGCCCGGTGTCCGGCCGTGGTCCGGCCCGGTGTCAGCGCAGCCGGGAGGCGAGGTCGGCGACGAGCTCGTCCCTGCGCGGCGCCAGGTAGAAGTGGTCGCCCTCCCACACCTTGAGCTCGAAGCCCTTCGGGGCGACGTCCGCCCAGGCGGCGACGTCCGCCACCGTGACGTTGGGATCGCGGTCCCCGACGTGTCCGACGACCGGGCAGCGCACGGGCAGGGCCGGCCGGGGGCCCTTCTCGGCGTACCGCCCCACGATGGAGAAGTCGGCCAGGAGCGCGGGCATCACGAGTTCCTGAAGGTCGGGGTCCTCCAGCAGGGCGGCGTCGGTGCCGCCCAGCTTGCGGACCTCGGCGAGGACCGACTCGGCGCCGTCCAGGTGCGCGGTGCGCGGCCGCTGCCCGTGGGGAGGCCGCTGGCCGGAGACGACGAGCACGCTCGGGCCGAAGCCGTGCTTGCGTTCCAGGCGGACCGCCACCTCGTAGGCGAGCGAGGCCCCCATGCTGTGGCCGAAAAGTGCCAACGGCTTGTCGAGGAGCGGCAGTACGGCCGCCGTCACCGCGTCGGCCAGCTCCTCCATGGTCTCCAGGCAGGGCTCGACGATCCGTTCCTGGCGCCCCGGGTAGCGGGCGGCGAGGACCTCGACGTCGTCGCCGAGGGCGTTTCCCCAGGAGTGGTAGAAACTCGCCGAACCACCGGCGTGCGGCAGGCAGAGCAGCCGCATGCGGGCGGGGGCGGACGGGGGGTAGCGCCGGAACCACGTCGCGTCGCTTCCGGGGGTGTGCTTCAGGGTGTTCATGGCACCGGGCTTCTGGTAGCGGGGAGTTCGGTACGGAGCGGAGGGGGAGCCGCAGGGCCGCGGGGGAGCCGCAAGGCGGCGGGGAGTCACACGGTGGCGGGGGAGCCGCAAGGCGGCGGGGAGTCACACGGTGGCGGGGGAGCCTCAAGGCCGCGGGGAGTCACACGGCGGTGCGGGAGTCACACGGCGGCGAGGTCCTTCAGGGCGCCGGGGCCGTCCACGGGGATCACCTCGACGTCGGGATCGATCCGGCGGATCAGGTTCGTCAGCACCCGCCCCGGGCCCAGCTCGACGAGCCGCCGGCAGCCGAGCCGTCCGGTCAGGGTCCGCACGCTCTTCTCCCAGAGCACCGGGGAGGAGAGCTGACGCACGGCCAGTTCGGCCCAGTTCCCGTCGCCGGCGTACGGCTCGGCGTCCACGTTGGCGACCACCGGGAGGTCTCCCGGGGCGAACCGCACGGTCCGCAGGGCCCGGCCCAGCCGCTCGGCCGCGGGCGCCATGAAGGGGCTGTGGAAGGCGCCCCCCACGGAGAGGCGGATGAGTTTGGCCCCCACGCCCGGAGCCAGTTCCGCGGCCCGTTCGACGCCCTCGGCGGAGCCGGAGAGCCCGGTCTGCCCGGGGGCGTTGACGTTGGCCACCCACACGTCGAGCCCTTCGAACCGCACCTCGGCGGCCAGCGCCTCGGCCTCCCGGAGCCCGGTCCCGACCAGCACGCCCATGGTGCCCGGACGCAGCCGCTCGGCCTCCCGCATGGCCTGCCCCCGCTCCGCCACCAGGGCGACGGCGTCCGGCAGCGTGAGCACTTCGGCCGCCGTCAGCGCCGCGTACTCTCCCAGGCTGTGTCCGGCACACGCCACCGCGTCGTCCAGCGCCCCGGACCGCGCCGCCTCGGCGTAGGCCATCAGGGTCACCGTGAAGACCGAGAGCTGGGCGAGGTCGGTACGGCGCAGCACGTCGGTCGGGGTCCGCAGCAGCAGTTCCTCGAGGTCCTCGCCGCAGTACCGGGAGACCTCGGCGGCCAGGCTCCACGCGGCGGTGTCCCGCCAGGGCTCACCCATGCCTTGACGTTGCGTCCCTTGTCCGGGGAACACCAGACCGATCGGCGTCGGGGTCAACTTTCCACACCTTCCAGGCGGCACAGGGACCGAGGCGGGGGCCCGCACCCGGCTGTTCGTCCCGGGTGACGGGCCCCGTCACCGGTGCGCCGCGGGCCGAGGAGTGAGGGTCCAGGGGGCCCCACGGCGCACCGGATCGCCGGCGGCACGGGAAACGCGCGGGCCGCCGGAGCTCTCGGGTCAGGGGGTGTCCGGTCGTCCGCCCGGGGGCGGACGCCGTCCGTGTCGTCCTTGTCTAACCGGCCCCGTCGCAAGGGTGCAACGACGGCTACAGGAAGCTGCCAGGGCCGGGCCGGCCGTCGCCCGAAGGCGCGCCGCCCGCGCCGCGCGCGTCCGGCGCCGCTTCCCGGGCCGGCCCGTCCTGCCGCCGTGCGCCCCGTCGGGCCGGTGCCCCGGACGGTCCCTCGACCGGTCCCGCCGGTCCGGCCGACGGCTGGGCGGGGTTCTTCCGGTTCTTGGGCAGCAGCCCCAGCTCGGCAGCCCGGACCCCCGCCTGGAAGCGTGAACTCGCTCCGAGGAGCGCCATGATCTCCGCGACGTAGCGGCGGTAGGTGCGCACCGAGACGGAGAGCTCGCGCGCGGCGACCTCGTCGGTGATGCCGACCTGGAGGCAGCTCAGGATCTGCCGGGCCACGTCGGCACGGTCGCGGTCACCGAAGTCGATCCGTTCCTCGACCCGGACCGCCTGGCGCCAGAGCCCTTCGAAGAGGGTGCCCAGCGTGCCGATCACGGTGGCGGCGCGGATCACCGAGGCCTGTCGCCCGATGACCGCCTGCGAGGTCACCAGGGCGGCCGCCCCGTCGACCATCATCACCTGGAGCATGGGCACCCGGGCCACCCGCACCTCGTACCGGAGGTTCTTGAGCATGTGGGGCCTGACCACCCCGCTGTCGAGCATCGCCTGGGTGCACAGGAGCCGCAGCCCGATGTTCTTCCGGCTGTTCTCCAGCTCCCAGTACACGGAGTTGATCGCCTCGACGTGCTCCGAGTCGGCCAGCACGATGTCGATGGTCCGTTCGGCCTCGGCGACGAGCCCGAGGGCCGCCGCCGCCACCTCACCGCTGCAGGCGGGCACGTTGGTGATCAGTGAGTCCCGCACGACACGGTCGCGGTGCTTGGCGACGGTGGCCTCGATCAGCCGGCGGACCTCCATGAGCGTCTGCTCCAGGTCGTCCGCGGGCTGTTCACCGAGCTGCCCGGCGTCCTCGCCTTGGCCGCGAGGGCCCTGCGCGGTGGTGTGCCGCGGCCGTGCGACGGGATCGGGGAGGGGTCAGGAGAGGGATCGGGAGAGGGGTCAGCCATGACGGTGCGATCCCCCGACGGGCTCTCTGCGGCGGGCGTCGTCGCGCTGCGGCAGCAGCGCCATCTCCACGGCCCTGACCCCGGCCTGGAAGCGGGAGTTGGCTCCCAGCTCCTGCATGATCTCCGCGACGTGGCGGCGGTACGTGCGCAGGGACACCCGGAGTTCGCGTGCCGCCACCTCGTCGGTGCGGCCCATGCACAGCTGTTCCAGGACGCGTCGTACCGACTCCGTCCGCATGCGCTCACTCGTGCGCTGGTACTCGGCGAGCGACCGGGCGTTGGCCCAGGACCCGGCGAACAGCAGGTCCAGGGCGCGCGCCGACGCCGTGTCCTTGATGATCGCGGCGTCGTACGCCTTTCCGGGAGAGTCCGGCACGAGGGCGACCCGGCTGTCGACGATCAGCATGCCGCGCAACTCCCCCTTGTCGACCCGGATCTCGTACCGCGGGTCCTGGAAGTCCTCGGCGTTGGGCCGGCAGCTGTTCACCGCCTGCGGCGTGCACAGCAGCCGGACGACCGGGCCGCCCGGCCTGCCGCCCGCCGTCCGTCCCTTGGAGGGTGTCGCGTGGGCGGCGAGCGCGTCGAACACGGCGGACGCGTTCTCGCCGGCGGACAGCGACACGGAGACGGAGTGACGCGCCAGTCCGACGAGCCGGGTGACTGTGCCGCCGATGTCGCCGTCGTCCGCGCGCAGGACGAGGGATTCACGCACCGGCCTGGTCCGGTGCAGCGACATCGTCGATTCGATCAGCGCGCGTGCCTGAAGCAGCGCGCTTTCCATCCTGTTGATGCCGTCGGCCGTTTCGGTGATGCCCGCGGCCGGCCCGTCTGGTGAAGGTATCCCGATCAGGGTAGAAATCAGGTCTTTACCATCGGTTTTCAACATGGAACTCTTCATTACACCGATCATTCCCCGTGATGCTCAGCGATAGAATCCTCATCCCGGAGGATGAAGTTGGTAAATCCGATGCCAGGAATTGTATTCCTGATGAAAAATTTACAGAGGCTCCTGATTGTTAATTTTGGCTGAACAATCATCTATTCATCGTCAATCTACCTGCCGAGGCAAAGCGATTCACGACACCACGGGCGAGGCTCGGGGCGGACCAGGCCTGCCCGGCTCCGAAGCTCAGACATTATGGGCTGGCTGCGAGCCAGTCAACGTCGGGGTGTAGGCATAGTCCAGGTAAAGTAGCTGCCCCCGGGGGTGTCATGGATCGTTGCACCCAAAACTTCCGGCCGGACTGTCACCAAGTTGCAGCACTTCCGGCGGGCATCGCGGAACCGGCCCCGGGTCGGACACGGATCGCATCCGGACGGTGACGTCCAGTTATTGCCACGGCGTGTCCCTGTCCACTTGCTGTCAGTCGCCGTCGGCCCGCCGAGCGGCCGGGCCGGTGTCCCGGCGCCCGACCGCACCCCGGATCGGTGCCGAATCGGCCAGGGACTCCCCGGCGTCCGGGCGCCCCGGCCCGGCCGCTCCGCCGGACGCGGCACCGGAGCCGATCCGTCCGGATCGCGGGTCGCGTCCGGGGCGTAGGGCCCGACGTGCGCGTCCGGGGCCGCAGGGTGCCGCCGGTTTCCCCGGCGGGGCGCGCTGCGGCGGACGTTCCCGTGCCGCCGGACCCGCGGGGAGGTCGCGTCGGGGGAGGCGGCCGGTGCCGGCGGCGCGGTTGCCCCGGATCCGATGGAAACGTATCCAGCCATCGCCGGCACGGTCGTGGTCGCCGCCGCGGCGCCCGGCGCGCCCGGTGCGCGGTCTGTCACCGACCTGCCGGTGCCGACAGGTTTGAACGGCTCTCCGGCCCCCTCCACCGGGGCGGCCGGGCCCGTCCGGCCGCTCCCTACGTCGAAAACCGGACATGCCCGGTGAATTCGCCTTCGGTATCCGGAGGAAAAGGTGAGCGTTGGTCGACTTCTCTCTTCGCATTTTCGCGACGCAATTCATGTTGAAAACTTGATTATTTTTCCGGATCGCCGACCTGAACTCGCGAGTAGCATTTCCGCCCTTCCTGTGGCCCGGGTCGGGAGTCGCCCCGAGCCCCTCCCGGGGGCGGGCTTCGCTTCCCTGGGGGGTGCGGTGCTCTCGCCGTCCGGCGCGGGCGAGGGGTGCCGACCGGGTTCTCTCCCGTCTCGGGCCGAGCTGAGGCGAAGGGCGGCGCCCGGATTTAGCGGCGCCGGTGGGATCGGGTGGGGGGCGTAGAGGGCGCGCACAAGAACCACCGGATCTCCACATCAACCACCGGTGCCGGTCGAATGGGCCGGTGCCGGCCGGTGCGGATCGATGGGATTGATGGGATTGATGCGGACCAGTGGCCCCATACGGGGAGGTTCGTACTTTGTCCGGCACGGCCGCGATGCGCTGGCAGGAGCCGGAGGCGCAAGGACTCCGGGGGCGCAAGGACCCTAGAGGTACGACGTGATCACCAGGACCGAGACGAGTTCGCCGGCGGCGGAGCGGCCGAGCCACACCGGCCACGTCCCGTCGCCCCCCGTGCAGAACGACACCAGGCAGCTTCCGGTCGCCTCGTCGACGGCACGTAGGTGGCCCTCGTCGAGGTACTCGCACGAGGAGGTGTCGTCCTGTGCCTCGTAGTAGCGCCTGACCTTCCCGGACAGCGTCTCCCAGGCCGCGGCGTCGGCGAAGCCGCCGGTCGCCCCGTCGGAGCCGAAGCCGTAGGCGTGACCGTCGAGGAGCAGCCGGGGATCCTCGTCCCCGCTCAGTGCCAACTCCCAGGTGACGGCGGGCTCGTCCCGGATCAGCAGGCGCACGGCGGGCTCCTCGGTGACCGGGAACCGGTCCCCGTAGTACTCGCCCTCGCCGATGACCACCGCCGCCTCCAGCGCGTACTCGCCGGGGGGTACGCGCTCGGTGAGTTCCCGGGGCTTCCTGTCGTGGGGATCCGAGACGGCCAGGCGCCCGGTCGGGATCCGCACCATGGCGATGTGCCGCGGTGCGGCCGTCCTCGTCCCCTCCCAGGGCTCCACGGGGAAGGGGTTCCCCGGCCGGAAGAGGTCGGCGGCCGGCAGCTCCATGCGCAGGGGCTTCGGAGGGCGCCACAGCGATGCGGGCTCTTCGTCGTCCGCGGAAGCCGGCTCCCCCGCGGTGGCGTCGCCGGGCTCGGACCCGTCCGACGGCCGGGACGGGCCGGCCGCCCGGACTCCGAACCCGCACCGGTCGTGCCACCGCCGTTCCTCCGGCACGTCGACCGGGGTGTGCGACGAGCCGCCGTCTCGGCCGCGTTCCTCCAGCACCCTCCTGCCGCCCCGACCGGGCAGGAGGTCCACCGTGAGCCGCCAGGCGTCGGGTGCCAGGTCCGGCTGCTCCGGTGAGGCGTAGCGCCGTTCCACGTACTGCCGCAGGAACAGGCGGTCGTCCTCCAGCAGCCGGAGGTCGACGTCGTGGGTCCGGCGCCCCAGCTCGTCGTAGACCCACTGCCCGACGAAGCGGTCACGCCAGGCGACCAGATGCACCTCCGAGGGACCGCGCGCCCCGGGACCCGGTGCAGCACCACGTAGGGATCTCCGGCTCCGTCCCGCTCCTCCGCCTCCGCCCGGGTCAGCGGTCCGAACGCGCGGCGGGCACCGGCGTCCCAGCCCTTCGCGTAGGAAACCGTCACCGTGTCCGCGTCCGCGTCCCTGCCTGTGCCTGTGCCTGCGTCTGCGCCGGTGTCCGTACCCATGCCCCGCCCCTCCGGCCCGGTCCCGGCCGCCCGGGGGCGGACCACGACCTGCCGATCGTTTTCCGCGCAGGGTAATCCCCGCCCAGGACAGTGGCTCCTGACCTCCTGACCTCCTGAGCTCCTGAGCTCGGAGTTCGGACTCCGGGCAGCGCCGGCACCGCTCTCCCGGCCGCCGGTACGACGGCTCGTGCGAGGTTCCGGCGGCTCCTGCCGCTCAGGGCGCGGAGCCGGTGGGGTGCTGTGCCGGCGGGTTCGCCTCCTCGGTGGCGGCCAGGGAGGCGAGGAGGCGCAGGCCTTCGCCGACCACGACGTCGTCCACCGGCCGGCGCCCGTCACCGACGAGGAGTACGCCGCCGCCCCGGCCGCCGACCGACACCAGGCCCACGTGATCCACCGGACAGACCCTGGTACCGGGTCTGCCGTCCGAGCCGTCCGAGCCGTCCGAGCCGTCCGAGCCGTCCGAGCGACCGGGTGGCCGGGTGGCCGGGTGGCTGGGCGAAGCGTTCGGCGGGGCGCCGGATCCCGGCCCGCTCGCCCGAGCGGTTCTTCCGGATTGCCACTGCTTTGCCTCACGACCGGCAGCTACGATGTGCCCCCGGGTCCGGGTGATGTCCCGGTCCCCCAAGGAGGTTGCTGTGACTGACCGTCTGGTGCACACGGTCGAAATGCCGTTGGACGAGGGAAGCGACGACGTCGTCCGGGTGCAGATCCGTGAAGTGGACGACTCCCTGGTCCGGGTGGGCCGCGGTGGCTCGGTCGCCCGCGCCGGGCGGACGCTCGGTCAGATGCTGGACACCGTCAAGCCGGTGGCGGAGAACTTCGTCGAGAGGTTCCAGGGTCTCGCCACGCCACCCGACGAGATGACCCTGGAGTTCGGGATCTCACTGTCCGCCGGGGCGGACGTCGTCATCGCCAGCACGGCGACCACGGCGAATTTCACGGTCAGTCTGAGCTGGAGCCGCCGTGACTCCACGGGGTCGACCGGGGAGGATCCCCAGGGCAGTTGACCGGGCGACGTCGGACTGGAGACAGGGTGTCGGGGACCGCGTACGGAATGTCGTCGAGTCCGGACGAGCTCCTGGCCTCCTCGGTCGTCCGGGTCACGGGGCAGGACGGGGCGCTGAGCGGCGCGGGTTTCCTCGTCGCTCCGGATCTGGTGCTGACCTGCGCCCACGTGGTGTCGGACGCCCTGGGCCGGCCCCGTCACGAGACGGTGCCGACCGGTGAGGTGGTCGAGGTCGACCTGCCGCTGGCCGATCACCGGGAGACCGGCGGGCCCGGGGCGTGGCCGGCCGAGGTCGAGCGGTGGGTGCCGGTCAGAGCCGGCCACGGGGGCGACATCGCGGTCCTGCGGCTCCGCGAGGCGATCCCCTCCGCCCGTCCCCTGCCGATGGCCGACGCCGCGAGTGTGTGGGAACACGGTGCGCGTGCCGTGGGGTTCACGGGCGGCGAGCCCCAGGAGACCTGGTTCCGCGGGAAGTTGACCGGTGCCACCAGCGAGGGCTGGCTCCAGCTCTCCCGGGCCGACGGGCAGAGCGCGTACGTCCGGCGCGGATTCAGCGGCAGCCCCGTCTGGGACAACGAACTGGGAGCGGTGGTCGGCCTGGTCGTGGCCGCGCAGCCGCAGCAGGACGCGCAGCAGGCGTACGTCCTGCGCACCAGGGCCGTGTTGCGGGAGGTTCCCTCGCTCGCCGGCGTGGTGAGTCCGCCCACGCCCTTCCGCGGCCTGGCGCCTTTCCGGGAACACGACGCGGACGTCTACTTCGGCCGCGACGAGGACATCGAGCGCGTGGTCACCGCGCTGCGGACCGTCGACGTCCCGGTCACCGTGTACGGGCCGTCGGGCTGTGGGAAGTCGTCGCTGGCGCTGGCCGGGGTGGCGCCGCGGCTGCGGCAGGCCGGTCACGAGGTGTTCGTGGTGAACGCCGGGCAGGTCTCGTCCCCGCGCTCCGCGCTGGCCGTCGAACTCCACGAGGCCGCCCGCAGCGGCCGGTTCGGCCCGGTGCGGGCGGACGGCGTGGACCAGGTGGAGGCCTGGCTGACGGACAAGGGGCTCACCGACACGCTCCACCGGCTCCGCGGCACCGCCGCCGGCGAGGTGCTGGTCGTCCTCGACCAGGCCGAGGCGCTCCTGGACCGCTCGGACGCCGAGCTCGGCCACCTCGTGGAACTGCTCTTCCCCGACCGTCCGCCCGCGCGTCCGGTGCGGGTGTTGCTCACTCTCCGCGCCGACCACGTGAACGCCGCGCTCAAGCACCCGCGCCTGGGACCCGTCCTGTCCGGCGGCACGACACTTCCGCTGACCCCGATGTCCCGTGACCAACTCCGGGAGGTGATCGTCAAGCCGGTCGAGACCGTACCGGCGGTGGAGTACGACCCGGGCCTCGCCGGGCGCGTACTGGACGACACGGGCAGCGAACCGGGCGTCCTCCCGCTGCTCGGCTTCGTCCTGCAGCAGTTGTGGGACCACCAGGTGGCGGGCCGCCTCCTGGCCACGACCTACGAGGAGATCGGCGGGGTGTCCGGCGCGCTGCGCCGCCACGCGGAGACGGCGTGGAGACAGTGCGTCCCGTCCGGGGACGAGGCGGAGGCGCTCGCGCTGCTGACCGGGCTGGTACGGGTGCTGCCGGGAGGCGACGGCGCCCCCCTGCGGCGCCGCCTGACCCGCGACGAGGCCGGAGAGGGACGCTGGCGCCTGGCACAAGCGCTGGCCGAGCGGCGCCTGTTGGTGCTGCACGGGGACGAAGGCGGCCCGGAGAGCGCCGAGCTGGCACACGAGGCACTGATCACCGCGTGGCCGACACTGTCCGAACGGGTCCGTGCCGACGCCGACTTCCTCGCCTCCCGGGCGGAGGTGCAGCACGACCTGGAGCGGTGGCACAAGGCGGACCGTTCGGCGGACCTGCTGCCCGGCGCCCTCCAGCTCGACGCCCTGCGGGTGAGGCTGCGCGGCCGCGAGGCGGACCTGACCGAGGAACAGCGGGAGTTCCTCACGCTGGCCCGCCGGCGCCGACGGGCACGGAACGCCCGTGTGCGCGCGGGATGGATCTCGACGGGCCTGGTCCTCGCGCTCGTCGCGGCGCTCGGCACGTTCCTCGTGCAGGAGTCCCGGACCAGCGCGACACGGACCGCGGAGGGCCGGTCCCGGTCCCTCGCGATCCAGTCGGACGAGCTGGTGGACGGCAACCCCACCCAGGCGGGCCTGACCGCGCTCGCGGCCTACGACATCGCCCCCACGCAGGAGGCCCGCAGCGCGCTGATGCGGCGGTACGCGGAGCTGAAGGGCGCGGCGTGGGTGCTGGCGGGCACGCAGGGGAAGATCAAGGATGCGGACGTCAGCCACGACGGGAGAACGGCCCTAGTGACGGGCACGACGGGCCGCGCGACACTGTTCGTCCGCACGGCCTCCGGCAAGGTCCGGCACGAACAGCTCGGCTTCGCCGACGATCTCGTGTCCCCCGTGGTCAGCGGGGACGGCCGCCGGATCGCCTACGTCCGTGGTGAGGACGGCGTGGTGGTCTGGCACGACGTGACCCCCTCGGGAGAACGACTGGCGGGAACGGCCCACACCCTCCGAGGCACGTTCTTCGACCCCGAATGGCTGATCGACAGTGAGCGCCGTGAAATCCTGAACTTCTCACCGGGTTCCCGACTCCTGGTCGGCGCGGCCACACTCGACCGGCCCATGCGACTGTGGGACCTGGGGACCGGAAAAGTCCAGACCTTTCCCGGTGAGTTCGACGAACTGGGAAGCGTGTGGTTCGGACCCGACGAGAACACGGTGGTGGCCGAACGGTACGACGATCCCGCGCTGCTGAAAGTCGACGTCTCCACGGGCGGGACGAGCGAGTTGGTCCGTGGCGGAAGGTTCGCGGTCGCCGGGAACGCCGGAGTGGCGGTCTCCTGTACCGACGAGTCGCGTTTTCGCGCCATCCGGGTGTCGGACGGACGGGTGCTGAGAGACATCAGGATGGCCCCGCACACATTCGACTGCACCACTTCCGGTATCACCGTCGACGGTACCGGTGAGCATTTCGCGGTGGTCAACTCCTCCAACGAGTGGAGCCTGGTCGGCACGCGCTCCACCGCGGCGCCGCAGACGTACCACCTGGGTCCCGATCCGGGAAGCTACTCCAGGCGTTCTTCGCTCTCCTCGATCTCCGACATCCCCCTCTTCCTGGTGGGGGACCCTGACGCGCCGACCTTGGTGACCGGTGAGGAGAACGCGCTCAAAGGGTGGGCGCGCAGGCTGTACGACGACAGCATGGACCCCGAGCCGCAACTGCTCGGCGACGGCGGCCTGATGGTGACCAGGGCGAGGAGGGGAGGCGACGATCTGCTGCGGGTCGTGGAGACGGAAGGCAGCGGGAAGATCCTCTCCGAGGTCGTGTCCGGCTCCGGCGACGAAGAATACGTGGCGCTCGAAGTCAACAGGTCCGGGACGCTGGTGGCGGACGTCCGGGAAAGGCATCGGGTCGTGGTCCGCGCGCTCCCCTCGTTGCGCCGGGTGGCGGAGTTCCGCACCGCGAAGCCTCCCGTTGAGGAGGAGAGCGAGCAGTACGCCGTGGCTCTCGGCTTCCATGGCGACGACCGGATCGTGACGACGTCCGGCACGGTCGTCGAGAGCTGGGAAGCCCACAGCGGACGACGCCTTTCACAGCCCGTCGATCTGCGGGACGTACGCCTGACCGGGAAGAAACAGCCCGCCTTCACCGTGGGGAGCCACCCCGAACCGGGATGCGTGAGCGTGACGGTGGCCGGTGAGCCCTACCTGCACGCCGTCGACCTGCGCACGGGAAAAGCCGAGGAGGAACTCCGGGTGCGTCTCGCCGACGACCTCCGGTCGGCCTCCTTCCTGGACGACCCGGAGTACGTGACCGTACTGACCACGGCCCAGACGGCCGAGGTCTGGTCGGTCCGTCCCGGGCGGCCGGCGAAGAAGGTGATGGGCCCGTTCGGGCCGCTCACCGACATCGAGTGGTCGCAGAACTGGTCGCTGCGCCCCACCCGGGGAACCGGGTTCGTTCTCGCCTACAAGGGCTACGTCCACTTCCTGAAGGCGGACGAACCCGGTTACCGGGACACCTATACCTTCGGTGAGGAGCAGTCCTTCCCGGCGGTGACCGGGGACGGCGAGGCGGTGCTCCGCGACCCCGAGAACCTGGAACCCCCGGACCTGGTCCGTCTCGACCCCGCCCTCTGGAAGCGCCGCATCTGCGAGATCCTCGGCCGGGAGCTCACCGAGGACGAGCGCCGCGGGCTCACCCATGACGTACCCGCCGACCTCTGCGCGTCCTGACGGCGGCGCCCGGGGCGTGAGGGAGGCGGCAGACCCGGCACGAGGGGACTCGTCCGGAGTCCCGGAGTCCCGGAGTCCCGGAGTCCCGGAGTCCCGGAGTCCCGGAGTCCTGGTGCGGTCGGGAACGCCGCGCTCCCCGGGTGAAGAGGCCCCTCGGGGTTCTGCCCGCGTGCGCGTGTGTCCGGCGCGGACGGCTGGTGCCCGGGGCGGCGGGACTTCCCGCCCGGGGGGCGCCCCTGGTAGCGGGTGGCCAGGGTCCGTGCCGTGTCGGCGATGCGGGTGCGCAGTTCGGCCGGCGCCAGGACCTCGACGTCGGTGCCCAGCCGCAGGAACTCCCGGTGGGCGTGGTCGATCGACTCGATGGGTACGCGGGCCTCCGTCCACCCGTCGCCCCACTACTAGAGTACGGCGCATGAGCCAGACTCCCATCGACCCCGTCGCGCACAACCGCCTCGCCTGGGACCGCGAGGTGGAGAAGGACAACGAGTGGTCACGCCCGGTCGGCCCCGAGGTGATCGCGAAGGCGCGGGCCGGCCAGTGGTCCATCGTCCTGATCGGGTACGAGCCGGTCGACCCGACCTGGTTCCCGCCGGAGATCGCCGGTCGCGACGTGCTCTGCCTCGCCTCCGGCGGCGGGCAGCAGGGTCCGGTGCTGGCCGCGGCGGGCGCGCGGGTGACCGTCTTCGACAACTCGCCCCGCCAGCTGGCGCAGGACGAGATGGTCGCGGCGCGGGAGGGGCTCGACCTACGCACCGTGCTCGGCGACGCGCGCGACCTGAGCCCGTTCCCGGACGCCTCGTTCGACCTTGTCGTCCACCCGGTCTCCAACCTGTTCATCCCGGAGCCGGCGCCGGTCTGGCGCGAGTGCCACCGCGTGCTGCGCCCCGGCGGGACGCTGCTGTCCGGCTTCCTCAACCCGGACGTCTACCTCTTCGACGCCGAGTCCTTGGAGGCACGCGGCGAGCTGATGGTGCGCCACCGCCTGCCCTACAGCGACCTCACCCACCTGGAGCCCGCCGAGCGGGAACGGCTGTGGGGCCTCGACGCGCCGGTGGAGTACAGCCACACGCTCACCGAGCAGCTCGGCGGGCAGATCGCGGCGGGCTTCGCCATCACCGGCTTCGCCGAGGCGCCGCACCACTCGGAGGCCACCGCCGGCTGGCTCTCCGGCTACTTCGCCACGAAAGCGGTCAAGGCCGGCGCCGGTCACTGACCCTCCACCGGCCGGGCCAGGTCAGCGGTGAGGCCGGCGGGCGGCTGGGTCAGGCGGGCAACGACCCTGCTGATACACGGACCGGGAACACCCCGGCCTCGGCAACCCCGCGTCGCTCATCGTGCCGGCAACCGTGGGGCACCCGCACCACGCATGACCGCCTCGACATCGACGCCGTCAACAAGCACCTCACCGCCCGACAGCCATCGGCGGAACTTGTGCGGTGCAGCACCGGCCTCGCCGTCTCGCCCGGTCCGGACCCGGCGACGTCGTCCCGGCCGGCCGGGACGGCCGACGCCCGCCCGTGGCGTCAGGGGTGGTCCGCGGAGCGCTCCCGGTGGGCCGGCGGCCAGGTCGCCCGGGCCGGCGGGGCGGTCGCCCGGGCGAGCAGGCCGAGGGCGGCCTGCGAGGGGGAGCCGGGTTCGGCGACGGCGAGCACGATGTGCCGTTCCTCGTCCTGCGGGGGACGCAGACTCTGCTGCCGCACGGTGAGGGCGCCGACCAGCGGGTGGTGCATCTCGTACACCGCGGAGTCGCACGGGCTGACCCCGTGGTCGGCCCACATGGCGGCGAACTCCTCGCTCCGCACCGCCAGTTCACCGACGAGCGAGACGAGCAGCGCGTCGTCGGGGTGCCGGCCGGCCGTCATGCGGAGGTTCTCCACGACGGCCCTCGCCTTGGCCGGCCAGTCGGCGTAGAGCGCGCGGATGTGCGGGTCGAGGAAGACCAGCCGGGTGAGGTTGGGCCGGCGGGCGGGGTCCGCCGGGCCGGCCGGGTCGATGTGGGAGGCGAACAGAGCGTGGCCCATCCGGTTCCAGGCCAGTACGTCACCGCGCCGCCCGCTGACGAGGGCGGGAACCTCGCCGAGGGCCTCCAGCAGGCCGAGGAGCGACGCGTCGACGTGCTCGGTGGGCGGACGGTGGACGACCGTGCGCCGCTTCGAGCTGTCCGCCAGGTCGTGGAGGTGACGCCGCTCGGCCTCGTCCAGGTGCAGCGCCCGGGCGATGGCGTCGAGGACCTCCGGTGAGGCGCCCAGCGACTGGCCCTGCTCCAGACGCGTGTAGTACGAGGAACTCACGCCGGCCAGCAGCGCCAGTTCCTCGCGTCGCAGGCCGGGCACCCGGCGGCGGTCCCGTAGTCCGGCAGCCCGACGTCCTCCGGACGCAGCTGGGCCCGCCGGGTCTGCAGGAAGTTCCCGAGTTCTCGCTGTCCGCTCACGAGGCCCAGTATCCGGGCCCCGCACGCCGGGAACCTGACCCGGCCGGGGATAGGCACGGCCCGGTCTGGCTCGGCCGCCGCGACGCCGGTGACATGGGTCCCGCACCGTTCCCCCGCCGCGGCGGGGGAACGCCCCGTCGCCGCGCACCTCTCGTGAGGACGAACGACCGCACGACCGAGACGCCCGGCCCCGCCGTCCCGTTCTGGAGTCCCCCTTGCCCCACGCCCTCAGCCCCGCCGACCCCGCGGCCCCGCCCGACGCGGCCGCGTACGCGTTCACCCGCCGTACCTGGGTCCCTGCCGCCCCGGCGGCCCTGTTCGATCTGATCAGCGACGTCTCGATGATCAGCACCTGGAGCCCCAGCGCCCACGACGTCGCCTACGACGACGGTGACGGGCCCTGGCCCGGCGCCCACTTCCGGGGACGCAACCGCAGGGGCGAACGCGAGTGGGGCAGCCGCTCCCGGGTCGTCGAGAGCCTGCCCGGCAGCGTCTTCGCCTTCGACGTCGACGACATCGTCCGATGGCGCTGGACCTTCCGCGCCGACGGCACCGGAACCGTCGTGGAGCAGTCCTGGCAGCTCCTGCGCCTGGACCCGGTGCTCGGCGGCACGCGCCAGGACCTCGACGCGCTGCGCGACCACATGGCCACCAGCGTCGAGGACACCCTCCTCGCCCTGGCCCGCTGGATCGCCGAGCGGGGCGGCACCGCCGGCACCGCCGGCACCGCCGACGCGGACGACACCGCCGGCACCGACGGAACCTGATGCCGGCCCCACCACTGACAGCCGTAGCCGTAGCCGTAGCCGTAGCCGTAGCCGTAGCCGTCCCGCCGGACGGACCCGACGAGAGAACACAGGGGAGACCCGCCGTGCACACCATCACTCTGGGCGACATCACGATCACCCGCGTCCGGGAGTACTTCGGGCCCGTGGACATGACTCCCGAGACGTTCTTCCCGGACAGCCCCGCGAAGACGTGGGAGGAACACCGCACCATGCTGGTCCCGGACTTCCTCGCCGACGACACCCGGATCGTCAACTCGGCCGTCCAGAGCTGGGTGTTGCGCAGCGAGGGCCGGACCATCCTCGTCGACACCGGCGTGGGCAACCACAAGGAGCGCCCGTACGTCCCCGTGTGGAGCCGGATGGACACCGGGTTCCTCGACGGCCTCGCCCGCGCCGGCGTCCGCCCCGAGGACGTGGACATCGTGATCAACACTCATCTGCACATCGACCACGTCGGCTGGAACACGCGTCTCGACGGGCGCACCTGGGTTCCCACCTTCCCCAACGCCACCTACCTGATGCCGAAGGACGACTTCACGTTCTGGAACCCGGAGAACGGCCACCGCAGCGTGCTCGGCCGCGGCAACCAGAACGTGTTCGAGGACAGCGTCGCCCCGGTGCACCGGGCCGGTCAGACCCTGCTGTGGGAGGGCGGCCACCGGATCGACGGCGCCCTGCGTCTGGAAGCCGCCCCGGGGCACACCCCCGGCTCGTCCGTCCTGACCCTCGCCTCCGGGACGGACCGCGCGGTCTTCGTCGGTGACCTGCTGCACAGCCCGGTGCAGTTCTTCGAACCGGACTGCAACAGCTGCTTCTGCGAGGACCCCGCGCAGGCGCGCGCCACCCGCCGCGAGGTGCTGGGCCGGGCGGCGGACGACAACGCCCTCGTCATTCCCGCGCACCTGGGCGGCCACGGCGCCGCGCAGGTGGTGCGCGACGGCAGCAGGTTCGCCGTCAAGGCCTGGGCCCCCTTCACCCCGTACACCGAGCAGGGCTGAGCCCTGCGGAGAGGCATGCCCGTGAACCCCCGTACCGACCCCGTCGTGACCACCGCGCAGGGATCCGTCCGCGGTCTGCGCCAAGGCGCCACCACCGCTTTCCTGAACATCCCCTACGCCGCCCCGCCCCGCGGCGCCGCCCGGTTCGCGCCGCCCCGGCCCCACGCGCCGTGGGACGGCGTGCGGGACGCCACGACGCCGGGGCCCACCGCCCCGCAGTCCCCGCGCACACTCGGCAGCGTGGACATGTCCCCCTACTTCGGCTCCGGTTGGAGCCGCGGGGAGGACCACCTCACGGTCAACGTCTGGACGCCCGCCGACACGGACGGCGGCCTGCCCGTCATGGTGTTCGTCCACGGCGGCGGATTCGTCGCGGGGTCGACGCGGGCCGCGCTGTACGACGGCTCCGCCTTCGCCCGCGACGGTGTCGTCCTCGTCACCCTCAACTACCGTCTCGGCATCGGGGGGTTCCTCGACCTTCCCGGAGCGCCCGCCAACCGCGGCCTGCTCGACGTCGTGGCCGCGCTGCGCTGGGTGCGGGACAACATCGCCGCCTTCGGAGGAGCCCCGCACAACGTCACGCTCTTCGGCCAGTCGGCGGGCGCGACCGTCGTCGGCGGCGTCCTGGCCGACCCCGGGGCGGCGGGTCTGTTCCACCGGGCGATCGTCCAGAGCGGCAACGGCCTGGGCGCGTTCACGACCGAGCAGGCCGCCCGCGTCACCGGGGCGGCGGCCCGGTTCCTGGGCGTCGAGCCGCACGCCGACGCCTTCGCGGAGATCCCGGACGACCGCCTGGTCGAGGCGGCCGCCGCCCTCACCGGCACCGACCTGCGGACGACGACACACCACGACCCCTGCTCGGGCTCAGCCCCTTCGGCCTGGTCCTCGACACCCAGCCCGCCGCGTCCGTCGCCGCGGGCCGCGGCACCGACGTCGACCTGCTCATCGGCACCAACACGCAGGAGGGAACCTCTACCTGGTCCCGGTGGGCGGGTACGCCGGCTCGACCGACGCGGACGTCGACGCCCTCGCCGCGCGGGCGCATCCCGATCCGGCCCGGCTCGTCGACGTGTACCGCCGGAGCCGTCCGGGGCGGCCCCCGGCGAGCTGCGGTCCGCCGTCATGGGCGACGCCCTGTTCGGCGCGGGCAGCCGGGCCCTGGCCGACGCGCACGCCGGCCGGTCCGGGGCCGCCACGTTCGGCTACGAGTTCGCCTGGCGTTCCCGCGCCCTGGACGGAGAACTCGGCGCCGCCCACACGGTGGAACTGCCCTTCGTCTTCGACCGCACGCGGCTGCCCCGGCTGCACGGTCCCCACGCCCTGCTCGGCCCCGACCGGCCGCCCGCCGACCTCGCCCGCCGCGTGCACGGGGCGTGGATCCGGTTCGCCGCGACCGGCGACCCCGGCTGGGACCCGTACGACCCCGTGCGCCGGGCCACCATGCGGGTCGACGCCGACTGGACCCAGGTCGACGACCCTCGCGGCGAGGAACTGCGGGCGTGGGAGCGCCCTCCCGGAACGCGGGGTGAGGTGGCCCCGCCGGGGACTCGTGGCGGACGGGAGCGGTTCCCGCGGCAGCGTCACGGAGCGAGGCGCTTCCGGCGACCCCGATGCCGCCTCGCGCCGGGGCGTGCACCCGTGGGGTGGAGATTCCGCTGTTCAGGTGGCCCGAGTTGCCCGTGCCGCCCTAGCGTGGCCGGACACGCCCCGTGCGCGTCGGGTCGCCGTACGTGGCCGACGTGCGGGTGTGGGCGGTACGGAACGTGACGGCCGGCGCGGGGCCGCGTCGGCCGGGTGAGGCGGTACGGGGATGAACGGACCGACGGGGCCGGCGGACGAGACATCCGTGAACGGCGGTGACGGTGGCGGCGAGGGGCAGTCCGAGACGGACCCCGGCTCCGGTGTCCTGCGCGTCTTCGGACGCCAGTTGAAACGGTTCCGGGTGCGGGCGGGCATCGAGCGGCCCGAGTTGGGCTCGCGGACGGGGTACTCGGCGTCGACCATCGCCTCGTACGAGCTGGGGCGCCGGGTTCCGCCGCCGAGGTTCATCGACCAGGCGGACCAGGTGCTGGACGCGGGCGGGGTCCTCCAGGAGATGAAGGAGGAGGTGGCTCGGGCGCAGTATCCGGCGTTCTTCCGCGATGCGGCCAAGTTGGAGGCGGGAGCGGTCGAGCTGCACGTCTACGACACCCACATCGTCAACGGGCTCCTGCAGACGGAGGAGTACGCGCGGGCGGTGTTCACGATGCGGCGGCCGCTGCTCAGCGAGGAGACGATCGAAGAGCGGGTCACCGCACGTCTTGCGAGGCGGAAACTCTTCGACCGCCTGCCGATGCCGACTCTCAGCTTCGTCATCGAGCAGTCCGTGCTGACCCGGCCGTTGGGCGGCGACCATGTGATGCGCGGACAACTGGAGCAGCTTCTGCTGCACGGCCGACGGCGCAACGTCGAGATCCAGGTCATGCCGAACGTGCGTGACGAGCATGCCGGTCTGGCCGGACCCTTCACCTTGATCGAGTCGCAGAATGCGCGGAGGATCGCGTACGTGGAGGCGTACAAGGACAGCCGCCTCTACACGGACCGGGCACTGTCCGTGAGCTCGAAGAGCAGTACGGTCTGCTGCGGGCACAAGCTCTCACGCCCCGCGAGTCGTTGACCCTCATCGAGGAACTGCTGGGAGAGACATGAACATCGACGTCGAGGAAGTTGTCACGTGGCGCACGAGCAGCTACAGCAGCGGTGAGGGCGGCCAGTGCGTCGAGGTGGCCGCGCTGCCTCACGTCGTCCGTGTGAGGGACTCCAAGGACATCGGCCGGCCCGCCGTCCCCGTCACCGCCGCCGCGTGGACCGCCTTCCTCGGCTTCGCCGCCCGGTAGGCGACTCGGCACGCGACGGGTCCCGCCCGTCAGGGCCCCTTCCGCGAAGGGGCCCTGACGGGCGGGCCGTTCACACGGTCGTGGGCTGTCCCAGGAGCGTGCGTACCGCCTCCGCCACCGACGGGAGCCGGGTGTCGAGGTAGAAGTGGCCGCCGTCGAAGGTGAGGAGCTCGCCCGGACGCGTGGAGTGGGCGAGCCAGCCGCGGGCGTCGTCGACCGGGACGACCGGGTCGTCGGCGCCGACCATGACGGTCAGCGGGATGTCGAGGGGAGGTCCCGGCAGCCAGCGGTAGCGGCTGAGGGCCCCGTAGTCGGCGCGGAGGGTGGGCAGCACCATCTCCAGCAGTTCGGGTCGTCCAGGACCCGGCCGCCCGTGCCGCCCAGGCGGCGGATCTCGGCGATCAGGGCGGCGTCGCCCTCCAGGCGGTCGCTCGCCCGGGGCTCCAGGCTCGGCGCGCCGCGCCCGGAGAGGATCAGCCGCCGCGGGGTGGGCAGGTCGAACTCGGCGAGGACGCGGGCCGTTTCGTAGGCGACGACCGCGCCCATGCTGTGCCCGAAGAACGCGTACGGGTGCTGCGGGGCGCGGGCCAGTTCCTCGGCGACGGCACGCGCCAGATGGGTCAGGGAGGTCAGCGCGGGCTCCAGGCGGCGCTCCTGACGTCCCGGGTACTGGACGGCCACCACGTCGATGTCGGGCGCCAGGGCCCGGGTCAGGCCCAGGTAGGCGCTGGCCGCGCCGCCCGCGTGCGGGAAACAGACGAGCCGGAGCCGGTCGCTCCCGCCGTCCCCGTCGCCCTCGGCGCCTGCGAACCGGCGCAGCCAGCGGCTCTCCACTACGGACATGTCGGATCCAATCCAGCGGCCGCCGCGCCCCGCCCGGCGGTGCGGTGCGGGGCGCGGCAGCCGCTTGTCGTCGCGAACGGCTGGGGATGGTTCAGGGGCGCGCGGCGAGGCGCGCGGCGGCCTCCACCGGCGGGGCGGCCGCGTTCACCGGCGGGAGGAAACCGGCCTCCGTGAAGAAGGTGACGTACCGCCGGAACAGGTCGACCGTCATCTTCGGGCACTCGATCCCGGTGTCCGCCAGCGCCCGTTCGGCCACGCTCGTGTCGACCGGCGGGTAGAAGGTCCCGTCGCCCCTCGCCATCATCTCGAAGGCCTCCAGCAGCGGAAGCATCACGTTGTCGGGGTCGGACCGCACCAGGGTGCTCCAGGAGTCCCGGTCCAGTTCCTCCAGGCGGTGGCCCCGCGCCCTCAGCTCGGTGACGAACTCGGCGAAGGTCAGGTGACTCTGGTTGTAGAGGTGGAAGGTGCCCGGACGGACCCGTTCCGACAGCGACAGGGCGACCATCGCGGAGCTGACGTAGTCCACGGGCGTGAGCGGGACCGCGACGTCCAGGCCGGCCGGGACGGCGCCCGCCTGGATCAGTCCGCGCAGGCTCAGCCAGACGAAGTCGCGGGTCTGGCAGGCGCCGTTGACCTGGTCGCCCGAGACGACGTCCACGCGGTAGACGGAGACCGGCAGACCCCGGTCGCGGGCGATGCCGAGGACCTGCTCGGCGACCCACTTGCTGCGCAGGTAGCCGCTGGGCAGCGCCTCGGCGGGCCCGGTGGGGTCGTCCACCTTCAGCGGACGGCCCCCGTCTCCTGGCCCGCGAAGACCCCGGTGGTGGACAGGTAGTGGACCGGGACGGTGCGGTGCCGTGCCGCGAGCCGCAGGACCTCCCGCGTGCCGCCCACGTTGGCCGCCTTCAGCGTGCTGAACGGGTGCAGCCAGTGCACCTGGGCGCCGCCGTGGTAGACGACGTCGACGGTGCGGGCGAGGGCGTCGAACTCCTCCTCGCCCAGGCCGAACCGGGGCTCGGCGAGGTCGCCGACGACCACCTCGATCCGGGCGGGGTCCACCTCGTCCCACACGCGGTAGTACTCCAGGTTCTCGCGCAGCCGCCGCAGCCCGTCGGCCGCGTCGCCCGCACGGACCAGGCAGTGCAGGGTGCCCAGGGTGGCGCGCGCCAGGTCGCGCAGCAGGAACGCGCCGAGGAAGCCGGTGGCGCCGGTCAGGAAGACGTGCGCCGGGTCGTCGACCTGTCGTACGACCTCGGCGGCGGGCCGGATCTCCTCGTCCAGGCGGATCTCCGCCGCGTAGTCCTCACCCGGGTCGGCGGTCGCCGCCGCGCCGTCGTCCGCGCCGTCCGTCAGGGCGTCCCGCAGGAACTCCGCCAGGGCGCGGGGGGTGGGGTGGTCGAAGACCAGGGTGCCGGGCAGGCGCAGGTCCAGTTCCGCGGCGAGGCGGTTGCGCAGTTCCACCGCGGTGAGGGAGTCGAACCCGAGCCCGGTGAAGGGCTGTTCGACGGCGAGGGACGACGGGTCGCCGTGGCCGAGGACCGCCGCCGTGGCGGTGAGCACCACCTCCAGGACGAGGGCGAGCCGTTCGCGTTCGCCGGCCGCGGCCAGGCGCCGCGCCAGACCGTCCGCCGTGCGTTCGGAGTTGGCGGCGGCGCGCCGCACCGGCCTGCGCACCAGGGAGGCGAACAGCGGCGGCACCTGCGCGGGGCGCTCCCGCATCGCGGCGAGGTCCAGCGGGGTGACGACGGGGGCGGGGTGGGGCAGGGCGAGGGCGAGGTCCAGCAGCCGGGGGCCCTGCCGCGGGGAGATGACGCCGAAGCCGGCGCGGGTGATGCGGGCGATGTCGGCCTCGTCGAGGTCGCCGGCGATGCCGGAGTCCTGGGCCCACAGTCCCCAGGCCACCGAGGTGGCGGGCAGGCCCCGGGCGGCGCGCAGGACGGCGAGCCCGTCCAGGAAGGCGTTGGCCGCCGCGTAGTTGGACTGGCCGGCGCCGCCGATGACTCCCGCGACCGAGGAGAACAGCACGAAGGCCGACAGGTCCAGCCGCTCGGTCAGTTCGTGCAGGTGCCAGGCGGCGTCGGCCTTGGGCGCCAGTACGGCGTCGAGGCGCTCCGGGGTGAGGTCGGTGACCAGGCCGTCGTCGGTGACACCGGCCAGGTGCAGGACACCGGTCAGCGGGTGCTGGGCGGGTACGGCGTCCAGGACGGCGGCCAGGGCGGCACGGTCGGCGATGTCGGCGGCGACGACGGTCGCCGTGGCGCCCAGCGCGGCCAGTTCCGCCCGCAGGTCCTCGACGCCCGGCGCGGCGGGCCCCCGGCGGCTGACCAGGAGCAGGTGCCGCACTCCGTGCTCGCCTGCCAGGTGACGGGCGAAGAGGGCGCCGAGGCTGCCGGTGCCACCGGTGATCAGGACCGTGCCCTCGGGGTCCCAGCGGCGGACGCCGTCGCCCCCGGAGCGGGAGGTGCGGGGGGCCTGGGCGGCCTCGGAGGTGCGGGGCGCGCGGGGGCCTCGGGGCCCGGGGGGTGCGGAGCAGGCCCGGCAGCAGGACGCGGCCGTCGCGGATCGCGGCCTGGGCGGCGCCGGAGGCGACCACCGCGGCCAGGGGGCCCGCGAGGACGTCCGGATCGTCCGTGTCGGCGTCCACGAGGACGATCCGGTCCGGGGACTCCGACTGCGCCGAGCGCAGCAGACCCCAGTCCGCCGCGCCGGCCGGGTCGAGGAACTCCTCGTCCCCGGTGGCGACGGCGCCCCGGGTCACCACGACCAGCGGTACGGCGCCGGGCCGCTCGTCGGCCAGCCACCGCTGGACCAGGCCGAGGGTGGCGCGGGTGTGCGCGTGGACGGCGGCCGTGAAATCCGTGCCCCGCGGGTCGACGGCCGGCCGGAACACCACCACCGCGTCGGCCTCGCCGCGTCCGGCCCGCGCGGTCGCCCCGGCCAGGGTGAGGCGACCGGTCTCCTCATGGGCGGGGGACGCGGTCGGGCGGTCGAGGTCCTCGCCGACGACGGCGAGTGCCGGGGTGGTGAGGGGCACGGGCAGCGGGGTGATCCGCCAGTGCACGCGGAACAACGCGTCGGCGTCCCGGGCCAGGGCGTCGCGCACCCGGTCGGCGTCCACGGGACGGCTGGTCACGGCGCGGGCGAAGGCCACGGGCCGGCCGGAGCGGTCGGCGAGACGCAGGGTCACCGCGTCCTCGCCCGCCGGGACGAGGTGGGCGCGCAGGGCGGTGGCGCCGGTCGCGTACAGCTGGAAGCCGCGCCACTCGACGGCGAGCGTCCCGGCGTCCCGTTCCGCGTGTTCCGCGTGCGGGCCGGTCGGCGCCGCGGCGTGCAGGGCCGAGCGCAGCAGCGCCGGGTGCAGGCCGAAGTCGGCGGCCTCGCCGTGCAGCGCCTCGTCAAGGACGAGGTCGGCGAACACCTCGTCGCCGAGCCGCCAGCCGGCCGTGACGCCCCGGTCCGTGTCCGTGTCCGTGAGGGCGAGCGGGGCAGCCCCGGCGGGCGGCCACGCGGCCGGGGGCGCGAACGGCGCCCTGGAGGTGCCGTGGCCCAGCCGTCCCGCGCGCACTCCGTCCACGGCAGGTCGCCGTCGTCGTCGGGGCGGGCGTACAGGGTGAAGGCCCGCGTCAGGTCCGCGTCCGGTTCCCCGACCGACAACTGGAGCTGGAGCCGGCCGTCCTGCGGCAGCGTCGGCGGGACGTCCAGCACCAGTGACTCCACGGCGCCCGTGCCGAGCTCGTCACCGGCGCGCACGAGGGCGTCCACCAGGGCCTCCGGCGGCAGCGCGGTCGCCCCGAGGAGGGGGTACCGGGTCAGCCACGGGTGGCTGCGCACCGAGACGCGGCCGGTGAACAACGCGCCCCGGCCGTCCGCTTGTTCCACCCGCGCGCCGAAGACCGGGTGTCCGGCCGGGCGGAGACCGAGACCGGCGGCGTCCTGGGAGCCGGCGGCGGGCTTGATCCAGTACCGCTCGTGCTGGAAGGCGTAGGTGGGCAGGGGCGACTCGACGCGGCGGGCGCCGGTACCGGCGAAGAAGGCCGGCCAGTCCACCCGGACGCCGTGGGTGTGCAGGGCGCCGACGGCCTGGACGAGGGTGTGGGTTTCGTCGTGGTCGCGGCGGAGGAGGGGGAGGGCGGTGGTGTCGTCGAGGGTGTCGCGGGTGAGGGCGGTGAGGACGGCGTCGGGGCCGATCTCGATGAAGGTGCCTGTTCCGGCTTGGTGGAGGGTGGTGAGGGCGTGGGTGAAGCGGACGGTGCCGCGGATCTGGTCGGTCCAGTACTGGGGGGTGGTGAGTTCGTCGGGGGTGGCGAGGCGTCCGGTGAGGGTGGAGACGAGGGGATGCGGGGTTTGTGGTAGGTGATGGTGGTGGCGACTTCTCGGAACTGGTCGAGGATGTCGTCCATGTGGGGGGAGTGGAAGGCGTGGGAGACGGTGAGGAGTTTGACGCGGGTGTCCTTGGTCCGCCAGTTCTCCGTGATCTCGGTGACGGCGTCCTTGTCGCCGGAGATGACGGTGGCGCGGGGGCCGTTGACGGCGGCGACGGAGACCCGCTCCTCGCCGTAGGGGAGCAGGGAGGCGCGGACTTCTGTCTCGCTTGCCTGGATGGCGGCCATGGTGCCGTCTTCGCGGGCGGCCTGCATGAGGCGGCCGCGGGCGGCCACCAGTCGCGCCGCGTCCTCCAGCGAGAACACTCCCGCCACGTGGGCGGCGGCCAGTTCACCGATGGAATGCCCGGCGACGAAGTCGGGGACGATGCCCCAGGAGCGCACGAGCCGGAACAGCGCGACCTCGACCGCGAAGAGGGCGGGTTGGGTGAACTCGGTGCGGTCCAGGTCTTCGCCGTCGGTGATGACGTCGCCGATCGGGCGGGGGAGGTGGGGGTCGAGTGCTGCGGCGACCTCGTCGAAGGCGGCCGCGAACACGGGGAAGGCCGCGTGCAGTTGACGGCCCATGCCGAGTCGCTGCGCTCCCTGACCCGTGAAGAGGAACGCCGTCCCGCTCGCCTCCCGCACCCGCGACGGCTGTACTCCGTCACCGTCCGCCAACGCCCTTACAGCGGAAAGGAGTTCGGTGCGGTCGGTGCCCGTGACCACCGCGCGGTGGTCGAAGGCGGCGCGTTCGGTCGCCAGGGACAGGGCGACGTCCTGCGCGGCGAATGCGGGGTGGGTCTCCAGGTGGGTCAGCAGGCGTGCCGCCTGGTCGCGGACCGCCTGCGCGCTCCTGCCCGACAACACCCAGGGAACGACGGGGAGAGCGAACTCGGCCGGGTCGGCTTCCGCCCCGGATTCCGGGGCGTCCTCGACGAGGGCCTGCTCGACTATGACGTGGGCGTTGGTGCCGCTCACGCCGAAGGCGGAGACGCCCGCGCGGCGCGGCCGGCCGTCGGTTGCGGGCCACTCGCGTGCCTCGGTCAGGAGCTCCACCGCGCCGGCGTCCCAGTCGATGTGACGGGACGGCCTGTCCGCGTGCAGGGTCTTCGGCAGCACCCCGTGCCGCATGGCCTCGATCATCTTGATCACGCCGCCCACGCCGGCCGCGGCGACCGAGTGGCCGATGTTCGACTTGAGGGAGCCGAGGTACAGGGGGCGCCCGACGGGCCGTCCCTGACCGTAGGTGGCGAGCAGCGCGTGGGCCTCGATGGGGTCGCCGAGGCGGGTGCCGGTGCCGTGGGCCTCGACGGCGTCCACGTCCGCGGGGGTCAGCCCGGCGTTGGCGAGGGCCTGCTTGATGACGCGTTCCTGGGAGGGGCCGTTGGGGGCGGTGAGGCCGTTGCTGGCGCCGTCCTGGTTGACGGCGGTGCCGCGGATCACGGCGAGGACGCGGTGGCCGTTCTTGCGCGCGTCGGAGAGTTTCTCGACGACGAGCATGCCGACGCCCTCGGACCAGCCGGTGCCGTCGGCGTCGTCGGAGAAGGACTTGCAGCGGCCGTCGGCGGACAGGCCGCGCTGGCGGGAGAAGTCCACGAAGCCGCTCGGGGAGCCGGAGACGGTGACACCGCCCGCGAGGGCGAGCGTGGACTCGCCCGAGCGCAGCGACTGCACCGCCATGTGCAGGGCCACCAGCGAGGAGGAGCACGCCGTGTCCACGGAGACGGCCGGGCCCTCCAGGCCGAAGGTGTAGGCGATCCGGCCGGAGGCCACGCTGGAGAGCTTGCTCGTCATGAGGTAGCCCTCGAGCTCCTCGGGGCCCTCGCGGTCGAGGTAGCTCTGTTCCACGAGGCCGGCGAACACGCCGGTGCGGCTGCCCCTGAGGGCGGCCGGGTCGAGGCCCGCGCTCTCCAGCGACTCCCACGCCGTCTCCAGCAGTACGCGCTGCTGCGGGTCCATGCCCAGGGCCTCGCGCGGTGAGATGCCGAAGAAGGCCGCGTCGAACTCGGCGGCCCCGTCCAGGAACCCGCCCTCACGGGTGTACGACTTGCCCGCCCTGCCGGGCTCGGGGTCGTACAGGCCCTCGATGTCCCAGCCGCGGTCGGTGGGCCACGGGGTGATCCCGTCCACCCCGTCGGCGACGAGCCTCCACAGCCCGGCGGGCGAGGTCACCCCGCCCGGGTAGCGGCACGCCATGCCGATGACGGCGACGGGCTCGTCCTGACCGCTCTCCAGCTCGGTGATCCGCTGCTTGGCCTTGTGCAGGTCGGCGGTCACCCATTTCAGGTACTCGACCAGCTTCTCCTCGTTGGTCTGTCCCTTGGCGGCGGGGGTCTGCCGGGCCCGGTCGTTGGACTCAGTGGCCATGCTGGTTCGTCTCTCCTCAGTCCGGGCGGGGGCGCCGGTGGGGCGCCCCCGCCGAGGTTCAGTGCGCAGAACGGCCGAGCTGGGTGTCGATGAAGGCGAAGAGGTCGTCCGCCGTGGCGGCCTCGAGGGACTCGGTCACGTCCGCCGCGTCGTCCTCGGGCGTCTCCGGCGTCGTGATCCGGGCCAGCAGCGCCTTCAGCCGGGTGGTGACCGCGGAGCGGGTCTCCTCGTCGCCTGGGGCGTCCGCACCGAGCAGTGCCGCCTCCAGGCGGTCCAGCTCCGCCAGGGCGGGGGCGCCGCCCGGTGCGTCGCCCACGTCCAGCCGGCCCAGCAGGTGCGCGGCGAGCGCCTCGGGGTTCGGGTGGTCGAAGACCAGCGTGCTCGGCAGCCGCAGACCGGTGGCGGCCGTCAGCCGGTTGCGCAGGTCGACGGCGGTCAGTGAGTCGAAGCCGAGGTCCTGGAAGGCCCGGTGGGCGGCGACCTGGTGGGCTCCGGCGTGGCCGAGCGCCGCCGCGATCTCGTCGCGCACCAGGTCGAGCACGGCCTGCTCGCGCTCCTCGGCGGGCAGGGCGGCCAGCCGCTGCTCCAGGGTGACCCCGCCGCCGGCGCCGCCCGCGGCGTCCGCGCCGTGCGCGGCGCCCCGGCGGCCCGGTGAGGGCACCAGGTCGCGCAGCGCGGCCGGCACCCGGCCGTGCGCCCGCAGGGCCGCGAGGTCCAGCGGCAGGGCCACCAGGTGGGCCGCGCCCTCCGCGAGCGCCGCGTCGAACAGGGCGAGGCCCTCCTCCACGGGGATGAGCCGGAAGCCCTCCCTGGTGTAACGCTGGTGGCCCGCCTCGCCGAGAGCGGCGTTGATGCCGCCGCCGATCCCGTCGGGGTCCCACAGGCCCCAGCCGATCGCGGTGGCCGCGAGGCCCTGTGAGGCGCGCTGCGCGGCCAGGGCGTCGACGAACGCGTTGGCGGCGGCGTAGTTGGCCTGACCCGGCCCGCCGAGGGCGCCCACGCTCGAGGAGAACAGGACGAAGGCGGACAGGTCGCGGTCCCGCGTCAGTTCGTGCAGGTGCCAGGCCGCGTCGGCCTTGGCCGCGAGGACCCCGGTCAGGCCCGGTGCGTCCAGGTCGGCGATCAGCGCGTTGTCGAGGACGCCCGCGGTGTGGACGACCGCGGTGAGGGGGTGCTCGGCGGGGACGCCGTCCAGGACGGCCGCGAGCGCGGCACGGTCCCCGGCGTCGCAGGCGGTGACGGTGACCGTGGCACCCGCCCCCGTCAGCTCCGTGACCAGGGCCTCGGCGCCCGGGGCGGCGGCGCCCTCCCGGCCGATCAGCAGCAGGTGCCGCACGCCGTGCCCGGCCACCAGACGGCGGGCCACCAGAGCGCCCAGGGCTCCGGTGCCGCCGGTGACCAGCACGGTTCCCTCGGACTTCTCCGTGTCCTCCGTGTCCTCCGTGTTCTCCGTGCCCTCCCTGCCCTCCGTTTCCTCGGTTCTCTTGAGCGACCGGTCGAAGCCGGGGCGGGCGAGGTCGGCATCGGGCCGGGCGGGGTCGGCGCGGCGCAGGCGCGGTACGCGGATCGCGGCGTCGCGTACGGCGGCCTCCGGCTCGCCGGCGGCGACGACCGCCGACAGCAGCGCGGTCGGCTCGGTCGGATCGGACGGATCGGACGGATCGGGCGACTCGCCCTCGCCGCCCGCCGGCCGCTCCAGGTCGATGAGGAAGATCCGGCCCGGCGCCTCGGCCTGCGCGGAGCGCAGGAGGCCCCGGACCCCGGCACCGGCCAGGTCGGCGACCTCCTCGGCGCCGACGGCGACGGCACCGCGGGTGACCACGGCCAGCGGGACGTCCACGAGGCGCTCGTCGGCCAGGTACCCCTGGACCAGGGCGAGGGCGTCACGGGTGCGCCGGTGCAGGGCGTCGACCACGTCGGCGCCGGACCCGTCGTGCGCCCACACGCACAAGGCGTCGACGGGGGCGCCCGCCGCGATGGCCTCGGCCGCTTCGGCGAGGGTCGAGTAGGTGATGCCGGTGCCGGTCTCGGCTTCGGTGCCGGTGCCGTCGGCCGGGCTCAGGTCGGCCCAGCGCAGGGAGACCTCGGCAGCCGGCAGTTCGGCGGCGCCCCACTCGGTGCGGTACAGCGGCAGGGCCGTCCGGCCGGCGGCGGTGAAACGGTCGTACGGCACGTCCTGGAAGACCAGCCGGCCGACCGTGAGGACCGGCTCGCCGGCGGCGTCGGTGAGCCGGACGGCCACGGTGCGCTCGTCGACGGACTGCCACTGGACACGGACGGCGGTGGCGCCACTCGCGTGCAGCCGCACGTCGTGCCATTCGGCGGGGACCAGGACGGTGCCCGGACGGGCCGGGGCGACGGCGTCGGCCTCCTCCGCCGCACGGAGAGCCGCCTCCAGCAGCCCCGGGTGCAGTCCGTAGCGGACGGCGTCCGGCAGCAGTTCGTCGGCGAGCGTCACCTCCGTACCGCCGCCGTCGCCTCCGCCGTCGCCGATGGGAGGCACCGGCCGGGCGGCGGCGGACAGGCCGCCGTCCGCGTACGCGGTCCAGCGGGCGCCCTCGTCGGCCGGCCGGGCGTACAGGGTGAAGGCACGCAGACCCGCGTCGTCGGGGTCGGAGACGGCGAGCTGGATCTCCGTCGAGGTCAGCGCGGAGAGCACGAGCGGGGTGTGCACGGTGAGGGTGTCGAGCGTGCCGAGACCCACCTCGTCACCGGCGCGCACGACGAGGTCCACGAGCGCGGCGGCGGGCAGGACGGGGGTGTCCAGGACGGCGTGCGCCTCCAGCCACGGATGCGTCCCGGCCGAGACCCGGCCGTTGAACAACACCCCGCCGTTCCCCGCCAGTTCGACCTTCGCGGTGAGCAGCGGATGACCGAGTGAACTCCCTCCGCGCGCCTCGTCGCCCGCGGTGGCGTCCTTGCGCTCCATCCAGTGGCGTTCGCGCTGGAAGGCGTAGGTGGGCAGGGGTGCGGGTGTGGTGGTGGCGGTGCCGAGGTAGGCGGACCAGTCGACCGGTACGCCCGCGGTGAACGCCTGGGCCATGCCGGTGATCAGGGTGTGGGTTTCGTCGTGGTCGCGGCGGAGGAGGGGGAGGGCGGTGGTGTCGTCGAGGGTGTCGCGGGTGAGGGCGGTGAGGACGGCGTCGGGGCCGATCTCGATGAAGGTGTCTGTTCCGGCTTGGTGGAGGGTGGTGAGGGCGTGGGTGAAGCGGACGGTGCCGCGGATCTGGTCGGTCCAGTACTGGGGGGTGGTGAGTTCGTCGGGGGTGGCGAGGCGTCCGGTGAGGGTGGAGACGAGGGGGATGCGGGGTTTGTGGTAGGTGAGGGTGGCGGCGACTTCTCGGAACTGGTCGAGGATGTCGTCCATGTGGGGGGAGTGGAAGGCGTGGGAGACGGTGAGGAGTTTGACGCGGGTGTCCTTGGTCCGCCAGTTCTCCGTGATCTCGGTGACGGCGTCCTTGTCGCCGGAGATGACGGTGGCGAGGGGGCCGTTGACGGCGGCGACGGAGACCCGCTCCTCGCCGTAGGGGAGCAGGGAGGCGCGGACTTCTGTCTCGCTTGCCTGGATGGCGGCCATGGTGCCGTCTTCGCGGGCGGCCTGCATGAGGCGGCCGCGGGCGGTGACCAGTCGTGCGGCGTCTTCGAGGGAGAACACTCCGGCGATGTGTGCGGCGGCGAGTTCGCCGATGGAGTGGCCTGCGACGAAGTCCGGGGTGATGCCCCAGGAGTGCACCAGCCGGTAGAGGGCTACTTCGACGGCGAAGAGGGCGGGTTGGGTGAACTCGGTGCGGTCCAGGTCTTCGCCGTCGGTGATGACGTCGCCGATCGGGCGGGGGAGGTGGGGGTCGAGTGCTGCGGCGACTTCGTCGAAGGCGGCCGCGAACACGGGGAAGGCCGCGTGCAGTTGACGGCCCATGCCGAGCCGCTGCGCTCCCTGACCCGTGAAGAGGAAAGCGGTGGAGCCTGGGCGGAGCGTCTGGACGGGCTGGTTGCCGTCACCGTCCGCCAATGCCCTTACAGCGGCCAGGAGTTCGGTGCGGTCGGTGCCCGTGACCACCGCGCGGTGGTCGAAGGCGGCGCGTTCGGTCGCCAGGGACAGGGCGACGTCCTGCGCGGCGAGTGCGGGGTGGGTCTCCAGGTGGGTCAGCAGGCGTGCGGCCTGGTCGCGGACCGCCTGCGCGCTCTTGGCCGACAACACCCAGGGGATCAGCGGCAGTTCGCCGCGTTCGGTGGTGTCCTGCTTCGCGGGGACGGCCGGGGGTTCTTCGATGAGGACGTGGGCGTTGGTGCCGCTGATGCCGAAGGAGGAGATGCCCGCGCGGCGCGGGCGGCCGTTGGTGGTGGGCCATTCGCGTGCCTCGGTGAGCAGTTCGACCGCGCCGGTGTCCCAGTCGACGTGGCTGGACGGTTTGTCGGCGTGGAGGGTCGGCGGCAGTGTCTCGTGCCGCATGGCTTCGATCATCTTGATGACGCCGCCGACGCCGGCGGCTGCCTGGGAGTGGCCGATGTTGGATTTGAGGGAGCCGAGGTAGAGGGGTTTGTCGGTGGTGCGGTCGCGGCCGTAGGTGGCGAGGAGGGCCTGGGCCTCGATGGGGTCGCCGAGGCGGGTGCCGGTGCCGTGGGCCTCGACGGCGTCCACGTCGGCGGGGGTCAGGCCGGCGTTGGCGAGGGCCTGTTTGATGACGCGTTCCTGGGAGGGGCCGTTGGGGGCGGTGAGGCCGTTGCTGGCGCCGTCCTGGTTGACGGCGGTGCCGCGGATCACGGCGAGGACCTGGTGGCCGTTCTTGCGGGCGTCGGAGAGCCGTTCCACGAGGAGCAGGCCGACGCCCTCGGACCAGCCGGTGCCGTCGGCGTCGTCGGAGAAGGGCTTGCAGCGGCCGTCGGCGGACAGGCCCCGTTGGCGGGAGAACTCCACGAACGTGGCGGGCGTCGCCATGACCGTGGCGCCGCCCGCGAGCGCGAGGTCGCACTCGCCGCTGCGCAGCGCGCCCGCGGCCATGTGCAGGGCCACCAGCGAGGAGGAGCACGCCGTGTCGACCGTGATCGCCGGACCTTCGAGACCGAAGGTGTACGACAGCCGGCCGGAGGCGACACTGCCCGCGCTGCCCGCGGCGAGGTAGCCCTCCAGCTCCTCCGGGACGGTCCCGGTGGCGGTGGCGTAGTCGTGGTACATCACGCCGGTGAAGACACCGGTGCGGCTGCCGCGCAGGGTGGCCGGGACGATGCCCGCGTTCTCGAAGGTCTCCCAGGCGGTCTCCAGCAGCAGGCGCTGCTGCGGGTCGGTCGCGGTCGCCTCGCGCGGTGACATGCCGAAGAACTCGCGGTCGAACAGGTCCGCGTCGTGCAGGAACCCGCCCTCGCGGACGTACGACGTCCCGTACTGCTCCGGGTCCGGGTCGTACAGCTTCTCGATGTCCCAGCCGCGGTTGGAGGGGAACTCGCTGACGGCGTCCACCCCGTTCGCCACCAGGCGCCACAGGTCCTCCGGGGAGGACACACCACCCGGGTAGTGGCACGCCATGCCGACGATCGCGATCGGTTCCATGGAGGCGGAGTCCGCGGTGACGGTGACGGCCCCGGACTCCTCCTCGCCGAACAGTTCGGAGGCCAGGTGGGCGGCGAGGGCGGCGGGGCTGGGGTGGTCGAAGACCAGGGTGCTCGGCAGCCGCAGTCCGGTCGTGCTGTTGAGCTGGTTGCGCAGTTCGACGGCGGTGAGTGAGTCGAAGCCGAGTTCCTGGAAGGCGCGGTGGGCGTCGACGGCGCCGGCGTCGGTGTGTCCGAGGACCGTGGCCACCTGGGCGCGGACGAGGTCGACGAGTGCCTGCTCGCGCTCTTCCCGGGACAGGGCGCCCAGGCGTTCGGCCAGCGAGGCGGCGGCGTCACTCCGCGCGTCGTCGGCGCGTCGCGGGCCGGCCGGGACCAGCGCACGCAGGAGCGGGGTGGGTGCCTGGGGCTGCGCGCGCAGGGCCGCGGTGTCGATGCGGCTGACGGCGAGGACCGGTTCGGTGCCCGTCACGGCGGCGTCGAACAGCGCCATCGCCTCGTCCGTGGCGAGCGGCAGCAGCCCCAGGCGCTTGATGCGCTGGAGGTCGGCGTCGCCGAGTTCGCCGCTGATGGTGCTGGTCTGGTTCCACAGGCCCCAGGCGAGGGAGACGCCGGGCAGGCCGTGCGCGGCGCGGTGCTGGGCGAGGGCGTCGAGGTAGGTGTTGGCGGCGGCGTAGTTGGCCTGGCCGGCGTTGCCGATCAGGCCCGCGATCGAGGAGTAGAGGACGAACGCGTCGAGCTCGTCGCCGAGGGTGGCTTCGTGCAGGTTCCACGCCGCTTCGGTCTTCGGCTCGAGTACGGCGTCCAGGCGGTCGGGGGTCAGGTCGGTGAGGACGGTGTCGTCCAGGATTCCGGCGGTGTGGACCACGGCCCGCAGGGGCCGGTCGGCCGGGACGGACGCCAGCAGCTCGGCGACCGCTTCCTTGTCGGAGACGTCGCAGGCGGCGAGGGTGGCCTCGGCTCCCAGGGTGCGCAGTTCGTTCTGGAGGTCGGTGGCGCCGGGGGCGTTTGGTCCGCGTCGGGAGACCAGGAGGAGGTTGCGTGCTCCGTGCGTGGTGACCAGGTGGCGGGCCAGTACCGTGCCCAGGGTGCCGGTGGCGCCCGTGACGAGGACCGTGCCCTCGTCCCAGCGCACCTCGCGTGGGTCGGGTCCGGTTGCGGCACGGCTCAGGCGGGGCACGTGGGCCGTCCCGGCGCGTACCGCCAGCTGGGGTTCGCCGGTGGCGAGGATGAGTGCGGTGTCCACGTCGGTGTCCGGTTCCAGGTCGGCCAGGACGATGCGGCCGGGGTGCTCGGTCTGGGCCACCCGCACCAGTCCGGTGACGCCGGACGCCGGGAGATCGGCGATCTCCTCGCCGTCCAGGGCGACGGCGCCCCGGGTCACCACGACCAGCGTGCGGTCCGCCCTGCCCTCGTCGGTCAGGAAGTCCTGGATCGCGTGCAAGGTCTCGTGCAGCACCTCGGACGCGGAGCGTCCGTTCGATGCCGCCTCCACCACCTCGGCCCTGGTCTCGGCCGTACCGCCTTGGGACACGGGCTTCCACCGCACGGCGAACAGTCCGTCCGGGCCGTTCGGGGCGGCCGCCGCGCGCAGTGCCTCCGACGACAGCGCACGCAGCGTCAGGCCTTCGACGGTCGCCACCGGGGCACCGGTCCCGTCCGCCACCGCCAGGGCGACGGTGCCGGAGGCGCCCGGGGAGAAGCGCACCCGGACCGTCCCGGCGCCCACCGCGTGGATCGTGACGCCTTCCCATCCGAAGGGCACGAGGGCCTCCCGGTCCGGGTCCACCACGCCGGGCAGGAGGGTGTGCAGGGCGGCGTCCAGCAGGGCCGGGTGCAGCAGGTACCGTCCCGCCTCGGCACGCGGTCCTTCCGGCAGGACCACCTCGGCGAAGATCTCGCCCTCGCTCTCGCCCCGCCAGGCCCGCCGCAGGCCCTGGAACACGGGGCCGTAGGAGTAACCGAGCTCCTCCAGACGCGCGTAGGCGCCCTCCAGCGACACCTCCCGCGCACCCGCCGGAGGCCACACCGTCAGCGCCTCACCCGCCGGCGCGTCCGACGGAACCAGCCGGCCCCGGGCGTGCAGCGTCCACGCCCCTCCCTCGCTCTCACCGGCATCGCCGGCGTCGCCGTCCGGCTCGGGCCGTCCGTACACCTCCACCCCACGGTGCCCTGCACCGTCGGCCTCCCCGACGACCACCTGCACCTGCACCCCGCCCCGCGCCGGCAGCACCAACGGCGCCGACAGGGTCAGGTCCTCCACGCGGGGGCGCCGACCTGGTCGCCCGCGCGGGCGCAGAGTTCGACGAACGCGGTGCCGGGCAGCAAGGTGGCGCCGAGGACCACGTGGTCGGCCAGCCAGGGGTGGGTGCGCAGCGAGACGCGGCTGGTCAGCACGTACTCGTCCCGGGTGGCCAGACCCAGCGAGGCGCCCAGGATGGGGTGTCCGACCGCCTTCAGACCCAGTCCCTCCGCGTCGGCGGGGGCGTCGACGGGGTCGAGCCAGTGGCGTTCGCGCTGGAAGGCGTAGGTGGGCAGGGGTGCGGGTGTGGTGGTCCGGGGGCCGAGGTAGGCGGACCAGTCGACCGGTACGCCCGCGGTGAACGCCTGGGCCATGCCGGTGATCAGGGTGTGGGTTTCGTCGTGGTCGCGGCGGAGGAGGGGAGGGCGGTGGTGTCGTCGAGGGTGTCGCGGGTGAGGGCGGTGAGGACGGCGTCGGGGCCGATCTCGATGAAGGTGTCCGCTCCGGCTTGGTGGAGGGTGGTGAGGGCGTGGGTGAAGCGGACGGTGCCGCGGATCTGGTCGGTCCAGTATTGGGGGTGCCGAGTTCGTGGGCGTCGGCGATACGTCCCGTCAGGGTCGACACCAGGGGGATGCGGGGTTTGTGGTAGGTGACGGTGGCGGCGACTTCTCGGAACTGGTCGAGGATGTCGTCCATGTGGGGGGAGTGGAAGGCGTGGGAGACGGTCAGTCGTACGGCCTTGCGGCCGTGCTCGCGCCACCGCGCCACCTGCCGCTCGACCGCCTCCGCGTCACCGGAGATCACCGTCGACAGCGGCGCGTTCACCGCCGCCACCGCGACCACCCCCGGTTCCTCCGCGAGCGCCGCCTCGATCTCGTCCTGCGAGGCCTGGACGGCGGCCATGGTGCCGTCTTCGCGGGCGGCCTGCATGAGGCGGCCACGGGCGGTGACCAGTCGTGCGGCGTCTTCGAGGGAGAACACTCCGGCGATGTGTGCGGCGGCGAGTTCGCCGATGGAGTGGCCCGCGACGAAGTCCGGGTGATGCCCCAGGAGTGCACCAGCCGGTAGAGGGCGACTTCGACGGCGAAGAGCGCGGGTTGGGTGAACTCGGTGCGGTCCAGGTCTTCGCCGTCGGTGATGACGTCGCCGATCGGGCGGGGGAGGTGGGGGTCGAGTGCTGCGGCGACCTCGTCGAAGGCGGCCGCGAACACGGGGAAGGCCGCGTGCAGTTGACGGCCCATGCCGAGCCGCTGCGCTCCCTGACCGGTGAACAGGAAGGCTGTTCCGCCGGAGTCGCGTATGCCTGACGGCTCCGCGCCGCCGCCTTCCGCCAAGGCTTTTACGGCGTCGAGGAGTTCGGTGCGGTCGGTGCCCGTGACCACCGCGCGGTGGTCGAAGGCGGCGCGTTCGGTCGCCAGGGACAGGGCGACGTCCTGCGCGGCGAACGCGGGGTGGGTCTCCAGGTGGGTCAGCAGGCGTGCGGCCTGGTCGCGGACCGCCTGCGCGCTCCTGGCCGACAACACCCAGGGGATCAGCGGCAGTTCGCCGCGTTCGGTGGTGTCCTGCTTCGCG
Source organism: Streptomyces sp. Tue 6430 (assembly GCA_021568835.1). Lineage (GTDB taxonomy): Bacteria > Actinomycetota > Actinomycetes > Streptomycetales > Streptomycetaceae > Streptomyces. The sequence continues at coordinate 5,289,287 of JAKGSH010000010.1, forward strand.
GGGACGGCCGGGGCTTCCTCGATGACGACGTGCGCGTTCGTGCCACCGAAGCCGAAGGACGAGACGCCCGCGCGGCGCGGCCGGTCGTCGGCCGCGGGCCACTCGCGTGCCTCGGTGAGCAGTTCCACCGCGCCGGCGTCCCAGTCCACATGGCTGGACGGTTGCCCCACGTGCAGCGTCCGCGGCAGTGTCCCGTGCCGCATGGCCTCGATCATCTTGATGACGCCGCCCACGCCGGCGGCCGCCTGCGAGTGGCCGATGTTCGACTTGAGCGAGCCGAGGTACAGCGGGCGCCCGGCCGGCCGGCCCTGACCGTACGTGGCCAGCAGCGCCTGCGCCTCGATGGGGTCGCCGAGGCGGGTGCCGGTGCCGTGGGCCTCCACGGCGTCCACGTCGGCCGTGCCCAGACCGGCGTTCGCCAGCGCGGCGAGGATCACGCGTTCCTGGGAGGGGCCGTTGGGGGCGGTGAGGCCGTTGCTGGCGCCGTCCTGGTTGACGGCCGTGCCGCGGATCAGGGCCAGGACGCGGTGGCCGTTCTTGCGGGCGTCGGAGAGCCGCTCCACCAGCAGCAGGCCGACGCCCTCGGACCAGCCGGTGCCGTCCGCGTCCTCGGAGAAGGACCGGCAGCGGCCGTCGGTGGACAGACCGCGCAGCCGGGAGAACTCCACGAACGCCGTCGGCGTCGACATGACGGCGACGCCGCCCGCGAGCGCGAGGTCGCACTCGCCGTTGCGCAGCGCGCCCGCGGCCATGTGCAGGGCGACGAGGGAGGAGGAGCAGGCCGTGTCGACCGTGACGGCCGGGCCCTCCAGACCGAAGGTGTACGCCATCCGGCCCGACGCGATGGAGCCCGCGCTGCCGCTGAAGAGATAGCCTTCGTTGCCCTCGGCGGGCAGGTTGGGGCGGGACCCGTAGTCGTTGTACATCGCCCCGGTGAACACGCCGGTGCGGCTGCCGCGCAGGGTGGCCGGCAGGATGCCCGCGTTCTCGAAGGTCTCCCAGGCGGTCTCCAGCAGCAGGCGCTGCTGCGGGTCGATGGCGAGTGCCTCGCGCGGTGACATGCCGAAGAACTCGCGGTCGAAGAGGTCGGCGTCGTGCAGGAAGCCGCCCTCGCGGACGTACGACGTGCCCGGCCGGTCGGGGTCCGGGTCGTACAGCTTCTCGACGTCCCAGCCGCGGTTGGAGGGGAACTCGCTGACGGCGTCCACCCCGTTCGCCACCAGGTCCCACAGGTCCTCGGGAGAGGACACACCGCCGGGGTAACGGCAGGCCATGCCGACGATCGCGATCGGCTCCTGCGCCTTGTCCTCGGCCTCGCGCAGCTGCCTGCGCGCGTCGCGCGCGTCGGCGATCGCCTTCTTGAGGTACTCGCGGAGTTCCTGCTCGTTCGCCACTGATCTCAGCTCCCCGTCGTCATGTGGCTCGTGATGTGGTCCGTGATGTGGCCCGTGCTCGGTCCGGTGACCCGTGCTCGGTCCGGTGGGGCGTGCGGCGGTGACCCGCCGGGCGTGGACGACCGCCCCGGAGCCGCCCCGGAGCCGACCCCCTCGTCGGCTCCGGGAACGGCCGCCCGGTCAGTTCAGGTCGTCGAGGAGCGCGAACAGTTCCTCGTCGCTCGCCTCGTCCAGGTCCCCGGCCGCCAGTACCTCGTCGGCGGACGTGCGGCCGCTCGCCTGCTCGGCGACGCCCAGCAGCTCGCGCAGCTGCCCGGCGACGCTCTCGTAGGCCGCGGGATCGGCGGCCGCCGACCGGACGGCGGCCGTGAGCCGGCCGAGCTCCTCGACCAGCGAGTCGGCGGGCGACGCCGCCTCCACCTTGATCTGCCGTTGCAGGTGGGCGGCGAGGGCGGCGGGGTTGGGGTGGTCGAAGACCAGGGTGCTCGGCAGCCGCAGTCCGGTGGCGCTGTTGAGCTGGTTGCGCAGTTCGACGGCGGTGAGTGAGTCGAAGCCGAGTTCCTGGAAGGCGCGGTGGGCGTCGACGGCGCCGGCGTCGGTGTGTCCGAGGACTGCGGCGACCTGGGCGCGGACGAGGTCGACGAGGGCCTGCTCGCGCTCCTCCGGGACAGGGCGCCCAGGCGCTCGGCCAGCGCGGGGCCCGCGTCCTGGCCACCGGACCGGCCGACCGGGGCGGCCGTGCGGCGGCGGCCGGCCGGAGCCAGGTCGCGCAGCAGCGGTGGCAGGCCGTCACCCGCCCTGCGCAGCGCGGCGAGGTCGATACCGCTGACGGCGAGGACCGGTTCGGTGCCCGCCAGGGCGGCGTCGAACAGCGCCATCGCCTCGTCCGTGGCCAACGGCTTGAGTCCGATACGGGCCAGACGGCGCAGGTCCGTCTCGTTCAGTTCGCCGCTGATGGTGCTGGTCTGGTTCCACAGGCCCCAGGCGAGGGAGACGCCGGGCAGGCCGAGGGCCGTGCGGTGCTGGGCGAGGGCGTCGAGGTAGGTGTTGGCGGCGGCGTAGTTGGCCTGGCCGGCGTTGCCGATCAGGCCCGCGATCGAGGAGTACACGACGAACGCGTCGAGCTCGTCGCCGAGGGTGGCTTCGTGCAGGTTCCACGCCGCTTCGGTCTTCGGCTCGAGTACGGCGTCCAGGCGCTCGGGGGTCAGGTCGGTGAGGACGGTGTCGTCCAGGATTCCGGCGGTGTGGACCACGGCCCGCAGGGGCCGGTCGGCCGGGACGGACGCCAGCAGCTCGGCGACCGCTTCCTTGTCGGAGACGTCGCAGGCGGCGAGGGTGGCCTCGGCTCCCAGGGTGCGCAGTTCGTTCTGGAGGTCGGTGGCGCCGGGGGCGTTTGGTCCGCGTCGGGAGACCAGGAGGAGGTTGCGTGCTCCGTGCGTGGTGACCAGGTGGCGGGCCAGTACCGTGCCCAGGGTGCCGGTGGCGCCCGTGACGAGGACCGTGCCCTCGTCCCAGCGCACTGTCCGCTCACCGCCCTCACCGGTGGCACGGCTCAGGCGGGGCACGTGGGCCGTCCCGGCGCGTACCGCCAGCTGGGATTCGCCGGTGGCGAGGATGAGTGCGGTGTCCACGTCGGTGTCCGGTTCCAGGTCGGCCAGGACGATGCGGCCGGGGTGCTCGGTCTGGGCCACCCGCACCAGTCCGGTGACGCCGGACGCCGGGAGATCGGCGATCTCCTCGCCGTCCAGGGCGACGGCGCCCCGGGTCACCACGACCAGCGTGCGGTCCGCCCTGCCCTCGTCGGTCAGGAAGTCCTGGACGCCGCGCAGGGCTTCGCGCAGCACCCCGGGCGCGGAGCGTCCGTCCGACACCACCTCCAGCACCTCGGCCTCGGCCTCGACCGGGGTCGAGGCCGTAGCCTCCTGGGACACGGGCTTCCAGCGGACGGCGAACAGTCCGTCCGGGCCGTTCGGGGCGGCCGCCGCGCGCAGTGCCTCCGCCGACAACGGGCGCAGCGTCAGGCCCTCGACGGTCGCCACCGGGGCACCGGTCCCGTCCGCCACCGCCAGCGACGCCTCCAGGGTCTCGGACTCCTGGTCGGACACGGTCAGGCGGACGCGCAGCGCGCCCGCGCCCACCGCGTGGAGGGTGACACCCGACCACGCGAAGGGGAGCCGGGCCCGGCCCGCCTCGTCGACGACGCCGGGCAGCAGGGTGTGCAGGGCGGCGTCCAGCAGGGCGGGATGCAGCAGGTAGTGCCCCGCCTCGGCCCCCTGGCCTTCCGGCAGGACGACCTCGGCGAAGATCTCGCCCTCGCCCCGCCAGGCCCGCCGCAGCCCCTGGAACACGGGGCCGTAGGAGTAACCGAGCTCCTCCAGACGCGCGTAGGCGCCCTCCAGCGACACCTCCCGCGCACCCGCCGGAGGCCACACCGTCAGCGCCTCACCCGCCGGCGCGTCCGACGGAACCAGCCGGCCCCGGGCGTGCAGTGTCCACGCCCCCGCACCGGCCTCACCGGCCGCGCCGGTCCCACCGAGGTCTCCGGCGTCCGCGTCCAGCCCGTCGGGCTCGGGTCGCGCGTACACCTCCACCCCGCGGTGCCCGGCGCCGTCGGCCTCACCGACCACGACCTGCACCTGCACCCCGCCCCGCGCCGGCAGCACCAACGGCGCCGACAGCAGCAGTTCGTCGAGTGCCTCGGTGCCGGTCTGTTCGCCGGCGCGCAGCGCCATTTCCACCAGGGCGGTGGCGGGCAGCAGGACCGTGCCGTCGACGGCGTGCTCGGCCAGCCAGCCGTGGGTGTGCGACGACACCCGTCCGGTGAAGACATGGGTGTCCCGGTCGGCCAGGCTCATGGCCGCGCCGAGCAGCGGGTGCCGTGCGGAGGCCAGGCCGAGGCCCGCGGCGTCCAGCGGGGCGCCCGAGCCGGCCAGCCAGTACCGCTCGCGCTGGAAGGCGTACGTGGGAAGGTCGACCCTGCGGGCGCCGGGGAGGACCCTGGTCCAGTCGGGGCCGGCGCCGCGCAGCCGCAGCAGGGCCAGTGCCGCCGCCACGGACTCCGCCTCGGGCCGCCCGCGCCGCAGTGCCGGGACGAGCACCCCGGCCTCCTCGGTCAGGCACGCCGCCGCGAGCGCGGTCAGGACGCCGTCGGGCCCCAGCTCCAGGTACTCGGTGACACCCTCCGACTCCAGGAACCGCACACCGTCGTGGAACCGGACGGTGCCGCGGATGTGGCGGACCCAGTAGTCCGGTGACGTCAGTTCCTCGTCGGTGGCGAGGACACCGGTCACGTTGGAGACGACCGGGATCCCGGGGGCCCTGAAGGTCAGGTCCGAGATGATGTCGCGGAACTCGTCGAGGATCTCCTCCATGTGCGGGGAGTGGAAGGCGTGCGAGACGGCCAGGAGCCTGACCCGGGCGCCCTTGGCCCGCCAGCCCTCCATGATCTCGGTGACGGCGTCCTCGTCGCCGGAGACGACGGTGGCGCGGGGGCCGTTGACGGCGGCGACGGAGACCCGCTCCTCGCCGTACGGCAGCAGGGAGGCGCGGACCTCGTCCTCCGCGGCCTGGATCGACGCCATCGCACCGCCCTCGCGGGCGGCCTGCATCAGCCGCCCGCGCTCGGCGACCAGGACACAGGCGTCGGTGAGGTCGAGGACGCCGGCCAGATGGGCCGCCGTGACCTCGCCGAGGGAGTGGCCGAGCAGGTAGTCCGGCCGCACGCCGTAGTGCTCGAAGAGGCGGTACAGGGCGACTTCTACGGCGAACAGCGCGGCCTGGGTGAAGACCGTCTGGTCGATCAGCGCGGCGTCGGCGGACGTCTCCGGGGCGAAGATCACGCCCTTCACCGGACGGACCAGCTCCGGGTCGAGATGCGCGCAGACCCGGTCCAGCGCCTCGGCGAACACCGGGTTGGTCTCGTACAACTCGCGGCCCATTCCGAGCCGTTGGGCACCCTGACCGGTGAACAGGAAGGCGGTCCTGCCGGGGCGGGCGGTACCGGCGCCGACCACGCCGGGGACCTGCCGGTTGTCGGTCGAACCGGCGAACGCGGCCAGGCCCTCGAGGAGCGCCTCGCGGTTGTCGCCCAGGACGGCGACGCCCCGGTCGAGCAGGGCGCGTCCCGTGGCCAGCGAGTACGCGACGTCGACCGCCTCCAGCCCGGGCCGCGCCTCGACGAACCGGCGCAGGCGCTCGGCCTGGTCGCGCAGCGACTTCTCCGTCTTGCCGGTGATGATCCACGGCAGGACACGCGGGGACGCACCGGACACACCGGACGCACCGGTTGTACCGGACGCACCGGACCTTCTGGCCGGGCGCGGCTCGGCCGGGGGTTCCTCGATGAGGACATGGGCGTTGGTGCCGCTGATGCCGAAGGAGGAGATGCCCGCGCGGCGCGGGCGGCCGTCGACGGTGGGCCATTCGCGTGCCTCGGTGAGCAGTTCGACCGCGCCGGTGTCCCAGTCGACGTGGCTGGACGGTTTGTCGGCGTGGAGGGTCGGCGGCAGTGTCTCGTGCCGCATGGCTTCGATCATCTTGATGACGCCGCCGACGCCGGCGGCTGCCTGGGAGTGGCCGATGTTGGATTTGAGGGAGCCGAGGTAGAGGGGTTTGTCGGTGGTGCGGTCGCGGCCGTAGGTGGCGAGGAGGGCCTGGGCCTCGATGGGGTCGCCGAGGCGGGTGCCGGTGCCGTGGGCCTCGACGGCGTCCACGTCGGCGGGGTCAGGCCGGCGTTGGCGAGGGCCTGTTTGATGACGCGTTCCTGGGAGGGGCCGTTGGGGGCGGTGAGTCCGTTGCTGGCGCCGTCCTGGTTGACGGCGGTGCCGCGGATCACGGCGAGGACCTGGTGGCCGTTCTTGCGGGCGTCGGAGAGCCGTTCCACGAGGAGCAGGCCGACGCCCTCGGACCAGCCGGTGCCGTCGGCGTCGTCGGAGAAGGACTTGCAGCGGCCGTCGGCGGACAGGCCCCGTTGGCGGGAGAACTCCACGAACGTGTTGGGGCTGTTCATGACCGTGACGCCGCCCGCGAGCGCGAGGTCGCACTCACCGTTGCGCAGCGCGTTGACGGCCATGTGCATGGCGACGAGGGAGGAGGAGCAGGCCGTGTCGACCGTGACGGCCGGGCCCTCCAGACCGTACGTGTACGACAGGCGGCCGGAGAGGACGCTGGAGAGGTTGCCCGCGAGCAGGAAGCCCTCGAACTCCTCCGGGGTGCCCTCCAGGCGCGAGGCGTAGTCGTCGTACATGGCACCGGTGAACACGCCGGTCTCGCTGCCGCGCAGGGCGGCCGGATCGATGCCCGCGTTCTCGAAGGTCTCCCAGGCGGTCTCCAGCAGCAGGCGCTGCTGCGGGTCGGTCGCGGTCGCCTCGCGCGGTGACATGCCGAAGAACTCGCGGTCGAAGAGGTCGGCGTCGTGCAGGAAGCCGCCCTCGCGGACGTACGACGTGCCCGGCCGGTCGGGGTCCGGGTCGTACAGCTTCTCGATGTCCCAGCCGCGGTTGGAGGGGAACTCGCTGACGGCGTCCACCCCGTTCGCCACCAGGTCCCACAGGTCCTCGGGAGAGGACACACCACCCGGGTAGCGGCAGGCCATGCCGACGATCGCGATCGGGTCGTCGGCGTGGGCCCCGGCGCGCCCGCGCCGGTCCCGGTTCCGGTCCTGGCCCTGATTCCGGTCCTGGCCCTGATTCCGGTCCTGGCCCTGGTCCCGGGGGCTTGGGCGGCCACGGCCTCGGCCAGCAGGTAGGCGGCGAGCGCGCTCGGGGTCGGGTGGTCGAAGACCGCCGTGGAGGGCAGTCGCAGGCCGGTGGCGGCGGTGAGCCGGTTGCGCAGGTCGACGCCGGCCATCGAGTCGAAACCGAGGTCGTTGAACGCACGGGCCGGGTCCACGGCCGTGGCGCCCGGGTGGCCGAGCACCGCGGCCACGACGGTCCGCACCAGCGTCAGCACGGCGTCGCCCCGCTTGCTCTCCGGCAGGCCGGCGATCTGCCGCACCCACTCGGAGCCGGAGCCGGAGCCGGAGCCGGAGCCGCCGGGCGCGCCGGCCCGCGCGGCCCGCCGCGGCCGCGGGCGCACCAGGCCGCGGTACAGCGCCGGGACCGGTGCCGTCTCGTCGGCCGTGAGCCTGCCCGGGTCCAGGGCCACGGGCGCCAGCAGCGGCTCGTCGCCGGCCAGCGCCAGGTCGAAGAGCGCGAGGCCCTCTTCCGGGGTGAGCGGGGTCATGCCGGCGCGCGCCCAGCGGGCGAGGTCGGCGTCGGTGAGGGACGCTCCCATGCCGTGCGTGGCGTCCCACAGGCCCCAGGCCAGCGAGGTGGCGGGCAGGCCGCGCGCGGCGCGGTGCAGGGCGAGCGCGTCCAGGTAGGTGTTGGCCGCCGCGTAGTTGGCCTGGCCCGCGGTGCCGGTGAGACCGGACACCGACGAGAACAGCACGAAGGCCGTCAGGTCCAGGTCCCGGGTCAGCTCGTGGAGGTGGCGGGCGGCGTCGGCCTTCGGCCGCAGGACGGCGTCCAGCCGCGCCTCGGTCAGCGACTCCAGGGTCGCGTCGTCCAGGACGCCGGCCGTGTGCACGACGGCGGTCAGCGGGTGCGCGGCCGGGACCGAGGCGACCAGGGCCGCGACGGCGTCCCGGTCGCCGACGTCGGCGGCGGTGACGGTCACCTCCGCGCCGAGCGCGGTCAGCTCCCCGGCCAGCTCGGCGGCGCCGGGCGCGTCGGGGCCCCGGCGGCTGCTCAGCAGCAGATGCCGTACGCCGTGCGCGGTCACCAGATGGCGGGCGAACAGGGCCCCGAGCCCACCGGTGCCACCGGTGACGAGGACCGTGCCGCCCGGGGTGAAGCGGGGGGTGGGCGCCCCGGCCGCCCGGGGGGTGCGGGCGAGCCGGGGCGCGTGCAGCCGGCCGTCGCGCACGGCCAGCTGCGGCTCCTCGGCGGCGAGCGCGGCAGGCAGCAGGGAGTCCGCCGCCGGGTCGTCGTCGAGGTCGATCAGTACGATGCGGCCGGGATGCTCGGACTGCGCCGAGCGGATCAGGCCCCACACGGGCGCGCCCGCGAGGTCCACGTCCTCGGCGGGCCGTGCGGCGACGGCGTGCCGGGTCACCACGGCGAGCCGGGAGCCGGCGAACCGCTCGTCGGCCAGCCACCGCTGGACGAAGCGCAGCACCCGGCGGGCGGCGGGCCGCGGATCGCCCACGGCCTCCATGGTGTCCGCGGCGCCCACGGCGTCCGTGGTGTCCGTGGCGTCCGGGAAGGCGGGCACCCGCAGGAGGACCACGTCGGCCGGCTCCACGGAGGCGACGGAGTCCGCGGAACCGGTCGAGCCGTCGGAGCCGGTCGAGCCGTCGGAGGCGACGGCCTCGGACCAGATCAGGGAGGTGTCCGGCGCGGGCGCGGGCAGTTCGCTCCACTCCACGGTGAACAGCGAGCCGGCGCCGGTGGGCGACGCCGCCGCGAGCCGGTCCCGGGGGACGGCGCGCAGGGCGAGGTCCAGGTCGGCGACCGGGGCGCCGGTGCCGTCGGCGACGGTGAGGACGGCACGACCGGGGCCGTCGGGCGAGATCCGGGCGCGCAGTTCGGCGGCGCCCGCCGCGTGCAGGGTGACGTCGTTCCAGGCGAACGGCAGCCGGATGTGCGCCGGGTCCGTCCCCGCGCCCGCGTCGAGCACCAGCGGGTGCAGTACGGCGTCGAGCAGCGCGGGATGCAGCCCGTACGCGGCGGCGCCGCCGGCCTGCGCCTCGGACAGGCTCACCTCGGCGAAGACGTCGGTGCCGCGCCGCCACACGGCACGCAGGGCCCGGAAGGCGGGGCCGTAGTCGTAGCCGAGCGCGGCCAGGCGGTCGTAGACGTCGTCGAGGCTCTCGGCGGTGGCGCCGGCCGGGGCCAGGAGACGAGGTCCGCGTCGGCGGCGGGCGCCGCGCCGGCCGGTGCGAGCAGGCCGGTGGCGTGCCGGGTCCACGGCAGGGCGCGGTCGGCGGCGTCCGGGCGCGCGTGGACGGTGAACGGGCGCTGCCCGTCCGGGTCCGGCGCGCCGACCGCCACCTGGACGCGGACGGCCCCGCGCTCGGGCAGCGGCAGCGGCGCCTCCAGCAGCAGCTCCGCCAGGTGCGGGGCGCCGACGTGGCCGCCCGCCGCGACGGCGAGTTCGAGGAAGGCGGTGCCCGGGGCGATGACCGTGCCGGCGATCGCGTGGTCGGCCAGCCAGGGCTGGTCGGCGCGCGAGAGGCGGCTGGTGAACAGCGCGTCCTCCCGCTCGGCGAACTCCACGGCGGTGGTCAGCAGCGGGTGCCCGGCCGGGTCGAGGCCGAGGCTGCGGGCGTCGGTGCGCGGCGCGGCGTTCAGCCAGAAGCGGGTGCGCCGGAAGGGGTAGACCGGCAGGTCGGTGCGGACCCCGCCGGGGAAGAAGGAGGCGACGTCGAGCGGGGCGCCCTGGGCGTACGCCGTGGCCGTCGCGGTGGCGAGGGTCTCCGCCTCGGGGCGGCCGGCGCGCAGCACGGGGACGGCGGTGACCGCGGCCGCCGGGGTGTCCTCCAGCGTGCGCCGGGCCAGTGCCGTCAGCACGGCGTCCGGGCCGACCTCGACGAGGACGGTGGCCCCCTCGGCCGCCAGGCGCCGGGTGGCGGCGGCGAAGCGGACGGTCTCGCGGATCTGCCGCGCCCAGTAGTCGGGCGAGGCGAGCTGCTCGGCGGTGGCGATCTCGCCGGTCACCGTCGACACGATCGGGATGCGCGGGCGGTGGAAGGTGAGCCCGGCCGCGACGGCCCGGAACTCCTCCAGGATCCCGTCCATGTGCGGGGAGTGGAAGGCGTGCGAGACCGTCAGCCGGTGGGTGCGGCGGCCGGCCTCCCGCCAGGCGCGGGCGGCCTCCGCCACGCGTTCGGCGTCACCGGATATCACCACGGAGGAGGGGAGTTGACGGCGGCGACGGACACGGCGGACTCCTGTCCGGCGAGCCCCGCGGCGATCTCCTCCTCGGTCCCCTCGACGGCGGTCATCGCGCCGCCGGCCGGCGCGGACTGCATGAGCCGGCCGCGCGCGGCGACCAGGACCGCGGCGTCCTCCAGGGAGAGGACCCCGGCGACGTGGGCGGCGGCGAGTTCGCCGATCGAGTGCCCGGCGAGCAGGTCGGGGGTCAGCCCGTGGTGGGCCAGCAGCCGGAAGAGGGCCACCTCGACGGCGAACAGCGCCGGCTGGGTGTACGCGGTGCGGTCGATCAGTCCCTCGCCCGCGCCCTCGCCGAACAGCACGTCGCGCAGGGGCACCTCCAGGAGGCCGTCGAAGGCGGCGCACACCTCGTCGAGGGCGGCGGCGAACACCGGCCGGGCGGCGTACAGTTCGCGGCCGGCTCCGGCGCGCTGGGCGCCCTGGCCGGTGAACAGGAACGCGGTGCGGCCCGGGCTGTCCGCGGTGCCGGTGACGGTGTTCGGGGCGCCGGTGCCGGCGGTGAGCCCGGCCAGTCCGGCGAGCAGGTCCTCGGTGCCGGAGGCCAGGACGACGGCACGGTGCTCGAAGGCGGTGCGGGTGGTGGCGAGCGAGAAGCCGAGGTCGGCGAGGCCGGAGTCGGTGACGGGGCTGTGATCGGAGCCGGAATCGGAGCCGGAGCCGGTGACGTGCGCGGCCAGGCGGGCGGCCTGCTCGCGCAGCGCCTCCGGGTCGCGGGCGGTCAGGACGTAGGGCGCGGGTCCGCCGTCGAGGGCGGCGGTGCCGCCGGACCGCGCGGACTTCCCGCCCGTTCCGGCCGTCCCGTCGGCCCTGTCGACCCCGTCGGCCTCGCCGATACCGTCCGCCCCGTCCGCCCCGTCCGTCCCGGTCGGGGCGGTGGTCGGTGCCTCCTCCACGATGAGGTGGGCGTTGGTGCCGCTGATGCCGAAGGAGGACACGGCGGCGCGCCGGGGACGGCCGGCCCCGGGCCACGGGCGTTCCTCGGTGAGCAGGGCGACGGTGCCGTCGGACCAGTCGACGTGACCGGTCGGCCGGTCCACGTGGAGCGTCCTGGGCAGCACGCCGTGCCGCATCGCCTGGACCATCTTGATGACGCCGCCGACACCGGCGGCGGCCTGGGTGTGGCCGAGGTTGGACTTCAGCGAGCCGAGGTGGAGGGGGCGTTCGCTGTCGTGTCCGGGGCCGTAGACGGCCTTGAGGGCCTCTGCCTCGATGGGGTCGCCGAGGCGGGTGCCGGTGCCGTGGGCCTCGACGGCGTCCACGTCCGCGGGGGTCAGCCCGGAGTCGGCCAGCGCCTGCTGGATGACGCGCTGCTGGGACGGGCCGTTGGGGGCCGTCAGACCGTTGCTGGCGCCGTCCTGGTTGACGGCGGAGCCCCGGAGCACGGCGAGGACGGGGTGGCCGTCGCGCTGCGCGTCGGAGAGCCGCTCGAGCATGAGCAGGCCGACGCCCTCGGACCAGCCGGTGCCGTCGGCGTCGTCGGAGAAGGCCTTGCAGCGGCCGTCGGGGCCAGACCGCGCTGGCGGGAGAACTCCACGAACATGCCCGGCGAGGACATGACGGTGGCTCCGCCCGCGAGGGCGAGATCGGTCTCCCCGGAGCGCAGCGAGCGGATCGCCAGGTGCAGGGCGACCAGGGAGGAGGAGCAGGCCGTGTCGACCGTGATCGCCGGGCCGACCAGGCCGAGCTGGTAGGCGATGCGGCCGGACATGACACTGGCGGTGGTGCCGGTCAGCACGCCGCCCTGGACGGACTCGGGGCCTCGTCCATGCGCGGCCCGTACTCCAGGCCGGTGGCGCCGACGAAGACCCCGGTGCGGGTGCCGCGCAGCCGCGCGGGGTCGATCCCGGCGCGCTCGACGCCCTCCCACGCGGTCTCCAGCAACAGGCGCTGCTGCGGGTCCATGGCCAGGGCCTCGCGCGGGAGATCCCGAAGAACGCGGCGTCGAAGTCGCCCGCGTCGTGCAGGAACCCGCCGTGGCGCACGGAGCTGTGGCCGGGCCGGTCCGGGTCGGGGTCGTACAGGTCCTCGGGCCAGCCGCGGTCGGCCGGGAACCCGGTGACGGCGTCGCCGCCCCGGGCGACGAGGCGCCACAGGTCCTCGGGCGAGGCCACGCCGCCCGGGTAGCGGCAGGCCATGGCGACGACGGCGATCGGCTCGCCGTCGGCGTCCGCCGTCCGTCCTGCCGTCCGCCCCGGCGTCTCCTCCGCGGCCTCGGCCGCGCCGAGGAGTTCGGCCTCGACGAACTCGGCGAGGGCCCGCGGCGTCGGGTGGTCGAAGAGCAGGCCGCCGGGCAGCTTCAGGCCGGTGGCCCGGGCGAGCGTGCCGCGCAGTTCGGTGGCCATCAGGGAGCTGAAGCCGAGGTCGCGGAAGGGGACGTGGTCGGGCACGCGGTGGCCCGGTTCGTACTCCAGGACCGCGGCGATGTGGGGGTGCAGCAGATCCTCGACGGCGCGCCGGCGTTCCGCCCGCCGAGCGCGGCCAGCCGGCGGCCCAGCTCGCCGCGGGGGCGGCGGCCGGGGAGCCGCCTCGGGGACGGGGGTCGCCCGCAGCGGGCCGCCGGCCGCGCGGACCCCGGCGGGCCAGTGGAGCGGCGCTGGAAGGCGTACGTCGGCAGCTCGACGTGGCGCGCGGACCGGCCGCCGTACAGGGCCGTCCAGTCGGGCTCGGCGCCCCGCGTGAACGCGGTGGCCAGCGCGGTCAGCGCGGTCAGCGGCTCGGAGCGGCCGGCGCGCAGCAGCGGTACGGCGGCGACGGCGTCGGCCTCCCCGGCGGTGCCCGCCCGGCGGTGCCCGCCCCGGCGTCTGCGTCGGTGCGCGCACCGGCGTCCGCGTCGGCGCCCGTGGCGCGGTCCTCGACGCAGTCCTTGACGAGGGAGGACAGCACGCCCTCGGGCCCCAGCTCCAGGAAGGTGCGCACGCCGGCGCCCTCCAGGGCGCGGACGGCGTCGAGGAAGCGCACCGGGCGGCGGACCTGTTCGACCCAGTAGTCGGCGAGGTGAACTGCCCGGCGGTCACCGGCTCCCCGGTGACCGTGGAGACGACCGGAATTACCGGCTCCGCGTAGTCGAGCGAGGCCGCGACCGCGCGGAACTCCGCCAGCATCGGATCCATGTGCGGGGAGTGGAAGGCGTGCGAGACGGTCAGGCGCTTCGTGCGGCGGCCCCGCTCCCGCAGGACGGCGGCCACCTCCTCGGCCGCGTCGGCGTCACCCGACAGGACGACGGAGCGGGGGCCGTTGACGGCGGCGACGGCGAGTGTGCCCTCGCGGTCCGCGAGGAGCGGCAGCACCTCGGCCTCGGTCGCCTCCACGGCGGTCATCGCGCCGCCCGCGGGCAGCGCCTGCATCAGCAGGGCGCGGGCGGCGACCAGGCGCGCGGCGTCGGCGAGGGAGAACACGCCCGCGACGTGGGCCGCGGCCAGCTCGCCGATGGAGTGGCCGGCGAGCAGGTCGGGCCGCAGCCCCCAGCTCTCGGCGAGGCGGAAGAGGGCGACCTCGACGGCGAACAGCGCGGGCTGGGTGGCGCCGGTCCCGTGCAGGGCCGTGTCGTCGGCGATCAGCTCGGCGAGCGGGCGCGGCAGCAGCGGGTCCAGGTGGGCTGCGACCTCGTCGAAGGCGGTGGCGTACGCCGGGAACGCCGCGTACAGCTCCTGCCCCATGCCGGTGCGCTGGGCGCCCTGGCCGGTGAAGAGGAAGGCCAGGCGGCCGGGCCGGACGGTCCCGGAGACGACGGAGGCGGCGGGGGGGCCGGCGGCGAGCGCGTCCAGGCCGGCGAGCAGCGCGTCGCGGCCGTCGGCGACGACGACGGCGCGGTGGCCCAGGAAGGCGCGGGTGGTGGCCAGCGCCCGGCCGGTGTCCTCGGCCGGCTGACCGGGACGCCCGGCGGCGAAGGCCCGCAGCTTCGCGGCCTGGGCCCGCAGCGCGTCCTCGTCGTGGCCGGTGACGATCCACGGCAGCGGGGCGGCGGCCGCCGGGGCGCCGGAGTCCGCGACGCCGGTGGGCTCGGCGGGGGCCCCGGTGACGTCGGCGGGCTCGGCGGGGTCGGTGAGGGCCTGGGTGAGGGTGGCGGACCCGGCGGGGGCCTCGGAGACGACGACGTGGGCGTTGGTGCCGCCCATGCCGAAGGAGCTGACGCCGGCGATCAGCGCCCGGTCCTCGTCCGGCCAGGCCGAGGACTCGCGCTGCACGGCGATCCCGAGCTCGTCCGGCACGATCCGCGGGTTGGGGGTCTCGAAGTTCAGGCTGGCCGGGAGCCTGCGGTGGTGCAGGCTGAGCAGCGTCTTGATCAGGCCGGCGATGCCCGCGGCGCCTTCGAGGTGGCCGATGTTGGTCTTCACGGAGCCGACCCGCAGGGCGGTGCGGGCGGTGCGGCCGCGGCCGAGGGCGGCGCCGAGCGCGGCGGCCTCCAGCGGGTCGCCGACGGGCGTGCCGGTGCCGTGCAGTTCGACGTACTGCACCTCGCCGGGGGCGATCCCGGCGCGCTCGTACGCCTCGCGCAGCACCGCCTCCTGGGCGGCCGGGCTCGGCACGGTGAGCCCGTCGGTGGCGCCGTCGCTGTTGACGGCGCTGGAGCGGACGACGCCGTAGATCCGGTCCCCGTCGGCCCGCGCCCGGTCCAGCGGCTTGAGGAACACCATGCCGCCGCCCTCGCCCGGCACGAAGCCGTTGGCGCGGGCGTCGAAGGCGTAGGTGGTCCGTCCGGCGACAGCGCCCCGAAGCGGGACTCGGTGACAACGTTCTCCGCGAGCAGGTTGAGGTTCACCCCCGCCACGAGCGCGCCGTCGGCCTCGCCGGAGCGCAGGCTCTCGCAGGCCAGGTGGACCGCCACCAGGGAGGACGACTGGGCGGAGTCCACGGTCAGGCTCGGCCCGTGCAGACCCAGGTGGTACGAGACCCGGTTGGCGATGACACCGCGGTTGACGCCGGTCATGGTGTGCTGGGTGACGGCCTCGGCGCCGTGCAGGTACAGCAGGCTCGTGTAGTCGTCGCGCAGGGCGCCGACGAAGACGGCCGTCCTGCTGCCGCGCAGCGAGGCGGGGACGACGCCGGCGTCCTCCAGCGCCTCCCAGGCCAGCTCCAGCACGAGCCGTTGCTGCGGGTCCATGGCCGCCGCCTCACGCGGGGAGATCCCGAAGAACGGCGCGTCGAACGCGTCGACGGCGTCGAGGAAGCCGCCGCGTCCGGCGCCCAGCGAACGCCCGTCCGGGCCCCAACGCCCCTCCGGCACCGGGGTGATGGCGTCGGCGCCGCGGCTGAGCAGGTCCCAGAACGCGGCGGGGGAGTCCGCGCCCGGAAGCCGGCAGGACATGCCGATGACAGCAATGGGCTCCGCCCGCTCCCCGGTCGCGCCGCCCTCCCGGGTGGGTTCTGCGTGGGTGTCGTGCTCGCTGGTCGTCACTGTCTGGGTGCCCTTTCCGTTCTGCGTATCGCAACGGTCCAAGACGTCCGCCTGCGCATTCGGAGCCCGGACGGCTCGGCGCGGCCTGCAACGACGTTATGCAGCGGGGGTCTTCCGAAGATCCAGCGTGTGATCACGGCCCGGTAATCGGAGGGGTGGCGCCGCCTTCCGGAGGACGGCGTTACCCCTCGGTGAGCCCCGGGTTTCCGTCCTGCGGATAGCTTTTCGGCGTAGTTGTCACCCTCATCGCTCTTTCCATCCTCATTTTCCGGAGGACAGAAGAATGTCGAACACCGCCACGGCCGTCGAGCTCCCCAAGGAGCTCGAGGCACACCTCGAGAGTTACGTCGCCGCCTTCAACTCGGGCGACGCGGAGCGCGTCAATGCCCACTACACCGAAGCCGGCATCATCGCCTGGGAGAAGGGCAATCCGGTGAGCGGCGCGGACCGCCGGGCCGCCATCACCGAATTCCTCGCCACCATGCGGCCGCACATCGAGACCGACCTGCGGGAGGCGTACGTCACCGGCGACACGGCCCTGCTGGTCGTGGACTGGACCATGGAGGTCAACACGGCGAGCGGCGAGGGCCGCGAGCGCCTGCGCGGCGTCGGCCTGGACGTCCTGCGCAAGCAGGCGGACGGCTCGTGGCTGTACGCCGTCGACGACCCGTTCGGCGAGGAGCCGCGCGACTGACACGACCGACCGCCACCGCGCGGCACACAACGAAGAGGCCGGGCTCCCCTGGGGGGAACCCGGCCTCGTCCGTCGGTGCCGCGTGCGGTGCGGGTCGGACGGGTCGGACAGTTCAGACGGTTCAGACGCTGATGTCGGCGACCGGACGGTCCACCGCCATCATCCACTTGCCGTCCTCGGTCCGGCGGATGACGTCGGTGCAGCTGCCCTTGACCTGGACCAGCTCGCCGTCCTCGCCGGGCAGCCCCAGCTCGAAGTCGACCACGATGAGCGTGACGTCGTCGGCGGTGTAGGAGTGCTTGACGACGGACTTCAGCGTCGGGCCCTTGGCCAGCAGTTCGATGATGCCCTTGGTGCGGGCCTCACCGGTCAGCGGGCCGCCCGTCAGGTTGGAGATGGCGTCGTCGAGGTAGAGGTTGTCGAAGGCGGCGCCGTCCCCGGAGTTGAAGATCTTCAGGAAGACGTCGTTCTGGACCTCCGGGTCATCGGTGAGTTCGAGGCTGTACAGGTCGACTTCGGGGGTCGAGGCGGTCATGAGCATCTCCTTCGTGTGATTCGTCCGTGTGGTTCGTCGTGTCCGGCTGGTGTGTGCGACCGCGCGCCGTCATGGCGTGCGGAGTCGTCAGGCGGCCCGCGGGGCGTGGCCGAACTTCCCGTCGAAGAACGTCAACGCCGCCTCGTCGCAGCCCCGTCGGCAGTCCAGCACCCTGCCGACGAAGATCGTGTGGTCGCCCGAGGCGTGCGCGTCGATCACGTCGCACTCCAGCCAGGCCAGCGCGCCGGCCAGGAGCGGGGCGCCCGTGCGCTCGCCCGGCGCCCATTCGACGTCGTCGAACTGCGCGAGCCCGAGGGCCCGCTTCTTGTTCGCGAAGTGCCGGGCCAGCGACTGCTGTCCGGCTGCCAGGATGTTCACGCCGAAGTGCCCGGCCCCGGTCAGCTCGTCGAACATGACGGCGCTGTGATCGATGGAGACCAGCACGGTCGGCGGGGCGAGCGACACCGAGCTGAAGGCGTTGGCCGTCATGGCGTGGATGTGGTCGCCACCCACCGTGAGCACGGTGACGCCGGTGGCGAACTGGGACATCACATCCCGCAGCGAAGTGGCCTCGACGGAGGTGCGCAGCCCCGTCCGCGAGGCTGCGGGTTCGAGCTCTGCGGATGCAGGAGTCATTTCCCCTCTTCGGATTCGGCTTGAGGGCCCCCTACGTAATAAAGGGGTGGATGGAAAACGTATCCGCTCGGCACTTTCTCGCGTCTAATCGCCAAGTAATCGAGGCCTTTGGCCGTTCCGGCGGCCGCCGATGACCGCGCCGTTACCGCACACTGGCGCGCATTCGGTCATGTTGGCCACATGACCGATGCTTCGAATGCCCCCGCCGAACGGACGCAGTTGGCCGAACCCCATCTGGGGGCCGTGCTGGCCTCCGCCGGCCTGGACGCCGAATACGTCCGCGCCGAGGGGAACCTTCTCTACCAGCGGGGCGAGGACGGCCGCGAGGTCGCCGTCGTGGACTACGCGGGGGGATACGGCTCGCTCCTGCTGGGCCACAACAACCCCGAGATCACCGCGTACGCGAAGGAGCTGCTGGACAGCGGCGTCCCGGTGCACGCGCAGTTCTCCCTGCACCCGGAGGCCGCCGAGCTGGCGCTCGCCCTGAACCGGATCGTCCGCCGCGAGACCGGCGACGACGAGCCGTTCTTCGCCGTCTTCGCCAACACCGGCGCCGAGGCCAACGAGGCCGCGCTCAAGCACGCCGAGATGGACCGGGGCGCCCGCCTCGGCGCGCTCCTGGAGTCCGTCCGCGCCGGCCTCGACACGGTGCGCGCGGCCGTACGGGAGGGTTCGGCGACGGTGCCCGCCGAGGTCCTCGCCCGCTTCGGCGTGGCCGCGGACGGCCCGGCCCCCGCCGCGCTGGACGAGCTGCTCGACCGCCTCGCCGCCCACAACGAGGACCTGGCCGGGCGCCCCCCGGTCCTCCTCGCCCCGGAGGGCTCCTTCCACGGGAAGCTGGTGGGCACGGTCCAGCTCACCCACAACGAGGGCTACCGCACCCCGTTCGCGGCGCTGGCCGCGCAGGCGCGGTTCGTCCCGCTCGACCGGCCGGGCGCCCTGCGCGAGATCGTCGACGAGGAGCGCGCCACCCTCTACGGCCTGGCCCTGGAGGACGGCCGGGTCCGGCTGTCGGAGCACGAGGCGCCCGTCGTCTGCGCGTTCGTCCTGGAGCCGATCCAGGGCGAGGGCGGCATCCGCGAGCTGCCGGCCGGACTCGTCCGGGAGATCCACGAAGTCTGCGCGGAGATCGGCGCACCGGTCGTCGTCGACGAGATCCAGAGCGGCATGGGCCGCACGGGCGACTTCCTGGCCAGTACGCGCCTGGGGCTGCGCGGCGACTACTACACCCTCGCCAAGAGCCTGGGCGGCGGCCTCGCCAAGATCTCGGTGCTGCTGGTGCGCGCCTCGCGCTACCGCGGCGAGTTCGAGCTGATCCACAGCTCGACCTTCGCCAAGGACGGCTTCTCCAACCGCATCGCCCTGAAGGTCCTCCAGCTCCTGGAGGCCGACGACGGCGCCGTCTACCGCAGGGCGGCCGAGCTGGGCGAGCGGCTGCTGGCCATGCTGGGCTCCGTGCGCGAGGACTTCCCCGAGGTCGTCAAGGACGTCCGCGGCCGCGGCCTGATGCTCGGTCTGGAGTTCCACGACCAGTCCGCGGCACCGGTCCCCCCGATCGCGGAGGCGGCCCGGGCCGGCCTGTTCGGCTACCTGGTGGCGGGCCACCTGCTGCGCGGCCACCGGGTCCGTACGTTCCCGACCGCCAGCGCCCCCGACACCCTGCGCTTCGAGCCGTCCGTCCTGCTGTCGGACGACGACATCACCTGGCTGGAGAAGGCCCTGCGCGACACCTGCGACATCATCCGGGGCGGCTACCAGCGCCCCCTGGCACTGCCCGCCGCGTAACGGCCGGGACGACGCCCACGGGGGCCGGTGGCCGGGACGAGATCCTCGTCCCGGCCACCGGCCCCGCTCGTACCGGCCCTCACCCGTGCCGCGCGCGCCCGCACCGCGCCCGCACCGGGCTCGAGCCCGTGCCGGCCACCGGCGGCGCCCGCACCGCGCCGCCCGGCCGGTCTGTGCCCGTGCCGACCATCGCGCCTGCGCCCGCACAGCGCCTGCGCCCGTGTGTGTGCGGCTCGTGCCGGGCCTGAACCCGCATCGGCCATCGGTCACTGGCCGGGCGGCGCTCGCACCGCGCCGCCCGGCCTGCTTGTGCCTGTGCCGACCCACTGCGCCTGCGCCCGCACAGCGCCGGCGCCGCACACCGCCCGTGGGCGCCGGGTCTGCCCTGCACCCCGCATCCCGCGGTGAGCCGCCGGAGTCACGGACGGTACGCCGCTGGTACCCGTACCCATACCCGTACCCGTGCGGTACGCCGCCGGGCGGGACCCGGCACTGAGCCGTGTCCCGCCCGGCGGGTTCCTGCCGTACCGTGCACGTGGCGTCCCCGGGGGGACGCCGGGGATCAGCCCTGCTTGAACGCCTCGACCAGGCTGGCCAGGCTGTGGCCGGCGTGGCCCTGCTCGACGCGACGCTCGATCAGCGCCTGGATGGCGGCCGAGAAGTCGCTGTTGATGCCGAGCTGCTTGCTCGTGGCGACCAGGTGCTCGATCGCGGCCTTGTTGACGCCGAGGCTGGAGATCTCGGTGTCGAAGCTGGCCGAGTCGATCTCCTGGGCGCTCTGCGGGATCGACGGGGTGATGACGTGCTCGATCCAGGTCAGGGCGAACGGCGTGAACGCCTCCGCCGAGACACCGGCCGAGTTGACGAGGGCCACGGCGTGGAAGTAGCCCGCGAGGCTCGACCACAGCAGCGACAGCAGACCGAGGTCGTAGATCATCGCGACACCGGTGTCCGCGCCCAGGTACACGTTCGTGCCCGCGAGCGGCTTCAGCAGCTCCTCGTGCTCGGCGTACACCTCCTGGGAGCCGGCGTAGAAGATCAGGGCCTGGGGCAGGCCGATCATCTGCGGGACGGCCATGATGGCGCCGTCCAGGTAGCGCACCCCGTTCTGCTCGGCCCAGACGGCGAAGGCGCGGGCGTCCTCGGGAGTACCCGAGGTGAGGTTGATGACCACCTTGCCCTTCAGCTCGTCGGCGGCATCGGCGAGCAGGCCGTTCAGCACCTCGTAGGTGGAGACGCACGCCACGACGACCGGGCTGGCCTCGATCGCCTGCTTGATGTCCGCGGCGAAGACGGCGCCCTGCTCGACGAGCGCGTCCGCCTTGTCAGCGGAACGGTTCCACACGGTGGTCGGATTGCCGTTCTTCACAAAGGCGGTGGCCAGGGCGGTGCCCATCATTCCCAGACCGAGAACGGTCACCGGACCCTGGTTCGTGTTCGACATTGACTTGCTCCTCATTTTTTCTCTTCGGAATCACTACGCCGGCGAGAGCGGCGTACTACAGGAAAAGGCTGTCGGGGTCGAGGCCGAGCAGCGTGCGGCCGTACACCTCGAGGCCCATGTTCGGGGCCATCAGACCGTGCCGGGACAGGCCCTGCAGGTCCCGGTAGAAGCGCTGGAAGGGCGCCTTGCGGGAGAGCGAGCCGGCGCCGCTGACGGAGTGCAGCGCCTCGAGGGCCTCCTGGGTGAGCAGGATCGCGGCGCCGGCCTTGCCGCGCACCTCCGCCTTCTCCTCCCAGGACGGCTGCTCGCCGGCGTCGGCGCGCTCCTGGAGGAAGCCGAGGTAGGTCTCGGAGAGCGCCTGGGCGGCCTCGATCTTGCTGTGGGCCAGCGCGATCTGGATCTGGGTCAGCGGGTGCTGCGCCTGGTCGGTGACGTTGCTGTACGCGAGCGGCTTGCCCTTGACCGTGGCGGCGAGGTCCTCGTACGCGCCACGCGCCATGCCGATGTAGGCGGCGACGGACTCGGCGACGACGAAGCTGATCAGGCTGTAGTCGCGTCCCTGGGAGCCGGTGACGGCCCCGCCGCCGCTGGTGCCGAGGACGGCGGCCTCCAGGGTGACGACCCGGTGGGCGGGGACGAAGAGGTCCGTGGCGCTCGACGTCGAGCTGCCGGTGGCGATGGCGGCCGAGACCTGCCAGTCGTCGGCGATCGTCAGCTCCTCCACCGGCACCATGGCGTAGACCTCTTCGACGGTGCCGTCGGCGTGCTCCAGCTCGGCGGCGAGCAGGTCCCAGTGGGCGCCGCGGACACCGGAGTTGAAGCGCCAGGCGCCGGTGAGGAGGTAGCCGCCCTCGGTGGGGACCATCTTCGCGGTCGGGGTGAAACCGCCGGAGATGCGCACCGAGCCGCCCTCGAAGATCTCCTCCTGGGCCTGGAGCGGGTACAGCGTGGCCATCCAGGCGCTGGAGATCCAGGCGACGGCCACCCAGCCGGTGGAGCCGCAGCCGCGGGAGATCTCGGTGATGATCTCGACCTGCTCCTTCAGCGGGAGGTCCAGGCCGCCGAAGCGCTTCGGCACGGCGATCCGGAAGACGCCGGCCTTCTCCAGGAGGTCGATGTTCTCCTGGACTATCCAGCGCTGGTCCTCGGACGCCACGCCGTTCGCCCGCAGGGTCGGCACGATTTCCCGGACCGCCTTGAGAATGTTTTCCGCTTCGGTGGACCTGACGGCCATACCAGCTCCTCGGTGATTTCGGCGGGGGTGAAAGGCATGGGCGCGAGGCAGTCAGCGCCATTGCCGTTTCGGGGGTCCGAACAAATTAAGTGAGACCGGACCATCCCCCGCCACCAGCGAGTAACCGTCCTGTCCTGGCCAAGCTAACCAGAGACTCTGCCCCGTGCCGCCCCCGAGCGCCCACCGGACGGTAACTCGCCGGTCTCCGGCAATTCCTAAACCTGCGAGAGAGGGCGATTATCAGTCAATGGGAAATGTTCGATCGATTTCAGTCAGTCGCAACTAGTGTGGGTGACCGTTCAGGTGACCACAGCAGCGCTTGATTCCTGGACAACGGACCACGTTGTGTACGAGGGGACTGGGATGAAGCCCAAGAACGAGACATTCTTCGGGGGAGCGCGGACGTCGCGTCGCGCGATACTCAAGGCCGGCGCGGCCACGGGCGCGTCGGTCGCCGTCGGCGTCGCCTCCACCCGCCCCGCCTTCGCGGCGGGGACGACCGAGGCCGGCCGCAGCTACGACGCGATCGTGATCGGCGGCGGCTTCGCCGGCGTCTCGGCCGCGCGGGAGCTCAAGGCCAGGGGCAAGCGCACGCTGATCATCGAGGCCCGCAGCCGCATCGGCGGCCGGGCCTGGTCGAGCACGTTCTCGGGACTGCCGATCGAGTTCGGCGCGACCTGGATCCACCCCAGCCAGACGCTGATCTGGAACGAGGTCCAGCGCCTGGGCATCGCCAGGGTGGACGACCCCAACCCGGACTTCGCGGTGTTCGCCACGGAGACCGGCGGCTACGCCCGGCAGGAACTGACCTTCCTCGACCAGCAGGACGCCCTCCTGCGGAGGTTCGTCGAGGGCGCCGAGACGTACCTGCCGAACGCCTACGACCCGTTCTCCCGCGAGGACCTGCTGGTCGACCTCGACAAGCTGACCCTCGGCGACCGGGCGCGCCAACTGCGCCTGTCGCAGCTGGAGATGGACTGGGTGAGCGCCACCACCGGCGCGTACGGCGGCGGCTTCGAGCGCGGCTCGCTCACCCAGCTCGCCCACTGGTGGGCGCTGTGCGGCTACAACACGGAGACGTTCCACGGCATCAACGTCACCCGTCCCGTGGGCGGGATGAGCGCCGTCATCTCCCGGATGTTCGCCGAGTCCGGCGCCTCCCTCCTCTACAACGCGCCCGTCACCCGGGTCACCGACACCGGTTCCCGGGTCCAGGTGACGGCGGCCGGCGTGGTGTTCGACGCCGCGGCCGTGGTGGTGGCCACCCCCGTGAACACCTGGAACTCCATCAACTTCGCCTCCGGCCTGCCCGCCGAGTTCTCGCGGCTGAGCACCCAGACCGTCGGCGTGCCCACCGCCAAGAAGGTCTTCATCCAGGTCCAGGGGGACATCGGCCGCCCGCTCATGAACGGCAGGAGCGGCGCGATGCTCGACCTGGTCCTCGCGCACGCCGACAAGTCGTCCCAGGGCACGATGCTCATCGGCTTCAGCGTCAACCCGAACCTGGACGTCACCAGCGTCTCGCAGGTGCAGAGCGCCATCAGCGAACTGCTCCCGGGGACCCAGGTGCTGTCCGTCAAGGGCCACGACTGGGGCAAGGACCCCTACGCCAAGGGCGGCTGGACCTTCCGCACCCCCGGCCAGCTGCTCGGTTCGCTGCGCGCCGTCCGGCAGCCGCACGGCCGGCTGGTCTTCGCGGGCAGCGACATCGCGACCGGCTGGGGCGGCTACGTGGACGGCGCCATCGAGACCGGCATCCGGGCCGGCGGCCTCGCGGCCGGCCTGACCGCCGCCGTGACGAGCTGATCCCGGCCGGAACCGGACCGGTCACCTGCCCGCGGGAACGGGGCGGATGACGGGCAGCCGGCCGGACACCGCGGCCTGTTGGGGGGTCTCGCGGTCGTCCGGCCGGCATCCGTAAGGGCTGATGAACGGGTGGTTCACCAGGAGTTGGGGCCGCGGACGATCGACGTCCGCCCGCGGCGGACGGGCCGACGCCGTCACCGACGGGATGATCACCGACACGTGAGGCGTCGAACACAGATTGTTGTGGTATTGGCTCGTACTCTTAGTAGCATTGGCAGTGTTCCCGGCGTAAAGGGGGGTGAGCCCTGCGCCGCACGCCAACCATGCTGAGGGACTATGTGGTTCAGGATGCTAGGTCCGTTAGAGGTCATATCGGGTGGGCAGCCCATCTCGCTGGGGGGCAGCAAACAGCGGGCGACGCTCGGATATCTCCTCCTCCACCCCAACCAGACCGTCCCCATCAGTAAACTGCTGAAGGCCCTGTGGAGCGTCGAAGAAGCTCCGATGACGGCCCGCAAGATCCTGCAGAACTCGATCTGGAGCCTGCGCCGCAAACTCGTCACCGGCGCGGCCGCGGAAGCGCCCGTGGCGTTGCGCACCCAGCCTCCCGGCTACTCCCTGGACGTCGCCCTCGAACGCGTGGATCTGCACCTCTTCCACCGCTGGGTGCGCGACGGGCGTGCCCGGCTGGAGGCGGGAGAGCCCGACGCGGCGGCGACGCTGCTCAGTGACGCCCTGGAACTGTGGCGCGGTCCCGCCCTCGCGGACCTGACCGAAGTCGGCATGCTCTGGCCGGAGTTGACCACGCTCCAGAACATGCGGCTGGACGTCCTGGAGGACGTCTTCGAAGCCCAGCTCGCCTGCGGGCGCCACTACGCGGTGCTCGGCGAGCTGGAGTCGCTGGTGGAGAACGAGCCGCTGCGCGAGCGCGCCTGCGGCCAGCTCATGCGCGCCCTGTACCGCTGCGGGCGGCAGTCGGACGCGCTGGGGGTGTTCAGCCGGCTGCGGGCCCGGCTGGTCGACGAGCTCGGTCTCGAGCCCAGCCGGGAACTCCAGCAGCTCCAGCAGGCGATCCTCACCCACGACCTCGCCCTTCAGCTCGCGCCGGCTCCCGGGCCGTACTCCGTGCAGGGCACGGCGGCCCTGCTGCCCGGTACGACGGAGGCGGCGCCCCGGCCGCTCGGCCCGCGCGCCGTCCCCGACGGTCCGGCCCCCACCCCGCACCAGCCCTTCCTCCAGAACCCGGCCCCCCGCCCGCACCACCCCGACCCGGCCCCCGCCCGCACCACCCCGACCCGGCCCCCCGCCCGCACCACCTCGACCCGGCGGGCCCCCGCTCCGCTCCCGTCCCGGCCCTGACGCTCGCGGAGATCCCGCCCCAGTCGCACCCCGCCAGATCCTTACCCGACGGCCGGTTGCCGGCCCCGCCCCGGGTGCCCGTCCAGGGCTCGGGTCCCGGCCCCGACCGTCCGGCCCTGAGAGCCGTCCTGCCCGCACCCGCCCCCTCCTCCGCCCCCGCACCGGCTCCCAAGGTGCTGTCCCCCGTCAACGGTTCGGCGCCGAAGGACCACACGGCGGCCCACCACGCCCCCGCCCGGGACCTGCCGGCGGCGGGCACCGGCACCCCCACCGTCGCCTCCGCGGTGCGCGGCGAGGCCAGCCTCCTGCTGGTACGGGCCGAACCCGACCCCGCCCCGACCGAGGCCGGTGAACTCGACGCCGTCATGGACGGGGTGGCCACCCTGATCCACCAGGAGATCGAGCGCTGCGGCGGTACGGTCGTCTTCTCGCTGCACGCCCTCACCCTCGCTTTGTTCCCGGCGGACCCGGCGGACCCGGACGACACCGAGTACCCGCTGCGCGCGGCCCGCGCCGCGACCGCCCTGCGCGCGGCCCTGACCGCGTCCCCCGCACGGGCGGACGCCCCCGTGGCCGCCCGCACGGAGCTGCGCACCGCCGTCGCGACCGGCGCCGTGCTGGTCAGCCAGTCGCTCGGCGGCAGCCGGCCGCCCAGGGTCTACGGCGCCACGGTGAAGGAGTGCGAGGCGCTGCTGGCCCTGGCGACCCCGGACGGGACCCACGTCTGCGACCGCACGCGCCAGGAGACCAGGGAACACTTCGCGTACGAGGAGATCCCGGGCGCCCCCGTCCGCTGGAAGCTGCTCGGGCCCATCGACCCCGAGCCCTCCGACGACGACGCCCACCACCGCGAACTCGACCTGCTGCAAGGGGTGATGACCCACAGCAACCGCTGGTCCCAGCCGCACCTGATCACCGTGCTGAGCACCGAGGAAGCCCCCCGCCGCCGGATGCTCGACAAGCTGGGGGACTTCGCCGGCTCGGCGCTCGACGGGGCCCAGGTGCTGAGCTGGAACGGCCGGGACGCCGCCGAGGCGGGCCCCTTCGGCCTGCACCGCAGGATCATCTCCAGGTTCTCGGGACTGTCGAAGTCCGACCCGCCCTGGGCGGTCCGCCGGAAGGTCAGCGCCGCCGTCCAGCGCCTGGACGCCGGAAAGAGCTGCATCAACTGGCTCGTCGCCCGCTGCACTTCGGTCCTCGAGACGTCGAACCGCTCGCCCGAGCGGCTGGGCGCCGAGGAGTGGCGGGACGTCTGGCGGTACTTCCTGGAAGCCGTCGCCCACGACGGCCCGATCGTCCTGATCATCGACGACCTGCACCTGGAGGACACGGCGACCAGGGAGCTCGTCGGCCTCATCGCCCGCCTCCCCGTCCGCATCCCCCTCACCGTCATCGCGGGCGCCGCCCCGGAGCTCCTGCGCCACGCCGACTGGTCCTCGGACCGGCGCTTCGCCACCACGGTGCTGCTCGACAGGCCCTCCGACGACGAACTCGCCTGTTCGGACGAGGACTGCCTGCCCGTCCAGTGAGACAACCGCGCCCGGGGCGGTCGACGACGACCGCCCCGGGCGTCGTCGGGCACGTCGGACACGGCCACGTGCCGTGGTCCCGCCGTCCTCGTGCCGGGCCGGCCGGACGGCGGACGAACGAGGGCCGGCTCAGTCCGGCGGGTGGCCGACGAGGAACCGGTCGTGGAGCAGGCGCAGGTCCACCAGGGGCAGGAAGGAGGAGGTGAAGGCCTGGGGTCCGGTGCGGAAGACGCGGGGCCGCAAGGTGACGGCGAAGCAGCCCGCCCTGGACGCCGAGCAGCCGTGAAGGTGGGTGGGGCAGCGACGCGCGCTGCCCCACCGGAAGTTCAGACGTGCGAGTCGGACGCCAGCGTCGTGAACGCCGACCAGGCGTCGCGGGAGACAACCAGGGACTCCCTCTGGGTGTCCTTCGAGTCCCGGACGAGAATCGCCTCAGTGCGCACGGCGACCTCGACGCAGTTGTCGCCAGAGCTGCCGCTGTAACTGCTCTTGAACCAGGCCAGTCCAGAGGTACTCATAGTGCTCCTCGCATCTGCTCCAGCAGGCTTACTGTGGCTTCACGGCCGAGGGCCTGCGAGCGCAGCTTGCCATAGCGCTGGAGCATCGCGCTGACGTCTTTCGGCGACGTGATCAAAATGCTCGACTGCTGGCCCTCGGAGTAGCCCACCCACTCGTGCTGAGGTGTCTCCGCCAGGTACATCAGACCATCGATCCCCGCGTGATCGTACTGGCACAAAGGCATCACCTGGATCTCGACGTTCCTTCGAACGCCTTCCCGCAGCAGGTGGTCCAACAGGTGACGTGCGACCTCCGGCCCACCCATCTGTCGCTCAAGAAGAGCCTGCTCGATGACGAAGCTGAAGGCTGTGTTCGGGCGGGCGGTCAGCAGCTGTTGCCGTTCCAGCCGCGCAGCGACCTGGGTTTCGATCTGCTCTTCCGAGAGGGGTGGCAGCCGCCGCTCGAAGATGGCCCTGATGTACGGCTCAGGCTGCAACAACCCCGGAATCGCCCGGCACTCGTACGTGTAGAGCGAGACCGCCTCCTCCTCGATCCCCGCCCACTGCCGGAACCACGACGCCAACCCCGCCTTCCGCGTCAGACTCTTCGCCGCCGCCCTCAACACCCGCCCCGCGACCGCCCCCAGCGCCTCCTCCGAGCGCTCCAGCAGGTCCCGTGGCGGGAACCGCTTGCCCTGTTCGATCTTGGCGACGTACGCGACCGAGTACCGCACCAGCGGCGCGAACTGCTCCTGCGTCAGGCGGGCTTCCTCCCGCAGGGCCTTGAGGACCGCGCCGAAGGTCCTCAGGCTCTCGGAGAGTTCCGGCTCGCAGCTACCGCCCCCGCCGCCCCCGTTCCCGCCTCCGCCACCGCCCTGCCCGGCGTTCCCGCCTGCCCCGCCGCCGTTGCCCGTCGCCATCGCAGCCGCCTTCCCCTGTGCCGCCGGGCCGTACCCGTGCCGGGCCCGGACGCTTGCCGTACCGTCCGCCGTACGCGCTGCGCCACGCTCGGCACATCCATCGTCACGTACGGCGACCGACCCGGTCCAGCGAGTCGACCGGTACAACGCGATCTGTATCGGCGCCGGACCTGCCGACGGGCCGTCACCTCCCGGCAGGGTGGCGGCCATGCCTGATCTTGCGTGGGTATCCCCGGCTTCAGCCGGGGAGGGAAACGCATCCTTACCCTGGAGGCGCGAAGCGCCGGAGTTCTCTGCGCCTCCGGGGGTGACGGTCAGACAGGCCGCTTCTGGTCCTCGATGTACTGACGGATCACAGTCAGCGGTGCTCCGCCGCAGGAGCCTGCGAAGTAGGAGCGGGACCAGAAAACCGAGCCCATGCCGATGCGGTTGATCCGGCCGGTGTGCTCGGCGCGCAGGTAGCGGGAACTGACGCCCTTGAGGCTGTTGATCAGCTTCGACAGGGCGACCTTCGGCGGATAGTGCACGAGAAGGTGCACGTGGTCCTGTTCGCCGTTGAACTCCCGCAGCTCCACATCGAAGCCGGCGCACACCTCGCGCATGATCTCCTCGCACCGTTTGAGCATGGCGTCATCGAAGATGCCGCGCCGGTACTTCGTGACGAACACCAAATGAGCGTGAAGGTTGCAGGAGACGTGGCGACCTGTGCGAATATCGGGGTTTGATTCCCAGCGCGGTGACATACGCCAAGTGTAGTAGGATCAAGGGAACCGACTTGGAAGGGGGTGGGTCGGATGATCCGTGCGTACAAGTTCCTCATGCGGCCCACCGTGGGCCAGACGATCGCGCTCGGCGAGATGCTGCGCGATCACTGCTCCCTCTACAACGGGGCATTGCAGGAGCGCCGTGACGCCTACCGGCACGTGTCGAAGACGGGCATCAAGTACGGGCAGCAGTCGGCGCAGCTCAAGGAGATCCGCGCCTTCGACCCGGAGCGTCAGGGCCGGTGGTCTTTCTCCAGCCAGCAGGCCACCTTGCGCCGTCTCGACAAAGCGTTCGCCGCGTTCTTCCGCCGGGTCAAGTCCGGCGACACGCCGGGCTACCCGCGCTTTCGGGGCGTGAACTGGTTTGACACGGTGGATTTCCCCAAGGACGGCGACGGCTGCCGCTGGGACTCCACCCCGCACAACCCCGTGACCCGCGTACGGCTCCAGGGTGTCGGGCACGTCAAGGTCAACCAGCACCGGCCGGTGGTCGGCAGGGTCAAGACCGTGTCCGTCAAGCGCGAGGGCAAACGCTGGTACGTGGTGCTCACTGCCGAGCAGGCACAGCCCGAGCCGCTGCCCAAGACGGGCAGTGTGGCCGGCGTCGACATGGGCATAGCCAACTTCCTCGCCGATTCCAACGGCGAGTTCGTTCCCAACCCGCGTCATGGGCGCAAGGCCGCCGCGAAGCTGGAAGCCGCACAGCAGGCCCTCGCCAGGTTCCCGCGAGTCCGGCGCGACAAGCGGACCGCCAACCACCGCCGTGCCGTCCAGAAGGTTGCCGACCTGCACCGCAAGGTCCGCCGTCAGCGGCTCGACCACGCACACAAGACCGCCTTGGGCCTGGTCCGCGAACACGATGTCATCGCGTACGAAGACCTCAAGATCCGCAACATGGTCAAGGCCCCCGAGCCGAAGCCCGACCCCGAACAGCCGGGCGCGTTCCTGCCGAACGGGGCCGCCGCGAAAGCCGGACTCAACCACTCGATCTCGGATGCCGGATGGGGGGTGTTCCTGACGATCCTGCACGCCAAGGCTGAAAGCGCCGGACGAGAAGTGATCGCTGTGGACCCCCGCAACACCTCCCGGACCTGCCCCGAATGCGGGCACGTCTCAGCGGAGAACCGGCCCACCCAGGAGAAGTTCCACTGCGTCTCGTGCGGTCACTCGGCGCACGCGGACACGGTGGGCGCCCTGAACGTTCTACGGGCCGGGCTGGTCCGTCGCGACGCCAACCCGGCATAGCGAGAAGCCCCCGCGTTCACGCGGGGGAGGAGTCACGCCAGCCCCACACACCCAAGCTCCACCCAGCCGCGTACGTTCACGCAGCGCTTCTCCGCCACCCGCCGCGGCGCCCGCCTCGCCCGGCTGCTCGCCGCGCACCAGCTCACCGAGTGGGGCCATCCGCACGGCACCGAGGCGCACGACACCGTCGTCCTGGTCGTCGCCGAACTCGCCGCGAACGCCGTCCTCCACGGCCGCGTCCCCGGACGGGACTTCGCCCTGTCCCTGGCCCGCGACGAGGGCCGGGGCGTCGTCCGGATCGAGGTGACCGACACCCACCCCGCCCGCCCGGCGCGGCTGACCCCGGCACGGACGAGGACGGCGGCCGGGGCCTGCTCCTCGTCGACGCGCTCGCCGCCGACTGGGGCGTACACGACCGCCTCGGCCCCGGCAAGACGGTCTGGGCCGAGTGCGCGACGGCTCCCCGGACCTGACCGCACGTGGCCGCCGGCATCCCGAGGGCTGGACCGGACCTGTGCAGGCCCCGTGGTTCAAGCGGTCCGACCTGCCGAGACCGGTACCCGGCCGGAAGCGACCGGGTTCGGTCCTCGCCCGGAAGAACCCCTGGATCCGGCAGTCCGAGGGGTTCGCCCTCTTTCACCGGCTGCCCGCCGGTCGCCCGTGTTCAGGGGCAGATCCGGTCCGGGAGTCCGTCGGGCAACCCCCGGCGTTCGTCCTCGGTGAGGTCACGGCCGACGACGTCGCACAGGTGGCGTCTCCAGAGGCCGGGATCGAGGCGGAACAGGTCCCCGCGGCCGTCGACCACCCGTACCAACGTCCTTCCGTCCCTGCTCGAGGCGACGAAGTGCTGGTCCTCCGCGAAGTCGTACGAGTCGAAGTGGCTGGGGTCGTCCGCCCGCTGGAAACGCACGGAGTTCCCGTTGGCCAGGAAGAACTCGGTCCCGTGTCCGGTGAAACCGAGCTGGAACCCGTCCCCCAGGACACGTCGTTCGCTCCCAGCGGTCCCAGCGGACCCACCACCCTGCGGGCCTCCTGCCCCGGCCGCACCGACCACAGTTCCAGCATGGACCCCTTCGTCTTCGCGGCCGCATACCGCCCGCTGCCGTCGAGGAACGCGCGGTCGTTGTCCGGCCCGAGACCGACACGCAGCGCCTTGTCCTCCTTGCCCGTGCGCAGATCGACGGCGTGCATGGTCGAGTCGCCCCGGACCATGATCTGTACGTATCCCGGCTCGGGGCGCCTGTTCACCGCGAAGCCGGAGTCGACGGGCTTCTCCTCCGAGGTGTACAACGGTGGGTTCTTCGCGGCGAGCCCGAGGTCACGCGCGTCCACGGGCTCAGAGAGCCGCCGGCCTCCCGGGCGTCCCATCGCTCGATCCGGCTGCCGGACCGCGTGACCAGTTCGTCCCCTCCCGCGAAGAAGAGCGACAGCGGCTCCGCCTCCCCGTCCTTGCGGACAGGAGGCATGAGCGTGGTGATCTCCGCGACCTGGCTCAGGGACGGAAGGCGCCGGATCAGGATCCTGTTGCGTCCCACCACGTCGGCCACCAGGGTCTCGGCCTCGTTCACCGCCAGCGCCTGGGAGGGGTCCGGATCCGTGGGCGCGTACGCCGTGGGCCGCTTCACCTCGGCCGTCGCCTTGTCGTCCACCACGTCGTAGAGCACGAGGCTTTCAGCGGTGAGATCCGAGTGGCCTCTGCGCCGGCCCACCTGGGCCACCTGGATGCGGCCGTCGTCGATCAGTGTCGGGTGGCTGACGACCCAGTTTAAATCGGTGCCGGTGACCGGTCGCAGGGACAGCCCCGTCACCGTGGTCTCGTCCCAGGTGGTCACCACGGGGCGGGCCGGGTCGCCGAGAAGCCGGTTGCCGAAGTTGGCCGGTTTCGGCCCCATCGCCCTCTTCTCCTCCCCGCCCCGTCGGTTGTCACCGAGCAGCCACTCGCCGTCGTACACCGCGAAACGCTGCCCCGACTCGTTCAGGGAGACCCCCTTGCAGTTGTACGAGTCGCTGCCGTAGCGGTTCAGCACCCGCCCGTCGCCCACGCGCACGAAACGGTAGACACCCTTGCCGGAACCGTCCTCGTCCTCCTCCGTCCGGCACCAGGCCAGCACCCCGCCGTCGCCCGAGAGGCTGACCGCGGGGGCGCTGTACACGCCGGAGGAGGGATAGAAGGTCGCCACGTCGGCCGCCAGCTCGCGGACCCCGCCGGTGCCGGTGTCCACCGCCACGAACGTGTACCTGTCGCCGGAACTGCCGGCGTCGCGTCGCTGGGCCACCAGCGTGTCGCCGTCGGATCCGAACCATACGGACTCGAACGCGGGCAGCCGCGAGGGGAGTTCCTCGTGCCGTCCCGTCTCCAGGTCCCACAGCCGCGGCCGCCCGTCGGCTGCCACCGTGACCACGCGCCGGGCGTCCGGGGAGAAGTCCGCGGTGTGGGCCGGGCTGCTGCTGTACCTCTGTGCCTCGGCCCTGGCCCTGAACTCGTCGGCACGGATCATGTGCGCCGGCCCCAGCAGTTCCGCCGTGCTGTCCGCTTCCGGATCGAGGTCGTGCCACACCAGCGCGCCCGCTCCCGACGTGTAGGCGATCCGCCGCCCGTCCCTGCTGACCATGGGGCGGAAGGCCATCTCGTTCAGACGAAGCCGCGTACTCGTGACGCTCTTGCCGGCTCCGCGGACGAACAGTGACGCACGCCCGAGCTGGGTCGTCACCAGCGTCACCGTGCCATCGGTGCTCATCGCCGTTTCGACGATCTTCCCCTCGGTGCCGCTGAGCACCCAGGCGGCCCGCTTGAACCGGTCGTATCCGCGCAGCACGGCGTTGCGGGCCTCCTGCGTCGGCGCGATCTCGTACGCGGCCATGGCGACGAGTGCGGCCTGTCCCGGATCACTCCTCTCCAACTGGTCCGCGAGGACGGCCATCGCCCGGGAGCGTGCCTCCGCGTCCCGCCGTTCGCTGACCTTCCCCTGGTAGACGAGGAACGTACCGAGCCCGGCGATCACCGCGAGCACCACGGCGATCGCGATCCATCCGGCGCGCAGCCGGTTGCGTCGCGCGCGGCGGCGCTGCCGCGCGAGTTCGAGGAAATCCCTCTCGTCCGCGTCGAGTTCGTCCTCCCTGTCCTTCACGTGTCTTTCCAGACCGGCGAGCTGGAGCCCCACAGGCAGCAGCCCCGCCGCCCTGTCCCCGCCGGCCCACCGCTCGCGCTCGTGGGCGAGTTCCCACCGCGCCGCCAGGAACTCGCTGTCGGAGCGCACCTGCTCCTGGAGGGCCGGCCATGCGGTGACCAGCGCCTCATGGGCCAGTTCGACGGACTCCGGTTCTCCCGTCCGCCGTGGACGACGAGCAGCCGGCGCTCGGAGCCGGCGAGCCGGATCGCGATGTCCCAGCGCCCCTCGCCCGCCTCCTGCCGGGTGAGCCTGCGGCGCAGCGGGTGCGGGCTGCCGGGCAGTACCCGGACGAGCCCGGTGAGCAGCCGACTGGCCTCGCCGTCCCGCTGCTTCTCCCCGTCCGTGACGCACTCGTCCCAGGCCTGCGTGGCATGGCCCGCCAGCGCGCCGGAGACGCCACCGACCTCCTCGTACGTCGCCGTCCGGAGCCGGCCGCCCTCCTTGCCCTCCCACAGCTTCTCCAGGACGAAGCCGAGGAGCGGCAGTGCCCCCGCTTCGCTTCCGGCGTCGTCCAGGATCCGTTCGACGAGCCCCGGCTCGTAGGTCACGGCCACGCCCGGGAGATTCTCCAGCGGCTTGGTGATCACCTCCGTGAGCTGACTGCGGGACATCGGCGTCAGCGGCAGGGTGTCTCCGCGGTGCAGCGCGGGACCGAGACTCGGATGTCGGAGGGCGGCGTCGACGAAGTCGGCCCGCAGGGTGACCAGGACGCCGGGCGCGCCGGCCGGCCGGTTCTCCGGGAAGAGCGCGTCGACCGTCCGGGCGACCTCGGTGTCCGTGCCGGCGAGCAGCGCCTCGGCCTGGTCGAGTACGACGAGGAGCTTGCCGCCCGGCTTCCCGCGGAGGCGGTGAAGGGTGTCCACGAGCCCCAGCTCCGTGAGCCACTCCTGTACTTCGCCGGCGTTCCGCGCCCCGTGCCGCCCGGTGCCGTAGGCCTCGTACAGCTCGGTGGCGAGCGCGGCCAGTGGCGAGGAGACCGGCCCGGCGTCCACCACCAGGACGTCGTACCCCTTCTCCCGCATCCTCGGCACCACACCGGCCAGCGCGAGCGACGACTTGCCCGAGCCCGACGGCCCGTACACGGTGACGCTCGGACGCCCGGCCAGCAGGGCACCGGTCACCTTCGCCGTGTCGTCGTCACGGCCGAAGTAGACGTCCGCGTCGCGCTCCTGGAAGGTCGTGAGGCTCCGGAAGGGCGACGGCGGTTCCACGATCCTCTCGAGTTCGGGGATGAGCCTCAGCACCGTGCTCGCGCGGATCACGAACGTCTGCTGGGCCTCGTCGCGCCCCCGCTGGGTCACCGCGACGAGGCCCACGACCGCACGGCCGCGGGAGTCCCAGACAGGGCTGCCGCTGAAACCCTCCTCGATGTGGGGCCTGGTCTCGTCGGTCCGGGAGAGCTGTCGCCAGCCCTCCTCCGTCGGCCCGCCGAGGACCCCCCAGTACCAGGATCCACCCGGCCGCCGTTGCGTGAACCCGACGATGCCGACTCTCCTGTCCCAGGCGGTCGCGGGCTCGGCCAGGGCCAGCGGACGGCCGCCGGGTACGGCGCCCCGCACGCGCAGGACCGCGACGTCCCCGGTGCCGTCGTCCCGTTCTTCGATGTAGTGCTCGACCTCGGCGGTCCAGGACCGCCCCGCCAGGTCCGCGTCCAGCGGCATGTCCAGCGTGACCGGGGTCCCGGCCGCCACCTCGGCCGTGCCGTGTCCCTCCCCCGAGGCGTACGCCACCACATGGGCGCAGGTCAGCACCACGTCCGGCGCCAGGAGGAAACCCGCGCCCACGGGCTCACCGTTCCGTCCCCTGATCCGGACGACCGACGAGACCAACGCCTCGTCGGGCTCCTGCGGCTCCGCCTCCGTCATACGGTCCCCGTCTCGCCACGGCCCGACAATCCCTGCAGGCTCAACTCCTCACGGATTATCGACCGTTGCTCCGGAGTGGTCACGCCTGTTCCCTGTGCGGGTCACGGAGAAGTTCGCCACAGTGGCGGTGCTCGCGACGACCACATCGGCCTCGGCCGACAGCGACACCCCGAACTCCGGAGGGGTCTCATCAGGCGCGTCGGCCGGCCCGCGGAACCGTCCGAAGTTCGGGGATGCCCTTCCACCGCCTCTGGCCGAGGCCGCACTGCCGGCCCGGCCGGCCGACACGGAGTCCGCCGCCATCGTGCTCACGGAACCGGTGCGCTTCGTCCGGCGCGAAGGATGACGCCACCCACCGTTCCGGCCGGGCGAGGAAAAGGGAAGCCGGACGGACCGAGCATACGAAAACCGGACATCGGTCACAGTCCCTGCCGGAGATCCGGAACAATGAAGCGACGATGACTTCGCAGACCTCTCCGACTCCCCGCTCCCACGGCTCCCCCTCCGCCGACTACGCCCCGTTCGCCCACCTCACCACCCCAACGCCCCCCTCTACCGCCAGGTCATGCGCGCGTTCCTCGCCGCCAAGGAGCGGTTCGCGGTGCATCTGCGGCCGGAGGACGTGTACGCCGCCCTGGACGCGGGGAGCCGGCCCGCCGGCCTCGACGCGGTGACGCAGGCGCTGGACAAGCTCGTGGAGTGGGGCAACCTGCGGGCCGACCCCGACCACGCCCGGGTGATGGCGGTCGAGGACTTCTACCGCAGGCGGTTCATCTACCAGCTCACCCGCGCCGGGGAGGCGGCCGAGGCGGCGCTGGGGACGTACGACGAGGTGCTGGGGCGGCGCGGCGAGCTCCAGGCGGTCGCGCTGCACGACATCGTCACGCAGCTGCGGGCGCTCCTGGTGATCGCCGCGGAGGACGAGCCCGACCCGGCCAAGGCGTACATCGCCCTGTCCGTGCTGACGGCACGGTTCACCGACCTCGCGGACAACGCCCGCGCCTTCATGGGGTCGCTCCAGCGGACCATCGACCTGCACGACATCGAGGTCGAGGCGTTCCTCGTCTACAAGGACCGGCTGATCCAGTACCTGGAGCGGTTCATCCAGGATCTGATCACGCTCGGCGGGCGGATCGCCCTGCTGATCGGGGAGCTGGAGGAGCAGGGCAGGGTGGGGCCGCTGCTGTCGCTGGCCGCCGCCCGCGAGGCCGCCGACGCCGCTCCCGAGGACGCCGGGCGGGCGGAGGCGGTGGCGTACGAGCGGTGGGCCGCCCGGTGGTCCGGGCTCGCCGAGTGGTTCGTGTCGGGGGAGGGGCGGGAGTCGCAGGCCAGGCTGCTGCGCGGACGGGCGCTCAACTCGATTCCGCAGCTGCTGGCCGTCGTACGGCAGTTGAACGAGCGGCGGGCCGGGCGGTCCGACCGTTCCGCCGACTTCCGCACCCTGGCACGCTGGTTCGCCCAGGCGCCGGACGACGCGGCGCGGCACCGGCTGTGGCGGGTGGCGTTCGGGCTGCACTCCTCGCGGCACCTGACCGTCGACGCAGACACCCTCGCCGAACGGACGGCCGCCCCGGAACCGGCCTCCACCCCGTGGGGCGAGGCGCGGCCGCTACGGATCAGCCCCCAGCTGCGCCGCACCGGCAGTTACGAGCGGCGCGGCAAGCCGCGCAGGGTGGCCGACCGGGCGAGGCGAAGCGCAGGCTCGCCGAGATCGCCGCCCGGCAGACGGAGGAGACCGGGCGGGCCCGGGACCGGCTCGTGACGGGCGGGCCGGTACGGCTGTCCCGGCTCGGTGAACTCGATCCGCTCGCCTTCCAGTTGTTCCTGCGGCTGCTCGGCGACGCGCTCGCCACCTGGCGGCCGGGGACAACGGTCACCACGGCCACCAGCGGGGACGGTTCCATGGAGGTCCGGCTGACCGCCCTCGACGACGGATCGACGGCCGAAGTGCACACCCCCGACGGGTGTTCAGCGGCCCCGACCACCTGATCGACATCGTCGACCTCACGGCGGAGCACGGCGATCGTGCCGTACCCGGCCCCGTTCCCGTCCCCGCCCCACGAGAAGACACCTCTCCCCGGCTCACGGAGGAACGATGAGCGGCCCCCTCGCCGAGGTCCTGGACGGCCAGCGCCAGGCCGACCTCCAGAAGGCCGCACGCGCCCTGCTGAAGGAGCCGCTCCTCACCGCCGACGGGCCGTACGCCGACGAGTTCCGGCTGGTGCGCCGGCACACCGCCGAGCTGCGGGAGTGGTTCGAGCGCAACGCCGGCTGGACACTGCGCACGGACGCCGACGCGGCACGGCTGCGCAAGACGCCGGGCACCCTCACCGACGCCACGCACCCGGCACGCGAGGCCGCCCGCAGCGCCCTGCCCTTCACCCGCCGCCGCTACGTCCTGCTCTGCCTGGCCCTGGCCGCGCTGGAACGGGGCGAGTCGCAGGTGGCCCTCGGACGCCTCGCCGAACAGGTCGTGCTGGCCGCCGCCGATCCCGAACTCGTCGCCACCGGGATCACGTTCACCCTGGAGCGGCGCGACGAGCGCCTCGACCTCGCCGCCGTCGTCCGCCTGCTGCTGCGGCTCGGGGTGCTGCGGAGGGTGGCCGGCGACGAGGACGCCTACGTCAGCGGATCGGGCGACGCGCTGTACGACGTGCGGCGGCGCGTGCTGGCCGGGATGCCGGCGTCCCTGCACGGCCCTCCATGGTCGAGGCCGAGGGCTTCGAGGAGCGCCTGACGGAGATGACCGCGCGCACCGCGCTCGACAGCGACGAGCTCAGGTTCCGGGCGATCCGCTGGAAGCTGACCCGCGTCCTCCTGGACGACCCGGTGCTCTACTACGACCACCTCGCCGACGACGAACTGGCCTACCTCACCCGGCAGCGCGGCTTCATCACCGCCCGCATCAACGAACTGACCGGACTCGTCCCGGAGATCCGCGCCGAGGGTATCGCCATGGTCGACCCCTGGACGACCTCACGGACGTGCGCATGCCCGAGCAGGGCACCCACGGCCACATCACCCTGCTGCTGGCGGGGCACCTGGCACGGGCGGCCGGGCCCGTCGAACCGGCGGAGCTGGCGGCTCGCGTACGGGAACTGGCCGCGGAGCACGGCGGGTTCTGGTCCAAGTCGGCGCGGGAGCCGGGAACGGAGCCCGAACTCGTGGACAGGGCGCTGACCAGGCTGGTGGCGCTGGGACTCGCCGAGATCACGGAGCGGGGCGTCGTCCCGCGGCCGGCCCTCGCGCGGTACGCGGTCGGCGAGCCCGTCGTCAGGGAACCGGGACCCGCCCGCCGCCTCCCCGCCGCATCCCACGACACGACCGCGAAGGACGAGAAGTGAACCGCCCCGTGACCGCGCTCCCCGGCACCGAGCTGCCCGGCCCCGCGCTCCCCGCTCCCGCCCCGGGCCGGTGGCGCCCCCTGCGCATCGGACTCGTCGACCTCTTCCACTACGACGCCGAGGAGTTCTGGTTCCGTGACGGCCGGCTGCTGCTGCGCGGCAACAACGGCACCGGCAAGTCGAAGGTGCTCGCCCTCACCCTGCCGTTCCTGCTGGACGGCGACCTCTCCGCCCGCCGTGTCGAACCCGACGGCGATCCGGGCAAGCGCATGGAGTGGAACCTGCTCCTGGGCGGCGCGCACCCGTACCCCGAACGGCTCGGCTACACCTGGATCGAGTTCGGGCGGCTCGACGCGGCCACGGGCGAGGCGCACTTCCGCACTCTGCTGTGCGGGCTGAAGGCGGTCACCGGACGTGGCATCGCCCGGCACTGGTTCGCGGTCACCGACCAGCGGATCGGCGCCGGCCTGTTCCTGATGGACGCCACCGGGACGGCGCTGTCCCGGGACCGGCTCGCCGAGGCCGTCGGTGACCGCGGCACGGTGTACGACACGGCGAAGGCCTACCGCAGGGCCGTCGACGAAGCGCTCTTCGGGCTCGGGGAGCGGCGCTACGGCGCCCTCGTCGACCTCCTGATCCAGCTGCGCCAGCCCCAGCTCTCCAAGCGTCCCAGCGAGGCCGCCCTGTCCCAGGCGCTGACCGAGGCGCTGCCGCCGATGGACCAGGCGGTCGTCGCCGACGCGGCGGAGGCGTTCCGGTCGCTGGACGAGGAGAAGGAGGAACTGCGGGCGGCCCGCGAGGCCGAGCAGGCGTCCTCGGCGTTCCTCGACCACTACCGCCGCTACGCCCGCCTCGCCTCCCGGCGCCGCGCCCGCCTGCCCCGCCGCGAACACGCCCGCTACGAGAACCTGCAACGGGAGCTCGCCCGGGCACAGGCGGACCGGGACCGTGCCGCGGCGGACGGCGAGGAGGCCCGGGCCAGGGGCGCCGCCCTCGGCGAGCGGGCCGCACGGCTGGCCGCCCAGGACGCCGCACTGCGGGCCCGGCCCGAGATGCGCGACGCCCACGCCCTGGACCGGGCGGCCGACGACGCCTCCCGCACGGCCGGGGAGCTGAAGCGGGCCGAGGCCGACCGGCGTACGGCGGCCGAGGCGCACACCCGTGCCCTGGGTCGGCTCGGCACCGCGGACAACCGGCTCAC
The DNA here is from genome assembly GCA_021568835.1 of Streptomyces sp. Tue 6430. Lineage (GTDB taxonomy): Bacteria > Actinomycetota > Actinomycetes > Streptomycetales > Streptomycetaceae > Streptomyces. Next base: position 5,329,040 of record JAKGSH010000010.1, read on the forward strand.
GGCCGCCCGGGAGACCCTGGACGGCATCCGGCACCGGGTGGCCGAGAGCGCGGCGGCCGCCCGGCTCGACGTCCCCAGGACGGAGGGAGCCCCGGACGCGGTCCTGCGCCGGGAGGCCGACGAGGCGACGGCGAGCAGGCGGCGCGCCGTCGAGCATGTGACGGAACTCGCCGCACAGGCCGAGCGGGCCGAGGAACAGCACCGGGCCGCCCGGCTGCGCGCCGACGAGGCCGACGAGGAGGTCGTACACGCCGAGGAGCGGCTGGCCGGGCGGAGGAGGCCACCGCCGCGGCGGGGCGTGCGCTGGTCACGGCCGTGCGGGAGCATCTGTCGGGTGCGTGGAGCTGCGGGTGCCCGGGCTGCCGGGGGTCCTGGACGCCGTGCAGGACTGGGTGGGCTCTCTCGACGGTCCGATGCCGGCCCGTACGGCGGCGACCGAGGCGCACCGGGCCGCCACCTCACGCCTGGCCGACCGGGCGGCCCTGCTGGCCCACCGCGAGGAGGCGGCGGCGGAGCGGCAGCGACTGGCGGTGGAGGAGCTGACCGTCCTCGAAGCGGGAGGGGAGCGCGGCCCGTCGGCCCCCCACACGCGCACCCCCGGCGCACGGGACCGGGGCCCCGGTGCTCCGCTGTGGCGGCTGGTCGACTTCCGCCCGCACGTCACCGAGGCCGGCCGCGCGGGACTGGAAGCCGCGCTGGAGGCGTCGGGGCTCCTGGACGCCTGGGTGCGGCCGGACGGCTCCACGGTCGCGGTCGACGGCCATGACGTGCTGCTCGACCCGGTCGGGCCGCTGGGCGGGACCGGCCTCGACCACGCGCTGTGCCCGGCGGTCGACCCCGTGGACGCGGGAGCCGCCGCCGTGGGGAGGAGACGGTCGCGCGCCTGCTCGCGTCGATCGGACTGGCCGCGGCCGACGACGGGTCCGGCGAGGCCTCGCAGGAGGCCGACGGCCACGACACCTGGGTCTGCGCGGACGGCCGCTTCCGCGTCGGAGCGCTCACCGGGAGCTGGGCCAAGGACAGCGCCCAGTACGTGGGAGAAGGAGCACGGGAACAGGCGCGTCGCGTCCGGGTCGGGGAACTGCGTGCCGAGATCGACGACCTGACAGCGGAACGGGAACGGCTGACCGAGGAGTTCCGCACCGTGGCCGGGCGCCGCGCCGTGCTGGACGCCGAGCTCGACGCACTGGAGGGCGACGACGACCTGCGGCGCGCCCACGCACACGTCACCGCCGCGGCCGAAGCGGTCCGCCGCGCCCGCGCCCGGCGGGACGAACGGGCCGCGGAACTCGCTCCGACCGCGTTGCGGGCCGAGCGCGCGGTGGCCGAACTGACCGACACGGCGGCCGCCCTGAACCTCCCCGCCGACCGCACGGCACTGGGCGCCGTGCGCCAGGCGCTCGCCGACCACACCGCCCTCCTGGCGGCCCTGTGGCCCGCGCTGCGCGAGCGCGCGGAGGCCGAGCGCGCGGTGACCGGCGAGCGGGAGGAGACCCGACGGACCGAACTCCTCGTGTCCGAGCGTGCCGAGCGCGCCGTGGCGGCGGCCCGGACCGCCGCGGCGGCGGACGAACACCTCACGACGCTCCGCTCCACCGTCGGGGCGGCCGTCGCCGAGCTCCAGCGACAGCTGGAGGAGACGTCCGAGGCGGCCCGGGTCTGCGCGGACGAACAGGAGAAGGTGCGGGCGGAACACGGTGACGCCGAGCGACGGGCCCACCGCGCGGAGGGGCGCATCGAAAGGCTCGCCGAGGACGTCACCGAGGCGACCGCCACGCGTGACGAGGCCGTCGCGGCGTTCCAGCGGTTCGCCGCGACGGGGCTGCTCACCGTCGCACTGCCCGACCTCGCCGTACCGGACGACGGAGGGACGTGGGCGGCGACCCCCGCCATCGCCCTCGCGCGGGCGGTGGAGTCACGACTCTCCTCGGCCGACGACACCGACGCGGCCTGGGAGCGCGTGCAGAAGAAACTGAGCGAGGAGTTCGGCAGGCTCCAGGACGCGCTGTCGCGGCACGGCCACACCGCCACCGCCCGCCCGAGCGAGGACGGCATGCGGGTCGACATCGTCTACCAGGGCCGGGAACGGGCCGTACCCGAACTCGCCGAGGCACTGGCCGTGGAGGTCACGGAACTCACCCGCATCCTCTCCGCACACGAGCGCGAGATCCTCCAGACCCATCTGATCACCGAGGTCGCCGGGACGCTCCAGGAACTGATCGGGGCGGCCGAACGGCAGGTGGCCGCCATGAACAGGGAGCTCGAGGAGCGTCCGACCTCCACGGGAATGAAACTGCGGCTGGTGTGGAGGGCGTCCCGCCGGGCACCGCAGGGACTGGCCCAGGCCCGTGAAAGGCTGCGCCAGTCCGCCGACGCGTGGTCGCCCGAGGACCGGGCCGCGGTCGGCGCGTTCCTCCAGGAGCAGATCGCCCGCAGGCAGGCCGACGACAGCGCCGGCAGCTGGCTGGAGGACCTCACCGCCGCCCTCGACTACCGGTCCTGGCACGAGTTCGGCGTCGAACGCCACCAGCACGGCAAGTGGGTGCCGGCCACCGGGCCCGCCTCCGGTGGGGAGCGGGTACTGGCCGCGTCCGTACCCCTGTTCGCCGCCGCGTCCTCGCACTACGCGAGCGCGGGCGGCGCGCACGCCCCGCGTCTGGTCACCCTGGACGAGGCGTTCGCCGGCGTCGACGACGACTCCCGCGCCAAGTGCCTCGGCCTGCTGCGCGCCTTCGACCTCGACGTCGTCATGACGAGCGAGCGCGAATGGGCCTGCTATCCCAGGTGCCGGGCATCGCCATCGCCCAGCTCTCCCGCGTCGACGACATCGACGCCGTGCTGGTGACGCGGTGGGAATGGGACGGCGGCGAACGGCGGCGCGGCACGGAGCCCGGTGCGCGAACGGGCCTGCCCGGGGCGGCGGCCGACCACGTGGGCGAGTACGCCGACGGGCTGGTGAGTGCCCTCGGCGAGCCGCAGCGGACCGGCGTGGTGGACGGCTACGGCGCCTCCCGCGGCTCCGACGGCTCCGACGGCTCCGGCGGCTCCGGCGGCTCCGGCGGACAGGGATCCTTGTGGACGTGAACCGTCCGACGCCCCCGACCGGCCGCGACGGAGGCCGGGCGGGGGCGGCCGCAGACGCGACGCCGGCGGAAGCCCGGACCGACGTCGATGCCGAGCGTCTCGGCCGCCTGCTCGGCGACCCCGGTCTCACCTGGTTCGTGGACCGGGTCCGGCAGCGGATGGCACGCGGCCGCCCGCTCACCGGTTCCGTCACCCTGGCCGACCCCGACGCGTCCCAACGGCGCGCCGCCGAAAGGCTGCTGGGACGGGCTCCACGGTCCGGTGACTCGCTCGGCATCCGCCTCACCGCCGTGGACGCGGTCCTGCGCCGCTCCGGTGTCAGCCCCGACGGGCTGGCGGCGGCCGTGGTGGCCCTCACCGGCCCGGTCGTGCTCCACGCCGAGGCACGGAGCAGGGAGGAACGGGCCTGGGAGGAGGCGTACGCCCCGTTCGGGACCCTCGAGGGGGAGCAGGCCCGCTGGGCCGAACGGATCCGCGCCGACGGTCTCGTACGGCGCCTCGCCAGGACACCGCAGGCCGCGGGCCCCCTGGTGGAGGCCGCCGTACGCGCGTTGCGCGCGCTGCCCGCGTCACCCCCGGTCGCACGGGCGACGTTCGCGGCACGGAACCTTTCGGGCGCCCACGCCCTGGACGAGGGGACACCGCTCGCCACCCTCGTCCTGTCCGGCATCCGCTCCCTCACCGGCTTCCCCGACGGCTCCGGCGCGCAGTGGCGGCGGGAGGCGTGGGCCTCGGCGGGGCTGCTCAAGGACGACCTGTCGTCGACCGTCCTCACCCTCAACCTGCGCGGTGTCCCGCCCCTGGACTGGACGGCCGACGCGGGGGAGCCGACGGTGCTGACGCTCCGCTTCCTCACTCGTCACGCACCGGCCGTCGCCGTTCCGGTGACGGGAACCGTCCACGTCTGTGAGAACCCCGCCGTGCTGTCCGCCGCCGCCGACGCCTTCGGCCCGGCGTGCCCGCCCCTGGTGTGCCTCCAGGGGCAGCCGTCGGCCGCCGCCCTCACCTTGCTGCACGACCTGTCCACGCGGGGAGCCGGCCTCCTGTACCACGGGGATTTCGACTGGGGCGGTGTGCGCATCGCCGCGGCACTGGCGCGAAGCGTCCCCTGGCGTCCGTGGCGCTACGAGGCCGCCCATTACCGGGCAGCAGTGGCCGTGGCAGCCGCAGCCGCAGCCGCAGCGGACGCGGCCCCGGGCCTGACGGGCCGGCCCGCCGAGACCCCCTGGGACCCCGCCCTGGCCGCCTCCCTCCTCGAACTCGGTGTCCGGGTCGAAGAGGAAGCGGTGCTGGACGACCTGCTCGCGGACCTCGGGCCGGGAGCCCGTTGAGGTGCCGCGTCCGGAACGGGACCGTGCTGGTCCGGATCCCCACGCTGCCGGCCTCCGCTCGCAGGCCGGGCCGGGCCGGTCCGTCGGGTCCGGGCCGGGGGGCCGGTTCGTGAAAGTTTCGGGGAATGGTTGTCGGGGTCGGGGGTAGGCGGGGCTTTGCGGGCACGACGGGCCGGCGACGACGGCCGGGGATCCGGCGGTGGATGGACTGGGAGGGGCACATGATGACGACGACCGTGCAGGCCGCTGGGACGGTGGACGTTCCGGAGATCGCCGATCCCTCGAAGGTCGCGCCGCGGGACGCGCGGGAGTTGTCGAAGGTGTTCTTCGGGCGGCTGGCGGTGCTGGAGGAGGGCACGCCGGAGTACCAGTACGCGCGCAACACGCTGATCGAGATGAACATGTCCCTGGTGCGGTACGCGGCGGGCCGGTTCCGCAGCCGTGGGCCGGAGGAGATGGAGGACATCGTCCAGGTCGGCATGATCGGGCTGATCAAGGCGATCGACCGGTTCGAGCTGTCGCGCGAGGTGGAGTTCACCTCCTTCGCGGTGCCCTACATCGTGGGGGAGATCAAGCGGTTCTTCCGGGACACCTCCTGGGCGGTGCACGTGCCGCGGCGGTTGCAGGAGGCGCGGGTGCAGCTGGCGCGGGCCAACGAGGAGCTGCGCAGCCGGCTGGGGCGCACGCCGACGACCAAGGAGTTGTCGGAGCTGATGTGCCTGCCGGAGGACGAGGTGGTCGAGGCGCGGCTGGCGTCCAACGGGTACACGTCGGCGTCGCTGGACGCGGCGATCAGCGGCAGCGAGGACGGCGAGGCCGCGCTGGCGGACTTCATCGGCGACGAGGACGCCGCCCTCGGTCTGGTCGAGGACTTCCACGCGCTGGCGCCGATGGTGGCCGCGCTGGACGAGCGTGACCGGCGGATCATCCACTGGCGGTTCGTGGAGGAACTCACCCAGGCCCAGATAGGCGAACGCCTCGGCGTCTCCCAGATGCACGTCTCCCGCCTGATCTCCCGCCTCCTGGCCCGCCTGCGCGAAGGCATGCTCACCACCGGCTGAACCACCCGAAACGCCCGAACCACCCCACCCGACAAGCCCGGCCCTGGTGTCCTCACGGCACCAGGGCTCGCGCATGCGCCGGCCGGGACGGCCTGCTCAGGTGGACCAGATGACCGTGCCGTTGTGCAGGATGACCACCTTGCCGTCGGCCCGCAGGACCAGCTGGGCGTTGTCGTGGCCGTGGCTGCGGGAGGCCCAGATCGGACGGTCGGCGCCGTTGTGGATGACGAGGTTGCCGTCGGTCTGGAAGATCGCCCGGTGGTTCTCGCCGAAGGTCATGGACGCCCACAGGGGCTTGCCCCGCTCGTTGTAGACGACGAGGTTGCCGTCCGTCTGCATCACCATGCGGATGCGGTTGGTGGTCCAGGCCTGGTTGACCTCCAGGACACTGGTCGCGTAGACGGTCTCGGTGCTCCAGACCGGCTCGGGGGTCGCCTTGGGCTTGGGCTCGGGCTTCGGGGGCGGTGTCGGCGTCGGCTTCTTCTCGGGCGGGCTGCTCGTCCTCGGCGCCGGTGCGGGCGCGACGGGCGCGGCGACGGCGGCCTTCGGGGTCGCGCTCTTCCGCGGCTTCGCCGGGCTCGGCGACGGACCGGTCGGGCCGGCCACGTAGTCGCCGAGCCCGGCGGGAGCGGATTCCGGGTTCAGGACGGTGTCGGAACCCTCCGCCGCCAGCCCCGTCGCGCCGCCCCGGTGCGCCTCGTCCTTCGCGCTCCCGGCCAGCAGCAGCGGTACGGCGATCAGGGCGGCGCCGAGGAAGGCCGCCCCCGCCAGGACCGGCTTGCGCGGGCGTCCGGTGCCGGTGCCGGCCCTGACGTCCGGGGGCGCCGTCCCGACGGCCGCGGCAACGGCGACGCCTTCCCCGGACGCTCCGGCGGTCTCGGCAGGCCCGGCGGTCTCGGCGGGCCCTGCGGTCTCGGCGGGCCCTGCGGTCTCGGCGGGCCCTGCGGTCTCGGCGGGCCCTGCGGTCTCGGCAGGCCCGGCGGTCTCGGCAGGCCCGGCGGTCTCGGCAGGCCCTGCGGTCTTGGCGGCCCCGGCGGTCTCGGCAGGCCCTGTGCTGGTGGGAGCGGGGGTGGTGGCGGTCGAGGGCGGGGCAGGGGCGGTCTTCCCGGGCGCGGCTGCGGCCGCGGCCGCGGTGGTGCCGGACCCTGCTGCGGGGGCCGCGGGGGCTGCGGGGGCTGCGGGGGCCGCGGCGGGTCCCGGTGCGGCCCCCTCCGGGGCGGAGGGCGTGGGGGGCGAGCCGGCGCTCTCCGCCGGTGCCGTGGGCGGGACCGGGGAGCCGGCCTCCTCCGCACGGGCGGCGGCCGCCTCCGCGTCGGCGCGGGGGGTGGGGGGCTGGGACGACATGCGGTACTCCTCCTCGGTGGCCGGGCAGTCGGTGGGGGAGCTGTCGGTGACGGAACCCGGGCGGCGCGTTCAGCCGGCGTACCGGACGAACACCCGGCGCACGGGCGGGCGTCGGCGCCGGTACCAGCCCCGGGTCCGGGTCCGGACGGCCCGTATCGCCACGGTCCCGGCCGCCGGGTCCCGCGTGACCCGGCGGCGGTCGGGTCCGCGGGCCGGTCCGACGGCCTTTCCGGACCGCGAGGTCCTCCCGTACGGCCCCGGCCCGGACGTCCGGCCGCGAGGCCGCACGCCGACGGGTCCAACGGCACGCCCAACTTAACCTGTTGTACCGACGGCAGCCGCTTTCCCGTAGGGAACGCCCCGTCGCTTTGTCCGTCCACGCCTCACTGTTCCCGGAAAGTTCCGTACTCGGGCGGTGAACGGGCACGTGGAGGGCGGATACGGGCCCCCTCCTGGTCGCCCGTCAACAGGACAGCTGTGGCATCCTGTTGACTCCCGATCTGATCAGTGACGTCGTGCGCGCAGGTCGTTCGGCACCCAGGAAGTCGTACGGACCCAAGAGTTCAGGTGGAGATGCGGCCCGGAGAACGGCAGGAGGCCAGGCACGACGCCTCGCCCGCGGTGCCCGAGAGTTCCGGGCCGACCGCGGCCCCCGAAGCACTCCCAGCCCCCGAAGCACCCGTCACGGCCGTCCCCGACACCGGTGACGTCCCCGGGATACCCGAGGCCGTACGGGCCGCCGCCCGCCGCGCGCCGGGGCACTGGATCGGGGTGGTCGACCCGGAGTGGACCGAGGAGCGGACGCCGCCGCAGTGGGCGGTGCTGGGGGAGTGGCGGTCGGACGACGACGGGGGTGTGGGGGACTACCGCGCCAACCCGGAGTATCGGCCCTCCGCGCGGGTCCTCGGCTGGCCGGAGCCCACCGACCCGGTGGACGCGGCGGCACAGCGGGCCGCCACCGGCTACGGCCCGGTCGACGACGCGCTCGAGGCGCTCGCGCGGGCGGACGTCACGGTGCTGCGCGGACCGGACGGCGGGCCGCTCACGGCCGTCGGGCGGGACGGGGCGCCCGTGGTCCTCGCGTTCACCTCGCCGGCACACGAGTTGATGTCCGTGGAACTCAGGCATGACACGCTTCCGGCGGCGGAGCTGGCCCGTTCGCTGAGCGGTTCCGGCACCCTGCTGATGGTCAACGCCGGGGCCGCGGCCCCCCTGCTCGTCCCGGCGGACGGCCTTCTCGGGCTTCTCGACCCCGTGCCCGGACCCGTACCCGGGCCGGACGTCGCGGGGGCGCCCGCGGCGGACGCCGTGGCGGAGGGGAACCCCGGTGCCCTCTCCGGCGCCACTGACCGTACCGGCTCTCCGGCCGCGGTTCCCTCCGCGGACCGGACCGGCAACTCCCCCGAATCCCGGCCCCACATCACAGGGAGGACCCCGTGACGCGTTCGGCCCAGCAACCCCCCAGCCCCCCGGGGGCGGAGTCCGCCTCCGGCGGCGAGGAGACGGCCGCCACCGCCGTGGCGGCCACCGTCTCCCGGCCCACGGAGTCCGGGACCGCGCCCGCGAAGGCGAGAACCGAGCCCGATCCGGCAGAGACGACGGCGGAAAAAGAGGCAGAAGCGGAGACCAAGGCAGAGGCAGAGGCGGAAGCGGAGACCAAGGCAGGTACGAAGGCAGGGGCGAAGGCGGAGGCGGAGTCCGGGACGGAGACCGAGCCCGGTTCCGGCTCCCGCCTCGGCCCCGCCGGGACGGCGACCGCGCAGGCAGCCGAGGCCGGGGAGACCGAGAAGGCCGGGGAGGCGGCAGCCTCGGGCGGCACACCCGAGTCCGAAGCCGTCGGCGGCGGGTCCGCGAGCGGAGCGGTCTCCGGCAGCCGGTCCGAGGCCGCCCCCGATGGCGCGACGGGCCGGTCCGAGACCGATCCAGGGACCGATCCCGAGGCCGGTTCCAGGACCGGTCCCGGGGCTGATCCCGGGACCGACTCCGGGACCGACCCCGGGGCCGCCGCGGTGGCCAAGAGCCGGTTGCCCGCGCTCGTACGGACCATGACCGCGACCGCGATCGACCGGCCGCGGCAGCAGACCGGCCCGGTCGGGCGGCCGGGCAAGGCGGTGCTGGCCGGGGCCGCCGTCGGAGGGGCGCTGCTCGTGTCGGTGCCGTTCCTGGTGCTCGGCGGGAACGAGGACCGGGCCCGTACGGCGCCCGCGGCGGCGGAGACCGTCCTCGGCGGGAACCCGGGGGAGGCGCCCGGCGAGTTCGCGGTGACCCGGCCCGTCACCGGTTCCCCGGGCGAGAGCCCCACGCCCTCCGCGAAGTCCGGCAAGCCGGTGCGGGGAGCCGCCGCGTCGGCCCCGGCCAAGGGCGGGAGCGAGGCCGAGCCGAAGAAGGAGACCGCTCGGCAGGCCCAGCCGACGAAGCAGAGCGCCGGGCAGAAGTCCGGCGGCAAGGACTCCGGCGGCAGCAAGGCGGCGGCCGGCGGCGAGGCGTCGGGCACCGGCAAGAACCAGGCGGCGAACTCCGGTTCGGCCCTGACGCTCAGCGGCTTCGTCTCCCTGCGCAGTCATCTCTCGGGCCGCTGCGTCGACGTACCGGACGGCGACTTCAGCGACGGCAAGGCACTGTGGGCATGGGACTGCAACGGCAGCCCCGCGCAGAAGTGGCAGTTCGCCTCCGACGGCACCATCCGCATCCAGGGCAAGTGCCTCGACGTGGCCGGCGCGAACTACAACGACGGCACGACCATCCAGATCGCCTGGTGCAACGGCAACGCCGCCCAGCAGTTCGTGCTGAACTCCGCCCACGACCTGGTCAACACCGTCGTCGGCAAGTGCGTCGACATCAGGGACAACAACCGGGGCAACGGGGCCCGGCTGCAACTGTGGACCTGCGCCGGCACCGACAACCAGAAGTGGAGCGTCTGACCGCACGCCCCCACCGAGAGCCCCGCTCTCGCCCCGCCCGCCCCGAGATCGGGGCACGATGACACCGTCGGCTCGCCGACACGGCCCCCGGACGGCGGGCCGCTCGCTGAAAACGCCCCCGCGGCAAGGAGGTTGGTGCGTGTCGCGCCAGGTACTGACGGTCGGTCCCGGGGACCGGGACCGCTACCGGACGATCGGTGAGGCACTCGCGGCGGCCCGTGCCGGCGCCCTCATCAGCGTCCGGCCCGGGACGTACGCCGAGAACCTGGTGATCCAGACCAGGGTCACCCTCGCCGCCGCCGAGGGGCGGGGCACCGTGGAGATCCGGCCGCGTTCGGGCAGTGTGCTCGCGCTGCGCGCCGACGCCGTGATGCTGTCCGAGCTGACCCTGCGCGGCGGCGACGCCGAACTGCCGGCCGTGGACGTGCGGCGCGGGCAGGCCGCGTTCGACGGCTGCGAGGTCGTCGGCGCCGCCTGGACCGCGATGCTGGCCGGGGGCACCGGCTCCCTCGCGCTGCGGGACTGCCGGGTGAGCAACCCGCAGGGCGCGGGCATCGTGGTCACCTCGACCACGCCCACCACCGTGGAGTCCTGCACCCTGGAGAACCTGGGCACCAGCGGCCTGGTCCTCGCCGAGCAGGGCGAGGCCCGCGTCCGCGGCTGCACGGTGCGCGACGCCCGGGGCAACGGCCTGCTCGCCAACGGCGAGGCCCGCGGCACGGTGGAGGACTGCGACATCTCCTCCACCGACAAGCCGTCCGTCGCCCTCGAGCAGAACTGCTCCCTGACGGTGGTCCGCACCGTGGTGCACGACACCAGCACCGGCGTGCACCTGAGCAGCACGGGCCGTACGACCCTGGAGGACGTCCGCGTCACCGGAGCGTCGGGGAACGGGATCGCGCTGGCCTCGGGCACCGACCCGGTGCTGCGCCGCTGCCGGGTCTCCCGCACCCGCGGGCACGGCATCCTGGTCACCGACCGGGCGCGCGGCACCTTCGAGGACTGCTGGGTGGACGGCGCGCAGGGCGCGGGGCTGCGGGTCGCCGGGGCCGCCTCCCCGGCGCTGACCGGCCTGACGGTCCGCGACTGCGAGCACGGCGGACTGCTCCTGGAGGAGGGCTCGGCGCCGGAACTGGACCGCCTGGAGGTGATCGGCGGCTCACCCGCCGTCACGGTGCGCGGCGGCGCCAACCCGCTGCTGCGCCGGGCCCGGCTGGTCGAGCCGTCCGGCGACGGCATCCTGGCGACCGCCGACGCCCGCGGCCGCGCCGAGGACTGCGAGATCGTCCGGCCCGGGGGCACGGGCGTGCACGTGGCCTCCGGCGGCAGCCTCTACCTGGCCGGCGGTGGGGTCTCCGAGGCCGCCGCCGGCGGTCTGGTCGTGGCGGACGGCGGCAGTGCCACCGTCCGCGACTTCCGCGTCGAGAGGTGCGGCGAGGACGGCGTGGCGGTCGCCGCGGGCGGCGAACTGACCGCCAGCCGCACCGTGGCGCACGCCGCCGAGGGCCACGGCTTCCTGCTGCGCGAGGGCGCCCTCGCCTCCCTCAACGGCTGCGAGGCCACCGGCGGCGCCCAGGACGGCTTCCGGGTGGAGTCCACCGCGCCGGTCTCCCTCGTGAACTGCCTCGCCCGGGAGAACGAGGGCGGCGGCCTGGTGCAGACCGTGCCCGGCGAGCGGCTCGCCGTGGACGGCCTGAAGAGCACCGGCAACGGCAAACGGGACGCCTGGGGCACCGGCAGCGCCGAGAACACCGACCCCGCCGGTTCGGGCGCCGCGGACGGGCCCGCGCCGGACCGCGCGGACGGCCCGCTCGGTGCCCTCAACGCGCTGATCGGCCTGGAGAACGTCAAACAGCAGGTGCGCACCCTGGTCAACCTGACCCAGCTCGCCCAGCGCCGCGAACAACTCGGCATGTCCGCACCGCCGATGAGCCGGCACCTGATCTTCGCCGGCCCGCCCGGCACCGGCAAGACCACCGTCGCCCGCCTCTACGGGTCGATCCTCGCCGAACTGGGCTCGCTGCGCAGCGGGCACCTGGTGGAGGTCTCCCGCGCCGACCTGGTCGCCCAGGTCGTCGGCGGCACCGCGATCAAGACCAGCGAGACCTTCCAACGGGCCCTCGGCGGCGTGCTGTTCATCGACGAGGCGTACACGCTCACCGCCGACAGCGGCAACGGCGGCGCCGACTTCGGCCGTGAGGCGGTGGACACCCTGCTGAAACTGATGGAGGACCACCGCGACGACGTGGTGGTGGTCGCGGCCGGCTACTCCCGCGAGATGGAGTCCTTCCTCGGCTCCAACCCCGGCCTGGCGTCCCGCTTCTCACGGACCGTCGAGTTCGAGAACTACTCGGTGCCCGAACTGGTCGCGATCATGGAGAACATGTGCACCCAGCACCAGTACGAACTGGGTGAGGGCACCGCGGAGGCGCTGGCCGCGCACTTCGGGGCGATGCCGCGGGACGCCGGCTTCGGCAACGGGCGTGCCGCGCGCGGGGTGTTCGAGGAGATGGTGGACCGGCAGGCGGTCCGGCTCGCCGCCCAGCCGCAGGTCGGCGAGCGCGACCTGCGACTGCTGCTGCCGGAGGACGTCTCGCCCACCGCCGCCGCGGAGGCGGCCGGCACCGCCGCCCCGGACGACGACCCGCTCACCCGCCTCGGCGACATGATCGGCCTGGCCGAGGCCAAGCGCGACGTCGCGGACCTGGTCAACCTCATCACCACCGCCCGCCACCGGGCCGCCGCCGGGCTGCCGGTGCCCTCGCTCAGCCACCACCTGGTCTTCACCGGCCCGCCCGGCACCGGCAAGACCACCGTCGCCCGCCTCTACGGGCAGATCCTGACCCGGCTCGGCATCCTCGAGCGGGGCCAGCTGGTCGAGGCGGCCCGCGCCGACCTGGTCGGCCGCTACATCGGCCACACCGCCCAGCTCACCCGCGAGGTCTTCCAACGGGCCCTGGGAGGCGTGCTGTTCATCGACGAGGCGTACACCCTCACCCCGCGCGGCGGCGGCGCCGACTTCGGCCAGGAGGCGGTGGACACCCTGCTGAAACTGATGGAGGACCACCGCGACGAGGTGGTCGTCATCGTCGCCGGCTACCCGGACGAGATGGAGCGCTTCCTCGGCTCCAACCCGGGCCTGTCCTCCCGCTTCCCGCGCCGGATCGCCTTCGCCGACTACTCCTCCGAGGAACTGGTCACCATCGTGCGCTCCCAGGCCGCGGGCATGGGCTACGAGTGCGGACCCGGCACCGGCCCCCTGCTCAAGGAGTACTTCGACGCGCTGCCCGGGACCGCTCCTTCGGCAACGCCCGCCTGGCCCGCCAGGTGGTCGAGTCGATGGTCACCCGCCAGGCGGGACGGCTCAGCTCGCTGGCCGCGCCCACCCTGGACGACCTGCGCGTCCTCCTCCCCGTGGACGTGGCCGTCACCGCACCGGGAACGGCTCCCCGGTGAGGCGGCCCGCCCGCGGGGCCGCCCGCCTGCTGTCCGGCGCCGGCCTTGCCGCCGCCCTGCTGCTGCCCGCGGCCGTTCCGGCGCGGACGGCGCCCCTGGTGGGCCCGCCGACGGCTGACGGCGGAAAGGGCCAGCGACTGCCCGGCATGCCCTCCGCGTTCGCCGCGGACGCCGAGGACGTGACCTGCACGCCCGCCTCCGGCGAGAAGGCGAAGAAGCAGGACTGGTCGCGCCAGCGCCTCGACCTGGACCGGCTGCACCGGCACGGCACCGGGGCCGGCGTGACCGTCGCACTGATCGACACCGGGGTCGCCACCGGCGCCGCCGGACTCGACGGCCGGGTCCTGGCCGAGGGCGCCGCCGGTGACGACTGCGTCGGGCACGGCACGTTCCTGGCCGGGCTGATCGCCGGGACCGGCGGGGACAGTCCCGGCCTGGCCGGGGTCGCCCCGGGCGCGAGGATCCTCGCCCTGCGGGGCACCGACGCGCGCGGCAGGGCCGACGCCGGCCTGGTCGTACGGGCGCTGCGCGAGGCGACCGAGGCGCGGGCGGGGGTGATCGCGGTCGCGGTGGCCCTGCCCCGCCGCGACGCGGCGCTGACCCGCGCGGTCGCCGAGGCCCGCCGCGCGGGCGCGGTGGTGGTCGCCGCGGCCACCCCGGACCCGCCGTCCCGGGGCAGTGCCGACGACGTCCCGTCCCGCACCTACTGGCCGGCCGGTGAACCCGGAGTCCTGTCGGTCGCCGACATGCTGCCCGGCGGCACCCGGCCCGAGGGCTCCCTGCCCACCGACGGCATCGACCTGGCCGCCCCCGGCGCCGGGGTGGTCTCCGGCGGCCCGCGCGGCAAGGGCCACTACCTGGGCGGCGGCGCCTCGGTGGCCACCGCCTACACCGCCGGGGCCGCCGCGGTGGTCCGCGCCGCCCACCCCGGCGAGCCGGCCGACGCCGTCACCCGCCGCCTCACCGCCACCGCCTACCCGGCGGACATCCCCCAGCTGGACCCCTACGCCGCCGTCACCACGGTCCTCGGCGACGCCGCCGCGCCCGCCGGCGCCGCGCGGGCCGCGGACCCCGTGACGGTCCGCGACACCGCCTCCGCGGACCGCGCCACCGGCCGCGCCGGCCTGCTGGTCCTCCTCGGCTCCGCCGCCGTCCTCGCCGTCCTCTGGGCGGGCTTCACCCTCTCCCGGGCCCGCGCCCGCGGCTGGCGCCCGGCGGAAGCGGGCCCGACGGCACGGGAGTGAGCAGGACCTCTCGCGAACGCGCAGGCCGGCGGGGGCCGCTCGAAAGCGGCCCCCGCCGGCCTGCGCGTTCGTGTCGTTCCCTCCTTGCGGCCGCGGCGGCCGGTGGCCACCGCGGTCCGGCTACGGCGTGCTCTCCTCCACCAGTGCCGTCTGCATCAGCCGTGCCCGGCGGCGGGCGATGTGCTGGGCGCGGCCGGGCGGGAGGTTGAGCGGTTTCGTGTTGCCGAAGAGGTGGCCCTCCGTGGGCGGGCAGGAGAGCAGGACGGCGGGGTTGTTCGCCTCGTCCAGGCGGCGGACGAGGGCGTCGCCGAGGCTGCGGCCCGCGCCCATCGCGCTGCGGGCGACGACCAGGTGCAGGCCCATCTCGAAGCCGAGGGTCAGATCCTCGAAGAGCGGCTCGAAGGGGCTCTGGAAGGAGTTGCCGCCGGACACCATGTCGTAGTCGTCGACCAGGACGAACAGCCGCGGGCCGGTCCACCAGTCGCACCGGCGCATGCGGGCGGGCGCGATGTCCGCGCCGGGGACGCGGGTCCTCAGCGCGCGGGCCGCCCCGTCGATGGTCTCCTTGAGGTTGTCCAGGGAGATCACGTGCCCGATGCGGTACTCCTCGGGGACGGCGTCCACCAGCGTGCGGCGGTAGTCCACGACGATGATCTTCGCCTCGTCGGGGGCGTAGTGGGCGGTGATGCCCCGGGTGACGCGGCGCAGCAGGTTGGTCTTGCCGCTCTCGGTGTCGCCGACCACGATCAGGTGCGGGGTGCGGCTGAAGTCGTGCCAGACCGGCTCCAGGGTGTCCTGGTCGATGCCGAGCGGCAGCCGCATGCCGCCCCCTCGGTGCCCTGGGGCGCGGGGAGTTCGGAGAGCGGGAGCCGGTGCGGCAGCATCCGGATCCGCGGGGCGGGCGCGCCCGGCCAGTGCCGCGCCACCTCGGCGACCAGGTGGGCGACGCCGTCGCCGAGGTCGTCGAGGGAGCCGCTGCCGTCCAGGCGGGGCAGGCCGGCGAGGAAGTGCATCCTGCTGTCGGAGGTGATGCCCCGGCCGCCGGTGCGCGGCACCGAACGGGCCTTGCGGGTGTCGATCTCGGAGTCCATCGGGTCGCCCATCCGCAGTTCCAGGCGGGTGGCCGCCTGGTCGCGGACCTGGGCGGACAGCTCCACCCAGCGGGTGGTGGTGACGATCAGGTGGATGCCGTAGTTCAGGCCGCGGGCGGCGATCTCGTTGAACTTGGGGACCAGGTCGTCGTAGTCCTGGCGGACCGTGGACCAGCCGTCGACCACCAGGAAGACGTCGCCGAAGGGCTCGTCGGGGAACTCCCCGGCGGCCCGGCGACGGCGGTAGGACTGCATGGAGTCCAGGGTGTGGTCGACGAAGAACTGCTCGCGGCGGGCGAGCAGCGTCATCACCTCGGCGACGGCCCGGTGCACCCGCTCCGGGTTGAGCCGCGGCGCGACACCGCCCACGTGGGGGAGCGCGGCGAGCTGGGAGAGGCCGCCGCCACCGAAGTCGAGACAGTAGAACTGGACCTCGGCGGGGGTGTGGGTGAGGGCGAGGGCGGCGATCAGCGTGCGGGCCAGGGTGGACTTGCCGCTCTGCGAGCCGCCCGCGACGGCGACGTGGCCGCCCGCTCCGGACAGGTCCACGACCAGCGGGTCGCGGCGCTGCTCGAAGGGCCTGTCCACCAGCCCGACCGGGACCCGCAGCCGGCCGGTCCCGGACCAGCCGACCGCGCCGAGGCCGCGCTCGGGGTCGGGGGCGATGCCGGGCAGCAGGGCGTCGAGCGGGAAGGGCTCGTCCAGCGGCGGCAGCCACACCTGGTGGGCCGGGGGCCCGGAGCCGCGCAGCCGGTCGAGGGCCACGTCGAGCAGCGTCTCCTCGTCGTCCCCCTCCCCGGTCGCCCCGGTCTCCGGCTCCGGCTCCGGCGTGGCCTCCAGCGTGCGGGGCACCACCCAGCCGCTGGTCCACGGCACCACCTGGCTGGCCACCCGGGCCTGCACCACCGCGCCGGTGCGGCGCCGGTAGGTGCCCGAGGAGTAGGCGGCCCGGAACCGGGTCAGGGACTCCACCCCGGACTTCAGGTAGCCGCTGCCGGGCTGGGCGGGAAGTTCGTAGGCGTCCGGCACGCCGAGCACGCCGCGGCTCTCCATGGCGGAGAAGGTGCGCAGGCCGACGCGGTACGACAGGTGGCTCTCCAACTGGTGCATACGGCCCTCGTCCAGACGCTGCGAGGCGAGCAGCAGGTGGACTCCCAGGGAGCGGCCGAGCCGGCCGATCATCACGAACAGGTCCATGAACTCCCGGTGTGTGGACAGCAGTTCGCTGAACTCGTCGACCACCACGAACAGGCTGGGCAGCGGGGTGAGGGCCGCACCGGCGGCGCGCGCCCGCTCGTACTCCAGGGCGGAGGTGTAGTTGCCTGCGGAGCGCAGCAGTTCCTGGCGGCGGATGAGTTCGCCGTGCAGCGCGTCCTGCATGCGCTCCACCAGGGCGACCTCGTCGGCGAGGTTGGTGATGACGGCGGACGTGTGCGGCAGTTCCTCCAGGCCGAGGAAGGTGGCGCCGCCCTTGAAGTCGACCAGGACGAAGTTGAGGGTCTCGGAGGAGTTGGTCAGGGCGAGCCCGAGGACGAGGGTCCGCAGCAGTTCGCTCTTGCCGGAGCCGGTGGCGCCGATGAGCATGCCGTGCGGGCCCATGCCGCCCTGCGCGGACTCCTTGATGTCGAGTTCCACCGGGCGCCCGTCCACGCCGACCGCGATCGGCACCCGCAGCCGCGCGGAGCCGGTGTGCCGGTCGAAGAGGGTGCGCGGTTCGTGTCGGTGCAGGTCGGGGATGCCGAGCAGGGTGGTCAGTTCGACGTCGGTGTCCAGCGGCTGCGCGACGTCGGCGCCCAGGCTCATCCGGCGGGGGCGAGCAGCCTGGCCAGTGACTCCGCGCCGAGCGGGCCGAGCCGGTCCGGCCGGCCGAGCGGCACGGAACGCTCCTTGCGGCTGCGGTCGGTGCGCACCAGGCTTACCCGCTCGGGCCCGACGGTCAGCCGCAGCGTGTTGCGGCCGGGCCGCCAGCGCAGCGCCCCGCCGACGTCGAGGACCACGGCGTTGCGGTAGCCGTGACCCTCCCAGCGGTGGCCCTCGGGGACGGTGACGCCGTCCAGGACGACGACGGTGTAGGGCTCGTCGCGGCCGGGGCGGGCGTCCGGGTCGAAACCGGGGCGCTCGGCGAACTCGGCACCGAGCAGGTCGTCCAGCTCGGCGAGGTCGGCGGTGATCCGGCGGACCTTGCCGGCGCCGTCCTCCTCGTACGGGTGCAGCGCGTGCGGCAGCCACTTGGCCCACTCCCAGTCGGGCCGCCGGTCGTCGCTGACGCACAGGGCGAGCCACAGCTCCTCGGGCGCGTGGAACACCGCGAGCTGCGCGAGCACGGCGCGCACCAGGGCGCGTACCGGCTCGGCGCCGGGGTCGTCGGCCGGTCCGCCGCCGCCGGGGTCGCCGGCCGGTCCGCCGCTCCCGGCCCCGCCGCCCGTCCCGGACGACGGGCCGCCGGGTCCGCCGGGGCCACCGGTGCCGCCGGGCTCCCCGTCGGGTGTCTCCTCGGTGCGCAGCAGGATCCGGGCCGAGGAGCGCAGGTAGAGACCGAGGGGTTGTCCGGGGATCGTGGAGTAGGCGCGGACGAAGCGGCGCAGGGCGTGCGCGCAGAGCGGTTCGAGGTCCTCCACCGGGCGGGTGGAGACCGGGTTCAGGGTGAGGGCGAGCTGCTGTTCGCCGACCGCGAGCCGGACCTCGCCGAAGTCCTCGTCCGCCGGGCGGCGTTCCCACAGGCGCGAGGTGCGGGCCAGCGAGCGCAGCGAGGCGGGCTCCGGGTGGCGCCAGGCCAGCGCCCGCTGCTGCTCCGCGATGGTGGCCCGGACCCGCTTGCGGGTCTGCGCCAGGTAGCGGAGGTAGTCGCGGCGCTCGCCCTTCAGGCGCTGCTTGCGCTCGCTGGAGCGGCGCATCAGCTGCCCCAGCAGCATGGCACCGGCGGAGAGCGCCATGACGCCCATCGCCAGGTACATGAAGACGCCGTTCCCGCCGCCGGGGCGCAGGAACATCAGCATCATGGACACCGACATCAGCGCCATCGGCAGATAGGTCCATATCGCCGAGGTGTCCGGCACCGTCTCGGCCAGTACCGGCGGCTCCTGAAGGGTCAATTGCCCTTCGGGCATCTCGGGCCCGCGTCGGCGGGCCGGCCGGCGAAACAGCACCACACTCAAGGAACGAAACCTCCGGTTTCACTGGCTTTCCGGCCCGCACCGGAATACCGGAGCAACCGGCGGCGGGCAACACCGCACCGAGCCGATTCCCCGGAGTCCGCGTGCCGCGCCGAACGCCCACCGCGTGTTTCGGACGGATAGCGGGGACGGTCGACTCCCGTGACGGGCAACTCCCGTGACGGGCAACTTCATACGGGCAAGGAGTCCGGTCCGCAGCACGATCCGGCGGGTGTAGGCAGTAGTCTGCATTCACGGAACGCGACCTGTCCACGCGGGGTCAGGTCTCCGACCGGGATGCGACCCAATTCCTGTGCCCGGAACCTCCGTTCCCGGCCCGGCCGGCCTTCCGTATTCTTCGCACATCCCCTCTCCCGGGGGGAGCCCCAGCCAACGCCTTTACGGAAGTCGAGAGTTCAGCTGATGACCGACAGCACGGTGGCCGAACTGTGCCGCCTGACCGTACGTGCGCCGAGCGTCCGCGTCGATCTGGCCGTGCCCGCCGACGTGCCGGTCGCCGACCTCCTGCCCACGCTGCTGCGTTACGTCGGGGAGGAGGCGGAGGAGGCCGGACTCGACCACGCCGGCTGGGTGCTCCAGCGGCTCGGCGACCCCCGCTCGACGAGGAGACCACCCTCGCCCGCGCCGGCCTCGCCGACGGCGCCGTGCTCCACCTGCGCCCGCACACCGAGGCGCTGCCCGAGGCCCGGCTGGACGACCTGGTGGACGGGATAGCCGACACCGCGGGCCGGCGGCTGCACAACTGGAGCCCCGAGGCGGCCCGCGGGCTGCTGGTGGGCACCGCGGCGGCGACGGTGGTGGCCGCCCTCGTGCTGGTCCTTCGGCCCGGGGTGACCGGCTCCGCCCGGGTCGCCTGCGCCGCCCTGGTAGGGCTGCTGCTGCTCGCGGGCGCGGGCTCGGCCAGCCGCGCGGTGGGCGACCGCCTCTCCGCGACCGCGCTCGGCCTGCTGGTCGCGCCCTGCCTGGCCCTGGCCGGCTGGCTGCTGCCCGGCGGCGACCTGAGCGGCCCGGACGTGACGCAGGTCGTGGGCGCGCGGCTGCTCGCCGCGGGCGCGGCCGGCGCGGGCGGCGCCGTCTTCGCGCTCGCCGCCACGGCGGTCGGCGCCCCGGCCCTCCTGGCCACGGCGGTGGTCTCGCTGGCCGCCGCGGCCGCGGGAGCCCTGATGGGGTACACCGACCTCGACGCGCCGGCCGCGGTGGCGCTGGTGGCGGCGGCCGTCGCGCTCGGCGCCGGCGCGGTGGCGCCGTTCGCCTTCAAGCTCGCCGGGATGCGGATGCCGGCGCTGCCGTCCTCCGCGGGCCAGCTCCAGGAGGGCATCGAGCCCTACGCGGGCGACGAGGTCGCCGAACGCACCGAGCTGGCCGGGCGCTGGGTCACCGCGCTCTTCGCCGCCACCGGCGTCGTCGCCGCGGCCGCCCTGGTCGTCCTCGCCGAACTCCCCGACCTGCCCGAGGTGCTGACCTCCCTGACGCTGAGCCTGCTGCTGCTCCTGCACTGCCGCGGCCTCGCGCACATCGGGCAGCGGCTGACCCTGGCCGTGCCCGGCGTCTGCGGACTGCTGCTGCTGGCCCGCGCCTGGGCGGTGGACCAGCACGGTGACGGGCGGCTGGTGGTCTTCGCGGTGCTGCTCGCCGCGGCGGCCGCCCTCGTGATCGCGGCCTGGACGGTGCCCGGCCGCCGGGTGCTGCCGTACTGGGGACGGGCCGCGGAACTGGCGCACACCGGTCTCGCGGTGGCGCTGCTGCCGCTCACCCTCTGGGTGGCGGGCCTGTTCGGCTGGCTGCGCGGCCTGTTCGGCTGAGCACACCCGCACGCCGGGACGCCCGCACGCCGGGACGCCCGTACGGCGGGACGCCCGGACGCCCGGACATCGGGACGCCGGGGCCCGCACGACGGGACACCGGGGCCCGTACGGCGGGACGCCCGGACGCCCGGACATCGGGACGCCGGGGCCCGCACGACGGGACACCGGGGCCCGTACGCCGGGGCGCCGGCACGCCCGTATGCCGGGACGACGGAGAACGAGTTGACGAGGAGAGGCCGTGCAGTCCAAACGCGACCAGGTACACGCCCACACCTTCATGATGGGCAGGCTCAGCTCGGGCCTGCTGACGGCCGACCCGGACGCTCCGGAGAGCCCGCTCGGGCGCACCACCCGCGGCCTGGTCTACGGCGTACTGGTCACCGTCCTGATCGGCGCGGGCGCCACCGTGTACGGACTGCTGCGCCCCGGCGGGAACGACGGCTGGCGCGACGGTGAGCACCTGGTGGTCAACCGCGACACCGGCGCCCGGTACCTGTGGACCGGCACCGACGGCGTCCTGCACCCGGTGCGCAACTACGCGTCGGCGCGGCTGATCGGCGGCTCCGACCTGCCGACCGCGGACGTGCGCACCGCCTCCCTGCGGGACGTCCCGGTGGGCGCCCCCGTCGGCATCCCCGGCGCCCCGGACTCCCTGCCCGGGGCCGACGGCCTCGACGACGGCGCCTGGCACCTGTGCGTCACCGGCCCGGACGGGGCACTGCCCGACACCTCCGGCGTCGTGGCGGACACCGGCGTGGACAAGCCGGGGACCACCACCGTGGTGGCCGGGGCGCCCCTGGACTCCCGTGGCATCGGCGGCGACCGCGGCGTGCTGGTCAGCGGGCCGGACGGCACCGAGTACCTGGTGTGGCGGGGCAGCAGACTGCCGCTGGACCGGGCCTCCGACGCCCGCAACGCCCTCGGCTACGGCTCCCGGCGGCCGATGCCGGTCTCGGCGGCCTTCCTCGACGCGCTGGCGCCCGGCCCCGCCCTGAGCCCGCCCGCGGTGCCGGGGCGCGGCGGCGAGGGCCCGGTGCTCGGCGGCGAGGCCAGCCGGATCGGCCAGCTGTTCAAGGTCGGCGTGCCCGGCGGCGGCAGCACCTACCACCTGCTCCGCAAGGACGGACTGGTGCCGCTGACCCGGCTCGGCGCCGCCCTCGTACTGGGCGACCCGGCCACCCAGAAGGACGCCTACCAGGGGCGGTCGCCCGAGGTGCGCACGCTCGGCGCGGACGCGCTGCGCGAGCACGGGGCGAAGGACTCCGCGGCCGCCGGGTCCGCGGAGCTGCCGGACGTGCCGCCCGTGCCGCAGTCCACGCCGCGCGGCAGCGCGCTGTGCGCGCAGGTGGACGGCGGCGCCGGCGGCGCCCGGATCGGTTCGGTGTTCGTGCCGCTCACCGGGCTCGCCCCGGTCGCGGTGTCGCAGGGCACCGACCAGCCGCTGGAGGCGGCCTGCGTCCCGACCGACGTCACGGTCGTGCGGCCCGGGCGCGGCGCCCTGGTCCGGGCCCTGAACGCGAGCGGCGCCGCGCACGCCGGGACCACCTACCTGGTGGCGGAGAACGGCGTGAAGTACCGGGTCCCCGACAAGAACGCGCTGGCAGCCCTCGGGTACGGGGCCGCGGACATCGACTCGGTCCCGGCACCGCTGCTCGCGGCCCTCCCGACCGGCGCGGACCTCGACCCGGCCGCCGCCTCGGGCGTGGCGGAGCCCGAGGTCACCGCTCCGGAGTGCGGCGCCGGCGACCGGCCGCGCCAGCGTGCGGCAGCCGACGGGACGGACGAGGACGCAGCGGCGGGTCAGGACGCAGCGGCGGACCAGGACGGGACGGCGGACCCCGGGCGCACCACCGGCGCCACCGGCAAAACGGACGCGGCGGACAGTGCGCGCACAGCCGACACCGCACGCTGATCGAGGCAAGCGCCGCATACCGCGCCGTGGAAGCCGGGAAGCCGTGGAAGCCGTGGAAGCCGGGGAAGCCGACGAAAAGGAAAGGCCGGACGGGAAAGGCGCGGGCCGAACGCGAGGGCGAACCTCAGAGAAAGCTCAAATTTCACGGCCGGGAACTGCCGGGAAAACCCGCCCGGGTGTGTCCTTCGGGCCGGAAACGGCCCACCCGGATGCCCGTCGTCCTTCTCGGCGTGACCGTTCCGTGCCCATATCGCCGCGTCTCGCGGACGGTTCGCGCAGGGGGCGTGGACGGTGTGCGCCGCCCCGTCCGGACGGGTGGGGCGAGGCGTATTCATTTCGCCGAAACATCGCAACAACACACGTGTGCCGCAAGCATTCTGACTGAAGCTCAAATTTTCCCACCTCGCGTTGCGCGGAACGCGGTCTTCTCTTTAGCCTCGGCGACAACGGTGCGACGAGACGTGCTCGGACGAAGGGAACACGACATGGCGGACAGCGCCGCGAGGAAAGCGGACTATGCCAAGGGCTTGGGCGGTGTCTCCTCTCTGGAGTCGGCCCGCTCCCAGGTCGAGAGGATCCAGAACAACGTCGCCGAGATCGCCGCGCGGTCGGGCGTCGGCGGCGACGAGGGCCAGGCCCTGCTGAAGCTCTTCCGCAGCTGGAACGCCGAGGCGCAGAAGGTCGTCGTCCAGATCAGCAAGATGGTCGACGCGCTCCAGGAGAACGTGACCTCCGCCAACCGTCTGGCGAAGGAGAACCAGGACCTGACCGAGGTCCTCAACAGCAAGACCAGCCAGGGCGTCTTCGAGGCGCTGCGCTGACCCACCCCGGCCGCACCGGCCCCCTTCCGGTGAGGCCGTACCACGTGAGCTTGCCGGGCCTTCGCGCCCGGCCCCCTGAGAGGAGACGTTGTGGCCGACGGCATCATCGACGTGCAGTACCCCGTGGTCAGGCAGGCGATCGAGGAGCTGGGGGACCAGACCCGGGCGATCATCACGACCCTCAACAACCTGGAGGACGAGCTGAAGCCGCTCGTCATGTCCTGGGAGGGCACGGACCAGGAGATGTACCGCCAGGTCCAGGCCGAGTGGGACCAGGCCACCAAGAACATGGCCCTGCTCCTCGGCGACAGCGGCGAGCTGGTCCAGATGATCCACGACAACCACTCCCGGGACGAGCGCCGCAGCGCCGACAACTGGGGCGGTGTGCGGGCCCGTTAGGGCCCTTCGTCCGGATCGGTCCGGGACCCGGGCGGCGGGAGTCACGCCCCGGCCCCGGACCGGTCCGGACGAGAACGCCCGGGGCTGCCCGGGTTCTCCTTCCGTCCGCGTCGGAGGGAGGACCCCGGCGCCCGGGAGCGTGATCGGCGGCAGGCGCCGCCCCCCATCCCGTCCGGCACCAAGCGGCAGGAGAGCGTCCGATGGCCGGTGAGAAGGCCGACGTCAAGCATTTCGACCTCAAGCAGATGGAGAACTTCCGGGACTTCGAGGTGGATCCGGTGTACAAGGCCGCGAAGAGGCACCGTGAGGTGGGCGACGAGAACGCCGGG
Organism: Streptomyces sp. Tue 6430; assembly: GCA_021568835.1. Classification (GTDB taxonomy): domain Bacteria; phylum Actinomycetota; class Actinomycetes; order Streptomycetales; family Streptomycetaceae; genus Streptomyces. The sequence continues at coordinate 5,353,011 of JAKGSH010000010.1, forward strand.
ACCCGCCCGCTCGGCCACCTCATCGACGGCCACACCACCCCGGACAACCTCGCCCAGGACAAGCAACTCCTGCGCATCGGCCGGATGGTCACCGAAACCCTCGTCTCCGGACCGAGCCTGATCGCGGACATCCGCACCGCGGCCGAGGCCGTCGACAAGCTGCTCGGTGACCAGATGAAGCTCTTCAGCGAGATGAGGGAGGCGCTCACCGAGACCATCAAGGAGGCCAACGAGACCAAGGACAAGAACCTGGACGCGATCAACGCCCAGACGCTGCTCCAGACCTTCGACGAGGTCGACGAACTCACCGCCGGCGGCTCCGGCGGTTCTGGAGGCTCCGGCGGTTCGAAAAAGAACGGCTGAGACCGCGCCGCGCGGACCGGTGGGCCCACGAGGCCGGCCCGTCCGCGGGCACACCATCCGGCCGCACCCCCGCATGAGGGAACGGTGCGCCGGCCCGGACCACAACCGACCAGAAAGGGCGTCAGGTGCCCAAGGGCTACGATCCCAACTCCGTCGCCAACATCGACAAGTTCGACAACGCGGGCGACCCGTCGAGCGACACCTGGGCCACCCTGGTCACCCACATCACCGGCTACCCGGTGCCGGACCGCAACACGGTCTTCGACACGCTGCGCTCCGACAACGGCGGCAAGCTCTTCCGGATGGGCATCAAGGAACGCAACCTCACCATGCTCGTCAAGGACTCCGGCTTCCTGATGGACAAGGGCGAGGACTACGACATCTGGTTCTTCGACAGCGGCGAGAAGCGGTCGATCATGCAGGCCAGGATCGTCTTCGAGGGCCGGGTGAAGGTCGACGACAAGGTCATCTTCGCCGACCCCGGCTCCGACGACGTCAACAACGCACAGGTCCGCGAGGGCAACGAGTTCAAGGACTACCACGGGGACAAGTTCAGCACCATCCCGCTCGCCCGGTACATGAACGGGCCGCGGGCGGCGCTCCTCGCCCTGCTGAAGGGCAACACGCGGGACGCCCGGTTCAGCAACCTGGGCGTGCCCGACGCCGACGTGGTGGACCTGGAGTCCTTCCACACCACCGGAGAATCCTTCGACTTCGCCGCGAAGTTCTTCAAGGACCACGCGGTGGTGCTGAAGGACTGGGAGGACCGTTTCGGCCGGGACGACGCGAGCTGGAAGGGCGAGGCGGCGGAGGTCTTCCGCGGCCTGCTGACGAAGATCCGCGAGAACTACGACAGCTACGTCGAGACGTTCAACTCCTCGCCCACCGCCGGTGACGACGCCGGAACCGGCGACACGGTGTACTCGCGCGCCCTGTCGCTGGGCCGCACGTACCTGGAGAACGCCGCCAGGGAACTGCTGGAGAAGTGGCTGGCCTGGGCCAAGTCCCCCTATTACGACCCGCACCGGGTGCTGCGCTACGTCCTGGACGACCTCGCCCAGTGGGTGGACGAGAACAACGTCGCCAAGACGAAACTCACGTCGCACACCAACCGCGCCTCCTCGTACGTCACGCACAGCCCGCAGGCGGGCTTCTCCCAGGTGCACCCGGACTACGGTGACCTCACCGACATCGCGAACTGGGCGAAGATCGGCGACAAGGCGGTCAAGATCTGGAACCAGGGCGTCGCCGAGTACCTGGGCAAGCCCGCCGCCAAGGTGCAGTCCGACCTGAACAACCACTTCCTCGACCTCGGCAAGGACTTCTCGTCGAACGTGCCCGAGCCGAAGTCGACCAGCACGGCCTCGCAGGAGTACGAGGAGCGCAAGCTCAAGGAGCAGCAGGAGGAGATCAACCGGCAGAACGAGGAGAACCGCAAGTACCAGGACGAGCTGCGCGAGGAGCAGGAGCGGCAGCGCGAGGAGGACCGCAAGTACCAGGAGGAACTGCGCGCGGAGCAGAACCGGCAGCGCGAGGAGGACCGCAAGTACCAGGACGAGCTGCGCGAGGAGCAGAAGCGCGAGCAGGAGGACGCCAAGCGCCTCCAGGAGGACCTGCGCAACGAGCAGAACCAGCAGCGCGAGGAGGACCGTCAGTACCAGGACGAGCTGCGCGAGGAACAGCGGCTCGCCCAGGAGGAGGCCGAACGCGAGGCGGAGGAGCAGCGCAAGGCCGTGCAGGAGAGCCTCGGCGGCCTCAACGACCCGAACGCGCTGAACGAGCAGAGCCTCGGCAGCCTCGACGACCTGCTGAACCGGAACAACCTCACCACCGAGAGCCCCGGCGACCTCGGCGGCGGACAGGGTGGGACGAACGGCGCCGTCGACGACGTGGTCAACCAGAACCTCGGCGGTCTCGGCGGCCTGAACACCGGCGGCGTCTCCCTCAGGACCCCGACCGGCGGCCGGACCCAGTTCGACGACGGCAAGCTCTCCACCGACTTCCCGGACGGCAGCAGGACCAGTTTCGACCCCGACAGCGGGGTGCTCACGACCACGCGTCCGGACGGTTCGACGACGACGACCGACCTGGGCGACGGCCTGAAGGTGACCAACCCGGACGGTTCGGTGACCTCTCTGGGCGACGACGGGAAGCTGACCACCACGTTCCCCGACGGCACGGTCCAGAAGGTCGACCCGGCGACCGGCCAGACGGTCACCACCAAGCCCGACGGCACCACCACCACGACCGACCTGGGCAGCCTCGACGGTCTCAACAGCGGCCTGCGGGACGGTGTCCTCGACACTCCGACCGGCGGCAGCACCGAACTGACCAGCGGCGGTGACGTGATCACCGAGCTCCCGGACGGCAGCAGGACCGGTTTCGACCCCGACAGCGGGGTGCTCACGACGACCAACCCGGACGGTTCGACGACGACGGCCGACCTGGGTGACGGCCTGAAGGTGACCAACCCGGACGGTTCGGTGACCTCGCTGGGCGACGACGGGAAGCTGACCACCACGTTCCCCGACGGCACGGTCCAGAAGGTCGACCCGGCGACCGGCCAGACGGTCACCACCAAGCCCGACGGCACCACCACCACCGAGAACCTGGGCAGCCTGGGCAACCTCAACGGGCAGAACGGCCTGGGGAACCTGGGCGACCTCAACGGCCAGAACGGCCTGGGGAACCTGGACGACATCAACACCGACCTGCCCACCGAGTCCACCGGCGACCTGGGCGACCTCGGGAACCTCAACGGCGGCGACCGGTCCGGCCTGGAGACTCCGACAGGCGGCCACACCGCACTCGACGACGGTGACTTCACCACCACCTTCGCGAACGGCGGCAAGGCCACCTTCGACCCCGACACCGGGCTGCTCACCAGCACCCGCCCGGACGGCACCACCACGGTCACCGACCTCACCCACGGGGCCAAGGTGACCAACCCGGACGGCTCCACCACCGTCCTCGACAACGGCCGACTGACCACGACCTTCCCGGACGGCAGCAAGCAGAGCATCGACCCGGAGACCGGCGTCGTCACCGTCACCGACCCGCAGGGCGGCACCAGGACGGTGGACCTGCACGACCTCGACCCGATCCGCACCATCGGTGACTCCGACCTGTCGGACCTGCTCGGCGGCAGGAACGGAACGGGCGGCGGCGGCACCACCACCCGGGACCTCTCGCTCTCCGACCTCGGCCTGGGCGGCGGCGCCGGCTCCGCGGGCGTCGGCGGAGGTTCCGCGGGCGTCGGGGGAGGCTTCTCCGGGACGGACTCCCTCACCCAGGGCGGCACCGGCGGAACCGGCGACGCCGCACCCCTCTCGGACGGTGCCGCCGCCGGTGCCGGCGTCGGCGCGGGCGCCTCGCTCGCCGCGGCCACCGCCCCCGGGGCCCCGGGCACCCCCGGCACTCCCGGGTCCCCGGGCATGCCGATGGGCGGCATGGGCGGCACGGGCGCGGGCGGCGACAAGGGCAACGGGGAGCGGGTGCGCGCCGTACTGGTCGACGCGGTGGAGGAGAGCGAGCGCCGCAACCGCCGGCGGCGCAGCCCGTGGCACCGTCAGGAGGACAGCGACACCTTCCTGGCGCCGGCCTCCCGGGTGGCGACCACCGGCGGCGACGTCCCGGAGGAGGAGACGGCGCCCGGCCGCAGGCCCACCAGTTCCGCCGACTACCTGGAGGAGGACGCGGACGTGTGGGGCACCGAGGAGGGCGGAACCCCGGCAGTCATCGGGCGGTGACCGGTGCGGCTTCTCCGCGCGGTCGCCGGGAGAGACGAATCCCACCCGGCCCCGATTTCTCCGTCGGGCCGCCACCAGGCAAGATCAGCAGGGCAGTTGATGAACCGAAGTCCGGGGCCGGACGTCCCGACCGTGGGCCGGGACATCCGGGAGAGCGACGAAGAAGGGGCGGGACGGGCGTGACGGAACCGCTGGAGAAGCGCCTGGAGAAGGCGATGGCCGAACTCCAGGCGGCCCAGGAGGCGTTGGCGCGCACCGAGCGCGAGCTGCGGCAGGCCTCGTTCGCGGTGCTCTCCTCCGACCGCGCGGTCCGCGCCACCGTGGGCCCGCAGGGTGAGCTGACCGGGATCGAGTTCCTGGAGAACAAGTACCGCGGCATGTCCCCCAGGAGCTGGCCGCCAGTGTCCTGGAGGCCGCGGGCGCGGCGCGGCTGAAGATGAACCGGCACGTGATGAAGGCCATGGCGCCCTTCACCGAGCCGAGCGCCGAGGTGCCGGAGCTGAAGGGCTTCGAGCTGGACTGGGAGCACATCTTCGGCCCGGCCGTACTGCAGGAGGACGACGAGGACACGGCCCGCGACGGCCGGGCCACGCCCGCCTGGCGGGACGCCCTCGGCGACGACGGGGAGGACTGACGATGGGTGAGCGGTACTACGCCGACCCCCAGCGCATCGAGGCCCTCGCGCGACAGCTCGAGGAGATCGGCACCCTGGCCAGGAGCGTGACCGAGGAGTTCCTCGACGAGCTGGCCCCCACGGTCGGGTGGCCGGGAACCTCGGGCGAGTTCGCCGAGAAGGCCAAACCGCAGGAGCAGAAGGAGCGGCAGACCACCAAGGAGACCATGATGGCCATCCGTGACGCGCTGGTGGAGATCACCGACGCCACGGTCGGCCAGGTCCGGATGATGAAGGACACCCGCGACCGCAACCTCGAGGACATCGAGCGGAGCAACAGCCGGATCGACACCCACGGGCTGAACGGCGACGGCGACGGCGGCTCGTCCGGGCATGGCCGCCGCTGACCCCCGCTCCGCAGGCCGCTCCCGCACCACGCCGGGAGCGGCCGCCCCGTCCTGCCCGCGCGACCTCGGGGACGGCCCCCGGTGAGCATCCAGCCGTCGCCCGAGGTCAACGCGATGATCTTCATCCTCACCGGGGAGAGGCTCATCGACGCCGACGAGGACCTCGCGTACGAGAGCCGCCGGCCCTACTCCGGCCTCGGCCGCAAGGTCGACCGGCTCTCCTCGCTGATCGACAAGTCGGTCCACGACATCGCCCGGTCGATGCCGGACGACCTCTCCAAGTCGTACGCCAGGGCGATGGGCATGCTCATCGACGACCAGGGCAAGAACTACCTGCGCGAGTTCGCCGGGCAGCTCGACAAGATCGCCGAGGGCCGGCGCAAGACCTCCATGGACATCATGGAGTCCAAGTGGCAGGTCATCGCCGAGGTCATCCGGCTGCTCATCGAGATCGCCATCTACCTGGCGATGTCCTTCTTCACCGGCGGCGCCACGGCCAGCCAGATCATGATGGCCAAGCTGCGCAGCCGGTTCATGATCCTCACCACCCTCAGCCACCTGCTCCAGCGGCTGCACCTCGCGCCCTCGCTGACCGAGGCGTTCCAAGAGGCGTTCATGACCTTCGCGGTGCGGCTGGCGATGATGAACTTCGCCCCGAAGGGCCGCCGCCCCGACCGCTTCGACTGGAACGACATCCTCAAGTCCGCCGCGTTCGGCGCCGCGGCGGGATTCTTCACCAGCGTCTTCGACGACGTCGCGAGGAAGATCGTCAAGGGCTACGACAACAACTACCTGAAGAACGAGTCGGACCTCGGCTTCAAGAAGAACCCGAACCCCCACCCCACCCCGAAGCCCGAGTTCAAGAACAACGGCCCCGGTCCCGGCTCCAAGCCCGACCCCGCACCGAACCCCGGCGGCCCCGGCAACCGGCCCGACCCCGACCCGTACGGCGGCGGCCCCCGCCCCGGGAACAACACGCCGATCACCTTCCGGGACACCCCGCTGTCGTTCCGCAACAACCCCACCCTGTGGCGGAACAACCAGATCCTGCGCCACAACGCCGACCGGCCGGGCGCGGTGGCCGGGCACTACGGCCTCAAGGGCACGTCCGACTTCGTCGCCGCCGGCGCCGGCGAGAGCGCCGGGGAGATCCTCATCAAGGGTGCTTACGACGGCGACTGGTCCACCAACTGGACCACGTTCGTCGGCGCGGGCCTCAGCAGCCAGGTCGAGGGCACGCTCAGCGGCACCGCCCTGAACACCGGCGCCGAACTGCGCCACGCCGTCGACAAGTTGCGCAACCAGCCGCCGCCCACCGTCTCCGGCGACGCCGACCGGGCCGGGGACACCGGCGACACCTCGCGCTCCGGCGGCGCCGACGGCCCCTCCCGCCCGGACACCACGGACGGCGGCGGCACCGTACCCACCTCGAGCACCGGGCCCGCCTCGGGCACCGGTCCTGTCCCGAGCACCGGGCCGGGCGGCGTCACCGGCAGCCAGTCGCCGCCGCCGCACGTGGGGGAGAACCCGCCGTCCCACGTCGGGGAGAACCCGTCGCCCCACACGACGCCGGCCCCGCCGTCGTACTCCCCGGGCCCGCTGCCCGTGACGGCCGCCGAGAACCAGCTGTGGCAGCAGGTCCACGACGGTCCCGCGGAAGCGCGCGAGCAGGCCCTGCGCGACCTCGCCGCCCTGCGCGGCTCCCCGCCGCCCGGCAGCACCGAGATCGGCGTCCGCGACGGCCTGCACGGCGACCTGTCCCAACGTCCCGAGATCCGGGTGGTGCCGGCCGGGAACAGCCCCGCCGCCGAGAGCGACGCCGACGCGGTGCGCCGCGCCCTCGACGGCTTCGGCACCCCGGTCACGGTGGAGACCCCGCTCGACCGGGGAACCGGCGGGCCCGCCGGTTCCGACGGCACGGGTTCACCCCAGGGGCCCGGCACCGGCGTGGGCACCGGCACCGGCACTGGCACCGGCGTGGGGGACGGCTCCGGGGTGGCTCCGGGGGCCGGCATCGGCACCGGGTCGGCCACTGGCACGGGCGTCGGCTCCGGGGTGGCTCCGGGGGCCGGCACCGGGACCGGGTCGGCCACTGGCACGGGCGTCGGCACTGGATCGGCGACCGGCACCGCCACCGGATCGGGCACCGCCACCGGATCGGGCGCCGGCACCGGCTCCGGTGGCCGGGCAGGAGGCGTTCCCGCGACGGGAGGCAACCCGGCCGCCTCCGGGCCGCAGGCGCAGAGCACCCGTGCCCCGGACGGCACGGCCCCGGCGGATGGTTCCCGGAACCCGGCGGAGGAGGCCGATCCGCACACCACCGCGGCCCCGCGGGCCGATTCCCCGCCGGAGGTCACGTCCCCCACGGCGTCCACGTCCTCTCCGGACGGCAGCACCTCATCGGGGACCGCCGGTCCTCCGGAGACCGGCCCGTCCTCCGGGACCACCCCCCTGCCGGACGCCGCCGACCTCACCACCGCTCCGCCCCGGGTCGCCACCAGCGGGTCGTACGTGGACGCGGGCACCGGCACGGACGCGGGCACCGGCACGGACGCGGGCACCGGCGGGGTCCGTGACGCAGCCGGCGTGAGCGGTGACGTGCGGGGCGGTCCCGCCCCGGTCGGCGACTCCGCCTCCCCGGAGACGTCTTCGCTGACGGTCGTGGTCTCTCCGACGCCTCCGCCGGGGGAGGCGTCGCCGCAGGCCGCCGAACTGCTGGACGGGGCCGGGACGGACCGGGCCGTGGTGCTGGGTCCGGCGGTCACGTCGGACGGGGCGGGACGCCCGGTGCGCGCCGCCGTGGAACTGACCCGCGAGGGGCCGGGCGCCCCGGTCCGGGTCCGCCCGCTCGCCGGCCCGCCGTCCGCCGCGCCGACAGACGGCACCGCGGCCGACCCGGATGCCGCGAACGCCCCGTACGGCGTCGACACCCCGGTCACCACGAGCTCCGCCGACTTCGCGTTCCCCGGCGCCGACGTCCTGCTGCCGCTCGCCGACGCCCTCGGCGTGGCTCCCGACCCGGCGCCCCGCCCCGTCACCGAGAGCACCGCGGGGTCCGACGGCGACGCCGCCACCACCGGCCCGGTCACGCCCCCGACGCCGCTCTCGGGTACGACACCCGCCGCCGACGTCACGGGAGCAGACCCGGCGCCTTCGGCCACGACCGAGCCCCCCGCCGCGAAGCTCGACACCCTGTCCCACCCCTGGACCGAAACGGCCGCGGACCTCCACCTGGAATCCGGCAGCGGCAGCGACATCGGTACCGATCAGGGTGCCGAGGGCGACACCGACGGCAACGACACGGGAACCGGCGGACACGTTCCCGGGTCCGGTGACGGGCGCGGACCCGGGACCGGCACGCCCACGCCCCCGCCCCCGTCGGCCACCACGCCGGACGATTCCGTACCGGACGACTCCACGCCGGTACCCCCCGTACCGTCCCCGCCGCCGGGACGGATCGTCGTGCGGGCCGCGACCCCGGGCGACACCGCAGACGACGGAGAGAAGGACGGAGAGGAGTCCGCGCGGCCCGCCGGAGAGCCGTTCGTCACCACCCTGGACGGCCACACGGTGCCCGTCGCGCAGCTGCGCCGCTGGGTGCCGGACACGGCCGTGCGGCCCGAACCGGGCCGTGCGGTCAGGACGTTGACCGTCTCGCAGAGCCGGGCCGAGGACGGCACGGCGCGCAGCGCGGCGCGGCGAGCCCTGCTCGGCCAGGACACCTTCCGCGGCGTGCGCGTCACGTCCACGGCTCCGGCCACGATGTCCACCGCCCCGGCCACCGTGTCCGGGGACCAGGCCGCCACGTCCACGGCTCCCGCCACCGCCCAGGACCCGGCGAGCACGAGCACCGGGACCCCGCCCGTCCGCCGTGCCGTGTTCACCGGCCCGCCGGCCCCGCTGCCCGGCTCGGGCACCGAGCGGGGCGCCGACTACTTCACGGCGCACGGCACCTCCCGTACCGTCACCCTAGGTACCGAGGACGCCGCGCGTCCCACCGTCAAGGTCAGCGGCGTACAGCTCGGCGAGGTGCTCAAGTCCTGGGCGCGGGACGGCGATCAGGACCGGCCCTGGTCCTGTTCTCCTGCGAGACCGGGCGGCAGCCGGAGGTGGCGGGCCTGCCGGTGGCACAGCACGTGGCCAACCGGACCGGCCGATCGGTGTACGCGCCGACCACCGCGGTGGGTACGGCCCGGGACAGGCACGGGGACGTCCGGGCGGTGCTCCTCGAGGGGAAGGACGGGCCGGGGCGGTGGCGGCTGTTCACCCCGGAGCCCGCCGGCGCCGACCTGGACGAGCTGGCGCGCGTCGCCCGCCTGCACGCGGGCCCGGAGCCGGCCGACGGCTTCGCACGGACCCGTACCCTCCAGCAGATCCGCACCCTGCGCGACGCCCTCGGCCCGGACGCCGAACAGCGCCCGGAGAACCACGACCTGCTCGCCGGCCTCGCCTTCGTGGACGGTCTGCGCTGGCACAGCCCGGACACCGCGGCCCGCTACGGCGACGGCCGGATGACCCCGGACCTGCTGCGCCGGATGGTCGTCGCCCGGCGCGCCGTGACGACCGGAGCCGGCGCCGGTCCGGCGGCGGCCGGTCCCCCGGCCGGGCAGGACGCCGACCCCACCGTCGAGGAGTACACCGCCTTCCTGCGCGCGGCGGCCGACCTGCGGGCCACGGCAGGCCCCGCACCACGCTCGACGTTCTGCTGCCCGCGCCGCCGCCCACGCTCCCGCCGACCACCCTGGTCTCGCCGGAGGACGTGCGCGGGCTCTCCTACGCGTCCTCCGCCCGGGTCACCTGGTCGCTGTCGAACACCCCGCTGCCGCTGTCCGAACTGGCCCTCAGCCCCGAGGACACCGCCGAACTCGCCCGCCGCCGGCCCGACCTGGCACCCGCGACGAGCCGCCCGGCGACCCTCGCCGAGGACATGAACCTGCTCAGCAAGGAGCGTGCGGGGTCCGGGCCGCCGGACCTCGTGCGCGCGGACGGCAGGGCCTTCCGGCAGCTGGTCACCCCGGGCGGCGGGAACTGCCTCTTCCGGGCCGTCCTCGACAGCGCGCGCAGCCGGGAGGTACCGCCCGCGTGGGCCGCGCTGAACATCGCCGGGCTGCGCGCACTCGTGCGCAACCGCGTCACCGGGACCGAGCTGGGTGCCGTCGCGGACGACCTCGTCCTCGATCCGGTGCTCAGCGTGGTGGACGACCTGCGCATGCGGGCCCTGGCGGGGGTGCGGAATCCGGCCGCGAAGTTCTGGATCACCAACGAGTGGAACGACATCGCCCAGGCGGTGGTCACCGACGGCGATGTGAACCAGTGGCAGCACATCCTCCGGAACAGCGGCTACCCCGAACTCGCCAGGGTGGCACCGACCCCGGTCGAGGCACGGCGGCTCGGCGGGCGCGGGCTGCTCGCCGCGGTCGCCGAGCGTCCCGGGCTGTGGGCCACCCCGTTCAGTGACCTGCTCCCGCACATCCTGGCGCACACCCTCGACCTCGACCTGCGGGTCGTCCAGCCCCACCCGACGGTGCGGGGCGACGTCCTCGTCATCCCGCTCCACCCGGGCGCCACCGGCGACCCCCTGCACCTGGCCTACAACGGAACCGACCACTACGACGCCCTCGTCCCGGACACGGCCCCGATCACCCCGAACCGTCCCGGCGACCGTCCCCGCTCCTACGTCCACCACGGCCCGGACCCGATCACCCCCGGACCGGCCCCGATCACCACCGAACCGGCCCCGACGTCCACCACGGCCCCGGACCCGACGACCACACCTGCCCCCACCACCACCGCGGACGCGGACGGCCCCACCACCACCGCGGACGCGGACGGCCCCGCCACCACCGCGGACGCGGACGGCCCCGGCACCGTGGCCCCCGACCGGGGCGACCCGGTACCGCTGGAGACCCAGCTCGACCGCTACCGTCCGGCACGCGTCCTGACCGGGCCGGACGCCGCGGCGCCGGGTCCCGCCCCGCGCACCGTCACCTTCGAGGACGGCAGTCGACTGCCCGCCGTACTGATCAGCCCCGACGCCGATCCGAGCGGCAACCCCGCCGCCGCCGATGCCGACCCCGGCGACGGCAGCCGCAGCGGCCGTACGGACGACAGCGGGCGGACGCCGCGGAGCGGGCTCCTCACCGGCCCCGGCGTCCTCACCCTGCGCTCGCCCGAGGAGGTGGCCCGGCAGATCCTCGGGCAGCTGCCGGAGAAGCTGCGCGACCAGTTCGCCGAGGCGGAGCTGCTGCGCCTGCTGACCGACCAGCCCGGCGCCTTCACCGCCCCGCGCGGCGCGCGCCTCGTCGGCCGGGAGAAGTCCGGGGTCGGCCACGAGATGACCGTCGAGGCCGTCCCGTACCACCGCTGGGAGCGCTTCTCCGACGTGAACGGCACGACCGTGAAGCTGGACACCATGCGCCGCGGCCAGGCCGGTACGGGCGGTGGGCGCAGTGTCGGCTTCGGGCGCCGGATCGCCGCCGCGGTCAGCATGGGCCCGCCGCTCAGCTGGCTGGTGAAGATCGGCCTCTCGCTGGGCTGGACCCGCAGGACGGACTACGCCCAGGGCACGCAGGCGTACAACCAGAACGAGTACCGCGCCGTGGAGGGTTCGCACCTCCACCTCGACGACGTCCACTACCGGGTGCGCGTGGAGCGGGTCACGGAGGCGCCGGAGACCGGCGGCCGGGAGGCCTCCTCCGGTTCGCCCGCGCCGGGCCCCCGTTGGCAGCGCGACCAGGTGCACACCGCGCAGTTCGCCGTGCGGGACGGGCTGAGCTGGCGGCTGCCCGACGACTTCACCGTGGCCTTCAAGGGGCCGCGCCGCGCGCCGCGGACGCTGACCTTCCCCGACGGCCTCGAGCCGCGCGCCACCACCATCGCCGGACTGCACCTCGTCGACCCTCCGGAGGACCTGGCGATCGCCGTCTCCGGGGCCCGGCCGGGCAGCTCGGCGCACCGCACGCTCGTCTCGTACGTCAGGCCGGCACGGCTCCTCGCGCTGTTCGGACGGCTCACCGGACCGGTCAGCGGACCCGAGCTGACCCGGGGCGGCGGCCGGCACCCGCTGGGGCACCTGATCGTCGAGCGGTCGATCCCGCACCGGGCCACCCTGGTGACCGAGTCGGTCAAGGCGGAGATCCGGGACCTGACCCAGACCACCTACCAGAACCAGCGCGGCCACGTCCGCGACACCCGCTTCGGCATCCAGGTCACCGCCGGCCCGAACCACACCTTCGTCGGCCTGGAGACGGACGTGCGCCTCCATGGCGGCCCGATGCTCCGCGCCGACTTCAGCACCGGTCGGGGCCACTACCTCGGCACGGACGCGGCCCGCAAGACGACCGGCCGCGTCCGCAACCACCCGGTCGCGCTCTACCGGGTGGAGCGCACCCTGATGATCCGAAAGGCCGGCGAACCGGTGTCCGCGGCCCGCCCGGTCCGGGTCGTCAGCCTGGACTGGATGTCCACCCGGGACGCGCGCCGGCTCGCGGGCTGGGACGGCCGGACCCCCGGACAGACGGGCCCCGACCCGGACGCCGAACCCCCGGTGCCGTGGTACCTCACCCGGGAGGACCCGGTCCACCTGAGCGGCCAGGTCCGTGCCGAGGGCTTCCTGCCCGACCGCCCGCAGCCGCTCGCACCCACCGTCCAGGACCTGACCCCGGCGACGGGCCCGGACCTGACCCCGGCGACGGGCCCGGACCTGACCCCGGCGACGGGCCCGGACCTGACCCCGGCGACGGGCCCGGACCTGGCCCCGGTGGCGGAGCAGGACCTGGCCCCGGTGGCGGAACAGGACCAGAACGGCGCCGACCAGCAGCCCTCCACCCCGCAGGGCGAGCAGGGCCGGCAGCCCTCCACCTCACAGGGCGAGCAGGACCAGCAGGACCAGCAGCCCACCACCCCGCAGCAGGACCAGTCCTCCACCCCGCAGGACCCCCTGCGCGTCTTCGCGGACGCCGTCATCGACACCCTGCACCGCTCGTACCCGTCCCTGTTCGTCCCGCCGCTCATGTTGAAGCATCCGCGCCTGGCCAAGTTCTGGTACGGCGACGGGCGGATGCGGACCGCGCTGCACAACGACCGCCAGGTCCGCGAGGCGCTGAACCGCCCCACCCTGGCCCAGAGCCTGGACGACCTGACCACCACCGGCATACCGGTCGCCCTCACCGAGGACGGCAAGCTCCGCCGCGGTCACCACACCCTGATCCTGCGGGCCCGGCTCACCGACCGGCGGTTCGAGACCACCCTGACCGAGCGCTCGCTGCGCAACGCGGTGATCGGCACCGAGGTCTCCGGCCAGGGGCAGCAGGCCTCCAGCACCCTGTCCGGCGGCGCCGAACTGGGCGTCCTGCTGCGCGACCACGACAAGGTGCCCAAGGTCAACGTGCCCCGCCAGGCCGGCAACATGGCCGTCGGGGCACGGTACGCCCACACCGAGCAGAAGGCCACCCGGGCCGCGGTCGCGGTCACCCACGACCAGCTGACCTACCACGACGGCGCCGACCTCTACAGCTACCGGGTGGAGCTGAGCGCCTCCTTCGAGGGCCACCTCCGTCCGCGCGGCTGGGCCCGGCTCCTGACGGTCGGCCTGCTCGGCGCCGGCTACTTCGTCAGCAGGAAGCAGGAACGCCCGCTGTTCGACCGGGGCACGGAGACCGTGGGCCGGGTGGAGCTGGCCGTGCCCGCCGCGCACGCCTCCGATCGCCACCCCCGGCGGACCCCGCGCCGGGGGACCCCGTGCCCGGAGAGACGGCAGCGGCGCCCGCACCCACTGCGTCGATGCCCGAACCCCAGCCCACCGCCGACGAGGCCGACCAGTTCCTCGACGGCACGAGCCCGCTCCCCGGGCGGGACTCGGCCGACCAGCGGCTCACCGAGAGGCTGCTGAGCGCCCCGCACGTCGTCCTCAGCGTCGAGGGCGGACAGCGGCGCCAGCAGCTCGTACAGGCCACCGCCGACGAGGCCGCGGGCGAGACCTGGCACGTCAGCGCACCCGCCGCCCCCGTGCGCACCGCCCTGCACCGGGCGGTGGCGAACCTCGGCGTGGCCGGGCAACTCGGCCAGTACCTCGGCCCGTTCGGTTCCCGCATCACCGGGCTCAACGGGGCCGGACCGTTCCGCACCCACTACCTGAAGGCCGCGATCCGCGGCGAACTGCACAACCTGCGCGTCAAGAGCGACCCGAAGCCGTCCAGCTTCGAGGCCACCGTCGGCAACGAGCACCGCATCGCCGGCACGGAGAGCAGCGCCTCGCGCGCCACCGTCGGTCTCCAGGGCACCTACACGCCGCTCCTGCGGACCGACGGCACCCAGGCGATGATCGGCTCGTACGCCGCCGGCCTCCAGTACTCCTGGGGCGCGGGACGCAGCGCCGCGAGGACCCTCACCCCCGGACACAACACCACCCTCACGTTCGCCGGGCGGGCGTACCTGGTGGTCGCCGACGTCGTCGAGACCGTCGCGGTCCGCGACCGCTGGACGGCCGTGATGGGCATGGTGGGCACCCGTGCGGCGGCCCGGATCAGCTCCGCGGCCGGCCGGCTCTCCGACCGCCTGGCCTCCGGGCTCGCCCCGCGCCGGGCCGCCGCCGCGGTCCAGCGCATCCGTGACGCGGTGATGTTCCACCTGCCGATGCAGGACGCCATCGAGGCCGGGCTCGCCCCGGACGGCATCGGCACCACCACCCCGGACAACCTCGGCGGCGGCTACCGGGTGCCCGCCTTCCTGCGCGGCCGCCGCTTCCCCGGCCACCCCAGCGGCCGGCTCGACGCCGGCCGGGCGGTCCCCCGTTGATGCGGCAGCTCGAGGAGATCGGGGTGTCCTCGCACGATCGCGAGCAGGTCCTCCAGCGGCTCTCCCCGGACTTCCTCCGGGCCAACCTGCACGAGCTCACCACCGACGGGATGACCCTGCCGGTCCGCCACCGCACCTGGACCAGCCCGACCCACCTGCCGGTCGGCGGCAGTCCCGCGCAGGTCCGGTTCAAGCTGACCCCGGTCACCACCACCGTGGAGCGGCTGCGCACCGGCTTCGAACTGGAGGACTACCGCACCGTCGCCCGCGACGACGCCGACTCCGCCTCCCGGGACCGGGGCGTCGACGCGTCGGCGAGCGTCGGCCAGCGCACGACGCAGGCCGACACGACGGCGAGCGGCAGCCCGCGCACGAAGCAGGGCGGCGTCCTCATGTCCGACCCCTCCCTGCAGGGCACCGCGGCCAAGCAGGAGTCGAGCACCCGGACCGAGACCAGCGGCCGCACCTCGATGCCGAACATGACGACCGCCCAGACGCACGCCGAGATCGTCACCACCTACACCCTGACCGTGACCATGACGGACGCGGCCGGCGACCCGCTCGCCCCCGCGCCCAGGCCGACGTCGGCAGCCTCAGGGAGATCGTCTCGGCCAACCTGCTGACCCCGGAGGGCGACGGCGCCGACGGCGCCCTCACCGAGGGCGACGTGAGGGAACCGGAGCGCGCGGTGCGGCTGCTGACGGCGGCCCGGTCCCGTCCGGAGCGCATCGCCGACTGGCGCGCCTCCGCCGCCGACGGCCCCTCCGGCCGAGCCGACGCCTCGGACGTCCTGCCCTTCGACGACCTGATCGGCTCCGGCATCCTCGCCGTGGACATCCACGGCGCCGCCAACGTGCACGACGCCCTGACCCTCGCCACCGCCCGCGCCGACGGCGTCGGGGACAAGGACCTCGGCACCCGGTACACCGGCGACCGGCTCGCCGAGGCCGTGCGCAAGGCCCGCCGGACCCCGCTCACCGGCCTCGGCACCGTCCCCGCCCAGGCCCAGCAGGAGGCCACCACCCAGACCGGCCTGGCCGCGGCCTTCCGCGACGCGCTGAGCGCGAACGGCTCACCGCTGCCCGTCCAGGCCTCCGCCCGCCTCCTCCGCCAGTTCCACACCGCCGACTCCCGCCTCTACGCGAAGATGCACCGCCGCGGCGCCCGCCTGCTCGCCGTGGAGAACAAGCCGCGCATGGAGGCCATGCAGCGGACGAAGACCTCCGACGCGCTGGAGTCCGGCGTCACCGACACCGTCGAGGGGGCCGCGGGCGTCACCTCGACGACGAACACCGACAGAGCGGGCGCGGTCATCCCCGGTGCCACGGTCCCGATCGGCGGCGCGGCCGACGGCACCGTGACCAAGGCCACCGCGGACACCACCCTCGGCACCCACCTCAAGGTCGGCACCGACCGCAGCATGCTGTTCGCGCTGCCGGTGAGCTGGCTGACGGTGACCGAGGTGGACCACCGGCTCACCGACAGCCGCCCCCTGCACGCGCTCGGCAAGGCCAAGCGCGGCCCGCGCGCCGCCGAGGCCGAGACCACCGCCCTGGTCTGGCTGCGCGAGGACATCGCCCGCGACTACGGCCTCCTCGACGACACCACCTTCCCCGACGAGGTCGGCAAGGCCTGGGACGCGCAGGCCAAGGCGGTCGGCGACCTCGCCACTGCCGAGCAGCGCTACTACGACGCCCGGGCCCGGGCCCGGGAGGCCTGGCTCGACCTGGGCACCGAGGAACGGGCCGCGCTCGGCGACGGCCGCTTCGACCTGTCGACCGTCCTGCCGCGGGAGCTCGCCGAGTCGCCGGCCGTCGTCGCCTGGCAGGCCGCCCGCGACGAGGTCCGCCGGTGGCAGGAGCGCACCGACGCCGCCGCCGCGGACCACCACCGGCTGCACCTCGCCGCCTCCCGCCTCACCGCCCACCACCAGGGTCCGTCCGCGGGCCCGGTACCGGGCCCGCCCCAGGAGTACGCCCGGCCGGGGTGGCGTTCCGAGGCGCCGGAGCCGTACACGGTCACCGACGCCACCGACTCCGCCCCGCGCACCCTCACCTCCCCGGACGGCGCCACGGTGCGCGAGGTGCACGACGTGCCGCACGACGGCGCCTCGTTCTTCCACGCGCTCATCGCCACCGCCGACGCCCGCGGCCGGCTGCCCCACCTGCTCGGCACCGAACTCGCCGACCGGTTCACGCAAGCCCCCGGCGATCCGGCGGTCACCGCCGAGGCCGTCGACGCCGCCCGCGAACGCCTGGCCTGGGCGCTGGGCGGCGACGGCAACGAGGACCTCCTGGAGGTCCCCGCCCGGGCGCTGGGCGGCGACGGCAACGAGGACCTCCTGGAGGTCCCCGCCCGGGCGCTGGGCGGCGACGGCAACGAGGACCTCCTGGAGGTCCCCGCCCGGGCGCTGGGCGACGACGGCAACGACGACCTCCTCGACGCCCTCGCCCCGGACGTCGCCGACACCTTCACCCAGGCCGAACTCGACGAGGCGGGAGTGACGTTCACCCCGGCGCAGCAGGCCGAGTTCGACGCCTTCGGCCGTCTCCCGCTGACCTTCTGGCCGACCCCCGAGCAGCGGAGGAAGCTGGCCAGGGTCGCCCTGTTCCGCCCGTTCGCGCCCGAGCCGCGCCAGGACGACACCGAACGCCCGGACGGCGAACCCGCCCCGCCCGTGCGCCGCGCCGGCGACCACGGTGGCGCCGACCTGCTGCCCGCCCTCGCCGCCCGGGTCCTCGGCACCCCGCTCACCGTGGTGACCGGCGAGGGCCGCGAGCAGGTCTTCCTCCCGCACGGCACCGACCCGGCCGCCGTCGACCCGGTGAACGATCCGGTCCTGTTCTCCGCCGACGGCTTCTTCCACGCCGCCCTGCCGCCCGGCACCCCGGCCCCGGTGACCGTCGCCCTGCCGGCGCCCGCGACCGGGGCCGACCCCGGCACATCGGCGGCGCCGGCCACCGACGGCACACCCACGACGCGGCAGCCGGCTCACCGCAGCCACACCACCCCGCCCTGGGCGCCGCCCGCCGAGAGCAGCGGCCCGCGCTACCGCCTGGCCCACGACGGCGTCCTCACCGCCCCCGACGGCGCCACCTACGCCCAGGGCACGCCCACCGGCCGGGGCAACGGCTTCTTCGGCGCGCTGTCCACGGCCCTGCGCCATGCCACGGAACAGCCCGGAACGTACGGCCCCGAGGTGGCACGGCTGCGCAACTCCGCCCGGCTTTCGCCCGCCGAACTGCTGCGTCTGCACGGCCTCCCCGGCGACCCGGCGCAGCACGACTCGCTCTTCTCGCCGCCGCCCCTGGTGGGGCTGCGCAGCGGCGCCACGCCGAGCCCGCAGGCGCGGGAAGCGCACCTGCGCCACCACCTCACCCGTGCCCCCTGGGGCCCCGAGGCCGACCACGCCGTCGCCCGGTGGGCCGCGACGGCGACCGGCACCACCGTCACCCTCGTCGAGGAGAACGGCACCGCCCACACCTACCCCGGCCCGGACGGCGCCGCCGGCACGCACATCCGGTTCCGCCGCCGGGGAGGCGACATCGTCCCCCTGACCCTCCGCACCCCGGCCCCGAACCGACCCGAGCGGAGACGCAGACGCAGACGCAGACGACATCGGACGTGCGGGAGACGCCTCCCGTGGACACGGCACCGGCGGCAGCGACGTCCGTGGTCTCGGAGCCCGTGAACTCGTCGTCCGGGGAATCGGATCCGGTGGACTCGTCGTCCGTGGCCTCGGATCCGGTGGACGCGACGGCCGTCGACGAAGCGGCGGCTGTCGACGAAGCGGCGGCTGTCGACTCGTCGCCCGTCGACACGGTGGCGGTCGACACCGAGCCGGTGGTCCCGCCCGTCGTCCAGTCCTTGGCGCCGCCGTCCGTGCCGCCCCGGTTGCCGCTGCCGTCCCACGAGGATGCGGCCGCGGTGCCGTTGCCCCCGTCGCCCGTGTCCCGGACCGTCGACGCTTCACCGGAG
Source organism: Streptomyces sp. Tue 6430 (assembly GCA_021568835.1). GTDB lineage: Bacteria > Actinomycetota > Actinomycetes > Streptomycetales > Streptomycetaceae > Streptomyces. The sequence goes on from JAKGSH010000010.1 coordinate 5,371,916, forward strand.
TCGTCGGACTGGGAAGAGGAAGCACGCGAACTGAGCCTGCTCTCCGGTGCAGGTGAGGGCTCGGACACCCCCACGAACCCGGATGCGGTGCCGACGGCGTCGGAGCCGGCGTTGCGGTCGTTCCGGATGGGGAACTTCGAGTTCACGAATCTCCATCAGACGGACCGGTACGTCGACAAGGCGATCCGGATCGTCGAGCTGCTGGACGAGCACGCCACGATCAAGAACTACGTCGGTGGCCGTCCGGTCCGTATCACGCTGCGTCTGCGCACGACGGAGGCTCCGGCCGACGTGATCGACCGCGGCGAGGACGGCGTCGACATCAACCTGGCGAGCTACTACTTCGAGAAGTACGACACCGGTTACGTCATGGGCATGCTGGCGCACGAGATCGGCCTGCATCCGCTGGCCTCGCGGAACGGGCGTATCGCGGAGGAGGAGGACCTGTTCGCGGGGATGCCGTTGCCGGTGCCCGGTCTGGAGTCGTTGAGCGAGCCGCGTTTCATGAACACGATCGGTTCGGGCCAGGCGGACCACGTCATGGCGGCGTTCCCGCAGTCGATCCGGCACGGCATGTACCGGGACATCGTGGTGGAGATGGCGGGTGTGCTGGAACAGCGTGCGCGGGTGGGCGTGCCGGGTGCCGAGGCCAAGGACGTCACCGATCTGTTCGACACGTACCTGATGGACCTCGCCTCGATCGCGGTGACCAACGACCACCGGGCGCGGGCGGTCACGGACCCGGGCTACACGGCGAGGTCGTACAACGCCTACAAGGCACAGCTGGACGCCCACCTGCCGCAGGACAGCCGCCTGCGTGCCCTGCTGCCCGCCGACAAGGGCCGCTGGGGCGTGCTGCGGGACTTCGCCCAGCTCGCCACCAGCGTGGGGACGAACAACCGCGGCGACAGCATCCAGCGGCCCGCCCCGACCGGGGAGGCCCGTCCCCGCCTCCCGCAGGGAAGCGCAGGCGACCAGCAGGCCGAAGGGAACGTGAACGGGCAGGTACCGCCGCTGCCCCAGGGGGTGCGCGACAGCCGTCCCCGGTTCGTGGTGCGGTCGGGCTTCGACGCCCGCCGGTTCACGCACGACGGTGACCCTGTCACCGACCTGACCGTCAGGGTCGCGTTCCGCGGCACGGGGGACCAGGGGGCGCGTACCTTCGGCCGACTCGCCGCAGGGGTGGGGGAGTTCCTCAACGATCCGGCCTACCGGCTGCCGAACGGCGACCGGTTGCACGTGACGGTGGAGCTCGTCGACCCGTCCGATTCGCCGCACCTGACGGTGGACCTGGTCGACCGTGACGTGGCGATGGACCAGGTGTCGTGGTGGGCGGACGCGGCGCCGGTGCAGTTGGTGCACGAGCTGACCCATCAGCTGGGTCTGCGGGACGAGTACCGGGACGCCGATTCCCCGCACCGTCCGCACATCCTCGGCAGTCTGCTGGGCGACCTGGACGCGGACCCGGAGGAGTCCTCCCTGTCCCCGGCCGGTCTGCGCGACCGCCACCTTGCCCTGCTGGGCGCGTTGATCGGGGAGGTGGTCCCGGCGCCGGAGGAGGCCGGCCGCAGCTTCGCGGAGGCCCGCAGCGCGGCCGTCCCGGACACGCGCGAAGCGGTGTGGGTGGACCCGGTGTCCCTGCCCGGGGCGACCGACGGCTCCGACGGCCCGGCCGACACCGAAGTCCCGGCCCGGATGGCGCGGGGGAAGGTCTGCTCCCCTTCGGGTCGGGTAATTTCACGTTCACCAACTTGAACTACGAGAACGATGCGTACCGGAGCAAGGCGGTTCGTGTCATTCAGGCGTTGAGTGATCATGTGGTGATCGGCAAGTATGTCGATGATCGTCCGGTGCGTATCACGTTGCACGTGCGGACGACGGAGACGCCGGCGGATGTGATCGATCTGGACGTGGCTCGTCAGGATGCCGCGATGCGTGCTCTGGAGGCCGCGGCCGACTCGAGTGACGACGAGGCGGCCGAGGCGGCTCGGGCGGAGCTGGCGGATGCTCTGGCGGACAGGCCCGCGGCGGAGAAGCGCGGGGTCCAGATCAATCTGGCGAGCTACTACTTCGAGAAGTACGACATCGGTTACGTCATGGGGATGCTGGCGCACGAGATCGGTCTGCATCCGCTGGCGTCGGCGCGAGACGAGCTGGCAGGGGACGAGAACAGCAACAGGGGCGTGGCGCAGCCGGTGCCGGGTCTGCCGGCGAACCGTGTGATGAACACGGACGGGGCGGGGCAGGCGGACCATGTCATGGCGGCCTCGCCGGATCGTGCGCGGCACCGGATCTACCGCGACGTGGTGGTGGAGATGGCGCGCGTCCTGGCGCAGCAGGCCGCCGACCGCGAGGAGGGCGCGGCCGCCAAGGACGTCACGGACCTGTTCGACACGTACCTGATGGACGTGGCGACGATCGCGGTCACCAACGACCACCGGGCCCGGGCCGCTTGGGAGCCCGTCAACACGGCCAGGGTCTACAACGCCTACAAGGAACTGCTGCGCGCACAGCTGGCGGGCACGCCCGCGCTTCAGGCGCTCCTGCCCCCGACAAGGGGTGGCGCGGTGTCGCGGCGAACTTCACGCGACTTGCCACCAGCATCGCGACCCGTAATGCCGGTGACAGCATCCAACGGCCCGCCCCGGCCTACGAAGCCCGCCCCCGTCTTCCGCAGGAGACCACCGGCGACCAGCAGGCCGAGGAGAACGGGAACGGGCAGGTACCGCAGCTGCCGCAGGGTGTGCGCGACACCCGTCCCCGGTTCGTGGTGCGGTCCGGCTTCGACGCCCGCCGGTTCACCCACGACGGCGACCCGGTCACCGACCTGACCGTCCGCGTCGCGCTGCGTGGCACGGAGGATCAGAGGGCGCGGGTACGCGAACGACTGGGCCTGGGCGTTGAGGAGTTCCTCAACGATCCGGCTTACCGGCTGCCGAACGGTGATCGTCTGCATGTGACGGTGGAGCCGGTGGACGTCGGTGATTCGCCGCACCTGACAGTGGACCTGGTGGGCCGGGACCGGGCGATGGACCAGAACACCTGGTGGGCGGACGCGGCGCCGGTGCAGTTGGTGCACGAGCTGACCCATCAGCTGGGTCTGCGGGACGAGTACCGGGACGCCGATTCCCCGCACCGTCCGCACATCCTCGGCAGTCTGCTGGGCGACCTGGACGCGGACCCGGAGGAGTCCTCCCTGTCCCCGGCCGGTCTGCGCGACCGCCACCTTGCCCTGCTGGGCGCGTTGATCGGGGAGGTGGTCCCGGCGCCGGAGGAGGCCGGCCGCAGCTTCGCGGAGGCCCGCAGCGCGGCCGTCCCGGACACGCGCGAAGCGGTGTGGGTGGACCCGGTGTCCCTGCCCACCGACGACACCACCGGCACGGTCGACACCGAGGTGTCCGCCCGGATGCGGCAGGGGGAGGAACTGCTGCCGTTCAGGTCGGGCAATTTCGTGTTCACCAACCTGAACTATGAGCGGGATGCGTACCGGAACAAGGCGGTCCACATCCTCGAACTGCTCCGGGAACACCCACTGATCCGGGCCTACGTCGAGGACCGCCCCTGCTACATCACCCTGAAGCGGCGCTTCAGGGACGCCCCGGCCGACGTGCAGGACCTGGGGCCCGACGGTGTGCAGATCAACCTTGCCAGCTACTACTTCGAGGGATACGGGATCGGTCACATCATGGGGATGCTGGCCCATGAGATCGGTCTGCATCCCCTCGCCGAACAGGACCCCAGGGTCGAGCGCCAGGAGAGGGACCAGCAGAACACGAACATCCTGGTGCCGGGGACGCTGGAGGCGGGACAGCCGATCTTCATGATTCCCACGCGGGCGGGTCAGATGGATCACGTCTTCGCCGCTTCCCCCGGCACCCACCGGTACGACACCTACCGGGACGTCGTCGCGATCATGGCCGACCAGATGGTCACGGCAGCGCGTGACGGTGCGGACGGGGTGACGCCCCAGGACGTCACGGACCTGGTCGACTGCTATCTCATGGACCTCGCGTCCATCGCGGTCACGAACGACCACCGGGCGGCCGCGATCAGTCAACCCGCCAACACCGCTGCGGCCTACAACGCCTACAAGGAACTGTTCGCCGCATACATGCAGGATCACCCTGCCCATCCGCACGTGATGCGGGCCGTGAAGGACCGCAACGGCGTGAACCGGGACTTCCAGACACTCGCCCGCCACCTGGTGGCCTCCAACCTGGGCAGCAGCATCCAGACCGCCGGGACGGGTGAGACCCGCCCGCGGCTCCCGCAGACAGCCGTCGGCGATCCTGTCGGTGACCGGCAGGGTGAGGAGGCCGGAGAACCGGACGGGCGTGGTCTGTCGTCGGCCGGGCCGCTGCCGCAGGGCGCACGTGACACCCGTCCCCGGTTCGTGGTGCGGTCCGGCTTCGACGCCCGCCGGTTCACCCACGTCGGCGAGCCGGTCACCGATCTGACCGTGCGGGTGGCGCTGCGGGGCACGGAGGATCAGAGCGCGCGCGTCTTCAGGCAGCTGAGCGCGGGTGTGCAGGAGTTCCTGAACGATCCCACCTACCGTCTGCCGAACGGTGACCGTCTGCACGTGACGGTGGAGCCCGTCGACGTCGGAGACTCGCCTCACCTGACGGTGGACCTGGCAGGTCGCGACCGGGCGATGGACCAGAACACCTGGTGGGTGGACGCCGCGCCGGTGGAGTTGGTGCACGAGCTGACGCACCAGCTGGGCCTGCGGGACGAGTACCGGGACGCCGACGCCCCCCACCGTCCTCACGTCCCCGGCAGCCTGCTCGGCGACCTGGACGCGGAACCCGAGGACTTCTCGCTGGCCGCCGCCGGTCTCCGTGACCGTCACCTGGCTCTCCTGAGCGCTCTGATCGGCGACCTCGACCCGCAGGGGAGCGACCAGGACGGCGAGCAGAGCTGGGAGGCCGTACGGTCCGCCACCACACCGGTCACCCGCGAGGCGGTGTGGGTGGACCCGGTGTCCCTGCCCCGGCCGGCCGACGACACCGACGACACCGACGCCGACGACACGGCCGTCACCGAAGTCCCCGCACGGATGCGGCAGAGGCCGATCACGCTCCCCCTGAGGTCGGACAACTTCGAGTTCAGCAACCTCAGGCACGACGTGGAGAGGTACCGCGACAAGGCGGTCCGCATCATCGAGCTGCTCCAGGCCCACCCGGTGATCCGGGAGTACGTCGGTGGCCGTCCGGTGCGGATCATCCTGCGGCGGCGCATGACGGAGACGCCGGCCGACGTGATCGACCACGGCCGTGCCGGCGTCGAGATCAACCTGGCCGGCTACTACTTCGAGGGGTACGGGATCGGCCGCATCATGGGGATGCTGTCCCACGAGATCGGTCTGCATCCGCTCGCCTCCCGGAACCGGCAGGTCTGGAACGACGAGGACGGGCTGTACGGCGAGGACCTCACGGTGCCGGGCGCCACCCGCCCGGAAGAAGTGCGTTTCATGAACACGGACGACGCGCGCCAGCCGGACCACATCATGGCCGCCTCTCCCAGCACCACGAGACATCAGCTCTACCGGGCCATCGTCGCGACGATGGCCGACCTGCTGACCGGGGTGGCACGGGCCGGCGCGCAGGACGTCGGCACCCAGGACGTCACGGACCTGATCGACACCTATCTCATGGATCTGGCGTCCATCGCGGTCTCCAACGACCACCGGCTGAGAGCGGCCCTCGCACCCGCCGACACCGCCCGGATCTACAACGCCTACAAGGCCGACTTCGCCGCACACATGGCTGCCGACAGCCCGGCCCGTGACCTGCTGCCCGAGGACAAGGGCAGGTTCGGCGTGCTGGGGGACTTCGCCCAGCTCGCCGCCACCATCGCGACCTTCAACCGGGGCCTCAGCATTCAGGAGTCCGTACACGTGCCCGACCGGCTCGACGGCCGCCCCCGGTTCGTGGTGCGCTCGGGCTTCGACGTACGCCGGTTCACGTACCGGGGCGAGACGGTCACCGACCTCACGGTGCGCGTCGCGCTGGGCGTCGAGGACGGATGGAGCGCACGCGTCTTCGGCCGGCTGAGCGAGGGCGTTCAGGAGTTCCTGAACGACCCCGGCCACCGTCTGCCCAACGGCGACCGTCTGCACGTGACGGTGGAACTCGTCGACCCCTCGGACGCGCCGCACCTGACGGTGGACCTGGTGGGCCCGGACGGGTGATGAACCAGGAATCCTGGCGAGTGGACGCCCTGCCGGTGGAGTTGGTGCACGAGCTGACGCACCAGCTGGGTCTGCGGGACGAGTACCGGGAGGCCGACGCCCCCACCGCCCGCACGTCCCCGGTAGCCTGCTGGGTGATCTGGCCGCGGACCCGGAGGACTCCTCGCTCGCCGCCCTCGGTCTGCGCGGCCGGCACCTGGCCCTGCTGGGCGCGCTGATCGGGGAGACGGACCCGCCGCCGCAGGCGAACGAGGGCGAGGCCGGCCGGAGCTTCGAGGAGGCGCGGAGTGCCGCCGTTGCGGACACCCGCGAGGCGGTGTGGGTGGACCCGGTGTCCCTGCCCCGGTCGGCCGGGGATTCCGAGGTCATGGCCGTCACCGAAGTCCCTGCCCGGATGCGGCAGGAAGAGGAGGAGCTGCGGCCGTTCAGGTCGGGCAACTTCGTGTTCACGAACCTGAACTATGACAATGGCGCGTATCAGCGCAAGGCGATGCGTGTCATCGAGGCGCTGCGCCGGCATGCCGTGATCGGTGAGTACGTCGGTGGTCGTCCGGTGCGGATCACGTTGCACGTGCGGACGACGGAGACGCCGGCGGATGTGATCGATCTTGACGTGGCGCGTCAGGATGCCGCGATGCGTGCTCTGGAGGCCGCGGCGAACTCGGGTGACGAGGCGGCGGCGGAGGCCGCCCGGCTGGAGCTGGCGGATGCTCTGGCGGACAGGCCTGCGGCGGAGATGCGCGGGGTCGAGATCAATCTGGCGAGTTACTACTTCGAGAAGTACGACGTCGGTTACGTCATGGGATGCTGGCGCACGAGATCGGTCTGCATCCGCTGGCCTCGGCGCAGGACGGTCTGGGCCGGGACGAGGCCGACAACGCGGGGAAGCCGCAGCCGGTGCCGGGGCTGCCGGAGAACCGTGTGATGAACACGGTGGGGGCGGGGCAGGCGGACCACGTCATGGCGGCTTCGCCGGAGCGTGTGCGGCACCGGATCTACCGTGACGTGGTGGTGGAGATGGCGCGGGTGCTGGCGCAGCAGGCGGCCGACCGCGACGAGGGGCCAGTACCAGGGACGTCACGGACCTGTTCGACACGTATCTGATGGACGTGGCGACGATCGCGGTCACCAACGACCACCGGGGACGGGCGGCCACGGAGCCGGGCTACACGGCGAGGGCTTACAACGCCTACAAGGCGCAGTTGGCCGCCCGTCTGCCTGCGGACGGTGACCTTCGTACCTTGCTGCCCGCTGACAAGGGCATGCTCGGTGTGCTGGGGGACTTCGCCCGGCTCGCCGCCGGCGTGGCGCGGAACAACAACGGCGACAGCATCCAGCGGCCCATGACGACGGACGAGGCCCGCCCCCGCCTCCCGCACGAGACCACCGGCGACCAGCAGACCGAAGAGAACGTGAACGGGCAGGTCCTGCCGCTGCCGCGAGGCGCGCGTGACACCCGCCCCCGGTTCGTGGTGCGGTCGGGCTTCGACGCGCGGCGGTTCACGCATTCCGGCGAGCCGGTCACCGACCTGACCGTCCGCGTCGCGCTGCGCGGCACGGAGGAGCAGGGCGCGCGTGTACGCGAACAACTCGGCCTGGGCGTGCAGGAGTTGCTGAACGATCCGGGTTACCGTCTGCCCAGCGGGGACCGTCTGCACGTGACGGTGGAGTACGTCGACCCGTCCGATTCGCCGCACCTGACCGTGGACCTGGTGGGTCGGGACCGGGCGATGGACCAGAACACGTGGTGGACCGATGCGGCCCCCGTGGAGTTGGTGCACGAGCTGACGCACCAGCTCGGTCTGCGGGACGAGTACCGGGACGCCGACGCCCCGCACCGCCCGCACGTCCCCGGCAGCCTGCTCGGCGACCTGGACGCGGCCCCGGAGGACTCCTCCCTCGCCGCCGCCGGCCTGCGCGATCGCCACCTCGCCCTGCTCGGCGCGCTGATCGGGGACGTGACCCCGGCGCCGGAGAAGGACGGTCTCGGCTTCGCGGAGGCCCGCAGCGCGGCCGTTCCCGACACCCGGGAGTCGATCTGGGTGGACCCGGTGTCCCTGCCCCAGCCTGCCGACGACACGACGTCCCCCGACGACACGACGTTCACCGGCGTCCCCGCCCGCATGCCGCAGGACGAGAGCCGGCCGCTCGGCGAGTCGGCGGAGCCGACCCATGTGCCCTTCACCTCCGGGAACTTCGAGTTCACCAACCTCAAGCACACGAACGAGAAGTACCGCGACAAGGCGATCCGCATCATCGAGACGCTGCGCGGGCACGACACCATCCGCGCGTACGTCGGCGACCGTCCGGTCCGCATCACGCTGCACGTGCGCACCACGGAGACCCCGGCCGACGTGATCGACCGCGGCGAGGACGGCGTCGACATCAACCTGGCGAGCTACTACTTCGAGAAGTACGACATCGGCTACGTGATGGGCATGCTGGCCCACGAGATCGGCCTGCACCCCCTGGCCTCGCGGGACCGGAGCATCCCCGACGAGGAGGCGATGTTCGCGAACTTCCCGCTGACCGTGCCGGGGCTGGAGGAGTCGAGCCCGCCGCGCACCATGAGCACGGAGGGCGCCGGCCAGGCCGACCACGTCATGGCCGCCTACCCGAGCAGCACCAGGCACCGGATCTACCGGGACGTCGTCCTGGAGATGGGCCGTGTCCTGGCCGAGGACGCACGCAACGGGGAGGAGGGTGCCAGGGCCGCGGACGTCACCGACCTGTTCGACACCTACCTCATGGACCTGGCCACGATCGCCGTCACCAACGACCGGCGCAAGGACGCGGCCTGGGAACCCCGCAACACGGCGAAGGTCTACAACGCCTACCGGACGCGGCTCATCGCCCGATTGGCGCAGGACAGCCCGCTCCGGAGCCTCGTGCCGCCGGAGAAGGTCTGGTGGAAGGTGACGGGCGGCTTCCTCGGCCTCGGCGCCAGCTTCACGTTCACCAACAAGGGCGACAGCATCCAGACCGCCGCACCGGAGACCGCCGCACCGGAGACCGCCGCACCGGAGACCGCCGCACCGGAGACCGGCGGCGGCCCGGCCGAAGCCCGGCCCCGCCTGGGGCAGGCCGACCCGACCCCCTCGTCCTCCGCCCCGTCCCTCCCGGCACGCCCGCACGGGGCGCGGGACACCCGCCCCCGGTTCGTGGTGCGGTCGAGCTTCGACATCCGGCGGTTCCCGTACCGGGGCGAGCCGGTCACCGATCTGACGGTGCGGGTCGCACTGCGCGGCACGGAGGCTCAGAAGGCGCGCGTACGCGAACAACTGGACCGGGGTGTCCAGGAGTTCCTGAACGCCGCGGGCTACCGGCTGCCGAGCAACGATCGTCTGCACGTGACGGTGGAGTTCGTCGATCCGGCCGGTTCGCCGCACCTGACGGTGGACCTGGTGGGCCGGGAGCGGACGATGGACCAGAACACCTGGTGGGCGGACGCCGATCCGGTGCAGCTGGTGCACGAGCTGACCCACCAGCTCGGCCTGCGGGACGAGTACCGGGACGCCGACGCCCCGCACCGCCCCCACATCCTCGGCAGCCTCCTGGGCGACCTGGACGCGGCCCCGAGGACTCCTCCCTCGCCGCCGCCGGTCTGCGCGACCGCCACCTCGCCCTCCTCGGCGCACTCATCGGAGATCCGGACCCGGCGCCCGAAGAGGTCGGTCTCGGCTTCGCGGAGGCCCGCAGCGCGGCCGTCCCCGACAGGCGCCAGGCGGTGTGGGTGGACCCGGTCTCCCTGCCAGCCCCGGCCGGAGAGCGGACCGAACCGGGCCCCGCCCCGACCCCGGGCCCGGCACGGACGCCGACGCACACGCCGGGAGCGCGGTGGCCGACGGCGTGGCGCCCCGGATGCTCGTCCCCTTCAAGTCCGGGAACTTCGAGTTCACCAACCTCAAGCACACGAACGAGGGGTACCGCGACAGGGCGGTCCGCATCATCGAGCTGTTGCGCGGGCACGACACCATCCGCGCGTACGTCGGCGACCGTCCGGTCCGCATCACGCTGCACGTGCGCACCACGGAGACCCCGGCCGACGTGATCGACCGCGGCGAGGACGGCGTCGACATCAACCTGGCGAGCTACTACTTCGAGAAGTACGACATCGGCTACGTGATGGGCATGCTGGCCCACGAGATCGGCCTGCACCCGCTGGCCTCCCAGAACGCGGGCCTTCCGGACGAGGAGGCGATGTTCGAGAGCTTCCCCCTGCCGGTGCCGGGGCTGGAGGGCGTGAACCCGCCGCGCACCATGAGCACGGAGGGCGCCGGCCAGGCCGACCACATCATGGCCGCCTACCAGAGCAGCACCCGGCACCGCATCTACCGCGAGATCGTCCTGGAGATGGCCAGGAAGTTCGCGCGCGACGCCCGCAACGGGGAGGAGAACGCCAAGCCCAAGGACGTCACCGACCTGTTCGACTGCTATCTGATGGACCTCGCCTCCATCGCCGTCACCAACGACCACCGACTGGGCGCGGCCATGGAGCCCGGTTACACGGCGAAGGCCTACAACGCCTACAAGAAGACGCTCCACGACCTGCTGAAGGACGACCCCGAGGTCCTCGCCCTCCTGCCGTCGGACAAGGGCATGCTGGGCGTGATGAACGACTTCCGGCGCATCGGCACCTCCATCTCCGTGAACAACCGCGGCGACAGCATCCAGCGGGACGGGACGGCGACCTGACCCGCGGAGCACAGGGGTCCCGCGTGCCCCGCGGCCGGCCGGCTCGGCACCACGGCGGCCACGGCCGGGCCCGGCACCGGCTGGATCTACCCCTCCGGCACCGGGCCGTGCCGTCACCGGGCTCGCCCGCTCCGGGCGTTCACCTCGGCGACGAGGGCGCTCAGCAGTTCGTCCTGGGTGAGCGTCCGCAGCCGCCCGGGATCGGCGTCCCACTCGCGGCCACCGCCGAGCGGGCGGACCCGGACGTACGGCCCCCGGTGGTCCGTGACGCGTCCGACCCGGTCACAGCCGGTGTCACGGACGGCCTCGCCGACGGCCGGGAGCCCGTCGGGAACCTCCGTCACCTGCCGACGCCCCTCATGATCACGTCCGCGAGCATCAGGGCGACGGGGGCCGAGCACACCCCGAGGTGGACGAGCGCGTACTGCGCCTCGGCCCTGCGGTCGTCCACCCACGGCGTACGGATGTCCATCGCGGGGAGCTGGATGCCGGCCTGCGAGAGGGCGGCGGCGAGCGCGTCCCGGGCTTCGAGGGCCTCGGAGGTCCTGGGGGCGGGGGAGTAGTGGGGAGACGGGTGGGTCTGGTCCATGAAGGTCCTCGTGGGTGCGGGTGCGGGTGGGGGTGTCCGTACGGGGGTGGTTCCGCTGATTCGGCGACCTGACCGCGCCGACTGGATTACTCTGCGTGGTCCGGCCGTTACGAGAATGCGGCCGGGTGTGGGCGGCCGAGGTGTGGACGGGGTGGCGCTTCTCCGCCACCCGGAGCTGGTTCCACAGGTTCCACATCGGTCGCACGAACGTCCCGGAGGGAGCGGCATGTCGCAGCGACGCGTCGTCACCGGCCGCAGCCAGGAACCCCGTCAGCGGTTCGCCGAGGAACTGCGGACGCTACGGGCGGGGAGCGGGACGAGCCTGCGCGCGCTCGGTGAACGGCTCGGCTGGGACTGGTCGTTGTTCGGCAAGATGGAGAAGGGCGAGACGCTCGGCAGCCCAGAGGTCGTCCAGGCCCTCGACACGCACTACGGCACACCGGGACTGCTGCTCGCACTCTGGGAGTTGGCGGCCGGGGACCACACTCAGTTCCGCGAGCGGTACCGGCGCTACATGGCGCTGGAGGCGAAGGCGGTGAGCCTGTGGCACTTCGCGGTGAGCGTGCTGCCGGGCCTGCTCCAGACACCGGGGTACGCGCGGGAGGTCCTGGCGGCGGGCGGTCTCAAGGGCAAGGAGCTCGAGCAGCAGGTCGAGGCGAGGATGGGGCGGCGGGAGGTGCTGGAGGGGGAGGACGCGCCCCGGTTCCGGACGATCCTCTCCGAGGCGGTTCTGCGGACGGCGTTGCTGGACACCTCCGAGTGGCGGGGGCAGTTGGAGCACCTCGCGGAGGTGGCGGAGCGCCGCAACATCGCCGTTCAGGTGCTGCCCTTCAGCGCCGGCCCCTACGGACTCGACAGCACCGACGTGTGGTTCCTGCGCCTGCCGCAGCAGCGCACGGTGGCCTACACGGAGAACGCGCACCGGGGTGACCTGATCGAGGACGAGGCGGCGGTCGAGAAGCTGCAAGCCGCTTACGATGCAGTCCGTGACCTGGCACTGACCCGGGCCGAGTCGCTGAAGTTCATCCGGCGTCTGTTGGAGGAAGTACCGTGCGATCCATCGACCTTGGCAACGTGACGTGGCGCAAGAGTTCCTACAGCAACTCGGACGGCGGCGCATGCCTCGAGCTCTCCCCCGACTTCGCCACCGCCGCCGTCCCGATACGGGACAGCAAGGTCCCGCACGGCCCGGTGCTGGTGTTCCCGGCCGCAGGCTGGGCCTCCTTCGTCTCGGCCGTCAAGGACGGGCGGCTGAGCGGGTGAACCCGTCGTGAGCCCACCCACGCTGGCCGTGGTGAGCGGGGGCCCCGGCACGGGGAAGACCACGCTGGCCCACGCCCTCGCACGGGAGCTGGGCTGCCCCGCGATCGTCCGGGACGAGATCAAGCAGGGCCTGGTCATGTCCACCCCCGGCTACCGGGGCGGCGGCGACGACCCGCTGAACCGCCCCGCGCTGGAGGCGTTCTTCGGTGTGCTGGAGGTGATGCTCCGGGCCGGGGTGACGACCGTGGCCGAGGCCGCCTACCAGGACCGGCTGTGGCGGCCGCACCTGGAACCCCTCACGGACCTCGCCCGGATCCGCGTCGTCCGCTGCGTCACGCCTGCCGGGATCGCGCACGGGCGCATCGTCCGACGGGTCGAGGAGGACGCCCACCGGGCCGCACACGGCGACCGCGACCTGCTCGACAGGATCGCGGCCGGCGAGCACTCGCTGGAGTCCTTCGTGCCGATCTCCCTCGACGTCCCCACCCTGACGGTGGACACCTCCGGCGGTTACGCCCCGAGCCTGCGGAGCATCGCCGCGTTCGTACGGGCGGCCGCGCCGGACGGGAGCCGCGATCCCGGTTGAGCCCGGTGCGACCGGACTATTCGAGTTCCGTCGCGCGCCTCTCGAGGTCCTGGGCGAAGGTGTCCCAGTCGGGTCCGAAGCACAGCAGGTCCGCTGCTGCTTCCCGGAGCAGCCGAGGGTCGTCGGGGCGTTGCAGGCAGGCCAGGCGGTAGGCGAGGTTCCGGGCCCAGGGCGGCAGGGCCGTCCAGTCCTCGGCGAGGACGTCACGGAGCATGGCGAGGATCTCGTCGGCCGTCGCGAAGGTGAGCTTCTCGACGAACTCACGAGCCGCCTCGTTGACCTGCCGGCTGTCGGCGCCGTCGATCGCCCGGCCGAGGTTCCTGGCCGCGGCGGCCGGCCCGGGCATGTCTCGTCCCTCCTGACGGACGGGGAACTCGTGCACCACCACCCAGTAGTCGATCTCCTCGACCGAGACGGCGCACAGCCGGCGGCCCTCGACCGACGCGGCCATGAATTCGGGTGAGCCCGTCACTTCGGAGACGCGGGACGGGAGGTTCTCGCCGCCCCGGTCCTTGACGCGGATCCAGCCGACCCAGCTCCCGCCCGGCATGGGCGGCAGGACGAGGAACTCGCCGTCCTCCGTGCGCAGTGAGGCTTGCGCCGCGTGGTGATGCCACGCCGCGTCCAGTTCGCCGGCGGCGTGCGGGGTGCCGGCGGGGACCGTGGCGACCGGCCCGACCTCGAATCCGTTGACCGCGTGGAGGGCGGCATCCACGGGTGGGCCGCCTTGCGCCACCCCTCCCGTCACCTCGAGCCCACAGCGCTCGAGCAGCCGTACGGCGGCTTCCCGGTCGGTCGTCATCGGTTCCCGTGGTCCTCGGCGTAGATGGCGATCAGTTCGAGCAGGGCGTCGGCACGGTGCCGGTCCTCGCGGCTCCACCAACGATCACTCCTCCAGCAGATCATCGACGTAGCCCCGCAACTGAGGAGGAAGACCGGCGAGGGGGATCTCACGCAGTGGGGAAAGCGTGCCGAGGCCGACGTGGCCGGTGGAGGCGAGCTCGACGAGGGCGTGCAACTCGGCTTCCAGGGCGGCGTTGCTCCCTTCGGAGACGGCAGCGGCCCACGTCCGGCTCCTTCTTTCCCCGCACAGTGACCAGTGACCCGGATGCCGGGTACTCCGGCGATTTCATGGGCCCGGGCCCTCAACTCCCGTAGTCCTGGACCATAGCGGCGATGAGTGATCGCAGGGCCGCGGCACGGTGGCGGTCCTCGTGCTGGTCCCGCAGGGACTCGTCGGCGGCCCGGAGCCGGGCCAGGGCGTTCGGCTCGCCGTCCAGCAGGTCGTCGACGACCGGCTGTGTGACCAGGTCCAGGCACTCGGCGAGCAACCGACGGGTGGCCGGCGACGGCGGCGCGGGGTCCGGGTCGGCGTACGCCAGGGTGAGGTGGCGCGCGGGGTCGCTGAGGCTCCAGCCGACGACGGCGCCGCGCTGGACGAGGAGCACCACGTCGGGGGCGATGCCGATGCAGGCGTCCACCGGTTCTTCCAGCACGTCGAGATCGCGCAGGGAGACCAGTACGGCGTCCCCGGGAGAGCGGCACAGCACCGTGCACGTCTCGTGCCGGAAGTCCCGGACCTCGTCCGCACGGAGCCCGCCCGGCCGTACCGCGGGCAGGACGGGGAGGCGGGTGGAGGTTTCGGCGGCCGCGGACACGTACGGCAGCTGGAGCTCGGCCCCGACCAGCTTCCGGCTGTCCGGGTCGAACCGCAGGACGTCAGGCGTGTCCCACAGCCAGTCCTGGCTGCCGAAGGTGTCCGCGAGGAACCGCACACGCTCCGCCGCGTCCGCGTACGGCGCGACGTTCACGGAATCGCCCGTGAAGCGGGGAACGCGAGACAGCGGATCGTCCGTCACCGTGGCAGGCCAGTCGCAGCCGAAGGCCAGTCGCGTAGTCGGCTCCGCGAATTCGGGGGACGTCAATTCGGAACACCTGTCGTCATGGGGACGGAAGCGGAAATCGGGCCGGTCATCGGTGAAGGTCGATCGCACCGTCATGGCCGGTTTGTCCGACCAGTACCGACGTGTACTCGGGCCGGGAAGCTTTCACTGTCCGGTCCGGTCGGCTTCCCGGCGACGGAACGTCCCCCAGGCCGCGGTTACGGCTGTCTGGAGTCCGGCGTCGTCGAGGTCGCCGGGTTCGGCGAGGCCGGGGTCGACCGAGTAGTCCTCGAGGATCATGAACACCTCGTCGAAGAGATCGCCGAGGGCCCCCTGGATCCTTTCCCCGTTCGCCTGGGAAGCACGCCGGGCCTCCCACCAGCCGCGCGCGAACTCCGGTGCGCCACAGTTCTCCTCGGTGAATGCGTCCAGCAACGCCAGTTGCTGGGCCGCCGCACTGGCCCGGTCGACCTCGTCGGCGCATGACCAGGCCTTGTGGCCCGGTGGGTGGGCGGCTGCCACGGACAGCAGTGAGGGGTGGCGGTCCTGGAGGTTGTGCGCATAACGGCCGAAGCGTGCACGTGCGGTGTCAGTGCCTTCGCCGACGGCCGAGCTCATGAAAGCGGCGGTTCCTGCGATCAGCGCGTAGCCGTTTTCCGGAAACAGGACGGCTCCCTGCGCGTCAGGGGTGCGCAGCAGGCAGGGCGGACGGAGGCCCGTCCAGTCCGCGTCGACGGGTAGCCGGGATGTCACCCGGGGGGTCTCGGCGAGGTTCGTCGTGAGAAGATGCGAGGCCCCGACAGCACGGGTACCGGCTGTGATGCGGCGGGCCAACGCCGGGTCGACCTGAGCGCCTACGGGCACCGGGACCACGGACTTCTCCCGCAGCCAGGACGTAGTGAACGCGCCGTCCGCATCGAGCACGTTCCCCAGGTCCGATGACTCTTCGTATTGTGCTTCGGTCACCACAGAAACCCCTTGTCGATGATTCCCTGGAACTGTTTGTCACCCAATTTCCAGGCAGACCAGAATCTACCATCTGCATGCAGCATGACCATTTTCTGGGATGCGGGATCGATGAATCCGACTGCGGGACCTTGATTTCTGTAATCGAACCGGTAGATTTTCGTTCCGTCTGCTGTCATGTGCTCACGCATGGCCTCTTCGAAGCGTTGCAGGTTCGCCTTGTTCAGGTTGCCGGGGTTGTCGAGGAAGTCATCTGCGTGGGCGTGGAACTTCTTGCTCATCACCTTCTGGCTGGAGAAATCAGCCTTGTCCGCCCACGCGCCGCGAGGGCATGGGGCGAGCCCCAGCGGGTCCGTCCAGGCGAGCGGGTTCTCCACGTACGCGACGGGGTTCGGGCGGGGGCCAGGCCCAGCGGGTCCGGGGAGGTGTAGCGGCCGGTCTCGGGGTCGTAGTGACGGAACAGGTTGTAGTGGAGGCCGGTCTCGGGGTCGTAGTACTGGCCGGGGAAACGCAGCGGGGTGTAGGCGCTGCTGTCGCGGGACCAGGCCGTGGTGCCCCAGAGCGTGCTGCGGGTGCGCCAGGCGATCTCGCCCGTCTCGTCGACGAGTTCGGTCGGCGTGCCCACCAGGTCGGTGGCGATGGCGAAGAACCGCCGGTCGATCTCCTCCTGGCGGTCGTCGGCCGTCAGGAGGCGCTCGGTCTGGGCCAGGGGGACGACGTCGCGGTGGTCCCAGGTGAGGGCGACCGTGTGCGGGGCGTCCGGCTGGTGGCCGGTCTGCTCGCACAGGGTGAGGCCGTCCCAGGTGAACCGGACCTCCTCGACCACGCTCTCGCCGTCGGCCGCCAGACGCTGTTTCGCGGTGCGGCGGCCGAGCGGGTCGTAGCGATACCTCCACCGCGTCCCGTCGGGGGTGGTGACGGAGGTGAGGCGGTTCTCCGTGTCCCACGTATAGCGCCAGGTGTCCGGCTTGCGGGAGAGGCGGGTCTTCTGCCGCAGGACGACCCGGCCGAGGGCGTCGTACTCGAAGCGGACGTCCCCGGCACGGGTGAGGGTGGTGCCGGTGTAGGCGCGCGGTCCGGTGGCCTCGCGGCCGGGGTGGCCGGAGGGCCAGGACGCGGAGGTCTGGTTGCCGGCGTCGTCGTAGGCGTACCGTTCCGTCCAGCCGCGCGCGTGGACGGCGGTGACGCGGCCCACCCGGTCGAGGTCGAAGGTGCGCGAGCCCGACAGCCGGTCCGTGACGGAGGTCAGGCGGCCGTCGGCGCGGTAGGAGTAGGCGCGGCTGTTGACGTCGCGTCCGCCGGCGGTGATGTGCTGCGAGGCGAGCCGTCCGGCCTCGTCCCAGGCGGAGGCCATGGTGATCGCGTCGCCGAAGACGCGGGCGAGCTCCCGGCCTGCGGTGTCGTGGGTGAAGTCGATCCGGTGGCCGCCGCTGGTCAGGCGCTGCGGCAGTCCGTCGGTGCCGTAGGAGTAGGTGGTGACGTGGCCGGTGGGTGTGGTGCGGCGGGTACGTCGGCCCTGGGCGTCGTACGCGTACAGGACCGCGCGGCCGTCGACGAGTTCCGTCTTGGTGAGCCCGCGGCGGTCGTACTGGTAGCGCAGTTCACCGTCCGGCCCCGTCGCCTCCACGAGGCGGCCCGCCCGGTCGTACGCGTAGTGCGTCACGCGGCCGTCGACGTCCTTGCGGACGACCTGGCCGAGTGGGTCGCGCTCGAACGAGACGGTTCCGCCGAGCGCGTCGACGCGGGCGGCGAGCCGGCCCGCGGCGTCCGTCCGGTAGGTCAGGGTGCGGCCGTCGAAGTCGGTCTCGGAGATGACGTTACCGGCGGCGTCGTAGGTGTAGGTCCAGGTCAGACCCTGCGGATCGGTCACGCGGGTGAGGCGCAGGCCGGCGTCGTGCTCGAACTCGTACCGGGCGCCGTCGGGCCGCGTGCGGGCGACCGGCAGGTCGAAGTGGGTGTACTCGAACCGGGAGACGCCGCCGGACGCGTCGATGTGGGTGAGGCAGTTGCCCTCGCCGTCGTAGGTCCACGACTCCGTGGCGCCGTCGGGACCGGTGCGTCGGGCGAGCTGCCCGTCCGCGTGCCACTCCAGCAGGGTGACGCCGCCCGTCGGGTCGGTGACCCGGACCGGCCTGCCGAGGCCGTCCCGCTCCGTGCGGGTGACGGCGCCGCCGGGACCGGTCACCTCCACGGGCAGCCCGGCCGCGTCGCACACCACACGGGTCGTCGCTCCGAGGGCGTCGGTGACGGAGGTGAGCCGGCCGGCGGCATCGTAGGTGCAGCGGGTGGTGGAGCCGGCCTGGTCGGTGACCGCCGTGCGGTTGCCGCGTTCGTCGTACGCGTGGACCATGCGGGTGCCGTCCGGCCCGACGACCTCCACCGGCAGGCCGAACGGGCCTCGCACGGTGCGCAGTTCGCTTCCGTCGGGGCGGGTGGCGGAGACGACCCGGCCGGCGTCGTCGTAGGCGAAGACGGTGGTGAGGCCCAGCGGGTCCGTGCGGCTCAGGACGTTCCCGCGGGCGTCGTAGCGGAAGCGGGTGGTGTGGCCGAGGGGGTCGGTGGTGGCGATCACCCGGGAGTGCCGGTCGACGAGGTGGCGGGTCGCGTGGCCGTCGGCCGTGGTGAGGGTGGTGGTGCGGTGGCCGGTCTCGGGGTCGGGTCCGGTGTAGGTGAGGGTGATCTGGACGTGGCCGGCCTCGCCGCCTTCGGCGACGACGCGGTCGTGGTCGTCGTAGAGGTAGTCGTAGCGGCTGCCGCCTGAGTCGATCCAGGCGATGACGCGGCGGCGGTCGTCGTAGAGGAAGGTGGTGGTGGCGCCGGAGGGTTTGGTGACGGTGGTCAGGTCGCCGTCCCGGTAGCCGTACGACATCAGGGGCAGGTCCGTGCCGTCCGCGCCCGCGCCGGCCAGGGACAGGGCGGTGACCAGGCCGTCGGCGGTGGTCAGCCGCACCCGGTGGCCCGCCGAGTGGACCAGGGCCAGCGGCAGGCCGTCCTCGGCGCGGTCGACGGTGACCGTGTGGCCGTTGCGTTCGGTGAGGGTGGACAGCCAGGCGGTGCCGTCGTCGCCCGGTCCGGTGCCGGGCGGGGCGGTGAAGCGGCGGACCAGGCCGCTGTCGGGGTCGGTGAGGGTGTAGTCGCCGTCGGTCTCGCGGGCCAGCACCGTGCGGGCCCGGCCCGATTCCGGCGAGGTGGGCACGCCGGGGACCGGGTGCGGGTACGGGACCAGCAGTCCGTCGGCGGTGACGTGCAGGACGCCGACGGCGTCGACCTGGAGGCGCTCGTCGACGGTGGACGTCCACGCGGGCCCAGGAAGCGGCCGGCCGCGCAGCCGGACTCGGTGCGGCGGGTGAACGCCAGCGGCAGGACGCCGGGGATCTCCAGATCGGTCTGGGGCAGGAACATCCGGCCCGAGGCGAGGTCGACGGGGTCGGTGCCGTCGGTGGTGCGCTCGCCGTCGGGGCGGTTGTGCGTGCCGTCCGGGGCGTCGTCGACCAGCCTGCGCAGCCGCGCGGCGTCGGCGGCCTCCTCGGCGACGCGGATGCCCTTCACCGCGGCGCCGCCGCCACCGGTCGCCGCGGTCAGCGCCAGGTCAGGGATGAGCCGGCCGAAGCCCTCGGCCGGGTCCTTCATGAAGTCGCCGATCATCTGCTTGCCGGTGCCGACGGGGTCGTTGACGGCGACCACCAGACCCGCGGCCAGACTGTTCAGCGACGTGGCGTACTCGGCCGGGTGCGTGATGTTGTACGGGTCCGTCGGGTTGACGCTGCGCACGAAGTTGAGCAGCCCGGCGGTGCCCTTGATGATGCCGCCGCCGACGTGGTCGCCCATGATCTGCAGTTCCTGGACCCCGTCGCCCAGCTGCTCGGCGTACGACGGCTTCTTCGGGGCCATGTCGCGGGCGGCGCGCACCGCCGCGCGGGCGGTCTCCGCCGCCGAGTTCCGCTGCGTGCGGGCCTCGGCGAGGATGTCCTGGGCCTCCTTCATCAGCTTCTTGCCGGGGTCGTCGAACGTCGAGGCGGGCTTGGGCGGCAGCGAGGACGGGTCGCGCTTGTCCGCGGGCTGCGCGTTGAGGCGGTCGACGGCGCCGTTGTAGTCGTCGATCTTCTTGCGGTGGGCGTCGGCGGCGTCCTCGGAGGCCTTGACGCCCTCCTTCCACTTGTCGATCGCCGTCTGCGCCTGCCCCTGCGCCCAGGTGACGGTGTCGGCGAACGCGTCCAGCGCGCCGACCGCCTTCGCGCAGGCGTCGGCGGCGTCGTACCACTTGGGCGGCTGGGTGCTCACCGCGGTGCGCAGCGCGTCGGCCGTCTCACCCTTGAGCCGGGCCGGGTCCATGCCCTTGAGGCCGTCGCCGGTGTTGTCGAAGGCCGTCTGGAAGGCACGGAGCTTCTCGGCGGTGGCGGTGATCTTGCCGGGGCTGCCGTAGACCAGCTTGGTCTTGTCCTCGGTCTGCCCGAGGTCCATCTCGTCGACCTCGGCGCCCAGCCGGTTCGCCACCGAACGGGACTGCTCGCGCACCCAGTCCGCGCCGGACTCCCAGCCGGCGTCGTCCAGCCGGTCGGCGGTCCAGTTGCCCGCGTCCTCGACCCGGTTGCCGACCCACTCGACGCCGTCCTCGACCACGTCCTCGACGGAGTCGGGCGTGATGTCACTGATGAAGTCGCCGATACCCATGGTCAGTTCCCCCCGGGCTCACCCTGCTGCTGTTCCTGCCGGGCGCGTTCCTCCGGCGACGGGCCGAAGGTGTCGTCCAGCGCCTGGTCCCACTGGTCGTCGGAGATGCCGAACGCGTCGTTGAGGATCTCCGACTGCTGCCCGCCCCGGCCCTCGGTGAGGACGGTGCGGCCGGTGTCCTTCCAGGTCTGCCCCATCTCCTCGCCGGCCTTGTCGAACGACTCGGCACTCCAGTCGGGGTCCAGGTAGTCCGGCGTGAAGATGTCGCCCCAGTCCTGCCGGGCGATCTCCTCCTCGCTCGCGTGCGGGTTCCCGCCGAACAGGGAGTTGGCGCCCACCTTGAGGGTGCCCGCGACGTACTGGTCGTGCTCCCACAGGGTGCCCGCCGCCAGGCCGAGGCGGTTCGCGAGCTCGCTCGCGTCCTGCACCAGCGCGCGCACGCCCCACTCCCAGCGCTCGCAGAAGTCCTCGAAGTCGACCGAGAGACCGTGGTGCCCGGCCTCCATCCCGGTCATCGCCAGCTCCGAGAAGCCCTTGCCCATGATCGAGCCGGTGGCGCCGCCGAGGTCGCCGAGCTGGTCGATCGTCGCGCCCACGCCCTGCGTGAACTTGGCGACGGACGCCTTGTCGAGGTTGATGTCCGTACCGTCACCGCTCATGACCGCGGCCCCCGTTCCGTCTCAGGTCCCGTCGGACGTCCCGCCGTACCGGCGTCGACGGCGACCGCGTCCGGGACGATGCCGACGACCGGCGGGAAGAACATCGACCCGTCCTCGGTGGCGATGTCGACCGCGAGGCCGGCGGGCTCGTCCAGCGTGGGCACGATCTCGTCGACGATGCGCGCGCCCAGCAGCGCCGCGTACTCCATCGGCCGGTCACCGGGCCCGTGCCGCAGGGCGAACCGGGCCAGTGCCGTCTCGTCGGTGAACCCGCAGATCCACCGCACCCCGCCCGAACGCACCGACCACAGACCCCCGTCGACCAGCGGCACCAGGAGCACCGAGCGCCGCATCTCCCCGACCAGGGCACGGGGGTCGTCCCCGCCACTTCTCCGCTCGGCGATCCGCTCGGCGAGCGCCGTCCCGGGCTGCTGCACGGTTCCTCCCTGGCCGTGGGCGACTGATGGCACCGTAGAACAGGACGCCCGGTACGGCGGAGTCGGTTCTCGTGAAGGTTCTCGTGAAGGATGCGGAAGCGGTACCGGGCCGCCGTGCCGGGCCGCGAACGGCGCGAGGGCCCGCCGATGCCCTCTCGGCATCGGCGGGCCCCTGGAATCCACCCGGGCCGGGGAACCGGACCCGTCAGAAGGTCAGGCTCCAGGAGTCGATGTAGCCGGTGTCACCGCTGTAGTTGTCGGTGACGCGCAGCTTCCAGGTGCCGTCCGCGAGGACGCCGGAGGCGTCGACCGTGTACGTGGTGATGACGTTGTCCGCGCTGTCGCCGGTGTTGAAGTCCTTCAGCAGGGCGGAGGCGCCGTTCGGGGCGACGACCTCGACCTTGAGGTCACCGCGGTAGGTGTGCTTGATGTCGACGTCGATCTTCAGGGCGGTGGGGCCGTAGCCGCCGATGCCGCTCACCGAAAGGGACGACGTGACCGTGGCGTTGTCCAGGACGCTCACGTTGGCGGAGTTGGTGAACACCTTGCCGGTGGGCGTCGGCGTGGTGCCCGCGCCGAGGGTGGCCGCCGCGTCGGCGAGGCCGGCTCCGCAGCCGCCGGAGCAGTAACCCGGCAGCGTACGGGCGTTGCTCTTGATCGCGCTCTCGACCTGGGCCGGGGTCACGGACGGGTTCGCCTGGTACATCAGCGCGGCGAGACCGGCGATGTGCGGGGCGGCCATGCTGGTGCCCTGGTAGGGCTCGTAGTTCTCACTGCCGGGGCCGCGGGAGCCGCTGTTCAGCGTGGACCAGATGCCGTTGGCGGAGCTGACCGCGGTCTCCCCGCCGGGGGCGGTGATGTCGACGATGCTGCCGTAGTTGGAGTAGGAGGCGCGGTTGCCCTCACGGTCGGAGGCGGCGACGGTGATGACGTTGTTGCAGTTGGCCGGGTTGAAGCCGGCCGCGTTGGCGTTGCTGTTGCCGGCCGCGACGACGATGGTGGTGCCGCGGTTCACGGCGGCGTTGATGGCGCTCTGGGTGCCCGCGTCGCAGGCGCCGTCGCCGCCGAGGCTCATGTTGATGACGTCGGCGGGGTTCGGGTTGGTCGGCACGCCCGCGACGTAGCCGCCGGAGGCCCAGGTGATGCCGTCCATGATGTCGGCGGTCGTGCCGCCGCACTTGCCGAGCACGCGGACGGGCTGGACGGTCGCGTTGTACGCGATTCCGGCGATGCCCTTGCTGTTGTTCGTGGCGGCGCCGATGGTGCCGGCCACGTGGGTGCCGTGCCAGGAGCTGTCGTAGTCCCGGTCGGGGTAGTTGTTGCCGCACTCGCCCTGCAGCATCCAGTCGCCCGGGTCGGCGGCGTTGCTGTCGCGTCCTCCGCCGTCGTTGGCCATGAACGGGTCGGAGATGAAGTCGTATCCGGCGATCACCTTGGAGGAGAGGTCGGAGTGGGCGACGTAACCGGTGTCGATGACGGCGACCTTGACGCCCTGGCCCGTGGACTTGTCCCAGGCGCCCGGCACCCTCATGCCGGCGGTCGCCTCGAAGAGGTCCCACTGGCGGGTGTACTCGGTGTCGTTCGGGGTCACGGCCGCGGCGTACATCCGGCGGTCCGGGACGGCGTAGGCGACGTCCGGGTCGGCCCGGAAGGCGGCCACGACCTCCTGGGCGTCCTTCTTGCCCAGTTCGTCGCCGAGGTCCACCAGGGCGGCTCCGGTGCCGAGTCGGCGGTCGAAGTCGAGGGACTCACCGGCCTTCTTGCCCTTGGCCGCGACGTCCTTGGCCGCTGCGGCGTCCGAACCGGCCTCGGCGGCCATCGACTTGTAGCCGACGATCAGGCGTTCGACGGGGGCCTCGCCGGCCGGGGCCGCGGGTGCGGCGGGTGCGGCGGGCGCGGCGGGGGGCGCGGCCACCGAGACGGTGGTACCGGCACAGAGGAGCGCGGTGGCGGTCGCCGTGAGGAGCGATATGCGCATGCGCTTGGAACCGTTCAAGGCAGTGCCTTTCGAAGGTGTGACCCGGCGGCGGGACCGAACCCCTAAATGGTTAGGTCCATGACAAGTCGGGCTTCCTGCGGCCGCGTGCAGGACGTGATCGGACTGTGGGGGCGGCCGTGTGCGACACGGCGGGCCGGGGAGCCCCGGTGCGAGCGCCGAGGGGTGGGGCGTACTCGTCTCCGGATGCCGGGCGCACGGTGCGCCGCCGTCGGCCGGGTGGGCCGGCGGCGCCGCACACGGCTCCTTTCGGCCGCGATGTCACCGGCCGGCCGGACGTGCCCACAGCTCTCCGCCGCGGTTACGTGTCCGGTCGACCGGTTGGCAGGGAACCTATGGCCGGAAACGCGGGTGCGCCTATAGGGGTGGGCTCCGCTACGGATACCTGATTAACCCGCCCCCGCAGCGCAGTTGGCCCGGTCGGACGCGGTACGCGACGTTTTTTGGGGGTGCCGACGGCGGGCGCGTGCCGACCGGTTCCGCCGGTCGCCGTCCGGATGCGGTGGCCGTTTCGCGCCGGAGCCGTGCGACGTGCCGTTCGGCCGTCCACGGCGAGGAGCGGTGGGTGGGAGCCGGCCCGTTCTCTCTGATGAAGTGTCAAGTGTCCGATTGCGTAGTCGGGTTGCCTTCGCGTTCCGCCCGCGCGGAAGGCACGCCGTCGGCACCGTCGCCTCCGGGCCGGACGTCCCCTCGGTCGGTACGTCCGGCCCCGTCGCCCCGTCGCCCCGTCGCTCCGTCGCCCCGTTGTGCGGCAGCCGGCGCGGGCCGGCGTCACGATGTCCGCGCGAAGGCCCTTCCGGACGTCCGCGGAATCCGGTTCGCGCACCGGAGCGCCTTTCAGCCGGCCTGGCACCCTCGTGTACGGCGCCTCCCCGTGCACGGCGTCATCGTGCCGGCCGTCGGTCACTGTGCCGGCCGTCGGTCACCGCACGGGGCCGGCGGCTGTCGGCGACGGAGTCTTCCGTCCGCCCGTCCGCCCGTCCGGCCCGGGCCGGACGGGGATCGGCGTCGGGGCCCGTGAACCCGGGCCGGATCCGAACGGGAGGACCCGACCGCCCCGTGATCCGTTCCGGCAGCTCCTGAACGGGCGTTCCGCTGATGCCGGGCACGGCCGGTCCGGGTTCAGGGGGAGACGCACGCCTCGGCCGTCTCGCGGGTGGGCACGGTCCTGACGGTCCTGTCGAAGATCTCCGCGTCCGGCAGGCCCCCGGCGACGAGCGGGAGCGCCTCCGTCCCGCGGGGCGCGGGCACGGACGGAGACCCGCGGGGAGCGGCGGGTCCGCGTGCGCGGACCCGCCGGTCGGCGCGCGGCCCGGCCGTCCGCTGTCGGGTTCGGACGGCCGGGCCGCGAGCCCGGTCGGGGCCGCCGTGGCACGCGGTGGCGGCCTCCCCGTTGCGGCGCCGCTGTGGGGGTGGGGAGCGGCGCCGCCCGGAAGAGCATCGTGCGCCCACGGCCCGCCACGCCATCCGGGGCACGCGTTCACGGATACGTAATCAATCCGCCGCCCCGAGGGCGTGCGCGAGCTGCTGCCGGGAGTGCACGCCGATCTTCTGCAGGGCCCGGGCGACGTGCTGCTCGACGGTGCGCGGGACAGGTGCAGGGTGGTGGCTATCTCCCGGTTGGACATGCCCGCGGCGGCGAGTTCGGCGACCTCCGTCTCCCGCGGCGAGAGCACGTCGCCGTAGCCGGGGCGGCCGGGCGCCCGCCGTTCCCCGGCGGGCTGGTGAAGGCGCAGGTCGGCGCGGGTGCGGGCGGCGTCCCAGGTGGCGCCGAGCGAGTCGAAGACCGTGGCGCGGTCGCTGAGCGCGGCGACGGCGGGGCCGTCGTCCTCCCGGAGGCCGAGGGCGCAGCGGGCGGCCGCCGCCGAGGTGAGCGCCTCGTGGTACGGGCGGGACAGCGCCCGGTACGCGGCGGCGCTCCGGCCGTAAGCCGCGGCGGCCTCGGCCGTCTCGCCCGTGTGTTCGGCCAGCACGCCGCGGGTCCAGGCGAGTGCCGCCTCGGCCGACGGCGCGTCGCGGTCCTCCAGCCCGGCGGCGAACTCGTCGGTCATCGCGCTCGCGACGGGGGCGTCCCCGGCCCGCAGGGTCGCCTCCACCGCCCAGGGGGCGAGTTCGGCGGCCCAGGCCCACAGCCCCTTGGCCCGCAGCCGCCGCCACGCCGCGTCCGCCTCCGCGGCCGCGCCGGCGACGTCCTCGTGGACCAGCGCCATCCTGATCAGGGCGCCGGACACGGTCGCCGAGATCGGTACCGGGCCG
This sequence comes from Streptomyces sp. Tue 6430, assembly GCA_021568835.1. Taxonomy (GTDB): domain Bacteria; phylum Actinomycetota; class Actinomycetes; order Streptomycetales; family Streptomycetaceae; genus Streptomyces. Next base: position 5,398,110 of record JAKGSH010000010.1, read on the forward strand.
GTGTCGAGGTCGGCCGCTCCGGGCCCGGTCAGGTGGGTGACCGCACCGGCCCACTCGCCGCGGGACAGGGCGAGCAGGCCGAGGACCATCCGGGCGTCGGAGGCGAGGTAGGGCATGTCACCGGCCTCGTCGACGAAGGCGCGGCACCGGTCGGCGAGCCCGGACCAGTTCCCGGTCGCCCAGTCGAGGACGAGCGCGCAGCCGCGGCCGGTCTGCTCGGCGTAGACGGCGCCGCTGCGCGCCGCCAGCTCCACCCCTTCGGAGAGCAGGGCCCGCGACTTCTCGTAGTGGCCGAGCCACACCGCCGCGTCCGCCGCGTTGCACAGCCCGCGGGAGGTCTGCTGCCGGCTGCCGACGATGTCGCTGTCGCGGGGCAGGCGGTCGACGAGCTGCCAGGCGGCCGGGTCACCGCCGTTGAGCAGCACGCTCACCCGGTTCGCGGCGACGGCGGCCTGGACCACCGGGTCCCCCGACTCCTCCGCGACGGCCACGGCACGCTCGATCCAGACGACGTTCTCGGCGAAGGACGCGTCCGGCCCGTACGGCATCGCGAGCGCCGACATCGCCCGGGCCAGCGGCGTCGGCCGGCCCGCCAGCTCGTCCACCGCGCGGGCGAGTTCGTCCCGTCCCTCCATGACCTGGCCCATCTGGTTGCACTGCAGGAGCCCGAGGTCCAGACGGATCTCACCGCGCACGGCGGGAGGCAGGCCGGGGTCGGCCACGATGTGCCGCAGCACCTTCAGTGTCTGGTCGGAGCGCAGGCCCACCACGGCACAGCGGGCCAGCAGCATGGCGAGCCGGGAGCGGACCTGCTCGGGAATCGTGCCGGTCTCCAGCGCCGACTCCAGGAGGCTCACGGCGCGCGGTTGCTCGCCGGCGTCCTCGTACTGCTGGGCGGCGCGTTCGACGGCGAGCAGCCGGCCCCGCTCGTCGCCGCAGGCCCGGCGGTGACCGGCCACGCGCTCCCAGGGGACGGGCTGGCGCCCGGCGAGCAGGCGTGCGGCCCGCCGGTGCAGCGCCTCCCGGTCGGGGCCGTCCGCCGCGCCGCGGACGGCGGCGGCGGCGAGCGGTGAGGCGAAGCCGTACCGGCCGTCGCCGCACTCCTGGAGGGCGGCGGCCCGCAGGGCGGCGACCAGGGCGTCGTGGCCGGCCCGGCCGGCGAGACCCGCCACGACGGCGAGGTCGCGGGAGGTGGCGGGCTCGTCGAGGACGGCGGCGGCGAACACGATCTGCCGGTGCTCCGCGGGCACGGCGGCGGTGCGCCGCAGCACCAGCGTGTTCAGCCGGGGCGGCGCGGCCAGCCGGTCGGCGTCGACGCAGAGCGGCCGGCCGCCGGCGGGAGGGCCGGCGGGGGAGTCGGCGGCCAGCTGGTCGAGCAGGTCGGCGACGACCTGCGCGACACCGCCGGAGGCGCGGTGCAGGGTCTCGGCCAGGCCGGCCGTGACGCGGTCCGCCCCCAGGGCGTGGTCGGCCATGCGGCGGACGGCGGCGACGTCGAGCGGTCCGAGGACGTGCCGGACCACGGTGAGGGAGGCGGGGAACTCGGTGCCCGGCCCCAGGACCAGCCCCGGTTCGGCGAGCTCCTCGGGGCGGCAGCTCAGCACGCAGGCGAGACGCGCGGGCGGGTCGGCGAGCAGGGACACCAGCCGCGCGGTGTCGGCGGGCGCCGCCCGGTGCACGTCCTCGACGAGGAGCAGCACGGGGCCGTGGCCGGGCAGCGGCCCGTCGGGGACCGTCCGCAGCACGGTCCCGGTCCGGCCCGCCGCGAGCCGGCGCAGCAGACGGCTCTTGCCGGTTCCCGCGGCGCCCTCGACCAGCAGCAGGAGGGGCCGGCCGGGTCCTTCCGGCGCGAGGGCCGCCGTGATCCGTCTCAGCAGCGCGGCCTCGGCCCCGCCCGCCGGTGCGGCGGTGTCCGGCATGGTTCGTCACCCCGTCTTCACACACAGCGCCTTGTTGTTTGCGTATCCGTACTCAGTCTGCCCTGATTGCCGCGGGTTCCGGAGGGCGGGCACGGTGGAGTGCGTAAGGCCCGTGGTCAGTGGTACCGGCAGGGCCCGCCACCGACGCGGTCGACTGCCAGGCAGGAGTCCGGCGTGAGCAACGTGACCTATCCGAGCCCCGGCGGGGTGCTCCCCGCCGTGGGGAGGCCGCCGGAGTTCGTGTGCCTCCGCGAGACGGTGCCCCCGACACCGGGCACGTCCTGGCGATGGCGGCCCTCGCGGCGTCCGCGCCCGCCGTGCCCCGCCTGCGCCGGCTGGCGAAGGCGCTGGCGCACAGCCGCGGGCTGTCCGAGGCGGCGGAGGAGGCGCTCGCCGTGATCGTCACCGAGCTGGCGACCAACGTGGTCCTGCACAGCGGCAGCGCCGACATCGAGGTGATGTTCGTGGCCGGCGACGGCGAACTGACCGTGGTGGTGCGCGACCACGGTCAGTGGCGGGAGCGTCCCTCCCGACGCCGCGAGGCGGCCGACATGGATGCCGGTTTCGGCCGCGGGCTCGCCCTGGTCGACGCGTACTCCCTGGACACCTCCGTGCGGCAGTCCCCCCACGGCACGGTGGTACGGGCCGTCGTCGCCCTGTGACGGGGCGTGGCGGGCGACGCCGCGACCACCCGGTCCCCCGGGTCCCACCCGGTCCCACCCCGGGTCCCCCTCGCGCGGGCGGGCGGGGCACTGCCGGACGGCGTGCCGGTGGATCCGGTGCCCGAGGGGACGCGGACGGCCGGGCCGCCCCCGAGGGGAGCGGCCCGGCCGGTGCGCGAGAAGGTCAGACCAGGTCGAAGCGGTCCAGGTCGCAAACCTTGACCCAGGCGTCGACGAAGTCCTTGACGAACTTCTCCTTCGCGTCGTCGCTCGCGTAGACCTCCGCCAGCGCGCGCAGCTCGGAGTTCGAGCCGAAGACGAGGTCGGCGCGGGTGCCGGCCCACTTGACCTCGCCGGTGGCGGCGTCGCGGCCCTCGAAGGTGCTCTGGTCCTCGGAGGTCGCCTTCCACGTCGTGCCCAGGTCGAGCAGGTTGACGAAGAAGTCGTTGGTCAGGACGCCGGGCGTGGTGGTGAGGACGCCGAGCTGCGACTCCTGGTGGTTCGCGCCCAGCACGCGCAGGCCGCCGACGAGGACGGTCATCTCGGGGCGCTCAGGGTCAGCAGGTTGGCCTTGTCGAGCAGCAGGTACTCGGCCGGCAGGCGGTTGCCCTTGCCGACGTAGTTGCGGAACCCGTCGGCGGCCGGCTCCAGCGCGGTGAAGGACTCCGCGTCGGTGTGCTCCTCGGTCGCGTCCACCCGGCCCGGCGTGAACGGCACCTCGACCTCGAAGCCGCCCTCCTTGGCGGCCCGCTCGACCGCGGCGGCGCCGCCCAGCACGATCAGGTCGGCCAGCGAGACCTGCTTGCCGTCGGTGCGGTTGGAGTTGAAGGCCTGCTGGACACCCTCCAGGGTGCGCAGCACGAGCGCGAGCCGGTCGGGTCGTTGGCCTCCCAGCCGCGCTGCGGCTCCAGGCGGACGCGCGCGCCGTTGGCGCCGCCGCGCTTGTCGCTGCCGCGGAACGTCGAGGCCGACGCCCAGGCGGTGGACACCAGCTGCGAGACGGTCAGGCCCGAGGCGAGGATCTGCTCCTTCAGGCCGGCGACGTCGTCGGCGTCGACCAGCTCGTACGTCCGCTCCGGCAGCGGGTCCTGCCACAGCAGGGTCTCCTCCGGGACCTCCGGGCCGAGGTACAGCGACTTCGGGCCCATGTCGCGGTGGGTCAGCTTGTACCAGGCGCGGGCGAAGGCGTCCGCGAACTGGTCGGGGTTCTCGTGGAAGCGGCGCGAGATCTGCTCGTAGACCGGGTCGACGCGCAGCGCCAGGTCGGTGGTGAGCATGGTCGGCAGGTGCTTCTTCGACGCGTCGTGGGCGTCGGGGATGATGGCCTCGGCGTCCTTGGCCACCCACTGCTTGGCGCCGGCCGGGGACTCGGTCAGCTCGTACTCGAACTCGAACAGGTTCTTGAAGAAGCCGTTGCCCCACTGCGTCGGCGTGGCGGTCCAGGTGACCTCGAGGCCGGACGTGATGGTGTCGCCGCCCTTGCCGGTGCCGTAGGTGCTCTTCCAGCCGAGGCCCTGCTCCGCGAGGGAGGCGGCCTCGGGGTCGTCGCCGACGTGGTCGGCGGGGCCCGCGCCGTGGGTCTTGCCGAAGGTGTGGCCGCCGGCGATCAGCGCGACGGTCTCCTCGTCGTTCATGGCCATGCGGCGGAACGTCTCACGGATGTCGCGGGCCGCGGCCAGCGGGTCCGGGTTGCCGTTCGGGCCCTCGGGGTTGACGTAGATGAGGCCCATCTGGACGGCGCCGAGCGGGTTCTCCAGCTCGCGGTCACCGCTGTAGCGCCGGTCGTCGAGCCAGGTGGTCTCGGGACCCCAGTACACGTCCTCCTCGGGCTCCCAGACGTCCTCGCGGCCGCCGCCGAAGCCGAAGGTCTCGAAGCCCATCTGCTCCAGCGCGACGTTGCCGGTGAGGACGAGCAGGTCGGCCCAGGACAGGCTCTGGCCGTACTTCTTCTTCACCGGCCACAGCAGCCGGCGGGCCTTGTCCAGGTTGGCGTTGTCCGGCCAGCTGTTGAGCGGGGCGAAGCGCTGCTGGCCCGCGCCGGCGCCGCCGCGGCCGTCGCTGATGCGGTAGGTGCCGGCGCTGTGCCAGGCCATCCGGACCATCAGCGGGCCGTAGTTGCCGAAGTCGGCAGGCCACCAGTCCTGCGAGGTCGTCAGCACCTCGGCGATGTCCTGCTTCACGGCCGCGAGGTCGAGGTTCCTGAACGCCTCCGCGTAGTCGAACTCCTCACCGAGCGGGTTGGCCACGGCCGGGTTCTTGGCAAGGATCTTGACGTTGAGGCGCTCCGGCCACCACTGGCGGTTCCCGCCGCCCTGGGTCGGGTGCTGGGCGCGCCCGTGCGCGACCGGGCAGCCGCCGGCCTCCTCCGCCTTCGGTTCCGTGACGATCGCGTCGTGGTTCTCGGTCATTGGGGGTTCCTTCCGAACTGCGTGGATCACGGTGCTTGGCTACTGCGTGGATCGGGTGGAGCGGTGCGTCGGTGGAGCGGGTGGATCAGATGGATCAGATGGATCAGGTGGTCGACGGGGCGCTGGAGCAGCCGGGGCACAGGCCCCAGTAGATGACCTCGGCCTCGTCGACGGAGAAGCCGTGGTGGTCGGAGGCGGTCAGGCAGGGGGCGTGGCCGACCGCGCAGTCGACGTCGGCGATGGCGCCGCAGGAGCGGCACACGAGGTGGTGGTGGTTGTCCCCGACCCGGCCCTCGAACCGGGCGGGCTGCCCGGCGGCTCGAGACGGCGCAGGAGACCGGCCGCGGTCAGCGCGTGCAGCGCCTCGTACACGGCCTGCAGCGATATGTGGCCCACGCGGTCGCGGACGCCCGCGGCGATCGACTCGACCCCGAGGTGGTCGCCTGCGCGCACGGTGTCGAGCAGCGCGACGCGGGCGGCCGTCACCCGCAGGCCGGCACCGCGCAGCTCCTCCGCCGTGGACGGAATCCCGGGTGCGGTCATGACGCCAACCTACCCCCATAAACACGAACGGTTCAAGAAATGGAATCGATCCAATTCTGTGTCGCGTCGTGTCGCGTGTGTCGCGTCACATGCGCCGGGTGCGCCGGGTGCGTCACGTGGTGGTGTGCACGAGGAGTCACGAGTGCGCGAGGGGTCACGGGTGGACGTGTCCGGTGCGAGGTGACCGCGGCGGACTCCGCGGCTGGTGCAGAAGCGAACGGGCGCCGGGAGCGGGCGGCGCGGCGGTCGTCGTCGGGATGGTCCCGGGGCGGGGGAGAGGGGGCGGCCGGCTCCGCGAGGGCGGCGGCACCGGCGTGATGCCCGTCAAGTGCGGGGCACGGAAGGGGGATCGGGGCCGGTGAGGAGGGTGTTCGCGGAGGCGAAGGCCGCGCCGCGGGGCGGCCGGGAAGCGGTCCGGGGGCTTCCGTCGCCGCCGCGGCCCGTGTCGGTGTTGGGCCGAACGGGTGACTTGGCGTAAGAATGGCTGGTGCAGGCAGTGAAAGCGAGTCAGTTCGGGGGTGCCGGTGAGCCGTTACGACGTCACCGATGAACAGTGGGAAGGGCTCGCTCAGGTCGTTCCGTTGCGCGGCCGGGACGCCTGGCCGTCGGCGGTGAGCCACCGCGCGCTGCCGGACGCCGAGACGGAGACCCGGCGGCGCTTCGTCGTCCTGCGGGTCAACGTCTTCGCGGACGCGCGCGAGGTCGCCGAGACCCTGATGTCGGGCATTCCGGTGCTGCTCGATCTGAGCAGCGCGGAGACCGACGTGGCCAAGCGGGTCCTGGACTTCTCCACCGGAGTGGTCTTCGGCCTCGCCAGCGGCATGCACCGGGTCGACCGCAACGTGTTCCTGCTGACCCCGCCGGGCACCGAGGTGAGCGGACTCATGGAGGACGCGGGAGTGTGACGGGGGTGTGAGCGGCGCGCGGGCGCCGGGCCGGGGAGCGTGAGCCGTCCGCGCCCGCCCCGCCGTCCGCGCCCGCCCCGCCGTCCGCGGCTGCTCGCCGTCCGGGTGGCCGGGGCGCGGCCGCATCCGTCGCGTCGGGGCGGTGGGTGACGCCTTCTGTGCGGCGGGGGCCGCCGGAACGGCGGTGGTACACCTGGAGCCGTGACAGAACATCTCGACGTGGCGAAGCTGCAGCGCAGGCTGGCCGAGTTCGCGGCGGCCCGGAACTGGCAGCCCTACCACACCCCCAAGAACCTCGCCTCCGCGCTCAGCGTGGAGGCCTCCGAACTGCTGGAGATCTTCCAGTGGCTGACGCCGGAGGAGTCGGCGCGCGTGATGGACGACCCGGACGCCGCGCACCGGGTGACGGACGAGATCGCCGATGTCCTCGCGTATCTGCTGCAACTGTGCGAAGTGCTCGGCGTCGATCCGCTGGCCGCGCTCGACGCGAAGATCGACCGCAACGAGCGGAGGTTCCCGGCGCCGTGACCGCCCCGGCGCGGGCTGCGGGGCGGGCGTGCGGGGGGCGCCGTACGGGGTCGTCGTGCGGGGCTGTCGGCCGAGGCCGCCGACCGACGGAATCGCACCTTCCGTTATCACTCTTCGTGAGCGTCTTCCCGTTCGGCATCGATTTTTTGTCCACAGATTTCGGTCTTCCTCTGGCTTTTCGTCCCACCGACCTTCACTCTGGGTAGTAATGCGGTGACGTGGACGTGCGTGGAGCACGTCGGGACAGACGGGGGCACCCCATGGACGCGGTGCGGCTCATCCTGACCAGCAGCCGGGCTCTCGCGGGCAGTGGCGGCGGCAGACGGACCCTGACCGAGGTGTGGCAGGCGCAGGCCCTGGCCCAGGCGATCGGCAGTCGCCTCGCGGTCTCGGGCCCGCCCGAACTGCGCGGCGAGGCGCTGAGGCTGACCGAGCTGGCGGGCCGGGGCTGCGGGGTGCTGGACACCCCGGACCTCGACCCCGGCGACCTGCTCGCCGCCCGGCTCACCGAGCTGGACGACGCCCGCGAGGCCCTCCTCCGCCTGGCCGAGCTGCTCGGCGAGGTCGGCATCGCCCTCGTCGGCGTCGCCAGTTCGGCGGCCGACGAGGGGACGTACTGGCAGTGCATGGAGGCCATCGACGCGGCGGACGAGTCGAGGGACCGGATCCTGGAGATGCTGCGCAAACTGGCGGCGCGGGAAGGGGTGTTGCGGGAGGGGTGACCCCGCGGGGGAGCGGGCGCCGTCGGCGCACCCGGCGTCCCGCCCGTACGTCACCCCGTGCGCCACCCCCGGTACGTCACCCGTACGCCGCTCGTACCTCACCCGGCCGGGACGGACGGTGCCGGAGGGACTGCCGAGGTCGACGGGGTTTCTCGGGCAGGATGGAGGTATGGATCTCCGCATCTTCACCGAGCCCCAGCAGGGCGCCACCTACGACACGCTCCTCACGGTGGCGAAGGCCACCGAAGACCTCGGCTTCGACGCCTTCTTCCGCTCCGACCACTACCTGAAGATGGGTGACGTGGACGGCCTGCCCGGCCCCACCGACGCCTGGATCACCCTCGCCGGCCTCGCCCGGGAGACCAGGCGCATCCGGCTCGGCACGCTCATGACCGCCGCCACCTTCCGGCTGCCCGGCGTCCTCGCCATCCAGGTCGCCCAGGTGGACCAGATGTCCGGCGGCCGCGTCGAACTCGGCCTCGGCGCCGGCTGGTTCGCCGAGGAGCACACCGCGTACGGCATCCCGTTCCCGAAGGAGAAGTTCGGCCGCCTGGAGGAGCAGCTCGAGATCGTCACGGGCCTGTGGGCGACGCAGGCCGGCCGGACCTTCGACTTCCAGGGGGAGTACTACCAGCTCAAGGACTCGCCCGCGCTGCCCAAGCCCGCCCAGGCGAAGATCCCCGTGCTCATCGGCGGTCACGGAGCGACCCGTACGCCCCGGCTGACCGCCCTGTACGCCGACGAGTTCAACATGCCGTTCAGCTCGGTCGAGGACACCGAGCGGCAGTTCGGCCGGGTCCGGGCCGCCGCCGAGAAGGCGGGGCGCGCACCCGACGCGATCACCTACTCCAACGCCCTCGTGGTGTGCGTCGGCAAGGACGACCGGGAGGTCGCCCGCCGGGCCGCAGCGATCGGCCGCGAGGTCGGCGAGCTGAAGGAGAACGGCCTGGCGGGCACCCCGGCCGAGGTCGTCGAGAAGATCGGCCGCTACGCCGAGATCGGCTCCACGCGCCTCTACCTCCAGGTCCTCGACCTGCACGACCTGGACCACCTGGAGCTGATCTCCGCCCAGGTCCAGTCGCAGCTGCCGTAACGACACCGCACGCCCCGCACGCCCCCGGCTCCGGACGCACGCCCCGCACGGCCCGCGTCCTGGCCCCCGGGCCCCGGACGACGATGTCCGGACCCCGGAGCGCGGCGGCGCACAGGCACCCGCACCCCGGCCTCCCGCACCCCGGCCTCCCGGGTCTCGGCCTCCCGGGTCTCGGACAACGATGTCCGGAACCCGGAACGCGGCGGCGCACAGGCACCCGCACCCCGGCCTCCCGAGCCCCGGACAACGATGTCCGGCGCTCGGAAAGCGGCGGCGGTCACTGTGACAGCCCTGTGACCGGAATTATGGCCTCCACCACAGTCGCCGGGGCGGCCCCCTGATGGGGTGGCCGGATGCGCAGACCCGCCCCCCTCCTCCTTCCCGCCCTCGCCGCCGTCCTGCTGCTCTCGGCCTGCGGAACGCAACGCGCCGGCACCCACGGCAGCGGCCCCGGCGCGGACACGCCCTCCCTCGGTGTCCAGGTGACCGACCCGGGCGTCGACGGGGTCCGGATCACCTCGGTGACCGTCCCGTCGACCTCCCCGACCCCCGGCGCAGCCTCTCGGTCACCGCCGAGCGGCTGCCCACCGGCTCGGCCGCCGGCATCTCCGCCGCCTACGAGGTCACCAACCGGGGCTCCGAGGCGATGACGTACACGATCATCGTCGGCTTCACCAACGACGCCGGCGAGTCGATGGGCAACCAGCGGGCGACCGTGCGCGCGGTCGGCCCCGGAAAGACCGTCCGCGGCACCGTCGTCCTCGGGGCGGCGACGCCGGGAGCCTCGTCGGTGACGCGCGCCGAGGTCGCCGACGTCACCAAGGTGCCGGCCGACGAGGCGCCGGCCGGGGCGGGCGACTGCCCGTCCTCCGGGATCCGCGTCACCGCCGACCAGGGCGACGCGGCGATGGGCCTGCGCGTGGTGGGCCTGCACCTGGAGAACTGCGGATCGCGCGACTACGCCGTCCACGGCTACCCGCTGCTGGAACTGCTGGACGGCGAGCGCGAGCCGGTCGACGGCGTCGAGATCCTCCGGGGCAGCGGCGAGATCACCACCGGGGCCGGGCCCGACGTGCCGCCCGAGCCCGTCACCCTGAAGCCGGGCGAGACGGCGAGGGCGAGCCTGGTGTGGCGCAACACCACCGAATTCGGTACGCCGGTGAACGTCCCGTACGTCCGGGTCCGGGCGAAGGCGGGCGCCGACCCGGTCATGGTGACGCCCGGAATCGACCTGGGAACCACCGGGAGGCTCGGCGTCCGGCCCTGGGAACGGGCGGCGCGGTAGCGCGGGGAAAATCCCGGGTGCGTGCGCGTCGTTCTCTGTACGTTGGACCGGCGCGCAGGCGCATCACCAGCGCTTTCGCTCCTTCCGAACCCTTTCGAGGCACCCACCGTGTTCCTGACGATCACCACCACCGGCACCCCCGAACACCCCGCCACCGACCTGGGCTTCCTGCTGCACAAGCATCCCGGAAAATCGCAGGCGTTCTCGACCTCCTACGGCACGGCGCACGTCCTCTACCCCGAGGCGGACGCCGGACGCTGCACGGCGGCGCTGCTGCTGGAGGTGGACGCCGTGGCGCTGGTCCGCCGGGGCAGGGGCAAGGGCCGCGGTGGCGCCCCCGACGCGGCGCTCGCCCAGTACGTCAACGACCGCCCGTACGCGGCCTCCTCGCTGCTCGCCGTCGCGCTGAGCGGCGTCTTCTCCAGCGCCATGCGGGGCGTGTGCGCGGCGAAGCCCGAACTGCCTTCGCGGCCGCGTCCGTTGCGCGTCGAGGTGCCCGCGCTGCCCGCGCGCGGCGGCCCCGGCCTCGTGCGGCGCCTCTTCGAGCCGCTCGGCTGGACGGTGACCGCCGAACCGGTCGCGCTCGACGCGGAGTTCCCCGACTGGGGCGACTCACGGTACGTGCGTCTCGTGCTGGAGTCCGAGGCGCTGACCCTCGCCGAGGCCCTGCGGCACCTGTACGTCCTGCTGCCCGTCCTCGACGACGCCAAGCACTACTGGGTGTCCCCCGACGAGGTCGACAAGCTGCTGCGCGCCGGGGAGGGCTGGCTGCCCGGCCACCCCGAGCAGAAGCTCATCACCAGCCGTTACCTGTCGCGCCGCTGGTCGCTGACCCGGCAGGCGATGGAGCGCCTGGAGCTGGTGCGGCTCGCCGAGACCGACGACACCGCGGTCGAGGAGATCGACAACGCGGTCGAGGCGGAGGCGGAGACCGAGGAGAAGCCGACCCCGCTCGCCGTGCTGCGGCGGGACGCGATCATCGCCGCGCTGGGCGAGTCCGGCGCCGCCCGCGTCCTCGACCTCGGCTGCGGCCAGGGCCAGTTGGTGCAGGCGCTGCTGAAGGACCCGCGGTTCACGGAGATCGTCGGCGTCGACGTGTCGATGCGCGCGCTGACCATCGCCTCGCGGCGGCTGAAGCTGGACCGGATGGGCGAGCGGCAGGCCTCCCGCGTGAAACTGCTGCAGGGCTCGCTCGCCTACACCGACACCCGGCTCAAGGGCTACGACGCGGCCGTGCTCAGCGAGGTCGTCGAGCACCTCGACCTGCCGCGGCTGCCCGCCCTGGAGTACGCGGTGTTCGGCTCGGCCCGCCCCCGCACGGTCCTCGTGACCACCCCGAACGTCGAGTACAACGTCCGCTGGGAGACCCTCCCGGCCGGCCACGTCCGGCACGGCGACCACCGCTTCGAGTGGACCCGCGAGGAGTTCCGCGACTGGGCCGGCCAGGTGGCCGAACGGCACGGCTACGACGTGGAGTTCGCGCCCGTCGGACCGGAGGACCCCGAGGTCGGACCGCCGACCCAGATGGCCGTGTTCACCCTGCGGACCACGAACGAGAAGCACCCGCACGAGAAGCGCACGAACGAGAAGGAGGCGAAGGCGGCATGAGCGACACACGGGAAACCACCGGGCAGGGCCGCGTCCTGCCCGTCACCGACCTCTCCCTCGTCGTGCTCGTCGGCGCGTCCGGGTCGGGCAAGTCCACCTTCGCCCGGCGGCACTTCAAGCCCACCGAGGTCCTCTCCTCCGACTTCTGCCGCGGCCTGGTCGCCGACGACGAGAACGACCAGAGCGCCTCGCGGGACGCCTTCGACGTCCTGCACCACATCGCCGGCAAGCGCCTCGCGGCGGGCCGGCGCACGGTCGTCGACGCGACCAGCGTGCAGCAGGACTCCCGGCGTCAGCTGATAGACCTGGCCCGGCAGTACGACGTGCTGCCCATCGCGATCGTGCTGGACGTGCCGGAGGAGGTGTGCGCCGAACGCAACGCGGCCCGCTCCGACCGCGCCGACATGCCCCGCCGGGTCATCCAGCGCCACACCCGCGAACTGCGCCGCTCGCTGCGGCACCTGGAGCGCGAGGGCTTCCGCAAGGTGCACGTCCTGCGGGGCGTGGCGGACGTCGAGAACGCCACCGTCGTCACCGAGAAGCGCTTCAACGACCTGACCCACCTCACCGGCCCTTCGACATCGTCGGCGACATCCACGGCTGCGCCGCCGAACTGGATTCGCTGCTCGGCAAGCTGGGCTACGTCGACGGAGTGCACCCGCAGGGCCGCAGGGCCGTCTTCGTCGGCGACCTCGTCGACCGCGGCCCCGACAGCCCCGGCGTGCTGCGCCGCGTGATGGCGATGGTCAAGTCGGGCAACGCGCTGTGCGTGCCCGGCAACCACGAGAACAAGTACGGCCGCCACCTGCGCGGCCGCAAGGTCCAGCCCACGCACGGCCTCGCCGAGACCATCGAGCAGATGGAGCGCGAGAGCGAGGAGTTCCGCGCCGAGGTGCGGGAGTTCCTCGACGGACTCGTCAGCCACTACGTCCTCGACGGCGGCCGGCTGGTGGTCTGCCACGCCGGCCTGCCCGAGAAGTACCACGGCCGCACCTCGGGCCGGGTCCGCTCGCACGCCCTGTACGGCGAGACCACCGGCGAGACCGACGAGTTCGGCCTGCCGGTGCGCTACCCGTGGGCGGAGGACTACCGGGGCCGGGCCGCGGTCGTCTACGGCCACACCCCGGTCCCGGAGGCGAGCTGGCTCAACAACACCATCTGCCTGGACACCGGCGCCGTGTTCGGCGGCAAGCTGACCGCGCTGCGCTGGCCGGAGCGTGAACTGGTCGACGTACCGGCCGAGCGGGTCTGGTACGAGCCGGTGAAGCCGTTGCGGGCCGAGGCGCCGGGCGGGCACGACGGGCGTCCGCTGGACCTGAGGGACGTGCACGGCCGACGAGTGGTCGAGACCCGGCACGCGGGACGGGTGTCCGTGCGGGAGGAGAACGCGGCGGCGGCCCTGGAGGTCATGAGCCGGTTCGCCGTCGACCCCCGCCTGCTGCCGTACCTGCCGCCCACCATGGCGCCGACGGCGACCAGCCGCGTCGAGGGGTACCTGGAGCACCCGGCGGAGGCGTTCGCGCAGTACGCCGAGGACGGGGTGGCGCGGGTCGTGTGCGAGGAGAAGCACATGGGCTCGCGGGCGGTGGTCCTGGTGTGCCGGGACGCGGAGACGGCGCGCGGGCGCTTCGGTGTGACGGGAGGCCCCGCGGGCTCGCTCTACACCCGCACCGGCCGCCCGTTCTTCGACGACGAGTCGGTCACCGGGCAGATCCTCGACCGGGTCCGCACGGCGGTCGGCGAGGCGGGCCTGTGGGACGAACTCGACACGGAATGGCTGCTGCTGGACGCGGAGCTGATGCCGTGGTCGCTGAAGGCGGCCGGGCTGCTGCGCTCGCAGTACGCGGCGGTCGGCGCCGCGTCCGGCGCCGTCCTCCCGGGCGTCCTGGCCGCCCTGGAGGGCGCGGCCGCACGCGGGGTCGACGTCGGGACCTGCTGTCCCGGCAGCGCGAACGGGCGTCGGACGCGGCCGCGTTCACGGAGGCGTACCGCCGCTACTGCTGGACCACGGACGGCCTGGACGGCGTCCGACTGGCGCCGTTCCAGATCCTCGCCGTCCAGGGCCGCAGCCTCGCGGCCCTGCCCCACGACGGACAACTCGCCCTGCTGGACAGGCTGGTGGAGCACGACGGCACCGGTCTGCTCCGGACGACCCGCCGCCTGTACGTCGACACGGCCGACCCCGAGTCGGTGCGGGCCGGCGTCGACTGGTGGCTGGAGATGACGGGGCGCGGCGGTGAGGGCATGGTCGTCAAGCCGCTGGAGGCACTGGTGCGCGGCCCGGCGGGCCGCCTGGTCCAGCCGGGCGTCAAGTGCCGGGGACGCGAGTACCTGCGGATCATCTACGGTCCGGAGTACACCCGCCCCGACAACCTCGCCCGGCTGCGGCAGCGCTTCCTGAACCACAAGCGCTCCCTGGCGATCCGCGAGTACGCCCTCGGCCTGGAGGCCCTGGACCGGCTGGCGGAGGGCGAGCCCCTGTGGCGCGTGCACGAGGCGGTCTTCGGCGTGCTGGCCCTGGAGTCGGAGCCGGTGGACCCGCGGCTGTGAGGCGCGGGGCGGCGGCGGACGGCGCTCCTCGCCCCCGCCGCCCTTCCCGTCCCGGCCGTGAAGGGCGGCGGACCGGGGGAGCGGGCGGGCCACGGCGGTGAGGTGCGGCGGTGAAGTGCGGTGTCAGCGCACCAGGCGCAGGCGTTCTTCGCACACGCCCACCGTCACCCGCTGCCCCAGGTCAGTTCGACCGCGTCGCTCTCGATGCCGTCGCCGAAGGCGATCAGCCGTTCCGACTCGACGGTCAGGGTCAGCCGGGCGCCGGCCGTGAGTTCGCCCGCGACCAGGGAGGTCCCGGTGGCCGGGGACGGCCAGGCCTCCCGGACGAACCACAGCAGCCGCCGTTCGGAGGGGCCCGGCGGGCGCGGCCCGTCGCCGCCGCGCTCCTGCCGGACCGAGCTGATCCAGCCGGTGGCCCCCGTGCCGGTGCCGACCAGCACTCCGGAGGAGGCCTGGGCCTCGGCGACACCCCGTCGCCGTCGAGGCCCAGGCGGTACCGGGCGGTCTGGTGACCTGCCGCGCCGAGATAGATCTCGTTCAGGGCCACCAGCCGTTGGGTGTCGTCGGCGACGGCCTCCACCATGGTCAGTTCCTCGACGTCCCCGGTGCCGGCCGCCAGCAGCTCCTCCGTGTCGGCGGGCCGGTGGCGGACCAGGACGCCCGGGTTGCGGCCGGGGTCCGTGTCGATGCCCACGACCGGCTGGCCCGCGAGGTACTTGGCGACGTTCGCCACCAGCCCGTCCTGGCCGACCACGACCACCACGTCCTCGGGCGCGAAGAGGAAACGGTCCAGGTCCCGCCGTTCGACCCGGCTCTGCCGCCAGGTCAGGGGGATCGCCGCCGTCACCCGGGCCAGCGCGTGCCGGGTGGCGCGGTGGCGTTCGGCGACCTCCTCGATGTCCCGGCCCCGCGAGGAGAGGAAGAAGGCGGCCTGGCCGTGTGTGCCGTGCCGGGCCACCAGCTCCTCGTACTCCGTGGTGCGGTGGACCAGCACGGCCCGCGGGGCGAGACTCACTGCGAGGCCCCCAGCCTGGCCAGCAGCCCGGTCAGCACGTCGGGCGAGACGGTCAGGCTGTCGATGTGCGGCAGGTTCTCCGCGAGCCGGGTGCCGGTGAGGGCGTGCAGGGTGGCGACGTCGACGTCCGCGTGCACCCGGAGCCAGGCCGCCTGGGCCTGCGCCCGCGCCTCGCCCACCTCGCGCGCCGCCTCCGCCTCCGCGCGGGCGAGCCGCAGCGACCGGGTCGCCTCCGCGTCGCCGAGGGCCACCGCACGGGCCGCCTCGGCCTCCGCCAGCCGGACCAGGCGGGTCGCCTCCGCCTCGGCGCGCACCTTGTCCGCCGCCGCGTTCTCCTCCGCCTCGCGGCGTGCGTTGGTGCCGCGCTGGTCGACCAACTGCTCCTCGCGCCGGGCGAGTTCGATCCGGCTGGCGAGTTCGTTCTCGGCGATCGCGCGCTCCCGCTCGACGGCCACCGCCCGCCGCTCGTACGTCGCCCGGTCGGCCTCCTGCTGGATCTGCTCGCGCGCCGGGGTGCGCAGCGCCCGCTCCACCTCGGGCTCCGGCCGCAGCGCCACCACGCGCACGGCGACGATCTCGATGCCGGTGGCGGGCAGCCGCGGCTCCGCCGCGAGCCCGGCCGCGACCCGCTCGCGCACCGCCGTCACCCCGTCGACGAGCGCCGCCGACAGCGGCGTACGGGCGAGCACGTCCAGCGCGTGCTGCTGTGCCGTCTCGGTCAGCAGGGTGCCGAGCTGTTCCAGGGGGGAGCCGCGCCAGGCCCCGGTGTCGGGGTCGATCGAGAAGTCGAGGCGGGCGGCGGCCAGCGCCGGGTCGCCGACCCGGTAGGTCACGGTCGCCTGGACGGCCACGTCCTGGAAGTCGACCGTACGGGCGTGGAAGGTCATGGCCAGTTCGCGGTCGTCCACCGGGACTTCGGAGAGCGCGGCGGTCAGCGGACGGAACCAGAAGCTGAGCCCGGGACCGTCGTGCGCGAGCGTGCCGGAGCGGTGGTGGCGGATGTGCGCCGTCGGGGCGCCCCGCAGATGGCGCCAGCCCAGGCGCCGGGTGATGTCGGCCACGGGATCCCCCTCGGTCGGATCATTTTCGTCATGAAGACGATAAGCGGGAGATCCATTTGTCGTCAAGAGGACGAGAACGAGCCGGTGCGGAATCGGGCGGGGGAGGGTGAAGGCGGGCCCCGGTGGTCAGGATGGAGGCATGGGATTCCATGTCGACTCCGAGGCCGGGCGGCTGCGCCGCGTCATCCTGCACCGGCCCGATCTCGAGCTCAAAAGGCTCACCCCCAGCAACAAGGACGCCCTCCTCTTCGACGACGTGCTCTGGGTGCGGCGGGCGCGCGCCGAGCACGACGGCTTCGCGGACGTGCTGCGCGACCGCGGCGTCGAGGTCCACCTCTTCGGCGACCTGCTCACCGAGGCCCTGGAGATCCCGGCGGCCCGAGCGCTCGTCCTCGACCGGGTCTTCGACGAGAAGGAGTACGGGGTGCTCGCCACCGACCACCTCCGCGCGGCCTTCGAGAACCTGCCCGCGCCCGCGCTGGCGGAGGCCCTCGTCGGCGGCATGACCAAGAGGGAGTTCCTCGACGAGCACCCCGAACCGACCTCCGTGCGCTTCCACGCGATGGAACTCGACGACTTCCTCCTCGGCCCCCTCCCCAACCACCTCTTCACCCGTGACACCTCCGCCTGGATCTACGACGGCGTCTCCATCAACGCCATGCGCTGGCCCGCCCGGCAGCGCGAGACGGTGCACTTCGAGGCGATCTACCGCCACCACCCCCTCTTCCGTCCCGAGGAGTTCCACCTCTGGTCCGAGGGCCAGGCCGACTACCCCTCCACCATCGAGGGCGGTGACGTCCTCGTCATCGGCAACGGCGCCGTCCTCATCGGCATGAGCGAGCGCACCACCCCCAGGCCGTCGAGATGCTCGCCCACAAGCTGTTCGCGGCGGGCTCGGCCACCACGATCGTCGCCCTCGACATGCCGAAGCGGCGCGCGTTCATGCACCTCGACACCGTGATGACGATGGTCGACGGCGACACCTTCACCCAGTACGCCGGCCTCGGCATGCTCCGCTCGTACACCATCGAGCCCGGCGTCGGGGAGAAGGAGCTCCAGGTCACCGACCACCCGCCGGAGCACATGCACCGCGCGATCGCCGCCGCTCTCGGCCTCGGCGAGATCCGCGTCCTCACCGCCACCCAGGACGTGCACGCCGCCGAGCGCGAGCAGTGGGACGACGGCTGCAACGTCCTGGCCGTCGAGCCGGGCGTCGTCGTCGCCTACGAGCGCAACGCCACCACCAACACCCATCTGCGCAAGCAGGGCATCGAGGTCATAGAGATCCCGGGCAGCGAGCTGGGGCGGGGAAGGGGCGGGCCGCGCTGCATGAGCTGTCCGGTGGAGCGGGGGCCGGTCTAGTGGGGCCGGTCCGGCGGGGCCGGTCCGGCCGCCGGCGTACCGGCCGGTGTGTCGGCGGGGAGCGGTGGGGACGGTGGGGACGGCGGGGCGAGGGGGCGGTGGGGGTGAGAGGGGTGACAGGGTTCCGGCGAGGTGTTCGGGGAGCGAGACGGAGATGCATATAAATGCTGAGCCTCGTATAGACTTCCAAACTCCTGTCATTGAGACCGTCAATGAACGCGGCAGTGCACCTGCCGCGGCACCTGTTCACCGCACCTCTGGAGCGCCCCCATGGCGACAGTCCCGACCGCCCTCGCCGGCCGCCACCTCCTCAAGGAGCTGGATCTCACCCGGGAGGAGTTCCACGGCTGATCGAGCTGGCCGCCGAGCTGAAGGCCGCCAAGAAGGCCGGGACCGAGACGCGGCACCTCACCGGCAGGAACATCGCCCTGATCTTCGAGAAGACCTCCACGCGCACCCGCTGCGCGTTCGAGGTCGCCGCCGCCGACCAGGGCGCCTCCACCACGTACCTCGACCCGAGCGGCTCGCAGATCGGCCACAAGGAGTCCGTGAAGGACACCGCGCGCGTGCTCGGCCGGATGTACGACGCCATCCAGTACCGCGGCGACAGCCAGGCCAAGGTCGAGGAGCTGGCCGGGCATGCCGGCGTGCCCGTCTACAACGGCCTCACCGACGACTGGCACCCCACCCAGATGCTCGCCGACGTGCTCACCATGACCGAGCACACCGGCAAGCCGCTGCACGAGATCACCTTCGCCTACCTCGGCGACGCCCGCTTCAACATGGGCAACTCCTACCTGGTCACCGGCGCCCTGCTCGGCATGGACGTGCGGATCGTCGCCCCAAGTCCTACTGGCCCGCCCAGGAGGTCGTCGACCGCGCCCGCGAACTGGCCGGGGCCGCCGGCGCACGCGTCACCCTCACCGAGTCGCTCGCCGAGGGCGTGCGCGGCGCCGACTTCGTGGCCACCGACGTGTGGGTCTCCATGGGGGAGCCCAAGGAGGTCTGGGACGAGCGGATCACGGCCCTCGCCCCGTACGCCGTGACCATGGACGTCCTGCGCGCCACCGGCAACCCGGACGTCAAGTTCCTGCACTGCCTGCCCGCCTTCCACGACCTCGGCACCGAGGTCGGCCGCGAGATCCACGACCGGCACGGCCTGGACTCGCTGGAGGTGACCGACGAGGTCTTCGAGTCCGCGCACTCCGTCGTCTTCGACGAGGCCGAGAACCGGCTGCACACCATCAAGGCCGTCCTGGTGGCAACGCTGGCCCGGTAGGACCGCGGCGAGACCGGCCTCGGGTCTGTGGTGAGGCCGGTCTCGGTCTGTGGTGAGGCCGGTCTCGGGTCCGCGGTGACGTCGGTCTCGGGTCTGCGACGGCGCCGGCCTCGGGGCCGCGACGGTGCCGCCCCGTCGCGGGGTGCGGCTCACACCGGACGCGGGCGTCCCTGCGGCGGGACGGCGGCCAGCCGGAACCACACCGCCTTGCCGGTCTCCGTCGGCCGGTGACCGCAGGACGAACTGAGCGCGCGGATCAGCAGCAGCCCGCGCCCGTGCTCCTGCCACGGGTCGGGCTCCCGGCCGGCGGCCGGACGGGTCAGGTCGCCGGGCGGCACCGGGTCGGCGTCGTGCACCTCGACCTGGCAGCCGGTCGGCAGCAGCCGTACCACCAGCTCTATCGGGTCGTCCCGGCGGTGTGCTCCACGGCGTTCGCCACCAGCTCGGCGGTCAGCAGCTCCGCCGTGTCGCTGTCCGCCCCGTGTTCCAGCTCCGCCAGTGCCGTGCGGACCAGGGCGCGCGCGACCGGCACGGCCGCGGCGGAGTGCGGCAGCGCGACGCGCCAGGACGCGGCGGGGGAGGGGCGTTCGTGCACGGCTGGTCCGTTCGTGGCGCAGGTCCCTGTGTACGGCATCAGGCGGTCCTGCTTTCGGCTCGAGGAATGGTACGGCGACCTCCGCCGGGGCCCAGGCCGGTCGCCGTACGGGACCGTCCGTCCCGTCACGGGTCGGCCTACCCGTCACAACGGCCCGGGCGCCCCACCGGTCCCGTTGTTACCACGTTGTCGAGGGCCGATGACGCCTGTGACGCGGACCCCCGCGCGGTGACACGCCCGTCGCACACGCACACGCACCCGTCCCGCGCCCGCCCGTCGCGCGCCCTGTCTCGCCCCGTCCGTCTTGTCGCGCTTATCGCGTACTCCTGACGACAGTCACGTACAGGTGATAACTTCGAGGGTGACCACTCGTCGAGGAGGCCGCCCTCATGAGTCCCTTCACCGGCTCCGCCGCCCGCACCTCCGACTGGCGCCACCTGCGCGTCACCCGCGCCGACGGCGTCGCCACCGTCACCCTCGCCCGCCCCGAGAAGCTCAACGCGCTCACCTTCGGCGCCTACGCCGACCTGCGCGACCTGCTCGCCGAACTGTCCAGGGAGCGCTCCGTGCGCGCCCTGGTGCTGGCCGGCGAGGGGCGCGGCTTCTGCTCCGGCGGGGACGTCGAGGAGATCATCGGTGCCACCCTCGCCCTGGACACCGCCCAGCTCCTCGACTTCAACCGGATGACCGGCCAGGTCGTCCGGGCGGTGCGGGAGTGCCCGTTCCCGGTGATCGCGGCCGTGCACGGGGTGGCCGCCGGGCGGGCGCGGTGCTGGCCCTGGCCGCGGACTTCCGCGTCGCCGACCCCAGCGCCCGCTTCGCGTTCCTCTTCACCCGCGTCGGCCTCTCCGGCGGCGACATGGGCGCCGCCTACCTCCTGCCCGCGTCGTCGGCCTCGGCCACGCGACCCGCCTGCTCATGCTCGGCGAACCGGTCCGCGCCGCCGAGGCGGAACGGATCGGCCTCGTCAGCGAGCTGGCGCAGGAGGCCCGTGCCGACGAGGCCGCCCACCGCCTCGCCCGCCGCCTGGCCGACGGCCCGGCACTGGCGTACGCCCAGACCAAGGCCCTGCTGACGGCCGAACTCGACATGCCGCTGGCGGCGGCGGTGGAACTGGACGCGGCGACCCAGGCCCTCCTGATGAACGGCGAGGACTACGCGGAGTTCCACGCGGCGTTCACCGAGAAGAGGCCGCCGAAATGGCAGGGGCGCTGAGCATGCCGGCCCCGGAACGCCACCCGGCACGACGGCCCGCCCCGCGCACGACAGGCCCGCGCACGACAGGCCCGGACACGACAGGTCCGCGTACGACGCGCCCGCCCGCCCCGCACGCGTCGCGGTCGTCGGCGGCGGCCCGGGCGGCCTCTACACCGCCGCCCTGCTGAAACGCCGCGCCCCCGACCGCCGGTCACCCTCTGGGAACGCACCCCCTTCGACCGCACCTTCGGCTTCGGCGTGGTCCTCTCCGACGAGACCCTCGGCGGCATCGAGCACGCCGACCCGCCGTCCACGACGCCCTCCGGCGGAACTTCGTCCGCTGGAACGACGTGGACGTCGTCCACCGCGGTACCCGCCACACCTGCGAAGGCCACGGCTTCGCCGCCCTGGCCCGGAAGCACCTCCTGGAGATCCTGCACACCCGCTGCCACGACCTCGGCGTCGACCTGCGCCCGCACACCGAGGCGCCGCCCGTGGCGCGCCTCGCGCAGACCCACGACCTGGTCGTCGCCGCCGACGGCGTGCACAGCGCCACCCGCGAGACCTACGCCCAGGTGTTCCGCCCCCAGGTCACCACCCACCGCTGCCGCTACCTCTGGCTCGCCACCGACTTCGCCTTCGACGCCTTCCGGTTCGAGATCGCCGAGACCGAGCACGGCGTGATGCAACTGCACGGCTACCCCTACGCCCACCCGTCGCCCGGCCCCCACCCCACGACGGGGCCCGCCGGGTCACCGAACCGGTCCGGAGCCTCCACCGTCATCGTCGAGATGCGCGAGGAGGTGTGGCGCGCGGCCGGGTTCGACCGGGTCACCCCGCGGGAGTCCGTCGAACGCTGCGCCGAGATCTTCGCGGACGCGCTCGGCGGCAGGCCGCTGCGGTCGAACGACCCGGCGTGGACCACGTTCCGCACGGTGGTCAACGAACGCTGGTCCCACGGCAACGTGGTGCTGCTGGGCGACGCCGCCCACACCGCCCACTTCTCCGTCGGCTCCGGCACCAAGCTCGCCGTCGAGGACGCCCTGGCGCTGACGGCCTGCCTGGAGGAACAGCCCGACCTGCGCGCGGCGCTGGCCGCCTACGAGGAGGAGCGCAAGCCGGTCGTCGCCTCCACCCAGCGGGCCGCCCGCGCCAGCCTGGAATGGTTCGAGAACCTCGCCCTGTACGTCGACCAGCCGCCGCGCCGGTTCGCCTTCAACCTGCTCACCCGCAGCCGCCGCGTCACCCACGACAACCTGCGGCTGCGCGACGCGCGCTTCACCGGCGGCGTGGAGCGGGAGTTCGGCTGCCCGCCCGGCACCCCGCCGATGTTCACGCCGCTGCGGCTGCGCGGCCTGACCCTGCGCAACCGGGTCGTCGTCTCCCCGATGGACCTGTACTCCGCGGCCGACGGCGTCCCCGGCGACCTGCACCTCGTGCATCTCGGCGCCCGCGCCCTCGGCGGGGCCGGCCTGGTCATGACGGAGATGGTGTGCGTGTCGCCCGAGGGGCGCATCACGCCCGGCTGCGCCGGCCTCTACACCGGCCGGCAGGCCGAGGCGTGGCGGCGGATCACCGGCTTCGTGCACGAGCGGGCGCCGGGCACCGCGATCGGCGTGCAGCTCGGCCACTCCGGGCGCAAGGGCTCGACCCGGCTGATGTGGGAGGGCATGGACGAGCCCCTGCCGGACGGCAACTGGCCGGTCGTGGCCGCCTCCCCGCTGCCGTACAAGCCGGGCAGCCAGACGCCCCGGGAACTCGGCCGGGCCCGACTCACCGATCTGCGGCACCAGTTCGCGGCGGCGGCCGGGCGGGCCGCGCGGGCCGGGTTCGACCTCCTCGAACTGCACTGCGCCCACGGCTACCTGCTGTCCGGATTCCTCTCCCCGCTGACCAACCGGCGCACCGACGCCTACGGCGGCCCGCTCGAGCGGCGGCTGCGGTTCCCGCTGGAGGTCTTCGACGCCGTACGGGCCGTGTGGCCGGAGGAGCGGCCCATGACCGTACGGATCTCCGCGACCGACTGGGCCGACGGCGGGACCACGGCCGAGGACGCCGTGGAGATCGCCCGCGCCTTCGCCGCGCACGGGGCCGACGCGATCGACGTCTCCACCGGGCAGGTCGTCGCCGACGAGAAGCCGGAGTACGGCAGGTCGTACCAGACGCCGTTCGCGGACCGGATCCGGCACGAGGCGCGGGTCCCGGTGATCGCGGTCGGCGCCATCTCCTCCTGGGACGACGTCAACTCACTGCTGCTGGCCGGGCGCGCGGACCTGTGCGCGCTGGCCCGCCCACACCTGTACGACCCGCACTGGACCCTGCACGCGGCCGCCGAACAGGGCTACGACGGGCCGGGCGCCGTCTGGCCGGCACCGTACCGGGCGGGCAGCAGGCCACCGCGGACCGGCCGCACGGACGCCCCAAGCCCCGCCTGAAGCTGGAGAGTTGAGACCGGGGTGGAGGGTTGAGGCCGGAGCGGCTCAGGCGTCGGGGAGCAGGCCCGTGAAGGCGGCGCCCGCGTCCCGCAGCCGTTCGTGCAGCCCCCGGAACACCGCCGCCGAGCGCGTTCCCGGCCAGTCGTCGGGCAGCAGTGCGGCGGGCAGGCCGGGGTCGGCGTAGGGCAGGTGGCGCCAGGTGTCCAGGGCGAGCAGGTAGTCGCGGTACGCCTCCTCCGCCGGGGTGTCCTCGCGCCGCTCCCAGGCCCGCAGCACGCGCGCGTGGCGGTCGAGGAACGCCTCGTGCTCCTCGGCGACGGCCGCCAGGTCCCACCAGCGGCCGACGGCCTCGACGGTCGGCGCGAAACCGAGGTGCTCGCCGCGGAAGAAGTCCACGTAGCCGTCCAGGCGCAGCCGTTCCAGGGCGTGCCGGGTCTCGTCGTACAGCCGGGCCGGGGCGATCCACACGCCGGGGGCGGCCGTGCCGAAGCCGAGACCGGCCAGCCGGGACCGCAGCACGTGCCGCTTCTGCCGCTCCGACTCCGGCACCGAGAACACCGCCAGCACCCAGCCCTCGTCCTCGGGCGGCGCGGTGGCGTAGATGCGCCGGTCGCCGTCCTCCAGCAACTGCCGTGCCTCCGGCGACAGTTCGTATCCGGCGGCGCCCTGCGCGGTGCGGGCGGGCAGCAGCAGGCCGCGTCGTTTCAGCCGGGACACCGAGGAGCGCACGGAGGGCGCGTCGACGCCGACCGCGGCGAGCAGCCGGATCAGCTCGGCGACGGGCACCGGGCCCGGCGCGAAGCGGCCGTACGCGCCGTAGAGCGTGACGATGAGGGACCGGGGGCGGGCTGGTCGGACACGTTGATCATCTTAGGTCGTCGGCATCACTGCTGGTCACCATCGGTGTCAACCCCGGTGTCACCGCCGGCGCGCAGCAGGAAGCGCTGGAGTTTGCCGGTCGCGGTGCGCGGCAGCGCGTCCAGGAACACGATCTCGCGCGGACACTTGTACGGCGCCAGCTCCGCCTTGAGGAAGACCCGCAGCGCCTCCGCGTCCGGGCGCGCCCCGGGCCGCAGGACGGCGAACGCCACCACCACCCGGCCGCGCGCCTCGTCGGGCCGCCCGACGACCGCCGTCTCGACGACGTCGGGATGCCGCAGCAGCGCGTCCTCCACCTCGGGGCCCGCGATGTTGTACCCCGCGGAGACGATCATGTCGTCGGCGCGGGCCACGTACCGGAAGTAGCCGTCCTCCTCGCGGACGTAGGTGTCGCCGGTGACGTTCCACCCGTCGCGCACGTACTCCCGCTGCCGCGGGTCGGCGAGGTAGCGGCAGCCCACCGGGCCGCGCACGGCGAGCAGCCCGGGCCGGCCGTCGGGGACGGGATCGCCGTTCCCGTCCTGCACCCGCGCCCGCCAGCCCGGCACGGGCACGCCCGTGGTGCCCGGCCGGATCCGCCCGTCGGCCGCGGAGAGGAAGATGTGCAGCAGCTCGGTGGCCCCGATCCCGTTGATCAGGCGCAGCCCGGTCCGCTCGTGCCAGGCCCGCCAGGTCGCCGCGGGCAGGTTCTCGCCGGCGGACACGCAGCGGCGCAGCGACGACACGTCGTGCCCGTCGAGGTCGCCGAGCATCGCCCGGTAGGCGGTGGGCGCGGTGAACAGCACGGACACCCGGTGCTCGGCGACCGCCGCCAACAGCTTCCGCGGACCCGCCTGTTCGAGCAGCAGGGCGCTCGCGCCGGCCCGCATCGGGAAGACCAGCAGGCCGCCGAGGCCGAAGGTGAAACCGAGCGGGGGACTGCCCGCGAACACGTCGTCGGCGCGCGGCGCCAGCACGTGCCGGGAGAAGGTGTCGGCGATCGCGAGCACGTCCCGGTGGAAGTGCAGGCAGCCCTTGGGCCGGCCGGTGGTGCCCGAGGTGAAGGCGATCAGCGCCACGTCGTCGGCGGCGGTGTCCACGGCCGGGAACGGGCCGGCGTCCGCCCGCCGGTTCAGCAGGTCGTCGGGGGCGTCACCGCCGTACACCGCGATCCGCAGTCCCGGTATCCCCGCCCCGGCGAGGTCGTCGACGGACCGGACGTCGCACAGGGCGTGCCCCACCCGGGCGATCGCGCACATCGTGCGCAGCTCGTGCGGACGCTGCTGCGCCAGCACGGTGACCGCGATCGCGCCCGCCTTCAGCACCGCCAGCCAGCAGGCCGCCAGCCACGGCGTGGTCGGCCCGCGCAGCAGCACCCGGTTGCCCGGTACGACGCCCAGCTCGCCGGTGAGGACGTGCGCCAGCCGGTCGACGCGGGCGCGCAGCTCCCCGTACGTCCAGGGCGGTCCCGCCGGGGTGCGGAACACCGGCCGCTCCGGGGCGCCGCCGTCGAGCAGCTCGGCGGCGGCGTTCAGCCGCGCGGGGTAGCGCAGCTCCGGCAGGTCGAAGTGCAGCCCGGGCCACTGGCCGGGCGGCGGGAGGTGGTCGCGCGCGAAGGTGTCGACGTGGGCCGAGGCGTGCATGGCGGGTCGCCCCCTTGCCTTGGTGGGCGCCCGGGGGCGCCGTGGCGGGCGTGATGGTGGGCTCGCGCACCGAGCGTATCGCGTTGGTGACGGCAGTCAACGGTTCGCGATACCGTGAGGGTGGCAGAGGCAGGGCCATCGGTGGAGAGGGGCGACGATGCCCGCGTTCTCGCTCGAACCCGCACAGACCGGCTGGTGCGCCGAACTGCGCACCCTGGCCGCCGACCGGCTGCGCCCGCTCGCGGAGGAGGGCGAACCGGGCCGGATCAACCGCCCTCTCCTCGCCGAACTCGGCCGGCTGGGCCTGCTCACCCGGCTGTTCACCTCCGGCGCCCTCGACCTCTGCCTGATGCGCGAGTCCCTCGCCCACGCCTGCACCGAGGCGGAGACCGCCCTCGCCCTCCAGGGCCTCGGCGCGCACCCCGTCCACGCCCACGGCAGCCGCGACCAGCGACAGCGCTGGCTGCCCCGCGTCGCCGACGGCAGCGCCGCGGCCGCCTTCGCGCTCAGCGAGCCCGGGCGGGCTCGGACGCGGCCGCGCTCTCCCTCGCCGCGGAGCCCGACGGCCCCGGCGGCTGGCGCCTGACCGGCGAGAAACGCTGGATCTCCAACGCCCCCGAAGCCGACTTCTACACCGTCTTCGCCCGTACGACACCGGGAGCGGGCGCCCGCGGCGTCACCGCGTTCCTGCTCCCCGCCGACCGGCCCGGCCTCACCGGCACCGCCCTCGACATGCTCTCCCCGCACCCCATCGGCGCCCTCCGCCTCGACGCCGTCCCGGTCACCGGGGCCGACCTGCTCGGCGAACCGGACCGCGGCTTCCGCGTGGCCATGTCCACCCTCGACCTCTTCCGGCCCAGCGTCGGCGCCTTCGCCGTCGGCATGGCCCAGGCCGCCCTCGACGCGACCCTGGCCCACACCGCGTGCCGGGACGCCTTCGGCGGCAAGCTGAGGGACCTCCAGACGGTCGCCCACCAGGTCGCCGAGATGTCCCTGCGCACGGAGGCGGCCCGTCTGATGGTGTACGCCGCCGCCACCGCGTACGACACCGGCGCACCGGACGTGCCCCGCCGCGCCGCCATGGCGAAACTCCTCGCCACCGAGACCGCGCAGTACGTCGTCGACACGGCCGTCCAGCTCCACGGGGCCCGCGCCCTGCGCCGCGGACACCTGCTGGAACACCTGTACCGCGAGGTGCGGGCACCACGGATCTACGAGGGGGCGAGCGAGGTGCAACGCGCCATCATCGCGAAGGAGCTGTACGCGGGGCGGACCGCGCGGGGCGCGGCAACGTGCAGCCGGAGCCGGAGCCGGAGCCGGAGCCGGAGCCGGAGCCGGAGCCGGAGCCGCAGTCGGAGGCGGGCGAGGGCGGGCCGTCGCAGGCGGGACCGGAGGGTGTCCGGTGAGCGCCGAGCGCGTCAACCCGCCGGAGCTGTCACCGCCGGCCGGCTTCTCGCACGCGGTCGTCGCGACCGGCTCCCGCGTGGTGTTCCTGGCCGGCCAGACCGCGCTGGACGCCGGCGGGAAGGTGGTCGGGGACTCGCTGCCCGACCAGTTCGCCCGCGCCCTGGCCAACCTCCTGACCGCCCTCGCGGCGGCCGGCGGCACCCCGGCGGACCTCGCGCGCGTCACCGTGTACGTCACGGACGTCGCCGCGTACCGGGCCTGCGCGCCCGAACTCGGCCGCGTGTGGCGGGACCTGGCGGGCCGGGACTATCCCGCCATGGCGGTCGTCGGGATCGTGCGGCTGTGGGACGAGGAGGCCCTCGTCGAGCTGGACGGGTTCGCCGTCCTCGGGGACTGATCAGGCGGCGACGGCGAGCCGTTCGGCCGGCACGCGGTGCGGGGCCACGACGCGGCCGTCGGGCAGCAGCTCACCGGAGTCGTCGAAGACGATCGTGCCGTCGCACAGCAGGGTCCAGCCCTGCTCGGGTGGGCCGCGACGACGTGCGCGGGGTCGGCCGCGGGGCTCGTTGTCCGGTGGGTACACATGACGCACCTCCACGTCGGTGGGGCCACCGGGCGGTGGGCCCCGTCGAACCGAGCGTGCGCCCGCCCGGGCCGGCGCCGCCAGGGCCCGCCGGGGAGTGTGACAGCACCGGGACGACCCGCGGACCGTTCGCCGACGCACGGTGCGGACTCGCCACCGCAGGAGTGACGGTCACGGCCGCGGACCCGGCCTCCCGGTACCAGTGGAATCCCCTACCAGGAGGTCTTCCATGCCACCCCGTCCCGTCCCGCGCTCCGTCCCGCGCCCCGTCCTGAGCTCCGCCCTGCGCCCCGTCCTCACCGCGGCCGCCGGCGCCGCCCTGCTCCTGCCGGCCGCGCCCGCGGTCACCGCGGCCGCCGACCCGTCCGAGAGCGTCACCGTCGACCCGGTCGGCCGGATCGCCGCCGACGGCACCGTCACCCTCACCGGCACCTACCGCTGCGTCAGCAGCTCCGGGCCCGTCTTCGTCGGCTCCTCCGTCGCCCGCGGGGACTCGGCCACCCGGTACGGCATCGGCGGCACCCGTGCCGTCTGCGACGGCGTCGCGCACCGTTGGGTGAACACGGGCAGGCCCGGACCGGACCCGGTCGGGCCCGGCGCGGCCCGCGTCGAGGCCACCCTGATGGAACTGCGTCCGACGGGCGGCCTGCCGCTGCCGCACCTCCACGCGGCGGACGCGGAGAACGTCACGCTGACGGCGGGCTGACGTCACCGGTCGGTGACGTCAGCCCGCCGTCAGCGGGGGCCGGGACACCCCGGCCCCGCGACACCGGTGGCCGAGGGGTGGGCGTGCGCGGCCCGCAGGAGTTCCGCGGCGCCCCGTACGGCAGCGGTGCGCGGGGCGGGCACCGTGCGGACCGGGGCGTGCAGGCGGCCGGTCAGCCGGTAGGGGATCTCCGGTCTCGACGCGCCCCCGCCGGCCAGCAGGACACCGCGCCGCAGGGCGTCGAACGTCCGCGGCGTGCGGTCCTCCTCCAGCATCGCGGTCACCATGACGGTGACGGCGTCGACGAGGAGGTCCGCCGGCGGGGCGGCCGACGGGACGGTGCCGTCGCCCCCGAGCGCGCCCGGCGGGACGCGGTCCGGGACGCCGCCGCCCCGCGTGCCCGGCGCGCCGCCGCCCCGCGTGCCCGGCGCGCCGCCGTCCACGTCACCTGTCCCCAGCGCGATGCCGCGGGCGTCGACCACCGCCCCGTCCGCCAGCAGGACGACCTCCGTGAGACGGGCACCGAGGTCCACGACGAGCAGCGGCCGGGACAGGTCGGCCCGCGCGGCCACGGCGACGGCACGCGCGGCGGGGACGGTGAGCACGGCACGCGGGCGCAGCACCTCGACGGCGGCGCGGACCCGGTCCCGGTGGGCGACGCCGCCCAGGACGGGTGCGCTCACGATGACCAGGGGGCGGCCGCGGCCGCCGGCCCCCGGCTCGTGGTCGCCGAACAGCCTGCCGAGCAACCGTGCCGTACCGGCACTGTCGACGACGCTCCGCCGGACCGGTTCCCCGGTCCCGGAGCCCGTCGCGGTGGGGACGTCGAGGATCGTGCCCCGGTCGGACGTCCAGGCCCGCGTACGGGTGCCGCCCACGTCCAGGGCGAGGCCGTAGCACTGTCGGCACAGCGGCCACGGCCGGTGGCGGCCGGGGCCGCGACGGACCGCGGGGATCACCGGCCCGCCTCCCTGACCTGGCGGCAACGGGCACAGTGGCGGGCCTGCGGCACGATCGCCAGCAACTCGCGGGCGATGGGCCGCCGGCACAGGCGGCAGGAGCCGTAGCGGCCCTCGTCCATGCGGCGCAGCGCCGCCTCCACGTCGGCGAGGACCATACGGGCGGAGGCGGCGAGCTGGACCCCGACCTCGACCCGCGAGGGAGTTCGCCGCTCGCCCGGCCCGTCGCCCGTTCCGTCACCGGGGACGGGCGCCGAGGCGGCGGACGTGAGCTGCTGGATCTGTTCCCGGCGGAACAGCAACTGCTCGTGCAGGTTCTCGCGGAGCGCGGAGAGGTCCTCCACGGAGAGGTCCCCCGCGGCGAGGCCCTCCGCGGAGGAGCTCCGCTCGGGCAGGGCCTTCTCCGAACGGGCCCCCTCGGACGGGGCCGGGGCCCGCTCCCCGATGGTCCGGTGGTTCACGACTTCCCCCTCGGTCAGGGCACGACAGGAAAACGGAGGCTCGAGGTCAGGCGCTGTGACGCTGACAGGGGACGCAGAACCGCGTGTACGGCAGGATCTCCAGGCGTTCGGCGGGGACGGGCCGGGAACAGCCCGCGCAGGTGCCGTAACTGCCGTCCCGGACGCGCGCGAAGGCCGCCTCGATCTCGGTGAGCACGCGCCGGACGGCGTCCTTCTGCGCGGACGTCACCTGGTCCGTCACCTCCTGCCCGGCCTCGTCGAGGGCCCGCAGCTGGGTCAGCCGCGCATTGCGTTCGTGCTCGAGACGCTGACGGGCCTCGTGCGCCGTCAGACGCTCCGGACGGCTTTCGGTCGGGGGGGTGTCGAGCGACGACATGGCGGGACCTCTTCCTCGGATGGCTCGGGTGGCTCGGGCGGCTCGGCGGGGGAGCGGTCCGGTGGCCGTCGCCGCTCCTCCTCCACCGTCGCCGACGGGCCGCGCCCTGCCTATCGGGCGCAGTACCCATCCGTCGCCGCACGCGCTGCCCCCGGGACACCGCTCCGGCGGGCGCGCACGCCGGGAAATGGGCATCAGAGCCCATCGACGCGGCGGCGGACAGCGCGCACGCTGGTCGGGGGCCGGTCGGTCCACGTCCCGCGTCCCACGCGCGCGGGCGCGTCGACCGGCCCCGACGACGGACCGACCCCGCACGAAGCGTGTCCCTCCGCGTGTTCTCCCACGTGTTCCTACGAAAGGCGCGATCCCGATGTCCCTGTTCTGGCGGATCTTCGGGCTGAACGCGGTGGTGCTGGGCACGGCCACCGGGCTGCTGCTGTGGGCTCCGGTCACCGTCTCCGTGCCGGTCCTGCTGACCGAGGCCGTGATCCTGGTCGGCGGCATGCTGGTCATGCTGGTCGC
The DNA here is from genome assembly GCA_021568835.1 of Streptomyces sp. Tue 6430. Classification (GTDB taxonomy): domain Bacteria; phylum Actinomycetota; class Actinomycetes; order Streptomycetales; family Streptomycetaceae; genus Streptomyces. The sequence continues at coordinate 5,428,792 of JAKGSH010000010.1, forward strand.
CAACGCGGCCCTGCTGCGGCTCGCGCTGGCCCCCCTCGACCGGCTCACCCGCCTGATGACCACGGTGGACCTGCTGCGCCCCGGCCAGCGGCTGCCCGCGCACGGCATGCGCGAGGTCGCCGACCTCATCCGCACCTTCAACGCCATGCTCGACCGGCTGGAGAGCGAGCGGGCGGCGAGCAGCGGCCGGGTGCTGGTCGCGCAGGAGGCCGAACGGCGCCGCATCGCCCAGGAACTCCACGACGAGGTGGGGCAGACGATGACCGCGATCCTGCTGTCGCTGAAGCGGGCGGCGGACGAGGCGGACGAGCCCCTGCGCGGCGAGCTCCAGCAGGCCCAGGAGATCACCCGGGGAAGCCTGGACGAGGTACGCCGCCTGGTACGCCGGCTGCGCCCGGGGGTGCTGGACGACCTCGGCCTGGTCAGCGCCCTGACCTCGCTCACCACCGAGTTCGCCGCCCACACCGGACTGCGCCTCCTGCGCCGGTTCGACACGGACCTGCCGGCCCTCGACCCGCAGACGGAACTGGTGCTGTACCGGGTCGTCCAGGAGAGCCTGACCAACGCGGCCCGCCACGCCGGGGCCGGCCGGGTCGAGGTGAGCCTGTCCCACACGGACGGCGCGCTGCTGCTGGCCGTCGCCGACGACGGCCACGGAACCGGCATCGGGCACGAGGGCGCCGGCATCCGGGGGATGCGTGAGCGCGCGCTGCTCGTGGGGGCCACCCTGGACATCGTCTCCCAGCCGGCCGGCACCCAGGTCCGGCTGACCGTGCCCGCCGAGAAGAAGGTGCCATGACGACCCCGACCGTCCCGACCCCGACCGTCCCCTCCCCGATCCGCATCCTCCTCGCCGACGACCACGCCCTGGTGCGTCGCGGAGTACGCCTGATCCTCGACCGGGAACCCGACCTCGAGGTCGTCGCCGAGGCCGGGGACGGTGCCGAGGCCATCGCCCTGGCGCGGGCCCACGACATCGACCTGGCCGTGCTGGACATCGCCATGCCCCGGATGACCGGCCTCCAGGCGGCCCGTGAACTCGCCGCGCTGAAGCCGGGCCTGCGCATCCTGATGCTGACCATGCACGACAACGAGCAGTACTTCTTCCAGGCGCTGAAGGCCGGGGCCGGCGGATACGTCCTCAAGTCCGTGGCCGACCGCGACCTGGTCGCCGCCTGCCGGGCCGCCGTGCGCGACGAACCCTTCCTCTACCCCGGCGCGGTCACCGCCCTCGTACGCAACTACCTCGACCGCGTCCGCCACGGAGAGGAGCCCCCGCAACGGGTGCTGACCGCGCGCGAGGAGGAGGTCCTCAAGCTCGTGGCGGAGGGCAACACCTCCAAGGAGATCGCGGAGACGCTGTTCATCAGCATCAAGACCGTCCACCGCCACCGGGCGAACCTCCTGCACAAACTCGGCATGCGCGACCGGCTGGAACTCACCCGGTACGCCATCCGCGCGGGCCTCATCGAGCCCTGAACCGGCCCGCACGGGCACGAAGCGGGCTGCCCGCACGTCAATGAGGAGAGCGGCCGCCCGCACGGAGGCAACCTGAACCGGCCGCACGGAAACGAGGAGAGGGGGGACGGCACATGACGTGCTCCGCGCGTCCCGTCCCCCGTGGCGGGCCCCGCCCGGCGGCAACGGCGGCCGCCCTGCTCGCCGCCCTCCTCGTCGTCCTCGCAACCCTCCTCGTCCCGGCCGCCCACCACGGCCCCCACCCCCATGCCCCGCACAGCGTCTCCGGGGGCGTCGAGGCGGCCGGCGCCCCGTCGCCGACGACGCGCCGCCCGCCGTCCGCACGGCCGCGGCCCGCGTCCACGGCGACCTCCCCGCCCCGCCGGCCCCGGCCGGTCCCGCCCCCCGGCGACCGGCCGACGCCGCGCCGCCGGGAACCCCGGCCCCGCCGACGGTCGTACCCCCGCCCGTCCGCCCGCGGCCGGCGGACGGGCACCCCCTGCGCGCCCCGCCCGCACCTCCAGGCAGCTGACGTCCCCCTCTTTCCTTCCTCCGCCGCGGCCCCGTCCGGGCCGCGGCACGCCTGCCGGAGGCCCGCTTGTCCCGCGCCCAGCGCATCCGAGGGCTGCTCGCCCTCGCCGTCGTCGCCCTGTCCCTGTACGTCGCCGTGACCGTGCCCGTCCACCTCGGGCTCGATCTGCGCGGCGGCACCCAGATCGTCCTGGAGACCCGCCCCACCGCCACCGATACCGACACTGCCGGAGACACCGCCGGCGGCGACACCGTCGACCGCACCGTGGAGGTGCTGCGCGGCCGCGTCGACGCGCTCGGTGTCGCCGAACCCACCATCGTCCGCTCCGGCGACGACCGCATCGTCGTCGAACTCCCCGGCGTCCAGGACCCGGCCGAGGCGGCGGAGGTACTGGGCCGCACCGCCCGGCTCACCTTCCACCGGGTGCTGGGCACGGCGGGGGCCGCCCCCGAGGACACGCCCGGAACCGGGCGCGAGGCCACCCCGAGGCCCTGTCCGACCCCGACCCCGCCCCGAGCCGCGATCCGGAGCCACCCCCGGCCCGCGATCCGGCCCACCCCCGGCTCCGCCCCCGACCTCACCCGCCCGCGCGTCCTGCCCGACGAGTCCGGTCAGCCGCTGCGCCTCGACGCGGCCGCGCTGACCGGCGGCGACGTCGGGGAGGCCGCCGCCCGGTTCGACCAGCAGGGCGGCGCGGGCTGGCACGTCACCGTCGACTTCGAGGACGCGGGCCGCGACCGCTGGGCCCGCCTGACCGGCGAGGCGGCCTGCAGTCCGGCCGGCGACCCGGCCCGCCGGGTGGCCATCGTCCTCGACGACAGGATCATCTCCTCGCCCCAGGTCGACCCCTCGGTGGACTGCGGCGTCGGCATCAGCGGCGGCTCCACGATGATCAACGGCGCCTTCGACGACGGTGAGGCCCGGGAACTCGCCCTGCTCGTCAACGGCGGCGCCCTGCCCGTACCGGTGGAGACCGTCGAACAGCGCACCGTCGGCCCCACCCTCGGCGCGAGTGCCATCACCGCCAGCGCCTGGGCCGCCGCCGTCGGCAGCGCGCTGACCGTCCTGTTCGTCATCGTCGTCTACCGGCTGCTGGGCGTCCTCGCCGCCGTGGCCCTGCTCTGCTACGGCCTGATCTCCTACGCCGCCCTGGCCGCCCTCGGCGCCACCCTCACCCTGCCCGGCCTGGCCGGGTTCGTGCTGGCCATCGGGATGGCGGTGGACGCCAACGTGCTCGTCTTCGAGCGGGCCCGCGAGGAGTACGCGGCGCGCCACCGGCCCACCCCGCGCTCGGCCCTGGCCGCCGGCTTCCGCAACGCCCTCAGCGCGATCGCCGACTCCAACATCACCACCCTCATCGCCGCCGGACTGCTGTTCGCGCTCGCCTCGGGCCCCGTCCGCGGCTTCGGCGTCACCCTCGGCATCGGCGTCCTCGCCTCGATGGTCAGCGCCCTGGTCGTCACCCGCGCGCTCGCCGACCTCGCCATGGCCCGGCCGGGACCGCGCCGCCGGCCCCGCCTGACGGGCATCGCCCACACCGGCGCCGTCCGCGACCGACTCGCCCGCAGGGACCCGCACCTGATGCGCCGGCCCGCCGTTGGCTGGCCGCGTCCGCCGCCGCACTGGTCCTCGCCGGGGCCGGAATCGCCCTGCGCGGCCTCGACCTCGGCATCGAGTTCACCGGCGGCCGCCAGATCGAGTACGCCACCGCCACCCCGGTCCACCCGGACCGGGCCCGCGCCGCCCTCGCCGACGCCGGCTTCCCCAGGCCGTCGTGCAGACCTCCGGCGAGAACCGGCTCACCGTCCGGACCGGCCAGTTGAGCAACGCGCAGGCGGACGCCGTCGGCGCGGCCGTCGGCGAGCTGACGAGCCGCGCGGACACCCTCCGCGACGAGGCGATCGGCCCCAGCCTCGGCGCGGAACTGCGCCGGGGCGCGATCGTCGCGCTCTCCGTCGCCCTCGGCGCCCAACTCGTCTACCTCGCGGCCCGGTTCCGTCTGCTGCTCGGCACGGCCGCCGTCGCCGCCCTCGCGCACGACGTCGTGATCCTCGTCGGCGTCTTCGCCTGGCTCGGCAAACCGGTCGACGGCGTCTTCCTCGCGGCGCTCCTCACCGTCATCGGCTACTCCGTCAACGACTCCGTCGTCGTCTTCGACCGCGTCAGGGAACTGACCCGACGCGCGGACAAGGGGCACACGGACAAGGGGCGCGCGGCCTCCTTCCGCCGCACCGCCGACCGGGCGCTCCTGCAGACCCTGCCCCGCACGGTCAACACCGGGACGGGCGCCGCGATCGTCCTCACCGCGCTGGCGGTGTTCGGCGGCGACTCCCTGACCGACTTCGCCCTGGCCCTGCTCGTCGGCCTCGCCGTGGGAACGTACTCCTCCATGTTCACGGCGATGCCGCTGGCCGTCGTGCTCCATGAACGCCGCCCGGGAACACGGTCGTCGTGACGCAGATCACGGGAAGGGGGCGGGGGGTGCCGGACAGCTCATGGAGGTGAGCACTGATATGCGTACCCGGGTACGGGCCGGGGACCCCACCGCCTTCGCGGAGCTGTTCGACAGATGGGCGAAGGCGGTCTACAACCACGCCTTCCGGCTGACCGCCGACTGGTCGACGGCCGAGGACGTCATGGCCGCCACCTTCATGGAGGCGTGGCGGCTGCGCGACCGGGTCGATCCCGAGGGCGGCTCGCTGCGGCCGTGGCTGCTGGGGATCGCCACCAACACCGCCCGCAACCAGTACCGCAGCAACCGCCGGTACCGGGCGGCGGCGAACGCGGCCGCGGCGGCCGAACTGTCGGTGCCCGACCACGCCGAGGAGGTGGCCGGCCGGGTCGACGACCGGCGGCGCCTCGCGCGGGCGCTGACCGCGCTGGCGGGCCTGCGCCGTGCCGAACGCGAGGTCGTGGCGCTGTGCTTGGGGAGGGCCTGGACTACGAGGCCGCCGCGGAGGCCCTGGGGATTCCGGCCGGCACCGTCGCCTCGCGCCTGTCCAGGGCGCGCGGGAAGCTGCGTTCCCTCACCGCGGACGCCCCGGCGGGACCCGTGGTGGGTGCCGCGCCGAAATCTCCCCCGGAAAACGGGAAGGCCACCGCCCCGGCCGACAGACAAGAGATGACCGCGCACCCGCGGTCCGGCCCGCGCAGGGAGGAAACCGATGAACGCGAACACGCCCCGGCAGCGTCCGGCCGAGCGGGAAGAGGGCGGCACCCTCTTCTCCCGGACGGCGCGTGACCTGCCGTCGGGCCGTCACCAGTTCCACAAGGAGCGTCTGATGGCCCAGATCCACGACGAACAGCGCACGGCGGCCCGGCCCCGTCCCCGCCCCGGCCGCGGGCCGGGCATGGTGGCAGCGGCTGCCGCGCCCGGCGATCACCCTGCCCGCGACGGCAGCCCTGGTGGCCGCGGCGGTCGTCGCCGCAGTGGTGACCTCCGGTGGTCCCGCGGACCACGGTGTCGCGACCGGACCGGCCCTGACGACGCCGGTCGGCACCGCGAGCGCCAAGGGCGTACCGCAGCTGCTCGACCGGATCTCGCTGGCGGCCGCCGAGGCCTCCCACCCGGAGGTCGAGCCCGGCCAGTTCGTCTACATCGAGTCCCAGGTCGCCGACACCTTCCTCAAGACCGTCGGCGACAGGACCTCCCTGGCGAGCCACGAACTGCACCGCCGCCAGATCTGGGAGTCCCCGGACGGCACCGAGGGCTGGCTGATCGACCCGGCCGTCAACGACAGCCCCGAGGGCGAGACCCTCAGCCTCCCCGACGAACAGGGCAACACCCCGAAGGCACACCTCAACAGCCCGTCGTACGACTACCTGTCCGAGCTGACCACCGACCCCGACGCCCTCCTCGCCAAGATCTACGAGGAGACCGAGGGCCACGGGAACTCCCCGACCAGGAGGCCTTCACCACCATCGGCGACCTCCTCGGCGAGAGCTACCCGCCCGCGGAGCTGTACTCCGCCCTGTTCCGCACCGCGGCGAAGATCCCCGGCGTCGTCGTCGTCCAGGACGCCGTGGACGCGGTGGGCCGGCACGGCGTGGCGGTGGCCCGGCTCGACGAGACCAGCGGGCAGCGAGAGGAGTGGATCTTCGACCCGAAGACCTACGTCTTCCTCGGCGAACGCACGGTCCAGGTCGAGAAGCGCACCGGTGAGGACGCCCTGATCAAGCCCGGCACGGTCACCTTCACCAGCGCCGTCATCGAGCGGGCGGTCGTCGACGGCATGAAGCAGACGCCGTAACGGGCGGGCCGGAGCACGCCCCGGCCCCGCCGCTCGGCCCCGCGCCCCGCGCACCAGAGCCCTGCCGCCCGAAAGGGACGGCAGGGCTCCGGCGTACCGGCGACCGTGCCGTCCACCGGAGATCATCGGTGGACGGCGCGCGGACGGTTCAGACGGTGTCCGGTTCCCTGAGGCGCTCCGCGACCGGTACGGCGCCTGCCGCCCGGCGCGGATCCGTGACGCTGCCCAGCCAGCCCAGCAGGAATCCGGCCGGCACCGTCACCAGGCCCGGGATCGTCACGTCCCAGATCCTGAAGTCGTGCCCGGGAAGATCGACCCGGGCGTGCCGGACGCGTACGGCGACAGCGCGAGCGCCGCGATGCTCAGCGCCGTGGCACCCCACAGGCACCACAGCGCACCGCGGGCGGTGAACCCGGGCCAGTACAGGGCGTACAGCAGAACGGGCGCGAGGGCGGCGCCGCAGACGGCGAGCCAGAGCGTCGAGACGACCACCAGGTTCCAGTCGGCGGCGACGACCGCCACGACCGCGGCGAGCGTGCCCGTCAGCGCCGCCGACCACCGCGACGCGGCACCGTCCGCCGTGTCCGCCGGACGGCTCCCGGCGGGCTTGCCGAAGACGCCCAGCACGTCCCGTCCCAGCGCGATGCCGGCGGCGAGGGTCACGTCCACCACGGCCGCGAGCGCGGTGAGGAAGAGGACGCAGGCCAGGGCCGCGACCAGGATGCCGCCGCCGTCGAGCGCCCGCCCGAGCATCAGCGGCGTGAACACCTGCGCCGCCGGACCGGCCTCGCGCAGCGCCTCGCCGACGAGGGCCGCCGCGCCGACGCCGACGACGGTGAGCGCGCCGTACAGCAGGGTGAGTTCGCCGAGCATCCAGCGGCCGACGGTCCGGGCGCCGCGCGGGCTCTTCGTCGAGATCGCCCGCATCAGCACGGCGGGCATCGCCAGCGTGGCCATCGACATGCCGAAGGTCTGCCCGATCCGGTTCACGGCCCCCACCCACCCGTCGCCCGTGTAGCCGCCCGGACGCAGGTACGCCTCGCCCATCCGCGAGCCGTGCGCGGCGGCGTCGAGCAGCCGCCCGGGGTCCCCGCCGAAGCGGTGGAGCACGAGCACGGCGGCGACCACCAGCACGGGCAGGGCGATCGCCGACTTCGCGATCATCACCACGCCCGTGCCCCGGATCCCGCCGCTGACGGCCAGCGCCGTCATCGCGCAGCCGATCACCACGATGCAGCCGGTCCGCGTACCGGGCTGCCCGATCAGCGCCGCGGCGACGTTGCCGACCACCACCAACTGCACGACGAGCAGGGGGAAGCAGACGAACAGGGTCACCACGCCCCACGAGACGCGTACGGCGGGCCCGCCGCTGCCGCGCGCGTCCAGCATGTCCGCGGCCGTCAGCGAGGCGTGCCGGCGCAGCGGCTCGATGACCAGTACGAGGAGCAGCATGACGCCGATCAGGCTGCCCAGCATGACACCGAGGCCGTCGAAGCCGGACGCGGCGACCATGCCCACCAGCACGGTGACCGTCGCGACCGTGGTGGTGTCGCCGCCCATCGCGATGCCCTGCTGCCAGGAGCGCAGCCGGCGGCGGTCGTCGGACCGTACGAGGGCCCGGTCGTCCTCGTCGGCGCCGGTGACGATGCACAGCATCAGGCAGATCACGACGAACACCGAGAACACGGCGAAGACGAGGGACCGGGACGAGGGGTCGAGCAGCGTGGTCACGACCACCTCCGGGCGCCCGGCCGCGGCTCGAGCCGGTCCACCCGTCGCCCGTACACCACCAGCGCGTGCACCCCGACGGCGAAGGGCACCACGGCCACGATCACGCCGAGGCTCACCGGTCCGGCGATCCGCGTGCCGTACACGGCCGGTACGAGGGCGGCGAGCAGGACGTAGAGCAGCCAGGTGGCGGCGATCCGGAGGCCGAGCCGCAGCCCGACGGCCAGCCGCGCCGCCTCCTCGGCCTCGTGCCGCTCGTGCTCCGCGGGAGGGCGCGCGCCGGCCGCGGGCTCGTGATGGTGCGGCGGCCCGTGCCGGGGCTGCGGTCCGAAAGACATGTGTGCGGCTCCGCTCACGTCGATCCGGCACCCCGGAAGGGGTGCGCGCAATGGTGTGGACGCGGAGTCAATCAGACGGGCACACGAAGGAGACCGCCCTGGGCGCAGATCTGTTCCTCCGCCCAGTCCGGTCTGTTCGTCTGCCCAATCCGGGCTGTTCCTCCAGTCAGTCAGGTATGTTTTTCCGCCTTATCCGCAGTCGTGTGGACGGTGAACGGGAACCAGGTGGGCCGACGCCTTTCCGAGGGCCTCGTGCAGGGAATGCGCGGCGATTTCCCGGCGCTCGCGGAAAAGGGTTCCGCTCGAATGCCAGGAGTGGTTCGCCGAATTCCGGACCTGATGCGCGCGGCAGCCGGGCCGGTCGGTGCCGGGCGGAAACCGACCGGCACCGGCCGGCGCGTCACGGGGCGTCACGGGGCGTCATGGAAGATCACGCCGAGGACGTGCCGTCGGCCGTCGTGCACCGCGCTCACCCCGTGGCGCAGCATGAAACGGCTCCAGCCCCGCGCCGACGGAACCGGACGGTCGTGCACCGCGAAGATCAGCCCCTGTCCCTGGCCCGGCCGCTTCACCACCGGACGGGACTGGGCGCGCGGACGCTGCTCGACGAAGACGCTCTCGCCCCCGGTGAAGTCGACGTCAGGACGGTCCAGCATCACCGCCACCTGCAGCGGGAACGTCAGCTCGCCGTAGACGTCCTGGTGCAGGCAGTTGTAGTCGCCCGGGCCGTAGCGCAACAGCAGGGGCGTGGGCCGCAGCTGCCCGGCCGCGGCGCACGCCGCCGCCAGCTCGGCGTGGGTCTCCGGGAACCGGGGCCGGCCCACGCGCTCCGCCCACTGGTTGGCGATCCGGGCCAGCGGCGGGTACAGCCGCCTGCGCAGGGCGGTCACCACCGGGGGCAGGGGGGCGGCGAAGTAGCGGTAGCGGCCGCTGCCGAAGCGGTGGCGGCTCATGTCGACGGTGCTGCGGAACACGTCGTCCCGGTCGAACAGCGCGCGGATCTCGTCGCAGGCGCCCGGCGACAGCAGGGGCGGGGTGACGGCCACGCCCTCGGCGTCGAGTGCCGTGGTCAGCGCGGGCCAGTCCAGTGCGTCCACGGCGGGCAGTTCGATCGTGTCGTCGGTGCCGGCGCCGGGCGCGGTGGGGAGGCGGCCGTGCTCCAGTCCCGGCAGGTGAGGGGTGTGGTAACTGGTCAGTGTGGGCTCCGCGGTCGTGGACGGGGACGGGCACCGGAGGCGGGGGATGTGCTCCGGCGCCCGCCGGTTCAGAGGGAGGCCGGGGCCGCCGTGCGGCCGGACTCCAGGTCGAGCAGGAACCGCTTGGCCGCGACACCGCCCGCGTATCCGGTCAGGCGACCGCCCGAGCCGACGACCCGGTGGCAGGGCAGCACCACGCACAGGGGGTTCGCACCGAGTGCGGTGCCCACGGCCCGCGCGGCCCGCGGCCGTCCGAGCGCGGCGGCCAGCTCGGCGTAGGTGCCCGTCACCCCGTACGGAAGGATTCCGCCCAGCCGTTCCACGGTCGTGCGGCTGAACGGTGTGGCCAGGCGAAGGTCCATCGGCACGGTGAAGGAGCGGCTGCGGCCCGCGAGGTACGCGTCCAGCTGGCGGCCCGCCTCCTCGATGATCCGCAGCTGGGCGGGGGTGGCGGCGTCGGCGTCCACGACGGTCAGGCCACCTCGGGCGAGCCGTGCCACCGCTCGCTCGCGGTCGTCGAAGGCGCACAGCACCAGCGCGTCGTCGGTGGCCGACAGGGCCAGGGGACCCAGCGGGGTGGGGTGCGAGACGAGTGCTGCGGTGAGTGGGGTGGGCATGGGAACCTCTCTGTGGTGCTCTGTGGCGCGCCTGGTCAGACGGTGATGGGCCGGCAGCTCTTGCAGGCCCGGTAACCCGCCTCGCGGGCGTCCTGCGCGGTGCGGAAGTGCACCCGGTGCCCGGGAGTGATGCGGCGGGCGTGGGCGCAGGTCGGGTGGCAGTAGATGAAGGTGGTGTCGCTGCCGAGGAACACCGCGCCGGCCCGGGACAGCTCCTTCACCCGGCGCATGTCGATGTGCTCGGCCCGGCGCAGGGCCGCGCCGGCCTTCGGCAGGTACGCGGCGTCGCAGGGCGAGCCGTTGTCGTGCGTGACCCGGTGGCACGGTATGAGCACGGCGACGGGGTTGGACGCCAGCGCGCGCAGGACGTCGGAGGCCGAGGGCGGAATCCCGGTGGCGGCCTCGCGGGCGATCCAGCTGAGCGGCCGCAGCTGCCCCGCGGGGATGTTCCGTACGGCCTCCAGGACCGCGCGCTGTTCCTCCGGCAGGCCGGACAGGTCGATCGCCAGCCGGCGGGCCCGGCCCGTGCGCAGCGCGGGGAGGAGGCCGGGCAGCGGCTTGCTGCCCGGGATCGCCGAGCGGCCGGTGCGGGCGCGGTGCAGTTCCTCGAAGGCGGCCCCGGTCAGGCCTGCCGAGTCCAGGCAGGCACCGGTCACGGCCCGTGGGCTGGCGGCCACGAACAGCCCGCCCGCGGCCGTGTCGAGGCGCACGTAGCTGTCGTAGTGGTCCTCGGAGATGCCCACGCGGCGCAGTACGCGCAGCGCGAAGTCCTCCGGTGCGGCCGGTGCGAGCTCCGGCAGACGCCGCGTGACCGCGTCGTCGTCGCTGTCGCTCTCGTTCACCTCGTCACCTCCTTCAGCGCCGTCGGCTCCCATCCGAGGGTGCGGCGCAGGCCGGCCAGCCCACGGGAGACCTGCGCCTTGGCGGTGCCGACCGCGCAGCCCTGCACCTCGGCCACCTCCGCGTAACTCATCCCGACGACATGGTGGAGCACGACCGGTATGCGGTGGTGCTCGGGTAAGGCCGACAGCGCCGTGACCAGGCGCGACCGGTCCTCCGTCGTCACCGCACGCTCCTCCGGACCGGGGCTGTGGTCCGGCCAGACGTCCATGGTCTCCTCCACGGGCAGCCCGGCCGTGACCGGACGCCGTTTCCGTGTGCGGACGTGATTGCGCCACACGTTCGCCGCGATGGTCATCAACCACGCACGGGGACGCAGCTCACGGCGCCGTGCGGGGGTGTACCCCTGCAGGGCCGTGTAGGCGCGCAGAAACGTGTCCTGTCCCAGGTCGTCCGCCTCGGCGAAGGAGCCGGAGACCCGGTACAGGAACGCGTGCACCGCCCCGGCGTGCACCCGGACCAGCTCGGTGAAGCCGGCTTCGAGGTGCGCCGCCAGGAGATCGGTCAGCTGTTCTGCCTTCTCGTCCATCACTGAGACAAACACCGTCCGGGGGCAGGGTGTTGCAGACGTGCGGGAGCGGTCACCGGTGGACGGCCGGAGCGTCCAGCGCCGAGCTGCCGACCAGGACCGCCTGATACAGGCGCTGCATCCGGGGGACGGGCTCGATCCCCAGGGAGTCGCCGAGCGCCCGGCGCAGGTGGTGGAAGACGTCACCGGCGCGTTCGCGCTCGCCGGAGCGGTACAGCGCCACCATCAGCTGGGCGTGCACGTTCTCGTGAGTGGGGTGGCGCGCGGCCAGATCACTCAGCTCGTCGACCAGCTCACGATGCTTGCCGAGCGCCAGGTCGGCCTCTATGCGCTGTTCCAGGACCCCCTGCCGGGTCTCCGCCAGTTCCGCCAGGTGGGGTGAGCTGAGGGGGCCCGTGCTGACGTCGGACAGCGCGGGGCCGCGCCACTGCGCGAGGGCCAGGGTGAACATCTTCGAGGCCGTCCGGTGGTCCCCGGTGGCGGCTGCCAGGTGTCCCAGCCGGGTCAGCTCCGTGAACCGGAATCGGTCGAAATCGGCCGTTTCGAGGGCGAGCTGATAGCCCTGGTTCCTGGTCAGGAGCAGATGGCTGCGGTCCCTGCGGGGGCCGCGCAGGGCCTGCCGTATGTGGAGCACGTAGGTCTGGAGCGTGGACATCGCACTCTTGGGGGAGTGGAACCCCACAATTCGGTGATGCAGTCGCTCGCCCGTACCATCTGCGGCGTGTGCAGCATCAGGAATGCGAGGAGCTGGCGCGGTTTCGGTGCACTCGGCACCAGATTCACTCCGGTGTCGGAAAGCAATAGGGGGCCGAGAATACCCGAATTCATGAAGAGTTCCTATCCCCGTAATGTCGTCACACTTCGAACTGGCATTCTATTTTCTTGAGCGAGACTAGGAGAGTGTCACATCGGCGTCAAACGCAAAAGGGGATGATAGCGAATCGAGTCGACCGGCCGGTTTCCTCGATCTTCAGAAAGGCAGTCGGTCGGCTATTTGATCTGCGGCGTCCGGGCCGTAGGCGCATCTGATGCGGGCCGTCAGCCGCTCCCGCACCAGCGGGTAGTCCTGGGCCTCGGTCGACTCGAGCGCCGCTGCCGCCAGGGCGCACCCGAGCTGCGCCCCGCGCTCGGCGCGCCACCCCCAGACGGCACCCGCCAGGAAACCGGCGCGGAACGCCTCGGCGGTCCCGGACGGATCGCCCTCCCCCACCGCGCGCACCGCCTCGACACCGGCCGCGGGGCGCCCGCGCCGCACGACGGCCGCCCCGCGCGGCCCGCGTGTCACGACCCAGGTGCCCACCCTGCCGAGCAGTTCCGCCTCGCCCCACCCGGTGAGGTCGCGCAGCAGCGGCACGTCGAACTCGTCCGTGAACGCGTAGCGGGCCCCGTCGACGAGCCTGCGGGCCTGGCGGCCGGTGAGGCGGGACAGCTGGTCGCCGGGGTCGGCCGCGAAGGGGATGCCGAGCCGCCTGCACTCCTCGGTGTGCCGCACCATGGCCTCGACGTCCCCCGCCGCCACCACCACGAGCCCCAGCCCGCCGATACGGCGTGCGGCCGGCAGCAGGGTGATGTGCCGGGACTCCGGCTGCGCGCCGTCGTACGACAGCCTGAGCCGGCCGTCCTCGGCGTCCCTGATCTCCACCGCCCGTGCCGTGTCCAGTTCCTCGCTGACGCGGACGAGTTCGAGGTCCACGCCGTACGACAGCAGGGAACGGCCGTAGTCGGCGAAGTCCTTGCCGACCGCCCCGGCCAGGAGCGGGCGCAGGGCGAGACGGCCCAGTCCCACGGCGATGTTGGCGCCCGCCCCGCCGCGGCGCACCCGCAGGGTGTCGGCCCGCACCGCGGCGGCGCCGCGGCCCATCGCCGTGCCGTCGGCGAGCCGGCCCGCGACGGTCAGCACCTGGTCGGTCGCGATGGCGCCGGTCACGGCTATGCGCATGGTGATCAACTCCTAGGGAGCCCAGGCCCGTCAGGAGGCGACGACGCGGCCCCGGACCACGAGGGGCCGGGGCCGCGTTCGGGCGGACGGTTACCGTCCGGCGGCCCGGCGCAGGGCGTCGACGCGGTCGGTCCGCTCCCAGGTGAAGTCGGGCAGTTCGCGGCCGAAGTGCCCGTAGGCGGCGGTCTGGGCGTAGATGGGGCGCAGCAGGTCGAGGTCGCGGATGATCGCGGCCGGGCGGAGGTCGAAGACGTCCGTCACGGCCTTCTCGATGGCGGCCTGCGAGACGGTGGCGGTGCCGAAGGTCTCGACGAAGAGACCGACCGGCTCGGCCTTGCCGATGGCGTAGGCGACCTGCACCTCGCACCGGGAGGCCAGCCCCGCGGCGACGACGTTCTTGGCGACCCAGCGCATCGCGTAGGCGGCGGAGCGGTCGACCTTGGAGGGGTCCTTGCCGGAGAAGGCACCGCCGCCGTGGCGGGCGTAGCCGCCGTAGGTGTCGATGATGATCTTGCGGCCGGTCAGGCCGGCGTCGCCCATGGGGCCGCCGATCTCGAAGCGGCCGGTGGGGTTGACCAGCAGGCGGTGGCCCTCGGTCTCCAGCTTGATGCCCTCCTGGGCCAGCTCCTCCAGGACGTGCTCGACGACGTGTTCGCGCACGTCGGGGGTGAGCAGGGAGTCCAGGTCGATGTCACCGGCGTGCTGGGAGGAGACGACGACGGTGTCGAGGCGCTGGGGCTTGCTGCCCAGGTACTCGACGGTGACCTGGGTCTTGCCGTCCGGGCGCAGGTAGGGCACGGTCCCGTCGCGCCGCACCTCGGCCAGGCGCCGCGACAGGCGGTGGGCCAGGTGGATGGGCAGCGGCATGAGGCTGGGCGTCTCGTCGCAGGCGTAACCGAACATCAGACCCTGGTCCCCGGCGCCCTGGAGGGCCAGCCGGTCCTCCCGGGCCGACGCGGCGTCGTCGGTCCGCTGTTCGTAGGCGGTGTCGACGCCTCGGGCGATGTCGGGGGACTGGGCTCCGATGGAGACGGACACGCCGCAGGAGGCGCCGTCGAAGCCCTTGGCGGAGGAGTCGTAGCCGATCTCCAGTACGGCTTCGCGGACGAGGGCGGGGATGTCGGCGTACGCGCTGGTGGTGACCTCGCCCGCGACGTGGACCTGACCGGTGGTGATCAGGGTCTCCACCGCGACGCGGGCCGTGGGGTCCTGGGCGAGGAGGGCGTCGAGGATCGTGTCGCTGACACGGTCGGCGATCTTGTCGGGATGGCCTTCGGTGACGGATTCCGAGGTGAAGAGCCGGGCGGACATGAGAACTCCAGGGGTCGGGACGGCAGGGCGTGCGTCAGGACGTGCGTCAGGACGTGCGGTGACGTTCCAGGACGTGGTCCACCAGGGAGGCGGCCGCGCCCGTGTACGTGGCGGGATCGAGCAGGTCCGCCAGTTCCCCGGGACCCGGCGAGGGCCCGATCCCGGGGTGTTCGGCGAGGACGTCGGCCAGGGGCCGTCCGGTGCGCGCGGCTGTCCCGGCCGACTCCGACAGCAGCCGCTTCGCCGCGGCCCTGCCGAGCCTGGGCGCCAGGACCGCGACGATCCGCTCGGACGACATCAGGGCGCCGGTCGTGGCCGCGTTGGCCCGCATCCGCTCCTCGTGGACGACGAGCCCCTCGCACAGCTCGACGGCGGTGTGCGAGGCGCCGCCCGCCAGCCGCAGGCATTCCCGCAGGAGCAGCCACTCGGCGTGCCAGACGCCGCCCGAGCGCTCGTCCTCGGTCACCAGGCACTGCGTCAGCGCACCCGCCAGCGCGGGAACCTGGAGCGCGGCCGAACGGATCAGGGTGGCCAGTACCGGATTGCGTTTGTGCGGCATGGCCGAGGAGGTGCCGCGCCCGGCCACGGGCGGCTCGCTGACCTCACCGACCTCGGTGCGGCCCATCGACTGCACGTCCACGGCGATCTTCCCCAGCGCCCCGGTCACGAAGGCCGCGGCCGCGGCCACGTCGGCGACGGGGGAGCGCAGCGCGTGCCAGGGCAGCGGGGTGGTGGCCAGCCCGGTCTCGGCCGCGAACGCCTTCGACAGCGCCGCCGCGTACGCCGACGCCGCCGTGTCCGCGGCCGGCACGCCGTCCACGGCCGAGTACTCCAGATAGCCGGCCAGGGTGCCCGCCGCACCGCCGAGCGAGACGGGCAGCCGGCCGTCGAGCAGCCGGCCGACGCGATCGGCCGCCTCGCGCACCAGCAGTCCCCAGCCGGCCGCCTTGAGCCCGAAGGTGGTCGGAACGGCGTGCAGGGTCAGCGTCCGCCCGGCCATCAGCGTGTCCCGGTGCCGTTCCGCCAGCCGGTCCAGCGCCGCCGCGGTGCGCAGCAGGTCGGCGTGGACCAGGCGCAGCGCCCGGTCGCAGACCAGCATGGCACCGGTGTCGAAGACGTCCTGACTGGTCGAACCGCGGTGCACGTACTCGGCGGCCTTCGGGTCCTCCTCGGCGACGGCCGCGGTGAAGGCGCTGACCAGGCCCACCACCGGGTTGGCGCTCTCCCGCGCCGCGACGGCGAGCCGGCGCAGGTCGAGCCGCTCCGCGCGGGCGGCCCCGGTGATCGCCGCGGCGGCCCACGCCGGCAGCGTGCCGAGCCCGGCCTGGGCCCGCGCCAGCGCCGCCTCCGCGTCCAGCATCGCCTGGAGCCAGGCCTCGTCGCCGACCGCCCGCTCCACCGGGGTGCCCGCCCGCACCGGGGAGAGCAGCCCGGAGTCCAGTCCCGCCGGGTGCGCCGTCATGCCGGCGCCTCCGTCAGCGTCCGGCCGGGGCCCCGCCGGGAGGCGCTCGCGCCGGCGGGGGCGAGGGCCAGTACCGCCCGCGCGATGGCGTCGGAGTCGCCCAGGGTCACCGAGTTCACCCCGGGCCTGATGCCGGCCGCCGTCACCCAGTGCACCGCCTCCGTCGGCACCCCGTACGCGAAGCGCCGTGGATGCCTGCGCCCGTACGCGTCGACCAGGTGGTACGGGCGCTCGGTGACCTCCAGTCCGCCCGTCTCGTAACTCGTGCCGCACGCACCGGGGATGCGGAACGGACGGCACTGCCCGGTGGCCAGCAGCCCGCGCAGCAGCGGGTCGCAGGTCCGGCGCAGGTCCGGTTCCGGCAGGCGCGCCTCGACCAGCACCCTGGCGCGCACGGGGTCGCCCTCCACCCCGTCCGACTCGGCGACGAACGCTCCCGCCGTGCCGTCGACGACCACCCTCATGCCCGGCCCGACGAGGTCCAGGACGCCCGCCTCGATCAGCGCGATCAGCTCCTCGATGCGTGAGGGGGCGGGCCGATCGACAGGAAGGCGTTGAGCGGGGTGTACCAGCCCTCCACCTCGTCCCGGTAGGAGTGGCCGTCCAGGCCGCCGTGGTCGAGGGCGAGCCGCACCTCGTTGCGCAGATCGCGCAGCACGTCCAGCGCCGCCTTGAGCGGTCCGCTCACGTTGCCCGCCCGGGCCTCGCGCACGTCCCGGCGCAGGTGTTCCAGCGTCCAGCGGCGGAACTCCGCCCGGTCGGCGAACTCCCGGTCGCCGTGCGGCCGGAAGATCCGGTCCCAGTCCCACCGCTCGTCGTGCGCGATGCGGTACGCGTCGAGCAGCTCGTCGGCGGGGGCGGAACCCCCGGGCAGCGAGACGAACCGCTCGACGAACTCCTCCCGTTCGGCCTCCCGGCCCCGGGCGGTCAGCAGCGCCCCGTAGTAGACGCTCTCCACCTCCCTGGCGATCAGCGGCCACAGGTCGGTGCCGAAGTGCACGCGCTCACCGTCCACCGCGCGTTCCCGCAGTGCCGCGACCACCCCTCGGTCAGCACGCGCGGCTCGTGACGGCCGTGCGCGCCCTTCTCGTTGGCGCCGCGGGCGTGGTACGGGATGCCGCGCCGGGAGCCCGCGACGATGCGCGGCTCCCGGCCGGAGGGGCGGTAGACGAGGCGGTCGCCGACGCGGTCGAACCGGCCTCCGCGCCCCACGGTGAGCAGCGCCATGTGGTCGAAGAAGTTCAGGCCGAGCCCGCGCAGCAGCACGGTCTCGCCGGACCGCACGTCCGACAGGTCCAGGTCGGCCGGGCTGGCCGGCAGGACGTGCAGCAGCCCGTGGGCCCGCGCGCGCTGCGAGAGCCGCCGCTGGGCGGAGGGGACGTCGGTCGGCACGTGGCCCTGGGAGAGAACGACCGCGTCGAGTCCGTCGAGGACCTTCCCGTCGGACAGGACGACCTGCTGCGCGCCGTCCCCGGGCCGCTCCCGCAGGGTGACGGCCCGGGCCCGATGGACCCGCACCCGTACGTGCGGCGGGGCGCCGGAGACCACCCGGGCGAAGACGTCCTCCAGGTAACGGCCGTAGAAGGCACGGGACGGGTAGTCGTCCGGGCCGAGCCGGCGCGCCTCGGCGCGCACGGCCTCGTCGTGGAGCGTCGCCCCACCGGGCCCGTCACCGAGCGCGCGCGCCCACGCGTACAGACTGGGGCCGGGCTCGACGGGGCCGTCCATCTCCACGCTGGCGTCGGTGAACACGGTCACCTGTGAGGCGACGGTGTTCATCAGCAGCACCCGTGACTGTCCGGTGCGCCACACCCGCCCGGCCCCGGGGCGGTAGGGGTCGACGACGTGCACGGTGACCGCCCGGTGAGCGGGAGCGGAGCGTTCGTTGGCGCACAGCCGCTCCAGTACCGACAGACCGCGCGGTCCCGCACCGACGAGGCACAGGTTGAGGTCACCGCTGGGCATGGTCGTTCTCCATGGGGTCGGGGGAGGGCAGGGACGGAAGGGCTGCCTCATGCCGGTGCGGCGACCAGCAGACTCGTCTCGAGGGCGAGGGAGCGCACGCTCTCCAGCCGCAGGCCCGCGGCGCCCAGGACGGAGCGGTATCCGTCGAGGGTGCGCTCACGGCCGCCCGCGGCCATCAGCAGGTGCAGGTCCCACAGCAGCGGCAGCACCGGCGCCGTGCCGTCGGTGGCGACGACCCGCTCCAGCACCAGCAACCGGCCCGTGTCCGCCATGGCCTCGCGGATGTTGGCGAGGAGCGTCACACACCGTTCGTCGTCCCAGTCCTGCAGCACCCGGGACAGCAGGTACACGTCGTTGCCCGCGGGGACCTTGTCGAAGACGTCGCCCGCGACCGTCTCGTAGCGGTCGGCGCCGACGGCGGCGCTCAGGTGCCGCTCGGCCACCGGCAGCATGTGCGGCAGGTCGAAGACGGTCCCCGTCAGGTGCGGGTGGGCCTGGAGCACGGCCGACAGCAGCAGTCCGCTGCCGCCCGCCACGTCGACCACGGTGTGCGCCCGCGCGAAGTCGAAGGCCGCCGCGGCCTCGGGGAAGAACACGTTGCCGGCGTTCATGGCGCGCAGGAACCGCGGTCCCGCGTCGGGCTCGTCGCGCAGGTAGGCGTGCAGCGAGATGCCGAAGGCGTGCTCGAAGCCGGAGGTCCCGGTGCGGATCGCGGGCACCACCGCACCCCAGGCGCGGTGGAACTCCGCCCCGTACAGCAGCACCATGTCGCGCATGGACCGTTCGCCGTCGGCGACGAGGAGCGCGCCCACGTCGGTGAGCCCGTAGCCCTTCTCCTCGTCGCCGGTGAACACGCCCAGTGCCGCGAGCAGCCGCAGCAGCCGCGCGAGCCCGTCCTCACTGGCGCCCGTGCGTTCGGCCAGCTCCGGGACGGTGCCGTGGCCGGCGGCGATGTGGTCGGGCAAGGACAGGGTGGCCGCCGCGTGCAGGGCCTGGGCCCGCCAGGTGCCGGTGATCAGATCCACCACCTGACGTGCCGCCGTCGTCTCGGTACCGGACATGATCAGACCTTCCGTACGGGGGTGGACACGGCGAGCGCGGGGTCGCCGGTGCGGGACAGGACGGTGCGCAGGCGTTCGCGCAGTACGCGTTTGAGGACCTTGCCCGTGACACCCACGGGGAGTTCGGAGCGGTCGGCGGCCAGCAGGAGCCCGCCGAGCGGTGCGAGGCCCTCACGGGCCAGGGCCGCGTTGCACGTCCCGAGCAGCCGGGCCGCGTCGCGCCGGGTGCCGTCGGCGAACAGGACGACCGCCAGGGGACGGGAGTGCCCCGGGGAGCCGGGATCGTCCACCGCGACGACCGCCGTGTCCAGCGCCTGCGTGGCGAGCAGGACGACCTCCTCCGCCGGGAGGCTGTACACCGGTCCGTCGACGGTGTGGATCACGTCGGGGGTGCGGTCGAGGTGGTACCAGGTGCCGTCGCCGCCGCGGCGCATGATGTCGCCGGTGAGGAAGTACCCGTCGACCGTCGATTCCTCGGTCAGGTCCGGCTCGTCCAGGTAGCCGGCGGTGATGCTGGGGGTCCGCACACCGAGCCGGCCGGCCTGCCCGTCGGGCAGTTCACGGCCCTGCTCGTCGAGCACCGCCGCCTTGCGCACCACCTTGGCGGGCAGTCCGATGTGGCGTGCGTACCGGGTCGTCTCGGGCGTGTAGGCCTGCTTGAACAGCACCATGCCCATCTCCGACGACCCGAGTCCGTCGAGGTAGCGCGAGCCGTTCAGGACCTTGCCGTTCTCGGTGCGCCGGCCCAGGGCGACCAGCGGGCGGATGTGCCGCTCGTGGGAGGCGTCGCCCATGCCGTGCCAGGTGTGGATGTGCCGGGCGGCCTCGGCGCCGATCTCCTCGGTGGGTATCTCGGCCAGGGTGAGCGGGAAGGCCAGCACGGTGGTGGGGTGGAACAGGTTGACCGCCCGCGCCACGGCCCCGCCGCTCGCGTCGTCGAGGATCAGCGTCGGGATGCCCAGCAGGATCGCCAGGCTGAGGTAGCTGATGCCCGCCGAGTGGCTGTGCGGCAGTGCCGTCAGCAGCCGGTCGGAGCGCAGCGAGGGAAGGACCACAGCCGTTCCCGCTTGCCCGCGAAGAACGAACCGTGGTGGAACACCGGGGCCTTGGGCCGGCCGGTGGTGCCCGACGAGTGCGAGATCATGATCAGGTCTTCGTCGGCGTGCCGGTGGGGGAAACCGGGCATCGGCCGGGGCGGCAGGGGAGCGGTGACGGCGAGCGAGGCGATGTCCGCGACCACGGGCGTGGCCTTCCCGGGGGCGTCCGACTCCCAGGCGTCCGCGAGGCCCTTGAGCAGGTCGCCGTCGCCCACCAGCACCGTGGTCCGGGTGCGCAGGAAGTACTCGGCGGCCGTCGCCGGGGCCATCCTGGGGTTGCAGTGCACGGCGGCGGCGCCGAGCGACGTGATGGCGATGTGGTGGATCAGGCCGAGCAGCCCGTCGCGGGTGTGCAGGCCCACGTGCGTCCCGGGCCCCACCCCGCGGCCGCGGTACCAGTGGGCGTAGCGGATCGCGTCGACGCGCACGTCGTCCAGGGACATCGCCCGGGGCTCGTCCGTCGCCCAGGTGGGGAGGACACGTCGGGGTGGAACAGCAGCGGACGGTCCCGGTCACGGGCGACGCGCCACGCGTGCCAGAAGAAGTTCCCCGCCCCAGATCCCGGTCGGCGTGGAGGCGCAGGCGTTGCGCGACGGACCTGTGGGTGCCGAACAGGAACATAGGAATACCTCACTCCGCATTGATGCGCCGAATACTTCTGCTTCGGTCACCGGTGAGACATCGCGGCCCGTGACACCCCAGCGGTTCGGTAAAGGTTCGTGGCGGAGTCTCCAACCGGCTGCTAAAGGTCCGGTGGAAAGCCGTCCCGGCCGTCGATCTTGCTTCGTTCTTCAGCGCGGGTTGCGACGATCGCACCGGTTCGATCGACAGAAGGCTGGAGGCCGCACCGGATGGACGATCCGCTGACAACTCCGGTCGCCGTGGTCGGCGGCGGCCCGGTCGGATTGATGCTCGCGCTGTTGCTGGACCGGCAGGGGGTACCCTGCGTCGTCCTCAACTCCTCGGCGGACGTGCCCGATCAGCCGCGTGGCAGCACCCACAACGCGCGGACCATGGAGCACTACCGCACGCTGGGACTGGCCGAGCGGATCCGCGGACTGGGCCTGCCCGCCGGTCACTCGGCCGGCATCTCCTTCTTCACCCGCTACAACGCCCACGAACTGGCCCTGCTGCCCTGGCCGGGCAGCGGCGAGGTGCTGCGCCGGCGGGCCGCGGCCGACCGCACGGACCCGTCCCCCGAACCGATGCACCGGGCGAACCAGATGTACGTCGAGCGGCTGCTGCTCGACCACGCCCGCACCCGGCCGCGCATCACCCTGTGCTACGGCTGGACGGTCACCGCCCTGCGCGAGGACGCGGAGCACGTCGACGTGGTGGGCGAACGCGACGGTGTCCGGCGCGTGTTCCGGGCGGCGTTCGTCGCGGGCTGCGACGGCGGGCACAGTCTGGTCCGACGCCACCTCGGCATCCGCTACGAGGGAGAGGGCACCCTCGACCAGGACGTACTCGGGCGCCGCTCCGTCGCCGCCCACCTGCGGGTGCCCACCCTGTACCGGGACTTCCTGCGCGACCGCGGCGCGTGGAGCAACTGGGTCGTCAACGCGGACCTCGCGCTGAACCTGATCGCGCTCAACGGCGTGGACGAGTTCTTCCTGCTCACCAGCTCCGTCGACCCGGACACGGCGACCGACGCGGAGCTGGTGAGGCTGGTGCGGCGGGCGGCGGGCGAACCCCTGCCGGTCGAGGTGCTCAGCCACCGGCCCTGGACCGCGGGCGCGGCGCTCGTCGCCGAGTCGTTCGGCACGGGCCGCATCCGGCTCGCCGGTGACGCCGCGCACCTGTTCACGCCCAACGGCGGCTTCGGCATGAACACCGGTGTCGACGACGCCGCCAACCTCGCCTGGAAACTCGCGGCGGCCGTGCGGGGCTGGGCCGGCCCGGATCTCCTGGACACCTACGGCGTCGAGCGCCGGCCGATCGCCCTGCGCAACACCTCCGCGGCCCGGACCCTCGGCCAGGGACTCGGCGCCGTCGACCGGCCCGCCCGGCTGGAGGAGGACTCGGCCGCCGGCGAGGCCGCCCGCGCCAGGACCGGAGCGGAGCTCGCCGAGTACGGGATGCGCACCCTGGACACCCTCGGGGTGCAGCTGGGCGCCCGCTACGACGGCTCCCCCATCGTCGCCGGGGACGGGTCCGGGCCGGTGCCCGACTCCTTCGCCGCGTACACGCCCTCAGCCGCGCCGGGCGGCCGCGCACCCCACCTGTGGCTCGACGACCGCCGCGCGGAGGGCAGCTCGCTGTTCGACCGGTTCGGACCCGGGTTCACGTTGCTGCGGCTCGGCCCGCGTCCGCCGCGGACCGGAGGGATCGAGGCCGCGGCCCGTGCCCGGGGCGTACCGCTGCGGATCCTGACGCTCGACGATCCGCTCGCGCGTGAGCTGTACGAGCGTGATCTGGTGCTGATCCGCCCCGACCAGCACGTCGCCTGGCGGGCCGACCGGGAGCCCGGTGACCCCGGGGCGCTCCTGGCGCAGGTCACCGGAGGGCCGCACGAGACGGCGGCGGGACGGTCGCCGGCCACGGCCCGCGGGCGGTGGTGGCCGAGCACGATCCAGGTCCCCGCGCCGGGGGCCGACAGAGCCTGAGTGAGGGTAAAATCCGCGCGGATCGCGACGTTTTGACCGGGTATTCCACCCGGGTATTCCACAGGGATGACCTCCTGTCGGCCTGCCCGGGCGACGATGGGGGAGCCACATGGAGTTTCGCGTTCTCGGCCCTTTGAGCGTGTGCGACGACGAAGGCCGCCACAGAACCCCGACCGCGCCGAAACAACGGCAACTCCTGTCCCTCCTCGCGCTCAACGCGAACCACGTCGTGTCCGTGGCGCAGATAGTCGAGGAGATATGGGAGTACCGGCCGCCGTCGAGCGCGGTCGCGGCGGTGCACACCTACGTCATGCAGTTGCGCCGCTCCCTGTACGGGGCCCGGCGCGGTCCGGGCCGCAGCCCCGGCCGGCTGCAGACCCGTGACCAGGGGTACATCCTGAAGCTGAACCCCGGTGAACTGGATCTGGACCGTTACGAGCAGCAGGTGCGGGCCGCGCGCGCCACGCTGGAGGCGGGCGAGTACGCCCGGGCCGTCGAGCAGCTGCGTGCCGCCGAGCTGATGTGGAAGGGGCCGATGCTCGTCGACGTGCCCACCGGTCCGCTGCTCAGGGCCGCCATCGAGGTCGTCGAGCGCGACCGGCTCGACGCCGTTCCCCAGCGCCTGGGTGCCGAGCTGCGCCTCGGCCGGCACCACGAGATCCTCGGCGAACTCACCGCACTGGTGCACCAGTACGGTACGCACGAGGACCTCGTCGCGCACCTCATGCTCGCCCTGTACCGGTTGGGCCGGCAGGCCGACGCGCTGATGGCGTACCACCGGCTGCGGGCCCGATTAAGGGAGGAACTCGGCACCAAGCCGTCGGCGCGGCTGCAACGCCTGCACACCCACATGCTCTCCGGGCACCCGGGGCTGGAACCTCCCTCGAACACGCGCTGCCGGCAGTCGCTCAACCTGCTGACCGAGTGCACCGTGTCCGCCCCGCGCGGCCCGGCCCGCTACGACTGGCTGGCCAGGGTCTGACGTCCGCGTGACCGGCGCGGGGCCGGCCGGGGCGTGCGGGCGGCGGCGGGGCAGCCAGACCAGGGCGCCCACCAGCGCCGGCCCCATCAGCAGGGCCGCCGCCCCGAACGCCTGCCCCGCCCCGGCGGCCACTCCGGTGCCACGGCCGCACACCGCCACCGCGAGCACCGTGCCCAGCGCGGTCCCGAACTGCCCCGCGCACTGCACCAGACCCGCCGCCAGCCCCGCGCCGGTGCCCCGGAACCGGGTCAGCGCCACGACCTCGCATGACATCCAGATCAACGGAAGGCCCGCGCCGGCCAGGACCAGCCCCGGCAGCATGCCCGAGACGTACCCCGGGGCGTGCGAACCGGCGGCCAGCGTCCCCAGGCCGGCCCCCAGGAGCAGACAGCCGAGCGCGCACGGCAGGCGGGCGCCGTACCGGGCGAGCAGCGCGCTGCAGGCCCGGCCCACGACGAAGATGCCCCCGACCATCGGCAGCAGGGCGGCTCCGGCGGCCGGCGCGCCGAATCCGTAGACGTCACGCAGCCGCATGCCCCCGAGGAAGGCGACGGGCGCGGCGGCCGTCGACACGAGCAGGATGCCGGCCGCACCGCACACCAGGTTCCGGTCGCGCAGCAGGGAGGCGGGCAGCAGCGGGTGGGAGCAGGTGCGCTGCCGGTGCGCGAAGACGGCCGCCAGCACCGGCGCGCCGAGCGCGGCGTACGCCGTGTACCGGTCCGTGCCGTGAGCGGCCAGCCGCACCAGGGCGTACACGGCCGCGAGCAGGGCGCCGGTCAGCGCGGCGGCCCCGGCCAGGTCGAGGCGGACACCGCGGGTGCGGGGCGGGTCGGGCAGTGGGGTGCGGCGGGCCACCGCCAGGGCGACGGCGATCACGGGGACGTTGAGCCAGAAGGCCCAGCGCCAGTCGAGGCCGCCGACCACGAGACCGCCGCACAGCACACCGGCCACCGAGCCGACGCCGCCGGCGCCCGCCCACAGCGCCAGGGCCCGGGCGCGCTGTTCCGGTGCGGCCGCCGTCACCAGCAGCGACATCGCGGCGGGCACGAGCACGGCGGCCGCCAGCGCCTGTCCGGCGCGTGCGGTGACGAGGAGCGGGCCGCTGGGCGCGGCGCCGCACACGGCCGAGGCCACGGCGAAGGCGCCCATGCCGTGCAGGAAGAGACGCCGGGCCCCGGCCAGGTCCGCCAGGCGGCCGCCCAGCAGCTGGAGTCCGCCCACCAGCAGCACGTATATGTTGGTCACCCAGTGCACGGCGTCGAGCGACATCGACAGGTCGCGCCGGATGTCGCTGAGGGCGAGCGTCACGATGCCCATGTCGGCGTTGGCGAGCAGGGGCGCGAGGACGGCCAGGGCGAGCAGCCGGCGGTCCAGCGGGGGTGCCGCGCCGTTTCGCGTGCGGGCAGGGGCGGACAAGGCCATGACGACTCCCGGGAGTGGGTACCGGTGCCGTCGCGCGGGCCCCGGAGCGGGACGGACGGGAACGGGCGGCCCGCGGCCGGCCGTTCGGACCGGCGCGGATCAGGGAGCGGATCCCGGAGCGGGCCGGAGCGGGCCGGAGCGGGCCGGAGCGGGCCGGAGCGGGACGCGGGCGAAGGCCCACGCGAGGCGGTGGCGGCCGGCGGCGACGCGGCATCCGCGCGTGCCGGGCACGCGCGCCCGGCGATCCGAACGAGTGGCCGAACGACTGGCCCTGGAGCCGCCGGACGACACGGCGGGGCAGGACGGGGAAAAGGGAGAAGGGGGGCAGCGGACGAGGCCCGAGGCGAGGGCCCGCGACGGCGGGCGCTGCGGGGGCCCGCGGGAGGAAAACGGGCACCCCGGAGTTCCGCGTTCCGCGTTCCGCGGGAGGACGAGCGCCGCCGCGGACGGCACGGCCGGGACCGGTGGTGCCGTCCGGGACCCGGGTCCGGGAAGAGGACCCGGGTCCGGGAAGAGACGGAACTGCGGCGGGGCACCGGCCGGCCGGCGGCGGGTCGCCGAAGGCGGCGACAGCCGTGGAGAAGACCGCCGGCGGCGCCGGCGGCCCGTCCGGACCGGGCCGCCGCACGCCGCCGGCGGGCCGTTCTACGTCATGCGCCCGGCCGCCGTGCGGCGGCCGGGCACGGGCGGAGGGGCCGGGACCCGCCGGCCCTCCCGCACGGTGGTGCTCAGAGCTCCTTGAGGAGCCCGCCGTCCACGACGAACTCGGCGCCCGTGGTGCTGCCGGAGCGCGGCGACGCCAGCAGCACGACGGCGTCGGCCACCTCCTGCGGCTCGACGAAGCGGCCCGTGGCCAGGTTCAGCATCTCCGGGACGACGCTGTTGATGACGTTGTCCTTGTCGGTGCCGGCCTGCGAGGCGATCATGTCGGCGACGCCGCCCTCGTCCGTCCACCACGGCGTGCGCACCACACCGGGGGAGACCGTGTTCACGCGGATGCCCTGGGGCGCGAACTCGCCCGAGAGCACCTTGGTGATGTTGCTCAGGGCGGCCTTCGCGGCGCCGTAGTCGACGTTGATCGGCGAGGGCTGCCGGGCGTTGCCGGAGGAGATGTTCACGATCGCGCCGCCGCCGCGCGCCAGCAGGTGCGGGATGGCGGCACGGATGGCGCGCACGGCCGAGAACAGGTTGAACTCGAACATGGCACGCCACTCCTCGTCGGAGGCGTGCAGGAACGAGCCGCGCGGCAGGGTCACACCGGGCGGCGGGCCGCCGGCGTTGTTCACCAGGATGTCGAGCCCGCCGAACTGCTCCACGGCACGGTCGACGACCTGCGCCGGCGCGTCCTCGTCCATGAAGTCGGCCGGGACGTGCACGAGGTTCGGACCGGCCAGGGCGTCCAGCTCCGGAGTGCTCTTGCGGGACGTGGCCACGACCTTGGCGCCCTCTTCGAGGAGCGTGCGGACGATGGCGAGGCCGATGCCCTTGGAAGCGCCGGTCACGACGGCGACCCGGCCGGAAAGCTGCAGATCCATAAGGTTCCTTCTCGATGGTCGGCCCCGCCCTGCGGTGGGGAGGAGCGCGGTGCGATGTGCTCTCGTCAACGGAAACACCGCCGTGCCCGAAGGTGTTGCAGGCGGTGTTCACCGGGCCGGGGAAGTCAGCGGTGCCAGCGCATGACCTCCTCCGGCAGGTCCTCCAGCTCCGCGATCTCGGACGGCTTGCGGTCCATGTACCGCGGGTCGCACCCCTGGTGTCCCAGCAGCCGGGCGACCGGGGCCAGCACGGTGAACAGGGCACGCTGCAGCGCCCACGGGGGCGAGGTGAACCGCACCACGTCACCGAACTCCAGCGTGGTCACCGCCTGCTGCAGCAGCCGGGGCATGCCCTCGGCCGTGGTCTTGCCGTCCTGAGCGAGCCCGAACAGCTGGCGCAGCACCAGCTGCTCGAAACGATCGCTGTTCTTGCGCACCTCGCAGATGTGGAAGGCCTGCTCGCCGCTGCAGTTCCACCAGCGGTGCCTGATGCCGGGCTGGATGAGCACGCTCTGCCCGGGCTCGTCGAGGGTCACCTGGCGCCCGCCGATCAGGAAGGCGACCTTGCCCCGCACCAGCGTGAAGCGTTCCTCGCTCACCGGGTGCAGGTGCTCGCCCGACACCGCGCCGCCGGGCTCGGAGTACACGTCCATCACGGTGCGCGCCCCGCCCGTGTGCGAGGACGGCGTTCTGATCACGACCCGCTCCCTGCACCGCGGGTTCTCGTACACCTCACCGACGCTGACCGTCACCGGCCCGCCTCCTTCCGCCATGGCGAATTCAGCCTGGTCTCCGATGGTGGCGACCGATGGGCCGTCCGACACTCCCCATCTTGCGGTCGTATCCCGGAATGAGCCGTTCAGGGATTCGACCGCAAGATCCGGAGTGTTTTCCGGGATGGCTGATTCGTACTGTCGCGGCGCAGAAGAGCGCGTGAAACGGTGCGCCGAAAATGGCGAGAACGGGAGACGTTGGGGTGCGCGACAACAAGGGGATAGGCCGCAGGCGGTTCTTCACGACCGCCGCGGCGCTGGGCGGCACGGCAGCCGTGGGCGGAGCCTTCGCCGGGCAGGCGACGGCAGCGGGGACGGCGGGGACGGCGGGACGGCGGCCGCAGCGGGGGAGGCGGCCGCGAGCGTCACGTTCGCCCCGGTGACGGTGACGCCGGCGGACGCCCAGTACGGCGAGCTCGTGCACGGTATGAACAACCGTTACGTCGGCAGCCCCGAGGCCGTCAGGATCGTGGACGACGTCTCCCAGGTGGCGGGAGTGGTGCAGGCGGCCGTCACCGCCGGCAAGCGTCTGACGGTGCGCTCCGGCGGGCACTGCCTGGAGGACTTCGTCTTCAACCCCGAGGTCCAGGTGGTACTCGACCTGTCACAGCTGAACAAGGTCTACTACGACGCCGGGCGGGGCGCGTTCGCCGTCGAGACGGGCGCCCAGCTCCTGGACGTCTACACCCTGCTGTACCAGGTGTACGGCGTCACCGTGCCCGGCGGCATCTGCTACTCCGTCGCGGCCGGCGGCCACGTCAGCGGCGGCGGCTGGGGCCTGCTGTGCCGCCAGCTCGGCCTGATCATCGACTACCTGTGCGCCGTCGAGGTGGTCGTGGTCGGAGCCGACGGCAAGGTGCGCACCGTCGTGGCGACCAACGATCCGAAGGACCCCCACCGCGAGCTGTGGTGGGCCCACGCGGGCGGTGGCGGCGGCAACTTCGGCGTGGTCACGCGCTACTGGTTCCGCACGCCCGGCGCCACCGGCACCGACCCGAAGAAGCTGCTGCCCAAGCCGCCCCGCGAGGTGTACCTGGTGGCGCAGGCCTGGCCGTGGGAGAACATGACGGAGGCGAGGTTCTCCCGGCTGGCGCAGAACTACGCGCGCTGGTTCACCGCGCACAGCGCCCCGGGCGCCCCCGAACTGGCCCTGGCCAGCTTCCTCGTGCTGACCCACCGGTCCGCCGGCCAGATCGCCATGGTCACCCAGGTCGACGCCACCGCCCCCGACGCCCGCCGGCTGCTCGACGGCTACCTCGCCGCGATCGGCGACGGCGTCGACGTGCCGACGGTGGCCGTCACCCGCCAGTTCGCCGAGTTCGGCCCGATGGCCGAGTACGCCGAGCCCCGCAAGCTGCGGTGGCTGGAGGCCACCCGTTACCTCGGCACCACCAACACCAACCTCACCGACCCGACCTACCGGCAGGAGTACAAGTCCGCGTACATGCGCGCGGCCTTCCCCGACCGCCAGCTCGCGGCGCTGTACAAGCACCTGACGCGCACGGACGCCACCCTGCCCGGCGCCTCCATCACCCTCAGCTCCTACGGCGGCGAGGTCAACCGGCCCGCGCCGTCGGCCACCGGCTATCCGCACCGCGAGTCGTTCTTCAAGATGATGTGGATGTCCCTGTGGAACGACCCGGCCGAGGACGCCGCCTACATCGCCTGGAACCGGCAGTGCTACGCGGAGGTCTACGCCGACACCGGCGGTGTGCCCGTGCCCAACGACGTCACCGACGGCTGCTACGTCAACTACCCGGACAACGACCTGAACGACCCGGAGTACAACACGTCGTCGACGCCCTGGCACGCGCTCTACTACAAGGACAACTACCCGCGGCTGCAGCAGGTGAAGAAGAAGTACGACCCGACGGACTTCTTCCGCCACGCCCAGTCCGTCCGCCTGCCCTGACCCACGCGTGAGGGCCGCCCCGGTGCTCCCGGGGCGGCCCTCACGCGCGCGCGGTGCGCGACGTCAGCGCTTGACGGCGAACGTCAGGCCGTCCGCGTACGGGATCACGCTCAGCTCCACCCGCTCGTCGTGGTGCAGCCGCGGGTTGAAGGCGCGCAGCGCCCGCGTCTCGGAGTCCTGGGCGGACTCGTCGAGCAGGGCGCCGTGCCACAGCACGTTGTCGACCACGACGAGGCCGCCGGGGCGCAGCAGTTCGAGCGCGTACTCGTAGTACGCCGTGTAGTTCTCCTTGTCCGCGTCGATGAACACGAAGTCGAACGTGCCGGCGGCGTTCTCCTCCTTCAGCAGCCGCTCGAGGGAGGCCCGGGCGTCGCCGATGCGCAGGTCGACCTTGTCCGCGACGCCTGCCCGCTTGCAGTGGTCGAGCGCCATGGCGCCCCACTCCTCGTTGATGTCCAGTCCCACCACCCGGCCGTCGGCGGGCAGCGCCAGCGCCGTCGACAGCAGGCTGTAGCCGGTGAACACACCGACCTCGAGAGCCCGCCGGGCCCCGGTCGCCTTCAACAGGGTCCGCATGAACTGGCCCTGCTCCGGCGAGATCTGCATCAGGTGCAGCGGGAGCTGCGAGGTCTCCTCGCGCAGCTCGCGCAACAGGTCGGGCTCGCGCAGCGAGACATCGGCGACGTAGTCCTGGAGTGCGTCGGTCAACTCCACCTGGAGTCTCATGATGGGCCACCTCGTGTCGGGTACTCGAATCCGAGAAGGAATTACAGGCGCCGGCCCGTGTCGGTGTCAATCTTTTCCGGCCTCCTGGATATTGCGCAGAAATACCCGCCGTGCCTCTCGATCGATCCTTCAGCGGCCACCGGCACAATGCCCCTGAGAGAGCGCCGAATTCGAGGTCCCATTTCTTCTCGAGGAGTGTCGATGGGCGACATGCAGCGCCGTTTCCGCGACTGCCTCGGCCGGTTCGCCACGGGTGTCACCGTGGTCACCGTCGAACACGGCGGCGGCGTGCACGGCGCCACGGTGGGCTCGTTCACCTCCGTCTCCCTCGACCCCCCGCTGGTGATGGTCTCCCTGGACCGGCGCAGCCGGATGTGCGACCTGCTCACGGGCGCGTCGTCGTTCGGCGTGAACATCCTCGCCGCGCACCAGCAGGACCTGGCCCTGCACTTCGCGGGCCGGCCGCTGCCCGCGGACACCCCCGTGTCCTGGGACCCCGACGCGGTGGGACCGCGCCTGGCCGGCTGCGCCGCCCACCTCGACTGCGTGCCCTGGGCCGCGTACGACGGCGGCGACCACGTGCTGCACATCGGGCGGGTGCGGGGCTTCACGACCTGGGACGCGGAGCCGCTGGTCTTCCACGGCGGGGCCTTCCGCTTCCTGGACACCGCGCCCGGCCACCACGCGTGGGCGGGCACCCTCGACGGACCGGCGGACGGCGCGTGGTCGTCGGGAACCGCGGCGCTCCACATCCCCTGGGTCACTGACCGCCACGACCGGACAAGGACACATCATGACGCTGCAGCAGGGCGAGGACTCCGCCTCCGCACCGGCTCCCCGCACCACCCGCCCCCTGACCGGCGACGAGTACCTGGAGAGCTTGCGCGACGACCGCGAGGTCTACATCTACGGCGAACGCGTCGACGACGTCACCAAGCACCCGGCGTTCGCCAACCCGCCCGGATGACGGCCCGTCTGTACGACGCCCTGCACGACCCGGCCCGCCGCGACGTGCTGACCACCCGCACCGACACCGGGAGCGACGGGTACACCCACAAGTTCTTCCGCACCCCGCGCAGCGTCCAGGACGTCGTCGAGGACCGTGAGGCGATCGCCGAGTGGTCCCGCCTCACCTACGGCTGGATGGGCCGCAGCCCGGACTACAAGGCGGCCTTCCTCGGCACGCTCGGCGCCAACTCCGACTACTACGCGCCGTTCCAGGACAACGCGCGGCGCTGGTACCGCGAGTCCCAGGAGAAGGTGCTGTTCTGGAACCACGCGATCATCCACCCGCCGGTCGACCGGCACCGCCCGTCCGAAGAGGTCAAGGACGTCTTCGTGCACGTGGAGAAGGAGACCGACGCCGGCCTCGTCGTCAGCGGCGCCAAGGTCGTGGCCACCGGCTCGGCCATCACGCACTACAACTTCATCTCGCACTACGGACTGCCGCTCAAGGAGAAGGAGTTCGCGCTGGTCGCGACCATCCCGATGGGCGCGCCCGGCCTGAAGCTGATCTGCCGCCCCTCCTACGCGGCGACGGCCGCCGTCATGGGCAGCCCCTTCGACTACCCGCTCTCCTCGCGCCTGGACGAGAACGACACCATCTTCGTCCTCGACAAGGTCCTCATCCCCTGGGAGAACGTCTTCCTCTACGGCGACATCGACCAGGTCAACGGGTTCGCCCCGAAGTCCGGCTTCATCCCCCGCCTGACCTTCCACGGCTGCATCCGCCTCGCCGTGAAGATCGACTTCATCGCCGGGCTGCTGGCCAAGGCCGTCGAGATGACCGGCACCAAGGACTTCCGCGGCATCCAGGCCCGGATCGGCGAGGTGCTCGCCTGGCGCAACATGTTCTGGGCCCTGACCGACGCCGCCGCCCGCAACCCCGAGGAGTGGAAGGACGGGGCCCTGCTGCCGCGCCTGGAGTACGGCATGGCCTACCGCTGGTTCATGACCCTCGGCTACCCGCGCATCAAGGAGATCATCGAGCAGGACGTCGCCAGCGGCCTCATCTACGTCAACTCCAGCGCCGAGGACTTCAAGAACCCCGAGGTGCGCCCCTACCTCGACAAGTACGTGCGCGGCTCCAACGGCTACGACGCCGTCAGCCGCGTCAAGCTGATGAAGCTGCTGTGGGACGCGGTCGGCACCGAGTTCGGCGGCCGGCACGAGTTGTACGAGCGCAACTACTCCGGCAACCACGAGTCGGTGCGCAGCGACATCTACATGACCCAGCTGGAGACCGGCCAGCTCGACGCGTACAAGGGATTCGCCGAGCAGTGCCTGCAGGAGTACGACCTCGACGGGTGGACGGTCCCCGACCTCGACTCGTTCCACGACCTGCGCGGCGCCAGGAAGAACTTCTGGCACTGACATGACCTCCGTCCCCTCCGCGGCGCGGCGACCGGGCCCGGCCCTCGCCGCCCTCTTCCTCGCCGCCTTCGTCATGGGCAGCGCCGAACTCGTCGTGGTCGGTCTGCTGAAGCTCGTCGCCGGGGACCTCGCCGTGTCCGTGGACACGGCGGGCACCCTGGTCACCGCGTACGCGCTGGGCATCTGCGTCGGCGGTCCGCTGCTGACGGCGCTCACCATCCGGATCCGGCGCCGCACCCTGGTGTGGACGTCCCTGGCCGGCTACGTCGCCGGCAACCTGCTGGCCGCCCTGGCCCCGGGCTTCGGCACGCTGCTCGCGGCCCGGGCCGTCACCGGGGCACTGCAGGGCCTGTTCCTCGGGACGGCGTTCACGGTGGCGGCCGCCCTGGTGCCGCCCGAACGGACCGGGCGCGCGATCTCCGCGGTCTTCGGCGGCATCGCCGTCTCCACCGCGCTCGGTGTCCCGCTCGGCACCCTGGCGGCCCAGCACCTGGGCTGGCGCGCGGCGTTCACGGCCGTCGTGGTCCTCGGCGCGCTGGCGCTGCTGGCGACCGCGGTGTGCGTCCCGCCGGTCGACGGCTCGGGCGCGGGCGGCCTGTGGGCGCAGTCCCGGCACGCGCTGGCGCCCCGGGTCCTGGCCGTGCTCGGCGTCGGTTTCCTGCTGCTGGGGGGCCAGTTCGCGGCGTTCACCTACATCACGCCGTTCCTGGAGGACGTCACGGGGGTGTCCGGCGCGTGGCTGACCGTCTTCCTCTTCGCCTACGGGGCCGCGACGGCCGCCGGTACGTTCGCGGGCGGCTGGGCCGCGGACCGGGACGCGGCGCGCACCCTCGTCGCGGCGAACCTCGCCCTGGTCGTGGCACTGGCGGTCCTGCACGTCGCCGGCGCCTCCCGGGTCCTGGTGGCCCTCGCCCTCGTGCTGTGGGGGGTGGTCGGGTTCGGACTGGTCCCCTCCCTGCAGTACCGGGTCGGGCTGCTGGCCGGCCCCGGGCGCGACCTGGCCTCGACGCTGCCGGCGTCCGCGGTCAACGCGGGCATCGCGATCGGAGCGGTGGCCGGTGGTGCGGCCGTCTCGCACGGCGGGGCGGCGGACGCGGTGCTCACCGGACTGCTGGTGTGCGCGGCGGCGCTGCCGGCGACCTGGGCGTCGGGGCGGTTGCGCCCGGCGGCCGCCCGGCGGCCGGCCGCCGCCGTGGCGGAGCCCCGCTCGCGGGGCTGAGCGCGCGCCCGGGCCGGACGCGTCCACGCGCGGTCCCGGCCCGGGCGGCCCGGCCGGTGGCGGCGCGGCGGGGCAGGACCGGCCGCGGGCACGCCGGCACTCCGGCCGGGCGACGGCGCCCCGGCCCGGCCGGCCACCGGCCGGGGCCTGTCGTCGCGGCGTCGGGTGCGTGCTGCCGGGGGGTCCTTCCGGCCGAAGGCCGGGGAAGCGCCGGGCCCTGGTCCCCGTACGGGGACGCACCCGGGTCAGGGCCCGGTGCGGCGGGAGGGCGCGCAGGGCGTCGCGGGGCAGGCGGGAAGGTGACGACAGGTCCTGAGGACGGGGGCCGTCGCCGCCGTGCGCCGCACGCGCACGGCGAGCGCCGCCGGCACCGCCCGCCGTACCCGCACGGTGAGGGCCGAGCGCCTTATGCGCAGCGGCAGTTCCCGGGCGAGCTGCGGCGGCTCCGCCTCGCTCACGGCCGCGGCGACGGCGGCGGCGAAATCGTCGTCCGCGCGCACGAGCCGGGCGTGCCGGAACATCGTGTGGAGCCGGTGCAGCAGAGCCGGCACCTCGTCCCCCGTCAGCACCCCGCACACGCCCTTGTCCGTCGCCGCGACGAGCACCGGTCCCAGCGACGAACCCGCCACCGCGTACCGGATGTCCGTGCCGTCGCCGCCCGCGCGGTACGCCTTCGGCGTCATGCCGAGGATCTCCGTCGCCGCCGCGTAGAAGTGACCGCCGGAGTTGAACCCCGAGCTGTACATGGCGTCGGCGACGGTCCCGGACAGCGGCAGCGCCTCGCGCACCCGGCGGGCACGCGCCGCCGCCAGGTAGGCGTGCGGTGTGATGCCGGTGAACGACTTGAACAGGCGGTGGAAGTGGAAGCGGCTGTAGCCGACCTCGCGGGCCAGCTGGTCCAGGCTCGGCGGCAGCGGCGCCTCGTCGATGATCCGGCAGGCCCGGGCGACCGCCTCGGCCGCCGCGGTGTGCCGGTGGGAGTCGTCGGGGCAGCAGCGGCGGCAGGGGCGGTACCCCTCGGCGCGGGCGTCCTCGGGGGCCGGGAAGAAGCGGACGTTCTCGCGCCGGGCCAGCTTCACCGTGCACGAAGGACGGCTGTACACGCCGGTGGTGACCACCACGTAGCAGAAGTGGCCGTCCGCGCGGGCGTCGCGGTCCCGCACGGCCTGCCAGCGTGCCTCGTCACCGGTGTACAGCGTTGCGGCGGTCGTCGTCACCGTCATGCTCCGTGCCTTCCACTCGTCCAGGAGGTCGTTTTCCATGGCATTGCGGCGCGTGGCGCCGCCGGCGGGGGGAAAGGACCCGCGGGGCGGGGCCGGCGGCGGGCGGGTGATCGCGGGGCACCCGCCGCGAACGGCCCGCGCGGGACCCGGGCACCGGCCGGGGGACCGCCGGCCGCACCACGAAGGCCCCGTCGCCGCCCGCGGGACCCCGCCCGCGGGACCCCACCCACGTGCTCCCGCCGCGGACCCCGAGCGCCGGGCAGGGCGTCCGCCACCGCGTCTCCCGCCGGGCACCGGGTCCCCGCGCGCCCCGCGGCCGGTCGGCCGCGGCCCCCGGCCGCGGGGCCGGTCACCAGCTGATGCAGCGGCACGCCCCGGGGGATGCGTCCGGTGACGGCGCAGGACGCCGCGGTCCCGCACGGCCTTGCCGTTGGCGGTGCGGGGCAGCTCCCGCAGCAGGTGGTAGCGGTCCGGCGCCGGCGCCCCGCCGAGGAACCGGCGGCACCAGGAGCGCAGTTCGTCGCCGTCCAGTTCCGCGCTGCTCGCGACGTGCGCCTCGATCGGGCCGACCCCGAGGACCACCGCGTCCGCGATGTGCCGGTGGGCCCGCAGCACCGACTCGATGCGCAGCAGGTCGACCGAGGCGTCCCCGACGCCCTGGACCCTTCCGCGCAGACGCAGGGCACCGGTGCGGGGGTCACACGTGACCAGGTCACGCGTGGACATCCAGCCACCCGCCCAGGGCGTGTCGTCGTACAGGTACGGAGACTCGGGGACGTGCACCTCCAGCACGCCGCCGACCACGCGGGTACGGATGCCGGGCACCGGGACGCCGACGCCCGCCGGGCCGAAGCGGCCGGTGGGGTCGGCGGCGATGATGCCCGTCTCGGTCGTGCCGTAGGCCTGGCCGACGCGCACCCCGTGGCGGCCGCGGAACACCGCGGGGACCTCGGGGGGCAGGGCGTCACCGCTCGACACGGCCAGCCGCAGGCGCGGCAGTTCTCCGGGCTCGGCCCGCGCCAGCAGGCGGAAGTGCTGCGGGTTGCCCAGCACCGCGTGCGCGTCGGCCGCCGCCCGCACGGTCGCCTCCGCCGTGCGCGCGACCGGCACCACCACGGTCGCGCCCACCGCGAGGGAGTGCAGCACCCCACCGATCAGCCCGAAGGAGTGCGTGAGCGGCTCCAGCACGGCCACCCGCTCGCCGTGGCGCGGCATGCCCTCCACGGCGGTGAGCCGGTCCAGCTCCTCCAGCAGCGACCGCGGGCTCCTGCCGACCGCCTTGGGGTGCCCGGTGGTTCCCGACGAGAACTGCACGAGGCAGTGCCCGTCCACGCCCGGACCGCCGCCGGCGTGGCGGCGCACCAGCACCTCGCACTCGTCGACGAAGTCGTGGGGCCGTCTGCGGTTCTCGCCGAGCGACACCGAGAACTGCACCCGCCGCGGCCCGGGCGGGACATCCCGTGACCGCCGGCCCGCCGGGCTCTCCCCCAGCACCACCTGGGCGCCGAGCGACCACAGCGCGAACAGCGTCCACAGCTGTGTGAAACTCGCGTTGCCGTACAGGGCGACCGTGCTCCGCGGCCGGATGCCGTACTGCTCCAGCACCTCGGCCAGCCAGGCCGTCTCGCGGCGCAGCCTGCCGAACGTGACCTCGCGGCCCGCGGCACGCGCCCACACCATGTCGTCGGCGTGGCGGCCGAGTAGTTCGGCACCCCACCAGGACCGTTGCGTCATCGCCTCCACCGGACTCCTCGCCATGGCGCCGGGGCCGCGGCGAGGGCGGCCCCGGACGCCTGTCGCCTACTTCTCGACGCAGAACTCGC
Organism: Streptomyces sp. Tue 6430; assembly: GCA_021568835.1. Lineage (GTDB taxonomy): Bacteria > Actinomycetota > Actinomycetes > Streptomycetales > Streptomycetaceae > Streptomyces. The sequence continues at coordinate 5,465,769 of JAKGSH010000010.1, forward strand.
CGACCGGCCAGCCCACGTGGCGCTTGTCGGTGGCCACGTGACCCAGCAGCTGGTCGCCCTTCTTCAGCTCCGTCACGTTCAGCACCGCCGCACCGGGGCCGAGCACCCGCACGTGCCAGTCGTCCTGCACGATCAGGCTGACCTCGACCCCCTCGGGGAGACGGCCTTGATGCCGAGCAGCGGGCGGGACTCCAGCTTGATGCGGCCCACCACGATGCGGCGGGTGCGGCCGTCGGCGCCGACGGCGAGCACCGGACTGCCGGCCTTGAGCTCGCTCAGGTAGTTGGTGCGGTTGTCCGCCCCGAACACGTAGCTGTGCAGCGCGCCCGCGTTGATGCGGAACGGGCGGGTCGGCATGTACGGCAGCGGGTGCGTCTCGCTCACGCACAGCACGAAGCCGTGCGCGTAGGAGCCGACCAGCATGCCCTCGTCCTTCTCGAAGTGCGTGCACGTGTCGATGCAGACCCGGTCGCCGAGTCCGAGGTGCTCGATCGACTCGACCGTGAGCGTCTGGAGCTGCAGGTCCGGCGTCTTCACCCGCAGCATCTCCACCAGCGCGAAGACGTCGTTGGCGGAGCGCGGGGCCACCAGGACGCCCTCGGAGCCCTTCTCCAGTACGTCGACGATGATCTGCGCCTCCTCGATGTCGGTGGCCTGGCAGATCAGCTGTCCCGGCGAGGCGTCCGCCGCGGCGATCACGATCTCCAGCGGGATCTTCGTCGGGTCCTTGAACTCCACGACGGTGAAGGGGAGTTCGCGTGCGGCCTCACAGGCGAGCTTCAGGGTGGGGTCGTCGACGACGTTCACCCAGGCGGCCGTGTCCTTCTCGCCGCCGCGGTGCCGGCTCTCCAGCGCGCCGAGACTGTCGACGTCGACGACCTCGCGCAGCACGATCAGGTCTTCCGGGGCGTCCTCGCCGACGCGCGCGCCCGGCGCGAGGACGCGCCTGACGGTGTTCGGCAGCAGGGCGAGGCGCTCCGGGTCGCTGTCGACGATGCCGTCGACCCGCGCGTGGATCGCGGCGTCGACGACCGCCTCGCGGTGTTCGGCGGGCACGGTCCGGAGGTCGATCCAGGCAAACTTCACAACACACCTGCCATCTCGGTCTGCGGCGCGGGCTCGGACGTGAGCTCGCGGCGGTGAATGATTGAGGCCAGTTGCCGGACCGCCTTCTCGGGCGACGGACTGGTGAACACCCGCCGTCCGACGGCGAGTCCGGCACACCCCAGGTCCATGGCGGTGACCGCGAACTCGTACAGGTTCCGGTCGGTGGAGCCGCCGCCCGCCACCACCACCGGCAGCGGCGAGGAGGCGATCACCTCTTCCATGCGCTCGGGCGGGTCGGCGAGCACCGTCTTGACGATGTCGACACCCAGGTCCGCGGCGATGTTCACCACGTGGGCGACGAGCGTCGGGTCGGTCGGATCCGTCACACGGGGACCGCGCGGGTAGATCATGGCCATGAGCGGCATGCCGAAGCGGTCGCAGGCCGCGGCCACGGCGCCGAGGTCGGCGAGCTGCGCCGCCTCGGTGTCGGAGCCGATGTTCACGTGCACGCTGACCGCGTCCGCGCCCAGCCGGACCGCCTCCTCCACGTCACCGACCAGCACCTTGGCGTTGACGTCGGGTCCGTGCGCGGTGCTCGCGCTCAGGTGCACCACGAGGGAGCACCGGGTGAGCAGCGACGGCGCGATCATGCGTGCCCTGCCCTTGTGGACGACGACGCCGTCGGCGCCGCCGTCCGCGATGGACCGGACCAGGTCACCGAAATCGGCGGCGGTCGCGACGGGTCCGTCGGACACGGAGTGGTCCAGCGGCACGAACAGGAACCGGCCGTCTCCCGGCCGGGACAATCGCGCCAGGCGCACCGACTTACCGGTGAGCGGCATGCTCGACATGACACCCCTCCTCGTTCCTGGTCACAGGGTTCGGATGGGATTCCGCTGCGGGTCCCGGGCTGAACTGTCGCAGTGGCCTCTGAAGAATCGAGCCAGGTGCCCCGGGCCGGGCACGCCGCACGATGCCGAGCACGCCGCAAGATGCGGAGTGCGGCGACGGCCGCGGGATGCCTAGCGTCGGCGGCATCCGCGCGTGATCCGCACGCGCCGGCGGGAGGGGACGCCCCATGACGCACGACAGGCGACAGGTGAGCAGACGGGGGGTGCTCGCGGCGAGCGCCGCGATCGGCGGCGGCGTGCTGCTGCCCGCCGGGCAGGCGGTGGCCCGGCCGGAGGAGCTGGTGACCGTCACCCCGGGCGACGCGCGCTACCCGGACCTCGTCCGGGGCTGGAACCAGCGCTACGTCGGCCGGCCCGAGGCGGTCCACGTCCCCCGCTCGACCGCCCAGGTCGCCACCGCCGTCCGGCAGGCGGTCCGGGCCGGCAAGCGGCTCACGGTGCGCAGCGGCGGACACTGCTGGGAGGACTTCGTCTTCAGCCCCGACGTCCAGGCGGTCATCGACATGTCGGCGATGCGGGACGTGGACTTCGACCCGTCCATGAACGCCTTCATGGTGCAGCCGGGTGCCCAGCTCCTCGACGTCTACGAGCGCCTGTACCGCACCTGGGGTGTCGTCGTGCCGGCCGGCATGTGCTTCCAGGTCGGGGCGGGCGGCCACGTCAGCGGCGGCGGCTGGGGACTGCTGTGCCGCCGGCTCGGCCTGGTGGTGGACCACCTGTACGCGGTCGAGGTCGTCGTGGTGGACGCCGACGGCACCGTGCGCACGGTCGTCGCCACCCGCGAGGACGACGATCCGCACCGGGACCTGTGGTGGGCCCACACCGGCGGGGGCGGCGGCAACTTCGGCGTCGTGACCCGCTACTGGTTCCGCAGTCCCGGAGCGAGCGGCACGGACCCGGCCCGGCTGCTGCCGGCCCCGCCCCGGAGGTCCTGGTCAGCGCCGTCTCCTGGCAGTGGTCCGACCTGGACGAGCGGTCCTTCACGCGGCTGGTCCGCAACTACGCGGACTGGCACGTACGGCACGCCGCCCCCGGCGTCCCGGAGACCGCCGTGTGCAGCCTGCTCTCCCTCAACCACGTCTCCAACGGGGCCGTGGGCCTGATCACGCACGTCGACGCGAGCGTGCCCGGCGCGGCCCGCCTGCACGACGAGTTCCTCGCGGCGGTCGGCGAGGGCGTCACCGCCGCGCACGGACCGGTCACCACGCGGATGGGCGAGCTGGCCGCGCTGCCCGACCTGGCCACCCCGCGCCGCCTCCCCTGGCTGCAGGCCGCCCGCTACCTCGGCACGGCCAACCCCACCACCAACGACCCGACCCAGAAGAGCGACTTCAAGTCGGCCTACATGAAGGCCGGTTTCCCCCAGCGCCAGCTGGCCGCGCTGTACCGCCACCTGACCCGCACGGACATCGGCAACCCCACCGGCTCGGTCATGCTCAGCTCCTTCGCCGGCCAGGTCTCGGCCGTCGCCCAGGACGCCACGGCGAGCGCCCACCGGGACGCCGCGTACAAGCTGGCCTGGATGATCTGGTGGGACGACCCGGCCGACGAGAAGGACTGCGTGCGCTGGCTGCGCGAGTTCTACGCCGACATGTACGCCGACAGCGGCGGCGTTCCGGTCCCCGGCGCGGTCACCGACGGCTGCTACGTCAACTACCCCGACGCCGACCTCGGCTCGCCGGAGTTCAACCGCTCGGGCACGCCCTGGCACGACCTGTACTACAAGGGCAACTACCGTCGCCTGCAGCACGTCAAGCAGGCGTACGACCCCGGCAACGTCTTCCGGCACCGGCAGTCGGTGCGGCTGCCGGGCAGCTAGGAGGTGTCTGACACATGCCCGCGGCGTCGCGGTGTCCGGCACGCACGCTCGCGGCGTTGCCGAAACGCCCACGTGGCTCCGCCACGAGGACGCTCCGGCGCCTTGCGATCGCACGCACCGGACACCGCTCCTTGTCCCACGTTCATGTGTCAGACACCCCCTGGCCGGCGCCCGCCGGCGCAACCCGTCGGCGCGGGCCGGTGTTCCTCCTGACGTACCGCATCCGAACGGATGCTCACCGTGTCGTCCATCACCTCAGGAGCCCCGATGCCGAACAGCCCAGCCGTGGACACCCAGGTCGCCGTCGTCGGCGGCGGGCCCGTCGGCATGCTGCTCGCCCGGGAACTGGCCCTGCTGGGCGTACGCGTCACCGTCCTGGAGAAGCTGTCCGCGCCGACCGGCGAGTCGAAGGCGGGGACACTGCACGCCCGCACCGCGCAGACCCTGCACCGGCGCGGACTCCTCAAGGCCGTGCAGCCCGGACCGCCCGCCCCGCCGGTGGGCCGCGGCCCCGTACCGTTCCACTTCTCCGGCATGTTCGACCTCGACCTGAGCACGGTCGTCACCGAGGGCCCCGTGATGGTGGGCAGCCCGCAGGCATGGGCGCAGGAGGTGTTCGCGGCCGACGCCGAACGGCTCGGCGCGCGCATCCGGCGCGACCGCGAACTCGTCGGCCTCGACGAGGAGGCCGACGCGGTACGCCTGACCGTGCGCGACTCCCGGGGCGTCACGGACACCCTGCGCGCCTCCTGGGTGGTCGGCGCGGACGGCGCCCGCAGCGCCGTGCGCAGACTGACCGGCATCCCGTTCACCGGCACGCCCGCCCGCGTCGGCGCCCTGATCGGGGAGGTCCGCCTGCTGGACCCGGCGCGGGTGCCGCAGGGCTGGCAGCGCAACCCGCGGGGCTGGACCCTGGTGTGGCTCAACCTGTTCGGGCGCAGCCGGGTGTGCACCTACGACTTCCGCGGCCCGCACCCGGACCGGCAGGCGCCCGTGACCCTGGACGAGTTCCGGGCGGAGGTGGAGCGGATCGCGGGCCACCCGGTGCCGATGGACTCACCGAGCTGGCTCACCCGCTTCAGCGACGCCGCCCTGCAGGCCGAGCACTACCGCGTCGGCAGGGTCCTGCTGGCCGGCGACGCGGCGCACGTCCACTTCCCGGCCGGCGGCCAGGGCGTCAACCTCGGCCTCCAGGACGCCGTCAACCTGGGCTGGAAACTCGCCGCCGAGGTGCACGGCTGGGCGCCGCCCGGACTGCTCGACACGTACGAGACCGAGCGCGCGCCCGTCGCCGAGGCGGTCCTGGAGAACGTGCGCGCCCAGGTGGCCCTGATGGATCCCGACCCCCGCATGGACTCGCTGCGCACCCTGTTCGCCCGGATGATGCACTTCGACGACGTCAACCAGTACCTCGGCGGCATGATCAGCGGTGTCGACGTCCGCTACGACACCGGTGGTCCCGGCGACCCGCTGGCCGGCCGCTTCGCCCCCGACGTGCTGCTGAAGACCGGCGACTCGGTCACGAGCCTCGCCGAACACCTGCACGACGCACGGCCGTTGTTGCTGCTGCTGACCGACTCGGAGGAACTGCTCGAGGTCGTCGAGCCCTGGCGCTTCCGGGTGGACGTGGTGACGGCGACGGCGGTCGAGCAGATCGGCACGGACGCCCTGCTGGTGCGGCCCGACGGATACATCGCCTGGTCGGCCCTGGGCGAGGCCGGGGACGCGGACGCGCTGGCCGGGGCGCTGGGATGCTGGTTCGGGGACCCCGCGTAGGCGGCGGGGCCCGTACAGCGGCCGTCACGCCGCCGTACGGGCCCCGCCACCCGGCGGAGCGCCCGCTCGGCAGTGGTGGCGGTCGGCCCGTACGGGCGGTGGACGCCGGTGGACTCAGCGGCCGCGCACGCTCCTCGCGAGGTGCGCCGGCGCTACGTCGCGATGGATGTCGAGGGCCGCGGTGGACTTGTTGAGCGTGATGTAGTGCAGGCCGGGTGCGCCTTCGGCGAGGAGGCGTCCGGCCATGGCCGTGGCGTGCTCCACGCCGATCCGGTGGCCCTCGGCGGCGTCGTCGCGGGCGCTCTCGAGCCGGTGGGCGAGGTCCTCGGGAAGGCCGCGTGGGACAGTTCGGCGAAGCGGCGGATCTGACGGACGTCGGTGGCCGGCATGATCTCCGGGACGATCGGGATGTCACAGCCGGCCGCGGCCACCCGGTCGCGCAACCGCAGGTAGTCCTCGACGCGGAAGAACATCTGGGTGACGGCGTAGTCGGCGCCCGCCCGGCACTTGGCGACGAAGTGCCGGATGTCGCTGTCCCAGTCCGGCGAGCGCGGGTGCATCTCGGGGAAGGCCGCCACACCGATGGTGAAGTCCCCCAGCGAGCGGACCAGTTCGACCAGTTCCCGGGCGTAGGTGAAACCGGCCGGGTGCGGCGTCCAGGGCCGTTCGGATCGCCGGGCGGATCACCCCGCAGCACCAGGACGTCCCTGATCCCCGCGTCGGCGTACTGGCCGATGATGTGCCGCAGTTCGGCCACCGAGTGTCCGACGGCCGTCAGGTGGGCGACGGGCCGCAGGGTGGTCTCGGCGGCGATGCGCCGGGTGACCTCGACGGTCCGCTCGCGCGACGAGCCGCCGGCGCCGTAGGTGACGGACACGAACGTGGGGGAGAGGGACTCGACGCGGCGTACGGAGTCCCACAGGGCACGCTCGCCCCCGTCGGTCCTCGGCGGGAAGAACTCGAACGAGAACGAGGGAACGCCGCTCGCCAGCGTCTCGCGCACGGAACTCATGGACGGCCTCCCGCGTCGCAGCGGCCGGCTCGCGGACGGTGGACGCCGATCGCGCCGGTGGACCGCCCGGGGTGGCCCCGGAACCCCCCGGACACGCGCCCGCCGACGCGCTCGGGCCGGAGCGGGCCGGCGGTCCCTGTGGTCCCGACCGTCCTGCTGGTCCGGCCGGTCCTGCTGGTCCCGCCGGTCCCGGCGCGCTCCTCCGGATCCGGGCGGGCCGGGCGGCCCGGCGAGCACCCGCACCCCCGGCGGTCGGTGCGGAGCATGCCGTCCGGCCCGGCCGCCACCCCACGGGCGGCCGGCTCCTGCCGCGGCCCGCTCATGACAGCCCCGCCAGGCGCGGCTCCATCTCACGGGCCGCGTCGTGCCCGTACACACGCTCGACGCGGTCGATCAGATCCGCCGCGAGCAGCTTGTACTCCTGCGTACCGACCGTCTCCAGGACGACCGACGCCAGTGCGCAGCCGAGCTGCGCCGCCCTTTCCTCGGCCAGTCCCAGCTGAGGCCGGCGAGGAACCCGGAGCGGAACGCGTCCCCCACCCCGGTCGGGTCGGCGATCTTCGCCGTGGGGACGGCGGGCACGTCCAGACGGGGCCGGCCGCACCGGGCCAGGGAGACGCCGTCCGCGCCCCGGGTGGTGATCCACGTACCGACGCGTTGCAGGATCTCCCGTTCGCTCCAGCCGGTGCGCTCCCGCAGCAGGGCGGACTCGTACTCGTTGGTGAACAGCAGGTGCGCGCGGTCCACGAGGCGGCGCGCCTGGGCGTCGTCCAGGCGGGCGAGCTGCTGCGAGGGATCGGCGGCCAGGCGGGTGCCGGCGCGCCGGGCGGTCTCGGTGTGGCGCAGCATCGCCTCCGGGGCGTCGGCGCCGACGAGCACCAGGTCGAAGCCGCCGCAGCGGTCCGCGGCCGCGGCGAGGTCGATCTTCGCGGCGTCCGCCATGGCGCCGGCGTAGAAGGTGGCGATCTGGTTCTGCGCCTCGTCCGTCGTGCACACGAACCGGGCGGTGTGCAGTGTCTCGCTGATCCTGACGGAGTCCGTGTCCACCCCGGCGGCGCGCAGCCAGGCACCGTACTCGGCGAAGTCGACGCCCGCGGCGCCGATCAGACGCGGGGTCAGTCCGAGCCGCGCGAGACCGAAGGCGATGTTGGCGGCGACACCGCCGCGCCGTACGTCGAGACGATCGGCGAGGAAGGAGAGGGACACCTGTTCCAGCCGGTCGGCGATCAGTTGGTCGGTGAACCGACCGGGGAAGGACATCAGATGGTCGGTGGCTATCGAGCCGGTCACGGCGATTCGCACGACGGTCTCTCTCCTTGAACCCGGGGTCGAAGGGTGCGGCCCAGTGCCCAGTGCCCGGCGGCCGGGTCGCGCGGGACGCCGGAGACGGCCCCCGGCAGTGTGGAACTGCCCCGGCACGCAAGCCTGCCGCGCGCCGCTGAAGCGCCGGTCGAAGCCGTCCGCCGCCGGCCCGCGAGGCAGACGTCCGGATACCGCTGGTACGACCGTCCAAGATGATGCACAGTGCCTTCATGGACGGACGACGGCTGGACGGTACGGCCCTCGCGGCGGCGCCTCGCGGATACACGCTGACCGGCGGCGACGGGCGGCCCCGCCGCAGCGACGTGGCCGGCCGGTTCGGCGGCTACCGGCGCGGACGGATCTACGGACGGCTGGACTGCCCCTCCGCCCTGCGGCACATCGCCCGCGGGAACTACGTGCGCCACCGTGTGTTCTTCGCGGACGAGGCGACCGCCGTCGCCGCGGGATACCGGCCGTGCGCGGTCTGCCTTCCCGAACGCCACCGGGCGTGGCGCACGGGGAGCCGTCGTGAACGAGCCCTCTCCCCGGCTGCTCCCGGAGGCCCTGTCCGACTACGCCCCCTGGCCCGCGGTCCGGCCGCACACCGGCCGCGAACTCGCCCGGCTGCTCGCGCTGCTGGAAGGCTGCGGGTTCCGCGGCGCCGGCGTCGCGCTGGGACACGGCCGGGACGCCGCGTCGAAGGACGCCGCCGCCGCGTTCGCCGACGCCTGGCAGAGGAGCGGCGGACAACTCGCCGCGGTGGCCGACTGGCCGGAGGACGCCGCCTCGTGGCTGCGTCAGGCCCGCCGGCTGACCCGTCCCGAGCCGGACGCCTGGGTGGTGGCCGCGGGGTCGGCCGGCTGGGTCCAGATGAGCCGTCGGCTGCGGCACAGCACCGACTGGGACCCGCGCCGCACCTTCGGCTTCGCGTCCGCGGGCGACTCGCGTGTGGTGACCGCCGCGGGTCCGGGAGTGCTGGACGGGATGCGCGGCGCGACGGCGGACGGCCGGCTGTGGACGATCCGCCGGGGCTGGGTGGTGGAGTCCGACGGCGAGTGACCGCCGGCCGCCGCCGGGCTTGGCGACCCCGTGAGTCAGAGGAACTCGCTTCGGTAGGCCGAGGCCAACTCGGCCGCGCGGCGACGGCGCTCCGTGAGCTCGTCCTGCGACAGTTGGGGCGGCGGCGCGTCCTTGCCCGCGACGATATCGCCGATACGGGTGAAGTACTCGTCCTGGCCGGCGGGGGTGCACATGCACAGCATGCGGGCCGGCGCCCCCGATGCGTTGCGGAAGTGGTGCGGCGCGTTGGCCGGGATGTTGATGGTGGACCCGGCCCGTACGGTGTGCTTGTCGCCGCGGAAGGTGAACTCGATCTCGCCCTCGAGGATCGTGAACATCTCCTCGAAATCGTGCCGGTGCGGCGGCGGGCCGCCGCCGTCGGGGACGCGCATCTCGATCAGGCAGTACCGGCCGTCGGTCTGCTCGCCGGTGACCAGCATGGCGTACGTGTTGCCCACCAGAGAGACGTACGTCGTGCCGGGGGCGTCGGGGTCCGCCACGGTCAGCGGGCGGGACGGGTCGTCGTCGGGGATCATCGAAGTCGTCTCCTTCAGAGGTCGGTCAGGTGAGGATCAGGGGGAGTCGTCGACCGCCGCGGCCGCCTGCTGGGTGGGCAGCTCGCGTGGCTGGGCATCTGCAGCGGCCCGGTGACGGTGAACGTGGTGCCGGCCGGGCGGATCGCGCAAGGCGCCACCGGTTACCGCCCGTGCGCGTGCTTGCCCGGTTCGACGGCGTCGACAAGGGACCGGGCGCTCATGGCCATGGCCGGCACGTTCTCCCGCATCTCAGGCACATGCGGTGCGGGGCGTAGGGGAACACCGGGTCGAGCGGGAACTCGGCGGCCACGACCATCGGGGCCGGCTCCTGGGCCGTCTCCGGATCCAGGGACAGGGTCGTGGCCGCTTCCTTTCGAAGCCGTGTCAGGCGGCAGACGCGACGATGACGACCTTGCCGTGCAGCTCGCCCGCGGCGGCCTGGGCGTGGACTGCCGGCAGCTGCGCCAGCGGCACTCGCTGCGCCACGTCGACGCGCAGGCCGCCGGAGTCGACCAACGCCACCAGCCGCGACAGCTGTTCGGCGTCGCTGTTGACGAACAGGTCGATACCGCGCACGCCGCGTTGTTCGTCGCTGGGCGCAGGCATCCACACCGTGGTGTTCACCAGCACTCCACCGGAACGGATCAGGGCGGGCAGCGCGGCCAGCTGCGCCGGGTCGATCGGCGCGAGGTTGAGCACGACGTCGACCAGCTCGGTCACCGCCGCGCTCACCTCGGTGGCGGTGTGGTCGACGACCTCGTCGGCACCCGCCGCCTCGACGTGCTCGCTGCTGCGCGGCCCAGCCGTGGCGATCACGTAGGCGCCGGCGTTCTTGGCCAGCTGCAGCGCGAAACCGGTCGACGCCACGCCCAGCATCCAGATCGTCTGCCCGAGGTGCACGGAGGCGGAGAGCGTCACGAACGTGTTCGGTACCTCCTCCACGGCCGGCGACAGCAGGTTCGAGAAGGCAGCCGATCGTCACGGCCTGCGCGCTCGGCGGTGGCAGCAGCGGTACGAGTGCCGCCTGTCCCTCGGCGAATCGATCCTTCCGGGAGCCCGGAGGCACTGTTCCGGCGGACGGCTGAGATCGGTCCGCCCGGCCGTTCCTCGATGCTGCGGCGGGGCGCCGATCGGGCGGCCGTGTGCAGCGGCGCGCTCGCGCGGGGTATGGCAGTCGGCCTCCCAGCCGTGCCCGGCCAGAAGTTCCAGAAAAGTCCCAGGGATACCCCGGATGCCCCCTCCCGTCCCGCGTTCGTGCAGGTCAGGAGGGGGGTGGTGGCGCTATTTCCGAAGGCGCTCAGATGTCCCGGAAGATCTCGATCTGCGCCCCGATCGAGTTCAGGCGCTCGGCCAGGTCCTCGTAACCGCGGTTGATGACGTACACGTTGCGCAGCACCGAGGTGCCCTCCGCCGCCATCATCGCCAGCAGGACGACCACCGCGGGGCGCAGGGCCGGCGGGCACATCATCTCGGCGGCGCGCCAGCGGGTCGGGCCCTCCACCAGGACCCGGTGCGGGTCGAGGAGCTGGAGCCGGCCGCCGAGGCGGTTGAGGTCGGTGAGGTAGATCGCGCGGTTGTCGTAGACCCAGTCGTGGATGAGGGTCTTGCCCTGGGCGACGGCCGCGATGGCCGCGAAGAACGGCACGTTGTCGATGTTCAGGCCGGGAAACGGCATCGGGTGGATCTTGTCGATCGGCGCCTCCAGCTTGGAGGGCCGCACGGTCAGGTCCACCAGGCGGGTACGGCCGTTGTCCGCGAAGTACTCGGGCGTGCGGTCGTGGTCGAGGCCCATCTCCTCCAGGACCGCCAGCTCGATCTCCAGGAACTCGATCGGCACCCGGCGCACCGTCAGCTCCGACTCCGTGACGACGGCGGCGGCCAGCAGGCTCATCGCCTCGACCGGGTCCTCGGAGGGGGAGTAGTCCACGTCGACGTCGATGTCCGGCACGCCGTGCACGGTGAGCGTGGTGGTGCCGATGCCCTCGACCGCGACACCGAGCGCCTCCAGGAAGAAGCAGAGGTCCTGGACCATGTAGTTGGAGGAGGCGTTGCGGATGACGGTCACCCCGTCGTGCCGGGCGGCGGCCAGCAGCGCGTTCTCGGTGACGGTGTCCCCGCGCTCGGTCAGCACGATCGGACGGTCCGGGCGGACGGCGCGGTCGACGACGGCGTGGTACTGGCCCTCCGTCGCGGCGATGTCCAGCCCGAACCGCCGCAGCGCGATCATGTGCGGCTCGATGGTTCGCGTCCCGAGGTCGCAGCCGCCGGCGTACGGCAGCATGAAGCGCTCCGTGCGGTGCAGCAGCGGGCCGAGGAACATGATGATCGAGCGGGTGCGCACGGCGGCCTCGGCGTCGATGGCCGCCATGTCCAGCTCGGCCGGCGGCACGATCTCCAGGTCGACGCCCTCGTTGATCCAGCGCGTGCGGACGCCGATCGAGTTCAGCACCTCCAGGAGGCGGTAGACCTCCTCGATGCGGGCGACCCGGCGCAGCACCGTGCGCCCCCGGTTGAGCAGCGAGGCGCACAGCAGTGCCACGCACGCGTTCTTGCTCGTCTTCACGTCGATGGCGCCGGACAGCCGTCGGCCGCCCACGACGCGCAGGTGCATCGGCCCGGCGTAGCCCAGTGAGACGATCTCACTGTCCAGGGCTTCACCGATTCGAGCGATCATCTCAAGGCTGATGTTCTGGTTCCCGCGCTCGATGCGGTTGACGGCGCTCTGGCTGGTTCCGAGCGCCTCGGCCAGCTGCGCCTGTGTCCAGCCGCGGTGTTGCCGCGCGTCACGGATGAGCCTGCCGATGCGTACGAGGTAGTCGTCTCCCATGAGGCTGAGGTTATCTCAGATATGAGATCGCGCCTCTTGGGGGTCCGTTCGGGTGATGCTCCGTCAACGTCGCTTGGCGGTACGTGTACGACGCCACCCGAAAGGTCCGGGCAAATCCATCGATGTCGTACGACGTCCGGTGCTGCTGTGGGTGTGGCGCGGGCCGTGCGAGCCGCCACCGGTGGTGATGGACCACGAGTGCTTGTTGATGTTCAGGCGCACCCCCGGAAGGATGCGGAAGCTCTTGCGGAAGGTGAGGGGCATCGGGGGCCTCCTTCTCGTCGGTGTGTCGGGAGCGCTCCGCGGGGTGCCGGGGGGCCGGTTCCGTCGCGTCCGCCGCATCCGTCGTGTCCGTCGGATGTGCCGGGCCGGGTGGGTGTGCCGGGAACGGTCCGCTTCCGTCTACCCCCGCCCGGCCGGGTCATGGCCGTCACGCCACCGGGCTGACGTGCCGGCAGCTGACGCGCCGTCGGGCCTCCGGCGGGCCGGGCCGGGCCGAGGCGGGCCGGAGCGGGTCAGGGTGGGTCCGAGGCGGGTCGGAGCGGGTCAGGGTGGGTCCGAGGCGGGCCGACGTGGGCCCGGGGGCGTCCTCCCGCGGCTCCGCCGCCCCGCCCCTCCCCGCTGACGCCGGGAAGGTTCCGTGACGTGGTCCTCGCCGACGTCGGGAAGGTTCCGTGACGTGGCGGGCCCGGGCATGACCAACCAGCCCCCATGTACTAGAGTTATCTCGACATCGAGATATCTGCCGAGGTGCACCGCAGCCGCCACTCAAGTAAGGGTGACCTAACTTAGCCTGTCCTGAGCGGATCGGCCAAGTCCGTGTGACGGCAGGATGCGGTGGTACGCGCACATCAATGAAGGAGACTGTCGTGTCGGCGAACAGCTTCGACGCCCGCAGCACGCTGCAGGTGGGCGACGAGTCGTACGAGATCTTCCGGCTGGACAAGGTCGAGGGCTCCGCGCGCCTTCCCTACAGCCTGAAGGTGCTGCTGGAGAACCTGCTCCGCACGGAGGACGGCGCGAACATCACCGCCGACCACATCCGCGCCCTCGGCACCTGGGACTCGCAGGCCCAGCCCTCCCAGGAGATCCAGTTCACGCCGGCCCGCGTGATCATGCAGGACTTCACCGGCGTGCCCTGTGTCGTCGACCTCGCCACCATGCGTGAGGCCGTCAAGGAGCTGGGCGGCGACCCGGACAAGATCAACCCGCTCTCCCCGGCCGAGATGGTCATCGACCACTCCGTCATCGCCGACAAGTTCGGCACCAGCGACGCCTTCAAGCAGAACGTCGACCTGGAGTACGGTCGCAACCGCGAGCGCTACCAGTTCCTGCGCTGGGGCCAGACCGCCTTCGACGACTTCAAGGTCGTCCCGCCCGGCACCGGCATCGTCCACCAGGTGAACATCGAGCACCTGGCCCGCACGGTCATGGTCCGGGGCGGTCAGGCCTACCCCGACACCCTGGTCGGCACCGACTCGCACACCACCATGGTCAACGGCCTCGGCGTCCTCGGCTGGGGCGTCGGCGGCATCGAGGCCGAGGCCGCGATGCTCGGCCAGCCGGTCTCCATGCTCATCCCGCGCGTCGTCGGCTTCAAGCTGACCGGCGAGCTGCCGGCCGGCACCACCGCCACCGACCTCGTGCTGACCATCACCGAGATGCTGCGCAAGCACGGTGTCGTCGGCAAGTTCGTCGAGTTCTACGGCGAGGGTGTCGCCGCGACCTCGCTCGCCAACCGCGCCACCATCGGCAACATGTCGCCGGAGTTCGGCTCGACCGCCGCGATCTTCCCGATCGACGGCGAGACCATCAAGTACCTGAAGCTCACCGGCCGCTCCGAGCAGCAGCTCGCGCTCGTCGAGGCGTACGCCAAGGAGCAGGGCCTCTGGCTGGACCCGAAGGCCGAGCCGGACTTCTCCGAGAAGCTCGAGCTGGACCTGTCCACCGTCGTCCCCTCGATCGCCGGCCCGAAGCGCCCGCAGGACCGCATCGTCCTCGCCAACGCCGCCGAGCAGTTCAAGACGGACGTCCGCAACTACGTCGACGAGGTCGACGAGGCGGGCAAGGAGTCCTTCCCGGCCTCCGACGCCCCGGCCATCCACCCCAACGGCGCCCCGTCCAACCCGGTCACCGTGACCGCCCCCGACGGCTCGACGTACGAGATCGACCACGGTGCGGTGACGGTCGCGGCCATCACCTCCTGCACCAACACCTCCAACCCGTACGTCATGGTCGCCGCCGCGCTCGTCGCGAAGAAGGCCGTGGAGAAGGGCCTGACCCGCAAGCCGTGGGTCAAGACCACCCTCGCGCCGGGCTCCAAGGTCGTCACCGACTACTTCGACAAGGCGGGCCTGACCCCGTACCTCGACAAGGTCGGCTTCAACCTCGTCGGCTACGGCTGCACCACCTGCATCGGCAACTCCGGCCCGCTGCCGGAGGAGGTCTCCAAGGCCGTCAACGACCACGACCTCGCGGTCACCTCGGTCCTCTCCGGCAACCGGAACTTCGAGGGCCGGATCAACCCCGACGTCAAGATGAACTACCTGGCCTCCCCGCCGCTGGTCGTCGCGTACGCCCTCGCGGGCTCCATGAAGGTGGACATCACCAAGGACGCCCTGGGCGTCGACCAGGACGGCAACCCGGTCTTCCTCAAGGACATCTGGCCCTCCGAGGCCGAGGTCAACGACGTCGTGGCCAACGCCATCGGCGAGGACATGTTCAGCAAGTCCTACCAGGACGTCTTCGCGGGCGACGCCCAGTGGCAGGCGCTGCCGATCCCGACCGGCAACACCTTCGAGTGGGACGCCGAGTCGACCTACGTGCGCAAGCCCCCGTACTTCGAGGGCATGACGATGGAGACCACCCCGGTCTCCGACATCACGGGCGCCCGCGTCCTGGCCAAGCTGGGCGACTCGGTCACCACCGACCACATCTCCCCGGCCGGCGCCATCAAGGCCGACACCCCGGCCGGCAAGTACCTCACCGAGCACGGTGTGGAGCGTCGTGACTTCAACTCCTACGGCTCGCGCCGGGGCAACCACGAGGTCATGATCCGCGGCACGTTCGCCAACATCCGCCTGCGCAACCAGATCGCGCCGGGCACCGAGGGCGGCTACACCCGCGACTTCACGGTCGAGGGTGCGCCGGTGTCGTTCATCTACGACGCCTCCCGCAACTACATCGAGCAGGGCATCCCGCTGGTCGTCCTGGCCGGCAAGGAGTACGGCTCCGGCTCGTCCCGCGACTGGGCCGCCAAGGGCACCGCGCTCCTCGGCGTCAAGGCCGTCATCGCCGAGTCGTACGAGCGGATCCACCGCTCGAACCTCATCGGCATGGGCGTGCTGCCGCTCCAGTTCCCCGAGGGCCAGTCCGCCGCGACCCTCGGCCTGACCGGCGAGGAGACCTTCTCCTTCACCGGCGTCGAGGAGCTGAACAACGGCACCACCCCGCGCACGGTCAAGGTCACCACCGACACGGGCGTCGAGTTCGACGCGGTCGTCCGCATCGACACCCCCGGTGAGGCCGACTACTACCGCAACGGCGGCATCATGCAGTACGTGCTGCGCAACCTGATCCGCAAGTAACCGGCCGGCCGCACGGCGGTCCGGCAGGCGTACGAGGGCCGTTCCCCCGGTGACGGGGGTGCGGCCCTTCGCCGTGCGCGGCCGCGGACGTCCCGGGGCGCCGGCCGCCCCCGACGCTGTTCGCGGGAGCCGTTGATACGGTCCGGGCATGCCTGAGACCTCCCCAGCGAGCGGCTCCGCCGCGGCCGGCTCCTCCACCACCGGTTCGTCCACCACCGGTTCGTCCACGACCGGTTCGTCCACGACCGGTTCGTCCACGACCGACGGATCCGTCACCGCCGCCGACGTCGAGTACGCCGTCCGGCTGGCCGTGGACACCCTGCGGGGAGCGGAGGCGTCGGACTGGGACGCCAAGGCCGGCAGCCTGGAGTGGGACTGCTGGGAGACCGTCGAACACCTCGCCGACGACCTGTTCTCCTACGCCGCCCAACTGGGCCCGCGCAACCCGCCGTCGGACACCCACGTGCCGTTCGTGTGGAGCCGCAAGGAGCCGGGCGGTCCGGCCAACGTCGTCTTCGCCGACCGCGCGGCCGGCCCGGCGGGCCTGTTGCAGGTCCTGGAGGCGTGCGGCGCACTGCTCGCGGCCGTCGTGCGCACCACGCCGCCGACGGTACGGGCGCACCACGTCTTCGGCGCGGCCGACCCGGAGGGCTTCGCCGCGATGGGCGTCGTCGAGACGCTGGTGCACCTGCACGACGTCGCCGAGGGACTCGGCCTCGTCCGGACGCCCGACGCCGCCCTGTGTGACCGGGTACTGACCAGGCTCTTCCCGGACGCCCCCGCGGACACCCCCCGCTGGCCCACCCTCCTGTGGGCCACCGGCCGCACGGACCTCCCGGACCGCCCCCGCCCCACCCGGTGGCGCTGGTACGGCGCACCCGCCCACGAGCGACAGCCGTGACGCGCCCCGGCGCCCGCCGCACGGCCGCCCCCGAAGCCCGGACTCCCGCCCCGCGACCACCGGTCCGGTGCTGCCCGGCCGCGGACCGCGCCCGGCCGCGGACCGCGGGTGTCGGTGCCGCGAGCCATACTCGTGCTGCGGCGCTGTCCGGGCGCCGCAGCACGAGGGGAGAGACATGGCCGAGGTGCTGGTTTTCCATCACGGGCACGGACTGACCGACGGAGTCCGCGAGTTCGCCGAGCAGCTGCGACGGGCCGGACACACCGTCCATGTCCCCGACCTGTTCGAGGGCCGGGTGTTCGACAGCCTCGAGGAGGGCATCGGCTACGCCGCAAGCACCGGGTTCGGCACGATCACCGAGCGCGCGACCGCCGTCGCCGAAGGGCTGCCCGCGGAACTCGTCTACCTCGGGTTCTCGCTGGGCGTCCTGCCGGCGCAGAAGCTGGCCCAGACCCGTCCCGGCGCGCGGGGCGCGCTGTTGCTCGAGGCGTGCGTCCCGGCCTCGGAGTTCGGCGATGCCTGGCCCCGGGGCGTCCCGGTCCAGGTCCACGGCATGGACGCCGATCCGTTCTTCGCCGGGGAGGGCGATGTGGACGCGGCCCGCGCGCTCGTCGAGACGGCGCCGGACGCCGAGCTGTTCCTCTATCCCGGCAACAGGCACCTGTTCACGGACGGCAGCCTTCCGTCGTACGACGAGCACGCCTCGACGCAGGCCGTCCGCCGGGTGTGCGACTTCCTCGACCGCGTCACGGGGCCGACACCCCCGGACCCCCGGGGGAACCGGCCTGACCCCGCCACTCCCCGGCCACCCCGCGGTCCGCCCACGACGCCGACCGGTGGACCGCCCCCGTGCCCGGTCGTCCCGAACCCTCCGCAGGCTGAGGCGGGCCTCCCCTTCCGCGCAGCGCCGCCGATTCCGTTTACAAGTCGGCCAGGCAGCGCTACCGTGCGCCACAGGTGAGGTGGGAGCGCTCCCACTCGGCGGACCGGAACCCGCCGGGACCGCTCCCGCCTCCACCCTCCCGCGCCCTCCTCCACGCGCCCGCGCCCGCTGCGTCGTCTCCGGTCCGGTGGGCGGCGAGCCGTACGACTCGCCGCCCACCGGACCCGCCCGTGATCAGGACAGCAACTCGACCTCCGTGACGGCCGCCCGGCCGTCGAAGGCCAGCCGGTAGTGCCGGTACGAGGCCGGCCGGGGGATCGAGAACGCCCGGGTCTGCCGGTCCCAGCGGAACGACTCGCCGGTACGCCGGTCCAGGTCCGTCCAGGTCGTGCCGTCGGGCGAGCCCTGGAGCGTCCAGGCCGTCGGCGCGTCGGCCTGCTTCGCGGACGTGAGCGTGTACTGGACGGCCTTCTCGGCGGCGCCGACCGGCAGGTCGACCGCCCCCGACACCCCGGTCCCCGTCGCCGACGTGTCGTCGAACAGGGGCCCCTCGCCCGCGAGCACGTCCGTGCGCGGGGTGGGCACCTCGTCGTCCTCGGTGATCGACACGGGTGCCGCGCCCTTCCCGCCGCCCCACGACGAGGGCCGCGGGCCCATGTCGAAGTCGAGGACCGCGCCCTTCGCCAGCAGCGAGTGGGGGAGCGAAGTCGACTTCCACGGGCGGCCGTCGACCCTGAGGCCCTGTACATAGACGTTCCGGGCGCTGTTGCGCGGTGCCCGGATCACCAGGTCCGCACCGTTCTCCAGATGGACGGTGGCCTTCTTGAACAGCGGGGAGCCGACCGCGTACTCGCCGCCACCCATCACCAGCGGGTAGAAGCCGAGCGCGGAGAAGAGGTACCAGGCCGACTGCTCGCCGTTGTCCTCGTCACCGTGGTAGCCCTGCCCGATCGCGCTGCCGGTGTACAGGCGCCCCAGCGCCTCGCGGACCCTGGCCTGCGCCTTCCAGGGCTGCCCGGCCGCGTCGTACATGTAGATCGCGTGGTGGGCCACCTGGTTGGAGTGCCCGTACATGCCCATCCGCACGTCCCGCGCCTCCGTCATCTCGTGGATGACGCCGCCGTAGGAGCCGACGAACTCGGGGGAGGCGGTCTCCGGGGTCGCGAAGTAGGTGTCGAGCTTGTGCGCCAGGCCGTCGCGGCCGCCGTAGAGGTTGGCCAGGCCCCGGCTGTCCTGCGGGGCGGTGAAGGCGTACCCCCAGCCGTTGGTCTCGGTGTAGTCGTGGCCCCACACGCGGGGGTCGTAGGCCGACGACTCCACCCGCCAGTCGCCCTCGGCGTCCCGGCCCTGGAAGAAGCCTGCCTCCGCGTCGAACAGGTGCACGTAGCCCTGCGCGCGGTTGAGGAAGTACTCCGACTCCTCCTCGTACCGCCGCTCACCCGTCTTCCTGAACAGCTCCCGTCCCATCCGGGCGATCCCGAAGTCGTTGAGGTAGCCCTCCAGGGCCCAGGACAGGCCCTCGTGGGTGTCGGTGGCGGTGTAACCGAGGAAGGGGAGGTCGCCATGCCCTTGCGGCCCACGCCGGACGACGGCGGCACGACGGTCGCGTTCTTCACCGCCGCGTCGTACGCCGACTCCGCGTCCAGGCCGACACCCTTGACGTACGCGTCCGCGAAGGCGACGTCCGAGGAGGTGCCGGTCATCAGGTCGGCGTACCCCGGGGAGGACCAGCGCGACGTCCAGCCGCCGTCCTTGTACTGCTGCACGAACCCGTCCGCCAGCTCGGCCGCCCTGGCCGGAGTCAGGAGCGAGTACGCCGGCCAGGTCGTCCGATAGGTGTCCCAGAAACCGTTGTTGACGTACACCTTGCCGTCCACGATCTTCGCGCCGGTGTGCGTCGGGGTGTCCGGGCCCGGCATCGGCGAGAAGGGCGAGGCGTACTTGTAGGTCGAACCCACCTTCTCGAAGCCGGAGTTGGGATACAGGTACAGCCGGTACAGGCTGGAGTACAGCGTCGTCAGCTGGTCCGGGGTGGCGCCCTCGACCTCCACCGTGCCGAGCAGCTCGTCCCACTGCCGCTGGGCCCGCCGCTCGACCGTCTCGAAGGAGGTCCCCTCCGGGATCTCCTGGCGCAGGTTGTCCCGCGCCTGGTCGACGCCGATCAGGGAGGTCGCCAGCCGCAGGGTGACCGTGCGGTCGGCGCCCGCGTCGAACCGCAGGTACCCCTTCGCCCCGCTCGACGCCCCGGCCGTCACCGGCGCGTCGAACTCGCCGTACACGAACAGCCGGGTGGCGCCCGTGGACAGCCCCGACTTCACGTCCGACCAGCCGGTGACGACGCCCCTGCCGGTGTCGAGCGTGAGACCGGCCTGGTCGGTGACGTTGTCGAAGACGACGCTCGCGTCGTCGCCCGGGTAGGTGAAGCGCAGGGCCGCCGCGTGGTCGGTCGGCGCCATCTCCGCCGTCAGCCCGTTCTCGAACCGCACGCCGTAGGAGTACGGCCGGGCCGTCTCGTTCGCGTGCCGGAACGGCAGCGCCCGCGCCGTCCGCCCGGTGTCCGGGACGCCGGCCGCCGCGGACGGCATCACCTGGAACGTCTGCCGGTCGCCCATCCACGGACTGGGCTCGTGACTCGCGCTGAACGCCTGGATCACGGGCAGGTTGTCGGCGTTGTTGGCGCGGGAGTAGTCGTAGAGCCAGCCCAGGCCGGACGCGTTGGTCACGGGCGTCCAGAAGTTGAAGCCGTGCGGCACGGCGGTCGCGGGGAAGGTGTTGCCCCGCGAGAAGCTCCCGCTGGAGTTGGTGCCGCGCGTGGTCACCGCGTAGTCCGACAGGTGCGCCTTCGGGGCCTCGGGCGGGGCCGTGCGCAGCGCGATGTCGTCCACCCAGCCCCGGAACCGCGCCGGCCCGCCGGGGGAGTCGTAGCCGAGGAGGATCCGGTCGACGGTCTTCCCGGCCGCCACCTGACCGATCCCCGCGACGACGTCGTTCCACTGGTTGACGTACAGCGACCTGGCCGCGCCCTGCCCGCGGGGCGACAGCGCGAAGCCGTACTGGTCCCTCGCCCCGAGCCCGCTCAGGTACGTCCCGTCCGTGAACGCCAGGTCCACCGACACGTTCGTCGCCGCGTAGTCCAGGTCCCCCTCGGCCATCGCCGGGAAGATCCGGTACGCCAGCCGGGTGTGCGCGGAGACCCGCACGTTCACGTCGAAGACCTTGTTGTACGAGTAGCCGCGCCCCTCGGCGGTCTGCCGCCCGGCATAGCGCAGGGCCCGCAGCCCCGTGAAGCCGGCCCGCGCCTTCGCGGTGGGGGAGCCGCTCGGCCCGCGGTCGACGACGGTCTGCATGTCCGGCGGGACGGGGTCGCCGTCGCCGCCCGTCCCGAACCGCACGTCGGCGAGCTGGAGGATCCCGGCGCCGTGGTTCCTCGTCACCTCCAGCCGGAAGTGCCGGTAGGAGGCCGGGGCGCCGAGCGCGTACGTCTTCGTCTGCAACCGCCTGTCGAAGGACTCGCCGGAGCGGGTGTCGAGGGTCGTCCAGTCGCCGCCGTCCGCCGAACCCTTCAACGTCCAGTCCGCCGGGTCGCGTTCGGCGGCGTCGTTGGCGGACGTCAGCGCGTACGCGGTGACCGCCGTGGGTCCGGGCAGGTCGAACTCCACCCAGCCGGTGGCCTCGAAGGCCAGCCACTTGGTGCCGGCCTCGCCGTCGACGAGGTTCTCCTTCACCTCGCCGCCGGCCGTGTTCTCGGCGCTCGCCCGGACGTCGGTGACCCGGTCCGTCACGTCGCCGGGGAGTCCGCCGCCGTAGCCGCCGTCGACCCCCGACGCCCGTTTCCCGCCGCCCGGCGCGGACTCGACGGTGCTCCGCCAGTCGGGAGCCCGCTCACCGTCCTCGAAGGAGGAGGCGAACTCCCGGTCGGGCACCGGCACCCGGTCCGGCAGGGCGACCGCCGCCCCCGGCGCGCCCGCCGCCATGACCAGGGCGGCCGTGCCCACGACCGCCCTTCTCCATCGGATCCACCTCGACCGAGCTCCGAAGCGCTGCATCCGCGAGCACCCTCCCTGCGCCGGACAACGTTGTCTTCTTCGATGCGCAGGAATCAGTAGGTGGCCAAGTGGCAAGTGATGTCAAGGACGTTGAGCACGCCATCCGAGTCCTCCGCGGTGGAGCCCTCCGCAGTGGCCCGGGCGGGCGCCGCGGGGCGCCGCGCCGCGGGCCGCCGCCGGTCGTGCGGGGTGCCGTGCCGCGGGTCGCCGCCGGTCGTGCGGGGTGCCGTGCCGCGGGTCGCCGCCGGTTGTGCGAGGCGTCCCGCCGGACCTCGCCGTGGACTGCCCGAGCCGTCCCTCCCGGGGCCGCCGTGGACTGCCCGAGCCGTCCTTCCCGGGCCGCCGTGGACTGCCCGAGCCGTCCTTCCCGGGGCCGCCGTGGACTGCCCGAGCCGTCCTTCCCAGGGCCGCCGCAGGCCGCCCGGACCTCCCGCCCCGCGTCCTTCGCGAATCGCCCGAACCTCCCGCCCCCGGTTCGCCGGAACTCCGCCGCGGGCTCGTGTCCGGCGATTTTCCGGCCGGGCGGTCCCGGTGGGATCATATTTCCGCCAGGTCTCAACTCGGAAAAGACCCATGGCCAACCTTGCATTCGATCTTGTCCGGTGGCGGGAAGTGGACTATACCTGTCGGCGATTCACCCGATCCGCACGACCCTGCTTGACCCGACCGCGGTGCCGGGAAGGATCCGGTTCACCGCCTGAGTCCTGGAGAAGGCGAGGACTTGAGCATGGGATCCACTTCTGTGTCCGATTCGGCTGATTCGACTGGTGCGACTGGTGCGACTGGTGCGATGGGTTCGGTTGGTTCGACCGGGCCGACTGGTCCGATCGGGAATCGCGGTGCGAAAGGTGTCGGGCGCCGCGATCTGATCAGGAGATCGGCCGCACTCGGACTGATCTCCGTCCCCACGGTGGGTTTCCTCTCCGCCTGCGCCAGCAGCGGGGGCGGCGGTGACGAGGACAAGGCCGCGGCCGGAAAGAAGACCGACAAGAACCCGCTCGGCGTGAACGACACCACCCGAATGGAATTCGTCCTGTTCGACGGTGGTTTCGGCAAGGAGTACGCCGAGGACGCCGTGAAGATCTACGAACAGCGGTTCCCGAAGGCCGAGGTGAAGTTCTCGGCCACCCAGAAGATCCAGTCCACCCTCCAGCCCCGGTTCAACCAGGGCACCCCGCCGGACCTCATCGACAACTCCGGCGCCGAGCAGATGGACATGGGCGTCCTGGTCGGCAAGGGCCAACTGGCCGACCTCACCGCGCTGCTGGACGCGCCGTCCTACGACGACCCGGCGAAGAAGGTCCGCGACACGCTGCGCCCCGGCATCGTGGAGATGGGCCAGTTCGACGGCGAACCGGTCTGGATCATGTACTACGCCTACACCGTGTACGGCGTCTGGTACTCGCAGAAGGCCCTGGACTCGCTGGACGCCGCCTACCCCGAGACCTGGGACGAGATGCTCGCGGTCTGCGAGAAGGCCAGGAAGAAGGGCATGGCGGCCTGGACCTACGCGGGCAAGTACCCGTACTACCTGCCCTTCTCGCTGTACCCGATGATCGGCAAGGTCGGCGGCCGCGAAGTCCTCGACGCCATCGACAACCTGGAGCCGAACGCCTGGAGACACCCGGCGGTCAAGGCCTGCTTCGACGCCTACTACGAGCTGTACAAGAAGGGTTACGTCCTCCAGGGCACGCCCGGCCTGGACCACATCCAGTCGCAGACCGCGTGGGCCCAGGGCAAAGCCCTGTTCCTCCCCAACGGCTCCTGGGTGGAGAACGAGTCGGCCAACGTCATCCCCGCCGACTTCGGCCTCGCCGTCTCCGCGCCGACCGGACTCGACGGCTCCGACAAGCTGCCGTTCGGCACCATCTGGGCCTCCGGCGGCGAGCCGTTCGTCGTCCCGGCCAAGGCGAAGAACCCGGCCGGCGGCATGGAGCAGCTGCGCATCATGCTCGGCGAGGCGTCCTCGAAGAACTTCACTTCCAAGGTCAAGTCGCTGACCGCGTACGACGGCGGCACCGACGGCATCACCCTCACCCCGGCCTGAAGTCGGGTGTCGCCGCGCTGGAGAAGGCCGGCCGGAACGTGGTGAACCCGCGGCTCCAGGACTGGTACGTGCAATTGCAGAAGGAGAAGATCGGCGTCTCCGGCCTCGGCGAGATGATGGCCGGCCGGCTCACCCCGGCGGAGGCGATCAAGAAGATCCAGGGGTACGCCGACGAGGCGGCCAAGGATTCCTCGATCAAGCACTACAAGCACCAGTGACCGGCGACATCACGACACCGGAGTGGCGATGCAGCACGGCAAGTACCGGTTCATCGTGGGGTTCCTGGCGCTGCCCCTGGGACTGTACGCGCTTTTCGTGGTGTGGCCGTTCGTCCAGTCCATCTACTACTCGTTCACGGACTGGACCGGCCTGAGCCCCGAATTCGAGATGGTCGGCCTGGACAATTACCGCAGGATGCTGGACGACGACATCTTCTGGAAGTCCCTGCGGCACAGCCTGACGTTCGCGGTCGTGCTGCCGCTGGTGACGATCGGCCTGGCGCTTTTCCTCGCCTTCATGATCAATGTCGGCGGCCGCGGGAGAAGGGGCGGCCCGGTCGTCTCCGGTGTGCGCGGATCGGCCTTCTACAAGATCGTCTATTTCTTCCCGCAGGTGCTGTCGATCGCCATCGTGGCGCTGTTGTTCGCCTTCGCCTACAACCCCGACAGCGGCGCCCTCAACTCGTTGCTGCGGGGGGTCGGCCTGGACGGCGTGCAGCCGTTGTGGCTGGGCGATCCGGATCTCGCGCTGTGGTGCGTGATGGCGGTGCTCGTCTGGTCGACGGTCGGCTTCTTCGTGGTGCTGTTCTCGGCGGGCATGGCGTCGATCCCCGTGGACCTGTACGAGGCCGCGCTGCTCGACGGAGCCGGCCGCGCCGCCACGTTCTTCCGCGTCACCCTGCCGCTGCTGTGGGACACCGTGCGGTCCGGCTGGGTCTACCTGGGCATCCTCGCGCTCGGCGCGGAGTCGTTCGCGGTCGTCCAGATCATGACGACCGGGCCGGGCGGGCCCGACTACTCGACCACCGTCATGGTCCTGTACGTGTACCAGAAGGCGTTCCGCGACGGTCAGGCCGCCTACGCCACCACCATCGGAGTCGCCCTGCTCGTCGTGACGCTGGCCTTCGCCGCGCTGGTGCTGCGGCTGGGCCGGCGCGAACGGCTGGAGTACTGATCATGAGCATCGAGAAGACCGCGGAGCCCCCGGCGCCCGTCCCGTCACGAAGGCGGACGCCCCGCCGCCCGGCGCACCGCCCCGGGCGCGGAGGGAGGGGCAGGTCCTCAACGCCTTCTCGCACGGCATCCTCGTCCTGTGGGCGGTCATGGTCGTGCTGCCGCTGCTGTGGGCGGTGATGACCTCCTTCAAGGACGACGGCTCCATCTTCGGCTCGCCCTGGTCGCTGCCCGACACGCTGCACTTCGACAACTGGTCGCGGGCCTGGACCGAGGCCGACATGGGCGACTACTTCCTCAACACCGTGCTGGTGGTGGGAGGTTCGCTCGTCGGCACCCTGGTGCTCGGCTCGATGGCGGCGTACGTCCTGGCCCGGTTCGACTTCCCCGGCAACCGGTTCGTCTACTACCTGTTCGTCGGCGGCATGAGTTTCCCGATCATGCTCGCGCTGGTCCCGCTGTTCTACGTGGTGAACAACATGGGCCTGCTGAACACGATCCACGGCCTGATCCTGGTCTACATCGCCTACTCGCTGCCGTTCACGGTGTTCTTCCTGACGGCGTTCTTCCGCACGCTGCCCTCGTCGGTGGCGGAGGCGGCGTTCGTCGACGGCGCCTCGCACAGCCGGACGTTCTTCCAGATCATGCTGCCGATGGCCAGGCCCGGCCTGATCAGCGTGGGGATCTTCAACTTCCTGGGCCAGTGGAACCAGTACATGCTCCCCACGGTCCTCAACACCGATCCGGACAAGCGCGTCCTCACCCAGGGACTGGTCCAGCTGGCCGTCAGCCAGGGCTACAAGGGTGACTGGTCGGGTCTCTTCGCGGGCCTGGTGATGGCGATGCTGCCGGTGCTCGCCGCGTACGTCGTCTTCCAGCGGCAGGTGGTGCAGGGGCTGACCGCGGGGGCGCTGAAGTAGTCCTTCCCCTTGATCACTTGGACGCCGCGGTAGCACTGCGCAGCCGCCCGTACGCGCGCCGTTCCCGAGTCGGGGGACGGCGCCGTTCAGTGTGTGCATGAATGCGATTAGTGTTCAACCTCTTGACGGGAGGCGACCCGAACAGCTCAGCTTAGAGTTCACTAGTTGGACATAGCGGGGCCTCGTCGATGCGGTCCCGCGCGCAGGAGGTCGTCGTGGAGACTCCGGGGTCGCAGTCGTCGCTGCACCGAGCCAACCTGGAGCGGGTGGTGCGTGCCGTGCGCCTGGCCGGGTCCCTCACGCAGGCGGAGATCGCCCGGACGACGGGCCTGTCCGCGGCGACCGTGTCCAACATCGTGCGTGAGCTGAAGGACCGCGGGACCGTCGAGGTCACGCCCACCTCGGCGGGCGGCCGCAGGGCCCGCAGCGTCAGTCTGAGCGGGGACGCCGGCATCGTCATCGGCGTGGATTTCGGGCACACCCACCTACGGGTCGCCGTGGGCAACCTCGCCCACCAGGTGCTGGCCGAGGAGTCCGAACCGCTGGATGTGGACGCCTCCTCGGCGCAGGGCTTCGACCGGGCGGAACAGCTGGTCAACCGCCTGATCGAGGCCACCGGGGTGAGCCGTTCGAAGATCGCCGGAGTGGGCCTCGGGGTTCCCGGGCCGATCGACGTGGAGTCCGGCTCGCTCGGCTCGTCCGCGATCCTGCCCGGCTGGATCGGCACCAAGCCCGCCGAGGAGCTGCGGGGGCGGCTCGGCGTGGCCGTGCACGTGGACAACGACGCCAATCTCGGCGCCCTCGGCGAACTGGTCTGGGGCAGCGGCAGAGGCGTTCGTGATCTTGCTTACATCAAGGTCGCGAGCGGTGTCGGAGCCGGTCTGGTGATCGACGGGAAGATCTACCGGGGTCCCGGCGGCACCGCGGGAGAAATCGGGCATATTACACTCGACGAATCCGGCCCCGTCTGCCGCTGCGGAAACCGGGGCTGCCTGGAGACCTTCACGGCCGCGCGCTACGTGCTGCCGCTCCTGCAGTCCAGCCACGGCACGGACCTGACCATGGAGAAAGTCGTGCGGCTGGCCAGGGACGGAGACCCGGGCTGCCGTCGGGTGATCGCCGACGTCGGCCGACACATCGGCAGTGGAGTCGCCAATCTCTGCAACCTGCTGAACCCGAGCCGGGTGGTCCTGGGCGGTGATCTCGCCGAGGCCGGAGAGCTGGTGCTCGGGCCCATCAGGGAGTCCGTCGGCCGCTACGCGATCCCCAGTGCGGCACGGCAACTGACCGTTCTCCCGGGGGCACTCGGGGCCGTGCGGAGGTGCTCGGAGCGCTCGCTCTCGCACTCGGCGAGATGGGTGATTCGACCCTTTTGGACGGCACGCTCTCGGCCAACACCCCTGTCTTCACTTAGAGAACGAATGACGCCGTTGCCATCTCGTTAAGTATTTACTTCTTGACGTCGCACGCGTGGCCGAGTTGACTTCCAGCCACCTCGGCCGCAGCGTTGCGGCCCTGTCAGGGAGGCACACCCCAATGAACGCAACGATGCGTAGAGTCGTGATCGGCGCCACCGCCGTCTCCATGGCCCTGTCGATTGCCGCATGCGGCAAGGCGGGCGACGACGACTCCGGCAGCAGCAGCTCCGACAGCAAGTCCATCGGCCTGCTGCTCCCCGACAGCGTCACGGCGCGCTACGAGAAGTTCGACAAGCCGCTCTTCGAGGCCAAGGTCAAGGAGCTCTGCTCCGACTGCGACGTGCAGTACGCGAACGCCGCCGCCGACCCGGCCAAGCAGGCCCAGCAGATGAGCAGCATGGTCACCAAGGGCGTCAAGGTGATCGTCGTCTCCGCGCAGGACTCGGCCGCCATCAAGTCCTCCATCAAGTCCGCCGTGGACAAGGGTGTCAAGGTCGTCGCCTACGACCGCCTCGCGCAGGGCCCGGTCTCGGCGTACGTCTCCTTCGACAACGTCAAGGTCGGCGAGCTCCAGGGCCAGGCCCTCCTCGCCGCGCTCGGCTCGAAGGCCACCCCCACGGCGAACGTCGTCATGATCAACGGTGACGACGCCGACCCGAACGCCGGCCAGTTCAAGGAAGGCGCCCACAAGGCCCTCGACGGCAAGGTCAAGATCGCCTACGAGCAGTCCGGCCTGTGGAAGGACACCGTCGCCGCGCAGAAGATGTCCGCCGCGATCACGCAGCTCGGCGCGAAGAAGATCGCGGGCGTCTACGCCGCCAACGACGGCATGGCCGGTGGCATCGCCAACACCCTCAAGGGTGCGAAGATCAGCGGCATCCCGCTGACCGGCCAGGACGCGGAGCTCGCGGGCATCCAGCGCATCATCGCCGGCACCCAGTCCTCCACCGTCTACAAGGCCTTCAAGCCCGAGGCCGACGCCGCCGCCCAGCTCGCGGTCAACCTGCTCGAGGGCAAGGACATCAAGTCCCTCGCCACCACCGAGCTGACCAGCGGCTCCGGCGACAAGGTGCCCTCGCAGCTGCTGACCCCGGTGTCGGTCACCAAGACCAACATCAAGGACACGGTGATCGCGGACAAGCTGTACACGGTCGAGGAGATCTGCACCGCCGAGTTCGCCGCCGCCTGCAAGGCCGCCGGCCTCCAGTAGCGGTCCCGCGCCCCGCGCGCATCCGGCTCGGGTCCCCCGCGGGGCCCGGGCCACCGGCCGCACAGCGGCCCCGTGAGACCCCGCCGACGCCCGCCCCACCTTCACACCCCGCTGCCGGGGCGGGCGTCGGACGGAACCGTTGCCAAGTGCGGCGGACTCGCGCATGTTCATCTTGTAAACCTCGTGCGTCAGCGCCCCGCAGCCGTCGGCGCTGAGCACACCCTTCCGCGCCTGTCCCACAGCGCGGCATCCCCGCCGGTCAGGCGGCGAAGGAGATGGTTCACGTGTCCGCTACGCCCGTGCTGGCGTTGCGCGGAGTCTCCAAGCGATTCGGTGCGGTGCAGGCACTCACCGACGTCGAGCTGGAGGTCCACGCCGGAGAAGTGGTCGCCCTGGTGGGCGACAACGGCGCCGGAAAGTCCACCCTGGTCAAGACGATCGCGGGTGTCCACCCCATCGACGAGGGCGTCATCGAGTGGGAGGGCAAGCCGGTCAGCATCAACAAGCCGCACGACGCCCAGGGCCTCGGTGTCGCGACGGTCTACCAGGACCTCGCCCTCTGCGACAACCTCGACGTCGTCGGCAACCTCTACCTCGGCCGCGAACTGCTGCGCCGCGGCGCCATCGACGAGGTGGCGATGGAGAAGAACGCCCGAGAGCTGCTGTCCACGCTCTCCATCCGCATCCCGAGCGTGCGCATCCCGATCGCGAGCCTCTCCGGCGGTCAGCGCCAGGTCGTCGCCATCGCCCGCGCGCTCATCGGCGACCCCAAGGTCGTCATCCTCGACGAGCCCACCGCCGCCCTCGGCGTCGAGCAGACCGCGCAGGTCCTCGACCTGGTCGAGCGGCTGCGCGAGCGCGACCTCGGTGTCATCCTCATCAGCCACAACATGGCCGACGTCAAGGCGGTCGCCGACACCGTCGCCGTCCTGCGCCTGGGCAAGAACAACGGCTCCTTCCCCGTGAAGGACACCAGCCACGAAGAGATCATCGCCGCGATCACGGGTGCCACGGACAACGCCGTGACCCGTCGTGCGGGGCGTCGCACCGCGGAGGCGGCCAAGTGAGCGACACGTCCAAGACCGTGAAGAGCGACAGCACCAAGGTCGAGAAGACCGAGGGCGTGGTGGAGGAGCAGACCACGGTCGCCCCCGCCGACGACCCCACGGCGGCCCCGGTCACCGTCGTCGACCCGCGCCTGCTGGTCCGCGAGGAGGGCCTCAAGGGCTACGTCACCGAGTTCAAGCGCAAGGTCAAGGGCGGCGAGCTGGGCTCGCTGCCGGTGGTCGTCGGCCTGATCGTCATCTGGACGATCTTCCAGCTGAACAACGACCGCTTCCTGAGCGCCGAGAACCTCTCGAACATCAGCTACTACATGTCGGCGACCGGCATGCTGGCCATCGGCCTGGTGTTCGTGCTGCTGCTCGGTGAGATCGACCTGTCGGTCGGTTCCGTCAGCGGCCTGGCGTCCGCACTGTTCGCCGTGTTCGTGGTGGACCACTCCATGAACCCGTGGCTGTCGCTCGCCCTGACGATCCTCACGGGCATCGCCATCGGCGCCCTGCACGGCTGGTTCTTCGCCAAGATCGGCGTACCCGCCTTCGTGGTGACCCTGGCCGGCCTCCTGGCCTGGAACGGTCTGATGCTGTGGCTGCTGGGCTCCAACGGCACCATCAACCTCCCGTCCGACTCCGGTCCCATCCACCTGTTCGGCCAGAACTCCTTCTTCATGGACCAGGCCATCATCGGGGCCTACCTGCTGGCCGGACTCGCCGTCGTGCTCTCCCTGATCGGCAACTTCGGCGAGCAGCGCCGCCGCCGGGCGGCGGGCGTGCCGTTCCGCGCGACCGGCGAGATCCTGCTGCGCGTGGGCCTGCTCGCGCTGGCGGCGTTCGTGTCCGCGGCCGTGCTGAACAACGCGTCCGGTGTCTCCAACGCGCTGGTGCTCTTCCTGACGGCGCTGGTGATCGTGGACTTCGTGCTCCGTCGTACGACGTACGGCCGCAAGGTGTTCGCGGTCGGCGGCGGCATCGAGGCCGCCCGCCGCGCCGGTATCAACGTTCCGATGGTCCGGATCACCGTGTTCGCCATCGCCGGTGGCTTCGCCGCGCTCGGCGGCATGTTCTTCGCCGGCCAGACCGCGGGCGCCTCGCTGAGCGCCGGTGCCGGTGACACCCTGATGCTCGCCATCGCGGCGGCCGTCATCGGCGGCACCAGCCTCTTCGGCGGCCGCGGCACCGTCTGGTCCGCCCTCCTGGGCATGCTGGTCATCCAGTCCATCCGGACCGGTCTCGACCTGCTGAACATGAACACCTCGATCCAGTACATGATCACCGGTGGCGTCCTGCTCGGCGCGGTCGTCATCGACTCCGTCTCCCGCAGGAGCCAGAAGGCCGCCGGCCGCGGCTGATCACGGCTGCGCCCCACCGTGCCCGGCACCCGCCACGGGTGCCGGGCACAGCCGTGCCGGAGAAGGCCCGCATCCGGAGCCCGGCCGATCCGCGAACCCCTGAACCAAGGGGCGGGCGCCGTCCGCCGGGGCGGAAGATTAGACTCGCAGAGCCCGGCAACAGCTCGATCAGCTCTACTGCAAGGAGGCACGGGTGCCGCTGCTGACCCGCATCAGGGGACCGCGCGATCTGGACCGGCTCAGCCTGGAGGAGCTGGACCAGCTGGCAGGGGAGATCCGGACCTTCCTCGTCGACGCCGTGTCCAAGACCGGCGGCCACCTCGGCCCCAACCTCGGTGTGGTCGAGCTCACCATCGCCCTGCACCGGGTCTTCGAGTCCCCGAAGGACAAGGTGCTCTGGGACACCGGCCACCAGTCCTACGTGCACAAGCTGCTCACCGGCCGGCAGGACTTCTCCCGGCTGAAGATGAAGGACGGCCTGTCCGGCTACCCCTCGCAGGCCGAGTCCGAGCACGACGTCATCGAGAACAGCCACGCCTCCACGGTGCTCGGCTGGGCCGACGGCATCGCCAAGGCCAACGAGATCCTGAAACGGGACAGCCACGTCGTGGCGGTCATCGGTGACGGCGCCCTGACCGGCGGCATGGCCTGGGAGGCGCTGAACAACATCGCCGAGGCCAAGGACCGTCCGCTCGTCATCGTCGTCAACGACAACGAGCGTTCCTACGCCCCCACCATCGGCGGCCTCGCCAACCACCTGGCGACCCTGCGCACGACCGACGGCTACGAGCGTTTCCTCGCCCGCACCAAGGACATCCTCGACCGCACCCCGGTCGTCGGGAAGCCCCTCTTCGACACCCTGCACGGCGCCAAGAAGGGCCTGAAGGACTTCATCGCCCCGCAGGGCATGTTCGAGGACCTCGGCCTGAAGTACGTCGGCCCGATCGACGGCCACGACATCGAGGCCCTGGAGTCGGCGCTGGCCCGCGCCAAGCGCTTCGGCGGCCCCGTCATCGTGCACTGCCTCACCGAGAAGGGCCGCGGCTACCAGCCCGCCCTGGCGGACGAGGCCGACCGCTTCCACGCCGTCGGCAAGATCCACCCCGACACCGGTCTGCCGATCGCCAGCAGCGGCGCCGACTGGACCTCCGTGTTCGGCGAGGAGATGGTCAAGCTCGGCACCGAGCGCGAGGACGTCGTCGCCATCACCGCGGCCATGCTCCAGCCCGTCGGCCTGGACAAGTTCGCCAAGGCCTTCCCCGAGCGCGTCTACGACGTCGGCATCGCCGAGCAGCACGGCGCCGTCTCCGCGGCGGGCCTCGCCCACGCGGGCGTGCACCCCGTCTTCGCCGTCTACGCCACCTTCCTCAACCGCGCCTTCGACCAGGTCCTCATGGACGTCGCCCTGCACAGGTGCGGGGTCACCTTCGTGCTCGACCGGGCCGGCGTGACCGGCACCGACGGCGCCTCCCACAACGGCATGTGGGACATGTCCATCCTCCAGGTCGTCCCGGGCCTCAGGCTGGCCGCGCCGCGCGACGCCGACCAGGTCCGCGCCCAGCTGCGGGAAGCCGTCCAGGTCGACGACGCGCCGACCGTGGTGCGCTTCTCCAAGGGCGCCGTCGGACCCGCCGTACCGGCCGTGGGACGCGTCGGCGGCATGGACGTGCTGCGCGAGCCCGGCACGGACCGGCCCGACGTGCTGCTCGTCTCCGTGGGCGCCCTCGCCCCGATGTGCCTGGAGATCGCCGCCCTCCTCGACCGGCAGGGCATCTCCACCACCGTCGTCGACCCGCGCTGGGTCAAGCCCGTCGACGAGGCCATGGCCCCGCTCGCCGAGCGCCACCGCGTCGTCGTCACCGTCGAGGACAACTCGCGCGTCGGCGGCGTCGGCTCCACGATCGCCCAGGCCCTGCGCGACGCCGGGGTGGACGTGCCCCTGCGCGACTTCGGCATCCCGCCCCGCTTCCTCGACCACGCCTCCCGCGCCGAGGTCATGGCCGAGATCGGGTTGACCGCCCCCGACATCGCCCGCCAGGTCACCGGCCTGGTCTCCCGGCTCGACGGGCGGTACGACAGGACGGCCGCCGAGGTCGAGCCCGCGCGCGACTGACGGGAACACCCGCGACCGGCGGGAAACGCGCGCGCCACGCGCCGCCACACCGTCGCCGGGCCGGTTTCACCGCTGAGAGAGTGGTGAAACCGGCCCGTTTGCGTGATGGAGGACGCTCCGGGGCATACGGACTACGGCCCCTCTCGATCATGTCGGGGACGACACCGCGTGGGAGGTAAACCCGTGAGCAACACCCTCTTCCGGACGAAGAAGGTCGAGCAGTCCATCCTCGACACCGAAGAACCCGAGCACGCGCTCAAGAAATCCCTGTCCGCGCTCGACCTGACCGTCTTCGGTGTCGGCGTCATCATCGGCACCGGCATCTTCGTCCTGACCGGCACGGTCGCCAAGAACAACGCCGGCCCCGCCGTCGCCCTGGCCTTCGTGGCGGCCGGCGTCGTCTGCGCGCTCGCCGCGCTCTGCTACGCCGAGTTCGCCTCCACCGTCCCGGTGGCCGGCTCCGCCTACACCTTCTCCTACGCCTCCCTCGGAGAACTGCCCGCCTGGATCATCGGCTGGGACCTGGTCCTGGAGTTCGCGCTGGGCACGGCGGTGGTCGCGGTCGGCTGGTCCGGCTACGTCGCCTCGCTGCTGGACAACGCGGGCTGGCACCTGCCGGAGGCGCTCAGCGGCCGGGACGGAGCCGACGGCTTCGGCTTCGACATCCTCGCCGCCGCGCTCGTCCTGGTCCTCACCGCCATCCTCGTCATCGGCACCAAGCTCTCCGCGCGCGTCACCTCGGTGGTCGTCGCCGTCAAGGTGACCGTGGTCCTCGTCGTGATCATCGCGGGTGCCTTCCTCATCAAGGGCGACAACTACGACCCGTTCATCCCGAAGGCGCAGGAGGTGCCCGCGGGCGACAGTCTCCAGGCCCCGCTCATCCAGCTGATGTTCGGCTGGGCGCCGTCCAACTTCGGCGTGATGGGCATCTTCACCGCCGCCTCCGTGGTCTTCTTCGCGTTCATCGGCTTCGACGTGGTCGCCACGGCCGCCGAGGAGACCAGGAACCCGCAGCGCGACATGCCCCGCGGCATCCTCGGCTCCCTGGTCATCTGCACCGCCCTCTACGTCGCGGTGTCGATCGTCGTGACCGGCATGCAGAAGTACACCGAGCTGTCCGTCACCGCGCCCCTCGCCGACGCGTTCAAGGCCACCGGGCACCCCTGGTTCGCCGGCTTCATCAGCTTCGGCGCCGCCGTCGGCCTCACCACGGTCTGCATGATCCTGCTGCTCGGCCAGACCCGCGTCTTCTTCGCGATGAGCCGCGACGGACTGCTGCCGCGGTTCTTCTCCCAGGTCCACCCGCGGTTCAAGACCCCGCACCGGCCGACCATCCTGCTCGGCGTGCTCATCGCGATCCTGGCCGGCTTCACGCCCCTGAGCGAACTCGCCGAACTCGTCAACATCGGCACGCTCTTCGCCTTCGTGGTCGTCGCCATCGGCGTGATCGTCCTCCGCCGGACCCGTCCCGACCTGCCCCGCTCCTTCCGCACCCCCTGGGTGCCGGCGCTGCCGATCCTGTCGGTGCTGGCCTCGCTGTGGCTGATGCTCAACCTGCCCGCCGAGACCTGGCTGCGCTTCGCGATCTGGATGGTGATCGGTTTCGTCGTCTACTTCCTCTACGGCCGCTCCCACAGCCGCCTGGGCCGCGGCGAGGACACCCCCGCCGGCCGGCCGGCCGCCCCCGGCCCGGCGACAGCCGCTGAGGCCCGGCCTCACGGCCTGCTGTGCTCCGGCCTCACGGCCCCGCATGCCCGCCCCGGCGGCGCCTGCGGGGCCGCGTGCCGTCCGACCGCGTGCCGTCCGACCGTGTGCCGTCCGACCGTGTGCCGTTCGGCCGCGTGCCGTCCGGTCGTGCGCCGTCCCGCCGCGCGTTGTCGGCCGGGGTGTGCGGGTGCCGCGGCCGCCTACGCCCGCACGGTGCGGGGTCCCGCCACCCCGGCGCCCAGGGCGGTGACCCGGCGGCGCAGTTCGCGGTCGGCCGTGACCACCAGGCGGCGGCGGTCCGCCGACCGGGCCACCAGGCCGACGATGTGGTCGTCCCCGCTGCCGGACGCCGACTCCACCCGTACACCGGGCACCGACGCCACACCGCGTGCGGCGCCCTCGACGACCAGGACGACCTCCACGGGCCCGGGGTGCCCCGGCAGCCCGTCGGCGGCCAGCCGGTCCCGCAGCCGCTCCGCGGCGCCCCGCCGGTCGCGCCACCACCCGTCGGGCACCGACCCCACGACGTTCGCGGCGTCGACGATCACGAGCAGCGGGCCGTTGTCGTCGTCCATGGCGACCAGGGTGCCACGGCCGACAGCGGCCGACGACGGACCCGGCCCGGCCCGCCCGAGGGCGCCGTCGACGGGCCGTCATAAAGTGACCGGGTGAACGGCGAATGGCTCGTACGTGGCCGCGACGGGCGGCTCTGTGTCTACCTGACGTCGGACGACGCGGTCCTGTGCCGCGCGGAGCGCACCCCGGGCGGCACCTGGGACCGGCCCCGCAGGGTCGGTGGCGACCAGAAGCTGCGCGCGGTCCCGGCGGTCGGCCGAGGGGCCGACGGATACGCCCACCTCGCCTCCTGGCGGCCCACCGTGCCGGACCGGTCGGGAATCGTGCACTCCACCCACTTCCGGCCCCTGCTCGCCGCCCTCGACTGGGTCCCGGTCGGCCACCCGGACACCAAGGGCGACCTCACCGGCACCCCCGCCGTCGCCGTGGACGCCCAGGGGCGGGCGCACGTCTTCGTGGCCCGGGCCGGCACCGGGCTCGGGATGGTGGCCCAGAAGGAGAAGGGCGGCTGGGATCCGTGGCGTGACCTGAAGGGGCCGGACGTCCTGGGCGCACCGGTCGCGCTCGCGGGGAGGCCGGGCGCGTCGAGGCGTACGCGGCCGTCCCCGGCGGGCTCCAGCACTGGCGGCAGGAGCAGCCGGGCACCCCGCCCGTCCTCGGGGAGTCGGTGCAGACGCCGGTCCGTCCCGGCACCCTGCGGGCCCTGGCCACCTCGCCGGAGCGCACCACGCTCTACTACACCGACGCTTCGGGGGACCTGTGCGCCTGGCGCCCCGGGGGTGCGCCCGTCGCCCTGCTCACCGCGGCGGGCCCCGGTCCGGTGGCCGCCGTGCGCTGCGAACTCGACGGCCACGACTGCACGCTGCTCGCCCAGCGCTCGTCCGGCGGCCGGGTGGCCTTCGCGGCGTATCCCACCGAGGAGGAGGGCGCCGGCGCCTGGTGGACCGAGTCCGGACCCGGGCTGCCCGCCGACGCCGAGGTGGCCCTCGCCCGCGACCACGAGGACCGGGTGGTCGCCGTGACCCTGTCCCCGTCGGCCGGCCTGCTCCTCGTCACCCGCCGCAAGGACGAACCAGGGCTGGCGCTGACGGCGTGGCAGGAGGTCTGAGAGGCCACGGGAAGGCCCGGCAGGAACACGAGGAGGGCCCCCGCCGACCGGCGGAGGCCCTCCTCACGTCATGCGCCCGCGTTACGCCGGGACCGACGCGACGCCCGGGGCCAGGAACCTCTTGCCGTTCACCCGCTCCGACACGCCCTCACGGTCCAGGTACGGCGTGATGCCGCCCAGGTGGAAGGGCCAGCCGGCACCGGTGATCAGGCACAGGTCGATGTCCTGCGCCTCGGCGACGACGCCCTCGTCGAGCATGAGCCCGATCTCCTGCGCCACCGCGTCCAGGACGCGCGCCCGCACCTGCTCCTCGGTCAGGACGGTGTCGCCCTGCTTCAGCAGTGCGGAGACCTCCGGGTCCAGCTCCGGCTTGAAGTTGTTCTCGGCGGAGTAGACGTAGAAGCCGCGCTTGCCCGCCTCGACGACCGCCTTGAGGTTCGGGGAGACCGTGAAGCGGTCCGGGAACGCCCGGTTGAGCGTCTCCGAGACGTGCAGACCGATGGCCGGGCCGACCAGCTCGAGGAGGACCAGCGGGGACATCGGCAGGCCGAGCGGCTCCACCGCCTTCTCCGCGACCTCGACGGGGGTGCCCTCGTCGATGACGTTCTGCACCTCGCCCATGAAGCGGGTCAGGATGCGGTTCACGACGAACGCCGGGGCGTCCTTCACCAGGACGGCCGTCTTCTTGAGCTTCTTGGCGACGGCGAAGGCGGTGGCCAGCGACGCGTCGTCGGTCGCCTCGCCGCGCACGATCTCCAGGAGCGGCAGGATCGCGACCGGGTTGAAGAAGTGGAAGCCCACGACCCGCTCGGGGTTCTTCAGCTTCGACGCCATCTCCGTGACGGAGAGGGACGAGGTGTTGGTGGCGAGGATCGCGTGCGCCGGGGCGACCGCCTCGACCTCCGCGAACACCTGCTGCTTGACACCGATCTCCTCGAACACGGCCTCGATGATGAAGTCCGCGTCCGCGAAGCCCTCGGCCTTGTCCAGCACACCGGTCACCAGCGCCTTGAGGCGGTTGGCCTTGTCCTGGTTGATGCGGCCCTTGCCGAGCAGCTTGTCGATCTCGGCGTGGACGTAGCCCACACCCTTGTCGACGCGCTCCTGGTCGATGTCGGTCAGCACGACCGGCACCTCCAGGCGGCGCAGGAACAGCAGGGCGAGCTGCGAGGCCATCAGGCCCGCGCCCACGACGCCGACCTTGGTGACCGGGCGGGCCAGGCTCTTGTCCGGGGCGCCGGCCGGGCGCTTGCCGCGCTTCTGCACCAGGTTGAACGCGTAGATGCCGGCGCGCAGTTCACCGCCCATGATCAGGTCGGCGAGGGCCTGGTCCTCGGCGTCGTAGCCCTGCTGGAGGTCGCCGTTCTTGGCGGCGGCGATGATGTCGAGGGCGCGGTAGGCGGCCGGGGCCGCGCCGTGCACCTTGCCGTCCGCGACGAAGCGGCCCCGGGCGACGGCCTGGTCCCAGGCCTCGCCGCGGTCGATCACCGGGCGGTCGAC
The DNA here is from genome assembly GCA_021568835.1 of Streptomyces sp. Tue 6430. Taxonomy (GTDB): domain Bacteria; phylum Actinomycetota; class Actinomycetes; order Streptomycetales; family Streptomycetaceae; genus Streptomyces. Next base: position 5,503,656 of record JAKGSH010000010.1, read on the forward strand.
GACGATCTCGCCCTTGAGGACGGACGCCGTCCAGATCAGCGACTGCTCCAGGAAGTCCGCACCCTCGAACAGGGCGTCGGCGATGCCCAGTTCGTAGACCTGGGCGCCCTTGAGCTGCTTGTTCTGGTTGAGCGAGTTCTCGATGATCACCGAGACGGCCTTGTCGGCGCCGATCAGGTTCGGCAGCAGGGTGCAGCCGCCCCAGCCGGGGACCAGACCGAGGAAGACCTCGGGCAGCGAGAAGGCGGGCAGGGCCGCGGACACCGTGCGGTAGGTGCAGTGCAGACCGACCTCGACACCGCCGCCCATGGCCGCGCCGTTGTAGTAGGCGAAGGTCGGCACGGCCAGGCCGGAGAGGCGCTTGAAGACCTCGTGGCCGCCCTTGCCGATGGCGAGCGCGTGCTCGTGCTCCTTCAGCAGCTCGACGCCCTTGAGGTCGGCGCCGACCGCGAAGATGAACGGCTTGCCGGTGACGCCGGCGGCGACGATCTCGCCGGCCGCCGCCTCCTTCTCGACCTGGTCGATCGCGGTGTTCAGGTTCGCGAGGGACTGCGGGCCGAAGGTCGTCGGCTTGGTGTGGTCCAGGCCGTTGTCGAGGGTGATCAGGGCGAAGCGCCCGGCACCCAGCGGCAGGTCGAAGTGGCGTACGTGCGCCTGCGTGACGACCTCGTCCGGGAACAGCTCGGCCGCACCCTTCAGCAGTTCAGCGGTGGTGCTCACTTGTCCCCCTCGAAGTGCGGGTTCTCCCAGACGACCGTCGCGCCCATGCCGAAGCCGACGCACATGGTGGTCAGGCCGTAGCGGACGTGCGGCTGCTCCTCGAACTGGCGGGCCAGCTGCGTCATCAGCCGGACGCCGGAGGAGGCCAGCGGGTGGCCGAAGGCGATGGCGCCGCCGTACTGGTTGACGCGCTCGTCGTCGTCGGCGATGCCGTAGTGGTCCAGGAAGGCCAGGACCTGGACGGCGAAGGCCTCGTTGATCTCGAAGAGGCCGATGTCGGAGATGGACAGACCCGCCTGCGCGAGGGCCTTCTCCGTGGCCGGGATCGGGCCGTAACCCATGACCTCCGGCTCGACGCCCACGAAGGCGTAGGAGACCAGGCGCATCTTGACCGGCAGGCCGTTCTCGCGCGCGAAGTCCTCGGAGGCGATGAGGGAGGCGGTGGCGCCGTCGTTCAGACCGGCCGCGTTGCCGGCGGTGACCCGGCCGTGCACGCGGAACGGGGTCTTCAGCCCGGAGAGGTTCTCCAGGGTCGTGCCCGGACGCATCGGCTCGTCGGCGGTGACCAGGCCCCAGCCCGTCTCACCGGCCTCCGGGCTGGTGCGCCGCACGGACACCGGCACCAGGTCGGCCTGGATCTTGCCGTCGGCGTACGCCTTGGCGGCCTTCTCCTGCGAGCGCACCGCGTACTCGTCGGCGCGCAGCTTGGTGATCTGCGGGTAGCGGTCGTGCAGGTTCTCTGCCGTCATGCCCATGAACAGGGCGGACTCGTCGACCAGCTTCTCGCTGACGAACCGCGGGTTCGGGTCGACGCCCTCGCCCATCGGGTGGCGGCCCATGTGCTCGACACCGCCCGCGATGGCGACGTCGTAGGCGCCGAAGGCGACGGAGCCGGCGACCGAGGTGACGGCCGTCAGGGCGCCCGCGCACATGCGGTCGATGGAGTAACCGGGCACCGAGGTCGGCAGACCGGCCAGGATGCCGGCGGTGCGGCCGATGGTCAGGCCCTGGTCGCCGATCTGCGTGGTCGCGGCGATGGCGACCTCGTCGACCTTCTTCGGGTCGAGACCGGGGTTGCGGCGCAGCAGCTCCCGGATCGCCTTCACGACGAGGTCGTCGGCACGGGTCTCGTGGTAGATGCCCTTCGGGCCCGCCTTGCCGAACGGGGTACGGACGCCGTCGACGAAGACGACGTCCCTGACGGTACGAGGCACGATGGCTCTCCTCCAGGTGCGGGATGGCACTGCTGCGTGGCGCAAGCGCTGAGCGCGCGCTCAGAACCCATGCTACTTGTGGGTAACGTAGCTGCACACCCCCATCCGGCGGAGCGGTGAATGTCACACGTCCGGCGCGACCGCCGCCCCGCGTCCCGGGCGCCGGTCCGCCGCGTACCCGCACGAGATCTTGGCCGGATCCCGACCTCGCGGTACCGCTTCCGCGCCCGCGGCCCGGTCGCGCCGCGGGCACCACGCGCGGCACCGCTCACGGTCGGTGGCCGCCGTGTGACAGCGATGTCCACGGCGGCTACGCGGGCTCCTGCCGCCCGGCCTCCGTCGCACCGCTTCCCTGCGCGCCCGTACCCGTGCCTGTCCCCGTACCCGTGCCTGTGCCCGCGTCCGTGTCCCGGCTCTTCGCCGACAGCGCCGACACCAGCAGGGGCGTCGCCTGCTCCACCTGCCAGCGGCGGGCGCCGAGGGCCGTGAGCGCCGAGGCGACGGAGTCCGCGGCGGCCGGCTGGGGCGGCTCCCAGCAGACGCGCCGGACGGTGTCCGGGGCGATCAGGTTCTCCTGCGGCATGTTCAGTTCCTCGGCCAGTGCCGAGACGGCCGACCGCGCCGCCGAGAGGCGGGCCGCGGCCTCGGGGTCCTTGTCCGCCCAGGCCCGCGGCGGCGGCGGCCCCGCGACCGACTGCCCCGGCTGCGGCAGCTGCGACTCGGTCAGCGCCCTGGCCCGGTCGACGGCCGCCTGCCACTGCTCGAGCTGGCGCCGGCTCATCCGGTGCCCGAAGCCGTTCAGCGCGGCCAGCGCGTGCACGGTGGCCGGCACGGCGAGCGCGGCCTCCACGATGGCCGCGTCGGACAGCACCTTGCCGGGCGACACGTCCCGCCGCTGGGCGATCCGGTCCCGCGTCTGCCACAGCTCCCGCACCACGCCGAGCTGGCGGCGCCGGCGCACCTTGTGCATGCCGGACGTACGGCGCCAGGGGTCCTTGCGGGGCTCGGGCGGCGGCGCGGAGGCGATCGCGTCGAACTCCTGCCGGGCCCACTCCAGCTTGCCCTGCCGGTCCAGTTCCTTCTCCAGTGCGTCGCGCAGGTCGACGAGGAGCTCGACGTCCAGGGCGGCGTAGCGCAGCCACGGCTCGGGCAGCGGGCGGGTGGACCAGTCGACGGCGGAGTGCCCCTTCTCCAGGACGAAACCGAGGACGCCCTCGACCATCGCGCCGAGTCCGACGCGCGGGAACCCGGCCAGCCGCCCGGCCAGCTCGGTGTCGAACAGCCGGGTGGGCACCATGCCTATCTCCCGCAGGCACGGCAGGTCCTGGGTGGCCGCGTGCAGCACCCACTCCACGTCGGACAGCGCCTCCCCGAGCGCGGAGAGGTCGGGGCAGGCGACGGGGTCGATCAGCGCGGTGCCGGCGCCCTCGCGGCGCAGCTGCACCAGATAGGCGCGCTGGCCGTAGCGGTAGCCGGAGGCGCGCTCGGCGTCCACGGCGACGGGGCCGGTGCCGGCGGCGAAGGCGGCGATCGTCTCGGCGAGCGCGGCCTCGTCGGCGATCACGGGGGAATGCCCTCGCGAGGTTCGAGCAGTGGTGTCGGCGCCCCGGTGGCAAGCGGTCCGTCGTCTTCCGGAGGGGCGCCCCCGGTGGTTCGCAGTGAGCTGGCTGCTGCGGTTTCTTGGGCGTCGGTCACCTGTCAAGGGTATCCGTGTGCGGACGGCGGCCGCCGACGGAACGTTCCGTCGGCGGCCGCCGCAGGGTCGCAAACCAGTCAGGCCGGGGGAGGGGGCGGGAAACCGGCCGGGCCGGCGGGAACGAACAGGGCGAACCGGTGGGGTGGGTGAAGGACGGGGAGGGATCGGAGCGGTCGGGGCGGATCGAAGGGGACGGAGGGGAGAAGGGGGCGGGAGGTACGGAAGGGGGGCGGAGGGAGGGGAAGGGGAGAAGAAGAGCGGAAGGGGAGGGGGAAAGGAATCGCGGGGGATCAGTGGATGATGCCGGTGCGCAGAGCCACCGCGACCATCCCGGCGCGGTCGCCCGTGCCGAGCTTGCGGGCGATGCGGGCGAGGTGGCTCTTGACGGTCAGCGCGGACAGGCCCATCGAGACGCCGATCGCCTTGTTGGACTGGCCTTCGGCGACCAGCCGCAGCACCTCCACCTCGCGGCCGGACAGTTCGCGGTAGCCGCCCGGGTGGCTCGGGGCACCCGGGGGGCGGCGGTGGAGGCGGGCGGCGGCCGCGCCGATGGGGGCGGCACCGGGCCGGGTGGGGAGCCCGACGTTGGTGCGGGTGCCGGTGACGACGTAACCCTTGACGCCGCCGGCGAGGGCGTTGCGTACGGCGCCGATGTCGTCGGCGGCGGAGAGGGCGAGCCCGTTGGGCCAGCCCGCGGCGCGGGTCTCCGACAGCAGGGTGAGGCCGGAGCCGTCGGGAAGGTGGACCTCGGCGACGCAGATGTCGCGGGGATTGCCGACGCGGGGACGAGCCTCCGCGACGGACGAGGCCTCGATGACATCGCGCACACCGAGCGCCCACAGGTGGCGGGTGACGGTGGAACGGACGCGCGGGTCGGCCACGACCACCATGGCGGTGGGCTTGTTCGGGCGGTAGGCGACCAGGCTTGCGGGCTGCTCGAGGAGAACGGACACCAGGCCTCCTGGGAGGGGGGACGACGGGGCCGGTTCGCGGGATGGAGCGGGGGACGAACCGTGCTTTCAAGGTCACAGTCGTCTTCGGCACCGGACCGTGGGTCCTTTAGAAAATGATCACGATCTAGTGAGTAAAAATCTGTGCAATTCGGACGCTTGATCGATCGTCCGAAGATCGAATCGGTTTGGGCGGATGTCGTATGGGATCGAAAGTGGCCGTATCGACAAAGAGATGGTCAATCGGGGCGGCCGTTCGAGGGACTCCGCGGTTGCCGGACCCGAACACGGCGTGCGAGCACGCGCGGTCGACGGGCCGCGACGGGCCGCGAGGGGGTGGCGGAGCCGGTGTGATGGGTGGGTGGGATCGGTAGAAGCCGGACGGCCGGACAGCGAGGCAACCGGACAGCCGGACAGCGAGGCAACCGGACAGCCGGGCAGCCGGGCAGCCGGGAAACCGGAGCAGGTCAGGGGTGTGCCGGGCGGTGACGGGACCCGTCGCCGCCGGTGCGCGCGGTCAGCGCGACTGCGGCCCCCGCCGTTGCGGCAGCGTCACCACGGACGCGTCCCCCGGACCGGCCGGCGGCAGCCCCGCGACCTGCGCCAGCAGATCGCACCAGGACGCCAGGTGCGCCGCCGTGTCCGGGACCGAGCCGAGCCCCTCGCGGGGCGTCCAGGAGGCCCGGATCTCGATCTGCGAGGACGCCGGGCGTTCCGACAGGCCGCCGAAGTAGTGCGAACTCGCCCGCGTGACCGTGCCGCTCGGCTCGCCGTACGTCAGGCCGCGCGCCTGGAGCGCCCCGGTCAGCCAGGACCAGCACACGTCCGGCAGCAGCGGGTCCACCGCCATCTCCTGCTCCAGCTCCGCCCGCACGAGGGTGACCAGCCGGAAGGTGCCGCGCCAGGCGTCGTGCCCGGCCGGGTCGTGCAGCAGGACCAGACGCCCGTCGGCCAGGTCCTGGTCGCCGTCCACGACCGTCGCCTCCAGCGCGTACGCGTACGGTGCGAGGCGCCGCGGGGCCGGGGTCGGCTCGATCTCGATCTGGGGCCGCAGCCGGGCGGTCCGCAGCGCGTCGACGGCGGCCCGGAAGGGCGCCGGAGCCGCCCTGCCCCCCTCCCGGTCCTCCCCGTTCCCGTCATCCATCCCGCCCGTACCGTCCGACAGTCGTCCCTGAGCCGCAGCCATGCCGGGAACATTAAGGGGAACGGAAGCTTCGCGCAGGGCAAGACACCCGTGCGCGGACCCCGGACGGCTGCGCGCTGGGCGAACAGGCGCGCGGGCGGGGGCCGTCGGCGGGCGCCGCGCGGGCGGGACGGGGCGGACCGCCGGTTTCCGTGGGCTTTCCGCGTCGTGGGAGACTTGCCGTCGTGAGCGCGAACGAGAGCCCCGCGGGCCGGCAGCCGACAGCGACGTACGACAGCCCCTTCATGAAGGCGTGCCGGCGCGAACCGGTGCCGCACACGCCCGTGTGGTTCATGCGCCAGGCCGGGCGCTCGCTGCCCGAGTACCGCAAGGTGCGCGAGGGCATCCCGATGCTCGAGTCCTGCATGCGGCCCGAGCTGGTCACCGAGATCACCCTCCAGCCGGTGCGCCGGCACGGCGTGGACGCGGCGATCTACTTCAGCGACATCGTCGTCCCGCTCAAGGCGATCGGCCTCGATCTCGACATCAAGCCCGGCGTCGGCCCGGTCGTCGCGGAGCCGATCCGCACCCGCGCCGACCTCGCCCGGCTGCGCGACCTCACCCCCGAGGACGTCTCCTACGTCACCGAGGCCATCGGCCTGCTGACCCGTGAGCTGGGCTCCACCCCCCTCATCGGTTTCGCGGGCGCGCCTTTCACCCTGGCGAGCTACCTCGTCGAGGGCGGCCCGTCGCGCACGTACGAGAACGCCAAGGCGATGATGTACGGCGACCCCGAGCTGTGGGCCGACCTGCTGGACCGTCTCGCGGACATCACGGCCGCCTTCCTTAGGGTGCAGATCGAGGCGGGCGCGTCGGCGGTCCAGCTGTTCGACTCGTGGGTGGGCGCCCTCGCTCCGGCCGACTACCGCCGCTCGGTGATGCCGGCCTCGGTGAAGGTCTTCGAGGCCGTCGCCGGGTACGGCGTCCCGCGCATCCACTTCGGCGTCGGCACCGGCGAGCTGCTCAAGCTCATGGGCGAGGCGGGCGCGGACGTCGTCGGCGTCGACTGGCGCGTGCCGCTCGACGAGGCCGCCCGCCGGGTCGGTCCCGGCAAGGCGCTCCAGGGCAACCTCGACCCGACCGTGCTGTTCTCCTCCACGGAGGCCGTCGAGGCCAAGACCCGCGAGGTCCTCGACGCCGCCGCGGGCCTGGAGGGCCACGTCTTCAACCTCGGGCACGGCGTCATGCCGTCCACCGACCCGGACGCGCTGACCCGCCTCGTGGAGTACGTCCACACCCGCACGGCCCGCTGACCCGCCGCCCGCCTCACCAGCCGGGCCGCGCCCTCCTGCCGAACAGCAGGCCGCGCGGCTCCGGTGGCGGCGGCGTGCCCCTCTTCAGCGGCCAGGCGAGCAGCATGCCCGCCAGGAAGCCGACGACGTGCGCCGCGTACGCCACCGTGCCCGCGTCGGACACGCCCTCGCCGGAGGAGTACACCGCCTGGAGCCCGAACCAGAAGCCCAGCACCACCCAGGCCGGCAGCCGCAGCGGCAGGAAGACCAGGAACGGCACGAGCACCCACACCCTGGCCTTCGGGTACAGCACCAGATAGGCGCCCAGCACGCCCGCGATCGCTCCCGAGGCGCCGATCAGCGGGTCGGCCGAGTCGGCGTTGACGAGCGCGAAGCCGTACGACGCCGCATAGCCGCAGGCGGCGTAGAACAGCGCGAAGCGGACGTGGCCCATGCGGTCCTCGATGTTGTTGCCGAAGATCAGCAGGAACAGCATGTTGCCCAGCAGGTGCAGCCAGCCGCCGTGCAGGAACATCGCGGTCAGGACGCTGAGCACCGGGGACTTGTCGTAGTCCGGCGGCCCCAGCAGACAGCCGCCGCCGCGCACGTCCCCGGTGGGGACGAGCTGCGGGAACTGATGGTGGATCAACTCGCGCGGGACGGCCGCGTACTGCTCCAGGAACGCGTGCAGATGGCAGGTCTGCGCCAGCGTGCTGTCACCCGCCACCGCGCCGGACAGGCCCGGCATGAACAGGAACACGAAGACGTTCACGGCGATCAGCGCATACGTCACCACGGGGGTGCGGCGCGCGGGATTCACGTCATGGACGGGGATGACCACAAGGAAGTACTGCCCCCGATCCGTTCGGTGAACCGGTGAACGCGGTTCCCCGCGGGCCCGTATGAACCGGCAACCGCCCGCCGCACCGGGAAGGCGTGCCGCGGGAACGACGTGAGGAACAGGCGATGAACGACAGGGTGACCCCTCCGATGCACGCCACGCCCGACGGTGAGGCGGAGATCGCGCTGGTGATCCGACTGCCCTGGGAGGACGTGGCCCGGCTCGGCCAGGAGGCGGGGCGGCTGGCCGCGCAGCACCAGCGGGCGGTGACCCTCGACGAGGCCGTCAGCCACCGCCTGCGGTCCCGGCCGGCGCCGGCGGCACACGCGAAGCCGACGGCCGAGCAGCAGCCTCCGGCGGTCTCCGCGCTGCCGAGGCTGACCGGGACCGCGTAGGCCGGGGCCGTGCGGGCCGGGGCCGTGTAGCCGGAGCCGTGCGGACCGGAACCACGTAGCTGGAATCGCGTGGGTCGGGGCTGTGCGGGCCGGGACCGCGTGGGCCTGGGCCGTGCGGGCCGGAATCGCGTGGGCCGGATGCGGGTGTGCGGGGGGCGGCGGCCGCTGTCATCCCCGTGCGTCGCGCACCTTCGCGGCCGCCTTCCGCGCCGCCACCAGCACCGGGTCCCACACCGGGCTGAACGGCGGGGCGTAGCCCAGGTCCAGGGTGGTCATCTGTTCGGCCGTCATGCCCGCCGTCAGGGCCACCGCCGCGATGTCGACGCGCTTGCCCGCGCCCTCCCTGCCGACGATCTGCACGCCGAGGAGGCGGCCCGTGCGGCGTTCGGCGAGCATCTTGACGGTCATGGGGGAGGCGCCGGGGTAGTAGCCGGCCCGGCTGGTGGACTCGATGGTGACCGCCTCGTACCGCAGGCCCGCCCTGCGCGCGTCCTTCTCGCGCAGGCCCGTGCGGGCGATCTCCAGGTCGCAGACCTTGCTGACGGCGGTGCCGACGACGCCGGGGAAGGTGGCGTAGCCGCCGCCGATGTTGGTGCCGATGATCTGCCCGTGCTTGTTGGCGTGGGTGCCGAGGGGATGTGGCGTTCCTGGCCGGAGACCAGGTCGAGGACCTCGACGCAGTCGCCGCCGGCCCAGACGTTCTCGTGGCCGCGCACCCGCATCGCCCGGTCGGTGAGGAGACCGCCGTGGGCGCCGAGCGGCAGACCGGCGGCCTCGGCGAGGGCGGTCTCCGGGCGGACGCCGATGCCGAGGACCACCACGTCCGCCGGATACTCGGCGTCCGCCGTGACGACCGCCCGCACCCGGCCGTCGTCACCGGCGAGCAGTTCGGTGACCTCGGCGTCGTTCACCATGGTGATGCCGAGACCCTCCATGGCCTCGTGCACCAGCCGGCCCATGTCCGGGTCGAGCGTGGACATCGGCTCGCTGCCCCGGTTGACGACCGTCACCAGGTAGCCCCGCTTGATGAGCGCCTCGGCCATCTCCACGCCGATGTAGCCCGCCCCGACCACCACGGCGTGCCGCCCGCGTGCGCGGGTGCGCGCGAGCGAGTCGAGCAGTTCCTGCCCGTCGTCGAGCGTCTGCACCCCGTGCACGCCCTCGGCGTCGGCCCCGGGCATGTCCGGCCGGATCGGCCGGGCCCCGGTGGCGATCACGAGGTCGTCGTACGACGTCCAGGACTCCGCCCCCGAGTCGACGTCACGCGCGCGCACCCGCTGCCGGCCGAGGTCGATCTCCGTGACCTCGGTGCGCAGGCGCAGGTCGATCCCGCGCGCGCGGTGCTCCTGCGGCGTGCGGGCGATCAGCTCGTCCCGCTCCTCGACGTCACCGCCCACCCAGTACGGGATGCCGCAGGCCGAGTAGGACGTGAAGTGGCCGCGCTCGAAGGCCACGACGTCCAGTTCCCCGGGCCCCCTCAGCCGACGGGCCTGGGAGGCCGCCGACATGCCCGCGGCGTCACCGCCGATCACGACCAGCCGCTCCCGCCCGGCCGCCCCGGCGCGCGTGCTCTCGCTCATGCTCATGCGGACACGCTACGGGGCGGACGCCACGGGATCCCGCCCGCCCTCGCCCCACCGGGCCGACCGGGCCACGGACTTGGCGGTCCGGCCGGCCCGGTCTCCTCCGCACCTTCAGATGGGGGAGACCGTCGGCCGGGAGACGTCGAAGGGGCCGGTGAGGCCCCACACGCACGCCCTGCCGCCCTCGGGGGAGAGCAGCGGCAGCCGGACCGGGCCCGACAGTGCCTCAAGCGTCCGCGACAGCGCGGCCGCGGCCTCCCCGCCGAGCGGCTCGCGGACCGCCGGCGCGCAGCACGCGCCGGGTCGACGGCCTGCTCGTCGGGCCCGGCGGCTTCCGGTGCGCGCCGCGGGCGCGGGGCGCCGACGCCCGGGGCGGCGCAGGGCCCTGAAGCCGGGTCCTGAAGCGGCCCGGCGCCGCCCGCCCGCTCAGTCCCGGTCGGCCGTCCGCCCCTCGGGCTCGGCCGGGTGGGCCGGGTGCGCCGGGTGGGCCGGCCACTGAGCCGGCTCGGCCGGGCCGGCCGGCCGGCGTCGGGGGCGGAGCAGCCGCAGCCACACCAGCAGCGCCAGCGCGAGCACCGCGGCGAACGGCAGCACCGCGCCGAACGCGATCGCGATCCAGCGCAGCATCGTCACGAACGCGTCCCAGCCGCCGGCCAGCGCGTCCACGAACCCGGGGTCGTCGTCCCCGGCCTCGACCGGCACCGGCTTCTCGGACAGGGTCAGCGTGATCGTGGCCATGCTGGTGCGGTCCTTCAGGGACGCCTGCTGGGCGAGCAGGGCCTCCAGGTCGGCCTCCCGGCGGCTCAGCTCGCCCTCCAGGGTGACCACGTCGCTCAGCTTCGTCGCCCGGTCCATCAGCGCGCGGACGCGGGTCACGCTGGCCCGCTGCGAGGTGATCCGGCTCTCCACGTCGACGACCTGGTCGGTGACGTCCTGGGCCTTCGCCGTGCGCTCCAGGAGCTTGCCCGCGCCCTGCAGGCCGGCCAGGACGTCGTCGTACTCCTCCACCGGCACGCGCAGGACGACGCGGGTCTCCTCGGCGCCGTCCTCGTCGCGGACGGTCGTCTCGTCGCCGATGTAGCCGCCCGCGTTCTCGGTGGTGGCGCGGGCCTGGTCGAGAGCCTTGGGCACGTCCTTGACCTGCACGGTCAGGGTGGCGGTGCGGATGATGCGGCTGACGGACGGCTTCGGCGCCGCGGTCGCCCGCGACCCGCCCGCGCCCGAGTCCGCGCCGGACTCGGCGCCCGCACCGGACTTGGCGTCCTCGGCCGGCCGCGCCGCGCCTGCCTCCGGGCCGGCCGCCTTGTCGGAACTGCTGCTCGCCCCCGTGTCGTTCGCGCCGCAGCCGGTGAGGGCGACGGCGGCCGCGAGCAGGACGCCCGCCAGGGCGTGGACCGGTCGTACGGAACGTCGTGTGCGCATGTGGGCGTACCCCCGAGGGTTCGGCGACGGCTGACGGTCCTTCGACGCCGGGGCGGGGCGCGGCGTTCGGTCGCGACGGTCCCGAAGCGGTCACGGTCGGGACTCGGTGGGGCCACATGGCCCTGGCCGGAGCGCCGGTGGGGTCTGAGAGAGTGGGGGCATGAGCGCAACGGGTACGAGCACGGAGCACGTCGTCGTGGTGGGAGCCGGGATCGCGGGCCTGGCGGCCGCCCACCGGCTGCTGGAGCGCGGCGCGCGCGTCACCGTGCTGGAGGCGTCCGAACGGGTCGGCGGCAAGCTCCTGCCGGGCGAGATCGCGGGAGTCCGGGTCGACCTGGGCGCCGAGTCGATGCTCGCCCGCCGTCCCGAGGCGGTGACCCTCGCGCGCGAGGCGGGCCTGGGCGAGCGCCTCCAGCCGCCGGCCACCGCCACCGCCTCCGTCTGGACCCGCGGCGCCCTGCGCCCCATGCCCAAGGGCCACGTCATGGGCGTCCCCGGCACCGCCGCCGCGCTCGCCGGCCTCCTCTCCGACGAGGGCCTCGCCCGGATCGCCCGGGACGCCGACCTGCCCCGCACGGAGATCGGCGAGGACGTGGCCGTCGGGGAGTACGTGGCGGCCCGCCTGGGCCGCGAGGTCGTCGACCGCCTGGTGGAGCCGCTCCTCGGCGGGGTCTACGCCGGTGACGCCTACCGCATCTCGATGCGCTCGGCCGTCCCGCAGCTGTTCGAGGCCGCGCGCACCCACCGCTCGCTGACGGAGGCCGTCCGCGACATCCAGGCGAAGGCCGCCGCCCACCAGCAGACCGGACCGGTGTTCCTGGGCATCGAGGGCGGCGTCGGATCGCTGCCGCTCGCGGTGGCCGCGTCCGTCGAGGCGCGCGGCGGCGAGATCCTCACGCGCACGCCGGTGAGCGCCCTGCGCCGCGACCCGGCCGGCGGCTGGCGCGTCACCGCCGGCGACCGGGTCCTGCACGCCGACGGCGTCGTCGTCGCCGTCCCCGCGCCCGCCGCCGCCACGCTGCTCGCCGCCGAGTCCCCCGGGGCCGCCGCCGAACTGCGCACCGTCGAGTACGCCTCGATGGCCCTCGTCACCCTCGCCTTCCGCCGCTCCGAGGCCGTCCTGCCCGACGGCAGCGGTTTCCTCGTCCCGCCCGTCGACGGCCGCACCGTCAAGGCGTCCACGTTCGCCTCGCGGAAGTGGGGCTGGATCGCCGACGAGGACCCGGACGTGACCGTGCTGCGCACCTCCGTCGGGCGGTACGGCGAGACGGAGATCCTGGAGCGCTCGGACGCCGGACTCGTCGACGTCTCGCGCCACGACCTGAAGGCCGCCGTCGGCCTGGACGCCACGCCCCTGGAAACCCGCGTCACCCGCTGGACGGACGGCCTGCCCCAGTACCCCGTGGGCCACCACGCGCGCGTGGCCCGCGTCCGCGAGCACCTTGCCGGGCTTCCCGGCCTCGCGGTGTGCGGCGCGGCCTACGACGGCGTCGGCATCCCCGCCTGCATCGCGAGCGCGTACGCGGCGGCCGACGCGACCGGCGGCGACGGGAGCGGTGCGCGCGAGCTGACGGCCAACCCCGTGCAAAGTCTGCACGGCGGAGCGGGAGAATGAGAACCATGAGTGACGACGCCCCCACCACCGAGCCCGGCAGGATCCCGAACAAGGGCAAGCTGGCCAAGGACCTCAACGAGGTCATCCGCTACACGCTGTGGTCCGTCTTCAAGCTGAAGGACGCCCTTCCCGAGGACCGCGCCGGCTACGCCGACGAGGTCCAGGAGCTGTTCGACCAGCTCGCCGCCAAGGACGTCACGGTCCGCGGCACCTACGACCTGTCCGGCCTGCGCGCCGACGCGGACCTGATGATCTGGTGGCACGCCGAGACCAGCGACCAGCTCCAGGAGGCGTACAACCTCTTCCGCCGCACCCGGCTGGGCCGCGCCCTGGAGCCGGTCTGGTCGAACATGGCGCTGCACCGCCCCGCCGAGTTCAACCGCTCGCACATCCCGGCGTTCCTCGCCGACGAGACGCCGCGCGACTACATCAGCGTCTACCCGTTCGTGCGCAGCTACGACTGGTACCTGCTGCCCGACGAGGACCGCCGCCGCATGCTCGCCGACCACGGCAAGATGGCCCGCGGCTACCCGGACGTCCGCGCCAACACGGTCGCCTCGTTCTCCCTCGGCGACTACGAGTGGATCCTCGCCTTCGAGGCCGACGAGCTGTACCGCATCGTCGACCTCATGCGTCACCTGCGCGGCTCCGAGGCGCGGCTGCACGTCCGCGAGGAGGTCCCGTTCTACACGGGCCGTCGCAAGGACGTCGCCGAACTGGTCGCGGGCCTCGCCTGATCAGTGCGCCGGCCGGGCGGCCGCCGCCTTCTCGGCGCGGCCGGCCGGCCGCGGTTCCGCGTGCGGGGCGCAGGCCGCGCGCCGGGCCGGCAGCCGCCCCTGAAGCAGATAGGCCTCCAGGTGGCCGTTGACGCAGGGGTTCGGTCCGCCCGCGATGCCGTGGGTGCCGGCGTCGCGCTCCGTCACCAGCACCGAGCCCGTCAGCCGCCGGTGCAGCTCCAGTGCCCCGTCGTAGGGTGCCGCGGCGTCCCGTTCGGCCGCCAGGATCAGCGTCGCGGGCAGCTCGCCGGGCCCGGTCCGCACGTCCGGCGGCTGCTGCCGGGGCGCCGGCCAGTACGCGCACGGCAGGTTCGCCCACACGTTGTCCCAGGTCTCGAACGGCGCCACCCGCGCGAGCCGCGTGTTGTCCCGGTCCCACACCCGGAAGTCCGTCGGCCACGGCCCGTCGTTGCACTCCACGGCCGTGTAGACGGCGTTCGCGTTCTCCGCCTCCGCCGCCGCCTCCGGGGCCGGCGCGGCCAGCGCGATCAGCCGCTTCGGATCGCCCTTCAGGTACGTCGACAGCGCCTCGGCGCGCGACGGCCAGTAGTCGTCGTGGTAACCGGCCTGGAGGAACGCGCCCTGCAACTGCGCGGGCCCCACCTGGCCGCCGGCCGGCTCGGCGGCCAGCCGCGCCCGCGCCCGCTCGTAACTGCGCAGCACCGCCTGCGGGGTGTCGCCCAGCCCGTACACCCGGTCGTGCCGGGCGACCCACTCGCGGAAGTCCTCCCAGCGGCTCTCGAACGCCGCCGACTGGCCGAGGTTGTTGCGGTACCAGATCCGCGCCGGGTCCGGGTTCACCGCCGCGTCGAACACCATCCGCCGCACGTGGGAGGGGAACAGTGTCGCGTACAGCGCCCCGAAGTAGGTGCCGTACGACGCCCCCATGAACGTCAGCCGGTCCTCGCCCAGCGCGGCCCGCAGGACGTCCAGGTCGCGGGCGTTGTTCAGCGAGTGGTAGTGCCGCAGCGCGTCGCCCGTCCGCCGCGCGCAGCCCCGCGCGTACGCCTTCGCCCGCGCGATCCGCTCCCGCTTGTACGCCTCCGAGGGGTGCTCCGGCGCCGGGGCGGGCCCCTTGAAGAAGGTCTTCGGGTCCTCGCAGGACAGCGGGGCCGAGCGGCCGACCCCGCGCGGGTCGTACCCCACCAGGTCGTAGGCGGCGCCGAGTCGCTTCCACGCGGGAACCATGCCGACCAGCGGGAAGTACAGTCCCGAGGCGCCCGGCCCGCCCGGGTTGAAGACCAGCGAACCCTGCCGGGGCACGCGGTGCTTGCTGTTGTGCGGGTCGCGGTGGGTGGCCCGGACCCGGCTGACGGCCAGTCGGAGCTGCTCGCCGTCGGGCCGCGCGTAGTCGAGCGGCACGCTGACGGTGCCGCACTCGATGCCGGCCGGCAGGTCCGGCACGTCGGAGCAGGCGCCGAAGGCGATGCCCTTCCCCGCGGCCCGCTCGGCGGCGAGCACGACCCCCGTGACACCGGGGACGGCACCAGGGGCGGCACCGGGGGTCCCGCCCGCGGGGACGGCGGACAGGAGGGTCAGGAGCAGGGCTCCCGTGGCCGAGTGGAGGACGGCGGCTCTCATCGAGTGTCCCTTCGAGGCGCGGCGGCGACAGAAGGGATGCTTGGCGCGCCTGTCGGCGAAGGCAAGCACCGCACGAGGGTGTCGGCGCCGATGCCCCTCGTGCGCCCCCGGGGAACCCGGACGCGCCGGGGCGCACGAGGCCGGCCTCGTGCGCCGGGTCAGGAACCGTCGGACGGCGGCGGGCCGGTCGCGGCCGGCGGGAGCGGGTAGCCCGACGGTGAGGACGGGGCGAGCGGCACGACCGTTCCCGGGTCGGCGACCGGGCCGGGCGGAGCGGGGGAGCGGGTGACCGGCGGGGTGCCGCCCGCCGCCAGATCCCGGGCGAGGCGGGCGAAGTCGACGCGGCCGGTGGCCTCCAGGACCTTGATGTGGTCCAGGACCGTGGTGTTGGCGTCGTCGGCGAGGTCGCGCACCAGCACGTTCTGGGTGCCCGCCCGCACCTGCGCGACGACGGAGAACACCCGGCCGTGCGCGAGGCGCAGGATGTTGGCGAACTCCCGGTCGAAGTCCTCGCCCTGCGCCGCGTCCAGCTCCTCCAGCCAGTCCTGCTGCTGGTCGGTGGGCTCGTTCGGCAGGGCGAGCCCGAGCTGCGCGGCGACCGTGCGCACCCGCTCGTCCAGGAAGGCGTGCCCCTCGACGAGGTGCCGCCCCGCCGTCCGCACGGCCTCGGTCGTGCCCTTGGCCTGCGCCTGCCGGCCCGCCGGCAGCTCCCACAGCCCGGCCAGCCGCACCTTGGTGACGAAGTCGCGGTCGAGCCCGGACAGCGGCCCGTACGGCGTCGCCACGCTCTCCGCGTTCAGCACGTCGACGCCGGTGCCGGACCGGTCCTCGTAGGACCAGAGGGGAAGACCAGCGCGACGAGCGTCGCGGCCAGGCCGACGACGATGAGCCCGGTGCCGCTGAGGATGCCTCTGCCCCTGATCGGGGGTCGGGGTCGCATGGTGCCTCCTGCTCACGGCACCGCACGCGCGTGCTTCGGGTGCGGACTTCGGGTGCGGGGTGGGCATATTACTTCGCCCACGGACGCAACTGCCGCCCGAGGGGCAAAGGTTGCGCCTCGGGCTTTCGGTGTGAAATCCCCTCCGGGAGGAGGCGGCAAAAGGGCGGAAAGCATCGGGAACCGCTCACCGGGGAGGGTCGGCCGGCCCCGGTGTTAACCCCGGCACACTCGGACGCGGGGCCTCCCGGCGGCTTCGACGCGGGGCTCTCCCGGCGGCTTCGGCGGCCGGGGTGCGGCCCCGGTCACCGGCCGATCGGCGAGCGCCCCGCCCGTCCCAGCCGTCCCAGCCGCTCCAGCCGGGACAGCGGCCTCGGCGCCGGGCCCGAGCGGTCCAGCCACCAGCGCCGCAGTTCGCGCCGGGCCCGGCCCTGTGCCGGCCGCCCGTCCAGCAGCAACTGCTCGGCGAAGTCCAGGGCGTCCTGCCGGTAGCCGCCGCGCATCGGGTGGCGCTGGGCATGGGCGATGAACGCGGACCGGTAGCCGGCGCCCAGGATCAGGGGCAGCTCCGGCGCCAGCTTCGCCACCACGTCGGCCCGCTTCGCGGCCAGCGCGCGGGCCTGCACGCCGAGCCGCACCCGGTCGAAGCCCTCCGGGGCGGGCGTCCCGGCCACCAGCGCGGACAGCAGGGCGGCCTGGGCGAGCCCGAGCCGCTGCCGCGTGGCGTCGCCGACGGCCGACGGCTCGGTTTCCCCGGCCTCCGTCTCCTGCTGTGCCGTTCTCCCGGCTTCCGGCCCCGGGCGTGCCGTCCGCTCGGCTTCCGTCTCCTGCCGTGCGGTCCGCTCGGCTTCCGCCTTCCGCTGTGTCGTCCGCTCGGCTTCCGCCGCGGGTGGTTCCGCTTCCCCGGTCCTCGTGGTGGACGGTCTTGCCGTCTCCGGACCGGTGGCCGTCGGCTCGCTCTTCCCGGTCCCCGCCGCGCGTGGTCCTGCTTCCCCGGCCCCCGCGGCCGGCACGTCCCGCGGCGCGGTCGCCGCCCGCCGGCGCGCCCCAGCTCCACCGCCTCCCGGATCGCGTCCACCTCCCCCTCCAGTTCCTCGGGTGCGGGGAAGTTCTCGTCGCGTTCCAGCAGCACACCGGGCGGGGCGACGCGGGAGGTGAGGTCGGTCAGGATGTCGAGGACGGGGCGGGGCACCGGATGCGCGTGGCTGTCGTGCCAGACGCCGTCCCGTTCGAAGCCGCCCGCGACATGGACGTACGCGATGGCCTCCAGCGGAAGCTCGGCGAGCGCCTTGGCGGGGTCCTCGCCGCGGTTCACGTGGTTGGTGTGCAGGTTGGCCACGTCGACGAGCAGCAGGACGCCCGTGCGGTCGGCCAGCTCGTACAGGAACTGCCCCTCCGTCATCTCCTCGCCGGGCCAGGCGAGCAGGGCCGCGATGTTCTCCACGGCGAGCGGCACGGGGAGCGACTCCTGCGCGACGCGCACGTTCTCGCACAGCACGTCCAGCGCGTCCCGGGTGCGCGGCACGGGCAACAGGTGCCCGGCCTCCAGCCCGGGCGTCGCGGTCAGCGGGCCGCCCGCCCGGACGAACGCGATGTGCTCGGTGACCAGCGGCGAGCCCAGCGCCCCGGCCCGCGCGGCGAGCGCGGCCAGCCGCCCCGCGTCGGGCCGGTCGGCGCCGCCGAGACCGAGCGAGACGCCGTGCGGCACGACGGTGACCCCGCGTTCGCGCAGCCGCAGCAGGGACGCGGGGAGGTGACCGGGGCAGACGTTCTCGGCCACGGCCTCGACCCAGTCGATGCCCGGCATGCGCTCCACGGCGTCCGCGATCTCCGGCCGCCAGCCGATTCCCGTACCGAGCCGCGTCATGGTCCCCTCCTTCATCGCCGACTTCATCGCCGACCCCCCCGGCGTGGTGACCGGGATATGACCCCGCCGGCCGGGCCCGAACCGCCGGCGGCGCTCCTTCAGAGCAACATTTGAGGTTCGGCCGCGCACCCCCGCACGACCTGCCCGGCCCTGGGAAGTACGGGGGAGCGGCCCGCCCGGTTCACCAGGGGAGGGAAGGAGGCACGGCGGGACGGAGCGAAGGCGGGAGGGGGCGAAGGCGGGACAGGCCCGGTCGCACCGGCACCGGCACCGGCATCGGTGGCGGCGCCGGCGCCGCCGTCATCGCGAGCGCAGCGCCGGGTGTTCCGCGACCACCGTGCAGCTGCCCGGCGCGATCTCGGTGAACCCCGCGTCCCGCACCAGCGGCAGCCCGCTCGCGGTCAGCTCGCGCCAACGCCCGGGCTCCGCGGTGCGCACGGCCAGCGGGAAGCCCGCCTCGCGCCACGCCGACCGCTCCGCGTCGGACAGTTCCCACCAGGCGAGCTGCGCGCCGTGCCCGGCCTGCGCCATGGCCTTGCCCGCCGACATCTCCACCTCGGGGCTCATCCACAGCACCGGCACCCCCGGAGCGGCCGGCGACGGCTCCCGCGGGTCGTCGAGGTCGGTCCCCGACACCTGGAGCTTCGCCAGCTCCTTCGGCCACCCGTCCAGCGGCACCGGCACGAACACCCGCACCTCCGCCGTCCTTCCGGTCACGGTGATCCCGGGCAGTTCCCCGGCCCGCCGCCACTCGGCCCCGCGGGCCCGCCGCACGACCTTGCGGATGCGGGCGTCCTGCCAGTCCCGTACGGCCTGCGCCCACTCGCCCTCCCCGCGGGCCCGCTCGTCGCTCAGCAGCACGAGCACGGCCCGGGCGGCCGTCTCGAGCGCGTCGGTGCGGCCGGGCGGGTCGGTCTTCTCCAACCGCACGACGAGCGGAAGGACGAACTGCGGCGCCTGGTCACGCGGATTCGGCTCGGTCTGGAACGGGCTCTCACTCACTCGGCGCAGGGTACTGGACGGGGCCGGCACGACCGGCGCGACCCCGGCCACCGGCCCCCGCCGTCGTGCGGCCGGAGCTCAGCCCGAGCAGGCCGTCCGCTGGGCCTCCTGCCACTCGCACACGGGGCACAGAGTGATCCCCCTGTACGACTCCGGGTACTCCGTCGGCTTGCGGCACAGCACGCACTCCGCGTACGGCGGCCCCCGGCCCCGGGCGGCCCGGTCGCGTCGTTTCGACAGGAGGCGCCGTCGCTGTCGTCCTTGTCGTCGCTCATGACCCCAGCCTACGAGAGCGGCGGGGGACTCAGCGGCGGCCGCCCGCGGCGCCGATCAGCTCGGACACCTTCACGAACCGGTAGCCCCGGCGGCGCAGTTCGGGCACGATCGCGCGCACCGCCCGCTCGGTGACCGGGGCGGCGCTGCGCGTGCAGTGCATGACCACCACCGACCCCGGCCGCACGCCCTCCAGGACCTGCCGGGCCACCGCGTCGGCGTCGGTGGCGAAGGCGTCGCCGCTCACCACGTCCCACTGCACCGCCGTCACGCCGGTGCCGCTCACCGCGCGCAGCGCCTCCCCGTCGTAACAGCCGCCCGGGAAGCGGAAGTACGGCATCGCCTCCGGGATCCCGGCCGCGCGGAAGGCCGCGTAGGCCCGTTCCACGTCCGCCCGCATCGCCTCGCGCTCCACGGTCGGCAGGCCGTAGCAGTCGTCGGTGAAGGCGTAGTGGCTGTAGGAGTGGTTGGCGACCTCGAAGAGCGGGTCCCGGCCGATGGCACGGGCCTGGGCCGGATACTCCTCGGCCCACCGGCCGGTCATGAACACGGTCGCCGGCACCTTCAACGTGCGCAGGGCCGTGATCAGCGCGGGATTGTCGAAGTGCTCACCGGCCGCCGCCCGCGCCCCCTGGCCGGCGGTCATGTCGGCGTCGAAGGTGAGGGCGACGGCCTTGTCGCGGGTGCGGGGCGCGTGCGCGAAGACGGGAGCCAGGCCGGCCGGGCCCGGCGCGAGGGTGGGCGGCCGGGACGCGGCGGGCGAGGGACGGCCGGTGGAGGGCCGGTCGGCGGAGGGCCGGCCGGGGGCCGGGCGGTCGGCGCGGGGTGCCTCGGCGGTGCCGCAGGCGGCGAGCACGGCAGCGAGGACACCGAGGACACCGAGGACACCGACGGTGGCGAGACGGCGTACGGGAGGGATCACCGTATGAAGCTACGAGCGGCCAAGCCCTGATCGTGTGTAAATATGCGCGCGCCTCGTGCCGTGTCACCCGCCCGGATCACCCGCCTACCGGCGCCAGGGGCCCGTCACCGCGAACGTCGTCCCCGGCGTGTAGCAGTTGACGTACATCGTCCGGCCGTCGGGCGAGAAGGTGACGCCGGCGAACTCGCCCCACTCGGGCTCCTGAGGTGTGCCAATGTTCTGGCGTCCGCGCGCCATCGCGTAGACCTCGCCGCCCCGCGTCACCCCGAAGACGTGCTGGGCGCCGTTGCCGTCCTCGCAGACCATCAGGCCGCCGCTCGGGGCGAGGCAGATGTTGTCGGGGACTCGCCCGGCAGTTGGACGTCCGTGTCCGGACCGAAGACGATCACCAGGGTCAGCCGGCGGCGGGCCGGGTCGTAGCGCCAGATCTGGCCGAAGTGGTCGGCCGCCGAACCGTCCGTGGCGCGGGCGAACGACGACACGAAGTACACGCACCGCCCGCCCCAGTAACAGCCCTCCAGCTTCTGCGCGTGCGTGACGCCCTTCGGGCCGAAGTCCTGGAGCCGGACCGGGGTCCCGGCGGCCAGTGGGTCGGGCACGTCGACCCACTCGACGCCGTCGAAACCCGCGCCCGTCTCCCGCACCGACGACAGGTCCGGTACGCCCGGCACGCGCATCGCCTGGAGCCGCCCGCCCGCGCGCAGCGAGCCCACGCCGCCCAGCGGCTTCTCGGGCAGGAAGCGGTAGAACAGGCCGAAGGGCTCGAGGAAGGCGTCCTCCGTCTCGTAGACGATCCCCAGATGCGGGTCGACCGCGACCGCCTCGTGCTGGAAACGGCCCATCGCGGTCAGCGGGACCGCCCCGGTGCGGCGCGGGTCGGACGGGTCGACCTCGAAGACGAAGCCGTGGTCCTTGGTGTAGCCGTTGGTGCCGGCCCTGTCCTCGGTCTCCTCGCAGGTCAGCCAGGTGTGCCACGGGGTGGGCCCGCCCGCGCAGTTGACGGCCGTGCCGGCGATCGCGACCCGCTCGGCGAGCACCCGGTTGCCGGGGTCCAGCGTCAGCGCCGTACAGCCGCCCTTGCCGGCCGGGTCGTAGGTCAGGCCGGCCACGGTGGGGACCGCGTGCCGGGCGGTGGGGCGGTTCTCGTGGTTGCGGACCAGGTGGACGCGGCCGTGGGGGCCGGGGAGGGCCGTCATGCCGTCGTGGTTCGAGGGGACCGGGCCCTCTCCGGAGCGCAGCGGGTCGCCCTCGCGGGACAGGACCCGGTAGCGGAAACCTTCCGGCAGATCGAGCAGGCCGTGCGGGTCGGGCACGAGGGGGCCGTAGCCGCTGTGGCCGAGGTCCCGGGCGGCGGCCGTACCGGCGAAGAGTTCGGACAGCGCCCCGGAGAAGGCGATGCCCGCTCCCAGGGCACCGGTGCGGGCGAGGATCTGACGACGGGTCGCGGACATGGGGTGACCTTCCTGCTGGCGGACAGGGACGGTGACCCCGCCGTGTCTATCACCCGGCGCCCGCCCCGGGAACCACGCGCGTGGCCCGTGTCACCGCTCCACCGGCGGGGGCGACGGCGACGGCGGGGCCTCGGGCCGTGACGCCGGCCGGGGCGGTGACTGGGGCGGTGGCTGGGGTGCCGGCTGCGGCTGAGGCTGTTGCGGGGGCTGTTGCTGGGCCCGCTCCAGGAAGCGCAGCAGTTCCACCGGGAACGGCAGCACGAGCGTGGAGTTCTTCTCGGCGGCCACCGCCACCACCGTCTGCAGGAGGCGGAGCTGGAGCGCCGAAGGGGTGCCCTCCATCTGCTGGGCCGCCTCGGCGAGCTTCTTCGACGCCTGCAGCTCCGCGTCCGCGTTGATGATCCGGGCCCGCCGCTCACGGTCGGCCTCCGCCTGACGGGCCATCGAGCGCTTCATCGTGTCGGGCAGCGACACGTCCTTGATCTCGACCCGGTCGATCTGCACGCCCCAGCCCACCGCCGGGCTGTCGATCATCAGCTCCAGGCCCTGGTTGAGCTTCTCCCGGTTGGAGAGCAGGTCGTCCAGTTCGCTCTTGCCGATGATCGACCGCAGCGAGGTCTGCGCCATCTGCGAGACGGCGAAGCGGTAGTCCTCGACGTTGACGATCGCCGCCGTCGGGTCCACGACCCGGAAGTAGACGACCGCGTCGACCCGCACGGTCACGTTGTCCCGCGTGATGCCCTCCTGCGCGGGCACGGGCATCGTCACGATCTGGAGATTGACCTTGCGCAGCCGGTCGGCGAAGGGCACCACCATGGTGAAGCCCGGTCTGCGCACCTCGCCCGCGACCCGGCCGAGCCGGAAGACGACCCCGCGCTCGTACTGCTTCACCACCCGGGCGCCCGCCACCACGTACGCGAACCCCACGGCGCCGACCGCCGCGGCCGCCGTCAGCAGCTCCTCGACCATCACGACCTCCTCAGGCAGAGGTCCGACATGCCTGTCCTGCAAAGATAGGCCCGCCGCCGGGTCCGGGGCCACGTGCCGGGTCCCGGAACCGACGGTGGGCAGGGGGCGAGCCCCCGGTGAGCCGCGTCCTATGCGGCCATGGTGACCCGCACCGGTTCGGTGCCGGCGTCGCTGTGCCGGGCCGCCCAGTTCTCCAGCGCCGTACGGCAGGCGTGGTCGAGGTGGTGCAGACCGGAGAGGTCCAGCTCGACCGGACGGTCCTGAGGCAGGGCCTCCAGGCTGTCCAGGATCTTCGGCAGCCGCAGGAAGGTGGCGTTGCCCGACAGGTGGGCCCGGACGGGGCCCGCGCCCCTGTCGACGACCTCCATCCTGATGTGCGAGGCCTCCCAGGCCGTCTTGGCGACCGCCAGCGCGAGACCGATCAGGACGCCCTCGAACATGCTGACCGCGACGATCGACACGGCCGTGACGACCAGGATCAGCGCCTCGCCCCGGTGGTCGCGCCACAGCGACACGACCGACCGGACGGGGACGAGCTTGGCCCCCGCGTGCACCAGGATGCCCGCGAGCGCCGGGAGGGGTATGCAGGCCAGCACGTTCGGCAGGAGCGCCGCGAACAGCAGCAGCCAGACGCCGTGCAGCACCCGGGACGCCTTGGTGCGCGCGCCCGCCTGCACGTTGGCCGCGCTGCGCACGATCACCGCGGTCATCGGCAGGGCGCCGAGCGCGCCGCAGACGGTGTTTCCCGCGCCCTGCGCGAGGAGTTCCCTGTCGTACTCGGTGCGCGGACCGTCGTGCAGCCGGTCCACCGCCGCCGCGCTGAACAGCGACTCGGCGGACGCGATCAGCGTGAACGCCACGATCGTGCCGAGCAGACCGACGCCGGCCGCCCCGCCGACGGCGTCCAGGGACGGCGGCTGGATCGAGCCGAGCAGCCCCCGCACCTCGACGGTGGCCACCGGCAGGTCCAGCAGCAGCGCGGCGAGGGTGGCGAGGGCGACGGCGGCGAGCTGGCCGGGCACCGTGCGCACCTTCGCCGGCAGCCGCTTCCACACCACGAGGAGGGCGACGGTGCCGGCGCCCAGGGCGAGCGAGGCGAGCGCGGCGGTGCTGCCGAAGGCGCCCACGAGCGCCCCCGGCAGCCCGGCGATCTTCTCCGGGCCGGACGCGGGGGCCTTGGTGCCGACCAGCGAGTACAGCTGGCCGGCGATCAGCACCAGGCCGATCCCGGCCAGCATGCCCTCGACGACGGAGACCGAGATGGCCCGGAACCAGCGCCCCAGCTTCAGGGCGCCCATCGCGATCTGGAGCAGGCCGGTGGCGAGCACGATCACACCGAGCACGGGCAGCCCGAACTCCTGGACCGCCTCGAAGACCAGCACGGTCAGACCGGCCGCCGGTCCGGACACCTGGAGGCTGCTGCCGCGCATCAGGCCGGTGACGATGCCGCCGACTATGCCGGTCACGAGCCCCAGCTCGGCCGGGGCACCGGAGGCCACGGCCACGCCGACGCACAGCGGCAGCGCGACCAGGAAGACGACGAGGGAGGCGGCGAAGTCCTGCTTGAGGTGGGGGAACCTGGTCATCGGGGTCCTCACAGGGCCTCGAAGGAGTCGGTGTCGGCGCGGTGTTCGCGCACGGCACCGGTGTGGACCTCGTAGTACCAGCCGCGCACCCGCAGCCGGCCGTCCGCGAGCCGCTTCTCCACACACGGGTAGGAGCGCAGCCGCAGCAGCTGGGCGAGGACGTGGTGCTGCACGGCCTGCGCGACGGCCGGGTCGCCGGGGTCGGCGGCCGCGGGTTCGCCGGCGGCGTGCGCGAGCCAGGCGCGCACGGCCGGGACGGCGTCGAGGTCGTCGCCGCGCACGAGCGCGCCGACGGCACCGCAGTGCGAGTGACCGCAGACGACGACATCCTGGACGCCGAGCACCTCCACGGCGTACTCGATGGTGGCGGCCTCGCCGGTCGGGGGGTTCGAGACGTAGGGGGAACGATGTTGCCGGCGGTGCGCAGCTCGAACAGCTGGCCGGGGCGGGCGCCCGTGATCAGGGCGGGGACGACCCGCGAGTCGGAGCAGGTGATGAACAGGACCTCGGGGACTGGCCCGCTGCGAGCTGGGCGAACTCCTCAGGGCGCTGTCCGAACATACGGGCGTTGTCGATGAGGGGCTGCATGACGTGGTGATTCCTCCTGGCGCGCGGTGGGGTGCGCGTCGGACGTGCAGGACAGGTGGGGGAACTGCTGTTCTGCTCCGCTTCGGCGGTGGAAGACCGCTTTCGGCGGCGGAGGGCCGCTCTCAGCAGCGGAAGACCTGGAGGGCGGCCGGAGAGTGGGTCGTCGAGGGTCTCGACCGGTGCCGGTGGGGGCCGGCCGGACTGGTGGCGTGGTGCCCGGCCGCCGTGTCCTCGGCCGACCGGGGGCGCTCGGGCTGCTGCGGCGTCGGATCGGCGGTGGCGGTGGCGCGGTGCCGGTCGCGCGGACGCAGGGGGTCCAAGGGTTTCCCGGACCGGCCGCAGGGGCGGGAGGAGGAGATCTCGTCGCGCGCGGGCGTTGCGGAGAGTTTGATTCCGGGCTGAGCCTTGGCCTCGGCGTGACGGGCCGTGTACGCGTGTGCGAAGGAAGGGGTGAGTGCGAAGAACGGTAATGCCAGCAGGGCGGCGACGAGGAGTGAAACCGCGGTCCTGGCCGTCGTACCTCGGGACATGCGCCCCCTCCCGGCCGTTTCGCGCCTCTAGTCCGAACCAATGATTGGTCAATCATTGGTCAAGAAACACGTTAACCCTGCAAAGTTGTTTGCAGGGTTAACTCCACGTTTCGAGACGAACTGCGCCTCAAAAACGAGGGTGGAGTGGCGCGAACCGGCCCCCGGCCGGGGCGGGCGGACCCTCAGGCGGGCTCGACGAGCCGCTTGGCGTCGCGGGCCAGCGCGGTGAGGCGGGAGATCGCCCGGAAGTACTTCTTGCGGTAACCGCCGTTCAGCATCTCGTCGCTGAACAGGCGGTCGAACGGCAGTCCGGAGGCCAGTACCGGGACCTCGCGGTCGTACAGCCGGTCGGCGAGGACGACCAGGCGCAGCGCCGTCGACTGGTCGGGGACCGGCTGCACGTCGGTGAGGCAGACCGCTTTCAGGCCATCGGTCAGCGCGCCGTAGCGGCTGGGGTGGACCCGGGCGAGGTGGTCGAGCAGGCGCGGGAAGTCGTCGAGCGAGGACCCCGCGGTGGCGTACGCCGCCTTCGTGACCTGTTCCTCGGAGTACGGCGCCGGCGCCTCGGGCAGGCCGCGGTGGCGGTAGTCCTCGCCGTCGATGCGCAGGGCGCGGAAGTGTGCGGACAGCCCCTGGATCTCCCGGAGGAAGTCGGCCGCCGCGAACCGGCCCTCACCGAGCTTGCCCGGCAGGGTGTTGGAGGTGGCCGCGAGGGCGACGCCCGCCTCGACCAGCTTGCCCAGCAGCGTCGAGACCAGCACGGTGTCGCCGGGGTCGTCCAGTTCGAACTCGTCGATGCACAGCAGCCGGTGGCCGGAGAGGGTCCGCACCGTCTGCTGGAAGCCGAGGGCGCCCACCAGGTTCGTCAGTTCGACGAAGGTGCCGAACGCCTTGAGCGCGGGCTCGGCCGGGGTGGCGTGCCACAGCGAGGCCAGCAGGTGCGTCTTGCCGACGCCGTACCCGCCGTCCAGGTAGACGCCGCGCGGGCCGGCGGGGATCTTCGGCGCCTTCGCCCGGCCCAGGCCGAGGAACCCCCGCCTGCCGGAACCGGTGGCGTGCGCCCCGCCGAGACCCGCGGCGAAGTCCTCCAGGACCTCCACCGCCCGTGTCTGGCTGGGCTGGTTAGGGTCGGGGAGGTAGGTGCTGAAGCGCACCGAGTCGAACCGGGGCGGCGGCACCATCTCCGCGACCAGCCGGTCCGCGGGGACACGCGGCTCACGGGCGCAGAGGGACACGGGGGCCGCGTCGGCTATCGGGTCGAGGCCGGGGGCGGGGGCGGGATGGGAGGACGACACGGTTCCCCATGGTAAGCGCCGTGTCAGACTGCCTGGCATGCGACGGCTGTTCCCTGTGACCGACCAGACAGTGGCCGACCCTCCGGGCGAGGGGGGTGCGGCACGGCGGGCCCGTGAGTTCCGTGAGGCCCGTGAGACCCGTGAGTGGGGCCTCGACGAGATCGCCGACGCCTACGCCTATCCGGAGCCCGGCCCCGGGGGCCCGTGCCCTGGCTGCGCGCCAACATGGTCTCCACGCTCGACGGGGCCGCCCAGCACGACGGGCGTTCCCAGCCCATCTCCCACCCGGCCGACATGCGCGTCTTCGGCACTTTGCGGGCGCTCGCCGACGTGGTGGTCGTCGGTGCCGAGACGGCGCGCCGGGAGCAGTACCGCCCGGCACGCGCGCGTGCGGAGTTCGCGGCGCGGCGGGAGGCGGCCGGCCAGGGCGCCGCCCCGGCGATCGCGATCGTCAGCGCCGGCCTGGACCTGGACTTCTCGCTGCCCCTCTTCACCTCCCGCTGGTCCCGACCCTGATCCTGACCGGCGCGGCGGCGGCCCCCGACCGGGTCGCGGCGGCCGAGAAGGCGGGCGCCCGGGTGGTGACCGCCGGGGACGGCGTGGGCGTCGACCCCGCGCGGGCCGTCCGGGCCCTCGCCGCCCTCGGGCACACCCGGCTGCTCACCGAGGGCGGCCCCCGGCTGCTCGGGCAGCTGGTGGCCGCCGGGGTGCTCGACGAGCTGTGTCTGACCCTCTCCCCGATGCTCGCCGCGGGCGGCGCGCAGCGCATCGCGGGCGGACCGGAGGTCGAGGTTCCGCGACGGTTCGCCCTGGTGTCGCTCCTGGAGGAGGACGGGTTCCTCTTCGGTCGGTACGCACGAGCCTGACGTGCCAGGTGGAAGGGGGTGTGGCGGGGCGCCACGGGGGAAGGTGGGGCAGCACCCCCGGAAGCCGAATTCGGTGGAATCTTCCGTTCCGGTCGGCTCCGGGTGGGCAGGCATAGGACACGCAGACCCCGTGCGAGCACGGGGGAGGATGGTTTCCGCAGGGGCTTGACGGCCCGCGGAGGACTGAGGGCCACGGGGGTCCTCGAAGGAGAATGAGGCGCTGGTGTTCACAAGCGTTTTGATGATCGAGAAGGCCCTGACGTCCGCGGACGTGGAGTTCGTCACCACTTTGCACGGTGATGAACAGGTCTCGTTCCACGTCCTGCTCCAGCCGCGCGGCGACCAGGCGGACCGCTTGCTGCGGGCCATCGACGACGTCGCGCTCGGCGAGCTGGACGAGGCGGCCAAGGAGGGCGAGACGCCGAGGGCGACGAGGCCAAGGGTTCGGGGTCCGGGCCCTGGACGTGTCCCTGCAGGCCCTGCACGCCGCCGGCAAGGAGGCGGTGGGGCGGCTGGTGGAGGACCACCCGCTGGACGCGCTGAAGACGCTCGTCGAGGAGACCGGGGCGGACGAGGTGATCGTCCTGACCGACCCGCACTACGTGGAGGAGTTCTTCCACCGCGACTGGGCGTCGAGGGCCCGGCACAAGGTGGGGGTGCCGGTGCTGAAGCTGTTCTCCCACAGCAAGGTGTGACGGCCGTCGGCGGGTGACGTCCGTCGGTCTCGCGGGGGCGGTGCGCCGTGGGGGTGCGGGGGGTGGGCGGCTCGCGGTCGTTCGTGGCCGGTCGCGCAGTTCCCCGCGCCCCTGAGGTGAGTGCGGTGGCCCTCGGCCGGATGGTGCGGTGTCCTGGGGCGGCTTGCCGTGGTCCGGGTCGGTCGCGCGGTTTCCCGCGCCCCTGGGTGGGTCCGGTGGGCCTTGGCCGGGTGGCTGGGTGTCCTGGGGCGGTCGGTGGTCGTGCGTGGCCGGTCGCGCGGTTTCCGCGCTCCTGAGGTGGGTGGGGTGGGCCTTGGCCGGAGGGCGGGGTGGCTTGCCGTGCCCCTTGGTCGGTCGTGGGGGTTCGCGGAATAGGGTGGGGGCGTCACCGTCGTACCGCATCTGGGAGAGACACGCATGGCATCCGGCCTTCCTTCCGCCATGGACCGACCGCACTTCATCGGCATCGGCGGGGCCGGGATGTCCGGGATCGCCAAGATCCTGGCCCAGCGCGGGGCCGAGGTGGCCGGCAGCGACGCCAAGGAGTCGGCGACCGCCGAGGCCCTGCGGGCACTCGGGCGACCGTGCACATCGGGCACGCCGCGGAGCACCTCGCCGACGACGCCAGCTGCGTCGTCGTGTCGTCGGCGATCCGCGCGGACAACCCCGAGCTGGCCCGCGCCGCCGAGCTGGGCATCCCGGTGGTCCACCGCTCGGACGCCCTCGCCCGGCTGATGGACGGCCTGCGGCCGATCGCGGTCGCCGGCACGCACGGCAAGACCACCACCACCTCCATGCTCGCGGTCTCCCTGTCCGCGCTGGGCCTGAACCCCTCGTACGCCATCGGCGGCGACCTGGACGCGCCCGGCTCCAACGCGCTGCACGGCGACGGCGAGATCTTCGTCGCCGAGGCCGACGAATCGGACCGCAGCTTCCACAAGTACGCCCCCGAGGTCGCGATCGTCCTCAACGTCGAGCTGGACCACCACGCCAACTACGCCTCGATGGAAGAGATCTACGAGTCCTTCGAGACGTTCGCCGGGAAGATCGTGCCCGGCGGCACGCTGGTGATCTCCGCCGACCACGAGGGCGCCCGGGAGCTGACCCGGCGGGTCGAGGGCGTGCGGGTGGTGACGTACGGGGAGGCCGAGGACGCCGACGTACGCGTGCTGTCGGTGGTGGCCCAAGGGCTGAAGAGCGAGGTCACCGTCCTGCTCGACGGGCGGGAGCTGACCTTCGCGGTCTCCGTGCCCGGCCGCCACTACGCGCACAACGCCGTCGCCGCGCTGGTCGCCGGAGTCTCGCTCGGGATCCCGGCCGCCGAGCTGGCGTCCGCCCTGGCCGCCTACACCGGCGTCAAGCGCCGCCTCCAGCTCAAGGGCGAGGAGGCCGGCGTGCAGGTCGTCGACTCCTACGCGCACCACCCGACGGAGATGACGGCCGACCTGGAGGCGATGCGCGCCGCCGCGGGCGACGCCCGCATCCTCGTCGTCTTCCAGCCGCACTTGTTCTCCCGCACCCAGGAGCTGGGCAAGGAGATGGGACAGGCGCTGGCCCTCGCGGACGCCTCCGTCGTCCTCGACATCTACCCCGCCCGCGAGGACCCGCTCCCGGGCGTGACCAGCGAGCTGATCATCGACGCCGGCCGGGCGGCGGGCGCCGCCGTGACCCCGGTGCACGACAAGGACGAGGTGCCGTCCGTGATCGCGGGAATGGCCGGGCCCGGTGATCTCGTTCTCACCATGGGCGCGGGCGACGTGACGGACCTGGGCCCGCTCATCCTGGACCGTCTCGCACAGAAGTAACGGAAGCAGAGGGGTTGGCCTTCATGTCGTACGACGTCGAAAAGCCCGACGAGCAGTGGCGGGCGGAACTGACCCCGGCCGAGTACGCCGTGCTGCGCCGGGCCGGCACGGAGCCCGCCTTCACCGGTGAGTACACCGACACGAAGACGACCGGTGTCTACTCCTGCCGGGCCTGCGGCGCCGAACTGTTCACCTCCGACACCAAGTTCGAGTCCCACTGCGGCTGGCCGTCCTTCTTCGACCCGAAGGACACCGACGCGGTGGAGCTGATCGAGGACCGCTCGCACGGCATGGTGCGGACCGAGGTGCGCTGCGCGCGCTGCGGCTCGCACCTCGGCCACGTCTTCGAGGGGGAGGGCTACGCCACTCCCACCGACCAGCGGTACTGCATCAACAGCATCTCGCTGCGGCTGACGCCGGCCGAGGGCTGACGTCGGCCGAGGGCCGGTCCCCGCTCGCGTCCGCCGGCCCCGCGACGACCCTCGCCCGCCGCCCTCACAGCACCTTCCGCTGCACCAGCGCGGACAGCACCAGCATCCCCGGCAGCAGCGGGAGCCAGACCGTCAGGACGCGGTAGCCGATGACGGTGGCCGTGGCGAGGGCGAGGGGGGTGCCGTAGCCGGCCAGGGCGAGGACCAGGGCCGCGTCGACCGGTCCGATGCCGCCGGGGGAGGGGACGGCGCCCGCGGCGGTGCCGGCCGCGAGGAACGCGAAGACGAGCTGCGGCCAGGACAGCGGTACGCCGAGCGCGGTGCCCACCGAGGCCACCACGCACGCCTGGAGCAGCGGCGCCGCCAGTGCCCCTCCCCACAGGGGAGGAGGCGGCCGGGACGGGTGTGCAGGTGCCGGGCGTCGGTGAGGGCGGTGCGGACGAAGTCCACCGCCGGGCGGCGCAGGGGCCGTACCAGGGCCAGGACGACCGCGGCCGCGGCGGGCACCAGGAGGACGCCTCCGACGGCCAGGGCCAGGGTCCGCCCGTCCGGGAGGACCGCCACGGGCGGTACGGCCGTCGGGGCGGCCAGCAGGAAGACCAGCAGGAGCGGGGTCTTCGCCAGGGCCCTGACCAGGGAGTACAGGGCGATCGAGGTGGTCGCGCGGGGGAGCGGGACGCCCTGGCGCAGCAGGAAGCGGACGGTGACCGCGTGGGCGCCGAGGTTCGCCGGCAGCAGGTGGTTCGCGGCGTCCGCGGCGACCTGCGAGGCGAGCAGCAGTCCCCCGGGCAGCCGGTCGGGGACCGCGCCCTGCCGGACACAGGCGGCGGCGACCCAGCCCAGGCAGGTGAAGACGAGCCCGGCCAGCAGCCACCACGGGTCGGCGGCGGCGAGGCGGACGGCACCGTCACGGACGGTGCCGCCGTCGACCGCCGCCCAGACCCCGAGCGCCAGGAGCGGGAGCAGGCTCGCGACGCGGCGGGCGGTGGCGGATCCGAGCGCGCGGCGGGCGGGGAGACCGGCTGCGGGCGGCGGTCGTCGGCGCGGGGAGCGGGGTGACGGCACCGTCGAGCGGGGTGACGGGACCGTCGAGCGGCATCAGGGGCACGGCGCACGGCGTCCTTCCGCGTCACGCCCGCGCGTGGCGGGGTGACGGATCGGGGCGGGCGCGTCCGGCGGGCGGTGCGAACCCGGCGGGCGGGCCCTGGACGGGGGAGGGGACGGGGAGAACGTTCCCCTCCGGTGTGACGGTGCGGTGTCCGCAGGCCGACGGTGTGCGGGCGGAGGGGCGACCGTGGTGCTGGGGATGTCTGCCCGCCGTACGGGCCGCTCACCCACGGGCCGCTCGCCTACGGGTCGTTCACCACGGGTCGCTCGCCTGCAGGCCTGCTCACGCAAGGCCTGCTCACGCACGGAGCGTTCATCCGCGGGGCGGCTTCCGGTGCCCGGCCCGCGGGTGGCCTTTTCATCCGCAACACCGACCGCTGGAACGCCGGACCCTCGCTCCGGTGCGGCACGGGCCGGTTTCCGGGGCGGGGCGGCGTGAGTCCGAGGGGGTCGTGCTGGTCGTCGCGGGCTGGGACCGGGGCTGGGACTGCGGCGGTGGCGGCGTAGCTGCTCGCGCGCCCCTGGCCCGGTGAGCCCGGCCCGGTGAGCCCGCCCGTTGACCGGTCCGGTGAGCCCGGCCGCCGCGGAAGGACGTCGCCTCGGCGCGCGCCCGCTGATCTGGTGAAGGAGCGTGGGAAACCCGCCCCGCCCCTCAAAACCCCCGCGGCACAAGCGGTCTAGACTCTCCCCGCAACGACTCGGAACGTGCGTGGTCGAGAGCGGGCAGACACGGCCAGACCCGAAGGGTGTTCGGCGCTTTGATACGGATAGATTCAGTCACCAAGCGGTATCCGGACGGAACGGTGGCGGTCGACCGCCTCTCCCTCGAGATACCGGACGGTGCCATCACCGTCCTCGTCGGCCCGTCGGGATGCGGCAAGACGACGACCCTGCGCATGATCAACCGGATGGTCGAGCCGAGCGAGGGCAGCATCCTCATCGACGGCGTCGACAGCCGCCAGCAGCCGGTCAACACCCTGCGGCGTTCGATGGGTTACGTCATCCAGAACGCCGGACTCTTCCAGCACCGCACGATCATCGACAACATCGCCACCGTGCCGCGACTGCTCGGCTGGAGCAAGGACAAGTCCCGTGCCCGCGCCCGTGAGTTGATGGACCGCGTCGGCCTCGACGCCGCGCTCGCCAAGCGCTACCCCTACCAGCTCTCCGGCGGACAGCAGCAGCGCGTCGGCGTCGCGCGCGCCCTCGCCGCCGATCCGCCCGTCCTGCTGATGGACGAGCCGTTCTCCGCCGTCGACCCCGTCGTCCGCAAGGGACTCCAGGACGAACTCCTGCGCATCCAGGACGAATTGGGCAAGACCATCGTCTTCGTCACCCACGACATCGACGAGGCCGTCAAGATCGGCACGATGGTCGCCGTCCTGCGTACCGGCGGCCGGCTCGCCCAGTTCGCACCGCCCGCCGAACTCCTGTCGAGCCCCGCCGACGCGTTCGTCGAGGACTTCCTCGGTGCCGACCGCGGCATCCGGCGCCTGTCGTTCTTCTCCTCCGCGGGGCTCGACCTGCTCACCGCGCCGATCGTCGCCGTCGATGCCTCCGCGCAGCAGATCGCCGCCCGCGCCGGCGCCGGAGCGCCCTACCTCCTCGTCACCGACGTCGACGGCAGGCCCCTCGGCTGGAGCGAGCCGGACCGGCTCACCGCGGGCCGCGTCGACGCGAGCCGACTGCTGTCCCACGGGCGGCCGTTCGCCGCCGGACGGGACTCGCTGCGGGCCGCCCTCGACTGCGCCGTGCTCTCGCCCACCGGGTGGGCCGTCGCCGTGGACGGCGAGGGGCGGGCGGCCGGGGTCGTCTCCCAGCAGGCCATCGCCGAGGCGATCCGCGGCGCCCACCAGGACAGCGCCGGCCGGACCGAGGTCCTGCGATGAACGGCTTCTTCGACATCCCCAGCGACCTCCAGCACAGCTGGTGGGGACTGATCGGACTGCACCTGCGCGAGGCCCTGCTGCCCGTCCTGGCCGGCCTGCTGCTCGCCCTCCCGCTCGGTCAGCTCTGCGTGCGCCTGCGCTGGCTGTACGCGCCGGTGCTGTGGGTGACCACCGTGCTGTACGCCATCCCGTCGCTGGCCTTCTTCGTCGTGCTCATCGACTACACCGGCCAGACCGAGCTGACCGTGATGATCCCGCTGACCGTGTACAGCCTGGTCGTGCTGGTACCCGCCATCGTCGACGCGGTGCGCTCGGTGCCGCAGGAGACCCTCGCCGCGGCCACCGCCATGGGCTTCGGTCCGGTGCGCCGTTACCTCCAGGTCCAGTTGCCGATCGCGGTGCCCGCGATCATCGCCGGGCTGCGGGTGGCCACCGTGTCCAGCATCAGCCTCGTCAGCGTCGGCACCCTCATCGGCAACCAGGGCGCCCTCGGCAACCTCCTGCACGACGCCACCATCTACAACCGTCCCGAACTCGCCTGGAACGCCGTCCTCACCATGGCCGTCCTGGCGATGCTCGCCGACGCCGCGCTGGTCGGCGTACGCATCCTGCTCACCCCGTGGATGCCGAGCGGCACCGAGCGCCGCACGACGCCCGGATCCGCCGGGACCCGGCCCGTGCCGGCCGAACCCGCACTCGAGGACGCAGCCCGGTGAACGTACTCCACTTCGTCAGCGCCTTCTTCGGCGACAGCGCCCACTGGCAGGGCTACGACGGCATCCCCACCCGCCTGGGCGAGCACCTCGGATACACCCTGGAGGCGCTCGGCCTGGCCGCCCTGATCGGGCTGCCGGTCGGCCTGCTCACCGGTCACTACGGCCGCGGCGGCAACGCCCTCTCCCTGATCGCCACCGCCGGACGGGCCCTGCCCACCTTCGGTCTGCTGGTGCTGATGACGATGCTGATCGGCTTCGGCATGCTGCCCGTGATGATCCCGCTGGTCGTCCTCGCCGTCCCGCCGGTGCTGGTCACCACCTACGAGGCGATGCGCTCCGTCGACCCCTCCCCGGTGGACGCCGCGCGGGGCATGGGCATGGCCGAGACCCGGATCCTGCTCCAGGTGGAACTTCCCGTGGCCCTCCCGCTGATCCTGGGCGGCCTGCGCTCGGCGGCCATCCAGATCGTCTCCACCGCCACCATCGCCGCCTACGTCAGCCTCGGCGGTCTCGGCCGCTACATCATCGACGGCCTCTACCAGCGCGACTACGAGAAGGTCGTCGGCGGCGCCGCCCTCACCGCCGGCATGGCCCTGGCCACCCTGGCGGTGTTCTGGGCGGTCACCAAGGTGACGGTGTCACCGGGGGTGCGCAGGAGCGCGTAGCGGCCCGACCGCCTCTGCGGCCCGACCGTCTCTGCGCGCCGTCCGCGCCGTCGGGGCCGTCCCTGCCGTGGGGCCGTGGGGGCGGTCCGCAGGTGCTTCCGGTCGGCTCCGCGCGGTCGGGGCACGCTCGACGACGAACGAGCCCGGCCGGCCGAAGCGTTCCGAGCCGCGGGGCCGCCCGGCCGGCGCCGGCGTTCCGCCCGGCCCGAGGGAGAGCCGCCCCGGACCAGGGGGAGCCGCCCCCGGGCCAGGGGGAGCCGCCCCCCGGGCCAGGGGAGAGCCGCTCCGGCCCGGGGGCGGCCGTCACGTCTGTGAGCGGGCCAGTGCCTGTTCCAGGACCACCAGCAGCGCGTCCCGCACCGAGCCGCGCTCGCGGGCGTCGAACACCAGGACCGGGACGCCCTCGGACACGTCGAGGGCCCAGCGGACCTCGTCCAGCCCGTGCTCGACCCGGCCGTCGAAGGCGTTCACCGCCACGGCGAACGGGATCCGCTTGTGCTCGAAGTAGTCGACGGCGGCGTAGCAGTCGTCGAGGCGGCGGCTGTCGACGATGACGAGGCCGCCGACCGCGCCCTCCACGATGTCGTCCCACATGAACCCGAACCGTTCCTGTCCCGGAGTGCCGAACAGGTAGAGCTTCAGGGTCGGGTCGATGGTGATGCAGCCGAAGTCCATCGCGACCGTGGTGGTGGTCTTGCGCGGGGTGTGGCTGAGGTCGTCCACCCCCGCCGCCACCTCGGTGATGGCCGCCTCGGTGGTCAGCGGCTCGATCTCGGAGATCGAGCCGACGGCGGTGGTCTTGCCCACGCCGAAGCCGCCCGCGATCACCAGTTTCACCGGCAGCGGCGGCCGTACGGCCGCCTGACCGGCGAAACGGCCGACGAGCGGTTCAGTCGGAGTCACGGAGTACCCCCCGGGAGTCGGGGATGGCCCGCAGGCCATCGATAACCCTGCGCAGGACGGACGCGTCATGGGTGACGCCGGAGTCGGGCACGTGCACCGACAGCTGCCCGGCCGCGCGCAGATCCTCGGCGAGGACCCGCACCACGTTCAGGTGCAGCCGCAGCCGGGCCGCGATCTCCGCGATCGACTGCGGCTGCCGGCATGCGGCGACGATGTCGTGCTGTTCGAAGGAGAGCCGGTCGAGCGCGGCGAGCCCGGCGGCGGTGGCCACCAGCTGGGTCTCCACCGGCATCGGCCGGCCGGCCGCGGCCTCGCCCGAGCCCGCGACCCGGCCGGCGGTGACCAGAAAGGGCCGGACGGCGGACGCCGGGCCGACGGGTGCGACGCCGTCCTCGCCGGCGCCGCGCGGAGTGCGGCCGTCCGCCATCGGTGGTGGGTTTCCTCTCTGGACCGGCGGCGGACGCTCAGCGCGACCTGGTCGCGCCGACGCTGTTCTTCAGCTCCAGCACGAGCTGCGGGCTGAGCGCGGCCCCGGCACGGTTGGCGAACACGGTCATCTCGTAGGCGATGTTGCCCAGCTTGGCCTCCTTGTCGGTGACCACGCCGAGCACGGCGCCGCTGCCGATCGCGGAGACCAGCACGTGGCCGCCCTCCAGATCGATGATGACCTTGTTCAGGCCGCCCAGGCCGTAGTTGCCGGAGGCGCCGGCGGCCAGGCTCGTGATGCCGGAGACGATCGCGGCCAGCCGCTCGGAGTCGGCGTGCTCGCGCAGCTCGGACACGGCGATCAGCAGGCCGTCGGTGGACACCGCGATGGCGTCCACGACCCCGGCCGTCTCGTTGGCGAAACGGGTGAGCAGCCAGGTGAAGTCGGCTGCGGCGGCCCGCAGGTCGGTCGGCGTGGCGTCTCCCGTGGGAGTGCCTCCTGTCGACGTGCTCACTGCTCGGCTCCTTCCGGAAGGTGGTTCTGGCGGTGCGTGGGGTTCCGGTCGTCGGTCCGGCGGTCGTCGGTCCGGCGGTCGTCCGTGGGGCGGTCGGTCGTACGGTCGTCGCGCCCGGCGTCACCGGGCGGTGCGGAACCGACGTCGGGGCGGGGATGCTCGCCGGTGTCGCGGTGGGCGCGTTCCACGGCCGCCTCGAACTCCTCCAGCGCGCTGCGGACCGCGTCCGCGTCGGCGGGCGGGAGCGCCGACCGCCGCGCGGCCTGCCGGTCGGCGGCCTCCGCGGTGGTCCGCAGCGTGGCCCCGCGGACCCGGCGGCGCAGGGGGCGGGCGCCGTCGTGCGCGGGATCCGCCGCCGGGAGGGGCGCGCTCCCGCCGTCGTGGGTGCGGGCCGCGGGCTCCCCGGCGCCCGGCGCGGTGTCCCCGGCGCGGGTCGTCGGGCGTACGGCGCCGTCGGCCGGCCCGGCGGCGGAGGGCTCGGTGCCGGTGTGTGGCGCGGGCTCCGCCGTACGGTCGTGGACCGTCGGCTCCTCGACACGGGGACCGGGGACGAGCGGGGACGCGGTCCCTGCCCCTGTCCCTGTGCCTGCCGCTGCCGCTGCCCCTGCCCCGGTCTCGGATTCGGTCTCGGAATCGGCCGGCTCGCGCCGGGGGACCCGGCGGGGAGCGGGACCGGGTCCTCGCCGTCCGCCGCCGCCCAGGCCGGCACGGAGGCCGCCCGGGAGGGGCCGCCCGCCGGGACCGGGGCGGGGGCCGTCGTGCCGGGCGCCATGCCGGGCGTCGTGCCGGCCGCCGTGCCCGACGGTCTGCCGGACGGGAGTGCCGCCGTCGCGGGCGCCGCCCCCTGGAGGGCCGTGCCGATCGGCGTCAGGAGCAGGCCGGAGGGGATGGCGACCTCCGCCGTCACGCCGCCGCCCGGGGTGCGGGTCAGGGTGACGTCGATCTCCCAGCGGCGGGCCAGCGCGCCGACCACGAACAGGCCGAGCACCTTGGTCGGGACGAGGTCGAGGCGTTCGCGGCGCACCAGGCGGGCGTTCTCCTCGGCGAGCCGCTCGGCGCTCATGCCCAGACCGTGGTCGGCGACGGTGATCGTGGCGCCGTCGTCGCCGGGCCGGACCCGGACCTCGACGGGGCTGCCCTCGGGGGAGAACGACACGGCGTTCTCGACGAGTTCGGCGATCATCAGGGTCAGGTCGCCGATGATGTCGGGCTCGACCAGGACCTCGGTGCCGGCGTACAGCTGCACCCGCTGGAAGCCCTCGATCTGGCCGAGCGCGGCGCGGACCACGTTGGTGAGCGCCGCCGGACCCGAGTCGAGCACGGTCTCGCGGATGCCGGCCAGCAGCATCAGGCTGTCGGCGTTGCGGCGCAGCCGGACCGCGATGTGGTCGATGGAGTAGAGGCGTTCGAGCAGCGCCGGGTCGGTCTCGCCGCGTTCCACGGCGTCGATCAGCGCGAGCTGGCGGGTCGTGAGGTTGCTGACGCGGCGCCCCACGTTGCCGAACATCTCGGCCACGTTGCGCCGGCTGAGCACCTGGCGCTCCAGCAGCGCGGCCGCGGTCGTCTGGACGTTGTTGAAGGCCTCGGCGAGCGCGCCGATCTCGTCGTCGGCGGTGACCGGCAGTTCGCGCAGCCGCGGCGGCCCGCTCTCCTCCGCGTCGTCGTCGGCCACCCGGGCCAGTTCGCGCCCGGCGACGTCGGCGACCTCCTGAGCGGCCCCGGTCAGGGCCAGCACCGGACGGATCACGGAGCGGCGCACCAGCGCGGCCAGCGCGATCCAGGTGACGAAGCCCAGGAGCGCCAGGGTCAGCAGCAGGGCCGCGCGCCACTCGGCGGCGGCGTCGGCGTCGTCGGCGCGGTCGGCGATCTGGTCGATGAGCGAGCCGGTGATCCGCAGCCGGGTCTCGGCCTGTTCGTTGTAGCGGTGGTAGGAGTCCAGCGCCTCGCGGAACGCGACGCGGATCTCGCTCCTGGTGTCGGCCTGCAACGCGCTCGGGTCGACGGCGAGTTCGGCGTAGTGCCGGCCGATGACCGCCTGCGCCGGGTTGTGCTCGATGTCGCCGAGCAGGT
The DNA here is from genome assembly GCA_021568835.1 of Streptomyces sp. Tue 6430. Lineage (GTDB taxonomy): Bacteria > Actinomycetota > Actinomycetes > Streptomycetales > Streptomycetaceae > Streptomyces. The sequence goes on from JAKGSH010000010.1 coordinate 5,542,372, forward strand.
CCGTCTGCGCCTCGGTGGCGAAGCGGGCGAAACGTTCGGCCTGGTAGGTGTACAGCTCGTGGGAGCCGACCGCGCCGGTGAACTCGATGAGGGCGTTGCTGTCACCGGTCCGCGCGGAGAACACGCCCGTCTCGTAGGCGCCGTGGGCGGCGTCGGCCCGCAGCAGCGAGTCGAGCAGGTTGCCGGTGAAGGTGGTGGCCAGGGCGGTGTTGCGGTCCAGACCGAGGCCGTCGATGAGGCCGTCGGCGGCGCCCGAGTACGCCGGGTCGATGTTGTCGGCGGGCAGGTAGCCCTGTTCGATGGTGTCCCGCAGGCCGGCCAGGCCCTCGATCTCGCGCAGCGCCTGCGCCTCGGTGTCCGGCAGCCGGTCGCCGAAGGTCTCGCGCACCGTCCGGACCTGCGCGTCGACGGCGAGTTGGGCGACCCGGTAGGTGGAGGTGGACGGGGTGCCCCCGTCGAAGGACGCCTCGTACCGCACGGACAGCAGAACAGCCTGCTGGTGCTCGGCCTGCACGTCGGCGACCAGCTGGGCCACCGCGGCGCTGTCCCGGACCAGTTGGGCGGCCGTCTCGGCGTGCTCGGACTCCTCCAGCAGGTCGGTGACGACCCACGTCAGCAGCAGGGCGATCACCGCCAGCGGGACGCCGACGAGGATGTTGAGCTTGCGCTGGAAGGGCCACCGGTCGGCGAAACCCCGCAGGCCCCGGCGTACGGACGAGGCCGCCGGCCGTCGGGGTCCCCCCTGCTCGTGCCGCTCGTGCGAAGCCGAGTGGTGAGGGGAGGACGCGTCCACCTCGGTCGTGGACACCAGGCCTCCTTCATGAGCTCGTGCGCACCGCGCGACGCACGCTTCTGTCCGATGGTGATCGATGTTCTCGGCAGTGTGGCCGGGCGCGCGACCGCACCGCGCACGGTGCGTCACGGCACCGGAGCGGCCCCCGTACACCGCTGTGACCGACGCGGACTTCGGCGAGACTATCCCCTCATCGATCGATCAAGTGCGTGGCCCTACGTCAAGAATCCATTACAAAACGCCGCCGTCGGGGTGTCCTCCTGGCCTTTCCTCCTGCACGGACCATCACAACCGGTCGCGCATCGAAGCCAATCGGTGACCCGGAGGCCCTTGACTGACGGAGAACGCGCTGGATTGGATCAGACGGAGCGTTCGTTCTCCGACCCATCTCCGAACCGACCTCCGCACCAGCTTCCGCACCAGCTTCCGAACCAACCTCCGACAATCTCCGAGCCCGGAACGGCAGACGTGACTTCCAACGCGCACAGCAGCAGGTCCCTCAGGAACCACCCAGGCGCGGCGGCCCTCGCGCTCGCCGCGATGACGGCCCTGCTGGCGGGTTGTTCCTCCTCCGACGACACCGACCCGCTCTCCGAGGACAAGGCCGCCGGAGACACCGTCGTCGTCGGCTCCAACAACTTCGCCGAGAGCATCCTGCTGGCCGACATCTACGGCGAAGCCCTCAAGGCCAAGGACATCAAGGTGTCCTACAAGCCCAACATCGGCAGCCGCGAGACCACGTACGGCCTGCTCAAGAACGGTTCCATCACCGTCCTGCCCGAGTACAACGGCTCGCTGCTGGCCTACCTCGACGCCAAGGCCGAGCAGAAGTCGCTCGAGGCCGTCAACGCGGCGGCCAAGGCCAAGCTCGACCCCAAACTGACCCTGCTGGAGTCCTCGCCCGCCGAGGACAAGGACTCCGTCACGGTCAACGCGGACACCGCGAAGAAGTACAACCTCAACGCGCAGTCCACCCTCGCCGACCTCAAGGACATCGCTCCCGACCTGGTCCTCGGCGGCTCGCCCGAGTTCCAGACCCGGCAGCAGGGCATGCTCGGCCTGGAATCGGTGTACGGACTGAAGTTCAAGTCCTTCAAGGCGCTGGACGCCGGCGGTCCGCTGACCCAGGCCGCGCTGAAGAAGAACACCGTGCAGGCCGCGGACATCTTCACCACCGACCCGACCATCACCAAGGAGAAGTTCGTCGTCCTCCAGGACCCGGAGAACCTCTTCGGATTCGCGAACGTGACCCCGCTGGTCTACAAGAGCGGGCTCTCGCAGGAGGGCGTCGACGCGCTCAACGCGGTCTCCGCCAAGCTCGACACCAAGACCCTGCTGGACCTCGACTCCCAGGTGCAGCTGGAGAGCAAGGACCCGCTGGACGTGGCCAAGGCCTGGCTGAAGTCCGTCGGCCTGGGCTGACCCGGCCGCGTTGGACACGACAGCACACCGGGTCGTCCTGGACGGCACCACCCTCACCGTCGGCGGGCTGATCGCGCTCGCCGACGGTGCGGCAGTCCCGGTCACGGCCCCCGAGGCACGCGAGCGGGCCGTACGTTCCTTCCGCGCCGGACGCCGACTGGCCGCCGCCGGGCGGCTGTACGGCCGCGGCACCGGCGTCGGCGCACACCGTGCGGTGTCCGTCGACGCGGACGACGAGACCGCGCACGGGCTGCGCCTGCTGCGCAGCCACGCGGGCGGCGCGGGCGCGCTGCTGCCCGCCCGTCAGATCCGCGCGATGCTCGCGATCCGCGCCAACCAGCTCCTCGCCGGCGGCTCCGGCATCCACCCCGTCTTCATCGACGCCCTCACCGAGGCCCTCCGTCTCGGTGTCCACCCGGCCGTCAACGAGTACGGCGCCGTCGGCACCGGTGACCTGACCGCCCTCGCCCAGACGGGCCTGACCCTCCTGGGTGAACGGCCTTGGCTGGACAGCGGGTTGGGGGAGGAGCGGGGGCGGACAGCCCGGCCCGGACGGGCGGCGCACCCGAGAGCCGCACCGGCGGTGGGGACGGGAGCCCGATCGGTGCGGGCCGCGGTGGGGCCGAGGGTGATCTCCCGCCCGGCGACACCGTGCCGGACGGCACCGCGCTCGGGAACCGGCCCGCGAGGACGGACACGGCGCTGGACGGGGTGCCCCTGCCCGCCGGTCCGGTGCTGGACGGGGTGCCCGCTTCCGCGCGGCCGGTCCTGGACGGGGTGCCCCTGCCCGCCGGTCCGGTGCTGGACGGGGTTCCGGCTCCCGTCGGTCCGGTGCTCGACGGTCGTTCCGTGACCGTCGGCCCGGTGGACGTCGGTGCCCCCGCGCGGAGCGGTTCCGCGTGGAGCGGTTCCGGCTCCCGGGCCCTGCCCGCTCCCGTGGTCCTGCGTCCCGGTGACGCGCTCGCGCTGCTCAGCAGCAACGCGCTCGCGCTGGCGCAGGCCTCGCTCGGCCGCCACGAGGTGGACCGGCTGCTGCGGGCCACCCATGCCGTGGCGGCGCTGTCGCTGGCCGCGGTCTCCGGTTCGGCCGAGGCCTACGCCGCGCCCGTGCACGCCCTGCGCCCCTACCCCGGCGCGGCCCGTGCGGCCGCGGAGGTGCGGCGACTGCTCGGGCTGCCGGACCGGCCGCGGGGTGGGGGACGCCGTATCCAGGACCCCTACGGCTTCCGCGCCTTCCCGCAGGTCCACGGCTGTGCCCTCGACGCGTCGGAGCGACTGCGCGAGGTCGTCGAGGTCGAGATCAACTCCGCTTCCGAGAACCCCCTGCTGTCCCCGACGGCACCGAGGCCCACCACCACGGCGGCTTCTTCGCCGCCCCCCTGGGGCACGCCCTGGAGGCGGTGAACCTCACCCTGCTCCAGACCGCCCAGCTCTCGGCGGCGCGGCTGACCGCTCTCGGCGACCCCGCCCTCACCGGCCTGCCCGCGTTCCTCGCCGCCGGTCCCGCCAGCAGCTCCGGCACGATGATCCTGGAGTACACCGCCAACTCGGCCCTGGCGGAACTGCGTTCCTGCGCCGCTCCCGCCTCCGTCGGCCACGTCGTCCTCTCGCACGGCCTGGAGGAGGCCGCCAGTTTCGCCGGCCAGGCCGCCCGTCAGACGCTGCGCGCGGCGCAGGCGTACCGCACGGTCCTCGGCTGTGAACTGGTCGCCGCCGTAAGGGCGTTGCGGATGCACCCGGCGCCCCCGGCGGCCGACGCCCTCACCGTGGCGGCCGGCGCCCTGCCCGACGGCACCGAGGACCGCCCGCTGACCGGCGACGTGACCGCGGCGGCCGAACTGCTGTCCCTGCTCGCACAATTGTGAGCGCCGGTTCCCGCACCCGGCTAACCTGCGGGGACATGAACAGGCGGCGGCAGAAGAAACTGACCACGGAACTGGTCACCGCGGCGTTGCTGGACGAGGGCGCCCGGGTCGGCGCACTGCTGCGGGCCGGCGCCGATCCGGCGGCGGCCGACCGCGACGGCACCACCGCGCTGTACGTGGCCTCCGTCCAGGGCTCGGCCGGCATCGTCCGCCGGCTCCTCGAGGCGGGCGCCCCGCCCGACGCGGAGAGCGCAGGGCCCGGCTCGGAAGGCACGCCGCTGTGCGCGGCCGCCTGCTGGGGACACACCGAGACGGTCCGCACCCTGCTCGCCCACGGTGCCGATCCCGGCCTGCGCGAGGACCGGGGCACGGGCTGGACGCCGCTGGAGTGGGCGCGGCGGGGGCCGCACCCCGAGACGATCGCCGTACTGCGGGCGGCGGAGGCGGTCGCCTCCCCGCGCTGACGGGCCGGTGACCGCACACCGTCGACCGCACGCCGCCCGCCGGCGCCGACCGGCAGGGCCGGGGCGTCGACCCGCGGGGCACGGAGCACCGACCGGCAGGGGCCGGGGGTGATCCCCGTCGACGGTGGATCGCCCCCGGCCCCGTGGCACGGTGGCACGCCCTGCGGAGTTCCGCTCAGGCGGGCTCACCGGTGTGCAACGGCGGCCGGCCGGCCGCCCGAGCCGCCCTGCGCCGCTGCCTGCGGGCCTTGCGCGGCTCCTGGTCCGGGACCCACCCGAAGGCCAGACAACTGCCCACGACCCCGAGGAGCAGGCCGACGAGGAAGCCGCCGAGGTTCGAGGTGGGCCACGTCCCGAGGGACAGCAGGACCCCGATGATCGAGTAGAACAGCCGCTGGGTCGGGTTGAACAGGATCAGCAGCCCGATCAGCACCATGAGGGTCGGCAGGAGGTAGCCGGCCAGGCCCTGCATGCCGATGTGCAGGATCACCGGAAGCGGTGCCTTCATGGTCACCAGGATCTCCGCACCGCCCAGGAAGAGCAGCAGACCGCCCGGGAAGGGCCGGCGCGCGGTCCACCGGCGGAAGCCGTTCACCGCGGGCAGCCTTCGCCCCCGAACCGCATGTGCAGGCCGGGCAGCTTGAACACGGCCGCGGTGGCGGCGTAGTTGTGCTGGTACAGGTCGGTGATGACGACCTTGTCCGCCTGCTGGCCGTAGACGCCCGGCAGGCCGCGGGTGTCGACCTTGTCGAAGGTGCTGGCGTCGCGTCCGATCTCGATGTTGTTGAACGCGGCGTTGCCGGTGATGTCGTCCGAGTCGATGGCCAGGTTCTCCACGCTCACCTTGTCGCCCTTGTCGCCGGCGGTGAGGACGAGCTGGATGCCGCCGAGGTCGACGCTCTGGCACATGTTGGTCAGCTTGCCCGACTTCACCACCGAGGTGACGACCAGGACCTGGCCGCCGGTGTCGCCCTCGTTGGGACTGTTCTCGATCATGTGGTCCAGCGAGCCGAACTGTGCGAAACCGTTTCCCTCGAGCTTGTCGGCGGTCACCACGAACGGCATGCCGGAGATAGCGAACTGCACGCCCAGGGCTCCCTGGGCGGTGAGCACCGCGAGGCCGGCGGTGACGAGGGTCGCGGGGACGGCCATCACGGCGGCCCGGCGCAGCCGGACCCGGCCGCGCCTGTCTTCGGAACCGCTTTCCGGGTTCCCGGGGGTGTTCTCGGCGGACGACGTGACGTCCGAGGACGAGGCCATGTCTGCTCCCATGGGCATAGTCATGCGGGTTGGGCTTCAGTGGCGTGTTGTCCTGGCGCGGACAGCGGCTGCCGCGTACGTCTCCTCGCAACTCCCGGAAGCCGCAAGGGCTTTCTCGTTACGCGTCAGTAGCCTACGGGGAAGTTACCGATGGTTACACCGCAGGGTCAAGGGAGATGTGGAAAAAGGGTGGGCGAGATGTGTCGCCTGTGCGCCGGTACGTCCGGGGCTTCCCCGAGTCGCCGTACATCCATCAACTTCTGCGCGACGTATTGACGTTGACGGAGCATCAGGTCTACAACTCTCGGTGACTCAGCCCGGATCCGTGGCGCCGGATCCGCAGTGCGGCGAGCCGTTCTCCGCTCTCCGTACTCCCGGACCCGGTCCGGCCGTCCCGAAACCGACGGCCGGACCTCCTGTCAGAACGGGTACGGCCGCCCAGGCATCCAGCACGGGCCGGCTCGCGCCCCGAGTCCGATTCCCGTCCGGCGCCGCCACGGCCGTTTCCCCCCTGCCGGCCGTGCCCGCCGCCACCTGCGCTGCCGGTCCGTCACGTACGGAGAAGACGTTCCGGGCCGGCACCCGCCGGGCGTCGACTCGCGTCCCGCACTTCCCCGAGCGCACCTCGCGCCTCCCCTGAGCACACCTCCCGGAACACCCTCCGGGAGCACCCCCACCTGAGAAACGAGGCATCCGCATGCGCACTCGCCCTCTCCTCGCCCTCGCCGGCACCGTCGCCGCCCTCTCGCTGACGGCGGTCACCCCGGCCTCCGCCGCCGGCCCGGCCGTCCTCACCACGGCCAACGGCGACGTCGCGGTCGGTGACGTCCTCAACGCCTCCCTCGCGAGCGGCACCAACGCCACCCTCTACTCCTCCGCCACCGGCACCAGCGGCGTCTCCTGCGCCTCGTCGGGCTTCAGTGCCACCGTCACCGACAACCCCACCGCTCCCGGCACGGCCACCGAGTCGCTCACCGCGCACACCTTCGGCAACTGCTCCGCGAACGTCGCCGGCGTGCTCGGCGTCACCAGCATCACGGTCAACAACCTGCCGTACAAGGCGACCGTGTCCTCCGCCGGCACCCTCACCGTGACCCCGGCGGCCGGCTCCACGATCCAGACGACGGTCGTGCTGCGCACGCTCCTCGGCAGCATCAACTGCGTCTACCGGGGGCCCAGCCTGACCGGCACCGCGAACAACGCCGACAACAGCATCACCTTCACCGCCCAGCAGTTCACCAAGGTGTCCGGCTCGTCGCTGTGCTTCGCGAACGGCTACTTCAGCGCCAAGTACGCCCCGGTGACCGACGCGGGCGCCGCCGTCACCGTCAACTGACCGGCGCGGGAAGGCTCCACGGAACCACGGAGCGAAACCCCGAGGAGAACCGCTGAGGAAAGCACCGAGGAAAGCACCGAGGAAACCGGTTCGCACCCGAACCGGGAACCGGTTCAGCGCCGTCGCAGGCGCAGGACCAGGGTGGCGCCGCCGGTGAGCACCAGCACCGCGGCGGCGCCACCCGCCAGCAGGGGCGCGGACGGCCCGGCGCCGGCCCCGGAGGCGGACGCCACCGGGGTGCTCGCCGGCGCGGCGGCCGCCGGCGCGCCGGAAGCCGCCACCGTCCCCCGGGCGGGGGCGGCGGACGTCGTCGTACCGGTCCCCGCCCCCGCCGGGGCCGACACGGCGGCGGACGGGGACTTCGCCGCGGCGGCCGTGGTCTTCGCGGCCGGCGGGGGCGCGGCCGCGGCCTTATCCGGGAACACCACGTCCGAGCACGAGTAATAGGTGTCGGGCGTGCTGCTGTTCCGCCAGACCGTGTACAGCACCTGGCGTCCCGCGCGGTCGGCGGGCAGCTTCGCCGTGAGCCGGTAGGCACCGTCCCGCAGTGCCGGGTCCCTGACCTCGGCGAACGGCCGCTCGGGCAGATCGTCCCAGGTGAGGGGCTGCGACGGGTCGTATCCCGGCTTCGTCAGGTAGAACGCGAACGTGCCGGTGTGCGGGATCGTCGAGACGTACGTCATGCGCAGCGTCCCGCCCGGCGTCAGACGGGTCGACGGCCAGTCGGAGCGGGCGAGGTCCAGTCCCCGGTAGGCGGGCAGACCGCCGCTGCACAGCTTCCCGTCGGGGATCGTGCTCCGGTCGCGGCCGCCGACGTCCGGCACCCGCAGGTTGTCCCAGGCCGTGAAGGGCGCCCCGTTGGCGGCCACGGCCGCCCGGCAGGCGGCGGACCCGGCGGCCGGACCGCCCTCGGGGGAGCAGGCGTAGACCCGGCTGACCGGGGTCGTCGGCGCGCCGTGCGCCTGCGCCGGCCCCGCCCCCAGCAGTACCGGCAGGATCGGGCTCAGGGCGGCGGCCGCCAGGGCGGCGGCGCGGGGTGCGGTCGTGCGGCGCATCGGGACGTCTCCTCGGCCGGCGCGGGAACGGTGTCGACGTGCAGTACGCGGCGGCGGCCCGGCGCGTTCACACCGCCGTCGACCCCGCGCGTTCACGCCGTCGGCCACCGGGCGCCCCCTGATCAAACCCGGTCATTCGCAGACCACTTGCCGCCGTCAAGGGCGGTGTTCCGGCCGGATCGAGGGTTTCCCCCGTATCCGAAGATCCTTTGCCCTGCCTATCGTTCCGACACAGCCGACCCACAGGTAACCCCTGGGGCGGCCATCGTGCCTGGCCGGCCTGCGCGTTGTTCCTCGATCCACCCCCCCGCCGCTTCGAAGGCGAAGCGAATCGACCGAGGCTCCCCCCTGCCCGGAGCCGGCCCCGAAAGGCACGCCCCTTGCGCACCTCCCCCGCTCTCGGACGGAAGCTGATATCCGTCGCCGCGGTCTCCGCGGCCCTCTTCACCGCCGCCACCACCGCCTCGTCCGCCGCCACCCCGGGCGGCGCACCGGCGGAGGCCGCCGTGCCGGCCGCCCAGACCGAGGCGGCGCCCGGCACCCCGGCCGAGCGCCTCATCGTCGGCTACAAGTCCGGCGCCGAGGAGGCGAAGTCGAACCGCGCGGCCGAGGCCGACGCCGCCGCCAAGGGCGAGAAGGCCGGCGAGGACGTCGACTTCGAGCGCCGCCTCGGCACCGGCGCCGCCCTGGTCGACCTGGGCTCCGGCCTCACCGGCGCGGACGTCGCCGACGTCGTCGCCGAGTACCGCTCGGACCCGCAGGTCGCCTACGTCGTGCCGGACCGCCTGAACACCGCCAAGGCCACCCCCAACGACACCGAGTACGCCAAGCAGTGGGACCTGTTCGAGGCCACCGCCGGCATGAACGTGCCCACCGCCTGGAACACCGCGACCGGCACCGGCGTGACGGTCGCCGTCATCGACACCGGCTACGTCGCCCACAGCGACCTCGCCGCGAACATCGTCGGCGGCTACGACTTCATCGCCGACACCGCCGTCTCGGTGGACGGCGACGGCCGTGACAGCAACCCCGCCGACCCCGGCGACCACTACGCGGCGGGCGAGTGCGGCGCGGGCGTCCCGGCCAGCAACTCCTCCTGGCACGGCACCCACGTGGCCGGCACGATCGCCGCCGTCACCAACAACGGCAAGGGCGTCGCGGGCGTCGCCCACGGCGCGAAGATCTCCCCGGTCCGCGTCCTCGGCAAGTGCGGGGGCTACGACTCCGACATCATCGACGCCATCACCTGGGCGTCCGGCGGCACGGTGTCCGGCGTGCCCGCCAACACCAACGTCGCCAAGGTCATCAACATGAGCCTGGGCGGCGACGGCGCCTGCACCTCGGCCACCCAGAGCGCGATCAACGCGGCCGTGAGCCGCGGCACGACCGTCGCCGTGGCCGCCGGGAACGAGAACGACAACGTCGCGAACCACTCGCCGGGCAACTGCGGCAACGTGATCTCGGTCGCCGCGACGAACCGCACCGGCGACAAGGCCTCGTACTCCAACTACGGCTCCCTCGTGGACATCTCGGCGCCCGGCGGCCAGACCAGCACCGGTACCGCCAACGGCATCCTGTCCACCCTGAACTCCGGCACCAGGACGCCCTCCACGGAGTCGTACACCTACTACCAGGGCACCAGCATGGCCACCCCGCACATCGCGGGCCTGGTCGCGCTGATGAAGTCGGCGAACTCCACGCTGACCCCGGCGCAGATCGAGACGGCGATCAAGAGCAACGCCCGTGCCCTGCCCGGTGTCTGCTCCGGCGGCTGTGGCGCGGGTCTGGCGGACGCCGCCAGGACGGTGCAGGCGGTGAGCGGCTCCGGCGGCTCCACGGGGGCACCACCTTCACCAACACCACCGCGCTCAACATCCCGGACAACGGGTCGGCCGTCGAGTCCCCGATCACCGTCACCGGCCGCACCGGCAACGCGCCCACGGCCCTCCAGGTCGGCGTCGACATCACCCACACCTACCGCGGTGACCTGGTCGTCGACCTCGTCGCCCCGGACGGCACGGCGTACCGCCTGAAGGCGTCCAGCGGCTCGGACTCCGCGGACAACGTCGTGGCCACCTACTCGGTGAACGCCTCCGGCGAGGTCGCCAACGGCACCTGGAAGCTGCGGGTCCAGGACGTGGCCGCGCAGGACACCGGCCGTCTCAACAACTGGAAGCTGACCTTCTGAGGTCTTTCGCCACCGCTTCACGAACAGGCGGGCCGGCCGGTGCGGATGGACACCGACCGGCCCGCCGCACGTGCGGGGACCTCCACGACGGGCTCCGGATCAGGAAGCCGCGCGCTGCTCCGGCGAGGCCAGCACCCGCGCACCCCGGTCGGCGCGGGCGTCGATGCCGGGGAGCAGACCGGGCACCGCGATGCTCGGCAGGATGTGCGCCCACATCACCGCCAGCCGGTCCCCGAGGTCGGCGCGGTCGGTCAGTGCCCGGGACATCAACTGGATGCCCGTGAAGGTGCCCACCAGCAGCCCGACCGTTTCCGCCGGCTTCACCGTGGGCAGCAACTCGCCCCGCTGACGGGCCGCTTCCAGCAGTTCGGTGAGGGCCTGCGCCCACTGCCGGAACGGCTCGCCGTGATCCACCCCGGACGGCGTCTCCTGGTCCACCGCCAGCCGCACACTGCCCCGCAGCAGGGCGTTGTCCAGCAGTCGCCGCGCCACCACGAAGGTCATGTCGACGATCTCCTGCAGCTTGCACGGCTGCGTCGGAACCGACCCGAAGGGCACCTGCTCGTTCAGGACCGCCTGGGCGAGAGCCTCTTTCGACGCGAAGTGGAAGTACAGGGCACCCTTGGTGACCTGGGCGCGCTCCAGGACCATGGCGATGGTGGTGGAGGTGTAGCCGTGCTCGTCGAACACCGCGCCCGCCGCTTCCACGATCGCCCTGCGCGTCCTGATCGCGCGCTCCTGTTTCGCCATTGCGAGCCCCTTCACGGCACCGAGCCGGGCGTCCCGCGCTCGGATGCGGGTTCGGTCCGATCATAGGATGCCGTCGACTGATCTCATTGAAAACAAACCGGTCGCCTCGTACTCTAACGCTCACCGAGCGGGTGGTTCGCCCGTCCGCCCCGGGCCTTCGGGGCACCGTAGGGGGAGAGAGATGACGCGACCGCGGCAGCATGCCGACACGCCGTCCCTGACCGCAACCGTTCCGCGCCAGTTCGTCCACCGCGCCGCCGTCGCCGAGACCTTCCTCACCGGCTGGCGGCGCACCGGGACCGACCGGTTCACGGTCTCCGCCCAGTGGCCGCGCGCGCACGTCCTGCACGTGGCGCCCGACTGGTCCGCGTACGACCCGCTGCTCGTCGTCGAGACGATCCGGCAGAGCGGCACCCTGGTCACCCACACCGAGTACGAGGCGCCGCTGGACCGGAAGTTCGTGCTGACCGAGTTCCACGTCGACTCGGAACCCGCGGCGTTGACGCTCGGCGCGCTGCCGGCCGAGCCCGAGGTCGAACTCGTCTTCACCGACGTCCAGTACCGCGGCGGACACCTCGCCGCCGCCCGCTACACCGCGCACGTCCTGCGCGACGGCGCCCGTGTCGCCACCGCGGACGTCGCGTTCACCTGCGTCAGCGGACCCGTCTACCGCCGGCTGCGCGGCGGCCGTACGCCGGAGGCCGTGACCGCCGTCCCCGTCCCGCCCGGGGTGTCCGCCGACGCCGTCCGCCGGGCCCTGCCCACGGACGTCGTTCTCGCGCCCGCCGCCGACCGGCCGGGGCGCCGGCAGTTGCGAGTAAATACCGCGCACCCCGTTTTCTTCGACCACCCGCTCGACCACGTCCCCGGCATGCTCCTGCTGGAGGCCGCCCGCCAGGCGACCCTGCTGGAGACACCGGGGAAACAGGTGCCGACGGCCTACCACGCCGTCTTCCACCGGTACGCCGAGCTGGACGAACCCATCTGGATCGAGGCGAAGGGCGGGCACGGGACCGACGTGCAAGTGCTCGGCGTCCAAGGGGAGTCGACGGTTTTTGAATGCCTGGTCGGTACCGCCGGATCGTGAACTGAGGTTTACTGGGGGTGAGAAACAAACGGCATGACCCGTTCTTTACGCCCAGGAGTGTCCAGTCGATGGCGAGGCAGCTACGCGCGGAGCAGACCCGTACGACGATCATCAGGGCCGCGGCCGACCTGTTCGACCGCAACGGCTACGAGTCGACCAGCCTCAGTGACATCGTCGAACACGCCCACGTCACCAAGGGCGCGCTCTACTTCCACTTCGCGGCCAAGGAGGATCTCGCCCAGGCCATCCTGGAGTTGCAGTCCCAGGCCGCGCGCCGGGTCGCCGGGGAGATCGACGAACGCGGCTACCCGGCCCTGGAGGCCCTGATGCGCCTCACCTTCGGCATGGCGCGGCTGTCGGTCGAGGGCCCCATCACCCGCGCCGGCCTGCGCCTGGCCACCGGCGGCGTCGCCGTACGGCCGCCCGTGCCCCACCCCTTCACCGAGTGGCTGGAGTTGATCTCCCGCGGGCTCGTCGGCGCGGTGCGGGAGTCCGACATCCATCCGGACGTCGACGTGGAAGCGGTGGCCCACTCGCTGGTCTGTTTCTTCGTCGGCACCCGCGTGGTCGGCCGCTCCCGCGAACCCGGCGCGCGGCTGCCGCGCCGCATGGCCGAGATGTGGCACGTCCTCATCCGCGGCCTGGTCCCCGTCCCCCGCCGCCCCCGCTACCTGAGCCTCGCGGCCCGGCTCGAACGGGAGATCATGGCGGCGGTGTGAGCCACCGCCGCTTTCCCCCGTGACGACGCCCCCGCGGTCACGGGCGCGTGGTCACGGGCGCATGGTCACGCCCTTGCGGCCGCGCCCCCGTGGCACGGCTGCGGCACGTGCGTACGGCCATGGCGCGTGCACCCGCACGGACCGGCCGGCCCCGCGGCTCACGCGCCGCGCGCGGCCGGTCCCGCGGTCCGTGGCCCGCGCGTCCTCCGCTCTCGTCCGCCCCGCCGTCCGCGCGTCCTCCGCTCCACCCGCCCCGCGATACCGTGATCCGCATGCCCGACACCCCCCTCCCGCCCGTGATCCACGGCGACGAGCCCGGTTCCTTCCCGCACGGGGTCCTCGCCGAACGGCACCCGGCGATCATCCGGCGGGTGCGGGACGCCTTCCCCTACGGACCCGACGTCCGGGCGGCCCTGGACGCCCTGCTGACGAGCTGCGCCGCGGGCGTGATCGAGCCGCTCCCCGCCGACGCGCACGACCTCGACCGCTGGCGGGCCTGGGGACTGGACGCGTACGCGGGCCGTTCCTGGTACGAGGTGCCCTGGCTGTGGGCGGAGAGCTACTTCTACCGGCTGCTCCTCGAGACCGTCGGTCACTTCCGGCCCGGCCCCTGGCAGGGACTCGACCCGTTCCGCCCGTTCAAGCTCGCCGAGCTGGACGCCCCCGGGACCGACGAGGAACTCGCCGCGCTCGACGGCCTCGAAGGCCGCCCGGAGCCGGAGCGGGCGCGGGCCCTGCTGCACGGCTCCCTGTGGGGAAACCGCGCCGACCTCGGCTTCCGGCTCTCCGACGCGGGCGCCCGGGACCGGGCCGCCGTCCCCGCACTGGTCGCCGACGACAGCGAGCGCCTGTGGACGCTGCTGGCGCCGCCGGGGGCCGCCGACGGCACGCTGTGCCTGGTCGCGGACAACGCGGGCCGCGAGCTGATCCCCGACCTGCTCCTCGCCGCCCACCTCCTCGCCCACCGGCGGATCGGCCGTGTCGTCCTGCACGTCAAGCCGTACCCCTACTACGTCTCGGACGCCACGACCGCCGACGTCGTCGACGCGCTGCGCCGTCTGACGGCCGCTCCGGGGGCGGCCGCCGGGTACGGGCGGCGGCTGTGGGCGGCGATGACGGACGGCACCCTGACGGTCCGCGCCCACCCCTTCGCCGCCGCCCCGCTGCCGTACGAGCGGATGCCCGACGACCTGCGCGCCGAGTTCGCGGCCGCGACGCTGACCCTTGTGAAGGGCGACCTCAACTACCGCCGCCTGGTGGGCGACCGGCGGTGGCCGCCGACCACGCCGTTCGGGGACGTGACCGCGTACTTCCCCGGCCCGGTCGTGGCGCTGCGCACGCTCAAGTCGGACGTGATCACCGGGCTGTCGGCCGGCACCGAGGCCGCGTTGACCGCCGCCGAGGGGCAGGGCTGGCGCACCGGCGGGACGCACGCGCTGATCCAGACCGGGAAGTGAGCACGGCGCGGACCCCGGGCCGGCCCGCCACCCGGGGGCGCCCGATGCGTGGGTGTTCGCCCCGGGTTCACGCGATGGTGTGATCATGTCCCGCGCCGCGGATGCGGGTTGATGCCCCCGGGTAGGGCCCGGCCATGACGCAGCCGTTCGAACTCCCGCACTTCTACATGCCGTATCCCGCGCGGCTCAACCCGCACGTCGACGAGGCCCGCGCCCACTCGACGCGGTGGGCGCGCGAGAGGGGCATGCTGGAGGGCTCCGGGATCTGGGAGCAGGCCGACCTCGAGGCGCACGACTACGGCCTGCTCTGCGCCTACACCCACCCCGACTGCGACGGTCCCGCCCTGTCGTTGATCACCGACTGGTACGTGTGGGTGTTCTTCTTCGACGACCACTTCCTCGACATGTTCAAACGCACCCCCGACCGGGCGGCCGGCAAGGCCCACCTGGACCGGCTCCCGCTGTTCATGCCGCTCGACCCGTCGACTCCGGTGCCCGAGCCGCGGAACCCGGTCGAGGCGGGCCTCGCCGACCTGTGGGCGCGCACCGTGCCGGCGATGTCCGCCGACTGGCGGCGCCGTTTCGCCGTCGCCACCGAGCACCTCCTCAACGAGTCGATGTGGGAACTGTCCAACATCGACGAGGGCCGGGTCTCCAACCCCGTCGAGTACATCGAGATGCGCCGCAAGGTGGGCGGCGCCCCCTGGTCGGCGGGGCTCGTGGAGTACGCGACCGCCGAGGTCCCGGCCGCCGTGGCCGGATCGAGGCCGCTCAGGGTGCTGATGGAGACCTTCTCCGACGGCGTGCACCTGCGCAACGACCTGTTCTCCTACCAGCGCGAGGTCGAGGACGAGGGCGAGCTGAGCAACGGGGTGCTCGTCCTGGAGACGTTCTTCGGCTGCACCACCCAGCAGGCCGCCGACACCGTCAACGACATCCTCACCTCCCGGCTCCACCAGTTCGAGCACACCGCCCTGACCGAAGTGCCGGCGCTGGCCCTGGAGAAGGGCCTGCGCCCGGACGAGGCGGCCGCCGTCGCCGCCTACACCAAGGGGCTCCAGGACTGGCAGTCCGGCGGCCACGAATGGCACCTGCGCTCCAGCCGCTACATGAACGCGAAGGCGACCTCCTCCTCGCCCTGGGAGAGGCTGACCCACCCCGGCACCTCCGCCGCCGACGTCGGCGCCCTGCTCGCCTCGGCCGCCGCGGAACGTCTGCGCCCGTACACGCATGTGCCGTACCGGAAGGTCGGCCCGTCCCGGCTGCCCGACTTCCCCATGCCCTTCCCGGTGGAGCTGAGCCCGCACCTGGACCGGGCCCGGCGCAACCTGGTCGAGTGGACGCGCCGCATGGGCATGCTCTCCGAAGGGGTGTGGGACGAGGACCGGCTCGCCTCGTGCGACCTGGCGCTGTGCTCGGCGGGCCTGGACCCCGACGCCACTCCCGAGGCCCTCGACCTCAGCGCCGGGTGGCTGGCGTTCGGCACCTACGGCGACGACTACTACCCGCTGGTGTACGGCCACCGCCGCGACCTGGCCGCGGCCCGGGCCACCACCGCCCGCCTCTCGGCCTGCATGCCCGTCGACGGCGAGGAGACCCCCGTCCCCCTGAACGCCATGGAACGGTCGCTGATCGACCTGTGGGCGCGCACGACCGCCGGCATGACCCCCGACCAGCGGCGCACCCTGCGCGCGGCGGTCGACAGCATGACGGAGAGCTGGGTGTGGGAACTGGCCAACCAGCTCCAGAACCGCATCCCCGACCCCGTCGACTACCTGGAGATGCGGCGCGCCACCTTCGGCTCCGACCTCACCCTGAGCCTGTGCCGCATGGGCCAGGGCCCGGCCGTCCCGCCGGAGGTGTACGCCTGCGGCCCGGTCCGCTCACTGGAGAACGCGGCCATCGACTACGCCTGCCTGCTCAACGACGTCTTCTCGTACCAGAAGGAGATCGAGTACGAGGGCGAGATCCACAACGCGATCCTCGTCGTACAGAACTTCTTCGGCTGCGACTACCCGACCGCGCTCGGCGTCGTCCACGACCTGATGACCCAGCGCATGCAGCAGTTCGAGCACGTGATCGCCCACGAACTGCCCGTCCTGTACGACGACTTCGACCTGTCGGCGCAGGCCCGCGACGCCATGCGCGGGTACGTGGCGGACCTGCAGAACTGGCTGGCCGGCATCCTCAACTGGCACCGGTCGGTGGACCGTTACACCTCCGCCTACCTGGCCCGCCGGTCCCACGGCTTCCTGCCCGACCGCCCGCCGGCCGTCCCCGCGCTGCCGATCGGCTGACGGCCGCGCCGACCGCCCCGCACCACCGGCCGGCCGACGGCCCCCTCGCCGCCGGCCGGCCGCGCACCCGGACCGCCCCGCCGGGTGCGGTGCGGCGGGTCCGTCACACCGGCCGCGCCGCCGGGTGCGGTGCGGCGGGTCCGTCACACCGGCCGCGCCGCCGGCCGCGCCGCCGGCCGCGCCGCCGGCCGCGCCGCGTGCTCGACCGCCGCCCGGGCCAGCCCCCGGACCATCGGGTGCGGGCGTGAGCCGTCGCCGTACAGCTCCGGCTGGAAGAGCGAGGCGAGGAAGAAGGGGTGTCCGGGGAGTTCCGCCATCCGCACCTGGCCCGCCGCGTCCCGGCCGGAGAAGCGCAGGCCGTGCGCGACCAGGGTGTCGAAATGACGGGAGAGGCCGTAGCGGCAGGAATAGCGCTCGACCGTGGACTCCCGGCCGATCACCGCGTGGGCCAGCGAGCCCGGCTCCAGCAGGACGGTGTCCTCGTGGCCCTCCAGCGAGCAGGCCAGCGGTTCGAGGAGCGGGTCCGCGGCGGCGGGGTCGTTCTCGGCGTGCGCCGCGCGGGTCAGTCCGCAGGCGTTGCGGGCGAACTCCAGCAGGGCGTGCTGGAAGCCGCCGCAGGTGCCGAGGAAGGGGATGTTCTCCTCGCGGGCGGTGCGGATCGCGGCCAGGACCCCGGCCTCGCTGCGGTACGGGCTGCCCGGCACCACCCAGACCGCGTCGAACCCGCGCACCGCGCCCTCGGCCTCCGCGTCGGACGAGGGGATCCAGTAGGCGTCCAGGACCAGCCGGTCCCGGGCGGCGAGGGCGTCGAGGAGGAGCGGGATCCGGGCGTGGGAGACGACGCCGGGGGAGCGGTCGCCCACCAGGGCGAGCCTGGCGATGCGAGCGGTGCCGGCGATCCGTGCGGTGCTGTCGGTCATGCCCCCATCCTCGGAGCGGCCCCGAGTTCACGTCCAACGATGATTCCCGCACTCCTGATAAGCAGAACTGATGGGACCCTGGTCGCCATGGACCCGCACCTCCTGCGCACCTACGTCACCGTGGCCCGCCTCGCCTCCTTCTCCGCGGCCGCGCGCGACCTCGGTTACACCCAGTCGGCCGTTTCCCAGCACGTCGCGGCCCTCGAACAGGACCTCGGCGCACCGCTGCTCACCCGGCGCCCCGTCGCCCCCACGGCGGCCGGTGAGCGGCTCCTCGAACACGCCAAACCCCTGCTGCTGCGCCTGGAGGCGGCCCGCGCGGACGTCGCCCGGATGGCCGCCGCCCCCGCCCACGGCCTGACCCTGGCCGTCTCCCCGACCGCGCTCACCCCCGCGGCCCTCGCCGCGCTGCCGCCCGCCGGGGTGACGCTGCGCGTGCTGGCCCGCGACGCGGTCCCCGCCGCCGTCGCCGCGGGCACCGCGGACCTGGGCCTCGTCGACGGCCTGGCCGCCCCCAGCGACCCGCTCCCGCTGCCCGACGTGGCGCCGCTGACCACGTACGGCGTCGGGGAGGAGCCGGTCGGCGTCCTGCTGCCCACCGCCCACCCCCTGGCCCGCCGCGCCGGACTGCGCCTCGGTGACCTCGCCGACGCCCGGTGGATCGACGCCCCCGACACGGGCCTGCCGCTGCACCGGCTGCGCGCCGCGAACGGCGGCCGCGGCTTCCGGCCGGCCCTGCGCTACGAGGGCACCGACGTCCGCGTCCTGACCGCGCTCGCCGCCGCCGGTCACGGTCTCGCCGTCCTGCCCCGCTCGGCGACGGCCGGCGCCCCGGGCGCGGTGGCCGTCCCGCTCACCGGACCGCGGATCGTCCACCGGGTGGAACTCGTCCACGTCGGCACTCCGACGGGTGCCGCCCAGGCCCTGGTCGCGGCGCTGTCCCCGGGCCGGTGAGCGCCGGGCCGGTGAGCCTCGCGCCCGCACGCGTACCGCCGTCGACCGCCGGTCAGTCTCACTCGTTCGTGGCTCGTGGCGCTCCGTCACGACGGGTAGGGCACCAGCCGGAGGAGAGCCATGCAACAGACCGCGTTGCGCCCCAAGCCCCTGCCCGGCCGGGAGCCCGGCGAAAGCCCGCCCTGCGACGTACCGGCGTGCTGCCGGCCCCGTCATCCGCACGCCGCCCACCGTCGCGGCCGGCGTCCGGCGACCCTGCTGGCAGGCCTGTTCGCCGGTGCCGTCCTGGTCCTGTCCGGCGTCGGCCTCGGCACCGTGGGCGCCGCCGTGATCGGCGCGAGCGAACCGGCCGGGCCGCAACGGCAGGCGGGCGGGGCCGCGGCGGACACCGTGCCCCCGGCGGCCGGCCACGGCCCCGCCGCACCGGGCTCCCGGCAGCCGCGCCCGCCGGCGCCACCCTGGGCCTGGAGATCGTGGACGGGAGGAAGGCGGGCGCCGAGATCGTCGCCGTCCATGTCCCCGGTCCCGGTTACTCGGCCGGCCTGGTGCGCGGGGACGTCGTCCTGCACTTCGGCAGGACCCGCATCGACTCCGCGGCGGACCTCGCGCGGGCGGTCGACGAGGCGAAGCCGGGCCGGGAGACCAAGATGACGCTGCGTCATGAAAGCGGCGATTACCAGCAGTTGGCGGTCGTACCGGGGATCGTCACCTGACGGCCGGTGCGTGCGCGCGGGCGTCACCGGGCGTCCCAGGGTGTCACCGGGCGCCCGGCCGCGCACAGGGGCGTCGCCGGGCGGTCCGTCCGTCCCGCCCACTCCGTCCCGCCCGCTCCGTCCTGTCCGTCGCGTCCGCGCGCGAGCGCCTCGGGCCGCCCCGGCTGTCCGGACCGCACGCGCACACCCGCGCACACACCCGTGTCACCCGCGTGCACACCCGTGTCACCCGCGTGCACACCCGTGTCAGACGACCACGCGGAAGTGGCTCGTGAGCCGCCGCTCGTCGTCCAGGACGTGGAACGCGAGCCCGACCGGCGCCTCCCGGTCGGCGATCTCGTCGCCCTCCCAGGGCAGCCGGAGCGTCCACGTCACGCCGGGACCCACCACCAGCGGCCGCCCCGCGAAGGTGGTGGCGGCCGGGGTGTGGGCATGGCCCGTGATGATCCCGGCGATCTCCGGCCGCCGCCCGAGCAGCGCGGCCAGCCGGCCGGGGTCGCCCAGCCGGTAGGAATCGGGCAGCGGGTGGTGCACCGCCACCGGCGGATGGTGGAAGGCGAGCAGCGCGGGCACGTCCCCGTCCAGCTCGTCGAGGGTCTCCTCGATCCAGGCGTACGTCTCGTCCGCCAGGGCGCCCTCGTCCTCGCCCGGGATGCTGGAGTCGCACATCAGGACCGCGCCGCCGTCGAACACCTGGACGCTGTTGACCGGCCCGTCGGCGGCCGGCAGGCCGAGGAGGGCCTTGCGGTAGGGGGCGCGGCGGTCGTGGTTGCCGGGGCAGGTGAGCACCGGCCAGGGAGCGTCGGAGCCCCGCGTCCCGAGGATGCGGGCGGCCTCCTCGTACTCGGCCTCCGCCCCGTGGTCCGCGATGTCTCCGGTGACCAGCAGCGCGTCCACCCGCCCCGGCAGGTCGCGGAGCCGGTCGCACGCCCGCTCGGCGCGCTCGGTGGCACGGGCGCTGCCGTCCAGGTGCAGATCACTGAGGTGAGCGAGTACGAGCACGGTGCCGGCCTCCCGGGGTGGATTAATGTTTGCGGGTGATCCAACCATTAGATCCGGTGGCCGGGCAATCCACCCGCCCCGGAAGCGACGGGGCGGCATTCCCCGTGGAATCCGCGCCGATCGGGTCGCGCCGCCCCTGCCGACCGGGCAGGATGCTGCCCGTAGTCACCACGTCCTGACAGGGAGGCCCGGATGACCGGCCGTACGCCCGCGCGCTTCACCGCCGACGACTACCGGGCCCGCATGGAGCGGGCCGTGCACGCGGCCGGCGACGCGGGACTGGCCGGGCTGCTCGTGGCACCGGGCCCGGACCTGGTCTGGCTCACCGGCTACGAGCCCCCCGCGGCCACCGAACGGCTCACCCTGCTCGTCCTCACGCCCGACCGCGACCCCGTCCTCGTCGTCCCGGCCCTCGAGGCCCCCGACGCGGCCGGGGCGGCCGGGGCCCCCGCGCTCACCCTGCGGGACTGGACCGACGGCAAGGACCCCTACGCCGCCACCACCGCGCTCCTGGACGCCGACGGGCGGTACGGCGTCAGTGACAACGCCTGGGCCCTGCACCTGCTCAACCTGCAGAAGGCCCTCCCGGACAGTTCCTACGCCTCCCTCACCGATGCGCTGCCGATGCTGCGCGCGGTCAAGGACGCGGCCGAACTGGAGCTGATGGCCGCCGCGGGAGCCGCCGCCGACGCGACGTTCGAGGAGATCCGCGGGGTTCCCTTCGCCGGGCGCAGGGAGTCCGAGGTCGGCGCCGACCTCGCCGACCTGCTCCGCCGCTTCGGCCACTCCCAGGTCGACTTCACCATCGTCGCCTCGGGCCCGAACGGCGCCAACCCCCACCACGAGGTCGGCGACCGCGTCATCGAGCACGGCGACATGGTCGTCCTCGACTTCGGCGGCCTGAAGGACGGCTACGGCTCCGACACCTCCCGCACGGTCCACGTCGGCGAACCCACCGACGAGGAGCGCCGGGTCCACGACCTGGTCCGCGAGGCCCAGGAGGCGGGCTTCCGTGCCGTACGGCCCGGCGCCGCCTGCCAGGAGGTCGACCGGGCCGCCCGCGCCGTCATCGCCGACGCCGGGTACGGCGAGTACTTCATCCACCGCACCGGCCACGGCATCGGCGTCACCACCCACGAGCCGCCGTACATGATCGAGGGCGAGGAACAGCCCCTCGTCCCCGGCATGTGCTTCTCCGTCGAGCCGGGCGTCTACCTCCCCGGCCGGTTCGGAGTGCGCATCGAGGACATCGTCACCGTCACCGCGGACGGCGGCCGCCGCCTCAACGACACCACCCGCGAGATGGTCATGGTCGACTGACCCCCCCCGCAGGAGAGTCCCGGCACCCACCCGAACGGCTACGGCGCGACCATGACCCAGGCACCCCCACCCACCGCGGACACCGTCCGCCGGCTGGTCCGAACCCTTCTCGAGGACGCCGGCGACGGCGGCCCCGGCCTCGAGGTGCGGCCCGTCACCGAGGAGGGCGGGCACGGCACCTGGTGGGTCGGCGCCCGCCACGTCCTGCGGCTCGCCCGCGACCGTGAGACGACCGTCCGCATGCGCCGTGAACTGCGGCTGCGCGACCTCGTCCGGCCGCACGTGCCGGTCACCGTGCCGACCGCCGTCGCGCACGGCGAGTGGTCACCCGGCCTCGCCTACACCCTCGACACCAAGGTGCCCGGCGGCACCGCCGAGGACCACGACGTGTCCGCCGTCGGCGAGGCCGACCTGGCCGCACTGCTCGGCGGACTGCGCGAGGTGCCGACCCGGCAGGCCGAGACGATCGGCGTGCCGCGCGTCGCCCCGCGCTCCCTGGAGGCACTGCGCCGCATGGCCGTCGCCGCCGCCGGACGCCTGGCCGCCGCCGACGAGTTCGACCCCGCCCGGCTCCACCAGCTCACCCCGCCCGGCGCGGCCCAGCTCGCCGCCCAGCCCGCCACCGCCGTCCTCGTCCACCACGCCCTGCGGGGCGAGCACCTCGTGGTCAGCGCCGACGGCCGGGTGCGCGGCGTCCTCGGCTGGACCGGCGCGGTCGTCGGCGACCCCGCCGAGGACATCGCCGGGCTCGCCCTCGCCGTCGGCTCCGGCGCCGCCGTCCGCGCCGCCACCCTCACCGGGTACGGCGCCCGCGCCTGCCTGCGCGGCCTGTGGCTGGCCCGCTGCGACACCGTCGTACGCCTGGCCGGACACCTGACCGGCCACGGCGCCGAACCCCCGGCCCTGCCGCGCACCCAGCTGCGCCGGGCCTGGGAGGCGATCCTGCTGGAACGCGTGACGGAGCTGCGGGAGGACGGGGCGGACGGTCCCTAGCGGGATCCGCCGGCCCACCCCCCCCCGTATCGCGGCCCTCGGTCCTCTGCGGCCCTCAGTCCTGTTCCAGGACCACGCACGACTCTCCGGGCAGGCGCAGCAGTCCGTCCGGGTCCGTCGTCCCCACCGGCTCCCACGCGGCCAGCACGCGTACGGGGCGGGTGCCGAGCGGGATCTCCGCCGGTGCCTTGCCGAGGTTCACGGCGACCCGGACGTCCCCGCGGCGGAAGGCCAGCCAGCGGGCCTGCGCGTCGTGGGCGACCTTGAGGTCGGCCAGGTCGGGGTCGGTGAGGTCGGCGTGGGCGTGCCGCAGGGCGATCAGCCGGCGGTACCAGGCCAGCACGCGCGCGTGGGGCTCGCGCTCCGGTTCCGACCAGTCCAGGCAGGAGCGGTCCCGGGTCGCCGGGTCCTGCGGGTCCGGCACGTCCTCCTCCGCCCAGCCGTGCTCCGCGAACTCCCGTCGCCTGCCGCGCCGTACGGCCTCCGCGAGCTCCGGGTCGGTGTGGTCGGTGAAGAACTGCCAGGGCGTGCCCGCCGCCCACTCCTCGCCCATGAACAGCATCGGCGTGTACGGGGAGGTCAGCGTCAGCGTCGCCGCGCAGGCCAGCAGGCCGGGGAGAGGGAGGCCGCGAGCCGGTCGCCCTGGGCGCGGTTGCCCACCTGGTCGTGGGTCTGGGAGTAGCCGAGGAGCCGGTGCGCGGGCAGCCGGGTGCGGTCCAGCGGCCGGCCGTGGGACCGGCCGCGGAAGCTGGACCAGGTGCCGTCGTGGAAGAACCCGCCGCTGAGGGTCTTGGCGAGCGCGGCGAACGGATCGCGCCCGAAGTCGGCGTAGTAGCCCTGGGACTCGCCGGTCAGGGCGGTGTGCAGGGCGTGGTGGAAGTCGTCGTTCCACTGCGCGTGCAGCCCCAGGCCGCCCTCCCGGCGGGGCGTGATCAGCCGCGGGTCGTTCAGATCGGACTCGGCGATCAGGAACAGCGGCCGGCCCGTCTCCTCGGCGAGCGCGTCCACCGACTCCGACAGCTCCTCCAGGAACGGGTACGCGCGCGTGTCGGCCAGCGCGTGCACCGCGTCCAGCCGCAGCCCGTCGATCCGGTAGTCGCGCAGCCACGCCAGCGCGCTGCCCAGCAGGAACGCCCGCACCTCGTCCGAGCCGGGCGCGTCCAGGTTGACGGCCGAGCCCCACGGGGTGTGGTGCGTGTCGGTGAAGTACGGCCCGAAGACGGGCAGGTAATTGCCCGACGGGCCCAGGTGGTTGTGCACGACGTCCAGGACCACTCCCAGACCCAGCTCGTGCGCCCGGTCGACGAACCGCTTCAGCGCCTCGGGACCGCCGTACGGCTCGTGCACCGCCCACAGCGACACCCCCTCGTAGCCCCAGCCGTGCCGGCCGGGGAAGGGACACAGCGGCATCAACTCCACGTGCGTCACACCGAGTTCGACGAGATGCCCGAGCCGGTCGGCCGCCGCGTCCAGGGTGCCCTCGGGGGTGTACGTGCCCACGTGCAGCTCGTACAGCACCGCACCCGGCAGCGGCCGCCCCGGCCACCGGGCCCGCCACGCGTACCGGCCGTGGTCGACGACCGCGCTCAGCCCGTCGGGCCCGTCCGGCTGCCGGCGCGACCGCGGATCCGGCCGCACGGGACCGTCGTCCACCGCGAAGCCGTACCGGGTGCCGTCCCGCGCCTCCGCCTCACCGGTCCACCACCCCGGCCGCGCGGCGTCGCGCTCCAACGCGCGCGTGACGCCCTCGCACTGGAGCGTCACACGTTCGGCCTGCGGTGCCCACACCTCGAACTGCACGGACGGTTCCCCTTCGTCTGCTCACCGTGATGTAGCCCGACCCATCGTGCTCCAAACGGGATCGATCCGCCGCACGAACACTCCCATTGCGGCCGGTGTCGCAGCCGGTGTCGCAGCCGATGTCGCGGCCGATGCCGCGACGGTTCGCTCGGGTGCGCGTGCCGGGCCGGCGTTTTCCCGTTTTCTGGACACCTGACGCCCACTGACCGACAATCACGAGCGTGACGTCGTCATTCGAGTTCAACACGTACCCCGCGCGCCCGTCCGACGTGGAGCGCGACAGGGCACTGAAGGTGCTCCGTGACGGTGTCGCCATGGGCCGTCTCTCCCACGACACGTTCATCCGGCGCATGGAACTGGCGCTCGCCGCCCGCCGCTCCGACGAACTGGCGGTCCTCACCGCCGACCTGTCCAGGGAGAACCGCCTCGCGCGCGCCGTGTTCGGCACCGTCGAGGCCGTCTCCGGCTTCACCGTACGGCTGCGCAGGGCCTGGCAGGCCGAGCGGTTGCCCAAGCTGCTGCTGCCGCACCCCGGCACCGAGCGGGCGCTGCGCATCGGCCGCGACCCCGCCAGCGGCCTCCGGCTGACCCACGACAGCGTCTCGCGCGTGCACGCCGAACTCAGCCGCCAGGGTGGCATGTGGATCCTGCGCGACCTCGGTTCGACCAACGGCACGACCGTCAACGGGCGGCGCGTCATCGGCGCGGCCGTGGTCCGCGAGGGCGACCAGGTCGCCTTCGGGCGGATGGCGTTCCGCCTCTCGACGAACTGAGCCCGCCCGGCCGGCCGGCCGGGGCGTCCGAGGCGGCGTCGACGCGCCTCCCGGGCCGTGACCCGCTGCGCGTACACCCGGCGCTCCCGGTGAACCGACGGCGCTCCCGACGCGGGGGTGCGTCCTGCCGCCACTTCGGCGCTGCCCGCCCGCGGCCGAACTCGCGGCCCGCGCGGCCGCGTTCGTCGCCCGGCTGCGCCGCGTCGCCCGGTCGCGCCGTGTTCGAACCGGTCGCGCGGCCGGCCCGCGCACCCGCACGATCGGGTGAGCCGGACTGGGGAACCGGGGCCCCCGTGCCGATGCACCGGGAATGAAGCACTTCCCCGCCCCCCGCCTCCTGGCCGCCCTGCCCGGCACCGCCGCGCTCCTCCTCGCCGCCGTCGCCCCCGCCCAGGCGTCGGCGCCCGGCCACACCCTCCCCGGCGACGGGCTCCGGCTCACCGTCACCACGGGCGACTCCCGCTCCGGCGACACCCGCGGCACGCTCCTGCTGTGCGACCCGCCCCAGGGCCACTCCCGCGCCGCCGAGGCCTGCGCCGACCTCACGGCGGCGAACGGCGACATCGACGCCGTCGCGCCGAGGGAGGCCGTCTGCTCCCTCCTCTACGCGCCCGTGACCGCCCGCGCGAACGGCTGGTGGCACGGCCGCCCCGTCGCGTACACGGAGACCTTCTCCAACACCTGCGTGATGCTCGCGGAGACGGGCGCGGTGTTCGCCCTGGACGACGAGCAGCTCCCCGAGCTCCCTGAGCTCCCCGGACTCCCCGGACTCCCCGGACCGTCCGCGCTGCCCGGGGGGTGAGGCCGGTCGGCCGGCTCCGGGCCCGCGCGTGAGTCTGTCCGGAGCCGGTCCGCCCCCTGCCCGCCCCAGCCGCTCCCACGGCTGCCGCGCCGCCCCGGCCACGTCGTCACGTTCCCGCCGTCCGCTCGCAGGGCGGGCGGACGGTGACTACAGGACCTGGCGCGCGTGCAGGGCCGCCGCGACGACCGTGCGGGACTGGTGCTCGACCTGGTGCTCCAACGGCACCCAGCGGGCCCGGAAGCGCTCGGCGAACGCGTCGCACCAGTCCTCCACGAGACGCTCCATACGGGGCGCCGCCCGGTCGTCGCGCTCGCGCAGCACCCGCCACAGCATCGCCGCCGCCCGCAGCGGCAGCCGGCGGGCGAAGGCGTCCACACTCCCGACGTACGCCACCGTGCTGTCGGCCGGGGGCGTGTGCGTCCAGTCGCCGGCCAGACCCGGCACCAGCTCCAGTGCCCAGCGGGCCGCCCGCAGCAGCGGCCCGTCGACGCCCTCCAGCCGCGGCGAGGCCTCCGCCAGCACCCGCTCCACCTCCCCCGCGTCCCGCAGCAGCCGCCCCGCCAGCCGCCGGATCGCCTCCGCGGGATCCGGGTGCGGCGCCGGGTCGTCGACCATGTCGCTCGCCCACATCGGCACCTCCACGACCGCGGTCAGGCCGCCGTGGCGGTGGGCGTGGTACCAGGTGCTGCGCCGTGCGTCGTCCGGCAGGCTCGGATACGCCGCCCCCGCCCCGGGCTCCGGCAGCACGTGCACCCCCGGTCCGGACGCCGGCCAGCCCGCCGCGTCGGAGGCGCCCGTCTCCACCGGGATGTGCGACTGCGCCGCCGACTTGGCGAACGGTTCCGCGAGGCCCGGCACGTCCCTCGTCAACTGCACCCAGCTGCCGCCCAGTTCGGTGCCGTGCAGCGTCACCTGGAGGTAGGGCCGCAGCTCGTCGATGACGCCGGTCAGCGCGCGGGTCTCGGGCGGCAGCCGGTCCGCGGGCAGCAGCGCCGGGGACCACTCGGGCTGCTCCGGGCCCGCCGGCCGGAAGAAGCCCCGGTGGTACTCGAACAGGCTGCGCGGCGCGGGCGTCACGTGCAGGCTCGCCCCGTCCGGATCCGCGCACAGCAAGAAGTGCCAGGACGTGCCGTCCCGCAACTCCCTCTCGGACAGCACACGTTCGGCCAGGGCGAGCAGTGTGGGGCCGCCGGCGGGCTCGTTCGCGTGGGCCCCGCGACGACCAGCACGGCCCGCCGCGCGTGCCCCACCGACAGCAGGTGCAGCGGCCGTCCCGCGCGGGAGAGCCCCACCTTCCGCAGCCCGCACAGCCCGGGCCGGAGCGTGGCCAGCGTCCTGGCGGACGAGGTCAGTTCCGTCACCGTGGGGTAGCGCAGCTCCGGCAGGAGACTCACCCCCGTCATGTCCGCCCGGCCTTCGCCTCCGCAGTACCCCACGGTCTCGGTGACCTGTCAAGAACGCGTCACGGGTGCTTTCGGGAGGCGCCCGGAAGCACCCCGCGAACGGCCCCCGGCGGACGCCGCGGCATCCGGGGCCGCCGTGCCGGTGACCGCCGAGGCATCCGAGTGCCACCGCCGCGGCGCCGCCGCTGCCGGCCCCGCCCCGCGTCTCACCCCACCCTCTCCAGCAGCGCCACCGGCAGCCGCCCGAACAGTTCCGCCACGCGCGCGTGTCCGGTGAACTCCCGGCCGGGTTCCAGGGCGTCCACCCACCTGCCCGGGGGAAGCGTCAGCCGGGTGTCCCCCCAGCCGCCCGTCTCCGCCAGGCGCAGCGACAGCCGGGTGACGGCCGTGACGACCCGGCCGGAGCGGGCGAAGGCCAGGCAGTGGTCCGCGGCCGGGCCCTCGGCGGGCAGCGGTCCGTACGTCGCCGCCGCACCGAAGGCGTCCGGGTGCCGGCGGCGCAGCCGCAGCGCCGCCGCAGTCACGGCCTCCTTGACGCCGATGCCCGCGGCGCCGATGCCCGCGGCGCCGATGCCCGCGGCGCCGACGTGCTCGGCGCCGACGTGCTCGGAGCCGACGCCCGCGGCGCCGACGTGCTCAGCGCCGACGCCCTCGGAGCCGGTGCTCCCGGCGCCGACCGCCCCGGTGCCGGCGTCCGCCGGCGGGAAACGGACGGGGCGCCGGTTGTCGGGGTCGACCAGGGCCAGGTACTCGCCCTCCGTGCCCTGGTAGACGTCCGGCACCCCCGGCATCGTCAGCTGCACCAGCGCCGCGCCCAGCACGTTCGCCCGGACGTGCGGCGCGAGCGCCTCCCGCAGCGCGGCCACCCGCTCACCCGGCACTCCGCACGGCCCCGCCGTGACGAACGCCGCCACGGCCTCCTCGTACGGCGGCTCCTGCTCCGTCCAGCTCGTGTGCACGCCCGCCTCGCGCACGTGCTTGAGCATCGCCTCCCGGACGCGCTCCGGGGCGGCCGGTCCGAGCCCGAACACGGTCTGCCAGGCCGCCCACGCCGACTGCCCGTCCGGCACGTCCTCCTCGGTGCGCGCGACCTTCTCCAGGACCTCCGCCCAGCGCTCCGGGCACTCGGTGAGCACGGCCAGCGCCGCCCGGACGTCGGCGCTGCGCTTGGTGTCGTGCGTGGACAGCACCGTCCCGGTGAGCGGCCAGTCGCGCTGCACGCGCGCGCAGTACGCGTGGAAACCGGCGGGGGAGACGCCCTGCCGGCCGGGCGCGCCGCCGACCTCGTTCGCCGAGAGCAGCGGCACGTACCGGTAGAACGCCGTGTCCTCGACCGACTTGGCCCGCAGCGCGGACGCCGTCTGCGCGAACCGGGCGCGGAACTCCACCACCGCCGCACCGTCGCCGCCGCCCAGCACCAGGCCGCGCACCACGTCCACGGCCCCCGCCTCCTCGGGTACGACGAAGGCGAGCCGGGCCTCCTCGGCGGCCTCCTCGGTGACGACGGCGGCCGCGTCGCCCGAGGCGTACGGCCGGTAGACCTCCATGCGCACCAGCAGCTCCTCCAGCGCCGTGCGCAGCGCCCAGGGCGCCCGGTCGCGCAGCGCCGGGTCCGGCGACGCCGCGCACGCGCGCGTGGCCGCCCGCGTCAGCCGGTCCAGCTCGGTCGCCAGCTCGTGCCTGAGCACCGCGTACGCCGCCCGCCGCACCGTCGCCGCCCAGTCCCCGCCCAGGTCCGCCCGCGGGGCCGCGAACCGCCGGTACAGCTCCAGCAGCTCCCCGGCGCCCGCGGGGTCCGTGAACAGGCCGTCGACGTGGCGCAGGGCGTCGTAGCCGGTGGTGCCCGCGACCGGCCAGGCGTCCGGCAGCCGCTCGCCGTCGGCGAGGATCTTCTCCACGACCGTCCAGCGGCCCCCGCTCGCCGTGTGCAGCCGCGCCAGGTAGGCGTCGGGGTCGGCGAGCCCGTCCGGGTGGTCGACGCGCAGCCCGTCCACCACGCCCTCGTGCAGCAGCTGGAGGATCTTGCCGTGGGTGGCGTCGAACACCTCCGGGTCCTCCACCCGCACCCCGATCAGCTCCGAGATGCTGAAGAACCGCCGGTAGTTCAGCTCCGTGCGGGCCAGCCGCCACCACGCCGGCCGGTACCACTGGGCGTCGAGCAGCTCGGGCAGCGGCAGGTCCGCGGTCCCCTCGCGCAACGGGAAGACGTGGTCGTAGTAGCGCAGGACGTCCCCGTCGACGCGCAGTTCGTCGAGCACCTCGCCCACCGGGGCGCCGAGGACGGGCAGCAGCAGACGGCCGCCCTGCGCCTCCCAGTCGATGTCGAACCAGCGCGCGTACGGCGACCTCGGCCCTCCCGCAGCACCTCCCACAGGGCGCGGTTGTGCCGCGGGGCCATGGCCATGTGGTTGGGCACGATGTCCACGACCAGCCCGAGCCCGTGCTCGCGCGCCGTGCGCGACAGGGCCCGCAGCCCCTCCTCGCCGCCCAGCTCCGTCCGCACGCGCGTGTGGTCGACCACGTCGTAGCCGTGCGCGGAGCCGGGCACGGCCTCCAGCACGGGCGACAGGTGCAGGTGCGACACGCCGAGCGAGGCCAGGTACGGCACGGCCGCCGCCGCGGCCCCGAACGGGAACCCGGGCTGGAGCTGGAGCCGGTAGGTGGCCGTGGGCACGACGGGGACAGGGCGCTCAGAGGTCATGCAGACCTACGTACCCGCCCTGCCCCCTTTCGTGTCATCCCGGCCACCGGGTGTCATCCCGACCACCGATCACCGGCCACCGGCCCGCGACCGGCCGACGGCGACCGATCACCGGCCACCGGCCCGCGACCGGCCGACGGCCTGCGCGGGCCGGCGGCCTACGCGGGCCGCTGCAGGACGGTCATGCTCCGGTCGACCAGGGTCAGCCGGTCACCGGCCTCGACCTGCACGGGCGTCTCGCCCCGCACGGACTCCGGGTTCGCCGTGTCCACGACCACCTGCCACTGCCGGCCGTGGTCGACCGGCACCACGAACTCCAGGGTCTTGGGGAGGCGTTGAACATCAGCAGGAAGGAGTCGTCGGTGATCCGCTCCCCGCGCGAGCCCGGCTCGGAGATCGCGTTGCCGTTGAGGAACACCGTCAGCGTCGAGGCCTGCGCCGAGTTCCAGTCCCGCTGGGCCATCTCCTTGCCCTCCGGGGTGAACCACGCGATGTCCGACAGGTCGTCGTGCGTCCCCTCCACGGGCCGTCCGTGGAAGAAGCGCCGACGGCGGAACACGGGGTGCTCCTTGCGCAGCCGCACGATCTCCCGCGTGAAGTCGAGCATCTCGCCGCCCTCCCCCTCGGGGTCGGGCCACTGCACCCACGACAGCTCGCTGTCCTGGCAGTAGGCGTTGTTGTTGCCGCGCTGGGTGCGCGCCACCTCGTCGCCGTGGCTGATCATGGGCACGCCCTGCGACAGCATCAGCGTCGCCATGAAGTTCCGCATCTGCCGGGACCGCAGCTCCAGCACGTCCGGATCGTCGCTGTCGCCCTCGACGCCGCAGTTCCAGGACCGGTTGTGGCTCTCGCCGTCCCGGTTGTCCTCGCCGTTGGCGTCGTTGTGCTTGTCGTTGTACGACACCAGGTCGCGCAGCGTGAACCCGTCGTGGCAGGTCACGAAGTTGATCGAGGCCAGCGGCCGGCGTCCGTCGTCCTGGTACAGGTCGGAGGAGCCGGTCAGCCGGGAGGCGAACTCGGCGAGCGCGCGCTGCTCGCCCCGCCACACGTCCCGCACGGTGTCGCGGTACTTGCCGTTCCACTCGGTCCACAGCGGCGGGAAGTTCCCCACCTGGTAGCCGCCCTCGCCCACGTCCCACGGCTCGGCGATCAGCTTCACCTGGGAGACGACCGGGTCCTGCTGCACCAGGTCGAAGAACGACGACAGCCGGTCCACCTCGTGGAACTGGCGGGCCAGGGTCGCCGCGAGGTCGAAGCGGAACCCGTCGACGTGCATCTCCAGGACCCAGTACCGCAGCGAGTCCATGATCAGCTGGAGCACGTGCGGGGACCGCATGAGCAGGGAGTTCCCGGTCCCCGTGGTGTCCATGTAGTACCGCGGGTCGTCCGCCAGCCGGTAGTACTGCGCGTTGTCGATGCCCCGGAAGGACAGCGTCGGGCCCAGGTGGTTGCCCTCGGCGGTGTGGTTGTAGACCACGTCGAGGATCACCTCGATGCCCGCCTCGTGCAGGGCCCGCACCGCCGACTTGAACTCCAGGACCTGCTGCCCGCGGTCGCCCCAGGAGGCGTACGCGTTGTGCGGGGCGAAGAAGCCGATCGTGTTGTAGCCCCAGTAGTTGTTGAGGCCCATGTCGACCAGACGGTGATCGTTGACGAACTGGTGTACGGGCATCAGCTCCAGCGCCGTGACGCCCAGCTCGGTGAGGTGTTCGATGATCGCCGGGTGCGCCAGGGCGGCGTAGGTGCCGCGCAGCTCCTCCGGCAGCCCCGGATGGAGCATCGTGAGGCCCTTGACGTGCGCCTCGTAGATCACCGTGTGGTGGTACTCGGTGCGGGGGCGCCGGTCGTCGCCCCAGTCGAAGTAGGGGTTGACCACGACCGACGTCATCGTGTGGGGCGCCGAGTCGAGGTCGTTGCGCTTGTCGGGGCCCCGAAGTGGTAGCCGTACACCTCCTCGCCCCACTGCACCGCACCGCTGATCGCCTTCGCGTACGGGTCGAGCAGCAGCTTCGCCGAGTTGCAGCGCGACCCGCGCTCGGGCGCGTACGGCCCGTGCATCCGGAAGCCGTAGCGCTGCCCCGGCATGATGCCCGGCACGTATGCGTGCCGGACGAAGGCGTCGCTCTCGCGAAGTTCCACCGCCGTCTCCGAGCCGTCGTCGTGCAGCAGACACAGCTCTACTCGGTCCGCGGCCTCCGTGAAGACCGCGAAGTTCGTACCGGCGCCGTCGTACGTGGCGCCGAGGGGATATGCCTCTCCAGGCCAGACCTGCATGGACACGACTCTTTCAGGTGTGCTGCTCCGCCGGGACCGCCTTCGTACCGAGTCTCCAGGAAAGTGAGGGAACCACCTGTGACTTACGTCCCTCTTACCGGGCGACCAGTGCATACGCCCCATTCGGCGTACGCCGAACCAGTGGGGCCTACAAACGTACTCCCGGGGCACAGGGGGAGTAGGGGGAAGATGTGCGCACGACAGTGCGCCGCCACCTGGGCAAGGTGGTGGCAGGCGCGGCCGTCGCGGTGGCCGCGACAGCCGCGATGATCGCGATCACCCTGCCGGGGACGGCGGGGGCGGAGGGAACCGGAGGGGATCGGCCGGCCGGACGGCGGCCGGCGGCCAGGGCGCCGCACAGGACGGCGCGGGACAGGACGGCGCGGGACAGCGGGGCGGCGCGGCGGCGGTGGCGCCCGGCGTCGTCGAGCGGGCGCCCGCCGAGGGCGAGCGCGGCACGGGGCGCGACCCGCTGACCGACGACGAGATCGCCCGCGTCGAGCGCATCGCGCTCAACCGGCAGCTGCTCGACGCGGGCCGGGACGTCGACGGCGACCG
Organism: Streptomyces sp. Tue 6430; assembly: GCA_021568835.1. Lineage (GTDB taxonomy): Bacteria > Actinomycetota > Actinomycetes > Streptomycetales > Streptomycetaceae > Streptomyces. The sequence continues at coordinate 5,575,278 of JAKGSH010000010.1, forward strand.
CGGCCCGCAGCACCTCGGCGTGGACCTCGCCGAGCCCGAGGCGGACGAGGTCGACGACCCCTCGGCGCCCGCCGCGCCGAGGTGACGTTCTACGACTACAAGGACGACACGCTCGTCACCAGGACCGTCAACCTGGACACCGGCAAGGTCGAGGCCACCGACAGCGGACGGAGCGTCCAGCCGCCGCTCAGCCGCGCCGAGAACACCGAGGCGGCCGCGCTGCTGATCGCCGACCCGCTCGGCGCGGGCCTGCGCGCCGACTACCGGGACGCCACCGGGAAGAAGCTCACCTCACCGGAGCAGCTGCAGCTCTCCAGCATGGTGTACCGCGCGGTGCCGGGCGCCCAGCCCGCCGCCTTCGACCGGTGCGGGATCCACCGCTGCGCCCGGCTGCTGCTGAAGGTGAAGAACGGCCCGTGGATCGACACCCGGTCCCTGGTGATCGATCTCAGCACCCGCAAGGTGGCCGCGCTCACCCGCTGAGCGCCCCCTTCCGTCCGCTTTTCCGACTCACCTCCCGCGCGGCCGCGCCGCCGGCCCGGGAGGACGACGCACAGGGAGTCATGTCCGCATGCGCCTGAACCACCCGAACGGCGGTCACCGGCCGCCCGCGATCAGCCGTGCCCGCAGGAGTGCGGCCCTCGGCCTGTCCGTGGCCGCGCTGGCCGCCGGAGTGTCCGCGACCGGCACCGCCCCGGCCGCCGCCCGCCCGAAGGCGGCCCCCGCGGCCGCCGCCGACTGCAGCGCCGCCTACCGCATCCAGCAGAAACTCGCAGGCGGTACGACCTGGAGCATGTGCTGGCGCTTCGAGTCCAAGTCCGGGCTCGTCCTGGAGAAGGTCTCCTACCAGCCGCGCGGCGAGGCCCGCCCGATCAGGGTCCTCAACAGCGCCAAACTCGCCCAGATCCACGTGCCGTACGACGACGGCTCCAACGAGTACAACGACATCACCGACTACAACTTCGGCTCGGGCCTGGTCAACATGAGCCCCGCCGAGTGCCCCGGCGGCACCATCAAGACGGTGAAGGTCCCGGACGCCTACAACTCCGAGAACCCCAACGTGAAGGGCCTGTGCACCACCACGCGGGCCCGCGGCCACGCCTACCGGATGCAGACCGACTCCGGGAAGGTCTACCAGGCGCAGGGCAAGGACCTGCTCGTCTACACCGTCAACAAGGTGAGCTGGTACGAGTACATCACCGAGTGGCGCTTCTCCGACGACGGCACCGTCTCCATGAACGTCGGCGCCACCGGCAGCCTCTCGCCCTTCGACTACGACGCCGGCGACGGCCGCGGCTGGCCCATAGGCAAGGGCGCCAGGTCCTACGCCACCAGCCACAACCACAACGTGTTCTGGCGGCTCGACTTCGGCCTCGACGGATCGAAGAACAAGGTCGAGCAGTACGACTCGGTGGTCAAGCCGCCCGCCGGCGGCGCCCAGGCCCCCACCAACAAGACCACCCGCACCCCCGTCACCAAGGAACTCGCGGGCGACGCCAAGAACATGCGCTGGTGGCGCGTGGTCAGCACCACCGGCAAGAACAAGGACGGCCACCCGCGTTCGTACGAGATCGTCCCCGGCGTCAGCAGCAAGTACCCGGGCCGCGCCTTCACCCGGCACGACGTCTACTTCACGCAGTACGACAAGTGCGAGCGGTACGCCAACAACAACGTCCGGCTGTGCCCCTCCGGGCATCCCACGACCGTCGACAAGTGGGTGAACGGCCAGGCCCTCACCCACCCCGTGGCCTGGGTGAACGTCGGCTTCCACCACGTCGCGCGGGACGAGGACCAGCAGCCGATGCCGGTGCACTGGCAGGGATTCTCCATCGCGCCCCGGGACGTCACCGCTATGAGCCCGCTCACTCCGCCCGCCCTCACCGGTGAGAACGGCCGTCCGCGCACCGGAAGTTGATAAACGACCCTGTCCATCCGGCTGCACCGCCGACCGCTCCCGGAGTACCCTTCCTTGATCGTTGGGACGGGGATGCTCGGGGAGCGGAAGGCGGTACGCGGGTGGGCTCGGGAGGCCTGGAGCTGCCCTCTGGTGACGACAGTCACGAGGGGGGCTCCACAGACGTCCCGCCCGGCACGGTGTCCCTGGCCCGGCCGATGGAGGGCGCCATCGGACCGGAGCTGGACTGGGACGCCGAGGCCTGGCGGGAGGTGCGCACCCGCGCCCAGCGGGCCGGCCGGGCCTACATCTGGCTGAACCTCGTCGAACAGCGGCTGCGCGCCGTGGTGGCCGCCGTGCTGCGGCCGATCTACGAACCCGTCCACGGCGACGAATGGGTGGTCGCCGCGGCCGGGCCCGCCGGCCAGGAGTGGGTGCAGCGCGCCGTCGCCGTCCGCGAAGTCAGTCGCCGCAAGGGCTACTTGCTCGATCCGGCCGACGACAACGTGATCTCCTTCCTCACCCTGCCGCAGCTGCGCGAACTGATGGTGCAGCACTGGCCCTGCTTCGAGCCGTACCTCGACGACCGCCGGGACGTCGAACTCGCCCTGGACGAGCTGGAAGTGACCCGCAACGTCGTCTCCCGCAACCGGGCGCTGTCCGAGGCCGTCCTGAGCCAGGCCGAACGCGCCTCCGCGCGCCTGCTGGAGATGCTCGGCACCGGCGGCGACGTCCCCTCCGCGCGCCGGCTGCCCGTGGACGCCGTCGAGGACCTCGTCGGCGACCGGTACGCGGACGTGGTCGCCGTCCACTCCGACCGGGTGCGCCTGCTGCGCCAGTTCCCCGCCGAGGACATCTTCGACGGGGCCCGCCGGCTCGACGCGATCGGCATCGGCCTCAACCTGCTCGTGCAGAACTTCTCCGGCCGGCGCCTCGTCCGGCTGGCCGAGGCGGGCGCCCGGGTGCGGCTGCTGTTCCTCAACCCGGCCTCCAGCGCGGTGAAGCGCCGCGAGCGCGAACTCGGCATGAAGCGGGGCGAACTGAGCCGGTCCGTGGAGATGAACATCCTGCACATGCGCCGGGTCCGCTCCCGGCTGCGCGACCCCGGCGCCTTCCAGATCCAGGTCTACGACGAGACGCCCCGCTTCACCGCCTACCTGGTCGACGGCGACGGCACCGACGGGATCGCGGTCGTGCAGTCCTACCTGCGGCGCATGCGCGGCATGGAGGCGCCGGTGCTGGTGCTGCGCAACGGCAACCGGGTGGTCAAGTCGGGCGAGGTCGACGAAGGCGGACTTTTCGCGGCCTACCGCGAGGAGTTCGAGCTGGCCTGGGTGGACTCGCGGCCGGTGTCCTGACCGCTGGTGGGTGATCTGCCGTATTTGCCGGAAGCGGCCGGGTGGCGAGCGGAACGCGCTCCTCTGATTGTCAGTGGCGCATGCGAAGGTGGAGACCACTGGGGGAAGCACCACCAAGAAGGGGGCCACCATGGCCTGGCACCGCGAGCTGCTCATCGGCTTCGACCTGGAGACGACCGGGACCGACCCGCGCGAGGCGCGCATCGTCACGGGCGCCGTGATCGAGGTCAGGGACGGCCAGGTCCTCGGGGGCCGGGAATGGCTGGCCGACCCGGGCGTGGAGATCCCGGCGGAGGCGGTGGCGGTCCACGGCATCAGCAACGAACGGGCGAACTCCGAGGGCCGTCCGGCCGGCGAGGTCGCGGACGCCATCGCCGGCGTCCTCACCTCCCACTGGCGCACCGGCGTCCCCGTCGTCGCCTACAACGCGGCCTTCGACCTGACCCTGCTCTCCGCCGAACTGCGCAGACACGGCCTGCCCTCCCTGCGCGACCGCCTGGGCGGCCTCGACCCCGCCCCGGTCGTCGACCCGTACACCATCGACCGCTGGGCCGACCGCTACCGCCGCGGCAAGCGCAACCTCGAAGCGGTCTGCGCCGAGTACGGCGTCACCCTCGACGCGGCGCACGACGCCCGCGCCGACGCCCTCGCCGCGGCCCGTCTGGCCCGCGCGATAGCCGAGCGCCACCCCAAGGTCGCCTCCCTCGACCCGGCGGAGCTGCACCGCCGCCAGATCGAGTGGTACGCGGCCTGGGCGGCGGACTTCCAGGACTTCCTGCGCCGCAAGGGCGACGCGGACGCCGTCGTCGACGGCGTCTGGCCGGTGCGGGAGCCGGTGGACAGCCGCACCGTCTGAGCCCGGCCGGCGGCCGCCGGGCGGTGCCGGGCCGGCACCGCCCGGCAGGGCTCACCGGGGGCGTCCGGGCGCGGCTCAGAAGGGATACCAGCGCACCGACTCGTCCCCGTCGCGCAGCGACGCCACCCGGCGCCCGAACTCGGCCAGCGCCTTGGGGTTGGCCGGCGCGTGCTGGGCCACCCAGGCACAGCTCGCCGTCTCACGGGCGCCCCGCAGCACCGCGCAGCCCTCCCACTCCCGCACGTCCCAGCCGTAGGCGGCGGTGAAGGAGTCGTAGGCCTCGGCGGGCAGGCCGTAGCGGTCGCGGGAGAGAGCCAGGACGACCAGGTCGTGCTCGCGCAGGTCGGCGGAGAAGGTCTCCAGGTCGACCAGGACCGGCCCTTCGGGGCCGATGTGGACATTGCGGGGGAGCGCGTCGCCGTGGATCGGGCCGGGCGGCAGATGGGGCGTGAGCGCGGCGGCGGCCGCCGCGAAGCCGTCCCGCCGCTCGCGCAGGTACGCCGCGTCCGCCGGGTCGACCGCGTCGCCGGCCAGCCGCAGCCAGCGCTCCACACCGGCCAGCAGATCGCGCGGCGGCAGCGTGAAGGAGGGGGAGGGCAGCACGTGCACGAGACGCAGGAGTCCGGCCAGGTCCCGGGGCTCGGCGGGCCGCACCGGGTCCGGCAGCCGGTGCCACACCGTCACCGGGTGCCCCTCGACCAGCAGGGGCTTCGCCTCGGCCGCCCGCACCGCCGGGACGCCCGCGTCCGCCAGCCAGGCCGCGACGTCCAGCTCGCGCCGGGCCCGCTCCAGCAGTTCGGCGTCCCGGCCGACCTTCACCACCAGGTCACCGGCGGCGAACACCGCGTTCTCGCCCAGGGCGAGCAGCCGCGCCCCGCCGGCCGGCAGCCCCGCCGCGGCCAGTACGTCCCTCGCGCGTGCCTCGTCCATCGTCCGCCTCCCTGTCGTGACCGTCTGCTCCCGCCGGGACGGCACCGGGAACCGGCCGTCCGCCGCCCAGTCTCGCATTCGCACAGGTCGGACCGGGTGCGCGGTGCCCCGACGGCGCAGCCCCGCCGCGTGGCCGGGGCCGGGGCCGGGGTGGGGCCCGCCCCACGTGGTGCGCCCGGCACCGGGCCGCCGGCACCGCCCTCGCCGCCCACCTGTGCCGCGCGGGTACCGTCCGCGTCCGTACTGTCCGTGCCTGCGCCGTCCTCGCCGCCTGCCTGAGCCCCGCGCGGGTACCGTCCGCGTCCGTACCGTCCTCGCCGCCCCGTGTCCCCATCGTCCGCGCCCGCGCCGCCCGTACCGCCCGGCGCGGCCACCCGGGGTGGGGGAGGGGCAAGGAGGTGGCCCCGGCCTTCCGGGGGTACTGCGGCGGCGCGATCGGCCGGAGGGCGACGGGAATCCGGCGCCGGTCCGCCGTCGGTGACGGCGCCGCACGTTATTGCATTGCACGAGACGTCTCGTCTCGCATACCGTCGCTCACATGACCGCACCCGCGCACATCGCCATGTTCTCCATCGCCGCCCACGGCCATGTGAACCCCAGCCTGGAGGTGATCCGCGAACTCGTCGCCCGCGGGCACCGGGTCACCTACGCCATCCCGCCCGCCCTCGCCGACAAGGTCGCCGCGACCGGCGCCGAGGTGAAGTCCTGGCACTCCACCCTCCCCTCGCCCGACGCGGACCCGTCGGCCTGGGGCTCCACCCTCCTCGACCAGGTGGAGCCCTTCCTCGCCGACGCCGTCCAGGCGCTGCCCCAGCTGACCGAGGCGTACGAGGGCGACGAGCCCGACCTCGTCCTGCACGACATCGCCTCCTACCCGGCCCGCGTCCTCGCCCACCGCTGGGGCGTGCCCGCGATCTCCCTCTCACCGGCCCTCGTCGCCTGGGAGGGCTATGAACAGGAGGTCGCCGAACCGATGTGGGCCGAGCCGAAGAGGACCGCGCGCGGCCGGGCCTACTACGCCCGCTTCCACGCCTGGCTGGAGGAGAACGGCATCACCGCCCACCCCGACGACTTCGCCGGCCGGCCCGCCCGCTCCCTGGTGCTCATCCCGAAGGCGCTCCAGCCGAACGCCGACCGGGTCGACGAGAGCGTGTACACCTTCGTCGGCGCCTGCCAGGGCGACCGCACCGCGGAGGGCGACTGGACCCGGCCGGCCGACGCCGAGAAGGTCGTGCTCGTCTCCCTGGGCTCCGCCTTCACCAAGCGGCCCGACTTCTACCGCGCCTGCGTCCAGGCCTTCGCCGGACTGCCCGGCTGGCACCTCGTGCTCCAGATCGGCAGGCACGTCGACCCCGCCGAGCTGGGCGACGTCCCCGCGAACGTCGAAGTGCGTTCCTGGGTTCCGCAGTTGGCCGTGCTGCGGCAGGCCGACCTGTTCGTCACCCACGCCGGTGCCGGCGGCAGCCAGGAGGGGATGGCGACGGCGACGCCGATGATCGCCGTACCGCAGGCCGCCGACCAGTTCGGCAACGCGGACGTGCTCCAGTCGCTCGGGGTCGCCCGCCACCTCCCCGCCGAGGAGGCCACCGCCGAGACACTGCGCGCCGCCGCGCCGGCCCTGGTCGACGACCCCGAGGTGGCCCGGCGCCTGAGGGCGATCCGGGCCGGCATGGCCGAGGAGGGCGGCACCCGCCGGGCGGCCGACCTCATCGAGGCCGAACTGCCGGCCCGGTAGCCGCCCCCGGCCCCCGCTCCTGGCCCGGCCCCCGCTCCTGGCCCGGCCCCGCTCCTGGTCAGGCCCCCGCTCCTGCCCCGTCGGTACCTCTGCCCCGACCTCCGCTCCTGCCCCGGTCGGCACCCCTGCCCCGACCTCCGCTCCTGCCCCGGTCGGCACCCCTGCCCCGACCTCCGCTCCTGCCCCGGTCGGCACCCCTGCCCCGGCCCCCGCTCTCATCCCGGTCGGCACCCCCGTCCCGGTGGACAGGGGTGAGGGCCCGTCGACTCCCCGGTGGTCGACGGGCCCTCGGTCCGGGAGGGCTCCGGAGCCCTGGTTCCGGGGATCCAGGGCTCCGGGCGTCCGGAGGCGTGCGGGACGGCGGGTCAGCGGGTCAGCGGGTCAGCGGGTCACACCCGCACCGGCTCGCCCTCGTCGTCCCTCGTCGTCGGCCCGGCGCCTCCGACCGCTTCGGCCGACTCGTCGTGGGTCAGGTCGGGCAGCCGGTGCAGCCACGTCGGCAGGTACCAGTTGCGCTCGCCGAGCAGAGCCATCACCGCCGGGAGCAGCACGCCCCGGATGATCGTCGCGTCGATCAGGACCGCGGCGGCCAGGCCGACACCCATCTGCTTCATGGACTGCATGGACAGCGTGCCGAAGATCGCGAAGACGGCGACCATGATGACGGCGGCGCTGGTCACGACCCCGGCCGTGGTGACGACACCGTGGGTGATGGCGTCCCGCGTGGTCCGGCCGCGCAGCCGTGCCTCGCGGATCCGGGAGACCACGAACACGTGGTAATCCATCGACAGGCCGAACAGGATCACGAAGAGGAACAGCGGCAGCCAGGTGACGATGGCGCCGACGCCCTCCGCGCCCACCAGGGACGCGCCCCAGCCGTGCTGGAAGACGCCCACGAGGATGCCGTAGGCGGCGCCCACGGACAGCAGGTTGAGCACGATCGAGGTGATCGCGATCGTCAGCGAGCGGAACGAGAGCAGCATCAGCGCGAAGGCGAAGACGACGACGAACGCGAACACCGGGACGACGGCTCCGGCCAGTTGGTCGTTGAAGTCCTTGGAGCCGGCCACCTGCCCGGTGATCGGCGCATCGAGGCCGGCCACCTTCCCGAGCGTCGCGGGCCGTACCTCGTCGCGCAGCTTGTCCAGGCTCACGCCCGCCTTGTCCAGGTCGGAACCGCCGACCAGCGGGACGTACACGAAGGCGATGTTCTGCGCGTCGTGCAGCTTGATCTCGACGGGGCCGCGGGAGGCGCCCGAACTGATCGCCCGCTCGCGGAAGTCGGAGAGGGCCGACCTCACCTCGGGGCGTTGATGTCCTTCGCGTGGACGACCACCTCGGCCGGGTCGGAGCCGCCGGGGAAGGCCTCGTTGACCCGGTTGTAGGTCTGCACGATGGGCAGCGAGTCGCCGAACTCCTGGTCCAGGGTGAGGTTCTGGGTCTTCATGCCGAGCGCGGGGGCCGCGACGGCCAGCAGCGCGCCGGCCGCGACGACCACGGAGACCAGGGGCCGGGCGAGGACGCGCTTGAGGACGGCCGACCAGAACCGGCTCTCGCCCCCGCCCTTGCGGTCGCGGGCACGGCGGCGCAGGAAGGGGATGCGGCCCTTCTCGACCCGCTCGCCCAGCAGCGACAGGAGCGCGGGCAGCACGGTCACGGAGCCGACCATGGCCACGGCCACCACCATCAGCGAGGCCAGGCCCATCGCCTCGAACTCGGCGAGCCCGGTGAACAGCATGCCCGCCATCGCCACGCACACGGTGACGCCGGAGACGATGATCGCCCGGCCACTGGTCGCGGCGGCGATCCGCAGCGCGGTCTGCCCGTCCCGGCCGGCCTCGCGCTCCTCGCGCTCGCGGCGCAGGTAGAACAGGCAGTAGTCGACGCCGACGGCCAGACCGACCAGCAGCATCACGGAGTTGGCGGTGTCGCTCATCGGCATGACGTGGCTGACGACGCCCATCAGGCCCATCGTCGCCATGATCGCGGTGACCGCGAGCAGCACCGGGAGCAGGGCGGCCACCAGGGCGCCGAACGCGATGAGCAGGATGCCGAGGGCCACCGGCACCGCGGAGTACTCGGCCTTCTGGAAGTCGTCGCCGAACGCGTCGTCGAACGTCTTCATCATGCTGGCGCCGCCGATCTCCTCGATCCGCAGTGCCCCGTGGTCCTCCTGCACGCCCTCGACGGCCTTCAGGACCGGCTCGATCCGCTCGCCGGCGGTGTCGGAGTCGCCGCGCACGTCGAACTGCACCAGCGCGCTGCGGCCGTCCTTCGAGATCGTCCGCGAGTCGTACGGCGAGGTGACCTCGGTGACCTCGCCGGTGCCCTCGACGGCCGTGACGACCGCCTCGACGGCCTCGCGGAACGCGGCGTCCGTCGCCTTCAGCTTCGCGTCCTCGGACTGGACGAGGACCGTCTCGCTCGCGGGCTCCTCGATCCCGGCGTCCTCGATGATCCTGGCGGCGGTGTGCGTCTCGCCCTTGAGCTGGTCGCTGTCCTTGACGTCGACCCGGCCGGCCGCCGACCCCAGCGCCATGGCCAGGAACACGAACAGCACCCAGATCCCGACGGCCGTCCAGCGATGCCGGGCACTCCAGCCGCCGGCCCGCGCGGCGATGCCCCGCACCCGTGAATCTCCGTTCCCCATGACGGGCTTTCCCCTCGAGGTGCGGTGGCAGCCCCCTGCCGCCACCTCTCCCTTCGAAGGTAGGGGGCGCGTAAAGCCATCTCGTCGTGCTGGTCGACGAGGTGCGGGCCGCCCGCCTCCTCCCCTCGGACCCCGCCGTCTCACCGCTGGGGAGGACGGCGACCCCCTACATCTATCGCCGGGCCTCGGGGACGACGATCAGGGTCGTGCCCCGCTGTCCGGTCCGCCGGGCCGATCCCCCTATGGGGTTGCGCAACCTTGTTGAACAAGTCACAGGTACGCGAAGCGGTTGATCCGGCCCCCGTCGATCGACGAAAGTTTCGACCGGCCCGTTCCGCCGGACCGGACCGGGCCCCGCGGCCGTCGCGCCCACCCCCACGGGGCACGACGGCCGCCTACTCTGTCCGGATGACGACGACGTACGCCGCCCTGTTGCGCGGCATCAACGTGGGCGGCAACAGGAAGCTCCCGATGGCGGACCTGCGGACGTTGATGGAGGGCCTCGGCCACGTCGGTGTCCGTACGTACCTGCAGAGCGGCCAGGCCGTCTTCTCCGCCGGGCACGGCGACGAGGACGCCCTCGCACGGGAGCTGTCGCGGGCCGTCGAGAAGGAGTTCGGCTTCGCCGTCGACGTGATCGTGCGCGACCACGCGTACCTGAGGGCGATCGCCGACGGCTGTCCCTTCCCGGCCGCCGACCTGGAGGCCAAACAGCTCCACGTCACGTACTTCTCCGCCGCCGTCGACGCCGACCGCTTCGCGGGGATCGACACGGCCGCGTTCCTTCCGGAGGAGTTCCGCCTCGGCGACCGCGCCCTGTACCTGTACGCCCCCGAGGGCCTCGGCCGCTCCCGGCTCGCCGAGGAGCTCTCCCGGCCCCGCACGACCAAGGGGCTGATCGCGACCACCCGCAACTGGAACACCGTGGTCAAGCTGGTCGAGATGATCCGGCCCTGAGCCCGGTCACCCCGCGGCAGGGCGCCCGGGTGGACCACTGAAGACGCTCCCGATTGGGCCACGGCAAAGGCCCACCGGCGGACTACCGTCGCCGGCATGACCCACACGCCCGCCCCTGCCCGCCCCCGCGTCGACCTCTGGTTCGACCCCGCCTGCCCGTTCGCCTGGATCACCTCCCGCTGGCTGCTGGAGGTCGAACGGCAGCGCCCGCTCGACCTCCGGTTCCGGGTCATGAGCCTGTACCTGCACAACGAGGGCAACGAACTGCCGGACTGGTACCGCGCGCTGGTCGACAGCTCGATCGGCCCGGTCCGGGTCGCCGTCGCGGCGGCCCGGCAGCACGGCGACGCGATCCTGCGGGACCTCTACACCGCGCTCGGCACCCGCATCCACGTGCACGGGGTCAAGGACTTCGACGCCGTGATCGCCGACGCCCTCGCCGAACTGGGCCTGCCCGCCGGCCTGTCCGGGGCCGCCCACGACCCCTCGTACGACGACGCCGTCCGCCGCACCCACGCGGCGGGGCCGAGCCGGACTCCGGCGCCTACGTCGGCACACCGACGATCCACGTGGACGGGACGGTGTGGTTCGGGCCCGTGCTGCGGGCCGTCCCGCGGGGGAGCGGGCCGTGGAACTCTTCGACGCCTTCGGCGTGCTGGCGGCCGAACCCGACTTCTTCGAGCTGAAGCGGACCCGGACGGGCGGCCTGTCCTTCGCGTGACCGTCCCGACCGCCCTGACCGTTCCCGCCCGCGGGCGGGCCCTCAGGCCCCGACCGCCGCCGGCACCGGCACGCGGGCCGCGTCGTACCGCTCCAGCAGGACGCGGGCCACCTCGGGGGCCGGGCCCAGCACGTCGGCCAGGACGTCCGCCCGCGCCGCGCCCCGGGCGATGCGGTCGGGGAGGAAGCCGGGGCCAGGACGTACGGGGCGACCGCCACCGTGGCGCAGCCCAGCTCGCGCAGTTCGCGCACCGCGTCCTCGGTGCGCGGCAGGGACGCGGAGGCGAACGCGGGTCGCACGGCGCACCAACCGGTGTGCCACCACTCCCGCGCGATGTCGGCGATCACCGCGATCGCCTCCGGGTCCGTGGACCCCGCCGAGGCCAGCACGACCCCGGTCGAGGACTTGTCGGCGGGCGTCAGCCCCGCCTCGTACAGGCGCCGTTCCAGCGCGGAGAGCAGCAGCGGGGAGGGGCCGAGCACCTCCGCCGGGTGGATCCGCAGCCGGCGCGGCGCGTCCCGCAGGACGGCCGGGATGTCCGCCTTGGCGTGGAACGCGCGCGTCAGCAGCAGCGGGAGCGCCACCACGTCGCGCACGCCCTCCGCCGCCAGCGACTCCAGCACCCCCTGCACGGAGGGGACGTTGAAGTCCAGGAAGCCGGTCTCCACCCGCAGCCCGGGCCGCAGCGACCGCACCCGCCGCACGAGGGCGTGGACGGTCGCCGCGTGCCGCGCGTCGCGGCTGCCGTGGGCGATGACGAGGAGGACCGGTTCTCGGCGCACGAGGGTCAGCCCTTCACCAGCAGTCCGCGCCCGCGCAGCACCCGCCGCTCCAGCGGACTGAAGATCAGCAGGTCGATGGCGATGCCGACGAACAGGATCAGCACGATCGCCTCGAACACCATCGCCATGGAGCTGGCGTTGCGGCCGTTCTCCAGCAGCGCGCCCAGGCCGATGCCCAGGTCGGGGGAGGAGGCGATGATCTCCGCCGCCATCAGCGACCGCCAGGAGAAGGCCCAGCCCTGCTTCAGCCCGCTCAGGTAGCCGGGCAGCGAGGCCGGCAGCACGATGTGCCAGGCGCCCCTGAGGCCGGTCGCGCCCATGGTGCGGCCCGCCCGCAGGAACAGCGGCGGCACCTGGTCGATGCCGGAGACCAGGCCGTTGGCGATGGAGGGGACGGCGCCGAGCAGGATCACCGCGTACATCATGGAGTTGTTCAGGCCCAGCCAGATCACCGCGGGCGGCACCCACGCCACTGACGGCAGCGACTGCAGACCGGACAGGACCGGGCCGATCGCGGCGCGCACGAACCTCACCCGCGCCACCAGCAGACCCAGCGGGGTGCCGATGGCGAGCGCCAGCAGGAAGCCCAGCAGACCGCGCGAGACGCTGGTCCAGATGTAGCCGAGGAGCTTGCCCTCCAGCCACGCGTCCTGGAACTCGGCGCCCACGTCGGACGGGGACGGCAGCTTCGCCGGGTCGTCGACGATCCTGAAGGTGATCAGCGCCTGCCAGACCACCAGGACCACCGCGATCGCGACGATCGGCGGCAGGATCTTGTTGACGAAGGTCTGCCGGAAGGACGTACCGGCGGTCGCCGGGGTCTCGAGGGCATCGAGGCCCGCCTCCACTCCCGCGATGCCGTTGTCGCGGACCGGGGCCTTCGCCGTCGGGTCGCTGGTCTCAGTGCTGGCCATGACGGCGGATCTCCCCACGCAGGACTTCGGTGATCTCCAGGGACAGCTCGGCGACGGGAGCGTCCTCGATGCGGCGCGGCTGCGGAATGCCGACCGTCCACTCGCGCGCCACCCGGCCCGGCCGGGAGGACAGCAGCACGACGCGCTGCGCGAGCCGTACCGCCTCGCGCACGTTGTGCGTGACGAACAGCACCGAAAGGCCCGTCTCCGCCCAGATCCGGGTGAGTTCGTCGTGCAGCACGTCCCGCGTGATCGCGTCGAGCGCCGCGAACGGCTCGTCCATCAGCAGCAGCCGCGCGTCCTGGGCGAGTGCCCGCGCCAGCGCCACCCGCTGGCGCATACCGCCGGACAGCTCGTGCACCCGCTTGCCGTACGAGCCCTTCAGCCGGACCAGTTCGAGCAGTTCCTCGGCGCGGTCGCGCCGGTCGTTCTTGGGAACTCCCCCCAGTTTCAGGGCGAGTTCGATGTTCTTGCCCGCGGTGAGCCACGGGAACAGGGCGTGCTCCTGGAACATCAGGGCCGGCCGCCCGTCGGTGCTGATCTCGCCGGCGCTCGGGGCGTCGAGCCCCGCCACCAGGTTCAGCAGCGTCGACTTGCCGCAGCCCGAGGCCCCCAGGAGGGTGACGAACTCGCCCGGCGCGACATCGAGACTGATGTCGTCCAGGACGAGCTGCGGCCCGGCGGGCCCGGCGAAGGACTTCGAGACGTGCTCGATGCGGGCGGCGTGGTCCACCGACTGGGTGCCGTCGGCGGCCTTGGCGAGGGTGGTTGCCATGGTCGTCACCTCCTGGGAACTCTCGTGGTTGCGTGGTTACTCGACGCCGAGGCCGGCGTCGTCGACGGTGGGCTCACCCGCGGCCCGAAGGACCTCGTTCAGGGGCGCGAGGTCGTAGATGCCCTTCAGCAGCGGGTCCTCCAGCAGGCCGGCCTCGACCGCGTGCCGGGCCTCGCTGTTCAGCGTGGCCGCCAGCGGGTCGTCGGTGAACCGGATGGACTTCCACGCCGGGTCCAGCACCTCCGCGGGCAGGGCCTTGCCGGAGTCCGCCTTCAGCTGCGCGTTCGCCGCCGCCTTCGCCTCGTCGGGGTGGGCGTTGATGTACGCGTTGACGTCGACCGACGCCTTCAGGACCGCCGCGACGGCCTTCGGGTGCTCCTCGAGGAACTTCTGCGACACGATGATGTTCGTGATCACGAACTTCTTGTCGGGCCACAGGTCGGACTCGTCCAGCAGCACCTTCGCGCCCTCGGCCACCAGCTTCGACGCGGTCGGCTCGGGCACCCAGGCGCCGTCGATGGAACCGGATGCGTAGGCGTCCGGGGTGACCTTGTTGTCGGTGCGGACGACCGACACGTCGCCCTTGCCGCTCTCCGCGTCGACCTTCCAGCCCTGCTCGGAGATCCAGTTCAGCAGCGCCACGTCCTGCGTGTTGCCGAGCTGCGGCGTGGCGATCCTCTTGCCCTTGACGTCCGCGATGGACTTGATCTCGGCCGGGTTCACCACCAGTTTCACCCCGCCGGACGCCGAACCGCCCACGATGCGCAGGTTCTTGCCGGCGGACTTGGTGTAGCCGTTGATCGCCGGGGAGGGACCGATCCAGCCGATATCGATCGAGCCGGAGTTGAGCGCCTCGATCTCGGACGGGCCGGCGTTGAAGACCTGGTACGACGCCTCGGTGGCGCCGAGCGCCTTCTGGAAGTACCCCTTGTTCACGCCGACGAGGGCGGTCCCGTGGGTCAGGTTGCCGAAGTAGCCGATCCTGACGGAGTCGAGGCCGTCGATCTTCTCCGCCCCGGCGGCGACCTTCTGCCCGGCCGGCTCGTCCTCGGCCTGAGAGCCGTAACCGCAGGCGGCGAGGGTCAGAAGGGGAAGCGCGGCCAGGACGGCGAGGCCGCGGCGCAGCGGGCGACGGGGGCTGCCCCCGCCCGGACGGAGCCGGGAAAGGGGGAGGTTGGCAGGCACGGGAGGTCTTCCTCTCGTCGGCCCGGCGGTCACGGTCTCTCAGGTCGTGGCCGGGAGGTCGGCAGGTTTTCGTCTACGGCGGTGGGGGGTACGGGCGCGCAGGCAGTGCGCGTACGTCAGCGCGCACATCGCGCCACCCCGCCCTGCCCGCTGCCGACGGCGCCGCTGCCGACGCGGCCGCCCTCCTTCGCGAACGTGGAGTAGTAGTCGGTGGAGTTCACGTCAGAAGTCCCACCCGTCGTCCCCGGCCGGGTCCTTGACCGGCTCGGGGGAGGCGAACGACTCGCCGACCATGCCCGCGGTGAGCGTGGTGCCGTCGCTCGGGTCGATCAGGATGAACGAGCCGGTGCGCCGGGAGTCGGCGTAGGAGTCCACCGGCAGCGGCTCCGCGGTGCGGATCTTCACCCGGCCGATGTCGTTGGCGACGAGCTGTCCCGGGTGCGGGTGCAGGGACAGGTCGTCGAGCGTGAGACGGGAGGGGATGTCCTTGACGATCGCCTTGACGGTGCGGGTGCCGTGCTTGAGCAGGACCCGGTGGCCGACGGTCAGCGGCGCGTCGGCGACGTGGCAGACGGTCGCCTCGACGTCCTGCGTGGTCGGCGGGGCGTCCTTGCCGGGCACGATCAGGTCGCCGCGCGAGACGTCGATGTCGTCCTCCAGCAGGACGGTCACCGACTGCGTCGTCCAGGCCACGTCGACCGGCGTGCCGAGCAGGTCGATGCCCGCGATCCGCGTGGAGCGGCCGGACGGCAGCACCGTGACCTGCTCGCCCACCCGGAACGTGCCGGCGGCGATCTGGCCCGCGTAGCCGCGGTAGTCGCGGTGCTCGGCCGTCTGCGGCCGGATCACGTACTGCACGGGCAGCCGCGCGTGGCAGTGCGCCAGGTCGTGACTGACCGGAACCGTCTCCAGGTGCTCCAGGAAGGTCGGCCCGGCGTACCAGTCCATGTTCGCCGACGGCTCCACCACGTTGTCCCCGGCGAGCGCCGAGATCGGGATGGCGGTGACCTCGGGAACGCCCAGCTCGCCCGCGTAGGCGGTGAACTCCTCGGCGATCGCCGCGAAGACGGACTCCGCGTAGCCGACGAGGTCCATCTTGTTGACGGCGAGGACCACGTGCGGGACGCGCAGCAGGGCGGCGATCGCGGCGTGGCGGCGGGTCTGTTCGACGACGCCGTTGCGGGCGTCGACGAGGACCACCGTCAGCTCGGCCGTGGAGGCACCCGTCACCATGTTGCGGGTGTACTGCACGTGGCCGGGGGTGTCGGCGAGGATGAACCGGCGCCGGGGGGTGGCGAAGTAGCGGTAGGCCACGTCGATGGTGATGCCCTGCTCGCGTTCGGCGCGCAGGCCGTCGGTGAGCAGCGCGAGGTCGGGGCCGTCCTGGCCGCGGCTCGCCGACGCGCGCTCCACGGCCTCCAACTGGTCGGTGAGCACCGACTTGGAGTCGTGCAGGAGCCGTCCCACGAGGGTGGACTTGCCGTCGTCGACGGAGCCGGCGGTGGCGAACCGCAGCAGGGTGGTGGCCGAGAGCTCCTCGGTCGTGATCGTGCTCATGCTTAGAAGTACCCCTCGCGCTTGCGGTCTTCCATCGCGGCCTCGGACATCTTGTCGTCGGCACGGGTGGCGCCGCGTTCGGTGAGCCGGGAGGCGGCGATCTCGGCGATGACCTGCTCCAGCGTCAGTGCCTCGGAGTCGACGGCGCCGGTGCAGGACATGTCGCCGACGGTGCGGTAGCGCACGAGGCGCTTCTCGACCGTCTCGTTCTCCTTCGGGCCGCCCCAGTCGCCGGCCGTCAGCCACATCCCGGCCCGCTGGAACACCTCGCGCTCGTGGGCGAAGTAGATCCCGGGCAGTTCGATGCCCTCGCGGGCGATGTACTGCCACACGTCCAGCTCGGTCCAGTTGGACAGCGGGAAGACGCGGACGTGTTCACCGGGGGCGTGCCGGCCGTTGTACAGGTTCCACAGCTCGGGGCGCTGGCGGCGCGGGTCCCACTGGGAGAACTCGTCCCGCAGGGAGAACACGCGCTCCTTGGCGCGGGCCTTCTCCTCGTCGCGCCGTCCGCCGCCGAAGACTGCGTCGAACCGCTCGGCCTGGATCTTCTCCGTCAGCGGCAGCGTCTGCAGCGGGTTGCGGGTGCCGTCCGGGCGCTCCTTGAGGACGCCGCGGTCGATGTAGTCCTGCACGGAGGCGACGTGCAGGCGCAGCCCGTGCCGGGCGACCGCGCGGTCGCGGTAGTCGAGGACCTCGGGGAAGTTGTGCCCGGTGTCCACGTGCAGCAGCGAGAACGGCACCGGCGCCGGCGTGAACGCCTTCAGCGCCAGGTGCAGCATGACGATGGAGTCCTTGCCGCCGGAGAACAGGATCACCGGGTTCTCGAACTCGCCCGCCACCTCGCGGAAGATGTGCACCGCCTCCGACTCCAGGGAGTCCAGGTGGCTGAGGGCGTACGGGGAGTCCGTGCCCTCCTCGGTCCGTGCGACGGTCGTCACACCAGTCCCCTCTCGCTGAGCAGGGCGTACACCGACGCCGCGGACTCCTTGACGGTCTGGTTCTGGGACTCGATCCGCAGATCGGGCCGTTCGGGGACCTCATAGGGGTCGTCCACCCCGGTGAGGCCGCTCAGTTCGCCCGCCGCCTGCTTGGCGTACAGGCCCTTCACGTCCCGCTCGCTGCACACCTCGACCGGGGTCGCCACGTGCACCTCCAGGTACGCCGTCGTGCCCTCCTCGTGGCGCTTGCGAACGGCCTCGCGGCTGTCGGCGTACGGCGCGATCACCGGCACGAGCGCCTTCACACCGTTGCGGGCGAGCAGTTCGGCGAGGAAACCGATGCGCTGCACGTTGGTGTGCCGGTCCTCGCGGCTGAAGCCGAGGCCCGCGGAGATGAACTCGCGGATCTCGTCGCCGTCGAGCACCTCGACGCGGTGGCCCTCCTCGCGCAGCCGGGCGGCCAGCTCGTACGCGATGGTGGTCTTGCCGGCGCTCGGCAGACCCGTGAGCCAGACGGTGGCTCCGGTCGTCACGTGGTTCTCCTGGGTCGCAGTGGTCGCTTCCGCCGCCACCGTGGCGACAGGAGCTGTGGGAGTCGTGCGGATCGTCTCGGCGCCCGTCATCCGTGCAGCCCGCACTCGGTCTTCGCGCGGCCCGCCCAGCGGCCGGCGCGCGCGTCCTCGCCCTCCAGGACCCGGCGGGTGCAGGGGGCGCAGCCGACGGAGGTGTAGCCGTCCGTCAGCAGGGGGTTGGTCAGTACGCCGTGCTCGGCGACGTAGGCGTCCACGTCGTCCTGGGTCCAGCGGGCGATCGGGGAGACCTTGACCTTCTGCCGCTTCTCGTCCCAGCCGACGACCGGCGTGTTCGCCCGGGTCGCGGACTCGTCGCGGCGCAGCCCGGTCGCCCAGGCCCGGTAGCTTTTCAGGCCTTCCTCCAGGGGCCGCACCTTGCGGAGCGCGCAGCACAGGTCGGGGTCGCGGTCGTGCAGCTTCGGCCCGTACTCGGCGTCCTGCTCGGCGACCGTCTGCCGCGGGGTGAGGGTGAGGACGTTGACGTCCATCACGGCCTCGACCGCGTCCCGGGTGCCGATGGTCTCGGGGAAGTGGTAGCCGGTGTCGAGGAAGACCACGTCCACGCCCCTGCGCACGCGGGAGGCCAGATGGGCCACCACCGCGTCCTCCATGGACGAGGTCACGCAGAACTCCTCGCCGAAGGTGTCCACGGCCCACTGGAGGATCTCCAGCGCGGAGGCGTCCTCCAGGTCGCGGCCCGCCTGCTCGGCGAGCGACTTCAACTCCTCGGCGGTGCGGTGTTCCTGAGCCGACGTCATATCGCCTCCCCTCCGTCGTCGATGCGCCGGACTCCCCGGGCGAGCAGCCCGAGGAATTTCAACTGGAACGCGCGGTTGCACGCGGCGCACTCCCAGGCGCCGTGGCCCTCCTCGCTCGGCCGCAGGTCCTCGTCGCCGCAGTAGGGGCAGTGGAAGGGGCGGCGCGCTCGCTCACGACAGGGCCTCCTCGTCGGCCCGCGCGGCCCACGCGGCGAACCGCTCGCCGTCCTCGCGCTCCGCCTGGAACCGCTTGAGCACCCGCTCGACGTAGTCGGGCAGTTCGTCCGAAGTGACCTTCAGGCCACGGACCTTGCGGCCGAAACCGGCCTCGAGGCCGAGTGCTCCGCCCAGGTGCACCTGGTAGCCCTCGACCTGCTCACCCGCGTCGTCGAGGACCAGCTGGCCCTTGAGGCCGATGTCCGCCACCTGGATGCGGGCGCAGGCGTTCGGGCAGCCGTTGAGGTTGATGGTGATCGGTTCGTCGAACTCCGGGAGGCGGCGCTCGAGTTCGTCGATCAGGGCGGAGCCGCGCTGCTTGGTCTCGACGATGGCGAGCTTGCAGTACTCGATGCCGGTGCAGGCCATCGTGCCGCGCCGGAACGGGGAGGGCTCGGCGGTCAGGTCCAGCGCTCCGAGGGCCTCGACCAGCGACGTGACCCGAGCCTCCTCGACGTCGAGGATGATCATCTTCTGTTCGGCGGTGGTCCGGACCCGGCCCGAGCCGTGCGCCTCGGCCAGCTCCGCGATCTTCGTCAGGGTGGCACCGTCCACGCGGCCGACGCGCGGGGCGAAACCGACGTAGAAACGGCCGTCCTTCTGGCGGTGCACGCCGACGTGGTCGCGCCAGCGCCCGACGGGCTCGGCGGGGGCGGGGCCGTCGACGAGCCCGCGCCGCAGGTACTCGTCCTCCAGGACCCGGCGGAACTTCTCCGGGCCCCAGTCGGCGACCAGGAACTTCAGCCGGGCGCGGTTGCGCAGCCGCCGGTAGCCGTAGTCGCGGAAGATGGAGATGACGCCCTCGTGCACGTCCGCGACCTCGTCCAGCGGCACCCAGGCGCCGAGCCGCACCCCCAGCTTGGGGTTGGTGGACAGGCCGCCGCCGACCCACACGTCGAAACCGGGGCCGTGCTCGGGGTGTTCGACGCCGACGAAGGCGACGTCGTTGATCTCGTGCGCCACGTCCAGCAGCGGCGAACCGGAGACCGCGGTCTTGAACTTGCGGGGCAGGTTCGAGAAGGCCGGGTTGCCGACGATCCGGCGGTGCATCTCCTCGATGGCGGGGGTGCCGTCGATGATCTCGTCCTCGGCGATGCCGGCGACGGGCGAGCCGAGGATGGTGCGGGGCGTGTCACCGCAGGCCTCGGTGGTGGACAGGCCGACCGCCTCCAGGCGGTTCCAGATCTCCGGCACGTCCTCGATGCGGATCCAGTGGTACTGCACGTTCTGCCGGTCGGTGATGTCCGCGGTGCCGCGCGCGAACTCCTGCGAGATCTCGCCGATCACGCGCAGCTGACGGGTCGTGAGCCGGCCGCCGTCGATGCGGACCCGCAGCATGAAGAACTCGTCGTCCAGTTCCTCCGGCGCCAGGACCGCGGTCTTGCCGCCGTCGATCCCGGGCTTGCGCTGGGTGTAGAGCCCCCACCAGCGCATCCGTCCGCGCAGGTCGTTGGGGTCGATCGAGTCGAAGCCCCGCTTGGAGTAGACCGTCTCAATGCGTGTCCGCACATTGAGACCGTCGTCGTCCTTCTTGAACTGCTCGTTGCCGTTGAGCGGGGTGAAGTGTCCCGCGGCCCACTGACCCTCGCCGCGGTGACGGCTCACCTTGCGGCGGGGCGCTGAGGCGGCAGGGTTGTCGGGGTGGCGGCCATCGTGAATACGTCCTTCGGGACAGTGACGGGAGGGGGCCGGCGCGTGGCGCCGTCCGTGCGGAACGGTGGTCGGGTGCCGGGCGGGCGGCCCTGACCTGCGCGGCAGGGAGCGCACGGAGGCACACGTGCACGTCGTTGCGCGGAGGGAGGGTGGAGAAGAGGGCTGTCGGCGGGAGCTTCGGCTCGTCAGCTCACCGGACAGATGGCGCTGGACATGCGGCCGAGATCGACGTGCCGCCGACTCACCAAGGCAATTCCAGTTCCGGACATGACGAAAGCGTGTCACGGCGATCTGGACACAGTCCAGCTTCGTCCGTCATGTGGACACCCTGGTCTCGCCATGTGGAACCAGGGTGGCGTCGGTCACATGCGTCGCGTGACGTCTTGTCGACGCAGGTCAGACGGGGTATGCGCCCGGCCAGGGGCCCGGAGTGGCCACCTCGGGCTGCTCCTCGACCGAGGTGTCGAACAGCCTGAACCCGCGGCGCCGGTAGTTGTCCATCGCGTGCTCGCCGTCCAGGCTGCACGTGTGCAGCCACACCCGCTTCGTCCGCGACAGCCCCGGCCAGCGGTCCGCCAGGTCCCAGGCGCGCGCGACGCCGTACGACAGCAGGTGGCCGCCGATCCGCCGCCCGCGGAAGGCCGGGACCAACCCGAAGTAGACGATCTCGACGGCCCCGTCGTCCTGCGCCTCCAGCTCCACGTACCCCGCGGGCGTCCCCCGGTCGTACGCCACCCAGGTCTCCACGCCCGGCCGGTCCAGGTGCTCCTGCCACCGCGCGTACGTCCAGCCCAGCCGGTCGATCCAGCGGATGTCCCCGCCGACGGAGGCGTACAGGAAACGGCTGAACTCGGGCGAGGGCACCGCGGCGCGCACGATCCGCACGTCGCCCTCGGGCGCGGCGGCCGGCTGGAGGTCGCCCGGCGAGGTCTGCTCCAGGGACCAGGTGGTCACGGGGATGTCGGTCATGCCCGCCAGGGAATCATCTACTCCGCGGATCTGTCGATCGAGGCCAGCGGCAGCGCGAACAGCATCCGGCCGGACTGCGACCACACCTCGCCGGTCTGGGCCCAGTACGACAGGGACTCGGTCCGCGGGCTCCAGCAGTCCCGGCTGTCGTCGGCGCCGCAGTGCGCGGCCCGCGCGCCGTCCGCGTCCTGCCGCCACAGCGTCCCGCGCCCGTCCTCGGCGCCGCTCCGGCTCACGTACCAGCCGTCCTCGTACGACAGCACGCCGCGCACCCCGCTCGCCTCGGTCCGGTAGGCCTGCGTCACGCCGACCCGACCCGCCGGGCCGGCGGCGAGGAGACCGGCCCGGCCGGGCGCGGTGTCGAAGGCGTACCGCCACAGCCGGGCGCCCCGGTCGCCGTCGTCGAGGGTCCACTCCCCGGCCACGAGGGTGTCCGGAGCGGTGCTGCGGTCCAGGGAGACGGTGGCGGGGCGCGGGGCGCCGGAGCCGCCGCCCAGCCGGTAGGAGGCCACGGCCGGCAGGACGTACGGGGCGCCGTGCGCCGACCAGCCGCCGGGCACCCGGCCGACCGCCGAACCGGAGGCCGTGGCCCGGTGGATGCGGTCGACGTCGTACACGTACAGCGCGGCCCGGTCCCCGTCGCCGGCGGTCACCAGCAGCTTGTCCTGGTACCAGACCATGCCGGAGACCCGGGAGACCAGGCCCCGGTAGTCGCGTCCCCCGTCCACGGGGACGGCCAGCAGCGCCCAGGTGTAGGAGAGTCGGGCCGGGTCGTCCGCGTCCACGAACGCGACCCGCGCCAGACCGCGGTCGGCGACCGGGCCGGAGTCGCGCGACCAGCCGGAGACGATCACCCGGTGCGTGCCCCAGCGGCCGTCCTCGTCCGCGTCGCCGGAGGTGGTGACGGCGCCCGGCTCCCAGCCGGCGGTGTCGTCGGTGTTCCAGCAGTACGCGCGGGTGGCCGTCGGGGTGACGGGCAGGGCGTCGCGCTCGCCCTCGGTGCAGCCGGCCGCGCCGCGCAGCGAACGGGCGGCGCCGCTCAGTGCCTCGCCGACGCCGATCGACGGGCCCATCTCCGCGGCGAGCCGGTCCAGGGAGGCCGACGGCACCGTCTCCTCCGTCAGCCGCAACGCGGCCGTGTCGGCGGACGACGTGAGCGGTTCGAGCGCGCCGGGGCCGTCGGAGACCGTGGCCTGGGAGGCGCTGATCATGGTGGCGGCCGCGGTGAGCGCGAGGGCGGTTCCCGCCAGGAAACCACGCAGCACCCTGCCCCGCCTGCGCCGGCGATGTCGGCCGCGCTGCTTCATTCGTCCTCCCGAGGCGTGCCAACTGCGCCCGACGATCCTTGCGTTGCCCGAGGAGCAGGTGAGGTGACCCGTAGGGGGATGCTACGGCAGCCGGCGTCCGCGGGGGGCGAAGACCGCGTATCCGTACGGAAACTGCTGTGACGCGGGCCGGTCACGGGACGGAACGCCGGTGGCGGCCCCGTGGACGGCGGGCGCGGGCCGGCAGCCGTTCTCCGGGGCGATCCCCCTCCCGTCGGCTCCCGCTCCCGCCCGCCCCGGTCAGAGCCCGCCCCGGTCAGAAGCACGGGCCGGTCAGAGCACGGGCCGGGCCCGCTCCACGATCGCCCGCAGATCCAGCGTGTGGGGCAGCGTCCCGAAGGCGGCGCCGCCGTCACCGGCCAGCCGCGCGGCGCAGAACGCGTCGGCCACCTCCGGCGGCGCGAACCGCACGAGCAGCGACCCCTGCAGCACCAGCGCGAACCGCTCCGCGATCCGCCGGGCCCGCGCCTCCGCCCCGTCCAGATCGGCCAGTTCGGTCAGCAGGTCCTTGATCGCCGCGTCCAGCCGGTGATCCGCCCCGCGCGCCCGTCCCACCTCCTGGAGGAACGCGTTCAGCGCCTGCGGCTCGCGCCGCAGCGCCCGCAGCACGTCCAGCGCCTGGACGTTCCCCGCGCCCTCCCAGACCGAGTTCAGCGGCGACTCGCGCACCAGCCGGGGCATCCCCGACTCCTCCACGTACCCGTTGCCGCCCAGGCACTCCGCGGCCTCCACCGTCACCGGCGTGCAGCGCTTGGTCACCCAGTACTTGGCGGCCGGCACCGCGATCCGCAGCAGCGCCCGCTCCTGCTCGCCGCCGTCGTCGCAGGCCGCCGCGAGCCGCAGGCCCAGGACCGTCGCCGCCTCCGACTCCAGCGCCAGATCGGCCAGCACGTTGCGCATCAGCGGCTTGTCGACGAGTTTCCCGCCGAAGGCCTCCCGGTACGTGCCGTGGTGCACGGCCTGCGCGACGGCCGCCCGCATCAGCCCCGCCGACCCCAGCACGCAGTCGAGCCGGGTCGCCGCCACCATGTCGATGATGGTGCGCACCCCGCGCCCCTCCTCACCGACCCGGCGGGCCCACGTCCCGTCGAACTCCACCTCGGCGGAGGCGTTCGACCGGTTGCCCAGTTTGTCCTTGAGGCGCTGGATCAGGAACGGGTTGCGCGTGCCGTCCTCCAGCACCCGCGGCACCAGGAAGCAGGTCAGCCCCTCCGCGGCCTGGGCCAGCACCAGGAAGCCGTCCGACATCGGCGCCGAACAGAACCACTTGTGCCCCGTCAGCACGTACGTCCCGGCCTCGGCCAGCGGCCGCGCGGACGTCGTGTTCGCCCGGACGTCGCTGCCGCCCTGCTTCTCCGTCATCCCCATCCCGAACAGGGCCCCCGCCTTGTGCCGGGCGGGCCGCAGCTCCCGTTCGTAGACCGTGGAGGTCAGCCGCGGCACCCACTCGGCCGCCAGCTCCGGGTCGGTGCGCAGCGCGGGCACGGCCGCGTGCGTCATGGACAGCGGACAGCCGTTCCCGGCCTCCACCTGGGTCCACACCAGGAAGCCCGCCGCCCGCCGCACGTGTCCGCCCGGACGCGTCCAGGCCGCGGTCAGTCCCGCGCCGACCCCCTTGCCCAGCAGCCGGTGCCACGCGGGATGGAAGACGACCTCGTCGACGCGGTGCCCGTAGCGGTCGTGCGTGCGCAGCTCGGGCGGATGCTCGTTCGCCTGCACCGCCCACTCCTGGAGCTGGGCCGACCCGGCGGCCCGGCCCAGCGCCGACAGCTCGCCGCGCGCCTCGTCGAGCAGCTCCGGATCGAGGTGCCGCTCCACCGCGGACACCAGGGCCCGGTCGGTGCCGTAGACGTCGTGCCCGAGGAGGGGAGGGGGCTGGTTGGTCACGGTGTGCGTACTGCCTGCCATACGGCGAAGGTACCCCCGGGTACGGCGGTCATGGCCGCGGGAGCCCGGCGCGCGCCGCCCGGCACGTGCCGTCGGCCCCCACCGGAGGTGAGTGCGGCCCCGCGCGGCGGATACCTTTAAGGCGTGCAGCCAGCAAGTCAGTCACCCGAGCAACCCGAGACACCCGGCGGGCGTCTCCATCGGGCGCGTGCCCTCTACCGCAACGTCTCCAAACGGAGGACCGCCTGGCTGCTGGTCAAGGACACCGTCGACTCCTGCATCGAGTACCGCATCCTCGGCCTCGCCGCCGAGGCCGCCTTCTTCACGCTGCTGTCCGTGCCGCCGCTGCTGCTCAGCCTCATCGGCCTGCTCGGTTACGTCGACGACTGGACCGGCACCGACACCATCAGCAGCCTGGAGTCCAACCTCCTCGACGCCTCGCGCACCGTCCTGTCCGAGAAGGGCGTCGCGCAGATCGCCCAGCCGATCCTCGACGACGTGATGAAGGGCGGCCGCCCCGACGTCATCTCCATAGGCTTCCTGTTCGCCCTGTGGTCCGGCTCGCGCGCGGTGAACGTCTTCATAGACACGATCACCGTCATGTACGGCCTCGACGGCGTGCGCGGCATCGTCAAGACCCGGCTGGTGGCGTTCCTGCTGTTCGTCGCCGCGCTGCTGATCGGCTCGATCGCGCTGCCCCTGCTGGTCGCCGGACCCGACGCCGTCGTACGGATCGTGCCGTGGTCGACGACGGTCGTCCAGGTCCTCTACTGGCCCGTCGTGATCCTGCTGTCGATCGCCTTCCTGACCACGCTCTACCACGTGTCCGTCCCGGTGCGCTCCCCGTGGATCGAGGACGTGCCCGGCGCGCTCGTCGCCCTCGCCATGTGGGTGCTCGGCAGCTTCCTGCTCCGCATCTACCTGCAGAGCACGATCGAGGGCGCCACCATCTACGGCTCCCTCGCCGCCGCCGTCGCCGTCCTGCTGTGGATCGGCGTGTCCGCGTTCGCCGTGCTCGTCGGCGCCGCCATGAACGCCGCCATCGACCGCGTCTGGCCGGCCGCCGCGACGGCCGCCGCCCGTGACGCCAACGAGCGGCTGCGGCAGGAGGAGGCCGCCGAGTACGTCGCCCGGGTGGCCGCCGCCCGCACCCACGAGGACCCCGACGATCCCGACATGCCCTCGGAGTTCCCCGAACGGTGGTCGCGGTTCCTGCCCCGGAGGACGTCACGGGCCGGCTGCGCACCCACGTGAAGACCGCGCCGAAAGTGAACGGGGGCGGGCAGGAGTGCCCGCCCCCCGAGGGGTGACGTCGGCGCGGAGGCCGCCGGTGCGTGCCCCCGGCGGCCTCGGCCGGCCCCCGCGGGATCCGCGGCGACCGCGGACGGCGGCGCGGGCGCGCCCCCGGTGACCGTGGCGTCACCTCCAGGTGCCGGCCGCCGCGGCCTCCTTCGCGTATGCGGTGAAGTCGCGCGGCTCGCGGCCCAGCACCCGGCGCACCCCGTCCGTGAGCCGCGCGTTGCGCCCGTCGAGCAGTTCCCCGAACAGCTCGACCAGGAAGTCGGCCTCCTCGCCCGGCACCCCGAACCCGACCAGGTGCTCCCGGTACTCCCGCGCCGGCACGGTCCGGTA
The DNA here is from genome assembly GCA_021568835.1 of Streptomyces sp. Tue 6430. GTDB lineage: Bacteria > Actinomycetota > Actinomycetes > Streptomycetales > Streptomycetaceae > Streptomyces. The sequence continues at coordinate 5,601,542 of JAKGSH010000010.1, forward strand.
CGACAGGTCCCGCCCGGTCACCGCGGCGACCTCCGCGACCGCCTCGCCCCACGCGACCAGCCGCGGCCCGGTCACGTCGATCTCCCGCCGCGCGTACCGGTCCCCCGAGGTCAGCGCGGCCACCACCACGTCCGCGACGTCCCGTACGTCGACGAAGGGCTCCCGCAGCCCCTCGGCGGCCGGGAACAGCAGCCCGCCGCACAGACGCAGCTCCTCCGCCAGCGGGCCCTCGCCGAAGTTCTGCGCGAACCACGCGGCCCGCACGATCGTCCAGTCGGCGCCCGAGTCCCGCAGCGCGTCCTCGGCCGGCCCGGCCCGCTCCTCGCCCCGCGCGGACAGCAGCACCAGTCGCCGCACGCCCAGGGAGACGGCTTCCCGCGCGATGTCCCCGATCGCCGGGGCCGCCTCCGGGGCTCCGACGTCCGTCGGGAACGCCAGGTAGGCGGCCGTCGCGCCGCGCAGCGTCCCCGCCCACGTCGACCGGTCCCGCCAGTCGAAGCCGGTCGCCCGCGAGGCCGCCCGCACGGTGAGCCCCGCCGCCCGCGCGGCCGACGCCACGCGGCCGCCCGTACGGCCGGTCGCGCCGGTCACCACCACCGTCGTCCCCGCCGTGCTCGCCCCGCGTCCGCCGTCGTGTCCGCCGCCGTGTCCGTCGTTCCGCTCGTCGGGTCCGTCGGGTCCGTCGGGTCCGTCGGGTCCGTCGGGTCAGTCGTTCCGCTCGTCATGTTCCGTGCCGTGTTCTGTGTCATGACGCCAGTCAACGGCCGTGCGCCGCGAAGGCCCATCGCCGAACGGCTCATTCCCATAAGCGCGCGTCTACGCTGGCCGCATGGACGCTGCCCCACGCTCGAACGGGCTCACGCGGGGTGACCCCCTCGCGGGCCTGCTGGAAGGTCCGCGCGCGCGGGGCGCCCTCATGATCCGCGCGTGTTTCGACCCGCCGTGGGCGGTACGGGTCGAGGACCGCGCTCCACTGACGGTGATGCTCATGGTGCGCGGCGAGGGCTGGGTCGTGCCCGACGAGGGCGAGCCGGTCCGGCTCACGGCGGGCGACCTCGCCATCGCCCGCGGTCCCGGCGCCTACCTCTGCGCCGACGACCCCGCCACGGCCCCGCAGGCGCTGATCCTGCCCGAAGGGCGGTGCGCCCACCCCGACGGCCGGTCCCTGAACGGCTCCATGGACCTGGGCGTGCGCGCCTGGGGCGACCGGCTGGACGGCTCCACCCTGCTGCTCATCGGGACGTACCTGATGGAGGGCGAGATCAGCGGGCGGCTGCTGAGCGCCCTGCCGCCCCTGCTGTCCCTCACCTCCGACGCGTGGCCGTCCCCGCTCACCCCGCTGCTCATGGAGGAGATCGGCCGCGACGAGCCCGGCCAGGAGGTCGTTCTGGACCGGCTGCTGGACCTGCTGGTGATCGCCGCGCTGCGGGCCTGGTTCTCGCGGCCGGAGGCGGAGGCGCCCGCCTGGTACCGGGCCATGGCCGACCCCGTCGTGGGCCGGGTCCTGCGCATGCTCCGGAACGACCCGGCCCACCCCTGGACGGTGGCGTCCCTGGCCATGAGGGCGGGTGTCTCCCGGGCCGGCCTGGCCCGCCGCTTCACGGAGTTGGTCGGCGAGCCTCCGATGACCCACCTCACCGGCCGGCGCCTGGCCCTCGCCGCCGACCTCCTGCGCGACACCGACGAGACGATCGGCGCGATCGCCCGCCGGGTCGGTTACGGCAGCGCCTTCGCCCTGTCCAGCGCGTTCAAGCGGGTGTACGGCGTCAGCCCGCAGGAGCACCGGGCCGGGTGACGGGGGCCGGTCTCCCCGCCGGGGGCGGCGCGTAGCCTGGGCCCCGTGTACGAGGAACGGCCTTCCCGGCTCGCCGGTGCGGTGGTGTGGACCAGCACCCCGACGGGCGGCGCCCCGGGTCCCGTGCTGCCCGACGGCTGCATGGACCTGTTGTGGAACGAGGGCAGGCTGATCGTCGCCGGACCCGACACCCGTGCGTACGTCCCCGGCGGCCCGGCCACGCCCTGGGCGGGCGTGCGCTTCCACCCCGGCACCGCGCCCGCCCTCCTCGGCGTGCCCGCCCACGAACTGCGCGACCGGCGGGTGGAGTTGACCGACCTGTGGCCCGCTGCCGAGGTGCGGCGGCTGTGCGCCGGGATCGAGGCCGCGGGACACCCGGCGACCGCGTTGGAGGAGCTGGCGCTGGAGCGGGCCGCCCCGCCCGACCCCGTACTGCGCCGACTGGTGACCGCGCTCGCGCGGGGCCGTCCGGTAGCCGCCGTCGCGGAGGAACTCGGTCTCGGTCCACGGCAGTTGCACCGGCGCTCCCTGCACGCCTTCGGCTACGGCCCCAAGACGCTGGCCCGTGTCCTGCGTCTCCAGCGCGCCCTGGCCCTGGCCCGGCGGGGCGTGCCGTACGCGGACACCGCGACCCGCGCCGGCTACGCCGACCAGGCGCACTTCGCCCGGGACGTCAAGGAGCTGAGCGGCATGACGCTGACGGTGCTGCTGGGCCGGTGAAGCCGGGGTCACGGAGACCGGGCGCGGCAGAGGCCGGGGGCCGCGGAGGCCGGGGTGGCCGGGACCGTGTGGCTCCGGGGTGGCTGGGACCGAGAGGTCAGGGGCCGGTCAGGGGTGCGAACAGGTCGACCTCGTGACCGTCCGGGTCCTGTACGACGGCGTACCGCTGACCCCAGAAGGCGTCCCACGGCTTCAGCTCGCCCGCGCACCCGGCCCCCACCAGTTCCTCGTACACCGCGTCGACCTCGGCCGGGTCCTCGCAGCGCAGCGCGAGGGAGTGCCGGCCGCCCCGGGCCGGGGTCAGCCGGCCGGGGTGGAAGGACCGGACGGTGTCCTCGGTGTCCAGCAGCAGCCGCAGCCCGCCCGGCAGCACGGCCTCGGCGTGCGGCTCCCGCTCGGCGCCCTCGGGGAACGCGAAGCCGAGCCGACGGTAGAAGGCGACGGAGGCGGCCATGTCGGAGACGACCAGGCCGATGGCATCGAATCGTGGACTCATACGGCCCACCGTAGGCAGCGCCGCCCGACGGGTCTTGAAGGAAACGGACACACCGTGGCGCGCGGGGCCCGTCCGTGCGCGGGCCCGTCCGCCGCACCCGCACCGTCCCGCTCGTCAGGTGAAGGTGACCGGGCCGTTCGGCGTGGCCACCGTGTACGACAAGCCCACCGGCCCCGCGTGGAGGACGAGACCGGTGCCGAGCGCGGTCAGCAGGGCGCGGACCTCGCCGGGGTCCGGGGCGGTGGCCGTCAGCTCCAGCAGGGGCGTGACCGGCAGGCCGGACGCCGACGGGTGGTCGTCGAGACCCGCTTGTGGACCAGGTTCGCCACCGAGGGCCCCTTCCGTACGGGGGTCGGCCCCTGCCTGTCGTCAAACCCTGTCAGCAATCACCAACGGATCCGATGGGATCCGATGGGATTCGAGCCGCCGCGAACCCCCGCTGTCGGCAGACAATCCTTTGACGACAGGAGCGTCATGATGAGTACGGTCACGGTCGGCCGGGGATCGTCAGTCGCTCGAGTGTGGTGCGAGGGCCTGGGGCGTGGCTGCCCACGAGGCGAGCAGGCGTAGGCCCTCTTCGGAGGGCGAGCCGGGTTCGGCGGTGTAGACGGTGAGGGTGAGGCCGGGTTCGGCGGCCATTTCCAGGCCCTCGTAGGCGAGGGTGAGCTCACCGACGGCCGGGTGGTGGAAGCGTTTGGTGCCGGTGCCGTGGTGGCGGACGTTGTGGGCGCCCCAGCGGGTGCGGAAGGCATCGCTGCGGGTGGACAGTTCGCCGACGAGGTCGTGGAGGTCCTTGTCGTGGGGGTTGCGGCCGGCTTCGGTGCGCAGGATGGCGACGGCGACGTCGGCAGCGAGATCCCAGTCGGGGTAGAAGCGGCGAGAGGCGGGGTCGAGGAACTGGAAGCGGGCCAGGTTCGCCTGGTTGTGCGGCGAGGCGTACACGTCGGCGTAGAAGGCGCGGGCGAGCTGGTTGGCAGCCAGGACGTCCATGCGGCCGTTGCGGACGAAGGCGGGTCCGGCGGTGATGGCGTCAAGAGTCCACTGCAGGCTGCGGTGCGGCTTCCACTGGTCCTTGGTACGCCGGCGGCGGGGCCGGGTGAGGGCGTCGGTGCCGTCGGCGGCCTGCGCCAGATGGAGCAGGTGGGCGCGTTCGGCGTCGTCGAGCCGGAGGGAGCGGGCGACGGCTTCGAGGACGGCCGGTGAGACGCCGGCGAGGTTGCCGCGCTCCAGCTTGGCGTAGTACTCGACGCTGACGTCGGCGAGCGCCGCGACCTCGCTCCTGCGCAGGCCCGGGACGCGTCGGCGGGGTCCGGCGGGCAGCCCCGCCTGCTCAGGGGTGATCTTCGCGCGCCGCGAGGTGAGGAACTCGCGGACCTCTTCCTGGTTGTCCACCCTCCGACCGTACGTCCGGCACGCCATGGGAGGGATGTACTGCCGGTACACCCTTTGTCAGTGACTGGCTGCACGCGCGAAGTGCGCGTTACCTGGATGACGTGGTGCTTTCCGCCCAGCCGTATCGGTGGACGGCGGACGGCTCCACCGACCCGTACCCCGCAGCGGCCGGCACGCCCGGTACCGCATCCCCCGGCACGCGAAGGAGACCCCCTCATGCGCGGCGCAGTGATCCACGCCCCCGGCGACGTCCGATTCGAGAACGTCGAAGATCCGAAGATCCTCCACCCCACCGATGCGGTCATCCGGACGGCCGTCACCTGTGTGTGCGGCTCCGACCTGTGGCCGTATCGCGGTGCGGAGCCGATCGGCGACCCGCACCCGATGGGCCACGAGTACGTCGGCTTCGTCGAGGAGGTCGGCTCCGAAGTCACCGCGGTCAGGCCCGGCCAGTTCGTCGTCGGCTCCTTCGCCACCTCCGACAACACCTGCGTGAACTGCAAAAACGGGTTCCCGTCGAACTGCCTGAACCGTGAGTTCATGTCGACCTGCCAGGCCGAGTACGTGCGCATCCCCAACGCCCAGGGCACCCTGGTCGCCACCGACGAGGTGCCCGGTGAGGAGTTCTGGCCCGGTCTGCTGGCCGTCTCCGACGTCATGGGCACCGGCTGGTGGGCCGCCGACGCCGCCGAGGTCAAGCCCGGCTCGACCGCCGTGGTGGTCGGCGACGGCGCGGTCGGGCTGTGCGCGGTGATCGCCGCGAAGGAACTGGGCGCGGAGCGGATCATCGCCATGTCGCGGCACGAGTCCCGGCAGAAGCTCGCCCGCGCGTTCGGCGCCACCGACATCGTCACCGAGCGCGGTGAGGAGGGCATCGCCCGGATCAAGGAGCTGACCGGCGGGATCGGCGCCGACAGCGTGCTGGAGTGCGTCGGTACCGCCGAGGCCATGCGGCAGGCCCTGCACTCCGCGCGCCCCGGCGGCAACGTCGGCTTCGTCGGCGTCCCGCACGACGTCGCCGTCGACGGCCAGGAGCTGTTCTTCTCCCACGTCGGCCTGCGCGGCGGCCCCGCACCCGTGCGCCGCTACCTCCCCGACCTGATCGACCGCGTCCTCACGGGCCGGATCGACCCGGGCAAGGTCTTCGACCTCACCCTGCCCCTGGACCAGGTCGCCGAGGGCTACAAGGCGATGGACGAGCGCCGCGCCATCAAGACCCTCCTCCAGCCCTGACCCCCCTCCAGCCTTGCCCCTCCCACCGCCCGAAGGAGCAACCGTGCAGATCACCCGCAGCTCGATCGACACCGTCAAGGGTCCCGCCGGCTGGTTCACCGGCGACGTCTACATCGACGCCGTCGCCGCCGCGCCCGAGCCCTCCCGCGTCAGCGCCAATCTGGTGCACTTCATGCCCGGCGCGCGCACCCACTGGCACCGTCACCCGCTGGGCCAGACCGTCTTCGTCACCGAAGGGGTCGGCCTGTGCCAGCGCCGGGGCGGGCCGGTCGAGGTCATCCGGCCCGGTGACCGCGTGCTGTTCGAGGCCGACGAGGAGCACTGGCACGGGGCCGCGCCGAACCGGCTGATGGTCCACCTGGCCATCAACGAGGCCGACGCCGACCACGACGTCGTCCACTGGCTGACCCCCGTCACCGACGAGGAGTACGCCGCCGCCCCGGCCACCGGCTGAACCCGGACAAGGCCTTCGACCTCACCACGCCCTTCCACCGGGGCGCCGGGGGCCGCGAGGCCATGGAAAGGCGCCGCGCCGTCAAGCCCCCGTCCTCTGAACCACCGAGCCCTTTCCCCGGGCGGCCCTGGAAGAGGGCCTCCGTCCACGTCGTTCTCGAGGAGAACCATCGTGACCACCTTCGCCCTCGTCGGCGCCGGTCCCGGTCTTGGTCCGGCCGCGGCCCGCCGCTTCGGTGCCGCCGGCCATCGGGTCGCCCTCATCTCACGCAGTGCCCGGCACCAGGACACCCTGGCGGCCGAACCGGCCCGGGAGGACATCCACGCCGCCCAGCTGATCATCCCCGGCGCGATCCGGCCGGATGCCGAACACTCCAGCCCCGATGCCCTGGCCGAGTGCCTGTACGCGATCCACGTCGACCGCGACGTGTTTCGGCACTACGCCGAGCCCATGCCCACATGACGCCCCCCCGGGACCCTCTTCATGAACGCCGCAGTCCGTCGTGGCCTGGTCCGTGTCGCTCCGGCAGCCGCTCTGCTGCTGGCCGTGACCGCCTGCTCCAGCGACGCGCAAGAAACCCCACCGCCCTCCACGTCGTCCGCTTCCCCAGGCCGGCAGGAGACGACGGCACCCACCGCGCCGTCCACCACACCAGCCACCTCGTCGTCCACCTCCGGCAGGAGCACCGCCATGGACATCCGCCTCGCCGTCGACGGTGGTCCGGTCGCCGCCGGACTCAACGACAGCGCGACCGCCCGCGACTTCGCGGGTCTCCTCCCGCTCACCTTGGACCTGAAGGACTTCCACCAGGCCGAGAAGATCGTCGATCTCCCTCGCCGGCTGTCCACCTCCGGCGCCCCCGAGGGGGCCGCTCCGGAGGCCGGTGACCTCGGCTACTACGCGCCCTGGGGCCAACTGGTCCTCTACTACCGCGATGTCCCCTACGCCGACGGCATCGTCATCCTCGGCCACCTCGCCGACGACCGTGACACCGACCGGCTGGCCACCGCCTCCAAGGTGACCATCGAAACCGCCCGCTGACCGAGCCGTGCCGCCGCCGTACCGACCCGCCCGAAACCCGAAACCCGAAACCCGGCAAGCCCGACAAGGACTCCGCCGCCTTCACCACCGGCACCGCCCTCGTCGTCGACGGCGGCCAGACCACCTGACCCCCTCGATCCCTTCCTGGAGATCTCCGATGAACCCCACGTACGACTTCACCGGCCAGGTCGCCTTCGTCACCGGCGCCGGTTCCGGCATGGGGCTGGCCGCGGCCCGGGCCTTCGCCGCCTCCGGCGCCGCGGTCGCCCTCGCCGACATCGACGAAGCAACCGTGACCCGGGTCGCCCAGCAGCTCAAGGACGAGGGTCACCAAGTCCTGGCGCTGCTCAGTGACGTCACCGACGAGGACCAGGTTGCCGCTGCCGTCGACCGCACGGTGGACGCCTTCGGCCGCCTGGACATGGCCTACAACAACGCCGGAATCATGCCCCCGCCCACCGACGCCGCCGATGAGAGCGCCGACCAGTTCGACCGCGTCAACGCCGTCAACCTGCGCGGCATCTGGGCGAGCATGAAGCACGAACTGCGCCACATGCGCACCCAGGGCAGCGGCGCCATCGTCAACTGCTCCTCCCTCGGCGGCCTCGTCGGCAACCCCGGCCGCGCCGCCTACCACGCCACCAAGCACGGGGTGATCGGTCTGACCAAGAGCGCCGCCCTCGAATACGGCTCCCGCGGCGTCCGCATCAACGCGGTATGCCCCGGCACCATCAGCACCCCCATGGTCGACGCCATGGTCGAAGGCGGAGAACTCGACCGTCAGCAGGCCGAAGCGGGCCAGGCCATCGACCGGCTCGGGACCGCCGAGGAGATCGCCCAGGCAGTCCTGTGGCTGTGCAGCCCCGGCGCCGGCTACGTCACCGGAATCGCTCTCCCCGTCGACGGCGGCTATACCGCGCGATGAGAGCCCCCGCGTCGCTTCCACCGCAGTCCGAGCCCGTCACACCGGCAGGGCGGAACCGTGGGCTGAAGTTGTAGCCGAGGATCTTGAACAGGCCGAACACCATGTCGGAGTACGAGGCGTTGCCGGTGGCCACCATCTCCGGCTTCACCCCGCCGTCCGGGTTCAGCAGCGCGTCCAGGACGCCGGTCCCCGGAAACACCGCGACCGCGGAACACCTGTGCGGCAGGATGACCGCATGACCCGTACCGCCCGCCTGCTCCCCGCCCTGCTGCTGGGGTCCGTGCTGCTCACCGCCTGCGGCAGCGAGCGGGCCGACCCCGCCGACCCCGCCGAACTGGCCTCCCGCGCACAGGCCCTGGGCATCGCGCCGGAGGCGGTGTACACCACCGACGCCCCCGGTCACACCCTCGCCCAGCAGTCCGTCGGCGTGCTCGGCGACGACGGCTTCTCCGCCGTCTACGTCTCCCCGCAGAAGGGGACGCAGGTGCAACTCTCCGTCGACCGGGGCACGTTGACCGCCGCCACCTGCGAACGGCGAACCGGCGGCGAGGCCGCCACGACACCCGTCACCTGCGTCCGCGACGGCGACGGCTGGTACCGCAGCGCCGGGCAGTGGGCGGAGTACGCCGTCCCGAAGAAGGACTTCGTCATCCGCGTCGGCGGCACGGACGTGCCCCGGGACGTCCTGCGCGAGGCCGTCGATCACCTGCACCGCCCCTCCGCCGACGAACTCGACACGCTCCTGCCGTCGGCACCGGCCGGCGGCGAACCGGTGGAGCGCGGCGACCTGCCGTCGTTCGGCGACGGAGCTCCCGACAACGACGTCGACGCGGGCGGCTGAGTCACCCGCCACGCGGCCGGCGCCGGGCGGCGGGACCGGCAGGGCGCCGCCTCCGCCGTCCGTTCCGGGAGCCCGCCGCCTCCGTCGAAACCTTCGCCCGGGACCTGGAACGCCGCCCCGGAGCGCCCAGGCCGCCCCGCATAGAGTCGGGTGTCATGACCGCCCGCCTGCTCGTGTACACCCGTACCGCCGACTACCGCCACGACTCCGTCCCGGACGCCGTGGCCGCCGTACGCGCGCCGGGGGAGTTCGCCGTCGACCACACCGAGGACCCCGCGGCCCTGGAAGCACCGCTGGACGGGTACGCGGCCGTGGTCTTCCTCTCCACCAGCGGTGAGGTGCTGACCCCGGCCGGGCGGGAGCGTCTCGCCCGGTACGTCGACTCGGGCGGCGGCTTCGCCGGCGTGCACGCGGCGGCCTGCACCGAGTACGACTGGCCGTACTACGGCGAACTCCTCGGCGCCCGCTTCGCCCGCCACCCCGCCCTCCAGCCCGGCAGGGCACTCGTCGAGGACCACGGACATCCCGCCACCCGCCACCTGCCGGCCGTCTGGGACTTCACCGACGAGTGGTACGACTTTCACACCAACCCCCGGGGGCGGGAGCAGGCGCGAGGGCAGGGCCGGGACGGGGACGAGGCCGCGTCCGCGTGCTGGTCACCGCCGACGAGTCCTCCTACGACGGCGGGGGGATGGGCCCCGACCACCCGCTGGCCTGGTGCCGCGAACAGGGCGCGGGCCGCGTCTTCTACACCGCTCTCGGCCACACGTCCGAGGCCTACCGGGACCCCGGCTTCGTGGCCCATCTGCGCGGCGGGATCGGCTGGGCGGCCGGGGTGGCGGAATGAGGCGTACGGACGTATAGACGTGCGGACGTGCGGCTCGCGTGACGTCTGCGCGCTGAGCCGCCTGAGCCGCCTGAGCCGCCTGAGTCACCTGAGCCGCCTGAGTCACCTGGGGTAGCTGGGGCGCCTGAGCCGCCTGAGGTGGCCGGGGCCGTCGGGACCGCCGGGGTGCGGGCGGCCCGCGGCCTGCGGGCCGGTGCGCCGGATGTGCCACCGGCCCGCAGGTGCGGTGCTCGCTACCGGCCCGGTGGTGCGGTGCTCGCCCGTTCCACCAGCCGTGTGGACAGCTCCGTGCGGGTCCCTTCCGGGTGCTCGCCGTCCATCATCCGCACCAGCAGCCGCAGAGCCGTCGCCGCCATCTCGGCCAGCGGCTGGCGGACGGTCGTCAGGGCCGGTGTGGCCCAGCGGGACTCGGGGAGATCGTCGAAGCCGACCACGCTGATGTCGTCCGGGACCCGTAATCCCCGTTCCGCCAGGGCCTCGTACACACCCAGCGCCATCCGGTCGGAGCACACGAAGACGGCCGTCGGAGGCTCGGGCAGGTCGAGCAGCTCGCGCATGCGGTGACGGGCCACGGACTCGTCGAAGCCGGCGTGGCGGACGTACTCCGGGCGGTGACCGAGGCCCGCCGAGGCCAGGGCGGAACGGTAACCGGCCACGCGCGCGGTGCTGCACATCCTGCGGCGCGCTCCGGCGATCACCGCGATCCGCTCGTGGCCGAGGGCCAGCAGGTGCTCGGTCGCCGTCACGCCCCCCTGCCAGTTCGCCGCGCCCACCGACACCACGCCCGGCGGCGGCTCCAGCACCGGGTCGATCATCACGAACGGGATCCGGTGCTGCTCCAGCCACAGGTACTGGGAGTCCGACAACTCCGCCAGGTCGAACAGCACGCCGGCCGAACCGCGCGCGGTGAGCTTGTCCAGCCAGCCCCGCTGCGGACGGCCCGCCCGGGTACGGGACAGTGCGGCCGAGACGACCACGTCCAGGCCCGCGTCGTGCGCCGCCTCCTCCACGCCGTGCAGCACCGCACCCGACCAGGTGCTGGCCAGGGAGCGCACCACGAGATCGACCAGCCGGGGCGGCTTCGTCGGGTCGAAACGGGGTCTGCGCACGTAACCGAGCCGGTCCAGCGCCTCGGTGACACGGCGTCGGGTCTCGGGAGCCACGTCCTCGCGGCCGTTGACCACTTTCGAGGCGGTGGGCACGGACACCCCCGCCTCGCGGGCCACGACCGCCAGGGTCGGCCCGGCCGCCGCCACGCTCGCACTGCCCGTGCGGACCATCGGAAACCACCTCTCCGGCCCGCCCGAGGGCCAGCGAACGTTCGACCACCGCCCTTTCGGAGCCGATCCTGACCGACGGCTCGCAGAAAGCGCTTGCTATCCTAGATCCGCCTCGGCGTGGCGTGAAGACGTGGGCACCGGTCGTGAGGGCGGGCGGGCGGGCGTCGCGGCGGGAGGGGCGCCTCCCGGTCAGGCCTCCTCGAAGCGCCGACGCGCGGCCTCGATGTGGCCGAGGTGCCGGTGCGTCCAGTCGCACAGTCCGTCGATCGTCACGCGCAGGGCGTGGCCCGGCCCGGTCAGGGCGTACTCGACCCGTGGCGGCACCGTGGGATGGACGGTCCGCTCCACCAGGCCGTTGCGCTCCAGCATGCGCAGGTTCTGGGTGAGCATCTTGTGGCTGATGCCCTCGATCCCGTCCCGCAGCGCGCTGAACCGCAGCGTGCGGTCGCCGAGCACCTCGATGATCAGGAGCGCCCACTTGTTGGCGACGTCCGAGAAGATCTCCCGGGCGAGCGAGTCCGCGCGGGTCAGGTCCGCGTCCTCGGGCGTGCCCTCGTACCGCTTGGTCACCATCTGGTTCCCCAGTCACCGAAAAGTGCGTTCTTCCCTGTCGGCCCACACTCTCCTACGGTTCCTGAGTAACCACAAGTGACCACGGGGCGGGCGTGGTGGAGCACTCCACCGACGCGCGCTCCCGCTCACTCGCGCGCGTTCACGTGCTTCACGCGCGTTCACGCACGTCCACACGCGCTCACAGGCGCTCACGAAGGAGACGGACGACATGGCCATCACCCTGCTCAATCCCAGCGGTCTGCCCGAGATCGACGCCTACCGACAGGTGTCCGTCGGGACCGGCTCCCGATTGGTCTTCATCGCCGGACAGGTGGCCTGGGACGCCGACGGGGTCACCGTCGGCGAGGGCGACCTCGCCACCCAGGTCGAACGCTGCTACCTCAACATCGCCACCGCCCTCGCCGGCGTCGGCGCCACCTTCGACGACGTCGCGAAGCTCACCGTCCACATCGTGGACTGGACCCCCGACAAGATGCCCCTGTTCCTGGAGGGGGCCGCCCGGGCGTCCGCGAAACTGGGCGTCACACCGGTGCCGCCGGGCACCCTGCTCGGCGTCGCTGCACTGGACGTGCCCGAGCATCTGGTCGAGATCGAGGCCGTGGCCGTCCTCGACTGAACGCCTCGTCCTCGGCCGGGACCGACTCCCGGTCGCCCGCGCCGGGGACCCGGCCGGGACCGCCGCCTCACCGTCCGAACCGTCCGAACCGTCCGAACCGTTCGCGCCGGGGTCACGGCTGCGGGCCGGTCACGCCGCGGTCAGTGTCCGCGCGATCGACGCGACCGCGTCCGGGCCCACCCGGCAGCAGCCGCCGATCAGCCGGGCGCCCGAGTCCCGCCAGGCGAGGACCTGCTCGGGGCGAACGTGGAGCGGCCGCTCCAGGCGCGGGCCCCGGCGTCCCAGGCCTCGCCGCTGTTGGGGTAGACGACGACCGGCTTGCCGGTCACCCGCGCCGCCGTCGTCACGGCGCCCTCGACGTCCTCGGGGGCGCAGCAGTTCACACCGACCGCGATCACCTCGTCCGCCTCCGCGGCCAGGGCGAACGCCTCCTCCAGCGGCTGCCCGGCGCGGGTGCGGCCGCCCGCGACGCTGTACGACAGCCAGGCCGGAACCCCCAGTCCGCGCACCGCCCGCAGCAGCGCCTCGGCCTCCTCCGCGTCCGGCACGGTCTCCAGCGCCAGCACGTCCGGCCCGGCGGCCGCCAGCACCTCCAGCCGGGGCCGGTGGAACCGCTCCAGCTCGTCCACCGTCAGCCCGTAACGGCCCCGGTACTCGGACCCGTCCGCGAGCATCGCCCCGTACGGCCCCACCGACGCCGCCACCCACAACGGCCGGCGAACGCCCCCGCTCCGGGCCTGCCGGGCCGCCTCCCGCGCCAGTTCCACGCTCAGCGCGAGCAGCCGGGCCGCCTCCTCACGGTCGATCCCGCGCTTCGCGAAGCCCTCGAAAGTCGCCTGGTAGCTGGAGGTGATGGCCACGTCCGCGCCCGCCCCGAAGTAGGCGAGGTGCGCCCCGGTGACGGCCTCGGGCCGCTCGGCGAGCAGTCGCGCCGACCACAGTTCGTCGCTCAGGTCGTGCCCGGCGGACTCCAACTGGTTGGACATGCCGCCGTCGAGGACCACCGTCCCGGCGGCGAGCGCCGCGGCGAGGCCGGGGCGGCGCGGGCCGGAAACCTGTGCCGAGGAGTCGTGGGCCGAGCTGCCGTGCGCGGCAGGACCGGGTGGGGAGGGGGTGTCGCTGGTCATGCCACGACGCTAGTCGAACCCGGAACGGACGAGCCGAGGACGTCCATCAGATGGACAGGTCGCCCACGATGTGGGACGCGAGGCTACGATCACGGCCTCCCCGCCCCACCGCACCTGTACGGACCCGCCATGACTTCCTCCGAAACCACCGAGGCCACCGGCCCCGACACCGGGTCGAACACCGGTACCGGCCCAGACACCGGCACCGGCCTCGCCCCCGCACCCCGCCGTCGCCGCTTCGGCCTCGCCGCCGCCACCGCCCTCGTCATGGGCAACATCATCGGCGGCGGCATCTTCGCGCTGCCCGCGGCGGTCGCCCCGTACGGCACGGTCAGCCTGCTCGCCCTGGTCGTCCTCTCCGTGGCCGCGCTCCTCCTCGCCCTGCTCTTCGGCAGGCTGGCCCGCCGCAGCCCCGTCACCGGCGGCCTGTACGTGTACCCGCGCGACGCGTTCGGCCCCTTCGCCGGCTTCCTGTCCGCCTGGTCGTACTGGACGATGTGCTGGGTCAGCATCGCCGCGCTGGCCGTCGCCGTCGTCGGCTACGTCGACGTGCTGATACCGCTGCACGGCAGTCACGCCCTCGCAGCGGTCGTCGCGCTGGCCGCGCTGTGGCTGCCCGCCGCCGCCAACTTCGCCGGCACCCGCTGGGTGGGCACGGTGCAGATCGTGTCGACCGTCCTGAAGTTCGTCCCGCTGCTGGTGGTCGCCACGGTCGGTCTGTTCTTCGTCGACACCGACAACTTCGGGCCCTTCAACGCTTCCGGGACAGCGTTCCGGGCGCGCTCGCCGCCTCCGCCGCCCTCCTGCTCTACAGCTTCCTCGGTGTGGAGTCGGCGGCCGTCAGCGCGGGCGAGGTCGACGACCCCGAACGCACCGTCGGCCGGGCGGGCGTCCTCGGCACGCTGGGATCCGCGCTCGTCTACCTGCTGGGCACGGTCGCCGTGTTCGGCCTGGTCCCGCACGAGCGGCTCGTCGACTCCGGAGCGCCCTTCGCCGACGCCGTGAACGCGATCACGGGTGGCAGCTGGGGCGGCACCGTCATCTCCCTGGTCGCCGTCGCCTCCATCGTCGGCTGCCTCAACGGCTGGATCCTGCTGGCCGCGCAGATGCCGTACGCCGCCGCCCGCGACGGACTGTTCCCGCGGCCGTTCGCCCGCGTCGGCAAGGGCGGGGTGCCCGGCTTCGGCGTGTGGGCCGTGGCCGTCCTCGGCACGGTGCTCATCGGCCTCAACTACACGGCGGGCCCCGACGCCACGTTCCGCGTGCTGGTCCTCATCACCACGTTCACCGGCTGCGTCCCGTACCTGCTGTCGGCCGCGGCCCAGCTGTACTGGCTGGCCCGCGGCACCCGCGAACGCGTCCGTCCCGCGGGTCTGGCCCGTGACCTCGTCGTGGCCGCGCTCTCCTTCGCCTTCTCCTTCTGGCTGATCGCGGGAGCGGGTTACGCCGCCGTCTACCAGGGCGTGCTGTTCCTCTTCGCGGGCATCCCGGTGTACGTGTGGCTGCGCGGCCGCCGGGAGACGCCGGATCCGGCCGCGCCGACCGCGCCGGCCGCGCCGACCGCCCCGACCGGAGTGAGTACCTTGGGAGCGTGACCGACATCGCCGCCCGGAGCCCGAGGCCCGCGAGGTCCTCGGCCGCGGCGTCGGCCGGGTGTCCGTCGAACCTCTCGTGCACAACCCGAAGAACGGGGTCACCGCCGGCGTGTGGCGGGTCCGGGCCGGCGGCCGGTCGGCGGTGCTGAAGGTGCTGACCCGCAGGAAGGCGGCCGAGGGCCGCTGGGCCGCCTCGGACGACCCGCGGCACTGGAACCACTGGCGGCGCGAGGCCCACGTCTACGCGTCCGGCCTGGCGCAGACGTGGCAGCCGTACGGCATCCGTGCGCCCGGGCTGCTGGAGTGCGTCGAACGGCCGGACGGGACGTGGCGTTGTGGCTCGAGGACGTCCCGGGCGAGCCCGCCACCTCCTGGACGGTCGAGCGACACGTGGAGCAGGCCCGCAGGCTCGGCGCGGCCCAGGGAACCCTCGGCGTGATCGACCGGCCGTGGCTGACCCGACGGTTCCTGCGCCAGTACGTCGAGAGCAACACCCTCGGACGCGAACTCCTCGACGAGGACGAGGCGTGGCGGCAGCCTCTGGTGCGCGACCACTTCCCGCCCGGCCTGCGCGATGCGATGGTCCGCCTGCACCACGACCGGGAGTGGTTCCTCCAGGTCATGGAGAAGCTGCCGCGCGCCTTCAGCCATCTCGACCTGTGGCCCGCGAACGTCCGCGCGGACGGCGTGCGCCCGGCGGCCTCCGTCGTTCTCGACTGGGCCTTCGCGGGTGACGGCGCGCTCGGCGAGGACCTCGGCAACTACCTCCCCGACACCGTTCTCGACCTGTTCCTGCCCGCTGCCCGTCTGCCCGCCTACGCGGCGGCGGCGTACGACGCCTATCTTCACGGGCTGCGGCAGAGCGGTTGGCGGGGCGACGAGCGGCTCGTACGGCTGGGGGTGTGCGCGTCGGCGGTGAAGTACGACTGGATCACCGCCCTGATGCTGGCGCGGGCGGGGGAGGAGCAGCGGGACTACGGCGGCGCGCGGACGGTGCCGGCCGGACTCCGTTACCGGGAACGCGGGACGACGCTGGCCTTCCTGGCCCAGTGGGCGGCGGAGGCGCGCCGGCTGGCGCCCCAGGTCGGATTCCCGCAGGCGCCGAGCGGGAAGTGACGGACGCGTCCGGCCGGGCCGCCATGGTGACCGACGCGGAAGCCCACCGGGAAAGCCCACGGGGAAAGCACTGCGGGAAAGCCCACCGGGAAAGCACTGCGGGAAAGGCGCTGCCGGAACCGGATCGAAAGGGCTTTCCCCCTTCTCCCGCCGGACCCGTTGACCTCCTCTTGACGCGCCCTTACCTTTTCGGCGTTCGTCATTCCCCATGTCGTTCGCAGCCCCGAACACCCGAAGGCGGCTCATGGCGGGAACGGCCCCGGGCGGCAGGCGGTCGCGTGCGGCACGGCCCCCGTCCTCGAAGGGAAGTGCGTGACATGAGACGTGCGTACGCGGTCCTGCTCGCCCTCTGTCTGGCGCTGACCGGCGCCCTCGCCACCGCGGGTCCGGCGGGGGCCGTCCCCCGGACCGTCGCCAACGGCATCCAGTTCACCGACACTTCGGGCAACCCCGTGCACGCCCACGGCGGCGGGGTGCTCAAGGTCGGCGCCTACTACTACTGGTTCGGCGAGAACCGCAACGCCGACAACACGTTCCGGTACGTGGACGCCTACCGGTCCACCGACCTGAAGAACTGGGAGTTCCGCAACCACGTCCTGACCGAGGCGAGCGACCCCGAGCTGGCCACCGCCAACATCGAGCGGCCGAAGGTCGTGTACAACGCGTCCACCGGCATGTTCGTCATGTGGATGCACAAGGAGAACGGCGCCGACTACAGCGAGGCCCGCGCCGCCGTCGCCGTCTCCGACACCGTGGACGGCGACTACACGTGGCGGGGCAGCTTCCGCCCGCTCGGACAGCACATGTCCCGCGACCTCACCGTCTTCGTCGACACCGACGGGACCGGGTACATGGTCTCCGCCGCCCGCGAGAACTACGACCTGCACATCTACCGGCTCACCGCCGACCACACCGGTGTCGCGAGCCTGGTCGCCGACCCCTGGCACGGCGGACACCGCGAGGCCCCGGCGCTGTTCAAGCGCGGGAACGTCTACTTCATGCTGACCTCGGGCGCGACCGGCTGGAGCCCCAACCAGCAGCAGTACGCCACCGCCACCTCGCCGGCCGGGCCCTGGTCCGCGATGACGAACGTCGGCGACTCGACGGCGTTCGGCTCGCAGACGGCGTACGTCCTGCCGGTGCAGGGCGGTTCGGGCACCTCCTACCTCTACCTGGGCGACCGCTGGGGCAACTCCTTCGGCGGGACCGTCAACGACTCCCGCTCCGTGTGGCTGCCGGTGACCTTCCCGACCCCGACCTCGATGTCCCTGGCCTGGTCCCCGGAGATCACGATCGACACGGCCGCGGGCACGGTCACCGGCACGAGCGCCACGTACGGCACACTGGTCGCCCGGCACTCCGCCAGGTGCGCCGACGTCACCGGCCAGTCCCTCTGGCAGGGCGCGCAGATCAAGCAGTACGACTGCAACGGCGGCGGCAACCAGAAGTACTGGTTCAAGCCGGCCGGAAGCGGCTACTACCAGCTGGTCGTCAGGAACAGCTCCCTGTGCGTGCGGGAGAACGCGAGCACCGTCACCCAGGAGGACTGCGACGCCACGGCCACCGCCCAGCAGTGGTCGCTCACCACGTCGGGCGATCACGTCAACGTCAGGTCCCGCGCCAGCGGCGAGTGCCTGGACGTGAACGGCGCGTCCACCGCCAACTCCGCCGCCGTCATCACGTACACCTGCAACGGAGGCGCGAACCAGCAGTGGACGCGCGGTACCTGACGTTCTCTCAGTTCGTCAGGCCAGGAGGTCGATCGCGTCGAAAGCGGTCCCCGCGCTGAGGAAGCCGGTCGTCCCCGAACCGCTCACCACATTGATCTTCAGCACGTTGTACTGACCGGTGTCCGTCCGCCAGGCGCTCGCCGGGACGCTGTAGGTGAAGGTGTGGTTGTTGCCCGGTAGGAACCGTTGGTCAGTGACCGCGTGTTCGGCTGGGTCGGCGGGGAGGGGACGGCCGAGGTCCAGGTGTCGTTGACGACGACCTGCGGGCGGCCGTTGGCGTAGGCCGTCGTCACGCCGATCCGCAGGGTGTGCGCGGCGGCGGCCTGGGCCGCGGTGAGCCGGAAGTACACCAGCAGACCGCTGTTGACGTCCTTCCAGATGTAGCAGGGGAAGGCGGAGGTCTCGCTGCCGCTGCCGATGACCACGTTGCCCGTCCAGGAGGCGGCCCGGACGTCGGAGGGGTGCGCGTACGTCATCAGGTCGGCGTTCTTGAAGCCGCCGGGCGTGCCGGTCCACTCGTTGATGCGCCAGACGGCGCTCGCGTTGCCCGGGTCGTTCGTGGCCGGGATCGCGATCGTGTTGAGGGTGGTCGTCGCCCCGGCGGACACGGTCACCTGTGTGCTGTACACCGCCAGCTCGCTCTTGTACACGGTCAGCGTGTACGTCCCGGGCAGCACCCCGCCGATCGAGTAGTAGCCGTCCGCGGCCCGCGCCGGACCCCAGTACTGGGCCGCGGAGTTGGCGAGCCCCACCGTGTACGGGTACGCCGTGTTCCGCCCCGTGATGCCGACGCCCGCGACCCGGCCCCGGCCGCTCGCACCGACGTACCCGGCGATGCCCAGCGAGTCCGCCCAGGGCGTGGTCAGCGTGCCGGGAACAGCGCCGACGAGGGGCGCCGCCGTCCGTGAACGCGATGACGTACGGCCCCTGGAGGCCGAAGCGCTGGTCCTCGGTCTGGTTCTGGCCGTAGTGGAGGATCTCGTACAGGCCGCCGCCGTCCGCGCTCTGGTGGCGCAGCAGGGAGCGGTAGAAGGGGCCGCCGGAGGCCTTCTCGTGGTTGCCGCGCACGATCCACAGGCCCACGCTCCCGGTCGTCCAGCCGATGTGGGTGTAGTCCGTCACCCGCAGCCTCGAGTAGTGCTTCGAGCGGGTCTGGCCGTCGGACTTCGCGAACACGTCCGAGGCCTCGATGGTGCTGGTGGTGTACGTGTAGGAGTCGGGATCGTCGTTGAGGAACAGGCCCTTCCTCACGCGCAGGATGTAGCGGGTCGCCGAGACGGACGCGTCGGCCTTGTTCGTCCACAGGTAGACGTTGTTCTCACCGCTGCGGGCCGCGTAGTAGTGCTTCAGCGTGCCGTGCGCGACGGAGATCAGGATCGTCGGACCGGACTGCTTCACCGACACGGTGGAGGCGCCGAGGCCGGACTCGATGTGCGAGTTCATGCCGCCGTAGCCCTGGTACTCCACGCCGCGGTGGACGAGCGAGGTCAGGTCGCCGTTGGACTTGGCGACCTTGAAGACGAGGCTCGCGCCGGTGTCGACGACGTAGTGCGAGCCGTCGTCGGTCCAGCCGAAGGCCGCGGCGGACGCGGGGGCGGCGAGGGGGCCGGTGAGCGCGGCGGTGCCGGCGGCGGCCGCGGTGCCGAGGACGAAGGTGCGGCGTCGGACCGGCCGGGGGCTGTCGGATCCGGACATGGGGGTGCCTCCTTCGGGAGGTGTGGGGGTGCGGGTGACTGGTCAGCGTGGCAGTTGAATCGATTTCGCGAAAGGGCTTTCGCTCGACGGGAGTTGGCGATCATGTGAAATGGTCCCGAGGTCTAGAAAGCGCTTGCCGGAGGCGGTACGGTCCTCCGCCAGGTCCTGTTGCCGCGACCGAGGAGCCGCAAGTGAGACGTTTCACCCCCGCCGTGCCGGCCGCGCTGGCCCTGGCCGCCGCCCTGACGGCCGTACCCGCCGCCCGGGCCGACGACGGCGCGGGCCCGCCGCCCGGCATCGCCGGCTGCACCGCCACCGCCTGCCACTTCGACGTACCGCCCGGCACCTACGACGTGAAGGTCCTCCTCGGCGGCGAGACCGCGTCGAGCACCGCCGTCGACGGCGAGACCCGGCGCGCCCTGCTCCCCGAGACCGCCGTCGCGGCGGGCGAGCGCGTCGCGCGCAGCTTCACCGTGAACGTCCGCACCCCCGAGGGCGAACCGACCGGCGCCGAGGGAACCCCCGGCCTGGACCTCGTCCTCGGCGGCTCGGCCCCCGCCCTCGCCGGCATCCGCGTCACCCCCGCCCGGCACTCCCGCCAGGTCTTCCTCGTCGGCGACTCCACGGTCTGCGACCAGCCGGGCGACCCGTACTCCGGCTGGGGCCAGCGACTGCCGCAGTACCTGCGCAGAGGCGTCTCCGTCGCCAACCACGCCGATTCCGGCGAGAGCACGGTCAGCTATCTGGGGAACCCGCAGCTGTGGGCCACCGTCCAGCCGCGGATCCACCGCGGCGACCTGGTGCTGATCCAGCTCGCCCACAACGACAAGACGACCGACGAGGCCACCTACCGGGCGAACCTGGAGACCCTGGTCGCCGGCGTCCGCGCGCGGGGCGGCGAGCCGGTCCTCGTCACCCCGATCGTGCGCCGCTGGTTCAACGCCGACGGCACGCTGAACAACGGGACGGCCCTGCTGGTCAACGGCCTCGGCGTCGACCACCCCGCCGTCGTCCGCTCGGTCGCCGCGGCGCACGGCGTCCCGCTGATCGACCTCACGGCGAAGACCAAGGCCCTGGTGGAGTCCCTGGGCGTGGAGGGATCCAAGGCCCTGTACCTCTACAACGAGAAACGGGACAACACCCACACCTCGGTGCACGGCGCCACCGTCTACGCCGGCCTGGTCCGTGACGAACTCCTCGCCCTGCGTCTGGTGCCGGAGGGCCTCGTGCGGGTGGGATAGATCCCTGGGGGCGCCCCGACCGGAACCGGGACGCCCCCAGGCTCCGCCGTCCCGCGGACGGCAGACCACCGCCGCCACCGCCACCGCCACCGCGACCGTCACTGTCACCGGCAGCGGCTCCCGTCCGTCCGTCCGTCCGTCCGCCCGCCCGCCCGCCCGTCCGTCCGTTCGTCCGTTCGTCCGGTGGAGGAGATGGGGGAGGGGACGGGATCGTCCACGTCCGTTTCGACGGGGAGCCCGAGGTCCGCGTGGCCGTCTCGCCGGACGCCGTACGGGCCACCGGTGCGGCGGGGACGGACGGGCCGCGGGCTGCCGGGACCTGAGGCGGACCGCCGGACGCGACGCGGGGCGGCCGCCCGGGAACGTGCCGGTGCCCGGGAACGTACTGCCGCCCCTGAACGGGCCGTTGAGCCCGTTGCCCCGCGGGGGGTGGTTGCACGAGACTCCCGGCATGACTTCCAAGATCCGTCACGTGACGATCGACAGCGCGGACGCCCACGGCCTGGCGACGTTCTGGTCCGCGGTCCTCGGCGAACCCCTCCACGAGGACGACCGTCCCGGCGACGAGGAGGCGCTCATCGAGGGCGCCGGCCTGCTCTTCGTGACGGTTCCCGAGCGCAAGACCGTCAAGAACCGCGTCCACCTCGACCTCCAGCCGCAGGACCGCACCCGCGACGAGGAGGTCGACCGCCTGCTCGCCCTCGGCGCCACCCTGGTCGCCGACCGCCGCCGACCGGACGGCACCGGGTGGGCGCTCCTCGCCGACCCGGAGGGCAACGAGTTCTGCGTGGAGCGGAGCGCGGCGGAACGGGCGGGCTGAGGCGCGCCGGCCCGACGGCGCGCGCCGCGCGGAACGCCGTCCCCCGGCTGCCTGGCTCTCCGGCTGCCTGGCTGTCCGGTTCCCTGGCTGTCCGGCTACCCGGCTCGCCGACTCGGCGGATCCTCCCCGCCGCCCGAGGACGCCGGTCACTCGCCGGTGGGCCAGTGCGTCAGGGCCGTGTGCAGGGCCTCGACCGCCTTGTCCCACGAGCGCTGGACGTCGCGGGGCGCCCCGAAGCCGCCGCCCGCCTCCAGGGTGCAGTAGCCGTGCAAGGTGCTCCGCAGCAGGCGCACGGCATCGCTGAGGTCGGGTTCCTCGAGGCCGTACGCGCGGAGCGTGCCGTAGGTGATGTCGGCGGTGCGGCGGAACGCCGGGGCTTCGGCGACCAGGGTCTGGTGCAGGGGGATCTGGGTGGCGGCGTACCGTCCCGGATGCCGCAGCGCGTACTCGCGGTAGGCGCCGGCGAAGGCCGCGAGGGCCTCCTTGCCGGAGCGGCCCGCGACGGCCGGGGTCGCGACCACGGCCGTCGCGGGACGACGCAACCGCGCCGGCCGCCGCAACCGCGCCGGCCGCCGCAACCGTGCCGGCGGCCTCAGCCGACCGGTGCGTACACCACCCCCAGTTTGTCGACCTCGGTCCCGGCGCGGCCCGTGAAGCCGACGATCTGCCAGCCGGGCGGGGCGGTGAAGGTCCTCGCGTCGGCGGTCGCCGTGCCGGCCGACAGGGCGCGGCCCCTGTCGGTCGTGAAGGACGCCGAGAAGACGCGGGTACGGCCGTCTTTCTGACCCTGCGTCAGTTTGACGGACGTGAGGTGCTCACCCGTCGCCAGGGTCAGCGAGGTGGCCGTGCCGCCGGTGCCGCCGTGGGTGAGGACCGTACCGCCGTCGTGGGTCAGGGAGACGGCGTCCAGGCGGGAGCCGCCGCGCAGCGTGAGGGTGCGGGGGCCGGGACGGCCGGCAGGTCGTCCGCGTCGGTGAACGCCGTGCCGTGGGGGCCGCCGAAGAAGTCGCTCGCCCGCAGGCCGGAGCCGAGGGTGTAGGAGAAGTCCACCGTGTGGGGGAAGTGGTCGGAGAGGTTGCCGCCCGCGGAGTCGAGGAAGGACGCCCACGCGTTCCGGTACCGGGTGGCGTCGAGCGACAGGAGCCTGCTGCCGCGGTAGAGGACCTTGTCCACCACCTCGCAGTCGTCCGTCGGGGCCGTCGTCGGGCAGACCAGCGCGTCCGCGCCCTGCGCCGGCGGCGTACCACCCCTGACCAGCTCCACCCAGGGGTCGGTGAGCCCGTTCTCGGCGACGAGGGTGCGGATGTTGTCCTGGGCCCGGGTGTAGCGGGTGTTGGTGTCACCCATCACGATCACCGCGTTGCCGGACGAGTTCGCCTGGATGAAGTCCGACAGCTGCTCGATGTTGGCGCGTCGGGCGGCCATCGCGTCGTCCGTCGAGTCGGCGTTGGCGTGCACGTTGTACAGGTCGAGGAAAACGCCTTCGGCGAGCCGCACCCGGGCCAGCGAAAAGCCCTTCGGCGTCAGGCAGTTGGTGCCGGTGCAGGCGTTCCACCGCACCCGCTCGAAGTCCTCGAAGGCATGGTCGGAGAGGGTGTTGAGGCCGTCGCCGAAGGGCACGCCGCCGCTCGTCGCGGTCCGGTGGGGGTGGTCGTCGCCCGCGTACAGCGCCGCGTGGTAGTTGAAGTCCTCCTGGACGTTGACGATGTCGTACGCCCCCAGTCGCGGCGATATCAGGGGGTGTTGGTCGCCGGGTGGCCCGAACTCAGGCCCTCGGGCAGGCCCGCCACGTTGTAGGTGAGCACGGTGAACGAACCGGTGGTGGCCGCCGAGGCGGCGGGCGCGCCGGAGGCGGCGGCCGCGGTGGACGCCGCGTCCGTGGCCGCGAGGCCGGTGAGGGCGAGGGTGAGAGTGGCGGCCGCGAGGGCGCCGAGGAGTCGTCGTCTCATGATGCGGATGTCTCCCGGTGGGGGCGGGCTGCTGGGAAGGTGAACGCTGCTCGGATTCAGCGTCAACCAGTCTGATGCGAAAGGGCAGTTGAGGGAACAGCGGGAGGCGGGGACGAGCCGCCGTGTGCGGGTCGGCCACCGCTCACCCCCCAGTCGTTCAAAATTCATGTTTCGCCCTGATTCTCCTCACGCGGCGCGCACGCGCCGCGGCAGGCAGCCGCGGAAGGCAGCGGCAACCGGGAGGGCACCATGGGACACGGGCACGGACACGCGCACGGCCACCACCATCACGGACACGAGCACCACCACGACCACGAGGCGGCCGCCGCGCTGCCCGCCGCCTTCGACACCGCCGTGCCCGACGAGGCCCTCAGCCCCGAGCAGCGGTCCCGCCGGTCGCTGCTGCGCCGCGCCGGTCTGCTCGGCGCCGGTATCGCCGCCGGAAGCGTCCTCGGCCAGACGGCCGCCGCGACGCCGGCCGCCGCCGCCCCGGCGGCCCGGGCCGCCGGCGGCCGCCGCTCCACGGGCTTCCTCTGGCTGGCCGGCGACCACCACATCCACACCCAGTACAGCAGCGACGGCAAGTACCGCGTCGTCGACCAGGTCCGCCAGGGCGCCCGGCACGGCATGGACTGGCTGGTCATCACCGACCACGGCAGCACCACGCACGCCAGGATCGGCGTCGAGAAGGTCAACCCGGACATCAAGGAGGCCCGGGCCGCGCACGAGGACACCCTCGTCTTCCAGGGCCTGGAATGGAACATCCCGGGCGCCGAACACGGCACCGTCTTCGTCCACCCGGGGCGCAACGAGGTCTCCGTCCTGAAGCAGTTCGAGACCGACTACGACGGCAGCGTCAAGGGCGCCTCCGACTCGACGCCCGCCAACGAGGCCCTCGCCGTCGCCGGACTCGCCTTCCTCGGCGAGCAGGTCCGCCGCCGCAAGGTCAAGGACGCGCTGATGCTCGCCAACCACCCGGCGCGGCGCGGCGTCGACTCCCCGCACGAGATCCGCGCCTGGCGCGACGCGACGCCCGCGAGCCGCCAGATCGCCGTCGGCTTCGAGGGCGCCCCCGGCCACCAGGCCGCCGGCCTGCCCGCCCCGCTCGGCATGGGCCGCGCCCGCGGCATCTACGACAACAACCCCAGTGCGAACTCCTTCCCCGGCTACCCGCTGGAGAGCTACCGCACCTGGGGCGGCTTCGACTGGATGACGGCCACCGTCGGCGGACTGTGGGACAGCCTCCTCGCCGAGGGCAAGCCCTGGTGGATCACCGCCAACTCCGACTCCCACCAGGTCTACGCCGACACCGCCGTGCGCGGCCCCGGCGGCGACTTCGCCACCGACGGCCGCTACCGGGACCCGGTCTACGGCGGCAGGATCGACATCACCCAGGGTGACTACTGGCCCGGCCAGTACAGCCGTACCCACGTCGGTTCCGACGGCTTCTCCTACGCCGCCGTCATGGACGGCATCCGCGCCGGACGCGTCTGGGTCGACCACGGGCAGCTCGTCGACGGGCTCGACGTGCGCGTGGCCGGCGGCGGCCGCTGGGCCACCCTCGGCGGCGCCCTGCACGTGAAGAAGGGCACGTCGGTGAAGCTGACGGTCGACGTGGCGCTCGCCGCCGGCGCCAACTGGGCGGGCTTCGTGCCCGAGCTGGCCCGGGTGGACGTCATCCAGGGCGACGTCACGGGCCCGGTCGCCGACAAGGACACCTTCACCGCGCCGACCGCCAAGGTCGTCCGCACCTACGAGGTCGACAGGACGGCCGGGACGGTACGGCTCACCTACGACCTGGGACGGGTGGACCGGCCGGTGTACGTCCGGCTGCGCGGCTCGGACGGCAACCGCAGCGCCGTCGGCGCGATGGGCGCGGCCGTCGACCCGGCGGGCCCGGCCATCGACGTCGTCGGTGACGCCGACCCGTGGGCCGACCTCTGGTTCTACACCAACCCGGTCTGGGTCCTGCCGTCGTGACAGCACCCCACCGCGAGCCGTCGCCCCGCACGCCGTACGCCCTGACGGTGGACGCCGGTCCGCGTGACCTGCGTGCCGCCGATCACCTGCTCCGCACCCTCGCGGCGGAACTCGACCTCGCGGAAGGGGTGTTCGGCTGCACCCACCTCCTGCGGGGCGAGCGGCCGCGGGTCGCCGTCTCCCTCGCACCGGAGACGGCGGCGGAGCTGGACGACCTGCGGGCGCGGCTGGTGGCCCGGGGGTACGAGGCGGTCGAGGGCGCCCCGGACCCCGTGGGCCGCGCGGTGCTGTACCGCGGGGCGGACCGGCTGCGCGGCACGCTGACGGTCGGGGAGCTGCTGTCCGGGTCCGCGATCGACCGCGTCACGGTCCTGGGTGCTCCGGACGAACCGGCCTTGCCGACAAGGCTGGTGACGAACGATCACGTTCGCCCGCAGTGGCAGGACGGCGAGCTGGTGCTCGCCGCGATGCCCGCCGCGGGCGGCACCCTGGTCCCGTTCGAGGTGCCCGAACCGACGCCCTGCTGCGCGGATCACTGAGGTCAGCGCGGCTTGCGGCGGGCCCGGCGCGGTCGGTGCGGCGCGTCCAGCTCACCGACCGCCGCCCGCACGTGCGCGGGGCCCCCGGGAGCGCGGCCGCCCGCACACCGCCACACCGCTCGGCCGTCCTCCTGACCCGCGTGCATCCCGAGGCCGTGCTCGCCGCAGACCGGCCAGACCTGCCACAGGCACTCCAGCACGGTCTCCTGCGCGGCCTCGGCGACCTCGGCGAGCGCGGTGTCGGGATCGGACGCGGAGCCGTGCCAGAGGTGGTCGCCGTGCCAACGGCCGTCGGGCAGGGCGACGTACACGTGCTCGCGCCCCGACCCGTCCTCGGCCTCCTCCTCGTCCCAGGACGGCAGGGCCAGCAGCCGCAGGGGACCCCGGCCGGGGAGCAGCGCGTCCAGGTCCCGGTCGACGAGCGCCAGTGCCTCCTCCCACAGCGGGTACTCGCCGGGCCGGACGGAGCGGGGACTGTCGTGAGAGCCGTTCATGCAGGTCATCGTGGATCACGACAGCCCCCGGCGGTAGTCGTTTTCCCCGGCCGACCAGCCGCAGTCCGGGTTCTTGCACACCAACACGGCCTGGGACTCCCGGTTGCCGGGCGTGGTGATGCCGCACGCCGAGCAGCGCCTGAGGAGTTCATCACCGGCCTGAAGCAGCGGATGACCGACGGCCTGGACCGCCCGCCGGCGGCGCTCGCGGACGGCTCGGCGGGTACGGCAAGGATGGTGCCCTCACGGGTCCGGACAAGGAGCACGCCGAGACCTCGATGCTCGCCCTGCACCTGCTCCAGTCGAGCCTTGTGCACGTCAACACGCTGCTGTTGCAACAGGTCTTGGCCGAGCCGAAGTGGGCGGAGAAGCTCAGCGGCGAGGACCGGCGCGGCCTGACTGCGCTGTTCTGGTCCGACGTCAACCCGTACGGCACATTCCGCCTCGACATGGACAAGCGGCTCGACTTCGGCCTACCGCTCTCCGTGCCGCACCCCCCGTACCCCCGCGGACGCCGCCGACCGGCCCCGGGCGGAGAAGCGATGAGTGCCCTTGCTGCCCGAATGAGAAACCCGTCACTCAGGCCGCGGCGCGTTCAGCTGGTGGGCGGCGCCGCAAGGCGGTGTCGGTCAGTGATCGCGGGGGAGGGAGGCGGCCGGGTTGTACAGGTTCACCCCGGGCGGCACGATCTCGTCGATCCGGTCGAGCGTCGCGTCGTCCAGGGTCAGCGCGGCACCCTTGAGGAGACCGTCCAGCTGCGCCATGGTCCGCGGCCCGATGATCGCCGAAGTGACGGCCGGGTGGGCCACGGTGAAGGCCACGGCGAGTTCCGGAAGGGTGCAGCCGATGCTCGTCGCGAGTTCGATGAGCTGCTCAACGGCGTCGAGCTTGGCGGCGTTCTCCGCAATCGCGGGATCGAAGAGCGCCGGTCGGAGCGCGGCACGGCCGGTTGTCAGGTCGACGGGCCGGCCCTTGCGGTGCTTGCCGGTGAGGAAGCCGAAGGCGAGGGGGCTCCACACGAGTGCGCCCATGCCGTAGCGCTCGACGACGGGCAGGAGCGAGGCCTCGATCCCGCGGGCCAGGATCGAGTAGGGCGGCTGGGCGGTGCGGAACCGCCCGAGACCGCGCCACTCCGAGACGTGGTGTGCCTCGACGATCTCGTCGGCCGGGAAGTTCGAGCAGCCGAAGGCGCGGATCTTTCCCTGGCGCATGAGGTCGCTGAGCACCGAGAGCGTCTCCTCGATGTCAGTGGAGTGGTCGGGGAAGTGCACCTGGTAGAGGTCGATCCAGTCCGTGTCCAGGCGCCTGAGGCTGTCCTCGACCGCCTTGAGCATCCACCGCCGCGAGTTGCCACTGCGGTTACGGCCCTCGCCCATCTGAAAGTGCGCCTTGGTGGCGAGCACGATGTCGTCACGACGCCCCCGCAGCGCCTTCCCCACGATCTCCTCCGACTCGCCCTGTCCGTACATGTCGGCGGTGTCGACGAAGTTGATCCCCTGGTCGAGGGCAGCGTGGATGATGCGGACACAGTCGTCGTGGTCGGAGTTACAGCCGTCCTGGAACATCATCGTCCCGAGGCAGTGGACACTGACCTCGATACCAGTTCTGCCGAGGGTGCGGTAGCGCATGGTGATGCTCCCTTACTGGGTCGACCGATGAGGCGGACCGACAGATCGTCGATCGCACGAGGCACCCTAGGAACTAGAGTCCCCTCTAGATCAACCCCCGATCACCCCCGGATACCCTGGTGGCATGGTTGAGGTCACGACAACTCTGAGCATCGGAGAGGTCTCCGAGCGCACCGGCTTGAGCGTGCACGCGCTGCGCTTCTACGAGCGCGAGGGCCTCTTCATCAACACCGTGCGACGCGGACCTGGCGGGCGCCGCGTCTACAGCCAGGACGACGTGGCCTGGCTGAACGTCTGCATCATTCTCCGCGCCTCAGGAATGCCCGTGACCGCGCTCCGCCGGTACGCCGACCTCGTCAGGGAAGGCGCCGGCAATGAGGAAGAGCGACTCGCGCTCATGCGCGAGCACCAGGAGCGCGTCACCACCGAGATCGGCAGGCTCACTGAGTCCCTGGACCTGATCCGGTTCAAGGTCGGGGTGTATGAGGACCTTGTCGACCAAGGCAGCGCCGGCGCCCACCAATGTCATGCCCCGTCCCCTTCGGCTGACGAAGAACGCACGCCGCTGCTTCACCACAAAGCAGTGGTCCAGTAACCGGCGACGCACCACGATCGCCCGTAGCCCGTAGCCCGTAGCCCGTCGCGCGGACCTTCACCGTCCGACCAGTGGGCGCAACCGTCAGACCTCGGCCATCGCCCCCTGCCCAACACCACCCTCGATGGCCCGACATCCGTCTCGGCTGCGCGAGGGTGTCGACCAGCGGGCAGAAGCTCGACCGCCGGCTCGATGCGCTCAACGCGGCGGGCTGTCGCCGCATCTTCTCCGGCAAGAAGTCCGGCAAGAAGTCCGGCAAGAACGACCTGCGGTCCGAGCTGAAGGTGTGCCACGCCTTCCTCGCCCCCGGCGACACCCTCGTCGTCCCCTCGCTCGACCCCACGGCCGCAGCCTCCAGGGCCTCGTCAACATGGTTGCCGGGCTGCGTGAGCGCGGCGTCGGCTTCCAGTCCCTGCATGAGGCACTCGACACCACCACCCCGGCAGGCGCCTGATCCTCCATGTTCTCGCCGCGCTCGCCGAGTTCATCCGCGAACTCATCGTCGCCGGCACCAAGGAGGGCCTTGCCGTCGCCCGGGCCCGGGGCAAGGTCGGCGGACGCCCCACGGTCGTCAACGAGGACCTTGTCCGCGCGGCCCGCGACATGCTGCCCAACCCGGAGAACAGCGTCACCACCATCGCCAAGATCCTGGGCGTCTCCGTCGGCACGCTGTACAACCACATCCCGGACCTCAAGGAGCTGCGGAACTCCCGCGCCCACGGCAGTTGGAAGGCAGCAAGTAGCCCTGCGGCTACTTTGCACCGTGGGTCAGAGACAGGAGACCGGGGCCTTGACGGCCTGTTCGGTCCGCGCCTCACCGTAGGCGTGGAAGTACTGCACGAGGCCGTCCTCGAACTCCCGCCTCCGCGAACGTTGTTGCTGCCGCGGGTGGCCGGCGTGCCGGCGGCGGCCATACCGGCCGCGGTCCGGAAGAGGGATCGGCGGGACCAGTCGCGGTTGCTCATCGCCGGCATGTGACGTCCTTGTCCCGAGTGCGGCTGCGGCTCGTGCGGCATCAGCGTCAGAGGGCTCGAAAAGGCGTTGCGGTGCGGGACGTCACCCTTCGGCTGATGCTTCGGCAAGGGGTTGGAAGAAGGCTGTGCGAAGCGTTGTGCAACGTTCGGGACACCGGATGCGAGGAGGGGGAGGTCCGTCGACCGCCCCCTTCCGCACATCCGGTGTCCGTGCCGGTCAGGTCGACGGCGCCGTACGTCCCCTGTCCGCAGCCGAATTCGCAGCCGGAGCCGGAGCCGGAGCCGCAGCCGCAGCCGCAGCCGAGGCGGAGCCCGGAGCCGTGGCGGCGGCCGCGCGTGGCGCGCTCCGTTGCCCCACCGCCTGCAGCGCCCCTTCGAGCGCCAACGTCGCCGCGCCCAGGCAGACCGGGTCGGTGGGGACCGGCGAGAGGACGATCCTGGTCGAGGCGAGCGGACGCCGCAGCGCATGCCGGGCGACGGCCTCGCGGACCTCGTCGAGGAGGGGCTCGCCGAGCCGGGCGGCGACCCAGCTGCTCAGTACGACGACCTCCGGATTGAGGAGGTTCACCAGGTCCGCGATGCCCGCGGCCAGGTAGCGGGCGGTGTCCCGGACCACCTTGACGGCGACCGGGTCACCCGCGGCGACCGCGCGCGCCAGGGCGTCGACGGTGGCGGTCTGGTCCTCCGGGTGCAGCAGCGGGCTGCGCGGGCTGTGCTCGCGCAGGTTCTGCATGATCCCGGGCGCGCCGACGTACGTCTCCACACAACCGTGGTTGCCGCAGTGGCACAGCCGGCCGTCGAGCACGAGCGTGGTGTGCCCCCACTCGCCGGCGCTGTTGCTGACCCCCCGGTGCAGTGCGCCGCCCAGCACGAGCCCCGCGCCGACCCCGGTGCCGAGATTGACGACGACGGCGTCCCCGTGGCCGCGCGCGGCACCGAACCACAGCTCGGCCACCGCGCAGGCGCGCAGCGGGTTGTCCAGGTGCAGGGGGCGGTCGATGCGCGCGGAGAGCAGGTCGCGCAGTGGCACGTCGTGCCAGTCCCAGTTGGGCGCGTACTCGGCGACCCCGGTGTCCCGGTCCACCTGCCCGGGCACGCTCACGCCGACCCCGAGCACCCGGGCCGTCTCGACGCCCGCCCGCGCGACGACCCGGTCCACGGCCGCGGCGACACGGGCGACGACCTGCTCCGGAAGGCTCTCGCCGGGGCGGATGTCCTCCTCGGCGCGGGCCAGCACGTTCAGCGCGAGGTCGAACAGCTCGACGTGGACGTACGTCTCCGCGATGTCCACGCCGATCAGCGCGCCCCCGGCGGCGTCGACGGCCACCAGGCCGCGGGGCCGGCCGCCCGCCGAGTCCTCGAAACCGACCTCCGTGATCATGCGCAGGTCGAGCAGTTCACCCACCAGGGTGGCGACGGTGGCCAGGCTGAGGCCGGTGGCCGCGGCCAGCTCCTGCCGGGAGGTCGGGGACCGGGCGATGATCTGGCGCAGCACCTCGTAGCGGTTCGCGGTGCGGATGTCACGCGAGGTGCGCTTCACCGGAGAGCCCCCTGTCTTCCGTGCCGCACGCCGACGTGCCGCATGCCGACGCCGTTGTGCCGCACGCCGTTGTGCCGACGCCGACGTGCCGACGCCGACGTGCCGTCGCCGGCGCGGCGTCAGGGTACGGCGTGCGCCGGGGTTCGGCAAGGGGTTGGGAAAGGGGTTGTACGAAGTCACGGCCGGGCGCGGCGGCTCACGGGCCGAGGACGTCCCGCACGAAGGCGTTGGTGAACGTCCCGGCCGGATCCAGTTCCCGCACCAGCGCCCGGAAGTCGTCGATCCGCGGATACCGCCCGCGCACCGCGGCGGCGGGCATGTCGTACACCTTGCCCCAGTGCGGCCGGGGCCCGAACGGCTCCAGCACGGCCTCCAGCTCCCGCACCACCGGCAGCACGGCGGCCGTGTCGTCGACCCAGGTGAAGTGCACGGCGACGGAGTCCCGCCCGTGGGCCGGGCTCAGCCACTGCTCGTCGGCGGCGACGGTACGCACCTCGCAGATCTGCAGCACGGAGGCGACCGTGTCCCGGATGCCGTCGATCGCGCGCAGAACGCCGACGGCGTGCTCGCGCGGCAGCAGGTACTCGCTCTGCAGCTCGTTCCCGCTGCTCGGCGTGAATTCCGCGCGGAAGTGCGGCAACCGCTCGTGCCACGGCCCCGGCACCCCGAACTGCTCCGTGCAGTTGACCGCGGGCATCCCCGGCACCGGATGCAGCGCCTCGGCGGCCGGCACCGCCCAGGGGAAGGCGGCCAGGGGCTGGTCGGTGCGCCGCTTGAGCCACACCTGCCGGAACCCGGGCGCCCGCCAGTCGGTGAACAGGCTCACGCTGTACGCCGCCGCCGCGACGGTCTCGAAGTCCAGTCCGTCCAGCGGAAGTTCGGTGAACAGGTGCTGCTCGACCTCGAAGGCCGGCTCCAGGTCCAGGGTGAGCGCGGTGACGACACCGAGGGCGCCCAGCGAGGTGACGGCCCCGCCGAACCGCTCGTCCCCCGCCCGATCACGACCGTCGACCCGTCCGCCGTGACGATCTCCACCTCCCGCACCGGTGCCGCGAGGGGACCGTTGCCCACTCCCGAACCGTGGGTGCCGGTCGCCACCGAGCCGGCCACCGAGATGTGCGGCAGCGAGGCCATGTTCGGCAGCGCCAGCCCGTGCGCGTGCACCCGCCGGGCCAGCTCGGCGTACCGCACCCCGCCGCCGACCCGCACCGTCCGCGCCGACGGGTCCACCTCGACCTCCGCGGGCAGCGCGTCCAGCGACAGCAGCACCCCCTCCGGGCCCGGCTCGGCGATCGCGTTGAAGGAGTGCCCGCTGCCCAGCACCCGCACCCGCCCGCTCGCCGCGACGAGCGAGCGCAGCGCGTCGAGCGAGGCGGGGCGGTGCAGCTCCCCGGCGGTGTACGTGATGTTGCCCGCCCAGTTGGTCACGGTCTCGGCCATGCGGATCGCCCTCCCGAGGAGATCGAGAACCAGGAATTCCCAGGTGGAACCTACCGTGCCCGCAACACGAGGCCCCCGCCCCCACCTCCGCGCGAGCGGGGCATACCGTGAGGAGTCGTACGCCTGAGTCGGGAGGAGAGACGATGGGCAGCCGTACCGCGCTGGTCGAGGATCTGATGGAGCGGTTTCCGCACGTGCCGCGGGAGGCCGTCCTCAAGGAGGACCTGCTGCGCGGAGGCGTGGCCTTCGACCCCTCCGCGCTCAGCGACAACGAGGGCGGTGAGGTCAAGCCGAAGTCGTACTTCATCTTCTCCTTCGACCACGGCACCCTCCCCGAGCTGGGCGAGGCCGCGCTGCGCCGCCCGCCGGAGGAGATCATCCTCACCGGGGGCCCCTACGACCTGCGGCGCACCGTCGTCTCGGTCCGGGTGAACCCCGCCTCGCCGTACCGGGTGGCGGCCGACGAGGACGGGATGCTCGGTCTCTACCTCGACGGGAAGCGGATCTCGGACGTCGGCGTCCCGCCCATGCCCGAGTACTACCGGCACAAGCTCTCCAACGGGAAGTCCGTCATGGAGGTCGCCCCCACCATCCAGTGGGGCTACCTGATCTACCTGACCGTCTTCCGGGTCTGCCAGTACTTCGGCGCCAAGGAGGAGTGCCAGTACTGCGACATCAACCACAACTGGCGCCAGCACAAGGCCGCCGGCCGGCCGTACACCGGGGTCAAGGACGTCGAGGAGGTCCTCGAGGCCCTGGAGATCATCGACCGCTACGACACCGCGAAGGCCTCCACCGCCTACACGCTCACCGGCGGCGCGATCACCAGGACCGTCTCCGGACGCGACGAGGCCGACTTCTACGGCCACTACGCCAAGGCCATCGAGGAGCGCTTCCCGGGCCGCTGGATCGGCAAGGTCGTCGCCCAGGCCCTCCCGCGCGACGACGTGCAGCGCTTCAAGGACCACGGCGTGCAGATCTACCACCCCAACTACGAGGTGTGGGACGAGTACCTGTTCAAGATGTACTGCCCCGGCAAGGAGCGCTACGTCGGCCGCGACGAGTGGCACAAGCGCATCCTCGACTCGGCGGAGATCTTCGGGGCGCGCAACGTCATCCCCAACTTCGTGGCGGGCGTGGAGATGGCCGAGCCCTTCGGCTTCAAGACGGTCGACGAGGCCATCGCCTCCACCACCGAGGGCCTGCGCTTCTTCATGTCGCACGGCATCACGCCCCGGTTCACCACCTGGTGCCCGGAGCCCACGACCCCGCTCGGCAAGGCCAACCCGCAGGGCGCGCCGCTGGAGTACCACATCCGCCTGCTCCAGGCGTACCGGGCCACGATGGACGAGTTCGGCCTGGCCTCGCCCCCCGGGTACGGGGAGCCCGGCCCCGGACGTGCCGTCTTCTCCGTCAGCTCCTTCATGGACAGCCTGCCGGCGAACGAGCCCTCGGCCACGGAGGACGAACCCTCGACGGTCTGACCACCCGCGCTCACGCTCGGGTCCGCGCCCGGGTCCGAGCCTGGGTCCGAGCCCGCGTCCGGCCACGACCGGAGCCGATGCCGTGGTGGATGCCGTGGCCGTCGCGGACACGAGGAGCGGCACCGCATCGAGCCGCGGGGCGGTCCGCGCCCGTACCGGAGGCCCCGGTCGGAGGGCGCGGCCGCCCTGTCATGACATCTGAACAGGGCGCTTGTCAGTTGTGCGCAACTCGTGAAAAGCTCTGGCACTGCCGCGAGGTTCCCCCCAACTCCATTGCCGACATGTTGAGTTGACCTCGCTTGTGGATGCAGGAGACTCATGCCCGACCTGCCGACCCCCAAGGACGCCGCCGAGGCCGCTCTCTTCTCGGAGTGCTGGGACGCCGTTCTGTCGTACGCCGACCTGTGCACCTCCGGGTCGACCGCGGCCAACCAACTGGCCCGCGAGGCGTTCGCACTCGGCATACGCGAGGCCCGCGCGGCCGAGGACGGCGTCCGGCACGCGGCCGGCCGCCGCGCGTCCCGGCTGCCCCGGATCCCCCTGCTGCTGACCGCCGTACGCACCACGGCGGCCGCCTGGGAGGCCCAGGGGCAGGGCCACCGGCTCGATCCCGACCTGCGACTGTGGCTGAACTCCGACAAAGCCGCCCGGTACACCGGACCGCCCTGCGCCGGCCCGTCGCGCTGCGCGGGCTGCGCGACATGCAGGAGCCGGACGCCGCGCTGCTGTGGCTGGCGGAGGTGGAGGCGCTGCCGCCGCGCGCCGTCGCCCGCAGGCAGGGGCTGGACCCGGCCGCCGCGATGGAGGAGCTGAACCAGGTCCGCGGCCTGTTCCGGGACCGCTGCCACCGCAACCATCTCGACACGCCGATGGACACCGAGTGCCGCAGCTACGTCCGCCTCCTGGACGCCGTGACCCGCTCGCCCGTCGCCGAGACGCCGGAGGACCTCTCCCGGCACCTCGCCACCTGCGTGGAGTGCGCGGAGGCCGCGGCCTGCCTGCGGCTGCACGGCGGCGGGCTGCCGGCGGCGCTGGCCCAGGGCGTGATCGGCTGGGGCGGACTCGCCTACCTGGAGCGCCGCCGCCGCGCCGCCGAGGTGCGGATGAGCGCCGGCAGGCCGGCCGCGCCCGACCCGGACGGCGCGTGGGGCGACCCGGCCGCCGACAAGGCCCGCACCCTGCGGGGCGGCCTGCTCGTCGCCGCCGCCCTCGTCTCCGCGCTGGCCCTCGCCGCCTCGCTGATGCCGTTCGGCGAGAGCGACGACTCCGCCGCGCAGGGCGGCCTCCCCACCGGCAGTACGCCGGTGGCCGGCCCCGGCAACCCGTCCGGACCGACCGTCGTGCCCGGCACCTCCTCCTCGTCGACCGGTACGGACACCGGTGCCGGCTCCGGTGCGCCGAAGCCGTCCGCGGACGGTACGCCGTCGGCGACGAGCCGGACCGATCCGGAACCCCAGGGCACCTCGTCGCCCACCGCGGGCACGGCCGCCTGCGAGGTGGCCTACGACCTGGTCAACCAGTGGCCCGACGGCTTCCAGGCCACCGTCACCGTGACCACCGCCGAGCCGCTCGACTCCTGGCGGGTCGCCTGGTCCTTCCGGGACGGCCAGCGGGTCGACCAGATGTGGGACGCGAGCGTCGCGCAGGACGGCGCGCGGGTCACCGCCACCGCCGCCGACTACAACAGGGACGTCCCGGCGGACGGCACCCTCTCCTTCGGCTTCCTCGCCTCCTGGCAGCACAAGAACACCGCACCGTACGGCTTCAGCCTCAACGGCGCCGTCTGCGCCCTGTCCTGATCCGGCGCCGGGCCGGTCGCCGGGCCGGACCGGTGTCAGGCCGGGCGACCGGCCGGGCGTCAGACCGGTGTCAGGCCCGGGTTGCCCGCCTCCGTGACGAAGGACGCCGCCGTGGAGACGGGGGAGTCCGGCGTCGTCACGGCCGCCAGCGTGCGGAAGTCGGCGCGGGCCGCGTCCGGGGTCAGCCGCACCCGGACGTAGCCGCGCCGGCCGTCGTAGAAGCGCAGGTGCGGGTTGGCCGTCAGGTACGTCTGCCAGTCGGCGGGCCGCTCGGTGCCGTCCTTGCCGCTGGCGACGGACGTGGTGACGATCTCGGTGCCGACGGTCCTCGACGCCGGGTCGTCGAAGTCGGCCTTGATGTCGAAGGCGTAGCCCACGTGGACGTCGCCGGTCAGCACGACCAGGTTGTCCACCCCGGCCGCCCGCGCCCCGGTGAGGATGCGGCCGCGGGAGGCGCGGTAGCCGTCCCAGGCGTCCATCGACATCTTCGCCCGCGCGTCGGTGGACAGCCTGCGCTGGGAGAAGCAGACCTGCTGCGGCATCACGTTCCACACCGCGCCGGACGCCCGCCAGCCGTCCAGCAGCCACTTCTCCTGAGCCGCGCCGGTCATGGTGCGCGCCGGATCGTCCGACTCGGGGCCGGGCACGTGCTGGACGTCGCCGTAGGCCTGGTCGGAGCGGTACTGGCGGGTGTCGAGGACGTCGAACTGCGCGAGCGAGCCCCAGTGCAGGCGCCGGTACAGCGGCATGTCGGGTCCGACCGGAGCCCGGCGGGCGCGCAGCGGCTGGTGCTCCCAGTAGGCCCGGTAGGCGGCGGCCCGCCGCAGCAGGAACCCGGTCGGCGGGCTGCCGTGCTCGTCGACGGCGCCGGCGTAGTTGTTCTCGGTCTCGTGGTCGTCCCAGGCGACGACGAAGGGGTGCGCCGCGTGGGCGGCACGCAGGTCGGGGTCGCTCTTGTACAGGGCGTACCGCAGCCGGTACTCCTCCAGGGTGACGGTCTCCCGGTCGAACACCGCGGGCAGCACCCGGTCCCGGTAGGCGCGCGCGCCGCCGGCGGAGTCCACCGGGTACTCGTACAGGTAGTCCCCGAGGTGGAAGACCACGTCGAGGTCCTCCTGCGCGAGGTGCCGGTGCGCCGTGAAGTACCCGTCGTAGTAGGCCTGGCAGGACACGGCCGCGAAGGCGAGCGAGCCCGGGGCGGCGCCGAGGGCCGGCGCGGTGCGGGTACGGCCGGTCCCACTGGTCCAGGCGCCCGTACGGAACCGGTAGTAGTACGGCCGTCCCGCGTCCAGGCCGGCGACCTCGACGTGCAGGGTGTGGTTGTGCTCGGGCAGCGCGAGAGCGGTGCCGCGGCGCACCACCAGGCCGAAGCGCTCGTCCTGCGCCACCTCCCACTCCACGGCGACGCTCTGCCCGGCCAGCCCGCCGCCCGGCTCGTACGGCGCCGGAGCGATCCGGGTCCACAGGACCACGGAGTCGGGCAGCGGGTCGCCGGAGGCCACGCCCAGGGTGAAGGGGTCCTCGGAGATCCTCGCCGGGTCGAGCCGGCGGGCGGCGGCCGCGCCCCGCGCGGGGGTGTGGGTGGCGAAGGCGAGGGCCGCCGCGGCGGCGGTCAGTGTCAGGAACCTGCGGCGGCCGAAGTGCCCTGCGGCGGCGTGCAGTTCGGGACCGTGGAGGGCCGCGGACCGCCGGTGGGCGGCGCCGGGGAGGGGGGTGCGGTGACGGCCGGTCGGACGCATGGGGGCTCGGCTCCCGTGAGGATCAGGGGGGGCGTCTGCGGCCTCGGCGGCCGGAGCCCGCGGCGCGGGCCCCTAGATGCTAAGCGGACAATCTACGCAATTCGGTTAGGCGTGACGTCTCTTCGGGAAGTCGGACGTCCTGGGTCCGTCGGCCGTTTCCGCCCTGCCGGTCGCCTTCGGTGCGCCGGCCGCCCTTCGGGCCGTCGGCCGTCTTCAGGCCGTCCGCCGCGGACGGGCCGTCTGTCGTGGACGGGCCGTCTGTCGTGGACGGGCCGGTGGCCGGGCTGTTCTGACCGGACGTCAGTGCGCGAGGGCCGCTACAGGCCGACGTAGAAGCGCACGGTCGTGCCGTCCGGTGCCGTGTGCAGGCGCACCAGGTCCGCCACGTAGTGCACCAGCATCAGGCCCCGGCCGCCGATCTGGCCGCGGGCCGGCGGCCTGCGGCCGGCGAGCGGGTCGGTCAGCCGTCCCCGTCGCTGACCTCGCACACGACCTGACCCGCCTCGGCCCAGATCCGCAGCGTGCCCTGCCCGCCGCCGTGGACGACGCTGTTGGTCGTCAGCTCCGCGACCGCCAGCTCCGTGTCCTGGAGCCGCTGCCCGCCGAGACCCAGCCGCGCGGCCAGGCCGACGGCGAAGTGCCGCGCGTCGGGCAGTTCGGCGGAGCCGAAGGAGAAGGCGGCGGCGTCCGGCGCGGGCACGAGCACCTCGTTGTACCGGTCCACCACGGACCGCCAGTCGTAGGCCTCGCTGGCCCGCTCACGGCCGTCGGTGATCAACGTGGGGTGGGTGATCCGCGCGTCGGCGAGGGCGTCCGCGTCCAGGCCGCCCACGTCGTACGGGCACAGGACGGTCGCCGCCCGGCCCTCGAAGGACGCGTTGATCAGCGCCTCGTGCTGCGCGCACGCCGGGTACTCCACCGGGCTGCGGCCGGCCCAGACCGGCTCCCCGACGATCCGCACCCGCCCGTGCGGATGGGCGTCGGCGAACGCGCGCAGCACCCCGGGATGATCCGCCCGGGGTTGCGGCCGGCGTCCGTCATGTCCAGGAGCAGGACCTCCTCGGCATCCGGCCCCAGTCCGGCCCTGATCGGTTCCAGCCGGGGGCCGGGCACGGCCACCGCCACCGGTTCACCGAGGGCCAGACCCTCCCGGACGAAGGGCAGCAGGTGGTCGGTGTAGTCCCGCTCCGAGCGGTAGAACAGCGCCGCGTGGAGGAACTTCTCGTCTGCTGCGACCGTCATCGCGGCGCCACCTCGATCCCGTGCAGGGACGGCCAGAACAACGCCAGCACGCGCGGCAGCTGCGGGGGCGGGCACTCCACGACGACCCGTCCGCCCGGCAGGTTCATCGCGGTGACGGCGAGCGCCGACACGCCGGCCACGTCGACGAAGCCCACGCGGGAGAGTT
The DNA here is from genome assembly GCA_021568835.1 of Streptomyces sp. Tue 6430. GTDB lineage: Bacteria > Actinomycetota > Actinomycetes > Streptomycetales > Streptomycetaceae > Streptomyces. Next base: position 5,640,648 of record JAKGSH010000010.1, read on the forward strand.
CCACGTACGACACGTCCGCGTGCCGCCGGGCCAGGTCGGCCAGCGCTCCCTCCCAGGACCCGCGGGTGGCCGCGCCGATCTCGCCACTGACGCGGATGCCGGCACGACCGGACAACGGGATCACCTCCAGCACGGAACCACCGTGCGGGGGAGCGGCCTTCCCCCGGTCGCGCGTGCCATCCACACTCGGTCTCCTCCGCGGTCGCCGACCGTCTGCTTGCGTTGCTCGGATTGCTCGGATTGCTCGGATTGCCTGCGTTCCGGCGTGGCACGGACGGAAGGACGGCACCTTTCCGGCCACGCAGCCTACCGCCCGTGCGGTGGCGCGGGCGGAGGTGCCCCACCCGTGCCATGCGGGTGCCCCGGGAGCCGGGCGGTCATGCCTGCCCCGACCCCGCCTCACCCGGGCGTCCCGGGTGGCCGGGGACGACGGTTCAGCTCCCCGCGGCCTCCGCGAGGGTGTGCGCCACGAGGGCGTTGGCGTGCCCGTGGCCGAGACCGTGCTCGGACTTGAGCCAGGCGACCAGCTCCATGTGCCGGGTCAGCGGCGAGGTGCGGATCAGCTCCTGCCACTCGGCGACCGGACGGCCGTACTTCTTCTCGATCGAGGGGAAATAGGCGGCGGGGCCTTTCACGGGAGCGCTCACGGCGATCGCGTCCTTTCCTGTGGCGGAGTCCTGTGGAGGGCGGTCACTTCTCATGACGGCGGGAGGGCGCCGAAATGATCGGCCGGAGGGTGTGACGTACGTCACCACTCGGGTGCGTCCCCCTGTCGTGAGCCGCGCACCGGGCCCCGGAAAACGAATGGCGTCCGGCGTCGGCGCGCCCCTACCCTTACGGGGCCTCGTCCGGCGGCCACCGCCGGCGCCCGGACGACGCACACGACGCACGCGCGGACCACGTGCACGCGGATGACGTGCACGACCCGCACGACGCACATGACACGGATCAGGAGGTGTGACCGATGACTGTCGCCGACACGGGTGCTGCTCGCAGCCACCAGACGCTCGTCCACCCCACCCCCGCGGTCTCCGGCTGACCACACGAGCCTCCGCGCGCCGCTGAGCGCGCCGCCGGGACCGCCCCTGTGAAGGGTCCGTCTTGAACCTCTCCACCTCCCCGGCCTCCTCCCACCCGCTCGTCCCCTACGGCTGGGACGAGGGCTGGGCGGCCGAGTTCGCCGTACACGCCGAGCGCGGGCTGCTGCCCGGCCGGGTGGTCCGCGTCGACCGCGGGCAGTGCGACGTCGTCACCGGCGACGGCGTCGTCCGCGCGGACACCGCCTTCGTCACCCCGCACGACCCCCTGCGCGTGGTGTGCACCGGAGACTGGGTCGCCGTCGACGCCGACGGCAACCCGCGCTACGCACGGGCATACCTGCCGCGCCGTACCGCCTTCGTGCGCTCCACCTCGTCCAAACGGTCCGAGGGGCAGATCCTCGCGGCCAACGTCGACCACGCGATCGTCGCCCTGTCGCTCGCCGTCGAACTCGACCTCGGGCGCGTCGAACGGTTCCTGGCACTGGCCTGGGAATCGGGCGCCCAGCCCGTCGTCGTCCTCACCAAGGCCGACCTCGTCACCGACCCGGACACGCTCGCACACCTCGTCGAGGACGTCGTCAAGAGCGCGCCCGGCGTGCCCGTGCTCACCGCCAGCGCCCTGGCCGGGCACGGCGTCGGGGAACTCGCGGCGCTCCTCGGCCGGGGCACCTCCGTGCTGCTCGGCGCGTCCGGCGCGGGCAAGTCGACCCTCGCCAACGCGCTCGTCGGCGACGACGTCATGGACGTGCGGGCCACCCGCGACATGGACGGCAAGGGACGGCACACCACGACCACCCGCAACCTGCTGCCGCTGCCCGGCGGAGGCGTCCTCATCGACACGCCCGGACTGCGCGGTGTCGGGCTGTGGGACGCCGGTCACGGCGTCGGCCGGGTGTTCGCCGAGATCGAGGAGTTCGCCCGCGACTGCCGCTTCCAGGACTGCGCCCACGAGCGCGAGCCGGGCTGCGCGGTGCTCGCGGCCGTGGAGGACGGCGAGCTGCCGGTCCGGCGGCTGGACAGCTACCGCAAGCTCGTCCGCGAGAACCAGTGGATCGTCGCCAAGTCCGACGCCCGGGTCCGCGGTGACATCCGGCAGAGCTGGAAGCACAAGCAGGCCGCCGGACGGGCCGCCGGACGCGCCAAACGGGCGGGGAACCGCTGAGCGGACCCGCACCCGCCGGGCCGCCCGGCCGCCGCACGGGAACGACGGACGGGGACTCCGCCGCCGGGCGGTGACGGGGCCCCGCCCGCCGGGCGGCGGGGGCTCCTCCTGGCCGGACCCGTCCGGCTCCCCGTCCGCCCGGACCTGCCCGCGGCCGGCCGGACCCGCCCGCAGCCGGCCGGCCGCCCCCGGACCGGCCGGTCCGGGGGCGTTGGAGGGGGCCGGGGCGGGCCGTCACCGCCATGTCCGAATTCCGCTGGCGGCGCTCCTCGGGCGGGCGAAGACTGGGATCCGTGATGGACGAGGAGAGCAGGTACGAGGCGGTGCGCAGCCGGGACGCCCGGTTCGACGGCGCGTTCTGCTTCGCCGTCGAGACGACCGGCGTCTACTGCCGGCCCAGCTGCCCGGCCGTGCCGCCGAAACGGCACAACGTGCGGTTCTTCCCGACGGCCGCCGCCGCCCAGGGCTCGGGTTTCCGGGCCTGCCGGCGGTGCCGCCCGGACGCCAGTCCGGGTTCCGCCGAGTGGAACGTGCGCGCCGACGTCGTGGGCCGCGCCATGCGGCTCATCGGCGACGGGGTCGTCGACCGGGAGGGCGTCGCCGGACTCGCCGCGCGCCTCGGCTACAGCGCCCGCCAGGTGCAGCGCCAGCTCACCGCCGAACTCGGCGCGGGGCCCGTCGCCCTCGCCCGCGCGCAGCGCGCCCACACCGCCCAGGTCCTGCTCCGCACGACCGGCCTGCCGGTCACCGAGATCGCGTTCGCGTCCGGCTTCGCCAGCGTGCGCCAGTTCAACGACACGATCCGGGCCGTGTACGCCGCCACTCCGACCCAGCTGCGGGCCGCCGCCCCGCGGCAGGAGCGCACGGCCGCACCCGGAGCGGGGATCCCGCTGCGGCTCGCCCACCGGGGCCCGTACTGCGCGGGTCCGGTGTTCGACCTGCTCGAGGCGGAGGCCGTGCCCGGAGTCGAGGAGGTGAGCGGTCCGCCGGGCGGCCGGACCTACCGGCGGACCCTCCGGCTGCCGTACGGCACGGCCGTCGTCGCCGTCGGGGAACGGCCGGGCTCGGTGTCCGGCGCCGCCGTCCACCCCGGCGGCTGGCTCGACGCGCGCCTGCACCTCACCGACCCGCGCGACCTCACCACCGCCGTCCAGCGGCTGCGCCGGCTGTTCGACCTCGACGCCGACCCCTACGCCGTCGACGAGCGGCTCGCGGCGCACCCGCGGCTCGCCCCGCTCGTCGCCGCCCGGCCCGGACTGCGCGCGCCGGGCGCCGCCGACCCGGAGGAGTACGCGCTACGGGCGCTGGCCGACCGCGCCGGGGCCGCGCACCTGGTCCGCACTCACGGCAAGACCCTGGACGCGCCCAGCGGCGGTCTCACCCACCTCTTCCCCGAACCGGCCGCCCTCGCCGACACCGGCGGCCCCCTGGGCGCGCTCGCCACCGCCCTCGCCGACGGCACCGTACGGCTCGACGCCGGCGCCGACCGGGACGACGCCCAGGAAGCGCTGCTCGCGCTGCCCGGCCTGGACGGACGTACCGTGGCGGCGATCCGGACCCGCGCCCTCGGCGACCCCGACGTCGCGCCGCCCGGCGCCGACGTCCCCGACAGCTGGCGCCCCTGGCGGACGTACGCCCTTCACCACCTGCGCGCAGCGGAGGAGTCCCGTGTACTCCACCGGCCTCGACAGCCCGCTCGGCCCCCTGCTCCTACGGCCCCTGTCCCCACAGCACCGCTCCCAGCCACGCGCCCATGATCAGCAGGCAGGTGAAGAGTTCCACCAGGATGCTGGATCCGCCGCCCGCATCACCGTGCGCAGGGAGGCGCGGGCCGCGTCCGGGCGGCCGAGGCGGAGCCGCTCGGAGAGGTAGACGCCGCCCAGGAAACCCGGGATCGCACCGAGCACCGGTACCAGGAAGAAACCGAGGAGGGCCCCCGCTCCGGCGTATCCGGCCATCCGACGGGTGGCGCCGCTCGTCTTCAGGCGGCGCGGCGGCAGCGCCCAGCGCACCACCTGGGACAGGAACAGCGCGACCGTCGAGCCCACCAGCACCAGCCAGGAGACCGGCCGGGGGTCCTGCAGCGCCCACCACAGGACCGCGGCCCACACCAGCCACGATCCGGGCAGGCCGGGCACCAGCACTCCGCCCAGGCCGAGCAGGATCACCAGGCCGATCAGCAGGAGTTCCCACGCTCCCATCTGCCCAGCCTGCCGGAAGCGGGCAGAACGGGCAGGTCGAGAGACGGGAGGACGGAAGACGGGAGAGGCTCTCCCGGGGTGGGGAAGCACACGGCGGCCCGCACCTCCCGCCGTTCGGCCCGCACACCCCGCCGCTCGCACGGTTGTCCACCGCGTCGGACCTGACGCATTTTTTCGCATGCCCGGTTTCCCCGCGGCCCCGGCGGTGGACAATCAGGGGCATGAGCCAGCAGGGGGGAAGTCCCACCGGTCACGAGGACGACTGGTGGGGCCAGTTGTACGACGACACCACCGAGGACACCGGCCCCACGACCGGCCCGGACTCGCTGGACGACAGATTCGCGTCGGCGGCGGGGACGGTCCGCACCGGAGGTCCCGCCGAGGCGGCCCCCGGCGGCGCCGCCCCGGCCGGCGTGCCGGGCGACGCGGGGCCGCAGGCCTCGGGTGCGGTGCCGGGGCCGCGCCGGGAGCCGGGCGGGCAGGCCGACTGGTGGGCGGGGGAGCCGACGGGGGGACCGCCCCCGCCGGCCGGGGCGGCCGACCCCCCTGCCGGGCCGACGACGTTCCTGCCCGGGCCCCTGCCCGCCGGCTTCGACGAACGGAGCCCCCGGGCGCACGCCCCGGCCGGCCGTACGTCCCCGGAGGCGGCGCGCACCGCCCCGGCCCCGGAGTCCGCGCCCCCGCACGGACGACGGCCACCGACCGCGCCCCGACCCCGCCGGAAGCACCCCCGGCCCCACCTGCCCCGCCGGCCGGACCGGCCGGACCGGCCGGACCGGCCGGGCCAGTCCCGCCGGCCGGGCCCTTCCCACCGGACCCGCCCGGCCGCCGTCGCCGCCCCGGTCCGCCGGCGGTGCACCCCCGGCACCCCGCCCCCGACGTCCCGCCGCCCCCGCCGCAGGGGCCGCCGCCGGCCGAGCCGTACCTCGGGTCCGGGCCGCCCACCTACGACGCCGAGCCGACCGCGCTGCCGGCCGCCGACCCGGACGGGCTGGACGACCTGGTCGCGGACACCGTGCTGGACGGCGCCCGGTACGGGACCTGCACGCTGCGGGCCGCGTCCGTGCGCGGGGACTCCGCGCGGTTCCGGGGCGAGCCACGCCGGGACGCGCTGCTCACCGCCCGTTTCGGCAGCGGCGACCAGGCGCTGATCCTGGTCGCGATGGCCACCGGCGCCCGTGCCGTGCCGGGCGCGCACCGGGCGGCCGCCGAGGTGTGCCGGTGGATCGGGCGGGCTGTGGGCCGCAGCCACGCCCAGCTCGCCGAGGACATGCGGGCCGCCCGGAGACAGGACCTGAAGTCGGGGCTGCACCGGCTCACCGACCGCAGCCTGGGACGGCTGCGGGCCAGCGCCGCCGAACAGAACCTGGCACCCGACGAGTACGCGGCGGACCTGCGCTGCCTGCTGCTGCCCGCCGACCCCGCGTGCCGGGTCCGGGTCTTCTTCGGCGTCGGCCCCGGCGGACTGTTCCGCCTCCGGGACGGCGCGTGGCAGGACATCGAGCCGCCGGTCGGTGAGGTCGCCGGCGCACCGGTCGTCGGCTTCGGAGCGCCGCCCGCCGGGGCCCCCGAGGGCGACCGGCTCACCATGGACCTCGGCATCCCGGCCCCGCCGGGCCCGTACGAGCCGGCCCCCGGGCCCCCGCGCGAACCCTTCCGGTTCCGGGCCTCCCTCGCCCGCCCGGGTGACACCCTCCTGATGTGCTCCGACGGCCTCGCCGAACCGCTGCGCGGCGAGCCCCGGCTCCCCGCCCACCTCGCCCGACGGTGGTCCGAGCCCACCCCGCCGGGCCTCGCCGGATTCCTCGCCGACGTCCGGATCAGGGTCAAGGGGTACGCGGACGACCGTACGGCCGCCGCCGTGTGGGAGGCGTGACGGGGTCGGCTGTGGATTGATGGAACCGGAGGAATCCGAAGGATCTACGGAGACCGAAGGGGCATACGACCATCATGGCCAAACAGAACGTCGCCGAACAGTTCGTCGACATCCTCGTCCGCGCCGGAGTGGAACGCCTCTACGGCGTCGTCGGCGACAGCCTCAACCCCGTGGTCGACGCCGTCCGCCGCAACCCGGGCATCGACTGGGTGCACGTGCGCCACGAGGAGACCGCCGCGTTCGCCGCCGGCGCGGAGGCGCAGATCACGGGCAAGCTGACGGCGTGCGCCGGGTCCTGCGGGCCCGGCAACCTGCACCTGATCAACGGTCTGTACGACGCCCACCGCTCCATGGCGCCGGTCCTCGCGCTCGCCTCCCAGATCCCTTCCAGCGAGATCGGCCTGGGCTACTTCCAGGAGACCCACCCCGACCGCCTCTTCCAGGAGTGCAGCCACTACAGCGAACTGATCTCCAGCCCGAAGCAGATGCCCCGGCTGCTCCAGACGGCCATCCAGCACGCCGTCGGCCGCAGCGGCGTCAGCGTCGTCTCCCTCCCCGGTGACATCGCCGCCGAGCCCGCGCCCGAGAAGGCGGCGGAGACCGCGCTCGTGACCTCCCGGCCCACGGTCCGCCCGGGCGACGCCGAGATCGACGAGCTCGTCCGGCTGATCGACGCGGCCGACAAGGTCACCCTGTTCTGCGGCAGCGGCACGGCGGGCGCGCACGCCGAGGTGATGCGGTTCGCGGAGAAGATCAAGTCACCGATCGGCCACGCGCTGCGGGGAAAGGAGTGGATCCAGTACGACAACAGGTTCGACGTCGGGATGAGCGGGCTCCTCGGCTACGGCGCCGCCTACGAGGCCACCCACGAGTGCGACCTGCTGATCCTGCTCGGGACCGACTTCCCCTACAACGCCTTCCTGCCCGACGACGTCAAGATCGCCCAGGTGGACGTGCGGCCCGAGCACCTCGGCCGGCGCTCCAAGCTGGACCTCGCCGTGTGGGGGGACGTGCGGGAGACCCTGCGCTGCCTGATCCCGCGCGTGCGGGAGAAGAAGAGCCGGCGTTTTCTCGACAAGATGCTGAAGAAACACGCCGACGCCCTCGAAGGGGTCGTGAAGGCGTACACCCGCAAGGTGGAGAAGCACGTCCCCGTCCACCCCGAGTACGTGGCCTCCGTCCTCGACGAACTCGCCGACGAGGACGCCGTCTTCACCGTCGACACCGGCATGTGCAACGTCTGGGCGGCCCGTTACATCACGCCCAACGGCCGCCGCCGCGTGATCGGTTCCTTCTCGCACGGTTCGATGGCCAACGCGCTTCCCATGGCGATCGGCGCGCAGTTCACCGACCGGGATCGGCAGGTGGTGTCGATGTCGGGCGACGGCGGGTTCGCCATGCTGATGGGCGACTTCCTCACCCTCGTCCAGCACGACCTGCCGGTGAAGGTCGTCCTCTTCAACAACTCCTCGCTGGGCATGGTGGATCTGGAGATGCTGGTCGCCGGCCTGCCCTCCTACGGCACCAGGAACAAGAACCCGGACTTCGCCGCCGTCGCCCGCGCCTGCGGCGCCCACGGCGTGCGCGTGGAGAAGCCCAAGGACGTCGCGGGGGCCCTCAAGACCGCCTTCAGGCACAAGGGTCCGGCCCTCGTCGACATCGTCACCGACCCCAACGCGCTGTCCATCCCGCCGAAGATCAGCGCCGAGATGGTGACCGGGTTCGCCCTGTCCGCCTCGAAGATGGTGCTGGACGGCGGCGTCGGGCGCATGGTCCAGATGGCCCGCTCCAACCTCCGCAACGTCCCCCGGCCCTGACGCCGCCCCTTCGGCGCCGGTGGCGGGAAACCGCGCGTGGCGCGGTCCCGGAGCCACGGACCGGGCACGCCGGGCAGGGGTGATTTCGGCCAACTTCACGCGCCGGTGCGGGGGCCGGGCCCCGCTCCCACCCGCCGGGGGAGACGCCGGGCTCGCCGGGACGTGGCCGAACACCTGGTCGTCGCCGATCCGGCAGGACTGGCCCGCGGCCCACGGGGCAAGCATCCCGTGAACGTGTTCGAGCAGGGGGAACCGACATCGGCACGCGGGCGGGGGTCATGAAGAGGCAGGTACGAGGCAGCGGTTCGACCGTGATCGCGGACACCTCGGTGAGGAAGCGGACAGGAGCGGCCACGACGGACGGCGGCGAGGAGCGGGGGCACCCGTCCCAGCTCCGGCGCAGGCTCGGGCGGGCGGACCTACGGGCCGTGCCCGAGACGCGCCGGGCGCTGCGCGAACTGCTGCGGCACTGGGGGAGACCCGGGCAGTCGGAGACCGCCGAACTGCTCACCAGTGAACTCGTCACCAACGCGCTCGTCCACACCGACCGGGAGGCGGTGCTCACGGCGACCGTCGGACCGGGCGGACTGCGGGTGGAGGTACGCGATTTCGCGGCCGGCCGGCCGCGGCCACGCAGGCGGGACGCCGACGAGGCCACCCACGGCCGGGGCCTGGTCCTGGTGCAGTCCCTCGCGGACGCGTGGGGTGTGCGGACGCACAGCATCGGCAAGGCGGTCTGGTTCGAACTGGGCGCCGGGGCGGCCTGAGACGACCCGCCGGGACGACGGGGCGCGAGGACGATGGTCCGCGGGGCCGCCGGGCCGCCGGGACGGGATTCGCGGGAACGCCGGGCCGCGGGGGCGAGATTCGCGGAGACGGCTGTCCGCCGGGAACGGGACTGCGGGAACGGACCACGTGAACGGGAAGGGGGCGCGACCTCACCGGTCGCGCCCCCTTCCCATGACGATGGGTCAGCCGAACTGCTGCTCCAGGTCCTTGAGCTTGCGCTCCAGGGAGTCCAGGCGCGGCAGGGCCATCGTGTCGTCCTCCGCGGTGAGGTCGACGGTGATCGGGTCGGTGCTCTTACGGACCGGCTGGAGGGAGGGCCGCGTACGCACGGGCAGCTGTTCCGGCGAGTTCGCCGCTATGGCAGGCTCCGCGGGAACGCGTTCGTCGGCCCGCTCCAAGGAGGCCTGGGGGGCCTCCAGTTGGCGGCCGCCGCGGCCGGGGAAGCCACGGTGTCCGCGACTGATCGCCTTGAGCTGGGCACGCTCCACGCGGTCCTGCTCGCGGCGGCGCAGACGTGCCGTCTCCTTCTGCCGCTTGTCCTCGCGCACCTCGTCGACGGCCTCGTCCAGGCTGCGCACGTTCTCGAGGAGCATCAGCGACCACGCCTTGTACGTCTCACGGGGGGCCCGCAGCCAGCGCACGACACGGATCTGCGGCAGTGGACGCGGCACCAGGCCCTGCTCGCGCAGGGCGGCCCGGCGGGTCTGCTTCAACGCCCGGTCGAACAGGACGGCCGCGGACAGGGACATGCCGGAGAAGAACTGCGGTGCGCCGTCGTGGCCGAAACCGCGGGGAGCGTGCACCCAGTTGAACCAGGCGGCGGCACCCGCGAAGGTCCACACGAGTATCCGCGAACCGAGGGCCGCGTCACCGTGGCTGGCCTCGCGCACGGCGAGCACGGAGCAGAACATTGCCGCCCCGTCCAGGCCGAACGGCACGAGGTACTCCCAGCCGCCGGTCAGGTTCAGGTTCTGCCGGCCGAAGCCGACCAGTCCGTGGAAGGAGAGCGCGGCGGCCACCGCCGCGCAGCAGAACAGCAGGACGTAGGAGGCGGTGCCGTATATGGCCTCCTTGCGCCTGCGGCGCTCTTCGCTGCGCTCCCACGAGTCGTCGCTCGCGTTCTCCCCGAGGAGCGCTTTCCGCGCGCGAGCACCGCCACCGCTGCCAGCATGCCCAGGAGCAGCACGGCGCCCGGAAGCAGCCAGTTCAGCGATATGTCGGTCAATCTCATCTGGGGTCCCTTGCATTGGGATAGGGCGTAACGCCCGCCATAGTGGCCCAACCCCGCCGTCCCTCAGGGGTTTCGGGGCAAGAGGCCGCCAAGGAGGTGCAAGGGGATGCCCAGGGCGACGTTCTGCTCGAACTGCCGCGTGAGGGGCGGGAGTTGAGTTCGAATAAGACTACCCGTACGGGTGGTTCCACGGAAAGTTCCCGTGTCGGGTGAGGAAGTTGTGAAGCACCCGTGACAGTGCGGGAGGTGTCGTTCGGGTGATCTTACGGGACGCGGCGTGCCGGATCGACCCGGGGACGGTTCAACTCGCGGCGAGCGCGGTGAGCTTGCCGATCCGGTCCGCGTCGCAGGTGCGCGGGCAGGTGGCGCAGGTGTCCTCGGGGCGCACCGTGTAGAACATGCAGCAGCTCGCCCGGTCCCGGGTGGGCAGCGGCTTCCCGTCCGGTCCGGTCAGTTCCCGGAAGGCCGCCGAACCGACGTACGGCCGGGTCGCGCCCGGCAGCAGCAGCTCCAGTTCGTGGCGGGCCCGTTCGCCCTCGGCCGCACCGAACAGGCCGGCGACGTACCAGAGGCCCTCGACGATCTCGTCCGTGACCATGCCCCACAGGGCGCGCCCGCGCCGCCGGGTGCGCGGGCCGAAGCCGGCCAGCACGGGCTCGTGGTGCTCGGCGACGGCGGCCCGCACCTCCGCGCGCAGGGCCTCCTCGTCCGGGACCACCCGGGCGCCGGGCAGCGCCGCCGCCGGGTCGCCCGGCAGGCAGGCGAACGAGACGGGCTCGCGGACGGCCATCCGCATCCCGGCGCCGGTGCGGTCGTACGAGACGTGGGTCACCGGGAGGCGGGGGACCCGGCGGTGCAGGAACCAGGGGACGGTGATCAGCAGGCAGGCCGGCCAGGCGTACCGGTGCAGTCCGAAGCTCGCCACCACGTCCGGGCGGGCACGCTGCCCGTAGTCGCGCGCCACCTGGGCGTCGTCCCAGGCCAGGAAGGCGTCCAGCTCCGCGCCGCCCTCCGCCAGCGCGGCCGCCGACACCCAGCCGCCACCGCGCGGGGCGGGCTCGCCCGGTCCCAGCTCCCCGATGACGAGACTGGGGCAGGCCTCGGCGAGACGCGCGTACGCGTCCGTCACGACCGACGGGTGTGAGGGCATACCGGTACCACCGATCCAGCGGGGAGGGCGAGGTAAGCCTTACCTTACCCAATCCGGCCGGGATGTGAACTGGCGGCCGGTAACGCCTAAGGTGCTTGACGGACGAGTAACAACCGGCCGTAATGGCCCCAAGTACCGACAGATCCGGAGGGGAACCCGTGGAGCGGAGCGCGCAGGGCTTTGCCGGCACGGGAGCCCCCGGTACGGGAGCCCGGGTTCCCGCGCAGCCGCGCGCCACGGACCGGGACCGGGGTGCGCCGACCCCCTTCGCCGACGTCCCGACGACCGGCGCCGGCAGCGGTCCCGGTGGCGGTCCGGGTCCCGGCGGTGATGCCGGCGCCGTGCGCGGCGAGCACACGCACGGCGAGACCCCCCTCGAGCGTCCCCGCTCCCTCGTCCAGCGGTCCTCCGTCCGCGGCCAGATCCTCGACGCCCTGCGCACCGCGCTCGTCGCCGGGGAACTGACGCCCGGCGAGGTGTACTCGGCCCCCGTCCTCGGCGAGCGCTTCGGCGTCTCCGCGACACCGGTCCGGGAAGCCATGCAGCAGCTCGCCCTCGAGGGCGCCGTCGAGGTCGTGCCCAACCGGGGGTTCCGGGTGGTCGTGCGCGGCACGCGGGAGCTGGCCGAGCTGGCCGAGGTGCGGGCCCTGATCGAGGTCCCCGTGATGCTGCGGCTCGCCCGCACGGTCCCCGCCGAACGCTGGACGGAACTGCGTCCCCTCGCCGAGGCGACCGTCCGGGCCGCCGCCTCCGGCTGCCGCGCCACCTACGCCGAGTCCGACCGCGCCTTCCACCGCGCGCTCCTCGGTCTGAGCGGCAACGGGCAACTGGTCTCCGTCGCGGACGACCTGCACCGCCGCTCGCAGTGGCCGCTGGTGGGCGGCCCCGTCTCACGCGGGCGGGCCGACCTGGTGGCGGACGCGGCGGAACACCTGGCGCTGCTGGAGGCGCTGGGGGCGGGGGACGTGGACGTGGTGCGGGCACTGGTGCGGGAGCACTTCGCGGGCGCGCGCTGAGGGCCGCCGGCACCCTGCCGCCTGCCCGTCGGCCCCTGCCCGGCTCCCGGCAGGGGCCCGGTCGGCTCCCGGCAGGGTCCCGGCCCGGCCCCGGCTGCGACCCCAGCCCCAGCCCCAGCCCCGGCTGTGACCCGCTCCAGCCCCGGGCGAGCCCGGTGGCCGCCTATGCCGTGGCCGCCGGTGGTGTCAGGTGGCGGGCCAGCCACGTCGGGACGCCGCCCATGAGCCGGAAGAGCCGTCGTGCCTCCTCGCGCAGTCGGGACGCCTCCGGCTCGGTCTCCGCGTCCGCCAGGGAGACCAGGGCCGGGGCCGTACCCACCAGGTAGCCCAACTCCTCCCGGATGCGCAGGGATTCGGCGAAGCCGTGGCGAGCCTCGGCGGTGTCGCCGTCGCGCAGGGCGAGGCCCGCCAGGTGCCGCCAGGTGAAGGACAGCAGCAGGGCGTCGGAACGGGCTGCGGCGGCCGCGTGCGCGCGCCGGTAGGCGGCGCGCGCGGCCTGCGGGGAGCGGGTCAGGTTCTCCGCGAGCAGTCCGCGCCGGAAGTCCAGCAGGGGCCGTCCCGCCGCGTCCGGAGGGATCAGCGCGGCCGCCCGGCCGAGCGCGGCGCGCGCCTCGTCGGCCCGGTCGCGCACCCCGTGCACCGTCGCCGCGTACGCCAAGTGCCCTCGTTCACAAGCGGCGGCGCCCCGTTCCTCGTCGGTGTGGGCCAGGGCCTCGGCCGTCCGCAGGGCGTCCTCCGCCTCCTGCCAGCCCTGTTCGGTGTAGAGGCACCTCTCCACGAGGAGCGCGGCCCGCTGGGCGGCCCCCGCCGCGCTGTCCGCCGGCAGTAACGCCGCGGCGTCCGCCCAGCAGGCCCGCGAGCGCAGCCGCCACACCGCGGTCTGGAGGGGATCGTCACCAGCGGTCGTGCCCTTGCCCGACATGGCGGAATGCGCCACGTTGCCCTCCCAGGGTCCTGTCCTTCGGATCAGCTCGGGGTCACGGGGCCCGGCACGCACACCGGGTCCCGCTCACCGGCATGGCAGGGCACCGCCCCTCACGACGACCTGATCCGAAGGGCAGGCCCAGCACACCGTTGAGCTTCGAGTGGTGGCCGCATCTCAGCACGAATGACGGGCCGGGCCAAGGGGGCGGGTGAAGCTTTTCACAAAGTCGGGGGACTCGGGTGCCCCACGGGTTTCAGCTCATCCGCAGGGCCAGGAAGAAGTCCAGCTTGTCCTCGAGGCGCGAGAGGTCCCGGCCCGTCAACTGCTCGATGCGGCCGACGCGGTAGCGCAGCGTGTTGACGTGCAGGTGGAGCCGGGACGCGCAGCGGGTCCAGGAGCCGTCGCAGTCCAGGAACGCCTCCAGCGTCGGGATCAGCTCGGCGCGGTGCCGCCGGTCGTAGTCGTGCAGGGGGTCCAGGAGACGGGCGGTGAAGGCCCGCCGGACGTCGTCGGGGACGAAGGGCAGCAGCAGGACGTGCGAGGCCAGTTCCTGGTGGCCCGCCGCGCACACCCGGCCCGGGCGGGCCGCCGCCACCCGACGGGCGTGCCGGGCCTCCTCCAGGGCGCCTCGCAGCCCCTCCGCCGAGTGCACCGCCGCGCTGACGCCGAGCGTGACCCGGCCGTCGCCGTCCAGGCCCGCGGTCAGCGGCTCCCGCACGGAGGCCAGCAGGGTGTCGGCGAGGATCTCGGACTCCGGCCCGTCGTGCCCGCCCGCGACCGCCGGGAGGGGGACGAGGGCGACGGCCTCGTCACCGGCGTGGGCGACGGCGATGCGGTCGGAGGGCTCGGGGCCGGTGGCGTGCGGGTCGACGAGGATCTCCTCCAGCAGGGACTGGGCGACCGGACCGCCCGCGGCCCCGCCTCCTTCCCCGCCGCTCCCTTCCGGGCCGTCCCACTCGACGCGCGCCACGACGACCTGCCAGTGCGGCGCGGCCCCCAGTCCGGGCAGCAGCACCGGCGCCGCCACCCGCAGCCGGGCCGCGATCTCGGCGGGCGCCGCGCCCGTCCGGACCAGTTCGAGGACCTCCTGGGCGAGCCGTCTGCGCACCGTGCGCGCCGCGTCCCGCCGGTCCCGCTCGACCGAGATGAGCTGGGTGACGCCCTGGAGCAGGTCGAGCCGCTCCGCCGCCCAGTCCCCGGCGTCCGCCTCGACGGCCAGCAGCCAGTCCGACAGCACCGTCCCACGCGCGTCCTCCGCGCCCCGCCCGCCGCGGCGGACCGGGAACAGCGAGTACGTCGCACCGGCGAGGACCACCCGGTGCGGGCCCCGCCGGCCGGTGCGGACCGCCGCCAGGTGCTCCGCCGCCAGCTTCGCGCACACCTCGGCCGGCAGCCCCGGCCCCGCCGCCTTCGGGCCCGCGACGAGCCGGCCCGTGGGCGACAGCACCCAGGCGCGCAGGTCCAGGTCGGAGCCGAGCAGGTCCAGGACCACGTCCGGACCGCCGCCCGCCGGTCCCGAGGTCATCATCCGGCGGTGCCGGTCCACGACCGCCGCGAGGTCCCCGGCACGCTCCCCGGACACCTGGCGCACGACGTGCTCGGTGATCGTCGCGAACGCCACCGACTCGTGCACCGCGAACAGCGGCAGCCGGTGCCGGGCACAGGCCAGGACCAGGTCGTCGGGCACGTCGCCCAGTTCGGCCTCGCCGGCGGCGAGCGCGGCCACCTGGGCCTGCACCAGGAGCCGTACGAACGGCTCGGAGTCCGCGGCGTCCCGGCGCCAGGCCAGCCCGGTGAGCACCAGTTCGCCGCCGGAGAGGTAGCGGCTGGGGTCCCGCAGGTCGGTGGTCATGACGCCGCGTACCGTGCGGTCCAGCTCGTCCTGGCCGCCGAGCAGCCGCAGGCCCAGCGCGTCGGTGTCCAGCAGTGCGCGCAGCCGCATTCTCGTCGCCGCCGTTCTTTGTCCGGAAATCTAGGATGAGGGGTGAGGGGTCGCGGGGCCGGGCGGGTCCCGGCGACGGGCTCCCGGCCTCCACGAGCACTCGCCGAGCACCCGCTGAGGACCCGCCGAGCACCCGCCGAGCACCCGTACGAGCGGCATTCTCGGATCGCCGGGTCGTTTCCCGTGTTTCCACGGGAGAACCGTGAGGTTACCGATGGCCTCCGTTCATACGAATCTACAAGATGGCCGCCCCGACCAGCCAACTCCTTCATGGCTTCCGTGACTGACCCGGGCGGAGTACGGCGCTGTGTACTGGCGGCGATCCGCGTGAAAAGCACAGGAAAGAGCCGGGGCCGCCGCACCCGATCCGGCCCGGACCGAAGAATCACGAGACCAGGACTCACGAGACCAAGACTCACGAAACCAAGACTCACGAGACCAAGAAGAGAGCCGGTCATGGACTTCCTCCGCCCCGCCAGCTGGCAGGAGGCGCTCGCCGCGAAGGCCGAGCATCCCACCGCCGTGCCGATCGCGGGTGGCACCGACGTGATGGTCGAGATCAACTTCGATCACCGGCGTCCCGAGCACCTCCTCGACCTGGGCCGGGTCGGCGACCTGTACGAGTGGGAGGCCGGCGAGGACTCCGTGCGGCTGGGCGCCTCCGTCCCCTACACCAGGATCATGGAGAACCTGCGGGCCGAACTGCCCGGCCTCGCCCTCGCCTCGCACACCGTGGCCTCCCCGCAGATCCGCAACCGCGGCGGCGTCGGCGGCAACCTCGGCACCGCGTCCCCGGCCGGCGACGCCCACCCCGCCCTCCTCGCGGCCGGCGCCGAGGTCGAGGTCGAGTCGGTGCGCGGCTCCCGCCGCATCCCCATCGACGACTTCTACACCGGCGTGAAGCGCAACGCGCTCGCCCCCGACGAACTGATCCGCGCCGTGCACGTCAAGAAGGCCGACGGTCCCCAGCAGTACTCCAAGGTCGGCACCCGCAACGCCATGGTCATCGCCGTGTGCGCCTTCGGACTGGCCCTGCACCCCGACACCCGCACGGTCCGCACCGGGATCGGCTCGGCCGCGCCCACCCCCGTCCGGGCGAGGACCGCGGAGGAGTTCCTGAACGCCGCGCTCGACGAGGGCGGGTTCTGGGACAGCGGGAAGATCATCACCCCGTCGCTCGCCAAGCGGTTCGCGGACCTGTGCGCCGCCGCCTGCAACCCGATCGACGACGTCCGCGGCACCGCGAGCTACCGCCGCCACGCGGTCGGCGTCATGGCCCGCCGCACCCTGACCTGGACCTGGGAGTCGTACCGCGGCGCCGGCCGCACCACCAGCCGAAAGGGAGGCGCTGCCTGATGCGCGTCAACTTCACCGTCAACGGACGCCCCCAGGAGGCCGACGACGTGTGGGAGGGCGAGTCCCTGCTGTACGTCCTGCGCGAGCGGCTCGGCCTGCCCGGCTCCAAGAACGCCTGCGAGCAGGGCGAGTGCGGCTCCTGCACCGTCCGCCTCGACGGCGTCCCGGTCTGTGCCTGCCTGGTCGCCGCCGGTCAGGTCGAGGGCCGCGAGGTCGTCACCGTGGAAGGCCTCGCGGAGTACGCCAGGGAACGCTCCCGCGCGACCGGCGCCCGCGGCGGCACCTCGCTCGACGAGGCCAGGACCTGGCAGGCCGGGGGCGCAGACTCGCACACCGGCGAGGGCGGCGAACTCGCCCCGGTCCAGCAGGCGTTCATCGACGCCGGCGCCGTCCAGTGCGGCTTCTGCACCCCGGGGCTGCTGGTCGCCGCCGACGAGCTGCTGGAGCGCACCCCGAACCCGACCGACGCGGACGTCCGCGAGGCGCTCTCGGGCAACCTGTGCCGCTGCACCGGCTACGAGAAGATCATGGACGCGGTCCGCCTGGCGGCCGCCCGACAGGCGGAGGAGGTCTGACCGTGTCCACAGCCTCCCGCCGTACCACATCCTCCCGCGCGGCGTTCCCCCCCAACGGCGCCCCCACCAAGATCACCCAAGGAACCCGGACCAGGGGCGGCATCGGCGAGTCCACGTTCCGCCCGGACGGAATCCTCAAGGTCACCGGCGAGTTCGCCTACTCGTCCGACCTGTGGCACGAGGACATGCTCTGGGGCCACATCCTGCGCTCCACCGTCGCGCACGCCGAGATCGTCTCCCTCGACACCGCCGAGGCCCTCGCCGTGCCGGGCGTCCACGCCGTCATGACGTACGACGACCTGCCGACGGACGTCCGCACCTACGGTCTGGAGATCCAGGACACCCCCGTCCTCGCCCACGGCAAGGTCCGCCACCACGGCGAGCCGGTCGCGATCGTCGCCGCCGACCACCCGGAGACCGCCCGCCGCGCCGCCGCGAAGATCCGGGTCGAGTACCGCGAGCTGCCCGTCGTCACCGACGAGGCCTCCGCGACCGCCCCGGACGCCGTCCTCGTCCACGAGAACCGCGCCGACCTCCCCCAGTCCCCACCCGGTTCGACCGGGGGACCCCCATCATCGGCCACGTCCCCCACCCCAACATCCTCCACCGCCAGCCCGTCGTCCGCGGCGACGCGGCCGCGGCCGCCGCGCGGGCCGACGTGATCGTCCGGGGCGAGTACACCTTCGGCATGCAGGACCAGGCCTTCCTCGGTCCCGAGTCCGGCCTCGCCGTCCCCGAGGAGGACGGCGGCGTCCACCTCTACATCGCCACCCAGTGGCTCCACGCCGACCTGCGCCAGATCGCGCCCGTCCTCGGCCTGCCCGAGGACAAGGTCCGCATGACCCTGGCCGGCGTGGGCGGCGCGTTCGGCGGCCGCGAGGACCTGTCCATGCAGATCCACGCCTGCCTGCTGGCCCTGCGCACCGGTCGCCCCGTCAAGATCGTCTACAACCGCTTCGAGTCCTTCTTCGGCCACGTCCACCGCCACCCGGCCCGCCTGCACTACGAGCACGGCGCGACCAGGGACGGCAGGCTCACCCACGTGAAGTGCCGCATCGTCCTCGACGGCGGCGCGTACGCCTCCACCTCCTCGGCCGTCGTCGGCAACGCCGCCTCGCTCGGCATCGGCCCCTACGTCGTCGACGACGTGGACGTCGAGGCCCTCGCCCTCTACACCAACAACCCGCCCTGCGGCGCGATGCGCGGCTTCGGCGCGGTCCAGGCCTGCTTCGCCTACGAGGCCCAGATGGACAAGGTGGCCAAGGAACTGGGCCTGGACCCGGTGGAGTTCCGGCAGCTCAACGCCATGGAACAGGGCGCGGTCATGCCGACGGGCCAGATCGTCGACTCCCCGGCGCCGGTCGCCGAACTCCTGCGCCGCGTCCAGGCGATGCCGCTGCCGCCGGAACGCCAGTGGGAGTCCAGCGAGGGCGCGGACGTACGGCAGCTGCCCGGCGGTCTGTCCAACACCACGCACGGCGAGGGCGTCGTGCGCGGCGTCGGCTACGCGGTCGGCATCAAGAACGTCGGTTTCTCCGAGGGCTTCGACGACTACTCCACCGCCCGGGTGCGGATGGAGGTCGTCGGCGGGGAGCCGGTGGCCACCGTGCACACCGCGATGGCGGAGGTCGGCCAGGGCGGCGTCACCGTCCACGCGCAGATCGCCCGCACCGAGCTGGGCGTCGCCCGGGTGACCATCCATCCGGCCGACACCGGAGTGGGCAGCGCCGGTTCGACCTCCGCCTCCCGGCAGACGTACGTCACCGGCGGCGCCGTGAAGAACTCCTGCGAGCGGGTCCGCGAGAAGGTGCTGGACCTCGGGCGCCGCAGGTTCGGCTCCCACCACCCGGCCTGGGCCGGCGCCGAACTCCTGCTGGAGGGCGGCAAGGTCGTCACCGACGGCGGCGAGGTGCTCGCCGACCTGGTGGACGTCCTCGGCGAGGAGGCGGTGGAGGTCGAGGAGGAGTGGCGGCACCGGCCCACCGAGCCCTTCGACCCGCGCACCGGCCAGGGTTTCGGCCACGTGCAGTACTCCTTCGCCGCCCACCGCGCGGTCGTCGAGGTCGACACCGAGCTGGGCATGGTGAAGGTCGTCGAACTGGCCTGCGCCCAGGACGTCGGCAAGGCCCTCAACCCGCTGTCCGTCCTCGGCCAGATCCAGGGCGGCACCGTCCAGGGCCTGGGCATCGCGGTGATGGAGGAGATCGTCGTCGACCCGAGGACCGCGAAGGTGCGCAACCCCTCCTTCACCGACTACCTGATCCCGACCATCCTCGACACCCCGACCATCCCGGTCGACGTCCTCGAACTCGCCGACGACCACGCCCCTACGGGCTGCGCGGCATCGGCGAGGCCCCGACCCTGTCCTCGACCCCGGCGGTGCTCGCGGCGATCCGCGACGCCACCGGGCTGGAGCTGAACCGGACACCGGTCCGCCCCGAACACCTCACCGGGACGGCTCCCGCCACGGACTGAACCGGTGAGTCCGCCCGGGGGCGCGCAGTCCGGCCCCCCGGGTCCCCGGCCGTCCGTCCTGGGACGTCCCCCGGGCCGTGCGCACCCCCCGTCCCGCGACGTCGGCGGCAACCGGCGACGACGCCGCCGGGGAGGGTACCCCCTCCGGGGGAGGGCGTGCCGGACCCCGGGTCTCCGGCACGATCCGCCGGACGGACCCCGGCCGCACCCCGCCCCTCCACACACGAGCGCAGTCGAGGAGACCGAGACATGCTGGACATCGCCGAGGAGCTGGACCGGTGGGTCGAGCAGGGCCGCGACTTCGCCGTCGCCACCGTGGTGGCCGTCGGCGGCAGCGCGCCCCGCCGGCCGGGCGCCGCCCTCGCGGTGGACGCCGACGGCACGGCGATCGGCTCGGTCTCCGGCGGCTGCGTGGAGGGCGCGGTGTACGCGCTGTGCCGGCAGGCCCTCGCCGACGGGGAGTCCGTCCTCGAACGCTTCGGCCACAGCGACGACGACGCCTTCGCCGCCGGCCTGACCTGCGGCGGCGTCATCGACGTCCTCGTCACCCCGGTGCGGGCCCAGGACCCGGTCCGCCCGGTCGTCGCGGCCGGCGTGCGGGCCGCCGCGTCCGGTACGGCGACGGCGCTGGCCCGCGTCGTGGGCGGACCGGCCGAGCTCCTCGGCCGCGCCCTGCTCGTGCGCCCCGACGGCTCCTACGACGGTTCCTGCGACGGCGGCTTCGGCGCCCACCCCGAACTGGACCGCACGGTGGCCGCCGAGGCCGGCGCCCTGCTCGACGCGGGCCGCACCGGCACGCTGGAGGTCGGCGAGCAGGGCTCCCGCTGCGGCGCCCCGCTCACCGTCCTCGTCGAGACCTCGGTGCCGCCGCCGCGGATGATCGTCTTCGGCGCGATCGACTTCGCCTCGGCACTGGCGCGGATCGGCCGGTTCCTCGGCTACCACGTCACGGTGTGCGACGCCCGCCCCGTGTTCGCCACCCGGGACCGCTTCCCCGAGGCCGACGAGGTCGTCGTCGACTGGCCGCACCGGTACCTGGAGCGCACGGCGGTGGACGCGCGGACGGTCCTGTGCGTCCTCACCCACGACGCCAGGTTCGACGTGCCGCTGCTCCGGCTCGCCCTGCGCCTGCCGGTCGCCTACGTCGGCGCCATGGGCTCCCGCCGCACCCACCTCGACCGTGCCGAACGGCTGCGCGGGGTGGGCGTCACCGAGCCGGAGCTGGCCCGGCTGCGGTCACCCATCGGGCTCGACCTGGGCGCCCGTACGCCCGAGGAGACCGCGCTGTCGATCGCCGCGGAGATCGTCGCCGCCCGGCGCGGCGGCGGCGGCGTCCCCCTGACCGGGGCGCACACCCCGATCCATCACGACACCCCGTCGCCGCCGGCCGGGAGCGCCGCCGGCGCCGGGGCCGCCGTCCGCCGGACCACCGGCTGGTCCGGCCAGGCGAACGCGTAGTGCGGGTCGCCCGATTCGCTCAGGCGGACGAAGCGCAGCAGCTCGCGCACGATGCCCGCGCCGCCCGCGTTCCAGCCGGTGCGCGGCTCCAGGACGCTCGGGTCGGCCCGGTGCTCGACGTTGGACCAGCGGGCGCCGTCGGCGTCGCGGTCGCCCGGGTCACGAGGTCGGCGACCAGGACCCGCGCGAACCCGGGCGGGTCGTCCTGCTCCGCGATCCGGTCGCAGGCCAGGGCCAGCACCCCGCCGTGCCGCAGCAGCGGCCGTTGTTGTCCCAGAAGCCGGGGCGCAGCCGGCTCGGCAGCCCGGAGTGCGTGACGGTGTGCCAGCAGCGGTCGGCGAGACCCCGCCACCGCGGCTCGGCCAGGACGTCCCGCAGCAGCCGGAAGACCTGGGCGTCCCCGGCCGGGCCGTGGCACCAGCCGTAGCTGTACCGCTCGACGAGATCGGGCCGGTACTGCGGGTCGGAGTGCGGGACCAGGAAGCCGGTACCGCCCGTCTCGTCGCGGGCCACGACGCCCGCGGCCCCGGCCCGCGCCGACTCCACCAGGTCCGTGCGTCCGGTCGCCCGGCCGACGGCGGCCAGCGCGTACACGATCCCGAGCGTGCCGTGCGAGATGTGGTGCAGTCGCGCCCCGACGCCGGGCCGGTGCGCCCAGTGCACGCCCGCCGGCGTCTCCTCGGCCGTCCGCAGGTACGGTTCCAGCGCCCGTACGGCCAGTTCGGCGTCGCCCGCCGCGAGCGCGCCGAGGCCGATGCCCGCGTTGCCGCCCATCAGCTCGAACAGCTCGCCCCAGCGCGTCCCGTCGAACCGTGACCGCACCCGTGCCAGGGCCCGGTCGGCGGCGGCCCCGGCCGCGCTGTCGCCGAGTTCACGGTGGACGGCGCGCAGGACCAGGGCGATCCCGGTACGGCCGAAGTACAGCGAGTCGTCCTCGCCCGTTTCGGCGGCGACCGCGAGGAAGCGTGCCGCGCGCAGGGCGGCGTCGCCGTAGGCGTCGTCCCCGAAGTGCCGCCGCGCCTCCAGCAGCGTCGGCACGATCCCGGCCGTCCCGTTGTACAGGTCCGTCCCGACCGTCACGGCGGAAGGGACGACGGGCCATCCGAGGCCCCCGTCCCGGTCTCCCGGCGGCGCCGAGCAGCCACCGCAGCCCGTCCGCCGCCAGCGCCTCGACCTCGTCCGTCCGCACGTCAACATCCTTCATGGGGCCACCTTTTCACGGGCTCAGGGGGCTGCCCAGGGGTCCTCGGGGCGCGTGCGGCGGCACGGAACGGCCGTTCGCGCCCCACGCGCTCCCGGACGGGTGTGCGGGGCGGGTGGCACCGGTGTCGTGGTGACGAGGTGTCAGCCCCGGCGCAGCAGACGGTTCGCCGCCCGGCCGAACACGGCGCGGGCGACGGGGCTCACGAGGGGTCGAGCAGTGGCGGCGCGAGCCACGAGCGGATCTCCTCGCGCCAGACGACCCGGGTCCGGCCGCCGGAGCCGGGACGGACCTCGATCTCCGCCCAGCCCCGCACCGTGCGGCCGAGCTTCTCCAGCCGGCACAGGCCCGGTCCGCCGTCGTCCGGCGGGCACCAGAGGGTGACCTCCATGCGGTCGTCGAAGCCGAGCGGTCCGATCCCGGACCGGGCCACGAACACGGTGCCCTCCCGGGTCGGCCCGGGGTGAGCACGGTGACGCGGGTCAGCGGGACCACGTCACCGTGCCGGGGCCACTCGGTGAGCCGCCGCCAGGCCTCGTCGAGGGGGAGCGGTGCCGTGCGTTCGAACTGGAAGGTCGCCACACAGCGATCGTAGGGAGTCCCCCGGCGGGGTGGCGCGTTCACCGGCGGCTCACACGGTTGGCCCAGTACGGGACGGGCGCGCGGCGGGCGCGGACGTGCGGGCGTGCGGCGGGCGCGGCGGCGTCCGCACCGGCCCGGCGCCGGCCCCGGTCACCCGCCCGGCCGCCTGCCCTGACGCCCGGCCCCCGGTGTCCGCCGCGAAGCTCTCGCGGCGGACACCGGGGGCCGGGGGCGGGTGCCTCACTGGGCGTGGAACGTCGCGTCCGCGCGGTCCGTCGCCGTGCTCGGCGCCTGCACGTACAGCAGGTGGTCGTAGTGCCGCAGGTAGCGGCCCGCGTAGTTGTACGACTCGTACGACACCCCCGCCGCGTCCGACAGACCCGCGCGCCGGTGGAACGTGGCGTCGGCCGCGAACCGCGCGGTGCCGTCGTTCTTCTCCACCCACGCCTCGAAGTTCTTGTGCCGCAGGTAGTAGCCGGGGAAGTCGGCCGACTCCAGCGAGACCGTGCCGCTGCCGGCGAGGCCGGGCACCACCCGGAACTGCGAGTCCGCGAGGGGGCTCACGTTCGCCTCGACGCGGGCACGGTACTCCCAGTGCCGGATGAAACGGTCCGGGAGGTTGTCGGAGGAGAAGCGCTGCGGGGTGACCCCGTCGGCGACCGGGATACCGAAGTCGGGGGTGCCGTCGGCCTTCCAGTACACCTTCTGCACGCGCGTACGGCGGTTGGGGTCGTTCAGCGGGTCGCCGGTGATGTCCTTGTAGCCGCGGTCGTGGTAGACGAGGATGTCGGACCTGCCGTCCTCGGAGACGGTGAAGGAGTTGTGGCCGGGCCCGTACTGCGAGGTCGCGGCGCTGCTCCTGAAGACCGGCTGCGAACTCTTCGCCCAGGAGGCCGGGTCGGTGAGGTCGGCGGTCGCGGAGGCGGTCAGCAGGCCGAGGCAGTAGTTGGCGTCGGTCGCGCTCGCCGAGTAGCTCATGAACACCTTGCCGCCGTGCTGGATCACGGCCGGCCCCTCGTTGACCTTGTAGCCGATGGTCTCCCAGGCCAGGGTGGGCTGCGAGATCTCCGCCGGAGTCCCGCTGATCGTCCAGGGGTTGGCCATCTTCGCGACGAAGAGGCTGGTGTTGTTCTCCTCGGCCGGGTTGCGCTGCGCCCAGGCGAGGTAGCGCACGCCGTTCACGACGAACGTGGTGGCGTCCAGCGAGAAACTCTCCCACGTGGTCCTGATCTGCCCCTTCTCCGTCCAGTTCGCGGTGAGCGGGTTGCCGCCGGTGCCCTCCAGGACGTACATGCGGATCGCCCACACGTCGTTCGTGGCGCCGGCCGCGAAGTAGAAGTACCACTTGCCGTCGATGAAGTGGATCTCCGGCGCCCAGATGTGGGCGCCCATGATCCCGCTGGTGTGCCGGGTCCAGATGGTGGTCTCGGGAGCGGTCGACAGGCCCTGGAGGGTCGTCGCCCGGCGCAGCACGATGCGGTCGTACTCGGGGACCGTGGCGGTGAAGTAGTAGTAGCCGTCCGTGTGCTTGACGATGTGCGGGTCCGCGCGCTTCTCCGCGAGCGGGTTCGTGTAGGTCACGCCGGGAGAGGCGGGAGAGGCGGGAGAGGCGGGAGAGGCGGGAGAGGCGGGAGAGGCGGCCCGGGCGGTGCCGGCGGGACCGGCGAAGCAGGCGGCCGCCAGGGCCACCGTCCCGGCCGTGAGCAGTGCGCGGGTGCGCCGACGAAACATCCGAGGCATACAGGACCGTCCCTTGTCCGTCATTTCGAACGTGGTTCGTGACTTCGACCAGAAGATAGGACTTGGGCATGCCCTCGTCAATGGTGTCGGCCGTGCCGTTCACCCGTACCGCGAGTCTTCGGCTGAACGTTCACATCGGGCAATCCTCTCGTTCGGGAAACGGCGGTCACGCTTCTCGCGGATCATGGACGGGCCGAAAGGAGCGGGCCGGCAGGGGATTTCACCGGCCGTGCCGCCCGCTCCCCGCGACACCGGGAGTCCGCATGACCACACCGCGCATCGACCTCGTCCACCCGGGACCTGGCCCCGCGGACATCGCGTCGTGGAACGACCTGCGCGTGGCGACCGCCACCGTCGCGAACCCCTTCATGAGCGCCGAGTTCACCCGGGCCGTCGGCCGGGTCCGGCCCGACACCCGGGTGGCCGTCCTGCGCCGCGCAGGACGGCCCGTCGGCTACTTCCCCCACCAGCGCGGCCCCTGGGGCTACGGCCGCGCGGTCGGTCTGGGCGTCTCCGACTGCCAGGGCGCCGTACTCGAGCCGGACGTCCACCTGGAGGCGCAGCACCTGATGCGCGCCTGCTCGCTCAACGCCTGGGAGTTCAACCACCTCGAAAGCGGCCAGGACCTGTTCCTGCCCTACGCCACCGGGCAGTTCGCCTCGCCCGTCGTCGACCTCACCCCCGGCTTCGAGCACTACGAGCGGCATCTGCGCACGCACGCGCGCGGATTCCTCAAGACGGCCAGGGCGCAGGAGCGCCGCATGGTCCGCGACCTGGGCCCGCTGCGCTTCGTCCACGACGAACGCGACCCCGCGGCCCTGCGCGTCCTCATCGCCTGGAAGTCCGCCCACTACCGGCGCACCGGCCGCCGCGACCCGTTCGCCCGGCCGTGGATCACCCGGCTCGTCGACCTCCTCGCCGGCACCGCCTCACCGCACTGCTCCGGCATCCTCTCGGTGCTCTACGCCGCCGACCGGCCCGTCGCCGCCCATTTCGGCCTGCGCTCGCGCACCGTCTTCTCCTGCTGGTTCCCCTCCTACGACCGCGTCCTCGCCACCTACTCGCCCGGCCGCGTCCTCTACCTCCGCATGATCGAGGCCGCCGCCGCCTCCGGCATCCACCTCTTCGACTTCGGCCGGGGCGAGGCGGCGTACAAGAACTCCTTCAAGACGGGCGACCTCCTGGTCCACGAGGGGGCGCTGCGCACGACCGGCCCGGGAGCCGCCCTGCACTGGCTCCGCCGCGAACCCGTACGCGCCGCCCACCGCATGGTGCGCGACCACCCCGCCCTGAAACGGGCGGCACTGCGCACCCTGAGCGCCGTCGGCGCGGCCCGCGGCCGCTGATGCCCGGCCCGGCCCGGACCCGGCCATGGCGCGGGACGGCGGGCGGCGGGGACGCGCGGCCTGCGGGGCGGAGCGGCTCCGGCGGCGTTGTGCCGACGGTCCGGCGAGGCGAGGCGAGGCGAGGCGATGTGGAGGCCGGCACGACGGTGGGACGGCTGGGGCCCGTCGTGCACGGAGGGCGCCCGGAGGCCGCGGAGCCCGCCGCGTCGTGCGCGCACGGCGCGCCCGGGCCGGGCCTCTCGCGAACCGATACGGGCCGGCGGCAGAGGACGGAATCCGACCTGGATCCCCGCTACCGTCCCGGCATGAGGAAGACGAGGAAGACGACGTCCGCCGCCCAGGCCCCCCTGCTCGGCCCGCGCGCCCTCAACCGGGCCACCCTCGAGCGCCAGCTCCTCCTGCGCCGGTCCCGGCTGTCGGCGGAGGCCGCGATCGAGCACCTCGTCGGCCTCCAGGCCCAGAACGTGAAGCCGCCCTACTACGCCCTCGCCGCCCGCCTCGACGGATTCGCACCGGAGCGGCTGTCGGCGCTCATGGCCGACCGTGAGGTCGTCCGCATCGTGACCATACGCTCCACCCTCCACACCCACACCGCGGACGACTGCCTCACCCTGCGGCCGCTGGTGCAGCCCGCCCGCGACCGCGAGCTGACCGCCTTCCGCGCGAAGCTGCCGGGAGTCGACCTCGACCGGTTGGCCGCCCTCGCCCGTGACCTCGTCGAGGCCGAGCCGCGCACCATGAAACAGCTGCGGGAGGCGCTCTCCGCGAAGTGGCCGGACGCCGATCCGCAGGCCCTCGCCATCGCCGCCCGCTGCAAGCTCCCGCTGGTCCAGGTCACCCCGCGCGGGCTGTGGGGGAGGAGCGGGCAGGTCGCGCTCACCACCGCCGAGCACTGGCTCGGCCGTCCCGCCGAGCCGGCCCCGGCACCCGAGGCCGCCGTCCTGCGCTATCTCGCCGCCTTCGGGCCTGCTTCCGTCAAGGACATGCAGACCTGGGCCGGACTGACCCGGCTGCGCGAGGCCTTCGAACGGCTCCGCCCGCGGCTCGTCACCTTCCGCGACGGCGACGGCGTCGAACTCTTCGACCTCCCCGACGCCCCGCGCCCCGACCCGGACACCCCGGCCCCGCCGCGCTTCCTGCCCGAGTTCGACAACCTGCTGCTGTCCCACGCCGACCGCGGCCGCGTCGTCCCGCCCGAGTACCGGGGCCGCACCTGGCAGGGCAACCAGGCCTGTGCCACCCTCCTCGTCGACGGTTTCCTCGCCGGCGTGTGGAAGCTGGACGCGGACGCCCTCGTCGTCGAGCCCTTCGGCCGGCTCGACGCGGAGCGGCGACGGGAGGTGACGGCCGAGGGGGAGCGGCTGCTGCGGGTGATGTACGGGCAGTCGTCGCCGTACGGCATCCGGTTCGGCACGGTGCTGCGGTAGGAACCGGGACACCGGGACACCGGGACACCGGGACACCGGGACACCGGGCCACCGGGGCGCGGCGCGGGCGTCCGCGGGGGCGGGTGAGGACGTGGAAAGGGGGCGCTGCGGGCCGCTCGTGGAGGCTCGCAGCGCCCCCGGTCATTCACCTGAGGGATGCTCAGGGGTTCTTCGGGGTCGCGCGGTGACCTATGAGTTCACCTGCGCGGTCACGAGGCTGGAGAAGGTGGTCAGCCGGGTGTAGACACCCGGGTAACCGGCCTGCGCGCAGCCCTCGCCCCATGAAGTGATGCCTGCCAGGACGCCCCCGATGAGCAGGGGACCGCCGCTGTCGCCCTGGCAGGTGTCTACGCCGCCGGAGGTGTATCCGGCGCACACCATGTCGCTCGCGACGAAGTCGGAGCCGTAGCTGCTCGCGCAGCTGGAGTTCGACACGATCGGCACGGTCGCGGTGCGCAGCTGGTTGGAGGAGCTGCCGTTCGCCGAGGTCGTGCCCCAGCCGAGGACGCGGGCCGTGGTGCCGGCCGCGTACACACCGGTCTGGGAGGAGGTGACGTACGGCGCCGTGGTGTACGGCATCGACGTCGACAGGGTCAGGACGGCCACGTCGTCGCCGTTGGTGGCGTCGGTGTAGCCCGGGTTGACCCAGATCTTGCTGACCCGGCTGACCGTGCCGTTCGTGCCGCTGAGGTAGGTGCGGCCGCCGACGACCCGGACACTGCTGGTCGTCTCGCCGACCATGCAGTGGGCCGCGGTGACCACCTTGGTCGCCGACACGAGGGTGCCGCCGCAGAACTGGTTCTGCGAGGCGTCCGTGATCTGCATCATGAACGGGTACGCGGTCGTCGTCGTGGTGGTGCCGCCGACGATCGGCTGGGGGGCTGCCACAGCGGTGGGGGCGCTGAGCAGGGCGGTCGCGGCCGCGGCGGCCGAGGCCGTCGCGAGGGCCGCGGCCTTCTTGGCACGAGTGAGCCCGAACATCGATCTCCTTGGTCAGGGAGCTGCCGGTGGGGGGTCGCGCGGGTGTGGGGGGAAGTGCACGGGAGTCGTGGGACCGACCCCCGTGTGCCCGGCGAGCGGCACGTCCCTTACGCTAGGACCGGGTGCGTCCGGGCCCCAATGAGGGAACCCCCTAAGGGAGTTGGGGAGGGAAAACCCTCGGTGGCACCGGACCCGCGCGGTCGGTGGACCGTGCGGTCACTGAATCCGCGCGGTCGGTGGACCGTGCGGTCCGTGAACCCGTGCGGTCCGTGAACCCGCGCGCCCCTCACTTCGCGTGGTGCCCCGCCGCCAGCCGGACGATGTCCACCCGCGAGCGGATCCCCAGCTTGCGGTAGACCCGGGTCAGGGTCGCCTCCACCGTCTTCACGCTGATGAACAGCCGCGCGGCTATCTCCCGGTTGGTGGCGCCCTCCATCACCAGCGCGGCGACCTGACGCTCCATCGCCGCCAGCCCCTCCAGCACGTCGAACGCGGGCGCCGGCGCCGGCACGACGGCGGGCCCGGCCGGCTCCTCGGCGGCCGCCGCCTCCACCTGCCGCAGCCACGGCAGCGCCCGGCACCGCCGGAACAGCCGCGCCGCCTCGTCGTACGACGTCGGACCCGGCCGCCGGGTGCGCAGCCGGGCCACGGCGAACGCCGCCCGCGCCTCCTCCAGTCCGTACCCGAGCTTGGCGAACCGGTCCTGAACGGACGTCAGACGGGCCAGCGCGCCCTCCCGGTCGCCCTGCGCGGCCCGCACCAGCGCCTCCGCCCGGTCCAGCGCCGCCAGGATGCTCTCGCGGCCCAGCCGCAGCGCGTCCTCGCGCGTGGCGTCGACGAGTTCCTGCGCCTCACCCGGCTCGCCCACCCGCACCAGCGCCTCGGCGAGGTCGCCCTGCCAGCGGCCGCGGGCCGGGTCGTTGATGCCGAGCCCCGCCTCCAGTTCCCGCACCCGGCGCAGCGAGGCCACCGCGCCCGCGGCGTCCCCGGCCACCGACTGGGCGTGCCCCAGGGCGGCCAGGGCCCGCGACAGGTACATCTGGTCGCCGTCCTCCTCGGCGCGGTCCGCGGCCTCCCGGGCCAGTTCCAGCGCGCGGCCCACCTCACCGCCGGACGCCTCGGCGAGGGAGGCGAGCATCGCGGAGGCGCCCATGCCGATCCCCGAGTCGCGGGCCAGCCGCAGACTCTCGCGGGCCAGGTCCAGGGCGCGCCCGCAGTGCCCGGAGCGCAGCTCGGTCTCCGCGAGGAAACGCTGGAAGTGCACCTCGCTCTCGACCATGCCGCGCCGGCGCACCTCGCGCAGCAACGCCGTGATCGTCGAGCGGGCCTCGGACAACTGGTCGCTCATCAGCAGCCAGCGGAACCTGGCCGCGCCCGGCCCGTTGTGATGGCACGCCACGTACGGGTCCTGAGGCTCCTTCAGCGCCCGCTTGATCGTCACGGGCGCGTCCGGGTGCCCCATGAGCGTCTCCGTCGAGGCCTGGAGGGCCAGCGCCATCAGCTCGCTGCGCCGGTCGGCGCCGCGCGCGGCCAGTTCCGCGGCGTGCGCCGCCTGCTCCCGGGCCTCCGCGAAGTCCCCCTGCACCACCAGACCGCGCCAGGCCAGCTGGTAGTGGACCTGCGCGAGCAGCACGGGGTCGTCGCCCGCGTCGGCGAGCACCTGCGGATAGACGGCGTCGACGTCACCGAGCGCCTGCCCGGCCGCCTCGATCACCACCATCCAGGCCCGCACCCGCTCGGCGGGCGCCGTCGCCCGCGTCAGCACCTCGCGGGCGATGTCCCGGGCGAGGTCCACCTCGCCGGCGATGATCGCGTCCTCGGCGGCCTCCAGCCGCCGCTCGTCCGGGGCCGGCCCGCCGTCCGCGGGAGTGTGCCGGGCCGCGAGCAGCCCGAGCGAGGCCGCCACCGAGGGCGCCCCCCGGTCCCGGGCCAGCGCGGCGGCCTCCGAGAGCCGGGCGGCGACCTCGGGGTCGGTGCCGGTGGTCGACAGCGCCAGGTGCCGGGCCCGCTCGATCGGGTCGGAGGCAGCCGTGGACAGCGCGGTGTGCGCGGCCCGCCG
The DNA here is from genome assembly GCA_021568835.1 of Streptomyces sp. Tue 6430. Classification (GTDB taxonomy): domain Bacteria; phylum Actinomycetota; class Actinomycetes; order Streptomycetales; family Streptomycetaceae; genus Streptomyces. The sequence goes on from JAKGSH010000010.1 coordinate 5,670,997, forward strand.
CTCCTGCGCGGGCGCCTCCGCGTACAGCGCCGCCGAGATCAGCGGATGCGCGAAGCGCACGGCCGGCCCCTCCGGCTCCGTGGCCAGCAGGCCGAGCGCGGCGGCCTGCGCGGTCTCCGCCTCGGCGTTCTCGCGGCCCGCCGCGTGCAGCAGCGCCAGCGTGGGGCGGGCGCCCGCGCTGGCCACCAGCAGGGTGCGGCGCGCCTCGTCGGAGAGCATGTCGAGCCGGCTGAGCACCAGGGCGCGCAGCGAGGTCGGCACGGGCAGCGGCTCGCCGGGACGCGGCGGGACCGGGTTCTCGCCGAGGGCGCGGCCCAGCTCCAGGGCGAACAGGGGGTTGCCGCCGCTGGTGCGGTGGATCTCGCGGACCGTCGAACGGGGCAGGTCGGTGTAGCCGCGGTGGTCGAGCAGCGCGGAGACCTGGGTGCGCGAGAGGGCGTTCAGGCGGACGGCGAGGGTGTCGGGCGGGGACGCGCGCAGGTGGCGGTCGTACTCCTGCCCCTCGGTCCGGACCGCGCAGAGCAGCTGGACGGGGTGTCGCCGAGGCGGCGGGCGGCGAAGCCGAGGAGTTCGGCGCTCGCGGAGTCGAGCCACTGCATGTCGTCGGCGACGAGCAGTACGGGCCCGGCGGCGGCGAGGGCGCGCAGTGCCGAGAGCACGGCCAGGCGCAGGGCGAGGCCGTCGCGTTGCAGCGTCGACTCGCCCCGGCCGGTCAGCGCCGATTCCAGGGCGGTGCGCTGGGCGGAGGGCAGCTTGTCGGCCACCTCGTCCAGGACCAGACCGAACAGGTCGGCCAGGGCCAGGAAGGGGAGGTGGCTTTCGGACTCGGTGGCCGAGCAGCGCAGGACGGTGCGGGCCGCGTCGCCGTAATCCGCGGCCAATGCCCGCAGCACGGTCGACTTTCCTATTCCGGCCGGGCCGTGCAGCAGCACACTGCCGCCGCGGGTCAGCTGCTCACGGGCGGAGGCGAACAGCTCGTCCCTGCCGATGACCAGGTCAGGGCGGCATCTGGCAGGCTCCTTGAAGTCCCGTCGCACGGTCACCGCTCCCTCCCGAGTGTCGTGTCCGACCGAATTCTAGGCAACGTCTCTTTGAAATCCGGAAGGACGGCGTCGTGAGGGAGATAACAACTTGAGCATGTGGAAATTCACCGATGTGACGTTTGAATGAACACTTGTCACTCCGGCCCCTCCCTGGCTTGATCCTTACGCTCCCGCACCGGACCGCTCCGGGAGCGCTCCCGCACCGCACCCGCACCGCACCGTCCCGGTACCGTTCCCGCCGCCGCTACGGCAGCAACCCCGCCCTGCGTGCCGCGACCACCGCCTCCCCGCGGGTGTGGGCGCCCAGCTTCCGCATCGCGGATCCGAGGTAGCCCTTGACCGTCTCCGGGCGCAGGCCCAGCCGCTCGGCGGCCGTCCGGTTGGTGGCGCCCGCCGCCACGTGCGCCAGCACGTCCAGCTCGCGGGGCGCCAGGTCGACCGCCGTCGGCGCCGTGCCCCGGGTGAGCAGCCCGCAGGCCTGCAGGAGCTCCGCGCGCAGCGCCGGGTCGGTGATGCGCGGGGCGAGGGCGCGCAGGCAGGCATGGGCCTCCCGCACCTGCTCCCAGCCCGCCGCCGACCCGGCCCGGGGCTCCGGGCGGGCCGCCGCCAGCAGGTCCCGGGCCTCGTCCCCGACCGCCAGGGTCTGCTCGACGTCCCGCGCCACGTCGACGGCCGCGTTCAGCGTGCGGTCGCCCAGCGGCTGGGCCGCGCGCAGCGCGCCGTACAGGACACCGCGCACCCGGCGGCGTACGACCACGGGGACCGCGAGGACCGAGCGCAGGCCCTCCTCGGCGACCGCCGTGTCGTACTCGTGGCTGATCTGCCGGGAGAGGGAGTAGTCGGTCACGGCGCACGGACGGCCCAGGGCGACCGCCTTTCCGCCGAGGCCGTTGCCCGAGGTCACCGCGAGCCCGCGCAGCGCCGGGGTGGCCGCGCCGCTCAGCTCGCTGATGCGCATCCGCCGGTGCCCCTGCTCGACGAGCCCGCCGAAGGCGACGGGCAGCCCCGTCGCCCGCCGCAGCCGCGCCAGCGCGCCGCGCATCTCCATCACCCCGGCCGTGTCCGCCGCTGTCACCTGCCCGCCCTTCTCCGCGGCGGTTCGCCGCGGTGCCCCCCGTTCGGGGGTGGTGAGACCTGTATCACGGATTACACGATGGCAGGGAGCCGCCCGGCAATGGCCCGGCAACCAGGAGGACAGATGACGACGGCGACGGAGCAGTTCCGCAGGGCACGGGACTTCCTGCTGGAACACCGAGAGGACTACGAGACCGCGTACGAGGGCTTCGACTGGCCCCGGCCCGAGCACTTCAACTGGGCCCTGGACTGGTTCGACGTCATCGCGGAGGGCAACGACCGCACCGCGCTGCACATCGTGGAGGAGGACGGCTCCGAGGTCCGCCTCTCCTTCGCCGAGCTGTCCGAGCGCTCCGACCGCGTCGCCAACCTGCTGCGCGAGCGCGGCGTCGGCGCCGCGGACCGGATCCTCGTCATGCTCGGCAACCAGGCCGAACTGTGGGAGACGGCGCTCGCCGCGATCAAGCTGCGCGCGGTGGTCGTCCCGGCGACACCGCTGCTCGGCCCCGCCGACCTGCGCGACCGCGTCGAACGCGGCCGGGTCCGCCACGTCGTGGTGCGCGCCGAGGACGCCGGCAAGTTCGACGACGTGCCCGGCGGCTACACCCGCATCGCCGTCGGCGGCGTGCCCGAGGGCTGGCAGCGGTACGAGGACGCCCACCAGGCCTCCGCCGAGTTCCTGCCCGACGGGCCGACCCTCGCCGACGACCCACTGATGCTGTACTTCACCTCCGGCACGACGGCCCGCCCCAAGCTGGTCGAGCACACGCACGTGTCGTACCCGATCGGGCACCTGGCGACCATGTACTGGATCGGTCTCCGGCCCGGCGACGTGCACCTGAACATCTCCTCACCCGGCTGGGCCAAGCACGCCTGGTCGAACCTCTTCGCGCCGTGGAACGCCGAGGCCACCGTCTTCATCCACAACTACACGCGCTTCGACCCGGCCCGGCTGATGGCGGAGATGGACCGTGCGGGGGTGACGACCTTCTGCGCCCCGCCGACCGTGTGGCGCATGCTCATCCAGGCCGACCTCACCCAGCTGCGCACCCCGCCGCGCGAGGCCGTGGCGGCGGGCGAGCCGCTGAACCCCGAGGTCATCGAGCAGGTCCGGCGGGCCTGGGGCGTGACGATCCGGGACGGCTTCGGCCAGACGGAGACGGCCGTGCAGATCGCCAACAGCCCCGGCCAGGAGCTGAAGACCGGTTCGATGGGCCGCCCGAGCCCCGGCTACCGCGTCGAGCTGCTCGACCCGGTGTCCGGCGCGCCCGGCGTCACCGAGGGCGAGATCGCGCTCGACCTGTCGGCCCGGCCGGTCGGCCTGATGGCCGGCTACCACGGCGACGCCGACCGCACGGCGGAGGCGATGGCGGGCGGCTACTACCGCACCGGCGACATCGGGGAACGCGACGAGAACGGCTACATCACCTACGTCGGACGCGGCGACGACGTCTTCAAGGCGTCCGACTACAAGATCAGCCCCTTCGAGCTGGAGAGCGCGCTGCTGGAGCACGAGGCCGTCGCCGAGGCGGCCGTGGTCCCCGCCCCGGACGAGCTGCGGCTGGCCGTGCCCAAGGCGTACGTCGTCCTGGCCGAGGGCTGGGAGCCCGGCCCCGACACCGCGAAGGTCCTGTTCGAGCACTCCCGCGAGACCCTCGCGCCCTACAAGCGCGTCCGCCGCCTGGAGTTCGCGCCGCTGCCCAAGACCGTCTCCGGCAAGATCCGCCGCATCGAGCTGCGCGAGGCGACGGCCGGGGGGTCGGCGGACGAGTACCGCGAGGAGGACTTCCGGTGACCGGGGCGTCGTACAGCCACGGCACGAGCGCCACGCCGCTGCTCGGCGACACGATCGGCGCCGGCCTCGACCGGACCGTCGCCGCCTGGCCGGAGCGCGAGGCGCTGGTCGACGTGGAGTCCGGCCGGCGCTGGACCTACGCCGAGTTCGCGGCGGACGTCGACCGGCTGGCGTGCGCGCTGCTGGCGAGCGGGGTCGCCAAGGGGGACCGGGTCGGCGTCTGGGCGGTCAACTGCCCCGAGTGGGTGCTCGTCCAGTACGCCACCGCCCGCGTCGGCGCGATCATGGTGAACATCAACCCGGCCTACCGCACGCACGAGGTCGAGTACGTCCTCGGTCAGGCCGGCGTCTCCCTGCTGTTCGCCTCCGTCCGCCACAAGACCAGTGACTACCGGACGATGGTCGACCAAGTGCGCCCCAGATGCCCGCAGTTGCGGGAGGCGGTGTTCTTCGGGGAACCGGGCTGGGACGCCCTGCTGGATCGCGCGTCCGCGGTCCGGCCCGAGGAACTGCGCGCCAGGGCGGACGAGTTGTCGTGCGACGACCCGATCAACATCCAGTACACCTCGGGCACCACGGGCTTCCCCAAGGGAGCGACCCTCTCCCACCACAACATCCTCAACAACGGTTACTTCGTCGGGGAGATGATCGCGTACAGCGAGCGGGACCGGGTCTGCATCCCGGTGCCGTTCTACCACTGCTTCGGCATGGTGATGGGCAACCTCGCGGCGACCTCGCACGGCGCCTGCATGGTGATCCCGGCGCCGTCCTTCGACCCGAAGGCGACCCTGGACGCCGTCCAGCGGGAGAGGTGCACCTCCCTGTACGGCGTCCCGACCATGTTCATCGCGGAGCTGAACCTGCCCGACTTCGCGGCCTACGACCTCTCCTCGCTGCGCACCGGCATCATGGCGGGCTCGCCCTGTCCGGTGGAGGTGATGAAACGGGTGGTCACCGAGATGCACATGGCGGAGGTCTCCATCTGCTACGGCATGACCGAGACGTCCCCGGTCTCCCTCCAGACCCGCCGCGACGACGACCTGGAGCACCGCACCGGCACCGTCGGCCGCGTGCTTCCGCACATCGAGGTCAAGGTCGTCGACCCGGTCACCGGCGTGACCCGGCCGCGCGGCACCGCCGGTGAGCTGTGCACCCGCGGGTACAGCGTGATGCTCGGCTACTGGAACGAGCCCGAGAGGACCGCGGAGGCCATCGACCCCGGCCGCTGGATGCACACCGGCGACCTGGCGCACATGCGGGAGGACGGGTACGTCGAGATCGTCGGCCGCATCAAGGACATGATCATCCGCGGTGGCGAGAACATCTACCCGCGCGAGGTCGAGGAGTTCCTCCACGGGCACCCGAAGATCAGGGACGTCCAGGTCGTCGGCGTACCGCACGAGAAGTACGGCGAGGAGGTGCTGGCCTGCGTGATCCCGCACGACGCCGCCGAGCCGCCGACCCTGGAGGAGGTGCGCGCCCACTGCGAGGGCAGGCTGGCGCACTACAAGATCCCGAGCCGGCTCCAGGTGCTGGACGCCTTCCCGATGACGGTGTCGGGGAAGGTGCGCAAGGTGGAACTGCGGCACGAGTACGGCGGCGGGTGACGCCGTCGGGCCGGTGACACCGTCGGGCGGGTGACGCTGTCGGGCCGGTGGCGCCATGGGGCCGGTGACGCTGTCGGGCCGGTGGCGCCATGGGGCCGGTGACGCCGTCGGGCCGGTGCGGCGGTCGGCTCAGGCGCCGCGGGCGCCGAACCGCTCGGCCGCCGCGTTGACCGGCCGGGGCGTGCCCGTGAGGTCGAGGACGAACAGGGGGACGGCGAGGGAGTCGGCGCGGGCGCGGGCGTCGGCGGTGTAACCGGCGGGGAGAAGTACCCGCAGGCCGCCGAGTCCGCCATGGCCGTCAGCCACAGGCACTCCACGTCCCGCGGCGAGGCCGGGCGCACGCCGGGATCGACGTGCGCCGGCACCCCGCGTCCGGCGAGCCCGATCCCGGACACGGGCCGCCGGCCGGCCCGCCGGACGTCCCGGTGCCCGAGCCACCGCAGATACGGCGCGACGGGAGGGCCCGTCCGACAGCTCGATCAGCTCGCCCGGGGTGGGGCCCGCCGCCCCCGTGCCGACGGACCCCGCGTGACCACAATGTGCCCGCGCCCGGCTGCGGGTGAAGCCCGTTGAACCATGTTCAGAGGTTGATTTGAGGTTGTCGTACCCGGCCTACGCCTGCTGCTGTCCGTGGTGCTCCGACAGTCCGGGCCAGTCGTCTGGACCGCCGCCCTGCCATTCGACGAGGTCGGTCTCCTCCACCTCGACGCGGTCCAGATCGGCGAGGCGGAGGATCTCGACGACGTCGTCGAGGTGCGTGGCGATCCCCAGGGTGGTGTCGCCCTCGGTGACCCGGCGGGAGCCGTCCAGCGCCGGCGGATGGACCACGATGTGCGGATGCTGCGTCGGATTGCCCATGCCCTCAGACTCCTGTGGGCGAGGCCCTTCCGCACGCCGGGGACGGGCAGGGTCCGCCCTTCCCCGCTCGACGCCCCCGCAGGGGTGCCGCGGAGCCGGGGCGCCGACGCCGCCCGGACCGACCCGCCGGTCGGTTAAGGTCGGGGTCCGGGAGCCGTGCGAGCGGTTCTGCCGTGCGCCGACAGGCCGTGCCCGGATCGCCTCCCAGGGGAGGACAGTCATGAAAAGCACAGGTCAGGCAGGTCCGAGAGGTGTGGGGCGCGTGCGGCTGAGGGTCGAGTTCACCACCGAGCCCTTCGATCTCGACGAGGCGCCCGCGCACGCGCTGGTCGCCCGTGAGGTCGTCGAGGCGGCCGATCTGGACGCCGTGGACGTCGGCCCCTTCGGCAACACCGTGGAGGGCCGCGCCGACTCCGTGCTCGGCGCGGTCGACGCCCTGCTCCGCAGGACCCTGGAAGCCGGCGCCACCCGGGTCTCCCTCCAGGTCAACGTGCTCGGGGAGGACGAGTGACCGGGGCCGGGCGGGAGTCCTTCGTCGCCGCCGTGAAACCACTGGTCGACGCCATGGGCGGGGAGCTGGTCCCGCCGGACGAGGCCGGTCCCGACGACGTCGTGCTGTCCTGGGAGGGCGCGGACGCCGTCGCCGTACGGCTGCCGCAGCTCGCCGACTCCCTCGACCACATCCTGGCCGCGATGGAGCGCAAGAAGGGCAGGCCCCTCGCCGATCTGGACCGCAAGGCCAAGCAGGAGATCGTACGGGCGCTGGAGGTGCGCGGCGCCTTCGCGGTGCGGCACGGCGTGGAGACCGTGGCCGGCGCGCTCGGCGTGAGCCGCTTCACCGTCTACAACTACCTCAACCGCGAGAAGGGCGACTGAGCGGACGCCGGTGGCCCGTGGGGGCTCCGGGTTTCGTAACCCGGAATTTTCAACAAAGTGTTGACGCGGTGTCGCGGGTGGGCGTTAGCTGACGACAGTCCGTTCAGCACGACGGCCGTTCGGCGCGACGGCCGTTCACGGCCACGGAGGCTCCCGTGACGTCGACTTCCCCGCCCCCGGGGCTGGCCCGGTTCAACGCCCTGGAGGAGTCCGCGGCCCGCGCCGCGCTCCACGAGGCCTGCGCCTGCACCACCTGGGCCGAGCACCTGCTGGCGGCCCGCCCCTACGCCACGGCCGAGGAGCTGTACGCCGCGGGCGACGCCGCCACGGCCCGCCTGGGCGCCGCGGACCTGGACGAGGCGATGGCCGGGCACCCGCCCATCGGCCGGCCCCGGCCCGGCGACCCGGCCTCCGCCCGCGAGCAGCGCGGCATGGCCGGCGCCTCCGAGGAGCTGAAGGCGCAGATGCTCGAACTGAACCTGGCCTACCAGGAGAGGTTCGGCCACGTCTTCCTGATCTGCGCGACCGGCCGCACCGGCGAGCAGATGCGCGACGCCGTGCGGGAACGGCTCGGCAACACGCCGGAACGCGAACGGGAGATCGTCCGCGCCGAACTGGGCAGGATCAACCGCATCCGCCTGGCCCGACTCGTCGAGGACGACCGGGACGACCGAGGAGGGACGTCCGACGCCATGAGCACCAGCACCAGCGCCAGTACCGGCGCCACCGCCTCCGTGTCCACGCACATCCTGGACACCAGCGCCGGCCGCCCCGCGGAGGGCGTCGCCGTCCACCTCTCGGCCCGCCCGGGCCGGGACGCGGACTGGCGGGCGCTCGGCGGTTCCGCGACCGACGCGGACGGCCGGTGCAAGGACCTCCCGCCCCTGCCGGAGGGAACCACCCACGTACGGCTCGACTTCGCCGTGGAGCCGTACCTGGGGAGAACCGCGAGGAAACAAGCCGATGCGCAGCAGGACGCCCCCGCGAACCGGGACGGCGGGCCGGGCGTGTTCTTCCCGGAGGTGGCGGTCACGTTCGCCGTCGTGCCGGGCGAGCACCACCACGTACCGCTGCTGCTCAGCCCGTTCGGCTACTCCGTTTACCGAGGGAGTTAGCTCCATGCCCACCCTTCTGGGACAGAACCAGTACGGCAAGGCCGAGAACCGGGTCGTCAGGATCACGCGGGACGGCGACACCCACCACATCAAGGACCTCGGCGTCTCGGTGTCGCTGAGCGGCGACATGGACGAGGTCCACTACTCCGGCTCGAACGCCCATGTGCTGCCGACCGACACCACGAAGAACACGGTGTACGCGTTCGCCAAGGAACACGGCATCGAGTCCGCCGAGCAGTTCGGCATCCACCTCGCCCGCCACTTCGTCACCTCGCAGGAGCCCATCCACCGGGCCCGCATACGCGTCGAGGAACACGCCTGGGCGCGGATCGGGACGCCCGGCGGCAAGCACTCCTTCGTCCGCCGGGCCAGGAGACCCGCCTCACCCAGACGACGTTCGACGGTTCGTCGTGGGAGGTCGTCTCCGGTCTGAAGGACCTGGTGGTGATGAACTCCACCGACTCCGAGTTCCGGGGCTACGTCAAGGACAAGTACACGACGCTCCCCGAGGCCCGCGACCGCGTCCTCGCCACCGAGGTGTCCGCCCGCTGGCGGTTCAACTGGACCGACGACGGACAGGAGATGCCGGACTGGGAGGAGTCCTACGAGCGGACGAGGACACACCTCCTCGAGGCGTTCGCCGAGACCTACTCCCGCTCGCTCCAGCAGACGCTCTACCAGATGGGTTCGCGGATCATCGAGCACCGCGACGAGATCGACGAGGTCCGCTTCTCCCTCCCGAACAAGCACCACTTCCTCGTGGACCTGGAGCCGTTCGGGCTGAAGAACGACACCGCCGACGGGGCCGTGTACCTCGCCGCCGACCGGCCCTACGGCCTCATCGAGGCGACCGTCCTGCGGGACGGCTGCGAGGCCCGCATCCCGGTGGACCTCACCAACCTCTGACACCCCCACCGCGGCACCCGTGGCCGGGGGAACGGTCACCGGCAGGGGACGCTCACCGGCGGGGGACGATCACTCCGTCCCCTCCGTCCTCTCCCCTCACCGCCTCCTCCATCCCGTCCATCCCGTCCGTCCCCTCCGTCCCGCCCCGGCCACGGCACTCGAATCCCCGGGGTCCTGCCGTGCCCTCCCCCCTCACCGCAAAGGACGAACCATGGCAGCAGACCGGCGCATCGTCATCGAGAACTGCGCGATCGCGACCGTCGACGCCCACGACACCGAGCACGCGGACGGGCACGTCGTCATCGCCGGCAACCGCATCGAGACGGTCGGCGCGGGTCCTGCCCCGGACGGCCTGGAGGACGTCGCCCGCCGCATCGACGCCACCGGGCACCTGGTGACTCCCGGCCTGGTCAACACCCACCACCACTTCTACCAGTGGATCACCCGCGGCCTGGCCACGGACCACAACCTGTTCGACTGGCTGGTCGCGCTCTACCCCACCTGGGCGCGCATCGACGAGCCGATGGTCCGCGCCGCCGCGCAGGGCTCCCTCGCGATGATGGCCCGCGGCGGTGTCACCACCGCCATGGACCACCACTACGTCTTCCCGCAGGGCTCCGGCGACCTGTCCGGCGCGATCATCGGGGCCGCCCGCGACATGGGGGTGCGCTTCACCCTCGCCCGCGGCTCCATGGACCGCGGCGAGAAGGACGGCGGTCTGCCCCCGGACTTCGCCGTCGAGACCCTGGACGGTGCGCTCGCCGCCACCGAGGAGACCGTGCGGCGGCACCACGACACCTCCTTCGACGCGATGACCCAGGTCGCCGTCGCCCCTGCTCGCCCTTCTCCGTCTCCACCGAACTCATGCGGAACGGCGCCGAACTGGCCCGCCGGCTCGGCGTGCGGCTGCACACCCACGGCTCCGAGACGGTCGAGGAGGAGAAGTTCTGCCACGAGCTGTTCGGCATGGGCCCCACCGACTACTTCGCGTCCACCGGCTGGCTCGGCGAGGACGTGTGGATGGCGCACTGCGTCCACATGAACGACTCCGACATCGACGCCTTCGCCCGCACGAAGACCGGTGTCGCGCACTGCCCGTCCTCCAACGCCCGCCTGGCGGCCGGGATCGCACGGGTGCCGGACATGCTCGCGGCCGGTGTCCCGGTCGGCCTCGGCGTCGACGGTACGGCGTCCAACGAGTCCGGCGAGCTCCACACCGAACTGCGCAACGCCCTCCTGATCAACCGCCTCGGCGCCCACCGCGAGGCCGCGCTGAACGCCCGTCAGGCACTGCGTCTCGGCACCTCCGGCGGCGCCCGGGTCCTCGGCCGGGCGGACCAGATCGGCTCGCTGGAGCCGGGCAAGCTCGCCGACCTGGTGCTGTGGAGGATGGACACCCTCGCCCACGCCTCCATCGCCGACCCGGTGACCGCGCTGGTCCTCGGCGCGGCGGCCCCGGTCACCGCCTCCTTCGTGAACGGCCGTCAGATCGTCGAGGACGGCCGGCTGCTCACCGCCGACGAGGACGCGATCGCCCGCGCCACGCGCGAGGAGGCCCGGCGGCTGGCCCGGATCGCCGCCCGGGGCTGACCCGTCGGGACTCCGGCCGGGAGGGACTTCTCCCGGCCGCCGGCCCGGACCCGCAAGGGTCCACGGCGGCCGTGGCCGGGGCGCACGCGGACGCGCGCGCCCCGGAACGGTCACCCCGCGCCCTGGGCCCGCGCCCTGTGCCCCCCGCCCGGCGCGCACGCTACGCGGCCCGGGCAGCCGCCACCTCCTCCCGCAGCCGGGGCAGCATGTCGTGGAACACGCCCGGGCAGAGGGTGTCGCCGAAGTCCTTGTGCCCGTAGATCTGCGCCGGGGGGATCCCGTACCGGGAGCACGTGTACGCGCACAGCGCCACCAGGACGTCCCACTGGGCGTCGGTCGGTACCGCGCCGTCGTGGTACGCGCCCTCGTTGGCGATCCCGATGGCATAACCGTTCTGCCCGGAGGTGTGGGTGCCGAGCGGGAAGGCGGACCCGCCGGCCAGGGTGCCGAGGCTGCCGTGCCGGCCCTCGGTGATCCAGCCGCCCCGGCTGACCAGGAAGTGGTAGCCGGTGTCGGCCCACCCGTTCTTGTCCATGTGCAGGTCCTGCACCCAGTGCGCGTGACGGTGCGCCTGGGCCCGGGAGAAGTCGGTCGTGTTCGCGCTCACCGTGTGATGCACGATGATCTTGCTCGGCCGGTACTGGAGGGTGCGGATCGCCGCCTGGGGCGGGCGCGCCCCCCAGACGGCGGTGCCGTCGATGTCCGGCTCGACGGCGGCGGTCCGGGCGTGGGCGGTGCCCGGGAGGGCGGTCGCCGCGATCAGTCCGGCGGCCCCGGAGAGCAGGAGGCGGCGCCGCAGGGCGTTGTCGGGGTTCACGGTCACTCCTCGGAGGAGGGGGGAGACGGGGAGGGAGCGGTGGAGCCGACGCCCGGCGGCCGTCGGCTCCACACCATGAACGTCTGCCGAGGGGGATCGGCGCAGGGGGATCGGCGGGTGGGACCCGCGTCTACCGCGTCACGTGTTGTTGGCGAGCGCCAGCAGCCGGTCGCGGGTGCCGTTGAACTGGTTGCGGTCCACGCCGCCGGAGACGCCGCTGACCGAACCGCTGGCGGTGTACTGCCACACCGTCCAGGTGGGGAAGCCGCTCGGGACGGTGGGGGCGGCGGTGTTCCAGTGCGCCACCCACAGCGGGCTCTTGCTGTACATGCCGGACCAGTAGCCGGTGCAGGTGTTCCACCAGCTCGCCGTCGTGTAGATGACCACGTCACGGCCGGTGCGCGACTTGTAGGCGTTGTAGAAGTCGTCGATCCAGAGGCGCATCTGCGTGGTGGACAGGCCGTAGCACATCGACCCGTACGGGTTGTGCTCGATGTCCAGGACGCCCGGCAGGGTCATGTTGTCCCGGGACCAGCCGCCGCCGTTGTTGACGAAGTAGTTGGCCTGGGTGGCGCCGCTGGAGATGTCGGGGCGGGCGAAGTGGTACGCGCCGCGGATCACGCCCGCGTAGTAGGCGGCGGGATAGTTGGTGTTGAAGCTCGCGTCCTTGAACGAGGTGCCCTCGGTCGCCTTCATCCAGGCGAACTGGACGCCCGCGTTGCGCACCGAGGTCCAGTTGATGGCGCCCTGCCAGTTCGAGACGTCGATGCCCTGGACGCCGTCGGTCGCGGCCAGGGTGCCAGGCGACGGGGCCTGGGCCGGAGCGCCCCCGTGGACGCGGGCGCCCACGCCCATGTAGGCCTGACCCTGCTGCACCTTGACGGGGTCCTTCGACGGCTGGGGTGCGGCGGTCGCGCCGCCGGCGGTGGTGGCGGTGAGGGCCAGGGCGGCCCCCAGGACGCCGAGCGCGGTGGCCGTCCGTCTGACCGTGCCGGTCACGCGACGGGGGAGAGTGAACATGGCTGCCTCCTCGAGGCGGGTGAGGGTGAGCGAGGGAGGTGACGTCGGCCGTCGTCACCTGGCAGTACCTGTCATTGACGTGCGCGCGTCATAAGTTACGCATGGCGGGTCTACGCGTGTAAAGAGCGCTTGCTCTCCTCTGTGGTCTAGTCCACCAAAGGAGCGGTTGACCTGGGGATTCGGACTCGGAAGGGGGGAAACTTTCACCGTGTGAAAGCCGGGCTGAGGCGTGAACGGGCCCGTGTGTTCCGCCGGTTCACGGGAAGTGTCCTGCGGGTTCGGTACGAGTTCGCGCTGCCCGGGGTGGCCGTGGCCCCGAGCGCCGGTCCCGTGTCCGCGCACGGTCACCCGTACGGGGAACGGCGCGCTCGCCGCGTCTCCCTCACCCCCGCGTCTCCCTCACCCCCGCGCCGGTTCGCCGTCCAGCCGCGCCGCTCCCGGCGCGCCCCTCACACCCGGCGCGGAGAGGCCAGCAGGTGGCGCGCCCGCGTCCTCGGCTCCGTGTATTCCCCGACCTGCCAGCCGGCCCTCTCCAGTGTGGCCGCGCACGCCCGCAGTGCCTCGCCGTCCGGCTCGTACACGGCGACCGCCTCCGGCTGCGGGGTCTCCCGTACCCGGTAGCCGCCGTCCCCGGTGTCCGCGCCGGCCGGACGGTGTCCGGCGGCCTCCAGGGCGAGCGCGGCGGCCCGCACCAGATGCGAGCGTTCCCAGGCGCAGGGCCGGTCGGTCGCCCCGTCGGCGTTGGTCATCCTGCGCAGCTCCAGCATGCCCTCCCAGGCGCTGCGCACCTCGCGGAGCCGGGCGGGACCGGTTCCTGGAGGCGGGTCCTCGCCGCCCGCCCGCGCGGCGAACCCCCCGCTCGCGGCGGGCGGACCGGCCCGCCCGGGCGCCGTCCGCCCGGCCCCGGGCGCTGCCTGACCGGGCCCGGGTTCCGCCTCCCGGATCCGGTGTCCGGCCGGGGTGAGGAAGTGGTCGTGCGGCGGGCGCGGGTGCCGGAAGGCGAGCCCACGCCCGACCAGCGCGGCCAGTTGGGCCGGCGTGCCCCGCAGGCGTCCGGTGACGGGATCGGCGGCGTCGATGACACGCCGCTGGGCGGCGGTCGGCGGTCGTGTCACGGCGGGCTCCCTCCCCGGGCGGCGGTACGGCCGCCCCCTCACCGTGAAGGCTACGGCCGGGCACCGACAACCCGCCCCGGCCACCGGCGGTCCGGCCCTCAGGCCCCCGGCCGGATGTTCCACCCCGCGATCACGTGCCGGCCGTGCTCCGTGCCCAGTCGGCACAGCGCCCCGGTCGCCAGCTGGAACAGGGCGCCCTCCGACGGCGGCAGGCCGAGCCGGCGGGCCGTGAGCACCCGCAGGAAGTGCCCGTGCGCCACCAGCACCACGCACCCCTCCGTGTTGGCGAGCGCCGCGTCCGCCATCGCCAGCACCCGGTCGGCCCGCTCCCCGACCTGCTCCGGCGTCTCGCCGGGGTGCGCCGCCGGGCCGGGCGCCACACCGTCGGTGAACAGGAACCAGCCCGGCCGGTCACGCTGGATCTCGACGGTCGTGACACCCTCGTACCCGCCGTAGTCCCACTCCTTCAGGTCCGCGTCGACCTGCACCTCGGGCAGCCCGATCAGCTCCGCGGTCTCCCGCGCCCGCTGGAGCGGGCTGGAGAACGCCGCGCCGATCCGGTGCGACCGGATGAGCGGCACCAGGCGCCGCGCCTCGTCCCGGCCGTGTTCGGTGAGCGGGACGTCCGTCAGTCCGGTGTGCCGGCCGGAGCGCGACCACGCGGTCTCGCCGTGCCGGACCAGGAAAAGATCACCCATGCCGCACAGAGTCGCACAGGCGTGCGCCGGTGCCCCGCACCGTGGGGCGCCGGACTGTCGGGGCCACCGGGGCCGCCGGGGTCACCGGGGCCGCCGGGACCGCTGGGACCACGGTGGGCCGGTGGCCCTGGACGCCGCGCTCCGCCGGCCGCGGTTCCCTACTGCCGGTACCCGCTCAGGAAACGCCCGATCCGCCCGATCGCCGCCTCCAGGTCCTCCGCGTGCGGGAGGGTGAGGATGCGGAAGTGGTCCGGGGTGGGCCAGTTGAAGCCGGTTCCCTGGACGACCTGGATCTTCTCGCGCAGCAGCAGGTCCAGGACGAACTTCTCGTCGTCGTGGATCGGGTGCACCTCGGGGTCGATGCGCGGGAACGCGTACAGGGCGCCCTTGGGCTTCACGCAGGACACGCCGGGGATCTCGTTGAGCTTCTCCCAGGCGACGTCGCGCTGCTCGCGCAGCCTGCCGCCCGGCGCGGTCAGCTCGCGGACGGACTGTCGGCCGCCGAGCGCGGCCTGGATGGCGTACTGGGCGGGCGCGTTGGCGCACAGGCGCATGGAGGCCAGCATGGTGAGGCCCTCCAGGTAGTCCTTCGCGTGCTGCTTCGGGCCGGTCACGACCAGCCAGCCGGAGCGGAAGCCCGCCACCCGGTACGTCTTCGACAGCCCGCAGAAGGTCAGGACCACCAGGTCGGGGGCGAGGGCTGCGGCCGAGTGGTGCACGGCGTCGTCGTAGAGGATCTGGTCGTAGATCTCGTCGGCGAAGACCATCAGGCCGTGCCGGCGGGCCAGGTCGAGGATGCCCTCGATGATCTCCTTCGGGTAGACCGCGCCGGTGGGGTTGTTCGGGTTGATGATGACGACGGCCTTGGTGCGGTCGGTGATCTTCGACGCCATGTCGTCCAGGTCCGGGTACCAGTCGGCCTGTTCGTCGCAGAGGTAGTGGACCGCCTTGCCGCCCGCGAGCGTGGTGACGGCCGTCCACAGCGGGAAGTCGGGGGCCGGGATCAGGATCTCGTCGCCGTCCTCGACCAGCGCCTGTACGGCCATGGAGACCAGCTCCGAGACGCCGTTGCCGAGCCACACGTCGTCGACGTCGACGTCCAGGCCCCGGTCCTGGTAGCGCTGGGCGACCGCCCGGCGGGCCGGGAGGATGCCGCGCGAGTCCGTGTAGCCGTGGGCCTGCGGGAGCATCCGGATCATGTCCTGGAGGATCTCCTCCGGCGCCTCGAAGCCGAAGACCGCCGGGTTGCCGGTGTTGAGGCGCAGCACGCTGTGCCCCGCCGCCTCCAGCGCGTCGGCGTGCTCGATGACCGGGCCGCGGATCTCGTAACAGACCTCGCTGAGCTTGTTCGACTGCCGGAACTCCATGCGCCCCTCCGGTATCTGGTGTTACTTGGTTTTACCAAGTTCGAGCTTGGAAAGTCCAACGACATGTCTAGACTGCGTCGCATGCCACCTCGCCGAAGCTACGACCAGTACTGTTCCGCCGCCCGCGCCCTCGACGCCGTCGGCGACCGCTGGACCCTGCTGATCGTCCGGGAGTTGCTCGCCGGCCCGCGCCGCTACACCGACCTGCACGCCGACCTGCCCGGTGTGAGCACGGACGTCCTCGCGTCGCGGCTGCGGGACATGGAACGCGACGGACTGGCCACCCGGCGCCGGCTGCCGCCGCCCGGCGCGGCGTACGTCTACGAACTCACCGCGAGAGGTAGCGCGTTGCTGCCCGTGCTCCAGGCCCTCGGCGCGTGGGGGCAGGCGGAACTCGGGGAGCGCGGGCCCACCGACGCGATCCGCGCGCACTGGTTCGCCCTGCCCCTGCTGCGCGCGCTGGAGGGCGAGGGGCTCGTGGAGGTCCGGCTGGAGGAGGGCTGCTTCCACCTCTTCGCCGGCGCGGCGGAAGGCCCCGTCTACGGCCACGGGGCGGCCCCCGGCGAACCCGACGCCCGGCTCGTCATGGACACCGGCACCTGCACGGCGGTGGCCCAGGGCGAGCTGAGCCTGGTCGAGGCCGTGCGCGCCGGACGCGTCGAGGTGAACGGCGACGGCACCTTCGCCAAGGAGTTGCGGGAGGCCTGAGAAACCAGAAGGCCCGCACGGGGCGGGCCTTCCGAAAAGGCGTCGGACATGCGGCGCACGGCATGCGGCGCACGGCATGCGGCGCGCGGCATGCGGCGCGCGGCGTCAGGCGCCGGGCGGCACCTGCCTCGGGCGTCCGGGACCGCGGGTCAGGACGTACCCGCCGATCCCGGCGAGCGCGGCCAGCACACCGCCGATCGCGGTCCACACCCAGCGGTCCGACCACCAGCCGGACGACCAGCCGTCGTCCGGCTCGATGCTCGACAGCACGGCGGAGGCCGACGAGTCCTCGTCGTCCTTCGCCGCCGACGTCACGGCGATGCCCGGCACCAGGGGTTCGGCCAGCGAGCCGTCCACCGCCGCCGCGCCGCCGATGTCCTTGGACTCGACCCGCAGTTCGGCGTCGACCGGCAGACCGAGGTCGGCCGTCTTCAGACCGACGACGGTCAGCCGGACGTAGTACGTGCCGGGCAGCGGGTCGTCGGCCCACGGCTCCGACCAGGCACGGACCGTGCGCAGGACGCAGACCAGCTCCACCGACGTGGCGCCGGGGGCGGCGGTGCGGGTCTGCGCGCCGTACTGGCAGGCCTGGCGGCGCCGCAGACCGTCGTAGACGTCGACCTGCCAGGTCTGGCCCGCGTGCTCCGCGGGCAGCTTCACCTTCGCCTTCACCGTCGGCCGCTGCTTCGCGTCCGCCGGGAACGACCAGTACAGGTAGTCACCCGCGGAGCCGCTCGCGGTCGCCGTCCCGCCCTGGTCGACCTCCGTCGCCGTACGGAACGACGTGCCCGCGGTCGTGGGCGCCGAACTGTCCTCCGAGGGGCTCGCGGACGGCGTGGAGTCGGCGGCGGCCGGAGCGGCCGCGAGGCCGAGCGCCAGCAGGGCCGTGCCCAGGGCACGGGGGATCCGCGCCCGGCCGGTCCGCACCCGGCCGGCCTGCGCCTTGTTGCTCAATGCCTGTTCGATCCGCATCAGTTGGTCCTCCAGACCGCGACACGCCAGCGTGACAGCCAGCCCCACAGCAGACCCGCCAGGAAGCCGGTCAGCACCAGGGCGCCGAGCAGCCACCAGCCGCGGCCGAGACCGAACGAGGCCACGTCGCTCGCCTGCGACGGCCCGTCGACCACGTCCACCGTCAGCTCCAGCGGCATGCCCGGCGTGGTCTTCACGCCGGCGGCCGCCGAGTAGGAGTTGGTCACCTGCACGCACACCGTCTCGGCCGGCGCCTCGTCGTCGTCGCCCTCCGCCTTCGGATAGCGCAGGCCGGTCGAGATGACGTCGGTACGGCCGTTGCCCGCCGCCTCACCGCGCACGATCTCCCGGCCGTGCACCGTGACCGCCCGCAGCAGCACCCCGTAGTCGGGGTTCATCGCCCGGTCCGCGGACACGCTCACCGAGGCCCGCAGCTCCTTGCCCGGGTCCAGGTCCACGCGGTACCAGCGCTCCTGGCCGAACTCCTCGCGGTCCGTGTACAGGCCCGACTTCAGCGTCGGCGCCTTCGCGCAGGAGTCCGCGCCCTGCGTGGCGACCGGCGTCACCACGGGGTCCGCCGCCCGGTCCACCAACTGGTTGACCCGGTCCGTGAGTTCGTCGGTGTGCTCGACCGAGGTGTAACTGCCGCCGGTGGCCTCGGCGATGCAGCTGAGCTGCTGCCGCATCTTCACGTTCGGCACCAGGCCGAGGGTGTCGATGGTCAGGCCGATGCCCTTGGCCGCTATCTCCCGGGCCACCTCGCACGGGTCGAGCGGGGCGCAGGTGTCCTCGCCGTCGCTGATCAGCACGATCCGCTTGGAACCGGTGCCCCCGTCGAGGTCGCCGGCCGCCTTCAGCAGCGCGGGGCCGATCGGCGTCCAGCCGGTGGGGGAGAGGGTGGCCACCGCGGTCTTGGCCTCGGTACGGTCCAGCGGGCCCACCGGGTAGAGCTGCGCGGTGTCCTTGCAGCCCGTCTTCTGGTCGTCGCCGGGGTAGTTGGCGCCCAGGGTGCGGATGCCGAGAAGGACGTTCTCCGGGGTCGCGTCCAGTACCTCGTTGAACGCCTGCTTGGCCGCGGCCATCCGCGTCCCGCCGTCCATGTCCTTGGTCCGCATCGAACCGCTGACGTCGAGCACCAGGTCGACCTTGGGCGCATTGGCTGTGGTCTCGTCGGCGACCGCCCCGGCCGGGAACGCGAGCCCGGCCGCGAGCGCGGCGAGCAGGGCGCAGACGCCCGCCGCCAGCCGTTGTGTTCTGATCATCGGCGGATCCTATTGACCGGAGGTGTCCCGCTTCAAAACGGACCGGGAAAGGCGGACTCAGAACGCGTGACCCGCGAGCGGGTTGGGCAGCCGCGCCCACCGGTCCCCGGGCACGTCCGGCGACAGCCGCATCAGCGTCAGCGCCTTCACCGGCACCGGCTCCTCGCGCAGCGCCCGCAGGTCCGCCGTGTCCGGCAGCCCCGGCACGGCCGCCGCGAGCGCCGCGCCCAGCGCCTCCCCGCCGCCCACGGTGGCCGCCAGCGCGCCCGCGACCAGTGAGCCGAACAGTTTGCGGCGCAGGGCCGGCACGTCGTCCGTCAGGATCCGGGCCGGCAACTCCGGTACCGCCGTGCCGTGCCGGGCCAGCCGCGCCGGACTGACCCGGATGTCGGCCAGATCGCGGTAGACCAGCCGCACCGGCGCCCCCGACGCCGACAGCACGACCAGCAGGTTCTGTCCGTGCGCCTCCAGCGCCACGCCCTGCTCCAGCAGTCGCAGCCCCACGGTCAGGGCGAGCCGGGCGAACTGCGCCGACCAGGCCGGTGAGGACGGCAGCCCGGTGGTGGCGAGGGCGGCCACCGGGACGACGTGCTCGCCCGGCCCCGCGTACACGGCGGGCGACTCCCGCAACACGGCCGCCAGGTCGGGGGAGTCGGCGGTGACCGCCCCGAGCGAGCGGGTCGTGTGCAGCAGGCCGTCCGTGCGTTCCGCCAGGCCCTCCGCGAACGCCGACAGGGCCGCCGAGGCGGTGACCGAACCCACCGAGATGTCCCGCACCGACGACGTGAGCCGGGTGCTCAGCGCCGTCTTCACGTGCGGTCCGCCCGGCACCGCGAGCGTGCGCAGCGACATCAGCGGATGCGCGGCGAGGCCCTCCGCGCACGACCGCTCCAGCACGTGCGCCGCCTGCCAGGGATGCACGGGGATCATCAGCCGTCCGCCGTCCCGGAGGTCGGCGGGCCACCCGCCCGACACGAGGCACTCGCCGGCCGGGACCGGCAGCAGCCCCAGCCGCACCGGCGGCGGCCGGTGCTCCGGCCCGTACGCGAGTTGCTCGGCCACCGAGAAGCCCGGCCGCGAACGGCAGTTGGGGTGGTACGGGTGCCCGTCGACCACCCGCTGCTCCCACTCCCAGTCGTGCGCGGGCCACTCCCGCGGGCGGCGCCCGTAGGGTTCCCGGACGTCGGGTTCCCAGGCGTCGGGCTCCTCCCCGCCGGGCTCCTGATCGGCCCGGGACAGCGCCAACGACGCCGTACTGTCCGCCAGTTCGGCGGCGAGGCCCCCGCCGTGCGGTACGGCGAGGGCCGTCGTCAGCCGCGCGGGATCGTCGTACGCCGTCCCGTCCAGGTC
Organism: Streptomyces sp. Tue 6430; assembly: GCA_021568835.1. Lineage (GTDB taxonomy): Bacteria > Actinomycetota > Actinomycetes > Streptomycetales > Streptomycetaceae > Streptomyces. Next base: position 5,691,170 of record JAKGSH010000010.1, read on the forward strand.
GACGGCCCGTACCCGGTCGGCGGTCGCGTACGGGTCGGAGCGCGGGCCGTGCAGGCGGCGGCCGTCGGCGAGGCGCAGCGTCAGGCCGTCCCCGGACGGCTCCCGGCGCACGATCCACGGCAGCGGCTCGTGCGCGAGCGCCCGCCACAGGCGGGTCAGCACGGCCGCACGGGCGCCGGGCAGTTCGGCCGCGAACCGCGCGCCGAGCGCGGGGCGCGCGGCGGCGAGGCCGGCGGCCAGCTCGGCCTCGGCGGTGGGGGGACGGTGCACGGGCGGGCTCCTCGGGTACGGGTCGGGCACGGCGTCGGGTACAGGTCGGGTACGGCGTCGGGTACGGGCCGGGCACGAGCGGGACGTCACGGACGGGTCGCGACCCCGGCGATACTGATCGTTTCTGCCCGCGAGAACCGTAAGGAACCAGTGGACCGCGTGGACCTCATCCCCCACCCGCCGACTCCGCGACGCCCCCGAGCCGGCCCGGGAGCCGGTGCGCCGGGGCCCGGAGCCGGTGCGACGGGGCCGGACGCCGCCGCCTCGCGTGCCGACGCCCTCGCGGCCGCGCCGCTGCTGAACTGCCTGCTGCGGGAGGTGGCCGAACCGCGGTCCGGGGACGGCGTACGGCAGGTGTACCGGCTGCCCTCCGGCCGCCTGCTGCGGGTGCGCGGCACCCGGCGGCCCGCCGAACCCGAGGTGCACGCGGACGGCGCCTGGCACCGCCTCGACCACCACGGCCTCGTCGACCTGGCCGGCACGGAACTGCGCCACCGCACCGGCCTCACCAACCCCGACCTGCCCGCCGAGATGCTGGACAGCAGGGACGCGGTCGCCGCGCTTCTCGCCGCACGCGCGCGTGCCGCCCCGCCCGAGGACCCCTACCTGCGCTCCGAGCAGTCCCTCCTCACCGGCCATCCCCACCACCCCGCCCCCAAGACGCGCGGCGGCGGCCCGCCCGGCGGCTGGCTGCCGTACGCGCCCGAGGCGTACGCCCGGTTCCCGCTGGTGCTGCTGGGGCTGCGCGAGGACATGGTGGTGGAGGACGGCGACACGGCCGTGCTGGACGCCCTCGGCGAGGCCCCGCCCGGCTACCGGCTGCTGCCCGCCCACCCCTGGCAGCTCGACCTGGTCCGCACCGCGCTCGCCCCCGCCTTCGCCGACGGCCGCCTGATCCGGCTCGGCGCCACGGACTTCGACGCCTGGCCCACTGCCGCAGTGCGCACCCTGTACGCACCCGGGCGGGACCTGTTCCTGAAGGTCAGCCTCGACGTGCGCATCACCAACGACGTCCGCCGGCTCTGGCGGCACGACCTGCTCGGGCTCCGCCGGACCGACGCGGCCGTCACCGAGGCCTTCGAGACCTTCGAGGCGGCCGGCGGCTCCGCGGCCTGGCTCAGCGACCGCGGGTACCGCACCGCCGGCTTCGCCTTCGAGGAACTCGCCGTGGTGGTCCGCGACGGGCTGCACGCGCACGTGACGCCGGGCGCGATCCCGCTGCTCGCCGCCGGCCTCGTGGAGGGCTTCGAGGGCAGCCCGCTCGCCGGCGCGGCCGACCCGGAGCTCTGGTGGGAGGCGTACCTGCGCGCGGTCGTCCCCCGGCGCTCGCCGCCTTCGCCGACCACGGCGTCGTCCTGGAGGCCCACCTCCAGAACACCCTCGTCGCCGTCGACGCCGCCGGACTGCCGGTACAGGCCCTGTTCCGGGACGCCGAGGGCGTCAAGCTGCTGCCCGACGTCGGGCGGGCCGCCGGCTGGGAGCGGCTCGTGTACTGCCTGGTCGTCAACCACCTCACCGAGGTCGCCGCCGCCCTGGCCGAACACCACCCCGGCCTCGACCCCTGGCCCGCCGCCCGCCGCGAACTGGCCCGCCACGACCTCCCCGAGGCCCACGCCCTCCTCACGGCGCCCACCCTGCCCGGCAAGACCAACCTCCTGCTGCGCTGGACGGCCGCGGACGGCGCCGCCGCCCGCTACCTGCCCCTGCCCAACCCGCTGGCCCGCGCGTGATCTGAACCGCGCCGGTCCCCGTGCCGCGCGAGGCGTGCCGCGGCGGCTCCGGCTGCTTCGACGACTTCGGCTTCGACAGTCGACAGTCGACAGTCGGCTTCGACGGCTTCGGCGGCTTCGGCGGCCGCCGTGTCCTGCGGGGCCGATGCGCGGGCCGGGGTGCTCGCGAGGGCCGTTCCTCGGGCAGCCGATATAGTACGGACATGTCCGTGGAAAACAATGGGCCGCTGCCCGGCAGCGGAGCGAACCGCCTGCCGCTCTCCCGGCAGCGCCGCGGAGTCCTGCAGCACCTGCGCGGCCAGGCCGCCCCCGTGACCGTGACGGCGCTCGCGCAGATGTGCGCGCTGCACGCCAACACCGTCCGCGAACACCTGGACGCCCTGGTGGACGACGGCCTCGCCGTACGCGAACGGTCCGCACCCTCGGGGCGCGGCCGTCCCGCCTGGCGCTACCGGGCACGCCCGCCGCAGGAGTCCCCCGCGCGGGAGTACGCCGGGCTCGCCGCCGTACTCGCCGCCCGGATCGCGCGCGCCGGCGCCGATCCGCGGGCGGACGCCCTCGCCGCGGGCGAGGACTGGGGGCGCGTCCTGACCGCCGGGCGGGAGCCGACGGCGGATCCCGAGGAAGCGCGGACCCGGCTGCTGCACCTCCTCACGGAGATCGGCTTCGCGCCGGAGGCGGACGTCCGGGCGCGCCGGGTCCGGCTGCGGCGCTGCCCCTTCGTCGAGACGGCCCGCGAGTACCCCGGCGTCATCTGCGGCGTTCACGAGGGGCTGGTCCGGGCCGGCCTCGACGCCCTGAGCGAGACGCCCCAGGACGTCGAACTGCTTCCGTTCGCCGAACCGGACGCCTGCCGCCTCCACCTGGACACGGGTGCCGCACGGCGACCGGGGGAGCCGGACGCCGTGCGGCACCCGCGCCGGCCCACCACCCCCGAGGAGAACCGGTGACCCCCGCCGTCCCGCCCGCCGCGGCCCCGACCCCCGCGGCCCCGACCCCCGCCGTCCCGCCCGCCGCCCGGCGCGCGGGCACCCGCCGGGCGCCCCTGCTGCTCGCCGCCGGTCTCTGCCTCCTCGCCGGTCTCGACGCCGCCCTCGGCCTGCTCGGCCTGCCCGCCCCGGTGACCGACGACCGGCTGCCGAAGGTCCACGGGGTGCTGCTGGTGCTCGGCTTCGCCGGCACGCTGGTGGCGCTGGAACGCGCGGTCGCCCTGGGCGGCCGCTGGCCGTACCTCGCCCCCGCCGGCCTCGGCGCCGGGGGCCTGCTCCTGCTCACCCGGTCGACCTGGTCGTCCCGCGGCTGCTGCTGGTCGCCGGATCCGCCGCCCTGACCGTCCTGTACGTGCGCTTCTGGCACCGGCAGCCGAGCGTCGCCCTGCTCGCGCAGGCCGCGGGCGCCGTGACGGCACTCGGCGCGGCACTGCTGTGGCTGGGCGGCCTCGACGTTCCGCGGACACTGCCCTGGCTGGTCGCGTTCCTCGTCCTGACCATCGCGGGCGAGCGGCTGGAACTCGCGCGGGTGGGCGCCCTGGCGCCGTCGGCGGAGCGGACCTTCCTGGGCTGCGTCGGCGCCGTCGTCACCGGCGTCGTCACCACCCTGATGTGGCCCGCGACGGGCAGCCTGCTCCTCGGCGCCGGCCTGCTCGCGCTGGTCGCCTGGCTCGTCGTGCACGACGTCGCCCGTCGCCTGCTGCGTTCCACCGGACTGCCCCGCTTCACCGCGGCGTGCCTGCTCGCCGGATACACGTGGCTGGGCCTGGCCGGCACCCTGTGGCTGCTGGCCGGGCCGGTCACCGACGGCACCCGCTACGACGCGCTGGTGCACGCCGTCTTCCTGGGCTTCGTCATGTCGATGATCATGGCGCACGCCCCGGTGATCCTGCCGGCCGTGCTGCGCCGCCCCCTGCCGTACCACCCGGCGCTCGCGGTGGCGGCCTGGCTGCTGCACCTCTCCCTCGCCCTGCGCGTGGTGATCGGTGATCTCCGCGACGTCAGAGGGGCGTGGCAGCTCGGCGGGGCGCTCAACATCGCCGCCGTCCTGCTGTTCGTCCTGACGGCGGCGAGCGCGTCGGTGACCGCCACCCGGCGCGCGTCCGCGGTGGCACGGACCACCACCCCACGCAGACCCGCCGGTCCCGGCGCGGCTGCCGCCTCGTCCGGGGCCGCTGATTCCGGCGCGGCTGCCGCTGGGCCCGGGGCCGCCGGTTCCGGCGCGGCTGCCGCTGGGCCCGGGGCCGCCGGTTCCGGCGCGGCTGCCGCTGGGCCCGGGGCCGCCGGTTCCGGCGCGGCTGCCGCCTCGTCCGGGTCCGCCGAGACCGGCGCGGCGACCGTCTCCGTCGACCCGAGGAACCCCCGGTGACCACACAGCTCTCTCCCCCCACGGCGAGCGGACCCGCCCCGAGGCCGCCGGGGCGCTCACCGCGAGCCCTCTGGCACCTCGGCGTGAACACGATCGTGTTCGTCTGGCTCGCTCTGTTCGCCGCGGCCGCGTCCGCCCATCACTTCCTGCCGCACTCCTCCTGGCTGCTCGTCCACGTGCTGCTGCTCGGGGCGGTCACCAACGCAGTCGTCATCTGGTCGGGGCACTTCGCCGCGTCCGTGCTCCGGCTGCCCGAGGCGAACCGGAGCGCCCCCGCGGCGCTGCGGCTGGCCTGCCTGAACGCCGGCGCCGTCACCGTGACGGGCGGCATGCTCGTCGGGCGGTGGCACGTCGTCCTCGTCGGCGCGGGCCTCGTCGCGGCCGCGGTCGCCGCCCACGCCGTGTGGCTGGTCCGGCTCCTGCGCCGGGCCCTGCCGGGCAGGTTCTCCATGACCGTGCGCTACTACATCGCCGCTTCCACCCTGTTGCCGACGGGTGCCGCGCTCGGTGTCGTCATGGCCCGCGGCGATCTCGCCGGTGATCTCTCCGACCGGCTGCTGATCGCCCACGAGATGATCAACCTGCTCGGCTGGGTCGGCCTCACCGTCGCCGGAACGCTCATCACCCTGTGGCCGACGATGCTGCGCACCCGGGTGGCGGACGGCGCGGAACGGGCGGGGCGCACCGCTCTTCCCGTCCTGCTCGCCGGACTCGCCGCGGCCGTCGCCGCCGCACTGCTCGCCCCCCCGCCCCTGGCCGCCCCCGGCGTGGCCGGTTACGCCGCCGGGCTCGCGGTCGCGGGCAGGCCCTGGCTGCGCGAGGCCCGCGCGAAGACGCCGAGCTCCTTCGCGGCCTGGTCGGTGGCCGCGGGCTGCCTCTGGCTCGCCGGATCCCTGACCGCCCTGGCCGGCATCCTCGTGTCCACGACGTCCTGGACGACGGTGGCGGAGCGCGTGTCCCTGCTGACCGCGCCGCTCGCCGCCGGCTGGATCGCCCAGGTGCTGCTCGGGGCGCTCAGCTTCCTCGTGCCCGTGGTCCTGGGCGGCGGCCCCGCGGCCGTACGCGCCGCCACCGCGGGACTCGAACGGGCCTGGCCCGCCCGGCTGGCCGTCACCAACGCCGCACTGCTGTTCTGCGTGCTCCCGGTGCCGTCCACGGTCCGGGTGGCGTGCTCGTCGCTGCTGCTGGGGATGCTGCTGTACTTCCTCGTCCTGCTGGTGTCCACGGTCGTACGCGGCATGCGGAACCGCCGCAGGGCGGCACGCGGGGACACGGCCCCGGCACCCGCTCCGGCCCCGGCGCCCGCTCCGGCGCCCGCCGAGGCGCGGGTGCCCGCCGAGGTGCGGGCGGCGCCGCACCGCGTGCTCGGCGGCGTGGCCCTCGGGCTCGCGGTCGTGGTGCTGGCCGTCGCGGCGGGCGGCGCGGTGGACGTGCGTTCGCTGCCCGTGGCGGACGGGTCCGCCGCCACGACCGCGGACGGCGGCGAGGTGCGGCCGACCGGCCGCACCACCACGGCCGACGTGACGATCCGCGGCATGCGGTTCTCCCCCTCCGCCGTCGACGTGCCCGCGGGGAACCGCCTGGTGATCCGACTGCACAACAGCGGCACCGACACGCACGACCTGGTGCTGGAGACCGGTGCCCGCACCGACCGGCTCAGCCCCGGGGAACGGGGCACCCTGGACGCGGGAGTCGTCGGCCGCGACCTCTCGGGCTGGTGCTCGGTGGTCGGGCACCGCCAGATGGGCATGGTCCTCGCGGTACGTGTCACGGGTGCCGGGGCGTCGGACACGGCGGACGGCACCGCCGGCACCGACGGAGCCGGCGGTACAGGATCCCCGGAAGGCGGCGGGACCACGCACGACCACAGCGGGGGAGCGTCCGAGGGGACGGGCGGGTCCGCCGCGGAAGCGTTCGATCCGATGGCCGAGCCCGCCGAGGGCTTCGCCGCCCGCGACGCCGAACTGCCGCCCGCGACGGACGGATCCGGCCCCCGGCTGCACCGGCGGACCCTCACCGTCGAGGAGGCGGAGACCGAGGTCGCCCCCGGTGTGCGGCAGACCCTGTGGACCTTCGACGGGACGGCGCCCGGACCCGTACTGCGCGGCCGCGTCGGTGACACCTTCGAGATCACCCTCGTCAACGACGGGACGATCGGCCACTCGGTCGACTTCCACGCCGGAGCGCTGGCGCCGGACCGGCCGATGCGCACCATCCAGCCCGGCCGGTCACTGACGTACCGGTTCAAGGCCACCCGCAGCGGGGTGTGGATGTACCACTGCTCGACCATGCCGATGTCCCTGCACATCGCCAACGGCATGTTCGGCGCGGTGGTCATCGACCCGCCCGGCCTGCCGGAGGTGGACCGTGAGTACGTGCTGGTCCAGTCCGAGTTCTACCTGGGCGAGCAGAACGGGACGGCCGACGCCGACAAGGTGAAGGCCGAGGAGCCCGACATGGTCGCCTTCAACGGGTACGCCAACCAGTACGACCACGACCCGCTGACGGCGAAGACCGGTGAGCGCGTACGGATCTGGGTCCTGGCGGCGGGACCGAACGTGTCCAGCGCCTTCCACGTCGTGGGCGGCCAGTTCGACACCGTCTTCCGCGAGGGCGCCTACGACCTGCGACCGGGAGGCTCCGAGCACGGTGGGGCACAGGTCCTCGATCTCGCCCCCGCGTCGGGCGGATTCGTCGAGCTGTCCTTCCCGAAGCGGGCGACTACCCCTTCGTCACGCACGTCATGACCGACGCGGAACGGGGCGCCCACGGCGTCTTCCGCGTGCGCTGACCGCTCCCCGGTTTTCGCTCCCCGGCCGTCGGCCGGGACACGGGGGCCGAGGAGCGGGGCCGGGTACGGAGGCCGGGGTACGGGGAGTTCCCCGTCCCCGGAGCAGGGTCGGGCGGCCCCGGCGGGCGAGGGTGGTGGCGTGGCGGGCGCCTCCGCCGGAGACTCCGGTGAGGATGCCCTCGGTGCGGCCGGGCGGCGTGCCTCGGCGCGGGCCCGGGGCGCGGAGACACGTTGCACGGTGTCGAGGACGTCGGGGAGGTCGGGGACGAACCCGGCGCCGAGGCCCTGGGCCCCGGAGGCGGCGCGCGCCGGGAGGGTGCGGTGGCTCGAGCGCTCCCCGCGACGAGGCCGCCCTCACTCACTGTGCTGACTTCATGCCGGATGCCGGATGCCGGAAGCGGGGGGGCGGAAGCCGGAGGCCGGAAGCGTGTGTGCGGGCGCGGCGGCACGCGGTGGGGCCGGGGTGGTCAGGAGGGCGTCTCGGGGGAATCGTGCGGTCGGCCGAACAGGCTCACCGGGAAGGTGGCGTTGCGGACTTCGCGCAGACCGGGATGGCGCCGCCGCAGCCGGCGCTCCAGGCGCTGGTGCAGCGTGAACCACGAGGCGGGGCAGCCGTGGCAGGCGCCGCCGAGGCGGACGGTGACGATGCCGTCGCGTACGCCGACGAGGCCGATGCTGCCGCCGTGGGACCGGACGAAGTCGCCCACCTCCCCGGCGAGCACCTCGCGGGCCACGCCGTACAGCAGCGCGTCGTCGTCGCCGGGGGCGCCGCCGGCCGGGATCCATCCGGCGGGGTCGTCGAGAGCGGCGTGCAGCGCGCTGCGGACCCTGGCGCCCTCCCGGAGCCAGGTGCGGTCCGCGCCGAGGCAGGTGACGACTGCCTCGCCCTCCAGGGCGATCTGCGCCAGAGTGCCGTCCGCCACCAGCGCGGCCAGCGGTTCGGGTACCTCGGCGAGCGGGCCGGTGCCGGTGAGGACTCCGGCGGGGACGATCCAGCGGAGCCGGTCGGACCGGCCGGGCACCTGCTGCGGGTGTATGGGGACCACGGCCCGGTCACCCGCCCAGCAGGACGGTGACCGTCCGGGCCAGCCAGGCCATCAGCCAGGCCAGCGCGGTCAGGTACGTGAAGGCGATCGCCGGCCATCTCCAGGTGCCGGTCTCCCGGCGCAGGACCGCCACGGTGGCCATGCACTGCAGCGCGTAGACGAAGTAGACCAGCAGCGCGGCGACGGTGGGCGCGGTGAACACCGGCTGCCCGGCGCGGGGCCCGTCGGGGTGGGTCATGGTCCGCAGGGCCTGTGCCGGCTGTTCGGGGTCCTCGGCGGCGGCGACCTGGCCGAGGGTGGCGACGAAGGTCTCGCGGGCGGCCTGGGCGGACAGGACGCCGACGTTGACGCGCCAGTCGAAGCCCAGCGGGTCGAAGACGGGGGTCACCGCCCGGCCCAGGCCGGCGGCGTAGCTGTGGTCGACGGTGTAGGCGGACACGGCCGTGGGACTGGTGGTGTCCACGCCCGCCGCCTGCATCTGCGCGGCCGTGTGCAGCGGCAGGTTCAGCAGCAGCCACAGGACGATGCTGGTGGCGACGATGACGGTCGAGCACTTGCGCAGGAAGGCACGCGCGGAGGACCACATGGCCACCAGCACCGCGCGCGGGGCGGGCAGTCGGTAGGGCGGCAGCTCCATGAAGAACGGCACCGGCCGGCCGTGGCGGTCCCCGACCTTCTTGAACGCCCAGGCGGCCAGCATCGCCGACACGGCGCCGAGCAGGTACAGACCGAGCATGACCAGGCCCTGCGCGCCGAACGGTCCGACCTTCACGGACGGGTCCACCAGCAGGCCGATGAGCAGCACGTAGACCGGCAGCCGCGCCGAGCAGGTCATCAGGGGCGCGGCCATCATGGTGGCCAGGCGGTCCTTGGCCGAGGGCAGGGTGCGCGTGGCCATGATGCCGGGGATCGCGCAGGCGAACGAGGACAGCAGCGCCACGAAGGCCCGGCCCTCCAGGCCGAAACGGGCCATCACCCGGTCCATCAGGAACGCCGCCCGCGCCATGTACCCCACTCCCTCCAGCAGGGCCAGGAGCAGGAACAGCAGCATGATCTGCGGGACGAACACCAGCACGCCACCGACCCCGCCGATCAGGGCGTCCCCCAGGAGACCGGACAGCCACGGATTGCCGACGTGGGTGTCCACCTGGCCCGACAGCCACGCGAACAGGGCCGCCATCCGGTCCTGCAACGAGGCGGCCAGGGTGAAGACGGTCTGGAAGAACAGCGCCATCACCGCGAAGAACACCGCCGTGCCCCAGACCGGATGCAGCAGCACCGCGTCGACGCGCCGGGTGACCCGGTGGCGCTCGGGGGGCCGGTAGCCGGCATGGGCCAGGACCGATTCCGCCCAGGCGTCCCGCTCCGCCGGTTCCACGGGCGGAGCCACGACCGGGACCGGCCAGGCGCGCCAGGTGGTGAGCAGCTCGCGCAGCCGCGCGATGCCGTACCCGCGGTGGCCGATCACCGGCAGGACCGGCACGCCGAGCGCCCGGGCGAACGCGTCGGTGTCCAGGCTGCCCTGGCGGCGGGCCAGTTCGTCGGTGAAGGTCACCACCACACAGGCCGGCAGTCCGCGGGCCAGGACCTGGGCGACGAATCCCAGGGAGCGCCGCAACGTGGTGGCGTCCGCCACGACCAGCAGCGCGTCCGGCCGCTCCGCGCCCTCCAGCCGGCCGTCCAGCACATCGACGGTGATCCGCTCGTCCGGGCTGATCGGCTCCAGACTGTAGGTGCCCGGCAGATCCTCGATCACCTGCCGGTGCGGGCCCGTGCGGGAGGTCCCGACGAACCGGGACACCGTCACCCCGGGGTAGTTGCCGGTCTTGGCGCGCAGGCCCGTCAGGCCGTTGAAGATGCTGGTCTTGCCCGAGTTGGGGGCGCCGACCAGGGCGATCCGCGGCGCCCCGGTCAGGGTCACGTCCGCGCCCCTCGGGCGTGGCAGTCCGCGCTCACCGGTGCGCCTCGACGACGTGCACACACGCGGCCTGCGCCCGGCGCAGACACACCTCGTAGTCCTTGACCCGGTAGAGGACCGGGTCGCGCAGCGGCGCCCGGCGCACCACCTCCACCACCGCGCCCGGGGTGAATCCGAGGTCGTGCAGCCGGCGGACGACGGTGGGTTCACCGTCGGCGACCACTCCGATCACCGAGGCGCGGGCGCCGGGCGCAAGGTCCGCCAGGGAACGCGGCAGGGCATCGGCGACGGTGATCCCCGGACCGCCTGCTTCGTCGGGCACTCCGTCTGTGCGCCTCATGTGCGCCTCCACCACATCGTGTCGGGCGGGGCCGCCCAGCAACCGATCACCAACAAAGGCGAGGCTAGGCTTACCCGCACGGGAAGACCTGGGGCTTGTGACCCCAAGACATGGGCCGCTCGGCCCCATCGACCCCGGCCACACGGCCCACAGCGGGAAGGCTGGGTGCTTCACCGGCTGCGGGGCCGAAAAGCTCCATGGAGTTCCGGGAGTTCCGTGGGCGAGGCTGTGCGGACCGTGGCCGTCCGCAGCTCATGGCACACGGTGGAGTCGGGGGAGCTGGGGCGGCGGATGCCCGACGTGGCGTTGGTGGAGCGCTCCGAGGAGGCGCTCGGCAACACCGGGGCACTGCGGAAGGCGTCGAAGTACGTGACGCGGGGCCGCGGGGACGTGGGTCTCGCGGCCTGGTTCCGGCAGTGGGCCCGGCTGGAGCGGGTGGCGGTGAGCCTGTGCACGTACGAATGCCGTCTGGTGCCGGGACTGTTGCAGTCGCAGGGGTATGCGCGGGCGGTGTTCGAGGGGACCGTTCCGGTGGCGCCGGACGGCCTGCTGGAGGACTTCATGGCCCGGCGGATGGAGCGGCAGCGGATGCTGTTCGAGCGGCCGACGACGCCGTTCAGCTTCATCGTCGAGGAGCACGTCTTCCGGCGCCGGTTCGGGGAAGCCGGCCAAATGCGGGAGATGCTGGACCGTGTGCTGGAGCTGAGCGCACCGCGCAACGTGACACTCCAAGTCATCCCGTTGGAGGCCGGGTTGCACGCCTGTCTGGATGGGCCGGTGCAGTTGCTGGAGACTCCGAAGGGGCAACGACTCGCGTACTCCGAGGGGCAGCAGAACGGCCGTCTGATCTCCGACGTGAAAGAGGTGAGTCTGCTCTGTCAGCGCTATGACACACTGCGCTCGCAGGCCCTGAACGCCAAGGACTCGCGGGGTCTGCTGGAGCGACTCCGAGGAGAGCTATGAGCACGAGGCCCGAACTGGCGTGGTTCAAGTCCAGCTACAGCGGCAGTCAGGGTGACAGCTGCGTCGAAGTCGCCGTCACCGAGCAGGCCGTGTGCGTAAGGGACTCCAAGGATGTCACGCGCCCGCACTTCGGCGTCGGCCGTGAGCAGTGGGCGCGGTTCGTGGAGTTCGCGACGAAGGCGTGACGTCCCTTCGCGGGTGCCGCCGGTGCGCGACGTCGAGGCGGCGCCGGGATCAGAGGCGTCGGATCACCCGCAGCGTGTCCGTGTAGAGGTCGCTCGGCGTGCCGTCGATGATCGACCTGCCGCCGACGTCGGCCATGGTCGGCCCGTTCGGTGTCTTGCGGCTGGAGACGAAGCGGCGCTTGCCGTGCTGGTCGACGCCCAGGTAGATGCCGGTGTGGGAGACGGCGCCGTCGTCGGGGTCGTTCCAGAAGAGCAGGTCGCCGATCCGCAACGTGTCGAGCGGGGGCGGCGCGTCGGTGGCCCGGGCGACGACGACGCCGGGACTGGCCGCGGCCTGCCACTGCGACCTGCGCGGCAGGTACCGGGCCCCGGGGTCCTCCGCGAGGCCCATGGGAACGCCCAGGTGGTAGCCGTAGACCATCCGCACGAAGCCCGAGCAGTCGAGGTTCCCGCGCCACTTCGGGTCCGGGGTCCCGGTGCTCTCGCCGCTGGGGAAGGACCAGGGGAGCCCCATGTACTCGTGGAAGTCGGCACCCACCTCGCGCAGTCCGGAGGCCAGTGGCGGGCTGTACCCGGATTCGCCGAGCACGGTCGCGTTCTGGCGCGCGGGGTCGGTGACGGCCGGCGCGAACGGCCGGTACATCGAGGAGTAGGCCAGCGCGTCGGGCGAGGTGTCGCCCGCCCACGCGTGGATCCGCTGCTCCATGGCGGCCGTCCACGTGCCGTCGAAGGGCTCCGGGAGGACCCGCACCCATGTGCCGTGGGTGACGACCGGCGGGTCGGTCCAGGTCGCCGAGTCGATCCTGAAGTCGTAGACCCGCGCCTGCGGCAGGACCGTGGCACCGGTGGAGGCGAGGCCCCGGACCCCGACCGTGCCCGAGCGGAAGACGGCGTCCGGGGCCTGCTCGGGGTCGCGCACGCTGTGGTGCCACACGTTCGTCGGCTCGTCGTCCACGCCCGACGTGACGTGTCGCCAGGCACGGGCGCGCAGGACGTCACCGGCCTTCTCGACCCGGACCCACCAGTGGTCGAACGCCTTGAAGCCGGTGCCGACCGTCACGGCCCCGCTCAAGACGGTCGACGCGTCGGTGAGTTCCTTCTCCATGACGAGCTGGACCTCTCCGGCGGGGGTGACGATCAGCCGGGCCCGGTAGTGGTTGTTCACGTCCTGGGCGGCGAAGACGAGGCCGAGGGAGACAGGCGCCCCGACGGGCAGCTTGTCGAAGGAGAACCGGGCGGCGGCGTAGAGGTCGCCGATGCCGTGATCGGGGAGCAGTGAGTAACGGCTCCTGCCGGCGGCGAGCGTGACGGCGGCCCGGCCGCTCTCGACGGAGTAGTCCGCGTCGACGCCGTTGTGGTGGGACCACGTCCCGCCGCCGGGCGACATGCCCCAGCCGCCGGTGGGCGGCGTCCGGTCGAACGTGTCCTCGACCGCCTTCTTCTGCTCGGTGAACCAGCGCCGCGGCCCCCGTAGCGTCACCGTCCGCGCCCCCGTGGTCAGCGTCGCCAGCACGCCCGTGCCGTCCGAGACCTCCAGGCCGCCGGCGACGGCACGGGTGGTCAGCGCCCCGGCCGGGTGCGGGGCGTAGTGCCAGGGATCGCTCGGGTCGGTCAGCACCGGGACCCGGAAGCCGGGCGCCTGCGCGACGGGTTCGGCCGGCGGTACCGGCAGCGCCGGAAGAGCCGCCGGAAGGGCCGCCGGGGCGGCGGCGTTCGCGGAGGGCGCCGCGGCGAGCGGCAGGGCGCTGCCCGCCGCCGCTCCGGCGAGGGCGGTGAGGGCCGCCCTGCGGCTCAGCGGGAATTTCGGTGCGGACATGCGAGGTTCCCCAGTAGGAAAAAAGCATGATCGGGCGATCGTGCGAGGAAGGACCCTACCCAGCTCCGCGGCCCGGACGCGATCGGTCCGTGCCACCGGATGTCCGTCGTACTCCGGCCCCAGGCGGACTTCAGGAAGAAGAAGTCTGTGTCAGGCTTGGTCACTGTGCTCGCTTCACGCCCGAGGCGAAGGAAGGGCCGCACCGCCATGGACGGACCGCTGCGAGACAGGAAGACGAGAATGCCGGTCGAAGAGCCGCGGAGCCTTGGAAAATGCTGAGAGAGGTCACCGCGACCCGCTACGTCGAACCCCTCCACTCCGGCGGCTCCGTCCCCGGCGTCGTCGAGGCCGACGACCTGGGCACGTACGTCGTGAAGTTCACCGGCTCCGCGCAGGGCCGCAAGGCGCTGGTCGCCGAGGTGGTCGTGGGCGAGCTGGCGCGGGCGCTCGGACTGCGCTTCCCCGAACTGGTCCTGGTCCACTTCGACCCGGCGATCGCCGACGGCGAACCCCACCAGGAGGTGCGCGACCTGCACGCCGCGAGCCACGGCGTCAACCTCGGCATGGACCACCTGCCGGGCGCGCGGGACTTCACCCCCGACGTCGCCGAGGTGTTCCCCGTAAACCCCTGGAGGCCGGCCGGATCGTCTGGCTCGACGCCCTCACGGTCAACGTCGACCGGACCGTGCACAGCTCCAACCTGATGGTGTGGCCCACGCTCGGCACCGTGCCGCCGCGCCTGTGGCTGATCGACCACGGGGCCGCCCTCGTCTTCCACCACCGCTGGGACGGCTCCGACCCGGCGAAGAGGTACGACTTCCGCCACCACGCCCTCGGCCGCTACGCGCCCGACGTCCGGGCCGCCGACGCCGAACTGGCGCCCAGGGTCACCGAGGAACTCCTGCGACGGATCGTGGCCGAGGTCCCGGACACCTGGCTCCTGGACGAGCCCGCCTTCGCCACCGCCGACGAGGCCAGGGCGGCGTACGTGGACCACCTCCACGCGCGCGCACGGGCCTCCGCGGCCTGGCTGCCCACGGACTTCCCCACCGGGGACGAACTCGCCGCCGAGGAGGCCCGGCGGGCGGCGAGGACGCGGCAGGGGCGGCCGGACTGGCTCAAGCGGGTCCCCGACCTGCACGGCAAGCCGGCCGCGGAACAGGACTGGTCGGTGCACCTCGGCTGACGGACACACGGCCCGAAGAGGGTGACCCGCGGCGGGTCGAGATCGAGTACTGCACCCAGTGCCGCCGGCTGCCCCGCGCGGCCTGGCCGGCGCAGGAGCCGCTCACCACCTTCGAGGCGGAGCTGACCGAGCCGGCCCTCAGGCCGGGCACGGGCGGGGTCTTCGTCGTCCGGGTCGGCGACGAGGTCGTCCGGGACCGCCGCGCGCAGGGTTTCCAGGAGCCCACCGCGGTCAAGCGGCTCGTCCGCGACCGGGTGGCCCCGGGAAGGTCCCTGGGCCACTCGGACGGACCGGACGGACCGGACAGGCCGGGCGGACCGGACAGGCCGGAATGAGCCTCCGGAGCGTCAGCCCTCCAGCTGCTCGTAGGCCGGCAGGGTGAGGAAGTCGGCGTAGTCCTCGTCGAGGGCGACCGTCAGCAGCAGGTCGTGGGCCTGCTGCCAGTGGCCGGCCGCGAAGGCCTCCTCGCCGGTCTCGGCGCGGATCGCGGCCAGTTCGGCGGCGGCCACCTCGCGGGTCAGCTCCGGCGTCACCCGTACCGTGGTGCCGTCGCGCTCGACCTCGACACCCGCGTTGATCCACTGCCAGATCTGCGAACGGGAGATCTCGGCCGTCGCCGCGTCCTCCATCAGGTGGAAGATGGCGACCGCGCCCACCCCGCGCAGCCACGCCTCGATGTAACGGATGCCGACCTGCACGGCGTTGACGAGACCGGCGTACGTCGGGCGCGCCTCCAGCGAGTCGACGGCGATCAGGTCGGCCGCCTTCACGTCGACGTCCTCGCGCAGCCGGTCCTTCTGGTGGGGCCGCTCGCCGAGCACCCGGTCGAAGGACGCCATGGCGATCGGCACCAGATCGGGGTGGGCGACCCACGAACCGTCGAAACCGTCGTCCGCCTCCCGGTCCTTGTCGGCGCGGACCTTCTCGAAGGCGACCCTGTTGACCTCGGGGTCCCGGCGCGAGGGGATGAAGGCCGCCATCCCGCCGATGGCGTGGGCCCCGCGCTTGTGGCAGGTGCGCACGAGGAGTTCGGTGTAGGCCCGCATGAACGGGGCGGTCATCGTGACGGCGTTGCGGTCCGGCAGCACGAACCGGGCGCCGCCGTCCCGGAAGTTCTTCACGAGGGAGAACAGGTAGTCCCAGCGGCCCGCGTTCAACCCCGAGGCGTGGTCGCGGAGTTCGTAGAGGATCTCCTCCATCTCGTACGCGGCGGTGATCGTCTCGATGAGGACGGTCGCGCGCACGGTGCCTTGCGGGATGCCGAGGTGGTCCTGCGCGAACACGAACACGTCGTTCCACAGGCGGGCCTCGAGGTGCGACTCGGTCTTCGGGAGGTAGAAGTACGGTCCCCTGCCGAGGTCGAGCAGCCGCCGGGCGTTGTGGAAGAAGTACAGGCCGAAGTCGACGAGGGCGCCGGGGACCGCCCGGCCGTCGACCCGGAGGTGCCGCTCGTCGAGGTGCCAGCCGCGCGGCCGCATGACGACGGTCGCCAGCTCCGCGTCGGGGCGCAGGGCGTACGACTTGCCGGACACCGGGTCCGTGAAGTCGATGTTCCCGCGGTACGCGTCGATCAGGTTGAGCTGGCCGCCGACGACGTTCTCCCAGGTGGGCGCGGAGGCGTCCTCGAAGTCCGCGAGCCAGACCCGCGCGCCCGAGTTGAGGGCGTTGACGGTCATCCTGCGGTCGGTGGGGCCGGTGATCTCGACGCGGCGGTCCTCCAGCGCGGCGGGCGCGGGGGCCACTTTCCAGGAGCCGTCGGCGCGGATCGCGGCGGTCTCCGGGAGGAAGTCGAGCGTGCAGGTGCGGGCGATCTCGGCGCGGCGCTCCGCACGGCGGGCGAGGAGTTCGTCGCGGCGCGGCGTGAACCGGCGGTGCAGCTCGGCCACGAAGGACAGGGCCGCGTCGGTGAGGACCTCCTCCTGCCGGGGCAGGGGTCCGGCGTCGACGACGGCCGCCGGGGACGGCACGGGTGCGGACATGGGCGGTCACTTCCTTCAGCGAGCCTGGCACCGGGTGCCAGGGGGCCCGGGTACGGCGGGGAGCGCTCGGGGAATGATCGAACGCCTCCGCTTCGCGGATATTAATTTTCTCATCGTGGAAGTTCAATGGTTCGTCGATGTCGGGACTCTTCAGGGCGAGGAGGGGCGGTGCCCCGCGCCGCTCTCCCTGCCGAACACCGACCCGTGCGCTACTCCCTGTCCCCCGCGCGCCGCCCGTTCACTCGAGGTGGACCAGGTCGTCGACGGTGTCGATGTCGTAGGGCCGTGCCACGTCCCCGCACTCCACCAGCCGGATCTCCTCCTCGTGGGCCGTCAGGTAGGCGCGTGCCCCCCGGTCGCCGGTCGCGGTCGCCGCGACGCCGGCCCAGTGGGCGGCGCCCAGCAGCACGGGATGCCCCCGCCTCCCGTCGTAGGCGGCGGACACCAGCGACGTCTCGTCCTCGTAGGAGGCGAGCACCCGCGCCGACGCCCGCTCCCCGATGCCCGGCTGGTCGACCAGGCAGACCAGCGCGGCCCGCGCCCCCGTCCCGGCCAGCGAGTCCAGGCCCGCCCGCAGCGAACCGCCCATGCCCCGCTCCCAGTCCGGATTCACCACCACCACGCACCCGCCGAGCCGCGCCCGCTCCCGTACGGCGTCGGCGGCGGCCCCCAGGACCACGTGCACGCGCGTGCACCCGGCCGCGCGCAGCGACTCCACCGCGTGTTCGACGAGCGGGCGCCCTCGGTGCGTCAACAGCGCCTTCGGGCGTCCGCCGAGGCGCCGCCCCCGCCCGCGGCGAGGATCACTCCGGCGACCTGGGCTTCCGTGTGCGTCATGGGTCCTGTCATACCCGACGGGGCGACGGTCGCGCGGTGTCGCAGGGCTGAATTTCGGCCCCCGGTGTGGCGGAGCGGGCGCCGTGTGGCGTTTACTGGCCCGCGTCCTCGGCGCGCCTGACCACCGTCACGAGGACGCTATGTACGGACGCGCGGACGCATGAACGCATGGACGCGTGCGCAGGGGGGAGCCGTGGTGCGGAGCTTGGGGCAGAGGTCGGTGGCCGACAGCGACGAGGATCCGAGGGTGACGGAACTGCGGGCCGCGGTGTCCCGGCTGCGCCGCGAACTCGCCGCGCACCCGGCCGAGTTCCCGGACCGGGGCATCGCCGAGGAGGAACTCGCCGCACTCGCCGCGATGGCGGCCCACGGCATCCCGGAGATCCCGCGGCTGCGCCGCTCCCTGCTGCTGATCGCGGGCGCGATCGGCTCGGTGAGCGCGCTGACGCGAGGGTTGTCGGACGTGCGGGGCGCGGTGGAGCTGTTCGGGGAGTCGCGGCGGAGGTGAGGACCCGCCGGCCGGTGCGGGCGGTGACCGGACCTCGGGCCGCTCCGAGGGGGCCGGACCTCGGGCCGCCGCGGGCGGTGACCGGACCTCGGGATGCTCCGTCCGGGCAGGACCCCGGGCCGGCGTGCCGTCCGGAGCGGACCGCCGGCCCGACGTGCCACCTGGGGCGGCCGGCCGTCGTGGCGCCCGGGACTCCAGGCCGTCGTGGCGCCCGGGACTCCAGGCCGGGGTGGCGGCCGGGGCCTCAGGCCGGAGTTCCGCCCGGCTTCGACAGTGCCTCGGACAGTTCCCGGGCCACCTGCTGGAGCACCGGCACGATCTTCCCGGTGGCGGACTCGGTGACGCGGCCCGCCGGGCCGGAGATCGAGATGGCCGCCGCGGTGGGGGAGTCGGGCACCGGGACCGCGAGGCAGCGCACACCGATCTCCTGCTCGTTGTCGTCCACCGCGTAACCGGTGCCGCGGACCTCCTCCAGGGCCGCCAGGAAGCCCTCCGGAGTGGTGATCGTCCGGTCCGTCGCGGCCGGCATGCCGGTACGGGCGAGCAGTGCGCGCACCTCGGCGTCCGGGAAGCCCGCGAGCAGGGCCTTTCCCACGCCCGTGGAGTGCGGCAGGACGCGCCGGCCGACCTCGGTGAACATCCGCATCGAGTGCTTCGACGGCACCTGCGCCACGTACACGATCTCGTCGCCGTCCAGCAGAGCCATGTTGGCCGTCTCCCCGGTCTCCTCGACCAGGCGGGCCAGGTGGGGGCGGGCCCAGGTGCCGAGCAGCCGGGCGGAGGACTCGCCGAGACGGATCAGCCGCGGGCCGAGCGCGTAGCGGCGGTTCGGCTGCTGGCGTACGTATCCGCAGGCGACCAGGGTGCGCATCAGCCGGTGGATCGTCGGCAGCGGGAGCCCGCTGCTCGCGGACAGTTCACTGAGGCCGACCTCCCCGCCCGCGTCCGCCATCCGCTCCAGCAGGTCGAAGGCGCGCTCGAGGGACTGGACCCCGACGCTCCTTGACTTGGCGGAGTCGGTGGTGCTGGCGCTGGACGTCGGCACGGCGCGTTCCTTTCGAAACCGGCGGGAAGGGCTGAAGCCTACCCGGCGGCCGGTCGACTCCTCGCTGGTGCGGGACGGTGTTCCGACCGTCGGAACATCGATTTCGTCCTGGGGAAGAAGCCGGAGCGGCGGCGGTGGCCGCGCGGGGAGGGGTGGGCCCTTGACGGCGTGACGGCCGGGAGTGAAGACTCCTTCAACAGAACGTTGAATTCTGTTACGGGGAGGTTGCGCGGGAGTGCGCCCCGAGCGCGTCCCGGCCTCCTTCCGCCCCCGGAACTGAACGGCGGCAGAGCGCGGAGAAGGAGGAGGGGCCCGGGTGTCCGACACCGAACTGGTACTGCGCTCGACGCGCGTCATCACCACGGAGGGGGCCCGCGCCGCCTCGGTCGCGGTGTCCGCCGGCACGATCACGGCCGTACTCCCGTACGACGCCGCCGTACCGTCCGGCGCCCGCCTGGAGGACCTCGGCGACGACGTCCTGCTGCCCGGCCTCGTCGACACGCACGTCCACGTCAACGACCCGGGCCGCACCGCGTGGGAGGGCTTCTGGACCGCCACGCGCGCGGCGGCGGCCGGCGGCATCACCACCCTCGTCGACATGCCCCTCAACTCCCTCCCGCCGACCACCACGGTCGAACACCTCCGCACCAAGCGGCAGGTGGCCGCGGACAAGGCGCACATCGACGTCGGCTTCTGGGGCGGTGCCCTGCCCGGCAACCTCGAGGACCTGCGCCCGCTGCACGACGCCGGGGTCTTCGGCTTCAAGGCCTTCCTCTCGCCGTCCGGCGTGGACGAGTTCCCCCCTCTCGACCAGGATCGGCTGGCCCGCTCGCTGGCCGAGATCGCCGGGTTCGACGGCCTGCTGATCGTGCACGCCGAGGACCCGCACCACCTCGATGCCGCCCTTCGGCGGGGCGGACCCCGGTACGCCGACTTCCTCGCCGGCCGTCCGCGCGCCGCCGAGGACGCCGCCGTCGCGAGCCTCGTCGCGCAGGCGGAACGCCTCCACGCGCGCGTGCACGTCCTGCACCTGTCCTCCGGTGACGCGCTGCCGCTGATCGCCGCCGCGAAGGCCAGGGGCGTGCGCGTCACGGTCGAGACCTGCCCGCACTACCTCACCCTCACCGCCGAGGAAGTACCCGACGGCGCCAGCGAGTTCAAGTGCTGCCCGCCCATCCGCGAGGCCGCCAACCAGGACCTCCTGTGGCAGGCGCTGGCCGACGGCACCATCGACTGCGTGGTCACCGACCACTCCCCGTCCACCGCCGACCTCAAGACCGGCGACTTCGCCACCGCCTGGGGCGGCATCTCCGGCCTGCAGCTCAGCCTCGCCGCCGTCTGGACGGAGGCCCGGCGGCGCGGCCACGGCCTGGAGGACGTGGTCCGCTGGATGTCGACGCGCACGGCGGCACTGGTCGGCCTCGACCGCAAGGGCGCCATCGAGGCGGGCCGGGACGCCGACTTCGCGGTCCTCGCGCCCGACGAGACGTTCACCGTGGACCCGGCGGCCCTCCAGCACCGCAACCCCGTCACCGCCTACGCCGGCAGGACCCTGAACGGTGTCGTGAAGTCCACCTGGCTGCGCGGCGAACGCGTCTTCGCCGACGGCGGGTTCACCGAGCCGAAGGGCCGCCTCCTCACCCGCGGCCACTGACGAATCCCCCTCCCCACTCCCCTTCCTTCCCCGCACCCGCCCGCACGCGGCCGGCCCCCGAAAGGAACCCCTGATCACCGTGACGGCGATTCCCGGCTTCACCGGCGACGCGAACCCCTACGCCGGCGGCGACCCCTACGCGGACTACCGCACCGCCGACTTCCCCTTCGCCCGGTACGCCGACCTCGCCGACCGGCAGCTCGGCGCCGCCGTCGTCGCCGCCAACGACGAGTTCTTCGCCCAGCGGGAGAACCTGCTGCTGCCCGGACCCGCCGTGTTCGACCCCGAGCGCTTCGGGCACAAGGGCAAGATCATGGACGGCTGGGAGACCCGCCGGCGCCGCGGCAGCTCCGCCGAGCACCCGTGGCCGGATGCCGACGACCACGACTGGGCGCTGGTCCGGCTCGGCGCGCCCGGCGTGATCCGCGGGATCGTCGTCGACACGGCCCACTTCCGCGGCAACCACCCGCAGGCCGTGTCGGTCGAGGGTGCCTCGGTGCCGGGCTCGCCGTCGCCCGGCGAACTCCTCGGGAACGACGTGAAGTGGACGACGCTCGTCCCGCGCACCCCCGTCGGCGGCCACGCGGCGAACGGCTTCGCCGTGTCGGTCGAACGGCGCTTCACACACCTGCGGGTCAACCAGCACCCCGACGGGGGCATCGCCCGCCTCCGCGTGTACGGCGAGGTCGTCCCGGACCCCGAGTGGCTCGCCGCCCTCGGCACCTTCGACGTCGTCGCCCTCGAGAACGGCGGACGGGCCGAGGACGCCTCCGACCTCTTCTACTCACCGGCCGCCAACACCATCCGGCCGGGACGCTCGCGCAAGATGGACGACGGCTGGGAGACGCGGCGGCGCCGGGACCGGGGCAACGACTGGATCCGGTACCGGCTGGCGGCGCGGGCGGAGATCCGGGCACTGGAGATCGACACGGCGTATCTCAAGGGCAACAGCGCCGGCTGGGCGGCGGTGTCCGTACGAGACGGCGCAAACGGCGAGAACGGCGACTGGCGGGAGGTCCTCCCGCGCACCCGCCTCCAGCCGGACACGAACCACCGCTTCGTGCTCCCCGCCCCGGTGGTGGGCACCCACGCGCGCGTGGACATCCACCCGGACGGGGCATCTCGCGCCTGCGCCTCATCGGCTCCCTGACGGAGGACGGCGTGGCGGCCCTGCGGACCAGGCACCAGGAACTGGGCGGCTGAGCGGACGGCCGTCCGGTCCGGATCCGGGGGCGACGCCCCCGATCCGGACCGAGAAGGGGCGGAGGGGACGAGCCCCCACCGGTCCCGCCGGCGGGATCCCACCGGCCTTCCGACGGAATCCCACCGGCCTTCCGGCGGGATCCCACCGGCCTCCCGACGGAATCCCGCCGGGGGCTCACCCCGCATGGCCGCCGCCCGGCGTACCGGAGCCTCGACGGCCCGTACGGCGCCGCCGTGCCGCCCCGTGCGCCCGGCGCGGGTTAACTGCCGGAAAACTCATCCCGCCCGACGGGAAATTCTCGAAGTTGTCATTGACATGCCATGCTCTACGCGCGTCATCATGAAGCCATGAGATTCCCCCCACGGATCACTCGTATCGGCGGCGCCGCCGCCCTCCTGTCCGCGCTCCTCGTCGGCGGGACCGTCTCCGCCGGACCGGCGACCGCCGCGGCGACCGCGGTCGGCAGCATCTGCTACAGCGACCTGCCCTCGCAGGCGTACACCACGCTGCGGCTGATCGACCAGGGCGGCCCGTTCCCGTACTCGCAGGACGGATCCGTCTTCCAGAACCGGGAAGGCGTCCTGCCCTCGAAGTCCTCGGGCTACTACCACGAGTACACGGTCAAGACGCCGGGCTCCTCCACGCGCGGCGCGCGGCGCATCGTGACCGGTCAGCAGTACGAGGAGGACTACTACACCGCCGACCACTACGCGAGCTTCGACCTGGTCGACCACGACTGCTGACCCGGTCGGCCCACGGAGAACGGTGCCACCGGCCGGGAGCCCGGCCCGCGTTCAGCCGGGCTCCCGGCTCTCCGCGGCGGCGAACAGGGCGAACGCGAGCACCAGGAGCGCCACGCTCGCGTAGACCTCGTGGCCGTCGAGGAAGCCGATCCGCTGCACGAGTCCCCAGTCCAGGTCGGTGAACTCGTGCACCAGGCCGGCGACGCCCTGCACCAGGGCGATGAAACCGAGTGCCTCCATCAGTTGTCTCATGCCCCAGACCCTCGCCCCGCCGTCCCCTCACGGACATCGGCCGCGGGGCGAGGGGCCGGCGCCGGAAGGCTCGCGTCGACGGAGGGGAAGTCCCCCGCGGGCGGCGGGCGGGTGCATCCTCGGTCGGCCTTCGCACCCACCCCGGGCGTGGCCGGCTGCACCCTCGGTCGACGGCGCCGCGACTTTCGTCGGTGTTCGGCCGACGTGGGTCGCCGATCCCGGCCGGGACGGGGTGGTACCGCTTCGCGCTGCGTAGATTTGTCGGCCATGAGGAGTGACGACAGGCCCGCGCCGGCAACGGCGGCAGCGGCCTTCCCGACGCGGCGATGGCTGCTGCCGTCCGCCGTCGCCGCGGAACTGGACCCGGAATCCGGGCCGTTCGCGCGCTCCGGAGGGCGGCCCCGGCGCACCGTGCGCGACTGGCTCGTCGACTTCACCTGCTTCGTGCTGGCCGTCGTCCTCGGCCTGCTGGTGGCGGACACGCTCACCGAGCAGGAGGACCTCCCGGGCTCCCTCCTCGTCGCCGACCAGCTGCTCGGCGCGCTGTCCTGCGCCGCGGTGTGGCTGCGACGCCGCCTGCCCGTCGGCCTCGCTGCCGCGACGATCCCCTTCGGCTTCCTCTCCACGACCTCGGCCGGAGCCTGCGCGATCGCCCTCTTCACCCTCGCCGTGCACCGGCCCTTCCGGTACGTCGCCTGGATCGGCGGCCTCCAGCTCGCCGTGACCCCGCTGCTGCTGCGGGTCCGCCCCGACCCCGACCTGGAGTACGGGCCGGCCGTCGTGTGGACGGTGCTGCTCGTCCTCGCGGTCGGCGGCTGGGGCATGCTCGTGCGGTCCAGGCGGCAGCTCATGCTGAGCCTGCGGGACCGGGCCCGGCGCGCCGAGACGGAGGCGCGGCTGCGGGCCGAGCAGGCGCAGCGGCTGGCCCGCGAGGCCATCGCCCGCGAGATGCACGACGTGCTCGCCCACCGGCTGACCCTGCTCAGCGTGCACGCGGGCGCACTGGAGTTCCGGCCGGACGCGCCTCGCGAGGAGATCGTGCGGGCGGCCGGGGTCATCCGGGAGAGCGCCCACGAGGCACTCCAGGACCTGCGGGAGATCATCGGCGTCCTGCGGGCCGGCGAGCCCGACGACGCCGGCCGCCCCCAGCCGACGCTGGCCGCCCTGGACGGGCTGGTCGCCGAGTCCCGCGAGGCGGGCATGAAGGTCGTCCTCGACCAGCGGGTCACCGACCCGGCCGCCGTGCCCTCGTCCGTCGGCCGGACCGCCTACCGCATCACCCAGGAGTGCCTCACCAACACCCGCAAGCACGCGCCGGGCGCGGAGGCCGCGGTGACGGTCGCCGGTGCCCCCGGAGAGGGCCTCACGGTCACGGTCCGCAACCCCGCTCCGGAGGGTGACGTCCCGTCCGTCCCCGGCTCGGGCCAGGGCCTGATCGGCCTCACCGAACGCGCGACCCTCACCGGCGGGCGCCTGCAACACGGCCCGCGCGAGGACGGCGGCTTCGAGGTACGCGCGTGGCTGCCGTGGCCCCGGACCGCGTGACGCGGGGCCGGGCGAGGCAGGACGGGCGGGGCGGGCGGGCGTGAGGACCGGCGCCGGGAGGCCGATGGCCGGCGGTGCCGATGACCGTGGTGCCGGCGGCCGGTGGTGCTGACGACTGTGGTGCCGACGGCCGTGGTGCCGGCGGCCGGTGGCGCGATGACCGTGGAGCCGACGGCCGGTGGCGCCGATCGCCGGAACGCCGAGCACCGCGGCCCCGTCGCCGGAAGACTGCCGCCGAGGCCCAACTCACCGGCTCCGGACGTGATTACGTGGGGCCCATGACTGCGATCAGACTCCTCCTCGTCGACGACGACCCCCTGGTACGGGCCGGTCTCTCCCTCATGATGGGCGGCGCCGAGGACATCGAGATCGTCGGTGAGGCCGCCGACGGCGACGAGGTCGAGGCGCTCGTCGACCGCACCCGCCCCGACGTCGTCCTGATGGACATCCGGATGCCGACGGTGGACGGCCTCACCGCCACCCAGCGGCTGCGCGCCCGGCGGACGCCCCGCAGGTCGTCGTCCTCACCACCTTCCACGCCGACGAGCACGTGCTGCGCGCCCTGCGCGCGGGCGCCGCCGGGTTCGTCCTCAAGGACACCCCGCCCGCCCAGATCGTCGACGCCGTAAGGCGGGTCGCGGCCGGCGACCCCGTCCTGTCGCCCACCGTCACCCGCCGGCTCATGGCCCACGCGGCCGGCACCGCCGCCGACACCCGGCGGGCACGCGCGCGTGAGCGCGTCGCCGCCCTGGGCGAACGGGAGCGCGAGGTCGCGGTCGCCGTCGGGCGCGGCCTGTCCAACGCCGAGATCGCCGCCGCGCTGTTCATGAGCGTCGCCACCGTCAAGACCCACGTCTCCCGCGTCCTGGCCAAGCTCGACCTCAACAACCGGGTGCAGATCGCCCTGCTGGCGTACGACGCGGGACTGCTGGAGGACGGCGACTGACGGCGAACCCGTCGGCCGGGGCGGGCACTCGGAAGGCGCCCCGGCCGTTGGAGCGGTGACGGGGAGGGGACGCGATGGGTGAAGACGTGATCGACCTGGGGGAGTTCGGCGAGGAGTTCCGGCGCGACCCGCATCCGGTGTACGCGCGCCTGAGGGAGCGCGGTCCGATCCACCGGGTGCGGCTGCCCGGGCCCGACGCCCGCCACGAGACGTGGCTCGTCGTGGGCCACGAGGAGGCGCGTGCCGCGCTCGCCGACCCCCGGCTGGCCAAGGACGGCAGCCGCATCGGCGTGACCTTCCTCGACGAGGAACTGATCGGCAAGTACCTCCTGACCACCGACCCGCCCCAGCACACCCGCCTGCGCGCGCTGGTCTCCCGCGCGTTCACCGTGCGGCGGGTGGAGGAACTGCGCCCGAGGATCCAGCAGATCACCGACGACCTGCTCGACGCGATGCTCCCGCACGGCCGTGCCGACCTGGTGGAATCCTTCGCCTACCCGCTGCCGATCACGGTCATCTGCGAACTGCTCGGCATCCCCGAGATCGACCGCACGGAGTTCCGCAAGCTGTCCACCGAGGCCGTCGCCCCCACCAGCGGAGCCGAGGAGTACGCCGCCTTCGTCCGGCTCGCCGAGTACCTCACCGAACTGATCGAGGACAAGCGCGCCGCCGGGCCCGGCGGCGACCTGCTCGGCGACCTCGTCCGCACCACCGCGGAGGACGGCGACCGCCTCTCGCCCGGCGAACTGCGCGGCATGGCGTTCATCCTGCTCATCGCCGGCCACGAGACCACGGTCAACCTCATCACCAACGCCGTCCACGCCCTCCTCACCCACCCCGGCCAACTCGCCGCCCTGCGCGCCGACATGACACTCCTCGACGGCGCCGTCGAGGAGGCCCTGCGGTACGAGGGCCCGGTGGAGAACGCCACCTTCCGCTTCGCCGCCGAGCCGCTGGAGATCGCCGGCGTCCCCGTCGCCCGGGGCGAGGGCGTGATGGTCGGCCTCACCGCCGCGGACCGTGACGGCCTCCGCTATCCCGCCCCCGACCGCTTCGACATACGCCGCGACACCCGCGGCCACCTCGCCTTCGGCCACGGCCTCCACTACTGCCTGGGCGCCCCCCTGGCCCGTCTGGAGGCCCGCACGGCGCTGCGCTCCCTCCTCGACCGCGCCCCCGGACTCGCCCCGGACGGCCCGCCCGGCGAGTGGCTGCCGGGCATGCTGATGCGGGGAGTGCGGAGCCTGCCCGTGCGCTGGTAGAACGGGGCGGACCCGTGAGGGTCGTCCCGCCCCGCCCCGTCGGTACCCCGGGGCGGTGATCCGCCCAGTCAGGGAGAGTCATGACGACGTCACCGGCCGGCCGCTTCGACCTGGCCGCCGCCCGCGCCGCGCTGGACAGTCAGCCCTTCAGCCGGCTGATCGGCGCCCGCCTCACCGCCTTCGGCGAGGGCGGCGCCACCCTGGAGGTCGACCTCAGGGAGGAACTCCACCAGCAGAACGGCTTCGCGCACGGCGGAGTCCTCTCCTACGCCGCGGACAACGCGCTCACCTTCGCGGGCGGAGCGGCACTGGGACCGGCCGTGCTCACCGGCGGCTTCTCCATCCAGTACGTCCGCCCCGCCACCGGCCGCACGCTGCGCGCCCGCGCCGAGGTGGTCCAGGCGGGCCGCCGCCAGGCGGTCGTCCGCTGCGACCTGCACACCGTCGCCGACGACGGCACCGAACGGCTGTGCGCGGTGGCGCAGGGCACCGTACTGGCGGTGCCGGGGAGCAGGAGGCCGGTCCGGTGGCCCGGTGAGGTGCGGCCCGCCGCTGACGGCTCCCGCACCGCGTGCTCCCCGCGCCGCACCCGCGGGGCGCCCCACGCGCACCGCGACCGCCCCACGCGCACCACGCGCACCACGCCCGCACCGCTCGCACCGCACGTGCCGCGAGTGCCGCCCGCGCGCACCGCTCCCACGCACCGCCTGGGCGCGGGGCCACCGGGAGCCCTCCCCGCTATGCTCCCGCCGCTTCCGGCGCGCCCGGGATCTCCGCCAGCGACACCGCCCTCCGCTCGCGGCGGGAGACCTCGCAGGCCTCGGCGATCCGCAGGGCCCGGAGGGCCTCGCGGCCGTCGCAGGGATTGGCCCGCCCGCCCCGTACGACATCGACGAAGGCGATCAGCTCCGCCTCGTACGCGGGTCCGAAGCGCTCCAGGAACCCGGTCCACGGCTTGTCGGCCGCCGGTGGCCCGGTCGGCTCGGTGGAGGCGATCGGCGTGCGGTCGTCGAGTCCCACCACGACCTGGTCGAGTTCCCCGGCCAGCTCCATGCGGACGTCGTACCCCGCGCCGTTCAGCCGCGTCGCCGTGGCCGTGGCGAGGGTGCCGTCGTCGAGGGTGAGGACCGCGGCCGCGGTGTCGACGTCTCCCGCCGCGCGGAACATCGCGGGCCCGGCGTCCGACCCGGTGGCGTACACGTCGGTCACCTCGCGCCCGGTCACCCAGCGCAGGACGTCGAAGTCGTGGATCAGCGCGTCCCGGAACAGCCCGCCGGACACCGGCAACCACGCGGCGGGCGGCGGTGACTGGTCGGAGGTCACCGCGCGCACGGTGTGCAGCCGTCCGAGCCGGCCCGAGCGGACCGCCTCGCGGGCGCCCGTGTACCCGGCGTCGAAGCGGCGCTGGAACCCCATCTGGAGGACCGTTCCGGCGGCCTCCACCTCGGCGATCGCCGCCAGGGTGCCGGCCAGGTCCAGGGCTATCGGCTTCTCGCAGAACACCGGCAGTCCGGAGCGCGCCGCCCGGCCGATCAGTTCGGCGTGGGCCGAGGTCGCCGTCGTGATCACCACCGCGTCCACGCCCCACCGGAAGATCTCCTCGACCCCCGGCGCGGCCGTCTCGCCCAGCCGCAGCGCCAGCTCCGCCGCCCGCGCGGGTTCCGTGTCCGTCAGGATGAGGGATCCGACCTCGCGGTGACGGCTGAGTGTGTTCGCATGAATGGTGCCGATGCGGCCCGTCCCGATGACCCCGATGCGCATGGAATCAAGGTGACGTCGGAGACCGGAACCTGTCAATGTGTTTGTCCGGACAATCTGACTACACGACTTCCCGTCAACCGGCCACGGAGCTACGCTCGAGCCCGTGCCCAGACCAGAGGTGGACCCGACCGTGCAGCTCGAACTCCGTGTGGACCGAAGCTCTCCGGTGCCGTTGTACTTCCAGCTGTCCCAGCAGCTGGAGGCGGCGATCGAGCACGGAGAGCTCACCCCGGGCAGCCTGCTGGGCAACGAGATCGAGCTGGCCGCCCGGCTCGGCCTGTCCCGCCCGACCGTCCGCCAGGCCATCCAGTCCCTCGTGGACAAGGGCCTGCTGGTCCGCCGCCGGGGCGTCGGCACCCAGGTCGTGCACAGCCAGGTCAAGCGGCCCCTGGAGCTGAGCAGCCTCTACGACGACCTGGAGGCGGCCGGCCAGCGCCCCGCGACGACGGTCCTGGTCAACACCGTCGTCCCCGCGTCCGCCGAGCTCGCCGCCGCGCTCGCGGTGGCCGAGGGCAGTGAGGTGCACCGGGTGGAACGGCTGCGGCTCGCGCACGGGGAGCCGATGGCGTACCTGACCAACCACCTCCCCTCCGGCCTGCTGGACCTCGACACCGCCCAGCTGGAGACCACGGGCCTGTACCGGATGATGCGGGCGGCCGGGATCACCCTGCACAGCGCCCGCCAGTCCATCGGCGCCCGCGCCGCCACCGCCGCCGAGGCCGGGCGGCTCGGCGAGCCGGAGGGCGCCCCGCTGCTCACCATGCGGCGCACCACCTTCGACGACACGGGCCGCGCGGTCGAGTTCGGCGACCACATCTACCGTCCCGCCCGGTACTCCTTCGAGTTCCAGCTGCTCGTACGCCCATAGCGCGCGTCTTCCCGAGGGCCGCCCTCGTCGCAATGTCCGGACAATGCGACCGGCGCGCGGTCCCCGGCCGTGCGGCACGTGATCCCCGTGTTCGATACTGGGGCGTTTGCGTCCGGTGGGAGAACGCCGAAGGCGCGCGTACGGCAGCACACGGCAAGAAGGGCACGGCCTCGTGGCACGGTTTGGGACCTGGACAGGGATCGCGTTGGCGGGGGTGCTCTGCGTCTCCCTCGCGGGGTGCAGCAGTACCGGGGGAAAGCGTGCCGAGGACGCTCGGAAGGCCGCGGCCGCGCAGGGCCGGGCCGCGGTCGACACCCCGCGCTGGACCTTCGCGATGATCACCCACTCGGGCGACGGCGACACCTTCTGGGACATCGTCCAGAGCGGCGCGAAACAGGCCGCCCTCAAGGACAACATCAATTTCCTGTACTCCCACGACGACGAGGCCCAGCAGCAGGCGCAGCTCGTCGACGCGGCGGTCGACAAGAAGGTCGACGGCATCATCGTCACCCTCGCCAAGCCCGACGCGATGAAGGCCGCCCTGGCCCGCGCCCGCGCGGCCGGCATCCCCGTGATCACGGTGAACTCCGGCTCGGCTGAGTCGAAGGCGTTCGGCGCGCTCACCCACATCGGCCAGGACGAGACGATCGCCGGCGAGGCCGTCGGCGAGGAGCTGAACCGGCGCGGGAAGAAGAAGGCGATCTGCGTCCTGCACGAGCAGGGCAACATCGGCCACGAGCAGCGCTGCGACGGCGTCGCCAAGACCTTCACCGGCAAGGTGACCGACCTCTACGTCACCGGCACCAACATGCCCGACGTGCAGTCGGCCATCGAGGCCAAGCTCCAGGCCGACCCCTCGACCGACGCCGTCGTCACCCTCGGCGCGCCGTTCGCCGACACCGCCGTCAAGGCCGGGCGGGGCGCCGGCAGCAAGGCCGAGATCGACACCTTCGACCTCAACGCCAAGGTGGCCGCGGGTCTGGCGGACGGCACCCTCGGCTTCGCCGTCGACCAGCAGCCGTACCTCCAGGGCTACCAGGCCGTCGACCTGCTGTGGCTGTACAAGTACAACGGCGACGTCCTCGGCGGCGGCCGCCCCGTCCTGACCGGACCGCAGATCATCACGAAGGACCAGGCGGACGAGCTGGCCGCGTACACCGAGCGGGGCACCCGATGAGCACGGTCACCCCGGACGAACGGTTGCTGCGGGTCTCCCCGCTGCGCAAGCTCCTCGGCCGCCCCGAACTGGGCTCGGTCGTCGGCGCGCTCGCGGTGTTCGCCTTCTTCGCCCTCGCCGCCGACAGCTTCCTGCGCGCGAGCAGCCTCAGCACGGTCCTGTACGCGTCCTCGACCATCGGCATCATGGCCGTCCCGGTCGCGCTGCTGATGATCGGCGGTGAGTTCGACCTCTCGGCGGGCGTGATGGTCACGTCCTCGGCGCTGGTCTCGTCGATGTTCAGCTACCAGATGACGGCGAACGTCTGGGTCGGCGTCGCCGTCTCCCTGCTGGTCACCCTGGCCGTCGGCGCCTTCAACGGTTTCATGCTCACCCGCACCGGGCTGCCCAGCTTCATCATCACGCTCGGCACCTTCCTGATGCTGACCGGCATGAACCTCGGCTTCACCAAGCTGATCGACGACACCGTCTCGACGAAGACCATCGCCGACATGGAGGGCTTCCCGAGCGCCCACGACGTCTTCGCGTCCACCCTGACCGTCGGCGGCGTCGACTTCAAGATCACGATCCTGTGGTGGTTCGCCCTGGTCGCGGTGGCCACCTGGATCATGCTGCGCACCCGCGCCGGCAACTGGATCCTCGCCGTCGGCGGCAACCAGGACGCCGCCCGCGCGGTCGGCGTGCCCGTCGGGAAGACCAAGATCGGCCTGTACATGGGCGTCGCCCTCGGCGCCTGGATCTCCGGCCAGCACCTGCTGTTCTCGTACGACGTCGTCCAGTCCGGCGAGGGTGTCGGCAATGAGCTGATCTACATCATCGCCGCCGTCATCGGCGGCTGCCTGATCACCGGCGGCTACGGCAGCGCGGCCGGATCGGCGGTCGGCGCGCTCATCTTCGGCATGACGAGCAAGGGCATCGTCTTCGCCGAATGGAACCCCGACTGGTTCAAGTTCTTCCTCGGAGCGATGCTGCTCCTCGCGACCCTGCTCAACGCCTGGGTCCGCATGCGCGCGGAGGCCACCAAGTGACCCGGACCCCGGTACCCGCCGACAGCTCCACGCCGCTCGTCGAGCTGTCCGACGTCAGCAAGCGGTACGGCAACGTCCGCGCCCTCGAAGGCATCTCCCTGGAGGTCCATGCCGGCCGCATCACCTGCGTCCTCGGCGACAACGGCGCGGGCAAGTCCACCCTCATCAAGATCATCGCCGGTCTGCACGGGCACGACGGCGGCACCCTGAGCCTCGACGGCGAGGAGACCCGGCTGTCCTCCCCGCGCGAGGCCCTGGACCGCGGCATCGCCACCGTCCACCAGGACCTGGCCGTCGTCCCGCTGATGCCGGTCTGGCGCAACTTCTTCCTCGGCTCGGAACTCCGCAAGGGAACCGGCCCCTTCGCACGCATGGACGTCGACCTCATGCGTCGCACCACCCACGCCGAACTCCTGCGCATGGGCATCGACCTGCGCGACGTGGACCAGCCCATCGGCACCCTCTCCGGCGGCGAACGCCAGTGCGTCGCCATCGCCCGCGCGGTGTACTTCGGCGCGAAGGTCCTGATCCTCGACGAGCCGACGGCCGCCCTCGGCGTCAAGCAGTCCGGCGTGGTCCTGAAGTACGTGGCCGCCGCCCGCGACCAGGGCCTGGGGGTCGTCCTGATCACCCACAACCCCCACCACGCCTACCTGGTGGGCGACCGGTTCGTGCTGCTGCGACGGGGGACCATGGCGGGAAGCCACACGCGGGACGAGATCACCCTGGAGGAGCTGACCGAGCAGATGGCGGGCGGCAGCGACCTGGACGCCCTGCGCCACGAGCTGCGGCGTCCCTGAGACCGCGGGGCGGCACCGGTATCGGCACCGGCACCGGCACGCGGCTGCGCCGCGCGGGCGCGTCATGCCGTGACGGTGCCGCACGGGCGCGCGACGCCGCGACGGTGCCGCGCGGGCGCGCCGCGACGGTGCCGCGCCCGGTGCAGGTCATGAGCCGCCCCACCCCTCCCCGCACCCGTTCGGCGTGAGCGTGAGGCAGAATCGGCGACGATGAGCACCTACCGCGACCTCACCGCCCCCATCGGCTCCCGCCGAGCCACCGCGCTGCGCACGGTCGGCACCCGCGAGCGCCGCTCCCACCTGACCGCACCCCGGGTGCCCACGGTCGGGATCGACATCGGCGGCACCAAGGTGATGGCGGGCGTCGTCGACGCGGACGGCACCATCCTGGAGAAGGTCCGCACGGAGACCCCGGACAAGTCCAAGAGCCCCAAGGTCGTCGAGGACACGATCGTGGAGCTGGTCCTGGACCTGTCCGACCGGCACGACGTGCACGCGGTCGGCATCGGCGCCGCCGGCTGGGTCGACGCCGACCGCAACCGCGTCCTGTTCGCCCCCACCTGTCCTGGCGCAACGAGCCGCTGCGCGACCGCATCGCCGGCCGCCTCGCGGTGCCCGTCCTCGTCGACAACGACGCCAACACCGCCGCCTGGGCGGAATGGCGCTTCGGCGCGGGTCGCGGCGAGGACCACCTCGTCATGATCACCCTCGGGACCGGCATCGGCGGCGCCATCCTGGAGGACGGCCAGGTCAAGCGCGGCAAGTACGGCGTCGCGGGCGAGTTCGGCCACATGCAGGTGGTGCCCGGCGGCCACCGCTGCCCGTGCGGCAACCGCGGCTGCTGGGAGCAGTACAGCAGCGGCAACGCGCTGGTCAGGGAGGCCAAGGAACTGGCCGCCGCCGACTCCCCGGTGGCGTACGGGATCATCGAGCACGTCAAGGGGCAGATCGGTGACATCACCGGCCCGATGATCACCGAGCTGGCCCGCGAGGGCGACGCGATGTGCATCGAACTGCTCCAGGACATCGGCCAGTGGCTCGGCGTCGGCATCGCCAACCTGGCCGCCGCCCTCGACCCGTCCTGCTTCGTGATCGGCGGCGGCGTCTCCGCCGCCGACGACCTGCTCATCGGCCCCGCGCGCGACGCGTTCAAGCGGCAGCTCACCGGACGCGGCTACCGTCCGGAGGCCCGGATCGTCCGCGCCCAGCTCGGCCCCGAGGCCGGCATGGTCGGCGCCGCCGACCTGGCCCGCCTCGTCGCCCGCCGCTTCCGGCGCGCCAACCGGCGCCGCGTCGAGCGCCACGAACGCTTCGAGCGGTTCGCGGAGGCCGCCCGCCGCGCCACCGGGGACACCGCGTGACGGCCGCCCTCGCCCACCGCCCCGCGTCCCCGGACGAGCCGCCCCGCCCGCCCGAGACCCGCGGCCACGTGATCCGCCGCCGCGCGCTCACTCTGCTCATCATCGTGCTGCTCATCGGCGTCCCGGCCGGCTACCTGGTGATCTCCGCCAACCAGAGCCGCGACAGCGGCAAGGACAAGGAGGCCAAGTACTCGGCGACCGGGCTCACCGAGGCCTGGCCGTCCAGGGTCCAGCAGCGTCTCTACCAGGTGCCGGTCCCGCACCCGTCGAACAAGGTCGCCTACTACGAGACGAACAACTGGCGCACCAGCCGTCTCTACGTCCAGTTCCAGACCACCCACGCGGGTCTGGACGCCTTCCTCGCCGAACTCGGCTACAGCCGGTCCGACCTGGAGAAGGACGACATCACGATCAGCGAGCGCGACCGCGGCATCACCGGCTGGAAGTTCTCCGGACCCGGCTCCCGGCCCGGCGACTACTACGGCTTCGTCCGCAAGCAGAAGGCTCCCCAGCCCACCCAGGACGTGGTGGTGAACACCGGCAACCCGATCTTCCCCATGGTGTACGTCGTCTCGCGCACCGTCCCCTAGGTCCCCTAGGTCCTCTAGGTCCCCTAGGTCCTCTAGGTCCTCTAGGTCCTCTAGGTGCTCCGGGTGCGCTGGAGGCCCCCCGGGGTCTCCAGAGGGCCTCCTCCGGACCGGTTGTCAGACCCCGCCCGTAGAGTCGTGGACGAATGATCCGACACGCGGGCGGGAGGTGGACACCCCACATGAGCGGCACGATCGCGGTCGCCGGGCACCCGGCGGAACCCGTCGGCGCGCGCCTCGCCGCAGTCTTCCTGCCCGCGCCCCTCCCGCGCGAGGGCCGGGTCGCCTTCTGGGACCCGGACGACGGCCCGCTGCCCGAACCGGCGCACGCCGAGCGCACCGAACTGACCGTCGTCCGCCGCCACGGGACCTCGGTCCGCCGCCGGCAGGCCCCCGCCCTCTCCCTGCCCGTCGAGGCGGCCCTCCCGCTCCTGGTGCGCGCCCGGCACGACCCCGCCGCCCACCCCGCGACCGCCTGCTGGGGCGCCGCCGCCCTGCACGCGCTGCGGCTCGCCGCCCGCGGCCGGCTGCTGCCGGGCCTCACCCCGGCCGGCCACGACGCCTGGCGGGCCGGCCCGCTCGAACCGGAGGACGTCGCCCACCTGCGTGCCGTCGCCGCCGCCCTGCCGTACGAGGGCCACGCCGTCCCGCTGCCCGGCCCCGGCCCCCTCCGGCTGCCGCAGCCGGAAGCCCTGGTGCGCTCCTTCCTGGACGCCGTCGCCGACACCCTGCCCCGCACCCCCGCCGCACCCCACGCGTCCGGAAGACCCTTCGCCGACCGCGGGCCGCAGCGGCTGCCCGACGCCCGGGACTGGGCGGCCGAGGTCGCCGCCGGCATGGACGCGGGCGTGCGGATCTCCCTGCGCCTCGACCTGTCGGCGTACGACCTGTTCGACGACGGCGAAGGAGCCCGGCGCGCCGGAGCGGCCGTCGTCCAGGTGCACAGCCTCGCCGACCCGACCCTGGTGACCGACGCGGCGGCCCTGTGGGAGGGCCGGGCCGACACCGCCTTCGGCCCGCGCGCCCGCGTGGACGCCGCCCTGGCCCTGCGGCGCGCCGCCCGGGTCTGGGCACCCCTCGCCCGCCTCACCGACCAGGACGCGCAGGACGCGCGGACACTCGAGGTACTGGCCCTGTCCGAGGACGAGCTGAACGACCTCCTCGGCGTGGCCGCGACCCGCCTCGCGGCGGCCGGCGTCGCCGTGCACTGGCCGCGCGACCTCGCCCAGGACCTCAGCGCGGCCGCGGTGGTCCGGCCCGCGCCGGGCTCCGCGACCGACGGCACCGGCTTCTTCGAGAGCGAGGACCTGCTCCAGTTCCGCTGGCAGCTCGCCCTCGGCGGCGACCCCCTCAGCGAGGCCGAGATGGACGCCCTCGCCGAGGCCCACCGCCCCGTCGTCCGGCTGCGCGACCAGTGGGTCCTCGTCGACCCCGCCCTCGTCCGCAAGGCGCGCAAGCGCGAACTGGGCCTGCTGGACCCGGTGGACGCCCTCGCCGTCGCGCTCAGCGGCACCGCCGAGGTCGACGGCGAGACCGTGGAGGTGGTCCCCGTCGGCGCGCTCGCCACCCTGCGCGACCGCCTCACCGCCGGCCTGCGGCCCGCCGAGCCGCCCCCCGGCCTCGACGCCACCCTGCGCGACTACCAACTGCGCGGCCTGGCCTGGCTCGACCTCATGACCTCCCTCGGCCTCGGCGGCTGCCTCGCCGACGACATGGGCCTCGGCAAGACGGTCACCCTCATCGCCCTCCACCTGCGCCGGGCCCGCCCCGAACCCACCCTCGTGATCTGCCCCGCCTCCCTTCTCGGCAACTGGCAGCGGGAGATCACGCGGTTCGCCCCGGGCGTCCCCGTCCGCCGCTTCCACGGCTCCGACCGCACCCTGGACGGCCTCACCGGCGGCTTCGTCCTCACCACCTACGGCACCATGCGCTCGGCCGCCGGCACCCTGGCCCGGCAGCCGTGGGGCCTGGTCGTCGCCGACGAGGCACAGCACGTCAAGAACCCCTTCTCGGCGACCGCGAAGGCACTGCGCACCCTTCCCGCCCCCGCGCGCGTGGCCCTCACCGGCACCCCCGTCGAGAACAACCTCTCCGAGCTGTGGGCCCTCCTGGACTGGACGACACCGGCCTGCTCGGCCCCCTGAAGGCCTTCCGGGCTCGCCACGCGCGCGCGGTGGAGAACGGCGAGGACGAGGAGGCCGTCGAGCGACTCGCCCGCCTGGTCCGCCCGTTCCTGCTGCGGCGCAAGAAGTCCGACCCCGGCATCGTCCCCGAGCTGCCGCCCAAGACCGAGACCGACCACCCCGTCCCGCTCACCCGTGAACAGGCCGCCCTGTACGAGGCGGTGGTGCGCGAGTCGCTGCACCTCATCGAGACGGCGGACGGCATCGCCCGCCGGGCCTGGTCCTCAAGCTGCTCGGCGCGCTCAAGCAGATCTGTGACCACCCGGCGCTCTACCTCAAGGAACAGGACCCCGCCACCGGCGACGCCCTCGCCGCCCGGTCCGGCAAACTCGCCCTGCTCGACGAGCTGCTGGACACGCTGCTGGCCGAGGACGGCTCGGCCCTGGTCTTCACCCAGTACGTCGGCATGGCCCGGCTGATCACCGCCCACCTGGCCGGCCGCGCCGTCCCGGTGGAACTCCTGCACGGCGGCACGCCGGTGCCCGAGCGCGAACGCATGGTGGACCGCTTCCAGGGCGGTGCGACCCCTGTCCTGGTGCTGTCGCTGAAGGCGGCCGGGACCGGCCTGAACCTCACCCGCGCGGGCCACGTCGTCCACTTCGACCGCTGGTGGAACCCGGCCGTGGAGGAACAGGCCACCGACCGCGCCTACCGCATCGGCCAGACCCAGCCGGTCCAGGTCCACCGGCTCATCACCGAGGGCACCGTCGAGGACCGCATCGCGGAGATGCTCCAGGCCAAACGCGCCCTCGCCGACGCGATCCTCGGCTCCGGCGAGTCCGCCCTCACCGAGCTGACGGACCGTGAACTGTCCGACCTGGTCAGGCTGCGCAGGGAGGCGTGATGACGGAGGCGAGCACGAGCGGTCCGGCCGGAGCGGGCGGTCCGGCCGAGGCGGTCCGCCGGGCCCTGCGGGCGGCACGGGAGCGCGCGGACGACGCGGCACCGGCACCGGCATCAGCACCGGCACCGGCACCGGCACCGGCGGAACCTTCCGAGGTGCCCGGGGACCGGCCCCGGGAGGCGGCCGCACCCGCGGAGTCCGGCGCGCGGCGGCCCGAAGGCGCCCCGTCCCGCCCGGGGGACGCCGCCCGCGCTGCCCTGCGGCGTGCGGCCGACGCGCCCCGGGCCCGTGAGGAGGGCCCGCGGACCGACGTGCCCCCGGCAGCGGACGTACCCCGGGCCCCCACGGGCCGCGGGGCGGGCCCGGCGCGCGGCCCGGCGACGTGGCCCGGGAGGCCCTCCGCGCGGCCCGCGCACAGGCACGGCGGACGCCGCCGGAAACCGGGGAACCGGGGACGGGACGAGCGCACGCCGGGCTGCCCGCCCCGCGGCAGCTCCGGCCGCGAACCCCGGCGCGGCCGCGAGCGCCGGCCGCCCCGGCGGCCGTGCCGCCGAGGCCCGCGCGTGGGACGTACGGACCTTCGCCGAGGACGCCTTCCGGATGCCGTCGGAAACCGACCCCGCGGCAGCGGCCGAAGCCCCCGGGCCGACCGGATCCGCATCCGGGGAGACCGGTTCGCCCTACCCGGCCCCCGACCCGGACCCCCGCTCGGTGACGGCCCTCGGTCCGGCCCCCCGCCCAGTGGCCACCCCCGACGCCGCCCCCCGTTCCCCGGCCGTCCCGACGCCCGCTACGGCTGCCCCGGCTCCCGCGTCCCTCGCCCCGACGCCCGCTACGGCCCCGCAACTCCCGCCCCGGCCGCCCATGGCCCCGCCGTCCCCCGCTCCATGGCCGCCCCCGGCCGCGACGGCGAGCACCGCCGCACCTTCGCCGCCTTCCCTCCCCGGCCGGCCGGGGAGGGCGGCGGATTCGCCGAGACCTGGTGGGGCGACGCCTGGATCACCGCGCTCGAGGAGGGCGCCCTCGACGCCGAACGGCTGGCGCGCGGGCGGGGCTACGCCGAGCAGGGGCACGTGGACGCCATCACCGTCACGCCCGGCCTGGTCCTGGCCTACGTGCGGGGCAGCCGGGCCCGTCCCTACCGCGTCCAGGTGCGTCTGCGCACGCTCGGCGACGAGGGCTGGGAGCGGTTCCTGGACGCCGCGGTCGAACGGCCCGGGCACATCGCCGCGCTCCTCGACAAGGAGATGCCCGAGTCCCTCGCCGACTGCGGCGTGCCGCTGCTCCCCGGCCCGGGCGACCTCGCCCCCCAGTGCAGTTGCCCCGACCACGGACACCCCTGCAAGCA
Organism: Streptomyces sp. Tue 6430; assembly: GCA_021568835.1. Taxonomy (GTDB): domain Bacteria; phylum Actinomycetota; class Actinomycetes; order Streptomycetales; family Streptomycetaceae; genus Streptomyces. Next base: position 5,729,705 of record JAKGSH010000010.1, read on the forward strand.
CGTCGCCGCCCTGTGCTACCAGACCGCGCGGCTCCTCGACGCCGACCCGTTCGTCCTGCTCCTGCTGCGCGGCCGGGGCGAACGCGAACTGCTCGACACGCTGTCCCGCCGTAACGCCGCGCGGGCGGCCCGCGCAGCCCAGGAGCAGGAACCCGAACCCGTGCCGGGCGTCCGTGCCGCCGACGCCCTCGCCGCACGCCGGCTCCCGCCGTTGCCGGCGCCCCTGCCCCCGCCGGCGCACCCCGGACAGCCGCCCGCCTACCCCGCCGTGCCGGACGGCCCCGACTCCTTCGCCCTCGACCAGCTCGCCACCGACGCGGCTCTCCGCGCCCACGCGCTGCTGACCACCGGTCACGACGAGATCGGCGGCCTGACCCTCTGGCAGGACGCCGTACGGCTCGCCGCGGCGCGTCCCGGCTCCGGACTGACCGCCACCAGCCGCACCCTCTACGCCTCCCTCGCCTCCGCCGCCGGCCGTACCCCGGGCGAGCTGGCCCGCGCGGTCGCCGCCTGGCGGCAGGGCGGCCCGGACGGACTCGCCGTCCTGGAAGACCTCTGGGACCCGCCCGCCGGCCGCTTCGACCGGGCCCGCCCCCTTCTCCGCGCCGCGGACCTCCCCGCCTTCCGCCCCTGGCGCAACCACCTCACCCATCCCCACGGCCACGTTCAACTCCGCCTCGGCCGCGACGGTTTGTGGTACCCGTACGAATCGGAGCCCGGCCGGGACGACTGGTGGCCGCGCGGCACCCCCGACATCGACCCGGTGGGCGCCCTGACCGGTCTGGCCACGTGGGCCGACGACCTGTGAACCACCGCCCCGGCCGGTGCCCTTCGACGGCGTGCCCGGTGAGGACGGATTCCCTGACCACGACCCGCCACCGCCGGGTCCGCCCACCGTGCAGCCGCAGCCGCAGCCGCAGCCGCAGCCGCAGCCGCAGTCGCCCCGTCCCCGACAGGTGACGCGCCCCGCCGGCGTCGAGTCCGCCGGCGGGGCGCGTGGCTGCCCGGCGACGGTGGGGTCGGCAGGCGGAGTCGGTCCGGGTGAGCCGGCCCATCCGCCAGGGCAGGCGGAGATCAGCGAGTACACCACCATGATCTTCGCCCGGTCGGAGTCCGACGACGAGAACACCGACCGCCGGGCCCGGGGCGGTCTCGCCCCGCCCGTCACCAGCGTCCGTGAGCCGATGACGGCCTTCGCCGAGCTGGTCGGCGAGCGGTTCGGCGGCCGCCCCGCGGTGGCGCTGGAGATCGTCGCGCGCTGACCGCGGAACGTCCCCGGGCCGGCCGCTGCCGCTGCCGGTGCGGGGACGGCGTCGTCTCACGGCAGCCGGTACTCCAGGCGGAAGTACGCCTTGCCCTCCTCGTCGTGGCCGAAGGCGCAGGTGCCGGTGAGGCCGGTCAGGCCGCCGGTGCCGGAGTTCGGGACCACGAAGCCGAGGGTCTGCGGCTCGTCGGCGCCCATCGACGCGCCGTGCTGGACCACGAAGGTGCCGGAGCGGCCCTCCAGCGTGGCGACGATGTGCTCGGTGGAGACGTATCCGGCCGACTTCTCGTCCGGGCGGCAGCACAGCAGGACCGCCTCGCCGGTGCCCTCCACATCACCGCGGAAGACGCGCTTCACATCGGCACGGATAAGCGGCGGACCGTCCGCGGGCTCGAAATAATTTGATTCCTCCCAGGAGGACGTCTCCCACGCGGAATTAGCAATCCGAGTCATGATCAGCTCTCTCCGGTCGGTCCGAAAAAAATGCGTACGGGTTCACCAACCTCTCGACGGTATACCGCAAGGCGCCACGGCAGTCGCGCAATTCTGAGCAGATAAGGCGACAGCGGCTTCGTAGCGTGGGATTTCCAGCCCCGCGGTCGAGGAGCCGACATGCAACGAGCGAGCACCGTGGTCCGAGTCACCGATCTGCTGCGCCGGCGGGCCGAACACCACCCCGACCGTATTGCACTCGACATCGACGGAACCGACGCACTGGACTACGGCGACTGGCAGCGCCGGGTCGACCGCACCGCCCACGGCCTGCTCGCCGCCGGCGTCACCAAGGGCCGCCGGATCGGCCTGCTGTACGGCGGCATGGACTGGACCGACTACGCGGTCGCCTACCTCGCCGTGCTCAGCGCCGGCGCCACCGCCGTCCACCTCAGCGACCGGCTCGGCGAACGCGAGACCGAACGCCGGCTGACGGAGTGCCGGGCCACCGGAGTGATCCACAGCGGCTCGCTGCGCCCGCCCGCGAGCTTCACCGGCTGGAGCGCCGAGGTCGCCGAACTGGACAGCGGCGACGAGACGCCGGTCGACGTGCCGCTCGCCCCCGAGGACATCGCCGACGTGCTCTACACCTCCGGCACCACCGGGCCCGCCAAGGCCTTCACCAACCCGCACGGCAACCTCACCTTCGGGCGCGGCCCCGAGGGCCTGCTGCAGTTCGAGGCAAGGTCGAACGCTTCGACCGCACCCTGCTGGGCGAGTGGGCCTACGCCCGGCCCCTACCGGTCAGAAGCCGAGCGCCGCGAAGCGTTCCCGCAATGGCTGCACACCTACAGCCACCACCGCGGACACACCGCGCTGAAGGGCCAACCACCCGCCAGCCGCGTTTCCCACCTCACAGGGCAATACAGCTGGCAGTTCGGCTACGGGTGGAGCTTCTCGCCCTTGGCCAGCATCGCGACGAACTTCTCGATCCGGCGGACCCGGGTCTCGGCCTTCTTGGCATCCTGGATCCGGTACAGGATCGCGTAGCGGTTCTGCCGGTCCAGGGTCTCGAAGAACGCGGCGGCGGCCGGCTCGGCGGCCAGTGCGGCGGCCAGGTCGTCCGGCACCGTCGAGGCCTTCGCGCCGTCGTAGGCCGCCTCCCAGCGGCCGTCCGCCTTGGCCCGGTCGATCTCGGCCTGCCCGGCGGGACGCATCCGGCCCTGCTCGATCAGCGCCGCGACCTTGTCCCGGTTGATCTTGGACCACTTGCTGTTCGCTTTCCGGGGGTGAACCGCTGCAGCCACCACTCGTCATCGAACTTGCCCTTCTGGCCGTCGATCCAGCCGTGGCAGAGCGCCACGTCGAGGGCCTGCGCGTAGTCCAGCGCGACGATTCCCGGACCCTTCTTGCGCAGCTTGAGCCAGATACCGGGAGAGGACGCGTGGTTTTCGGCGAGCCAAGTCTCGAAGGCTTCGGCCGAGTCGAATGAGAGGATCTCCAACTCCTGAGTCACCTCAGCAGTGAACCACACCGAGTAGTCTGCGACTCGACAACTGGTGCTTTCTGATTGTCCTTTGTCCCAGGGACGGACGTTCTGACCTACCGTCATCATCGGCTTGCCGGTCCTCGCCCCGAGCCGACGGATGTCGTGCCCTGCCTTTCGGCCGCTTCCGAATCCATGTACCGACGACCTGCTCGGCATCCCGGAGGCCGACCGTGCCGAACTGGTCCCGGTCATCCACGAGCTGGGCCTGCTGATGGAACGCCACCCCGGCGGTGTGCCACCCGGGCCTCGGCAACCGGGGCTTCGACAGCGTCCCGGTCAACCTGCTGGGCTGACGGCCCCGCACACCCGGACGGGCCACGCCCACGACCGCAGAGCCCATGACCGCAGAGCCCACGACCACAGAGGGGCGCGGCCCGTCCGGCGGGGTCAGTCCTCGATGGTGACGCCCCGCCAGAAGGCGACATGGTGGCGGATCCGCGCGGCGGCCTCCGACGGCTCCGGGTAGTACCAGGCGGCGTCCGGGTTCGACGCCCCGTCGACCCGCACCGTCCAGTACGAGGCGGTGCCCTTCCACGGGCAGAACGCGGTGGTGCTGCCGGCCACGAAGTAGCGGCGGTCGATCGACTCCGGCGGGAAGTAGTGGTTTCCCTCCACCACTTCGGTGTGCTCCGATTCGGCGAGCACCGCGCCGTTCCACACGGCGCGCATCAGGACGCCATCTCGTGAAGGGCGTTGACGGACTTCCAGTTGCGGGTGGTGGCGACGATGCCGAGCCGGCGCTCGATGAACGCGTTGTTCAGCTTGGTCCGCCCGTAGCCGCCCGGCACGTGCAGGTGGATCTCGTCGCCGAGCAGGGTGAACTCGGCGGTCTCCCCGGGGGGTGTCCGCAGGGCGGCCGCCTGCTCGGCGGTCGGTGTCCCGGCGAGGAAGGTGACGTGCAGCTTGGTCGGGTCGTCCTCGCGGTCCAGGTACGGGTTGGCGGCGACCGTCCGGCCCAGCGACTCGCCGGTGCGCAGCAGCACGCCGGCCGGTACGCCCAGTCCGTCGGCGAGGCGCTTCTCGATCCGCTCCCGCAGTTCGCCGGGCGCGGCCCCCGCCGGGTCGGCGAACACCACGTTCCCGCTCTGCAGGTACGTCCGGACCTCGTCGAAACCCAGCTCGCCGAACAGCTCGCGGAGATCCTTCATCGCGATCTTGGCATGGCCACCGACGTTGATGCCGCGCAGCAGTGCGACGTACTTCGTCATGCCCCTCACCCTTCCACACGCCTGTGGCATCGACAAGGAAGGACCGGGGCGGTGACGAGCGAGCCGGCCGGGGAGCGCCCGCCGTCCCGGCGGACCACTGCCCCCGGCAGACCACCGCCCGTCCCGGTGGCCCGCCGCCCGCCCCGGTGGAGCACCGGTCACCCCGGCGGGCGGCGGAGTCCCGGATCAGTAGCCGTAGATCATCTTGTAGGCGACCTCGGGGAGGAACTGCCCGGCCGTGGAGCCGGATCCGACGCCGCAGTTGCCGTCCGACTCGCCCGGGACCTTGATCCACAGGAGCATCTCGGCTCCTCCGCCCGTCCGGGTGGGCGTGCCGATGCGGCGGCCCGAGGGGTTGCACCACTGTCCGTCGGAGCCGTTGCCGTTGCGGCTGGTGTCCACGACGAACGGCTTGGTGTAGCCGTAGCGGGCGCCGAGTTCGCTGTTGACGGCGTTGCCGTAGGCGGTGTTCTCCGCGGTGGTGAAGTAGTTGGAGACGTTGAGCGAGAAGCCGTGGGCCTGGCGGAGGCCGGCTTCGTGGAGGCGCCGGGCCATGGTCGCCGCGTCGACCCAGCGCGGGTTGCCGGCGTCCATGTAGACCCAGGTGTTGGGGCCTGGCGGTTGAACCGGGTGAGGGCGTCCGTGAGCATGGCCTCGCGCTCGTCGATCTGCGCCTGGTTCATGCAGCCGTAGTCCCCGAGGGAGTCCGGCTCGAGGATGACGACGGCCGGGCGGTTGCCGATCCCGCCGGCGAACCGGCCGATCCAGTCGGCGTAGGCGGACGGCGAAGCGGCTCCGCCGGCGGAGTGCCCGCCGCAGTAGTCGCGGTGGTAGACGTTGTAGGCGACGAGGAGGGGCAGCTTGTCCCGCTGGTCCGCGGCCCCGACGTAGGCACTCGTGGCGCTGTCGACGGCGCCGCTCCAGGAGCCGAACCAACGGGCCGTCGGCGTGTTGGCGATGGACGCGTTGATCGCGGCCGCCCGGCCGTCGCCGGGGTTGGCGGCCACCCACCTCTTCGCGCTGGAGTCGGGGTCCACGTAGAACCCACTGGTCATGGTGGTCGGGTCGGCCGCGTGGGCGGACGGTGCGGCGGCGAACGCCAGCGGCAGGGCGAAGAGCGCTGCGGCCAAGGCGCGGAGTCTGCGGCGCATGACGGAACCTCGTTCTCCTGGCAGGGATGCCCCGCACGCTCTCGTCCCGAGCGTGCGAAGCGCTGAGGAAGTGCGGTGGTGCGACCATGCCTGGGAGCGCTCCCACTGGAAGCGCTCCCAACAACGCGGCAAAACTGTCGGGGGTGTGATCGGTATGGTGTGACGGGGCAGTTGGACTGTCAAGGGTCAACGCGCAAGCACCCTCTGCGACTTGCGTGCCGGAAGCCTGAGGGGTCAGGAAGCTGGAAGCGGTCCCAGTCGACCGGCCCCTGAGGGCCCTCGGTGTTCCCCCCTCGTCCTCCACCGGGCGGGTGGCAGCGGCACGGGCCGAGGTGAGACGCTGCCCGTCCGGTCGAGACGGAAGGGCCCGTGGTTCATGGCAGAGGGTGCGCCGCGTCGGCAGCCGACGCTCGACGAGGTGGCCGAACGCGCCGGTGTGTCCCGCTCCGTGGCCTCCCGCGCCCTCAACAACGCTCCGCACGTCAGCCGCGCCAAGCGTGAGGCGGTCGAACGGGCCGTCCGGCAACTCGGGTACGTACCCAATCCGACCGCGCGCGCTCTGGCCACGCGGCAGACGGGAGCGGCCGCCCTGGTCGTCTCGGGAGAGGATCCGTCGATCTTCGCCGATCCGTTCTTCGCCCAGGTGATCGTGGGGGCGTCGGCCGCCCTGGAGGAGGCCGACCTGCATCTGATGCTGTGCCTGGCCGCTTCCGACCGGGGCCGCAAGCGGGTCGAGGAGCTCCTTCGCTCCAAGGGTGCGGACGGGGTCATGCTGATGGCGCTGCGCGAGGACGATCCGCTGGCCCGTATGGCCGACGAGGCGCAGATGCCCGTCGTGTTCGGTGGACGCCCGGTCGGTCCGGCTCCCCGGTGGTACGTGGACGTCGACAACGTCGGCGGAGCACGCGAGGCGACCGAGTACCTGGTCTCGCGCGGCCGGAGGCGCGTGGCCGCGATCTGCGGGCGTCTGGACACCGAGGCCGGGCGCGCCCGGTACCGCGGCTACCGGGACGCCGTGCTGGGCGCCGGTCTCGATCCGTTCCCCCCGCAGGAGGGCGACTTCACCGAGCCCAGCGGGGCCGGCGCCATGGCCGCACTGCTGGCGGACCACCCCGACGTGGACGGGGTGTTCGCCGCCAACGACAACATGGCGGCGGGAGCGCTGCGCACGTTGCGGGAGGCCGGCCGACGGGTCCCCGCCGACGTCGCCGTGGTCGGCTTCGACGACCTGACGGTCGCCCGGATCGCCGATCCGCCGCTCACCACCGTCCATCAGCCCGTGGAGGCCTTCGGGCGGGAGATGGCGCGCATGCTCGTCGCGCTCGTCAACGGGCGGGAACCCACCCCGCTGATCCTTCCGACCCGCTTGGTCGTCCGCTCCAGCGCCTGACGGCGTCGACGATCCGGTCCGCGGGGCCGAAGTCGAACGAGCCGTGGGACGGCTCGGTCGCGTCCCACTTCATCTCGTTCTCGGGGGTGACCGAGGTGAACTCGCGGTCCGGCAGGGTGGTGCACACATGCCGTCACCGAGCCGTCCGGCGGTCACGGCGGTTCCGAGGAACCGCCCGGACCGGGCCGCCCGGGCGCCCGGGACGGAGGCCTGGACGGCGTCGGGTGCGTCGGTCGCGGTACCGGGTGTCACCAGGACGGTGGCGGTCGGCAGGCCCAGGACGGGGGCTCGGCGTCGGCCGGGCCGCTCCAGCGGGTTCAGGGTTCTTTTCGCAGGGGTGGGGGTCGGGTGGTGCGGTCGGCGGATCGGCTCAGGGTGCGGACAGCTCGAACCGCGCGACGCGGACCGCGCCGCCGAGTGCCTGTGTGGCGTGGTTGAAGAGGGCGAACCGGTAACCCATGAAGAACCGCCAGTCGTTGCCCATGGAGAAGGCGGGCCCGAGACGGGTGAAGGTGGTGCCGTCGGTGCTGTAGGAGAAGGTGCCCGGGCGGGGCGCGCCGGGGCGGATGTCCGCGTTCGCACGCAGCCAGATCCGGCCGCCGGAGACGGGCGCGCTCGCGAGCTCGGTGCCGGTGTGGGTGGTGTTCCAACTGGTGTCCATGGCCGGCCCGCTGACCATCACGACCCGTGTCACGCCGCCGTCGCGCTTGAGGCCGATCCAGGCGGAGGAGTCACGCAGCAGCGCGAGTCCGGCCCGGTCGCCGTCCCGCATCGCGGTGTGGTCGAGCTGGACCGTGGCGGTGGAGACGGGCCCTTGGATGCGATGCGTGAGGGTGTTGCGGGCCCAGTAGAGGTCGTGGGTGACGGTCGCGGTCCGCAGGGTCAGGCCGTTGCCGACCGACCACTTGGTGTTGTCCGGGTTGTGGTTCCACTCCCACCTCGGTCCGAGGGCCGTGCCGTCGAAGGTGTCGACGCCGGTCATCGGGGTGACCCGGCGGGGTGGAGCGGGTACGGCCGGGCTGGGGTACGACGTGCCCCATGCGCCGTTCACCAGTTGCACGACGGGCCAGCCGTCCGGGGTCCAGGTGACCGGCGCCAGGGCGGGCACGCGGCCGCCGGGGTACGCGTCGACGAAGGCCAGGTAGTACCAGGCGCCGCTCTGCGTCTGTACCAGGCCACCCTGGTGCGGGACGCCGCCGCCGGGGATCGGTCCGCGCAGGTCGAGGAGGACCTGCCGCATCGTGTACGGACCGAAGGGGCCACTGGACGACTTCAGGATGTACTGGCCGTTCGCGGGGCGGGTCAGGAAGATGTAGTACTGCCCGTTGATCCTGTAGAAGCGGGCGCCCTCGAGGGTGCCCACGCTCGACGGTGTCCTGAACACCTCCTGCGTACGGACCTGATCGCGGCCGTCGGGCGAGAGCCGGGCCACGCTGATGACGGTGTTCCCGTACGCCACGTACAGGGAGTCGTCGCTGTCGACGAGCAGCCCGGCGTCGTAGTAGGGGGTGCTGATCGTCGTCAGCCTGTTCCACGGCCCCTCCACCGCGGTGGCGGTGTAGACGTACGTCCGGGCGAAGTCGATCTGCCCGAGCCAGTAGAAGGTCCTGTTGCTCGGGCGGTAGGCGAGTGACGACGCCCAGATTCCTCTGACGTAGCCACGGGCGCCGTTCAGGTCGTACTTGGCGCCGAAGTCGAGGACGGGCACCGAGTGGCCGGCGATCTCCCAGTTCACCAGGTCGTAGGAGCGCAGGACGGGTGCGCCCGGCGAGTAGTGCATCGTCGAGGCCGAGGCGTAGTAGGTGTCGCCGACGCGGATGACGTCGATGTCGGCGAAGTCCTGCCAGATCACCGGGTTCGTGTACTCCGCGGCGGCCGCGAGGGCGGGCCCGTGGGGCCCGTGGGCCCCGTGAGCTCCGTGGGGGAGGAAGGCGCCGGCGGCCAGGCCGGTGGCGGCCGCGAGCGTACGACGACGAGTGAAATGTTGATGCGTCCATGACATTTCCATGTGGGGCTCTTCTCGGCTTCGTGGAGCGCGGAGGGCTTCCTGATGTTCGAAATGTCGAATGCGGATCGGCCTGTCGAGCATTCTGGATGATAGGAGGCCGGTGCGCTCCGTCAACCCCTCTCGCAGGGTTCGCTTGCTCCGTCGAAACATTCGGAAAGTCCTGGCGTCGAGTCACCCCAGGTCAGTGCCCCGGTGGCGCGGATGTTCCGCCGTGCGGCCGCCTGGTGGCGCGGTGAAGTCGACCCGACGCGCGGTGTTGACATGTTCAGGTGCCTCTCTAGGATCCGTGGGGCCGCTCCGAGTTTCCGAATGCTGCTCGAAATTTCGAACCTCTCCTCTTCCGCTGCGTACCGAAGGAGTCCTTGGTGCCCAGACGATCAGGCGGACGACTGCTCCGCCTTCTCACGGCCGCCGCGCTGACGGTCACCGCGTCCGTGACGGCCGCCGTCCAGCCGACCGCCTCGGCCGCACCGGGCAGTCCGGCGCTCACCCCACCGCTGGGGTGGAACAGCTGGAACAGCTTCGGGTGCGGGGTCACCGAGGCGCAGGTCCGCCAGGCCGCCGACGCGATGGTGTCCTCGGGGATGCGGGACGCCGGCTACCGGTACGTGGTGGTCGACGACTGCTGGTTCGACCCGCAGCGCGACGCGGCGGGCAACCTGCGGGCCAACCCCACCAAGTTCCCCGGCGGGATGAAGGCGCTCGGGGACTACATCCACGACAAGGGGCTGAAGTTCGGCATCTACCAGGTGCCGGGCGAGCGCACCTGCGCCCAGGCGACGGGCGGCTACCCGGGATCCACGGGCAGCAGGGGACACGAGGCGCAGGACGCGGCCACGTTCGCCTCCTGGGGCGTCGACTACCTCAAGTACGACTGGTGTTCGTCCAGCGGCACCCGAGACGAACAGGTCGCCCGGTTCACGCTCATGCGCGACGCCCTGCGTGCCACCGGGCGGCCGATCGTCTACAGCATCAACCCCAACAGCCTGCACGCCATCACCGGCGCCGACTACGACTGGGGCGGGGTCGCCGACCTGTGGCGGACCACCGAGGACCTGCTCGACATCTGGCAGAACGGCAACACCAACAGCTACCCGATGGGCGTCGGCAACGTCCTGGACGTCACCGCGCCCCTCGCGGCGCAGTCCGGCCCGCGGCACTGGAACGACCCCGACATGCTGGTCGTCGGCCGTCCCGGCCTGTCACTGACCGAGTCCCGCTCCCACTTCGCCCTGTGGGCCCTCATGGCCGCCCCGCTCATGGCCGGCAACGACATCCGCACCATGTCCGCCGACGTGAGCGCGGTCCTGCGCAACCCGCGACTGCTGGCGGTGAACCAGGACCCGCTGGGCGCGGGCGGGCGCAGGGTGCGCGACGACGGCACCACCGAGGTCTTCGCCAAGCCCCTGTCCGACGGTTCGGTCGCGGTGGGCCTGTTCAACCGGGGCGGCGGCACCGCCACGGTCACCACCACGGCCGCGCAAGCCGGCCTGTCGGGCGGGCCGTTCACCCTCACGGACCTGTGGACCGGTGGCACGTCGAGCACATCCGGGCAGATCTCGGCGAGCGTCCCCGCGCACGGAGTGGCCGTGTTCCGGGTGAGCGGTGGCACCCCTGTGGCCGCCACCACCTCGCGGCTGCGCGGCGACGCGTCCGGCCGTTGCGCGGACGTGGACAACGCCTCCACCGCGGCCGGGGCCACGGTGCTGCTCTGGGACTGCCACACGGCCGCCAACCAGCTGTGGACCACCTGGGCCGGCGGTGAGATCCGCGTCTTCGGCGACAAGTGCCTGGACGCCTACGACCAGGGCACCGCCAACGGCACCCGCGTCATCACCTGGCCCTGCAACGGCCAGAACAACCAGAAGTGGACCGCCGGTTCCGACGGGACGATCCGCAACGTCCACGCCGGACTGTGCCTCGACGCCGACCGGGCCGGCACCGCCGACGGGACCCGGCTGGTCCTGTGGACCTGCAACGGCCAGGCCGGCCAGAAGTGGACCCGCACCTGACCGGCCGCGTGACGAGAAGAGGAGTCTCACGATGACGAGGACAAGAACCCTCGTGTGGCCCGCCGTGGTCGCGGCGCTGGTCGTCCTGAGCCTGGGAGGCACGGCACTGGGCCACGGCCAGGGCGAGAACGCCCCGTCGACGGCCGCCCGCCCCGCTGCCGCGTCCGTCAGCGCCGCTCCCAGTTCCGGTTGCGGCAGGACCCCCACCCTGACGAGCGGGACGCACACGATCCTCAGCGGCGGGAAGAACCGGAACTTCATCCTGCGGATCCCCGACGGGTACGACCGCGGCCGCGCCCACCGGCTGGTGTTCGGGTTCCACTGGCTGGGCGGCACCTCGACCGACGTCGCCACGGGCCGCACCGTGGAAACGGGTACCTGGGCCTACTACGGGCTCCAGCGGCTGGCGGACGACAGCACCGTCTTCGTCGCGCCGCAAGGCCTCGACAACGGCTGGGCCAACGCCGGCGGGGAGGACGTCGCCTTCGTCGACGACATGATCAGGCGGATCGAGGCGGATCTGTGCGTCGACACGACACAGCGCTTCGCCCTGGGCTTCAGCTACGGCGCCGCCATGTCCTACGCCCTCGCGTGCTCTCGCGCGACGGTCTTCCGAGCGGTCGCGGTCCAGAGCGGCGGGCAGCTCAGCGGATGCGTGGGCGGCACCCAGCCCGTCGCCTACCTCGGAGTGCACGGCCTCAGGGACAGCGTCCTCGGCATCTCCGGCGGACGGGCGATGCGGGACAGGTTCGTCAGGAACAACGGCTGCACCCCCAGAACCCGCCGGAGCCGGCACCGGGCAGCCTGACGCACCGGATCACCACCTACTCGGGCTGCTCGGCCGGGCATCCGGTCGCCTGGGCCGCGTTCGACGAAGGCCACATCGCCGCCCCGCAGGACGGGGCTCCCGGGGACAGCGGCTCCCGGACCTGGCTGCCGGGCGAGGTGTGGAGGTTCTTCGCACAGTTCCAGACCTCCGACCCGCCGCCGGACTCGGCGTCCTGCCGGATCGCCACCACCGTCAGTGCCTGGAACACCGGCCTGACCTCGAACATCACCGTCACCAACACCGGCACCACCGCGATCGACGGCTGGTCCCTCGTCTTCACCCTGCCCGACGGCCAGACCATCACCTCCGGCTGGAACGCGCGGTACGCGCCCGCCTCCGGCCGGGTGACGGCCGGGAACGTCGCCCACAACGCCACGATCCCTCCAGGAGCGTCGGTCGACATCGGCTTCCAGGCGACCCACAACGGCAACACCACCCCGCCGGACTCCTACACCCTGAACGGCACCGCCTGCGCCACCGCCGGGGGCGCGCGGAGCTGACCCGAGGTCCGACGCTCGAGCGGAGCATCGGCCGCTGACGAAGATCCTCGGGCGATCGACGGGGGAGTGGCCATGCTCCAGCGCCGGCATGCCGGATCGAGCTGCCGGGCGCGCAGGCTGTCGCGCCTCGGCGGCCACGGCCGCGGCTGACGACACCGTTCTTCCTGACACATCGCACCCGGGTTAATGAATATCTGTCCCTGCGAGGTGAGAGTTTGACGGAGCGCGCGGTGAGAGTTTTTGCCGCAATGGGCGGAGTGGAATTATGTGGCGCACACGGGCCGTTCCAGCGTGCTACTGTCGATCCCGGTTGCAGTTGTGGTTCCCGAAACTTCAAGTGCCCCGCCTCGTTCTGTCGGCTGGGAGCACTTTTATATTTCCGGTCATTTCCGGGCGGGGTGATCATCGCGGCGACACGGCGTCCGCGCGGTGCGGATCCCGATGCACTGCCCCAAAGGAGATATGACATGGCTGCTGGTACCGTGAAGTGGTTCAACGCGGAAAAGGGCTTCGGCTTCATCGAGCAGGACGGTGGCGGCGCCGACGTGTTCGCCCACTACTCGAACATCGCCGCGCAGGGCTTCCGCGAGCTGCTCGAGGGCCAGAAGGTGACCTTCGACATCGCGCAGGGCCAGAAGGGCCCGACGGCCGAGAACATCGTTCCGGCCTGACCCTGACGCACAGACCGCAGCTGGGGCCCGCATCCCTCGGGGTGCGGGCCCCAGCTGCGAGCATCTCCCGCGGCGGTTTCCCCTGCGGGACGACTCGGAGGAATCCGTAGTCCCGCCACGCGCAACTTCTCCTTCAGTGACGCACGGACGTCCTGAAGGGCTGCGCCACAGTCGATGCCCGGATCTCACGTCCCCATCGCGCCACCCGTTTCAGCGCCTGTGCCCCCGGATTTTTCCGCCGGCCCGAAGCTGTTTTCTTTTGTCGCCGGTCCATACTTGTAATTCTCCAAGTAGCTCATTGCTGCGGGAATTCCTTGATATGTGCCACATCGAGGAAGGTTCCGCATGAACCGCACGTACACGAACGATCGCTCCGCCCGTGCCCGTAATGGCAGTGCCGACGCAGGAAGGGGCGGCAGCCGCTTCGGCTCGCAGGCGCAGCCCCGTTCGGGCGGCCCCGCCCGGTCCGGTGGCTACGGCCGCCGGCCCGCCGCGGCGCAGGGTGAGTTCGCACTGCCCAGGACGATCACCCCCGCGTTGCCCGCCGTCGAGGCGTTCGCCGATCTCGACATGCCCCAGCAGCTGCTGGCCGAACTCGGCAGGCAGGGAGTGACCGTGCCGTTCCCGATCCAGGGCGCGACGCTGCCCAACTCCCTGGCGGGCCGTGACGTGCTGGGCCGTGGCCGCACCGGTTCCGGCAAGACCCTCGCCTTCGGCCTCGCCCTGCTCGCCCGTACCGCCGGACAGCGTGCCGAACCCCGCCGGCCGCTGGGGCTGATCCTCGTACCGACGCGTGAGCTGGCGCAGCAGGTGACCGACGCGCTCACCCCGTACGCCCGCTCCGTCCGGCTGCGGCTGGCCACGGTGGTCGGCGGGATGTCGATCGGCCGGCAGGCCGGTGCGCTGCGCACCGGCAGCGAGATCGTCGTCGCGACGCCCGGACGGCTGAAGGACCTCATCGACCGGGGCGACTGCCGCCTCGACGAGGTCGGCATCACCGTCCTCGACGAGGCCGACCAGATGGCCGACATGGGCTTCATGCCGCAGGTCACCGCGCTGCTCGACCAGGTGCGTCCGGAGGGGCAGCGGATGCTGTTCTCCGCCACCCTGGACCGTAACGTCGACCTGCTGGTGCGCCGCTATCTGACCGACCCCGTCGTGCACTCCGTCGACCCGTCGGCCGGCGCGGTCACGACGATGGAGCACCACGTCCTGCACGTCCACGGCGCCGACAAGCACGCCGCCACGACCGAGATCGCCGCCCGCGACGGCCGCGTGATCATGTTCCTGGACACCAAGCACGCCGTCGACCGGCTGACCCAGGACCTGCTCGACAGCGGGGTGCGCGCCGCCGCGCTGCACGGCGGCAAGTCCCAGCCGCAGCGCACCCGCACGCTGGCGCAGTTCAAGACGGGGCACGTCACCGTGCTGGTGGCGACCAACGTCGCGGCGCGCGGCATCCACGTCGACGACCTCGACCTGGTCGTCAACGTGGATCCGCCGACCGACCACAAGGACTACCTGCACCGCGGCGGCCGTACCGCCCGCGCCGGCCGGTCCGGCAGCGTCGTCACGCTGGTCACACCGAACCAGCGACGCGGCATGGTCCGCCTCATGTCGGACGCCGGGATCCGGCCGCAGACCACCCAGGTCCGCTCGGGAGACGAGGCACTGAGCCGGATCACCGGCGCCCAGGCCCCCTCCGGCATCCCGGTCGTCATCACCGCACCGGTGGCCGAACGCCCCAGGCGCAGCGCCTCCTCCCGAGGCCGGCGCCGCCCCTCCTCGACGCCCCGGCGGGCCCCCGTGAACCGTCCCGTCCTCGACGCGGCGGCCTGAACCTTCGTGATCAGGAAGCTGACCCATCTCTGCAGGAGGCACCTTTTGACGCTGGTCCAGATGCAGTTCCGCCCGACGGACGCCCATCCCGTGCACAGGACGGCGGTGGAGGTCATGGACGCGGCCGGGCCGCAGGTCTGCGACGACATGAGCGTCGAGGTGGCACTGGCCGTCATGGCCGCCGCACGCACGGGCCGACTGGTCGTCTGCGACCAGGACGACCAGCGCATCGGCCTGGTGACCCGGACCGACCTCGCCGCCGTCCGCGACAGCGGCGCTCGCACGGATCGCGTCCGCCTGCGCGACATCCTCGGCGACCACGGACCGTTCACCACACCCGTGACCGCGACGGGCGGAGCCGAGCACGCGATGCGCTCCCGTCGGCTCGGCGCCCTGCGCGTCGTCGACGAGCAGGACAGCGCGCCGGGCGGCCTCGTCCTCTCCCGCTGAAACGCCTCACCCCCCGGTCGGACCGTTCTTCCCTTCTCCCTGTGAGGCCACATGCGCTGCGTCATCGCCCGCTTCCCCTTCGAGCTCACCAAGGGCGGGGTGCTGGAATCGATGAAGGGCGTCAAGCCCGAACCGGTCGTCGGCGAATCGGTGATCATCGGCCGCCGCCATTACCCCCTCAAGCAGGTCGGCCAGGTCATCACGCGCCAGGACCGCCGTGACTTCAGCGCCGCCGAAGTCCTGCGGGCCATGGCTCAGCTCGGCTTCACCTGCCGTGCCGTTCCCAAGACAGCGCCTCTGGGCATTCTCAGCCCGATGCAGCACGCCTCCGCGATGCTCGGCACCCCCGTGACGGTCTGACCGGGTCAACAGGCGCGAGCCGACATCCGACCAGCAGTGTGGGCCCGACCGGTACGCCGGTCGGGCCCACACCGCGTACGGCGGCCCCCGCCGTGGCGCGGGGCACGAGGCGCGGGGCACGGGTGCCGAGCTCGGACACGACCGAGACGACGGCACCCGCTGCCGTGAACCAGGGTCCCGGCAAGCCGCGGTCTGCTCGCGTCGGGACCGTGCCGGTTCGGACAAGCGGCCCGTCCGCGGCGATGCCACCGGGTCGCTGTGGGCGCCGGACTGAGCCGCGGAGCTGCTCGAACCAGCCATGGACCGCGCGAGGCGGATTACCTCGCCCTCGAACACCCGGAAATCTATGCCGGCCAGAGTAGACATTGGGTGGCGGCGTGGTTATGGTTTCTCTCGTAGTCGAGATCGAGCGAGGCCCGGCAGAGATGAACTGCCGGGCAGCAGTACCGCAGTTGCAGTTCGCAGGACGGTGCGGTGGTGGAGTTCCGAAGCCAGAGCGGTTGCAGGACGGCGACGGGGCTGACGACCGGACCGGGTGGCCCGCAGTGATCAGGGGCCGCCATGAGCAGTACCGCAGTGGCAGTACCCGTAAGGGAAAGTTCGCAGTACCCGGCAGCGAAGTCGGTGAGCAGCACCTCGGTGAAGGCGTCGGCTGCGGGCGCGCGCATCGGGATGTTCGGCAGTGGGGTTCCAAGCCAGAGCAGACGCAGGACGGGCGACGGGGCTGGCTGCCGAAGGGTGGCGCTGTTCGAGGCCACCAGCAGTTCGCGGTACCAGCAGTTCGCAGTTTCCGTCAGTGAGTAGTTGATCAAGAGGAAAGAACGGAGGAGCCGAGCGCCATCAGGATCGCCCGGGTGGAAGTCCAGGGCCCGGGTACCGCAGGACATCGACAGTGAGGTGGTCTCCGGTCGAGCAATCGCGATCCCCGCGTCCCCGACAGCGTCTCGGTCGGGTCCGCGGAAACAGAGGGCCGGTGCAGTATCAGGGCCGGCAGATGGTGTAGTAGTTCCTTCGGGGCCCTGGTGCCGGTACGGCGCCAGGGCCCCTCCACGCGTTCCGCAGAGAGGTGCGATGACAGCAGACGAAATGTTCGGCCGTCTCGACGACGACGATTACCCCGCCTACACCATGGGCCGGGCCGCTGAGATGCTCGGCACCACACAGGGCTTCCTCCGCGCCATCGGTGAAGCCCGCCTCATCACCCCGCTCCGCTCCGCGGGCGGCCACCGTCGCTACTCCCGCTACCAACTGCGCGTCGCGGCCCGCGCCCGGGAACTCGTCGACCGCGGGACCCCCATCGAGGCCGCCTGCCGGATCGTCGTCCTCGAAGACCAGCTCGAGGAAGCCCGGCGCATCAACGCCGAACATCGCCGCGCCGCCGCATCGGCGAACCCGACGGCAGCAGCATGAGATGAGCGGGCCCGTCGGCGTCGGCGGGCACCGCACGCACGATTTCGATGTCCGGCGTGATCATTTCCTGTGGTGACACGGTGTGCGGGCGTGTAGCGTCTGTGTCAGCTGTCGTGGTTCGGAATTCCCTCTTGCCCACGCCTTCGGCGTGGGCGTTTTGCTGTGCTGTGCCGCAGGGACCAGGGCGATCACCTCCGTCTGCCACATGGGTGGGAGGCGTTCATCGACTGGAAGGCATGAGACATGGCTACGGGAACTGTGAAGTGGTTCAACGCGGAGAAGGGTTTCGGCTTCATCGCCCAGGACGGCGGCGGCCCGGACGTCTTCGCGCACTACTCCGCGATCAACTCCACGGGCTTTCGCGAGCTCCAGGAGGGCCAGGCCGTGACGTTCGACGTCACCCAGGGCCAGAAGGGTCCGCAGGCCGAGAACATCAACCTGGCCTGACCTCGCGGACCTGCCCGAGGGATCGCGCACGCCGCGTCCGGTGACCGCCGCCCGGGTGGGCCCTGCCGCCCACCTGGACGAAGGCGCCTGCCCTCGTGCCGGGCCGACACACATGAGGGGCCGCGCAGCCATGGCTGCGCGGCCCCTCATGTGTGTCGGCCCGGGCCCGTGCGACTTCGGTCCGAGACTTCCCGACCTCGGTCGCCGCAAGCGCCGTCGGGCACGGGAGCCGCATGTCCCGCGCGGCTCCCGCAGCTCGGCGGATGCCGTGCCCGGCCCGGTGCCGGCGGATGCCGTGCCCGGCCCGGTGCCGGCGGGGCCGGGACCGGAACGGGAACCGTGCTGCCGGGCCGTGGCTCAGGCGTCGATGATGACGGGGATGATGAGGGGCTTGCGGCGGTGGGTGCGGAACGCCCAGTTCGCCACGGCGCGGGCGAGGAGCTGTTCGAGTTGGCGCGCGTCCCCGACGCCTTCCTCGGCCGCGGTGGCCAGGGTCTTCTCGATGACGGGGACGACCGGCTCGAAGGTGGTGTCGTCGTGGACGAAGCCGCGGGCCAGGAAGTCGGGGGCCTCGGCGAGGGCGCCGGTGTCCGCGTCGACGATCGCCACCACCGTGACCACGCCCTCTTCGGCGAGGGTGAGGCGGTCCTTGAGGGAGGCTTCGGTGGCGCCGCCGACTTCCATGCCGTCCACGTAGACGTTGCCGGCGGGGACCTTGCCGGTGATGGACGCGCGGCCGTCGACGAGGTCGACGACGACGCCGTCCTCGGCGATCACGACACGGTCGGGGTCGACGCCGGTGCGGACGGCGAGGTCGCCGTTGGCCCGCAGGTGGCGCCATTCGCCGTGCACGGGCATGACGTTGCGCGGTTTGACGATGTTGTAGCAGTAGACGAGTTCGCCGGCGCTGGCGTGTCCGGAGACGTGCACCTTGGCGTTGCCCTTGTGGACCACGTGGGCGCCCCACCGGGTGAGTCCGTTGATCACCCGGTAGATGGCGTTCTCGTTGCCGGGGATGAGGGAGCTGGCGAGCAGGACGGTGTCGCCCTTGCCGATGCGGATCTGGTGGTCGCGGTTGGCCATCCGCGACAGCGCGGCCATCGGTTCGCCCTGGGAGCCGGTGCACACCAGGGTGATCTTGTGGTCCGGAAGCTTCTCCAGCTCCTTCGTGCTCACGACCAGACCGGAGGGGACCTTCAGATAGCCCAGGTCGCGGGCGATGCCCATGTTGCGGACCATCGACCGGCCGACGAAGGCGACCTTGCGGCCGTGCTGGTGGGCGGCGTCCAGGACCTGCTGGATGCGGTGCACGTGGCTGGCGAAGCTGGAGACGATGACGCGGCGCGGCGCGGTGCGCATCACCTGCTCGATCGCCGGGTTCAGCTCCCGCTCGGAAGTGGTGAAACCGGGTACCTCGGCGTTGGTGGAGTCGGTGAGGAACAGGTCCACGCCCTCCTCGCCGAGCCGGGCGAAGGCGCGCAGATCGGTGATGCGGTCGTCGAGAGGGAACTGGTCCATCTTGAAGTCGCCGGTGTGCAGCACCATCCCGGCCCGGGTGCGGATCGCGACCGCGAGGCTGTCGGGGATGGAGTGGTTGACCGCCACGAACTCGCAGTCGAAGGGTCCGAAGCCGCGCCGGTCGCCCTCGCGCACCCGCACCGTGCGCGGCCGGATGCCGTGCTCCTTGAGCTTGGCCTCCAGGAACGCCAGCGTCAGCTTGGAGCCGACGACCGGGATGTCCCTCCGCTCGCGCAGCAGGTACGGCACGCCGCCGATGTGGTCCTCGTGGCCGTGGGTGAGTACCACGGCCACGACATCGTCCAGCCGGTCCCGGATCGAGGTGAAGTCCGGCAGGATCACGTCCACACCGGGCTGGGTCTCCTCGGGGAACAGCACGCCGCAGTCGACGATGAGCAGTTTGCCGGCGTGCTCGAAGACGGTCATGTTGCGGCCGATCTCACCCAGGCCGCCCAGGGCGATGACCCGCAGCCCTCCCTCGGGCAGGGGCGGGGCGGCTTTCAGTTCGGGGTGTGGATGACTCATACCCTGACGGTACCCGGAGAGCGGGACAGGGTGATCCACCGCCTGTGTGCTCCGACGACCGCTCGACACGACCGGCCGCCGAAGACGTGCCGGCGCGCAGGTCGGCATCCGTATCCGTCTCGTCCGCCCGCTGCCCCGGCCACGGGAACAAGAGGGCGGCCGCGGCCGCCGCGGGTGCCGGGGTGACTTCCCGGGTGCCGCCGACGGTGGCTTCGCGGGTCGCGCGGGCGGCGGGTACCCCGCCCGTGATCACACGGAAGAAGCAGGGCGGACCGGCGGCCCGGGCCCGCGCTCATGGCCGCTGTGCTCTCCCCGGTCGGCGAAGGGATCGGCGTCGAGGTGTTCCCGGCCACCGCGGCGGGACACGGCGAACCGCCGGCGTGGGCCGGTGGGCCGGGCGCGGTGCGGCGCGCCGGAGTGGCGGGGCCGGCTCTTTCGGGGCTGCTCCGTCCCGCCACTCTTCCGGGGCGGTTCCGTCCCGCCACCTGCCGGCCCGGGGCGTGGAGGTGTTCGGGGGAAACCGGCCCGTCCGGCCAGACCGCCGCCGGCGCGGCAAGTCCGACCCGCCCACTGCCCGGAACGCGGCCCGGGCGGTGCTGGGCGGGTGGTGCTGGGCGGGCGCGCGCAGGCCGAGCCGGGCGACGGACCGGTGCGGATCGCCCGGACGCACGAACTCGCCAGGGGCTCGGCGGTCGAAGCCCGCACCCGGGCGATCAGCCGGCTCGAGGCTGTCCTCGTCGGTGCCGACCCGCACCTGCGGGAAGAACCGGCCGGGCCGCACGACGCGGAACTCCTCCGTGCCCGCGCACGGTTCGCCGACGGCAGCAGGAACGACGACGAAGAAGAGGCGGTGCTGCGGACGACCCGCGGCACCCGGTGTCCGCTTGCCCAGCGGATCGGACAACTCGCCGAGTTTATGCAGGACTTGGAACGCCGACCGGCCCAGCTCGCGGAACGCCGTGTCCGGCGGCCGCTCACGGTGGTGGGCTTCGGCCCGGACGCAGCCGTCACGTTGCCGATCACGAGGGGGACGACCCTGAACGCCCGGGCGGTGAGGCGTCCTTCACCGCGCTGTGCGGGGCCGACCCCGTCGAGCGTTCCTCGGGCAGCCGGCAGTACCGCCGCCCCGACCGTGGCGGCGACAGGCAGACCGACACCGCCCCGCACCGGATCGCGCGGACCCGCCTGCGCGCCGGCCCACGCACCCGGGACCACTGCGGACGCCGCGGCAGGGAAGACAAGACCCGTCGCGAAATCGTCCGTTGCCTCAAACGCTACGCTGCCCGGGAGGTCTTCCACCGGGTCGGGCCCACACAGCCGTAACCCCCGTCGGCAGGGGCAGTCGTGAGAGATGAGAGGGTCTGACGGGTGAGCGAGACACCACCGAACACCCTGCAATACCGCTTTGACGGGCCGGAAGACGCTCCGGTCCTGATCCTGGGCCCCTCACTGGGCACCACCTGGCACATGTGGGACCGGCAGGTCCCCGAGCTGGCCCAGCAGTGGCGGATCTTCCGGTTCGACCTGCCCGGTCACGGCGGGGCGCCGGCCTATCCGGCGGGTTCCGTCAGCGACCTCGCCGAGCGGCTGCTCGCCACGCTCGACGCGCTCGGCGTGCAGCGCTTCGGCTACGCGGGCTGTGCGCTCGGCGGCGCGGTCGGTGTGGAGCTGGCGCTGCGTCGCCCCGAGCGGGTCGCCTCGCTCGCGCTGATCGCGGCCTCGCCGCGGTTCGGCACGGCGGACGAGTTCCGCCAGCGCGGGGTGATCGTGCGGACCAACGGCCTCGACCCCATCGCCCGCACCTCGCCCGACCGCTGGTTCACCAGCGGCTTCGCCGCCGCTCAGCCCGCGATCACCGAGTGGGCCGTACAGATGGTGCGCACCACCGACCCCGGCTGCTACATCGCGGCCTGCGAGGCGCTCGCCTCGTTCGACGTGCGGGCCGAACTCGGCATGGTGGGCGTGCCGACGCTGGTCCTCGTCGGATCGGACGACCAGGTCACCGGTCCCGCCGAGGCCCGCACGCTCGTCGCGGGCATCCCCGACGCCCGGCTCGCCGTCGTCCCCGGCGCCTCCCATCTGGTGCCGGTCGAGCAGCCCGCCGCCGTCACCGACCTGCTGGTCCGGCACTTCTCCACCGCCTGGCAGCCGGCGTACGAGCACAGCACGGGTCAGACCGCCGTCCCCGGCGTCTCCCTCAGGCCGGTGCAGTCCCCGCCGCCGCAGGCCGCGCCGATCGCCGAGATCGCGCCCGCGCCCGTGGTGGTGCCCCAGCAGGTCATGGGCCGCCCCGACCCGTACGACGCCGGGCTGAAGGTGCGGCGCGAGGTCCTCGGCGACGCCCATGTGGACCAGGCGCTGGCACAGGCCGACGACTTCTCGGGCGACTTCCAGGAGCTGATCACCCGTTACTCCTGGGGCGAGGTCTGGGACCGCCCCGGCCTCGACCGGCGCTCGCGCTCCTGCGTCACCCTGACCGCGCTGGTGGCCGGCGGGCACCTCGACGAGCTGGCCGCCCACACCCGTGCCGCCCTGCGCAACGGCCTCACCCCGGACGAGATCAAGGAGGTGCTGCTCCAGACGGCGGTCTACTGCGGCGTACCGGCCGCGAACAGCGCGTTCCGCGTGGCGCAGCAGGTCATCCGGGAGGAGACGACGCCCACCGAGTGAGCCGGCCGCCGGGCGGAGGCAGGATGGACCCATGACCCCCACGACCCCCGACCGGCCCACGACCCCCGACCGGCCCGGCGCCTCCCGCCGGTCCGGCACCTCCCACCAGCCCAGGACTCCCGAGACCCCCATGACGCCCCCGGCCGCCCTGAAGCTCACGAAGAAGTCGCACGCCTGCGTCCGCCTGGAGAAGGACGGCCGCACCCTCGTCCTCGACCCGGGCGGGTTCACCGAGGCGGACGCCGCGCTCGGCGCGGACGCCATCCTCGTCACGCACGAGCACCCCGACCACTTCAGCGAGGAGCGGCTGCGGGCGGCCCTGGAGGCCGACCCGGCCGCCGAGATCTGGACCCTCCGGTCGGTCGCGGAGAAGATCGCGAGCGCCTTCCCGGGGCGCGTCCACACCGTCGGTCACGGGGACGCCTTCACCGCGGCGGGTTTCGACGTCCAGGTCCACGGAGAACTGCACGCCGTGATCCACCCGGACCTGCCGCGCGTCACCAACATCGGCTTCCTGATCGACGACGGCCGCGTCTTCCACCCCGGCGACGCCCTCACCGTCCCCGACCACCGGGTGGAGACCCTCCTGGCCCCGGTCATGGCCCCCTGGAACAAGATCGCCGAGGTCATCGACTACGTCAGGGAGGTGCGGCCGCGGCGGGTCTACGACATCCACGACGCCCTCCTCACCGACCTCGCCCGCCCGATCTACGACACCCATCTGGGCAATCTCGGCGGCGCCGACCACCAGCGGCTGGCGTCGGGAGCGTCGGCGCAGATCTGAGCGAGGCCGCTGTCGGACCCTGCGGGTAAGTTGTCGGTCATGCGCATCGCGACCTGGAACGTGAACTCGATCACCGCCCGCCTGCCGAGGCTCCTGGCCTGGCTGGAGAGCAGCGGCACCGACGTGCTCTGCCTCCAGGAGGCCAAGGTCGCCGAGGCGCAGTTCCCGTTCGACCAGCTGCGCGAGCTGGGCTACGAGGCGGCGGTCAACGCCACCGGACGGTGGAACGGCGTGGCGCTGGTCTCCCGGGTCGGCCTCGAGGACGTGGTCAAGGGCCTGCCCGGCGATCCGGGGTACGAGGACGCCGTCGAGCCCCGCGCGATCTCCGCGACCTGCGGTCCGGTCCGCCTCTGGTCGGTCTACGTCCCCAACGGCCGGGAGGTGGACCACCCGCACTACGCGTACAAGCTGCAGTGGTTCGAGGCCCTCAGGGCCGCCGTCACCGGTGACGCGGGAGGCAGCCGCCCCTTCGCCGTGCTGGGCGACTACAACGTGGCGCCGACCGACGACGACGTGTTCGACGCGGCCGTCTTCGAGGGCTCCACCCACGTCACCCCCGCCGAGCGCGCCGCCCTCGCCGCCCTGCGCGAGACGGGCCTCTCCGACGTCGTCCCGCGCCCCCTGAAGTACGACCACCCGTTCACCTACTGGGACTACCGCCAGCTCGGCTTCCCCAAGAACCGCGGCATGCGCATCGACCTGGTCTACGGCAACGCGCCGTTCGCCAAGGCCGTGAAGGACTCCTACGTCGACCGCGAGGAGCGCAAGGGCAAGGGCGCCTCGGACCACGCGCCGGTCGTCGTCGACCTCGACGTGTAGGCCCGCGTGCGGGGCCGGCCGGTGAGGGGGAGCGGTCCGGGCCGGCGACCCGGCCCGGACCGGCCGGCCGTCCCGGCGCCGCGAGGGGGGAAAGCGCCGTGTGCCGGTCGGTCCACCGGGTGGGCGGGGGAGGGGAGTCCGACCGCTCGCGGCCGTCCGCGCGCCTGTGGTGCGCACGCCGGTGTGAATGTCACGCTGGGCGTATGAACATCCCTTTCCTGGGCAGCAGGCGCAAGAGGCACGCCGAGGCGACGCTGACCGCCGCGGACCCCGAAGGGGTCGCCGAACTCCTCTCCGAGTGCGAGCTGCTGCGCACCCTGGCGGAGCGGGAGGGCATCCGGCTCGACGACACACCGGCCTCGTTGGAGGCGCTCGACCAGCTGCTGCCGCGCTGGCGCGACGACGTGGAGAACCTGCCGTGGCTGGGCAACGACGCGGGCCTCTATCTCGGCACGGTCATCGTGCGCACCGTCCCCGGCGCCGCCTGGGAGGTCTGGCCCGGCGGTCAGCCCGTCGTACGGCTCGCCTCGGGCCGGGAGTTCGACGTGGTGACGGCCGGACAGGAGTGGGCCGTGAACGGCGTCCCGGAGCTGTCCCAGCACTACGGCGAGGTGGCTGAGGTCTGAGGCGCGGGGCGGGGTGTGCGGCACGGGCGTGCGGTGGCCTGCGACGGGGGCGCGGTACAGGCGTGCGGCGGCGGTCTGCGGTGGCGGTCTGTGCGGGGCGTAAATACGGCTAATGTCCGAAAGATGCGTGTCGCGTCTTTGGGTGGGTTTTGTCTGGATAGTTTGCGGCAGCACGGGACAGCCGAGAGTGAGTAGGGCTGCGCATGGCCGTCGATCCGTTGATCGAGCTGCGTGACGTCAACAAGTACTTTGGGGAGCTGCATGTCCTCCAGGACATCGACCTCACGGTCGGCAAGGGGGAGGTGGTCGTGGTGATCGGCCCGTCGGGGTCGGGCAAGTCGACGCTCTGCCGGGCGATCAACCGGCTGGAGCCCATCCAGTCCGGCACGATCCTGCTGGACGGCAGAGCGTTGCCGACGGAGGGGAGGGAACTGGCGCGGCTGCGCGCCGACGTCGGCATGGTCTTCCAGTCGTTCAACCTGTTCGCGCACAAGACCGTGCTGCAGAACGTGACATTGGGCCAGATCAAGGTCCGCAAGGCCGACAAGGCGAAGGCCGAGGAGAAAGCCCGTGCCCTGCTCGACCGGGTCGGTGTGGCCGATCAGGCCGACAAGTACCCCGCCCAGCTCTCCGGCGGCCAGCAGCAGCGGGTGGCGATCGCCCGGGCCCTCGCCATGGAGCCCAAGGCGCTGCTGTTCGACGAGCCGACCTCCGCCCTGGACCCTGAGATGATCAACGAGGTGCTGGAGGTCATGCGGCAGCTCGCCCGGGACGGCATGACGATGGTCGTCGTCACCCACGAGATGGGCTTCGCGCGGTCGGCCGCGAACCGCGTGGTCTTCATGGCCGACGGCCGCATCGTCGAGGACCGCAGCCCGGAGGAGTTCTTCACCGATCCGCGCAGCGACCGGGCCAAGGACTTCCTCTCCAAGATCCTCAAGCACTAGGTCGGTGCACGCCCGCCACGACCCCCGGCGGCCCTCGTCTAGGATGGGTCGTTCATTCGGGCCGCAGGGGCAGCACCCAAGGAGCCATACCCGCCCGGCGCCGGCCGGAGATCACTGTTCGCACAGCGGAATCGCCCCGTACGACGGGTCGTTCGCCGGCGAGGAGAAGGTCAGCCGTGCGCCGGACGGGTTGTGCTCGCTGTGGAGCGGGCCGACCGCGTCCGCGCCCCACCGCCGGCCGGTGGCGGGGCTCAGGACGCGCGGTGCGAGGTGCGGGGGGAGACGGACTGCGCGGGCAGCGGCGTCTGGGCCGCCCGCGTCACGTCCGCCACCAGTTCCACCACGTCGGGGCCGTACGCCTGGGAGTTGACGACCTTCAGCAGCAGCACGAAGGAGTTGTTCCCGTGCTTGCGGTACAGGCGCTCGTGATGGCGGGCCAGATAGCGGGTGGCGGCCTGGTTGGTGATCGCGCGCTGGCCGCAGAAGAGGAACACCGGTCGGGCGTCACGGCGTTGGGCGGCGGTGAGCCGGGCCAGCAGCACGTACTCGGTGACGCCCGCCTCCAGCCGGTGGCGTTCGGTGCCGATCTGGAACGCGCCCCGGTCCGGGCCCGGTTCGGCGTCGACGTTGACCCGCACCCCGGGCAGCATGGCCGACATGTGCGCCATCATGCGCCGGTTGGAGGCGGGGCCGCCGACGCAGAACTCGGTGCGCTCCCCGAAGCCCTGCTGGGCCGCGTCCTGCGTGACCATTTGGACGTTGGCGCCGCAGTCCTTGATCAGCGCGGACAGCTCCAGGAGCGCGAACACGTCGATGCGGTGGACCGCGGGCTCCGAGGACGCCGGGTCGCGGTTGACGACGAGCAGGCACTCCGAGTTGTCCGGCAGCCCGAAGAAGGCCTGCTTGCGGCGTAGTTTCCGTCGCCAGAGGTAGGTGCGGGCCACCCAGCCGAGCGCGGCACTGATGCCGGTCGCGACCACACCCAGAACGATGTTGCGCACGTCGTCATTCATGGGCGCGCATAGTAGTGGGGTCCCATGGCCGGAACGTACCCGTGTTCGATGTGTGGCAGTCGTACGACACGGCCCGGAAGGGGGCTGTCGGGGCACGGGTGTTGTGGTTACGCTGCGCGGACGTTCCCGGACTGGAGGTACGGATGCGTCGCTCTGTCGCGCGGAAACTGTCGGCCGCGCGGAAAATGTCGGTCCTGGCGGTCTCGGCCGCCGTGGTCTCGGTGGGGGCGGCGGCGCCCCCGCCGCCGTCGGAAAGCCGGCCGTCGAGAAGGCACCGGTCGAGAAGGCGCCGGTCGAGAAGGCACCCGTCGCCGTGGGCTACGGCGGTGCCGTGGCCAGCGTCGACGCGGACGCCTCCGCGGCCGGCATCGAGGTGCTGCGCAAGGGCGGCAACGCGGTCGACGCGGCCGTCGCCACCGCCGCCGCCCTCGGCGTCACCGAGCCCTACTCCTCCGGCATCGGCGGAGGCGGCTACTTCGTCTACTACGACGCCGAGTCCCGCACCGTGCGCACGATCGACGGCCGGGAGACCGCGCCGCTGACCGCCGGACCGGACCTCTTCGTCGAGAACGGCAAGCCCCTCGCCTTCGCCGACGCCGTCAGCAGCGGCCTCGCCGTCGGCACCCCGGGCACGCCCGCCACCTGGGCGACGGCCCTCGACCAGTGGGGCAGCAGAAAGCTCGGCACGCTGCTCAAGCCCGCCGAGCGCCTCGCCCGCGACGGCTTCACCGTCGACGCCACCTTCCGCAGCCAGACCGCCGCCAACGAGGTCCGCTTCCGCCACTTCCCCGACACCGCCGAGCTGTTCCTGCCCGGCGGACAACTTCCGGCCGTCGGCTCCACCTTCAAGAACCCCGACCTCGCCCGCACCTACGCCGAGCTGGGGCGCAAGGGGGTCGGCGCGCTCTACCGGGGCGACATCGCCGAGGACATCGTCGCCACCGTCAACAAACCTCCGGTGGACCCGGCCTCGGGCTGGAACGCCCGGCCCGGCGAGCTGTCCGCGAAGGACCTCGCCGCCTACCGCGCCAAGCTCCGGGCGCCCACCGAGACCACCTACCGCGGCCTCGGCGTGTACTCCATCGCCCCCTCCTCCTCCGGCGGCACGACCGTCGGCGAGGCCCTCAACATCCTGGAGCGGACCGACCTGTCCAAGGCGAGCCGGGCCCAGTACCTGCACCGGTTCATCGAGGCCGGCCGCATCGCCTTCGCCGACCGCGGGCGCTGGGTCGGCGACCCCGCCTTCGAGGACGTACCGGTGAAGGAACTGCTGTCGCAGCGGTACGCCGACTCGCGGGAGTGCCTGATCAGGGACGACGCGGTGCTGACCAGCCCCCTCGCACCGGGTGACCCGCGCCGGCCGGCGGCCTGCGCCGGCGGCGGCACGGCGGCGCCGACGACGTACGAGGGCGAGAACACCACGCACCTGACGGTCGCCGACAAGTGGGGGAACGTCGTCTCCTACACGCTCACCATCGAGCAGACCGGCGGCAGCGGCATCACCGTCCCGGCCGCGGGTTCATCCTCAACAACGAGCTGACGGACTTCTCCTTCGCCCCGGCGAACCCGGCCGTGCACGACCCGAACCTGCCCGGTCCGGGCAAGCGGCCGCGCTCGTCGATCTCGCCGACCATCGTCCTCGACCGCCACCACCTGCCGGTGGTGGCGCTCGGTTCGCCCGGCGGCGCGACCATCATCACCACCGTGCTCCAGACCCTCACCGGGTTCCTCGACCGCGGGCTCCCGCTCGTGGACGCCATCGCGGCACCCCGCGCCAGCCAGCGCAACACCGCCCAGACGGAACTCGAACCGGGCCTCTACGGCAGCGAACTCGCCGGGCAACTGGAGTCCATCGGGCACTCGTTCAAGCTCAACCCGGAGATCGGCGCCACGACCGGCGTGCAGCGGCTGCCGAACGGCAAGTGGCTGGCGGCGGCCGAGACCGTGCGGCGGGGCGGCGGTTCGGCACAGGTGGTGCTGCCGGCACCGTAGGACGCGGGCGGCATCACGCCGTGCGCCGTATGTCGTGAACCGTGTGTCGTGAGCCGCGCGCCGGTCGTCCCGGGCCGGCGGCCTCACAGTTCGGGAGCGGGTGGCTCGTCGTGGCTCGTGCGGAACGCGAGCCGCCCGTCCTCGACGTCGACCGTCACGGCGGCGCCCTCCCGGACCTGCCCGTCGAGCAGCAGCCGCGACAACCGGTTGTCGACCTCGCGCTGGATGGTGCGGCGCAGCGGGCGGGCGCCGTACTCGGGCTGGTACCCGCGTTCGGCGAGCCAGTCGACGGCGGCGTCGGAGAACCGCACGGTGATGCCCTGCGAGTGCACCAGCCGGCGGGTCCCCTCCAGCAACAGGTCGGTGATCCGCCGCAGTTGCTCGGTGCTGAGCTGCCGGAAGACGACGATCTCGTCGATGCGGTTGAGGAACTCCGGCCGGAAGTGCTCGCGCAGCGGGCGCATGACCTGCTCCCGCCGCGCCTCCTCGTCCGCGTCCGTGCCGCCGGCCCCGAAACCGATGCCGGCGCCGCGCCGCGTGATCACCTCCGAACCCAGGTTGCTGGTCATCACGATCACCGTGTTGGTGAAGTCGACCGTACGGCCCTGCGCGTCGGTCAGCCGCCCGTCGTCGAGGACCTGGAGCAGGATGTTGAAGACGTCCGGATGGGCCTTCTCCACCTCGTCGAGCAGCAGCAGCGAGTACGGGTGCCGGCGCACCGCCTCGGTCAGCTGGCCCGCCTCCTCGTGGCCGACGTACCCGGGCGGGGCTCCCACCAGGCGGCTCACGGTGTGCCGTTCCTGGTACTCGCTCATGTCCAGGCGGACCATCCGCTCCTCGCTGCCGAACAGCGCCTCGGCGAGCGCGCGGGCCAGTTCGGTCTTGCCGACGCCGGTCGGGCCGAGGAACAGGAAGCTGCCGATCGGCCGGTCCGGGCTCGACAGCCCGGCACGCGAGCGCAGCACCGCGTCCGAGACGACCCGCACGGCCTCGTCCTGGCCGACGACCCGATCGTGCAGGTGCTGCTCCAGACCGAGCAGCCGGTCCTTCTCC
Source organism: Streptomyces sp. Tue 6430 (assembly GCA_021568835.1). Classification (GTDB taxonomy): domain Bacteria; phylum Actinomycetota; class Actinomycetes; order Streptomycetales; family Streptomycetaceae; genus Streptomyces. The sequence goes on from JAKGSH010000010.1 coordinate 5,759,172, forward strand.
TCCTGGGTGAGGCTGGCGACGGGAATGCCGGTCTGCCGGGACACGACCTCGGCGATCGCCTCGGTGGTGACCTCCAGGTGCTGGCCCTCGTCGACCTCGCCGCCTCCGGCCGCGTCCGTCATCCGCTGCTTCAACTCGACGATGCGGTCCCGCAGTTGGGTGGCCTGCTCGTACTGTTCGTCGGCCGCCGCCTGGTCCTTGTCACGGGTGAGCTGCTCGACCTCGCGCTCCATGGCGCGCACGTCCGTGCCCTTCCTGCGGGCCCCGAGGCGCACCCGGGCGCCCGCCTGGTCGATGAGGTCGATGGCCTTGTCGGGCAGCCGCCGGTCGGTGAGGTAGCGGTCGGACAGCTCCACGGCCGCCACCAGCGCCTCGTCGGTGTAGCGGACCTGGTGGTGGGCCTCGTACCGGTCGCGCAGACCACGCAGGATCTCGATGGCGTCCGCGGCCGACGGCTCCGGCACCAGGATCGGCTGGAACCGGCGGGCCAGCGCCGCGTCCTTCTCGATCCGCCGGTACTCCTCCAGCGTCGTCGCCCCCACGACGTGCAGCTCGCCACGGGCCAGGGCCGGCTTGAGGATGTTGCCCGCGTCCATCGAACCGGACTCCCCGCCGCCGCCCGCGCCCACGACCGTGTGCAACTCGTCGATGAACACGATGAGCTGGTCGGAGTGCTCGCGGATCTCGGTCACGATGGCGTTGAGGCGCTCCTCGAAGTCGCCGCGGTAACGGGTGCCGGCGACCACGCCGGTCAGGTCCAGGGCGACGACCCGGCGGTCGGCCAGCACGTCCGGCACGTCACCGTCCGCGATGCGCTGGGCGAGCCCCTCCACGACCGCGGTCTTGCCGACCCCCGCGTCACCGATCAGCACGGGGTTGTTCTTGCCGCGCCGCGACAGCACCTCGATCGTCTGCTCGATCTCGTCCTCCCGGCCGATCACCGGGTCGATCCGGCCCTGGCGCGCCAGGTCGGTGAGATCCCGGCCGTACTTGTCCAGGGTGGGCGTGGGCGTGGACCGCTGCCGTTCCTGGCGGGACTGCGGGGGCATGGCGTCCGAGGACTCGGACGGGCCGGCGGACGGCGCGAAGCGGGCCGCGTTGAGGATGTGCCCGGCCGCGGAGTCCGGGTTCGCGGCGAGCGCGCTCAGCACGTGCTCGGGGCCGATGTAGCCGTTGCCGCGCGAGCGTGCCAGGTCGTGGGCGTCCAGCAGGGCCCGCTTGGCGGCCGGCGTCAGCGACAGCGAGGTGGGCGGCGGCACCTCACCCGGCGGGTGCTGTACGGGGCCCGAACGCTCGTCGATCTCCGACGCGAGGGAGTCGGGGTCCGCCCCGGCGCGGCTGAGCAGACTGCGCGTCGGTTCCGCCGAGAGGGCGGCGCGCAACAGGTGCTCGGTGTCCAGATCGCGGCTGCCGTGCTCGGCGGCGTACTGCGCCGCACCGCGGACCAGTTCCCTGGCCGGCTGGCTGAGGAGCTGGCCGATGTTGATCTGGCGGGGGCCGGGGCGTGGCCCGCCGAAGAAGCGGGCCAGGAATTCACCGAAGGGGTCGCCCTCCGGGCCGATGTAGCCGCTGGTCATGGCGTTCCGTTTCCATCGACTGCGTTGCCGGTGCCGACGAGTTTCCTGTCCGTGCCGGGATACACCACGATGACACGTTCCTTTGGGGGCGGCATGTCCGGCTTCGTCCTCCGCTCGGCGCGAAGACGCCGGGGTGGCTTCGGGGTGGCTTCGGGGCGGGTCCGCGACGGGTTCGGGACGACTCCGAGGGTGGCGGGGCGGGTCCGGCTGCCGTTCGGCCGGGACGCGCGGCCCCGTTTCCGTGATCGCCCCCGCGTGCCCGTCTTCGGTCCCACCGTGCCAATTGTTATACCGGTATTAGAATGGCTCCATGGTACGCACCCCGCTCACCCCCGAAGAGCGCGAACGCGGCGAGCGGCTCGGCGCGCTGCTCCGCGAGGCCCGAGGCGGCCGCAGCATGGCCGTGATCGCCGCGGCCGCCGGCATCTCCGCCGAGACGCTCCGCAAGATCGAGACCGGCCGGGCGCCGACCCGGCCTTCTTCACCGTCGCCGCCCTCGCCCGTGCGCTCGGCCTGTCCATGGACGAACTGGCGGCGCGGTGCGCCCTGGTGGCGGTCCCGCAGGGGGGCGCGGTCGAGGTGGCCGGCGTGGCCGACGCGACGGACGTGGTCGGGCGGGTCGCCTGAGCGGTCGCCCTCCGTACGGGGGCCAGCTCCGTCGGCCGTCCTCGGCCGTCCTCGGTCGGCGGGGCCGCGGGAGATCGCCGCGTCTTCTCCGAAAACTCCCCGTAGCCGCGCTGTAACACGCATGGTGTTCCCTACGGACCGGAGTGTTCCGGTCGGGCGGGAGCTGGACGATGACTTTGGATCAACTCCCAGGGAAACTGAGGGAGTTCGCGAACCACCTGGACGGACTGCTGGCGCGCCTGGACCAGGGCGCCGGCTGGTGCGCGGTCTTCTGGCAGCGCGATCCGGACGGTATGCGTGCCTGTCTCGACGGCCGTGAGGTGCCGCCCTGGGACGTCGTGGAGGCCCTCCTCCAGGACTTCGCCGCGCACTACGGCGCCCCCGCCGCCGCCCGGGAGGCGGAACGGGCCGGGCCCCTGCACGACGCGGCCCTCGCCGCCCAGGACGCCCGCCCGGGCGCCCGCGACGCCCTCCGGGACCGGCTCGACGTCATGCTGCGCGAACAGCGCCACGCCGCCGGCCGACAGGCCGAGCTGGGCCGTCTCCTCGCCGTCGCGACCACCCGCGAGGAGGCCGAGGCCCTCCGCCTCGACCTCGCCTGGGCCCACGACGACCACGAACGGGCCACCGCCCGCTGCGCCGAACTCCGCCGCCGCATGACCGACGTCGACCGACGCGTCGGTGGCGGCCTCGGGCGCGGTGCCGGTGGGAGCGGTGCCGGCTGGGCCGAGGGCCCGCGGCTCCCGTCCTCCCCGGCGTCCCCGTACCCCGAGCCGGCTCCGGTCCCGGCCCCGGCAGCCTCCGACGTCCGCGGCCCGGGGGAGGCTTCCGTCCCCCGCGGCCCGGAGGACCCCGCCGCCCGCGCCCACCAGTCACCGTCCGTCCACGAGCGGGCGCTCGCCGGCCCCGCGGCCCGCGACCCCGCCCCGGGCGACGACGCCCTCGCCCCGTCCCCGGGCAGCGCAAGCGCCGCCGCGGCGGTGCGCGCTTCGCCGGGGTGGCCGAGGAGGCGGCCGCCCCCGTCGCCGTACCGCCCGCCGCCGGGGCACCGCTGCCGGCGCCCGCGCCGCGTCCGCGCCGCACCCCGCGCGGTGCCCGGTTCGCCGGGGCCGCCGCCGAGGAGCCGCAGCACCGGCCCGGGCCGTCGGCCGGGCCGGGGGACGCGACGGCCCGCGAGGAGACCGCCGAGGCGGTGGAACGGCTGATCCGGCTCCGCACCGAGGGCCGCAGCGGCGAGGCGCACGTGCTGCTCGTCGAGCTGGCGTACTGGCCCGCCGCCCGGATCCCGCTGCTCGCCGCGAGCCTCCAGCGGTCCGGGCTCACCGCCGACTGGACGACCCTGCTGTGGGAGGCGGCCTCGCTGCCCGCCGACCGGCTCGTCGCCGCAGCGGACGCCCTGGTCGAGGCGGGCCGCACGGCCGACGGCGAGCAGATCCTGCGGCAGGGCGTCGCCCGTCCGGCCGGCGAGATCGGAGCGGCCGTCGGCGCCCTGGCGGCCGAGGGCCGCCGCCGCGAGGTGGACGCGCTGCTGGACGCCTACGTCCGGGTCCGCACCCCCGAGGAGGCGGCCCGCAGCGTCGCCCCCGACCCGCGGCTCCTGGTTCCGCTGCTGCTGGCGGCCGCCCGCGGCGTGTCGGACGAGCGGCACTGGGACCTGGTGCACGCCCTGCGGGTCGCCGGCTTCACGACCTGAGCCGCGGCCCGCCGGTACGCCGTACGCCCACGACTCACCCACCGGAGTGTGAAACGCGATCGACTCCGCGGGTTGACGGCGATGGTCTTGGCAAGCCCGTCCCGGAGGCTTACGTTCGTCCCTCTACGGCCCGCTTCTACGGGCGTAGAGGGCTCTGACGCCTTCCGTCGAAGGAGCAACTCATGGCCAACGTCGTACGTGCCGCCCTGGTCCAGGCCACCTGGACCGGCGACACCGAGTCCATGGTGGCGAAACACGAGGAGCACGCCCGCGAGGCGGCCCGGCAGGGCGCGCGCATCATCGGTTTCCAGGAAGTCTTCAACGCCCCCTACTTCTGCCAGGTCCAGGAGCCGGAGCACTACCGCTGGGCCGAACCGGTCCCCGACGGACCGACCGTGCGCCGCATGCGGGAGCTGGCCCGCGAGACGGGCATGGTGCTCGTCGTCCCCGTCTTCGAGATCGAGCAGTCCGGCTTCTACTACAACACCGCGGCCGTGATCGACGCCGACGGCTCGTACCTCGGCAAGTACCGCAAGCACCACATCCCGCAGGTGAAGGGCTTCTGGGAGAAGTACTACTTCCGTCCCGGCAACCTCGGCTGGCCGGTCTTCGACACCGCCGTCGGCAAGGTCGGCGTCTACATCTGCTACGACCGCCACTTCCCGGAGGGCTGGCGCCAGCTCGGCCTGGGCGGCGCGCAGCTGGTCTACAACCCGTCCGCCACCCACCGGGGGCTCTCCGCCCACCTCTGGCAGCTCGAACAGCCCGCGGCCGCCGTGGCCAACGAGTACTTCGTCGCCGCCATCAACCGGGTCGGCGTCGAGGAGTACGGCGACAACGACTTCTACGGCACCTCCTACTTCGTCGACCCGCGCGGACAGTTCGTCGGCGCGACCGCCGGCGACAAGGACGAGGAACTCCTCGTCCGCGACCTCGACTTCGACCTGGTCGAGGAAGTGCGGCGGACGTGGGCCTTCTACCGCGACCGCCGGCCCGACGCCTACGAAGGGCTGGTGCAGCCGTGAACGACCTCCACGCCCGCCACCGCCGGGTCCTGCCGGACTGGCTCGCGCTCTACTACGACCGGCCGCTGGAGATCACCCACGGCGAGGGCCGCCACGTGTGGGACGCCGAGGGGAACAGGTACCTCGACTTCTTCGGCGGCATCCTCACGACCATGACCGCGCACGCGCTGCCCGAGGTCACCAAGGCGGTGAGCGAGCAGGCCGGACGGATCATCCATTCCTCCACGCTCTACCTCAACCGCCCCATGGTCGAACTCGCCGAGCGCATCGCCCGGCTGAGCGGCATCCCGGACGCCCGCGTCTTCTTCACCACCTCCGGCACCGAGGCCAACGACACCGCCCTGCTGCTCGCCACCACCCACCGGCGCAGCAACACGATCCTGGCGATGCGCAACAGCTACCACGGCCGCTCCTTCAGCGCCGTCGGCATCACCGGCAACCGCGGTTGGTCGCCCACCTCGCTGTCCCCGCTCCAGACGCTGTACGTCCACGGAGGCGTGCGCACCCGCGGCCCGTACGCCGCGCTCGACGACACCGACTTCATCGCGGCCTGCGTCGAGGACCTGAAGGACCTGCTCGGCCACACCCGGCCGCCCGCCGCCCTGATCGCCGAGCCCGTCCAGGGCGTCGGCGGCTTCACGTCCCCGCCCGACGGGCTGTACGCGGCGTTCCGGGAAGTGCTGGACGCACACGGGATCCTGTGGATCGCCGACGAGGTGCAGACCGGCTGGGGCCGCACCGGCGACCACTTCTGGGGCTGGCAGGCACACGACCGCAACGGCCCGCCCGACATCGTCACCTTCGCCAAGGGCATCGGCAACGGCATGTCCGTCGGCGGGGTGATCGCCCGCTCCGAGATCATGAACTGCCTCGACGCCAACAGCATCTCCACCTTCGGCGGCACCCAGGTCACCATGGCCGCCGGCCTCGCCAACCTCACCCACCTGCTGGAACACGACCTCCAGGGCAACGCCCGGCGGGTCGGCGGACTGCTCATCGAACGGCTGCGGGCCGCCACCGCCCAGGACCCGGGCGTGCGCGAGGTGCGCGGGCGCGGGCTGATGATCGGGATCGAGCTGACCCGGCCCGGCACCGACCGGGCCGACCCCGACCGGGCCGCCGCCGTCCTGGAGGCCGCCCGCGCCGGGGGCCTGCTGGTCGGCAAGGGCGGCGGCCACAGCACCAGCGCCCTGCGCGTCGCCCCGCCCCTGTCCCTGACCGTCGCGGAGGCCGAGGAGGGCGCCGCGATCCTCGAGAGCGCCCTGAGGAGCACGCGGTAGCGCCTGAGAAGCACGCGGTGGCGCCTGAGCGCACACAGCGGCGCCCGAGCCGAGGGAACCACGCCATGACCACCACCATCCGGGAGCACCCGGGACCCGTCGAGCCCCTGGAACCCGCCCTGTCGGTCCGTCAGGTCCTCGCCCTGGAACGCGTGCTGGCCGGGGAGCCCGAGGTGGTGGCCGGCGCGGCCCACCTCGACCGGCCCGTGCGCTGGGTGCACGTGGCCGAGGCCGCCGACGTCGGCGTGATGCTCAGCGGCGGCGAGATGGTCCTGACCACCGGAGTGCTGCTCGCCGGTGACGAGAACGCGCAGGCCGAGTACATCCGTTCGCTGCACCGGGCGGAGGCCGCCGCCGTCGTCCTCGGTCTCGGGCGGGCCTTCCCGGCCGCGCCGGACGGGATGCGGCGCGCCGCCGAACGTTGCGGACTGCCCATGGTCGTCCTGCACCGGCCCTTCCCCTTCGCGGAACTCACCGAGGAGGTCCAGGCGCGGCTGGTACGGCGCAAGTTCGCCGCCGTCAGCCTCTCCGAGACCGTACGCACCGCGCTCACCGCACTCATCACCGCCGGTGCGCCGCTGCACCGCCTGCTCGACGAGATCGCCCATCACACCGGCTGTCCCGTCGTCGTCACCAACCTCGCCCACCGGGTCCTCGCCACCGCGGGGGAGCGGTCCGCGGTCGACGACGTGCTGCGCGACTGGGAACGCATCGCCCGGCAGGCCGGCGGCAGCGAGGGCGACGGCTGGATCCGCGCCGAACTGGGCGGACGCGGCGAACGCTGGGGCCGGATCGTGCTCTGCGGCTACCGCGGCGACACCGCCGGCGGGCGGCTGCTCGCCGACCGGGCCGCCGAGGCCCTCGTCCTGCACCGCATGCTCGGCGGCGCCTTTGCCCGCTCCTGGGAGGAGCAGTCCGCGCAGGGCCTCCTCACCGACCTGCTCTCCGGCGTCGTGGCGGCCCGCCACCTGCTGCCCCGGGCACGGGCCGCCGGACTGCCGGTCAACCGGCGCACCTTCGTCCCGCTGGTCGTCCGCGACGGCGACCACGCCCCACTCGAACGCCTGCTGCGCCTGCTGGGCATGGCCAGACTGGTCGCCGAACTCGCCGACGGGGCCACCGCCGTCCTGCTCAGCCTGGCCCGGGACCAGGACGCCGAGGCGCTCACCGCGCACTTCGCGGCCCGGCTGCGCACCGAGTCCGGGGAGAGCGGCACCGTCGTGGCCGCCGCGGCACCCCGCACCGCCTGGGACGACGTGCCCGCCGGGCTGCGCGAGGCCCGGCACGTCGCCGACGCCGTCGCCGACTCCTCCGCCGTCCTCGGCCTGCCGGCCGTCGTCCGCCTCAAGGACGTCCACCTGCGTGGCCTGATACGGCTGTTGCGGGACGACCCGCACGTGCAGGCCTTCGCCGAACGGGAACTGGACGGGCTGCTGTGCGCGGCCGGCGACGATCTGCTCACCGTCCTGCGCACCTACCTCGCCACCGGCCGCAACAAGTCCCGCACCGCCCGGCTCCACCACGTCTCACGGCCCGCGCTGTACCGGCGGCTGGAGGCGATCCAGGCACGACTCGGCGTGGACCTCGACGACTTCGAGCAGGCCGCGTCGGTGCACATCGCCCTCCTCGCGCACGACGCGCAACAGTCATGAGCCGGGCCGGAACCGCCGGCTCGCCGCGGTCCGCCGACGGGCCGGACGGCGCGGCGCACCACGGACGGGAAAAGGCCGGCCCGCCCGGCGCGCAACAGGAGTGAAACATGCGACGACCTGGGAGAACGGTGGTGAAACATGTGCCGACGAGGTCGTGACACCGTGGCACGCCGGACGCCCCCGGACGTGACACGGTGCACGTCGAAGCCCGCTTGCGGACTTCCTAGGCTCCTCGCACACCGAGCGACCGGAGGTCCCGATGAGCCAAGTGGTCCGAGCCGCCGTCTTCCAGACCGCGTGGACCGGCGACAAGGAGTCGATGATCCGGGTGCACGAGCAGGCGGTACGCGACGCGGCCGCCCAGGGTGCCCAAGTCCTGTGTTTCCAGGAGCTGTTCTACGGGCCGTACTTCTGCCAGGTCCAGGACCCGGCGTTCTACGAGTACGCCGAGCGGATCCCCGAGGGCCCGATCGTCGAGCGGTTCCGGGCCCTCGCCCGCGAGCACGGCATCGTCCTGGTGCTGCCGATGTACGAGGAGGAACAGCCCGGCGTCCTCTACAACACCGCGGCCGTGATCGACGCCGACGGCTCGTACCTCGGCAAGTACCGCAAGCACCACATCCCGCAGGTGAAGGGCTTCTGGGAGAAGTTCTACTTCCGTCCCGGCAACGTCGGCTGGCCGGTCTTCGACACCGCCGTCGGCCGGATCGGCGTGTACATCTGCTACGACCGCCACTTCCCCGAGGGCTGGCGCGCCCTCGGCCTGGCGGGCGCCGAGATCGTCTTCAACCCGTCCGCCACCTCGCGCGGCCTGTCCGCCTATCTGTGGCAGCTGGAGCAGCCGGCGGCGGCCGTCGCCAACGAGTACTTCGTCGGCGCGATCAACCGGGTCGGCGTCGAGGAACTGGGCGACAACGACTTCTACGGGACCTCGTACTTCGTGGACCCGGAGGCGCAGTTCGTCGGCGAGGTGGCGAGCGACAAGGAGAGCGAACTCGTCGTCCGCGACCTGGACACGGCCAAGCTGCGCGAGGTCCGCGACCGCTGGCAGTTCTACCGGGACCGCCGCCCGGAGGCGTACGGCCCGCTGACCGCCCCGTAGCCGGCCGCGGCCGTCGCCGGTCCGGTGCCCGGGCCCGGACCGGCGACGGCCCCCGGGCACGACACACGTGTTGAACACGGCAGGAGAGGGAGCATGAGCAGCCGAACCGTCATCCGGGGTGGCCTCGTCATCACCGCGTCCGACGAGATCCACGCCGACGTCCTGATCGAGGACGGCCGTATCGCCGCCCTCGCCGCCTCCGGCACACCGGCCGCCGAGGCCTGGACGGCCGAGCACGTCGTCGACGCCACCGGGAAGTACGTCATCCCGGGCGGCGTCGACGCCCACACCCACATGGAGCTGCCGTTCGGCGGCACCTTCGCCTCCGACACCTTCGAGACCGGCACCCGCGCGGCCGCCTGGGGCGGCACCACCACGATCGTCGACTTCGCCGTGCAGAGCGTCGGCCACAGCCTGCGCGCGGGCCTGGACGCCTGGCACGCCAAGGCCGAGGGCAACTGCGCGATCGACTACGCCTTCCACATGATCGTCTCCGACGTGAACCAGGACACGCTCAAGGAGATGGACCTGCTGGTGGAGGAGGGCGTGACCTCCTTCAAGCAGTTCATGGCGTACCCGGGCGTCTTCTACAGCGACGACGGCCAGATCCTGCGCGCCATGCAGCGCTCCGCCGAGAACGGCGGCCTGATCATGATGCACGCGGAGAACGGCATCGCCATCGACGTCCTGGTCGAGCAGGCCCTCGCCCGCGGCGAGACCGACCCCCGCCACCACGGCGAGGTGCGCAAGGCGCTGCTGGAGGCCGAGGCGACCCACCGGGCCATCAAACTGGCGCAGGTCGCCGGCGCCCCCCTCTACGTGGTGCACGTGTCGGCGACGGAAGCGGTCGCTGAACTGGCCCGGGCGCGCGACGAGGGGCTGAACGTCTTCGGCGAGACCTGCCCGCAGTACCTGTTCCTGTCCACCGACAACCTCGCCGAGCCCGGCTTCGAGGGTGCCAAGTACGTGTGCAGCACGCCCCTGCGGCCCAGGGAGCACCAGGCCAAGCTGTGGCAGGGACTGCGCACCAACGACCTCCAGGTGGTCTCGACCGACCACTGCCCCTTCTGCTTCACGGGCCAGAAGGAGCTGGGCCGGGGCGACTTCTCCAAGATCCCCAACGGTCTGCCCGGCGTCGAGAACCGCATGGACCTGCTCCACCAGGCCGTCGTCGACGGACACCTCTCGCGCCGCCGCTGGATCGAGATCGCCTGCGCCACTCCGGCGCGCATGTTCGGCATGTACCCGAAGAAGGGCACCATCGCCCCGGGCGCCGACGCGGACGTCGTGATCTACGACCCGCACGCGGAGCAGACCGTCTCCGCCGAGACCCACCACATGAACGTCGACTACTCGGCGTACGAGGGCAAGCGGATCACCGGCCGCGTCGAGACGGTCCTCTCGCGGGGCGAGCCCGTCATCACCGAGCGGCAGTACACCGGTCGCGCCGGTCACGGCGCCTACACCCCGCGCTCCACCTGTCAGTACCTCACCTAGGAGTGGTGCCATGGACTTCGGACTCGTCCTGCAGACCGACCCGCCCGCCTCGAAGGTCATCAGCCTGATGCAGCGGGCCGAGCGCAACGGCTTCACCCACGGATGGACCTTCGACTCCGCCGTGCTCTGGCAGGAGCCGTTCGTGATCTACAGTCAGATCCTCGCGAACACCAGCAGGTTGACGGTCGGCACGATGGTCACCAACCCGGGCACCCGCACCTGGGAGGTCACCGCCTCCACCTTCGCCACCCTCAACGACATGTTCGGCAACCGCACGGTGTGCGGCATCGGCCGCGGCGACTCCGCGATGCGCGTCGCGGGCCGCAAGCCCAACACCCTCGCCCGCATCAGCGGGGCCATGAAGGTCATCCGCGCCCTCGGCCGCGGCGACGAGGCCGACCTCGGCGGCACGGTGATCAGGTTCCCGTGGATCGGGCCGGGCGCCGAACTCCCCGTCTGGATGGCCGCGTACGGCCCCAAGGCACTGAAGATGACCGGCGAGGAGGCCGACGGCTTCATCCTCCAGCTCGCCGACCTGTACCTCACCGAGTACATGGTCAAAACGGTGAGGGACGCCGCCGTCGCCGCCGGCCGGGACCCCGCCGAGGTGAGGATCTGCGTCGCCGCCCCGGCGTACGTCACCGAGGACGACTCGCCCGAGGCGCTCGCCCACGCCCGTGACCAGTGCCGCTGGTTCGGCGGCATGGTCGGCAACCACGTGGCCGACCTGGTCGCCAAGTACGGCGAGCACTCCGCCGCCGTACCCGACGAACTCACCGACTACATCAAGGCCCGGGAAGGCTACGACTACTCCCACCACGGCCGCGCCGACAACCCCGACACCCGGTTCGTGCCCGACGAGATCGTCGACCGCTTCTGCCTCGTCGGTCCGGTGGAGAAACACATCGAGAAGCTGAACGCGCTGCGTGAGCTGGGCGTCGACCAGTTCGCCCTCTACGACATGCACGACGCGCAGGAGGCCGTCATCGACGCCTACGGCTCCCGGATCATCCCCGCCGTCAACGGCTGACCCGCAGCCAACGGCCGACCTGCCGTCAACGGCCGACCGGACGCCGGACCGGTCGCCGGCCCGCCGGCTCCCCTCAGGACTCCCCCTCCCCGCCGTCCGGGGGAGGGGGCCCGGGCGCCTTCCCGCGCACCCCCTCGGTACCGCCCGCACGGCCTCTCCCGTCCCACCTCGTTCGATTGGCCTGCCCATGACCGACACCGCTCCCACGGCCATACCGCCGACCTCCCACGTCACCCTCGCCGACGGCCGGGTGGAGATCGCCCCCGGCTCGCCGCCGCCCAGCGGCCCCTACGCCAACGAGGATTTGCTGCCGGTTCCCGTCGAGAAGCGCACCTGGACCACGTACAACTTCTCCGCGCTGTGGATCGGGATGGCCCACAACACGGCCTCGTGGACCCTTGCCTCCGGTCTGATCGCCGTCGGCATGGACTGGAAGCAGGCGGTGTTCACCATCGCCCTCGCCAACCTGATCGTGCTGGTGCCGATGCTGCTCACCGGGCACGCGGGACCGAAGTACGGCATCCCCTTCCCGGTCTTCGCCCGCGCCTCCTTCGGTATCCGCGGCGCCAACCTCCCCGCCGTCGTACGGGCGTTGGTGGCGTGCGGCTGGTTCGGCATCCAGACCTGGATCGGCGGCGAGGCGATCTATTTCCTGGCCGGGAAGCTGATCGGCAACGGCTGGAGCGAGGCCGGGACGTTCGGCGGCCACCCCTGGACGATGTGGCTGTCGTTCGCGATCTTCTGGGCGCTCCAGGTCGCGATCATCCACCGGGGCATGGAGACGATCCGCCGCTTCGAGAACTGGGCCGCGCCCTTCGTCCTCGTCGGCGCGCTCGTCATGCTGGTCTGGATGAGCGACAAGGCCGGCGGTTTCGGCCCGCTGCTCGACCAGCCCTCGAAGCTGGGCTGGGGCGGCGACTTCTGGAAACTCTTCTGGCCGTCCCTCATGGGCATGATCGGCTTCTGGTCGACGCTGTCGCTGAACATCCCCGACTTCACGCGGTACGGCAAGTCGCAGAAGGCGCAGACCTGGGGGCAGGCCCTCGGGCTGCCCACGACCATGACGCTCTTCGCCCTGCTGTCGGTGCTGGTCACCTCCGGTTCGCAGGCCGTGTACGGCGAGACGGTCTGGGACCCGGTACAGCTCGCCGCCAGGACGGACAACGCCGTGGGCCTGCTGTTCGCGCTGGTGACCGTGCTGGTGGCGACGCTGTCGGTGAACATCGCGGCCAACCTGGTCTCACCGGCCTTCGACTTCTCCAACATCGCGCCCCGGCGGATCAGTTTCCGCACCGGCGCGCTCCTCACCTGCGTGCTCGGTGTGCTGATCTTCCCGTGGAAGCTGTACTCCGACCCGCAGGGCTACATCTTCACCTGGCTCGGCCTGGTCGGCGGTCTGCTCGGCACGGTCGCCGGCATCCTCATCGCCGACTACTGGATCCTGCGCCGCGGCAGGCTCGACCTGACCGACCTGTACCGCACGGGAGGCCGGTACTGGTACGACGCCGGCTGGAACTGGCGGGCCGTCGCGGCCTTCGTGGCGGGCGGTGTCCTCGCCGTCGGCGGCGCGAGCTTCGAACCGCTCGTCGACGGACGGCCCGTCCCGGCGCTGGAGCCGCTGGCCGACTACGGCTGGGCGGTGGGCCTGGGCACCTCGATGGCGCTCTACCTGGCGCTGATGCTGTCGAGAGGACGTGAGAAGGCCACCGCGTGACGCGGAACGCGTGAAGGTGCGACGCGTGACACGGGACGTGCGACGCGTGCCGAACGGCGGGCGGGCGGGGCGGCCGGCGGGTGGGAGGACCCTCCGGCACCCCGTTCCGGCCGGGGATCAGTTCACCGCGGCGGCCTTCAACGAGGCGACCGCTTCCTTCGCCGCCCTGATCGCGCCCTTGTTGATCTCGTCCGTGCTCGGAGCCTTCTTCGACTCGAAGTCGCTGCCGTTGTAGGTGACGACGACGAGCGCGTTCGCCACCCGCGCGACGACGGTGCCCTCACGGGTCTGCTGCTTGTCCTCCGTGGTCAGGTTCACCACCGAGTAACCCTCGTCCCCGAGCCCCGGGACGGCCCCGCCGCCGTCCTTCTCCGTCGTGCGGTCCTCGTACGACGTCGCGGCGGCCTCGTCGGACTCCAGCAACTCGAAGGAGACGTCCAGCCAGCGGTATTCGTAGCCCTTGAGCGCGTTCCAGGAGCAGGTGCGGCGCAGGGAGGTGTCCGTCGACGGGATCTCCTTGCCCGCCGTCTTCGCGGCCGGCACCAGCGAACTCACCGTCTTGGCGGCCACACTCGTGCAGGGCGCGGGAGCGGCGCCGTACGTCTTCGTGACCGCCGTCGAGGACGGCGCCGACGACTCCGCCGCCTCCGACGACTCCGAGCGGGACTTCTGCGTGTCCTTGGCCGCGGCGGCCTTTCCGGGGTCGGACGGACCGGACGACAGCGCCCAGCCCGCGCAGGCGAGCACGATCACCGGGGTCAGTCGCGCGGTGAGGGCGAGCGGCAGGGGAAGAGAACGCACGGCGCACTTTCGTGGGAGACGGTGCGGACGGGGACGTCAGTTTCACACGACTCCCTGTGGGGCGGAAGTGCGAACTCGCTCCGTGGTGGCGCGGTGACAGCGGAACGTGGGATTCCCGCCACCGCGGGCGGCGGAAACGGGGAGCCGTCGCCCCCGGCCCACCGGCCGCGGAATCCTGGTCGAGACCGGGCGGGGCGTGTTCACTCGGCCGTGCCGGCACTTCCGCCCTTTCCGGCTTTCCGGAAGCGCGAAAAGGGCCGATCGGGTCTTCGACCGGTTGAGCGGACCTGCCGGTTCGGCCGAGGCGGTGTCATCGCGCGCGTCCCCTCACTCCGCTCCGCGGAAGGTGTTGCGGTACGCGCGCGGTGACACGCCCAGTGCTTCGCGGAAGTGCCGGCGCATCGCGGTGAGCTGTACCGAGTTTCGTAGAGTCCGATCTTGATGGTTCAGGCGGACTGCGGGACTTGCTCCTGGCTCTGCCAGAAGGCTTGCTCGTACTCGGCGGGCTGCACGTAGTCGAGTGCGGTGCCGCACGGCATTGTGCCGGTGTCCGGGTGGTCCGCGGCGCCGGGCCACCCGGACAGGTCCACGGTGTGCACCGGGCACAGGAAGGCGAGCCAGGCCGCGCTGGTCCGGCGTCCTGTGCCGGGCCTTCGCGGAGCACGGTGGCCGTGAACGGGCACTTCACCACCGTGCGGAGCCCTCCGAGGTCGCAGCGGCCGGAGAGCTCCTGGACGATCGACGGCACAGCCGGCTCCTTCGTGGGTCAGACTTCGAGGCACGCGACGACGACCAGGGCGCGGTCCAGGGCGCGGGCAGGAGGTCAGATCCCGGCTGTCACTCTCCCCCACTCGAAAACCCAACCTGAAGGCCCCACAGGCACCAAAAAACAGACAAATCGGCACGCATTCGCGGCGACGTGACATCTGGCGTGACACTTTTCCGAGTGAGCGTGACACCCCTGTCACGCTCACTCTCTGTCAACATGACGCGGCCCGGGAGAGATCAGCTCGCGTCGGAGCGGGCGCGGGCGCGGGCGAGGAACGCGGCGAGGGCTCCCGCGGCTTCGAGTTCGCTGGTGGAGAGCCGGGCTGCGAACGCCAGCTGGTCGACGCCGACGCCGACGCCGACGCCGAGGACCAGGCGGGCGAGTTCGGCGAGCAGCGCAGCGTGCGCAAGGACCGGTGGCGGGAGAAGGCCGGCGGCGGTTTCGCGGGCGGCCGGGTCGCGGTAGTGCCCGAGGTGCGCGGCCAGGGCGTGGGCGAGCCAGGCGTCGACGTCGGCCTGAACGTACCCGCGGCTCGCCGGGTCAGTTCGTCGCGCACGGCTTCGTCCCCGTCGCGGGGCTCGGTCTGCTCCAGGGTGCCGAGCTCGCGCAGCGCCTGGAGCTCGTCGGCGCGGGCGGCGATCCGCTGCGCCTCGCGTACAGCGGCCTCCCGTTCGGCGGCGGCCTCCGCCTCGGCGGTGAGCTCGGCCCGGACGACGTCGTCGGTGTCCGGGTCGTACACGGTGCCCGGCGCCGCGGCGGCTCTCCGGCCGAGGCGAGGCCGCCACCATGGCCCACCGCCTCCACCTTCTCCAGGAAACCGTCTGAACGACCGCATCGAACGGGCAGACTGGCAGCCGACCGAGGAGCCGAGCGGAAGCCGTTGGGGAGCTGGAATGAAGTACGCGATGCTTGTGGGACCGGGCGCCGCGCCGGACGGCACGGCGCGGCTCGAGGTGCCGGACGGCGCCACCCTGGACGACACCGCCGACGCGCTCGACCTGCTGCTCGCGACCCGGCCGACGCCGGACCGTGTGGTCCTCGTCGTGGGCGGCACGGTCGTCGGGGTCACCACCCGGGCCCACCTGAGCACCGTGCGCGCGCTCGGGGTCGTGCGGGGCGCGGGCGAGGAGGACCGTGGCCGCCAGCCGGTCGAATCCACCCAGTACACGCTGCTGACCTTCCGCTGCCCGTCCTGCGAGCGGACGGCCTGGACCGCCTTCTACGACGAGCGGTACCGGCCGACGTGCGAGACGGACGGCCACGGGCCGATGGAACTGCGGTGAGCCTTCGATGAGCCAGGCCGGCCTCGCCGCCGTCGCCACGGCACCCGCGGGCCTCGCCTCGGGCAGCTCCGGACGGTTCTTCCTCGTCTCCTACCTCCCCACCTACGCGGGGGCGTTGAGCATCCTGTGGCTGGTCTGGGCGGGCGCCCCCGGCGGCGCCCTCTCCATGCGCCGCGCCTGGCGCACCGCTGCCGGACTCGGCGTCGGCGAGATCGTGCTCATCGCCGCCGGCATCACCGTCGTCGCCGTCGTCTTCCAGCCCCTGCAACTGGCCATGGTGCGGCTGCTCCAGGGCGGCTGGCCCGACGCCCTCGGCGCGGGGCTGTGCCGCGCCCGGCAGCGCCGTCGCAAGGCCCGGCTCGAACGCCGTACGGTCCTGCCCCCGGCCACGGGCGACGCGAGGCCGGCGGAGGTGACGGCGGCCGCCGTGCAGCGGGCCGGTGCGGCCGCCGCGCGACTGCGCCGCCGGTACCCGCTGCCCGACCACCTTGTCCGGCCCACCGCCCTGGGCAACGTCCTGACCGCCACCTTCGACACCGCCGGCCGCGACCACGGCTGGGACGCGGCGGTGGCCTGGCCCCGGCTCTATCTGGTCCTCGGCGACCGGTCGCGCGCCCTCGTCGACGACTCCCGCGACTCCCTCGACGGCGCCGTGCGGCTCGCCGTCACCGGGGGAGCCACCGCGCTCACCGCCGCCGTACTGCTGTGCTCCAGCGGGTGGTGGCTCGCCCTCGCCCTGATCCCGCTGGCCGTCGCCCACCTCGCCTACCACGGAGCCGTCCAAGCGGCCGTCGCCTACGGAGACGCCGTACACACCGCGTTCGACCTGCACCGCTTCGACCTGCTGCGGGCTCTGCACCTTCCGCTGCCGGCCGGCCTCGACGAGGAGCGCACCCGGGCCTCGGCCCTCTGCGCGTCCTGGCGACAGGGGCTGCCGCCGCCGGACACGTACGAGCACCCCGAAGTACCGCCCGCCGTCTGACCCGTTGAGGCACCGGCCCGCGTCGAAGCGCCCTACCGTGGCCTCATGTCAGCGATGGGGAGCGCCGCCGCAACGACCGCGTCCAGGCTCTGCACGAGCGCGGACTGCGGGAACTCGACGACTACATCCGCTCCCGTGACCCCGCCGCCCTCGAACGGGCCCGGCTCGTGTTCCACACGACCGTGGCCTACCTCGGCCCGCACACCCCCGACCGGCACGTCCATTTCCGGAACCTTGCCTACACCGAGGAACTGACGTACGAGGAGAGCGGCGCCTCCGGCCCGCTGCAGGACGCCGTCGCCTTCTACCGCCAGGCCCTCGCCGAGGCTCCCGCCGACCACCCCTACCGGCCCGCCTACGCCTACGGGCTCGGACGCGCCCTGCGCCGGCTGTACGGAGCGACCGGCGACCCCGCTCACCTCGACGAGTCCGTCGAGTGGCAGCGGCAGGCACTGTCCGGCGGGCCGGGGGCCCGGCTGGAGGCCGCCGCCCAGCTGGCCGGTCTCGCCGAGACGCTCTTGGACCGCAACCTCCTGACCGGCGACCGGGGGATCTGGAGGAGTGCGTGGCGCTGTACCGCCAGGCCGTACGGCTCACGCCCGAGGCCGAACAGGAGGACCTCGCGATCCGGCTGGTCAACTTCGGCTCCGCGCTCGGCGCGCTCCACAAGGCGACCCGGGATCCCGGCCACCGCGACGAGTCCATCGACGCCCACTCCCGGGCCCTCGTTCTGCTGCCCGCCGACCGCCCGCAGCAGCGGCAGGCCCTTCTCGACGTCCTCGCACAGGCAGTACAGGACCGCTACGACACCACCGGCCGGCTGGAGGACCTCGACACGGTGATCGCCCTGCGCCTGCGTGCCGTCGCGAACACCGACCCCGGCACCACCGACCACGGCGAGGCCGCACTGCATGCCGCCGACGCGCTCCTCGACCGGGCCGTCAGGACCGGCCGGCCCCACTTCGCCGACCAGGCGATCGCCGTACTCCGGCGCGCCGTCGCCGGCCGACCCGCCTACAGCGCCGAACGCGCCGTGCTGACCGGCATACTCGGATCGGCGTACGACATCCGGTACGACCTGACCGGGGAGGCCGCCTCCCTGGACCAGGCCGTCGCCCTGCTCCGAGCGGCCGTGGACACGCCCGGTATCGGGCACCACAACGCCTGCGGCCTGCGCACCAAACTCTCCGCCGCCCTGCGGACCCGGCACTCGGCGCGCGGAGACCTCGCCGACCTCGAAGAGGCGATCGCCGTGCACCGCGACGCACTGGCCACCGGGGCCGACCTGGACGCGGCACACCGGGCCCTCCACCAGGCGAGCCTCGCCGCGGGCCTGAACCAGCGCTTCGGCGTCCACGGCGACATCACGGATCTCGACCAGTGCGCCGAGCTGTGCCGCCAGGCCCTGCTGGTACTGCCCGAGGGGACGCGAACCGCCCGGTCGTCCTCGTGCTGCTCGGCGACACCCACCTCGCCCGGTTCTTCCACACCGCCCGTCCGGAGGCGCTGGGCCCGGCGCTCGGCGCCTTCCGGCAGGCCCTCGACGCCGCCAGCCCCAAGCTGCGGGCGGCCGCGATGAGCCACTTCGCCCGCGCCCTCCTCGCCCGCTTCGACCACGCCGGCGGCACACCGGCCGACCTGGATGAGGCGATCGGCCTGCAACGCCACGCCATGAGCCTGCTCCCCACCCAGCGGGAGGTGACCGGATACAACCTCGCCCAGTCCCTGCGCAGCCGCTACGAGATCAGCCACGACCTCACCGACCTCGAGGAGGCCGTCGCCCTCCTCCGTACCGTCGTACGGGACCGCCCCGTGACGACCCCGACCGGAGCGAGCCCGGCACGGCCCTCGCCGAGGGCCTGTACAGCCTGCACCTGCGGACCGGAGACCGTGATCTGCTCACCGAGGCCCTCACCGTCGCCCGCGACATCACCACGGTCACCTCCGCCCCGGTGCGCGAACGGCTCGCCGCCCACGTCACCTGGGGCCAGGTGTCCGGCGTACTGGAGGACTGGGAGACGGCGTGGCGCGCCCTGCGCACGGCCACGTCGCTGCTGCCCGAGCTGGCGACGCGCAGCCTCACCCGCAGCGACCAGCAGTACGCTCTGGCCCGCCTGCCGGGCATCGCGGCGGAGGCCGCCGCCTACGCCCTTCAGGCCGGACGGCCCCAGGAAGCCCTGGAAGTCCTCGAACACGGCAGGGGAGTGCTCCTCGGCCGGCTGCTGCGCACCCGCGACCTCGACCTCGACCGGCTGCGCCGACAGGCACCCGCCCTGGCCGACGAGTTCCTGCGGCTGCGCGAGGAGGAGACCGGCGGGCCGGACGGCCCCTCCGTACCGACGGCCACCACCGAACAGGCCGCCGAACGGCGTCGCACCCACGCCGCCGCATGGCAGCGCCTGCTGGGCCGGATCCGGGCACTGCCGGGGTTCGACGGCTTCCTGCGCCCGCCCCCGGCCGAGGAGATCCTCCGCCAGGCGGGCGACGGACCCGTCGTGCTCCTCAACATCAGCATCCGCTGCGACGCCGTCATCGTGGCCGACGGCACGATCGACGTCCTGCCGCTGAAGGTGCGCTCCGGCACCGTGGCCGAGCAGGTGGCCGTCTTCCTCGACGCCACCCGCGCCGCCTCCCGGCCCGGAGCCTCCCTGGAGGAGATCTGGTCCGCGCAGGAGACCCTCTTCGGCGTACTGGAATGGCTGTGGGACACCATCACCGGACCCGTGCTCCAGCGTCTCGGCCACACCGAACCGCCCGCCCCCGGGGAGTCGCCCCGGCGGGTCTGGTGGTGCCCGCAGGGCACGCTGGCCTTCCTGCCGCTGCACGCCGCCGGCTACCACGGCACCCGGGCCGATCGGGACCGGCCGCGCTGCGCACTCGACCTCGCCGTCTCCTCCTACACCCCGACCATCGGCGCCCTGCACCACGCGCGCCGACGTCCCGAACCCGCCCCGACAGGCGCGCGGCCGCCCCTGGTCGTGGCCATCCGCGACACGCCGGGGGCAGCGCCCCTGCCGAACGCCCTGCACGAAGCGGAAGCCGTGCGGACGCTGCTGCCCGGAACCACCCGGGCACCCTGCTGACCGGCGCCGAGGCCACCCGCGACCGGGTCCGGGAGGCCCTGCGCTCCAGCCCGTACGTCCATCTCGTCTGCCACGCCGTCACCGACCCGCACGACCCCTCCGCCTCGCGCATCCTCACCCACGACCACATCGAAAGGGCGCTGACCGTCGCCGACATCTCCGCCCTGCGGCCGTCGGGAGCCGGCCTGGCGTACCTCTCCAGTTGCTCCACCTCCGGGACCCGCCCCGAGCTCGCGGACGAGGCGATCCACATCACCAGTGCCTTCCAACTCGCCGGATACCGCCATGTCGTGGGCACGCTGTGGCCCGTGACGGACGAGATCGCCCCGCGCATTGCCCAGTCCTTCTACGGTCGGCTCCCGCGCGGCGCCGCGCACGCGCTGCACGCGGCCGTCCGGCAGGCGCACACGGAGTATCCGCTGCTCCCGTCGCTGTGGGGAGCGCACATCCACATCGGTCCGTGAGCGCCCGCCCGCGCTGGCCTCGTCTCCTAGCCGCGAGCGGCGCGGACCATGCGCAGGTTCTCCCGGGCCTCCGCCGTGCGAGGGTCGGCCGTGCCGTAGAGCCGTTCGTAGCCGGCGACGACGAGGCGGCACTCCTCCTCGGCCTGGGCGTGCCGGCCCGTGTTGAAGAAGGTGGCGGCCAGGCTGGTGCGGTACTTCAGGACGTCCGGATGGTTGGGGCCGTGCAACCGCTCCATGCCCACGACGGCCGCCCGCAGCTCCGCCGCGGCCTCCTCGACCTTGCCGAGCGCCTGGAGCATGGCGCCCAGGTTGGCATGTGCGGAGAGCGTGTCCGGGTGGCCGGCGCCCTTGATCTCCACCGACTGCCGCACCGCGTCGCGCATCGACCGCGCGGCCTGGGCGACATGCCCCAGGTGGTACTGGACGGCGGCGTGGTTGATCCGGGCCGTCAGGGTCAGCTCGGACTTCCGGCCCAGCAGCCGCTCGGCGTCGCGCAGCACCGAGAGGTAGAGCGCCCCGGCCTCCTCCAGCGCGCCCGGGCTCGCAACACCCCGGCCAGGGTGTTCCGGCTGCCGAGCGTGTCCTCGTGCTCGGGCCCCAGCACCCGCGTCCGGCGTTCGAGTGCGGTGCGCGCCAGTCGCTCCGCCTCCTCGTGCCGCCCCAGGGCGAGCACGACGAGGGCCAGATCCCCGAGGGCGGTGAGCGTGTCCGGGTGGTCCGGGCCCAGTGCCGCCTCGCGCTGGGCGAAGACGGAACGGCGCAGCCGCTCCGCGTCCTCCGGCCGTCCACGATCCCGTAACAGGGAGGCGAGAGCGGTCTCCGCCGTGAGGGTGTCCGGGTGGGCGGGCCCCAGGTCCGCCCTGCGCTCCGCCACGACCCAGCGGAAGACCTCCTCAGCCTCGTCGAACTCTCCTTCCTGGCGGAGTTGCTCGGCCAGCTCGAACGAGAGCCGTACGACCTCCGGATGGTGCGGGCCGTGTTCGGTCGCAAGATGCCCCAGCTTCATGCGCGTCATCCCGGACGGCGTCAGGGAGAGCTTCACCTTCATCACGGGGATGCCGTCCTCGCCCTCGTGATGGGTGATCCGGTACGAGCCCAGGCCCTCCAGCTCACCCTCGTCGGCCGCCCCGTCCGGTGCCGGTGACGGCCCGGGCACGGGGGCCGAGGAGGGCTGAGTCCGTGCGGCCGGGCTCTCCGTCCCCGAGTGCGCGCCCCGTCCGCGCCGGCGGAACGGCCACCTGCCCGGACCCGCCCTCTCCGTATCGGTCATCCCCACTCCTTCGTCGACCGAGGGGGTCGTTCCCCGTCCACCGGCGGTTCACCCCCGCGCGTCCGGCCTCTCACCGCACGTCCAGCCGGAGGATCCTGTCGTCACCGGGACCGGGCGTCCCCCGTGTGTCGGTCTCGCTGGTCGTCAGCAGGAGCCGGCCGTCGCCCACCGCCACCACCGTGCGCAGCCGGCCGTACTCCTCGGTCAGGAACGCCTCGGGCTCCCCGGCGCGTTCGGCCCCCGCCAGCGGGACGCGCCACAGCCGCTCGGCCATCCAGATCGCGCCCCTGGTGTAGGCGATCCCGCTCGGCGAGGCCTCCGACGTCCGCCATTGGGCCACCGGGTTCACGAAGCCGGAGGCGTTCCCACGGCCCTCGACCTCCGGCCAGCCGTAGTTCTTCCCCGGCTCGACGAGGTTCAGCTCGTCCCAGGTGGTCTGGCCGAGCGAGGTAGGCCAGCGGAGTTCGTAGTTGCTCAGATCGAGACTCACCGCGTCATCATCATCCACCCGGGCAGGAGCCAACTGGCCAACGGAACATGAGCATTCGGCCGGGAAACAATCCTTGAACGGCCTTCGCGGTGGACAGCATCCTTCATGGCGCTCAGCGTCGTCCCAGTTCGTGCCGATCTCAGGGGGCTGTCCATGGCCAAGCGCACCGCGAAGAAGGGCAGCAGCAGACCAGTGCGGCTGTCCGCCGACCGGCTACGGAAGGGCTGGCCCGGCCCCGCCGGCACACGGGTGCGGCTCGCCACGGCAGCGGACACGGAAGCTGCCGACGCGCTGCTGGACACGGCTGGGGCCCGGCTCATCCCGGCTCTGCGGTCCTGAGGAGGTCCCTGGCGCAAACTCCCCAGATTCTCCCCAGCACTCATCCTGAGTGCCCATCGTCCGGGCCGGTACACGTAAACAGCGAGGTGAGAGGCTCTATGTTCACCACCCGCCCCACCCTCCAGGGCACCTTCGGCATGGTGTCCTCCACCCACTGGCTGGCCTCCCAGTCGGCCATGGCCGTCCTGGAGGACGGCGGCAACGCCTACGACGCCGCCGTGGCCGGCGCCTTCGTGCTGCACGTCGTCGAACCCCACCTCAACGGCCCCGCCGGGGAGGTGCCGATCCTGCTCGCCCCCGCGGGCGGCGAGGTGCGGGTGCTCTGCGGGCAGGGCGTCGCCCCGGCCGGCGCGACCGTCGCCCACCACCGCGGCCTCGGACTGGACCTCGTCCCCGGCACGGGCCCCCTCGCGGCGGCCGTGCCCGGCGCCTTCGACGCCTGGCTGCTCCTCCTGCGCGACCACGGCACCAGGTCCCTCGACGACGTCCTGAAGTACGCCGTCGGCTACGCCGAGCACGGGCACGCGCCCGTGGAGAACGTCGGCGCGACCGTCGAGACCGTGCGCGAGCTGTTCGAGACCGAGTGGACGTCCTCCGCGGAGGTCTACCTGCCCGGCGGCCGGGCGCCCCGCCCCGGCCGGCTGCTGCGCAACCCCGCGCTCGCCGCCACCTGGAAGCGGCTGCTCGCCGAGACGGCCGGCGCCGGGGAGCGGGAGGCCCGCATCGACGCCGCGCGGGAGGTCTGGCGGAGCGGATTCATCGCCGAGGCCCTCGTCCGGCAGGCCGGGCGCCCCACCCTGGACACCAGCGGCGAGCGCCACGCCGGCACGCTCACCGCCGCCGACCTCGCCGGCTGGTCCGCGTCCTACGAGGCGCCGGCGACGTACGACTGGAACGGCTGGACCGTCTGCAAGGCGGGCCCCTGGAGCCAGGGCCCGGCCTTCCTCCAGCAACTCGCCCTCCTCCCGCCGGAGCTGCCCGCCCACGGCTCCGCCGACTACGTCCACCTCCTCGTGGAGGGTTGCAAACTCGCCATGGCCGACCGCGAGGCCTGGTACGGCGACGCGGCCGGGGTCCCGCTGGACGAGCTGCTCTCGGCTCCGTACAACGCCGGCCGGCGCGCGCTGATCGGCGACCGGGCGTCGTACGAACTGCGGCCGGGCAGCCCCGGCGGACGCGAGCCCCGGCTGAGCGCCCACGCGCGCGTGGTGACCACGGACGAGCCCGGCTTCAGCCCCATGGGCGCCGGCGAGCCGACCGTCGCCAAGGGCCCGGCCGCACCGGTGCCGGGGGAGCCCGCGACCGCCGCGGACGGGGCCACCCGCGGCGACACCTGCCACCTCGACGTCGTCGACCGCTGGGGCAACATGGTCGCCGCCACGCCCAGCGGCGGCTGGCTCCAGTCCAACCCGGTCGTGCCCGAACTGGGCTTCCCGCTCGGCACCCGGCTGCAGATGACCTGGCTGGAGGAGGGCCTGCCGAACTCCCTCACCCCGGCCGCCGCCCCCGCACCACCCTCACGCCCTCGATCGCCCTGCGCGACGGCGTCCCGGTCCTGGCCTTCGGCACCCCCGGCGGCGACCAGCAGGACCAGTGGCAGCTGCACTTCTTCCTGGCCGTGGCCCTGCGCGCGCGGGTGCGCGGCGGCCTGGACCTCCAGGGCGCGATCGACGCCCCGAACTGGCACACCGACGCATTCCCGGGCTCCTTCCACCCCCGCGGCATGCGACCGGGCAGCCTGACCGTGGAGTCCCGCATGCCGCCGCCCGTCGTCGAGGACCTGCGCGGACGCGGCCACGACGTGACGGTCGCCGACCCGTGGTCCGAGGGCCGGCTGTGCGCCGTCGCCCGCGACCCGGAGACGGGCATCCTGTCGGCGGCGGCGAACCCGCGGGGGATGCAGGGGTACGCGGTGGGACGCTGAGGCGGGGGCCGGGGCCGGGACCCGCCGCCCCTCCTCCTTCCCCGCCACTCCTCCTTCCCCCGTCCCTTCTCTTTCCTCTTCCTCCTTCCTCTTCATCCCGATTCCACCGGGTGTGCACCGGCGCGGCGGGGATTGTCAGTGGGACGTGTTCTCATGGAGGACATGATCGGAGACACGGAAACCATCGACGAGTTTCTCGCCCGCCACGCCGGTGACGTGGAGGACGCGGTCCGCGAGGCCGCCGCCGCGGAGATCCTGCCGCGCTTCCGGCAGCTCGCCGCGCACGAGGTGGACCAGAAGACCGGGCCGCACGACCTGGTCACGGACGCCGACCGCAACGCCGAGCTGTACCTCACCAAGGCCCTCGCCGCCCTGCTGCCCGGCTCGGTCGTCGTCGGCGAGGAGGCGGTGCACGCCAACCCGGCCGTCTACGAGGCGATACGGGGCGACGCCCCGGTGTGGATAGTCGACCCGGTCGACGGCACCCGGCAGTTCGTGCACGGCGACGACGGCTTCTGCACTCTGGTCGCCCTCGCCCGGCACGGCGTCGTGCACGCCTCCTGGACGTACGCCGCCGCCCGCGGCCGGCTGGCCACCGCCGTGCGCGGCGGCGGCGCTTTCCTGGACGGCGAGCGGCTGTTCGCCGGCCCGCCCGCACCCGGCCGCGACCTCACGGTGGCGACCTCGCACCCCGACTACACCACCGACGACCAGAAGCGCGCCCTGCTCGGCCTGTGGACGGACGGCGTCGCCCCGCGCGCCTGCGGCTCGGCGGGCCTGGAGTACCTCGCCGTGGCCCGGGGCGAGTTGGACGCCACGGCCTTCTCCTGGGAAGCGGCCTGGGACCACGCGGCCGGACTGCTGCTGGTCGAGGAGGCGGGCGGCGCCCATCTCACCCTCGGCGGCGAGCCGTTCAGGATCACGGGCGGCAACTCCCTGCCGTTCACGGCAGCCCGGGACGCGGCGACGGCCCGGCGGGTGACCGGCCTGCTGTCCGGGACCCGCCCCTGAACGCTCACCGCCGACCGTCGGTCTCCTGACCCAGGGCTGCGGCCTCTGACCGTCGGCCTCGCACCCCGGGCCCCGGCCTCCGAATCCTGGCCGTGCCGGCGTCCGCGTCGGCGGGCCGCACCCACGTTCCACCGCGCCGCCCGAGCCGTCGTACCTCCGGCATATCCTGATCCCGGAGGCCGCCGGCTGACGAAGGGGTCCAAGTGTCGTCGATGCTCGATGTCGTCGTGGTGGGAGCGGGGCCGAACGGCCTGACGGCCGCCGCGGAGCTGGCCCGCCGCGGCTTCTCCGTGGCCCTCTTCGAGGCGAAGGACACGGTGGGCGGCGGCGCCCGCACCGAGGAACTCACCCTCCCCGGCTTCCGCCACGACCCGTGCTCCGCCGCACACCCCCTGGGCATCAACTCGCCCGCCTTCCGCGCCCTGCCCCTGGAGCGGTACGGCCTCGAATGGCTCCACTCCGAACTGGCCATGGCGCACCCCTTCCCCGACGGCAGCGCGGCCGTGCTGTCCCGCTCGGTCGCCGAGACGGCCGCTTCCTTCGGCCCCCGCGACGCGGGCGCGTACCGCAGGCTGGTCGAGCCGTTCCTGCCCAAGTGGGACGCGCTGGTCCGGGACTTCATGTCGCTGCCGCTGACCGCGCTGCCCCGCGATCCCGTCACCCTCGCCCGTTTCGGGCTGGCCGGCCTGCCCCGTCCACCTGGCTGACGCGCCGCTTCCACGACGAGAAGGCCAAGACTCTCTTCGCCGGACTCGTCGCCCACGTCATGGCCCCCTCGGAGGCTTCGCCACCGGCGCGGTCGGCCTGGTCTTCGCGCTCGCCGCGCACGCCCGCGGCTGGCCGGTGGCCCGCGGCGGCTCCCAGGCCATCTCGGACGCCCTGGCCGCCTACCTGGAGGACCTCGGCGGCGCCATCCACACCGACTACGAGGTCAAGCGCCTCGACGACCTGCCCCCGGCCCGCGCCTACGTCTTCGACACCTCGCCCACCGCCCTGGCCCGCATCGCCGGTCTCGGCCGCTTCTACGAGCGCTACCGGTACGGCGCCGGCGTCTACAAGATCGACTACGCGCTCGACGGCCCCGTCCCCTGGACCGCCGACGAGGCCCACCGCGCCACCACGGTCCAGATCGGCGCGGACAGCGCGGAGATCGGCGCCGCCCTGCGCGCCGCCTCCCGGGAGGGCCGCCCCCGCGGAAACCCTTCATGATCACGGTGCAGCCCGGTGTCGTGGACCCCACCCGGGCCCCGGCCGGCAAGCAGGTCTTCTGGGCCTACGCCCATGTGCCCAACGGCTGGACCGGCGACCTCACCGACACGATGGAACGCCAGCTGGAGCGCTTCGCACCGGGATTCCGCGACCGCGTCCTGGCCCGCGCGATCGCCGGCCCCGCCGAGCTCGCCGCCCGCAACGCCAACTACGTCGGCGGCGACATCGGCACCGGCGCGGCGTCCGGCCTCCAGCTCCTGCTGCGCCCCAGACTCTCCCTGTCCCGTACTCCACCCCGCACCCGGCCGTCTTCATCTGCTCCTCGGCGACCCCGCCCGGCCCCGGTGTCCACGGCATGTCGGGTCACAACGCGGCCAAGGCGGTCTGGCGCAGGCTGCGGCAGCAGCCGTAGCACTGTTGTCACGGCACCGCTGTCACGGCACCGTCGTCACCGCAGCGCAGACCCCGCCTTCGCGGAGAGAGGCCGAGCCGCCATGACCGCTGTCACCTTCGTCCGGGGCGACATCACCACGGAGTCCGTGGACGCCGTCGTCAACGCCGCCAACTCCTCGCTGCTCGGCGGCGGCGGGGTCGACGGCGCCATCCACCGCCGCGGCGGGCCCGCCGTCCTGGAGGAGTGCCGCAAGCTCCGCGCCGGACATCTGGGCAAGGGACTGCCCACCGGCCGGGCCGTCGCCACCACCGCCGGCCGGCTTCCCGCCCGCTGGGTGATCCACACGGTCGGCCCCCGCCACAGCGCCGAGGAGGACCGCTCGGAGCTGCTGGCTTCGTGCTACCGGGAGTCGTTGCGGGTGGCGGACGAACTGGGCGCGCGTACGGTCGCCTTCCCGGCGGTCTCCGCCGGCATCTACGGGTGGCCCGTGCAGGACGCGGCGCGGATCGCGGTGGAGACGGTGCGGGCGGCACGGACGTCGGTCGAGGAGATTCGTTTCGTGCTCCTCGACGAGCGGGCGTACGAGGCGTTCGCCGCGCAGCTGCGCTGACGGAACCGCGATTCGCGGACCCGGACAGGTCCGGCCCGGGTGGGGAGCCCCGGTGCGTCCTACTCGCCGATCCGGGTCCGGGCCCACGCCAGCAGCTCGCCGTCGGCCAGGCTCGCGACCCACAGATCGGCCTTCTCCGCCTCCAGGCCCGGCGGGCACGCTCCGACGCCGAGGACGCGAAGGCCCGCCCGGCGGGCCGACTCCACGCCGGTGAGCGAGTCCTCCACGGCCAGGGCTTCCCCGGGAGGTACGGCGCACAGCCGCGCGGCCACCCGGTACACGTCGGGTTCCGGCTTCGGCCGTACGTCCCCCTCGGCGACCACGACGTGAGCGAAGCAACCGAGGAGACCGGCCCGGTCGAGGCACGATTCCACCACTTCCCGGGGCAGTTGCTGGCCACCGCGAGGGGGAGGTGGCGAGCGGCCAGCCGGACCAGCGCGGCGGCCCCGGCATGGTGGCGGGATCCTGGTCGACCAGGGCGCTGAAGATGTCGAGGAGCGTACCGGTCAGGTCCTCCACGAGGTCCGGTTTCCCGGTTTCCCGGGCCATGAGGGCGCCGCATTCGGTGTAGTGCATGCCCTTGGCGCGGTCGGCGAACCCGGTCGGCGGGGTGAGGCTGAACGCCCGGAAGGTGGCGTTCCGGGCTTCCTGCCAATGCCGTTCCGTGTCCATCAGGGTTCCGTCGCAGTCGAAGACGATGGCGGAGGGGACCAGGAGAGGATGCGGTGAGCTGTCATGTGGGTGCCGTTCTGGGAGGCTGCGCCGGCCGGTTCGGTGCACGGGTGCAGGCGGGTGCCGGGACAGGGGTGGTCCACTCGCGGGCATGAGTGGAGACGGGTGATGCCGCACGGCCGCTCGTGGCCGCGTGGCCGTGGCTGAGCGCTCCGTGGGTGCCTCGTGGCGGGCGCGATGCGGTGATTCCGACCGCGCCGAAAACATCGTGGTCATTACGTTAATTTCGCTTCTGTGATTTCCACAATCACCGATTCGAGTGCATGTGAATGCCCCGGCCGAATCCGGTGGAGCCCTGGATGCGGGGGAGAGGGAGAGGCCGGATTGCCCGCAATGGCGTCAAGAGTCCTGGTGAAAGGCCATTCGGGAGCCGGCGTGATACCGGTCGGCGCGCTTCCCGCGTCCGTCGGCGACGAATCCGCCCGGCAGGGAGGTGCGTTGCGCGCAGTCACCCGTGCGGCGCACACGGCCCATGAATAATAAGATCTTCGCGCGCTGCGACCCTGCCTCCGGGGTGCTTGAACTTTCCTGTCGTGGCGTTGGCACGTTTGAGCGAAGGTGGAACAGAAGTGCAGGAAAGGGCGCGGGAAACCCGCAAAGTGCTGCTGGAATCAGCGGCACACATGTTCGTCGAACGGGGCTATGCGGGAACAAGCGTCAACGGCATAAGCGATCACTCCGGAAGGACCAGTGGAGCGATCTACTTCCATTACTCCAGCAAGGAGAAACTGGCGTTGGCCGTGGTCCGCGAGCAGTTCGCCACCTGGCCCCAGCTCGCCGCCGCCTACACCGCGAGCGGTGTTCCCCCGCTGGAGAAACTGGTCGGCCTCAGCCTCCGTGTCGCGCAGTCCCTCAGCGAGGACGTCGTGGCGCGTGCCGGTGCCCGCCTGTGGGCGGAGCGCCGCGCCATCGAGTCCGCCGTGCCCACGCCGTTCGACGCCTGGTCGGTGGCCGCCACCCGGCTCCTGGCCCAGGCCCGCGCGAGGGGCGAGCTCGCGGAAGGGTCGAGCCGTCGGCCGCGGCCGCGGCGCTCGTCAGCGCGTTCTTCGGGTTCTGCACCCTGATCGACGAGATGCCGGGCGGGCGGGGCTGGAGGGAGCGGCTGGAGCAGTGGTGGACCTTGACGCTGCGGTCCCTCCAGGCCGACCCGGACCCGGCCGCCCTCCTGGCCCGCGTGCGGGCGGGGATCCCCGCGCGGAGGGAGGGCGCGGCCCCGTGCCCCACCTGACACGGCCCCTCCGCTGACACGGCCCCTCCGCCCGACGGCGGTGGGCGGTGGCGCTACGGGTGAGTCGACGAGACCGCGGAGGTCCCGCATCCCCGGCGCCGTACCGCTGTCATCGCAGGTGCGGGGGTGTGGTCGCGGAGGGGATGGGGGCGTGCGGTGCGTGAGGGAACACGTCCAGCAGGAACGGCTGTACGCCGGCGACGATCATCGCCCCGACGCCGGTGGCCAGAGCGACGGCCACGGAGGACCACCAGGCCGTGATGAAACCCAGATTGTGGATGTCGACCAGGCGAGCAGGCCTCATGCGGTTCTCCCCGAGTACCGAGGCGTCGGCTCGGAGTCCGAGTGTCATGGTGAACGCGAGGGCCTGGAACGCGTACAGCAGGGTGTCGGTCCACGATCCCCAATGGGCGGGATCACGTGAGGCGACGGTCTGGAGAACGGCGGGGACGACCATGACGCCGCACATCCACAGTGCCTTGGTGAGACCGGTCCGACCTCGCAGCAAGGGGAAGAAATAGCCGTACAGCACCCACGAGGCCCCGCGGGACATCGCCGTCGTCCACGGCGGTCCCGGGAGCCGTGACGGCCGCGTACGTCAAGCGGGCGGTGACCGGAGAGCGGTACGTACGGGACGTCCACCGACCGCCGGTCACCCACGGTGATCCCCGTCAAGTCGGGTTGCGCCGAGTTGAGTTGATATTGAGCCAATATCGGCGCGTCTCTGTTCGGTTTGTCAACATCGACGGACAAGATCTGACACACCCTCCGTCCCGTGCAGCCGCACGGTTCGCCCCGAGGAAGGTCGTGGTCATGCCGCACCCGCACGTGTCGTCCATGGACCGGCCGGACCGCCCCCCGCGGGTGGTCGTCAGCCGTCGTCGTCTCCTCGAGGGATCGGCCGCCGTCCTCGGCGCGCTCGCCCTCTCCGCCCCCGCCGCCGACCGCCGCGCCGCCGCCGCGGAGGCGGCCCCGGAGGCGGCCCCGGAGTGGAACGGCCGGATCGACGTCTTCCGGCTCGGCACCGAACCGCCCCACACCACCCTCATGCCGTACGCGGACCTCGCCCAGGCCCTCGCCGCCGACCGCACCCGCTCCCCCTACCGGATCGGCCTGGACGGGACCTGGAAGTTCGCGTACGCCGACCGCCCCGACGACCGCGACCCCGACTTCCACCGCACCGACCTGGACGACAGCGCCTGGGACACCGTCCCCGTCCCGTCGGTCTGGCAACTGCACGGGTACGACCGCCCGATCTACCTCAACATCACCTACCCGTACTGGGGGCCCAACGGCCACGGCGAGAACCCGCAGCCGCCCGCCGCGCCCACCCGCCACAACCCCGTCGGCCAGTACCGGCGCACCTTCACCGTGCCGGCGAACTGGGCCGGGCGACGGACGTTCCTGCACTTCGAAGGGGTCAAGTCCGCGCACTACGTGTGGATCAACGGCCGTCTCGTCGGCTACCACGAGGACTCCTGCACGCCCGCCGAGTACGACATCACCGACCACCTGAAGCCCGGCACCAACCAGATCGCCGTCGAGGTGTACCGCTACTCCGACGGCGACTGGCTGGAGGACCAGGACATGATCCGGCTGAGCGGCATCTTCCGCTCGGTCCACCTCTTCTCCACCCCGGCCGTCCACCTGCGCGACTTCAAGCTGGACACCCCGCTCGGCGCCGACCACACCACCGCGGAGCTGGCGGTGACGGCGAGCGTGCGGGACTACGCCGGCGGGTCCGGCGGGCGGTACACCGTCGACACCATGCTGTACGACGCCGACGGGCACCCCGTCTGGTCCCGGCCGCTGCGGCAGACCGTCGACCTCGACTCCGGTGGCGAGACGACCGTACGGGCGGCGAGAGCCGTCCCCTCGCCCCGCCTCTGGTCCGCCGAGGACCCCTACCTCCACACCGCCGTCCTGCGCCTGCGCGACCCCGCCGGAAAGGTGATCGAGACCCTCTCCCACCGGGTCGGCCTGCGCGAGTTCGTCATCGAGGACGGGCTGATGCGCATCAACGGCCGGCCCGTCTCCTTCCGCGGCACCAACCGGCACGAGATGCACCCCGCCCGCGGCACCGCCCTCACCCGCGCCGACATGGTCGAGGACATCAGGATCATCAAGCGGCTGAACATGAACTCCGTCCGCACCTCGCACTACCCCAACAACCCGCAGTGGTACGAACTCGCCGACGAGTACGGCCTCTACCTCGTCGACGAGACCAACCTGGAGACCCACGGCATCCGCGCCGAGTACCCCGGGACCACCCCGACTGGACGGCCGCCTGCGTGGCCCGTGCCCAGAACATGGTCCACCGCGACAAGAACCACGCCTCGGTCGTCATCTGGTCCCTCGGCAACGAGGCCGGCGGCGGCAGCACCTTCACCGCCATGCACGACTGGATCCGCTCCTACGACCCCACCCGCGTCATCCAGTACGAGGGCGACGACCGCCCCGGCGTCAGCGACATCCGCTCCGAGATGTACGACAGCCCCCAACGCGTCGAACAGCGCGCGAAGGACACCACCGACACCCGGCCGTACGTCATGATCGAGTACAGCCACTCGATGGGGAACTCCACCGGGAACTTCAAGAAGTACTGGGACCTCGTCCGCCGCCACGACGTCCTCCAGGGCGGCTGGATCTGGGACTTCGCCGACCAGTCCCTCAACTGGCCCACACCGGCCCGCACGTTGTTCACCGAGAGCGGTCCCGCCCGGCTCCGCGGTGAACTCATGGCGGCCGGCGGCACCTTCGACCGCGCCCGGGGTGTCTCCGGAGCCACCGTCTTCGCCCGCGACCCCGGCCTCGACCTCACCGGCTCCCTCACCCTGGAGGCCTGGGTCACCCCCGCTTCACCGGTTACCACCAGCCGATCATCGCCAAGGGCGACACCCAGTACGCCCTGAAGCAGAACGACCGGACCCTGGAGTTCTTCATCCACGGCGGCGGCCGGTGGATCACCGCCGACTGGACCGTCCCCGAGGACTGGACCGGCCGCGAACACCACGTCGCGGGCGTCTTCGACGCGGACGCCGGCACCCTCACCCTGTACGTCGACGGCGTGGTACGGGCCACCCGTGCCACCACCCGCCGCCCGGACGTCAACACCGCGCCCCTCGCCCTCGGCAACGACACCGACAACCACACCCGCGAGTTCAGCGGCAGCATCCGCCGCGCCCGTGTCCACGCCCGCGCGCTGACCGCGGCCGAGCTCGCCGACGACGACCGGGGTCCCGACGACGACGGCGTGCGGTTCTGGTTCGACGCGGCGACCGTCGCCGTCGAGGAGGAGCAGCCGCGCGAGAAGACCTTCCTCGCCTACGGCGGCGACTGGGGCGACCTGCCCAACGACGGGGCCTTCGTCGCCGACGGCATCGTCACCGCCGACCGCGGCCACACCGGCAAGGCCGCCGAGGTCAAGCGCGTCCACCAGGCCGTCCAGGTCGCGCCGACACCCGGCGGCGTCCCCGGCGCGGTCACGCTGACCAACGAGCACCTCTTCACCAACCTCCGTGCCTTCGACGGCAGCTGGGCGCTCGTCACCGACGGCAAGGTCACCCGGAAGGGCAGACTGACGCGTGGTCAGCTCGACGTCCCGCCGCTGACCCGCAAGGACGTCACCGTCCCCCTGAAGCTGCCCACCGCCCCGGCGCCCGGCAGCGAGCACTTCCTCGAACTGTCCTTCACGCTCCGGGAGTCCACCCCCTGGGCCGAGGCCGGATTCGAGGTGGCGCGGCAGCAACTCCCCCTGGACGCGGGCAGTCCGGCCGTCACCCCCGTACCCCTGCGGAACGTGCCCGCCCTCACCCACGAGGCGGGCGACACGACGGTCACCGTCACCGGCCGGGACTTCTCCGTCACCGTCGACAAGCGCACCGGCGTCATCACCTCCTACGAGGCGGGCGGCGTCCCCTTCTCACCTCGGGTCCCGCGCCCAACTTCTGGCGGGCGCCCACCGACAACGACCTGGGGAACGGCCAGCACATCCGCAACCGCACCTGGCGCGACGCGGGCACCCTCCGCACGGTCACCGGGGTCGGCGTGCGGGCCCTGCGCGACCGGGCCGTGCAGATCGAGGTCACCGGCACCCTGCCGACCACGACCCCGTCGACGTACACCACCACCTACACCGTGTTCGGGAACGCCGAGATCAAGGTCGACCACACCCTGCGCCCGGGCGCCGCGGACCTGCCGTACATCCCGGAGGTCGGGAGCATCCTGTTCCTGCCGGCCCGCCTGGAGCACGTGCACTACTACGGCCGCGGCCCCGAGGAGAACCACTGGGACCGCAACGACGGCACCGACGTGGGCCTGTACTCCGGGACGGTGACCGGCCAGTGGACGCCGTACATCCGGCCGCAGGAGAACGGCAACCGGACCGACGTGCGCTGGATCGCCCTCACCGACCGCCACGGCGCCGGCCTGCTGGCCACCGGCGAACCCCTGCTGGAGGTCAACGCCTCCCACTTCACGCCCGAGGACCTGTCGGTCGGCGCCCGCCACGACCACCAGCTCACCCCGCGCCCCGAGGTCGTCCTGCGGCTGGGCCACCGGCAGATGGGCGTCGGCGGTGACAACAGCTGGGGCGCGCACACCCACGACGAGTACAAGCTGCTCGCCGACCGCGACTACGCGTACACCTACCGGCTGCGTCCGCTGGGCCGCGTCCGGGACGCCACGGCGGCCTCGCGCCGGCCGACGGCGACGGAGTAGGCGCCGGACCCGCACCCACCGCGGACAGGGCCCGCCGGCAGCCGTCGCCGACGGGCCCTCCCCGTGGCGGCCCCGCAGTGATCCCGCAGTGATCCCGCAGTGATCCGACAGCGATCCGACAGCGATCCGACAGCGATCCCGGACACACCGAGACGATCTCTGTGGCGGCGGGCGCGGGGGAGCGGAACAATCCCTCACGGAAAGGGTCATGCCGAGCAAGGAAGAGGAACGTCCCATGGTGGAGCAGGACGAGCACTTCGACGTCGTCGTACTCGGCGCCGGGCCCGGCGGCTACGTCGCCGCGGTGCGCGCCGCCCAGCTGGGCAAACGCGTCGCCGTCGTGGAGGAGAAGTACTGGGGCGGCGTCTGCCTGAACGTGGGCTGCATCCCGACCAAGGCCCTCCTGCGCAACGCCGAACTCGCGCACATCTTCACCCGTGAGGCGAAGACGTTCGGGATCAAGGTCGACGGAGAGGTCTCCTTCGACTACGGCGAGGCCTACCGCCGCAGCCGCAAGGTCGCCGACGGGCGCGTCAAGGGCGTCCACTTCCTCATGAAGAAGAACAAGATCACCGAGTACGACGGCCGCGGCACCTTCCTCGACCCGCACACGCTCCAGGTGGCGGGTTACGACGGCGAGACCCGCACCATCGGGTTCACGCACTGCATCATCGCCACCGGCGCCACCCCGAAGCTGCTGCCCGGCACCAAGCGCAGCTCCCGGGTGGTGACGTACGAGGAGCAGATCCTCGCCGAGGACCTGCCGGGGTCGATCGTCATCGCGGGAGCCGGCGCGATCGGCATCGAGTTCGCCTACGTCCTGCACCACTACGGGGTGAAGGTCACGATCGTCGAGTTCCTGGACCGGATGGCGCCGCTGGAGGACGCCGAGGTCTCCGCCGAACTGGCGAAGCAGTACCGCCGGCTGGGCATCGACGTGCTCACCTCGACGCGCGTCGACGCGATCGACGAGTCCGGTCCGCAGGTCCGGGTCACCGTCACCGGCAAGGACGGCGGCCGGCAGGTCCTGGAGGCCGACAAGGTCCTCCAGGCCATCGGCTTCGCCCCCAACGTGACCGGTTACGGCCTGGAGAACACCGGCGTGACGGTCACCGAACGCGGCGCCGTCGACGTGGACGGCCGCTGCCGCACCTCGGTCCCGCACATCTACGCCATCGGTGACGTCACCGCCAAGCTGATGCTCGCGCACGCGGCCGAGGCGATGGGCGTCGTCGCCGCCGAGACGATCGCCGGCGCGGAGACCATGGAACTCGACTACGCGATGATCCCCCGCGCCACCTTCTGTCAGCCCCAGATCGCCAGCTTCGGCCACACCGAGGCCCAGGCCCGTGACCTCGGGTACGACGTCAAGGTCGCCAAGTTCCCCTTCACCGCCAACGGCAAGTCGCACGGACTCGGCGACACCACCGGCTTCGTGAAACTGATCAGCGACGCCAAGTACGGCGAGCTGCTCGGCGGCCACCTCATCGGCCCCGACGTCACCGAACTGCTGCCCGAGCTGACCCTGGCCCAGCAGTGGGACCTCACCGTCCACGAGGTCGCCCGCAACGTCCACGCCCACCCCACCCTGAGCGAGGCCGTCAAGGAGGCGGTGCACGGCCTGGCCGGACACATGATCAACATGTGAGGAGGGCGGCGGGTCCGTTCACCCGGACGGCCCCGCCGCGCTCGCCCTCGCCGCGGACCCGCGGTGTCCTGGCAACCGGCGGACCCGCATCGGCGGACCGCGCCGGCGGACCGCGTCCGCGGACGAGGGAGGGCGCCATGGCGGACGGCGGCACCCCACCGGGAGACACGGGCCGCTCGGCCGGCAAGGGTGGTTCGAGCGCCGCGGGCGGTGAGGGGGGTACGGGCGGCACGGGTGGCACGAGCGGCGCGGGCGATTCGGGCGGCAAGGCGGGCCCGGGCGGCGCGGGCCGTGAG
Source organism: Streptomyces sp. Tue 6430 (assembly GCA_021568835.1). Taxonomy (GTDB): domain Bacteria; phylum Actinomycetota; class Actinomycetes; order Streptomycetales; family Streptomycetaceae; genus Streptomyces. The sequence goes on from JAKGSH010000010.1 coordinate 5,795,621, forward strand.
CGGGCCGGGCGCGAGCGGGCGGAGCGCGAGCTACCGCCGGAGGCCCGCCCCCGGGGCGGCCCGCCGGGTGAGATCGGCACCGCCTGGTCCGTGCCACGCGGCGGACCCCGCCCGCCCGACGGGCCCGGTGGCGGGACCACCGACCGGCCCGGCACCCCCGTCACCACCACCGGCGGCGGGGTGACCCTCGCGGGCACCCTGATGCTGTGCGGCGGATTCCTCGCCCTCCTCCAGGGCGTCGCCGCGATCGCCGGGGACGACGTCTACGCCGACGTCGGCTCGTACGTCTACGGACTCGGCCTCACCGGCTGGGGCTGGATCCACCTCGTCCTGGGGGTCCTGGCCGCCGTCACCGGCGCGAGCCTCCTCCGGGGCTCCTCCCGGGCCCGCGTCCCGGGCGTCCTCCTCGCCTCGCTCGGCCTCGTCGCCCAGTTCCTCTTCCTGCCGTACGAGCCCGTGTGGTCGGCGGTGGTGATGGCGATCGACGTGCTCGTGATCCGGGTGCTCGTGATCCGGGCCCTGGCGTCCTGACGGGCGGCGAGGACCGGCTGACGGGGGAGGGGGCCCAAGGGCCGGTGGCGGGACGGGGGTCAGGTCACCCGGAGGTGTCGCTGATGCCCAGGCGCAGGTGCTCCACGTGGTAGACGGCCTGGTCGAGGAGTTCGGCGACGTGGTGGTCGTGCAGCGCGTAGACGACCGAACGGCCGCGCCGCTCGCCGACCACGAGGCCCAGGTTGCGCAGCAGCCGCAGCTGGTGCGAGCACGCGGACTGCTCCATGCCCACCGCGGCGGCCAGCTCCGTGGCCGGGAGGGGACCTTCACGCAGGCGCGCGAGGATCAGCAGCCGGGAGGGGGTGGAGAGGGCCTGGAGGGTGGTGGCCACCTTCGCCACGTTGTCCGCGTCCAGGCGCACGCGCTCGGTGGCTGTGGTGGTGACGGCTCCATGACCCATGCGGGTATCTTACCCACGCGTCATGAACGAATGAACGAGTCTTCATGTGTTCCTGTATGGTGAGGCGGGTGTCCACGACCCTCGCCTCTCCCGCCACCGCCACGCGTCCGGCGGCGCCCCGCCGCCGCACCCGCCTCCTCGCCCTCCCGGAGGCCCGCTGGGCCCTCGCGGCCACGGTCGCCTTCCTCGTCGGCCTGGGGTGCGACGTCGGCGGCGCACCGCCGTGGGCGTACGGCACCCTGTACGCGGTCGCCTACGCGACGGGCGGCTGGGAACCGGCCCTCGAGGGACTGCGGGCCCTGCGCGAGAAGACCCTCGACGTCGACCTGCTGATGATCGTCGCCGCGCTCGGCGCGGCCGCGATCGGACAGGTCCTCGACGGAGCCCTGCTGATCGTCATCTTCGCCACCTCCGGCGCCCTGGAGGCGCTGGCCACCGCCCGCACCGCCGACTCCGTCCGCGGCCTCCTCGACCTGGCCCCGGACACCGCCACCCGCCTCACCGACGACGGGGAGGAGACCGTCCCGGCCGCCGAACTCCGCGTCGGCGACCTGCTGCTGGTCCGCCCCGGCGAACGCATCGGCGGCGACGGCCGCGTCGTCGACGGGGTCAGCGAGGCCGACCAGGCGACGGTCACCGGCGAACCGCTGCCGGTGGTCAAGCGTCCCGGCGACGACGTCTTCGCCGGCACCCTCAACGGCACCGGCGCCCTCCGCGTCCGCGTCGAACGCGACCCCGCCGACTCCGTCGTCGCCCGCATCGTCACCCTCGTCGAGGAGGCCTCCCGCACCAAGGCGCCGACCCAGCTGTTCATCGAGAGGATCGAGCAGCGCTACGCCGTCGCCGTGGTGGCCGCCACCCTCACCGTCTTCGCCCTGCCGCTCGCCTTCGGCGCGGACCTCACGGACGCCCTGCTCCGCGCGATGACCTTCATGATCGTCGCGTCGCCGTGCGCGGTCGTCCTCGCCACCATGCCGCCGCTGCTGTCCGCCATCGCCACCGCCGGCCGGCACGGCGTCCTGGTCAAGTCCGCCGTCGCCATGGAGCGCCTCGGCGAGATCGACACCGCCGCCCTCGACAAGACGGGCACCCTCACCGAGGGCGCGCCCGAGGTCACCGACGTGCGCCCGCTGCCGGACTCCGGCCTCGACGCCGACGCCCTCCTCGCCCTGGCCGCGGCCGCCGAGCACCCCAGCGAACACCCGCTGGCGCGGGCGGTCGTGGGAGCGGCCCGCGCCCGCGGGCTGCGGATCGCCCCGGCGCGGGAATTCGTGGCGACCCCCGGACGCGGGGTCACCGCGGTGGTGGAGGGGCGCGTGGTGGAGGTGGGCAGGGCCGGGGACGCCGGCCTGCCGGCCGGCACCGACGCCGACGCCGACGACACGCACGATCCGGCCCGTGCCCGCTCCCCCTCGACTCCCACCCCCACCGCTCCCGCCCCTCGGCCGGCACCACCGTCCTCGTCAGCCGCGACGCCACCCCCGTCGGCACCCTCGTCCTCACCGACCGCCTCCGCCCCGCCGCCCCGGCCGCCACCGCCGCCCTCGCCGCCCTCACCGGCACCACCCCGGTGCTCCTCACCGGCGACAACGCACCCGCCGCCGCCCGGGTCGCCGAGGCCACCGGCATCACGGACGTCCGGGCGGACCTCCTCCCGAGGACAAGGTGAACGCCGTCCGCGACCTCCGACTCGCCGGACGCAAGGTGCTGTTCGTCGGCGACGGGGTCAACGACGCGCCCGCGCTCGCCGCCGCCCACTCGGGCCTCGCGATGGGCCGGGCGGGCTCCGACCTCGCGCTGGAGACGGCCGACGCCGTCGTGGTCCGCGACGACCTCACGGCCGTACCGGCGGTCGTACGGCTCTCGCGGACCGCGCGCCGGCTGGTGCTGCAGAACCTGGTGATCGCCGGCACGTTCATCACCGGCCTCGTCCTGTGGGACCTCGTCGGCCACCTCCCGCTGCCGCTCGGTGTGGCCGGTCACGAGGGGTCGACCGTGCTGGTCGGGCTCAACGGGCTGCGGCTGCTGCGGGAGCGCGCCTGGCAGGAGTGAGCGGCGGGGGACCGGCGGGGTGACCGGCGGGGCGCAGCCCACGCGAGGCTGATGTCGGATTCCCGCCAGCGTGCGAGGGGTCCGGTGCCCGATGCTGGACGCATGCTGAACGGGATGTACACCGACCGGGAGCGCTGTGTGCGCGCCGTGCGGTCCAAGGACGCGCGGTTCGACGGCTGGTTCTTCACCGCGGTCCTGACCACCGGCATCTACTGCCGGCCGAGCTGCCCGGTGATGGCGCCGAAACCGGAGAACATGGTGTTCCACGCGAGCGCCGCCGCCTGCCAGCAGGCCGGGTTCCGGGCCTGCAAGCGCTGCCGGCCCGACACCAGCCCCGGCTCCCCGGAGTGGAACCGGCGCGCCGACCTGGTGGCCCGCGCCATGCGCCTGATCGCCGACGGCGTGGTCGACCGCGAGGGCGTGCCCGGCCTCGCCGGCCGTCTCGGCTACAGCACCCGCCAGGTCGAGCGCCAGCTCCTCGCGGAACTCGGCGCGGGCCCCCTCGCGCTGGCCCGCGCCCAGCGGGCCCAGACCGCCCGGCTGCTCGTCGAGTCCACCGAACTGACCATGGCCGACGTGGCGTTCGCGGCGGGCTTCGCCTCCGTGCGCGCGTTCAACGACACCGTGCGCGAGGTCTTCGCCCTCTCCCCGACCGAGCTGCGCGCCCGCGTCCCGAAGCGCGACGACGCCGCCGCGGCGGCACCCCACCCCCGCACGTCCCCGCTCCCGCCGCCCCGGACCGGGCCGACGCCGGGCACGCCGCCCGCCGGGACGACCGCGCCACCCGCCGCCCCCGTCACCCTCCAGCTCCGCCTGCCGTTCCGCGCCCCCCTCAACCCCGACAACCTCTTCGGGCACCTCGCGGCGACCGCCGTGCCGGGCGTCGAGGAGTGGCGGGACGGGGCGTACCGGCGCACACTGCGGCTGCCGTACGGGTACGGGATCGTGGGGCTCGCCCCGCGCCCCGACCACATCGCCTGCCGGCTCACCCTCGCCGACCTGCGGGACCTCACCGTCGCCATCAGCCGCTGCCGGCGGATGCTCGACCTGGACGCCGACCCCGTGGCCGTCGACGACCGGTTGCGGACCGACCCGCTGCTCGCCCCGCTGGTGGACAAGGCGCCGGGCCGCCGCGTCCCGCGCACCGTGGACGAGGCGGAGTTCGCCGTGCGCGCGGTCCTCGGCCAGCAGGTGTCCACGGCGGCGGCCCGCACCCACGCGGCCCGTCTGGTCGCCGCTCACGGGGACGCCGTCGACGATCCGGAGGGCGGCCTCACCCACCTCTTCCCGACGCCCGAGGCGCTCGCCGCCCTCGACCCCGCGTCCCTGGCGATGCCCCGCACCCGCCGTACGACGTTCACCACCCTCATCGCCCAACTCGCGGACGGCGGGCTGCGCCTGGGCGTGGAGTCCGACTGGGAGCAGGCCCGTGCCCGACTGCTGGCGCTGCCCGGTTTCGGTCCCTGGACGGTCGACGTCATCGCGATGCGCGCGCTCGGCGACCCCGACGCCTTCCTCCCCACCGACCTCGGAATCCGGCGCGCGGCCGAGGAGTTGGGACTACCGTCCACCCCGGCGGCGCTGACCGCCCGCGCGGCGGCGTGGCGCCCCTGGCGGGCGTACGCCGTCCAGTACCTGTGGGCGACCGGCAGCCACCCGATCAACCACCTGCCGGCCTGAGCACGTTCACGAAGGGACGCACCTTGAAGCGGCACACCGTCATCGACAGTCCGTACGGACCCCTCACGCTCGTCGCCGACGACGGCGTCCTGTGCGGCCTCTACATGACCGAACAGCGTCACCGCCCGGTCGAGGAGAGCTTCGGTTCTCGCGACGACACCCTCTTCGGCGCTGCCGAGGAGCAACTGGAGGCCTATTTCGCGGGAGAGCTCAAGGAGTTCGCGCTCCCGCTCCGGTTGCACGGCACCCCGTTCCAGCGCACGGTCTGGGAGGCCCTGCGGCAGATCCCCTACGGCGAGACCCGCACCTACGGTGAGCTCGCCGAGGCCCTCGGCAACCCGACCGCCTCCCGCGCCGTGGGGCTGGCCAACGGCCGCAACCCGGTCGGCATCATCGTGCCCTGCCACCGTGTCGTCGGCGCGAACGGCAGCCTCACCGGTTACGGCGGCGGCCTGGAACGCAAGCGGCGGCTGCTGGACTTCGAGAGCGGGAGGAGCGCCGCGGGGCTTTTCTAGGTTCCGATAGGTTCCGAGCAAGGTCGTTCATGAATCTGAACGACCATCACATCCACAACCGTTGACGCGCTCATGGCAAGCGCTTACCTTCCAGGGGCAAGCGCTTTCGCCCTCTGCGTGCCGAGCCCGGTCGTCCGCCGTGTTCACCTCGTCGAACCAGCCGTACGGTCGCACCGGGCCCGCCGCAGGGCAAAGGGGCCGGCGAACCCTCGTCGGTAGAGCCGCAACCACCTGGAGAGAGAACGATGCAACGGAGCCCCGTCATCGCGTGCGTCGGCCTGCTGGCCGGCACACTCGTCGCGTTGTCCGGCAACACGGCGCAGGCAGCGTCCACCCGCTACGAGGCGGAGTCCTCGCCCGCGGTCTGCACCGGCACCATCGACTCCGACTGGGCCGGCTACTCCGGCAGCGGATTCTGCAACGCCACCAACGCGGTCGGCGCGTCGGCGCAGTTCACCGTGAACGCCTCCGCCGCCGGCACGGCGACCCTGGGCGTCCGCTTCGCCAACGGGACCACCGCCGCCCGGCCCGCGACCCTCACGGTGAACGGCTCGTCGGCCACCGCGGTCTCCTTCGAGAGCACCGGCACCTGGGGCGCCTGGACGACGAAGACGCTGTCGGTGCCGGTGACGTCGGGCAGCAACATCATCCGGCTCAGCCCCACCACGGCCGCCGGACTGCCCAACATCGACCACCTCGACGCCGAGACCGGCGGCACCACCACCCCGCCGCCCCCGGCGACCGCCCTCTACGTGGCGCCCGACGGCACCGACGGTGCCGCCGGCACCCAGACGGCGCCCACCACGCTCACCTCGGCGATCAGCCGCATCACCCCCGGCGGCACCATCTACCTGCGCGGCGGGACGTACCGCCACGCCCAGACGGTCACCATCCCGGCGGGCAGCAACGGCACCGCCGCCGACCGCACCGAACTCCTCGCCTACCCCGGTGAGACGCCCGTCCTGAACTTCTCCGCCCAGACCGAGGACCCCGCCAACCGCGGCCTCGCCGTCAACGGGTCGTACTGGCACATCAAGGGGATCGTCGTCGAACGCGCCGGGGACAACGGCATCTTCGTCGGCGGCAGCAACAACATCATCGAGCGCACGGTGACCCGCTTCAACCGCGACACCGGCCTGCAGCTCTCCCGGATGCTGTCCAGCACCCCCAGCAGCCAGTGGCCGTCGAACAACCTCATCCTGAGCGCGGAGTCGCACGACAACGCCGACTCCGACGGCGAGGACGCCGACGGCTTCGCCGCCAAGCTCACCACCGGTCCCGGGAACGTCTTCCGCTACGCCGTGTCCCACCACAACATCGACGACGGCTGGGACCTCTACACCAAGTCGGACACCGGCCCCATCGGCCCGGTGACCATCGAGGACTCCCTCGCCCACGACAACGGCACCCTCAGCGACGGCTCCCAGGCCGGCAACGGCGACCGCAACGGCTACAAGCTCGGCGGCGAGGACATCGCGGTCGACCACGTCGTCCGGCGCAGCATCGCCTACCACAACGGCAAGCACGGCTTCACCTACAACAGCAACCCCGGCTCCATGACGGTGTCGGACAACCTCAGCATCGACAACGCCCAGCGCAACTTCAACTTCGACGCCGGCACCTCGGTGTTCCGGGGCAACACCTCCTGCCGCAGCGGCAGCGGCACCAACGACCGGATCATCGGCAGCGCCGACGGCACCAACCAGTTCTGGTCCGGCACGAACGGCTCCCGCTGCTCGTCCTCCACCGGCGCCCTGCACTGGTCCTACGCCTCGGACGGCCGGCTGGTCGTCACCTTCGGGTAACCGCCCCCCCCACGGCGGGCCGACCGCCCACGCGCCCACGCGCCCACGCGCCCGCTCCACCCCGATGCCCCGATGCCCCGACGGCCACCAGCGGCCGCCGGGGCATCGGCGTCGCCCGGCGCGGAAGCCGCGAACGGACGTCGGGCGGCCCCGTTCGGTGCTACCGTCCGGGCATGGCCAAGGTCGACATCCCCCTCGACGCCGATCTCGTCGTCGAGGTCATGGTGCTCACCGGTGTGGGGAACCCCCGGGACGCCGTCGAACTCGTGGTGCGCGACTACATCGAGCGCGGTCACCGCACCGAGGCGCGGACCGCCACCCGCGACGAGGCGCTGCGCGCGGTGGACGTCAAGCCGCGTGACGTGGAGGGCTGAGAGCCCCGAGCACCCCGGCCTCCCCCGGAGCCGGCTCGACGGACGCCCCGCGGAGCCGCCCGTCACGCCACCCGTCGGCCGTCCTCCAGCTCCGCCGGCCCCGAGCCGTCGGCCAGCACGTCCAGCGCGGCCAGCACCCGGTGGCCGAGGGCGCCCAGGAGGTGGTCGGCGATCTCCTCGCGCGGCACCAGCCGCCAGGACAGCAACTCCTCCTCCTGGAGGCGGATCGCCTTGAGGTCCTCCTCGTCGAGGATCCCGCCGTCGTACACGTACGCCACCACCGGGGGCCGGTTCTGACCCTGCACCCAGTCCACGGCGAGCAGCCGCCCCGGCTCGCGGTCGAGGCCGATCTCCTCCAGCGTCTCGCGGCGCGCGCCCCGGCGCGGGGTCTCGCCGTCGTCGGACTCGATCGTGCCGCCCGGAAGCACCCACCCGGCGCGGTAGTTCGGCTCGACCAGCAGCACCCGCCCCCGCGCGTCCCGGAAGAGCGTGGCGGCGCCGGCCAGGACGCGGGGCAGCGAGGCGATGTACGCGGCGTAGTCAGTGGTGGTCATCCCCGAAGGGTATCCAGCCCCGCGCCCGCCGACGCCGCGCGCGGAAACGGGGGACCGGCCCGTTCACGGGGCGTGCGCCCCCACCAGCCGCAGGGTGCGCTCCGCCAGTTCGCTGATCCGCACCCCGTCGAAGCCGAACACGGCACTGCGCACGGTGTCCTCCAGCGGCTCCGTCCACTGCGCGGGGATCGCGGCCGCCCCGGTCATCACCCCGGCCACGGACCCGGCCGTCGCCCCGTTGGAGTCGGTGTCCAGGCCGCCGCGCACGGTGAGGGCGATGGTGCGGGTGAAGTCCCCGTCGCCGTACAGCAGCCCGGCGGTGAGGACGGCGGCGTTCGGGACCGTGTGGATCCAGCCCAGGCCCGCCGTCTCCGCCGCCACCGTGCCGAGCGTGTCCTCCCAGCTCAGGCGGGCGCCATGGAGGGAGGCGACCCGGCGCACGGTCCGGGCCAGGCGGCTGCTCGCCGGGATCACCGCCAGCGCCTCGTCCACGGCGTGCCGCACCGACGGCGCGGTGAACGCGGCCGACACCAGCGCCGCCGCCCACATCGCGCCGTAGACCCCGTTGCCGGTGTGCGACAGCACCGCGTCCCGGCGGGCCAGCGCGGCGGCGCGGCGGGGCAGACCCGGGCTGGTCCACCCGTGGATGTCGGCGCGGATCAGGGCGCCGATCCACTCCTGGTACGGGTTGTCGTACGTCGCCGTCAGCGGCGGCCTCAGCCCGTTCGCGAGATTGCGGTAGGCCGCGCGCTCCGCGGTGAACGTCTGGAGGTACGGCAGCCGCAGCAGCCACAGGTCGCCGACCTGCTCGGTGCTGAAGCCGAAGCCGTGGGTCTCCAGGAGATCCAGGCCCAGAATGGCGTAGTCGATGTCGTCGTCGCGGCAGCTGCCGTGGACGCGGCCGCGGACGCACCGGCGCCACTCGGGGCGCAGGGGCGGCCCGTCGTGGCCGGGGGCCGGTTCGGGCAGGTAGTCGGTGAGCGGCAGGGCGTCCGCCCGCCGCAGGTAGCGGTCGATGCGCTCGCGCGTCCACAGGTCGCCCTGCTCGACCGGCTTGCCCAGCATGTTCCCGGCGATGCGGCCCAGCCAGCCCCCGAGGACGCGGTCGGCGAGTCCGGGCTCGTTGCGCACAGCGGTCATACCTTCGGTCTACCCGATCCCGCGGTCGGCCGCGCCCGCGCGCCGCCCGTCCGCGACCGGCCGGGAACGGGGCGGCGGCCCGTAGGCGGCGCCGTCGTGGCTGTTCACGGCCCGGACAGGGCATGACGGCGGGGGCGTCCGCCGGTTAAGGTCGCAGCGGCGCGACTGGCCCCGATGCGCGTGGGCCCGGAGAGCAAGGCCCGGAGAGCAAGGGGATGGAAGTGGCGGACGCTGGAGCGCGGGGCACCCGCAGGGTGCTCGTGGCCGCGGACAAGTTCAAGGGCTCGCTGACGGCCGTGGAGGTCGCCGAGCGGGTGACGGCCGGACTGCGCCGGGCCCTGCCGGAGGTCGAGGTCGAGGCCCTGCCGGTCGCCGACGGCGGCGACGGCACGGTCGCCGCGGCGGTCGCGGCCGGTTTCGAACGCCGGCAGGTGCGGGTCGCCGGTCCCCTCGGGCAGGAGGTCACCGCCGCGTTCGCGCTGCGCGGCGGCACCGCCGTGGTGGAGATGGCCGAGGCGAGCGGACTGCAACGGCTGCCGGCCGGCGTGTTCGCCCCGCTGACGGCCTCCACGTACGGCTCGGGCGAGCTGCTGCGGGCCGCGCTGGACGCGGGGGCGCGCACGATCGTGTTCGGGGTCGGCGGCAGCGCCACCACGGACGGCGGCGCGGGCATGCTGTCCGCGCTGGGCGCCCGCTTCCTGACCGCGGACGGCGAGCCCGTCACCCCGGGCGGCGGCGGCCTCGCGGACCTGGCGGACGCGGACCTCTCCGGCCTCGACCCGCGCCTGGCCTCCGTGGAACTCGTCCTGGCCAGCGACGTCGACAACCCGCTGACCGGCCCGAAGGGCGCCCCGGCGGTCTACGGCCCGCAGAAGGGCGCCTCGCCGGACGACGTGGCGGCGCTGGACTCGGCGCTCGCGCACTACGCCGAGGTGCTGGAGGCCTCGGTCGGGCCGCGCGCCGCCGAGTACGCCGCCGCGCCGGGGGCGGGCGCCGCGGGCGGCATCGGGTACGGCGCCCTGCTGCTCGGTGCCCGGTTCCGGGCCGGCATCGAGGTCATGCTCGACGTGCTGGGGTTCGCACCCGCGCTGGAACGGGCCGAGCTGGTGATCACCGGCGAGGGCTCCCTCGACGAGCAGACCCTGCACGGCAAGGCGCCGGCCGGGGTCGCCGCGGCGGCCCGCGCGGCCGGCAAGGAGGTCGTCGCGGTGTGCGGCCGCCTGGCGCTGCCGCCCGAGGCCCTGGGCCGGGCCGGTATCCGGCGGGCGTACGCCCTGACGGACCTCGAGCCGGACGTGACGAAGTGCATCGCGGAGGCGGGGCCGATCCTGGAGCGTACCGCCGAGCGGATCGCCCGGGACTTCCTGACCTGAGCCGGATCCTGCCGGACCCGGGCCCTGCTCCGCCTCTGGCCGGACCGGCCCCGAGCGCGACTCCTGCCCGGTTCCTCCCGGCTCCGGCTGGCCCGTTCGTCACGGCCGCCGGGATCGGCGCCGTAGCCGGTTGCGCTGCGCCGGCACGGAGGACGGAAACCGCGCAGCGGCACGTCCGACCCCGGCCTCACCCCGCGTGAGACCGGAGTCCTGCGGCTGCTCGCCGAGGGCCTGTCGGACGGACCGTAGGAGGTCGACCGCACGGTCGGTGCGGACCGTGCACAAGCATCTGTGCAACGTGCACCGGACGGACGCCCCGGACCGTCTCGGCGCCGTGCGCTCGCGCAGCGGGCCGGCCTGCCCGGCCGGGGTGCCCCGTGCGACGTGCCGGCGCCCGAGTGCACCAGGTGAGGGCCCGGCGCGTGCGACGAGCGAGGCCCGGATGCGGTGAAGCATCCGGGCCTCGACACGATCGTGAACGCACCGAACGAGGACGCGCGGCGTGGGAAACGGACGCGACGCACCGGCGGCGTTCGGGCCGTCCCCGGTCAGCGGGCGCGGGCAACCGGGGGAACGGACGCCTTCAGGCGCCGGTGAGTCGATGTCCGGGGCGCAGACGCCCTGTGCGGACGGATGCGGCATCCGTCCGCACAGGGAGCGGAATCAGCGTCCGTCGCCGGGCCGGTCGTCCGGGCCGCACTTGTCCGGGGTCAGGTCGTACTGCACGCAAGCGGTGACCTTCACGACGTAGTTGCTCGTGGAGGAGTCGCTGTACGTGGTCTCTCCCTGGCCCTTGGTGTTCCAGAGACGGAGCCCCTTGGTGTTCTTGCGGTCGAACTCCGAGTAGACGGCGTTGCCGTCCGCCCTCTCGTCGCGTACGGCAACGTTCTTGTTGCCGGACGACTGCCAGCTGTAGGCGTAAGAGATGTGGATGTCCGGGTTGGTGTGGTGGTTGAGCCTGGACGTGACGTCCTCGCCGGCGTCGGCATAGGCCGGCGACGCCCCCGCGACAGCGCCGAGCATGACAACGGCCATCGCGGCCTTCTTGGCGCTCCTGGATATCTGCATGATTCTCCCCTTTGACGCAGCAACTCAGCTGCTGCGATTGGTGGTCATCACGATGACGGCCTTCGGATATGACGCACCCATGGGCGGGGCACACGCGAGGCAGGTCACGCCCAGCGGCTTCCGTTGCCGGACCCCTCATGGGAGCGAGAAGAAGGTCCTCCTCGCGACCAGTGCAAGATCATATGCCAGAGCCAACGGCAGGCAAGCGTATTTCCGGCGGGGCTCACGCCATCGCTCGGCGCGCTTCACCCGAGAAGAGGGAAATCGCCGAGATCCGCCAACTTCCTTTCAAAACAAGCAACTTCATTTCACAGCTACTCGACCGGTCGAGCAACTGCTCTGTTCACGAAGCGGGTTGGGGCGTGATGCGTACGCGTCTTTCTCATCATGTGGCGTGCGTCACGCGATAAAGCTGCCGTGTCGCGCATCACGGGTTCGCGTCCATGGACGCACTGCCTCGATCGGTTCGACTCCGCTTCGCGCACCAGGGGCACAGGGGCCCGTCGCGATCCTTGGGGCCGGTTTGTCTTTGTGGCGCAACGCGAAGGTTTCGTTGGTGTGTTGGCTTACTTCCTTTGCCTGGTGATCACTTTGGCCTACCATCGGCACCGATCGCGAGGGGCTGACCTCCCTCGCGCAACGGGGGACGATTCACGGGGGCGCCGTTTCATGCCTACCGGAAGAGCCCGCCATCCGCGGGACAGGGGGCCGCCTCTGCCCTGCGCGCCACCGCGACGTAACACGGTGACGCGGCAACAGCTACCCGAGGGCACATCACGTGAGCAACTCCGACACCGGGCCCGCGCCCGACCCCGTACTCCACATTCAGGATCTGAACCACTCGGTCCGCGACCGGGCCCTGTTCAAGGACTTGCAGCTCAGTGTCGGCGCCGGCGAGTCAGTGGCGATCACAGGTCCGAGCGGTTCGGGCAAGAGCACGCTGCTCTCGTCGATCCTCGGCCTGGTCAAGCCCCATGGCGGAAGCATCAGGGTGGCTGGTGCGGAGGTGACGAAGCTGCGGGGCAAGCAGCTCGCCAAGCTGCGCAGCGAAACGATCGGCACGGTCTTCCAGTTCGGGGAACTGCTGCCCGAACTCAGCCCGTTGGACAACGTGGCGCTGGCGGCGCTGTTGTCGCGTTCCGACCGAGCCGGCGGGTACCGCCAAGCACAGGAACTGCTGGACGAGCTACGCGTTCCGCGCGCCGAGACGACGGAGGAACTCTCCGGAGGCGAGCATCAGCGTACGGCTGTGGCTCGTGCGCTGATCAACTCGCCCGAACTGGTCCTGGCCGATGAGCCGACTGGCTCCCTCGACCCTGACGCCACTGCTCGCATCGCCGATCTGCTCTTCGACCTCCCCCGGCGGCGCAGGTGCGGACTGGTGCTGGTGACGCACGATGTCGAGGTTGCCGCACGAGCGGACCGGGTGCTGCGCCTTGAGGCCGGTCTGCTGGTTCCCGTCCGGGAGCGGGGGGTGGTGGAGGCGTGAGCGGGGTCGGACGCGTCGGCTTGTCACTTCAGCTACTGCGCATAGGGCGCGATGCGGGTCGACGCTCGGACGCGGCCGGAACCAGGGCCGTGGCCCTCGCGCTCTCAGCTTTCGCGGTCGCCCTGTGCCTGGGCCTGCTGTCGATGGTGCACGCCTCCTATGTCGGCAAGGAACTGCGGCGTGACGCCAGGACTCCGGTCGGACAGACAGCGCAATCACGGTCGACCCAGGCCACGTTGTGGCTGGTCGGCTCGGACGCGCTGGAGGGGCGACGGAGTTTCAGCGTCGTATACATCGCGCCGCACACGCCGGATGGTCCGCTCCCTCCGGGGTGGATCATTGGCCGGGACCGGGTGAGGCCGTTCTGTCTCCCGGCCTGCTGGAAGCCGGCGCCGCGGAGGGAATCGCCGACCGTTACGGAAAACTCTCGGGCACGGTCGGGCAGGAGGGGTTGGACGACCCGGGGGAGTGGCTCGCCTACGTCCGGCCCGCGAAGGGCATGACCGCCGAGGCGCCGGTCGAGGTCGTGGTCGGTTTCGGGCCGGAGGCAGGCGTGCCGGCTGAAGGCCTGCAACCGGGGACGGGGCGCGACAACGACAAGCCCGAATGGATGTTCCAGGGCCTCGTCATCGGCCTGCTGCTCGTACCGAGTCTCGTGCTCCTGTTCACCGCGCTCCGTGCCGGGGCGGACGGCCGTGACCGCAGAGGCGCCCTGGTCGACGCCCTGGGAGGACTGAGGCGCGACCGCGCCCTGATCGCCGTGGGCGAGGCGGTGCGACCGGTGATGTGGGGGTCCTTCGCGTCGATTCCGTTCTTCGTCGTGGCCGCGTTCGTCGACATCCGGGTCCCGTTCGTCGGCTACGTGACGTCATCCGCCGACGTGCGTCAGCACGGCTGGCCGGGACTGCTGTCTCCCGTGGTCGTCATCGTGACGGCGTCGGCCCTCGCCGTCATCAGCGATCGGCTGGCCCGCCGGGTCGAAGGGACCCGGCCCGCCGGCGCGAGCAGGTCGCGCCGGCAGCGGTACCTCGCGTTCCTCTGTCCGCCGGCGGTCCTGCTCGCCAGTCGTGGTCCGGAACTCGCCGGCGACAATACGCAGTACCGCGCGTGGATCAGCTGGATCGGCCTTGCCCTCGTCGTGCTCACCCTTCCGGCCGGAGTGGCGGTCGTCGTGGCCAAGCTCGGGGAAGCCTGGAGCGGACCGGGCGACAGCGGGGGTGGGCCGGTGCGCTGATCGCGGGCCGCCGCGTCAATCACCACCCGGCGGCCACGGCCCGTCTGGTCACTGGTGTGACGGTTGCCCTGATCGTCTTCGTGCAGGCCCTCGCCTGGCAGGCGATGTTCGGGACCTACCACGCCAAAATGGAGGAGGTCCTCAGCGCCACCGACAGGAACGTGGCCGAGATCGGCCCCAGGGGGACGGTCTCCACCGGGGAGACCGCCGCCTATCTCGAGTTCATCCCCGAAGGGAACGTGCCTGTCGTCCTCGCGCCGCCCCGTCCCGCCGGTGAGGGGCCCATCACGATCAGCGGAGGCTGTGTTGCCCTGAAGAGTCTTCTGCTGCCGTGTTCGCCCACACCGGCCCGCGTCGATGTCGCTCTCGACCGGCGCTTGCAGCAGTTGCTCCACTGGAACACGGAGGGCGGCACCTATCTGAAGGTGGTCCGAGCCGGCCACGCCGAGCTGGCCGAGCTGACCGAGCAGAGCGCCAACACTCTGGCGGTGGTGAGGGCCGATGGCGGCGTCCCTGCCGTCGCGACTCTCAAGGAAGCCTCCTACCGGGCCTATCCCCGCGGGGCCCAGGTCCGTTTCCCCGGGGAGGAGTGGCTGACGGACGGCATCCCGGACCGGGACCAGGGCCGGTGGATCCGGCTCTTCGGTGTGCTGGGGACGGGGATCCTCGTACTCGCCATCGGCCTCGGTGGCAAAGCCGAGTTCCTGCGCCAAGGCCGGGCACTGGCACCGCTGACCGTGCTGACCGGCGGACACCGTGTCTTTCGCACCAGCGCGGCCTGGGCGATCGTCGCGCCGCTCGCGCTCGCCGCCCTGGCGGGGTGCGTCGTCGCTGCCTGGACCGCCCGACCGGTCGCCAGGCCGGGAATGGCCTACTACGTCCCCTGGGGCCTCATGGCGACCGCCGTCACCGTGGTGCTCGCCGTGTCCGTCGTGATGGGGCTGTGGGCTGCTCGGATCGCCGGGCAGCAGGCACGCAGCTGGCGGACCTAGGCCGTGTCCGCAAAGTCCCACCTGCCCCGCGACGCCTGGCACGCCCTTTCGCCGCACCGGCCGAAAGCCCGAGCGCACCCCGTACGGACTTCCGGCCGGCACACCGAGAACACGCACCGGACGCCCCTCCTTCACGGGCGAACGTCGCCTGCCGCGGCACCGGTCGCTGTCTCCGGCCAGGCCCGAACACCCTGTCGACCCCCGACGCCCGACACCTGAGGTGATCCCGACGCGGGTGTTCCGGTGTGCGTCGGTGATTCCAGCCGGTCCTCGCCTTTGACGGCCGGGGCGCTCTTCCCACACGCGGTCATCGACCGGTCTCGGGCCTCTCGTCGGACGCCCGAGACCGGCTCCGCCATCCCAAGGACCTGAACGACTCCATGAGCTACCTCATAACAATCCTGCGGCACCGCCTGCCCGTCTGGCTGATACCGCCGCTGTGGACCCTCGCCCTGGGCCTGTGGGGGCTGTCCCGGCAGCACAGCGTGTGGCGGGACGAAGCCGCGACCTGGCAGGTGGCCCGTCGGCCCGTCACCGACATCTGGCGCATGCTGGGGGAGGTCGACGCCGTGCACGGCCTCTACTACCTGCTGATGCACGGGCTCTTCGAGTGCTTCGGGCCCAGCACCACGACACTGCGCCTGCCCTCCGTGCTGGCCACGGCGGTGGCGGCGGCGTGCGTGACGGTCATCGGCTGTCGGCTGGGTGGTGGCCGGGCGGGGCTGGGAGGAGGGCTGATGTTCAGTCTGCTTCCGGCCGTGCAGTTCTACCTTCAGGAGGGACGCCCGTACGCACTGGTCGCGGCGGGAGCCGCCATCTCCACACTGCTGCTGGTCACCGCGTTGCAGGGACGCGACCGGAAAGCGCACTGGGCGGCTTACGGCGGCACGGTCCTGCTGTGTGCGCTGCTCAACTGGCTGTCGCTGCTGATACTGCCCGCGCACGCGGCGACCCTGGCCTGGGCGAGAACCGGGCGC
Source organism: Streptomyces sp. Tue 6430 (assembly GCA_021568835.1). GTDB lineage: Bacteria > Actinomycetota > Actinomycetes > Streptomycetales > Streptomycetaceae > Streptomyces. Next base: position 5,811,826 of record JAKGSH010000010.1, read on the forward strand.
GGGACATGGATCCGCTGGGCGGCGGCCGTCACGGCTGCCGTGGCAGCCGTCCTGCCGATGATCCTGTTCACCTCGACCCAGTCCCGGCAAGTGTCCTGGATCCCGCCGCTGACCTGGCACATGCTGATCGGCCCGGCGATCGTGCTGGCCATCGGCGCTCTCGGGGCCCTGCTGGACCGGCCACAGACAGGCCGACTGTCGCTGGCGGCCGTCGCCCTGCCGGTGCTGGCCGTGCCGCAGATCGGTCTGATCGGCATCTCCTTGGTCAAGCCGCTCTTCCTGGACCGTTACATCCTGTTCAGCATGCTGGGCCTGGCCCTGCTGATCGGCGCGGCACTGGGCGCGGTGGCACGGATGATCGAGCCGCGGTTCCCCCGAGTGTCGTCATGGCTGGTGCCGGCCGTGGTTGCCGTGGCCGTGATCGCCCTGGGACCGCAACTGCTGGCCAAACGGTCCCCCGCCAGTCGCGTGGACGACGTCCTGGCGGTGGCAGCGGACGTACGACGGCTCAAGGAGGACGGCGACGCGGTGGTCTTCGTCCCGGCGGCCCGCCGCGACACCGCACTGGTGTCACCTGTGGCTTTCGCCGGTCTGCAGGACATCGCGCTGGCGGAGAGTCCTGCGGTGTCCGGGACGCTGAAGGGCGAGGAGGCGAGTTCGGAGCGCATAAGGGCCGCGATGCTGGCGCAGCGGCGGATCGTGCTGATCACCGATACGCCCGAGGTGACCCGCACGGTGTCGGCAGAAAGGGACAAGGCGAAGATCGCCGTCCTGAAGAAGTTCTTCACCGTGGTGGCGGACAAGCAGGTCCGCGGTCGGCGGGTGACGGTGTACGAGCGGCTCCGACCGGACCGGTAGGGCATGGAGGGGTGCCGCGGGAAAGCCGAGGGGCCCGGACCGAATCGCGATTCGGTCCGGGCCCCTCGGGCAACGTACAAGTCCGGCTACGGGATGTGCGCCGCCCGCGCCTCGCGGCTCTCGCGCCGGTTGTCACGGAAGGTGTTCATCCGGCGCGCCGTGGCGAACAGCGGGATCACCGCGCCCATCACCAGCTGCAGCGCGCAGCCCGTCTGGAGGAGCAGCTGGCCACCGGGGGCGTCGAAGGCCCAGGCCGTCAGCAGGCCCATGCTGAGCACGATCCAGGAGAGCATCGCCAACGCGAGGATGCCCCGCGGCTTCGGGTACTCGACCCGGCTCACCATCAGCCACGCGGTACCGACGACCGCGAGCAGCGTCGCCTCGAACGGAAGTTCGAGCAGCACGATCGAGACGACCGTGAGGGCACCGAACGGCGAGGGCATGCCCTGGAACGTGCCGTCCTTCACGGTGACGCACGAGAAGCGGGCAAGCCGCAGCACCACCGCCAACAGCACGACGATCGCGGCCACCGCCGCGACCCGCTCATGCGCGTCCCTCGCGACCATGCCGTACACGAGGACGAAGTACGCCGGTGCCAGGCCGAAGCTGATCAGGTCGGAGAGGTTGTCCAGCTCGGCGCCCATCGGCGACGAGCGCAGCTTGCGCGCGACCAGGCCGTCGAACAGGTCGAAGACCGCCGCGCAGAGCATCAGGATGACCGCCGTGGCCGCGCTGTTGCGCGCCATGCCGGATTCCTGGCTGTCGGTGAGGTGCGGGATGAGGATGCCGGTGGTGGTGAAGTACACCGCCATGAAGCCGCACGTGGCGTTGCCGAGGGTGAGGGTGTCCGCTATCGACAGGCGGAGGGAGAGGGGCATCTCCTCCTCTTCGTCCACCTCGTCGCCCTCGGGCACCCAGCCCCCTGGGTCTCCGGGTCAATCACGGTCAATGCGAGTCACCCCTGCCACGGTCTTCTGTCCCACCTCGACCGCGACGTCCACGCCCTCGGGCAGGTAGATGTCGACGCGGGAGCCGAAGCGGATCAGGCCGATCCGCTCGCCCTGCTCGACCTTCGTGCCCTCGGGGATGTAGGGGACGATGCGGCGGGCGACGGCTCCGGCGATCTGGATCATCTCGATGTCACCGAGCTCGGTGTCGAAGTGCCAGACGACGCGCTCGTTGTTCTCGCTCTCCTTGTTGAAGGCCGGCACGAACCCGCCCGGGATGTGCTCGACCGACGTCACCGTGCCGGCCAGCGGGGCGCGGTTGACGTGGACGTTGAGCGGGCTCATGAAGATCGCGACCCGGGTCCGTCCGTCCTTCCAGGGCATGATGCTCTGCACCACACCGTCGGCGGGGGAGATGACCCTGCCGGACGCGATCTCGCGCTCGGGGTCGCGGAAGAACCACAGCATGCCCGCCGCGAGAGCGGTGGCGGGCACGGCGACGGCCTTGGCGACACCCGAGCGGCGGGCGCGGACCAGGCTGACGGCGGCGGTGGCGACGGTCGGGAGGAGCCACGGCGATGCTCCGCGCGCAAGGCGTACGCCGGCCAGGCTGTCGCGAGGTGCAGAGGTTTGGCTGTGGGGCATGGATGACCTTCGTAGCGAATGATGCCGCGCTTCGACAGGGGGACGGCGGCTTTCCCGCGATCGTAGCGGTTCGGGCCGTAACTGGGTAAGCCAGAAAGCCGAGTCGACGGCGAGGGGTGGTTGACGGGGTGTGATCTTCTTCTCGAAGAAAACACCCCAACCGGACATCTAGCCCTGGAATCGATACTCTTCGAGCAGCCTGCGCCCGATGATCATCTTCTGGATCTCGGCCGTACCTTCACCGATGAGCAGCATCGGGGCCTCCCGGTAGAGGCGCTCGATCTCGTACTCCTTGGAGAAGCCGTAGCCGCCGTGGATCCGGAAGGCATCCTCCACGACCTCCTTGCAGTACTCGGAGGCGAGGTACTTCGCCATCCCCGCCTCGAGGTCGTTTCGCTCCCCGGAGTCCTTTTTGCGTGCAGCATTCACCATCATGGCATGAGCGGCCTCGACCTTGGTAGCCATCTCGGCCAGTTTGAACTGGATGGCCTGGTGCTGGGCGATCGCCTTGCCGAAGGTGTGCCGCTGCTGGGCGTAACCCACACCCAGCTCGAAGGCACGCTGGGCGACGCCGCAGCCACGCGCGGCGACGTTGACGCGGCCGACCTCCACGCCGTCCATCATCTGGTAAAAACCGCGGCCGGTGACCCCGCCGAGCACCCGGTCCGCGGGAATCCGCAGGCCGTCCATGATGAGCTCGGTGGTGTCGACACCCTTGTAGCCCATCTTGTCGATCTTGCCCGGGATGGTGAGGCCGGGGCGGACCTCGCCGAAGCCCGGCTCCTTCTCCACCAGGAAGGTCGTCATCGACTTGTGGGGCGCGGTGCCCTCGGGGTGTCCTTCGTCACTTCGCACGAGAACGGCCACCAGCGACGACGTGCCGCCGTTCGTCAGCCACATCTTCTGGCCGGTGAGGACGTACTCCTCGCCGTCCCGCACCGCCTTCGACGTGATCGCGGACACGTCCGAGCCGAGAGCGGGCTCCGACATCGAGAACGCGCCCCGGATGTCGCCGGCCGCCATCCGCGGCAGGAAGTGGTCCTTCTGCTCCTGGGTGCCGTGCTGCTTGAGCATGTACGCCACGATGAAGTGCGTGTTGATGATGCCGGAGACGGACATCCAGCCGCGGGCGATCTCCTCGACGCACAGGGCGTAGGTGAGGAGCGACTCGCCCAGGCCCCCGTACTCCTCGGGGATCATCAGGCCGAACAGCCCCAGCTCCTTCAGGCCGTCGACGATCGCCTGCGGGTACTCGTCGCGGTGCTCCAGCTCGGTGGCGACCGGGATGATCTCCTTGTCCACGAAGTCGCGGACGGTCGCGAGGATCTCCTGCTGGACGTCGGTCAGACCGGCGGTCTGGGCGAGTCGCGCCATGGCTACTTCTCCTGCTCCTTGAGCTGAGGGCGGCCGGGCTGCTCGCCGCCGCGCTCCTTGATGTACGTCTCCGTGGGCACCATGACCTTGCGGCGGAACACGCACACCAGCGTGCCGTCCTGCTTGTAGCCCTTGGTCTCGACGTGGACGATCCCGCGGTCGTTCTTCGACTTCGACGGCCACTTGTCCAGCACGGTCGTCTCGCCGTAGATCGTGTCGCCGTGGAAGGTCGGCGCCACGTGCCGCAGCGACTCGATCTCCAGGTTGGCGATCGCCTTGCCGGAGACGTCCGGCACGGACATGCCGAGCAGCAGCGAGTAGACGTAGTTCCCCACCACGACGTTCTTGCCGAAGTCGGTCGTGTGCTCCGCGTAGTTGCTGTCCATGTGGAGCGGGTGGTGGTTCATGGTGAGGAGGCAGAAGAGGTGGTCGTCGTACTCCGTGACCGTCTTCCCGGGCCAGTGCTTGTAGACCGCCCCGACCTCGAACTCCTCGTAGGTGCGTCCGAACTGCATCGCGCTCAGCGCTCCTTAGTTGACGGGGGTCTCGAACTTGCTGGTGCGCCGCATGCCGGCCGCGCGCCCCTTGCCGGAGATGACCAGCGCCATCTTGCGGCTGGCCTCGTCGATCATCTCGTCGCCGAGCATCGCGGAGCCCTTCTTGCCGCCCGCCTCGGACGTGTAGTAGTCGTACGCGTCCAGGATCAGCTCGGCGTGGTCGTAGTCCTCCTGGGACGGCGAGAAGATCTCGTTGGACGCCTCGACCTGGCCCGGGTGCAGCACCCACTTGCCGTCGAAGCCGAGCGCGGCGGCGCGCCGGGCGACCTCGCGGTAGCCGTCGACGTTGCGGATCTGCAGGTAGGGGCCGTCGATGGCCTGGAGGTCGTTGGCGCGGGCGGCCATCAGGATCTTCATCAGGATGTAGTGGTAGGCGTCCGCCGGGTAGCCGGGCGGCTGCTCGCCCACGACCAGCGACTTCATGTTGATCGACGCCATGAAGTCGGCCGGGCCGAAGATGATCGTCTCGACGCGCGGGGAGGCCTGCGCGATCTCGTTGACGTTGTTGAGGCCCTGGGCGTTCTCGATCTGCGCCTCGATGCCGATCCGGCCGACCTCGAAGCCCATCGTCTTCTCGATCTGCGTCAGCAGCAGGTCGAGGGCGACGACCTGCTGGGCGTTCTGCACCTTCGGCAGCATGATGCAGTCGAGGTTCGGGCCCGCGCCCTCGACGACGGTGACGACGTCGCGGTACGTCCACTCGGTCGTCCAGTCGTTGACGCGCACGACCCTCGTCTTGCCCGTCCAGTCGCCCTCGTTGAGGAACTTGACGATGGTGTGCCGCGCCTCGGGCTTGGCGAGCGGGGCGCACGCGTCCTCCAGGTCGAGGAAGACCTGGTCCGCCGGGAGGCCCTGGGCCTTCTCCAGGAAGCGCGGGTTGCTGCCCGGTACCGCGAGACAGGAGCGGCGGGGACGCAGACGGTTGAAAGTGTGTGCGGCGGAGCCGCCCGTCGGAAGGGCGGTGGTGAGTGACGGGTGGGCGGTCATGCGGGGACCTCCAGGGGGTCGAGCTTGTTCGCTTTCCGGATCTCGTCGACGATGCGGCCGATGATTCCGGTGATGTCGAAGTCCTTCGGGGTGAACACCGCGGCCACTCCGGCGGCCCTGAGCTGCTCGGCGTCCCCACCGGGGATGATGCCACCGGCGATCACCGGAATGTCTGTGGCACCGGCCACACGCAGCCGTTCGAGGACGTCGGGCACCAGCTGGGCGTGCGATCCGGACAGGATCGACAGGCCGACCGCGTGCACGTCCTCGGCGACGGCCGCGTCCACGATCTGCTCGGGCGTCAGCCGGATGCCCTGGTAGACCACCTCGAAGCCGGCGTCGCGCGCGCGGACGGCGATCTGCTCGGCGCCGTTGGAGTGCCCGTCCAGGCCCGGCTTGCCGACCAGGAAGCGCAGCTTGCCGACGCCGAGGTCCTTGGCCGTCAGCTCCACCCTGCGGCGCACCTCGGACAGCGCCGAGCCCGCCTCGGCGGGGATCGCCACGGGCGCCGAGGAGACGCCCGTCGGGGCGCGGAACTCGCCGAACACCTCGCGCAGCGCCCCGGCCCACTCGCCGGTCGTGACACCGGCGCGGGCGCACTCCAGGGTGGCCTCCATGAGGTTGTCGGTGCCCTTGGCGGCCTCCTTCAGCCTCTCCAGCGCCTTGCAGGGGCGCGGATGGTTGAAGGGCGGCTGGTAGCGGGTGTCGCGCCAGTGCTGGAGGGAGGCGATCACGCGGGCCTCGACGGCCGGGTCGACCGTCTGGATCGCCGTGTCGAGATCGGCGGTCAGCGGGTTCGGCTCGGTCGTCTCGAAGACGTTGACGCCGACGATCTTCTCCTGGCCGGACTCGATGCGGGCCCGGCGCTCGGCGTGCGAGGACACCAGCTGCGACTTGAGGTAGCCGGACTCGACGGCGGCCATCGCGCCGCCCATCTCCTGGATCCGCTCGATCTCCGTGAGCGACTCCTCGACCAGCTCGTCCACCTTCGCCTCGATCACCTTCGAGCCCTCGAAGATGTCGCCGTACTCCAGCAGGTCGCTCTCGTAGGCCAGCACCTGCTGCATGCGCAGCGACCACTGCTGGTCCCAGGGGCGGGCAGACCCAGCGCCTCGTTCCAGGCCGGCAGCTGCACCGCACGCGCGCGTGCGTCCTTGGACAGGGTCACGGCCAGCATCTCCAGCACGATCCGCTGGACGTTGTTCTCCGGCTGCGCCTCGGTCAGTCCGAGGGAGTTGACCTGGACGCCGTAGCGGAAGCGGCGGTGCTTGGGGTCCTCGATGCCGTACCGCTCGCGCGTGACGCGGTCCCAGATGCGGCCGAAGGCGCGCATCTTGCACATCTCCTCGACGAAGCGGACGCCCGCGTTGACGAAGAAGGAGATGCGGCCGACGACGTCGCCCATGCGCTCCTGCGGCACCTGGCCGCTGTCGCGGACCGCGTCCAGCACGGCGATCGCCGTCGACATCGCGTACGCGATCTCCTGGACCGGCGTGGCGCCCGCCTCCTGCAGGTGGTAGCTGCAGATGTTGATCGGGTTCCACTTGGGCATGTGGGAGACCGTGTACGCGATCATGTCGGTCGTCAGGCGGAGCGACGGCCCCGGCGGGAACACGTGGGTGCCCCGGGACAGGTACTCCTTGACGATGTCGTTCTGGGTCGTGCCCTGGAGCCTGGTGAGGTCCGCACCCTGCTCCTCGGCGACGACCTGGTAGAGCGCCAGCAGCCACATGGCGGTGGCGTTGATGGTCATCGAGGTGTTCATCTGCTCCAGGGGGATGTCCTGGAACAGCCGGCGCATGTCACCGAGGTGGGCCACCGGCACGCCGACCCGGCCGACCTCGCCGCGGGCGAGGACGTGGTCGGAGTCGTAGCCGGTCTGCGTCGGCAGGTCGAACGCCACCGACAGGCCCGTCTGGCCCTTGGCGAGGTTGCGCCGGTACAGCTCGTTGGACGCCTCCGCCGTGGAGTGACCGGCGTACGTGCGCATCAGCCACGGCCGGTCCTTCTGACGCTCAGTCATCTGTGACCTCAGACGTTCCGGAAGCGGTTGATGGCGTCGACGTGCTGGGCGCGCTTCTCCGCGTCGCGCACGCCCAGGCCCTCCTCGGGGCCAGGCACAGCACGCCGACCTTGCCCTGGTGGAGGTTGCGGTGCACGTCGTAGGCGGCCTGGCCGGTCTCCTCCAGGGAGTAGACCTTCGACAGGGTGGGGTGGATCTTGCCCTTGGCGATGAGGCGGTTGGCCTCCCAGGCCTCGCGGTAGTTCGCGAAGTGCGAGCCGATGATCCGCTTCAGCGACATCCACAGGTAGCGGTTGTCGTACTCGTGCATGTAGCCCGAGGTGGAGGCGCAGGTGGTGATGGTGCCGCCCTTGCGGGTGACGTAGACGCTCGCGCCGAAGGTCTCGCGGCCGGGGTGCTCGAAGACGATGTCGATGTCCTCGCCGCCGGTCAGTTCGCGGATGCGCTTGCCGAAGCGCTTCCACTCCTTCGGGTCCTGGGTGTGCTCGTCCTTCCAGAACCGGTAGTCCTCGGCGTTGCGGTCGATGATCGCCTCGGCGCCCATGGCCCGGCAGATGTCCGCCTTCTGGGGGCTGCTCACCACACAGATCGGGTTGGCGCCACCGGCCAGTGCGAACTGCGTGGCGTAGGAGCCGAGTCCGCCGCTGGCGCCCCAGATCAGGACGTTGTCGCCCTGCTTCATGCCGGCGCCGTTGCGCGAGACGAGCTGCCGGTAGGCGGTGGAGTTGACCAGGCCCGGGGCGGCGGCCTCCTCCCAGCTGAGGTGGTCCGGCTTGGGCATCAGCTGGTTGGACTTGACCAGCGCGATCTCGGCGAGGCCGCCGAAGTTGGTCTCGAAGCCCCAGATGCGCTGTTCGGGGTCGAGCATCGTGTCGTTGTGGCCGTCGCTGGACTCCAGCTCGACCGACAGGCAGTGCGCGACGACCTCGTCACCGGGCTTCCAGGAGTTGACGCCGGGGCCGGTGCGCAGGACGACGCCCGCGAGGTCGGAGCCGATGATGTGGTACGGCAGGTCGTGGCGCTTGGTCAGCTCGCTGAGCCGGCCGTAGCGCTCCAGGAAGCCGAACGTCGACAGCGGCTCGAAGATCGACGTCCACACGGAGTTGTAGTTGACCGAGGAGGCCATGACGGCCACCAGGGCCTCGCCCGGGCCGAGTTCCGGCACCGGCACGTCGTCCAGGTGGATCGACTTCCGGGGGTCCTTGTCGCGGGTGGCGAGCCCCGCGAACATCTCCGTCTCGTCCTTGTGCACGGTGATCGCGCGGTACGACTCGGGGAGGGGCAGGGCGGCGAAGTCGTCCGGCGTCGAGTCCGGCGACTGGATCGCGTCCAGGATGTCCTTCACGGTCACGGTGTTGCCTCCGGCGGTGAGCGCCCTGAGGGAGGGGCGCCGATGGTTACGTCGGTGCTGCTGAGGGTGGGTGGGGATGTGCCGTCGGTTCGGCGGGTGGTGCTGTGCGGCGGCGCTTTGTGGCGCGGGAGGTTGCCTGTGACGCAGGCGTCCGGGCGCGCGAGCCGGGGGTCCCCCCGGCCTTCGGTGCGCCGGGGAGGGCTTGCGGGGACAGCCGACGTACGAAAGGTCTCTGCACGTCGGCCGCCCGGACTCCTTCAACGTATGACACCGCGTGTCACCTCGCAAGGCACTGAGTGCCAGAACTTCCTCTCAGATGAAATCTTTACGTAACAAATGAGCGATGATCGATCGAACGGGGTCGGAAATCCACGGGAAAAGGTGCCCTGACATGCCAAAACGGCCACCCGGTGGGTGGCCGTCGTCACAGCGTCAGGGGCTCGTGAGGGGCTCGCGAGGGGCGGTTCAACGCTCCTTGAGCGCCTGCTCGATGGTCCGCATGACCTCGTGCAGCGGGGCGTCGGTGCGGGCGACCGTCACCAGGACCTCACCCTGCTCGGAGACCGCCGCGGCGGCCGGACGTGCCCCGGCGGTGCCGCGCCCGGCGCCGATGCCGGTGCCGAACGTCTTCCGCACGATCCCGAAGGCGTGGTCGAGCTGGGCCTCCACGTCGCCCTGGCCGCCGGCCCGCAGCCAGCGCCGCAGGACGTGGTTGTGGGCGGTGACCACCGCGGAGGCGGCGACCTCGGCCAGCAGCGGGTCGTCGTTGGCGTCGTCGTCGTGGGCGTGCTCGTCGAAGTGCCCCAGCAGGTAGCGGGTGAAGAGACGCTCGTAGCGGGCCACCGACGCGATCTCCGCCTCGCGCAGGGTGGGCACCTCGCGGGTGAGCTTGTAGCGGGCGACCGAGATCTCCGGCCGGGCCGCGTACATCCTCATCACTTCCTTGATGCCGCGGCACACCGTGTCGAGCGGGTGCTCGTGCGCGGGGGCCGCGTTCAGCACCGCCTCGGCGCGGATCAGGGTGTCGTCGTGATCGGGGAAGATCGCCTCTTCCTTGGAGCGGAAGTGGCGGAAGAAGGTCCGGCGGGCGACCCCGGCCGCGGCCGCGATCTCGTCGACGGTGGTGGCCTCGTACCCCTTGGTCGCGAACAGCTCCATCGCGGCAGCCGCCAGTTCACGGCGCATCTTGAGCCGCTGGGCCGCCGCGCGGGAGCCGGCGGCACTCTCCGGCGCGTCGGGCGTGGCTGGTGTACGTGAGGACTTGGCGGGCTGGGACATGCCCTGAACGTACTGCATGTGCGCAGCTCGGTGCGCGTGTCCGGGGCCTCCCCGCCCCACGCGGGCGGGGGAGGGGCCGCCGGTCCGAGCAGCCCGCCCCAGTCCTCGCGGGCCCCGGACCGGTCGCCGACGCCGTCAGCGGCGGGCATGTTCGCGGAAGCCACGGCCCGTCTTGCGGCCGAGGCAGCCCGCGGCCACCAGGTGCTCCAGGAGCGGCGCCGGGGCCAGCCCCGGGTCGCGGAACTCGCGGTGCAGGACCTTCTCGATCGCCAGCGAGACGTCCAGTCCGACGACGTCCAGCAGCTCGAAGGGGCCCATCGGGTAGCCGCCGCCCAGCTTCATCGCCGCGTCGATGTCGTCGAGCGAGGCGTAGTGCTCCTGCACCATCTTGATCGCGTTGTTGAGGTACGGGAACAGCAGGGCGTTCACGATGAAGCCCGCCCGGTCGCCGCAGTCCACGGCGTGCTTCCTGATCCTGCCGCAGACCTCGTGGACCGTCGCGTGCACGTCCTCGGCCGTCAGCACCGTGCGGACGACCTCGACCAGCTTCATCGCGGGCGCCGGGTTGAAGAAGTGCATGCCGATCACGTCCTGCGGACGCGAGGTGGCGCGGGCCAGCGCGACGACCGGCAGCGAGGAGGTGGTCGTGGCCAGCACCGCGCCCGGCTTGCACACCTTGTCCAGCGCCGCGAACAACTGCCGCTTGACGTCCAGGTCCTCGGCGACCGCCTCGACGGCCAGGTCGACGTCGGCGAAGGCGTCGTAGGAGCCGGCCGGGGTGATCCGCTCCAGCGTCTGCGCGGCGGCCTCGGCGGTGAGCCGGCCCTTGTCCACGGAACGCGCGAGGGACTTGCCGATCCGGGCCTTCGCCGTCTGCGCCTTCTCCTCGCTGCGGGCGGCCAGGACGACGTCGTAGCCCGCCTTCGCGAACACCTCGGCGATGCCGGAGGCCATCGTGCCCGAGCCGGCGACGCCGACGGCGCGCACCGGACGGCCGGGGGTGCCGGAGGCGCCGGCGACGGGCGTCAGGGCGTCCGGCACGACCGTCGCGCTGCCGGGGGCGTCGTAGGTGTAGAAGCCGCGGCCCGACTTGCGGCCGGTCAGGCCCGCCTCGCCGAGCTGCTTGAGGATCGGCGCGGGGGCGTGCAGCCGGTCGTGGGACTCGGCGTACATGGCCTCCAGGACCGTCCGCGCGGTGTCGACGCCGATCAGGTCGAGCAGCGCGAGCGGGCCCATCGGCAGACCGCAGCCGAGCCGCATCGCGGCGTCGATGTCCTCGCGGGAGGCGTACTTCGCCTCGTACATCGCGGCGGCCTGGTTGAGGTAGCCGAACAGCAGCCCGTCCGCGACGAAACCGGGGCGGTCCCCGACCGCCACCGGCTCCTTGCCCAGGTCGAGGGCCAGGTCGGTGACCGCGGCGACGGCGGCGGGGGCGGTCAGCACCGAGGAGACGACCTCGACCAGCTTCATCGCCGGCGCCGGGTTGAAGAAGTGCAGGCCGAGCACCCGCTCGGGGCGCGCCGAGTCGGCGGCGAGCCGGGTGACGGACAGCGCGTTGGTGCCGGTCGCCAGGATCGCCTCGGGGCGCACGATCCCGTCCAGTTCCCGGAAGATCTGCTGCTTGATCTCGTACGACTCCGGCGCCACCTCGATGACCAGGTCGGCGTCGGCCGCCGCCGCGAGGTCGGTGCCGGTGCGGACCCGGGCGAGGACGTCGGCGCGCTCCTGACCGGTGAGGCGGCCGCGCTCCACGGCGCGGGCGGTGGCGGCCTCCAGGGCGGCGAGCGACCGCGCGGCCTGGGCCTCGCTGACGTCGATGCCGATCACCGTGCGGCCGGCCTTGGCCAGCACCTCGGCGATACCGGTGCCCATGGTGCCGAGACCGACGACGGCGATCGTCCGCAGGTCGGAGAGGGGGGCGGGGGACAGGGGAGTGGCCATGGCGGGACTCCAGGAATGAGGGTGACGACTGGAAGCGGCCCCGGGTGCGCCCGGCGGCCCCGAAGGGCGGTCCGGACGCACCGGGGTGCGTGAAGAGGAGTGCTCGGTGCGGGTGTTGACGGGCTGCGAGCGCACACGCCCGGTGCCGTCGCCGCGGACGTGCACACGTCCGGGAACGGTGATGACCGACCGGCCCTGTCCCGTGGCCGGGTCGTGCGAAGCGATACCTGAGGTACCGAACCGACTCCGCCGCGGCGGCTGCGTCACCAGGCCGTCGCGAACGGGGGTGCGGGTGGGTAACCCGCTCGTATGAGCTTAACCGGTGGGTAACGAGCGCGCCAGCCCCCGTGTTTGTGATGTGCGTCCCGACGCCGGCCCCGCCGTTCTAGGCTCGCCCCATGGACGAAGAGTTGCGATCGCTCACGGAGCGCTTACGGCGGGAGTCGGGAGGGGGCGCCGTCTTCGAGGAGTTGGCGGCGACCGGGGACCACGACGCGCTCGCGGACGTGCTCACCGCCGCCGGACAGCCCCTGTGGGCGAGGGAACTGGCCGCGTTCCGCCTCGGGCTGGCCGGGGACCGGCGCGCCTTCGAGGCCCTCGTCCTCCTCCTGAACCACCGCGACCCGCCCCGCTGCGCCTCCGCAGCCCACGCCCTGGCGCGCCTGGGCGACCCGCGCACCGCGCGGGCGGCGGCCGCCCTCGCGACCAACGAACTGCGCGTCGCCTACGCCCTGCACCCCGTCCGGCTCCTGGTGGAGCTGCGCGCGCCCGAGGCGGTGCCCGCGCTGATCACCACGCTGCGGCGGCGGCTGCGCCCGCACGACCCGCACCGGCGGGTCGCCCTCGCGTGCGTGGAGGGCCTCGGCGCCCTGGGCGACGCCCGCGCCCGCCCCGTGCTCGACGAGGCCCTCGCCCATCCCCTCCTCGCGGAGGCGGCGGTACGCGCGCTGGCGCGCATCCCCCGGCAGCGGTGAACGGCGGCGGGGCGGGGCGGCGGGGCGGGGCGGCACGGGCGTCGCGCCGGCGGGGGCTGGTGAGGCTGCCGGACTGCGGACTGCGGACTACTGGGTCGTGGGCCGGTCGGGGTGCCGGCCGTTGGGGGCGGTTGCCGGGCTGCCGGGCCGGGCCGGGCCGTAGACGGTGGCCGGTCCCCGGTCGGCCGTCGGCCGTCGGCCGTCGGCCGTCGACCGCCGGGCGCCAGGGCTGCCGGGACACCATGGCTGCAGGGCGCCAAGGGCGCGGGGCGCCAGGGCCGGGATGTCAGACCGTCAGGGACCGGGTGTAGCGGACCTCCGGTATCCGCGCGCCGGCGACCTCGAAGGGTTCCTCCGTGCCGTCCGCCCGGAAGCCCGCGTGCTCGTAGAAGCGGCGGGCCGGGGTGTTCTCCTTGAGTACCCACAGGTGCATGCGGCGGTGGCCGGCAGCCGTGCTCCGCCGTACCGACTCGGCCAGGAGCGCCCCTCCGATGCCTCCGCCGACACGGGCGGGATCGACGTAGATCGCGTACAACTCGGCGTCCTCGGTGCGCACTTCGCCCTCCCGGTAGGCGCCGTGCGCGGCCCAGCCCACCACCTCGCCAGCCCGCTCCGCGACCAGGTTCACCACGCCGCCGTCGCCGCGCGCGAACCAGTCGCGGCGCCGCCCGGCGTCCTCGGCCACGCTGAGGGCGTCGAGGTGGGACTGCGGTACCAGGCCCCGGTATGCGCTCTGCCAGCCGCGGACGCGGATCTCCGAGACGCGGTCGCAGTCGCCGAGGGTCATCTCGCGCACCCGGAGGGCCGTCATGCGCCGACCACCGCGAACGCCTCGATCTCCATCAGGAACTCCGGCCGGACCAGCGCGGCCACCTGCACGGCCGAGGCGGCCGGCAGCCGGTCGTCGGGTATGTGCGCGGCGCGGGCCTCGCGGATGGCCGGCATGTGCGCCATGTCGGTGACGAAGTAGGTGAGTTTGACGACGTCGTCGAAGGTCGCCCCGGCGGCGGCCAGGCAGCGCCGCAGGTTCTCGAAGACCTGACGGGCCTGGGCCCGCGGATCGCCCTCGCCGACCGTCCGGCCCCGCTCGTCCAGGGGCAGCTGGCCCGAGACGGCCACGAGACGGCCCGTGCCCAGCACGACGTGCGTGTACTGGGCGGCGGCGGCGACCCCGTCGGGGGCGGGAATCCTGGTCAGTCCACTCATGCCTCCATGGTGGACCACGGGTGTGACAACGCCCCGACGAGGTCGCCCCCGACGGGGGCGTGGCCGACGGTGCGTCAGCCGCGGAAGCCGAGCAGCCCGTGCAGCGTCGTGCCCTGCGCCGTGCCCGAGCCGACCTTCGCGCTCGGCGGCTCCGGGTCCGGCAGCGCCTCGCACACCGCGTCGGCCCGGCCGGTCCCGCGCGGCACCGTGCCGTCGGTCAGATAGGCCGCCAGGTGTGCGTCCAGGCAGGTGTTCCCGCTCAGTGTGATGCCGTGGTTGCCGCCGCCCTCCTCGACGACGAGGCTGGATCCGCCGAGCAGGGCGTGCATCGTCGCGCCACCCTCGTACGGGGTGGCCGCGTCGCCCGTCGCCTGGAACAGCAGCGCCGGCGACAGCCGGCCGTTCGCGACGTTCACCGGGTCCCGCGGGCGGACCGGCCAGAACGCGCACGGCGCGTTGTACCAGGCGTTGCTCCAGGTCATGAACGGCGCCTTCCGGTGGGCCGACCAGTTGTCGGAGCGCCACGCGTCCCAGTCGCGCGGCCAGCGGGCGTCGCGGCACTGCACCGCCGTGTAGACGCTGTAGCCGTTGCCCCCGGCGGCGTCGACCGCGCCGAAGTCCTCGTAGGCCTCGACCAGCGGACCGGTGTCGCGGTCGTTGACGTACGCGGCGAACGCGTCGGCCAGGTACGGCCAGTAGCCGTTGTAGTAACCGCCCGGCACGAAGGTGTCCTCCAGCTCGGCCGCCCCCACCTTGCCGCCCGCCGGACTCGCCGCCAGCGCGGTCCGCATCGCGTACCACTCGGCCTCGACGCGGGCCGGGTCCGTGCCGAGCCGGTAGGCGGCGTCGTGCCGCGCGATCCACGCCATGAGGGCGCGGTGGCGGTCGTCGAAGGCCAGGTCCTGGGCGAGGTTGTCGTCGTACCAGACGCCGGTGGGGTCGACGACCGAGTCGAGGACCAGGCGCCGCACCCGCTCCGGGTACAGCTTGGCGTAGACCGCGCCGAGGTAGGTGCCGTAGGAGTAACCGAAGTAGTTCAGCTGCGGCGCGCCGACGGCCCGGCGGATCGCGTCCATGTCCCGGACCGTGCTCAGGGTGTCGATGTGCGGCAGCACGCGCGCGTACTTCTTCCCGCAGTCCTCGGCGAAGGCCCTCACCCGCGCGAGGTTGGCGCGCTCGATCCCGCCGGTGGAGGGGACGGAGTCCGGGCGCACCGGGGCGAAGTGGCCCGGCCGGCAGTTCAGGGCCGGCGTGCTCCGGCCCACCCCGCGCGGGTCGAAGCCGATGACGTCGTACTGCGCGGCCACCTTCTTCGGCAGCGACGACGCCACGAACCCGGCGAGTTTCAGTCCGCTGCCGCCGGGCCCGCCCGGGTTGACGAGCAGCGGCCCCTGGTACGTCCCGGCGGTGTGCGGCACCCGGGACAGCGCGAGCGTGATCTGCTCCCCGCCCGGGTCGGCGTGGTCGAGCGGCACCTTCAGGGACGCGCACTGGAGCGTCGGGTGGTCGGTGGTGCCGCACTTCTTCCAGGCGGGTCCGGCGGCCGGCGCGGCCTTCGCGGCGGGCGACGGGCTCGCGTCGGCGGGCACGGCGGTCAGCGCCCCGGCCACGACGGCGGCGGCACCGCACAGCGCTGCTGCGCGTTTCCTCATGGGGTCCTCCCAGGACGGAGGTCGACGGGCCGCGTGGATCACGGTCCTCGGCGCATCGTCCCGGAGCCGGCGCCCGGAAGAACCTGTTCTGCCGATACTTGACCCGATTGGGCCGCCGGTTGCCCACGAACGCGCTCAGAGCAGGCTGAGCCGGCCCGGTCCGGCCGCGGCGGGCTCGGTCACCGGCCCGGGCGGCGGGAGTCGGCGGGGCATCCCCGCCCGCGCGGGGCCGATCCCGTACTCCCCGGCCAGGTCGTGGACCTGACGGGTGATCCGGCGCTGGTACCACTTCGGCGCGTAGGCGCCGTCCGCGTACAGCCGCTCGAAGCGGCGCACCAGATGCGGGTGGTGCCGTCCGAGCCAGGCCGTGAACCACTCGCGGGCGCCGGGCCGCAGGTGCAGCACCAGCGGGGTGACGGAGGTGGCCCCGGCCGCCGCGACCGCCCGGACGGTGGCGCGCAACTGGTCCGGCCGGTCGCCGAGGAAGGGGATCACCGGTGCCATCAGCACCCCGCAGCCGATGCCGTGCGCGGTCAGCGCGCGGACCACGTCCAGGCGCCGCTGCGGGGCCGGGGTGCCCGGCTCGACGGTGCGCCACAGCTCCGTGTCGGTGAAGCCGACCGACACGGAGACGCCGACGTCGGTCACCTCGGCGGACTGCTTCAGCAGGTCGAGGTCGCGCAGGATCAGGGTGCCCTTGGTCAGGATCGAGAAGGGGTTCGCCCGGTCGCGCAGGGCGGTGAGGATGCCCGGCATCAGCCGGTAGCGGTCCTCGGCGCCCTGGTAGCAGTCCGCGTCGGTGCCCATCGCGACGTGCTCGCCGTGCCAGCGCGGCGAGGCCAGTTGACGACGCAGCAGTTCCGGCGCGTTCACCTTCACGACGATCTGGCTGTCGAAGCCGACGCCGGTGTCCAGGCCGAGGCGGCCGTGCGTCCTGCGGGCGAAGCAGTACACGCACGCGTGCGCGCAGCCCCGGTAGGGGTTCACCGTCCACTCGAACGGCATCCGGGAGGCGCCCGGCACCCGGTTGAGGATCGTGCGGGCCCGGATCTCGTGGAACGTGATCCCGGCGAACTCCGGCGCGTCGAACGTCCTGGTGGTGACCGTGTCCGTACCGAACAGCGCGGCGTCCGGCGGCCGGTCGTGGCGGGGCGCCGCGGCGGACTCCACGGCGGGGGTCGCGGGGGGTGTCGCGGCGGACTCCGCGGCGGGGTTCTCCCAGCGCATGGCGCCTCCTCGGTAGCACTGGACTCACAATAGAACATTTGTTCCCATGATCGTGCGAAGGTGCTTTCCGACCGGCCCGCGACCGCTTCCGCACCCCCGATTTGGGCGGCCGGGGACCGGGGTGGTTGGCTTGCCCCGATCCGAGGAACCACCGAGCAACAAGGACCTGGAGGAACCCCATGGCGCAGGTCGAGGCCACCACCGAGCGGGTCGTCGCGGCGGCCCCGGACACGGTGTTCGACGCGATCGCCGACTACACCGGCACGCGCGCGAAGCTGCTGCCCGGGCAGTTCAGCGAGTACGAGGTGCGCGAGGGCGGCGACGGAGAGGGCACCCTCGTCCACTGGAAGCTCCAGGCCACCAGCAAGCGCGTCCGCGACTGCCTCCTGGAGGTCACCGAACCCACCGACGGCGAGCTGGTCGAGAAGGACCGCAACTCCTCCATGGTCACCGTCTGGCGGGTCACCCCGGCCGGGGAGGGCAGGTCCCGCGTCGTCGTGACCACCACCTGGACCGGCGCGGGCGGCATCGGCGGCTTCTTCGAGAGGACCTTCGCCCCCAAGGGCCTCGGCCGGATCTACGACGCGATCCTCGGCAACCTCGCCACCGAGGTCGAGAAGTAGCACGCCGCGGGTCAAGAGCCCGACGGCTCCTGACCGTTGCTCCACCTCACCGGTTCGGGTGGTTCTCCCTTCGGACCGGGTCGGTGCCGTAACTCGTCGCGCTTGCCCGGAGTTGTCGCTTCACGCGGGACTTGGGCGGCAGGCGCGACGAGGGGAGCGGCAGGTGGGTGGGACCACTCTGGTGCAGGAAGACCTGCACGACGGAGCGCGGAGCGCACCGGCGACGGCACCTCCACCGCCCGCCGCGCCCGAGGCCGCCCGGCATGCCGGGCCGAGCCCCCGCCGGGTGCGGCTGGTCTTCTTCGCGCTCATGCTCGCGCTGCTCCTCGCGGCGCTGGAGCAGATGATCGTCGCCACCGCCCTGCCGAAGATCGTCGGCGAACTGCACGGCCTGGACAGGATGTCCTGGGCGATCACCGCCTACCTGCTCACCGCCACCGTCGGACTGCCGGTCTACGGCAAGCTCGGCGACCTCCTCGGCCGCAAGGGCGTCTTCCAGTTCGCGATCGTCGTCTTCGTCGTCGGCTCCGCGCTGGCCGGACGGGCGCGGACCATGGACCAGCTGATCGCCTTCCGCGCCGTGCAGGGCGTCGGCGCCGGCGGGCTGATGATCGGCGTGCAGGCGATCATCGCGGACATCGTGCCGCCCCGGCGGCGCGCCCGCTTCATGGGCCTCATCGGCGCCGCCTTCGGCCTCGCCTCCGTCGCGGGACCGCTGCTCGGGGCTACTTCACCGACCACCTGTCCTGGCGCTGGTGCTTCTACATCAACGTCCCCTTCGGCGTGCTCACCCTCGCCGTCGTCGCCGTCGTCCTCGAGCTGCCCAAGCCGCGCACCAGGCCCCGCTTCGACGTGCTCGGCACCCTGCTGCTCGCCGCCGCCTCCACCTGCCTGGTCCTGCTGACCAGTTGGGGCGGCACCGAGCACGCCTGGGACTCGCGCGTCGTCCTGTCCCTCGGCGCGGGCGCCGCCCTGGCCACCGTCCTCTTCCTGGTCGCCGAGCGCTTCGCCGCCGAACCCCTCATCCCGCTGCGGCTGTTCCGCGACTCCGTCTTCACCCTGACCAGCCTCGTGGGGCTGGTGACCGGCGTCGCCCTCTTCGGCGCCGCGAGCTATCTGCCGACCTTCCTCCAGATGGTCGACGGCGCCTCCGCCACCGAGTCCGGACTGCTCATGCTGCCCATGATGGGCGGCATCGTCGTCACCTCGGTCGTCTCCGGACACCTCATCGCCCGCACCGGCCGCTACCGGACGTACCCCGTCCTCGGCGGCGCCCTCGCCGTGCTCGGCATGTGGCTGCTGTCCCGGCTCGAGGCCGACACGCCCCGGCCGCACTACAGCCTCTGGATGGCGGTCCTCGGCGCCGGCATCGGGCTGGTGATGCCCGTCCTCGTCCTCGCCGTGCAGAACTCCGTGCGCCCCGCCGACCTCGGCACCGCCACCAGCGCCCACACCTACTTCCGCCAGATCGGCGGCAGCGTCGGAGCCGCCGTCTTCGGCACCCTCCTCGCGAACCGGCTCACCGACTCCCTGCGCGAGCGCCTCCCCGGAGGCGCGGACGCCGGCCTGCCCGACCCCGAGTCGGTCACCCCGCAGCTCGTCCACACCCTGCCCCCGGCGCTGCGCGACGCCTACGTCGGCGCGTACGCCGACGCCATGCCGAGGATCTTCCTGTACCTGGTACCGGTGCTCGTCCTCGGCCTCGTCCTCGCCTTCTTCCTCAAGG
The DNA here is from genome assembly GCA_021568835.1 of Streptomyces sp. Tue 6430. Lineage (GTDB taxonomy): Bacteria > Actinomycetota > Actinomycetes > Streptomycetales > Streptomycetaceae > Streptomyces. Next base: position 5,831,195 of record JAKGSH010000010.1, read on the forward strand.
AGAAACCGCTGGTGTCCCACCACGCCACCGAAACGGAACCCGCGCCCGTGACCGCCACCGTCCCGCAGGCCCGCGCCGCGTACACCGCGGGTGTCCCCGTCTGCGGCACCGTGCAGCACCCCGACGGAACCGCCGTGCCGCGCGCCGCGCTCACCCTCATCGACGTGGCCGGGCAGCAGATCGGCCGCGGCGCCAGCGGCGAGGACGGACGGTACGCGCTGGCCACGCCCGGCTCGGGGTCGTACGTCCTGATCGCCGCCGCCGGCGGGCACCAGCCGCAGGCGGTCTCCGTGACCGTCGGCGAGCGGCCCGTCGAGCTGGACGTCGTCCTCGGCGGCGCCGGCCGCCTCGCCGGGGCCGTCGTCACCGCCGACGGCACGCCCGTGCGGGACGCCGCCGTCACCCTCACCAACGTCCACGGCGAGGTCGTCGCCAGTACCCGCAGCGGGCGCGAGGGCGGATACGTCATCACCGAGCTGGTGGCCGGCGAGTACACCCTCGCCGCCAGCGCCCCCGCCTTCCGTCCCGCCGCGCTGCCGGTCACCGTGCAGGCCTCGCGGGAGACCCGCCAGGACGTCGAACTCGCCGGCGGCGCCGTGCTGCGCGGCACGGTCCGGGCCGGCGGCGGGCGGCCCGTGGAGGACGCGCGCGTGACGCTCCTGGACGCCGCGGGCAACGTGGTGGACACCCTCACCACGGGCCCGGACGGCACCTTCCGCTTCGTCGACCTGTCCTCCGGCGAGTACACCGTCATCGCCGCGGGTTACCCGCCGGTCGCCACCGTGCTGCAAGTGGCCGGCGGCGGCCGCACGGAGCGTGATCTGCAACTGGGCCACGAGGACTGAGGAAACCCCGGGGAAGCCCGTTACCCAGCACTTCCCCGGTGAAACCAATTCCAGAATTGCCGCACATCCCGAGCGGCACGCGCCGTACGGTGGGGACGGCGGGGGAGATCATGTGCAGCTCTGGGGAGAGAGGTTCTGGGCCATGGACCGTGGCACCGAGAGGCACACACCTCCCAGCCGCGGAGCGGCGAGCGGTGCGCCACCCGAGCACGCGGACAGCGGACGCGTCCCGCTCGCCGTGGTCGTCGTCGACCGGGCCGGCCTCGTCTCGCACTGGAGCAGCGGTGCCCGCCGGCTGTTCGGCGTCCCGAGGGAAGAGGCGATCGGCGAGCCCGCCATCGACCTGCTGCCCGTCTCGGGCGCCCTCCCCGACATCGACGACCACCCGCTGTACGACGACCACCCGCTGTACGACGACCACCCGCTGTACGACGGCCACTTGCCGTACGACGGCCACCCGCCGTACGACGATCATGCGCCCCACGACGGTCTCGGGCCCGGGCTGGGGAACTCCCTCGACCGCGGGCTGGGTTACCCGGCCGCCGGGCGGGCCCGGCTGACCGTGCCCGAGCGGGCCGGGGCGGGGCCCCGGCCCGCAGGAGGGGAAAGACGCCGCGTCGACGTGCTGTGGTGGGCGTACCCCCTCGTCGGACCGGGCAGCGAGCGGCTGCTGGTGCTGGCCGCCGACGCCGAGGCCCTGCACCGGCCCGACCGGGACGACGGCCCGCACGTCGAGCGCATCGCGCCCGGCTTCGCCCTGCACACCGACTTTCCCGGCGCCGAGGACCTCGCCCGCCGGCTCCCCGAGATCCTGCCCAGCATGAGCGTCGGCGAGAGCGCCCGCATCGTCGCCCAGGTCCTCGAACTGGGCTATCCGATCCTGGAGTTCAGTCAGAACGACCGGGTTCCCGTCACCCCCGACTGGGGTGTCGCCCGCCGGGTCGAGCGCAGGGCCCGCCGCGAGCGGGCCGCCCGCGCCGCGGCCGTCGGCCGGCCCGCGCCCGAGGACCCCGACGGCGAGGGCGAGGACCTCGAGCACGCCGCCGTCCGCGAACGCCTGGAGTTCCTCAACGAGGTCAGCGGGAGGATCGGCACCTCCCTCGACCTGTCCCGCACCATCGGCGAGGTCAGCAGGGCCGTCGTACCGCGCTTCACCGACGTCGCCTGCACCTATCTGCGCGAACAGGTCGTCGCCGGCGAGGGGTTCCCCGAGGGCGTGCCGGACACCACGACCATGTGGCACCGGGTCGCCCTGGAGCACACCGACGAACCCGGCCGCTGGGACGACGTCGTGCCCCTCGGCGAGGCCATGCCCTTTCCGGAGCACACCCCGTTCTTCCAGTGCATGACCAGCGGCGAACCCGTCCTCGTCCCGCGCATCAGCGAGCAGCTGGGCCACGCCGTCGCCTCGCAGTTCGACAAGCGCGACCTCCGGCCCCTGATCACGGGCCGGTCGATGCTCGTCGTCCCGCTGAAGGCACGCGACGTCGTCCTCGGCTTCATGGTCCTGCTGCGCCACCCCGAGCGCGGCGAGTTCGACGACATGGACCGGGTCACCGGCGCCGAACTCGCCGCCCGCGCGGGCCTCGTGCTGGACAACGCGCGCATGTACACCCACCAGGAGAGCGTCGCCGAGACCCTCCAGGACAGCATGCTGCCGCGGATACCGCCGCGGATGGCGGGCTGCGACATCGCCACCCGCTATCTGCCCGGCACCCTGCTGGGACGGGTCGGCGGCGACTGGTTCGACTCCGTGAAACTCCCCGGCGCCCGCACCGCGTTCGTCGTCGGCGACGTGATGGGCCACGGTCTCCACTCCGCCGCCATGATGGGCCAGTTGCGCACCGCCGTGCAGACCATGGCGGCGCTCGACCTGCCGCCCGCGCAACTCCTGCGCAACCTCGACGACCTCGCCCGGCGCCTCGGCGACACCTATCTCGCCACCTGCCTGTACGCCGTCTACGACCCGATCGCGGGCGAGCTGCACCTCGCCAACGCGGGCCACATCCCGCCCGTGCTGGTGCGCGCCGACGACGGCCGCAGCGAACTGCTCTCCCTGCCCGCCGGCGCCCCCATCGGCGTCGGCGGGGTGCCCTTCGAGGCGGTACGCGTGCGCGTGGCCCCCGGCGACCGGCTCGTGATGTGCACCGACGGACTCGTCGAGATGCGCGGCGAGGACATCGGCGTGGGCCTCGCGGCCCTGTGCGAGTCCGCCGCCCACCCGGCCGCTTCCATGGACGACGCCTGCGACACCATCGTCCGCGCCCTCGCCGCGACGTTCTCGAAGGCGGGCCGGGGCAGCCGCAAGGACGACGTGGCGCTCCTGATGGCCCGCCTCAACGGCATCGCACCCGGCGACGTCACCGAATGGTCCCTCCCCCTCGAGCCCGCCCAGGTCGGCCGGGCCCGCGCCGCCGTCCGCGAACAGCTCCACGACTGGCGGCTCGCGCAGCTGGCCGGCCCGGCCGAGCTGATGGTCAGCGAGGTGGTGACCAACGCCGTACGGCACGCGCACGGACGGCCGCTCACCCTGCGGCTGGTGCGCGGGGAGACGCTGCTGTGCGAGGTGGACGACGACGACCACGGGCTGCCGACCCTGATGAGCGCCGGACCCGACGACGAGTCCGGGCGCGGGCTGCGGGTGGTGAGCACGCTGGCCCGGGAATGGGGCACCAGCCGGACCGCCGCGGGCAAGTCCGTCTGGTTCGAACTGACCCTCCCCGGGCGCTGACCGGCCTCCCACCGCAGAGGGGGCGGACGGCGGCGTACGCCGTCCGCGCGAAGCGTGCGGGAACGCGCACGGCGCCTGCCCGCGCCACCGGCGGGCGACACACCGTACGGGCCCGCCGCCGGCAGGGCGTCCCGGCGGCGGCCGCCGCGGCCGGGGCCGCCGTGCGCCCGTCCCGCCGGGGAGGCCTTCCGGAGGCCGTCCGGTGGACCGTTAAGCTCAGGGGTTTTCCGGGAGAGGACGGACGCGGGCATGAAAATCCTGATCAGCGCCGACATGGAGGGCGCCACCGGCGTCACCTGGCCGGCCGACGTACTGCCGGGGACGCCGCAGTGGGAGCGGTGCCGGGCGCTGTTCACCTCCGACGTCAACGCGGCCGTCCTCGGGTTCTTCGACGGCGGTGCCGACGACGTCCTGATCAACGAGGCGCACTGGACGATGCGCAACCTGCTCCTGGAGAGGCTCGACGAGCGGGCGCAGATGCTCACCGGGCGGCACAAGGCGCTGTCCATGGTGGAGGGCGTCCAGCACGGCGACGTCGACGGCATCGCGTTCGTCGGCTACCACGCCGGCGCCGGCGCGGAGGGCGTCCTCGCCCACACCTACCTCGCCAACTCCATCACCGGGGTGTGGCTGAACGACGTGCGGGCCAGCGAGGGGCTGCTCAACGCGCGGGTCGTCGCCGAGTACGGGGTGCCGGTCGTGCTGGTCACCGGTGACGACGTGGCCTGCGAGGACGCGCTCGGGTACGCGCCCGGGGCGCTGAAGGTCGCCGTCAAGGACCACGTGTCGCGGTACGCGGCGGTGTGCCGGACCCCGGCCAGGACCGCCGCCGACATCCGGGCCGCGGCGAAGGAGGCCGCCCGGCTGGCGGTGCGCGGGGAGCCGGTGGAGGCGGGACCGTTCACCGTCGCCGTGGAGTTCGACGCCGAGCACCTGGCGATGGCCGCGACCGTGGTGCCGGGCGTGGCGCGGACCGCGGAGCGCAGGGTCGCCTACACCAGCGACACCATGTACGAGGGCATTCGCACGTTCAAGGCGGTCACGACGGTCGTCTCGGCCGCGGTGGAGGAGCAGTATGGCTGACGCGCAGACGAGGGACGAGGTCGTCCGGTTCACCTCGGACCTCATCCGGATCGACACGACCAACCGGGGCGGCGGTGACTGCCGGGAGCGGCCCGCCGCCGAGTACGCGGCCGAACAGCTCGCCGGGGCGGGCCTGGAGCCGGCGCTCCTCGAACGCACGCCGGGCCGCACCAACGTGGTCGCCCGCATCGAGGGCACCGACCCCTCCGCGGACGCCCTGCTCGTCCACGGGCACCTGGACGTGGTGCCGGCCGAGCCCGCGGACTGGCGCGTGCACCCCTTCTCCGGGAGGTGCGCGACGGCGTCGTGTGGGGGCGCGGCGCCGTCGACATGAAGAACATGGACGCGATGATCCTCGCCGTCGTGCGGTCCTGGGTCCGCCGGGGCGTCCGGCCCCGGCGCGATCTCGTCGTCGCCTTCACCGCGGACGAGGAGGCCAGCGCCGAGGACGGTTCCGGGTTCCTCGCGGACCGGCACCCCCACCTCTTCGAAGGCTGCACGGAGGGCGTCAGCGAGTCGGGCGCGTTCACCTTCCACGACGGCACCGGACGCGAGATCTACCCCATCGCGGCCGGTGAACGCGGCACCGCCTGGCTGAAGCTGACCGCGCGCGGGCGCGCGGGACACGGCTCCAAGGTCAACCGGGAGAACGCGGTGACCCGGCTGGCCGCCGCGATCACCCGCATCGGCGAGCACGAGTGGCCGCTGCGGCTCACCCCCACGGTGACGGCCGCGCTCACCGAGATCGCCGCCCTCTACGGCATCGAGGCCGACCTGGACGACGTGGACGCTCTGCTGGCCAAGCTCGGCCCGGCGGCCAAACTGGTCGAGGCGACCGTCCGCAACAGCGCCAACCCGACCATGCTGGAAGCCGGTTACAAGGTCAACGTGATTCCGGGGGAGGCGGTGGCGTACGTCGACGGGCGGTATCTCGCGGGCTGCGAGGACGAGTTCCGCGCCACCCTCGACGCGCTGACCGGGCCCGACGTGAGCTGGGAGTTCGCGCACCGCGAGGTCGCCCTCCAGGCGCCGGTGGACTCGCCGACGTATGCCCGGATGCGGGCGGCCGTCGAGGAGTTCGCGCCGCAGGGGCACGTGGTGCCGTACTGCATGTCCGGCGGCACGGACGCCAAGCAGTTCTCGCGGCTCGGGATCACCGGCTACGGCTTCGCCCCGCTGAAGCTGCCGGAGGGCCTCGACTACCAGGCCCTCTTCCACGGGGTCGACGAACGGGTCCCCGTCGAGGCGCTGCACTTCGGCGTCGACGTCCTCGACCGTTTCCTGCGCACGGCCTAGAGGAGCGAGACGTGCAGAACCTGCCCTACGGTGCCTGGCCCTCCCCCCTCGACGCGAGCCTTGCCGCCGCGCACGACGGGCGTCCCGAGTACGTCGGTCTCGTCGGTGACGAGGTGTGGTGGACGGCGCCCCGGCCCGCCGAGGGCGGCCGGCGCACGCTGGTGCGACGGCGCGAGGACGGCACCGAGGAGTCGGTCCTGCCCGCGCCGTGGAACGTGCGCAGCAGGGTCCTGGAGTACGGCGGACAGCCCTGGGCGGGCCGGGTGCTGGACGGCCGGACCCTGGTGGTGTTCACGCACTTCGCCGACCAGCGGCTGTACGCCTGCGAGCCCGGCGGCGAGCCCCGTCCGCTGACCCCGGTGTCGGAGGTGGGCGGCGGACTGCGCTGGGCGGAACCGCGGTTCCCGCCCGGACGGGACGAGGTGTGGTGCGTGCTGGAGGAGTTCACCGGCGACGGACCCACCGACGTGCGCCGGGTCCTGGCCGCCGTGCCGCTGGACGGCTCGGCGGCCGCGGACCGCGGTGCCGTGCGCGAACTCACCGGCGCGCGGCAGCGGTTCGTCACCGGGGCCCGGCTGTCGCCCGACGGGCGGCGGGCCGCGTGGCTGGCCTGGGACCACCCGCGGATGCCGTGGGACGGCACGCAGGCGCTGGTCGCCGAGGTCGGCGCCGACGGGACGTTCGGGAGCCCCGCGTGGTGGCCGGCGGTCCCGAGGAGTCGATCGCGCAGGTCGACTGGTCGACGGACGGCAGTCTGCTGTACGCGAGCGACCGTACGGGCTGGTGGAACCTGTACCGGGACCACCAACCCGTGTGCCCGCGCGAGGAGGAGTTCGGCGGCGCGCTCTGGAAGCTCGGGCACCGCTGGTTCGCCCCGCTGGCGGACGGCCTCGTCGCCGTCGTGCACGGCCGCGGGGCCGCCGCGCTCGGCGTCCTCGACCCCGAGACCGGTGAGGTCGTCGACGTCGCCGGGCCCTGGACCGAGTTCGCCCCCACCCTCGCCGTGCACGGGGAGCGGGTCGTCGCCGTCGGCGCCGGCCCGCGCAGCGCCCACGAGGTCGTCGAACTGGACGTGCGCACCGGCCGCGCCCGGGTGATCGGCGCCGGGCACGAGGACGCCGTGGACCCGGCGTACTACCCGAACCGCGGATCCGCACCTTCACCGGCCCCGACGGCCGCGAGATCCACGCCCACGTCCACCCGCCGCGGCACCCCGACTGCGCCGCCCCCGGCGCCGGACCGCCGCCCTACGTGATCTGGGCGCACGGCGGCCCCACCGACCGCTCCCCGCTCGTACTGGACCTGGAGATCGCCTACTTCACCTCCCGCGGCATCGGCGTCGCCGAGGTCGACTACGGGGGTCGACCGGATACGGGCGCGCGTACCGGGACCGGCTGCGCGGGCAGTGGGGGTCGTCGACGTCGAGGACTGCGCCGCCGTCGCCCTCGCCCTCGCCGACGAGGGCACCGCCGACCGCGGCCGGCTGGCGATCCGCGGCGGCAGCGCGGGCGGCTGGACCGCCGCCGCGTCCCTGGCCGGCACCGACGTCTACGCCTGCGGCACGATCAGCTACCCCGTCCTCGACCTCACGGCCTGGGCGACGGGGGAGACCCACGACTTCGAGTCGCGCTACCTCGACACCCTGGTCGGCCCCCTCGACGAGGTGCCCGCCCGCTACGCGGAACGCTCGCCCGTCGAGCACGCCGACCGGATCGGCGTGCCGTTCCTGCTGCTCCAGGGCCTCGACGACGTGATCTGCCCGCCCGCCCAGGCCGAACGGCTCCTCGCCCGCATCGCGGGACGCGGGGTGCCGCACGCCTACCTCGCCTTCGAGGGCGAGGGGCACGGCTTCCGGCGGGCCGAGACGGTGGCGCGCGCCCTGGAGGCCGAACTGTCGCTGTACGCCCAGGTGTTCGGGCTGAGCACGCCCGGCATCCCCACCCTGGAGCTGGTCAGGTGAAGGAACTCGTCCGGCCGCCCCGGCTCGCCCCGGCGCCCGGGTGGCGGTCGTCGCGCCCAGCGGACCCGTCGCCGAGGAACGGCTCCAGGCGGGCCTCGACCTGCTGCGCGGCTGGGACCTCGACCCGTTCGCCGCACCCCATGTCCTCGACGTGCACGGCGCGTTGCCCCACCTGGCCGGCACCGACGCCGACCGGCCGCCGACCTCCAGCGCGCCTGGTGCGACCCGTCCGTCGACGCGGTGATCTGCGCGCGCGGCGGGTACGGCGCCCAGCGCATGGTGGACCTGCTCGACTGGGACGCCATGCGGGCCGCCGGGCCGAAGGTGTTCCTCGGCTTCAGCGACAGCACCACCCTGCACGAGGCGTTCGCCGTCCGCCTCGGCCTGGTCACGCTGTACGGCCCCGTCGCCGCCGGCGTCGACTTCGTGAAGAACGCCCGCGCCCAGGAGCACCTCAGGGCCACCCTGTTCGCCCCGGAGACCGTCCGCACCCTCACCTCCACCGGCACCGCCCTCGCTCCCGGCCGGGCCCGCGGCGTCACCCTCGGCGGCTGCCTCACCCTCCTCGCCACCGGGTACGGCACCCCGCACACCCGGTCCGGCGCCCGCGGCGGGCTGCTGCTCCTGGAGGACGTCGGGGAACGGCCGTACCGCGTCGACCGCACGCTCACCCACCTCCTGCGCACGGGCTGGCTCGACGGCGTCGCCGGGATCGCGCTGGGCTCCTGGGCGCAGTGCGGCCCCTACGAGGAACTGCGGCCCGTGCTGGCCGACCGGCTCGGCGGGCTCGGCGTGCCGGTCGTCGAGGAACTCGGCTTCGGCCACTGCGACGGCGCCCTGACGGTGCCCTTCGGAATCGCCGCCGAACTCGACGCGGACACCGGCACGCTCACCCTCGCCACGCCCGCCCTGAGCTGATCCCCTCGGGCCGGTCCCCTCGGGCTGATCCCCTCGGGCCGGTCCCCTCGGGCCGGTCCCTCGGGCCGGTCCCCTCGGCCGGTCCCCTCCGGCCGGTCCCTCCGGCTGGCTCCCCGGGCCGGCCCCGGTCGGGGTTCCCCGGCCGCGGGGCACCGCCGGCCGGGGCGGGCGGCCCGGACCGGCCCGGGCGCGTCACCCGTGGGCAGTGCTCCGCCGCGCGGGCGGGTGCCGGTCGGCCCACCCTGGTCGTATGAGTCCGAAGACCTCCGAGAGCGGCGGGAAGACCAGCGGGACGGGCGGGGCGCCGACGCCCACCCGGATCACCGTCCTGGCGCTCGCCCTCCTCGCCCTGATCTTCATCTTCGAGAACACGGGCGCCACCCGGATCAGGCTGCTGGTCCCCGAGGTGACGGTGACGGTGCCGCTGTGGACGGCGATGCTCGCCACGGGGGCCGTCGGCGCGCTGTGCGGCGCGTACGCCGTCAGACGGCGCGACTGACCGCGCCGTACGCTGGCCCGATGCCGCACACCACATCCCGCCACCTCGCCGAGGGCCCCCGCGTGGGCATACGCCACTTCTCCCGCGCCGACGCGGAGGAGTTCACGGCCCGGGTCCGCGAGAGCGAGGGCCTGCACCGGCCGTGGCTGTTCCCGCCGGCCACCACCGGGGCGTACGACGCCTACGCGGGACGGCTCATCGAGGACCCGACGAAGGCCGGGTTCCTCGTGTGCACCCTGGACGACGGGGCCGTCGCCGGGTTCATCAACATCAACAACATCGTCGGGGGCGGTTTCCAGTGCGGTGCGCTCGGCTACGGCGCCTTCGCGCACGCCGCCGGGCGCGGACTGATGCGCGAGGGGCTCGGCCTCGTGGTGGCCCACGCCTTCGGGCCGATGCGGCTGCACCGGCTGGAGATCAACGTGCAGCCCGGCAACGCCGCCTCGATCGCCCTCGCGCGGGCCTGCGGGTTCCGGCTGGAGGGCTTCTCGCCGAAGATGATCCACGTCGACGGGGAGTGGCGCGACCACGAGCGATGGGCGCTCACCGCCGAGATGCGCTCCCGCGTTCCCCGGTCGCCCCGCCCTCCCCGGCTACGCCCGATGCGCCCGGGCCCGGCCGCCCTTCCGGTTGATCTTCATCGTGTCCAGGTCCGTGACCGTCGACTTCAGACCGGTGAAGCCGTAGCCCAGCTCCCGCAGTGTCGTTTCGGCGCGCTCCTCGGCGAGCGCGCCCGCCATCTCCTCGCCGTCCGCCGCGTCCGAGACCACCACGTAACGCAGTGAGAAGTGCTTCAGGGGCGATCGCTCGTACGTCAGCGAGCCCTCCTCGGTGAACCGCATGCTCGTCAGGCCGTGCTCGGCGGCCTCGGCGAGCAGCCGCGCACGCGCCGCCTCCGCCAGACCGTCCCAGGTGCCCCGGACGATGACCCGGTAGGTGTGCCGCTCGATCGCCCGCTCGGCCGTCTGCTCGCTCACCGCGTCCGCTCCTTCGTGTCGCACGTGTCCCACGCGTTCCGTGTGTCTCGCGGGAAAGCCGTCGAACGCCCGACTGTACGTCGGCGAGGATGCCGGGCATGCGGAATTTCGCGGTGCTCGACGCCCCCTTCACGCCGGGCGGCGGTCCACGTACTCGTACACCGTGCCGTCCGGGTGCCGCACGATCAGGTTGCGGCCCGCCGGGGTCGCCAGCGGGCCCGCGATGATGTCCGCGCCCAGCTCGTCCAGCGTTCTGTGCGCCTGGTCGACGTCGGTCACGGCGATCGTCGCGGAGACCTTGCGCAGCACCTCCAGTTCGGCCGCGGGCCCGCTCATCAGCAGGAAGCAGCCGACCGCGGCGACCCGCACGCCGCCGCGCTCGAAGCGCAGTGCGGGGGCGCCCGAGAGGCGCTCGTAGAAGGGGACGGCGGCTTCCAGATCGTCCACGCAGACACGCAGGGTGGCTCCCAGAATGTTCATGCGCGAAAGCCTAGTTGGGCCGGACGGACCGCGGAGATCCCTTCACCCGATCCCCTCGGCGGCCCGGCCGCGCCCGTGCGCACCGGCCCGCACCGCGTTACCGGCCGAGGGCGCCGGGTACCCGGGAGACATGGAGCGCATCGATCACCTGGAGCATCTGGACAAGCACCTCGTCGACGAGCTGGCGCAGGTGGCGCGCGAGACCATCCGCGAGGAACTGCGCGAACAGACCCGCAAGCAGCGCCGCAAGGCCACGCTGTACGCCGCCTCCGGCGCGCTCGCCCTGTACGCGGGAGCCGCCGTCGCGCTGGCCGTGGGCCTCGCCCTCGACATCGGGCTGCCCGACTGGGCCGCCGCGCTGATCACCGCGGCCCTCCTCGGCGCGCTGTCCTACTTCCTGCGTGCCGCCGCCCGCCCGCACCCGGCCCACCACGGCACGGACGCGTCCGTACGGCCGGGGCCCGCCGCAGCGCCCACGGGGGCGGCCGCCGGCACGGGCGTGGCCTACCCGCCGATGCCGCCCACCGCCCCGGCGTGGGCGTCCCCGCGCCGGGCGAGGCGCCGCGGCCGGGCCGCATCGACCCCGAGACGCCCCACCACCGGGCCTGACCCACGACGGGGGCGCACGGCAGGACCGTCGTGGTGACCGGGGCCGGGTGGGGGCGGGGCTGCCGCCCGTCGGGCTCGGCGCGGCGGTGACGGCGAGAGTGCGCGGACGCGCCCGAGGCCGATCCGGGCCGGGGTCGCGGCTCAGGGAAGACGCGGCAGCACCTTCGTGCGGTAGAAGTCGAAGAAGCCGCGCTGGTCGGGGCCGATCTGGTTGACGTAGATCCGGTCGAAGCCCGCGTCGGCGAACGCCTTCAGCGCCGTGACGTGGGCGTCCACGTCGTCGCCGCACACCGTGTTCCGGGCCACCATCTCCTCCGTGACGAGCGGCTCCAGCTGCTCGAAGTGGCTCGGCGTGGGCAGTACCTGGCCCATCTCGCCGGGCAGCAGCTGGTTGGACCACAGCCGGCGGACCGTGCGGACCGCCTCCTCGCGGTCGGGGCCGTAGCAGACCTTCGTGCCGCCGCTGACGAGCTTGGCCCCGCCGCCGCCCTTGCGGAACTGCTCGACCATCGGCTCCTCCGGCATCATCGTGATGTAGCCGTCGCCGACCCGGGAGGCGAGGGAGGTGGCCTTCGGGCCGAAGCCGGAGACGTCGATCGGGACCGGCTCGTCCGGGACCGTGTAGAGGCGGGCGTTCTCCACCCGGTAGTGCGTGCCGACGTGGTTGACCTCCTCGCCGGTGAACAGCCGCCGCATGATCTGGATCGCCTCCTCCAGCATCTCCAGACGCACGTGCGCGGGCGGCCAGGCGTCGCCCAGGATGTGCTCGTTGAGGGCCTCGCCCGAACCCACGCCGAGCCGGAAGCGGCCCTCCGTCAGCACCGCGCTCGTCGCGGCGGCCTGCGCCACCACCGCCGGGTGCATCCGCACCGTCGGGCACGTCACGGCCGTCTCGACGGGCAGCGACACCGCCTGCGACAGTGCGCCGATCACCGACCAGACGAACGGACTCTGGCCCTGTGCGCCGTTCCACGGGTGGTAGTGGTCGGATATCCAGAGCGCCGTGAAACCGGCCTGCTCGGCCATCCGCGCCTGTTCGACCAGGTCCGCGGGGCCGAACTCCTCGCAGGACAGGAAGTAGCCGTACTCGGGCATGGGGGGTACCTCCGCTGGGGTGCGGCGGGTGGGCGGTCGCGGTCCGGGTTACCCCGCGCGCGGGCGGGAAACCGGGCCCCCACGGGGCTCCGCGGGGCCCGCGGACGTTTGGCGGGCCTGCCCCGGGGGACGCGGAAACCTCCGTACGACACCCTTCCCCGTGGCCCCGACGGCGCGGGGCCACCGGAGGCGAACGTGAGTCGACCCCGCATCGTGATCGTCGGAGCCGGCTTCGCCGGATACCGCACGGCCCGCACCCTCGCGCGGGCGGCCCGCGGCCGGGCCGACATCACCCTGCTGAACCCGACCGACTACTTCCTCTACCTGCCCCTGCTGCCCCAGGTGGCCGCCGGCATCCTCGAACCGCGCCGGGTCACCGTCTCCCTCACCGGCACCCTGCCGGACGTGCGACTGGTGCTCGGCGAGGCCGGCCGCGTCGACCTCGACGGGCGCACCGTGCACTACACCGGCCCCGAGGGCGAGGCGGGCACCCTTGGCTACGACCGGCTGGTGCTGGCCGCCGGCAGCGTCAACAAGCTGCTGCCCATCCCCGGCGTCGCCGAGCACGCGCACGGCTTCCGCGGCCTGCCCGAGGCGCTCTACCTGCGCGACCACGTGACCCGGCAGGTCGAGCTGGCCTCCTCCGCCGACGACGCCGCGCTCCGCACGGCCCGCTGTACGTTCGTGGTGGTCGGCGCCGGTTACACCGGTACCGAAGTCGCCGCCCACGGGCAGCTGTTCACCGACGCGCTGGTGCGCGCCCACCCCTGCGCAAGGGCATGCGGCCGCGCTGGCTGCTGCTCGACGTCGCCGACCGCGTCCTGCCCGAACTCGACGAGCGGCTCTCCACCACCGCCGACCGGGTGCTGCGCGACCGGGGCGTCGACGTGCGGACGGGAACCTCCGTGAAGGAGGCCACTCCGGACGGAGTCCTGCTCACCGACGGCGAGTTCGTCGACACCCGCACCCTCGTGTGGTGCGTGGGCGTACGGCCCGATCCCCTCGCGGAGTCCCTCGGACTGCCCATGGAGCGGGGGCGGCTCCTCGTCGAGCCGACCCTGCGCGTGCCGGGCAGGCCCGAGGTGTTCGCGTGCGGTGACGCCGCCGCCGTACCCGATCTGGAGAAGCCGGGGGCGTACACGCCGATGACGGCACAGCACGCCTGGCGGCAGGGCAAGGTCGCCGCGCACAACATCGCCGCCTCGCTGACCGGGCGCGAGCTGCGGCCCTACCGGCACAAGGACCTGGGCTTCGTCGTCGACCTCGGCGGGGTCAAGGCCGCCGCGAACCCGCTGGGCATCCCGCTGTCGGGCCTGCCGGCCGGCGCGGTCACCCGCGGCTACCACCTGGCCGCCATGCCCGGCAACCGGGTGCGCGTCGCGGCCGACTGGCTGCTGGACGCCGTACTGCCGCGCCAGGGAGTCCAGTTGGGCCTCGTCCGGTCCTGGTCGGTGCCCCTGGACACGGCCTCGCCGGAACTGGCCCGGATGCCGGACGGGCGCGAACGGCGGCCGGACGCGACGTCCGCGGCCGGTGCCCCGGGGCCGGTGCCCCCGGGGCCGGTGCCCCCGGGGCGGGTGCCCCCGGGGCGGGTGCTCCCGCAGCCGGCGGGCAGAGGGCCCTGGGCGGAGGCGGCGGTGACGACACCTCCCGGACGATCACCTCACCGACCCCCGAACCGGTGAAGAGCGAGCCGGCTAAGAACCGCCCGGCACCGGAACCGGCGAAGAACCAACCGGGCGGCGAACCGGCGAAGAACCAGCCCGGTGGCGAGCCCGCGAAGAACCAGCCGGGTGGCGAACCGGCGAAGAACCAGCCCGGCGGTGAGCCCGCCCGGAACCGGTCCGATCCCGGGACCGCCGGTGACCAGCCGCGTCCCCTCCCTCGAGAAGGAGAGCAGTAACCCGATGGACACCGCCGAACTCAGCGAGCTCGCACAGCAGCTGCGAGTGGACAGCGTCCGCGCCTCCGCCGCCGCGGGGTCCGGGCATCCGACGTCGTCGATGTCCGCCGCGGACCTGATGGCCGTCCTGCTGGCGAACCACCTCCGCTACGACTTCGACCGCCCCGCACACCCGGCCAACGACCGTTTCGTCCTCTCCAAGGGCCACGCCTCCCCGCTGCTGTACGCGGCGTACAAGGCGGCCGGGGCCATCGACGACGAGGAACTCCTCACCTTCCGCGCGCTCGGCAGCCGCCTCGAAGGACACCCCACCCCGCAGCGCCTGCCCTGGGTCGAGACGGCCACCGGCTCCCTCGGCCAGGGGCTGCCCGTGGGCGTGGGCATCGCCCTCGCCGGCAAGCGGCTGGACCACTCCGACCACCGGGTGTGGGTGCTGTGCGGGGACAGCGAGATGGCCGAGGGCTCGGTGTGGGAGGCCGCCGAGCACGCGGGCCACGAGCACCTGGACAACCTCACGGTCATCGTCGACGTCAACCGGCTCGGCCAGCGCGGCCCCACCCGGCACGGCCACGACCTCGACGCCTACGCCCGCCGCTTCCAGGCCTTCGACTGGCACACCGTCGAGGTGGACGGCCACGACGTGGACGCCGTCGACCGGGCGTACGGCGAGGCGGCCTCCACCAAGGGTCAGCCCACCGCGATCCTCGCCCGCACCCTGAAGGGCCGGGGCGTCGAGGCCGTCGAGGACCGGGAGGGGCTGCACGGCAAGCCGCTGCCGGACGCCGACGAGGCGATCGCCGAACTCGGCGGGATCCGCGACCTGCGCGTCCAGGTGCACGAGCCGCCCGCCACCCGCATGCTGCACTCCGTGCCCACCGGCCGTCTCGACCTGCCCCGCTGGGAGAAGGGCGAGCCCGAGAAGGGCGTCGCCACCCGCGACGCCTTCGGACAGGCCCTCGCCGCCCTCGGCACGGCCCGCGGCGACGTCGTCGCCCTCGACGGGGAGGTCGGCGACTCCACCCGCACCGAGGCCTTCGCCAAGGAGCACCCCGACCGCTTCTTCGAGTGCTACATCGCCGAGCAGCAGCTCGTCGCCACCGCGGTCGGCATGGCCACCCGCGGCCGGGTGCCCTTCGCCTCCACGTTCGCGGCCTTCCTGACCCGGGCGTACGACTTCGTGCGCATGGCGTCCGTCAGCGGCGCCGGCATCAACCTGGTCGGTTCGCACGCCGGGGTGGCCATCGGCCAGGACGGGCCCTCGCAGATGGGCCTGGAGGACCTCGCGATGTTCCGGGCCGTCCACGGCTCCACGGTCCTGTACCCGTGCGACGCCAACCAGACCGCCCACCTGGTCGCCGCCATGGCCGGGCTCGACGGCATCCGCTACCTGCGCACCTCGCGCGGCGAGAGCCCGGTGATCTACGGGCCCGACGAGGAGTTCCCGGTCGGCGGCAGCAAGGTGCTGCGCTCCTCCGGAGACGACCGGCTGACCCTCGTCGCGGCCGGCGTGACCGTGCACGAGGCGCTGAAGGCCGCCGACGCCCTCGACGCCGAGGGCATCGCGGTCCGCGTGATCGACCTGTACTCCGTCAAGCCCGTCGACCGGGACACCCTGCGGCGGGCCGCCGAGGAGACCGGCTGCCTGGTGACCGTGGAGGACCACCACGAGGAGGGCGGGCTCGGCGACGCGGTCCTCGACGCCTTCGCCGACGGGCGCCCGGTGCCCCGCCTCGTGCGGCTCGCCGTGCGGACGATGCCGGGGTCGGCGACCCCCGAGGAGCAGTTGCACGCGGCGGGCATCGACGCCGAGTCGATCGCCGCCTCCGCCCGGCTGCTGGTGGAGACGGCGGTCGTCCCGTGAGCGACGGCGGCCGGTCCCAGGGCGACGGCCGTCGTCCGGAGGGTGACGGCGGCCGTCCTGAGGACGACGGCGGCCGTCCTGAGGGCAGCGACGTTCGCCGGGTGCGGGCCGGACGCCGCACCGTCGAGGTCCACCGGCCGGGCAAGGTGCTCTTCCCGGCCGGTGCCGACGGCAGGGAGTACACCAAGGGCGACCTGGTGGCGTACTACCGGTCGGTGGCCCCGTACATGCTGCCGCAGCTGCGCGGCCGGCCGCTGATGCTGGAACGGCATCCGGACGGCGTCGACGGCCCCCGGTTCATGCAGAAGAACACCCCGGGCACTACCCGGAGTGGATCACCCGCGTGCGGGTCGGCAAGGAGGACGGCACCGTCCTGCACACCGTCTGCGACGACACCGCCACCCTGGCGTTCCTCGCCGACCAGGCCTGCCTCACCTTCCACCGCTGGCTGTCGCGGGCCGGCCGGGTCGACCGCCCCGACCTGATGATCTTCGACCTGGACCCCTCCGGCGACGACTTCGCCGCCGTGCGCGAGGCGGCCCGGTGGCTGGGCGACCTGCTCGAGGAGGTGCGGCTGCCCTCCGCCCTGATGACCACCGGCTCGCGCGGGCTGCACGTCGTCGTCCCCCTGAACGGACAGCACGGCTTCGACGAGGTGCGCGCCTTCGCGGGGGACGCCGCCGGGCTGCTCGCCGCCCGGCACCCGCAGGAGCTGACCACCGCCGTCCGCAAGAAGGACCGGGGCGAGCGGCTCTACCTCGACGTGCAGCGCAACGGCTACGGGCAGACCGCCGTCGCCCCCTTCACCGTGCGCGCCCGTCCCGGCGCCCCCGTCGCCATGCCCATCGGCTGGGACCAGCTCGACGACCCCGGTCTCGGGCCCTGCCGGTGGACCGTGGCCGACGCCCTCGAGCAGGCCCGGACCCGGCCGTGGTCCGGGGCGGGCGGCCGGGGACGTGCCCTGGGCCCCGCCCGGCGCCGCCTCGACGCGCTGCGTGCCTGATGCACGTACCGCCGGTGTGCAGGACGTCCCGCTACCGGCGCAGACGCGTGTGCTCCTGAAGGTTTGGCCATGGTCCTTCCGGCCACACGGAAGGAAGAGGTGGCCATGTCCAACACAAAGAACACGGCAGACGCACAGGCTTCACGAAACACGCGGACT
Organism: Streptomyces sp. Tue 6430; assembly: GCA_021568835.1. GTDB lineage: Bacteria > Actinomycetota > Actinomycetes > Streptomycetales > Streptomycetaceae > Streptomyces. Next base: position 5,848,614 of record JAKGSH010000010.1, read on the forward strand.
TCGCGGAGACCCCGAAGGGCGGTTCCCCGACCGACGACCGGAAAGAGGGCGAGGACGACACCGTGACGGACGACCGGCCGAAGCCCATGGAGGTACTGCGCCAGGCGCGTGCCCAGCTCGCCGAGCTGACCGGCATGACCGCCGAGAGCGTCTCGTCCTTCTCGCAGACCGAGGACGGCTGGTCCCTGGAGGTCGAGGTCCTCGAACTCGAGCGGGTGCCCGACACCATGAGCCTCATGGGCAGCTACGAGGTCGAACTCGACCCGGAGGGTCAGTTGACCGGCTACCGCCGCGTTCGCCGTTACGAGCGCGGGCGGGCCGACGCGCGGCCCGGCGGCCGGTAGGCCGTTCGCCCGTCGAACGGCCCGGCTCCACAACCGTTCATCACACACCATTCATCACACACAAGGAGGTGCGGTCGGCATGACCGTGGTCCCGGCACAACAGTCCGGTGGCGGAGGCGGCTCCAGCGGCCTCTACGACGTCCTGGAACTCGTCCTCGACAGGGGGCTCGTCATCGACGCCTTCGTGCGGGTTTCGCTGGTCGGCATCGAGATCCTGAAGATCGACATACGGGTCGTCGTGGCCAGTGTCGACACCTATCTGCGGTTCGCCGAGGCGTGCAACCGGCTCGACCTGGAGGCGGGCCCGCGCAAGAGCCCCGGCCTGCCCGAGATCGTCGGCGACGTCACCGAGTCCGGAGCGCGCGGCAAGTCCAAGGGGGCGCTGTCCGGCGCCGCCGAGACCATCTCCGGCGCCTTCAAGCAGGCCCGTGAGGAAGGCGAGACCGAGTCCAGGCCGCGTGCGCGCAAGTCGACGTCCGCACGCCGGAAGGAGGAGCAGGAGTGAGCACCTACGTCTACGGCATCACCGCCGCTTCGCACCCCGCCCTCCCAGACGGTCTGAGCGGGGTGGGGGAGCCGCCCCTGCCGGTACGGGTGCTGCGGGCCGGTGACCTGGCGGCCGTCGTCAGCGACGCCCCGGAGAACCTCCGGCCCAAGCGCCGCGATCTCCTCGCCCACCAGACGGTCCTCGGCGAGGCGGGAGCGGAGGGCTGCGTGCTGCCCATGCGGTTCGGCAGCGTCGCCCCCGACGACGACGCGGTCGCCGGCGTCCTGACCGAGCGCGCCGAGCACTACCTGGAGCGGCTGCGGGCCCTCGAGAACAAGGTCGAGTACAACATCAAGGCCTCCCACGTCGAGGACGCCGTGCTGCACCTGGTGATGGCGGACAGCCCCGAACTGCGCGCGATGGCCGAGGCGAACCGGCAGGCCGGCGGCGGCTCGTACGAGCAGAAGATCCAGCTCGGCGAGATGGTGGCGGCCGCGGTCAAGGCCCGCGAGGCGGAGGACGCGGCGGAGGTGCAGCGGGTCCTGGAGCCCCTCACGGCGAGCGTCGAGCCCGGCCCCGAGTCCACCGGCTGGCTCGCCAACGTCTCGTTCCTGGTGGACCGCGACGAGGCCGCGCGCTTCCTGGAGGCGGCGGACGGACTGCGCGAGGCCCGTCCCCACCTGGAGGTGCGGGTGAACGGGCCGCTGCCGCCCTACAGCTTCGTCGAGCCCGGCCCGGCGAAGCCCGCCGTGCCGACGGCCGGCTAGCGGGGACACGGAAGCGAAGGAGCAGGGAGATGGGCCTGATCTCAGAGGTGCTGCTGTTGCCGTTCGCCCCGGTGCGCGGCAGCGGCTGGGTGATCCAGCAGGTGGTTCAGGAGGCCGAGCGGATCTATTACGACCCCGCCACGGTTCGGGCCGAACTCTCCCGTCTCGAGGAGCAGTTGGAGGACGGGGCGATCACGGAGGAGGAGTTCGACCGGATGGAGGACGAACTCCTCGACCGGCTGGACACCGCCATGCGCAGGAGTACGGGAACCGACGACGGGACAGCACGATGAACCGAGTGGGACTGGGGCTCGCGGTAGGGGCCGGATACCTTCTGGGACGCAGCAAGAAGATGAAACTGGCGCTCGCCGTCGGTTCGATGGTCGCGGGCAAGAAACTGAACCTGACGCCGCGCGGAGTGGCCGACCTGGTGTCCCAGCAGCTCAAGGACAACCCGCAGTTCAAGGAGATCAGCGAACAGCTCCGCGGAGAGCTGCGCGGCGTCGGCAAGGCCGCCTCGGGCGCGATGGTCGAGCGGCAGATGAGCGCCCTCGCCGACCGGCTGCACAGCCGTACGAACCGGGTCCGTGACGAGCTCGACGGCGTGGTCCCCGACGTGCCGGGCGGGAAGTCGCGGGACGAGGCGGACGACGGCGACGAGGACGAGTACGAGGAGCCCGAGTCCGCGCGCGACGAGGACGAGGACGAGGACGAGGACTACGCCGAGGACGCCGAGGACCGCGCCGACGAGGGCGACGAGGACGAGGGCGACGAGGACCGGGCCGACGAGGCCGAGGAGGAAGAGCCCGAGGAGGAGCCCGAGGAGGAGCCCGAGGAGGAGGAGCCCGAGGAGGAGGAGCCGCCGCGCAAGAAGGCGGCGGCCAAGAAGGCACCGGCCAAGAAGACCGCGGCCAAGAAGGCCCCGCCAAGAAGACCGCGGCCAAGAAGGCCCCCGCCAAGAAGGCGCCCGCGCGCGGGCGGCCGCGAAGAAGACCGCCGGCTCGGCCCGGAAGACGGCCGCGAAGACCTCGTCGCGGACCCGGCGGTCGAAGGGAGGCGGTGAGTGATGACCGAGACACTCGGATCGGCGAAGTCCGCGGCCGGCGGAGCGGCCGGCAAGGCGACGGACAAGGCAGGTGGCAACCCGCTGACGGACCTCGCGCAGAGCGAGGCCGCCGACCGGCTCAAGGCGGAGGCGCAGGAGTACCTCGCCGCGCAGGCCCAGCGCGTGCTGGTCGGCGTCGGCCGCAAGCTCGGTGAGACCACAGGCAAACTCAACGACATCGCCGAGGGCAAGAGCCCCGGTCTGGCCAAGATGGCCCTCGACGGAGGCCGCAAGCTGGCCGAGGGCAAGAGCCCGATGCGCACCGCGATGGAACTCGGCGCCTCGAACATCAAGGACAAGGTGACCGGCGCCTTCAAGAACCTCGGCGGCGGCAAGGGCAAGGGCAAGCGCAAGGGCGGGTCGGGCTCCAAGCCCACCGTCATCATGGAGCAGATCGACGTCGGCGTGCCGCTGCGCACCGCCTACGACCAGTGGACCAAGTACCAGGACTTCAGCACCTTCGCCAAGGGTGTCAAGAGCGCGAGCCGCGCCGACGACACCACCAGCGACTGGCAGCTGAAGGTCTTCTGGTCCAACCGGAGCTGGAAGGCGAAGACCACCGAGCAGGTCCCGGACGACCGGATCTCCTGGACGTCCGAGGGTGCCAAGGGCACCACCAAGGGCGTCATCTCCTTCCACGAGATCGCCGAGAACCTCACCCGCGTCGTGCTGGTCATGGAGTACTACCCGACGGGCCTGTTCGAGAAGACCGGCAACATCTGGCGCGCCCAGGGCCGCCGTGCCCGCCTCGACCTGAAGAACTTCGCCCGCTTCATCACCCTCAAGGGGGAGGCGGAGGACGGCTGGCGCGGCGAGATCCGTGACGGCGAGGTCGTCCGCTCCCACGACGACGCCCTGGCCGAGGAGGAGAAAGAGGCCGAGGAGTCCGAAGAGTCGGAGGAGCCCGAGGAGTCGGAGGAGGCCGAGGGCGAGTACGACGAGGACGAGCCGGAGGCGGAGTACGACGAGGACGAAGAGGACGAGGAGGACGAGGAGGAGGGTGAGCCCGAGGCCGAATACGAAGAGGACGAGGAGGAGGGCGAGCCCGAGGCCGAGGCCGACGAGTACGACGAGGAAGACGAGGAAGACGAGGAAGAGGCCCCGGAGGACGAGGACAGGAGGAGCCGTCGATGAGCATGCCGAGTCGGATGCCGGAACCGTACGGCCAGGGCGGCGGCGCCAACCTCGCGGACATCCTGGAACGCGTCCTCGACAAGGGCATCGTCATCGCCGGTGACATCCGGATCAACCTGCTCGACATCGAACTGCTCACGATCAAGCTCCGCCTCATCGTCGCCTCGGTCGACAAGGCCAAGGAGATGGGCATCGACTGGTGGGAGGACGACCCGGCGCTGTCCACCCGTGCCAGACGTGACCAACTCACCAAGGAGAACGCCGAGTTGCGTGAACGACTGGCTCGCCTGGAGGAACTGGAGCCGGGTCGTGCCCGCACCAGGGAGGAGTCCTCATGACCGGACTGCGGTACGTGTACGCCGTCTGCCGGCCGGTCGGCGCGCCTCTGCAGGCCGAGCTGACGGGTGTGGCGGGCGCGCCGGCCAAGATGCTGCACCACCACGGCCTGATCGCCGTCGTCAGCGACGTGCCCGCACAGGATTTCGCCGAGGAACCGCTCCGCGCCCACCTGGAGGACCTGGACTGGCTGGCCGCGACCGCGCGCGGCCACCAGCAGGTGATCGACGCGCTCACCGCGGTCACCACGCCGCTGCCCCTGCGGCTCGCCACCGTCTTCCGCGACGACAGCGGCGTCCGCGTCATGATGGAGGAACGCGAGGAGTCCTTCCGGCGCACCCTGGACCGGCTGGAGGGGCGCGTGGAGTGGGGCGTGAAGGTCTACGTCGAGCCCACGGGCGAGGAGACCGCCGGCCCGGAGGCCGCGCCGGCGAAACCCGCGTCGGGGCGCGACTACCTTCTTCAGCGGCGCAGGAAGGCGAGGGCGCAGGAGGACACCTGGCAGCGGGCGGAACGGTTCGCCGGCCGGCTGCACTCCCTGCTCTCGGAGCACGCGGACGCGGCCCGCCTCCACGCACCGCAGAACTCCGCCCTCTCCCGGTCCTCGGGACAGAACGTGCTGAATGCCGCCTATCTCGTGCCCCGCACGGAATCCGAGGAATTCGTGGAACTCGTGGACCGCACGAAGGACGAGCAACCCGGAATGCGCGTCGAACTCACGGGACCGTGGGCGGCGTATTCCTTCGTGGATCCCCGGCGGGCGAAGGCGCGCAGGGCGGGGACGGCGGCGAGGGCGAGGAGAGCGGCGGGAGCGCGGGGAGGCCGGCTCATGACCGTCGTGGAGCGCCGCGAGATCGCCCTCGTCGACCTGCTCGACCGGCTGCTGGCCGGCGGGGTCGTCATCAAGGGCGACATCACCCTGCGGATCGCGGATGTCGACCTGGTCCGCATCGATCTCAACGCGCTGATCAGCTCCGTGAACGAGAACGTTCCGTCGCCCTGGGAGGAGCTTTCGTGACCACGCCGAGCAAGCGTCATGTCGATCTCGAGCCCGACACGGTCGAGCGGGATCTGATCAAGCTCGTCCTCACCGTCGTCGAGCTGCTGCGTCAGCTGATGGAACGGCAGGCGGTGCGCCGCTTCGACCAGGGCGACCTGTCCGAGGAACAGGAGGAGCGGATCGGGCTCACGCTGATGCTGCTCGACGACCGGATGACGGAACTGCGCGACCGCTACGGCCTGCGGCCCGAGGACCTGAATCTGGACCTCGGGCCGCTCGGACCCCTGCTGCCCCGGGAATGAGGCGTTCTACGGGATGCCGCCCGCGGGGGCGGCGGTGAGACGACGCTCCCGGGGCTGACTCACCACCTGTACCAGCGGCCCCGGCCCCCGCTCGCGGTGGTACCGCGCATCAGGAACCCCAGGAGCCAGAGAACGAGAACCGCGATCGCGATCCACCAGAGCACCTTCACTGCGAATCCGGCACCGAAGAGAATCAGCACCAGAAGCAGTACCAGCAGGATGGGAACCATAGTTTCGACCTCCTGCCGGCCGAGTTTCCCCGAATGCGCGATTCAGGCGTCCTTTTTGCACAGAATCTCCCCGTGCAGAACGGCGAACCAGCCGTCCTCCTGCCGTCCCCATTCCCGCCAGGCCTCGGACACGGCCCCCAGTCGCCCGGCGTCGGCGTGCCCGCCCCGAGGGCCCGTTCCGCGTAGGCGGAGGCCAGGGTGCGGTCGGCCCACAGGCCGCTCCACCAGGCCCGCTCCCCGGCGGTGCCGAACGTCCAGGTGGCGGAGGTGGCCGTGACGTCCGTGAAGCCCGCCTCCCGCGCCCAGGCCTTCAGTCGGCGTCCGGCGTCGGGTTCCCCGCCGTTGGCGCGGGCCACCGCGCGGTAGAGGTCCAGCCAGTCGTCCATTCCGGCCGAGGCCGGATACCAGGTCATGGCCGCGTAGTCCGCGTCGCGGACGGCGACGTACCCGCCCGGCCTGGTCACCCGCCGCATCTCGCGCAGCGCCCGCACGGGTCGCCGACGTGCTGGAGCACCTGATGGGCGTGGACCACGCAGAACGTGTCGTCCGGGTGGTCCAGGGCGTGCACGTCGGCGACCGCGAAGTCGACGTTGGTCAGACCGCGGCCGGCGGCCGTGGCCCGCGCCTGCTCCAGGACGCCGGGCGCGTGGTCGACGCCGGTGACGTGGCCGTCGGGGACGAGGGCGGCGAGGTCGGCGGTGATGGTGCCCGGACCGCAGCCGACGTCCAGGATCCTCATGTGCGGCTTCAGCGAACCGAGCAGGTACGCCGCGGAGTTGGCGGCGGTCCGCCAGGTGTGCGACCGCAGCACCGACTCGTGGTGTCCGTGCGTGTAGACGGCGGTCTCCCGGGCTTCCGGCATGGCTCGGCCCTTTCCTCACGGTCCGGTCCCCGGGCTCCGCGGAGCCCGGGGCTGATGCGCGTCACCGTACGCCCGCAGCCGCATGGTGAGACAGTTCGTTCCGGATGATGGACTGACGGGTCGTCAGAGAAGCGCGGCGGCCCCCGGGCGGACGGGTGCCGTCGGCGGCCCGCGGGTACCCTGCAGGGGCCGGTTCCCGCAGGAGGCGGCACGGCACCGGAAGGTGAGCGCATGCGTCTGCTCCTGATCCGCCACGGCGAGACCCCCACCAACGTGCGGCGCCTGCTGGACACCGCCGTCCCCGGCCCCGGCCTCACGGAGCTCGGCGAACGGCAGGCCGCCGCCCTGCCCGAGGCCCTCGCCGACGAGGACATCGACGCCCTCTACGTCTCCACCCTCGTGCGGACCCGGCTCACCGCCGCGCCGCTGGCCGCCGCCCGCGGCCTGGACGTCCTCGAGCGCGACGGCATCCGGGAGATCTCCGCCGGCGACCTCGAACTCCTCCCGGGCGAGTCCGCGCGGGGCGGGCTGTACCTGCGCACCGTGTTCGCCTGGGCCGCCGGCGACCTGGAACCGCGCCTGCCGGGCGGCGAGAGCGGCACGGAGTTCCTGGAGCGCTACGACGCCGTGGTCGCCGAGGCCGCCGCGAGCGGCGCCCGCTCCGTCGCCCTGGTCAGCCACGGCGCCGCGATCCGCACCTGGACGGCGGCCCGCGCCCGCAACGTGGACGTGCCGTTCGCCGCCGCCCGCCGGCTCGCCAACACCGGCGTGGTCGTCCTCGACGGCACCCCCTCCACCGGATTCGAGGCCCTGACCTGGGCGGGCGCGACCGTGGCACCCGCGGGCGAGGGCGGACCGGCCGGCGAGCCGCTCGACGCGGCCGGATGACCTCCGGCCCGCGGGGACGGCGCCGGCGGGGAACCGATACGGGTTTGCCGCATCCCGCGGACGGCCAGCACAATGCACCCCCATGGGACATCTGGAAGCCGCGCACCTCGAGTACCACCTCCCCGACGGGAGGGCGTTGCTCGGCGACGTGTCCTTCCGGGTGGGCGAAGGGGCCGTCGTGGCCCTGGTCGGGCCCAACGGCGCCGGCAAGACGACCCTGCTGCGGCTGATCTCCGGCGAGCTGAAACCGCACGGCGGCACCGTCACCGTCGGCGGCGGGCTCGGCGTGATGCGACAGTTCGTGGGCTCCGTACGGGACGAGACGACCGTACGGGACCTGCTGGTGTCGGTGTCCTCACCGCGCATCCGGGAGGCCGCGAAGGCCGTCGACGAGGCGGAGCACGCGATCATGACCGTGGACGACGAGGCCGCGCAGATGAACTACGCGCAGGCCCTGTCCGACTGGGCCGAGGCGCACGGGTACGAGGCCGAGACGCTGTGGGACATCTGCACCACGGCCGCCCTCGGCGTGCCCTACGACAAGGCCCAGTTCCGTCAGGTGCGCACCCTGTCCGGCGGCGAGCAGAAGCGGCTGGTGCTGGAGGCGCTGCTCCGCGGCACCGACGAGGTGCTGCTGCTCGACGAACCCGACAACTACCTCGACGTGCCCGGGAAGCGGTGGCTGGAGGACCGGCTGAAGGAGACCCGCAAGACGGTCCTGTTCGTCTCCCACGACCGCGAACTCCTCTCCCGGGCCGCCGAGAAGATCGTCTCCGTGGAGCCGGGACCGGCCGGCGCCGACGCCTGGGTGCACGGCGGCGGCTTCGCCACCTACCACGAGGCCCGGCGCGAACGCTTCGCCCGCTTCGAGGAACTGCGCCGCCGCTGGGACGAGAAGCACGCCCAGCTGAAGAAGCTCGTCCTGAACCTGCGGCAGGCGGCCTCGATCAGCCACGAGCTGGCCTCCCGCTACGCGGCCGCCCAGACCCGCCTGCGCAAGTTCGAGGAGGCGGGCCCGCCGCCCGAGCCGCCGCGCGAGCAGGACATCACCATGCGCCTCAGGGGCGGCCGCACCGGCGTGCGGGCCGTCACCTGCAAGGGCCTCGAACTGACCGGCCTGATGAAACCCTTCGACCTGGAGGTCTTCTACGGCGAGCGGGTCGCCGTCCTCGGCTCCAACGGCTCCGGCAAGTCGCACTTCCTGCGTCTGCTGGCTGGCGACACCGTCGCCCACACGGGGGAGTGGAAACTGGGGGCGCGGGTCGTCCCCGGCCACTTCGCGCAGACCCACGCCCACCCGGAGCTGCTGGGCCGCACGCTCCTGGACATCCTGTGGCAGGAGCACTCCCAGGACCGCGGCGCCGCCATGTCCCGGCTGCGCCGCTACGAGCTGACCCAGCAGGCCGAGCAGGCCTTCGAGCGGCTGTCCGGCGGGCAGCAGGCCCGCTTCCAGATCCTGCTGCTGGAACTGGAGGGGGTCACCGCCCTCCTCCTCGACGAGCCGACCGACAACCTCGACCTGGAGTCCGCCGAAGCGCTCCAGGAGGGGCTCGAGGCCTTCGAGGGCACGGTCCTCGCCGTCACCCACGACCGCTGGTTCGCCCGCTCCTTCGACCGCTACCTGGTCTTCGGCAGCGACGGCCGGGTCCGCGAGACCCCGGAGCCGGTGTGGGACGAGCGCCGCGTGGAGCGCGTCCGGTAGCGGCCGGGACCTGCCGCCGCCCGGGGAGGGCCGGGAAGGCCGGAGGACGGGCCGGGGCGGGCCGGGGAAGGCCCTCACGCCCGCCGCAGCCGGAGGCCCGGGAGCCGGATTGTTCGTACAGTGGACTCAAGGACGCGAGATCCATGGCCCCTCCCGGATTGCCGGCCGGACGTCCGTGCCGCGCGGGCGGGTACCCGGACCCCATGGACGCACACGACGAGTGGGGTACCACCATGACCGGAGTCGACCCCGACCGGCTGGACGACCAGCAGCTCATGAAAGAGCTGGAGACGATCCACCGCACCCGCCACGACACCCTGCTGTACGGCTCGAACGACGCCCTGCGCGCCCACAACGACCGGATGGCGAAGCTGGAGGGCGAGTACCTGCGCCGCAACCCGCGCCGCTTCGTCTCGCCCGGCCGCACCCGCGACGGCGCCCGGGAACGCGCCGGCCGGGCCGACGGCACCGACCGTCCGGGCACGCCCGTCGGCAACCCCGGCACGCCCGTCGGCAAGTGGGGCCCCGGCACGGCGAACGGCCCCGGCCGGGTCTGAACCCGCCGGGGCCGCGGTGCGCGGAGCCGCTCAGGCGGCCTCCCGGGCGAACACCTCCAGGAAGGTCTCGCAGAACGCCTTCAGGTCGTCCGGCTTGCGGCTGGTCACGAGCTTGTTCGGGCCGTGGTCGCAGACCTTGACCTGCTCGTCGACCCAGTCGCCACCGGCGTTGCGGACGTCGGTCCGCAGGCTCGGCCAGGAGGTCAGCACCCGGCCGCGCACGACGTCCGCCTCGATCAGCGTCCACGGGGCGTGGCAGATCGCGGCGACCGGCCGGCCCTGCTCGAAGAACGCCCTGACGAACGCCACCGCCTTGTCGTCGGTGCGCAGGAAGTCGGGGTTCGCGACCCCGCCCGGCAGGACCAGGCCGCCGAAGGAGTCCGCCGAGGTCTCGCCGACCACCTCGTCGACGGGGAAGGTGTCCGCCTTGTCGAGATGATCGAAGGCCTGGACCTCACCCGGCCCGGTCGACACCAGCACGGGCTCGTGTCCCGCGTCCACCGCCGCCTTCCAGGGGTCGGTCAGCTCCACCTGCTCGACCCCCTCGGGGGCCGTCAGAAACGCGATGCGCATGATCGTTCAACGTCCTTTCCGGTGTTTCCCCGTATGTGTGCCTGTGCGCTCAGGATCTGTTCCCGGTCAGGCCCTGGTCAGGGTCTCGGCCAGCTCCTGCACGGTGGCGTAGCGCTCCTTGTGCGGCAGCTGCCGCACCGCCTCGACGAGCGCGTCCGGTGCGTTCTTGCGGCGCAGGGTCCCCGCCAGCTCCTGAGAGCCGGCCGGGAACGAGCTGCGGCCCAGGATGCGCGCCAGTTCCAGCCGTACCGTCGCCAGCGACGCCCGCGCGTCCCCCGGCACCACCGGCCCGCCCCAGACCTGGGGATCGTCCTCCGCGGACGGCTCGGGGTCGTGCCATTCCTCCGACCGCGTGGGGTGCCCGGACCTCAGCAGGCCCTGCAGCTCGTGCTTCATCTCGTCGTCCCGGTGGACACTCAGCCGGTCGCTGCCTCGCTGCATGTCTCCCTCCACTTCCTCGGGCTCGGGTGCAGGCCCTCCGCGTACCCGAGGGGCCGGAACCGACACCGGGTCCCCGCCGCCGAAGTCGTGGACGCGGGAGGCCGGGCAGCTCGCGGATGCGCGGGTCCCGGCCGGTCGGCCGGTGCCGCGACCGGCTGCGTGAACAGGCGCTGAGGGACGCGGCCCGAAGAGAGGGAGCGCAGGGGCTCCCCACCCCTCACCCGATCGGGTGCGGCCGTCCCGCCAATGGACCGCGGCCACGGGCGGTGGCGGACCGCGCGGGCTGTGATGGCCGGGAGGCACGGACACGTGCCTCGCAGCCGTCGGCCGAAGGAGCCGTCCCATGCGCCCCACCGCCCGTGTCCTGTCCGTCGCCGCCCTGGCCGGTGCCGTGCTGGCCGGCGCCGCCCCGGCCGCGTCCGCGGACCCGGCGGCGGAGATCAGCCCGGCCACGGCCGCTCCGGGGGCAGCGTCAGCGTCACCGTCACCTGCGACCCCCTCGGCGCGCCCGCCCCCCGGACCATCGACGCCGCCTCGGACGCCTTCGAGGAAGGCACCGCCGAGCTGACCCTGGAGCCCGGCGGTGACGAACTGACCGGCCCCGCCTACCGGGGCACCGCCCGGATCGCCCCGGCCGCGGACCTCGACGTACCGGCCGACGCGGTCGCAACGGACTCCGCCTGGACCGTCGACGGCACCTGCCCGGCACCGCCCGGCGGCCAGGGCAGCCCGTGGAGCGCCACCTACGACGTCCCCCGCACGGGCGGCGGCGCGGGTGGTGGCGGCGCGGGTGGTGGCACGAGTGGCGGCGCGGGTGGCGGCGCGGGGCCCGGTGCCCCGAGCTGCGCTCCCGCGCACCCCACGGCCTGCGCCACGCCCCCGCCCCCACCCCCGCCGTGCGCCTCCGGCCACCCCGCTCCCTGCCCCACCCGCCCCGCGCCCCAGCCCTGCACCACCTCCCGCGACACCACCTCCCGCGACACCGCACCCCGGGGCACCACGCCGCACGGTGCCGCTTCCCGTGACAGCACGTCGCACGACACCGCCTCCGGTGACAGCACGCCGCACGACACCGCCACCCGCGACAGCACGCCGCACGACACCGCCTGTCCGGCGCCGCCGTCCAGCACGGCGTACGGGCCGGCACCGGCGGCACCTTCACCGACTCCGTGCCCGCCCTGGTCGCCGGCGGGCTGCTCATCGCCGGCGCACTCGGCGCGGCCGTCCACCGGCTGCGCCGCAGGGACCGTACGGCGGGCGTCTGACCCCGCCCGGCCCGTACGGCGGGCGGCACGACCCCGGCCCGCTGCCATGGGGCGACGGCACACGGGGTACTCGTCCCCCGGGGGCCCGCCCGGCCCCGGACGCCCCGTCCCGGACCACCCGGACCACCCGGCACACCCGGCACACCCGGCACACGGACGACGTCCCGCCGCCGCACAACGGGTCCGGCGGCCGGCGGCGGCACAGGGCACCAGGCACCGACGGCGCGGAGGACGGCATGCGGGGCACGGAACCGGAAGGGCACGGCCCCGTCCGCTTCGGGCCGGAGCTGCCCGCGGACGGCCTGCCCGTACTGCCCGACCTCGCCGCCGTCCTCGCCGCGGCGGCCGAACGCCCCGAGGGCGAACCCGTCGGCGGCGGCCGCGCCCTCCTGGACGCCGCCTGCGGCTACTGGGAACGCCGTGGCACCCCCACCGGGCCGGACCGGGTCGTGGCGGGACCCGGAGCCCCCGCCCTGCTGGTCGCGCTGACCGCCGCCCTCGGCGGCGACGTCCTCGTGCCGAGACCCTGCGCGGCCTGGTGGGCGCCGTACGCCCGTCTGCTGGGGCGGCCCGTCTTCCACGTGCCGACCCCCGCCGAGTGCGGCGGCGTCCCCGACCCCTACGCCCTCCTGGAGACCGTGCGCCGGGTCCGCGCCGAGGGCGGCGACCCGCGACTGCTGGTGCTGTCCGTCGCCGACGACCCCACCGCCACCGTCGCCCCGCCCGAGGTGCTGCACGAGGCCGTGGAGGCCGCCGCCGACGAGGGCCTGCACCTGATCAGCGACGAGACCTGGCGCGACACCCTGCACGCCCCGCGGGACACCGTCCTGGTCGGCCCCGCCGAGATGCTGCCCGACCGGGTCACCGTCGTCAGCGACCTCGCGGGCGCCCTGCTGCCCACCGGCTGGCCCGCCGCCGTCGCCCGCCTCCCCGCCACCGCCGGCGGGGACGACCTCCACGCGCGCGTGCTCGACGTCCTCACCGCGCTCGACGCGCGCGTCGCCGCCCCCGTCGCCGCGGCCGCCGCCTTCGCGCTGACCGAACCCGAGCCCGTCACCACGCGCGTCGAAACCGCCGTACGGCTGCACGCGCGCGTGGCCGCCGCCGCGCACGGTGCCGTCGTCGCCGCGGGCGCCTTCGCGCTGCCGCCGCGCGCCGGCCGCCACCTCTACGTCGACCTCGGGCCGCTGCGCGAGGAGTCGGCCGCGCGGGGCGTCGGCGACGCGCAGGACCTGGAGGACCTCCTCACCGCCCGGCTCGGCATGCCCGCGCCGGGCGGCCACCGCTTCGGCGACGACCTCGGGGCGCTGCGCGTACGGCTCTCCACGGGCATGCTGCTCGGCGGAACGCACGCGCAGCGCACGGAATGCCTCACGTCCCCCGACCCGTTGGAACTGCCGCACGTGCAACGCGCCCTGGTCCACCTGAAGTCGGTCCTCGACGACCTCCGCGACGACGCTCAGCGATGGGAGCCTCCTCGATGACGCAGCAGTCCGAGTCGACCACCCCCACGCCCGTGCGGGACACCGGCGCCCCGCCGGTCGAGTCCCCCGTGACCTCCCCCGTGACCTCCCCCGTCCCGCCGCTCGCCGAGCCGCGCCCGCTCGGCGAACCCCGGGAGTGGCCGCGCACCTTCCACGACCGGCTGACCGCCCCGCTGCCCGGCCTCAGGGCCCTCGCCCGCTTCGCCCGCGAAGGCGCCGTGCGGCCCGGGAAGGAAGGCCTCGCCGACGTCCCGCTCCTGCCCTTCGAGCCCGGCCCGCTGCCCCGCGTCGACACCCGCACCGTCGCCGTCACCTGGGCGGGGCACGCCAGTTGGGTGGTGCGGATCGGGGGGCTGACCGTCCTGACCGACCCGGTCTGGTCCCGCCGCATCATCGGCACCCCGGCCCGCGTCACTCCCGTCGGCGTCCCCTGGGAGGACCTGCCGCCCGTCGACGCCGTCGTCATCAGTCACAACCACTACGACCACCTCGACGCCCCCACCCTGCGCCGACTCCCGCGCGACACCCCGGTGTTCGTGCCCGCCGGGCTCGGCCGCTGGTTCCGGCGCCGCCGGTTCACCCGTGTCACCGAGCTGGACTGGTGGGAGGCGGCCGAACTGTCCGGCGTGCGCTTCGACTTCGTGCCGGCCCACCACTGGTCCAAGCGCAGCCTCACCGACACCTGCCGCACCCTGTGGGGCGGCTGGGTGCTCACCGACGCCGACGGGCACCGCGTCCACTTCGCGGGCGACACGGGCTACGGCCACTGGTTCTCCCGCATCGGACAGCGCTACCCCGGGATCGACCTCGCGCTGCTGCCCGTCGGCGCCTACGACCCCCGCTGGTGGCTCCGCGACGTCCACTGCGACCCGGAGGAGGCGGTACGGGCGGCACGCGACCTGGGGGCACGCCGGATGGCACCCATGCACTGGGGCACCTTCGTCCTCTCCGCCGAACCCGTCCTCGAACCCCTCATCCGCGTCCGCGCCGCCTGGGAGAAGGCCGGCCTGCCCCGCGAGGACCTGTGGGACCTGGCGGTGGGGGGCTCACGGGTGCTGTAGCGCTGCGCTGGGCTTGGGCGGGGGAGAGGGAGAGGGGGAGGGGGAGACGGGGAGACGGGGGAGGGGAGGCTGGCGAGAGTGGGGGGGCGGGTGCGGATCGGGGCGTGCGGCCTGCGGCCCCGCGCCCCCGGTACTCACCCCGTCGACCGCTCCCGCAGCCTGCGCCACAGACCCGGTACCGCGCTGATCACCAGCGTCAGGACGACCGCCGCCACGACGCCCTCCCACGGCTCGGGAACAGGGAGCCGCCGAGGATGCCGATCAACTGGTAGGTCAGCGCCCACGCCAGGCAGGCCGGCAGGTCGCCCCGGGCGAACCGGCGCAGCGGCCAGTCGGCCATCAGGCAGGCCAGCATCACCGGGACGCGGCCCGCGGGCACCAGCCGGGACAGCACGAGGACGGCCGTGCCGTGGTCGGCGAGCTTCTCCTGGGCCTGCGCGAGCCGCTCCTCCGGCGCCCGCGACCGGATCGCCGCCAGCCAGCGCGAACCGTTCTTCGACCGCATCCCGCGCCGGCCCAGCCAGTACAGCCCGACGTCCCCGCAGAACGCGGCCAGCGACGCCGTCACGAACACCAGGGCCAGCGAGAACGGCGCCGTCTGGTGGAAGGCGACCACGGCCGCCGAACTCACCAGCGCCCCCGTCGGCACCACCGGCACCAGCGCGCCGATCAGCACCAGCAGGAACAGGGACGGGTAGCCGAACGCCTGCTGCGTGGACTCCGTGGGTATGACCGTCGGTATGGCCGCCGGGACGGCGGTCAGCGGCGTCATCGCGCGACCTCGGGCGCACGCTCTCCCCGTGCCCGAGCCGGTGCACCACCACGTCCGGCGCGCGCTCGGCCGCCAGGCGCACGAACTCCTCGCCCGGCGCGTGGAACTCGTGGGGGCGCACGGCGTCCATGCCGATCGGCCAGTACGTGCCGTAGTGCACCGGCACCGCACTGCGCGGCGCCAGCCGGGCCAGCGCCTGCGCGGCCCGGCCCGCGTCCAGGTGCCCCTCCCCGAGGTACGGTCCCCAGCCGCCCACCGGCAGCAGCGCCACCTCGACCGGCCCCACCTCCTCGGCCATCGAGTCGAACAGGCCGGTGTCCCCGGCGAAGTACGTCCGCGCCTCGCCCTCCACGACGTACCCGAGCGCGGGGGAGCGGTGCCGGCCGACCGGCAGCCGCCGCCCGTCGTGCCGCGCGGACACGACCCGTACGCGCAGGTCACCGAGGGTCGTCTCGTCACCCGGCGCCACCTCGGTCAGCCGCAGGTGGCGCAGGCGCCGCAGGCCCGGGACGGCGCGCGGCGCGCCCCGGGCACCAGCAGGCGCGTGCCCGGCGCGAGGCGCGCCAGCGAGGGAATGTGCAGATGATCGGAGTGCAGGTGCGACACGAGCGCCACGTCCGCGCGCCAGGCGTCGGGCGGGGGCGGCGCCCCCGGCGCCGGCGCAGATGCGCGAGCCGGCGGGCGAACAGGGGATCGGTCAGCACGCGGACGTCCGAATCCGTGATCGTGCAGGTGGCGTGACCCCACCACGTGATCTCCACCGGCACTTCTTCGCCCCCTTCGCGCGACTCCCCCGAAGCCTACGGGCAGGAGTAGGGTCTGCGGCGAAACCCGGAGGTGAGGGGGACGCCATGGGACCGGTGCGGGTCACGGCGATCGCGAGTCTGACGCCGCTGGAGGAATTGGACGCCGATCCCTTCCTGGTGGATTCCCGCGGTCAGCACGCGATGTGCGCGCGGTGGGCCGCGGAACGGGGTTACGCCGTCAGCCGCGAGCTGCTGGTGCGCGGGCTGCGGCCGGACCACTGCGTGCTGTGGGACGGGGTCAGACCCGGCGTCGACCTCTTCGTCGCGCCCAGCCGGCGGGTGCTGGAGAGCGCCCTGTCGTCCGTGGACGAGTTCGCCGAGGAGTGCGCGCGGCGGGGGGTGCGGGTGGAGACGGTGGGCGTCGCCGAACCCGCCTACGACGCGCAGATGAAGGCGCGGGTGCACCGCAGGCTGTCGATGCCGACGGCCGGGTACGACGGACGCTGACCGCCCCCGCGGCTCGCGCCCCCGGCCAGGGACTGTCGTCACGTTCCCGCCTGCCGCGCGCCGCCGTGCACGCCCGTTCGCCGCACCGGGCCCCGGCCCGAGTGCTCCGGTACGAGGATCAGGGACCGGCACTCCACCGGCCTTCGGCCGGGGGACCCCCGAGCACGCACCTGACGCCGCAGGGCCCGCCCCCTCCCGGGCGGACGACGGGAACGCGACGGCAGGCCCCGGTGGCGGGCCCGCACGCCGGTGCTGCCCCGCGCCCCTTCGAGGCGTCGTCCGGGACGTCGCCTCAGGCCGCCCGTGTGACAAGGTGAGGGAGCAGAGGGCCGCGCCGACGACGGCCCGGGACGTGAGGTGTACGGGCGTGGGTCAGGGGCGTTGGCGGCGGGCCGTCAGTCAGGCCGGGCGGAGCGTCGCGGTGTGGGGCGTCTCCACCGTCACGATGCTGGTGCTCGCGGGCATCCTGCCGGACTTCCGGCTCCAGTCGCCCGACGGCGACAGCGCCACCACCATCGCCGTCACCGCGGCCGTCGGGGCCGGTGTCTTCGGTGTGCTGTCGGCGCTCGCCTGGCCGCTGCTGGTCCGCCTGCTGCTGCTGGTGCCGGCGCTCGTCCTCGGCCTGCTGGTGTTCTTCCTCAACGGTTCGCTGCTGCTGCTCGCCCTGCGGCTCAACCCGTCGGGCCAGAGCGAGGCCGCCCCCGAGACCGCCGTCATCGTCGCCGCCGTGATGTCCGCCGTCGCCTCCGCCACCGGCGGCGCCCTCGCCGTCCGCGACGACGAGGCCTACCGGCGCCGGCTGTACCGGCTCGCCGACCGCCGCCGCGGCCGCCGTCCCGCCTGCCCCACCACCCACGGCACCGTCTTCATCCAGCTCGACGGCGTCGGCCACGACGTGCTGGACGCGGCCGTCCGCAAGGGCCTGATGCCGACCGTCGCCAGGTGGCTGGGCGCCGGACCGGGCGCGGCGGCCCGCCCCACCCACCGCCTCACCCCGTGGCGCACCGACTGGTCCAGCCAGACCGGGCCAGCCAGCTCGGCATCCTGCACGGCAGCAACTTCGACGTGCCCGCCTTCCGCTGGTACGAGAAGGACAGCCGCGAGGTGATGGTCTGCAACCGCCCCACCAGCGCCGCCGAACTCCAGCGCCGCGCCGTGGAACGCACCGGCGACGGCGGGCTGCTCTCCGCCGACGGCGCCAGCCGCGGCAACCTCTTCGGCGGCGGCGCCGGCGAACAGGCCCTCGTCCTGTCCGTCGCCACCCGCCGCAGCCGCGCGACCCGCTCCCGGTCCGGGTACTTCGCCTACTTCTCCGACCCCGCCAACGCCGTCCGCACCGCCTTGTCCTTCGTGGCCGAGGCCGGCCGGGAGATCGTCCAGTCCACCCGCGCCCGGCTGCGCAAGCAGCGGCCGCGGGTGGCCCGCGGCGGCCTGTACCCGTTCATCCGCGCCTTCGCGACCGTCGTCGAGCGCGACGTCGTCGTCGCCGCCGTGACGGGCGACATGCTGGCCGGCCGCAGCGCCGTCTACGCCGACCTGGTTGCCTACGACGAGGTGGCCCACCACTCCGGGCCGCTCGGCCGCGACACCGAGCAGGTCCTCGCCCGCCTCGACCGCTCGCTGGCGCTCGTCGAGAACGTCGCCGAGCACGCCCCGCGGCCGTACCGCATCGTCGTCCTGTCCGACCACGGACAGAGCCCCGGCGAGACCTTCCGCGCCCGCTACGGCCTCACCCTCGCCGACCTGGTCCGGGCGGGCTGCGGACTGCCCGTGCCGCGCCGGGCGCGGCGCACCCACAGCGGCGCCGAGGCCCGCGCGGCCGTCCGGACCGCACTGCACCGACCCGTCGAGGAGGGCGGCGAACAGCACCGCCCGGCCCCCGCTCGGAGCCGATCGTGCTCGCCTCCGGCAACCTCGGCCTGGTCTCCTTCCCCGACGTGCCGCACCGGATGAGCAAGGAGGAGATCGACGCCCGCCACCCCGCCCTGCTCACCACGCTCGCCAACCACCCCGGCATCGGCTTCCTCCTCGTCCGCAGCGAGGAGCACGGCGGAGTGGTGCTGGGCCCGTACGGCACCGAGATCCCCGTCGACCGGCTCGACGAGGACCCCGGTCCGCTGGCCGGGTTCGGGCCGGGCGCCGTCGAGGCCGTGCGCCGCACCCACACCTTCCCGCACACCGCCGACATCATGGTCAACTCCTTCCACGACCCCGCCGACGGCGAGGTCCTCGCCTTCGAGGAGCAGATCGGCTCCCACGGCGGCCTCGGCGGCGCCCAGGCGAAACCGTTCCTGCTGTCCCCGCTCGCCCTGTCCGCGCCGGTCGGGGACGGCGCCGACCTGACCGGCGCCGAGCAGGTCCACCACGTCCTGCGCCGCTGGCTGCGCGAGTCGGACGGGCCCCAGGTGCCGCTGGAGGCGGCCCCCGGGGAGCGCGCCGCCTGAAAAACCGGCTGCGACGACGGGCCCGTACGCACACACTGTCCGTGAACCGCGCATCCGCGCGCCCGCTCGGACCCCCTGGAGTCGCTGCGTGCAGGCAGCCGTCACCGTCACGCCCTCCCGCATCCCGGACCTGCTGCTCGGCCTCGCCACCGTGCGGCCCGTGTTCCTCTGGGGCGCGCCCGGCATCGGGAAGTCCTCCCTGGTGCGGGACTTCGCCGAGTCCCTCGGTCTCGAGTGCGTGAGCCTGCTCGGCACCCAGCTCGCCCCCGAGGACCTGATCGGCGTGCCGCAGATCCGCGACGGACGCTCGGTGTTCTGCCCGCCGGAGGCGATCGCCCGCGACGAGCCGTACTGCCTGTTCCTCGACGAACTGAACGCGGCCACCCCGGATGTGCAGAAGGCGTTCTACTCGCTGATCCTGGACCGCCGCATCGGCAGCTACGAACTGCCGAAGGGCTCCCTCGTCATCGGCGCCGGCAACCGGGCCACCGACAACGCCCTGGCCCGCCCGATCGCCTCCGCGCTCGTCAACCGCCTCACCCACGTCCACCTGGAGGCCTCCGCCGCGGACTGGCTCATCTGGGCGGTGGACAACGGCATCCACCCGTGGATCCTGGACCACCTCACCGACCGGCCCGACCACCTGTGGTCCAAGCCGCCGAAGACCGAGGAGCCCTTCTCCACGCCCCGCTCCTGGCACATGCTCTCCGACGCGCTGCACTCCTTCGGCCCGGACCTCGACGAGGACACCCTGCGGGTCCTCGCGCACGGCACGCTGACCCCCGCGCACGCCACCGCCTTCTGCGGCTACGTCAAGATCGTCCGCAGCCGGTACGGCATCGAGGCCGTCATCAAGGGCGACGCCCCCTGGCCGCACCGTCCGCAGGACCGCGACCTGCTGTACTACCTCGCCGAGTCGTTCCGCGGCCGGCTGGTCAAAGAACTCCCCGCCGTCAAGGAGCACATGTCGGCGAACGGCCGGCAGACCGCCTACCGGGCCAAGTCGCTGCTCGTGCAGCTCGCCGAGATCTCCGTCGAGGTCGCCCAGAGCGTCATCGCCTCGGACGACGACGGCAACCCCGTGCTGCCCGCCTGGTTCCTGATCGAGGCGGCCCGGGACATGCCCCGCCTGGTGGAGGCGCGCCGGTGAGCCGCGGCCGGGGCGGCCGCGGGAAGCGCGACCTCGCCGGTGAGGCGTTCGCGGAGGGCGTGCGGCTGCTGCGCGCCAACCCGGCGCTGGCCGCCGTCGACTTCGACACCTGCCGCCACGAGGACTGCCGTCTCGCGCCCCGCGCCGGCCTCCTGCGGGTCGACTCCGACGGCACGGTCCACGCCCGCCACGACCGGATCGCCGAGCCCGCCCGGTGGGCCTGGTCCCTCGCCCACGCCGCCCTCCACCTCGGCTTCGGGCACCTTCCGGCGGCCAAGGGCGAGCGGACCCAGCCCGACCGGTACGAGCTGGCCGCCCGCTGCACGGTCGTCAACCGCTTCCTGCTGACCTTCCCCGTCGGCGCCGCCCCGGACGACCTGCCGACCGCCTACCCCGACGGCGACGAGGAGCAGCTCGCCGACCGCTGGCGGCGCACCGGCCTCCCGGCGGCCTACGAGCACTGCGGAACGGCGGGCGCCGAACCCGACCAGCTGCTGCTGACGTGGGACGCCTGGCGCTCCGCGCAGCCGCCCGACCGGCAGCTCGCGTTCGCCACCGCCCTCACCCGGACCGTTTCCGCCGCGATGGACGTGGCGGGCGGCCGCCGCGACGCCCTCGACGGCGAGCCGCCGGGCCGGCGCCCCTGGGAGAAGGCGCTGAGCTGGTTCGTCTCCTCGTACCCGCTGCTGGGCGGCATCGCGGCCGGTATCGAACTCGTCGCCGACGCGGAGCTCGCCCGCGCGCACGGCATCTCCGTCGCCGCCGTGAACGCGGAGGCCGGCGAGGTCTACGTCAATCCGCTGCGGACGTTCGAGGACGAGGAGTGGAGGTTCGTCCTCGCCCACGAGCTGCTGCACGCCGCCCTGCGCCACGGCGACCGCTGCGGCACCCGCGACCCCTACCTCTTCAACGTGGCCTGCGACTACGTCGTCAACGGCTGGCTGCGCGAGATGCGGGTCGGCACCATGCCCGACGGCCTGCTGTACGACCGGGAGCTGGCCGGCCTGTCCGCCGAGGAGGTCTACGACCGGATCGCGGGCGACCTGCGCCGGATGCGCCGCCTGGCCACCCCGCGCGGCAGGGGCGTCGGCGACGTGCTCGGCGCCCCGCTCGGCCCGCCCCGCGACCACGTCGACCTCGACGGCTTCTACCGGCGCGGCCTCGCCCACGGCCTCGACCTGCACGAGCGCCAGGAACGCGGGTACCTGCCCGGCGGCCTCGTCGAGGAGATCCGCGCGCTCAGCCACCCGCCCCTGCCCTGGGACGCGCGACTGGCCCGCTGGTTCGACGAGTTCGTGCCCCGCCCGGAGCCGGTGCGCTCCTTCGCCCGGCCCTCCCGCCGTCAGTCCGCCACCCCGGACATCCCGCGCGCGGGCCGCTGGTTCCCGCCGGAAGAGGTCCCCGCTGCACCTTCGGCGTCGTCCTGGACACCTCCGGCTCGATGGACCGCACCCTGCTCGGCAAGGCGCTCGGCGCCATCGCCTCCTACGCCGAGGCCCGCGACGTGCCCGCCGCCCGGGTCGTGTTCTGCGACGCGGCCCCGCACGACGCGGGCTACCTGCCGGTCGCCGAGATCGCCGGCCGGGTCAGGGTGCACGGCCGCGGCGGCACCGTCCTCCAGCCCGGCATCGACCTCCTGCACCGGGCG
Organism: Streptomyces sp. Tue 6430; assembly: GCA_021568835.1. Taxonomy (GTDB): domain Bacteria; phylum Actinomycetota; class Actinomycetes; order Streptomycetales; family Streptomycetaceae; genus Streptomyces. The sequence goes on from JAKGSH010000010.1 coordinate 5,870,419, forward strand.
GACGACTTCCCGCGCGGCGCGCCGGTCCTCGTCGTCACCGACGGCTGGTGCGACGTGCTGCGGGTCCCGCGCGAGCACGCGTACCTCGTCCCGCAGGGCCGCCGGCTGCCGTTCACCCCGCGGGGGCCGGTCTTCCGGGTGCGGTGACCGGGAGTGTGATCGGATGGGCGCGGAAACCCGTCGTACCGTCGTACGGGAAACACGCGAAAGGAAGAACCGTGGCCACCACGCGCTCCGCACACACCGTCTGGGAAGGCAGCCTGACCGAGGGGAACGGCGTCGTCACCTTCGACACCTCCGGTGCCATCGACGAGCAGCCCGTGACGTGGGCCGCCCGCACCCAGGAGGCGAACGGGAAGACCAGCCCGGAGGAGCTGATCGCCGCCGCCCACTCCAGCTGCTTCTCCATGGCCTTCTCGCACGCCCTGACCGGCGCCGGCACCCCGCCCACCAAGCTGGTCACCTCCGCCGACGTCACCTTCCAGCCGGGCGAGGGCATCACGGGCGTCCACCTCAGCGTGGAGGGCACCGTACCCGGCCTCGACAACGACGCGTTCGTCGCCGCCGCCGAGCAGGCCAAGGTCAACTGCCCGGTCTCGCAGGCCCTGAAGGCCGTACCGATCACCCTGTCCGCGAAGCTCGCCTGAGCCACCGGGCGCCCGGCCGGTCGCGCCGACCGCGCGACCGGCCGGGGTTCCGGGATTTCCGGGGGCAGGCGCGTCCGCCGCGTCCGTCACGTCCACCGCGTCCGTCACGTCCACCGCATCCGCCACGTCCGCCGCGTCCGTGAGGAGGAGGGATGGCACGACCCGCCGTCTCCGCCCACCGCGGCGGCAGCGAGCACCGTACGGCCGCCGGCCTCGAGGCCTACGAGGACGCGCTCTCCTCGGGCGCCGAGTACGCCGAGTTCGACGTCCGGCGCACCGCCGACGGCGTGTTCGTCGTCCACCACGACCCGCGCGCCGCGGGCACCGGTCCCCTGCTGTCCCGCCTCACCTACGCCGAGCTGTGCGCGCGCACCGGACACGCCGTCCCCCTCGCCGAGGAGGTCATGACGCTGGTGGCGGGCAGGCTGATCGGACACCTGGACCTCAAGGAGACGGGCCACGAGCGGGAGTTGATCGACCTCGCCGTGACGCTGCTCGGCCGGGACGGGTTCGTCGCCACGACGCTGGAGGACCGATCCGTCGCCGCGATCACCGGCGCCTTCCCCGGCGTGCGCACCGCCCTGTCGCTGGGGCGGGACCGCCGCGAGGTCACGACGGCCCGGCTGGCCGGGACCCGCGCGAGCGAACTGTTCCCGGCCCGGCGCCTGCGGGCCTGCGGGGCCCACGGCGTCGCCGTCCACCAGCGGCTGGCCCGCGCCACCGTGCTGCGCGGGGCGGCCCGGCGGGGCCTGTTCACCCTGGTGTGGACGGTCAACGACGACGCCGGACTGCGGACCTTCCTCGCCGACCCCCGGGTGGACGTGCTGGTCACCGACCGGCCGTGGCACGCGGTGCGGCTGCGCGGCGAACTCCGCCGTGACCTTCCGGCGGCCGGCCCGCCCCGGTGAACCGCCGACGGCGGCCCGTGCCCCCGGGCGGTGCCCGGACGAAGCCACCTGCCTACGGTCCCGCGTGCACGGCCGGCAGTGTGGCGCACACGGCGCTCAGGACCGACGCGTACGGTGTACCGAAGCCGGTGAGCCGGGAGCGCAGCCGCTCCAGGCCGGCGCGGTGCCCGGTGAGCAGGCCGGTGTCGCCGGTGCGGGCGGCGAACTCCAGGACGGCCGGCAGGAAGTCGGGCAGTTCCTCGCCGGTGAACTCCAGCCCGTGCCGTCGGTAGGAGTCCTCGAAGCGGGCCGCGGAGACGCCGCCGCACGGGTCACCCTCGTCGTACCACCGGCTCAGAAGCAGGCTGTGCCGGTCCTCGAAGTCGAAGACCCGCACGTAGTGCCCGGCCAGCTCCGTCCGTGGCGTGACGGCCGCGTGATCGGTGAACTCCCGCAAGGGCGGCGCCGCTTCGCGCAACAGGGGCAGCCTCGCGTACAGATCGTGGTCGGGATACGTCAGGCAGAGCGCGGCCGCCTGGTACAGCACGGCGTCCGAAGGCATCACGCCTCCTTCACGGGGCGCACCCGCGGCGGTTCGCGGTGCCGCGGTGCGGTGGACGGTCTGCGCGTGTCGGTCACAGGGCGCTCCCTCCGCTCGCCCCTGTCCCGAACCTAGGGGCGGGCGCGGGAGCGCACCCGTTCACGGCACCCGTACGGGTCACCCGCGTCGGCGTCGGGGGCCGCGCACCCCGGTGTCCGGCATCCGGTGTCCGGTGTTTTGGGCTCGGCGCTCGGCGCTCGGCGCTCGGCGCTCGGCGCTCGGCGCTCGGCGCCCGATCCCCGGTGTCCTGGACCCGGCGCCCGGCGCCCGGTGGCCTCAGGCCTTGCGGGCCACCCCCGCGTACACCGGCACGATGCCGTCCGCCTGCAGGGCGACGTCCTCGGGGTCGGGCCGCCAGCCGGAGACCGGGATCACGCCCGGACCCAGCAGCTCCAGGCCCTCGAAGAAGCGGGAGAACTCCGCCAGCGAGCGGGGTGGAAGGGGGTGCCGCTGCGCCGGAAATGGTTCGCGGCGTTCTCGATCGCCTCCGGGTTCAGATCGGGGGTGACCTGGGAGAGGATCAGGTGGCTGCCGGGTGCGAGCGCGTCGACGTAGCGCTTCAGCAGCCCGTACACGTCGTCGCCCGCCGGGTCCTCGTCCAGGTAGTGGGTCAGGGCGACCAGGGACAGCGCCACCGGCCGCTCGAGGTCCAGGAAGCCGGCCGCCCGGTGCAGCAGGGTGTCGACGTCCCGGACGTCGGCGTGCACGTACTCGGTGGCGCCCTCGGCCGAGCCGTGCAGCAGCGCCTGGGCGTGCCGCAGCACGATCGGATCGTTGTCGGCGTAGACGACCCGCGACTCGGGGGCGACGCCCTGTGCCACCTGGTGCAGGTTGGGCTCGGTGGGGATGCCCGTGCCGATGTCCAGGAACTGGCGGACGCCGGTCTCGGCGACCGCGCGCACGGCCCGCTGCATGAACCGGCGGTTGGCGCGCGCCCCGCGCAGCACCGTGCCGTCCACGGCGAGGATCCTGCGGGCCAGTTCCTCGTCCACGGGGTAGTTGTCCTTGCCGCCCAGCCACCAGTCGTACACCCGTGCCGGATGCGGCCTGCTGGTGTCGATGCGGACGGTGGCCTCGGGCTCGGGTCCGGTCATGCGCGGTCTTCTCCTGATGGCTGATGGCTGATGGCTGATGGCTGGTGATCGGTGACTGGTGACTGGTGATCGGTGACTGGTGAGTGGCACGGCCGGAAGGCCGGTGTCGGCGGTGGCGTCCGGCGGGCCGGGGTCAGAACGCGCCGCGGACGTCACGCAGCAGTTTGCTCGTGTGCTGCGCCGACGCGGCGTGCGTCGTCATGTGGTCGAGCACTTCCAGGTGCGCGGAGACCTCCCGGCGCGAGTCCAGGTACAGCGCGCCGGACAGGTACTCGGTGACGACCATGTCGGGCAGTTCGGGTTCGGCGAACCGGAACAGCGAGAACGGCGCGGACGTCCCCGAGTGCGGCCCGTTCGCGAACTCCGCGACCTGCAGGGTGATCCGGTCGCGCTCCGCCAGTTCCAGCAGCTTGTCGACCTGCTCGTACATGACGTCGGCGTCGACGCTGACCGGCCGGCGCAGTACCGTCTCGTCCATCACGACCCACAGGTGGGGCGGGTCGGTTCCTTCGAGCAGCCGCTGCCGGGCCAGGCGCAGCGACACGTGCCGCTCGACGGCCGCCGGGCCGGTCCGGCCGACGGTCCCGGCCTCCAGCACGGCTCGCGCGTACCGCTCCGTCTGCAACAGGCCCGGCACGAAGTGGGGTTCGTAGGACCGGATGAGGCGGGCCGCGCCCTCCAGGCTGACGTACAGGCTGAACCATTCCGGCAGGACGTCGTGGAACCGCTGCCACCAACCGGGCCGGTTCGCCTCCTCGGTGAGCGCGACGAAGGCGTCGGTCTCCGCCTCTTCCACCCCGTAGGCCTCCAACAGCACCTGTACATAGGGGATTTTGAGGGAGACTTCGGCCGTCTCCATGCGCCGTACGGTCGCGGGGGCCACCCGCAGTGCGCGGGCCGCCTCCTCACGGCTGAGGCCCGCCGCCTCGCGCAACTCCTGCAGCCGTCTGCCGAGTACCACCTGGCCCACGGTGGGCGCCGGCCGCCTTTCACTCACGCCACGTCTCCCCTACGTGTCGAAGCACGCCGGTCAGTGTGTCATGTTCCGGCTGCGCTCCGACAGGGACACCGGGGGCGCCGGGGACACCGGGGTGCCGGCGAGCGGTGCGGTGGGCCCCGGCGCCCCCTCGGCGTTTCCGACGCTCACTCAGTTCACCAGTGAGTGCAGGTACTTGACGGTCGCCGGGTCGGCCGGGAGCAGTGTCTCGATGGCCAGTTCGGCGACCGTCACGTCCATCGGGGTGTTGAACGTGGAGATCGACGAGATGAAGGAGAGCGTCCGGCCCTCGTGCTCGATCAGCATCGGCAGCGCGAAGTACGGCACCGGCTCGACGGGTTCGGCCTCCGGCACGGTCCGCGGGACCGGATAGGCGGCGACCTCCTCGTACAGCGTCCGCAACGGCGCGGAGCGGTGCAGGGCGATCTGCCGTTCCATCTGGGCCAGCAGATGCCCGCGCCACTCGGGCAGGTTGCGGATGCGCGGCGCGAGACCCTCCGGGTGCAGCGTCAGCCGCATGGCGTTGAGCGGCGGCGCGAGCAGCGACTCCGGGAGGTCCGCCAGCAGCATGGTGATGCCGCGGTTGGCGGCCAGCACGTTGTACGTCGCGTCCACCACCAGCGCCGGATACGGCTCGTAGCCCTGGATCAGGCGCTCCATGCCGGCCCGCACCGCGTCCAGCGCCGGGTCGTCCAGCGGGGTCTCGCGGTAGCGGGGGCGTAACCGGCCGCCACCAGGAGGGCGTTGCGCTCGCGCACGGGTACGTCCAGGTGCTCGGCCAGCCGCAGCACCATCTCCTCGCTCGGGCGGGAACGGCCCGTCTCCACGAAGCTGATGTGCCGGGCCGAGGAGTCCGCGCGCAGCGCCAGTTCCAGCTGGCTGACCTTGCGCCGCTCCCGCCAGGCCCGCAGCAGGGGGCCGACGCCCCGGTCGGCGGGGGCGGCGGAGGCGGAGCCCGGGGTGCCGGTCGCGAGAAGGGTCATACGGACGACCGTAGCGGAGCCGGCCGGCCGGCAGCGGCGTGCGGACCGTGCGGACCCATGGTGGCCGTGGCGGCGGTGGCGGCCGGAGCTCGGGCCCCGCGGACCTCGTGCGCGCCGGGCCCGGAGGCCGCCCGCCCCGGCCGGTGGGGCCGTAGGGCGTGGGCCGTGGGGCCGGCGGGAACCCTTCCGGCCGGGGCCGGCACGGCCGTCCTGTGCCAGGCTGGACGGGTACCCGACGCCCACCCCAGGGAAGGGAGCCAGTCATGGCCGTCGCACCGCTGTCGCAGGAGGAGATCGACGACCGGCTCGCGGAGCTGCCCGGCTGGTCCCACGACGCGGGCCGGCTCACCCGTTCCTACGAGCTGGGCTCCCATTTCGCCGCGACCGCGCTGGTCGTCCACGTGGCCCGGGTCCAGGAGGAGCTGAACCACCACTCCGAGCTGACCCTCGGCTACCGCACGGTGTCCCTCGCGGTGAACACCCACAGCGCGGGCGGCGCGGTCACCGACCTCGACTTCGAGCTGGCCCGCCGGGTGCGGGACCTGGCCCCGGCGCACGGCGCGCACTGAGACGCGCGGCGGACGGGACGAGGCCCCACGTGCTGGACTACGACGAGGAAGCCGGACACTACGACGCCGCACGCGGCGGCGAACCCCGGGCGGCGGCCGCCGCGGAAGCCGTCCTGGCCCTGCTGCCGGACGGGACGCGCGGCCTGCTCGACGTCGCCTGCGGCACCGGCATCGTCACGCGCAGGCTCGCGGCCGGACGCGACGGCCTGCGGGTGACCGGCGTCGACCTCGCCGCGGCGATGGTCCGCCAGGCCGCCGTACGCCTGCCTGGTGCCGTCGTGCGTGCCGACAGCCGCCGACTGCCCTTCCGCGACGGGCAGTTCGACGCCGTCAGCAGTGTGTGGCTGCTGCACCTCGCGCCGACCGACGCGGACGCGCGGGCGATCGTCGCCGAGTGCGCGCGGGTGCTGCGGCCCGGTGGCGTGTACGTCACCACCGTCGACAAGGCCGCCTCCCACAACGTGGGCAGCGACATCGACGCCGTCCTCGCCTCCCGCCCGCCCGGCGCGGCCCGCGACGAGGCGTCGCTCGTCGACTCCCACGCCGCCGACCATGGCCTCGTCCCCGTGGGCCGGGGCCGCTTCCCCGGCCGGGGCCAGGGCCGCAGTCCCCGCCGCACCGTCGCCGACCTGCGGCGCGGCTGGTTCGTCACCCTGCCGCCGGGGGAGCGGCCGGCGGAGGCGTTCGCCGCACGCCTGGCCGAGCTGCCCGACCAGGACCGGCCCCGCCCCGACCCCTGGTTCACCCTGAAGGCGTACCGGAAGCCGGGGACGCCGGCGGACGTGTGAGGCCCGCGGCCCGGCCCTGACCCAGCCCGTGGTCCGGCCGGGCGATCCAGCCGGTCGATGCCGTCGATCCCGTCGATCCCGTCGATCATCAGGCTGTCCCCGACGGGCCGCCCGGGCCGTCCGGCTCACCCGGGCCGTCCGGGTCATCCGAACCGCCCGGACCCCCGCGTCTCCGGGCCCCGGACGCGCCCGCCCGGACCGCGACCGCTCGCCGTCGGAGCACCGTGGCGACCCCCTCGGTGACGCGCCCGCGCATCCGCGAAGCCTCCGAGAAAGGCCCGGCGAACCCGGCAACCTCCGTCCCGTCGGCGGCGACCAGGAGAGCGGAACCCGTCCGTCCTCCCGGGAGGTACCCCTCGTGCAGCACCCCCACCCGCACACGCCTGCGCCACGGCCCCCGCTGCGTCCCCCCACGCACCGCCGGAGGCGCAGGACCGCCGTCCTCGCCGCGGCGGTCGCCGTGACCGGCCTCGTCGGCGCCGGACTCACCACGCTCACCCCGGGCAGCGCCGAAGCGGCCACCGCCCGCCAGGTCGAGAAGCTCGACCGGGGAGTCGTCAGCGTGCACACCGACAGCGGCAACCTGGTCAGCTGGCGCTGGCTCGGCACCGACCCGGGCGACGTCTCCTTCAACGTCTACCGGGCCGGCACGAAGGTCAACGCGACCCCCGTCACCGGCTCCACGAACTTCTTCCACGCCGGCGCCCCGGCCCAGGCCGACTACACGGTCCGCGCGGTCGTCGGCGGTGTCGAACAGGCCGACTCCGTCCACGCCGTCCAACTGCGCACCGGCTACAAGGACGTGCCGATCAGCCCGCCCGCCGGCGGCACCACCCCCGACGGGGTGGCCTACACCTACGAGGCCAACGACGCCTCCGTCGGCGACCTCGACGGTGACGGCGCCCTGGAGTTCGTCCTCAAGTGGTACCCGACCAACGCCAAGGACAACTCGCAGTCCGGCTACACCGGCAACACGATCGTCGACGCCGTCGAGCTCGACGGCACCCGCCTGTGGCGCGTCGACCTGGGCCGCAACATCCGTTCCGGCGCCCACTACACGCAGTTCCAGGTGTACGACTACGACGGCGACGGCAAGGCCGAGGTCGCCATGAAGACCGCCGACGGCACCAAGGACGGCACCGGCGCGGTCATCGGCAGCTCCACTGCCGACCACCGCAACTCCAGCGGCTACGTGCTGTCCGGCCCCGAGTTCCTCACCATGTTCAACGGGCAGACCGGCAAGGCCATGGGCACGGTCGACCACGTGCCCGCCCGCGGCACCGTCTCCTCCTGGGGCGACTCCTACGGCAACCGCGTCGACCGCTTCCTCGCGGGCACGGCCTACCTGGACGGCACCCGCCCCTCGCTCGTCATGGCCCGCGGCTACTACACCCGTACCGTGATCGCGGCCTGGGACTGGCGGGGCGGCGCCTTCACCCGCCGCTGGACCTTCGACACCAACTCCTCCACCAACTCCGGCAAGGGCTACGACGGTCAGGGCAACCACGCCCTGTCGGTCGCCGACGTCGACGCCGACGGCAAGGACGAGATCGTCTACGGCGCGATGACCGTCGACGACAACGGCAGCGGTCTGTGGACGACCAGGCTCGGCCACGGCGACGCGGCCCACCTCGGCGACCTCGTGCCGTCCCGGCCCGGACCGGAGTACTTCAAGGTCTCCGAGGACACGAGCAAGCCGGGCTCCTGGATGGCGGACGCCCGCACCGGCCAGATCCTCTGGCAGACGGCCTCCGGCGCGGACAACGGCCGCGGGGTCGCCGCCGACGTCTACGCCGGCAGCGCGGGCGCCGAGGCCTGGTCCGCCTCCGACACCACCCTGCGCTCGGCGACCGGCGCCTCCCTCGGCCGCGAGCCGTCCAGCATCAACTTCGTCACCTGGTGGGACGGCGACCCGGTCCGCGAACTCCTCGACGGCACCCGCATCGACAAGTACGGCACCTCCGGCGACACCCGCCTGCTGACCGCCTCCGGCGTCCACTCCAACAACGGCACCAAGTCCACCCCGTCCCTGTCCGGGGACATCCTCGGCGACTGGCGCGAGGAGGTCGTCTGGCCGACGACGGACAACAAGGCCCTGCGGATCTACTCGACGCCGGTCGAGACCGGCACCAGGATCACGACCCTGCTCCACGACACCCAGTACCGCACCGCCCTGGCCTGGCAAAATACTGCTTACAACCAGCCGCCGCACCCGAGCTTCTTCATCGGTGACGGCATGGCGACGGCACCGCGGCCGACGGTCTACACGCCCTGACCGACCGCATGCGAAGGGCGCGTGCCGTTCGCGGCACGCGCCCCACCGGTCCGACGACCGCTCAGCTCACCTCAGTTCACCACGCAGGTCTGCTCGCCCAGCGTGAAGGCGGCCGGTTTCGCGTTCGCGCCCGACCAGGTGCCCGTGAAGCCGAAGCCCACCGAGGAGCCCGCCGCCACGGTGCCGTTCCAGCCGGTGTTCTTCACGGTCACCGACGCACCCGACTGGGTGTACTCGGCGTTCCACAGCTGGGAGACCTTCTGGCCGCCGGTGAAGGCCCAGTTCAGGGACCATCCCGACCAGGCGCTCGTCCCCGTGTTGGCGAGCTTCACGTCCGCCTGGAAGCCCCCGGACCACTGGTTGGTGACGGTGTACGTCACCGCACAGGCGCCCGTCGGCGCCGGGTCCGTGCCGCCGCCCCCGTCGTCCCCGCCCGAGGGGTCCGAGGTGTCGCCGTAGACCACGCCCCGGCCGTTCGTCGAGACGTAGACGCGGCCGTAGACCCGCGGGTCACCCGTGATCGCGGCGCCCGTCCAACCCCACTGGTGGGCGTCGTCGTTGATCCGCGTCCAGCTCACGCCCTGGTCCGTGGAACGGAAGATGCCGCGCACCCCGGCGATCTTCGCGCTGGTGTACAGCGTCTGGTACGAGGCACCCGGGGCGGCCTTGCCGAAGCCGATCGTGTCGGCCTGCTCGACGCCGGACAGCTTGGTGAAGCTCGTACCGCCGTCGGTCGAGTGCCACAGCCCGTACGCCCCGTCGCTCGCCCCGCCGGCCAGCCAGATGTCGCCCTTCGTGCCGGGAAGCGCCTGGAACCGCACGCTGTCCCCGCTGGGCAGGCCGGTCGCCGGGGACGCGGCGAAGGTCGCGCCGCCGTCCGAACTGACGTAGAACCTGCCCGACTTGAAGCCGTAGAACGTCTTGGCGTCGACGCGGTCCGACTCCACGAGCGCGCCGGCCGGGATGCCGCTCGACGCCGACCAGGAGGTGCCGAAGCCCGTCGTGTGGTGCACCCCGGTGCCCGCCGGGCTCCACACGAAGCGGCTGCCGTCCGCCGCCGCGGCCACCGTCCCGCCGCCGCTCACCCCCGAAGGGTCGGTGCCCGCGAACCAGTTGGCGCCGTTGTCCGTCGAGAACGCCACGTGCGGACCCGAGTCGAGGTTGCCGGTCCGCACGACCGTGTTCGGGTTGGTCCCGGCGAAGTCCAGGCTCGTGGTGGTGGTGAAGTTCGGCGAGGTGAACATCATCGACGGGACCTTGGTCAGGTCGGTGTGCCGGAAGCCGCCGACGTCGCCGAGGGCGCTGAGCAGCGGGGCGCCGGCCGGGGGAGAGGCGAGGTCGTTGACCGCGGTCTCCTCCAGCCCCTGCACCATGGGCCTGATGGCGAACGTGCCGCCGGAGTCCCAGGCGGTGAGGTTCTCGGTGCCGTAGACCGTCGCGCCCGTGCCGTACATCATCCGGTTCGAGTCGAAGGGGTCGATCTCCAGCGACTCCGTCATCCAGCCCAGCTTCGGGCTCTGCTCGGGCGGTGCCGGGGTGGCCCCCCAGGTCAGCCAGGGGGAGGAGGAGACGTCCATGGTGTACCGGTTCTCGCGATTGGGATACGACGTGTAGTCCCACGCCTTCGTCCAGGTGCCGCCGCTGTCGGTGGAGCGGAAGATCTGGGTGTCCGGCCACCAGGAGCTGTAGGCGGTCGCCATCACCGTGCCGGGGCGCTGCCGGTCGAGCGTCAGTCCGCTGAAGCCGTAGTAGGTGTCGGCCTCGGCGACCGGGCTGATGTCGGTCCAGGTCCCGGTCGCCGTCGTGTACCGGTACAGCCGGCCCTTGCCGCCGTCGTACGGGCCGCCCTTGTCGCTGTACGCGAGGTACAACTGGCCGTTGACGGTGTCCAGGACGCCCTTGTGGGCCAGGTACCCGTCGGCTGCCCGGCGAGCCGCGACCAGGTCGCGCCCGCGTCCGTCGAGCGGTACACCGCGTTGGCCGTGTCCGCGACACCGACGTAGATCGTCTTCGTGGCGCTGCCCGACGTCCCGGTCGACTCGTCGAAGGTGACCCAGACGATGCCCTGGTTGTCGGAGGCGTAGCCGCTGGTGTCGCTCGGATCCTGCACGTAGTTCCCGACGTTGGGGAAGTTCGCCACCTGCGACCAGGTGACGCCCGAGTCCGTCGACCGCCACAGCCCCTTGCCGCTCGGCGCGCCCAGGTACAGCACGCTGTTGCGGTTCGGGTCCACGGCGAGGCGCTCGCCCATGCCGCGGCCGGGCATGTTGCCGCCGAGCTTGAACGGCAGGTCCGTCCGCTGCCAGCTCGCGCCCCGGTCCGCCGAGCGCATGACCGCCCCGTTGCCCGGGTCCCAGCTGTTGGTGTACGTGCCGACGGCCGCGTACACCCGGTTCGGGTCGACGGAGTCGGAGGCCAGGCTCACCACGCCCGTGTGCCCCCACTTCTCCCAGCCGACCGAGTCCAGCAGCGGCGTCCAGGTCTTGCTGCCCTGCTGCCAGCGGTAGGCCCGCCGATGTCGGTGCGGGCGTAGGCGAGGTTCTTCTCCTTGCGGTTGAAGACGATGCCCGGGACGAAACCGCCGCCGTCGATCCGGGCGTTCTTCCAGGTGTACGACTCCGCCGCCAGGGGCGCCGGCGCGGCGCTGTCGGCGGCGAGCGCGGGCGGGGTGCCGGCGAGCAGGCCGGCCGCGAGGGCCAGCGCGGCCGTGAGGACACGGGTTCTTCGCACAGTGGGGTCCTTCCTCGAGAAGCCATGTCAAGGAATGTGCGGGGTGCGCGGGGTGCGCGTATCACCGGGTGGTACGCGAGGTGTGGGGATGCGCGGGAAGGCACGGGAACGTGCCGAGGAGGTGCGGGGGGACCTGCGGGGGCGTGCGGGGAGGCGGGACGCGACGACCGGGCGGTCCCCTGTACGGGTGGGGACCGCCCGGCGCGGTACGCGGAGCCTTAGCGGGGGCTTATTCGAGAAGCTCCGCGTACGAGCCCATGGCCATGGCGATGTCCGCCTGGGCCCAGAACCGGTGGTACGTGAACACGGGCGCGGCTCCGCCCGCGAGATAGCCCTCGATCTTCGACCAGGACGGGTCGTCCTCGTAGAAGGACCTGATCGACGCGAAGGTCGAGGAGGCGCTGATCGCGTCGCCGTTCGGCATGGTGCCGGTCCAGCCGCTCGGGACGTACACGGCGTCGTCGAAGCGGTTGTAGTCGGTGCGGGTCTCGGGGACCGCGATGCCGAGGGCGTCCTGGTTGTTGTTCCACATGCCGTCCAGGAGCGCCTTGGCGGTCGTCTTCGCCTCCGTGTCACCGGACCTGGCGGCGTAGTACGTCAGGGTCCTGGCGTACGCGGCGGCCACGCCGACGTCGTTGGTGTAGTCGGCGACGGTGACGTGGAGTCCCGTGTTGGCACCGGGGCTCGTGGCGTTCCAGGTGTCGGGCTGGCCCGACCACTGGAGGGTGGAGGGGATCAGGAACGTGCCGTCCGGGTTGACCGTGGTCTTGGACAGGGCCCAGTCGACCCACTTGTCCAGGACCGCCTTGGCCTTGGCGTCACCCGACTGCTGGTAGTACTCGGCGACCCGCTCCATCGACCACGCCTGGAAGCCGAACCACTGGTTGGACGGCGGGTCGTGGTAGACGGGCTTCTCGTCGTAGTACATGCCGTAGAAGGTCGACTTCCCGGCCGGGGGAGTCGCGTAGCGGCCCGCCCAGCTGTTGGTCGCGCCGCCCGCGATGGCGCCTTCACTGGACTGGAGCCACCGGTAGAACTCCAGTTGCCGGGTCAGCGACTTGGCCCAGTCCGCCTGTCCCGTGGCCGACTTGGGCTTGAGGTCGGCGTAGCTGCTGAGCGCGTAGGCGGCGAGGGGTTCTGGTAGCCGCCGTGCGCGTGGCTGGAGCCGATGCGCCAGGCCCAGCCGGCGCTGGTGTCGGTGGCGCCGCCCCACGCGTAGTACCAGGACAGCAGGTAGTGCGAGGAGTCCTTGCCGGTGCCCGCCGGGCAGGCGGACGGACCCACGCAGTTGCCGACCTTCTTGAAGTACTTGTCGTACATCGCGTACCGCAGGTAGTCGCCCATCTTCGCCGCCTTGGCGACGGTGGCCGAGACCTGGCTGCCCTTGCCCTGCTGCTCCGCCCAGACGTCCGCCCAGTAGGCGGCCTGCACGGCGCGCGCGTCGGCGTCCGGGGCGTTGGTGAACTTCCACTGCTTGGCGTAGGAGGAGTCACCGGTGAACAGGTCCAGGTAGCCGTTCTTCCCGCCGTACTTGAAGGCGTCGCAGGTCGGCTGCGGCACCGTCTCCCACACCGACTCCTGCGCGCCGCGCTGGAAGGTGTTGATGTACGACGGTCCGGTGTCGGACGGACCGGCCTCGCACTTGCCGGGGGAGTTGCCGTAGCCGTAGACGTTGTCGACGTCCTGGAGCCAGTGCATGGCGTAGACGTCGTCCGTGCCGTACGCGGTCTTCAGCTCACCGGCGATCGGGTCCGGTCCCACCGACACCGCGCCGTCCAGCTTCGCCGGGTACTCGTCGGGCGTGTCCAGTTCCGGCGCGTACGTCGCCGGCTTGGACGCGTTGTAGAAGGAGTTCGTCGGCTGGTCGGCGTGGGTGGGGATCATGTACTTCTCCATGATCTCCCAGGCGCCGTTGAACTTGGTCCAGTCGCCCGTGACCTTGCCGTACATCGCCTGCAGCCAGAGCAGGTAGCTGTACGCCTCCGACGTGGTCTCGTGCCCGTGGTCCGGGGCCTCGACGATCAGCGTCTCCACCGAGTGGTACGGGATCCCCTCAGGGGAGAAGTAGCCGCTCGCCGGGTTGGTGATCTTCCCGTACAGCTCCAGGAAGCGCGCGTCGTACGCCTTGGACGCGGCGATCTGGGTGACCGTGACCGCGGTCTTCGCGTGCCCGTTCGCCGTCGACTCGAAGGTCGCCGCGCCCGTGCCGGAGCTGTCGGCCGTGACGGTCACCTTCTGCGCGGTGTTCCAGTTCGACGGGGTGAAGGTCAGGCTCGCGCCCCCGGTCACCGTGAGTCCCGTGTTGCCGCTCGCCCGGGCGGTCGTCACGGTCACATTGGCCGACGGCTGGGTGGAGAGCCGCAGCTCGTACGTCCCCGTCTTGCCCTGCTGGACGGCGAGCTGGGTCGTGGAGGCCACCACGGCCGGTCCCGAGGCGACCGTGATGCCGACCGGCGTGGACGACGCGGAGGCGCCCAGGCTGTCGTAGGCCTTCGCCACCAGCGAATGACTGCCCACGGTCAAACCAGAGGCCGACAGCGAGTACGGCGCGCTGGTGTCCGTGCCCAGCAGGGCCGTGTCGTCGTAGAACTCGACCTTGCTGACGGTCGCACCGTCCGCGGCGGCCGCGGTGGCCGCGAGCGGCACCGCGTCACCCTGGGTGTAGACCGCGCCCGCGGCCGGGCTGGTCAGCACGGTGATCGGCGGCTGGTGGGCGCCGGTGCACGGGGTGCCGTTGACCGAGAAGGTCGTGGGAGCGGCGTTGCTGCCGCTGTAGGTGAACTGCGCCCCGGTGCCGACCGACGCGCCGGCGGCGACCGTCCCGTTGTAGGAGGCGCTGGTCACCGTGATCTGCTTGCCGGACTGCGACCAGCTGCCGTTCCAGCCGTTGGACAGCTTCTGGTCGCCGGTGTAGGCGTACGCCAGGGTCCAGCCGTTGATCGCGTCCGTGCCGCGGTTGGTGAGGGTGAGATCCGCGGTGAAGCCGGATCCCCAGTCGTTCGTCTTGTAGTCGACGCTGCACTGAAGCGCCGCGGCCTGGGCGGGGGTCGTGCCGGTGCCCAGCATGGTCAGGGGGAGCGCGAGGGCCGCCACGGCGGCGGTCCACAGTCGCCGCGCCGTGCGGCGTCTGCGTGAGGGATCCATGGTGCCGGTTCCTCCTTGCGGCTCGGAGAAGGGGGGAGGAGCAACAAGCCTTGAACCAGTGGGAGCGCTCCCATAGTGGGGATGCGGGTGGGAGCGGTCAAGGTGCTTGAAGAGTCGAAAATGTTCGACACGCGAGGTTGAGAGAAAGTCGGCAACCCTCTGTTCTTTGCCGTCACTTGGCGCTAGCTTCGTTGGCACCAGTGGGAGCGGTTCCATCAGTCGACGCGTCCGTACCGACGTGCCCGAGCTGTGAGGACTCGCTCATGCGACACCCCCCGCGTTCAGTACTTTTAGCCGTCGCCGGCAGGGTCGCCCCCGCCGGCGCGGTCGCCCTCGCCCAGGGCGCCGCGCTGCCGGTCTCGACGGCACAGGGAGCCACGGCCGCTCGACCGGTGGAGCACTCCGTCACCGGACGGCGGGACGCCGCCGTCCGGTCGACCGCGGACCGGCACGTCGGCACCGCCCGCACCTCCTCGGACGAGGAGCGCCGGCCCGGCCTCTCGCACATCCGGCCCGTGCACGGCGGTGCGCACCGCGACGGGACACCCGCCGCGTACGGCACCGGGCCGCGCGATCGTCCGCGCGCCCTCGACGGCTGACCCCGGTACCGCCCCACGACCACGACCGCTTCACGACCATGTCCGCCCCACGACCATGTCCGCCCCACGACCACGACCCCAGGGAAAAGCGCGTCACCCCACACCCGCAACCGAGAAGGAACACCGCACTCATGAGCCGTAGCAGAACTGCGATACTCGCCGCGCTGGCGCTGGTCGCCGGTGCCTCCGGGACGGCGCTCGCCGTCGTCCCCGGTGACGCCGGCATCGCCGCCGTGCCGTGCACCGTGGACTACAAGGTGCAGAACGACTGGGGCACCGGCTTCACCGCCAACGTGACCGTCACCAACAACTCGGCCGCCAAGTCGAGTTGGGCCGTGAAGTGGTCGTACGCCGGGAACCAGAAGGTCACCAGCGCCTGGAGCGCGAAGGTCACCCAGTCCGGCACGGCCGTCACCGCCGCCAACGAGAGCTACAACGGCACGCTGGCGACGGGCGCTTCCACCAGCTTCGGGTTCCAGGGCACCTACAGCGGCAGTAACGCGCTCCCGACGACGTTCACCCTCGACGGCGTCACCTGCAACGTCGACGGCGGCGGCCCCACCGACCCCGGTCCGACGGACCCGACCGATCCGGGCACCCCCGGCACCAGGGTCGACAACCCCTACGCCGGCGCCAAGGTGTACGTGAACCCCGAGTGGTCGGCGAACGCCGCGGCCGAACCCGGCGGCAGCCGCGTCTCCAACCAGCCCACCGCCGTCTGGCTCGACCGCACCGCCGCGATCAACGGCGCCAACGGCAAGATGGGCCTGCGCGCCCACCTCGACGAGGCGCTGAAGCAGAAGGGCTCCGGCGAGCTCGTCGTCCAGTTCGTCATCTACAACCTGCCCGGACGCGACTGCGCCGCCCTCGCCTCCAACGGCGAACTGGGCCCGACGGAGATCGACAAGTACAAGACGCAGTACATCGACCCGATCAAGGCCATCATGGCCGACTCCAAGTACGCCGGGCTGCGCATCGTCAACACCGTCGAGATCGACTCGCTGCCCAACCTCGTCACCAACACCGGCAGCCGGGTCACGGCCACCCCGCAGTGCGACGTGATGAAGGCCAACGGCAACTACCAGAAGGGCGTCGGCTACGCCCTGAACAAGCTCGGTGACGTGCCCAACGTCTACAACTACGTCGACGCCGGACACCACGGCTGGCTCGGCTGGGACGACAACTTCGCCCCCAGCGCCGCGCTCATGAAGGAGGCGGCCACCACCGAGGGCGCCACCGTCAACGACGTCCACGGCTTCATCACCAACACGGCCAACTACAGCGCCCTGAAGGAGAACAACTTCTCCATCAACGACAACGTGGCCGGCAAGTCGGTCCGCGAGTCGAAGTGGGTCGACTGGAACCGCTACGTCGACGAGCTGTCCTACGCCCAGGCCTTCCGCAACCAGCTGGTCACCGCCGGCTTCAACTCCAACATCGGCATGCTGATCGACACCTCCCGCAACGGCTGGGGCGGCACCGCCCGGCCCGCCGGCCCGGGCGCCACGACCAGCGTGGACACCTACGTCGACGGCGGCCGCTACGACCGCCGCCTCAACACCGGCAACTGGTGCAACCAGGCCGGTGCCGGCCTCGGTGAACGCCCGCAGGCCGCTCCGGCCGCCGGGATCGACGCCTACGTCTGGGTCAAGCCGCCGGGTGAGTCCGACGGTGCCAGCAGCGCCATCTCGAACGACGAGGGCAAGGGCTTCGACCGGATGTGCGACCCCACGTACACGGGCAACCCGCGCAACAACAACAACATGTCGGGCGCCCTGGCGAACGCGCCGATCTCCGGCCACTGGTTCTCCGCTCAGTTCCAGCAGCTGATGCAGAACGCGTACCCGCCGCTGCCGTAACCGAGTGACCCGCCGGGGGCGCACCACCGGCCCTCGGCGCGGTACCCGGCCGCTCCCGTCCACCGGGGGCGGCCGGTCGGCGTTTCCCGGAAAAACGTTGCCGGTTTTTTGCCGCCCCGGCAACAGGGATGGCCTCCGGCCGGTGCGTCGGCGCACGCTGTCGGCACCACGGACGAGAGGCTGACCACCATGGCGCACGAACAGCACGAACAGCACGAACAGCACGGGCAGCACGGTCCGGGAGCCGGACACGGACACGCACACGGTCACGGTCACGGGCACGGTCACGACACCGAGATCGACTGGGCCGAGATGGCCCCGCATCTGGAGGCCCAGGCCGAGCTGTTCGCGCCCCTGTACGAGAAGGCCCTGTCCTGGCTCGGGAAGGAGGTGACCGAACCCGGGCTGATCGTCGACGCGGGCAGCGGCCCCGGCGTGGTGTCCTGTCTGTTCGCGGAGGTGTTCCCCGGCGCACGGGTCATGGCAGTCGACGGCTCCGGACCGCTCCTGGAGCGGGCGCGGGCGCGGGCCGGCCGACTCGGACACGCCGACCGCTTCGGCACGCTGACCGGAGAACTTCCGGGCGTCCTGGAGGAGTTGGACTACCCCGCCGACCTGATCTGGGCCGGCCGCAGTCTGCACCACCTGGGCGACCAGCGCGCCGCCCTCGCCGCGTTCGCCGAGCGGCTGGCGCCCGGCGGCACGTTGGCGATCATGGAGGGCGGTCTGCCGAGCCGGTTCCTGCCGCGCGACCTCGGGTTCGGCCGCCCCGGCCTGCAGGCACGGCTCGACGCGCTGGAGGCGGAGTGGTTCGCCCGGATGCGTGCCGACCTGCCCGGAGCCGTCGAGGAGACCGAGGACTGGGCCGCGCTGCTGAGCGCCGCAGGCCTGACGCACACCCGCACCCGCAGCTTCCTGCTCGACCTGCCGGCGCCGGCCTCCGACCGGGCCCGCGCCCACATCGCCGCCTCCCTGGACCGGCTCCGGGACGTCTTCGGCGACACGCTCGACGCGGACGACCGGGCCGTGCTCGACCGGCTGCTCGACCCGCAGGACCCGGCCGGTGTGCACCAGCGGCCGGACGTGTTCGTGCTGGCCGCCCACTCGGTGCACACCGCGGTCAAGCCGGTGCAGTGACAAGGGACTTGGGGAAAGGTGCTTGACCTGGAGAGCACTTCGAGCGAGGGACTCCGTGCCGTTCGCGCAACGCACAGGGGGTCACACCACATGAACAGCTCTCCGGACACGACGGCCGCGCCCGTCGCCCTCATCACCGGCGGCGGCATCGGCGCCGCCGTCGCACGGCGCCTGCTGGACGCGGGGTACCGGGCCACCGTCACGGGCCGCGGCGAGGAGAGGCTGCGCGCCTTCGCCGATGTGGGCGATCCGCCGGCCCGAGAGGGGGCGACGTCGACACCGTCGTCGTACGGCCGGTCGGACAGCCCGACTGACGCGCGGAGGGCGCCCCTCGACCCAGGGGCGCCCTCGTGCCGCTCGTCCGGGCCCGGCCCGGCCCGGACGGAAGACCCGCGGCCCGTGCCGGGCCGCGGGCTCAGCCGGTATGGGCTCAGCCGATGTCGAACGTGGCCGGGTCGGGACCGATGCGCCGGTCCTCGTTCAGCGCGCTGATCGCGGCCAGGTCCTCGGTGTCCAGGCTGAAGTCGAACACCTCGATGTTCTCCTTGATCCGCGACGGCGTCACGGACTTCGGGATCACGATGTTGCCGATCTGGAGGTGCCAGCGCAGCACGACCTGGGCCGGGGTGCGCTCGTGCTTGCGGGCGATGGCGACGATCGCCGGTACTTCCAGGAGCCCCTTGCCCTGGCCCAGCGGGGACCAGGCCTCGGTGGCGATGCCCTGCTCCGCGTGGAACTCCCGCGAGGCGTGCTGCTGGAGGTGCGGGTGCAGCTCGATCTGGTTGACCGCGGGGACGACCGAGGTCTCGGCGATCAGCCGCTCCAGGTGCTCCGGCAGGAAGTTGGAGACGCCGATGGCCCGCGTGCGGCCGTCCGCGAGGAGCTTCTCGAACGCCTTGTAGGTGTCGACGTAGGAATCACGGGCCGGCAGGGGCCAGTGGATCAGGTACAGGTCGACGTGGTCGAGACCCAGCTTCTCCAGCGAGGTGTCGAACGCGCGGAGCGTCGCGTCGTACCCGTGGTCGCTGTTCCAGAGCTTGGTGGTGACGAAGAGGTCCTCGCGGGCCACGCCCGAGGCGGCGAGCGCCTTGCCGGTGCCCTCCTCGTTGCCGTAGATCGCCGCTGTGTCGATGCTGCGGTACCCGGCCTCCAGCGCGGTGGCCACCGCCCGCTCGGCCTCGTCGTCCGGCACCTGCCAGACGCCGAAGCCCAGCTGGGGCATCTCGACGCCGTTGTTCAGGATGATCGGGGGGACCTTGCTGCTCACGAGCTCTTGATCCTTCGGTTGTCCGTCAAGTGGTACTCCCATGGTCAACGATCACGGGGCGTCCCGCATTCCTGACCCCGGAATCCGTCGGCCGGGGCTCACGTCCGGTACAGCGCGTCGACCTCGTCGGCGTACGTGTTCTCGATCGCCCTGCGCTTGAGCTTCAGGGACGGGGTCAGCAGGCCCTGCTCCTCGGTGAACGGCTGGGCGAGGATGCGGAAGGTGCGGATCGACTCGGCCTGCGAGACCAGCGTGTTCGCCGTCACCACGGCCCGGCGCACCTCCGCCTCCAGGTCCGGGTCGCGCACCAGTTCGGCGGGTGCCAGTTGCGGTTTGTCGCGCATCTGGAGCCAGTGTTCGACGGCCTCCTGGTCGAGGGTGAGCAGGGCGGCGACGAACGGCCGGTCGTTGCCGACGACGATGCACTGGTTCACCAGCGGATGGTCCCGGACGCGTTCCTCCAGCAGCCCCGGTGAAACGCTCTTGCCGCTGGAGGTGACGAGGATCTCCTTCTTGCGGCCGGTGATGGTGAGGTAGCCGTCCTCGTCGAGGGCGCCCAGGTCGCCGGTGGCGAGCCAGCCGTCGTGCAGGGCCTCGTCGGTGGCCTTGGGGTTGTTGAGGTAGCCCTGGAAGACGTTGTCGCCGCGCAGCCAGATCTCGCCGTCGTCCGCGATGTGCACGGTCATGCCGGGGATGGCCTGGCCGACGGTGCCGTAGCGGGTGCGGCCGGGCGGGTTGGCGGTGGCGGCCGCGGTGGTCTCGGTCAGGCCGTAGCCCTCGTAGATCTGCACGCCCGCGCCCGCGAAGAACAGGCCGAGCCTGCGGTCCATCGCCGAGCCGCCGGACATGGCGTGCCGGACCCGGCCGCCCAGGGCCGCGCGCACCTTGGAGTAGACGAGCTTGTCGAACAGCTGGTGCTGCACGCGCAGGCCCGTCGAGGGGCCGGGTCCGATGCCCCACGCCTTCGCCTCGACGGCCTCCGCGTGGTTCACCGCCACCTCGACGGCCTTCTCGAACGCCCCGCCCCTGCCCTCCCGTTCGGCCTTGCGGCGCGCCGCGTCGAAGACCTTCTCGAAGATGTACGGCACGGCGAGGAAGAACGTCGGCCGGAACGCGGCCAGGTCGGGCAGCAGGGCGGAGGCCTGCAGCTGGGGCTGGTGGCCGAAGCGGACCCGGCCGCGGACCGCGGCGATCTGGACCATCCGGCCGAAGACGTGCGCGAGCGGCAGGAACAGCAGGGTCGCCGCCTCGTCGCCCTTCCGGGAGTGGAACACCGGCTCCCAGCGCTCGATGACGGTGTCCGCCTCGAACATGAAGTTGCCGTGCGAGACGACACAGCCCTTGGGACGGCCGGTCGTCCCCGACGTGTAGATGACCGTCGCGGTCGACTCGGGGGTCACCGCCTTCCGGTGCCGGTGCACCACCTCGTCCTCGACGGAGGCGCCGGCGTCGTACAGCTCCTGCACGCACCCGGCGTCGAGCTGCCACAGCCTGCGCAGCCGGGGGAGGCGGTCGATGACGGTGGCGATGGTCATCGCGTGGTCCTCGTGCTCGACGACCGCGGCGGTGACCTCGGAGTCGTGCAGCATCCAGAAGCACTGCTCGGCCGAGGAGGTCGAGTAGACGGGGACGACCTGTGCACCGACGGTCCACAGGGCGTAGTCGAAGAGGGTCCACTCGTAGCGGGTGCGGGACATGATCGCGACGCGGTCGCCGAACCGGACGCCCTCGGCGAGGAGCCCCTTGGCGAGGGCGAGGACCTCGTCGCGGAACTCGGCGGAGGTCACGTCCCGCCAGTCGCCCCGCTCGTCCTTGCGGCCCAGCGCGACGTGCCGCGGGTCGTCCTGGGCGTGTTCGAAGACGACGTCGGCCAGACCGCCCACCGGCGGTGCCGACGCCAACGGAGGGTTGGTGAACTCGCGCAAACCCCGCACCCCGCTTCTCATGGCCGCACAGCGCCGTGAAAGCTACCCCACGCCCGCGCGGGACGGGAGGGGGCCGGAAAGCGGGCGATGTCCTCGTCCGCGCTGGTCAGTGCGAGAAAATGGGCCCACATGCGGAAGGGTCGGACAGAAAACTGACGGAAGAGTAAGTTTCGGCACCGTAATCTCCACCGAATCTGCCCGACCCGCTTACGCCGCCGAGCCCCGGCGCACCGGGCGGCCGAGCCCCGGCGCACCAGGCGGCCGAGCCCCCGCGTGCCGGGCGGCCGAGCCTTCGCGCACCCGGCGGCCGAGCCCCGGAACCCCGGGCCGGTCCCTCAGCGGTTCTCGTCCGGCCGGTCCGCGGCCGCCGGACGGGGGCCGCGCCGGTGCAGGCGGTCGCCGCCCGCCAGGACCGCCGCCGCCAGCGCGTCCGCGGCACCCTGCGCCGCCGTCCGCCGCCGCCCGTGCACCAGGACGAACTCCACCCGGCCCAGCTCGGGCAGGCCCGCCCGCTCCGGGACCCGTACCAGGCCCGGCGGGATCAGACCCCGCGAGTGCGCCATGACGCCCAGGCCCGCGCGGGCCGCCGCGATCAGCCCGTTCAGGCTGCCGCTCGTGCACACGATCCGCCACGCCCGCCCCTGCCGCTCCAGCGCCTCCAGGGCCAGAGCACGGGTGATCCCGGCGGCGGGAAGACGATCAGCGGCACCGGCCGGTCCGGGTGCAGCCGCAGCCGGTCCGCGCCGATCCACACCAGTTCGTCGTGCCGGACCAGTTCGCCGTGCGGGTCCTCGGGGCGCCGCTTGGCCAGCACCAGGTCCAGCTTCCCGGCCGCGAGCTGCTCGTGCAGCGTGCCGGACAGCTCCACCGTCAGCTCCAGATCGACCTCCGGGTGGTCGTGCCGGAAGCCCTCGAGGATCTCCGGCAACCGCGTCAGCACGAAGTCCTCGGACGCGCCGAAGCGCAGCCGGCCCCGCAGCCGCGTGCCCGTGAAGAACGCCGTCGCCTGCTCGTGCACCTCCAGGATCCGGCGCGCGAACCCCAGCATCGCCTCGCCGTCCTCGGTCAGCTCCACCGAGTGCGTGTCCCGGGTGAACAGCGTCCGCCCCGCGGCGTCCTCCAGGCGGCGCACGTGCTGGCTGACCGTCGACTGGCGCAGCCCCAGCCGCCGGGCGGCCTGCGTGAAACTCAGGGTCTGGGCGACCGCCAGGAAGCTGCGCAGCTGGGACGGCTCGTACACACCGCCCACCGTAGCGGCCGCCGTGCCGGTCATCACGCCGCGCGATCACAGTGAGAGCGGTGTACCGGATTCCCGATCACGGGGCCGAGGGGGACCATGGACAGCCGAGGGGGACGATGGACAGGGGTCCGCGGCCCCACGACACCCGTACGAACGGGCACGTGACGAACGAGCAAGTGGAGCACCGTGAAACGCCTGCGCCGGCCGAGCCGGATGCCGATCGACCCGTACATCCTGCTGCTGCTCGGGACGGTCGGCCTCGCGGCGCTCCTGCCGGCCCGTGGCGCCGCCGCCGACGCCGCCTCCGGCGCCTCCACGGCAGCGATCGCCTTCCTGTTCTTCCTGTACGGCGCCCGCCTGTCCACCCGGGAGGCGCTCGACGGACTCAGGCACTGGCGCCTGCACGTCACCGTCCTCACCTGCACCTTCGTGATCTTCCCGCTGCTCGGCGCGGCCTCCCGGGGCCTCGTCCCGGTGGTCCTGACCGAACCCCTCCAGCAAGGGCTGCTGTTCCTGACCCTGGTCCCGTCGACCATCCAGTCCTCGATCGCCTTCACCTCGATCGCCCGCGGCAACGTGCCCGCCGCGATCTGCGCCGGCTCCTTCTCCTCACTCGTCGGCATCGTCGTGACGCCGCTGCTCGCGGCCGCCCTGCTCGGCAGCAGCGGCGGCGGCTTCTCCGCGGACTCCGTCGTCAAGATCGTGCTGCAACTGCTCGTGCCCTTCGCGGCGGGGCAGGTGCTGCGCCGCTGGATCGGCGGGTTCGTCATCCGGCACCGCAAGGTCCTCGGCTACGTCGACCGCGGCTCGATCCTCCTCGTCGTCTACACCGCCTTCAGCGAGGGCATGGTCCAGGGCATCTGGCACCAGGTCGGTCCGGCCCGGCTCGCCGCCCTGCTGGCCGTCGAGGCCGTACTGCTCGCCGTGATGCTCGCGCTGACCTGGTACGGCGCGAAGGCGCTGCGGTTCGGCCGCGCGGACCGGATCGCGATCCAGTTCGCCGGGTCCAAGAAGTCCCTGGCCTCCGGCCTGCCCATGGCGAGCGTCCTGTTCGGCGCGCACGCCTCCCTCGCCGTGCTGCCGCTGATGCTGTTCCACCAGATGCAGCTCATGGTCTGCGCGGTCATCGCCAAGCGCCGCTCGCACGACCCGGAGGCGGAGGCGGCCGAGACGGGGGCGGCCGACGCCGTTGAGGCGGCCCCGGCCCCGGCGTCACGGCCCTCGTCGGCCGGCCCGGGGCCGTCCCGGCACTGAGGCGGGACACCGCGCCCCCGGAGGCGACCGAGCCCCCGGAGGCGGAGCGGGACCTCGATCTGGGAGCGCTCCCATCCCCGTGCCGTGCCGCGCTGCTCGGTCGCCGTGCCGCGGGCGGCAGCCGGCCCCGTGCCCCTCCTCGTGCGCGACGGACCGGACCCGCGGGCCTGACCCGGACGAAAGACCCTAGCCCCGCGCGGCCGCGGCCTGCAGGGCGATGCGGTCCTCGCCCGCGTACACGTTCATGGAGCGGCCCCGCAGGAAGCCCACCAGCGTCAGTCCCGTCTCCGCCGCCAGGTCCACCGCCAGGGAGGACGGCGCCGACACCGCCGCGAGGACCGGGATGCCCGCCATCACGGCCTTCTGGGCCAGCTCGAACGAGGCCCGGCCCGACACGAGCAGGATCGCCCGGGACAGCGGCAGGCCGCCGTTCTGGAGGGCGCGGCCGACCAGCTTGTCGACCGCGTTGTGCCGGCCGACGTCCTCGCGGACGTCCAGCAGCTCGCCGTCCTCGGAGAACAGGGCCGCCGCGTGCAGGCCGCCGGTGCTGTCGAAGACGCGCTGGGAGGCGCGCAGTCGGTCGGGGAGGGCGGCGAGGAGTTCCGGCGCGATGCGGAGCGGGGGGGTGTCGGCGACGGGCCAGCGGGTCGTCGTGCGCACCGCGTCCAGGCTGGCCTTGCCGCACAGGCCGCAGGACGAGGTCGTGTAGACGTTCCGCTCCAGGGTGATGTCGGGGACGGTGACGCCGGGCGCGGTCCGTACGTCGACGACGTTGTACGTGTTCGAACCGTCCGCGACCGCCCCGGCGCAGTAGACGATGTTCTGCAGATCCGACCCCTCCGCCAGGACACCCTCGCTGACCAGGAAGCCGGCGGCCAGGGCGAAGTCGTCGCCGGGCGTGCGCATGGTGATCGCGAGGGACCTGCCGTTGAGCCGGATCTCCAGCGGCTCCTCCGCGACCAGGGTGTCCGGGCGGCTGGAGACCGCTCCGTCGCGGATGCGGAGCACCTTGCGCCGTTCGGTGACTCGTCCCATGTCGTCAGCCCCGGTTCCGTACGTGCTGGTGGCCGATACGGCCCTTGATGCAGAGGTTGCCCGCGGGTCGCCGGGTTATCGTGCGGCGAGGTGACCTGCGTGGCCCCATTGTCCCGCACGCACGGCGCCGGGGCGTGGCCCGGCACCGGCATGAGAGGGGGGTCCGGCGCGGGACGGTGCGACCGCGGCCGGTCTCCGCGCGCGGCACCGCCGTTCACCGCATCCCGCATCCCGCATCCCGCATCCCGCATCCCGCATCCCGCATCCCGCATCCCGCATTCCGTCCACCGCACACGGCCGGCGCCCCGGCTTCCCCGCTCCCGCCCGGATCCGCCTGACCGGCGGAGTCCGGCACCCACTCCCCCGGAGGGGGCACCCTCAGCCGGGTTGTCGGGATCACCCCGATACGCCCGGTATCGGGGCGACCTTCCTCCTTGCGATCTTGCGATCGCACGCACCGGACGCCGCCGGACGCCGCCGGGCCTGCCCTTCGGGCAGACGACGCCACTTTCGAAACACCCCTAGCGGGAAGCCGACAAGCCCGGTGCCGGTTTCCTGTCGCTTCACGTGCCCGCCTACCCGTGAGTCACTGATCAGACTGGTGGATCCCGCTACCCAAGGCAACGAGGGGGACCCCCCAATGAACGGCTCGCGCATCACCGCCGTCGGTCACTACCAGCCCGCCAAGATACTCACCAACGAGGATCTCGCGGAACTGGTCGACACCAATGACGAGTGGATCAGGAGCCGGGTGGGCATCCGCACGCGCCACATCGCGGGTCCCGACGAGCCGGTGGACGAGCTGGCCGGGCACGCCGCCGCCAAGGCGCTCGCGGCGGCCGGTCTCACCCCCGCGGACATCGACCTGGTCCTGGTCGCCACCTCCACCGCCGTGGACCGTTCGCCCAACATGGCCGCCCGGGTCGCCGCCCGGCTCGGCATCCCCGGGCCGGCCGCGCTGGACGTCAACGTGGTGTGCGCCGGGTTCACCCACGCGCTCGCCACCGCCGACCACACGATTCGCGCGGGCGCCGCGACCCGCGCGCTGGTCATCGGCGCCGACAAGATGTCCGAGGTGACCGACTGGACCGACCGCACCACCTGCGTCCTCGTCGGCGACGGAGCGGGCGCCGCCGTGGTCGAGGCCTGCCCCGCCGGGACCGAGCCCGGGATCGGGCCCGTGCTGTGGGGGTCGGTGCCCGAGATGGGGCACGCCGTGCGCATCGAGGGGCAGCCGGCCCGGTTCGCGCAGGAGGGGCAGAGCGTCTACCGGTGGGCCACCACCCGGCTGCCGCCGCTCGCCCGGCAGGCCTGCGAGCGGGCCGGCCTCGCCCCGGAGGACCTGGCCGCCGTCGTGCTGCACCAGGCGAACCTGCGCATCATCGAGCCTCTCGCGGCGAAGATCGGCGCCGTCAACGCCGTGGTCGCGCGCGACGTCACCGAATCGGGCAACACCTCGGCGGCGAGCATCCCGCTCGCCTTCTCCAAGCTGGTGGAGCGGGGCGCGATCGCCGGCGGGGATCCGGTTCTGCTGTTCGGTTTCGGCGGCAACCTGTCGTACGCGGGGCAGGTCGTACGCTGCCCGTGACGGGCGGTGCCGCGGATCCGGGCGGCGGCGTGACGAGGTCGACCCCGCCCGGGCCGGTTCCGCGCCCGCACGCCCGGGCCGCACCCCCGCGTCGGCGGGGAGGACGTGCCCGAGCCGGTTCCGCGTGCGTACGCCCGGACCGGCGCCCTGCCTGTGCCTGGACCGGCGCCCTGCCCGTGCCCGGACCGGCCCCCGCCCGGGCCGGCCCTCGCGTCAGGTCCGGCCCCTCGCCACCGTCCCTGCCTCCGCGCACCCGTGCCCGGCATGTCCTCGACGTGCCGCGGGACATTCCTTTGTCCTGTGAGTGGAGAAAGTTGACGGCAATCCGTGCACGACTTCTTCCCACCCCCGGCGGCCGCTGCTACGTTCCCTTCGAAAGCACGACACCGGGCGGCCGGCTGAGGCGGGAGGGATCCGTGAGACGCATGACGGCACGACCCGCGAACGCGCATCAGGCCCGGCTGCTCAGGCTGTTGCGCGACGGAGGTCCCAACTCCCGTGCGCAGCTAGGCGATCAGGTCGACCTCTCGCGGTCCAAGCTGGCCGTGGAGGTGGACCGGCTGCTGGAGACGGGGCTGGTCGTGGCCGACGGACTCGCCGCCTCGCGCGGCGGCCGCCGTTCGCACAACGTCCGGCTCAATCCCCAACTCCGTTTCCTGGGCGTGGACATCGGCGCGACCTCGGTCGACGTCGCCGTCACCAACGCCGAACTGGAGACGCTCGGACACCTCAACCAGCCCCTCGACGTACGTGAGGGACCGGTCGCGGTCTTCGACCAAGTACTGGCGATGGCGGCGAAGTTGAAGGCCACGGGACTTGCCGAGGGCTTCGACGGCGCGGGCATCGGCGTCCCCGGCCCGGTCCGCTTCCCCGAAGGCGTACCGGTCGCGCCGCCGATCATGCCCGGCTGGGACGGCTTCCCCGTGCGGGAGGCGCTCAGCCAGGAGCTCGGCTGCCCGGTCATGGTCGACAACGACGTGAACCTCATGGCGATGGGGGAGCAGCACGCGGGCGTCGCCCGCACCGTCGCCGACTTCCTGTGCGTCAAGATCGGCACCGGCATCGGCTGCGGCATCGTCGTCGGCGGCCAGGTCTACCGCGGCACCACCGGCAGCGCGGGCGACATCGGGCACATCCAGGCGGTGCCCGACGGCCGGCCCTGCGCCTGCGGCAACCGCGGTTGCCTGGAGGCCTACTTCAGCGGCGCGGCCCTGGCCCGGGACGCCAGGGAGGCGGCCCAGCAGGGGCTGTCGGCGGAACTCGCGGCCCGGCTGGAGGCGAACGGCGGCCTCACCGCCGTCGACGTCGCCGCCGCGGCGGCCGCGGGCGACGCCACCGCCCTCGACCTGATCCGCGAGGGCGGCGACCGGGTCGGTCAGGTCATCGCCGGACTCGTCTCGTTCTTCAACCCCGGCCTGGTCGTGATCGGCGGCGGGGTGACCGGCCTCGGCCACACCCTGCTCGCCGCCATCCGCACCCAGGTCTACCGCCAGTCGCTGCCCCTGGCGACCGGCAACCTGCCCATCGTCCTGGGCGAGCTGGGCCCCACCGCCGGCGTGATCGGCGCGGCCCGCCTCATCAGCGACCACCTGTTCTCTCCCGCGTAGCCATTCCGTTCGTACCGGGGACCTGTTCTCTCCCGCGTAGCCATTCCGTTCGTACCGGCGACCTGTTCTCCTCCGCGCAGTCACCGTTCGTACCGGCCGTCCGCCCAGTTCTCCGACGAACCTGCCAGCCCGCTTCGTACGGCACCACCGGCACAGCGCCCTGCCCCGCCACGCCCTCCCCGCCTCACCCCGCGCTCCCTCGCCCCGCCCCGCCCTGCCCCGCTTCGTCCTCCGCTGCCCCGCGCCACCTCAGGAGCGCCCGATTCCTGGCGTTCCGCCCTGACTCCGGCCCGCACGCCCGCCGAGGGGAATCCACATGGCACCAGAACCACCGCTGCTCAGCATGTCCGGCATCACCAAGTCGTTCCCCGGCGTCCGGGCCCTGGACGGCGTCGACCTCGACGTCCAGGCCGGTGAAGTGCACTGCCTGCTCGGCCAGAACGGCGCCGGCAAGTCCACCCTCATCAAGGTGCTGGCCGGTGCCCACCAGCCCGACGGCGGCACCATCCGCTGGCGCGGCGAACCGGTCGTCCTGCGCTCGCCGATCGCCGCCATGCGCCTCGGCATCGCCACCATCTACCAGGAACTCGACCTGGTGGAGCACCTGTCGGTGGCGGAGAACGTCCACCTCGGCCACGAGCCCACCGCCGCGGGATTCGTCGTCCGCACCGGGGCGGCCCGTCGGGCGACGGAGACCCTGCTGCGGCGACTCGGGCACGCGGAGATCGATCCGGCCGCTCCGGTGGGGGAGTTGTCCGCGGCCCAGCAGCAGGTCGTCTCCATGGCGCGGGCCCTCTCCCACGACGTCCGGCTGATCGTGATGGACGAACCGTCCGCCGCCCTCGACCCGGACGAGGTCGACAACCTCTTCCGCATCGTCGGCGACCTGACCGCGGACGGCGTGGCCGTCGTCCACATCTCCCACCGCCTGGAGGAGATCCGTCGCATCGGCGACCGTGTCACGGTGCTCAAGGACGGCCGGGCGGTGGCCGGCGGCCTGCCCGCGAAGTCGACACCCACCCGCGAGGTCGTCGCGCTGATGACGGGCCGCGACGTCGCGTACGTCTTCCCGAGCGGCCCGCGTCCGGCGTGCCGGCCACGGACGGGAAGCCCCTGCTGGAAGTGCGCGGGCTGGCCCGGGAGGGCGAGTTCGAGCCGCTCGACCTCGACCTGCGGCCGGGGGAGATCGTCGGACTCGCCGGGCTGGTCGGCTCCGGCCGCTCCGAGATCCTGGAGACGATCTACGGTGCCCGCCGCCCCACGGCCGGTCACGTCACGGTGGACGGACGGCCGTTGAGGCCGGGCAGTGTGCGGGCCGCCGTACGCGCCGGACTGGGTCTCGCCCCCGAGGAACGCAAGGCCCAGGCCCTGCTGATGCTGGAGTCCGTCACCCGCAACGTCTCCGTCTCCTCCCTCTCCCGCTTCTCGCGCGGCGGCTGGATCGACCGCGGCGCCGAACGGGGGGCGGCCCGCGCGGCGACCCGCGAACTGTCGCTGCGCCCCGACAACCCGTCCGCACCGGTACGGACCCTGTCCGGCGGCAACCAGCAGAAGGCCGTCCTGGCCCGCTGGCTGCTGCGCGGCTGCCGCGTCCTGCTGCTCGACGAACCCACCCGCGGGGTCGACGTCGGCGCCCGCGCCGAGCTGTACGCGGTCGTCCGCCGACTGGCCGACGAAGGACTCGCCGTGCTGCTCGTCTCCAGCGAGGTGCCGGAGGTCCTCGGCCTCGCCGACCGGGTCCTGGTGCTCCGGGAGGGACGCGTGGTCCACACCGCGCCCGCCCGCGAACTGGACGAACACCGCGTACTCGACCTCGTCATGGAAGGAAGTCCGGCGTCATGACGCAGCCCGTCTCCCCGCCGCGGGACAGCGCCTCCGAGGTGCCGTCGGCCGGCGGAACCCCCGCCCGGCGCACCGTGCTGTTCCGCACCGTGCTGTTCCGCACCGACGTCCGCACGCTGTCGCTGCTCGGCGTGCTCGCCGTACTGGTCCTCATCGGCGGCGTCACCAGACCGGACGAGTTCCTGGACACCCGCAACCTCCAGCTCGTCCTCACCCAGGCCTCCGTCATCGGTGTCGTCACCGTCGGCATGACCTTCGTCATCATCTCCGGCGGCATCGACCTGTCGGTCGGCGCGATCGTCGCCCTCGCCTCGGTGTGGGCGACCACCGTCGCCACCCAGGAGTACGGCTTCGGCGGCATCCTCCTCACCGCCGTCCTCGTCGGACTGGGATGCGGCCTGGTCAACGGGGTGCTCATCGCGTACGGCGGGATGGTCCCGTTCATCGCCACCCTCGCCATGCTCGCCTCCGCCCGCGGCCTCGCCCTGCAGATCACCGACGGACGGACGCAGATCGTCACCGTCGACGGCGTCCTCGACCTCGGCGAACGCGACTCCTACGTGCTCGGCGTCCCGCCGCTGGTCCTGGTGTTCGCCGCGGTCACCGTCATCGGCTGGCTGGTCCTCAACCGGACCACCTTCGGCCGCCGCTCCGTCGCCGTCGGCGGCAACGCGGAGGCCGCCCGGCTGGCCGGCATCGACGTACGCCGCCAGCGGCTCTACCTCTACCTGCTGTCCGGGTTGTGCTGCGGCATCGCCGCCTTCCTGCTGATCGTGCTGGCCGGCTCCGGCCAGAACACCAACGGCAACCTCTACGAACTCGACGCCATCGCCGCCGCGATCATCGGCGGCACCCTGCTCACCGGAGGCCGCGGCACCATCGTCGGCTCCGTCCTCGGCGTCCTGATCTTCACCACGATCACCAACATCTTCGCCCTGAACAACCTGCAGAGCGACGTCCAGCAGATCGCCAAGGGCGCGATCATCGTCGCCGCCGTGCTGGTCCAGCGCCGTACCGCGAGCACGACCTGACGAAGGGGTTCACCGCCATGCCAGAGTTCACCAGCCGCAGAGGACTCCTCTTCGGAGCGGCCGCCGTGTCCGCCGGCGTCCTCGTCACCGGCTGCACCAGCAACGAGTCCGGCGGCGACGAGCCCGCCGCGAACGACCGGCCGGCCGCCGACGACAAGCCCGGCAAGCAGGTCACCATCGGCTTCGCCGGACCGCAGGCCGACCACGGCTGGCTCAACGCCATCAACGACAACGCCCAGAAGCGGGCGGAGAAGTACTCCGACGTCACCCTGGAGATCACCGAGGGCTCCAACGACACCGCCCAGCAGATCGGCCAGATCGAGACCCTCATCAACAAGAAGGTCGACGTCCTGGTGATCCTGCCCGCCGACGGCAAGGCCCTCACCCAGGTCGGGCTGAAGGCGATGCGCGCCGGCATCCCCGTCGTCAACCTCGACCGGATCTTCAACACCCCCCAGGCGTACCGCTGCTGGGTCGGCGGCGACAACTACGGCATGGGCCTCAACGCCGGCCACTACATCGGCGACAAACTCAAGGACAAGCCGGACGCCAAGGTCGTCGAGCTGGCCGGACTGGACAACCTGGAGCTGACCAAGCAGCGCACCCAGGGCTTCGACGACGCGCTGAAGAACTACCCCAACATCCAGAAGGTGGCCCGGCAGGCCGCCGAGTTCACCGTCGAGTCCGGCCAGGCCAAGACGGCCCAGCTGCTCCAGGCCCAGTCGCGGATCGACGCGCTGTGGAACCACGACGACGACCAGGGCGTGGGCGCGCTGCGCGCCATCGAACAGGCCGGGCGCGACGAGTTCCTGATGGTGGGCGGCGCGGGCGCGCTCGCCGCCTTCCAGGCCATCAAGGCCGACGACGGAGTCCTGAAGGCCACCGTCCTGTACCCGCCGACGATGGCCGCCTCCGCGATCGACCTGGCCCGCGCCCTCGGCCAGGGCAAGGGCGTCGGCGGCCTCGCGGAGTTCGAGATCCCCTCGTCGGTGACCTGCTACTCGGCCGTCGTCGACAAGGAGAACGTGGACCGGTACATGTCCACCGGCTTCCGGTGAGGAGCCCCGCCCCACGGGCCTGACCAGCCCACGGGCGGGGCCCGTCCCCGCCCGCCACGACGACGAGGAGGACATCCGAATGGCACAGCCGCAAGCGTCCGACGGGGCCCGTACGGGGAAGCCGCCGCTGCGCATCGGCATGGTCGGCTACGCCTTCATGGGCGCCGCCCACTCCCAGGGCTGGCGCACCGCGGGCCGCGTCTTCGACCTGCCGCTGCGTCCCGAGATGGCCGTGATCTGCGGCCGGGACGCCGACGCCGTGCGCGCGGCGGCCGACCGGCACGGCTGGGCGCGGACCGAGACGGACTGGCGCGCCCTCGTCGAACGGGACGACGTCGACCTCGTCGACATCTGCACCCCCGGCGACAGCCACGCCGAGATCGCGCTCGCCGCGCTCGCCGCGGGCAAGCACGTGCTGTGCGAGAAGCCCCTCGCCAACACCGTCGCGGAGGCCGAGGCGATGGCCCGTGCGGCAGAGGAGGCCGCGGCCCGGGGACAGCTGGCGATGGTCGGCTTCAACTACCGTCGCGTCCCCGCCACCGCGCTGGCCCGGCGCATGGTCGCCGAGGGCCGGCTCGGTCGCCTGCGGCACGT
The DNA here is from genome assembly GCA_021568835.1 of Streptomyces sp. Tue 6430. Lineage (GTDB taxonomy): Bacteria > Actinomycetota > Actinomycetes > Streptomycetales > Streptomycetaceae > Streptomyces. The sequence continues at coordinate 5,903,170 of JAKGSH010000010.1, forward strand.
CCGGGTGTCGTACCTCCAGGACTGGCTCAACGACCCGCGGTTCCCGCTGACCTGGCGGCTGCTGCGGGAACGGGCGGGATCCGGCTCCCTCGGCGACCTCGGCGCGCACATCGTCGACCTGGCGCAGTACCTGGCCGGCGAGCGGCTGGCGGGCGTCTCCGCGCTCACCGAGACGTTCGTACGGCAGCGGCCGCTGCCCGGCGGACCGACCGAGGGCCTGTCCGCCGGGGGCGGTACCGCCAGCGGTACCGCCAGCGGTACCGCCAGCGGTACTGGCACCGCAACCGGTACCGATCCCGGTTCCGGTACCGATCCCGGTTCCGGTACCGGGACGGTCACCGTCGACGACGCCGCCGTGTTCACCGGCCGCTTCGCCTCCGGCGCCCTCGCCTCCTTCGAGGCGACCCGCTACGCCACCGGCCGCAAGAACGCGCTGCGCCTCGAACTCAACGGCGAACGCGGCTCGTTGGCCTTCGACCTGGAGCGGCTCAACGAGCTGTGGTTCCACGACGCCACCGAACCCGGCAGCCACGCCGGCTTCCGCCGCATCCTCGTCACCGAGCCCGACCACCCCTACCTGGACGGCTGGTGGCCGCCGGGCCACGGCCTCGGCTACGAGCACACCTTCGTCCACCAGGCCCGCGACCTCGTCCACGCGATCGCCGAGGGCGGCAGACCACAGCCCTCCTTCGCCGACGGCCTCCAGGTCCAGCGCGTCCTCGCGGCGGTCGAGGAGAGCGCCGAGAAGAACTCCGTCTACACACCGATCGCCGACTGAGGGACTTCCAGCATGCCGCGCAGGTTCACACTCTTCACCGGCCAGTGGGCGGACCTCCCCCTGGAGGAGGTCTGCCGGCTGGCCCGCGACTTCGGCTACGACGGCCTCGAACTCGCCTGCTGGGGCGACCACTTCGAGGTGGACAAGGCGCTCACCGACCCCTCGTACGTCGCCGGGCGCCACCAGCTCCTGGAGAAGTACGGCCTGAAGTGCTGGGCGATCTCCCACCACCTGGTGGGGCAGGCGGTGTGCGACGCCATCATCGACGAACGCCACCGGGCGATCCTGCCCGCCCGGATCTGGGGCGACGGCGAACCCGAGGGCGTCCGGCAGCGGGCCGCCGCCGAGATCGCCGACACCGCCCGCGCGGCGGCCGCGTTCGGCGTCGACACCGTCGTCGGTTTCACCGGCTCCGCCATCTGGCACCTGGTGGCCATGTTCCCGCCCGCCCCCGAGGCCATGATCGAGCGCGGCTACGAGGACTTCGCCGAGCGCTGGAACCCGATCCTCGACGTCTTCGACGCCGAGGGCGTGCGGTTCGCCCACGAGGTCCACCCGGGCGAGATCGCCTACGACTACTGGACGACCGTGCGCGCGCTCGACGCGGTCGGCCGCCGGCCGGCCTTCGGCCTCAACTTCGACCCCAGCCACTTCGTGTGGCAGGACCTCGACCCGGTCGGCTTCCTGTGGGACTTCCGCGACCGCATCTACCACGTGGACTGCAAGGAGGCCCGCAGACGCCTCGACGGCCGCAACGGCCGCCTCGGCTCCCACCTGCCCTGGGGCGACCCGCGCCGCGGCTGGGACTTCGTCTCCGCCGGCCACGGCGACGTCCCCTGGGAGGACGTCTTCCGGATGCTGCGCTCGATCGACTACCGCGGCCCGGTCTCCGTGGAGTGGGAGGACGCCGGCATGGACCGGCTCCAGGGCGCCCCGAGGCGCTGAAGCACCTCAAGGCCTACGACTTCGAGCCGCCCAGCGCGTCCTTCGACGCCGCGTTCAACAGCTGAGCCGCGCCCGACGGCAGGTCGGGGACGGAGACCGGCACATCCGTCGGTCCCCGGACCCGACCTGCCCGAATCCCGCCCTGTCCTGAGTCGGGGAGAAGACCGACCGGCCCCGGCCCGAGGGGACTTCGCCCGGAAGAGCTCCGGAAGAGCTCCGGAAGAACGCGGTTGCCGTCCCTGAAGTGTTCAGGACACCCACGCCCCCGGGGTGACGGCGCACCCCGGCGCCCGCACGCACCGCACGCACCGCACCTCCTCGCACCTGTTCCGTACGGCCCCACCCCGTTCCCGGAGGGACTTCGTGCACAGAAGCAGACTCACATCCACCCCCACCACGAGGCGTCGTTCAGGACTTCGTACCGGTCTCGCCCTGCTCACCGGCCTGCTGCTGGCCGTGGGCGCCCCGGCGACCGTCGCCGGCGCCCACCCCGGCCACCCGGAGCACGACGAACCGGCAGCCGCCGACGGGCAGTTCCAGCAGGTGCCGCTCGCCAAGGGCGAGCCCGAGACGGGCGAGCCGATGTCGCTCGCCGTGCTCCCGGACCGCAGCGTCCTGCACACCTCGCGCGACGGCACGCTGCGCCTCACCGACCAGGGCGGCGTCACCAAGGTCGCCGGCAAGCTCGACGTCTACAGCCACGACGAGGAGGGCCTGCAGGGCGTCGGCATCGACCCGGACTTCGAGAACAACCGGGCGATCTACCTCTACTACGCCCCGCCCCTCGACACCCCCGCGGGCGACGCCCCGGAGACCGGCACCGCCGAGGACTTCAAGAAGTTCGACGGCGTCAACCGCCTCTCCCGGTTCGTCCTCAACCCCAACGGCACCCTGGACCCGGCCAGCGAGAAGAAGGTCCTGGACGTCGCGGCCTCCCGCGGTACCTGCTGCCACGTCGGCGGCGACATCGCCTTCGACGCCGAGGGCAACCTCTACCTGTCCACCGGCGACGACACCAACCCCTTCTCCTCCGACGGCTTCACGCCGATCGACGAGCGGGCGAACCGCAACCCGGCCTTCGACGCCCGCCGCAGCTCCGGCAACACCGACGACCTGCGCGGCAAGATCCTCCGCATCAAGGTCGCCGAGGACGGCTCGTACACCGTCCCGGAGGGCAACCTCTTCGCCCCCGGCACCGAGAAGACCCGCCCCGAGATCTACGCGATGGGCTTCCGCAATCCGTTCCGGATGAACATCGACAAGAAGACCGGCATCATCTACGTGGGTGACTACGGCCCCGACGCCGGCGCCGCCGACCCGAACCGGGGCCCGGCGGGACAGGTCGAGTTCGCCAAGGTCACCGAGCCGGCCAACTTCGGCTGGCCGTTCTGCACCGGCGACAACGACGCCTACGACGACTACGACTTCGCCACCGGCGCCTCCGGCGGGAAGTTCGACTGCGCCGCCCCGAAGAACACCTCGCGCCACAACACCGGCCTCGTCGACCTGCCGCCCGCGCAGGCCGCCTGGATCCCCTACGACGGCGGTTCCGTACCCGAGTTCGGCAGCGGCTCCGAGTCCCCGATGGGCGGCCCGGTCTACCGCTACGACCCCGACCTCGACTCCTCGGTGAAGTTCCCCGAGGCGTACGACGGCGACTTCTTCGCCGGCGAGTTCGGCCGCCGCTGGATCAAGCGGATCGAGCAGACCGAAGACGGACCCGACGGCACGGTCGCGAAGATCAACGACTTCCCGTGGACCGGCACCCAGATCATGGACATGGAGTTCGGCCCCGACGGCGCGCTCTACGTCCTCGACTACGGCCTGTCCTGGTTCCAGGGCGACAAGGACTCCGCGCTGTACCGGATCGAGAACGCCGAGGACGGCTTCTCCCCGATCGCCGAGGCCGACGCGGACAAGACGTCCGGCGCGGCCGGGCTGAGGGTCGAGTTCACCGGCAGCGCCAAGGACGCCGACTCCCCGGACCTCACCTACGGCTGGGACTTCGGCGACGGCACCACGGGCGAGGGCCTCACCCCCACCCACCGCTACAAGAAGGCCGGCACCTACACCGCGACCTTCACCGCGAAGGACCCCGAGGGCAACACCGGCAACGCCAGTGTCCGGATCGTGGTCGGCAACACCGAACCCACGGTGAAGATCACCGTTCCGGGCAACGGCAGCCTGGCCGCCTTCGGCGAACCCGTGCCGTTCAAGGTGACCGTCACCGACCCCGAGGAGCGGATCGACTGCTCCAGGGTCAAGGTCGCCTACAGCCTCGGCCACGACTCCCACGCCCACGAGCTGACCAGCGAGACGGGCTGCGAGGGCACTCTCCAGCCGCCCGCCGGGGACGGCGGTCACGACACCGACGCCAACATCTACGGTGTCGTCGGCGCCAGTTACACCGACGGCGGGGCGAACGGCCAGGAGGCGCTGACCGGCACCGCCCGCACCGTGCTCCAGCCGTCGCACCGACAGGCCGAGCACTTCGGCGCCCAGCAGGGCGTGTCGGTGATCGACAAGACCGGCGCCAACGGCGGCAGGACCGTCGGCGACATCGATGACGGCGACTGGATCTCCTTCAGCCCCTACCGGTTCGACGGGCAGAAGAAGATGACCGTGCGGGCCTCCTCCGGCGGCGCGGGCGGCTTCATCGAGCTGCGCACCGGCTCGCCCACCGGCACGCTGCACGGCTCGGCGTACATCCCGCCGACCGGCGGCTGGGAGACGTTCCAGGACGTCGACGTGCCGCTGCGGTCGTTGCCGAAGAAGACCACGGAGATCTACCTGGTCTTCCGGGGCGGCGAGGGCGCGCTGTACGACGTGGACGACTTCGAGTTCTCCACCGAGCCGTTCACGGCCGGCAAGAAGGTCCTGGTCTTCTCCAGGACGGCGGGCTTCCGGCACGACTCCATCCCGGAGGGCGTCGCCGCGCTGAAGGAACTGGGCGCCCCGGCCGGCATCTCGGTCACGGCGACCGAGGAGGCCCGGCAGTTCACCACCGCCAACCTCGCCAAGTACGACGCGGTGGCCTTCCTGTCCACCACCGGTGACGTCCTCGACGCCGACCAGCAGAAGGCGTTCGAGGACTACGTCAGGAACGGCGGCGGCTACCTGGGCATCCACGCCGCCGCCGACACCGAGTACGACTGGGAGTTCTACGGCGGCCTCGTCGGCGCCCGGTTCGACTCGCACCCGGCCGTCCAGAAGGCCACCGTGCGCGTCCACGACCACGACCACCCCTCCACCGCGCACCTGGGCGACACCTGGGAGCGCACCGACGAGTGGTACAACTACCGCACCAACCCGCGCGAACAGGCCAAGGTCCTCGCCACCCTCGACGAGACGACCTACAGCGGCGGCACCATGAAGGGCGACCACCCGATCGCCTGGTGTCAGAGCTACGGCGGCGGCCGGTCCTTCTACACCGGCGGCGGCCACACCAAGGAGTCGTACGCCGACGAGGCCTTCCGGGCCCACCTGCTCGGCGGCCTCCAGTACGCCACCGGCCAGGTCAAGGCGGACTGCAAGCCGGACAAGGGCTACCGGCAGATCTTCAACGGACAGACCCTGGACGGCTGGAAGCAGGCCGGCCCCGGAAAGTTCGACGTCAAGGACGGCACCCTGGAGTCCGAGGGCGGCATGGGACTGCTCTGGTACCAGGCCAAGGAGCTGAAGTCGTACTCGCTCAAGCTCGACTGGAAGATGCGGGGCGACGACAACTCCGGGATCTTCGTGGGCTTCCCGGCCTCCGACGACCCCTGGTCCGCGGTGAACAAGGGCTACGAGATCCAGATCGACGCCACGGACGCGGCCGACCGCACCACGGGCTCCGTCTACTCGTTCAAGTCGGCGAACATCAAGGCCCGTGACCAGGTCCTGCGCCCGCCCGGCCAGTGGAACTCCTACGAGATCAAGGTCCAGGGCGAACGCCTCCAGGTGTTCCTCAACGGAGTCAAGATCAACGACTTCACCAACAAGGACCCCGAGCGGAGCCTGACCGACGGCTACATCGGCCTGCAGAACCACGGCGCCGGCGACCAGGTCTCCTTCCGCGACATCCAGCTGAAGGAACTGCGCTCCTAGGGTCTTTCGTTCGGGTCGGGCCGGATCAGGGAGCGGGGTCCGGTGCCGTGTCTCGCAAGGCGGAGGAGGTAGCCAGGGCGGAGCCCTGGCGACCGACGACAACGCGGCGAGGGGCGGTGCCAGGGCCCGCGAGCCCGGCCTGACCCGAACGAGAGGCCCTGGGGCGACCGGAACGGCGGCGGGCGGAGGACGCCGGACCCCCGCCCGCCGTCCCGCCGGGCCCCGTGCCGGGCCCCCGCTCGTCCCCCCTCCGGTGCTCGCACCAGGTTCGCGTACGACAAGGAGGCTGCCCATGTCCGCCGAACCGTCCCTCCCCACCCCCACCCCCACCCCCACCCCGGCCCCCCGCTTCGGCGTCTGGTTCATCGGCGCGCGCGGATCCGTCGCCACGACCGCGATCGCGGGCTGCGCCGCCGTCGCCGCCGGACTCCACCCGCCGACCGGCATGGTCACCGAGACCCCCGGCTTCACCTCCTGCGGTCTGCCGCCGTTGTCGTCCCTCGTCTTCGGCGGTCACGACACCGTCGACTGCCCGCTGCCCAAGCGTGCGAGCACCTCGCCGACGGCGGCGTCCTGCCGCACGGCCTGCTGTCCGCGGTGCAGGCCGAACTCGTCGCCGCCGACCGGGAGATCAGGCCCGGTGGCCCGCCGCCCGGTGACACCGGACGCACCCGGGACCGGTGGATCGACGTGTTCGCGGCCGACATCCGCGACTTCGTGCGCCGCCGGGACCTCGCGGGCGCCGTCGTGATCAACGTCGCCTCCACCGAGCCGGCCCCACCGACGGCACCCTGCCGCCCAGCTCCCTCTACGCGGCGGCCGCCCTGCGCGCCGGCTGCCCCTACGTCAACTTCACCCCGTCCACGGGCCTGCACCACCCGGCGCTGGCTCCGCTCGCCGCCTCCTCGGGCCTGCCGTACGCCGGCCGCGACGGCAAGACCGGGCAGACACTGCTGCGGTCCGTCCCCTC